>CBDCKS010000002.1:0-5596561 GCA_965218345.1 Waterburya sp.
CAGCCAGAAAAAGCGGAGTTTTAACTCAAGATTACTCGCTCGAATTTCGTGGTAAAACTTTTCCCTGCGCTGGAACTGCCTATCAGCACTTTAATGAAAATTTAGACGAGGATGGAGCTTTTGAACTATTGATTGAAGTGATGAGTACAAAACTCAAACAGTATCCTAAATTGACCGAAACAATTACCCTTAGCGGCGGTATTGATTGGCTCAAAACTTGCTTTCACGAGCCAGGCTCTTGTAATAAATTTTGGCAGGGTACAGGCTATCGCTCAGGCTATATCACTGCTTTGATTAATGCCTATCGAGAAGTAGCCCAGCCGCCAGAAAAGATAATAACAATCGAGGAAAAAGTCGAAGAAAATCGAGATGGCGATCGCCAAAAGCTAAGTAACCGAGTTTTATATAACCCAATATCTTTTGAACTTTATGTCTTATTCAATAACAAAATTAAGGCAAGAGAATGGGGAATTCATCTGATTAAAGAGCTTTATGTTGGCGAAGGCTTCTCTATTCAAGACAGCAGCGATCGAGATATGAAGTTTGAACTAGTGGTACCAATGGTAGATAAAACGGCGGCAACTACTTTAGTAGAACTGGCAAATTTTGCCTGTCGTCCTCACAGTAACAATCCCAAAGATCCCATCTAATAAAATTTAACTAGCTTGATAGCTCTTACAGAGCAAAGTTTAATTAGTTGATCAACTAATTAAACTTATGAGCTATAATAACATTAATTGACTTAATAAAACGATCATGAATTTCTCAAATTTAGTTAATACCCTGAGCATAGAAGAACAAAAAGAAATATCGGCATATATTAATTTCAGTCGAAAAGTTCATTCTCAAGGATATCGTCCCTTGATAGCTTCAAGTAAAGGTACAACAGCTAAAATTTTGACTGGTGATGATGACTCTCTTAGAGAATTTGTTGAGGAGCTTCTCAAGCCAGATGTCTTAGCTGCAATTGATCGACAAGATCCTTTGCTCAAAGCAAAACTAAGAGGGATAAAAGCAAGAAATACCATGCTTAACTATCAAGGTCATCCTTGGAAAAGCTCGGATGTTGCAAAGTATTTGGATATTTCAGTTCAAGCAGTTAGTAAAAAACGCAGCGCAAAGAAGATATTAGGGCTATCACTGGGCAAAAGAGGATATGTTTATCCCTGTTGGCAATTTGCCAACAATGGAATCCTGCCAGGCTTATCCGAGATCATATCCATTTTAGAAGCAGGACTAGTTCCAGATTGGGATAAACTAAGATTTTTTATTTCAGGAGACTTTAGGCTGTCTGGAAAAACTCCTCTAGAATATCTACAAAGTTCTAATTTAGAGCCTGTGAAGTTGGCAGCAAAGGCTTATGGGGTTCATAGTGCAGCTTGATCCTCATCCTTTGCCTCCAGGTAATTTCAACTCGCTGAAGTTACCTATTACTAAAGAGAAAAAAACTTATTATCGTTTAAATCCAGCAAGTTATGGTTCAGCAATCTACTTTGATCGCAGCGGTCGAGGTAGATTTGATTCAAGAAATGCCAGTCACGGTATTTGCTATTTGGGAGAGACTATCGAAGTAACTTTCATCGAATCATTTGGTCGCCAACTCGGAGTAAATTTTATATCCCAAGATTTGATCAAAACTAGAAATTTGTTTTCCATTGAAAGCGGCCGTTCATTAGTGCTGTTAGATTTGTTTGGATCGGGGTTAACCAAGTTGGGAGTAGATTCTCGTCTAACTTCTGGTGGAGATTATGCTGTTTCTCGTGCTTGGTGCGAAGCAATCTATCATCACCCATTACAAGTTGATGGCATTAGATATTTTTCACGTCACGATAATACAAGACTGTGTTGCGGTTTATTTGAAAGAAGCAAACTTCAGTTAGAAGAGAAAAATTTAGGGAACTTGATTGATTTCGACGTGACAAAATTTGCTGAGATCTTAGAAATATACGACTATGCAATAGCATAAAAAACCTAAATAATTTCACCTTCTAAATGCCTGCGGCATTGAAAGAAAAATTAGGTAAAACTAAATGATTGCAGCCTCAACTCAAACTATAAACTCTGAAGCTATTCCCACAGTTTCTCGTAACCTCAATCTGTTCAACCAAACCTTATTTGGCTTTTCCGTATCTTTGAGCGGCATGAGCAAGACCATTTCGATTAACTGGAATAAGTTTAACTTTAGCCAAGAAAGTCTAGCGTTACTCAAAAGATCCCGGGTCAAATTAAGCAATATTCCTGTATTTCAAAAGCTTGATGACTATGCCTTAAGACTAAATCGCTATAAAGCTGAAATCGAGCAAAGGACGCTATTTGTCTCTGGTCAAAGAGTCGTCACCTCAAATCAAATCAATAATGCCCTAGTAGAAGTCCAAGAGTTAAAACAGCTTGCCAATGGCTTGAGAGAAGAACTGAGAAATGACTATGAGCAAGGTAAGGCAGAATTTCGCGATCGCATCGCCAGCTTGCTTGCTACCCCTGAATTTCTAATTCCTCTCGACCAGCAGAGCCAGAAAGTAGATGAAATTTGCCAAAGCTTTATTAGTTTAAGCGACATCGATTATCTGCTTCAGGTCAAACTAGAGGTTTTTCGGATTCCTGCTTTAAACGAACAAATTGAAGAACAGGCTCAACTACGAGAACAGGTAAACCGACTTAAAGCTGCCCAACGTCAAGAACAGGCAGAAAATGCTCTCAATCAAGCCCAGGCCGAAGCTCTAAATAGAAGCAGAGAGCTAAGAGAAAATATCTTCGCCAAGGCAAAGGAAGAAATTGAATCGATAATTGCCGAACAGATCTCAGCCATTACTAGTTATGAGGTAGATGTTCCAGAAACTAATTCTAACGCCAAAATTGAAGCTCACTATAAACGCAATCGCAAAATTCGCGAGAAGCTAGCCAGACACATCAAGCGAATGCAGGTACTAGCGGATGTCGGCTTGAGCGGCAACGTCGATGAAGCTGTCCTCAAGCTCGAACAGTTAGGTCAGGTAATGGGTACAGCGGTTGAGAAAACTAGTTTAGAACAGACTTTATCCAAGTTACAAGATGAACTCAAGTCAAGCTTAGTTGTTATTAGCCAAGTAGATACACCCTTATTAGAGTCTGTGCCAAACCTCATATAAACAAAAACTAAGAATCAAACTATGTCACACTTTACAACTATCAAAACATCCAATGTTTTTACCAATAAAAAGCTTCTAAGTGAAGCCTTAAGCGAATTAGGATATCGAAATGTTAGCTGTGTAGAGCGGCCTCAAGCACTAAAAGACTATTACCAGGTAAGAGGAAACAAACTCCAAAGCCAGATAACAGCGAACGTCATTGTTCCCTTTGCCAATAATCGCCATAAATGTAAGTCGGACTTTGGCTTTGCCGAAGAAAATGGCGAACTAGTATTAGTCGCCGACAGTATGGATCGCTATCGGTTAAACGAACTGCTGCCAAAGCTTCAAGAAGTTTACAACCAAAAGACAGTAGCTGCTATGAAAGAGAATATCCTCGCAACAGCAAAAACTCTCAATAAAGGTGTCCCCATTATAGAAGAAGTAATCAGCGAACGCGGAGCAATTCAACTCAAAATTGCCTATTCAGCCGATATTCGCCGCCATAACCAAATTCAACAACAGCAAATTAGACGCTAACCAATGAAAATAGAACCCAACCAACCACACATAATCTTTGAAATCGATGCCCTTGGCAATATCAAAAGCGAAGCCTGTAACTATCCCAACCAAAATGGAGTATGTCAGGGGGAATTAGCTACTCAACCCTTTGAGCAAGCACTCACAGATAACAAGCTAATTCCCCCTCCCAATCAATTGTCAAGACAATACAAGCAAGAGGATATATCCACCAAGCAAAAAGTACAAATCGATCGAGTTCAACAGCAAAATCATTAACTAATCAATAATTACAGAAAAGTAACAGGGACAAAGCTTATGCCCCTGTTTTTTAATATCTATGAATAATTTTACCGACAGAGAAATTAATCTAATCTGCAATCTCGAAGCCAATCAAACTATAGCCATCAAGCAATATACAGCAGATCTAGCCTTTACTGTAAGATCTCTTGCCAGAATAATCGCCAAAGCCCACCCAGATGTTCCCATCTGCCAGTTTTCCCAAGCCCTTGGCTTAAAGCAAATTCAAATGCAGTCAGAAGGAGAAACACTAACCCAGAGTAATTTATTTCCTCTCCCACAAATGGGTCAAGACCCCATGCTCCATTATCTTGATTGCTACTATCAAAGCGATGCTGACTGTATCCTAATATTTTTGGACCTGCACAAATACATTCAGCCGCTAAATAGCGATCGGGCAATTGAATCTTACTTAAGAACCATTGGCACCGATGTAGTGAAGTCAGACAACTATAAGCGATTAGTTCTAATCGGCGAAAACGTTGTCTTACCTCCTGAGTTGATACGCCTAATTCCAATTACTGAGATGCCACTGCCTACAGCAGATAAGCGAACTGCGGCTTTAAGCCTGAAGCTTAAAGAAATTAAAACCGAAACAATTAATCTGAACAATCTAACTGAAGCTACGGCTGGACTAACTATTAGAGAAATCTTTAACCAATTTGAACATTACTACAAACATTGTGTATTAAAGGGTCTAGCCATCAAAGAAGAGGATCTAATCGCCCACTTTGTTGATTATAAAACTAAACTACTTAAGTCTCTCAAGATTGAGGTGAAGCCACCAATTGCTAACCTTACCTTTGGCGGTCATGGAGAATTAAGAACTTGGCTCAATGGTGTCAGGGAAGTTATCAACCCAGAAGCCAGAGATTATGGTATTCCTTTCCCCAAAGGATGTCTGCTCGCTGGAGTATCGGGAGTTGGCAAAACTTTGATTGCCGAAGCTATTGCTAATAGTTGGAACCTGCCCCTGATTAAAATCTCTATTCCCAAGCTAAAAGGAGGATTAGTAGGTGAAAGCGAAGGAAATCTAACTAAAGCCCTCAAGCTGATTGAGTCAGTTCAAGGAGTTCTTTTAATTGATGAAGTAGAAAAATGCGTTTCGGGTGCGGATACAGATTCTTCTGGAGTTACTGGAGGAATGCTTTCAATCCTGCTCGAATACATGCAGGAACAAACCAAGCACTTTGTTATTTTAACAGCCAACAATGTGTTGAAAATCCCAGCCGAACTAATACGTAAAGGTAGATTAGACGAAGTATGGTTTGCCGGACTACCTAACCTAGAGGAACGCCAGGAAATTTTACAAATTCACTTCAACCAGCCCAAGCGAGTCAAGCCAGAATATCTCGGTGGAGTTAAAAGATTGATTCCTTTGTTAGCAGATAGAACAGAGTTATTTAGCGGTGCAGAATTAGCCTCTTTAGTTACTCAAGGACTTACCAATATTTACCTTGATGGTCGCGGAGGGATGCCTCAAAGCTCAGATTTTATACCCCTAGCTCAAAACTTAGTTCCCCTAGCCAAATCTCAGTCCGAACAGCACGAAAAAGTTATGCAGTGGAGCCTCAAAGCCAGAAATACCTCAAGCTATGAACCAAATAATAAAACTCACTCAACTACAGTATCGCAATGCTAGTAAAAATAGCTATAAATTCTATAACCTATCCCTAACACGAGCTAATCAAGTAGCAATTAGATACGGCAGAATTGGCAGCAACGGTAAATCTTTGGTTCACGAATTCAGTTGCCAAACTGCGGCAGATGAGAAATATAGCAAGCTGCTAAGAGAAAAAATTGGCAAAGGCTATATTGAGATCGAACGAGTAGAATCCAAGCCAATAAAGCCAGAAGCAAAGCCCGATCAGCAACCTTTACTAGAAGATTTTCCCAGTCTAATTTAGTCAAATTAGTTCTATAGAACTTAAACGGGAAGAACTTATCTTACATTGTAATTAAGAGTTACAGACTTGAGCTTGCGCTCCTTTTGATAAAACAGGAGCTTATTTATGGGTAAGTGGATTGACGAAATTGATAATCCTCAATATTGGCAGGAAGAACCAAAACACTGTATTAACTGTACTTGTTATATCAATTATCAGGATGGTACTGGCTGGTGTACAACGTTCGAGCGCAAAACAAAAGATTATCATCCAATGACCAATGATTGTCGGCTTAATGGCGCAATTGTTTTAGCCGAGGATAAAGAGAACAATCCCCCAGCGTCCGAATATCAACCAGGTAATAAGATCAAACTTATTGAGCCAAAAATTCATCATGCCCAGTGGCAAGAATATCAGGTTGAAGAAGTCCGCCAAAACGAAAATCTTTACCAAGATACCGATACTTATCTTTCTCAATCGCTGTGGTATTACCGCGTAAAAACCAAACACAGTCAGAGTATTTGGCTGGCAGAAAACGCTATCTGCTTGGCAGAACAATCAAATTTAATCTCTACCGAAGAAATATTTTAAAACTATGCAAACATCAATCTCAATCATATGGCATATAAATGATGTCCAAAGCCAAGCTACCTCAACATTTAATAGCACTCTTTCAGATGAAGATGCCTCTACAGTCTTCAAATACCTAGAGGATAACTACGATGCCAGTCACGGCATTACTTGGGAAACCATTGATGATGCCATCCGCGAACTTAAAGATGAAATTAATTTAATCCCCCTCAGCTAAAAACTATTATCTATGACCAACTATCAAGACTTTGGTTTCGATGGCGAAGAATTTCGCGGCGAAATCGATACTCCCCCTTATTGCCAATTCCTCAACGCCAGCAACAATGCCTTTGGACTAGCCATAACTTCTGCCAACGCAGAACTAGCTCAATTCAAGCCTACTACTAATAGCTCGACAACAATTGACCATGAATTTGCCGATGGTACTCAAGAAACTCTATTAGTAATAAAACAGCCTCGAATGGTAGTTATTAATCGCTCTATTGCCATGATGAGCGATGGAGCAAAAACCATACCCTATGACAAAAAGCTTAGAGAAAGAGGCGATTACAGCGCTTTTAGCTATATAGTTGTATGGTTATTAGACCAAAACAATCAGCCCCTATCAACTCTACCTTTTCGCTTGAGATGTTCTGGCTATGCTGGAACCACTTTGCTTAAGAATTACCAGTACTATAACAACCCCAATTCCTTTACCAAGAAATTCTTGGAAGTATATAAGTCTCTTACAGGCGATCGCGCGATCGACAAAAATGAGACATTCTATGCTCATGGAGTATATTGCCCCAGCCTAGTAAGAGAAAGAGTAACCTCCTCCTACAACGGTCAAAGCTCTTTTGCCGTTGTCGTAAATAGCTTTATTCAACCTACGCCACAAAATTTTGGCTCATTGATTATCAAAAATGGTTCAAAAGTATCAAACCAAATTAAAGAGTATCAAGAAACTACTAAAAGCTGGCTCAAAGAAGAACAACTAAAAGAATCAGTAGAAGAACAGCCCACTCAAACTGCCGAAGAAGCTAGGGATGAAGCCTTAAACTACGAAGCCATCGAGTTTTAGCTTTGAAGATGACTTCTCCACAGCAGGTCTGATTTATCTGGGATGCAACTATTCCTTGGTTAAAACCAACCAGCAAAAAAAACAACCTAAATCAACTAATACAAGAACCTAAATTATGGATAACGAATTATACCTTAAGTGTCTCATGCTCTGTAGCGGACACTATCTTTGCGCTAACTATTCTGATAACTGGGAAAATCTGTCGGGAAATGAACAACTAGAGTTTATTGGAGATAACTTATGGGAACCTATGGAAAATGAGTCTCCTGAATTAGTTCAATCTGCTATAGAATCTGCTGCGATTGCTACTTACCATTTCATTGAAGACTTAAACCACAAAGTACCAGAAAACAAAACTTCTATCTCTATTGACTGGCATATAGAGGATGTACAGGATATTGCCAAAGAAAAGTTCAATAAAAACATTTCTGATGAAGATGCCTTTGAAGTTTTAGAGTTCGTTGAAGATAACCATGATGCCTGTGTTGGTATTAATTGGGATGTTATCTACTGTGCCATTGAAACACTAGAACAATCAAACTTTAAATAAGGAAAATAATAATGACCCTTGAGCCTCAAAACACCAAGAAATATACTTTCACCGTGGAAGTAAATATAGACGAACTTACTACAACCTACCTAGAAGCAATGGAAACAAATGAGCCTGACAGCTTGAAATCAATGATTGAGCATGAATGCCACTGGATAGAGGGAAGTGGGCTGTACGTGAGAGAAATTAAAGAAGTTACCGAAGTTTTGCCCCCCTAGAAAACCAAAGGACCATGATTTCTGCTTGATGGAAATCGAGCGCGATCGCACTTACTAGAAAAGTTAATCCAAAGTTAGCGACGTGGCAACTCAGCTTAGTTTTCCTGACTATATTTTAGAAAACCGCCTACCCTCATGATAGCGAACTTTGCGATCGCTGAACTAATTTTTAAAGAGTTGGCTAATAATCCAAGCGAAGCAAAAATCAAAATTAAGCAGATCATTAGCCAAAGCGATCGCACTCTAAAACTGAAAGAAAATCCAGACAAAGAACAAATTGGAAAGTATCTAGACAAGATTCTGGCTCAGGCAAAATCTCTAAATAAACCAAACATAAGCCAAAAAAAACCCCTAGAACAGTAACTACATCTTGAGGCGTTTCACGCCCATTGGCAAAAAGATTAATTAGCGATCGCTATTGGAATTTCGTAGGCTACAGAAAGTATGCGTCCAATCACTCAGGAATAATCAATGAGTGCTGCCCAAGCGAGACTTGCACTCTTTGCACTAGCTTCGCGTCGCCCTTGCGCCCTTCGACGATATGCGAAGCGGTACATGCGGCACAGGGGCTACCGCCCCAAATCGCATCTGCGATGCTTGCCTGCTTCGCAGGCTGTGCCTTTGTCCGAAGGTGTCTATCACGGATACACCTGCGGATATACCCTTTAGGGATCCTTTAGGACGCGGGCTTCCTCGCTCAATTATCAAAAAAATGACTAAAAAACATTTTCCCACAACAGCATTAATACATCTTACTCATGAAGATATAGCAAATACTCGGTTTGACGTTACCAAAATTTCTCTAGAAGATTATCAGGCTATCTCTGAGATGATTGCTGAAAAGCTTAATGATGGCTTTGTACCACTGGTGAAAGAAACAATTATCGAATTTTACACTTATCACAAACAGCTAAATTCTTAAGCTATCCACCTAATTATTTTTGTATAAATCATGGACAAATATTTTATCAAACTGCCTACCAAAGATTCCCAAGATTCATTCTACAAAGACTTTGGTTTCAATTATAAAAGCTATATAAATACAAAGCAATGACCACTAAAATAGGCAATACGAAACTTGTTTACAATCGCTTTAATAATTATTATAAATGGCAATTAAGACCAGATCATTTATTCTCAGATAAATTCTATGTCACTGTTGAAGGGTATAAAACCTTTGATATTTTTGATGACGATATTTATCTTCAGGATCTTATTAACGAAAATCAAGTCAGTGAAACGTTTATGGAATTTCTAAATCAAGAAATCGATGAAGCTTTCCATGATTACCAGGAAAATTCTGATTTATCAATGAGAGATAGAACGGAAGTTGTGAGAAGTGCAATCATTAGCAAATTAAATACTTTAAATCTTGAGGAGGTAATCATTAAGTGACCACTAAATATTTAATCGATATACCTAATTTGGATCCCTCAAAACCTTGGATTGTAATTAAAGAATGTGACACTAAAGTTAAAGCTATTTCTTTCACTAAAAAAAATTGGAGTGCAGAAAACGGCTATCTATGTTTAATATCCCATGATGGCGAATACTTTAATATTGATGTGCCAAATCCTAATTACACTTCAACTAATAATCAATTCTTAACAGTAGAAGGTTTTTATCATAAAGCTGATGCTCTAAATTTTGCTCAAAAGAACTATCAAACAAATGACGATGGTTATGTAAGTTTAATTTCTAGAGTTTAAGGGCTGATTTTTGCGTACCTCCAGCTTTTTTAATCCCAAGAAAATCGAATATAAATCGGACTAAGCAGTTTCTGTATCAGCTAAAAGCTTAGATAAACTTCTTTTTCAAAGAAGCTTTAAAAACAATTTAATAAATAAGAATATGGTAGAAAACATTGTTTTAAATACTCAGCTTCCTGTTGCCAATTTGAGAGATGAGGAATATGGCTATGAACCACCTGAGTATCAAATTGGTCAAAAAATATGGTTACTGAAAGATTATGAAGAATATGTCAAAAATAACCAAGTAAAGCCTAAAGAGTACAAGATAATTGGTACGAAAATTGTCGAATATACTCAAAAAGAAAGATTAATTAAACATCCTAAATGGATGTTTAATGTACAAATTCCAGATAACAAGTACAGCCAAGAAATCTGGCTTGATGAGATGGATCTAACTCTGCCCCATGATGTTGAAGATCTTAGCTGGTTTTAGGCAATCAAACAGCTAAAAGAAGCTGCACTATAAAGTGCAGCTTCTTTTTCAAGAACACGGTTCATCCTTAGTGCCATTTTCGTTGAGTTGCTAATATTTTCAAGAGAAGACTTTTACTCAATACTTCTTTTTCAAGTTTTTCTCTAAGCTTATTAATATTAAAAGCAATAGATTTAACATAGCCGATTTTTTTTACGTTTAATAAATATACCTAAACAATTTAAGTAGATTGACTTCATAAAAATCACCAAATTGCTCTATCCTAAAATTTCCAAATAACGCTGCAACAAATGCCTGTGCTAAAGTTAAATCATTTAATTTGGCTATTTCTGGTAGAGTATTTACTTCTGGATGCAGCTTCAAATGTTGCTCAACTGATTCGATCCAAACTTCAATGTTTTCATTATGAGCTAGAGCCAACATCTCCGACTCAACTAAATCTTCAGCCAGCTCATCTAAAGCCTCCGTTGCTGAGAAAAAATTAATTGACCTACTTGTCTCACGTTGATAGTCTGCTTTGATCTGAGGCTGAAGGTATCTGGCTAGAAAAAGTGTGCTGATACTTTGCTGAGTAAGTGATGCCAGAAAATCACTGAAGCTGCGATCTATTTTAGTATCAGTTTCATTGACATCCGATTGCTGTAATTCCTCCAGTAAAGTCTTAGCCTTCTGAAGAATCTGCTCGCTGACGAAATAGATGAGTTCTCCAGAACGTCTGAGCTTTACCTCATCCCGAATGCAGGCAGATTGAACAGTGTCTACCTGTTTAATTAATTGAGCGAAGGAAATATTGGACAAAACTATATACAAACTAGATCGGTCTTTGATTAAGGTGGTTTTTAATTAGCAATATTTTTTCTCTTGATAGATAGATTTTCTCACAGAATCTTAATCATTGACGATTCTTAATGATTAAAATTTCTGGTAAAGGTTTGATTGCAGCAATTTGGCGCTTTTTTTGCTTTAAAAATTGGTTCTAGCTAATTAGATAATTAATTATAGCTAGAACCAATTTTTTTTCGACATGAGTACCTTTAGTATTGAATACATTGAATACGCAGTTTAAATCTATATTTAATTGCGCCCTCGTTCAATATGAATAAGTTATGAATTCAAAACTATCTTATTGCGGAATAAGTGCTTTTACTCTAGCCCTAGTCAATGCAGTGTAGAGAATCTTCTGTAGATCGGGACAAGGGCGCATATCGGCAACGTCAGGAAATATATAGTTAATACTGCTTCCTTGAGCCTTGTGGGTAGTAATGGCATATGAATAAGGAACGTTATCAAAAGACTTGAGAGTGTCATAATATTGCTTCCATCGCTTTCTCTCTTTGAGTTCCTGCATTCTTTCTTGCCTGGACTCTTCACTATCAGGGGTAAGGATTCTCAAGTCTAGCTTTAGCCCATCATCAGTCTTAGCTGGCACTGACCAGTACTCCCATTTAGTAGGTTTCTTACGACAATCGCTCATGGGGGAAACCCCCAAGACCACGTTGTCGCGCTTGTTAGTCTTAAGTTTGGCATCTCCAACTATTTCGCATTCTTCTGAATTATTCATGACTATCTGCCACTTATTTTTACCTTTTACTCCAGGGATACGTCTAAATACAGGAATTTTAGCGATCAGTCTATCCCCTGGAACATAATCGGGCGCATCTTCACCCCATAGCTGGGTTCTTACATAGTCATTAAGAGAAGCTGCGGTTCTATTTCTCCAGACCAGAAAGCGGACATGATCTGGGTTTTTAATATACTCTTCAGACTTAAAAAAGGCGATTGCACATTTTAACCATTCATCCCTAGATAGGCAAGTGATAGTTTTGTCTGGAGTGGTTTTAAAGGGATAGAGAGACTTATTGTAAATGCGATCGCTGCGGATTTCCTCTGCTACCCTAGCTATGTCTCCGTCGTATCTTACAACCGAGCTGAGAGTAGCTTCATCTTTTATGTATTCATGGGTGGCAATAATCGGCTCTGACTCTCCTACAGGTGGTAATTGGGCACCATCGCCTACAAAGATAACCTTGGTTGGAGTATGCCAAACAGCCTGATTGATATCTTTAAAATTGGACTTGGAAATCATCGAAAACTCATCAATCAAAGCAACTTGGTAGCCACCGATGCTGTCAGTACCCTTAGTAATAAACTCTTCTTTGCCTGTTTCTTCATTGAGTTCTGGCTGTTGTCCCAATAGCTGCGCCACGGTATGAGCCTCGATGCTTACCTGAGCTTCTGATGCCATTTTCTTGAGATTTTTAACTGCTTTATTGGTAGGACTACCACCAACAAAGTTAATTTTCTGATTTAGTAACCATTTCATTAACTGAACGATCAGGAATGATTTACCAGTGCCAGCATAGCCAGTTAGTCTAAAATATGACATGCGGACAAGTCCTTTGTGTCTGGGAGTCTGGATAAACTGTTTCATCTTCTCTAAGGCTATTAATTGATCTGGGGTTAGAGAGAAGTCAGTCTTAGCAGGTTGGACTTTGGTGCTGGCAATCGGCATTTCAGCATTAGTCTCTAACAATTTTTGAGCAGCACCCCTGGCGATGTTTTGCTCAATGAATTCGTTGCCTTGAGGGTCGGAAATGTTGTTCGGTTTAGCCGTATCTGTGCCGAGGTTTTCCAAAGCAATCGCCGAGTCAACTATACTTTGTGGTTCTTCGTTTGTATGTAGGGTTAGTAGTTTTTGAGCAACACGCTCCAAAATTTTACGGTCGTCTAATTCGTCAAACAGTATATCGACTAAGCGTTCGATGCTGTCTACTTTTTCTTGCCCATATAATCCATCGACTAAAGTGCAATCTACCATTTTGGCAAATTCTACTATTTCTGGAATTAATGATTCAGGCAACTTCACTGCCTTAGTTTTTCCTGCATTCCAGGCTGATTTTCGACCTGCACCTTTGCGTTTTCCTCCTCTGGGCATAGCATTAACGAACCGCTTCTTTTATTTATTTGCTTTGATTATAGAATAAGTTACCCAATCAAAAAGAATAATTTAAAGTTTTCTTCGATCGCTTTAGTTATTACCAGCGACCGACAAGGCAAAAGAAAAATTGGAAATTGCTTCTGAAGGAAGAAAAATTGGAAATTGCTTCTGAAGGTTAGTTATAGCTAAAATGTATTATGTATATAGCTAGAATTAACTTCTAATCTTTAAACAAAACAAAAAACAAAATTATTAATTATTCAACAAAAATCTTTTCGGCGACAATCTCTTCTATTGAAGTAGCTGAAACAGTTTCCATAGCATCAAATAGAATATTAGTAGCTTTTTCTATTTGAGTTTTGAGTAAGAGAATTCTATTTCTGCGTTCAATTCCCGATCTACCTAAGATGTTTCTAGGATCTGTATCTCTAGAAAGGTGAAGTACCTTTACTTCTTGTGACTCTTGTTGGGGTGGGAAGATGGCTTCTTTGCTAGTTAATTTATTATATTGGTAGGTGGCGTAGGGGCGTTTGACTAAATAACGATGTGCCTCTGCTCCTGGTGGTGCGACATAAGAAGATGTTAATTCGGCAATCATTTCCTGACACTGAGCTATGCGCTCGATTAGAGCCACAATAGACTCTTCTACACCAATACTTTCATTCGTTTGAGGGCAACCGCGATCGCGCAAGAGCCTTTCTGCTGCTCTTTGTGGAGACATTAATACTGTCTGGACTACACGACGATTGTTTTCCATTCTGGCTTCGTACAATTGAGCTTGTTCTTCTTCCGTAAGCTGAATTATAGTTCCGCAAACTGATTGATTGGGACATTCTTCGGCTGTCAGTCCTGGCTGAAGAAGCATTGAGGCACACGAAAATCCGTAGGAACAAATTTTTGGCATTTTAACTGTTAGTTCTAGCTATTTATATAGTATATTTTAGCTAGAACTAACTTTGAACTCTTTTTTTCTCTAAGATGTGATGATGTAATGAAAATTTCTGCAATTTATTCAATTAATTTTTGTTGACATTCTGGACAGTCAGCAGGATTTAACCAATAAATTAGTCCATAACAATCAATTCCATACTCTGCCTCCAGATAATTCAGAAGCTTTTTGATATATTCTTCCAACTCTGGTTGTCTTAATCCTTGAGTATGCTGCGGCAACATCTGGTGAGATAGCTTATTGCCCTGATAGATCTTGAGAGCGATCGCATGAACAAACTGGTTTTCTTTGCCGTAAATTTCTAGTTCTGCCCGATACGCTTCGGGTAGTATTGGTTCAATGGTAGTGATGCTTTTTTTCTTGGCAGCGTTTTTACGACGTTTAGCATTTACTTTTCCAGGATTTCTTAGACGATTACGTTTGACACGACAATTATGTCCGACATAACATTCTGGATGCTTTTCTTTAGCCTCATCCTCTGTGCGGTAATTCTTGGCACAATAAACACATATAGGATTAGCTTTTCTACCCATTTATACGCTAGCTATGACTAAATTTTGTTGATTTTGTCCTAAAGGATACCTCCATTCGAGGGCAAGCCGCTTCGCATATAGTTACGTACTGTATCCAATGTTTTTACGATACACTTTGAGCGACTGAATTATTTATTTAGCAAAGAGAAAACTGTATGAGCACGGGTACTGTAAAGTTCTTTAATGACGAAAAAGGCTTTGGTTTTATACTTCAAGATGACGGAGGCAAAGATCTTTTTGTTCATGCCTCAGAAATTCAAGGCGGCCGCGACACTACTCTGGCGGAGGGACAGAAAGTGAAATACGAAGTTGGGCAAGGCAAGAAAGGACCTTGTGCAGTAAACGTTATTCCAAATTGATCTTGCTTCGGAATTTGATATAGTGAAGTCTGTTTGATGTTAGTTTTTATCAAACAGGCTTAAGCTTAACTGTTTTGAATCAAACGCTAACTGACTAGGGTGAGGGTAGAAAACAAAAGAGCAAGAGGCTGCTAGTTGACTAAAAGACGTACACGAGCGGAAAAATTATCACAAGCCTTGACCGTTGGTCAACCAACACTATACTCAAGCAGAATCGATAAATTTTTCAATCCAACTAGCAAGATCTAATTCTGTTAAGTCTCCAGCAGCCAAAGCCAGCATTGTATTTACTGCTTCTGTTGGCTCTACTTTTAATAAGAAACCATTAATCGCCAAGAACATACCAATAGCCAAAAAAGCAGCACGTTTATTACCGTCACTAAAAGGATGATTTCTGGCAAGTCCATAGGCATATGCCGCAGCTAGCCTAGAAATATTTGTCACCTCTTTATAGACAAAAAGATTTCGCGGACGAGCTAAAGCAGACAAGAATAAACCTTCATCTCTCATTCCTGAAAGCCCCCCGAATTCGGCAAGACTTTCTCTATGTAGCAAACGCAACGCATCCGCATCGATCCAGATTAGCTCACTCACTCAGCTAAAGCTTTAAAAACTTCTCTATTTTGCTTAATAAAAGCACGACCCTGCTTTATCTGGTTTTCTACTTCTGGATTGTATGGACTCACCACGTATCCTTCAGGTGTCTCAACTGCATATAGAGAATCTCCTTTCTCTAACTTCATGCTTTTGAGCATTTCTACTGGGATTACTACCCCTGTAGACGAACCTACCGTCGTTAATTTAAGTGTATACATAGATCAAAATACCTTAACATTATAACAATTATTATAATAACATATTTGTTTGCTAACGATTTTTGAATAATAGCGTATCAATTGCATATCATTTTGTATTTGTATATAGTCAATGCTGCTTTAAGCTTTCTGAGGTAAGCTTTTCAGCGCAAAATTTTTAATTCCTAGATCTTATTTGGTCAATAATCGGCGGTTGAGCAATATCTCTTAGTTATTAATACAAATGTAACTATATCTCTTATGTAAGTTACAATAAAAGCAAGAAATTTGGTAGCCAGAGATGAAAAATACCGTTGTTCACCAGATCGAGGTTCCCCAAGACAGAGATGAAGTAGCAAGAACCCTTTTACATCATGTAGCAGCTTCCTTAACTGAAGCAAGTACAGAACATCTCAGGCAAATAGTTGAATCCCTCAAACCCAAAGTCATCGATCCAGAGAAAAAAGCTTTGGCGAAAAAGATCGCGGGTGATGACTATAGTGAAGGTAATCTAGCCGTACTGGAGTTGGCTAATTTAGAACGATATTATCAACGTCGTCGCGAATTGTTAGCCCGAAGCATTACCACACCAGAAGTAGCGAAACTAATTGGCTGTCAGGCAATTACCACCGTACACGACCGCCGTAAGGCAGGAACGCTTTTGGGACTAAAGGATAATGGTGTTTATAAGTTTCCTCTGTGGCAGTTTGACCCAGAAGGAGACGATGGGGTAATTGATCGCCTGCCAGAACTTCTCAAGACCCTACAAATTTCTAATTTTGCCAAACTTAATTGGTTGAGCAAACCATTAAGAGCTTTTGAGGGTCGTACTCCCGTAGAGGTATTAAAAAACGGCAATGATAGAGATGTTGAGGATTTGCTCGTTGAAGCGAGAGGAGTGGGTGTCGCTCAATAACAATCGAAGCGTTGCACATTACTGAAACGATTTGGGGACTGGGAGATTAGGAGACTGGGAGATTGGGAGAGATAAAATTGAAAATCAAAACCCACGAAGATTTAGAAGTTTATCAAATAGCGTTTAAAGCTGCTATGGAAATTTTTGAATTATCCAAGAAATTTCCTGCTGAAGAAAGGTATTCGTTAACAGACCAAATTCGTAGGTCGTCTCGATCTGTATGTGCGAATCTTGCCGAAGCATGGCGTAAAAGAAGGTACAAAGCTGCATTCATCGCCAAACTTAGTGATTCAGATATGGCTGAAATTTGCTGTTGAATGTAATTATTTAGAGATTGAGAAAGCCAGAGATTTATACAAAGATTACAACCGTATAATAGGAGGTCTGGTCAATATGATTCATAATGCCGACAAATGGGTCTTGTAATCTCCCAGTCTCCCAGTCCCCTCGTCCCCCGTCTTCCACTCTTCTTAATTTTGTAACTTCACAATAGTGTAATGGTAGAAATTCGCTATCCGCCACCAACTCGTAATATTAGTCCTCAATGGTTTGAGTTGAAACCTGGAACGACGATTCAAAGGATATTTGACCCAACCAGTTATGGTGCGACTGCAACGGGTTTCAGGTATTATGGTCCGTTAAGTAGATTTGACCACCAACGGGGTCTAAGACCTGAAATAGACAAAGAAAGAGGAATTATTTACGCAGGATTAAGTTTATCATGCTGCTTAGTTGAAGTGTTTGGCAATGATGAAACGATTAAAATACAAAAACAGCAGATTGCCTTTATTGCCTTAAAACAAAGCCTGAAATTACTCGACCTTAGAAAATCTGGAGCTTGGGATGCTGGTTCTGTGGCAGCAATGGCAGTTGATGGTAGGAGGAAACTAACTCAAGCCTGGAGTTGTTATTTCTACGAGAATCCAGATTTATATGGAAATATTGAGGGACTAATTTTTAATAATGCTCATGACGGGCAAATGGCGATCGCTTTATACGAACGAGCAGCTTCTAAATTATTGTCTGCCGATGTCTCTGTCTTGGATCTTAATGAGCCAACAATTAGGGAAACAACTCTGGCGATCGCTACTAGATTAAATCTGATAGTTGAAATCTAACTATGAAAATTGACATTGTTTCTGTAGAAGAAAGCAAAACCACAAATACAGTAGAAACAAAGGTAAAATCTATAAAGAGTGCGATAGTTGTCCCCAAAAAGAAAATCACTAACATAGAAGATATTTTTGCCCGATTCCTAATGATGGAAGTAGGTGATGGTGCAGCTTCAGCCGATACCATTCGCAACTACCTATCCCAAACCAAACAATATTTAGAATGGTGTGGGGATAATTTACTTTCGCCCATAGAGGCAGAACCAGAAGACATTAAGCTTTACCGTCAACATTTAGTTAATTCTGGATACGCCAATTCGACCATCGCCACTAAACTCAACATTGTCAGAATATTCTACAAAGCAGCACAAGGTCATGAATTAATTGGTAATAATCCCGCAGCTAAAGTTAAAGCTCCCAAAGATAGGAAAGATCCTGCTGCCAGGATTACCTTTATGGAGGCAGAAGAACTAAAATATCTACTCGACTATCTACAGACTCAATTAGAGCAAGTTAAAACCAATAAAGTCCGACTGAGCCTGCTGCGCGATCGCGTCTTGATTGGCATTATGAGCCTAGAAGGATGTAGAACGGTAGAAATGCACCAACTCAAAATTGCAGATATTGTCAGGCAGGGTATTAAAACTGGTCTACAGGTATCTGCCAAACGAGCTAGCAGGATCGTTCCCCTGACTGAGAATTTAGCCGCCCAATTAGATGGATATCTCCAGTTGAGGCGTAAAGTTCTGAGACGAAAAATCAAACCAACAGATTATGTTTTTGTCTCCTTAAGTAACAATAATAAAGGTGGTCAATTATCTAGACGCAGCATTAGGGAGATCTGCGATCGCGCCCTAATTGAATGCAATCTCAAACATACTCCTGGTAGAACCCTTACAGCACACAGCCTCCGACATACCGCTGGTACGCTGGCACTAAGAACTGGTTCAGATTTAAGACAGGTGCAGGATTTACTAGGTCACGCCGATCCGCGCACTACTTCGATTTATGCCCATGTCGGCGATCGCTGGGAACATAATCCAGGAGCTAGCATAGAAGAAAAGCTCAATTTATCGTCATAATTGACTTTTTAGTTTAAGAAAGATAATGTTAATTATCTGGATTTTAAAAGATCAGGTAATTTATACTACTTAATTTTTCTCTGAAATTGTCTAAAATTGGAAACCAATCAAACAATTGCTATTCTTATATGTAGCGTTAATGAATTAAACTGTATTATAAGGATATAATGTAATTTCTCAATTTTGAGATGTTCGGTGAAATTTTTAAAGCTTAAAGCTACGAACAGAAACATTTTATACGTCGTACATAAGGTCGCTAACGCCTCCAATGTTCTTCTCTTGGCGTTGGTGAATGCGTAATGCTAAATCTATATTTCGCCTACCAACTGAAAATATGTAACTTTCAAAAGCTAAAATCTAAGAGCTATATGCGAAGCGGTATCCTTTAGGAAAAGCTACGAACAGTATTATTTCGTAGGTCATTACTTGAATCACCAACGCCCTTCTCTTCAATATGGAAAGAGAAAACGGACATAATTTTGTCAGCTAAATAGAAATATTTTTATGATTCGCATCTTGCTAGTAGACGATCAGAACATTGTAAGGCAAGGAATTCAAGCATTGCTTGAACCCAGACCGAAGCTAAAAGTAGTAGGTACTGCCGAAGATGGTAACAGCGCAATAAAACAAGTGGGTACTCTCATGCCCGACATTGTGCTGATGGATATTGAGATGCCAGTTATGAATGGAATAACTGCCACTCAAAAAATTTGTCAGCAGTTTCCGAAAACTAAAGTTTTAGTTCTTAGCAGCCATGAAGACCTGGAATTTGTAACGCAAGCTTTAGAAGCAGGGGCTGAAGGTTATTTGCTAAAAAATACTTTAGCCGAAGATTTGGAACAGGCAATTTGGTCAGTATATCGAGGTCTTTCGCAGATAGAATCGAAATTATTAAAAGAAGTATTTACTAAAACCGCAGCACCTTTTTCGCAGTTAATTACTCAAGCAGAGCAAAATGGGTCTACTTCGGTTGAGAGACAATCGCCACGGAAGATCTCATCTAAGTTACACAACAACGCTAATAAAGCATTTGATACTAATAACAAACACTTACTAAAAGATCGGGAAGGTACAGAAATTAGTTTTAACGGATCGCGATCGACGACTAGTAAGACAAATTCAAACCCAGTTTTGGAACGCTCTATAATAGAAAAACCACCAGATTTGATTGGAGAGACGTTAGACATTGACCAATCCTCAAGCGAGCGAGCAACCAAAGATCCTTTTGTTCGACAAGATTCAGCCAAGCCAGAGCAGAAACCGCAGCCCAAGAAAATATCTTTAAAGCTTCTCAAGTGGTGGATTAGAGTATTAGTGGTTGTTCCTATCTTATTGATAGTAGCGATAATTCTAGTTCGTTCTTTAAATCGACCTAAACCTCAACCTAGTTCTACTTCTACACCTACTCAAACTAAACTACCTGAAATAAAAAAAGTAGCAGCTTTGGGAAGAATTGAACCATTAGGAGAAGTAATGTCACTATCTGCTTCTACCTCCTTAGAAGCAGTTCAGGTCGAACAACTATTGGTACAGATTGGCGATCGCGTCAAAAAAGGACAGATAATTGCCATACTTGATGGTCGTCAGCGACAGCAAGCAGCATTAGATGAAGCGAAAACGCAATCTGAAGTCGCACAATCCCGTTTGGAAAAAGTCAAAGTAGGAGCAAAGCAAGGAGCAATTGCCGCCAGACAAGCTGCGGTCGCTAATCTGGAGGCTGAGTTAGCTGGAGAGATACAAACTCAACAAGCTACTGTTTCTAAACTAGCTGCCGAGTTAGATAATGCTCGGACAGAATTTCAGCGCAATCAACGACTCTATAATGAGGGAGCAATCTCAGCCTCAGAGTTAGATAGTAAAAGATTGACTTTGAGAACTGCTCAAGAACAGTTGAACGAAGCTAGAGCAACTTTAAATCGCACCCAAAGTACTCTCACTGCACAGCTAGCTGAAGCTAGAGCCACACTGGAGGAGACAGCAGAAGTTCGTCCTGTTGACATACAGATAGCACAAGCAGAGTTAAAACAAGCACAAGCGGCAGTAGGCAAGGCCCAAGCTGATATGGAATTAGCCTATGTCCGCGCTCCTGTGGATGGAGAAATTCTAGACATTCATACTCGTCCTGGTGAAGCACTAAGCGAAAAAAAGAAAAACTATGATAAGGAGAGTTCCTCTAGCCTGGCTACAGCTAACACACCACAAAGGTCGTTTTTTAGTTGCTTTAGCAGGTGTAGCTTTTGCCGTCATTCTGATGTTTATGCAGTTGGGTTTTCAAGATGCTTTGTATGAAGATGCGATTACGATTCACAAAACTTTGAGAGCAGATTTGATTCTAATCAGTCCTAAATCCGTTGCTTTGTTCGGTACGAGTAGTTTTCCTCTACGTCGTCTTTATGATGCTTTAGAAATCGATGGGGTGGCTACAGCTAGTCCTTTTTACATAGGAGGAGGACAATGGAAAAATCCTCAAAATCAAAGCAGTAGAGGTATCACTATTTTGGCTTTCAATCCAGATAAACCTGTTTTTAATTTGGCAGAAATTAATGATGATTTAGATGATATTAGACGTGCTGATGTGGTTTTATTCGACCGCTTGTCACGAGCGGAATATGGTCAAATAGCAACCGAATTTAGTCAAGGAAGATCCGTTTCTACAGAGGTTAATGGTCGCAAAATCAGGGTAGGAGAGTTATTTGCATTAGGAGGTGGAGTAATGTCTGCTGACGGCTTGCTTATCAGTAGCGACCTTAATTTTTTACGTATACGCGGTGGTAGTCTATCAGAAATCAATCTAGGTTTGCTAACTCTTGAACCAGAAGCTAACCCAGAGCAAGTACGCCAGCAACTAATGACTAATTTGCTAGAAGATGTAAAAGTTATGACTAAGCAAGAATTTCTTGATTTTGAACAAAATTACTGGAAAAGTAGTTCGCCAATTGGTGTTATCTTCAGCATCGGATTGTTGATGGGTGTTTTTATTGGTGGGGTGATCGTTTATCAAATCTTGTATACGGATGTCACCAATCATTTAGCTGAGTATGCCACTTTAAAGGCAATGGGCTATGCTGATTGGTATCTGCTTAAGACAGTCCTACAAGAAGCCCTATTGCTAGCTACTTTAGGTTTTATTCCAGGCTTAATTATTTCTATTGGTTTGTATGATGTGACTAAAGATGCTGCTCGCTTACCAATGGCAACAAATTTAGAGCGAGTTGTATTTATTCTTGGTTTGACTACATCAATGTGTTTTGTTTCAGGGGCGATCGCCGTGCGTAAGTTGCGGGCAGTCGATCCTGCCAATATATTTTAGAGCAAGGATTCCCTGCGTTCACGAGTAGCAAGTAGCAAGTAGCGAGTAATGACTATAGAAAGTTAAAAAGCAAAAGGTTAGCGACTGTTGTTGTCAATTAGATTGAGTCTCAAAATCCTGAGTGAAAATATTTTCATGAAAATTATCCGTCTTTTATTTAACAAATCGGGGAAGTTATTTGTTGTTGGTACTCTCGCCAGTATTTTTACTGGTGCTAGCAGCGCGGGTTTGATTGCCCTAATTAACTATATTTTACAAAACGTAGGTCGGGTCTCTGTTGGGGTAGTCGTAAGTTTTATTGGTTTATGTTTATCGCTAATGATCTTGTCAGCCATATCTTGGATGTTGTTAACCCAGCTATCTCAAGATGTTATTTATCACCTGCGTCTGGAGTTAACGAAAAACATTTTAGCCTGTCCTTTAAGTCAACTTGAAAAGTTGGGAACGGCAAAATTATTAGCCGCGATCGTGGAAGATGTAAATACGATCGCGGGTTCTTCTATTGCTGTTTCGGGCATGGGGGTTAATATTTCCCTAATCGTCGGCTGTTTAGTTTATTTGTGCTGGCTATCCGTACCCGTATTTTGCTTTTTTTTCGCCCTGATTATTTTAGGGATCTTGAGCTATCAGTACATTGCTAATTGCGGCAGGGCGGGTTTACAAACCGCTAGGGTTAAGCAAGATGTTTTATTTCAACATTTTCAAACTGTTACTCAGGGGATTAAAGAATTAAAGCTGCACCGCCAAAGACGCAACGCTTTTTTTCAAGAAGATTTAAAAGCCACCGCAGCTAGCGTCCGCCATCATTGGATGCGAGCGATGATTAGTTTTTCGATTGCTGGTGGTTACGGACTGGGTTTATTTTTTATTCCTCTGGGCATTCTGTTACTCGGTTTGACTAAAGTTATATCAATTCCCCATGAGGTTTTAACTAGCTACACTCTCACTTTTTTATATGCGATTACACCTCTGCGGGGAATTTTGAATACTTTGCCCGAACTAGCTAAAACCAGTGTGGCATTAAATAAAATTGAATCTTTAGGACTATCTTTATCTCAAAAGATTGTCGAACCAGAATTTCCTACTGGTAGCGATCTCGATTGTGAGGGGACAAACTGGATAAATTTACAGTTAGTCGAAATTAACCATGCCTATGGTGGGGAAACAGACGAACATAGCTTTAGCTTGCAGGACATCAACCTTAAGTTTCAACCAGGAGAAATAGTTTTTATTGTCGGGGGAAACGGCAGCGGTAAATCTACTCTAGTTAAATTGATTACAGGTTTATATACTCCCGATCACGGTCAAATTCTTTTTAACGATCTTCCCGTAACCGACGACAACCGCGAATGGTATCGTCAGCAGTTTTCAGTAGTTTTTTACGATTTTTATTTATTTGATCGCCTGATAGGAATAGAACGGAAACAACAACAGGAAATACAAGACTATCTTCAGCTATTAGAGATAGACCATAAGGTAACAGTTAACCAAGGAACTCTCTCAACAACCAATTTATCTCAAGGACAGCGTAAGCGTCTGGCTTTACTGACGGCATATTTAGAAGATCGCCCGATTTATGTCTTTGATGAATGGGCATCGGATCAAGATCCCGTATTTAAAGCAGTATTTTATAAAAAGTTGCTGCCAGAATTAAAAAGCCGGGGCAAAACTGTAATTGCAGTTAGTCATGATGATCGCTATTTTACAGAATGCGATCGCATTATTAAATTAGATTTTGGTAGTATAAAAGATTAGGTAACCTGAGTTCGGGTTAAGAGGATTGAGGTAAAAGCCAGTCAAGACGAAGACTTGGCTTTTTGGGTTGATGACAATTAGTCCACAGAGAACATTAACGCAAAAATTAACAGGCGATCGATGACGAGAATGTTCGATCTGAGAAATATTTTTGAGAGCAAAAAAAAGCGATGCCTACGGCTATGCTCCGCAAATCGAGAGGAATACCTCCTGTTCCATTTCGTTATGTATTGAATAGCTTGCTGTATATTAGATTAATTCACCAGAATATGTTAGATTATTTTAGAACAATGCTAGTATAAGAAGTTTACAAATACAAATACCTAGCAAAAGGCATTGATAGGAACGAGTAATTTCTGAGTCGGTGCAAAGCGAGTTAAGGACGGTGTGAGCTTAACCACACGACAGAAATGAATATCCTCCTTGAGCCGCCCTCTGAACCAAGCGATTGCTTATAGTAGACAGGGACGTTACCTGCACGTAACAGTAGGAAGCTTTTTCCTCTTGGAAGTAGCTGCAGAGCACCGACATTGTAAAATCTCGGTGAAGTTGGGTGGTATCGCGCTTACCTCAGCGTCCCAATGTAGAAGGCTAGAGTTGAGCTTCTGCCGACTCTACAATAACGCAGTTGATTTTATAACAATCCTACATGGAGAATAAGCGCGGTCATGATGTTTCAAGATCTACCAAAAGCACCAGATTTTCCAAACCTTGAGCAATCGACCATTAGCTTTTGGGAAGAGCGTCACATTTTCCAAAAGTCAGTCGAAAAAGATGCACCTCAAGGAAATTTTATCTTTTATGAAGGTCCGCCCACAGCAAATGGAAAGCCAGGGGTTCACCATGTCATTTCCCGGGCTTACAAAGACCTTTTTTTACGCTACAAAACGATGCGAGGATATCGTGTGGAGCGTAAGGGGGGATGGGATACGCATGGCTTGCCTGTGGAACTAGAGATTGAGAAGAGCTTAGGCTTTGCTAAAAAAGCAGACATTGAAGCATTTGGAATTGCCAAGTTCAACCAACTCTGCAAAGAGTCAGTATTTAAGCGCATTCAAGATTGGAATTCCATGACGGAACGAATTGGTTACTGGCTAAATTTGGAAACCGCTTACATTACTTACGAAAACTCCTATATAGAGTCATGCTGGTGGGTAATGAAGTCTCTCTGGGAACGCAAATTGCTGTTTGAAGACTATCGAGCGACCTGGCATTGTCCACGCAATAACACCAGCCTTTCCGCTCACGAAGTTGCGCAGGGATATCGAGATGTCGAAGATCCCTCAATTTACCCCAAATTTTCAGTTAACACCAGTCAATTAATCGAACGGGGTCTGTTAGACAATGCAGCACAACCTGTTTATCTGCTGGCTTGGACTACAACCCCTTGGACACTCCCAGCAAATGCGGCGCTCGCTATCAAGTCTGATGCAACCTATGGTCTGTTTGAGGCTCCTACACAGCATGGAGATAATACCCAGAAAAACTTGTATATCCTGATATACGCTCTGGCGGAGCATGTGTTTGGGGAAGGGAACTACCGAACACTAAATACATTTTCAGGGGAAACGATCGTGGGACTGCGTTATGACCCTATCCTGCAAGGAAGAATCCCTGAAGGAGAAGACCTAACTCATGCTTTTCAGGTGCTGGGTGACGACCAAGTTATGAGCGATGAAGGAACAGGGGTGCTGCACATCGCACCCGCCTATGGCGATTTGGACTTAGGGCGCAAATATCATCTTCCCATGCTGTTCTCGGTGGATCTGCTTGGTCAGGTTTACCCAGAGGTAAAACTGCGAAATTCATCAACCGCTGAGGGATCTTATACTGGTAAGTTTTTCAAAGATGCCGATCATTCGATCATCCAAGATTTACTAGAACAAAACCTGCTGTACCGTGCTGATACTATTACGCATACCTATCCCTTCAACTATCGGGACAACACTCCATTAATCAACTACGCTAAAAAGAGTTGGTATATTCGGACAACAACAGTCAAAGATCGATTGCTTGAAAACAATTACAAAATCAATTGGCATCCAGAATCCATTCGAGATGGTCGCTTTGGCAATTGGCTGAAGAACAATATCGATTGGGCGTTGTCACGCGAACGATATTGGGGTACACCATTGCCCATCTGGGTCAGTGAAGATGAAAGTGAACACATCTGCGTGGGTAGTGTCAAAGAGCTGGAGAAATTGACTAGACGAGATTTATCCGCATTAGATTTACACCGTCCTTACATTGATGAAATCACCTTTGAACGAAATGGTAAGCAGTTCAAGCGGATTCCCTACACCGTTGATGTTTGGTTTGAGTCGGGGGCAATGCCCTATGCTCAGTGGCACTATCCATTTGAAAACCAAGATACCCTGGCTCGCAGTTTTCCCGCAGACTATATTTGTGAAGCGATCGACCAGACACGCGGCTGGTTCTATAGTTTACATGCATTAGCCACGCTGATGACGGATACGGGTGATGCCAACCGAACAAGTGGTGCTTTAGCCCATATCGCTGAAAATTCTCCCGCCTTCAAAAATGTGATTGTCCTCGGACACATTGTGGATGAGAAAGGCGAAAAAATGTCGAAATCTAAAGGGAATACGGTCGATCCTTGGACAATCCTAAATGCTCAAGGAGCTGATGCCTTACGCTGGTATCTCTATAGTGCCAGTCCACCAGAGGCGACCAAACGCTTTTCAGAGTTGCTGGTGAAGGATACCGTTCAGGATTTCCTAATGACGCTGTGGAACATTTACAGTTTCTTCGTGCTGTATGCCAATCTCGACAACCCCGATCTTAAACAGGATATTCCTGTGGAGACGCGTCCTAACTTTGATCGTTGGTTAGTCGCTAAAGTGCATGTATTAATTCGGGAAGTTACTCACCAACTGGAAGCGTATGACCCAACCAATGCCAGCCGCCTGATCCGCGATTTTGTTGTCAAAGATCTTTCCAACTGGTACGTTCGGCGCAATCGTCGCCGCTTTTGGAAATCTGATAACGACCGGGACAAAGATTCAGCGCACAAGACGTTGTATGAAGTAGTCGTCACTATCGCTAAACTAATGGCTCCAATGGCTCCGTTTGTAAGTGAACACATTTATCAAAATTTGGTGTTAAGTGTCTTTTCTAGCGAACCCGAATCGGTACATTTAGCTGATTGGGACAAATGGGAAGAAGATGTCATCGATTCAGTTTTACTACGCGATATGGAGACCTTGATTCGCTTTGTTGAGTTAGGACGAGCAGCGCGAGCGAAGATTGGAGTTAAGGTGCGGCAACCGCTAGCGGAAATCCTAGTGAGGGTTCGGACTGAGGCTGAAATGAGCGGGCTAAAACGTCTTGAAGCTCAACTTAAAGAGGAAGTAAACGTCAAGCAAGTCAATTATTTAGACCTGACAACCGACTTTGTAGACTACACTGTGAAACCCAACTTGCCGCTACTGGGCAAGCGGTTGGGCAAGCGGTTAATGACATTAAAGCAAAAGCTGACAACTCTGGATAGCCGTGAGATTGTTCGCAATGTCCGCAGTCAAGCGAAAACTGTGATTGAACTGGATGGGAAATTATTTCACCTTGAACCAGAAGCCTTTCTGATTGAGGCTAAGAATCCAGACGGGTACGTGGTGCTTGAAGAGCAGGGTTATCTTGCTGGTCTCAATACTCAACTCACTCCTGAATTGATTCAAGAAGGGTTAGTGCGTGAAACCATTCGGCTGGTGCAAGAAGCCCGCAAAAAAACTGGGCTGGCAATCTCCGATCATATTAATCTAGGACTGCAAACGTCAGGTGTTGTTTTAAATGCCCTTAAGACTTATCAAGAAACTCTCAAAAGTGAAGTATTGGCGAAAGAAATATATTTTGAAGCAATTGAAGCGGCAGATTATAACGAGACTGTTACGATTCATGACACAGAGATGAGGTTTTGGCTTAAGCGTAGAATCATAAAGTAGCATACGTTGCTGAATAGATTGTTAAAGAAAATTGAAATTAAAACACGTTAGACTAAGTCGGGTAGGTGACAACTTTGCTTTAGTCTAACGCCTAAAAGCAAATTTCAATTTCGCAGGCGTTTCTAGCTAGATTGCCCTAAATGACAGCAATGAATTTTGTAAACGAAATTTCAGATAGCTCGACTGGCACGAAGCTGACCACAACCTCCTCCTATATCTGCACCTAAAGATTCAAAACTGAGTACATTTAATCCTTTAGGCGGAAATAGAAGGTTGGTGTCATATGGTGCAACCTCAAAAAATTTGTGATTATTTATACCATTTTCTACTCTGATTGATAAGAAATACGACAACCAACTTAAGACGGGACAAAAAGAGGAATTAGTTCGCGAGTCTTAATCGAGAACTAAGGTTTGTTCTTCTCTTCTAGATCGGAGTATAAATCTGACCAACTGTCTCGAAGGGCATCAATTGATTTTTGAAGCTCATCAATTTGATTTCTTCTGATGACCATCATTACTCCTTGAACATGAGACTCTGTGCCAGCAGCCCCTAGATGCTGATAACGAGAAAGTTGACCTGACTCTTTTTTCGAGGGAAAGATTGCTTCTTTTGCCTGTAATTTATAGTACCAGTAAGCTTTGTACTGACCTCGCGCTTGATAACGAGCCAGATGACAACCTTTAGGTGCGACTTCTCCTTCGGCAGAAATGATTTTAATCTGTTCTTCGAGAGTAGCAATGGTCGTTAATAATCTTTCAGCACGGTTGATTTTATCGAGTTGGTTTGCCTTTTTCGTTTTGGCAGACATGATTGAAATTCACTCTGAAAAACTAATATAATCCTAGCATTGTTCGCGAAAAACAATCGCGAACAATATTGTTCCTCAATCTGTCCCACAATGAATTTAAGAGAACGTTGTTTGGCTGTATTTCAAGCAGGATATCAGCTTGGCAAAGATTCATTTCGTACTTTAGCTATAAAAACTAACCTCTCCAAGAGTAGTGTACACCGACTTTATCATCGAATAAAAAGGCGAAATCAATATCCAGAATCTTCTCTGTGGGAAAGCTCAGAGGGGCAGAAGTGGCTTCGCCTATTAGTTTTAGCTACTATTTTTATTTTTGCCCTTCAGGGCGGGATAGGCTGCGAGCGACTTTCTAGGTTCTTTCATTTGTTGCGTTTACAAAATCATATTGGAGTGTCGCCGACAGCCTTACGCAGCTTACGCGCCCGAATGGAATCAGCCATCATTGAATATCAACAACGGCAAAACGAAGTCCTGAGCCAAATCTCGTCTGATGTGGAAGTTTGTTTGGCAGCAGATGAAACCTTTTTTGAGGGGGTGATTCTGGTAATGCTGGATTTGCCGTCAGGCTATATCTTCGTAGAAGAAATAACCGAAGATTGTCAGTATGAGACTTGGCAACAAAGAATCATTCAGATTTTTCAACCATTGGGTCTAAAAGTTAAATATTTAGTCAGTGACCGAGCCAAAGCCATAATTAAATTAGCTTTGAACGATTTAGGAACTAATTCAATTTCTGATTTGTTTCATGTGCTGTATGACTTAAATCGAAGTATTGCCTTTGAACTTAATCGCTTGGGTAGTCGACTAGAAAAACAGATTTCAAGAGCGTTACGAGATCAGAGTAAACCAGAAATTATCAAAGAACTGGAGCTGAAAAAATTAAGACTACAGAAATCCCAAGTAAGCTATAACCATTGCTGTTACAGTATCAGCACTTGTTTACATCCGTTCGATATCAACTACAATACAGTTCAAACTACCGAGCTGGTTAAACAATCCCTTGAAAACATTCAAGGGACTCTTCAAAATATCTATACAACTCACCGATTACAAGACCCTCGTAGTGGTATTAGAAAGCTCAAAACCCAAATTCAATCTTTATCGGCAATCATTGATATTTGGTGGTCTTGGGTTGATGAATGTTTAGCCAACCAGGATTATGAGGTCAATGTTCGTTGTTGGGTTCGAGAGTATCTCCTTCCAGTTGTTTACTGGCAACAGCAAGCTTCAAGAACTAAAAATCCTCATTTAAGACAAGATTATACTGCTGCCAGCCATAGAGCCAACCAAATTTTTGAACAACACCCATTTACCCAGAACTTAAGCGAATCAGATCTAGAACAATGGTGGAATTGGAGTATTTGGATGGTTAGTAAATTCCAACGTTCATCTTCTGCTGTGGAAGGGCGTAACGGTTATTTGTCTCAAATCCATCACAACCGACGAGGATTGTCCTCTAAACGATTAAAAGTCGCTACGGTAATTCATAATTTTGCTCTCAAACGAAATGATGGTACTACTGCTGCGGAGAGACTATTTGGTCAACAATTTCCTGACTTGTTTGAATATTTAATGAAAAATATTGGTGAATTACCTCAACCGAGAAAATCGAGAAAATCATCCAAGCCCAAAACTTTTACCCTGCCTACTGTCCCGTCTTAAGTTGGTTGTCGAAATACAAATCGCACACTTTGTCTAGTTTGTTTTCTTTTGGGCAATATTTTTGAAATTCAATACAGGATTACAATACTTTAGCATCGTTGTTTTGGTGTGTCTTAACTTCTATTTTAGGCAGCGTTTTTTTCGATAGGTGCGTTCAGGAAAACATTTATGTAACTTATATTCTGACGACCGCTTAAATTTTAATACTTTATGGGCAGCAAATAGCTGTAATAGACGCGGATAGCGTTGTTCGAGGATGGGCATTTCTGAGGCGATATTCTTCAGCCCCAGTGCCAGCTCCTGCTGTTCGTCGGCAGCAGCATAGAGGGTAAGGGCATCAGTAAGATTTTCCGTTAAACCGATATAGTCCACTACGTAGCCCCGCTGTTTGCCCTTATATACGCGGTTGGTGCGAGCGATCGCCTGAAGCAAATTATGTTCTTTGATTTTTTTGTCGAGATACATCACCTGTTCGATGGGGGCATCAAAGCCCGTCAGCAGCATATCGCAGACAATCAAAAAGGCTATACCTGTATCGACTTTATCGGGATCTTTAAAGTCAAAGGATTTACAAAAGTTGTTTACCGTATCTGAGGCTTTGGCTTGTTTGCGGACGGCGGTGATGTATGCCGCTTCGTTAGTACCATCCCCTGAAATTATCACTTCTGTCTTGAGAAAGGCTACTTTTTTAATGTAGTTTGCATCTGAATTCGGCTGGGCGGATAGTTGGGCTACGGTATCACTTAGAACTTGGGTTATTGCCTTTTGATAGCGTACTGCCGCCAGTTTAGAATGACAGACTACCTGGGCTTTAAATCCGTTGGGAAAGATATGCTCTAAATAGTGGCGTACCATGTCTTGAGCGATCGCTCTAATTCTGCCTTCGGCTTCAAGTAAATCCCCCGTCGCCCCGTATTTCTTTTTAATTGCCAGCAATTCTTGGGGGGTGCGGTCTTGAAAGAGTTTTTAAAACTGGGTTTCAAAGCCTTGTTTATCGTCAAGGGCAGCATCAGCGGTGCGACCTTCATAGAGAATTTGCAGGGTTGTGCCATCACCTACCGCATCCATCAAGCGGTAAGTGTCGATATATTCGCCAAAACGCCTATGGGTTTTCTTTTCGCCATGACGCTCGGTAATTAAGGGCGTACCAGTAAAGGCAATGCGGGCAGCATTGGGGAAAGCTTCAAAAATATTATCTCTCAGGTCAGAGCCTTGAGTGCGGTGGGCTTCATCGATCATCAGCACAATGCGCTCGGAGCTATTTACGACACCAAAAGTATTCCCACTGGGCATAGCTTGATATGTACCCAGGGCTTCGGCGACTTTGAGGGGCAAAGAGCGATCGCGCTGCTGGAATTTATGTACCATTACCATATTAAGATCCGAATCCCGTTAATTAGCTGCTTTTGAGGGTTCATGCCCTCGGCAATCTCGTCGGGCTGGGGATACTGAGTTTTCCAAGGATAAAAGTGTTCTACCCCAGAGGTGATAGTGCCATAGTCTGCTTCTAGAAGACAACTACGGATCAGTAGTAGATTGGAGTAAAAAAGCCTGGGTTCGCCTTCTAAACCATGCTGTGCTGTTTCCCCGCGTTGATTCATATAACGCTGTAGCTGTACAAAAGCTTCGTTCATCGGATTGGCGCAGGTAGAGCTACCTTTTTTACATTCCACGACGATGAGGGGAATGCCGTTAATAAACAGCACAATATCGGGAATGATAAACTCCTTAACGCAGCCAAGAGTATTAATACGAAACTGATTAATGGCGTGAAATTGATTGTTTTCGGGGTGGGCAAAGTCGATGAGCTTCCACTACGGGGTCTTGTTCCCCAGTAGACTCATTAACGTCCACCTGAGCTTTAAACAACAGCTTTTGGATTGCTTCATTGGCTTCCAAGAGAGTACGGTTGGGCTGGCGCAGAATTTGGTCTTGTAGGTCTTGAATTTGTTTTGGAGTAAGCCAAGTCGTACCGTCGGGGTTGATGTTAATTGCCGTGATCGATTGCGCAAACACTTCTGGGAGTAGCAAGGCGCGAAAGTTTACCCGTAAACTTTTCTTCGGGTCGCTAGGAATTCCCTCACCCTGGTCAATAGTCTCCCAGCCCAAAGTTTGCAACTGCTGTAGAAATGGTTGTTCGACTTCGGTGTATTCGGTCATAGCCAACTTTCAGCCTCCTGGGTGCGCTCCAACCTATAGTACCCAAATAGATCGATGACCGTCTTAGTATTTTATTTGCTAAGAAGGCGACAGTTAAAACGGCAAAGAAATATAACTGCAAATGCTATGATTCATATATGCCAGACATAATTAACGGCAAAAATAGCGGCAAAATGCAGGAGTCAATTTCATTAATCGAACCTTTGATGCCATCGATAGAGAATAGACAACTGGTAAATTTGGCATCAGAATTAATAGAGGCAGCAGCAGGTTTGAATCAGAGCGTACATCCAGTATTGAGACAACAATTGGGTACACTAGTGCGATCGATGAATTGTTATTACAGCAATTTAATTGAAGGTCATCGCACCCTCCCCAGAGATATCGAACGAGCTTTAAACGAAGATTTTGTTGATGACGAAAGAACCAGAAATCTTCAATTAGAAGCTTTGGCTCATATCAAAGTACAAGAAAAAATTGATCGCGATCGAGCGATCGGTTCGGCAGAATCTCAGTCGCGAATTTGTTGGCTACACCAGGAATTTGCCAGTCACATACCAGCCTCTATGCTCCAAATAACTAATAAGCCAGGAACTAAAGTTATTGACCTAATTCCAGGGCAATATCGTAGTGGAGATGTGATTGTGGGTAAACATATTCCGATTTCTGCTGCTGCTATTCCTGCTTTCCTAGCTCGGTTTGAACGAGCTTACAATCCCTCTAGGTTATCCAAGATTAATCAAATTGTTGCTGCTGCTGCTTCTCATCATCGTTTGCTGTGGATACATCCCTTTTATGACGGTAATGGTCGAGTCAGTCGTTTATTTTCTCATGGCTATCTCAAAGAAATTGGTATTGGTAATAGTCTCTGGTCAGTGGCGAGGGGTTTATCTTGTAATGTTGAAGATTATAAAAAGTTTTTAGCTTTAGCCGACTCTCCCAGGTGGAATGACCTTGACGGACGGGGCAATCTGACCACAAAGGGTTTGATTAAATTTTGTGTTTTCTTTCTCAATGTTTGTTTAGATCAGATCGAGTTTATGTCTGCTTTAATTGAACCAGAGAAGATATTAACCCGCATGGAAATCTATACCGAGGAACAGATTCGCCTGGGTAATCTGCTGCCTAATTCTTTCTTATTACTAAGGCAGCTGTGGCTAGAGGGAGAAATTCCCAAAAGTCGCGTCCCCCAAATTGTTGGCTATCAACAAAGACAGGCTCGTACTTTGCAAAACAAACTCATGCAATCTAACTTGATTGCTGCCGATTCGGTTCGTTCTCCTCTCAGGCTCAATTTTCCGATCGCAGTCGCCGATCGCTATTTTCCTGCTTTGTTTTGAGGATAGAGAGATGGGGAGATGATTGATTTATCATTCAGGCGTTGGTAATTTAAGGTATGATTTTGTGGTAGTGCGATCGCTAACCAAGTAATCAATCACAATTTTGAAAATCAATGCAATGCCCTGAATGCAAATCTAAGCACATTCACAAAAATGGCAACAAGAAAGGTAAACAAAACTACATTTGTGTGGATTGCCAAAGGCAATTTCTAGATTGTTATCAAACACACAGAGGTTACTCGAACGAGTTTAAACATGAGTGTTTAAAAATGTATGTTAACGGTATGGGTTTAAGAGCAATAGGAAGAGTGAAGGGCGTAAGTCATGTTGCAATAATGAATTGGGTTAGAGAAGTAGGAGAATTGTTACCTGATGCCTATGAGCCTGAAAACATTCCTCAAGTGGGAGAATTAGATGAGTTAGAAACATTCGTGGGTTCTAAAAAAGCGGCAAGACCCCGCGTCGCCGACAGGCGCAAGGGAACGCTTGCCAAGAAAACAAGATTTGGCTGTGGACGGCCGTAGATCATTTCCAACCAGGTATTTTAGGATGGGTTATTGGAGACCATAGTGCAGCAACATTCAAACCATTATGGGATATGCTCAGTAAATGGAAGTGCTATTTTTACGTGACAGACGGCTGGAAAGTCTATCCGAACTTTATTGCTGATGGCGACCAGATTGTTAGTAAAACTTACATGACTCGTGTTGAAGGTGAGAATACTAGGCTCAGACATTATCTAGCTCGTTTAAAACGAAAAACCCTTTGTTATTCCAAATCTAAAACAATGCTCAGACATTCGATTCGATTACTTATTCATTATCTTCAATTCTGGGATGTTCCTGTTCCTTGTATCAAAAATAATTTTCGTTGTTAGCGATCGCTTTCTCTTTTTCATACCCTGATTTACCAACGCCCATAGATCTTTTGCAGCTCGTCAAGTTCAGGCTTAGTATCTTTACTCGGCTCACTAAGAGGGTTACTGGCAATTACGCGCCAGCGGCGATCGCCCATGGGGAACATACCCATAAAGCCGTGTTCGGAGGAGAAGATATGCATGTCAGTTTCGGTCAGCTCGCCGTCAAGGTAGAAATCGCCCAGCGCGTAGCTTTCTGGGAGTGCTTTGCCATGAAAATCCAGTCCAAGGGTTTTGCGAACCTTGCTGTGCGCTCCTTCGGCGCCGATCATATAGGAGGCTTCGACTTCTTCTAGCGAACCGTCCCCACGCCGAAGCGTAGCACTTACACTACCAGGACGACCCGATGAATGTGATTCCGACTGCGCAAAAGCAACCATCTCCACGCTCCACTCAATCGGAACGTTCTGCGCGGCAAGCTGCTCTCTTAGTACACGCTCCGTTTCCGCCTGTGAGATAAAGAGAGTGTAACCGTAGTTGCTGTCAATGTGGGAGTATTCGAGCCGGACGATCCGTTTGCCGCCGCCGTGAATGCTGGCTCCTGGGGCTTTGTTACCCACTTTCAACATCTTTTCAGCCATGCCGCGCTGTTCAAAGAGTTCCAGCGTACGCGCCTGTATGCCAACGGCGCGAGAGGTGGTCGCTGGCTCATCTCTTTTTTCCACTAGTCGAACGGGAATACCAAAGCGACTCAGTTCTATCGCTGCTGTCATTCCCGTAGGTCCTGCGCCCACGATTAAAACAGGTTTTATTTCTAGATTAGTCATAATAATATAAGTCCTTACCTCATTGAGGTTGTTTTTCGTTTTACTTTGTTAAATGCTTGAAAGATTAGATGCCTATACGTCTGCCTTTATAGCTGGTGTTACACTTTCACTTTTAGATGGCAAAGAAGTCTTGTTGTCAATCAATCTTAAGTGGCTTTCTCAGCCATTGCTTGAAGCCAGTTGTGAACGGTGCCAATACTAATCGGCGTATCGAATGCGGACGTCAGTAAAAAGGTTTCATCCAGAGAGTGCTGGGCTTTGTCGCCCTGCTGATAGATAAATTTTAGGCTGACCTGATGCGTTGTGACCAAGTGGCTGATTCCGATGGGACGAGCCCCGATCTGTCATCCGTTGTCTCATCGGGAATTCCAATCTGGTATAGGCTCATGAACTTCTCCTTGCCTATGAAGTCGCCCTCGTCCTCCTCGACCTTGAACGCTACGATGACGAATCCGCTGCTGACAGGCTCGGCTGCGATCGCTTCGGTCAATGTTGCAGCATGCGGGTCTTCTACGATCAAAAACGGCAGCTTGGTGAAATCTACTGTCATGATGTTTGCCTCGTTGTTACAATTTGCTGTTTTGCTTATATTTTGTATACGCCGTGTGCGACTTTATTTAGTTATCAATCTTTGTTCCCCCCTTGTGAAGGGAAGGCAGCGCGTTGGGCTGGTATATGCGGCTAAAGTCTTTGTCAGACTTGTAGCGACTGCCGTGGGCTATGGGGGATCTACAATTAAGCTAGTCCCTAAAAGATCCCCTTTATTAAGAGAAACTTAAAATAGTTGCACATAGCGTCATTAATAATGAGCTTAAACCAAGTGATTAAGTATTTCTTCCCTATTCTTGCCTAGACTTGTCAAATCTTGCGCTACTAGCTTGAAAGATATGTGTGCAAAGATACCAATTTTTTCTCAAAAGCTCTAAGCTAAACAAATAGTAGAGTCTTTACTATCCTTGACCGCTGGTTTTTTTGGGAAAAGCTAGATGCCATAATCGGTTTAGTTTTAAATCGACCGCGTTTTTGGTTTTTGGTCGAGATTCTTTATCGCTTTATAGAAACTACCTAAATTTGATTTATTAAAAAGCTGATAGTTGATAGCTATCAGCTAATAATTTTAGGCGTTGCTGAGTAAGTAATGATTTAGGCGCTCGCGAGAACAGTTTTGAATTTAAGATAGTGGAGTAAAAGAAGAATTGAATATTTGAGCATTTTAATCGATTTTGAATAACACAAAGGACTTCTTCGGGTGTATCTGGTAGTTCCATTCGCGCCGCCTCAATCCAATTCATTATCGTTGTATGGTGAATTTCTGTAACTTGTTCAATTTCAATGGTTAGCTGGCGTTCTCCTCCCAGCTTGGCGATCGCTGTTTGTGCCATTTCGGGATTGAATGCCGTACCGTGCCAACTATTCTTGTTTTCGATCTCAGCAAAGCCTTTTCCTTATCAAATAGAGTTTCTGCGAGTGAGTCAGATGTAGTCATGTCGTGGTAACAAACCTGTAAAAAAATTTTGCACTGGCGATCATAAAACCTTTTCTGTTATTAATCGCCACTGTTCTACTTGCTCGATAAAATAAATTCCAGGACAATTTTGAAATTTTTCAAGCGGGGCAATTAAATAAGTAGGCTTGTTGATAGTCCTGGCGAGCGATCGCCCTATAGTAGTTGCGAATCACTCGAACGGCTGTCTGTGAAGACGATTCATTATTGCTAATGTTTTGAGTTGGTGAGGCAGGCAAGGTGTATTGGCGGTAGGTGTTTGTGACTGGGAAGAGACACTACAGGCTGTCAGTGCGATCGCGAAGCTAGCCGAAGGCATCGCTATCAATCCTCCTTTAACAACTAAACATCTTACGAATATTAAGCTTTGGTACGCATCCACTTTTGCTAAATAGGCTGTACCCCACAATCGGTAATCTCATTGAAAGTCGCTTTTGAAAAATAGATAAATGAAATACATTTCTTCACTGTATTGAAAGCTCAATTTTCTGTCGCTAGGAAAAAGATAAGTTGCGACCTCGACGATAGTAATGAAGTTTACAATACCTGCGACTAGTTTTATCTTATGCAATGTCTAATAAACTAATTTATACAACTCAGACGATCGCAGATCAACAAAACAATAGCTTATTAGAAAGTTGAACTCACAAAAGAGCCAAGTTATCAACTGCATTATCTACCAATAGTCGATCGCTATAAAACTTGGCAACTATCAATTCTCGGTCGCTAAGAATACCTAATTACATAGGGATATCGATCGCGCTTACAATCATATAAAATTTTTGGCGATCAAGCCAATTTCTGGTGGGCTAGAAACTCTTCCTTCTGGCATACGTGCGTTCAAATTCAAAGATCCAGACGGTCACAATCTAGAAATAATTTGGTTTCCCGCTAAGCTTAGTAAAGATAAGTGGCAGCAAAAAACCGAAGAACTATTTCTGGGCATCAAGCATAGTGCAGTTACCGTAGCCGATACCGAACAGAGTCTTAAATTTTATCGGCATCTTTTAAGTATGGAGGTAGAAAATAGCCAAATTAACTCTGGAGAAATTCAGGCCGATCTTGATGGCTTACCAGAAGCAAAAGTGCGAGTCATTTCATGGCGATCGCAGCAAGAAGATTTGGGCATAGAATTACTTGACTATATCGTTCCTGGGACTGGTTGTCCTTTTGCCGATAATAATCAAAGCTACGATGTTGCACACATGGAAATACAGCTTGTGGTCAACGACATCGAGTTAGCAGTAAATACCCTGCGAGAAAATGGCGTTGAAATTATTTCGTCCAAAATCGTTGAGTTTCCCAAATCGTATCTCTATCGCTGAGTGGCGAGTGTTAATTGATCGCGCTTTGGGTCAGCGTTTCAACAGTCCTAATGACTCAGTAGTAAAAAGCGATCGCACAATTTGGTTTACCGATCCTTCTTTTGGTCTGATTGACGAAGAACAGGGATACGGTGGGGAACAATAACAGGCTGCTGATTTTGTCGATCGTTTCGCTCCTGCCACGGGGGAAATAGATGCGGTAATCAAGGAAAATGAAAAAATTTATCAGTAAATTTATGTATGCTATAGCAGCGTTTCTTTTGACTAGCGGTATTTTATTTAAAACCCCCGTCTTATCAGCTACGAGTTCACTCGCTTTAATCTATCCCAGCGATAGTTTCCCAGGAGAACTAAAAAGTATAATTTTACTGATTTTTCGCGTTGGCATGGATATCCTCTTTGTTTTTCACGGCTACCCCAAACTGACTCACCTCAAGCAGTGGTCTAAATCTCTCAATAATATGCCACTCTGGCTCTGCTTTATTGGCGCATCATACTAAATCCGATTTACAAAACCTACTTTTAAACTGGGAGTCTCAAACGAGCTTAAACCCTCTGCCTCTTGCCTTCTGCTTTCTGCCTTCACACAACTTTTAAATAGTGTATCCAAAGATTTAGTATCAGTCATGTTTTTTGGTGGTTTTTGTTTGATAGCTGGTTTTTTAACGCTTCTAGCTAGCATCGGTATTTTAGGCTCGATGGCATTTGCTATGGTATTAGGAATTATGGACGGTGAACCTTTTATCGCTCAAGATCCTTATCTGACTCCTGCCGATGATTACAAAGGACCAAATGGCAAAGCCGAAGAACCAAGCTGGGAAAAAGCCTTTATTTATGTTCTGATTATGATGATAATTGCGGTATTTGGATCAAGGATATATTCTCTCGATGCCGTATTATTCCCCAATCTTTCTATTTAGCTGTTGCTTCTGGCGCAAGATTTGACAAATTTGTGCAAGAATATAGAAGAAATAAACTATGCACTCGATCTAAACTAATCGTTAATAGGCCGTGGGCTTTGCGAGAATTATTTTTTGCTTTAAATACTTTAGCAAAAACTAAAGTGCGATCTCAAATTAGACCACCCTGACAACAACTATAATGTGCTGTGAGATTAAGTCGCTTCCAATTTGAATTACTCTCAGAAGTCATTCTCGCGACGAACCGCAGACAATAGATACGCCCTAAAAATGTGCTTTTAAAAAGGGGTAGCACACCTAGCGATTGCTAAGACTCTAGCTGTGAAGGCACTCGCCGTTTAAACCGCCGCAAATGGCGGCACTCAATGCAGTTTGACTAACGAAAACTAGAACTATTAGAAAGAATTGAAATCAATGGATAACAACCCTACCACCGCTCCCTCACAATGCCCCTTTCGTGGAGCCCGCATCGGCGGCGCACTCGGTGCCAAGCCGCAAACCGATGATTGGTGGCCGAATCGACTTCAGGTCGAGCTGCTTCACCAAAATCCGCCCCAGGCAAACCCACTGCAAGATTTTGATGGCAAGGAAGCCTTCGAGAAAATTGACTTTGAACAGTTGAAGAGCGACATCAAAGCGTTGCTGACCGATTCAAAGGACTGGTGGCCAGCCGACTATGGCAATTATGGGCCTCAGATGATCCGTATGGCGTGGCACTCCGCAGGCACCTACCGAATCGCAGATGGTCGTGGTGGCGCGGGTCAAGGTATGCAACGCTTCGCACCGATCAATTCGTGGTGGGATAACGGGAACACAGATAAATCACGGCGGCTGCTCTGGTCAATCAAGAAGAAATACGGTGCGGCACTGAGTTGGGCCGATCTGATGGTTCTGACTGGCAACTGTGCGCTCGAGATTATGGGCTTTAAGACCTTCGGCTTTGGTGGCGGTCGCATTGACGCTTGGGAGGCGGATCGCTCTACATACTGGGGTTCTGAGTTCTGGAACGGTCAGCCGTTCGGAGAAAATGGCAAGCAGCACCCTGGTCATCCGGATGAGATGGTTACTCGCGGTATCCGATGGGTCGGCAAGCCTGATGAAGAATACTACGACCTCGAGAACCCGCTTGCGGCTTCGCACCAGGCACTAATTTACGTCAATCCAGAGGGACCGAACAGCGAAGGCGACCCCGCAGCCTCTGCCCGCGACATTCGCGAGACGTTTGCGCGGATGGCTATGAATGACGAGGAAACTGTCGCGCTCATCGCAGGCGGTCATGCCTTTGGCAAAAGTCACGGCATGGTCTCTCCAGACAAGATCGGCCCAGCGCCAGAAGGCGCACCGATTCAGGCGATGGGTTTGGGTTGGCAGAACCCAGAAGGGACTGGATTTGCCGAATATACGATGACGAACGGGATCGAAGGCTCGTGGACGCCAAATCCGACCCAGTGGGACAACAGCTACCTAACCAATCTTTTTAAGTACGAATGGGAGCAAACAAAGAGCCCATCTGGTGCCATTCAGTGGAAGCCGAGCAATCCTGATGCGCCGAAGACTCCGGACGCTCATAAGCCAGGCGTTGAGAATGAGCTGATGATGATGACTTCGGACATCGCGCTGAGAGTCGATCTGGCCTATCACGAGGTCTGCCAGAGCTTTTTGGATGACTTCGATTACTTCGGCGATGCGTTTGCGCGCGCTTGGTATAAACTGACCCATCGGGACATGGGACCGAAAACGCGCTATCTTGGCCCGGAGGTTGCACAGGAAGATCTAATCTGGCAAGACCCGGTTCCGGCGCTCGACCATGACATCGTTAACGATGTCGATATCGATTCTCTCAAGGACAAGATTTTGGCGAGTGGACTCTCTGTTTCGGCACTCGTATCAGCCGCTTGGGCGTCGGCGTCGAACTACCGTAACTCCGACAAGCGCGGTGGAGCAAATGGGGCGCGCGTTCGCCTAGATCCCCAAAAGGACTGGGAGATGAACCGCCCGCAGGAGCTTGGCGAGGTTCTATCGACCCTTGAGCAAATTCAGGCGGACTTTAACGGCACTCAGCCGGGCAACAAAAAGATCTCGATGGCGGATCTGATTGTCCTTGGCGGCTGCGCTGCGATCGAGAAGGCCGCGCAAGATGCTGGACTCTCCATTCTCGTCCCGTTTACTCCAGGTCGGATGGATACGACTCAGGAGCTAACAGATGTTGAAAGCTTTGAATGGCTAAAGCCAGTCTCGGACGGTTTCCGTAATTATCACAATGAGGCGGTTGGCTATAAGGTGAAGGCAGAGCGTATTTTCCTCGATCGGGCGCAGCTCCTGACGCTGAGTGCGCCTGAATGGACGGTACTTGTCGGGGGACTTCGCGCCCTCGATCAAAATTGGGATCGTTCAAAGCACGGTATCTTCACTGACCGCCCCGGCATCTTGACCAATGACTTCTTCCGTGTGCTGACAAGCATGGACTACGAGTGGAAGCCGATCGACAATCGAGAGATGCTCTTTAACATCTGCGATCGCCAAACGGGCGAAATAAAGTTCACCGCGACACGCTGCGATCTCATCTTCGGCTCGAACGCGGAGCTTCGCCAGGTTACTGAAATCTACGGAGCTGATGATGGTCATGAGCGTATGGTCAAGGACTTCGTCGCGGCCTGGAACAAGGTGATGATGCTCGATCGCTTCGACATTTGCGGTTAATCTGCGATTGTCATATTGGACGAACCTGTTCATGGATGGGTTCGTTCAGCCCACCGCGACATTTTGGCTTTTGATAATTCAGCAAGAACTAAAGGCGATCGCTAATAATTCTGCCCTTTAATTGAGGATATTATGCCTGAATTACAACACGACGCTTACTTTTTCAATCCTCAAGCAAGCAAACCAAATTGCCCCTTGCTAATCTTTCTACCAGGATTAGACGAAACAGGACTCGACTTGATGTCTATGCAGACAGATAGTTTAGAAATTGGTTTTGATGTGCGCTGCTTTGTGATTTCTCCTGAAGATATCGATGACTTCGATCTTTTGGCAGAGTCGGCACTAGCTCTGATCGAAGCTGAATTAGCCTCTACTCCCGAACGAGCTGTTTATCTTTGTGGCGAATCTTTTGGAGGTTGCATAGCACTTAAAATGTTGGAGCAAGCTCCTAAGCTGTTTGAGAAAATTATTTTAGTTAATCCAGCTTCTTCATTTCATCGAGTTCCCTAGCTTAATTTCGGTTCGCTGTTATTTCCGCTTACGCCAGATTTTCTCTACAATAATTCGGCATATCTTTCCTTGCCTTTTCTAGCTCCAGTCAATCGACTTTCACCCCAGGCTTGTCAGGGTTTAGCAGAGACTATTAAATCTGCTCCCAAACAAACTGCTCAACAACGTTTGGCAATGATGAGAGAATTTACCCTCGATGAAACCAAACTACGGCAGATAACTCAACCAGTTTTACTGATTGGCAGCGAAAAAGACTTGATTTTGCCCTCGGTAGAAGAAGTAAAACGTTTAGCCAAGATATTTCCCCAAGCAGCGATCATTACTCTACCCCATAGCGGTCATGCTTGTTTAGTTGAAGATATTAATCTCTATCAGATTATGGAGGCAAACAAGTTTATTACCAAAGCAAAACAACTACATTGAATTGATGAAACCTGCTGAATGTTATGGCATTGACACAACTCTGACATTTAATCGATCTACTTTATTAAAGTAGATTGCAAAGGAGATTAGCAATGAAATGGATGTACTGGCTGATAGAAACTTATTTGATCGACGCTTTTTTGCTATCTCTTGCCCTGTTATTGATTCAGGTATTAATTCATCATTCTTAATCCTGAACAATTCAATAGACATTCAAAGTTTTGGCGTTGCTAATCTAAGGAATGACGTATCGAGTGTTACGGTTCGTAGCTATAAGCTATAAGCTATAAGCTTTAAGCTTTTTCAAATCAATAAAAAAGTAATCACCGCATAAATCACACTCTAGTTCTGCAACGCCAAAGTTTCAAATCAATAACAAGCAAACAATTTGACAAAAATTAAAAATGAGCGTTAAAGACCGACACTACGACATCATTATTATCGGTACGGGAGCGGGAGGAGGTACCGTCGCTCACGAACTTGCACCTACAGGCAAAAAAATCTTGCTTCTAGAGCGTGGCGAGTTTCTACCTCGTGAAAAAGATAACTGGAATCCTACCGAAGTATATCAAAAGCAACGCTACTATACTGACGAGGAGTGGTGTAACAAAGAAGGAAAAACCTTCAATCCTCAAACCTGTTATTGGGTAGGGGGTAATACTAAAGTTTATGGTGCTGCACTGTTGCCTTTGAGAGAGCGCGATTTTGAAGAGGTACAGCATAAAGGCGGTATTTCTCCAGCTTGGCCCCTTAAGTTCCCTGATTTTGCTCCCTACTACACCAAAGCCGAAAAGCTATTTAACGTTCACGGCAAAAGGAAAGAAGACCCCACCGAACCACCCACTGAAGCTGACTACCCCTATCCCCCAGTTAGCCAAGAACCTTTTATGCAGAGGATAGTAGACAAACTCAGCCAGTTAGGATTTTATCCTTTTCATTTACCAGTAGCAATTAAACTTAATGAAGTAGATAAAACTTTATCTGAATGTATTCGTTGCGATACCTGCGATGGTTTTCCTTGTTTGGTTCACGCTAAAGGCGATGCTGAAGTTAACTGCGTCCGTCCAGCCCAGGCTTATTCTAACTTGACTCTAATTACGGGAGCTAAAGTAGTCAGGCTACATACGAGCGAGTCTGGTCGCGAAGTTACAGAAGTAGAAACCGAAATTGGTGAGCAAAAACATTTATTTTCTGCCGATTTGGTAGTCGTTTCCTGCGGTGCAATTAATTCATCTGCTTTATTACTCCGTTCGGCTAATGATTCCCATCCCAACGGATTAGCCAATAGTTCCGACCAAGTAGGACGTAACTTTATGAAACACTTGGCAACAGCAATGGTATCTCTGCAAGATGAGCCGAACGAGTCGGTACATCAAAAAACTATCGGTTTGAATGACTACTACTGGGGCGAACCTGATTTTCCCTACCCCATGGGCATGGTGCAGAATACGGGCAACGTCAAAGCAGGCATGATGCCCGCCGATTCGCCACCACTACTTGCTCCTTACGTTAAGTTGACACCAGAAAATGCTTTGGAAGTTATGGCAAAGCATACTACAGGCTGGTGGTTGCAAACCGAAGATTTACCCGCTCCTAACAATCGCGTACAGTGGATCAATGGTAAACTGCATTTAGACTATACGCCCAACAATACTGAAGCAAGAGATCGATTGATTTATCGCTGGACTTCAATTCTCAAGGCAGTAGAGCGCAGCACCAAGCACGTTATTCCCTTTGGTATTTATCCGCGCAACTATTTACCCCTGTCTGCGGTAGCTCATCAGTGCGGTACTTGTCGCTTTGGCGTAGATCCTCAAACTTCTGTTTTAGACATCAACTGCCGTACTCATGATGTACATAATCTTTATGTAGTTGATGGTAGTTTCTTTCCTTCCCACTCTGGAGTAAATCCTACTTTAACTATTATTGCCAATGCTATTAGAGTAGCAGAGCATTTGAAAGAACGGATGGGAGTGCCTGACCTTGCTGGGTTGGGAGAAGTAATAAGTAAGAGAGAATAGCTAAGATGAACGAAGAAAATAAGAATAAAGAAAGGCAAGAGCAAAAAATACAAGAAGTTGCCCAGAAACCGAAGCATAACGCCATAGAAACAGGAATTGGCGCGGTTGGTGGCGGTGTAGCTGGTGCTGCGATTGGTAGTAAATTAATTGGCGGTAAAACTGGTGCTGTAGTAGGTGCGATCGCAGGTGCTGTAGTCGGCGGTGCAGTAGGCGATGTAATGGGAGAAGATCTAGAACAACTCGAACAAAAAACGATGGAAGTTTTAGGAGAAGCTCAGGGAGAAAATGAAATTCTCGCCCATTATTCTTGGTCGGAATTGCAAAGGTTGTCTAAACCGCAAATTTGAAAAAACTCTTTAAGCCGTTACTATTTGAGTCTGTGGTTGCCTCAAATTCTTGGTACTAGTTTTCTTTTAATTAACTACCTAAACCGATTATGGCATCTGACTCCGCAAAAAAAACTATAAAGGTTTAAGCCGCATGTAGAGATCGCTTTTTTTAAACCAAGCGTGAAAATATTAATATAATTTACGTACAAATAAGAAATGGTGAATAGTGAATCAACTCGATCGCCAGAACCAAGATTCTAGAGCCTTAAGTCCTGAAGAACTCTACTTTAAACTTTGGGAACGGGAACAAGAACATACCAAAACTCGCTGGAGCGTAACTACTTTTTTTATTAGTACTAGCTTTGCGCTCTTTGGTTTTTCTTTGCAAAATAAAAGTTACTCTGTGCTGCCGATTATCTCTCATAGCGTAGCCCTAGCTATCTATTGGTTTGCTTTTGTTTTGTTCTGGCGATTTAATAGTTTTACTGACTGTCTGCGAGAGTATCTGCGGGAGATGGAAGCATCAGAATATGTCAAGGTCAAAGCTCAAACAAGAGTTGAGCAGAAAATGCGAGGACAATATAGTAGGTGGCTTTCTACTTTGAATCTTTTACTGTATTTTGGCGTTATCTATACTATGGCGATTGCTTTACTATGGTGGTATTGAACTGTGATATTTACCGAACTCGTGCTAATAATATTTCTTCAAAAATGTGAGAACTTCGAGTTTGAAAGCGTTCCTGATGCTTGAGTAGCCAAAAAGGTCGTTCGATTTGATTTAAGATCGCCGGATGATCTACCGAACCAATTACTTCTATCGGGCGTAGCAGACCAAGCTGTAGTTCTTTAGCGATCGTTAACTTAGAAATTGCCGTTGCACCAACTCCATTTTCGACTAATGCTTTAACCATTTCGCCACTATTCATTTCCAAAACTACCTTTAATTTGCTATGGTCAATTCCCCAGGTGTATAAAGCCTGCTCAAACCATTGACGAGTCCCCGAACCAGATTCTCGCATAATCCAGGTTGTTTCGGGAAGTTCGGTTACAGATACAGCAACCTGCTCGAACCAAGGATGATTGCGCCCCACTACAATTTGTAAATAGTCCCTGCCAATTTTTTGCTGTTCCAAACAATTAAGGACAGATAATTCTATTTCTCCTTCAACTAATCCTAAATCGAATTCCCCCCTAGCTACACCAAAAGCGATCGCTTCTGTATTATTTAAAATGCAGCTAATCTCAATACCAGGATATTTTTGTTGGAACTGACTAATTATAGGAGAGAGCCAATAGTTCCCGATAGTCTGACTCGCCCCTAGCCTGAGTTCGCCTCGTTGCAGATTGTTGAGTTCTCGTAAACCTCTTTCAGTCAGACTAACGCGATTGAGAATGTTTTGGGCTTCTACTTGCAAAAACTTGCCTGCCTCAGCAATTTCTATGCGACGACCAATTCGATGAAATAGTTTGACTCCGTATTGTTGTTCGATGCTTTGAATTGCTGCACTCACCGCAGGTTGAGTAACATGGAGTTCTTCGGCTGCATTGGTAAAGTGCTGATGTTTTGCCACTGCTAAAAAAATTCGGATCTGATCGAGGGTTATTTCTGCCATCGGGTTTTGGAAATACTATTTACCAGAATTTAGATAAATTTAAGTTATTGTTTTGATAATAATCAAAAACTGTGGTTATTAAAATTCTCAAGGTCATACGTCTGCTGTTTATTTATGGCGATCGCTTATAACCTTTCCTGAAAAAACAAGATCGGTCTTTTGCTCGTCGGTTAGAAGTAAAACGATCGCTGCAACTAGGCTTATTTTACTCGTTATCGGCTATCTTACCTTTATCTGTGGGACGGCTTGGCTCGGTATTTTATCTTTATCTTTAATATGCTCTCAAAAGGCGATCGCTTTGCAACGAAATATTAGTGCGGTCGGACATTGTAGCGATTGTTTTAATTGTCGAATAATTGTTTTCGATTAATCTAATGAACCTTAATCATATTTAGATATTTAGCAATATAGCATTTCTCAGTTTACTGAAGTACATCTAACTTCTGCCTAGCTGCGGTGGGTACACCTTGCTGCCCTCTGCCTTAAAACGATTTACTTTGTACCTGACTAATTTGAGAACCGCTATATTTTGCCGATACTACCCAAATATTGTCTAGCCACATAATTTTAAGTCTGTTTTATCTGGAGATGAAATTATAGACAAAATGAGAGAAAGAAGGAATTTCAGGACGACGACCCAAGAGGCACTGCACCATACAATAAAAACAAACGCCAATTGCCACCAGAGAAATTACGCTACCAACCAAAACTAATGCTGGTATAGTCTGCAAGATAATTTGAATTAAGGATAGAGCAATACCTAGCAAAATTGACTGCATGGCACTAAAACGAATAAAAAAGGAAATATTATTATTTTGGACTACCGCTAAGTACAAAACAAAAAAGACAATTAAACTACCCAACCCCAGGGGAATCAATCCATAAAGCCAAGAAATAGGAAGTAAGAGTATTTGTATCAGTTGAAATAGTGGACGTAGGGCAGGAATAGTCAATAAAGCAGCCCCCAAAACTACGGCATCGTATAGAGCAAAAAGATAGACAGCTGCCCCAAAAAAACGATCTTTATAATCAGCATAACCACTTCCCATAAAATATCTCCTTAATTATCAATATTTATGTATTTTAGCTACTTTTACTCTAGATTTATTTTTAGCTATCTGAGTTGGCAGTTTTCTCTTTCATCAACTTGAGTTTTGTGATTCAATATAAATCTGCGCCTTTATTTTAAAAACTACTCTATGTGTGCCGAAAGAACCTTACCTAAATTTGATACTACTTCTGTCAAAATTACTAAAGAAGAAGGACTAATTCTATATGAAGATATGGTTTTGGGACGCTTATTTGAAGACAAGTGTGCTGAGATGTATTATCGAGGCAAAATGTTTGGTTTTGTCCATCTCTACAATGGTCAAGAAGCAGTTTCTTCTGGCATAGTTAAGGCTTTGCGCGCCACGGGAGACTACGTTTGCAGTACTTACCGCGATCACGTTCATGCTTTGAGTGCAGGTGTTCCTGCCAAAGAAGTAATGGCAGAGCTTTTTGGCAAAGAAACTGGGTGTAGTAAGGGTCGAGGGGGTTCAATGCATATGTTTTCTGCTGAACATGGACTCTTGGGAGGTTACGCTTTTGTAGCCGAAGGAATTCCTGTAGCTACTGGTGCAGCTTTTCAAAGTAAATATCGCCGTGAAGCAATGGGCGACGATAGTTCAGATAGTGTTGCGGTTTGCTTTTTTGGGGATGGAGCAAGTAATAATGGTCAATTTTTTGAGTGTTTGAACATGGCGGCCCTCTGGAAGCTGCCAATTATATACGTAGTTGAAAATAATAAGTGGGCAATTGGCATGGCTCACGATCGGGCTACTTCTCAACCCGAAATTTACAAAAAAGCCAGCGTGTTTAACATGGCAGGTTATGAAGTTGATGGTATGGACGTGTTGGCAGTTAACACCTTGGCAAAAGAAGCTGTTGCCCGCGCTCGTGCTGGAGAAGGACCTACCCTGATCGAAGCCTTGACTTATCGTTTTAGAGGTCATTCTCTAGCCGATCCAGATGAGATGCGAGATCCTGCCGAAAAAGAATTCTGGGGTCAACGGGATCCGATTAAGAAATTCGCGACATATATGATTGAACAAAATTTGGCTACCGCAGACGAGCTTAAGGAAATTAACCATAAGATATCGGCAACAGTAGATGAGGCGGTTAAATTGGCTGAAAGCAGTCCTGAACCTAATCCTAGCGATTTACGTCGTTATATTTTTGCGGAAGATTAATAGATAGTATTTAATCTTTTAGCTTTGTGAGCTTAGTTTTTAACAAGTCGATTAGAGAAGCTTTCTGAGCGGAAGCCTCTTTCGACTCTAATTTCTCGCTTATTGCTAATAAATCAGCTTGAGCGATCGCCTGTTGTTCTCCTGATGCTAACCATTTTAAGTTTACTGTTTGGTTTTTCGCCTCAGCGTCTCCTAGAACTAGGCAAGCAACTGCGCCACTGCGATCGGCTCGTTTAAACTGTTTCCCAAAGGCACTGCCGCTGAGGTCTAGCTCGACACCCAAGCCAGCACTACGTAGTTTCTGCGCCAGAATCAGACTTTGAGCTTCGGCGACTTCGCCACGAGAAACAACATATAAATCGGGATTGTTTACAGGATTAGACCGTAGTTTTTGCAGCAACAACACCAGTCTTTCCATGCCGATCGCCCAACCTACAGCCTGCGTCTGGGGTCCGCCTAATTCGCCAACCAAACCATCATAGCGTCCACCTCCACAAACTGTCGCCTGTGCGCCCAAATCATCAGACTTGATTTCAAAAGCTGTGTGGGTATAGTAATCTAGACCCCTAACCAGGCAGTGATTTACTTGGTATTTAATATTTAAATCAGTCAATAATTGCAGTACAGTATCAAAGTGTTTTTTTGATTCAGCACTAAGATGTTCGGTAATTTTAGGTGCGTTTTGAGCAATTTTTCGGGTTTGAGGATCTTTGCTATCTAATATTCTCAGAGGATTGCGAGTTAAACGATCTTGAGAATCTCGATCCAAATCATTCTTATAAGGTTCAAGATAACTAAATAATGCCTCTCGATAGTTGGCGCGATCGCTACGGTTGCCAACCGAGTTTAGATCTAGTTCTAAATTTTTTAAACCCAAAGTTTGCAAAATATCCGTCGCTAAGGCAATCACCTCCACATCTGCACGGGGAGCATCACTACCCAGCAACTCTAAACCAACCTGATGAAACTGACGCTGACGACCAGCTTGAGGACGTTCATAACGAAACATTGCTCCAGTATACCAAAGACGCTGGACTCCTCCTTGAGCATGAAGCTTGTTACTAATATAAGCTCGTACTACTCCTGCTGTACCTTCTGGACGCAGTGTTAAAGAGCGATCGCCCCTATCTTTAAAGGTATACATTTCTTTGCCTACCACGTCTGTGGCTTCCCCAATCCCCCGCTCAAATAACGCAGTCTGCTCAAAAATTGGTGCGCGAATCTCCTGGTACACTGCTCGACCTAGTATTTCTTTGACCGTGGCTTCAATTAACTGCCAGTAACCGACTTCCTCTGGCAGAATATCTCTTGTTCCTCTGAGTGCTTGAATCATTTATTAGTTATTAACTAAGCTGTTATCAATTATCAGTTATTATTGAACACTTATCAATTATTTAGTCAAAGCTAATCACATTCACATAGGACAATATAGCTGATGGCTGAAAACCAATTATTTTGACCAAGGGTCAGAGCAGGCTTCGTCCGTTTATATCGCACGTGGCGGAGTAATCTCTGAGCGAAATTATCTGATATCAGTTTATATATCTAAATAGTACTAGTATTAAAAAGTTTATCTCTTCTTCATTTATTATCAATAACTTTATCAAGAAATTAAGAAACAATTACCAAAGATAATGGTACTGTTTTCCCAAGCCTTTTATTTAGATTGTTAATAAAAACTTGATTCAAACTTTAAACAAATAAATAAAATTAATAGCTAAAATGATTAATATCGTTGTTGTTCTCTAGCTGTTCAGTCTCTTGAAGAGTTTTCCATCCAGATAGCCAGAGAGAATCATCCTTGAGTTGCGAGGCATTTAACCAAAAACGAGTTTGGGAATCACAAGATGCTACCATTTCGGCAAATATCCACTTACCATGGTTTTTGCGGTTAATTACTTGAAAATGTCTCCATCCCCAAGTTTTTTGTTTAGCTGTCCACTTTGAACCAATTAAATAAGGGAACTTCTGTTTTCTTTTTTTCGACATTTTAACTTCAAGAGACAATAATGATAGTCTAGTCGCAATAATCAATCTTTTTTCATTGTGATATTATTTATGAAAACTAAATCTGTTTTGTATCAATTAATTTTAGAACGAGTTAATAAATATAGTGCGATCGCCTTAGCTTTTGGTTTGGCATTGGCAGCCGCACCAGCGCTCGCTCAAGATAACACGATAAAGTTGCAGGATGCAGGTTCAGGAGAATCAAAAACCCAGAACCAACCAATTAATTACCGAGATTTACCTCCTTTAGAAGGTCAAACTGTTCCTCCGTCGATTCCTGGTAGTAATGTTACTCCTATTCCCGCAGAAAACATTAAATTTGCCACTGACGAAACTGATTATACCCTCGGTGCTGGAGATCAAATTAAACTAGACATTTTTCAAGTAGCCGAATATAGCGGAGAATATCCCGTATTAGTTGATGGTACAATTAGTCTTCCGTTGGTAGGGCGAGTGGATGTTCGAGGATTGAGCTTAAAACAGACTTCGGAAAAAGTTTCTAAAAAATATTCTACTTACCTCAAAAGACCTATTATTACCGTCGGTTTAGTTGCTCCTCGCCCTCTGAAAATTGGCGTTTCAGGAGAAGTAGATAATCCAGGCTCTTATCAAGTCGCTATCACTCCCGAAAATCCTCAGTTTCCCACTGTTACTGATTTATTAGATCAGGCTGGTGGTATAAATACTATTGCTGATGTACGCAATGTTAGAGTTACACGAGACACGAATGGCAAAGAGATTGTCTACAACTCTAACCTATGGGATTTATTAACCAAGGGTCAAATCAAACAGGATATTTCCTTAAGAGATGGAGATACTATTTTTGTACCTACTACTGACAAAATTAATACCGCTGAGTTAAATAAACTAGCCACCGCCAGCTATGGTCTACAAACAGATAAGCCGATCCAAGTAGGAGTAGTTGGAGAAGTTAATCGTCCTGGTTCTCACTTTATTCAGCCAGAGCAACTGTCAAATAATAACGGTGGTAGGGCAAATGAAGGCAAACAAGAGTCCAGTCCTCCTAGACTTACTCAAGCTATAGCTGCTGCCAAGGGGATTAAGCCTTTAGCTGATGTTAGAGATATAAAAGTCAAACGCACAGCTTGGGATGGTTCGGAAAAAGTTATTGATGTAAATTTGTGGGATTTAATTCAATCTGGAGATACCAACCAAGATCTTATTCTCCAACAAGGAGACAAAATTGTTATTGCTAAGGCAAATAATTTAACCGAACAAGATAGGCGGACAACTGCTTCAGGTAGTTTCAATCAACCGATTACAGTTAATGTTGTTGGCGAAGTTGTTACTCCTGGACCAGTGACAGTAGAACCTAATACTCCTCTTAACCAAGCTATTTTGGCTGCTGGTGGCTTTGATACCCAACGTGCTAATAGCAATAAGGTACAGTTAATTAGTTTAAAGCCTGATGGCACAGTAGATAAACGCCAAATCGAGGTTGACTTAGGATCGGAAGTTAATGAAGAAACAAACCCTGTTCTGAGCGAAAATGATGTGGTTGTTGTCGGTCGTTCTGGCTCAACAAAAGCCGCTGATACTACAGGTAAGTTCCTCGGTCCACTTGGAGCATTTGGTGGTTTACTAAACCTCATATTCTAAACTTTAGCAATCAATAATAGTAACCCATTACTTTACACAGCAAAGCAATGGGTTGCTATGGGACTGCTTATAAAAAATAATCCGTGTTGTGAGGATCGATCAAATAATGCCCGATAGAAGTTCAGATTATTCTACTTATCTCCCCTCAAGAAATGGAAATGGCAAGGGAATCAACAACGAAAACGGAAATAATAACTATGTTTATTCCTTACCCGTTGTTAATCAACCAGAGAATAAAGCCGATGGAGATAGTATCGATCTGCGTCACCTTGTGAGCATAATTAAACATCGCTTGCGCCTCATTAGTGCTGTAATTCTTGGTGTCAGTACCACTACGGCAATACTAACATTTACTCAAGAACCAAAATACAAAGGCAGCTTTCAGCTTTTAGTTGAACCCGTTTCCGAGGAGCAAGATAGTCCTTTTAGTGAAAACCCCTTATCTATCTTGCAACAAAATCTTGATGGTTTAGATTACGATTCTCAAATAGAAGTACTACGTAGCCCTCGTGTTTTAAAACCGATCATCAAAAGCCTCACCAGTAAATATCCCGAAATTGAATACGATAAATTAATCAAACCCAAAAAATCTCCCCTTAAAATTGATCGCTTAGACGAAACAAAAATTTTAGAGGTTTCTTACGTCGATCCTGACCCCAAAAAAATTAAATTTGTCCTAGATAATTTAGCCGAGGCGTATCTAAAATACTCTTTAGAGGAAAAAAGAGCCAAAGTACAGCAAGGAATAGACTTCGTTGAACAGCAACTACCCGAAGTGAGAGGAAGAGTCGATCGCTTGCAGGGTGAGGTACAAAGATTTCGTCAAGTTCATAATTTGCTTGACCCAGAACAACAGGCAAAAATACTGGCAGGGCAACAAGTTGACTTTGAGCAAAAGCTATTTGACACTCAAGCCAAAACTAAAGAAACAAAATCTTTATATACTCTGCTGCAAAAACAATTAGGTTTAGAACCGCAACAAGCATTAGCAGCTAGCTATTTAAGTGAATCTCCACGCTATCAAAGCTTGCTAGACGAATTACAAAAGGTGGAAGTAGAGTTAGCTACAGAATCTACTCGCTTTTCAGCCGAAAATCCAACTGTTCAAGCTTTAGAAGAGAAAAGAGAAAATTTAACTAATCTACTTCAAAAGGAAGCTAGTGGAGTACTAAGAAAAAACCCATCAAACTCCGTAGAAAATAAGCCCAATAATACCTCTCCAAGCTCTCTGCGTTTGAAACTAAATCAGCAATATATTCAGGCAGCCAATGAGCTGGAAATACTGAAAATTCGCGAACAGGCTCTTAAGGGAGGATTAGCGAAAATTAACAAATACACTAAGCAAATGCCTGTTATTGCTCGTCAGTATACAGATTTGATGCGGCAGCTAAAAGTAGCGACGGAAAGCTTAACTCGTTTTTTAACTGCTCAAGAAGAATTGCAGCTACAGGGAGCGCAACAAGCCTTGCCCTGGCAAACAATTTCTCAGCCTTCTTTGTTAAGAAAGCCTATTTCCCCTAACCCTCCTCGTAATCTTATTTTAGGTCTGTTTTCTGGCGTTCTTTTGGGTATTGGTGCAGCATTATTAGCTGAACGCCTTGACCCTGTTTTCCATTCGGCAGAAGAATTAAAAGAGAGCATTAATTTACCTCTGCTTGGTCAAATCCCCATTGAAAAAGATCTAAAGCCTTTAAATGAACTAGAAACAACGCCTAAAAAAGATAAATTTAGCCTACCTCAACTACACATAGGAAATACACCGTTAAACATCAATCAATTAACACCAGCGTCAACTATAAATAGAGATCAAAAATGGTATGGTGCTACTCCTTTTCTAGAATCATTTCGCTCTCTTAATACTAATATTAAGCTTTTGGGTTCTGATACTTCAATTCGCACATTCGTGATCAGTTCATCTATTCCATCTGAAGGAAAGTCAACTGTCTCTTGTCATTTGGCTCAGGCAGCAGCAGTAATGGGACAAAAGGTACTGGTAATTGATGCTGATTTGCGTCGTCCTCAAGTTCATCGTTGGATTGGTGTCAAAAATGAAGATGGTTTGAGTAATGTTTTGGCTACTGGTTTAGATATAGAATCAGCAATTATTGAAGTTCCTCAGTGGGAGAATTTATCTGTCATTCCCGCAGGAGACATTCCGCCCGATCCTACCCGTCTACTTTCTTCTCAGAAAATGTATGCTTTAATGAAGCAGCTAAAAGCAAGTAAGCAATACGATTTAATTATTTATGATACTCCACCCATATTAGAGTTTGCCGATGGTCGAATTCTCTCAAGCCATACTGATGGAGTTATACTAGTAGTGAAAATTGGTAAAACAGATCGCTTTTTATTAAAGCAAAATATTGACAACATTAGAATGTCTAAGGTTGTCAACATTCTAGGGGTCATAGCTAATCAGGTAAATCGCTCTACAGGTTCTTATAACTATTACAGTCATTATTATGCTAATAGGAAATAGACTATATTCTTTGTAGACTTAATCTTGATAATCAAACTAAATTTAATCAGCGTGAATCTGCCAATTATTTCCTCAACTTTTCTTTTAACCCTATTAATGATGATTGGGTTGTTCTTCTTTATTCGTGCTTCGGTTAAAGACCGTACCAAACAAATTCAACTTGTTCCTGATGAATCAGAGGATATTTTAATTAAAAAATTGCAGGAGTATTTTGAAACACGAGCCTATCAGATGACTGCTGTCGATCCAGAAAATAAACAGGTTACTTTTAAAGGCTTTGTGCAGCCTAGTCTATTTCTGGCTATATTGCTCACCTTTTTAGCTTTGGTTGGCTTTTCCTGCTTGGCTCTAATTTTGTTTCTCTTGTTTCCTAATGTCAGAGGTGTATTTTGGCTTTTGCTTTTACTCGCCCCCGCGGCAGGTGCTTTTTATTGGCGCAAAGCAGGACGTTGGGAACAAATACTACTTCAGGTTGTGTCTAAAACTGATAGTCCTAATTTAGTAAGTGTCATTGCCCATAGAGATGAATTGATTCAACTACAGGAAAATTTGTCTGTGCAAACAGTAGATTAAATTAGGGAGTGTGATCGATTAAATATAGTAGTTTATTTATACTATGACAAACTAAAACTCTAAGCTAAATGATAAAACATTATGCGTTGAGAGACGATCGATAGGACAAAATCAAAAATTTGCTGCCAGGAAGAGAAATAACAGCAGAGTTACAGCTAAATATAATTGATTATTTGTCGAGGCAGTACCTTATCAATATAGAGCAAAGTCAGTTCGATGATTTTTGATCCATCTAACTGACTTTTTCTAACATTCAAAATCTAATACCAATTCTCAGAAGTAATGCACTAAATTAAGAAGAAAGAAGTGCAAGATGAATTTTTATGGGGAACAAACTGAAAGTAGAAATTACCGAAACTGCCGAAGAGCTTAAACAGCAGCTCAAACACCAAAAAAAAGGTCAAGAAAAAGAACGCCTGCAAATGCTTTATTGGCTCAAGAGTGGTCAAGTGAAAAGCCGTCAAGAACTAGCACAAAGACTAGCTAGAAACGAATCTACTATTTATCGATGGCTCAAAAAGTATCAACAAGGGGGGTTAACTAGATTGTTAGAAGTGAAACTAGCACCTGGAACCAAACCCAAGATTAAGGGTCAAGTTTTAGAGCAACTTCAGTCGAAGTTATCTCAGCCACAAGGTTTTAAAAGTTATCGAGACATTCATTCTTGGTTAATCGAGTTATTCAAGCTGGAGATAGGCTATTCAACGGTACATCGAATAGTTCGCGAAAAACTCAAAGCCAAACTAAAAGTCCCCCGTCCGCGATCGCCATTGACGACGAAGCAGCAGCAAGCAACATATAAAAAAACTGCCCGAACTAATTCAGGTAATGACCAAGCATTTTGCCCATGAGCGTCCGATACGTTACTTCTGTTCAGATGAGAGCCGATGGGGACTTAAGACTCTGACTGGACGGGTAATTACTTTGACAGGAATTAAGCCTGTGATTGAGGTGCAATGGCCTCGCCAAGCCTTTTGGCTTTATGGCGCAGTCGAACCTCTAAGGGGACAAAATTTCTTCTATGCTTTTTCTCATCTCGATGCAATCTGTTTTAATCGCTTTGTGGCTCAATTTTCTGCCGCTTTTCGGGATACCTTAAATCTGTTGCAGTTAGACCAAGCCACTGCTCATATTTCTAGCCAGGTTCACTGGCCTGATAATGTGGTTCCTATCTTTCAGCCTTCTCATAGTCCAGAGTTAAATCCCATTGAACGGTTTTGGCAAGACCTTCTTCACAAGTAGCAAGTACCGCGCTTTGCGCTCAAGTAGCGCAGCCTGGAGGCTGCCGACGTTGCTCCGTAACGGCGAGACGCGAAGCGCGTCTGCAAGTTTTACCTCTCGTTAAAACAAGAGGATTGAAGTCGGGATATGCTGCTTACAAAGCAGCATATAGAACCGACTTGTTGAAACAAAGAAATATAATTTCATATTTTCCTCATGAATGAGGAGGCTTTATACCATCTTCGGAGCTATTTATTTGCTACTTGCTACTTGCTACTTGCTACTTTTGCTCCGAAGGAGCTTGGTAAAGACTTCAAAAATAAAAGCTTTAACAATCTTGCTTCTCTTCAACAGGCTATTTTTAGTGCAGTCAATTCTTTAATACCTGAGAAAGTTGCTTCCTTAACTTCTTATCCTTTTATATTAGATGCCCTGTCTATTTAGTGCATTCTTTTTGAGAATTGGTATAAGTTCTTTGGACGCTCATGTCTAGCAATCAAATTATTGTCTCAATAATTCTTTTAGCTTGATTAGCGTATCCACCGCCGAAGAGATTGAAGTGGTTCAAGACGTGATAAAGATTATAAACACTTTTACGTTGTTGATAACCACTGTCTAATTGCCAAGCTTCATTGTAGCCATGATAAAAAACAGCAGGAAAACCACCAAATAATTCTGTCATAGCAATATCAGTTTCGCGATCGCCATAATATGTGGCAGGATCTATGATTACAGGTGCGCCATCAGCGGTAATTGCTGCATTCCCAGCCCAAAGATCGCCATGTACTATAGAGGCTTCAGGCTGCCTATCAGCCAATCTATCCCTAACTGCATCAACAACCCTGTTTGTATCAGGAAAACTTCCGCCACTACGTTTAGCCAACTTTAACTGATAGCCGATACGCTGTTGGGCAAAAAAGTCTGCCCAGTTATCCATCCAGGTGTTAATCTGAGGCGTAGAACCAATAGTGTTATTGATTTCAAATCCAAAGTTTTGGTTTGTTCCTTGACGGTGCATTGCTGCCAACTGACGACCCATTTCTGTCCAGCTTTTATTATTTCCCCTACCCAAATCTAGCCATTGCAGGACAATATAACTAGAATCATTCGCTATTCCCCAACATATAGGCTGTGGCACAGTAATTGTCTGAGTAGCATACATTTGCTTTAGTCCTAAAGCTTCGGCTGCAAACATTTCTACCTGAGAAGCCTGATTGAGCTTAACGAAATATTCTGTATCATTTCCGCTTATTTTATAACCTTGATTGATACAGCCTCCACTGACTGATTTCGTATTGGCGATCGCAAATTCTTTTCCTGTAGCTTGGGTTATGGCTTGAGTAATCTGTGTCCACATTGGCTTGAAAGTTGAAAATTCAATGTATAAAGTAATTCTTTAGGCAGCTAAAATATTTAATTTTTTTGCTCGAACAACTTCTAAAGCATAAAAGTGCGATCATAATTTATCAGAAACAAAAGAAATCTGGAGGTGAGTACCAGTAGCTTTTGCTATTCGGATTAAAGTTTTGACAGTAGTGTTTTGTTGTCCAGTTTCTAGTCTAGCAATCAAAGACTGTTTGGCAGACATAAGCTTGGCTAGCTCTTCTTGGGTCAAACCAGCTTTAGAACGAGCAGCGATAATAGCTGAAGCAATTTCAAATTCAGGGCGACAATCTTCATAAGCAGCTTGATATTTAGAGTCCTCTAACCATCTGCGATGTAAATCAGAAACTTTGGTCATGATTCAATCTCCTTTACTCTAGATAAAGTAAGTTTAATTTCCTTACGGAGAGTTTTTTGCATTTTCTTGATAAAAACTCGAATTACAATAATACGCTTGGGTTTTTTAGTTAAGTAAATAGCGCGTGAAATACCATCTCTCCCTTTTATTCTAATTTCCCATAATCCTTGTTCGAGATATTTAATGTAAGGCTTACCAACGTTAGGCAATCCATGTTCTGCAATCAGATTGCAAATCCAAACGAATTTTGCTCGCATATCCTTCGGTAATGCCGAAAGTTCTGCATCTACAATTTCGTTTAAGGTTTCAACAGACCAGTTCATAGATAAAACATAACATATAAGTTATTAAATTAAATGATCTTGGGTTAAAATCGCTGAGTGTGCTTAAATTTTGTTTTAAATGTGGGATTTTAGACCTCTAGACTTATATAAATATAAAAATTCGTTAAAGCTTAATCCTTATATGTCTTCTCAGCCTTCTCCTCGTGAAATACTCCAGACACTACTACCCTACTTAAAAGTAGCTGCGGGTTATGCACAGCATATTCAAGCCAAAATTGTTTCTTTACCAGCCAAAGAAGCAGGGGATAATTTTTTATCAGCAGCATTAACCGATGCGGATCTTTCAATTCAGACTTTAGTAGAAGTAGCTTTGCTAGGAACTTTTCGGGATCTTGGCTTTTATGGTGAGGAATATGAAAAATCCCGTAATACTAAATATTTTACTTCTACGAAATTAGGCAAAAATGATTATTTAATTACCTTAGATCCCATTGATGGCACTCAGTACTATCTCGATGGTTTTGATAATTACCAAATTATTCTAAGTATTTTAAATGCAGAACACTATGAAGCGGTAATTGCTATTTCTCCTGCACAGGATTGCTATTACTATACTTTTAAAAATCAGGGGGTATATAAAGGCAAGTTAGATCGAGATTTAGATGAATGCCAATTATTAAAGATCGCAAATCCCGATCAAAGTATTTTATTAGGTTGGGGAATGGCACACCTCAAACCTGTTTTGCAATCCAAGTATAATGTAATCGATATCGAAAACTGCTATTCTAGCGATCGCCAATTACCCAACTATAACGGCATTTTTTCAGGAGATCTAATTGGCTGGATTACTAAACGGGGTAAGTTTATCGATAGTGCTGCACTTGCTTTTATGGCACAGGAAAACGGCTGCAAGGTAACAGGATTAGATGGTTTACCCTTGCCTCCTTTACACGCCTGTAAAGACTATAGCTATAATGGCGCGATCGTCGCTAATTCCTTAGAACTTCATCAAGATTTATTGGCAGCCTGTCGAAAATTAGGAGACGATAATTAATTTCTAATCAATTAATAATAATTTATCTATTTTGACGATGATTGATAATTAATTCTGCTAATTCACAAAAGCCTTCGCCCTCATATTTACTGGTAATATAAGTAGGTAAATACTTTAAGCTATCGCGATACTTCAAAACATTTGCTACCCCAACTGAAAGAGGAAACTGTTCTTGATTGAACATAGACTCATCATTAGGACTGTCACCTACAGTCAATATTTGCTCTAGTTTTAGATCAGGAAAATACTGCGAGATAACTTTACTCAAGCCAAAAGCTTTATCTTGATGTAACGATTTTATATGACACTGAATTGTACTGTAAGTAAATCCAAAACCTTCGGATTGACATATATACTCTATTTGTTCTAAGCAATCTTGATTCAATCCCTCAACATCAAAAGTCCAGTCTGTTAAGCGAAAACGATTATCTTGCGACTCTTTTAGCTGAGGAAACTTGCTTTGCAATAACCCAAAGACTCGACTTAACTGTAGGCGGTGTTGATCGATGTCGATTTCAGTCATTAATTGCGGTACTACACTACCCTGCCAATAAAGTAAGCCACCATTCTCAGCGATCGCACCTACCACAGGCAAATAAGTTGCGATCGCCTGAACCCATCCCGCTGAACGTCCTGTGGTAATTAAAACATCTACTCCCACAGCAGCTAACCTGGTTAAAGTCGCAAATAATTGGGAATTAAATCTCTCTGCTTGAGTTAATGTGCCATCCATATCTGAGGCGATTAATTTGATATTTCCCCAATCATAATTATTAATTGCCGTTAATCGTGCTTGATTCATAATTTATTCTCTTGTTCCTCATCCCTGTAATCAACTCTACTTGAAATACTTCTGCAAAAGCTTCTGCCAACTCAACCCGAACTCGATCTGTGGAAATACTAGGAATGAACTCCGCCAAACTGCCAACTGGCTTATCGACTATGCCACAAGGGACTATCTGCTTAAATCCACTCATGTCTGGACATACGTTTAAGGCGAAACCGTGCATGGTAATCCAGTGACGAACCTTTATGCCAATGGCAGCTATTTTCTTTCCTTCTAGCCAAACTCCCGTTAATCCTGGGACACGATAAGCTTTTAAGTTATATTTAGCTACGGTGTTAATTATGACTTCTTCTAGCTGTCTGAGATACCAGTGTAAATCCCGTTGATAATAGCGCAGATTAAGAATTGGATAGCCTACTAACTGATTAGGACAGTGATAAGTAACTTCTCCGCCTCTTTCGGTACGATGGATTTCAAAATCACTTACTTGGGGATCGAATTTGAGGAAATTGAGAGTAGAACCTGTTCCTAATGTATAGACAGGTGGATGTTCTAGTAAGATCAAAACATCATTTAAACTGGGATTGCTAATTCTTTCCGTTACTAGCGATCGCTGATATGCCCATGCTTGGCTATATTTAATTAATTTATAGTTATTCAATTCACAATATCTTTTATTTTGCATCATATTGCTATTTTATTTAAACAAATATTAAACAATGTAACAGAACATCAAAACAATTGAAATTTTTAATGTTTTGTAAGCTACAAAGTGCTAGTATATTCACCATAAAGCTATTAAAAGAACAGCATTGTTTTTAGGAATTGCAAAGAACAAACAAACTGCAAGTTATTCTAAATATATAATGTTTGAACTAGTAGATTTTCCCTCAGCACAAGTTAAATTTAAGCCTAAACCAGTTTAATTAACCTTTGATAATTGTTTAGGAAGTCTGCAAATCACAGGACTGTGAAGCTGCAATAGAAAGATCTGTAGTAGTTATATTTAAAGCTTATAGTACCTGAGCCGACCAGAGTTAAATTGCAAAATTCAATTTTTAAGGTTACTTTAGCTACTAATTTTGTAGTTCAAAAATACCCTTTTTAGATTGAGAAACTTGTATATCTTACTACTAATTAGTAAGAACGATATATCTACTTTGTTGTTAGCTTTGCAACTGTATTATATGGAGTAGCAAACATGAAGCTTTTGATCCAAGGAAACAACATTGCAGTCACAGAATCAATTCATGATTATGTCGAACAAAAATTGGAAAAGGCGGTTAAACACTTTCAAAATATAACCAGTAAAGTAGATGTTCACCTATCTGTAGCTCGCAATTCTCGGATTGAAAAAAAACATAAGGCTGAAGTGACGGTATTTGCCAACGGAACGGTAATTCGCGCTCAAGAAGGAAGCGAAAGTCTCTACGCAAGTATAGATATGGTTGCAGATAAAATTGCCCGTCAGTTACGCAAGTATAAAGAAAAGCATTTAGCCAAAAACGCCCATGCTCATGTGCGCCAAGATGAAATAGTAGAAGAAGACGCTGTAATCAAAACCCAGGAATTAGATAGCGATCGCGCCCCAGAATTACCTGCTAAAGTAGTTAGAAGTAAGTATTTTGCCATGCCGCCGATGACTACAGAAGAGGCTTTAGAAAACCTTCAGCTTGTAGACCACGATTTTTATATGTTCCAAAATAGTGAAACTAAAGAAATTAACGTGATCTACAGTCGCAATCATGGTGGCTATGGGGTAATTCAACCTCGTGAAGATAATAACGCTCGTACTGGTAACTATCCACACTAAAGTAAAGGGATGAGTTATGAAGGACAAGGAAGCTTGTCGCTCTTGTTAAAAGCTCAAAAAACATTAGGTGAGAGGGACTGAAGATAACTCTCACCTTTTTTTAACTTATTCCTTACTAAAGTTTAAATTCACAGATCGAGTGCGATCGCGATCGCAATATTAATGATATTAAATATGACATTTTATAGAGGTAAATAATATTACTTTCTATAATGAAAAAACTATATGCTATTTGTTTAATATTTGCTTTAATTGGCTGTTCTGATAACAAAGCTGAACTAAAGAATAAATATCAAGCCTGGAATGATACTTATTGGGGAATGACAGAGCAGCAATTGCTTAATTTTATTGAAATTGACAATACTAGTTCCGAAATAAACAAAGGTGAATGCAATAAAGAATATATTCAAAGCCAAAATTTAGAAAGCTGTCAATCTATATCTTTAGATAATTATAAAATAGGTAATCAACATTATCAAATATCTTTTAGGCTTGAAAATAATCAATTGTCAAATATTTATTTTATGCACAATGAAAGCTCAGAAATTTTAGCAAGTAGCAATAATAATAGTATTGAAGAAATTTTGAGATCTAATAACTTAATGAGGCAGGTTAGCTGGGAAGCTTCTATTGAATTATATAAACTTTTAAGCGAAAAATATGGCGAACCGAATAGTAAAAATATAAATAGCGGTAAATTTTCAGAATTAAATGCTATGTGGGAAAAAGATTACACAATTATTGAGTTAAAAAATTTAGGAATAATGACTTCACTAAGTTACAAGCCTAACAAGACTAATTTTTATTTAGATACCGTGCCAAAGGATCACTATAAACTTTAAATATTTAAAATGTCAGAACAATCAACAGAAGTGCAAATAATAAACAAACTAGATAAAATATCTCAAGATATTACTGAGATTAAAACAGATATAGCTGTAATGAAGTCTAGACTTGATGGTCAACAAAAGGCAATTGATAAAATTCCCGATTTAGCAGAAAAAGTCTCTTTCAATCTAGATTTAAAGCATTTTCTTCAATTTCTGACTCTATAGGTAAATCAAGAGATTGGACAACAAAAGGGAAACCAGCACCAGCCAGACCTTGTTTAATGCGATCGCTAGTAGCTTCAAAGACAACAAACAAAGGATTAATTTCTTCTGCTGCTTCGCTAAACATATGTTGTTCACTAGGAGGCATTAACCATTCATAGTCTCGATCGAGAAAAACCTGTGTTCTACGCCAGCGATCAATTAAATCAGAAAAATCTTCTCCTGGACGATGAATAAAAACAATAATTTCCGTACCCAATTTAATTTTCCATTCTGGGTCACACATCAAAATACCCAGATCACAAGGAAGAGATGTAGCAATGCGTGGAGTTTTAGGCTGTAAAGGATTCTGGAAATCTAACTCTGGTCGGCGAATACGGACTACAGGAAGGGGAATGGTAATTAAACTTTGCTCTGGTCGGCGTATACTAGGCAATGCTTCTAGGTAAGGGCGATATTGCTTGAGCAAAGCGATCGCCCCACTACGGGTGCTATATTCAGCCAGCAAAGTTTCGTAGTCAGATTTTTTAATAGACATAATGCACCCACAAGCCTTGACAGAGCATACTCGCTCTTGAAAATTAACCTAACTGATCGAAAATAGAGAACATCGGTAAATACATAGATAGCAGTATTGTACCTACCAAGCCAGCGATACCTACCATCATGATCGGTTCAATCATAGTAGTCAAAGCTTTAACAGCCTGTTCAACCTCATCTTCATAAAATTCTGCCACTTTCTCCATCATGCCGTCCAGTTCACCAGTTTCTTCCCCGATACTAATCATTTGAATTGCTAGTGCGGGAAAAACATTTTCTTTTTGAATAGCCAGTGAAATCATTCCTCCCTGTTGAATATCGGCTTTGGCACCCATGACAGCATTAATAATTACCTGATTCCCAATAGTGTTACAAACAATATCGAAACATTGCAAGACGGGAACACCAGAACGAGTTAGGGTACCAAATACACGACAAAAACGGGCAACAGCGATTTTCTGGTTCAAGTCACCAAACAAAGGCATTTTTAGCATAAAGCCATCAATTTGTAAGCGACCCATAGGAGTTTTATAATAATTGCGAATTAAAAAACTAATGCCAACAAAGGCAACAATAGGAATCACCACTTTCCAACTACGTAATACATCGCTAATGCCTAACATAACTCTGGTTAGAAGAGGTAATTCTGCCCCTAAACCTTCAAAAATTCCGCCAAATACAGGAATTAAGAAAATAGTCATCCCTAAGAAGGCAATTACGGCAAAAATTCCTACCGTAACGGGGTAAGCCATAGCTGATTTGATTTCATTCTGTAACTTTGCCATGTCTTCTAACAGTTTAGATAGACGCATCAGAACTTCATCGAGAACCCCACCAGCCTCTCCAGCCTCCACCATGTAGACATACAGATCGTTAAAACATTCAGGGTATTTGCTCATTGACTCAGAGAGACTTATCCCCTGCTGTACCTCAGCACTGATGCCCAAAAGAGCTTTTTTTAATTTGACGTTGGGAGCTTGATCCGAGAGAATACCTAGAGCGCGAACGATCGCCACCCCAGCATTAACCATGACCGAAAACTGGCGGGAGAATACAGCTTTATCTTTGACCGTTACTTTGGCTAAAGCCATTTCCAACGCAGACAAGTCAATTTCCATACCAGATTTATTGATCTTGCCCACGGCAACGTATTTGTTTTTTAGTGCCAAACGGGCTTGTTCAGCAGAGGCTGCTTCGATCTTTTCTTTAAAGATTTTACCCGAATGATCTTTGACTTTGGCTACGAATACAGACATAGATAAACCAATAATCGAATTGCTAGTAAAAAAATAGTTAGTTAAATAATTTGGGTCAGGTTCTCTAAGCTAAAGCGAAGAGATTCGCTTTAGCCTTAGTTAAGCATCAATTAATAGACCTCTTGCAAAAATAAATTAGGAATTAAAATTAACCCCTTTTCCCTTTTGCCTTTTCCCTTTTCCCTAAACCCAACCGAAATTTATGGGACTTATGCAAGAGGTCTAATGACGCTTGGCATTTGCTGCCATCCCCATACCCATAGCAGCACCAGCAAGACGCTGTAGTTCATCGGGTCGAGAACTCTTGGCTATTCCTTCTTCCATGCTAACAATGCCTTTCTTAACTAAGTCAGCTAGAGCTTGTTCCATGGTTTGCATCTCCATTTTTGCTCCTGTTTGAATGGCAGAATAGACCATCGCTGCTTTTCCTTCGCGGATTAAATTAGCGATCGCTGGAGTGACGATCATGATTTCCTGTGCCATCACTCGTCCAAATTCTCCAGGCTTAGGATTTTTCTTTTTAGCAAGGGTTTGACTAAACACAGCAATTAGAGAATTAGACAGCATGGCGCGAATTTGTGCCTGTTGACCTGCGGGAAAAACATCAATTATCCGATCCACTGTCCCCGAAGCAGAGTTGGTGTGGAGGGTGCCAAATACTAGGTGACCCGTTTCGGCAGCCGAAATTGCCAGAGAAATTGTTTCCAAATCCCGCATCTCCCCTACCAGAATGATGTCTGGATCTTCCCGTAGTGCTGCTTTTAAAGCGTTGGCAAAACTTTTGGTATCTTCTCCCTTCTGTCGCTGGTGGAATAAGCTTTTAACGTTGTCAAAGACATATTCAATCGGGTCTTCTACCGTTAGGATATGCTCACCTCTAGTACGGTTGATTAAATCAAGCATTGCAGCCAAGGTAGTAGTTTTGCCCGAACCTGTTGGTCCAGTTACCAAGACAAGTCCTCTTGGTCTTTCAGTGGTTCGTCTAATTACATCAGGCAAACCTAACTGATCGAAGTTAGGGATTTTAGAAGATAATGCCCGTAAACAAGCTGCATAGCAACCTCTTTCCTTGTAGACATTGACTCTAAAACGAGCCAGTCCTTTTACACCGTAAGAACAATCTAATTCCCAATGCTGCTCCAATTCTTTTCTTTGGTTGTTGTTGAGCATACTAAAAATTAATCTTTGGCATTCTTGAGGGTTAAGATCTTCGCCAATAGGGGTTAATTTGCCACTGACCCGAAAATAAACTGGCGCACCAGCCTGGACGTGCATATCTGAGCCACCCATTTCTACCAGTTGTTCCATCAAGTCTTCAATCATTAAATCCATAATTTTTGCCTCATAAAAAAAGATATATATAAAATGCGAACCTAATTTATCAAAGAGTTAGTAGTTCGTAGTCTGTCGTTTGTAGTCGGATATAAACTACCTATTACCTACTAACTACTAACTTTATTTACTAAAGCGAGGGGTCATGCAGTAAGGACAATCCAGCCACTCAGGCTGTAGCTCGGCACTACAGGTACGACAAGTCAGGCTACTTTTTTGCTTGGACTTGCGCTCTGCTTCAACGCTAGAATCGCTAAATGTTACCCGCTCTACTTCTTCGAGGGTGGTTTGTCCTTCTTTGACTAGATTTAAGCTGTATGCCAGGATGGTAATCATCCCTTCTTCTATTGCTACTTCTTTAATGCGATCGGTGTTTGCTCCTTGATTAATTAAGCTTTCCAATCTTTCGGAATTTTTCATGACTTCGTAAACACCAACTCTGCCCTTGTAGCCCACCCCAGAACATTTAGGACAGATACTGCCATTGGCTTTTGCCTTAGACATTTGCTCTACATCCAGCTTATTGGCTTTGAAAAACGTAACTTCCTCTTCTGTGGCTGCGGATAATCCAAATCTAGATAACTCGGCGCGCGTCGGATTATAGGCAATACGACATTCGCTACAAACTTTACGCATTAGTCTTTGAGCCAATACTCCTAGCAATGCACCAGAGATCATAAATGGCTCTACCCCCATTTCATCAAGACGAGCGATCGCACCAGCAGCATCATTGGTGTGTAAAGTAGTTAATACTAGGTGACCCGTGAGGGCAGCTTCAATTGCCGTTTTAGCGGTTTCTGAGTCTCTAGTCTCACCAACTAAGATAACGTCGGGATCTTGTCTCAAGAAAGCCCGCAGAATTGAGGCAAAGTTCATGCCTTTTTCCCGAATTACCTGTACTTGAGTAATTCCATCCAGGGAGTATTCAATCGGATCTTCCGCAGTACAAATGTTAACGTCAGGACTATTTCTCTCTGCTAAGACGGAGTAAAGACTTGTTGATTTACCCGAACCAGTCGGGCCTGTTACCAAAATTAAACCGAAGGGACGTTTTGCCATGTCCCGAACTATCTCTAAAGTAGGTTCATGAGAAATCAGCTTATCAAGACCTAGCTGTGTAGCTGAGTTGTCCAAAATCCTGAGTACAACTTTTTCTCCGTAGCGACTAGGTAAAGTATTAACCCGAAAATCTACTTTTCGCCCCTGAAACATACGGCGAATCTTGCCATCCTGGGGCAAACGTTTTTCGGCAATGTCTAGCTCTGCCATAATCTTGAAGCGAGCTACCACCGCAGGAATAATCTTTTTCGGCATTTTATCAAAAGGCTGCTGCAAAACGCTGTCCTTGCGATAGCGAACCTTCAGACTTTCTTCTTGGGGTTCGATGTGAATATCAGAAACCCCTTCTTGCAAAGCTTTTGCCAAAATTTTGTTAACTAGGGTAATAATCGGTGCTGCCTGTGCCTCATTGGCAGCACCCAAATCATCAGCCAGCTCGTCCTCTGCATCTTCCAAATTAAACTCAAAATTGTCCAATTCTAAAGAAACGTCAACGTTAACTTCTTTTTTCTTAGCGGTTTCTTTTTTAACCTGCTCGTCTAAAAATTGATCGATTAACTGCTGATAGTCAGCTTGAGTAATAACTAACCGTTTAACATTAATTTTTTTGGGTCGAAGAATGCGGTTGAGATCGTCTTGGGCCTCCAAGTTTTCTGGGTCAACCATCGCTACTACGAGTGTTGCTGGTTCCTCTTCTTTTCTGATGGGGATCAATCGATAACGACGGCAAATATCCAAGGAAATTAAAGAATTGATTAATTCCCCCATTTGATTATTGTTGAGCTGGTCTGTTTCTAGCTCTAAATCTGCCGACTCTATGCCAAACAAAACCTTGAGTTCAAACAGATGATGTTTTTTATACTGACGTAATAAATCTGGTGGTAATTGTTTACCTGTAGCTGATTCCAGGATATCTACTAATGAACGACCCGATTTGCGGCTTTCAGCTAAAGCCTTCTGCATTTCGTTGCCGTCAATAAACCCTTTCTGTACCAATTGGTTGCCAAAAGGAGATAGATTGTTCCGTAGAGCGATTGCCCTGGTTTTTTTAGAAGAGGAAGAATAAGCCATAGAATGTAAAAAGATCTCAGTCACGTTATCTAGTGTTCCCCAAAGTTTTAGGAAAATTTCAACTGACCCTGACAAAACATTATTTTGCTAGTTGATTAACTGATTTTTTTTAGTTATTATTTTTAAGCTGAGTTATTCTGTTCATAGGGTTTAAGCTAAGGTAAATGAAAGAAAATCATCCTAGGTGCGATCGCCCATAAAGCAAAACGATGACCGAGAAGTTCCCTAAATTTCCCTAAAAACTATTAGTTTCCCTAAAGAATGCAATATCCTATATTTTGTATATGGAGAAATAAACATTCCTATGACTGAAGAGCAGAAGCAACCAGAAACAATTGACCAAAACCTTGAAGTAACGACTTCAGGCAACCCAGCAGATACTTTCGACGCTGCTCCAGAATCTATAGAGTCAAATTCTGTAGAGTTTACTGTTGAGCCAGCAGAGTCTACAGAAGCCAACTTAGAACCAGATAACCAATTTTCTGAAGAGCAGGCAGAAGTTTTTGCTGCTTTTCAACAAGAAAATGCCAATCTTAAAAATCTTTTAGACGAGAAAAGCCAACAGGCAGAACTAACAAAAGCGCAATACGCTAGATTAGCTGCTGATTTCGAGAATTTTCGCCGACGAACCACTAATGAAAAAGAAATCTTGGAAATACAGGCAAAAAAAAATGTAATTACTGAGTTACTTCCAGTAGTCGATAATTTTGAACGTGCCAGAACTCAACTTAAGCCAGAAACTGACGGTGAAAAGGCAATTCATACCAGCTATCAAGGCGTTTACAAGACCTTGGTAGAATGCCTCAAAAAAATGGGTGTATCGGCAATGCGTCCTGAAGGAAAAGAATTCGATCCCAATTTTCATGAAGCAATGTTGCGGGAACAAACCGATGAGTATCCAGAAGGAACTGTTATGGAGCAGTTGATGCGAGGATATGTTTTGGGAGATACAATTTTGCGTCATGCCATGGTTAAAGTTGCTGTTCCTAAAGATCCTGTGATAACTTCGGAAGAGAAAAATACAGCAGAAGAAAACGGTTAAGAAATTTTAGGATACCAAATATTTTAAGTATTTTGAAATTTTAGACTAGGTTAGGGGTAGGTAGCGTCGGTATAGGGAAATGCTGATACTGCTCTCTAATTTGCTGTCAACTTCTTTAATCCTCTAGAAAAATGAAAGTTACTGCCTAAGCACTATGGCAAAAGTTATCGGTATTGACCTTGGAACTACCAACAGTTGCGTTGCTGTGCTTGAAGGAGGCAAGCCTATAGTGATTGCCAACTCTGAAGGCGCGCGAACAACACCGAGTATGGTGGCATTTGCCAAAGGCGACACTCGTTTGGTTGGTCAACTAGCTAAAAGACAATCAGTTACTAATGCTAAAAATACTGTTCATAGTATTAAGCGTTTTATTGGTCGTCGCTGGGAAGATACGGAAGAAGAGCGATCGCGTACTCCATATAAGTGTATTTCTGGTCGAGATGGTACTGTTGATGTTGAAATTAATAATCATCACTATACCCCCCAAGAAATTTCGGCTATGATTTTGCAGAAATTAAAAGCAGATGCCGAAAGCTTTTTGGGAGAACCCGTAACTGAAGTAGTTATTACTGTTCCAGCCTACTTTACTGATGCTCAAAGACAGGCAACAAAGGATGCAGGAACTATTGCTGGCTTGGACGTTTTACGCATTGTCAATGAACCAACAGCAGCAGCCTTAGCTTATGGTCTAGATAAACAAGACCGAGAAGAAAACATCTTAGTCTTTGACTTGGGTGGCGGTACTTTTGATGTTTCCATTTTGCAACTGGGAAATGGCGTTTTTGAAGTTAAGGCAACTTCGGGCAACAATCATTTGGGTGGAGATGACTTTGATAATGTTATTGTCCGTTGGATGATTAAAACTTTTTATGCTCAGGAAGAAATTGACCTAAGAACTGACAAAATGGCACTACAGCGGATGCGAGAAGCTGCGGAAAAAGCAAAAATTGAGCTTTCTGTTGCGCCTACAACTTCAATAAATCTGCCATTTATTACGGCAGATGAAACTGGACCAAAACATATTGAAATGGAGTTGAGTCGGGCAAAATTTGAGGAATTAGCTAAAGACCTAATTCAAAAAACTTTAGATCCTGTTAGACGAGCCTTAAAAGATGCAGATTCAGAGCCTGGTGAGATAGATCGCATTATCCTAGTAGGTGGCTCAACCCGTATTCCCGCTGTACAACAGGCAATTCAAACCATCTTTGAGGGAATGCAGATCGATAGATCTGTCAACCCAGATGAGGCGGTAGCCGCTGGTGCTGCAATTCAAGCAGGAGTGCTAGGTGGAGAAATAGAAGATGTTTTGCTTTTAGACATTACTCCTCTCTCTTTGGGAATTGAAACTTTAGGGGAGGTCTTTACTAAAATTATCGAAAGAAATACCACCGTACCGACAAGCAAATCTCAGGTTTTTTCTACTGCTGCTGATGGTCAAACAAGCGTCGAAATTCATGTGCTTCAGGGTGAACGAGCCATGGCAAAAGATAACAAAAGCCTTGGTAAATTTCTACTCACGGGCATTCCTGTTGCTCCGAGAGGAATGCCCCAAATAGAAGTTGCTTTTGAAATTGATGTCAACGGAATTTTGCAGGTTGCAGCCCAAGATAAAGGCACGGGTAAGCAACAAGGTATTACTATTAGCAATACTGGAGGCTTAAGTTCTAATGAAGTTGAACGAATGCGTCTAGAGGCAGATAATTATGCTGAACAAGACCGTCGCAATATTGAGTTGGTTAATTTGAAAAATCAAGCTGAAAATCTTATCTATAACTACGAATCAACTTTAAGCGAACAAGGAGATCTAATTCGTGATGAATTAAAGGCAAAAATTGCTAGAATTACCGAAGAATTTAAGATAGCCTGTAATAATCCCAATACAACTATCAAAAATGTCGGCAGTATTTTAGAAAATTTGCGACAAACTCTACTAGAAGTTGGAACAGATGTCTATCAACAAAAGAATTCTGACTTAGATGATTCATTTACATTTGATGATGATCAATTTGCTGATGCTAAAACTGAAATGGATATTTCGCAAGATAATAGCGTCAAGGCAGTAGTTAGCGTATCTAATGATGCCAAAATTGAAGGCGGTGCTGGTTTAGGTCTTGATGATGATGATTATGAAGCCGTTGACTAGTACCACTTCACTCAAGTAGCAAGTAGCAAATAGCAAGTAGCAAGTTAGATATGGTCAGGGTTTGAGGTTAACTAAATGGTGTCTTCACTTACGCCCACGTCTACTAGCCAAATAATAAGATTGTAAATAATCAAGTTTGGCTTGCTTGGCTAGAAGTAAACAACTCTTAGTAGTAACCGTACTATGTTTTCTGGTTCTGATTTTGCTAAAGTACAATCAACAAACCATAGGAAAAAATTAAGATTTTATGGCAGGGGACTACTATCAAATTCTGGGCGTATCCCAAGATGTAGATAAAGATGAATTAAAGCGTGCTTATCGTCGTCTGGCTCGCCAGTATCATCCCGATGTCAACAAAGAATCGGGAGCAGAGGAAAAGTTCAAAGAAATTAGTCGCGCCTATGAGGTTCTTTCTGAACCTGAAACTCGCGCTAGATACGATCGCTTTGGTGAAGCTGGCGTAGGTGGTGCAGCAGGGGGATCAGGATACGATTACGGTGATATGGGCGGTTTTGCCGATATCTTTGAAACTATCTTTAGTGGATTTGGCGGTGGCGTTGGTACTAGTCCAGGTCAATCTCGTCGTCGTAATGGTCCAGCAAGAGGAGACGATCTGCGACTAGACTTAAAGCTGGACTTCCGAGAGGCTGTCTTTGGTGGCGAAAAGCAAATAAAAATTCCTCATCTAGAATCATGTGACACCTGCAACGGTACGGGAGCTAAACCAGGTACAGGCGTTAAAACCTGTGGTACTTGTGGCGGTAGCGGTCAGGTACGTCGTGCAACTCGCACTCCTTTTGGTAGTTTTGCTCAGGTTGCAGCTTGTACTACTTGTAATGGCACAGGACAAGTAATTGAGGAAAAATGTAATACTTGTCATGGTGCAGGTCGTCAACAAGAAACTAAAAAGCTAAAAATTACTATTCCCCCTGGCGTGGACAATGGAACTCGTCTAAGAGTTTCTGGGGAAGGGGATGCTGGAGTTCGTAGCGGTACACCAGGTGACCTATACGTTTATTTGTTTGTTGAATCTGATAAAGAGTTTACTAGAGAAGGAATTAACATCAGGTCACAACTTACCGTCAGCTATCTACAGGCGATTTTGGGCTGTAGTCTAAATATAAATACTGTTGATGGCAAAGAAGAATTAATTATTCCAGCAGGAACTCAACCTAACACTGTGCTAACTCTAGAAAATAAAGGCGTACCCAAATTAGGTAATCCTGTTAGTAGGGGAAATCACTTGATTACAGTCAAGATAGATATTCCGACTAAGCTCAACTCCGAAGAAAGGGAACTGTTAGAAAAGCTAGCCACCGTTAGAGGTGAAGCTACAGGTAAAGGTAACAAAGAGGGCTTTTTGGGAGGTTTATTCCAAAAATGAACCCTGTTGACTCTTCAAAAGGTGCGGATAATGCTACCTCTAAAGAGGCTGATGCTCATCTAGATTTGCGTGGTACTCCCTGTCCGATTAATTTTGTGCGAACTAAGCTTCGTTTAGAACAAATGTCCCCTGGTTCTTTATTAGAAGTTTGGCTCGATTCTGGTGAGCCGATTGAACAAGTTCCAGACAGCCTAAAGATGGAAGGCTATCATTTAGAAGCTATCGATGAGCGTCATGACTTTTTTTCGTTATTAGTTCGTCGTCCGACAAAATCGTGAAGGATGGAGATTTAAACGGTGCAGTTGAGCTTAAGCTCGATCGCTCAAGCCAGTATATAGATACCGATCGTCAAATCATTGGCACTGTAGTTGCTGTTCAGGCTAACTTTTACCATGTCAAGCTAGAAAATAATGACATGGCTCGGTTTTTGCTGTGTACCCGTCGAACGAGGCTAAAAAAAATTGGGCAAAAAGTGATGGTTGGCGATCGCATTATCGTCGAAGAACCAGATTGGCAAGATGCTAGAGGAGCGATCGCTCAAGTTATTCCTCGCACCACCGAACTACAGCGTCCTCCTGTTGCCAATGCCCACAGCATTCTACTAGTATTTGCGGTTGAAGAACCTACTTTAGATCCCTGGCAGCTAAGTCGCTTTTTAGTTAAAGCCGAATCTACAGCTTTAAATTTATGCTTGTGTCTTAATAAATGCGATTTGATTACCCAGTTGCAGCAGCAACAATGGCAGAAACGTCTTGAGCAATGGGGTTACCAAGCAAACTATATTAGCGTTCAGCAGCAGTCTGGCATCAGTGAGCTACTAAAACAGTTAAAGGGTATTATTACCGTGGTAGCAGGACCAAGTGGTGTCGGAAAATCAAGCTTAATTGATGCTTTAATTCCCTCTGTTAATCTCAGGATTGGTGAAGTTTCAGGCAAGCTACAGCGAGGTCGTCATACTACCCGCCATGTAGAGTTATTTGAGCTTCCTAGGGGTGGTTTGTTGGCAGATAGCCCAGGCTTCAACCAGCCAGATTTAGACTGCCTTCCTCAAGATTTAGCTCAATATTTCCCCGAAGCCAGAGCTAGACTACATACAAAAAGCTGTCAGTTTAGTGATTGTCTGCACCGAGATGAACCTAACTGCGCAGTTAGAGGAGATTGGGAACGTTATGAGTATTATCTTGATTTTTTAGATAAGGCGATCGCTCGTCAAGAGATCTTAGATCGACAGCCAGATCGAGAGTCTAGCCTAAAACTAAAGGTCAAAAGAGCAGGAAAGAGCCATTACGAACCAAAATTACAAACTAAGAAATACCGTCGTACCTCTCGCAAAACGAAACATCAAAATCTACAAGATGTTTACGATCGACAGTTACAAGAAGAAATAGAAGATGAGAATTAACTAGGTGATTATCAATTAAGTCAATATGCAAACTACTTCTGAATATATCTGCGCTTTTTGTGGCGAGTCTAATAGTACTTTCATCGATCTAAGTGCGGGAATGCAGCAGTCTTATACCGAAGATTGTCAGGTGTGTTGTCGTCCTAATGTTTTATATATTTATGTTGATGAAGATACTCTAGATGTTCAAATTAACAGCGATTATGAAGAATAAGATTTAAGTAATTTCATTTAAGTAATTTTTATTAAATTGGCAACTATATTTTTAAAATAAGGAAAAATACTTAGCTGTAAATGTGAAAATACTGAGATTAACTTTAGATATTAATTTATCTCTTGTTTAAATTTAGGTAGACCTTCGGATGCCAATTAGCTGACAAACACCTAATATTTAGAACAGAAAGCTACAAAATAAAAAGTAAATCAAACATACGAAATATTATTTCTTGATTGACTTTAAATGAACCAAAAGCTAGGAGTTGCTCAAAATTTTTCGGAACAATTTCGTAATTAGCTAAGGCTTAGTTTATTTTGTAACTAAAAAAGAAAATGCGGTCAAATATGTTTAGTCTGCAAACTAGTAGATTTCACCGCAAATGTTTAATGAATTGTTTTGTGATTCTTATGGCAAAAGACTATAACACAGATGCTGCCGATCAAACAAGAAGTAGCCAGGATCAATTAGATCTCAATAACACGGAATGGGTGCAAATTGCTCCAGATAAAGTAGTAGTAGCTACTGCTGAGCGTGCTTGGTTATATCAACCTCGTTCTGCTGACGATCGCTTTGCTCAACCAATGGAAGGTGCTGGTAGTTTTGCTACCACTCGGAAGTTATTAGATACGGCGATCGCTGTTGCTAAGTATGCAGTCAAGTCTGAACTTAGACCACCTGCGTTAACTCCTGTTCGCTGGATTTGGCGATTGGCTGGTGCTTATCACCTGACTTCTTCTGTCCCAGATCTAATGAGAGATGCAGCTAAAAGCTTTGCTGCTAATAGGCGTTTTGCATTAGAAGAGTGGGCTTTAGAAAAAGCTGAAGAGGAAACAGGTCACGATCGCCTAGCTTTGCTCGATATTCAGTCTTTGGGTTACGATGCTGAGGCTGTGGTTGAGACTCTTGTTCCTCCTGCTGCTGTTGCTTTGATGGATTATTTTGCTCGCAGCGCCAAAGATAGCAATCCAATCGATTGTGTGGGCTACACCTACACAATGGAACGTTTATCTTTGGGCATTGAAGAGGATTATATCCAAAAGGTTGAAGCTTTGTTTCCAACTCAGACCAATGCTACTCGCTGTCTGCGCGTACATAGTTCCGTTGGTGCTGATGCTGGACACGCAGTAGAAAATGTCTCACTAGTAACAGGGCTTACTGCTTCTGAACGAACTCGTGTGGCAAGAGCTTGTTATGAAACTGCACTTATGTGTTTTAGTCCACCACCTGAAGGCTATATCTCTGATGTTGAGCTTCAGCAAACTCTAGAATCATTAAAGCTCAATTAATTCTATTAGCTGAAAGTTGATTCAAGCCTGCTCACAAAATAATTCATCAGCCAAGAACAAACAGTTTTTGGTACATATCAACGACTAAAAATTTACGGAGAATAAATATGAATACTGCAACAGCTACTCAAATCATGCACGTTGAAAATACTCTAGAAGTTTTGAATCAATTTGGCATTGAAATTGATTTGGACAATATTTTGGCTAAAGAGTTTGAAGCAGGATTGTCTAGTGATATTAGCAACTGCATTTAAAATTTAATTTATCTTTAGAGATTTTTCGCTTTTCATTTATTTGCAATTAATGCCTGTTTAAAGGCAAAAAAATACTATCTTATTGAGGTAGTATTTTTATTTTTTCAAATGTGTCAAATTAAACAATTATAGTCATTCCAATTAATTTCCTTATGGTAGTTTTGTATTGATTGTCAGGTTGAATATTATTTGCTACTTGCTACCTGCTACTTTCTTCAAAGATAATCTGGTTGCTATTTAAAATGACTATAATTCACTTGTTCTGACAAAATTTATCTGCTCGCGATCGCTATTGCTTCATCCAGATGTTTAATCAGTGTTTTCTGAGGTAATGCGCCTTGGATATGCTGCCAGGGAAGAATTTGCTTACCTGAATCCCAATGATCGTGAACATAGTAATCCAAGGTAGGTATTTGTCCTCGCAGTTGTTTAAAGGCACGTTTGTAGCTGCCTACAGAATCACCGTATTCTCTGGTTAATTGCAGCAGCTTTCCTAAACGGCGATCGCCACGAGAGATCAAAGCCTGAATTACTGACCAATTATAGCTTTCAGGGCGAAAATCAATACCCTGTTGGCGCAGATTTTTCTCTAAATATTTCAGTCTTTTCTGGGCTTGGGGATTGACCCCAAACCATTGAAAGGGAGTGTGAGATTTTGGTACAAAGGTGCTGCATCCTAAAGTCAGGCGTAAACCAGTCACAGCTTTTTTAATTGCCGACATCATAGACACAGTTGCTTCTACATCAGCCATATCTTCCCCTGGAATGCCAACCATTCCGTAAAGCTTGAGGGCTTTTAAGCCTCCTGCTTTAGCGTTGATAGCTGCTTGAATGATTTCGTCGTTAGTGAGTTTTTTATTGACGATCTGTCTAACTTTGGCTGAACCACTTTCTACAGCAATGGTAATTGAACGAGTATCACGGTTTGCTAAGGTAGCAGCCAGCTTTTGGGTGACAGTGTTGGTACGCACCGAAGCAATACTAAGACGCACATCTTCATATTGAGGCTGAGATAAATAATCTAAGATGGCTGCAAATTCTGGATGCTGGGTTACAGATGCGCCTAGTAAACCCAAACGCTTGGTAACTTTCAAACCTTTTTCAACAGCAGGAATTAAAGAGTCATTTAAAGATGCAGTACGAAATGGCAAAGTCAAATAGCTAGCCAAACAAAAGCGACACATTTCAGGACAACTGCGGACAACTTCCACCATATAAATATTCTCCCAGGCTGCCTTTTCCGTCACTACGGTAGAAGCCGAGAGAGTATTACCACGATAGGTTTGTTTTTGAACTGCTGCGGGAATGTCAGGATCGATAGGTGCGATCGCGCTTATTTCGCCATCAAGACTATGATAAGTTACTGTATATAAGCTAGGAATATAAATACCTGGAACTTGAGCTAAATGCTTAAGCTTAGTTTGACGATCTGCGTTTCTTACCTGTTGATAAGCATCAATAAAGCTATCGAGTAAATTCTCTCCATCTCCTAGCAAAATTACATCAAAGAAATCGGCAAAGGGTTCAGGATTAGCGGTTAAAACAGTTCCCCCTCCGAATACCAAAGGATGATCGTTTTGTCTATCAATGCTCTCAAGAGGAATATCTAAAGACTCTAATAAATTAAAAATATTAACATAGTCTAGTTCCCAAGATACTGAAAAACCGAGTAATTCAGGATTTCTGGGTAGGGTTTCACTCAGATCGGTAAATAAGCGACTGACATCAACATCAGAACGCATTGCCAAAGTCGCCCAAACGATTTGAAAACCTAAACTAGTAATACCAATGGTGTATTCATTAGGAAAAGCAAAAATAGCGGGAATGGCGTTGGACTCTGGAGTTGCAGGAGTAAATAACAGACGTTCTTGTTGAAATACAGTCACAGATTATTAATTGATTGGTTTTGGTTGTAGCTTAGATATGCACCTATTTTAATTATCTATCCCTTTGGGGTTAGGTTGCAGAAATTCTCAATATGTATTTTTAAAAATTACAATCACCTCTTATAGCTATTTAACCATCTCATAATGAATTCGATTGACAAAGGTAGTTATCAACTTTCTGACCTCTGACCTCTGACCTCTGAAATAAACAACTTATACCAAGTCGCTTTCAAAGAGACAAGATTATCTCGCGCAAAGCGGTGAGACCCCGCGTCGGCGAAAGACGCAAGGGAACGCTCACCAAGACAGACGCAAAGACGCAAAGAAAGAGGCAAAGAAAAAATTACAGGTTTGAATGCAACTCGGTATTATCTATACGAACAGGATTTAGTATAACTGCTCTAACTGTCATAACTGTTGAATAATCAGAGATGGCCTTTCAGTATGTTGTGTATATTTCTAATCGTGTTTTTAACTATTTTTTCTGGCTTTTAACTGCATCCGAATATCGGCGTGAACTTCTTTGGTAATCGGATAGAAATAGGTCAAAACTAAACCAATAATTAGAAACACTGTAGGCAAAGGAGCGATCGCAATACGAATAGCTAACAAGGCACTTTCTGGTTGGATAGGAATAGGTTGTCCTGGTATTCGTTCGATAAAACCCGACCACTCTAAAGCTTGTCCTACTAAGAATAAAGCTAAAGCTAATCCTAGCTTTTGCAATAGCACCATAAAGCTATAAAAAACACCTTCTCTTCTTTGACCAGTATTTAGCTCATCTAATTCGATTACATCGGGAATCATTGACCAGGGAATTAAATAGGCTACAGAGACACCAAAGCCTGCCATAACTGCTCCTAGATAGAGCAGACCAATTTGTCCTGGCTGAATTAGAAATAACGCTGCTTGAGCAATAATCCAGATTACCATCCCCAAATAATAAACAATTTTTTTACCCAGCTTGTCACTCACAAACTTCCAGAAAAACAACATGACTAAAGCTGTTCCCTGAACGGCGATCGCAAATAGAGGAAAAGCAGCCTCATCCATCCTCATCCAGCTAACCACATAGTAAATAAGAATTGAAGCTGTTAACTGTACTCCCAACCAAGAACATAGGTAAATGCCAATTACATACAAAAATGCTTTATTGGCAAATGCCACTTTTAATTGTTCTTTAATCGGGATAGTGGGAACACTGCTAGCCAGATTTCTCGCTTCAACTGCCTCGCGGCTACTTAAATGAGATTCAGTTTTAGCAAAAATTAGGGTTATGCCAAAGCCAACAAACTGTAAACCTAATAAGATACTGGCAATTCCCAGAACGCTAATTCCTGCTGTCCCGCCAATTATTTGGCTGATACCATAAGCTATTCCTAATACCCCAACCGCAGTTAAAATAAAGCCGAGAATTTTTTTCCCTTGCTGTTGCAAAAGCGGTGCTGCGCCTCGTTCTTGAATACGGAAGGTACACCAAAATAAGGCAATTATCGAGAGAAGACTGGAAACTCCTCCTAAAACCAAGTATTGCTGCTTAGGATCGCCAGGGTAAGTTTGGAAAATAACCGTCGCCAAAGCCAAAGATAGAATACTGCCACCAATGGAAAAGGCAAAGCGAAAACTATTAAGATTTGTCCGTTCGTTATAGTCTTGAGTTAGTTCGGGAGTTAGTGCCGTATAGGGTAAATTCACTGCCGTATAAGCTATATTAAACAGCGTTGCCACGACTACATAATAAGCAAACAGTCCCCAATTATTGACGCTAGGATCTTCGCTAAATGTAGGTACAATCCATTGCAAAAAAAAGAAAATTCCAAAGGGAATTGCTCCAAATAGCATCCAGGGTATACGCCTTCCCCATTTTGTCCGAGTGCGATCGCTTAAAATTCCCGCAATGGGATCGTTAATCGCATCTCCTATTTTACCAATGGCTAAAATGCTTCCTGCTAAACCCGCCGGTAATCCCGCAACATTAGTAAAAAAATATAACAAGAAAAATACTAAAATATTAGCCGTGATAGCTGGTCCCATATCCCCTGAACCATATGCCAGCTTGGTAGTAAAGTTAAGCTTTTCCCGATCTATCGACTTCTCGCTGATGTCCAATTATTTTAAATTCCTATTTTTATGACAGATTTACATATAACATGGTCAGAATATCATCATAAAATCGAAACTCTAGCTGTCAAGATCTATCAGTCAGATTGGCAGTTTAATCAAATTGTTTGCCTGGCAAAAGGTGGCTTAAGAGTGGGAGATATTCTTTGTCGGCTATATGACCAACCATTAGCTGTTCTCTCTACTGCTTCTTATGGAGGAGAAAATAATCAACAGCGTGGTCAAATTAAGTTTTCTGAACATCTGGCGACGATTCAACCTTTAGGCGATCGCATTTTACTGGTGGATGATTTGGTTGACTCTGGGGTTAGTTTAGCCGAATCTTTGAATTGGCTGACTACAAAATACGGTGCCAACATAGCAGAAATGCGCACTGCTGTAATTTGGTACAAAAGTACGTCGATAAAAATACCTGATTATTATGTTGACTATCTTCCTGATAATCCTTGGATTCATCAGCCATTTGAAAAGTATGAACAAACCAACATTACTAGTCTTGCTGCTCGGTTTAATAAAGTTAAGATAAATTAAATACGCTGAATTACGGAAAACTTCATCAAAACTTTAAAAAAAATAAGTCAAATTGGTTGAAAAAACTAGTATATTTACTGAAGACAGGAAGTTGAGTTTCCAATTAACCTATATTTTAGTTATAAAGACTTAAATTGCTCGTAAAATAAAAAAATTAGGAGCGTTGTCAGCCAAACAACACCCCTAATACCAACCATATAGAACCGTTAAGCAATATTTGATCCGAGTCGTAAATCGCTATAAGAGTTACTAGTGTCAGCTAGAACTCTTGCTGTTAATGAGTCTATAATATTCTCTATTTTACGCCGATCTCCAAACTTTATCATGCTCCTGAAAAGTCATAAAGACATTTAGAGGTTTGAACTATAGACCGCCACGAAGGTTTGGCTAATGTTAAGTTTTTTAAACTTTTGCTAAAAGCATATTCTTAAATATTGGCTTTTGGCTTTTGCCTCAAGATTTTCCACGAAGCTATAAAAAAATTTAGAAATTTAGGGGTGTCGTCAGCCAAACAACGCCCCTAACATCATTCTTATAGAACTGTTAAGCAATATCTTAATCGAGTCGTAAATTGAGAATTAGCTAGCTCGAAGTAATTCAGAGTAAACCTTATTCTCTACTCAAGACAATTCAATTATACGTCCTATAAAAACTTGATATTTCTCCGATTTGACATAAATTTACATTTTTTTACAATTAAAAAAATCAAAACAAACTTAATTGTGTAGGATAGGGATCGAGCTTATTCCATGGCAAAGCAGGAATATCAGAGTTATGAGCCTTTAATAAAGAGTAAAGATACTTAGCAGTATCAGGCGATCGCACTTCTTGAGGACAATGAACGAAAAAATAAACTGTTTTTCCTTGACATAACCAGTTATTTAAGTTAACTGCCCACTGTTTTAGATAAGCCTGATTGTATTGTGAATCAGGATGGCTAATAAAACGTACAAAAGCAGTATTCCCAGTAACTACCTGCCCAAAAGGAACATTAGGTTTTTTTCTAGGGGAATGAATCTGGGGATCGTCTGGACAGTTGTAGATGGGGCGAGTGTCAAGTAGAGTTCTGGCTATGTTTAAGTCTGCTAGCAAAGAATTAAGGCGATCGCTATTTTGCTTTTTAAACCAATCTAAGTGTCGTACTTCCAAAGCCAAAGATAAATTGGATTGGCTACAGGCAGTCAAAAACTCGGTTAAATCAGCAAAATTATCTGGACTATAGCTAGGTGGTAGCTGGATAAATGTTGTTCCCAGGCGATCGTTCAAGCCTGAAACTCTATCTAAAAAACTCAAGGCATCAAAAATACAAGGAGACAACAAACCTTGATGAGTAATATTTCGATTTACCTTGGGACATAGCTTAAAGCCAACGGGAGTTTGTGCCACCCACTTTTTTATTGTTGCTTCTGAAGGAATAGCATAAAAAGTCGTATTTCCTTCTACTGTAGTAAAACGCTGGCTATATAGCTTTAAAAAATCTCGCGGTTGGCTTTTGGCAGGATACAGGTTGCCTACCCAATCTTTATACGACCAAACTGCACAGCCAAGATAGAAGTTCACTTTCAATTTAATTATCCTCCATCTTCTCTTGTAACAGTCTACTATCTAACGTATTTTAGATTCTGTTTTTGGTGAAGATAATCAGGATTAAAAAGCGATCGCCCTTCTCTTCAATCGCTTTTAGCTTTTTAATAAAAATTTCTACCCTGAGAGCTTTCTTTAACTTCATCAACAACGTACATCGTGCCTTCTTCTCTGATGCTGCGAGGAAAACGCATATTCCATTCTGGATTATAGCCGTCAGAAACTACTCTAACTCTAAGTTTGCTTTTATCTTTCAAACACTGAACCAATACTCCATCGCCAACAGTATCCGTAGTGGCTAAATCCGCAGTGGCTAAATCCGCAGCCGTACCCTGTACTTTGGACTTTTGGAAATCAGTATTTCTAGTGGTGACGGTGGCTAGTTTTTTTCCTGGCTTGAGTAAACGACGAATATCCCCCACAAGGCGATAAAAACTGCCGTTGGTAGAAAGCTCAACACTATCAACTAAATAACTTGCACCTTCTTCTCGAATAGCGCGAGGAAACTGAACGTTAAACTCAGGTTCATAACCTTCGGAAACGACGCGGATACGCAACTTACCTTTTACCTTTAAGGCGATCGCATTTTAAAACCACACCATCCCCAGGTTCGGTGACGATTTCTAAATTATTAGCTGCACCAGCCGTAGCAGTAGTACCCCGTAATTTTAAGTCATCGCGATCGCGTTTTCGCGCCTGATAAGACTGATCGCGCATTTCTTTACGAAATATTTAGATCGAATCTTCGTTTATCTAAACGTTTGGCATAATAGGTTAATTGTTCAATTTCTTCAGCAATTTCAAAGTACTCATTTAAAGCCTTAGATTTTAATTCCTCTACTGCCTGACGTAAAATTTCGGCTGCTTGTTTGTAGTCACCTGCATCAGCAATAGCTACCGCTTCGTCTTTCTTCTTGGCAATTCTTAGCTGGCTGGCTTGTTGAGTAACATCGGAATTTAACTCAACTTTAGAAGCTGCTGCTTGGGAGACAACGCTAATTGAAAGAGGCAGAGTATCAGTAAATTTTTGAATGCTACCGTCTACGACTCGCTGGTAACTATAGGCAATTGAACCTAATTCGATTTTGCCTTCAGTGGCGATCGCAGGTATGCTAAATTGCAGAACTAAAGGTTTACTTTCAACCTGATATATATCCCCTAAAAACACTTCTATTCCTGCTGCTTGTACTTGGGAAGGATATTTATTTAAAACTTCTGCAACCTGAATCTGGTTTCTGGTTTCTAAGTTGACGGTTAAGTTTTGTCCCACAATGGAAGTCAAGCTTTCCATCTCAATGCTAAAGACATTGCCAGCATTATCGGCTGACTGAATATAATAAAAGTTTCCACCACCACCTTCGGCGATATTAATCAGCAAGTCTTTATTAAAACCATTGCCAAACCCTAAAGTAGTGGTCATAATTCCTGCTTCAGCTTTTTCTTTGGCTGTTTTGACCAAAATATTAGGCTCACAAATATCACAGTTAGCAAAACCATCGGTTAATAGCAAAACACGGGCTAGCTGTTCTGATGTTTGTTGCGACTGGACGCTGATCGCATCCCATCAACCAACCACCACTTAAGTTAGTTAATTCACCAACGCAAATTGTCTTGATTACAGCTTTGATTGCAGCTTTATCTGTAACTAATTGAGGTGGTAAAACCGTTTTGGCAACATCATCATAAACAACCACCGAAAGATAGTCTTCTGGCTTTAAATACTCTACTAATTGTTCGGCAGCTTTGAGAGCATTGCGTAGAGGACTACCACCCATCGATCCTGAGCGATCTAATACTAAACTAAGGTTGATTGGGCGACGACTACTAGATTCTTGTATCCCCTCACCCTGAAAATTGATAATTATATCGACATCAGTTGCTTGATTAACTGAAATTTCTGATTTACTGAGAAAATAATTAACTTTCATCATTTAGGTATTGATAAAATGCTTAATTTTATAATTCCCAAATTACCAAGATTTTGCTGAAATTATTTATTTCTTAAGTAAAAAGCGTAGCAAAACTATACCACTAGGCTCATCGCCCTTATAGGATAGTAAAATACGCTTAGTATTAATTATTGATTTAGTTGAGCCACGATAGCTTGAGGCCAAAATTCTTGCACATCTTTAGGTAACATATTAGCTACGTCTTGGATTTCCCCTTGAGTTACCCATTTAGACAGCACGGCAAAAACCCCTTGAATTAAAGCTTCAACTCCTACAGAATAGTCTCCCTGAGGTAAATTACCTTTGACTTTATCTACAAAAGCATCTACAGATCTCTCTTTGGTAGGTGTGGCTGCTGGTTTCCAACCCTGATAATAAAAACCTGCCAACAGTACAGGAAGTTGTGCGCCTAGTTGGGCGGCTTCTTCAAGAGGAATGCGATCGCGTAAACCATGTAAAACTGCTTTAATGCCAATAAATACAAGATGTTTATCTTCTATATCAATTTGTTGGGCAACGTCATTGATAAATTGATGTGTTTTTTCTGTGGTGCGGTCAAATACCGCCAATCCATTAGCAGACATAAGTAATTGTAAAGTTTTATTTTTTGCTTTCTCAAACATAGTGACAAAACTAAGACTTATTAAACCTCCTACTGAGTATGTATTTCTTGTAAGTGTAGCCAGTGAATATTAGCGATTTCTATTCCTTGAGAAGTATATTTTTAAACTATTATTGCCAGTAATTTTAAAGTCATGTAAGGCTATTGTTTTTATGGTAGTAGTTAGGGAGAAATACAGGTGCAAGGGAATGCTCACTAAGACATTCATGAATTTGAATGAAGCCTATTTACATTAAGCGTTTAGTATAAAATATTTACTGTTTCGAGCCAAAGTCAAATGCGCGTACTATTATTAATTTGATTTATGGCAACTGCATTTAAGTAAGTCGGTGTAATTAAATATAAAACGGTGATGGTGGTTAGTAGGTAGTAGGTAGTAGGTAGTGGGTAGTAGGGAAAAATTAAACTTTGACATCTTATAAATTATTTCACCCACCTACTTATTCTTGTTCTAATAGTCGACTAAGTTTATGGCGCATATCGTTTAGCTTTAGTTCACATCTAGGAATAGCCGTAACACGAATATCAATTTCTAAAATATTATCTAATCTAGTTGTTTTTTCCCAAACTTTTACCTCTGCCGAAGATTCGTGCTGATATCGGAAAGACACCGTATCTGATTCTACATCGAGAATTTCTACGTTCTTAACCCAGCCATTACTGCTTTTAATAAAAAGCCAAATATCTGATTGACCAATAAGTTCCTTGAGCTTTTTTTCCATGAGTTGATAGCTATTAAGTACTTATATAATTAATAAATTTTCAAATCTACTATAAGATATATTTTTTCAGTATGCACACTGGAAAATACCTATTTATTTGTGTCTTAAGATAGATGACAACTTGAAAATCAGTTATATGTAAAAATACAAAAATTGATTTAGGGAAAAGGTTAAAGGGTAAGAGGTAAAGGATATCAGACAGTAAAAATAGTGCTATGACCAAATTTTGAATTCAAAGTTCAAAATTCAAAATTCGCGCATTTGATCTAATTTTTTAATTGATAAACAAGGATACAAGCCTCGTTCTTGACTATGGTATCCAATATTTATGGCATCTACGATCCTAGGACTTACGCAGTGAAACGAAAAATCAAGTCTTGAAAGGGGTAAAGGAGAAAGGACAAAGGGAAAAACAAAAATTCGAGACCCCGCGTCGCCGAAGGGCGCAAGGGAATGCTCGAATTACTTTAACCCTTACCCCTTAACCTTTTCCCAGTCCTAACCAAAAACTTAGTGCGTAAGTTCTAGATCCATATTTTTCGTAGACAATCAAATCGAAAACATTACGCATTCAGCAACGCCAATATTTTTTCTGCAATCTACTGATTGATATTGAGTATATACTCCCCTTTTCCACCCTCGTCATAGGCATTGACAATAATATTATAAGCACCATCTTCAGGAATGCTTACCTTAATTTCAGAGTTGCTATCTTCTTCGCTAATATCATCATTCTGCTCAATAATATTACCTTTATCGTCAATTAGAGCCACAAAAGGATCAAATTCATCGCTTTCAAGATGAATAGTGAGAGAATCGCCACTTTTGCCTTCTAGAGGGTAAGAATCATAAAAACTCCCGTCTTCGGGTATAGTGCGATCGCCATCTTCTAATGCACCTCGTTCTACTAACTCTAATATGCGATCGCTATCAGAGTTGGCGGCAACTTCTTTTGAGTCTTCGGCTTCTAGTTTTTTTGCTTCTTCTTCGTTGCTTGCAGATTCCTCAATTGGTTCTTCTTCTACTTTAGTTTGTGATTCAGCTTGCGGTTCTTTATCTGTTTCAGCTTGAGCAACTTCTATATCTTGATTATTTTCCGCTTCTGGAGTTGGGGTCGTTACTTCAGGAACAATAGGAGGAGGTTGAGGTGGCTGAGGTAGAGATTCGGCAACTGTATCTTCGTTAGAAGCAGGTGCTTGGGTGACAGTAGGTGCTTCTGGAGGCGTAGCAGCTTGTGTTTCTTCAGGTTGGCTAGTAGGGGGAGTCTCTGCTTCTGGAGGCGCAGCAGTCTCCGTACTTTCTGTTGGGCTAGGGGAAGTCTTTACTTCTGGCGTAACGGCAGTTTCTGGTTTTGCTCTAGCAACTTTTGGCTGGCTAGCAATAGTCTCTTTTTTGGGTTGAGGTTTAGTCTGTAGGTTAGCCTCGGCGACTTCTGGATTAGAAGCTGTATCAGAATAGGCGATCGCACACACTTTAGCATACCGAGGATCGGGTTTACAGACTACTCCTGTATCTTCAGCATTTGAGCTTAAAAGACTTTCACGGCGACGGCGATCGGGAAATAGCTCATCCACCACCATACTCATCACTATGCCTTGAGGGGTAACTCTACCGTAGCTGATATTTTGGATATTGTTAGCCGTAGCAAAATTATCAAGCTTAGTTGTTGCTTTAGCCTTAGTTTGCTCAGAGATATCCAAAGGGGATAAAGGCGGTTGTTTTTTGAGAACGGCGATCGCTTCTTCTAAAGCTTTTAATCCTCTATTCGTTCTAATTGGCTTTTCTCCAGGTAGCCTAAGCCAAATACCATCATAATATTGTCGCTGCTGTTCTAGCCATTGAGCGTAGCCTTGAGGATTGGTTCTAACCCGATTTATTTCTGATAATATCTCTGGCTCTAAAGCAGTTGAGGTTGGGTTTGCTGCTTGTTGGTTAGGCGCGGATGTTGATTGAGTAATAACTTTATTAGGCTTCGCCAATGCAGCAGAGGGATAAATCTCTAAAGCTAGAAGATTAATAATCAGACCAAAGATGTAGAACGGAAGACTGCCTAGAAAAACTTTTGCCATCTTATGTTTTGTATATTATACAACCTCTATCGGGGGATTGAATCAAAGCCCATCCTCGACCATCATCAGACTATGATAAAAATCGATTGAGGGAGTTTTTCAATTCTCTAATTTCCACCTCTAAGTTTCCTTTGTCAACAGCGTTGGTTAGGCACTCATCTAAATGCTCTTCTAAAACAATCTTAGCCACACTAGATATTGCTCCTTTTACCGCTGCTATTTGATCTAGGACTTCTGGACAAGGACGATGTTCCCGAACCATCGTTTTAATTCCCCGAACATGACCTTCAATGCGAGATAAACGATTAATAATTTTCTTTAAAGATTCCTCACTATGAACATGGGGATGAATTTCTGGCTTACTGTTAATTGTTGTTAAAGATTTGGAATGATGCGCTCTTTTAATCATGTAGTTTCAGTAATTTCTTGACGAGAAAATATAGCAGTCTGAACAACTATTTCTTTATTGTAAATAGACCAGCAGTAAAAAAGCGATGCCGTGATATTTTCAAGATTTCTCTTATTTATCACTACATCGCTTCTAAAACTTCATGATATTGGACAAATTTATGGTAAACAAGCCCAATTAATATTTATTCTTCTTCTGCTGCCTTTATCTCTGAAGCATCTAAGCCTGTATATGCTCTGGCTGACTTATCATCTAAGATGACATTCTCATCATCACTCAAGTTTTTGTAAGAGCGACGGGGAGTATTATCCAAACCCCCATTTAGCTCTTCTGCTAAACGATAAGATTCAAAATCTTCACCATAGCCATACACTGCACTATTACGCATTCCAGAATCGGCATCACTACGACCACCCATAGGATCATCGTGAATATTAAAACCAGTACCAGCAGGAATTAGACGACCAATAATTACGTTTTCTTTCAAGCCTCTAAGCCAATCAGATTTACCTTCAATTGCTGCTTCAGTCAAGACCCTAGTTGTTTCTTGGAAAGAGGCTGCGGAGATGAAGCTATCGGTATTTAAAGAAGCCTTGGTGATACCCAGCAGTACAGGAGTATATTGCGCTGGCGCACCACCAGTAATAGACATTGCCTCGTTAACTTGTTCAATCTGGCTCAATTCCAAAAGCTCTCCAGGCAGAATAATTGTATCTCCTCCATCATCGATTCTAACCTTGGCAGTCATTTGTCTGACGATGACTTCGATATGTTTATCAGAGATATCAATTCCTTGGCTTTGGTATACAGACTGTACCTGACGAACCAGGAACAGCTGGGCTTTTTGTAAACCAATTAAGGACGCTTCATAACAACCTTTTTCGGGTAGATGAAAATTGAAGTGAGTCTCTAAGATTTCGTGAGGGTTGGCAGGACCATCAGTTAAGGGTTCACCAGCTTCAACAACTTGTCCATCACTGACAATGGCATTTTGTCCAGGTTTAATCGGATAATCACTGACTACCCCATCATCTTCCATGATTTTGACATCTACGGTTTCATTTTCTTCGTAGACTACCTGACATACTCCAGAGCTACGGCTGAGGATACAGCCTTCTTTTGGTTTACGAGCTTCTAGAAGTTCTTCAATACGGGGTAAACCTTGAATAATATCCCCTGTTTTAGAACGTTCAAACACCAGCAGCACTAAGTTATCGCCACGCTGTACTAAATCACCATGATCGATATGTAATACTGCTCCTTGAGATACACGGTAAGGACGAGTATGACGAAGAACCGCAGTGGTTTTGCCTGCTGTCTCTGTTAATTCAATTACCTGTCCTGATTGTTCTAATTTGACTCCCTCAGCCAGTTGAGTACCAGATACTAATAAATCTCCTTCTTTAAAGTCACAGGCACTTTTGGCTATGTTTAATTCATGTGTAACCACATCGCTTTCTCGGACAATTAAAATGCGGCGAATAGCTTCTGCTCCTTCACGTATCCCCTGTACTTCTCCAGTAGATCTACACTGAATTTCAGTTCGAGCGATAGTTGCACCTTTGACAATTTCTTCGCCGTCCGTGACCAAAACTTTAGTCTCTACATCACCACTATGAGGATCTACATCAGTATCTCTTCTTAGTACTAAAGATTCTAGGATAACCATCTGTAATCGTTTGGTATCTGGATCGTCTTCCTCTGGCTGCAACTCGATATCTGCGCTTAGATTGGCAATGATATCGTTTTCTTGGGTGGTTTCGATCTCTAGGATTAACAGGGTACTAATTAAAGACAAGCTATTGACAGATTTTACTCTTTCGCCATCTTTATAAAAGATTCTTTGGACTGAGCGTAATTCTATTTGACGACCATCATCTTGATTAATAGATGCTTGAGAAGGAATAGAAGGTTCATCTGCCACTTCAAATTCTCGGACAGGACGGAGAATTAAAGCTGGTCCTTCAGTACTTTCGACAACTTCTCCATATCTTTGTTCTGAAACTATTACTCCAGGCAAAACCTCTGTACCTGGCTGAATTAGCTGCTCATGCCATTCGCTTTTAGTGTCCTCTAATTGATGAATTTCCCCTGGCTTAATAATTATTTCTCTGAGGATATCGTTTTTTTGCACCACTTCAACAATACCCGAAGATTGACAGAAGACATCTTTGACTACTTCTGCACCAGCTTCAACATATTCGCCGTCTTCAACAATTAAGAGAGAAATATCTTTATTTACTTCGTGGCTTTCTTCGGGAATCCATAGTAAAGTCCCACCTTTTTCAATCTCGTAACCTTGTTTACGATTACCTTTGCCAATGGTAATACCACCATACTTAATAATTCCCCCTGTTTCTGTACGATAGCGATCGTCAATCAATTCAGCAACGATCTGACCATTCTGTACTTTTGTTCCAGGAGTAGCTTTGAGTAAGAATTTACGCTCGTCGGCAGTGTAGATAATATACTGCTCGCGACCACCATCACTTTCAACTTTGACTTTTGCTCGATCCAAAGACACAGATGCAGTCACAATTTCTATTTCACGGCTATCGCTAATCATTCTGACAACACCACCATTAGCAGCAGTAAGTCGAGTTTGAGCTAGTAAATCTCCTGGTTTAACTTTATCGCCGTTTTTCACCAAGGCTTCGGCACCAGGGAGTAGGTTATATACTTCCCCAGATAATACCCAAAGTAATCCTGGTCTTTGAGCTATACGAGTAGTATTTCCCTGGCGATCTTTTTTGTCTTCAGGTACTAAATCGGCAAACAAAACTTCTCCCGCCAAATCGGAGGTTACATCTTTAGCAGCTTTTTCAGTTGATTTCTGTACCTGTTGTTTGGCTACTTCTACCAATAGCTGACCTTTTTTAACTTCTTCTCCGTCTTCTACGTAAATCAAAGAGCCAGCAGTCAAAGCAGTATTTACTGTTTTGCCTTTACTAGGAACTAGGAGTATGTCGCCAATGGTTTCTACCTGATTTCTCTCATCACCGTGGCGGGTACGAATTGCGCGAGTGCTTAGTCCTTTGCCAAACTTAACTGTACCGTCAGATTTAGCACGGATTTGACGGGCTACTTCCCCTGTAAATACTCCTCCTGTATGGAAAGTACGCATGGTTAACTGAGTTCCAGGTTCACCAATAGATTGAGCAGCAATAATACCCACTGCTTCTCCCATATCTACCATATGCCCGTGTGCTAAACTCCAGCCGTAGCATTTTTGACATACGGAACGAGCAGCCTGACAGGTAAGGGGAGAACGTACCATCACCTCTTCAACGCGATCGCCTATTTCTTGGGCTAAATCGTGGTCAATATCTTGATTACGAGTAGCAATTACTTCTTTAGTCTTCTTCTCCACTGCGTCTTGAGCCAGAACCCTACCTAAAAGACGATCTGATAGCTGAATTAAAGTGCGATCGCCATCCATCATCGCTTTTAAACTAATGCCTCGTTCAGTACCACAATCGATTTCTCTAACAATTACGTCTTGAGAGACATCAACTAAACGACGGGTCAAATAGCCAGAGTCAGCAGTACGTAGTGCTGTATCTACCAGCCCTTTTCTTGCTCCATAGGAAGAGATGATATATTCAGTTACGGTTAATCCCTCACGGAAATTAGTTTTAATTGGTAAGTCAATAATTTCCCCTTGAGGATCGGCCATCAAACCCCGCATTCCCACAAGCTGGCGCACCTGAGATAAGTTACCTCGCGCTCCGCTAAAAGCCATCATGTAGACGGAATTAAGAGGATCAGTAGCACGGAAATTGGTTACTACCTCATTTTTAAGGTTTTCTGAGGTACTCGTCCAAGTATCAATTACCTTCTGAAAACGCTCAACTTCTGTAATTTCTCCACGAGCATAACGTTCCTCTGTCCCTCTAATTTCCACCTCTGCTGCCTCAAGCATTTCGGTTTTGATTGGTGGTACTTTCAAATCGTCTATGCTAATAGACACTCCAGCCACCGTCGCATAACGAAAGCCAAGTTCTTTGAGAGAATCTGCAACGGTTGCGCTATGAGCCGAACCATACTCTGTAAAAGCCGAAGCCATCAGTTTTTTTAGACGACCTTTATCAACGATGTGGTTATAAAATTTCATATCTGATTTTTCCGTTCTTAGCTATTAAAATTCTTGAGTTTTTAGGGGGTAAAAGTTACGCCTATACCATCGCAGTCAAAGCCTCTTGTACCGTCTGGTTATAAATGATTCGACCGATAGTAGTGTCTATATACTGAGCAATTTCTTCTCCTTGAGCCGACTTCCTGACAAATCTTTGACGGTAATATTCAATCTTGCTGCCATCAGTTAAATCTTCTGTTTCTATAATTTCAGTATCTGGTTCTTCTGTTTCTACTTCTCCGTCATACCTGAGCCAAACATGGGCATGAATATCTACCTGTCCTTGTTCATAGGCTTTGACAGCATCCTCCAAGTTGCCAAAACGACGACCTTTACCTTTTAAAGCATCAGGATTTTCTGCCGTTAGATAGTAGCAGCCCAAAACCATGTCCTGAGATGGCGCCACAATTGGTCTTCCTGTAGCGGGAGACAGAATATTATGACAAGCCAACATTAGTAATCGAGCTTCTGCCTGTGCCTCTAAAGATAAAGGTACGTGAACCGCCATTTGGTCACCATCAAAGTCAGCGTTAAAGGCAGGACATACCAAAGGATGGAGTTGAATGGCTCTACCCTCTACTAAAATTGGCTCAAATGCCTGAATTCCCAAGCGGTGAAGCGTTGGTGCGCGGTTCAACATTACTGGATGCCCAGTAATCACCTCTTTCAATACTTCATAAACGCTAGAATCGTTACGCTGAATTAGTTTTTTAGCAGCTTTGATGTTGTTCACCATGCCACTATTAATCAGACGGTGGATTACAAAAGGTTGGAATAATTCGATCGCCATTTCTCTAGGCAAACCACACTGATAAATCTTTAGTTTCGGTCCAACCACAATTACCGAACGTCCTGAATAGTCAACTCGCTTACCTAACAAGTTCTGACGAAAACGTCCTTGTTTTCCTTCAATGATATCCGATAGAGATTTAAGAGGGCGATTATTTGCCCCAACTACAGTACGACCACGACGACCATTATCAATTAAAGCATCTACTGCCTCTTGCAGCATCCGTTTCTCATTACGGACAATGATTTCTGGGGCAAGAATTTCTTGTAGTCTAGCTAAACGATTATTGCGGTTGATGACACGACGATAGAGATCGTTTAGGTCAGAAGTAGCAAAGCGACCACCATCTAACTGCACCATCGGACGCAAATCTGGAGGAATTACGGGAATAGCATTTAGCACCATCCACTCTGGACGAGAACCCGTAGCCACGAAGTTATCAATTACCCGTAGACGCTTAATTAGCTTGGCTCTTTTTTGTCCTTTTGCTTCAGCGATTTGTTCTCTTAGCTTTTCAGCTTCTTCTTCTAAAGCAACTTCTTCTAAGAGTCTTTGTACTGCTTCTGCACCAATACCTACCTCAACCCCAACTAATTCCGAGTCCTCGCTATAAAGCTGATCCTCAATTTCAATCCACTGATCTTCAGTTAAAAGTTGCTTGGCAGATAAGTTACCCGCATTACCAGGATCGAGGACTACATAAGCATTAAAGTAAACCACTTGCTCTACATCTCGTAAAGGCATATCCAGCAAGATACTTAAGTAGCTAGGAATACCCTTGAGATACCAAACGTGGGTAACAGGCGCAGCCAGCTTGATATAGCCCATGCGATGACGGCGCACCCGTGATTCAGTTACCTCAACTCCACATCTTTCGCAGACAATTCCACGGTGGCGCACTCGCTTATATTTGCCACAGTGACATTCCCAATCTTTGGCTGGTCCAAAAATGCGCTCACAAAATAACCCATCCATTTCTGGCTTTAGGGTACGATAATTAATTGTTTCTGGTTTGGTCACTTCCCCAACTAACTGACCGTTAGGTAAAGTCCTTTCTCCCCACTGACGAATTCTCTCGGGAGAGGCAATACCAATTTTGACATAATCGAATCTTTGTTCTATCTGGTTTCTCATTGATGACTAAGAATTAAGGGTTTTGGGAATAAAAAAGCTATCTGTTGCTAAGAAATGAAGGCTGAAGAATTATTTTCCTCATCCTTCATTCCTTATTTTTCATCCTTTATTAGACTTCTTCAATTGTTTCTTCTCGTTGCAAGGATTCATAGGTAGGTCGGTTAGGAGTGCGACGAGGAGTATCTGCCATTAAATCTACTTCCACATCACGGCTGCTACCATCGTCTAAAGCTTCAAGTTTATGTACCGCAATATCTAAGCCCAAGGACTGTAGTTCTCGCATCAATACTTTGAAGGATTCTGGTGTGCCGGGACGGGGAATTGGTTTTCCTTTGACAATCGAATTTAAGGCTTCGTTTCGTCCCTGCATATCATCGGATTTAACCGTTAACAGTTCTTGCAGAGTATAGGCTGCACCATAAGCTTCTAATGCCCATACCTCCATTTCTCCAAATCTTTGTCCACCCTGTTGTGCTTTACCACCCAAAGGCTGTTGAGTAACTAGAGAATAAGGACCAGTAGAACGAGCATGAATCTTATCATCTACAAGGTGAACTAACTTAAGCATATAGGCTTTTCCTACTGTTACAGGTCGATCGAATGCTTCGCCCGTGCGTCCATCAAATACCTGAATTTTGCCAGGATTATCCTCGTCATAGACCCAAGATTTACCTGGTTTCTTGGCAGCATCCTGGATTTTGCCGTGTACTGTTTCTCTTGATGCTTCTTTACCGTACATCTCATCAAAAGGCATCATTTTAAAGCGCATGGCTAAGTTTTCTCCAGCCCAACCCAAGAGACACTCAAATACCTGCCCGACATTCATCCGTGAGGGAACACCCAAAGGATTAAGCGCAATGTCAATGGGAGTACCATCAGGTAAATAGGGCATATCTTCAATTGGTAAGATGCGGGAAATAATTCCTTTATTACCATGACGACCAGCCATTTTATCTCCTACCTGAATCTTGCGTTTTTGCGCCACATAGATTCTGACAACCATGTTGGCACCAGGAGGTAGTTCATCGCCTTGTTCTCTGGTAAAAACTCGCACGTCTACAACTCTGCCTTTTTCACCGTTGGGAACTCTTAGAGAATTGTCCCGCACGTCTCTGGCTTTTTCTCCAAAAATTGCTCTGAGTAGTTTTTCTTCAGGGGGTTGATCTGATTCTCCTTTAGGAGTTACCTTACCTACCAATATTTCTCCTGCTTCTACCCAGGCACCAACGTGAATAATGCCACGCTCATCAAGGTTACGTAGGGCATCTTCACCAACATTAGGAATCTCTCTAGTGATTTCTTCTGGTCCTAATTTGGTTTGCCTAGCTTCAATTTCAAATTTTTCGACGTGAATACTAGTGTAAACATCGTCATAAACTAGACGTTCGCTAATTAAAATCGCATCTTCATAGTTATATCCTTCCCAGGGCATATAGGCGATCAAAACATTTTGTCCTAGTGCCAATTCTCCGCCTTCAGTAGAAGAACCATCTGCTAACACCTGCCCTGGCACAACGTCTTCCCCTGCGTATACCAGAGGTCGCTGATTTAAACAGGTATCTTGATTAGAACGCTGATATTTTTGTAGCTTGTAAGTAATTTCTTGTCCTGGTTCTGGGGCATAAAGTCCATTGTTGCCTTCTTCTACCCTGACTCTAACTACTTCTGCATCCACATAGGTGACAATCCCATGGGTACGAGATACAACTACCATTCCTGAGTCACGAGCAGCTTGAGCTTCTAATCCAGTTCCTACAAGAGGACGTTCTGGACGTAATAAAGGCACAGCCTGACGCTGCATATTAGAACCCATTAAGGCGCGGTTAGCATCATCATGTTCTAGGAAAGGAATCAAGCTAGTGGCTACTGAAACAATCTGTACAGGAGAAATAGCGACATAATCTACTTCTTCAGAGTCGCAGGTCGAAAATTCTTGACGATAGCGAATGGCAATGGTTTGACCTAAGATATAACCATCATCATCGGTGGCTACGTCCCCAGGTGCAACTCTCATATCGTCTTCTTCATCGGCGGTGAGATATACAGGCTCATTTTCCCGCAATACACGACCGTTTTCGACTCGATAATAGGGAGTGGCAATAAAACCATAGGGATTGACACGAGCATAAGTAGCCAAAGAACCAATCAGACCAGCATTAGGTCCTTCAGGAGTCTCGACAGGGCAAATACGACCATACTGAGTAGGGTGAATATCTCGCACTGCAAAACCTGCTCTCTCTCTAGTTAGACCCCCTGGTCCTAAAGCTGATAAACGACGTTTGTGAGTCAACTCTGCCAAAGGATTGGTTTGATCCATAAACTGAGATAGTTGAGAAGAACCAAAGAATTCTTTGATGGCTGCTACTAATGGTTTAGGGTTAACTAGGGCTGCGGGGGTAAGGGTATTTGCTTCGCTCACCGTCATCCGTTCGCGAATTATTCTTTCTAAACGATTTAAACCAACCCTGACCTGATTCTGCAATAATTCTCCTACAGAGCGTACCCGACGATTGCCTAAATGGTCAATATCATCAGTACTGCCACCATCAAATTCCAGGTTAATTAAATAAGCTACTGCTGAAAGGATATCTGTAGTAGTTAGCACTCTAGTAGTATCGGGAACAGTAAGACGTAGCTTTTTATTGATTTTATAGCGACCAACTCTACCTAAGTCATAGCGTTTAGAATCAAAGAAACGGGATTCTAGTAGCTGCTGTCCTCCACTAACTGTAGGAGGCTCACCAGGACGCAATTTGCGATATAGTTCTAGCAAGGCCTCTTCTTCGCTAGGATTTCCCTCTTTATCTAAAGTTTTTTGATAAAAGTCTGGATGACGGATGCCATCGAGAATTTCATTATCGCTTAAACCGATCGCCTTTAATAATACCTGAGCCGAAAGTTTACGAGTCTTGTCAATTCTGACCCAAACTAAACCATTTTTATCGGTTTCAAATTTTAACCAGGCTCCACGGTTAGGAATCAAGGAAGCAGAATAGGTACGACGACCATTTTTATCGGTTTCTGCCTTGTAGTATACTCCAGGCGATCGCACTATTTGATTGACAATTACCCTCTCTGCACCGTTAATAATAAACGTGCCGCGATCGGTCATTAGAGGTAAATCCCCGACAAATACCTCCATCTCCTTGATTTCCCCGCTTTCTTTATCGATTAAACGAGTGGGAACATACACCTGCACGTTGTACGTACTATCACGGCGTTTTGCTTCCTCCATGGAATATTTTGGTTCTTTGAGCCGATAGTTTTCACCCATGAAATGCAGCTCAAATTTACCTGTATAGTCGGTGATTGGAGAAAAACTGTTTAGTTCTTCAATTAATCCCTCTTCTAGAAACCAACGAAAGCTAGAGCGTTGAATTTCAATTAAGTCTGGCAGCAAATTATAAGTCAGATTGTTCATGAAGTTTATGGTTGGTAATGTGTTTGAGTTTTTCGGCTCGTCAAAAAAGTTGGTCAGTTATAAATTAAAGTTAAATTTTAGTTTTATGGTTTGTCTAGCCTTAAATTAAATAAGCGACAAGCATTAGCAGTTGTTTGTTTGGCTATAGTTTCAATTGAAGTTTGACGCAAGTTTGCTACCTGTTGGGCTACGTGCAGCACATAAGAGGGTTCGTTAGTTTTACCTCGGCGGGGTACGGGTGCTAGAAAAGGGCAGTCTGTTTCGACCAATAAGCGATCGCTGGGGACTATTTTGGCTGCTGCCTGAACCTGCTTGGCATTTTTAAAGGTGACAATACCGCTATAGCTGATGTAAAAACCTAAATCTAAAAACCACTTTGTCTCTATTTCGTTTCCTCCCCAGCAGTGCATAACACCATTTACCGAACCTTCTGTTGCCCAAAAGTCGGTTAATACATCTTTTAGCTTTGACGCTGCCTCTCGACAGTGAATAATTACGGGTTTATTTAGTTCTTTAGCTATTCTTAATTGTCCTTGTAAAGCCAAAACTTGCTTTAACTGGTTATCAGCTTTATAAAAGTCTAATCCTGTTTCTCCAATAGCTACTACTCGCTGGTCTGACGCTGCCAAATTCTTGATTTGCCCAGCAGTGTTAGCTTGCCATTTATCTACATCTAAAGGATGCAAGCCAACTGCAAATGACAATTCAGGAAAACGATTCGCAATAGACTGTATTCCCTGAAATTCGTTTGGTTCCACACAAGAGTGTACTAAATGAACTACACCTGCTTCTTGCCAACGTTGTTTCAACGAGTCTAAATTCCCTTGAAAAACATCGAAATTGATGTGTACATGGGTATCTATTAACTGCATTTAAATTGGTGTATTGTTTGCTTGATAATTTTATGCCCACTAACCTGAGTCAGTAACTCCGAACTTTAGATAAGCTCTCAACAAAGAAATTTTTGTTTAACAACTAACGCTACTAGCTATTAAGCTACGGTTGCCTTTTGCAAAACTCTGGCGATGCGCGCCTTTTTTCTAGCTCCATTATTTCGATGCAACACTTTACGCTTAACGGCTTTGTCGATTTTGCTGTAGGCTGCGGACATTGCTTGATTAACGGTCTCCATATTGGCTGGAGTCGGTTCGGCTGTGTAGGTTTCTACCGCACCAAAATACTTTTTGGTTAGAGTTCTTAGCGCCGACTTGTACGCTTTATTGCGCAGGCGATTGCGCTCTGATGTTCTGATACGTTTGATTGCCGATTTAGAATTAGCCACAGTTTTAAAAACAGAGATTTACTTTGTAAGTAATTTTGAAAGTATATACAGAAAGCGGATTTTACAGTATATCAATTATTATAAAATACTGTCAAGATAAAATCAAAATTCAAAATAATTTGAGGTTGAGCAGCAAATTGCTTAAAACTGGCAATTTGTTTAGAAACAGGCGAGTCAATATAGATTCACGTTAAGCTAAGAGAAGAATATATTACTATAAAATTTTTCATTCTTATAGTAGCAATTTTAGAAGCAAAAGCTTACTCTTGTATATTAGCTCAAATGGACATGGGGATCTCGATGCTGCGAATAATTGATCGGCAAAGTGAGGCACAAGCGGAATTAAGGCGTATTAGCGATCGCAACAACGGTGATGATATTCAGCCAATCGAAGCTGTGGTTAGAGAAGTTATCACCAATGTCAAAAAAAATGGCGATCGCGCTTTACTTGAGTATACGGAAAAATTTGACCATCAAGTATACACCGCCAAGCAATTGCGAGTCAGTGGTTCAGAATTGGATGCTGCTTATCAGCAAATATCTAAAGATCTGCTGCGTGCTATTCAAGTAGCCAGCCAGAAAATAGAAGCATTTCATCGTCAGCGAGTTCCCAAATCCTGGGTACAGTTTGAAGAAGATAATGTAGTTTTGGGTAAACGCTATACACCTATAGATAGAGCAGGGCTATATATTCCTGGAGGCAGGGCATCTTATCCTAGCACAGTCCTGATGAATGCTATTCCTGCCAAGGTGGCACAAGTTCCTCATATCGTCATGGTTACCCCTCCTGGTCAAGATGGCAAAATCAATCCTGCGGTGCTGGTGGCGGCACAAGAAGCAGGGGTAGAAGAAATATATCGTATTGGGGGGGCGCAAGCTATAGGCGCACTGGCTTATGGTACAGAAACTATTCCCCAGGTTGATATAATCACAGGACCAGGAAATATTTACGTTACCTTAGCTAAAAAAATGGTTTATGGTACTGTGGGCATTGACTCCTTGGCAGGACCATCTGAAGTATTGGTTATTGCCGACTCCCTGGCAAACCCCATTTACGTTGCTGCCGATATGCTGGCTCAGGCAGAACACGATCCGATGGCAGCCGCCATATTAATAACTACCGATCCTGTCCTGGCAAAACAAGTGCAGCAGGAAGTTACCAAGCAGTTAGCCAATCATCCCCGTAAGATTTTAACCGAAAAGGCGATCGCTCATTATGGTCTAATAGTTATTGTCAATTCCTTAGCCGAAGCAGCAGAGCTTTCAAATTTATTTGCTCCCGAACACCTAGAGCTAGAGATAGCAGAGCCTTGGGACTTGATTGAGAAAATTCGCCATGCAGGAGCAATTTTTATCGGCAACTCTACTCCAGAAGCTACTGGAGACTATTTGGCAGGACCTAATCATACCCTCCCAACCTCGGGGGCTGCCCGTTATGCTTCAGCCTTGGGAGTAGAAACTTTTATGAAGCATTCGAGCCTAATTCAATATTCACCTACGGCTCTTAAAAAAATGTCTAGCACTATTCAAATTTTAGCTCAGGCAGAAGGTTTGACCTCTCACGCTGACTCAGTAAGGTTCAGGACGGAATAGATAACCAGATCACAGGCAAAATACACCTACAAGAGAAATGCGATCGCCATAATCTAAAAATTAAATTGAGTAAGATATTTTTTGTTGCTACTTGATAGCCAAAGGTTTACTTTTCTGATGAGACCACTTGAGGTTTTTCATCTGATTTTGGCGGCGATTGCTTTTCTAAATGACTAGCTTTTTTCTGCTCATTTTTCTTAGGTTCAGCAGGCTGAGGAGTAGTTTCTTTATCAAAGATTAGCTTTTGGGCTACACAGTCTACTACAATTTTGTCTCCTGCGGTATAAGTGTTATCCAAAATCATCGTCGCAATTGGATTTTGTAATTCCCGTTGAATTGCTCGTTTCAAGGGACGCGCACCGTAAGCAGGATCGTAGCCAATATCGACAATACGATCTTGGGCTGCGGTCGAAAGCTCAATGGTGATTTTTTGTTCGCTTAATAGGCGTTGAATACCTTCAATTTGAATCGAGACAATCTGTTTGAGTTCTTCTTTCTTCAAGCCGTGGAAGATAATTAAATCATCGATGCGGTTGAGAAACTCTGGGCGAAAATGACTCCGCAAAGCTTGATTTACCTGCTTATAAATTTCTTCATAATCCTCATCTTCGCCTTTGACATTAAGAATGTGTTCACTACCAATATTGCTAGTCATAACAATAATGGCGTTGCGGAAGTCTACTATTCGTCCTTGAGAGTCGGTAATTCTGCCATCATCTAGCACCTGAAGCAAAATGTTAAACACATCCTTGTGTGCCTTTTCTACTTCATCTAGTAGCACTACGCAGTAAGGACGACGGCGCACGGCTTCGGTTAGCTGTCCTCCTTCTTCAAAGCCAATGTATCCAGGAGGCGCACCCACTAGACGAGATACCGCGTGCTTCTCCATATACTCGGACATATCAATTCGCACCATCGCCTCTTCGCTATCAAAGAGGAATGCAGCTAAGGCTCTGGCTAATTCGGTTTTGCCCACCCCTGTCGGACCCATAAAAAGGAATGAGCCAATTGGTCTACCAGGATCTTTCATTCCTGCCCTAGCGCGACGAATAGCAGCCGATACTGCCGCCACAGGTTCTTGTTGCCCGATAACTCGCTGATGGAGGTGTCCTTCTAGCTGAAGCAGTTTTTGTCTTTCAGTTTCGAGCAGTCGGTTAATCGGTACACCCGTCCAATTAGCGACAATTTCGGCTATATCTGATTCTGTTACCTGTTCTCGAAGCAGAGTAGTGCCTGCTGATTGAATGTCAATTAGCTTAGTTTCTTTGGCTTCTAGATCTCTTTGCAAAGTTTCTAGCTTGCCGTATTTCAAAAGTGCAGCTTTTTCATGGTCGAAAGCTCTTTCGGCTTGGTCTAGCTGGAGGCGAGTTTTTTCCTCCTCTTCCTTAAGAGCATTTATTTCATCCAACAGGCTTTTTTCTGATTGCCATTGAGCAGACAGTCCAGTTTGCTTACCTTTTAAGGTATCAATTTCTGCTTTAATTTTGCTTAGTCTTTCCTTTGCTGCTTTATCGACGACCGTTATTCCTGGACGTTGGCTTTCCCCTGTTAAAGAGACTTTTTCCATTTCTAGCTGCATAATACGGCGATCAATATCTTCTAGCTCACTGGGCTTGGAAGTAATCTCCATTTTCAATTTTGCTGCTGCTTCATCAATCAGATCGATCGCCTTATCGGGTAGAAAGCGTTCTGTAATATAACGTTGGGACAAAGTAGCTGCTGCAACTAATGCCGAGTCGGTAATAGTTACGCCGTGATGCACCTCATATCTTTCTTTTAATCCCCGTAAAATTGAGATCGTATCCTCAACGGAGGGCTGTTTTACGTATACCTGCTGAAAGCGTCTTTCTAAGGCTGGGTCTTTTTCAATATGCTTGCGATATTCATCTAGGGTGGTTGCCCCAATACAGCGCAATTCACCACGCGCCAACATAGGTTTAAGCAAGTTTCCCGCATCCATTGAGCCAGAGCCTTCTCTTGCCCCCGCACCCACAACGGTATGCACCTCATCGATAAATAAAACTATTTGTCCGCTAGATTCAGTGACTTCTTTTAATACCGCCCGCAAACGTTCTTCAAACTCCCCGCGATATTTTGCCCCTGCGATCAGGCTGCCCATATCCAGAGAAATCAATTGACGGTTTTTAAGAGATTCAGGAACATCGCCGTTAACAATCCGTTGTGCCAATCCTTCGGCGATCGCAGTTTTGCCAACTCCAGGCTCACCAATCAATACAGGGTTATTTTTAGAGCGACGAGAAAGCACCTGAATTACCCGACGTATTTCTTCATCCCGACCAATTACGGGGTCAAGTTTACCTGCTTTTGCCGCTTCGGTTAGATCGCGTCCATACTTTTCTAATGCCTGATACTGCTCTTCTTGGTTTTGCTTGGTTACTTTTTGTGAACCTCGAACTGATTTAATTATCTGTTCTAAATCTTGGGGGTCAAGATTAAAGCTGCGCAGAGATTTTTTGCCAATGCGAGCATCTTCAGCAAACCCCATCAGGATATGCTCAATGGAAATAAAATCATCATCCCAGCTAACTCGGCAAGCCTCGGCACGGTCTAACATTCGGTCTAAGCTAGGACCTAAATAAAGTTGAGCCGAGCCTATTCTGGGCTGACGCTTAGTAAACATCTCTAGCTGTTGCTTGAGACGCAAGGGGTCTATATTTGCTTTATCTAAAATAGTTGTGGCTAGTCCTTCTTGTTCTAAGGCTGCCAAGATTAAATGCTCTACCTCTAAGTTTTGATTCTGAAATAACTTGGCAACTTCTTGGGATTTAACGATCGCATCCCAGGCTTGTTCAGTAAACTTACTTTGGTCGGTAGGCTGCATATTTTAGCTAAATAGGGTTTTTGAATTTTGATAATTGATGATGCTCGGTATAATCAGGCTTAAATTACTTAATATTAAAGCCAAAAATCACCTTGTCTGAAGACTTAATATAATAATATGTCTTGATAATAATTTTAGTCTTATTTAATAGCCAGTAGAAATTGACAATTAATTTGTTCTACCTCCTTAAGTATAAATATATAAGCCTCTAGGAATAAATTACCAACCCCTGAACACCTGACACATTTGGGCAAAACTAAATTGTAAAATATTAAACAAGGACCGCCAGTAGCTATCGGCTATAAGCTTTCAGTCAGGACTTAGACTATGAGATGATATATAAATTCTAGTTGAATTAGTCGCTCAAATTTGTATTTGCAATGTCCAATACTTACGCCGTCGAAGTAAATCATCAAGGTAAAACTCAAACTATCCAGGTTGAAGAAACACAAAGTATTTTAGAAGCTGCTACCAATGCAGGTATTGATTTGCCCTTTTCCTGTAGTGCTGGAGTATGTACTACCTGTGCTGCTCAAATTCTTTCAGGAGAGGTAGAACAAAGTGAGGGTATGGGAGTCTCTCCAGAATTACAGGACGAAGGATATGCCCTCTTATGTGTAGCGTATCCCCGTTCAGATATTAAACTAGAGTCTGGCAAAGAAGATATTGTCTATCAAAGACAGTTTGGCAAACAGTAGAGACAAGTCATCTCTTTTCTCTACTGTAAATATTGCTAATGTTTAAACTATGCCAATACGCTCAAAAGGCCAAAATCGCAGTACAGCATGACCAATAATATTCTCTGTTGGTAAGAATCCCCAGATGTGGGAATCATTGCTGTTGTTGCGGTTGTCTCCCATAACAAATACTTGTCCCTCTGGGACTGTAATGGGCAGAAGCTCATAATTAGGAGGTGCAGCAATATAATCTTCTGCTAAAGGTTGATTATTAACATAAACTATTCCATCTTTAACAGCTACTGTCTCTCCGCCTATAGCGATCGCTCTTTTGATAAAAGCCTGGTTTTTTTCGTAACCTAAAAGCCTAAGTTTGGTTGGCGGTTCAAAAACGACAATATCTCCTCTGGCGGGAGGATTAAACTTGTATGCCACCTTTTCCACGACTAGGCGATCGCCAATTGTCAAAGTAGGGAACATGGACTCTGAAGGGATATAGCGAGGTTCGGCAATAAAAACCCGAATTAAAAAAGCTAAAACTAGAGCAATAGCGACTGTCGTGCCGTTTTCTTTAACATTACGCCATAAACTAGCTTTTTTATTTATTTCAGTAGAAGGCATAAATTATCAAATAACCAATTATCTTTAAGATGTGAATTTATCTATTAATACTATTGTCGTTCCTCAAGGGGCAGAATACCAGGCTGTCTGTCGTGGGTTACAGCCCAGAGCAAATAAGATTCAAGTTATTGCCATCCCGATTGGTACAAAAGATGTATTACAAGTATTAGTTAAACGCTCTTTTGAGTTTACTACTCCCCAAAGAGTGTTAATTATGGGCTTATGTGGTAGCCTCTCCCAGCAATATTCTATAGGAGATGCAGTTCTTTACCAAGACTGCTGTAATCTAAATCGGGAATATCTTAATTTAGAGCCTGAGTTAACTACTATGATTCATCATAAATTATCGCTCAATTTAGTTACGGGCTTAACTAGCGATCGCCCAATTTGTCTAGCTGCCCAAAAACGTAAGCTTGCTCAACAATATGCTGTTGAAGCTGTGGATATGGAAGGTTATGGCTATATCAAAGAGCTACAGCGTCAGGGAATATCTGTAGCTATGTTACGGGTAGTTAGCGATGATTTAACAGGTAATATACCCAATTTAAGCCCAGCTATTGATGAGGATGGTAATTTGAAATTTCTGCCACTGGCGATCGCATTTTTACGCCAGCCTATCGCTGCAATCAGATTAATTAAAGGTTCTTTAAGAGGGTTGCAAAAGCTGCAACAAATTACTACTAAATTGTGACTGATGTAAATGAGCTTTGTTCACAACCATTGGTTTATAGCTATTGTCATTTACAGTTAGCTTATGTTGAGAGTTCCAAATATAGCACTCAATACTTATCACTCACTACTTGTTACTTATTGGTTAATCCAGCAAAGTTGAATAACTCTATGTCTGCTAATTGAGAAAGTGAAACATTTTGAATACTGCGAAAAATACTTTCAATCTTACCAGGAGATTCTCTTTCCCAAGTCTGTAGCATTGCTTTGATGTTAGCCCGTTGTAAGTTTTCCTGAGAACCACAAAGATTGCAAGGGATTATGGGAAATTGTCTGGTATTAGCATAACGAATAATTTCTTTTTCCGAACAATATGCTAGAGGACGAATGATAAGATTTTTGCCATCATCGCTTAGTAGCTTAGGAGGCATAGCTTTGAGTTTTCCACCATGAAACATATTGAGAAATAAAGTCTCGACAATATCATCACGATGATGTCCTAAGGCAATTTTAGTCGCTTTTTCTTCCTGGGCTACTCGATAGAGAATCCCACGGCGCAAGCGAGAACATAAGCCACACATGGTTTTGCCTTCGGGAACTATATTTGTGACAGTGCTATATGTGTCCTGTTCGATAATACGATAAGAAACGTTTAAGGCAGCCAAATACTCTGGCAAAACCTGTGTTGGGAAACCAGGCTGCTTTTGATCTAAATTAACTGCCAGTAGCTCAAAATCAACAGGGGCTTTACGCTGTAAACTCAGCAACATATCTAGCAAGGTGTAAGAGTCTTTACCGCCAGATAGACATACCATAACGCGATCGCCATCTTCAATCATCTTATAGTCGGCGATCGCTTTGCCTACTTGCCCACGTAATCGCGCCTGAAGCCTTTTGAAATTATTAGAAGTACGAACTTTAGTTGCTTCCATATCTTAATATTTTTATACTATGAATGCGCTTCAGATAATAGTTGTTGATAATCTTGAGAATTATGTTGAGACAATGAGCCTAAATTAATTAAGTCCTACTCTAAATTAGCTAATAACTGATAGCGATTGTTTGCCAGATGGCGATCGCGATTAATAATTTTTTAATGACTATAAAATTCAAAAAAACCAAGAAAATGCGATTGGCAATGCCTAGCCACCAACATCGCCATAGTCGTCATTATTTCGCCACTACAAAATTAACCAGCTTGTTAGGTACAACAATTACTTTTCTAATTTCTTTTCCTTCTATATAACGCTGGGCAATCTCTGATTCTGTGGCATATTTTTCTAGGGCTACTTTGTCAGAGCCAGCAGGCACTTGAATCGTACCGCGTGTTTTACCCATAATCTGCACCACCAAAGTAATTTCATCTACCTCTAAAGCAGAAGAATCTACCTCGCGCCACTGTTGTTTGTGGACTGATTCAATATTACCTAAGTGACTCCATAATTCCTCGGCAATATGAGGCGAAAAAGGAGCAAGCAAGACAACTAAGGTTTCAATTCCCTCTTGATAAACTGGAGAAGTATCGCATTTGGCATCTTTTAAAGCATTACTTAACTTCATCAACTCCGAAACCGCAGTATTAAATTGATAATCTCCTGTTAAATCTTCAGAAATTTCTTTAATGGCAGTATGAATAGCTCGACGCAAATCTTTTTCAGCTTTAGAGAATTCATTAGATGCTTCAGAGACACTAGCAGGATCATAGCTAGTCACCAAAGACCAAACCCGATTTAAAAAGCGAAATTGCCCTTCAACATCAGCATCATCCCATTCTAAATCTTTTTCAGGAGGTGCTTTAAACAAAGCAAACATTCTGGCTGTGTCTACACCATATTGGGCAATAACATCCTCAGGTGCTACACCGTTATATTTAGATTTAGACATCTTCTCAAAGAAAGCCTCTAGCTTATCTCCTGTCTCTGGATCTTGAGGATTTTTAGGGTCAATATTTGCCGAGGGAATATATTTGTTAGTTTGAGGATTTTTATAAGTTAATCCCTGCACCATTCCCTGCGTTAAGAGACGTTTAAACGGCTCATCAAAATTAAGTAGACCCCTGTCTCGCAAAACTTTAGTAAAGAAGCGAGAGTAAAGTAAATGTAAAATGGCGTGTTCAATACCCCCTACATATTGATCGACGGGCATCCAATCATTGACTTTATCCTTTGCAAAAGCCATCTCGGTATTATTGGCATCGCTGAAGCGCAGAAAATACCAGGAAGAATCAATAAAAGTATCCATCGTGTCCGTTTCCCTTTTTGCAGATTTACCACAACAAGGACAATCTACATTAATCCAGCTATCTAATTGAGCTAAAGGCGAACCTCCGCGTCCAGACAATTCAACAGATTCGGGTAACTTTACAGGAAGATCCTTATCTGGTACAGGTACAGTACCGCAATCATCACAATGAATTACAGGAATAGGACAGCCCCAATATCTTTGGCGAGAAATCAACCAATCTCTCAAGCGATATTGAACTCTGGCTTTGCCGTAGCCTTGTTGTTCAGCATATTCAATAATTTTTGTTTTGCCTTCAAGAGAATTTATGCCGTTAAATTGTCCTGAATTGACGATTTTTCCAGGTTCGGTATATGCTTCGGAGGGCGAATGGCAATTTGCCCCTACGTTTTCGGGAACAACAACGGTTTTGATTGGTAAACCCTTCTCGGTGGCAAATTTAAAATCCCTGACATCATGGGCAGGAACACCCATTACTGCCCCTGTACCATATTCATAGAGAACATAGTCAGCAATTAAAATTGGCACTTCTTCCCCGTTAAAGGGATTAATTGCTTTTCCTCCAGTTAAAATTCCTCGTTTGGGCTTATCTTCTGCTGTTCTTTCAATTTCACTTTGCTGTTTAATCTCTTTGATAAACGCTTCTACTGCCTCTTTCTGTTCGCTGGTAGTCACTTCAGGAGTCAAAGGATGTTCTGGAGCAAGCACCACATAAGTAACGCCGTATACTGTATCTGGACGAGTGGTAAATACAGCGATCTTGTCGTCGAGACCAACAATAGGAAATTCTAAATAAGCTCCAATAGATTTACCAATCCAGTTGGCTTGCATAGTTTTGACTCTTTCTGGCCAACCTTCTAGCCGATCTAAATCTTGCAGCAATTTTTCAGCATAATCAGTGATTTTAAAAAACCATTGTTTGAGCAGTTTACGCTCGACTATTGCTCCAGAACGCCAAGAACGGCCTTCATTATCTACTTGTTCGTTAGCAAGTACAGTTTGATCGATGGGATCCCAGTTAACCGCAGCCTCTTTTTGATAAGCCAACCCCGCATCAAAAAACTGAAGAAACAGCCATTGTGTCCACCGATAATAATCAGGAGAACAAGTAGCAACTTCTCGATTCCAGTCAATAGAAAGCCCTAGTTGCTTTAGTTGCTTGCACATTTGAGCAATGTTTTGCAATGTCCATTTTGCAGGAGCAATACCGCGATCGATGGCTGCATTTTCGGCAGGTAAACCAAAAGCATCCCAACCCATAGGGTGGAGTACTCGATAACCCTGCATTCTCTTAAGACGAGCAATCACGTCAGTAATCACATAGTTACGGACATGACCCATGTGCAAGTTTCCCGAAGGATAGGGAAACATAGAAAGAGCATAAAATTTAGGTTGCTCATTCTGCTCAGGGGTTTTGTCAATTGCCGATTCTTGCCATTGCTGTTGCCACTTTTGTTCTATTTTGGCTGCGTTATATCGTGACTCCACGACTGGGGTTACTCCTGAATTGAACTACTATTACTATTATAAAAATTTGCTAACTCTTAAATAGTATATGTAAACTTAGCTATTACTTTAACGTGGCTTTAATAACTAATGTTGATTTGTCCTGCTTGCTTATTCCCCATCACTTATCCCTCATCCCTCAAAAATGTCTCTAGAACCTTGTAAAGTTTGTGGTACGCTTAACGCAGCCGAAACAGAAATATGTCTTAGCTGTGGTTATCCCATCCAGGGAAATAAAAGACCTGCCATTTTTCGCTGGATTGCGATCGCTTTAATCATTTGTTTTGCCTTACCTTTTTTATCTGGACTAATTAACTGGGTTTTGCTCCAGCTAAATCCTCAGTCGCCAAGTCAGCCCTCACCAAAGGTTTCTATGATTTCTAAGGCTCAAAGTCCTCATAACAACTCATTCAGGCTATAAAGCAAAAAGCTCTGAGATACAGCTAAGTAGAGTTTTGGTAATTGCTCAATAAATATAGGCTGCTTAAGATGCTGTGTTTAAAGCTTTACAAGCTGGACAAGGTGCTAAAGAACAAACAACCTTTTCTAATTCTTGTGTTGAATAAGGCTTAGTCAAATAAGCATCTCCATCTAAATTCGTCTTGAGTTGAATTTTTTGTTCGGATAGGCTGCTAATGATAACTATCGGAATATTGCGAGTCAGCCAATCTAATCTTAAAGTCGTAATTAACCCTAATTCCACTATTTTTGACCATTGAATATCCAAAATAATCAGATCTGGTTGACGCTGTTGTACCCAAGCCAAAATTGCTGTGGCTTCTATTATCGGCACATAAACCTGATTAAATGACGCTAAGATCGGCGAATCAAATATAAGTTTTGTGGAATGATCTCTAGCAATTAATATTGTTGGTAAATATTCATTAGTGAATATGTTGTGGTTCATGTGAGCTTCTAGTATAGTCCAAAACTACCTGTATTCTTCTCTAAGAATCAAGTTTAGCGTCGATCCCCAGAAATAATAAAGAAAAAACAAATTTATTATTTTTCAGCATTTTTTTGTATATATTTATATTTCTTAATTAGACATAAAATGGTACTTTAAGTAGTTGTTTAAAAGTTTTGTCTTCTGTGAATCCCTACGTCGCTAGATTATTTGTTTACCCAATTAAATCTTTAGATCCTGTAGCGGTCGATCGCGTTACTATTTTGGAGTCTGGAGCTTTAAAAGGCGATCGCACCTGGGCAATATTCGATCGGGCTGATAATTTTGTCAACGGCAAACGGCACCAAAAAATTCACGCCTTACGTTCAGAATTTGAACTAGCAACTAATGTCTTATCATTACGAATACAGGGGACAGAGCAAACAGTAACTTTTGATTTACAACAAGAATCAGAAGCGGTTTGTAACTGGCTAGAAACATACTTTGTTTTTCCTGTTAAAATCAAGCAGAATTTAAGCATGGGGTTTCCCGATGATACCGTTTCTCCTGGGGCAACTATAATCAGTACCGCCACTTTAGAAGCGATCTCCTCTTGGTATCCTGAACTAGATACAGAAGATATTCGTCGTCGCTTTCGCGCTAACGTCGAAATTGCTGGTGTACCTGCCTTTTGGGAAGATCGGTTATTTACCACTCCAGAACAAACGGTCAAATTTAAAGTCGGTAATGTAGAGTTTGTGGGCGTAAATCCCTGTCAACGCTGTGTTGTTATTACCCGCGATCCCGAAACGGGAAAGTCATATCCAAAATTTCAAAAGACTTTTATCAATCAAAGAAAAAAAACTCTGCCTGAATGGACAGAGCGATCGCGTTTTAATCATTTTTTTCGTTTAGCAATTAATACTAGGCTACCTCCAACTGAAGCGGGAAAGCTAATTGAAATAGGAGATATCGTATTTTCGCAGCTATAGAAAATTCATTTTGAATCTAAATTATTAGGCAAAAGCCATTCGATCAGCCTAGCTACTAGCAAACCAGAAATTAAGCCTATAACATTAGCTACTAAATCTTTAAATTCACAGTAGCGGTTGACATATGGTTGTAACAACTCAATAACGCCACTCCAACAAACAAAAAAAACGCCAATCATGAGCCAATATTTAGGTTTCCTCAACGCCGTAGGCAACATTAATACCCCATAAGCAATAAAATGGTGAATCTTATCACTACCAGGTACAGCAGGCAGTTGTGATAGTGGTCGAAGAGATAAAACAGTTATGACTGTTAGGATAAAAAGCGTGGTAGATATCCAGTATCTTCTAATAAAGTTTAATAGTGCAATCATTAGCAATAACTCGGAATCTAATTTAAACAAGTTTCAAGAGTAACATTCCGACTGCTAAAGACAGTCTATTAATACTTTTTTTGATTTTGTAAGGGTTCATTTTTGATAGATAATTACAGTAGAGACAAGCCATACCTTGTCTCTACTGCTCTAACTATATACTTTCATGACCACTACACCTCTTACCTGGCAACAACTATCAGAACTTACAAATTTCAAGCGAGATACGGTCAACGGCTTGACTAACTCTCAAGCTACCTTGCGTCTATTTGGTCAGACAGAAGCGGATATTCGCGTCACTTTATATCGGGACAATCATGCCTGGTGTCCTTACTGTCAAAAGATTTGGCTGTGGCTAGAAGAAAAGCGCATACCCTACCGCATCAAAAAGGTAACTATGTTTTGTTATGGCAAAAAAGAAAGCTGGTATAAACAGCAAGTACCATCGGGGATGTTACCTGCTATTGAACTAGACGGACAAATGATTACCGAAAGCGATGATATTCTAATTGCTTTAGAACAAGCTTTTGGAGTTTTATATTTAGGTATGCAAGATCCAAAGGTATTGCCGTTAAGACGTTTGGAACGATTATTATTTAGAGCTTGGTGTGTTTGGCTATGTCAGCGAGCCATATTTCCTGGACAAGAAAAAAATAGCCGTCAACAATTTATTGAAGCAATTGGTCTAGTAGAAGAAGCTCTAGCTAGCACTCCATCCTCATACTTTTTAGCAGAGTTTAGTACTGCCGACGTTATCTTTACTCCTTATGTAGAAAGAATGAATGCTAGTCTTTACTACTATAAAGGCTATTCAATTAGAGATGAAAATCCGCGTATGTCTGCGTGGTTTAAGGCAATGGAAAGCCGAACTACCTACCGCGGTACGCAAAGTGATTTTCATACCCATGTTCATGACCTACCGCCACAGATGGGAGGATGTTACGCTAACGGTGAACCTCAAACTCTGCTTAACCAAGAAAAAGTAGACCGTGGTTCTTGGTTTGGACTACCTGATGTAACTTACCCTGAACCCGAAACCTCAAGGACTGAAGCTTTGCAACGAGTAATTAAACATCGTCATAACATTATCACAGTCAATCCTGCTGACGATCGCTTGTTTGATGAGGCTCTGCGGTGTGCTTTAACCAATATGATGACAGGGACAACCTGCACTCCACCTTTAGGCTCGGATCTAGCTTTAAGATATCTAAGAGATAGAATCAATGTCCCTAGAGATATGTCTATCTATGCTGCCAAAAGACTACGATCGGCATTAGAAAGTACTGCTGCTTTAGTAGGCGATCGCCAGCCAGAACCCATTCCCGTTAAACATCGCTACGATCAAAATCCTGTTAATTTTGCTTTTGGCTAAATTTTATAAGAGTGGAGAACAAACGGCTGCGCCGTAGTTATTAGTCTCAATCGTAACGCGAGTCTTAAACTTTACCTGGGCAGCAGACACCTCAAGGCAATGAGATTTTAGATCCAAATTGAAATAGGGCAAGTCAGAGATTAGACAAAGGCGCACTTCCACATATTGCTCTTCTTACGAAAGCATCTCTCACCTTATTGAACTAAGAACTAAAAACTAACGACTAAAAACTTTTTGATAAAGAAATAAATTTAATTTTCATTCCCCCGAAAAGTCCTCTTTCTCTGACAATTTAAGCAAAAATGTAAAGAAAAGTGCCAGGATATCGGAAAACTTCAAAAGACTTTGAGACACTATAGTTTAGTTTATTGGGCGCGGAACAGAACTTGGGTTTGAACGAAATGAAACTATCAGCAAGAGTAAATCAAGTATCACCATCTCTTACCTTGGCAATTGCTGCCAAAGCTAAAGCTATGCAGGCAAAAGGCATAGATGTCTGTAGCTTTAGTGCAGGAGAACCAGATTTTCCGACACCGAAGCATATTTGCGAAGCAGCTAAAACTGCCTTGGATGAAGGCAAAACTCGCTATGGTGCTGCGGTAGGAGAGTTGAGGCTAAGAGAAGCGATCGCCAATAAACTCAAAAAAGACAATAATCTTAATTACGAAGCGGACAATATTATTGTTACCAACGGCGGCAAGTTTTCTTTGTTTAACCTGATGCAGGTGTTAATTGAGCCAGGAGATGAGGTGATTATTCCTGCACCCTATTGGTTAAGCTATCCAGAGATGGTTAAGCTGGCTGGTGGTACTCCAGTTATTGTGGAAACTTTAGCGGAGAATGACTATAAAATCACCATAGAGCAGCTAGAGCAGGCTATTACGCCCAATACTAAGCTGTTTGTGTTCAATTCGCCTTCTAATCCTACGGGGACAGTTTACGCACCTAATGAAGTAAAAGCATTAGCTAAGGTAATCGTCGAGCGAGATATCTTAGTGGTTTCGGATGAGATCTACGAAAAGATTCTTTATGATGATGCTCAACATTTAAGTATTGGTTCAATAGACGAAGAAATATTTAGTCGTACCATTACCAGTAGTGGTTTTGCCAAAAGCCATTCCATGACTGGCTGGCGAGTAGGTTATGCAGCAGCACCTATGGAAATCCTTAAGGCAATGGCTAAAATTCAAGGGCATAGTACCTCTAATGTTTGTACCTTTGCCCAATATGGCGCGATCGCAGCATTGGAATCATCTCAAGAATGTGTGCAAGAGATGGTTCAAGCTTTTGCTCAACGCCGAAGCTATATGTATGAGGCAGTTAATGCTATTCCTGGCTTAAGCTGTCCAAAACCTTTTGGTGCATTTTATCTTTTTGTAGATATCTCCAAGACTGGGAAAAAATCCCTCGATTTTTGTAATCAGTTGTTAGAAACTAAACAAATGGCTGCCATTCCTGGCATTGCCTTTGGTATGGATAACTGTATTCGCTTTTCCTATGCTACAGATATGGACACGATTAAAGAGGGAATTAAAAGATTAACTGAGTTTGTTGATAGCTAAATAGCTGGTTAATTTTTAAGCTTTAAATAAAGGCGTTGGTAAATCAGGGTATGATTTTCAAAATTATTAGTTTTGTATTTAATTAAAAAGGCTAATAGCTGATAGCTAATAGCTACGAACAGAAACATTTTGTGTGTTATACATTAAATCAACAACGCCTAAATAAATTAGCTACTGCTTGCTCGATATTTTCTTGCTTGACTAAAGATTCTCCAATTAAAACTGCTTTTGCACCTGCTGCTTTAACCGTTTTCAAGTCTTCTGGGGTATGTAAACCAGATTCACTTACGACTAAGATACCGCGCTGTTCGAGTGTTTCTTTTCTAGCTGTTAAAATATCTCTAGTAGTCTGGAGACTAACGGAAAAATCCTCTAGGTTGCGGTTATTGATCCCAAATAACTCTACCCCCTTAACTGCTAGTACTCGATCTAATTCTTCTAGAGTATGTACTTCAATTAAAGGAGTCATGCCCAAAGCTTTGGTTATTTTGACAAAGTAGTTCAAGTCTTTATCTTCTAAAACCGCAGCGATTAGCAGTATGGCATCTGCACCCTTAGCGCGAGCGAAATAGATCTGATAAGGATAAATAACAAATTCTTTGCATAGCAGAGGTAAGTCTACTTCCTGTCTGATTAAATTTAGATTGTCAAAACTTCCTTGGAAGAATTTTTGATCGGTTAAGACAGATAAACAGCTTGCACCCGCTTTTTCATAAGCCTTGGCGATCGCCACTGGGTTAAAGTCTTCTCTAATTACTCCCTTGGAAGGTGAGGCTTTTTTGACTTCGGCAATTAAAGCAGGATTGGTTTTACCATTACGTAAAGCAGCTAAAAAATCTTGAGGCGGACAAACATCCTTTACCTGCTGCTGTAATTGCATTAAAGGCAGGCGATCGCGCATCTGTTCAACTTCAACCTCTTTGTGCCAAACGATCTCTTCTAAGATATTATTTGGTTCAGCATGAGGAATCTTTGATTGATATACCACCTCTCCTGACTTGACTTTGGGGTTAGGATTTCTACGTCTAATCTGCATTATCTAATTGTTGCTGAAATAATTAATCCTTTATCTTAGGTCAAAACAGTCCTAGATAAATCAAACTATAGTGATTTTCATTTTAATGTCCTAAAGCCAATTTACACCAAGGATATTTTTTATTCAACTTCAGTAGGAAGATTACTGCTGCGCCAAGCAGACATATCCCCTTCAAGATGCAAAATAGATTTAAATCCAGCTTGGGATAAAATTACCTCTGCGACTTTAGCCCTAACACCACGTTCGCAATATACAACCACATTAGAGTAACTTCATTCGTCAATAGTCAACGGAATAATCAGGTTTTCAAGTCTGGCGATCGCTAGTAAAACTTTATCTTGATGCGCTTTGCTAGTTCAAGTTTCTAAAAGAATTTTTTAATTTATAAATGTTTTGCAATTTAATTAAAAATAGAATATGATTGCTTTTAATTTTGAAAAGCAAAGTTACTGGAGTTGACTTAGGAGAAAGTCTAAAAATCATGACTATTTTTCTCACGTTAGGTGTAGTTGTTGTAGCTTTAATCTGTTTTATTGCTGAATTGCTACCTGTGGATATTACTGCTTTGTGTGTAGCGGTAGTATTAATTGTTTTAGGGTTAGTTACTCCCGATGAAGGCATAGCTGGGTTTGGTAACTCTGCCACAATTACCGTCATGGCAATGTTTATCCTTAGTGCAGGAATTAGTCGTACTGGAGTAATTCAAGTATTTCGCGATTTACTTCTCAAGTGGGGTGGAAAAAGTATTACTCGCCAGATCTTAGTTATGGGATTACTTGTCGGTCCCATTTCTGGATTTATTAATAACACGGCAGTAGTGGCAATTTTCCTGCCAATTGTGGAAGAATGGTGCAGAAAGCGAGGCATATCTCCTTCTAAGCTTTTGATCCCACTGTCTTTTGTCACTATTTTAGGAGGCATGATTACCGTTATTGGTACATCAACTAATGTTCTTGCCAGCGGTATTTCTAAAGATTTAGGATACGGAGAATTTCATCTGTTTCAGTTTACGGGGTTGGGTATTATTACTTTTTTAATTGGTTTGGCTTATTTAGCGTTTATTGCTCCCCGTCTATTGCCCAACCGTAAAAATCCAAAGAGTGATTTAGTTAGTGAAGGCTATGGCTTAGAAGATTATGTTACCGAAGTGGTCGTTACCCCTAGTTCCAAATTAATTGGCAGTACCTTTCGCTCGGCGCAATTACAGCGCAATTCTCAGGTAGATGTATTAGAAATCATTAGAGACAAAGAGCGTTTACCTCAACCTGTTACCAGCCGAACTATTCGTGCCGAGGATATTCTCTTAGTACGGGGAAAAACAGAAGATGTATTACAAATCAAAACAGAGCAAGGATTGGATATATTACCTGATGTTAAATTCAACCAAAAAAACTTAGAAACAGAGTTAAATTCTGCTAGTGAAGGAGTTGCAGAGGTTTTGATTCTATCTAACTCCCGTTTAATTGGGACAACCCTCAAAGACTTGCGTTTTCGTCAACGTTATAACCTAACAGTATTAGCTATTCGTCGGGGAGAAGAACTAATTAGGGACAGATTAGGTAAAGTGAGTCTGCGGTTTGGTGACTTGCTGTTGGTTCAAGGAGCGAAACAAAGCTTACTGGGCTTACAAACCACAAGAGAATTATTAGTTATGGAGCAAAAAGAGCCTGAATCGATCCGTCGTGATAAAGCCTGGATTGCCGTAGGAATTATCTTGGGGGTTGTTCTACTCGCTGCTTTTAACTGGTTGCCAATCTTAGTTAGTGCTTTGGTTGGGGTAGTGCTGATGATTATTACGGGGTGTTTAAAACCTGGAGAAGTATATGGCGCAGTGCGTTGGGACGTAATTTTTCTCTTGGCAGGATTAATTCCTTTAGGTACAGCGATGGAAAACTCTGGTGCAACTAAATGGCTGGCAGATAATATTTTGGCTGTTGGTGGCAACTTAAGTGGTTACTGGATACTACTGTTTTTCTTTGTTATAACTTCTCTGATAACTGAAATTCTTTCTAATAATGCTTCGGTGGTGTTGTTGATTCCCATTGCATCCAAAGTAGCTGAATCTCTCAATCTCAATCCTGTGGCAGTTATGTTTGCCGTTACCTTTGCTGCTTCTAATAGCTTTATGACTCCGATTGGCTATCAGACAAATACAATGGTTTATAGTCCTGGCGGGTATAAGTTTTGGGATTTTTTCCGAGTTGGCGCACCTTTGAACTTAATTATGGCGATTGTTACACCGTTGCTAATTATGGGACTTTATGGGCTGTAGGTAAGTCGCGATCGCTTATTACTGCTAAAAATATACATAGCTCGATCTTCAAAAGCAACCATGGAATCTATCTCTGAAACAATACGCGAGCCTATTTTTACCTTTGCCTTGCTCTTAGCAATTATTTTGCTAGTGCCACCGATTTTTGAAAAAATAAAGTTGCCAGGATTAGTAGGCTTATTAGCAGCAGGAGTAGTATTTGGCTCTAGCGGTTTGGGTTTACTCAATAGTAAATCGGAAACAATGATCCTGCTGGCGGATATCGGTAAGATTTATCTAATGTTTGTGGCAGGGTTAGAAATTGATCTAGAGCAGTTTCGTCAAACCAGAACTCGCTCTATGGGTTTTGGTTTCGCTACGTTTGCCATTCCTTTAATTGGCGGTATTTTAGTTGGGCGAGTATTTGGTTTTGGCTGGAATACTGCCGTCCTCATCGGTTCGCTGTTGGCTTCCCATACCCTGCTAGCATATCCCATTGTCAAACGTTTAGGAGTAGTTAATGACGAAGCTGTTACTGTCACCATTGGCGCGACAATTTTTACTGATATTAGTGCTTTATTAGTATTGGCAATTTGTCTGGGAGTAAACGAAGGGAACTTTAGCGCAGCCAAATTAGGTATCTTATTAGGTTCTTTGGCACTTTATACCCTGTTGGTTTTATTTGGCTTAGACCGTTTGGGTAGGGCTTTTTTCCGTCGTTCTAAAAATGACCAAGGTAATCAGTTTCTGTTTGTCTTGCTAGCTTTGTTTGTGGCTTCAGTATCGGCAGAGGCAATAGGAATCGAAAAAATTGTTGGCGCATTTTTAACTGGTTTGGCAGTTAACGATGTCATTGGTGATGGTCCTGTAAAAGAAAAGGTGGAATTTATCGGTACAGTTCTATTTATTCCGATTTTCTTTGTGGATATGGGCTTACTGCTTGACCTCAAGGCGTTTGAAGATGTGTTTCGCTCCATTGGCATTCCCCTCTCAATTGTGGGAGCCTTGATTCTGAGTAAGTTTTTGGCAGCTTGCGTGGCTAAATTTGCCTATCGCTATAGTTGGCAACAAACCATAACCATGTGGTCGCTATCTTTGCCCCAGGTAGCTGCTACCTTAGCTGCTGCTTTGGTTGGTTTTCAGGCGCAGATTATTAACGAGCGAGTGTTCAATAGCGTTATTTTACTGATGTTAGTTACTTCAATCGCTGGTCCTTTGATTACTTCTCGCTTTGCTGCTCAGTTGCCCGTTAGGGATTCGACTGAATCTGAAGCAGAATCCGATCTGGATGTGAAATCAAAAGATATATTTCGAGTTGTTGTTCCAGTCTATAACCCGCAAACAGAGCGTTATTTATTAGAGTTAGCATCTTTACTAGCTGAAAAAAATCAGGGCGCAATTGTCCCTTTAGCGATCGCCAAAGCTCAAGCTCGTTTAGATTCTCCACAACTTGAGGTTGATTTCCAGCGTTGTGCCAAGCTACTTACTCAAGCTGAAGCAATTGCTACAGAACTTAAGATTAAAGTTCAACCAGAGTTAAGAGTTGAGTATGACATCGCTCAAGGAATCGCTCATGCTAGTCGAGAAGTCAACGCCGATTTAATTATCTTAGGATTTGGTACTTTGACTGGCTTTCGCTCGCGCTTTTTTAGCTCAGTTACCGATAGCATACTATGGTCTGCTCACTGCTCTGTAGTAGTGGCTCGCCTACTTACTTCACCCTTAGCAATTAAACGTATCCTTGTACCAGTTGAAAGCATAAACCCCGTTGGCTTGCGTCCAGTACGCTTTGTCAAAAGCTTAATTGCTAGCAACGAGACAGAAATAACCCTGCTTCATGTTTGTCCTTCGGGTACTTCTAAAGAGCGTAAAGCTACTCTTCATAGTCAGTTGGAAACAGTGGCAAACCGTTTCTTAGCAGAAGCGACAGTAGATATTCACGTTACCGCTCAAAACAATTTTGTCAGAGAAATTTTAAACGTCAGTCATACCCATGAACTAGTAATATTGCGATCGCAACGTCAGCGCGTTGGTGTAGATAGTTTAGCTCTGGGTGCTACAACCAAACCCTTGTTAGAAAACCTGAAGTGTTCAATTGTCTTGCTGGGAGAACTTTGATCATTGATAATTGATAACTGATAACTGATAACTGTTTATATAACGTGGATTCTTCAATCGCCGATTTACGACAAAACTATACTCGAGCAGGATTATCCGAAGCTGATGTAGATGCCGATCCCATCAAGCAATTTGGAGTTTGGTTTCAACAGGCTTTAGATGCCAATCTAATTGAACCAAACGCTATGACTTTGGCGACTGCTACTTCTGACGGGAAACCTACTGCTAGAATTGTCTTACTCAAAGGCGTTAACCAAGGCGGTTTTGTTTTTTATACCAACTACAAAAGCCAAAAGGGTCAACAATTAATTGCCAACCCTTATGCTGCGTTGGTTTTTCATTGGGACAAATTAGAAAGACAGGTTCGTATCGAGGGAGAAGTAGAAAAATTGGCTACCAAAGAGTCAGAGGCATATTTTCATAGTCGTCCTAAAGCCTCACAGTTGGGCGCATGGGCATCTGCCCAAAGTCAAGTAATTCCCAATCGCCAAGTATTAGAACAACAGTTAGCAGATCTAGAGACTAAATACAAAGGAGATGCTACTGTTCCTCTTCCCGAACACTGGGGCGGATTTCGCGTTATACCCAACCGTATTGAATTTTGGCAAGGTCGTCCCAATCGTCTTCACGATCGCTTAGTATACGATCTACAGGCTAATGGTAGTTGGAAAATTGCCAGGTTATCTCCTTGAGGACAGTTAGAGCAGTTAGAGAAGAGACAAGGCCTGCCTTGTCTGTACTGGGCAGTTAGACGAGCGACCCCGCGCCGACGCAAGGCGCAAGGGAATGCTGCCCTAGCAAGGGAATGCGCGAGGGAGACAGTTAGAGCAGTAAAAATGTAGAGTGGATAATTTAATTTCTTTAGATGCAGTCGATTTAGTCTTATGTTTAGGCACGATCGGCATGGCGATCGCTTTGTCCCTTTGGCAAAAGCTAGAATTAGAGAAGCAGTTGGCATATAGTGCAGTTCGCTCTTTGATGCAGTTAATTGCTATTGGCTATATCTTGAATATAGTTTTTGCGATCGATAATTGGCTAGTGGTATTGGGCATTTTAGTCATGATGATTACTATTGCCTCTATCGTTACCCGCAACCGCATCGATAAAAAGCTTCAGGGACTTTTCCCCGTGGTATTTTTATCTATTATTGCCAGTAGTGCCTTTACTTTAGGTTATGTAATTCTGTTGATTGTGCAACCCGATAAATGGTACGAACCTCGCTACCTGATACCTTTGGCGGGAATGCTGTTTGGCAATGCCATGAATGGTGCTTCTCTAGCTGGCGATCGCTTTTTAAATGCCGTCAATCAAAATCGCTTGGAAATTGAAACTTACCTGTGTTTGGGTGCTACCGCCAAACAAGCTATATCTCCTTATCAAAAAGAAGCGATTCGCACTGGCTTAATTCCCACTCTAAATAATATGGTGGTGATCGGGTTGGTCAGCTTGCCTGGAATGTTTACAGGACAGGTTTTAGGAGGTAGTGACCCTTTAGATGCAGCTTCTTATCAAATCATGATCTTATTTGCCATTGTCTTAGCTAATTTGATTTCGACAATTTTAGTCACCGAAGGAATATATAAACGTTTATTTAATCAGGATAGTCAGCTTATTGGCTAGATAATTTAATTATTAGTTATTAGTTGTTAGTTGTTAGCTTATGCCCGTCCTCAATAGCCATAAATATGCGATCGCTCTCCACACCAGTACACCCCAGCTAGGAATAGCTCTCAATAATTATCAGGGAAACAGTCGCCATCAGGTGTGGGACTTAGGGCGAGATTTAGCGTCTCATCTGCATCAATACCTGCAAGAAATGCTCCTACCGCAAACCTGGCAGGATATTGAGTTTATTGCCATAGCCAAAGGACCTGGAGGCTTTACGGGAACTCGTGTAGGGGTTGTAACAGCCCGCACCATAGCTCAACAGTTAGATATTCCCTTATTTGGTATTTCTAATCTAGCAGCAGTGGCAGCAGCCCAAAATCATCTTGGCAATGAATTATTAGCGGTACAAATGGCTGCCAGAAGAGAACAATTATTTGTCGCTATTTACCAGCTAAATGAACAAGGACTTCAAGCATATATGGAGGATACGCTAATGAGTCAGGCAGCTTGGCAAGAAACCTTAGATAATTTGAAATCCTCTTATAAACTAATTATTGCCGAGGATAATATTGCTGCTACAGTAACTAATGTATTGGATTTGGCTTATGCCGACTGGCAACAGGGAAAGTTCGCTCATTGGTCAGAAGTTATCCCTTTTTATGGTCAACATCCAGTCAGTCATTAGTCTTAAATCTCGAATTCCTGACTCTTTTATCACCAGATAATGATTAGAATAACTATAAGTTTTCTAAATACCTGTATATAGCTAACAATATATTTAATGACTTCTACTATTACTAAACAGCCCAAGCTCAATGCTCCAACTATACGTCAATTAGATAATGGCTTAACTATTATCGCTGAACAAATGCCTGTGGATGCGGTGAACCTCAATGTGTGGATTAACGTCGGTTCAGCCAAAGAAAGTGACGATATTAACGGCATGGCGCATTTTTTGGAACATATGGTGTTTAAAGGTACGCCTAATCTAAAAATGGGTGAATTTGAGCATTTAATCGAAGAACGGGGTGCAGTAACCAATGCAGCTACTAGTCAAGATTATACTCATTACTATATAACCACTGCTCCCAAAGATTTTGCTGAACTAGCTCCTTTACAGCTAGACGTGGTTTTAAATCCTAGTATTGAAAATGAAGCATTTGAACGAGAAAAATTAGTTGTACTCGAAGAAATTCGTCGCTCGGAAGACAGTCCCCGTCGCCGTACCTTTTATCGCTCGATGGAAGCCTGTTTTGAAACTCTTCCTTATCGTCGTCCTGTACTAGGTCCAGGCACAGTAATTGCCAACTTGCGATCGCAACAAATGCGCGATTTTCATGGTGCTTGGTATCAACCCCAGTCAATGACCGCAGCAGTTGTAGGTAATCTGCCAGTAGAAGAGCTAATTGAGATTGTTGCCCAAGGATTTGCCCAGCATTATGATTCTGGTGAGGAATATACTAAAAATGCTACTCCCTCGGTAACTCCAGAACAGCCTTTTACTTCCATAGCTCGTTATGAATATACTGATGAGACTTTGCAACAGGCACGACTAGTCATGGGTTGGCGTGTTCCTGGAATGGAAGATTTAGCCGAAACTTATGCCCTAGATATCCTGGCGGTTATTTTAGGACAGGGTAAGGTATCCCGTTTATTTAGAGAGTTGCGTGAAGAAAAAGGTCTGGTTAATCAGATTGGCGTAAGTAATATGACCCAAACCCACCAAGGAGTATTTTATATTTCTGCTGCTTTACCTACCGAAAATATTCCTGAAGTAGAACAGGCGATCGCCCAACAAATTAAAGACATTCAGACTGAACCTATTGCAGCTAAAGATATTGAGCGTATTCGTACTCAAGTGGCAAATCGATTTGTCTTTGCTAATGAACGACCAAGCGATCGCGCTAACCTTTATGGCTATTATTATTCACAGCTAAAAGATTTAGCACCCGCCCTCAATTATCCACAACATATTCAAGCTATATCTGCCCAAGACTTACAGGCAGCAGCCCAGAAATATCTCAATCCAAAAGCCTATGGCATTGTCACCATGAAACCTGAGTAAACGAGCCAAGTTCGTAGCTTTAAACTTTTATAGCGTGAGTGCGGATTAAGACAATTAGACGCTTGAGGCAGCTTTTATGCCTCATCCCTCATCCTTCTCTTTAGCTTTTTGTCCACCAAGCCAAACCATAAGATTGAATTGGCTCGTTGAATTGATGGCGATAACGAACCCGAATTTTATAACGTCCTGTAGCAGGAATAGGGCAAAATATGTGTTCTACGCTGTCTTCAAAACTAGAAGAAGAACAGGTATTTCTCATGTCACTCTCTTCATCTATAGGTAAGAGATAAACATCTAAATTATTTAAACCGCGATCGCTAAAAGTCTCTCCTTCATCATACTGCTCATTGCGATTGAGATCATTTAAAATTACTAAACGATCCCAAGCTAAAGTAATAGCTGCATAACTTCCTTTAACTAAGGGTTTTTGCAAATAGTATTCTTGATAATTATTAGCTGCTATTTTTCTATAATCCCAACCAAGAGCATTTACAGGTTTATTTTTGTTTGCCTGTCCTGCACTAAACTGTTGGTATGCTCGCCAAACATTTAATTGCCCTGTACCCATCTGCATATCTAGAGGCACACGGGGATTTTGATAGGCATCAGAATCAAACCAGCTATGGTTTTTTTTCCCCAGAATAGTATGCTCCATACCTAATAATAAGCCATCGCCGCGATCGGCAATTTTATCGGCGGAATTTAGCAGCACAGCCTTCATTACTTCATGGCGACGGGAATCTAAACTCCAGTCAGATGATTTTGATTTAGATGTCTGTTTTAAACGCTTATCCCCATATTCCTGTAACAAAGCCACTGCACCTGTAATATGGGGTGCCGCAAAGCTTGTACCACTAACTTTTTCTATTTCCCTTTTTTGATTAAAAACAGCAATTTGTCCGCCAGGGGCAAGTAAACTAACGGCACGGCGATCGCCAAAATCAATCTCTTTCTTAATAAAGCTACGTCCAATTCCCTTGGGTAAATCGCTTAAATTAGCAAAATCTACCTTATTGAATTTACCCTTCCTTTTTGTAGTGTAGGCAGCAGTAATACCGTTGAAATTATCTGTGGGAATCGGAATTCCTCCCTCCCCCTGGTTTCCTGCTATTACATACAAAACTTCGTGGTTGCCGGCAGACCAATCAATACAGGAAGTTAATAATGCTTTGCCGTCTAGCTTTGCCTCATCTCGTTCATCTCGCTCTAGAGATTCTCCAAAACTAAAGTTAATAGCTCTAATATCACCGCTATTCTGTTGAGCAATATGCTGACTCGCCAAACATTCTTGAGGCTGTCCTCCTTCACTTAAAGAGCCTACCGCCGAGGCATACAGCTTGGCTTTGGGGGCAATACCCTGTAGCTGTTTATCTTCAGCAATCATTACCTCTGCAACCATGCTGGCATGATCGTCTAAGTTTTTATCTGTTTTAGCAGCTCGATCGCCATAAAAAACTGCCCATGGAGAAATTGCTTTTAAGGTATTAGCTGCTTTATCTTTACCTAGTTTAACAGGACGACCTACCTCTACTTGACCAATGCCAATTTTTCGACCCAACAAATTATAGGGAGGTTTGTGCAAACGCAGGGCATTAACTCCTTTTTCGCTGATAGAATCATTTAAAGCCAAAACAGGAGTGACTAACCCAACAATTATCCATCCAGAAACCAAAAATATTCCTTTATTACCCATAATTGTTTATTGCTTATTATCGGCTATCCTTACTTTATAGAGTAATTACCGTACTAATTGAGGCAAATCCTTGCGAAATAGTATATATTGAGTTAAAAGTATGTCAGGTTAATCTGAGAACTTCAGGCTTAAAGTTTCAAAACGTAAGCCAAACAGAAACCAGACCCTAAACTATTTAATCAACATATCATAGCAGGCAAAATTAAGCGTATGACAAAACAAGTTGCGCATCCGATGATGAAATTGCAGCGCAAGGTATCTTCCTTGGTAGACTCTAATATCGTTAAACCAGACGATCGTATTGGCAAAATTGCTCTTTTATTGGGTGATGATTGGTCATATTGGAAAAATGAACTATTGGACTTCGATTTTTCTCCTAAAGATCCTATCTGTGAACTACTCTCTGTAGAAGATTGGGATGAAGATTAATTTATGAAAGATTTGCAGCTAAATGCTAAAAACAGTATTGCTAAAGGCTTCATAGATCGAATTAACAACGCTGTAGGTTATAGGCAAGCAGAAAGAGCTTCCTTTAGTTCTTTAGCTGTTTGATAGCGATCTTTTGGTTCGGGTTGGCAAGCAATTGATAAAACTTCTCCTAAGTTAGTAGGCAGCCCAGGAATGCTATCAATATCAAACTCAAATTTACTGCTTTGATAGCGATAATATTGCATTGGTGTTTGGCTAGTTAAAAGAAAAATAATCGTCGTGCCTATTCCATAGATATCTGATTGAGGACAGGGTTTGCCCCGATATTGTTCTGGCGCACTATATCCTTCGACACCAATGCGAGTTTCTAAAGCCGTACCTAGTTCCTTTACTGCCCCGAAATCTAACAACATCAAGCGACTATCTAAATTACGCAGCATTAAGTTGGCTGGTTTGATATCTCGATGTACTAAAGGTGGTTCTAAGTTGTGTAGGTATTCCACAATATCGCACACTTGAATCATCCAGTTAATTGTTCTGAGGGCATCGGTTGCTCCTCGTTGGTTAACTAACTGCTCTAAATTATGACCATGAATTAATTCCATGACAATGTACTTGCGGTTATTTTCCACAAAAAAATCATAATATTTAGGAATACCTTTATGCTCTAAGGACTTTAAGATACGTGCTTCTCTTTCAAACAATTCTCTTGCTTTGGCAATGCGCGCCATATCTGCGTTCATTTCCTTAAGAACTAGCAGCATAGGTGCATTCTTGATAGTACGGTTGCGATCCCAGGCCAGATAGGTAGTTCCCATTCCTCCTCTACCAAGAGTGCGTAAGACTTGATAAGAGCTAATATAATGCTCATCGCCGACTATTGGCTCGCCACAATGGCGACAAAAAATACTGCCTTCTGGATTATCTTGATGATCGCAAATAACAGCAGGCTCAAGAATCTGAGTTGTTTCTACCTCTTCTTGGTTTTCAGCTAAGTGAGATTCTAGTTCAAACTTAAATACGGGTCCATTTTCTGCCAGTCGAATCAAATCATCGTGATTTAAAATAGTTTCGGTCACAAAATCATTATTGACTAAAGTACCGTTAGTTCCTCTACTAATTAACTGCCACTGTTCCTGTTGCGGATCTATAAGAGTTAATTCTAAATGCTGTCGAGAGACTTGAAAATAGCCATGCAGCACAATGTCATTATTTTGAGCGCGACCAATACGAATCACTAATCGCTCTAAAAACTCCCACTGTTGAAGAGGTTGGTTTGTCTGCGGTTCTAAAAGCGTAAAAATGACCATATTGGGCAATTATCAACTAAATAAGCAAAAAGAACTAAAGAACTATGGTCTTTAAAAATCAGGCTTTAGCTTGACTCTCACCAAGACGGCAGTAATATTATCGTGACCATTGTGTTCATTAGCAAAATTTACAAGTCTAAATAGACCTTCTTGGAGATCGCTCTGGGAACTAAGCAAAGGTTTAAGATATTCTTGCCAGTTTTCTTCTAATAGATCATTATCTGAAAGACCATCAGAACAAAGCAATAGTAAGCAATCTTCTGTAATGTCGATAAACTGAATCTCAGGTCGCACATAGTTGTTGTCTCTAGGTCCCAAGGCTTGAGTCAACTGATAGGCATCAGGTCTACCATAGGCAATGTCGGGTTCGACCCCTCGATTAATTTCTCTTTGACCAACTTCATGATCCAAGGTTAAGCGTTCTAGTCCTTGCTTGCGAGTAAGGCGATAGATGCGACTGTCTCCGACGTGAGCGATCGCTAGCTGAGTATCTTGTAAAAAAGCCATCACCAAAGTAGTTCCCATTCTACCGCTACCAGAACGAGAATTATCTATATTTGTTTGATAGAGAGCTTGATTAGCTAATAAAATCCCCTCTTCAATAGTTTTTTGCTCTGGTAATTCTTGCTGCCAGTGGCTTTGAAAATACTTTTGGAGATTCTCTACCGCCATAGCACTAGCAACTTCTCCGGCTGCATGACCTCCCATACCATCACAGACTATATACAAACCACGCACGCTAAGGTTGGTTTCGGTAGTATTTTCTGCTTTCTCAACTAAGGTTTTGACCCCAAAGAAATCTTCATTATGGTCTCTTTGAGAGCCAATATCAGTACAGCTAGCATCAGCAATACTTCTTAGGTGCATAGGTATCATTGCCGTGGCTTGTTCTTCAAAATCGCTACTATACATCATATCTTCTTCCTGTTCCTGGAAAAAAACTGGTTGTTCAGCAGATTCTAAATCATCGTTGGATTGAATTTTGTCGGGTTCAGATTGGGGAATGTTCACGTCAGAATAATTAGTATGAATATCAAAGGACTCAATTTCGTCTTCACCAAGACCAATATTATGAAGCTCTAATCTTAGCTGTTCTATTTCATCTATTTCTCCTGAAATAACTCTCTCTAATAATTTATCTAGTTCATCTAGACTATCTGAATTTGATTCGGCAAAGCAAACTTGCCATACTTTAGCTAAATCTTTGAGAGTCGGGCAACTGTCTGACTCATCCATATACAGTTGCTGTAAACAAAAGGCCTGATCTTCATCTATGCGTAAATTTTTGTCTACTAGCAAACTTTGAGCGCAGCTAATCTGCTGCAAAGGTTCCCACATTTTTGCCATTTCATCTAGAAACCAAATTATCTGTAGCAGTGGCAGTTTTTGTTGAGACCATACATCTTTAAGTAATTGCCACTCAGAACGATCTGGCAGTAACACGACTCCCTGGTCTTCTTGCTGCCACGCATCATAGATTCTGGGAACTGTAGGCGTATATTTTTCTAAAATTAGATAGGGTAAAGCATGAGTTGGCAGTCCGACTAAATTCCAGTATTGAGCCACTTTTAAATAGGAATTGTTTAAACTTTGGCTTAATTCAGCAAACAAATCCATTTGCTGTTTTTGGAGAGTTGCTAAGTGGGATTTTTGCAAAGGATATTTATCAATTACTTTTTTTTGTAGATATGTATGCTCAGAATTATAGTCATTAGTGGACAAAGATGTTTCAGAATAATTATTATCCTCCTCAATTTCGTAACGACTTGAGGTATGGTCTTCTCCATGAAGCTGTAATAGAGATTTGGCTTTGTCTCTACATTCAATAAATAGGTCAGATATACTTTCGATTTCTAACTGTTCATGATTGTTGTTATAAATACTGAGTGCCTTAGCTAATTCTACTTGAGGTAGAGGTTTTGCTACTGGTTTTTGAGAAATTATTGCCCACAGTACAGTATGATTAGCAGCACCGCAAAAGCTACAGGTTTTTGCTTCGATAGGAATATTTGCTTGGCATTGACAGCACATTTTGTCTGTCAGCGAAACACCGCAATTTTGGCAAAATTTGTGAGCTTCAGGATTTTCAAATTCACACTGTGGACAAATAAGCATAATGTACTTTCCTAATAGATATAATTTTTGCCTACATTGATTTGTTTTTTCTAATGGGTTAATTTATCAAAGTATTTCACAGATAGATTTTCATCATGGAAGGCAGTCCACCGCAAGCCTTGCCTCCATACAAACAAGACCTTTGGCAAGGTGAAGAACGGTTGACCACTATGTAAAGTGGATTTCTTCTCTAATAATTATGATTATTAGAGAAGAAATAAAGAATAAAGCTTAATTTAGTTGACACAATGAATTAAAATCTAAAAAATAAAGGTAATTATATCTGCAATCTTAGCTCATCGTCTTTTTTTGGCAATCCCTATTTAAACGTTGTTGATTTAGAGGCTAGATTTTGATAATACTGTATATGTATGGTTTCTTGATTCAGTCGCTTCATGCGGCTTAAGCCTTTGACGACGGAAACCGCCGAGTCCGCGCTGAATCGCTTCTAGCTTTTAAATAATTGGAAATTGAGCTAGTACAGACAAGGCAAGCCTTGTCTTTTCCTACTTTTATTTATTCAGAACCAAACTTGCTAGAGATTTTATTAATTAACCAAGTAGCAAATGCCCCTAAAAAGAGAATGCCGATCGCTGGATTAAAAACTGGTATCCAAAGCTTGTACCAAATATCGAAACCCAAAGGAATGTTTAGATAACGACCAATAACGGCGATCGCAAACCAGATAAAGCCAAAGAAAACCAGAAAAACATCAACAACAAGAATGCGGTTTATCCAAGTAACAATTTGTTCTTTCATTTCTTGACTCGTTTAATTTATTGGGGCTAATTCTGGCTGTAAAGATTGTTTCCAGGCAGCTAAATCGGTAAAAGAGCGATCGCGATACTGACCATATCTCTCTCTTTTGTTTTTGACTCTAGTAGACAATGGGGGAATAATACCAAAGTTTGGTGGCATGGGCTGAAAGTGTTTGGGAGATGCTGAACTGATAAAATCAAAGAGTGCGCCCATCATAGTTGTCTCAGGCATACTCAAAGGCTTTTGTCCTAGTGCTAAACGAGCAGCGTTTGTTCCTGCTAACCAACCTCCTGCTGCTGCTGCGGTATATCCTTCCGTACCGACTAGTTGACCAGCAGCCAGAACAGTCTTCTTGCTTTTAAATTGCAGAGTCGATTCTAATAACTGAGGAGAATTGATAAAGGTGTTGCGGTGCATGACTCCCATGCGTACAAACTCGGCATTTTCTAAGCCTGGAATTAACTTAAAGACTCGTTTTTGTTCTCCCCAACGCAGATTAGTCTGAAAACCGACCATGTTCCACAGTTGTCCTGCTTTGTCTTCTTGGCGAAGCTGCACTACGGCATAGGGACGTTTACCCTTGTTTTCTAAAGCGCGAAAATCTCCTAAACGAGAATCAAACAATCCTACTGGCTTGAGAGGTCCGTAGCGCATAGTATCCTCTCCCCGTTGTGCCAGTTCCTCAATCGGTAAACAGCCCTCAAAAAATTTGGCAGTTTCTCGTTCAAAATCTTTTAATTCTGCCTGTTCGGCTTTAGATAATTCTTGCTGAAAATTGAGATACTGCTCTTTGTTCATCGGGCAGTTGAGATAAGCGGCCTCGCCTTTATCATAGCGAGATGCCAAAAAGGCAACCTCTCGATCTATAGATTCTCCGACAATAATGGGGCTAGCAGCATCAAAAAAGCTCATATATTCCATGCCCGTGAACTTTTGCAGGTTTTCTGTCAATTGGGGACTGGTCAAAGGGCCTGTGGCAAGCACGACAATGCTATCCTGGGGAATTTCGCTAATTTCTCCTCGCTTTAGTTCAATCAGAGGGTGGCTAGCTAAAGTTTTAGTTAAGTCGCTACTAAAGACTCCTCTATCTACCGCTAATGCCCCACCTGCGGGGACAGAGTGATAATCGGCGGTGGCAATGATTCTCGAATCAAGACGGCGTAATTCTTCGTGAAGTAAACCCGCGGCGCGATCGCTATTCTTTGCGCCAAAAGAATTACTACAGACTAATTCGGCTAATTCTTCTGTATGATGAGCAGGAGAAGTTCTGATGGGGCGCATTTCATAGAGAGTAACAGCTACGCCTGCTTGAGCTATTTGCCAAGCTGCCTCTGTTCCCGCTAAACCACCACCGATTACAATTACTCTGTCTTGGGTCATTTCATTTATAATTGATTATTTAATAAACGGTTATGTTACAAAGTATTAACTGATTTAATCGATCATACCCATAAATCAAGACGTCTTTGAACACAACAAGAGTCTTTTACAGCGTAACCTACAGATACCATGCTGCTCGTTAAATATATCTAAATATAATTATGTCCGTACACTTACTGAAGACGAAAATAGACAGTCGATTTAAGTTAGATACGCGTTAATTTTGTTGCTAATAAATAACGCGACCTAAAAAGCAATTATAGGGTCGTAATTTTAGCAATATCAGTCAAGTCGTAAATTAACCCGTGTATTAGCAGCCACTAATGCACGGTTTTTTCAGTAATTATAGTAGTAATCCTTCGATGTTCGAGGTTACAAGCCCATTACTCTGGCTACTTTTTCTATTTCTAGAGGAACGCCCAGCTTTACCTCGTTGAGGCTATGATCTACTGCGCTACTAGGATCTTTTAAACCATTACCTGTGAGAACGCAAACTACCGTAGCGTTGTCTGGGACTCGATCTTTAACCTTAAGCAAGCCTGCTACTGAAGCTGCACTGGCTGGTTCACAAAATACCCCTTCTTCTGAAGCTAAGAGGCGATAAGCATCAAGAATTTCTGTATCGGTTACAGAATTAAACTCTCCTTGGCTGGCTTCTTGAACGGCGATCGCTTTTTGCCAGCTAGCAGGATTACCAATTCTAATCGCTGTTGCCAAGGTATCAGGATTATGTACACGCTCACCTGTAACTAGAGGCGCAGCCCCTGCTGCTTGAAAGCCCATCATTTTTGGCAACCGAGAACATTTTCCAGCGGTATGATATTCACAAAAACCCATCCAGTAAGCGGTAATATTACCAGCATTGCCTACAGGAATACATAACCAGTCAGGAGCATTGCCCAAGACATCAACTACCTCAAAAGCTGCGGTTTTTTGTCCCTGAAGACGATAAGGATTCACAGAATTAACTAACTGAACTGGATAATTCTCTGAAAGCTGACAAACAATAGTCAAGGCATCATCAAAGTTACCGTCTACGGCAATTATTTCTGCACCATATAATAAAGCCTGAGCTAGTTTACCCAATGCCACATAACCATCGGGAATTACCACAAATGCTTTCAAGCCTGCACGACGAGCATAGGCTGCTGCGGATGCCGATGTATTGCCTGTGCTGGCACAGATAACGGCTGTTGCCCCATCTTCCTTAGCTTTGGAAATAGCCATAGTCATGCCTCGGTCTTTAAAGCTACCTGTAGGATTGAGACCATCATATTTGACATAGACTTTGACCCCACGACCAATTTTAGACGAGATCCCATTAGCCAGAATCAAGGGGGTATTACCCTCTAGCAAAGTAACTACAGGAGTAGCTTCGCTCACGGGTAAATAAGAGCGATAGGTTTCAATCAAACCCTGCCAGTTATTTGCTGCTTTGGCAACGTTTGGATAGGATAGGTTGGTTGAGGGGATACTTAGTGTCACGAGGGCTATGGAGGGTTATTTCAGTTAACTTTGGCTCAAAGTTTTAAGCTACTAGTTCTTTTGGTCTGGCGACAATAGCTGGTAGCTAATAACTTATTGAACAATAATCTTTATTTAACCACAGGGAGCTAACAGTTTTGAGTCTGTTGGTATGTTAATTAATTATACTTTGGTTCAAAACTGCTAACTCAATCGTAATTATTTATTGTTCAATAATTACTTGGGATCTAACTTTACCTTGAGGCTTAGTTCTAGGGACTGATTTAGACTTACTGCTACTGCTGTAGCTGCCTCTGCGAGAAGAACGACCTTTTTTGCCTTTGATAACTGGTTTGGAAAAACTATCTTCAGGAATCTCCCAATCGCCTTTCATCCAGTTAGGACAATCGCGGTCATATACCATTTGCAAAGCGGCTGCTGCGATCGCTTGGGGATCGTATTCGTCGCTTAATTCTCTAACTAAAGGCAAGAATGATGCCATCCTCTCCCCTGCTAGGGTTTCTTTAATTTTTGCCTGAAGCTTACCAATACGCTTGGCTTCTACCTGCGCTCGATTAGGAATTTGAGCAATATCTAGCTTCGAGCGGATGCGACGCTCAATTTGTTTGAGACTACGACGATCTCCTGATTGGGCAATGGCGATCGCCGTGCCTGTTTTACCTGCACGACCAGTACGCCCAATACGGTGAATGTAAGTCTCGGCGTTATCAGGTAAATCGTAGTTAATTACGTGGGTAAGATCCTGTACATCTAGTCCTCTGGCTGCAATATCTGTAGCTACTACCATTCTGACTTTGCCATCGCGGAAGCGTTTTACTAGTCTTTCACGCTGCACCTGACTCAAGTTGCCATGATATTCATCAACGCTATGACCTGCTTCTTGTAACTTACTGGTTAACTCGCTAGCAGTCCGCTTGGTACGAACAAAGATAAGCGCAGATTCTGGCTCTTCTAGCTCTAAGATAGGCTGTAGTGCCTTAATTTTCTGCCAACCACGAGGCACCACATAAACGTGCTGGTCAATTCTAGTCGGTGCTGCTTCTTGTTGCTTAACCGTGATGTATTCGGGAGAATTTAAAAAGTTTTTGATCAGATCTTTAATTTCTCTCGGCATAGTGGCAGACAAACAGGCAGTTTGTCTTCCTTCAGGGGTACGACGCAGAATTTTCTTAATATCGTCGATAAAGCCCATACTCAGCATTTCATCAGCTTCATCTAGAATGGCTAACTTTAGCTGATCTAGATTTAGTTCGCGACGTTCTAGAAGGTCGATTACTCGTCCTGGAGTACCGACAACAATCTGAACTCCGCGGCGCAGTCTACTGATTTGTCTTTCAATAGATTGACCACCATAAACCGTCATAGAAAAGACTTTTTGTTCTCTGGAGGTGAAATCTTGAATTGCCTGACCCACCTGTTGAGCTAGCTCTCTAGTAGGTGTCAGAATCAAAGCCTGTACAGCTTTGTTATTGGGATCGACGATTTGTAATGCAGGCAGAGAAAAAGCTGCGGTTTTACCCGTACCTGTTTGAGACTGACCAACAATATCTTTGCCTTCTAGTAAGGCTGGTATGGCATCTTGTTGAATTTGGGTAGGTTCTGTAAATTCAAGCTGTTCTAGCTGTGCTAAACAAGCGTCTGATAGTCCTAAGTCTTGGAAAGTGGTTGTCATAAGTTGTAGTTGTGTACTTTTACTGTTTATTTGCTAAAAAACTGTGCAGTTTAATACCGCTATAGATTGCCAGCACCTCAAGATTGCTTTAGCTAGAGGTACTAGAGACTTTCTACGAATTCCCAACAGTCTGTTTAGACTGCTGCATAAGCTGCTACGGGAGCAACTTCCCCATAAAGGTCGTAAACATCTGCGGCAGTGATATTTACAGGAATTATTGAACCTAGAGAAGCTTCACCACGAACATATACAAGTCCGTCAACTTCTGGAGCAAATTGTGTAGAGCGACCAATTAACTGCCCCGTACTAGGATGTTCTTGTTCGACAAGAACTGTTAATTTTTTACCGACATAAGCTTGGTTTTTAGCAGCAGCAATTGGTTGCTGGGTCTGCATTAGAATATCTCGGCGATTATCGCTGATTTGGGGATCAACTTGATTTTCCATACTGTGAGCGGGAGCTTCTGCTTCAGGAGAAAATGTGAACACCCCAACGTGGTCAAACTCATGTCGTTTGACAAACTCTACTAAATGCTGAAAATGAGCTTCTGTTTCCCCAGGAAAACCAACTATAAAAGTAGTCCTCAACACCGCCCCTGGTAATTCTCGTTTAATACGCTCAATGATGGCATCGTTTACCCTTCCCTGCCAAGGGCGATTCATGGCTCTTAAGATTTCGGGATGGGAATGCTGTAAGGGCAAATCTAGATAAGGAAGAACATTGGGTGTATCTCTAATAGCAGCAATGACATCTGAAGTCAGTCCTGTAGGGTAAGCGTAATGAATTCTGATCCAAGGTACATCAACTTTACCTAACTCGATTAGGAGCTTTGCCAGCATCGGCTTACCATAGATATCTTTACCATAGTTGGTAGTAATTTGGGAAATCAGAATTATTTCCCTTACTCCCTGGGATGCTAAAGACTCGGCTTCGGCGACAATTGATTCAATAGAACGCGATCGCTGATTACCCCGCAAATGAGGAATAATGCAAAAAGCACAGCGATAGTCGCAGCCTTCTGCCACTCTTAAGTACGCTACCCCTTCGGTCGTAGTACGGTAGCGAGGAACTGTTTCATCGGCAATATAAACAGGTTCTTCAGTAATTTCGGTGACTTTTTCCCCTGTTTGGGTGCGCTCAATCACGTCAACTATTTTGTGATAGTCGCCACTACCCACTACCGCCATTGCTTCAGGTAATTCTTCTAAGAGTTCCCCCCCAAAGTGCTGCGCCATACAGCCAGTAATGACAATCTTTTTATCGGCTTCGGCTAATTCTACTAAGGTACGAACTGATTCTTCTCTAGCTTCTTGAATAAAACTACAGGTATTGACAATTACATAATCAGCTAATTCTTCGTTGGAATCTACTTGATAACCTGCTTGAGCTAACAAGCCCAGCATATGTTCTGAATCTATACGGTTTTTTTCACATCCCAAATGGGATATAGCTATAGTTGGCTTATTTGCCATTCTTCATCCTAATTTTTAAAGACCAAATACAAAGGTTGCTACTAATTTGCACGAGCATCTGAAACTTTTACACCCAAGGGCAATAAAAATTTCTTTAATCAAGTGGTCAGACTCAATATCTTGTCTGCGTGGAGCGTTAACCCCCTGGTCTTGAACAACTATAAAATATAATTTATAAAATATAAATATTTAGACCAACTGTTGGATTATGCTTCCTTAGTTTCGCGGCGGAGCAGGAGCTAACCAGACAGTTTGTATTCCGCAAAACTATTTTTTATTGAAGACACCGCTTCTGACGGAGTTTGAACTTTTGGCTATACATATCAATCGAGATACGTAAATAACCCTTTCGTTAAATTATATTAACAGATAAATTACCCAGTGGGAATCAAAAGCAGCAAAATTATCGAATCTAGCTGCAAAATTACATTTAGTTGGAACTTGATGAGAGTATATACAGTATCTAGCTTTGTCTAAGATAATAGTAACTTTTGCAGAGGAGAAACAATAGGCGTGGTGAATTCATAGTGGAATTAAAACAAATTTGGCAAACAAATCGTCCAGTAATTGGGGTAGTTCATTTATCTCCTTTACCTACCTCTGCTCGTTGGCAAGGTAAACTTCAAGAGGTCGTTGCCAGAGCCGAACAAGAAGCTACTGCCCTAGCCGCAGGGGGAGTAGACGGTATTATTATTGAAAACTTTTTTGATGCTCCTTTTACGAAAGACTGTGTCGATCCTGCGGTAGTCAGTTCTATGACCCTAATTGTCGATCGCCTGAAGGGAATGGTGATGTTGCCCATCGGTATTAATGTGCTGCGGAACGATGCTAAAAGTGCTATGGCGATCGCCACCTGTACAGATGTGCAGTTTATTCGTGTCAACGTTCTAACGGGAATTATGGCAACGGATCAGGGATTAATTGAGGGAAAAGCTTACGAATTACTCAAATATCGTCGAGAATTAGGCTCAAAAGTGGCAATTTTGGCAGATGTTTTAGTTAAGCACGCTCGACCTTTGAGTACGCCTAATCTGACCACCGCAGTCAAAGATACCATCGAAAGAGGTTTAGCAGATGGAGTAATTTTATCAGGCTGGGCAACAGGCAGCCCACCAACTCAAGAAGATCTAGAATTAGCATCCGCAGCAGCAGGAGATACTCCTGTATTTATTGGCAGTGGAGCAAATTGGGAAAATGTAGCCCAACTTATGCAGGCTGCCGATGGTGTAATTGTTTCAAGCTCTCTCAAACGCTATGGCAAAATCAGCGAAACTATCGATCCCATTCGCGTATCTCAGTTTGTCGAAGCAGCTAAATCTGCTCCCAGAGAGGAAAAGCAGGCTTCTAATTCTTCAGTTAAACAATTTAATTAGTCAAAGATCGAGCCTAATTTTAACTCAAGCTATAATTTGGACAATAAAAAGTTATTAGTTGTTAGTTATTAGTGACTCAAGAGATAATTGATCCCAAGAAGCTAAAAGCTAAGAGCTAATATTTAAAATGAACCTATTAACTGATATTTAGTTTACTTATGCGCCGTAGACGTTCTTTACCCTGGATATATCGCTGGTCACGTCCCTTAATTGGGGCGGTAGCCATTGCAGGAGCAATCTTAACTGCTTTTTTAACGATCAAAAAGCTGACTGGAGCTACCTTAGAATGTGGCATTAACTCTGCTGGTGGTGGTTGTGGAGGTGTCTTAAATAGTCCTTACGCCGAAGTATTTGGATTGCCTTTAAGTTTATTTGGTTGTTTGGCATATATTTCCATGGCAGCTTTTGCTCTTGTTCCCTTAACAATTAGTTATGACAAACAGAAAAACCTCAAAAAGCAGCTAGAAAACCTCACCTGGTGGTTACTGTTAGCTGGCAGTATTGCTATGGCTGTATTTAGTGGCTATTTGATGTATATTCTTGCCACAGAATTAAAAACAGTTTGCCCTTACTGTATTGGTTCGGCGGCATTTTCTCTAAGTCTATTGGTTTTAACTATCACAGGTAAAGACTGGGAAGATATAGGACAAATATTATTTACGGCAGCGATAGTGGCATTGCTTACCATAGTTGTCACTTTGGGAATTTATGCCAACGTTAATCCCTCCATCGCTCAAGCAGATAGTCCATCAGAAGTAGTCGATCCCCAAGATGGCAAGATTGTTATTCCTGAACCTATGGGAGATCCTACACCACCCAAAGGCTGGGAAATTACTACTGTTTCTGGAGAGGCGGAAATTGCTTTAGCTAAACATTTAACAGCAACTGGTGTCAAGATGTATGGAGCGTTTTGGTGTCCTCATTGTTACGAGCAAAAGGAATTATTTGGCAAACAGGCATTTGCTGAAATTGATTATGTTGAATGCGATCCCCAGGGTAAAAATCCGCAGCGAGATGCTTGTATAGCCAAAGGCATTCAGTCTTTTCCTACTTGGGAAATTGATGGTCAACTTTACTCAGGCGCAAAGGAACTAGGCGAATTTGCCAAACTATCTAAATACGAAGGCGAAAAGAATTTCAAATACAAGCTGTGATCTTGTAGCCTTTTTATATATTTCCTTGTCCCTCATCCTTTCTTATCTCTATTTGTACAGCAAGCTGATAATATCTAGCTTTGTGTAATCAAGATTGAAACTAGATCTGGTTTTCAATTGAGGAGTAAAAGGCGATCGCATGAGTAAATTGTTGGTTGGGCTGGCTGGTGGAATTTTGCTACTATTAAGACCAAGTTTCGCTGATGCTCAACCAATAAAAATACTAGGTAAAAGTAAGTTAGAGCAGACTCAAATCATCTTTACACCTTTAGCCGAGCAGTTATTTGCTCAACCAACAGCTAAACATTTGGGTCAAGGAGAAGTTTTGATCGATCTCGATACCCGCAGCTTTTTCTTTCCCGATCTAGTTAGAGATGCTGTCGATAATAATGATAGTGCGGTCAACTTTAATACTGGCTTTAACTGGGGTATTAGCGATGATTTACAGCTAAGTCTTCAGTTTCAGCACGTAGACAGTAGCTCGCCTATTAAGCAAGGAGATTTTACCTCAGAACGCACTGAAGATAACGAGGCTGCTCTTGAACTTAAGCAAAGAATTTGGAGTAATCAAGCCCAAACACAAGCTTTAAGCGGTGTATTTGCTGCTTCTTGGGGAACTCGTGGTTTTATGTTTTCTCAGGGGCAAGAATCGACAGAATTTAATAATCGAGATGTATTTGTCTCTTTAGCTGTGCCTTTTACTGTTGATGTTGGCGCTCGCTGGCAATTTAATCTTGCGCCGACGGTGGCATTCTTTAAAGATGAGAGTGCAGAGTTTTTCCGTCGTCTGCCTGATGATAACGAGAGTTCTTTTGGTACGGTTTTGGGTTTGGGTGGAGCAGTTTCTTATCAGGTAAACCCAAGATTATTTATTTTTAGCGATGTATTTTTGCCTCTGACTGGCAACAACAGTATTAACCGAGATTCAGGCAAACCAGCTAAAGCGATCGCCTACAATGCAGGAATACGTTATCTAACTAATCCCCGTCTGGCTTTAGACCTATATGCTTCTAATACTGCTGCTAGTTTTGCGCCTCTTTCACTAACTGCTGACAAAGACTTTGTGGGTTTGGGAGCTAATTTGGTCTTTATGCCTGATGTATTCTCAGCAAATCGTAAATATAATAATACCTCCTCTGCAACTTCAACTGATACAGAATCTTTTACCAGCGACGGTTTAGCTTTTTTTGATGGTGGCACTATACCCAGCAGCAAACTAGCTTTGCAACTTCAAGGAGGCAGTCAAGGAATTTTAACTGCTATCCGTTACGGCTTGCTTAAAGACTTGGAAGGGGGAATTTTTCTTGACTACGTTGCAGGAGATATTGACGAATCCGAACAAGGTATTAGCGGTAAGGTACGCTTGCTAAATCAAGCTGAAAATGCGCCTTTGACCTTAAGTGCTGCTGCTACCGCCAGTTTAACTAATGAACCCTTTCTCAATTTTTTTGAGAATGACACAACTGCTTTTGAGCGTTCTGGGTTAGATAAAACCGTACCTATTTTTACTCCAGGAGGAGACGATGCTGCTAGAGGAAAGCGACTCATTGTGACTTTTGCTTTACCTGTCCACTACAAAATAAACGATGGCGCAGCAGTCTGGGTAACGCCCATACTTGCTTATGTACAACGTCAGAGTATAGAAACTGGGGGATTAAACTTTGGTGGCGCGATCGCCGTTTATCAAGAGGTTAGTCTTATAGGAGAAGTTGGCGTAAATTTGGTTGGCGAAGGTAATAGCTTGGTCAACGGACAACGAGAGAACAAGATTCCTTGGACAGTTGGAGTGCGTTGGACACCACTATCTCTACTAGGTATAGAGGCTGCTGCTGACAACAGCAATCCTTATTTAGAACTGTATTTTACTAATCGAGTTGGCTCTTCTACTTGGCATCAATTAAGAGTTAGAGAAAGCAACAATGTAGGTGTTGGAGTAGGTTTGTTTTTCCCTTTTTCTTTGTAGACTTAACTTAGGGTGAAATCACATTTTTGTAGCCCAATGAAAATTAGATTATTTCAATCAGAAGATACTGAACAAATAGCCCAGCTATTTCACGATACGGTCAGACATATTAATATTCGAGACTATTCTTGGTCGCAAGTTATAGCTTGGTCACCTGATGATATTCATTTTAGAAATTGGCTGGAAATATGTTCGAGCAGATTTACTTATGTTGCCGAACAAGATCTTAGAATCATTGGTTTTGGTGAATTAGAAGCAGATGGTCACGTTGATTGTTTCTATTCTCATCACAACTATCAACGTCAAGGAGTCGGTAATAAAATATATCAAGCCATAGAAAATAAAGCTTTAGAGTTAAATTTAACTCGTTTATTTACTGAAGCTAGCATTACCGCTCAAGCATTTTTTATCAAGCAAGGATTTAGCATAGTTAAAGAACAACAGGTAGCTTGTAGAGGAGAAACTTTTAAGAATTATTTGATGGAGAAGCAATTAAAATTTCTGCTTTGATAGTGCTAATTTTATCAAGAATTTATCGCGATCGCCGTCGCTTTTTTGAGTTCTGCATAGATTCGAATCATTCTCAATTCGGCAACCTCCCCAAACAGCATTTGAATTTCTCCTTTCCAAAGCATTTAGCAATTTGATATTACATAGGTGCGTCCAACAATAACTAAACCCTTATAACCCACTGCTTTAACTATTTCGAGGATTCCCTGAAGATAATCTAGTGCCTCACGACTACCGATATCTCCTTGTATTCCCGCAACCCTTTTGGCACTAGCAGCAACATTTTCACTGCCAGAGAGCCAAGAGATTAAAGCACTAGCTAAAGATAAAGATAACGGAATACCTGCTTGAAAAAAATTGATAAAAGAGGAACTGACCCCAGTGTAGCGGTTGAGATAATCTAGCAACAGATCGAGATTATTTTCTTTATTTATTTGCGATCGCAGGTCTTCGTCCCTTGCTACTAACCGATTGAAAATTTACTCTGGTTTGAAGTTGTCTAAATAACCTGCTAATCCTGGTTTAGACTCGGCTGGAGCTTGCCTTAACCATTCTTCAGCAGCAGTATATCCTCCATGCCATTGTTGACATAGGCTTCAATCTCATCGGGTTTTAGATGTTCTGCTAGCAGGGTTTGTAAGGTATTATCTGTCCAGCGATGAATGTTAACTAAAGCAACAAAGTTTTTCTTCTCTGAGGAAAGAGGGAAATAAATGGGTCGTTTTTCATACATCTTGAGATGAACGTCTTTGAAAAATGATTCTCTTAACCATTTACGTAGAGGTTTATTAGCAGCTATTTGTTCGCCGTATTTGTCCCAAGCTTTTTTGATAACTTGGCAAGCGGGATGTTCTAAGCTGTCTTGACTTGATATAGCATTTCTCAGTTTACTGAAGTACATCTAACTTCTGCCTAGCTGCGGCGAACAAGCCTTGCTGCCCTCTGCCTTAAAACGATTTACTTTGTACCTGACTAATTTGAGAACCGCTATATTACCTACTAACTACCAACTACTAACGACAAACTTTTTTGTTCAACCTTTTAAGTAAACTTTGAGACAGTTTTGTTGATAATAAATAAAGTTTCGATGAACTTAAAATATAAAGTTTTATATCTACTAAATCTAAAAACGTTGATGTTAAAAGAAACGTAGTTCTTTAGACTACTTTTGTTAATCTTTTTTACCAAAGCCATAAGTTGCTATTGATTGAGTAAATGTATAGTATAAGTGTAATCTCTTAGGAGAAAATACTGAATACTGAAGAACATTTTCTCAGTTCAATTAGATATGTCCTTTGCCATCACTAAAAAAATCACCAATTTTCTGCCCGCATTTTTGCCTTTTATCTGTTTAGCAGGAATTGTAGTCTTACAGGCTCAAGAATATAAATATTCAGTTCAGAAATTAGATCGAGCTAATTATCTTAGTCAAGAAGAGGAACAAGCAAGACTAATTGAATTTCAAAAAGAAACGTCTTTTCTTGGGTTTGATAATATAGTGGCTGATTGGTCATATTTGAATTTTGTACAGTATTTTGGCGATCGCCATGCTAGAGAGACTATTGGTTATAAATTAGTTCCAAATTATTTTGAAACCATTAGTCAGATCGATCCTCGCTTTACTCAAGCACATTTGAGACTATCTATTGCTAATTCCATGTATGCAGGAAATCCCGAACAAACTATTGCTTTAATGGAACAAGTTTTGGCTGCTGTAGAGCCAGATTCGGATCGGGCTGCATTACTTTGGACTTCTAAAGGTTTAGATGAACTACTGTTTTTGGGAGATAAAGAAGCAGCCATTAAATCTTATAAAACAGCAGCTAAATGGGCGGCTTTAGAACCAAGTAGTCCTGATAGTTTAACGATTAAAGACTTAGAAGCAGCTTTAAAATCAACCGATGAAATAGATTTAAAAGAAGCGCAAATTAGAGCCTGGTCTAGTGTTTTAGTTTATATTAAAGACAATCAGCGATCGCAAGAGATTGTTGCTAAAATCGATCGTCTTCAAGCAGAACTTTTGACCTTAGAACAAAAAGCAAAACTACCAGCACAGTCAGAGATTACTCCGCCGTAAAACGACGGAGCCTGCTCTGACCGTTGATCAATTACCCCACCTGCAAGCAAATAGGGTAATTGACTCAATAATTATTCAGCCCCTTCAATAGGAGCAAAGCCTTGACGCTGAATATTTTCTGTAACCACTCGCGGATCTAAAAACTGGAGTAGATAATCCGATCCTCCTGCTTTTGAGCCAACTCCAGAAAGCTTAAAGCCTCCAAAAGGTTGACGAGCCACGATCGCGCCAGTAATGTTGCGATTGATATAAAGGTTGCCTACTTCAAACTCCCTAGATGCTTGCTCAATATGGCTAGGAGTACGGGAATATAAGCCGCCTGTAAGAGCATAATCTGTACCGTTAGCAATAGATATAGCCTCATCAAAGCTATCAGACTTAATTACCGCCAAAACAGGGCCAAAGATTTCCTCTTGGGCAATAGTATGATCTGCTGCCACATTGCTAAAGATTGTGGGCGAAACATAGTAACCGCCATCGGGAATAGGCATTTCTAAAGCCAGTTCGCTTTGTTGTTTACCTTGAGCAATATATTCTAAAATGCGATCGCGTGCTTGAGGATCGATTACTGGACCCATTTGGATATTTGGATCGTCCGTAGTACCAATATTCAAAGACTTAGTGGCTTCAACTAATCTATCTAAGAAAGCATCATAAACAGGGGCAGCTACAATTACCCGCGAGCAAGCCGAACACTTTTGTCCGCTATAGCCAAAAGCTGACTGCACTACCCCAACTACCGCCCGATCTAAATCAGCACTTTCATCGACGATGATGGCGTTTTTGCCTCCCATCTCGGCAATGACTCGCTTGAGGTGTTTTTGTCCTGGCTTTAATTTTGCTGCTTCTGCATAAATACGACAGCCGACTTCCCTTGAACCAGTAAAGGCAATTACGTGAGTGTCTTTGTGTTCTACTAAATACGATCCTACTTCTGAACCTTTACCAGGAACGTATTGAAAGACTCCTTTGGGAATACCCGCTTCAACCAGAATTTCCGTCAACTTGGCAGCAATTACGGTCGATGTAGCAGCAGGTTTTAAGAGAGTACAGTTACCCGTAACCAGGGCAGCGACGGTCATACCCGTGGCGATCGCAAACGGAAAATTCCAGGGAGAAATTACCACCGCAATACCTTTGGGCTGATAGAAGTAACGGTTGTTTTCCCCTGCTATGTCGTAAGTTTTGCCAGCAGCAAGTCTTTCCATCTCTGAGGCGTAGTAGCGACAGAAATCGATTGCTTCAGATACTTCCCCATCAGCCTGGGGAATAATTTTACCTACCTCTAAACAGATCCAGGCATTTAATTCATGTCGTCGCCGTTCCATAATATCGGCAGCTTTACGCAGGATATTTCCTCTGTCTGTTGCTGAAGTAGTTTTCCAGAATTTAAAAGCCTCTTTAGCAGCGTTCATTGCTTGCTCTGCCTGTTCGACCGATATTTGTCCTACTTTCCCGACTAGCTCAGTTTCCCTAGAAGGATTAAGGGAGTCCAAGTAATTGGAGGTTTCAATATATTCACCGTTAATTAAAGGTAAATAAGTTTTGCCCAATTCTTGCTTGATTTTAGCTAATGCTTGTTCTGCTTTAGTCCGCTTCTCTGTATCGGCGTAATCGGTATCTGGGGCATAAATAAATTGGGTATTATCCATAGGGGCGTTTCGCGAAACGCCCCTACGGTCATTGTCATCAACAACAGGAGGCGCAATTAATTCTGCAATCGGTTTTTCTTCCTGATTTTGCTTGATAAAAGAACTATTTGCCGTATTTTCTAACAGTCTACGGATTAGATAAGCCATCCCTGGGAGCAATTTGCCGTAGGGAGAATAGACTCTTACCCGATGTCCCCGCTTAACTAAAGCCTGAGCAAGTTTATCTCCCATGCCGTATAGTACCTGCATTTCAAAGCGACGAGGGGAAATGTCTAAAGTTTCGGCGATCGCACAAGCTAAAGCCTGAGAGCGGACATTATGACTACCAATAGCAGCGTAAAGATATTGATGATTTTCCAGCAGCAGTTGCGTCATGCGCTCATAATTTATATCTGTGGCAGCTTTTTGGTTGTATACGGGCTGCTGCCAATGATTTTGCTTAGATTTGATCGTTTCTTGATCCCAATACGCCCCCTTAACTAACCGCACCGTCAAAGGATGACCTCTTTCTTTCGCCCATTCAATAATGCCCTGCAAGTCTTGATAAGAATCTCTTAGGTAAGCTTGAAGGGTAATACCCAAATCTGTACGGCTACGAAATTCTTCTTCTATTAGTAACTCTTTAAGAATCTGAAGCGTAAGATCCTTATAGCGATACTGTTCCATATCAAAATGGATTGCTGCGCCTAATTCTGCTGCTTTGCGTAGTAAAATTCTAAGGCGATCGCAAACGACCTCTTTACTACCCACAGGATTTAAAGGATCGAACTGAGAATAAAATGCAGTGAGTTTTACTGATACCTGTACCTGGGGTAACTCTTCTCCATCCGCTAAATCGATCCCTGCTTGGCGTTTCCAACCTCTAGCCTGTTGGGTAAGTTGCTCGATTAGATCAATGTAGCGTTGTAGATAATCTTCTGCTTCGGTTTCAGTAATTACCGCTTCACCTAACAAGTCTATGCTGTAGGTCATGCCGTCTTTACGCAGACGAGCGATCGTTTTCATCACCTCGTTAATATTTTCTCCTGCAATATACTTATATGCCAGGGTTTCTACTGCCTTGGTAATAGTAGCTGCTGCGGTTTGAGCAGGAAAAGAATCAGCATCACTAAAGTTGAGAATTCCTTTTAAGGCATTCGGTAACTCAACTTCCTCTGTACTCATGTATTGCTGGAAGTGATTGGCAATTTCAGTTTTACTCTGGAGGGCAGGAATAGTATCAATAAAGCGGAACATCTGTACTCGCAGTCCTGGGTTAGCCATAGTCCAATCTAGAACTTTATCGTCCCAGCGCATCTGATCCCGCATTTTGCTAAAGATATTGTTATCTCTAGTACTTTTGATCAATTCTTGAGCAATCTCCTGGGTTTTTGCTTCATAGCGATCGCTTACTTCTACTTTGTTTGCTTGGACTACCACTGTCTACGTTAACTCCTGGTGATAATTATCGATCTTTATTGATGGGCAAAATCGGCTTTATTGATTTTATGGTCAATAAAATTGTTTTCTTTGCCTACCCTACAGGTAATTAAAGATCCTAATATAATTTTCGGACAAATAAAAACCTCTAACCTTTTAATAATCTGCTAATGTCATCATTTACAGATATCTGATTTGGAGAGAAGGGCGATCGCACTTACTAAGACTGCAATATTGCGCTCGCTATTTTATAATTGTCCCAAACAATAAATAAATTATCATTCTCTTCAGTTTTATCTACTTAGCCACAATATAGCTGAGAGGATGTCTGAAAAGGTAAGTCTATGTTATTAAATCCCCCCTAACCCTCCTTAAAAAGGGTGGGATTGAGTATAAAGTCTCCCTTTGTAAAGGAGATTTAGAGGGATCGAAGGTAGCCAATCAGACTTCTCAGATAACCTCTGACTTGCATTTAACGTATGTTAGCTTTGGTGAATATTAATTATTCAAAATTGCTTACTTGATTTTTTTTAATAGATGTATTCTGGTTTATTTTCGCTATTATTTACGCCAAATTTTATATCAATACCTCTTTGGTTTATAGTAATAATCTTTTTAGTACCATATCGTCCGCTTTTCGGTTTATGTCTATGGTTATTTTTAGCTTTCTGGACACTATTTTATTTCCCTATTAGCCGACCTTATGTAGATCGAGGAGTAGTGGATGATTTGGGCGAAGCAATAATCTATCTTATTGCTTTCCCTATCGCTATAGGTATATTGGTTTGGGTCATATTCATAATAGCGAATATTTTTAAAAGCGATCGCCATTTAGAAGATCGAGAAGAGTTACCAGAACTCATATTAATAAACAAAATCATTCTTTTTATGTATGGTGTTTTGTTTGGTGTCTGGACATTTTTATTTTTTGCCGATTTTTTAGAAAGATATCATCCAGCTTGGGAAGCATATATTATTGTTGCTCTATTCAGTCTTTTGTTTCCCGTATTATTTAATTTTCTAGAAAAGTATATTAAAGCAAAAAGATATATTCGCGAACAACAAATACCTTGGTTTATTTATAGTTTTTGGGCTGCAATTATGTCTTTGCTTGTAATAAGTTTTAGTTTTGCCTCAACTGCAATGATACAGACTAAAAAAACCATTGAAAGATATGCAGGTTTAGACACAAAGTATTGTATCCAATATATGAATATCGATACGTGGCTCGATCTAACTCCTTTGACTACTTGGAACAAATCAAGTGGAGATTGGGGAGCAGCAAAAAATCACGCTATTTTGGTTGTCAAGACTCCTAATAGTCCAGCACATTTATATAATTGGTCTTATAAATCGAAAAAATGGGAATATATAACAACAGGATTTAAACCAGGAGCATCTGCAAGTCCATCCTCGCTTGAATGTAATTTAGAAAAAGATTTTGTGGTCAAAATACCGTTTATTATTCCCCAGACAAATAGCTTTTATGTTGGGAAGCAAAAAATAAAGATTCCCCCTGAATATTTTCCACAACAAGAAGAGTATTCATTCAATAGTGTGATAAGCGGTAGCGAGAATCGAAAAAATATCAAGGCTATTAAATTTTTAGCCTCAATCCCTAATTTTTCAAAAACCAGACAAATTTTTGCAAAACTGCCAAATATATATAATTTTTCTACAGACATTAGTATTTATCCACTTATCAACAAAAAATATTTTACATTAGTCCATTAGCAAAAAATAAACTAATAGAGTCACAATATCAATTAAACAAAAGAGTCTCCTCTAGAGCATCTTCTCATATTTATTATCAAAAGGAGATACTTTATTTTCAGAAGAAAAATGGCGTAATAGCTACTATTATACGCTGTAATCTCGACTTACCAGCTAGGCTTAATTGTCAACACTATTTTATTCATAAAAATTTCATTTTTAGTTTTAGGCACAGAGAAAAAAACCTTAAAAATTGGCATGAATTGCAAAATAAGTTAATTGAAAAAGTTCATTTCTGGCAGAGAAATCCATACCCTTAATGATGTGATAGTTAATATATAAATCTTTTGTCAAAATGCTAACCAGCTAAATTTTTTCTGTTGAAGTAACTTGATACAGAATAATTTAATTATCAATTCACTAATAAAAGGTACGCGATCGCATAACAAAATTCAGCAGAATTAATCAACCCAGTTGTCTAACTGTAAATTTGGTACGTGACTAAACTCTTTGGCATTATTAGTAACTAAAGTCACCTCTAAACTAATAGTATGAGCAGCAATTAAAGTATCTAAAGAACCAATAGGCTTTCCTTGCTTTTCTAACTTTGCTCGAATATCTCCATAAACAATAGCAGCAGCGAGATCAAAATCTACTATAGTTAATGGCAAAAGAAATTGCGTTAATGCTTGTTGATTTTTAGTAGAGAATTGACTTTTTTGTACGCCAAATTCAAGTTCTGCGACTGTAATAGAAGAAACACCAATATCGCCGACTTGATAAATATTAAATCTCTGCAATACTTTTGGTGGTTTTTGCTTGATGATATAGATACAGATATTGGTATCGAGTAAAAACTGCATCAAAAAATGTTTTCTCGTACTTGAGATTCTGGTTGCTGGCGATCTTCCATAAAATCGTCAGAAAATTCTTCTAGACTCTCAAATAGTGTCTCCCAAGAATCTTCACAAGGTAATAACACTACTCCATTACCCACTCGCTTGATAATTACCTTATCTCCATCAAAACGGTACTTTTTCGGCAGCCTAACGGCTTGACTCTGACCATTTTGGAATAGTTTAGCGGTTTCCATGATAATTGAAAAACAAATATATATTTTAAGTATATACCTTTTGAATTGAGAGATCGAAAAGCAATGTATAATTTAAATTAAAAGATTTAGTTTCAATTTACGACAGTTACCTAATTAAACTAATTGCATTAAGCTTTGTATTCAATTAGTCAAATGTTTTGGTTTGCTCAATAATATAGTCAACCACGTCTTCAAAGCTGTTGTTTTTCTCATATACCTCTAGCTGTCGCTGTGCGCCATTTCCTTCTTCAAGTATCTTGTGTACTGAAGTAGAAATAGTCTCCCAATCGCCAAACTTTTCTAAAGCTGGACGCAAATAACCTAAAAACTGAATAACTAAGTCTTTAGCTGGAACTTGAGATTTATCAACAACATCAATTAAATTACCTGTTAAACCATAGCGCGCTGCATTCCATTGAGCAGCCTTTAATATTTCTGAACGTACAGGATTTAAAGGGAGGTCATTAACTACTTCTTGATAACCAGTCCAAACCAAAGCGCGGACTAAACCAGTAATAGTTATGGCTTCCTCTACCGTCATGCAAATATCGGTAACGTGAAATTCGATAGTCGGAAACTTCTCTGATAAACGAATATCCCAGTAGATGTTAGTCGCATCTCTAATTACACCGACAGAGATTAAATCCTCAACTACGGTTTGATATTCTTTCTCGTCTGAAAAGATCGGTGGTTGTCCCGTCATGGGTAGTCGAGTCCACATTTCGGTACGATAGCTAGCATAGCCTGTTGTTTGACCCAACCAAAAAGGAGAATTAGCAGAAAGTGCCAGCAGTATAGGTAGCCAGATACGAACGCGATTAATTACCTGCAAGGCGATCGCCCGATCGCTCAAGCCAATGTGAACATGATTACCAAAAATAATCAATTCACGGATAAGCTGCTTATATTCTGCTTCTAAATTTTGATAGCGAGTCTTGGGAGTGATTTCTTGTTCGCGCCAGTCAGAAAAAGGATGAGTCCCCGCAGCAGCGATCGCTTTACCTGAGACATCCGCAGCATCTATTACAGCTTGGCGACAGCGAGTTAACTCTTGGCGCGCTTGGGATAAAAATTGACATACCACAGTAGCAATTTCGACCTGAGAGCGATACATTTCTGGCTGAATGACTTCTTTTTCTAAACAGAAGAGAAGTTGAGATGAATAATTATCGAGCTAGTCAAACCTATTATGGTGCCTTAGACTGTATCAGTGGTGAAATGTTTTTGAGTTCTTGTTCGACAGCCAACAGCACCTCGACTATCGAGTTTGTCCAACAGATACAAGCGCAAAACCCAGGTGTGAAGTTGGTTCTAGTCTGGGACGGAGCCAGTTATCATCGCTCTCAAGAATTTCGTGACTTTCTTGCTCAAGTTAATCAAGGTGACGATTGGCAGATTCACTGTCTTCGATTTGCGAGGCAGCGCGTTGCGGGTGTTCCGCCCGTTGTAGCGACTGCCGAGGTTGCTCCTTATGCACCACAAGAAAACCCGATTGAAAACGTTTGGGGACAGGCAAAACAACTGCTACAGCAACTTCATCTACGCTGTCGGTCTTTCAAATTTACCAAGAAACTCTTTGAGCTGTTTATCAAGCACCGATTGTTCACTCTACCCAATTTGAATAGCTATGATGCTTTCTCTACTATCATCTAGGATTGCTATAGTTGATATTAATTAACGTTACTTTTAGGCAAGACAATTAGGCTAGGCGTTGCTGATTTGAAGTATGACGCACAAAGTGTTTCTGTTCGTAGCTCTTAGCTCTTTAATTTAATACAACATAACAATGTTTAAAAATCATACCTTGATTCAGCAACGCCTTAAAACCTTTGGGTAGCTTTAATATCAAGTGATGTTTGTCTTCGGTCTTTGACCAAATTCCTAACACCTGCGGGATTAGCAAAATTCACGCTGGCTCTTTCGCCCACATTAAACTCTCGAAAACTATGAAACAGGTTATCTTCTCTAATTGCTTCTCTTTCTAGGCGATCGCGTAAAGTTGCTATTGTGTTGACTACGATAGTTTTTTCTAACACTGAAATTATTTATCAAATCCGAGAAGAGCGAGATTAATAACTTATGCTTATGCAAGCTTGTTTTCCTGAAAAAGAAGCGTAATGACTCAGAAAGTAATCTGTGTTGATGCTAATTTTGTAGTCTTTTTGGTTCAAGCTAAGTGGGTGGGTGAAATTAAATGTAAAACAGGCGTAAGCAAGATATTACGATCTATTTTCGTTACTCGTTACTTAAGTAACGAGACTATCTTCTAATTAATTTGTCCTACCTACTTACTTTGGAAGCATCGTATTTTGTGCCATCTGCTGCTGTTCCCTTGCCCCAAATTATCGGCAGTTCCAAAACGTAAAACGTGGTAACGATTGAGCGGTATGCAAGGGCGAATGCGTTCGCCCTGTGCGCCGTTTGCTGCTTGCAGAATATCGACTAAAGCAGAATTGAGTTTACTTAAGTTGATATGTCTGCAAGCAGCAAATGTTCCCCTGATACAGCTTTAAAGAAATAATATGTGATATCTCATAGCTTATAAATACGTTGATAAATTGAACTACACTGCGGGATTGAATAATCCTAATCCTTCGTATAGCTTATTCAATTCCGATAGGTATTGTCGATCCAACTGGTTAGCAACACCATCCCAACTAAATTTAGCTTCAACTCTTTCTCTGGCATTAGTTCCTAATTGTTTATGCCATTGAGGATTAGCAAGAATAGAGTCGATCGCTTGAGCAAATGCTGCTTCATCTTGGGGAGGTACGAGTAATCCAGTAACTTCATCAGCTACAGAAAACTTCAAGCCACCTACCTTTGAAGCAACTACAGGAGTCCGCGAAGCCATAGCTTCAATGGCTACCAAGCCGAAAGGTTCGTAATGACTAGGAACAACGCAAATATCCGCAGCAGCATAATAAGCTGCTAAGTCCTCATGTTGAACTCGACCAACAAATGTAGTTATGTCTTCAATGCCCAATTCATGAACGATATTGGCAATACGCTCTTTTTCCAGACCATCTCTTTCTCCTGGAGTAAAACCGCCAACGATCGTTAACTTAAGATTTTCATGGCGTTTAACCTCATCTTTGGCAACTGCTCTAACTAAAGTTTCTACGCCTTTGCGCTGGTCAAAGCGTCCTACATACATTACCACTTTATCGTCTGGGTTGATGCCAAGTTTAGCTCTGCCACTCTCGCGATCGATACTACCAAAGCAGTCTATGTTAGTGCCACAAGGAATAACTGTGATGTTACCTTGTTGAGATACTAATGTTTCCATATGTTCTTGTTCCTGGGGAGAAGTAGCAATGATCGTATCTGCTGTCTCTAAACATTGCTTTTCAACGCGCAGACGAGTCTTAGCAATTAAAGGGATGGTATTAATTGAGCGATATTTTACTGCTCCCAAAGAATGGTATGTGTGCAAATGTCTGACGGTTTGAAGTTTTTTAATCTCCATTCCCACCCAGGCTGAGAGCCAATAGTTAGTGTGAATAAGGGGATAAATAGTTTGATGCTGATGCTGAAAATCAAAAAAGGCAGCTACAAATTCAGGTAAATAATTAAATATTTTTTGTCTGGGTACAAATTTTTGAGGTCCTGCCGTTAAACGTATCGTACGACAATTAGGACTATGGTCGACAATTTCTGCCTGAGACTCATCGCTGCGACGAGTGAACATATCTACCTGCCAACCCTGACGAGCTAAGGCTTCTCCTACTTCTCTAACGTAAACATTTTGTCCGCCAGCTTCTTCTTTGCCAATGTCTATGGCGGGATCCCCATGAACAGAAACCAGAGCAACTTTTCCTCTATTTTTGGGTAACATAACCGTGGAGTTATTTTTTTAATCAAAAAGTATAGTTTGTGTTAACAAGCCCATTTTATAAAGATACTTTTTATCAGGCATCTCTCCTACGTTATAAATCCCTAGATATAGTTTTCAGCTTGATCTTAATTATTTTTTAAGAATTACAAAAAATAGCAGAAAAACTTCACTATATATCTTTTTTTACCTTTGGCAGTTGCAATACAAATACTAAGAAAAAAACTTTTAAATAAGCTTTGTTAGTTGTTTATATGCAATGTAAGCCTTTTTGCACCATTTAGGGTAGACAAGCATAAATAAATTTTTCAACAGTGAATATATTTTATTATTCCATTCCTCCAGTTGAGCCAAAACCATTATCGCCTCTGGTAGTCACGTTTAGGTCATTAGCTATCATTAATTTTGCTTGGATAAATGAAGAAACGACCATTTGTGCGACTTTCATACCTGGAACTACTTTAAATCTATTTTTTCCATGATTAATCAAAACAATGCCAATTTCTCCTCTATACCCTGCATCAATTGTGCCAGGAGAATTTAAGACCGTAATTGAATGTCTGAGTGCTAATCCACTACGAGGACGTATTTGTGCTTCAGTATTGGGGGGTAAGGCGATCGCAATTCCTGTATTAATTAATTGAGCTTCTCCTGGTAATATTTCTACTTTTTCAATAGAGAAGAGATCTAATCCTGCATCCCCAGGATGACTATAGCTAGGAATGATGGCTGCTGGATGGAGTTTTATAATTTCAATATTCATATATACTTTATTGGCGATCGGCAATACCTAATTAATTTCCAGAATCAAGATTATCAAAAGCTTTGGGATATAGTTCGCTTTTGGAAATAATTTTAGAATTAGATAAAATCTTTAAAGTAGAAGGGGTTTGACTAGAATCATCTGTTGAGGTGATAGGAGAAGACAAAACATAAGTAAAATTTTTATTTTGCCAACCAGTCTCACATATTCCATCGCGACAGGTAATTTTGCCTCCAGTCAAATAAATACAGTTACACTTTTGATCGCATCCATAATAGCTAAGGTTTCCTGTTCCATTTCTGCCAGTCCAAGACTGTTCATTGCCTACTGAAATCGTCAATTTTTTATTGCTCAGTACTGCTCCCTCAACAGGAATTGACCAACTAAAACAGATTAATAAAATGCTCAGACAAAAGATACAGCTTTTTTTAAAGATATTCATTACTTTTTAGGTTTCAATCTCTAATCATATTATTCAATATTCAATCAGAAAGAAGGGAATGTGTCGCACTCGTCAAAAGCTGGCAAGACCCCAAAATGTATTTTATTTACCAGACAAGTTTTGCTACGACAAAGTAGTGTTTGTATAAAAATAATTCAGGTGCTACCCCAAAAGTTGACGAGGCAACAACACACTTAGATGTAAGGCAGGGAAGTTATTTAGCATTTGCAACCATTAAAAAGATTCAAGCAAAATTTTTATTAATCCTCTAAAGCTGATTTTATCGTTTTGCGATCGCTATGTATGGGTGTGACTTCTCGGTAGAAATTTATCTAAAAAGCCTTTCCTGTCTATTTTGTAAGTCAAATACTTAATTTACCAACAATCTCTTGATAACATGAAAAACCAATTATCGTTACAAGAAATTATATCTCGAATTGCCGTACCCGCAAAGTACACAACCGATCGCTTGCCAATTTGGTCTGGACTCGGAACAATGCCTTGGCTGAATCAACGTTGGGCAAATCAACCGAGTTTGGATTTTATTAACTATAATCTACGAGGTGTTGGGCAAGTTATTTTTGTTAACAATCCCCTAAGTGGCTTGTTAATTTTGCTAGCTTTGTTTATTCAGTCCCCTTGGATCGGACTAATGAGTCTAGTGGCAGTAGTAAGTTCGACTCTGAGCGCGGTCGCTTTGAAGTTAGACCGAGACACGATTCGCGGTGGTATTTTTGGCTACAACGGTACTTTAGTAGGGGCAGCATTAGCTACTTTTGGACTTTCGGGCAATGGAGGCTGGAATATCTGGTGGGCGATCGCCGTTATTATTTTCTCTGCCCTAACCACAGTTATGATGAAGACTTTCGGTGTCTGGTGGGCTACTACCTTTAGATGTCCTCCCTTAACTTTGCCGTTTAACATCGCCACCTTGGTGTTTTTAAGTTTAGTGATGTTGATTCCGCAACCCCTGTTTGAACTGGGAAAAACAGCTATAGCTGCAACTCCTCCTCCTACCCTCAACCTAACAAGACTGTTAGCTGCTTTGCCTATTGGTTTTGGGCAAGTTTTTCTAGCAGATAAATTGATTGCGGGAACTTTAGTCTTGCTGGCAGTAGCTATTTGCACTCCCCTTGGGGGGATTGTCGGTTTGGTAGGAGGATTTTTGGGCGTTGTAGCTGGTTTGATTCTGGGAATTGTTCCCGAAGATCTTTATGCGGGGTTGTGGGGCTACAATTCCGTTCTCTCAGCCATGGCAATTGGAGGCATTTTTTACGCTCCCACTCTGCGGAGTTTTCTGGTCGGTGCGGTCTGTGCCTTCTTCTCAGCCCTTGTCGTTCCCGTGCTGGCATTCATTTTCACAGAACCTTTCGGACTGCCAGTTTTAACCTTACCTTTTTGTGTTGCCACCATCGCCTTCTTTGCCTTGTTAAGGCGGTCTTTGTCTTCTCTCGTGCCAGTGGCACTATATGCCATTACCTCTCCAGAGGAACATAGATATCGCTATTTAATCGCTAAAAAGATAATTTCCAACTTTCGCCGTCAACTAGAAGCAGCAACCAGCGGTCAAAGTCACACTTTACTGTTTAATAAAGCTTCTGACTCAATCAGAGGGGATATACGCTATGTGTTTGATGCGGTCGATACAGATCGTAACGGCGAGTTATCAACTCAAGAATTGACAAGTTATTTGGTTGGGGCAGAACAAATTACCTCTGATGATGAGTTAATGTATCTCTTTAACTGTATGGACAGAGATAATAGTGGCACGATTGATTTTGAAGAGTTTGGGGAATTAATCCTCAGACATCAACGCCTGATGATAGAATATGATGCATTTACAACTTACTTTGTGCCAATTGATGCTGATGAGAACGATCTTATTAGTGTTGAGGAAATGAACGTTGCTATGACTAGCGTTAGCGAATCACCCTTGACAAGAGAAGAAATTGATTTATTACAACAGCGAACCAATAGCAACTCGTTTACTTGGAATCAGTTTATTGAGTTGTTATTGCTGACATGAAAGAGCGCGATCGCCTTTCCCTTCGAGATGGCTTTAGTCACTCGATTTGTCTGTATAAATAAAAGCTTTTTTGTTGTCTGCCCTCTGCTACTATGGCAATCAATTGTTAAATATAAAATATCTATGCAATTATCGCCACAAGAAAAAGACAAACTAATGATTTTTACGGCTGGTTTACTTGCTCAACAGCGTAAGGAAAAGGGGCTTAAACTAAATTATCCCGAAGCAGTAGCGTACATTTCTGCTGCTATTTTAGAAGGTGCTAGAGAAGGTAGGGCGGTGGCTGAATTGATGAGTTACGGTAAAACTCTTTTAAAACAGGACGAAGTAATGGAAGGAATACCAGAAATGGTTGACGAAGTGCAGGTAGAAGCAACCTTTCCTGATGGTACTAAATTGGTGACGGTACACAATCCGATTCAATGAACAATTATCAATGAACAATTATCAATTACTAAAATTTCTGCCTTGCAACATAAACACAATAAATGAGAAAGCTGATAGCCGATAGCTAATAGCTCGAACAGTATTATTGACTATTTTAAACGTTCAACTAACAGCGATACTTATGATTCCAGGAGAAATAATTACCCAATCAGGGGAAATCGAATTAAACGCAGGACGAGAAACAATGCAGGTTCAGGTAGCCAATACAGGCGATCGCCCGATTCAAATAGGTTCCCATTTTCATTTTTATGAAGTAAATGAAGCTTTGCAATTCGATCGCGAACCAACTAAAGGGATGCGTTTAAATATTCCCGCAGGTACGGCGGTGAGATTTGAACCAGGGGATGAAAAAGAAGTCGAGTTGGTAGCGATTGCAGGTAGTCGGGAAATATACGGTTTTAATGCCTTAGTCGAGCAAAAATTAGATTAAACAAAAATCGAAATTGGGAGATTAAACTATGCCAACAGCAGCAAGACTGGGAATAGGTGGTCCTGTAGGTAGTGGTAAAACTGCTTTAGTAGAGAGTATTGTTCCCCTGTTAAAGAAGCAAGGCATCGAAGTAGCGATCGTCACCAACGACTTGCTAACCACTGAAGATGCAGACCGTCTCAAAAGCGGAGGAATTTTACCAAGCGATCGCATAATCGGCGTAGAAACTGGTAGCTGTCCCCATACGGCGATCAGAGAAGACCCCACCATGAATCTTTTAGCAGTGCAGGATTTGGAAATACTCTATCCTAATTTGGATTTGATTCTGATTGAGAGTGGGGGCGATAATCTTGCCTCTACCTTTAGCTACGATTTAGTAGATGCTTATATTTTTGTAATTGATGTAGGGGCTGGAGATGATATTCCGCGTAAGAATGGCCCTGGTTTCGTTCAGGCTGACTTAGTGGTAATTAATAAAATTGATATTGCCCCTTATGTAGGTGCAGACTTGAATTTAATTCGCCAGCAAGCCCCAGTACACCGCCGAGGTAAAGCGATCGCATATACCAATTGTAAAACTGGCGAGGGATTGGATGAGGTAATTGGTTTTATTGAAGAGGCGGTGCTATTTCGTAGCCCATCGTCGGTAATAAGTATTGCCAACTAATAAAAAGATGGGGAGAGATAATTTAGAAATAAGACTGAAATGCGATCGCCTAGGTAAAACTGTAGTTACTCATCAGTATACGACTTATCCTTGGCGTTTGTCTGGTGTATTTCGTTTGGATGCTGCTGAAAAGCAACGCGCTTATCTTTATATTACCAACACATCGCCTGGGTTACTGGCTGGAGATAACTTGGGTTTATCTTTACAGCTAGAAGCGGGGGCTAGTCTCTATCTTACCGATCAGGCTGCTACTAAAGTTCACCCTATGCCCATAAAGGGTACGAAGGCGACAGTTGACTTAAACATGGCAGTGGAAGCGGGAGCGAGTTTAGAGTTCGTACCAGAACCACTAATTTTGTTTGCCGATGCTGCATTGGAACAAACTACTCGCATTCAACTTCATGAGGGCGCAGAACTTTTTTGGAGCGAGATTGTTCTTCCAGGACGGCTAGCTAGAGGAGAGTGTTATCAATTCCGCTACTATTTCAGCCGTTTAGAGATTACCACTGCCGTAGGAAAACTATGGTTTAGAGATACTATCCACTTAGAAGGAAAGCATAATCTTTTTAAGCATAGCGATCTATTTGCCTCTAAGCCCGTACTGGCTAATTTAATCATAGTCCAACCACACACAGATCTTGAGCTACTGAGTAAAAATCTTGAAGATCTCGAAGCCGCTAATCCCGACTTGATTGTAGCTAGTTCTGTCTTACCTGAAAATAAAGGTTTACTGGTTCGCGCTTTGGCTAGTAAAACTCAAGTCATCAAAAAGTACATTAAATATGCTTTAAACTGTGTTCGCTATTCAGGCGATCGCTCTAGCTTACCTTATATTCCTAAGTAATAAATGATAAATAAAACTACCGAAATAGCACAAACTTATTTAGGTAATCTCACAGAAGATACTAACCTAGCCCAAAGGGTGAAATCGGTTCGCGATCTAAATCAGTGTTTGGAAGTATATCTGAGTCAAACCGATAGCCCAAAAGGCAGAATTCAGGCTCAATCTACCTCTGGTATAACTGTAGGTATTATTAAAAGTCGAGATTGGTCGCTGCGTCAAGAAGATGTATTTGTCACTGAATCTGGTAATTTATTGCTGATTCATCTGCAAGAGCAAAGATTGATGATACTCAGTTTTACCGAACCTGTAGCAGATTGCGCTATAAAACTGGTGCATCTAGGTCACGTTTTAGGCAATCATCACTGGCCAATCACAATCGCAAAGAACAAAATCTATCTTCAACCAGTAGTAGATCCAGCCGTAATTGAAGCAATCATTAAAGATTTTCAAATTCCTGGCTTGAGAATAAATTATGAATCGCGATCGCCTCAACAACATCTCAATTTTTCCCACCATACCCATCGCCATCACAGCCAATGATTCAATCTCAGATCTCCCAACAACTTGCTTTGATGCAGTTATCTGATTCTTTTTTCCCAACGGGTTCTTTTACACTCTCTCACGGACTAGAAACTTTAGTTCAAACTGGCAAAATTCAGTCGGTACAAGAATTGCAGATTTTTTTGCAGCTATTGTTACGTAACAAGGTAGGAATGACTGATATAGTAGCACTCATTTACGGTCATCGCGGGAGTAAAGACGGCAACATGGAGGCAGTAAGACAAGCCGATAGGCAACTATTCGTGCAAACTGCGATTGCCAAAAATAGAGAAACTCAGCGTCAAAGCGGACGGGCTTTGCTAATGGTGGCTAGTTCTACTTGGCAAGATAAACGATTAGAAATCCTCAATAGAGAGGCTGCTACGGGGAAAATACACTGTTTGCATCCAGTTGTGTTTGGCGCGATCGCGGCGATCGCCTCTTTGAGCGAACGAGATGCGGTATTGGCTTTTTTGCATGGTTTTGTTACCAGCATCTTGAGCGCAGCTATTCGTTTGAGTCTTGTAGGACACATCCAAACACAGCAAGTTTTGCTTCAGCTAGCACCAGATATTGAGGCAGTCTGGTCAACTGCTGCATCGATGAAGCTAGAGCAAATGTGGTCTTGTACTCCGTCGATCGACATCGCTCAAATGCAGCATTCAAAATTAGCTCAAAGATTATTTGCTAATTAATCAATACACAATTAGAAATTAGAACTTAAAACTATGAGTTATCGTATGGATCGACGGGCTTATGCCGATACCTTTGGACCCACAGTAGGCGATCGCGTTAGACTGGCAGATACAGAATTATTTATCGAAGTAGAACGAGATTACACTACCTACGGCGACGAAGTTAAGTTTGGTGGTGGTAAAGTAATCCGCGACGGTATGGGGCAATCGCCAATTTCCCGTGAAGATGGTGCGGTAGATATGGTAATTACTAACGCCCTAATTCTTGACTGGTGGGGTATTGTTAAAGCCGACATTGGCATTAAAGACGGCAAAATACATAAAATTGGCAAAGCGGGTAATCCCTATATTCAAGATGAGGTTGATATTATTATTGGTTCGGCTACCGAAGTGGTTGCAGGAGAAGGACATATTGTTACGGCAGGGGGTATAGATAGCCACATTCACTTTATCTGTCCCCAACAAATCGAAACGGCGATCGCCTCTGGTATAACCACAATGATCGGTGGCGGTACGGGACCCGCTACAGGGACTAATGCTACCACCTGTACTCCTGGCGCGTGGAATATCTGGATGATGCTACAGGCTGCTGATGCTTTCCCGATGAATTTGGGCTTTTTAGGTAAAGGAAACAGTGCTAAACCAGAAGGGTTAGCAGAACAAGTTAAAGCAGGTGCAATGGGATTAAAACTCCACGAAGACTGGGGAACAACTCCCGCTGCGATCAATACTTGTTTGGGGGTGGCAGATGAATATGATGTCCAGGTAGCGATTCATACCGACACCCTTAACGAAGCGGGTTTTGTCGAAAATACCATCGCTGCATTTAAAGATCGAGTTATTCATACTTACCATACCGAAGGTGCAGGAGGGGGACACGCCCCAGATATTATTAAAGTCTGCGCCCTTAATAATGTTTTACCTTCTTCGACCAATCCTACTCGTCCCTTTACCGTCAACACCTTGGAAGAACATCTAGATATGTTGATGGTGTGTCACCACCTCGATAAAAGTATTCCCGAAGATGTGGCATTTGCCGAATCAAGAATACGTAAAGAAACGATCGCAGCCGAAGATATTCTGCACGATTTGGGTGCATTTAGCGCGATCGCCTCTGATTCTCAAGCAATGGGTAGAGTCGGAGAAACCATTATTCGTACCTGGCAAACGGCACACAAAATGAAAGTACAACGAGGTGTTTTATCTTCCCCCACAGAGGAAGTAGCCGATAATTTCCGCGCTAAACGCTACATTGCTAAATATACAATCAATCCTGCAATTATGCACGGCATCGCCAATCATGTCGGTTCTCTTGAAGAGGGTAAGCTGGCAGATATTTGTCTCTGGAAACCAGCTATGTTTGGGATTAAACCGCAAATTGTAATTAAAGGTGGCGCGATCGCTTGGGCGCAGATGGGCGATCCCAATGCGAGTATTCCCACTCCCCAACCCGTATATATGCGTCCCATGTTTGGAAGCTTTGGTGGGGCAACTGCTGCTACTTCCCTAACCTTTGTTTCTCAAGCTGCACTGGATGCAGATATACCCGAACAAATTAGTTTGAAAACTCCAGCCGTAGCTGTTAGCAATACCCGCAAGATCTCTAAAGCAGACATGAAACTTAATGAAGCTACCCCCGAAATAGAAGTAAATCCCGAAACCTATGAGGTAAAAGCAGATGGCGAACTATTAACCTGCGAACCTGCATCAGTTTTACCAATGGCACAGCGTTATTTTTTATTTTGAATGTCTAGTGCGAAATCAAGAATGAGCGATCATGAATAAAGCAACATAACCAAACTAGATAGCAATGCCCAAATTGAGTTTAGGTACCCGTTTATTTATTTCTCATTTATTGGTAATGATGGTGGGATTAGGTAGCTTTATTATTATTGCTAAAGTTTCTTCTCCCAGAATGTTTGTTGTACGCTTAGAGCAACTGGAAAAAAGAGGAATATTTACCGTTCGTTCGGCTCGCACCTATTTAGTGGAAGGATTTCAAAACGCCTGGAATCGTAGTGCTATTTTATCGATGATTGTCGGTACAAGTGCTGCTGGGGGAGTAAGTTACATATTTTCTAAGCGCATTACTCAGCCTGTAAAGCAAATGAAGCAGATTAGTCAAAAATTTGCAGCCGGAGATTTAGCCGAAAGAGTCCCTGAAAGTTCCATACCTGAATTAAACCAACTAAGCCTCAGCTTTAACTCTATGGCAAGTAGCTTAGGGGATGTAGAACAGAGAAGACGAGAACTGATCGGCGATTTAACCCATGAACTACGTACTCCCTTGACTGTTATGCGGGGTTATTTAGAAGAATTAGCCGATGGCACAATCGAGGGTACTCCAGAACTTTATTTACGTTTAATTAGGGAAACTAGGCGTTTAGAAAGATTAATTCACGATTTACAGGAGCTTTCAAAAGCAGAAGCAGGTTATCTATCGATTGACTCTCAATCCATTAGTTTGCTCCCATTAATTGCTTCTTTAGTAGAGCGTTTTGCCGATCAGTTATTAGAAGAAGGACCAACTCTAAAGCTAGATTGTGCTAGAGACATACCTAATGTTTTAGCCGATCGCGATCGCACTGAACAAATTTTAGTCAACTTATTAGGCAATGCCGTTCGCTATACAGAAACAGGCTCAATTGTTGTCAAGGCAGAAAAAATAAACCGTTATGTGTGGATTTCGGTGATTGATACAGGAGTGGGTATTGCTTCAAAAGATTTACCCTACGTATTTGAACGCTTTTGGCGTGCCGATCCCTCTCGCGCTAGTCATTCAGGCGGAACAGGTATTGGTCTAGCGATCGCTCGTCGCTTAGTAGAATTACAGGGGGGTAATATTGAAGTAGAAAGCGAAGTGGGCAAAGGCAGTACTTTTTGTTTCTGTCTTCCTCTTGCATAGTAGAAGCGATTCGCCTCTACTCGCGTCACGATCTAAATATTGGCAATTCCCTCTAATTAATTTTACCTACTGATGTTACGCATTTAATCTAACTGCTGTGACGAGGAGCGTATTCACAAGTAGTAAGTAACAGATGCGTTTCGCATCTCGACTTTCCTTCCCAAAGGCGGCGAACTCCAGTTCGCGCAAGTAACAAGTAAAGATATGCAGCTAGTTAAACTGTCCCAATAGCTAGTTAATTTTGCCTTTACTTCCGAAAACTTTTTACTCCCTGCGGGGGGTACCCCTTGGCTACTCTATACTTGTTACTTCCCCAACTCCTCAAGTCCCTAAGTCCCTAAGATCGATTAGTGCGTAACATCAGTTACCTATTTATGCCGAACGCTGGGTTTAACTGAAAATAGAAGTTTTTGGATGAATCTCTCGAAAGACGGAGGGTAATTTTAAGATCTCACGAGATTATGAAATAAGAGATTTCTCGTTCTTGCAAGAGCTAACAACATTAATATTTATAAAACCATGACTGATAAAACAAATCTAGAAACAAAACTTGCAGACCTTAAACTATTTCAAAACGTTCTTATTGATTGCGCTCAAAAGCTAATGGCAGCTACAGATGATAGTACTATCCGCGAACGATTAGAAAAAATCTTGAAAAGCGATCGCGATAATTTAAGCTCGATTGAAAAAGCTATTGCTCAAGTTGGTAGTACCGCAGAATCTCGCGATATTACGCAAAAACACGCCGAAAAAGTCGGTCAGATGATGGATGGGTCTGAACTAACAACATATGATAAGTTCTTCCAGTTTGAATTGTTAAAACACCAGCAAACGATGACTGGTTTAGTAATACATAAAGTTGCTCAGTCTTTGGATGATGAACTACAAGAGGCGGTAGAACCGTTAAATAAAGTTAACTTTGAAAATCGCGCTCATCAAGAAGTACTCAAAGGTGTGCTTTATTTTGTTGGCACAAGGGAACTAGCTGGACAAGAACCTGATATGGGTCTTTGGGCTAGTGTAGAACAAGGTATTGCTGCCCTTAAAGGTGCAGTAGGCAGCGTAACTAATTAGTAACTGACGTTACGCAGTAAAATAAAAAACTAAGCTATTGGCATAAGTAACAGATAGCAAATAGCAAGTAACAAATATTCATCTTTTTGCTATCTGCTCCTTGCTACTTGGTACTTCAACCCCTCAAGAAAAAGTGAGTGCGTAACATCAGTTAGTAAGTATTTAAGCGATCGCTTTATGATTGACTTGATTTTACTTAATAGGTAATAATCTGACTCTAAAACCATCATTTCTCACCGAAATAATTGCTCCAGCTTTTAATTCGCTACTACATTGAGTCAATATATCCCCTAAATATTCTTCTATTACTTCTCGGCTTTCATTACCTAAACGAAACAAAATTACACTTGGTAATATTGCGCCACTGATAGCTAGCAGGTAACCGAAATCTAAATCAACGGTTAAAACAATTCGTTTTTCATATTTAGCTTTAGTTACAGCATCTTGGTCTTCAAGTTTTTCTAAACCTTCTTCAGATAAATGAACCGCGTCGAAACCCTTTTTTCTCAACTTAGCGACAGTTTGAGGAGAAATCCCCATGTCAGCAAGAAATTTCATCCTGCTATGTTAGTTTTAGGATAGTACTGTTCTCTGGATAACCACGCTCCATAAGCTAAAGATTGCTGAACATCCTCAGCTTCTAAATAGGGATAATCCGCAATAATTTCCTCAGTGCTTTTCCCGTTTGCCAACAAATTTAGAATTAAGGATACAGGAATACGCATCCCCCTAATACAAGCTTGACCAGCCATAATTTTAGAGTTAAAAGTAATTCGATCCATGTTAAGCATTAGATTTATTTTCAAGCTTGCTACTTGTTATTTTAATTTTTATTCTGCTTAATTAGAAGTCAAAATTTTGCACTGCGCCTGATTAGATAAAAGGCGATCGCACAATACTAAAGCTACCATCGCCTCTACCATCGGTACTGCTCTAGGTAACACGCAAGGATCGTGTCTTCCTTTAGCTGCCAAGAGGGTTTCTTCACCACCTTTGGTAACTGTTTTTTGTTCTTTACCAATAGTTGCAGTCGGTTTAAAAGCTACTCTAATCACTATATTTTCGCCGTTAGAGATGCCTCCTTGAACTCCTCCAGAACGATTGGAAACGGTACGAGTTTCACCATTTTCGTCGATATAAAACTCATCATTATGTTCACTTCCCGTCATGTTTGTGCCTGCAAAACCCGAACCAATTTCAAATCCTTTGGTAGCAGGAAGAGACATAACGCCTTTGGCTAAATCCGCCTCTAGTTTATCGAAGACAGGATCGCCTAAACCTTTGGGTACATAACGCGCTACACATTCTACTACCCCACCCAAAGAATCTTGCTCTTTTCTGGCTATATCAATGCGCTCGATCATCGTCTGTGCGCACTCTGCATTAGGACAACGAACAATATTACTTTCTACCTGTTCTAAAGTTACGGTGTTGCTATCTACTTCGGCCTCTATGTCTTTAATGCGCTTAACATAGGCGACAATTTCTACTCCTGCAACCTGCTGGAGAATCTTTTTAGCGATCGCACCTGCTGCAACTCGACCAATGGTTTCTCTGGCTGAAGAACGCCCACCACCTTGATAGTTACGGATGCCATACTTAGCATCATAGGTAGCATCTGCATGGGAAGGACGATATTTTACCGCCATTTCATTATAGTCTTGCGATCGCGCATCTTTATTCCGCACCAGGATCGATATTGGTGTTCCTGTAGTCTTACCTTCAAACACCCCTGATATTATTTCACAGGTATCACTTTCTTTTCTAGGCGTTGTAATTTTACTTTGTCCAGGTCTTCGACGATCTAAATCTACCTGTATTTCCGCTTCACTAATTTCTAGCAATGGAGGACAACCATCAATAACCACACCGACACCTCCGCCGTGAGATTCACCATAAGTTGTAATGCGAAATAGATGTCCGAATGTGTTACCCATAAATGTTGCTCTAATGTTTAGGCGACTTGTATTTTATCGCAACTTCTACCTTTAATTTTCATCTACATATCAAGAACTGATAGTGACAGTTAGAGTAAGTCCTGTCATACGCCAGGTAGCAAAGCAATTCTCAAATAGTACTTCACTAGCTGCGCCCAAATCGCCATCCTCGCCAACATATCCACCCTCAATTAGTTTGCCACCTCTGGTTTCCAAGTTTAGGCGTGTTTTGCCATCCTCTTCTTTCAAAATTAATTTTCCCCTAGCCAGTACTTGTCCTGCACGGCTGATGATTGCACATTCCATCGATCGGCTTTATAAGTATTTAAAAGTTGCAAAGACTATTATCATCTCATATTGCCAGTAAATAAACAGCATGAACCAAGGCTGAATTTATTGTGGACAAGTCAATTACTCCGCCACGTCCGATAGTCAGCGGTACACCGCCTTCCGCGGTCAAAGCCCTTTTAAATATTACAGGCAAAAACATTGCTTAATACTTTAATCATTTTATAGAAAGCTTTTGAAGAATACAACGCCTAATTTTCTTTTAATGCAGGCATTTTCATTTTTGAATCGGAATCTTCGCCAGGCATCATCATATTATGTCCTTCATGTGGCTGTACGATACTCATAGTAGTTTTGCCAAAACTCAGCAAACCCATCGAAACGCTTCCTACACTCAGCAAACCCATCGAAACCAAACCAACAGAAACTACACCCATTGGTACAAGTCCAATCGAAATGAAGCCGTGAGGAACGGCACCAATCGAGATTATGCCATGAGGGGAGATGCCAATAGTAATAATGCCATTGTGTGGTGCATAACCAATATTAATCAGCCGCCTTTTTCCTTTTCTTTTTTCGCTCGAATGTTCTTGTTCGCCAATAGCCATTTATCTTTACGGGTAGTTTCTGGATTCACTGCGCAGCGATCATAGCCAAAAGTTATCAACCCAGTCAAAAGACAGGCTGTCATAGTTGAGCAAAATGTTTTATAGCAGTACGTTAATTGGTTAATACAGAAAGGCTACTAGTTTAAAAGTGGTAATTTTGACTCATCGACTGTTGATAAGATTTCTATTCTGAACAGGAAACTACTTTTCAATGTACAGCACCCTTAAACTGGCTCGACTGTGGTAGCCGATAACTGATAACTGATAATTGATTACTTAGCGTCCAAACGAGATCTAATATTATTTAACTGTATAGAATTACTAACAGGCGATCGCGGTGCTGGTAGTTCAGTATTAGGCCAGTTTTGCAGATCGCTACATACACAGTCTAAGGATTGAGTACCAATCTCAATAACTGGTACAGGCATATTGCATCTAGCACAATTGTTTATATCCCAATTAGAAGAAAGTAGATCTTTGATAGTTTCGCTGCTTCCTTCTAAGTAACAGTTTTTTCCATCGACGCTCATTATTTTCTGCCAGCAGTCTTCAAACTGAGGTGAAAATTCCTCGCCTCGTATAACTGGCTGGGGTAATAATTCTGCTTCCCCGTTAAGCCAGATTAGCTTTTTGCCCAATTGAAACCAGTGAGCGAGATAAGTTCTAACTTGCGTTGCTGATGCCATAAATAAACTGTAGTCTTATATATCTATAATTATAAAAGTTATATATCTATAATCATAAGAGCAAACAAAATAACAGCCAAGATTTATCAGCTAGATTTTATAATTGCTTAAAGGTTCTCCCAACACGCTTAAATTAAGCACATGACCTCCTGCAATAAGATAGGTGGTATCAACCACATTACCCACTTGTCGAGATAAATATCCCAGGCGATCGCGAAAAAGCCTCCCCAAAGGATAAGCAGGGACAATACCCCATCCTGTTTCTTCTCCTACCAAGATGATGTGTGCTTGAGTATTTTGGATGCTGTTCAAAAGGCGATCGCACCTTTTCTTCCAGTCTATCTGTTCTAGTTCCAAAAAATTAGCGATCCAAGTACCTAGAGAATCAATCAGCAAACATTCAGATTCAGTAGCCTGTTCAATACATAATGATAATTCTTCACACGCTGCTAATGTTTGCCAATCCTTCGGTCTTCTCTGCTGATGCTTAATTATTTTGGCTTGCCATTCGCGATCGTTTGGATCGACTTTTGCCGTAGCCAGATAAATAACAGATTTGTTAGTTTTAGTCGCTAGCATTTCGGCAAATTCGCTTTTTCCTGAGCTAGATGCACCAGTAACTAAAATAGTTTTTCCCAGATCTGACTCCTGACAATTCATCAATAATTAATATTTGAAGACGTTATGATTTGCTGATAACATTTTTAAGCAGCGAAAGTCAAGATTAATGCCCAGGTATTTTGATTTATACTTGTTATTTAAAACAACTGATGACTAATATTTAAAGGGAGACTTAGCAATAATATAATTTATGGTAAAACCAATGATTTGTAATATCAGACTAAATAACTGAAAATTAATTGTAGAACATTATCAAAAAAAAACTAATTATCAAAAAAAAGTTGTGACAAGAGAGTAAATTAACGGTATATTTCTTATAATGTCAAATATGACTTAAAAGAAACAATTTAAATTTGACTAAACTTGGAGAGAACCTAAATTAATTATGAGTGAAATGGCAACAGCCCCGCTAACAGGAAAAGCCTTACTTCAAAAAGTAAAAGAGCTATCCCATTTACCAAGACGTGAAACAGCTAAAAAATGTGGATATTTTACCACTACAAAAGAGAAACAAACGCGCGTAAATCTAACAGATTTTTATGATGCAGTGCTTGCTGCTAAGGGAGTTCCTCTAGATCCAGAAGGAGCAAAAGATGGTCGTGGAAGAGAACCTACTTATCGAGTAAGTGTTCACAAAAACGGTCAAATTGTCATTGGATCTACCTATACTCAGGCAATGGGATTACAGGAAGGAGACAAGTTTGAAATAAAATTAGGTTATAAACATATTCACCTCAAGCAGATTGATGGTGAAGAAAATGGAGCATCAGATAACTAATTTTTTGAGCGAATTTAGCGATCGTAATCGTCTTCGTAAACGAGGGCGATCGACTCCTATTTAGAATATGCAAGATGTTTGATACATCATGGTTAAACGTAATAACTTTTTTTGGAGCATGGGCAATTCTTTGGCTACCGATCGCTTTTGTTATATCTCGATTAATCAACTGGCAGCCAAATCAACCCCTAATACCAAGACAAAAAGTCATCTTACTACTATCTCTTTATGCTTTTGTTCCTCTAGTTTTAGGCTGGAAAATTAAAGCAGAAAATTTGCTATTAGCCGATCTTGGCTTGAGTTTAGATTCTTATATATTAGCTTCTATATTATTAGGCTTGATTGTAAGTATTATCAGTTTAGCTATTGTATTTAGCTTCGAGTCGGCTTTTAACTTTGTCAGTTGGCATAAAGAAAACATCAAAAGCTTACTGCCTTTACTGCTACCTATTCTCATTCTAAGTTTACTGATTAGTTTGAGTGAAGAATTAGTTTTTCGCGGATATGTTTACAGTACTCTATCAACTAACGGCTCATATTGGTTAGCAGCCACATTTTCCAGTCTTATTTTTGCCTTATTACACTTGCTTTGGGAAAGAAGAGCAACAATACCGCAAATTCCTGGCTTGTGGCTGATGGGAATGATTTTAATCGGAGCAAGACTAATCAATAATAATGACATTTATCTTGCCGTTGGGCTTCATGCAGGTTGGATTTGGGGTTTAATCTGCATAGACTCAGCTCAACTATTAACTTATAGTCATGAAAACCACTGGCTGACAGGAATCAATCAGCAACCATTAGCAGGGGTTGCAGGTATTTTGTGTCTGGCTGCTACAGGCTGGGCTTTATGGCTAATTGACAGTAAATTTATACTGTTTTAAATTCAGTTTAAGTTAAGATAATTTATAAATTCCAAAAAAGGATGATACGAATCGGGTGACGAGGAGCGTATTCACTTCTTAGCAAGTAACAGATGAGTTTCGCATCTCGACTTTCTTTCCCAAAGGCGGCGAACTCCAGTTCGCGCAAGTAACAAGTAAAGATATGCAGCTAGTTAAACTGTCCCAATAGCTAGTCAATTTTGCCTCTACTTCCGAAAACTTTTTACTCCCTGCGGGGGGTACCCCTTGGCTACTCTATACTTGTTACTTTCCCCAGTCCTCAAGTCCCCAAATCCCCAAGTCCCTAAATTAAACATTCGTAGCAAACATTTAAGTATTTCATATTACTTCCGCGTAGCGGTGCTAGATGATTATCAGCCTAAAAAATTTCGTTTTCACAGATAGTTAGCTCTATGGGTTGTAGACGTTGTTCAAGTTCTATATGTATTCCTTGAGCATTTTCTGCCATCAAATCCTCAATATAGCCAACTTGTGACGCTTTTGCTTCTATAGGGCTATTGAAAGGACCAAAATAGTAAACGCACTTTGGTACTTTAGTACTTATTTGCAGCCAGTAAGGAAGTTTATTTTCTTTTTTTAAACCAAGTATGTCGAACAATTTTGTAGCAAAAGACATAAGTAAACTGCGTTTTTCTTATAGATTTTACAAATAAATGTATTATAGGAACAGTTAATATTTTTTGTTATCAGTTTAAAATAATTATATATTAGCCCAAAGTTGCTTAAGTATACATATTTTTGAGTAAATACAAACATTAATAAATTCTATATTTATGACCGACGACCGCTTAAATTTGATATGGATAAATATATTTTATTTTAAAAACAATAGCAAGATTTTATCTAAAAATGCTCTATTAAAAGATTAGATTTGTTTTTCAAGAAAAAGGACAACTATGTTCAATAATAAATTAGTGCTTCATGACGCAGCTAATGTAACAAATAAAAGCTCAGATCTACCCACACCATCCTTAGTGGTAAAAAGCTTATTAGAAGCTGAAAAAGCCAAAAAAGGCGAAGAAAACTATTCTTTATCTAATTTAATTGGAGAGTGGAATTTACGCTTTGTTACTGGAACAAAGAAAACAAGAAAAAAAGCTGGTATTGTCTTAGGTGCAGGAAAATACATTCCTCAGCTAGTTAAAATAAAAATTGAATATGAAGGCGATCGAGAAACCTTAAATACGGGAAGGGTGCGCAACTCTGTCAGTCTAGCTTTTTTTAGCTTATCTTTAACAGGCCCTATAAAGTTTATTAAAAATAATATTTTAGTCTTTGATTTTATTGCTATGACCTTTTCTGTTTTTGGATGGAAAGTTTATGACGGCTATATTAGGAATGGGGCGACAAAAAAAGCACAATTCTATCATAAGAAGATCTCTCAACAGGCGTTTTTTCACTATTTTTTAATTGAAAAAAATATAATTGCTGCCAGGGGAAAAGGTGGCGGTTTAGCATTATGGAGTCGAGAAAATAATGTTCAGTAATAAATAGCTAATATTAGCTATTTATTACTGAAAGCTCATGAAGCTGACGATTAAAAACCTTTCCTTAAGAACTTAAAACTAATCCTTTAGAATCAAATTGTTCTAATGTATATAGCTGTTCTAATGTATTAACTCCTCTTAAATTTATTTCACGACAGGTTCTCTTGAGCAAACCTCGTAAAGCTTTTCCTGGACCAACCTCAATAATATGGGTAATCTCTGCCTGAGTAAATTGCAGCATAATCTCTCGCCAGCGAACTGAACCAGTCATTTGTTGCGCTAATCTTTGTTTTAATTCTTCCTTGCCAGAAGCAGGAGTGGGTTGAACGTTTGATATGACAGGAACTTCTGCATCGTTGAAGCTAACTGAATCTAATACTGTGATAAATTGTGCTGAAGCCTCTTGCATTAAAGGGGAGTGAAAAGCACCAGAAACATTTAAAGACATTATCCGTTTTGCTTTAACCTTGTCCACAATTTTTTTCACTGCTTCTGGTGTACCAGATATGACTACTTGTCCTTTGCTGTTATCGTTAGCCAGAACAACATTATCAGTTTCAGCCAAAGCAGCATTTAATTGCGAACGATCAAACTTCATTAATGCAGCCATTTTTCCACCAGCAGCATTGTCCATCAATTCCGCTCTTTTTTTTACTAATCTCAATCCCGATTCAAAATCAAAAACCTTGGCTGCATATAAAGCCACATATTCACCAAGGCTATGACCCGCAACTAATTGAGGTAGACCAGTTTTTTTCGCTAATAGATCTACTAAGATTGATTCAATAACGTATAGGCATGGCTGAGTATAAAGAGTCCTAGCCAAGGTAGATTCGTCTCCCTGACAAATATCTAATACAGACCAACCTAATATTTTTTCTGCAATCTTAAACTTATATTTTGCACCTGGAAGATCTTGAAAATCTGCGCCCATTCCTACTGACTGAGAACCTTGTCCTGGAAATACCCATGCTGTCTTTGTCATTTATTAAAGCTATATGTTTTTGTGTACTTAAAACTGCTCACACTATAAAAAGCGAACTTCTAAAATATTTTAATGTTTTGCTTATAAACAGTTATGGGCAATTATCCCACTCTACTTGTTGGTTTGTCGATATTCCAATACCAAATCATAATGATTGTTGTTAGTCAAGAGAAATAGATTTTAAGAGTAGCTTATTAGAAAGGTATTTAAAAAGAAAAATTGATCTTAGGTCTGAGATACTGCCTTGTTTACTTTAGTAAGTTGAGTTTCTATGATGCGATTCAGCCATCTTTTGAGATATTGACGATTGGCGATTTGTTGTTCTGGATCTTTCGTATCCAAAGGATGAGGTGCTAGCCCTTGGATTGTAGCGGTGGTGACACAAAACATTGATTTCTGGAAGCTCTGACAGATTTGCACTCTAATATCCCCTTCTCCACGGGGGCTTTGGCGATAAATCTGACGCAGATAGTCAGGTAAAAAATGCCTCATATCCTGCATCAGCAAAGTAGGAGGAATTCCTGCACCGCCAATGGGCAAAGGATCTGCAAATAATGCTCCATAGTTGAACATACCAGGATCGTAAGGAATTTCATAAGCTTGGGCATTGTAGGATACCGTGCCTTGAAAAGGAGTGCCTCTAAAGAAAATTGCCTCTACATAAGGAACGGCTGTATCAGCTAAAAAAGTTAGTCCTGCCGATTTGGGGATAAGATCGTATTCGCGATCGTGAAGCTTTACCGTGTAAGTAATTGGTTGAGTGGCATTAGCAACCAAGCCATCGAGAATAAATTTCACCACATCAAGAATGGATTTAATCTCACCGCGATCGTAGCTATCAGATAATTCCAGAAAAAGATCGCTCATTACTCGCCAAAATTGCCCTAATCCACTGTAGTAAGCCATCTGGCGCATTTGTTCGGGCAAAAAGTCTTTAAATGCTTTATGGAGAGTTAGCATCAAGGGATTGTATTTGTGATAGGCTTCGATCAATTTTTTAGCTTGAGTCGCAAATTCTGGAGTATCAAGATAGGTATCTAAACCACCGCCACCGTGCCAAAACATAGACTTCATACAATATTCTGCGTACTCATAATTGATGCGCCTATGCCAAAGAAACTTAGCAACCTTCTTAGTATTTACCTCGCCATTAAAATATTTGAATAGGGGAAATAGCTTCAAAAATTGGGTATTGGCGATATAGCAGAGATTAGTAGAATAAGCATCAAGAACTATACCGTAACTTTTGAGAATACCAACAACCTCCACTAGATTTTGAGGAGAATCATCAAGCAAAGCATCTCCTTTTTCTAATCTAGTAATATACTCGTCTACTAAACGAGACTTAGAGCGTTTAACAGAAGTACTAACCATAACTATCTTATAAATTGTTTTATTTAAATCGGTTGATTGAGCTTTAAAGATCAAAGCTTAACCGCCTGTTAATAGAGCAACAGCCTGTACTTCGCTCCAGTGAGTTACCCAATCTGGCTTGATACCAAAGGCAATAATTAGCAAGAGTAAAACAAAGGCAGGAGCGTGTTCTTTCCACTGCACGGGAGGTAGATTTGCTAACCCAACCGTAAGGCGACCAAAAAAGACTTTGTTGATTACCAATAAAAAGTAAACTGCCGTTAAGCCTGTTCCCACTAAGCACATAAGAGTGGGAATGGGAAAGATAGGAAAACTGCCTCTAAATACTAGAAATTCTGAGATAAAGCCCACCATTCCTGGTAAACCAGAGCTTGCCATCACTCCTAGGATCATTAACCCGCCAGTCACAGGCAGTCCTTTTTCGGGGTTTAGTAAACCTCTTAAGACATCTACATCCCGTGAGCCAGTTTTTTTGTAAACCATGCCGACAAGCAGGAAAAGGAAAGCAGAAATTAATCCATGACTTACCATCTGAAATACCGCCGCGCTCATGCTCAAACGGGTAGTAGCGGTTGCTGCCAAGAGGATATATGCCATGTGAGCGATCGAAGAGTATGCCACCACTTTTTTCATATCTTTTTGAGCGATCGCACAGGAAGCTCCATACAAGGCGCTAATACCCGCTAAATAAGCTAACCAAGGAGCAAGATAAACCCAACCATCTAAGAATAAACCTATTCCAAAACGCAATAGTGCATATGTGCCAAGCTTTAAAAGTACTCCTGCCAACAATACTGAAATCGGAGTTGATGCTTCTACGTGGGCATCGGGTAGCCAGGTATGAAAAGGAAAAATAGGAATTTTAATAAATACGCCAATTAAAAGCGGTGCTAGCAATATTAATTGGCTGTTCAATGGAAGAGTATGCGATCGCAATATAAGATAATCAAAGCTGGTTTCGCCAGTCAACCACACTAAACCCAAAAAGGAAGCTAGCACCAAAATTCCCGACAAAGCCGTGTAAAGCAAAAACTTCATGGCGGCATAAGCTCTTCTCGCCCCACCCCAAATAGCAATCAGGAAGTAGAGGGGTACAATTTCTAACTCATAAAATAAGAAAAACAGCAGCAAATCTTGAGCCAAGAATGCACCCGTTGCCCCACCATTAAGCAGAAACAGCATGGCGTAATATAACTTGGGTCTTTGAATTGCGGGGCTAGTAATAAAAATAGCGATCGAAGTCAAAAGGCTATTAAGCAGTACTAGAGGAAAAGAAAGACCGTCAATTCCCAGATGATAATTTAAGCCAATCCATTCAATCCAGGGAATGTCTTCGGCAAACTGTAAACCTGAGTGCTGAAAATCAAACTGTAAACTTAAAATTAAGTTAATTATCAGAATACTGACTGCCGTAATTATGGCAACGCTACGGATATTTTTGGCTTTAATTGGGGTAAAGCCAATTATGGCTGCGCTCAAAAAAGGAATGAGGATTAAGGCACTGAGCATAATTTTGACGATCTTTGGAAAAATCGATTAATCTAAATGTTTTAAAAAATTGATCTTTGTTAAATTAACATCACTACATAATAGATGACCAATAATTAGTCACTATTGACCATTGACCATTAAGCATTGACCACAACATCAGCCCAATGCCGATCACAATCGTGGCAAGATAAAATTGCGACTGTCCAGTAGCGTTGTATTTCAGGGCATTACTGCTAAAAATTGTGGCTATACTGACCAAATTAACTGCACCATCAACTATGTAGCGATCGACCCAAGAGGTAAATTTAGCTACAGTAGAAACGGCTGCAATTACCGTCACTTCGTACAGTTTATCTATATAAAAATCGTATGCCAGCAAATCTTGGAAAAATCGCAGGGTCAAGTTGCTAGATCTTGCCCAAGCTTTACGCACTTTTATAGTTGAAGCAATTAAACAGCCTAACACCCCAGAAGCAATGAGCAACGGCATAGCATATTGATTGATTAATTCTGGCTGTTTGTCGAGAGCTAAAGGTGTATTAGGACTTAACCACAAAGGCCACTCTAGGGGCGCAAAAGTAGTCAGAATAGTAACCACCGTCAAAGCAACCATTGGTACTGCCATTTGCCAGGGAACTTCAGGAGCGCGACGAGTTTTAACCTGTGGTTTTCCCAGAAAAATAACTCGGAACAAACGGGTTAGGTTAATAGCTGAAAAAGTATTAACAAACATTACTATCAGTAGTAACCACCAGTTTACATCCCAAGCTCCACTAAACCAGCGTTGATAAGTCCACAACATACCTAAAGGGGCAAAACCAATTAATCCTGCTGCTCCTGCTAAAAAAGATAAGCTAGTTGCAGGCATTCTCGACCATAAGCCACCCATTTCCGTGACGTTTTGATTGCTAGTAGTCAAAATAACTGACCCTGCACTCATAAACAGCAGGGCTTTGGCGATCGCATGACAAAACAAGAGCAAAAAAGCAATGTCTACCTGTCTTAACCCCACGGCAATAAAGACCAAACCTAGATAGGCACTTGTGGAATGGGATAAAGCTCTTTTAATGTCAATTTGAGCGATCGCCATCAAAGATGTGCCAAGTGCCGTAACTGTGCCAATAAGAATTAAAGCAGAAGCAGAAACTGGTGAAAGAGTTGTCGCTGGTTCTAACTTGATTAAAACATAAGCCCCCGCTGAAACTACAATAGAATTACGCATTATACCCGCAGGATTTGGTCCCTCCATAGCTTCATCTAGCCATAGATTGAGGGGAAACTGAGCGCATTTACCAATGGGTCCTGCAATCAAAGCCAAACCTAGAAATGCCGCCACGGTTGAATCTAGCTGATTCCCTTCTACCCAAGTATCCAACTGAGAAAAACTTAGTCCTTCTCCGTAAGTAGAAAGAGCTACTATGCCCATCAACAAGACAATATCTCCTACTCTCTTAGTCAAAAAGGCATCCCTAGCAGCAGTCACCACTAAAGGCTGGGCATACCAAAAACCGACTAGAAGATAGGTGGAAAGGGTTAAAGCTTCCAAAAGACAATAGCTCAACAGCAAACCATCACTAATAGCTAATCCTGCTAATGCTGCTTCAAAAAAGCCCATTAAGCCGAAAAAGCGTGCCAAAGACCAGTCTTTCTCCATATAGCCCAGGGCATAAATCTGTACCAAAAGACTAATACCAGTGACTAGTTCTAAAGCTCCAAAACTAACGGGAGATATTTCAATTGATAAAGTTAAATCTAAATCGGCAACCTGCAACCAATGAAAAACAAACTGTTGAGCCTCAGTTTTCCAAATAAGGTTGAAAATTAATGAGGTATGAATAAATCCTACCAGAGTCATCAAAATATTGAAGTAGGCTGCTGGGCGGGGTCCTGTTTTGCGAATAATTCCCAAAGACCAAGGTAGGCTTAAAACTGCCCCCACTAGGCTATATAAGGGAATTATCCAGGAATTTTCAAATAAAAATTCAGTCATCAAAACTGTTTTAAGGAATATACAACGCCAAATTTATAGTTGTTAAGTATTTTTATTAGCTAACTTTTAGCTGCATTAACGGTGATTTAATACTTTGGTTAGTTTTTAATCTTACCAGCTATCATGCTCCCAAATACTATTTAAATTCGCTATGGGTGTATTCAAATACTTTAATGAGAGTAATTGAGTTACGACTGATTTAGCAAACACTCAAACTCTTCAAGTTATGAAGCCTAGTGCCTAGGGTTGGCGAGACAACTGTTAAAGCAAGAAAATAATTTATTTCCTATTCGTGGGCTTACTTTTTTAGCAAATAAGGCTTATTTAGATTTAAAAGTTTGTTTGTGCAAAATTTTTGTCGGCGATAATTAAGACTAGCTATTTACTAAGTATTTATACTCTAATTTTAGTTTTTTAAGGTTAAAAGCCTGCCTGATTAGGTTTTTACGATTATTTCTTTACCCAGGAGTTAGATTTATGTTTCTTGAAGTTACATTTATAAACAGGTTCTAAACAGTCTAAATAACCGATATTATAAATAAATTATAAAAAGTAAATTGCTTACTGGTACAAAGGACTATTGGCAACCTCAGACAGCCGTTTTTAAAACAGACATTAATTATCATGAACAATCAAATTAAAAAATATAATCATGTTTTATATTGTCAAAGGAGTCACGGTTATTTATGCTGGTTTATAGATGGGTAAATTAATCAACACAAGTTTTTCTAAATGTGCCTACTTAATCAGAGCGGTGTAAACAATTCTGAAGTATAAATTTAGAGAAATTCCAGAAATTCATATTCAATATGAGCTAGAAAATAAGTTTAATCATTGCCATCAAGCCTGTAATAGCAACAACAGCTATAGGGAAGTAGGTCGTTATCTCTTGTTTTTGTGTTCACCCACTTTTTATATTTGGTTTGAAGAGAATAAAGATAGAAAATGCCTATCGCAGTAGGAATGGTTGATACTTTTTGCAGTCTCAGTCCAAAAAACAGTCAGAGATTATCCCGATTGGCAAAAGCCTAGCTATAGGCGTCTCACTCTTGCAAAGACGGACGCACATGGCAAAGCGCTTTTGCGCTCTGACTGTTGGTTAGTTAAACACAATTGGTGATTTCTTGGCAACAATACTAAGGTCAATCCCAAACTATTAAAGGAGTAAAAATTATGTCAATTGCAGTTGGAATGATTGAAACACTAGGCTTTCCTGCGGTAGTAGAAGCAGCCGATGCCATGGTAAAAGCAGCCCGTGTCACTCTAGTCGGCTACGAAAAAATTGGTACAGGTCGTGTAACCGTAATTGTACGAGGCGACGTATCGGAAGTTCAGGCTTCTGTTGCTGCGGGTACAGAAAACGTGACGAGAGTCAATGGTGGACAAGTTCTTTCTACCCACATTATTGCTCGTCCTCACGAAAACCTAGAGTATGTTCTACCTATTCGCTACACAGAAGAAGTAGAACAGTTTCGCACTTATTAAATTAAACAGTAGCCACGAGCCATGAGGCGCGATCGCTCTATGGCTCAAACTTTAGGTAATTAATTACCTAAGGCGATCGAGCTAATCCATAGCCCATAAATCGTCAACTAAATAATTCAGGAGTAAAAATTATGTCAATTGCAGTCGGAATGATCGAAACACTAGGTTTCCCCGCGGTAGTAGAAGCAGCCGATGCCATGGTAAAAGCAGCCCGTGTCACTCTAGTCGGCTACGAAAAAATTGGTACAGGTCGTGTAACCGTAATTGTGCGGGGAGACGTATCGGAAGTTCAGGCTTCTGTATCTGCGGGAACAGAAAACGTTGCCAGAGTCAATGGTGGACAAGTTCTTTCTACCCACATCATTGCCCGTCCTCACGAAAACTTAGAGTATGTTTTACCTATTCGCTATACAGAGGCTGTAGAACAGTTTCGTGAAAGCGTAAATCCTCGTCCTCTGAGAAGACCATAGATTAATTTAGGCAGTATGGTATGCAGATAGCCCAAGTTCGTGGCACGGTAGTTAGTACTCATAAAGCTCCTAGCATGAGAGGGATTAAGTTGCTTTTGGTTCAATATATAGATGAAGAAGGGCAGCTTTTAGCTCAATACGAAGTGGCAGGAGACTTGATTGGTGCTGGTGTGAATGAATGGGTTCTAGTGAGTCGAGGTAGCGCGGCTCGTATTGAGGCTGGTCAAGAATCCAAACCACTTGATGCCACAATTGTCGGCATCATAGATACGGTCAATGTAGACCGCAATGCTCTCTATAGTAAAAAAGAGGCTGAACGCCTGTTGTAATTAAATCTACAGCAGGAAGTGACCGCCCAAGGCGGTCAGCGCAGCGCGAAAAACGAAACAGTTCGTTGCGAGGCAAAGCGTTGTGGGGGTACGTGCGGCTAATCCCTTCGTCCCCATTGTAGCTATTGCCGAGAGTGCGGAGGTTCCCTCCGTTAAAGAAACTGTTTCAAGAAGCCGTTGCGAGGGTACGTGCGGCTAATCCCTTCGTCCCCGTTGAGGCTCCATACGCAAGAAGGCACCGCCTTTTCAAGGCGATGTACCGCTGACTTTTGACTACTAGAGAAGATAGCGGAGTTAGTTTAGGAGGAATAAAAGCAATGGCAGTCCGCACTAAAGCGGCTCCCCCCACCCCCTGGTCAGATGATCTGGCATCACCACGAGTAGATAAAAGTGCTTATGTACACTCTTTCTCCAGGTTGATCGGAGACGTGAGGATAGGAGCAAACGTATTTGTTGCCCCAGGAAGCTCAATTAGAGCCGACGAAGGAACGCCTTTTTATATTGGAGCAAGCACTAATATTCAAGACGGTGTAGTAATTCATGGCTTGGAAAAAGGTCGGGTAGCTGGTGATGATGGCAATCAATATTCTGTCTGGATTGGTAAGAATACCTGCATCACTCACATGGCGTTAATTCATGGTCCAGCCTACATCGGTGACGAGTGCTTTATTGGCTTTCGCTCGACGGTTTTTAATGCCAAGGTTGGAGATGGCTGCATTGTCATGATGCACGCTTTGATTCAGGATGTGGAAATTCCCCCTGGGAAATATATTCCTTCTGGCGCGGTAATTGTCAATCAGCAGCAGGCTGAACGCTTACCTAATGTTATCGAGAGCGATCGCTCTTTCGCTAACCATGTTGTCGAAGTTAACGAAGCACTTTTAGCTGGCTATCAGTGTGCCGATGATGATGCCTGTATCAACCCCAAAATGAAACAAGCTGGCAAACGTAGGGAAGCGGGTAGAAATCTGACTTCTAATGTTAATAATGAAAATAATTATATAAAATCAGTAGAGAATATGAGTTTAAGTTCAGATATTAGTAACCAGGTGCGATCGCTCCTGGCGCAAGGCTGTATCATCAGCACCGAACACGCCAACAGTCGTCGTTTTAAAACTAAATCATGGTTAACTGGCGAGAAAATTGAAAGCCGTAACGAAGGTCATGTAATGGCTGAATTGGATTCTGTACTCCGTGAATACCAAGGAGAATTCGTGAGGTTAATTGGCGTAGACCCCAGAGCCAATAGAAGAGTAGTGGAGATGGTTGTTCAACGACCAGGCGATACTCCAGGAGAAGGAAAAGTTAGAAATGTTGCCAATCATAATCGAGGTCGCAACCGCAGTGGCAGAAATCGCTCTAGTCACAGTACCAATGGTAGCGGTAGCCTTAACGGTGATGCTTCTCAACAGATCAACAGCTTGGTTTCCCAAGGCTGTAGCATTGGTATCGAACGCGCCAGCAAACGTCGTTTTAAAACTAAATCTTGGCTAACGGTTGGGCAAGTTGCGGGTTCTAGCAATAAGGTATTTGATGCTATTGAGAAAACTATGGCGGAATATCCTAACGAATATGTTCGCGTTGTTGCCGCTGATAACCACGTCAAAAGAAGAATGGCTGAAATAGTTGTGCAGCGTCCTGGAGAAACTCCTGTACAGTCTTCTAGAAGTTCTTCTGGCTCTAACTATAGCAATGGTAATGGTGGTAGAGGTAGTTACAGCAGTAACGGTAGTAGCAGTAGTTTGGATTCAGAGGTAGTTCAAGAAATTCGCTCTTTGTTGGCTGCTGGTTATCAAATTGGCTCAGAACACGCCGACAAACGACGTTTTAGAACCAAATCTTGGAAAAGCTGTTCTCCTATTGAAAGTAAACGCGAATCAGAAGTAGTTGCAGCTTTAGAACACTGTTTGGCAGAACATAGCGGTGAATATGTTCGTATGCTGGGCATCGATTCTCAAGCTAGACGCAGAGTGGCAGAAACTATCATCCAAAGACCAGAAGATAATCCTCAAGCAAAAAGCAACGGTAACGGCAATGGCAGACACAGTAATAGTAATGTCAAGGATCGAGGCTACTTTGTTGCTAACTATACCAACGATGATAGTAAAAATAGTCGTCCTGCTCACTATAACGATTTCAGCCAAAAGCAAATTAGTAATGAAGCTACTCACGAAGTACGCTCTTTACTTGCTGCGGGCTATAAAATTGGCATAGAACACGCGGATAAACGACGCTTTAAAACTAAGTCTTGGAAAAGCTCCGCGACTATCGATAGTCGCAATGAGTTAGATGTGGTTGCTTCTTTAAAAGTTCTTTTAGCGGAACATCATGGTGAGTACGTCCGCTTGTTAGGAATCGATCCTAAAAGCAAAAGAAGAGTGGCAGAAACTATTATTCAACGTCCGTAAGTTACCCAGAAGGTTGCTAACCTTCTGGGTTGGACAAAAGAGCAGTTGTTTATCTCATACGCTGGAGAGAAAATAGCTGTTCTTGCGCCATAATCAAAATACTACCCAATGATTTATTTACCACCACCGCAACCTGTTTTAAATAAAGACATACGCATTAGCGGTGATGTTGAAATTCACCCTACTGCTTCCTTGGCACCAGGAGTTATCTTACAAGCTGCTTCTGAGTGTAGGATTGTAATTGGTGCAGATGCTTGTGTTGGTATGGGAGCAATTATCAATGCCTGTCAGGGTTCAATTGAAATTGGCAATGGTGCTATTTTAGGTTCTGGGGTTTTAATAATTGGTGCCAGCAAAATTGGTAACAATGCTTGTGTTGGTACTTCTAGCACGATTTTTCAAGAAGATGTTGGGGCAATGAAGGTAATTGAGCCTGGTTCAATTATTGGCGATCTGTCTCGTAAAGTGAACTTGAGTGAGAATCAGAAAAAATCCAACTCCCAAGGAAATAGCAAAAATGGTCATGGAGCAAATGGTTATAATCCCACTCAACCCAAGCAGACAGCAAGTCAAGATTTTTGGCAAGATAATCCTGCTGCTCCATCCACTCAAGAAGTAGATCGAGTAGAAACATCCGTTGAATTTGCTGTCAAGCCAAATAAAGCTCCTGTTGTTGGACAAGTTTACGTTAACGAACTTTTAGTAACCTTATTTCCTCACAGCAAAGGTTTGAATTCTAATTCTGACAATTCAAGTTAGTAAAATAGTTCAGTTAATTTTCCTTATTAATTGAGTTCTAAATTCTAGGTTGGTACTAATATCGCTTCGCTTAAGTAATGAGTAGCAAGTGTAGACTGACCGATTAGCAATTGCTGGAAAAGAAGGGTAAAAAAGTTTTAAACCACCAATTTCATATTTCCATTTTTGTTGTCCTGTTGATAGTTCTATGGCATACAAATATCCATCCCCACTTGCAACGCAAATAATATCATCTTTAAGTGCGGGTGGAGTAAGTGGCATATTTTTTGTGGTTTTAAAACTTGATACTAATTCTGCCGAAGAAATATCAATACCATAAAGATAGCCATCTGTTCCTCCAATATAAACTATTCCTTTCGATACCACAGGAGATAAAGGTACAGAACCATATATCAAAGATGTTGGTTGAAATTCTAATCTAAATTGCCATAACTTTTGCCCAGTTTTTAAATCTATGGCTCTAAGATATTGATCGGTTTTAGCTTCGTTGAAATTAAGGCTACTGACATAAACAATTCCATCACAGATTACTGGGTCAGAGAAAAATTTTTCTCCTAATTGATATTTCCATAACTCTTTTCCAGTTTCAAAATCTAATCCATAAAAATTGCGATCTTGATTTCCAACACAAACTATACTCTCTGAAACACTCAAGCAGAAATACCAAGTTAAAGAATCAGGAGATTTTCGAGACTGCCACTTTAATTCATTTAGTTGACGAACTTCAGGCGTATCATAAACTCCAGTTCTTTGAAAATTAGCTCGAAACATAATGTTGATGTCGATTCTATATTTTAGGAGTTATTTATTATTTTTTATTAAGGGCAACTATTGTGTTCATAAAATAGCTCTAAACAACTTTTCGCAATACATAGCAGATTTAATTAAATAACGATCCTAAGTAAGAATGCTTAGTAAAAAACTAATTTGATACGTGAAAAAAAATACTAAGCTAAGGTAATAAAGAAAATATTAATAATTCTTAACCTTCTTAGATCGCTTTAAAAACTCATTAGTTTAATTAATCTAATCCAAAAAATAATCAAATCAAAAACGAAGATGAAATCCATAGAAAAGATTAATATCCATGATATTCTAATAGCATAAGAAATTGCGAAAAGAAGCAGCTAATTATGCTATCTAAAGCAACAATTTTTGAAGACCGCGAGATATCTTTCTACTGATTTTTGTTAACGGTAATAGAGTCTGTAAGACAAGTGACTCTATAGGAAAGTAAAAATTAAGCGTTTTATTTATGGAGGAATGACCAAACATGGCAACTAAGACAGGTGCTGGATTTAAGGCTGGTGTACAAGACTATCGCCTAACCTATTACACCCCAGACTACACTCCCAAGGATACAGACCTTTTGGCTTGTTTCCGTATGACCCCTCAGCCTGGTGTTCCAGCAGAAGAATGTGCTGCTGCTGTGGCTGCTGAATCTTCTACTGGTACTTGGACAACAGTATGGACAGATGGTTTAACCGATCTCGATCGCTATAAAGGTCGTTGTTATGAAGTTGAACCTGTTCCTGGTGAAGACAATCAGTATTTCTGTTTTGTCGCTTATCCCATGGACTTGTTTGAAGAGGGTTCTGTAACTAACATTCTTACTTCTTTAGTAGGTAACGTATTTGGTTTCAAAGCCCTGCGTGCATTACGTCTAGAGGATCTGCGGATTCCTGTAGCTTTGATGAAAACTTTCCAAGGACCTCCTCACGGTATCACCGTAGAAAGAGACTTGTTAAACAAGTATGGTCGTCCTTTACTAGGTTGCACAATCAAACCTAAATTAGGTCTATCTGCTAAAAACTATGGTCGTGCGGTTTATGAGTGTCTGCGTGGTGGTTTAGATTTCACCAAAGATGACGAAAACATTAACTCTCAGCCTTTTATGCGCTGGCGCGATCGCTTTTTGTTTGTGCAAGAAGCAATCGAGAAATCTCAGGCAGAAACTAACGAAGTTAAAGGTCACTATCTTAACGTAACTGCTGCCACTTGCGAAGACATGATGGAGCGTGCTGAATTCGCTAAAGAAATCGGTACTCCTATTGTTATGCACGATTTCTTAACTGGTGGTTTTACTGCTAACACCACTTTAGCTAAATGGTGTCGCAAGAACGGTTTACTACTACACATTCACCGTGCTATGCACGCTGTAATTGACCGTCAAAGAAATCATGGTATTCACTTCCGCGTACTGGCTAAGTGTCTACGTATGTCTGGTGGTGACCACCTCCACTCAGGTACAGTTGTCGGTAAACTTGAGGGTGAGCGCGACATCACTTTGGGCTTTGTTGACCAAATGCGTGAAGACTATGTAGAAGAAGACCGCTCACGGGGTAACTTCTTCACTCAAGATTGGGCTTCTATGCCTGGGGTGATGCCTGTTGCCTCTGGTGGTATCCACGTATGGCATATGCCTGCACTAGTGGAAATCTTTGGTGACGATTCTTGTCTACAGTTTGGTGGTGGTACTTTAGGACACCCTTGGGGTAATGCTCCTGGTGCAACTGCTAACCGTGTTGCTTTAGAAGCTTGTGTTCAAGCTCGTAACGAAGGGCGTAACCTAGCTCGCGAAGGTAACGATGTTATTCGTGAAGCTTGTCGTTGGAGTCCTGAACTTGCAGCAGCTTGTGAACTTTGGAAAGAAATTAAGTTCGAGTTTGACGCTGTAGATACTCTCTAACAGAGCGCGAATAGTTATTTGTGAACAGCCCTGAGTTAAGTCTGGGGTTAAAAATAAGGAATTGATAACAATCTTTTGTCTTTATATCTCAGACTAACTGTACCCAATTAAATGCAACCAAAAGAAATTGCAAAAGATACGGCAAAGATAGTTCAAAATTATCTTACTTACAAAGCGGTAATGCTAATTATTGAACAATTAGCAGAAACCAATCCAGGAGAAGCCATTTGGTTGAGACAATACTCTTCGGGAGGCAAGCTAAGAGATGCTGAAGCCTACATCGACGGAATAATGTCCGAGCCACGTGGTAAGGAACTTGCCCTGCGGATAATGACCGTTCGCGCCACTATGGCAGAGCAAACTTTAGAGTTTATTCCTGAAATGGTTACTTCAAAAGTAAAGCAAGATAATTTAACACATCGTCGTCATCTTTTGGAACGTCTTACCCAATCGCCAAATGAAACTTCTAACCTAGATGCGCCCCAGGCGACTAGAGAAACTGAAGATTCTGATTAAAACAAATATAAGCAAAGATAATCCATGAAAACTTTACCTAAAGAGCGTCGTTACGAAACCCTTTCTTTTTTACCTCCTCTAAACGATCAGCAAATTGCTAAACAAATCGATCACATGATCGACCAGGGTTTTATCCCTGGTGTAGAGTTTGAGAAAAATCCTACTCCTAAGCTGCACCACTGGACTCTATGGAAGCTACCCTTATTTAATGCTCGTAGCTCTCAAGATGTACTAAACGAAGTACGTGAATGTCGCTCTGAATATTCCGACTGTTATATTCGCGTTGTTGGTTTTGACAACATTAAGCAGTGTCAAACTATTAGCTTTATTGTTTACAAGCCTAATAGTCAAAACAGCCGTTTCTAGGAATTAAAGCCACATAAGTTGCTTAATTTGAACTTAGGAAAAGCAATCGTTCAAATCAACTATAAATATTTAAGAGGATGACGAATGAGAACAATTTCTCTCGTCACTCTCTTTTTTTATGAGTATGGGTAGGATTAACGTCTTTTTGTGAAATTCAGGTTATAAAAGAAGTAATTTAAAAAACAACTTTAAAAGCTAATAGCTTTAAACTAATTAATTTGAATAAAAGCAATTTACATCAAACATACTAAATGAACGTTCAACGTTGGATTGCCAGAAGAGAACCAAACTGGAAGCGTTTAGATAATCTATTGCAGCTAGCAGAAACCAAAGGAATCAAATCTTTATCAGCACAAGAAATTAAAGATTTAGCCAACCTATATCGTTCTGTGTCGGCAGACTTAGCTAGAGCGAGAACCAATAAAGTCGGTAATATCCTTACTCAAGATCTACAAAAACTTACCTCCCGTGGCTATAACCAAGTCTATCAAGGGTCAAAACGTCAGGAGTGGCAGCAAGTAAAAGAATTTTATCTTTGGGGATTTCCGCAGATTGTACAAAAAACTTGGCAGTATATTGCGATCGCCACTGGAATATTTTTCTTTACGGGTATAATTGCTTGGTGGTACGCTTGGCAAGATCCGACCTTTATTACCATTACCGTACCTGAGCATTTAATTAAAAAAGTGCAAGAAGATGGCGAACTTTGGACGGGTTCGATTGTAGGAGTTGAACCTTTAGCCTCTAGCAGCATTGCTATTAATAACCTTTCTGTTTCCTTTGCGGCGATCGCTGGCGGAATTACCGCAGGACTATATACCGTTTTTATCATGGCATTTAACGGTCTGTCCATCGGTGCAGTAGCGACCTTAGTAAGCAAAAATAATTTAGCGTACCCTTTTTGGGCGTTTGTTTTTCCTCACGGTTCACTAGAATTACCTGCTATTTTTTTCGCTGGAGGCGCAGGATTACTAATTGGCAAAGCCATGATTTTCCCTGGTAAGTATCGCCGTATTGATGCCCTCAAGTCAAGCAGCATCAAAGCTGCACAGTTATTATTTGGCATCATTCCTATGTTAATTATTGCAGGAACAATCGAAGGTTTTTTCTCGCCTAGTCCTGTAATTCCCAGTCCAATTAAATATTTAACAGGGACAGGTTTGTTTTTACTATTGACTTTGTACTGTTGTCGCCACAAAAAGTTGGATATTAGCCCAAATTAGAATCAGTACAAAATTTTGCAGTGACTAGTAATTAAGAATTAACAAAATATTAAGCTCAAGAAATACAGTCAATAATTGAAGCTGAAGAAGAGGGTATATTTGAGTCTTGCCAGTGATTAAAGTCTACATTTTGTAAGTTTTCACTTTGAAGATGATTTAATGTTTTGATAAAATCTTTTATACCTTGAAACTTACCATACACTGAGGCAAAGCGTATATAGGCTACTTCATTTTCGTAGCGCAAATTTTCTAAAACTAATTCTCCTATTTCACTACTGCTAAATTCTTTGCCTGAATTTTGCTGAAGTTTGGCTTCAATACTATCAACAATCGTCTCCACTTTTTGGTAGGATATGGTGGTTTTTTCGCAGGCTCTTAATATGCCTCGCAGTAACTTAGCACGGTCAAAAGATTCACGACTACTATCCCTTTTGATGACCGTAATTGGCACCAACTCAATTCTTTCATAAGTTGTAAACCGCTGTTTACAGTCTAAGCATTCTCGGCGACGGCGAATGCTTTGTCCACTTTCGGTAGAACGAGACTCTAAGACTCGGCTTTCTGTATGTTGGCAGTTAGGACAATGCATGGAGAAATGAAGAATTAAATTATAGTTACAGTCAATTGTTAATATAAACAGCAAATCTGAGCCGTTTTTTATATCATAGTCTGTCTCACAACAGACATTAACAAAAAAAGACTCAGAAATAGAAAAATCTTAAAAGTATTTAACCTACCTTAAGCAATTTATTTTTCGATACGGGGTGGTTCACGGAAAGCGATCGCAAAAAAGAGAACTGCGATCCCCATAGCCAAAACTAGAATATATGCAACAGCTTCCATTTTTATAATTTCCTAAAGTTTATTTACTAATATTTTACCAACAAATTTAACTGAAGTTCAAAATTCTTTAAGATTCTTATGACAAATTGTGTTAGAGAAACAGTTTTTAAGAAACTTCTCTCTAACACAAATTAAAGTTTAAAGTTCTGAATTATTAGCCAAATCTAAGCTTCCTGTTTGGTGCGAGTAGATTTATCACCCACTTTCTGATAGAAACCCCATTCTACCTGTTCTTCTTCAAGCTCAGGGTCAACACCAGCAAATACGTCTCTGTACAGTGTACGAGAACCATGCCAAATGTGACCAAAGAAGAAGAATAAAGCAAACACAGCGTGTCCGAAAGTAAACCAACCACGAGGACTAGTACGGAATACACCGTCTGAGCCTAATGTTTCAGTATCAAAGACAAAAGCTTCACCTAGCTGTGCTTTGCGGGCATATTTCTTAACGGTTGCAGGATTATCAAAAGTTTGACCGTCTAAAGCACCACCGTAGAAAGCAACGTTAACGCCACTTTGCTCAACGCTGAGTTTAGACTCTGCACGACGGAAAGGAATATCGGCTCTGACAACGCCATCAGCATCAGTCAAGACAACAGGGAATGTTTCAAAGAAGTTAGGCATACGACGAACGCTTAGTTCACGACCTTCGCTATCAGTAAAGACAGCGTGTCCCAACCATTCTTGAGCAATACCATCTCCGCTATCCATAGAGCCTGTACGGAACAAACCGCCCTTAGCAGGACTGTTGCCTACATAGTCATAAAACGCTAATTTCTCAGGAATTTCAGACCATGCTTCCGAACGAGTTAAACCATCATCTAAGCTGGTTTCTACTCGACGTTGAATTTCTTGTTGGAAATATCCCTGATCCCACTGATAGCGAGTAGGTCCGAATAATTCAATGGGAGTTGTAGCGTTTCCATACCACATTGTGCCTGTAACCACGAAAGCTGCAAAAAAGACCGCTGCAATACTGCTAGAGAGTACAGTTTCGATGTTCCCCATCCGCAAAGCTTTATAAAGTCTTTCTGGAGGTCGAACGCTAAGATGGAAAAGACCAGCAATAATACCAACTACGCCCGCTGCAATATGGTGAGCTACAACACCACCAGGATTAAACGGATTGAATCCTCCTGGTCCCCATTCGGGCGCTACTGGCTGCACATGACCAGTTACCCCAAAAGCATCTGAAACCCACATTCCTGGTCCCCACAGACCTGTGAGGTGGAATGCACCAAAACCAAAGCAAAGTAGACCAGATAAGAATAAATGGATACCAAACATTTTTGGTAAATCCAAAGCTGGCTGACCAGTACGAGAATCTACAAATAGCTCCAAATCCCAATAAACCCAATGCCATACTGCTGCTAAAAACAGCAAGCCAGATAAAAGGATATGAGCGATCGCTACTCCTTCAAAAGACCAAATACCAGCACTCGCGCCAGTTTCGCCAGTGACACTCCAGCCACCCCAAGATGTATCAACACCCAAACGAGCCATAAAAGGTAATACATACATACCTTGTCGCCACATTGGGTTTAATACAGCATCACTGGGATCGAAAGTTGCCAGCTCAAATAGAGCCATAGAACCCGCCCAACCTGCTACTAAAGCAGTGTGCATCAGGTGAACCGAAATTAGTCTGCCTGGATCATTCAGGACGACTGTATGAACTCGATACCATGGTAGTCCCATAGACTACGTTCCTCCTATTAATTAAATAAAATTTGTTTAGTGTAACCAAATATTTTAGGATAACCAGTTAACCACTTTTGGTGGCATCAATAGTTGGCTGTTATTTTGTAATTTGTATTTGTGTCTCAAACCTTACGACTGCCCAGTAAACTCAGACTTTTACCGACAAAAAATGAGCTGAAGCAAGGATGACTTGAAAATACTATTTATTTAAAGAAGTGTAACTATTGTTAGAACCTATTGCAAGATTTATCGACTGTTATCGACAAATGTTAATTTATATTACAAAAATGATAGCGACTTTATTTTTAGTGAATATAGCTTTAATTATTGCCAGAGGAATTGAAGATAGAGTCAGAACTAGCTAATATATCGATCACTTGTTCAGCACCGATCAAACGTCTGAGTACTACTTGCCCAATAATAGACGCAGTTGGGGTATTCGCCTGAGGTTTGACCTCAATCATCAATACAGCATCTTCAACTGCATAAAGCCATAAAACCTCATCTTGCTGATGAATACCACAGTCAAGGCGTTTAATTTCGGGCTTGCGTCCCCAGCTATATTGATCCCACAGTCCACCAAATTCCCAGACTCGATCGTAAGTCCATCCCTCACTCAGAAAAAAATATTTCACAGTGCCAATAGATAGTTATTTGTTTAATAAAATAATTACATAGCGATGCCTACGGCTATGCTCCGCAAATCGCCAGTACATAATGATAAAACTCGTCAAACTAAGGAAAGAGCTGAGTATAGCCGAGGGGGTTACTATCTTCAGTAGCCATTAAAATAACTGAATCCTGTTGCTGTAACCTTGCCGTTATAAATTCTTTTGCCTGCTCCAAATCAGAGTTTTGCCGATAAAAAACCCGATATTGATCGAAGAGAAAAACAATATCATCTAATTGTTCTATCGAGGCTTGAGATATTTGCATTTATCTTGACCAATGTAGAATTCGAGAACTTCGTGGTTGCCGTTATTAATTCGTTAACTGAATGGATAACGCTAATAGCTATTAGCCATCAGCTATTAGCTATTTACCGACAAATCAACGTAGTTACCCAGTAGCCTAGTAGCTTACACTTTCTCTTCAGGAAAAGTTTCGTTAAACTCTTCAATTAGCTCGTCTAGTTCTTCTAGTGCTTGGTCTACGTCTATACGCAGAGTTCCCAAACTTGGTCTTTCGAGCAGTTCTACTAAAGAATCCCGTTTGGCAGCCATTTGAGCAATCTTAGCTTTGATATCGATTTTGTCCATAATTTTTTTTCTAAGTATCCAATAGCTTTAGAATAGACAATATTGATAAATATAAACAATTTTTTAATTAATTATGTTGCGAAAAATACCCTTGGCTGCTGTCGGTTTAACTGTAGGAGGGATTTTAACTATTGTTGGTTTTTATGCCTATGCCGTGGGCATGAATACTCTTAATTTGGCGGGGTTCTTTTATGGTATTCCTTTGCTGTTAGGTGGTTTGGCTCTTAAAGCATCGGAACTAAAGCCAGTACCCTACACCGTTGAAGCTAGTCCTGAAGTCAAAGAATTGCGATCGCAAGCAACCATAACTCAAGAACAGTTACGCAAAGACGTAACTCGTTATCGCTACGGGCAAGAAGCTCATTTAGATGAATCCTTGGGCAAGTTCGGTTTAAGTCCTACAGATGAAGAAAGACCAATATTGGTTGGGCTTCAAGAACAATCAAGAGATGGTGCTTATACTTTGGTGATGGAATTTTACTCGCCTTTTTTCTCTTTAGAAGAATGGCAGAAAAGACATGAAAAAATTGAGAAATTTTTTGGTCCTGATATTGATTTAGAAATTACTGAGGGCGAAGAATCTAAGATTGATTTAGCTTTGATTAAATCTTAAGGTCGTACAAAGATTTTTGGTGGGCAATTATCTTTTTGTGAAGCATTTGATGATTAATAAAATTCTGCCCACCTTTCAAAAAGGCGATCGCACTCATGAAAGTAATGGTTTTTCCCAAACAACTGAATAACGCCATAACAAATGTTTTTTGATTTTTGCTTTTTCCAGAAATTTTGAGCAAATTTGTTTTATCTCTGAAGAGGTCAGGTAATCATCAGTACGACTATGTTCTCTCCGTGCTTCTATTGCTTGCCAATCAGGTCTAGTCCCCTTATTTTTAATTAACGTACTGCGATTAACTAATGTTATTATTCATGTTATAACAATTAGCAAGTTAGTAAAAAATGCAAATCAAATTAAGGCAAGTAGGTAATTCCGTTGGTGCTACTTTTCCTAAAGAAATATTAGATAAATTTGGTTTAAAGTCAGGAGATGAATTAAACATTGTCGTTACTTCTGAAGGAATACAGTTGATTCCCTTTGAATCAAATTTTCAGGAGACACTTTTAGCTTATAAACGAGGTGCAGCCAAGTATCGAAATGCTATGAGAGAATTAGCCGATGGCTGAACCTAAATGGATTACGCAGTCTATTGTCGTGTACATACATGATGATCAGATTGCTGCTCATGGAGGTTCTTATGGCATTTTAAGTAGCAATTTGTTGGCTTCAGCAGTAGCTCGTCCGCGTAATCTTTACGGCTATGAAGGTATCACTTCAATTTCAAGATTAGCTGCATCCTATGGTTATGGTTTAGTTAAAAATCACTCATTTGTTGATGGTAACAAACGCACTGCTTTTCAAGTGATGTTTGCTTTTTTGCAAATTAATAGGTTGCACTTAGATGCGCCAGAATCTGAAGTAGTCATAACTATGCAGCAATTAGCGCAAGGAATAATTAGCGAGGAAGAATTAGCTGTTTGGCTAAAAAAGTTTTCTCAAGATATTTAAAAGTCAAACATTTTGAACGTTCTATATAATTCTTTATTACTAATTAACCATCAATAAAGACCTAAGCATTAACCAGCATAACCCTTATCGATCGCTAAATTACGCCCGTGTGCTGCTGCTACGGCAAGGCGATCGCATCTTTCGTTTTCGCTTATGCCTGCATGAGCTTTTACCCAGACAAATTGAACGTCGTGTATTTTGCAGAGATCGAGTAATTCCTGCCACAAATCAGGATTTTTAGCCATTTCTTTAGCATTTCTACGCCAGCCGTTAGCCTGCCATTTTTTTGCCCAGCCTTTAATCACTGCATCAACAATATATTTGGAATCACTATGCAGCTTTACTTTAGAGTTAGGTTTAAGAGATCTTAAAGCTGCGATCGCCCCCATCATTTCCATACGGTTGTTAGTGGTAAGTTTATAGCCACCTGAAATTTCCTCACGGCGATCGCCGTCTATAATTACTGCACCGTAGCCTCCCTTCCCAGGATTGCCAGTACAAGCACCATCGGTGTAAATTATGATGGTTTCTCCTGAAGTAGATCTAGATGATTTTGGTTTGAGATTTATAGTCTGCTTAGAAGATTTTACAGTTTGGGGTTGAAGAGATTTGATATAGTTTAAAACATCAGGTAACAAGGATTCAGGAAGAACTTCAATTTCTGTCGTAATTTTGTGCTTATAGTCCATTGCCAACAAGCGTGATTTTACGCCTTACATGATAGTTTATTTGCAGAGTTTTAGGTCTTGTAGATTACTCGTAGATAATTTTTAACCTGGTTATAGGCGTATTGTAACCTATAGCAAATCTCAACCTCTCAAACCACTGTTTGAAAATGGCGCATTAGAAGCTGTAAAACAAATTGCCCTTACACAAACCAGAAGCGATGTATAGCTATAAAAAGCAAAACTCTTTCTCAGACATAACATAGTCTTTAAAAGAGTTAATCGTTAATATTTGTCTTCTGTAAAAAAACCGATGCAAATGTTAGCTTGCCTACAAAACTCTTAATTGCTCTTCAAGTTGGGATATTTTTCGGTGAAGTAGTTACCAATAAAGGTGTTGACGAAAGATAATACTACAGGGGCAATCAAGAAAGCGAGCAAGCCGTATACTTGAAACCCTGGTACGAATACAGAAGCCAACCAAAAACACAGACCGTTAATTACTAAATTAAATGCACCCAAAGTCAAAAGATTAACTGGCAAAGATAATACTGATAAAACTGGTCTAACACCACTGTTAACTGCACCAATAACTAATGCAGCTACCATCGCAGCAGGGAAGTTGGCTAAATTGACCCCTGGAAAAATGATATCGACTACCAAAAGACTTAAGGCTGTAGCTAAAAGGGTTAGAAGTGTTCCTAATATATTCATTTGTTTTCTCCTGATGTATACTTTAACTATTATTTTTTAATTGTCTTTTAAGTGTAAGCATATTATTTAATATTTCTAGATGTTTTTGTATCTCTTAAAAGATAGATTTTTACGAGTAAATATAATCGACCTGATTTAAATACTTCTGTCTAAAGATAGAAGATATACAGAAAAATACCTGCAAGACTAATTAGTAGGAATAGATTTATCTAAAAATTACTTACCTTGGAAAATCATGAAACTTTTAAAAATTATTGCTAGTATTGCTTTACCTCCATTAGGAGTCTTCTTAACGGTTGGCGTTAGTTCGGCTTTATTAATTAATATTCTCTTGACACTTTTAGGTTATGTTCCAGGCATTATTCATGCACTATGGATTTATTCCAAGCAGTCTGAACGTGAAGTTAACGTTTAAATTGGGATAATAGATTATAAATAGAGAAAGATATTTTCTTGACCTTGCCAATCTTTCTCTCAATCACTCAGATTTATTAGCGTCAATAAATAATTATCTAGCTAAACTCTACCGTAGCGGGCTTGCACTGGATCGGTAGGATTGTTCTGATTATGAATCCAAGCCCACATCTGATCGCCACAAGAAAAATGCCACCATTCTCCTGGGTGTCGCTGAAATCCAGCATTAGTCATTACCCGATTTAGCAATTGGCGGTGAAAATGATATTGTTGATTTCCTCTATCTCCGCTCAAATAATAGTCTGGTTGCGATCGCTCTGAAAGCTCATCAATTTTTCCCCCCATATCTAGAGTTTCACCGCGATCGTTAACTAAAGTAACATCAACTGCTGCCCCTGTACTATGAGGAGGCGGCATTTTTTTATCTAAGCTAGGTGCAGCCCAAATTTTGTATACCTGACTCCATAAGTCTTGACATTGGTGTGCCGTTAAATGTTGTTCTCTGAGGTTATACTTTTTTAGCAGCGAATTGTAAGTATAGTTAACCATAAACTGCTGTACTCCTACAGGACGATAAGCATCGAATAGCTTAATTTTCCAATCAGGGTAACGTTTCTCTAATAGAAACTGCGCTTCTAGTAAAGCTCGAACAACTCCTTGGCGTAGACAGTACGGTGATTTGTCTCCATACTCTGCCCCCAAATTCATGTAAGGATGAGGTAGTTCAACGGCAAAATTGTCTATAGGGATAGCAATTAGACGTTCGTTACACTCTTGAATGGGAATCTGCTGATATGGTTTCACAATGTTTGTGTTTGAACTATAGCGTTACGTTTTATGTAGGGACAAACAGTCATTTGTCTCTACATAAGCCTGTTGTCATCAAGATTTTTACTCATACTTAGAGAAAACGACTACCCAAAATTTCAACTTGGTCTGGTAATTTATCCAATCTAAATCCATGTATAGCGTATATTTATAATTTATTTATTTAACTACGCTATATATGGTGTTATGATACTTATTCTTAAAGAGCAAGGAATAAGTGTCAATGGATCATTTACGGGAATGGAAAGCAAGTGGTGTAGACGAAGAGTTAACCCGCTTGAACGTAGTTAATCTTGAGGGAGAATCTCCTGGAGAATATTTACTATACTCAAATTCTATCCCTAGAAGAAATGACGGCAGAATTAATGCGAGATTTCTTCAACGTTATGCTCATATTGACGCTGGAGGATGGTGGTGTTCTGGCATCGATATTTTAAGTGGCGAAGAGGACATCTGGGGTTGTTTTAAGCCCGATCGCCCGCGCCACGATGCTGATAAAATCATCAAGTATGAGCATCCCCCTAAAACCGCCACGGGTTTATTTGCGCTTAAAGTTCCTCTTAGTTTGTGGCAGAAAATTGCCGATCGCGCCAAAGTAAAAATTACCCTCCAGAATATTGCTCAAAACAATGCTGACTTAGGATTTTGGCAGTGGTTAAAAAATAATCCCCAAGTTCCTCTCTGTATTACCGAAGGAGCAAAAAAAGCAGGAGCATTGTTGTCTGCTGGCTATAGTGCGATCGCTTTACCTGGCATTAACAATGGCTATCGGACTCCTAAAGATGCTGATGGTAAACGCATCGGAAAATCTCATTTGATTCCTCAGTTGGCTACTGTGGCTACCCCTGGACGAGAAATATACATTGTCTTCGATCGAGATTCTAAACCAAAAACTGTTCAAGCAGTTAATACAGCAATCAGAAAAACAGGCTATTTGTTACAAAAAGCTGGTTGTCAGGTCAAAGTTGTTACCTGGAATAGCCAGTTAGGCAAAGGTGTAGATGATTTAATTATCAATCATGGTCAAGGATATTTTGCTCAAGCTTTTGATGAAGCGGCAGATCTAGAAACCTGGAAAGCAAAATCTTGGACAAACTTAACTTATCCTCCTGAAATTGAGCTAAACAGCCGTTATCTACCAGATTTAGATATCCCATCTGCAACCAAGTTAGTCGGTATTAAATCCCCTAAAGGCACTGGAAAAACAAGATTTCTAGCTAAAATAGTCGCCAAAGCGATCGCCTGTGGGCAAAAAGTTTTAGTCATCGGACATCGAGTGCAGTTAGTCAAAGAATTATGTAGCAGGTTTGGACTTAATTACGTTAGCGACCAAGATTGTAGCGAACAAGCAGTAGGTTATGGTCTTTGTATTGACTCTTTGCATGGCTTTTCTAAAGCAAAATTCAACCCCGATCGATGGTCAAACAGTCTGGTAATTATTGATGAAGTAGAGCAAGTATTGTGGCATGGTTTAAATTCTAGTACTTGTAAAGAGCGACGAGTGGAGATTTTAAAGTCATTTAAAACTTTAATGCAGAATGTCTTGAGCGATCGCGGACAGGTATATATAGCGGATGCCGACTTGAGTAATATTGCCCTGGATTATTTGATTGCTTTATCAGGAGTGGAGATTCAGCCCTATATTGTGCAGAATACTTGGCAGCATGACGACCAAACCTCATGGCAGGTATATAACTATGAGGGTAAGAGTCCAAAAAAACTAGTCGCTAATCTAGAAACCCACATCCAACAAGGAGGCAAACCATTTATTTGTCTTTCTGCACAAAAGCTGACTAGTAAATGGAGTACTCAAACTTTAGAGGTTTATTTAAAACAGAAGTTTCCCGCTAAAAAAATTCTGCGTATAGATTCCGAGTCCCTTGCCGATCCTACTCATGTTGCCTATGGCTGTATTTCCCAGCTAGAGCAGGTTTTATGGCAGTACGATATTGTGGTGGCTAGTCCTTCGATTGAAACAGGCATATCCATTGAACTAAAAGATCACTTTACCTCTGTTTGGGCGATCGCTCAAGGAATTCAGGCAGAAAACGCCGTCCGTCAGACGCTATCTCGCTTACGGCAAAATGTCCCCCGACATCTATGGTGCGCCGACTATAGCTTTAACAAAATAGGTAACGGCTCAACCTCTATTCCTGCTTTACTTAGCTCTAGTCAACGTTTTACCCAGCTAAATATCCGCTTGTTACAGCAATCGGACTTTGCCTATCTAGATGACTTAGACACAGGCTTTCAAGCAGAATCTCTGCTGTGTTGGGCAAAAATGGCAGTACGTTTTAATGCAGGTGCGAGTAATTATCGTAACTCGGTTTTGGCGGGGTTAAAAGCCGAAGGACATCAAATAATAGATGCAGCCACGGTTAAGCTTGAGGAGTTAGAAAGTCAAGAAGATTCTAAAACAGACAATAGTTTGGTCGAAGCGATCGCCCAAATCAGTACCCAAAACTATTTAGCCGAATGTAAGGCGATCGCCTGTTCTCCTGAACTTAATACTCGCCAGTATCAGACTCTAAAAAAACGCTTAATTAAGTCCTTGAGCGATCGCCGCCAACTAAAAAAACACGAATTGCATCAACGCTACAATCTACCGATTACTCCTGAGTTGGTATCTTTAGACGATCGCGGCTGGTACGAAAAAATTAGGCTGCATTACTTTTTAACAGTTGGTCGCCCTTACTTAGCAGATCGCGATACCCAGGTTGCCCGCAAGCTAATTGAACAGGGAAACGGCAGTTTATTCTTACCTGATTTCAATAACTCCCAGCTTGGGGCGATTGTTGGCACTTTAGAGCTAATGGGTATTCCCGTCTTATTACAAGATACAAAGAGAGAATTACGCAATACCGATGCCGACTTACAGTCTTTAAGTGCGATCGCTCATAATAATCGTTCAGAAATCAAAACAATTTTAAACATTAGCATCGCTAAAAATTTTACTCCCATAACTATAGTTAGTCGTCTTTTAGCCAAAATTGGCTGCAAAATTAAATGTATGCGTTATGAAAGCATGAACAAAAAGAGGGTTAGAGTTTATCAAATACTTTCCTTCGCAGACCAACGAGAACAAGTATTTAGCCACTGGCTAAAAGTGGATCGCCAACGCCCTGGCAATTCTCTATTTTGGTCTGCCGACCAAGCTATTAATCTCTCTGCGTCAAAAGCTGCTGAGGCAAAACATAACTATCTCCAGTTAAGCTTGGATATTTAGAAATTTGCCACAGTAATCGGTCAGAAAAAACACTCTTGACTTTTGCTTAGGAGTGCTAGACAGTTAAAATCCAATTTTTACGAGTATCGGCACTAATAAAAGAAGCGGGAACATAATCGATTTGAGTCCCTAAAGCGATAAACGCAGCTCGAATTGCTGTAGCGTGGGAAGCTTCATCTGAGCCAATACTTGCCCCAGCAGTAATTAATTTTGGAGTTTTTAATTTAGCAATTTCTTGAGTATAGGCGATCGCGGCATCGACTTCTAAAGCTAGGGCTAACTTGGCAATATTCACATCAGAATCTAAATTACCTTCACCTTGATCGAGATAACCAGAAATATCGTAACTTTCTTTAGCTTCTACAGGAGTTTCTCCTAAGCTTTTGATAACTTTAGCTAGTGTATCTCGATGTGTTTTATGATCTTGTTGATTTTTCAGAGCGATTGCTTTAATTGCATTGCCAGCATCACTATCGCTTAATTTACCTGCGGCAACTCCATAAGCCCAAATCGCCTGATTTTCGTAGAAAAGTGCATTGTTTAAAATTTTAGCATCATGGCTATTTTTGTCAGAAGTCGCTTGACTGGGTTTAATTACCGATAAAGTTAAAGCTCCAGATAGTCCAGCGATCGCACTACTGACTAACATTTTACGACGAGATAAAAAATTGATTAACTGCATCTACCTGACTCCAGATTTTTAAGTGTAAATTAACTTGGATATTATATATACGCAGTTAATTGCAAAATGGATGCATAAACAAAAAGAGAGTTAGAGTCTATCAAATGCTTTCCTCTCTAGACCAACGAGAACAAGTATTTAGCCACTGGCTAAACGTAGATCGCCAACGCCCAGGCAATTCCTTGTTTTGGTCGGCAGACCAAGCTATTAATCTCTCTGCGTCAAAAGCTGCTGAGGCAAAACACAACTATCTTCAATTAAGCTTGGATATTTAAAAATAGGGCATTGCTGAAACAAAATACACCACAAAAAACAATATGGTAGTGAATTGAAGGCGAGGGACGCTACTTTGTAAACGGCTTGTTCATTCTCGACAGTCGCTTCAAGCGGGGAAACCCCGCCAACGCGCTGTCTCGCAATCGCCATATTGATTATTTTTATCAATGGTTCGGACATTTTATTTAAGATAAAAGTAATGTAACTGTAAATAAGTGAAAGACAAAGAAGTATACCGAGTTGATACAGGAGGATTGAGGGGTGAATTGCCTCTTACTGATTCCCAAAAAGATCGGATCTCAAAGTATATAAAATTAATAGACTCAGGCGCACCTTCAAATATTGATTACGTTAGATGGGTAGATGACCGTCAAATGAATACTGCATATAGTCCTGGCTTTGATTTGCTTAATATTGGTACTGATGTTATGCCAGCCCAACAATCAAAGGGACAAGGCACTCTGACAGCAAATACCAGGCTCACTTGGAAAAGCTCTATTGCTCATGAATTAGTTGGGCATAGAGAAGCAGCATTAGGGGGCAACACGCAATCAGAAACACCTTTAGAGGAAGCTCAAGCTAGTATTAGAGCAGCTAGGTTTACTCCTTTTCTTTCTTTTACAGAAAGATATACTTTACTTAGAGATGGCATAACTAGGTTATACAAAGCTGATCTTAAAATTCGACAAGTTAAAAATATGCTCCATATCAATAATCGATAGATAGAAATGAACAACCTAAACTATAAAATACAAGATTGGTTTCAACACGATAAGTTTGGAGTTATTGTTAGTATTGCCAGTCCTGATCTTGACAAACTATCTAACGATGAAATTAAAAATCTAATAGGCGATCGCCTAGTCATACAAGATTCTGATTCTTATACAAAGAAATGTGTAAAAGTATCTGAGATTAAAATTGCTAATTCTATCATTGACAAAAAGAATGTCAGTATTTGTTTAGGCAATTCAATTAAGCTATCGGATATCAAACCCAACTCAGATATTGTTTTAACTACTCAAAAAGAAATTACCTTAATTGAAAAAGTGAGTGATAAAAAGGTGAAACAGGATTCATACTTACGTTGAGAGACTTTAGAGGTTGTCTTGAAAGTCTCATTTGCTAAATTAACGCCCCCTAAATCCCCCAAAACGAGCGACCCCGCGTCGCCGTCAGGCGCAAGGGAATGCGCGAGTGGGGGACTTTCAATCGGTCTCCCCCCAGAATTGGGGGGCTGGGGGGGCAAATCAAGAACTTGAATGTAGAAAAATAACTTTTCAGATGTTCTCTTAGAATCCTATTGATAATCGCTGTATCAGTTCTTATTTTAGTTAAGTCTTTCTTGATTTTTTCTAGATTTTTCAGATATCAGATGTATGTCTGTTCAAAACACCTAAACTTTGCTTCAACTGCTATATTGTCTATTTGCTTATTTTACCGTCACTTGACCATTCATTAGCATAGGTAAAAGCCAATCGCGGAGTTGAGTAAGTTGTTGGTTTTCTTTACAGTTATTAAATATTTTATTATTGTATTTAGATACAACTTCATCATATGCTTTTAGCTGTTTCAAACTTGGATATATGAGTTTCAAAGAAAATAAATCGTCTTTAGTTATTGAACCGAAAGTAGTTCCTTCACTGTTTCTTCTATCAAAAATTCTTTTGAAATACTCCATTACGTAGAATAAAAATCCATCAAAGCCTTCTTTGCTATTTAATGCAGCCAATCCACGACCAATACAACAATTACGATCCGCAATATTCATTGTTCCAACAGGAGCGCGAACACTAAGCAATATATCTCCCTGTTTTGCCATCCTACTAGGTTCACTTGTATATTGTCTGATCGTTGGAAATCGCCATCCAAAATCTGTAGAACCCTGGAAAAATAAAGTTCCTTCACCGTATTCATTGTATGACTCACCAGGTGGTGATTGCCCCATAATTATATTTGCTATGTCAGAAAGTTCTTTATCTTGCCAACCTTCAGGGATTTCTCGTTTTAAGGTTTCGTTATAAACCATTTTGCCACCAGATAATTTATAGGGTTTACCGTTTTCATCTGGAAAATCAAACTGCACAAACCAATAATCATAAAGGGTTTTTGCCATTGCTTCTAACTCAGCATTAATGCGATTATTTAGTTCTATTTTGGCATCAAGCGCAGAGAGTACAGCAGCGATTTTTTCTTGTGGCTCTTTCAATGGTATGAGCAATTCTTCAAGATCGGAAATTCTTAAATTACTTACAGTAGAGCCTGTATTTTCACTTTTATTAATTTGTTTCTGTACATATTCAGAAAGAATTGCATACAATAAATAGTTACTATTAATAACTTTTCTATTGGGTTTTATTAAAACCATTCTTTGACCTAGACAACATTCAATACCATTAGGAATAATACAAATTTCTCCCATTGGAGCTTCTCTTGTAATGATAAGATCGCCAGGTTCAGGTTTACTTCTAGAAATACGATTTTTATACGTTTTTTCATCAGTAAATGAAATATTATCTAATTTTAGTTTGCCATTTTTAATATTAAAATTTCTGATAACTATTTTTCCTGAAGTAGTCCATTCTGGCGTTGAATGGTGACAGTCAGTAATGAAATTACATAAATCAATTAATTTTTTGGTTTTTCCGTTATAAATTTTCTTTAAAACCTTTTTATTCTGGTTTGTCTGCATACTTCAACCCTGACAATTGTTTGTTAATCTCCTCTTCCAATTCCCTAGATTCTACAAACATCCGATCCAAATTATCGCTAAAGCCTCTTATCTTGGCTTCAAACTCATCATGAGTAATATCGACGTACTCAATCTTCACCTCAAAATATTGTCCTGCACTTAAGCTGTAGTTTTTAGCAGCAATTTCGTCATAACTTACTACTACAGAGAGATCGTCAACAGCTTTTTTATTATTGAAAGTAACAATAATTCGATCTTCTTCTACTTCAGAAAGTAAGGTTTTTTGATTTTTACCTTCTTTAACAGTTGTACCAAGATTTGAGGCATCAATTAGTACCACATCTTCTTTGTTGCTTTTATCAATAAACAAGATTGAAACATTAGTACCAGTAGTAGCAAAAATATTACTCGGCATGGAAACTAAACCAGCCAGCATTTTTTCATCTACAAGTTTCTGGCGAATTTTCTTATCAATACCCTGTTGTGCAGTAATAAAACCTGTGGGTACGACTACGGCAGCTTTACCATTGGATTTTAGGGAATAAATAATGTGCTGCAAAAATAACTGATAGATAGCCATTTTATCTTTGGCTTTCTTCGGAATGTTAGGTATCCCAGCAAAAAAACGCTCATTGTTTTCTTTACTATCGAGATCTTTGCTAAAATCGCTGAAATCCATTTTGAAGGGAGGATTTGATACGATGTAGTCAAATTGCTTTAAGGCTTTCCCCTCTTGATGATAGGGGTGAAGTAGAGTATTTCCTTGAATAATATTTTGAATCGAATGTATCAGGTTATTTAAAATCAAATTCAACCGCAGCAAGCTAGAAGATTTTTGTGATATATCCTGAGAGAAGATACTACAGCGTTCCTCACCGATCGCGTGTGCTATATTCATCAATAGCGTACCCGAACCTGCCGATGGATCGTAACAGCTAACATTTTGGATTTTGCCTTGTTGTTCTTCTGGAACTAAAATCGCTGCCATGATCTTTGCTACTGCATGAGGCGTGTAATATTCGGCATATTTACCCCCGCCGTCTTTGTTGTAGTCTTTAATCAGATATTCAAAGATAGTGGCATAAAAATCATACTTTTCGGTGAAGATATGCTCGAAGCTAAACCCTACCAGCTTGTTAATTAAGGCTCTACAAAAATCGTCACGCTTGGTAGTGTCAGTAATAAATTCACTGACACGATCGAATAGAGTTACTTTAGCACCACCATCAGTTTTAACTGAGAATATATCATTATTAGCGATCGCAATATCTTTAAGAGTATCGTCAAACAGTTTGGCAAAATCATCCTCATTTTGCTTGGCGAATAAATGAGAGATAAAATGTTCTGGCTTTAATCTTGCGGTATCGGGAGCTAATTTTCGATGAAGCATTTTAAAGTCCTCTTTGCTTAGTTGGTTTATAGCTTGTTCCCAACTTTCAGCCTGAGCAATGTTACTGTTAATCTGTTTTACTTCATAGGCAAATTTATCATTGAGAAATTTATACAGAAACACCTGGGTGATAATTTTAAATTCATTACCATCATTACCCAAACCGTAAGCAGCACAGACACCTTTTAAACCGTCGATTAATTCTTTGGTTTTGCGTTCAAAATCGAGAGTGATCAATTAATTCCTAAGCTCCAAATCCTGTATTATTAAACTCATTCATATATTCTTGAACTACCACATCGTTTATATAGTCAGAGGAATCAGCATTTAAATTTATTTTTTGTTGCTCAAATTGTTTTATCACTATTCGCATCATCAGTCGCACAAAATAATTTTCATTATTAAGTACTTGGGTGTTTTGCAACACTTGCTCGTCGGCTTGAATTTTAACACCACTTAAGGCTTCAAATATACGGCGTTCCTGCTCGGAAATATTACCTCGCTCTAGTATACGTTTATGAATACGAGTATATTTGATATCTCCCTGATATTTGGCTTTAAGCTGCTTGTTTTTGCGGTTAAGTTCTTTAATAGACTCATGAATTTTATTGAGGCTACCAATGTTTTGATTCATTTCAGCTTGACTAACTTCGCTTAAGTTATTCTTTTTAAACAAGCGTTCTAATTCTTCTCGCAGCTTAATAAATTCTGGATCTCTGGGATCGAAGTTACTGGCTAATGACTCTCGTGTTTTTCTTAATGTATTTTTAAGCTGATCGGCTAAAATCAGTTCTGATTCGCTAACTTTGGTAAACATAAACAAGACATCTTCCAAAGCTAAATTAAGTAGGTTGGTAGTGTCATTACTGTTTGCAATATTTTCCTTTAGGTTAAGCAAATCTAAGTGGTTACTGGTTTCTCGATACAGCAAGTTAAGCTTTTGAAAATCAATCTTTTCTAGTAAGTCATAGTAGCCAGAGCCTCGGATTAAGTTATATAAGCTTCTACCATCACCAAGAGCTTTTTTAATAGCCTGTACCTGGGTGCGATCTTGTATTTGACTGATTTGCTGTGAAAAAATTTCCGCATTATCAGTATCAAAGCGGAACAAGATGTCCTTGAGATTTTCGATCTCCGCCTCTATTTCCTCCTGAGATTTGAATAAATTGGAATAATGTTCGATCTCATCTCCTAACTCTGCCTGTAGCTCGTCAAAATAGGCTCTATTTGTAGCGTCAAACTCTTTACGGATATCGGCAAAGTCTACAATATAGCCATAGCGAAAGTCTTTATAGGTACGATTCACACGAGTAAGAGCCTGTAAGAGATTATGTTTTTTGATTACACGCCCAAGATAAAGCTTTTTCAACCGTTTAGCATCAAACCCCGTCAGCAGCATATTGTAGACAAACAAGAAATCAATTTTGCCATCTTTGAAATCTTCTACTTTTTGTTTACGCTCTTCTTTTGTGCCAATATCATGCAAGATCAAGGCAGCGTTTTTAACTTTGTTATTTTGTTTTAGATGTGTATTGTAATTAACTGTTTCTTGAGGCTTGTTACCAACAGCTTGAGCTTGGTATTTTGCCTCGAAGATCTCAAACATCTGTTTAGCTTGATTTGAGCTATCACAAATAACCATACCGCCAATAGTGCGATCGCTCAATACAGCCCGACTGCGTTCAAAATCTGCGATAATATAATCAAGCATCGGCTCTACAAAGCGAAGATGAGCATAGACAAGCTTTTTATTTACATCCCCTTTCATGACTTCTACTTCTTCAAGAGCCTGTTGCAATGCCATCCTGTAGTTAGTAGCAATTTCTTCACGAATCAAGCGCAGGGTATAACCATCAGCAATGGAAGCGTTGTAATAGTATTTGTGAATATAATCACCAAACAAAGCTTTGGAATTGTAATCATCACCCAATAGGGGAGTACCTGTTAAGCCTATTTTGATCGCGTTTGTGTCAGATTGACTCAGGTTAGCTAAAAAACTACCCCTGGGGTTATAGCTACGATGCACTTCATCCAGGAAATATACACGCTGAATCTTGACATCGTAATCATCGGTACGAACAACGTCAGGATCGTCTTTAAACTTTTGGATATTAACTACGGTAATTTCTGGCTTACCTGAATTATTATGAATGACGCTGGTAGATTTGATATCTTGGGCAAATTCATCTCGCGAATTAATACTATGAACAATCAAGCCACGACTAGTAAACTCTCGATGTGCTTGATCTCGCAAGTCCAAACGGTCAACAATAAAGTAAAACTTGGGAATAATCGATCGCTGACTAAAATAATCCGTGAGAAACCGAACACTATAATAAGCCAAGGCAGTTTTACCGCTACCCTGAGTGTGCCAGATGATACCCTTGCGTACACCTTCAGCTAATTTTTTGGCGATCGCTTTGGTAGCAAAAATCTGTGGATAGCGCATTATATGCTTTTCCACACCAACAGCTTCATTGACATAGGCGATCGCATATTGCAGTAAAAACCCTAGTCTGTCTTTACTAAACAATGAAGTACAGATGCGGTTAGTTGGTGCATCAGGATTTTTATTAGTAATAAATTCTGGACTGTGTTTGATGATGTTGCAATTAGTATCTTTTAAGATGGCATTTTCTCGTTGATCGTCTTCTGGTGCTAGTAAGTCAGATAAATTAAGTTGTTCTTCTTCTCGAAAGTAATTAAAAATCGGCTGATGATAGGAAGCTGAAGCATAAAATGCTCCTTCTATGGGGTGCTGTGAATCATCGTCATATTCCATGTTGTTAGAAAAGACCATCAACTGAGTAATATTAATAAAGCGACGAAACTTAGCCGATTGAAAACGCTGATTAATGCGATCGCGCTCTGCTAAAACACCTTCTCTATTATTGGGTTTCTTTACCTCTATAAACACCAATGGCATACCATTGATCAACAAAGTAATATCTGGTCTAAATTCCTCATCACCATTTTTGTAGGTCAACTCAGTCACAACCTGAAATTGATTTCGAGAAAAGTCTTTGAAATCAATAAGTTTAATGCCCGATTTCTCCAAAAGCATTTGATAAAAAGCTTTACCTAAATCTTCGTTATCCAACGATAGCTTTACGTCCTTAATCAGATTATCAAGATCCCGATCTTCAATCCCTTCATTTATATCTGCAACGCTCTTTTTGAATAGATCGGTAAATATATTAGTTTCTTCATCCCTTTTAGGATTGCTTTTCAATGACAAGTAAGCGTAGCCTAAACGGGTCAAATGAAGGATGGTTGGGATTTTAACTCTGGTATCTTCATTGAATGTCATATCACTGTTGCTATAACGTTGCTGATTTAATTATTTGTGGGTGCAAGTCTTTCTGGCTTGAGGTCTGAAGGTTGATAGAGAGATTGAATCCATTGCCATTCTTGAGTCAAACCAGCCATCAAGGAAACTTGAGGTTTGTAACCCAATATTTCTTTAGCTTTAGTAATGTCAGCGCTGGTATGGCGGGCATCCCCTGCTGCCTGCTCAATATATTTTTTACGAATTGACTGCCCCATAATTTGCTCCATCATGGTTAGTAGCTCAATTAGAGTTACTCGGCTACCGCCACCAATATTAAACACTTCCCCTATAGTTTCTGGTATTTCTCCCGCAGCCAAATTAGCTGCCACAATATCACTGACATAGGTATAGTCTCTAGTTTGCCGTCCATCACCATAAATAGAAATAGTCTGAGCGTCGATTGCTGCTTTAAAAAACTTATGAAAAGCCATATCAGGACGCTGCCGAGGTCCGTATACAGTAAAGTAACGCAAAGCAGTAACTGGTACACCAAAGTTTTTGTGATACAGCCAACACAAACGTTCTCCTGCTAACTTCGTAATGCCATAAGGAGATACTGGCTGAGGACAGAGAATTTCAGGAGTAGGCATGGTTGCTGCATCGCCGTAAATTGATGAGCTAGAAGCATAAACAATCCTCTTTAATGATTTTGCTTGTTTGGCTGCTTCTAAAATTACCTGAGTGGCGTTAATATTTCTGGCTGTATATTGCCCAAATCCCTCTCCCCAACTAGCTCTAACTCCTGCTTGGGCTGCTTGATGATAAACCACGTCTACTTGCTTTAAAAGCTGCTGCCAATCTAACTCTTGAATATTAGCTTTGATTAGCTTAAAACGAGAATTTTGTCTAAGATTAACTATGTTGTCCTGTTTTAGCTGGCAATCATAGTAATCATTAAACTGATCGATGCCAATCACTGCTGAACCTTCTTGTAATAAAGCTTCGGCTAAGTGAGAACCAATAAATCCTGCAACACCAGTAACAATATGAATGCCCATGAAAGTCAGCTTAAGGTAAGTATGATTAATTTACATCCTTAACAGGATAACCGTTGTTTTTTTATTTGCAGCAAGACTTAATATAAAAAAAATGTAAACTACAGCCGAAATCACAAGAAACTAAAAAGATGTCAAGATAGTTAGGGGCGATTGGCGAATCGCTCCTAACTGATTACTGATTAAATGGTTATTAGTTTATTCCCTCAAGAAATTCCCAAAAAAGCAGTATTTTAAAATATGGATATTACCAGCGATCTACACGTTATTGAAACCCGACCTTTATTAAGCCCAGCCTTTCTCAAAAGCGAATTACCTCTACAACCAAAAGCTGCTGGGCTAGTAACCCAAACCCGAAACCGTATTCGTAATATATTAGAAGGCAAAGACCAAAGAATTTTAGTTGTAGTCGGTCCTTGTTCTATTCATGACGTTGCAGCAGCCAAAGAATATGGCGAGAAGTTGGTCAAATTGCGATCGCAACTGCAAGATCGTCTAGAAATTGTGATGCGAGTCTACTTTGAAAAACCTCGCACTACCGTAGGCTGGAAAGGATTAATTAATGACCCTCATTTAAATAACAGCTACGATATTAATACAGGTTTACGAACCGCTAGAAAACTATTGATGGATTTAGCCGATATAGGTTTACCTGCTGCTACAGAGCTATTAGACCCGATTACGCCTCAGTATATTGCTGATTTAATTTGCTGGACAGCTATTGGTGCGAGAACTACCGAAAGCCAAATTCACCGTCAAATGGCTTCTGGCTTATCAATGCCCGTCGGCTATAAAAACGGTACAGACGGTGGCTTTACCGCTGCCATTAACGCTATGCTCACTGCCAAAATATCTCACCATTTTTTAGGCATCAACCAAGATGGTCTAGCTAGTATAGTCAAAACCACAGGTAATCCTGATGGACACCTAGTATTAAGAGGTGGTGCCAAAAAACCTAACTATGAAGCTAGCAATATTGAAGCAGCCTGCCATGCTTTGAAACAGAAAGCAATGAATGCGCGTCTGATGATTGATTGTAGTCATGGCAACAGCAGCAAAGATTTTACCAAACAGGTTACGGTTTTAGACAACATTGTTCAACAAATTGAAGCTAGCTCACCTCAACTTGTGGGGGTCATGATTGAAAGCCATTTAGTAGAAGGCAATCAGCCCATATCTAAAGATCGTTCATCTCTAGTTTATGGTCAGAGCATTACTGATGCCTGCGTCAACTGGTCAACAACCCAAACTATGCTTCATTCTCTGGCTGATGCGGTTGCTCATGGTCGACCAGATGTTAAACAAAACCTTGCTTCTGCTGTAGGGAAATAAAAAATTACTCAATGAACAAATCTGCTTTAAGTGAATCAGAACAACAGCTGATCGAAGTTGCAGCTCAAGCACTAACTAAAGCCTATGCGCCTTATTCTCAGTTTCGAGTCGGGGCAGCACTGTTGACAACTACGGGCAAAATATATGCTGGTTGCAATATAGAAAACGTTTCCTATGGATTAGGCGTGTGTGCCGAAAGAAATGCGATCGCCAATGCCATAATCGCCGAAGGAAGCGATACAATAGAAATAAGAGCGATCGCCGTAACCAATAGTCAAAATGTACCCTGCTCTCCTTGCGGGGCTTGCCGTCAAGTAATTTGGGAATTTGGACAACAGACTCAGATTATTTTTCAGGGAAACCAGGGTTGGCAAAATTCAACTATTAAAGAATTGCTCCCAGCAGGATTTTCTTTATAAAGACGGTTTCTAAATTTAATCTGTGGGCTATATCCTAGAATTATCTATCTAAAAATTAAGTTTCTCCATGAAGTCATATCTTGCCGCCGCTGTTCAAATGACCAGTAAACCTGACCTAGGAAAAAATTTGGTCGAGGCAGAAGAATTAATCGAGCTAGCAGTTCACAAAGGGGCAGAATTAGTTAGCCTACCAGAGAATTTTGCTTTCTTAGGTCAAGAAGTAGACAAAGTTGCTCAAGCAAGGGAAATTGCGGTCAAATCAGAGCAGTTTCTCAAAAAAATGGCGCAGAGATTTCAAATCACAATTTTAGGTGGTGGCTTTCCTGTTCCCGTAGCAGATAACCCGGGGAAAGCCTATAACACAGCGGTTTTAGTTACCCCCGATGGTCAACAGGCTGTTTACTATCAAAAAGTTCATCTGTTTGATGTTAATGTACCTGACGGCAATACCTATCAAGAATCTAGCACCGTTATGGCTGGGGAGAGAATTCCCCCTATCTATGACTCTAAAAGATTAGGCAAACTGGGTTTATCTATCTGTTACGATGTTCGCTTTCCTGAATTTTACCGTTATTTATCTCATCAGGGAGCAGATGTATTATTTATTCCTGCTGCTTTTACCGCTTTCACTGGCAAAGATCATTGGCAAATATTATTACAGGCAAGAGCAATCGAAAATACCTGCTATGTTATCGCCCCTGCCCAAACAGGCAATCATTACGAACGTCGTTGCACCCATGGTCATGCCATGATTATCGACCCTTGGGGAGTAATCCTAGCTGATGCAGGCAATGCCCCAGGAGTAGCCATAGCCGAAATAAATCCCTATCGTTTACAGCAAGTGCGTCAACAAATGCCTTCCTTGCAGCATAGAGTTTTTGTATAAACAAACTTATTTTAAAAATGCTCAAGAGGTGGTAAGATGCCTTGCCTCTTGTTTGTGTCTTATCGAGTATCAACAGTTAGGACAGTTAACAGTTAGAACAGTTAAAAAGCCTAATTTACCGTTGATTATCTTCAACTCAAGCAAGAAAGGCTTTAGCCGCATCTGTTGCCCTTGCGCCTGACGGCGACGCAAGGCGCAAGGGAATGCGCGAGGAATACCAAAAAAAGCTCTTTTTTTTAATTGATGACACGCCCTAATTATCAACTAACTTTTAACAGTTTCTTTTTTTTCTTCGAGTGCTAAGAATTTTTCTAATTCTGTAATCGCATCTGCATCCACTTTAGTTTGCATCGGACAGAATTTGGGACCACACATAGAACAGAATTCAGCAGTTTTATAAATATCTGCGGGTAAAGTTTCGTCATGATACTCCTTAGCCCTTTCTGGGTCGAGAGAAAGTTCAAACTGTTTCTCCCAATCAAAGTTATAGCGTGCATTAGAAAGCTCATCATCTCTATCTCTCGCACCTGGGCGGTGACGAGCAATATCTGCTGCATGAGCAGCTATTTTGTAGGCTATTAAGCCATTACGCACGTCCTCTGCATTAGGCAAGCCTAAATGTTCTTTAGGAGTTACATAACAAAGCATGGCGGTTCCATACCAGCCAGCCATTGCTGCACCGATCGCACTAGTAATATGGTCGTAACCTGGAGCAATATCAGTTACTAATGGTCCTAAAACATAAAAAGGTGCTTCGCTACACTCTTCCATTTGTTTTTTGACGTTAAATTCAATCTGATCCATTGGTACATGACCAGGACCTTCTACCATTACCTGAACATCATGTTCCCAAGCACGACGAGTTAACTGTCCTAGGGTTTTTAATTCTGCTAACTGAGCCTCATCACTAGCGTCATGGGTACAGCCAGGACGTAAAGAATCTCCCAAGCTAAAGGAAACATCGTATCTTTTAAAAATTTCAATGATGTCGTCAAAATGAGTATACAGAGGATTTTGCTTGTGATGATGCAGCATCCAGCGCGCAATAATTCCACCGCCACGGGAGACAATGCCTGTCAGACGGTTTTTAACCAAAGGCAGATGTTCAATCAAAATGCCTGCATGGATAGTCATGTAGTCCACGCCTTGTTGGGCGTGTTTTTCGATGATCTGCAAAAAGTCATCAGCACAAAGCTTTTCAATATCTCCATGTACGCTTTCCAGTGCCTGATAAATTGGCACTGTACCAATGGGAATTGGCGAAGCATTAATTATTGCCGTACGAATTTCATCTAGATTACCGCCTCCTGTGGATAAGTCCATCAGGGTATCTGCGCCATATTTAACAGCCAAATCGAGCTTGGCAACTTCTTCATTGATGTCAGAAGAGTTAGGCGAAGCACCAATATTAGCATTCACCTTACAGCTAGAAGCAATACCAATACACATTGGCTCTAAGTTAGGGTGATTGATGTTGGCAGGAATAATCATTCTGCCCCTAGCCACTTCATCGCGAATTAAATCTACTGGTAAACGTTCTCTGGTGGCTACATAGTGCATCTCTTCGGTGATGATTCCTTGACGCGCATAGTGCATCTGAGATACATTGCCCTGTCCTCGTCGCTTGGCAATCCATTCCGTTCTCATATTTTTTTTCCTTAATAAACAGCTTCCCTCCGCTGGTGCTAACCAGTCTCAGGTTCTTAGGGTATATCTCAGCCTTACCTTATCAGGCACCCCTAGCTATAATGAAAATATATCATTTTTTCTGGTTATAATTGCTCTAAACCCTGATAAATTAATTATTTCTTTATCCAAACTATTGTTTCTAGGACTTACTCATTGAGATAATATATTGAAAAAGAGTCGTCCGCGCCTTGCGTATTCTTCAGTACTTAGACTGCTGGAAAACGATATATCCTCAGCTCATTATTTTCAAAATAAACTTTGCTCTTTGGGTGGTTTTGGCGATATGCTTCGCACATTTGCAACGCTTCAAACTCTAAACTAGCTCGTCCTGAAGCGGAGCGATAATAACCGTAGGTGCGATCGCCATTAAAATCTAATTGTTAATTGACTATTGGCTAAATATTTCTTCTAAATTTTATACAAACTTCACTTAAACTTCACCTATTTATCCGTTTTGTTAGACATACTTGGGTAAAAGTACTGAAGCAAATTTTACCAAGATAGAAACTGGGAGATTAGTACACGCCATTCTTTTCAATTTTAAAAAACTCTTTAAACATTAATACTTCTATATTCCACTCATTATTCAGTAACTTTATCCAATGATTAAGTCTTATCTGTTAAACCAAACTTTTAATCTTCAGTCTCTAAGACAATCTCAAGTTCTAGGTAGCGTTATTAAAAATACTGCATCTTTACCAACAACCTCTCTATTTGGTACTGATGGTATTCGCGGATGTGTAGGAGTAAATAAACTATTGAACTCTTCTCTAGCTTTGCAGGTTGGCTTTTAAGCAGGACAAGTATTACGAGCAAACAGTATGCAACTAGCTCCCGTTGTTCTTGGTCAAGACTCCAGAAAGTCTAGCGATATGCTATCTACAGCATTGTCTGAGGGCTTAACTGCTGCGGGGGTAGAAGTTTGGAATCTAGGTTTATGTCCGACTCCTGCGGTGGCACACTTGACTAGCATTAGTGAAGCGATGGCAGGAATCATGATTTCTGCTAGTCATAATCCTCCCGAAGACAATGGCATAAAGTTCTTTGGGGCTGAAGGGACTAAGCTTTCTACTTTAGTTCAGGCACAAATTGAGGCAGGAATTCGCGGCAGATGGGATGGAAATGACATCGTGCTTCGTGACTCCCAATCTTTGGGTAAACAGTACTATCGACCAGAATTAGTAACTCAATACATTAAATCAGTGCGTAAACCTTTTGAGTCTAAAATCAATTTGCACCAAATGCAAATTGTCTTAGATCTCGCCTGGGGTGCTGCGGTCAATACTGCTCCAGAAATATTTCAAGCTATGGGTGCAGAGGTAATTACGCTCCATAATCTTCCTGATGGCGATCGCATTAACGTTAGCTGCGGTTCAACTCATCTGGCTACTTTGCAACAGGCTGTCAAAGAACATCAAGCCGATCTGGGATTTGCCTTTGATGGTGATGCTGACCGAGTTATGGCGGTAGATTCCCAGGGTCAAGTAGTAGATGGCGACTATATTCTCTATTTTTGGGGTCAAGCATTACGTCAACAGCAGATGTTGCCTAACGACACTATTGTGGCTACGGTGATGGCAAACTTAGGATTTGAGAACGCTTGGGTCAAATCGGCAGGCAAGCTAATTAGAACTCCTGTAGGCGATCGGCACGTCTATTCTAAAATGGTTAAACTAAGTGCAACCTTGGGAGGAGAACAGTCTGGTCATATACTTTGTCCTCACTATGCTGTTTCTGGGGATGGCGTTTTAACCGCATTGCACCTATCAACCTTAGTTAAACAGTCAGGCACGTCTCTGACTCAAATGCTGGCTCAAAGTTTCCAGACTTATCCTCAGCTACTCAAAAATGTCCGAGTTGAAGATCCTCAACGCCGTCTCAGTTGGCAAGAATGCGAGCCTTTACAAAAAGCGATCGCCGAAGCAGAGACAGCAATGGGTAACGAAGGCAGAATCCTCGTGCGTCCTTCAGGTACAGAGCCTTTAATTCGCGTCATGGTCGAAGCGGTCAACATGGAATTAGCCCAAAACTGGTCAAATATTCTCGTTGCCTGTACAGAAAGATACTTAGCAGTTTAACAGCCCCTACTGTAATCATCTCCACGTCATGTATATGCAAACCAACGACACATTAAAGCAATCAATAAAATTGCTAAATAAAAACAAGTATTTCCTTGCCACACTTAGGGATGACCTTGCTAAAATCGCCACTTGTTATTTTAAAATTTTAGGTCTGACTGTTGGTATTTACGGTATGCGTCAGTGGCTCAGACAGCCTCTTCCTGTTTTGGGTTATACAGAGCAATCTGCTACCCTCGCTGACACGAAATTTACAGGTAAATTGCAGCCTGCTAAAACTTTTAAGATAGCTGCAATCAACCCTGGTGTAGTGGAAAATATTGAAGTACAGGTAGGGGACAAGGTAGAAGTTGGTCAACCTCTATTAACTCTCAAAAATTTGGCTGCGGTCGATCAAAAGAAACAGATCGTTCAAGAAAAGCAGTTAACTAAACAACAGCAACAAGAAGTACTCAGGATTCTGTACCCAGAATTAAAGCCATTTACCAACGCGCAAACGCTCGCTTCAATCGTCTTCAAAGTCTGCATAACCAAAGAGCGATCGCATAAGAACAGCTAGAACAAGCACAGGCAGATCTAGATGTGGCTAAAGTTGATTATGACATGGCGATCGCAGCCTCCGCAGCTAGTTCAAAACTAGAGCGCAGTCAAAAAGAACTATCTCACCTCCAAGAAAGGCTAGAGATTCAAGAACAACAAGATGCGTTCAAATTTTGCCCCAGACAGTTGCTGAAGGTAATTAAAGTAACTAATAGACTTATGCGTACAAATCACAATAGACTAGTTTGCCGAGAGGTTATAGGTTATATATAGGCTACCAAGGATTGCCAATAAGAGTAAATCCTGCCCAGTAATAGGGGTGATCGAAATTTTGCGATTCACTTTCGGTGATGTTATCAGGCAAATCTACCTCCACTTTTGAACCTCTGACTTTACTTCCTTCGACAAAAACTTTCTTCTGCAACATATTTATTTGAGCCTGTCTTAAAGCTTCGGCTTTGACTGGGGTTGATTTTAGCTGTTGATAAAACTCACTCATCAAAACAACTGTTCCAGCATCGTTGATATTCCACAAACTTGCTAAAGCCGATTTGACTCCCGCCTGCATAGCTAATCCTGCAAAACCAAATTCAGCATCTTTATCCCCTAAAGCAGTTTCACAAGCACTAAGAACTAATAAATCTACTGGTGGCAGTTCTAATTCTAAATTAGCAAGCTGTTCTAAACTTAATTTGCGATCGCTAAACTGGATATATGAATACTCTGGTGAACCTGAACTAAACCTGGAGTGGGAGGCAATATGAATAATATCAAAACCTCCTTGCTGATGAGCTTTCTTGAGATTTTGAATAGTAAATTTTTTGTCAACTATCTTTAGTCCAGACCATAACTTAGGCACAATGGTATTTAGCTCTACTTTTACTCCTGGCAAAGATGGTAGATCCTTGAACTCTGATGTTCCCATTGCCAGAACCTTTTTATCTGTTTCGGGTTTATAGCTGGTATCAGTCAGGTTAAATGCTGGAATAAGAGCCAGATTGTACTTCTCAATCACAAACTTTTCTCCGTCGTGGAGTGCAGCAAAAGGAAGAGAGCGCAAGCTAGGCCCCGTACAAAGTAGTAAGGTATCAATTTTTTCTGCTTCTAAATATGGCTCAAAAGGTTCAAACAACCATTGGTAAAGTATCCTCGCTGGGGGTAAATAGTCCAAGGATAGAGTATCGGTAATTTCTGTCTCTAACTCTTCAATTCTTAAAGTTAACCTGTCAAGTTTGGCAGCTCTAATTTCTTTATTTATAAACTGGCGGTCGGGAGTAATTAACATTAAGTGCAAGAAATCATCTTGAGGCATTGCCCAAATAACTGCTGGTTTGATCTTTGTTGACTCGCTGATTTCAGCCAAATGTCCAGCAATTTGCCAAGCAGAGCGAGAACTACTAGCAAAGTTGCGTTGAAAATAGCCTTCGTAATCGTTTTCCCAATTGTTCTCTGCATTGGCAATCATGTCAGAAAACGTTCCTAAATCTACCAGATCTTTTGTAGGCTCTGGCTTTTCCTCAGCAACAGTTTGAGATTTTAGTGGCTGAGTATTGGTAAGAATAATTGCGATCGCAACTAAGCCAAAAATTAAGAAATAGAACCATCTATGGCTTATCTTTATGAATATTTTTCGCAGCATGATACCTCTAGTTTAGCTTTAGACTATTACGCTACACGATCGACTATCAAATTTCTTAATAGATGTTAGTCAGGATCGGCAAACTCAAGTCTGATTAAGTAATAATAAACTTACAATAAATGATGAGCATTTCCCTAGTCCGACAATATTAGAAATATTAGAAAAGCGATCGCTATGACATCTGTTAATACTCAAGTTCAAGCACCTTCTGACATAGATATGTCTAAAAGAGGTTTGCCCGTTACTATTATTACTGGTTTTCTTGGTAGCGGTAAAACTACACTACTCAACCATATTCTGACCAATCAAGCAGGAATTAAAACCGCAGTCTTAGTCAATGAATTTGGTGAAATTGGCATTGATAATGAGCTAATTGTCTCTACCGATGAAAGCATGGTCGAGTTGAATAACGGCTGTATCTGCTGCACCATTAACGAAGACCTAGTTAACGCCGTTTATAAAATACTCGAACGAGAAGAAAAAATTGATTACTTAGTAGTAGAGACAACTGGATTAGCCGATCCTCTGCCAGTGGCACTAACCTTTTTAGGAACAGAATTACGGGACATGACTCGCTTAGATTCAATTGTGACTATGGTAGACTGCGCTAACTTTAGCCTAGATCTATTCAATAGCGAAGCTGCACAAAGTCAGATTCAATATGGTGATGTAATCGTTCTTAATAAAACTGACTTGGTAGATGAAGCAGATGTAGATGCTTTAGAAATCAGACTTAAAGATATGAAAAAAGATGCGCGTATTCTGCGTACTCAAAACTCTCAGGTATCTCTTCCCCTGATTTTGAGCGTTGGTTTATTTGAGTCTGACAAATATTATGAACAGACTGAATCAGCAGAACACGATCACGAGCATGAACATCACGAGCATCACCACGATCATTCCCATCATTTAGAAAATGACGGCTTTTCCTCCATGTCATTTCAGTTTGATAAACCCTTAGCAATTCGTAAATTTCAGTACTTTCTAGACAATCAGCTACCAGAAAATATTTTTCGCGCTAAAGGTATTCTGTGGTTTGATGAAAGTCCTAAACGCCATGTTTTTCACCTTAGCGGTAAGCGATTTACTTTAGAAGACGAAGAATGGCAAGGCGAAAAGAAAAATCTGCTAGTTCTAATTGGTCAAAACCTAGATGAAGAAACCCTGCGCCAGCAAATTAATAATTGCGTCTGTCTGCCAAAAAGCGATCGCGCTAAAGGCTTTGGAAAATAATTAAATCCGAATTGTTATCTATAAAAAGTTCATTTAACTTTCGTCTTCTATCGAAGCGAAAGTTTTTTTTGTCAAATATTAGTTCATTAAGCAATGTAAAAATGATGTAAGTGTTTACTCACTAATTTTGCTAAAGTTTGTTACGTAATGTTTAATTATTGTTATCGAATTATGTCAGATAAAGTGTTTGATAGATTGTGAGTATCTTTTTTTGATAAGAATATTTTACATAAGACCTTTCTATGGGATTAAGTAAAGAGCGAACTTAGTCCAAATAACCCGTTCAAATCGCCATTATTTAAGGAGAGTCAAGCTATATGTTCACCCAGGTCAAGTCAACCGTTCGTCAAGTTAAGCCAGATGCCGTTAACGGGCGCGATCTTCTCAGGGTGGTCTATGTCGTGCTAGAGCCTCAGTATCAAAGCACCCTCACTGAAGCAGCCAGATCGATCAATAGCAATAATCCTCATCTAGCCATTGAACTTAGTGGCTATTTAATTGAAGAGTTGAGAAACGAAGAAAACTTTAGCAACTTCAAAAAAGATGTTGCCCAAGCAAATATATTTATTGCGTCTTTGATATTTGTTGAAGATTTGGCACAAAAAGTAGTAGAGGCGGTAACTCCCCATCGCGATAACTTAGACGCTGCGGTAGTCTTTCCTTCTATGCCAGAAGTGATGCGCCTAAATAAAATGGGCAGCTTTTCCATGGCACAATTGGGTCAGTCAAAAAGTGCGATCGCCCAATTTATGCGTAAGCGCAAAGAAAAGTCTGGCAGTTCTTTCCAAGATGCCATGCTCAAGCTATTGCGCACTCTCCCTAAAGTATTAAAATATCTACCTGTAGAAAAGGCGCAGGATGCCCGTAACTTTATGCTGAGTTTTCAGTATTGGTTAGGCGGTAATGCCGATAACTTAGAGAATTTTCTGTTGATGCTGTCGGATAAATATGTTTATCCAGATAAAAACCAAGGCAATAAACAATATGCTGAACCTATCGTTTATCCAGACATGGGAATCTGGCATCCTCTCGCACCCAAGATGTTTGAGGATATTCAGGAGTATTTAGCTTGGTTTAACAGTCGTACAGATATTTCTAACGATCTCAAAGATCCTTTAGCACCCTGCGTTGGTCTTGTATTGCAGCGTACTCACCTAGTTACCCAAGACAATGCTCACTATGTGGCAATGGTGCAGGAACTAGAATGTATGGGTGCCAGGGTCATTCCTGTATTTGCTGGAGGATTGGACTTTTCTAAACCCGTAGATGCTTACTTCTGGCAGGAGGGTCAACAACAGGCAATAGTTGATACGGTAGTTTCTTTAACAGGCTTTGCTTTAGTTGGTGGACCAGCCAGACAAGATCATCCCAAAGCGATCGAGTCACTAAAACGCCTCAACCGCCCTTATATGGTGGCGTTACCTCTGGTATTCCAAACTACGGAGGAATGGGAAGAAAGCGAATTAGGTTTACATCCTGTTCAGGTAGCTTTGCAGATTGCTATTCCTGAATTAGATGGGGCAATTGAGCCAATTATTGCTTCTGGTAGAGATGGTGCCACAGGCAAATCTATTGCGCTGCAAGATAGAGTAGAGGCGATCGCTCGTCGGGCAATGAAATGGGGTAGCTTACGCAAGAAGCCCAAGCTAGACAAAAAAGTAGCCATTACCGTCTTTAGTTTCCCTCCTGATAAAGGAAACGTGGGTACAGCAGCTTACCTAAACGTATTTGGCTCAATTTATGAGGCAATGAAGGGTCTAAGAGATAATGGCTATGATATTCAGGACTTGCCAGATTCTCCTGAAGAATTAATGCAGGCGGTAATTCATGATGCCCAGGCACAGTATGCTTCTCCTGAGTTAAATATTGCTCATCGAATGTCCGTAGAACAGTATGAACGTCTTACTCCTTACTCAGTTAAGCTAGAAGAAAACTGGGGTACACCACCAGGACACCTCAACACTGACGGTCGTAACCTTTTAATCTACGGTAAGGAATTTGGCAACGTTTTTATTGGCGTACAGCCTACCTTTGGTTATGAAGGCGATCCCATGCGCCTGTTGTTTTCTCGCTCTGCTTCTCCTCATCATGGTTTTGCAGCTTACTACACCTATCTAGAACATATCTGGAAGGCTGATGCGGTGCTGCACTTTGGTACTCATGGCTCATTAGAATTTATGCCAGGGAAACAAATGGGTATGTCTGGAGACTGTTATCCCGATAGCTTAATTGGTAGTATTCCTAATATCTACTATTACGCAGCCAACAACCCTTCTGAAGCCACTATTGCTAAACGTCGTAGTTACGCAGCAACTATTTCTTACCTCACTCCTCCCGCCGAAAACGCAGGACTGTATAAAGGTTTGAAAGAGCTAGGTGATTTAATTGGTTCATACCAAAGTCTTAAAGATGGCGGACGCGGTGTTCAAATCGTTGATACGGTTATGGATCAGGCGCGGATTTGTAATCTGGATCGAGATATTGCTTTCCCCGACCACTCCGCCAGAGAAATGACCCAAGAAGAGAGAGATACGATCATTGGCTTGGTTTACAAACAGCTAATGGAAATTGAGTCTCGTTTACTTCCCTGTGGCTTACACATCATTGGCAAACCGCCAACTGCCGAAGAAGCGATCGCAACTTTGGTTAGCATCTCCAACTTAGACCGTGAAGAAGAAGGGATTATTTCTTTTCCTCGCCTCATTGCCAACAGCATTGGTAGAGACATTGATGAGATTTACACCAACAACGATCGCGGTGTCTTGGCAGACGTTCAACTGTTCCAAGACATTACCCAGGCAACTCGCGCTGCGGTGGGTGCTTTAGTTCACGCTCAAATTGATGCTGATGGTAGAGTATCAATGGTGTCTAAACTCAACTTTTTTAATATTGGTAAAAAAGCACCCTGGTTAGAAGCGTTAAGTAAATATGGATACAACAAAATTAATACAGAAGCACTTAAACCTTTAGTTGAGTACCTAGAATTCTGTTTGGAACAAATATGTGCCGATAACGAACTAGGTGGCTTACTTCAAGCTTTAGAAGGGGAGTATGTACTACCTGGACCTGGTGGCGATCCCATTCGTAACCCCAACGTTTTACCTACTGGAAAAAACATCCATGCCTTAGATCCTCAGTCTATTCCTACATTGGCAGCAGTTCAATCAGCCAAGGTTGTTGTAGACCGTCTAATTGAGCGTCAAAGACTTGATAATGGTGGGAACTATCCAGAAAGCATTGCCTGTGTCCTCTGGGGAACAGACAACATCAAGACCTATGGTGAGTCTTTGGCACAAATCATGTGGATGGTTGGTGTACGTCCCGTACCCGATGCGCTCGGTCGAGTTAACAAGCTAGAGTTAATTCCTTTAGAAGAACTAGGTCGTCCCCGTATAGACGTAGTAGTAAACTGTTCTGGTGTGTTTCGTGACCTATTTATCAACCAAATGAACCTGTTAGATCGCGGTGTCAAAATGGCAGCAGAAGCCGACGAACCTATTGCCATGAACTTTGTGCGTAAACACGCCTTAGAACAAGCTGAGGAAATGGGAATCAACGTCCGCCAAGCAGCAACTCGTATCTTCTCTAATGCTTCTGGTTCTTACTCTTCCAATATCAACTTGGCAGTCGAAAACAGCAGTTGGGAAGAAGAGAAAGAATTACAGGATATGTATCTAAACCGTAAGTCCTTTGCCTTTAATTCTGATAACCCAGGAGTAATGGATGAAAGTCGTGGTTTGTTTGAATCTTCCCTAAAAAAGGCAGATGTAACTTTCCAAAATTTAGACTCATCAGAGATTAGTCTAACTGACGTATCTCACTACTTCGATTCCGATCCGACTAAAATCGTTTCCAGTCTAAGAGATGATGGCAAAAAACCTACGGCATATATTGCAGACACTACTACCGCCAATGCTCAAGTTCGTACCCTATCAGAGACTGTGCGTTTAGATGCTCGTACCAAAATGCTTAACCCCAAATGGTACGAAGGAATGCTCAGTAACGGTTATGAAGGTGTGCGGGAACTATCTAAGCGTTTAGTTAACACAATGGGTTGGTCTGCTACAGCCGATGCGGTCGATAACTGGGTATATGAAGATGTCAATACTACCTTCATTGACGACCCTGAGATGTGCAAACGTCTAATGGATATGAACCCCAATTCCTTCCGTAAGATTGTGGGTACTTTGTTAGAAGTAAATGGTCGTGGTTACTGGGAAACCGATGAAGAAAACCTCGACCGCCTGCGTGAACTGTATCAAGAAGTGGAAGACAGAATTGAAGGCATTGATTAAATGGTTCTGTTGCCAAAAATGGAGGTAATTTTGTAGTTTAATTAAGACATTAATTATTACTCGCATGATATTACCTCTTCAACTATTTTGAGTTCTTGTAACGAAGCTATCGTGCAGTTTTGTCCTGTAACGTTTAAAATGTACATAACTAATATTTTCCCTCTATGGGATTTGGTTAATAGAAGCGATCGCAATTCTTTCCACGGAAAGCGATCTTTTTTGCGTTTGGACGAAAGATGTATAGTCATTCCAATTAATTTCCTTATGGTAGTTTTGTATTGATTGTAAGGTTGAATATTATTTGCTACTTGCGCGAACTGGAGTTCGCCGCCTTTGGGAAGGAAAGTCGAGACGCGAAGCGCGTCTGCTACTTGCTACTTTCTTCAAAGATAATCTGGTTGCTATTTAAAATGACTATATGTGACAAACTCAGACAATCAAAGAGCAAAGAAAGTGTTTTGAGTGAAGTTGTCTTTTTGGCGCACGCTGGAGGCTTTATTTTTGGAGCTATTTCACGTTAGGCTTTATGAGCGATCGCCGTTAGCTTAAACTGTATTTTAAAGTAGTTCAGTATTTCTTACTTTCCGTATTGTTTGAGGTAGTACCCCAACTAATAAGGCAAAAGCTTCATCAGGTAAACTAGCTACTGTTTCTAGGTCAAACCAATGTTCAAACTGATTTAAAATAACCTGCGCTCTTTCTGTTGGTTCAGGATTATTAATAATTTGCTTGGTGAGTCTAACCCACTGTCTTCGCATTTTGTATGCTTGCTTTTTCTCTTGGGAGTTTTTAGGAGAGACTAAAGATAACTTACCGACAGCGATAATATTAACTGCATTGAGATCAAATTGACCACCTACAATTGCTCCAGGACCGACAAATTCGGCATGATATTTCTTGTATACTATTAAACCATTTTTGCGACGGGGGTTGACTATTAGTAATTCTTGCGCTTTTAATCTAGTTAAAAGTTGTTTAATTAAAAATGTATTATCAATATTTTGTTCTTTCACTTTTTGAGTATTATTGCCCAAACGGAAGACTTTAGCAGATTATTATCAACTTAGCATCATAATTTTAAAACTAACACTAAGATTTTGAGCGTTGCTAATAAAGTTATGAATTGATGACAAGTCCTAATCCTTTACTTTTAATTTAATTAAACAAAGCCAAAAATTCAATGTACTCAAATTTGCTTTTTCAAAAATAAACGCGGTGAATAATCAAACCATAAATTTCCCCAGTTAGCTTCTATTTGCGAGATTTGATAGCCATTATGACAATATAGTTGTTTGGCTGAATCATTACTGTCTAAAACATGAAGGTGAGTCTCATGGTAGCCCCATTCAAGAGCCACTTGTTCACATTCAGCTAAAAGCTGGCTACCAATACCCAGACGACGGTAGTTTTGGTGAACTGCTAGGTTAGATATGTATGGATGCTGTGTGCAAGTTGACCACAAGGAAGGAGAACGTAAAGCTATTTCTATCGTACCGACAACTATCAAACTTAAATCGTCTTGAGTTGTGCCGTTTTGCCCAGAAAGATTGTTTGGGGTCGCTATTTTGGCAACTAAGCAACGGTAGTATGGTGAACGAGAGCGCAGACGATAGCGTAAATCTTCGCTAATAGTAAACTGTAAAAATGGATAAACCCAGCTAGCGAATTCAGGTAAACTATAAAAACTCTTGGTTAAGACTCGGCTAACCTCCTTGGTATCCTCTATTGCAGCCGAGCTGATTGTCAGCTGCAAGTTGTCATCAACACTATGATTATCAAGGGATTTTAAAACCATTAAGTTACAAATAAACTGAAGTTTCTTTAATAGCTATAACTGCCGAGCAAGACTAATGTATTTTTCTTAGCCAGTTTGGGAACAATACTATTATGCTTTTGGCTGTTAGATAATTACACCAAACTTTATTAAATAGCTAAAAAAGATTATTTTTATTTTTTTGAGTTCATTATATTGCTGGTGTTGTATGCCAACTGTATTTAAACGCTTACCATAGTCGAATTCATGAGCCAGTATGAATATAATCAACTATTAAACAATTTGTCCTGGGAAAAAGCGGGTCAAAATATTGTTGATACGGCTGGTAAATTACTTAATGTGGGAATTATTATCTTACATTTTAAGAAATTACAGCCTGATAGTGAACAACATTTTTTTTATCGTCACCTTGGTTTGAATAATTCTAATCTTAGTCAAGATTTACTCAAGTTAACAGTAGCATCTGATTCAGAACTATCTATTAACAATAATTTAATTATCCAAAAATACAAAGTGGAGGAATCCACTTCCAAATCTGCTAGTTATCATGCTTGTTTACAAGCAAAAATAAGCTCTAGCATCTATATTCGTATATTTTCTCACCCAAACCTGACCGCTTCTCTAACGGTACATCGTTGCCAAAAGCTTGACCTCGATTGGCACGAAGAAGAAATAAAAGCAGTAGAAATGGTGGCTGCTCAGGCGACTTTGATCGTTGCTCAGATGCTAGCTGGAGAGAAGTTAAAGGAACTAGCCCAAAGAGAAAACACTATTAATCGTATTACGGCAACTATTCGCTCTAGTTTGGAAGCACCAGTCATGTTTGCCACCATTGCCAAAGAATTAGGTGAAGCTTTAAAGGTCGATGGCTGTACTCTCTCTCTGTGGACAAAAAGCGATCGCTTTGTAAAATGTGTTGGTTTATACAATTTCTATGAACCACAAAAAATTATCCAAGATTATTCTGATGTATCTTCTTCTGTACCAATTGCCCAAAACCCCATACTCCAGGCTCTTTTATATACTAAAAAAACCGTAAGTTCAGCCGATTTAGAAAAGCAAAAAAATATAGCTCGCTATGAGCTTCCTTGGCACGCCAAAGCCAGAGCCTTATTGATTGTGCCTCTAATCGTTGAATCAGAAATTATTGGCAGCATTACCCTCAGACAGTCAGGTGCTTCTCGCCAATGGAGTCGAGCAGAAATCGACCTAACCGAAGCCGTGGCTTCGACGGCTGCGATCGCTATTTCTCAAGTGTTGATTCATCAGCAGGTAAAAGAACTAGCTCAAAGAGAAACTACCATCAACCGTATTACCAGAGCAATTCGCTCAAGCTTGGAAGCACCAGTCATGTTTGCCACCATTGCTAAAGAATTAGGTGAAGCTTTAAAGGTAGATGGCTGTACTCTTTCTCTGTGGACAAAAAGCGATCGCTTTGTTAAATGTGTTGGTTTATATAATCCCCATGAACCACAAAAAATTATCCAGGATTATTCTGATGTATCTTCTTCTGTACCAATTGCCCAAAACCCCATACTCCAGGCTCTTTTATATACTAAAAAAACCGTAAGTTCAGCCGATTTAGAAAAACAAAAGAATTTAGCCCGTTATGAGCTTCCCTGGCACGCTAAAGCTAGAGCTTTATTAATTGTGCCTTTAATTGTTGATGAAGAGATTATTGGCAGTATTACCCTCAGACAATCTGGTGTTTCTCGCCAATGGAGTCAAGCAGAAATCGACTTAGCCGAAGCAGTGGCTTCTCCTGCTGCGATCGCCGTTCAACAGGCAAAGCTATACCAAACAACCAAAAAACAAGCAGAATTGCTGCGAATTAAAGAGCAAAAAGTCAGAGATTTAAATCTCTATCTGACCGAATCAGTTTTAAAACGATTTTTACCCGCAGCCATTGTCAATAAAGCTGCCACAGGAAAACTTTCCCTCGATCTAACTCCTGAACCTCGCCGTATTACTGTTTTATTCTGCGATTTGGTTGGCTTCACTAATTTATCTAGTCAGCTAGAAGTACTCCTTTTGGCGGAAATCCTGAATGAGTATCTCGAAGCCATGAGTAAAGCAGTGTTCGATCATGGCGGTACGGTGGATAAATTTATGGGAGATGGAGTTATGGCAATGTTTGGCGCACCAGAAGATTTATCCTGTCCAGAACAAGCCAAAAGAGCTATTTTAACCGCCAAAACCATGTATTATTATTTACAAAAATTAAATGAGCGATGGCAAGCTAAAGTATGGAAAACAAATAGCAAAATTCCTTCTCTAGCCATGCGTTGTGGCATTCATCAGGGTGCAGCAGTAGTAGGAATGTTTGGCGGAGGACAAAGAAAAGACTACACGGCAGTAGGTAAAGTAGTTAATATTGCTTCTCGTTTACAAAGCGTTGCCCAACCTCATACCATTCTCATTTCTAAAGCCGTCGCCAATTCTTTAGGAACTAAAATCGACTGGGGGCAAGGGTGCAATCTTAAGTTAAAGGGTATTGATAAAGATTTTTATGCCTTTGCGATCGGTATTGATTCGATGAGCAATGAAATGACCGTTAGCTCTTAAAATAACTTTTAGAGATAGATATCTTTCTTTTTGGTTATGTCAACTTTTGCCTCGTTAGAGTTAGCTTTAAAACATTTTTTTGGTCACGATAGTTTTCGTCCTGGGCAAAAGAAAATTATTGAAGCAGCTTTACGCAATCAAGATTTATTGACAATTATGCCCACAGGGGGCGGTAAATCTCTTTGTTTCCAATTACCAGCTTTGCTTAAAGATGGCATAACTATTGTGGTTTCGCCTCTAATCGCCTTGATGCAGGATCAGGTAGATTCTTTACAGGACAATGGCATAAATGCTACCTATCTCAATAGTACCATCGAGTATGAAGAAAGGCGATCGCGCCAAATAGCTATTCTTAAAAATCAGGTTAAGCTACTCTATGTTGCTCCAGAAAGACTGTTAAACGAAAGATTTAGTCTGTTTCTTGAGCAAGTAGCTACTCAAGTGGGTATATCCACCATCGCCATTGATGAAGCTCACTGTGTATCTGAGTGGGGACACGATTTTCGCCCTGAATATAGCAAGCTAAAAATATTGCGCCAACGCTATCCTCAGATTCCTCTTCAGGCACTTACCGCCACCGCCACCAAAAGAGTACAGCAGGATATAATTCAACAGCTTAATTTGCGATCGCCTGATATTCATGTTGCTAGCTTCGATCGCCCCAATCTTCATTATGAAGTACAGCCTAAAGACCGCAATATCTACCATAGGCTGCTGCGGACTATTCGCTCGGAATCGGGTGCGGGGATAGTTTATTGTCTAAGTCGTCGCAGCGTTGAAGAAGTAGCGACTAAGCTCAAGCATGATGGTATAGATGCCCTACCCTATCATGCAGGATTATCAGACAAAGAAAGAAGTAGTAATCAGACTAGTTTTTTGCGGGATGACATTCAGGTAATTGTTGCTACTATTGCTTTTGGTATGGGTATTGATAAGCCTGATGTGCGGTTTGTTTTTCATTACGATTTACCCCGTAGTTTAGAAAGCTTTTACCAAGAATCAGGCAGAGCAGGCAGAGACGGCGAACTATCTAAGTCTATCTTGTTTTTTAGTTTGGGCGATCGCAAAAAGATTGAGTTCCTGATCAAACAAAAATCAGCTCAAAATGAACAAAAAATTGCTCTACAACAGTTACGCCAGGTAATTAACTACGCCGAAGGTAATGATTGCCGTCGCACTATTATCCTGCGCTATTTTGGGGAAAAATATCGGGGAAATTGCGGTAAATGCGATAACTGTCTTAATCCCAAACCCATCGAAGACTGGACGGTAGAAGCCCAAAAGTTTCTCTCTTGTGTAGCTCGTTGTGAGGAAAAATTCGGTGTAAATCACATCGTCGATGTCTTAATCGGCTCACGCAAACAGAAAATCTATCAGTATGGACATCATCTATTATCTACCTACGGTATTGGCAAGGGTAGAACCGCCGATGAATGGCGAATGCTGGGGCGAAGTCTGGTTCATCAAGGTTTGGTAGGACAAACAACTGACGGTTATTCCGTACTCAAACTCAATAAACGCAGTTGGTCAGTTTTTCGTGGTCAACTAGCGGTAAAGATTGCCATTGACAAACAGCAAACTACAGCTACAGCTACTTACAATCCTCGTAAAGAAGAAGCAGAATTACTGTTTGAAAAACTTAGAAAACTACGTAAACAAATTGGCGATCGCAATTCTCTTGCACCTTACATGATTTTTGCCGACTCTAGTCTCAAGTTAATGGCGCAATTACGCCCTAAAACTTTAGCTGATTTTGCTAATTTATCGGGAGTTAACGAATACAAAGCTCAACAGTACGGCGACAGTTTTATTTCAGCAATATTAGAGTTTAGTGAGTTGCACAAACTACCCGTCAGCATTCCTTCAAAAAGCCAAATGACTACTCTAGAACTACATCAGCAGGGTTTGAACGTAGCTGAAATTGCCCAAAAACGCGGTTTTGCAAGCTCAACAATTTACAATCACTTGAGTGAACTATTGGAAATGAATCAGCCAGTAGCTCTTAATAAATTAGTTACAGCAGATAAACAACAAGCAATTATCAAAGCGATCGAGCAAATTGGAGATGCTAGCCTCAAAACTCTCAAAGATAGCCTCACGGACGACTATAGCTACGCAGAAATCAAGCTAGTTCGAGGCTGGAAGCGAGGCTCAAAATGAAAAATGAGCCGAGAAACCAATCTACTAGCTCATCTACTACACAAATGTATTATAAAATATTGCTCTTATATCTAATCAACGCCTAATTGATTACCGCGCTTAAACTGCATATAAGCAGCAAAGAATAATCCTGCCAAAGTAATAAAAACTAGACCTAGAACAATTCCCAGAAGTAAAGGTTCGATCACAGCGTATCTCCTTAAAAGTAAATTATTTAACTAACTAAAATATATCCTACGCTAATTCAGCCATAGCTGTCACAGAGACTAGGTAGCAAACATAAGTTAAAATTATGTTTGTTTTCAGTTTGCTATCTATTATTAGATTTAGCTTCTAAGAAATTAAATAAGTAACTTGCGTAGCTTATCTATAAGATTTTAAAATATTTGTTGAATCATAGTTAATATAAGTAAACATTCATCAATTCTTTAATATAGATAAATATACATAGTGGATAATCAGTTAGTCCAATCTCAGGCTTGGCTAAACCGCCTATTTTTAATCATAGTGGCAGTAATGCTGATGATTGGCATCAGCATTCTGGGAATCCATTGGCAAAACGTTTCAGATCCTTATGCCCATGAGGTATTGTCTTTAGAAGGTGATGCTTCTAAGGGCTTGGCAATGTTTCAAATTAATTGTGCAGGATGCCATAGTTTACGGGCAGATAGAAATGTAGGACCAAGATTAGAAAACATTTCTAAGCGCAGATCTCAGCGAGACTTGATCGGGCAAGTCACTAGTGGGCAAACTCCTCCCATGCCAAAATTTCAACCTAGTCGGCAAGAAATGGCAGATTTACTTAGCTATTTAAACCAGCTATAGCTTAAGTTTAAGTAAGGGTAAACGAACATCGACCCCTACCTAAGAGAATTTAAAATCGCTCTACACTACCGAGGAAAACTGGTTCAACTCGGATAGCCAATACGCTCTTTGGTCGAATAACCATATATTCTCCCTGTACGTTCTTAATTGGTACATTAACAAAATCCTCGGAATCTGATTTTGACATTAATTCTGTGCTATACCATTTTTGGAAATCTTGAACAGAAGTAAAGCGAACTTCTTCTTTATGACCACCAGAAATCAAAAGGTTAACTGCGTATTCGTCAGGCTTTCTCGGCATAGGAACTAGTTAAAAACTGCAATATTTATATATAGTTCCCATAAAGCTTAAAAGAAACGCTATTTAACCTAATATTTAACTTAACAAAAGTATTTTCTTCGCACTAACACTAGAAAATAGCGATCGCAATATAAGATGAACTCTTTTGTTGCCAACCGCTCTAACTGTCCTAACTGCTGAATTAATCTTCAGGCTCAATGGTTTTACTAGGTGAGGCCTCGTATAAAGCATCTAGCTTTGAGCGGGCATCATCTACAGATACCGATCGCATTACGAGTAATGGTTCTTCAATCACTTTACCTTGCTCATCTAATAGTTCTGGATGAACTTCTCTTTGTTGACGAAAGTGATTATTGTTTGAGCGATTGTGATTGGGAGGATAGAACTTTTGAGTATCTGCACTCAAAGTAATTAAACTACGTATGAGATTACTAACTGCCAAAAGGGCAATGACAGTAAATACCAGAATGTAAAGTAAATGCAACATAAGTCTTTTTTTCCTAATAAACTCTTCAAGATGATCTTCAAAGTCACATCAATGAGTTTTTTTACTGTTGTTTGAGATTTGTCAGATATATTAGATGTTTAAGCTTGATTTTTCAATTTTCGTCGTTTTTGGGCTACATTCCAGCACTCAGCCACTAGCTGGTGCCAGGGAAGCAGCATTCTTGAGTCAATACCTGCTGCACCATTTGTAGCCTGAAATAGCATTTGCGCCGTTTGAACTTCTTTTTGACTCTCAACAATTTTCTCTAATAATTGAGCTTGCTCTTGGGTAGAAAAAAAAGGCATTTGCTCTGATTCTAATAAAGTGCGCGATCGCTCAAACCAGTATTGAAAATCTTCTAGAAGTGGCTCTAAAACCGTCTTGAGTAACTCTTTTTCAGTAGGCTGTTGTCTTGACATTAAATTTAAATTAGCTTGTTATCTTAATATTTATCTTAGCGGTTTTCATAAAATTTAATATAATTTCATTTTTTTATCATATATTCATATCTAACTGTTCTAACTGTCCTAACTGTAGATTCAGATTAGACTTAAAATATAACGAGATTACTTGCGTCCTATATAACAGCCGATGCCTGAAGCAGAACAAGCACAACAACCAATAAAATTACTCCGTACTAGTGAATCCGAATCCTTACAGAAAATTCGCCACACCGCATCTCACATCATGGCAATGGCGGTGCAAAAACTGTTTCCTAAAGTACAGGTAACCATCGGTCCTTGGACAGAAAATGGCTTTTATTACGATTTTGATAGTCCCGATCCCTTTACCGAAAAGGATTTGAAAAAAATCCGCAAGGAAATGATCAAAATTATTAATCGTAACCTACCTGTGATGCGAGAAGAGGTTAGCCGAGAAGAAGCTAAACAACGCATTGAAGCTCAAGACGAACCTTACAAGCTAGAAATTTTAGACAGTATTCACGAACCAATTACCATTTATCACTTAGGCGAACAGTGGTGGGATCTGTGTGCAGGTCCTCATGTAACCCACACTGCTGATATCGATCCTAAGGCGATCGCACTCTTAAGCGTGGCAGGGGCATACTGGCGCGGAGACGAAACTAAGGCACAGTTACAGCGTATCTATGGTACTGCTTGGGAAACACCCGAACAGCTAGCAGAATATCAGCGTCGCCAAGAAGAAGCTCTAAAACGCGATCACCGCAAACTGGGTAAAGAACTAGGCTTATTTATCTTCTCTGATTTAGTTGGGGCAGGTTTACCTTTGTGGACTCCTAAAGGAACTGTCTTGCGATCGCAACTGGAAGATTATCTCAAGCAAGAACAAATAAAGCGGGGTTATCTTCCTGTGGTTACGCCTCATCTGGGTAAAGTCGATTTATTCAAAATTTCAGGTCACTGGCAAAACTATCAAGAAGATATGTTCCCAATGATGGCAGAAGATGAAGCCGCAGCAGCAGCGGAACAAGGTTTTGTGCTTAAGCCCATGAACTGCCCGTTTCATATTCAGATTTATCAAAGTGAATTGCGTTCTTATAAAGAATTACCGATACGACTGGCAGAATTTGGTACAGTCTATCGTTACGAACAGTCAGGGGAATTGGGCGGGTTAACCAGAGTTAGAGGCTTTACCGTTGATGACTCCCATTTATTTGTCACTCCAGAACAATTAGATGATGAATTTTTAAAAGTAGTTGATTTGATTCTTGCTGTCTTCAAAAATTTGCAACTGACTAATTTCAAAGCTCGACTTAGCTTCCGTGACCCAGACTCGGATAAATACATGGGTTCAGATGAAGCCTGGGATAAAGCTCAAAGTGCAATTCGTCGCGCTGTAGAAAAAATGGAGATGAATCACTTTGAAGGTATTGGCGAAGCTGCTTTTTATGGGCCTAAACTCGACTTTATCTTTGAAGATGCCTTGGGTAGAGAATGGCAGCTAGGTACAGTGCAGGTAGACTATAATTTGCCCGAACGCTTTGGACTAGAATACGTTGCCGAGGATGGCTCCCGTCAGCGTCCAATTATGATTCACCGTGCGCCCTTTGGTTCATTAGAAAGGCTAATTGGCATCTTGATTGAGGAATATGCAGGCGACTTTCCCCTGTGGCTTGCCCCTGTGCAGGTGCGCCTGTTGCCCGTGCGAGATGCCCATTTTGACTATGTAAAAGAAGTCGCTGCCAAAATGCGAGAGGCAGGAATTCGCGCCGAAGCCGATACTAGCGGCGAACGGTTGGGCAAAATGATTCGTAACGCCGAGAAGCAAAAAATACCTGTAATGTCAGTGGTCGGAGATAAAGAAGTAGAAGATAATACCTTGAGTATTCGCACTCGTGCTTCTGGAGAATTGGGCGCGATCGACCTAGCCGAAGTTATTAGTAAGCTGACTCAGGCAATTTCCGAACATTCTAATTTTTAGTGGACGCATACAATAAAGTCAAGGTATCAAGCCTATGCTTTATTGTCATGCTGAAAGCTTGTTTGAGGAAAGCGATTTGGATATTGATGATTTTATTAAGTCAAAAATTACGTCTTGTCTTTAAACTATTATCAAGTAAGCTACTTATTATTAGTAGCTTATTTTAAGTTATTTGGCTATTTTGTGGGCGCAAATATACATACATACAATATCAATGTCATATAGTCTTCATTTGCTGACAAATGCAGTAACCATATTTAGCTATTGGTCTAAAAAGTCTAGCAATATAGTGGTATGTGGCTTGCTTTGGTTTAATTTCAGCACCATAAAAGCTAATGCCAAAGATAATATTTTGGTAATTCATTCCTATCATCCCGAATTGTCGCAAACAAAACAGCAGCAAGAAGCGATCGCCCAGGGGTTTGCGGAAACAAATGATCGAATCAACGTCTTTCACGAGTATTTAGACGGGAAACGCTATTCAAATCCAAAACAAAAACAGGAATTCATCAATTACATTGGTAGAAAATACGCTACTGCTTCTTTGAATCTATTGATGGTGGTGGATGAACCTAGCTTGCAACTAATGCTAGAGCAACACGATCGCCTTTTTGCCAATCTTCCCGTAGTGTTTTTGGGTATCAATCATTTGCGACAGGAGTTGCTAGACACTCCCTGGCTGACAGGAGTATTTGAAAATCTCGCCCCCGTCGATACTATTCTAGAAGCTGCACGACAGACCTGGACAGACACCGTAGTTGTTGTTAACGACACTACCGAAGCAGGAGAAGTAAATCTAGAGCAAATTAACAAACTAAAGAAGATTTCTAGCAAGCCTCTTCAGGTCAAGATAATTAACGATCTAAGTGTTCAAGATATTAATAATCGCTTAGGAAAATATCCTGATAATTTGCCTATTATACTCCTAGGACAATTACGCCAAAAAAATTCCAGAGGCGACTTAATCGACCCTGAAGAAGACACTCAAATTATCAAGTCAAAAATTCCCAACCCTATCTATACAGACAATGCAGTTCGTTTAGGAAAAGGGGTGGTAGGGGGAAAAGTCTTTGATACAGACTATCATGCCAGACAAGCTGTGGAACTTGCCGAACAAATTTTGCAGGGAGTAAAGCCTAATGAGGTAGGTCCTATCTTCACAGGCAAAAACCGCTGGGTTTTTGATTATCGACAGTTGCAGAATTATGATATCAAGCTTGATTCGTTACCAGACGACAGTGAGTTGCTGTACGTTGAACCACCATTTTATGTGAAGTATAGAACCATAATTGCCATTATTGCTCTCGGCTTTCTTTCGAGTGTACTCACAATTATTTTGTTAAGCGAAAAAATGAGAAAGCGCGATATTGCTAACAAAATTCTTCAGGAAAATGAACAACGGTACAAAGATTTGGCTGAGGCAGGAGCAAATGTTTTTTGGGAACTAGATGACCAGCTAAAATATTCTTATATATCTGGGGATATTCAGGATCTTTGTGGCTTAAAGCCTTCAGATTTATTGGGTCATTCTCCTCAATATTTACATCGTCGCAATTCTAAATTGGATGTAGATTGGGAACTTTGGCGACAACTTACCCAATTACGAGAGCCGATCGAGAACTTTACTTTTAGTCTGCAAGATGAAGAGAATAAGGTAAGGATTTTTAAAATTAACGGTAATCCTTTATTCGATCGAGATTATCGATTCTTAGGATATCGCGGTGTAAAGCAAGAAATCACCGCCGAAAGAAATCTATCTCAAAAAATTGCTTATCAAGCAACCTATGACGATTTGACGGGTCTATTAAATCGCCGTGAATTTAATGAAAAACTGAAATATTCTGTGCAAAAAGCGCGTAAATACCATAATGAATCAGTTTTGTGCTACCTAGATTTAGATCGCTTCAAAATTGTCAACGATACTGCTGGACATTTGGTTGGCGATCGCCTGTTGTCAGAATTGGCGCAGCTGTTACAAAAGATGATACGCAAGGGAGACACCCTGGGTAGATTAGGGGGAGATGAATTTGGATTATTGCTAGAAGGATGTTCTATCGTTGAAGCAGAGCAAATTTGTGAACAGTTAATCAGTTCCATCAATAACTATCGTCTCAAGTGGAAAAATGTTGAATTTGATGTGGGAGTCAGCGTTGGCATTGTTGGTATTTCCTGTACTTCTACCGATGCAGCCGAAATTTTAAGTCGGGCGGATGTGGCTTGTTATCAGGCAAAAAATTTAGGTAGAGGTCGAGTTTATATTTTCGATAATAATCATCAAAAAGTTAATCTAGAGCAAACTCAAATGGGACACATTGCTAATGTTTCTCAGGCAATTAAAGAAAATCGTTTTTATTTAGTTAAACAATTAATTAAGCCTTTAGTCGATGATGGTCAGCAACGTCAACATTATGAAATTTTGCTACGGCTCAAAGACCCTTCTGGTAAGTCTATTCACCCAGACCAATTTATTCCTGTAGCCGAACGTTATGGGGTAATTACCATTGTCGATCGCTGGGTTTTAAAAGCAACTTTAAACTCCTATGCAGAATGCTTTGGCGATACACAAACGTTAGTTTCGATCAATTTATCTGGTGCCAGCATTAACGACGAAAGATTTACCAATTATGCGATCGATCTAATCAAGCAATCTCAAGTGCCTGGGGATTGTCTTTGTTTTGAAATCACTGAAACCGCAGCTATTGAACAAATTATCCATGCTCAAAAATTTATGTCCTCGATGAAAGATTTGGGAGTCAAATTTGCTTTGGATGATTTTGGCAGTGGTGTTTCTTCCTTTTCTTATCTCAAAAATTTACCCGTAGACTATCTAAAAATTGATGGCAGTTTAGTCAAAAATATTCTCAATGAAGAGTACAATCTCGCTATCGTTAATTCAATCAATGAAGTTGCTCATCTAATGGGCATTAAAACCATTGCCGAGTTTGTAGACAACAGCCAAATACTAGAACACTTGGAAAAAATTAGTGTTGACTATGCTCAAGGTTATTTTTTCGGCAAACCAGTAGCGATCGCATCTTAGGAAGTAAAAAATAAAAAGTGTTCGATTTTATAGCATTACGTTTTTAGATATTTTAAGAATCGATAATAGGCTTAATTTTGGTTAAATAAGCTTGCCAAGCATTCATGGCTTCAGGGTTAGAGTTTATGCTCTTCTGTAATAAAATTACTCCTCGATCAAAGCCAATGACACCATATTCTCGGTTTTGGATAACTTGCTCAATTACTTGGGTGATAACTTTAAGGTCAGTGCCATAGTTACTAAAAACTACCTGATAGCGTTCCATTATTCCCAGATCGGCAATGAGGTAGTCTACCTGATGAATTTTTTGGTTGTCTCCTCTGATTTCTAACCCAGGTAAGCGGATGACTTCTCTTCTACCTGAAACATGAGGAATGATAAAATTAGTTGCCGAAACACTAGCATTAGCAGTAAACTTGGCTAAAAGATTGTTAATAATCTGGCTGCGCTGCCATTGTTCGGGTGCAGAAATATAAACTAAGGGTTTAATTGAATCGGGTATTAAAAAATAAAAAGTCTGACTGGGGTTAGAAGTGACTGTAAAAAATAAAGATAGACAAACACAAAAGATCCAGAAGCGACGAAACTGAGGACGAAGTTGGCGCGGTTTACATTGAGTAATTGCTTGATTAACATTACCAAAACCCTGTCCAGCCCACCACAAAATTGAACCGTAAAATAAACCAGGTACAACGCTGATGGCGTAGCGAATAGAAATGCTTAAAACCAAATCTCCCTGACTGAGGAACAATTTTAAAAGGGGGAAAATGGCGATCGCCCAAGCAGCAGGAGCAACAACGGGTATAAAAGCTAAGGGCAACCATTGCCCCAGCAAATATTTTAGGGTGCCAGAAAAAGGTGTAAATAACTCCACCAGCAACTTCTGGGGATGAGTAATCATATTGAAAATAATCTCTAGGGTTGAAGCCTGATTTCCCTCAGCGTACTGTCCAAAGTTTTCGAGCATAAATCTTTGGGAAATATCGCTACTAAACAAAGGCATGATCGAGTTGGTTACACCCAGCACATACAAAAAACTACCCAGACACACCGCCAAGCCAATTCGCGGATATCGCCGACTAAGAATTAAATAAACTCCAACACCAAATAAAGTAATCCCGCTATCTTCTCGCACTGCCAAAGTACAGATGGCAAAAATTGTAAACAGCCACCAGCAGCGTTTCTCCATTGCCAAGAGCAAACTAAACATGAACAGAGGAATTTGGGAAAGGTCGTGAAAATTTCCCAGAGTTGGACCGACTACCGCATTAGCACCATAAAAACTAACGGTAATCAGAGTTGCGATCGCAACTTTTAAGTATATTCTTGCCAGAGGATATAAAACCAATCCTGCTGCGGTGACAAAAATTACCTGTAAAATTGTCAGGGTAGCTGGATAAGGAAACAAATAGTAAATTGGCAACCAGAGCAACAAAGCAGGGGTAAAATGCTGCCCTAAGCGGTGATAGCCTACGTAGGGAACTTCTCCACTGTTAATCACGTTAGTAGAGAGTTGAGAAGAAAGCGTGCTTTGAAAAAAGTTGCCGTGAGTACCGTTCCAAAAAACCTGATTAAAAATACCCTGATCGTAAGAAGAATAAAATGAGAAATGACGATGTAGAGTTAAAGTCAGGGTAATCAAAAAAAAAGCGATCGCGCAGTAAATAACAGCTTTTTTTTCAGGATCGATACTAAATTTAGATGTCATTGTTTACTGTCTTGAATTGCTCAACATATTGTATCAATTCAAATTTGAGTATAAGAACAGTATTATCATTCTTATACTTTGAATCAGCAATTCTTTGTTTCGTCCCCAATCTTGCCCCTAAATCAAAACAATCTTAACTTTTAATTTACTTATTCAATAAAATCCTGGCATTTTTAAAGTTCTATTTTAGAATAGAGAGGGCGGAGACAAAAGTTTCCGTTCACTCCTCACACCACAATCCGCTCGATAATTATCGGGCGGTTTTCTATTTTCAACGTATTTTCAACGTATAAGTTAAATATTTTACTGCCCGAACTGTCTCCCTCGCGTGTTCCCTTGCGCTTGTCGGCGACGCGGTGAGACAGTTGCGTTGCGGTGAAGCAGTTGCGTTGGGCGGGTCAGATGCGGGGAGTACCCCTTTCTCGACTTGAGCAAACTGAGGAAAGACCCCGCGTCGCCGTTAGGCGCAAGGGAATGCTTTCCGATGCTGAACCCGAAGGGGGGTTCCCCCCGTTGAGCAAACTGTTGAACCCTTTAGGAGATCGCTCGTCTAACTGCTCTAACTGTTGCTTCTATTACTTTTGATATAAAGTCTTGTTATTTTAGAATCATTAACCGTTGGCTATGGTAGAATTTTGTATTATTGAAAAGGTTTTTGTGGTAAATTAGGTTAATTAATAATGTCATCATCAGCTGCGCCAGTAACAGATGCAAGTTTTGCAGAAGAAGTTTTAGAAAGTTCGGTTCCCGTACTAGTAGATTTTTGGGCTCCTTGGTGTGGTCCGTGTCGTATGGTTGCGCCAGTAGTAGACGAAATTGCCGAGCAATATGACGATCAAATTAAAGTAGTTAAATTAAATACAGACGAAAACCCCCAAGTTGCTAGTCAATATGGTATTCGCAGTATTCCTACCTTGATGATCTTCAAGGATGGTCAACGAGTAGATATGGTAGTTGGAGCAGTTCCTAAAACTACTTTGGCAAATACACTGGAAAAATATCTCTAATTTTTCTATTAAACGTTACGTACATAGCTTCAGCAGATCTTACCTGAAGATTAAGCTGGGGCTAATTTTGTGTTTGCTCATATTTTTACTGACTTGAATGTCAAGCCATTTTTATCGCTACAATAACTGGGGAAAAAAGTCTATTAGAATAAATTTATGACTTTATCTTCATCTAACAACTCAGAATTATTAAATCAGCAGCTAAAGGATTTGCTGGCAAGCCTCTCTAACCATCCTCATCGTCAATTGATCCAGCGAGCTTTAGGTGTACTAACCAGAATAGCCGAGGAGGACACAGAACGACCTAACTGGAAAATTTTAACTGCTTCTATTGAAGATTTAGAGCAGGGATTCAAAAAGTTTTACCCCTATAGACACACCAGAAAAATTGCTATTTTTGGTTCGGCTCGAACTTCAAAAGAGCAAGCAGAATACAAAATGGCGACCGAGTTTGCCCGCTGTATGACCCAATCTGGATTTATGGTGATAACTGGGGCTGGGGGCGGAATTATGCAGGCAGGAAACGAGGGGGCTGGTAGAGATAATTCTTTTGGTCTTAATATTAAATTGCCTTTTGAACAGGGTGCAAATTCTGCTATTAAAGGGGATGATAAGTTAATCGACTTTAAATATTTTTTTACTCGCAAATTGTTTTTCTTAAGAGAAAGTGATGCGATCGCTCTTTTTCCTGGCGGTTTTGGTACTCAAGATGAAGCTTTTGAAACTCTGACCCTTTGCCAAACTGGTAAATATGGCCCTGTACCTTTAGTTTTGATCGACAAGCCAGGAGGAGATTACTGGCACTCCTGGGATAATTATATTTGCAAGCAGCTAAAAGCCAAAGGGTTAATTAGTCCAGAAGATACCAGTCTGTATACGATTACCAATGAATTAGACGTAGCTTGTCAAACTATTAAAGACTTTTACCGAGTATATCATTCTAGTCGCTATGTAAATGACCTCTTTGTGATGCGTCTAACGCTAGAATTAGCCGATGAAAAAGTTGAGCAGCTCAATCAAGATTTTGCCGATATACTTAGTCAAGGAAAAATTACTAAGACTGCTGCCCTTCCAGAAGAACACAAAGACCAACAGACAATTAATTTACCGCGCTTGTGTTTTTACTTTAACCAAAAAAGCCTAGGTCGTTTACATCAGCTAATCGCTAAGATCAATCAGTGTGAGGTAGTTTGTGATGCCACGGAACATCCAGAACTCAAATAACTCAGTTATGTTACTAAATATAAAGTAAACAATAAAATCATATTATTAAGCTTTGTATGAATATTGTATTTAAATCTAAATATTTTCTTTATATTTTTCGGAAGTAAACTAAAATTTAGATTGTGATCAGAATTAACTACTGACCTACGACAACATAACGAGCTATTGGGTGAATTTAAGTTGAATATTACACTATTGCGCCAAACCTGGAATTTAATTGAAACTACTAATGCTTCCGAACTTTTAGAAATAGGCGAAACAGAATTGGTACAGCGATTATTAAGTCGTCTTGATGCTCAAAAACCTTTAGCCGATCAAGAACGCGTTACCTTGGTCAATTACCTTCACTCCAAAGTTGGCTTAATCAAAGATACTGCCGAGTCTCGCTTGGTATCGGTATCTGCCTGAGTTGATAATTGATAACTGCCTTCAAGTTTTACGCCAAACTCGGTAACTCCAATTCAGTAGCCTAATGAGTTGCCTAACTTTTGCTAATTGTAACTGTATGAGTTGATAGCGTTGGCGGATTAAGTATATATTATGTTGCCCTTGATAAACTACTTGGGGAGTGAATTTAAGCACAACACTAAAATAACTCTCGTAATTTACCATAATGGCGGTGATTCTAGCCAAAAGCAATCTTAATTGCCAGATTTTAATGGCTATATAAATATTAAGCAGTGTAATTGATAAATTAACCGCAACAATTAGAAATATCATTAATGCTTAAAATAGAGCCAGATTAATTTAATCAGTTAAACCCGAATGAAACTGCTGGTTCTGAGTAATGGTCATGGAGAAGATATAATTGCTGTTCGCATTATAGAACAATTGCGAATTGTTACCAATAATCTGGAAATAGCAGCCTTACCTATTGTCGGACAAGGCTACGCTTATAACAAATTAAATATTCCCATTGCTGGTAGAGTACAGCAAATGCCTTCTGGTGGATTTATTTATATGGGAGGCAATCCTCTTTGGTCAGATGTGCGAGGTGGGTTAATTAAGCTAACAATTGAACAGCTAAAGTTGGTGCATAAATGGGGCAAAAAGGATACGGCAATTTTAGCAGTGGGAGATATTGTTCCCTTGCTATATGCTTGGTTGAGCAAAGCTAATTTTGCTTTTGTAGGTACGGCTAAATCCGAATATTATCTGCGTAACGAAACTGATTGGCTGGCTAAAACTTCCAACTTAGAAAAAAAATTCGGTTCGGTTTATTTACCTTGGGAGCGTTGGTTGATGAGCCGTAACACTTGTAAAGCAGTATTTCCCAGGGATAGTTTGACCACAAAGATTTTACAAAAATGGTCGATTCCTGCTTACGATTTAGGAAATCCGATGATGGATGGAATTACTCTAGAAATAAAACCACCAGACTCAGAAAAACTCAGGGTATTATTATTAGCGGGTTCGAGAATGCCAGAGGCATTACGCAATTGGCAACAAATTTTAACCGCCTTGTTGACAGTAATTGATGAGTTTCCAGCCGAAAAATTAGAGTTTTTAGGCGCGATCGCACCAGCACTAAATCTTAGAGTATTCATAGAAGCTGCCGTTACCTACGGTTGGAAAATAGCTGAAGAGAAATCTCAAACGGTAACTTTGACTAAAAGCAGCTATAACCTAATTTTGAGCCAAGAAAATTATCAACAGTTTTTACAACAGTCAGATATGGCGATCGCGATGGCAGGCACAGCAACAGAGCAATTTGTCGGCTTAGGAAAGCCTGCGGTTATTATGCCAGGATCTGGACCTCAATTTACCTCTGCTTTCGCCGAAGCTCAATCTCGTTTACTTGGTTGCTCAATTTTGATGGTAGACAATCCTCAGCAAGTAGGAAAGGCGATCGCTCAAGTAATGAATGATCCACAACAGCTAATAAATATTGCTCTCAACGGCAAACGCCGTATGGGAAAAGCGGGTGCAGCCAAAAGAATTGCTCACTGTTTACAAAAAAAACTCTTTTAAAAGAATAATTTTTGATGAGGTTGGACAAAGCTAGTTAATATCAGGCGTATTTTATGACAAATCAATTACAGGGTTTAATCTTCGATGTAGATGGTACTTTAGCCAATACAGAAAGAGATGGGCATCGAGTAGCTTTTAATCAGGCGTTTGCAGAGGCGGGTTTAGATTGGAATTGGTCAGTAGAATTTTATGGTCAATTGCTGACAGTTTCAGGGGGAAAAGAAAGAATTGAGTTCTATTTAAGTCAGTATTTACCAGACTTCAAACCAAGTCAAGATATGACTGATTTTGTGGTACATCTTCACCAGCTTAAAAATAAATATTATCTAGCATTACTTCGCCAAGGAGCAATAAAACTCCGATCGGGAACAAAAAGAATTATTGAATCAGCTAGACAAAATGGTATTAGTCTGGCGATCGCAACCACATCTTCTTTACCCAACGTAATTGCTTTGCTAGAGAAATATTTAGACTTAGATTGGTTTGAAACTATTGGCGCAGGAGATATGGTCGCTGCCAAAAAACCTGCTCCCGATGTTTATAATTACGTTATGGAGCAAATTTCGCTTCCTGCTCAAAACCTGCTAATTTTTGAAGATTCTGATAACGGCTTAGAAGCAGCAACTAAGGCAGGATTAAAGACCATAGTGACTGTTAACAATTACACAAAACATCAAGATTTTAGCCAAGCAGCTTTGGTAGTCAGTGATTTAGGCGAACCAAATTCACCGTGCCAGGTTATTCAAGGTGATTTTCAAGCTAGCTATTTAGATATAGTTAATTTGCGCGCAATTTTATCAATGTAACTCTTCAACGAACTAAATTTGTCATGTCATCCAGAAACAAAAGCAAGAGTTCCCTTTAAAATAATAAAGTGTTCTAGCAGTCAGATGATTACGCACCCAAAAAATTTTAAATATGAAAGTAAAATACACAATTAATCTACATAAATTCCTAATTTTTGTCGTTGTATTAAGTTTGATGGCTTTTTATAATAACTTTACCTTAGCTGCCTGGGTATATCTAGCTTTACATGGAACTTATGGCATTATGTGGCTAATTAAGGATAGTCTTTACCCCGATCGGCAATGGGAACAAGAAGTCCCCGTAGCGACAGGAATTATAACTTTTATGCTGATTAGTTTGTATTGGGTTGCACCGTTTATATTAATTAGCAGTGGTGTACAACCTAGTCTGCCTTTAACGAGTGCTGCGATCGCCATAAATATTATGGGAGTATTTCTGCACTATGGTAGCGATGCTCAAAAGTACTTTACTCTAAAATACAAAAAAGGACTAATTACCGAGGGGTTTTTTAGCCGTAGCCGTAACCCCAATTACCTAGGAGAAATTCTGATTTATCTTAGCTTTGCGATGCTGGCGCAGCATTGGCTACCTTTCCTGATTTTGGGTATATTTACAGCTATAATTTTTGTGCCAAATATGCTCAAAAAAGATAAATCTCTGGCTCGTTATCCAGAGTTTGCAGCTTATAAAGAACGTTCTGGCTTGCTGTTACCAAAATTATTTGTCAACAAACCAGCAGCATCTTCAGAGGCAGAAGTTGCCGACGTTACAAGCAAAGCGTAGTAACTATTCTTAACAAAAATTATTGTTTTTAGTTTGCTGATTTCATTAAAGATTGAGGGAAGCAATAAATATGAGAATCTTAAAAAGGCATTGATTGAAGTAAGAATATATACTTATAATCACAACTTGTGCTAAACTTAACATAATAGCTTCAAAACTTCATTTCCTACGTATAAAATGCATTGTAAAGGAATTTGTAAGTAATGTAAGAGTTAAAGCCATAACCCGTTTGTGGTATGCAAAGCGGTAGAGGCTTTTCCGCCTCTGGGCAAAGATGACAAAATAAGTAGTATTTAAGGTTTTCCTGAAGGAGCTGTTTATCCGATGGACTATATAGAACAATTACTTGACAAATTAAGAGACATAGCTCAAAAGCTAATCGAAATGTTGTTAGGACCAGAAGTTGAGCATGAAAAGGAAGCGATTCCTATTCCAGTTGACGATCGCCAACGCCGTCGTTAATTAACTGTTGAAGCTCAACTATATAACAAGCTGTGCCTGAAATAAGCGTACTAGTTCTGCACGGTCCTAACTTAAATTTATTAGGGCTTCGTGAGCCTGAAATATACGGATCGACTACTATAGAGCAAATTAACCAAGCTCTAGATTTAAATGCTCAAAAACTGCAGGTTAGCGTTGACTGCTTGCAGTCTAATCATGAAGGTGTACTGGTAGATGCAATACATGATGCCAAACAGACACGCCAAGGAATTGTCATTAATGCAGGAGCTTACACTCACACCAGCGTGGCTATCCGAGATGCGATCGCAGCAGTACAGATACCAACTGTAGAAGTTCATTTAAGCAATATTTACACCAGAGAAAAGTTTAGGCATTATTCTTATCTTGCACCAGTTGTAGTTGGTCAAATCAGCGGTTTTGGTCCAAATAGCTATCGTTTGGGGTTGCAGGCCTTAGTTTATTACCTAAATAACTGATCTTTTTTCTGTTTATAAAGTTCAATCGAGATGAATAGTTTGGTGCAGACGAGAAGATTCTAAAGCAGCATTCGCCACCCCCAAAGCATAAAGACTAGCTTGAGGTTCAATATATAAAGGTTGCTGGTTCAAAAGACAATTCAAAACCAGATCGGTATCTTGAGCAAATAAACCACGGCGAGGAGCAACAGGAATTGCTGTTTTATTTCCCTCCACGGTTAAAGTTCCTTTTTCCCCTGTAAAGACGATAGAGCCTTTTTCGCCATAAATTTCCAAAAGGCGATCGCTTTGCCAAAAAACATCCCCTTTACCATAGGTAATTTCTGCCACAATACCGCCATAAAAACTTAACTGAGCATTACATAAACAGGCAGTAAAGTAATCTGAACTTGGTATATCCCAATAGCGACTTTGACAAGAGATCGCTTCTACTGTACCAAACAAGTCTGTTAGGCGATGAATTCTCGATAATGCTGCTGCTAGAGGAAAACCAAACATGGCTCGATGATACTTCCAGCTACGGCTAACAGGATGTTCAGCGCGAATCGTCGAGTAACGAGCGTAAAAAACTTTGCCTATTTCTGGCAAACATTGTTTGACAGCTTGATGCAGTCCGCCAATAATTTCCATATGCTCAACATGGAGTAACTTTTGGTGAGCTTCAGCAAGTTCTATGATTTCTTGAGCTTCTTTGGCATCTAAAGCCAAAGGATATTCTACGACTACGTGCTTTCCTGCTAATATAGCTCTTTTGGAGATCGCTCCACAATCCATATTGATAGTACAAACGAAAATTAGATCTAGTTCAGACAAATCAATTAATCTTGTCCAAGAATCTATTGCTTTTACAGCAAAAGATTGACAAAATTCTTTTAACCTTTCGGGGGTATTTCCTGTCACAGCTACCAATTCGGTGCGCTTGTCAGCTATTAAAGCTTCGGCTCTTTTTCTAGCAGCATATCCAGTACCAACTATGCCAGCTTTAAGTGGAGGAAATACTTCTGTGTACATACAAATAATATAAGCTTATTTATCTTTTACTCTAAGTACAAATCATCAATCACAGGTATAACTATAATTAATAGTTATTTTTAGGGAAGATTAAGATTCTTTTGCCAAGATTTTATTCCAAAAGAATGATTGCTATTTGGTAGTTTTGGGGTTATTAGTAATTTTCGACTACCAGTGTTCTAACCACAGCTTTATAGATAAGATAAACTTATTTTACAATATAGTAACAAATCTCATTGCTAATGCACGATCAATAATCAGTATTTTTCCCTTAGTATCAAACATGAGGCTTTTTGATCGAGGAAAAAACTTATTTTAATTAAATTATTAAAAATAAGTGAGACTTCCTAATTAAGCACAAATTTATATATCACCTTGCAAAAGAGGAAAAAATACATGGCTAGCTATAACATTACTCTCAAAATGCCCGATGGCGAACAAACTATTGAAGTACCTGATGATGAGTACATTCTTGACGTTGCAGAAGAACAAGGTTTAGATTTACCTTATTCTTGCCGTGCTGGTGCTTGCTCTACCTGCGCTGGTAAATTGGAGTCTGGTACTGTAGATCAGTCCGATCAGTCTTTTCTGGACGACGATCAGATTGAAGCAGGATATGTTCTTACTTGTGTTGCATATCCTAGCTCTGACTGCACTATTACTACTCACCAAGAAGAAGAACTTTACTAAGCAGGTATTAAATTGTTTAGAGGCGTTCTATAATCGAGAGCGTCTCTTTTTAGTGTTTTGGATTAATAATCAAACTTTTTTATCTTTGGTGACTCGATCGGTTTTTCTTTGGCTAATAATCTAACTTCTCTTTCCAAGAAAAAGTTAAGAAAAGTCCGTATAGCGGAAATTGCTGCTAATTTACCCACTGCATTCCAGCTTGGAGATACTGCCGTAGCTGCAATATCTGCTGCTAACAAAAATTCTAAAGACAGTGCTAGTGCTTTCCCTAAATCTAGTCTGACTTGGCTGAGTTTCTCTTCTCGCTCGATTCTATAATTGCGCCAAAGCAAACCTTTTACTGCTTTAATAATTGACAAAGCGAGTATAAGTAAGGCAATAGATTCAATAACTATTTTAAAAAGTATTGCGGTTTCTAACAGCAAACTTTCTGCCAAATGATTAAAACTCGTAATTAAATTTACTGACTCTACGGCTAAAACTGAAGACAGAGAAAAAGAAATCTTTGAGACAGCGGAATCAACGCTCATATTTTAGTTTTTGCTTGTTTCAATCTCTTCCATAGTTTAACTGTTGTGATAGCCATTCCAATTAATTGAAATGACTATACTCACTATCAATGATGCTTCTTAGAAAACCAAAGTACGGACTTATGATGTATTCAAAAAAGCCATAACTAAAAACTGAGTAAATTTAATCTGAAATGGATGTTTATTCTTTATACGCCTCCATCCCCTCGCAGGAACAAACTAAATTGCGATCGCCATAGGCATTATTGATTCTGCCTACAGGAGTCCAATATTTATGCTCTTTTGTCCAGGGTGCAGGGTAAGCTGCCTCTTCTCGGCTATAGGGATGTGACCAGTCACCGCAAATTAGAGATTCAGCAGTATGGGGAGCGTTTTTCAAGGGATTATTTTCTGCATCTATTGACCCATTAGCGATCGCTTTTGCCTCTTGATAGATAGCAATCATGGCATCACAATAACGATCTAGCTGCTCTTTTGATTCACTTTCAGTTGGTTCGATCATCACTGTGCCAATTACGGGCCAAGATACGGTTGGCGCATGAAAACCAAAGTCCATTAGTCTTTTGGCGACATCATCTACTTCAACGTGAGCGCGTTTTTTAAGCGGACGCAGATCGATGATACATTCATGAGCCACAAAGCCAGCTTCTCCCTTAAATAAAACTGAATAATATGGTTCAAGACGCTTTGCCATGTAGTTAGCGTTGAGAATTGCCACCTTAGTTGCCTGAGTCAAGCCAGATTCTCCCATCATGGCAATATACATCCAGGAAATGGTCAAAATACTGGCACTTCCCCAAGGTGCAGCCGAGATCGCGCCAATAGGTTTAGCATCTTTGTTGGTTTTGGGAGTAGCAGGTAGAAAAGGCACCAAATGAGACATTACGCCAATAGGACCAACTCCAGGACCACCACCACCATGAGGTATACAGAAGGTTTTGTGCAGGTTGAGGTGACAGACATCCGCCCCAAAATCACCAGGACGACATAAACCCACCTGAGCGTTCATGTTTGCCCCATCCATATAAACCTGTCCACCATGTTGATGAACTACCGCACAGATACTTTTTATTTCCGCTTCAAACACCCCGTGAGTTGAAGGATAAGTAACCATCAAAGCTGCCAAGTTTTCTTTATGCTTCTCTGCTTTGGTTTGTAGGTCTTTTAGGTCAATATTGCCGTCGCGATCGCATTTTACAGCTACCACCTTCATGCCACACATGACCGCACTGGCAGGGTTTGTACCGTGTGCCGACTCAGGAATTAGACATATATGGCGATGTCCTGCGCCTCGATCTTGATGATATTTACGGATTACCTGTAGTCCTGCATATTCACCTTGTGAGCCAGCATTAGGCTGTAGGGAGATAGCCGCAAACCCCGTAATCTCAGCTAGCCACTGTTCTAATTCATCGAATAGCTGTTGATAACCCTGGGTTTGCTCTAAAGGTGCGAAAGGATGAATGTTACCAAATTCTGCCCAGGTAACAGGAATCATTTCTGCTGTGGCGTTGAGCTTCATGGTACAAGAGCCTAAAGGAATCATTGAAGTAGTTAAAGATAGATCCTTGGTTTCTAGCTGATGAAGATAACGTAGCAGTTCGGTTTCGGAGTGATAGCGGTTAAATACTTTCTCTGTTAAGTAAGGAGTCGTGCGTAACTGTTGATTACTGATTTTTGATTTTTGATTGTTGAATAATTCTCCACAGTCAAAAGGTAACTCTGTTTGCCCTGCAAAGATTTGCCACAGGTCGATTAAGTCTTGTTCGGTAGTGGTTTCATCAAAAGATATACCTATCGCCTTAGTATCTAACCAACGGAGATTTATTTGCTTATCCGCAGCAATTTTAACTATATCCGTAGCGATTTTGTCTCCTATACTGACGCAAATAGTATCAAAGAAACTTTCAGTTTTAATTTTATAACCAAGCTGCTGTAATCCAGATGACAAAGCTACTGTAAGTTGATGAACTCTTTCGGCGATCGCCTTAATTCCTGCCGCACCATGATATACTCCGTACATTGACGCAATTACCGCCAACAAAACCTGTGCCGTACAAATATTACTAGTAGCTTTTTCACGGCGGATATGCTGCTCTCTAGTTTGTAGTGCTAAACGCAAAGCAGGTTTACCGTGGACATCTTTAGAAACTCCGACAATACGTCCTGGTACTTGTCTTTGATATTTTTCTTTAGTAGCAAAATAAGCTGCATGAGGTCCTCCATAACCCAAGGGAACACCAAATCTCTGGGTATTTCCCACCGCAATATCCGCCCCAAATTCCCCAGGAGGGGTCAACAGGGTTAAGCTAAGAATATCTGCTGCTACGGTAGCTAACGCCTTAGCTTCGTGTACCTGTTCGATAAAAGAGCGATAATCATTAATCGTGCCATCAGTAGCGGGATACTGTAACAACGCGCCAAAAATTGGAGTAGAGAAATCAAACTGGGCATAATCCTCGATAATTACCTCAATATCCAAAGGTAAAGCCCGAGTTTTAATTACTTCTATGGTTTGGGGATGACAACCTGCGTCTACAAAGAAAGCATTGGCTTTAGTTTTACAAAGTCCATAGCTCATACCCATCGCTTCTGCTGCTGCCGTACCTTCATCCAAAAGAGAAGAATTGGCAATTTCCAAACCAGTTAGATCGATAATCATGGTTTGGAAGTTGAGCAACGCCTCTAATCTTCCTTGGGCAATTTCTGCCTGATAAGGAGTATAAGAAGTGTACCAGCCAGGGTTTTCTAAGACATTACGTAAAATTACTGGGGGAGTAAGGCAATTATAATAACCCATGCCTAGAAAAGAGCGATATATCTGGTTATTAGAAGCGATCGCTTTTAATCTAGCCAAAGCAGCAGACTCGCTTTTAGCTGCGGGTAACTGTAATGGCTTATTCAGCCTAATTGCTGCGGGGACAGTCTGATCGATTAATTGCTCTAAGCTTTCAATCCCTAGCACCTGCAACATCTGTTGAATTTGCTGCTGATTTACTCCAATGTGTCTAGTATTAAAAGAACTGGTTTTCTGACTAGAAGGTTTATCAATACTGTCTTGCGGAAATTCTGAAGTTTGGGATTCTAAAGCAAAGTTCAAATTAACCATATCAATGAAAAATACTGTTTTTAGGTAAAAAAATAGTGGCAAAACGCCAGTTGATTAGCGTAACCACTTTTATTAGCGATTTGTAATAAATATTAACAAGTATTACCTATTAAAAGAAACTAGTCCACCAAGAATTTACCCAATTATTTTGCTTTGTAAGTAAAAAAGACTAACTTTTCTAAAATCAACCAAACCAGCTTTCTTTAATCTTGCTCCATTCCTTCTACCTGAGCGCGATATTCCGCAGCAGTAAGAGCATCTTCTAACTCATCATCAGGGTTATCGACTTTTACCTTAATCAACCAACCTTCTCCATAGGGATCTGCCGCCAGCGTTTCTGGTGCATCAATAGCAGTCTCGTTGCGCTCGATTACCGTCCCTGAAACTGGTGGATATAGGTCTTCTACTGCTTTGACAGACTCAATCGATCCTAGAGTTTCTCCTACCTCTACAGCATCACCCACTTCTGGAAGCTCTAGAAAAACAACGTCTCCCAACTGATCGAGTGCAAAAGCACTAACTCCAATTGTGGCCACTTCACCATCAAAACGGACATATTCGTGGCTATCTAGGTATTTTAAATCTTCTGGATATTCTATCTCCATTGTTACCCTCTCAATCATGAGCAAAATCTAGTTTACAATAACATTTTCTTAAATAAACTCTAAACAAACATTACTGATGATACGTTGCCCAAATATTAAGAAGTATAACTTTTAGCCGAGTTTTTCACTGCCAAAAATATCTAGCCTGAAAGAGAAGATAGATCAAAAAGCAAAATAGACTAGAGATATGGCAGAACAAACACAAGAAAAAAATAAAGCATTCTTAGATAAAGTTATCGCCAATAGCAGTCTACAAACTGAAAATGAAGCGCAGACAGCGACTAAAGTAGTATTTCGGATTTTACGTGACTTATTGCCTAGAGAAGAAGTAGACAAGTTAGCCGACGAGTTAAGAGAAGACGCACCCAAGGCGGATATGGAAATCAAAGATTTGTTTAAAGATACAAATCCAATGGTCAGCTTTTTTAGCTATATTAGCCCTATTCAACAGCTAAACATCTCAAAAGACGTTTTTATGTTGAGACTGAATCAAGAAGGTGCAGTAAGACATGATACCGATGCTGAAGAAGTGACTAAAGCCGTATTTAGCGCAACTAAAGACGAAATATCTTCTGAGCAAATAGAAAATGTGGCAAAATGTATTTCTGATGATGAAATACGTACGCTGTGGCAGCAAGCTTAATATTTAACTAAATTGAGTTTTAGCGATCGCTTTTTGAATACAATCAAGCGATCGTTTACTATGGCAAAGGCGCGAACCGTCTTTTAACTCCAATATTTTTTTCATAGTGTATTTAGAAATGCTCTAAACCTATTGCTTCACTAATACTATCTAATCCTTGTTCATCCAATTTAGCCAACAAGCCAGACAAAACGCTATTAACCATCCAAGGCCCTTCGTAAACCCAGCCAGTATAAACTTGCAGTATACTTGCTCCTGCGATAATTTTCTCCCAAGCATCATCGGCATCAAAAATCCCCCCAACGCCAACAATCGGTAAATTACCGTCTGTTTCCTGATAAATAAATCTAATTACTTCTGTAGAGCGTTTTTTCACAGGTAAACCGCTAATCCCTCCTGCTTCGTCTTTAATACTTTTGCCTGTCTCTTTTAAAACTTTTGTATTCAAACCATCACGACGAATAGTGGTGTTGGTGGCGATAACACCAGAAAGATTGTAGCTAGTTGCTAAGTTAAGAATTTCTTTAATATCTTGCCATTCGAGATCGGGAGCTATTTTAATTAGAAGAGGTTTATGTTGGACGTTTGCTGTCTGTAAGCCATCTAATATTGGTTCTAATTGTTCCCCTGCCTGGAGCGATCGCAATCCTGGAGTGTTTGGTGAGCTTACATTAATTACAAAGTAATCTGCCACATCCTGTAAATATTTAAAGCTGCCTACGTAGTCTTCTGCTGCGTCTTCTAAAGAAGCAATTTTCGATTTACACAAATTAATCCCTATAGGAATCCTACGGGGTTGTCGTTTCCAAGTTTGAGCTAGGGTATCTGCCATTACTGCTGCACCCAAATTATTTGCACCCATGCGATTAAGTGCTGCTTTATCTTCAGGGAGGCGAAACATCCGCGGGCGAGGATTTCCTGACTGAGAATGGAGGGTAACTGCACCTAATTCTGCAAAACCAAAGCCTAAACTACTCCACATTCCTGCTGCTGTCCCATCTTTATCAAACCCTGCTGCCAAACCAAAAGGATTGTTAAAATTTAGTCCCCAAAGGGTTTGTTGCAGACGAGTATCTTGGACACAAAAAGACTTTTCTAACTGTTTAATAACTAAACTACCCCAAACAGAATGACGATTTAATTCCAGGTTATTCAACGCCTTGAGCATTTGACGATGAGCCGTCTCAGGATCGCTTTTAACAGTAGAAAGTAGTAAAGGATAAAAGGGTTTAGTAAAGTTGAGCATTATTTTGTTTAAGTAATAAATTAGGTAAATAATTACCTTGCTTTGTGAGTTTTTCCTTGCTTAATTTTCTTTACTATAGCGATCGAGATCAATTATTGTCTTCACCTCTCAATAAATTTTCTATCCTTTCTAATCGTTGTTCAATGCGAATAAAACGTTGATTATTAAGGCTTAAATCAGCATTTCCAACTAATTCTTCACCAGTAGTTCTTTGAATGCTTAATTGATGATCTTGGGTTATCTGAACCAGACTATTAACCGTATTTGTCAGACTATTTACATTATTATTGGTTTGTTCTATTCCTTGAGCCAACTCATTAGTCCTTTGAGCTAATTCATTAATTTTTTGAGTTAAATTAACTTGAGCAATCTGTAGTTCTTTTTGACCTTGCAAGATGGTAGTAAAAATTTGTTCTACTTCTTCGTTATTCATATTAATATTTATGTTATGGCAATTATTAGGATAATTTAATTACTATTTACATCTCCTAGTAAACCTATTAATTTGCATCTATACTTATTACTTGTTAGTTACTTAATTGCTCCTTCAACCTATTCAACTCTTCCCTATCCCGCTTTAATTCTTGTTCCAATTCCTGTAATTGTTCGCGACGGGTTTCTATTTCCAGCGCACGGCGATTTAGCTCAAGATTTTGTGCCGTGATTTCCTGTCGCCATGATTCAACTTTACTTTGTTCTGTTTCGATAAACTGAGGATTAATCGCATTTTTGGTCAAATGCTGCTGTAAAATGCTCAAAATCCAGTCCTTAGCCTCTTGAATGCTAATTATCTGTTGCTCTTGACCTATTTCTACCATTACCAATACTCCCGCACACAAGGAACTTTCTTTTGTTAAAAGCAAAGTTTTAGAATTATCAACTTCCCAGACATATTCTGATTCTTGGCGAGCAAGTACCTGTAGCTGTATTTCTCCCAAATTAGGATTAATTTCAACTTGAGCTAGGTATAACATGGCTTTTAAGAGTCTTGAACATGGATGTAGCTGGTTAGCTCATTCAATGATACTTTCACTTTAAACGATCTAAACGCTCCTGTAATATTTCTGCTTGTTTTTGTGCCTCTGCTAAATCTGCTTTTGCACCTTTGATAACCTCTTCGGGTGCTTTATTAACAAAACCAGGATTATTTAAGCGTCCAGTAAGAGCTTTAATATCTTTTTCTACCCTATCTAATTTTTTCTGCAATTTAGCCTCTAGTGCAGCTACATCTACCAAACCAGTTAAAGGAATCAAAACCTGCACTGTACCTGTTACTCCTGCAATTACCTGTCCTGGATCTTCAGTCAGAGTTAAAGTAATTATAAGCTCGTTTACTTTGGCGATATCTTCAATATAGCTTTTAGTAGATGTAAGAATATCTGTTTCTTTTTGGCTTTCGGTTTGTAGAATAACCTTAATTTTATCTCCTGGCTTAATTACCGACTCTGCACGTAAATTGCGAATAATGCTAATGGTATCAAAAAGTAAATTAAAGCTTTGTTCTAATTCAGCATCAATCAAATCTTTGGCAACTTGAGGATAAGTTTGTAGTGCTAAAGTTTGCTGACCATCAGCTTGAGTAAGAGTTTGCCAAATTTCTTCAGTGATATGAGGCATAAAGGGATGAAGAAGTTTAAGTATTCCTTCTAGTACATAGCCCAAGGTTCGTTGTGCCACCTGACGAGATTTTGAAGTATCGTCTTGCCAAAGGCGGGTTTTAACTAATTCAATATACCAGTCACAAAAATCATTCCAGATAAACTCATATAAACCTTTAGCTGCTTCTCCTAAACTGTATGATTCAATATTGGCTTTAGTTTGTTCAACGGTTTGATAAAAACGAGACAGCAACCATTTATCTACCAATTCTAAAGATGCAGTTTCTGGCTGTCCTAATTCTTGAAGAGTTTTCCCCTTTAGATTCATCATCACAAACCGCGAAGCATTCCACAACTTGTTAGCAAAGTTACGAGAAGCCTCTACCGAAGAAGACTCTTGTTTTTGGCGGTCATAATCAAAGCTGATATTTTGTCCCGCACCCACAAGTTTAGTAATTAGAGTGTAACGCAGCGCATCTGCACCATATTTATCGATCATTAATAGAGGATCGATACCGTTACCCTTTGACTTAGACATCTTTTGTCCATTTTCATCCAAAACCAAGCCGTGAATGTAAACATCATCAAAAGGCATTTTGTCGGTAAAGTGTCCCGCCATCATGGTCATCCGCGCTACCCAGAAAAAGATAATATCAAAACCTGTAACTAGGGTAGAGGTAGGGTAATATTTTTCTAAATCCGCAGTATTTTCGGGCCATCCCATAGTGGAAAAGGGCCATAATCCTGAAGAAAACCAAGTATCCAAGACATCAGGATCTTGTTCTAGTTGAATATTATCTCCATACTTTTCTTTCGCTTTGTTTTCCGCTTCGGCTTCATCGTAAGCCACAACAAAAGGCGTATTATCGGTAATCTCTCCGCCCGTTTCTGACACTACATACCAAGCAGGAATTTGATGACCCCACCATAGCTGACGGGAGATACACCAGTCTTTTAATTTGACTAACCAGTCCCGATATACCTTCTTCCATCTGTCGGGTACATAGTTAGGCAAATTCTCATTGTCTAGAGAAGCTAACGCCTTACTCGACAACGGTTCAATTTTGACAAACCACTGAGTTGATAATAAAGGTTCTATTGGTACTTTACCGCGATCGCTGTAGGGAACGCTATGGCGATAGTCTTCAATCTTAACTAAATTACCCAGTTCATCTAGTTTCTTAACTACATTCTTACGTGCCAAAAAGCGATCCTGTCCCTGAAACTCTCCTGCATTCTCATTCAGACTACCATCCTTGTTCATGATGTTTATCATGGGTAGGTTATGGCGTTTACCCATCTCAAAGTCATTAAGATCGTGTGCCGGGGTTACCTTAACGCACCCCGTACCAAAACCTATGTCAACGAATTCATCACCGATAATGGGAATCTCACGCCCAACTATGGGCAGGGTAACAGTCTTACCTATATAATTTTTATATCTTTCATCATTGGGATTAACCGCAACTCCTGTATCCCCCAACATCGTTTCAGGGCGAGTGGTGGCAACTTCCAAATAACCACTACCATCAGTCAGAGGATAGCGGAAGTGCCACAGATGCCCATCTACCTCTTGATTCTCCGCTTCCAAATCCGATACCGCCGAAAGGGACGCAGGACACCAGTTAACTAAATAGTTACCGCGATAAATTAAACCTTCTGCGTAGAGTTGAATAAAGGCTGTCTTCACTGCCTGAGATAAACCCTCATCCATAGTGAATCTTTCCCTCGTCCAGTCTGCCGATACCCCCAGACTCTTTAGCTGATTAATAATCGTCGTCCCAGACTCCTCTTTCCAAGCCCAAGCCCGTTTTAAATACTCTTCTCGCCCTAAATCCTCACGACTTTTGCCTTCGGCTTTAATTTGCCGATCAACAATCGTACTCACCGCAATACTGGCGTGATCTGTCCCTGGCAACCACAAAGTATTGCGCCCAATTATGCGATGGTAGCGAATTAAAGTATCGATCAGCGCACTCTCAAAAGCGTGTCCCATGTGCAAACTTCCCGTAACGTTGGGCGGGGGAATGACAATGCAATAGGGTTCGCCCTCAGCATTAGGATCGGCTTTGAATACTTCCTTGTCCGCCCAGTATTGCTGCCATTTGGCTTCGGTTTGCTTGGGATCGTATTGAGTAGAGAGATTGGTTTCGGTTGCGGTCATGTGACTAGCAGAGGAATTGAGTTTTCAGCAATTACTCATTTTATAATTATTGCCCATACTATTGCTATTTATCTTTTCATTTCAACAATGCGATCGCATTACTTGATAAGTTAAAATTAAAATAACTCCAAGTGAAAACGATAATGACTGAAATATTGCAAGCAGAATCTACTCTAACAGATAGATATCAAACTACTGTGCCAGATATAGTACGCAAAACATTAGGTTTAAATAAGCGAGATAAAATTGCTTACGTTATTAATGCTGATGGAACAGTCACTCTTAGTCGTAGCAAAGCTTTTCAAGACGATCCAATATTAGGTAAGTTTCTTGATTTATTAGCTCAAGATATAGAGCGAAATCCACAACACATACAACCCGTTACAACAAAAACTTTAAATAGAATTCAATCTCTAGTTGGCGATTTAGACATCGATTTGGATACACCTTTACCTGATGAGGATGAATAGATTTGTCGGAAAATCAGCCATTAATCATTAATGGATGGCGTATTTTTGTTCATCTCCTATTTATCAATCAACTAGAAGAATTATCAAATAGAGTAGATCGCCTGCATCAAAAATACCCGAAAGACTATCAAAAAAAGAATGCCACAAAAAGATTAGCAGCCATAAATAAACTGGCTTTTGAAATAATTCCCCAAGATCCAACTCGCAAAGAATATCGTCAAGGAAATACTTTAGGTAGCGAATACAAGCATTGGTTTCGAGCAAAATTTTTCCAACAATATCGATTATTTTTTCGTTATCACCAGCAACAAAAAATTATTGTCTACGTTTGGGTTAACGATGAAAAGTCCAAACGTGCGTATGACAGTAAGATGGATGCTTATCGAGTATTTAAAAGGATGCTAGAAAGTGGCAATCCTCCTGATGATTGGAAGATGCTACGAGAACAAGCGAGAAGTATAACTGAGTAGAGAGATTAGTTTCGGTTGTGGTCATGTGGCTAGCAGAGGAGTTGGGTTTTTAGCAATTATTCATTGCCGTCAATCTTGCTAATTGGTTGTTCTTAAAGGGTAGGGGGTGCAATAGCAAATCAAATTCAGTATAATTGCAAATGTTCTGAATAAGTAAGGCTCAGGTAATTTAAAAGTTAATTAATGAAGTTTCGATTTATAGATCTATTTGCTGGTATTGGTGGAATTAGATTGGGTTTTGAGAGTGTTGGCGGAAAATGCGTTTTTTCATCAGAATCGGATAAATATGCTCAAGATACCTATGAAGCTAATTTTGGCGAACGTCCTCAAGGTGATATTACTCAAATAAAACCTGAAACAATTCCAGAACATGACATTTTGCTAGCAGGATTTCCTTGTCAAGCATTTAGCATTTGTGGCGACCAACAAGGTTTTTCAGATACAAGAGGAACTTTATTTTTTAATATCGAAGAAATTCTTAAGATTCAAAAGCCTTATGCTTTTCTACTAGAAAATGTAAAAAATTTAAAATCTCACGATCAAGGAAAAACATTTGAAACTATCATTAAGCATTTAGAAAATATAGGTTATTTTGTTCATTATACAATTTTAAACTCTCTGGATTTTGGAATTCCTCAAAAAAGAGAACGGACTATTATTGTCGGATTTAAAGACAATATTAAATTTGCTTTTCCCCAGCCAATTGGTATAAAACCAAATCTATCAACAGTATTGGAAGATGACGGTAAAGTTGACTCTAAATATTTTGTTTCTCCAGAAATAAGAAAAAAAAGACTGTTAAAAGTTAAACCTAACTATCCAATTCCTTCTATTTGGCATGAAAATAAAAGCGGTAATATTTCCGCTCTTAAGTATTCTTGTGCATTGAGGGCAGGAGCATCTTACAATTATCTTTTAGCAAATGGAACTAGGAGACTAACCCCAAAAGAATTACTTCGTCTTCAAGGTTTCCCCGATAACTTTAAAATTGTTGTACCTTATACCCAGATTCGGAAACAAACAGGCAATAGTGTTACCGTACCTGTAATAAAAGCTGTTGCTCAACAAATGATTAATAGTATCGAATTTCATTCTCCTGCTGCGTCCGAATATAGACAAAATAAATTATGGGAAACGGCTTCTCCAACAATATAAACCATGCGCAAAATGCTCTTAATTTAATAATCACAAAATCTAGAGTACATTTTTACAAACCGATTCAAATTGCGGAAATTTTATGTAAACATAGAATTCAAGAAAAAATTGATTTAGAGCAATTAGAGGATTATAGAAATATCTCCAAAAAATGGAGAGATAAAATCACTCAGAAATTTCTCGGAAGAATTTGTACTTCAAGTGCAAGATTTCAAGACAATTTGTTTGAAGTCAATGCCATGCCTCCACCATCACTAGCGATACTAGGTAATTTTAACAAGCAAGAGAATGGTATTGTTGAAGCTCATATTTACAAATCATTTTCGAATAAGTATTCTCAATTAAATAATGCTTTAATTTATTGCCTTGATTCTCAACCCGATTCTTTTAAATTAGGTAAATTTATTGGTTTATTTTGGAATGAACCAGGATTAAAAAGATCGATTGATAAAATATTAGAGATTGTCGTATATGCACTATTTGAAACTATTGTAGCTAATGCAGGAATCAAAGTTGAAATAATCGCTGACGATCCAAATCAAATTCTTGATGAATTTTCTGAGTTTGCTCAAAAAGTAATCGGACTCAATGATAAAAGCAAAAGATTGAGTTTCAACGCGCATTTTCATCGGGTAGGAGTTACTAATGCTGCTGATCGCGGATTAGATATTTTCGCTAACTTTGGTGCTGTAGTGCAAGTTAAACATCTAAATTTATCTGAAGAAATAGCAGAAGGAATAGCCACAACAATTACAGCTAACAAAATTGTAATTATTTGTAAAAATGCTGAAGCAAAGATTATCAGTTCCTTATTAACTCAGATAGGATGGCGATCGCGGATTCAAAGTATAATTACCATCGAAGAATTATCTGATTGGTATAATAGAGCTTTAACAGGAAAACATCATCTTTTACTAGGAAACAATTTATTAGAAAATATTAGAGAACAAATTCAGTTAGAATTTCCTTCAGTTGGTAATAATAAATTTGATGAATTCGTCAAAAGCAGAGGATACGATCAAATTCAACACGATAATTGGAAATCTTTTTATATTAAGTAATTTTCTAAATTAGAAGATTTGTGAATAAAAGCGATCACATCTACACAATCCAAACAGTACAATTAATCTTGTAGCTAGATATTTAAAGCGATCGTGTCTTATAAACTAAATATTATCATTGAAGAAGATAAAGACGGTTTTTACGCCTATTGTCCAGAATTAAGGGGATGTCAGAGTCAAGGAGATACTCTAGAAGAAGCACAAAACAATATTCAAGAAGCAGTCGAACTTTATCTAGAAACTCTATCCGAAAGTGAGAAACAAAAACTTCTTCTGAAAAAAGTGACAACAATGACTTTAGAAGTATTAGTTGGCTAAATCGCCAAGACTAACAGCAAAAGAAGCAGAGAAACTACTATTAGATGTAGGTTTTGAACTTATTCGTAGTAAAGGAAGTCATCGACTATATCGCAAAAATAAAGTTAGAGTTGTCATCCCTTTTCACTCTGGAAAAATATTACATCCTAAAATAGCGAAACAAGTATTTGATGCGATCAATTCATAAGCAGTAAAGCGATCGCAATTTATAGTGGAATCCAGACAAGCCTATCTTTCCATTCTTCTGCTTCCGTCGTTTCCCAAATTAATACTACTTCTTCTGCTAATTCTCTAACTGTTGCTTTGGGCTTAAGCCAAAACAAGCCCCAGATATATTGATTCTTAACCCAATGATCGTTCAAATGCTCTGACATACTTTTACGATTATCCGTCAACAGTATACGTTGCGACTGCTGTAAATAAATTAATATATTTGGATCTAAAGTACCCGAATCTGGTGCGCCTAAATCTCCTACACGCAAAATGTCTATTTTAGAGTTGAGACGTAATATTGCTAGCTTGAGACGGGGCGACAGATTTTCATCCAGCAGAAAGCATGGTTTCATTATTGTGCGCTTTTTCTGGCATTACGCCTAGCTTTTTCAGCTTGCACCTTTTTAGCTACAGCAGGTGGATTAGTGATAAATCTTTGATAGCTTTCTCGTCTATCTTTTTCTAAACATTCGAGATATTCATCAATCTGCAATTTGTTGTGCAAATAGAAAGTTATTGTAGCGTGGATTTTTTCTAGATTTAAAGTAGGTAAATCGAGATTAATTTCTTCTGGGGTATAACCTTCTAAATAGTAATTAAGCACATCTTGAATACCAATACGATGTCCTTTGATACGAATATCATTAGCAGTATAAAACTCAAAGTAATCTTCTAACTTAATTGTGGAAAACATAACCAATATTTGGATCTCGCTTTGGCTGCAAATAAGACTTTAGCCATACATTATCATCTTAAGTTTAATTGTTTTTTATTATAATTATGCCTTAAAGGACTAATTGAGTTTGACGACTTGCTCCGCAACCGTTTCGCCGACTACAAAAGACGCGATCGCATTTTTCAAAGATATTAAAGAATGAGCGATCGCCCTTATGCTCATCTTATATATTACGCTGGTGCTAGAGAATAAGAAGGATTGGTAATTTGCCTAAAAAAATAAGGGAATTAAAATCAATGTTGCTTAGTGCAGGTTTTGAATTGCTGCCAAAACGCGGTAGAGGTAGTCATGCTATATATGAATATCCTGGGACTACAATTAGAGTAAACCTTCCTGGAAAAGATGGAGCAGATGCTAAATCATATTCAGAGAAACAGGTAAAAAAAGCTATACAAAGAGCAGAAAATGAATCATAAGTATCAAGTCACTATCGCATGGAGTCAAGAAGATGAATGCTATTTAGTTTATCTTCCTGATTTTGCTGATGAAGTTATGCAGCCTGTTACTCATGGAGATACTTATCAAGAAGCTTTGCAAAATGGTTTGGAAGTAATGGAAGAATTAATTTTACATTTACAAGATATTGGCAAATCTTTGCCAGTAGTAAAACTTGTATCTGCTTAAATTTGATTTTTAATAGCGATGTTAATTGCTGGTGTTGCGATCGCATTTACGCAATCAAGAAAAGCGATCGCATTAACTATGTATGGCTTGAGCAAAAGCTCTTTTCATGGAAAATCAAATTTGAGTTCAAATCATTGTAGGGTTGATTAAAAGCTCTTATAACAGTGAGAACCATTTCTTTACCGCTAATTTAATTATCTGGTAAACTAGTACCAATAGACTTAGTGAATATACTGATAAAACCGTTTATAAAATATCACAACAAGCAGACAAAGAGGTGTCTAATGACAATAGTTAAGATTGAAATGGCAACTCTATATGAGCGTTTAGCTCAAATTGGTTTCAAAAAGAACTTTATAGAAAAGAAAGCTTTACCCGATTGGTGGGGTAAGGATTGTGAATCGACACCAGGAGCAGTAACTGAAGGTGCAACTTATATAGCTCGTCGTTTAAATCTTGAACTTAAGTCTTTGTTGGATACAAATACACAGCCTAGATTTAAAAACCTTTGTCAACCGAAGTTTAAGAAACAACAAAACACGGAAAATGAAGATCTTAGAGTTTCTCATTTTCTTGCTGCGCGTATAGCTGAATTAACTGCTTATGCTTGTAAAACAGAATACAAACCAATAAATTATTACTCTGTTGCAGAAATGCGCGCTCAGTTTCTTTTGCATAGACAATATATCAATTTAGAAGGAGTATTAAAATTTTGTTGGAATCATGGAATTCCCGTAATTCATTTCCATGAATTTCCGCAAGGAATAAAAAAATTTCATGGCATGGTAGCTTGTTTTAACAAACGTCCCGTCATTATTATTAGTCTTAAAGATAATTCTGCTGCAAGACTTTTATTTATATTGCTTCATGAATTAGGTCATATTTATAAGCAGCACTTGAACAACAATATCTTAATAGATGAAAAAGTAGAACTCGGAGATTCAGATGAAGAGGAAGTAGAAGCGAATGAGTTTGCTGTAGAATTAATGTTTGGTCAGCCCAATAAAAGCTATAACTCATTTAAGAAATTTATTTCTGGTGAAGAACTTGCTCAATTAGCTTTTGATATATCAAAGATTGAGAAAGACGTTGACCCTGGCTCAATAGTAATGAATATCTCATGGCACAGAGTTAACCAAGCAAAAACGACAAAAAATGATAAAAATATTATTTGGGCTACAGCTAGAAAAGCTCTTAAAATCATTGAAGGAGATGTGAATGCTACAGTTAAGATAAATAGTTATCTAAAGCATTATCTGGATTGGAGTCAATTAAATGATGATAATCAAGATTATCTTTCATTAATGACAGGAGTTAAAGTTGAAGATACTGCGGGAGAGTAGTTTTTGTCAGCGGTTTGCTTTTTAGACAATGATGTTCTTGCGAAATTAGTAGCTTGTGGTTTGTATGATGAAGCAATCGAAATCCTAAATTTAAACGAGTCAGATTTGAGGGTTTTATCAAGCGCACAATATTACTTTATGAGAAGTAAAAAGGCTAAAGCAAAATATCCAGAATCAATTCGCTCTAAAGTGGTAGAAATTGCTAAAAGTTGTCAAATAATTAATCCATCTACGACAGAAGCAGTAAACGAAGTAGAGAAGTTGCAGCAATACGAAGGCATTGATAATGGTGAAGCTCTTCTAGTTGCAGCAACCAGAGAAGAAGAATATTTTTGTTTAACTACTGGAGATAAACGTTTTCTTAGGACTTTAGCAAGCTCGTCAGATTTGCATTCAATTGTTTCAAGACTTCAGGGAAGGGTGATTTGTTTAGAGCAATTAATCCAACAGCTAATTGTTAAACAAGGTTTTGATAAAACTTTGATGAATTTCGTATCCGCCAAAAAATACGATAAGTCGATACAATCAATTTTTGGTTCGGGAGAGAAATCTACTAAAGACAATGTTTTATCTTCTTTAGAATACTACATTGAAGACTTAAGAAAAAATACAAAAGGAATGCTGAGGAATATATAATCAAATTGCTTTTTATCATTCTCTTTATCTAAAACCATTAAACAGCTTCTCTATCTTCTAAACTATAAATATCTGGTTCGTCATGAAGAAAATTAAAAACACTACTCGTTTCAGCTAAACTAATAATTTCTTTTTGAGAAGGATAAGGCAAATTTGTAAATAGCTTTTGTTCTAAAAGTAATCTTTCTTCATCAGAAAGAGATTGAATAACTTGATATATGGATTCAACAAGTTGTGTATTCATATCGTTGTTTAACTTTAGCTGATATATATCTAAGTATAATTAATTGTTTTTTGTTATGGCGATGCTGACTGTTAAAAGCGCGCTCGCACTGATTAAATAAAGACTAAAGCGATCGCACTTTTAAAATTTAAATAGCCCAATTAAATCATTATTTGAAAAAAAATGAAAAATGTAGCTCTTCACATTGAGATTGAAGATAGGACAATAGCCCATAAATAAATATTACTATTCCTAACATTTCAAGTATTTCTTCAATGCTTGAGGCAATTCCATATACCGTATTGTATCCATAACTATCGGCTATATAACCACCTATAAGTTCCATACCTAATGCACCAGTAACATAAACAAATCCTGCCACGATAAATAATGTTTTGGTTTTGATGGGTAAACTTTGAATAAATTTTCTAAACGTTAGCAGAAAAATAAGTAGTAAAAAGAATGCAGGGACTACCCAAGTAAAATATAATAATCCATGAGCGTTTGTTGCACCTCTCAAAAGCGGGATTGATAGCTCATGAATGCTGCACAATTCATCTATAGCTAGAAATAAAAATATAAATGTTAATGCTTTCCAATGTCTAGCATATTTAGATTTTCTAGATTTTTTAATAGTGGTGATTATGGCTAATATATAGCTGCTAAATCCCAGAGCTAAAGTCGAGTATAAAGACGGCAAGTTGTATTCTCGATCAAGGTTAAAATACTGAGAAACAATCTGATTTTCGCTATTAGCGTTATGCCAATAGACAAAAATTCTTTCTATCAGGTTAAACACAATCAGTACAGCAATAATAGTCAGGAGAAACTTAGTAACTTTTTTAGGCGATAAATTATAAGCTGGTAGATTGAACTCCTCTACAAAATGGATAGACTTCATATATTTTGATTAAATAAAAGTTAAAAATTATTACATTAATATTACCTTAATCTAAAGATAACTTTACCATCAAAATTTAAAGCTGACTAGTTATTGATAGTTAAAGCTGATCAAGTCTATATTCCATCTAGCAAAATGTCAAAGCAACCGCATTGAAAGCATTACTAACACTACCGCGAAGAGTTTAAGGCAATTGTAAAGGCGTTTATATCGGACGTGACGGAGTAATCTGTGACTATTTAATTTTTAGTTGAAGTAGTTTACCTACTGTTAACTAACTGTTAATATAAGTTCTGCTTGGGGCTTCTCTCAATGCTCTAGCTACTGCATTCCAGGCTGGTTTTCTTAAATATTGCCGATCTAATAGTAATGGACGAACATCCGCACCATCCTTTCTAGGAGCAAAGCCACTTAACCAAGTATAGCGATCGCTCAAACCCCAACTAACAATTGTGGTGACGGCAGGTTCATCTAGAACAACAGAAAGATATTGATAATATGCCTCTGCTACTAAGCGATCGCGAGTTGTCATATCTTTAGGGAGTTTAGCATCTTTGACATCTAATTCAGAAATGATAATTTTTAATCCCATACTGGCAACATCACTAAGAAATTTCCTAAACTTCTGACCATCAAATTCGCTGTTCCTACTCCCATCTAAATGGCTTTGAATACCCAAAGCATGAACAGGTGTTCCCTTTGCTTTTAATCGTTCTAACAATTTTAAAACGGCTGTTCTGCGTTTTGCGTCCCAACTACTGCCATAAGGATTGCTATAGGTCAGTCCATTGTCGTTATAAACTAAGATCGCCTTAGGGTCAGCTTGAGCAGCAATACGAAAAGCACGTTCAATGTAATTTGGTCCCAAGAAATTAAGCCAGGCTGGATATTTTTCACCTCTAATACCACTTTTAGTAGTGTCTTTTAAATTATCCCTTCTGCCATCATCAACGTTAATTGCTTCGTTGACTACATCCCAAGAATGTACTTTGCCTGCATGACGTTTAGCTAAAGTAGCAACGTGATTAGTAAAGATTTTATCGATTTCAGCACTAGTAGTATCAGCAGCCTTGAATTTCTCTACTAGCCAAGGCGAATTAAATTCATTCCAAATTAAAGGATGGGCGCGAAAAATCAGATTATTTTGAGCTGTAAAGTTAAAGAAAGCGTCAGTTTGTCGGAAATCATAATTATTGCTGCCGAAAGGACCAACGGTAACTCCAAAAAAGCCACCTACTACCATGGCATATTCTCGACAAAAAGTTTCTTTAAACCTTATATCGTGGGGAAGTTCATCATAAGCTCTTTGAGTAAATCCACCATAAATTATGCCTTTAGATGCTGCTATTTGACGCAGAGTTTCGCTTCTATCGCTTTTATTTCTTTTAGTTAATTCACTAAAATATTGATTAAGTTCTGGCTCTTTGGCTTGGGAATCTTGCCGTTGACAAATTAAACTTGTCGCACCAAATCCACTAAAAGCTAATAATAATGAACGTCTACCGTATTTAAATAATTTTCTGGTCATAGAACTATATTAATTTACTATATATTTGATGCCGATTGTTTAGAATACCGATAAACAAAACCCCAGAGAAAAACCATTAAGAGAAATTCTGAAGCAATTGTTGCCCAAATAGCACCAAGCCAACCATACTGAGGAATAAGCCAGAAATTCAATAAGCCGTTGATAATAGCTACTAATACCTGAGCAGTAGTTCGAGAGCTTTGATAATTTGCTCCAGTTAAAGTGTCTGCTGCAAAAAAGTGCATAGTTCGCAAGAAAATTGTCGGCGAAAGCCAGAGTAAAGCACGAGCAGAAGCCTGATATTCAGAGCCTAATATAATCGGTAATAGAGGTGCAAGGACGGCTAGACCTACAACTGCCAATAAGGAGTACGCAAGAGAAAAAGGCAGAAGCTTCTTACATAGATCAAAACTTCCTTTAATTCCTGAAGCACCCTGTTGAAAAAATTTTCTAAACGAAGCTAAGGCGACTGATTGAATTGGAGTCAAGGCAACATTTAGTATATGATATGCAGCCCCATATATTCCAGTTGCTTCTAAAGTAGATAACTTAGCCAGCATGGATTTATCTAAATCATTATAGATATTTTGAGCAGATACGCTGACAGCAAATGCAAAACCAAGTCGCAACTCTTGTTTTACTTTAGATAAGCTGAACTTGGGATAGCCAACTAGCTTAATAACCAGATAGATAGATACCGCTCCAGAGACAAACGTAGCAACGCAATAGAGTATGCACCATGTAAGTATACTGGGATGGTCAAAAAAAGCAATGAATACCAGCACGGCGACAAACCTATTTAATGACATCAAGACAATAGTTTTAGCTGTGTAATTTAAGAGTCCCACAGCCATAAAAGCATCTCTGGCAATATCATTAAATTTTAAAAAGGTGAGATTAGCTAAAGCCACAAAAAATACCGAATATATTGAAATATTCGGTATAGAAAAAAAATTATAAGCTATTAATATTAAAACTGTAAATATTGAGCTAAACAAAAGGGTTTTGAGAATTGTAGCTCCAAAATACTCTCTAAATAAACTGCGATCGCGTGCAACATTTTTGATAAATATTTCTCCGCTACCCCAGCCTGCAAAAGGAATAAAAATAGATACTATTGCCACTATGCCTACATATGCCCCGTATTTTTCTGGAGCGAAAGTACGAGCTAAAATGACAAAATAGAAACCTTGAATAACTAATCTTAGAATAAAAGATTGAAATATTGTCCAAGAATTCTTGAATAGTTTATTTTGTAACAAATTGACAAGTATTGAACTAAACTTTTTTTTAGACATAAATCAACTAGGAGATGCCACAACTATAGGCATTGTTTTCTGAGTTTTTACTTTCATTGAATAGAGTGAAGCTAGGGTAATGATCCAGATATTGCCTCCAGTAAAAAAAGAAACTTCTGTACAATTTGAAAAGACATCGTACATTAAAAATAAAAATATCCAGAGCATCTTCAAATCTTTAGAGATTAAATATCCATATAAAGATTTAAATAAACAACTAGCATATCCCAGTAAAAATACAACCAAGCCAATAAATCCTAAATCGATCCAAAGCTGTATATAGCCATTGTGAGAGTGGACAGGAGACCAATCATGTATTTGCCATAACAAATAAGACGTTCTACTTTCTCCAGAAAAAAAGCTCCCATAACCATAGCCTAAAAGTGGCTTTTGCTGTATAAACTGCCATAAAGTATGCCACAAAAGAGTCCTGCCAGACAAAGTTATGTCTTTATCATTAACGCTTAAAAATGTATTGAAGTTAATTAAAAGCAAAAACAAGACCAAAGAGGTAAGAATTAGAAATAATAATATTAGAAACACGCTTTTTTTGGACTGCAATGATAGTCTTTTTAATCCTTGAGCAGTTACAAAAATAAATAAGACGCTCATTAAAGCAGTGGCAGATTCCGCAAAATAAATTAAAACTACTGATAAAAAACAGCAAATTAGAAAAAATAACCGTCTTTTTTTGTGTAAAAGTGACAAAAAATAAAAGCTAATAAAGCTGGCAAACATACTCGATCCCAAGTTATTTTTGTGCGGAAAAATACCCTTCCAAGCACCAACAATAGCATCAGTATTCATTACTCCGTATTGTGGCAGAGCTATACCAAACAAAAAGCTAAAAAATATAGAAATACCAAAAGTCCAGCCATATATTCTTAGCTGTTGTTTAAAATCGTAGCTAGAACCTAGATATAATGCGAATAAGGTTGCTCCAATCAAGGCTACTACTTTTCTAAAGGCTATATCAGGAACAGATGACCAGGATATTGAGACAACCGCTAAACTAAGTAAAAATAGTATCCATAAATGGCTACCTAAAAACATTAAAGTTCTTTGCCAACGAAAAGCCAGTAATAAAATAGTTATAAAGTATATGCCTATAAAAGCAAGGCGGAGTGCTGGGCTATCTATATCCCCCTGTCCAACAGTTTCTCCTAATATAATAGAATAAAACCCATTTGAAAATAGCAGTAATGATATAACTGAAAATACATTTTCAAAAGGACGAATTGACTTTTTCATGTTGTCTAATTGCAGCCAGTTTTTCTAGACAATATAGCCGTATTTTATAATTGAGTTGTTTCTCAATATCAAAACTAGACGAATATTTGCTTTAATAATTATTATTTAGGCAAGATTAGCTAAAATTAACGTTTATCAAATATTATTTAATGAGCATAGTATAACTATTTATACTCACCCATCAAACATTCTATTTTAGTTAATGTCAAATGACGTATAAGCTGTCAGGCATTTAATTAACCTGTCTCGCTTGAACAGAGGAGGCAAAGAGAGAAAAGATTAATGTTTAACAGGTAGATATGTAGTTTAAATGCACATCCGCATATCATAAACAATTGACAATTTAAATAGCAATTATGCCATAAACAGCTTACCTATCACCTTTGGCTGCATAGTAATAGCTATTGTAATAATAAGGTTCTCTGCTCATATCTGCTCCATTAACAACTACACCTAATACCTTTTGTCCAGTACTATCTAAAGTTTTCTTCGCTGCACTAGCACTGCCATAGTCAGCAACTCCAGGTCTGACAACGAACAAAAACCCATCTACCAGCTTGCCAATAATTTTTGTGTCTGCAATACCATTAATAGGAGGTGTATCAAAGATAATCTGATCGTAATATTTGGATACACTATCGATAAATTCTCTCATTGATGAAGAATCCAATAGAGCGATCGGATTATTTGGTATCGATCCCGCAGTCAAAACATCTAAGTTGGGCATAGTGTTTTGGATTGCATCTTCCCATTGAACCTCACGCCTAAGAATGTCGATTAGACCTACTTGGTTAGAAATTTCCCAAATATGATGTTGGGTTGGGCGACGCATATCTGCATCTATCAGTAAAATTTTTTGACCACACTCAGAGCGTGCTACTGCCAAATTAGCTGATACAGAAGATTTCCCTTCTTGGGGGACTGAACTAGTTATGGCAATAACTTTTTTCTTAGCATCAGCATCTAAAAGCTTAAGATTAACCTGTATATTTTGATACGCTTCTTTCAACGGCATCATCGATACTTCGCTGACTAACTTTTGCTTTTGTGGAAGATTCAAGTTTGCTGGTGTGCCACTTCCAGGAAGTTGCGGTTGCTGATTATTACCCCCTGGTAAATCTATATTAGGGACTATGCCATGCAAAGGATAGGCAAACAAATTCTCAACTTCTTGAGTATTCTTAATCGTGTTGTCTTTAAGATCCAAAAGAAAAGCCAACGCCATCCCAAATAACACCCCCATCATAGCTCCTGCTGCAACAATTATTTTGCCACTTGGATTTACTGGGTCTTCTAAGATGGCTGCATTAGCAACTACCCGCACCTTATCAATATTGCTGGGAATCACATCTAACTCTTTTGATTTACTCAAAAGATTTTCATATGCAGATTGAGCAGCCGTTACTTTTCGCTGTAGCTGTCTTTGCTGTTCTTGTAACTGAGGAAAGTTATCCGATCGCTTTTGGTATGCAGTGTAGGTACTTTGTAAAGATGCTAGCCTTTGATCTAATCCTTCTTTTTGCAGTCCTAATTCGGCATAATTGGCTAGCTGAGCCTGCTTCAATTCTCCCAAACTTAAAATATTGACGCTACTGGCTAAGCTTTGCTGAGATCCTAACGTACTAGCAACCTGCTGTTCTAGCAGAGCAGTTAAATCTGCCTGCTCCTCTTTCAAACTAATAATCTGTGGAGAGCTATCAGATAAAACGTTCCCCTTCTGGGCTAAAGCCAACTTGACTTTCTGTAGCTGTTCTAAAGTGCTTTGTACTCCAACAGATTGGCTAAGTGAACTAACCGCAGAAGCTTCTTGCCAAGTCATACCTAATTGGCTTTTTAATCTGTTGTACCGGGCATCAACATCTCTTAACTGTGCTTTTACCTGATCGATTTCATTTTCAACTGCCGATATAGAACCGATTGTGGCAGTTGTTTCCTCGTTTAAATTGGCAGTGCGATTACGGTTTTGAAACAGACGTAAGTTTTCTTCTGCTTCTCTTACGCTCTGTTCGGCTTTTGGCAATTCTTGCTTGACAAAATCTTTGGCACGCACATTTCCACTACGGGTAAACGAAGTATAGTCTTCTGAATAAAGCTCTACGGCTCGTTTAACGATCGCAACGGCTATATCTGGATCTCGATCATCATATTTAACCTGCAATATATCAGTTCCCATGATTGGCTCTACCTTAAGAGAGCTTTTTACGTTCTTGTAGGTTAGAGGTTTGCCACTATCACTTTTTAGATCCAGTTCTTTAATTAATTTTTCAATAACTGGTCGAGATTGAAAAATTTTAGCTTCTGTTTCTAGAGGATCTTTATCTTGGGTCAATCCTTTAAGACCGTCTGGATCTCCGTTAGTGTCAAGAATAGCAGAGGTGCGATCGGGTCTAATTTGTAGTTGAGCTTCAGCCTCATAGACTTTTTCAGAAGCCAAAGCAGCGGCTACAGATAGTGCCACAATTCCAGCAAAGGTGGCTGTTGCAGGTATCCAACGACGCTTTAATACCTGCCAATACTTATTAAAGTCTATATACTCTTCTAAATGTAAGTTAGAATCCATAAATTTTAATTGATGAACTTACTATATTAATATTAATTTTGTTTATTTTGAGCTTAGTACGCGCCTTTGGCACGGAAAACTACTCCTACTGTCTGCAAAAGAATTTTGAAATCTAGTGCTAAAGACCAATTTTCAATATATTCAAAATCTAAATTGAATACCCCTTCTGATCCAGTATCTGAGCGTCCGCTAACTTGCCATAATCCAGTAATGCCTGGCAAAACTTCTTGGCGAAAAAAGTGATTTTGAGTAAACTTAGCAACGTCTCTTACAGGTAAAGGTCGAGGTCCTACTAAGCTCATTTCCCCCCTTAAAACATTAAATAGCTGAGGTAGTTCGTCTAGGCTAAATCGACGTAGATATTTTCCAACTCTGGTAATGCGAGGATCTTCTTTAATTTTAAATAAAATTCCACCCTTAATCTCATTCTGAGCTTCCAACTGATGCTGCAACTGGCTAGCATTATCGACCATGGTGCGGAACTTCCAAATTTTAAAATGTTTGCCTTTCAAGCCAACTCGCGTTTGCTTATAGAGAATTGACCCTGGAGAATCAAGCTTAATTAAAGCTGCAATTATAAGCATCGGTAGACCAATAATCATTAACAAAATCAGTGAAACCATTACGTCAAAAATGCGTTTGCTGAAAAAATCAATGCCTATAATCGATGAATGAGCAAATCTAATTGTGGGAACTCCCAAGATGGTGTCGATTTCTGCTTGTCTTGCTGGTAATTTAATATTAATTGGTAAGATTCGCCAATTGACACCAACAGTTCTGAGTTTCCAGTATAAGCTAGCTGCACTCGCGATCGTTTCCCATGAACAGATAAAAACTTCGTCAAGTTCTTTATAATCTACTCGATCTAAAGCTAAGTATAGCAATTCATCATTGTCAAAATCTGATAAATCCAATTGTCCAGCAATTAAATAAACTTCACTAGTTTCTAATAAATGCTTGGATTTTTCTAACTCCTCAGAATTGCCAATCAATAATATTTTCTGTCGTAAAGGGTAATGTTTCTGACGTACATATGCCCAAACCCAGTTTAGGCTCATGCGTTGAACAACAATTAGTGATGCGGTTATTATCGTCGCCACCAGTAATTGATAAAAGTAACCGGTGGTATAAAATCTGACAATAATCGGCACTATAGATAAATGAGCCAAAAAAACTGCCTTAATTGAATTAAAGATATTCCTGCTTTTATCCCCCTTACGGTATAAATTAAAGGCATAAAACAGACAGAGCATAAATACTAAGACAGTTAGAAACAAGCTATACTGCTCAGGCTCTTGCCAGACTATAATCAAACTAAATTGATGCCAGCTATGACCCAAAGAAATAGACCAGCCTAGACAGAGTGCTAAACTATCCAGCACAAGCAAAACAATTATTTTGAATCTGTAGGAGAACTCTTTCTCGGCTAACTTTAAATATCCTGGAGATCTAAGATCTCTACCCTTAGCTATCTCATTATTCAAATAATTTTTACCCACTCCATAGTCTGGAGTACTGGAAAACTTGTCTAACATAACGTTGGTAATTGGTTTAGTTTCAAAGTTCTAAATCAAATCGCTTAAATATGGGGAACTAGTCTTGCTAACTACCTAATATAAATAGTCATAAAACTAAATGCTCCAACTAACACCAATTTGACAGCATCCCGATTAAAGGATAATTGAGCTTCAAAAAACACTAATCAAGTATTTGCATAAATAATAACTAAAATAATAACTAAGTGTTTCCATTTACGGAAAAATACGTAAGTTATAAATAATGTATAACCCAAGCTTTGTAACGCTGTCAATGACTTTACGTAAAACTATCTCTTGCTTTACTCAAACTTTACTAGGTATGAAAACAATAGTAAAAAACCCTAAGTAAAAAATGCGTAATTAAAAAATATCTTTTCGTCGCTGTATTATCAAAGCCATAGTTGTATAAATTAGGGTATGAGCAATCAAAATTCCCCAATTCAAACCTAAATTTTCCCACGTGGCATTGTATACAGGAGTGGATTTAAATATTTCATCCAGCATTTGAGAACTTAAAGTTGAGTTTGGTTTTGGTGCCATAGCGTTAACGTCTGCTAACGAACCATATGCTCCAATTGACCAGCGACTAAGCATTAACCAAGAGAGTTTGCCAGACCAGCCTTCTAAAGTAAATAAAACTCCAGAAAAAATAATTTGCGGAATCATTATTAAAGGTAAAATACCATTACCTTCATTTTCAGTTTTAACCAATGCAGAAAGCATTAAACTAAGACCAGTACTAGCTAGTAAAGTCAAAAAAGTAGTGATAGCAAAACCGACTGACCACGAGATTAAATTAGATTGAGGAGCTTCAAAAATCAGTAAGACTACAGCAGTAATTAAAGCAGTTTGAGCGATCGCCAGACCACCACGAATTAAAAGTTTTGAGGTAAAATAAGGCAATAAGCCAAGATTAAGTAGCCGTTCACGAAAATATATTGCCCTTTCCTTGACTATTTCGCGAATCGAGTTAGACAATCCAATCCAAATAGCCACACAGCTAAAGATAAACAGCAATCGTAGCGCTAGAGAGGCTTGGGTGACGCTTAGAGTATCGACAATCCTTAAAGGCTGTTCATTACGTAACGGTAAGCCAGTTAAGGCGATAGTAACTGGACCAGCTAATAAGGTCAGCACTAAGCTAGTGGTATCTCTGCTAACCAACTTCCAGTAGCGTTGACAGAGTAAAGATAGTTGAACTAAAGTGGAAACACCTGCAAAACAGGCGTTTGATTTGGCTAACTGCTGATTTTCTTTGCCTGGAGAAAGAGAATTTTGAATATAGGTCTTATATTCTGGAGAATTAGTATATTTTTCTGACCAATACTTAACTCTTTCGGCGATCGCAGCTTTATTTTTACCTTTATTCAGTTCGATATAAATATCGGCAAAGTCGTCAAATTTCTCATCTGGAAAGTTACCTGAATGCTGTTGAAAAAAGTTGAGTGCTGATTTTGGAGGACCATAGTAACAAAGACTACCTCCTAAGCCCATAAAGGCAAGGCGGTCGCAAATATCAATATTATCTGTAGCATGAGTAACCAGGGCAATAGTCCTGCCACAGTCTGCCTGTTCTCTAAGCAAGATCATCATTTCTTTGTCTAAACCAGGATCTAATCCTGAAGTAGGTTCATCTAAGAAAAAAAGCTTGGGATCGGCTAATAGCTCAACTCCAATACTTACCCGTTTGCGTTGACCGCCACTAAGCCTAGAAACCAAAGTATTACGGACATGAGAAAGTCTGACCTGTTCTAAGGTGTTGCCAATTACCGTCTTAATATCTGTATCGGCGGGAAGGCGTAACTGGCAGGCACTACTTAACACTTCTTCTACCGTCAGGTCGCGATGGATAATGTCATCTTGGGGAACATAACCCACCTGAGAGCGATAAACTGCCCAGTTCTGGCGGAGATTATCACCATTAAGATAGACATTACCAGAGGAGATAGGAGCAATACCTAATAGAGCTTTCATCAAAGTGGATTTACCTGCACCACTGCCACCGACAAAAGCCACTAGCTGTCCTGGTTCAAGCACCAGATCGACATCATTAAGAATCGTAAAAGTTTCGCCTTTTTTGTCTTTGACTCTAAAGATCAACTCGTGAGCATCTAAGCGAATTTGATTATTAGCGTTGGTTAACTCTAAAGCTTCTCCTGTAAACAGCAGAACATAGGGACCAATTTGCAGCGCATCTCCTTTGTTGAGCAGGTATGGCTTTTCAAGGCGATTACCGTTGACAAAAGTACCGTTGCTGCTATGGTCTTGCAAAAGATAGTTTCCTTTGCCATCAGGGTTAATAGTTGCGTGAAGACGAGATACCGTTGGCGCATCTAACTCCATGACAGAAGTGCTATTATTTGGCGATCGCCCTAATTCTATAGGCCAATTCTGCAATCCTTTAAGATTTAGGCGTCGTACCCTAGGCATAGTCATTTCACTACGCTTGGGGTTGTAGTAGGTCAAAATTATCTGCTGACGAGGATCTTGACCTACCTGTAGTTGCTCACCGTTTTTGAGAATATGCCCTTCGGTAAGATTTATCCGTAATTGATTGATAAAAATACCGTTACCGCTAGGTTTTTGACTGTGGCGATCGCCATCATAGATCCGAAAATCATTACCTTCTTGGGTAATAATGGCTTGCCTACGGGAAACAACGTTCCATTCTCTAGGAACCTGCATATTTGCCCACTCAGGGTCGCGTCCCAGGTAGTTGATGTCTTGAGTCAGATTAAGAATCTTTTTTTGCCCCTGATTGTCTAACTCAATATATGGTCTGCCGACAGTCGCCAGAACTGTTTTTTTAGAGTAATTGCCACTCATCGCCCTGCAAATAAATTGTTGTTTTAAAAGTTAAGTTTAAGTTGATTAAGTATTGAAGAAATTATATGGTTAAAAAGCAAATCATAATGTTTCCTGTGTGATTAACTTAGTTACCTGGCTGCCTGACACATTTCATTTATTGAAGTGGGACTAAATTTTCAAACACTTTAATTCTGAAATTTTAGTAAACCAAATGGCATCATAGTATTTCTGTTTGGCTTTCTTTGAAGCGAAACAAGGTAGGGTATCTTGAGAAAATAGGGGGATGGGGTCAAATAAATTTCTGCCTTGATGTAAAATGCCTTTGAGCCACCTGACACCAATTTTGAGATAGCTTAAACCTCTCTCCCAATGAGGATCGACTTGAGTTCTCAGCCCTTTTAATTGGACTGTCATACCATGAGCGGTAGCAAATAAGAGAGCCAAAGCTACTACCAAATATAAACGTTCCAAAGCTTTGGGATGACGAATTCTAGATTCTTCCAGTTGAAATACTCCAGATTTAGAATCTAGAAATAATTCCTCAATGCGAAATCTCAAGGCATATTGCCATAGAGTTTGCAGAGTCGGGTCTTCGTCAGTAACAACCGCCCAAGGCTCTTTCGCCCCCTTGACGTTAGCCAGAACAAGATTACTTTGGCATTCTCCATCGAGCCAAAGTCCAATATGATGATCCAAAATGGCTTGAGACTTTAATGGACATAGATACTTTACTTCAATAGGATGCTTTCTTGCTCGATGAATGGTTACATCACAAGGTAGGCGTAAGCAATAGTGCCAATCACTATTTCTGAGCCAGTAAATTAACTGATGATTAGCAAAACCTCGCTCAGCTAGAAGCATTACATCGGGATATTTGGAGAGTAGTCGATGTGAAAGCCCAAGCATTAATCTGTATTCTTCAAAAGATACAGTAGAACTTTTGTGTTCTATGACTTTCCACAGAAAAGGAATTGCTCTACCGCCACAAATTACGGAAAGATGAATCATGCAGTATCGATTCCATAAAACTGTTGTATCTAATGCTAGATAAAGGCGTTGTCCATTCCCAGAACTCATTGCTGCCATCACTAACGGCACGTACAAAGATTTGACTTTAATTCGGCTATTGTAAACAAACCTCTGCCATCTCCTTTCGATACTTTGCGCTTGAGTTGCTCTACTTATTACGTAAGACTCCCACTCACTTAAGTTGATTTTGCTGCTACATATCAGTGCATTAATCATCCATGCTAGTGCCTTGAGATGACGAAAATCTTGGTATTGAGCGTGTTGCGAGGCAGTGCGTTGGGCGGGTTCCCCGACTTGAAGCAACTGCCGAGGGCGACTGAGTAAACTCAGTAGTTGATGATCAAGAGGGGTAGATGTTGACGAGCGACCCCCTAAAGGGTTCGACAGTTTGCTTATGCCGGGGAACCCGTCCACCGCAACTGTCTCACCGCGTCGCCGTCAGGCGCAAGGGAATGCGCGCAGTCGTGACATGGAGATAAAGCTTAAAACTATTCATTTTCAGCTAACCATGATATACTTGCCCTTTTTCTTTTTTTACCGTATTTCAATGCTTTCAGACACTTGTGTCAGGCAGCCAGCTCCAGCCGTGTTGCTTAAAACCCAAAGATTCATAGAATTTATGAGTGCGATCGCGTTTTAAATTAGAAGAAAGAGTAACCTTATAACATCCTGCATCAGCACTAATTTTTAACGCTTTTTGCATCATTTGCTTACCAAAACCTTTTCCCCGATACTCAGTAGCAATAGTAACTGAGTCGAGGATAGCCGATTTATGAAAACCTCGGTGCATCATGGTGGGCATAAACAATAAGCTAAAAGTGCCTATCTCCTCATCTTCCAAACAAGCCAGATAAATATAATGATTTGGAACTTGCTCTATTTGATTCCAAATAGCTGTCATTTCTGCGTCAGACATTAATGGTTTTTCATCCATGTCAGCATAAAAACGATTGAGAATTGGTAAATCTTGTTTTGTTGCCAGACGAATGTTAATTTCTTTCATTCTTAAATACAAAAAAGCGTAAAACTCGGCTTGGTCACAAAAACCGAGTCTCTTACAACTTTTAGCCATTCAATTGAATTAAGTAATTTCCGAATAAGCGATCTATTTCAGATTTAATCTGCTGATTTAGCTACTTCAACAACTTTTTCAAAGGCTTGAGGATCTACCATTGCAAGCTGTGCTAGCATTTTGCGGTTTAAACCTACTTCAGCTTTTTTTAGCTGATGAGTAAACTTGCTGTAGCTTAATCCGTGCATTCTGGCTGCTGCATTGATGCGGGCAATCCAAAGACGACGAAAATCACGTTTGCGCTTACGGCGATCGCGATAGGCATTACGCAATGCCTTCATTACCTGCTGATTGGCAATACGAAATAGCTTGGAATGTGAACCACGGAAGCCTTTAGCTAGCTTTAGTATTTTCTTGCGACGTTTGCGCGCAACATTACCCCGTTTGACTCTACTCATAATTAATCTTTAGATCTTGTTTGATGGGCGTTAACAACTAAATTTAGCAGCGACTACTAGTTAAAGAAGACAATATGCAGTCTAAATTAGCTATAGGGCATCATTGTGCGTACTGCTTTTTCGTCAGTCTCATGTACCACAGTCATACTAGATAAACGACGGCGAGTACGTTCTTTACTCTTACGTTCTAATAAGTGGTTTTTGAACGCCTTACGACGCATAATTTTTTTGCCACTGCCAGTAATACGAAAACGCTTGGCAGCAGATTTTTTGGTTTTTAACTTAGGCATTAGCTACTGATAATTAGACACAATTTACAATTATACTATCCACTTAATGTCAATTACAAATTTTTTAAAAGCTAAAAGCTATAAGCTTTACAAAGACTAAATATTATTGCTGGCAAAAATTCTAATAATAAAAATATTAATTGAGCGCGATCGCAACGGACACGATTTACATTAAGAAGCAGGAATAGTCCGTATAATTAAGGTAGCGATACTAGTAGTAACTGCAACAATGATCGGAACAATTAAAGATTTTGCCCCCATAAGACTAGATACGTATACGTCTGAAGTTAAAGTTTTCTGATTGTCTTTTAGTTCTTTTACCGTCTCATCAATATTATTTACTTTTACTTTGATTTCAGCTTGACCTACCTTGAGATGACTAACTTCTTCTAATAGCTTCTTTTGGTCGGATCTAATATCTTTTAAGATCTCTGCTAAATTAGTTTCTATAGTTGGATTGCTCATATTTTTAGCATTTTTATTGTTATTTTAAACTAAATTTATTGAAGAGCGATATAAAAGCGATCGCGCAATCGCGCTGGCACAAAAGACAAGTCGTTTCACTGTCCCCCTCGCGCGTTCCCTTGCGCCTAACGGCGACGCGGGGTCGCTCGTCTAACTGCCCAGTACAGACAAGGCATGCCTGTCTTGGTCAGCATTCCCTTGCGCCTTACGTCGACGCGGGGTCTGACCGCTTGTCTCTATCCTAACTGCCTTAACTGTTGTTAGCGATTTAATGCTGACATAAGTGCTTGTTGCCCTGCTTTTTGATACACTTCATTTAGGTACTGCTCAACTGCTTCGGCATCGGCAGCAGGTAAAGGCATTTTGCCTAAAATATCTAAAGCTGTTTTTTGTTCTGTGGGCGGCACGATCGCCACTAAGCTTGATTCTAAGGGTTCTTCATATTGCCAAAAACCTTTAATGATAGCAGATGCGTCTTTTTCTGTATTAGTAACGGAGTTAATTACCTTAGCTGATTCTAATTGCGTCGTAGAATCGATCTTGGCTGCTTTTTGACTACGTAGCTGGCGCAAACGCTCAATGATTTGGTTTTTAGTGCGCCCTCGCAATTGAAAAATGATAAAGGGATCTTCACTAAAGCGATCGCCCAATTGATAATAAACTGCTGCAATATGTTTACAAGGATTGGCTTTATCGGGGCAGCTACAGCGAGAGCGAACTTCGTTGAGAGTAAAAGGAAACAAGCTTAAGCCACCAGCAGTAAATACCGCCTCAATAGTCTCTGGCATCTCCCCTGCTAATAGCTGCGCTGAAAAAATTGCCTTCTCAGACATTTTCGAGATCACATAATCCCAGTCTTCATTACTAAAACACTGTAAGGATAAAGATACTTTATAAGGTTCAGCATCGCTACCCTGCACCGTTGCCTTGGCACGGGAGTCGTTAAAGTCCATACTTAGAACATTACCTTCCCTAGCATAGCTTCTGCCTCTTTCTAGGCGTTTTTTAAAGCGATAGGAACCAAGTAGCTCTAACCATCGCTCTACCCACCATTCTTGCTTTTCTACTTCAAAGTTGGTCATTTTTTTGTAGCTATAAGCTATAGGCTTCTTGCTCAGTAAGCTCAACGCGGGAAACCCGCGCAATGCTTCTTCGCGCTTCAAGCTTTCATCCTAGTACAAAATTAGTCCCAACCTTCAATTTTTGTACAGACAAGGCATGCCTTGTCTCTTCTTATCTCAATTCCTGGCTTTATAAAACGTTTCTAAGCTATTGCGATCGCCGACAAAACGCCAGTGCCAAGGTTCATAATTAACTCCTTGGGGATTATTGGGAGGAAAAGATAGTTCAAAGCTATACTTCAAAGCATTCTGTTTCAACCAGCGAAAAGCAGCAGTCTGGGCAAATGTGTCTTCTACGTTAGTTGCAGGAGCGTTACCGTCGCCAATATCAAGGGCATAACCTGTATGATGCTCGCTATAGCCAGGAGGTGCGCTAACTTCCGCTCTTGTAGTAGTATTTTGTACTCTTTGCTCTTTGACTTTAAAGAATAGCTTTTCTTGATCTTTTACAGTCCGAAAAGCAGAAATAGCAACCAAATTTACACCATCGGCTTTGGCAGCCGCCTGCATTTGCTGAAATTTAGCAGCAGCAGCAGGACGCAATTTTAACCTACCGTCAACGGTAATTGGTACTAATTCGGATTTTGGAGCAATATCGTAAGGTAAATGCCCTAATAAATTTTCCTGACTAGGTTTTGCTGTTGTTCCAGTTTTAGAGGAATTTTGTAGATCTGTTTGCTTATTTTTGGGTGAGATACTTTTGGCGACAGGAGTTGATTGTTGCTGGCTGTTTTTGACTTTAGGCGTTGATGATGCTGGTTTAGTAACAGGCTGTTTAACTGCCGTTTGAGTAGATTTATTGCTTAGAGAAATTAGAAACATTGATAATAAACCCGCCAATCCCAGGCAGGTAATCACCCCAATAATTAAGGGTAAAGATAAAACAAAATTTGCTTGTTTAGGGAGATCGCTCTCTTCTCTTATAGCCTCTGGAATTTCGATTTCATCCATAATTTAGTCAACAACTATTGTTTTATTTACTAGTTATTGGTTTTTGGGCAACGTTATCCTGTTGAGCAGCTTGGTAAACCGCCTGAGCTACTGCTTTTGATACTTTAGGGTTAAACACAGAAGGAATAATGTGTTCACGATCTAGCTCGGCATCGTCAACTAAAGCAGCGATCGCTTTGGCAGCTTCCAGGTACATATTGGTAGTAATTGCCGAAGCCCGACAATCTAATGCGCCACGAAAAACTCCAGGAAAGGCTAACACATTATTGATCTGATTTGGGTAATCGCTACGCCCTGTTGCCATTACTGCCACACTATCGTAGACTAATTCAGGCTGAATTTCAGGAATAGGATTTGCCATAGCAAAGACAATCGGTTGTTCTGCCATTGTCTGCACCATTTCTGGAGTAATAACCCCTGGCGCGCTTACACCCAAAAAGATATCGGCATCTTGCATAGCATCGGCTAATTTACCACTATCTTTCACAGCAAATTTTTGCTTATTAGAGTTTAAATCCTGGCGTTCGGAGGAAATAATGCCCTTAGAGTCGCAAATTACAATGTTACTTGCCCCTGCTTGTCTTAGCAGCAGCGCGATCGCAATTCCCGCTGCCCCTGCACCATTAATCACAATCTTAACCTCGGCTAAATCTTTACCGACTAATTTAAGCGCATTATACAAGGCTGCCAGGACAACAATAGCCGTACCGTGCTGATCGTCGTGAAAGACAGGAATATCAAGTTCTTGTCTCAATCTATGTTCAATTTCAAAACAACGGGGAGCAGCAATATCTTCTAAATTTATCCCCCCAAACACAGGGGCAATCTGTTTCACAGCCTTAATAATTTCTTCCGTATCCTGGGTATCTAAAGCAATGGGAAAAGCATCAAGCCCAGCAAACTCTTTGAATAATAAAGCTTTACCTTCCATGACGGGTAAAGATGCTCCTGCACCCAAGTTACCCAACCCTAAAACAGCACTGCCATCAGTTACAACCGCAACTGTATTACTTTTGATGGTTAATTCATAAACCTTTTCTGGAGATTCGGCGATCGCTCGGCAGATTCTACCTACCCCTGGAGTATAAGCCATAGCTAAATCTGATTGAGACTTGAGAGGCAGCTTGCTTTCAACCCTAATTTTGCCTCCTTGATGAATTGCAAAAGTGCGATCGCTAAAGCTAATAACTTTAACTTTTGGCAAATTTTTAATCGCCTCAATGATTTTATCCCCTTGTTCAGTACTAGAGGCATCAATCGTTAATTCTCGCTGAGTATATTTAAGATTGCGTTGCAGCAGCACAATATCTCCCAGACTACCGCCGTGGTTAGCGATCGTACTCATAATCGAAGCTAAGGCACCAGGACGATTGGGAATTTCGATCTCGATCTTTAGGCTAAAGCTAGCACTGGGGTATAAATCTACCATTATTTATATATTTATATGTATTGCAGAATAAATTATTGTAAAATGTTTTTTGTTTCCAAAACCGTCAATTTATTTCGGCTGAATTTTTTGCAACAGCACGCGATATACGGGCAGATTTTTCTCCTGCACATATAACTCTCTTTCCGTTGGTACAGGAAAGGGGTTAGTATCTAGCCAGGTTGCTGTATGCTGTTGAATTAATAAAGGATGGTTGGCAAAGCGATCGCGCATTTCTATTGCTACTTCCTCTATATCTGACTGCAAAAATACCTGCCCTCCCTCTGCTAGATAATCAACTAAAATCTTGACTAATTCTGACTGCACTACCCGCCGTTTGTTATGTCGCTTTTTGAACCAGGGATCGGGGAATTGGATTGAGATAGTCTTTAAAACATTGCTCGGCAAAGATCTTAATAACCCTAATGCTGAACTATTCATGTTGCCAAAGAGATAGTGCAGGTTTGTCAAACCCAATTCATCCCTAGTTTGATTAGCCGCATCGACCAAGCGATCGCGAATTTCAATCCCCAAAAAGTTTGTTTGAAGATCTAGCTGCGCCATTGACAACAAAAAACCACCCCGCGCACAGCCAATATCCAGATAGAGAGGATAGTTGCTTTGAGCAAACACATCTTGCCAATCTGGTATATCTATCGGCTGCTGAAATTTACGAGCGAGGGGATTAACGTGCTGACGAATACGTATAGGCATACAAAAAAGTAATTTTTGAGTAACTTAAACAGCAAGATTTAAGAATTAGTATTTATCGAAACTACCGTACCGCTAAAGTCATAAAGATCGCCCTGTAATTGAATTGATGAGCCTATTTTTACCTTTTTACTTCCATCCAAAATAACGCCACTGTTGGTCACTTCAGCATTACTATTGAGAGTCATGATTAAATCTCTAGTAATTCTAATTTCAGGGCGCGGATCTGGCAAAGCTTTTACAGATCCGTCTGGTTGAGGTACGGGAGTTGTTCGTGGCAAAGTTTCCGTGTTAATAATTTCTACTTTTCCTGCTGGTTGATTACGGATCACAATATCAGCTTTTTTTTCTCGCTTAAATTCTGCAACCAAGCCATCAAAATCAGCGACGTTCAAGCCCTTGACAAAAACCTTTACTTCAACAGGTTTTTGTTTTGTTTGAGCAACAAGTTTTGTAGTTAGAGGCGTACCTGGAAAAAAGAAAACACCGACAAAGATTAGTAAAATTACAGCAGCAGCAGCAAGATCGAGAATGCTCAATTTGCCAAATAGTCTTCCTTTAGAATCAATAATACTCATAAATCAACTGTCGGAAATTTCGATGTCCTGAATAATTTCGCTTATATTATGTCACTTGTTAGCTGTTATTTGTTCAACTTAAATATTCAAATACCCGCCAATGTATGAAGAAAACAGTAGTTTATTAAATTTTGTCAAAGAAAGATATGCACTTTAGTTGGCAAAATCATTTTCTTTTCTAAGATTTAAGCAAGAAACACAATCAGGAAATCAAATAATTATGACCCAATCAACAATAAATAATAATCAAGACTTATTTAAAATTTTGGTAGCAGTTGCTTGGATTGATGGAGAAATTCAAGCCCAAGAAAGAAAACTTCTGGAAAGAATAGCAGCAGAACAAAATTTAGAATCAGCAGCAGTACAAGATCTATTAACTACCCATCAGGCTACTTCTACCGAACAGTGCTATAAATTATTAAAAGCATATCTAGGCTCTAATCCCAATGCGGAAGACTATCAAAAACTACTATCTGCTGTCAGCACTTTGATTTATAGCGATGATGATATTGCCACCGAAGAAGCATCCCTATTAACTCAGATGCAAAATCTCGACCCCAATAACCCAGCTAATAATTCTACTTTTGATAAAGTAATTGGCAAAATTCAAAAATTATATCGAGCAGGATTATCAGCAGTTTAGCCAAGATTCTGGCTATTTTTCATTCCAAATACGCAAATAGAAATATACAAACACAAAGGCAATGATCAATAAAATAGTTGCTGCTGCTGCTGCATAGCCAAACTCAAAACGAGAAAAAGCCTGTTCGTAAATGTAATAAACCAATAAATTAGTTGAGTTTAACGGACCACCACCAGTGATAATATAAACCTGCTCAAAACTTTTCAGGGTAAAGATAGCTGTGGTCAAAACGGCAAAAATAATAGTGGGTTTTAGTTCAGGGATAGTAATATACCTAAACTTTGCCCAACCATCAGCCCCATCTAATTCCGCAGCTTCATAGTGAGATTGAGGAATAATCTGTAATCCTGCTAGAAATACCACTAAGTTAAAGCCCAACTGTTTCCAGCTACTTAATAAAATTAAAACAGGCATTGCCCAAAAAGTACTGCTTAACCATGCAATAGGCTCTAATCCCCAGTCAATTAAAACATTATTAATTGGACCATCGGTTTGAAATAGCCAGCGAAAAGCCAAACCCACAGCAACTAAAGATGTAATGGAAGGTATGAAATATGCTGCTCTCAAAACTCCCCGTAAAGCCAAAGAGCGATTGAGCAAAACAGCCAATGCTAAAGGAATCACAATAGCAGGAATAACTGTAGCAATAGTAAAATAAGCCGTATTGCCAATTACCTGCCAAAAGTCGGCATCAGTAAACAAACGCAGATAATTACGCACTCCTACCCATTCAATCCCAGATACTGTAAAGCTACCAGTAGTAAAGCTGAGATAGAGCAGATAGACAATAGGATAAAACAAAAAAATACCCAGCAGAATTAGTGCAGGGGCAAGAAATAGCCCAGCAGCAACAGAATCGCGATCGAGCCAAGTTGAAATAAAGTTTGTTTTAGTCATGTTTGATATTTAATCAATATAGCTGCAATTGTTTTAACAGGATTATCTGGAGATTTAATCTTGACTTTTTGAATCTGAAAATTAGAGTTGTCAATTGATTCTAGTTTTTCTCTGTCTGCTACAGGACAAGATAAATATTTTGATTCACGCATCAAGGTTAATAAGCGAAAATTTTGATTTGTCTTTTTAGCTGATAGATTTAGATATTGATAAACTTTCTGGGGGTGTTCAATATGCCACATTCCTCGCATTCTCAGGCTCGTAATTCCTAAAGGATCGACTCGGTTTACTCTTCCTAATTCTTTAGTTGGGCTAAATTCAACTCCAGCAGTTTGATTAATTCCTGCTATTATCCGCGCCTTCATATTTTGATAAATTTCATGACTAGCTGCATAGCAATCTCCATAAATTAACCACAGAGAACTTAATTTTTGTTTGTTGACACAGCCAACAGCATATAACAAATCTTTTTCATCCCACTTTTCACAATCTCTACAGGTCTTAGTAATCATAGGACTACTAGAGTGAAGTTTGGCTGAAGGATAAGAACTATTTAAGGCAATTTGGGCTGTTTCGGACTGTAACTTTTTAACTTCAATTGCGTCACCAGATTTCAACATAAAATCAGGTGGGTTGTTAGCATTGCCCGCATAAGAAAAAACTTGTTCGTAAGCCTCTTGTTTTTTTAGCTCGTTTGCTTCGCGTAGTGTATTAGCAAAAATGTCTTTAATAAATAATTCTAAAGCATCTCCCACGGCGTTTATCTTGTTTTGACTTCGATAAAAGTCAACAACGTCTGGAATATCATTGCTGACAATAGTGTCTATCGCTCTAAGAATATTTATCATTTGGTAATTTAACTAATTAGCTGAAGTAAAGTTTAAATCCAGATTTAATTGCACAGACTCTTTCATTGGCTGATTTTTAGGTGCTTGATTTGAAAATAATTGTTCTTTAATTGCTGTAGCCAAAGCTAAACTAAAATTTACAGGGACAGCATTACCAATCATTTTGTAGCCTGCATTCAGATTTTGATAGTAAAAAATAAAGTCATCAGGAAAAGTTTGAATTCTGGCACACTCTCTTACCGACAAACGATGATAAGGATAGGGCGAATCAGGGTCAAAAATGAATTTATCTCGCCCCACATTAATCATTTTGTTGGCTTGAGGATGAATTGGCGCATGACGGCTACTTGCTTGTATTGTAAAAGATGGCTCTTGCCACGATCGCACTCGATTACGAGACATATACATACTAGAGAAGCCACCAACTGCATACTCATGGTTGGCAATTAGACAAGCCTCAGCGTTAGTTTTATTTTTTGCTTTGGCTGCCAAAGCCGATTCTCTCAAATCCCAAATAGCATCTTTAAGAGTTAATTTTGGCTGCTGTTTTACGAAGTTAACGCAGCGCCGTTCCGTGTAGGAACGGTGACCGTTAACTGTTTCAAAATTAAAAGCTCGTTGAAGATCTTGACGAAAACCGACCAGAATAACCCTTTTTCTCTGTTGAGGAACATTAAAATTAACTGCATCCAATAATTTGAACCTAACCTCGTATCCTGCCTCTTCAAAAGCAGCAACAATATTTTTGAGAGCCAGATCGTGTTTTTTGTGGAGCATTCCTGAAACGTTTTCTGCCAAGAAAAATAAAGGCTGTTTATCTTGTAAAATCCGAATATATTCTAGAAATAGGCGACCACGATCATCTTTAATTCCTTTTTGTCTTCCTGCTTCACTCCAGCTTTGGCAAGGTGGCCCGCCTACAATGCCAATGCAATCAGGAATTTTAGTTGAAGCAATTTCTCGAATATCTCTACGATCTAAATGAGTATTAACGTGGTTTGATTCGTAGGTGTGCCAAATCTCTTTGTCCCATTCATTTGCCCAAATTGTTTTAAATCCTGCTTTAGCAAAACCCAGATCTAAACCGCCACAACCAGCAAAGAGGGAAACAATATTTAAGCTGCAGTTGAGATTAGCTGATAGTGATTCCATTAATTATCAAAAATAAAGCGATCGCCTGTAGCGACAAATATAAATTATCGAATTACCTATCCTACGTTAATATCTAATTTCTGCCGTAGGTTTTGATTGGCTCTTTGATAAAGCGAATATAAAAGTTTTTAAAGGTCGATCGCAACACGCGGGGCAACCCAAAATCAATAGGCATTAAAGCATCAGGTAATTTCCAGTCTGCCACCTGTAAGTCTGCTGGTTTGCAGTAAGGAAACTCGATTTCAGCTAGTTGCGAACAATATCCCTGTTTAAATTGAGCAGCTAGAGTAGGTACAATTTTGGGGTCAACATTGAGAATATCAATCATGGCGCGATCTAGGGCAAATACGTCGGTAGACGCGCCCAAAACTCCCAATTGCTTTGGTTCACCGCCACTAGGGCCATTGCCCTCATGACCAATAATACCGTCAATTATGGTCAAATTGGGCGCGATCGCTTTAGCAGTTTCGACAATCATTTCCCCAAAGCGAGCTGTATCTTTACCGGCCTCCATGTGCCACCAAGCCTTCATCTTGCCAGGGACACAGCCAAAGAGATTTTTCACTCCTAGTGTCATCGTTAACTGCATATGAGATTTTACCTTAGGTAAATTAATCACCACGTCTGCATCCATCGCTTCTTTAGACAGGCGGAGATGCTGAAAGTTTTCATTTTCGGTGGCGTAACGCTGTCCTTTAAATTCCACAATAGGTAAATCTAATTCTGCGCACAAAGGTAAATAACCATTAGCTTTTGCCACTCCCCTAGCACTACCAAAAGCGGGACTATCCCCCAGAAAAGGTTTTCCCCCTGCTTCTTTTACCAGTTGAGCGACGCAGTAGACAATCTCAGGGCGAGTAATACATTCTTTGGTAGGACGACTACCCGTAAGTAGATTAGGCTTTAACAAAACGCGATCGCCTTTTTTAACGATGGCTTCTATTCCCCCCAGGGGTTCAAGTAAATATTCGAGGCGCGATCGCAGTTCTTGTAGCTCGTAAGACTCCGCGCGAATTAGACTAACTGTATACATTTTTTTAGTTTATTTTTAAGAAAGTTATGCAAGTTCTATCTCTTCTGCTTGAAAATTAAACCATAGAGGTTGCAATAGCTCAAATATCAGAAAGCGATCGTTAGCCTTATACCTTTCAAGAATTATTACTTAGATTTAATTATCCCAGGAAAATCTCCCCCCGATAGCCATCCATATAAAAAGACTATTGCAACTCCTATAATCATCCATAGTAAAAAGGCACGGCAATAATTAACAAAACTAGGTTTACCTACTCCACAAGCACCGACGATAAAAACGATTATATTAACTATAGGAATAAAAAAAAGCAAAAATAGCCCAAACCATTCCCAAAATCCTACTGGCTCCATAATCAACTCCTGTATTTTCTACTTTTCACTGTTGGCTATCTAATTTTCTGAACACTTATCTTAAGAACTACTGATTTTAGATTAGATGCAGTTTAAATATATATTTATGATTCCCAAATATTTTCTTTTTCTGCTTAATTTATTTATATTGCTTGAATATTTTTAGTTTATTAATTTCTGTGAAAAAATATCTATTTATCTAAAGGTAAGTAACATATTGATTTCTTGTGAGGTTAAATTACGCCATTGTCCAGGCTGTAAGCCTATTAAATTAATTTGTTGAGAATTGTTACCCAGAGAAACTCTAATTAATCTAAGAGTAGGAAAGCCTACCGCTGCCGTCATGCGTCGCACCTGACGATTACGTCCTTCTGTCAGGGTGATTTTTAACCAGCAAGTAGGTATGTTTTGGCGATCGCGAATTGGCGGAATGCGAGGAGGAAAATCAGGTTCTTCTGATAGTATACGTACTTTGGCTTTACGGGTAAGATGGTTTTTAATTGTGATTCCCTGCCGTAGTTTATTCAAAGCCGATTCATCAGGAATACGTTCTACCTGAACATAGTAAGTGCGGGGATGGGCAAATTTAGGATTAGCAAGACGATTTTGCAGTTGTCCATTGTCAGTTAATAATAATAATCCTTCGCTATCTAAATCTAATCTACCTACAGGATAAACATTAGAGATTGGAATGTAGTCTTTGAGAAGGGGACGTTTTTGCTCGCTGCTATTATCCGTAAACTGGCATAAAACTCCGTAGGGTTTATTAAATAATATATATTGCATAGAAAACTATAAACTCTACAAATAAGCAGATTCTTTATTCATTCTAGGAAAAAACCTTGCTGCTGCTAATTTTTAATTCCCGTTGAACCAATGCCCTGAATCAATTGTTTTTGACCAATAAAAAATAGTATTAATACGGGAATAGTCGCAATAACTACTGCTGCCATTAAAAGTGACCAATCATTAGTAAACTGTTCTTGGAACTCCGATAAAGCTAACTGAACTGTTCTTAATTCTGGACGAGTAGTAAACACTAAGGGTTTAAATAAATCGTTCCATTCCCCAATAAAAGTAAAGAGAAATAAAGTTACTAAAGCAGGACGAGATAAGGGTAGCATGATACGCATTAAAATCTGTAAACGATTAGCTCCATCTAATGCAGCAGCTTCTTCTAATTCAACAGGAATGCTAGCAAAATATTGACGCATTAAAAAAATACCAAATCCATTGGCTGCGGTTGGTAAGATCAATGACCAATAACTGTTAATTAAATGCGCCCATTTTAAAATTACAAAAACAGGTATTACTAATAGCTGAAAAGGAATAACTAAAGTAGCTAAAATTATTAATAATACTGCCTGTTGTCCTTTAAACTTTAATCTGGCTAAAGCATATCCTGCCAAAGCAGAAGTAAATATCTGCAAGGCAGTTACCCCCAAAGCCACTAGAGTAGAATTAGCAAAAGCTAATAAAAAATTACCCCGATGCCAGGCTGCTTGATAATTAGCAAAAGTAAAGCTATCTTTAGGTGAGGTAAAAGAGCTTTTTAAAACAACTATTAAGGGAAATAAAACAACTATTGCCCCAATGGATAAAACAAATAAAATTAATAGCTTGGTAACAGATAAACTTGTTAAAGAAAATATCGATGTAGCTTTGTCTAAATTAGGCGATCGCTGCTTCATAAATAAACTAACTTGAAAAATTCGTAATTAATTTAAAAAATGGTTTGGGCAAGTAATAAATAATTGTTATTTCCTTGATGCTTCATTTCTTATCCTTTCATAAGTCAGTCATCTAAAATCGTGTAATACTAATCTCCATAAGTAAATCCCGCTCTTATAAGCATAAAAGAGGGCATATTTTATGGCAATTTTCTACTGAACATGAGTAAACAGCGAGTCTTATCTGGAATTCAAACTACTGGTAATCTACATCTAGGCAATTATTTGGGTGCAATCCGCAACTGGGTCGAAATACAGCAGGACTATGATAACTTCTTCTTTTTTGCCGATCTTCACGCTATTACCGTACCCCATGATGCCAAAATTTTAGCAGAAAACACTTTTAATTTAGCAGCACTATATCTAGCTTGTGGTATCGATTTAAACTGCTCAACTATTTTTGTACAGTCTCATGTATCCGCTCACAGTGAACTTGCCTGGCTGCTTAACTGTGTTACTCCGCTTAACTGGTTAGAAAGAATGATTCAGTTTAAGGAAAAAGCTGTTAAACAAGGTGAAAATGTAGGTGTTGGTTTATTAGACTATCCTGTGCTAATGGCAGCAGATATATTACTTTACGATGCGGACAAAGTGCCTGTAGGCGAAGATCAAAAGCAGCACTTGGAGTTAACCAGAGATATTGCTGGTAGAGTTAACGATCGATTCGGTAAGAAGAAGCAGCCCGTTTTAAAAGTACCCGAACCTATGATTCGCACTGAAGGGGCGAGGGTAATGAGCCTCACGGATGGCACAAAAAAAATGTCCAAATCCGATCCTTCAGAATTAAGCCGTATTGATTTGCTCGATCCGCCTGATGCAATTAAGAAAAAAATAAAAAAGTGCAAAACAGATCCTGTTAAAGGCTTAGTATTTGACGATCCAGAGCGTCCTGAGTGTCACAATCTGCTTACTCTATATCAGCTTTTGGGCAATAAAACTAAACAAGAGGTAGTAGCAGAATGTCAGGATATGGGATGGGGTCAATTTAAACCCTTGCTGACAGAAACTGCTGTTGAAGCTCTCAAACCAATTCAAGACAAATATAATGAATTAATGGATAATCAAGATTACCTCAATTCTGTTTTGCGAGACGGTGCAGCCAAAGCTAGTAACGTAGCCAATCAAACTCTAACTAGAGTCAAAGATGCTATGGGTTTTTTACCTCCTATGTAGACGTAAATAATTAAACCGTTTAGAATACCAAAATCAAAAATCACCAATTCTAATGACGAGTAATCTCCAGCAAGCCGTACTCAATAAAGATTTTTTAGTCACCGCCGAAGTTGCTCCTCCAAAAGGGGGAAACCCTGCCAGAATGTTAGATGTGGCAGAAAAACTAAAAGGTAGGGTTCACGCAGTCAACGTTACTGATGGTAGTCGTGCCGTACTAAGAATGTCTTCTGTGGCTGCTTCGGTTATTTTGCAACAGAATGGTATTGAGCCAGTATGTCAGGTAGCCTGTCGCGATCGCAACTGTATTGGTCTACAGGCAGATCTAATGGGCGCCTATGCTCTGGGTGTCCGCAATGTCTTAGCACTTACTGGAGATCCGATCAAGGCTGGCGATCACACGAAATCTAGGGGAGTTTTTGAATTAGAATCGGTCAGGCTGCTGAAATTAATTAGTAAGCTAAACAGTGGATTTGACTTTAACGACAAAGCAATGCCAGATGAACCTTTGGATCTATTTCCTGGGGCTGCTGTCGATCCGCAGTTAAAAAGCGTATCTGGTTTACAAAAAAGATTTGAAAAGAAACTAGAGGCTGGGGCAGAATTTTTTCAAAGTCAAATGATTACGGACTTTGACAAATTAGATAAATTTATGAGCCAAATTGCCTGTGTGAGCAATAAACCCATCTTAGCTGGCATATTTCTCTTGAAATCTGCTAAAAATGCCCAATTTATCAATAAATATGTGCCAGGAGTAGACATACCCGAATCTACTATCGACCGTTTAGGTAATGCCGAGAATCCACTTCAAGAAGGAGTCAAAATTGCAGCAGAACAGGTCAAGCTAGCCAAAACTATGTGCCAAGGAGTTCACATGATGGCAGTAAAGCGAGAAGACTTGATTCCCGAAATACTAAATCTGGCAGGAATTGAACCTATAAAAGTAAAATAAACAGTCTATATTTTTCTCACTAGAGTATTTTAATACTCGTAATTGTTTATAAAACTTTTAGCAAACGAATGGATAAATCTTGCAAGTCATCTGAGGTATTAAATTTCTGGTTTGCTGAAAAAGTTAAACCGCTATGGTTTAAAAAAAGTGCAGAATTTGATCGAGAAATAGAAGCACGTTTTATTAATACTTATTTAATGGCAAAAACGGGTACATTAGATGATTGGAAAAGTAATCCTCATGATGCACTGGCTTTAATTATTGTCTTAGATCAATTTCCTCGCAATATCTTTCGTGATACACCACAAGCATTTGCTACAGACAAAAAGGCAGTTGAATTAACAAAATATGCTGTCGATCGCAATTATCAGCAAAGTTTATCAACAGATCGGCAGATATTTCTTTATATGCCTCTGATGCACAGTGAAAACAAAGTAGATCAGGCTAAATGCGTCAAGCTTTTTAGCGAATTGGGTAAAGAAGATAATCTTAAATTTGCCATTAAACATCAAGAGATTATTAATCGCTTTGGTCGTTTTCCCCACCGCAACAAAATATTAGCTAAAGAATCAACTTTAGCAGAGCAAGAGTTTTTAACTCAAGCTGGATCGAGTTTTTAATTTGCTTGTATTTTTTGCTTTATGGGAATAAAAAAGGCTGCTTTTTTGCTCGATTAACTTGCTAAATATAAAAATTATTGATACAAACTTAGCATTTCTTTAACTCGATGATAGCTAGACAAATCGCCTTGAGAATTAAATATTATTTTAGCTTGTTGCCAATCGCCTATTGCCTGAGATTTATTTTGCAGCTTCATCTGTATGATGCCCCGATTAAAATAGGCTTTACCATCATTAAAATTAATTGCTATTCCTTGATTGTATTTTTCTAGAGCTTGTTGCCATTTTTGTTGCTTCATATAACCAAATCCACAGTTGAAATATGCTTGGTCACTATCTGGTTGAAGCTCAATCACCTGCTCAAAATCTTGTACAGCATCTGTCCAATTTTTTTGTCTAAGATAGATAATGCCACGATAATAATAGGCTTGACTATATTGTGGTTTAAGCTCTATGGTCATATCGTAGTCAGTCTTAGCTTTGTTCCATTGACCACGTTGATTGTAAATTACTCCACGGTTGAAATACGCTCTCCCAGTAATGTTGGGATTAATTTTGATAGCACGGCTATAATTCTCTAAAGCTTTTTGCCATTGAGATTGTTGGATATAAATATTGCCACGATTATAGTATGCAGCGTCATTTTCAGGATTAAAATTAATTGCCTGACTGAAATTTTCCAAAGCTTCTGTTAATTCTCCCCTCAATCCATGAGCCAAACCAGCATTAAAATAATTTCTTGATTTCTCATAATCTATTTCTTTTTTAGGAGTTTTTTGCTCAAGATTTTCCAGACTAATTCGAGCTTTTTGATGATCGGGATTTAGCTCTAGGGCTTTCTTATAGTCAGCTAGTGCTAAATTTTCTTTAAATAATATACTGGTTAGCAGACTAAAACCAGCAATATTAATAGCTTTTGCCAATAACATTTCTTTTATAAGTATTCTTATTGGGTAAATATATAATACATAATTTTAACTTGTATAGAAAAGTACTCAAATCATTTTGAAGCAACATGAGTTAAGTTAAGTCAATAAAATTCCCAAAAATAATGACAAATCAAAAAAAGTGTGCGATACACGAAAGACAAATATAAAAAAATGCGATCAAAATAGTTTTTATTGGCTATGCAAGTACGTTTTTTAAGCAAGGTGCCATTGTTTATGGCAATCTTCGTCTTACCACAATTTATTCCCACCACTTCCACTTCTCAATCCCTACTCTGTTCGGCTGTACTGGCAGCAGATATCCAAGATTTGGGCGAAAGTGGAGATAATGGAGAAGAGGGAGTAAAGGGTAATAATGGTCGCAATGGCGATAATTTAACTGTGTTTGCCGACGGCACACCAATGACTTTAGATTTAACAGGTGGTGGCGGTGCTGCGGGACAACAAGGAATCCAAGGATATGATGCTTTGTGCGAGCAACAAGGCGACAAAATAGGCAAAAACCTACGGGGGGCAAATGGCGGTGACGGAGGTGATGGAAGCGACGGCGGAATCGGTGGCAATGGTGGCTCTTTGACTGTCTACACCACTAACAAAGAAAACTTGAAGCAGGTCTATGTAATTGCTGCGGGGGGTGAAGGAGGCGCATCAGGAAAAGCGGGAATAGGGGGAGAAGGCTGTCAATGCGATCGCCCTTATTGGAATGAAGAAACCTGCTTTGGCGATCCTGGAAGCTCTAACTATAGCTGCACTACCGAAGAATTTCAATGTACCGACGGTGAATCAGGCAGAAAAGGACGCACTGGTGTCAAAGGTAGAGACGGTAAAATTGGCAATCTTACTTTAATTAATTTGGATAAGTCTCTCGATCCAGATTTACCAGAAGTTACCGCGCCGATTAGCGAGTTAAAAGGAAGGGGCTATACTTTATCAAAAAATATTTGGCAGAACAAAAATAATGCTGCTTCTTTACTTGCCCCTGGTTCAGTTATTGCTAACAAATACAAAGAATTAGTAGCTCGTCACGAACATACAGTACTGATAGTTTGGGATGCACCCCAGCCAGCCGAAAATTTTGACGATCAGAATATGACTCTAGCTATTAAGGGAGAAAATGACGCTGATATCTTTTTGCCTAAAGACTTGTGGTTAGAAACCAAAACAGAAAAACAAAATAAGGTAACCGAACTGCATATTTTTAATGCCGTTCGCACTAAAGATGTTGACGATCTAACTATAGATGGTCTATTTGGACAAGGAGCAGGTTTAGAGCTAGATGTCTTTGACAAAGCCGAACAGTCTAATTTGATTAGCACCGACTTTACGATTAGATACAGTGTGGGCGAAAAGTCCGAAGAGAAAAACTTTCTTGGTGGTAGTAGCACCGAATATAAAACTAAATATGAGGGAACAGTTCCGACCCAAGCGATCGCCAAAAACGGCAATTTATTTACCTTACAGTTAGGCAAGTTACCTATTCCGCCTGAATATCTCCAGCCAGGATTAAAAGTAGAAATAGAAGTAGCTGCCAAACGCTCTTTAGGAGAAAATTCCCTAATCAAAAAACTGTCTACCCGTACTGAGATTGAGCAAAAATCACGATCTTGATCGAAGCTTTTAGTTCTTAGTTCTTAGTTCTTAGTTCTTAGTTCTTAGTTCTTAGTTCTTAGTTCTTAGTTCTTAGTTCTTAGAAATGCTTTTAACCGCTACTTTAATGGCTCGTTGAACGGTTTGATCTTTATCGGCAATTATTATATTCTCAGTCTCGGTGCGCTGTGCCACTACCGCACAGACACAAGCGGCAGCAAAACCATAGACTCCAGCCATCTTAAATAGAGTTCCTGCTTCCATTTCATAATTCAAAATATTGAGATGACGATAGGTAACAGTAATTCCTTTAAGCCAGGGTTGGAGATGGGGATTAGCCGAAGACTCGGTTCTTTCCTGTCCTTCATAAAAGGTATCTACTGAAGCAGTAATACCCAAGTGACAGTCAATTTCTAAACGCCGAGCCGTTTCCATCAAAGCTACTGTTAAATAAGGATCGCCAACGGCAGGGTATTCCACAGGAGCAATATCCAAAGCTGCACCTTGACGACATAAAGCTGCTTGAGATACAACAAGGCTACCAACTTTTACAGTAGGCTGAATCGAACCACAAGTACCAACTCGAATAAACTGTTTGATGCCGACTTTAACTAGTTCATTTACTACAATACTTAAAGAAGATGCCCCCATTCCGCTAGTAGCGATTAAGATGGGTCTACCATTAGGCAGATTACCCAAATAACTATGAAGTCCTCGATATTCTGAAAGAAGTTTAACGTTTTGTAAATAAGCGTGAGCGATGTATTGCGATCGCTCTGGTTCTCCAGATAATAGTACAGTCTGGGGCGCGTCAACACCAAGATCTGACTGGCTAAAGCCAATATGATAAAGTTTCATTTTAAAATCTAGACTATAAACTCAAAACTATTAATAATTAGCAAATTTATGTCAGATTAGCACTGATTGTTGATTACTAATTACTATTGACTGATACTAAACGATGGTAACTCTCGAAAAATATTCCGTAATTGTCTCTAGCTGTAAAAATAGTCCCATAGGGAAACATTTGCCCAATGCCCTGTATGTACATAGCAATGCTCTTTTGCATCTCGATCCTCTCCTAAAAGACTATGAGCGTCAGGCAAGAAGCCTAGTAGAAAATACTGACAACGCTACCATCATTAAATTTGGTATCGATCGTCCTAAAATCTCTTACTTATATTATCCAGACTTTGACCTCGATCCTCATCCTCAACTACACCAAAGCGTCGTAGTTGATTTAATCACCGAACAGGTAACAGTCCGACAGTATCATAATTCTCATAATCCGCCAATTCTCCATCGCAAAGAAACCTTTGTTACCGTCGATTATCCTAATTATCAAACCTTCGCTGAATTAACTGAAGCAGAAGCGGCTTTAGGCTTATTAGATAACTCCCGTCACATTGGTACCTTGCAAGAATGGACACGTTTATTACTACAACAGGGAATATGTATAGTGAATCATCATGTGGCTTGTCCCATAGACTCTCCCCTTGCCAAACAGCAAACTGTCTTAATTGAAAGGCATAAAGCAGCTTTAAAACGTTCAGAATTATCCCGACCTGTAAGGGTTGCCTTAGAAGCAGATTTATTTACGGTTGGTGCTACCTTTTTTGATTATGGCTGTGGTTGTGGAGAAGACACAAAACGTATTAGTGAACTAGGTTATGAAAGTTCAGGCTGGGATCCTTACTATCGTCCTCAGGGAGAAATTAAAACTGCTGACATTGTTAATTTAGGCTATATCATCAATGTTATTGAGGATTTAGTAGAGCGACGAGAAGTTCTAATCAACGCTTGGGATTTGGCACAGCAGGTGCTGATTGTCTCGGCTCAAGTCCTAGTAGACGATCGCCGTCGTGGTCTAATTGCCTACGGCGATGGCATAGTTACCAACCGCAATACCTTCCAAAAATATTACGAACAGGAAGAACTAAAGCTATACATAGAGCAAGTCTTAGGAGTTGAAGCAATTCCTGCGGGTTTAGGTATTTATCTTGTATTTCGTAACGAAGCTCAAGCCGAGTCTTTCCGTGCCTTCCGCGTTTATTCCCACCTTAGTACTCCTAGGGTTCAAGCTCAAGTTAGAAATTTTGATGACTATCGAGAATTGCTAACTCCCTTAATGGATTTTTATACTAAAAGGGGTCGCTTGCCAGTTAAAGGGGAAATTGATTCAGAAACTGAAATCAAAGCCGAATTTCGTAGCTATCAGCGGGCATTCAAGGTAATCTTACAGGCTACAGATAGAAAAGAATGGGAGGCAATCGCCGAAAAACGTCGCCAAGATCTTTTAGTCTATTTAGCATTAGGCAAATTTAGCGGTCGTCCTACCATCAGAAAACTTGCTCCTGAGGTTAAAGCCGATGTCAAGGCTTTATTTGGTAACTACAAACAAGCCTGTACCATAGCCGATCTCTTACTAATTCAAGTAGGAGATATGAATAAAATTGCCAACCTCTGTAAAACCAGTAACATTGGCAAACAGCTAAATGATGCGATCGCAGTTCACGTTAGCGCACTCGAAAAAATGCCTCCTTTGCTACGACTATATGAAGGCTGTGCTAGTCGCAATTTCTACCGCTTGGAAAATGCCAACATTGTCAAACTCTACTACAACAAGCCAAAAATAACCTACCTAGTCTATCCAGAATTTGACACTCAAGCCCATCCTGTATTACAGGCAACAATGGAAGTAGATTTACACAATCTATCTGTCACCTATCACGATATTTCTGATGAAACTAACCCGCTAATTCTGCATCAAAAAGACACCTTAGTTGCGCCAGACTATCCTAGTTACAACAAATTCGTTCGACTAACCAAAAAAGAACAAAAATCAGGCTTGCTAGAAAATAAAGATGCCATTCGTCGCCTTCATGGCTGGATGCGCTGTCTTAGAGAACACGAGGTAAAAATTGAAGGACACAAGCTTAGTAATCAATGATTAATGATTACTTTTTAGTCTGGTGAGCATGAGCGATCGCCCACAAAACTGTTGGTGAGTCGATGTACCAAGAAAATCGCTTCAATTCCTTTTTCACTCATTTCCTAAAGACAATGACGCTCTCTTTTACCCCGATAGACTACACGGCATTAAAGGGATTCGGCGCGTTACGTTTCAGGTGGTGGCACTAGTTTAAGAGTTACTCGTTTTCTCAGAAAGCGTATTGACAATGTAAATACGCTTTACTTATACTACAAAGTATAGATGTGTATTTCGTGCTGAATGGCATCACTTTTGTTTGGAACGATGAGAAGGAACAAAGCAACCCTGGTAAACATAATGGAATTACGTTCCAGCAAGCTGCGGAAGCCTTTTTTGATCCCTTTCTTATTGTAGTTGATGCAAGTCGCAACAATCAAACAAGAGAAGTGGTAATTGGTATGGATCGCCAATGGAATTTGTTGTACGTAGTTCATATTGAAAGCAAGGAAAGTGTCATTCGGATTATCTCTGCCCGTAAAGCAACCCCACAGGAGCGAAAAGACTATGAAGATTGAAGCATTGAAAAAGCGATTAGACAAAAACCGTCCAATGACGAGTGTAACGATTCGAATTCCTGAAGATGTAGTAGAAGATTTGAAGCGGATTGCGCCGTTATTGGGCTTTTCAGGTTACCAGCCGTTGATTCGTGCTTACGTTGGTCAGGGATTGCGAACCGATTTAGAGCGATTCGAGAGCGAAACAGTAACAGCGTTGATCGCCAGCTTAAAGCGACGGGGTGTGAGCGAAGAAGTCATTGACCAAGCGTTGAGTGAAATTGTTCATAGCTAGTCAAAGTAATTCGCTGTATGACGACGAGTCTGTTCATTGGTAATCAACTTTATTACCTCCTCATCCTTTATCCCTTATCCCTCAAAAGCTACCACTGGGGCAAACTAGCAATTAAAGCTTCTGCTTGTTGATGGTTCAATGGTCTAGAGAAGAAGAAACCCTGTCCATACTCGCATTCAAGTAATCTTAGCTGTGCCAACTGAGAGGTGGTTTCAATTCCTTCGGCGATAACGTCCATCTTTAACATATGAGCCAGAGTGACGATCGCTTTAACAATGGCTGTATTTTCTCCATCAGCCTGCATCTGACTGACAAAAGAACGATCTATTTTGATGGTATCTACAGGAAAACGGTGTAAATAGCTAAGTGATGAATATCCTGTGCCAAAATCATCGATACTAAATTGAATTTGCCTCTTTCTCAGGGTCAAAATCATATTTGTAACTGTTTCTAAATTATCAATTAAAATACTTTCGGTAATTTCTAACTTGAGAAACTTTCCTTCTAAACCAGTTTCTTCGAGGATGCGATCAATTTCTTCAATTAATTGAAGCTCGCGAAACTGCTGACCAGAAAGATTAACGCTCATCCTAATTGCAGGATGTTCGGGATATTTCAACTGCCAATCTTTTGCAGCCTGGCAAGCTTGCTGAAGCAACCAGTTACCTAAAGGTATAATTAAACCAGTTTCCTCGCAGATAGGAATAAAATTGTCTGGTTTAATCCGACCTTTTGTAGGATGATTCCAGCGAGCTAGTGCTTCAAAGCCAGATAGAATTCCTAGTCTTAAAGAAGTAATTGGCTGATAGTAAACTTCAAATTCTCCCCGCTCTAACGCCCGTCTGAGGTCAGTTTCTAGCTCTAATCTCTGTACGGCGCGATCGCGCAGGGAATTATCAAAGATTTCATAACGTGCTTTGCCCTGTTCCTTAGCACTATACATGGTTAGATCCGCATCTCGTAAAATATCCTCTGGTTTTTCATATCCCTGAGAAGAAAGGGCAATTCCAATACTAGCGGTAGTAAATAGCTCATAACCTTCAATGTTGAACGGGAAAGTTAAAGTTTGATAAATACTTTCAGCCACCAAAGTAGCCTCAGATTTGCTAGCAATATTTTCTAGCAGAATAGTAAACTCGTCCCCGCCTAGGCGAGCTACCGTATCTGTAGGAGCGATCGAGCCTTCTAAACGACGACCAATTTCAATTAATAATTTGTCCCCAACCAAATGACCAACGCTATCATTGACAACTTTAAAGCGATCGAGATCGAGAAACAATACAGCAAAAAGATAGTCTTTTTGATTTTGGCTTTTTTTAAGCTGTTGTTCTAAACGATCCATAAACAAAGCTCGATTAGGTAATTTTGTTAGCGCATCATGGAGAGCATCGTGCAGCAATTGCTGCTCCATATATTTGCGTTCAGTAATATCGACAATCTGGTTATTGAAATGTAAGGGTTGACCATCTGCATTGCGAACGACTAAAACCTTTAGCAAAGTATCAACTATCCGACCATTTTTAGCGATAAAACGTTTTTCAATTTGAAAATCTGACTCTTGACCTTTTATTAATTGACGTTCTAAATTACGGTGTATTACCCAGTCGTCGGGATGACTGATTTCAGCGAAAGATAATTCTAGTAATTCTGCTTGAGAATACCCCAAAGCCTCAGATAAAGCCTGATTTACTTTTTTAAACTTGCCTTTAAGAGTGCTGATAGCCATGCCAATGGGAGCCATTTCAAAAGTAAGGCGGAATTGTTCCTCACTTTTTCTTAAAGCCTCTTCTGCTTCTCGTCGCATAGTAATATCTTCGGCAATACCTACAAAGCGGTTAACTTTGCCCATTACATCTCGAACAGGAAAGGCTCTAACCCTCACCCAGCATATAGATTTGTCAGGACGAATAATACGATATTCTTCTTCAAAATCGTCTCCTGTTCTAAATTGAGTTTCAATTGTGGCGATCGCTTTATAAGAATCTTCTGGATGAATTGCAAATAACCAAGATTGAGGATCTTCATACAAACTCTGACAGCTACGACCCCATACTGTTTCGTAAGTAGGGCTTATATATAGTATTTCGTCAGTTTTAGCAGAGATTACAAAAAAGACCTCGCGAACATTTTCCGCAATTTGTCGAAAACGTTCTTCTCTCTCTTTCAACTCCTGTAATTCTGTTCTCAATCGTTGATTTTCAGCCAAGACTGCTTCAATTCGGTTTAAAAGAGAATTCTGCTGCTGTACAATTTCTACTATTTCCCGATCAGACATCCAATTGGCTACAATTGCGAAAATTACAATTCTATAATGCCCAGATGAAATTTAAAAGTAACATTCTTTTAAGGAATGAGGAGTAACTGGTCAGTAGGGTGCATTAATTAATAGAAACGTAACGCACTCAATTTAAGTTATTTGCCAAAAACTTTTGGTGTACAAAAAAACACATCCGAAGAAGGCGATCGTTCTGAATATTGTCACTTCAGAAAATTTCCAAAATATAAGTGCAGTTGATATTGCTAAGCTGTTAAGCATTTAAACTGTGATAATGGCATTGCCTTTGTTTTTTAGTTGTCGTCCCCATTTAATAACTAATTCTCCTTGATTTAAAAGCTGATGTAATAAAATCTCCAACTCTTCGATTGATTTGAAAAGTCTACCCGCAATGTATTCTTTTGCTGAATGCCAAACTAATTCAATTAAGTTGTAATCTGGACTATATTCAGGCAAAAACTCCAAATGTATATTGGGCATTTCTGTTTCTATTTTCTGAATGTATTCCTTCTTTTTATGAAAACTGGCATTATCTAAAATAATTACTATTTTTGCTCCTTTTTCAGCAAAGTCTTCTCTTTTTTTTCTATTTTTAAATACTCTTCTATTTTCTTTTTAAATGCTTCTCTTTTCGGCGGACTTCTCTTTGACTCTAAGCTATATTTTGCCCAAAGGTAAACGTACTTTTTTCTATCTAATATCCTCCTTACTTGTGAACCACTTAACTTGATTCCTGTTCTCTCTTCCAAATATGTTGCTAATCTTTGTGCTGTCCATCGACCAAATTCATATCCTAACTCTTCTGGCTCTTTTTCAATTGTCTCTAATAATATTTCTATGTATTTTTCAGTGGCTTTTTGGTGATTACCTTTCATTCTTTCATCTTTGAGGCTTTCTAAGTTATCTGGATCACCATGTACACACCAATAACCTACTTTGTTTTTTGAGCAGCCGATAAATTTCGCTATTTCTTGCTGGGTTTTTCCATCATTCAGCAATAACAAAATTAATATTCTCTCTCTAATGTCTCCATTTTCTTCTCTTTTTAGAGCTTTTTGCAATTTCTCTTTTTGTTCTGATGTCAAATGGTTTTTTGCTGGCATCTTTTTTCGCGATCGCACGTTTTTTAGCCTTATTATTCTACCCAATCTAAATGCTTAACAGCTTATTTTGACTTCGTATCTAGACTATTTATAAATTATTCGAGCATTAGATTTTTGGGGAATTGTTTAACAATTTCTTCTGTTAATACTAAAGTCGTCGATAGGTGTAGTTTCTGAGTAGAGATATAAATTAGTAATTGTTTCTGCATCTAATAATTGTCCATTTACTAATCCTAAAAACAAACCATAGAGTAAAAACTGCACAGCAACAATAACTAAAATTCCCGCAGCCACAAGAGGATAACCGTAGCTACGATCGATCTTAAAGTCTTTAATCACAATGCTCAGACATAGTACAGCTAGAATTGGCAGCATGGTACTAGCAATTAGGTTTACTGGTAGCTTACCTACGAACAACTGCACCATTGCTAGAATTAGAGCAACAAGATAAATGGTTTGGATCTGGTTGATTTTAATGCCTAAATTTAGTTTAAAGGCGATCGCGATGCCAATGGCGTAAAATATGGTGTACAAACCTAAGTTAACAATATTGGTATAGAAACCAAAAGAAATATTAGACCCAGGTTTAGTTTGTGGTTGGTAGTGTTCGGTTGGCCAATTGTTAGGAATAATGTCTGCTGCTAATAGTTTAGGCGATCGCTCTGTTTGTCCCGCAGCATATACACATCCCACCCTAACATTATCTGATTGCCCTATATTTTCTTGTTGAGCCTCAACCACATAAACACGAGGCAATATTTTCTCTCCAGAGCTAGATCTAACAGGAGTCTGGCGCGGATCGATGTTACCAGCAATTCCCGCTTTAACATTGGCATATCTTTGACAACCATAATTAGCCGAGGTCTCGCTTATTTCTGTCAGGGGGAAAATACCAGAGGATGATTGCTTAATCGCTTTTTCTCCTGCCAAGTTAACTGCTAAACGACAGTAATTAGGTGAACCTATGGTGCTGTTACAAATAGAGGGAATAGCTTGAGAAGTTGTTTGCAGGTTGGTAGTATAAATTCCCAGAATTAGGCAAATTAAGGTAGCCAATGTCCAAACAAAAGGAAGGATAAGTTTCCTAATTACGGGAGGAAGTTTGAATTTTTGCTGGTGAAAATCATCACTACTAGAAGAATCTGGATTTGCTGGGGTAAAGCTATACTCGACATGGCTTTGATTTTCCTTTTTTTTTGCAGCAATAACAGCATTTTTGTCTGTCACAGTTTTAAACTCATTCAAGGTTGCATCGCGATCAAAACAGTAACGACTTAGCCAAATTTCGGCTGTACGACGATGTTCATCATCTAATTGGGTTATTTGCTTAAGCCAGTTTTGTAATGCTACAGATAGCTTTTCGGTATCGGGAATTTTAGCTAGCTTAAAATAATCATCTAAAGCTGGCAGAATCTTTTGCTTATTATTGTCAGATAAATGGTGAAAAAACTTAACCAAACGAATAGTATCTTTGTTTGGCGGTAAGATATCGCTAGTGAGTAGTTTTTTATTGGTAACAAAACAATACTGGGTCAAATTTATTTTGTCTGAATCACTCGTATCTGTTTCTTCTATCAGCCTATAAGGAAAAGTGTCGATCTCTTCTTCTGGTAAAGGAGCCTTATGAATCATTCCTGTCTTGTCGAGCAAGTCAGTATTACCAGTGCTAACTTGCTCGACTAAACTTTCCAAGTCGTCAATTATCTCTGTCTTTTCTGTGAGCTTGGGAGCAAAGGTATTAACTTCTTCTAAAGAAGTTTGATAAACTGTATTTGCATTTAAAACCTGATTTGTGTGTCCTGCTTCAGAATTGGCTGTTTCTTGAGAATTAGCTAAAGTATCCAGGTCATCTGGATGAATTTCTAAAGGAAATTCCACATAAGTCTGCCATTTCGTCTCAATATCCCCTAATTTACGACTATACAACCACATACCTTGATAAGAATCTAAAGGTAAATTAGCGTTAGCAGAGTTTAACGAAGTTATCGCCTTGGTAACCAGATCGGTTAAAAGTAAATAATCTGGATGTTTCTCTATTTTATGGTTGACATAAATGTGTAGCTTAGAATTTTGCTCCAGGACTTGAAAGCGGAAGTTTTTATTGCCACAGGTACTTTTTAAAGCTTGAATAATTAATTCTCGATCCATAGCTACACAAACAGAAATATATAAGCATTGTGCCTATGATTCCCAAAAAGGTCAGCTAAACAATATTTGCCATGTAAAATAATTGAAGCGTTGGTGATGTATGTATGAAATTAAAGGTAAGACCGTTCGGGGCTTCTTAGGTCTTGGCTTTTAGTTGTTAGTTGTTAGAGATAAATTATTATGAGGCTGTAAAAATTCTCTGACGATTTTTAGATATGCTGCGGGATCTTCTAGCATGGGAAAATGAGAAGTTTTAGGCAACTCGACATATTTAATTTTGTCGTTTAAGGCTGCTGCTTGTTTACCCATTGCCGCAGGAATGATAATATCTTTTTCGCCAGACACCATGAGAGTTGATACGGTGATTTGAGCAAACTCTTGAGGCATAATTTCTACAGCCTTTTGGCTGACGGAGGTGTAGATTGTTCCTGCTGCTGCATTATAATCAGCCAACAAGAAGTCTTCTAGAAATGCCAGGCGATCGCTTTTGTTAATTGGACGATGAAGAAATCGCGCCATAAACATTCGATCGGCAAAAGGAAATTTTAAAAACCAATTGTAGCGAAACTTAACTACGTATCCGCCAAATTTATGAAAAGCAGCAAAGGCTTTGGCATCATATTCAAAAATACCGTTACAGGTAAGAATTGCTGCCTGGGCGCGATCGCCATAACGATTGAGAAATATAGTGGCGATCGATGCTCCCATGGAGTGAGCATTAATATATACCCGCTCAAGTCCTAAAGCATCTAATAAAGCTGCCAAATCTGCTGCATAGTCTTCCATATCGTAACCCAAGCTTACAGGTTCTTGAGGTAAAGAAGAACGACCAAAACCCCGCAGATCGTAGAGTAGACAATCAAAATCATCTGCTAGAGCCTCGGCAGTGCTGCGCCAATATCTTGACGAACCTCCCCAGCCATGAACAAAAACCATTACAGGCTTAGAGTTAGCTTGCAGGTGACGAATCCATTCATAATAATGATTTACTCCACGAACGACTACTGTAGGCATCTGATTATTAATAAACTTTTGGCTGCTTGATATTTAGTCTATGACTTAGGGTCAGGATATTTCTGATTGTTTTAATTGTCTTAACATTAGGGATTTTAAACATGGGAACTACAAAAAATAGGCTTTTAGCAATTATTGTTCTCTAAATAAACTAATAGAATCCAAATCACAAAATAATGTCGCCTGGGGTTGTTGGCGTAAAATAGTGGCAGGAAAATTAGACGCGATCGCCTCGGTTAAAGTTTTCTCAACTACTCCTGCTTTATGACTTCCCCCCGCTAAACAAAATATCTTCTTGGCTGCACAAATTGTCGGGATAGTGAGAGTATAGGCATAACTTGGTACAGCATCCAAATTGGGAAAGTAGCCGCCGTTAACCTGTTGCTGACGGGTTTTGGTTTCTAGCTGGACAAGCTTGACTACGTAAGGATCTTTAAAATTGGCAACGGTAGGCTCATTAAAAGCAATATGTCCATTATCGCCAATGCCTAACAAACAAAGGTCAATTTGCTGCTCTAATAACCTAGTGTAACGCAGACATTCGCTTAAAGGTTCTGGTGCATCACCTTGAATATAGTGAAATACATAAGGCTGAACTCGCTGTTCTACTTTGTGGCGCAAATAATAACGAAAACTTCCTGGATGATCTGCGCTAATGCCTAAATATTCATCCAGATGAAACAGAGCTATACGTGACCAGTCTAATTTATCTTGGGAGGCTATTTCACTCAAAAACTGTAGCTGAGAGTTACCCGTTGCTAAAATAATACTTACTGTTTCTTGTTGAGTTAACAGCGATCGCAAATAATTTTGAGCTTGATTAGCTGCATCTTGAGTCAACTCAGCGGTAGAAGCAGCGATTCTGACAGATAGATCATCAACTTTAATAACCTGAGTGTCCAAAAGAGATGGTACAGTACGATCTGTCATATTTAGTAAATCCGATTCCAAAGCAGAACATGAGTAATATATCCGATATAGCCGTAAAAAACATCGATGGTGATGAGGAAAAATTTGCCGACTATAAAGGCATGGTGTTATTAATTGTTAACGTCGCTTCCTACTGTGGTTATACTCCTCAATATCAAGGACTGGAGGAGTTAAATCAAGAATATGGGGATAAAGGTTTGCGAGTTATGGGTTTTCCCTGTAATGATTTTGGCTCTCAAGAACCAGGTTCAAACGAAGAGATTGCCGAATTTTGTGAAACAAAATATGGTGTCAGCTTCGATATGTTTGATAAAGTTCATGCCAAGGGTTCTAACCAGCATCCTCTATACCAAATTCTAACTAATTCTGTTGAACCTCAAGGAGATGTCGCCTGGAACTTTGAAAAGTTTTTGATTAACAAAGAAGGTGAGGTAGTGGCGAGATTTGATAGTGGCGTTACTCCTACTTCTTCTGAATTAATACAGGTCATTGAAGCAGAATTGGCAAAGTAGATGTTATTAGAATAAATGTTTCTCAAGCTTAAAGCTTGGCAATAGGAAAAAGCTTGAAACTCTTTCCTATTGCTTACGCCTATAATCGGCGAAGCTTTTGACCCAGATTGAGGATCATATTCTTTTCTCTATTAGAAATTAGCCTTATATTGACGCTAAAACTAATAACCCAAGCTTTTATGTATTTTTGTTTCAAGATTATATAAAACCTAGCTCGATAGAAAATGAAACATATAAATGTTTGTGAATTAATTTATATACTTAAAACTGGGTTAAGAACTTGATAATACGTATTCCATTTTAATCAATATATAAAATTTATTTTGTTTCTATAAAGCAATTTTAAAGTTTTGATTTAGAATTGCTAATTTATATATTTATCTCTAGATTATTCGAGCATAATAAGACATACTGATATCTATAGGGATAGGCTGTAGAGGAATGAACGATGCTGGAAAGAATAATGTTAGCAGCAATCATAACGTGCTGCATTTATTTGTTTTTAAATTTGGGTGGCAAATCATCAAACTCATCATCTTTTGATGCCAAAAAAGAGATAGTTCCAGCATTTCTGCATCGTGTTGCCTTTTTTAATCTGTAGCTGAATAAATCCTGTTGGCGCAATCTTATTTAACTGTTTGGGTAGTAAGTAGTAAGTAGTTTTTTCCTCGCTACAGACGAATGATCGTTTGTCCTTAATAAAACACGATCGCTTTTCATTGCCAAGTTTTTAATTTATTCTCATAGCTTTTTAATTGATTGTTAAAGCGATCGCGCTTTTGCTCAAAGCCAGCGGCTATTATAATCGAGCAAATTCCTGCTACTAAGCCCACAACCCACTTTAAAAAAGAATAAGTTAAAATCAAAATAATTAACTGATAAATAGTCGTCATTATTAAAGTAACTGTACCCACAAATAGAAAGGCTCTAATCTTAAAACCTAAACCCACAAAAATTAAAATAAAGCCGATCGCCCCAGGAATAAGTCCCCAATCTGGGTAAAATAAAGCAGTGATACAAACAATGCTGCTGCCTCCTATACGTAAATAGTGGCGTTGTCGGCGATGAGACTTAAAATAAGGATCGAACTGGGCAATGTAAAGAATAGACAGACTAATAATTCCTGCAATCCAAATCAATTCCGTATTGTATTGCCAAACAAGTCTAATGATGCCCCAGTTAATAAATCCTAAACTAATATAGCTCCAGCGCAAGTTGTTTTGGTAGTAAGCAATGCGAAGATAAAAAGCTGCCACAATTCCCAGGCTTAGATAGGAATCCTCTGCTGTAATCAGAGTCATCAGCACAGGAATAATTAAAGCAGTGCGTTGCCAGGGAGTTTTGCGCCAGCCCAAGTTTTGCCAGGGTATTTGATAAATCAAGAAGGCAACGGCACAGGTAAATATAACTCGCCAAGGATCGAATAAGCTCAAGCGACTGATAATTAGACGACTGTAAACTAAAGTAGCGGCTATTTCTACCAAGCCGACATACACCCACCAGTCGTTTGCCGTATTTGCTGACGTTTGTTGATCGCGTCTACCCTGAATAAGGGCATAAGCACCAAGACAAAAGCTAGTAGCAATACTAACAAGAGTTAAACTAGGTGCAGCACTTTCTATAGCAATACCCGCAGCCATAATTTTTAAGATACTGCTCATTGCCCAGTGCAGATGAGCAATTAAAATAACTTTAGATAAACTAAGATTAAACATCGTCGTTCGATGGCGTTGACGATACCACCAGGTGCTTAAACGATAAGTAAAGGCGATCGCAGCAGCTACTAAAGCTAATACAGTTAAGCCGTCTGCCGTACTTCTAGCTGATGACTGCAACAGCCTATAAATAACTAATTCATAGATTCCGCAGGAAATGAGTGCAATACCCAAATAGTTAATTAGTCTATTAATTTGATTATTATTCTGGTGGGTATTAACCAGAGTTAAGGCTGCCCCTAAAGTTAACAATCCTGTATAAGAGTCAAAGTAGGTAAGTCGCCAGATTATACCTACAATAGCGTAAACTACAGGCACATAAGCTAAATTCAATCTTGCCCAAGGCGAATCGGTTTGAGCTAACCAAGCGATGACAATTAAAGATAATAATCCGAGAATAACATTGGCGATCGCCCAGACTAAACCATTGCCTCCCAAAAGTACAGCTATACCTACCGTCAATAATTCCCCCAACCAAACCAGAGTATACAAAACTAGATTATTAGGTTGCTGACGATAACGCCAAAAAATAGCCCCTATAAGTAAGATAGTGGTGAACAAATACTGGGAGTATTGCCCAAAATTCTGCAAATTGAGATAGATAATGCTGATTATAGCTAATTCGACAGCAATTAAAGCGATCGCCCAATAGTCTGCTGCCTGTATATATTTACCCATCAGCTTATAGTTTCTGGCTTCTACTCCCACTCCTAGAATTCCGTGGGCAGTGCGTTGGGAAATATAGTCAAATTTGGGAGTGGCGATCGCTCTTTTTAGATATAGTCGAAATTGATACAAGCCATAGAGAATGACTGCACCTACTGGTAGCCAATTCCAATTGCTTACAAAACTACTCAGCAAGCTAGCAATCAGACTTAACCCAAAACCTAAATGAATTGTCGTAACTATAGGGCGACGCAGGTTAAAGGCATTAATGTACATCAAGCCAATCGCGATCGCCAAGGCAATAAATCTAGTTTCACCTTGCCCCAAAACTAGAAATTGAGCCAAGATTAAAGCCATGCAGCTAAGAGAAGTAGCTAATCGACGCTGTTGAACATTGCGAGTATATTTGGCAATTAGAGTCAACATTCCAGGGGTAATTAACCAAACTAAACCCCAGCGAAAAGTTGCAGGAGTCACTAACCCTTTTACTTGAGACAAAAAACAGGTATAGCTAATAGCACCCAGTAACAAACCAAAATACCAAAAGCTTTGCTGTAGCAGAGATCTAAAATCAGAATTAATTCTTGGCTGTTTTATTCTACGCACATATATGCCCCACTCCCCAACCAGGAGTAAAACTAAAATACCGCCCCACGCTGACTGATTCAAATTAGGTAAGTTAACGGCAATTGCGTTAATTACGGTAACTAAACCCAACAAGTGAGTTAGGTAAACTAGCGTGTTTCTTAAAGGCTGACGAATATAAGCGACATAGCCCAGAGTAGCAGTAGACAAAAGTAGATTTAGCGATCGCCAAGTAGGATTAGATAAGCTAAGACAGGTTAAGGCTATACCCAAAATCAAGGTAAGCCATTCACTATATAAGCCTAATTTCAGCTTTTGCCGACCATACAACCAACTAGCAATAAAAACAAACAGAATTACATAGGGAAAAAGAGTTATCCCAAATACTGACTCAGGGAAATATTCAGTTTTGCTAACCGCCACAGCCAGATCTAAAGCTTGAGTGCGTAAACTATTAGGGATTAATTCTTTGGAGATATATAAAGTCTGCAAGCCAACAAAAAAGATGGCGGTTAAATCTCGTTTGCGCCAATAAAGAGTCAGCCTTTGACTAAATAAATGAATAGCTAAAATGCTAATACCGACAGTTTGCCAGCCTGGGGAATTTGCCCCCGCAACTCCTGAGACAATCGACATTATCCAAGCCAAACTCAAGATAAGAATACTAATAAACTGCCAGATACGGCTAAAAAATATAGCTGTAGTGTTTGCTTGCTCTAAGTTGGTTCGTTGAGTTAAATAAATTGTTCCTAATAGCCAGGCAAACAAAGCGATCGCTAAGTTATAGTTTACATAGTTGCTATCAATTAATCCTCTGGCTAATAGTAATGACCATGCAGCCAACAGGAATAATAAATTATTTCTAGGATATTTTGATCGTGGTAAGAAAAATTTATACTGAATTAAACTAATGACAACAATACCGCTATATACTGCAATCAATGGTAAACTAGGCAACTTCCAGCCTAAATGTAGATAGCTGAGTATTAAAAAAAGTGACGTAAAAAACTTGTTTGTGTTTGTTTTTCCTAGTCGAGACTCAAAGTAAATAGTAGCCGTTAAGGTAGCAAAAGCAGTAGCAATAGTTATCCATTCCCAGATATTATGACCTAAACCAAAGTGACTAATAGCCCAGAAGTTAATCGGGATTAATAAAGTTGCGATCGCGCTTAAGGTTTGAGAGGTTAACTTTAAATTATTCTGTTTACTCGACCAAAATCCAAAACCCCAGAAGCAAAGAGTATAGGCTAAAAGAATCAAATATTGTCCAAACTTAGGAAAATTATCCCACTGGCTTGCTGCTAGCACACCAGAGGAAATAACCACTAAAAATATACCCAAAAATAATAGCCAGCGAATACTTAATTCATCTAAAAACCTTAGCCATACTTGCGTGATAATATTAGGCTGAGGTGCAGCTTTAACTAAAGTTTTTGCAGCTACTAAAGAATCTGATTGAGTTGCTAAATTACTTTCAACCTCTTTTATCTCAGGTAAAGGACAGCTTAAATGATGGCGACATATCTTTCTAACTTGTGCTTGACTAATTAAATCTAACTGCAACCACTGATCCAAACCCTGCAACAGACTAGGCTGATTAGCTTTTACGTATATTTCTAAACTCAACCAAGAATCAGCTTGAGGATTTACTGCGTCAATGTAGTCATCATTGTGGGACATAAAACTAGCACAATTAACTTACGCTCCTTTTATATCTTAGTTAACGCCAATAATCACCGATCGCTTTTGACTTTATTTTCAATTAAAGTTGCCCACTGATTTGAGATCTATATTTTGATTTGAAGACTCTTCATCTCTTTGCGAGACAGCGCGTTGTAGCCACTGTAGAGGACGAGATAGAAATAGAAGAGGGGACTTAAATCTTCATTATTAGCTACGAACGAAGTAAGTTAAATATCATTCAAAATTCAAAATATTGTCACACCAAAGACACATCGTCTATCTAAATTAGAAAGATAGACATTCTGGCTCAAATCAAAAATTATACCGAGTTGCATTCAAACCTGTAATTTTTTCTTTGCGTCTTTGCTAGGTCAGCATTCCCTTGCGCCTGTCGGCGACGCGGGGTCTGACCTCTTTGCGCGAGATAATCTTGTCTCTTTGAAAGCGACTTGGTATTAGTAGTTAATTTTCTTTATATCTAATCACTAACTAAATTAAACATTAAACGTAAAGCTAAATTAATGACACAATTAACAACTTTACAAAAAGCAACGGCTTCTGCTTCTCTACTTCTGTTAGGAGGTGGGATAGCCTTGGGTGGTAATTATTTAATTAATTCCCCCCACAGTGTTGCTAACGAATCAGCAGAATCTTCTACAGTCACTAAAACAGAAAACAAATCTGGGACAATGGCGATCTCTTTACCTCAGAATTACGTTAGTAATGTAGTACAGCAGGTGGGCGACTCGGTAGTCCGTATCGACGCATCTCGAACTGTCTCTACGAATGCTTCTCCTCTGCTTAATGACCCCGTCTTCCGTCAATTTTTTGGTTCACAGATACCAAATATACCCAGTCAACAGGTTCAAAGAGGCGTTGGCTCTGGATTTGTGGTTAGTTCTGATGGTTTGATTGTTACTAATGCTCATGTGGTAGACGGTAGTGACAAAGTAGAAGTAACTCTCAAAGATGGTCGCACATACAAAGGAAAAGTTATGGGGACAGACTCCTTGACTGATGTAGCGGTAATCAAAATAGATGCAGAAAGTTTACCCGCCGTTACTTTTGCAGATTCCGATCGGTTACAGCCTGGAGAATGGGCGATCGCGATCGGTAATCCTTTGGGCTTAGATAACACCGTCACTACTGGTATTGTCAGCGCTACAGGTAGAACCAGCACGCAGATAGGAGTTGCTGACAAACAGGTTAGCTTTATTCAAACTGATGCTGCCATTAACCCTGGTAACTCTGGAGGACCATTGCTCAATGCCCAAGGTGAAGTGATTGGGGTCAACACTGCTATTATTCAAAACGCTCAAGGAATTGGTTTTGCCATTCCTGTTAATACCGCTAGAGATATAGCCGAAGAATTGATTGCCAAAGGCAAAGCAGATCATCCATTTTTAGGTATTCAGATGGTAGAAATTACTCCCGACCTTAGAAAACAACTAAAAAGCCAAAAAAATATAGAGTTAAGCGCAAACAAAGGCATTTTAATTGTAGGTGTCGTCCCTAACTCTCCGGCGGATAATGCAGGATTGCGATCGGGAGACATAATTCACAAGATTGGCGACCGGCAGGTCAGTAAAGCTGATGAAGTGCAGCAGATAGTTGCCAAAACCCAAGCAGGCGATCGACTACCTCTAAGTCTACAGAGCAATGACAAACAGCGACAAATCGAGGTAAAAGTTGGCGTATTACCTGAACCTCAGAAAGCTAGTCGATGATTTTTTGATTTCAATTAGATTTACAAGTTTACTCACACCAACCAAGTGATAGGTTAGATTACTTACGTTATATTTCTAGCTTATTGCTTTTTTTTGGCTAATTTTAAATCCGCAAATTCTTGAAATTTGCTTAAAAACGCTAGTAAACTTATCCTTTATGCCGATCTAATGATTTCAAACCCTAAATTGCGCTTAATATCTCAACACTGTATGATATATTAGTCTCTGGTAAAAAAAAGCTACTTCTTAACTGAATTCATGCCAGGGGGTATGGCGGAATTGGTAGACGCTGCGGATTTAAAATCCGTTGACCGTAAAAGGTCGTGGGAGTTCAAGTCTCCCTACCCCCACTCGGCGCAAAGCCTCGTCTTAACCGACTTTTTGTAATTTCAATTATAACTTTGCCGTTTCGGCAAGCTTATGATTGAAATTACACATTCGCTCTTCTCTTAGTCCTTTCGATCCCAGCTTCAATATCAGTCAGGATTTCTTTCCCTCGGTGACGCAAAATATCAAGACTGCATTCACATTTTTTTAATAACTCAGTGTCACTTTTGAGCATGGACAATCAACGCTCTTGCCCTTCGAGCTTGCGCTGTTTGCGTTGCTGTAATTTGAGCCAAGACTTATAGATGTAATTTACTAGTGGGATTGAGTTTTGGTGAAGCGAATAGAGGTCTTAAAGAATTAGTAAAAGCAGATTTTCAGTATGCCGAGCGCGAAAGTAATAAACGCTGGATGTTTTGTTGGGATGAGAAAAAAAGATCGCTCGTCTTGGAAGAGTTTGATAAGAAAAAAGCGATCGCGCATTTAGAAAAAGGAGAAGCGGTAATTCCAATTTGGTTAGATAGGATTCATAGAAGGTTAAAGGAAAAATTGCCTAGTTGAAATTAAATAGAGCTATCTTTTCAAGACGATTATGGCTATATATAACTTATATTCAGCGATTTCTACGATGTAATTTATAGAAGATATCTGGGAACTCTAAAACTGTAGCGATCGATTAAATGATATGGCTGATTATCAAAAAATAGAATACCGAATTGGTAAAGATGGCAAAGTGACCGAAAAAGTATTAAATGCTTCAGGTGAAAGTTGTACTGAAACTACTGCTTCATTAGAATCTGCTTTGGGACAGGTTGAATCTCAAGAATTTTTGCCTGAATATTACGAAGGTGAAGAAAATTTAGATAATACACAGACTCAATATTTAGGTCAAGGATAAATAATGGTCGAACATATTAATGACTTTGGCTTTCCTATAATCCTTTGGCTGATTTTTGCAGTTCTGTTCTCCAATATATTTAGTCAGTCATCAGCATCTCAATCTCTCAAATTTTATAGCCACGACGCTAAAAATCGAGAATTAGAAGAGTTAATACAGCAATGCAGATTATTAAGGGAAGAAATAAGAGAACAGTCCAAACAATCAAACAGTGATTTTCAAAGAGCTACTTTTGAGCAGCTACAAACTCTTTTGACTAACTATCCCACTGCTTGTGAGATGGCGAAAAAAAAGCCAGATTTACCAGCCAAAAATTTTGTGGCACTTTTTACATCTTTAGAAAATTTGTTGTCAGACTGGGGATACAAAACTGTTGGTTCGCCTTGGAAAAAGGTCGAATACAATCCTCAATTACATCAACCTGATAGTAATGAGATAGAGAAAGGGGAATCAGTGTATATCCGCTTTGTTGGCTATAAGGATGGAGATAAAATACTGTGTCCTGCAAAGGTAAGTCGCACTCTTCCACCTGGAATTGATAACAACCATTAATTAGATTAATTTTTAGGCTTATGTCAGAAAGCTCAAATACTCCTCAATCTTTCGATGTGGTATTAGGTGGTAATAATCCTCCAAAAAACAAATCTACTGAAAAAAAAGTAGAGAAACCAAAATTAAAGAAAAAAGCAGATTCAACAGATAACAAAAGTAAGGCTTCCTCTACAACTAAAATCAAACAATCTTCAAATACCAATCACGCTGAAAATATAAGTACAAGCAAATCCTCAACAGAAGACAAGACAGAATCGACAGAATCTCAATCAAGTTCAGAGACCTCAGAAGAAGGATGTTGTGAGACTGGATGTGGCTGTCTTATCTTGCTAATAATTATTGCTGGCATAGCTCAAATTTTTACATAAAGTTATTTACTAAAATTCATATTAATGATTACTATAGCTATTGATTTTGGAACAAGTAATACTGTCGTCAGTATTCTGGAAACCGATACACAGTTACCAAAAACTCTGAGATTTTCTAATATATCTCGTTCGTCTATTCAAAAAGATCGTAATAAAAATACCTATAAAATTTTTGCCATTCCTACTTTGGTTTTTATTCGAGAAGAAAATGAACTAATTTTAGGTGAACAAGTGCGATCGCAACGCTTGGGATCATCTCAACCAAATCGATTATTCAAAGGCTTTAAACGAGATTTAGCAGCGGATTATCAGCCACCAGCACGCTTCTTAGATAATCAAACTTATACTCCTGAATTAGTTGCAGAACTTTTTATTAAAGAAATTTGGCAACAGGTAAAATATTTACAGATAGAACCAACGCAAGTTATTTTTACTGTGCCTGTAGGGGCATTTGAAAGATATTTAGATTGGTTTCGTGACATAGGTAATAGCTTAGGAGTCGATCGCGTTCAACTAGTTGATGAGTCTACTGCTGCTGCTTTGGGTTATGCAGTTAAAACTCCAGGTTCATTGATATTAGTCGTAGATTTTGGTGGGGGAACTTTAGATCTGAGTTTAGTTCGTACTAATTTTGATAAGCAAGAGACGACTTTCAAAGCAGAAGTAATAGCTAAATCAGATGCTTATGTAGGTGGGGAAGATATAGATATTTGGATCGTTGATGATTATTTGCGATCGCTTAATTCTTCAAGAGAAGCAGTAGGAGAAGTTGGTTGGCAAAATTTATTAGAAATTGCCGAGAAATTAAAGATTAGTCTATCGGTAGAAGAAAAAGCTAAGGAAAGCTGGTTTGATGATGAAAACTTTATGTCTCATGAGTTACAGCTAGATCGAGAGAAATTAGCCGAAATCCTTGAACAGCAGCAATTATTGGAACAGTTACGCAATAGTTTAGATGAAGTATTGGCGATCGCCTCTAGTAAAGGAATTAGTAAAAGCGATATCGAAGTGTTATTAGTCGGTGGTAGTTGCTTAATACCTGCGGTACAAAATTTAATTACTTCTTATTTTGGCAAGAAAAAAGTCAAGTTAGACAAGCCTTTTGAAGCAGTATGTTATGGTGCATTGGCTTTGAGTCAGATTACTAAAATAGAAGACTATTTGCGGCATAATTACGCTATTCGACTTTGGGAACCGCAACTCAAAAGCTATTCTTATTTCACTATTTTCAATAGAGGATTGCAATATCCTTGTCAAACCGACAAACCATTAACTTTGCAGGTAGCCACGGAAGGACAAACTGAAATTCGTCTTGATATTGGCGAAGTAGCCGAAGTTTCCCCAGCAGAAGTAAGTTATGACGAATTTGGAAGAATGACAAGTGGGGAATTACAGCAGCAACAGCAATATAGTTCCCTCAAAAGTCACCATGGAAAAGTCTGTCTCGCTCATCTTGACCCCCCAGGAGAAGCAGGAGTAGACCGTATTACGGTAGATTTTGCTGTGAATGAAAAGCGAGTGTTATTGGCAACAGTGAAGGATTTATTGACAGGAGAAGTATTGGTTGATGACGGTGCGATCGCTAAACTGAAATAACTTTTTGATTCTTTTCTTCTTTATTAAATGGGAACAATAATCATAAATCAGTAAAGTAACTCAAATGTCAACTCAAGATATTCCTAAGCGCGTAATTATTGAATGCGATCGTTGTAAAGCCAAACTAAGAGTTCCTACGGGAAAAATAGGAATTATAGAATGTCCGCGTTGTCAGTCGGAATTTAATGTAGATACCAGAGGTAATAACGATTTGACTCATTGCGATCGCCCTAAAGAATATGATGTCGTTCTTAGTGGAGAATCACCAATCCCTATTAATAGTGTTGTTTTAGGTGGACTAGAAGGAGTTGAACAAAGTTTAAAAAGTGACAATGATGCAATTAAAATTGCTGCACTTACCGAAGCAAGAAAATATGGAAAGGTGGGTTTAGATTTAATTATTAGTGCTTTGGAAGATAGATCGCTAGAAATATTTCAAGCATCTTATTCGTATTTAAAAAATGAAAGGGGATTAGACGTAAAAAAATTATTACAGCAAGCCTTGCCACTAAATTCTTCAGTGGATATAGATTATTCAAAACTGAGAGATTTGCTTATGGATGAGGAATGGCTAAAAGCAGATAAAGAAACCGCAAATCTTTTACTCAAAGTTCGTAACAGACAAAAAAAAGGTTGGTTAAGACCAGAAGCTGATATTAATAAATTTCCCTGCGAAGATTTATATACTATTGACCAGCTTTGGGTAAAGCTAAGTGGCGGGAAGTTTGGTTTTAGTGTTCAGGCTAAAATTTGGAATAAATTAGGTAATAATTCAATAGATAGAAAAGCCTTCTTGTGTACTGATAGCGATTTACAAATTCTTCAATGCGAACAAGCTTGGTGTAATTTTGGAGAAGTTGTAGGATGGTGCGTCAATAATAAATGGAAAGGACTTAAACAACTTTGTTTTACTCTCGACGCAAATACTGGTCATTTACCTTTGCCCATTATTCACTGGCATCTCAGTGGTATGAGCGATCAAGGTTTTCCTAGTAAACCTATTTAGATGTTTGGATTTTGGTTGACAAGCAGATTTGGAACTCAAGGTAATAATAGAATGGCAAGTTCTGGCTTTTGGATTTCTTTCTTGTTACATCGTGTCAATCAATGTTCAATCGGCTTCTGAAATTAACAACATTTATTTTTGCTTAAAATTTTCTGGCATAATAGCATCTTCGATCTGCTGTTCGGTTAGCTTGACTCCATTAATATTTGCATTAGTAAAGTTTGCGCCGTATACATTGGCATTGCCTAAATTTGCTCCTCTTAAACTGCTGTTAGAAAAATCTACACCTTGTAAATTACAATGTTTAAAGCTCATTGCATTCAAATTTACGCCAGATAAGTTAGCACCTGTCAAATCTACTTGCTCGAAACTAACATCAATCAAAGTTGCCTCGGTTAGATTAACTCCTTGAAGATAAATACTACTGAATTTAGAGCCAATACAATAATAGTTGTTTGAGTTAAATCGGCACCTTCTAAGTGAATATTAGCAATGTGAGCTTGGTCTTTGATTATTATCTTTGATTTGCTTAGATTAGCACCTTTTAGATTAGCCTGAAGTAAATTAGTTCCTGATAAGTTTGCTCCTGACAAATTCGCTCCTACTAAATTAGCTTGACTGAGATTGGTATTGCTGAGATCGGCTTTTTCTAAACATACACAAGGTTCAATCAAATATGCCCCTGTCGCTTTAGGATCGAAACCGACAGGAAATTTTGTTTCATCATTGTAAAGAGTTCCTTTGAAAACTGCCTCGGATAGATTGGCATTGAGAAATCTTACGTCTCCTCTTAAATTAGCTTTGCTAAAATTAGCCTTACTCAAGCTGGCATTTCTGAAATTAGCCTGTATCAGATTACTTTTACATAGCTTGGCATTAGTTAAGTTTGCCCCAGTAAAATTTGCTCCCTGTAAATTAGTATCGGATAAATTCGCACCTGTTAAATCAGCAAAACTGAAATCTGCATTAGCGCAATTAGCTTTACCTAGATCGGCATTTTTGAGAGAAGCATTTTTGAGATTTGCCTCTTGTAAATTAGCTGCATATAGATCGGCGTTGTCTAAATTAGTATCTGTTAGCTTGGCAAAAGTGAAGTTAAATTTAGAGAGATTTAACCCCGATAAGTTTGCATGAGATAGATTTGGACGAGGAAATTCCAAGTTTTTATTTCTAAATTCGACTTGAGTTAGATCTAGTCCAACCAAACCAGTAAAATCTTGGGTGTTGCGATTTTCTGCTACAAGTTGATAATACTGTTCTGTAGTCAGAATATTTTCTCCTGATTCTTGCTTCTTTAGTAATCGCTCTTGCAAAGCGGTAATCACTAGATCTAAGCCTTCGTCTTGATAGTTAACCGCTTCTTTTAAGGCTGCGATGACAACTTCCACATTATCGCTATTTAAACGGTGTTTGACTCCTTCAATTCCTCCTAACACGACTTGATTTACTGGAGATGAAGTATTTTGATTGGGGATAATATTATCGATCTTAGTTGCGTCGGAATGATTATTCATTGGTGCTTTTCTAATAACTCATACTATCGTCAAAATACTGACAGCGATCGCTAGCCTGGAAAACTAAAGTTTTGACTAAACCCACCTGCCAACAACAACCCGAACCGTTCCATCTTCTAAAACTGACTCTTCTTCAACATCAAAACCCTGCTCTTGTACTGACTGCATCAAGGTTTTATGAGCGTACTTTTGACTAATGGAATTGACAAATTCTTTTTGATTGATTTTCGCACCCCAAAAATCAGCTACTATTTCGTAACTTTCACCATTGAGGCGAAACCCTAAATCGTAACCATTCTTTTGCCTAATCACATATTCGGCATCAGTTTTTTGACCGACAAAGCCACGTACTTTAGTGTTGCGTTCAACTTGATAGCCCAATTCTTGTAAGACTTGATGTAAGATTTTGCCGTTTTTTATTTGAATTTTGATAGTGGTGAAGTGAGACATAATTGCTTCAATTTAATTAAATATCTGGACAAGTAATAGCGGATCGAGGTTTTTGGAAATTAATCTACTTCTAAAGGATTGATACCCTGTTCTAAGCTATATTGCTTCAACTCCTCAACTAGCTCAACATTATCCGAAGCAGTGCGCGCACCAGCCTCAGCAGCCCATTGTTTCAATTCATCTATTTGCTGACGAGCGATCGCAGCAAGAGGTACAGTAGCGTCTATGGCTTGTAATATATCTTGAGTCATTAAGTCTCGCCTTTGTCCATCTTGAATATTGTGAAAAGCACGATGTAAAGCATCTACAACTACCTGTTCGATCTCTGCACCGCTAAAGTTATTACTTTGCTTGGCTATTTTTGATAGCTCGAATTCTTTGAAGCGAGTTGGACGAAGCTTTTGCAGATGTAGTTTAAAGATGTCCTGTCTTTCTTTCTCTGTCGGTAAATTCAAAAAGAAGATTTCATCAAACCTTCCCTTACGTAATAACTCTGCTGGTAAAACCTTGACGTTGTTAGCTGTAGCAACAATAAACACGGGAGCAGTTTTCTCCTGCATCCAAGTAATTAAAGAACCAAATACTCGACGAGATGTACCGCTATCACCATCACTACCGCCATTAACATTGCCAAACGCTTTATCAATTTCATCAATCCATAATACGCAAGGTGCGATCGCTTCTGCGATTTGAATCATTTGTCTGACTCGACTTTCGCTTTCCCCAACAATTCCCCCAAACAAACGCCCCGTATCCAAACGTAATAAAGGTAGTCGCCATTCATTGGCGATGGTTTTAGCCGAAAGAGATTTGCCCGTACCTTGAATACCTACCAGCAACACTCCTTTAGGATTGGGAATACCATAGCGTCTAGCTTCTTCTGTAAAAGCATCCTCGCGCATTTTTACCCATTGCTTGAGATTTTCCAATCCCCCAACATTTTTCAAAGATTCGGAAGTAGCGTAAAACTCTAAAATTCCCGTCTGGCGGATAGTTTGCTTTTTCTCTTCTAATACCCCTTGAATATCTGATTCATTAACCTGCTGTTTTGCTGCTAAAGCTTTGGCTAATACTCGTTGAATTCTCGCCCTACTCAATCCCTGACAGGCTTTGATTAATTGTTCTCTTGGCTTATCTTCTACCTTGAGCTTTTCTGGTATGACTAGCTGACTAATTAGATAATCTATTTCTTGAGTATTAGGTAAGGGAAAATCAATTACTGTAACCTCCTCCTTAAACTCTTCTGGTATCGCCAGAGTATGGCTAGTCAGAATTAAAGTCTTGCGACTCCGTTTAAGTTCCTTAGTTAAATTCTTAATTTCTCTAATAACAGGAAAATTTTGAGTGGTTTCTGGATTTTTAAGAATATGATGTATATCTCGCAGAACAAAGATTGCGCTTTCTTGAGGTTCTGCTTTGGCAATGCGGTTTAATGCACCCATTACCCCTCCTTTATCTGACCCATTGTCATCCCATCCTCGAACTAAATCCCAGGTTAATATTTTACGTTCTGCATTAGACTGAGTTGCTGCTAAATTCAAAACCTCTTCAACTGGTTCTTCTTCTACAGACACAATATAAACTAGAGGATAGCGCGCCCTAAGCATCAAATCTAGTTCTTTGATTAATATTTGGTGAGGTTGTCCGCCAATGACGGCATCGTTAGAGTGAGGATTATTAATAATATTAGCCACAAGTATTGTTATTAAATGAATTAACTATTTTGACCAAAATCTTGGCATTATAGTTATTGTTCCCTACTTGTTCGGTGCAGATAACAACAGAGGTGAAATTGGCATCGATAAATTTAATAGAATCGCGATCGCCTTACTGGATAAAGCTGTAATTCCGATTTGCAAGGACAAGCATTCATAATCGGTTAAAACAGTGATGATAAATTTTAGGTAGTCCTAAATAGGAAAGGATTAATTATCAATTAACGAGGCATTATAGTAATGAATGAAATTCCAGATTGCGCTGATATGATTTTCCAACTTTTTGGAAAAAGACAGAGTGTCTTGGCGAGCATTCCCTTGCGCCTTTCGTCGACGTGGTGAAACAGTTGCGGTGGACGGGTTCCCTGGCATAAGCAAACTGTCGAACCCTTTAGGGGGTCTAGCCGCTTTTCTGACTAATCTAGATACTCGCTATCGCAAAGTGCAGTTAAACCGCTCAATGTAATTAGTTTTTCCTGTTCCCTTTCCTACGGCTTGATGGCATTTTGAAGGAATAACTTGCTCGTAGGCTTCCCAGAAATCGGTATAGCTTACTGCACATTGACGATAGACAGGAGGTAATGACTTCCAAAGCTTTCTTGCGCTGTTACGACTGCGATCGCGCCTTATAGACTCCGACGATTTCCTTGGTTTTTACATCTAACGATAGCCATACCCATTGCTTATTGGCTTTGTTGCTTACAAATGACCACATTTCGTTACATTGAATTACTAATTTCCCTTTTTTTTAGCTTGATTCTTCACTTGTGTAGGAACTGACTCATATTTTTGGTTGACATAGTTTTGAAGCCAGGGTTCAGAAATCTTAAGCGAGCGAGCAATTCCAGCTAAGGAAATCTTTATCTAAGAGTATATCGATCTATTAGCTTTTTTGTCTCTTGTGAAATTCTTCTCCATTTAGGGTTCTCTACAAATTGACGACCACAATCATTGCATTTGTAATTTTGCGAGACACTGCGTTGGGCGGTTTCACCGACTTGAAGCAAGTGTCGAGGGTGCTGACTATGACGAGTCTTACCATTTTTGACGATCGCATGATAGCCACAACTAAGACAGGATAAAGCTAACTTTAACATATCCAAACTTTTAATAGATAATTACATTTCCATTTTCTCTCATCTTTTCCTTTATAGGACTACCAAATTACGAATCTGAAATTTATAGTTTTTAATCGAAAACGGTAGAGAAATACCTGAGTGAGCTAGGATTTTAATTGACGTATGGTTTGAGCGAGAATTAATCAATGAACTATCTAATTGCTGTTTTACCCGATCGCTTCCAAGCCGAAGAAGCTTATACAGCGTTAGAAAAGGCAGGCATTCCCTTAAATAAAATGGCGATCGCAGGCAGAGGCTACAAAACTGCCGATGAGCTTGGCTTTATCGATCCCATGAGGCAAGCAAAAAATCGTGCAACCTTTATGGCATATTGGCTGGTTCCTTTTGGTTTTATTGGTGGATATGTGTTTAACCTGATCACAGGATTAGACAATTTAGATTGGGCGGGAGAACCAGGTAACCACATAGTAGGCGGTATTTTAGGTGCTATCGGTGGTGCTATGGGCAGCGTTTTTGTGGGTGGTGGCGTTGGTTGGGCAATGGATACAAAAAGCGACACAATTCCTTATCGTGACTATTTAGATGCTAATAAATATTTAGTCTTAGTTGAAGATTTTGGTGGTTTGAGCGATCGCGCTCTTCCTATCTTACGTAAACTATCCCCTGAAAATCTAGAAAGTTACCAAGCTTGACTGGTTTAAAATAATCAGTTATTTTATGATTACTCAATACTATGAAAACTAATCAAGATTTTTACCAGTAGTATAATAAATGTCAAATGTAATGAAAAATAATTCAAGCAGACGACTAGTTATCATTGGTGTCCTCTTGTTATCTACAACTGCTCTAATTTTAGCAGGGGCTTTAAACAGTTTTTATAGCCAGAATGTTGCCCCAGAAGAGAAAAATTCCCAAAAAACAGCGCAAGATTACAATCCCTATGAAAAGTCTAATGGAGAAGACAAGCAGAAGATTATCTCCGCCCCGCCTCCAAATCCAGGCAGTGGTAGTGTAGAAATTAATAATGATTTTAAAGAAGGAATTCCTACGGGTACGTATTCACATCCACCTAAAACTATTAGATCTTCAGGAAATTCGAGTCTTTCCCCAGAAAGTCCCCTGAGAGATATTAATTCTAGCGTTGAGAAAAATAAATCAATTGAAGAAAACATGGCTGCTGAGAATGCTCAGTCAACGACTCCCAACTATAGTCAGCCATCCTCTAGCAATAATTTTAATAGCTCAACGTCAAATTTAACTGGTTCTTTAGGTGGTAATACATCAGACAATAGCAATAGCCCGATCCAGCCGTTAGGAGGCAATAGTACATCTTTAGAAATTCCTTCGAGTCAACGGGAATCTCGCCCTCTAACGCCCTCCCCTCTCGAAAAGTCTTCTCTTGGACGGTCTTCTTTAGGCAACTAAACATGATTTAGTTACGCACGTTTTTAAAATTTGACCCAGAAAATACAGTTGCTAAGAAATATTTGAGTTCTTGAACAAGTAACCAATTAAATATAAAGATCCGCATAAAACAACTAAGGATTCTGTTGCGGAGTTGTTAGCAGAATCAACCGCCATATCCAAAGCAGCGAAAACACTGTCGTAAGTTTTACATTTACTTAAATGGGGACAAACCTGTTGAGCTATTGATGCCAGTTTTACAGGTTCAGCACTGCTATGATCGGGGACGGGAACTAGATGTAGTTCGTCTTGAGGTTTTAAAAGTACTTCAAATATATCTTCGTGGTCTTTGGTAACTAGCATACCCATAACCCAAATGACAGACTGGTTCAAAGTATCAACATAGCTTCTAAGAGCGATCGCAGCAGCAGGGTTGTGCGCCCCGTCAATTAATAGGGGATGATTTTTCCAGGTTGTCCACTGTAGTCTTCCTAGCCAACGGGTTTTATTCATTCCCGTTTGAATCGCTAGTTCGGGAATATGCCAACCCTGCTGCTGTAAAATTTTAATTGTGGCGATCGCGATCGCCGAATTACTTAACTGCACTTCTCCCAATAGGGGCAAGGGATATTTAAGATCTTGGTATTCTGCCCAGCGAGCATCATTTTGATTTGCTAAATGAATTGTCTGGGCTGGCTCAATCCAAGCGATCGGCGCGTTTAATTCTCGCGCTTTTTCTACTACCACTTGTTTAGCTTCAGAAGGAAGTTGACCAACAACAGCAGGGCATTTTGCTTTAAGCACCCCTGCTTTTTCTCTGGCAATATCAGCTACGGTCGGACCAAGACGCTGCCAATGCTCTTTACTTAGGGAAGTAATAATACTAACTAAAGGGCGATCGCTAACATTAGTAGCATCCAGTCTACCACCTAACCCTACTTCCACCACGGCAATGTCCACCTGTGATTTAGCAAAATAGAGCCAGGCTGCTGCGGTAATTACCTCAAACTGAGTTGGGCTTTGGGAGTCAGGGTCAACAGCTTGCTTAACTTCTTGTAGTATCTCAATTAAAGCTGGGATAGTTATTTCTTGCTCGTTGAGACAAATCCTTTCAGTCCAGTTTACTAAATGAGGGGAAGTATACCGTCCGACTCGATAACCACTTTCTCTCAAAATTGAAGACAGATAAGCGCATACAGATCCCTTGCCATTTGTTCCCGCAACATGAATAATCGGCACTTTAGCTTGCGGATTTTCTAGAGCAGCCAGTAGTTTTTTAATTCTAGTCAAACCCAGATTTACGCCAAAACGTTGAAAAGGCTCTAAAAGAGAACTAACTGTATCTTCTTTGACCGGCATGATCTTGACTCTGTTCAAATCACTATATCAATTATCATAAGCGAAACCCGAAACCTGAACGTTAATGATTATTAAACTTAAAATTACTGGCGTTGGTGAATGCGTAAAGCGTTGCTTATCAAAAAGTTTTTAGTTAATAGTTAATAGTCTTTAGTTCTAATTACTAACAACTAATAACTTGTTTATTTTCGCAATAATACAACGCTTTTTTAAAGTTTAACGATCGCCTAAAGCAACTCTTGCCTGTTCGCGATCGTCAAAATGAATTTTCTCTGTACCTAAAATTTGATAGTCTTCATGTCCCTTGCCAGCAATTAGTACCCCATCGCCTGACTGTGCTTGCTTGATTGCTGTGGCGATCGCCTGGGCGCGATCTTTAATAACTATTGGTTCAACCGTTAGAGGAATCCCTGCTACTATATCTTTGAGAATCTGATCGGGATTTTCGGTACGGGGGTTATCTGAAGTGACTACCGCTACGTCTGCTAGTTCGGCGGCAATTTTACCCATTAAGGGACGTTTAGTGCGATCGCGATCGCCACCACAGCCAAAGACACAAAACATTTTGCCGCTAATAAAAGGGCGGGCAGCCTTGAGCAAGTTTTCTAAACTATCGGGAGTGTGGGCATAATCGACGATAACGCTAATATCTTGTTCGGGAGTAAGCTGGACTCGTTCCATTCTGCCTGGTACACCTGCAAACTGCGGAAGACTATCTACCAAAATTTGTAATTCTACACCCAAATACAGTGCCGTTCCCACTGCTGCTAGCAGGTTAGCTAAGTTAAATTGACCAACCAAAGGAGAATTAAAAGCCATTTCGCCTTTAGGGGTATGTAAAATACCTCTAACTCCTGTGGATTGATAATCTAAGTTACTGGTATACAAATCCGCAACCCGATCATTGACACTGTAAGTCCAAACCTTGTTGCGATCGAGCCGATCGATCAAACGCTTACCATAAGCGTCATCTAGGTTAATAATGGCTTTACCCTTGAGATATTCGGCAGTAAAGAGCAAAGACTTCGCCTGAAAATAGTCTTCCATGTCCTTGTGATAGTCAAGGTGATCTTGAGTCAGGTTAGTAAAGACTCCCACTTCAAAACTACAGGCTTTAACTCTACCTTGTGCTAAAGCATGGGAACTAACTTCCATCACTGCGTATTTATTTCCCGCTTTTACCGCTTCTGCTAGCTGAGACTGTAATTCTATAGAAAAAGGCGTAGTGTGAGTAGCAGTTTGGCTATATCCCTGCCAGCGGGTGTAGAGAGTACCCAGCAAAGCTGTAGGCTGCTGTGCCTGAAGTAAGAAATATTCAATTAAATGACTGGTAGTAGTTTTACCGTTTGTGCCAGTTACGCCAATGGTTTTAAGCTTGTGGGTAGGATAATCATGAAAAGCTGCGGCGATCGCACTACAGGTAGCAATCATATCCTCAGTTTGAATTACACAAGCATCGGCGGTAGGAGGCTGTTTATCCGCTGCACTAGGAGTTACCACTGCTGCGATCGCACCTTGCCCCAAGGCACTACGCCAAAATTCTCCTCCATCAACTCTTGTTCCTGGCATCCCAATGAACAAATCTCCCTCTTGACACGCATGAGAATTAGTACAAACTCGATTGACTTCCAAATCTAAAGCAGAATGTTCTGGTTGCTGAAGATTTACCTTAGCTAATAGTTCCCGCAGCTTCATCATATTTCTTTTTGAGTAAACAAAAGTTTCTACTACATTTTGGACACTTTTTTAACCTAAGATTGTTAAATTTGTCTGTAACATTTGCTCTAATTTCGCCACCGAAGCACGAGGAGACAAACGAGGCAGAGTTTTTTCTGCTTCAGGTAATTTTTGACAAAGTACTGGAATGGAGTACTGATAGGCCGCAAACCAGTTCTCATTAGTGTTGATATCGCGTATTTCCAACTCAAAATCAACGTTGCTTACTTGTGCCAGTTTTGACTGCAAGCCTTCACAAAGATGGCAGCCTGGTTTGCTATAGAGAATTAAGTGCATTTTTGAAGACGTTATTAATTTGGCAAAAAAGTACTGCTAGAAAACTAGGCTTTAGTCTATCAGATTGCCTAAATGCAAATATATAGAAACGATTGATAAATCAATGGTTCGGACAAAATTTTATTGTTAACGAAATAATAGGTGTTTGACCCTTGTTTAAGATTAAGACAGCTAACTGTCCTAACTGTCCTAACTGTCCTAACTGTCCTAACTGTTGATAAGTGTATTTGTTTATCTGAATAGACATTCAGGTAAAATAATGAGTATCATTATCAAAGAAGCTAGTTTAAAGCTGTGCTAACTCAGTATGGTTTGAATAACTAGACTAAGAAGTTTTAGAGTCTGAAAAATGAGTAAAGTTGACCAATCAAAAAAACAAGTCTCCCCAGAATCCGACGCACCGACTTGTGATTCCTCTTTAGTTCATTTAGAGCAAGTCCGCCGAGTGCAGTCTGAAATCGTAACCACAGAAAAAGCACAACAGATGGCTCAGTTTTTTGGGGCAATGGCAGACCCCCATCGGCTGAAACTTCTTTCTGCACTATTCAAAGCTGAACTTTGTGTCTGTGACTTAGCAGCAGTAGTAAAAATGAGTGAATCTGCTGTCTCTCACCAGTTACGTCTGTTACGAAACCTCCGCTTAGTCAAACATCGCCGTGAAGGTCGTAATGTTTATTACAGCTTGGCAGACGCGCATATTGGCAATCTTTATCGTGAAGTAGCCGAGCATTTGGACGAAGTTTAATTATTTACTTTAGTTTATTGCTAAGTTGCTTTTTTTTGGATATCATCTGAACAAGTATTCAATTGTTCAATTATAAAATTATTTAAATGTTTAGATAATGTCAAACCAACATTCCTCTGGTTGCTGTTCTACCGATGAAGTTCACGATCATAGCGGTCATGACCATAGCCACGCGCATAATGATTCCGACTTACGCTCTGAACTCATTCCCCTAAGTATTGCCGTAGTTTTATTTCTTGTTGGCTTAATTTTTAACCAGCCTTTGCATAATACCCCCAGAGCGATCGCTGAATACGCAGTTCTAATTCCTGCCTATTTAATTAGTGGCTGGACTGTTTTAACCAGCGCGGGACGTAATATTCTGCGGGGTAAGATCTTCGATGAAAACTTCTTGATGACTATTGCAACTATAGGTGCGATCGCCATTCATCAAATACCCGAAGCCGTAGCTGTGATGCTGTTTTTCCAGGTGGGAGAAATGTTTCAGGGCTTTGCCGTCGGGCGATCTCGTCGTTCGATTAAGTCATTGTTAGAAGTTCGCCCCGATACGGCGAATCTAAAGATAAATGGTGAAATTAGAGAGGTTGTACCAGAAAAAGTAGAAGTTGGGGATATTATCATTATCAAACCAGGGGAGAAAGTTCCTTTAGACGGGGAAATACTAGCGGGTAATTCCCAGGTGGATACCTCGGCACTTACGGGTGAATCTGTACCTCGAACTGTAAGAGAAGGAGAAACGATATTAGCAGGAGTAATTAACCAAACGGGTAGTTTAACCGTTCGAGTTACCAAACTATTTGCCGAATCTTCCATTGCTAAGATTTTGGACTTGGTAGAAAATGCCAGCAGTAAAAAAGCCCCAACAGAGCAATTTATTACTCGTTTTGCTCGTTATTACACTCCTGTAGTGGTTTTCTTATCTTTAGCAGTGGCAATATTACCGCCCTTATTAATTTCTGGTGAATCTAGCGAACTTTGGGTGTATCGGGCGTTAGTTTTATTAGTAATATCCTGTCCCTGCGGATTAGTGATTAGTATTCCCTTGGGTTACTTCGGTGGAGTCGGTGGTGCAGCAAAAAGAGGAATCTTAGTCAAAGGTTCGACTTTCTTAGATGCTTTAACTGATGTCAAGACGGTTATTTTTGATAAAACAGGAACGTTAACCGAAGGTGTATTTCAAGTTACTCAGATAACTCCCTATAACGGCTATAGCGAAAAAGAAGTATTAACCATAGCTGCGATCGCCGAATCTCAATCCAATCATCCCGTAGCGCGATCGATTGTAGAAGCTAACGATAGGGCGATCGCTGATTTTGACGTTACCGACTATGAAGAAATCCTAGGACACGGTATACGCGCCACAGTTCAGGGAAGGTCAGTATTAGCAGGAAACGATCGCCTGTTACACAGAGAAAACATACAGCATGACACCTGCAATGTCGAAGGTACGGTAGTTCATTTAGCAGTAGATAAAAAATATGCGGGTTATATCTTAATCGCCGACAGAATAAAAGAAGATGCAGTCAGAGCGATCGCCCGACTTAAAAAAGCAGAAGTCACCCAAACCGTAATGCTAACGGGAGATAACCGAGTTGTGGCTAAGAATGTTGCCGATAAGCTGGGTTTAGATACTTACAAAGCCGAATTACTACCAGAAGATAAGCTAGAGGCGATCGAGCATTATCTTCGTAAGTCAGGTAAAAAGAACAAGGTAGCTTTTGTAGGAGACGGAATTAACGATGCACCCGTAATTGCTAGAGCCGATGTGGGTATAGCAATGGGTGCGCTGGGTTCGGATACAGCGATTGAAACTGCCGACGTGGTGCTAATGGACGATGCCCCTTCAAAAGTAGCTGAAGCAATAGGTATCGCTCGTAAAACTCACTCGATTGTCTGGCAGAATATCATCCTGGCAATGGCAGTTAAGGCTTTGTTTATTTTACTAGGAGCAGTTGGCATAGCCTCTCTTTGGTCAGCAGTGTTTGCCGATGTGGGTGTTGCACTATTAGCAATTCTCAACGCTAGTCGAGTTTTGCAAGCTAAATAAAGTAGGAAATCCAAATTCTTGGTAAGGTGCAATTACAATACGGATCTATTTGGTTACTGGTGAATGATTATGTTATGCTGGTTATGATTCGGACTCATGCAGTATTAACGCCCGAACCTTGTCAGAGCTTGACGGCAGCAGCAATAAGGGATGCTTAACACAGGCGTGATATCCGAATCACTTTTTATAGATGCGTTTTAGGATTTAACTCACTACGGTTGTTGAAATCGAATTACTCTTATCGATCGTGACAAGAAGAATAAAAAACATACCTAAGAGATTTATCGCTTTTCAATTTTTAATTTTAAGTTTAATTAGTAGCTGTACTCAAACCGTTAATCGCCAGACAGTAGATAAACAGAAAACTCCGACAAAAACGGAATTAACTATCTCTGCTGCTGCTAGTATGCAGGATGTATTAACTGATATTGAAGATCTTTATAGGCAACAACATCCTCAAGTAAAGGTAGCTCTTAATTTTGGTTCTTCTGGTTCTTTAGAAAATCAAATAGAACAAGGTGCGCCGATTGATATCTTTATTTCTGCTGCACCGAAGCAAATGAATGATTTAGAGGCTAAAAAGCTGCTACTAGCCAAAACCCGCCAAAATTTAGTTAAAAACCAAATGGTTTTAATAGTACCGCCCGACAATCAATCAATTGTTGATTTTGCTGATTTAGCTAAAGAATCAACCAAGCAAATCGCTTTGGGAGAACCGACAAGTGTTCCTGCGGGACAATATGCTGAAGAAATATTAACCAACCTAAATATTATTGCTGCTGTTAGACCTAAAAGCGTCTACGGCAAAGATGTACGTCAAGTTTTAAGTTATGTGGAAACGGGCAATGTGGATGCAGGGATAGTTTATCGTACCGATGCAGAGTCTTCTAAACAAGTCAAAATTGTTGCCACTGCACTTCCAAAAAGCCATAGTCCTATAATATATCCTGTTGCCGTAGTTAAAGATAGCAAACATCCCCAAGCTGCTCAACAGATGCTTCAGTTTCTCTTCTCACCTAAAGCTCAAGCTATTTTTAAGCAGTATGGCTTTGTGTCAATAAACAATAAACAATGAACAATTGTTTATTTAACAAAAGATACTTCATTTTGCTTTACCTGAATTTGTACGATTAAATCTCTTGTTGCCTAATAGTGTTTTAGCTTCCGTTTGGATATCTCTCAAAACAGCAGTAGTCGCCACGATAATTACTTTCTGCTTGGGAGTTTTGGCTGCGTGGTGGATGAGTCGATATCAGGGTAAAGGTAAAGGTTTAATAGATGGCATCTTTACCGCACCTTTAGTATTGCCACCAACAGTAGTAGGATTTTTACTGCTGTTAGCTTTGGGTAAAAATGGATTCTTAGGACAACTACTAGATTTAGTAGGCATACGAGTAATTTTTACCTGGTATGCCACCGTCATTGCAGCCACAGTAGTAGCTTTTCCTTTAATGTACAAGACTGCTTTAGCAGCATTTCAACAAAATAATAGTAATCTTATTGCCTGTGCGAGAACTTTAGGGGCTTCAGAAATCACAATTTTCTGGCGAATCATTTTACCGTTAGCAAAACCTGGACTGATTGCAGGAACTTTGTTGGCTTTTGCTCGTGCTTTAGGCGAATTTGGGGCAACCTTGATGTTAGCGGGGAGTATTCCTGGCAAAACTCAAACCATACCTATCGCTATCTTTTTCGTTGCCGAAAGTGGAGCGATGGATCGGGCTTTATGGTTGGTAATTATTTTATTGTTTATTTCTTTAGTTGTCATTATGGGGGTCAACTATTGGGAACACCAAAGTAACGTAGATCGGGGCAAACGGATATTTTTTCCTAAAGAAAGAGGCTATTCGCAAACAGCCTTTAGAGAAAGTAAGCAAATAGAAGAAATAAAGTTAGAAGTAGATATTCAAAAACAACTACCAGATTTTTTATTAGATATTGCTTTTACAATTAATAGCCAGCAAAATCCGTTAGGTATACTTGGAAGTTCTGGAGCAGGAAAAACCACTCTTTTAAGCTGTATTGCAGGTTTAGAAACCCCAGATAGAGGCATAATTGTTCTTAATAACAGAGTTTTGTTTGATTCAGCCAAAGGAATTAACTTACCACCTCAAGAGCGTGCTGTGGGTTTAGTATTTCAAGATTATGCTCTTTTCCCTCATTTTACTGTGGCTGAGAATATTGCTTTTGGGATGTCTGTTACACACTCAGCTTCAGTAATCAAAAAAGAAGTAACGAAGCAATTGCAAGAAGTAAATTTACCTTTATTACGCGATCGCTTTCCCGCCCAGTTATCAGGAGGAGAACAGCAAAGAATCGCCTTAGCCAGAGCTTTAGCTAGCAATCCTGCTTTAACCTTGCTGGATGAACCATTTTCGGCTTTAGACACTAATTTAAAAGCTAGATTAATTAAATTGCTCCACAAGCGTTTAACTAATTATCCTGGTTTAACTCTGTATGTTACTCACAATTTGGCAGAAGCCTATTATCTTTGTCCGCAATTATTAATTATTAATCGCGGCAAGGCGATCGCCTTGAATCAAAAACAAAATGTTATCAATCATCCTCCTAACCTCAAAACGGCTCAAATAACAGGATGCAATAATTTTTCTCGTGCCAAAAAAATATCATCTCAAATTATCGCAGCTATAGATTGGCAATGTGAGCTACAGGTTGAGCATCCCATACCTAAAAACCTAAGCCAGATTGGGATTCATGCTCATGTAATTACCTTTACCAAAAATGAGTCAGGGATAAATATATTTCCTGTATGGCTGACTAAATATAATGAATTTCCTAACAAAGTTATTGCGTATTTAAAACTTCATTCCACGATTAATAATGCAGAAGATTATCAGCTTGAAGCAGAAATAACTCTGCTTGAGTGGCAAAGACTAAATAAGCTAGCTTTTCCTTGGTACATTCATCTGTCTCCCCTTGAGATAATAATGTTTGATGCTACAGCACCCAATTAAACATCGTTGTTGGAATTATTTACAATACAGTTACTATCTACTAGATTTAAGTTGCCTGTAGATATAACTGAACAAGATAAAACAAATTTGAGTAAAGCAGGAGAAACATTTGATTCTAATTGAGATACATTTTTGTTTGTTTTTGCCGACCAACTGCTATTAACCAGCCAATTTTTGTCTAATAAATAATTAGCTGTAAAAGCATTATCATCTAACAGTAAATAATCTACTTTGTATTTTTGGATAAAAGATTTTAAAACTTTTGGATTTGGACTATATTGAGCTTCTAATAAATCAATTGTTCTTTGTTTAAATTGATTATAATAGATAGGATGATAAGCAAAGGCAAATTCACCTCCAACCAAGATTGACCGTTGAGAAAAAGCAGGAATGTTATCAGCATCTTGGCTTAAGGATGCAACAAGAGCATCTTTAGGCTGCTCTGCTAAATATTGATATATTTCCGTTGCCGTACCTATTCTCCAATTTTGACACCAATTAGTAAATACATAAGGGATAGCAGGAAGTACAATTATTGTGATGCTAAAAAGAGTAATTACAGCAATTTTAATTTTTTCTGAAGTCTTAAAAGCAGTTTTCGACTGAAGCTTTTTAAGCAACCAATTTTTAGCTATATCGATTAAGATTGTTAAGACAATTGCCGTGGTAATTGCCATAACAAACCGCAGACTATGATATGTATAACGGTTTGGCAAATGTAATTTTGGCAATAAAATATGGGCAGCGATAAACATTAAGCTAGATGCGATCGCAACCTGAATTAAAATGTTGATTTTTTTGGTAATTAACTTGGTAATCGGCAGTTTAGTTTTAAGTAAAAAAGGTAATGCCAACCCACTCCAAACTACAGGCGGAAAAAGAGGCAAACTCAAGCCACTATCTCCAGCCAGCCAATAATTAAACCAACCACCACCAAAAAATGGGGTTCTACCACCAGAATTAAACTCTGGCATTTGCTGCATTTGTTGGGCGGTAATAAGAATTGCTAATTCTGGTGGTTTTTGAACCTGGGGATAAAATGCGATCGCCGTAACTATTACTCCTAATATCAACCAAATATAAGCTTCTTTTTTGGAAGTAAGTTTAAATAATAATTTGCCCTGTACTATTAATAAATTTAAACTAAATACTATTATTTCAACTAACAACAACTGAGGATAAAATAAGCCTTGCAGTAGCATTAATAATAAACAAGCAACAAGCTTTCTTGTGGATAAATAATAGAGAAATGCTGCCAAGATTGGATAAAGAAAAGCTCTAGGTGTTGCCGAAACTAAATCGTCATTTAGCCAAATGAGTTGATTGACGAATAAGCTACTTAAAAATGCACAACTGGCAAGAGGTAATATTTCTAAACTAAATAAATAGATATAAACAGTAGTAATCAGACCTAGTATTGGAGGCAATATTTTTGCCAAGAGAATTGGCTGAATGCCAATTTTTGCCATTAAAAAATATAGTGCTTTAAATCCTAAAGGAGCAAGACTTTGAAAATAGTCAGCAATTAAATCGTTGGGAAATAGCTTTGGATCGATAAATTTTTGTAGCCAAACTACATGATGTCTGACATCATCTTGAACTATGTATTCATGGTTAAATACCTGATAGTAAAAAAATAATCCGTAATAAAGAGCAAATAATAAGCTTACACCCAACCAGAAATAAAAATCTTTATTGTTGATTTTCACTTACTCTTCACCATTAAATATTTAGTACATATTTAGCCATTTATGACCGTGGGTCAAGTCTCTCGTCGAGCGTCGAGACTATCTAAGTAGGTGAGTGGAATTAAATGTAAAACAAGCGTAAGCAAGATATTACGATCTATTTTTTTTATTCATTACTCATTACTCGTTACTCGTTACTCATTGCTGAGACTATCTTCTAATTAATTTGTCCTACCTACTTATATGTTTGGGCTATTTGTATGGTTGAGGCTTCTAACCAGAGAATTAAATTATACATAGAGAAGCATCCAAGCGATCGCTATCAAGAATTACGAATAAATGTAAAGGAAAAAGACGCTCTGAGCAGGATCTTATTTAAAGCTGTTCGGATGCTATTTTACGAGCTTCTCAAAGAGGAAATTTCTTAGATAGAAAAATTAATCCGTGTTATTTTCTGTCAAATTGCTTACAATGCCATAGGAGTAAAATTACAGAAAATTTTGTAATTTCTTGATAAATCTTGTGTAAAAACTCCTAAATTTCTGTTTAATATTTACCAAACTCATGGCGATCGAGGCTAAAATCGAAAAATATCGCCAGCTTCTAGTTAATAATACCCGCTAGAAAATCTATCTCAACTATGATACACAAGGATCAAACCGTTATTTGTCAGCAGATAAGCGATTCCAATAATCAATAGTCAAGTTAAGTGTAATTAGACACAAGCTAGTTTCAACTTAACCAAAGTTAACTAAAAAAATATCATTAAAATTTCACTGAAGGAGCAAGAGGAAAACGGCATGACCCAAGCTAACCAAGTTCTAGCAACGATCGCCAATCCTGGAAACGACTGGGAAAGCCTCATTGAAGAGGATTCCAAAAAAGCAAAAGACAATGTCGATCTTAAGCCAGCAGCAAAAGGCAAAAAGAAAAAAGCTACTGGTACTAAGCGTGTCGAACGTGGCAGAAAAAAACCTTATACTGAAGATTCTATTCGCATCTATCTGCAAGAAATAGGTCGCATTAGACTTTTAAGAGCAGAGGAAGAAATTGAGTTAGCTCGTCAAATTGCCGATTTACTGGAACTAGAAAGACTTAAAGACAGTTTAGAAGACGGTCTAGGTCACGAAGCTAGTGACGAAGAGTGGGCAAGAGAAGTAGACATGGAATATCCTAAATTCCGCCGTCGTCTCTACATTGGTAGGAGAGCTAAAGACAAGATGGTGCAGTCTAACCTGCGCTTGGTTGTTTCCATCGCCAAAAAATATATGAATCGTGGTTTATCTTTTCAGGATTTGATTCAAGAAGGTTCTCTTGGTTTGATTAGAGCAGCCGAAAAATTCGATCATGAAAAAGGCTATAAATTTTCTACCTATGCTACCTGGTGGATCAGACAGGCAATTACCAGAGCGATCGCCGACCAGTCTCGCACTATTCGCCTTCCTGTTCACCTATATGAAACTATTTCTCGTATTAAAAAAACTACTAAACTACTTTCTCAAGAGAGAGGACGCAAGCCAACAGAAGAAGAAATTGCTACTCGCATGGAAATGACCATTGAGAAGCTCAGATTTATTGCTAAATCGGCTCAATTGCCTATCTCTTTAGAAACACCCATCGGTAAAGAAGAAGACTCTCGTTTGGGCGATTTTATTGAGGCAGACGGAGAGACTCCAGAAGATCAGGTGTCTAAAAGTTTGCTCAGAGAAGATTTAGAAAGTGTGTTGGACACTCTTAGCCCCCGCGAACGAGACGTTTTGCGTCTACGCTATGGTCTAGATGATGGTCGCATGAAAACATTAGAGGAAATCGGACAAATCTTTAATGTTACCCGCGAGCGTATTCGTCAAATTGAAGCTAAGGCACTACGCAAACTGCGTCATCCTAACCGTAACAGCATATTAAAAGAATACATACGCTAAATATTTTAGTAATCTGTCTCTAGACAGATTGTAAAGAGATCGACCAATAATTGGTCGATCTCTTTACAAGTTTTTCTTTTGCTGTAGTTGTACGACACCAAATATTCAGTCTGTATATTTAAGCAACAGTTTTGCCGTGATCTTAAAGCTTTCTAAATAGCTAGTGTTTAAACACCTGATTCTGGTATTGGCACAAGTCCAGTTGTGATTACTGAAGTACTCATCAATTGCTTGAGATTTGATGAAATTATTACCATCAAGAATCCGAATAATCATCATATCTTTACTAAGCGGTTTCTTAATGGGGTTAGCACCAGCACCATTCAGTGCTTGGTATTTTGCTTGGTTTGCTCTGACTCCTTTATGGGTTTTAATTAGACAGCAAAAGTCGATAAAACAGATAGCTATTATTGCTTTAGCTTGGGGAGTTGGCTATGACGGCATGGCTTTGTTTTGGATCACTGGAATACATCCGATGACTTGGATGGGTGTTCCTTGGTTGGCTAGTTTAGCGATCGCCATTTTTTGCTGGGTTTTTATTACTTTATGGGGTGCAGGAGTAGTAGTAACCTGGGCAATTTTTATTGGCTTTATTAGTCAAAGAATTAGCTTTAGAAAGTTATCCAGTAGTCTGATCTTGGTTTTAATTAGCGTAGCTTTATGGTGTAGTTTAGAAACATTATGGAGCTATACCCCTTTGTGGTGGCCAGCGATCGCCTATACTCAAAGCCCCCATAATTTAGTTATTCTACAGCTAGGCAAAATCTCTGGAGTTAATACCGTTGCAGCGATCATCATTGCAGTTAATGGTTTACTGGCAGAAGCTATTTTAGCTGGGCGCAATCATGCTAATTTGAGAATTAAACTATTATCGATCGCTTCTCTAATAGTTTTAATTACAGGTCATCTTGTAGGCTATTATCTTTATCAAATACCACTGTCAAAAGATAATTTAGCACCGATAAAAGTTGGCATTATTCAAGGAAATGTTGCCAATGAAATCAAGCTCTACTCTGAAGGCTGGCGTAAAGCGATCGCTGGATATACTTCTGGTTATCAAAGACTAGCCAAACAGGCAGTAGATGTAGTCTTAACTCCTGAAGGTGCGTTACCTTTTTATTGGCAGGATATTATTGATGGCTCTAGTTTTTATCAGGCAGTAATTACAGCCAAAATTCCTGCATGGGTAGGTGCAAACGGTAGGGATGGCAATAGCTACACCAATAGCATATTTACTTTAACTGGTCAGGGCAAAACCTATAGTCGTTACGATAAGTATAAGCTTGTTCCTTTGGGAGAATATATCCCCTTTGAGTCTGTCTTTGGCAAACTAATCGATCGCCTTTCACCCTTAAATGCTCATCTAGCTGCTGGCAAAAGCGATCAGATCTTTGATACTCCCTTTGGTAGAGCAATTATTGCTATCTGCTACGAGTCTGCTTTCCCCCAGCATTTTTGGCGACAGGCAAAAGCAGGGGGCGAGTTTATCATTACTGCATCGAATAATGCCCATTATAGTACGACAATGCCCAGCCAACATCATGCCCATGACGTGATGCGGGCGATAGAAAGCGATCGCTGGGCAGCTAGAGCCACAAATACAGGCTATAGTGCGATCGTCGATCCTCACGGTCATACTCTTTGGATCTCAGATATTAATAAATATGCAGTTCACGCTCACACTATCTATCGTCGCCAAAACACAACTCTATATGTGCGCTGGGGAGACTGGTTAACGCCTATGTTACTTTTTCTAAGTGGATTAGGATTTATTTACAGTCAAAAGGAAAAAAATGTTTAATTCTTTTAAAGACAATTGTTAGCAGTGCAGTATACTGTAAAATAACTATAGGTGATCCCCGTTGGTAAAATTACAAAAGTTCATCTTTTCTTGGGGTTAGCTACCATCCTGCGAAAGATAATAATTAAAGCAAATATCTATTAGTAGAATTATTATTTGATTGCAAAAAGCCGTTAAACTGGTCGTACGATATTTTAATAAGACGCATAAATTATGGTGGGATATTTTGCTATTAGTGCTTTACTAATTTTAACTGCTTACCTATTGGGATCGATTCCGACGGGATATATAGTTGGACGTTATCTCAAGGGAATTGATATTAGAGAACATGGTTCAGGTTCAACAGGAGCGACAAATGTTTTGCGAACCGTAGGTAAATCTGCGGCGATCGCCGTATTGATAATAGACTTATTCAAGGGTTTATTAGCATTAGCGGTAGTTAACCTTTTTTATGACTTTGCCCCTAGCCAAACCTTACCCGTTGACTGGCATTCTTGGTTAATTACAGGTGCAGCTTTAAGTGCCATTATCGGACACAGTAAGTCTATTTGGCTCAACTTTAGTGGAGGTAAATCAGTTGCTACTGCTTTGGGTGTTTTGCTAGTGATGAACCCTGCTATTGCTTTCGGAACTTTAGCAAGCTTTGGAATTACTTTGAGTATTTCGAGAATAGTTTCTCTCAGTTCAATTTGTGGTGCGATCGCCGTTAATATTTTAATGGTTGCTTTAAATCAACCTCCAGCCTATTCAATCTTTGGCTTTTTGGCAGGACTGTACGTGATCTTACGTCACAAAACTAATATTCAGCGTTTAATAGCTGGTATTGAGCCAAAGATTGGTCAAGCATCATAACTGCTAAGATAATCAGGGCATTGATTTCTATATATAAAATATGAACTTTCAAACAAGTTTTATAAGATTCCAGTAGAATTAATTCTACTGGAATCTTTGTTTAAAAGCTAAGAAGCTTACGACTAAGAGCTTTAAACAAAACTAATTCACATTAGATATTTTTAATCATCTTCTTAGGTAGACAAGCTACAATAAAACCACAAACAGAAAGTTTTGCATAATAATAATAGTCTTGAAAATAAAACATCCAGACAAAAGCTTACTGTTGCTGCCTTTAGACAATTCTAGTTGAAAAAAAATTAGCATTAAGGCTTATCACATTGAGAAAAGTATCCAATTTTCTCTTTGAGAACAGAGAAAGTAGGATAATCAATTCAAGAATAAATAGATAATCTGTTATTAGAGAACACGGCAGTATGCATTTAAGTGAAATAACTCACCCAAATCAGTTGCACGGTTTATCAATCCGACAACTTGAGAAAATCGCCCGCCAAATAAGAGAAAAACATTTACAAACAGTTGCAGCTAGTGGAGGTCATTTAGGTCCAGGTTTAGGCGTAGTAGAGCTAACTATTGCCCTCTACCAAACTTTGGACTTAGACCGCGACAAAGTGACTTGGGATGTGGGACATCAGGCTTACCCCCATAAATTGCTCACGGGTAGATACAACAAATTTAATACTTTACGTCAAAAAGAGGGTGTCGCTGGCTATTTAAAACGAAGTGAAAATAAATTCGATCATTTTGGTGCGGGTCACGCCTCGACAAGCATTTCCGCAGCCTTGGGCATGGCGTTGGCAAGGGATGCCAAAGGAGAAGATTTTAAATGTGTAGCGATTATCGGCGATGGTGCTTTGACTGGGGGGATGGCACTTGAAGCTATCAACCATGCAGGACATCTGCCTAACACTAATTTGATGGTGGTGTTAAACGATAACGAAATGTCTATTTCTCCCAACGTAGGGGCTATCTCTCGCTATCTAAATAAGGTTCGACTATCTGACCCAGTGCAGTTCCTTTCTGACAACCTAGAAGAACAATTTAAACAGCTACCCTTCTTCGGTGAATCTTTAACCCCAGAAATGGAAAGAGTCAAAGAAGGAATGAAACGACTAACTGTGCCAAAAGTTGGGGCAGTGATTGAAGAATTAGGCTTCAAGTATTTCGGTCCCATTGATGGACATAATTTAGCAGAATTAATATCTACCTTTAGACAGGCTCATAAAGTACCTGGTCCAGTATTAGTTCATGTGGCAACTGTCAAAGGAAAAGGATATGCGATCGCCGAAAAAGACCAGGTAGGCTATCATGCTCAAAGTCCTTTTAATTTAGCTACGGGTAAAGGTATTCCTGCTACCAAACCTAAGCCTCCTAAATATTGCAAAGTATTTGCTGATACTCTAACCACCCTGGCAGAAAACGACCCGAAAATTGTGGGTATTACCGCAGCGATGGCAACGGGAACAGGTTTAGACAAACTCCAAAGCAAACTACCCAAGCAATATATTGATGTCGGCATTGCCGAACAACACGCTGTAACCCTATCAGCAGGAATGGCTTGTGAAGGAATGAAGCCTGTAGTCGCCATTTATTCAACTTTCTTGCAACGAGCTTACGATCAGATCATTCATGATATCTGTATTCAAAAGCTACCTGTCTTCTTTTGTTTAGATCGAGCAGGAATTGTCGGGGCAGATGGACCTACCCACCAGGGAATGTACGATATCGCTTATCTACGGTGTATTCCCAATATTGTCGTCATGGCACCAAAAGACGAGGCTGAACTACAGCAGATGGTGGTGACAGGCGTTAACTACAATTATGGTGCGATCGCCATGCGCTATCCCCGTGGTAATGGTATTGGTGTACCGTTGATGGAAGAAGGCTGGGAAGCTGTGGAAATTGGCAAAGGTGAAATTCTGCGCAGCGGGGACGACTTACTTCTAGTTGGCTATGGTACTCAGGTATATCCTGCTTTACAGGTAGCTGAAATATTAAGCGAACACGGTATTGAAGCTACAGTAGTTAATGCTCGCTTTGTTAAACCTCTAGACACAGATTTGATAGTTCCTCTAGCTAAACGTATCGGCAAAGTCGTTACCCTAGAAGAAGGCTGTCTTATGGGTGGTTTTGGTTCGGCAGTACTAGAAGCTCTTCAAGAGCATAATGTTCTGGTACCAGTCGAACGCTTTGGCATACCAGACATTTTGGTCGATCATGCTACCCCCGACCAATCAAAAGCTAGTTTGGGCTTGAGCAGTCCTCAGATGGCAGAAAGTATCTTGAAAACTTTCTTCGATAGTAAAAATAAAGAACCCTCTGCGGTTAGCTAAACAGGCTTAGTTCTCTAAGGTTGCTCAAATATTATGACAATACATAAAGTGGCACTCAAAATACAGCACCAATTAGATAGCCCCCGTAAACTATTAATTGTGTGTGAGGAATAAGTGTAAGAGAGAAAGGTTTTGGGGTCGAAACACGGCAAGACTCCCGAAACCTTTTTCATATGTAAATAAAATTTTTTCCAATTTCCTATTATTCAAAGTATTTAACGCTACTTTCGGGTTAAGATAATAAACTTGGGATTGCCAGTACCCATCCACTTTATCTACGATGTACTACTTGACATATCAGCTTTTAGAAAGTTTATTTACTGTGACATAACTGCGTTATTAATCGATCGAGATTCAGATACAATTGGTTTGTCATGAAAGTTTTAGATCTTTCATGGCAACAGAAAAAATTAGATGGTAAAATCTGATACATTACAGGAAAAAATTCGGACTATCCTGTATGAGTATCAAATTTCATTATTTGGTATTTCACAGTTCGTGGGACTCCAAAGGTATCAGTAGTAGTTGCTGATGCCTTTTTCTTCTTTTAACCTATGATTTAGCTTAAAATTTATTATATAAGTTTACAAAACAAAGCAACTATTAATATCATATAATTTGTCTTGGTCTGTTCGCTCTTTTCAAGGCTAACTAGATAGCCAAAATCTTTGGTCTATTCAGAGATACAAAAGAGATATTTTTGCTAATCAAGAGCGTAACCCTGAAGCTAAAAAACTAACTAACTTTGATACCGTTGCTTTGATACTTTCGGACGAATTATCTTGGATTAATGCATTTGGTTTTCCCGCTTCGGTCAAGACACGAAGCAACACGGCAATTGCCAAGTCTAACTTCCAGGTAAGTTCGGTACGGGAGAAATCGGCGAGCGATCGCCCAAACGCATCAAGAAAAGCTTTTTGACTACCCTGAAATTCTTGCTCGGCAATCTCTCTAATTGAATCGGGTTCGACACGGCAGCGTCCCATAAATCGAGCGCAGTTGATGCTGCGATCGCCACTTTTAAGAACTACTTCTAAAGCAGGAGTGAGAAAGGCTTCTAAAACCGCTTCAATAGCAGGAGTCTTATCTTTAGCTTCGCATTTTTCTAATCGCTTTAGTTGACCGTTTACTACTGGCTTGGCAATTCGTGCTATGGCTGCGCGAAATAATTCTTCCTTTGAACCAAAATGGTAATGCACCGCAGAGAGGTTAACATCGGCTTCACGAATCACGCTTCGCAAAGAAGTACCTGCAAAACCATTTTCAGCAAACAACTGTTCGGCAACATTGAGTATTTGCTCTTTAGTATCAGTAGTGGTGGTCATAAAATATAATTTGCTATTTATCAAACATTCATTTAGAGTTATCTTTAACTATTTTGAAGACAGGAAAATTTCCAAAGTAACTCGATCTCGATTTTGGTCTAAATTTTGAGATTGCTTAACAGAAATATTGGCTAAAGCAGGTATGCAAATATCTGCCGTCAATAAATTAGATGCAGGATAGGTAGTTGCTACAGCTATTGATTTCATTCCAGCAGCACTTGCAGCTTGAAGTCCAACAGGAGCATCTTCAATCACTACACAGTGTTCTGGTGCTACCGAAAGAGATTTAGCAGCTTTGAGATAACCTTCTGGGTGAGGTTTATACTGTTCGACATCATCGGTTGTAATTAGAAATTCGGGTAATGGCAAACCTACGTGGAGCAAACGATTAGTGGCAATTTTTTGATTACCCGAAGTAACAATTGCCCAATTTTTTGGTGACAAATTTGCTAGTAAAGAATTTGCTCCAGCTACAGCTACTACACCTTCAAAGTTAATAGCTTGAGACTCATCTAATTCTTTGGCTTCAATTTCCGCATTTAGGTGAGGCGCGACTAGGCGAATTGTGTCTATGGTAGGACGACCATGTGAAATTTTAAAAATCTCTTCTACATCTAAACCATGTTTTTTTGCCCATCCTTGCCAATGCTTTTCTACACAAAGAGTCGAGTCTACCAAAGTTCCATCAAGATCGAATAAAATTGCTTTGCACCTTATACTTTTCATTTACTTTCGAGAGAGAGGAATAACGCCAAAATTATACAGATAATTTATAAAGAATTTGGATAATGTATTCAAACAAACGTAAGAACTACACTTATGATAGTCGATCATCAGGCAAATGTATACTTCATGGAAATTGTAAAAGAATAAGTCAATAATTGATCTCAGAAAAACTTGCTTTATTTTCAATCGTTTGTTTTAATAAATTCAAGTAGCAAAATATAAAAGTAATTTTTTATAGCTAATAACTCCTTCGCAGAACTAGAATCTGTAAATCCAACTTTAACCTCAAACAATATTTATAAAACGTTCGTTTGATTTAGTTCTCAGCAAAACATTATGACTATCAACCAGATACCGCACCAAGACCATAATCACAAAGCTTCATCGGAGTTTATCGAACGTCCTCGTAAAAAGAAACTGGGTAAATACTTTTATCTGCTGCTCGGAATTAGTGGAGCGGGACTGATATTGCTATTGGCTCGTCCGATATTAACTTCATCCTCAGATAGTCCCCCTGTAGCTACAGCTAGAGTTTTACCAGTGGAGACGATAAAAGTCGAACCAGTAAATTCTTATCAGGTATCTCGTACTTATACAGGAGAAATTGCTGCGATTAGAACTAGCAATCTAGGATTTTCTCGCGGTGGAGAGATAGAAGTAGTTTTAGTTAAAGAAGGCGATCGCGTTACCAAAGGACAGGCGTTAGCCAAGTTAGATATTCGTAACCTAGAAACTCAACATCAGCAACTAATAGCCGAAAAAGCCCGCGCCGAAGCACAATTAACAGAGTTGCAAAGGGGTGCGCGAGTTGAAGATATTGATGCAGCCCAAGCAGGGGTAAACGATTTAGAACAGCAGCTCAAGTTGCAAGAAAAACAACGAGCCAGAAGAGAATTTTTGTATAATCAGGGAGCAATATCGAAAGAAGAACTAGACGAATATTCATATGGCGAGGGTGCATTACAGGCGCGGTTGAATCAAGCTCGTAGCAATCTTGCAGAATTAGAAAACGGTACGCGCCCAGAACAGATAACAGCACAACAGGCTGCTGTAAAGCAGCTAGAAGCTAGTATTGCAGATATAGATGTAAATATTGAAAAAAGTACCCTCAAAGCACCGTTTGGTGGTATCGTCGCAACGCGAGAACTAGACGAAGGAACAGTAGTGAATGTAGGTCAGTCGGTCATCCGTTTAATGGAAAATGCTGCCCCAGAAGCGCGGGTAGGAATGCCAAATCGAATAGCAAACGAGTTAACTATAGGTAGTAATCAAACTTTAGAACTTGGTTCGCAGACATATAAAGCGACGGTGGCATCAATCTTACCTGAAGTAAATGCTAACACCCGCACGCAGATAGTTGTCTTTAATTTAGACCCTTCGGCTATTCCTCAAATCAACCCTGGACAAACCGTAAGGCTAGAACTAACACAAGAAATCGACACAGAAGGTTATTGGCTGCCGACAGATGCTTTAACTCAAGGAATTAGAGGACTCTGGACGTGCTATGTGTTAACGGAATCTGAAGATGCAGAGAACTATCAAGTTAAGCAAAATTCAGTTGAAATTATCCATCAACAAGGCGATCGCGCTTTAGTCAGAGGAACATTACAGCCTGGGGATGAAATTGTTGCCAACGGTATACATCGCCTTGTACCAGGACAACTGGTAAACCCTCTGTAGGGGCGATTCGCGAATCGCCCTTACCTAAATCATTAGCTCCTTAAAAATCATGGTTAAACCATTTTATAAAAATATTCGTTTATTAGTTTTGACATTCATCTTAATAATTTCCTGGGGCTTGGTTTCCTTTGAATCTTTACCCCGACAGGAAGATCCCGAATTAGTTTCTCGCATTGCGGTAGTTAAAACCGCCTTCCCTGGTGCTAGTGCAGAGAGAGTAGAAGCATTAGTCACAGAGGTTTTAGAAGGAGAAATCGCCGAGATTGAAGAAATTGAGACTTTAGAATCGGATTCGCGGGTGGGATTTTCCACCGTAACTGTCGAGTTAGTCGATTCTGTAGACAATGCTCAACCAATCTGGTCAAAAGTACGGGATGAAATGGATGATGCTTATGCCTCGTTTCCTGCTGGTGCAGGTGTTCCCGAATTGGAAGAGTCAAAAATCAAAGCCTATACGGCGATCGCATCTCTGACTTGGAATCAACCAAGCAAACTTAACTATCCCGTGTTACGACGCTACGCCGAACAACTAGAAGTAGTCATGCGGGGAGTTGAAGGTACTGAAGAAGTGGAAATCTTTGGCGATCCGAATGAAGAAATTGCCGTAGAGATCGATGCTGCTGAGTTAGTTGCAGTCGGACTTTCTCCTCAAGAGTTAGCCGAACAGGTAAATCTTAGCGATGCTAAAGTTTCGGCTGGTCAATATCGTAGCGATCGCTCTAACATTGCGATTGAGGTAGACAGTGAACTAGAAACTATTGAAAGAATCAGACAAATACCGATTCAAAGCAATAATGGGCAATTTACCCGTTTAAGCGATATTGCGACAGTTAATCGTGGCGTTCGAGAACCACCTTCAGATTTGGCTTTAGTTAGCGGTAAACCTGCTGTGGTAGTGGGAACGCTAATGAAGTCGGGATTGAGAATGGACAAGTGGGCAAAAGAAGTTAAGGCAGAAATAGCTAACTTTGAAGCTAGTTTACCCCAGGGAGTTAGTTTAGATCTTATCTTCGACCAGAGTAAGTATGTCGAAGATCGCATCGGTACTTTACTGGCTAATCTATTTATCGGTGCGTTGTTGGTAATTGGTGTCAGTTTAGTTTCGATGGGTTGGCGTTCGGCTTTAGTTGTAGGTATTGCTTTGCCCTTGACTACTCTGATGGTTTTTGGCTGGATGACTCTGCTAAATGTTCCCATCCATCAAATGTCGGTAACGGGTTTAATTATTGCTTTGGGGTTACTAATTGATAATGCGATCGTGGTAGTAGACGAAATTCAGGTAGAAATGGAACATGGCGAAAAACCTCTAGATGCCCTGCTTAAAACAGTCAACTATCTCAAAGTACCCCTGTTTGCTTCTACCTTAACTACTATTCTGACTTTTCTACCTATTGTTTTACTTCCTGGTGGTGCGGGAGAATTTGTTGGTTCAATTGCCTTGAGCGTAATCATGGCGTTGATTACATCTTTGGCACTTTCTTTAACGGTAATTGCCTCTTTAGCAGCGCGAATGCTTGGGAACACCAGTAAAAAAGCCGAAGAGTTAGAGCATCAGGATACCAAACCTAAAAGTATCCCCCAAAAAATTCAAAGCTTTTTACTAAAACCTGATGCTTGGTGGAATGTCGGTTTTACTTCCCCAAAACTAGCTCGCCCCTATCGTAAATCCCTAAAATTCTCCGCATCTAAACCATTAATGGCGATCGCCTTAACTTTCTGTATCCCTGTAATCGGCTTTGTTGGTGCTAAAACTTTAGAAAATCAATTTTTCCCCTCGGTATCTCGCGATCAGTTTCAAATTGAGGTCGAGTTTGCTTCCTCAACTGCGATCGCCGAAACTAAATCTAAGATGCTAGATGCCAGAGATGTAATCTTAGCTAATCCCAACGTTAAGGATGTTCACTGGTTTATGGGAGAAAGTGCGCCCAAATTCTACTACAACTTTACGGGCAATCGCCAAAATCAGTCCAATTATGCTCAGGCAATGGTGCAGCTAAATACCGACAAAGAAGTTGCAGCCATCGTTCAAGAGGTGCAAGACGAATTAGATACTAAATTTCCCTCCGCCCGTATCTTAGTCAGACAGCTACAGCAAGGACCTCCTTATGATGCCCCTGTAGAAATGCGAATCTTTGGATCAAATCTTACAGAGTTAAGGCGTTTAGGTATAGAAGTCAGAGGCATTTTAGCTACTGTCCCCGACGTAATTTATGTCCGCGATGACTTGACAGAATCGTTACCCAAATTAGGACTATCTGTAGATGAAGAAAATGCCAAACAGGCAGGTTTGACTAATACAGCGATCGCGAATCAGCTAGAGGCATATCTAGAAGGTGCGATCGGTGGTTCGATCTTAGAAGCGACAGAAAATCTACCAGTACGAGTCAGGGTAAGTAATACAAATCGTGCAGATTTAAGTCAGATTGCTTCTTTAAACCTAAGCTCTAACAATGGTGAGAATGGCGAGTTTCTTTCTACATCGGCTTTAGGCGAGCTTAATCTCGTACCCCAACTGTCTAATATTGCCCGCTATGACGAGCAGCGAGTTAATACAGTCCAAGGATACATAACCGCAGGGGTCTTGCCTGCTGTAGTCCTGGCTGACTTTCAAGAACAATTAGAAGCCAATAATTTTCAGCTTCCCCCAGGCTACCGTTATGAATGGGGCGGTGAGCAAGCAGACAGTAGTCAAGCAAGAGGCAACCTGGCACAGTATGTACCTCTATTACTGGTAGTCATGATGACAGCTTTGGTACTATCTCTCGGCTCTTTTCGTCAGGCGGGAATTGTCGGCGCAGTTGCCATTGGCTGTATCGGTACGGCATTATTTTCTCTTAAAGTGGCTGGTTCACCCTTGGGCTTTATGGCAGTTGTCGGCACAATGGGCTTGGTAGGTATTGCCATTAACGACACCATAGTTGTCCTCTCGGCTTTAAACGAAAACCCTCAAGCAAGAGAAGGCGATCGCTCTGCTGTTGAAGATGTGGTAGTCAAAGCTACCCGTCACGTCATCACTACTACCGTTACTACCATCGCAGGCTTTATTCCCCTGTTGATTAGTGGAGATCCTTTCTGGCGACCTTTGGCAATTGCGATCGCAGGTGGCATTAGTGGTTCTTCCATACTTGCATTGTATTTTGTTCCTGCGGTTTATTTGATTATTAAAAGAGGTAGTAAAAGTAAAAACAAAACGGAGAAAGAACAACAATTGCTAGAGGAAAAACACACTTATCAAGAGGTATAGAGTTAACATGATGAGAATAGTAAAATGATTTCTAATACATAACGATAATTTAGCACTGCACTCTTTCCAAAATAAATATACTTCAAAAAACATCATGGAATTGCTTTTGAAATCTGTTGTCGATTTAATATTAGAAGGTACAACTCCAACAATAATTATTTTATTCCTTTTATTTGCATCTTTTCTTTATGCTTTGTCACAAGCTAGCGTTATTTATGATTTTGTAGATAAATTTAACAAACGAGAGTTAACTAGATTAAAGGAATTGCTTGCTGATGATAATATTTCAGAAAACGCTAAGATAACTTTACGAAACAAACTAGACCTTATGGCGTATCAAAAAACAACAGGAATCAAGATAAACAATATTTATTTGCAAGAACAAGTGATACACTATTATAAACTTGCTAAAGGTAGACTTAGATACTCTGATTTTAAAAGAGCAGCTTTATTTTTGAGCATAGATAGCAACGATATCTTAGAAATAAGGCAGCCATACTGGTATGAGAAAGTTGCTCATATATATTGGACTATATCATCTGTTTTTCTTTTTATAATTCTTTCTTTTTTTATAGTTGTTTTTGTATATTTTTCAATACCTATTAAATTGAAAATTGCTCTTTCTATATTTATATTTAGTTTGGTGACAATGTTACTTACTTTTATGTATCAAGCATCTTTATTACCTGCTGCTAAAAGAATTAAGAAAGAAATAGAAAATAATTTTTTTATTGTTAAAAGAAACAAGGCAATAATAAAAGCGAGACAAACAGATTCAACAGCCAATTTTCATCCTCTGGCTCATCTCAGTACAGAAGAAAGTCAGAACCGTATTAAAGATGTTTTAGGTGCATGGCAAAACGAGCCAGAAATTGACGCAATTTTTGCCGAAATAGACCGCGATCGCCATAGTTATCGCGGACGACAAATTGATTCATTGGACGACTGAAATAATAAGGATGTATTTGCTAGATACGAATATTTGTATTGCTCTAATCAAGGCTAATCCAACAGTTATGTCAATTTTTATGGCTAAAGCAGTCCAATGTTATATCCCCACTTTAGTTTTAGGAGAGCTATACAAAGGTGTTTACTGTTCTCAAAAAGTTGAGAAAAATCTGGCAAATTTGAATGATTTTCTATCTTTGTTGGCTATTGTTAAATTTGATCGCGCTGCTGCATTAGAATTTGGTTTGATTCAATCCGAACTGAGACGCAAAGGACAACCCACTGGAGAAATAGATGCTTTAATTGCAGCAGTCGCCCGTTCTCGTACATACACTTTAGTCACTAACAATATCCGACATTTCAAAAATATTGCAGGTCTAAAACTAGAAAATTGGATCGACTAAATACTTTTAATCATCATCATCAATGAATATTTTTCTACAAATGGCGGGACGTGCGCCACCAAATAATCAAACGTTTGACTTAGATGCTCGATTACTTATTAAACATTATTTTCTCAAGGAGAAACACTATGACTCAATCCCAAGTAACTTTATTCAGCAAACCAAACTGTCAATACTGCACCCGCGCGAAGGTCGTTTTAGATTATGTTGGGGTCAAGTACCAGCAATACGATGTAACTGCCAGTCAGCGTAATGCCGATGCTTCAGTTTACTTTAGTGGTGTCACTACCGTACCGCAGATTTTTATCGGTAATTATCATATTAACGGTGCGGAAGATTTAGAAAAGCTGGAAAAAACAGGAAGACTGAAACAACTCATCCAAATAGATCGAGAAAGTCTACCTTTTGATACTCTCTCTGACGAAGAATTACATCAAGGTGCAAAAGATTTTCCTCTACGAGAATATATCCCTAAAAGTGATGGTAGCAAAGATAAAGATGATGAAAGTCTGCCAATTCTCCACTTCTACAAAGAATTTTTCGGTTTTTGGCCCAACACCTTCGCTTACCTGCATTATTGGCAAGAAGCCTATAAGCTTTTTGTCTACTGTCACAACTTCTCGGCAGTAAAATACGGCAAACAGTTCCTCAGTATGAAAATGATGTCGGCAATCGGCTATTCTACTTCTAATGCTCATGGCTGTTCCTATTGTCAGGTACACAGCGCAGCTACAGGAGGAGAACAATCACTCAATCTTGTAGAACAACTAGAACAAGCACGTCAGGGAAAGAATAATTCATTCAATCCATCACAAATTGCTCTTGCAGATTTAGCAGCAGCAGCAAGTAAGAACGAAGTAGATAAAGCTTTACGCGATCGCATTCAAAGCATGGTTACAGATAATCAGCGTATTGAAGGCACGAAAATGATTACATCGGCATTTGGCTTTCTTAATGTCTTTAACGATCTTACTGGATTAGAAATAGAAGGTGATTGGGCAAGTCAAGCACGTGAAAAAGCTGGTATCGAAGCGGGGAGGCATGGTAGCGAAGATTCCAACCCTGATAACCTCAATTATGAAATACCAAAGGGTAGTTTATCAATTCAAGATATGCTGGCAAAATGCGATCTCGCTGTTGGGGATCTAGAAACCTATGTCCAGCAAGAATTTGGCTTATTGCCAGCTTGGATGCAAAATTTTCCCCAACCTTTACAAAAACGTCATGCCTATCTTTATGGCGAACTAATGGGCGATCGCCAGGATACTTTGATTCCAGCCGAACTCAAGCACTTGATGGCAAGAGTCAGTGCAGTAGCCAAAGGACACGAATATTTGGCAGCAGTAGAAGGATACATGGCATATCACACCGCTAACAATAAAGAAAGAGCAATTGAACGCATCAAACAGTGTTTTATCGCAGCAACTAGAGAAGATACTAGTTATATTTTCAATCAGAAAGAACGAGCAGCCTTACAACTAGCTTGGCTATCGGCTCAAGTTCCTTTAACTACACCATATCGGTTTATCAAACCTGCGGTCGAGCTTTATCAGCCTGAAGAATTGATTCATCTAATCGTAGTTTGCTCTGTTGCTTCGATGGTGCAGAGATTCGTAGCCATTGCTCAACCTGAAATGGAAACGGAAGTAAATGAGTTTTACACTCAGCATTCAATTGAAATTAACTCAATTAAACTTCGTTATCCTTCGTTGGAATTAGAAGCAGTTCACTAATCCAACTCAACATACTGCACGGAGAAAAATACTGTCAATTTACCAAATTAAAGTCAGAATTATTGATCGCAACTATCGATCCTGATATCTTTGCCGAGCGGTTGAGAAATTGGAAAACTTAAACAACCGCCTCTGCCAAAGTACTGGTCGCTCAGTAAAACCGAGCTGTAATTCCATAAAACAATCTAATGACAACGATCGCGATCGCAGGTCGACCCTAATGAAAAAACCAGAAGAAATCAACCGCCAAGGTTTAAATCGAGAAGACTGTCAAACCATTTCCGAATATCCATGTAATAAGTTTATGGCTTAATAGAAACTGTAGGTAGCGCACCTTTAGTAATTAAACTATTAGAAGGAACACAAGGAATTGAAAAGACGACAGAGGTAGATGTAGCAGGTAAAATAATAGAGTTTATGGTTAACAATGCCTCTGAAGTGGACAATAGCGATTGCTCTTCGGGTACATTTCACGATCGCATTAAGTATTAAGTATAAAATTAAGTGTCAGAAAATACGTTTGAAATTGCCAAGGAAACAATTGCACCAGGAAAACTACGGCGTTTTGAGCTTCCTGTAAGCCGATTAGCCACTCAAACTTTAGTTTCTCTGCCTGTTACCGTGGTTAACGGCGTTGAGCCAGGTCCAAAGTTATGGTTAAGCGCAGCTATTCATGGAGATGAAATTAATGGTGTAGAAATTATTGCTCAAATATTAGGCAGAATCAATCCCCAAAAGCTGCGGGGTACTATCATTGCTGTCTCCATTGTCAATGTATTTGGCTTTATTGAACAATCGCGCTATCTTCCCGACCGAAGAGATTTGAACCGTTCTTTTCCTGGTTCAGAAAGTGGTTCTTTGGCTTCTCAATTAGCCAATTTGTTTATGCGTGAAATTGTTCAGCGTAGCACTCACGGTATCGATCTACATACCGCAGCAGTTCATCGTATTAACTTGCCTCAAATCCGCGCTAACTTGAAAGATGAAACTACTTATCGTTGTGCTAAAGCCTTCGGCGCACCTGTAATGATGCACGCTTCTACTAGGGATGGCTCTTTGCGCCATGCAGCCACGAGAAAAGGTATTCCTGTCTTACTGTATGAGGCAGGAGAAGCTTTACGTTTTGACCCTTTGGCAATTGAAGTAGGAGTTAAGGGAATTTTGCAGGTGATGAATTGCTTGGAGATGTATCAAGACGATCTGCTTTCAACAGTCTCCAATTCTTGGGAAACTAAAAACAGCAAGTGGATTCGGGCTTCTTGTGGGGGTATTTTTCATCTTGAAGTCAACCTGGGCGAGAAAGTTACTAGAAGACAAGAGCTAGGCTATATTACTAACGCTTTTGGAGAAAGACGAGTTGCAGTAAGAGCTAGCGTTGAAGGTATGGTTATTAGCCATATTCAAAATCCTTTAGTTAATCAGGGTGATGCTATTATTCATCTGGCGATAATTTGATAATACTTGTTTACCCAATGCTTTATCAGTTGCGATCGCTTTCCCATATTTGTTTAATTTGAGTATGTTGTATGACCCATTTTTTTGGGTATCTAAAAATTATTTGTAATATAAAAGATATAAATATTGCCGAAGTTCATCTTTGGTCATAGTCCTAAATCGACTGCGACACGATGCCCACAACTCATACCCGAAAAAGCAACAGCATTTAAACCTTGACCAGGAAAAGTACTGTCCCCAACGCAATATAACCCTGAGATCTTAGTACGATTAAAAGGCATCCCCAGTAAACCAGCCAGCTTACGACGAGGAATAGGACCATAAGTGCCATCTTCTCTGCCTAAGAAACGGCGATGAGTACGAGGTGTGCCAACTTCTTGATAGTCTAATGCTGCTGATATTCCAGGAAATATTGTTTCGAGTCTTTTGATTAGACTGGCGGCAGCCTTTTCTTTTTTAGCTTGATACTCATGAGGCGTTAATCCTTGCCACTCTTCAATCCAGCTAGGCGTAAAGCTATGGATAATATGATGTCCCTCTGGAGCTAAACTAGGTTCAAACAGAGTAGGAATAGAGACAAAAATAGTTCCTTGGCTGTCTTCAAGCTTGTCCCAATTTTCGAGGATAATATGATGACATTCCGTACCTTCAGGTAAAACTTTGGCATCAACCCCTAAGTGCAAACTGAGAAAGCTAGGAGATTTTTTATATCTTTGTTGCCACTTTTGTTCTTTTTTGGGAGTATTTGCTGAAGGAACAAGTTTACCAAAAGTATCCCATCTAGTAGCGTTGGAAACAACTTTTTTAGCGCGATATTCCTTACCTTGTGCGGTTTTGACCCCCACTGCTTTACCATTTTCGAGCAGAATATTAGTAACTCTAGTTTTGTATTTAATTTCTCCACCAGCTTTAATTAATCCCTCAGCCAGCTTTTGAGCAATTTGCCCGACACCGCCTTTGGGGTAGTTAATGCCTCCATAATGGCGATCGCTAAATACCATTCCCGCATTAATCATAGGAGTCTTCGCAGCAGGGACAACTGACCAGCAATAGCATTCCATGTCAATAAACTTAAGTAGTTGAGGATCGCTAATATATTTACGAGCAATATCTCCCGCATTGATAGGTAAATACTTTGCTAAACCCAAACAAGATAATGGCTTCTGGAAAAACACTCGCATCAAATAGCGAGGTTCTTCTAATGAAAGCAACTCCATTGAGTTGAGGTAATTAAACACATCCCAACACTCGCCATAAAAACCGCGAATACCTTTTTCTTCGTGGGGAAAAATGGCAACTAGTTCTTGTAAAAATTCTTCGTAGTCGCGATGAACCTTGAGTTCTAAATTATCTGGTAAATGGTAATGAATTTGAACAGGATCGGCAATAGCTTCAAGCTTCATATCTACCGCATCTAAAGCGCGAGTCAGTAAATTGGTTGTTCCTTTGTCGCCCAAACCAAAAATCATTGATGCACCGACATCAAAGCAATAGCCTTCTCTCTCAAAATATCCGCCACTACCACCAGGAATCAAATAACTTTCTAAGACTAATACTTTTGCTCCTTTGGCTGCTAATTGGGTAGCCGTAACTAAACCCCCAATGCCAGAACCAATAACTACCACATCATAAGCTGTAGTAGGAGTGATTGTTGCAGTCGCGCTCATAAATTGTAAAGATGATAAAAAAATTTAAATTGATGCTTTTGTTAGATATATAGTCTACTAAAATTATCTCGCGCAAAGACGCAAAGAAGATAAATATAAATTTAAATGTAACTCGGTATTAGTATCTAAGCAGATAAATGTACGCGATCGCAAATTCATTACTTAGGTGATAGTTACTTGATTGGATTGATAGATACGATCGCATCTCAGCTATTTTCTCTAAAATAATTGTTTGATAAGTTGTTTAGTATCATTATTGATACTAAAATATTGATATGGCACAAATTAAAAAACTTGTAGCCCAGTTTAAAGAAAATCCCAAAAACGTCAAATTTAATGATTTAGTTAAAGTCTGCGATCGCTATTTTGGTAATGCTAGACAATCAGGCTCAAGTCATTGTGTATACAAAACACCCTGGCAGGGAGATCCCCGTGTCAACATCCAAAGCAAGAATGGTTGTGCAAAACCTTATCAAGTAAAACAGGTTCTAGCAGCAATTTCAAAAATGGAAAAGATGAAAAATGATTAATTACGAACACTATAGCTATAGAGTTATCTGGTCTAGTGAAGATGGAGAATATGTAGGTTTATGTTCAGAATTTCCTAGCTTGTCCTATCTTGATGAAAATCAGATTGCAGCACTCGAAGGTATAAATAATTTAGTCAAAGATGTTGTGGTCGATATGGAAGCTAACGGTGAAAAAATTCCTGTTCCTATATCGGAGAAAACCTACAGTGGTAAATTTCAGGTTCGGACAACCCCTGAACTTCATCGTATGCTGGCTATACAAGCAGCAGATGAAAATGTCAGCTTAAATCGATTGATAAATTATAAGTTAGCTTGCTAAACCAAATTATCACCGTGGCAGCCAAAATATGCTGTAGATAAACCTTTTTAAACGTGAGTTCGATGAATCACAAAATTAAATGGTGTAGGTTGGGAAAAAGGAAAAGGTATATTTTTGGTTCTCACCAAAACTAGTTTTCTCGCTTTGTCGCCTTAGTTGGTATATCAAAATTTTCTATCGAACTGACGTTTTTAAAGTACTAACCTTGCCATGTCATTCACCAGCCAAAATTTTAATTCGCGCATGGATCGGGTACAGCTACCGTTGATTCCTTTTGTGAGTGAATTAATTCAGCGCAATCCAGGCACAATATCATTAGGACAGGGCGTAGTTGCTTATCCGCCACCACAGAAGGCGATCGCCTCTTTGCAATTATTTTTAGCTCAACCAGGCAATCATTTATACCAAGCCGTCACGGGAATTGAACCCTTAATAGAAGCGATCGAGACTAAACTTGCTCAGGATAACAAGATTAAAGTTAGCGATCGACACTGCATTATCGTGACTGCTGGCAGCAATATGGCATTTATGAATGCAGTCTTAGGGATTACCAAGGCAGGAGACGAAATTATCCTTAATACTCCCTATTACTTTAACCATGAGATGGCAATTACCATGGCTAATTGTCATCCCGTATTAGTTAGCACCGATGCTCAATATCAGCTAGATATCGAGGCTATATCAAAAGCAGTTACACCAAAAACCAAGGCGATTGTGACTATTTCGCCCAACAATCCCACGGGAGCAATATATAATGAGCATAGCTTAAAAGCAGTTAATAATCTCTGTCGCGATCGCGGTATTTATCATATTAGCGATGAGGCTTATGAATACTTTACCTACGATGGAGTTAAGCATACTTCTCCTGGTGCTTTTGCAGGTAGCCAAGCCCATACTATTTCTCTTTTTAGCCTTTCCAAAGCCTATGGCTTCGCTAGCTGGCGCATCGGCTATATGGTTATTCCTCAACACTTGTTAATGCCAATTAAAAAAATACAGGATACCAATTTAATTTGTCCTCCAGTAGTTTCTCAATATGCCGCCTTGGGTGCATTGCAAACAGGAATTAGCTATTGTCAACAACATTTACCAGAGATTGCCAAAGTAAGAGCTATTTTTACCAAACAGCTAAAGTCAATTCCAGAAATCTGTAACGTTACCACTGGAGATGGGGCGTTTTATTTCTTTCTGAAAATTAATACCGATCTCAATGACCTAGATTTAGTTAAGCAGCTAGTAGAAAAACACCAGGTAGCAGTAATCCCTGGTAGCACTTTTGGTATGGAAAATGGCTGTTATCTCAGGGTGGCATATGGTAGTCTGCAACTGTCTACTGCTGAAGCGGGAATTGAGCGATTGATTAGCGGTTTAAAAAATATCTGTGGATAACTTTCTAATCTGGCTTTGCAGTCTATGATAAAAACAGCGGGTTAAAAGGAGATTGATGACTCAAATTAAGTTAATGCACGGCAAGCTTCATCGCGTCAGGGTTACCGAAGCTAATGTAAATTATGTTGGCAGTATCACTATCGATCGAGACTTAATGGATAAAGTCGGCATCCTGCCTTTAGAAGAAGTAGATGTAATTAACCTAGACAATGGTAAACGCTGGTCTACCTATGCGATCTCAGGAGAAGCAGGTACAGGAGAAATCTGCCCTAATGGTGGTGCAGCTTTGCTATGTAAACCTGGAGATCTCTTGATTATTATTGCCTATGAATATTGCGATCGCGCTAAGGTTATGAGTGGTGGACATCAAGCAAAGGTGGTTGTAGCTGATGAAAACAATCGCTGTCGAAAGTTTATTGAACAGAATTTGGTTGTCAATGGCGATCGCTTAGAGCTATCTGAACCGTCCAATTCTCGTAATCCGAACTGAGAAACATATGACTCAGGATCAAATTAAGAGCGAACCAACTTGGCAGAAGGTAATACGTCTCTTGCGTTGGGATAAACCAGCAGGAAGACTAATTTTGATGATTCCTGCCCTGTGGGCTGTGTTTTTGGCTGCTAAAGGAACACCTCCTTTTCCTTTGGTGGGCGTAATAATTTTAGGTACTTTAGCCACTAGTGCAGCAGGGTGTGTAGTTAACGATCTCTGGGATAAAAATATTGACCCCCAGGTAGCTAGAACAAAATCTCGCCCTTTAGCATCCCGCGCCCTGTCAGTCAAAGTGGGAATTGCTATTTTTCTGATTGCTTTAATCTGCGCTGCCATACTAGCCATTTATCTCAATCCTCTCAGCTTTATTCTCTGTGTAGCTGCTGTTCCTTTGATTATTTTCTATCCTTTGGCAAAGCGTGTGTTTCCTCTGCCTCAGCTAGTTTTATCCTTAGCTTGGGGTTTTGCCGTGTTAATTAGCTGGACTGCTGTTACGGCAACTATTGAACCTGCTACCTGGTTACTTTGGGGTGCAACCGTAGCCTGGACGATGGGTTTTGATACGGGTTATGCCCTATCCGATCGAGAAGATGATTTAAAAGTTGGCATCAATTCTAGTGCTATCTTTTTTGGTAAATATACCCCAGGCGCGATCGCTATTTTTTATGCTATTACAGTAGGTTTGTTGGCTTACTTAGGCTTGATGCTAGCTTTGAGTTTGGCTTTCTGGGTAAGTCTAGCTTTAGCTTTTGCTGGTTGGACGTGGCAGTATCTCAAACTGCGTCAGCCGAATATACCTCGTTCTGTTTATGGCAAAGTTTTAAAACAAAATGTTTGGTTAGGTTTTATTTTGTTAGCAGGTATGATTTTAGGCTATTTAGCTTAGTTCATTTATTCGTAAAGTGTGTATTCTATCTTCTGTTTTCAGTTTAATTAAATCAAATATATTTATACTCAGCAGATGAGCGTAAACAATCAGTGCGATAATTCTAAACGGTATATAATTCGCCAAGCTAGAGCAGATGATATCGAAGTATTAGATAAAATCCACGCTGAAAATATGCAAAATTATGTTGAAGAAGTTTATCTTTTGTATTTCATATTAGATAAGCTTGACTTAGTATAGCAATCAATTCCTGATTGCTATATTTCGATTTCTATTGTGTCTATAATTTATATAGATCGAATGATGCCACCATCGACACGCTGTGCTGCCCCATTAATGGCAGAGGCATTTTCAGAGCAGAGAAAAACAACTAAATCGGCAATTTCATTGACGGTAGCAAATCGTTGCAACAAAGATGTAACCCCATCAGCCTTGAAGTAATCCGTTTTCATTGCCTCAACTGTTGTGCCAGAAGATTGAGCAATTTTATCTAGAAATATTTTCACCCCTTCAGTCCAGGTTGGAGCAACGAGGGCTGAATTGACCGTGACCCCTGTACCTTTGGTCATTTCTGCTAACCCACGGGCTAAAGCAATCTGGGTGGTTTTGGTGACTGAGTAGTGAATCATTTCTGGGTTTGGTTTAACCCCCGCTTCGCTGGCAATGAAGACAATTCTGCCCCAATTGCGTTTGAGCATTCCTGGCATCAAAGCACGAGTTAGCCGTACACCACTCATCACGTTAAGCTCGAATAACTTTGACCAATCATCATCTGTCAGATTGAAGAAAGGCTTAAACTCGAAAAATCCCACATTGTTTACCAAAATATCGACAGAACCAATGTCAGTAACGGCACTAGCTAACTGTTCAGCACCTGTTACCGTAGCAATATCTGCCACGACTCCATAAATTTCGCCGCGATCGCCTAGTTCATCGATCGCTGCATCGACCCGATCTTGAGAGCGACCGTTAATAATAACAGTTGCTCCCTCACGTAGTAATTGAGATGCGACTTCTTTACCAATGCCCTGGGTCGATCCAGTAACCAGGGCAAGTTTATTGCCAAGATGTAAATCCATTCTAATATTCTCCTAAGTTGTAAAATTTTTAATGTTTCACATCATTACTTGCCATCATTAGCAGTCCAGCCAAGAGTAAAAATGCTAATTTCGAGACATTCTGGCGGTTCAGATTCCTGTCTATTTCTGCACTGGAACTTTAACTTGTAGAGCTTCTAAAAGCTTATGTGCTACTAGTCCAGAAGAGGCTGGATTTTGACCAGTAATTAGGTTGCTGCTTTGGATTGCAAAAGGTTGAAAATTCTTAGCACTCTGGAAATTTCCCCCTAATTCTCGTAGCTTAGTTTCCAGCATAAAAGGTACGGTATTAGAAAGCCCGACAGCATCCTCTTCTGCATTGGTAAAAGAACTAATTTGTAGCCCGTTAACCAAAGGACTACCATCAGGTTTTGTCGCCCCAGTTAAACCCGCAACACCATGACACACCGCAGCGACTAGCTTATCTTGGGCATAAACTTGGGAAACAAGCTTTGCTAATGGTTCACTATTAGGCAAATCCCACATCGTACCGTGTCCCCCTGGTAAAAAGACTGCATCATATTGACTAGGATTGATATCTTTAATCGCAGGAGTATCATTAGTTGCAGCTATGGCAGATTTGTCCTGTAAAAACCGATCGACACTATCGGCATTTTCTCCCAAAGGCTTCTTACTCTCAGGAGCAATAGGAATAGCTCCACCTTGGATAGAGGCTATTGTTACAGATGTACCCGCATCGACAAAAGCATAATAAGGCGTGGTTAATTCTTCTAGCCATAAGCCAGTAGGTTCAACCGTATTCCCCATTACGGCGTGAGAAGTGACGATAATCAATATTTTGAGAGAATTCATAGTTTTATAAGTCCAATAATGCTTTACTTTTCTTTACCGTAACCAAGGTTTAGCGAAAAGAGTACTTATAGTTATTACTATCAGCCATAATTATTTTTATAGCTTGTGAGTTATCTACCCCAGCTACGTACTTTTCTTGAAGCCTATCGTACTGGTTCAATTACCAAAGCAGCCGATCGCCTGCACTTAACCCAGCCAGCAGCATCAGCACATATCAAATCCTTAGAAGCGTTAATGGAGAAGAAGCTGTTTGTCCGCCATGCTAGAGGAATAAAACCTACTGCGATCGCCGATGATTTAGCCAGATCGATTGCCCCTCATTTAGAACAGATCGAAACTAAGTTTAATGCAGTGCGATCGCGTATTGGTTCGGTTGCAGGTACGATTCATTTAGCAACTCCAGCCGAGTTTCTAGATGCTAAAGTATTACCCGCGATCGCCTCTTTGCTGGCTCACGATCTTAAAGTCAGAATTCATTTAGGTGGAAAAGAACGCATTTATCAACTACTGGATGATGGCACAGTAGATCTGGCAATTACAGCATCTCAACCTCAAAGTAAAGCTTTAGATTATGCTGAAATTGAGCAGGAAACTTTGATTTTAGTTGCAGCTACTGATTGGGAAAAACAGCATTTAATTCAACCATTCGATCCACGACAATTATTAAGTTTGCCTTTGATTGCCTACGATGAGGACTTACCTTTGATTCGTCAATATTTTGCCGAGGTGTTTCAAATTCAACTAGATATTCAGGCGACGGTGACTGTTGCTGATCTAAGAATAGTGCGATCGCTGGTATCTCTTGGTCAAGGTTATACTGTCTTGCCTAAATATCTGTGTGAACAAAAGCTACAGACTGGCAATCTTTGTCTTTTACATCAGACAGAATTTTATCCTCGTAACAATCTTTATCTAGTTTGGAATAAAGGCAACTTGAGACATCCTAGAGTGGTATACACACGCGATCATCTGTTGGAAATTCTCTAATTAATGATCATCGTTTAAAAACTGCTCGCGTCTGTCCTAACTGTTGATTCATATTAAAGAAAGGTATTATTATGATTCTGAAGACTCAACTAAAGCAGATTCTGAAAGACTTGGCTTGGCGGTAAATTCAGCAAATAGGGTTGTAATTACTACCGCAGCAGGAATAGCAAAGATCAAGCCAATAATTCCTAGCAGTTCGCTCATAACTAAAACGGCAATAATAACGGTAATTGGATGTAAGTTAACCTGTTGTCCAACTACAATAGGTTGAAAAATATGCGTGTCGATCTGGTTGAGAAGTAAAAATAAAACCAGCACTAATATAAGCTTTAGCGGTGAGATAGTCAAAGCTACTAAGGCAGGTAAAAAACCGCCGACAAAACTGCCAATAATGGGAATTACCTCAAATAAAGCGGCAATGATGGCAAAAGGAAAAGACAAAGGAATACCCAGCAGCCAAAGTCCGATGCCTACTCCCACACCCAGAAACAGCATTGCTAGAAAAGTACCGCTCATCCAGCCTTGAAGCCGCAATCTCATAGTTTTGAGAATATGTCTCAGTTGTTGATGATGACGACGAGGAGTCAAGCGTAATAAGCCTTCAGTAAAAAAGCCAGAGTCATATGTAATATAAAGAGCCAAAATAACGATCGCAAAAGCTTCTATAGTGATTCCGAAAGCTTTTTCTAATAGAACAGGAAACGATTTTAAAAGACCATAGAGAAAATTATTTAGTTTGGTAATCTCTTGGGAGATATCGGGAATAAAACTATATCTAGCATGAAGATTCTGAGACTCTTTGGTCAAACTGCTTAAATATTCTGGTAGCTTAGAAGTAAGTTTTTGAAACTCATTTAAAATATCGGGCAAGATCACAATAGGCAAGAGTATAGTTAAGCCGAGAATAACAATAACTAAAACCAAAACCGCTAACCAACGTAGCTTAATCAGTTTTTCTAGCTGATGCAACAGGGTTTGTAAAATTAGCGAAAGTAAAATGGCGATCGCAATTAACTCCAAAACTGATCGCAGTTGATACAAAATCAAAAGAGACAGCACCAGTAAGACTGCTAACGGCGCACCTTGAGTTAGCTTATCTACCAGTGAAGGCGGTCTTTTTTGATTCATAAACCTATTTTTATCTGTAGATATCCAGATATCCGTTGATGATAACAAAGATCGGGCAATCGCTTTTAAATCATTTCATTGTTTTGCTATTCCACTGACACATCAACGACACATCAACTTTTTATTGTATTTAAATCCGAAACAAAATTAGCTCGCCAGGATAAACCGCATCAATCAATTTTTTAAACTAGGACAAATTTATAAATCAGCATAGTTTATCAATTTTATAAATTCAACTTTTATTTAAACCAATCAATAATGTGAGTCACAAGCTATGTTCTTACCTTTCTTTTTCTTAATCTTTTTACCTTTACCTATTTTATTGGCTTTATTAATTATTACCTTTCTATTTCCCGATAGCGATCGAGATTTGCGATAAATTTACTTACTTTTTTTATTTTGGCTTATTTTGAGAATCTATACTATATAAAAACTGCTTTATTCTTAATATAGTTCCCAAAGTAACTTGTTTGGTTAACCAATAAAGAATAGTCAAAACAATAAAGGTAATCGCTATGACTACCAAAGGCTTTTTGGTAGTCAAATCATCTACTGTTGAAACCAGCAAAATGTTTGGTTTAGTAACCAAATCCCAGCTATTAAAACGGCGAAACCTACCCATGAAAATGCCAACCGCACTTAGAGCATGAGTCATTAATTCGCTGCTGAAAATAAATTTACCAGCACCCTGTTTTTTGAGATAAAAACCTTGATTAATAAGAGAAACTACATAAGCTTCCCAACCAAGGGCGATCGCTAATATATGTAAAGGAATAAAAATCAAGGTGGTAATCCAAATAGAATAGTCTGCTCGGATTGCGGCGATTAAATGAATAATATCAGTTAATAAATATGAGGCATTGGGTAAGAACGAAATAAAGGCAACAAAAGCAATCCACCAAAGTAGAGATCGCTTTTTAGTACGCCTAAGAAACAACCAAAAGCTGAGAAATAAAGGAATAAAGGCTAAAAATAAATTCCAGACAATCCAACCACTGTATTCATTAAATGCTTCCAAAGCATCAGTTAGTATTGATTCCATTGTTTAGAGTATCTAAGCAAAAGTTACCGTATTTTTCTATACAAATTAATATCTAAAATTTAGCATAGTGGTATGGCGCAAATGTGACGGCGATGTAACCCTCTTGACAAAACAAATATTTTGATAGAATAATCCTGCTTGTCATAGTATTCGATCATAAAGCAAGAAGAGCGATCGCCAATGACTCATAAAGTATTAATTGTCGAAGATGAGACAGAAATTGCTCGTTTAATTACTATCAATCTAGAAAAAGAGGGATTTGATTGCTCCCACTGTCGCGATGGGATAGCAGCCTTAGAAGCATTTAAAGAGCAGCAGCCAGACGTAATTATTCTGGATTTGATGATGCCAGGCTTGAATGGACTGGAAGTATGTACCCGCATTCGCCGTCAAACCGCCGGCAAAGATCCTTTTATCCTTATGTTAACGGCAAAGGGAGAAGAAATAGATCGAGTAGTAGGCTTATCTACAGGGGCGGACGATTATCTAGTTAAACCCTTTAGTGCGCCAGAGTTAATAGCGAGGATTCGTGCTTTACTCAGACGCAGCCTCCGAAACATTGATACAGAAGATCTACAACACTGTACTCAGCATTTTATAGTTAATGAAACCCAGCGCACCGCTTTTAAAATTGATGACGGTAAAGAGCAGCAGCTAAATTTAACTACAATTGAATTTGATTTACTTAATACTTTTGCTAGTCAACCTAACCGCGTTTGGAATCGCACTCAGCTAATCGATCGTCTGTGGGGAGACGACTTTTATGGAGATGAGCGCGTAGTAGATACTCATGTAGCCAGATTACGCAAGAAAATTGAGCCTGATACGGCTCATCCTCAATTTGTTACGACGGTATTGGGAGTAGGATATAAATTTGAAGACGAAAAAGCTAAATAGACTTCTTGCACAAATTATTCCTAACCATCTTTGTAAAAGGTAAGAGTGAATTATAGTTGTTCTAGCTATTAATATTTAAAATACATATTCCTACAAGAAGTTTATTTTGTCTGACAATAGAAGCAAATTTAAAATAGTTAATTCTCTGAGGCGCAAGTCCCTGTCTTTGGCGACGCGCTTGTTTTTTTCTCATCTAATAGTAATGATCGTGGCAGTTAGTTTTCTGGTGATTGTCGGCAAAACTGCCTCGCCAATTTTGTTTGCACGACACATAGAAAGAATTGAGAATGAGGGATTCGATTTTAAAGACTCCCGTGCTGATGTTATTGAGGGTTTTAACAGTGCTTGGCACAGTAGCACTCTATGGTCAGTAATCATCGGTGCGACAACGGCAGGAGTGTTAAGCATTTGGGTTACTCGTCGTATCACCAGACCGATGCTGAGAATTGAACGAGTGACGCAGCAGTTTGCTAGGGGTAAGCTAAGTGAAAGATTGCCTCCTAGCGATATACCAGAGTTAAATCGACTCAGTGCTAGCTTTAACAATATGGCTAGCAGCATTGAGGGAATAGAACAACGTCGTCGAGAATTGGTCAGCGATCTCACTCACGAATTGCGAACTCCACTAACTATAATTTACGGCTATTTAGAAGGAATTACCGCCAGTAATATTGAAGCCACTCCAGAAGTTTACGAGCGACTAATGAAGGAAACTAGACGGTTGCAGCGATTGGTTAATGATTTACAGGAACTATCTAAAGCCGAGGCAGGATATTTATCTATTCATTTGGCACCTGTTAAGCTGTATCCTTTGTTATCTACCTTAGTGAAAAAGTTTGAGGGTCAGTTATTGGATGAATTGACAATTGATTTAAAATATCCAACTAATCTACCCTTAGTTTTAGCTGATTTAGACCGTTTGGAGCAGGTTTTAATCAACTTACTAGGTAATGCCGTATCCTATACAGACAAAGGCACAATTACTTTGCGAGTTTGGCAAAAGTCAAACCGAGTATGGCTAGCTGTAAGTGATACAGGACAAGGAATTGCCCCTGAAGATTTACCCCATGTATTTGAGCGTTTTTGGCGTTCTGGTCTAGCAAGCGATAAGCCTGGCGGACAGGGCGTTAGCCCAGATTGTCGTCTGGCGACGACTGACGATGCCTCAGCATCGCGTGCTTCGCAACGCCATAGCCGAGGAAGTGGGATTGGTTTGGCTATTTCTCGTCGTTTAGTAGAACTACAGGGTGGTCAAATAGAAGTTGAGAGCCAACTGGGTCAAGGAAGTACTTTTCGATTTTCTCTTGCCGTTGCTTGATTGATAATCTAACAATAGCATCAAAATACAATTAAGCAAAAGCATGAAAGTCCCTCAGCTTACATCTAAATTACGCGCTCTTAGTTCTAGGAATTATCGTCTTTTCTTTTTCGGACAAGGAACGTCTTTAATTGGAACTTGGATCAACAGCGTAGCTGCTATTTGGGAAGTTTATCATCTGACTAACTCACCTTTGCTATTGGGAGTATTTGGTTTCTTAAGTCAAAGTCCTGCTATGTTAGCACCGCTGGCTGGATCTTATGTAGATCGCTGGAATGACCGTCAAATTTTACTGATAACCCAGACGATTTCGATGGTGCAGTCTTTCATACTAGCAGCTTTGGCTTTGACTAATACTCTCGACCTTAAATATTTGATTATTCTTAGCTTTATCCAGGGTCTTATCAACGCCTTAGATGTGCCGACTCGCCAGGATTTTCAGCCAGAAATGGTAGACAATAAAGCAGATTTAGATAATGCGATCGCTCTTAATGCTTCGCTTTTAGGATTGGCGCGGTTAATTGGTCCTGCGATCGCAGGTGTAATTATATCTAGATTTGGTACGGGAATATGTTTTTTAGTCGATGGTATTAGCTATATCGCAATTTTGGCATCTCTTCTAGCCATGAAGATTCGGCAAAAATCGTTTGATTCTCTTGCCAAACAAATCTCTCAGCCAGACTTGAAGGTAGGTTTTCGCTATGTCTTTAACTCTACATCAATTTTTTCTATTTTATGTTTGTTGGCTTTAGTCAACTTCATGGGTACACCTTTAATTGCTTTGATTCCCATCTTTGCTAAAGAAATTCTCGGCGGTGATTCTAGTACCTTTGGTTCTATGATGACAGTTTCGGCAGTAGGGGCATTAATCGGTGCTGTTTATTTGAGTCTGCGTCCAGGAACAGTCGGTTTGGAAAGATTGTTTGGCATCTCGGCTGCAATGTTAGGCGTGGTGTTGATTATTTTTTCGCAATCAAAAGTAATGTGGCTATCCTTTATTGCAGTGGCTTTCATTGGCTTGTTCTTAATTATCGAGAATGCTACCAGCAATACGATGATTTTAAGTATCACCGATGAAGACAAGCGAGGTAGAGTTATGGGAATATATACTATCGCCTCAGATACAGTTATGCTCCCCTGTGGTAACTTGTTTGCTGGTGTTCTGGCACATTTATATCGGTGCGCCATCAACGATGCTGATTGAAGGAATATGCTGTATTGTTGGTGCGGTAGTATTTTGGCAGTATTTACCAATAATAAGGCGATCGCTCAAGGGTAGTCAAAGAGCTTAAAATGTAAATTGCCGATTTACTCGAAATAGCATTTTGAATATTAACTTCCACTAGTAGGATTGCTAAAAATCATTTTTAAAGCAACCAGTAGCAATGCAATACCAAAAACTTTTTCTAAAATGTTGCTAGGTAAATTAATTGCCAATTTTGCTCCCAACAAGCCTCCTAAAACAAAACCAAGGCAAATTAAAGCTGCTACTTTTAAATTTACATATCCTTGTTGATAGTAAGTCCACGCTGCCAAAATTCCAATTGGCGGAACTAACAGCCCCAAAGTCGTTCCTTGTGCATCTTGCTGGGAAAATCCAAATAAAAAAATTAAAGAAGGAACGATAATTACACCTCCGCCAATTCCAATCAACCCGCTTAAAGCTCCAGCGAAAGCCCCCAAAAGTATATAAAGTAGTAAACTCATTCCTGATATTTGTTTATATTGATCTCTACGTTAGATCCTAAACTAGTTCGTTGAGCAATTCTGTAATCTTGAACAGCAAAACTATTAAATCTACAATATAGAGCGATCGCCGAACAATGAAATCTAAGTATTTTCTGCTATTGGGACTAATTTTAGGCGCGTTGTTACCTCGCTCTATTCAGGCTCAACCTACCAGAACTCCAGAACAAACTGTAGAATGCGAGATCTTAATTATTGGTGGAGGATTGGCAGGAACTGCTGCTGCTTATGAAAGCTTACTAGCAGGAAAAACCGTTTGCTTGACCGAAATTACTGACTGGCTGGGGGGACAAATTTCGGCTCAAGGAACTTCAGCACTAGATGAAAGAGCAACTCAGCGATCGCTTTTATTTTATCCTCGTGGCTATTTAGAACTGCGACAGCGCATCAAAGATTTTTATGGCAAGCTCAATCCTGGCAACTGTTGGGTCAGTGAATCTTGTTTTTTACCACAAGACGCTTATACTATACTTCAACAACAGCTACAGGATGCTGCCAAAAAAGGAAACGGTACTCTAAAATGGTTTCCCGCCACGGTTATTAAAGAGTTAGAGATAGAACTCGGACAAGCAAAGAGCAAGCAGATCGAGAATGCGATCGCGATTCAACGCCGTCCCGCCCTCGGCGCACCTCCCCTTAATACCACCCCTCTATCCAGTGTTATAGAAGATGCTTATCGCTACAAAGATTCGCCTCGCTTCAACAAACAGATTATTCGCTTCATCCCCAAAAAATCCGCCCGTAAGCAACCAGCAGACTGGTATGTGATCGAAGCCACAGAGACTGGAGAAATTATCGCCTTGACTGACGTTCCCTATCGCTTGGGAATCGATCCTCGCTCCTATCTCAATCCTTCTTCTTCGAGCGTTACGGGCGATCCTTACTGCACCCAAGGTTTTACCGATACTTTTGCTATGGAAAAGACGGAAAAACGTCAATACAATTTTATGCCTTTGTTTTATCCTCAATACGAACCCTACTATAGTTATGAACTAGAACGTCTGGCTAACTTCAATCTAGTTTTTACCTATCGGCGTATTTGGAGTCCGCAAACGGGAGAACCAGAAACTTTTGGCGGTATTACTTTTACCTCCCCTATGGACGGAGACATATCGATGCAAAACTGGACTTGGGGTAATGATTATCGTCCTGGTACGGCTAAAGACAATTTAATTTATACTCGTAAACAGCTTAAAGCTAGAAAGGAATTAAGCCTTAACGGTTGGCAGGGAGGACTACGTACCGAAACCCTGCATCATGCTGAAGAAAATGCCCTCGGCTTCTTCTATTGGCTGATTAAAGGAACGACCGATTCTCAATTAGGTTCGGGAGTTAAAAAACCTCATCCCAATAACCGCTATCTTGCTGGACTCGATTCGCCTATGGGGACAATTCACGGCTTGTCTAAATATCCTTATATCCGCGAAAGCCGAAGGATTGTCGGACGAGCCGATCCAGGCTACACAGATGGTTTTAGCATTTCTGAAGTCGATATTTCCCGCATTAATTATCAAGACAAATATTATCGTCAAATCTTATCTCCAGATACCTATCGTCGTTTACAAGCAGCCTTAGCAGGTGTCAAAGGACTTGAGGTGTTAGAGGGTAAAATCTCTCCCAATGCCGTCAAACCTCGTCAGCGTGCAACTATTTATCCTGATTCGGTGGGGATTGGTTTTTATGCGATCGATTTTCATCCCTGCATGAAAGAACACCCTCCAGAAAAACCAGGGAATAAAGAAAGAACGGGAGAAAGACGGGCAGCAGGACTAGCTTATCCTTTTGAAATTCCCTTACGAGCAATGGTTCCCCAAAAAATAGATAATTTGCTAGTGACGGGTAAAAACATGGCAATGAGTCACATTGCCTCGGCTGCTTATCGAGTCCAGTCGGTAGAATGGTCGGCAGGGGCGGCAGCAGGAACAACGGCTGCTTTTGCTTTAGATGAAAATATCCTGCCTTATGAACTAGTAGATGGATATTTTTTAAATGACCAGAAGTTACAGGACTTGAGAAACAAATTAAAGCGCGACGGCAATCCGACTCAGTTTCCTAACACTTCAATTTTTAATCAATCCTGGGATGATTGGAAATAATTTTGGTTTGTTATTGGTGCGATCGCTTTGAGGTGTCATTTCTACGATATATGGCGCACTTCTTCTAGCCAACACTAAGCTAGATTCGGCTTCCATAGATTCGTTTGATTGAAAGATTATCTAAATCAATGTTTTCTAGGCAGCGAACGTTCACAGCCCAAGCATCAAAGGGTTTCATACCTTCACGAAGTTCTTGTGGCGAGGGATTGCTTGGACGACGAAATGGTAGAATCCCGCACTTACGGCAGAAATAGTCTTCAGCAGTCCGAGAACCCCACTGATATAGTGTTAAATTCTCCCAAGGAGTTAATAAGCAAAGATTCTCCTTCTGCACGCGGTAATTCAACGCGCCTCGCTTCAAGCAGATTGAGCAGTCACACGAGCGAACAAGATCAATATCGGCATCGACCTCGAACTGAACAGATCCGCAGTGACAAGAACCAGTGTACGTTGTCATAGTTGCCCAAGCGAAGCCAAATAACTTTCGGAGGATTTCCCAATACTAAGCTTAGGTCGTGCATGTCTACATCTTTCGAGACAATCATCAAATTATTGTCTTTTGCATAATTTCAAACTACTGAGTCGATCGTTGCCTTCATGCCCACATCTCGAACGTGAAGGGAATTTGGAAACAGATCGCTCAAACGATTGGGTAACTTGGGCGACAAGTTTTCATCGAAAAGTAATTTCATGCAGAGAATGGAGTGGTCATAAACCGACGCTCACGGTCAGCAGCATAAGCAATGCAGGCTTTTAAATCTTCTCGCGTCAGATCGGGAAAATCGTCGAGAATTTCTGCTTCGGTCATTTCGGAAGCTAGGTACTCAAGCACTTCATAAACTGTAATTCGCAAGCCACAGACACAAGGTTTACCACTGCGTTTCCCAGGCTCAATTGTAATTATGCCTCGATAGTTCATAAGTTCTCACAATCATTGATTGCAATTATTTCGTATATCTTACCGAAATAAAGAAACTCAACGAACATCTTCCAGCTAGAATTGCGAACTGAACAAGCGATCGCCTTAAAAATAACCTTTTTGGATCCCATAATTTATTTTTAATCAATCAAGTCTCTGCTCATATGGAATTCTTGGAAGATCGAAGCGATCGCTTGTCCGACAATACAAAGATGGAGAACCAAGCCTACCGATTGGAGCGAACCCATCAATATGAAGGCGATCTCCCAAAAGGCGATCGTCAACGTGAAACATGACAACCTGACCGATGATAAGTGTATAAATTCCTAATGGCTGTTGGCTGTGGAGTATACATTCTAGACTTGCTTGAGCTTCTGCCACTCGCGGTGCTTTAACTCTTTTTGATTCAGCAGATTTTAAACCTGCTGCTGCAAGTTCGCTTTCTTCGGTGGGGAAGTTAGCAGCAGAAACATTCATCGCATCTAATAAATCTTCTGTTACTAGATTAACAACGAACTCACCACTAGAAATGATATTTGCTGCCGTATCCTTTTTGCTGCCATCATCTTTATTCCCAACACTTATAATGATGTAGAGGGGATCGCTACCTACGGCATTAAAGAAACTGTAAGGAGCAAGATTTATTACACCGTGAGCATTTTGAGAAGTTCCCAGGCGATCGGGCGAGGAACGACAAGATTGGTTAAAAGCTTGTAGTTGTCTTGAGGAGATTCTGTGCTTGGATCGATATGCATCTGAATAGTCAGTTTGAATTTATTTAGATTTTAACGATTTATATAAACATTTTTGAGAGCAGTTCTTTTTTAAATTAGTTTGGCAACTTTAATAATCTGGATTTAGCGCAGAGATCGCCATTGCTTGAGTTTTTAAAGCTGATTAATTTTAATTGTCTAGCAAAATCTAGATGATTGACATATAAGTGACACTTGTTTGTCATTGGCAATTCTTAAACTAAAAATAGAAAGTAAAGTATTAAATTATTTTGAAAAATCATGAACAGAACAATAAAAGTCTTAGCCTTACCCGTTATTCTTGCTATTAGCACTTTATGCGCTACCAAACCTGCAAGTGCCAATGTTTTACAAGATCTGGGAGTGGGTGCTGGTAGCAACGTCATCTCTGGTAAAATCTTGCACAATGGTTCTGCTATTGGTAACGCTGCCAGCGGTGCAGCGACTGGTGCTGTGGTTCATGCAACTCACAAAAATTTGCTACAGGATAGTGCTGTAGGTGCAGCAACAAACACGGTGACAGGTGCAATTATAGGTAATGGTCATACTGGCAAGAATGCCATCTCAGGTGCTGCCGACGGGGCATTAATAAACATTCTCAAGTAGTGTGACAAATAAACCTTATCCGTTTAGGATTTAAGCTCAGGATTTTTTTATATTTATAGACTGGTCTTACAAACAGACAAAAATAAAGTAAAGTAGGTCAAATACAGTAAGTCAAAGTTTTTTAGTGGGCAAAACGAGAAGAGAAGAATTTAAGCCAGCAGCCAGTCAACTATCTGCTCTTTGTTCGATAAGGTTAAAGCCAAGAAAAGTTTGGCAAGCTTCTTTTATAGCTTTGTTTAGCTGTAGTTTTTTAACTTCCGTCTGGATTTTACCTGCTGTAAGTGCCGAACGCATTGCCTTTGACTACGGAGTTTTTGGAGAGTTTTATATTTCTATTGCCGATCTTGAAGTATTTGCCAAAGAAGGTAAAATTACTCCTGGTTTTGCTTATTATGCCAATCGCTTTAGTCCAGAAGATTTAGCGAAATTAAGAGATTTACTTAATCGCAGCTTTAAAATCAGCGTTGTGACGACAAGCACTTTTGTCAATTTACCGATTGGCAAACAATTGCTCAAAGAAATTGGCTTAATCATAGATTCTCCTGAGAGAGTAAGCCAGCCTGCTTTGCGAGCCTCTTTGATTTTAGCTGCTGCTGAACCCGACGGGCTAACAATTCTCAGTGTTCTCCGTCACTACACTACCAAAACGCTGAAATTAAATACCGATCGCATTTTTGAAGCAGTCAATGAAGCGACAAGACTTTTGGCAGATACAGAACAAGTTTTCCAAACATTAGGACAAGAGGCAAAAAATCGAGTAGCAACTGGTAATTCTCTCGATCTAAATACTTTTGCAGATCTTAGCAACCCAGGGTCAAAGAAGTGGCGTAAAGAAAATCTAACTGTTAAGTCAGATAGCGATCGCCAAATTGAGGGAGTAGTTTATTTGCCAAAATCTACCGACAAACCTGCCCCTGTAGTTGTTGTTGCCCCTGGACTAAATACCAATTGGCAAAACTTTACCTACATAGCCGAGCATCTGGCTGACTATGGCTTTGGGGTAGCTGCGGTTAATTTTCCTGGTACTAATGCTGGGCGGGTAAACGCAGTCTTGAATGGTTTAGATACTCCTCCCAAGGATAATCAATGGATAGAGCAACCCAAGATCGTTACTCGATTGCTAGATGAGATGGAGCGTAAGTCCCAAAGTGAGGAATCATGGCGAGGTAAGCTCGATTTACAAAGAGTCGGGATTATCGGTCAATCTCTAGGTGGCTATACGGCAATGGCGATCGCTGGGGCGAAGGTGGACTGGCAACATCTGCAAAAAGAATGTCAAAAAATAGGCAGCCCAGAACAAATCGACCTAAATCCCGCGCTATTTTGGCAATGCCAGAGTGCAGCTGATTCTGCTCCCAACACCAATTTGCGAGATCCAAGAATAGTGGCGGCGATCGCTATTAATCCCGTGGCTAATCCAGTTTTTAGCCAGTCAGGAATGAGCCAGCTTGATTCTCCCTTATTGATCATCGCTGGAGATAAAGATATATTTGCTCCTGCTTTAGATGAACAGCTAGTTCCTTTTACCTGGCTGCCAAAAAACAATAAATATCTGGTTTTGGTCAAAAACAGTACTCATTTTTCCTTTATTAGTGAAGGAGATTCAGATGAATTTGAATTGCCTATAAATATAACGGGTTTTGATCCTGCATTAGCTCGTTCGTACTTAAAAGTTCTTAGTGTAGCCTTTTTTAAAACTCACTTAGCACAACAAAATGAATTCAAATTTTATCTGACAGAATCTTATATTGAACGCTTAAGTAAGCCACCATTAACTATCAATTTACTCCGCTCTTTAAATGCCAGTCAATTAAACAAGCTAATTAAAAGATAGAGAATCAATTCTTAGTTACCCTACTGCATTTACGACCCAAACTGGCAGCGAACACACCACCAATAAGCCCAAACAAATGTGCCTGCCAAGATATATTAGGGCTAGATGGTAATATGCCCCAGAGCATCCCACCATAAACAAAGCCCACGATTAAAGAAATCAAGATTGCACCTATACTGCGAGCGAATAAACCACGCAATAATAAAAAACCCAAATAACCAAAAATAACTCCAGAAGCTCCCACAGTAACTACATTTTCTGGACTAAACAACCAAACTCCCAAGCCACTAAATAACGTGGATATAACAGTAACTAGCCAGAATATTCTTATGCCTTGGAGCGAAACTAAGCCACCAAAAATTATAAATGGTGGCGTGTTAGCAATTAAGTGCGCCCAAGAACCGTGAAGCAAAGGGGCAATGATGATTCCTGGCAGCCAACTAATATCTCTGGGGCGAATTCCGTAATTGTCAAGCTGTAACTGCGGAAGCGACCAATTAAATAACTCTAGCAACCACATCAAAACTAATAAGCCGACCAAGCTTATGATACTGACTGCTGTAGAATCAGATTTTTGGTTGTTCTTTTTCTGGCGCATAAATTTTCAATATAGCGTAATTAATTTTATATATTTAAATTTAACTATTACAGAAGATTTTGGTTAAGCTAACCAAAAACAACATATATCTTGAATATAGAAAAAATGCCCCATAAAACTAGTTTAAATAGGACATTTATAGGTGTGTAAGAATAAAACTATAAATTTGAATTTACTGGTTAATAAAAATGAGAGAGCTTTTTTAAGCTTCACGTCTAAGGTCATAAACTACTTTGTCTAAATACCAACTTTCAGATTGACCTGGATGTTTGATTTTTTCTAAATCAACTAGTCGCTGTGCAGTGTCAGACTGACCATGAACCAGAGTCATCAGTTCCTGATGTAGTTTACCAGAGCGATCGGCTTCACGATATTGCTGCCACCAGTTATGCAAAATGTTATTAGTCATTTCCTTGTCTTCTTTTATTCACTGGTTTTAATATAATGATTTCAAGTGACAGGTCTATGACGCATTGGTGTCAGCTTTATGTAGATTTTCCAGTAGTTTGTCTGGTATCTTGCCAATAAGAATTTTGAGTTCACCAAAGCTTCAGGCGGAATTTTAAAACAATAACTTGCCAAAACCAAGCTTTTAATTGGCTATAATCAAAAGCTCGGTTTTTTATGAGCAGTCTTTTTCAGGTTGTTCTAAAAAGCACTTTGCAATTGTGGAGTGAGTAAAAATTTGAGCAAGTTATTGAAATTTAAATACTTACTGTGTTTTGGTCTTAGCTTGATTTTTTTTATATCTACTGCTGTTATACTCTTGACAACACAAGCCATCCCAGTAACTAATCCGCCCAATATTCTATTTGTTTTGACCGATGATTTAGATAATGTTGAGGTTGACTATATGCCCCAGGTAAAGTCGTTCATGGCTGATGGGGGAGTTAGTTTTAGCAACTATTTTGTTAATATTTCACTTTGTTGTCCCTCTAGGGCGACTATGCTACGTGGACAATACGCTCATAATACAGGAGTTTATACTAATAAAAAGCAAGATGGTAGCTTTATTTACCTTTATCGACATGGTTTAGAAAAATCGACTATTGCCACTTGGCTAAAGCAAAAAGGTTATCGCAATGCTTACTTGGGCAAATACTTTAACGGCTATCCGCGACAGGCATCAAAAAACTATGTGCCTCCTGGTTGGGATGAATGGGCTAGTCCAATCTACGATAGTGGTTATGTGGGGTTTAACTATACTTTGAATGAAAATGGTAAATTTGTCGAATACGGCGATCGCCCTGAAGACTATACTAGTGATGTCTATACGGCTAAAGCCCAAAAGTTTATCAACCAAGCAGCTAAAGACAAACAACCCTTTTTTCTCTATATTTCTTATTTTCCCCCCCATCAACCAGCAATTCCCGCACCCCGTCACAGCAAGCTATTTCCCAATGCTTTTCAACCCCGCACCCCTTCTTTTAATGAAGCAGACGTTAGCGATAAACCTGAATATATCCGTAATTTACCTTTATTGAGCCAGCAGGAGAAAGATGAGATTGACGATCTTTATCAAAAAAGATTGAGATCGCTTCAGTCAGTAGATGAAGGCTTATTGACCTTGGTTGACACCCTTAAAGCTAATGGTCAGTTAGACAATACCTATTTCATTTTCACTTCAGATAACGGGTTTCATCTTGGTCAACATCGCCTACCTCCCGAAAAAGAGACAGCCTATGAAGAAGATATTCACTTACCTTTTTATGTAAGAGGACCAGATGTGCCGGCGGGCAAAACTATGGATCAGATTGTTAGTAATGTCGATTTGGCACCTACCTTTGCCGAACTAGCAGGGGCGAATATCCCAAATTTTGTTGATGGTCGCTCTTTTGTCAGTCTATTTCGTCGTAACTCGGTTGTACCAACTTCTTGGCGACAGGTCTTTTTTCTCCAGCATCGATTAAATCGGAAAACAACCCCTTTAATTCCTAGTTTTAGAGGTTTACGATCTGACCACTGTACTTATGTCAAATACATTACTGGCGAGGAAGAACTATATGACAGTAGACAAGACCCTTATCAACTACAAAATTTGGCTAAGGTAATTCAACCTCAAGTAATCAAGAAATATGCCAAACGTATGATTGATCTTAGTAAATGTAAAGGGGAAACTTGTCGAAAGCGAGAACTTAAACCTTTACCAGACTGTGCAATAGATAAAGATGGAAGCGGTTGATTAATGTTGAATTAAATAGAAAGCGATCGCCTTTTTTGACAAAAGTTATTGGCATAAATAAACAGTACCTTGAATCTTGGCAGTGCGATCAATAGTGGGAATATTTTCACTATAGATAGAAGTGGTAATGCTACCACCGTAAAATGAAGCCGTAGCTTTGATATCGGGTAGGGTAGCAGCCATGTAAGAAATATGACCGCCAAAGCAGAAACCAATACAGCCGAGCGCATCTGCTTTGATATTGGGCAATGTTTTAAGATAGGCGATCATCGCTTAAATATCGCTGAATATTTCTTGATACTTAACTTGTTAATAATTCTGACTTGTTAAACAATTCACGGGATAGGCGATGTACAAGACTTGAAGAAACATAGAGTAACGTAAATCCAATTAGAGGATGGAGTACCTCTAGGTGTAAAGGAGTCTTAAGATGAATGCTGCAAAATTGTAGTCCCAGCAGCACTGGTAAACTGGCAGCAAGAGAACGAATTCTATCTGAGAAAGTCGCGATCGCCGTTCCTCCCAGTATTATTAATGATAGCCCACTGTACCCCCGTACCAGCCAAACATGAACATTCCACCAGGCAGGATCGTAGAAGTAGGCAATCCCAACCGTTAATAGCTGGGCAATCAAGCAGAGGTTAAAAATAACTGAAGTTGCGAACAAGCCGATTTGTATCCAGTTTAAGGGAGTGCGATCGCGATCGCCTTCTAAATTTATAGTCATGTCAAACTGCCTTCTTTACTTTTGAATAGTGTTTCTGTGGCATATAACATTGCTTTATTCGTTAAATCAGATCCCGCTTTCTCTGGCGAACCCACATCAAAAGGTGGGGCTGGGTTGTATTCTATTAGAAGTTGAGTAATTTTGGCAATTTCCTCGCTACAAAGGGCAGCAGCAACCACTAAAGCAAAATCAATCCCTGCGGTTACTCCACCACCAGTGTAGCGATTGCGGTCAACCACGACTCGCTCGGTTCCAACCTCGACTCCATACTTTGCTAGCTGTTCTCGCATCATCCAGTGAGTCGCTGCCCGATATCCTTGGAGTAGTCCTGCCTTAGCTAGAAACTCCGAACCGCCACATACAGATGTGATAAATTTTACATTACTCTGCCGACGGAAAAAATCAATCACTTCTAAATCGTCTACGACTGCCATTTGCCCTAAGCCACCGCCGACACAGATTACATCCAAAGGCGGACAATTAGCAAAGGTTGTATCGGGTAAAATCATCATTCCGTCATCGGTGGCGATCGCATCTAGGGTTTTCCAGATTCGATGAATCTCGACATTGGGAAGTGCGCTAAAAACTTGCTGTGGTCCGACAATATCAAGTGCCGTCATGCCAGGATATATTACTAAGCCAATGATGTGCTTTGAGTTACTCATGAATCAATTCTCCTAATGTACTTGCCATAAAATCTATCCTTTATACTAGGGGAAACAACCCTCCTCTCCCAGTCCCCGATCGGGTACTCTTTAAAACAAAACGATGACTGACTTGCAGCTTTTATTTGCAGAAATTTATCAGGCAAAGAATGAAAATGACTTGCGATCGCACCTAGCACCAAAAATTGGTGAGTATTTTGCAGCCAAGCGATCGGCGTTCTTTTTCTTTGATCGACTTTTAAGCGATCCTAATTTTCAAAAAATTCTAAACGTTGCTCTATCTACTAAACATAATCCTGTGGCGCGTTATATAGCCGAACGCCATGCGCCTGTCCATGAAGGACTGGTGACATCACCAAAAGCTTGGACAACAATTTGTCCTCGTCCTGACCATTGGCACGTGATGGCAGGACCAATTGTCAATCGCGGTGAATTAGTGGGTGTAGTGGGCTGTACCCGTGAAAAGTCAATGCCAGCCTTTAATACACAAAATTTAGCCGATCTCAGTGCCGTCTGCCTGCATTTGTCTGTTTGGGCTGCAACAGCAATCCAGCACCAACCTGATCAAATCGATCTTTTAACGCCCCGTGAATTAGAAATTGCCCAATTGGTTGCATTGGGAAGAACAAATGCAGAAATTGGTGATGAACTTTGGATCACGAAGAATTCAGTCAAGCAGGCTTTAAAGCGAATGTTCCGTAAACTTAAAGTTTCTTCTCGTGCAGAGATGGTTGCACAACTTTTCGCCACCAAACACTATGCGCCAGAGAAAACGCTATCTCCAGACACTTCTTTAGATTAAAAATACCAAACTTCTGAATGACCCCGACGACGACCCATAATTGTGCCAGCATTCAGATTATTTTCCTTCTCTGTAACTAACAAAAGATATTTACCTTGTTGAAACAACTTCTGGCAATAACGTCGAGCAATTTGATTTGAGTCAGAGATTACTCCGCCGTAAAACGACGGAGCCTGCTCTGACCGTTGGTCAAACAACTCTTGATTAAAATAGTTATAAATAGTTAAATCTCCCAGCCAGCGATGATGCCAAGCATTACGAGCAACTAAAGTAATTTCATCGAGGGAAAATCCTGCTTCTTGTAGTTCTTCAATTGCTACTTTGGCATCTCGATGATGGGCGAACACTCCTACTTCATGAGCTATGCCAGCATTATTATTAGTGAGAAAATCGTTGCTACTATGAACTTTTGCTTTAACAATGTTGGAGAATAATGCTTTTGGATGTATTAGGGTTTTCATAATCTTATCTATCTAAGTCCAAGTAAAAGCTTTAATATTTTTAGGTTAATAATTTGCTGTGTCGTTGTCGTGACGCACATATGACAATTTCTAGGTTTTGGTCGTTTGACGATTCCATCGCTGCTTCAATTCATACCATCCCAACAGTAAAATCGAAACAGCCAAAGGCAGAAAATAGTAAATACCTCGATATGCTAGAAGAGATCCTAATAATTGACTAGAAGGAATTGGCGGAGAAAGTAACAAAATCAGAATAGTTTCAAATACCCCCAGTCCTCCAGGAACATTACTAATAATTCCTGCAATTTGACCCAAAAGATAAATGCCAAAAAAGCCAAAGAACGAAAAATGTTTGGGTACTGGTAGTAAAACATAAAGCACCGCAGCAGCAAACATCCAATCTAGTGAAGTTAAAGCTACCTGTGCTAAAGAAAGCTTAAAGGGAAGATGAGGAAGTATCCAATTTCTTATTTTCAAAGGCTTTTGGCTCAATCCACTCCAAAGTAAGTAAGCAATAATAATTGCCAGGAAAACAAACCCAAGAGGACGCACCGACAAAAACGGCAGATTAAGCTGTTTAGGTATTTCTAAAGGCGTAAGAGTAAACACAGTACCGCCGACGGCAAATAACCCTAGCCAAAAACTAAGGTTACAAAAGGTAATTATCTGAGCAATCTTAATAGCAGAATATCCCCACGCCGAGTAAAATTTATAGCGGATAGCACTACCGCTGAGAAGGGCAAAACCAACGCTATTGCTAATTCCATAGCTAATAACTGCCACCACAGCAGTTCGTTTATATGCTAGAGATTGATTAATATATTTTACTGCCAGGGTATCGTATCCCGTCAGCAAAAGATAATTAACCGTGGTTAAAGCGATCGCCAGCAGCAGATACTGATTGGGAATGGCGTTGAGACTATTAAGTACATCATTTGGACTATACTTGCGTAACTGCTGGGCGATCGCCCAAAGAGAAAGACCAAAAAGTAGAACGCTAAAAAAAATAGGTGCAATGCGACTTAATCTTTTGGAAACACTAGTAACAGCGGGACTTAAAAACTGCGTTCCTAAATAGTCCTGTAGGCGATCGCCTGAATCTACTCTGACCAATGCCACTACTATTTCTGGCAGGGCTGCAAACTGAGGATAAACTAAATAGCGCGATTTCCACTGAGGATGAAATTTATCTTTGTATGTCCTTAATCCCTGAAAATTATAAAATTGATTTAGATGTTCATAAAGATAGCGCATTCCCCTTTCCATACGCGAAGACTGGGCTGTTTCTCCTACTCCCGAAAGAGCAGCTAAACCTAAATTAAAGCTGTCGTAACCTTGTTGCTTGAAGTGTTCAAACAGCGAAAGAAACAAAAAATCCATCGTTCCGTTTTCTATCTCTGGCAAGTGGCGCATTAGGTCAATGGTAATTTCGTTACGCTGATACTCAGGTACGATATTAACGAAGGCGATCGCATTTCCCTGGGAATTATTAACTACAGCAATTTCGCAGTCCTGGAGATAATCATCATTAAACCAGCCAACGGAGAACTTTTTCTCTGAACCCGCCATGTGTGCCAGCCACTCATTACTAATGACTCTTAACTCTTGTAACAAATCATCAGCAATCGGTGGAGCATAAAACTGAATTGAATAACCTAGCTTCTGAAACTTGTTAATTGCTGGACGTAAGCTTTTTCCTGCCTTTCCCTGGAGAGTAAAAGTCTGAAGATCTACTATCGCCTCTTCCCCAATTTTGAGAGTTTTGAAACCAAGAGACTGATACAGTTCCAGGTCGTCGGGTAAAGTCTGATAGAAAGCGGGTTGCCAGTCATTGCGATCGCAGAATTGCTTAAAACTGGCGATCGCCTCACTGCGGTCTTCTATTGCACCTATGGGATCTCCTAAAGCGATCGCGCCTCTGCCTTTTGGCACATAGGCAATGACGCTCTGACCAGAAGGACTAAAGTAATAAGATTTATCGTCTAGTAAAGCAAATCGTGCCAAGGAAGAGCTTCCGTATCTGGCGACAATTTCTTTTGCTCGCTGCCTTTCTTCAGGCATTGCTTCTGTGTGAATCAATACTGGACGCAGCAGCATCCATAAAGCATAAAGCACAGTTACTGCGCCAATAATATAAATTGAATTGACAAAAAAGCGTCCAAAGCGTGAAGTGGCTTGCAGTTCTAAGTTATCATTGGTAAAAAATATTGCTAGAGTTTGCCTTATAGCTCCTCCCAAGCGAAAAGTAGTCGAGTAATGGCGGTCTAGCCAGAAGAAACCCAGAGTACCGTATGCCAAGGTAAATATTAAGGCAAAAATTAGTACGCGAATCCCTTGAATAATTGAAGGACGATCCGAACGGGCGGTAAAAACTCGTCCCATCCATAAAAGCTGCCCTAATAATAAAGCAGAGAGCAAGCTTTCCTCATAATCCCAACCTTTGATTAGGTTACTGAGAATCGAGACGATCAGTAGACCAATCGTCAGCAACCAAGCCAAGCGTTTACGGCGTAACAAATTAGCTGCCAAGACCAAGAGAAAAAAACCGCTAATAGTGGCAAAAAGATGCGCTCCTGCCCTAACTTCAAAGGGAAAGATCTGTTCTAACCAGTTTACTCGTTCGGGTAAGCTTGGTGTTACTGCCGAGAGCAAGTTTACTATTCCTACTGCACCCGTAAGTAAGGCAGCTACCCATAGTCCAATTTTTGTTCTTTGCCTAAGCATTAGTATTTATTTAATTCAATACTATTTAGGCTACTATTTATAGCTCTGTTAAGGTAGTGAAGCAAATGTAACAGAAGTGGTTATCAGCCTAAAAATTAATCGCGACAAGTCTAACGGCATGGCGACCCTACCCTAAAATTTTGCCAAGTTCTTGATGCTTCTTATAATTAAAGCGTATCAAAAAATAATCAGGTAACTTTTCCCTAGAAAACTCTAGAGGTGCAGTTCGCTCTAAACCTGAGCTTTGATAGTATAAATGGTTCTACCTTATCAAAGCGAAATTATGTTCGAGAATAAATTTCCACGGTGGTTGTTTTGGGGTTTGACGATCTCTTTTGTGGTCTTCAATGGTTATTTTTTATTTCCCGTATTCCAGTATTTACGACCCACGTTGATTTTAATAGTGACAGCAGCACTATTTGCTTTTCTCTTAAATTATCCTGTGAACCTGCTCATATCGTGGAAATTTAAACGCGGTTATGCTGTTGCCGTCGTGTTTTTGTTGACATTGATTATTTTGGTTGCAATCACTCTCACATTAGTGCCTCTTCTACTTCAACAGCTAAATGAATTTACCAGTCGTCTACCAAGCTGGATCGACTCTGGATCGGTTCAGTTGCAAAATTTTGAAACCTGGGCGATGGACAAAAATCTTCCCTTTGATGTTAGTGCTTTAATAGCTCAATTAGAAGAGCGTTTTGCCAGAGAAGTAGAATCTTTACCCGCTCAGGTAATTAATTTTTTAATTGGAGCATTTGATAGCAGCTTAGAATTATTAGTCACGGTAGTCTTAACTTTTTATCTGCTGCTTCATGGTGAAAATTTTTGGTCGGGAATCTGGCAGTGGTTGCCCGACAATTGGAGAGATCGTATTCAGTCTTCTCTCAAAAAGAGTTTTCAAAGTTACTTTATGGGTCAAGCTGCGATCGCCTTATTGATGAGCATAGCTATTACTACAGCATTCTTATTACTGAAGGTGCCTTTTGGCTTATTATTCGGTCTGGCAATTGGAGTTTTGGTGTTAATTCCTCTAGGAGATATTTTGGGTATCGTCAGCGTTAGTTTACTGACAGGTCTTAAGAGTGTTGGTTTAGGAGTAGAAGTATTAATAGTGGCAGCTACGATCGACCAGGCGATCGACAATGTTCTTGCACCCCGTATTTTTGGGGGTTTGGTTGGACTCAACCCTGTTTGGATTATCATTTCTTTGCTGTTAGGGGCTAAACTAGGTGGAGTTTTGGGTCTGATTTTAGCCGTACCTTTAGCAGGAGCAATTAAAAGAATCGCTGACAGCTTGAGAGTTTCACAGCCTGACTCAAACTGGGAAGATAAATCTTTATGACTACGAGTTAGCTAAAATATGGCAATGATTTAATCATCTAAAGCTACTTTGGCGATCGCCAATTAGTCCAGAAAAATATCAACTTATAGCTTTCTTGAGGTGGTGAAGCAAATGTAACGGAATTGCTGGTTATAACCAACGGTCACAGCAGGCTCCGTCCGTTTAGGGCGGAGTAATCTGTGACTTTTCAATATTTTGAATATTATGCTGAATTTCTAACCACTGGCGAGGGAATTTGTCTTTTGTGTAGACGATTGCGGCTTTATTTAAAAAGGCGATCGCCTGTTGTTTATTCTCTGCTGCATTGCCTTGGAGACGATGACGATAAGCACCGCCCAAATTGTTATTCAGCATTGCCCAATTGTAGGGAAATTTTTCTAAGTTATGAATTGATAAAGCGTTGCCATAGTGAGAAATTGCCCGTTCAATATTGCTACTTTTATCGCCATTGATGCGAGCTTGGAAAGCATTACCCAAATTATTTTGCAACATTGCCCAGCGATGAGCATTAGACGAGAGGGTAAATATCTCTAGAGCCTGTTCTAAATGATTGATTGCCGTTTCGATATTAGCTGCTTTGTTGCCTTTGATGCGCTTAGAATAAACATCCCCTAAATTATTGTGAGATCCTGCCCAATCTTGGGGATATTCTGCCAAAGTGTAGATAAATAAGGTTCGTTTATAGCAAATAATCGCCTGTTCAATATTGTGAGAACGTTCTCCTTTAAGTCTATAGTTATGGGCAATACCTAAATTACGCTGAGTATTTGCCCATAAATAAGGATATTTTTCTTGAGTAAATACTTCTAAAGCCAGTTGATAGGTAGCTAGTGCCTGTTCGACATTTGCTTGACGATCGCCTAAAACGCGATCGCGCCAAGCATTAGCTAGATTTGACTGAATTATCGCCCAATCTTTGGGAAAATTCGTGGGCGGATAGGCTTTAAGAGCAGCTTGAAAGCTAACAATTGCTAGTTCCATGTTGTTGGCTTTATCCCCCGCGGGATAGGCAGAAATTAAATTTCCTAAGTTGACTAGATCGTTAGCGATCGCTCTTTTTTGCTTGGGGTTGACGGATAAAATAGTTTCATTTGCCCAGTATTTCAAAGTATTCGTGGATTGTCGATCTAGCTTGCCCTGATTTTCGCGAATTAAGGTATAAATTTTACCTGGGGCAACTTGATTAGACACCTGCTGCAAAAGAGTCATCAAAAACTGAAAACATTCTCGCCGTCGATTAGGAGTAGAATTGGGATTTTCTAGCTTTAATAATTTCCCTGCCAAATTAATCAGACGCTCGGCAGGGGGAATTTCGCCAGATCGCCTCAATCTTTCTCCCACCGACATTAAACAGCTAATAAACTTTTGATCTACCAATTTTTGATTAGCGTTGAGAATATTCATCTCTTGCTCTGGCGGGTTGCTTAGTAAAACATCAATTAGTTTTAGGTAGGGACGTTCTAATTTACTCATGAGAATAGTGAAAGACTACAGGCAAAAATAAGCTTTAACCGCGGAATGCGGTCAGCGCAGACACCGTCGTTTTACGGCGGTGTAACGCTGACTCATAAACGTATAATGTATCGAACTCTATTTCTAATATCTGTATCCAGTGACTGCAAATAAAAAATCATCACCGAGCGTTGGTAATATTGCCAAAATTGTCGCGATCGCTACTTTGATCAGTAAACTGTTTGGCTTTATCCGCGAGATAGTGGTTAATACAGCTTTTGGTCTTGGCTCAGTTAAAAATGCTTATGCCTATGCCTATACTATCCCAGGTTTTCTTTTCGTTCTTATCGGTGGAATTAATGGTCCTTTTCATAGTGCGTTGCTCAGTGTATTAGCCAAAAAAGATAGATCCGAAGCTGCACCCATCGTCGAAACAGTTTCAACTCTTGTTAGTATTTTCCTGCTCTTGGTCACAATTATAATCATTATCTTGGCGGGCAGTTTGATCGATCTTTTAGGTCCTGAATTAGCTATAGAAACCAAACAGCTAGCTACTCTTCAGCTAAGAATCATGGCTCCAATGGCTTTACTGGCAGGGCTGATCGGCATTGGCTTTGGTACACTCAATGCAGCCAATAGTTATTTGCTTCCCAGCATTAGTCCTTTGTTTTCTAGTGCCGTAATTGCCGCTGGAGTTGCAGCAGCTTTATTAAAATTTGGCGAACAGTTAAACACACCCCAATACTTTGAGATTGGGGCAACTGTCTTAGCAGGGGCAACTTTGGGTGGAGCAGTTTTACAGTGGTTGGCACAGCTAATTGTTCAGTGGCGTGCAGGGATGGGGACGCTAAAGCTGCGGTTTGATTTAAACATTCCTGGAGTAATAGAAGTCTTCAAAGTTATGATCCCCGCTACTTTTTCCTCGGGGATGCTGTATGTAAATCTAAATGTAGATCAGTTTTTTGTATCGGGTATACCAGGGGCAGCAGCAGCACTTCAGAGTGCCACCTTTATTTTTATTACTCCTTTAGGCATTATTTCCAATGCCATCTTAGTACCTTTTTATCCTATCTTTTCTAGAGCAGCAGCCCCCGAAAACTGGCAGGAATTAAAAGTCAGAATCCGCCAGGGAGTATTCCTTGGTGCGCTAAGTATGTTGCCCTTCACGGCGATCTTTATGTCTCTCTCTCTGCCTATTGTGAAGCTGGCGTTTGAGCGTGGGCAATTTGACTCAGATAATACTCAGTTTGTCGCTTCCTTGCTAGTAGTTTATGGCTTGGGAATGTTTTTTTATATGGGTAGAGATGTATTGATCAGGGTATTTTATGCTTTAGGAGATGGACAAACACCTTTTAAAATTAGCCTTGTCAATATTTTTATCAATGCAGTTTTAGATTACTTTTTAGTGACAGCTTTTGGCGCACCAGGTTTGATTATGGCAACTGTAGGGGTAAATATTACCTCAATGGTAATTTTTGTTTGGATCTTACACCGTCGCTTAAATGGTTTACCGTTATGGTCATGGGGAAAAGGTATTTTAGGTTTATTTGTCGCTGCTGCTGTGGCGGGATTTGCTAGTTATGGAGTTAGCCAAGGTTTAGAAAGAACAATTGGTAACGACAATTTATTTTTGCTATTAATAGAATTGAGTGTTGCTAGTGGGGTAGCAATTATTATTTTTGGCGCGATCGCTATCCAGTTAAAGTTACCTGAACTAAATATGCTGGTAGGTAGAATTAGACAGAAGTTGGGCAGATAAAAACTTGATGACTTGCTAAGTCTCTGCCCGACGAATAATGATTGATTATTTATGTTCTTTTAAATAATTCTCTGCCATCAACTTCAGGCGATCGCCTTCAAAGATATAATTATCAATAAGCTCGCGCATTTTAATATAGGGCTGTTTAGCTTTATTTTGTTGATTTCTTTCTCTACGTTCAGCTTGATTGCCCTGTCTAGTGACCTGATTGGCAATACGATGTTGCCCAAAAATATGTAAGCCAATCGATGCAGCTTCGTCAATACCAAAAGAGTCTATCGGCTGATTTACTTGTTTTATTTTGCTATTGACTTCGCCTTTTAGCTGGCGCAGTTCTTTTTGTACTTGATTGATTCGCTGTAGCTGTTTTTTTACGGACTGGGGATTGTCTAAATTGAGATAGAGTTTAGCAGCAGCTTGCTTGATCTGGTTTTGGTTAGCCATATTGATAACTTAGCTAGAGATGCAAATTAATCGCTTTTATTCTATGCAAAAGAAATGATAATTGCGACCTCACGGGGTGACAAAGAAGTTAAAAGAAAGACAGAGAGTAGGATGTAGCAGCGAAATGGTAGAAAAGAGGGGTCAAGATAATTAAGAAGACCCCAAACTAAAAAATGTTGCCACAATACTATCACAAATGTATCTCACAATTATTAACCCAAAGACAATATGTAACTCTGAGAATAACCGTACTGATATTACAAAGCTATAGAACAATTCAGATAGAAAAACTAGCGTCAATATGTCTTGAGAACTAAAAGCAATAAATATATTCAACAAGAAGGAGAAGAAGACCAGCAATTAATATCTTTAGGATTAAAGCCAGGAAAATCTTTTTATTTAAAACAAGTTAGATTTACTAAACAAACAGGAATGTCCAGAGTAAATCTGGCTTTCTATTGGAGCAAAATAACTAGTGGTAAAAGAAAAAATGAAGGATGGTATTTAATTAATAATTTGTCTAATTTGAAGCAAACGCTCAAAGCTTACAAAAAGCGAATGGGAATTGAAGCTATGTTCCGTGACTGTAAATCAGGTGGTTATAATTTAGAGCAATGTCAAGGTAAAGATGAGCGTTTATTATCTTTAATTTTACTGATAGCAATTGCTTATACTTGCGCTATCAAAAAAGGTCAATCAATTGCCTTTAAAGGCATCAAAGAATACGTCTGTCGATTGAAAGAAAACTTGAGGAAAGATCGAAGACATAGCAATTTTTTGAGGGCGTAATCCTGGGGTTTCCCCAGGATGTTGACCGCCCGAATTGGGTGGGCTTGTATGGTAATTTGTGGGTTGAAGCTTTTCAAATGTGCCATGAGTGGGTCGAACAGCTAATGATATTTACTCCCAATAAGCTACCTTTTTACCAACAGGGTATGAGGGCTAAAATGCTTGTCTTGTCTTCTTTTTAAATCCATTGTCACCCCGTGAGCAGTCGCCGAAGCAATTAGTCGAATGTTGGGTTTAGAGAAAAAAACAGAACAGATATCTCTCGATGATGCGATCGCTGAATGGGGTGCAGAAATGGCTCACTTTGCCTTTGGTTCTAATAGTCGGGTTACGGCAACTAAAGCCCGAAAAATGCTCTCTTGGAATCCTACTGGGGCAAGTTTATTAGCTGAAATTGAATCTGGCTATTATCATCAGAATGCTCAACTATCTATCTAAGCCTTAATTCTGAAGTTTAGAATGTATTGATGGCGATCGCTTTAGCTATAAAAAATTAAAAGCGATCGCCACTAAAGCTAATTTACATTAGGCGCAATCAACAAGCTGTAGTTTTGTTGAGTGACAACGAGTAGAAGCCCAACCCCAAATAATAAACTATATTTGTTTTATTTGTTTCGTCATGATTTGAGGTGATTACTCACTTTTATCGTACATATAGGCAATATTTATTTGACTTTTGTTTTGATTGTTACATCATGTTTAAAAAATAAAAGCTATTAATGAATGTATCGAACTCCATATATTATCGGCGTTTGTAGTCTCGCAGCAAAGTGATATTTAATTCAGACAATAAAAATAGATTAACTTTAAATCTTCAAGCAAAAATTATGCCGACATCACTTCACAAAAGTTAATATTGGTATATAATTACGGACAAATTAAATTTACATTTTCCAACACTTTTCAAAATTTAAACAAATTTATTAGGAAAGATATATCCTTTATCCTCAAAGTCTTTACTATGAACAATACTCAAACTAAGCAGGCATCAATGCCCCATGTTGTTATCGTTGGCGGTGGTTTTGGCGGGCTTTATGCAGCAAAATCTCTTAAAAATGCTCCCGTCAAAGTAACTCTAATTGACAAGCGTAATTTTCATCTATTTCAACCACTTCTATATCAGGTAGCTACAGGTACATTGTCTCCTGCTGATATCGCTTCTCCTCTGCGGGTAATTTTGAGTAAGCATAAAAATACTCAAGTATTGCTAGATAAAGTAATAGATATCGATCCAAAAGCAAAGAAAGTATTTTTAGAAGAGAGAGAAGAGTTAGACTATGATGCGCTGATTGTAGCGACGGGTGTCAGCCATCACTATTTTGGCAACGATCAGTGGCAGAATGATGCTCCTGGCTTGAAAACCGTAGAGGATGCTTTGGAAATGCGTCGTCGTATTTTTATGGCGTTTGAAGCAGCAGAAAAAGAGCCAAATCCTGAAAGACGTAAAGCTTTGCTTACCTTTGTAGTTGTGGGTGGTGGTCCTACGGGAGTTGAATTAGCTGGTGCGATCGCTGAAATTGCCCATCAGTCAGTTAAAAACGATTTCCGCAATATCGATCCTACCCAAGCCCAGGTATTGTTATTTGAAGGTATGGACAGAATTTTACCTCCCTACCCCGAAAAATGTTCCGCTGACGCGCAAAAGGCTTTAGAAAAACTTGGAATAAATGTTCAAACCAAAACTTTAGTCACTCATATTGCCGATAATTCTGTAACCTTCCGTCAGGGTGAAGAAACAAAAACTATCCAAGCTCATACTATTCTTTGGGCAGCAGGAGTAAGAGCTTCATTTATGGGCAAAGTATTAGCCGATAGCACAGGAGCAGAATTAGATCGCTCAGGCAGAGTTATAGTTGAACCTGACTTGAGCTTGAAAGGCTATGGTGATATCTTTGTCATTGGTGATTTGGCTAACTTTGCTCACCAAGGCGATCGCCCTTTACCAGGAGTTGCTCCAGTAGCTATGAAGCAGGGGGAATACGTGGCGGATTTAATTACTAAGCGCACCGTCGGTAAAATCGTTGGACAATTCAAGTATCAAGACTTCGGCAGCATGGCAGTAATTGGGCAAAATAAAGCTGTGGTAGACCTTAACTTTGCCAGATTCTCTGGTTTTGTCGCCTGGATTATTTGGATCTTTGCTCACATTTATTATCTAATTGAGTTTGATAACAAACTAATTGTGATGATTCAATGGGCTTGGAACTATATTACCTTAGGTAGAGGAGCGCGTTTAATCACCGAAGGATCTTCCCTACAGTTTGAAATCGAACCTCCCATGAAGCAAGAGAGAGCTACCTCTCAATCTAAAGAGACAGTATCAGTTTAAGAGCTTGATTTTTACTGGATCGCGATACTAAAAGCTTCTTTGATTTAACTTCACACTCGTCTGCCTGACTAAATGATTAGTCAGGCTTTTTTGGCTCAATTTGGTTCATTTAAAGCCTTTATGAGCCTGCTCTGATAAGACGAATAGATGTACCCTGCGGACGCAACTTATACTTGACTCAATGATAAATACAGCATTACGCATCAAGATTAGGACGTTTTATAAATATTGCTACTTGTTACTTGCTACTTGCTACTTTCGAGCCGATAACCAAATATATCCTAACGTAACTTTGTACGGCTATACTCATGACTTTTGGGCATACAAAAGATAGCAAATCCCGATAATTCAATAATTAAAGATAATCTAAAAATGTTAGATAATTTCTTTTGTATTACGATACAAGTATTTTATAATAAATGACTCAGATGTAATGGATAAAAAAATGAGTCTAAAAGATAAAATTGGAGAAGACATCAAAACGGCAATGAAAGCCAAAGATAAGATTCGCTTACAGACAGTACGCGGGATCAAAAAAGCAATCTTAGATAAAGAAGTTGAAGTCCGTCCCAAGGGTCAAGATAGTCTTACCCCAGAACAAGAAATAGAATTGCTTTCCCAGCAAGCAAAACAACGCCGTGATTCTATTGAGCAGTTTACAAATGCAGGAAGAGACGACTTAGCAGATAAAGAAAGCCAAGAATTGGCTATTATTGAAACCTATCTACCAAAACAAGTAAGCGATAGTGAATTAGAAGCTATTATCGATGCGATCGTTATTGATTCTGGAGCGACATCACTCAAAGATTTGGGCAAAGTAATGGGTCCTGCCATGCAGAAGTTGAAGGGCAAGGCTGATGGTAAAAAAATTCAGGCGTTAGTCAAAAGTAAATTGTCTTAATAGTTTTATGTTCGGGGAAAGCTTTGGCTTTCCCTGTTTCTAAATCTAAATAAAAAACATTAAGATCCAAACTTGTCTATTTTTATTTTTTGCTCGATCATGCCTGATGAACTTCGAGAAACACACCCTACATTCTAATGGCTAAAATTATAAGTTTAAACTAGGTAAAGCGATTGTAGTTTAAAAGCAAACATTTTATCTTAGGGTCTTCTGGCAGAGAAAATGAACCATCAAGGCTACTAGATATTAGAGAACGTAGGTGTTCTAATAAATCTATAGAGATCGCTATAGATTTAAAAACTAAAGATTTATTTCCTAAAAGTGGATTAGTTTCGTCTAAAATCCAGGTTAAATCTGCTCTTAGGCAATTGCTCCACGCTTGAGACTCCGCTGCTATTGGTATTGGCGCGTTTTTTTTGACAGAATCAACAGAGCTTCCTTCTGTTCTAATGTAGCTAATTAGTCCGCCAGCAAGTGCTGTAACTACCTGCTGTGACTCATTTTCTGGCGGATGAATAGTATCTTTAGGAATGTTCGTCACAGCCTGACTCTGACTGTCTTAGTCCGACAAAAATCTCAGCATTTGCTAATTGAGCTAACATAGACCAGTCAATAGAGCTTTCTATTTCGCTAATCATACCACTATCACTTAGACGTTTGATTGCTTGTTGATATAATTCCACCGACCATACAATAGCATTTGGTCGCAAACCAACAAACCAACAAAAAGACCGATCGTAAGTAAGTCGATCTAAAAGGGCAATTGGTGCATAATCTATTCCATATAATCGTCCGAGAAACCATAAATGCAAGACTCTTGTGACATTTGGTAAATACTGCCAATCTTCTGCGAGGATAACATTTAGCTGATTTTGATTTTGGGCGATCGCTCTTTTAATACTTTCTGTAGCAGAATGGAGAGGATGGGTAACAACTGGCGGTTGAGAAGTTTCCAGAAAAAGCGATGTATTAGCTTTAATTTGCTCTCCTAACGTTAATGTAGGAGAATTTTTTTGAGGAGAATACCGTGCTTGAGGATCGATCCTCAACCAAAAGTCACGCAATACGGCAAGAGATGATTTTTCTCCTGATGCGATAGTGTCCAATGCCTCTTCAAGTTCTAGAGTAAAGCCAGGATCGGCAACAATTGGTTTTAATTCGCGAATGGCTTGGTAAGTTTCCTGTCCATTTGTAGTTAATTGGATAAAACCATTTTGATCGAGGGCAATATGTTTCTTGTCTTGTAATTTTTGAAATATGTTGCCATAAGTCGAAGGATGAGCAATTTGTAGCTTTTCCATCACGCTCATTAGAGATGTTATAGTGTATGGCTGTAGCAGTTTTGTTGTTGATTCTATCTCCGTATCAACGATAATCAGTAGTTCATCAGTTTCTACGGCTCTTAAAAGTATTTCCCCAGCTTGATTATCGGGAACTAGATTTTGTCGTTTCTCTTTGTCAAACTGAAGCCAACCAGGATCGACTATTTTAGTCGCTTCTGCTTCGAGTGCAAATTTTTCTTTAGCATTATCGCTCAGAAATCGAACTCGTATTTGTTCTAAAGCAGGCGGTTGGGTTAAGCTAGCTAAAGTTCCCTCATAAATAATTCGATAAAGACCAGCTCTTGAATCTGGTAAATATTGCTCGACTAACTCTGGGCTAAGATTAAAATTCAGAGGCGTAATCGGCGGATGACATTCGGGTACTAGATTGTTGCTCGTCTTTTCTTTCTGGTATCGCGGTCGCTTTGCTATTAATAACAGTTAGATAATTTGACTTCAAAAAAATACCCCGCCAAAATAGGCAGAGTATTAACTTTTGATAAGCAAAAGCAAGATTACTTAAGATATCAGTTTTGCAGAATTATTTTGTTTGGGCATCGCCTTCAATATAAATGAAGAGAAGAGCCATAGAAACTGCTGCGCTTACAATGCCCACGAAAGGTACCAAAGCCACAGGTAGCCAGGAAGCTGCATAATCGCCAATCATAGTTTACTTTCCTATTTTGGATGAGAACGTTAACAACATGGATATTACTGCCAAGGCTAACCCCAATAGGTTTAGTTATAAAGATTCTTAACAAAAAGCGAACTTAAACCAAGATAGAGTGATGCTATTTAAAGGATTCGTAAAAACATAAACTTTTAGGAGAAATTGAATCTTTATGAACGAATATAATGCAATTCAGCCCGCTGGAGATCCACAAATCGGCAATTTAGCTACTCCTCTTAATTCTTCCGACTTTAGTAAAACCTTGATTCGCAATTTACCTGCTTACCGCGATGGGTTAGCACCATTTCGCCGTGGTTTGGAAGTAGGTATGGCTCATGGATATTTTCTCTATGGCCCATTTCTAGTTTTAGGACCATTAAGAAACACACAAAGTGCCGACATTGGAGCTTTATTATCATCTATTGGTTTAGTAGCAATCTTGACTCTTTGTTTGTCTCTATATGCTAGTGCTATGGGTGGCAAACCAACTGAAACGGTTACTACAGGTGATGTGACTGCTGATTTCGCCACCAAAGAAGGTTGGAGTGAGTTTGGTAGTGGCTTCTTTATTGGTGGTGCTGGCGGAGCATTCTTTGCTTATTTCTTGCTTTCTACTGCCTATATTGGTGACTTTAGAAATCTGATCCCTGGTCTTTAATCTTTATTAGATTGAAAGCATAAAACTAAAGATAACTAAAGTTTTTATCTTTTAAGTCAGAGATTACTCCGCCCTAAACGGACGGAGCCTGCTCTGACCGTTGGTCACTAATTTATTACAGCCTAGGGGTAACTCTGGGCTTTATTATTTATATAGGCATTCAACAGATATTTTTGTTGTCAGCTAAAATATATTCCTTAAAATAAGTAGTTATTTGAGAAAAACATGACAAAGTCTTACCTAATAGCGGTGAAACAGGCTGGTATACGCTTAAAAAACCTAATTGCTTCTTTGATATTGCTTGTGTTTGCTATTTCCTGTTTGGCAGCCCCAGCGATCGCTACAGGATTATTTGATTTACCCGATTTTGATGCCGATCGAGTTTGGGTAGTTGACACGGCTAATGCTATTAGCAACGCCAATCAAAGTAAATTAAGCAAAGATTTGCAAGAGTTAGCTAGCCAGACAGGTCAAGAGGTAAGAATGGTGGCAGTTCGTCGCTTGGACTATGGCGAAACGGTAGATAGTCTAGCAAAAGAGATATTTGCAGCTTGGTATCCCACTCCTGAGGCACAAGCCAATCAAACCTTAATCGTTATGGATACTTTAACTAATAAAGCCACAATTCGCACTGGAGAAGCTGCTAAGGGGCTTGTTAATGCAGACATAGCTAATAGTATTGTTGATGATACTATTGGCTACAATATTCGCAAAGATAGTAAATACAATCAGGCTTTTATTGATGCAGGCGATCGCCTTACAGCAGTTCTTTCTGGTCAAGAAGATCCAGGTCCTCCAGCTATTGAAGACGAAATTCAAATCGAAGGTACATTTACCAAAGCTGAAGACACAGACCAAGGTAGTGCAACCGTTTGGGTGATTGGCTTTTTGATCGTTGCTACCGTTATTCCGATGGCGACTTACTACTGGTATGTAGGATTGGGCAATTAATTCTAAATATATTAATTTTAAATAGTAAGAGTTGGGTGAGCAATGCTTAGTTTGAAATCTTTAAGCACAATGAGTATCTCAAGGATATCGTTGCCCACCTGCCTAAGTAAGCTACTCCTTTGGCACTAATCCTGAATATACTCAGTACCATTAACTAAAGCATATTCAGCCCTAACAAATTCCCTACCCAAATAGGCAGCATGATCTAGCATGGTGATCGGACAAGGTTGGGGCTTCTCAACTACCTCGACACAGAGTTCTTTAGCGGTTCTACCTGTGTACAGCTTTTCTACGGGACGCTCAACAACTTTTTTGCCTCCACAAGCAATTACATCTCCTGTTTGGGGATCTACCGCTAATCCTTGTTCGTTGATAGAATTGGTGTAGTGTTTAGCGCAGATTAACCCCGCCTCACGATCTAAGTAAATAACGTAATAACCACCAGGATCGAGAGCAATAGGACGTTTAGAAAGCTCGTCGTCTATGACTTTTAAATTGCTTTTATTAATAGTAATTGACATCAAAATATAGAACGCTTATTTAATCTATCAACAAATATAACAGCAATTTTCTTGGTTTCTGTTGTTTGATATTTAAATACTTTGATAGGCATTCCAACCTTTCCAAAACATAAATATAGCCATAGTTGCTAAAAACAAAACAAAAATTTTACTGACTAAAGAATCGGATAGCTTTGGCAACACCCTAGTACCAATCTGAGTACCTAACATCCCGCCAATGCCGAGAATTATGCCTTCATAAAACAGAACATTGCCCTTAGCTGCATAACTTATACAAGAAGAAACTGTAGCTGCAACAATTACACCTAAACTAGTCCGAATTGCTACTTTGATGTTTTCATTTAAGAGCAGCATTTGTAAAGGTACCATAATTGCTCCACCACCAACTCCTAATAAACCAGCTAAGAAACCAGCAATACTTCCTGTAAAAATCTTGGCTAGGGTAGGATTAAATACTTTGTTGGAGTTCTTTTTTCTGGCTACAAGATTTTGGCGCAGCTTGATCAGAAAAATGTTTGTTAGCAAAAACATGCCAAATAGCGTTAATAAAACATAGTTTGGTATTTTTACCGCTACTTCTACTCCTAATTGGGCAAATAAAATAGCTGGAATGGCAATATATAATACTCGTCGTAGATCTAAGTAGCCCATGCGCCAATTGGTAAAACTGCCCGCCGTAGAACTCATGATAATCACCAAGCTACTGGTGGCAACGGCTTGAATCGGCGGATAATTTAACGCCACCAGTAGAGAGACGATCAAAAATCCTCCGCCTATTCCTAATAGTCCAGCTAAAATTCCAGAGACGACACCACCTCCAGCCAAAATCAATAAACTTTCCATATTTGCCACTTTGCTAGCTTAATAACTGTAGTTTAGACTAACGAAAAGGTAGAGAGAAAGAATAAAGAGCAAAGCGATCGCCTTGTAAGCTGGGTAGAGCGAAGCGAAACCCAAGAATAAATACCCAAGGCTATTATGGAATATCGTCGCTCAAGATCCCCAGTCAGTAGCTATTTCTTTTGAAGGTAGAGATCTAAATGAAATTTTAAACTGGATTAATACTAATAACTTATCTTCTCCTCTTCTAGCTGCTCCTGATACTTCCGTCGGGCATGATAGTTTCATTGAAGATAACTTCATCGAAACTGACTTCATCAAATCTTTTGACTCCGCTAAAGTTAGCAAAACTGAGATTGACTTTGTAGAAACTAGTCTCACTAAGGACAGCGTTTCTGAAAATAGCTCTAGTAAGGTTGACTCTGTTGAAACCAACTTGCCCAAACCTAGTACTGGTGAAGCTAATTCCTTCCATAAAACAGTTTTTGAAACTGCTTTCAAACATACGAACCCTTCGGAAATTGGCAAAGCTCAAGTCAACATCCCTGAAAGAACCGCCATCGAATTCGGCTTCGCTGAAGTCGGCTTCCCGATAAATTCCGCCTCTGATAGTTTTCCCGCTAAAGCCCCCGAAACTTTGTCCAGTGAAATCCTTCTCTTCCCCAGCGTAGAGCCTGAGCAATTCTTCTCGATCCATAATTCAACACCTAAAATTACTAATGTACTAAATAATACCGCAACTAATATTTGGTCAGACTTACTCCAATCAGAGACTCAACTAGACATCGATTTCCAAATAACTGACTTGCCCAAAGGACAACTAGCGGAAGCTACCATCACTGGCTTTGACGACTCAGGAAAACCCAACGCAAGAACAATCCCGATCGACCATAATGCCAACGGGATCGGCTGGTTCATCGATGAAACACCGCTAGATAATTCAGAGTTCACCATCCAAGATATTGACAGTTATCTACTTGCTGCCGCCGAATCGGAAGCTAATGGTAAATACGATCTACTCACTACTGTTCTTGACGAGCTATCTCACCTGTAAGGGTTTATGGAAGGGTATTCAGGGTTTGATGAGTTGAAGGCAGAGGGCAGAAGGTGATTTGAATGCAGCTTTAACTTCAGATTCTTATTTGGCTGAGAATTATGACTCTGGTTTTGGTGGACAAAGATCTTTAACTAAAACGCTTGTCGATCTCAATTATATTCTGCCCACTCTACAAGGCGGTCGCTCTATGTTTTCCATCGTTTCTAATATATAGATTTGGTGGGCAAAGATCTTTAACTGAAACGCTTGTCGTTCTCAATTATGTTCTGCCCACCCTACAAGGCTGATATATAGTATTGTTTGCTTTAAAGTCATCTGAAACTAAATCACATCCATTAAGAAATCGATATGATATGGTCAGATAAATTACTATATTTTGAGGCGAATTTGGTATGTTTGCAGATAGAAAATCTAAAGCGCAGTCAATCATTAGATCTCATGTTCTGTGGTCGATGGGTGGTGGCTTAATTCCGATTCCTTTGGTTGATTTTGCGGCAGTTACGGCTATTCAATTAGAAATGCTTCAGCAGCTAGCGGAACTGTATGAAGTAAATTATTCAAAAAGTAACGGTAAAGCATTTGTTTCGGCTTTGACTGGTACTACCGTAGCGAGATTAGGAGCAAGTTTTCTTAAAGCTATTCCAGGAATAGGTACAGTATTAGGTGGTGCTTCAATGTCGCTTACTTCTGGTGCATCTACCTATGCTGTCGGACAAGTTGCGATCGAGCATTTTGCTAAATCAGGCAATCTCAGCAATTTTATTGAAGACCAACTTAAAAAAGCTTATGAGGATGCTTTTAACCAGGGAAAATCATATGTTTGTGATCTCGACAATAACCGAGAACAAACTGCCGATGTTTACCAGACTTTAGAGAAACTTGGTAAGCTAAAAGAACAAGGTATCCTGACAGAAGATGAATTCCAAGCTAAAAAGCGGCAATTGCTCGATCGCCTGTGAGGTATTTGCGATCTCCGACACTACTACCGATCGCTTTGCTTGGGATACTCGCAGTGCTATCAGTATAGAATTGGGTCAAGCGGTAACGTCAACTTTTATTTTTTTCCATAGCCTCGCCGATGATAACATTGACTTGTTCGCCGATGAGCATCACCAAAGAGCTTAGATAAAGCCAAAGCATTAAGACTATAGCTGTACCAACAGCACCATAAATTTTGCTATAAAAGCCAATATAAGCAACATAAAAGCGGAAAACGAGAGAAGCGATCGCCCAAGAAATAGCTGCTAAGATAGCCCCAGGAAAAATTGGCGTGTTTTTAGTGCGTATACTTGCACCATAACGATAGATTAAACTAAAAGCGATCGCAACTATGCCTAAAGCAATAGGAAAGCCAAGAATTCTCCACAAATGAACCAGTATATTACTAAAGGCTGTTTCTAAATTAGAGTCAACAATCAATTTTTTTACCGCCAGAAAGCAAATATAGACCAATAAAATTGCTATAGCTGCAACAATTACAGAAATACTAATGGCAGTTTTTTTAATCTTTTGCTCTTTTTTTCTGCTTAATCGTGTTTGAATCTGGTAGACTAATCCTGCTGTTGTTGTGGCGATCGCAATAATTACGATTGTGCTGAAAATTTGCCAGGTGTTTAATAACAGAGAGTCCCAGCTTTGCTGTAACGCTATTTCCAGTAAGTTATCACCTACCCACAAAAGAAAACAGGCAATAATTAGAAATATAATTGTCAAGACTGTCAAGGAAACAGCAATAATCTTGGTTTGCACATAAGAGCGTCTTGTTTCTAGTACAGCCTGATGAATTTGATCCAAGGCATTCATGGCTGCGCTCATTACCCCAGAAATGATCCAGACGGTAGCTATTGAACTAAAAGACAACCAGCTTTTATTCTCAGCGGATTTGATATTATCAATAAATTCTAAAATTAAAGTCCAAATCTGGATGGGAACAATTCCTGCAAAGTGAATAGCAAAGCTTACTAAAGTAGATTCTACCGACTCCTCAAAGATACTGATGGCAGTTAAGACGGTAATAATGGCAGGAAATAAGCCCAACATGGCATGAAAAGCCATTTCTGCCGCCAAGCCAGTTAATCGCTTTTGAATTACAGCAGCAATAGTTTTCTGTATTGTTACCCAGTTGAGATAACGTACAAGCTTAATCCAGCCAAACATCCAAATTTTCTACTGCCTATCAGATATTGTGATACTGCTTTTATAACTTCAAAATTAGCCTATGGGTAGAGTAGTAATACCAGTTTGAAAAAGTAGTGAGAGACTTAGTAAAATAATAAAAAGATAAAATACTGCTCTATGTCTGGAGTACCGAAAATAGAAATACACGAATCAGCAGAAGAACTGAAAATGCTGATGAAACAGCAAAAAACTGGATTAGGATATGCCAAAGTTTAAAGTCTCTATCTTCTAAAAATTAAGATAGTAGAAAACATTAACTATTTAGCAGTAATAATCGGTCGAGGAGAATCAACTATTCATCGCTGGTTACAATTATACAAACAGGGAGGGTTATCGTCTCTTTTAAAAGAACCACCAAAAACAGGAAGACCTAAGAAAATAGATATCGAAACTGTAGCCAAACTTCAACAAGAGTTATCAGACCCACAAAGGCTTTAGCCGCATGTAGGATTTATTAGTTATCGAGAAATACATTTGTGGCTTTTAGCTTGTCAAGATTTAAAAACAAGTTATTCCACAATCTACAAAATTGTTAGATATGAGTTACAAAGTAAATTAAAAACACCACGTCCGACTCATAAAAAACAAGCTGTAGGTGTAGCGCAAGCGTTTCAGAAATTTTTACCTCAAAGAATTAAAGGAATAGTTCAAGATATTAGAGCAAAAAGGCTTGATAACAGAGAAATAGCCTATTGGTGCCGTGGCGTGAAACTAGAATTGGTTTTAGAACAGAATCAGGGAAAAAAATAACTTTAAAAGGGGTTAAGCCACAGCATACATTACAATGGCATTACGATTACTACTATATTTATTATATTTATGGATTGTATGTCAATATTTTTAGAAAAGTTTCAAGCAGAAAACAAAGATAAAATAAATATTGTTCAATTAGATAATGCTTCAATTCACACGGCTCAGAAATTGAATATACCAGAGAATGTTATTTTATTATTTCAACCTCCCTATTGTCAGTCACGTAAATCCAATTGAAAGAGTCTGGCAATATATTAAATATCGTTTGCGATCGCTTTGGTTTATTAATCTAGATGATGTTAAAGAAAAAGTTGCTCATATCTTAAATTCTTTGGAGCAAGACGTTATTATTTCTTTAGCTAGTTGGGATTGTTTTAGAAATGCTTTATCTCTCTAGCTACTTTATAAAATTGGTATAAGTAGTGGGTAGTGGGTATCGCAGTACGTTAATTGGTTAGGACAGAAAATTTAATTGCTCGTAAGTATAGCAATCGAATCCTAGATTAGGACATCTCTTAATTTCTCTGCGTCTTTTTCGAGACCCCGCGTCGCCGTCAGGCGCAAGGGAATGCTCGAATTGCGTCTCTGCGCGAGATAATTATTTACCGTCTTAACCTTTACCTCGACTGCTATAGTAAGTAGTTTTTTCCTCACTACAAACTTAGTATTTAAGCTATTTTTTCCAATCGGATTTAGTATGATGTATAGTTTTCAGTTTTCACACTGGGCTTTCGTTATCTCATGGCGATAGCGAAACATATCTTGAAGACGAGCATTTACCCACCAACCTAAAAGCAACTCTGCTAACGAGCCTCCAGGTATTTCATAGGCGATCGCATCTATCAATTTAGTTTTGCCGTTTTCCAAGACAAATTCATGACGATGCACCCAAGACTCCATGAAACCTTTTGTTTGTTTATCCACAAAAAGGGAATGTGGCTGACATTCAGTATGAATAGCGATCCAAGGTATGGGAATTCCTGCTAAAGATAAGCGAAACTCGCTAATTGCTCCAATCTCTAAACCTCCTTCACGGCGAATTATAGTCACAGGTTGCCAAGGAGGAGTTAAAAGATTTAATATGTCTGGTCGTTCATGAAACTGCCACACTATTTCTACAGGAGCGTCAATCGAGCTAGAATATTGAAAATGTAGCATTCACAAAGATAAATAAGACCTAGCTGAAAGTATTGAAGTAATAGTTAAAAGAATTCCTAAAAGGATGATTGTCCATGTTTTGTATGTACTAGAAGCACCTTTTTTGGCTACTAAAGATGTTTGTTCTTCTAGTTGCGATCGCAAACTTTCAATCAAACTATTTTGTTCATTTCCTTTAAGATCCAATAAAGCGTAGCTTTCCTTTTGTGATCCAAGCTGCTGATTTAGCTGTTCTATCAAAGCTAAATGTTCATTAATCTCAGTCGCTAACTGGCTGCTTTTAGCTGTTTCTTGGCTTAAACTAGCAACTTGCTTTTCTTTAGTAGTTTTTTCTTGTTCTAACAACTCCTGAATCTGACTCAGGCTTTCTTCCCTAGAAGATATTTGCTGATTCAATTCTGCTACTTGTTGCTTTTGTTCAGCTAGATTTTGTTCAAGATCCTGATTTGCTTTATTTCCTGATTCTATTTGAGCTTTTTGCTGTTTGCCCTGTTGTTCTAAACTGTCGATTTGTTCTTGCTTACTAGTTATTTGTTGTTGATTAGTTTGATTTTCTGTATTCAGGCGATCTATTTCTGCCTGTAGCTGCTGTTGAATATTATCGCGATCGCTTTTAGTACTCTCGACTTCACTTTGTGTTTCACTTAACTGCTGCTGTAGTTGAGTAACTGCTGCTTCTTTTTCTGCTACCTGCTGTTGAATGTTATCGCGATCGCTTTTAGTACTCTCAACTTCATTTTGTGTTTCTGCTAACTGCTGCTGTAGTTGAGTTATCGCCTCTTCTTTTTCTGCTATTTGCTGTTGAATGTTATCGCGATCGCTTTTAGTACTCTCAACTTCATTTTGTGTTTCTGCTAACTGCTGCTGTAGTTGAGTTATCGCCTCTTCTTTTTCTGCTATTTGCTGTTGAATGTTATCGCGATCGCTTTTAGTACTCTCAACTTCATTTTGTGTTTCTGATAACTGCTGCTGTAGTTGAGTAATTGCTTCTTCTTTTTCTGTTACTTGCTTTTGCAAGTTGGCATCATTATCTTGTTGCGCGGATAATTGTTGTTCTAACTCCGTAATACTAGCTTCACTAGCTTCTTTTGCAGTTTGACTATCAGCTTCTTGTTGTGCTAATTGTTGCTTTAACTGTTCAATTTCTTCAATTCGCTGTTGGTCTAGATTGCTATCGGCTTCAGTTTTTTTTGACTCAATGTTTTTTTGTTCTGCAATTTGCTCCTGTAATTTTTCAATCAAAGCTTCTCGATCTTGAGAGCGTTTTTTTAGAGCTTGAAAACTAGCTTTATGCTCATTAATTTTTTCTTTTAATTCTGTCAATACGGCAGACTCATCTGCATCTTTTTCCTTTGCAGACGAATTAGCATTTGGTATATTTTCACTGCTTATAGTGCCTTCTACCACTTCTATCTTAGTTTGTGAAGCTTCTGAAGTTTCATCACCGTCTGATTCAATAGAAATAGTTTGTTCTGCTATTTGACTTGCGATCGCCAAGTTTCCTGTAACCAAGCTTTCTACAACTTTTGACTTAGATAAACCCGTCTCCAAGACAATTTTATTTAAATTTTCAACAGCTTGAGGAGTCAAAGAAATTCCCACCTGAGACTTTTCTATAAAACTAGTTTTTTTTGGTGTTCTACCACCAGATTTATTTTTTTTACGTGGCATACTATTTTTTATCTCCGATGTTTAGTTAAAGCTTTTTTGATTATGTATGTCCTAAACAAGTTTTATTTTAATTATCATTCTAGATAAATCTATAATTCCCAAGATTTAATAACAATTTACGTAATGCTTGCTACCGTTTTATTAATTATTGATTGCTGATAAATTGCATTTCAGGTTTAATATCAGAACCTTGGATTTTGCCTTCTAACTATTATCTTTAATTACATTAATATTAGCTTTATACCTAGATTTTTTTAGTATAGCAATCGAATTATTAATTAGGACATCTCTTAATTTCTTTGCGCCTCTGCGTCTTTGCGCGAGATATTATTATAGTCTTAACCTTTACTTCGATTGCTATATAACGATAATTTATTTAGGGTTTGTAGTTAGTATTGTAGAACAAAATTAACCTGTTTTTTGCTTTTGGAGCATTAAATTTGCCCATTAATAATCAAGAGCAAGTTGCCAAATGCAAATCTTGCCCTCTGATTTTTAATTAGCAAGCTTTAGGCAGTATCGGGATGATCGCCGTTCAGATTGTATATAGTAGGTTAAACAATCTCAAGCCTTTTAAAAAAAGACACGGCTACGCCATTTATTCAAACGAGATTCACCAATATTAGCCAGGCGTTGAGCATCTGCTATTTTCTGCTCCAAATCAGCAATAGTCTGCTCACTTTTAGTTTTCTTGGTCGATGCTTGCCGATCGGAAGTACTAACTTCAATATTACCCCCAGACATTCCTGAAGATTGCCATTTGTTAGTCTCTGATGCGCCAATACTAGCAAAAGAGCTTAAACTTGCTAGTTTCCGCCGTAGCTGTTCGATTTTTTGCTCCTGTTGTTCAGATTGTTTTTCTTGGTCAGAATAAGACTTAGAAGCAGCAGAATCTGAATTAAATTGATTGCTATTTGATTTTTCAACTGAAGCTGGTGCTTTTTTGGGACTTAGGGCATTTGCCAGCAATTTATTAATGTCAGTAACTCCTCCATAGCTATTAACATTGGAAGGAGGAACAATAACACTAGGAGTGTTATTTATCAAAGAACTAGTCAAGCGTGGTTCATCTTTGGTAGTTAGTTTTTTATCACTAGAAGAAGCACCTCGTAATAGTTTAAAAAGATGGGTAAAACCAACTATATTTTTGCCTGTTTGGGTTTTATAACCACAATAGTAGGGAACAATATTTTCGCCAAATTTATTTTGATACTCTTCACTATCAAGGTAGAAATTAATTTCTGCTATATAACCTCCTTGGTCTAAAATTTGACTATGAGCATTGGTTTCGGCATAGCTATCAGGAGCGCGTCCTAATAAATGTTTAAAGTTGAGTTCTATGCTGCGGTAACGAGGACAGTTTTCAAAAAAGCGAGATTTATATAATTCTGACAAAGCAACCTGACGTACAAACTCGCGAACAGTAATACTACCTTCTTTGAGTTTTGATTCGGGAACGGTTAGCCTTTCACTTTCCATTACATAGGCATTGCCCAAAACTTGACTGTAAACTGCGCGAATTACTATTTCTACCGCTTCTGGTGAATCATTGAGGCGCAATTCAGCAGGTTTTGTATCTTCATAGGAGCTAACTCCAAGTTCTGCTGCTCGACTGATTACTGGACTAATAAAAGTGCTGACCATGATGTTAAATTTCTTTAAATTGTATAGTTGTTATTAGCAAGAACGCTCATCAAACCTGGTATAAAAACCACCATATTTAATCCAATATTGTTTTAATTCATGGTGGGGGGTATGCAAACTAGCTTTAGCTTGGTGCAAAATCACCTGACGATGATTTCCAATCCAAACTTTACGTACAGGTTCGACAGAGATAAATGTTCCTCCTAACCCTTTGACGCATTCTTCAAATCTTTCAACCGTGGAATATTCCAGAGTTTCAAAAATAAAAAAGTTGCCTGAACAAATCAGATGACGGCTTCTGATCCAGGCTTGCATTTTTTTGCTAGCTACTGGTGGCAACATACTTCTAGCTGTTAGCTCCGATATAATCATCTCTTCTTTTTATTTAATATGGCTATTTAAATGATTTGGTTATTTAAAAAATAATTAGGCTTTGACGGATGGATAACTATGGCAATTCTGCTGCAAAACTGGCTCTTTTTTTAAAGTTTAAAGAGCCGATGGCTGAACCCCAAACTTGCTTGTGGGTATTTAAATCCATGCCTCGATCCCAGCTAACCCAAGTAGTTTCAGTTAGTTCAACATCACTAATTAAATAAGTATCTACGCCTTTGCGGTGAATAAAACATTTGTTTCCAGGCTCAACGCTGCCACGAAATAAATCTCCCTCCTTTTTAAACACCATTGAACAGTTGTAACGTCGTTCAATACCATCTGGGGGAATTGTCAGGAGAATATCACGATTATGACCAGAACCTGCATAGTTCTCTGCTTCCTTGAGGCTGAAATTTTCAATATAAATACGATCGCCCTTGTCCACTAAGCGGTGAACTCCTTGCCGATAGGGACTCCAAAGATCGTAATCGTAGACCTGTTCAGAATAAAAGCCTATCCCTGAAAAAAATTCCCAGGGTAAAGGGCGAAAAAAAATCCGAATATGAGCATAGTTTTTAGGATCGGCATCAGACTGTTGACGATTGCAAAAATCTCCTGCCATCAGGCAAGCTAGCTCATGCAGCAAACCATTATCTTGCTCGGTAGAATTGTTATCTCTGGTCAACATTGTCTTCTATAGGTAAGTTAAAACAAAAAATTATAAAAAGATTAAAAAATTAGTTATCTAAATTTAAAGAACGAATCTCAGAAGAGAAAGAAGCGGTTGTAACTCCTTTACCATCACCTGTTTTAATTAAAGACACTCGAAGTCTTAGATTGGGCGTAGCAAACCAAATTTTTTCTTCTGCTGCTGCTCTTTCGTATTTGGTAGTCAAAATAAACGAACCGTCTTCTACAAGCTGATAATAACCGATCGCTGGAACGGTTTCAGCATACCCCTGTTCTCTCAATAATTTTCCCTGGGTAGGGTTTTCTAAATCAGGCACAGGCACTAGCACCGTTGAACCTGATAGCACCTCATCTTCATCCCAATCAGATTGTCCCGACCAACTCATATAAAAAGGGCTAGTAACCAGATGAGCATCGACTTGATTAGTTTTGCAAAGTTCAATAACTCTCTCGTCATTATGAGCCAAAGATTTAATCTCAATCTCAGAAGTTACTTCTTCAAAATGGCGAAAAGCTAAATGGTGCGCGCTACGTTGCGATCGCCATTTTCCTAAAGAACGTTCTACAAATTCGTCGATATTCATAGATTTTAAATATAAAGAAATTGTCTGCGGGAATATTAAATCTGTTTTTAGTTTTTAGTCCTTGCGAGTAAGGCTTTAGCTGCAACTATTACCCCTTGGCTGGTTTTTAGCTATTCGTAACTAAGCCAAAAGCTATTTTATCCTAGCAGCACATAATTATAATTACGGCTGCTAGAAAGTAATAATCGTAACGATAATCGGTTTGGGTACTATTTATTTTGATTGCGATTTTTCTTACCGCCAGAACGCTGTTCGGGTTCAGGCTCAGAAGCTTGTGTTTGGCTGGGTGTAGGTGCAGATGCAGCAGATACTCCCAGAGAAATATTAGCTACTTTGCCCCCCATACGACTAATATTTTGGATGGTTTGAGACATCCGACTATAGGGAACTTTAACGGTGTAATTGCTGCTACGCATTACGTCTTGATGACACATCCCCGTAACCTCGATGGCAATGGTACGATTACCATATCCACTAATATTAGTATCCCCAGTAGTAATCATTCCTGACATAATCTTAGATTCCTCCAATTTTTGGGGAGATAAATTAAAATTACTTTCCCCCCAATAAATATATTTACTATCATGGCTTAGAGCCTAAAGCTTAGAGCTAATCGCTAGGCGATTTTAAATTTCTGTGATACTCACAATTTTCGCGCCAGTACGATGCAAGTTTTTAATTTTGGCGTTTAGCTGTGCATAATCAACATTGTAAGTTTGATTGCTAAAACGATTTATAGAACCAACACTTGCCTTGGTTGCCTTGATGCGAAAACGCTTATTGTTAGTACCAGGAGTTCCTCCAGAGCTTCTTTTAGGAAAGACAATAGGAGTAGGTTTGTTAACTGCCAAATCAGAAATTAGGGTCGCTTTATTGGTAATGTTGTCGCTACTAGCATAGCCATTGTATAAAGCATAGGTACGGTTAAAACCTACATTTAGCAAGGTGCGCTGGTTGCTTTCTGTGCGAGGACAGGGAATAATATTTTCGCCATAAGCATTATTGTACTCTTCGCTATCGATGTAAGAATCGATTTCAGCTTCATAGCCAAGGTTGTTATAAATCTGCACGTGCTTAGATATTTCTGCCTGATCTAAAGGCGCACGTCCCAAAAAGTGCTTGCAGTTCATTTCAATAAAGCGATATTGAGAACACTGCTCAAAGAAAAAAGAGCGGTATAGTTCTGATTGCCCGATCGCTCTGACGAAACCACGGATGGTAAGATCTCCATTTCTCAGTAGAGATTCAGCCGTCTCCAAACGTTCTCCTTCTAATAAATAGGCGTTGCCCAAAACCTGTTTGTAAGCTTGGCGAATGATAATATTAAAATCTTGATCTGGATCTCTTTCGCGCAGTTCAACTGGCTTAAGATCGGTTATCCAAAATGACATGATAAGTTTCTCCTAAATAAAATTGTTTGTTTAGTTGAGTTCGGTGATGCTGACGATTTTTGCGCCAGTACGCTGAATGCGCTGGATTTGGGGACTCATGCGATCGCCTGGGACGATATACTCTGTGTTGCTGACACGACGAGGACTATCGAATTTGGCACCTGTAACCACAATTTTGAACCGTTTGGCAGTAGCATCAGGGTAAGGAGACATACGACCACCAACGGTCGGTGTCTTAGCTTTAACAGCACTATTAGTAGCAACGCTGTTTACCAAACGAGAGCCTTTATTAGCACTATCTACCCCAGCAATACCCTGAAGCAAAGTTAAAGTGCGATTATAGTTAACTTGCTTTTGACCTACTTGACTTTTTGCTCCTACGTAATAAGGAACAATATTTTCCCCAAACTTCTCTGAATACTCAACGCTATCGATGTAAGAATCTATTTCTGCCTCATAGCCTTCATTTACACAACGTTGAATATGTTCTGATAGTTCTGCCTGATCTGCGGGTGCGCGTCCTAAAAGATGTTTAAAGTTAAGTTCTACAAAACGATATGGCGCACAGCTTTCAAAGTAACGAGCGCGATAAAAATCTGATTTGGCTACAGCACGAACAAATTCTCTTAAGCTAATGTTGCCATCGCAAAACTGAGATTCTGCACTTACTAAACGCTCACTCTCCATAACATGAGGATTGCCCAAAACTTGTTTATATACGTTACGAATGGCGATCGCTTTGTCATCAGCAGTGCTATTTGCGCGAATTTCAACTGGTGCATCTAATACAGCGGTCATGTCTTGTTTCTCCTAAAGTAAATATTCTTTTGTTAATTTAAAAATTGCTAATTGAGAACAGAAAAGTCTCTAACTTTCCTGTCCTCTAATTTTGCTTTTACAGCAGCTTTTCCTAGTTGACGGGAGTAATACTGGCTATTTTTCCACCTTGCTTGTGAATACGTTGATATTCTTGAGAAAGCTGCTCATAAGGTACTAAGTAAACCTTATTGCTACGACGGAATTTAGAAACGCTATTAATCGGGAATCTGCCAACTCGATTTCTGACTCCAGCAGCCTGATAACCAGTTACCTCAATGCGATATACTGTGCCGTTTGCTCCTGCGCCAACTCCTTGACGAGTACGAGCAGATAAAGGAGGTTCGCGGAAAGACCAACCATCGCCAGCAGCACCACCAGAAGGCGGAACTATCGCTAAAGGCGTACCTTGAATAATGTTTTTATTAAGTACAGGACTTTTCCCTGCCAAACTGCCTTTAAAGTCACTAGAAGAAGCACCACGTGCTAAAGCAAACATATGGGTGAATTCCACCATAGTTTGACCAGGACGACTCTTATATCCTCGATAGAAAGGAACAAAGTTTTCTCCATAAGCTGACTGATATTCATCGCTATCGAGATAAGAATCAATTTCTGCCTCCCAACCACCTTCGTCTAAAATGGCACTGTGAGCCTTCATTTCATCATAGCCATTGGGCGCACGTCCCAGAAAATGTTTAAAGTTTAGTTCAATAAAGCGATAACGAGGGCAAGTTGCAAAAAAACGAGAAAAGTAAGCTTCAGATTTCCCAATTTCTCGCACGAATTCCCGCACGCTCAATTGTCCGAGTTTAAATTGAGATTCAGGAACTGTTGCTCGTTCGCTTTCCATGATGTAAGCGTTGCCTAGTACCTGTCTGTAGACAGCGCGGATAATGCTTTCTACTTCTTCTTCTGAACGACCTGGTACGTATTCAAAAGGTGCGGTATCTTCAAATAAGCCGACACCTAATTCGGATGCTGGTCCAAAAGTCATTTAATAAATCTCCCTAATTTAGGAATTAATTTTTTACGGTATGTAAAACCAGAGTTATCAAGCATGGTTAAATCTGCTCGTTAAACTACTAATATTGATATACAGCCGTTTTAGAATGAGCTTTATGTAAATATAAAAACTCGACAAGTAAAGCTTTTTTTGAGTAAAAATACTCCTCTGCTTACTTTATTACTGGTCACTGCTTATTTTCTTGATTGAGAGAAAATAAACTTTAAGCTAGCAATTTAACTACTAGCAAAAGCAAAGTAGCAAGATATCAAAAATTATTATTTTGATGTTTTACTGCCCTACAGTTACTAAGGTTGCTGCCAGCTCATATATTTAATTACAAATATTTCGAGTAAACTACTTCTTATCAAAAATTATTGAGAAGAAATTTTGACTCTCATATTGATGCACTGTTTTAATTAAGTGCAGAGCTTGTTAAAAAGGTGTTTGATCTAGTGTCTAGACGAAACATAAATTGATTCGTAACACCTACTGATAAATGAATGAGAACCCTGACTTATTAAGAACAAAGTAGCCATTCACAGTCTATTTATACAATGCTGTCAGAACCGTTCTAATCAAGTTTTGTAAAACTTAATGAGAATATTATTAACAATTGTTGCATACTCGTGCTTTAAACTAAGAACATTGACCAAAAAACTAGTTCAAACTTTCTAAAGTATTAATCAAACTTAATCATAGAGTACCTTTTCAGAGCTGATTGATATGTAAAAAAATATTACGCGCTCCCAAAAAAAATAAAGATATCTAAACACTAAACTAGCCTCAGACTTTTTGTTCCACCCCAAAACCAACCAGAAGAACATTTTCTAAAGGTTGTCCTGCAAGAGGTTTAGCATAATTCAGAATTTTACGAATCCGCATTTTAGGATTAGTCAGAGTGATAGAATCAACCGAAACTACGCGGGTATAGTTGGTAGTCATTAATAGTTCCCTGGTGCTGGAATCAAAACGAAAATGAGAGACAATCGGTCTAGCTTCTTCGTAAGCGCGATCGCGTAAATAATCTCCCTCCAGTATTGCATCAGCTTCCGATTTAGGCACAAACATCAGATTAAGGTTTTGTCTTACTTCTTCTCCTTTCTCGGAGATGGTATAAAAACCTAGATTAAACCCAGGGAGTTGTTCAAGGTTGTCTAGCTTGTCATAAGCATTGTCAGCTAAGACCTTTGATTTTTGCTCGTTGCTTAGAGGCTTAACCTCAAAAGTAGTTTGCGATCGCTCTATTTCCTTGTGAGTCAGATAATGATAAGTGCGATCGGATTGCCAATTACCAACGCAATCATCGAAAAATTGTTCAAATACAGCAGTGTTCATAATTTTAATAACTCGGTACAAATCAAAGTCGAAATAATTTTAAAAGGTAGGGTGGGCAAATATGAAATAAAGCTTGACAAAATTTTCAAAAATTAGTTTGCCCTCCTTACTAAGCAGTTTTCAAAAATTCAATTTTAAAAATGCCGTCGCTAGGTTTAGAAGCAATCATTTGTTCCCAGGCTATTTCCTGAAGAAAGACATCAGCTTGTACTGTTTCAACTACATCTACTCCCCATTCTCCTATTTGTAGAGACGTGGTTGACATACTAGTAGCAGGAGTTGTTTTTTTGCCACCGAGAATTAAAGTATCAATAGCAATTTTAGATTTTTGGCTTTTTCTTTTACTGGTCAAAATATCACCGCACATCTGCCCAATCTCTTTCGGCTCAAACTCTTCTGTAGGGAAAAGAATTTCTACAATCCAGTGAGGATTTTCTATTAGGCTACAGGCAATATTCTCTTTTGCTTTTAGTCCATCGATAAATATTTGAGCAAACTCCTCTTGATTAAAAGCAGGAAGTTCATTATTAAGTAGATTAAAGTTGTGCGAGAGTAGCATTCTCCCAGTTGATTTATCGCTCACGACGTTAAATTTGTATTTATATTAAAAGACTGCTTATAAACATACTAGATTTAGCAACAATCTTTATTCACCTTTAGTCAGGTATTTCTTTGTTTTTGATCGGGCGCGATCGCGCCCGATTAAAACTCCCCAAGATCGTAAGCACCGCCTCGTTCTAAAGCCTTTTGGTAAGCCGATCGTGCATGAATACGCTCTAAAAAAGCCATAAGTCGCGGACGACTCTCATCTAAACCGGCATAAGCAGCAGCAGCCTCCAAAGGAAAGCTCAACTGAATATCGGCTGCGGTAAACTGATCGCTAGCAAACCAAGTACTCTTTTTAAGTTCTGCTTCTAAGTAATCTAAATTTTGGGTAATTTGAGGTTTAATAAATGTCTTTTTAACTTCTCCTGTAATAATTTTGGCAATTGGGCTTAAGAAGAAAGGTGTTTTTTGATCTATTTGGTTAAAGACAAGCTGCATTACTAATGGTGGCATTGCCGATCCTTCTGCATAGTGCAGCCAATAAGTATAGCGTAAGCGATCTGGAGTTCCTGGGGCAGGAGCAAACCGTCCGTCGCCGTAGCGTTCGACTAAATATTCAATAATCGCCCCAGATTCGGCTAAGGTTAAATCTCCATCGGTAATAACAGGAGATTTACCAAGTGGATGAACCTCTCGCAATGAATCAGGTGCCAGCAAGGTTTCGGAATCGCGCTCGTAACGCTTGACCTTGTATTCTAAACCGAGTTCTTCTAACAGCCAAAGAATACGCTGCGATCGCGAGTTATTTAAGTGATGAACGGTGATAGTCAAATTATTTTTTGGAGTTATTTGTTCAGGTTTGTACTTATGTAACTGTTATAACTTTAGTGAACTACTATTGCATTCTTTATCTAACTATGATTAGGTATTCCCCAGATTTTAATTTGGCGATCGATGCTGTAGCTAGCAATAAATTCGCGATCACTGCTCAAAGCAAGATAGGCGATCAACGCATTATTTTCCTCAAAGTAAAAATACGTGACGAAATAAATATCTTTTGAATATTTGCTTTATATTCTTGTTAAATTATTGCTTAATTTTTGCTTAATTTCAACGCCATTGTATTTTAAGTCTTTTAACTCAATTTCTTGATTTCCCAGTAAATATTTTTCAAAAAACTTTAAATGATAATTAGTAACAATTTCACGAAACTCGTATTTTTCTCTTTTTCCTATCTGATTTATCAGATTTGCTTGTCTTAATATAAATAATGCATCTGAATAACCTATATGTTGAGTATCATCTAAAATCGCCATATACGTATCTTTTGTGTTGTAAATATAAGTTGTTCTGGCAATATTTTTTATCAAATGAGTACCTAAAAGCATAAATGGTTTTTTTATATCTTTGTACATAAAATCTCCGCAAGTTGCTCCATCAATATTTATTCCAGCTACAAACCGCTCGTCATTTAAGCAAGTTTGAGCAGCAGTTGCGCCTCCATAAGAATGACCTGTTATTCCTATACCTAAATCAAGCTTTAACTTGTTTTTGAAAATAGATTTTGTTTCACCTTCATTTAAAGCGAATAATTTGTCGGCTACAAAAATAGAATCATCCACCCATATTTTTAAATTATCGTTCAAATTGGTGTATTTCTTCACAAATTCAGTTGCGGTTTCCATGGCTTTGCTATCGCAATAATATTCTTTTGTAGATGCTTTTAATACTTTTCGCAGCTGCCGATATTCTTCTAAAAGGCTGCAACCCCTAACATTTTCTTGAATTATTTTAGGCATCTTAATAACGCTACCGTCTAAATATTTTACTCCTGAAGATTCATAGGGATGACTGATAGAACAGACTATGTATCCAGAGCTAGCTAAATCAGAACATAGTACTGTACTTTGCATAGCGAAGCTGCCATAACCATGATTAAAAATAATGACTGGATAGCTATTTTCATCTGCTGCAATAGTTGCATTTTCATAACAATTGGTTTTAATTTCTGCAACTTTTTTGGAGAAGAGTCCAAATGTCATTTGACTCAGAACCTCTAATAGTTCTGGAGAAGAATAAGGTGCGCTATGTTTATAGTCATTTCTTTCGGCTGGATAGAAAATAGTTACAGGAATTTTCCTAAATGCGTTATCTTCTTCAAAGGTAAACACCTTTTTTCTGCTGTAATCTGTAAAATCTAACTGCGTAATTCCTACAAGATATTTACCTAATGGTTTTGGTAGTTCTTTTAAATTTCCCAAGAAAATTTCTAGCACAACAAACCTCTTAGAATTATTAATTTACTTTGAGAATCTGCGATTGCAAAATGCTCTGAGTGACAAGTTTCAGGATTATAACAATCAAACTTAATGACTCCATACAGATAAAACTGCCTTTTTGCCTAAAACGTTTAATGTTCTTTCCAAAGTTGCTAATTTTGTCCCGTGATGAGGATCGAGAATGCGCCGTACTTCTTTTTCATGAACCTTAAAAGCATTCGCTAGCTGAACTTGATTCATTTTAGACTTAGACATAGCGATCGCAACTGCTGCTTTTAATGCTGTTTGCATTGGTACCGTAACTAAATATTCCCCCTCAAGAAGATCTGAGGGTTTTGGTATATCCAAATGCTCGCCAATTCTAGCTACGATCGCTTCTTCAATACAATCCGCAGCTTCTAAAGCAATCTCAATAGAATCACCTTGTGTAATAGCTTCTGGCAGATCGCGAAAAGTAACTACATAACCCCCATCATCTAAATCTGGGGTCAAAGTAGCAGGAAACGAAAAACGATTTTTTAAGTTGTTGTGTTCAGATTCCATCTTCTTTAATTTCTAGTTGTTTTTGCACTACTTTTGTTCTCAAGATAATAAAGCCAGCCAAAATAATTAAAATTGCGCCGAACAAGGAATTTATATCTAATATCTCCTCAAAGTATAACCAGCCTAAAAACGTGCCAAAAGGTACGGAGGTATAGGTAAAGATACCGACGCTGGAGGCAGGGGCATTTTGATATCCGCGAGTGAGTAATAGTTGACCGATAGTTGTAGTTAATCCTACGCCTATTAACATTAAATATTCATTTGGGGTAGGAGTTTGCCAAGCCCAAGTCAAAGGAATGGCAGAGATACACATCCCAAAAATGGCAAAGTAAGCAACTATACGTAAGGTGGGTTCGGTTGCAGAAAGCTTACGAACGGTCACAAAAGCGATCGCAGCCATAAAGCTACTGCCCAAGGCAACTAAACTTGCCCAATCTGTTTCCCCGTTGGGTTTTAAAATTAGGAATACGCCGATAAATCCTAGTACTCCAGCTATGATTATTCGCCTAGTAATATTTTCTTTTAGCCAAATCAAAGACACAAAGGGAATAATTAGAGGAATAGTTGATTTGATCAGCATTGAATCTCCCAAAGGAATTTTTCCTAAAGAGTAAAAAAAGCTATACATGGCAGCCATGCCAAAACCAGCACGAACTAAATGTAGATGCAGGCAGTCAGTATGGAGTATTTTTCCGCCAGCCTTAATCAGTAAAGGTGTTAAGATAGCTAGTCCAAATAGATTGCGGAAAAATACAATTGATTCATTGGGCAAGGAAACCGATACCAGCTTAATTATGGCTGCACTAAGGGCAAAACTCAATTCTGAAGCAACGATAAAAAATGCCCCACGCACGATACTTTGACTTTTGGTCATAAAAGAAATAGCTATTTTTCTAGGCTAGTTTAGAACTTTGACTTCGACTAAAAGCAAAAGTTATGATGTCAGTCGTCTAAACTAAATAATCTCCCCTAATTTAATTTAACTGAGATTCAATCTGGGGAAAGTATAGATCGCGATTTAAAGATTAAGGATGAGCAAGCAAAGTCTAGATTGGGTAAGATTGCAAAAAGCACTGTCTGTAGAGGCTGAAAGAGGCTATACAGATATCGTTGGCAATCAATATCGCTTTAGTGAGTTTCTCTGTCTTAGCTTGGGCAAACCGCCTCAGAATATTGCCCCTGGAGACAAAATGCAGTGGCATGATATTGCTCAAAAGTTTGCTGGCTATAGTAACTTAAGTGCTGCCCAAAGAAAACAGTTAGTTATTGGTACTCGTAACTTTCTTTATAAGCAAAAAGCGATCGCTGAAACTCCAGATACGCCACCTCAGCCAAAAGTTCCCCGCACCGCATCCTTGAGTAGTCCCCAAGCTAAGACTTATTTTAATCAAGAGATTACTTTAGATCGGCCTTTGAGTAGAGTAATTGACATTGGGCGCAGAAGTAATTATCTAGAAAAGTTAGGACTATATACAGTTAGGGATTTATTGTTTTATTATCCCCGCGATCATCTTGACTATGCCCGTCAGGTACAAATTGCCAATCTTGAGGCAGGAGAAACCGTAACCGTAATTGGTACGGTCAAAAGCTGTAAGTGCTTTAGCAGTCCCAAGAATAAAAAATTAACTATCTTTGAATTAATCTTAGTAGATGCCACGGGTAGACTTAAGCTCAATCGCTTTTTAATGGGTGCAAGATTTAGCCATCGTGGTTCACAGGAAAGATATAAGCGAAACTATCCTGTAGGTTCGCTTGTGGCAGCTTCAGGGATAGTTAAACAGAATAAATATGGAGTTACCCTAGATAAGCCAGAAATTGAGGTATTAGATGGCGCAGGGGCAAGTATTGAATCAATCAAAATTGGTCGATTGTTACCCGTATATCCTTTAACCGAGGGTGTTCCTGCTGATACGGTTAGAAAGTCGATTATTGCTGCTTTACCTGCTGCTGCCCAGTTGCCCGATCCTTTGCCAAGCGAACTGCGTAACCAGTATGGCTTAGTTAAATTAAAAAATGCGATCGCCTGTATTCATTTTCCCGAAAACCGCGAAGAACTTGACCACGCCAGACGCAGATTAGTCTTTGATGAATTTTTCTATCTTCAGTTAGGCTTTTTGCAACGTCGTCAACAGCTAAGACAAAATCAATCCAGTGCTAGCTTCGCCCCTAAAGGGGAACTAATCGAACAATTTAATCAGATATTACCCTTTAAGCTAACCAACGCCCAAGCAAGAGTAGTTAACGAGATATTTAAAGACTTAGGTACTTCTAATACGCCCATGAATCGTCTAGTACAGGGAGATGTGGGTTCGGGCAAAACCATTGTGGCAGTGTATGCCATCCTCGCTGCTGTTCAGTCTGGTTATCAAGCTGCACTAATGGCACCAACAGAAGTATTAGCCGAACAACACTACCGTAAGTTAGTTACTTGGTTTAACCTATTGCATCTGCCTGTAGAGTTGCTTACTGGTTCAACCAAAACCGCTAAACGGCGAGAAATTCATTCTCAGCTAGAAAACGGTGAACTGCCTCTTTTAGTAGGTACTCATGCCTTAATTCAAGATCCAGTTAACTTTCACAAGCTTGGTCTAGCTGTTATCGACGAACAGCATCGCTTTGGGGTACAGCAACGAGCGCGTTTACTAAATAAAGGAAAATCTCCCCACGTCTTAACCATGACCGCCACGCCTATTCCTCGCACTCTGGCTTTAACTCTCCATGGCGATTTAGACGTAAGCCAGATCGATGAATTACCTCCAGGTAGACAGGCAATTAGTACTATGGCAAAAAAGGGTAAGGATCGTCAAAAAGTCTATGATTTAATTCGTCGCGAAATTGCCCAAGGTAGACAGGCTTATATTATTTTTCCTTTGGTAGAAGAATCAGAAAAACTCGATCTCAAAGCTGCTACCGAAGAACATCAAAGATTATCTGAGGTAATCTTTCCAGAGTTCCAAATTGCTTTGTTACATGGTCGCCTGAGTTCAGCCGAGAAAGATGCGGCTTTAAATTCTTTTCGCGATAACGAGTGTCAAATTATAGTCTCTACTACGGTAATTGAGGTAGGAGTAGACGTACCCAACGCGACGGTAATGGTAATTGAAAATGCCGAACGTTTTGGCTTATCGCAACTACACCAGTTACGGGGACGAGTTGGTAGAGGAAATAGCAAGTCTTATTGCTTTTTGATGAGCAGTACCAAAAACGTGGAGGCCAGACAGCGTTTAGCCGTGCTAGAAGAATCCCAAGATGGTTTCTTTATCTCCGAGGCAGATATGCGTTTTCGAGGGCCAGGAGCAGTATTAGGCACTCGTCAGTCAGGCTTACCAGATTTTGCTTTAGCTAGCCTTGTAGAAGATCAAGAAGTGCTTAATTTAGCCAGAGAAGCAGCAGAAAAAATTATTGCTGCCGATAAGTTGTTAAAGAATTCACCATCTTTGAAACAAGAATTGGAAATTCGTTATCGTCGGATGATGGGTGGAGATATTTTGAATTAATAAAGGCTCAGATATCTCAGCTAGTTTTATTAAGATTTGAGTTAAACAAAACGAACACAGTCATAAATAATTAATAGTCTCTCCAGTTGCTTATATAGTGATACTAAATCCGATTTGCAAAGAATACTAACGCTAAAAATATTTAAGCCAATGATAATTTGACTGTCCATCTTAAGGAAAGTTTCCACAATAAATGCCATCAATAGCTAGGCTGCTGTAGTTTTTGTATTCTGAAACTTATTGCGATCGGGTAATTCTGTTTCTAAATGTCGTAGACGAGGTTGACGATAGGCGATCGCAACTACTAGCACATTCACAATTCCCAACAAGACCAATAATAACGTCACTCCTTGACCCATACCTGTGTTGACAAATTTGCCAAGTATTTGGGCAAAAACTCCGCCTTCAGCCATCAACGGATTGAAAACATTATCTACTAAAGGTCCTGCCAATAAATAAGCACCAATCGCCAGTGATCTTTCTAAAGTTTGCTGTAAAGCAAATACTCTACCCTGCAAACGACTAGGGACTTTACTCTGCCAAATTGCCTGATTACAGCTAACGATAATTGGCTGAGAGAATAGATAGCCAAAAATGCCAATTGCCAGGACAAAAGGCGATATTTTCATACCTCCAATTAAAATAATTACGCTTTGTAATCCTGCAAAACAGATAATTGCTCTAACTCGGTTTTTAGGACCAGACCAAACGCTCATTAACACACTGCCCAGCAACATTCCGCAGCCTCCAATAGAAAGCACAAACCCCAATTCATCAGTAGAATTGGGTTGATAGAGCAAAGGCCAGAGGACAACCTCTAAGATTCCCATACTAAAGTAGCTAATGGAAATAAAACTGACCAAACGGATTAAACCAGGTCTAAGAACAATATAGTTCCAGCCAGCCAGGGCATCGGAAATCACTTGATGGACAACTTTTCTTTTAGCTTTGGTGCGTCGTTTGAACTCAGGAAATTTAACGCTAACCAGAGTAATGATGGCAACTATAAATGTAGCAATGTCTATAGATAAAATTGTTTTTAGACCAAAAAATTTCATCAGCAAACCAGCGATCGCAGGAGCGGCAATTTTGGCGATCGCAAAAGATGCCTGCACCATACCATTGGCACGACTCAAATTATTTGCTGGTACTAGCTGGGTAATTGAGGCTGTATAAGCAGGCTGCTGGAAAGCACTCAGACTAGAAGAAATTATTAAAACAAGATAGATCTGCCAAACCGCCAAGGAATTTGACCAAACTAATAAAAGCACCCCAAAAGTCACTATTCCTGTTCCCAGGTCGCTCATGAGCATAGCGTAACGACGATTCCATCGGTCTACTAAAACCCCCGCCAAGGGAGAAATAATCACCTTGGGCAGATACATAAAAAATATAGTTAGGGCAAATTGAGTGATTGTCCCTGTATCTTGATAGGTCCGATCGAGAATCCAAAATGCTAAAGCGAACTCGGTTAATTTAGAACCTAGTAATGAGATAACTTGACCAATCCAGATTACGAAAAAAGTTTGCATATAATATTAAATATAGGATTACAACGGTATTCAGTCGATATAAGCAAATTTAATAAACTTACGCTAGTAATGATAAATGCTAGCAGCCAATAATTACGTCTACAGAAAGTTTAAATAGTATACCTTAGCTATCTTTGTGTGACAAAAGTTGAGCAAATCAAGACAGCAATATAGCTATTAAGTAAAGTTTTGCTCAAGCCATTGCTGAATATCTTGTAAAACCAAATCTGGGATTTCCCAGGGAAAAAGATGAGCAACCTGGGGATAGTTTATATAGTGGCAGTTTTGGAGATGCTGAGCAGTTTTTTGACTAGCGTCGGCAGTAATATGGCGATCGCATTCTGCCGATAGCATTAAACAAGGGACTTCTATTTTGTGTAGATCTTCTAGGCGATTGTAACCCTGTTGAATTGCGGTAGACAAAGCTGTATTTGCTGCTTTTGACGTTTGAAAATAAGCTGGTACTGCTTCGGTGGCTAAATAATAGTAAGATTGTGTCGCATGATTATTAATTAAATAACGAAAAAGCGATCGCTTACAAAAGGTATTAATGTTCCATTGCCAAGCTGGTTTAATATAGTTTACTATTCCTCCAATGCCAGTAAACAGTTGATCTTGCCAAGTAGTCTGAGGATGGCTGCTAAGAGGATGAGCAGCAGTTGCAATCAGAATTATGCCCCTAAATCTTTTGGGCATTGCCAAAGCTAATTCCATAGCAATAATACCACCAAGAGACCAACCTAAGAGTAAACAGCTATCTATATTATATTTGTCTAGTAAGGCAGTGAGATCTGTTATATGATCCTGCATTGTAAAGCTCTGTTTATAGCGACTTTTACCATAGCCACGCAGATCGGGAGCAATTGTTTTATACTGCTTAGAAAGATAATTGGTAAACACAGACATACTTAAAGACGAACCAGGATGACCGTGTAAACAGAGAATAGGATATCCTTGTCCTTTAATTTCTGTATTTAAATCCATAGTGCGCCGAAAGTAAATTAATTTTGTTAATTGCGAGACAGTTACGTTGCGGAGGGGCTGTGGGCGTGATTGCATCGCGCCCTTTATAAGCCCCGTGGTCTATGACCCGTTGAGTAAACTGTCGAGGTTGTTAATTGTAAGTAATTCCAGCTTTTTTAAAGCGATTGAGGACTTCTCCCAGGCGATCGCAATCGGCAATCAGACTAATTCTAACGTAGCCTTCCCCTCCATCTCCAAAGGCGTTGCCAGGAGTAATGACTACACCCGTTTGCTGCAACACATCAAGGGCAAATTCCGTTGAACCTTTGCCAACGGGGGTTTCGATCCAGAGATACATAGTTGCCTTAGAAGGAGAAATCTGCCAGCTTAATTCTCCCAAGCCTTCGATGAGAAAATCACGTCTAGTACTATAGCGATGCTGCACATCTTTAATATAGCGATCGGGCAACTGAAGAGCAGTTTCTGCTGCCTTTTGTACTGCGGAGAAAATACCGTAGTCTAAATTGGTCTTAAGAGTCCGCAAGCCTTGAATAATGGTTGAGTTACCCACTACAAAACCCACACGCCAACCAGCCATATTATAGGTTTTAGATAAAGTATGAAACTCAACCCCAATTTCTTTTGCTCCTGGTATTTCTAATAGGGATGTAGGCTGATAGCCATCAAAAGCCAACTCTGCATAGCAAAGATCGTGAACCAATAATATTTCGTAGTGACGAGCAAACTTGACTACCTCCTCAAAAAATTCTCGCGGTGCAGTAGCGGTAGTCGGGTTGTTAGGATAATTAAAATAAAGAATCTTGGCTTGGCGAGCTACATCTTCAGGAATGGCACTCAAATCAATTAGCCAATTTTGCTCTGCCGTAAGATGTATCTGATGAATTTTTGCTCCTGCAATCAATGGTCCACGAAAATGAGCAGGATAGGAAGGACTAGGAACAAGAATAATGTCCCCAGGATTGACGTAAGCCATTGCTAAATGACCTAAACCCTCTTTTGAACCAATCAAAGGTAATGCCTCGCTATCGGGACTTAATTCGACTCCATAGCAGCGATGATACCAATCCGTAATTGCCTGACGGAAACTGGCTGTACCTTCAAAAGGTGGATAGCCGTGATTGAGCGGATTTTGCAAAGCAGCGATCGCAGCATCAATTATGGGCTGAGGTGCTGCACCATCAGGATTGCCCATGCCTAAATCGATTAAGTCTAGTCCTTGTTCTCTGGCACGGACTTTTAATTCGTCTAAACGGGCAAATACATAAGGAGGAAGGGCATCTAAACGCTCGGCTCGGCTAATCCAATCTAAACTCATATTCACAGCTAACAGTTGATTTAGCTTTTTATTCTCTCATTAATCGTTAGACACAACTTGTCAGGTTTTAAAATTTAGAAATTTAGAAAAGATTTAATTGATTAACTTACATCTTGATTATAGCCTTTCATTTTTCCTTAACCTTACAACTCCTGAAAACTATTTAATCGTGGCTTGTTTCCAAACCTTTGTTAACCGCAAATTCAGGTACAAGATTAGGTGTAATGCTAGATTCGGCTAGTCCGCCTGCACTATGAATAGGAGCTTCTCCAGGGGCTAATTTTTGGGTGGATTCTGCTTGAGGATCTCCTGAAGGTAACCAACCCAAAAACGGTAGTGGCAGTAGGGTAGATAGATTGGTAATAGTTACCAGTAACCAAAGCCGATCAAAATTGTTTTCTGTAATTCCTAGCCAAGCGGTAAGTAATGCACCTAATTCATGGGATAACAACCCCGATAGGTTCCAAATAGACATCAAAAGAGCAAATAAAGTCGCTTCAACTCCTTTGGGACAGAGACGAGCCGATAATACTAATACAGGCATCCAGGTAATTTGCCCAACAACGGTGAGAATTAGGCTGTCTCCCAAGCTAAACCAATGATCGTCGATGCCTAAAGCGCGATTAGTATGAGTTACGAGCAATAATGTGGTCATTCCTAAAGCTGCTGCAATAACTGTACTCCAACCCAAAATCTTTCTGAAAGGTACGGTTTTTAAATAACGTTGAAACAGAAAAATGCCAACTAGAGAAGCAAAGCTGGTAACCAGACGTACTCTACCGAGAAATTCTGGCTCAAATCCTAATTCGTTGGTACTAAAAAAGAAAAATGCTGAATCAGCAGTAGGAGTGGCTTGCCAACAAAATAGAAAAGCAATGGGTAACCATATTCGCTTTTGCTTAATTGCCTTCCATAATTGTTCAATTTGTCCTTTAACGGGAGAGATTTTAGATTCAGAATCATCTTTGATAATCTTTTCTTCAGCAATGAGCCAGGCTACGGCAGAAACAATTAAGGGAAAACTGGCGGTGATTTCAAATACTTGATTGCTGCTGAGATGCTGTAATAATAATCCACTAAAATAAGCCGTTAACAACCCTCCTAAAGCAGAAAAACCCCAGGACAATGACTGTAGCGATCCTGATTGAGATAAAGACTCTTCTCTAGCTCTCTCGACAATTAAGGAATCGACGATCACATCACTGATTGCTACAGAAAGAGAAGTTAATAAAATTACTATAGTTGCTGTCCAAGCACTATCAACTAAAGTAGCTAAAGCTAACCAGGATATAGTGCCTAAAAATCCTGATAGTATTAGGTAAGGGCGACGACGATAGCCCAAAATAGGTAAACCATCAGATATAAAGCCAAACAGTGGTTTGATAATCCAAGGTAGAGAGGCAATGCCCGTTAAGGCTGCAACTTCAGCAGGGGTTAAACCCAAATCGTCCTTAAGAAAAAAGCTAACGGCTAAACGAGCTAATCCTAATATTCCTTGAACAAAGTAAACCGTAAGGATGGCAAATAATTCTGGAGTTGGTTCATTGCCAAACAGAATTTTCTCTTGTAATAGTTTCTTTAAGTTCTTAAATTCAAAGGAATCAGCAATCATGTATTTTATTAAAGTTTTATAACTATAGTTTAATAATAAGCAATGATACTCGCAAAAATCGTCAGCTTTAAGACTGATACCAATTCTTAAAAGTAACTGGATAGATGGAAAAATATGTTTTAACAACTCAAAAACTGGGTGCTTTTATCTAATCCTTTACCCCTTACTCCTGTCTCTACCCAAGTCTCTCGCTACTAATGATAAATGGTATGAGTTCTAAAAACAGTGTTCAAACACCAGAAAAAAATCAGTCGAATATACATAGCTGGTATAACTATAGTCAAAAGTAACGATCGCCCTTGTCAAAAGAGCGATCGCTTTACACTAAGACTTGCGAAATTAATTAGAGGCTAAAAGCTAATTAAGCAACGCTAAACACAATAACGAATCCTAAAACTGCGCCAAAGACAATTAGGGCATAGAATTGGGCGCGACCATTTTCTAGGTACTTTAAGCCCTCTCCACTGAGGACAGCAGCTAAACCAGTTAAATTAACAGCACCATCGACTACGCGGTAATCTACCTCCATAATTTGTCTGGCTAGACGACGGATACCCATAACAAAGACTTTATGATAAAAATCATCAAAGTACCATTTATTAAAGGAAAAACGATAAAGGGTAGGAACTTTCTTGGCGATCGCACTAGGAGCGATTTTCTTAGTACGATACATTAATAGTGCCACGATAATTCCCGCTACGGCGATCGCCACAGACAACCCTGCCATAATCAGAAATTCATTCCAGTCAAAGGCGTGTTCGACTGCGCCTGCTACTATTTCGCTTGGGGCATGAATAAACTCTTCAAAGTAATTCTCCCAAGGGCGACCAAGTAAACCTATACCAATCGAAGGTATAGCTAAAACTAGCAGAGGTAATGCCATCGTAAGAGGAGATTCATGGGGATATTCACTGTGTCCATGACTATCGCCCTCTTTAGTATCCATTGCCCCAGGACCAAAAGCCATTCCTGCTTCAGACATCAACTGTTGTTTAATGCCAGCGTCGTTACCGCGAAACTCACCTTCAAAGGTCATAAAGTACATACGGAACATATAAAAGGCAGTTAAACCAGCGGTTGCCCAACCGATAAACCAGAGGGCGGGATTAGCCTCAAAAGCCTGTCCTAAGATTTCGTCTTTTGACCAAAAACCAGCAAAAGGAGGAATGCCGCAGATAGCTAAATTACCGACGAAAAAAGCACCAGCGGTGATGGGCATATACTTTCTCAATCCACCCATGAGGCGCATATCCTGAGCGAGTAAAGGGTTATGCCCTACCACGTCTTCCATGCCGTGAATTACCGAACCAGAACAAAGGAACAGCATGGCTTTAAAATAAGCGTGAGTCATTAGGTGGAATAAACCAGCACTATATGAACCGATACCCATTGCCATGACCATGTAGCCTAACTGAGAAACGGTGGAGTATGCCAAACCCTTTTTAATATCGTTTTGGGTTAAAGCAATACTTGCACCCAGGAATGCCGTAAATGCCCCAGTCCAGGCAATAACTTCCATAGCTATAGGCACATTTTCAAATACGGGATACATCCGCGCAATTAAAAATACCCCCGCAGCAACCATAGTGGCAGCATGAATTAGTGCCGAGATGGGAGTAGGTCCTTCCATCGCATCTGGTAGCCAAACGTGCAGAGGAAACTGAGCCGATTTAGCTACGGGTCCTAAAAAGACTAAGATGGCAAATAAGGTGGCTAGAAACGCGCTAATAGCCCCAGAAGCAACCAGTTCTCCCAGGCGATCGCCCATTACGCCAAATTCAAAGCTGCCTGTTGCCCAATATAAGCCCAGCATTCCTAGCAATAAGCCAAAGTCACCGACGCGGTTAGTTACAAAGGCTTTTTGACAGGCATCCGCTGCGGGTTGCTTCTCAAACCAAAAACCAATCAGAAGATAAGAACACATCCCCACTAGTTCCCAGAAGATGTATATCTGAACTAAGTTAGGACTGATTACTAATCCCAGCATCGAAGAGCTAAATATACTCAGGTAGGCGTAAAAGCGCACATAACCAGGGTCGTGAGCCATATAGCCATCGGTATAAATCATCACCAGGAAAGCTACGGTGGTCACGATTACCAGCATCAAAGCACTGAGATGATCGATGGTATAACCCATTGAAAGATGAAAATCTCCCGCCGAAGCCCACTCGATGGTGCGAGTAACTGATTCATGTCCATGAATTTGACTCCAGAGAATGGCAAAAGACAATACCATTGTTGCTCCAAGGATGGAGACGATAAAGACAGCAACTATCTGACGCAGATTGTTAGTTGCCTTGTTTACGGAAATTAAACCAATCCCTACCAACATTGCCCCCAATAGAGGCAGTACGGGAATTAGCCAGGCATATTGATAAAGCGGTTCCATGTTTAATCTAAGTATAAGTTGCTTAACTACTTTGATGAGTAACGCTAATTATTGTTACACACACGATTCCTTAAGGATATGTTTATAGATTACTTATTACTGCTTACTAAGTACATACAAGTCCCTCGCGAGTGTCCTTACTCTCAATCGTAACGGAGTGGAGATAGGATAGGGAGGTATAGCGTACTGATTATCATGGCTCAATCTAGCGAAGCGGAGTAGCCATGAGTAGTTCATTAAATTGAAAAAAATTGTCTTCAATTTGCCTAGCCTGCTCAGTGCGATCGCTTGGATGTGGAGCGATCGCCACTTTTATCAAGCCAAGATAAAATAATGCTTTTACTCTATTTAATGTGGATAGAAAAAATGAAAAGTTCCTTGATGAATCTAACCTACGAAATCGAAATACAACCAGGAGAAACCTTAACTTTGCCTGAGTCACTAGTTGAACAAGTGGGAGCAGGAAGTTGGATTATTAGCATTCAACCCAAGGTCAATCAAACCCAGGAAATTCGCCATCATCATGGCTTTAATAATGGCTATGCACCAGAAGATGAAGGATTGTATGATGACTATCCAATCGGGTGAATTTTGGATTGCAATGATTCCATATACCGATGGCTCAAACTCTAAGAAGCGACCCGTTTTTGTACTTTGGCTTGATGGTAATGATACAGTAGTAGTAGTAGTTACCAGCTCCTTCGGAGCTAAAGTAGCAAGTAGCAGCCGCGTGGAGCGGCTCGCCTGCACAAAGTGCAGTCGGCGAACTCCAGTTCGCGCAGATAGCAATTAAGAAAAACTCCGAAGTTGGTAATTGCGCCTCTTCATTCATGAGGAAAAGGTGAAAAAATAATTCAACTCTTGAATCCTCTGACACAGAGCCTATCGGCTCAAGTCGCGACGCTTGCCTGCGATAGCAGGCTGTGGCAGAGGTTGAACTTGCGCGAACTGGAGTTCGCCGCCGTTGCCTTCGGGAACGTCGAATCGCGAGGCGCGATTGCTACTTGTTATCTGCTACTTGTTGAATTCGGTTACTCCTCTTACTCAAACTGATGTTTTGTTACAAGACTGGGCTAAAACTGGTTTACGAGTTGCTTCTACGGTTCGACTTTCTCGCCTTGATTGTTTAGAGAAATCTTTGTTGTTAGCTAAAATTGGGCGTGTTAGTGCAAATGATGCTCAACGTTTGAAAGAAGTTGGGAATTTATATATCAAGCTGCAATTTTAGATTGCCAGTTAATCAATTTGAAGTTGGTTGAAATATAAATAACAGGATTTAGCCACCCTACGAGAGAGCGATCGCACTGAGCATAACAAATCATTAATAATTGATAATTGTTCAGGCGATACTACCTCGCTTACGAGCTTCTTTATAAGATGTTCCCACGTTGCGTAAGCCTGCTTTAATTAACTGTTGCTCTAAGAGTCCAAAAAAGCGAGCGCGATCGCCTCCCCGAACTACCGCTTGATTATGTGCCTCTGCTAGGGCAACGGGATAACCATAGCCTTTATGTACCTGAGCCAGTACAATACTTAAAGAGCGATCAAATAAATCTTTGTCTTCTACTACCCAAGCAGGGACTTCAATCCGAGCTATTTCTGCCCCTACGTTGATATAGCAAAAATAAACCCGTTGAGCATCTTCATAAAGATCGAGAATACGTAAGTTACTGCGGTATAAAGGACTTCTTTGCCCTGGTAGTAGCTGACTACTCCAAAAAGTTGAATCACGCAAAGAGTCAATTTTCTGACAGGGATAGTTATTAATTAAATCACCACAGTTAACTACACAGTTGGGGTGTTCATGCTCACAGGTTTGCAAACGCAAAAAGTTTAGTCCTTCTGTACTGCGGGAGGCACTTACATAACCAACCATGGGAATTTTAGTGGCTCTTAGTCGTTCACAAGCAGCCAAAATTGGCGGTAATATTTTATCCCGTGCTTCAACAGGCAAACCATCTAAAAACCAGTAGATTAATGAACCATCTACTAAAGCCAGATTGGGAGTATCATAATGTTCTCCTGGAGGAAGTACCCAGTTACAGGCTATATCCGCCAAAATTTCAGCCTCGGAAACTGTACGTCGATAACCCATCCATTCTTCTAGACGAATACCCCATTGTCTAGAAACATATAAATCTTCAGTCTTATAAAATACTTCTGGTACGCTATCTAATAAAGGATGTAGACTCTGCCCATAGTGGATCATAATCTGACCAATATTAATTAAGTAGCAATAGGCAATTTCGTGGTGGGAAGGGGAAATCTGAGAACCATCTGTGGCAAAGACGCTATGGCTATAAGGAGCTATGGGAATATCAAAACATCGATCTAAAGGTTCGATGGGTGTGGCAGCAGCAAATAAAAGGCGATCGCTAAAATCAGCTTGAGTTTCAATTAGTTTTGCTTGGGTAATAGCTGCTTGCTGCTGTAACTTTTTAGCCAGTTCTAGACGTTCGCGCGAGGCGATCGCCTCCTTGTGCATATGTTGACTAATACCTGGAATTTGTCCTGCTATTTTCGATAGATCTAGCATTTTGAGATGATGACTTATTTGTTAATGTACTACATTTAACCAGTTTTCTACCTCTTGCCAACCTAAACCCTGACGTATTACTTCTGGTTCATCGGTGGCAAAGTTCAGAATAGTTGAGACATTAAAACCTGGGTCAATACCATTATCGATGATTATATCTACCTGATTTTCTAGAGCATCAAAAAGATAAGCTTTTTCCACGTCCATAGTGGGGTATTCGCCATCTTCATCTCTAATATGTGCCGATGTCGAGATCAGGGGATTACCTAAGCTTTCAAGTAATGCTTGACATAAGACGTTATCTGGGACTCTAATACCAGTTGTCTTACGTTTAGGACTCATTACTAGTTTTGGCACTTGTTTACTAGCAGGAAGTAAAAACGTATATGGTCCAGGAATTAGATGTTTCATAATCCGATAGGCGCGATCGCTTACCGTAGCGTATTGAGATATATTAGATAGGGAAGAACATAAAAAAGTCAGAGGTTTATCGTTAGACATCTGCTTAATTCTTCTCACTTTTTCAACTGCCGATTTGACGCTGAGATCGCAGCCAATAGCATAAACCGTATCGGTAGGATATAACATTACCGCCCCTTTTTTTAGTTCGGCGACAATCTGCTCGATAGTTCTTGGTTGGGGATTATGGGGATGTAACTCGTGTAAAATAGCCATGAAAATTAGCAAATGGTAGTGAATATTTTTGTCTGACCAATCTAATCTATACAAAGGCTAAAATCATTTCAAGATTGAGCAAGTATATTGATGGTGTTTTATGGGCAAGATTGGTTATTTAGAATGTCCTACGGGAATTGCTGGGGATATGTGTTTGGGAGCATTGGTAGATTGTGGTTTACCCTGGCAACATTTGGTTAGTGGTCTCAAAAGTTTGGGTATAGAACAAGAATATCAACTAAGAACGGAAAAAGTTATTCGTAACGGACAATCAGCAACTAAAGTTTATGTCGATTTGCAACCAGAACATAGGTCTACTGATAAACACGATCGCCATCATCATTATGCTGCCAGACATTTACCAGAGATTGAAAAATTAATCAGATCTTCCTCTTTACCAAATAGAGTCAAGCAATGGAGTCTAGATGTTTTTCAGCATTTAGCGATCGCCGAAGGTGCAGTTCACGGTATCCCTCCAGAAAAAGTCCATTTTCATGAGGTAGGTGCAACGGATGCAATCATCGATATTGTCGGCACCTGCATTGGTTTAGACTGGCTAGATATTGAGAGGCTATATTGTTCGCCTATGCCCACTGGAGGCGGTACGATTAGGGCTGCCCACGGAATATTGTCTGTTCCCGTACCTGCGGTGGTCAAGCTGTGGTCAACAAGGGAAGTACCAATCTATAGTAATGGTATCAAAAAAGAGCTAGTTACACCAACTGGTGCAGCGATCGCTATTACTCTTGCTGTCGATTTTGGTGAACCCCCTGCTATGAAACTATCTAAAATTGGTCTGGGTGCAGGTTCGCGAGATCTAGAAATTCCTAATATTCTCCGCTTGTGGATTGGGCAAAGCCTCGAACCAGCAGCAGATCGCTCACAGATAAAACTAAAGCAAGAAACTGTCGCGGTACTCGAAACTCAAATCGACGATCTCAATCCTCAAGCGGTGGCATATACTCTTGAACGGTTAATAACTGCCGGTGCATTAGATGTATTTACCCAAAGCATTATCATGAAAAAATCGCGATCGGGTATTTTGCTAACGGTTATCTGTCATCCCGAATTGGTGAATACTTGCAAAACAATAATCTTTCGCGAAACAACTACTTTGGGTATTAGAGAACGCTCTCAACAAAGGAGTATTCTTAATCGGGAAATAAAGCCCGTAGAAACTGAATACGGTGCGGTAAGAGTCAAAATTGCTAGCTGGACTCAAGGGGATCGAGAGCAAATTATTAATGTGCAGCCAGAGTATGAAGACTGTGCAATTTTAGCCCGCAAACATAATGTTCCTTGGATAAAAGTATCACAAAAAGCTACTGAGGATTGGGACAAGATTTAAGTGACAGGGTTTTCGCACAAATCAGTAAAAATTTCCGTGTCTCATGCTTACCATCCACATTCGACACTAGTTCCACCTTCTATTGAAAGTAATGATTTATTGTTGTGTTGCGTAACGTTAGATTGTAAGCGAATAAGAAAAACTAAAGCCTGAAATTTTATTGGCATTATTTATTGCTGGTTTTTTAATAATGCGTAAAATTCATTATGGGGACTTTTTACATCACGTGATAAATGTAATTGTAATGATATATATTGTGCGCATTTTAGCTGATTAACAATATTAATAAAAGATTCATAATGTTGGGAATATGTTCAATAACGTGATTGGCTATTACTAGATCGAATTTTTTATTGATGGATTCGCTATAATTTTCACCTTTGATAACATAATCTACATCTACAGCATTTTTGGCTCGTTGAGGCTTAATACTAGAATGATTTTTGGCTAATTCCTCTTTAGAAAAATGATCGCAATAATATATATTTGTATCATTTTTAGTAAATGTAGGCCGATCGAACGCTCCTATCTCAAGTACTTCTGCTTCTAATAAATTATTGATAACCTTTTTAATGTATTGACGTCTTTGTTGAATTTTCTCTGATTTTATAGATATAAATGAAGGCTTATCAGGCATTATTGACTTCATAGTCAAAATTTCTTTAGCAATTTTGATTTTTTTCTTTAATGAAGCTTTGTCGGGACGACCATGACCCTCAACGCCGTCATAACTATCAAAAACAGACTGATTTCCCTGATTTTTCCCTGAAAATAATTCTTGATATAGCCGATAAAAGTCAAAATTTCTATTGTGCAAATTATCATTAATATTGGCTAACAAATATATATTCGGTACGCTACTTATATCCTTCTGAAATCTATGTCGGCAACAAATGCGATCGCCAAATTTGTTAAGCAGCATTTGGCGATCATCTGTTTTAAATAAAGTTTTCATAACCTTGGTTAGACCATAGGTATATATTTGACTATTTATTGATAAAACTTGAACTTTATGACTAAAATAGGTGCTAGTTAATAAAGCACCCATAGCACCAGCAGATGAACCAAATAATAATGTATTCTGCAAACTTATGTCTACGTTGCTACAAATACTTTCAATAACTGTACTAATTAATTTAGTAAAGTTTAATTCTTCAGTTCCTACATAAAAACTAGACATTAATCCAGGAATGAAATGACCTGGATCGCTAATACATATTGTAGAAATATTATCCGTAAAGGCAGACATAATTCCCTCAAAAACTACCTTTTCTTTATCTAAACTATAATCTTTCTGAGATAAAGGTATATTTATTTTGGCAGCGCTTTGAAAATAAACATTCAATTCGCGGCAATCATCTTTTAAGTAACAAAATAAGTAAAAAAAAGGAATATTGCCTATCGTAGATTTTGAAAGGAAGTAAATTTTATACAATACTGGCTCACCAATAAATATTTCAGATGGGTTTATCCCCTTATCTGATTTATTAATAGTAATTTCTCTAAATAAATTGGGTATGTAGCCAAATACTTGCTTATTAACTTTACTAGAGTTTTCTCTCAAGGAAGAAGTTAACAATTGAGCTAATTTTGAGTATTCTAGATTACTCTGATATGTTTTCAATTCTTTTACTAAGCTTTCTTGAGTCATAGCTTTACGTTAGAGTACTTTATAAGAATATTATGCTGCTTTTTTATCATTAGAGTGTTAAGACCATCGATTATTACGACCGATGGCTTTAAAAATTTATGATTTGGCAATATTGATGATATTTTTGACTCTTAATACTCATTTTTAGTTGTTTAAATTTTTATTTACTTAATTGAAGAAAATATTAAAATTAAGCAAATACTGTCTTTCACCTCTTTTTGCCAAGGTCTGCCAAGAAAATTCTGTTTCCATTTATAATTGTATTTATATTTGCTTAAATATTATGTACCATTAATCAAAAAAAGCAAAAAATCATCTCTTAAAAGTTTTGAGTTAATTAAGCTTTGAAGTCAATTTTAAGCTCTAAGTAAAAATAACACGGTATTTTAACAAATAGGCTCAGTGGTATTACGGAATTTTGTCTGTAACTTAAAAAAGTTAACTACAAATCTCATTTATCTAGCTATTTAAACTACACAAATAAATTTGTTTATACTGAACTTAGTATTTTTACTTAAGTTTATTTGCTTAATCTTAATATTTTTATCAGTGTATTTACTCATATCAAATAAACCTGGACAATGCTATCTTAATTCGCATAAATATTCTAAAAGTGTGTGAAATACTTATGGGTACTTTCTCATTTTGTTTATTGGCAATAAATTAACAACAAAGACACTTATGTTACAATTTTTTTGTGTATAGCTCAACTTTCCTAAGCATATAAATCGGGATATATAGTTGCTTAGCTGCTTTTATATTGAGCTTTAAATAAGGATTATTTTTAATAAATTCTTGTTATTGTTGGAGAATAAGCAAACAGAGGCGATCGCAAATCTTAAATGTTCAGAGTATTGAGACTGTGGTGTTATTAAAGACTTTTATCAATCAAAAAATAATGTTTGTAATAGATAGAAGCTAAGCTGAAGATATTTTTTTCAAACAACTGAATTTAAAAACGCAATCACATTATCCAAAATTAATTATTGAGAAGACATGAATAGCCCAATTAAAACTCAACCTGACTTATCTGAACAGATCGATTATTTGCACACTCAAGCAGTAAAAAAACATAAGCAAGGTGAATTAGCTTCAGCAGTAGATTTCTATTTACAGTCAATTAAAGTAGATCGAAAGCAGCCACCATGGATTTATGGAAATGCAATTACTTTACTTAATCAGTTGGGGAAAGTAAATGAAGCATTAGAAATTGGTAAAATAGCCTTGAAAGTTGATGCTAATAGTGACGAAATATTGCGTGCTTTAGGTAGCATCTATAAAAGTAATGGAAACTCCCTGAACAGTATAAAGTTTTATCAGCAGGCAATTGAAATAAATCATAGCCAACCAATCTGGGTATATGAACATTTAATCGAGAGCCTAATTCAACAAAACGATTTGTCACAAGCACTTAAATATGGAACCCTGGGGACTAAAATCAATCCTGAATCCTGTTGGTTAAAATATCATTTGGGGAATATTTTTTTCGAGCAAGAAAGATGGTCAAAAGCCTGTGAACTATATATCCAAATATTAGAGGTTGAGCCAGATTTTCTTAATGTAGCCGATAAACTAAATGAAGCTACAAGTTATCAAGCCAACCAGGCATCAAACTTAGATGCTCAAGTAGCAAATACCATGCCAGAGAAAAATCCTCAGTCTAATTTAGAAGAATTAGAAAGCACTGTTGTCAACTCAGGTAGTAGCTTTGTAGCTGAAATTACTCAGGTAAGCTTAGGTGGATTTATTCAAGGTTGGGCGATAGATAACTTTAATCCTGAAGAAACTTTAGAAATTAAAGTAGTTGTGGATAGGCAACCGATTGGCATAGTAAAAGCCGAGCAAAAAGTTGTAGTAACTACCAAGCAAAATCTTAGAGGAATACCCAAAGAATTTAAACTATTAATTCCTGCTACTTTATTAGACGATCGAGAGCATCAATTTGAATTAATTTACCTCAAAGATAAGCAATCAACAACTACCCATATCAAAGTGCCTCGCCGTGGTGTGGGACGTATTACTAAATGTCAAAATAACTGTATATCGGGATGGGCTTTAGCTGATGGTCATACAAAGTCTTCAGCAAACCTGGATGTATATATTGACAATATTTTTTATACAGAAATCCAGGCCAATAAATCTCAAAAGAACTTACTCCAAGATGGCTTGGGTAATGGGAACAATGGATTTGAAATTCTTTTACCGCGTCTGCAAGAAAAAAAGTCTTATCAAATAGGTGTATTTTTTCAAGGAACTAAAAATCATCTGCAAAAAAGTCCCATTTATCTAGAATACAAAAACTCTAGCACTCCTACTCAATCTCTATTTTTAGCAGGTGTTGATAGTGTAAGTACAGGGGGGATACTAAACGCTTGGGCAATTGATAGCGTCAATCCCAATAGCCAACTCAAAATTAAAATTTATGCTGATGGTAACCCCATCGGCGTAGTTAAAGCTACTGAAGACTATCCAGAGCGGGTTGGGGGACTTTGCACTGCAACACCCAAGAAGCTGCAAATACAGCTACCGTATACGTTACTAGATGATCGAGAGCATCAGTTTGAATTATTTCTTCTCGACAAAAAGCAAAATGAAGCGCAGTCAATCAAATCAAGAATTATAGTTCCCCGTCAAAACACTGGTCGCATTGATGGCTGGAATGATAATTGCGTAACGGGTTGGGCAATACCAGAAGGACATATTGGTGCTGCAATGTTAGATGTTTATATTGATGGAACTTTCTATCAAGAAATAAAGGCAAATACATCAAGAAAAGATTTACTTAAATATAATTTAGGTAATGGCAATAATGGATTTGAATTTGCTTTACCATTGCCACCAGAAAACAAAGAAACCCATAAGATCGATATATTTTTTAAGGGAACGCCACAAAAGCTGCAAAGAAGCCCGATAAACATTAGCTTTGCACCTGAATCTGAATCTTTGTACAAGCAGCAAAAAGGTCGATTTTCCCTTCTTTATCGAGGTAAAAAAAATCTTCTGCATCGTAACTTAACAATTGTCATCCCCGTATTTAATGCCTATGAAGAACTATGTTTATGCCTCAAGTCGGTATTTAAATACACTTCTTTAAAAGCCAAGCTGGTAATCATAAATGACTGTAGTACAGATCAAAGGATCCCTGAACTTTTGGCTTGGGCAGGTAGCCATCCCAATGTCACCGTCATGTCTAACGAAGAAAACATTGGCTACACCAGAACTATTAATCGGGGCATAAATTTTGCCGAAAATGATGATATTGTTCTATTGAATAGCGATACGGTGGTTGGTCCGCACTGGCTACAAAATTTAAGTTCGGCGGTTTATCATCAACCAGATATTGCTACTGCCACCGCTATTTCTGATAATTCGGGGGCATTTTCTGTACCTGAGGTGGGTTGTGCCAACGACTTTCCTCTTTGGTTAGCTAAAGAAGAGATGGTTCGCGCTATTAGTCAAAACAGTAAGATTGTTTATCCTGAAACACCGACTGGAAGCGGATTTTGTATTTATATTCGACGGGAGGTTTTTCGAGAAATTGGCATCTTTGATGAAATTAATTTTCCCAGAGGCTATGGGGAAGAAAATGATTTCTGTATGCGTGCAGTGCGTGCTGGCTGGAGAAACATAGTTGACGATCGCACCTTGGTATATCATGTGAGATCGGCAAGCTTCCGCGATGAAAAAACTCGCCTATACGATACGGGACGTAATGTAGTAGACGAACGTTATCCTGACTATCGAGGGCGAGTTGGCGTATTTGTGCATTCACCCCAGATGAACGTGATGCGTTATGGAGTGAGGAAGCTAATTGAAGGAAAATGGTCAACTCCCATCTATCAGCCTCGTTCTAGAGTATTGTTCGTCATCTCTACTCAAACTGGAGGGACACCTCAAACTAACCAGGATTTAATGAATGGCTTGAGCGATCGCTATCATCCTTTAGTTTTGCGGTGTAGTGCTACAGAAATCTTTCTTTACGATACTAGAAATGAAGAAGAAACTGCTTGTGAAACTGCGCAACTACAGTCGCCCATAACCCTAACGGCACATCAATCTATCGAATACGAGGACATCGTTGGCGATTGGTTGATCGAGTACAGCATCGAAATTCTGCACGTAAGACACATAGCCTGGCATAGTCTTTCTCTGTGTCGTGTAGCTAAACGGTTAGGAATTACCGTAATCTTTTCTTTTCATGATTTTTATGCTGTATGTCCCACAGTTAATCTGCTAGATGAGAATCAGGTTTTTTGTGGTGGTAACTGCACCAATACCTCAGCAGACTGTGAAGTACCGTTATGGAAAAAGCACAATCATATACGTAGATTAAAACACTCATTTATCAATGCCTGGCGAGAAATGATTGCGGATATGTTGCCCTATGTAGATGCCTTTGTTACCACCTCAACTTCTACTAAAAAATTACTTGAGGATATTTATCCAGAATTAAAGCAGCGAGATTTTGCAGTTATTCCTCACGGTCGAGACTTTCGCCAATTAACTAATAAAGGCAATGCCTTTTCGGTTAGTTATCCCCTAGACAGCGAACCTCTACGTATTCTCTTCCCAGGTAATATTCAGTCTGCCAAAGGAGCGGATTTGATCGCCCAAATTAAAGCCCTAGATATTGAAAATAGATTAGAGCTTCATTTTTTAGGAACTAAAGCTGATGTTTTAGATGCTCAAGTTGGTATTTATCACGGTCGCTATCAACGGGAAAATTTTGGTCAATTAGTTAGTCAAATCAAGCCTCATTATATTGGCATCTTTTCTATCTGGCCTGAAACCTATTGCCATACCTTAACCGAATCTTGGGCAAGCGGTATACCTACCGTAGCGATCGCTCTGGGGGCAGTAAAAGAACGGATTGAGCAACATGGTGGTGGCTGGCTAATTGAGCCTAGCTTGAAAGCCCAGTCAGTATATGCCAAACTGCTTCAGATAGCTGCTGACAGCGAAGCATATATGAGTAAAGTAGAAGAAGTTAATCGCTGGCAGCTATCCTATGGACGACAAAACACCATTGCCACCATGGCACAAAAATATCACCATCTCTATCAGCGCGTTTTGCAGTCTTCCTTACCCTTTGCCGATTATTCAGTAAGTAAATCGCAGTATATTAAAGTCGGCGTTTTTGTTCATCGAAATACCAACAATCAGTCAAATCCTTCTACTCATGTTCGGGTTTTAGAGTGGTTAAAATGTCATGCCGTAGCTCAAAAAATACACTTTCAGTTTATTGATATTGATTCTTTTTTGTATGACAGATTGAACACTTTGGAAATAGATTTGGTGTTGGTACAGCGCAACACAATTAAGTCTTATCTTGCAGAGCGATTTATTCAGCAATGCCGAGAGCGCAATCTACCTATTGTCTTGGAAATTGATGATGATTTAATTAACGTTCCCGTAGCCAAAGATCCTACGGGGGTTTATGCCCAAACTGCGATGGGCATAAAAGCGATCGCTCAAGCAGCAAGCACCGTAATAGTTAGTACTCAACCTTTAAAGGCGAAAATAAGCCAGTACAATAGCAATATTGTAGTGATTCCTAACGTTATTCCTGAGTACGCCTGGTTTAAACCCATAGAGACAAAGGCTTTAAACCAGGCAGAAGGTGAAGAAAATGTTTCTGAAGAAATCAAAATTCTCTATATGGGCAACCCTACCCACGGAGAAGATTTGGCTCTTGTCAAACCAGTATTTGAACAGCTAGCAAAAGAAGGATACCCTCTTAGGCTATACGTCATCGGCGGTGAAACCCCAACACAAAACAATGAATCAACCTGGTATAAGAGAATCGATATTCCTTCCCAATGTCGTCACTATCCTCAGTTTGTAGACTGGTTTCGCAGTATTGCTAATAACTTTAGTTTGGCGATCGCACCTCTGGTAGAGACAGAGTTTAATCAGTGCAAAAGCCCTCTCAAGTTCCTCCAGTATTCTGCTATTGGTTTACCTAGTATTTCTAGTAACTGTACTCCTTACAAAGAAGTAGTTGAATCTGGTGTCAATGGATTTTTGGTAGACAATAGTGAGGCTGCATGGCGCCAGGCGCTCATTAAATCTATTAATCATCAGGAGTTAGATCGAGTTGCAGCTAATGCTCAAAAACTAATTTTGGATCGATATCTAATGTCTCATTACGCTGAGACTTATATTAGTATTTTCCAAAAATCCTTGGCTAGCAGCTAATTCTCAGAAATCAGGTAACATGAATTACCTGATTTTTTATCGGAAATATCAAAAATTTCTTGATGATTATATTTAAATTAAATTGTTCCTAGAAAACAAAATTAGGGTTTGAAGCTAATCTTGTATACATCAAAATCGGGTTCTTAAAATAAAATTCTGTAGGCTAATATTCTCTATGTAGGTTAAGCTAAGATGTTTATATTTTGCTTGGTAACTAAAAAATTATGACTGAAAAACAAAATTATTTATTTATTTGTGGATGCCCTCGCTCTGGAACAACTGCCCTAGTTAATTTGCTTAATCATCATCCCTCAATTGCGATCGGCATGGAAAGATATAAGCATTACGCTACTCAAGAAAACATTCATAAAATTAATCCTGATGCTTTTAGTTCACAATATTTCTTCGATCTAAAAAAAGAACAAACTAATATAATGTGGGAGACATTTTATAAAAATTTGATTTCCAAATACGAGCTACGGGCTAATGTGTTTTTAGGAGATAAATATCCCCATTATTATAAGTTTTACGATCGAATAAATAAACAGTTTAATAATGTCAAATGGATTTTTATCATTAGAGATATTGTAGATGTAGCCTTATCTTATAATGTTAGAGCCGCTAACCCTCAAGATCAGTGGCCAGAAAATGCCGATTATAAAAAAGCAGTAATTCATTGGAATGACTCTTTATCTAGAACATGGAAATATATTAAGCATAGTCAGCAAGACAACTTGTTTGTCTGTGAATATGAAAGGCTTTTTGCTTATGACCGAGAACACTTTGAAGCATTGGTCAATTTTCTAGAAATAGATAGTAATTTTGAGTTTGAGTCGCTCTATAGCCAATCGACTAAAAACTGGGAGCAAAGGCAAGGTCTTAAAGCCCAAATTGATAATCAGCAGCTAGAGTATATCAATGCTCATGCCAATACAAAGCTAAAAGATCACTTATTGCATAAGTTTGATTTAAGCAAAAAATAATTTCAGTTGTTCAAGAAAATAGTCGATAAATAAACACTTGTATTTGTTTTGTATATAGTCATGAATAATTTACTAATAGAAAAAGCTCAAGCTTACTTTGAAGCAGGAAATAAATTACAAGAGCAAGGTAGTTTTGCCGAATCTATTCAAAGTTACCAGCAGGCAATTAATATTCAACCTGACTATACTCAACCATTGTTTAAGTTGGCCGAGATTTATGAGTCTCAAAAAAACTGGTCAGAAGCAATAAAACACTATCAGCGTTTGATAATTTCTGAGCCAGATAATTATGCTCCATATTTGAAGCTTGCTAGAACTTTACAAAGGCAAAATCATCTTTTGCGTAAAAGCGAGAAGTCGAAGTCAAGGGATGACACCATAGAGATCAATAGTCATAAGTCAATTGTTGCCTATCAAAAAGCGATCGCCATTAGCCCAGAACAGCCAGTATGGGTTTACATTGCTTTGGGAGATGCTTTAAATCAAAGCGGTCAATTAGATGCAGCTATCTGTGCTTATCAAAAAGGGGTTGAAATTAATCCAGACAACAGCAAAGTATGTATAAAGCTGGCAAAGGCACTGATGAACCAAAAGCAAATTCTAAAAGCGATCGCACTGTACCGAAAAGCGATCGCTAGCCAGCCAAAACAGCCTGCACAGGTATATATTGATTTGAGCATAGCCTTTAGTCAAGATAGGCAATTTAATCAGGCATTGGCTGCATGCTACACGGCAATTGAATTAGACCCAGAATCTAATTCTGTTTTCAATCCTTGGGCAAACATCTATAAAAAGCTATATCTTCAACAAAATCAGACGGCGATATCAGCCAATAAAAAATTAGCACAAAAGTTAAAACCGATTGTCAAAGTCTATCATCAAGCAATAAAACTCTATCCCGATCAGGCTCAAGGCTACTTTGGCATCGGACATATTTTACTAGCATGCCAAAACTGGAATAAAGCCATAGAATTTTTAATAGAGGCTTTAAAAAGAAACCCAAATTGGAATCAAATCTACACCAGTCTTGCCTACGCCTTAAAAATGCAAGGAGATGAAGACTCAGACAATATTAAACTTTGCTATGAAAAATTTCTTGTTCCTCAAACGATTATCAACAAAATTTATCAGTTGCAAAATCAAGATATAGCAGCATCCAACGAACTAGAGTGTCTAGAAATAGAAACAGTAGAACCTTCTCTAGAAGCTAAAATGGAAAAGACTTTTGTTGTAACACTCACCAACGGGAGAGCCTGGAAAAACTTAGTCAATAATAGCCTGCCCAATAATGCGGTGATTACCTCTAGTAAAAAGCTCGTACAAGAAGTGTCAACTGCACATAACTCCCCCCTAATATTTTATGCAAATAACCACCATATTGAGCCTCTTCAGCTAGACGAGACTGTAGCTTATTTACAGGGCATTGGTATCAGCAATTATTATCATTGGATGCTTCAGGTAATTCCTCAGTTGTGTCTGCTACGTCGGGTTGGTATCGATTTAGAATCCATTGGAAAATTTGCTTTTTTCCGATTACCAATTCGTCAGGCTTTTGAAAAGAAAACCCTAAGCTTATTGGGTATTCCTAATTCAAAAATTATTGAAACTGCTGGACATCCATTAATCCAGGCAAAAAAACTAATAGTCACCTCTCCTATCAAAGTTTCTCCTCCTAGAAAACTAGCTTGTGACTTAGTTAGAGATGAATTTTTGCGTCACAAATTATCGGCAAGCGAAGATAGATCGGGTTTTTTGTATCTCTCTCGTCAAAATGCAACCAAACGCAAAATTGTCAATGAAAGTAAGTTGATTGAACTGTTGGTTAGTTATGGGTTTACAAGTTTTTGCCTAGAATCTATATCATTCTTAGAACAGGTAGACTTATTTTCAAAAGCCAAAGTTATAATAGCCCCTCATGGTGCGGCACTGACTAATCTGATTTTCTGTAATCCTGGTGTAAAAGTGATAGAAATTTTTGCTCCTAGCTATCCTGTTATGTGCTATAAAGCTATTTGCGATTATTATCATCTTCAACATTATTCTTTAATTGCTGAAGGTGTTGAAAACTTAGAAGGCAAGAAAGATTATGACAAAAACATCAATGTCAAGCTTAATTCCTTAATAGACCTGATGAAGCTTGCCGAGATCATTTGAAGACTAAATATTAGCAAAATACTGATGTCAAGATAAAATTTTCTTTAATGATTTGGAGATCGCCAAAAAAAGCCTATAATTTTTGATTATAGATTTTTTTATTCAATAGTTCGGACAATTTTTAGAAGCGAGGAAAAAAGAGGGCTTAGGTACATTAGAGTCGATGTCCTTGTTACCAAGGAACACCTCTCCTTCAGAACGTAGCGTGCGACGTTAACCGCATTATTTCTGACTTTTCTTACTGCGACTGGGACACTTTTTAAGGTTATTTCACTTGATGCTAACCGTGACGACCCGCGCCTTGCAACAGTGTGATGTAGCCAGTACACCTCTGATTTTGCCCTAATCCCAGCTTCACTTTGATGATTAATCTCTATGTGGGTAAATTTGACATCACGTCTTCCTAGTTACGGGAGGGACTTTCACCCTCATTACTCAATAAGTTATGTTGGTTTATTGTTGTTATTCATCTCCATTTCATTATGTTTTACCAACACTCTAGGCTATGTATTCACCTAGAAACGAATCGCACATTTCAGGTCACTTCATCATCTGTTTATAAAAAACTACGTATTCTTGACTCCTACTTTACAGCGGGTAATGAAAATTACGTATATATTCGAAACATGGAAGAAATAAAAAACATCTAACTCACAAAACTCGCTTAATAGAATAGGTAATTATCAGCAAATCAAAAGCTATTAAATCATATTTTTTAAATCTCTATTTCAGTTAATAATTATCAACAACATTTTTATTACAAAATTAATAGTTTTGCTATCAAAAAGCATTTAGACAAACAAACTACTTTGTACCTAATGCACATATAAGTTGTGCTGATTTTTTAAATTTCGTTTTTATTTTCATGCTTGCTTTTTTGACAATAACTAACTCATATTTTGTTGTTTTAGCTTTTTAAATCTAACTATCAAATCATTAAAAAAATATCATGGCAATTTCTACTACTGGTTCGGCTACATTCACAATCAATCCTCCTGCTCAATCAATCGATAGCTCAACTTTTGCGACTGGTTCATTTATCATTACTAACAATTCTGAAAACGGTCAAACAATAAACAAGGTCGTTATCGATTTAAGCTCAAGTATTTTCAAGGACATGGTTTTTGATCCTGATGGTTTAGCAGGGGATCTCGCAGCTAAAGGTTTTCTTGTTGATAGCTTAGGCAACACAGGACAGACTACCTTCAATTATCTCAATTCTCATGATAATGGCTATTTTGGTTTAGAAATAAACTTTGCTGATTTTCAACCTAGAGAAACCATTACTTTCTCTATTGATGTCGATCCTACTAGCGTCAAAGGTTTGAAAGCTCCTGGACCAGGAAAATCTGCGAGTGTATCTGGCTTAGAGCTAGTTGGTTCAACAGTAACAGTTTATTTTAACGATGACACAAGCGCAACAGGTCAACTTTACTATATTCCTAATTCAACTGATGGCTCTACAACAAATATCCAATCTGATTTGCCTGATGCACCATCGTTAGAAATTCTGGGTATACCTTCAGAAAGTACTACTTCTGGTGCTAATCAAACTATCAGAATAACTGGTACTCCAGGTGCTAACGTTTCTTTACTATTAACTGAGGGTGCTTTATTCACCAAAGATGGCGAAGGTTTTGATCTAGACGCTTTTGAAGCTAACTCTGCCGTAACCGTCAATGAAAAAACAGCCGTTATTGGCAGTGAAGGTTACGTTGATGTGACTGTGATTCTCACTCATACTACCGTTACTGATGGAGAAAGTGGATTAAATATCCTAACCGCAGTCACTAAAGGTAAAAACGGTGTCAATAGCTTTATTTCTAATGTTGCTGTAGTTGAGTATGTTCCTAACATCACAGATACAGATACTAACGCAGACATAAATGCAATCCGCATTAATGCAGGCGGGAAAAAGTTCATTGATACTGAAGGTAATGTTTGGAGTGCTGACAAATATTTCGTTGGTGGCAAAGCTTACCAAAACAGTTCGGAAATTGACAACACCACTGATGATTCTCTCTACAACTCAGAGCGTTCTCTACTAAACAACGACGATCGCTTTTCTTATCAAGTTCCAGTAGATAATGGTAACTATAATGTCACTCTAAAATTCGCTGAAATCTACTTTGAAAATTCAGGTAAAAGAGTATTTGATGCTTTCGCCGAAGGAGAACAAATCATTGATGATTTGGATATTGTCGCCCAAGCTGGAGGAAACAAACTTGCTTTTGATCGAACCTTTAATGTCAAAGTCGAAGATGGAGTTCTTGACTTAGATTTTGTTTCTAATATCCAAAATGCGAAGCTCTCGGCGATTGAAATTGTTCCTATTTCTAAACCCGTAGATCCAGTTGACCCTGTTGAACCTGAAGAACCCGCTAAACCTCAAGCAATCCGTATTAATGCAGGCGGGAAAAAGTTCATTGATACTGAAGGTAATGTTTGGAGTGCTGACAAGTATTTCGTCGGCGGTAGAGCTTACCGAAACAGTTCGGAAATTGACAACACCACTGATGATTCTCTCTACAACTCAGAGCGTTCTCTACTAAAAAACGACGATCGCTTTTCTTATCAAGTTCCAGTAGATAATGGTAACTATAATGTCACTTTAAAATTCGCTGAAATCTACTTTGAAAATTCAGGTAAAAGAGTATTTGATGCTTTCGCCGAAGGAGAACAAATCATTGATGATTTGGATATTGTCGCCCAAGCTGGAGGAAACAAACTTGCTTTTGATCGAACCTTTAATGTCAAAGTCGAAGATGGAGTTCTTGACTTAGATTTTGTTTCTAATATCCAAAATGCGAAGCTCTCGGCGATTGAAATTGTTCCTATTTCTAAACCCGTAGATCCAGTCGATCCTGTGGATCCTCCAGTTGACCCCAATCAACCTGTAGCAATCCGTATTAATGCGGGCGGGAAAAAGTTCACTGATGCTGAAGGTAATGTTTGGAGTGCGGATCAATACTTTAGTGGAGGCAACGCTAAGCATACTAACGACCCTATATTCCGAACTGAACTAGACACGATTTATCAGTTTAATCGTTCTGCTCAAGATCTTGCCTATGATATTCCTGTTAACAACGGTTTTTACTCGGTAAATTTACACTTTACAGAGACTTATTGGGAAGCTCCTTTAAAAAGAGCATTTGATGTATCTCTTGAAGGAAAAGAAGTAATTCAAAACTTGGATTTATTTGCTGCTACTAAAAATGCTTTCGATCCTGGTCACGATACTGCTTATGTAGCTAGCTTTCCTCAAGTTCAGATTACAGACGGTGTTTTAGATTTGGATTTCAGTGCCAACGTTAACCAAGCACTGATTGCTGGAATTGAAATTATTCCCCTCAGTGGCGCACAGGTTGTTTTACAAGAATCTCAAGATTCTACTGTAGTCCAAGAAAATGGTAATGGTGACAGCTATAATCTGACCCTAACCAAAAAACCTAGTAGTAATGTTGTAGTAAATATTAATCCTAGCAACTTGCTAAATACTTTTGCGTCCCAAGTCATTTTTACTCCTGAAAACTGGAATACTTCCCAAACAATTTTAGTCAATGCTATAGACAACAACCAGGCAACAGGTATTAAATTCTCTTCTATTAGTCATAGTGTTGTAAGTTCAGATGTTAACTATAACGGCTATGAATTACCCAATCTTTCTGTAGAAATTCTGGATGATGAGGTAGTACCTATCAAATTCATTCAAAAGACTGTTGCAACTAATGTTGATCCCTATAGAGTTTATAGTCCCTATGCAGGAGTAACAGTAGGAGCTTGGGGCCCAGATGATCGTCTATATGTTGGCTCTTATAGCGGTGTTATCAATGTCTATACTTTTGATGAAAATTACAATGTGATAGATACTGAAGTTATCAATACTGTGGCTGCTCAGTCAAACCCTAGCATCTTAGGTATTGCCTTCAATCCTTTTGATACTTCTGATAATCCGCAGATTTATGTATCTCACAGTCAGCTTTATGCTAATGGCGGACACGCATTTCCTGGAACTGAACTATCCCCATATAGCGGTCAGATTTCCATACTTAAGGGAGATAACTTCTCAGAGTTAAATCCTTTAATCACTGGATTGCCTGTTTCCAATCATGACCACGGTGTCAATGACCTTATCTTTGATAACCAGGGAGATCTTTACTTTGCAATCGGTAGTAACACTAACGCAGGTATTGTCGATAACAAAATTGGTGGTATTCCTGAATCTCCTCTGACAACAGCGATTCTCAAAGCAGAAATCACCAAGCCTAATTTCAATGGAAAGGTTAAATATGAACTAGTAACCGAAATCGATCCCGATAAATATGACTCCTTAAATAGCGACTTTAATCCTGAAACAGATTTGACTTTTGATCCTGCAACAAGCCAAGTATTCGGAGATATTGCTGCTGTAGTGCCAGGTGTGGATGTATCAGTTTATGCCAGTGGACTAAGAAATACATTCAGCTTACTTTTGACCACAGATAACTTAATCTATGGGGTAGACAATGGAGCAAATGGTGGGCTTGGAGATGTTTCTACTTCAGCTACGACTCAAGAACCCTTCCAGGATAAGAGACACCTTGATGAGCTAAATCTGATTGAAGAAGGTAACTATTATGGTTTTGCTAATCGTTCTCGTGGTCTTTTCGATGACAGACAAAATGTTTATCATGGTCCTGATGAAGCTAGTACTAGTGAATATACTGCACCTTTAACTACTCTATCTTCTTCAACTAATGGTCTTGACGAGTATCGAGCTAATTCTTTTGGTGGTCAACTAAAGGGTGACTTACTTGTTCAAAGATATAAAGGTAGAACTGCTGCTATATCTCTTTCTGATGACGGTAGAGTAGTTGAAAGCAAACTAAACTTAGAGGGCTTGATATATGGTCTAGATGTGTTTACCGCCCCCAGAGGAGCAATTGTCGGTGTAGATTACATTAATAATAGCGTTACTGTTGCACTTCCTGATGATGCTTCTATTGGTAATGTCCCAACAGCCTTGGATATATTCCCTTGGAGAGCGCCTGCAACTGGAGGTAACTTATTTATTATTGGTGGAGATAACTTTGGTGACCTCAGTAATACTTCTGTAACTATCGGTGGAGAGATAGCACAAATATCTTCTGTCTCTGATGGTTTAATTCGCGGATTTTTCCCAGCTTTTAATAATCCTTCTAGCGATTTATTGGATGTAGTTGTAGAAAGTGCCGGTCAAATCTCTGTCCTCGATGATGCTTTCTTAGCTCTTGCTTAAATAAGACCCTAATCCTGACTGGCTAATAGTTTGAGCAGCATATTAAAAGCGAGCGATCGCCCCAAGACAATATCTGTTGGGCGATCGCTTTTTTAGTTCAAGCATAATAATCAGTTATCTTTTTAAATCTAATATTTACGCTGTTATATTTGCATTCTTCTATCTACCCAGCGTTTAGCGTTTCTGATGGCTAACTTAGTGGTCATGGCATAGGGTACAGCCACCGCACTACCAAGACTATAGTCAGCCCAAGCAGTAAAACAATCTTCTCCTTGCCACCGATCGCGAGCAATCTTGATCTCAAAATCTCGATAAACAAAAGCTAAAACTACATTAGGGTAATCTGGATCGCTCATAAATAATTAAGCAAGTTAATAGGAGTAGATTGAACTATTTGGTAATTTTAACCTTATTAACAAAATTATCAATAAAGATATTGTTCTAAAACTTCTTTGGTGGCTATGCCTGTTTTTGCCCAGGTGAACTTTTGCGCTTGTTGAATACCTTTCTTGCTAACCAGCGATCGCATTTGCTCATCTTCGCCAATCTCAATCATCGCCGAGGTTATGGAATTAGTATCATAAGGATCGATTAAAATTGCAGCATCTCCCGTAATCTCAGGTAGAGAAGCCAAATTAGAAGTAATTACAGGAGTTCCACAAGCCATTGCTTCTAGGGCAGGAAGTCCAAACCCTTCCCAAAGCGTGGGAAAAACAAGAGCGATCGCACCAGTGATAATCACGGGTAATTCTTGATAATCTAGGTAATCTAGCCAAATAATACGCTCTTCAATCTTTAGTTCTTTTGCCTGCTGCTTAAGCCTGGGGGTAAAACGGGGATCGGTTGAACCAGCGATCGCTAAATAATAGTCTGAATTGGGTATGTCTGCAAAAGCAGTTAACAAACCCTCCAGATTCTTGTGGATATCTTGACGACCAAGATATAAAAAATAGGGCTGTTTAGAAGAAGTTGATACTCTGGGATAAAAATTGGCGCGATCGTATCCTAGCAAAATTGGCGTAATCTTATTAGCTTCAATGCCATAAAAATCAACGATATCTTTTGCTGTAGATTCAGAATTACAAATAATATGTTCGGCTTGCTGCAATACCAATGGGACAACATAGCGAAAGTAGTTTGTTAGAGGAGAAATTGCGCGAGGAAATCTTAGGGGAATCAAATCATGGCACATAACTACGTAGCGACACTGGCTATACAGAGGTGCTTCGGGTATAGTCGAATAGATTAAATTTGCTTTTAAGGTTTTATAGATCTGAGGTAGCCCAAACTGAGTCCAAAGTAAACGCTTGAGATGTCCTTTACTGCCTTGGGCAGGAGACATATTACCAGCAACAGGATAACAGTCAAAACCAGCAAACTCTTGAGAAGACAAAAGAATAGGATTCAAGCTGTCGAGACTATGAATAACATTTTTGGCATAGGTAGCAATCCCCGTAGGTCGATCAAATAGAACGGATAAGTTGATTAATAATGAATTGGACAAATTCTAATTGTGGATTCTAGAAGTAGTGTTTTTTATCTGGGAACGCCATTTAACCTATTATAAATCAGTATCAAAAGACACAAAAAATAAATTTGTCAGAAATTGGCAAAAAAACTTCGTTATTGGGAATTATATTAATTAAGTCGCTTAGACATGAGGAGGTATAGAGTGTCATTAGATTGGATCAAATCGTTAGCTTCAATATCGCTGGGTTTATTAATTTGGGAAGCTTCAGGATTATCAGCTAAAGCAGTTTCACCTCCTACTATAGATCGCACGGTCAAATGTGAATTATTGGTAGTTGGCGGAGGATTATCAGGAGTAGCAGCTAGTTATGAAGCTTTACTCGCAGGCAGAACAGTCTGTATGACTGAAATCACTGACTGGGTAGGAGGACAAATTTCTTCTCAAGGTACTTCGGCACTAGATGAAAGGACAACTCAACGTTCGCGTCTTTTCTATCCTCATGGTTATTTAGAATTTAGGCAACGGATTGAAAAGTTTTACGGCAAATTAAATCCTGGTGAGTGTTGGGTAAGTGAATCTTGCTTTTTGCCTAAAGATGCTAACAAAATAATGTGGGAACAGTTAAAAGATGCCGAAGCAAAAGGAAAAGGAACTTTAAAATGGTTTCCTGCTACTGTTATCAAAGATTTGGAAATTGAAGCCATTGAGGGAGAGGGAACAGGTAAGCAAATCACTAGCGCAGTAGCAATTCAGCATAGTCCTAAGAATGAGTATCTGGGTCTGAATACTTTGCCTTTGTCCCGCACTATTGAAGATGCCTATACTTATGAAGATTCCAATCTATTTAATAAAGAAACTATTCGTTTTGTCCCCGCCTCATCTTCGGCTAAAGCTGCCGATTGGTATGTCATAGAAGCTACTGAAACAGGAGAAATTGTGGCGTTGGCAGATGTTCCCTACCGTTTAGGCATCGATCCTAGTTCTTCTTTTGAGCCTTCGTCTTCTAGTTCAAAAGGAGATTCATACTGTACTCAAGGTTTTACCTACACCTTTGCCATGGAAGCCACTGAAGATGAGCAAGAACATAAAAAGCCACCTTTTTATGGCGAACATCAAAATTACTACAGTTACGAACTAGAAAGATTAGCAGACTTCGATTTGGTCTTTACTTATCGTCGTATTTGGAGTCCTGAAACTGGAAAACCAGAAAAGTTCGGTGGTATTGAGTTTACCGCCCCTACCCCTGAAGATATTTCCATGCAGAATTGGACTTGGGGTAATGATTATCGTCCAGGTACGGCAAAAGACAATTTGGTTTATACCCGTCAGCAGTTAAAAACTCTAGGTCAACTACAGCCTGGAGGATGGTTTGGAGGATTGCGTGCTGCAACTCTAAACAAAGGAGAAGATCACGCTCTTGGTTATTTCTATTGGTTGGTAGAAGGAACAACGGATTCTCAGTTAGGGGATGGTGTCAAAAAACCTTATCCCAATAATCAATTACTAACTGGAATGGACTCGCCCATGGGTACAGAACATGGTTTATCTAAATATCCTTATATTCGTGAAGGTAGAAGAATCATTGGTCGAGTATATCCTGGCTACTCTCAGGGCTTTAGCGTCACAGAAATAGATATTTCACGTGCTGACTATAAAGATGAATATTACGGGCAAAATCTTGACTCACAAACTTATCGTCAACTGTGGACAAAAATAAGCGGAGTAGAAGGGGTAAGTAACAAAAATCTGAACATTGAGAAAATTAAACAGCGCACTCGTGCCAGTATCTATCCTGATTCTGTAGGAATTGGTCATTATGCAATCGATTTTCATCCCTGTATGAATCAAAGTCCTCCAGAAAAAGCAGGTAACACCGAAAGGGAAGGAGAGAGAAAAGGCGGAGGTCAGGCTTATCCCTTCCAAATTCCTCTAAGAGCCATGATTCCTCAAAAAATCGACAACTTAATTGTCACAGGTAAAAGTATTGCGACTAGTCATATTGCTGCTGCTGCTTATCGCGTTCACTCTTTTGAATGGTCTTCTGGTGCTGCTGCGGGGATAACAGCCGATTTTGGCTTAGATGAAGAAATTATGCCTTACCAACTGGTAGACCAAGACTTTGTTAAAGAGAAAAAGTTACAAGTTTTGAAGAAAAAGCTAGATCGTAGTGGCAACCCTACAGCATTTCCTGATACTTCTATCTTTAATCAAGATTGGTCAGATTGGCAGTGATTTTTGAGGAATGAGGGATCGAAGATTATTGATTGTATAACGATGAGGTAATCTCTCAACGTTAGTTAATTTTACTTTTGACCCTCATTTTAAAAGAGGATGGAGGAGCAATAGTTAAACCGCGACGGACTGGTAATATAGGGCGATTATTCATTAATTCTAATTTGAACCTTGATAAAATTGTCGCCGTTACTAATTTCATTTCTAGTAATGCTAAAGCAGAACCAATACAACGGCGATTTCCTCCACCAAAAGGTAGATATTCATAATTAGAGTAGGCTCTATCTAAAAATCTTTGAGGATTAAATTGTTTAGAATTGGGATATAAATCTTCTCGGTGGTGTAGAGCATAAATAGAAATCATCAACCAGGTATTAGGTTCAAAATCATATTCCATAACAGACATTGGCTTAGTAAGTAGGCGAGCAAAAGTTCCCGCAGCAATCGGATAAATTCGCAGAGTTTCTGAAACTACTGCGTTTAAATAAGCTAAATTATTTATTTCGCGATAATCTAAATCTTTTTCATTATTATCTAATTCAAAACGCAACTTTTCTTGTGCTTCTGGAAAATAATGAACCCAATAGAAAAGCCAAGCCAAAGCCGAAGCAGTTGTTTCATGTCCAGCAAACAACAAAGTTATTAGCTCATCATGTAATTCTTCATCTGTCATGCCTTCTTCATTTTCATCTTTTGCCAATAGCAACAAACTAAATATGTCTTTACCCTCTAGATTTTGTGAAGCTAATAATTCTCGTCTTTCTTTTATTTCTGCATAGATTAAAGTTCTAATTTCTTGCTGCAAAAGCAGATAACGACCCCAAGGACTAAATTTACCCCAATCTTTTTGTAACCAAGGAAAAAATATCAAACTTGAATTTATAGGAGTATTAAAAGTCTCTAAAAGTGTGGTTAACAACTCTCGTAGTCGGTCATATCTCTCTCCAGAATCGATTCCAAATACCACGCTTAGAATTACTCGCATCGTAATTTCTTGTGTCAGGCAACGAACTTTAAAAGGCTTGTCTGTTTCTAAGCGATCGCAAACTTTATTAGTTATATTAACTATCTGCTCACTACACTTTTGTAGAGATTCTCCATGAAAAGGAGGCATCAACAAACGTCGGCGATTTCTATGTTTTTTACCATCTAATAGCAGTAACGAATTATCCCCAACTAGAAAGCTCAACATTTTATTGCCCCTACCAACTTCAAACGTACCGGCCGAAGCAGTAAAAATCTCTTCAATAGCTTGAGGATTACTGGTCATGATCGTTGGCGGAGAATTTTTAAATGTTACCTGATAAAAATCGCCATACTTTTGAGTGCGTTTCTCGATGAACTCTAGAGGTCGTAAAATAGCATTTATCTGGCGGATGCTTCTCAGCCAACCAGAAGTACTTTTAACCGTTGGTATTTGCTTCATTGGTGCGATCGCTTTTTTGAATTGCGTCTAGATCGATTCTAACGAAAATGGAAAAAGCAATTAGTTACAAAGATGGATTTTGAAAGTCGCCAACTACTTTATCTATTGCTGATGCGATCGCTTTCAAAGATTTGAGTATATTGGGAAAGGCGATCGCCTTCATAAGTTATGAGGTTTGATTAAAACTGAGTTCATGGACTTACAATTTGAGTGGGACGAATATAAAGCAAAACTAAATTTCAAAAAGCATAGTATTAAATTTGAAGAAGCAATAACTGTTTTTAAAGATCCTCTAGCATATATTTTTGATGATGAATGGCATTCTATCGATGAAAAACGAGAAATCATTATTGGACACGATCTCAACTATCGTCTTTTACTTGTCTGCTTCACGGAAAGAAATAACAAAATTCGTATTATCAGCGCACGTTTAGCAACCAAAAAAGAACGTAAAGACTATGAACAACACACAGAATTTTGAAAACAATCAAATCTTAGAAGAAGACCTACTTCCTGAATATAACTTTGATTATAGTAAAGCCCGTCCTAATCGTTTTGCAGTTCAGGCAAATGAAACCAAAATAACTGTCACCCTAGAATCAGATGTCGCTAAAGTTTTCAAAACTTCTGAAGATGTCAACAAAGCTCTACGAGCTATTTTGTCTGCCATTCCCGAAACATAAAAGCAATTTTGCTTGAGGTAAAATGTTGCCGTATCGAAACTTAGAACTTGAAGACAGGCGATCTCATTTACAAAACATCCCATAAAATGCGATCGCTGCTTTGGATTGCTTTTAGATTGATTAAAATAAAATAAGAGACAACTATAGCCGTACAAAGTTAGATTAGAGCAAGTTTGTTTGACTGCTCGTAAGTAACAAGTGTCCTAATCTTAGTCCGTATTGCTATAGACTTTATTTTATTGATTGATTGATTGATTGATTTTGTTGAAAAACAATGCAAAATACACGCTTTAATCAAATTTTAGAAATGATCGATAATCTTTCTCCTGACGAACAAGAAGATTTAATCAATATTGCACGACATAGACAAATTGAGCAAAGAAGAGAAGAAATAGCGACAAATATTATTAAGGCTCATCAAGAATATCAGCAAAATAAGGTTTTTCGAGGATCGGTTGATGATGTCATTGCAGAACTTAATAAATGACAGCTTTGGTTTTCAGATGAAGTGTATTAATAATTACAAGGATGGATATTGAAAGTTACCAGCTACTCTGTTAATCTTCTCTGCGATCGCTAGTAATTCCATTTCTCGCCATCTTTTACCTATAATTTGCATCCCGATAGGTAATCCATTTTCAGTTTGTCCAATCGGAATTACGACTACAGGATGTCCTGTCAGGTTGAATAACATTGTGTAACCGCCATTTGCGAGAAAATAGGGAAGTTTGCGTCCTTCTATTTCAATTACTGCACCTTGAGGACGATGAGTAAATGCAGTTGTCATGGCAACGGGACATAGCCAAACATCCCAAGGTTCTAGTGCTTTGTCCATTTTGGCAATAAGGCGATCGCGTTGGGTCAATAGTTCAAAATATTGTTTGAGAGAAGGATTTAGTAATGAGGGTAAAAACTGACTCAGGTTGCTTAAATCTCGCAGTTCTTTATCTCCCTGAGTAGCTTCTCGAAACATAACAGGCAAAGTTTTTTTACTAGCATCAAAATCGACTGGTTGAGAATAAACGAAATTTAGTGCCGTTAGTTGATTGCAAACCTGAAATGCCTCTTGTAAGTCAAACGGGGGAGATGTCCAGCATTCCATATCTGCACATACTGGCTTAAGTTTGTTAACTGCTAAATTAATTGCTTCTTTTATCTCCGAAGTTAGGGGCATTTTCTCCCAACTATCTGAGCATACTATTCGTGTATCTTGTAAAGATTTATCGTCAACTATATCTAAAGGGACAGGAGAAACATCTGGCTGTCGTGTATCTGCACCTACAGTCAAGGATAAACATAGTTGTAAATCTTCAATCGAACGAGCAAAAGAACCGACGGTCATTAACTGACGAATACATTTAGGCATTCCTGGTGCTTCGGGAATATGTCCTGCTGTTGATATACGGCGGTCTGTTGGTTTTAAAGCATACACACCACAAAAATGTGCTGGCTGACGAGTTGAACCAGAAGCATCATTACCCAAATCTAAAGCTGAAAAACCCGCAGCGATCGCTGCTGCACTGCCTCCAGAACTACCTCCAGGAGTGTAATCTAAGTTCCAGGGATTATTAACCCGTCCAAAAAGATCGTTGGTACTTTGATAATCACTTGCCATTTCCGCAAGGTTGGTTTTACCTAAAATAATTGCTCCTGCTTGACGAAGACGCGCGACGACCGTTGCATCTTGAACTGGAATATGGTTTTTAAGAGGCTTATAGCCTGCGGTAGTCAATAATCCTGCTGTTTCAAAGGTATCTTTAAAGGTAACTGGGACACCGTGTAACGCTCCCCAGTTTTCACCTTTGGCTAATGCTTCATCAGCTTCAATTGCTTTTGTTTTTGCTCTTTCTGCATCTAGAGTCGCGATCGCATTTATCTTACCGTTGTGCTTGGCTATCTGTTCTAAATAAGCATTTAAAACTTCTACTGCTGAAACTTCTTTATCCCGAATCATCTGTGCCAGTTGATTCGCCGTAGCAAACACTATATCCATTATTGCTGCTGTATATTGTTACTTTAGTATTTTAAAGCTATAAGCTATAGGCTCTAAGCCTTTGACGAACTTTAAGAAAAGTGAGTTATTCTGGTATTTTTCTACCTGGTTATGGCTTCAGAAAAGTTTAGGTATCAGCTACGCCACGAAGCAAGGCAATGGCAAGAGGAAGGTTTAATTAGTCCAGATATATATGAACAGTTAGCAACTCGCTATCTGTTAGATGAATTGGATTTGGCTTCACGCGATCGCTTTATCATTATCGTCTTGGGACTAGGCTTTATTCTTCTGGGTTTAGGAATCATTACTTTTGTGGCTGCCAACTGGCAAGCATGGTCTAGACCAATCAGGGTCTTATTGCTGCTGAGTTTATTTATCGGCACTAACTGTGCAGGGTTTTATTTATGGCGGTCGCCCGATTCGCAAAAATCTCGACTGGGAATGGGTTTATTATTACTCGGTGCTTTGAGTTTGGGGGCAAATCTGGGCTTAATGTCCCAGATGTTTCATCAGACTGGTGCAGCCTATACCCTATATCTGATTTGGGGTTTGGGAGTGTGGGCAATGGCTTATGGTTTGAGATTGACTTCCCTGGGGTTAATGGCGGTTATCTTAATGGCGATCGCCTATTATTTAGGATTTTTTGAGGGTGCTAAATCGGAGCAGATATTGCAGCAAATGTCTCTAATAATTTCCCTGTTGTTTATTCCACTGGCTTATTCTTGTCGCTCTCGTTGGCTGTTTGGTCTGAGTTCGATTCTGATTGTTTTTATCTTGGGAGTAAATTCAGCGCATTATCTAGACATTGCCAATTTATCTAGTAAAAGTTTTGTTCCTCCTCTGTTATACATTCTCCTTCCTGGTTTATTGTGGAGTTATCGTGATAATCTACTGTTCCCTAACTCAAACGTTAACTTTGATTCCATAAGTCGCAAGTTAACGGTTTTATATTTGGGTTCTGTTTGTTATTTATGTTCGTTTAATTTCTGGGATAACAATCATAATTCAATTCAGCCTGGAAAACTGATTGATTTTGCCCCCTGGTCATTATTAATTGCACCTATAATTTTTATCGTCATTGCCATCTTAGGCTGGTGGAAATTAGGGCAAAGAAGAACTGGCAACTTATCTTGGAGACTCGATCGCAACTCCAATTACATCGCTACAGTATTGATTTTTTTGTTCAGCTTGCTTTGGTTCAATTCTGCTGTTACCCCCATCGGCATAGCGGGAACAATTATCTTTAACCTGTTGCTATTTTCTCTAGCCATGATTTTAATTCATCAGTCAATCAAAGAAGGCAAAAGATTTAACTTTTGGTTGGGGATAATTCTGGGGATATTACTTATATTTTCGCGTATGTTTGAATATGATACCGGACTGATTTTAAAGGCGATCGCTCTCTTTGGCTGTGGTATTACAGCAATCTTAGCTGGACTTTGGTTTGAGCGTCATTTAAGCACCGTAAATTCTTCTGGTAACTAAAGGTAATTATACTAAGTATGACTAATTCTCGACTTTCGATTAACTTGTCTTGGTGGCGATTTCTATTGCCTTTTGGCTTGCAACTGGCGGTAATTTTACTTATTCCCGCTAAGAGTGCCTACACTTACAATTTTGGGATAGATGCGGTGATTCAGTCTACTCCTGTAGATCCTTATGATTTGCTGCGAGGTTATTCACAAACTCTTCGTTATGACATCTCAAATATTAGTAATTTGCGATCGCTTCCTGGCAGTAATAACTTAAGCGAAGGAAACATATTTTATTTGATTTTAGAAGCCGATTCTAATTCTGATAAAACCCCTCCTGCACCTGGCAAGCTAATCAAAATAGCCTCAAAGTTAGCTAACTTGCCAAAAAATCAAGTTGCTATTAAAGGAGAAATCGACAACTCTGGCAATATTAACTATGGTTTAGAAAGATACTATATGCCTGAAAGTCAGAGAAATAAAATCAACCAAGAAATTAGAGATTTACAGCCTGATTCACAAGGCAAACAAGCTTTTGTAGTAGGAATTAAAGTTGATCGCTGGGGCAATTCAGTCCCCGTAAGCTTGTGGATTGGTGAGAAAAATTATCGCTTCTAAATTTGCTGAAGATTATTTTTTGATGAAATTTTAAAACTGTAAGCTATATTAATTAAGTATTGCAAAACAGCCTCTCTCCTCAGAAGCAAAGGATAATGAATATTTAGATACAGTCATTGAGCAATAAGTAGCCTGCAAAAACTCAGAGTCATCTCACAGACAAAAGATTTAGACGTAAGCATCTTTTTAAATAAGAGCAAAATCTATTTGATTAGCGATCGCCACAGTGACTGAAAAACTAATAAACCTTCCTCTAAATGTTTGTTGCCAAGACAAATAATTAAGATCTAGCTATAGGGTTCGGCAATTACCTGCTTACTATAGTGATTTCTGGCTGTCTCATAGCAGAGATATATCTTATCATAAATTAACAATTAGCATTATAATAGGCATCGTTGCCATCAGCAATTAGACTGGCTGCGTAACCTTATCTTAGATGGTTGAAATCCAAACCTTAAGTGGTTAGATATACAACAACAATCAATGTGACCTCATTCAAGAGCATCCAAACGATGATTACCCCCTGGGTAAACTCCGCAAATGTGAGGTTCGTAACAAACAAGTATTATAGACAAAAATGAAAGACCTTACTCGATATCGGAACATAGGCATTTTCGCTCACGTAGATGCTGGTAAAACAACGACCACCGAAAGAATCCTCAAGCTCACTGGTAAAACCCACAAAATCGGCGAGGTGCATGAAGGAGAAGCAACAACTGACTTTATGGATCAGGAAAAAGAACGTGGCATTACGATTCAGTCTGCTGCCACAAGCTGTTTTTGGAAAGATCACCAGCTAAACATAATTGACACTCCTGGTCACGTTGACTTCACTATCGAGGTTTATCGTTCTCTCAAAGTTTTAGATGGCGGGATTGGTGTGTTCTGTGCTTCGGGTGGGGTTGAACCTCAGTCTGAAACTAACTGGCGTTATGCTAACGATTCAAAAGTAGCTCGAATCATTTACGTCAATAAATTAGATCGTACTGGTGGTGACTTTTATAGTGTAGTTAAGCAAGTAAAAGAGATCCTGGCTGCTATTCCTTTGGTAATGGTGTTACCTATCGGCATCGAAAGTGACTTTAAAGGAGTGGTCGATCTACTAACTCGCAAAGCCTGGGTATGGGATGACTCTGGAGATCCAGATAATTATGAAATCCAAGATGTTCCTGCGGATATGGTTGACGATGTGGAAACCTATCGCGAACAGCTAGTAGAAATTGCCATTGAGCAAGATGACGAATTGATGGAGAAATATTTAGAGGGGGAAGAAGTTTCTATCGATGAACTCAAAGCCTGCATTCGTAAGGGAACTCGCGAACTAGCTTTCTTCCCTACTTACTGTGGTTCTTCCTTTAAAAACAAAGGAGTACAGTTGATTTTGGATGCGGTGGTAGACTATCTACCAAACCCCATGGAAGTTAAACCTCAACCAGAGGTTGACCTAGAAGGTAACGAAACAGGTGAATACGCTATTGTCGATTCCCAAGAACCTTTGCGGGCTTTGGCATTCAAAATTATGGACGATCGTTATGGCGCGCTAACTTTTACTCGGATTTATTCTGGGACATTAAATAAAGGCGAATCTGTCTTAAATACGGCTACAGGCAAAACTGAGCGTGTAGGACGGATGGTAGAGATGCACGCGAACTCTCGCGAAGAAATTGATACTGCTCAAGCAGGAGATATTATTGCCATTGTTGGGTTAAAAAATATCCAAACTGGGCATACTCTCTGCGATCCTAAAGATCCTGCAACTTTAGAACCAATGGTCTTTCCTGACCCCGTAATCTCCATCGCCGTAACTCCCAAAAACAAAGGTGCTTCTGAAAAGTTAGGAATGGCATTGGGTAAAATGGTTCAAGAAGACCCATCTTTCTATGTAGAAACTGACCAAGAAAGTGGTGAAGTGATCATTAAAGGGATGGGTGAACTTCACCTAGATATCAAGGTAGATATTCTTAAGCGTACTCACGGTGTAGAAGTAGAAGTAGGTAAGCCTCAAGTTGCTTATCGCGAATCTATTACTAAAATTGTTCAAGATAGCTATACCCACAAAAAACAGTCTGGTGGTTCTGGTCAGTTTGGTAAAATTGACTATACTATCGAGCCTGGCGAAACTGGTTCGGGCTTTGAGTTTGAGTCCAAAGTTACTGGTGGTAACGTTCCTAGAGAATTTTGGCCAGCAGTAGAAAAAGGCTTTGCTAGCAGCATCGAAAAAGGCGTTTTAGCTGGATTTCCCTGTGTAGATTTAAAAATCACCCTCAATGATGGTTCATTCCACCCTGTAGACTCTAGCGCGATCGCTTTTGAAATTGCAGCCAAATCTGGTTATCGTCAAACCTTACCCAAAGCTGGACCGCAAATTCTTGAGCCAATTATGAATGTAGATGTGTTTACTCCCGACGACCACATGGGAGATGTGATTGGCGATCTTAACCGTCGTCGAGGCATGATCAAATCTCAAAATTCCACTCCTATGGGTGTTCGCATCAAAGCAGACGTACCTTTGAGTGAAATGTTTGGCTACATTGGTGACTTGCGTACCATGACTTCTGGGCGTGGACAATTCTCCATGGAATTCAATCATTATTCACCTTGTCCTAAAAATGTTGCTGAGGAAGTTATTGCCGAGGCAAAAGAACGTCAAGCAGCTAAGTAGTTTAAAGTGAAGATTTAGAGCTGAAAGCATGAACACTTTCAGCTTTAAGTCTTCAATCTTAGTTCCGTCTGGTATTTATCTGTAGTCATAATATTACTTTAATACTACTCAGATATGTGCAACAGTTATCACTAAAAAAATATTTTCAATATTTCCTGCTTTTGTTTGTTTTGGTTTAAATGTAGTGCCAACTACGCGATGAGTTTCATCTTCAATTCCCCACGCCATATATGCTGTCTTTTGATGATGTAGAGCTGCTGCATTAGATAAAGCTGATAGGTATTTACCTATTTCTTGGGGTTTTTTATTATTTACTTTGAATTCAATCCATTCAATTTCTTTGGGTAAGATGGTTAACTTCTCTATAATTTGAGATAGTTCTTTGACTTTTATACAGTTGCTTATCGTAAATCTGATGTCTTTGAATAGCTAGTTTAGGCGTATTTAATTTTACATAACCGAAATACAAAATAAAAGACAGATTTATGGAAACTTAGTCTCAAGTTACACTAATTCTTCGCTACAAACGATCGCTGCAATAGGCTGATATTTTAATTCTGATTTTTGGCGATGCCTTCTAGCGGGCGTGGAATAAGCTGCTTGCGAAGCAGCATTTCCGCCCACTCTAGCTCCGCGATCGCTCAATTTGTGTAAATCGTGTTGATGATAAATTGTTACTAGATGAGTAAACAAATCTTGCCCAGTTACCCCATTGCGTCTTAAAGCATTCAATTCGCGATTAATAGCTTTGGGCAAATAATTCCGAAATACAAGGTCTAGAAGATTAATTTGTGCTTTTTGTGACTCGTCCTCAGTGAAGTTAAATAACGCCCTTAATTCCCGCAGAATATACTTCTGCCCGGCGTTGTTGCATAAATAGAGTTGCGAAGGGTAGAAACTTGAAAATGGTAGATTGAAGCGCATGGAAGCTCGAATGCATTCGAGCTGTCCGCCGTCGCTTGTTAGCAAGTTAACCACAACCAAAACCTACTAATGAAGAATCAATAGCGCATTCGCAACTGGTCGCTCGTTCACCTGAATACATTCAGGTGCTTGCGAGCGACCGCCTTCCGCGGTCTGAGTATAACGCAGGACTAAAACAACGAGGAAGTCTAACATTTTGGTTAGATGAAGATGTTTTAGAACAATGGTTAGTCAAAAAGAAAACAGGTAAAAAAGGAGCATCTCAAACTTATAGTGATATGGCGATCGCAACGATGAGTACCGTTAAAAGCATTTTTTCTTTGGCAGGAAGACAGACCGAAGGATTTGTATCATCACTATTTGAACTAATGAGTCTAGATCTACCTGTTCCTGACCACAGTACAGTATCAAGACGTTTGGGGAGCTTCAAGCGAGACTTGCCTTTGCTTGCGGGTGTGGAACAAGGCTCTTGAACAGAGCCGTTTCCACCCGCTCTAACGGCGACGCAGGCTTCCTCGCTCAAAATTGAGTTGCCTGTCCAAAAAAGCGAGAAAGCACTTCATTTAGTAGTAGATTCAACAGGGGTAAAAGTATACGCAGAGGGGGAATGGAAGACTAGACAGCATGGAATTGTCAAAAGACGAACATGGCGAAAACTGCATTTGGGTATAGATGAGAGGACCGGAGAGATAGTAGGTGCAGTAGTAACGACCAATGACTATCATGACTCGCAGCTTTTAGAGGACATTCTCGATGGAATAGAAGAAGAAATTTTACAAGTGTCTGCCGATGGCGCATACGATACCAGCAATTGTTACGAGCAAATCAAGCAAAGACAATCAAGGGCAACAATTCCGCCACGCAAAAATGCCACCGTGAGAGTGGAATCAGCTTGGGAAACCCAAGCATTTCCTCTCACAAAGATCTTTCAACATGGTAATTGTAAAGCTCCACCACTACCACGAGATGAGAACTTAAGAGCGATACGTAAAATGGGACGTAAAAAATGGAAAAGAGAAAGTGGTTACCATCGCCGTTCTTTAGCTGAAACCACCATGTTTCGCCTCAAATGCATCTTCGGAGGCAAGTTGGCTTCTCGCCAGTTCGATAATCAGGCAGTAGAACTATTCTTGCAATGTTCTGCTCTTAATCGAATGATTCAAATTTGCAAACCTGAGAGTTATGTCGTTGAATTATAAATCCATGACTCTGTTAGCCTCATTTCGATGCTCAATTTTTCTTCATGCAACAAAGCCTTTTAAATGCACACACGCTCGACTCAAAGCGTTTGAATAGGAGAACTCGTATTAGTCCCCGCAGGTTAGACCCCGCTCTTTGTAAAGTTAGATACGGTTCTTTGTTTTGCTTCTCTTTGATAACGAAGTTCCACAGTCCATAACGAGCGTAACTAAGCTCATTTTTTAACAGGTTACGCAGTTGTTTTTGACGTGGCTTACCAATGTGCGATCGCAGTTGTTGATATAGTCCTTGATAGGTGTCTTCAATACTATATTCAATGGTTTCTAATTCCCGCTTGGGAAAGAAGCGATGTTGACCGCCAACTAAAACATAGGCTTTGCGTTTTCCTGTTTGATAGTCTCGATAATCATTGCCCGACTCTAGTACTTTTTGATGGGTTTCCCCGTCATAGCCAAAATAGCGAATGATTTGATTGCGAGTACGTCGAATTAGGACATGAGATAGTAAATCTTGTAAGTTGCGATCGCCTTTTTCTACTCCCCGAAAGTATTCTTTTAAATTGGGAGGATCGATAGGTAAATCAGTGAGATCCTCTTGATGGAAGAGTTTGAGTTGATGATAGATGTCCCAAGCACTGTTATTACGGGGTGTGGCAGTCAATAAACAGCAGCGTTTACCAGCAGCTAAAAATGTTTCTAGTACCTTGTAGCGTTGAGTACCATGATTGCGTAAATGATGGCTTTCATCAATCAAAATAAAGTCTCGATCTTTGTAGCGATAGTTTTCTAGTAAAGTTCTAAAAGTGTTGTCGTCATGAGGGGCTGTCTGCGTGGGTTTCCCGCGCAGTTTATACGCCCCGTCTTGCTTGAGCATTCCCATCGAAAGAACACGAGCATTGAGGTGATATATCTCGTTATAGCGTTCCCACATATTAATTAGCGGTGGTGGGCAAATAATCAAAGGACGGGCTTTCTCGCTTTGCTCAAAATGCTTGATGATCGCAGCACCAATAAAGCTCTTACCAAGTCCCACTACATCAGCAACAAATGTACCATTATAGTCGCGGATATTTCTAATTGCCTGTTCGACTGCTACTTTCTGAAAGTCTTCTAGCTGCTTGCTTATGGCGTTATCGACAATCAAATCTTTGGGGGCTGAATCAACAAGGCGATCGCGCACTAGAGTGTAAAGCGTTTTCATGTAGACATCATAAGGAGTAGCCAGAGACACCGCCCAAGATTGCTTCATCTCCTCCATCAAAGCCTCGTCAAACTCCTCTGCTTCAACCCATAACTCTTCAAACCAGTCGGTTAAGGCTGCATGGTTATCGTTATCGTGAACCATGACATTGAGTTCGGTATTATGTTCGATCCCAGATAAACTCAGATTGGACGAACCAACCGCAGCAATCCCATTTTCAGTTCTGGCTAACTCTCGACCTTTTTCGTCATATACTTTACCGTAATCAAAAATATAGGCTTTAGCGTGTAGCGTACCTTTGGTGTATACCTTGACCTCAAGACGTTTCTCTTCAATCATCTGCACCAGATTTTTAATTAACGTCTGTGCCTCATCGGTTTGGTCTAATAATTCGATATCAGAACGTACCGTCGCTACTGTTTCTGCTAAAGATTGCTTGATTTGAGCGCGTTTAGGATAACTTTCAGCTTCAAGGCGATCGCTAATTAGTTCTAATCTTTTATATCCTTGGGCAATTTGTTCGATTGTCTCGCGGTTGGAGGTATTGCCAATAAGTAACCGTAATTGCTTGACGTATCTGAGGCGATCGCTAATAGCAGTAAAACCAGAAATAAAGAAGTAACCCACCGCAAAATGTGCTGCTTCGGATGATTCGAGAATACAGTTTATTTTGTCTACTAACTTTTGCTTACGGTTATCAATAATGTCGTGACTAGGCATGAAAATAAGTAATAAGTAATAAGTAATAAGTATTTAAATTATTAGGAGTCTAAAACCTCGCTAAGAATAACTACAGGTAAATTATCTAAATTACGGAAACCGTTATCGTTAGTAATAAAAAGATCGCAGTTAACAGATATGGCAGTAGCAGCATGGATAGCATCAGGAGTTTTTAAGCTATTAGTCGCCCGTAAATTGGCTGCTTATCGTAAGATAGATTGCTCTATTGGAACAAGCGCTGCATCGCTGAATTTAACAACAGTTGTTCGTAGTCAGAAACCAGTGATTCATTATTATTTCGCAGAGGTAAAACTAATACTTCCATCAAGATTAGTTCGCTGCTGATAAGCTCTATTTCTCCCGTTTGAAACTTTGTCCATAAAGGTTGTAATAGAGAAAAATAATCTGTATTCACCTCAAGGGTGTAAATAAGCACCGCAGTATCTACATAAATTTTGCCACCAGAAGGAATCACTAACTGTCCCATGAATCTCTTTCCTCTTGTATTTGACGATCTATATCCTCAGCACTTCTAAGAGTGTTTCTACTACGGCTTTCTTCAATTATTTCCATTACCGATCGCTTCTTATTCTTTGGTTTCTCTGGTAAAACGACAAAGACATCAACGGTATCGCCAATTTCTCCTTCAGGGATTTCTATTTCAATTTTGTTTCCTGGTAAAACTTTAGTTGTTAAGTGTAAAGCTGGTTGCATGGGTTTAATTACCTCTAACGAATAAGTATTGAAAACCTAAAGACTAAAAACATCCTCGTAAATATCTGTCATTGTTAAAGTTAATCCAACAGAATCTAGTGACAAATTGTCATCTTTGCTCAAGGTTTCTACTGTCCAATTACCTTTATTATCTTTACGATAAATTTCTACTTTAATTTCATCTTGTGAGACTAAAACGTATTCTTGTAAGCTTTCTATAGTTTGATAATTAATTCTTTTCTCCCGTCTATCTGTAGTTTCAGTAGAATTAGAGAGAACTTCTACAATAAAACTGGGATTGGTTTTAAAGTATTTTTTATTGTCATTTGGATCGCAGGTAACTAATAAATCGGGATAATAGAATATATCTGCTTGCTGTGTCTTGACTTTTACTTTCATGTCAGAAACAAAAGTCCGACAGGAACTTCCTCGCAAATGAGGACGTAATATAGCAACAAGATTCGTAACTATCAAGTTATGTGCTTCACTAGCACCAGCCATAGCAAAGATTTGTCCTGCTACGTATTCATGACGCACTTCGGCATCTTGCTCTAATTCAAGGTATTCTTCTACGGTAATCAGGTTTAAAGGCGATCGCATGATTTTATTCTTTCTACAAGATTTACTCTTTCTACTATTGTCCTACAAGCTTAGTTAAGCCGTAGTAAGATTACTCGTTTTCACATTTTGATTAGATGGCTTATCTGTAATTCGCTGTTCTAGATTTTGTTCGCAAAGTTCCAAATAATCTGCATATTTTTCACGCACTTCAGCCAGCGTTCCTTGCGCTTCAGCCAATCTTTGATATCGGCGACAATACCAAATTTCTACCTTGCGGATGTCCTCATCGCTCAAGCTGTATAATTTGTAGACAAGTTTATCTATCTCTTTTTGTTCGTGAAGATGATATGGATAGAAAGGATCGTCTTTTTGCTTTTCAATAATTTGCTCTACTAAGTTTTTTAGCTTTTGTTTGCAGCTAGTATCTAATTCTGGTAATGCTAACTGAGTAATGACTTCTTCGCCTGTCTCGACTGTGTGAGAGGCATAGGACTTAAGTAAGTATCTACTGAATGTAGAAGTCAGAATACCCAACATAACTTTCGATTCCACATCCTTGAAAAAAATTGTCGATCCTTTATTTCCAAAAACACCATTGCAACCAAGACGAAAAGTTGGACTATAAATACCTGTTGGTGAAAATGTTAATCCTTGGCGAAAATAATATTCGGAATTTTGAAATCTAGAGACAATCGCTGTATTGTCTGCTGGCTTTATTTTGTTTATTTGACCTTTTTCCTCTGTTTAACATCAGCACGAGTAGCTATTTTAAGACGAGTTACAGCATCTTTCGACCAATCTATAAAATACTGAGTAGGTACATAATAATTAGGCAACCATCCAGCACTAGCGTTACTTTCTCCACCTTTGTCATAAGGTAAAAAATGTCTTCCTTTATATTTATTAGGATTTACACCATTAAGTTTTTCTTCGTCTGTTAGTTGAGCAATATCTTGTTCTGTTAATAGTTTGCTTTCATCTAAAATTTCATAGCTACCACGAACACCTTCTCGTTTGCGTAAATAATATTCATTGTCGCCTGTCTGAAGCCCAACCTTTACATCAGCAATAGACTTTATTCGTGAAAGTTGATTGTCACTGAACAATTTATAAAGGGTTGGAGAGGCAATAAAGAAGGATAAATTTTCATAAGTCCCAATTAATGATTGAGGATAGGTATAACGAGCGTAATTTAAAGGTTGCAAATCTACACTACTATTTGCGATCGCATCAAGATTATTGGTCAGACTTTGCCAGTCACCATTTTCAATACTACGTAGATCGGCAGCAATTAAATTATGTTCATTAGATGGTTTAATTTTAGATGCAGTAAAGATACAAGTATTGACAGTAGCGTTAAAAACCCAACTAGGTAGATCGATAAGATGAGCAATTGTTGTGTTGTTCAATAATCGTTTTCTTAATGGTTTATGACTTTTGATAGTTCTCCACGTATCAGAAACGATGAAAGATAATTGCCCGTTTGAATTCAGCAGTTGTAAGCAACGAGCTAGAAACAAACCATAAGTATCTTTGGACTGTGCGCCATCTATACGGCGATCAAAGTACAAATCTCTAACCTTGTCGCCTACTTTAGCCCCATAGGGAGGATTAGCAACTACTATGTCAAAACCACCATCAGCCGAAACTTCGGCAAAATCCAAACTCCAATCAAACTTATCTACCTCATCGTTGCCATAAGTTATCAAAGAAATCTCTTTTTTTAGCTTGGTAATCTCTTTCTCTAACTCTTTCTTTTGATTACCATCATGAGTTTTGGTATATTGAGCTTTAACTTGTCTATATTTATCAATCAGAACATCGGTTAATTTGATTGCTGTAGGATTGGGAGAAATTAAACTATCCCCTATTTCAATCTTGTATTTCAAGTTTGGCAGAGGCTTGGGCTTATCTCCTTCATAATCTACGGCTAAAGATAACCACAGTCTTAATCTGGCAATATTAACGGCAAAAACATCTACATCGACACCATAAAGATTATTTTGGATGATTTCTAATTTGTGCTGATAAACCGTATTAGATTCTTCTATTCCCCCTTTTTCAAGGGGGGTTAGGGGGGATTCCAAACGTTGACGTAAATCTAACAACTCATGCAACATCCCTAATAAATACGCGCCACTACCACAGGCTATATCGCAAGTCCTAACTTTCTTTAAAGCTTCTAAGACATCTTGCGAATTACTTAACTCAGATGAATTTTGCTCGTCTACAAAAAGTGCGATCGCTTCTTTCGATTCTTCTGTTACCTGAGTCTTGAGATAGCCTTTTATGGACTCGCGACACATAAAAGAAACAATTGGCTTAGGAGTATAGTAACTACCGCTTTCATGTCGTCCAGTAACCAATTCCTCGAACACCTTGCCCAACATTTCTGGGTCAACTGCTACCTCAACGTCCAACGGTGTACTTTCGGTAACGGTAAAAGCAAACTTCTGAAAAAGCTCATGTAGAATTGAATCAATACACTCATCGGGAATGATAATCTGAGATTCTTTATCTTCATCATCCCGTTCAAATAAACCACCATTTAAAAAAGGAACAGTACCAATTAAATCTTTGAGAAAGCCACCATTATTAATATCGATAATGTTGACTCCCGAACTGTTGTTTAGTCCAGAGAAGAAAAGATGAGACAGGCGATCGCGATAGAAGTTACTTTGTTTGGTTTGTTCTTTACAGTAAGCCTTCCATAATGCCGATAGGTAGTCAGTCTGTCCGTTATATTGCAGCCATCCTTTTTTCTGAATAAACCCAATAAACATCAAACGGTTAAACAGCTTTTGAGTATACAACCGCTTCTGTTCACTGATGTTGATACCTTGGATTAACTTTTCTACTCGCTCAAAAACTTGACGATACTCACTAAAGAATTTTTGAGTAACCACCTCAACGTCAAACGCTTCATCATGCTGCTTTTGAATCTCTAGAGGTGAATCTGAATTAAATGATTCGAGGTCTAGTAAGCTTAATTGTTCTATAGCTGTTCTTAACTGATTGTCGCCAGCTTCAACTTTAATCCGTCGAAAAAGCTTTCTCTTCTGAGGAGAATCATCGTATTTAACATTGAGAAAATGCCACTGCGATCGCGCTTCATTTGAAAAGACAAACAAGCTGTAAGGGTTGTCAGGTAGAAGTGTATCAACAATCTCTCTTTCTTTTTGCTTGAGCAAGCGATCGCTCTTCAAACGGCTGTAAATAACTCTAAAGTCATTATTTCTGCCACCAGAAGCCAATAATAACGGGTCTGATGCTAATTCCGAAGCAATGCGATCGCTCCAGTTTCTAAGTGAAAGTTCTTGATTTACTCTGTCGTAATTCAACTTACTCCAAAATAAATCTTTGAGACTTTTTTCTTGATTTAAGTTTAAAAGAGATTTTTCTACAGACTTTTCCAATGAAGACGAAGACATAGGCTACTACTCCTCGCCACCACCTAAAAACGCATAGCAAAATCCGCCCTCGAATCACCTGATTGAGGTACTAAATTATTCATTTAGTAAAATAATTTTTTAAATAATCCAAGGCAGTTAAAACCACCTTGTTTGCGTATATTTACGTTTTAGGTAGCAGCTTTATATAAGGTTGATATAAAGCCAAATTAACTATATTTCTTAATATCCTCTGTGATCTGCAACCTGTAATTTAATTGTAATAATGTCAAATATATAAATAGCCAAAAACAAATTAATTTTTTTGTAGCTTTTGATGAATTTTATCTAACCAAAGCGGAACTACAGCTTGGTCTTTAGATATGCGATCACTTGTTTTTATTCCAACACAACATCCAGCTTTTACTACTTTCAGGATCTGCACAGTGAAAATCTGCTTTAATTATTCATATATATTGCGATCGCAGGCAGATACATTGGTTTCAACGTTTCCTTGAAAACTAACAAATCAAGAAAGAAGGCTAAAATGCACATTCTAGCGGTTTATTTACCTTACGTTCGGCAAAATTGACCTGGAAAGAGGATAAAAGAAAAAACAAGCTTTGGAACGATAACCGCTTAGTTTTATTCTGCACCGTAGAAACTCGTTTTTGGTCGGCTGAAGGAGCGGAATCAGCCAAGAAAGAGAAAGAGGCTCAAGCTCAATTACTGAAGACTATCGACAATATGAAGGACAAAGGGCTTGCACGCATATAAAGCGAGTTAACTGCTATTCAGCAAGGCTTTATTAAAAGGAAACACGCTAAATTAGCCAAATTACACAACTCTCCCCGTCCTAGTCGTAAGCTTTATCAGGGCAAAACCTAATATGATTCTCGGTGTGGCGATAGGTTTAGAGAAACCAGCAACAGTTGCAGTTGTTAATGGTGTACATTAACCTATGACAGATAATTAGTTAATGTACAATTGTATTATGTATACTCCCCAGGTAGGATTTGAACCTACGACCAATCGATTAACAGTCGACCGCTCTGCCACTGAGCTACTGAGGATTGCTTTAGTAACCATTAGCTATAATAACGAATACTCTTACAATTAGCAAGTTTTGCCAGCAAACTGATTTGGAGTCTACCGATTTGCTTAAGATTAAGTATATCCTAGAAAGAAAGTGAGCTTTAGCTACTAGATATTCTCCTCATGCAAGTTAATCGCTACCAAACTGTTTCTCTTTCCCTAATTTCAACAGATTTACCAATCTGGAATGTAATTGAAGCAACTGCATCGTTATATCAAAAAGACCGAGAAAGATTTCATTTATTATTAGACCAGCAAAAACTGCCTCATTCTACTTCGCCTTTTGTTAATCATCAAAGTAAATCCGATCGAGGATTGTTTTGGCTAGAAATATCTCCTTATCGAGTAGTGATGACAATGCAGAGTAGAGGGTTGAGCTATCGACACTTTTGGGAAAGAGGAGTGTATGGAGTGAGCCGATACTGTTTGAATACCGATCCTAAGCAACCAAGTCAATCCTTACGTTTTCGCAATTTTACACGTTACTTGAAAGTAGATGGCGATCCTTTTCCTAAAAATTTACGCATTGAATACGAAATATGGTCAGCAAAAGTTCAGTTGGGTTCTTATATTCTGCATCTAAATATTCAGGCTTAGTTTTTTTAGCCATCTCAGCTACAGATACAATACCTGTCGAGCAACTTTGGTCAGACTAAATAAATGACTGAACAATCTTTAGTTAAAAGTTGAAGCTTCAATTAAACCTCGCGATCAAAGCCAAACTTATCTCGAATTTGAGAATTAAAGTATTGACCAACAGAGCTAGTTTCTTTTAGCTCCTTATAAATTGACTCAGGAACATCAGAATACTTGTAAACGCTACCGTTACCAAAGGTAATGCGAAGAGTTTGCTTATCTGTATCATAATCAAAGTCTTTAACCGCCGTACTTTGATTTTTCAGCAGCGGAAAGGCAATCACGTCTCGAATACTGGCAGAATCGGTAAGCAGCATCACTAAGCGATCTATACCAATGCCTAAACCAGCAGTAGGAGGCATTCCATATTCTAGTGCTGCTAAAAAGTCCTCATCGATATCATTTGCCTCTAAATCCCCTGCTGCTTTCTTGGCTGCTTGAGCTTCTAGTCTCGCTCTTTGATCCAAAGGATCGGTTAACTCCGAGAAGCTATTAGCGGTTTCTCTACCCACCATAAACAGTTCAAACCTTTCTACCAGCCCAGGCTTATCGCGGTGAGGTTTGGCTAGAGGGGATATTTCTAGAGGATAATCGATGACAAAAGTAGGCTGAATCAAAGTGGTTTCTACTTTTTGTTCAAAGGCTTCGTTGAGCAACTTGCCGATAGTTTGACAGCCTGCGGGTACTTCAATTCCTGCGTCTTTGGCTGCGGTTTTAGCTGAGTCAAAGTCAGTAAACTGAGCAAAATCTACTCCAGTAGCATCTTCAACAACCTCGTGCATGGTTACTCTGCGCCAAGGAGGAGTTAAGTCTATATCTTGACCTTGATAGGTAACTTTAGTTATGTCGAGAACTTCTTGCGCCACATCACTAATCATATTTTCCGTTAACGCCATCATGTCGTAATAATCAGCGTAAGCCTGATATACCTCAATAGTAGTAAATTCAGGATTATGACGGGTAGACACACCCTCATTACGAAAGATTCTGCCCATTTCAAATACGCGCTCAAAGCCACCCACAATTAGCCTTTTGAGGTGCAATTCTGTAGCGATGCGGAGATATAAGTTCATCTCCAAAGTATTGTGATAAGTGACAAAAGGACGAGCTTCTGCACCACCTGCTTCGCTTTGTAAAACTGGGGTTTCAATTTCTAAAAAGTCTCTTGTTTCTAAGTAACGACGAATTGCAGCCGTGATTTTTGCCCGAATACGGAACGTTTGTCTTACCTGGGGGTTAACAATCAGATCTACATAACGCTGGCGATAACGCTTCTCTGTATCCGTTAAGCCATGCCATTTATCGGGAAGGGGTAACAAAGATTTAGTCAGAATTTGAAACTCGCTGACATATACAGAAAGTTCTCCTTTTTCTGTTCTTTTGATAGTGCCTTTTACCCCTAAAATATCCCCCGTATCAGACAGCTTTTTTAGATGATTAAATGCCCCCACCAAGTCTTCGGACATAGTGTTGTTGATTCTTTTCTTTTCAAGATAAAGCTGAATTTTGCCTGTTTCGTCTTGCAGTTCAAAAAATGCTAGCTTACCAAAAACACGACGAGCAATAATTCTACCAGCGATCGCAACTCGATCTTCTACTTCCTCTCCATTGGCAAGATCTACATACTTTGACTGTAACTGGGCAGCATGATGAGTTGATTCCCATTTATAAGCGTAGGGATTTAGTCCTAACTCCTTAATCTGCTCTACCTTCTCTATTCTGGTAGCGCGAATTTCTTCTAAGTTAGAAGCACTCTGAGGCTTATTGCGGGAATTATCTTCACTGTTCATCTTTTAACACACTGCTTTTTTAATAATCGGTATAGCTATCTAGCTACATACCCTGTTGTCTTGCCAATAATTAACTTACCAAACTTTCGCTTTAGCTGTAGTATTTATCAAGTGAGCCGACACTAACATTATTTATACTGCTCTTTCGGCTAATTCCAGCCAACGTTCAGTATTAGTATCAATCTCTTTGTTTAAGGTTGCCAGTTTCTCTGATAGTTCTTGTACCAAATTGAAGTCACTACAGTTAAGAGCTAAATCATTCTCTAGTTTTTCCTTGTCTGTTTCCAACTGAACAATTTTAGCCTCTAGTTTTTCGTATTCTCTTTGTTCATAATTAGATAGAGATTTATTTTTTTTATTGCTGGTATTGTTGCTGATGTTTTGAGCTTTATTTACCTGCGGTTTTTCCTGACTTTTTTCTTGTTTAGCTTGTTTTTCTGCTTTCTTTTTATGCTCTAAATACACAGAATAATTACCAGGATAGTTACGCACTTCTCCCCCAGGCTCGATCGCAAAAATAAATTCTACGGTACGATCTAAGAAGTAGCGATCGTGAGAAACTATAATTACACAACCATTAAAGTTTTCTAAATAGTCTTCTAAGATAGCTAAAGTCTGCACGTCTAAATCGTTTGTCGGCTCATCCAAAATCAAGACGTTAGGAGCTTCCATTAATACCTGCAACAAAAACAGACGACGCTTTTCTCCTCCAGAAAGCTTGTGTATAGGCGCATACTGTTGAGCAGGGGGAAAAAGAAACTTCTCTAGCATCATAGACGCGCTGATTTGATCCCCGCTAGCGGTGGTAACAACCTCGGCTACATCTTTAATATATTCAATTACTCTTTGTTCTTGGTTGAGAGCATCTAAGATATTGTCTGAATGCTGATCGAAATAGCCAATGTGAATTGTCTTACCAATGTCTACCTTGCCTCGATCTGGCTCAATACGTCCTGTAATAATATTCATCAGGGTTGTTTTCCCTGTACCATTACCGCCAATAATGCCAATGCGATCGCGCGGGGTAAATTCGTAGCTAAAATCTTTTATTAGAATGCGCCCATCATAACCTTTGGTAATATTTTCTAGTTCAATTACCTTCTTGCCGATGCGTCTACCTGGAGTATCAATATCTACCTTGCCTTGAGCTTGTTTAAACTCCTTATCCTGCATATCGCCAATGCGATCAATGCGAGCTTTTTGCTTAGTGCTACGAGCTTTAGGACCTTTTTTTAGCCATTCTAATTCCCGCCGTAATACTCCTTGATGTTTGCGCTCGCTGCTGGCAGCAGAATCTTCCTGTAAAGCTTTCTTCTCTAGGTAATAAGAATAATTACCCGCGTAGGTAAACAAATCAGCACGGTCGATTTCTATGATACGAGTAGTAACATTATCCAAGAAATAGCGATCGTGAGTAATCAACAGAATAGCACCGCCAAAACGACTCAAATATTCTTGTAACCACTCTACTGACTCTGCATCAAGATGGTTAGTCGGCTCATCCATCATCAGCAGATCTGGTTCATTGAGTAAAGCTGTAGCTAAAGCAATGCGCTTACGATATCCTCCAGAAAGATCTCCTACCCTAGCATCAAAGTCTTCGATGCCTAATTTGCTGAGAATAATTTTTGCTTTGGTTTCTAGCTCCCAAGCTCCGAGGGACTCCATTTTCTCGTTTACCGTTGCCAAACGAGCCATTAAAGCATCTAAATCATTTCCCTTTGCCTGAGCTATTTTATGGGACAAATCTTCGTACTCTCGTACCAAACTCATTTGCTCGTTACTATCAGCAAAAATCTGATCGATCGCGCTCAGATTTTCGTCTACTTCTGGCTGTTGGGGCAAGTAAATAATTCTGGCACCACTTTTTACCAAACGTTGACCACCATCAGTAGGCTCAAGTCCAGCGATCATTTTTAGTAGAGTAGACTTGCCAGAGCCATTTACCCCAATTAACCCTACTTTGTCATTTGCTTCAATGCTAAAGCTAGCATCCCGCAGTATTTCTTTAATCCCGAAATCTTTTTTGATGTTTTGTAGAGTTAAAATGCTCATTTGTAATGCCTTTTGTAAAATAGCGATCTTGATATTTGATATTTACTGGTTTTATTCTTGATTCTTATAGCTTGTGGGGTAATAAAAATACGTCGTGTCATCACCCTTGTTGACGACGTAACTTAATCAAACGCTCTTGTTTTTCTTGCCACCATCGATCGGTTACTTCAATTGATTTACCGCTTTCTAAACCTTCTAGTAAAAGACTATCTAATTTTTCTTGTGCTGTTTGCTTCTGTGCTTGACGAATAAGATCGCGAATATACTCACTTGCAGTACTATAACCACCTTGAGCAATTTGTTCATCAATAAAAACTCGCATCGAGTCAGGCAGAGAAATATTTAATGTTGTCATAGAATTTAAATGAAAATACTTATTAAATCTATTTTGGCAAATATTGGCAAATATTGTCACCAATTCTATAAGTAAGGTGCGATCGCTGTCTTGATGCGCTTTCCCTTGCGCCTGTCGGCGACGCGGGGTCGCATCGCTATTCTCTGTTTAGTAATATATTTATTTATGTTGTGTATTGGACATCGAGGAGCAATGGGACATGAACCAGAAAATACATTGCTGTCTATCAAAAAGGCTTTAGATTTAGGGGTTGATGCAGTTGAGATAGATGTTTATAATGTTGAGGATAATTTAATTGTAATTCACGATCGCGCTTTATCACGAACAACCAACGGCACTGGTTACATAGAAGAATATAGTTTTGAGCAATTGCGATCGCTCGATGCTGGCAAAGGCGAAAAAATTCCTACCCTACAAGAAGTCTTTGACACCGTAGATCGACAAGCTATTATTAATATTGAATTAAAAGGAAGTAATACCGCCAGGCTGGTTAGCAACTTAATTAGAGAATACATTAACCAGGGATGGACTGATGCAGATTTTATAGTTTCCTCTTTCAATCATTATGAATTAATAAGAGCAAAAACGCTTTATCCTGCCCTAAAGATTGGGATGTTAATTTATGGTTTGCCTTGGGAATATCTAAAAATCGCTCAAAAGCTACAGGCTGATATAGTTATTGCTGGTTTAGATTTTGTGACCCCAGACCTAGTAAATTCTATACATCAGCAAAATTTGTTGGCTTGGGTTTACACCGTTAATGAGCCTGCTGATATTAGTCGTATGCAGGAATTAAAAGTAGATGGCATATTTACTAATTATCCTGAACGGGTTGTTTAAAAGTTTCTAGTTAAATACTCTTGGTTTGCTAACTATGGCTATTATAAATATTACAATTAATATATGCCGACTATGAAAGCAAAACGATTGAGATTTGGCAGCATGGTAGCATTATGGACGTATTTAATTCTGACAATAGCTTTAATTGGGTGTAATCATAATACGGCGACTAGCGATCGAGGAATTGCTATCTCCACACATACAGCAAGTCAAGCATCACAAGCAAAAAATATTTCTTCTAAAGAACAACAAATAGCACAAAACAATCAGCAGCCATATCTCGACGATCGCAGTACTCCAATACAGGTTCTTAAGTCTTATTACAACGCGATTAACCTCCAAGAATACGTGCGTGCTTATTCTTACTGGGGGCAAAAAGGTACTAGTGCTAAATCTCAACCGCCAGCATATCCACAATTTGCAGCAGGCTATAGTAATACGGCTCAAGTAAAGCTGACAACAGGCAAAATCAGAGGCGGAGGTGCTGCTGGCTCAGTATATACGACTGTACCAGTTACGCTGGCGGTAACCAACACCAACGGTTCAAAAGATACTTTTGTTGGCTGCTACACTCTTCGGCAAGTGAACCCTACAATGTTCGCTGAGCCACCCTTCACTTCTATACACATCGAGTCAGCAAACATCCGAAAAATAGCTGATAATGAGAACGCGACTCTATTAATGAAGCAAAGCTGTCCCTCAGAATAGAATAATTTAATTTACATTAAGGTTACTTACTATCAACTCTTAACTTTTTCACAAAAAATTAGAGCCAAACCGCAGAGTAAAATAGCAAACCCCATCACATAAAAACAATCATCGTAAGCCATTGCATAAGCTTGCTGACGGACAATATTATCGATTGCAGCGATCGCTTTGTAATTTAAGATTTGCGATTGCATTTATCAATTTTTACTGTCGCACCAGATCGACTGTGAAAATAACAATTAGCGAACTATAAGCAGTTCGCGCATACAAGTAAAAGTTGATGATAAAATCTAAAAAAGTAAATACCTGATGAATTCAATGACTAGCCTGTTGTCTCGCATTACTCAAACACCTGGTCAATGTGGAGGTCGTCCTTGTATTCGAGGGATGCGGATTCGCGTCACTGATATCTTAGAAATGCTGGCTGAAAACGTTAGCACGACAGAAATTCTAGAGGATTTCCCAGACTTAGAACTTGCAGATATTCAAGCCTGCTTACTTTTTGCAGCACGACGCACCGATTTTCCCAGACTAACTGCATGAAGATTTGGATTGATGCTCAACTACCACCAACTTTAGCAAACTGGGTGACTAATAATTTTTCTATAAAAGCTACTGCGTTACGAGATATTGAACTACGAGATGCTCAAGATACTGAAATATTCCAAGTAGCAAGAACTGCAAACGCTGTAATATATGACTAAAGACAGTGATTTTGTCGATCTGGTATGCCGATTGGGAACACCTCCTCAAATATTGTGGCTTACCTGTGGAAATGTTACAAAACGTAGCTTACGTAGATTGCTTACTACTACTTTACCTAATACACTAGAAAGATTGTTGCAAGGAGAAGCAATCGTAGAAATTAGTAACAAGACTTAGAATTTTGTTTGGTGAATTTACCTCAAAACCAAGCTTTTGAGAATTCGTTTTTGTTGAGCCTCCTCAATCGTAGAAAATAAATTAATGTGCAGCAGCGTTACCACCAGCCTTGATTTTCTTACAAAAAACTAGAGCCAAACCGCAGATTAAAATAGCAAACCCCATAAGATAAAAGCAATCGTTGTAAGCCATGGTGTAAGCTTCACGACGCACAATGTTATCGATCTGCGCGATCGCCTGCTGGTTTGCCGTTACGGCATCGCTACCTTTACTGATAAAGTTTTGAGTTAACTCATTAAGTCTTTGTTGAGTTTGGGGAGCATATAAAGAAACAGCATCGCCAATGCGATTAGAATGAAACTGCTCTCGTCGTGAAAGTATAGTAGACAAGGTAGCAATGCCAATTGAACCACCCAAGTTGCGCATTACGTTAAACAAGCCAGAAGCCGAACCCGCTTGTTCTGGTTCAATATTGCCCGTAGCAATTGTGGTTAGAGGTACGATCATCAACGGTTGACCCAATGCCCTGACTAGCTGCGACCATTTCAATTGCGTAATATCCGTCTGGCTGCTCATGTTGGAGTTCATAAAACAGCTAACGGCAAAGATACTAAAGCCGACGGCAGCGATAAACCTAAGATCAAAACGCTGCATTAATTTTGGCACAAATGGAATCAATACTAGCTGGGGCAAACCAGACCACATAATTACTTCCCCAATTTGCAATGCTGTATAGTCTTGAATCTGAGCTAGATATAAGGGCAAAATATAAACTGAGCCGTATAAACCTAGTCCCAAACCCATTCCCGCAATACTGCCGATCCCAAAGTTACGTCGCAACAACAAACGTAGATTAATAAAAGGTTGACGACGAGTAAGCTCAATCCACAAGAAAATAGCGATAAAAATTACGGCAAATATAGCGCAACGGGTGACCAACTCCGAACCAAACCAATCTTTGCGATTGCCTTCTTCTAAAAATACGGTTAAACAACCCAAGCCGATTGCCATGCTGAGGATCCCCCACCAATCTCCCCGCTTGAGTTGATTAAGCTGCATCGGTTTGGCAGGAATAGCATAGGCGATCGCTGCTAACATAATTATCCCAGGAATTATATTGAGATAAAAGATATATTCCCAGCCCAAATTATCCGTCAGCCAGCCGCCAATAGCTGGTCCAATTGAAGGTGCAAAGGTGGCAGTTATAGCAAACATTGCCATGCCAATAGATTGTTTTGATTTGGGTAAAAAAGTCAAAACTATGGTTAGTGCCATGGGAATTAAAACTCCTCCCGTAAAACCTTGACAGGCACGAAGAGCAATCATCATCCCCAGGCTAGTTGACTGGGCGCAAGCAAATGAAAAGCAAATAAATAAAGTGACGTTGACTAAAAGATAGCGACGTACTGAAAACACTTGCGACAACCAGCCTGAAATTGGAACTACTGTGATTTCGGCAATTAGGTAAGCCGTAGAAATCCAAGAACCTTCGTCTAAAGTTGCTGCTAAAGCTCCTTGAATGTCTTGTAACGACGAGTTGGTAATCTGAATGTCTAGCACCGCCATAAATGCGCCTAACATGGCACCGATGACACCGATCCAGGTTTTGAGACTGACTGTATCTTCTTGTTGCTGTTGTTTGACTTGAGTTATTTGAGACATTTTTTTCAAGGGATGAAAAATAAAGAATGGGGAAGTAAAAATTAATGAACTCCAGACACACTCGCTTTTTTGTTGCCTTTACCAAGAAGCAACAGCAAAGGCAAGGTACAAATAAAAACAATACCGACGATTTTAAAAATGTCTTCAAAAGATAAAATTGACGACTGAAGATCGAGCGTCTGGGAAATGACTGCCAATGCCTGTCGATGGGCGGTATCGGCATCCATACCGCGACCTTGAAACGCAGCAGTTAAGGCATCAAGACGTTGATTGGTTGCTAAATTATAAAGACTGACGTTATTGCTTAAAATATCGCGATGAAAAGCTTCTCGTCGGGCTAAGAGAGTAGAAAGAATCGCAATACCAATACTACCTCCTAATTGACGGGTGAGATTGTAAAAACCAGATCCTGCGGGGATATCGCTTTTGGGCAGCGAACCTATAGTAGCCAAACTCAAGGGTAAAAACATCAGCACCGTCCCGACTCCCCTCCAGAGCAAAGGATAGAACAAGGCTTCTGTTCCTGTATTGGGATTAATTTTTGCCAGTTGAAACATGACTAAACTAGTAACGATCGCACCACTACCAATTAATAGTCTAGAGTCGATTTTGCTCGTTAGCTTACCCAAAATAGGCATCATAATTCCTGCTGCTAAAGCTCCTGGAAACAACAGCATCCCTGTTTGCATAGCGGTAAAGTGCAGCACATTTTGTGCGAAAATTGGCACAGCAAACAACGTGCCATAAAGTCCCATTCCTACAACTGCCGAATAGAGGCTGCCAGCAGCTAAAGAACGGTGACGCAAAACCCGCAGATCGACTGCTGGTCGCTTAGTAGTAAGTTCGCGCCAGATAAACAATCCCAACCCGATCGCAGCTACAATTCCTAAAGTAAGGATGAAGCTAGAATTAAACCAATCGTCCCGTTCTCCTTCTTCTAAAAAAGTTTGCAGGCTGCCAATGGCGATCGCCAATAGCCCGATTCCCAACCAATCGACCTTTCTGCCAGATTGCCGCGTTGCTTTTAAATCTTCAGGCAGAAATAACCAACACATAATCACGGCTAAAATCCCGAACGGTATATTGACAAAAAAGATCCATCGCCAGCCGACGCTATCGGTTAAATAACCCCCCAGGGTTGGGCCAATAGCAGGGCCAACGATTACCCCCATGCCAAACACTCCTTGAGCAGTTCCCTGTTCTTCGGGAGGAAAAGTCTGAAATAAAATTGCTTGAGCTTTGGCTAATAAACCTCCGCCACAAAGTCCTTGAAGAATGCGGGAGACAATTAGAAATGGCAAAGTAGGAGCAAATCCGCACAGCACCGAAGAAATTGTAAAACCAACTAGGGAAAAAATAAAGTATCGTTTTTGACCAAACTGTTCTCCCAGCCGGGCAGTCAACGGAATGACAATTACATTGGCGATCGCATAGCCAGTTACAACCCAACCGATTTCGGTAATTGTTGCCCCTAAATTAGACTGTATATCGGGAAGTGCCACATTGACGATACTGGTATCGATAACTTCAAGAATCGCTCCTAAAGCTACAGTAATCGCGATCGCCCACTTGAGCAAATTGGGGTTTAAACTTTCTGCAATAGAATTCCTCGCTTTATTGATTCGAGTCATTTTTCTTAGGCAACTCTACGCTGGCTTCTACGGACATTCCTGGAGCGATGCGTGACTCGTAGCCTTTGATACTTTGGCGATCGAGGACGATTTTTACGGGAATGCGCTGTACCACTTTGGTAAAGTTTCCTGTGGCGTTATCAGGAGGTAGCAAGGAAAATTTTGCTCCCGAACCTGGGGAAATGCTATTTACCGTGCCGACAAAAGTGTGACCGTCAAAAGCATCAATTTTGACCTCTACTTTTTCCCCTGGCTTCATTCGTCCTAGTTGAGTTTCTTTAAAGTTAGCCGTGACCCAATAATCGTTACCAACAACTGCCATTAAAGGTGTTCCAGCCTGGACTCTTTGACCTACTTCTACAGTTTTATTACCGATTTTACCCGCAGTTGGAGCAGCAATCTTGGCGTAGGAAAGCTGTAGACGGGCATTATCGAGAGTAGCTTTAGCTTGTGCCACATCTGCTTGAGCAGCAGCATAGCTGGCGCGATTGGCTTCTGTTTGTTGTCCGCTAGCCGATACCTGTTGCAGTTGGCTTTTAGTAGAAGCAAGTTTGGCGTTGGCACTATTTACCCCTTGTTGAGCCTGTTCTAATTGAGCTTGAGTATCTTCTACGTTTTGTTCGGCTGCATTTTTCTGCGCCTGTGCCACTTTATAGGCTGCTTCAGCATTGTCCAATCGCTGGCGGGGAACTGCTCCTTCTTGGTATAGGGTGGAATAGCGTTCGTAATCTTTTTGAGCTTTATTTAAATTGGCATCGGCTTGGGCTACTTGTGCCTGTGCCGAAGCAATTTTTGCTTTTGCTCCAGATACGGCTGCTTTAGCTGTAGAAATGTTGGCAGTAGCATCGCTGATATCACCCTGAGCCTGAGCTGATTTTGCTAGAGTGGTGTCTGATGCCAAGCCAATATTCGCTTTGGCTGATTTGGCTTGACTTTGAGCAGTTAATAAGGCTGCTCGATCTTTTTCTACTTCTACTTGAAGATCGCTAGGATCGAGTTTGACTAATAATTCTCCTTTTTTGACCTCCTGGTTATCGTTGACTTCTACGTCAGTTACCGTCCCAGGAATACGGCTGCTTATCGGATGTACGTGACCTGCAATGTAGGCATCATCAGTGGTTTCGTGGGTAGAAGCATAATGCCACCAGCGATAGCCAAAAATACCTGCTGCGATCGCGCCGATTGCCACTGCTGCCCAAACAAATCCTTTGGGTATTTTTCTACGGGGTTTTTGGGGAGCATCTTGTTCACGGGCAAGATTATCTTGTTGCTTACCTACCAGAGGTTTTGTCTCTGAGGTTTTATCTTTGGCTTGTATATTTAAATCTCGATCTGAGACTTTACCGTTTAAAGTTTTCATTTGCTTATTTCCTTTATTAAATTTCAATATGCTTAAGTAATTAATAAGTGGACTTTTATTTCGTATACGTAGTATTTAGCTTGGCAAACCTACCTTGGAAACATATCTATCTAAGGGTGGATTATAACTTATGGCTTGATGACATATTCGCGATCGCGCGGTCGACTAGTTGAGAAAACTGCTCTTGTTCGCTGGCTGAAAATCCCGCCATAATACGTTCTTGCAAGTCTAGAACAATGGGAGGCAAAACTGTTTCGAGTTCTTTACCCGTATCTGTCAGCCAGATTCTAACCATGCGCCGATCGTGGCGATCTCGCTCGCGGCGAATTAATTTTCTTTCTTCCATACGGTCTAAAACCCCCGTGAGAGTTCCCCCCACTTGTTGCAATTTATCTCCAATTGCCGAAGTCGCCAAACCGTCTTCTGTCCAAAGACAGCATAAAACTACCCAGTGAAAAGGAGTCAGTCCCCAAGGTTCTAGTCGTTCTTGAAAAATACGACTAGAAAGCTGAGATAACAGTTTAAGGCGATAGCCAATACTGCATGGAGCCAAAATTTTTCGATATTGTTGAGAACTCAAATTAGTAAATTTAGTAGGCATCTAGCAAAATACTTAGGGTGCGTAATATTATTGTAAAGATTTCAAGCAACTTTTGCAAGTTGATTAGCTAGAGCTAAGAAATGTTAAGTGATAAAAAATACTTCTCAGGCGACTTAGCTTTTGTTGATCATGAATTAGTTGCTATAGATCACACATGACTCAGATATCTCCATGCTACTAATAGAATATATAAAAAAATCAAAATATCTATATATATTCCTAATTTTAGTTTGGGTCATATAGTAATGAATCAAGTAACCTTAGTTGAGCAAAAGCCTAATTTATATACCAACAATATTCTGATTGTAGATGATACTCCTGACAACCTACGTTTACTGTCGCAAACTTTAATCAAAGAAGGTTATGAAATTCGCTGTGCTGTGAATGGAGCTATGGCATTATTAACTATCAAAGCCAAGCTTCCAGATCTAATTTTATTAGATATAAATATGCCAGAAATGGACGGATTTAAAGTTTGTGAGACATTAAAAGCATCAGATTCAACTAAAGATATTCCAATTATTTTCGTTAGTGCTTTGGACGAAATATTCGATAAAATCAAGGCTTTTGAGGTGGGAGCAATAGACTACATCAGTAAACCTTTTCAAATTCCTGAAGTTATTTCCAGGGTTAATAGTCAGCTAAATTTACAAAAATTGAGAAAGCAGTTAATGCAAAAAAATCAGCTTTTGCAAATAGAAATTCAAAGCAGAATGGCTGCTGAACAAAAAATTATTCAGCTTAATTTAGAGCTAGAAAAAAGAGTCAAAGAAAGAACTTTTCAATTAAGATCTGAGATTAGAGAACGAAAACAAGTTCAGGATAAATTAGAATACTTAGTTTGGAATAATTCCTTAACTGGATTACCTAACAAATTATGGCTAATAAAAAACTAAAAGAAATACTACTTTTAAAAGCCAAAGAAGGAAAGAGTCGGTTTGCCACAATCATTTTAGACTGTAATCGCTTTAAAATAATCAATGATTCTTTGGGTCGCCAAGCAGGAGACAAGCTGCTAACTATGGTGAGTGAGAGATTAAAATCAAAAGTAATCGGCTCTAGTATACATCTAACTCACTTTGGCGAAGACAAATTTGCCATTTTGCTAGAGAATATAGAAAGTGAGCATTGCGCGATGCCTGCTAGAGGGCGTGGAATATGCCCTTTGGATCAGGGCATCGAGAAGCGTTCCCTTGCGCCTAACGGCGACGCGGGGTCTTCTCTCATTTCCGCCCACTCTAGCTACGCGATCGCCTTAGCTCAAAAAATACAGCAATGTTTGGGTGCAGCATTTGTATTTGAAGCCAGAGATATTTTTATGAGCTTTAATATGGGAATTGTGGTCGATGACTTTAGCTATTCCCAGCCAGATGAAATTTTTAGAGATGCAGATTTAGCAATTCAAAAAGCCAAAACCTCTAGTGGTTATTATTATCAAGTTTTTAACTCGACGATTCAGAACAATACCCTGGCAATTCTCGAACTGGAAACAGATTTACGCATAGCTTTAAAACGCCAGGAATTTTATCTTAACTATCAGCCAATTATCTGTTTTCAGTCAGAAAAAATTGTTGGCTTTGAGACTTTGGTGCGCTGACATCATCCCAAAAAGGGCTTTATTTGCCCTGGAAAATTCATTTCCGTTGCCGAACAAACAAATCTGATTTTACCTTTAGGAATGTGGATTCTCAAAGAAGCCTGTCAGCAAATTCGTATCTGGCAAGATCGGTTTGTCAATCAGCTAGAAGATTTTAGCGTTAGCGTTAATATTTCTGCTAAACAGTTTGAACAAGAAGACTTTATTGCCCAACTAGATCGAATAATTCAAGATACGGGAATCAATATTCAGCATCTAAAGCTAGAAATTACCGAATCCCTGTTGATGAATAATGCCGAAATCGCCTTCAGTCAATTAAAAGCACGTAACATTAAGCTAGCAATTGATGATTTTGGTACGGGGTATTCTTCCCTAAGCTATTTAGATCGCTTTCCCGTAGATACTTTAAAGATAGATCGTTCCTTTGTCGGTCGTCTAAACGAGAAAAACCAAGCCTGCACTATTGTTAAAGCAGCATTAGATTTGGCTCACAATTTGGGTTTTAATGTTGTGGCTGAAGGAGTAGAAACAATTGAACAGGGAGAACAATTAAAAGCTTGGGGTTGTGAATTTGCTCAAGGGTATTTTTACGCCAAACCCTTAGACCAAGAAGCTGCTTGGCAGTTTATGGTGGAAAATTTGGCTAACTACGCTTGATGTGAATCAGCTTTTATGCTGTTAACTTATCATTTTTTCTAACATTAATTAGAACTGAATAATTTCCCCAAAGTACTATATGTAAAGTCAAAGCAGCTAAAATCAAAGAAGTAACTTTAGTAAGGATAAGTTTTGATGAAACTCAATGGTATTAAAAATGGTCAAACAATTGGGCTTTCAGAAAATATAGATATTCCTGATGATAGCCAGGTTGTAATAGAAGTTAAAGGGATAGAGGAAATCAGCATCGAAGAAAAGTTAAACAAGATGAAAGAATTTTTAGCAACATCCTGGGATGGGAAAGAAGAGTTTCTCAAAACAATGGCGGAAATCGATCGAGAACGCCATAGTTATTACGGTAGAGAAACAAATCATTTGGATGATTAAAAAGTATTGTGTACCTGCTAGACACTAATATTTGCGTAGCGATTAATGAACAAAACTCAAAAGTTCTGGCAAAATTTTATCGTAAATATGCTCAATGTTACGTGCCAACGATTGTGATCGCAGAACTTTATAAGGGTGCTTACTGTTCGCAAAAAATTGAATCAAATCTCAATCGTATCGAGCAGTTTATCGATTTTATTCCAGATATTGTTGAATTTGATAAAAAAGCAGCAGTGGAATTTGGCAAAATCCAAGGTGAGTTGAGACGACTGGGAAAACCAACAGGAGAGGTAGATACTTTAATTGCTTCTGTGGCAAGATCCAAAGGAGATATTGTTGTGACTAATAACATTCGGCATTTTATTGAAATTCCTAATTTGCAACTAGAAAATTGGTTACAAAGGTAAAAAAGCTCGAACTATGATCTAGTTGGAATATTTGATTGATTCTAAGTATGATTGCTCAATCAATATGATGAGCGATCGCATTTACACAATACAAAAAATGCGATCGCTTAAATTATAAATCCAAATCGCAAAATTCTGGTTTGAGATCCCGTTCCATTAGTGCTTTAATAGCTTCTTCTGGGGTTATTTTAGCCCGTAAGAGTCGATGTACCTGTCGAGCAATTGGTACGGCGATCGCTTCTAAGTCGGCTATTTTAACCAGTACATTTGCTGTATTTACCCCTTCTGCTGTGCCTTCTAAATTAGTTAAAATTTGCTCTAAAGGCTTGCCGTGAGCAAGTCCGTAGCCTACTTGGTAGTTACGAGATAAAGAACTGTCGCAGGTAGCCATCAAATCTCCTAAACCAGATAAACCAAAAAAGGTTTCTGCCGATGCACCCAAATGAATGCCGATGCGAATCATCTCAGGTAAGGCGCGGGTAAGTAAAGCTGCTTTAGCGTTTGTGCCTAACTTCATGCCATCACAGACTCCAGAGGCGATCGCAATTACATTTTTGAGCGTTCCTCCTAATTCTGTACCAATGGGATCTTCATTGACATAAACCCTAAAGGTATCTGAAGCATAAATCTCTTGTACTCTCTCGGCAGCAGCTAAATCATGGCTAGCTAACACTGTAGCAGCTGGTAAACCCTTAGCTATTTCCTTAGAAAGATTGGGGCCAGACAATACCACTACAGAATGATCGGGAAAAGCTGATTGCCAAATCTGGGAAGGGGTACGGGTAGTTTCAGGATCTAATCCCTTGGTGGCGGTGACGATAATTTTATCTGTAGGCAGATTGAGCGATCGCAGTTTGTTAATAGTGGGAACAACTCCCTTCATAGAAACCGCAGAAACAACAATAGTTGCCTCCTTAACTACAGATTCTAGGGTCACATCACCACGATGAGACCAAAAACGGACATCATGGCTATTACTTTTGGCGATCGCACCCAAAGCTGAACCCCATACCCCTGTGCCTAAAATGGCGACAATATTAGATGACATATTTATGAATACAATCTCAACAATAGTATTTTTAATTTCTTTTCTTTGTTAATACTTTAAAAGAGATCCTGCCGTTTATTTTGCTGATATAGGAAATACAAATCATTATTGCCATTTACCCATACTTTAATTTGCAAACCAAAATTGAAAACGCCAGAAGAAAAGTGACAAAATTGGCTAGAAACACAGGCAGATTTTGAGTATAAAAACCATAAATTACCCATAACACAACCCCAAGACAAAAAGAAAGAAACATTGTCAGAGAGATGTCTTTAGTAGATTTAGTCTTCCAGGCGCGAACTGCTTGAGGCAGAAAAGAAATAGTAGTTAAAATACCTGCCAAAAGACCCACGTAAGTCATAAAGGGAAATTCCATAGAAAAATATTTTACTCTTCTCTTTTAATAAATGTTTTCTCAATGATAATAAATAGTAAGGAGATTCAAGCATTTTATTGATATTAACTGCTACCAGCTACCATTTACCAAAACCATAGGTTGTTTAGTACTACTATTCATCCTTCATCCCTCATATCCTATCCCTTATCTTTCAACCGCCATCTAAAGGTTCGGAAAACTACACTACCTAAGACTTACGATTAACTTGCACTATGTATACAGATAGATGTGATAACTGAGGCGAGAAAAGCAAGCCAATAAGATTCACAAATAGTCTAGATCTATAGCGCATTGTATATTATTGCACTGCCTCAAAAAAATTTTAGTTTTTGTTGTTAAATTCGGAGTATTGCTTAAAGTATGGCAAAAGTTGTTGGTATTGACTTAGGAACTACTAACTCTTGTGTAGCAGTGATGGAAGGGGGAAAACCCACGGTTATCGCTAACGCGGAAGGTTTTAGAACTACTCCCTCAGTTGTCGCTTACGCAAAAAATGGCGATCTTTTAGTTGGTCAGATCGCCAAACGCCAGGCTGTGATGAACACTGGTAACACTTTTTATTCGGTTAAACGCTTTATTGGACGCAGGTCTGATGAAGTAACTAATGAAACTAAAGAGGTTGCTTACGAAGTAATCAAAGATGGCAATGGTAATGTTAAGTTAAACTGTCCTGCACAAGACAAGCAGTTTGCACCAGAAGAAATTTCGGCTCAAGTATTACGTAAATTAGTTGAAGATGCTAGCAAGTATCTGGGAGAAAAGGTAACTCAAGCAGTTATTACTGTTCCTGCTTACTTTAACGATTCTCAGCGTCAGGCAACTAAAGACGCTGGTAAAATCGCTGGGGTAGAGGTATTGCGGATTATTAACGAGCCTACCGCAGCCTCCTTAGCTTATGGTCTAGATAAAAAAGACAATGAAACTATTCTTGTATTTGACTTGGGTGGTGGTACGTTTGACGTTTCTATTTTAGAAGTAGGGGACGGCGTATTTGAAGTTTTGGCTACTGCTGGTGATACTCACCTGGGTGGTGATGACTTTGACAAGAAAATTGTTGATTATCTAGCAGGGGAATTTCAGAAAAACGAAGGTATCGATCTACGTAAAGATAATCAAGCTTTACAGCGTCTTACTGAAGCAGCAGAGAAAGCTAAAATTGAGCTTTCTAGTGCGACTCAGACTGATATTAACCTTCCTTTTATTACCGCGACTCAGGATGGTCCTAAGCACTTAGATGTATCTTTAACCAGAGCGAAGTTTGAAGAATTATGCTCCGATCTAATCGATCGCTGTCGCATTCCTGTTGAGCAAGCTCTGAAAGATTCTAAGCTAGCCAAAGAAGCGATCGACGAAATAGTAATGGTGGGTGGTTCAACTCGTATTCCCGCGATCGTTGATGTTACCAAACGAGTTTTAAATAAAGACCCCAATCAAACTGTAAACCCTGATGAAGTAGTGGCAGTCGGTGCAGCCATTCAAGCTGGTGTTTTGGCTGGGGAAGTAAAAGATATTTTACTTCTAGACGTTACTCCTTTGTCTCTGGGTGTAGAAACATTGGGTGGAGTAATGACTAAAATTATTCCTCGTAATACCACTATTCCTACTAAAAAATCAGAAACCTTCTCTACCGCCGTTGATGGTCAAACTAATGTAGAGATTCATGTTCTACAGGGTGAGAGAGAATTTGGTAAGGATAATAAGAGTTTGGGAACTTTCCGTCTAGACGGCATTCCTCCCGCACCTCGTGGTGTACCTCAAATTGAGGTTACTTTTGATATCGACGCTAACGGCATTTTAAACGTAACTGCAAAAGATAAAGGTACAGGCAAAGAGCAGTCTATCAGTATCACTGGTGCATCAACTCTTCCTGATGATGAAGTCGATCGCATGGTACAAGAAGCAGAGTCTAACGCTTCTGCTGACAAAGAACGCCGTGAAGCAATTGACCGCAAAAACCAAGCTGACTCCTTGGTATATCAAGCAGAGAAACAGCTTACCGAACTAGGTGATAAAGTACCTGCCGATGACAAAACCAAGGCTGAAGGTTTAATTAAAGACCTGAAAGAAGCTGTAGCTTCAGAAGATGATGAAAAGATCAAAACTCTTCTGCCCGAACTACAGCAAACTCTCTACAGCATTGGTAGCAACATCTATCAACAGGGTGAAAGCGCAGGCGCAGCGGATGCAGCGGCGGGTGCAGCACCAGGAGAAGAACCTCCTGTAGACAAAGCCGATGGCGGTGGTTCTAGCGATAGTGGCGATGATGTCATCGATGCCGAGTTCTCCGAAACTAAATAGTCTAGATAGCTAAATAATTAAACTTAGACTTTGAATTTAAAGAGACATACTTATTAGGGTGTGTCTTTTTTTTGTTGGCGATCATCCTACAGCGAATATCGAAGGTTCTAAAAGCATTGGTATGTATAGTGTTTATGTTCCTGGTTATTATGGAGCTAAGTGCGATCGCGCCGATCTAGTTTGTCCGAATTTTGCCCAATTGCCCACCATAGTAATTAATGCCAGTAAATCTAAAGAAATAGATAAAATTAAACAGGCTTATTGAATACTAAAAAATGTTGTTCTGGTAAAAACTCTTTGGTCGTTTGCCAATTTAAGCCAACTGCTTTTAGTTCTTTTTTGACCTGCTTTTGAGTCATCTTGTGAAGAGGCTTGATCATAATCATCGGGTTTTCTTTACGGTATTCAAGCAACACGACTCTGCCTCCTGGTTTTAGTGCCTGATATATTCCTTGCATCATTTCTCTAGGGTAGGCAAATTCATGATAGGCATCTACCATAAAAGCTAAATCAATGCTAGCTGGGGGTAAATTAGGGTTGTCTTCTTTTCCTAAAATAGTCTCTACGTTGACAATGTTATTTTCTTGCTTGAGAAAGTTAACTGCATCTAACATTTCTGGCTGGATATCCACTGCATAAACCTTGCCCTCTGGAACTTTCTCAGCAATGCGAAAGCTAAAGTAACCAGTCCCCGCACCAATATCTGCCACCACATCATCAGGTTTCAACTCTAGCTTTTCTACGGTAGTATTTGGTTGCTCTTCTGTTTCTCTGCTTTCTCTTTCTAGCCACATCATTGCTTGATGTCCCATTACCTGAGCAATTTCACGACCCATATAGTATTTACCAATACCATCAGGGTTATGAATTGCTTTCTCTCGGTAGTAAGTTGGGAGATTATCTTGAGCTAAAGCAATAGGAGTGTAAGTAAAGTTAGTTAATAAAATGGCGATCGCCATAAGCGCGATCGCTTTTTTATATGCAAAAACTGTGTTACTAGAAAGTTTACTGAGATAAGTTTTTTTTCTAATCTCGAGCTGAATTTTTAACAGTAAATACTTGAATCTTTTTGTTGTAATACTACGCATAAACAGTTTACCAATAATTAATTTATTTCATCTCAAAAGCATCTTTATCTCTTAAATGATGGCACTTTCTAATGTTTAACATCAAACATCAGTTAAATAACTGTGTTATATTACTTAAGAAAAATATTTACCATTAGATGATACTACTTTAAAAATTTATTAGTGATTGGAGATCGACATCTAATCATTAGAATCAAAAGAATACATTTAATGTCTACTATTATATTGTCTATAGACAAGGCGATTTACTGCCAAGCCAACTGTATTAAGATAGGATCGAGCAGGCTTTGCTAAATAATACTGCTGATAGCCATTTGGGGTCAGCAAACTGCAACGTACAATAATCTTACAACTATCACCGTAATTTACAACTAATCTATGAATACACAAGTTATTACCAAGGAAAAGACGAACAAACAAGACTATAAAGTAGCGGATGTTACTCTGGCAGAATGGGGTCGTAAAGAAATATCTATTGCTGAAGGTGAAATGCCAGCTTTAATGACAATTCGCGCTAAATACAGCGAAAGCAAGCCTCTACAGGGTGCGAAAATCATTGGCTGTATCCATATGACAATTCAGACAGCGGTTTTGATTGAAACCTTAATTGAATTGGGTGCAGAAGTTCGTTGGTCTTCTTGTAATATCTTCTCTACACAAGACCATGCTGCTGCTGCGATCGCTGCTGCGGAAATCCCTGTATACGCATGGAAAGGCGAAACAGAAGAAGAATATATCTGGTGTATTGAACAAACTTGCCACAGCGCAGAGGGCGATCTTTGGGATGCCAACATGATTTTAGATGATGGTGGCGATCTTACGGGTCACATCCACCAAAAGTATCCTCAAATGCTCGACAGCATTCACGGCGTTACTGAAGAAACTACTACTGGAGTTCATCGCCTCTGGGAAATGATGAAAAAGGGTGAACTAAAGATTCCTGCTGTCAATGTCAATGATGCAGTAACTAAAGCTAAAAACGACAACAAGTATGGTTGTCGCCATAGTCTAAATGATGCCATCAAACGTGGTCTCGATCACCTAATGGCTGGTAAGAAAGCTTTGGTAATTGGTTACGGTGACGTTGGTAAAGGTTCTGTGGCTTCCCTACGACAAGAAGGCATGATTGTTAAAGTTGCAGAAGTCGATCCTATCTGCGCTATGCAGGCGTGTATGGATGGTTATGAACTAGTATCTCCCTACATTGACGGTAAAAACGATGGCACGATCGACAGCATCAACAAAGAGCTATTAGGTTCTCTGGACATGGTTGTGACCGCAACTGGTAACTACAATGTCTGTAATGCTCATATGTTGACCTGCTTAAAGCCAGGTGCAGTAGTTTGCAATATTGGTCATTTTGACAACGAAATCGATACTGCTTTTATGCGTAAAGAATGGCGTTGGGAAGAAGTCAAACCCCAAGTTCACCAAGTTTATCGCAGTAACGCTCCTCAAGACTTCTTGCTTCTATTGTCTGAAGGTCGTTTAGTTAATTTGGGTAATGCCACAGGACATCCTTCGAGAATTATGGATGGTTCTTTTGCGAACCAGGTATTAGCTCAAATGTTCTTGTATGAACGCAAGTTTGCCGATAAATCTGCCGAAGAAAAAGCAAATGCGATTACAGTAGAAGTGTTACCCAAGCATTTAGACGAAGAAGTCGCTCGTTACATGGTTGCTGGCTTTGACGGTGTGATTACGCAGTTGACTGAAGAACAAGCTGACTATATTCAAGTGCCAGTTAACGGTCCTTTTAAAACTGACAGCTACAAATACTAGATCGCTGTTGATTGATGGTATGAAACTAGATAGCGTACTGTTCGTAGCCATAAGCTTTTAAACAATCGATAGAATATTGAAAAAGGTGGGCATCTGCTCACCTTTTGTTTTATTGTTGTTTATTAATCTATTTATATAGTTTTGCAAAATTATAAAATGGCTAAACTTTCTGTAGAATTAAACCGCTACTTTTTTGAAGAAGCAAGAGAAGAAAAGGTAACTTTATCAGATATTTTGACCCTAGCAGGAGAGAGAATATTTGGGTTTTTATTTGTAGTTTTGGCTTTGCCTTCGGCTTTGCCAATTCCTGCTCCTGGATACTCGATTCCTTTTGGCATTGCCATGTTTTTCTTAGCAATACAGCTAATCATAGGTCGCGATCGCCCTTGGCTGCCTGCTAAAATTATGAATGGTTCGATGTCCCTTAAGAGTGTTCAAGGATTTGTCAAAAAAGGTATTCCTTGGTTGCAAAAAATTGAAGCTCTAACCAAGCCTCGTTTTAGTTCTCTTTGTACTAGTTTGCCTGGTAAAGTAATTTTAGGGATTGCGATCGCCTTAATGTCTATTTCGATGATGATTCCTATTCCTGGGACAAATACCCTACCTGCAATGGGTATTTTTGTAACTGGTTTTGGCTTAGTAGAAGATGATGGTGCGATCGGCTTATTTGGTTTAATTATCTGTGCTTTAGCGGGGGCTATTTCCACTTCAATTATCATTGCTGTTATCTGGGGTGGCTCTAGTCTAATTGATGTTATCAAAGAGCAATTAGGCAGATAAAATAAGAGCGATTCAGCGCGGTCTTTGCAAGCGGAAATGCTGCTTGCGAAGCAGCATTTCCGCTTGCGGTGGGGGTCTCCCCCATAAGCGACTGAATCAAGAAGCGATCGCGCTTTTGTGGTGTCTTGAAGATTGTGACCACTACCTCGATCGCGAAACATTTCTGCAACAATAAAAGCACCGTCTAAAACAAAGACAGTGCCGTAAAAATTATCGATCATGCCGAGCATGATTATAGTTAAGGAAAAGAATTACATTGAAGCAAAATATTTCATCTCTCTTTTTCTTTTCCCTATTAAATTGTGATAGCTTCAAAATACAAGCAGAGCTAGAACCTTGCTTAACACTCGCTGTTAACAGCTAGGTCATAGATTGTTACCAATGCTAGTATGAGAGAAAGGGACAATATTTCCATATAAAGCCAAACTTTTCTCTACGTTCAAATTGCTTATCTAACCGCAGCCTCAACAGCCATACGATTGATTAGCTAGTATTATACTAAGCTATTTTAGGAAACCCTGTCAAATGTATTAATACTGAAAGACGTTCATTTTCAAGTTTCTATCCTTCGCAACTTTATTTATGCAACAACAAAGTTAATTTATTTGGCGATCGCCTCTGGGCTATAATTCTAGCGTTAAAAAGAAGTTTTGCGAAACCTTATTACGAGCGATCGCGTTTACGTTTCAACCAAGCATCTACAGAAATGCGATTAAAACTCAATCCTGCCAGGAGAATAAATAAGACAATGTTATACATCAGTTGACTGCCAGCCCCATCCCAGTTTTGAATGATGGTAATGCCGTACATCAAGACAGCCATCAAAATAAAACAGGTGATTAATGCCGAGCGCGTAAACAAACCAATAGTTATTAAAATCCCGACTATTAGTTCGACTGGTGGTACTAAAGCTGCATTAATTTTGACTAAAAATTCAGGAATCCAAGAACCCTGCATAGTACTTACCATTGAATCCATAAAGCCAGGAATATGAAAAATTCTAGTTGCGCCGTGGTTGAAGTAATTAATCCCAACTACGATTCGCAGTAGAGTATAAGCAGCAACAATGTCTCTGGGTTTCAAACTAAGATTAGTTTGATTTTTAATATTCGGTTTATTTTCTAACATAATTAAAATATAGTTAGCGCATACATAAAATCATCGCTACTAGCTTAACTGTAGAGGAAAAATTTTCCTACTAGTTAACGCCGAGCGAGGTTACTAAAATATTTGTTGCTATAAACTCTTTATTAATTAATTTAATGATAAGAGGAAGAAAGCTTATTTATCTGATTTTCTTTCCTTTAAACTTTAACTATTATAAATTTGCTTTTTCTGTAGTTGCTGAAACTCCAGGTTCACATATGGATTCAGGCACATCAAATAACACCGAAGTCATATAATTTTCTGCCCATTCCTCGCCAAAAGCTTTTTCTAAAACACGACGGGTTTTATCGTTTTGCTGTTGCTTGGTGCAGTAGTACTTTTGTCCAGCTAAATATAGTTCTTGTTGTGGAGGAGATACAGAATTAGACTGTACCGCTTGTTTGCAGTGTATACGCAGATAGCTAGAAGCTAAATCTAAAAACTCTTGTTCTTCTTCGGCGTTGTGGGGGCGGACAAATAGACAAAAATCAGAAAAAATATCAGCCCAAGGGGGCAATTCTCTTGATTCGGCAAATTCAAACTTTGATAGTGCTGAAAGAGACTTAGTATAGCTAGCAGATAAAGTTTTTGCAGGGCTAGTAGGAGACAAATCAGCGATCGCAGCACTAATTCCTCCTCTACCTGCCACAATATCACAACCAAAAATAGGTAGAGGATATTCAGGACGAGGGAACATTACACAATGGAGAATATCTAGATTTTTGCCAACCTTGGCTAATTCCAGGTGCATTTTGCGGAATTGAGGAGTTTGATAACAGCGATTTTCAATTCGTAGTCTTTCTCCTTCCAATTTACCTTCTACGTATCCTAATCCTTCAGGCAAAGCATAAACTGATAAATCTAAATACTTTTGCCAAGAATTCATAATTCGTTCAGCAAGTCGATGGATTAAAGGATGTTGTTCTTGACGCAGTGAAGGTTGAGAAGTTTCTAACATTACGATTATAAAAAAGCTCGATCTAGGCAAATAAATATTAGTAGCCACAGATGTCTATAAAATTAACGATATACTGAGACTGACTTGATAGATATATTTAGCTATTAATCGTAATAGATTTTAGTGCAGGAAATTAATTATGTTTGGTTTAGGTGTACCTGAAGTAGCTGTAATTGGTCTAGTAGCGATTCTAATTTTTGGTCCTAAGAAAATTCCTGAAATCGGCAGCGCACTAGGTAAAACAATTCGTGGTTTTAAAGAGGAAATGGACAATCCCCAACTAGAGGAGGGTGAAGAAAAAGAACAAGAATGATATTTAGTAGACTTGGGCATAAATAAACTTCCCATTAATATTTTCCTACTTATCCGTGCGCGATCGCAACAGTTCTACTTTATTAGAGTCAGTAAACCAAGCTTACTTTCTACCTAACTACTCGATTAAACCAAGTCTCAAAGCGATCGCCTAAAGCTGCCAAGGAATATTCTGCTTCTGCCTGTTGACGGCACAGTTGACGATCAATATGTTCAATCTTATCGATTGCTGCTACTAGTCCCGTAACGCTATCTGGCTCGACTAAAAAGCCTGTTTGACCGTGTTTGACTATCTCCGAAGGTCCTCCACGACGATAGGCAATAACTGGGACTCCGCAGGCAAGAGCTTCGATGGCAACATTGCCAAAGGCTTCAATCCATCGTGGTGTCATTAGTAAAGCCAAACATTTGCCCAATTCTTGCTGTAGCTTCTCCGTAGATAAAAACCCTTGATACTCTATGGGTGCATTTGGAAAATTATTTAAAATTGCTTGCCAATAATCTTGGTTTTCTATTCTGCCAAATATTTTTAAAGGAATGCCCGTAATGTTTACTGCTTCTACTGCATCTTCTAAAGCTTTTTCGGGGGCAATACGCCCCAACCAGGCTAAACTTTCTTGGGGATTAGAATTGAAGTCATAAAGAGATAAATCAACGGCACTGCCAAGGATCTGACATTCCTGGGCAAAAGGAAAAGTATCTGCCTGAGATTGGGTGTACACGCCAAAAGTTCCAGGATACTGTTTAATTATCTGCTGCATAATGCGATCGCTTGCCTTGGTCATTGATCCCATACTAATAAAATGAGCAATAGGGGTCTTAAAAAATGGGGTTAAATAAAAGGGTAGCCAATCAAAAGCAAAATTTACCAGCAAATCATACTGATGCTGTACCTGACGGGCATATGACCACATATTTGCCAATACCGAATTATCTGGTAAACAAACTGGGACATCTCGGCTTTGAGTTTGTACAGGAATCTGTAGATTTCCCTTGATAGTGGTAACAGGAACATCAGTTAACCAAGAACCATCAGGCGCAATGACTTCTAACTGGTGTCCTCGACGACGTAACTCTTGAGCCAAGTTTTGCACAGTTAATTCTACTCCCCCTCCTTGTCCTGAACCTAACGAACCAACGGAAGTAGATAAAAATAAAATTTTAAGCATTACATTGATAATCGGCGTTGAGCCGAGATACGGTGTAAAATAATTGTGCCACATCGGCCTACAACTACTGCTATTATTGCGTTTTAGGTTCGACAGGAATAACCATAGCCGTTTCCGACGGTTGAGGCAAATTGTCGAAATCAACAATATAATCCCCGTAACGTTTAAGATGACCAGTCAGGTAGGGACTCAAAGTAGCTAATGTTTTGGGTTTAATCACATATCCCTGTGTACTCAAAGAACGAATAATCGAAGAAATGTCAAAGGCATTCTGCAAAAAAATTGATAATGAGATTATAAGATAATATTTGAAATTGAATTAATTTTAAGCAATAAGAGTCAAAATATTTTTAAAACCCAATGTCCAGCATTATATCTAGTAATATTTTTAAATGGAGTTTATTGGGATTGATATCGTCTAGTTTAATCGGTATTTATTCAGCTCCAGTTCTATCAAAAACTTTGCGAGTAGGAACTAAACCTTTTGCGCCTTTTTCATTTGTTCAAGAAGGACAATATATTGGGTTTAGTATTGACCTTTGGCGAGAAGTGGCTAAAGAATTAGAGTTAGAGTACGAACTTTATGGAGAAAAAACTGTTGTAGATCTATTGAACTCAGTAAGTTCTAAAAATACCGATGTGGCGATCGCAGGAATCACGATTACTGCTGAACGCGAGGAAACCGTTGATTTTTCTCACTCTTTTTTTGAATCAGGATTACAAATTTTAGTTCCTATTCATTCTCAAGCCTCTCCTGTCAATACTTTTGTCTGGCTGATATTCTCGCCAATTCTATTGAAAACAATCGGCGTGCTACTGGCTGTTGTCATTATTTCTGCTCATTTACTGTGGTTTTTTGAAAGGGAAAAAAACCCTGAGATGTTTCCCAAGGAGTATCTTAAAGGTATTTGGGAAGCCTGCTGGTGGTCTGTGGTTACGGTAGTTACTGTTGGCTATGGAGATAAGGCTCCAATAGGTGTTGCGGGAAGAATTATTGCAACTATCTGGATGTTTACAGGAGTATTACTGGTATCTTATTTTACTGCCTCGGTTAGTTCTGCCCTCACGGTACAGCAATTAGAGACTTCCATTCAAGGATTAGAGGATCTTAATGGAAAAAGAGTCGCTACCGTAAAAGGCAGTACCGCTGCTCAATATTTAGCCGACCGTCCAATGAAGAAAGTTGAATTTGAATTGGTAGAAGAAGCTTTTAAATCTTTAGAAGAGTCGGAAGTAGATGCTATTGTGTATGACTCTCCAGTGTTACAAAACTATGCTGCTCAAGATGGTGTGGACAAAGCAAGAGTAGTAGGTTCAACGTTTGAACGACAAAGTTATGGTATCGCCTTAAAAACTAACAGCCCTTATAGAGAGCAAATCAATCTGGCATTGCTGAGATTGGTAGAAAATGGGACTTATGACGAAATATACCAAAAATGGTTTGGTAAAATAGAATAGATTGGCTTAAATTTGCCAAAGTTTAATAACCCCTTGTTCGTCAATACCGGCGAATGTTTGTCCGTCAGCAGCAATGGCGATCGCACCTTTTTGCCAACTAGGAGTAGCGATCGCTGCTCTTTCCTCTCTACTATCAAGCTTCCACAATTTAATAGTTCGATCTCCTCCAGCACTGGCTATTATTTGCCCATCAGAACTAAAGCGGATCGCACCGATTCCCTGTTTGTGTCCCGTGAGAACAGCTATTTCCTCTTTACTATCGGGCTTCCAGAGCTTAATCGTTTTATCTTTACTACCACTAGCTAATGTCTTGCCATCGGGACTAAAGGCTAAAGACTCAACAGCTAATTTGTGACCTACCAAGATCGCGGTTTCTTCTAAGCTGGCAACATTCCAGAGCTTGATGGTTTTATCTGCACTGCCACTAGCTAATGTCTGCCCATCTGGGCTAAATGCCAGGGCATTGACTACAAGTTTATGTCCTCCGAAAGAAGCAGTTTCTGCTTGGTTGGCAATATTCCAGAGCTTGATGATTTTATCTGCACCTGCGCTAGCTAAAGTTTTTCCGTCAGTACTAAACACTAAAGTAGTTGCTGCTAACTTATGCCCTGTCAATGTAGCAATCTCTGTTTGACTAGCAATATTCCAAAGCTTGATGGTTTTGTCTTTTGCTGCACTGGCTAATAGTTGTCCATCTGAGCTAAATGCTAAGGCTAGTATTGAGTCAGAATGTCCTGGTATTTGACATAAATCTGTCGCAGAGATTAAATTCCATAAAGTTTTACTGGAACTAGAAGTTTTAACGGTCGAAGCGGTCGAGGGAGTATTAGGTTGAGAAACTGCTTCTTTTTGCTCAGGAGGTGAAGTAGTTTTCGATTCTAAAGTAGAGTTGTCAACTGCTTTTGCCTCTGCTGACTTGTTTGGGGATACTTCAGACTCTGTTGTGCCTAGTGCTTTTGATGATTGCGTATCTTTCTTGGCGATCGCTTTTACATCTAGCTTACTTTTTTGCTCCGTTGCTAATTTTGCTTCAGCTAAAGGCGTTTTCAGCGATTGAGGTTCTTCTAGAGCTTTTTGGGTAGTCTCTTGGGAAATAGGCTCTTGGTGAGCTTCGCTTTTTGCTGGCACTGCTGATTTTGCCTCAGCTACTGGCTCTAGAGCAGCGACCAACTTATCTTCTGAATTAGTAGCAGGGTCTGGTTTAACTTTTGCAGATGGTGGGGGAGATATTAATTTAGATGGCTGCACCATTACTGTGGCATTTAAGGTCAAGCATTCAAAGGTAAATTCTGGTCCTTTTACTCCTAAAGTAATACGATCGCCTGATTCTAATTGCTGACTATTGTTTACTGGATTGTCGTTGACTAAAGTACCGTTAGTTGTTTCCAAGTCTTTTATTTGCCAATTAGTATCTACCAGCTTTATCTCTGCATGACGACGAGATACGGTAATAAATTCATGAGGATCTAGAGGAATTTGGCAATCTGGAGAGCGACCAATAACAGTATTTTCTGTTGGTGATAAGGCATATTGCTTGGCAACAGACCCATCAACTGAGATTGCTATTGATGAGAGGGTAGCCAAATCTGCCTGATTACTATTAGTCATAATTTTACTTGTTAAAGTCAGCTATATCAATTCCCTAAAGCTAATTATTATATTTATAAAAGTGTGCTAAAGAAATTAAGTTTTGCAATGTAAACTAAAAATTAAAATTTAAGATTTTTTTCGGTTTACTGGTCAGAAAAACATACTATATTTCTATAAAACAACATTGATAGTTAAGCAAAATTAAAAAAAAGCTTACAACCTTTATAAACCGATCAAATTAACAGATATGCAGAAAAAGTATCATCTTAATTAAGAGAGTGATATTTAAGCCTATTTTTTCGACTGGCACATAATCCATGATTAATTGCATATTTTTGATTAGGTAGACGTAACTACCGAAAACCAGGTAAATCAAAACAATTTGGTAGGGTCAATAGTTTTGATAGCTTTCAAACAACATTTTCTATTACTTAAAAAATCAAAAAAATGGCTGAAGACATTAATGTATTAATTGACGAATGCGAACAAAAATCGCAAGTTCTGTTAACCGATGCAGAACAAGCATTTGAAGAAGTAGACCAAATCGTTGAATTTGCTACTAATCTGGCGGATGAATTAACCACAGCTAACCAAGAAGCCCAAGAAAGCTGGTCAGCTATTATTGCCGAACTAGAAGAAGCTGAAGAATCTTTGTCAACAGAGATGGCAAGCACTGGAGAAAAGCTAACTTCCTTTCAGGAGAAAATTACTGAAGTTGGTGATGGTGTTACTGAAGCTATGGAGAGGTTTACGACTCATCTAGAAGAAGTTAAAAGCCGCAAAGCAGAAATAGCCGAACAGTTAGCCGAGGAAAAAGAAAACACTACCTCTGGTTTAAATACTTTTGCGGAAAATCTCAATGCTTTACAAGAAGCGATCGCTGGTTATGAAGAAGCAGCCAACGGTAATCTTGAAGAACACAACTCGGCTGTTACCACCGCTCAATCAAGCTTTGATAAGAAAAAAGCCGATCTGCTCGAACAGTTTAGCGATTTAGAAAGCCTATTGCAAGAACAGCTAGAAACTTTGGGGGAAAACTTCTCTAGCACGGCAGAAGAAAGCGATCGCAAAAAGCAAGATTTGGAAACCAGTTTTGACTCCCTAGCCGAAGAAGTAACTACCGCGATCTCCTCTAAGTTTGCCGAAGAAGTGATGGAAGAACTGACTGGTTCATCTCAGGGACTAACTGAAGCTTTCTCTGTCCTAGATAGTGCGGGGGGAGAGATGGGGGAATTGCTCAAAGGTAGCATCGGCGAAGTTGTCGATAAAATCTCAGAGGTTACCGACCTAATCGAAGAAGTAAGACCAGTATTAGATACTGCTAAAGCACTATTAGGCTAAATTTTGCATCGATGCACCAATAAATAAATTAACAGGGGAATCATTATGGCAGCAGCGGAAATTTTAGCTCAAAATGTCGAAGAATCTAGTGAGAAACTGCAACAAATTATCGAGGCGATGGAGTTGGCATCGACGCAAATGACCGAACTGTCAGGACAGCTAGAATCAACTAATTCTAGTTTGTCAGCAGCTAAAGATAGCATCATTCAAGGCTTAGAAGCTACTACTCAAGAATTTGAGAATACTCAAACCAAATTTAGTAGTTCTCGTGATGAAATGTTAAGCGTGATGACGAGTCTACAGGAATCTTTAACCGAACTAGAAGAGAAACTAAGCAATAGTGGTGAGACAGTAGATAGTTCGGAGAATGAATTTGGTTCGGCAAACGAGAGTCGTCAAAGCGAACTAGACAGCAGCTTAGAGGAAGTAATAGCAGCATTTAACGAACTAGCTGAAACTATCTCCGAGATGGAAGAGAACGTTGAGTCTAGCGTAGAAGAGACAGAAGGCTTTTTTGATGACTTTACCGAAAATGTTAAGGGCTTGCAGGAAAAGATAGAAACCGCACAGTCGGATACCGAAGGTGATTTTGAGGAGGTGGCAAACAACATAGGTGAAACCCTCAAATCTGACCTTGATTCTATCTTAGGAGAATTTAGCAGCCAGCTTACGGGCGAACAGCTAGAGGAAATTAGCTCTGGTTTTGAAGAGTTAAGCGGTAACTTTGAAGAGATGTTTACCTCCTTTGGCACTGATACCGCAGACTTAGGGGACAAGCTGAAAGAAACACTTAACGAAGTCTTAGAAGATGCTCAAAATTATGCGGGAGAGCAGATGAAAAACAAAATTACTGAAAGCTTTCAGGATGCGATTGAAGATTCGGTCACGGCAATGATGAAAGAGGCGATTGAAAATACAGTGATGATGAGCGTTGGTGCTAGCGTTACAGGTGCCTTATCTCCCTTATTACCTGCGATCGCAGCAGCCAAAGTTGCGGTGGGGGCAATTAAAGCTGTGATGGATTTCTTTTAAAGTAAATAAATTTTTTTAAGTTTTCAAGATTTTTTAGGAGTACACGACTATGAGTCAGTTAAGCGAATCATTAAATTTAATGTCTCAGCTTGTCACGGATTTTCCCGAACGCTTAGACGGAATTATTGTTCAGGCACAAGAAGTAGAAGCAGAAGCAAATCAGCTTACGGAAAACGTAGCCGAGAAACAGCAACAGGTAGCAGATATCCTGGCACAGGTGCAGCAGGCTCTCAATGAAATGCGAGAAGAAGTGACAGAACACCAATCTCAAACAGAATCTCAGGTAGAAAGTTTTGAAGCCAGCGTCCAAGAATTGACGGGTTTTCTCAACGAGGCTACTCAAAAACTCGATGGAGAGGTAGAGGCAACACAAGAAAAGCTGAGTCAGTATCAAAGCTTGCTCAACGACAACGAAGAATCAACCAAAGCTCAATCACAGGAAAGCAACGGCGAACTAGAAGAAACCCGATCTGCTATTAATGAAAGTCAAGAACAGCTAGCCTCGGCAACCGAAAGCACCATCGAAAAAATCGACACCCTCCGAGAAAAGTTAGAGTCTGCCAGCAGTTCGATGGAACAAGAGGTAGACAAATTTAGCGAACAGGTTAACCAAGGACAGGAACAAGTTAGCAGCAATATCAGCACAATGGCAAGTGAGTTTGCCACCATTGCCCAAAACTTTAGTGATAGCCTCAGCGATACTGCTGAGATGATGTCTGGTGGTGTAGATAGTCTCATGGAGAAAACCAGGGAAACAATTGATGAAGAGATTAAAGAGCTAATCGACTCAGCAGTAGAGGAAATCACTAGTTCGATTGATGATATGTCCAAAAAGCTCACCGATTCGGAAGAAGAGTCTTCAACCCAAAGACAGCTATTAGAGCCTTTATTCGACAACCTAGATCTTTTAATCATGCCCTTACAAATTCAGGTAGATGCAGTAAAAGCAGCAGCCGATAAATTTGGCGTCGATTTTGATTAGTACTTACACTTATTAGATTTAAATAATTAAACAGGAGAATTAGATATGGCAGTTGATTTTGAAGCCACCGCAGCCGAGACGGTAACGCAGTTACAGGAATTGATGAATCGTGCCGATCGGGCTAGCGAAGACTTATCTACAGCCAGAGAAAGGTTGGCACAGGTATCATCAGAATTTGACAGTAACTGGACTAGTTTAGCAGAACGGGCAGAAGGCTTATTAGAGCGCATTTCCAGTGCTAGGGAAGATTTGAACGGCGAATCGGATGCGGTAACTCAAGGCTTTGCTGACATGGAAAGCAGCGTCGAATCTCTCCAGTCTAGTGCCAGTCAAGAACTAGAAGAAACGATTAATCAGCTACAGGAATTAGGCAACGAAGCAGATAGTGATGGTTCAGAACTTAATGATGTATTTGAGTCAGTCAGAGAAACTATTAGCAATCTGCAAACTAAGCTCGAAGAGGTCAAAGAAAACCTAACAGAGAACCTTTCCGAGTCGGGGAATAATTTAGAAACCGAAGTTAGCAATGCGATCGCTGCTTTTCAAGAGGAAATTGAAGACAAATCTTCTGAAACTCAGGAAGCACTATCGGACGAGGCAACCAATCAACTAAGCGAAATGCTGGACACTTTAGCCACTCAGCTAGAAACTATCCAAACAGAGTTAGCTGAAAAAGGAGAAGCTAAAGCCGAGGAAACTAGTAATTCTTCTAAAACAACAATGGAGGATTTTACCAGTCAGCAAGAAGAAATCTTTGGTGATTTAATTGGCAAGGCAGAAGAGTTGAAACAAGCCATCACCGATATTGCAGAACTTGTAGATACCACTAGCGACACTGCTGACACTGCTAAAGATACCCTCGTTGACGGTGTGGAATTAACCAACGTTGGTGTAGGTACAGTGTTCGCCATCCTCGACGATATCAAAGAAATACTCGGTGGATTTTAGCAGTGGAATTTTCCCACATTTATGTAGAAATCTTGTCAGCCTAATTTTAGTTGACTCGAAGCGAATTAGGCTGATTTCTCTCAAAAAACTAGTGTTTTATCAGATGGAGATTGCCATTAAGTCAGAGATTACTCCGCCCTAAACGGACAGAGCCTGCTCTGACCGTTGGTCAATTAAGTTGAATTCATGCCACCAAAAGCAGACAAGTTAAGCCAAACCATCGAAAGTTTACAGCTATTTCTCGACAGGAAAGCCGATGAGAGAGAAGATCTTGCTGATATTTCTCGCCAGCTTGCTCAACTCAATAAAACTCTGAGTTATAAAAAGCTTACCCTACAGATTGTCAGTGAAGAACCAGCATTAGCTCAAGCAGTATTCGATCTGATTAATGCCCAGAAAGAATTAAAGCGATTTTTTCAGCTAAAGTTTGACGGTATTCCTAAGACTCCAGAGCAAACTACACCCAAACAGTGTGCCAGCTTAAAGCTGAGACAGCATCTAGAGAATTCTACTGGCTTGCAGCAGTATATAGAACTAGACTCAAATCACGAGTATTCTATCGGCAGATCTCCTGAATCAGATGTAACTATCGATGGCAAACTTTATCAGGGAGTGTCTTGGAGTCATGCTGCTATTTTGCCCCTAGCTGAAGGTGGGGAAGCAACTCAATGGCAAATATGCGATCGCAGCAGCACTAACGGGACTTTTCTAAACGGCAAGCAGGTTAAAGATTGTCAGGGATTAAATTCTGGAGATACTGTTACTTTAGCCTGTCCCCAAACTGGACAAGGTGTAGTTGAATTTACCTTTAGCTTAAGGGTAGAATCTCCAGATGTGGAAGGTGATCAAGAGTATCGCGACATAGTAGACTGCGATTTGCTGTTGGTGGTGGTACATGGCAAACAACCTCTTACCCAAGAAATCAAAGAATTTTTAGTCAATCTAGATAATACTTTTATCTCTAAACAGTTTTTAGTTGCCGATACCCCCGACCCCAAACAAGATGCAGAAGCAGCCAAAAACGTTGATGCTAATCTCAAAGAATTAGAGGCTTGGTCAAAAAAGGAGTTTGAACTAGTTCCCTTATATCTTCAGCCCTATTACAAAGAAGGAACGGAACTCAAAATAGATATTAAGCAGCAAAAAAAACAAGACCGCTTTTTGAAAATTTTGGAGACTACAGTTAAGCGTCAGCCAGAAAATATTTTAGCCAAACGGATCGCGGTTAAAGTTGTCCGCGTAGCAGAACCAATTGAACCTGTTTTAGAACAGCAGCAGGAGACATTAAGTCAACAGATAGCCAAAGAACAAAAAGAGCTTGAGGTATTTAATCAAAATAATCTTAAAGAAGTTAGCAAAAAAGCGATCGCCGAAGCCAATCAAAATAAAGATAAATTTTTTAAGCAGGTGAAATTAGATGTTTCCCAGTCCAAGGCTGCGCTGCTAGATATTTATAGCAAAAGGAGCATTATTTATCGAATTCAAGATTTTGTCGATAACCTCAATCCAGTTATTCTCAACAAAAATGGGCAAAAGATTATCCAGCTAAAAGATGATTCTAATCCAGACTCAGATGATATCAATACTAGTCTAGTAGAGTTTTGTACCTCTTCCTTAGAAACATGGACAACTGATGAATGGCAGAGAATTTGCCATAGCTATGACAATGGCGGTTTAAATAACCTTATAGACAGATTAGATCGGACTATTAACATTATTCCCGACTTATTATCAGAATCTCCCTTTACCGCACCCGATGATATTGACGTTCAGGATAAATTTCAAATGTCTTTTGCTGGTACTGATTGCCAAACAACTCACAAACAAAAATCTTTAGCTGCCTACGTCATGAAACAGCTAAGAAGCCAGATGATGCAAATTATGATGATGTTGACTTTGATACTGGGTTTTGTGGGTATCAAATCTAACAAAGGACAGATGACGGGAAAAATGTCTGAAACCTTTCAGCAGTACCCTTTATTATTTGGTTTATTTATCTGCGCCATTATCTTCCTTTTAGTTAATGCCTACAATGGCGACAATGACCTCAAGTTGGAAGAGGCAGGTAAGAAACTAAAAAAAGACCTGGCAAGTTACTATCAGTCTTTTACTAAAAACCTCTTAGATAAAGTAATTCAAGACATTACCCTAGCATTAGAGTTAGAAGACAAAAAGATATCAAATGGTCTAGATCTTGTTGACGATGCTTACACCGATCACATGATAGACGTAGAGAAAAAGCAAGTTGAAATTAAGAATAATCTAGAGAAATATAAAGATCAACAGAAAAACTTGAGTAATGAACTGTCCGAGTTTGAAAAATTGAAAATGCCTTAACTAATTTAAATCATTATTTTTAGATAGCAAAAAAACTAAAACAACTACTTATTTATAGTGATTTTTCGGTATCAAAACTTTAAGTTTTATATTTTTTTTCTATATTTATTTTTTCTTAAGTTCTTTTTATACTACATTATGTTTGATTAATTATTAGTCTTAACTATTTACAGAAGTAAGTCTTATTCAATTTTATGATTTTTTGACATAACAAGTTACTAGTTAATTCCCCACTCCAAATACTGTTTATTAAATTATGGCTGAAGACTTTAACGACCTTTTAGACCAAACCGAAACCAGGGCGCAGACTCTAAATTTAGAGGCAGATAAAGCTATAGAACTTCTAGATTCTGTAGATGCGATGATAGATAACCTAAGTTCGACTATTGAAGCCTCAGCTAATGAAGCAAAAGAGAGTTTTGATACTTTAACCGAACAAATAACCAATGCCGAAAATACATTACAGACTCAACAAGAAGCTGCGAAAGAAAGTATGAATAATTTGATGCAGCAGGTGCAGGAAGCTGGAGGCAAGATTCAAGAAAGCCTGACTAATGCTTTGACTCAGTTTGGTGAGTTACAGGGAAAAAAACAGGAGTTTTTAGGAGAACTTGGTGAAGCTAATAGTAACTTAAGCAATAACCTTGAAGGCTTAGTAAGCCAGTGTGGACAAACCGTAGATAATATCGATCAAGGTTTAGATGATTTAGACACAGGTGCAGAACAGTTCGCAGGTGCGATCAAAGGAGTGTTAGAAAGTGTTGGCGGACAACAAGAAGCTTTAGCAGAACAATTGTCGGGTTTTAGTGAAGCAATGGGTAAATCCATTGAAGCGATCAATGAAGCTTCAGATAATTTAGTCGAACAGGTAGGCGAAACTGTAGAAGGATTAGAAGAACCTTTGCAAGCTTTATTTGATAGATCTATCGAGCCAGAAAATGATAAATTTGTAGCAGTAGTTTCTGAGTTGGAAGGAGAAGCAGTAGAAATAGAAAATGCCATTCTTCAGCTAGTAGAAGATGGTTTAGAAGCTGGGGCAACTCTTAGCGAAAATGTCCAGAAAGTTTTAGATAAGAATACAGAAATCATGGAAGCTGCTAAAGAAATAAAACCTGTTTTTGAAGCAGCAGAAAAATTTTTAGCTTAAATTTTTGATTCAAATTAAGTATAAGAAATAATTTGTATGAGCAATTTATCTAGAGGTCAACTTCACACTCCAAGTACACAAGATTATGTGGGAGATCCTAATACTCCAACTACTTATATGGCTTGGACAGAAGGAGTCACTATTGCTCCAGTAAAACGTACCAATAGTTCTATTAAAGAGCAACGAAAAGAGGCTCTAAGTACAGCAAAAGAGAAAGCCAAAAATGATTTAAGAAAAATACTAGCTAAACGCGGATATAATTTAGAATCTGCGAAAAAAGATAAAAGCCTATGGATAAAAGTTAAAACGGAATACCAGAAGCGCAAGAAAAAATATCTTCAAGAAATCATTTCAAATAGACAGAGTAATCGTAGCAATACGTCAAGTAAAATAAAAAAAGCGATTTCTAATTCAAGTTTTCCTTTACCCAAGCAAAATATCTCAAAAATAGATAATACTTTTGTTACTAAAGATAAAGATTTGGCTTCCAATAGAAAAGTTGTGTTGCCCAATGGATTAATAGTAAAACCTGGAGTGAATATAGATAATCTATCTCCTAAATTAGTAAAAATTCTACCTAAAATTGTTGAAGCTTACAAGAAATCAGGTACTGGTTTTAAACCATGGATTTCTAGTGGAAATGATAGTAAAGATAAAATTGAAAAGGATGGTAAGAAGACTAAGAGACGAAGCAAGACATCTGCTCATTATACAAATGAAGCTATCGATTTAAGTCGGTTTTCGGCAGACAACACAACTAAAGAAATGGATGTATCTCATGTAAAAGCAATTGGAGAAGCGTTAACAAGTTCAAAAGGTCATGAGTACAAAACGAAAGTTATTAGATATGAAAAAGAAATCGAAATAGATGTTATTCAATACAACTGGGATACCGATGGAGATGGCAAAAGAGATTTAATAGTCCTTGTTGAAGAACCAGGTAAAGATAATCAGCATATGCACATACAAATTCCTAAAGAACTACGAGGTAAATAAATCTTCTTAACGTAGTTGACATGGTATTAATCAAAATAAGATATTTTTATGCCACAAGTAGATGAATTTGGACAAAATATAGAAGAAGCTACGCAGAAATTAAACGATCTGCTGACGGCTTTAGATACTGCTTATAACGAAGTAGATAGTATCTCCACGGAAATAGAAACAGAGACGGAAACTTTAGATGAAGCTGGTCAAAGTATCAGTGAAAATTTAGAGAGTTTAAGTCAAGTTTTGCACGAAGGTTCGGTTAATCTGGAAACGGAAGAAAGCGAAGCAATTGAAAGTATTGATACTTTACAACAACTTTATTCAGATTCTCAAGAAAATATAGATGGTTTTGCTGAGGCAGTAGAGGGTTCTCAGGAGACTTTAGCCTCGGAAATTGAGAATAATCTTGGTGAACTAGAAGGTGCTGTGGATGAACTCAAGCAGGGCATGACAGAGTTTAGTGAAGCTGTAGCGGAGCATCAAGAGGAAATCGCGACTGCGGATACGGAAACTACATCAGCTTTGAGTGAGTTTACTCAAGAGTTTGGCGAGTTCCAAAGTCAGACGGAAGAGGCAAAATCTGAAGTTGAATCTGCTTACCAAGAGTTTATTACTGCCATTGGGGAAGAGTTTGCAACTCAACTGGAAACGGCAATACAAGAGTTTGGCGAACAGATAAATGAAGATGGTTCTAACGTCGCCACTAATTTTCAGTCTTTCCTCGAAAATCTTAGCGGTGCTGTTGATGATTATTCTCAGAAGGTTGAAGATATTGGCAGCAATTTCAAAGAAGAAGCTACCGAAGTGTTTCAACAGCTTGGGGAATATGTCTCTAATACCTTGAAGGAAAAAATAGAGGAGGCGTTTAATGATGTTGACTCAGAAGTCGTCGCAGAACTTGATAAGGAAGTTGATGAAGTTCTAGAAATGATGCAAAAGGGAGCAACCCTGATGAAAGAGGAAATATCACCACTTATGGATGAACTGGAAACCGCAATGAAAGAAGCAGAATCTATGTCCGATGAGCTTAATTCTTTTGATGTCGCCTAGTTACTATTACATCTATGCCAGCTAAAGATATTTATCACGATTTAGTCAAAACAGCTTTACAAAAAGAAGGCTGGACAATTACTCACGATCCTTATCGTTTAAGCTCTGGTGGTGCAGAATTATTTATCGATCTCGGAGCAGAAAAACTTATTGCTGCCGAGAAAGAAGGAAAAAAAATTGCTGTTGAAATCAAAAGCTTTTTATCGGCTTCTAAAATATCTGATTTTTACAATGCTCTAGGTCAGTTTTTAACTTATAAAATTGGATTAGAGGCAGAAGAACCAGAAAGAATTCTTTACTTGGCGATACCCAGAGCAGTAAATGATGAATTGTTTTCGTTGAAACTTATAGAAACAGCCGTAAAACAATATCAGATTCGCTCGATAGTTTATGAGATAGAAACAGGAGCAATTACAAAATGGCTATAAATAATTATGCTGATTTAGCGCAAAAAATATTACGAGAGAAAGCCAACTATAAACCTGCAAATTCAAACGTAGAAATTCAAACGGTTTTTGACACCGAAACTAACAGATATTTAATGCTTCATGTAGGGTGGCGCGGTGAAAGTCGTGTCTATGGCTGTGTAATTCATCTAGAAATTAAAGACGGCAAAATCTGGATTCAGCAAGATGGTACAGAAGAGGGTGTTGCCAATGAATTTATTGCAGCAGGAGTGACTAAACAAGATATTGTTCTTGGTTGGCATTATCCTCCTGTTAGAAAATACACAGAATTTGCGGTTGGATAATTTACTTTACCTATTTAACTAATTTTAAAAAATCTGATTGATAAAAAAATAAACTTGTGAACGAAGAACTAGGTCAAGCCTTATCTAATCTCAGCCAGACGGCAACTGCTGTACCAGAAGCACTATCAACCATAGTCAGTACAGTAGCAAGCCTCAAAGAACGCATGGAGACTATTGATAGTAGTATCGATACTCGCAAAGAAGCCATTCAAGCTTTAATGGAGCAAATTCAAACTCAACTGAGCGAACTACAGTCAGAAGCTGACAATCACCAGGCAGAGATTGAAGGGGAATTAAGTAACCTAGAAAGTAGTGCCGAATCCTTAGCTAGCGCAATTAGCACCGCAGCCGAAGAAATAAGTGGAGAACTAGAAGCATCTCAAGCCAAAGTTCAAGAATTTGATGGTGTAGTCGAACAAAGCCAAAGTACTATCGAAACGGCTAACAGTGAAGTTGAGTCGTCGGCAGAAACCGCTAAGGAAGCTACCGAATCTCAACAGCAAGAACTTAGTACTGTAGTAGAAACCACAATTCAAGAAGTGGAATCTCTCAAAGAAACGATAGAGACAGTCAAAGGCAATATCGAACAGCAGGTTGAAGCTTTTACTGATGAAGTCGAACAGCTTCAATCAGAGATCGAAACTCAAGTTGAAGGCATGGAAGATAATTTTTCTACCATCCAAGATGACTTTGAATCAGAATTAACTGAAATGAGTGAATCAATTCTTGAATCGCAAGTCAATGAATTAATCGAAGAAATGCAAGAGACAATCGGCGAGGGAGTTAAAGGCAAGCTAGAAGATTCTACCGAACAACTATCAGAAGCAATTCAAGAGTTTGGAAAACATTTAGATGAAACCAAAGACGATCTCGAAACTACCAAAGAAAAACTAGAATCCGTGTTTGAAGATATTGATGAATATACAGAACCAATAAAAGACGGCATCGAAGGAATTAAAAAAGCTGCATCTTCTATGGGAAGCGATACCGAGTAATTTTTATAATTTTATTTATCTTAATCTTATACATAATATATAAACATAATGGCAAACTTTGACGATACAGTTATTGAAGCTGCAACTAGACTAAATACAGTTATTGAAAACACTGGACAAACCAAAAGGAAAATAGCCGAGTTTGAAGCTCAACTTTTAGGAATAGAACAGCAGATAGAAACTGATTGGGTAGAGATTGAGGGAAAAGCTCAGTCTTTGCTACAACAGATAGCTACCACCAGAGAAGGTTTGGCTACAGATGCTAATACTATCGTGCAAACATTGACTCAGTTACGCAACGGTATAGAATCTTTTGAAAGCCAGTTTGAAACCAGTCAACAAGAAATAATAACTGAAATTGCTAGCTTTGGCGAAGAAATAGATAATCAAAAATCCGAATTAGAAACGGCAACAGAGACTACCTCGGAATCTTTAAATGCTTTACAAGAAACTTTTGATAGTGTGGCAGAAGAAGTAGAAGAAACAAGTTCAGAATTTCAGGAACTATTACAAGAAGATTTTAATAATGCGATTCAAGAACTTGAAACAGATTTAGAAGAGGGAGGAGAAAGTCTCACAGAGGAAATTTCTGAAGATGTCATCCCAGGCTTATCAGAAATTGGCACAGAATTTGCAGAAGGTTTAGACGAAACCATGAAGTCTATAGAAGATGCGGTAAAGGAATTGACCCAAGAATCAAAAACCTCTTCTGAAGAATTAATGACTGAAGTTGCTTCAATTTGCAAAGAGTATCAAGAAAGCTTTAATGACGAACAAGAAGCATTTGAAGAATTCACCGAAAAACTGTCGGATGTTTTTACCAACGAAGGTATTGCCAAAGTCGATGAAGCCTTTAAGAATAACTTGCTTGAAAGTATGAAAGAAAATCAATCTAAAGCTGAATCCACAATTGATTTATTTGACAAAGTTAAAGAACAGCTTGAAGAATTTGCCTAAAATTTTAAATTGAAAAATTGTCTCGATCATCAAGTTTCCACATTACAAGCTATTTGAGTATTTAATTAAGCAGCTTTTTCTTTGTGCATACAATTCTTTATCAGTCAAATATTGAGATAAAAGAACATTACCCTTTTATAGACAAAAAGTTTTGTATTCTAAATATTACATACTAGTTTTTAAATCGCTCAGTCATGCAGGGAACAATCTTAGGCTTGCGTTATCAAGTTCTTGAATATATTGCCAAGGGTGGGTTTGGTAAAACCTATCTGGCGGAAGATACTCAACTACCAGGAAGAGACAAGTGCGTTGTCAAGCAGCTTTATCCTAGTCTAGATGATTCCAATTTTGTAAAAATAGCCAGACGTTTATTCAAAACAGAAGCACAAACCCTCAATATTCTGGGTAGTCACGATCAAATACCTCGACTATTGGCATATTTTGAGGAGGAAGAAAAGTTTTACTTGGTACAGCAATATATAAAAGGTCATACTCTAAGCAAAGAGCTTCTTTCTGGCAAACCTTGGTCGGAAGCCAAGGTTATAGAACTGCTCAAGGATTGCTTAAATATTCTCGACTTTATCCATTCTAATAATGTAATTCACCGCGATGTTAAACCAGATAATTTAATTCGTCGTGTTGCCGACAATAAACTGGTATTAGTAGACTTCGGAACAGTAAAAGAAGTAATTGCCGAACAGACTCAATTAGTCCCTGGGACCGTAGCAGTGGGAACAAGAGGCTATATGCCTACTGAACAGGCAAGAGGAAAGCCTCGAACTACGAGTGATATTTATGCTCTAGGTATTATTGGTATTCAGGCTATTACAGGAATATCTCCTCTTTCTTTTGCTGAAGACGACGACGGAGAATTAGTTTGGCAATCTGAAGCAAATATTAGCCTTCAACTAGCTGAAATTTTAACTAAGATGACGCGATATCATTTCAAAAATCGCTATCAGTCAGCTACAGAAATTATAAAATCTCTCAACAGTTTAGACAATAATGTGGTTGAGGTTGTCGATCCTATAACCGAGGCGGTTAAGTATACACCTACAGTTCAAATAAGTCCTTCCCAATTAGCCAATATGGCTAAAGCCAATAATGCGACCTCTTCAGTTGTGGCTGGCGATCGGTCTTTTTTGGCAACACCAAGTAATTTTGTTGCAGAATCGCACTCTGCACCCTCAGACCTCAATTCTCAACAGTTGCCTGAGTTACAAGATAAACCTATCAATGAAAACGAATCATCTAATTCCATGACCAATGCTAATAATTCGGGTAAATATAAAACTTTGGCTGCTTTAGGAGCCGCACTTGCTCTCGGTGGTGCTGCTACTGGTGGAATGCACTTTTATAAGCAGCAAAACATAAAAAAAACCCAAGCCAATCTGGAAAAACAAGAGATACGCTTTAACGAACTCTTAGAGAAAAAAGACTTTAAAACTTGTCATGAAGAAGTTCTCAAAATGGGAGCAAAAGCTACTTCTAAGCTAAACTCAACTGAGAAGCAAACGATTACTGCACTACCAGTGGATAAGCAGCAGTATTTTGAGGCTAAGTGTGGTTTAGAACAAGCCAAGGAGGAGGCAAATGACCTTAAATTTGTTGAAGCTCTGGCGATCGCCAAAACGTTACCAAAAACCTCTGAAATAGACGAAGAAATTCAAGAGCAAGTAGAAATATGGTCTGAAAAAGTTTTACAGCAGGCTACCAAACTCTACGAAAAAGAGGGAAAACTAAAAGAAGCTCTAGAAATAGTTAAGCAAATCCCCGAAGACATTCCTATTCGACAACAAGTAATAGATGCCAAGGAAAATTGGAAAACTGAATTTAAAGAAAACGAAACAAAGATTGCCTCTGCTCAGAAAGCCTTAAGTGAAGAAAAATGGCAATTTGCCAAACAAGAAGCAACCAAGGTCAAAAGTTCTACTTCGTTCTTTTGGAAAGAAAAAGCTAAAGCAATCATTAGTCAAGCAAACGAAGCTCTTGGCTTGTCTGAAGCAGAAAAAGAAGCTTCTACTAGCAAAAAATCTATTTTAGAAGAAGATTTAGATGTAGATAAAAACGAAGATTCAAAAACAGTTGACAATAATCCAGGCACAGAAGAAGAGTCAAATACTGTCGTAAAAGAACGAAAAGAAGTTATAGAAGCAGTTGAGGAAGAAAAGCCATCTCAAGTATCTAAGCCAATTGATTCCTCAAAAATATCAATTCCAGAATACGAAGGACTTCCTTCAACCGAAATTCCAGAATACGATGAGCGAACTAAAACCATAATTCCCGGAACCAATGAACCAAAGGTTCAACCTGGAGCAAATGACTCGACTAGACCCTCTACACCCGAAATTCCAGAATACGAACAGCTTCCTTCAACCGATATTCCAGATTACACTGAGCCTAATACGGATAATAATTCTGAATCTTTTTAAAACTTTTAACCTTCAAATTAATCAAGTATATTAATTGAGCCAGTACCATCTGAAATCGTCAAAGGTAAAAATTTCTAATGAGGAAAAATATTTATTTCTTAATAATTTCAAACCATTCAAAATCATTGTCATTATTATCAATTTAAGATGAAAACTATTCGCTTGCTTATAGCCTCCGCTATTTGTCTATTTATTTGGGGATGTGTAAACCCCCAAGATATTAATTGGGAATCTACTCCGCTTACTGGCAAGGTTGTAAGAACAGTGGAATATCCAGGGAACGGACCTTCCAAGATTAGAATTGCTATCAAGATAGAATCAGGAAAGGTAGTTCAGGTTGATGCTACAAAAAATATGCCTTTAATTATCAAAGGTAAAAATATCGATCTATACCGAGGAACTACCGATTCTGGTAGAAAATTTTACAGTTTCAATCCTCCGCAGCCAATTTCAAACTAAAATCCATGAAAATTATTTTTAATGGTTGTTTTGGCAAAAGCAGTTGTAAATTAGTTTTTTTGCTGCTTAAATACTATCTAGATCGTTGATGCTATTACCATCATTTTTGAGATTATTAATTTCTTGTGAAAATCTTTCCACGGGAATTCCCCAGCTTAGTCCTTCCATCTGTTGAAAAAGCGATCTAGAAGGTTGAGTTCCGTCAACAAACGTATAAGCTGATACCCCTTGTACAGGATATTTTAGCCGACCATTAATAGCCACTAGAAGTCCTTGTTCGTTGAGAACCGGACCTCCACTCATACCTTCCTTAACCTCGTTGGTATAGCCAAGTTGATACCCTTGCAGTAATGGCTTACGAACAAATAAAGCTGCTTTACCTTTAGAAATCCGAAAAGCTTTTGTTCCCCAATCTTCAGTTGATTGTATTTCTGATTCATTGGGATAATTATATCCAGGAAAGCCAGATGCATAGGTATTAACCTGATACAAAATGTTACTTTGAGCCAACTCTGCTACCTGATATTTATTTGGACTTTCAAAAGTAATAAAAGCCAAATCTAGATTTGAAAAGCAATTACAAGACTTCGCGATCGCATTGTGAGTAACGCCATCAGCCGTCATTATTCGATAATTCTGGTCATTATTGTCATCAATCACATGAGCGTTGGTAAGCACTGTATAAGTTTGGTCTTGGTGAGCAACCATCACACCAGAGCCTGATTCACCCTCTGTAAAAATTCTGACGGTTATCTGTCTAGCAGTTTCCCCGATATTTTGACGATGGGTATCGGCGATCGGTTTTTTCGATATTTGCTTTTCAGGAGTAACTACTGAATATATTAATAATGAATGCGCCGATAAAAGATTAATATGCGACCATCCTGAAACAGTTAAAGCAATTAAGAATAAAAACAATTTAATACACCTTCTTTAAAACTAATAAATGTTTAAAATATAGTTGATATATCGCAGTACGTTAATCGGTTAGCGGTGCGACCCCCTAAAGGGTTCGACAGTTTGACGGGCGACATAAACGCCTGGGAAACCACAGGCGACGCGCCCTCCTTATGCCGGGGAACCCTTTCAGCATTTGCTCATGGAGGAAAACCCCACCGCAAGCGTGGAAGCAAGGGATTAGCCGCAGCTAGCTGCTTGCGAAGCAGCATTTCCGCTTGCAAAGACCGCAATGCTTCACCACCGCAACTGTCTCACCGCGTCGCCGACAGGCGCAAGACAAAGGCGCACTTCCGCATGTACGCGCACCAAGACAGGACAGAAAATTTAATTGCTCGTAAGTAAAAAGTAATAAGTAATAAGTGTCCTAACATAGCCTTGTATTGATATAAATTAAACAGTTAAACACTTCAATTTTATAAATTTATATATTTAAAAACTTAATCTAGCCATTACTATACAACAATCTATTTTTATATATATGTTTGAGATAAAATGTTTATGCCATAAAAAATGTTAACTAACAAAAATGTTAATTTAAACTTCTTATCTCTCTAACACTAATCGCTCAAAATTATCATAATTGCGATTTAGATTTCTATAGAGCAGCATTAGCTAATAAGTTTGCTTTGTCTTAAAAAACAAAGCCTCTCAGAAAGATATTTGAGAGGCACTAAATTGTGATTTTAGAGAAACTTAAACTTAATCTTGTTTAATTATCTTTGAAGACTCGAAATATCTAAATTTTTAGAATTATTATTTTCTTTTTAGACCAAAAAGAAGCTTCATAAACATTTAAACCACTCTAAAATTCTTTGATTAGATTGCTCCACCATTATTGGCAGGATTGCTGGGTTGAGTTGAAGGAATAACTTGAGGACTTACTGTAGGTGGAGCTGAAGAATTCGAGGGAATTGGCTGACTAGAAGGTGTATCAGAGTAATTTTGGTTAGCTTGAAATCCAGCTTCTACTAACTTTTCTAGATTTACGTAGCTTCGTCCTCCCGTTTCTTCAATCGCCGTACCCGAACCAGTTTGACTAAAATTAACCAAATCTTGAATCACCTTCCCAGGATTATTAAAATTGGGCGAAGTAGGTGAAATAGTAAAGAGGGTATTTCCTTCGCTACATCCAGGGTTGCTTTGAGATATGTAACAAACAACTGTAAGATTGTTTATTTTCCCAGAAGTAAGCGAAAGATTATTCAATAAGCCGTTATTTTGACTAACGGCTCCGTTTAAACGATTGGTTACTGTTAAGCATCTTTTATCTGGAGTATATCCCGAAGGGCTAAAATCTGTTCTTTTCCAATTCATTAGTGGAGCAGTTCGAGTGCCATTAGATTTAATCGCAATAGTTGAATATCCTCCATTAGTAGTATTATTAACGCATTGAAAGGTCGTATTAGCAGAGGCAGACTTAGCGTTAGCTAGAATTAACGAGGCGGGTAATGTGATTAAACAGGTTGCACTGAGAAAAGTTTTAAGTTTTGTATTCATGATAAAAAAGGCTTGATAATGTTAATACTTACTGGTTTATCTTTCTCCCAAGACCAAAATTTTGGCTTGAGTTAACTTTAGGAAAGTCCTAAGCAAAAGCTAAATTGGGCCATCTCCATCTCCAGATGAATTGGGAACAGGATCTAAATTTGGATTAATAATAGGTTGATTTCCTGGAGGTGCTTGCTCAATAGAAGGAACAGGATCTAAATTTGGATTGATTATTGGTTGATTTCCCGGAGTCTGTGTTGGTTGAGAATTAATAGGTGTAGAAGGGGTAACAGAAGTACCAGACGCATTGCGATTACGCTGGACTTTAATTAAATTATTTTTGACTAATTGATGCTCATATACTCTACCCTGGGACAAATAAAGCGTTGCTGCGTTGTTTAAGTCAGACTCTGCTGCTTCAAAGTTTTTCTGGCGATTATGAACAAAGGCGCGATTGTTATATGCATCTGCAAAATTTGGATCTAGATAAATCGCTTGACCATAATCAGATATTGCACCTGCATAATCTTCTAGACCTTTGCGGGCATCTGCACGCTCACTATACGCTCTAGCATCGTTTGGTTCTATTGCTATGGCTCGATCGTAGTTATCAATGGCAGTCTGCCATTGTAGATTTAGAAGTTGAATAAACCCAATATTGAAATAAACAAGAAACTTTGTATCTCGATCTGGGTTGAGAGCCAAAGCTTTGTTGTAATTTGCGATCGCACCCTGATAATCGTTTTGTATTTGAGAAGAAAGACCTTTCTTATAATAGTCTCTAGCTGTTTGAGGATTGCTTAAGCTAATAGCAGGGTCTACGCCTGTAGTGCTACTGTCTACTTTAACTTCAGGACAGGTGGTAATTTGTGTACAACTAGTTTTAAATACATTGATAGGAATAGCCGCATTAAATCCTGATTTCACCTCGAAAGTATCTTCTCCTGTTTCGAGATTTTTTCCATCTCCTCTGCCATGAATTCCAATTAGTCTGCTTTTAACATCAAATACTGGTCCGCCACTCATTCCTGTCTTAGTTCTGGCATCGTAAACTAAGTCATAACCTTTAGCAATATTGTTGGGTCGAGATGCAACAGCTCCCCGAGTAAAACTAAAATCTCTGTTGTTGCCAATCTTGTCAAAGGTGGTTGGGAATCCAGCCACATAAATATCTGAACCAAGTACAGCCTGATCGGAATCGCCAATTTGAGCAACGGGATAATCTTCCTCGCTTTTAAAGGATCCCAAAGCTATATCAGTATCGTTTTGATTTTGAGGTATGTTTTCGATTCCTTCCAATAAATATTCTCTGCCATCATGAGTTCGGACGCTATAAGATATATCGTTTGCACATATAATTTGTTCGCTAGGAAGACCATCACAAACAACATGATTTGCAGTAAGAACTGTATATTTATTGTCTTGTTTAGCAATAATAACTCCCGAACCTCCAGGCGAATCCTTGTTATTCAAGCTATTATTTATTTGTACCGTAGTTTCTTGGGCAACTTCTGCAATTTTGTTAGAATCTTCGGCTTTTACAGCTAGTTGTGTTGCTGTTAAAACTGTATATGATACTGAGGTTAAAAGTATCATCTGCCATGAGAAACATTTCTTACTTATCATTAGCTTTAATTAAAACTTTTTTGGTTCTAATTAGAAAACAGGTATTTTTATAGATATTTTGAATTAGAATTTTCTTGGAAAGTCTTAGCAACTGTTCGATAGCAAAACAAAAATTGAAAATTATATCTAATCAAGATTGCAATCTATAAAAACCTTGTCCAACAAGATTTTAGAGCTAATTCTTTCAGTCATCCAATTGATGTAACAACATTATCTTATAATCAACAACATGATATTTTTGCTTTGTTTTTCTTTAGTTTTAATATCAATATAAGCGTTTATTGTGCAACTGCCAGATCTAAATGTCCAAAACTAAATTCTGATAAGCTACGGAAGAGAGCTTGAAGTCCAAGGAAGCAATGATGTTTGGCAATGCAACCATACTCGATTAGATATTAGATTAGTAGACGAATATGGAGTTTTAGATCGTCCTTGGTTGACTAAGCTGACACGCATTTGAATTGGAATTTTTGAAGGCTAGATCTATTGCAGCGAAGCTTTCAGGCTATCAAAATAAATGAATAACAGCTTATAATTGTTGATTCCTATTCTCGTTGCCCGATGGGATTTTATTTAGGATTTGACGCTCCTAGTTTAAATATGCAATTGGGATTAATAGGTTAGCGACTATCAGTTATCAGTAAACAGTTATCAGTTTGTTTCAGTCCCGTAATTGGGATTAATAGGTTAGCGACCTTGGGTGGTGGACTTGGTGAAACCTCATGTTTACTGTTTCAGTCCCGTAGTTGGGATTAATAGGTTAGCGACCCCGACAAGCATTTAGATAAGGGTAGGTGTGTTTTGTTTCAGTCCCGTAGTTGGGATTAATAGGTTAGCGACATCGCGCCAATGCCAAATGGCGATCGCAGGTGACTTGTTTCAGTCCCGTAGTTGGGATTAATAGGTTAGCGACAATATCAAATAGGCGATCGCACTTACTCGACTAGTGTTTCAGTCCCGTAGTTGGGATTAATAGGTTAGCGACCTTTTTGTGAGTGTCCTTTCCGTCCTTTAGTTGATAGTTTCAGTCCCGTAATTGGGATTAATAGGTTAGCGACTGTGCTGCCCAATTTTCCACCGTGCGGTAGTTAAGTTTCAGTCCCGTAATTGGGATTAATAGGTTAGCGACTCTTTCGCTTCGGGCGATTCGGTTTCGGCTAGTATGGTGGTGTTTCAGTCCCGTAATTGGGATTAATAGGTTAGCGACATTTCTGTCTCGCGCTTCTCTGGGAATACATACTTAATGGTTTCAGTCCCGTAATTGGGATTAATAGGTTAGCGACTCCCAATACAAGAAAGAGATAGATTAGTTGATGGATGTTTCAGTCCCGTAATTGGGATTAATAGGTTAGCGACTTTAATATTTGCTTTCAAATACAATCTACATAATATATGTTTCAGTCCCGTAATTGGGATTAATAGGTTAGCGACCGGGGGCGATATACAATCTTTTTGGCAGTGTAAATGTTTCAGTCCCGTAATTGGGATTAATAGGTTAGCGACTCCGCCACCCAAAACCATTATAATCATGACCTTTGACAATTAAAAATGTCAAAGCTCCGTAAATTAGCCTCAAATTAAAAAATGAAATACGCATAATACAAAAATTAAAACACTGAAAGTATTCAATTGTCAAGGTTCTAGAGTTTTGTCGAACCTCCCAGGGATTACGCCCACGCTTGAGTTCGACAAAAGTTTCTAGATTGATATTAAAACAACTAAAGTCATGTGTCGAGAAGTACAAAGCTAAAACTTTTTCTGTTGACTGATAACTGATGACTGATGACTGATGACTGATAACTGATGACTGATGACTGATAACTGATAACTGATAACTGATAACTGATTAAAAAATGATTGTATCCTCATGTTCTGGTTTTTGAGAACCATAGGCGATCGCTTTTTTTACAGCAGCAGCATCTAAAACATAAATTCTTACCGAATCAGTTTCAGGTTTGATCAAATTCTCAATTTGATGCTGCAACTTCACAAACTGCATATTGGTCAGAAAACATTCAAAAACACTATATTGTGTCCATTTCCCATAACCACAAAGCAAATCGTGTAATCTGGTGCGACGTTTATTTCCTGGCTTAGTATTCGGCAGATCGTAAATAATCAAATATAGTAATTGACTCATCTTTTCAGTTATCAGTAAACAGTAAACAGGGGTATGAGTTATTTGATTCTGGTTTTTTTGAGAATGGAGAAAAGAATTTTGGCTATTTCATCGGTATCTTTATAGATACTTTCAAATGCCTTGATTTCTATATAATTGGTGTCTTTAAAAAGAGAGAGCAAGTATTTTGTCTCTAAGCACTCTTTGTAATTATATGACCTAAAAATTCCACACATATTTTGTGACATAGATTATATCGTTGTATATACTTTATACGATAAGTTTTTAATTTATATGAAGTTTCTTAAACAATACACTATTTCTTTTTTCTGCATCATTGATTAATTTTGTGAAAGAAATAATCTCGACGTAAGTATTAAGTCTTGTATTGTATCCAAAATATCCCCCTAAATCTGGTGTCGGGAAAAAAGTGGCATTTTCAGCAAATTCTTTTATTTTCGATGTTAAATCACAAATTATGTATACATAAAAGGGAGTGCTATTTGCTAGGCTTATTAGCCTACCGTTCTCGTCTTCATAATTGCCAGACTGGATTTTTCTTACATAATCGTAAACTTGAGTTACTGGATTTTCTTTTTCAGAATAACCATCTCTCATAGGACGTTTAAATTCAACTATAACTACGGAAGAGTAAGGCTGTTGTTCTCCTTCCACCAAAGCTATAGGATTATTGAATACAAGTAGGTCTGGTCGTCTAGTACTATTTACACTTAGATCTTCTAGACTATCTAATGCCTGATCTGAAGATAAATATCTATGATATGTTAGCCTTTCATCAATAATCCAAAGGTTTTGCTCATCAAAATTGATCTCATCAGATGTTCGTCTCAAAGGAAAAATTATTTCGTGAATATCCTTTTCAAGCTTAAATCTGCCGTCATCATCTTTTCTAAGATTTTTCTTGAAAAGTTCCAGAATTATTTTTCTGTGAACTACGTATTTTGCTAATTTTGCCTGACCAAAATCTGTGTACTGCTCTAAAAATTCGTGATATTTCTGACTATATTCAGGATATTTTTCAAAGCAATCAATTGGATCGCTTAATATTTGTTTTCCAGTCTCTTTTAATGAAATCTCAAACTGGGACATTAATCCATGTAGCTGAAACTCAAGCTGAGTATCATTTAAACTAGGAGAAAGATGCTCTAATTCTTTTGAAGCATATTTTAATAAAGGACGATATTCGGGAGCATCTTTCCGAATATACTGTTTAAACCTTTCTATTTTGTTTTCTTGTATTTGTTTGAGATATGGAGACAATGTATTGTCAATAACTTCTGTTACTGCCATTTTAAGATCATAAAAAGATACATCTCCAAACTCTTTAGAAGTCAACAAATCATAATCTTCAGAGATAGTAAAGCTAGTTCTTTCAGAGTTAACATTATTGTCTAAATATTCTCCAGAAACAAAAGCTAAATACTTAAACAACTTTCCATTTTCATCTCTGATTTTTCTTGTAGGTGATAAGTCAACTATATACTGACTGAGATCTTCATCTAAAACTACTCTCTGATGTCCACAGAAAAATAGTCTGTGATCGGATGTACTGCTGTTATAAAATCTAAGGCTTTTAATATTAAAATTACATTTTCCAATGTTAATGTCTTTAGTTTCAGTATATTTTTTTATATCCTCAGCAAAGAATTTATTAATATCTAGACTCTTTTCTCCGTCAATAACTTCTATAGTAGGGACATTTTCTAGTAAAAAATATGAAATACAATGCTCAAAGATTTTAAGTCCTATTTTTTCTATATCTTGAGGACATTTTATTTTATAGTGACCTTGTAGACCTTTCAGCTTAATAGTAGTCTTATTTTTAATATCTGTAGAATCAATAACTTTATTTTCATGAAAAGATATTGGTTTTTCTGCACTTGTAAAATTAAATTTACGATGATAGTATTTTCCTAATTCTTGGTAATAGCTTTCTACTTCTACATTTGTAAATGCTTTTAGCCATAAGAATCTACCTACACCTTTAGATCCTTTGACAAGTTTGTGTGAGCTATCCGCAGTTAGAAAAGATTTATAATTTTGCGTATTAAACCCTATTCCATTGTCTATAACAGTAAATCCTTCTACTGGAGAGGTATCTCCACCGTCAAGAAGTCTTATCTCCTCAAAAGGTCTGTTGATAATAACTTGAATAACACCATCTTTGATGCTTTCTTTTTTAACTTCTTCAATAGATTGAATTGAATTTACTACTGCTTCAAATAATGGAAGCATAACTTTGGAAATAGGGAGCTTTATCTTTCTAACTTTGTTTACAACATCTGTGTTAAATATATCTGTGGTTATCATTTAAAATTCTTATAAAAAATAATTGTAAATTCAATGCTCACTTCAGAGTTGCAAACTAGGAAGCCTAGTCTAGTATACATTTGTACTGTTTAATATATATTAAAATATATTGAATTACTTGCGATTATTTTACACTGTTTAAACTTTTGAAAATCCCTGTATCTAGCTCAAACAAAATTTTACAAGTCCCTGTTCCACCGTTACGATTCTTTCCTACAATTATCTCCATTATGCTTAAGTTGTCAGTATCATCGTTGTAGTAATCGTCCCGATACAGCATCAAACCCAAATCCATGTCCTGCTCGATATCACCACTGTCTTTTATATCAGACATTAAAGGGCGTTTATTTGCCTGAGATTCAACACCTCGATTGATTTGAGCCAATGCCACAAAAGGAACGTCAAACTCTTTAGCAATGTCTTTAAATGCCCCTGAAAACTTACCTACTGTCTGCGCTCTATTCCCTGCTGCTCTGTCGCCAAGCTTCTGAATATAATCTAAGACTACTAAGCCTAGTTCGCCTTTCTCAGAAACGATTCTGCGCAGGACAGAACGAACTTTAGAAGGTGTTAGCTGAGTAGCAGGAGTATCGTCGATGATGATAGGTAATTCAGCCAATTGAGTCAAACCATTAACTAAAACATCATATTCATCCTCGTAAATTTCATTGTGTATTAGCCTATGAGAATCAATACCAGAGTGCATTGAGAGGAATCTTTTAGTTAGCTGTTCGCTCGACATCTCAGCCGAGAAGAAGACTACAGGCTTTTGTTGCTCGCTGGCAATGTGATTAGCCAGATGGCAAGCCAACCAAGTTTTGCCCATAGAAGCTCTAGCAGCAATTACAATCAAATCTTGTTTAATTAATCCCCCAATCAGAGCATCTAAATCATCTAATCCAGTAGAATAGGCAGGAGATGAACCTTGTTCTATTTTGTTGAATACTGATGCCAGACAATCGTCAATCGGTATAGGTTTGAATTTGTCTTGCTTGTTGGTAGTAAGGTTAAATATTTTCTCTTCTGAGGTATTGAAAACTGTTTCTAGTTCGGTAGCATTATCATATCCCAAAGCCTCAATTTCATTAGCTGTTGCTATGAGTTGACGACGCTGATACTTTTCTAAAGCCAGATTAATGTAGCGGTCAATATTAGTTGCTGAGACAGTACGATTAAGCAGTTGAGATAACTTGGCTGTACCTCCTGCTTTAGTTAATGATTTATGGTCTTTTAACCAAGTAGAAATGCCCATAAAGTCTGTCAACTTGTCTTTATTATGTAACTCTAATGCTGCTTTGTAAATATGACGATGGGCAGCAACATAAAATGCCTCAACAGGGAGGATAGAAGCAGCAATACTAATAGCACCAGGGTCAAATAAAATGCTTCCTAATATGGCTTCTTCAGCTTCTATGTTAGTGGGGGGGAATTTGTTATCAGTCATCTTGATTGTTGAATAAATTGCTTAATTGCTTGAGCTTGTTAGGAGAAATTAATTTCTTATTTGCTTTATCTGTAGCAGTAACGATTTTTGGTTGTGGGGAAACTGATGGCTTACTAGAGGTGGGTTCTGCTTTTATCCAACCTTCTTTGATTGCCTTGTTCAGCCAACCGCCAGGGTTAGGAATATCTTGTTTGAAAGATTGCTCTTTGAGTGCTTCAATTGCAGCTAATACAGTTTCTTCGCTGGCTACCTTAATAGTTTTAGTGAGAGTTGGATTCAGAGTAATTCCCAGCTCATCTAATTCCGATTGGACATCCTTGAAAGCAGCAGATTTGGTCTTTCTCTTTTTGTCAATAGGTGTAACTTTTCTGGCAATTTCTTGTTCGCCCAATTTACTTTTCAAGTCTTCATTTTGTTTCTGTAATCTTTCTACCTGAGATTCCAAATAATGAACTCGATAAACTTGACCAGCTAAAGCTTCACACTTACGTTTGAGTTCTTTATTCTCCGCTTCCAGCTTTTTGATTCTCTCTTGAAGACGGGTGACTACTTTGCCATGAGACGTAGAATTAGGTTTGGCTACAGGAGAAACAGGTAAAGAGTTTTGTTTGCTTCTTAGCACTCCTATATGTTGCTTTATCTCTGGATATTTATAGAGATAACTAACACTAACCTGCGCTTCTCTAGCTATAGTGTGAAAGTTGATCTTGGCATTGAGTTTCTGCAATCGCTCAATAGCTTGATAAACTCGATCCTGAGATTCTTGCTTCCTCTGTTCCTGAGTCTTTTTGAGGTTATTGACTCTAAACTCTCTTGTATCATCGTTACCGCTGCTCATGCTGCCTCCTGTAACGATGCAATTATTTTGTCTAGTTGGTCGGCTTGTCTACTAAATTGTTCTACTAATACACCTTGACCATTCGCTAAAGCTCGTGACTCTTTGGCTCTCAATTCATCACGGAGTTTGATGTATTGTCCAAGTTTCTCAGGGAAGGCAACAAAAGAGTGACAAGTATAACAAGCTCTAAACTTGTTGCAACGCTCATTTAACGGTAGCCCACAGTAGCCATAAATAGGTGTGTTAATATGGTCGCCAGGAAGATCTAATTTATGAGCTTGAGGATCTTTCCAGAAGGATTTAGGTAATGATTCATATTGATGGTATTGACCATCTGCATTAAACAGAGCTTTTTGAATATGACCTGCTTCTTTTTCAATTAGTTCACAACTAACTTGAGTGTAAAAATTACTCGTTGTTGCCAATCTTTTGTGTCCAGCCCATGCACTAACTACTGACAAGTCGTGTCCTTGCTCAAATAATTGAGTTAGGCGTGTATGCCTAATTAAATGTGGACTAAATGTCGCTAACTTACCATTATCATCCCGAATATCTTCTGTTTCGATTAGATATTCAATCGCTCCATAAAACAGGCTATTATTTTTCGGTATTACTTTTTGAACAGGATCTATATTGCTATATTGCCTTGTGCTTGAAGGTCGCTGATAATGACAAAACAAGTAATCCCATTCAGTTCCCCATAATTGCTCTATGTAATCCTGCTGTTCTTGAACTACTTTGGCAATGATTCTTGTAATTGGAACTGTGTGAAAATCTCGGTTTTTTCCACGTTGCCAAGTAATGCTCCAGTGGCTACCCTCTTGTACCAAACAGCCTTTCTTTAATAAAGCTAGTTCTCCAGGTCGCATTGCTGTGAAAAAAGCAATAATCCACATTCTAGCAATAGGCTCTGGTAGCTTATGTAAATTGCTTTCAATCTGTTCTCGAACGCTATCTGGTATTGGGTCAGGATTGCTTACCTTCGCTTTAGGATAATCATTATCTCTTACAAGATCTGGGTCAAGTACAAACCAATTCTGCACATTACCAGTCCAGAAGAAATCTCTAAGTGTCGAGAGTCTTTTTCTGGTAGCGTCTACACCCGTATTATCCCAAGCGAGAAAATCAAGAATTAAACTTCGGCTAATTAAATTTATATTAGTTATATTTTTCTCTACTAAATACCGAGAAAAAATACGAAGATTAATCAAATGATACTCAATTGCACCTATAGGTTTATTGAGCTTACAGAGGTGGTATGTGTAGTGCTTGGTTAAATTTCTAAACCAGTTTGTTTTTACAGTATGAAAGTTAGCAATTAGAATCTTCTCTTGTTTATTTGCTGGTGATTTAATTGCCCTAATATCCCATTTATCGTCTTGAAAAGAAAATGGCTTAACTGGTCTTTTATGAGCATATTGACCTAAATTGCTTTCCGTAAGATCTATTGATTCTCTAGTTTTAGTTCCACAAATATTACACGTAAAACGCTGCTTTTTTTTAGATTGGCTAGCAAGCCTGATATCCCTTGAATTACATTCTTTATTGGGGCAAGCAAACTCTCCTATTTTATAATCTTTGTTCCAATTAATACCAGTATTACTATTAGGAAATTTTATATTTACACACTGAGAAATTCTTTTTCTACATTTGGAGCATCTAAATAGTTTCCTATTTGTATAATTGTCTTTGCCAGCTAAACGTAAACCTTGAATATCGCAATGAGGACAAATAAATTCATGCTGATAATCTCTAGACCAATTTATTTCCATCATCTGTTTTCTTCTACACCTTGAATAATCGCACTTAAGTTATTCCTGTCATCTTCTAATCCTTGTTGTTGCCTAGTCATAGAAAGTGTTTTGGCTACCTTTAATTCTTCCTCGACTCTCGCAAAATCTTCTTTGAGATAATTCAAATCACCATCGGTTATTCGCCAATATTCGCATCTCCAGCAAGCATTAACTGTTTGACAGGGTGATTTTAAAATTGGTCGATGGCATTCCCCGTATTGGGTTGTAAAAGGATACATTTTGCGACGAATAAATTCAGTAATCGGATTTTTACCTTTAATTATTTCGACTACTTTTCCCGATATATCATGATATTTTTTATCCTTAATCAACTCCTCAAATTCATCTCCTAATGTTTGCTTAAGAAGATGTTGATAATGGGGCAACATATCTGGACTACGATGTCTGAGATATTTTTGAGCAATTAAATCTCTGACACCTGCATTGGTCATAACAGTACCCACTGTCCTTCTAAATTGATGAGATTTAAACTCGTAGATTTCACCTTCTGAAGTAAGGATGTTAATTTTTTCGGCTAATCTATTCAGCCATAAGTTAAAAGTACCTGTACTCATCACACTAGAGTTAGGAGAAAAAGAAAGAGTTCCATCTTTGCGATGATGACCAGGATGATTGCTACAAAATAAATTATCAAATTTATCACCGAAAATTTGTTTTATGTATTTTTGTTGTTCTTTAATTACTGCAACTAATTCTGGAACAGTTATTGGTATTTCATCTTTAATGTCGTATTTCTCTGTTGTAAGACGAAGCCTCCATTGCTTACCTCTTTTCCTCAGACAGTCCAATGGTAAATTTAAAAGTTCGCCACCTCGAATACCTGTTGTTTTTATTACCAGGATCATCCTCTGTACTGGTTCTGGCAAGTAATGTAGATTTTCTTCTAGTTGATGCCAAACTTCTTCGGGAATGTAGTCAACTTCATCGTTGTTAACATGAACTCTGTTGCGCTTGCCTCTAAACCAATAAGTATTAACATCAATCCATCCTTCAGTACGGCAGGTATCGAAAAAATTGCAGATTGTACTTCGATAATGTCCCAGAGAGCTATCTTTTAGCCCTTTAGCTTTTAGATAATAGTCAAATTCTTCAAATACTTGATTATCTATATGTTTGGGACTGTAAATATTTCTTTTGTCTAAAAACTTAGAGAATCCTCTCAAATAAATAACAAACCCTTTGATGGTATTACCAGGCTGATTTGGTTTGGCTTTGACTAATATGTATAGCTTGACAAGAAGTCTAAACCAATCTTGAGAAATACTCTGAAAGTTAAGAGTCCATACTTTTTGATGCGGACTAATCTTCAAGTTTAAATCATTAACTGTATGCCATATATTTTTTTGTAGCAGAGGATTTAATAATAATTGCGACGGTAGCTTTTCTTCAAATAGATCTTGATAATCGTCTAGCCAATCAAATTGATTTAAGCTCATTTTTCTTCTCTCTCGATTACTTCCCATAGATTTGTTTCGTTGATGACATGAGAATAGACATCCAAAGTGGTAGCAATACTAGCGTGACCCAACAAATATTTGACTCTCTCTGGTGAATATCCCGCTTTCAAAAGACGAGTGGCATAAGTATGTCTAAATAAATGTGGATAAACTCTAATACCTGTTTTTTCTTCCAAGCCTGTAAGTATTTTGTTAGGCAATGTCAGCATTATTGGCGCACCGATATCCCCTTCCCAGATATTGACAAACACATATTCTGAATCCACGCCTGGATACTCATTCATTAAGTACTCGTCATATAGTTGGAGCAGCTCCTTAGTTACTGGAATTGTCCTCTCTTTTGTCTTAACTAATGCTCCATTAGGGTTGTCTTCTCTTCTGACTACTCGAATAAAGTAATCTCCAAAATCCCCAACGTCTTCGTGTTTTAAGCCACAAAGCGCACCTTTACGTATGCCAGTTCCGTTAAACATCAGAATCATTAGCTTGTCCCTAAGATTGCTACAGGCATCAACTAATGTTTCTATTTGCTCATCGGTCAGACAGCCTGGGAATTTCTTAGTTTCTTTGAGTTTGACTAACTTTTCCCTGGTTGGTTTTGCTTTGGCAATACCAGTCAATATACCTGTCGTACCGACTCTGGTGTTCCCCGTTTTATAGATCGCATGAAACCTCTCAAACTCGCTAAAATCAACTGTTTGGTTGCACAGGTGATAGTCGTAGAAAGTTGACACAGCAGTAATCGCTCTATTAATAGTCTTCTCCGATCTATCGGCTTCTACTGGCTGTAGAGAAATCACCTTTGTATCTCCTACTCTCAACCAATAAGCAAAGTCCTCTAAATCCTGATGAATATTTACATTACGCCAATCCAAGCACTTATGGTCGAGAAATTCCCACCATCGCTTTAAATCTGTTCCATAGGCTTGTACAGTATTAGGCGACTTGGTAGCGCATAAAGAAGTCAAATAACGCTGTATCGGTTCGATTACCTGATAGTCTTCATCCAGCATTATCCAGATGGTTTTATTTGTGTGTGGGTCAGTTCCTTTCTGTAGTGTGAGCATCATGTATTAACTATACACCATAATACTCGTAAAAGAATATAGAATTTGGGTAATTGTAACTTTACTCAACAGAAAAAAATACAACCATTGTTGTTGTTGTTTATTATTAATATTGAGGGTTATATAATTGTAAGCGATAGATATTTTTGAGAAAAATTCAGCGTCAGAAATAGCTCCATTAGCCTCTGCAATGTTCGCCCCAACACTTGTACCACTTCTCAATAATTGTTTTGATAAAATAAATTCTTTTTTACTCTCTTTCAAATACTTATAAGCCTTCACAATCCGAATTGCTAAAGCATAAGCCTTATCGTAAGCAACACTCTTCAATCTCAAATCATCATTACTCATTAGTTCCTTTCTCCTGATAACTGATTACTGTTAACTGATAACTGAAATAAAAGTTTCATTTCTTGAGGCAAACAAATATTTTTGAGGCTGCAAGCCTGACATTTTTTGCTGTTATTAATGGGTGGTGGCATTTTTCCTTTGGTAGTAGAGTGAGCGGATGCGATCGCACTTTCTGTCATTTGACGTAATTGAGGCGTAAACTCTACTTTTTGTCGGCGACGATTGCCGTAGTAAAAGATTTCTCCGTAAGCGATAGTTTTGTTAATTCTTTCTTCAATACACAAAGCAGCAGCACAAAGTTGAAAATGGTCGTTGAGATGTCTTCCTTGGCGACCTTTTTTGTATTCTATAGGGATTAATTCACCCTTTTTTTCTTCTACCGCATCGATAACGCCGTTAACTTTCAGGCGATCGCTCCATACCCATTGATGGCGATGAGTTATAGTGTCTTCTGCTTGATGTGTGCCTTCAACATCTACGTTGCGATGAATATGGCGACCTTGCAGAATGTATTCATTGTCTGCCATTTCTCCTAATTCGTATTCGATGTAAAAACGGCGCGGACAGTATTCCCAGGCATTAAGATACGCCAAAGGTAAATAGTTTTCGTTCATAATTCCAGAATTAATTTATGTCTATAATGTGTGTATATGTGTATATGATGTACAAACAATGAAAACCAACATTGACTTAGATGACGGGTTAATAGAACAAGCTTTTGCTATCACAGGATTAAGAACAAAAAAGGAATTAGTTAACTTTGCCTTGGCAGAATTAGTCAAAAGAAATACTAAGAAAGATCTCCTAGACTTAGCTGGAGAAATTGAATTTGTGGATGGCTTTAGTACTGATATCGTCAGAAAAAATCGTTATGTTGTTGATTGATACTTCGATTTGGATCGAGGTATTAAGGGATAAATCTAAGGTCAAATCAGACAAGCTAAAAAGAGTAGTTGCTCGACGAGATTACTATTTGCCTATATTTACCAAATTAGAACTTTTGCAAGGATGTAAGTCTGAAGCAGAATGGGGGAAAATGACTTCCTACTTAGCCGTTCAAAATTATCTTGAGCCTAATTATGATTCTATTTGGGAAAACTCTGCTAGATTATATTTTGAACTTCGTCGTAAAGGAATTACAATTCGGAGTAATATCGACTGCGCGATCGCCATTATTGCTATAGAGAATAATTTAAGCCTCTATCATTGCGATCGTGATTTTGAGACAATCGCCAAACATACTGTTCTCAAGCAGAAAAAGCTAAATCTATGACTGTTGACTGTTGACTGTTAACTGACAAGAACTCTCCCCATTCCTTTAGCGGTTTTGCGCCCAATTCCTGAATAATTGGCAAAATTGCTTAAAATAGTAGCAACTCTAGCTTGTTCTACGTCTTTAAATTCATATTTGACCCAACCGACAGAACCTATTTCCGTAACTTCTGTTCTAATGACCTTTGTTTTGAGGTCGTAAGCTGCGGTCATTCCTTGCCAATCAACTTTAGGGAAGTGATATTCTGCTGGTGCAAAGATATTCCAACGGCGCAGTAGATTATTAAAAACTAATTCTGGTAAAGGAAATGGTTGAATGCAGCCATTGTGTTTAAAACTTGTGGGAGAAATCAGTTTGAGATTAATTTCACCACAAGGTTTGCTACTTTCTACTACTTCTTTGTATGTAGTCAATCGTGCTTGAGAATCTACACCAGGTAGGGAATCTACACCAATTAGAATGAACTTACGATCTGCCAAAGATATCTTTTTTTCTGTTTCCATCCCTTTTAATAGAATTGGCAGAAGATACCCTTGCAAAAAATTGACTCTAAAGAATAGCCGATTAGTCTCTTGGCAATGTCTTGACTTAGTAATTGAAGAATTGGTTTTTTTAATTAGTTCCGAAATACTCAAAGGCGATCGCTGACTATTATGAATTAAAGCAGATATTTCTGGATTTCCTTGTTGCAACCATGCTAAAACCTGAGCGTGAATAGCTCGATTTAAACCAGACGGTATCTTACTATTATCTTCTACACCAAGATTGACAACAATAGAATGTATAGAATCTAAACTTACGAGCATACTGATAACTGTTAACTACTGACTGTTGACTGTAAAGACTGTCCATATTTTGCTCCTCTAGGTAATTTGATGTCTGGAAATTCCCAGAAATCTCCCTCTAGTTGTGCTTGGGAAACTAGACTCGATGGAGGCATAACAATACGGTTATAGAGCAACAATTGAGTTGACGAAGGTAGATCAATCGGGTTGAGAGGATGGCGACAAATAAAAGTGCCAGATCTAGATTTGATATTTGAAATTTCTAACGGTTCGACTTCAATTTTTATTTTAGATGACCATTTTCCTAGCCTGATCCATCGCGGAATGTTAATCTTGTCTTTACTTATAATATATGTGCAATAAATGCTACCAACTGCCAATTCTTTAGCTCTGCCGTAATTGATAGGATAGTTACGATTTGCTCCTTTTGCCCCAAATTGTTTTGACTTTCCATAATAGGCAACTTGGGCAGCTTTAAAAGTATTAATTTGGTAAGACCAAGTTATCGGTAATGCAGGAAAAACATAGATATCTAAATCGTTTAATTGAACTAAATTTTGTTCGCGATCGCGCTCTAGATAAACAGGTTTTTGGGCTAGATTTCCTTGCATTCGGTAGAGTTTAGGAATATGCGTAACTTCAAATAAAGCATAGGTTAATGCCCAATTATGGAGATACTTCTCTGTTTCATAAAGAGTACCCATTTCCCTACTAGCAAAGAAAACATTATCGTGTAATGTCAAATGACATAGATAAAAATGTGGGAGATTCATATAACAGTTATCAGTTATCAGTTGACTATTTATTTCTTTTTACTTTTCTTTTTATTGTCTACATTGGCACCATATTCCGTAGAATAGGTTTTGGTTTGTTCGCTTAACGTATTTAGAGTATTTTGCAGAGTTTCCTGGTTTTGGTAAATATCGCTCACTTCAGAAATTAATGTTTCTAATTCCGAACCAAAAATTGTCTTAGTTTTACACACTAATTCTTGTTCCAATAAATTGTTAATAACTTGTTCTGCTTCAATTTTTAGATCGCCGATATTTCCATCGAGAAGATTTTTGGTTTTTAGTACATCATATAATGCCTGAGTAAACTGAAGATTACTAAAGATTTCCCCATCACAAAATACAATTCCCAATAAGTGATTTTTGACTGTACCTGTTCGAGATTCCTGTGCGCCATAGCGTTTAGTTCTTAATAAGTTACCAAGTACATATATAAAAGCTTCTTGGGTCACATCTTTTAAAGTTTCTACAGTAGGAAAAGTAACTTCTGGTAAGATATGATCTAGTTGATTAATCGCACTTCGCATTTGACCAGCTTCACTCATCGTTCCTCCTTCAAAGGGGGCATTAAAAGTAAAACTACGACGGGAATTTTCATCATAAGGAGTTAGAGAAAAACCCGAATCGGAATACACTTTAGAACGTTCTGAACCGCTATCACCGATCGCAAAACCATAAATAATACAATCTGGACATTGTTTGCAAGATTTATCACCGTTGTATTCACAGTAACGATCGGCTTCTTTATCGGCATTAGTAATACTTAAAGAGCGCAGTAATTCTCTACCAGTTAATCTTTCTGGGGTCGTTTGCTTGCGTTTAAACTGTACCAAACGACTAATTTTATCAGTATTTTCTATTCCTGCTTGAGTGCGAACAGTATTCAATACTCCATCGGTTTGAAAAACAGGAAAAGATTGAGTGTGTCGTAGCATTATAAAGTGAATATATTTACCACCTGCAAGACGAGGAAAAGCGGAATTAAAAAGAGATTTGATTTCAGAAAGAATACTCATAATGCAAAATACTTGGATTACTTGTGATACAAAACTGATAACTGATAACTGATAACTGTTTACTGATGATCGCGGACTAATTTTTGATAATAAATAATCACCCCTGATTTAAAACGGTTTTGATACTGTTGTAATAAAGCGCGATCGCTTTTACACATTTTGCCGAATAGTTCTTTAACACAGGTAGTCATAAAGGTTTCAATTGCTGTTTCTTCTTGTTGTTGTCTGGTTGTGTAGTCAACTGTTTTGTCTTTCATCAGAGGACGTTTATATATTTTTTGTCTGTCTAAAGCTCTTTTTACTTCTCCTGTTCCTTGCAAGACTAGTTCTTCATCATCAAAGTAGTCAGGAACAGCAAGTATTTGTTCTAAAGCTTTAGTGAAAGGTAATAATATCGAGTGGCTAGATTCATTCGCGCCAACATGATAAAACTGATAGTATTGTTCGGTAATTTTTTTGGTTACTGAAAGTTTTTCTGTCATTAATAAATCTCCTTGCGACCATTTTTCGGCATAGGTAATATAGCGGTTAATTTCTTCAATTGAAAGCTTATCTCTACTATCTCTTCGTAATCCTTCAAAAGCTAAAGAAAATATATTTAAAACATCGGTAGCAAGTTCTTGAACTGTGCTATTAAATGCTTGCCATCTAGCATCAGGTGGAGAACTACGAGTATCGAGGTGAATACTATAAGCAATTAGTAATTTTTCTAAAGCAGGCTCTAACCGCTGAATGCGTAAAGAAGTTGGTAAACCTAATAGGTTATAAAATCCCCCTGGTTGGTCTAAGATTACCGAAGCTTTGAAGTCACTATCACTGTTATATGGAGGAACAAAGCTATCTGTAGTAATAACTCTGAGTCCTAATAACATAGGCAAGGCTAAAGCCAAAAATGTAGGTTGCACCCAGGCATCAGTAGTAGTTTCTCCCCTGGTAGTGGTAAAGATTGTCGCCATAAAGGGCAATTGAGAAGATTCATATCTAGCTTCACTTTGTCCTCCAGCTTCGATATCTTTTAGCCAATTCCAGCTACTCAAAGCAGAGATATCCATATTGTTATTAATCCAAGTTTTACGAATATCCCAAAGATTAATGTTATTCAGGCGATCGCATAATAATTTGATTGCCCCAACTACTTGTGGAGAATAAAGATAAGCAGGAAAGATATATAAAAATACTGGTTGTAAATCGGCAAATTTTCCCGAACTAGCCGACCAAAATGCCTGACGTAACAACATTTCTAACGACCATATTTTAGAGATTCCACGCTTAATTCTGCCACTTCCCAAAGCATTTTTATTACTATATTGCTGGGGTTTGAATAAGACTACAGAATCAAGCTGATCTTCTGATGCAAACTCACCAGAACTTAAGGAACAAATAGGAACTTTGGCTTGTTTAGTTTTGGCAAGTTGATAATTATTCAATTCTGCTGTAAAAGAATTATTAGTATATTCCCATCCTTGTACTTCTAAATATTGATTTAGATAGTCATAGAAAATTGCTTCTGTATGGCTATGATGTTCGGGTAATAAATTATTTTCTTCTGCCCATTTTGCTAACTCTTCAGCTAAATTTTCTAGTTTTTCCTGTACTTGTTGCTCGTCTAAAGTAGGATTATTAGCAATATAGTGAGCAGCAGTATAATACCAACCGCGATTTACTCCCCCTGCTTGTATTTGAGTTTGTTCGGGAGTTATTTTATCTGCTAATTCTAGATAATTTAAAATCCAGTCAATAAATTCAGGGCTATTAGCTAAAAACTCCTTTTGAATTAAAATTATCAATTCTGCCAGGCGATCGCATCTAAGATTTGCAACCTTGTTTAATCGCTCCTTTTCTGTTTTATCTAAATCTAAAGTATCCAATCTTTTTGGAGTAGCAGGATTATTTACATTTCTAACTTTTGTTTCTACTACTTCAGGAAGCTTTCTAATTAACTCTCCTGGTTGAAAAAACTCTAAAGTTTGAGGCGCAACTTTTAAACCTTTTCCATCTCGTTTAAAACCTATTTCGCCGCCAAGCATTTTTCTACCTAACGCAATGCGAACCTGTTGCCAAATAAATTCGGATAACTCTTTTCTTTCTAGCGTTTCGTAGTCTGCTGGTGCGAGATAAACCACACCTTGAGCAAAAAAAAGTAAAGGTTGCCAATCTAAATCTTTAGCAAACAAAACCGTAGCATTATGAATCGCATTAGTCAGGATGCCCAAAGTATCTCGCAAGCGATGATAAACTAGCTTTTCTTTTATCTGCAAACTGCTTAGATGCTCTCGCAAGCGATCGCCAGCAGTTTGAGTAGCAATATCCCCAGGATCGCCCATGTGTACTGCCACATCGCCAAAAGCTATTAGATAGCGCAAAGGATTTTTCAGACGGCGAGAATTATGTTTAAATTGCCCCCAGTTAGCAGAATTTAAGTTTGTCCCGTGTTTTGCATGAGTATTTTGTGCTAAGAACGCGATTTCTGGGAGATAGTCGTCCCATTCTTCCCAAAAATCATCAAAATTTAGTTTTTTACCCAACTGACGACAAGTTTTGATTATTTCCGATACTTCCGCAGCATGAGGCGGTTTAATTCCCTGGTGACGACAGTGCTTGTCATAGTCATGTAAAGTTATTCCCAAGCACAACAACTTTTTTTCAACTTCGGATAGTGCAAGATTAGAATTGAGATAAGGTATTAAATTCCAATCAGTAAGTAAGGCATTAAGTACGTGAACGCATAGATTTTGATCGCCTTTTTTTGACCAGTCTTGAGATCTTTCTCGTGCATACTTATCACCAGTTTTTAGCAAAGTTTGACAAGTTATCTCCTCATCCCCTCCCATTGCTGGCGCAGCAGAAAATTCTCTTTCTAAGGCAGGTAATATGTTTTCTATGTAATTGTGTAGAATCAGATCTATGTCTGCGGGCAAAGTTTCCAGCAGCAGATTTTGTAATAATGTAGTCATCTTTATTAGTTATCAGTTATCAGTTATCAGTTATCAGATATTTGTTTTTTGCTGTTCCTAATATATGACCGATTTTTGAAATGCCGTAGTCAAAAAATGACAATAACTCAGTTTTTTAGTTAAAGTTTTGTTTCAATTTTGCTCGACACATCATCATAGTTGCTTTAATATCAATTCAGAAAATAATTTTTTTGATGAGCCTAAGCGTGGGCGTAATCCCTGGGAGGTTCGACAAAAGGTTAGAACCTAGATAATTAAATACTTCCTGGAATTGTCTGTTTGTATTATGCGTATTTCAATTTTCGATTTGAAGTCAAAAATTAAAGGTTCGACAATTTTGATTGTCAAAGCTTCTGTTTATAATGGTTTTGAGTGGCGGAGTTGAAAACCTCAAAATCCCAATTACGGGACTGAAACCACAGACACATAACTCTTCCTCCAGGCACTAGTGTAGGGTTGAAAACCTCAAAATCCCAATTACGGGACTGAAACCGCCAAACTGTACCGCTTGTCTAAACTGCTCATGTTGAAAACCTCAAAATCCCAATTACGGGACTGAAACAAGAATCATAGCTAGTGTAGGGGCAACTTGTTTTTTGGTTGAAAACCTCAAAATCCCAATTACGGGACTGAAACATCGGCATTATAAGCTTGGTTTTGAATGGCTAGCAGCTAGGTTGAAAACCTCAAAATCCCAATTACGGGACTGAAACTTCTACAAACTTTTGTATTTTCTGCTGCTAATTCTTGGGTTGAAAACCTCAAAATCCCAATTACGGGACTGAAACAGTTCCGATGCTCCCTACTTTCGCTGGTTTGGCTATGAGGAGTTGAAAACCTCAAAATCCCAATTACGGGACTGAAACACGTAGATAACGTTTATCCAGAGGCTATTGCTACGTTGAAAACCTCAAAATCCCAATTACGGGACTGAAACCATCAAGACTCTTACCAACTACCATACAAAATGGTTGAAAACCTCAAAATCCCAATTACGGGACTGAAACCCTATAAATGTTTTCGAGGCTGTGAGGCAAAAGATATGTTGAAAACCTCAAAATCCCAATTACGGGACTGAAACATAAAACAAAAAACTACAGCAATTTGAATCAAGAGTTGAAAATCTCAAAATCCCAATTATGGGACTGAAACATTAGTTCTGATAGCGGGACAGAGCGATCGCTATCCGAGTTGAAAACCTTAAAATTCTAATCAAGTAAAATAAAGCTATCAACTGTTCACTGTTGACTGATAACTCAAAAACCAAAGATCGATGGATAGCAATCTAAAACAACTACATGAGAAAGACTTCAACCTTTGGGTTGAGGAAACAAAAAAAGCTATTCAAAATAGAGATTTTGCCAATATGGATTGGGATAATTTGCTTGATGAAATTGATGATATGGGGAAGTCGGAAAAGCGATCGCTTGATAGTTATATGCAGCGATTAATCGAGCATATCCTTAAGTTGAAGTATTGGAAAACTGAGAGAGAAAGATGCCGTAATGGTTGGATGCGAGAAGTTACCAATTTTCGCAATCGAATTAAGCGAATACTAAAGAAAAATCCCAGTCTTAATAATTATCTAAAAACAGAATATTCAGATATATATCAAGACGCGATCGCTACTATGTCATTTGATTTTGATATACCTCAAAATAGTTTTGTCGAAATAGAAGCAATTATGGATAAAGATTACTTTGGTGATATTTAAAAAATTATCGAATCTGGGCGATCGCGAAATTCTCTAGGCAAGTTAAACTTTAAAGCTTCTAGTAACATCGCATCTTGATTGAAAGCACAAGCGTAACTATTACTCGATCCGTCAGTGAGACGATATAATCCAAACAAAGGACTCAATTTCAAAATCCGCGCCACATCCCACTGGCTTTTTTTACCGAGATAAATCAGAAAACTGAGTAATTTCTTGCCATTTAAACAATTAGCTACTTCAGATTGAGGATGTCCTGTTATGGTTAGGCGATCGCCTAAAAACAAATTACCTATTTCCAATTTATGACTGTAGCGATTACACTTAATTTCTATGGCTTGACGCTTATCTAACCAGTCAGTTACCCGCACATAGACATCAATATATTTCTCATTAAATTCTTCTTCAATGTGATTGTGTTTGGTAGCAGCAGCAATATAAGTATCGCGATCGATTATTTCTACAAGGGCATAGGGTAAAAACCGCAGCAGATCGTATTGATAAAATCTTTTGCCGTCCCACACCGCAGCTTGTAAAGTCGAACCACCGCGAAAACGTAATATTTCCTGTTGAACTGCTTTATCTACTTCGTTTTCCTGCTGGCTTAACTTATACCAGTACTTGCGCGCCGACTCTAGCTTATCCCCATAAATGCACTGTAAGTCTGCTTTGACGCGATCGCTTGTTAATTTCATTACTTTGGGATTTTCTCGCATCATTTCAGCTAACATTCCCTGTGCTTGCAATGCACCCCACTTATGGCGATATTGAGTAAACTGTTGTGGTGGATTAAAAGCATACTCAATAGCCTTGGTTAATTGTTCTCTGGTGATAATATTTTTAATCTCTTCTTCCAGACGTGAAATTATATGAGAGGCATGGTTATTAATTAATACATAAGCCTGATAGTTATTAAACCCCGCATGACGACCTAATCTCCCCAAACGTTGAATAACTGTTGCTGAGTCGCTACCTTCGCAGATTAGTAAGTGAATCTTAAAATCTACTCCCACATCAACCGCCGATGTCCCAACTACTAAGACAGGTTTATTTTCATTTTCTAATTGTTTTCGGGTTTCATCTTTTTCTTGGCGATCGCATCTTCCGCTAATTTCTTTGACAATCACATTAGGTAATAATTCTTGTAATCTTGCTACTGCTTTACCTGCCAAAGCAACAGAATTAACGATAACTAAGCCTCTACCTCTTGTTTCTGCTTCCAGACTTGTGCCAAGGCGATCGCTATTCTGACACAGCCAATCTAGTGTATTGGTATCTTTTTCTAAGTGAACAAATTCCAGTTCGACTTTCTGCAAAATTTGTCTGTATCCAGGATGGTTTTCGTTGCTATATTCTCCTTTGACTTCTGCTACCTTAAAATCAGCCTGTTTGAGTTGTTGAATAAAATCTTCTCTGGGAGTTGCCGAGGTAAATAAAAACTTTCTTTTTCTCTGAGTAGCTTGTCGAATTAAAGCCATGCTGTTTAATGCTGCTGTTTCTTGGTGACAGCTAAAAATATGAAATTCATCAAACACCCAAAGATCGGGAAAGTCTGCTAAAGCAAAAGGTAAAGTTTCTGCACTTTTAGCAGGATTGCGATAGCGAAAATGAGTAATAAAATGGAAAATATCGGGATTAGTTAAAATAACTGGCTTTTGTTCTATGGATTGCAGCAAAACATTGAATCGATCTGTGTCTTGTTCTTTTATCCTACGACTTAACTCCATGCCATAAAGACGATCTATTCGATATATAGGATCGAGATCGAAACGGGTATGATATTCCTTTTGCTGTTTGGTTTGATCTTCTACTAATTCAATTGTCGGATACAAGCCCATTATCCGAAATTGGCTATTTAGCAATCCAGGTAAATAAGCAGCTAAAGACTTACCATCACCCGTTGCAGAAGTGTTAAAAATAATATCTGCATCCGATTGAGTTATGCGTTTATAGGTTTCCGCTTGATGAGAAGATAGCGGACATTCACTATCGCAAGCTAAATATGGTTTTACTTTACAAGTACTTTGACATCCAATAGGACAATTTTGCACCCCAGGATTTAGCTTTGAGTATAAAGGCTTAAGAATTATTTTCATATTTAGTCATAGTCAACAGTTGTCGCATGAACTGTTGCTAATTTAATCCCGATGTAGAAAATCACCTAGTCAGAAAATGAGAATACCACTATTGAAGAGGATTTTGTTGGAAAAACTTTTCTGCATCTTCTAGATCGGTGAAAGGTTGATGCCATTTTTCCCGATCTGGCAATTTTTTCAATAATTCGCCCATAGCCTGACTGAACTTTTAGTCGTCATTTCTATGTTCAGATAAATAGCTTTTTAATTCCGCTATGGTCATTTCAGTAATTGGTTTAGACAAATTCCCACCTACCATTAAATTCAATAATTAAAGCAATACTGTCTGTTTCTCCTGCTTAGATATAGATTGTCTTATATTTGCGATCGTATCTAACGATATTATATTGGCTGATGAGTGAAATCAGGGTTGATGTTTACGGAAGGGGTCTGGGGAGGGTCGTCACGTCCCCAGCAGGGGGTCTGGGGGAAAGTTCCCCCAGTATTATATTTCGGTTTTTACAGACAAATTTTGGATGGGAATGGTAGGATCAGCTTTTTTTAATTCACATCAGACGTAAAATCTATTTATCTTATTGTTGTTCATACTTCAATATTTAGATATGACATCAAAAAATGATAACAAATATAGCCAGGTTGCTTTTGCCCTTCAAATAATTAGGCTGTTGGCAGAGAAACCGAGAAAAAGAACAGAATTAGCCGATGAAATGGGTCAATTTCTCGCTAGATATGGAAAAGAAGACGGAGATACTTTACAGAAAGTAACCAGAACCATTAGCAAGCTTAAAAATTGTGGTTTTGAAATAGAGAGTGCGCCAAGCAAACCTTATCAATTATTAGAATCTAGTTTCCCCGTACTTCTTTCCGAGCAACAAAAACAAGCCCTTTTCACCGCAGCCTATATTTTGTCTGATATGGGTTTTTCTGCTGAAGCGGGACAAATCGCACGAATAGGCAACTTGGATAATAGAAAGCAGTTACACAATCTTAAGGTGGATTTTAGTCCTCCAGTAGACTATGCTGAAACTCAAATTCAAGAGATTGTCACAAAGCTACAAGAAAGAATTGATAAAGGGTGTCGTTACTCAATTCGATATCGAAGTAGTAAAGGCAAAGAAAACAATTGGGATATAGATCGTTCGGAATTAAGACTGCACAATGGAGTTCTTTATCTTTTTGCTTATCTTCCTAATTGGAACTATTGTAACCATTGGGTAGAGAAAAATCAGCCTCTTAGAGTAGATCGCATTCTTCGAGTGTTTCCGCCATCACAAAGCCAATGGATTGCTACCGTGTTTGCAACATTACCAATTACATATCGTCTTAGTAAAGGCATGAGCAACTATCAGCCTCGTCGCGGTCGCGAGCAAATAGTAGACAGTGATTGCGATCGTGAATGGGTAGAGATAAAAACCAATGAAGATTGTTTATTTTGGTTTCGACAAAGGATCATGCAATATGGTTCTAATGCTGAGATTTTAAATCCCGATTGGTTTGCAGATGCAATAGCAGCCGAATTTCAAAAAGCTTACCAAACCTACTGCAAAGGCTAATATTCAACTGACAAAATACGCTTTTGGCTTCATCACTAGTTTAAAGTTTGAGCCAAACTAGCTTGAGTATGCTTTTTAGAGCGCAATAACTCACTAAATTAGCGTAATCATAATTCACGAGTAATAATTGTCACTATCTATGACTAATTTTATAATTATCTTTTTAGTGTTCATAGACATAGGTAAACAAAAGATTGAAGATAAAACTGATGCGCTCAATTATCTACATTGACCCCTTGGGAATATATGTCAAAAGTGGGTAGAATTATCCCCAGAACAAAGAGGATTTAGAAAAGCTTGTCTCAATGCTCTAGCAGAGGCTACTGGCTTAAGCCCTAGAACTGTTGGCAATTGGGGCAAAAAATTTGCAAAACATCCCGATCGCATTAATATGTTTGTTTAACTCTTTTTTCTCTTCTGGGGTCATTTATTTTTTCTGGCAACAATGCTTTATCTTACAGTTAGTTCTTTTGTTCTAACGAAAGTGACCTGCTCCCTTCAATTCTCTTACTTTGCCTTTTTTATATTGGGCTGCATTTTTAGCTTCTGTCAGATTGTGTTTTTGGGTATACAATCATTTAAATAAGCACACCAGAACTTGGCTTTATCTTTTACTACAGTCTTTCCGTTATTATGGCTTTTTAGCCATTACTGCCACCAATTCTGTCGGCACAAGCATATTATCTGCACAAATACTCTCTCGCAGCATACTGTACATAGTTTATCGCTACGCTGGTGGAAATGCAGATAGTTGGCCTAAAGAAGTCCCTGTTAAGTTATTGCGCTGCTTGATTTTTATATTTTTGTTGAGTGCGATCGCTTTAGGAACTCACTCTTTAGAATTATGGCAAACTTGGCAGACTTGGGCAATTATTTTATGGTGTCTTGTTCAAGGTAATAAACAAATTAGAGCTATGCTGTCTCAGGTAAAACCAGTTTTTGAAGACGGCTCTAATGATGTTAGAACAGCAACGTAGTAATATACTTAATTTGCAAATGCTTTGTTATGCAAGATGATTTAGCCAGCAAATCGAAAGCCATAAATTCAATTAAAGATGCTGCTCAAGATACGCCGATAATTTTAGATTTTGATGAAACGCTGTTATTAAGAAATTCTACGGCTGAATATATTAATAGCTTGCGTCCTCGTTTAATCGGATTTATCTTAGTAAGCATTTTAAAAGTTTTTAGACCTTGGTTTTGGCTACCACAACCATTTAGAGGCGATAAAATTAGAGACTGGTTTTTAATCGTTATCCCCACCATTTTATTACCTTGGACGCTTCTTTTATGGCAAAAAAAAGCTCAAAAGCTGGCTCAAAATCATGGTAATTTAGAATTAATTGAGGCAGTAAAGCAAAATAGCGATTCACCAATAATTATCGCTAGTTTAGGATTTAACTTTGTCATCAATCCCATCCTTAAACATCTGCCAATTAAATACGATCGCCTGGTTGGCTGTCGATTTTGGCAAGCAAGCGATCGCCATCAAGGTAAACTATTAATGATGCGCTCAGTATTGTCAGAGTCCCAAATTCACTCAGCAATCGTGGTTACTGATTCTGAGGATGATATTCCGTTATTACAGGTTGTGGCTCACCCTTGTTTACTAGTTTGGTCTTTAGCTAAATATATAGATCCCTTTAGTGATTTTTGGTTGTTTAATTTATTAAAAGAAATCAAAAAATAATCAATATTTCGCGATCGCTAGTACGGCGATCGCTTCACCAATGCAGTCTTGAATAGAGACTGCATTGGTTTTTAATTCTCAGTAAAACCGATTAACATCTTCGCTAAAGTGACAATATTCCAACTTCTATTATTTCTATTAAGTTAATATACCTCTAGTTGGTTAAAGTAACCCGTCGAGGGATAATAGGATCGTAAAAGATGATCAACTAAGACACTATCGTGCAGTATGGTACAAGCCGACAAAAAGCTGAGCGGGCCTAAAAAGTTTGACTTGAATAATTATTTAAAGCAAAAAAAAGTTCTTGTTGAACAAGCGTTAGATCGCTCAATTGCGATCGCCAAACCAGAGAAAATCTACGAGGCAATGCGTTACTCATTACTAGCTGGAGGCAAACGCCTACGTCCAATTCTTTGTTTAGCAACTTGTGAGCTAATTGGTGGCACTGTAAAGATGGCGATGCCTACTGCCTGTGCCTTAGAAATGATTCATACCATGTCTTTGATCCACGATGACCTACCATCCATGGATAATGACGATTTTCGTCGGGGAAAGTTAACCAACCACAAAGTTTATGGCGATGATATTGCCATCTTAGCAGGAGATGGCTTGCTGGCTTATGCCTTTGAATATGTTGCTACGCAAACCCAAAACGTCAAAGCAGAAAACATTATCAAAGTTGTGGCTTGTTTAGGACATACCGTAGGTGCTGCGGGTTTGGTTGGCGGACAGGTTTTAGATTTGGAATCAGAGGGCAAACCAGATATTACCGCCGAAACTTTAAGTTTTATTCACACTCATAAAACAGGGGCGTTGCTAAATGCCTCCGTGGTGTCAGGAGCAATTTTAGCCAATGCCCAAAAAGCTGATATAGAAAGGCTGTCCAACTATGCTCAAAATATTGGTCTGGCTTTTCAGATAATTGATGATATTTTAGATATTACAGCGACAGACGAACAGCTAGGCAAAACTGCTGGTAAGGATTTAGAGGCACAAAAAGCCACCTATCCAAGCTTATGGGGATTAGAAGAATCACGTTTCAAAGCACAGGAGTTAGTAAATAGTGCGATCGCCGAGCTATCAACCTATGGTGCAAAAGCCGAGCCTTTAAGGGCAGTAGCTAAATATATCGTCACTCGCGATCGCTAAAATAAAACTCTATTTATCTAATATTTTTGGGGCAAGAAGATAAACCATGCAGGAAGTTGCTGGTATTTTACACAATCAGATACTAATGGTCGCACTCTTAGCCTGTATAACAGCACAGGGATTAAAGTTAATTATCGATCTGGTTAGAAGTCGCAGGCTAAACGTAACTTACTTAATGTCTCCTGGGGGGATGCCCAGCGCTCATTCAGCTTTAGTCGGTGCGTTAGCTACTAGCGTCGGCTCACTAAAAGGTTGGTCTTCTGCCGAATTTGCGATCGCCTGTCTCTTTGCCATTATTGTCATGTACGATGCTGCGGGGGTACGTCAAGCAGCAGGGAAACAAGCAAAAATTCTTAATCAGCTAATTGATGAACTGTTTCAAGAAAAGCATAATTTAAATGAAGAAAGATTAAAAGAGCTATTGGGACACACACCTTTTCAAGTTCTAGTTGGTCTGAGCTTAGGAATTAGTATTGCCATGGTATTTTCTAAGTATGTATGGTTTGCTGGTTAGTTGTCGTACTAAGTTCATTTTATATCCACCAAAGGCAGCAAATAAGAGTACAAATAAAGTGCGATCGGGTGCTGTTTTTTATTGTGTGATTTTAATGACAAAATTTAAGAACGTTCAGAAATTTTATCATTACCAATTATTATGATTCCTTCCTGGCTAGCGATCGCTATTATTACTCTGATTGTTCCCTTTGGTTTAAATCGTTTAATTTCGAGTCAAGACTTTCGTTGGTTTAAAAACTTGCGTCGTCCTAGCTGGTTAACCTTTGAAGGAGCTATTCCCATTATCTGGACAGTTATTTTTATCTGTGGTGCATGGTCGGCTTACAACGTCTGGGAAACTAAACCTGGTGGCAATGCGCCGTGGTTACTAATGGGTTTTTATTTATTGGTTGAAATATCAATTTCTCTTTACACCCTGGTAATGTGTAAGACTCGCAGCCTCAAAATAGGCACAATTATTGGTGGGACTGGCTTCTTTTTAGGAGCAATCTTAGCGGTAATAGTTTTTCCTATATCTACTGCTGCATTTTGGCTATTAGTCCCTTATCTACTTTGGAGTCCTGTGGGAACTTTTGTTACGTGGAAAATGATGCAGTTAAATCCAGGTGATGTTTGATGCTCAACTTATTCGGTAATTAGCTCTTGCTCATGAGCAAAAATAATGACAGTTTTAATTAGTTCTAATCCTCGATATATTACCTATATCAACCCTACTTTCAGGTTAAAACAATTAATACGGTTGAGGTAGCTCTAAGCCCTGGAGATAAATGCACGAACCAATATTAAGAAAACGTCAGTTCGACGAAAACATTTAAGAGGCTCGTTAGTGATTAGTTCAAGGGAAAGGGACAAGGGAAAAGCTTAATTTTTCGTTCCTTGAACCTTTTACTCCGTAAATAAATAAATTACTTTTACTTTAATTCACTGTAAATAGTAGGCAAACAAGTAATTGTTTCAACCAAACTTATAGCCCTAATCAGCAATACCTCATTTATGTCATGATGCACTGCTGCTAGAACCATTATTGTTGTTATTTGTTTTTGTTGGTAAAAGAGAATTTGGCAGCTCATCAAAATTATGTTTTACTGCCCTGCAAAATTGTCTCATTTGAGAGACTGTCATGGTAGGTTCGGCTTGTCCCTTTTCCCAGCGTCTAATAGTTGAGACTGCTACGCCGATTTCTCTAGCTAATTGTTCTTGAGAAAGTTTGACGTTTAATCTCAATCTTTTGAATGGAGAATTAGTTTCTTGATGCTGAGATTTTTTTGGTCTTGTCATGGTAATAAATTGCGATAGAACTGAGTATAATAAATATCAAACAGCAAACAGTATACATATTGAATTTACTTTATTTCAATATGCTATGTATAGTGTGGAAGCTACTAACTACAAAATTCAATGCTTATATAGCAATATACTTTGACACTGCTGTTTAGATAAAATAAGAGTAATTATTGAATTGGAAAATATACTTGCCAAATGCTATCAAATTAACAGCTTTATTTGGCTTCAAAATAAATGAAGGAATAAATCTAGGGATAATAATCCGCTTTATTTATCCGTTCAATTTTGTCCTATACTAACAAAAAAAAAAAATAACACTATTAGCAAAAATACCTAATTTTAAAAATTTCGATATTAAAATCAATCTAATATTTAGCCATAAATTACGTAGCATACAGCGAATATATCTAAGTAAATTCAGTAATTATTCTGAAGCGGTTTATTAAACGAACTGATATTCAAGCTTAAAAATGAACAACTAATCGATATTTATAAATAATTAATCAAAAAAATAATTGGCGTTAAGTTATTTCCCAAGTTTACTCAATTGTTTAATGATTTAATAAAACTTAAGTTTGTTAATTTATTAAAGTTAAATATAATTGGAATTTAGGTTTTTTGCATATTAATAAGTATCGATGCTTTGTATTTATTTAAGCAGATTCGTATATTTGAAAACTAATTCCCTCTGCTGTTTAAAAACTGTCTCGATAGTAAAAAATTAAAGTAATAAAAACATCTGTAAAACGTCTCAATTTGACCCTAAACTAAAGATATAACAGAGTCTCTAACTTTCGTCGCTCTATTAAGTATATATTTTTAAGACACTAGTGATGATTTTAACAACTCGATTGGGTAAGCTGAAGAAACTCCAGCACCCCTCTCATTCAATGTCTACAATGCTTACCAAGTGAAGTCACAACAAAAATGCCTAGCACATTTTTTGAGTTGCCCTATTAAATCAGGGAAACTCAAAAAGCTATTAGGATATAATATCTCTAGTATTTGTTTTGCCATCTAAAGACTAATTGTTCCTAGCATTGCTTTGGGGCTAACAATTACTGATATTTAACAATTCGTGCAAATTTAGCTGCTTCCAAGCTTGCTCCTCCAACTAAGGCTCCATCAATTTCTGGTTGTGCCATAATTTCGTCAATATTACCTGGTTTTACAGAACCGCCATACTGAATTGAAATATCTTTATTATCAAGCTGTTGGCGAATAACACCGATGACACGGTTTGCTTCTGTAGATTTACAAGTATCGCCTGTACCAATTGCCCAAATTGGCTCATAAGCAATAATCAAATTACTTTGGTCTACTTCTAGCAAACCTTCTTTTAGCTGATTGATAATAACATTCTCTGTTTCACCAGCATCTTTCTGTTCTTTGGTTTCTCCAACGCAGAGAATAGGTTTTAGTTTGTATTTTTGAGCAGCCTTTAATCGCAGGTTTACTGTCTTATCGGTTTCACCAAAATACTGTCGTCTCTCACTGTGACCAATAACTACATAGTCTACGCCGATTTCAGTCAGCATTTCTCCTGAGATTTCTCCAGTATAAGCACCCTCTAGTTCCCAATGGACGTTTTGCGCACCCAGCTTGACTCTACTACCATGTAAGTTTTTTGACATTACAGTCAGAGAAGTAAAAGGCGCACACAAAATGATTTCTCGCTCTTCTTCGGTATTCTCAATCTCGGATTTGAACTCTTGCACAAATTTCAAGGACTCCGCCTGATTTTTGTGCATTTTCCAATTGCCAGCAATAACTATTTTTCGCACAATATAAAAAACATCTCAAATTCTCTGCAAATCTCAGTTTAAAGCTTTGTGGGGAGTTAAAGCTAGATTTAGATTTTTGATCGTGTTTAATAAATGCTTGATTTTAGGCAAAGGTAAAATACGGGATGGCTTCTTCATAATGTTTAAATTTTGTAACCCGTTATTATTTTATATTCTGCAATACCTATGTCTATTAATTCTCTCGTTACCCGACTTTTGGGCCCCAATCTTACGCCTAATTTCTGGCAACAAACTTCTTGGGCAATCCTTAAAGCCGTTGTTGGCATTATGATGATTCACAATGGTATAGATAAACTTGCCAATGCTGCTTGAGAAAAGCTTCAATGCCAAAGATCAAAGAAAAGCTGTTAGTAAATAGAAGTTGCTTGCAATTGTTTTTCAGACAAGAAGGTTTGACGATTAGTTAAACTCAATTTTAATTGACGATCGCTTTACTCAAATACAGGCGATCGCTTTTTTTGCCGCTCGATAATTAAAAACAAGCAAAAAATATTAAAGATCATCCTTTGTTAGAATACAGATATTCACATCAAGGATATCTCTATAAATGTTAAGAAAAAGTTCTTTTAACTCATCTCAAATCATGTATCGTTCTGAAGAACTAGTTAGTGCTGCTTCTAATCGCTACCGCATTACTGTCCAAGTAGCAAATCGCGCTAAACGCCGTCGTTATGAAGAACTTGAAAATTTCGATGACCCAAATATGAAACCCGTAATTCGCGCCATTATCGAAATGTCAGATGAATTAACTCAGCCAGAAATTATTGGTGATTAAGTAAATTGCCAGTTTTAGGCTTCTAGATTCAAAACTAAAAACATTGTCACGTTTTCTGAAAAGCGAGGATGGTTGGCGTGTTGGCTGGCATCCTCATGGTTCAAAATATCAAGGTTTAATAGGTGCAGACAATTGGGCAATTGAGCTTACTAAAGCCGAATTGGATGATTTTTGCCGTCTGTTAAATCAGCTTGTCGATACCATGAAAGAAATGGAGGCTGAGTTGATGGACGAAGAAAGAATTAGTTGCGAAGCGCAAAGCGATCGCCTGTGGCTAGAAGTAGAAGGATATCCCCACAGCTATAGCTTAAGAATAATTCTTAATGGCGATCGCCGTTGCGAGGGAAACTGGACAGAAGGCACAGCACCTAAGATAGTTGCTGCCCTTAGCTGCTTTGGTTTAACTTAAACACTATTAGTATTTAATACTATCTTTGGTGTCTGCATTAGCTGCATTTTGGACAATGTAGTTAATAACTTCCCCCGCTACGTCTATATTCGTAGCTTTTTCAATTCCTTCTAAGCCTGGTGAAGAATTTACTTCCATCAATACAGGTCCATGATTTGAGCGGAGTAAGTCAACCCCTGCAACATTTAAACCCATGGCTTTAGCTGCCCTCAGTGCTGTTGTTTCCTCCTCTTCAGAAAGCTGTATCTTCTCTGCTTTTCCGCCACGGTGGAGATTAGAACGAAATTCACCTTTTACCCCCTGACGCTTCATGGCTGCAATTACCTTGCCTCCAATTACAAAGCAACGTAGATCCGCCCCTCCAGCTTCTTTAATATATTCTTGGACTAAGATATTGGCATCTAATCCTCTAAAAGCTTCAATCACAGACTTGGCAGCCTGATAGGTTTCGGCTAAGACTACTCCAATTCCTTGAGTTCCTTCCAAAAGTTTGATTACTAACGGTGCGCCTCCTACTGTTTCGATCAAACCATCTATGTCTTGGGTTGCATGGGCAAAACCAGTGATCGGCAGCCCAATCCCTTCCCTGGCGAGAATTTGCAAACAGCGTAGCTTGTCACGACTGCGGGAGATTGCCTGAGATTCATTGCAGCTAAATACTCCCATAACTTCAAATTGTCTGACTACAGCAGTACCGTAAAAGGTTCTTGATGCACCAATACGAGGAATGATAGCATCAAAATTTTCTAAAGGATTGCCGTTAAAAATAATGCTAGGACGACTAGATGTAATATTCATATAGCAACGCAAATAGGGAATAATCCGCATTTGGTGACCTTGTTCTTCTCCAGCTTCTCTTAATCTTCTAGTGGAGTATAAAGAAGCATCTTGAGATAAGATAGCAATTTTCATTTGCTTGTTTTTTTATTAAATTATGAATGTTCGTGGTTGTCACTTTGTAAATATGATTTACCAGGATTGACCAAAAAGCGATCGCGTACAGCTTGTCTACCTAATAACATCCGAAATCCCATAACGTCACGGTTAGTTAAAGTTAGCTCTATCTGCCATTGTTGTTCACCCAGTTTTACATCAGTAAGAATGACTGGTCTAGTTTGCGCGTGTCCTCCCGAACTACGTACTTGACGATATTCTAATAATTGCGCCTCAGCCAATACAGTTTTTTTATTGTTACGCTGCACAGGATGGATCTCAAAGCGAATCATTGCTCTGCCTTCTAGTTTAAATTCCTGGCAATTAAAAGCGTGCAGGGCAGAAGTGCGCGCTCCTGTATCAATTTTGGCTTTGACGCGAGAGACATTCAACGCTGGCAACGATAGAATTTCTCGCCAACCAATAGTCAATGATTGCTTAGCTTTCCTCATGTTTGACAAGGGCAAAAAGTTCAAATTATGGATTTTAGTTTTGTTTTCATATCCAAAAATGTGTTTTGCTAAAAGTTTGCGTTAGAGAGTTTAGAGATGCAAAGGGAATATAACATTTTTTAACCACTGATTCACTTCAAAATGCTTTAATTCTTTTTGGGCGATCGCCGTTAACTAACTGACTAATTGATGATGAACAGGATAGCGAAACATTATGTTAATTGCCACTCCTGCTGCCTTGCGTTCACAATGGGAATGATCTAGTAAAATTAGATTTAAAGATTAGCGATCGCCAGCTCGATTCAAGCGGGTTTAGATGGCTGTTACAGAATTTTTTTTGGTCATTGTCTCAGATGAGACTACTCGTTTAGTCATTGTCCTCTTATACTTTAGTAGAGTCGATTATCTTGATTGCCAATATGTTTATTTCTAATAAACATCAACCACTCGACATACATATTATTGATAATTATGAGGCAATACTTACTAATAAGTTAACAATTTGCTTTTACCATCAGTAGAATCTTTGAGTTGCAAAAAGTAATTTTAGGATGCACATCGTTAGAACAGCCAACATGACCACAAATCGCCGAATTGTCATTGGTGACGTACACGGACACTATGACACTTTAATTGCATTACTAGACTCTATTTCACTTACTAGTGAAGACGAAGTGTACTTTTTGGGTGATTTAATCGATCGCGGTCCCAAAAGCGCGCAGGTTGTGGATTTTGTAATGCGTAATCAATACACTTGCTTGAGAGGCAACCACGAAGAAATGCTGCTCGATGTAGTTGGTCGTGGAGAAGTATCTATCGATTTGTATCAAGGTTGGTTATACAGCGGTGGTCATTCTACGGTGGCTAGCTACGATAGCAAAATTCCTCAAGAGCATATCGACTGGATCGAGAATCTGCCCTTATACTTAGATTTGGGTGATTACTGGCTAGTTCATGCAGGAGTCGATCCTAATATTCCTTTGCCCCAACAAAGTGCCGATCAATTTTGCTGGATCAGAGAAGACTTTCATAGTAGCGACAAAGCCTTTTTTCCTAAAAAACTAATAATTACTGGTCATACTATTACCTTTACCTTGCCTGGAGTGCAGGCAGGACAGATTGCAGCAGGTAGAGGATGGCTAGATATTGAGACAGGAGCATATCATCACAAAAGTGGTTGGATGACTGCTTTAGACTTGAATCATCACAAGGTTTATCAAGCTAATACAATGGATGGTCGCATTCGCATCCTGCCTTTAAGTAAAGTGGTGGCTAAAGTAGACTTTTCCCAAGTTCCATCTCGTAAAATGCGTAAGCGAGCTTAGAGCAGTTTGGGCAGTTAGGATAGAGACAAGGCATGCCTTGTCTGTACTGGGCAGTTTGGGCAGGTATATTAAACAATTTTCTTATATCAAATCAATAAATATTTGCGACACATAGCAATAATCTAAGGTAGGGCGAGGCATACTCCTCTCTACGAGTTACCTGTTGCACTCTTTTTTCTAATTGGTATAGCAATCGAATGATAGATTAGGACATCTTTTGACCTCTTTGCGCCTCTGCTAGGTCAGCATTCCCTTGCGCCTTCGGACGACGCGGGGTCTGACCTCTTTGCGCGAGATAATTATTTACCGTCTTAACCTTTACTTCGACTGCTATATTAGAAAAAAGAATATATGTCGTGATGACTTAGTAAGTGGTATCAAACAAATCATTAAAAGATATCATAAACAAGATTTAACAATGGTTAAACGTTTAGATAGAATCTTATTTGAGGGGAAACTGTTAAATATGAGCGAGAATCTATCTACTTAAACATTAATGCTGTAGTTTTCGTGATTTTTAGTCAAATTAGGGCTGTAGCAAGGATCGTGAAGACAGACTGGTTGCCATTTTTGCTTCATATAATTGACCTCTTTGGCAAAGCGAGCCTGTTTTTCGGGGGTGTTTTCGTATCCCCGACTTTTAGATTCGTAGTGATATAAAACTACGTGGGGCAGATAGATGTTGTTGTAGCCCTTGCTGGCAATTTTAAGACAAAAATCCACATCATTAAAAGCGATCGCCAGATCTTCTTCAAACCCCTGCACTTCTGCAAATACTGACCGCCGACACATCAAACACGCCCCTGTAACCGCAGAATAATTGTTGGTAGAAACTACTTGAAACATATAGCCAGGCTGAGAAACATGAAGATGTTTGTGGCTATGTCCTGCCACACCTCCTAAACCCACTACTACTCCTGCGTGCTGGATAGTGTCATCAGGATAAAGCAGTAAGCTACCCACTGCCCCAATAGACTTTCTCTGTGCCTGTTCTACCATGGCTGTTAACCAACCTTTGGTGATTACTTCTATATCGTTATTGAGAAACAGCAGATAGTCCCCTTTCACCTGTTGGACGGCATAGTTATTGATCGCAGAATAATTAAACGGCACATGATAGGCAATAGAGCGAAAGCGTTGAGGTTGTTGCTTTTGCCAATCTGCCAGACATTTAGCAGTCTTTTCCTCAGTGCTATTGTTATCGATCACAACAACTTCGTAGTTGGAATAGGTCGTTTGAGCAAAAATAGACTTGAGGCAAACGTCTAAGGTGTCCGCTAAATCTTTGGTAGGGATAATAATACTGACTAACTTTTGTTCTTCGATCTGATAGCGAACTCGATACACCCCTGGAAAACTTACTTGAGTTGTAATTTTTCCTGGTTCTCCCCGTCGTTCAATTGCTTCGGCGATCGCCTTTTTAGCAGCATCAGCAGCGTAGGGTTTAACGTTAGAATCTGAGGCAGTAGACTGAAGATGAATCCGCCAGTGATAGAGAATATCGGGTATGTGAAAGATATTGTTAGTTTTTTCGGTTATCCGCAGCACCAGATCGTAATCTTGGCTACCTTCAAAGCCGACTCGGAAGTTGCCAACTGAGTTTACAAGCGATCGCCTGTAAACTCCTAAATGGCAAGTATACATCCGCGCCAGAAATGAATCGGGACACCAATCTGGCTTGAAAAAAGGACTTTGATAGATGTGGTTATCGTCTATCTTGTCTTCATCGGAATAGATAAAGTCGGCTTCTGGATGTTCATTTAGTAGTTCTGCAACTCTGGCTAAAGCATGAGGTGGCAATAGGTCATCGTGATCTAATAGGGCAATATATTCTCCCGTAGCTATTTCCAAGGCAGAATTAGAAGTATGACAAATATGACCGTTTTCTGAGCGAAAAACCACTTTAATCCGCTCATCTTGTTGAGCATATTCTTCTAAAATCGATCTGACATAAGGTTTAGTCGAACAGTCATCAGCCAAACACAGTTCCCAATTAGGATAAGCCTGTTTGATTACCGAGGCGATCGCCTGACGTAAGAACTTTTCTTCAGGATTATAAACTGGTACGATCACGCTGATCAAAGGTTTGTAAGCCAATGCCAAACTTTTTTCCTTGATTTTCTTTAACTCATTGGGCTGAGGATAATTGCGCTCTAGCCAAACTTGATATAAAGGATCGCCACTTATGGGAATATCTGTATCTACATCGACATTCGCAATAGCAGTTGGAATTTGAGCAGCTTTAACAACAGTTGGGATTTGAGCAGCTTTATTTGAAGAGAAAAGATAGTTTTGATAAACAGTATCTATTGCACCCACGTTGGTTTTCTGTTTTAGATCAAACCACCATCTTCTCAGCTTCCAAAATTTACTACTTTCCATAGCTACAACCAAACTCTTAAATTGCTCTGCCTGCATTTGAGCTATCTGTAGCTGTTTTTGAGCTTGATTTGACTGTTCTCCAATCTGTTGTTGAATTGCCTGGACTTCTGTTGACTTTACCTGAGTTAGCTCTGTTTGGCTTGACTGTAGCTGATATTGAGTCTGTTGTAGTTCTGTTTGGCTCGACTGTTGCTGCTGTTGAGTCTCTTGTAGTTGTTCTGCGGTTAAGTTTAGCTGCTGTTGAGTCTCTTCTAACTCTGTTTGGCTCGACTGTAGCTGCTGTTGAATCTCTGTTAGTTGTCCTGTGGTTAGGTTCAACTGATGCTGCGTCTGAGCTTTTTCTACCTCGGCTGAGTGTAATTGCTGTTGAGTCTCTGTTAGTTGTCCTGTGGTTAAGTTTAACTGATGCTGCGCCTGAGCTTGTTCTACCTGGGCTGAATGTAGTTGCTGTTGAGTCTCTGTTAGTTGTCCTGTGGTTAAGTTTAACTGATGCTGCGCCTGAGCTTGTTCTACCTGGGCTGAGTGGAGCTTTTGGTGAGTTTGTTCCAGTTCTGTTTGGCTCGACTGTAGCTGCTGTTGAGTCTCTGTTAGTTGTCCTGTGGTTAAGTTTAACTGATGCTGCGCTTGAGCTTGTTCTACCTGGGCTGAGTGGAGCTTTTGATGAGCTTGCTCCAGTTCTGTCTCTAGATTGCTTTTTTCTCTTGTTGTTTCTTTTAAATCATTCCAGTCTTGCAAAATCCATGATTTACAGGTTAAGTCTATAGACTGTTGTGCCACGGGGGCGGCTGAACCGCCTTTATCTACTTGTTGTAGTTGAGCGTATAGATCTATTGCTTCGGGAAAGAACTCAGTAATTAAAGCCTGGCGATAGTGAACGTTACTATTAGCATTAAACAAAGCTGGTTCGTAAAGAGATTCAGGCGGTCGCAATTCTAGCGAAAATTTTTGCTTAACTAGATCGATAAAGTCATTTGAATTTTGAATGATGCTGTCAATGCTGATTAAAAATGACCGCTCTTGGTGCTGCTGATAAAAATTTAAAACTGCCTGATTATAATTACACCACTGCCCAACGGCAAAATTGGGATTGGTCCGAAAAATAACGTCACCCCGACGAAATAGGGAGTCTACAACTTCCCAAGGTGAACGATAAACAAAGATATATTTAGCATCAGGAATTAGCTGTGACCAAAAGTCTAAAAATAGAGTGGTACGAGGATCTTTCCAGCCCCAAATTGAATGCTCTTTTCTACTCAAAATCAAATTTTGAGCCGTAACCATATATTGTTGCTGAACCTGTAGAGAATTATGTTTTGTCCAGCCTGCAACGCTAATACCCTGAGAATGCAAAACACTTTGATGAAAATCGACAAAATCCCAGTCTTCAAAATGCCCTTTAGCGTTGCCTGTATTGATTCCCATAAGGCGATCGCCAATGTACATTCCTGCACTCTGTAATAGGGATGCGGTCAAAGAAGTACCCGAACGGTGCATTCCCGCCATGATGACTACAGATTGATTCTGAGCAGTATCTTTCATTGTTTTAGCCTTTAATCTAGATATAAGAACAGAATGATCAGAAAAATTAGCAGCAGAATTATGAGTTGATGCTATTTGCTTTGGAAATTATCAATTTACAACATCTTGAGTGTCATTCTTTTGATGGACTTCTTAATATGAATAAACTACGGACTCTTTACCCTTTTATCTTGGGAATAAACTCACAGCGATTACCCTAGAGCAAATATTGCTATTTTAAAATTAAGTTTTAGGTAGGGTGGGCAAAAATCAAAAAAAGATACAATGTTTAGCAAAGAATTTTATTGCCCACCGCAACCAGTTAATTTAGCAATTATGCAGATCGCGTTAATAATATACCTTGACTATTATTTAGGGTAAGGTTGGTAAGATCGTCTGTTTTTAAGTTTGGAGTTGCGATCGCAATTTGCCAATCTGATAAATCAGTTTCTAATATTTCTGACACATCTAGCTTAATTGCTTCTCCTTCAAAATTAGCTACTATTGCCACGGCTGGTTCTTGGTCAGAATTATGCCGAATTCCATAAACTACGGTTCTTTCACTATCCTTGAGTTTGTCAAAAGTATCGTTTTTGAGAATATTTTGCGCTAGCCAAGGGTTTTGATGACGAAACTCTCTCGTAGCAAGGTTAAATTCGGCTCTTGAGCTATCAACCTTAGATTCATAATTACTGACATTACAAACCTGATAACAGTCCTCCATAAACATTAACGCAAATTTTTTTAAACGGTCTTCATCTAGTTTTTTCAAAAAACGTACCATTCCCACCCGCATTAACTCCGTACAGGGCGGTAAATCATCAATACAGTGAGTATCAGGGCTAGTGCAAGCACGCAAAACTTCGACTACTTCGGCTAAATTATAGTTTTGCTGGATCATGGCATGGTGTAAAGCTACACCAAACTGGTTTAACTGTTTTAGCTGTTTAAATCCCAGAGTTTTCATGTGGACAAAACAATGAGACTGTTGATAGAGGCTGGGGTTAATTTGCCAGTCTAAAAAGCCCATTTCCTCAGAAAGTACCTTGACTCCATACTGTTCGTCAGTATTACGAAAAAATAGCCAAGGAGCGTGCATGGTGGCATTAATAAAGTCCATTGGCAAACCAGGACTAAAGCAGTTGACCCACAAAGTTACCGCAGGGTTATCGTAAGCATTATGCAAAACATCTGGCAGGGTTGTACCTAGATTCCAGTTGATTGCTTCTTTAGCATTTATTTGATTACCCCGTCGTACAGTATCATGATTACCACAGCCTGTAATCCAATGATCGCCCATGGTCATGATTTCCATGACTCTAGACCACTTCTTGTTCCAAAACCCTTTAAGACTGGGAGTATTGTGAGCAAAAATTAGCGGTCCCCACTGATAGGACTCTGGCTTGAGATCGATTAACTCACGATAGGTAGACTTTTCCTCCCAACCTTCATCAGGCCAAGGACGACCATCTTCAAAAATAGTAAATAGCAGTCGCTTGTGGCCTTTTACCTCTTGAACAATATTACTCATTTCTAATAAATAAGCATCATCCTGTTCAACCCTGCCTGAAAGAGGATTAAAAAAGCGAAAATCTTGACCGCCATCAATACGAATGCCGTCAGCCCCCGTATTGATTTTGCGTCGCTGCATTTCCAAGAGAATTGACCTGACCATTGGCAATTGATGGTTAAGATCCTGACCATACATATTTGGTCCTTTGAGAAATTCGCGAGCAATTAATAGCTCACTTTGGTTATCAGCGTGTCCATAAACAAGATCGTAAATTACTTGAATAGGATGGGTAGGAAAATTGTGCAAAGTAGCAATAAAATCTACTACCTCATCGGGACGCAAACTATCAAGTAAAGCAGGATTAGTAGTGCTAGAACCAAGGATTGGTACATCATAGCCCCAATCTTGGGTATTAGGCTTAAATAGCTCGATTTCTATTAGATCGTCTTCTTCGCCTATAAAAGCAAAAAATTCGCTTTCGGGGCTGTATTCATCGCGATATTCGATTGTTGGTTCGGTAGGTAACAATTCGATCGCATCATAGCCAATATAATTTTGTTCACTAGGGGTTAAAGCTTCTTTTTCCTTGATTTTATGAGCAATTTTTTGATAAATATGAGTTAAGCCTGCAATCGTTCCTTCTGCTGAGGCTGTCCCTACATGAATCTGTAAAATATTTCTGGGGTCTTTAACGCGGGGAATTTTTATTTTGGGATCATCAGATTTAGCTGTCCGCTCTAGATAATCTAAATCCTGTCTATTTCCCTGAAGGCTATCTATGTCATATAGTTCAGCAGGGGCAAAAATACCGTAAGGTAAGGAAAGAGGAACCAAGTCGCGAATAGTCCGCAGTTTTTCAGCGCGGTCAATGTAGCGTAACCAATAGAAGCAGCCAGCTTGCTCGCGGTTTCCTGGCTGCATTCCTGCCACTACGCCCCAGATAAACTCTCCTTGCTGTTCTAAGTGTAGGCGATCGCGTTTAAATTTAATCGTTTGTTCTGTTTGTTGCCAGTCGATAGGTTTTATAGGCGTAAAAACTTCTAGGTAAATTTCTCGTTCGTGTAGCACATCCCTAATTAGCCCAGGCACCCAAAAACCAATTTCCGTCAAGCCATCGGGTCGATAATACGCACCTAATTTGCGGGCTAAGGCTTTGACTTGTTCTAAATAATTATTGGTTGAACTTTCTAAACCTGATGCCCAAGCTAATAATTTCCCAGTAGCTTCGGGGACTAATCTAATTGATGTATCTACTTCTACTTTCACGCAATTTTCTCTGAACTATAGATAATTTACTTTCTTTAACCCATTTTGAGGTATAGAAGAAAACACGGCAACTGTTTATTCTAAGTTTTTAAACTTCTTTAAATTTGGATAGCAGAGATTATCGAGAAATTTTCTAAATTTGCTGTATCCTGGTAAATTTGGGTTAAAGACAGAAGTTAGTGTAGGATTTAATTGTATAAGTCTCATTTTTATTAGTTAGGAGAAGCTTAATTTATAGAGTAAATAGAACGACCACAAGATTTTGCTAGCTAAAGAAAAAACGGCTATTTTTTAGATATTAAATCTAAGAACTATTACAAATAGAAAAGTTGTCAGGAGTTAGAAATCAAATAGCATAGATAATTTGGCTTTCATTTTATCTTGTCAAGTCATTGTCCTTTTACACCGTAAATCAACCACCAAAATTATGAAATCATCTTTAGTTATTCTCTATCATCGCGAACCTCATGACGAAGTAATAGAAGATGGCAAAATTCATTATGTTCCCAAGAAAAGCCCCAACGGCATTGTTCCCACTCTCAAAAGTTTCTTTGCTGATGTCAACCAAGGAACATGGATTGCTTGGAAAGAAATAAACGAAGAGCAAAAAGATAGCTTTGAAGAGCGAGTCAATATTGAAGGGGAAGCTAATTATAATGTGCGACGCATCCCTTTAGATGAAGAGCAGGTTAAACAGTTTTATCACATCACCTCTAAAGAAGCTTTTTGGCCTATTCTGCATTCTTTTCCCTATCATTTCACTTCCGAAACGGCTGAATGGGAAAACTTCAAAAATATCAATCGCCTTTTTGCTGAGGCTGCTTGTGAAGAAGCTGCCGACGATGCTTTGATCTGGATTCACGACTACAATCTCTGGATGGCACCTCAGTATATTCGAGAATTAAAGCCCGATGCTCGGATTGCCTTTTTCCATCATACCCCTTTTCCTTCGGTGGATGTCTTTAATATTTTACCGTGGCGTGATGCGATCGCTGAAAGTCTACTTTGCTGTGATATTGTTGGTTTTCATGTTCCTCGTTATTCAGAAAACTTTGTCAACGTAGTTCGTAGTCTCAAGCCTGTTAAGATTCTTAAACAAGAAGCCGTAAACGGACATATGACTCCTGTAGGTACGGCTTTGGCTGAACCTGAAATGACTACGCAATTGAGCTACAAAGGGCAAATCGTTAATATTGATGCTTTCCCTGTGGGTACAAATCCTCAGCATATTAAAGACGTTTTAGATAAAACAGAAACCAAAAATCGACTTTATCAAATCAAAGAAGAATTAGGAGGTAAAAAATTAATTATTGCTGCTGGACGAGTTGATTATGTCAAAGGGAATGAAGAAAAATTAGCGGCATATGGTCGTTTATTAGAGCGTCGTCCCGATTTGCACAAAAAAGTAAGCTTTGTGATGACCTGTGTAGAGTCTGCCCCAGGAATGCGCGTTTATAAAACGGCTCAAAGTACTATAGAGCAGCTAGTAGGTCAAATTAACGGTCGCTACGGTCAACTAGACTGGATGCCAGTTCGCTTGTTTACTCAGCCCATACCTATACCTCATTTAATTGCCTACTATAAGGCTGCCGATATTTGTTGGACAACTCCTCTACGAGACGGTCTAAACTTAGTAGCAAAAGAATATATTGTGGCTCATGGTGGCGAAGATGGTGTTTTGGTTCTCTCTGAATTTGTCGGTGCAGCAGTAGAATTACCAGAAGCCATTTTAACTAATCCTTATTCTCTTGCTGGTATGGATCGAGCTATTGAAAAAGCTTTAAGTATGTCCCCAGAGGAACAGAAAAAGCAAATGACCAAAATGTACAAAACCGTAACCACTTACGACGTTAAATATTGGGCAGATCGTCTGCTAGGTAAATTTAAAGAGCTTAAGCACGAAAAGGTAGCAGCATAGTTACAGATTACTCAAAAATGACTCTTTGATAAGTTCAATTTGACCAACTACCAATTTAATAAAAGGGTATAGCAATATCAACGCTATGCCCTTTTATGTAGAATTTGATTTCTAATTTAGTTAAGTTATAAGTGATTAATTAACAATATTGAACTATATAGAACCTGCTTTATGCGAGATTTTGCTCAAATTCAACAAACAGACTACGACGTAATTATTATCGGTGGCGGAATCAATGGTGCAGGTGTGGCTAGAGATGCAGCTTTGCGAGGTTTAAAAACGATCTTGGTAGAGAAGAATGATTTTGCTAGCGGTAGTTCTAGCTGGTCTACCCGCTTGATTCACGGTGGCTTACGCTATCTAGAGTATTTTGAATTTCCTTTGGTTAGAGAATCTTTAAAAGAAAGAGAGGTTCTACTTCGTACCGCTCCCCATTTAGTAACTCCTCTTCAATTAACTATACCTATTTATCGCGATCGCTCTCGTCCCTATTGGAAAATTTGGGCAGGAATGATTCTTTACGATATTTTTAGCTTTGATAAAACTTTACCCGTTCATCGAATGCTACCTAAAGCAAAGTTTAAACAGCTATTTCGCTCCCTTGATGATGATGATTTAGCAGGTGGTTCACAATATTATGATGGACAAGTTACTTTAGCAGAGCGTCTTTGCTTGGAAAATATTATCTCGGCACAAAATGCAGGGGCGACGATGCTCAACTATGTTGAAGTTACCGAGCTTCCGCTTAAAAACTCTCGTATCACCGATGCTGTTTGTAAAGATAAGCTGACGGGAGAAAGTTTTACTATCTCAGGTAGTGCAAACGCAATGGTAATCAATACCGCAGGTCCTTGGATTGATCGCGTATGTCAATTGGGTAGCAAAGAGGGAAATAAAAAGCCAATTGGTAATACTAAGAAGAACGGTGGTACAAAAGGAAGTCATATTGTCGTAGATCCTTTTCCTGGTGCGCCAGGTTCTACCCTTTATGTTGAAGCAAAATCAGATGGTCGCCCTTTCTTTATCGTTCCTTGGTTGGGTATGTATTTAATTGGCACTACGGATATACCCTATAAAGACGACATCGAAAATATTAAAGCCAATGATGAAGAGATTGATTACTTATTAAAAGAAACTAATAACATTGTTCCTACCGCTAATTTGGGACGAGATGATATCAAGTTCACTTATTCTGGAGTCCGTCCTCTACCTAACTCTGAGGGGAAAAAACCAGGTAGCATTACCCGTAAACATATTATTTTCGATCATAAAAAAGAGGGCGTTAACAACTTGCTTACCCTAATTGGCGGGAAGCTAACAACCTATCGCAACGTCGGTGAAGAAATGGTAGATGACATTCTTAAACGTACAAAGCGATCGCCAAAGCCATGTCAAACTGATTCTCTGCCTCTACCTGGCTGTATTCTGCCTAGCGATCCCAGAGTTGAACAGGCAATTATAGAATATGACTCAACTTTGACAGCTAATACTATTTATCATTTATTTTCAATTTATGGTGCTAGAGCTTTAGAAGTTTTGGCTTTGACCAAAGATAATCCTGACCTGCGTGAGTCTTTGAGTCCCAATGTCTTAGATATTAAGGCTCAGATACTTTACGCTGTAGAAAGAGAATTTGCCCATACTTTGGTGGATATCTTGCGTCGGCGTACCACCTTGGCAATAAATGGTCACTACGGTATCAATTTATTACCTGCAATTACAGCTACATTACAAAAACACTGTGGCTGGACTACAGAACAGTGCGATCGCGCCTGTGATGAATATCGCTTTTATATGGAGCATAACTGTATTCCAGACTATCAGCTTGCCAAAGTTGATAATTTTTCGGCTCTGCCCATCAAATAAAAACTATTAAAATGATAGGGATGAGAACTTTTTTTTCCTCATCCCTACATGCGGCTAAAGCCTTTGTCCTTTATCCCTTATTCTTTTACAGTATGTCCTACTGCGGTAATAACTTGCCTGATAGACTCCTCTGAGGCTTCCGTGTCTACTTTTACTAGTTTTGAGTCTAAATCTATCTCAACTTTAGCCTCAGGTTCATGAGTAATAATTGCATCTTTTATCGTATCTATGCAGCCCTCACAAACCATGCTGGGTACTTTAAAGTTCATTGTCATGGAAAATCTAATCCTAAATTCTCAATTTGTTTATATGTCTATATTTTATAACTAAAGGGATCTCACGACCTCTAAACCAAGCTGCTGCATCAGCCTCTCAATATCAAAGTGCTGCTCCATCAACTTTTGAATTTGTTCTACTTTAATCGGTTCATGGATCGAAACTTTACCGAAAGCAGCATCTACAACTTCTACGGTGGTCAAAGTATCGGTGTCTACCGAAAGAATAGGAATGTCTAGACTTTCTGCACGCTCAATAATTAATTCTTTGGGAGGAATGCGTCCAGTTAAAATTAGACAGTGAGTAGAAGTCTCTAAAGCTGCCATTTGCAACTCAGCGCGATCGCCACCCGTAACTACAGCCATATTTTCTCTCTGGCGGAAGTAACCTAAAGCTGAGTTGACGTTCATTGCCCCAATGCTCAGGCTTTCTACCATCCAGTCTAAATGCTCAGGACAACACAAAACCTTCGCATCTAGTCTTGTGGCTATTTCTCTAACGCTAATGCTGTTTAAAATGCGATCCTGGGGAATCATGCCCAAAACAGGAATATTTTGAGCTTCTAAGTAAGGCTTAACAGTATCCTTGGCGTTGGCTAATTCTGCTGGGGAAATATCATTTAAAACAACTCCTAAAAGGCGATCGCCTAAAAACTTTTTCGCTGCTAATAAACTACCAACTGAAAGTAGAGGATGATAAGGAGCGACCAAAAGAATTGCAGCATTTATTGATTCGGCAATTTCTGGCACTGACAGATTAAAAATACTGCCTTCCCAAAGATTGCTAGAACCTTCTAGTAGAATTAAATCACCTTCAATTTGTTTGATATATTCTTGCAGAGCTTGAGTATAGTCTCGATCATCTTTACCTTGAAGACGCTGACTAATTGTCTGATGATCCAACCTTAACAAAGGTGGCTTGATTTGATTAGCTGATAATCCTAAAGTAGCTGCTAGAAAATTAACATCTCTATCATCTTCATCCTGAGAATTTTTTTGCAGATCGGTTGCCAAAGGTTGTCCATAACCAATAGATATTTCTCTTTCTAAAGATAATCGGCTTAAACCCAATATGGTTGCCGATTTACCGCTGTGAGCCTCCGTTGAAGCTATTAGAAGATGTTTAGCAGATGTAGCCACGCCCTCACTCCTTGTAGATATTATTTATTGTAGTGGGCTTAAATGCTGCTTTACAAGCAGCATTTGAACCCAGTGATTTATCGTCTATTCAAAGCGCAACAGTTTTCGATAAAAAGCCCTAGGAAAATCTGTTGTGTTAGAACGCTTAAAGTTTATGATGACATCAATTAGGTAATCAATGAACTCTGAGTTAGACAATGTTACTTCATAACTCAATTCTGCCTGTCCATCAAACTGTAGACGACAACGAGTTAACTCTGACGGTAATTTAGATACATACCAGGTGGCTACAAAAGGAATACCTTCTGCACCTTCTACCTGCCTTTCTCCTTCTAGAGATGCTTCACGATATAAAGCGATCGCATGAGGCAGCCAACTATGTTTATTTTTAGGATAATAAGGTACATAAATAATTACATCAGCCTGACCAGCAGGTTTTATTTGTTCAATAGTAGACATAGATAAGAATAATAATTGTTAACTGTTACGCTTAGAGTCTAGATGACTTCCTACTTTATAACATCAGTTTTTTTAGACTACCTATGATTCTGCTATTTTGAGCTAAAACTGTAACGTAATTGCATCAGTGTAAAAGCAAAAAAATAAGTAATAAAAGCCTAAGGAAATTGTGAACGCTATTTCGAGTCTTATTCTCCAATTAAGATTGGATAGTTCTCAACAAAGATTTTTCCTGATTAGTTGTTTATTTTATGAGGAAAAAGAGTAATGCGATCGCACTTTTAGAAAAACAGTATTGAGTTGAAAACTTAGAGGTTATATGAAATACCAAAAAGATATGAGGTTAGCGCAGCCCAAACCATTAATGTAAAGTGTAAAATTAAAATAGCCAAAAAAAAGGCTCTCCAGCAATGGGGAGCCTTTTTTTAATTAATGATGATTATCAAATTAACCGTTGATAGCAGGAGCGGTAAGTGCAACTGGTGCAAGATCGCCACTAGCTAAGTCAAGCGGGAAGTTGTGAGCGTTACGTTCGTGCATTACCTCAAAACCCAGGTTAGCTCGGTTTAAGATGTCTGCCCAAGTATTAACTACACGACCTTGTGAGTCCATTACCGACTGGTTGAAGTTGAATCCATTCAGGTTGAACGCCATGGTCGATATTCCCATTGCTGTTAACCAGATGCCGATTACAGGCCATGCTCCTAAGAAGAAGTGTAGACTTCTGCTGTTGTTGAAGCTCGCATATTGGAAGATTAGACGACCGAAGTAGCCGTGGGCTGCGACGATGTTGTATGTTTCTTCTTCTTGTCCGAATTTGTAGCCGTAGTTTTGTGATTCAGTTTCAGTTGTTTCACGTACTAGTGAAGATGTTACTAGTGAGCCGTGCATGGCAGAAAATAATGCTCCACCGAATACTCCTGCTACTCCTAACATATGGAAGGGGTGCATTAGAATATTGTGTTCTGCTTGGAAGACCAACATGAAGTTGAATGTTCCAGAGATACCAAGAGGCATTCCATCAGAGAATGAACCTTGACCTAAAGGGTAGATTAAAAATACTGCTGTGGCGGCAGATACTGGTGCTGAGTAGGCTACACAGATCCAAGGACGCATTCCCAGACGGAATGATAGTTCCCACTGACGACCGAGGTATGCAAATACGCCGATTAAGAAGTGGAAAATAATCAATTGGTAAGGTCCACCGTTGTATAACCATTCATCTAAGGATGCTGCTTCCCAGATGGGGTAGAAGTGTAGTCCAATGGCGTTGGAGCTTGGTACTACTGCTCCAGAAACGATGTTGTTTCCGTAGAGTAATGAGCCTGCTACTGGTTCACGTATGCCGTCGATGTCAACTGGTGGTGCTGCGACGAAGGCGATTAGGAAACAGGTGGTGGCTGCAAGGAGTGTTGGGATCATTAGGACTCCGAACCAACCGACATAGATGCGGTTGTTGGTGCTGGTGATCCACTGACAGAAGTTCTCCCAAGCTCCGCGTGTTTCGCGTTGTTGTAAAGTGGTTGTCATGTGTTAGATAATTGCGTTGTGTATGTATTTAATGTTCTAGATTTAGAACGGGATGGAAACGGAATAAATAATCTGTTTCTTCATCCATGTAACCAATATAGCTAAGTATTAATACTTTGTCAAGTTTTGTAACGCAATTCTTGACCATCTCTATCAGAAGTTATATGTATCTTGTATTCTTGTATTCATGATGTTAAATAAGAAATTAAGATACTCATTAATAGTTTAGTTAACCTATCTGATAAATGAAGTTGGCAGCGATCGACATAGGTACCAATTCCATCCACATGATTATCGTCGAGGCAACTAGTCAAAGTAGCTTCAATATTCTTGAGCGTGAGAAGGAGATGGTAAAACTAGGAGCAGGGGTATTTGCTTCTAGCTACATAAGTGATCGCGCGTTCAAACTCGGTTTAGAAACTATTATTCGCTACGTTCAACTAGCAGATCGTCTGGGGGTAGATGAGATTATTACTGCTGCAACCAGTGCTATCCGCGAAGCGCATAATGGAGAAGATTTTTTAAATGAGGTAGTGGCTCAAACTGGTCTTAGTCCGAAAATTATTTCAGGAAAAGAAGAAGCGCGGTTAATTTTTCTGGCTGTCCGCAATTCAATCGCTTTAGAAGATGACAAAGCCTTGGTGATAGATATTGGTGGAGGCAGTACCGAGACGGTTGTGGGCGATCGCTCGAAAATTTTCTTTGGGGATAGTATGCCGTTGGGGGTTTTACGTCTACTAGATATGTTTGAAGGTAAAGGTGCTATCGGTGCTGAAGGACAAGGTGTCTTAAAAGCTCATATTCGCTTTGTCGCCGAACAAACTTTTAAACAAATAAACAATATAGGTTTTGAGCGAGTAATTGGCACATCAGGCACTATTCGGACTATGGGAGAAGCAGCCCATATAGCTGCTGGTGGTAAATCACTACAGTCGGTCAATGCCGAAGTCGTAGAGCTAAAGAACATTGAGCAATTAACTCAGAAACTGCTAAAGATAAAACTCAAAGAACGCGCCAAAGTAGATGGAATAAGCGACAAACGTGCTGATGCAATTCATCTTGGCGGAGTGCTGCTAACACAACTGCTAGAAATGGCAAAAGTTAAAGAAATTATTCTTTGTGATGCCTCTCTTCGAGAGGGTATGATTCTAGACTATTTAGAACGACATTCTCAAGAGCTTGCCGACTTTCCTAAACCAAAAAGTTTACGATATCGCAAAGCAGCGTACCTAGTTTATAAATATGAGTCCGATTGGGAAGAAAACTGTCATGTTGCTAATCTAGCACTGCAAATATTTGCTCAGACCCAAGAATTACACCAATACGGTGATTTTGAACGAGAAATTTTGGAATTTGCAGCCTTACTTCATGACATTGGACAGTTTATCTCTTTTCGCCAACACCACAAAAACTCACGCTATATCCTTAAGCAAAGCGATCCTAGAGGATTTAACGATGAAGAAATGTTGTTGATCAGATGCCTGGTTCGTTACCATTGCAAAGCAAAACCAACCAAGAAACACAAAAAGTTTAGAAAGCTGTCCAAAAATCATCGTTACCTTATTCAAATGCTCTCAGGGATTCTGAGAATTGCAGTGGCACTAAACAAAACTAAAAATCGACGGGTTAAACAGATTACTTGTCAAATATTTAAAGAAAAGCTGGAAATAAGTGTTTTGGGTGCAGATAATCTCGAAATAGAAATTTGGGCTGCGCGTCGTAGTTGCCAAGTTTTAGCAGAGGCTTTAAAACGCCAGGTTAAGATTCAAAAAATGTCAACATCTGAATCTCAGACTTATACCATTTCTCCTTAAAGTTGCACTCTTTTATTTTGAGTTTAGATCTCACGCAAAGACGCAAAAGAGTTAAATCTTAGACAATTTTAGTGCATTGTCATAGAGAAGTGGTATGAGCTGTAACAGCTTTCATAAACTCAATTCAACCGAAACAAATTGCGCCGTGACCGTTGGTCAACTCTCGCGAGGATACAAGCTTCTGATTATTTTTGTACCGTAGCTAATGGTTCTTTTACTTCAACAGAAGGCAGAATGGCAATGGGTACGGAAGAAAATAGTTCAATTCCTTCTTGTTCCATCACTTTTAAGATACCTAAGTTGATCTCTGACCAAATAGAATTATAAGATTTGAGATTATCTGTCTCAGCAAATGCCTGAACTTTGATAATTCGTGCGTTTTGCTCTAGACCACTAAAGCAAACAGAAAAGCGATCGCTCAAATGCTCAATTTCTTGAGGAAAGCGACGTAAAGTATTACAGATGCGGGCAGTTTGTTCTGAGGAAATATCGTCGATTTTGAGAGTAATATCAATACCTAACAAGTTTTCAGTCTCAGGATTTTGCGACCAATTTTCCACAATTCCCGTAATCATTTTGGAGTTGGGAATTTTAGTTAAAGCATTTTGGCTTAAGACACAAAGAGTAGTACTTCTTACTCCAATGTTTTTTACCTGAACCAGTTTATCTATTCCTTGAATCTTCAAGATGTCATCAAGGCGATAGAGGCGATCGGAAAAAATAATTACGGTGCAAAACCAGTCATAAACAATATCTTTGAGTAATAACCCCAAAGTAATACCCGTACCACCAATTAAACCGACTAACGCTCCTGCTGATGCACCTAGTAAGACTTCTGCTGTCTTGAGTAAGACAATGATTATAGCTAAAGTTTGAAAAAGCTTGGGTAAGTAAGGAACAACCAGATCATCTAGTTCGGTTTCTGTTTCGAGTGCTAAATTGCCAAATAGTTCTCCTAACAGAGGAGAAGCACGAAAAATAATCCAGGCAACCGTGGCGATCGCTGCTAAACCAATTATATTATCGGCAGTTTTATTAATAGCTGGATTTAATTCAGTGACGATAATTAACTTGGCAACTCCAACCCCAGCAATAACAATAAGCCAGTTTAGAGGCTGCTTGAGAATAGCAATTAACTTATCATCTAATTCTGTTTCTGTCTGACTGGTTAAATCTTCTACATATTTAATAATAATTGTGGAAAACAGCTTTCTGAATACTTGTGCCAGGGTTATGACAACAATTACCAGGACAACTTTTAGCAAAGGAAAATCCCCCTCCACAATTTCCGAGTTCAACCAATTTATATTTACAAAGTCCCAAAAACTTTCCACCTTTACCCTTTACCCTTTACCCTTTTTCCTTTAACCCTTTCTATCCTAATCGCCTGATGTCTAAATGTCGCCATCAAAAAAGCCTGTAGAAATACCGAAGTTAATCCACAGGCTAATTTAATTGATCATTGTTTATTGATAATTGATCATTGTTTTAAGCATCATCCAAAGCAACAATACCAGGTAAAGTTTTACCCTCTAATAGCTCTAAACTTGCACCACCACCAGTAGAAATATGGCTCATTTTGGCAGCGACACCAACTTTCTCAACCGCTGCAACAGAGTCTCCGCCACCAATGATGGTGACAGCATCAGATTTACCAGCCAAAGTATGGGCGATCGCTTTAGTACCGGCAGCAAATTTATCAAATTCAAATACACCCATTGGGCCATTCCAAATTACTGCCTTACAGTCTGCTAAAGCATCTTGAAAAACTTTAATTGAATCAGGACCAATATCTAGTCCCATCCAGCCATCGGGAATATCATTGATGCTTACAGTTTTAGCATTGGCATCAGGAGTAAAATTATCGGCTACTACAACATCAGTAGGCAATAACAATTCAACGCCTTGCTCTTTAGCCTTAGCTTCTAAAGACTTAGCTAAATCTAGCTTATCTTCTTCCACCAAAGAATTACCAACGCTTAAACCACGAGCCTTATAGAAAGTAAAGATCATCCCGCCACCAATAAGTAGCTTGTCGCACTTGTCGAGTAAGGTATCGATTACGCCAATCTTACTAGAGACTTTTGAACCGCCAATAATTGCAGCCAAGGGACGCTTAGGATTATCGACTGCATCTTGCAGATAATCTAATTCTTTTTCAATTAAATAACCAGCAACGCTAGGACTGAGATAATGAGTTACCCCTTCAGTAGAAGCATGAGCGCGGTGAGCAGTGCCAAATGCTTCGTTAACGTATAGATCGGCGTTAGAAGCTAGCTGTTTGGCAAATTCAGGGTCATTTGCTTCTTCTTGACTATGAAAACGGAGGTTTTCCAAAAGAACAACTTGACCATTGCTCATACTATCAATAGTAGAAGCCACAGCATCGCCAACGCAATCATCACATTTAGTAACGTCTTGTCCTAATAATTCACCCAGTCTTTTAGCAACAGGAGTTAGTCGTAATTCTTCTTTAACTTCTCCTTTAGGACGACCCATGTGGCTACATAAAATTACTTTACCGCCTTTGCCAACCAAATCCTTAATTGTGGGCAACGCAGCCTTGATACGATTATCATCTGTAATCTTGCCACTATCATCTAGGGGAACATTAAAATCGGCTCTTACTAAAACTCTCTTTCCAGAGACATCTGCTTCGCTTAAACTCGCTACGGTCTTTTTAGCCACTGCGACTTTCCTCCTAATTGCTTGTTAAATAAATTAATAAATATTACCCAGGTCTAAAGATAAATTTTAGAATTTGGGACTAGGATTAATCTACCAGAGGAGTTGCACGAAAGAAAGCATTTGAAGGAGTAATTTTGTTGGTAGAATCTAATATCTCGCTTTACTAGCTATGACTTTAAAAATTCGCGATCGCCATTTTAACTGGGGAGAAAGAACCTATTTGATGGGTATTCTTAACGTTACTCCTGATAGCTTTAGCGATGGTGGTAGGTTTAATAGCTTAGAATCTGCCCTGATGCAGGCTCGAAATATGATTGCCCAAGGAGTAGATATTATTGATATTGGTGGAGAATCTACTCGTCCTCAAGCAAAGCAAATTTCAGTTGAATTGGAATTAGAGCGAGTTATTCCTGTAATTAAAAAGCTACGCCAAGAATCAACTATACCTATTTCTATTGATACTACCAAAGCGACTGTTGCCCGCGAAGCAATCGCAGCAGGGGCAGATATAGTTAATGATATCTCTGGGGCAACTTTTGATCGGCAGATGTTAACCACTGTAGCTCAATTAAACGTACCAATTATTTTGATGCACATTCGCGGAAATCCGCAAACCATGCAGTCTTTAACCCAATATCAAGATGTAGTGGCAGAAGTGGCAGAATTTTTAGCAATGCAGATATCTAAAGCGATCGCCTGTGGTATTGAGCGGACTAATATTATCATCGATCCTGGCATTGGCTTTGCCAAAACTGCGTCACAAAGTTTAGCATTACTCCAGCGTTTGGCTGAATTAAAAGCATTAAACCTACCCCTATTAGTCGGGGTATCTCGCAAAAGCTTTATGCGTCCTCTAGTGAATAAAAACGAGCCTCAAGAGAGGATATGGGGTACGGCTGCTGCTTGCTATGGTGCGATCGCCAGAGGTGCAGATATATTAAGAGTTCATGATGTAGCCGAAATGTTTGATGTTTGTAGAGTAGCTGATGCGATCGAGCGTAATTTTATCAAGAACAATGAAAAATAAATAGCTATGTTGAGTTATTAGAAAAAAAGTAACTTATTAAAATATTTTCTGACGAAAACAATATTTAGTCTCAGGCTAAGGTGCTATTTTGATAGCAGGATTTGATTATATTCTTGTCAATAACTTCCCTTTAAATTCAATTAATCCAGGTTTGATAATGAGTCAATTTACTCTCAATTTACTTCAAGGTGCAGTAATTTTTAACTTTAGCCAAGAATCTGCCCGGGAACTTCAGGCAGAAATATCTACTTTAATGCAAAGTTTAAAAGCAGCCTCTAGCAGCGTTTCTAGTAGCGGAGGTCGTCCATCTCCCCAAAAATCCATGGAATACCAATACACAGGAGATGTTTTTCTCGAAATTTTTTGTAACCCCAACATTTACCCTAGCCCTTTTGCTGCCAAAATTTTAATTACCTTAAGAGACGATCGCATTCGTTTGACCAGCGAAGCTGAACTTACTCAGCTAATCGAAGATTTAAACCTATATCTAGAAAGTTGAGTAGAAGAACAACTATTTATTGGTTTGTAATAGTTTGTGGTTCGTAGTTTGTCCTAAAGGATACCGCTTCGCCGACAGGCGCAAGGGAATGCTTTCCGATGTTGAACCATGCGCGGGGGTCGCTCGTCTAACTGCCCAGTACAGACAAGGCATGCCTTGTCTCTTCTCTAACTGCCCTAACCACCGCTTATTTTAGCTTTGTAACCTGATTGAGTCAATAACTCTAGGAGTTTTTGTCTGTGTTCTCCTTGAATTTCTAGACTATCATCTTTGACAGTGCCACCAGTTCCACATTTGGCTTTTAGCTGTTTTAATAGCTTGCTGAGAGTTTCGGGTTTATGCTGAAATCCAGTGATTATTGTTACCGTTTTGCCTTTTCTGCCAGAACGAGTCGCTTGTATTCTAAGATCTTGCTGTTGGGGTGGTAAATCAGGCACTCCTCTTTCTAATGCCTGAGAATTATCAGTATTGCCAAATTCTTGATAAGCAATGGGTTGACGTTGGGAATTGCGTTTAGCAGCCATGTTAAATTTCTCTCTAATCTTTTTTGTTGCAAATCTCGTTGGTTAATTCATAAAATAACATCCGATGGCAGTTAGACGAGCGACCCCGCGTCGCCGTCAGGCGCAAGGGAACGCGCGAGGAGAGCAGTTATAAGTTGATGAGATTAAAAAAAGGCTTGATAGACTAGAAAAATAAATTAAATTAACTATTTATTTATAAAATTGCAGGATGAATCAGTATTCCTACGAAACCAATAAGCAACTGCTACAGGATTTGATGCAGCAGGTAAATATATCGGATCTTGAAGAACTATCTCAAGAGGCAAACGTGGCTCGATTGCAGTTAATTAGAATCCAAAGAGGACTGATTCGTAATATATCTGTAGGTGCGATTGCGCGTATTGCTAAGGTATTAAATATCTCTATAGACAGTTTAGTAGAAACTTTTGTCGAGCAATCTACCCAAAACGTTCATCCGCAAAAAACTGAAAGTCGCGATGCCTTGAACGCTTATCAACAAGAGTATCAAAAACTTCAGCAGGAAATGCTTCAGCAACAAGAATTTTTAGAAGCAGAATTTCAACAAGCTAGCCTAGAAACGATAGAATCTTGGTTACTACAGTGGCCGACGGCTGTAGCTGCTGTGCATAAAAATCCTCAGCTACCAGCAGAAAGATTACTTACCCTGATCAAACCTATAGAACAATTGTTAAATCAATGGGATGTAAAAACTATTGCTAGTGTAGGAGATGAGTTATCTTATGATCCTCAATATCATCAATTATTAAAAGGAACAGCAGAACCAGGAGAGTTGGTACAAGTTCGTTACGTGGGCTATAAACAAAAGGATAAATTGTTATATAAAGCAAAAGTGAGTCCAGTGGAAATAAGGGATGAGGGATGAGGGCAAAGACAATTTTTACAAATATTTATAGGTAATGGTTCATTTTATTTATCATTTAGCTTTTAGTAGGTAATTTTCTTTGACTACAAACTACAAACAACGAAATACAAAATAACTTGCAAAGCTTATGAACTGGTGGCAAAAGCTTCAGAAAAACACGCTGGCACGTTTGGGAGCGATTATTTTAATTATCTTTTATCTTTCTGCTATATTTGCCGATTTTATTGCACCTTATTCGCCTTATGATTCTCAGGTTGAAGGTTCACTTTTGCCACCTACGGCAATACATTGGCGCAACCAGGCAGGAAAACTGACTGTTCCTTTTGTTTATCCGACAACTCAGGGAGTAACTGATATTAACACAGGCGATCGCCTTTTAATCATCAATAAAAAAAAGCCTTCCCCTATAGGTTTTTTGGTCAAAGGTAATTCCTATAATTTCTTGGAAATTTCTTTACCACTACCCCCCAAATTTGAGCCAGTTACTATATTCCCTGGCATTTCTCTAAATCGACATCTTTTTGGTACATTTAATAAAGCTCGAATTAATCTACTCGGCACTGATGAACAGGGGAGAGATTTATTTAGTCGTCTTTTGTTTGGGGGCAGAATTAGCTTATTTATTGGACTTGCAGGGATTGCTATTTCTTATCCTCTAGGAATGCTAATAGGTGGAATCTCAGGCTATTTCGGAGGCTGGATTGATGCAGTTGCGATGCGAATGGTAGAAGTTTTAATGACCATTCCAGGAATTTACCTGTTGATTGCCTTAGCATCTGTCTTGCCTCCTGGTTTGAGCAGCGCGCAAACTTTCTTACTTATTGTCCTGATTACTTCTTTTATTAGTTGGTCTGGTTTGGCGCGAGTAATTAGAGGGCAAGTTTTATCTATCAAAGAACAAGAATTTGTGCAAGCAGCAAATGCCATGGGTGCTAATCCTATTTACATTATTGTGCGCCACATCTTACCCCAGACAGCCACCTATATCATTATTTCTGCAACTTTAGCTGTACCTGGTTTTATCATTGCCGAAGCAACTCTCAGCTTGATTGGTTTAGGTATTCAATCAAAAGATCCTAGCTGGGGTAACTTGTTGTCTTCTGCTACCAATGCTTCTATTTTGGTATTGCAACCTTGGTTAATTATCCCTCCTGCACTATTAATTATTTTGACCGTTTTAGCGTTTAATTTATTAGGAGACGGTTTACGCGATGCTTTAGATCCTCGCAGCCTGTATCAGAATAAATAATCGGTTAGGGGCGAACGGCCGTTCGCCCGTACATTAATCAAAAATGGATAATCCTATCGAGAGAGTTCGCATTTCTATAAGTGCCGAAGATCAGCTAGTCAAACTAAAGCGCAGTACGAAAATAAAACAGTGGAATATCCTTTGTCGTTGGGCTTTTTGCCGTTCTTTGGCTGAACCAAGCGTTCCTTCTCCTGTGCCAATTAAAACTGATAGTAAAGTAGAAATAGCCTGGAATGTTTTTGGCGGAGAAATAGCAGATATTTTATTAATTGCCTTAAAACAAAGATGTCATCAAGATGGCTTGAAAACAGATGCCGATACGTTGAAACAGCAGTTTACTTTACATCTTCATCGTGGTATTGGTTATTTGGCTGGCAATAGTCAGATTAAACAGATAGAAGATTTGGTCGAGCTTGTGGAAATGAAGTAGGGGCGAACGGTGAGACACTTTCGTTGGACGGGTCACATGCGGACAAGTCCTTTGTCGACTTGAGAAAAGCGCGAAAGTGCGGTCTTGGGACGGCGGCTTTCCCCCATGAGCAACTTTCGTAAGAAGTGTTGAACCCGAAGGGCTGTTCGCCCCTACTAACAATTACGTGATTACGGTAGGTTCGTCACGTTGAGTATATTCCTTAATCTGAGCAATTTCCTGAGCTAGATCGATTAAAGGTTTTAGAGCTTCTTGAGTATCCAAATTATGTTTACTGGCATCAGGCTCATAACTTTCGACATATAGCCTTAAAGTAGCTCCTTTTGTTCCTGTGCCAGAAAGACGGAAGACAATACGCGAACCATCGCTAAAGCCAATGCGAATGCCTTGATTTTTGCTGACGCTGTGATCTACAGGATCGCTATAGCTAAAGTCATCGGCATACTTAACTTCGTAGCTGCCAAACTTTTTGCCAGCCATAGTGTCTACCATACCTCGTAAGCGTTCCATAAGTTCGGTAGCGGGTTCTTTGGCTACTTCCTCATAGTCGTGACGAGAATAAAAATTACGTCCATAGGTTTTCCAGTGATCTTTGATGATCGCTTCTACAGATTCTCCTTTAACGGCTAAAATATTTAACCAGAATAATACTGCCCATAGTCCGTCTTTTTCACGGACATGATTAGAACCAGTACCAAAGCTTTCTTCTCCGCAAAGAGTAGCCTTATTTGCGTCTAGTAAGTTGCCAAAAAACTTCCAGCCAGTAGGAGTCTCATAGCAACTGATATTGAGCTTGTCTGCTACCCTGTCTACTGCTTCACTGGTAGGCATACTGCGAGCAACCCCAGATAAACCATCTTTATATCCTGGAACTAGAGTGGCGTTGGCTGTTAACACCGCCAGACTGTCGCTAGGAGTTACAAAAAAGTTGTTGCCTAAGATCATATTGCGATCGCCATCTCCGTCGGAGGCAGCACCAAAATCAGGGGCATCTGGACTAAACATGATCTCTACTAGGTCATGGGCATAAACTAAATTGGGGTCAGGATGTCCACCACCAAAGTCTTCTAAGGGAACGCCGTTTAACACTGTTCCTGACTCTGCACCAAGACGTTTTTCAAAGATATCTTTGGCATAAGTTCCTGTAACGGCGTGCATCGAATCAATACACATTCTAAAGTCATTTTTAATTAGCTGACGAATGCGATCAAAATCAAATAACGACTCCATCAGACGAGCATAAGGCTCAACTGGGTCGATAACTTCGACGCTCATTTCTCCCAAGCGAGTCACCGTTAGTTTATTTATATTAATATCATCCGCTTCTAAGATCTTATAGCTGTCAATCTTTTTAGAATGTTCAAAAATTGCCTCTGTTACCTTTTCTGGAGCAGGACCTCCGCTGGTAATGTTGTACTTAATGCCAAAATCTCCCTTCGGACCACCTGGATTATGGCTAGCAGAAAGAATAATACCGCCATAAGCTTTGTACTGGCGAATAATTGCCGAAGCGGCAGGAGTAGACATTATCCCTGCTTTCCCTACTAAAATGCGCCCAATTCCGTTGGCAGCAGCCATTTTTAAGATGATTTGGATTGCCTCACGATTGTAATAACGACCATCGCCACCCAAAACTATTGTTTGTCCTTCACAATCATCTAAAGAATTAAAAATTGATTGCACAAAATTTTCTAAATAGTGAGCCTGTTGAAAAGCTTGGACAGACTTACGTAATCCTGATGTTCCAGGCTTTTGATCCGCAAAAGGAGTTGTGGAGACAGTATTAATGTTCATAAAGATATCTGAGAAGTGGGGCTTTGATAAGGATTGATTTAAATTGCATCTTCCTAACTGTATTACTGCGATTAAGTAAGGCATAGTCTGCTGCTTTACCAAAATGCAGCAAATGTTAGGGAAATATTATCTTAATTTTACAGGGCGATAGGATCTCGCAGGTTATCAACAGCTACCAAAGTTCTTAACCTTTTTGCAATTGGCTTTAAAATTGCTAAATTTTTTAGTGTCAGCAGGTTATCAATGATTAGTTCAATAGCTAGAAACGTAATGCTGTTAGGGAATAAGTTTTAGTACCGTAACCCCAGAATTATTAACTACAATTTGTGCAAAAAGTCTATTGACTAATTCGCTCTGTCTGATGAAAATATTGGAAATCTATATAACGTTGTCCTTCAATTTCATGGAAAATATTTACAAAACTATGATTCCATAAAATCTCATTAGCACTATAGGTATGAGTTGTATGAAGCGATTGATAGACGGTTTCATCAATTCCATTGAAAGAAATAATCAGCATCGATCTGGTTTTGGCTAAAGATTCTGGAGTGGCTTGCCATAAAGGACTGGTTTCATCAATTGGGTGCATAATAGTCCAGCTTAGGGTAAACCTTGGAGTTTGATTTCTCAGCAACTTTAATAAATAAAACCGACGCATAAATTCCCCTTCGGAAGTTATTTCATCTCGCATCAAATAAACACGAACTTGAGCCTCTAATATTTTATTATGTCGTTGGTTAGCAGCCCTCATCGCTAGAGTAGGTATACCATTATGAATATTGACAGTGGCTACTTTGCTAAATATCACCCTAGCGGTAGGTTGGGAAAATTTAGCAAAAACCAATCCTGTCATTACGGCAATGCTAATAATTCCCATCCAAACTTCTATGGTTACTAATACATTTGCATAAAATGTATTAGGATACATTTCTCCATAACCAAGAGAGGCTAATGTTTGGACGCTAAAGAAAAAAGCATCACTAAATGAGTTAGGATCGGCGTTGGCAATACAGTTTTTTCCCCATAGATAACCTAGAGCAAAAAGGGTATTAACTCCACAGTAGGCGATCGCAGTTAATAAAAAAAATACCCACCAGGGTACAGTCAGCATTAGATAATAAGGCTCTCGCCAATGACTGTGCCAGCTATCTATACCAGGAATGTCAAAGCGTCCATCAAGAAAGTTGATTGGGAATTTAGCAGCACGATGACTAGATATAGGTTTATGTTTAGTAATACGTTTTCTGCGTCTGGGGTTTGGTGGGGGCAGCATACATTAAATTGGCACAAGTTTGATAAACTCTTTTTAGCTTAGTTTGGCTAAAAGATAAGATAATACCATTTCTCGTAAATAGCTAGATAGATACTTAAGATGGGTAAGGGTGCTTGCCTGCGGGTTAAAGGTAAAGGAGAAAAGGCCTGATCTACAAAACTTTGACCCTTCCCCTTTCTCCTTTGACCAACCAGAAGGAAGTCTTTTGTTACTTTTGAGAAATGGTATAAGTAGTCAGAAACTTTTAAAATAAAAAAGTTATTCACTATTAAATATTAAACTTCTTGCATAAATAAACTACTAACGCTTTTTACTTTTTACCTTCTGATAAGGTAATTAACTATAATCTGTGCAACAAATCTATCAGTTACAAGACTGCATTAGCCTTTATTCGAGAATTAAACAAATGAAATTCAATTTTTCCTATACCAGACTGTTTGCCAACGATTATGATACTTGCCTGCAGTTTTATCGAGATGTGTTGGGGCTAGAGGTTGTTTTTATTTCCAAGGTCGATCGCTATGCTGAATTTACCAATGGGGCAACCAAATTAACTATCATTTGTCGTAGCAAGCTGAAAGAATACTTTGGCAGCCGAACTCCTGTTTCTTTTGAACAAAAAGGTGATGCGATCGCTTTAAGTTTCGGAGTCAAGGACATAGATGAAGCCTTTAGGTATTTAGAGAGTAAAAATGTAGAAATTGTCTCTGTACCTTGGAACTTTGCTGATTTGGGAGTAAAGTTAGCTTTAGTTAGAGATCCTGAAGGAAATTTGGTAGAGTTAGTTCAAATTGGAGAAATGGTTGGTGCAGAGTAAAACTAGAGTTTATCTTCAAAGGCGATCGTCGATCTAGTTATAGACATCGCTTTTGGCATCCGATCTTGTATACCAATATGCCCAAGCAACAAGCACAAACTGAAACGGGAGTCTAATTGCTTGAAACCAATTACCATCAGGAACATTATCTAGATGGATATTGTTAACCGCCATATTTATATTAGCTGGATAGACAGCAATCAGCAGCAATACCAAACCCCAAGCAGCAGCTTGACTAACAAAGGGAACTAATAAACCAATACCGCCTAAGATTTCAAAAAAACCACTGATATAGACAATAGCTTCGGGATAGGGTAGCTGCGGTGGCACAATCTTGACGTAAGTATCGGGGGCAATAAAATGAGTAGTTCCTGCCACAATCATACAAACGGCGAATACTCCTTTTAATGTTTGTTTATTTTCTAAGATTAGATTTTTAATCATTTAGACACACATTATTGAGGCGGACAATTGCCCGCCTGTAAGATAAAGGTTTTAAGCGTTAACTACCGCGCCACCATTAGGATGTAATACTTGTCCTGCAAAGTAAGAAGAATCTTCCGAAGCCAAGAAAACAAAGCTAGTTGCAACCTCAACAGGTTGACCTGGGCGTTTCATTGGTACTTGTTTGCCAAATCCTTCTACTTTTTCGGCAGGGAAGGCATCAGGAATAAAAGGAGTCCAAATTGGTCCAGGAGCAACACCATTAACGCGAATGCCTTTTTCAAGCAAAGATTGGGACAAAGAGCGAGTAAAGGCTAAGATTGCCCCTTTGGTAGTAGAATAGCTAAGTAAAGGTGCATTGCCCTTATAAGCATTAATTGAGGTGGTGTTAATAATTGCACTACCTTCTTTTAAGTGAGGTATGGCTGCTTTGCAAAAATAGAACATAGCAAAGATATTAGTACTGAAGATACTGCCCAGACGCGCCGAGTCGATATCTTCGAGTGTTTCAGGATTTTCCATGTACTGTTCGGCAGCATTGTTAATCAAGATATCTAGCTTGCCTAGTTCGTCAACGGTTTTTTGCACTGCTTCAGCGCAGAATTGTTCGCCACTAATATCACCAGGAATTAGTAAACATTTTTGACCTTCGGCTTCTACTAGTTCTTTAGTTTTTTTGGCATCCTCATGCTCGTCGAGGTAAACAATAGCAACATCAGCACCTTCTTTAGCATAGAGTACGGCTACAGAACGACCGATACCACTATCGCCACCAGTAATTAGGGCAACTTTTCTCTTGAGTTTATCGCTGCCTTTGTAGCTATCGCGATCGTATATTGGTTTGGGAGTCATCTCCGACTCGTGGGCTGGTTGATTATCTTGAGATTGAGCGGGAATTTGATCGGCAGAAATAGTCATAAGTTTTGTTAGTTGTTGGTTGTTAGTTGACGAGTGACTCCGCATCCTTAAGCCAACGAAGGTGAGGGAATGCGCGAGTTTGTTTTTGTTAATCATTTATGCGGGTAATTGCCCGTCTGTTACGTCATAGAGTGCGCCAGTAACAAAGTTGCTGTTAGAAGAAGCACGGAAAACGAAAGCGAGGGCTAATTTTGATGCCGTTAATTAAGTAGATTACTAATACGAGCGTCAACTTATATTTTCGACATTCTGTAAAAACGTTAATGAAAAATAATCATAAATATATGAATCTAAAGTAATATTTTTAAAAATTAGCCATCTGCAAAAACTATGGCTTTTGATGGAGTGTTTTCTGGCAAATTTTTGGCTTAATAAAAAGTAGTAACGTAATTTACAGAAATAAAAATTAATTTTATGTCTGAACAAAAAGCAGAAGCAGAAGTAATTTCCAATGCTAAGGAGAAGCTAAGCGAAGTAATTCCTACACCTCCTGAAGCTACGCCAAAAGCTAGCGCACAGTCTCTTAAAGAACGCCTTCAATGGGGTGAACCAGGTTTAACTATCATTGACGCGCGCGATCGCGAATCTTATCTCGATGAGCGCATAACAGGTTCGATGCTGGTTGAAGAAGTGGATAGTCTTCCCAAAAACCGCGAAGTTTATATTTACAGCAATACAGATCAAGAGGCAGCCGAAGCAGCAGACAACTTACGTCAAGCTGGTTTTGAAAGCGTATCTCAGTTGCAGGGTGGCTTGGCAGGCTGGAAGGCAATTTCAGGCGCGACAGAAGGCAGATCGGCCACAGCCCAATAATTCTTGCTCGGATTATTTTCTGGTAGATAGTAACCTTTAGCAGAGGCTAAGAGCATTACTTTTATTTACTATCTACTTAGAGCATATCTTAGAAAAATACAGTTTAGCAGCTTGACGATCACTCAAAGTTGTGAATATTTTAGAGATTATCCATCAAAACTCTTTACATCTTGATTGATTTATTGAGTTTATTAAAAATAACGTAGACAAATTAAGGACATTCTTAACAATGAACAAACTAACTATTGGTAGCTTATTATTATTATTTTCTACTGCATTTGCTATTCCCAAAGCGATCGCTCAAACGCCAACTGAGCCTGACAATACTAGAGTTGAAAAATATGAAGACCTAACCCAACCTGAATCTCCAGCTGATGCTTCTCAATCTGAGATGGATTCGATGGAAATGAAACAAGATCAGATGAAACAAGGTCAAATGAATCAGGGCGAAGGTATGGGGATGGAAAAACCCCAGGGTGCTGAACCACCAGAGACTCGTACACAAGAAACGTTAGACGAAGCTCAATCTGGAGATATGCAGCCTGGCAATATGCAGCCTAGCAATATGCAATCTGGTGGCATGATGATGGGTTCTGATGTACGTCGCACTGAGGCATTTAACTTAGTAAGTTCCGCCTACAGAGGTGATTTTGAGAAACAGGGCATTGATGGCTATCAAGTATTGATCAGCGACTACGAGACAGGCAAGGTAACTGCTGACGACATAATCAAGGCAGGTATTGATTCTGGAGAACTATCTCCCAAAGCAATGGAAGATGATTCTTATGTTAGCGCAGTAGATTCCCAATTGATGTCATTAACCAACCGATAAACTTTTTATAGTCAATTATTTTTATTAATTGCTATATATCTAGTGTTGGTAGGACTTGCTCATCTGCCCCTTTAAGATGGGGCAGAGAGACAAAATCAATATCATTGCTTAAGTCTTGGTTGGTATATAGAAATTACATTCTCACAAAGAGGAAAATATGAATACTGGTGCAGAAAAGTTTGCTCAGACAGATCCTATTACTGAGGTCAATGAGGTCAATGAGATGAATGACGTTGACAAGCTAGGTGAGCAAGCTGGCTTAGAAATGGACGATCGCGAAACTCTGGGTTTAAAAGAAAAGTTAGAAGAGCGCGACGACAGCCGTTTAGACATAGATAATGCTAATCAGAATCTAGCTGATTAAAAATTTATCGACCACTCGATAGTGTTATTGCTGTCAACAAATAATATCATCATATTTTGAATCTGGTTACTATCAGGCTTATTAAAGCAATCTACCTAAGAAGAAAATTTTCTTAGGTAGGTTGCTTTATGCTTTTCTATTTTTGACCAACGGTCACAGCAGGCTCCGTCCGTTTAGGGCGGAGTAATCTGTGACTATTGTTAAGTTGTTCTAGGGGGAACACTTGGCGTTTCTACAGAAGTTAACCTATAACTGTAACAACTAGCTGGGACGGAAAAAACAAACCGTTACTATACTACATTTTGTTCAAAAATAAGGATGATAATCATAAATCTATTGACTATTATTATGTACAAAAATTAAATAACATTTTTAGAATTAAAAGAAATTTAAAGTAAATTTTAAAAAGCCAGTTAAAGGCATAAGTTAGATAAAGCTATATTCTATTCACTATGCGATCGCGTGAGGAAGCAAAAAGATGAAGATTTTAGTGCTAGCTTGGGAATTCCCTCCTCGTATAGTTGGGGGGATCGCTCGTCATGTAGCAGAACTATATCCAGAAGTAATTAAGCTAGGACACGAAATTCACCTCATTACCATTGAATTTGGTTCTACTCCCAGATACGAAATAGTTGAGGGTATTCATCTGTATCGTTGTCATGTTGCCCACGGCAATGATTTTTTTCATTGGGTTGCCAACATGAACGACAGCATGGGTTGTATTGGGGGAGAGCTATTAACTAAACATGGAGATTTTGATTTAATCCATGCTCATGATTGGTTAGTAGGAGATGCAGCGATCGCTCTTAAGAATAACTTTAAAATTCCGATTGTGGCAACGATCCACGCCACAGAATATGGACGCTATAACGGTATCCATACAGTAAAGCAACATTATATTAACGGCAAAGAAAAACTACTGGCACACGAAGCCTGGCGAGTTATCGTCTGTAGTGAGTATATGCGCCAGGAAATTCAGCGTGTATTCCAATCTCCTGAAGATAAACTTGATGTAGTTTATAATGGCATTCGCCCTGAAAAAAAGCATCATAATTACGAATTCGATCGAGTAAAGTTTCGTCGTCGCTTTGCCAACGATCGAGAAAAAATTGTCTATTATGTAGGGCGCATGACCTATGAAAAAGGCGTTTCCGTCTTGCTTAACGCTGCACCAAAAATACTCTTTGAACTAGCCAACAATGTAAAATTTATAATTATCGGTGGCGGAAATACAAGTCACCTTAAATATCAAGCTAGCTATTTAGGTATTTGGGATCGATGTTACTTTACAGGGTTTATGTCTGATACTGATTTAGATAAGTTTCAGACAATTGCTGATTGTGCAGTTTTCCCTAGTTTGTACGAACCTTTTGGCATTGTTGCATTAGAAAGCTTTGCTGCTCGTGTGCCTGTGGTGGTTTCTAATACTGGTGGTCTACCAGAAGTAGTGCAGCACAATTATACAGGTATTGTTACTCAAGCCAATGATGTTAATTCTCTAACCTGGGGCATTTTAGAAGTGCTAAACAATCCCGCTCATTCTCAGTACTTAGTCGAAAACGCCTATAGATCTATAGCCAAGCGTTTTAGCTGGGATGATCTAGCAAAGCAGACGATTGAAGTCTATCATCAAGTGGCTAAAGAGCGATCGCAAGTTAAATGGTAATGTTTCTAATTTATTATTATCTTTATACGTATAGATGGGAAAGGCGATTTTTCCTTTTCAAAATTAAGAATAATATAATTCCAAAATCTTCTAAGAATAAAACTGACTATAGTAAACAGCGATCGCCACGAATCAAGCGTATAATAACTGGTTTTTTATTCGATCAATTGCCAATGCTCTAACTAAAATACTGATGCGTTTAGCTAATTCATAAGCGTTTTTCTGAGGAACAATAATAATCCCAGAATGTTGTTTATTTTCTTGAATATACTGAAGGTGTAATCGCTCAAATTCTAGGCGATTATGAGTTATGAGACATCTATCCAAAGAAGTCGCAAATTCTAATTGCTCTCGATCAGTTTTACCTAAAGTTGACTGTTTAGGAACAGTTGTGACATCTAAACCACGAGATTTTAAAAGTATAGCCACCAAAGCCGACATATCCTCATCGGTATAGAGTAAAGCAAACACACCTACTGTTCGCTTAAAACAGATTTTACAGCAGGATGAACTAGTTCATTAGGTACCTGGTTGCGCTCAATATATTCGTCGATCTCTGTCTGATAATCTAGATAAAAACTCAAAGCATCAAAAACTTGTGCCAAGGTTAAGTGGGGCAAATGATTGAAAATTTCTTCTGGCATGATCCCCAATTGCCACAAACCAACAATGGCGCGAACAGATGTCCGAGTGCCTACAATAATTGGCTCTCCGTTCAAAATCTCTGGATTTCGAGTTACGTAACGAGATAACATGCTGGCAGACATAGAATTAACTGCAAAATGACACAAGTTATTTATTTAGTTTATCAGTAAGTTTTGTAGTCTAGTTTAGCGATCGCAAATTTTAATTTCAAAATCTCAAGATAATCTTTGAATAAGTAAGTTGATTTAACCGAAATATTCACAGGCTAGATCGAGCGAAAACTTTCTATCATAATCATAGGGAATAATTTAAACCTATGACTGCATTGATTGAGAATAGACCATTACTTAAACAACCCGCTCGCCTTGAAGCTCGTCTTAAGGAAATACCCCCCGAACCTGGGGTGTATTTTATGCGTAGCGAAAATGGAGATATTTTGTATATTGGCAAATCCAAGAAATTGCGATCGCGAATTCGTTCTTATTTTCGTGACTCTCAAAAGCTGAGTGACAGAATTGCCATGATGGTACGTCAGGTAACAGAAATTGAGTTTATTGTTACCGACACCGAAGCAGAAGCTTTGGCATTGGAAGCTAACTTAGTTAAAAAACATCAGCCTTACTATAATGTATTGCTCAAGGATGATAAAAAATATCCTTATGTGTGCATTACCTGGTCAGAAGATTATCCGCGCATTTTTATTACCCGTAAACGTCGAGCAACTAAACAGCGCGATCGCTATTATGGTCCCTATGTAGATACTCGTTTACTGCGCTACACTCTGCATATCATTAAGCGTGTGTTTCCGCTGCGTCAGCGTCGCCAGCCTTTGTTTAAAGATCGTCCCTGTCTCAATTACGATATGGGTAGATGTCCTGGAGTGTGCCAGTCCTTGATTACTCCTGAAGAATATAAAAAGATCGTTCAAAAAGTGGCGATGGTCTTCCAGGGAAGGAATGATGAACTAGTTGATACTATATCGTCGCAGATGGAAAAGGCGGTAGAGAGATTAGACTTTGAAAGGGCTGCTCAACTACGGGATCAGATTAAAGCTTTACAGAATCTTACTGCCGATCAGAAAGTGTCTTTGCCTGATGATACCGTTTCCCGTGATGCGATCGCTTTAGCTGCTGACGATAAACACTGCTGTATTCAATTATTCCAGATTCGCGCAGGTAAATTAGTCGGACGCTTAGGCTTTTTTGCCGATGCGAGATCGGGTACGCCTGGGGCAATTTTACAGCGGGTATTAGAAGAACATTACACTACTGTAGAAGCAGTGGAAATTCCTACCGAAATTTTAGTACAGCATGAATTACCCGAAGGAGAAATGCTCACAGAATGGTTGACTAATCAAAAAGTCAAAAAAGTTAGTTTAGTTAACCCCCAAAGACAGGTCAAAGCTGAACTAATTGAAATGGTGGAACGCAACGCCAACTATGAATTAGAACGAACTCAACGAGTAAGCGATCGCAACGATCGGGCTTTACAAGATTTAGCAACTGTTCTTGATTTACCCGAACTACCTAAACGCATTGAGGGTTATGATATTTCTCACATCCAGGGATCGAATGCAGTAGCTTCTCAAGTTGTTTTTGTCGATGGTGTACCCGCCAAACAACATTATCGTCATTACAAAATCAAAAATCCCGATGTCAGAATTGGACGTTCTGATGATTTTGCCAGCATGGCAGAGGTAATTGGTCGTCGCTTTCGCAAGTATGCTAAGAATCCTCCTTTATCAAGGGGGGTTGGGAAAGATCGAGATTTTCCTGATGTGGTGATGATTGACGGAGGCAAGGGACAATTATCTTCTGTAGTTAAGGTATTGCAAGATATGAATCTTTTAGAAGCCGTCAAAGTAGTTAGTTTAGCCAAAAAAAGAGAAGAAATATTTTTACCAGGAGAAACGAAACCATTAGATACGGATGCAGAACAATCTGGAGTACAGTTACTCAGAAGGGTGCGGGATGAGTCCCATCGTTTCGCTGTCAGCTTTCATCGTCAGCAACGTTTAAAAAGCAGTAGGCGATCGCGCTTAGAAGAAATTCCAGGCTTGGGGTTTAATCGTCAAAAGCAGCTTCTGGCTCATTTTCACTCAATTGACTATATCCGCGAGGCATCAGTAGAAAAGCTAACTGAGGTTTCAGGGATCGGTCAAAGTTTGGCACAGGAAATTTATAATTACTTTCATCCTAATCAGTAAAAGATAGTTCTTAAATTGATATAATATCGAACAATTTGTCGTCAAGAGTAATGGTATTTACTATCTGTAAAAGTACCTTTAATTGGACAATAAAAAACACCATAATCGAAAAAATATAGCAATTTATTCTATATTTCATCTGCATATTTTTAAAATAAATTGCTAATTATGGCTATAAAGCGGTCGCTTTATAGATGATTTATACCTTTTATTAGCAAACCATAAGCAAAAAGCTGTCAATTTCTCTAAAATTATGTCTTTAGGTATATGAGCAAGTTGGTAATAAAATATATATTAAATTGAAAGTTTAATTTATTTTAGTTAATTGCTGTAAACTTGTTATCAAAAATTAAAAAGTATTTAATATTATTAATTACTAAGAATAATTTTTTAAAAGAGATAAATAAAGTATGTATCTAATTATAGTTGGCGCGGGTGCTGTGACCAAACAGCTAATTGCAACTGCCCAAGAGCAAGGACACAAAATTGCTGTAATCGAAAAACAAACCGATCGCGCTAGGGAAATTATGCAAGAGTTTGACGTGCAGGTATTTCATGCTGATATTGCTGAAGGTGGCGTTCTTGACGAAGCAGATGTAGATCATGCTGATGCAATTATTGCTACGACAAGAGACGATTCAGTTAATTTGATGGCAATGATTTTAGGCAAAAATCATAACGTCAAAAACTTAATTACTTTACTGCAAGAAAAAAAGCATTGCACTGTGTTTGAAAATTTGGGTTTTCAAGTTCTCAGCGATCCTGAAAGATTGATAGCCCAAAAATTATACAGCTTTGTAGACACAAAAGAATAAGGCGATCGCCCTAACAAATGATATATCTGGATTTAGCATGAGAACCTTTTTACGAGATATTGGTTTGTTCTTGCACGTACCAGGAATTATGGCATTAATTTCTCTACCTGTGTGTTTGCTAGCCAATGAAACCTATGTTCTTGTTCCTTTACTTACCTGTGCGTTTATATCTATTGCGATTGGTCAATTACTATTTCGTCAAACTAAGTCTAAAACTAGCAATCGTATTCCCTATGTTATGGCAACCGCTGCTTTAGGCTGGTTTATCGTACCTTTATTTGGCTCAATTCCGATCTGGATGACGGCTAACGCTGCCGATCTTGCCCCTGATTTGTCTACGACTATTTTGCAGTTTCAAAATCCTTGGAACTGTATTTTTGAATCTTTTTCTGGCTTTACCAGTACAGGACTATCAATGGCATTCAATTACAGTGAATTACCTCATACTCTCCAGTGGTGGCGATCGTTCATAGAGTGGGTAGGTGGTGTGGGGGTAATTGTTTTGGTAATATCTTTGCTCGAACCAACTACCGAACCTTATCAGCTTTACAATGCCGAGGGTAGAAGTCAAAGAATTGGTTTAACTGTTGGTAAGACAGTTAAACGTATCTGGTGGATTTATCTGGCTTACACCATCGGCAGTATTTTTTTATTTCGTATCGTTGGCATGACTTGGTGGGAAGCCCTAAATCATAGCATGACGGCTATTTCTACAGGCGGTTTTAGCGTGCGCGACAATAGCATCGGTGATTATGGAATTGCAGTTAAATTAGCAGTTATTGTCGTTATGACTTTGGGTGCAATTAGTTTTTCGGTTCACTATCAATTTTTGCGCTACCGTAAACTGTCTGCCTTTTGGTCGGATAATCAGCATCAGGCATTATGGATTTTACTGCCAATCGGAACTTTACTACTTTCGGGTATGCACTACTTAGCAAATAGAGATGTTACCTTTATCGATACCCTATTCCAATGGTCTTCGGCTTTGGGTACTTGTGGCTTTAATACAGTTTCAGTCAAATCTTGGGATGAGGGGGCAAAATTACTGATGGCTTTAGCGATGGCGATTGGCGGCGCAGCAGGTTCAACAGCAGGAGGAATCAAACTAAGTCGTTTGGTAATTCTGTTTAAAGCTATTGTTTGGCGTTTTCGACGTATTGCCTTGTTACCCCACGAAATGATGCGTTATGAGCTTGATGGAAAGCTTTTAAAAGAACAAGAAGCCGATCGCCGTGTAGACGCAGCTGCGGTTTTGGCTATTTTGTGGTTGAGTATATCAATTATTGGCGTTTTTATACTGCAATATTTAAAGTTACCTACCTACAATTTAGTTGACGTGATTTTTGAAGTTGCTTCGGCAACAAGTGGTGTAGGTCTATCTACTGGTATCAGCCATCCCGATTTACCCTGGTTGGGTAAGCTGACGCTAATTTTTCTAATGTGGATGGGACGCTTAGAAATTATCTCTGTATTGTTATTGTTCTCTTTGCCGATCAAATCTCTTATTAATCGAAAATGACAACGATCGTTGTTAGTTGCTCACCGTTAATTGTCTCGATCGCCTGTAAATTCTGCTTTTAAACTAAAACTAATATCACCATTCCTTTCTAAACAAGCACCTTTTACCTGCTCTAATCTATCTATTTGACATTTAAGACGTAAATTAGATTCTAAGTCTTGTTTGGTAATATGAGAAGTTTGCATTGCTTTGTGGCACAGCCGACCATCTTTAATTAAAACTCGTGACTTTCCTTTTATTTTTCTCTCTAACTGTGTGGAATGAAAAGAAATAGTCGAGAATAACCAATGCATCCCCACTAAAACAAATCCAGCAAAAATGGTCTCAAAAAAATTAGAAGCACCATTAATTAATAGCCCGACTCAAGGTAGAACCAAAAATAATGCTAAGAATTACATCAAAAGCAGCGTATTTGCCAATGAAACGGCGATCGCCTGATAGCCTAACCATGATCAATGCAGCTATATAGATTACTGCTGCCCTCAATCCCATCTGCCAGATATTTAATTGTTGAGCATCCAGCCCTAAAGCCGAATTAGTAAAATCGTTTAATGACATAATCATCTTGTTCGCAAATATCCATCTTCTGAAAAGTTGGTTAACATTGAAAAAAACTTTAAGCTGAATAAAATTTTGTTTAAAAATACACGCTTACAGCCGAATTTAGTTGAGTAAAACCCATTCCCTATTCCCTATATGGATTAGTGTGTGGTCTACATAATAAAAAACTGCTGCAGGTAACAATGTAGATTCTACTTTGCTTGATTGCTAAGAGATTTAAGCCACACTAAAATTGTTTAACAATCTATATAAATAGCTATTGATTGATGTTTAACGTATTTTCTTTATAACCCTAATGTAATCAGGTATTTGATGTGAGCAAAATTTTTCTAGTTTTAGCTTTAAGTATCATTATAGGCGGATGTTCGAGCATTAAAGAACCTAAAGTAGTCTCTACAAAACCTGTTGTAGCCATGACTGAAAATAATTCAACCGCTCAAGTAACAAATATCAAAGCTACAGGCGAAGCTAATAACTATACTTTTGCCGTTACAGTTAAAAGTCCCGATACTGGTTGCGATCGCTATGCTGACTGGTGGGAAGTAATTACTCCAGAAGGAAAATTGCTGTACCGTCGAGTCTTGTTACACAGTCATGTAGATGAACAACCTTTTGAACGTACAGGAGGAATAGTAGCAGTGGATCCCGAACAAAAAGTAATTGTCAGAGTACATATGTCTACTGATGGTTATAGTTCTATAGCACAACAGGGGTCGATAAAGTCAGGTTTTTCTAAAGTCACTTTACCCCAAGATTTTGCTGCAAAGTTAAAGTCTGTTGAACCTCTACCTAGCGACTGTGCATTTTAATCTGGATCTTCTTTTTATCTTTTACCTGATTATCGAAAGTAAATTTGATGTCGCACAGATATAGTATTACTTGAGATGTTTAGGACGCTTTTAAAATTGCTAAATTGTTAAATTCCTTATTGCTACTTGCTACTTGCTACTTGCTACTTGCTACTTGCTACTTTTGAGCTACTAACTTTTCTGTCCTCACCGATTGCCGTACTGCGATATTTACATACTTGGTGCAGATAACCTCATAAGCCTCTGAAACAATTGCGGGAAGATGCGTTGACACCATGTTGCAAGATAACTTTGCCATCCTACCAAAATCTCACCTGAATTATTATATAGTCCTGAAACTAAAGCTTGAGCTACCTTTTCGGGTGTCATAGGCATGACCCAGCGAAACAGCTTAAGACCCCGCGCCATATCAGTATCGGTTAGGGTTGGTAACAGGGTAACAACCTGGATATTATGACTAGCTAATTCACTTCGCAAAGCCTGAGTAAAACCAACAATTGCAAACTTGGTTGCCGAATAAGTTGACATGGTAGGGGCTGCTACTTTCCCCATGAGGCTTGAAACATTAACGATTGTGCCTTCTTTTTGTCTTGCCATACGTTTTGCCAACAGACGAGTGATGGTCATCATACCCAGCAAGTTAGTAGTAATCTCTTCTTCAACTTTGGGCAGTTTTGTTTCTAAAAAGGGTGCTTGATGAGCTACTCCTGCACAGTTAACTAGTAAATGAATTGGTCTATGAGTGCGCCATGCTTGAGCGATCGCAATATTAATTGCAGATGACTGAGATAGATCTACAGATAAGGTAGTAACTTTTACGCCCTTTGCTTCTATTTCTTGAGCAACATCTGCTAGTTTTTGGCGATCCCTGGCTACTAATAGTAAATGCTTAATTCCTTGGTGAGCAAATTCTAAGGCGATCGCCTTTCCAATACCACGAGAAGCACCTGTAATCAAAGCTGTTTTTCCTTTGACATTCATCGTTTAAATCCTCTCTTTATACTTCGTACAATATCAACTAACTTGTCAAAGTTAGCTATATATAGATCGGTAAGTCAGTTCATTATTAAGTAAGTAAAGATCAAAGCTTTTTTTTGAATCTAGCTTTATTTTTTGGTTAGCCATAAAATCAATTTTTATTTACTTACATGGCTTTAAATCAAGCTTTTTATGCGTTCTATCATTCTTGAATGTTTGTATATACAAAAATGCTTGTTAAATCAAATACTAAATTTTTTGATTCCAGGTTCAATTTACAATCAGTTCAGTGGCTTAAAACAAGTAGACAGTAGCATATGAGTTTTTTCTCTAATTGCTTTATTATTCTGAGGCTTTGAAAAGTAATTTTTAGATAATCTAAGCACTTCACACACCTTAACAAATAAAAATATAAATTGACGATTTTTTCGTATCAAAGAATGCAGTTGATTGATTTTCTTTTTGGGGATCATTCCTAAGTTAAGCAATTCTTGACTTTTAGCTTTTACTACAGATAAATTTATATATAATATAAGTATTTTTTATACTCGATCTGAAAATTGCGGTGGGATCATTGGGGAGTATCAATAATTAATACTTGAATCAATTTAAAGTTTTAAAATAAGAAAAAAGTTTTACTTATTTTTCTGTAGATACAAAAAATACATAAATGACTCATTCTCAAGATGTAACCACTCTTGCCCGCTGGATGGCATCAGACTTTAGTAATCAAGCTCAAGCCTATGCTAATCCACCATTTTTTGCCCATATTCGCGTCTGTATGCGTCCTTTACCAGACGATTTACTTGATGGCACTAGCTTGTTTTTAGAGCAGGCTTACGATTTTATGCTTAATCAACCCTATCGTTTACGAGTAATTAAATTAAAAGTGGTAGGCGATCGCCTTGAACTAGAAAACTATAAAGTAAAAGAACAAGAGAAATTTTTTGGTGCATCACGGGATCTGGATTTATTGAATACCTTGACTGGGGATCTGATTGAGAAAATGGAGGGATGCGATATGGACGTGACCTGGACTGGCAGCAGTTTCCAAGGTGAAATAAAGCCAGGTAAAGCCTGTATTGTCGAGCGTCAAGGCAAAACAACTTATCTAGACAACAGCTTTGAGATAACTAACAACAAGTTGATTAGCTATGATCGAGGACGAGATCCCGAAACAGATAAGCTAATCTGGGGATCGGTAGCGGGTCCATTTGAATTTACTCCTCTCCAAAGTTTTGCTGAAGAAGTAACCTCTGTTAAAGATAAAAGCGCGATTTAGCATTAATTTCCACCAGACTGATAAACTATTCTTGACTGCATTTTGATCGAGGAATAGCTTGCGCTTTGCCAGAACTCCCAGAAGTAGAAACCGTCCGCCGAGGCTTAAATAAATTAACTGTCAAACAGCCAATTCAAGAGGTCGAAGTTTTATTAGCCAGAACTTTAGCCTATCCTGCTGAGAGCGAAAAATTTTGCCAGGGAATCACAGGAATGGCGATCGCCAGTTGGCAAAGACGGGGTAAATACCTCCTAGCACAGCTAGAAAACAACTCTGCCCAACCTGCTGGATGGCTTGGGGTGCATCTGCGTATGACAGGACAGCTACTATGGGTACAGCAAGATTCAGTTCTACAAAAACATACTCGTATTCGCCTGTTGTTTGCACAAAATAAAGAGTTACGTTTTGTTGACACCCGCACCTTTGGTAAGGTTTGGTATGTACCGCCTCACCTAGAAATTGAATCAATTATTACAGGATTACAGAAATTGGGTCCTGAACCTTTTTCTGCCGACTTTTCTCTGGAGTACTTTACTCAGAAATTAAACAATCGTCGCCGTCTGATTAAAACTTTTCTTTTAAATCAAAGTATTGTCGCGGGTATCGGTAATATCTATGCAGATGAAGCTTTATTCAAAAGCGGAATTAGACCTGATACAGTGGCAGCCAACTTAACCACCGAGCAAATAAAACTTCTGCACTACTCAATTATTGAAGTTTTACAAACTTCCATCGATCAAGGCGGTACTACCTTTAGCGATTTTCTCAACTTATTGGGAGTCAGCGGCAACTACGGTGATGCAGCTTTAGTTTATGGCAGAAAAGCTGAACCTTGTCGCGTTTGTGGTACTTCTATTGAAAAGATCAGGCTAGGAGGGCGGTCTGCTCATTTTTGTCCCAGTTGTCAGAATTAATTAACTTCTTGCTCAAATAAATCGTTGTTAACTACTTCATTCAATAATAAAAACTTGTGATCAAGATCACATATCTTTAGGTATTCGTCTCACTCATATTTGATATTAAGCAGAGATAAAGTTGTTTTGTAAGCAAATAAAGAATAAATAAAGCTCTTTATCAATTTCAGATTAATATCTCCAATACTTTCATCAGATATTAATTATCAAAATTATCAAATTAGGTTTTAACACCGAAAAATTTTATAAAATTCCTATGAACACAAAATTAGTAAATCAAAACACTTTTAATCTTAAATCTACAATTACAGAAGATTGGGGCGATGGTCATAAAGTAGTTCTAGATCTTGAAGCATTAGTTTTGGCTAAAGATTGGAACTTGGGTATTGCTCTTCCTCAAGGTTATAAAATCGATCAAATTTATGGTGCAGAATTAAAGCAAGAAAAAAATAACATATACATTTCGGGTGCAAGTTGGAATAAGTCTTTAAACAAAGGTAATAAAACCGAAGTTATTTTAATTATTGATGAAGGCACTAAAAGTAATTCTAAACCCATCAAAACCAAATTCATTTTTGACAATGCTGCGAGCAATCCAGCTACTCCTAGCAAATCTACTGCTGCTTTAAATGTTGATGGTCAAATAATAGAAGATTGGAATGGTGGCTACAAATTAGAGCTAGGTTTAAAGGCTCAATCCAATGCTAATGACTGGAAGCTAGATTTCAAACTCCCTTACACCATATCGGCTGCTTATGGTGTAGACATGATTAATAACGGCAACGGTAGCTACACCATTAGCGGTCAAAACGACCAGGTAAATTTAAGCAAAGGACAATCTATCAAGCCTATTTTCATTGTTAATGACAATGGAAAAAAAGCTTTGACACCTCAATTCAACAGCAATTTGGTTGACCCAATATCTACTCCCGACCCAATATCTACTCCCAAACCAACAGCCCCAAGTACTCCCGTTAATATTCCCAATGAGCCAGGTAAATCAGTCCAACAAAAGGGTCAATTCGCTTATGGTGAAGCTTTACAAAAAAACTTTCTCTTCTGGGAAGCCAATCGCTCTGGAGACTTGGGAGCGGACAACCGCATCGAATGGCGTGGTGATGCTACAGTTCATGACGGTAGCACCGTTGGTCGCGACTTAGAAGGTGGTTATTTCGATGCAGGAGATCACGTCAAATTTGGTCAACCCATGGCAGCTTCAATCAATATGCTGGCTTGGGGTGGTGTTGAGTATACCGAGGCTTACAAACGCTCAGGACAGCTTGACGAACTCCGAGAGGCTGTTAAATGGGGAACAGACTACTTCCTCAAGGCACATGAAACTAAAGGTGGTAAAACCTCCAAACTCTGGGTTCAGGTCGGAGAAGGTGGTGTTGCCAACGATCATGGTTATTGGGGTGCGCCGGAGACGGTAGAACAACACACTACCCGCAGAGCCTTTGCCATTGACCCAGCTCATCCTGGTACTGACGTAGCTGCCTTGACTTCTAGTGCTTTAGCATCAGCTTCGATGCTGTTTCGTGGTGTAGATAACGCCTATGCCGATAAATTACTCAAAAACGCCAAGCAGCTATATGAGTTTGCCGAAACTTATCAGGGCAAATATTCAAATTCAGTACCTGCGGCTAATCCTTTTTATACTAGCTGGGGTGGCTTTGGAGATGAGTTAGCTTCTGGTGCTGCCTGGTTATACAAAGCTACAAACCAAAAGTCTTACCTGAATAAAGCGGAAAATTACTTTAAAACTAAAGTTGGTGGTTTAGGAGACTGGTCTTCAGCAGCAGATGAGCATTCTTATGATGCTGCGGTGATTTTGGCTCAAGAAAGTAAAGATCCTTTCTTTAAAGGTCAGGTAGAAGGCTGGTTAAATAACTGGGTCAATGGCAACAGCAACATTAAATATACTGCTGGTGGTTTTGCTCATCGTGCTGAATGGGGTTCAATTCCTGTAACTAGTGCTACTGCTTACTTAGCACAGCTTTATAATGACACGGTAAAACAGGATTCTCGCTACAGCAATTTTGCTAATAATCAAATAGATTACATCTTGGGTGATAATCCGCGCAACTTTAGCTACGTGGTTGGATTTGGCAAGAATTATCCTCAGCATATTCACCATCGAGGCTCTTCTCCTCACTTGGGTGCTAACCCAACAGCAGTTGCCGAACATATTCTTTACGGTGCGGTCGTGGGTGGCCCTCGTTATGCGGATGATTATTCTTACAATGACCGCCGTGATGATGCGATTACCAATGAAGTGGGAACCAGCTACAATGCGCCTTTGGCTTCTGCTTTGATTCAGCAGTATGACAATCTCGGTGGCAATGCTCTATCAGAAAGTCAATTGGATCAGCTGATTGGTATTGATGCTAACGGTGTTGGTTTTTAATAGATAAAGAACAGATAAAAACAAAGAGAGGATATGGTGGTAGTAATCGTGCGACTCGTTTGGTATGAACGTGCATCATAGCATGGGGACTACCAGCAAAGGTTAAGGCTAAAGATGGATTTAAATTTAACCATCCATCAGCCACAAAGAACCTAGACAACTGAACTTCATATGAGGATGAGAGAACTCCTGTAACAAGGATTGAGGCTAGTCACCTCACAAACTTAAGTTTCTCCGCGCAGGTGTTGGCGTTGAAAGCACTTTCCTCACGATAGCGAATGTCTTCAATCTGTGAAGCAGGAATGAAAGCGGTTCGTACTGATAGTCTAAATTGGTATTCCGCAAGCAAGATACCCAAGGGTAGCGAAAGCAAAGTATCCTCAGAATCCGTAAACACTAAACAGCAAAACTAGACTGTTATGCTGTAGCCAAAATGCTCCACAGCACATACTGATTGCTAAACTCGTACCAGTAATAATTGGTTGGTCAAATTATTACCGTTCAGTATGTAGCAGGGAAACGTACTCAAAAGTACATAACTTTCTTTTCTGGAAACTTCTCAGATGGGGATATAGAAGACATCCCAACAAGAACAAGACATGAATAAACAACAAATACTGGCACACTATAGGAATGAACAACTGGCGTTTCAGGATGCATCAAAGTGAAGGGTGAAGCCAGTCCTTATGATGGTAATCACATCTATTGGGCAGCGTGGATGGGCAAAAAAAACCCTGAAATCAAAGGCTCAATAGCAAGATTGCTTAAGAAACAGAAAGGGAAATGTAATTTTTGTCACTTATCCTTCAAACCTGGAGACAAAATCGAACGCGACCATATCATTCCCCGTCAAGCAGAAGGTAATAATACAATCGATAATCTTCAGTTATTACATTTACATTGCCACGACAAAAATACTAAACAAGACTTAATTCTCATCCAGAAACACAAATACCGTAAAATATGGAATGAACACTTTAAAAAAGTTCACAAACATTTTGAACAATCAAAATGGATTTGGATTAGTGACATTCCAACTATAGTTTAGCTGGTACTTATATAACCAGAGCCTAATTGGAGAGGAGCGCATTGCGATGAAAGTCGCATGATGCGTTCTGAAGACGAGTTGCCCAGGTGACTTGGTGGCTTAGTTTAACTAAGAATTTGGTTTTGGTAAGTAGTTCCCAAAAAGAGCTATAGTACAGGACTCTTAGAATAGATAAATTGTTTGATAGAAAAAATTAATATTAATTATGAAAACTGTTTCCGATAGTAAAAGGGCTTTTTATGCTGCTTATCCTCGACCAATCAACTCTGTATATCGCCGAGTGATAGAAGAGTTACTGGTAGAAATGCATCTTTTATCGGTAAATGCCGATTTTAAGCCCGATCCCGTTTATTATTTGGGAATTGTCACTTCTTTTGAGCGTTTGATGCAGGGCTATCAGCCTGAAGCAGACAAAGAGAAAATTTTTAATGCCATTTGTACTTCTACAGATGGCGATCCGCAAAACTTTAAATCTCAAGCAGGTATTTTATTAACATTAGCCAAAGATAAATCTATTGATGAGCTAACGGCTTGGTTGAGCAATCCTATTACGGAAGGGGAAGCAGGTTACATCGTTGAACCTATTAAAGCGATCGCCACTAATGATAACTTTAAATATAGTCGTCCTTTTGCGATCGGCGTATATACTCTTTTGGAAGAATGCGACAGTAAAGTAGCTCAAAATCAAGAAAAGCGCGATGAATTTGTGGGTACTATTGCCGACAATTTGGGTTTGCCTAGCGAAAAGATGAAAAAAGATTTAGAGCTATATCGTGGCAACCTAGAAAAAATGGAACAGTTGCTTAAGGTAATAGAAGATGTTTTAGAAGCTAGCCGTAAAAAGAGAGAAAAAAGAGAACAGGAAAAAATAGATTTAGCTAAAAAAGAAGACCAAGTTAATGAGGAAGTTGAAGAAGCAACAGCAGAATAGATAAGTAAGTAGGTAGGTGAGTCAAATTAATTAGAAGATGGTTTGGTAGAGAATTGAGGAATTGGGGAATAAGAAATTAATTTGTGTACTCCCTTATCCCTCATCCTTTATTATTCATCCCTCAAAAGACCTTAATCCCTTAATTAATCCGCTTATTTTTGCAATTACTTGAGCTGGAGTCATTGATTTTAATAGATAGTCATCAACCCCTGATTTGGCGAATTTTTCCCATTCTGTATTGTTTAACTCATTCCCCAGTAAAACTAAATTAGTATTTTGGGCAAATGTATTTTGGGCAATAGTTTGAGCAACATTTTTCACAGCTATTTCCGAGCAATCACGATCTACAATAATAATTCTTGGCTGCAATAGTTCAATTTGATTTATTGCCGTAGCCGAATCCATCAGCCAAACCACCTGACATTCAATAGTGTTGAGTAGCTGGCAAATAAAAGTAGCGTTTTCCTCATCCTCAGTAATTAGCATAACTGTTTGAGAAGTCAGATTAGTCTGATAATTAACATGAGCATTTAAATTCGGCTGGAAGGGAATCTTTTCTGGCAGATAAACTGTGAATACTGAACCTTCTCCCGAAGCTGATTCGACTTCGATACTTCCACCATGTAATTCTACCAACTTCTTGGTTAGAGCTAGCCCTAAACCAGTACCGCCTTGGGTGCGCTGACGGAAATCTTCTAACTGTTTGAATTTCTCAAATAGTAAAGGAATTTCTCGATCTGTAATTCCAATCCCTGTATCTTCTACCTGCAAAACTACCTGACGTTTTTCTCGCCAAAGCCTTAGAATTACTTCTCCTCTAGCTGGGGTAAACTTAATACCATTGCTGAGGAGATTAAATAAAATTTCTTTTAATCTTATTTGATCGGCAAAAAAGTAATCTTGGTCTAGCTCAAGTTTAATTTCGGGAATTAGAGTAATTTGCTTTGCTCTGGCAATCTCCTGGAGCATCTGTATCGACTCTCTGGCTACTCCAGTTAAAGAGATCTGTTGAATATTCAACAGGTGTTTACCTGATTCTACTTCTGAAAACTCTAAAATATTATTAATTAAGGTCAACAAGTGCTTGCCACTTTGTTGAATGAGGTAAAGATATTCCTGCTGTTTCTCTGGAGACAAGACTGTTGTTTGTTTGGTAGATGATAATTGCAGCAGAGTACTAGACAAGCCGATAACGCAAGTTAAAGGAGTACGTAATTCGTGACTCATGCTGCCTAAAAACTCATGTTTAGACTTACTAGCAGCTTCTGCTGCAATGAGAGCGTCTTTAATTTGTTGTGCTTGGTTTTGAACTTGTTTTTCGAGTAATAATTTCTGCTGCTGTAATTGCTGATATGATTGATGATGGTGGATTGCGATCGCTAAATACTCAGATATTTGACGCAAAAACTGGATATCTTGCTGATGCCATTGTCTTGACTCAGAACATTGATGGGCAATAACGAATCCCCATAGCTTGCTCTCTACTCTAATTGGAGTAACAGCCTTGGCTCTTACTTTTAGCTTGGTCATTAAGTCTTGAAGACAAGGATTAAGTGTAGAATCTAGTTGAACATCATCAATAACTAAATTAAATCCTTGATGATATTTATTGATCGATTGAGGAATTTTACGCCAACAAACTTCATCCTGGAAATACAAAGTAGAAGTAATATCCTGGTTTTTTCTGCATTCATAGGTAACTGTATCTACAAGCTCAACAGGTTTTGAACTGACAATATTAGACTCTAAAGGAACATCCAATTGATAAATCAAAAGCCTATCTAATGCCAAAAAATCACAGCTGCGATCAATCGCTGTTTGAATAATTTCTGCTAAATTTAGATTCTGGCTAATCTGGATTTTGATTTGCTCAAATATGCGCTCTTGTTCCACTTGATAGTTTAATAATTTAGCCATCGGTGGAGTTTGGGGTAAATTATGTTTAATCTCCGAGTTTTCTGCCTCATTTATGAGTAATTTAACTACCTTGACGATAAATTCCGCGAAATCATTATGATTGTGGATTAACTTATTAATAGAATTTGTTTTTAAATATTCAACAACCGCAATTTCCCATTTTTGTTGGCAACTAAGCTGGATTAGCTCTTGGGTAATTATTGAGGGATCAAAAGCTAATGTAACTTGGTATTTTTGGGGATCTGTTGTTTCTTCGCTACGTAAAAAAGCATTAACTTTCGATGTAATTAACAACAAAAAACCATCTGTTTCTGTTCGTTTCTTTAGCTGATTTTTTTGTCCGCTATTTGCTAGCTTCAATAGTGTATGCTCTGTAATAAGCAAGTTTTCGTCTTCTGTTGACATTGCTAACCAGAGTTTAGCGATCTGAAGCCAAACTTGATAACTAACGACTTTTTTGAACACCAAAGAAGAAGAACTCAACACAATTTAAATTAAGCAAATATCACATTTTCTGCTTCTATCTAGCTTGGCTCATTTTTATCCCCTTAATCTAAACCGTAATTATTTCTCAAGATTAGACCAATATTAACTATGCACAAATTAGCAGCACTTCCTGGAGGTTGGAATCCGAATACGGAGGGTGTAATTTTTATTGAACAATCTCCTGCACCAATTGTTTTTTTGACTTATGCTGATACCGATATTCAAACTATTGCTGCTGCTCAAGATTCTTTTGACAATGATTTCCCTAAGATCAGAGTGGTTAATTTGTTGAATTTACAACAACAATTAAGCATCGACGTTTATGTAGAAACAGTGTTGTCAAAAGCACAGGTAATTATTTTGCGTCTATTAGGTGGAAGTGCCTACTGGTCTTATGGATTAGAAAGAATTAAAGAAACCGTTGAGTTAAGCAATGCTGCTTTATTTGTGTTACCAGGAGACAATTCTCCCGATCTCGATTTAATCAGTCATTCGACAGTTTCTTTAGCTATAGTCAATCAATTGTGGCGTTATTTAATTGAAGGAGGAAGAGAAAACTTTGTCAATGCTTTGCGGTTTATTAGTAATACTTGTTTACAAACAAACTATATACTAGCAGCACCAAAGTCTGTTCCCGAAATAGGAATTTATCAATGGCAAAACCAAATAGAAAAAGATAGTCTAGACAACTTAAATCTTGAGGCAGAAAATGTTAATAGCGATAAACCTAACAATAAGCAACCGCAACCGCAAGGATCTTGTGCGGTTCTTTTTTATCGTTCTCATTATTTAGCAGGTAACACCACGGCAATTGATTGTTTATGTCAATCTATAGTATCTCGAAATTTACACCCTATACCTATATTTGTCTCTTCATTAAGAAATGTAGAATTACAGCAACAATTGCTAACTTTGCTGCAAGAAAATCCGATTAAGGTATTATTGAACACTACTAGTTTTTCTTTGGCAAAGATAGGCGAGTCTGCCCAACTACAGTTTTGGCAACGATTAAATATTCCTGTTTTACAGGTGATACTAAGTAGCAGTACTCTTGAGCAATGGGAATCTAGCTTACAAGGCTTGATGCCCAGGGATGTAGCTATGAACATAGCACTACCAGAAGTAGACGGTAGAATTATCACCCGCGCTATTTCCTTTAAATCGGTACAAACCTGGAACAAAAAGCTAGAAACTAACGTGGTTGTTTATCAGCCAAAAAGCGATCGCACGGATTTTGTCGCCGACTCAGCAGCTAACTGGGTTAACCTTGCCAATACAACACCTAAAGACAGGAAAGTAGCCTTAATTCTGGCTAACTATCCTAACAAAGACGGCAGAATTGCTAACGGGGTCGGTTTAGATACTCCCGCAAGCTGTATTAAAATCCTGGAAGCTTTACAACAATCGGGATATACAGTTACAGATATGCCCAAGACGGGAGAGGAATTAATTCAACGTCTGACTACAGGTATTACCAACGATCCTGAAAGTCGCGCCTCTCGTCCAACATATCAAAGTTTATCGATAGAAGAGTATCAACAGTATTGGAATACATTACCCGAAGCAGTACAGCAAGGCATAACCGATAGATGGGGCGTTTTTGTTGAACATCCTCATGAAATTACCAAGCAGGATGGGGAGATGGGGAGATGGGGAGATAGGGAGATAGGGGTGAAGGTTGGTTCGCCTTCAAACGATTTACCCTCACAGATTAATATTCCTGGAATACAGTTGGGTAATGTATTTATAGGAATACAGCCATCGCGGGGATACGATCGCGATCCGAGTTTAAATTACCATGCACCAGATTTAGAACCTACCCACGAGTATTTAGCTTATTACCATTGGCTAAGAAGTTGCTTTGGGGTACAGGCGATCGTTCATGTGGGCAAACATGGCAACTTAGAATGGCTACCAGGAAAAAGCTTGGCATTATCTGCCAGTTGCTATCCTGAAGTTGCTTTACAAACTATTCCCAATATCTATCCCTTTATTGTTAACGATCCAGGAGAAGGTTCACAGGCAAAAAGGCGATCGCAAGCCGTAATTATCGATCATCTTACCCCGCCTCTTACTCGCGCTGAACTATACGGTGGGCTAGAAAAATTAGAGGCTTTAATCGATGAATACTATGAAGCACAAAGTTTAGATCCGACTCGCCTAAATATTATTAGCGATCGCATTACCAAACTAGTCCAGCAAGAAAACTTAGACCGAGATTTAGGCATCAAACCCAATGAAACCCAAACTTTAGCGCAATTTCTCTCTGTCGCTGATGGCTATCTCTGTGAACTAAAAGAAGCGCAGATACGGGATGGTTTACATATCTTTGGTCAATGTCCCCAAGGGGAACAACTGCGGGATCTGATAATTGCGATCGCTCGTTCACCTAGTTACAACCGCATGGGTTTAACCCAGGCATTGGCAAAAGATTTTGGTTTAGATTTCGATCCATTATTGGGCGGAGATGCTGAGGCTGGGAGACTAGGGGACTCGGGGACTAGGGGACTGGGAGAAGGTGATTATATAAAAAAATTAAACAATGCCCAAAGTAAAGGTGATGCGATCGCTATTCTCGAAGAAATTGCCATTGGATTAATAGAAGAAGTTATTGCTCAAAAACCAATTACCCATAGATGCGGCTTAAGCCTTTCTCCATTACCCATTACCCAATTACAACTCAAGTGGATCGAGAACACCTTACTACCAAATCTAATCAAAAGCGATCGCGAAATCATCAACTTACTTAAAGCTTTAGACGGCAAATATATACCCAGTGGTGCATCAGGCGCACCCACCAGAGGTAGACCAGAAGTATTACCTACAGGACGTAACTTTTATTCGGTTGATATTCGCGGAATTCCTACCGAAACCGCCTGGGAAGTAGGTAGTAAAGCAGCAGAGGTACTAATTGAACGCTATACCCAAGAAAACGGCGAATATCCCCAATCCTTAGCAATTTCTATTTGGGGAACTTCAACTATGCGTACTGGAGGCGATGACATTGCTCAGGTAATGGCATTGATGGGAGTCAGACCAGTCTGGGACGGGATGTCACGTCGGGTAATTGATTTTGAAGTGTTGCCAGCCTCTATCTTAAATCGTCCCCGCGTTGATGTAACGGTACGGGTGTCAGGCTTTTTTAGAGACTCTTTCCCTAATATAATCAACTTATTAAATAAAATAGCACAAACTGTCGCTACTTTACCAGAAACAGCAGAGATTAATCCTCTAGCTAGTGCAGTTGACACAGAACAAAGACTATTGCAAGAGCAAGGAATAGACGCTGAGACAGCACAACAACGTGCTAACTATCGGGTGTTTGGTTCCAAGCCTGGGGCTTACGGTGCGGGAATGCAGGGTTTAATTGAGGCGCAAAATTGGCAAAGTGACGAAGATTTAGCCAGAGCTTATCTTAACTGGAGTTCTTACGCTTATGATGGCAGTGGTCAAGGTTATGCTGCCCCTGAATCTTTTCAACGTCGCTTAAAACAACTTCAGATCGTGCTACACAATCAAGACAATAGAGAACACGATTTACTTGATTCCGACGATTACTATCAATTCCAAGGGGGAATGACTGCTGCGGTACGTAGTTTGACAGGAAAAAATCCAGAGGTATATTTTGGCGATAATTCTCAACCAAGTAATCCTAGAGTGAGAAAGTTAACCGAAGAAATAGCCAGGGTATATCGATCGCGGGTAATCAATCCGAAATGGATCAAAGGTGTGATGCGCCACGGTTATAAAGGTGCGTTTGAAATGGCAGCTACGGTAGATTACTTGTTTGCCTATGATGCTACGGCTAATTGCGTTGCCGACTATATGTATGAGGGGGTAGCCAAAGCTTATATTTTTGACGAACAGGTACAGCAATTTATTCAAGCCAAAAACCCCTGGGCTTTGCGGGATATGTCTGAAAGACTGCTGGAGGCACATCAACGAGGACTATGGCGAAATGTCGAACCACAAATAATTGACGATCTAAAGGCGATCGCTAATCAATCGGAAGGAGTGATTGAAGAAATTTAATAATCGGCTAAAACTGCTTTGACTGTTTGTCATAAGTGTGGCGTAAATTTTATCTTGAGTGCAAGATAGAGGTCTATATAAGTCTACAAACTAGCCAAGCTGTATGATAGCTGTTGCAGAATATCTTAAGTCAGCCGAAGAATATATTGCTCAGGAAAAATGGCAGGAAGCTAAAATTAATTTTCAACGGGCAATTGAAATAGAGCCTCATCGTTGGGATATTTATTTTAATTTAGGCGTAATTTGTTTAAAACAGCAGCAATACGAAGCGGCAGTCAATAAGTTCGAGCAAGCTATTAGAATCAAGCCTGATTATGATTGGTCTTATAATAATTTGGGTAAAGCATTTTTAAAGTTAGGTCGCCCTAAAGATGCAGTTCAATCTTTTAATCAAGCTATAACTATTAATCAAAATAATCCTCAGTTTTACTATGATTTAGGCGAAGCTTTAGTTCAAAAAAATGCAGTCGATCGAGCAGTTGTCTGTTTTCGTCAGGCAATAGAATTAGATCTAAAAGATCATGAGCTTCAGTTTCGATTAGGCAAATCTTTAAAAAATCAAGGCTTAACTGAAGAAGCGGTAGAGTGTTTTTGTCGAGCAATTAAGCTAAATCCTAACTATACTTTTGCCTATATTTCTTTAAGATATACAAAATTAGAGCCAAAACAGCGCGATCGCCTGATTGATTTTTATCAACAAATATTAATCGATCATTCCCAGCAACCAGACGCTTTGGCTAACCTGGCTGACTTATTAGCTGCTCAAGGAAATATAGCAGAGGCGATCGCTTTTTCTCGTCAAGCTATTCAAACTAAAACAATCAAAGAAAACCCGCAGTTTGCTAGATTTGATTGGCAAATTAAAAAAAAAGCTCCAGATTTTATAATTATTGGCGCAGGAAAATCTGGCACAACTTCTTTATACAGATATTTAGGCGATCGTCAGCAAATACTATTACCAAATAAAAAAGAGCTACGTTTTTTTGATCGAGACTTTGACTATGGCTATGAGTGGTATTTAGCTCAATTTCCTGGGATTAGCGATCGCGCCGATTTCTTAACAGGAGAAGCTTCCCCTAGTTATTTCTTTTCACCCCATGTAGCTCAAAGAATCAAAGATTTGGCAGCACAAGTTAAATTAATTGTGGTGCTACGCAATCCAGTAGAACGTACTATTTCTGACTATTATCACAACCAAAAAGCAGAGAATAGTAACTTAACTTTAGAACAATTAATCAATTCAGAAATTACCAGACTTGAACAAAAAAGTGAACAAGAATTAAGCTACGGAGGTGGCTTATTATCCCAAAGTCTTTATTACTATAAATTAAAACGCTGGCTAAATATATTTCCCAGAAATCAGTTTTTAATTTTAAAAAGCGAAGATTTATTTACCAATCCGAGTTTTTCAATGGAAAAAGTTCTAGATTTTTTGAGTTTACCAAATATGCACAAATATGACTATCAAAAACATAATGCTGGCTTGTATCCTCAAGTTGAATCTAATTTAAAAAGTAAATTAAAGAGCTATTTTAAACCTCATAATCAAAGATTAGAAGAATATTTAAATATTAATTTTGATTGGTAATTTTTAAATAGCTAATTACTGATAGCTAGCTGTTCCAAATCTTAATAACTTTTCCTGTAATTTGTTGATTGTAGTAAGGCGTATTGGTAGCAGGAGATTTGAGATTATCTTTGTTTACTAACCAAGTTTTTTGTGGCTCGAATAATACTAAATTAGCAGCTTTTCCTGACGCGATCGCTCGGCTAGGGTCGCTAATCGCTAGAGGTTCTTGTAGGAGGCATTGACGGGGACGACTACTCAAAGCCTGCCATAGTTCTAAAGCGGATAATTTTTCCGTTTCTACTAGTCCTTGCCATAAAAAAGGTAGAGCCAACTCCAAACCAACTACTCCTGGTGGTGCAAGAGCAAATGCTACGGTTTTTTCTTCGTAAGTATATGCCTGATGGTCAATGGCGATCGCATCAATCACTCCTTGTTTAACTCCCTCTATCAAGGCGTTTTGGTCACTTTTATCTCCCAAGGGCGGTTCAAGGCGCAAATTGGGGTCATAGCTACCCACCGCATCATCATTCCATAATAGGTGCATCCAGGTCGTGCTTGCGGTTATCGTTACGCCTCTGGCTTTGGCATCGGCAATTAACTCCACTCCTCTTTTCGTAGAAACGCGCATGATATGAACAGGCGCGGGAATTTGTGCCACTATCTCTAACACTGCTGCAATAATTGCTGCCTCAGAAAAACCAGGATTTCCTGCCATCCCGTAGCGAATAGAAGTTATTCCTTCTCTAACTACACCGTTTGCTGCTAGTTCGTTGTGGTTAAGTGCGATCGCCAGAGGCTTTTGCCAAGGTTGAACATATTCCAGCACCTGTCTAAATAAATTCAAATCACTTAAATTATAGCGATCGGCAAAGCCAACTACCCCTACCTTTAATTCTCCCAGTTCACTCATCTGTTTTGTATCGGCAATATGGGAAACAGCACCCCAAAAACTTAGCTGAGATACAGGCTTGTTCTGATCGTCATTCGTTAAATAGCTACTTTTTTGCTTAACGGCAGCTAATATTTCAGCATTATCAATCCGAGGTAGAGTATCAGGCAAAATTCCTACTTGCGTAAATCCCCCCGCAGCAGCCGACTGAGCCAAAGCTAGTAAGGTTTCTCTAGCTTCATTTCCTGGTTCTCCACTATGGCTATATAAATCTACTAATCCTGTTCCCAAGACCAGATTTTGTCCTGAAAGTATTTGTGCTTGGGCAGGATAGTCCGTCAGGCGATCGCTGATTTGTTTGATTTTACCGTTTTCAATTAGCACATCCGACAAGCGATCGATTTCTTGAGTAGGGTCAATTACTCTTACCTGTTGCAGTAGTTCCATTCTTTACTTTTGGTTTACAACTAAATCTAGTTTAAAAGCTAATCGCTGATAGCTTTACAGGCTTTAAATCGCCGTGATTGAACTAACATTTAATAGTAGTTGACATAGTGTACTGCAAATCATCATAATAATAGTTTGTGTAAACTTTAGCTCTCAAATAAACTCTTGGCTAATGTTATCGTAATCGGAGCCCAATGGGGTGACGAAGGAAAAGGGAAAATAACCGATTTACTTAGTCGCTCAGCAGATGTCGTGGTGCGCTCCCAAGGCGGAGTAAACGCAGGACATACGGTTGTTGTAGCCAAAAAAACTTTCAAGCTTCACTTGATTCCCTCAGGAATTTTATATCCCAAAACAGAGTGTATTATCGGTTCTGGAACAGTAATCGATCCTCAAGTGTTGATTGAAGAAATAGAACAACTAAAAGCTTTAGAAGTGACTGTAGACAACTTATATATCTCTCAAACGGCTCATATCACCATGCCTTATCATCGTCAGATTGATGAAGCATCAGAAGAAAGTCGAGGAGAATATAAAATTGGTACTACAGGTAGAGGCATTGGTCCTACCTACGCTGACAAATCAGAACGAACTGGCATTCGGGTTTTAGATTTAATGAACCGAGATCATTTGCGCAAGCAACTTGGTTGGACGATCGATTATAAAAACGTAATTTTAGAAAAACTATATAATTTACCGCCTTTAGACCCAGAGAAAGTAATTGAAGAGTATCTAAAATACGCAGAATTTTTACGCCCTTTTGTTGTAGATAGTTCTCTCAAAATTTATGAGGCAGTTAAAAAGAAAAAAAATATCCTGTTTGAAGGAGCGCAAGGGACTTTACTAGATTTAGATCATGGTACTTATCCCTACGTTACTTCTTCAAATCCTATAGCTGGCGGAGCCTGTGTTGGAGCGGGTGTCGGGCCTACTACTATTGATCGAGTGATTGGCGTAGCCAAAGCTTATACAACTCGTGTAGGCGAGGGACCTTTCCCTACCGAACTAAATGACAGCGTTGGCGAATTTTTAGGAGACGTAGGCGCAGAATTTGGTACAACCACAGGTCGCCGTCGTCGCTGTGGCTGGTTTGATGCTGTAATTGGTCGCTATGCTGTGCGGATCAATGGCTTGGACTGTTTAGCAATAACAAAATTAGATGTGCTGGACGAATTGGCAGAAATCAAGGTATGTGTGGCATATGAGATAGATGGTGTAACTTGCCATCATTTTCCTACTAATGCTAATCATTTTGCCAACTGCAAACCTGTTTATAAAACTTTACCAGGATGGCAAAGACCTACTACAGGCTGTCGTTCTTTATCAGACTTGCCCAAAGAAGCTCTAAACTATCTTAAGTTTATGGCTGAATTAATGGAAGTTCCTATCGCTATTGTTTCTGTCGGTCCTGGTCGAGATCATACAATCATTGTCGAAGATCCAATCCACGGACCAAAAAGAGCTTTGCTTGATGCCGATGGTGTACCCGTTGAGCAAATCTAACCTGTAACAAGGTAAGCAAACTGCAAACCGTAGTTAAAATATTGAACCATATTACTTACTATCAAAACAATTAAAGACTATTATGAACATTACAGTTGAATGCAAAAGCAGACCTGAAGGGAGTAAACCCAGAGCATTACGTCGCGAAGGATTAATTCCTGTGGCCCTGTATGGTCATGATGGAGCTAACTCTGTTTCTCTAACAATACCTGCCAAGGAGGCACAGATCCTATTAAGACAAGCAGCAATTAATAACACGCTGGTTGATTTGCGAGTTCCAGATATTTCTTGGAAAGGCAAGGCTTTAATAAGAGAAGTACAGGCTCACCCTTGGAAAAGAACTCTTAATCATCTTAGTTTCTTTACTGTTTCGGCTGACCAACAGGTAGAAATCGTTGTACCAGTAATACTTATAGGTGAAGCCGCTGGTACCAAAGAAGGGGGAATTGTCGAGCAAATTATGACTGAATTGAATATTACTTGTGCTGCGGATCAAATTCCCGAATCTATTGAAATTGACGTAACCGATTTTGAAATTGGTAGCCTTCTGCACGTAGGAGAAATTGCCCTACCAGAAGGTGCTGTTGTCTTAGATGATCCTGAAAGAACCGCTATTTCTGTTGTTGTTCCAGCCAAGCCTGTTACCGAAGACGAAGAAACTACAGAAACAGAAGTTGTAGGAGAGTTAGAAGAGTCAGAAGAGTCAGAAGAATCAGCAGAGTCAGAAGAATCAGCCAAAGCAGCAGATTCAGAAAAATCCCAGTCAAGCTGATTTTCAGGTTTAGAATTTAGCTTTCGATTTTTGAAAAAACTTACTGTACCTGTAAACAAGAACCAGGAATATCAAATATTCCTGGTTCTTGTTGTTTGTGTCGAGAAGCTACTTAAAAAAAGTTTCATTAGTATAGCAATACGAGGCTGTGTTAGGACACTCCCTGCGGTGGATACCCCTTGGCTACTTTTTACTTTTTACTTACGAGCAATTAAATTTTCTGTCCTGTCTTGGTGCGCGTACATGCGGCTAAAGCCTTTGTCTTGCGCCTGTCGGCGACGCGGGGTCGCACCGCTAACCGATTAACGTACTGCGATAATTAGCAATTTGCCGATCGCTTCTTCTTTGCCTGATGTAAAATCAAGCGATTTCCTGCTGGATCATAAGCATAAATTTCTTGACCATGGGAAGCATATATTATTTCTCCTGATGGAGGAGAACCCATATCAGCTAAATAAGCGATCGCCTGTTCTAAATTTTCCACCTCGATACATAAGCTCATACTGCTGTTAATGTTATCGAACTCTAACTTTCGTTCTATTTTAGGCTGAAAAATGCCTAGACGCAGTTTTTGTAATTTGAACTCTCCATAAACCCCAGGAAGATAAACTGTAGGCTGTGTTTGTAACAGATGACTATAAAAGTCGATTAAAGCTTCAATGTTATTAGTAGATATAGTGACAAAGATATCCAAATAATCAAAATTCATATAATCTTTAAAATTATTTCTCAAAAATCCATAATTTAATTATTTAAGTAATAATATTTTTTTCAAGATACTGGTTGATTTTATTTGCAATCCAGGTAGCTTCTTCATTGTTGAGAACAGCAGTAAAACTACCAATACTGTATTCTTTATCTTTGGTTACTATGATCACTTTAGGATACATATTGTCAGGTTGATTATTAGACTGTTTGTTTTTGATATTTATGATATCTTTAGTCTTGAACGTTTTGATTTTTTCTTTAATAAACTTGGAAAAAGTAATTATTTTTTCGTCATCAACTTCAATTGAGCTTTTAATGATAAATTGCCTAACTAAAATAATATTAACTATTACCCCCAGTCCTAGAAAAGGTGTTGAAAAAGCGAGTATAATAAGTTTGTAAGCAATAGGCGCATAGTATAACCCATAAAAAATTAAAGATAAGCAAAATAGCAAAAGTATATCGGTTATCATGAAAACTGGAGTTATGGGATGACTAAATCCAGGCGATGGAAACGTAAAAACTATCTTTTCTCGCGTTTCTTCGGTTGTAAATCTATTTTTATTGCTGTCTTTCATTTTTTAGGTTTAATGAAATGAATAGTTATGTGCTGAAATTGTCTTGTATTTTATAAGCCTTTACCTATATTCTATGAGCTAAAAAACAAATCATCACTACCCAAACTCAAACCAGAATCTAATTTAGCAATTAAAGTTTGCTCGTTCTCTCCTGAGCCATCGCTATCGTAGAAGAAATCACCACTACCGACGTTATAAATAGACTTTTTGCACAAATCGTTATTAACTACCTTACCAAGAGGAACAAAGGGGAAAAGGAAAAGCGGTGCAACCCCCTAAAGGGTTTGACGGTTTGCTTATGCCGGTGAACCCTTTCAGCATTTGCTCATGGGGGAAACCCCCAAGACCGCAATGCTTCACCACCACAACTGTCTCACCGCGTCGGCGTAAGACGCTCTGGGTAGCGCACCAAGACAGGGGAAAAGTATTAATTTATTATTTATGCAAGAAGTCTATTCTTTATAGACAATCAAACCGAAAATATTACGCATTTAGCAACGCTCTAAATCGAAATATTATTGAGGGCTTTACGACTCAACTTCCAACTAGATATAGGTAAAACAATTGGCCAGAAAAAAGGTGTAACTAATAAAAAAGCCCAAGATGTCAAATCATTTTTTGGCGTACTTTGGTCATAAAAGAAAAGCATTAACCAATAAACAAAAACCATAAGTGTAATTGTCCAGTACCAGGCAAAGATATGATCTAACATTTTTCAATAAAGCTCAAGTAACTACTTTATACTTATTGTTGTTGATCGAGATCAAAGCGGTAAGTTGTAAGAACACTTAAATAAAATCAATAATAATCAAGGAGTTAAGTAATTTTGGCACACGAGTTTTATACCTTGAAAAACTAAATCGCGATCGACTATTATTTGTTGAGCAATTTGAGGAGATTGCAGACGCAAATATTGAAATAGTAACTCACCATCTCCTCCAGTAAAAATTACTTGATTATTAGAAAATTGTCGCTGCCAATCGACAATATAACTACAGATACTAGAGATCGTTGTATATATAATCCCACTGGCGATCGCTTCATCAGTACTTAATGCCCAACGTTGAGGTAAGGTATGAGGAAGTTCTATCTCTGGTAATGCGGTTTTTTGCTTGAGGCTGGTAAGCTGCGATCGCAATCCAGGTGAGATTGCGCCTCCTACAAGTCTTTTTTGTCGATCCACTCCTGTAAAGGTTAAAGCCGTGCCTCCATCTACTATTAAACAGGCTTGACTGTAAGTTTCTACTGCACCCCAAACTGCTAAAGCGCGATCGATTCCCATGGTGGGATAAATATTTTCTAATTCAATATCTTCTAGAGTTACTATTCTTAAATCAGCATAATTTTGCCAAAGTTTTGTTTGTTCTGGGACAACTGAAGCTAAATAAACTGGTATTTGCGTAAGCTGTTTTTCAAGTAGTTGGTTAGCTAAAAATTGCTGAGGTAACTGATTGGCTTTGATTGCGACTGATAAATGTTGGGTATCCCAGGTTTCAATTAAAGTATACTGCTCAAACCATGCCCAATGGAGTCTGGAGTTGCCAATTGCTAACCCTAACCAATTATCAAAGCTTGTATTATCACTCACTTATTTTTAAAACTAGTAGATTTACTGAGAATTAATTTTCTGCCATTTTTGTATCCAGGTAATTAACCTTGCATCGCTGATTTTCTGATTATTTCTAGTTTGCAATAATTGCCTCAAATCTGCTGCTGATTCTTGTTTCTGTTGTTGACAAGCAGCAATTAAAGTCTTGTCGTCAACTAGAGATTTTCCCAAACCGAGAGATGTTTGTAGTTTTCTTTGTTCATCTTTAGCAATAGTATTTATAATAAAATCTGTACTGTTAGCTTTTTCTAATACTCCTGCTAGAGCATCAATATAAGCTGTACTATTATCTATGACTGCGGTTTTAGAGACAATAGGTACACCAAAGCGACGAAAAGCAGCAGCACTAGCGACACTACCAATAACTATCATTTGTATAAACAATAAATATAAAGGAGTTTTGGCAAGATAGCTAAGAACGTCTTCTCTTTGCTCTTTAACAATAGTTTCTTGGTCTTTATAGCCGTGAATATATTCGTCTACCCAGATAGCTTGATTTTGGCTAACCAAATCTGCTAGGAATTCATAATTATCAGGGGAATCTTGATAGGCATTAGCTGCTAAATAGGGAGTGGTGCTGTAGATAACTTTGCCTTGACCGAGTGTTTCTGACCAAACAACGGTGCCATAGCGATCGCCGAGTAAGCTGGGATTTTGGCTGGGAAATATGTAACGGCGAGTAGTTTCAATTTCGATCTGACGACTTGATAAAGGTCGATTTCGATAGGGTATAAAGCTTTTAAAAGGTGCTGCGGTGGCTGGTAGATTAACTCCTAGAATTACCAGGGTATTACCTTTTTTTACCCAGCTTGACTCATATTTAGATAAGTCTAGGGTGCTAGATAGAAAATCAGCTTTACTGTAGATTTTAATATAGGTAACTTTTTGATTATTTTCTTTAATAAATTGGACAAAAGGCTTTTGCCAACGTTTAATGGGTATTTCTCTGGTTGACATATACTTATACCATGCACCATAACCATCAGGTGCGCGTCCATAGCTTGAGCCACTGTTGTTTTTACTGCCGTTGCTATTAGGTGCAGCAATTAAAGTTAAAATAATAATTACGGCGATCGCAATTATTGCAAAGAGCCATTGACGTTGACGAAGGTTTGGCATTATGATCCATTGGGATTAACTTCAATTTGCTTATATGCCTGTTGACATTGCTCAAACAGAGAGCGATCTGCTTGCGCCCTACCAAAGCATAATCTTTGATGACTAGACAGCAACAGCTCGTAGGCTTGGAGGCTAGATAGATCCTGCTTTGAAAGCGATCGCCGATATTCTTCATCGGTAAGACTAGATCTCGCTGCAATAATTCCCCGCTCGTCTAGTAGCTGCAACATCGCCTGATACAAACAAAAAATTGCTTGACGATAGTTACCTTCAATTCTGGCTGATTGCGATCGCTCTAACCAGTCTGCTTGAGAAAATTTTGGTGTATTGGTAGGTTTATCGATGATTGAAGAGTGGTTATTTTTTCTTTGCCAGCGTTTCCAGTAAGGACGTAAAATCAGCCACAGTTGCCATATCAGCCAAACTAATAAAATAGCCAGAAGCGACCAGATACAGAATTTGATAATTTGCCAGAGTAGCTTAGATTTGAGCCATCCTAGCTCCCAGGAGTCTGTATTTAATTGAGAGGTTTTATATTCGATCCATTCACCAATTCTGCGTTTAATTAAATCTATGCGCCAGCCTAAACCGTCTTGTTTGAATGACCCTGCGGACATAACTGTCTTGCATTAAACATTGAACACTAATCATTAAACATTGATATTTCCAAATTGGGTAGTAGTTAGGGCAGACAAAATCTTGGTAAAATACTAATCCAGTATTAATTGGATTTCACAAGTAGCAAGTATCGCGCTTTGCGCTCAAGTAGCAAGTAGCAAGTTTTACCTCTTTAGTCAAGAAAGAGGATTCCAACATTGAGTTATAATTTGTTTCTTTTCGCCTTTAAAGGCGAGGCTTTATACCAACTTCGGAGCTTATTACTTAATTGCTACTTGCTACTCGTTACTTGCTACTTTAGCTCCGAAGGAGCTGGTAACTATAACTATATCTATGCTTGGAATCACAGTTACGTCTGCTAGATCAAGCTAGACTCAAAGCCTAAATTAATTATTAATTGTTTTCTAGGCTCAATATATATGCGTTTTTTTAATCAAATTAATTTACAAACTCCAGAAAGCGTCAAACTTGAATTTACTTTAGCAGGGATTGGCAATCGCTCATTTGCTTTAATCATAGACTACATAATTATCAGCTTGACTGCTTTACTAACTTGGGGAGTTAGTTATTACTTTGCTTATCAAATCGATCCAGGGTTTATTTTCGGTTCAAATCCAGACCTACTTGCACAGTGGATTATAGCAATTCAATCTCTCGTTGCTTTTGCCATTTATGCTGGCTATTTTGTAATTTTAGAAACTCTCTGGCAGGGACAAACTCCAGGCAAAAAATGGACAAAAATTAGAGTTATTCGCGATAACGGTAAGCCAGAAAGGTTACCCCAAGCTATTTTACGAGCATTACTTAGACCAGTAGATGATATCTTGTTCATCGGCGTATTTTTTATATTCTTTTCTCAAAAAGAGAAACGTATCGGTGATTTAGTTGCAGGGACACTTGTAGTTCAAGATGAACAGGCATCCAAATCTGCTAATTTTGATATTTCCCCAGAAGCTCAAGATTTAGCAGTTCAACTAAGAATTGAGTCTGAGATAACTAATTTACTGCCAGAAGATTTTGCCACCATTCGCGATTTTCTCCAGCGTCGTCAAAATATTATGTTGGAATATCAGCATCAATTAAGCCGTAAATTAGCCGAACAGGTTAAAGAAATTATTTTGTTAGAAAAAGTTCCCGAAGACTATAGTAACAGCCAATTTTTAGAGGCGATCTATCTAGCTTATCAACAAAACAATGATTATTAATCAGTGCTAATTTATTGGTGACAAGTTAAGGCTGTGTATTGTTTGTCAACTGATTTTAGCTATCAGCCATCAGCTATTAGTTTTAATACAAAAACACTACTTTTTAAGTTTAAAATAAGCTTCCATCACCTGTCTTACTAAGGGTGCAGCCATCGAACCACCGCCACCACCAGAATGTTCAGCAAAAGCCACCACCACAATTTCTGGTTTATCAAAAGGGGCATAAGCTCCAAACCAAGTATGAGCTTCTCCTGGAGGTGCTTCTGCCGTACCGCTTTTTCCTGCCCCTGGAGGAATATCAGGAGAATTTAATTTTGTCCCTGTTCCTCCATTAACTACGGCTCTAAGTCCTTGCTGAATAGTAGATAAGGTAGTGGGCTTGAGGTTTAGATTTACTCTTTGAGCTTGCTTGGTTTGATTATCTGTTTCTCGTAAATGAGGCTGTACTCGATATCCATTATTAGCGATCGCACTAAACATAACGGCTATTTGTAGAGGCGTGGCGGTGGTAAACCCTTGACCGATCGACATATTAACCGTATCCCCAACAGTCCAGCCCCAATTGTCAAAATTGCGGCGTTTCCAAGCATCATCGGCAATCAGTCCTGCTGTTTCTCCCTCTAATTCGATGCCTGTCAATTTTCCTAAACCATAGGCTCTTGCCCATTTGATTAACTCTTCGCCGCCAACTCCCTGTCCAATTTGACCATGAAAAGTATTACTACTCCAAGCCAAGGCAGATACATATCCTAATGGCCCAAAACCGCTTTTATTCCATTCTCCAAATCTTGTCCCCCCGACAGATAAATAGGGATATGTACCCAAAATAGTGTTAGGAGGATATTTACCCGATTCCATTCCTGCTGTATCGGTAACTATTTTAAATGTAGAAGCGGGAGGAAAAGCCCGTAAAGCCATATTGAGGAAAGGATTACCCTGCGCCTGTAATTCTTTCCAGGTTTCTGTCGTCACAGAAGTAGAAAAAATATTTGGATCGAAGCTAGGATAACTCGCCATCGCCAACACCGCGCCATTATTAGGATCTAAAGCAACAATTGCGCCTTTTCTTGTTCCTAAAGCAGTTTCGGCAGCTTTTTGCACATCGGCATCAATAGTTAATTTCATATCTTTGCCCGATTTGGCGGGATTTTCACCCAAATATCTAATAATGCGTCCTCCACCGTCAACTTCGAGCTTTAATCCACCCCATTTGCCTCTAAGTTCGGATTCATAGGCAGACTCTACGCCCATTTTGCCGATTACATCTCCCAGACGATAACCTTTTGATTTTTTTTGTTCTAATTGCTCTTGGTCTAATTCCCCTGTATAGCCTAGGATATGAGCAGCAAATTTGCCTTGAGGGTAGTATCTTACTTTGCCAATATCTATTTCGACCCACTGAAACTGAGAATGATATTCTTCTAGTGCCGTAATTTGCGCTGGAGTTAGATGACGAGCAATGGGAATTAAACTCGGATAGTTATATCCTGCTTCTTCTACTCTTTTTTGTAAATCTTGGGCATCAATATTTAAGATTGCAGCAATAATATTGCGGTTTTTTACCCAGTTTTTCTGTTTGTATGCCTTCGGCCACAAATAAGCAGAATAAGACGAGCGATTGGTAGCTAAAACTTTGCCGTTGCGATCTAGAATGCTGCCCCTAACTGGTGGTTTGGGAACAATACGAGTTCGATTTTGATCGGCTTTTAATTGGTTTAAGTCTCCCCGTTGTATTTGCAAATAACTCAAACGCCAACCAATTCCTCCAAAAAGAATCAAACTAATTACCATGGCAAGAGGAATTGTTTGCAACTGGCTGCCTACATTACGATTAATTGGCTCTGAAGACTTAGTTTGTAACATATATAAGTTATTTATTATCAGTCCTAAACTTTTAGAAACGTTTAATATTTCACGATCGAGTAAGTTTAGTTTGGCAGAGATACATTTAAGCAGCTAACTATATCTTTTAGTTTTCCCAATCTAGATAACAATCACATCATCAAGAAATTTGTTTTTTTGAGCCGCTAATTTTATTTTTGTTTGGGTATCTTAGAAAAGCTTTCAAACCAACCTCTCCGCCAAAAGAAATAAATCAAAGAAGCTGCGATCGCTATCATGACTAGCCAACAAAAAGGATATCCCCAATACCAGTCTAACTCTGGCATATTCCAAGGAGACTTGTCGGGATTAAAGTTCATGCCATAGATACCAACGATAAAAGTTAGAGGAATAAAAATACTGGAAATTACCGTTAATAGTTTCATAACTTCATTCATTTTATTGTTAATAGCAGACAGATAAATATCGGTTAAACTAGAGGCTAATTCACGGTATGTTTCAATAATGTCAATAATTTGTACAGCGTGGTCATAACAGTCTCTCAAAAAGATTAAAATCTCTGGATCTACAAAGCTACTACCGTCTCTGATCAATTTATTTAAGGCATTTCTTTGAGGCCAAATTGCCCTACGTAAAGCTAATAGTTCTCTTTTTATTTGATAAACTTTAGCCAAACTTTGGTTAGTAGGATTAAAAAGAACTTCGTCTTCTAGGTCTTCTATCTTTTCGCCATAAATTTCTAAAACGGGGAAAAAACCATCTATAATTGCATCCCAAAGAGCATAAGCTAGATAATCTGCTCCCATGGTGGTAATGTTTCCTTTTTTAAATTTAATTCGCCTTCTCACTGGTCGAAAACAGTCTTTTTCTGGTTTTTCTTGTACGGTCAATACATAGTTTTTGCCGACTACCAAACTTACTTGTTCTAACCAAAACCCCTCTCCTGAAGTTTTGGGGATAACCATTTGAGTAATAATTACTAACTGTTGCGGATAATCTTCAACCTTTGGTCTTTGGGGAACATTAACCACGTCTTCTAATACCAAAGGATGTAAGCCAAATACTTTGCCTAGTCTTTGCAAAATGTTTTCGCTACCCAAACCCTTAACATCAAGCCATGATACTGATTCTGTATCGAGATGTTTGGCACAGGCTTCAGGGGTTAGGTTGTTAATTCTTTCAACGCGATCGCGATTGTAGTCAATTAAAACTATCTCAGGCAACTCAGCATCATCTTCAATATTAAGCGTACCTGGCATACTGCCTGGTTGCTCATAAGCATAATCAAATAAATCTTCTTCCTCTTCTACGGCTGTTTTTGAATTCTGGTTTACTTGATTTACGTAACTCATGAGAAGGTAGATGTCCGCTTAAAGATATCGATCGACGATCAGAGATTACTCCGCTCGTTTAGAGCGGAGTAATCTCTGATTTTATTATTACCTAAAAAAAATACCAGCGATCGCGATCGCTGGCTAAGTAAAATGTTGTTGTTGTTTAAGCCTGGAAAAATCTTTGCTTGCGCGTTCTCAAAAAAGGCAACTTTAAATTTTTGACTTAGCTAAGAATTGTAACAGAAGATACGCTATTTTTGTAAAAAAATAATAATTGCCTTGTCTATTAGACCAATTTTAGGCTAGCAGGTTATGAAATGATGTGATTTGGATCTCTCAATTAGAATTTATCTGTTGTGGGCGACATATTTTTTTGCTACTTGAGGTTTACCCCAAATAACTGTCTCTTGCTTATAAATTACCATTCCTGGCTTTGCACCTTTGGGTTTGTAAACATATTTAGGCTTGGTATACGTCACTGGGACTTGTTCACTTTCGCGAGCTTGACTGTAATAGGCGCTCAGATCGGCAGTAAACTGAAGATCTGCCTCACTGGGAACTGTACCTGGATTTAAACGCAGTAATACATGACTACCAGGTATTTCTTGGGTATGAAACCAAAGGTCATATTCTACGGCAGTACGGAAAGTTAAAATATCGTTTTGACGATTATTGCGTCCAATCCAAATTTCACATCCAGATGGAGCAGTATAGCGAAAGGGTTGGGTATCTCGGTCTACTTTTCTGTCATCTGCCTGACGTTCGACAGCAAGATAATTTTGTTGAATTAGTTCTTCTTTAATTTCTTCTAGAGCGTGGAGATTTTCCAAGCTACTAATTACTTTCTCTCCCTGTAGCTGATTTAAGGCTGTTTGCACCTGAGATAAATAATTAATTTCACTATCAACTTCGGCTAGTAGTGGGACAACTGCACCTCTAGCTCTCTTTAGTTTTTGACTGTTTTTATAGAGAGCCTGAGCATTCTGCACCGCGTTTTTTTCAGGATTAAGCTTAATTTTAACTGGCTTGCCTGTTTCAAAATCATTCAAAGTTATTGACTTCATGCCTGGCTGCCATTGATGGAGGTGCGCCATCAATAAATCTGCACAAAAGCGATCGCTATCCGCATCGGCAGACTGTTGTAGACGTTGGCGAAATTTATTGGCTTTGACGTTTAGCTTTTTGAGCAGATTAGTTAATTTCTGATTTAGCTGATGGTGCAGTTGCTTAAACTGCTGTTGATTAACCTCATCGGTGTAGTAACGATGAAGTAACGTCTGCACTCGATCTACTGATTCAATTTTATTCCAGCCCAAAACTGTATAACCATTGTTTAGCCAGCCAGGATTGAACTGACGATTATCTAAAACCATCAGCCACTTTTGCCAGTAGCTAAATAACTCTTGCCAGTGTTCAGCTTCAAGAGTATTTGTATTCTGCTGGGGTAATAAACCTGCTGCAATAACAATTTCCTCTGCTACTCTAGGGCTTAAACCTCGATATGACTTGAGTAATTGACGTTGCAGGTTACCAGGAATTAGGCTTACTCTCTCTTGCCAGCGTGCAGAAGATTCTTCTAGCTTAGGAGTTGTACCAGTTAGGGCTGGAGGCATCTCGTAACCTTGACCAGTTTGGATCGGACGCACACTAGATTGAGCAGCACTAATTTGACGGGCAGGGGTAATAATTTGTTGGTCGGCATCGGTAAGAATGACGTTGCTATATTTGCCCATAATCTCTACGTATAAATGCCAAAGAGGGGCTTCTCCTGGACGGTTAGCAAACTGGAGATCCAAGACTCTTTCCCAAGGTGCGATCGCCTTAATATCAATCAACGCTAAACCATTAAGCTGATGGCGAAGCTGATCGCTAAAGGTGAAAGTGTCCTTGACCCTGGGTGGGGGATCGCCAATATTGATTCTGGCTGCTTCAGGATGCCAGCAAATTGTCAGCCAGGGCTTGGCTTTGAGGGTGCGTAGAGCTAAAGAAATAGTAAAGCGATCGCGTTGATATATCTGCTCAATACGAGCAGGAATCCAGTTTCGATTAAGTTCATTGCAGCTTGCCATCAAGGTTGTGTAGTCAACTGGTTGCATAATAGTAAATATAATAAAGGTTCAAATAAATAATTGAATTACTGTAATTCTGGCTACAAAGCGTTTAGATTGGTGCTAAAAGCTAAAATTTCCGAAAATAACGTCGTCTATATGCCATTTTGCTTGTAAATCAAAGTTTTTAACTATAGTATTAAAATTATATTTTCTAAACTTGGCGATAAATCACCCTAAAAGTCGCAATTCACAAATAATTATGGATATTCAATTAATTAATATTGGTTTTGGTAATATAGTTTCCGCTAATCGTATTATTGCTATTGTTAGCCCAGAGTCCGCACCTATCAAAAGGATTATTACCGAAGCTAGAGAGAAAAGCTTATTAGTAGATGCAACTTATGGTCGCCGTACTCGCGCTGTCATTATTACAGATTCATCTCATGTAGTATTGTCCGCAATACAGCCTGAGACTGTGGCTCATCGATTTGTAGTTAATAAAGAATAGAATCCTAATTAGATTAGATTATCATCAATGTCAGTAGAACAGCCAGGTAAACTCATCGTCATCACAGGACCAAGTGGTGTAGGAAAGGGTACGATTGTCAGTCTACTATTGCAACGCTATCCTCAACTACGGGTGTCTGTTTCTGCTACTACTAGACAACCACGTTCAGGAGAAACCGAAGGCGTAAATTATTATTTTCTGAGTCAAAAAGACTTTGAAACGGCAATTCTTAATCATGAACTTTTAGAATGGGCAGAATACGCGGGAAATTATTATGGCACGCCCAAAGCTCATGTATTAGAACAAATCGAGCAGGGAAACCACGTCATTTTAGAAATAGAGTTAAGAGGAGCAAGAGCGATCGCCAATATGTTTCCTGCCGCTTGCCGTATTTTTATTATGCCTCCTTCTATTGAGGAACTAGAGCAGAGGATTAGAAGCAGAGGCAAAAACTCAGAAGAGTCAATCGCCCAACGGTTAAAGATTGCTAGAGAAGAAATGGCGGCCAAAGATGAATTTGAACTTCAAATTGTCAATGATGATTTAGAAAAGGCGATTTCTAAGTTAGAAAAGGCTATTTTTTCTGAGAATACCGAGTAAGCTTATTGAGAAATTTTAGATATAGCAATACGAGGCTGTGTTAGGATACTCCCTGCGACGAGTACACCTTGGCTACTTTTTACTTTTTACTTACGAGCAATTAAATTTTCTTTCCTGTCTTGGTGCGCGTACATGCGGCTAAAGCCTTTGTCTTGAGCCTGACGGCGACGCGGGGTCGCACCGCTAACCGATTAACGTACTGCGATATAATGCTTTGTGATATCGAACCCAAAAGGCGAATCGCCCCTAGTTTTTACCAAAACCCTCGTTTTCCTGAAGGCATAATAGTCATCCAGTTTGTTTTAACTTCTTCTAGCTGTTCTTTGGTTAAATTAGTATTGCTTAGGTTAGCACCACAGAGATTTGCCCCTTTAAGCTTAGAATCTTTGAAATTGACATAGCTTAAATTTGCACCACGAAAATCTACATCTTCCAAATTGGCAGTATTAAACAAAGCGCGAGTTAGGTCAGCGTTACGCAGCATAGCCTGACGCATATCACAACTTGTAAAGCTGGTTTTATTTAAATCTGCTCCCTGGAAGTTGACTCTGATTAATTTAGAATCGTAAAACTTAGATTCGGATAAATCAGCTTTTTGCAGATCTTGCATGGTCATATCTTTTAAGCCAAAGTCTTTTCTACCAGAACTATAGGTTTTTAAAACCTCTTCAGCCGAAATCTTTGCAGGCTTGGGAGGAGTTTTAGAAGCTTGATTAACAGAATGACTAGAACTAGTCTGAGCAGCATTTCTCGAATATCTGGAGGTAGAAGTCGTTCTGCCTGTTCGGCTAGACATTCTGCTGTCACCTCTAGTAGGCATCTCGCGTCGAGAATACCCTATTCTCGACCGATTAGGGACAGTACTACTAGGAGGCTCATTAGCAGTAGGAAAACTAAGCATACTGTCAGATAGGCTATCTACATGGTTTTCCATATCTAGTACCTGCAATACTTCCTCCGCACTCTTATAACGGCTTTTAACCGCTACCTCTAGCATCTTAGTTAAAATTTCCGCAAAACTATCGCTGACATCAACATACTTAAACCAATCAATATCTCCAGTAATGGGATCGCAATCCATGTTTTTGGGTGCTTTTCCCGTCATTAAATACATACAGGTAACACCAAGGGCATAAACATCACTGGCATAAACAGGACGCATAGCCAACTGTTCAGGAGGAGCAAAGCCAGGAGTACCGACTGCAAAAGCAGTAAATGCCGTTTGATTAGAACCTGCTGCACCAATACTATTAACTTGATTTTTAACTACTCCAAAGTCAATTAAAACTAACTGATCGTCTATTTCGCGACGAATAATGTTAGCAGGTTTGATATCTCGGTGAATAACTTTTTGAACGTGAATATCCCGCAGGATCACCAAAATTTCTTTGAGTACCTGTCTTGCCTTTGCTTCATTCAAAACACCAATTTTTTTAACTTCCTGCTGGAGATTGTTGCCCTTAACAAACTCTTGAATTAAATAAAATTGATTGCGATCTTCAAAATAATCTAGCAATCTAGGTATTTTAGGATGATTACCAATTCTGCCTAATGTTCTGGCTTCTCTTTCAAATAATTCTCTAGCCATGGACAAGAAGTTAGGATTGTCTGTATTAGGACGTAGTTGCTTAATTACACATAATGGTTTTCCTGGAAGGGAGAGATCGGCAGCTAGAAAAGTTGCGCCAAAACCCCCTTTACCCAGACCTTTGACTAAGTGATAGCGACCGTGTAGCAGCAATTTTGATCCGCACGCTGCACAGAGTTTGGATTTGGGATTATTTACTGGTTTGGGACAGGATGGATTTAGGCAATAGCTCATTCAAAATACCTATAAGGCTCTGTCTGACAAATATGTTTTTTGAGAGAGCGGATTCGCTCAATAGCTAACTTCTTGGTTTAAAACAATTAGTTCCCAGCTATTTCCTCACCAGCATATCCTAAAATTTTTAAAATCAGTTGAGTTAAACAGTTTATTGATAGTCAGGTGTGTGAGATAAAAGCATAAATTGCTGACTCTGATTGTTATTTGTAAGAATTATGATGTGATTTTTGCTAATTATTAATTATGATTTTTACAAAAGGTCACACTCCATAACTTATCTCTCATCTTTTGAGTCAATGCCTATATCCTTAACGTTTCTGGCAATCCTCGATAGCTCGCTTTTTTCGTTTAGAGATACGCGAGACGGTGAACCACTAATAATGCCTTCGTAGTTACGGAAAGATTCTTTAATAAAGGGGATTTCTGGCGCATCAGAGCTAATCACATATTCTCTAATACCTTTATCATGCCACGAGCCACGCATCTTAAAGACGTTCATGGCTCTTGACATCTCGCCGCGAATTTCTACATATTGTAAAAGAATAATCGTGTCGGTAATAGTAGAAATATGGGACTCGGTAATTGAATTAGCTCCCAAAAACTGATCTGTGGTGTTGGTAAAAAAGCCTGTGATCTCTTCTTGTTTGGCATAACCAGTAACACCAATGACAAACTGACGGAAGGCATTATTACTAACTCCCCTAGCTAAAGCCGAAAGAGAATCGATCGCAATTCGAGCAGGTTTAAAATCAGTAATCTCAGACTTAATCATCTGTAAATGATCTTCTAAACCCGCTGATTCTGGATAACAGCAAAGTAATTTAAGTAAGCCTTTACGCTCCATCTCTTCAAAATCTACTCCCCAAGAGGAGGCATTACGAGATAGCTGCGCTCTAGATTCTTCATAGGCAAACAATACGGCTCTTTCTCCCTGACGACACCCCTCTTCTAGGAACTTGCTTACTAATAAAGTTTTGCCTGTTCCTGTAGCTCCGGTTGCCAAAATAATCGAGTCTTTAAAAAAGCCACCGCCACAAAGCTTATCGAGAGTCTTAACTCCTGAAGAACGTCGTACGTTAGATGAGCGTTGAGTAAGACGCATGGCACCCAGGGGAAAGATATTAATCCCGTCATTGGTAATCGTAAAAGGATATTCTCCCTTCATGTGGGTAGTACCCCGCAGCTTGAGAATTTCGATGGTACGTCGCCGACGTTCTCCTTCTAAGACATTGCGGATAATAATTACGTTGTCCGAAACAAATTCTTCTACTCCAAAACGGGCAACAGAGCCGTATTCTTGCACTCTTTCAGTAGTTAGGATAGAAGTAACTTCTAGCTGCTTGAGACGGGCTACTAAACGAAAAATTTCTCGCCTTACTACTGAAGCTGCATCATACTGTTGAAATACCGCCGTAACCGAGTCAATCGAAACTAGCTGCGCCTTGTATTTGCGTATTGCATACTGAATACGTTCGATCAATGCCGATAAATCAAAATTTCCTATCACTTCCTGCCCTTCGGGATCGGGGGAGGCATCTAGGATAAATAATTTGCCGCGATCAATTAAGCTTTGTAAATCCCAGCCAAAACTACAGGCATTTTCAATAATATCTTTTGGGGATTCTTCAAAGGTAACAAAAACACCAGGATAGTCAAAAAATTCAATTCCTAGATAAAGAAACTGAATGGCTAACAGGGTTTTACCTGTACCAGATGTTCCACTTACTAAAGTTGTTCTACCAGTGGGCAAACCGCCATGGGTGATTTCGTCAAATCCTTCAATCATGGTGCGGATTTTGCGAACTCCTTTGGTAGATAGTTCTGTTGCTGGTTGATTAGGATTTGGTTCGTTCATCTAAGCTAAGAATGATAGTTCTTATTTGCCTATTTAAAGCAATCGCCGTTTAACTTTAGTCACGGCAGTATAATATTTTACATCCAATGCGATGAGTATGACGTTACCTTTCTTGCTCACGGATTTCTTCGTAGAGCAAATCTAAGCCAATCAAAACCTTTTCGCGATCGCTTAAATCGCCAATTATTTTACGAACAGGAGGCGGTAAAACCTTAGATAAGGTTGGAGTTGCCAAGATTTTGTCTTCTTCAGCTAACTGAGGACTCTTTAAGACATCAATCACTTTAAGAGCATAAACTCCCTGAAAATCTTTCTCTAAAATGTTCTTTAAAGTCTTCAAAGCTCTAACTGAGTTTGGTGTGTTTCCCGCTACGTATAGCTTAAGTACATAGGTTTTTCTGAATTGATCCATAATGTTGAATAATTTATGCGTTGAGATGAGGCGATCGCTACAAAGTTTTGCTTAACTTAATATAGTTCTGCATTGTTGTCATAAGTTTGAGCTGGAAGCAGGCTTAATTTCCAATACCAAATTACCCTTTAGCAGCAAAGCAATTAACCATTTATTCTACTGCAAACAATAATTCTAGGGAGAAGTCTCCTCCAGGAATAGAGCGACGATACATTTCGCACAAGTGAGCGGTAATATCAATTAGTGGCAAACGATAGTCAAGCAAAATGTCATCATTTCTGCCTTCTATCTGTAACTGATAAGAGAACTCATCAATCAATTTCATGTGTATTTCGAGAATTTGCGAAGTAGAAATATCAGCAAAAAAAGCTCGATCGACAAACTCATCAATTAGCTTATTTGTTTCTGAGTTCTCATTAAAGTATTCCAGCAAAATTTGACAGTAGTTTTGGCTCAATTTTTGGTCTAATTTTTCTTGCTCTTTTTTGGATAAATTGCGGTAAAAAAGGCTGGATTGGCGTTTGTAATAAATCCCTAAATATCCTCCCAGTCTTGCTTGGATTTTTTCCGTTAGCCGACGCTGTTGTAATATAAGCGAGCTATGCACTTTTTCTGTTTCTGGTTCATTTATAGTTTTGTGAATATCAAGATCGCAACTAGGAGCGAGGCTCAAAAATTTAGTAATAGCCAGATTAATATAAGTATTAATTTCTGCTAGCTGAGTTGGATACAAATGTATCTCTGCTTGATGATAAATAATGCAAGTTTGGGTAATATCGTCAAGAAACTGGTTGCAATCATCTGCTAATTTGAGGTTAGGATTAACAGGCTGTTCAGTCTCGACTATTACCATAGGCAGTAAAATTCTTGACTGCCATAACTGCTCCAAGGCTGAACTCGATCGAGTATCTTTGACTAAAACAATGCAGTCTATCTGTTCATTGTCGGTCAAAAAATCAACTAGATTACTACTTAAATTAAGATCTTTAACTTCAAAGCGATCGCTATTTAATCGCTCAATAACTAATTTAGCCAACTGCTGTTGGGTATAAAACAAACAAATATGCAGTTTGCTTCTAATCGAGTTTTCAGTTGAACGAAATTTTTCTTGATAATCTGACATTGCTGAGTAAATTCTACGTTATGGTTGCCAGAGTTGCATCTAAATCTGAAATAAAATAAGGCTTTTATCGCTATCAAGACAGATAGAGTAGCCCATAGAAGCCTATATGATGTTTAGAGAACGCAAGCACCATTAACTGACGATGTTATGACGTCAATTAACGCCTAATATTTATAAAAATTTAACATTTATTGTTCGACTTGGCGAATTGTAATAAAACATAATCTGAAGTAATAGTGAACCAACTCACTAAAGGTAATAATATAGATAGATAAATATATAGAGATAGCATCCTGCTAAATTAGACTAGTTAGATTGTCAGATAAAATCCCTTTTTAATTGAGCATAATTTCAACCGTTCCCCGCCTTACGAAAGCGGAGTTATATCTGAGGGTTGGTCGAATCAATAATTGCTGATAAGTTTAAAATTACTTTGTTAGAAAACGGTAGAACCTAATCTACCGCAAACGTTGGTCAATTTTTCTTCTGGATGACAAAAAAACAAGAATTTTATGTTTAGTCACGCTCTTACCCTGAATGATGTTGCCGATTCAATTCCCATCTGTCAACCAAAAGCAGACTTGGGCAGTATCTTAAGTATTTTTCAGCATGGTAATTGCCAAATGATTGCAGTTCCTTTGCAAAACAATGCCTGGGGAACAATTAGCTCTCAAGATTTGCTATCGTTGATGGCTCAACTATGGCAGAGAGATCGTGTAGCTATGGTTAGTCATCCGCGAATAGCTTATCAAGAAGATATTTCTCATCTAACATACGATAATTTTGATTATTTAATCAAGCCAGCGATCGCTTATCCAGGCAAGATTAAACTGCAAGAGTTTTTAAATAATTTAGAAGATATTTCATTTAGCGATCGCGAATATTTAATAATTGACGAGTTGGGTAAGCTACAGGGAAGACTAGAAACCTCACGAATACTTAAATATTTAGCATCAAACCTCGAGCGAACCATCGCTAATACGCCCAAGATTTTATCCCAGCCAATGATGGCAGATTCTTTTAATACTGATAAATTTTTGGACAATAACGACAATAACACTTCTGTGTGTTGGCTTACCTTAGCAACTAAGGCATCTATTGCTGATTCAGTTGCCATACAGCTAGCAGATGAAGCATCAGCAACTACTGAAAAATTAGTAGACAAACTACTGGGAACAATTAGCCATGAACTAAGGTCTCCCTTAACTGGCATTGTTGGTCTATCTAGCCTTTTTAAAGATCGGCAACTAGGAAAACTTAATCAGCGTCAACTGAGTTATGCACAGTTAATTTATCGCGGAGGACAAAAGCTAATGAGCATTGTCAATGACTTGCTTGAATTAACCAGTTTGACTGTTGAGAAGTTTCAGCCCCAGCCAGAAGCAATCGATCTAGGGTTTCTTTGCCTTCAGCTTTTTCAACAGGCTATGAGCAAATATAAATCAGCCAGCGCAGCAGAATCAAATTTTTTTCCAGAGACTCAATTAAAATTAGAGATAGAACCTGGAGCAGAGAAGGCGATCGCTGATAAAGTGCATTTATCTACTATACTTTCTCACCTAATTTTGGAAACACTCCAGTTTTGTGAACCAGCCCATAGTATCTTGACCATTAGGGTCAAACATTGGCAAGAATGCACGGCAATCATAGTTAGCAATGGTCTGATGAGTGATTCTGGGTTGGCATCATCTACTGACAATTTTGGTTCTCCTCAGCAAAGTTCTGGTCTAAATTTAGTTATTGCTCAATATTTGGCACAGATTGCTCAGACAAAAATACAAAGTGACTATTCAACAAATGGCTGCCAGCTTACTTTACTGCTACCTCAAGCCAAAACTGAGATTAGTAATTATTCTTCAGACACAAATTTAGCTTTTGATACTCAAGATAAAGTAAAGAAAAATTTGACTGTGCTTTGCCTTTATCCTGAACCAGAAATGGTCGATCCGACGATCGATAACTATAATGGTTTGAATTTTAATCTAAAAAACTGGGCGGAACAAGATTGGACAAACATCAGCAAACAGCATCATTATCAACATCGTATTATTGAAGCCGATGGTTTAGAGCAGGCACATACTTTAGCCCGTATTTGGAAGTTAGATGTGATTGTGCTAGATGGACATCAAATTGCCGATCCTGCTCAATATTGGCGATCGCTCCAAGGCTCTGAATACTTGGCTGCCCTACCTATAGTAACTTTAGACACTAGAACTACCGAAGCTGCAAACCAAATTGAAGGATTAAATGTTTATCCTTGTCTGCTTCGGGCCGATTGTCGCAGCATTAAAGAGTTGATGCAGGTAATTCAAATTGCTACAGGGTCACAACAATGAACAATGGAAATGAGTAATTTATAGTCATTCCCGTTAATTGCCTTATGATGGTTTTGTATTGATAACAAGGTTGAATATTACTTGCTACTTGCTACTTGCTACTTGTTACTCTTTACTTTTTACTTTAGCCCGAAGGGCTTGGTCAAGCTATGAAGGGTAAAGACCGTTATTTCTGGGCGGCTATTAATACGCAGCGGAAAAGCCGTCATGCCCAGACCTCGATTGGTATACTCTAGAGTATCTTCAACCTGATTTAAACCAGAAAAATATTTTCGTCCGCCATAAGGTAGTATCAAAGGATAGAGAAAAGGAATTTTAATTTGTCCTCCATGGGAATGACCTGACAACTGGAGCGCAAATTTATGAGTTGCAGCACTTTCGGCGATGTAGTCTGGTTCGTGAACCAATAATATGGCAGCACTATCATCGGGTAGAAGCTTGATGACTCGATCTAAGTCTGGTTTACCCCAGTAAGGATCGTCAACTCCAGCAAAAACTAGTTTTTCTGTGCCTCGCTCAACCACATATACTTGATTGTCTAAGTTGGTTACATTGCTGTCCACCAGAGCTTGTTTTAGGGTGTCGGTTGCATTTCCCTTGTGGTCGTGATTGCCCAAAACTGATAAAGTACTTATTCGAGGTACTAGTTTGCTTAATTTTTCCTCTAGTTTCTGACTGTTAAAATCCGTGTGTTTAGTAATAAAGTCTCCTGTAATCGCGATCACATCTGGCTTTTGTTGATTAACCAGTTTGATGATTCTATCTAATCTGTTTGCTGGCATAAAGCGATTGCTGTGAAGATCGCTAATCTGCACAATTTTAAACTCATTAAAGGCTGGACTTAAGTTGGGAATTGTGAGTTGAATTGGCACTACTTCAATCCAATTTGGCTCTATTTTTGAACCATAAATATAGCAACAGGTAAATAGCGAGATCGCAATTATAGTAAACATACCTAGCCATTTTTTTATGGTCTTAAGTGGAAAATAATAACGCTTGGCTAACATAGATAAGCTACTTTGAAAGATAGCGTTTGCTTTTCTATATTAATCTTTGTTTAGATGAAATACTTAAATCAACACGTAATTATTACAGGTGGCTCTAGCGGTATTGGTAAAGCCACGGCAAAGTTATTAGCTCAACAGGGCGCAAGTATTTCCTTAATTGCTCGCGATCGCAAAAAGCTAGAAACTGCTCAACGGGAAATAGCTACGTTAGCTCTAACTTCTCAGCAAGTGCTTATTTTTCCAGCAGATGTAGCTGATTCGACAGCTATTGAAACCGCTATCAAGGGCGCGATCGCTCAACAAGGAACACCAGATCTACTGATTACTTCGGCAGGAATAACTCATCCTGGTTACTTTTCAGAAATTCCCTTAGAAATTTTTGAACAGATTATGACAGTAAATTATTTTGGTTCTCTATACGCCATCAGAGCCATTGTACCAGCTATGGAACAACAACAAAAGGGAAACATAGTCTTAATTTCGTCTGGTGCGGGATTAATCGGTATTTATGGCTATAGTGCCTATTGTCCTTCAAAATTTGCTATCAGAGGTTTGGCAGAATCTCTCAGAGGCGAACTAAAGCCAAAGGGGATTAAAATCACAATTGTATATCCCCCTGATACTGATACTCCTCAGCTAGAGGCAGAAAATAAAATCAAACCTGCCGAAACCAAAAAGATTACTGCTACAGCCAAAATTTTGACAGCCGAAGCGGTAGCAAAACAGATTGTTCGAGGAGTGGAGAGAGGAGATTTTGCGATCGCGCCTGGAGCTGAGTTAACGATTCTGAATCGATTTCATAGTCTTTTAACTCCTATATTAAACTGGTATTTTGATAGTATAGTCAGGAGAATTAACAATATTGAACAATAGAGCGATCGTGATAATAGATCGAAAGTTTATTTTCCTAGTAATTTGACTGCACCAATACCGCCAAAATATAGCCCTAGCACTGCACCAGCTAATAAAGATTGTGTTAGAGGATCGGTTGAAGGAGTTAGAATTGCTCCCATAACTACAGAGCCAAGCACTACGTAACGCCAACCTGCAAACATTTGCGCTGCCGAAACAATGCCTAAAAAGCCCAAAATTAACTGAATAACGGGAATTTGAAAGGCTAACCCCGTACTAAATAGCAAAAGTAAGACAAACTCGAAATATTTATCAATTGACCAAGATTGTTCAACTACATCAGCGCCATAGTTAATAAAGAAATTAAGCGCAGCAGGAATTAAAGCAATATAGGCAAAAAACAAACCAGCAAAAAACAAAATACTAGAGCCAAAGATTACAGGAGCAAGTAGACGACGTTCTCCCCTAGTCAATCCTGGCAAGACAAATTGAACAATCTGATAAAGAATAAACGGACTTGCCAGTACCATCCCGCTATAGCCAGCTACCTTAATAGATACAAAGAAAAACTCTCCTGGGGCTAGCTGCAAGAATTTTACACCCTGAGCAGGAACTTCCAAAATCCTCACTAAAGGTCTAACAAAGACAAAGCAGCCTAAAGCTGCGATCGCCACTGCGCTCAAAGCATAGAAAATACGCAAGCGTAGTTCTTCTAAATGATCGAAAAGCGACATTTCTACTTCATCTGGAAGTTCATTTAAATACTCTTTTTTCTCTTTGTCTTGGACGGAAGCTTCTAAGTTGGATGGTGGCATAAATTGATAGGCAGAAATTAATCGCTCTACAGATTGAATAAAACTGCTAAACTTGTTTCAATCATTATATCTTTCGCTTATCCTGTTTTCTGTTTAAACCAAAAGTATATAAAGATTATTTTTATCTTTAAATTAGAAAGCCAAAAAATTGGACACATTCAATTTACTATTGATATTAGCTAGCGTTTTAGCTTTTCTATAAAAAGATTTATTGAAATTCTAATGCTAAAAAGTGACTTACTTATATACAGACGTAGTGGCGAAACAATCATACCTAAGAAGCTAGAAATTAATGGTCATAATTTAGGTATAGCCGAAGAAATAATCAATTGTTTTCAAGATTGCATAGGTAAAACTCATGGAGATTTAGATCGGCGACTTTTAGACCTAGAAGGAAATAGCCCGAATTATCGATTGATAAGAGGTCTAGCTCATATACTACGTAATACCTTTTCTACTTTTGAAATTATTAGTCCTCTTGAGCCACCAATGCTTCGGCAAAGAGTTTTCTCACAAGCAGCTAAAACAGCAACTATACCTAATAATCGTAGCGATACTTTAGAAGCAATTTCTCTCTGTCTATCTGATGAATTAAAATATGCTGTATCTCGCACTGAAATTGAAGCAGGATTATACGCAGACCTTCAAGAAAATCGTGTACTAACTCAGTTTGAAGCACCTATTCCTGAGTCATTGCTTCATCGTTACAATCTTTCTCAAGTACAGGGTATTTTTTACCATGCCAGCAACGTTGTTATCAATGCGCACCGTAATGACCCTGGCGAATACAAATTGCTGTTTCGCTACATTAAGCTTTTCCAGCTCATGGCATATATAGAGGGAGATGCTGATACTGGATTTACGTTGACTATGGATGGTCCGGCTAGCCTTTTTAAAGCAAGCACCAGATATGGTTTGGCTCTGGCAAAAATGATTCCTGCTTTGCTTCATGTAACAAAATGGAGTCTTCAGGCCAAACTGCAAAACCGCGATCAATACTCTGGAAATGTTAAAACAGGTAAGTTTAATTTAGCAAGCGATCGTTGTGATTTAGTTTCTCACTATCCCCCAGGAAAGCCATATGATAGTATGCTGGAAGCTTCTTTTGCTAAAAGTTGGGCGAAAACAAAAACTGAATGGCGATTAGAAAGAGAGGTCGACTTAATTCCTCTTCCAGGCAGCGTAATGATTCCTGACTTTCGTCTAGTTCATCCAAACGGCAGAGAATTTCTTCTAGAAATTGTTGGTTACTGGAAACCAAAATATCTACAGAAAAAATTCTATCAAGTACGTAGTGGTGACACTAAAAACCTAATTATTGCTGTCTCAGAAAGATTAAACTTAGAAAAGGCTGGGGTAAAGTTTACTGATTTACCCAATCGATTAATTTGGTTCAAGAATAAATTAAACCCGAAACAAGTATTGAAGATTCTTGATCAATTATAATTATAAGCTATAAAAGAAGCCTCTGGGTCAATCAGAGGCTTCTTCGGTAAAACTGAACCTGGCACTGAGCTATTTTCCCAGGGAGCTACCCCCCAAGTATCTTCGCCGCTACAGAGTTTAACTATCGAGTTCGGGATGGGTTCGAAGTGGTTCCACTGCGCTAAAAGCACCAGGAATTGCTGTTGGGATCGGCGTTCCCTCAAGACTGCATAAATCTAGAATTGTGTTGGACAAGCCAAAATACTAAGACTACTAAACAAGTCCTTTAGTTGTTGAGTAGATTGAATCAAGGTCAAGCCCTCGGTCTGTTAGCACGTCTCGGCTACAAACATTGCTGCTCTTCGACCTAACGCCTATCAACGGGTGTTCTTCCCGTGACCTTACTGGATTACTCCATGAGAGTACTCATCTTGAGGTGGGCTTCCCACTTAGATGCTTTCAGCGGTTATCCTCTCCGCACTTGGCTACCCAGCGTTTACCGTTGGCACGATAACTGGTACACCAGCGGTGCGTTCTTCCCGGTCCTCTCGTACTAAGGAAGACTCCTCTCAATACTCTTGCGCCTACACCGGATATGGACCGAACTGTCTCACGACGTTCTGAACCCAGCTCACGTACCGCTTTAATGGGCGAACAGCCCAACCCTTGGGACCTACTTCAGCCCCAGGTTGCGATGAGCCGACATCGAGGTGCCAAACCTCCCCGTCGATGTGAACTCTTGGGGGAGATCAGCCTGTTATCCCTAGAGTAACTTTTATCCGTTGAGCGACGGCCTTTCCACGCAGCACCGTCGGATCACTAAGACCATGTTTCCATCCTGCTTGAGTTGTCTCTCTTGCAGTCAAGCTCCCTTCTGCCTTTGCACTCTGTGGCTGATTTCCATCCAGCCTGAGGGAACCTTTGTGCGCCTCCGTTACTTTTTTGGAGGCGACCGCCCCAGTCAAACTACCCACCTGAAACTGTTCTTCTCCCGGTTTACGGGAGCAAGTTAGAATTCTAGCCTCCCTAGAGTGGTATCTCACATTGCGACTCCAACAATCCCACAAGACTGTTCTCATCGTCTCCCACCTATTCTGCGCAAGGGAAGCCCGAACCCAATTCCAGGCTATAGTAAAGCTTCATAGGGTCTTTCTGTCCAAGTGTAGGTAGTCCGTATCTTCACAGACATTCCTATTTCGCCGAGCCTCTCTCCGAGACAGCGCCCAGATCGTTACGCCTTTCGTGCGGGTCGGAACTTACCCGACAAGGAATTTCGCTACCTTAGGACCGTTATAGTTACGGCCGCCGTTCACTGGGGCTTCAGTCGTTAGCTTTAGAAGCGAGCTTCCTGACCAACTTCCTTAACCTTCCAGCACTGGGCAGGCGTCAGCCCCTATACATCCTCTTTCGAGTTAGCAGAGACCTATGTTTTTGGTAAACAGTCGCCTGGGCCTCTTTATTGCAACCACCTCTCGGTGGCACCCCTTCTCCCGAAGTTACGGGGTCATTTTGCCGAGTTCCTTAGAGAGAGTTATCTCGCGCCCCTTAGTATTCTCTACCTGCCCACCTGTGTCGGTTTCGGGTACGGGTACTCTATTTTCAACACAATCAACGCTTTTCTTGGCACTAGCTTTACCACTCGTTCTCCGTAGAAAACTCCCAATCCATTCAGGGCGTGGTTATTTTTCATGCGTCCCGTTCATTGCTCCAATACAGTAGTCAGGGATTATTCACCCTGTGTCCATCGACTACGCCTTTCGGCCTCGCCTTAGGTCCCGACTAACTCTTCGCGGACGAGCCTTCCGAAGAAACCCTTGGGCTTTCGGGGTATATGATTCTCACATATATTTTCGCTACTTAAGCCGACATTCTCACTTCTGTACTGTCCACATCTGCTTGCCGCTAATGCTTCTCCCTATACAGAACGCTCCTCTACCACTTTGATAAATCAAAGTCCACAGCTTCGGTGACACACTTAGCCCCGTTCATTTTCGGCGCAGGAGCGCTAGACCAGTGAGCTATTACGCACTCTTTCAAGGGTTGCTGCTTCTAAGCAAACCTCCTGGTTGTCTATGCACTCCCACCTCCTTTCTCACTTAGTGTGTACTTGGGGACCTTAGCTGGTGGTCTGGGCTGTTTCCCTTTCGACGATGAAGCTTATCCCCCACCGTCTCACTGGCTAAATTTAATTGGGTATTCTGAGTTTGTCTCACTTTGGTACCGCTCTCGCAGCCCGCAGCGAAACAGTGCTTTACCCCCCAATCAATTCTTTAACCGCTGCGCCTAAACGCATTTCGAGGAGAACCAGCTAGCTCCGGGTTCGATTGGCATTTCACCCCTAACCACACCTCATCCGCTGGCTTTTCAACGCCAGTCGGTTCGGACCTCCACTTAGCTTTACCCAAGCTTCATCCTGGACATGGTTAGATCACCCGGGTTCGGGTCTACAAATTGTGACATCACTTTGCCCTAATTCAGGCTCGCTTTCACTTTGGCTTCGGGTATTACCCCTTAACCTGCCACAACCTGTAAGTCGCCGGCTCATTCTTCAACAGGCACACTATCACACGTTCAATCGTGCTCTAATTGCTTGTAGGCTAACGGTTTCATATTCTATTTCACTCCCCTCGCCGGGGTTCTTTTCACCTTTCCCTCGCGGTACTGTTTCTCTATCGGTTACACAGGAGTATTTAGCCTTACGAGGTGGTCCTCGTTGATTCACACGGAATTCCACGGGCTCCGTGCTACTCGGGATTCAGTCTGGTTACTGCCAATTTCGACTACAGGACTTTCACCTCCTTTGGTGCAGCTTTCAACTGCTTCGTCTATCTTTCGTATTCCGTTGTGACTGTCCCACAACCCCATCAACCTTGGTCGATGGTTTGGGCTGTTTCCGCTTCGCTCGCCGCTACTAGGGAAATCGCTTTTGCTTTCTCTTCCTTCAGCTACTAAGATGTTTCAGTTCGCTGAGTTCGCTCGCTCCTGCCTATATATTCAGCAGGTCGTTCATACGGGTTGCCCCATTCGGACACCCTCGGATCGATGCTTGTTTCCAACTCCCCGAGGCATTTCGTCGGTCACCACGTCCTTCTTCGCCTTTGTGTACCTAGGTATCCACCGTTAGCCCTTTGTAGCTTGACCTTTAGTTAGATTTTGCTAACTTTTTGCTCTCTACTCAATCGGTTTTTACACCTTGGACTTTTTTTTGTTGCCTTAGTTTAAGGTGAGCATTCCTTTGCGTCTTTCGACGACGCGCAGTCTCACCTCTTTTTGACCTAATTACTTAGTTCTTTTTTTTGGCTCTATCACAAGTAGTTCTTCTCTCTGTTTTCACGCAGTTTGATTTCTTACTTATTTCTAGATATTATGCAGTTTTCAAGGTTCGCTCTCTGGACTCATGATTAGTCCAGCATCCTCATTCAATGCCTTGGCAATTAATGACAGTGCTGAATTTTACTTGGTCTATGCTTGGTTTTTTCTATTTTGGTTTGGTGGAGATAAGCGGACTCGAACCGCTGACATCCTGCTTGCAAAGCAGGCGCTCTACCAGCTGAGCTATACCCCCATGATTTCAATGTTCAGTTATCAATTAACAATAGTTTTTATTGTTCGTTGTTTACTGCTCACTGTTCATTGTTTTGTGGTGGGCCATCCTGGACTTGAACCAGGGACCTCACCCTTATCAGGGGTGCGCTCTAACCACCTGAGCTAATAGCCCGTGTTTTGTTTGGTTAGACATACTTTCGATACGTCATTAACCAGAACACAATTAGTTTGACAGTCTTTTATGCCTTATCTGTTTTTTAGACCGACCTTTGGTTTGACCTGTGATAGTTAAGACTTCAATTTTGTTCTTTCACTTCACGGTTAGGTCTCCCTTTAAGGAGGTGATCCAGCCACACCTTCCGGTACGGCTACCTTGTTACGACTTCACCCTAGTCACCAGCCCTGCCTTCGGCATCCCCCTCCAATAAATTGGTTAGGGTAACGACTTCGGGCGTGGCCAACTTCCATGGTGTGACGGGCGGTGTGTACAAGGCCCGGGAACGAATTCACCGCAGTATGCTGACCTGCGATTACTAGCGATTCCTCCTTCATGCAGGCGAGTTGCAGCCTGCAATCTGAACTGAGGCTGGGTTTGATGAGATTCGCTTACTTTTGCAAGTTTGCTGCCCTTTGTCCCAACCATTGTAGTACGTGTGTAGCCCAGAACGTAAGGGGCATGCTGACTTGACGTCATCCCCACCTTCCTCCGGTTTGTCACCGGCAGTCTTCCTAAAGTGCCCAACTTAATGCTGGCAACTAAGAACGAGGGTTGCGCTCGTTGCGGGACTTAACCCAACATCTCACGACACGAGCTGACGACAGCCATGCACCACCTGTGTTCGAGTCCCCGAAGGTACATTCGCCATAAAGCAAACTTCTCGACATGTCAAGTCCTGGTAAGGTTCTTCGCGTTGCATCGAATTAAACCACATACTCCACCGCTTGTGCGGGCCCCCGTCAATTCCTTTGAGTTTCACACTTGCGTGCGTACTCCCCAGGCGGAACACTTAACGCGTTGGCTACGGCACTGCTCGGGTCGATACAAGCAACGCCTAGTGTTCATCGTTTACAGCTAAGACTACAGGGGTATCTAATCCCTTTCGCTACCCTAGCTTTCGTCCCTGAGTGTCAGTTATGGCCCAGTTGAGCGCCTTCGCCACTGGTGTTCTTCCCAATATCTACGCATTTCACCGCTACACTGGGAATTCCCTCAACCCCTACCATACTCTAGCTATCCAGTTTCCACTGCTGTTCAGAAGTTGAGCTTCTGTCTTTAACAGCAGACTTGAATCGCCACCTGCGGACGCTTTACGCCCAATGATTCCGGATAACGCTTGCATCCTCCGTATTACCGCGGCTGCTGGCACGGAGTTAGCCGATGCTTATTCTTTAAGTACCGTCACTTTCTTCTTCCTTAATAAAAGAGGTTTACAACCCAAGAGCCTTCCTCCCTCACGCGGTATTGCTCCGTCAGGCTTTCGCCCATTGCGGAAAATTCCCCACTGCTGCCTCCCGTAGGAGTCTGGGCCGTGTCTCAGTCCCAGTGTGGCTGCTCATCCTCTCAGACCAGCTACCGATCGCTGCCTTGGTAGGCTTTTACCCCACCAACTAACTAATCGGACGCGAGCTTCTCTTCAGGCTATAAATATTTCACCTTGCGGCATATTGGGTTTTAGCAGCGATTTCTCCCTGTTGTCCCCATCCTGAAGGCAAATTCTCACGCGTTACTCACCCGTCCGCCACTAAATGCCGAAGCATTTCGTTCGACTTGCATGTGTTAGGCATACCGCCAGCGTTCATCCTGAGCCAGGATCAAACTCTCCATGATGAACAGAACGTTCATCAAGTCGATACTTGACTTTCTGCTCTGCTTTTTTTTATCCTTAATAATTGACTTCTAAATTACCTCTAGAAGTCACTAAATTTGGGGATGGAATTTAATGTTTTTTATCTAAAAAACTTGTTGGTTTAAAAACTGTCAAACTATTGCTTTGTCTAGGTTCTGGGCGTTGTTGACTGACTCGTGTCTGTTAACCGCGCATTTACCAATATAGGTAATCTCTACCTCTATGTCAACCTTTTTGGGAAAGTTTTTTTCAAATTATTTCTGTCTATCTTCTCAAAGACTGTCATGCTATGGTGTTTGGGCAGATAAATATAAACAGTATTTTTCTTATGTCTTTATCCTTTCAAGAAATTATTGCTACTTTGAACAGTTTTTGGAGCGATCGCGGTTGTGTTATCGTTCAGCCTTATGACACGGAAAAAGGTGCAGGAACAATGAGTCATCAAACCTTTTTGCGTGCTATTGGTCCAGAGCCTTGGTCTGTAGCTTATACAGAACCTTGTCGTCGTCCTACAGATGGACGTTATGGAGAAAATCCTAATCGTTTTCAACACTTTTATCAGTATCAAGTTTTAATTAAGCCATCTCCAGATAACATTCAGGACATTTACTTGGAATCACTTAAAGTCCTAGGAATTCAGCCAGAAGATCACGATATTCGCTTTGTTGAAGATAATTGGGAATCTCCTACTTTGGGTGCTTGGGGTGTCGGCTGGGAAGTTTGGCTAGATGGAATGGAAATTACTCAGTTCACCTATTTTCAACAGTGTGGTGGTATTGATTGTGACCCTGTTTCCATTGAAATCACCTATGGTTTGGAAAGGCTAGCAATGTATTTGCAGAATGTAGACACTTTCACCAAAATTCAGTGGAACGATCGCCTTAGTTACGGAGACATTTTCTTACAGGCTGAGATAGAGCAGTGTACTTATAATTTTGAAGCCTCTGACCCTGATTTATTATTCAGTCTATTTAATCTTTATGAACAAGAAGCAAAACAATTAATCGAGCGTGGTTTGGTTCTTCCTAGTTTAGATTACGTTCTTAAATGCTCTCATAGCTTTAACTTATTAGATGCTAGGGGAGTTATTGCTGTAACCGAAAGAACTCGCTATATAGGTAGAATTCGCAACAAGGCTCGACAGATAGCACAATTATATTTAGAGCAAAGAGAAAGCTTGGGTTTTCCTTTGCAAAAGACTGGTTAGTATCTAGCTTCTTTTTATACTGCTTGTCGATCATTCGTTGAGAGCTTATTGAGAATTAATAGCAAAAGCTGTATGATAAGAAGTCTGAAAATATAGCTTAATAAATTCTGATGAATAATCAAATAAATAGGCTTTCTCGGCGTTTTTTTCTAGGCGCTGGTACAGCAGCGATAATTGTTGCCTGTAGTCAAACCAAGCCAGAACAACCGCAAAGCAAAACAAAAAAAGAAACACCCAAACAAGCAGGACAGGTAAATATTTACTCTGCTCGTCACTATAATACCGATGACCAATTATATGACGGTTTTACTAAGAAGACGGGTGTCAAAGTTAACTTGATTGAAGGTAAAGATGATGAACTGATTGAAAGGATCAAAAGCGAAGGTGCAAATAGCCCCGCAGACATTTTGATGACCGTTGATGGAGGAAGGTTGTGGCGTGCTAAACAGGCTGATGTTTTTGCTTCAGTAAATTCAAAAGTTTTGAATGAAAAAATTCCTGCTAATTTGCGAGATCCTAATAATCTTTGGTTTGCTTTCAGTAAACGGGCGCGGGTAATTATGTATAACAAAGATAAAGTAAAACCTACGGATTTAGCTACTTATGAAGATTTAACCAATCCCCAATGGAAGGGCAAAATTTTAATGCGTTCTTCTAGTAATGTTTATAACCAGTCGTTAGTTGCTGGCATGATTGAAGAAAAAGGGGAGAAAGCAACCTCCGAATGGATCGAGGGATTAGTAGCTAATTTTGCGCGCCCTCCCCAAAGTACTGATACAGGAAATATTGAGGACGTAGCTGCCGGACTTGGAGATATTACTCTTGCCAATACTTATTACTTAGCTAGATACGAAGATAAGCCAGAAATATTTGAGAAGATTGGCGTGATATTTCCTAATCAAAAGAATCGAGGAACTCACGTTAATGTTAGTGGTGCTGGGTTGTTAAAAAATGCTCCGAACAAGGAAAATGCGATCGCCTTTCTCGAATATCTTGCCAGCCCCGAAGCTCAGGAATTTTTTGCGGTGCAGAATAATGAGTATCCTGTGGTGCAAGGAACACCGCTCAAGGGAGTGGTAAAAAGCTTTGGCGAATTTAAGGACGATACTACCAATGTTGCTGCATACGGTAAAAATAATTCTACTGCTGTTAAGATTATGGATCGCTCAGGATGGAAATAATCTAATAGCTAAATAAACAAATGAAACAATTTCTTGGTCTGGCAGCTATGACTATCGTTCTGCTGGTAGGTGGTATATTGGCTATCCATTCATCTGCACAGGCGAAATCGCCTCTATCCATTGTTTATCCACCACCAGAATATCAAACTGTCGCCGAGAAAATATTTTTTATTGGTACAGCACCCCCCCAAGATCGAGTTTTTATTAATAATCAGCCGATTAAAAACCGCAGTGATGCAGGACATTTTGCTCCTAGTCTTCCTTTAAAGATAGGAGAAAACATTTTTGAATTTCGCGATCGCGATCGCGAAATAACAATTAAAGTTACTCGTATTAGTAGCCAACCAAAAGTACCCCCAGGATTAGCTTTTGCCAATGATTCTTTGATACCAGGAGTAGATATTGCTCGTTTAGTCGATGAACCAATTTGTTTTAGTGCAGTTGCGACCCCAAATGCCAATGTATCGGTGCGGCTAGGTAATAGTAAGATTATGCTTTTACCTCAAGTAAATTCTGTTGAATTGCCGCCAAATTCTGCGGTATTAACAAAAGCAAATGAACCTGAACAAAACCTAAACACAGGTAAATATGCAGGATGCACTGCGTTGGATTATCCGTTCAATTATGGTAAGCCCATTTTTGAATTAGAACAAAATAATAAGCAGGTAACTCGCCAAGGTGGAGGAGAAATTACAATTCTTTCTCCCCAAGACATTAAAGTAGTGGAAGTTATTGCCGATGAGGGAGTTGCCAGAACAGGGGCAAGCAGTGATTATTCTCGTTTGACCCCTTTACCCAAAGGAACAAGAGCCAGAGTAACAGGCAAAGAAGGAGAATGGTTTCGGTTAGATTATGGTGGCTGGATTAAAAAGTCGGAAACAAAGACCGTGTTGGGTAATATTCCTCCCCAATCTTTGATTCGAGGCATTACTTCTAGACAAGTAAATTCGGCAACTGAAATTGTTTTTCCTTTGCAACTGCCTGTGCCAGTGGAAGTTAAACAAAAAGAAGATAGTATTACTCTTACCTTGCACAATACTACTGCTCAAACTGATACTATTCGTCTAGATGCTGACCCTATAATTAAACGTCTTGACTGGCAACAAGTATCGCCTACTCAGCTTGATTATACTTTTGAACTTCATAGGCAACAGCAGTGGGGTTATGACTTGCATTATGAAGGGTCAAGCTTGATATTCTCAATACGGCATTCTCCTATAGCATCACTATTACCTATTGCTGGCTCAATATTGTCTGAAGATGGTCGGACTACAGGCAAAGCCATCAAAACCAATCCAGGAAGATTAGACAATATCAGAATACTTTTGGATCCTGGACACGGAGGTAAAGAATCTGGTTCAAAAGGTCCAACAGGCTATCCCGAAAAAGATGTTAACTTACTAACGTCTAAATTAGTAGAGCAAGAGCTAACTAAACTAGGTGCGAAGGTTTATTTAACTAGAGAGAAAGATATAGATGTTTCCCTAGAAGAAAGAGTGGCGATGATCGATAAAATAAAACCCGATTTAGCTTTATCAATCCACTACAACGCTCTGCCAGATGATGGGGATGCAGAGAAAACAAAAGGAATAAGTAGCTATTGGTACAACACTCAAGCTCATGCTCCTGCAATATTTTTACAAAATTATCTGGTTACTAACTTGAATCGTCCTGGCTATGGCACTTTTTGGAATAACCTCGCTTTAACTCGTCCTTATACTGCGCCCTCAATTTTATTGGAGTTAGGTTTCATGATTAACCCTGAAGAATTTGAATGGATTACAAACAGTAAAGAACAGCAAAAATTAGCCATAACCCTTGCTCAAGGAATCAGAGAATGGTTTGCGACGGTAAAATAATTTACTAATGCCAAATAGTAAATTACTTGATTTACATCAAAACCACTATCGCAATTTTAAGAGCCAGGGTATATGAAACAGATTGTCTTGATTGCAGGATTTGAATCCTTTAACGCTAACTTAGATTGTCAGGCTGCTAAAATAGCCTGCACGCGCTGTGAAGAGTTAGAAGCTATAGTTTTTAGCGATCGCGATATTACTACAGATCCTAAAGGAGCATAAACTGCCTTTATCAGTCTATCTAAAATATTCTTGAGCGATAAAAATTTGCTAACTGAAACTTGTCTTCTACTGTTTTTTTACTCTAATTAACCGATTTATTAAGCTGTTTCGATCTTGCAGATATCCGTGTAAAAAGTTAACTTGTCCGTAATAATCTCGAAATAGAGATCATCAAGAAATTTTAGAGACAAAATATTGGCTCTCTATTAAAAGATAATGGATACATAGATATAAAATCCTGGGACAGTATCCATTACTCAGGCAGGTGATTTAGCTAAAATTATATTTTTAATCTTAAAAACCACCAGAATTAATACCAACAATTAATAAATGTTAAATGTTAAAACGGATTCTTATACTCATTGAACATCAACAAAATCGACAAGTGTTATCTCAATCTCTTGCCCAAGATTATCAGGTCTTGACTCCTGAAGTGAAAGATGATTTTGTCATGGTCGGCGAACAAATGTTATCTAAAGATTTTGATTTGTGCTTTATTGATTTTGGGGCAATCTATCACCTACGGGCAAAAATGGAGGCTAGAAAAGAAGCAGAATCATCGATATTTTTGCCTTTTGTATTCTTGACGACCCTAAAAGATGTTGGTCTGTCTACAGATCATTTAGAACAGTTAATCGACGATATTATTTATCTGCCGATTAGAAAAATTGAGCTACGAACAAAGTTAAGGGTGCTGTTGCGATCGCGTTGTTCTTCCCTAGAGCTTCAGGCAGCGCAATTAAAATTAAAAGAGGCTCTAATTCAAGAGCAAGATTTAAATCAGTTAAAATCTCGATTTGTGTCGATGGTATCCCATGAGTTTCGCAACCCCCTTAACAGCATTTCTGGCACGGCGCAAATTTTTGAGATGTATGGAGATAATTTACCCCCTGAGAAAAAAGCCGAGCTTTTGCAACAGCTACAGCGTAACGTTAGTAAGATGACTAATCTACTGGACAATGTGCTGGTTATTAGTCGCAAAGACATGGGTAAAGTTGAGTTTAATCCCGCACCACTGAATTTGGAAATTTTTTGTCGCGATTTAATAGCTGAAGTACAAACAGTTTTTGACCATAAGCAAACCGTTAACTTTGCCTATCAAGGAGAACAAGAGTTTAACTTAGATAGTAAACTACTCCATCCTGTGCTGACCAATTTACTATCAAACGCCTGTAAGTATTCTCCCCAAGATAGCGCGATCGATTTTGAAGTCTCTTGCCAGACTGAAAAGATAGTATTTGCCATTCGCGATCGCGGTATTGGTATTCCCGCAGCCGATATCCCCAGTCTCTTTAATTCCTTTTATCGTGCCAGTAACTCCCAAGGATTCCAAGGTACGGGTTTAGGACTGGCGATCGCTAAAGAATATATCGAGCTACACCAAGGGGCGATCGCAGTCTCTAGTGAGCCAAAAGTAAGCACTACCTTTGTGATTACTATTCCTGTCAAAACAACGACGAATAAATCTAGTTAGCACTAAAGTATTATTCACTGACATTACGCGAAACAACGAAAGATTGATAGTTTCAATAGGAAATAAAAAAAGAACAATCCATCCTTTAACCCTTTCCCTACCCTCACAGATTAATAAGTGCGTAACATCAGTTATTCAGTTGTCTTAGCTAACAATCCACCTGCTGCGCCTAAACCTAATAAATTTGGCGACCATGCAGCTAGCCAAGGAGGGACAACCCCTGAAATTCCCATTGATTGAGAAATAAAAGATACAAGATAATAAGCAAAAATTAGTCCAATACAGATACCGAAACTGGTGGTTTTACCTGAGTTTTGAGGAGTAATTCCCAGGGCAGCACCGATTAAGGCAAATACCACACAAGCAAAAGGGATCGCAATTTTTTCTTGAATCCGAACTTGCCATTTACGAACTCTTTGTTCATCAGCACTACGTTTAATTGTCTCTAAATATTTTCTAGCTTCAAAGATATTCATTTCATCGGTGTTTTTGCCTTCTTTGGTAAGATCTAAAGCAGTTTTGGGAAGTGCCAGTTGTTGATGCTGAAAACGCACTATGTTGTTATAGCTACCGTCTATGCCAATTAAATAAATTGTGCCATTGTAAAAGTCCCAAATATTTTCTAACACATTCCATTTAGCCGATTGCGCCGTGACGATTTGACTAACCGATCCGCGAGAACGATCTAATACCGTTATATTTTTCATTTGCTCACCGTCAAATTCTTCGGCATAAAACAACCGCGTTAGTACTTCTTTGGTTCGATCTCCCTTTATGGGAATCTCTGTATATTCGTCATATAAAATGTTCTCAGTCTTAAAATTGGGTCTAGTTTCTCCCAGTGCTTCTTTGAGAGTGACTGAAGCCTGATAATTGGCAGCTGGAGCAATAAAATTATTAAATAAAAAGGCAAGAGCAACAATACACAAGCTAAAGGCGATCGCTGGCATAATTAAACGATAAATATTAACCCCAACGCTACGTAGGGCGATTAATTCGCTATCGTTAGATAAACGGCTATAGCTCATCAATGTGGCTAGCAAGATAGACATGGGAAACGCCAGCACGATAAATCCTGGCATTTTCAAAATCAGCACTTTGACAGCTACTCCCCAAAATAAGCCTGAGTCGGTGACCTTGCGAATCAATTCAAATACTGCACCAATAGATAAACCTAAAGAAGTAAAAATTCCCATGCCAAACAAAAACGGTAAAATCAACTCCTTGATGATGTAGAGGTTCATCACCGACAAACCCAAACTTGCTCGATCAAATAGTTTAACTGCACCGATTTTCATATTTTAAAAATGGAAAAAACTTAGCTGTAGCCTAACCTTTATTTTGCTATTTATTGGTAATCTTTGGCTTTTTTTATCGAGCGTTTTTGTAACGACGATTACAAATTATCTTTAGTTCTTTTTGATGATCCCAAGCCCAATCTGCCAAAACTTCTATAGGATCGATTAACTTTTTACCAAAAACAGTCAAATTGTACTCTGTCTTAGGAGGGATGACGGGATAAACCGTCCGTTTTAAAATATTGTCTGACTCAAGCCTTCTCAATGTTTGAGTCAGCATCTTTTTAGAAATCCCAGGAATTTCTCGCTGTAGTTCACTATACCGTTTAGTGTCTTGTTTTAGAACATATAAAACTGGCAAAGTCCATTTGTCACCCACAATATTAATTAGCTGACGTACTGGGCAATCTTTATCTAGGAGGGGTTCTTGTTCTTCTTTGGAAACCATAGGGTAACTATGATACTAAACAGTACCTACTTGCGATTAAGAGTCTATATGCGTCATATTATAGACCAAGGATAAAGTTTTAATTATTTATTTATATTGCTATGAGACAGAAAAGTGCGATGTCTTCGACTAGCTACGCAATCGCCAGCAAAACTATTAGCGTATCCTTACTATTTTTTGCTTTGGCAGGATGTGGCAAAAAGCCAGAAGCTCAAGCCCCCCCGCCTCCAGCCGCTGTAGAAGTTAAAGATTTAAACAAGTCTACTGTACAGACTAGCTCTGAATATGTAGGTAACCTAGAAGCAAAACAAAGAGTAGCCCTTGCCCCCAGAGTTGCTGGTAGAATTATCGACATTGCTGCTCGAGAAGGAGATCCAGTAAAAAAAGGAGATCTGATTATTGAACTGCAACTAGACCAAGAGCAGGGACAAGTTAATGCTGCTGAGTCTGAAGTAAACATTCAGCGAGCCAACGTTAGTAGTGCTGAGGCAGATTTGAGAGGCGCACAGGCAGAAGTAGCTCAAGCAGAAGCAGCAGTTGAGCAAAGTAAAGCAGATTTGCAAGAGCAACAAGCCCAATTAGAACTGGCAAAAACCAACTTAGGTAGGAGTAAATTTTTAGTTAAAGAAGGGGCGCAGTCTCAACAGATTTTAGACGATCGCACCAGGGACGTAAATGCGGCACAAGCAAAGCGTGATGCTTTAAAAGCGGCAGTCAATTCTAGTCAAAAAGCTCTTGGTGCGGCACAAGAAAAAGTAACTGCGTCTAGCTCGGCTATTTCTGGACAACAGGCTGCTCTCAAACAAGCCGAAGCAAGAGTAGGCATTGCTAATAACACTCTTGACTATAATCGACTTACTGCACCTATAGATGGGACAGTGGGCAATATTCAGCCCAAAGTGGGTGATTATGTTCAGGTAGGACAGCAAGTAACCAGCATTACTAAAGATGATGCTTTTGAGCTAAACATTAGCGTTCCCCTAGAACAGGCTTCTAAACTAAAAAGCGGTTTACCCGTTGAGATTATTGACCCCCAAGGAAAAACGATCTCCACAGGAGATATTAGCTTTATTTCACCAAAAACTGATAGAAATAGTCAGGGGATTTTGGTCAAGGCAGCATTTAATAATGACGGTAGATTAAGAGACGATAGCTTTGCCAGAGCTAGAATAATATGGTCACAAAAACCAGGGCTTTTAATTCCTACTGAGGCAGTATCTAGTATTGCAGGCAGAGACTTTGTTTTTGTGGCGGTAGAGAAAAAACAAAAAGATGGTTCAACTACTATGGTTGCCAAACAAAAGCCTGTAGAGCTAGGAGAGATTCAAGGTCAGTCTTATCAGGTAATTTCTGGGTTAGAGTCAGGGGACAAATTAATTACCTCTGGCATTCTCAATTTAGCCGATGGTATGCCGATTAATCCTGGAGAAGAAACCGCCACCAGTAAAGCAGTAAGTAGTAAGTAGTAAGTAGGGTGGGCAAACCAAAAATGAAGTTAAATAACGTACTGGAAAAACATCCTTGCCCACCTTACAAGATTAAAACCCGATGCTTGGGGTTAATCAGCAATTAGTAATCAATAACTAGTAATTAGTAATTAAAATGCTTCTGAGTATCTCCGACCCATTTATCAAACGTCCAATTTTAACGACAGTTTGCGCTGCCATTATTGTGATAGTGGGGGCAATAAGCATTCCTATGTTGCCTATTTCCCAATTACCCCAGATAGCCCCAATTCAAGTTGAAGTAAGTTCGACTTATATTGGCGCAGATGCAGAAACCGCTGAAACTAATGTCACCACCATTATTGAACGAGAAATCAATGGGGTGGAAAACATGAGCTATATCTCCTCCAACACTAGTAATAATGGTGTCAGTAACATAACAGTTTCTTTTCCTCCAGATGTAGACCGCGATATTGCTCAGGTAAATGTGCAAAACAGGGAGTCTTTATCAGAACCGCGCCTACCAAGCGTTGTGCAGCAAACTGGTGTAACAGTACAAAAATCATCTCCAGACTTGCTGCTGGGGATTGCCTTTTTTGCCGAAAACGGCGAATATGACGACCTATTTTTGAGTAACTATCTCGATCTTTATTTACTCGATCAGGTCAAAAGAATTGAAGGGGTAGGACGAGCAGTTATTTTTGGCGAAAGAAAATACGCTATGCGTCTTTGGCTCGATCCTGATGCTTTGGCTGCGCGCAATCTAGGTTCACAAGATGTAGCTGATGCCTTAGAAGAACAAAATATTCAGGTGGGTGCAGGAAGCATTGGTAAACAACCCACTCAAGATAATCAAAGGTTTGAATTTACGCTTCGAGCGACCGGTAGATTAAAAAGTGCTGAAGAATTTAACAATCTGATAGTAGCTACAGGAGAAAACGGTAATTTAATTAGGCTAAAAGATATTGGTAGAGCAGAATTAGGGGCAGAAAACTACGATACCTCGGCAAAGTTCAACGGCAAGCCTACGGTAGGGATGGGGGTGTACCAACTTCCTGGCAGTAATGCCTTACAGGTTGGTGGCGCAATTAGAGAAACCATTGCCGAACTAGCTGAAAACTTTCCTCCTGGAATGACATATCAAATTGCCTTAGATACTACGGAATTTGTCCAGGTATCGTTGAAAGAGGTAATTATAACTTTGGCGCAGGCGATTTTACTGGTAGTTTTAATCATTTTTATCTTCCTGCAAGACTGGCGCACCATGATTATTCCAGCGATCGCCATTCCTGTATCTTTAATCGGGGCATTTATCTTCCTCAATATTTTCGGTTTCCAAATTAATACCCTGACTCTGTTTGCCATGGTGCTGTCTACAGGGTTAGTGGTAGATGATGCAATTGTGGTGGTAGAAGCGATCGCTACTAAAGTAGAACGAGGCATGAAGCCGCGTATTGCAGCAGTCGATACTATGAACGAGTTGAGCGGGGCGGTAATTGCCACATCTTTGGTCTTGATGGCAGTGTTTATTCCCGTATCCTTCTTTCCTGGTTCAACAGGAGTGATCTTCAAGCAGTTTGCTCTGACAATTGTCTTTGCGATCGCTCTTTCGACCTTTAATGCTCTTAGCTTTTCCCCCACCATAGCAGGTATTTTATTACGCCCGTCCAAAGAAAGAAGAGGTATTTTAGGCAAGTTTTTTAATAAGTTTAATCAGGGTTTTGACTGGATTAACGTTAAGTACACCCAAGGTATTACCTTTTTATCCAAAAAAATCGTCCGTCCTTTTATAGTAGCGGGTTTTACCGCACTAATTATCTTTACCTATTTTCTTTATAACTCAATTCCCACAGGCTTTATACCAGAAGAGGATCAGGGTTATTTTTATACCATTGTTCAAGCACCTGATGGCGTATCGCTCAACTACACCCAGGAAATAATGGAACAGGTAGGCAATAAAATGAGCCAAATACCAGATATTCAAAGCTATTTTTCCTTAAGTGGTTTTGGTTTTGAAGGTAACGGCAGCAGTCGCGGTTTTGTTTTTAGTAAGCTCAAGCCTTGGGATGATAGACCAAACCAAGATCAGTCAATTTATTCTATTCTTGGTCGTCTTAATGCTTCATTTGGAGAGATTAAAGGTGCTAGAGCCTTAGCGGTTAATGCTCCGCCCGTTAGAGGTTTAAGTACCTTTGGTGGGTTTGAGTTTGAACTCCAGGATCGTGTTGGGCTGCCGATCTCAGTCCTGGTAGAAAATGCCAACAAAATGATTGCTGCTGCTAACCAAAGACCAGAAATTGGCGCGGCATTTACTCAGTTTGCAGCTAATACGCCCCAAATTGAGGTGAATGTAAATCGCGATCGCGCTAAAGCCATCGGCGTTAATATTGACGACATATTTAATACTCTCCAATCTTATCTCGGTTCAAGGTACGTCAATGATTTTGTCTTGGGACAAAGACAATATCGCGTATATATTCAGGCTGACGGCAATTTTCGCTCCAATCCTCAAGATATCAATAAGCTCTATGTTAATTCGGCTAGTGGGCAGTCAGTCTCACTGGGTAGTTTAGTAAGTCTCAAGAAATTTACAGGACCTTCAATTATTACCCACTACAACTTATTTCGCGCTATCAAAATTCAAGGCTCTCCTGCCCCTGGCTTTAGTACAGGACAAGCAATCAAAGCCATGGAAGAAGTAGCAGCAACTTTACCTGCTAGCTTAGGTTATGAGTGGACTGGTACAGCTTTACAAGAAAAATCCGCTGGGGGACAGTCGGGACTGATCTTTGGCTTGGGCTTATTGATGGCGTTTTTAGTTCTTGCTGCTCAATACGAAAGCTATGTAGACCCGATCATTATCATGCTAACCGTACCTTTAGCAGTTCTAGGTGCGATCGCAGCTATTTGGTTTCGAGCTAACATCCTTCAGGCTGGCAGTATTTGGCCGATTATTAACAACGATGTGTACGTCCAGGTTGGTTTGGTAATGTTGATTGGGCTAGCTAGTAAAAACGCAATTTTAATTGTGGAATATGCTAACCAGCTACAAGCACAGGGACTAAATATTACCAAAGCAGCGATTAAAGCAGGACAAGAGCGTTTTCGTCCCATTCTGATGACGGCTATTTCAAGTTTGGTTGGCTTTTATCCTTTGGTAGTAGCCACAGGCGCAGGTGCATCTAGCCGTTGGTCACTAGGGACAGCCGTATTTGGGGGATTGCTTTTTGCTACGGTTTTAAGTTTATTCTTAGTTCCTTCTTTATATATCGTCATCAAAAGTTTAGAATCTTTCTTCAAAAAAGATAAAGACTCTGGAGGATCGGGAAATAATGGCAAGACTAGTGATTCTAATATTGGTCGCCTTGCACCCAAGGAAAAATCGTCAACAGACCTAGCTCCTAACTATCGACTTGATTCAAATCATTGATCGCATTCCGCCCTGAAGTGATTGGTAATTTTTAAGCAATAAGCTTTTATAAGTAGCAATTAGCAATTAAGAAAGTCTGAACTTGCTACTTGTTATCTGTTGCTTGTAAGGAGATGCTGTTTAGTTCACAAAAGAACTTCAATTTTTTCTTGAGCCTGACAATGTAATTTGTCTGCAATTCTAAATATTTCCTGACCTGTATGTAGATACTGGTCGTTGTAGTTCATGGTGAACCACTTTAATTCTTTAATGCCGTCGCCGATATGGTTAAGACAATAGTAAATATTAGCTGCGACTCCTGCTACTTGAGGTGGATTTGGCACAGAAGCTAATTTTTGCTGTGCCTGTTCCCAATAATTATTACACGCATCTAAATAATTCTCAAAATCTTCCATTAATAGATCATCAAAAGGATCTGCTGCCAGCTTTTCAATTTCTATTTTTAGAGGATGAAGAATATTAGCGACTAAACAATTAATAGGAAGATAAACTTCTCTCAACCATTGCTGATAGCCGATTTCTGGACGACTAGTGGCTTTATGTCGGCGATACTGTTGTTGTGCTGCTGCATTTCTTGCCTGTTGATCGGCAAAAAAATCGCTAGTTTGACCAAGTTGTTGCTGTCGATCGTACAAGCGGCGGCTACGGCGATCGCCTAATATTTCATAAGCAGCATTAAGAGCAATAATTTTGTCACAGTCTTGGGTTTCTGATTGGCTATCTGGATGAAACTGTTTAGCTAAACGACGATATGCCAGCTTAATTTCTTGCTGGGTGGCTTTAGGGTTAAGTTGGAGTGTTTGATAATGATTCACGACTCGACATTGATTTATATGTGCTTGATCCTAAATGTTGGAGAATAAAGAAAACTATAAGGAGCTTAGAGCTTAAAGCTGATAGCTAATAGCTTAATTAAATACAGGCTGTTCTAAATCAGCAAACAAAGGAGTACTAAGATAACGTTCACCAAAGCTAGGCTGGATCATCACAATTAGTTTGTCTTTGTTTTCAGGTCTTTGCGCTACTTTAACTGCTGCTGCTAGGGCTGCACCAGTAGAAATGCCCGATAACAAGCCTTCTTCACGAGCTAAACGACGACCAAAATCAATTGCCGCGTCGTCCGTAACCGTGACAACTTCATCAATTAAATCTAGTTTTAGCACTTCTGGAACAAATCCTGCACCAATGCCCTGTATTTTATGAGAACCTGGATTTCCTCCCGAAAGTATAGGGCTGCCTGTTGGTTCTACGGCGATCGCTTTTAGTTTTGATTTATATCTTTTGAGAACTTCTGCTATTCCCGTAATTGTTCCACCTGTACCAATTCCCGCCACGATTATATCCACCTTTCCGTCTGTATCTGCCCAAATTTCTTCGGCGGTGGTACTTTTATGAATCTCAGGATTAGCAGGATTATTAAACTGTTGCAGCATATAAGCATCGGCAAGACTATCAGTTATTTCCTGAGCTTTTCTAATACAGCCTCCCATTCCTTCAGTACCAGGGGTTAGTTCAAGCTGTGCGCCGTAGGCTTTTAACATTGCCCGTCTTTCCTTGCTCATAGTTTCGGGCATAGTCAAAATTAGCTTGTATCCTTTAGCAGCAGCAGCCATGGCTAGGGCAATTCCTGTATTCCCAGATGTGGGTTCAACTAATATTGTTTTGCCAGGAGTAATTGTCCCTGTAGCTTCAGCAGCATTAATCATATTTACCCCAATACGGTCTTTTACCGATGCTGCGGGATTCATTCCCTCTAGCTTGACAACTATTTGAGCAATGCACTCTTCTGCTTGGGGAATACGATTAAGTTTTACTAGGGGAGTGTTACCAATCAACTCAGTAACATCGTTCGCAATTTTCATGAGCGGCAACGAGGTACAAATTAAGATTTTCTCTAATCTCCATTGTTACAAATTTCGTTGCTTAATTCATAAAAAAGTATTGTTCTATTAATCTTTAGTAACCTTAAATAAAATTCTCAAGGATTAATCTTATAATCTAATTTTAAGTAAATAAAATACATTAGCTATAGCTTACAGTTTGTCCTAGAGAAAACATGATATCGTATTAGCTAAATAGATGAATTTTTGTTACACTCGTTACAAAACACCTCCCCATAAAAATAAATTATGACTAATAAAAAAACTGTTATTTCTCCTTCAATTTTATCAGCAGATTTTAGCCGTTTAGGCGCAGAAATTGAAGCTGTAGATAAAGCTGGTGCAGATTGGATTCATATTGATGTTATGGACGGCAGATTTGTACCTAACATTACTATTGGTCCGATGATTGTTAAAGCTGTTCGTCCTCACACTAAAAAGCCTTTGGACGTTCATTTAATGATTGTTGAACCAGAAAAGTATGTCGAAGATTTTGCAAAAGCTGGTGCAGATATTATCTCCGTTCACGCAGAACATAACGCCTCTCCTCACCTACATCGCACGTTAGGGCAAATTCGCGAGCTGGGTAAGCAAGCTGGAGTGGTGCTAAATCCTGGTACTCCTTTATCTTTGATTGAATATGTTCTTCCTCTTTGCGATCTAGTTTTGATCATGAGCGTTAACCCTGGTTTTGGTGGTCAAAGCTTTATTGAAGGAATGGTAGGTAAAGTAGCTAGATTACGTCAAATGTGCGATGAAAAAGGCTTAGATCCTTGGATCGAAGTTGACGGTGGATTAAAACCCAATAATGCTTGGCAGGTTATAGATGCTGGTGCTAATGCGATTGTGGCTGGTTCTGCCGTATTTAAAGCTCCTGACTATGCTGAGGCTATCGAAGGTATTCGCAATAGTAAGCGTTCTCAGCCTGAATTTGCTACTGCTTAAACTTTCTTGAGTAAATCGATAGAGGTTCACTATCAAGATGAAAATGAACCTCTCTTGGCGATCGCTATAACGTCGGCGGATATTGTCCATTGATAAGCAAAGTTGTAGTTGGGGTTATGGGTGCAGGGAATGCAGCTACTCCACAAGATATTGAATTAGCTCATCAGTTAGGTAGATTAATTGCCGAACAAGGTTGGGTGCTGCTTACTGGAGGGAGAAAAGCAGGGGTAATGGATGCAGCAAGTCGTGGTGCAAAAGCTGCTGGGGGATTAGTAGTAGGAATTTTGCCGAGTAACAACACCATAGGAATGTCGGAAGCTGTAGATATTCCCATTGTCACTGATTTAGGTAACGGACGAAATAATATTAATGTCTTATCTTCTAATGTCGTAATTGCCTGTGGCATGGGTTTAGGAACGGCATCAGAAGTAGCCTTGGCTTTAAAAAACCGCAAGCCAGTAATTTTATTAAATCAAAGTGAATTAACCTACCAGTTTTTTGCTAAATTAGCGTCTAATAGAGTTTTTCAAGTCGGAACTGCGAGTCAAGCGATCGCTTTAGTCAAAGAGCTTTTAAAATGACCAAAATACGATAAGCAGCGTCATATTTAGCTTGCTGTCTAGGATAATCATACATATTCACCAAAATTTAAACAAAATAAAACATTGTTGGTTTCCTATCAAAAATAGAGTAAGAAAATCAAAAGGTAGTATTGAGGATTTTCGAGGAAGAGTTGATTATGCAGTCAGGCTAACGTCCTAACCTATGATTCGATTGCTGTATCTCGCTTTTTTACTAATTTTTTTTAGAAATGTAATTACGCCTTGCCATAAGATAAAATGGACGATTCGATTAGCTGAATATAAAGGACGATTTCATGGAAGACAAGCATATGTTGATGATTCCTGGACCTACACCAGTTCCAGAGAAAGTGTTGATGGCTTTAGGTAAACATCCCATCGGACACCGCAGTGGTGACTTTAGTAAGATCATCGCTGAGATTAATCAGAATTTAAAATGGTTACACCAAACTAAGAACGAAGTACTCTCCCTTAACGTATCAGGTACAGGGGCAATGGAGGCGGGAATGATTAACTTCCTCAGTCCTGGCGATCGCGTTTTAGTCGGAGTTAACGGTAAGTTTGGCGATCGCTGGGCGCAGATTTGCGAAGCTTTTGGTTTACAAACTGAACGGATTACTGCTGATTGGGGGACACCTTTAGACACCGAAGAAATTCGCACTAAATTAGAAGCAGATAGCAACAAAGAAATTAAAGCGGTTGTAATTACCCACTCAGAAACTTCTGCTGGGGTACTTAACGATTTAGAAACTATCAACAAGCACGTTAAAGCACACGGCGAAGCTTTAATTATTGTGGATGCGGTAACCAGCTTGGGTGCATACAACATTCCTATTGACGACTGGGGATTGGACGTAGTGGCATCTGGTTCACAAAAAGGCTATATGATTCCTCCTGGGATGGGCTTTATTGCCGTAAGTGACAAAGCATGGAAAGCTTACGAAACTAGCAAGTTTCCTCGCTTCTATATGGACTTAGGTAAATACAAAAAAGCCAACGCTAAAGACAGCAGTCCCTTTACTCCTCCCATCAACTTAATGTATGGCTTACAAACCGCCCTACAAATGATGCAACGAGAAGGATTAGAAAATATCTTTGCCCGCCATCTGCGCTTAACCAATGCTTCCCGCGCTGCTGCTCAAGCATTGGGGTTAAAATTGCTTGCACCTGATGATGCAGCTAGTACGGCGGTAACGGCGATCATAACGGACGATGCTGAAGCAATCAGATCCACTATGCGCCAAAAATACGATATCGCCCTAGCAGGAGGACAAGATCATCTTAAAGGTAAAATTTTCCGTATTGGTCATCTTGGTTTTGTGAGCGATCGCGATATTTTAACGGCAATTTCTTGTCTTGAAGCAACTCTAATTGAGCTTGGTCACGATTTTGATGCTAAAGCTGGAGTTAAAGCCGCTGCTGCTGCATTGGTTTAAATATTGTTCAGTTTTGAATAGAATTTAGCCCCCAAATCCACGGACTCTGGGGGATTTTTTTGGATTGTATAGCAGTCGAAGTAAAGGTTAAAACGGTAAATAATTATCTCACGCAAAGCGGTGAGACCCCCTAAAGGGTTCAGCAGTTTGCTTATGCCGGGGAACCCGTCCACCGCAACTGCACACAGCGCGTCGGCGAAAGACGCAAGGGAACGCTCACCAAGACAGACGCAGAGGCGCAAAGAGGTTAAAAGATGTCCTAACCGATTAACGTACTGCGATATATCAGGCGATCGCCTTAATAATTATTCAATAAACAAAGAGGATTATTTTGCATTCGTAATCAAATTAACCATCAGACTAATAACTGAAGCGTTAAAGTCGATCGCATTTTCATTAGTAGTATAGGAATCTTCGTCATCAATATAGCTAAGTTGACCTTTGTTTATATATACCGTGCCATCTTGAGCCTTAGCGTTAGGACCTCCCACTACTAAACCAGGAAGAGAAATATTCTTTGCCCTAGTGTACAGGTTACTGAGGTGCATCACAGCATTAGTGCCGATACCTGTAATAAAAGTTTGATCGAAGTGATTGCGTCCTAAAATATAGTCTAGTTGAGCGATCGCAGCGTCAAAATAAGCCTGATTTTTGGTCAACTGATAAGCATAAACCAAAGTAACACCATCTTCGGCGGTCATTTTATTAGAACCCCAAATAAAGCGATCGTTAGCGATCTGATAAGCACTTTGATTGACTTGATTTAAAAGCAAATCTGCTCGTTGTTGAATTTTAGTTTTGATCTTGGCAATAAGTTCATCTGAAGTTGGCTGACGTTGTTGTCGGAGGTAGTCAACCAATGCCAAAGGGACAGGATTTTTCCAGTCAAATAATGTATAGTTAACCCGATCTAAATAGGTAGAAAAATACTCGGCAAAGTCTTGGTTTCCTGTAGTGATATATAGTTCTGCTGCTGCCCAAAAGCGATCGTCAGTATCGGTTTTTAAGCTCTCCTCCTGATTTAAATCTGAAAACAAATATTGATCGGATCCGCTGTCGTCTCCTTTTACCAAGTCCACTTTCATTTCCCGTTGCGTTTGCAAATATTGCCAAGCCGACTGCGCAGCAGCTAAATACTTTGATGCCAATTCAGGGTTTACAGATTGATAGTTTCTACTTGCGATCGCCATTACTGCTGCAAACTTGGCAGTTTCGGGGGTAGAAATTCCATAGAGATAACGAGGCTGTTTGTCTTCATCAGGAGCTAAATTCATCGGCCATTTTTTTCCTGACAACTTGCGGTATACTGCCCCGTCTTCTCGCTGCATTTTCAAAAGCCAATCTAAACCAAATGCCATCTCATCAAGTAAGTCCGATACTCCATTACCACTTTCGGGAATGCTTAACTGACTATCAGGGAATAAATCTGGATACTGGGCGTAAAGATTGAGCAAATTAGCAATTGTTACTGTCGTAGTAGCTACATACTTACTATAGGCTCCCGTGTCATGCCAACCTCCCAAGGCGGAAACGTATGCTCCTGCTGCATGATACCGATCTTGGTGAGCAATCTTGCCATCTTTAACATGACAAGGAGCATGAGATATGCCCGTAATCGGATCATTTAGAGCCACACCACATCTTTGCAGATAATAAGAGCGCAATAGAGTAATTAAAGGTTGCTGGTAAATATCTGTCCCAATTGAAAAGGGCGTAGATTCAAAATTTCCCAGCTTCAGAAAATAAGTACCAGGTTTATTTACTTGACTAAAATCGATTGGATAAACTTTATCCTGAACAACAGGATCTAGCTTTTCTTGACTTAGGGAGAATGTATCGACTGTTTCGCGAGTATCAGAGTCAATTAACTCGATAGGATCGCTTACTTTGATCTTCTCAGAATTAAATGCCGTGCTTTGGCGAAAAAATGCTGTTTTATGCCACTGAGGCAAATATCCTAGCTGATTGACGATAATCTCTGGCTTTCGCTCAACAATTCCTGCTTTAGATAAAGTTTCAATATCACTATCTAGACTAGACAGAGCGACAATTAAGGCAGTAAATACAACTGCGATTATGGCAGCTTGTTGTCTAAATTTCATACTTTTCACTTTTTACTTCATTTTCTAGCCAATCAAGAATTGTTAAAGGCAAGTCAACTCTGCTTCTAATTTGAGGATTAATACAGACATGATTAGTTGTAGCCTTTACTAAAGCCTGTGCCAAATTATCAGCCGTAAAGATTTGATAAGCGATCGCCAGTTCACTTTGATTTATCTGGTTAGCGGTAAGTTCGATCTTAAGGTGATCGCCACAAAACAAGGGACGAAAAAAATCTATTTCTGCATGAGTGATTGGTAAGGCAATTTCTTGGTCTCGCAACATTTGCTGTAAGCTGATTCCTGCTGCTGTTAAAGACTCTTCATAAGCTTCGTGACAGATTTCTAACCCTCTGGCAAAATAAACTACTCCTGCTGCATCAGTATCCGCTAGATAAACTCTGCGTGAATAATTAAATATCATTACGGACTAGCTTTTATCCTATTGTTTAGTACTGCATAATAATAACTATTGACCAATTCACGACCGAGATTGTTTCCTCTACATGATTCTATGGGCAATCTAAAAGTAACGAGTTACAAAAAAAGCTTAAGTTAGGTAATCAATTTTTCCCAAAGCGATCGCTCGTTGAGTCTTAAGGCGATCGCTCTTTTCATTCTAAAATTATTTGAAGTTAATCGATATATTGACCTCTGTACTTTTGAGGAGGCTTGTTTTGCTGAGACATTTGTTGTACGGCTGCCCAATCTATAACTTCCTCTTCATACTCTTGACCACGATATTTTTTAGTCACTTTTCTAGTTGGCAGCGACTGATTAACGGGTTGTGTTTGTCTATTGGCTTCTGGGTGTTTATTTTCTGGAGATTGAGAAGATTGAGTGTTTTTTGATTTTTCTTCAATCCAAATTGTCAGGCTATCCTGACCTTTCACTACTAAAGTATTGATATTAAAGCCATTATATTTATTGCAGATCTCTAATACCTCTTTAATTTGATGATAACCAAAGGCATCGCTTTTTCTAAAAAATAGACTATTTAAAGTACATTCGGAACTAGAAGAACCAAGAACTCTTCGAGTCTCAAAATCTTCTGTTTTGATATAGGTTATTTTACTTGCCATAAAGATAAGTGAGATTTATATGAATTTTTTCTATATGGCTATAGTTCCCACAATGCTATGGAAGAAAACATCTATCTATAATTTTGTTTTACCGCGATCGCCATTTCACATCTAAAACAAATGAACTAATAGTAATATTTGCGTTATTTTAAAGATGAGAAAGATATACTAGCGATTTTAGATGAGCTTATTTAATCTGCAAGCACCCTTTGAACCCCAAGGAGATCAGCCAAGTGCGATCGCACAATTAACGGAGTCATTACAGGCAAATAACCGCTTCCAGACTTTATTAGGGGCAACAGGTACAGGTAAGACTTTTTCCATTGCTAACGTGATTAGCAATGTGCAGAAGCCAACTTTAGTGCTAGCACACAATAAAACCTTGGCTGCTCAACTATGTAACGAGTTACGCCTGTTTTTTCCTGATAACGCAGTGGAGTATTTTGTTAGCTATTACGATTATTATCAGCCAGAAGCATACATTCCCGTTAGCGATACTTATATCGAAAAGACGGCATCTATTAATGATGAGATTGATATGTTGCGTCACTCCGCAACGCGATCGCTTTTTGAACGCAAGGATGTAATTGTCGTCGCTTCTATTAGCTGTATTTATGGTTTAGGGATGCCCGCAGAGTATTTAAAAGCAGCCGTACCTTTAAAGTTAGGCATGGAGGTAAATCAGCGCGAATTATTACGAGATTTAGTTACAGTTCAGTATTCCCGTAATGATATCGAACTTGAACGGGGGCGATTTCGGGTGAAGGGAGATGTGTTAGAAATTGTTCCTGCTTATGAAGATCGCATTATTCGGATTGAGTTTTTTGGGGATGAGATTGAGGCATTACGCTATGTAGATCCCGTTTCGGGAGAGATACTGCAAAGTATGAACGGTGTTAGTATTTATCCCGCCCGTCACTTTGTTACTCCCCAAGAAAGATTAGAAAAGGCTATTCAAGATATTAAGGACGAATTGGAAGCTCGTTTAATTGAGCTTGAGACTGACAATAAACTACTAGAAGCACAGCGATTAGAACAACGTTGTCGTTACGATTTAGAACTGCTACAGGAAGTTGGCTATTGTAACGGCGTAGAAAACTATTCCCGACATTTAGCAGGGAAAAAACCAGGCGATCCTCCTGAATGTTTGGTAGATTATTTTCCCGACGATTGGCTTTTGGTAATTGATGAGTCTCACGTTACCGTACCTCAACTACGAGGGATGTATAACGGCGATCGGGCGCGGAAAAAAGTTTTAATTGAGCATGGCTTTAGATTGCCTTCGGCTGCGGATAATCGCCCTCTCAAAGCAGATGAATTTTGGCAAAAAGTTAGCCAGTGTATATTTGTTTCGGCTACTCCTGCCAAGTGGGAATTAGAACAGTCAAAACGAGTGGCACAGCAAATTATTCGCCCCACAGGAGTAATCGATCCTGAGATTTTGGTTCGTCCTACAGAAGGACAGGTAGACGATCTTTTGGGAGAGATTCACGAACGGGTGACTAAAAATGAGCGGGTTTTGATTACTACCTTAACTAAGAAAATGGCGGAGGATCTCAGCGAGTATTTTGCCGAAAGAGATATTCAGGTGCGGTATTTGCATTCGGAGATTAAATCAATTGAGCGAATAGAAATTCTTCAGGCTTTACGCAAAGGTGAGTTTGATGTCTTAATTGGGGTTAACCTTCTACGGGAAGGTTTAGATTTACCTGAGGTATCTTTGGTGGCAATTCTCGATGCCGATAAGGAAGGCTTTTTGCGTTCAGAAAGTTCGATCATTCAAACCATCGGTAGGGCTGCGCGTCACATAGAAGGACAGGCGATCTTATATGCCGACAACCTAACTAATAGTATGGCAAGGGCAATTGAAGAGACAGAAAGACGGCGTAATATTCAGGTGGCATATAACAAGCGTCATAATATCACTCCCAAGCCGATTATTAAGAATGAAGAGAATTCGATCTTGGCTTATCTAGATATCTCCCGACGCTTAAATTCCGAACAACTAGAAGAAGTATACGAGAAATCTTACGATCTGCCTCTAGAAAAGATTCCCGCTTTGATAGAACAGCTAGAAGCCAAAATGAAAGATGCAGCCAAAGCGTTAGAGTTTGAAGAAGCTGCAAAATATCGCGATCGCATTCTTAAGTTGCGAGATAAATTATTAGGGCGAAGTAAAAATAAGTAATAGTTGAGTCGGTTTTGTTTTGATAGACATTTATAATATAATATGTTTCAATATCTGCATAAAGTTTACCAGAGTATAAAAATAAAATTGCACTATTAACAGTAAATACGAGCAAGATTATCAGTTTAACTATTCGTTGATTGGTGATGATCGAAAACCAATTATTTTATTTCTTCATGGTTTTATGGGGAATAGTAATGAATTTTCAGAAGTAATTAATTTGATTTTTCCGCAATTTTGCTGTCTTGTAGTCGATCTACCTGGTCATGGTAAAACTAAAGTTAGGCAAGATGATAACTATCAAATACCTAACGTTTGTCAAGCATTAATTCAACTCTTAAAAACTCTAAAAATCAAGTCTTGTTTTTTAGTAGGCTATTCAATGGGGGGCAGAATTGCCTTATATTTGGCTATTTATTTTTCTCATTATTTTAACGGAGTTATTTTAGAATCTGCTTCTCCAGGATTACGAACTCAAGCAGAGCGAGAATTGCGAATTAAACAAGATTCTAAATTAATAGAAAAACTTAAATATCAAGACTTTACTTTATTTTTACAGCAATGGTATAGTAATTCGTTATTTACTTCTTTTACTTTGCATCCGAATTATCAACAGGCGATCGCCAGAAGATTGGATAATAATCCTCTTAAACTAGCTAAGTCTCTACTTCATGGAGGTTTGGGTAAGCAACCGTCTCTTTGGAATCATTTACCAAAAGCCCACGTACCGATGCTGCTTATAGTAGGTGAGCTAGACCAAAAGTTTATGGCTATTAATCAACAAATTGCCCTTCTATGTCGCTTTTCTAAGTTAGAAATTGTCAAAAACAGTGGTCATAATGTTCATTTTGAACAGACTTTAGAGTTTGTTCAATTAATAAAATTTTTTGTACAAAGCACCGATAGAGATTGATTACTAATTACTTAAATATAGTCAATCAAAATGCTTCTTATTTATTGTTTTTTTCTGCCTCCATTATAAACAGTATTTTGCTGACCAATTTCTAGAGATAGCTAATTTTAAACGTTTCTAGTCTGTATTTAAATCTGATTAAAAAACATAAATTACTCGAATACGCTAAAATCTTCAGTAATTATACATAGATACTAAAATACTAAATATTATTGAAGTTAACAATCTTAATAAACTGTTGGATAGAGAAATTAGTTTAATCAATCAAAACGGCTCTGTATAAACTAAAAATGATTCAAATCATGATTAAAAAATTAACAGTAATTACCTGTAAATTTAAATCTCCTCTCGTCGCCATTAATCAGGGCAAAAATGAAGCAGATAATCTCTTAGAGGAGGCATTCGTCAGCCTAACTGATACTAAAACTGCCCAACCAATAAAAAATTAAATATTATTAAATATTTAGTTTCTGAAAATATCATAAGGTAAATATTGCCTGTCTTTTAAAGTAAAAGCAATTATGAGCCGTTTAGCACTTTTCAGCGTTTGGGATAAAACTGGTCTTGTTGAGTTAGCGCAACAGTTAGTAGAAACATTCGGGTTTGAGATTATCAGTAGCGGTGGCACAGCTAAGGCTCTACAGGATGCTGACATCACCGTAACCAAGGTTAGTGACTACACAGGTTCACCAGAGATACTGGGGGGTAGAGTAAAAACTTTACATCCTCGTATTCACGGAGGAATTTTAGCCCGTAGAGATTTGGCAGAGGATCGGGCTGATTTGGAGGCTAATAATATTCGTCCTCTGGATTTAGTCGTAGTGAATCTATATCCATTTGAGCAAACAATAGACCAATCTAATGTCACTATACCAGAAGCGATAGAAAAGATCGACATTGGCGGACCTACTTTGATTCGCGCAGCAGCAAAAAACTTTAAGTACCTGACTGTTTTATGTAGCCCTAGTCAATACGATCGATATCTAGAAGAATATCAGCAGTCTCAAGGGGAAGTCTCGTTAGCTTTTCGCCAGCAAATGGCTGGTCATGCTTTTGCCCATACAAATAGTTACGATCGCGCGATCGCTGATTATTTTGCCCAACTCAATCGCTCAGAGGATATGGAAGACAGCTATAGCATTAGGGGAAACAAGGTTCAGTCTCTACGTTATGGCGAAAACCCCCACCAACCCGCAGCCTGGTATCAAAGTGCAGCAGCATCAGGCTGGACAGCAGCTACCAAATTACAGGGAAAAGGGCTAAGCTATAACAATTTAGTCGATTTAGAAGCAGCAAGAAGAATTATCACAGAATTTGACCCATCAGAACCCGCAGCAGCAGTTTTAAAACATACCAATCCCTGTGGTGCAGCCGTGGGCAGTACTCTGGCAGAAGCTTATCAAAAAGCCCTTAATGCTGATTCAGTGTCGGCTTTTGGGGGAATTGTGGCGTTAAACCAGCCTATCGATGCAGCAACGGCAGAGGCTTTGACTAAAACATTTTTAGAATGTGTGGTTGCTCCTGGTTGCGATCGCGAAGCTCAAGCTATTTTGCAAGCTAAGTCTAAACTAAGAATTTTAATTCTGCCAGATTTAGCAACAGGACAAAAAGAAACTATCAAAGCGATCGCTGGAGGATTTTTAGTCCAGGCTAGCGATGACAAAATTGAAAACCCAGATGATTGGCAAATGGTGACGGAGAAAAAGCCTACCCCTGAACAAATAGAGGAAATGCTCTTTGCCCAAAAGCTAGTCAAGCACGTTAAATCAAATGCTATTTTGATTAGTCGCGATCGCGTTACTATTGGTATTGGTGCAGGACAAATGAATCGCGTCGGTTCAGTCAAAATTGCCTTAGAGCAGGCGGGAGATAAAGCTCAAGGAGGAGTGATGGCTAGTGACGGCTTTTTTCCCTTTGACGACTCTGTGCGTACGGCTGCCTCTGCGGGCATTAGTGCCATTATCCAGCCAGGAGGTTCAATTCGCGATCGAGAATCCATTGCTGCTGCCAATGAGTTAGGCATAGTCATGGTTTTAAGTGGGACTCGTCATTTTTTACATTAAAAACGCCTGATGTGGACTACCTTCGTTTAAGACTTACTATTTCGTAGCTATAAGCTCTAAGTTTTAGGTTAATAGCTTTAAAAACTCAAACAGATAAATCAATGAAAAAAATATCTTTACTGTGGGAAATTTTCTTAGCTTTGTTGTCTTTTGTCTTTTACAAGGTCACAAAATTTACCATCGGCAATTTATTTACTGTTTACCTGACGCTAAACCAAAAGAAGGCTTCACAGTGGCGTGTGCTATCTAAAAAAACGATTAATGCGCCGTTAATTCTGCCTGTTTTGATGACAAAAGGACCCCGTTGGAATACTCATGCGGTGATTGGAACTTTAGGGCCATTTGCCGTCAAAGAATCAATTTCAATAAACATTAAAACTGCTAATAATTCTGCCCGTTCTTGGATTGCAGTAATATATAGCTTTCCTAGTTATAAAACAGTTACCAGCATAGAGTCCGATAAAATTAACCAAGATAATGATTGGCATACAGTAAAATTATCTGCTGGTAAATATTCCCTTGGCGTTCGTTACTACAATCGTTTCCCAGCCATTAATTATCCCGCTGTTAAAGTAGATGATAGTTTATTTGTAGATTCTTATAATGTTCCTAGCAATATTAATGATTATTACTACGATTTAATTAAAGCCAAAAACTGGTTTTACTCCAGCCTGCACTACTATATTTTTACGATCCTTAAGCTGCGGAATTATTTACCAGAATCTTTTGTCCGTAGAGAATATTTACCCGTCGGCGCACCAGATACACACTTTGCCTATAATTATCTAGATTCACAACAGGCTTTGCAAATAGCTATCGAGCCTGAAATTATTGAACAATTTGATATTTATTTTACTTTTTACGATCGCTCTAGTTTACCTTTAACTTGGTGCATAATCACTGAACCCAAATATTTACTATCACCTCAAGAGAATAAAGGTTATTTTCTGCTGAGAATTCGTCCCCAACCCGAACACTCTGATACCACTATTCAAGTAAAGTCTGAGTTGCTCAACGCCGATAGTTCAATTCAGCATTGGCAAGTTAGTGGTTAGTAGTTAGTGTGGCTTTGAAACTTTTACCACAGATGAACCTATGGAAATTAAGGCATGGAGATGTCAACAAAAGCAAAAGACTTGCCTCTTAAAAAGCGATGCAGCGAGGTCTTTGCGAGAGGAAATGCCCTGATCTAAAGGGCAGCATGCGTGCAAGCCCTTTGCTCCACTCTCGCGGTGGGGGTTTCCCCTATGAGCGACTGCATCAAGAAGCGATCCCGTTTATTTGGTTGGTAAATTACTTCATTTTAAAAAGAGCAACAGTCAGAGTCCCTATCGTAGCAAGTACTAGAGTAATTAAAGACCATATTTGAGCTTTCTGAGTACCATCAATTTTTGACAATTGTTCTTTCATATTTTCTTGATTGGCTTTCAGTACTGCTACATCAGTTTTTATTTCTGATGTATCTTTTTTTATATCCTTGAGATCGGATTTTAATTCTACTAGTGTATCTGTAATATATTTAATTTCGTTATTTGTTGATTGTTCAGTCATTAGCTTTAATTAATTTAATTTAAATCAGTTCTATAATTATTATATTTTGGACAATAATTTGTTACAGCATAATCAATCAAAGAAAAAGAAGTTGCGTCAGCTTCAACTTGTTCAATATTTCTCATTACTTCAAAAATAAAACTAGAAGTACTATTATATGAATGACTGTTTTGACTAGCAAAACTTTGATTTTCAGTTGCAATTAAAATTCCTTTAACTATTGCTTGCCTAACCCTAGAATATGGGACACCCTGAACAAAAGCCTCGCATGCAAATACGCTTAGTTTTTCTAGACTACTAGGATCGATATTATCATATAGTGTTTGCGCACTGTTTTTTGATGGAATAAATGTTAAAAAAGCAGCAAGTAATATATCATTAATTTTCATTTTTATAGTTAAATAATTTCTATAAGAATGGCTTATTAACTATTACTATTTATGTGATCGCGCTCACATATTTAATATGAATCTAAACTGGGAGCAAGTCACTTTTGTTGTTTTTTATGTACTAGTTGGTTGCAATCGCCTCAGAAAACTCAAAATTTACGAAGCTTAAAGGTAATTGTTTGATAGTCTTGGTCAAGCAAGCCGTCGAAACCAATCAAATATAGCGAGGATGCTTGTGAATATACTTGTTCTTACAAATTGGAATGACTACCCCTTTTTCTTTTCAATATATTCGCGCCAATAAGTAATTTTGCCGTCATCCCGTAGCTCAAAAATGATGGCATCTTCTGCTGCTGATTGTTTTCCTGTTTTTTTGTTGCGATCGCTCCAGTCCCATTCTACTGCTCCCTGGCGGTCTTTAAAGATTGTTCGCTTGATTTTTACTTTAGTATCACTAAATTGCTCAAAGTAATCTGCTGCTGCCTTCTCAATTGCGTCTACTCCTTTAAAGGTAAAGCCTCCAGCTATAAAAATAGCGTCGGGTGCAAAATCTTCAATTAGGCTTGATACATCCTGAGTTTCCCAAGCAGTTGCTTGTCTTTCAACCATAGCCAAAGTAGCTGTTGCTGAATTCATTGGTTTGGCACAAACTAATAAAATTGATAGAGAAATAATAAAGGTAAAAACCAGATTCATAGTACGCATTAAATATTAACCGTCTAGCTTACGACTCTTAATTTTTTAGGCAAAGTATAATAATTAACCCTATCTTCGTCTCTCTAGGAAATTTAATGTCAAAATATTAATAATTGAGTAAGTATATTTAACAATAATAATGAGTACAGCAACAGCAGCTACAGCTACAACAGAACAAATAAAAAGCGCGATCGCAGCCTATAAAAACCAAATAGATTATTTAGAGATTAGGGTTGAGCAGAGTGAGTCTACAGGGCTTTCTTTCCGTGGTGAAAAGCTAGACTCTGTAGATCGTAGCTTTTCTCTTGGTGGAGGAATACGCGCCTGTCATGATGGTGGCTGGAGTTTTGTTACCTTTAATGGCTTGAAAGAGCTGCATGAACGAATTGAAGAAGCTATTTCTCAAGCAAAACTTGTGGGTAAAGATAAAACTCAGCTAGCAACCGCCGAACCAATTGAAGATTTTGTCTCAGAAAAGATTAAGCGAGATCCTCGTAGTGTATCCCTGCAAGATAAACGTAAGCTCTTGGAGGCTTATAATCAAATTCTTTTGAATTTCGATCCTCGCATCCAAACGACAATGGCGGGTATTAGCGATCGCTTTGCGACTAAAACTTTTGTTAATTCTACTGGCAGCTGTATTGTCCAGGAAAGACTAGACGTTAATGGACGATTTGCGGCGATCGCCAAAGGAGAAGACGGAATAGTACGTCAAGGCTTTGAGTCTGTCCATTCCCGCAATGATTTTGATGTTTTAGTCGGTATTGAAGACAGAGTTAGAGGGGCAGCAGAACGTGCGGTTAGACAATTAGAAGCAAAATCGGTCAAGGGTGGTCAATATACGGTAATTCTCGATCCTTATCTAGCTGGGGTGTTTATTCACGAAGCTTTTGGGCATCTTTCAGAAGCAGATTTTGTCTACGAGAATCCTAAAATGCAGGAATTGCTTACTTTAGGCAAACCTATGGGCATTGAACAGCTAAATGTTGTGGATGATGCAACCATGGAAAACCTACCAGGCTCGATGAAGTACGATGATGAAGGCGTGCCAGGACAACGTAAGTATTTAATCAAAAACGGCGTTTTGACAGAGCGTCTCCACTCCCGCGAAACAGCAGGAAAAATGCAGGAAACTCCCACAGGTAACGCCAGGGCAATTCGTGCTAACTATCCTCCCATTGTGCGAATGACTAATACAGCTATTGAACCTGGAGATACTCCCCTAGAGAAAATGTTTGAAGGTATAGAAAAGGGCGTATACGCCGTCAGAATGCTAGGTGGACAAACTAACGGCGAAATGTTTACTTTTGCAGCAGCAGAAGGGTATATGATTCGCGATGGTAAAGTTGCTGAACCTGTTAGTGATGTAACTTTATCAGGGAATGTTTTTCAAACTCTGCAAGATATAGATGCAATTAGTAGCGACACTCTCTACACCAATGGAGGATGTGGAAAAGGGGGGCAAATGCCTTTGCCTGTAAGTGTTGGAGGTCCTCATATTCGCATCAAAAACGTAGTTGTCGGCGGAAGATAAACTACAATGCGATATCTTCACAATTGCCTACATATATCTATCGCACTACCAACTATGCTTAGGGGAATATGAATTGTAAGGGTGAATCGCGATTCGCCCTTACACAAACTTGATTTTAAGTAGCTCCACAACGCCATTTAGTAGTCCTAGAGAGGTAAGGACGCATCTTCCGTAATGAATGAAATACCAGATTGCTCCGATATGATTTTCGATTTTTGGGGAATAGGATAAAGACTTCTTGGTGCGCATTCCCAGGCCAGTCCGTTGCGGCACATGCGGCTAAAGCCTTTGTGTGACCCGAGTTACGGAACTGGCGTTTGCGCCTGACGGCGACGCGGGGGTCGCATCCGCTTTCTGACCAATCGAGATACTCGTTGTTTGAAAGTACAATTAAATCTCTCGATATAATTAGTTTTGCCAGTTTCTTCTTGAAACAATTACTCATGGGGGAAATCCCTATGAGCGAGTTGTTTCGCTTTACCGACAGCCCGATGTCTTTTAGAGGGAATAACTTGCTCGTAAGCCTCCCAAAAACCGCTATAGCGATTGCCTACGGCAATCCGATATTCCTTCGGAATGGCGAATCGCTCCACGCGATTGCGCACTGTCGATACACAGGTGGCAAAGACTGCCAAAGCTTTCTTGCTCCATGGCGACTGCGATCGCCTTACTAAGCAAAAATTATTTGATCTCTATTCTTTGAGCAGTAAATAAAACAAACTACCGCTACCGTTTAACAATCCTGCTCTTTTGCCTGCTACTTCACCGCTACCCAAGAAAATATCTACTCTGCCTGCGCCTTTAATTGCACTACCCGTATCTTGATCCAGTACATAGCGACTTACTACCCTAGTATCAATCTTGCCAGTAGATTCTAGATCGGGAATGGGCGCAACAACCAAAGCCAATGCTCCTGGAGGCATGATAGATTTGTCGGTGGCAATAGAGCGATCGCCTGTAACAGGAACACCTAAACTACCAGTGGGCGGTTTGCCATCGGTTTCTTTAAAGAAGACAAAGCGATTATTACGGGGTAGATATTTGTCTAGCTGCCTGGGGTTAGCAGCAAAATAATCTAGTAGCTTGGGCAAGCTTAATTCATCCTTATCAAACACTCCATCTTTAACTAATTCTCCACCTACACTCACGTAGGGATAATTAGTTGTGCCGTCGTAACCAACGCTCATAGTTGTACCATCGGTCATTTTGAGCCTAGCAGATCCCTGTACTTGAACTAAAAAGGCTTTTAGGCGATCGCTCAACCAAACTAGCTCTTGACCCTTTAAAATGCTTTCACTGCTGCCTAAACCATCTTTTCTCTCTAGCTGGGCGCGGGTAGGATGAGGGGTTGACCAACTCCCAAAACTAGCAGGCTGACGGTATAGAGGATAGCGATACTCAGCAGTACGAACTCGGCTGGCAGTATAGGTAGGTTCAAAATAGCCTGTAAATTCAACCTTACCTCGCCGGTCGTTGCCAACAGATTGATAAAAAGTAAATTCCTGCTTGACTGCCTTTTCTAAAGCTGCGGGAGATTCAGTAGTTAATAAAAGTTCTTTAAATCGAGAGAGAGATCGCTTTGTAAGCTCTAAACTAAATGTAGAATTAGCATACTGGCGATAGCTTTGAGCAGCTTTAGGAGTACTTAAATAATAAAGACTGTGATTTACTGCCTGTACTAAAGCCTGGCGTTGAGATTGATTCCAGCCAATATTTTTCTTTGTTTCGGGTTTAGCAAGACAGCTATGATTAGTCTGCCAGCAATTAATAATTTTTTTTTCCGTATCAACCAGGCGATCGCCTAATTTACTATCTAAGCCAACAAATTTGAGTTTTGACAACGGTACAGGTCGCAGAGGATTAGCATTAGCAATTTGTCCCCAAGAGGCAACTAGGCTGATACTTAATCCCACACATAAAGTAGAAATTGATGTTCTCATTATTGCTTTCAATATATAGCTATTAATGAAGCAGTAAAATATCTCTGCCAAACTTCAAGTCAAGTATAGTGATTTATTTCGATTATCTACTTAGTTACCGCTAATGGTTAAGATATAAATATCATTTTGATGGAGATACCAACATGGATTTAATTCGCATCCTCATCGCTATTGTCTTGCCACCGCTAGGAGTATTTTTACAGGTTGGTTTAGGTAAAGACTTTTGGATTAATGTTCTCTTAACGTTGCTTGGTTATTTTCCTGGAATAATTCATGCAGTCTGGATTATTGCCAGGAAGTAAGTACCGTGATTCAAATTATTAGTTATTATTAGTTTACCTTCAGGAAAGGGCGCACCCTCGGCAGTTCTCGCGGCACGGAAACCAACACTGCGAGAGTGGAACAGCGGACAGACCCTGCGTCGCCGTCAGGCGCAAAGGAACGCTGCCCTAGCAAGGGAACGCTGTCCAAGACAAGCCGAAACAAGTTCGGCGTTTCCGCGCAGCAAAGACCGCACTGTCTTGCAAAAAGGTTAGTACAATAAGCTATGCAAGCACTCAATTGAAAACTAAAGACTAAAAACTAAATAACACTCGCCCCTTTACGGCGGGGCTTCAGACCCATTTATGAAATGGCGACCTAATTTTTCTTTATTATCAGTTAAACAAAATCTCTAAGCATATAAATTGCCCACATATTCTCCATAACCGTTATAGGGAAGAGTCTGCTTAATTTCCCAAGATAGACCAGGGCCAGTGCTAATAAACTTCTCTGTTGCCTGTGACCAGCGAGGATGAGGCACATTAGGATTCACGTTAGCTTCAAACTTATACTCATTAGAATCGAGAGTATTCCAGTAGGTAGCAGGCTGATCCTCCACAAATTCTATTTTGACAATTGATTTCGCACCTTTAAAACCATATTTCCAAGGAGTAACCATCCGCAATGGTGCGCCATGCTGCTTGGGCAAATCATGACCATAAATACCCACAGCAAAAAAAGCAAGCTCATTCGCCATTTCTTCGATTCTTAAACCTTCTGTATAGGGCCAAGGTAAAGAGCCAATATGAAATCCTGGTCCTTTGGTAATATTAGGATCGTAAAAAGATGTAAATCGCACATACTTTGCTTTTGCAGTCGGTTCAACATCTTGCAATAAAGCGCGCATTGGAAAACCCAGCCAAGGCAAGACCATAGACCAAGCCTCTACACAGCGAAATCTGTATACCCTCTCTTCCAAGGGAAACTTTTGTTTTAGCTCATCAATGTCATAGGTACGAGGATTTTGTACAAGTCCTGCAACCTCAACTTTCCAGTTTTCTGTAGGCAGCTTTTGAGCGTCTAGCCAAATTTTCTTCGTACCACCAAACTCATAAAAATTATTATATTGCCCCGCAACTTTTTGGTCGGCTATTGGTCGATCGACTTTGGCAAAATCGGGATTCTTGGTAAATGATTCTATTTCTGGTTGATTGAGACTTTTTTCGAGGGCATTTGCCGATGCAGACTTGCCTATATTTAAGCCAGATTGGCATCCTGTCAGAGGTAAAAAGCTAGCACCAATACCTGCACCAATAAGAGTCTTAATAAAGCTACGCCGATTGTAATAAAGTCTGGGAGACGTAATTTGGTTTTCTGATATTTCCCACGATTGAGGGATGTGAATCAAAGTCATTATAAATATATTAAGTTGCTAAAAATTAAAATTGGCAAACATTCTAATTGTAGACAAATCTTATGTATCTCAGGAAAACTTGATTTAATACATAAGCTGTGGTTATTTAGATCTGCATTTCTTTAATTCTCTGGATGTATAGATTTTCGATCGCTTTTGATTGACGATCCCAGTATCATAATCTTTAGGTATAAAGTCTTAAAAAAGTGTGGTTATAATGAGCCGTTGGTTAATAAGTTTATCTTTAATATTTTCTTTTTGGATTGGGAGTGGTTTTACTGAAGCTGCGATCGCTGTGGGCAATCAGGCAGCTAATTTTACTGCTCAACAAATCAATCAGGGAGATAAAATTGCCAAGAAAGCAATTCGTGCTGCGGAGAAAGGGGACTTTGCTCTATCAGAAATTTACTGGACAGAGTTAATTGATAAATTTCCTGATAATCCTGCGGTCTGGAGTAATCGGGGTAACGTCCGCATCGGTCAGTACAAGCTTACTGATGCGATCGCCGACTTTGATCGTTCTATCGAAATTGCCCCTGAATATCCTGATGCCTACCTTAATCGGGGCATTGCCTACGAAGGAAAAAGACTCTGGGAAAAAGCGATTGCTGATTATAATCATGTACTAAAAATTAGTCCTCAAGATCCAGTGGCATTAAATAACAGGGGAAATGCCAAAGCAGGTCAACAAAAGTGGCAAAACGCTTTACAAGACTATCAAGAAGCTGCCGATCTTGCGCCTACTTTTCCCGTGGCGCGAGGGAATGCTTCTTTGATTATGTATCAAATAGGCGATCGCCCTGAAGCTATTCGCAATATGCGTAACTTAGTTCGCAAGTATCCTCTGTATTCTGATATGCGTGCAGCCTTGGCTGCTGCTTTGTGGGTAGAAGGACAACAAGGAGAAGCTGAAAGTAATTGGGTTGCAGCAGTGGGTCTGGATAACCGCTATCAAGATCTTGAATGGATTAAAAACATTCGTCGTTGGCCTCCCACAATGGTTCAAGCGTTGGAGAGATTTTTAAATCTTAGTTAGTTGAATAGTTGCGATCAATCAACATACAAATTGCCAAGAGCGTTCAGAATTAATAAAACTCTAATTTCAGAGCGATCGCGCTTTGCAACCTAGAAGGTATCGATCTTCTAGCTTCTATAGCAATTTGGATTATCAATTAACCGAGACTATTTTTTGCTTTTGATACTCTTTGATATGTTTACAAAATTTAGTCTGGTGGGACATATTTATTGCCAATTAGCTTTAATTTTCTTTATTATTAATTTGAATAATTAAGATATGTTTAGCCACAGATTACTCCACCCGTTTAGGGCGAAGCCTGCTTACTCAATAGCCTCAACGGGGGAAACCCCCGCAACGGCTTTTCGCGCTGCTGTGACCGTTGGTCAAATTAAACTTTCAAAAATCCTGAGTATAAATACTTATCTTTAGTATTTTGCTGACAATTTATATATTTTATAAAACATAAATACAACTTTTATATCTATAAGATTAGCTGCAATATTGGTTGTTAAGGTCAACAAATAACTAGGGATCAATAGTCAGCAGTACTAAAAACCTATACTTAAGTTACATTTTGTCTTTAGGCAAATTGTAAAATTATATTTAAACAATGAATTTTATTGATTAAAGTTTCTTATACTTATTCTTAACGAGTAAAGAGAGCTAGCAGTAGCTCATAATTATCGCCATAAGTTGTTGTTGTTTAGCCTTAAAAAAATGGAATTAGTACGAAAGAATAGTTATTTTGGTTTAGTAAAAAGCTTCTTGATTTGGAGCTTTACCTTAACGGTATGCTTGTTAGTAGTTGGATTTCCTGTAGGAGCTTTAATCGTTACAATTGGTATTTTGGCTACCATCATTTTGCAAACTGTTATCCCTGCCAGCGCGGTTTTGGTCGTTACGGCTGGTATTTTTAGCTTAAATATTGCTGTAGTTTTAGCTAGTGCAGCAGTTCTTTCTTTCAAAGGGATTCATCCTGAAGAAGTAAGCTGGTTGAGTTGGCTACACGGGCAAAAAGATTTAGTTAATCTGCCAGTTTATGCGTCTTGTCCTTTGACTTGCCAGTTTGATAACAATCATTAAATTTAAAACAATGAATTATAGATGACGAGGATTAGAACCTATTCTAGTCCTCGTCTTTTTTATAGTTGCTTACATCTGAAAGATAGCCAAAGCAACAACAGTAAACATCAGCTTTAGCTAACTAAAATAGATGCTCAGGAATAAAGCCCAGTGTATACTGGGTTTTTCTGTGTCCACAGTCGGCACTGTTTCTGATTATTCCCAATCTAGTTTTTGCTTTTTATTAAATAAATATGACTACACCAACTATTTCTGTCGGGGTAATTTTAGGAACTCGTCCCGAAGCAATTAAACTAGCTCCAGTTATCAAACAGCTTAATTCTGTTGCTCAAATCAAAACCCATCTTATTCTTACAGGACAACATAGAGAAATGGTAGATCGAGTCATGGAGTTATTTGACTTGAGTGCAGACCATGATTTAGCAATTATGAAGCCAAAACAAACATTAACAAGTATTACCTGTGATAGTTTATTGGGATTAGAAAAAATTTTTGCGACAGTCCAACCTAAACTAGTCTTTGTACAAGGAGATACAACTACTGCTTTTTCTGCTGCATTGGCAGCATTCTACCATCAGATTCCTGTAGGTCATGTTGAGGCTGGTTTGCGGACTGATAATCTGTATAATCCATATCCAGAAGAGGCTAATCGTCGTTTAATCTCACAAATTGCTCAATTTCACTTTGCGCCAACAAAATTAGCTGTTAAAAATTTACAAAAATCTGGGGTGACAGGAGAAATTCACCATACGGGGAACACCGTAATAGATACTCTTTTGACTGTAGCGAATAATAAACCTGAATGTCGAATACCTAATCTAGACTGGTCTAAATACCGAGTTTTACTAGCAACGGTACACCGTCGAGAAAATTGGGGCAAACCTTTACAAGACATTTTGCAGGGATTTAACGCTATCTTAGATCGTTTTCCCGATACAGCATTACTTCTGCCTTTGCATCGCAATCCTACAGTACGTGAACCTATTATAGCTGCATTAGGCGATCGCCCTAGAGTATTTTTGACCGAACCTTTAGACTATACAGAATTAGTGGGAGCAATTTCTGGGTGTCATTTACTACTAACAGATTCAGGAGGATTACAAGAAGAAGCTCCTAGTTTAGGCAAGCCTGTATTAGTTTTACGAGAAACTACAGAAAGACCAGAAGCTGTTGAAGCTGGTACTGCAAAGCTAATTGGTACAGATCCCCAAGCAATTTTAGATTACACTGCCGAATTGCTAGAAAACCAAGCTATTTATCAACAAATGGCAACAGCGATTAATCCTTTCGGTGATGGTCAGGCTTCAGAGAGAATTGTTAAAATTGCCCAAGATTATCTATTAAAGAACGTTTAAAAAATCAATCATCATTACTCTGGTCGATCACAAACACTAAAAGGATTGGTAGTACCGATCCTTTTGGTAAGTACGACGCTAAGTTATCTGTTTTTAATTTCGGTAGAAATAGTCTAGCAGGCAAACTACAGTAGTATAAATTCAGTCTAATAATAAAAAATCAGAATTAGTTTAGTATGAAATTAATCAAAGAAATGGTTCAGTCGCTACTCTGGAAAAATGGCTATAAGATCCAGCGAATTCGCGAGTTTCCTGGACAAAATATCAATTTATTAGAACTGTTAATAAAAAAGCTTTACCATAATTATTCTGAAACCACCGTTGTTCAAATTGGTGCTTGTGACGGTAAATCTGACGATCCAATATATTCGATTATCTCTAAGGGAAATTGGTCTGGTGTTTTAGTAGAGCCGATACCAAATCTGTATCAGGAACTTAAAAAAGTATATCATAATCAATCAGATCTAAAATTAGAGAACTGTGCGATCGCCAAGGAAGACGGCACTGTCACGATGTATCGGGTTGTTGAAGATGACTCACTACCCGAATATATTAAAATACTTGCCAGCTTTGATCTCAAGGTTATTCTCAAAAACAAACCCATAATTCCTAATATCGAGGAATTTATCGAAACAATTGAAGTGCCTGCAATGACAATGGAATCGCTGCTAAAAAAACATTCTATTCAGCAGGTTAACCTTTTACAGATTGATACAGAAGGATTTGATTATGAAGTTTTGAAGATGGCATTTCAAGCAGAATTGTTGCCAGACATTATTAACTTTGAGTGTATTCATCTTTTGCCAGAAACCACTGTAGAATGCTGTGATCTTCTTGCTTCTAAAGGATATAGTTATCTTAAAGTTGAGCGAGATATGATTGCAGTTCAGCAAAGTTTAATCGATTAGGGCTTGAGAATTTTAAAATTCTTACTAAGCAAAACTTATCGTAAATGTCAAAAGACAACTATCAGTATAAATGAGGGCAATAATAAATTTGGTTGGTGAAAGGATGCAAAAACAAAAAAAATTTTAGAAACTTTAGCAGAAAAAATCAAAAATCTATAATAAATCTAGAAATTAAGGGTATAATTTAATTCTTTGTTTTTAATACCCTATATCTATTTCTCAACCTGCGAAATGTCCGTTCATGACGGCAAAAGGCGGTGTACCGTTGACCAATAACAAAGGATCGGTAATGCCGATCCTTTGTTAAGTACGCTAAGTTACCTGTTTTTAGTTAAGAGCAAATTTTAAAAGCTGAAGTACTGTCAATTACTAATTTAAGACGACTCCGTTATTTTAAGATGGAATAATAAACTATCGGCGACAGCTTTAAGAAAAATTATTTTATAATTTCTGATTTAGTGATAAATCTAGCTAACATTAGTTATTAAACTAAGATCGGCAATAAGGTAAACAAGATTACTTAATGACGCTATTGAATTATGAGCTTTTTTAGTAGCAAAAGTATTTACTAGATAAAGTAGTAGTTCAAATTTAATCTGGCTTTGCTGATTTTTTCAGAAAGGCGGTTGACTGTAGCTATTTTTTGTTCAATTTGCTCAGATAGCTGTGAATTTTGGTTGTATTTTTTTTGATGACTTTGTAGTTTAGCTAAAGTTGTTTTTACGGTAGCCAATTCTTTTTCAATTTTGATTAATAAAATAATTAGTCTGGCTATTTTTACAGTTTTTTCCTCAGCCACAACTTCTTGTTGGATCGAGGTGATGTACTTACTAATATCTTCCATGGATTTACTGATGTATATTATTGATATGACAGAATAACAGGCGTTTTTTGTTTCTTAAACTCAGTATATCCGTGAATATGTGGGCATGGTATAAAGTTTCCGTAATTGTTGGAATATTTTTGTAAATAATGTATGAATTTACCTAAATAACTTTCAAAAGCAATCAATTGCAGGTGTTTCTGGTTCATGGCATCTGCACTCTTTAACGCCTTAATTAATATTTTACTGGTTTGAATACAACATTTCCATTATTGTTGCTTAGTTAATTATACGTAGGGAAATATATCAAACTACAAATAGTGATGATCGAAAGCTAGTTATATGTTTAGCTAAAAATTTCGTTATTTGCCGTTAAGAATGTTAGAACATATGTCTGTATATGTTTATGAGTAGATAAGGTATGACTGAGATTCTCAATACTATTGCCAAAGCTCTGCTGAAATTACTAGATCAGGCGATCGCAGCTTTGCCAGGTATAATGTCGGCTTTGATCGTTTTGTTTTTGACTAGATATGCAGTGCAGCTAGTCCTAAAACTTGCCGACGAAACGGGTAGACGCGCGATTAAGAGTACTTCATTACAGTTGTTACTCAGAAAAATTTGTCGTATTGGTGTGTGGACAATTGGTATTTTGGTCGCCTGCGTCTTGGCTGTCCCTGGATTTAGCTTGGGAGATATTATCGCTACTTTGGGTATAGGTTCAGTAGCTGTTGGTTTTGCCTTTCAAGATATATTTAAAAACTTTTTAGCAGGGATTATTTTATTGGTCGAAGAGCCATTTCGAATTGGAGATGAAGTGGAGATTAATGACTACCAAGGAAAAGTGGAAAACATCAGTATTCGCACCACCAAAATTCGCACCTATACTGGAGAGAAAATTTTGCTACCTAACTCCACTGTGTTTACTGATGCGGTCAAGGTAGTTACAGCCTATCCTTCTCGAAGAACAGATTTAGCTGTGGGAGTGGACTACAATTCTTCTTTGCCAGAGACTGCTAAAATCTTAGAACAAACTATCAAAAGTGTGGCTGGAGTAATAGAAGACCCTGCACCTGAGATTGATGTAGTTAATTTTAATGACAGTTCTATTGATTTTATCGTGCGTTACTGGACAGGTTCTCCCAAAAAGCAGCTACGCGACGTGCAAACTGTAGCAATGATCGCGATTAAAAAAGCTTTGGATGATGCTGAAATTAGTATTCCCTACCCTATTCGCACTGTCTATCATTACAATCAGGAAAAATATAATGATTATTTTCCCGATCGCAATGTCCAACAAAATAATTAGGTTTAGAAAAGTTAACTTTGTCCTAGTTGAGGAATAGTAACATCTACCAGATTTATTTCTTGTTCTAGGCTACTTAAAGGTGGTTTCATTGCCTGGCGATTACCTACTACTAAAGTAACTATCTGATTTGGTTGAAGATATTTTTGAGCCACCTTTAAAATATCTTCTTCATTTGTATTTTGCACCTTGTCCTGATATTTAAAGATAAAATCTTCTGGATAATCAAAATATTCGTAACGAATTAGACGAGAAAGAGTCTGATTGGGATTCTCAAAGTTAAACACAAAAGAGTTGAGAATTGATTCTTTGGCATTGGCTAATTCTTTTTCTGTAACTAGACTATTACGTAGCTTTTTAATCTCACTGACAATAGCTCTAATAAAAGGAACAGTATTATTGGTTTGGGTTTGTCCTCCCGCAATAAATAAACCGTCATAGTCATAATTAGGACTCCAAGCACCATATACGCTGTATGCCAAACCCTGGCGCGATCGCACTTCGTTAAACAAGCGTCCTCCAAAACCATTTAAAACGCCATTTAAAACGCTCAATGCTGGATAATCTGGACTGCTAAACAGCCCTCCAATATGACCCATTAAAACATTGCTCTGAGTTGCCTTAGAGCGATCGACTACAAAAATACCCCGATCTACTTCTTGGGTTGCTGCGGGTGCTTCTAAAGCTGGTAGGGAAGTATCAACCTGCCAATCACCAAAAGCAGACTGCACTTTTTCGATCATCTGAGCGGAATCAAAATCTCCGACTATACCTAAAATTATGCTCTGGGGACGAACATAGTTTTGATAAAAGCTAACTACATCTGGGCGGGAAATATTTGCCAAGGTAGCATATTCTTCAGTTCGAGCATAGGGGCTAGTTACACCATAAATTAACTTGTCAAATTCACGACTGGCAATATTTTGAGGATCGTCATTGCGACGGGCAATTCCTCCTTCTTCCTGTTTTTTGGCGATCGCAAATTGATTAGCAGCAAAAGCCGGTTGACGCAATACTTCGGTAAATAAAGAGAAAACTGTGTCTAAATCTTCAGTGAGGGTATTAAAGCTGGCACTACCTGAAGTATCGCCAATACTAGTTTCAATGCTAGCTGCTTTTTGTTCTAAGATTAGATTTAATTCGGCTGCGGGATGGTTTTCTGTACCGCCACTACGCATTACAGTGCCTGTTAGGCTGGCTAAACCGACTTTATTAGCAGGTTCAAAGCGAGATCCAGTGCGAATCAAAGCCGTACCGCTGATTAAGGGTAAATCTCGATCTTCAAGGAGATAAACCACCATGCCATTATCTAATTCATAACGTTCATATTCGGGTATCTGAATTTCTGGCGGGGTTGAAAATTCTAATTCTGTATAGTGTTTAGGAGTATCGGCGATCGCAGGAAGCCGAATCGCAAATGATAAGAAAATTGTCACAAACCCCAAACTCAACCAAGAAAGTAGTCTTCTACTCATACATATTTAATTTAAAAAGCCTTTCTATTGTATCGAGCCAGGATTGAGCGCGGCGGGGTCAACCGTTTCCCGGCTTCCGCGGTAAGTTGCACAGTCAAGCAGCTTGTCTAACCGTGCTGTTGAGCAACTGTCAGAGATTACCAATTGGTAAATTTCCCCCAAGATTTTTATTATCTAAAAAAATTGAGCATAAACTAATTTAGTTTATGCTCAGCATATTAAGAAAGCAATTTAGATGGATTTACATTAATTCAAAATCACCATCATCAGTTTGTTCCATGTCAATATCTGTAGAATCACCAATACTATTAAGATTAATTGCAACTTCCCCGTTAATAGATATTAAGCCATTTTTAGAGTTAAAAGATACTTCATCAACATCACTTGTACCTTTGATAACTAGGCTATCTTCACCTAAAGTAAAGTCTCCAACTCTATTGATAAAGGTGCCATCGAAATTTTGAGCATCAAATTCAAACAGATCATCTCCAGCATTACCAAAGAGCAAATCATTGCCAAGACCACCGTTAATGGTGTCGTTGCCTTCACCACCTAAAATGGTATCATCGCCGAAACTGCCGTAGAGATAATCATCACCACCTTCACCAAAGATAACGTCGTTGCCTTCACCACTGTCAACTAGATCATTCCCGTCGCCAGTAAAAATAACATCACTACCACCTTGACCAAGAACTATATCGCTGCCGTCACCAGCTTCGACAAAATCCCCTCCAAGTCCACCCTCAATTAAATCGTTTCCAGCAGCTCCACGTATGAAGTCAGGCGCACCAAGTCCATCAATTAGATCGCCTTTATCTGAACCTACTAATGCGTTAAATCCATCTGTTCCAATTAACTCTAAACCATCAGCTACAAAATCTGCGACGGCTGCGTCTATAGGACTAACAATTGAAGACATAACCCAAAACACTCCCTATTGAATAAACTTTCTCATTTATAAGTTCTTTCTCTAAATATGACAATAGTAAATTGCAGGTTTTTGATAAACAAACTATTTTTATTTCAAAATGTTTATGAGTAAAAAGTAATTTTAAACACATTATTTTGCATATAAAGTAACAGATAATACTTTTCTATTTAAATTTAAAGGATTACAAATAAAAGCACACTATTACTTTTTTCAACGGTATTGATACTTAGCTAACATAACTATTGAGTATATTTAACTACACCAAAAACAGAAAAAATTATTGCTCGAAACCTTGAATATTAAAAAAGTAGTGCAGGCGTGATTGCGGTCATCAATTAATTATGAGAGCGCACCTTTACCTAATAGTATAAAACCGATATCTAGCAGCAATTAGCATATATATTCCGTAGGCAATAAATCCACTGCCAATTAATCCTAACCATAACCAGCCCAAAGGTTGTGCTGCTAAAAGCCGAAAAGCGTGTTGTAGCCCTTCTGCAAAGTCGGAATCAGACGCAACCGAAGCGAGAATCAAAAAACCACCAGTAACTATAAAAGCAATACCCCTGGCTGCTATGCCAATTTTTCCCATTAGCCTAGTACAGTATTCTAATCGATGATCCATATTAGCCGAGGTGAATTTACTAATATACGAACCAGTATAAGCACCTTGAAAATAGGCAATTCCTACGCCAGTTACGGCAATTCCTGCTAGCAAAACGATACTTTCTCCTATAATTGGCTGCTCAAATAACTTTTCTACCGAGTGCTTAATTTTGTCGTCATATTTTCCCAATTTAAAGACTACGTTCAACGCTGAATAAGCCACCCCAGCATAGCTAAGGCTACTCATGATATAGCCCATTCTTTGTAATATGCTTTTAAATCCAAAATTGCTAGCGTGTCCAGGATAAATTATTGCCTGAAGCAACCGACGTATTACGTAGCCAAGCAAGGCAACTGATAGTAGGCACAAAAGTGCGCTGCCTAAAGGCTGACTTGATAAATATTTTAAAGCAGTATAGGTTCCTGCTGCCTTTTTTTCTGGTAAGATTGCAGCTTCAATCGCTAGGATGCCAATCAAAAAGTAAACAACTCCTTTGGCAGCAAATCCTAATAAAATGTATTGTCTTAAGAAAGGATTAGAGACTATTTCTGAATTTGATATTTCTGATGTTGAGGCAGAATGATACTGAGATAATTTTGCTTCTACTTGAGATAATATATTTTCTTGCTTGTCTTTATTAACTGCCTCAGACTGTTCCATTTAACCAAAATTTTTCTTTAATCTTTTCTTAATTAAAGCAGCGATCGCGTTGCTAAAGCAGAAGCTTTGTTAATTTAACTAAATTTATTGGCGACAATTACCACAATTACCACATCTAAACCCTTGTGCTTCTCGCTCAAATCCAAAAGCCCTCAACAAATATTGCCAAAGACATTGCTTAGTTTTTAAATACTGCTGCATTTGACTTTGGTAGTGTTTTTGATTAGCAGCCAAGCTGTCAATGGTTAAATTAGATGCGCGTTTGCAGTAATGAAATGGGTCTTGCCAAGCTACTAAACCCAAGCTGTGCAAAATTCCCAGAGCAATTTCTCCTTGGGGAAACTGTTCTTTTATTTTGGCAACTTCCCCTTGGCTGGGTAGGTGTTTAATTAGCTGCTGTGAAGCGCGATACTGTTGTTCTAATTTACGGTTAAAAAACTGACTTCGCTGCTTATCTTCAGGGTTTAATAAGCCAGTAGGTTCACTGATTAGGGTCAAAGCCTCCGCTGCTTGACCATTTCTACCACCTCTGCCGACTTCTTGAATATATTCGGCTAATAATTCGGGTGCATGATAATGAACGACAAAAGCTACGTCGGGTTTATCTATCCCCATGCCAAAAGCCGATGTGCAAATTACAAACTGAATTTTGCCTGAGATCCAGTCTTGTTCAATTTTTCTTCTTTCAGTCGTAATTAACCCTGCATGGTATGCAGCAACAGAATAGCTTAGAGATCGAAACCATCTTGCTAAAGCTTGGCTATCTTGACGAGAGCGAACATATACCAAACCCGATCGCTTTTGTTTGGCTTGAATAAACTGCAGCATCTTTTGCTTTCTGCCTTTGGGTGTCCAAACCATCTTAATATTTAAACTGAGATTAGATCGGTAAGGACTAACTAAAAAAGTCTCAGGCTGCTTTAACTCCAAAGCTTTAATAATCTCTTGTTGTGCTTGAGGAGCGGCTGTAGCGGTAAAAGCTGCGATCGCAATTTTTGTGCCAGTAGGCTTAGATTTTAATAAGCTAGGGCGCACCGCCCCCAAACGACGATAAGCAGGGCGAAAAGTAGTTCCCCACTGAGTTAAGCAGTGTACCTCATCTAAGATGATCCCCGTAATTTTGACTTCTGGTTGGGAGATAATTTTCCAAACTGGAATACTCAATAAAGTTTCAGGAGATAAATACAAAAGGCTCAGTTTTTGCTGTTTGACTGCTTGTAAAGTTCTTTGCTTTTCACTTCTAGACAACTCACTGTGTAACAATGCCCCAGATAGTCCCAGATGTTTTAACTGGTTAACCTGATTTTCCATCAGGGCAACTAAAGGAGAAACTACTAGAGTCAAACCTGTTTGCAACAGCGCAGGTAACTGAAAGCAAACTGATTTACCGCCGCCAGTGGGCAAAATAACTAGAGCATCTCGACCAGCCAAAAGAGTATTTATTATCTCTCCTTGGGGCGGTCTAAAATCTTCATATCCCCAAACCTGCCTAAACTTATCCTTGGCTGCTTTTTGGTGAATATCTCTCTCTATTTGCTCCTCATCCTTCATACTTTATCCCTCATCCCTTCACATCAGATTGCCGAATTTTAGTCCATAAATCTCGATATTGTTGTTCTGTTTTTGCCGATAAAGGTAATAAAAACTCGCTCTTTGGCGAATGTAAAACCTGAGAATTTGACAGCAGATTATCTTTCAAATCTGAAGGTAATTCTTTTTGCTTGATGGTCGACAGAATTGGTGAAACTCCATCAGTAAATAAAGATATTTGTTCTGCTGCTTTTGGTTGCCAACAAAAGTCAATCCATTCGGTAATGGTTTTAAAAGAATTGTTATTGTCGCTCGGCTTTGATACTTGAGGTTTTACCCAAATATCTGTCCATAAAGAAGCTCCAGAGGCGGGAATCACTAACTTGATATCAGGATAACGTTTAAGCAAGGGAAGTATATCCGTAGACCAAGCAACAGCTACCCAGGTATCACCTAATATTAATGGTTCTAAGTAATGATCTGAACTATATAATTTTGTTTGTTTATGTAATGCTAATAATTCTGTTTCTAGTTCGGGTACAGAGCTTAAATTTTCGGTATTATAAGAATGCCCTAGTTTTTTCAAAGTCAAACCAATAGTTTCTCTGGGAGAGTCCAGGAGAGAAAGGCGATCGCGGAATTTTGGTTGCCAAAGATCGCTCCAATCTTTAATTGTCAAACCGATTTTGTCTAGCTTTTTACTTTGATAGGCAATTACCGTGCTTCCCCAACGATAAGGTGCGCCCCAAATTTTACCATCAGCAGCCAAGTTTCCCTGGTCATTGCGTTGAACTATTTTTTGCCAAATAGCGGGTAATTTTTGCCAGCTTGCTAAGTCTTTGATTGCTAAAGGTTGAATCAGATTTTGCTTAATTGCTGAAGATATCCAGAAATCTCCTAGAGTAGTCAAACTCGGATAGATTGATGGTCTGCTGAGAATTTTATCGAATAAATTTCTCTCTGCATCTGACTCTTTGCCCTGGTGCCAATTTAAAAGTGAATCAAAAATTTGTTCTAGTTGAGCTTGAGGTTGAAAATTTACTCTTGCCTGGTTATTAATTGCCCGATGAAAGTCTTTAATTAACTGTGGCGGAATAGAATTTTCGAGAAAAAGTATTTTGAAATCTGCTTCGGGATTGCTACATCCTGATATTGCCTGAGTTAAAGCTATAAAAGTAGTAGCGTAAATAAAAGAACGTCGAGATAGCTGATAATTCATCAAGATTCAAAACTAAAAATATAAGAGTATAAATACTTAGATAAAACCAATTGTTTTTCGTAGACCATAGATATATTAATCAACGGTTTTTAGCTAATTTTGGCGTTTTTAGGTAGTTTTAATATTTTTACCCATAAATTGAGCAATTATTAAATGAATCAGGAATAGTGGTATTTTTTTCAAACAATGCTTTTAGCATATAAAACATAGTCTTAATAAATGCCAGAAATTATATGAATACATTGCAAGCACAAATTAGCGAACTACGAGACAAAATAGATAAATTACACCAGTTAATTGAGCAAATTAGCAGCCAGGTTCAAGAATTAAGTTCTCAGCAGCCAAAGCGCATAGAACATGATTCTTATTCTCTACCAAACTTTGCTTCAGGGGCAGCCAATTTTGCAAATCGGCAAGGGAAATTAGACTATCAGCTTACTCATAAAGATGTTTTGGTAGACGATACTAGCAGTACCAGCAGTGCTAATTCTAACAGCGAAAATTTAGCCCCTGATACCCAAATTCGCCGTCTAACAGCGCAGCTTACCGCAGCGTACAACCGCATTGCAGCTTTAGAAGAACAGTTATTAACTTATAGAATTCATTCTTAAGTAGCGATAACGAGCAAACAAGGTTTCAATAATGGTAAGCAACTGAGTAGGAGTCCAATTTTGTGAGAGGTGAGCAGCGATCGCGCAGCCACCAGCCCCAACACCTTCTTTAACATATCCTTGAGCATAAGCACGAAAACTAGGGTAGCGAGAAGTGGCAAAATTTAACCCAGTAGCTAATAGGGGGACTCCACCGATAGTTTTAGCCAACTCGACTGTATTGCCTGTAGGATCTTCTGCTACCCAGCGAGTTGTACCCACTACAATTTGAGACAGCCGAGTCGATACGTTATTGTGTTTGGCGATCGCTCTAATTAAAGCATATACCGCTAACATTTGGGTACCACCTGCTAACATCACTCCCACCCGACGATTAGCCGCAAGTGCCATTCCTGCTGCCACAATTTGCATCGGATCCCCTACTGCTGCTACGGCTGTAAAAGGATCGTTAAACTGATTTAATAGATCTGCTTTATCCAAGCCAGTTTTAACTACAGACCACTTTTGAATATGATTACAGTGAGGATGACTACTATTAACCATTCCCTTTGCCTCAATTCCTAAAGCTGTTAATAAGGCTAGTGCCGTGGTTGTGCCACCGACAACACATTCGCCAATTATCAAATAATCAGTCGTGCTAGCTAGTTTTTCGCCCCACTCTTGACCCTTTTTAAATAGGTGGTGAACCTTTTCAAGAGGCAAAGCTTGACCTGAAGCAACGCAAGCAGCAGGAATTCCTTGAAGGTCAATAGTATTTACGGTCGGTTGATGGGGCAAACCAGCATTAAAAATATAGGTTGGTATGTTTAATGCTTCTACTATACCGCGAGAAATAAAGGTCGGAGACGCTCCTGCCGTCAGTATGGGTAAAGGATGTTGATAGTTTTTTTGTACTCCTTTAGCTAAAAATTCCCCATCAGCGATCGCCGTATACTCTCGCTCTTGTGGCGTTACACCCGCAGCCGAAATGCCTGGAATTAGTCCCGTGGCGGTAAAGCCTAAAATACAGGCGAAACTAGGCTTGGCACCGCTATATTGTCTTAACCAATTGATTCCTGAGCGTAGCTGAGTATAAACATGAATCATTTTGCCAAGCTCTAAGCTCTAAGCCGTAAGCTTTCTAATTAATAATCTAGTAACACTCTAACCCATTCAGGAGGGCGAGAAATAGGATTATCAAGACGATCTAGCAGCATCAAAGCTACTAAATGAACGGCAAACAAATAAACCAGATTGTTGACTATAATCAAGCCAAAAGCTAACGCTTGAATCAAGACAAAATTAGGTTCAGCCAAAATCCCTAGCTTTAAAAATAGCCAGTCCGCTAATTGGGTAATTTGAGTAATTACATATATCCAGAGATTTTCCCCTACAAGTATTGAAGTCAGCCAAAAGCGAAAAAATATCCCTAATGAGCCGATAGCTGCACCAAAAACAATCGAGACTAGCCAACTTACCTGACGCTGCCAACAAGCTCCTAATAGCACACCCATCAAACCATAAGGCATTAAAAAAATAATACTACGAGTAGGTCCCATCAAGATTAAGAGTAATAACCCTGAAACAACTGCTGCCATCCAAGAAGCGCGATTACCCCGTCTTAAATAAATCAAGGCAATAGGAATAGGAAAGAAAACTTTTAAAACAGGTCCAACAGGAAAATAAAAATTAATTAACCACACTAAACTAGCTGCGCTAGCTAAGAAAGCAGTTTCTACCATGATGATAGTGTTGGTCGGAGTTTTTACCTGCTTGGTTTTTGACTGGGAAGATTTTAATTTGCCAGATTGAGGTAGCTCAGAATCTTCTTGATCGACCCAGTTAATCTCATCATCAACTTGTTGAGCAGCATCAGATGATTTTTTATGGTCTTCTGTAGACATAAGGCTATCTAGTTGATTTAACCAACAAAAATTATAGATAAAAAATATTAGGAGATCTGAATATCTTAGCAGATAGTGTCTTCTAGAGCAGGCAAATCGGGAATACGCATCGAGTCAGCATCCCGTTGAATCAAGCCTTTTTTTTCTAGCTTAGTCAAGACTCTAGTGACGGTTTCCCTAGCTAATCCGCTCAGACTGCTAATTTCTCGATGAGGTAAGTTAGGTATTTCTGTCCCTTTTTCCCCTTCTGTACCCTGTCCCTCTACTAAAAACAAAATTGCATCGGCAACTCTAGAAATGCTGCTTGCCTCTCTTAGTTGAAGTCTGCGGTTAACTTGGCGTAAACGCTTTGCCATTAACTGAACTAGGCGAACTCCAGCCATAGGCTCGTTATTAATTAAATTGACAAAATCTTCTGCTGGTATTCTACCAATCAAAGTCTTGGTCAAGGTAATAGCATCAGTCGAGCGCGGCATTTTATCCATGGCAGCCATTTCTCCAAAAATTTCGCCTCTGCCGATGATATTAAGGGTTACTTCTTTGCCGTCAAGATTGTAGGTACGAATTTTTACCCATCCCTCCAAAATAAAATAGACTGAGCCACCCCAATCATTTTCGAGCAAGAGTACCTGATTAGCTGGATGAGATATGGTCACAAAATGACCAGCAATTTTCTGTATGCTGTCTTCTGGCAAATCAGACATAAAAGGAACTAAAGCCATTAGTTCTTCATGATTGATATTAGATTCTAGATAACGAGATTGATCTTCCATAGAGAAATCTATTATTTACTATATTTAGTTCGCCATAAATATCTCCTTTGTATCATCAAAAAAAGGAAAATAATTAAATTTTCACTAGATACTTAAACAAATTTGGTTTCATAAAATCTTTCAAACTTATTAAAATGTAAACTATTAATATCAAAAATCGTGATAAAAAACTGTATTTTAGCTACTAAAGCCACTTAATATTATCAATATGGGCTTCTTTTGAAACCACACGATATTGACGTATTTTTTTATAGCTTGGGAAATTTGTTTATTTAATTAATGCAATTTGCTAATTCTTTAACACAAATAATTAGGCTGAAAACTGAAAAAACATAAAACCTTTAAACTTATCAATAATTTTTTGAAGATTTGGTGAAGAAGCCCTTAATTCCTGGCAATACTTACTGTAAAGCACATAAGATTGCATAAAGATAATAATTAAAATCTATTAATTCTTAGACTTGACCCAATTTTATAAATTATTTTTTTCATGACTTCACCTACCAATCTTCAGCTTAGAAAAATAAAAGTTCTGTCGTTACCTTTAGAACGTAGAGTTCATCCCTCTGTAACAAGCAGATCTAAACGAATACTAGACATATTTGGAGCAATTATCGGGCTAACTCTTACAGCTATTATTGCCATGCCGATAATGATCGCTATGCAGTTTACCGACCCTGGCGCGCTTCTTTATAGCCAAATTCGCTGTGGTTTTGAAGGCAAACCTTTTAGAATTTGGAAATTTCGCTCGATGATTGCCGATGCAGATCTCAAAAAGCATCTGGTAGAAAATCAGGCAAAAGGACACATTTTCAAAAACGACAATGATCCCCGTATTACTGCAATCGGTCATTTTCTACGTCGTACTAGCTTAGATGAGTTTCCTCAATTTTGGAACGTGCTTAAGGGTGAAATGAGTCTAGTCGGGACTCGTCCTCCCACTACTGAAGAAGTTGCTATGTACCAGGCGCACCATCTTCAACGTTTAAAAGTCAAGCCTGGTATCACAGGGGAATGGCAAGCTAAAGGTCGTTCCCAAATCCAAGATTTTGAAGATGTGGTTCGTATGGATCTTGACTATCAAAAAAGATGGTCTTTTGTGTACGATATCAACTTAATTATTAAAACCATTGCGGTGGTTGTGGCTCGTAAAGGAGCGTGTTAAAAATTGAATATAGAAAACACTATGATTAATCTTAGCTTCCACGCTCAATTATTTTGTAGCTTATGAATCTTCCTACTTGGATTACTCTATCTCGTCTTCTAGGACTTCCTTTTATTCTTTACCTACTCAATGACCCCACACCAGTCAACCGTTGGCTCTGTGTGGGGATTTTTGTAGTTGCAGCAGGGACAGATTGGGTAGATGGCTATTTAGCTCGCAAACTAGATTTGGTAACGGAATTAGGCAAGTTTCTCGATCCTTTGGTAGATAAGCTTTTGGTCTTAGGCTCACTACTAGCTTTAATTGACCTACAGCTTGTTCCTGCCTGGGGAGTATTTTTAATTTTAGCTAGAGAATTAGCGATCGCAGGCTGGCGAGTCAACCCCAACTTAACAGGCAACAGCAGCATTTCAGGCGCAAATATCTGGGGCAAACTTAAAACCGTAGTCCAAATTATGGCGATCGCTTTTTTAATTGCTCCCCTATCTCCTCAATGGGATACCTTAAGCATAGTCTTGTTTTGGTTAGCAGTAGCAGTTAGCTTAATCTCTGGCTGGATTTATATTTTGCCTAATATCTCTTCATCTAAAGAAAAATCAATCTCTGAGTGATCTCTGCCTGAATTTAAATAATCATTTTGGAAAGAATCTTTTAAACCTGATACCAAGTCATACTTAGGTTGCCAATTTAAATCAGTTTTTGCTTGATGTATATCCGCAAAAAAGTGTTGCTGACGAATGGGAAAAGCCTTACGCTTACCAAAGTCAAACTTACTAGGATCGTAATGAACGAGCTTGATGTTTTCTGGTGATTTATCCATAGCTTCAGCGCAAGCATAAGCCAAGCCGTCAAAAGTGACATAGAGATCGCCTGAAACATTATAGATTTTGCCAATAGCAGTTTCGTTACCTAAAACCCTAGCCATTGCTAAAGCTAAATCTTGCACATGACCAAATTGAGTAATATACATCCCGTTACCAGGAATTGGGAGAGGGCGATCTCGTACAATGCGATCGAAGAACCAGGCTTCTAAATCATTATAGTTTTGTGATCCATAAATATAGACTGGACGAATAGAAGTCCAAGGAATATCCGACTCGGCTAAATAAGCTTCGGTGTGATGTTTACCCTTGTGGCGACTATTGGGATCTACAGGATCGCCTTCTAAATGGGGCATTTGAGAGGATGTAAGATATACGCCAGCCGAACTTACATATACAAAATGTTCTACCTTGCCGTTAAAAATTTCGACTAAAGGTTGGGTATCGCTTAACTCCCTGCCGTTATTATCAAATATGGCATCAAAACTTTCACCTGACAGCTTTTCTTTAAGTTGACCTGCATTTTTGCGATCGCCTTGAATCTGAGTTACTCCTTCTGGTGCAGGATGATTACCTCGATTGAACAATACAACTTCATGTCCTTGCTCAACCAAAACTTTAGTCAGGTAAACCCCAATAAAGCGAGTTCCCCCCATCATTAAAATTCGCATTACCTACCTCTTAAACAACTTAATAATTTGTGTCGTATTTTTTACTAACTTTCAACTTATCAGCTATTTGTGTTCACTTATGAGGATTTCAATAAAAGAATTTTGAGACTGGGGAAAAAAATTAAAAATTGCTTGATGAGCAACTTTGGTTAAATATAATAGCTGAATCTAACGACCTGCTCGTCTTCAAGCGATCGCTTTTTCAAGCATTTTGAGGTAAGTATTATAGTACAGGTACTTAGTAATTTATTCTCAAGCTTTTTGACTCAAAACTACTGTATCTTACAGGTAAACAAATTAAAATCTTGACCATGAGTAACCCGCCTTTGAATCCAGAACAAACCTTAGAACTACTTCAATGGCGTTACGCTACCAAAAAATTCGATCCAAGTAAAAAAATTTCTGAAGCCATTTGGAAAACTTTAGAACAAAGTTTAGTATTGTCTCCTTCTTCATTCGGCTTACAGCCTTGGCAATTTTTTGTAGTTCGTAATCCTGAAATACGTCAAAAGTTACTAGAACCTGCCTGGGGACAAAAAAAAGTAGTTGAAGCTTCTCATTTAGTTGTCTTCGCCATCAAAAAAGATATTGATAACGATTATGTCGATCATTACATTGAAAGAATGGCAGAAGTACAGCAGGTTAGCCCAGACAATCTTCAGGGATTTGCCAACATGGTCAAAGGCTATCTTCAAGATCCGCCTTTTCCTTTAGAGGTTGATAAGTGGACAGCCAAACAAGCATATATTGCCTTGGGCTTTTTTATGAATTGTGCTGCGATGATGGGGGTTGACACTGCGCCGATGGAAGGTTTTATTCCTAGTAAATATGATGAAATCTTAGATTTAAACAGCAAAGGATGTAGTGCAGTTGTTTTATGTGCTGCGGGATATCGCGCTGAAGATGACAAACACTCTAGCGATCCGAAAGTTCGCTTTCCTACCAATGATGTAGTTCAGTACGTGGATTAAGTGACGCTACATAGGGAAATCTTTTTTATAGCAACTAAATTACTAGTTGCTTTCTTGATGTCTAGGTTTATTTTCTAAATCCTAGTTGACTATACTTAATATATATATGTCGACAAAACACAATAAAACTTAAGTAATACTGCTATCATCCTGATCTACTTCCATGCAATCAACTCCTAATCTAGACCAATTTATCCCCGAACCATTAACCAAGTTAGCCTATCAAGGCTTCCAAGAAAGTAAAAAAGCGTTTGGCTTTGTTCATAAGCTTGTAAGCGATCGCTTGACTAATACAGTTATTCCCGAACAGAAAAGCAAAAGCCAGCCTCTTTCTCCTGAAGTATTTGAAAAACTTCAGGTAAAACTTAAAAAACTAGAAGAAGAAGACTGGCGGGATGCTCAAGCAGGAGTTTATCCGCGTAGCTTGTTGTTTGATAATCCTTGGTCTGATTTTTTCCGCTATTATCCCGAAGTCTGGCTAGATATGTTTAAAATCTGGGAACGCCTGGGGCTGAAAGATTTCCAAAGATTTGATGCCTCTATCGATAAAGCTGGCTATCCTGACTACTATCTACAAAACTTTCATTATCAGACAGATGGTTATCTCAGCGATATGTCTGCAAATCTCTATGACTTACAGGTAGAGATTCTGTTTAATGGTGCTGCTGATGCTATGCGTCGTCGTATCCTCGCGCCTTTAAAAGCAGGATTACAGGCTTTTTCTACTGTACCAGCCCAACAGCTAAAAGTATTAGATGTGGCTTGTGGTACGGGGCGTACATTACGGATGATTCGTGGTGCTTTACCTAAAGTATCTTTGTTCGGGACAGATTTATCTCCCGCCTATCTGCGTAAAGCCAATCAGCTACTTTCTGAAATTTCAGGTGAGTTACCCCAACTGCTTCAGGCTAATAGCGAAGAGTTACCTTATTTAGATAACTATTTTCATGGTTTGACTTCTGTATTTTTGTTTCATGAACTACCAGCAGCAGCCAGACAACAGGTAATTAATGAAGCGTTTCGTGTCTTACAGCCAGGAGGCGTATTCGTCATTTGTGATTCCATGCAGGCGATCGATTCTCCTGATTTTCAACCCATGATGAATAACTTCCCTGCTATATTTCACGAACCCTATTACCGACACTATACAACTGATAATCTTGAAGAGCGTTTGACAACGGCAGGATTTACCAACATCAAGGTAGAAAATCACTTTGTTAGTAAATATTGGACTGCATACAAACCAGCATAATAAATTCAGAGTTTTGCTTTTTAAACGTAAACTGTAAATTAATTGCAGTTATGCTTTTTTACAAAGAAGTGTAGCTGCAATTGCCTTTTTAGCAGAAAGATAAACTAAAATTGGAAAACAAAAATACAATAGGCGAGTAACTAAAACAGTGAACGATCGCTATAATAAATTACTGCAATACAATATATCTGGTCTTGGTTGCTGGGGTAGCCTAATCTTAATCGCAGTTGTCTGGGCTAGTCTTGGCTTTAAATGGATAGTTAGCAGCTTTTTGATTGTAACTGCTTTATTATTTGTCCTTCCAGTCATAGCTGTTTGGGGATTTCAGTGGTGGCTAAAACGCAAACTAACCCAGGCTCAATGTCCAGTATGTAACTATGAATTTACTGGATTTAAAAATACTGAGTTTAACTGTCCTAGCTGTGGCGAAGCGTTACAAGTAGAAGGAGATAGCTTTAGCCGCATGACCCCTCCAGGGACGATAGATGTTGATGCAGTAGAAGTATCATCGGTTAATGTTGTCGAAGAAGGTAATTAAGCAGATCAGAATTAGTTATCTGTAGAAATATCTAGGGTAAACTGATGTTGACCACCAAGGCGATCGCCAATATATATTTGATAGCTACCTGATTCCCATACTCCAGAAATTTCAGGCTTTAATCCTGATGTCTCATCACCTAAAACACAAAAGCGATCGCCTGCATTAGGTCCTAACACTAACAAAGTTGGCTGCCCCCCATTTGCCTGAACCGTCAATCTCACGTAGTCCGTTCTTTGCTCTAGGTTCATTTTATAATTGGGAGTATTACTAATAAAGCCACAGCCTTGACTATCATTAGAACCACCAGATTGACCTGTAATAACTTGATTTATTTGAGTTGTTTTAAGTTGCTTTAAGTTGTTCTCTGCCATGATAGTCTTGCTATTACCTAGTACTACAGCAACAGTCAATACTAAAATATTGATAACATTGGATTTGAATAAATTAATCATTTCTAATGCAGAAAAATAAATTATTTCTTACGATCACCAGATAATCGAACTTGATTTTTTCTGGTGAACTTTTAATTAGTTTTAAATTTAAGAATACATATAGTTAAATTCTATTAGATATAAAGACGTAATTATACTGCTATTGTTCCACTTCAATGATAGGCATATTTCAGTATTTTCCACTAATATCTGTAATTTTAACCAGCAAGAATAACTTTAATCACTATTTTAAAATTTTTATCAATATATAGTAGCAATTTTATTCTGGTTATATCTCTTATTGAAAGATAGAATCAAATAGACTATCTTTTTATTTGATTTAAGGCGTCTTAAATAAGACTTTTTTTTAGACAATCAATATGTTTACCCCAAATGCGTTGATTTTTGATTGAGTGATTTAAATCAATTCAAACTCAAAATATAAAGGTTATATTAATAAGCAATAGTCAGCTATTATGGCTATTCATATTTTTGACAGCACTTATAATTTTTATGTAATATATTACAAAATTAATATAAGTAAGTTACAAGTAACAGTAAATAGCAAATGCAATTTGAAGTTAGTAAACTAAATTAAATAGCTAAAAAAACAATCCTGAAAAATTAGCTAGATATTTATTGTGAACTCCCATTTGTAATAAATATAATGATAGAGGCTAAATATTTGACAAAAACTAATAATTTAGTTGCTTTTTAATATTTTTATATTAATTAACCCTAACTTTACTAAAACTTTAAGATACCCACCTGTCTAATCGCCTATAAATTTTTTATAACAGTAAATACTAAGAGATTATTTTAGACAAATACGCAGCGTTAAAATTACCTTTAAGGAAAAAACTATGACTAACTTGCAAAAAAATAATGGTTCTTATCCTAGCCAGCGAGAAGGACTTGATATTAATGTAGGAGAATATTTTCTCAAGCTCAAACGCCGTTGGCTTCCAGCTTTAGCCGTTTTTGTTTTTACTGTTGGTACCACTGCCTTCCTGAGCAGCTTTTTAGAAAAAACATATAAATCCGAAGGCAAAATACTATTTAAGAAAAATTCTATAGGTTCAATAAGTGACATTAAAGGCAGTACTAATGAGTTTCGGTCTTTATTAGACAATCAAACTCCTCTGAGTACAGAAAAGCTGCGTGTAACTTCAGAACCAGTTTTACAGCAAACTATAGATCAGTTAAAACTAGAGGATGAAGAAGGCAAACCTCTAAAAGTTAAGGCACTACAAAAAAAACTGGTAGTAGATATCGTTGGCGGAACTGATGTTATTGAAGTGCAATACAATGATCCAGACCCCGTAATAGCTTCTAAGGTAGTAAATACCTTGATGAATGTCTACATCAAAGAACAAGTTCGTAGTAATAAATCTGCAACCGCTAGTGCAAATAGCTTTGTTACCAAAGAAATTCCCCAAATTGAGAATAAACTTCAAAGTTTAGAATCAAGGTTACAGAATTTTTACGAAAAAAATCAGGTCGTAGATTTACAGGAAGAGAAGAAAACTTTAGTAGCCGATCTGGGTAATCTCAATCGCCAAATTTCTACTACAGGTGCAGAGCTTCAAGGTAAGAAAGCTCAAGCTCAAAGTCTCCAAAATCAGTTAGGTCTAAACTTAAATCAAGCGATCAGTGCTAATCAATTAGCTAACACGCCTCAAGTGCAAAGCATTCTTGCTCAACAACAAGCAACAGAAACAGAGTTATCCCAAGAACGTCAGCGTTTTAACGATAACCATCCCACAGTTGTTAGCTTAAATGAAAAGAAACAAGCTTTAAATTCTCAACTACAGCAGCTTATTACTCAATATGTTGGTGGTAAAGTTTCGGCTGGATTATTGCAGGGTGGAAATAGTGTCAAAGATAACCAATTAGAAAGATTTATTAATCTTAAAATAGATGAATTAAACTTAGAAACACAATTATCATCTTTATACCAATTTCAGAAAGTTTATTTAGCTCGTTCTCAAGCAATTCCGAGTCTAGAAAAACAGGAACAATCCTTACTTCGTGAAGTTGATAGTTCTCGATCTACCTACAACACGCTATTAGATAGTAAAGGAGATCTAGGATTACTGCTCAACAAAGATACGGGTAATGCTGAGGTTATAGAGCAGGGTCAAATTCCTCAAGAAGGCAGCACAGGCAGAGTAATGTTACTGGCTTTGGGTGTTTTGATGGGATTATTCCTTGCCAACCTAACTGCAATTTTGCTAGAAATGCAGGACCGCACCTTGAAAACTATTCCTGAAATCAAACAAAAGTTTGCTTATCAAGTACTGGGTATTATTCCTTTGGATACTCTACAAGAACATCAAAGTGGAATTATTGTCCAAAGAGAACCTGATTCTTTTGCCAGCGAAATCTATCGCATGATTCAAACTAACCTTAAGTTTTTAGCTGTTAAGCGACAACCAAAAGTTATTTTAATGACTAGTTCAGTTCCAGGAGAGGGTAAATCTACCGTTGCTGCCAACTTAGCTGCTGCGATGTCTCAACTAGGTCGCAAAGTCTTATTAATTGACGGTGACTTAAGAAAGGGTTCTCAACATGAGCTGTGGCAAGTAAGTAACAAAGCTGGGGTCAAGGATGTTGTAACTCATAAAACACCATTAGCTCAAGTTGTTTCTCAGCCGATGCAGCAGTTAGATCTGCTAACTGCTGGAATAGTTGCTCCTAATCCACTTGCTTTATTAGATTCAACAGAAATGAGCGAACTAGTAGCCAAAGCTAGAAAAGAATATGAGTTAATTATTATTGACGCTCCACCTTTAGCTGTGACTGCTGATGTTTTGACCTTGACTAAACTTGCTGACGGTATTGTTTTTGTAAGTAGACCAGGGGTAGTGGAAAACGAGAGTGCTGAATTAGCGCAAGAAACTATAGCCAATGCTAACCTTTCTCAAAAAGTATTGGGAATGGTTATTAATGGAGTCAAACTTAACGAATTTGACCGCTATTCCTATCATGCTAAATACAGTAAAAGCTACTTTTCAAGTTCTCCTGAAAGCAGCAGCTCCAAAACTGCTCCTGCCTAAATATACATAACCAAAGTATTTGGTTCGTAAATGTAACTAAGAACTTGGAATAACTCTCTTCTCTAAAAAAATGAAAAAATCAACTATTGTTATTGGCTTAGATGCAGCAGAACCCAGGCTAATTGAAGAATGGATGGCTGCGGGACATCTTCCCAATCTAAGTAAAATTCGCCAATCTGGAATTTACGGTCGTTTAGACAATACGGTGAATTATTGCGGTGTGCCTACAGAATATTCGACTACTGAACCTTTGTGGGCAACCTTTTCGACTGGATGTCGCGCTGATAAGCTTGGTTATTGGGATACGGTTAGCTACAACCCAGAAAACTATGAAATTGTCTGCGATGTAGTCACTAGCGGTTATGACTATCAGGAGTATTCTCCTTTCTATGCCCTAGGAAAAGATTATAAAGTTGCAGTTCTAGATGTTCCAGTAACTACTCTTTCTGATGATGTTAATGGGGCGCAGATTTTGGGTTGGGGTGGACATTATCCCTATACTGTCAGTGCTTCTAATCCTCCTGAGCTTTTTGCGGCTATTACGGAAAAATATGGCAAAAACCCTGTTTTACATAATGATAATGGGCTGTGGTGGAACCCAGAATACGTTACCTGGATTCAAGAAGCTGTAGAAAAAAGTATCGATGGGCATTCGGCGATCGCTCGTGATTTGCTCAAGCAAGATGATTGGGATTTATTCCTGATGGTATTTGGGGAAACTCATACTATTGGTCACGATCTATATAACCATAGTCAAGCCGATCATCCTACCTATAACTATCTTACGGATAATGGTACTAAACCCGATCCCCTATTAAAAACCTATAGGCACGTTGATCGCGCAATTGGCGAAATTTTAGCAGAAGCTCCTGAAGATGCGAACATAGTCTGCTTTTCGGCTCACGGTATGGCTGCTAATTTTACCGATTTATTAAGTATGGCTGTATTGCCAGAACTACTATATCGTTTTCATTATGGCAAAGCCGCGATCGCTCCAGGAAAAGTTGGTTCTACTCCCTCACCTATGGTGACAAAACCGATTAGAAATTCTTGGCCAGGAGAAATTTGGAGTAAAGTTTATGAACCCAATCCTCTCAAAAAACTGTTTCGTACTTGGACCCATAAAAAGCTTTTGCGAGGTCAAAAACATGGTTTACTCTCACCCTATAGCCTTTTGGATGAACCGATAAAACAAGAATTAGCTATGGGCTGGATGCCAGGTATGTGGTACTCTCCTTTGTGGTCAGAAATGAAGGCATTTGCTTTGCCAGCCTTTACCAATGGACATATCCGCATCAATCTCCAAGGCAGAGATAGAGATGGTGTAGTTGAACCTCAACAATACGATGCTCTGTGTGCGGAATTGACTGAAATTCTCTATGACCTTCAAGATGGCAGAACAGGTAAAAAAATTGTTAAGCAAGTAGTTAAAACCCGTACTGTTCCTTTGGATGACGATCCCAAACTACCTGATGCAGACTTAGTAGTCTTGTGGCAAGAACCAATTACAGATGTTGTTGATAGTCAGAGATTAGGTCGTGTTGGGCCTCTAACTCACTGTCGCGCAGGGGGGCATAAAGGTCAAGGTTTTCTATTAGCTAAGGGAGATCATATTCCTGCTGGGTCTGACTTACCTACTGGTGAAGCTGTAGATTTAGCTCCAACAATTTTAAGCTTGATGAATGCAGAAATACCAGAACATTTGGATGGGAAAGCTTTGATATCACAGAGATCATATTCTACCTAAACCATGAATCTAGTAGAGATAAGAACGAAAGCAACAAATCTATTCCATAGTAATCTAGCACGGGATACTTTCTGGATGCTGTCATCCAAATTGTTTAACGTGGTCATGCAAACTGGATACTTTATTATTGTTGCTCGTATACTGGGAAAGGAAAATTATGGTTCTTTTATTGTCATTACTGCTTGCGCCTCGATTATTTTTCCCTTTGTAGCCCTAGGTAGTGAACACGTTCTAGTCAAAAATGTTTCTACTAATAAAGCTAGCTTTAGTACTTATTGGGGAAATGCGCTGGTTCTTTTGACTGCTAATGGTTCTTGTTTAACTTTAGCTTTGTTACTGTTATCTCCCCTGATATTTCCCAAAAATATTGTGTGGGGAACAATCCTGCTGATTTTAATATCAGACTTAATTTGTCTAGCTTTGTACGATCTTGGGTCTAAAGCTCTGATGGCTAATAACATGGTCAAAAAGATGGCACAGTTAGGGATATTAAATACTTGTGGCAAGCTTCTAGCTGCTCTGTGTTTGGCTGCCTTTTTCGAGAATCCAGGTATCGCTACCTGGAGTTATTTGTACTTTACCAGTTCGGTAGTTATTTCTATTATTACGGTCTTAATAGTTCATAAAATGGTAGGTTTTCCAAGACCTATTTTAGCGGAACTTAAATCTAATATTGGTCAGGGATTATATTTTGCTATTAGTGCTTCAGCTAGTAACATCAATGCAGGCTTGGATAAATCGATGCTGGGTAAATTAGCTAGTGTTGGTGCTGCTGGAATATATGGTTCAGCTTATCGCTTTATTGATGTTGGTAATGTTCCTCTCTTGGCATTATCTGGTGCTACCTATACTAGGTTTTTTCAGCGTGGCGCATCGGGAATTAAAGGTAGCTTAAGCCTTGCCAAACGTCTGCTGCCTTTTATAGCATTTTACGCGATCGCCAGCGTCATTGGCTATTTCTTTATTGCTCCTTATATTCCTAATATTTTAGGTGAAGAATACAAAGATGCTATTGACGCATTGCTACTATTATCACCTTTACCAGCGATCGCAGCTTTCACCTATTTAGCAGCAGATTCTCTTACGGGTTCAGGAGATCAAAAGGCTCGAAGCATAGTCCAAGTAGGTGCTGCAATTCTCAATATCTGTTTCAATATATTGCTTATTCCTAAGTTTTCTTGGCAGGGTGCTGCTTGGGCTACCTTAATTTCTGACTCATTAAGAATGGTTTGTTTGTGGTTAATTGTTTTTTACTTATATCGGCAAACAACTAAATAAAACTTATATATCTATATCTAATAAAATTATGAATTTGCTTATTGATTTAGAGATTTAACACTAGTAAAATCTTCGTCAGATCACAGATACTAAAAAAATGAACAGTAATAATTTAATGAATAGCTTATATTTTCCAACTTAATATTTCACATGAATTTAATTTGAAAATCTTTTACGGGGAATAATCACACATAATTCTTAATCTAAAATTATGCTTTTCAATTCATTTGAATTTATTTTTCTATTTTTACCGATTACTTTATTGGGTTTCTATTTACTTAGTAGAAAACCAGAGTATGTCAAACAGCAAATACCTATATATTGGCTAGTTGCAGCCTCGCTATTTTTTTACGGTAAGTATAAGATCCTAAATCTTCCTATAATTCTGTTATCTATCGCAGTTAACTACGGGTTAGGTTATCTATTAGGAAATGTAATCGAGGAAACAAAATCTAAGAAAATATTACTCATCCTCGGTATTGTATTCAACTTAGCGTTAATTTGCTACTTTAAATATTTAGGCTTTTTAGTTAGCAATATAGATCGACTTGTTGGCATAAATCTTACTATTCCGACTATTGTACTGCCTCTGGCAATTTCCTTCTTCACATTTCAGCAGATAGCATATTTAGTTGATGCTTACAGAGGTGAAACTAAAGAATATACTATTTTAAAGTATATGCTGTTTGTCTGCTTTTTTCCGCAATTGATTGCAGGACCAATAGTTCATCATAAAGAAGTTCTACCGCAATTTGAAAGAACGTCTATCTATAAGTTCAATCAGAATACTCTAGCTATAGGTTTAACGTTTTTTATGGCTGGTTTATTCAAAAAAGTTGTCTTTGCCGATCGCATTGCCGAATTTTCTAATTTAGCTTTTGCAGCAGCATCTCAAGGAATAGATTTGACCTTCTCTGAAGCTTGGGTAGGAGCATTAGGCTATACTTTACAGCTTTATTTTGATTTTTCTGGTTATTGTGACATGGCAATTGGTGCAGCCTATATGTTCGGAATCAGGTTGCCGATAAATTTCAATTCGCCTTACAAGTCAATTAGTATTATTGATTTTTGGCGTAGATGGCATATTACCCTCTCTCATTTCTTGCGCGATTATTTATATATACCTTTGGGAGGAAGCCGCAAAGGGGAATTTAGACGCTACTTTAACTTGTTAATTACTATGTTGCTAGGAGGATTGTGGCATGGTGCAGGCTGGACTTTTATCTTATGGGGTGGATTACAAGGATCTTATTCAGCTATTAATCATTTATATCGTTCCATGCGCAAAAGTCTAGGGCATAATTTGAAAAACGATGGTTGGTTACTTCGTGGCATGGGATGGATTACAACCTTTATAGCTGTGGTTATCTCTTGGGTCTTTTTTCGTGCTAATAGTTTTGCCACCGCTATTTCAATGCTTAAATCTATGTTTGGCTTTAACGGCATTGAATTGGCAGATTTTTTAGAGCCTTATTTAGGATTTTTAAGAAATTTTGGGATAGGATTTTTGGGTTTTAGCGTCAATGTCGGTATTAGTCAAAAATATGCTACTTTTGGCATTATTATTTTATTGCTCATTGCTTGGTTGACTCCTAATACCCAACAATGGATGGGGGATTATAGCCCAACACTTACTGAGCCTATCGGACAGAATCAATCTCAATGGCAACAGAAATTTTGGCAATCTCTATCTTGGAGACCAAACAAAATTTGGACGGTTATTATAGCAGGGTTAACATCACTCTCTTTGCTATGTTTTAGTAGAGTTAGTGAGTTTTTATATTTCCAATTCTAATTTTTAAAATATATACTAAAAATGAATTTCAAAAGTGCAGCCAGCGAGTTTTTAAAATTAGGTAAACGCGGAACTTCAGAAATGCCTAAATCCAACGTTGCCCAAAAAAATAAAGATTCAAAATTCAGTTTTGGGCTTTACGGACTAATTACTTTTATAATATTAGGTTCTGTGGCTGGTCTTAATTGGTTAATCGATCCTTTATGGTACAGTCATGGAAATATTATAACTGGCAGAAATTTTGCTTTTAATGAAAGAATAACCAAAACAAATTTATTTTTTAGAACTGAAAATAAAGAAAATTACAATTGCATTATTCTTGGCAGTTCTAGAGTTATTGCCTTAAGACCAGATAATTTTCGCAAAGATCGCTGTTTTAACTACTCTATTAAAGGAGGCGAAATACCTGATTTTATCAATTATGCTGAATCTTTAAAAGAAGAAGGTATAAAGCCTAAAATAGTCTATGTCGGCGTAGATGGTCTAAATTTTGTGGAAAAGGATAGAACAAAACAAGAGTTTGTATCTCTGCGAAATTTGACTACTAAATCGCCTTTGCAAGCTTATTTATCAGCTGATGTTTTATTGTTTTCAGTGATGACCCTATTGGGGGTTAGTCCCGATCCTGGAAATTATTACGATCGAGACTTTGAACCAGTAGATTTTGCCAGCGCTCCTGAGTATAAGCCAGATTTTTATAAACCCGCTTCCCCGCAAAGATGCGACCTTTCAGCGGTAGAAGCTTTTGCCCAACTGAGGGCAATTTTTCCTCAAGCTAAGTTTGTTGGTTATGTACCCCCTAGATCTGCTTGGAGTATAGTCAATGATACTTACGGTAGAAATTTAACCGACTGTGAGTTATTAAGTTATTATAAAATAGCTCAAAGTTATGACGCAATGTATGATTTTTCTGCACCATCAGAAATCACCAAAAATCCTGATAATACTTTTGATGGCAGTCATTATTCAGTTATAACAAATAACAAAGTTGCCAAAATTTTACAAGGCGAAGAAAATAAAGATTTTGGTATTAGGGTAGATAAATATGACTTTGATGAATACAGAAATATTTATCGCCAAAAAATACGGAATTTCTTGGCTGAAAACAATGAGTTGCAGCTTTGGAACAAGTCTGATGAAATATCAGTTGACATGGTTAAGTAGGAAACCAACAAAAAACCCGATAATGGCTGAAATCGGGTTTTTTATTGGTTGTAAATTATTTCTAGGAAAATCAATTAGTTATTGTGCTTTCTTGCTTTCTTACCCATTCTTAATTGCGATCGCCTCATATTGGGAGGAATAGCCAGGTTTTGAATTACCTGATGTTTTCTCTCGCGCTCCATCTGCTTGAGTTCGGTATAATCAAGCCAATGAATACAATTTACAGGACAAGTATCTATAGCTTCGTTAATTAGCTCTTCTGTGTCGCCATTTTGGTTAAATACTCTTGCTCTGCCATAGTCTGGTTCAATGTAAAAAGTATTTGCCGCGACGTGAGTACAGTTTTTACAGCCTATGCAAATGTTTTCATCAACATAGACCCCTTTTTGTCGCCATGCTCCCCCTAATTCTGGTTCAAAACCGCTTCTTTGAAAGTTATCACGGATAACACCTCCTAACTCTGGCTCAAAACCGCTTTTTTCTAGAGGAGAAAAATTAGACATCACGCACTCCAACGTTGAACGACTAAACGAATTGAACCATCCTGATTTTTAGCTTGCTCTGTAATGGTAAAACCTTGATTGCTAGTTTCGTTAATAACTGTATTATAGGCATAGCGTTGAGTAACCTGACGCAGAAAGCCATCTACAGTCAATGGCTGCTGCCAATATTGTAAATCTGCCACTAGTTCGTATTCCTTGCCATTCCAGCAAAAGCCAAAATCATAGTTGTTTAACTGTTCGACAACAATATCAGCTTTGTGGGTTTTTCCTTGATAACCTCTGACAATTCCTGGACCGTTTTTCCAATCTACATCTAGGTCTTTGAGTGCTGCTTTTAGAGAATCTAGATTGCGAATTTTAGTTTTAATATTGCTGAAATGTGACATAAATTTCCTCTGTGAAAATGAATTAAATATTAAGCAAGCTACTGGGCTAGTTTTGTTAAATTACCAATCGGTATAGTTGTTTTGGGTAGCCATCGTAGCTGTTTGAGTAGCATTCTGAGCATAGTAGTCAGAAGAAGGTTTTTGGTCAATAACCACTCCTAACTGTTCTTCAATTGCTGCTGTCACCTCTTGGCAAGATGAGCCAACAATACCTGTTACCGTCTCTTTAACCCGACCATCGGGATAAATAATGAATTCAAGTGTTTCCATGTATTTGCGATCGCCTACTGAGCATCAAGCTGTAACTGTTGAAAACTAATAAATAGTTTACAGAGCCACTATTTTTTGTTATATCGCTCTTTATATAGATATTTTGAGCAATTACTTAAATACTATGACAATCTTATCAAAACTTAATAATAACTAGTTTAACTACTATTACATATTTTAAGTTTTCCGCAAACCAAGTCCTGAGTCAAGAGCAAGAGATAGAAAAAAAATATTTTATTAACAAAAAGATACAATTATCCAGAAAAATCAACAAACTAATCTCAGTAGATCAAAATCAGTAGATCAAAAAAGTAATTAAAGCAGAAACAGGTAGTTCATGCGAACTAAATAATAGCTAAAATTCAAGGCAGTAGATTCGATGTAAGATAATTAAAACTTATAGTTCGTCTAAAACTCCTGAAAACCCACTTACTAGGCAAACGCCCTAGTCTATAACCTAAGACATTTTTCAGAATTATTTAACCTGAATATTGCTTGCTTAAGTATGTCTTCAGTTGCAGCATGGGAAACAAGTGGCGAACAATATCCTTGATCGTCGTTTATCAAAGCCTTAACTTTTACATGAGCATTACTAACTGTTAGAGGACAAGAACTTGCTCTCAACATATCCAAATCGTTCCAATCATTTCCCATCGCCAATATAGGAAAGCAATCTAAAGCCCTCACGGGGTGACAAAGAAGTTAAAAGAAAGACAGAGAGTAGGATGTAGCAGCGAAATGGTAGAAAAGAGGGGTCAAGATAATTAAGAAGACCCCAAACTAAAAAATGTTGCCACAATACTATCACAAATGTATCTCACAATTATTAACCCAAAGACAATATGTAACTCTGAGAATAACCGTACTGATATTACAAAGCTATAGAACAATTCAGATAGAAAAACTAGCGTCAATATGTCTTGAGAACTAAAAGCAATAAATATATTCAACAAGAAGGAGAAGAAGACCAGCAATTAATATCTTTAGGATTAAAGCTAGGAAAATCTTTTTATTTAAAACAAGTTAGATTTACTAAACAAACAGGAATGTCCAGAGTAAATCTGGCTTTCTATTGGAGCAAAATAACTAGTGGTAAAAGAAAAAATGAAGGATGGTATTTAATTAATAATTTGTCTAATTTGAAGCAAACGCTCAAAGCTTACAAAAAGCGAATGGGAATTGAAGCTATGTTCCGTGACTGTAAATCAGGTGGTTATAATTTAGAGCAATGTCAAGGTAAAGATGAGCGTTTATTATCTTTAATTTTACTGATAGCAATTGCTTATACTTGCGCTATCAAAAAAGGTCAATCAATTGCCTTTAAAGGCATCAAAGAATACGTCTGTCGATTGAAAGAAAACTTGAGGAAAGATCGAAGACATAGCAATTTTTTGAGGGCGTAATCCTGGGGTTTCCCCAGGATGTTGACCGCCCGAATTGGGTGGGCTTGTATGGTAATTTGTGGGTTGAAGCTTTTCAAATGTGCCATGAGTGGGTCGAACAGCTAATGATATTTACTCCCAATAAGCTACCTTTTTACCAACAGGGTATGAGGGCTAAAATGCTTGTCTTGTCTTCTTTTTAAATCCATTGTCACCCCGTGAGTCTAAAGCCCTTAATCCTGCTAGCTTACTTGGCATTGCTGGATAGACAAATAACTTGTGTCCATCTAAATAAACATAAGCTTGAATTTGCAAATTAGAAATTATTTGCTCAACCTCCTCTTTTGGATTTTCAATTGAAGAGGGAGGGATTAAACCAAGGCAATTCTCATAACCTTCAATCCTCGACCATTTTGGCAACAATTGTGCTATTGTCTTAAAGCTATTATTAGCAACTGATGGTTGATTAAGATTTTTTTTGACAACCAGCCCATTTTCTAAGACAAAACCGAAGAAATGAGTTATGGGTAATTGATCGACTAAGCTTTTAACAGTTTGAGCATGACGAGCAGTAGCAATAACCACAGGTAAAACTTGGCTAATCTCAGCTAGCTTATTGGCTGCGGTTTGACTAAAATATTGATAACGAGTTCGACCCCATACGGCGATCGCTTCTGGTTCTGGATGTAGCAGCGTACCATCTAAATCGACTGCTAAAACTTCTTGAATCATATTAGGAAAGAGATGTTAATGAGCAAGCAACTTGAGTTTGATAATCTTTCAAACTGCTAAAATCAAAAACTATCTTAATTTGACGCAGTTGAGCTAACGTCAATAAAAGGCTGTAGTGTTCTCGAACGTATTCTAAGCTTTTAGCAAAGTAAATTGTGTCAGGGTTAGCATTGATCAAGGCACGGCAAACTTCATTACTATGAACTCTTAAATCAGTAGAGACAAAAAACCTCGGTCGAGGAATAACAGGGTTTAAAAGCTTATTAGGACAAACATTCCGCCAAGCTTGAACTAACTCAGGACGTAAATATTGAGTCGGAAACAAATAAGCTGCAAAACAACTGCGATCGTCTATATAAAAAGTTCGGGAAAAACCCAGCGTAGCTACGCCAGTAAAACAAGCAGTAGGACAAAAAAGATCTTCTGAGCTACCAGAGAAATCAGCCCAACCCCAAGGATCTATTAAAACGGCTAATGGAGCAAGCTGTAGTTTAGCTAGTTCTCTAGCGACTCCACCCCTTCCAGTCCAACCATCGACAAAGACTATTTTGCGCTCTGGATAAGCTGACTGCAAACTCTGTAATGCCATCTGGTCAATTCCCAATCCTGCAAATAAAGAAATAGATACAGACACTGAACCTGGAAGCAGTTGACTAAGCCAATCAGCAATAGGAACTCCAGCCCGAAGAATAGCTACAAATAAGAGCTTATTATTATTTGATTCCCAAGTAGAAATAGCACCTGCTAGCCGAGAAGCTGCCTGCCTAATAGCAGCATTATTTAATTCTGCTTTGACTAACCGCCAAAAGTCACAGTTAAGTTTTGGTTCTGGGGAAGGAAGCTGCCAAAAAGTATTGTTGCCATCATAGGCTCGATTGAGGGGACGAAAAAGATGTAGATCTCCATAGGGATCAACTTCAGGAAGAAACTTGGCATAAACTGGCTGATTCCATAAATTTTTGCGTTCAAGTTTATTTGATAGCAGCATATTGATTTTCAGTATGGACTGGATCTAAGGATAGACTTTTAACTGTTAAGCCTTGTTGCTTTAAAAACTTTGTGATTTTCCATTCAACATCTCGATCTAAAGGATCGCTGAGAATATATATATGCGATCGCAGTTGTTTATAGTTGTAGATGTGATACTTGTTCGCCTCCAAATAATTAAAAATTTTGACTCGATCTATTTCCCAAGGACTCAGGGTAACGTGCTGCATTAATAAGCCTGGATTAACCTGGAGCAATCTCAACGCAAGATCCATAACTTCGCCAACTGCTAACAAGCATCCTGTTAAGTGAGTTGGCAAGTTTGAAATTGAATTTAGTTGGGCATTCAAAGCTGCTCTTTGTTCTGGACAATGCCAGTCACAACTGTGGTAATTAATTTGCGAGTTGACAGTTTTACTGATGCCTTGCTCTTGGCACAAATAAGACTTAGTATCTGTAGTCTTTAATTTAAATGTGTCCCTACTTGTTTTTTCACTTTGAAGCAAAGATTGAGTACAAAAGCGGATATGATGTTGAGTCAAAGTACTCTGAAAATGAGCGGTTTCTTCTGGAGTGCGACTGTCTAGAAAAGCAAATAACCGAATCGAGTTTACTTTTAAAAGCGGGCAGAGTTTTAAGATCAGGTTGAGGATAGTTTTTCCCGTGGTAATTTCGTCTTCTACAAACCAAATTTCAGTCGGCTGATGTTGATATAACGGCAGAACATGGTCGGGTTGATGAGAATGACTTTCGCTAAAATGAACGCCTGCAACCTCTCTGCGAGTCGAACAAAGCCAGCGAGCTTGAATATCCCATTCTCTAGCAACTTGGTGCATTAAAGCTGAGGGAATAATTCCAAAGACTAGTTTAATGTCCGTGATCGCAGCAGTAGTTTTTACCGATTTAGCATTTTCATTAGACAGTATTTCCGCAGCAGTAGCAATTAGCGATCGCTTTATAGTTATCATTATCGGCTGTGGTATTGGCGTTTTTGCTCTACGTTTTCTAGCTGATTTATTTCAAGTTTGGATGGAAAAATTTGTTTATTTAGAACTTTCTGGATATTTAGCCATTTGTCTAGTTGCAACCAAGCTATTAGCAGAAATCATTAATCCCGCATTAGTCGTTCCCGAACTTGTAGAAGTGGCAATGATTTTTGGCATTTTTGCTTTCGGATTTACTAGACAAATGGCGATCGCGACTTTCGCAAAAGGTCTAGTAGATGGTCAAAAAGGTGTCATTCAGCCTCTGGGTGGTAACTTCGGAGCAAAAAATGAATCTCCCTATATCTTTTTAGATAAAGACGATCGCACTGGCACAGCCCAAGATGGCGAAAATATGACTATTTATCGCCCAGAAATGATCAAACGGATAATGTTCTTTGCTCTAATTTATCAAGGTGCCAAAGATTTTCAGTCTGTTGATGGTCGGATGACTTTCCAAATCAGTAACGGAGAACAAGTCCACATTAAACTAAATAATCCCGATCACAATTGTCCTTTATGTGCTGCTGCAATGATTAGCAATATTGGTTCACAGGTTAGCATTATCAAGGAGGAAAGATATTTCCAGGGACATCAACCTGCTGATAAATACTATAAATTCGGCTTTCAATGGCAAGCGGGATCTAAGTAAGTAGCTATGTCGTTATATGATCGTCTAGATTTAACTAGACCAAATCGTCGTAAGTTCAAATCTGTATCAGAATCTAAGCAGCCTATTTGGTCAAGAATCGATCTAACTCGCCCTGTCAAACCTAAATGTCAGGTTTGTCGTAGTCTAGTTCAAGCTAGCTGGAATATCTGCCCCCATTGTGGCTGGAAACTTCAAAGCAGTCTAACTAAGCGTCATTGTATTTGGGTACAGGTTTGTAATTTAGATGTTGTGGGTGAAGAGGAAGATGTGTGGATGAGAATTTTCGCAGATGCTTTTTCTAAGGTGTTTAGTGCTTTTAGAAGCATTAATGTATTTCTAACTACTGAACCTCCAGATGCTAGAGAATGGCAAGAAGATTTTACCCACGTCTATGTTTTAGTCGATCATTTAGAGGTTGATTACCTGGGGTTTGCCAGCTTTAGTTTAGGAAAGGTTACAGATGTAGCAGTAGTACGCATTGACAAAATTTGTAATGCTTCTTATATAGCAGATTTAAATATTAATCAGTTGTCCAATTTGATTGCCAATACCATTGTTCATGAGATTGGTCATACTCTGGGATTAGACCACTCAGATTTAAATACAGATGTGATGCACGATGGACTGGATCATAGGGTTCATAGTCTAATGCCTCCATCGTTTCATGGAGAACAGATTACCTTAATGAATCATGCTATTAGAAAATATAAAACTTAGACTTAAGCGGTCAGTAATTTGACCAACGGTCACAGCAGCGCGAAAAGCGAAACAGTTCGTTGCGAGGCAAAGCGTTTTGGGGGTACGTGCGGCTAATCCCTTCGTCCCCATTGTAGCTATTGCCGAGGGTGCGGAGGTTCCCTCCGTTAAAGAAACTGTTTCAACAAAGGCTTTAGCCGCATGTAGCCGTTGCGGTGAAGCAGTTCGTTGGCGGGGTTCCCCCGCTTAAAGAAACTGCTGAACCCTTTAGGGGGGTCAGATGCGGGCAAGCCCTTTCTCCCGTTGAGGCTATTGAGTAAGCAGGCTCCGTTCGTTTAGAAGTCCCCGTGCTGTTCCGTTTAGGAACAGCTTCATGCGGGACGTGGCGGAGTAATCTGTGACTAAAAAGTTTGGTACTCACTCAATTAAAATTAAATGTGGCTAATATCTTTTAATTAATTTATTTAATTTGAGCAATTTAAGCAATAAGCTCGGATAATAAAATCTATTATGTGTAGACCTTAGAGCTAGAAATGATAATCGACAAAGCAGTTAATCCAATCAAAGTTGGCGTTATGGGTTTCGGAGGTTTAGGACAGGCAGCAGCCAAGATCTTAGATCCCAAAGGAGAGATGAACCTAGTAGCAGCAGCAGATCAAAAAGGCTATGCCTACAATCCTAGAGGATTAAATTTGAATACAGCAATCTGCACCTATAACAATCGACATTCTGTGGGTTACTTAGATGATTGGGGGACTCTAAGCAACAATAGTATTGAAGATTTAATCACCTACAATAGAGGAGTAGATGGCTACTTTTTAGCTTTGCCCAATCTACCCAATACTTTTATGGCAGATGTTGCCAGGAAGTTTATCAATTCAGGATGGCAAGGGGTTTTGGTAGATGCCGTTAAACGCACTAGCGCGGTTGAACAATTATTAGAATTGCAATCTGATTTACAACAGGCGGGAATCACCTATTTAACAGGCTGTGGTGCAACTCCTGGATTATTAACAGCAGCAGCAGCAGTAGCAGCACAAAGCTATGCCGAAATTCATAGCGTTAAGATTACCTTCGGTGTCGGCATTGCTAATTGGGAGGCTTATCGGGCAACTATCAGGGAAGATATTGCTCATATGCCAGAATACGATGTCGAAACAGCCAGAGCAATGAGCGATCGCGAAGTTGCCCAGCTATTAGACAAAACTGACGGTATTATTGCCCTAGAAAATATGGAACACGCCGACGATATCATGTTGGAGTTAGCAGGAATATGCGATCGCAGTCGGGTTACCGTTGGTGGGGTGGTAGACACTCGTAACCCGAAAAAACCCCTTAGTACTAATGTCAAAGTTACAGGGCGTACTTTTGAAGGAAAAATATCTACCCATACTTTTACCTTGGGAGATGAGACTAGTATGGCAGCCAACGTCTGTGGTCCAGCTTTTGGTTATCTCAAAGCTGGTATAGCTTTAAATCGTCGTGGTATTGCTGGCTTATTTACCGCAGCCGAAATCATGCCTCAGTTTGTAAGATAGCTGGCGAGCGATTCAGCGCGGTCTTGGCGAGAAGTAAGGCTTAAGCCTTTTGTCCCATAAGCGACTGAATCAACAAAGGCGCACTTTTGCTATATAGCAATTGCGGAGCTTGTCGCGACATCGCTTTTTGGATAATTAAAAGTAATTATCCAAATTGTCTGAATGGCGATCGCAGCAAGAATTAGCTTGACCACTTTCTGAGCATTTGTCTCCCCTTTAAGTTCTTGTCACCCCGTAAAGCGAAAATGTATATAAATAGACACTATAGTAATAGTAGTCAAAGAAAATAGTATAGATCGGTGTCTTGGATTACACTAAAGACGACTAAAGCTCGCTGGGAGGCAGAGTTGATGCAGCAAATATTGACTGCTTATAATATTCCTAGTCGCGTCCTTAATATTGGCGCGGGTATTTATTTTGGAGAGGGAAGTCAAGCAGCATTACAGGTAAGATCTAAAGATCAGTGGACAGCTTTATTGCTTTTAAGTCCTCCAGAAGATAATCCAGAAAGCTGAAACTTTATAAAAAAACTTAAATTATGTCTTCTTTATTTGATTGGTTTGCCAACCTCAGAAAAATCGAACCACCGATGCAAAAGCAGCAAGAAAGAGAAATTGCTGATGGATTGTGGACAAAATGTGCTGTTTGTAGTTCTGTGGCATATACAAAAGATTTACAGGCTAATCAATTAGTTTGTCCTGAATGCGATTATCATAATCGTGTTGATAGTGACGAAAGGATCAAGCAATTGATCGATGCTAATACCTGGAAACCTTTAGACGAAAATATTAGACCAATCGATCCCCTGATATTTCGCGATCGCAAAGATTATCAGGCAAGACTACAGGACTATCAGACAAAAACAGGTCTAACTGATGCGGTGACAACAGGTACAGGTTTAACTGATGGTTTACCTATTGCTTTAGGGGTGATGGATTTTCGCTTTATGGGTGGCAGCATGGGATCCGTAGTAGGAGAAAAGCTGTGTCGTCTGATTGAACACGCTACTGCCGAAGGATTTCCCGTAGTAATCATTTGTGCTTCTGGAGGAGCAAGAATGCAGGAAGGTATGTTTAGCCTGATGCAAATGGCAAAAATTTCTGGAGCTTTGCAACGTCACCAAGAAGCAAAACTACTATATATTCCTGTGTTAGCTCATCCTACTATGGGAGGAGTTACCGCTAGCTTTGCTATGTTAGGAGATATTATTATAGCTGAACCTAAAGCTACTATTGGTTTTGCAGGTAGACGGGTAATAGAACAAACTTTGAGAGAAAAGTTACCAGAAGGATTCCAAACCTCTGAATATTTATTAGAACATGGTTTTATTGATTCAATTGTGCCTCGCACTCAACTAAAAAAGACTTTGGCGCAGTTGATTAGTCTGCATCAGCCTTTTTACGCTCTAATGTCTCCTATAGAACAAAAGTATCATTCAGAAGTGAGTGAAACCGTCTAAATATAGCAATTAAATTAAAGTAAAGTAATGTCTATAACCTTAAAACGATCATTACCGAGAATCTTTTTGGTAATGGCTATCGCCTTAATTTCATGTCCTCAATCTCTTACCGCCAAGACTATGCCTTTGAATCAAACTGAAATTGACCAGAAAATTCAAACCTTACCACAGTGGCAACAACAAGACCAAACCATCACTCGCACCTTTAAATTTAAAAACTTTGTCCAGGCGATCGATTTTGTCAATAAACTAGTTAAACCAGCAGAAGCAGCACAACATCATCCCGATTTGGAAATTTCCTATAACAAAGTAACAGTTTCTCTCACTTCCCATGATGCAGGAGGACTAACCCAAAAAGATTTTGATATGGCTCAAACTATTTCTAAGTTGGCTAATTAAAAGTCAATGAGGACTAAGAATTTTTCCTCATCCTTCATCCCTTTAGATAAATTAGTATTAAGTTTTGCATTACCTCATTTTTTGAATACGTCTGCTTTTGTCTTTTATGCAGCAGTTTTTTAGCAAAAGATCAAAATTCTTTATTAGCTTCTGCCTCACGCTAATTTTTAGCTTATGTATAGCTTATTTTTTTTCTAGTACAACTTCTGCCAGCACAGTAGTCAAGCAAGCGGAAATTTATAAAATACGTAATCAAGTAGACGTAAATTATCAAGATAAACCAAACTGGAATCAGGCTAAAATAGGTGATGTAATTGTACCCAGAGATTCTGTACGTACTGGCGCAGACTCCCGTGCTGATATCTTATTTAACGAAGGTACGTTAGTAAGGACAGGTGCAGGAACTACCTTTCGCTTTCCTCAAGGTAAACGTAATTTTGAATTGACTAGTGGTGCTGCGCTGGTTATGATCCGTCCAGAACAGGGACAAAGCACTATTAATACTCCTCAAGCTAAAGTAGTTTCTCAGGGAACAGCCTTATTTGTCCAGCATGATTCTCAGGTCAATGCTTCTTTGATCGGAGTTTTGACTGATAGTCCTGCGGGTTTGGTGAAAGTGTCTAATGCTAATGGAGAAATTACTATTCAGTTACAGGCTGGTCAGTTTGTTTCTGTAATTCAGGGAGTAGTTGGTTTGGTAGAGCAATTTGTCCTGCCTATGTTCTATGAAACTGTAGAACTAGCTGCGGGGTTAGGATCAAATCCCCAGGAAACTGAAGCAACAATTGCTAAAGAACCGCCAGAGGTTCAGACCACTATCAGAGCAGTCCAGGCAGAAGCTATTGAACCCTTGAAAAATCAGCAAGCATTGCTTGAGGGTTTTTGTCAACTCGGTGTAGAAGCAAAGAATTTATCGCCATTGCTTCAGCTTTTTGGCATTGGAGTTTCTGGAGTAAAAGTAAATTTGGAAATACCAAAAACAGATTTGTTTATAGTTCCCTTTCGTTCTCTAAGCGGTATAACTTGGTTAGGGCAATACTGTAAAGCAAATCAAACGCTTCCAGGATTTGAATCAAATGAATTACCAAAAAATTAAGCAAAGTTAAGCTGCAAAAGATTTGTCTGAATGTTGACTAAAAGCTGAAATACAAGGCTTTTGAGCGACATAGCCATTATTTATTTTAAGCCAGCAAAAGAACCTGAGGTTGGGCTTATCCCAAACTCAGGTTCTTTTAGACTTTAAAGATTCTCTAATTAATAATCACCGTTTAAAAACTTCTCTACACAGCGGACAAATATCTCCACACCCATTCCCAAAGCTGTTTCATCAAAGTCAAAGCGAGGATGATGATGGGGATAGGCTAAACCCTTATCGGGATTGGCTGAACCCAAAAAGAAATAGCATCCAGGCACTTCCTGTAAAAAGAAAGACATATCTTCTCCTCCCATAGTTTGACACTCTGGCACAACTCCCATAGGAGTTTCTACTACTTCTGCTGCCACTGAGCGCACCAACTCGGCGATCGCACTATCGTTAACTGTAGGTGGATATAGCTGCCAGTGGTTTAGTTCATAGTTAGCACCGTGCATTTGACAAATACCGGCAATGATAGCTTCTAGTCTTTTACCAATCAGAGCTTCTAATTCAGGATTAAAATAGCGAATTGTGCCACTCATCCTTGCAGTATCCGCAATCACGTTCAATGCTGTACCTGCGTGTAACTCGCCTACGGTTACTACCGCAGCGTCTAAGGGCTTGACGTTACGGGAAACAATGGTTTGCAAAGCATTAACAATTTGACTAGCAACCATAATTGAGTCTACGGTTTGATCGGGCATTGCCCCATGACCACCTTTACCTAAAATCGACACACGAAAACACTCTACGGCTGCCATTAATGCACCACTACGAACTCCTATAGTGCCTAAAGGTAAATTATTCCACAGATGTAAGCCGATAATTGCATCCACTTCAGGATTGTGTAACACTCCCGCTTCAATCATCGGTTTTGCCCCCCCTGGACCTTCTTCGGCGGGTTGGAAGATAATTTTTACTGTCCCCTGCCAGCTATCTTTATGGTTCGAGAGATAGTAAGCTGTACCAAGAGCGATCGCCGTATGTCCATCATGTCCGCAAGCGTGCATCTTGCCTTCATGTTGCGATCTATAAGAAACCTCGTTTGCTTCTTGAATTGGTAAAGCATCCATATCAGCACGAATAGCCAAGACTTTGCCAGGAAAATTACTGATAATAGTGGCGACAATACCAGTTTTGGCAATACCTATTTCATGGGGAATATTCCACGACTGAAGTTTTTCTTGAATGAATTTTGCCGTAATCTGTTCTTGGAAAGCTAATTCTGGTTTTTGGTGTAAGCTACGTCGCCACTCAACTAAATTTAGCTGCAAGTTGCGTATTTCAGAACGAATTTGGCTTAAATCAAGGGATTTAGTTTCTTTTACCGTGAAGACCATATCTTAACATCCAAAAATTATCTTAGTTTTTAATAAGACTATGAGATAAATATATTTTAATAGCTTTCATCAAAGGCAGTTTAGAAAATAATAGCAATTTAAATTAACGACATGACACATCACCTAGATTATCTCACCAGTTTTTTCTTGCACTATTCATTTTATCTATTACATCTACAGTAGATTATTTTCCCTTTTATCTTTTATTAAGGTAGTTGAAACGATTTGTGCAGGAAGTTTCATCAACAGCCAAAGTTTGAAACAGTTGAACATCAATATACTATGCACGCGATCGCTTGAATGGCAATGGTCTGATTGTGATTGTTGTCTATTTTGCCCGGTCAAAATTCAAGTAAAGAGAAATACTATAGCATTACGCCAAAACGTTAGGACATTTTTTCATTTCAACTGTTACTTGCTACTTATTACTTGCTACTTTCGAGCCAATCACCACTCACTGTCCTAATCTAATCTTGTACGACTATAACTGTAGTAACGATCCAGCTAATTAAAATTAAACAGTAAGATATCGATGGACTAAGGAATCCGTCAATTCAGGGGTTGTTCCTCTAGCAACGATCGCACCTTTGTCCATAATAAAAAATCTTTGTGCAAGCTGGCGGATAAAGTCAATCTTTTGTTCAACGACGATTACGGTAATACCTTTTTCACGGTTGATTCTTCTTAAGGTATCTTCAATTTCTTGCACAATAGAGGGTTGAATTCCTTCGGTGGGTTCGTCCAAAAGCATGATTTTGGGATTGCACATTAACCCCCTGGCGATCGCCAATTGCTGTTGTTGTCCGCCACTAAGAAGTCCTCCTTGGCGAGGCAAGTGTTCTTTTAGCATGGGGAAGAATTCAAAGATCTCGGAGGGGATTCTTTTGCTGCTTTTGCCGCTAGCACTAAAGCCTAGTTTAAGATTGTCCAAAACTGAAAGGTAGGGAATAATTTCTCTACCCTGGGGAATGTAGGCAATACCGTAACGCGATCGCTTATAGGTAGGGGCTTTAGTAATATCTTTATTATCAAAAGAAAGGCTGCCTTTGGTTAATTTATTTAAGCCAATAATGCTGCGTAGCAAAGTAGTTTTTCCTACTCCATTACGTCCTAAAAGACCGACCATATCTCCTTTATTGATAGTCATGTCAACATTGAACAATACGGGAGTTTGTCCATAGCCAGCGGTGAGATTATTAAGTTCAAGCAGCGACATCGATTTTTTCTCTTCCTAAATAGACTTCAATCACTTTAGAGTTGTTTTGAATTTCTTGTACCGAACCTTCAGCTAACTTTGCGCCTTGATGCAGTACAATAATTCTTTCGGCAATTTGCTTGACAAAATCCATATCGTGTTCTATTGCCACCACAGTATGATCTTTGGCTAAGGTTTTAATAATTTCTCCTGTGGCGTAAGTTTCTTCTGGAGTCATACCTGCGGTGGGTTCGTCTAGCAAAACTAAAGTAGGATCTTGAGCAATTACCATGCCAATTTCTACCCACTGTTTTTGACCATGAGATAAGGATGATACAGTAGTGGCTGCATCATTTAATAAACCAATACGATCTAAGACATCAATGATTTTGTCTTTCTTGACTTTGGTTAGTTTAGAAGTAATTGAACTAAGAATTCCTTGTTTTCCTTTTAATGCCAACAAGATATTTTCAAAGACAGTTAATTCATTGTAGACATTAGGATTTTGGAACTTACGCCCAATACCCATCCTAGCAATATCGTAAGGATTTCTATTAGTAATGTCTTTACCTTGAAAATAAACATTTCCTGCTGCTACTGGAGACTTGCAAACGATCGCATCCAAAAGAGTGCTTTTACCTGCACCGTTAGGACCAATGATGGTCACGATTTCGCGATCGCCTACTTCTAAATCTACTCCTTTCAAGGCTTTAAAACCAGAAAAGACTACCTGCAAATTTTTGACTGATAAGATGGGTTCCATAATTAGTTTTTACTATTGGCGGTTGTCCAACGCTCAGAAATTACTCTGTTGTTGCCTGGCGGAGTAATCTCTGACTCGTCCAAACATGAAAATAATTAATAATTACTTAAGTTATACTTTCTTTTTATTGAACAATTTTGTAACAGAGCCTACTAATCCATCAGGAATAAATAAGACGACGATTAATAACAATATCCCTACAAATAATTGCCAGTCTTGAGTAACTTGTTCGGCAGAATTTTGAATTTGACCTAACAAGATGGCAGCAATCAAAGGTCCAACTAAAGTACCCCTGCCACCAATGGCTACCCAGATAACTACTTGGGTTCCAAAAGCCACTGCCAGATATACAGGAGAAATAAAGCGATTGAGAGGCACAAATAAACCCCCTGCGATACCAGCAATACCAGCAGAAAGTGTCCAGATAAAGATCTTGAAGCTAGCTACGTCATAGCCCAAATAGGAGATGCGCTTTTCGTTCTCTTGAATTGAGCGCAAGATTAAGCCGAAGTTAGATTGAGTCAGCCACCAGCTACCCACCAATACAAAGGTAGTAAACAGCAAAATCATCCAATATAAGCCATTTAGAGGAATATCAGCCCCAAACACGCTAAGTTTGGATACATCAGTAATGCCGTTCGTCCCGCCTGTATACGCCTGTTGACTGATAAAAAAGGTGGTTAAGGCTGAAGATATAGCCAGAGTGATGATCGTGATATAGACACCGCTTACCTTAGAGCGAAAAATAAACCAGCCAATTAGATAAGCAAACGCCGCCGGTACTAAGACCATGGCGATCGCAGCTATGGGAAAATACTTTAAAGGCGCGATAAACCAGGGTAATTCCTTTAAGCCATTCCAGACCATAAAATCAGGTAAATTTCCCCCATAGGTATTAGCTGAGGCGGAAAGATTTAGCTTGAGGTAATACGCCATGGCATAACCCCCCAAAGTAAAGAATACTCCGTGGGCAAAGCTAAGAATGCCTGTAAATCCCCAGACTAAATCTAAAGAGATAGCTAATGCACCATACAGCAAGAGCTTTGATAGCAGAGATACCTGAAAATCACCTACAATCAAAGGCAAAGCTGCCATAACCAAAAAGCAGATCGCTGTAATAATAGCTAACCTTGTGGGAGTTCGCGATCGCGTTGCAATACCAATAGTTGACTCTGCCATGATTACTAATTACTGATTACTAATTAATTGTTCATTGTTGATTGATTTACCCGCGTTTTTGAATGGTAAACAGACCTTCGGGCTTATAGCGAATCAGGATGATTACTGCCGCCAGGACGATTACCCTAGCTGTTGGATCGTTAAGGAGATAGGCAATACCTGAGCTTGATTCGCCGATCACAAAAGCACCAGCTAGAACACCAACTAACTTATCTACTCCTCCTGTTACCACCGTCATCCAGGCATCGATTAAGTAATCTTGTCCCATAGGTGGAGAAACGCTTTTAAGCGAAGAAATAATCGTTCCTGCCACTCCCGCTAGACCACAACCATAGGCAAAGGTCACCATGTCTACCAAGCTAGTATTTACCCCCAAACACTTTGCCATTTCTCGGTTTTGAGTTACTGCCCTTATCTGCCGACCTAAATCGGTCTTGTTGAGCAAATAGCCTGTCAAAACAAGTAAGGCGATCGCTACAACCACAATAAACAGTCGATAATAGGAAATAGCGATCGCAGGAGAACCTTGAGCATCTTTGAGCAAGGTTAAATTACCAGAGATATAGGGGGGAGATTTTACATACTTTAGCTGGGCAGTAAAAATCAGCTTAATGATCCCCTGCAAGACAATGCTCAACCCCCAGGTAGCCAGCAGGGTTTCTAAAGGACGACCATATAATCGTCTAATAATAGTAAGCTCTACCAATGCTCCAATCGCCCCCGTAATCAAAAAAGAGAAGGGAATCGTCAGCAGCAAGTCCATGCCAAAGGCATCCTGCATCATAAAAGTGACATAAGCTCCCAGCATGATAAATTCACCGTGTGCTAGGTTTATGATCCGCATCACCCCAAAGGTAATTGCCAAACCTAACCCAGTCAGCAACAGAATTCCGACAATACCAATCCCATTAACTAGCTGATTGCCTAAAGCAACCAAGCTAAAAGCTCCAGTTGGTTCTTGGGCTACAGCTTCTTGCGCCAAATAATAAAGCAAATACATAATTACTGATTACTGATTATTAATTACTGATTGCGATGGTGGGCATTATCTCAAGAATCTTTTTCTGCTGTAGTTGATGACCATGCCCACCCTACAATACTCTTCTAAGATTTTTCTAAATACGTAACTCCTAACTCTTTTCCTGTCTCTTTGGTAGAGTTACTGCGATCGTCAGGAGTTGGATGAACGCACTCACGACCTTTATAAAGAACCTGACTCCAGGGAATTGGTTTGACTGCTGAGGGTGTAGCAAAAACAATATCTGCTTGACCATCTGCATTCCATTTGCCAATACGAGAATAGAGATAGGTGTGGAAGTTTTCAGGATCGACTTTGACTAAACCTTGAGGTGCGTTAAACTCCTGGTTTCTAGTAGCTTCTCTTAAAGTTTGGGTATTTATTTCTCCTTTTTTCTTAAGTACGTCTGCCATAGCCTGTGCCATGAAGAAGGTTTGAATGTATGCGGCTTCCATTACCCCATTAGTGACTCGATTATCGCCAAATTTTGCTTTAAACTGTTCGACAAAAGCTTTATTCTCTGGAGTGTCTACGGTTTGGAAATAGTTGAAGCTAGTATAGTGTCCTTGAGCATATTCAGCCCCCATCGCCTGTATTTCTTCTTCGGTGGTGGGATAAGCCATGATTGGAATTTGATCGGCGGTAATTCCTGCATCTTTATACTGACGATAGAAAGCAGGAATGCTGTCTCCAACTAAGTTGCTGAGAACAAAGTCAGGTTTAGCCTGTTTAATTTTATTAATAATGGTGATAAATTCTGTAGTTCCGAGGGGAGAATATTCATCACCGACAACTTGTCCGCCAGCTTTTTCTAATTCGGCTTTGGCAATACGATTACTTTCTTTGGGGTAAATATAGTCTGAACCAATGAAAAATCCTTTGGGTCCAAAATTCTTGTAGCTATAGGGAATAGAATCGGTAATTTGTTGGTTTGGTGCAGCTCCTGAATAGAAAACATCTGAGCTACATTCATTGCCTTCATAGTAAACAGGATAATAAAGAATAGTATCTTTTTCTTCAAATACTGGCAATACCGATTTACGACTAGCAGAGGTATAGCAACCAAGAACACAGGTTACTTTATCTTCGTCGATGAGGCGTTTTGACATCTGGTTATACAAATCCCAGTCAGAGTTGGGGTTAACCACAACTTTCTGAATTTTTCTCCCTTCAATACCGACCCCTTTACCTTTCCAAGGACCAGCATCGGTATTTATCTGTTCTAATGCCAGAAAGGTAGCATCTTGTAAAGATTTTTCGACAATAGCGATTGTTCCAGTAGTAGAGTACATTACTCCCACTTTGATTGGATTTTCTCCTAAGTCTTCGTCTCCTGTGCTAGAAGTCCCACCACCAGTACAGGCAGCTAAGATACCTGTACCTACAGCCAATGAACTATATTGAATAAATTTACGGCGACTTAGACCCCCAAAAGTGGGAGGTTGATACTTTTTGTTCATGTGTTTGTCTTTTCTACTGAATGAAATTGAAGATAGTTGCAATAAAATAAATTTAATTGCACAAGCAAATGAAAAACATCTCTTTTTTTAGCTCATAAAGGCTCATAAAGATCGTATATAAGGTATTGGGAATTTTAGATTATTAGTTTTTGCTTTACTGAAGAATAAACTTGTCTTCCTATTCGTTTTGTAAAATTGAATACAAAAAACGTTTTTCTTTAGTCGCTCCAATTATCACAATCGAGTAGACTAGCTAGTGCTGATTTTGGTTATTTCAAGCGCAAATCTTCGAGAATCTTAATACTGTAACTAAGCACTAAGCATTCAAGAAGCTTTAATCGTTTTAGATAATTATGTTTTTGCTTTAAAATCAAGACTTATATTGAAGGGCTATCTATTTTTTGACAATATCTCAATGGTTTTTTCCCTCATATCATGATTTAGTATAAAGTTACTGCATCATACTAAATCATGTATGACAAGCAGCTTTTTTAATTATTTTTAAATCATTAATATTATCTATAAAATAAAATCCAAGATAAATTATCTAGCTGTCATATTTAATTATTTGTTAAAACGGGGATAAAGTTTATTTTGTAACTATTGTTACTTTTAATATTCTGCAAATAGTCCAAGATTCGTAAATGAGTTTGTTTTTGTTATTTAAATGATTTCTCTTTTTCACGAAATTATTTACACGAAAATATTAAAAGATTGCTAAAAAGTCCTACAGTTCCTAGCTGCAATCTTTAGTTTTAAGGAATCACATTTGTCAGATTTCCTACCCTATACACTTATTAGTAAAGAGCAGAATAAAATGCCAGAAACTCTCTTCAAAATTGACCTGACCAAACCAATGGCAAAGCAGGATGTCCCTGGTCATAATCGTTGGCATCCTGATATCCCTGCGGTGGTTTCTGTTAAGCCTGGTGATGTCTTTCGGATTGAATGTAAAGACTGGACGGACGGGCAAATTAGTAATAATGATGACCCCAGCGACATAGAGAAGGTAGATCTCAGAAAAGTCCATATGCTTAGTGGTCCAATTCGGGTTGAAGGGGCCCAACCTGGAGATATTTTAGTTGTAGACTTGTTAGATATTGGTACTTTGCCTGGAGATGAGTGGGGTTTTACTGGGATTTTCTCGCGAGATAACGGCGGTGGTTTTTTGACCGATCATTATCCTCAAGCAGCTAAAGCCTGTTGGGATATACAGGGAATATATACTAGTTCGCGTCATATTCCTGGAGTACGCTTTGCAGGTATTACTCATCCTGGCTTGATTGGTTGCGCCCCATCGATGGAATTATTGCAAACATGGAATAAGCGTGAAAGAGCTTTAGTAGCCAAAGGCGGACCCCCTTGGAAACCAGAAATTCCTGATTTAGCAGCTTTGCCTAACCCAGAAGAGGCAGTATTAGGAACTTTATCAGGTTCGGAATTTGAGCGCGTAGCAGCCGAAGCTGCCCGTACCGTTCCACCAAGAGAACATGGTGGAAACTGCGATATTAAAAACTTGTCTAAAGGTTCAAAAATATACTTTCCTGTATATGTAGATGGAGCAAACTTATCGATGGGTGATATTCATTTTTCTCAAGGAGATGGAGAAATATCATTCTGTGGTGCAATCGAAATGTCAGGCTATATCGATCTCCACGTAGATATTATCAAAGGGGGTGTGGAGAAATATGCGATGGTTAACCCGATCTTTAAACCTGGTCCTGTTGAACCTCATTATTCGGAATATCTGATCTTTGAGGGTATTTCGGTTGATGAGTTTAGCGGCGAACAATATTACCTAGACGCTCATGTTTCCTATCGAAATGCCTGCTTGAATGCAATCAATTATCTAAAAAAGTTTGGCTTTACAGGAGAACAGGCATATCTTTTACTTAGTTGCGCCCCCGTTGAAGGTAGAATTAGCGGTATTGTCGATGTGCCTAATGCCTGCTGTACTCTAGCTTTGCCTACCGCCATTTTTGACAAGAATATTGTGCCGATGTAAAGATGCTTTTATTGGTTGAATTTGTCTATTAAAGAAGGTGGGCAAGACTTAAATTTGACTTAGTAATCTAATTAAAATATTTTGCCCACCCTACTTTTGATTGCCTGATTTTCTGGGGCGAATGTCATTTGCCCCGACAAAATAAATTTATTATCAACTGTCCATTATCAATTGAAACAATGCCTCTATACGAATATCGCTGTAACATCTGTGGAGAATTTGAAGCTTGGCGCAGCATGGACAAATATAACGTACCTATAAATTGTCCTGATTGTAACCAAGCTGCAATAAAAATATTTTCTGCTCCTAATATCAATCTTAATTCAGGAAGTCTATCGGCGATCGCTAGGTCACAGTCTTCTGAACCGAGAGTAGTTAAACAAGAACGAAGAGAACCTACCAAACCGAGATATCAAAGCTCTAATAGTAATAGACCCTGGATGGTTTCTCATGCCCCAGCAAGGTTTTAAACAATGAATGTAAGGTAAACTATTAATTAGCTTTAAACTTTCATCCCACAATACTTGACTTTGCTAGGGTCAATAGTTTCTAATATTTAGTACCTATGTTCTGAATGGACATATCAAGCTTTGTCTGTAATTGCCAAATGCTTGTCCTCACAAACATACCCTAGAAAAAGTTATGGAAAGTCTTACTCCCGCGCAAAAGGAACTTTATGATTGGCTGGTTGAATATATCAAATCTACTCAATATGCGCCGTCTATTAGACAGATGATGAAGGCGATGAATTTGCGATCGCCTGCCCCTGTTCAAAGTCGTTTAGAAAGATTACGAAACAAGGGTTACATCGATTGGACTGACGGGAAAGCTCGGACTATAAGAATATTGCATCAACCTGATAAGGGGTTATCAATTGAGGGTGAGATTGCAGCCGGAGGTTTAGTTGAACCTTTTAACGATGAAAAAAGCAGGCTAGATTTATCAGATCTATTTTCTCAATCAAATTGCTACGTATTGCGTGTCGTGGGAGATAGTATGATAGAAGATTTAATTAATGAAGGTGACTATGCCATCATGCGATCGCTTTCATCTTCAACAGAAATTAAAAATGGCGATATTGTGGCCGCTAGAGTTTCTGGATACGGTACAACTTTGAAACATTTTTATCAAGAACAGGAAAAAGTGATCCTCAAACCTGCTAATCAAAAATATGAACCAATTAAAGTAGAAGCTAATAATGTTGATGTTCAGGGAATTTTAGTCGGTATTTGGCGTTCGATGGCCGATCGCTAGTAAGTTTAAGGGATCGCGATGAGAGATTCACTACATCTGAATTTTTCTTCATCCTTTATCCTTCATATCTCATACTTTTTGTATGCCTTATATGCTAGCATATATGCGAATGCGGGATGTGGCGCAGTTTGGTAGCGCACTGCTTTCGGGAAGCAGGGGACGCAAGTTCAAATCTTGTCATCCCGATATCACTTGTACAGTGACTAATTAAATGTCGCTGAAGACAAATTACTGTCATCAAGACTATTTTTTTGTCGTCGAGACAAATTGTTGTCTTTAAGGGGGTAGTGACAAATTATTGTCTTTAATCATTCCAAATATAAACCACACGATTCATGTAAGGACGAATTGCCCCTACGAGAATTATCTGTTCTAATACGATCTCTCACCATAGGTCAATTAATTGGAATGACTATAAAAGAAATGAAGAATTAAACCAAAATTGGGAATATTAAAATAATCCCGAAAGCAGTGCGCCTTTCAATCTATCCTAACATGTTAAAAATCAACCCATCCTGGTCTGAGATGGTTGTTGAAACCTGGATGAGCTTGGCGAGTTTGGAGTGGTTTTACAGGTTCTTTCAACCCATCTTAGTCTGAAATGGTTGTTGAAACCTCTTTGATAGGGAACGGTCAGCTTTGTTTTTCCTTTCAACCCATCCTAGTCTGAAATGGTTGTTGAAACTGCCATTCGGCTGTTGTCGTGTCACATTCATTCCACTTTCAACCCATCCTAGTCTGAAATGGTTGTTGAAACTGCATTAGATGCAAGCTAAATATAGTAATGATTTCAGAGACAGTTTTGACAAACCCCAAAAATTTCGTCCAATATTGCCTCAAAAAGCAAACTATTACCATTTCATAAAATCAAGTAAAGCTTGGTTTACATGGCTTTAGTAATTTTGTCGAACCTCCCAGGGATTTCGCCAACGCTTAGGTTCGTCAAAAAAAAGAAAATTAGGATAGATTCCTCCTTGCTCGGAGGTGATTTAGTAGCGATCGCTGTAGTATATCTACACCACTTATTGCTGGGGGCGCACCTTATTCCTATCCGAAGATAGCAGCATCAGGGCGGACAGCTACTAGGGTCAGAAAGCATTTAAAACTAACCCACATTTGACATAATTCAGAGGTTCTAGAAGAACATGACCTACGGCGCGATTTGTCTAATATTGTATTTAATTTTCGAGGTTCTAATGTTGTTTAGTTGAGAATTTTCACATTTGCACCTTTAGCAAGACGCAATGCGATCTTGATAAGCATGAAAAGCAATTTCTTTAGCTTGTCCAGTTGGACTGCCGCAAATAGGTTGTTTGCTTTCTTCAATCACGACTCCTGCTTTGGCTGCTTGAGCTTTTATGTTGTCAATTAATCTGCCATAGCTCCAATTATGAATATTGGTTCGGTATTTTTTAGCATATTCTTTTTGTTTTTCAATACAGCCAGGAATTTTCGCTTCTGCTCTAACCTGAACTTCTGTTTGGATAATTTCTCTGATGTTTTCTATTTTGGGGACAACAATACTTCCTACTTGATACTTTTTAGCCAATTCGATGATCGCTTTCGCTAAAAGACGGTCGATATATTGTCCTAACTCTGATTCCCCAAATTTATTATTGGCATGGTGTCTTTGAGCGACATTTCTTTGGTGAGAGAGTATGTGTTTTTGCTGTCTTTGATGATTGAGAAGATGATAATTTTTTCCTAGCAATTGTTTGGTGCTACGGTAAGAAAGTACTTTGTTATTTATGCCATTAACAATGGCTATAGTCGCGGGTTTATCTAGTTTAATTGCAACTCCCAATAAAAGATTATATTTGCCTCTATACAAAGGTTTATGGGGACGAGGGAACGGATTATTGATTCGGGCTAAGGATGTTTGTTTTCGTTTGATAAATGCTTGCTCTTTTTGATTGAGATCGCTTTTTTCTTTTATCTTGGTTAAAGTTTTGGCGATCGCTTCAGCTTTTACATGACGAACTAAATCTGTTCCTTCAGCAGATAGTAGTAATGTTTCAAAAGTACAGTAGAGAATAAGACGATTTACATTCCAGGGTTCTCCTTTCCCCTTTCTTTCCTGACATGCTATTCTTGCTGAACGTAAAGTAAATAATGCACTCGAATGCTTATCTTTACTAGATTTTTTGATTTCTTGGTCTTCGTAGAAGCGTTGAAATAGAGCAATTTGTCGTTTATCACAATAAATTTGAAAAGTATACTTGCCGATAAATTTTTCTAATCCATTAAATCGAACGTTGAGACGACCCTTTTCATTTTTTCCCCAGGTCAGATCTTCATTAGATTCATAGGCAATAGGATAAGGAATTGACTTTGATTCTGTTAGCAGTATATCCTGCCAGGATTTTGCTTGGGCTTCATCTTGAGGAACTTGAGTAGTAGCAGTTAGAAGTGTATTTAACCATTTTTCCCCTGTTAAATCTCTTCCTCGGGGAGCTTTGCCATTCAGTTTTTTTATAAGACGCTCAATTTTAATTTCTGTCTTACGACGACGTTTAGCGAACTTTTTCGGATCTTCAGGCTTTTGGCGTATTTTACAGCCATTTTTTAGTAGATATATAATCCCACTGCGGGTATATGTATCTTCAACTTCGTTATAAAAATTGAATAATTGGCTAGAAATACTTTTATCTTCCTTATTTAGATCGTTGCTCAGAATTTGAGTTGCTTTATGTTTAATTTCTGCCAAAGTGCGATCGCTTTCTGCGACTAGTTCTTCATCACTTTTGAGTATTAATAGCCAGCGTTGTTGACTATGTAATTGATACATTAAACTTCGCTGAAGTTTAAGCCAAGATTTATAGATATATTCCACTAAAGAAATTGCAGAAGAATAAAATCTTCCTGGTTGACCAGTATATTGAGGCTCATTCCTGAGAGGTTGACATGCCTTTTTTACTGTTCCAAGCGGAATTTCTCCTTTCAGCTTCCAGGTTTCGAGATCGGGATGTTCTGCTAATTGCTTTAGTAATTCATTGATTAATGGGGTATTTTTCTCTGCCATCAAATGCCAAAGTTGACGGCGAGTAGCTTCTGGTGCTGTTAGACGACATTGAATAGTAACATTGCTCATAAATACTAATTTATCTTAAAAGAACATTATGTGTTTTGTCACTTAATATTTTTTTATATTTGGTTTCTCTCTCATGGCATCATTGATAGTTATGGGAAAACCTTTTTATACCAGTACAGAAGCATCACAAATTACGGGTTGTTCTCGTCGGCAATTACAATATTGGCGACAACAAGAGGTTGTTGTACCTACAGTTAATCCTGGGGGAAAAGGACGAAATGTTTATTACAGTGAATCAGATTTGTTGGTTTTGACTGTAATGGAATATCTGCTTTCAATGGGATTGAATTTTGATATTGCGCTCAAGGTTCTAAATACGCTGGTAAACGAGGAGTTATTTTCATCAGCTAAGTTGTGGAAAAAGAATAAAACGCGATTGATATTTTTCTTGGATATTAGTGAAGAGAAGGTGCAGATAGAGAACTTTGATGTTGAGTTAGCTACACATAAATTAGAACAAGGATATCCTGTTGTTCCTTTTTGGTGCGATCTCATTTATGAAAAACTACAAAATAATCTTCAAGATTTCTATCGTCGAAAAAAAAGTTTTCATCGTCAGAAAGAAACTAAAAAATAGATTTGACAATAATTTCAACCAAGGTGACTGATAAGATTTGAGGAAACCTCAAATTATTTCACATTCAAATTAGAGATTGTAGATATTCCAATTGAGATAGCAAATCTTCTTGATAATTGATTGAAATAGGCATATATCCAGTAACAGATTCTAAATCTTCTCTTTGAATGCGATCGCGCTGTTGTTGTTCTGGTGAATCATGGACAGAACCATCGCAAAAAATAGCAATCTTAGCTTTCCTATAAATATAGTCTGGCTTGCAGTTAGCCTCTAAAATAAATTCTTGAGCAGAATCAGGTAGTTTAATTCCCTGTTCGTATATTGCTTTTAAAACTACACGCTCAAATTCTGAATTAGGGTCAGTTTGTCGGAGTAATCTTTGATATTGTTCTTCATGAGATCGCGCATCTTTTTCTAAAGCAACTTGACTATTTTGTAATTGCTTTAAAAATTTGCCAATTAAATGACGATTGAGATAGGGATGGTCGAATTGGTTGCGGTAAGAAAGTAAGCATTGATAACAGGCTTGAGCGCAACCATTTTTAGGTTCTAAGAAATGACATATATCTAGGGCTTCCTGAGCTAATTTTTGGAATGAAGCAGTATTTTCCAAGATTTGAGATAATACCCCTGCTCCACCTTCTGCCGCTTCCCAGAATAAAAGATATCTGCCTTTTCCGACCCTTTCTGATGCTAGTTCGTTATTTTCAAGTTTATACGAGGCTTGGATAGCTCTTTCTAGAGTGTATTGCAAAGTAATAATAAAGGCTTCTGCATCTTCCTGTGGAAGACTAAGAGATTCAATTACAAGAACGTTAGAGGTATCTTTAACCATAAGCTGAACGTTGTTATCTATTACTTCCGTAACTCCCTCTTGATCTTTGCTCACCCATTCGCCAGACATAGTATCAAGCTTGAATCCTTTTTCTGGCGATCGCGTTAAACCTTGGTTGATCCTCCAGATATCCGCAGTTTCTCCATAGGTAAGGCGGAGTAGTTCTGTGCCGTCATTTGCTTTGATGGTAGCTATTTGTTGTTTGTCTTTGGCGTATCGGAAATGAGTAATTAACTGATAACCATATTTGAGCCTTTCTTCTTCATCGCAAGTAATTCTGTGGGTTTTACGAGCGATCGCATTGTCCATTTCTAAAACTTGAGTTAGTTTAGCAGGATTTCCCTTTTCGTCTGGAGACAGTTGTTGACCACAGTTAGCGCAGGTATTGCGAATAAAGTTTTCACCATCATGGAAATATCCGCAATGGTGACAAATAGCAACTCGATTGTAGATAACGCCCTTAACAGGGATACGAGTTTTGTTGACCTGATATTTGTTACCTTCATAGTAGAGAACGTTGGTTGGGGCAAGTTCGCGAATAGCAATAATTCGGGGACGAGAAATGAATTCTCCTTTATCTCCCGCACGAATATAGGCTCTGATAGGTAGTCGAGGGAAGTTAAACCCAGGTAGAAAGCCTTCGGAAGCAAAGTAGCGATAAGGATAGAAGTCGAACTGGCTGTTATTTTTACCTTGAGATTGACCGACTAATAAATCCTTCTGACGTTGAGCTTCTTTTGCTAAAGATTCTGCTTCTTTGCGTTCTTTTTCATTGATGGCTCCTTGGCTATGGCGATCGATAACTTCTCTAGCTTTGATTAATTGACGGTCAGCATCTTGATAAAGTTCACGCCAACGCTGACAAGCTTGGTCGAATTCATGGAAAGCGTTATTGAGTGTATTTTGTAGCCATTGAGAACTGTACCAGCTAACTCTCTGCAAGTCTTTGTGACAAAAGCGATCGCTCAATACCCTTTTCAAATCTTCAAGACACTGTTGTAAGCTATCTGCACTCAAATTAAGCTGAGCTTTTATATCTTCTTTTAGGGGATAACCATCTTTTTCCAAGTCCAGGATCTCATTCATCGAATTGCTAAAATTAGCCCCTGTATAAGACAGCCAGAGAGAATAAACGTGGGATTTGATCAAGTCTTGATTGGCTAATTCTAGTTTTGGAGGAACAACAACCCCTGCTACCATCTGTTGTTGACGCTGATAAAAATACTGGTCGTGGGGACTTCCCGCAGCAGCATAGGTTACTACCAAAGCATTCTGACCGCCTCTACCAGCTCGCCCGCTACGTTGAGCATAGTTAGCAGGGGAAGGAGGAACATTGCGTAAATGAACCACGCTAAGGTCGGAAATATCAATACCTAATTCCATTGTGGGAGAACAAAACAGAGTAGATAGTTTGCCGTTGCGGAAATTTTCTTCTCTCTCTTTGCGATTGTCGTAGTTTACCTGACCTGTATGTTCGCGTCCTTCCATCGTTTTTATGGTTTGGGCATTGCTACTGTAGAAACCTTGGAAAAACTGATTCACCTTACGTCCCTGTTCTTCTTTTCCTTGAAGACGTTTGCTGTTGAGAATATCTACATTGAGATGCTGATTTCTGCTGGCTTTCCAGACTATCGAATCAATACGTAATTGAATTTCATTGTTAATATTTTGTTTGAGATAGCCGTAATCTCTTAGAGTATTAATTAGGGATGTAATTAGCTGTTGATATTCAGGTTCGGATAGAGGAGCAGTTAACCAAGACCAAGCGCGATCGCTTTTTAGGAAACGCCCAATCTTACTTTGTCCCGAAAGTTTGACTTTACTTTTATCTTTGGAATCTCCTTTATTAGTGGTTGCCCATCTAGCTTCATGCAGTCTCTCTTCAAAATCAAATTTCCATCGTTCGTTTAATGCTTGAGATGCTTCTCGTTTTAATTTATCTAGATTGTTTGGCTGTAGTAGCTCGGCATCAATTACTAATTGTTTGCGAAGATAGTCCAAGACGGTTTTAACAACGGTGTATCTTTGTTCGGGTGTCGCTTGGAGTAAACCAGAATAGGGATATTTTGTCCAGGCAGAACGATCGCTATACACCGCCTCTAATTCATCATATTCAATCTCTAGTAAACCACACTGTTCTAAATTGGGCTGAACGATACGCCATCCTTTTCTTAGGTCTTCGTAGAGGCGATATTCAATTAACTGCTCGAAAATTTGTTGATTGCGTTTTTTTCCTCCACCATATTCTGCTGGTTGTTCAGCATACTCGCTCTGAGATAAATCCATTTGCTGCATGACAACTGCTGCTAAATCTGAATGAGTAAGTCGTTGTTTTGCTTGTAATGCACCGTTAAGACTCGCCCTTAAGAAGCTAGTTTGAACAAAATCATTAAAATGTCCTGCTTGCAAAGATGCGTCTTGACGGTTATCGGTAAAACTAAGAATTTTTGCTGAGTCTGCTGAGATCGCTTGAGTTTCTTTCAGGCGAGTAACTGAAGATAAGCAAAGTAGAGTAGTAGATGTACTACGTCCCTCACTACTGAGACGAGCTAGTTTGGTATATTCGTTGGGTTTTTTATCATAGACGATGCCACAGTTTAAACAGGTTAAAAATGGCTTGGGAATAAACCAAAAAGCAATTGGCTTATCGACTTTAGTATCTGAAACTGCACCCGTTTCGATAGTGCCATTGGGATAGAGATAAAGCTTGTAGGGAATAAATTTCTGATATTCTTTTTTGACCGTTTTTCCGTATCGTATGGTTTCCTTAAACCAGTTATCGGGTAGAGAATCTAGATCTGCATCACTCCAAAGACCTGGTTCATCTAAAGTTAGATATCCTTCTGCTATATCTTCATCACTGTCATTATCGATCGCCGTTGGTAATAAAGGGGTTATTTCATCTTTGTCGCCATTCCAACGCACTGCGTAATAATCTTGACCACATTCACGACAGAATATCAAAGGAAATAACAAGCGATCGCCTGTGGTTTTATACTGTCCTTCTAAAGTTAAATATCTTTTCTCTTTAGACTCCAGAGTGGCATAAACGCTACCCCCTTGAGAGATAAATTGATGGAGACGGAAGGGTAAGCCTTCGTCGATTCTGCTACTCCAAAAGAACATCTGTTTTAATGTGTTGGAGCAAATATTTTTGTTTATTCCCGTAACGTTAGATAATTCCTCGCTTCCTTTAGAAAGAGCAATAGGTGTTTTGCGAATTAGATGTCCATCCTCTTCGGCTAAACCAAAATTCATCTCAATCCATTTACTGAGAGGATGCTGTAAAAAAGATTCTGTCGTTTGCTGTTCTTCATTAGGTAATCCAGTTTGCAAACACTTAGTTAGTTCTTCTGTAGTTGGTTGAGGTCTATTTATAGCTGGTTCTAAAGTTTCGTCTATGACATTAGTTGCTTTTACCTCTACCCCAAACAGTTTGCTGGCTACATTGGCAACAGTGGCTTGGCGGTTCGTGCGATTGCCCTCCGTAGACATGGTAGCGGAAGTACCTATACACAAAATAGGAATATCCTGACCTTGTTTTGCTTTATAAGAAATCTGACGTAATTTCCGAATTACCATTGCTACATCCGCACCCTGACGACCTCTGTAGGTATGTAATTCATCTAGTACGAGATATTTTAAAATTGGCGATTTTACGAACTTCTTTTCGTGGACGCGAGAAAGCATCAACTCCAGCATCACGTAATTAGTTAAAAGAATATGAGGTGGATTATTTTGAAGATCAGATTTCTGTGACAGGCTTTCTTGTCCTGTATATCTAGCAACTCTAATATGAGAATCTCGACCCGAAATTTCTTTATATTTATCTAAAAACTTTTTAAATTCCTCTTCTTGGGAGTTTATTAAAGCATTCATCGGATAGACCAATATCGCCCTAATCCCTTTTAACTGAGGATTTCGTGACAGATCGTCAATGATTGGCAAGACATAACTAAGGCTTTTCCCCGAACCAGTACCAGTAGTAACGACATAGGGTTCATTTTTTTTGGCGCAGCGGAAGGATTGTTCTTGGTGATAGTAGAAATGAAAGCCAGGAAAATACTTCTTACAGTCTGAATGTAAAACACCTTCGTTAATCAAGGCATCAATAGTAGCACCTTGTTTGTAGGCTGGATTAATTTGAACTAAAGGATCGCTCCAAAGATAGCCCTTATCTAATTCTTGTTGAACAAATTCTGCTACACGACGATCTCGTATTTCTAAAAAACTTTCCATATAATTACGATAATCGCCAATTACTTCATCTCTCAGCTTAAAAATATCTAGAGCTTTGTTCTCTTCGGCTTTATCTTGAGGAAAAAGTATGGTTTGAGACTGTTTTCCTTGTCTGCGATCGCACCACTCAATTAGTTGCTGTTCTAAATTACTATTAACAATATATGTATTGAAGATAGTTTTTAAACGATTGAAGTCCCAGGTTTTAGGAATATTGCCCAATATTTGCTCCAACTGTTCGGTAGTTAGGCTATCTATGCCAGTAGTATCTAAAATTACCATTTCTTGAGCAATTAAAGTGCTGGTTGCTGCGATCGCTTCTGGATTTTGGGCTAATAATTCCTGTAGATTAACTGGTAGCTTCATTTGGCTTGTGGGAGTAATAACTATAAAGCTATAAGTAAACTTGGATAAATACAGCTTTTGTAATTATTATTCCCAATTTTTATTTCAAAAAACCTACAGTAAAATATTTTTAATTACTTGTTATTGAATTCTTTAATATCTTTTGCCAATTGATAAAGTTCTAATATTATGCGTTCGATTTGTTCCAAAAGCTCTAAATCATTGGGATGCAATTGACCTATAATGGCTCTGCGTTTTAATTGTTCTTGACGTTCGAGGAACACGGCGAGAGAAAATAATCTATTTCTTTTCGATTCTGGCAAACTGAGAGCGATTCTGTTGATGTCAACGCCTTTTTCGAGGAAATTCCAGATTTCTCTTCCAAATGTGTCGATTCCTCCTGTATCTGAGGATTCGGATCTATCTGAGGCTTTTGGGGCGTTGTAAGCTTGATTATTATGAGGGCGGTCGTGATTATTAAGATTAAGGCGATCGCTATACCCAGGAATACTGTTTTTTTTTGAGCCTGTTGATTGATAGTTTTTAAAGAAGAATATTCTTCAAACCTTTCATCCTCAATTCTGTCAGATAAACCACGCCAAACAGAAGCTTCCTTTAAGATCGAAGCAGATTTGATGCTGGTAACTAACACCAATAAGCCATTGCGATCGGGAAGAGGATTAGTTTGTAATTCCAAAGCAGTTTCTTGTCTTAATAATTCACAATTACTACCAATCTTGCAACTTGGATCGGTATTTCGATTATTTTCTACATCTAGAACTGAATTAGATGACTTTACTAGGCTTTTGTAATCAACTTCAAAACCATATTTACCAGAAGCATTAATAGTTTCATCTATTTCTGGCTCTAGTTTTCCCTTTAAAGCTTTAATTAGTAACGAACGGACTTTTACATTTTCACTGTCTTTTTGGCAAATCCAAAGAACAGAATTGCGGATAGAACGTCCTGTAAAGTCAGTTCTATCTTCCCTTGCTTTTAAACCAGTAACCAATAAATAATAATTACCTCGATCGGCAACCAGAATAATAGATTGTTTTTGACTTTCAATCAAATCAACTGGCTTTAATGTAGAATTGCCAATGGACTGTATTAGAAAACTAGGATTTTCTGGATAGTGTTCGTCCGATTTTATTAGTAACCAACGATAGTCTTGGTCTTGGTTCTTGCCACGACTTTGAATATAAATAAGCATTCTTTACTTTCTCCTAAATATTTAGCCACTTTTCGCCTTTAACTACTGCAAAACTGCCGTTAGTTTTGCAGCCACCAGAAAATTCGTTAACTGCTTTTTCCAAATGATTATCTAACTCCAACCAATTGCGAAGAAAATTAAAAAACTTCCATTGTCGCGAGTCAAGGTGTAACTTCAATAGAAAACGTAGCAGGTAACGCAAAGGTTGTTCGCTATCACTGGGAGAGTATTCTGCATCGTGTCTGGTTTTACGGAAGTAAAAATGAGGATTATTTTCACTATCTACTTCCATGCGGGAAAATATGACGCTACCAACTGTTTGAACTGGAGTAATTACATTAGCAACCCAAGGATTCAAGCTGGGGGAATTGAAATGATCTAGTAGTGGTGCATATCCCTGTTTGACTTTTTCTAGCAACTCTTTAGCGGTTTTATTGTTTTTGAGATACTTCTCGCATTTGACAGGAGCAAGGATTACTAGACGAGGGGAATCTAGATTTTGATATGCTGCATTGAACAAGGCTTTGATCTGTTGGGGTCGATTGATCTTCTCGTGAAATTTACCATTTCTTTCCATTAAAGAAGGAGCATCAATGGGAATTAGAACGGCAGTTGATTCGCTTAAAGTCTTTTTGACGAAATCTTTTTCCTCTTTGGAAGCATGAGTTGCATGGTATCCTCCTGGATAATCGTAAAAGCGCAGATTAAGAGAAGGGATTTCTCCTTTTCGACCCAAACCGAAAGAAAAGGAGCGTAGAGACTCTGGACCAGCCATTGCCTCTGTACCTCCAATGCCAACTCTTCCTCTGGCTTCAAATACATCAACCAAGCTTTTAAGCTCGATCAAACGATCTTGTAAGATTGCAGCACTCTCGTCGTCGGGAGTTAGTTGTAGATTGGTATTACCGATATTGCTTTCAAACTGTTCGTACATTGCTGTTAGCAAAGTAGTCTTACCTACCCCACTTGCACCCAGCATAGTGATTTTTAGCTCTTGCATTTATATTCCCTTTTAAAACTGAAAATTATCTTTGTGATTAGCTACGATCGCATTTTTAACTCCTGTCATCCACTCCTGGCTTATTTTGCTATTATTCCCAAACTCTTCAAATTCATCTACCCAAACGCAATCGTAAATTTCTTGTAAGAATTTGAGCCATTCTTGTCTAACTTTTTTAGCTCTTAATATACGGTCAAGAAACTCTTCGACAATGGCAAATGAAGCTTGATTGGGTTCTGCTAACAAATCGTCTAAAGCAGTTTCGCATTTATAGATCGCTTCAGCGTGGAGGGAGTTTAAGCAACTTAATACTTCCGCAGCCGATGGAGAAGGAGAAAGTTGTAGTGATGTTTCATCGGGGGTGAGATCGTCAAGATGTTTGCGAATACGGTGTTGAATCAAACCACGATAGGAAAGCTCAAATTCTGCCAAGGTTTGAAAACCTAACTTAAGACGTTTTAAATGGTCGGGAATTATTTCAGCGATCGCACTGATAAATTCTGCTTCTCTAGCTTCGGTTAAATTGCCTAATCTACCTTGTTCTATTAGTATCTGAGTGACCTGGGTTTTGACTTGGTTTATTGCTTTTTTGAGGACATCATCTAGAAGCAGAAAATGTTGAGATAGATGAGCGCGAACTTCATTAAGGCACTCATAGTAAACATTTGGATAACCACCCTTGCTATGGCGCAGTTTTTCAATTTCTGACTCTGTAGGAATGCCATTATCTTCGCGACAAGCAGTAACCGCAGCTTCTACCTGTTGCTTAAATTCTGAGTTTTCTAGATCCCTTTCGGCGCGTAATTCTTGCAGTAATTCTTCCAAACCACTGGCTAAAACTACCCAAAGCTCGTCAAATAGTTCGATAAATTTGGGAAAGTAATTACTGTTTTGGGCTAAACCTTTTAATACTCCACTAGATTTCTCTAATTCGGCTGCTACTTCTTGCCGTAACTGCAATAAATTCTTCTGACAGGAGGATATATAGGCGCGATCGAGTTCGCTAATGCGATCGACTAAATAGTCTAAAACAGGATCGAGTAGTTTTTGGTTAACTGCACTGGAATCGGCGCAATTAGAATTGATACAGTCAGCAAAATACAATCCTTTATTTTCGCGATCGCAGACTAAATCTTGACAGTAAACTGAGTTATCCCCGATAGGAGAATTAACCTCTGTATTATTTAAAATTAAGAATGACCAATCTCTAAAAGGTAAAGCAGTTAAAGATTTACTAGCAGTATCATATAGTTGTAGATCGACATCTCCCCAATAATCTCTTGGCGGTCGAGGAAGGCGTACCATTAATACTAAATCGACATCCTGAGCCAAAATTTCCATTAATTTCTTTTCGTCACCCACTCCCGTATCGCCCAACCCTGGCATATCAATTAAAGCAATTTGTCCCACATCGGGATGAGGAAAAGTACAAAAGATTTTTGCTTCTTTAACTGCAAGATAGTTGTGATAAATGCGTTCTCCTTGAAGATTATCTTGCGCTACGTATTCTCTAATTTGCTCTTTGGCAATTTTAATTGGAGTTGATTTGATTAGCAAATGGCGATATTGAGGTAGATTCTGATGATATTTTTGCAGGTATTCATATTTACCTTCTGCTACTGCTGTTTTTGCTAAATGACTGGGACGAAGAGGAAGAGAATTACGACCAAATTCATCTAAACTATTGGGTGCTTGACCCAACTCCAAATCTTCGTAGTAGGGAGCAATAATTTCTTGCAAAAAAGAATGTTCAGAAAGAAACGTAATCTCTCCATAGGTATCTATTTCAGGTTGATGTAAAATCTTGCTACGAACTCCCGTACAGTGTCCACGATCGCCTGTAGGTATTTCGTTGCTAGATAGCCCTGTCAAACTCTGCAATAATCGGCTTTTTCCCTGTCCCGCACGACCAATGACTCCAATATTGATGGTATCGCAGTTAAAGCGATTTTTAAGTAGATCTAGTCCCGCTAATTGAGACTGAATCTGGGATTGTAGCTGCTGAAAATTTAATTGCTGTAGATTGCTTAGTGATTCTATATCGGTAACTTGAGTAATAAGGCGATCGCGATTCTGGGTCAAGGTTTCTAACGAACGAGCCAGCGAGCGCAAGTTTTGTTCGACAGTAGCAATTTTCTCTCTTAGAGGAAGTCTTTGAGTAATTATTGCTTGAATTTGTCTGGTTCTTTCAGTTGTAATAGTTTGCATGGGTTTTCTACTCGGTAATATGGGTTTTCTATTGAACTGCTTGTTCTCGTTGATACGACCACAGTGCGATCGCACTAAAAACTACCGTTGCCCAAATCAACCATGTTAAATGAAGCAATATCTGTTTGTCGTAGTCTAATCCTGCTGCCCAAAGGATTGCTTCTTTGTAGTGATAAAAGGGCAATAAGGTAATGGCATCCTGTATGTAATTAGGCATAGGAAAAGCAAATGTGCCACAGGCGACGGGAATAACAATTAGGGATAAGCCCAAAATTGAGTCAGCACTTTTGGGGTTAAGTAGATAGCCCAGAGTCAAACCAAGAATAGCAAAGGGAATTACGCCAACTATCAGCACTAAAAACAGATTTACCCACATACCAAAGCTGGCATCTATGTCTAACTGCCAATGTCCTAAGACAAATGCTAAAAGAACGCTAACAGTACAAATTAAAAGAGCAGTGGCAACTTTAGCAGCAATATGAATATAGGATGGTAAAGCAGTAACCTTGAGCATTTTAAGCCATTTTTCCGATCGCTCGACAGCAACTCTTTTACCCAGGCGATCAATTACGACAGTGAACAAAGTGAGTCCGCAGATGCTGACCATCGATTCTATTGCACCATCTCCTTGAATACCTAACTTTTTAAGTAACGGTAAAAAAGCAACTAATGCCAAAGTCATGATTAAAAATACTGGTGTGCGGAGTAATTGCTGAATTTCAAAGCGCAGTTGACCGATAAAAGACGAGAGTAAATTAGGAACTGTCTCTGATGTAATGTCGTTTGGCTTGGGATTAATAGAAGTCTTTAAAATCTTTTCGGTAAGCTGTCCCGATGCTGGTGCTTCCGAGTGTTTGTGTAGAATTATTTCGCGTGTTGCCAGACTATCTAATTCTTGCCAATCAGACTTATTATTCGTCACCATCAAAATAGTTATTCCTGCTTGATAGCAAAGTTTTATCTGCTGCCAGAACTCTTCATAGCCTTTATCATCTAGGTTTCTTGTCGGTTCGTCCAAGATTAACAGTTCGGGATTGTTAACTAAAGCCAGGGCAAAATAAAGCCGTTGTTTTTGCCCACCAGACAAGCTACTGGCATCGAGATGTTCTTTACCCTTCAGGTTGACCTTACTCAATATTTCCTCGGTAGACAGCGCATCAGGGTAATAACTGCGCCATAGTTCTACCAGTTCGGTTACTTTAGCGTTGGGAGGAACTTGGGTATCTTGTAGGACGACTCCGACTTTCAGCTTGGAGTTACTGTCTTGTGGAGATCGTGTCATCAGCTTGACTTCTCCACTGCTGGGTTTGAGCAATCCTAAAGCCAGATTGAGGATCGTGCTTTTTCCCGCACCGTTTTCACCCCGCAAAATAACAAATTCGCCTTGTTGGATGCTGAAGCTAATATTTTCGAGAATAGTTGTTTTTTGCTGAAATCCTTTAGAGAAAGTTTTATTAACGCGATCAAAGGTAATTAAGTTCATTGTTTTTATGTAGGTTGGTAAAAGCTTTAATTTAGTGAATCATTCGCACTAGAAACCAAATTCCAGTGGATATTGCCACAGCAGGAAGCAAAGGAATACCAACTAAGGTAGTCAAGACTAAAAGACTGGCTGCGCCACCCGCATAAGCTACAAAATCAGTACCGATGGATGTGGAAGAAGCCGAACTCGTAGCTACAGAATCGCTGTAATCGTTGCAGTTGATTGCTAAACAGACATCTGTACCTTTGGCAAAGATGAAGAATACCGATAGTGCCAATACTCCAGCAGCGCAAAAGATAGCTATTTTTTTGAGAACAAAAGAATTATTGTTTTCGGGATTGATTACAGAAACAGGTTGAATTTGTAAAACAGTTTCAGGAATTGTATTTTGCGCGATCGCGTTTTGAGTCTCGTTGTTAAAAATGATTTCGGAAGGTTGATTATTGTCCATGATTATTCGTTATTACTTTATTTAGTTCTTCGATATACAGTCAGTCTTAAAAAGCCGATCTAATTAGAAACCAAATACCCATACCGATTGCTACTGCACCAGCTACAGGTATGGAAAAAGCTGCCGTAGCACTAGCAGCAGCCACAGTAGCTACTCCTCCTGCTACTCCTGCTATCCCGCCAACTATGTCATTAGAATGTTCTTTAACAAATTGACCTACTGAGTTGTATTCATCTTCTGGTTCTGATAGAGAAATGTCTTGAGTTATTTCTGGTTCAGTAGCTTTAGAAATGTCAATAACCTTTCCTAGTTGAGATTCAACAGTATTTTGAGAAATTGAAGGTTGTATGCGATCTCGCTGTTGAGCAATTTGCGGTTGTGTTTGAAAACTAAAATTATCAAAGTCAGTCTTGACTGCGACTAGGCAATCTGTGGGAAGTTCTCCTGACCAATGAATCATCGGATTACAGGAATGCTGAACTTGCAAAGTTTGTCTGACTAATAGCGATGTAAAACTAATTAGACAAACCAGCAAAATTGTCTTTAATTTGGAATTGGACAATTGCGATCGCACAGACGTAAAAGCTTCGTAGTAGCGCGATCGCTTTTCTGAATTGTTTATAGATTGTTCGGGTGTTTGCATAATCTTGTTTTTCGTATTACTATAGGTATAGGCGCAGCCTGGGGGTAGTCGTATGACTGCCGATCGACGAACCGCTAGTTAGGCGGTTTTGTTGTTTTTAGGGAATGTTATTGTCGAAACAGTAATATTTAATTCCTCTCGATTTAATCTCCTCAGAACTCAATTGAGAATCTATTAGCAAAGATTTTTCCTTCAAAGCTAAGTAAGCTTTGTCTCCTGGTCTATCTTTACCTCTAGCAACTGGGTAAAGACATAAATCGGCAATCTGCAAGATAGGATTACTTTTCTTTTTTCCCTCAATTCCACGTAAGCATTTTGATATTTGTTCTCCGCTCAATGGCGAATACTTTGAAGCGTTTGCGCGATCAAAGGGATGACCTGATTCTCGAATCTCATTAAAGTATTGTTTGAGTAGTCTGTCTTCTCGCTTCCCTGCTTCTTCGTAGTAGATCATAATTGATTCATCGCGATCGCCAACATATTTTACAGAACGCTCTATTAAGATAGAAAACGCACTTTTCATCATTTCCCAGGTATCGTCACCGTATTGATCTAGAAAACGATTGTGATAGCCAGGACGAGATACAACGCAGGCGTGAAGAATAATCGGCAGAGAAGTAATAGTTATAGTTAAATCTACCATAAAATTCTCTTTCTCTTGTTCGGAGAGTTTACCCAGCCAAGCAAACTTTCTTTTTTTAGAGCGAATTTCACTGCCGTGTAACGGAGTATCCAGGCTAATATTCCAGCGTTGTTTAAAATCTGCTACGGCTTGTTCGATAACCGCTTCATCTACCCTCTTTACTAAGATCCCACCAAGGGCAAAATAGGGTGCAGTATCTTTCGGGTTAGGCTTTGGGCTACCGCTTTCATCAATAAAGAGAGCAAACTCACCATTCTTTTGTTCTGTCATAACATTTATTACTCAAACAACTCGTTCATAGACTCTCGTAAACATTCCCTAACTTCTCAGGGTTTATTTCTAGCTACTGTTTTCACCAATAAAAAGATAAATACACAACATTTTTCTACTTATTACCTATTACTTATTACTCAAACATTTTGTCCCAAGCCTCCAATACCAATTTCTGCGTCCGATATTCGCCATATTTATTAATTTCCTTATTCTTCAATACCCGAAAAGTTTCACTAGGAAAATCTTCGCCATAGACATCAGCAGGATCGAGAATGTAACGCAGTTCATCGCGGGTAAGTCCATAAAGTTTGGCGTAATATGCGTCTAATTCTGCCCTCAATATTGCCCGTCTTTGTTCATTCCAAATAAATGGTTCGCCGTCATAACCCATATCTTTGGCAAAGGGTTGCATATCCCAGGCGGTATAAACTAATTCGAGAACACGATCGCTGATAAATTTTATGTCTGATTCGGTGTAGGTTTCTGGTGGAATAATGGGTAGTTGTCTAAAAATAAAAAAGCTTAAATTTACACCGCCCATTTTTTGTTTAGCCATACTATCAAGTATCAACGAGTTCATATTTGCTAGAAAACAAGCCCACATTTTGGCGCATTTTTTTGAAATCATTACAACACTCATTGAATGTGCAACTGCCGATGTAGGCAAAAATGAAGCAATAATTGTCCGTTCATTTGTAGGACTTGTGACATTTTTAAATGCAAGAAGAAAAGGTTTATTAATTTTATTTTCTATGCGGTTTTGAACATCTATTTTATTAACGTAATACTGAGAATCAGGCTTGTACTCTGGTTGTTGATGTTGTTCAAGTGATGTTTCTACAGGTTGACCAGTACGCATTGAGTTTTCAAGATTAGTCTGTGAACTAGCTGCACGGTGATCGAATGCTTGAACCATTTTTCCTTCGTATAAAGGAAGTAAATTATTTTTTGCCTCATCTTTAAACAACCCACTATCATTTGACATATCAAACATACGCATAAATGAAATACCCCAAGGGTTACTATCTGTCTTCTCGTTTTCCAAAACAGGTACGCGCTGATAGATTTTCTTGGTCAATTCGGCATCGGTACGACTGCGAAATACGGGACAGGTTAAAGTATTGGGATTGATTAAATCTATGTCTTGGGGTGATAGTTGGAAAACTCGCGCCTCATTTTCTATTTGTTTTGGTTGGGTTAAAAAGAATGAGAAATTGGCTTGCTGTATTGGTTGATTACTCATTCCTAACATAGAAAATTTATAGCTACGATGAACGGAAGCAAATATGGCTTCTCGATTTTCAAAGTCGTAGAGACTGGCTAAATTTTGCTTTTGGGTTAGATCGCCAAAGAAGTTTTTACAAGTATCGTCGGTAGCAATACCAGTAGGAACAATAATGCCGACTCTTCCTGTAGGAGAAATAATGCTTCTAGTAGTTTCGGCAAAGACGCTATATGTATTGATATCGCCTCTAGAAGTCAAAGGACAGCGATTCGACTCTCGCAAAAATTTACTGGTAGCATCAGCATCGTGTTTGGCATCCTCAAATTCTTGTAATAGCTGAGGATTAGTTGTGGCTAACTTGTTAATTAACTTAGTTCTGGCTGCTTTATTTTTGGCAAGTGCGATCGCACTATCTTTAGTGGCAAAAAATTCTTTTTCTTGTAATTTAATCCGTTCCCAAGGCGGATTCCCTAATACGCAGGAGAACCCACCGCTTTCAAAAACTTCAGGAAACTCTAACGCCCAGTGGAAAAACCGTTTTTCCTTAGCTAACTTATTGGCAGCAGCAACTACTTTCTGAGTCGTCTGTCTTGGTGCGCGTTCCCTTGCGTCTTGCGCCGACGCGGGGTCGCACCGCCAATTCCCTTGTAGTAACTGAAATAAAGTCGAAGAAGTGGGTAATAGCTGCAACTTTTGTTCGGTCAAAGGAGTGAAAAAAGCTGCTGTCCAAAGATTACAGGCAGAAGTATCACGCCACCAGGGGTTATCTGCGTTTTCTTTTCTGGTATCTCGATACTGCCGTTGTTTCTGTTTAATATCCCCTGTTTTGTTTTCTGGTAATTGAGCGATCGCACTTTGAGTTTGTCCGTAATGCGATCTTTGTTCTTCTAAATTATTGAAGGGAATTGCTAATTGATCTGGATTTATGCACTGTTTTTTATTGTCTTTTTTAATCTGGGTTGACAGTTTTTTATCATCGCCCGTAACGGCATTATAGGCATTATCGGGAATACCATCATTGAGACAATCTAAATCCAATACCCCAACTAAAGAATTACCGCACTTAATCCGATGATCGAGGAAGCTAAGGGGTTTACCGCGATTAAATCCCTCGATCCACAATGCCACCTTACACAAATCTACTGCTAGAGGATTGAGATCCACACCATAAATGCAGTGTTGTATAACATCTCGTATCGCTTTACGGATCGGTTCGACTCCTGGTTGAGTTTCCCCTGTTCTTACCTTGGCTAATTCCTTGCCAATACGTCTGGCTGCTGCGAGGAGGAAATGTCCCGAACCACAAGCAGGATCGCAGACGGTTAAACTCAGTAAAGCTGTTTCTTGTTCGGCTTCAGTATTAGCCTCTTTTAGCCTCTCTTCAATTACGGGTTCTAAAGCAGTTTTAATCAACTGTGCTACCAATTCTGGGGGAGTATAGTAAGAGCCAGTAGTTTTGCGATCGCTTCCCGTAACTAACTTAAACTGGTAAATTCCTTCATATTGTTCGATTTTGGGCGAAAAATCGAGCAGGGATTCATATACACTCCCCAGTTCCTCAACATCCAAAGCTGCATAATTAACTCTCCGCAGTTGTCCTTTATTGATGTAAAGCGATAGTTGGCGGATAGCTTGCAGCAGATCGTAATTATCGATCGCGCATTCTCGAATACTATCCAGTACTTTTGAACCAAACAAGTCGCCATTAAGGGGAGACAAGCCCAATATCTCCCCGCGCCAGTTTTCGTCAAAGATATCAAAAGTTACCCGTAACCCATTCCAAAGATCGGCAAAACCCTCGCGACGATAACTGGGACGTTCGGCTAAGATTCTCAAGCGTTCGATGCTGTAGAATTGGTTGTATATCCTTGCCTTCTCTGTATCTTCCCCAATTGAAAGAATATTACGAGACTCCGCCACCATCAAAAACAAGAAACGATAAATCAATAGCAACAACTGACGGTAGTAATCTTTATTCGTTAATTCGCCACTAACAATTTTGTCTCGCAAATTTTGATTCTTAGGATGTTGTAAAAAGCCCGTTCCTAATAGCTGTAGGGCTTGTTCTACACCATCTCTCAAGCGATCGCGTACTCTACCCCCTTGCTGTAAAGTCTGTTGGTGATAGAACTCTAGTAAACACTTATCCGCATCTTCCATGCCCTCTGGTAAACGGGTACGGTGGAAAAGACGATAAAATAAACCAAACTCAGCATAATTTTCATTATTGAGAATCTGTTCGAGATCGAACTCGATGTAAGTAAGACGAGTCATCAACGAACAATCCCGCAACAACCGCCACTGCAAACCATTGGTAATAATTCCCCAGAGATGTTCGGTACAGTTGAGGTATTCCTGCATCAACCCATGTGCCGAAAGTCGAGGAGTACCGCTAGGCGGACGCTGTTCGAGTTTTAAGCGACTACCAATAATATGAATTGGAGGCTTATCTGTCCCAGCCTCGGTGCGGTGGGAAATAGCAAAAGTCTGTCCTTCTACAATTTCTGCTTTCGGTTGATATTCGGGTTTGTATCCCAAAGATTCCAATAAAGGAACTGCCCAATATTCTCGTGTTAGGCTAGTTGCCGTTTCAGTTTCACCTAATTTAGCCAGCCTTCTTTCAAATGCAGCCCAGTAAGTTTTAGCATCTCCCCAGGCGATCGCAATTTCATCTTCTAGTTTATTGGTTTGAGCAATACCAAAATCTTTAGGAGTTTGCCCTTTTAATTCGTTGCTTAATAGTTCAGTAGTTAAATCGAAAGTAATTAAATTACCCTCAATCTGTATTCCTGTAAGAGTATTCATAATAAATAATTAATTTAAAATATGTAAACCAAGCCTTATAGCTATAGCCAGTTCAGCCTGAAGAAGTAAATAAAGATAAATTTAAGCCTGTAGAGTTTTAGCTGTCATTCAGGCAACAGATAGTAAACCCCTAAAATATCCATCGGTAACTGGGGTTTAACCTTTACCTGTCCCTCCTTAGTAATTGCCCTGACTCGGCGGTGGGAATCTTTAAGGGCTTCGCCTCTACTTAAAGCAAACTGGTTTAGATCTGCTTTTAAATCCGATAAGCTCGATAACAATCTTTCCATTGATAATTGCTTTCTAGCAAAAGGTAGATCGCCTGTCGGCTCTACTTTTGCCATCAACTCCAAAGTTTCCTCTTGAGATAACCATTGAGGATCGCTAGGCGCACCTGTAAAACCTCTCACCAAACATTCCTCAACCAATAAGTCTGAATGTTTGGGGCTTTCTAATATGTGTCGCAAACGCAGCAAAAGAATGGCAGTAGGTTTACTAACTGCATTGGTAACAGTTACTCCGCATCTAGCAGCCGTAGGCTCTTTATTTGTAGAAATTGCCTCTTCCAATAAATATCTTGCTAATCCTTCAACAAGGGGATGATTGCGTCCGATGTATTCAATTCCTTCTGGTGGAGGGGAAGTAAAAGTAACTAGGCGAGGTTTATCACCCAAAGTAGACTGCAAACATTGAGGAATAGTACCTAAATACCAGTTTTTCTTTTTTTTAGTTAGAGGAGTATTCAGACGCTGACAAGCATTTCTGACAAAATGTTCAACTGTTTCCTGATTGCCTAAAATGCGATCGCTTTCTTCCAATTCCCTTTGGACTTCCTCTGGTTTAATTGCCCGTTGTGCAAAGCGAGTACGGTTTTGTCTTTCTCTCTCTACTGCCCTATCCCAGCTTTGGTTTACCTCAACTACAGGAGCTTCCTTAAGCACTAGATCTAAAGTTAGCTGTTCAAATTCTGGAGGAAATAAAGATAACTGTTTGGCTTCTACCTTCTCAAATAAAGACTTAAATACCGCCTCCTGCACTGTGTTGCTATCCATTGGTACGGGAACGGTAATGCCTAACTGACGGTGAATCTTAACTGCTTTGCGAATTAAAACATCTAATACCGCACCGTCAACAGGGTTATCTTGTCCGTAAAGTAGGATGCACTTAACATTGGTAGCAGTTTGCCCATAGCGATCTATTCTTCCCTCCCTTTGTTCTAATCTATTAGGATTCCAAGGCAAATCATAATGAACTACAGCCGTAAAGTGTTCTTGGAGATTTATCCCTTCACTCAAGCAATCTGTCGCTACCATGACTCGCTGATGTGAATATTCTTTTAATTCATTAAGGCGAATTTCCCTTTCGTCCTCTGACTGTTCTCCTGTAATTGGAATTACTCGAACCTGACTATTTTTCCTTTTCTCTAGCTTATCTTTAAGGGCATCGGCTACATAATTAGCCGTAGCAATATAGCGACACCAAATAATTGGGTTGTATCCTTCTGCCAATAAATCTTGAACTAAACTAACAAGCTGCTGTAATTTACTGTCTTGTTTGCTTCCCTGTAATGCTTCTGCTACTTTAACAAACTCCCTTAACTTCCTTTTTTGGGATTCACTGTAGGTTTGTTTGACATTTTCAATTACCGAAGTAGGAGCAACATCAATCACTCTTTCGGTTTCTGTAGAATCATAAACCTGATTGGCAGCCAATTCTTCATCTATTTCTTCAAGCGCATCGAGATTACTCTTTTTACTAAGCGGACGAGCGCGGTCTTGGGGGTTTCCCCCATGAGCGACTCGTTCAAGAAGCGGACGAGACAAAGCTGCGATCGCAGCAGCAGGAGAAGACATCACACAGCGTATAATCGCTAATGCCGACCAATATCTACCCCGACGTTGAGCATAAGAAAGATTTCCATCATCGTCCTTAACTAATCCTCTGGCTAGGTTATATACCTGCTCGAATAAAGCGCGATATTCCTTAGATAGTTTGTAAGCTTCTTCTTTTGGTTCCCTTTCTGGAAAAGGAGTTTCATTACCCAACCAAGTGCGAACATCAGCGCGACGACGCTGTACGAAATGACGAGCTAATTCTTTACGTCTTGACTCGCTTAAATGGTCGAGTTCGTAACTTTCAAATTCTGGCTGAACCAAGCCCAACAGAGATTTAAAGGATTCAGAGATACCGCTATGGGGAGTAGCTGTTAATAAAATCAAATGGCGATCGCTTTTGTCCGCAATTTGTTTAACTAACCGATATCTCTGCTGTTGATTAGCCACTTCCTTATTCTTATTACTAGCAGTATGTGCCTCATCCACAATTACTAGATCTGGACAATGAGTTAAAAAACTAGCTCTACGGCGATCGCTCTTAGCATAGTCAAGACTAACTATAATATGGGGATAGTAACTGAATACATGACTATCGCCAGAAGGTAATTCTTGCTCAAGCTTACTAACTGTACCAGAACGAATTACCACTGCATCGATGTGGAACTTCTGTTTTAATTCCTGTTGCCATTGGTCGCATAGCTGAGGCGGACATAGTACAGCCATGCGTTTTATTTCACCGCGATCGAGCATTTCACGGGCGATTAATCCAGCTTCTACCGTCTTACCGATACCCACATCATCTGCAATCAGCATTCTTACAGTTTCTAACCGCAAAGCCATCAACAAAGGTACTAATTGATAGGGACGAGGACTAACCGATAAACGACCCAAACAGCGAAAAGGACCTGCCCCACTACGCAAACTCAATCGGGCTGCTTCTAGTAGTAATTGACCCGCAGTATGATCCTGTAATGCTTCGGCACTAGGGACGGGGAATTGTGCGTCTTTAATATCTTTTTCTAAAGGTGTGAAAATACCACAGATTTCCGATTCACTACCCGCTAGTGGACGCAAACGAATAATATCTGATAAATCCGATGGCAAAACTACCCAAGTGCGATCGCGGCAAGCCACAATCGACCCTGGACTATAGGTGACTGTCATAACTTTTAATTTAAAAACTGTTTATAAAAAAACTTTATAGGGAAATTAAGCCTGATATTTTTGTAATAGCTTTTCTCCCCTTGTTCCCATTTGTTCAAGCTTGTTTTGTATTAGTTTTAAAGCCATAGAAGAAGGTTTTGTATGCCCTTGTTCCCAACGATTTACTGTCGAAAACACCACTCCAAAATAAGCAGCAAATTCTTCTTGGGTTGAATTCATCTCCTGCCTTAATTCTTGAATTAAGTAGCCAATTTGTGGCTGAGGGATTTTTTTAATAGATTGATTCATAGCCAAAAAAGGCATTTGTTTATATAGGCATTGCTTTAGCAAGTGCTATATTTATATTCGGTTTTAAAGATAGATGATGCTGTAACGAATATCTTTAAAAAATGTGATCGCGATCGTGCTGTAATGTTTTAATAAAAGCTACCAAAAATCAAATGTCAAACAGCTTTTTGAGATTCGGCGATCGCAGCAAAAGGCAAACGACAGCGATGACAACAACCATACTCCCATAAAGCAGGAATTTTAAACTTTGCTCGACAATTAGGACATTTAGAAATGAGTTTTAACTTGTGGCGATCGCATTTCCAAACTGACTTATATTGCCATTCCAGCCGATGATACGGATTTTCTGCATAACAAGCACCACACATACGAATAGGTTCGCATTTCATCCCCATTCCTTTTGCTGGAAGCATTTTTACTAATCTTTGCCTTTCTATTCCTATGACTTCAGCTAAAAAATCGACTTCTTTGTCTTTAGGGAAAGGATTGAGGTGAAACCTCTCCCAACGAGCTACTACGCCACCAATACCTGCCAAATCTCCTAATGCACTCGGAGAAAGATGATTGCGTCTTCTAAATCTTCCCAAAAAATGACTCAGGCTTTCCCCTTCATATAGTTCTACAGGAAATAGCCAAGATTCAATTTCATTAGTGTTGTTCATGAATACTCTCTGGCTATCTCTTTTAGAATATTGCGATCAACTTTTTTATGACCCTGAGAAAGAGATGCGATCGCAGCTTCACGTAAAACTTCATCTAGCCTACCGATATAGCCTTGTGTTGCTTCCACAAGAATTTTTAAAGATTCTTTCGTAGTTAAGTTAGAAGCCACAGGAAGTTTTAGTATTTTTTCCTCCCAAATTGCTACAGTTTTCATAAAGTCTATTCCTGCTAACTTACCAAAGCGACGATTAGCTCGAAAACGATTGTGAACCTGCTCATCCCTTTTAATTACAGCATCGAGACGATCTGTTCCTACTAACACCACAGCAATTTCTAACTTGTCATAAATATCTCTTACTTCAGAAAAAGTTTCAGGCTTCAAGCGATCTGCCTCATCAATAATCAGCATCTCTACCTGACACCCTTGCAAAACATCCATCGCCCTACTCCTAAATTCTGAAATAGTTCCCTTAACGGCTCTAAACTTTAAACATTCAATAATTTCCCGAAATAACTCTTTAGCACCGCATTTTTGTGGAGGCATAATCTTGATTACAGGCTCAATAGGAATTTGATTTTTACTTTGTCTTTCTTGAGGCTTTCTATTCAGCTTATTTCTCATCACATAAGCTTCACAGGCAATTGTTTTGCCCGTTCTCGACTCTCCTACTATCCGACAAGATCTTCTCGATTTGCGCTTTCCATCTAACCAATCATGTAATTCTTTAATGTGTTCTAGACCTACTGTACTTTTGTGATTGAGACGAGCAATTTCTTTTTGCACCCATTCTTCGTCTAATTTTATTTTGCCTAATTTATCGGCAATGGCTTTTGCTTCAGTCATTATTTACCATCCATATTCATCTTGTAATTCGTCGAAATCCCACACTTCTACATCAGCAATTTCCTCTGAAATGTCTCGTTCTGTTTCTGTTGATTTAATATTTTCGGCAATAATTTTCGGTAAGGATGTTGACTTATAGCTTTGTTCTTCTTTTTGCCGTTGTTTGCGACTTTTCTTCTCATCTACCGTGCTATCTCTAAGAAGAATTTCTTGATGTATTGATTCATTATTTATTTTTCTCTTTGCTTGCCGTATGCGTTTCACATATGCTCTTGCTTCATATAAAGAAAGTATTTCTGTTTCCAAACCTAAAGCATGAGCGCGAGTTAAAAATACTTCTGCTCCTTTCTCTCGGCGATAAACCAAAATTGTAGTTATATCTTTAGGATCGTATCTAACGCTAACTATCTCTCCTGCATAACCAGCTAAATATTCGCCACGATAAACAATGTTTTCAAACTGTAAATGTCCCGCTCTTTGAACGGTGCGTCTAGCAGTTTTCATCAAGCAAATATCTAATTCTCGCTCGGAAATAATTTTTGGCTCTTTGATTAATCCTGCTTCCCAGCGTTGATAGCGAGTCTGTTCCTCTTTTCCTGCGATCGCACTTTGATTGTATTTATCAACTATGAAACGTACTATTAATATCTCTAAATCTCTCAAAGTCAATCGAGCATCTTTTTCCGCATCTTTAGGACGCTCCTGAACATTAGAACCTGTATAACCAGGCAAAGTAGAAAACAAAGATTGATTCAAAGTCTTAAAAGGACGCTCAACAATTCCGCCCTCAGAAGGACGATCTCTTAATTTACGAATAAAACCTAATTGAGTAGCAATCTCTTCCAAATGATTAGAACGAAAATCTTTTCCCCCGTCAGTAAACAAACATTCTGGTAGACCAAAAGTATCCCAATCGCAATATAAATGAAAATCTGGGCTGTAATTTTTTGGCAAAATACCATGACGCAACGCCAAAGCTACAACCTGAGAACTTGGCGCATTAAAACCTAAATTTATACCCATCACACATCGAGAATAACTATCAATTACGGTAGTCAACCAAGGACGATTAATTAATCCACCATCTCGATCTACCAGCAAAACATCTACACGGGTATGATCGCACTGCCAAACTTGATTACTGTGATTAATGTTGATATCTTGACCATCGCGAGTTTTGACTGATAATGTTGTCCCTTGCCATCCAGGAGAACGAATACTTTTCTCTTTTTTCTGCTGAATTGGCTTAACTACTCTCAATACAGTCTTATAGCTTGGGGGCTTTTGATCGCCAATTTCTGCTGCCTTAGCTTGCACCCTCAAAGCAACCTGCTTAGGACTCATTCTCTTGCTACCTTTATTTCCCTGTTTGTAGGTTTTAAGAATAAAATCTTGCCAAAATTGGCTAATGCGATAATTTCCTTTATCTGCTCTGCTAGTAGAAACTAAAGCTGTCAGTCCTTGCTCTTGATACTTCTTAAATAGTCGCTGCAACGAACGTACTGAGATATCAAGCTTTCTCGCTCCTTCTGTCAATCTCTCCCCATAAGTAGTGCGATCGCATGGTTCGAGCAGACTCTGAATTACTTCTAGCTTTACTTTTGCTATTCCTTCTAACTCAGAAGTAACTACAGTTTTTTTCTGCTCTGCTTTCAATATGTTCTCTGGAGATGTTGGTATTTCCTTAATAGTGTATTCATTTTTCATTTTTTAAAAAATACTTGTTTTAAAAACACATAATGTAATTCTATATCAAAAACAAAAAAGCGACGCACATTTTGTCACTTTCCTTAAATATTGTTTTTGGATTGACGACAGTTAATTTGCCTTTTATCTAAAAGACGACAACTATTTTGTCACTGGAAGTAATAGCGTAAAATAGGCTTAAAGTTCTAAAACCTTCGTTTCGCTTAGGTTTTTGCTGATGACAATAATTAGTCATGATGTCATTTAATTAGTCACTGTACACTATCAAAGATTATTTTGCGCTTCTTTAGCAACCTGCTCAAAATCATCATCTGCCAACTTAGTAATTATTGACTTGGCTTCTTCTCCCCCTAATCTACCTAAAGCTTGCACAAGGCGGTAGCGTATTTGCCAGTCTTCATTATCGGCAAAGGCAGCCAGCAAAGGAATAGCTCGTGTGTCGCCTAATTCTCCCATTGAGCCAATGGCTGCGGTTTGCAGGAGGTTATTATCCGAGTGAAGAGCCTCCTTTAGGAGATCGAAGCCACGAGGATCGCCTAATTCGCCTAAAGCAGCAACAATACTAAACTGCACCAACCATTCCGATGTATTATGATATGTATTAGCTAAATCTTCATAGGCTTCAACTAGTTTCAAGCCACCAATCGCGTCTGCTGCTGCTGCTTGTACATCTGGCTCTGGATCGTTAAACAGGCGATCGCGTAAGATTTCTAGAGCAGCATCTTTATCATTTATCCCCAGAGTATCTAGCTGACTAACTGCTGCATAGCGCACGCGAGTATTGTCATCGGTAATCATGGGCTGAACCATGGCAAAGGCTGTTTCTGTGTCAATTTGACGTAGTTGATTTAAGCCTCTAATGCGCTTGCCAAAGTCTTCGGAATTTAGCAGAGTCTTAACTGATTCTGGGGTAATAGTCATGATTAATCAAAATTATTAGATTTAAAGTTGGTTTTAAAAAAGTAAAAAATAATTTTAGTAAATATAGACTTTAACAAGCATACTTACTAATCTGACTTAAAACTTTGACAAGATCTTACTTGTTACTCGTTACTTTTTACTTACTACTTACTACTTACTACTTAAGTGAAGCGATACTAGATCATTCGGCTGCCATCATCTTAATTACATCACCTTGAGTAATCATGCCGATTAGCTTGGAATTATCATCTACCACTGGCAAACGCCGTACTTTCTTATCGTGCATAATTTTGGCTGCTTCGCGCACTAGCTGATTGCCTTTTACCGTTGTCGGGCGATCGCTCATAGCTTCCCCTACAGTTTGCCCTAAAGCTTTGTGTACCTCTTGATTGTGTTTAGCGGGATTTTCCAGATAAATAACGCTATCAAGAAACATTACGTAGGGAGGTGCTTCTACTCCTGTAGCCTGCCAGGTTAAATCAGTCTCGGATATGATTCCCACTAGCTCTCCCTGCTCATTTACCACAGGTAAACCACTAATTTCCTTTTCAGCTAGAATTTGAATTGCTTCTTCTAGTGATGTCTCAGGAGATACCGTAGTCGGATTGACTGTCATAATTTCAGCAACAGTTTTGCTCATTTTTTTGCTCTTAGGTTTATCGTATAATTGGCTACCACTACCTGATTTAATTTATCGCGAATTGCTACCTTCTAAGGTAAAGCTGTCACTATATTTAATTTTTGTATTTTTCTCTAATCTTGTAATATGCTAAGTTTTAATGCAGTTACTTTTCCTACTAGTTGGAAGTTAGCCGTAACCTAATTTACTAAATTCAATTTGCTATATGCGAAGCGCAACGCTACTAGCCAGATTCTAGATCCAATCATCATCATCATTATCAAGATCGCTTTTTTGAGATGAACTTTGGCTATAGGTAGAAGATATGGGGGTTTCTGCCGATGTATCTTCGGGATTGTCAAAGTTTTCTGCTTCTAAATCTTCATCGTCAAAATCATCTGTTTGCTGTTGATATACATCATTGTCAACTGATTTTAAAGTAGGCTCTGGCAGTAAATCTCCTGGCTTCTTGCCGTCTATTTCCACAACAGTCAAATCGTCAATATAAGCCAAGAAAATATTCCCTTGGACATCACAAACCGTTGCTGAACAAGATACCTCAGATTTAGATTTTTCTTGGGCAAACAGTTCACTAATAAAACGAGACGGATTAACTTTATCAACTTCCCCATTTATTCCTAACAAAATATACTCATTTCCTGTTCTTCTATGCTTAACAATTGTGGTCATTATTAATCTCAAATTTTAGTTATTACTTTATCCCTCATCCCTTATTTAACATCCGCACCATGACTGCGAGGATCGCTATTGTCGGTAACCGTAACTTTTGATTCTACTTGGGAAACTTGACCTCGGTTATTAGCGTAAGGAATAGGATTGTTAGCAATTAGAGCATCCAAATCCGCCTCTAAAATTCCGCGAGGTTGTTCTCCTATAGATTCGGCGATCGCTTTTCCTTCATTATTCATAAATACAAAGTGAGGAATACCATCAACTCGGTAGCGCAGCATTTCTGGCAGCCATTTGGTATTATCTACATTGAGCATCACAAAATTAACGCGATCGCCATAAGCCTGTTTTATTTGTCCCAAATCGGTCGCCATTGCCTGACAGCTAGTACACCAGTCTGCATAAAACTCAGCCAGGGTAGGTTTATTATTGTTTAGAGCCACGTCTAAAGAAGTAGATTTTTTTACCTGAGACTCTAAAGATAAAGAACTAGTCTCAGTTTGCAAACCCAAAAACAAAGCAACGCTTAAGACAACTGCCGCGATCGCTATGACTATATTTCTGACAGAATTGTTAGTATTGGGTTTTAGTTGTGTTTCGCTCATCAGTAAACTTAAAGATATTATATATTCGCGTTTCTTATTCTATCTATAATCTATAACTCTCTATGAAAAAACGGGTAACGATAACATTTCCCAAAACCGCAGTACAAATTCCTATTACCTATCGTTTGGCAAAAGACTTTAACGTAGCTGCCAATATTATCCGCGCTCAGGTTGCCCCTAATCAAATGGGTAAGTTGGTTGTTGAGTTGCAGGGAGACATCGACCAAATTGATGCTGCCATCGAGTGGATGAGAATGCGAGACATCAATGTATTTTCTGCTATTGGTGAGATTGTAATTGATGAAAAAAGCTGTGTAGACTGTGGTTTGTGTACGGGAGTATGTCCTACCCAGGCTTTGGTATTAAATCCAGAGACATTTAGATTGGAATTCAAGCGATCGCGCTGTATCGTTTGTGAGCAGTGTATTCCTACTTGTCCTGTGGCTGCCATTTCAACCAATCTTTAGTTATTCTTGCTGACAACAGCTATTTAGCCATAATTTTTGTATTTTGAAAATGATATAGCTCAATCGCCTTGAGCAATTCTTGAGGGCGATCGACTAAATAGTCAGGTTGATAGTCAAGGAGTATTTCTCTAGAATTAAAGCCCCAACCAACAGATATTATGCCAATATGACTTTTGCGAGCAGATCTAATATCTCTGGTTTCATCTCCTACATAAATCACCTTGGATCTATCCAAATTATTAGCTTTAATTGCTTGGTTAATTATTCGATGTTTACCAAAGATAGAGGTGCTGGAATAAATATAGCTGAAAAGAGAATTTAACTTGTTCTTGTCTAAAAACGTCTCGACATTTTCTTTGATATTTGAGGTAACAATACCCAGAATGTATCCTCTGCTTTGGAGTTCAAATAATGCCTGAGTCATATCTGGAATTGGCGATAGTTCGGCAATTTCTTTGCTTAGTTCGGCTCTAATTCTTCTAACCAAAAAAGGTAGTTTAAATATAGATATTTCTGAACGCTTAACTATTTCGCGAGAGCTTAAGTTTTTGATTAATAACAACTCTTCTTGAGCTAAAGCTTTATAACCAAACTCCGTAGACAAATTGTTGGTAATATCAACGATCGCCTGATATGTATCAGCGATCGTACCGTCAAAATCAAATAGAATTATCTGAGCAGACATCAAATTAAAATTATTAAAAATATATTATACTAGGTGATCTTTAAGAAATAATTACCTTTCTTTATTTAGATTAGCACGGGCATTCCGTCGCCACATATCAGGCTTAATTCTCCTCAAGGCAGAAGCACGAAATCGTCGATCCCATTCTACCTCAGAAATATTGGCAAGTTTTTTTAGTTGTGGTTGAATATTATCAGGATAAGGCTGAAAATCATTGATGTTTGTTAACTGAGCAAAACGCTGATTCCAAGGACAAACATCTTGACAAATATCACAACCAGCTACCCAACCTGATAAATTATTAGCGATCGCCTGAGGTAATTTTGGCTCACGGTTTTCAATTGTATGATAAGCAATACAGCGATTAGCGTCTACTACATAAGGTTTAACAATAGCCTGAGTGGGACAAGCTTCTAAGCAGCGAGTACAAGTACCACAATGATTGGTATGGGCTGTATCTGGGGCTAATTCTAAATTAGTTAACACTTCACCCAAAAACATCCAGCTACCGTACTTTGGGCTGATTAGATTACCATTTTTAGCAATCCAACCTAAGCCCGCTCTTTGCGCCCAAACCTTATCCTGTACAGGGGCAGTATCTACATAGTAGCGAGTAATAATCGACTCATCTTGCGATCGCAACCAGTTGTTTAGAGCCTTGAGCTTCTTGCCCATAACCTTATGATAGTCCCGACCCCAGCCATAGCGAGAAATCTTGCCTACCTGTGGATCGTTACAGTGCTGATGAGGAGTATAGTAATTAAGAGCAACAGCAATAAGCGATTTTACCTGGGGCAGACAGCAACGAATATCTTCTCTTTTTGGGCTTGCCATCCATGCCATGTCAGCTTGATAGCCTAAATCTAACCAGCTTTTAAGATGTGCCACCGCATTATCTTGATGGTTGTCTATCGTGGCAATACCCACCAAATGAAAGCCGATTTCCATTGCAGCAGTTTTAATTTGAAAGCTATCTAAAGGCATTTAACATTTAGCATTTAACAAGTATAAGTATGGACAGTTAGAGTATTTTTCTTTGATTACAAACGACTAATTACGAACTACAAACTAAATATTTAAACTTGCCCAAAAAGGAACATATTTAAGACAAAAAACATCTATTATCTATCTTGCAGTTTTATCTAATGATATCGCGATCGCTATGCATTATTTTTACTCTTCTTTATTGACTTTATCCTTACTAGCCATAGGCAGTGTGGCAGTTGCCGAAGGCAAAATATCTCCTCAACCAAAAAATAAATATTCCCCCGAATTTATCCAAGATTATAATCAGGAATGTCTGCAAACTTCTATGGAAGAAGGATTAGAAGAGCCAGAAGCCAAACAGCTTTGTAACTGCACTATCCAGGAGTTTCAAAGACAGTATAGCCAAGCAGAGTTTGTACAGTTAACTAACGCCTCGGCAACGGATAAAACCGCAGAGACTGCTTTGATTGGGGTGGGACAAGTTTGTTTTGAAAAAATCTTATATGAGCAATAAGTAGTTATTTTAAAACCTTGTTAGTAATAAACTGTTTAAATAAAGCGATCGCCTCATCTTTAACTTCGTGAGCCATATCAAACTCTTGATACTGCACAGAAACACCAATCTTAGTCAACTCATCCTTAGCTTTTATGGCGGCTTCAACTGGGACAACAAAATCTTGTCTACCGTGGATAATCATTGTTGGCGGAAAAATCTGGTTTTCTTGAGGTTGTGGCTGATAGTGTAAATAACCGCTAAAGCTACACAAGGCAGCAAAAGGAAGAGTTAATCCCACATCTAAAGTCATTGCTCCTCCTTGAGAAAAGCCCGCCAGAATTGTTCTATTTAAAGGTACTCCCGTAGAAACTTCTAGAGACAGAAGCCATTCACGCAATAGCTTTCTACTTTCAGCTAAACCAGTAAATTCTTTATTTTCTAAGGCATACCAAGCTTTTCCTCCAGGTACTTGAAAATGATCGAAAGGAGCATTGGGAAACATATAGGCAAAATCAGGCAAATTAAGCACTTTGGCAAAGGGAACAAAATCTTGATAATTAGCTCCCCAGCCGTGCAGCACAACTAGCAGATAAATTGGTCTTTCGCCATTTGGCATGGCAGAAATAGCTTCGATGTTTGGCATTATAAATAGTGGCAGAGCTGCGCATAATTATTGTCTCGACAACTTTCAGCATATAACTTTTCCTTCTCTAGTGCTTCATCAAAACTTGATAAATTAAATTGTACTTCATTAAAACTTCATGGCTTTAAGATTAGTTTGCGCTACAATCAAATTACGCTTAAATTGATAGCATAAAGAACAAATAATAATGCCGTTTCTATTTGCTGCTCAGTGAGTTCGATTACTTTTCCTTTGTGCTTGGCAAGACTAACTACCTTTACTTAACCGAATCTGATTGTTGAAGCTAGCAATTGCATACGGATCTAGCTACAGACATATAGAACTTACAACGCTCTATTGATACTTCAATAGGCAAGTTTACTGTTAAATTTTTGGAGAAGAAAAGCCATGAATCAAGCATTTATAGTTTCAAACCTAGAAGATGAAAATGATGGTGACTTTAGCGCGGGCGATCTATCTTTAAGAGAAGCGATCGCGCAAGCCGAATCAGATAGTACTATTACCTTCGATCAAAGTCTAAGTGGTGGCACAATTGATCTATCTCTGGGTGAATTAGCCGTTGATAAAAGCCTGACAATTGATGGTTTAGGCGCAGAGAACATTATTATTGACGGAGGCGGTTCGGATAATAAGACACGAGTCATCAATATTGATGACAATTCTGATACCGAATCAAAAGTTGTAATTAACGACTTAACTATCACTGGTGGTAATACCGTTTTCTCTGGATCTAACAACGAAGTAGATGGTGCGGGTATCCTTAATAAGGAAAATTTAGAAATAAACAATGCGATTGTCCGTGATAACTCTGCTGAAACTTCTGGCGGAGGAATCTCCTCTGAAGGCACGCTAACCGTTAATAACTCTGCTATCTACAATAATACTGCTCAACGTCTTGCAGGTGGCGGAATTTTTAACACTGGTACGGCTACTATTAATCAAAGTACAATCTCTAGTAATACCGATGGTGGACTGCGTGGTGGTAATGGCGGTGGCATTGGCAATACAGAAGGAACTTTAAATGTAAATAACAGCACTGTCACTGAAAACAGAAGTAGTGGTATTGGCAACAGTGGTGGAGAAGTTACACTTACAAGCACCATTGTTGCCGAGAATAGCGGTAATAATGACATAGAAGGCGATGATTTTATTAGCGGTGGCAATAATTTCATTGGCGGTGAAAGTGGATCGTTTGAGGTAACAAGTGCGGGAGGTTTTACCAATGGCGAAAACGGCGATATTGTAGCACCAGCAGATGTAGAGACAACAGATAATTCTATCGATCCACAACTCGGAGAATTACAAGATAATGGTGGTGCTACTCCCACTCAAGCATTGCAAGAAGGTAGTCCAGCTATTGATGCAGGTAGTAATACTAACAACTTAGAAACAGATCAGCGAGGAGAAGGCTTTAACCGTACTGTCGGTAACGGTACTGATATTGGTGCTTATGAAGTGCAAGAAAACAGTGGTGGACAAACTCCTACAGATCTAATTGTCTCAACCTTAGTCGATGAAAACGATGGTAATTTTAGCGCGGGCGATCTATCTTTAAGAGAAGCGATCGCTCAAGCTAAATCAGATAGTACAATTACCTTTGACTCTAACCTTAGTGGTGGCACAATTACTCTATCTCAAGGCGAATTAACGATTGATAAGAGTCTAACTATTAATGGTTTAGGCGCAAAAAATTTAATTATTGATGGCAATAACAAATCAGGTATTTTCTTAGTTGATGATGGTAACTCTGATTCTGTAGCTGACGTATCCATTGATGGATTAACTATCGCCAATGGCAACAAAAGGGAAGGTAGTGGTCTTGATATTGCAGGTGGAGGATTTTTAAATCAAGAAAACCTAACCATAGCTGATACAGCTTTGGTAGGCAATAAAGCTGGAAATGGTGGAGCAATCTACAATACTGAGACTGGGAACCTACAGTTAAACAACAGTTTAGTTACAAAAAGTGATGGAACTGGTCCCATTTATAATGATGGAGGCTCGGCATCAATATCCAACACTACTATTGCTAATAATAATGTCGATGGTATTGGTGCGATCGTCAACGACCGAGGAGCAGAACTAGGCGTAACTAACAGCACCATCACAAATAATAATTCTTTTGATGCAGCCGTATTTAATAGTGAAGATAGTGCGGCTAATTTTGGTAGTACCATAATTGCTGGTAACACAGGGGAGGTAGAACCAGGTCAAGACAACATAATTGGTGCTTTTGACAGCAGCGGTGGTAATCTAATCGGCAATACTAAGGGAGGTAGTGGTTTTAATAATCCTAACGATCTGGTTGGTACAGCAGATAACCCCATCGATCCACTATTGAGTGAGCTACAAGACAACGATGGTTTAACTCAAACTATCGCACTGCAAGCAGGTTCTCCTGCAATAGATGCAGGTAAAAACTTCTTTAATTTAGCAACGGATCAACGGGGAGAAGGATTCGATCGCACTGTCGGCAACGCTGGCGAACTTGGTGGTAGTGACGGTACAGATATTGGTGCTTATGAAGTTCAAGAGGCAGTTAGCAATCCTGCAACCGATGGCAACGATACTCTTATCGGCACAAATGGCAACGATCTCATTAGTGGCTTGGGAGGAAACGATCTAATTCTCGGCAAAGATGGTCATGATTCTCTCTATGGCAACAATGGTAAAGATATTATTTTTGGAGACGCAGGAGACGATCTAATTTCTGGTGGTAAAGGCAATGATTTGCTCTTTGGTGGAGAAGGAAACGACACTATTGACGGTGGCGCAGGTAAAGATATTATTTTTGGAGGAGGCGGTAACAACACAATTGTTGATAGCTCAGGAAAAGATATTATTATCGATAATTTGAAGGATGGGATGCTAATTAACGGACAAGAAATTGGTTCTTTTTTGGAAAGCTATGATCACGATCTTTTTTCCTCAAATAACTTTGACGTTCAAGGTAGCATTGCTGAAGTTGCTTCTAACAGCGATCTACTTTGTTTTTAGGTAAAAATGATTAAATAGAAAAAGCGATCGCCAGTTATTATTAGGGGATCGCTTTTTTTAAAACATTAAAAATTTTTAAATGTTCATATGGGCCGCAAGATTGCCCTAGCCAAACCACCATCTCCATCTTTGAGTTTAATAGGTAAACAAATAAGCTCATATTCTCCAGGTTCTACCTGAGATAAATCCAGCCCTTCAATTGCCCAGATACCAGAACCTAATAAAGCGTGATGCACTTCAACTACATTACCTTGATAGCCACCAACAGAGAGATAATCTACTCCAACAGTGCGAACTTTTTTCTCAGCTAAATATTGTGCTGCGCCCGTGGAGATATGCACAAAGTCTTCTACAAATTGAGCGGATTTGAGAGCGCGATCGCTATTTATAGTTTTAAATAATATTCTTTCTCCCGCCTGGATATTGTGAGGCTCGATTTCTGCTACCTTAATTTGTTGAGGATCTTTAATTTCAATCACTCTGGCTTTACCAATGGTAGCCTCCAAAGGCATTCGATCGATGCCCATCCCGCCTTTAATGAAGTGATTGATACCGTCTACGTGCGTTCCTGTATGCGTCCCAATCGTTAGCTTAGAAACATTGCATACATCTCCATGAGCCAAACATTGACTAGGTTCAATATTTACAGGGGGATTGTCAGGCCAGTAAGGCATTCCTGGATGAATGGTTAAAGAAATATCAATCCAGCTATTTGATTTGCTCATAGTTTAGTTTATGTTTGAGAGTTAATTATTTAATGTAAAACTAAATCATTCATTTCGGTTTCATCATCTAAGTTTGTAGCTCTATTAGTTGTACGACTAGAAGCTATAGCATCCCAAGTCCAGCCATCATTTTTAATTAAAGCCATCAGTAATCTCCGTCGATGATTAATATTGCTAGTAGCTTCGATAAAAGCGCGATCGCTCACCGTAGGAATATCTCGATCTCGGAGTAATTCTAGAGGAGTTGAAGCAGGTACGTGGTTACTGGGTTCGAGATATGCCGACTTTAGGGTGTTTAGGAAAGCTGCACTAGCACGACGAGCAGGGCTTAACGCTGCGGGATCTGGTTTACAATTGGCTGGTAAAGCATACTGCAACAAGGTCATCGCCTTATCAAAAGCTGCAATACTCAAAGGAAGACAGCGCGATCGCTGTTTGGTATGGAAATAATATAAAATTGGGTAGGTTAGATGCTTTTCTCCCATTTCGGCAATCATGGATGCGAGAGAAATTAAATGTTGGTCTAAATTTCCAAAATCACTACCATTCCAAGCCCTAGTTAGTATTTCATCGGCCGTGCCTCCTAAAGAAGAAATATAAACTGCTAAAGTTCTTTGCTGAGTTAAAGCGGAAACCACAGGAAAGAAAAAGGCAATGGATAAGGTTACTAAGAAAAATCCGTTTGCTGCTGCTAAACCTGTAAAAAGATGCCAGACTAAACCTCCAGCTAGGTAGTCCCCTCGTCCCAAAGTAGTAATAGTATAAATAGTAAAATAAATCCTACCCCAAGCACTGGCTGGTTCTTTATTTGAGGAATTGAGTATAGCATTATCAAAAGAACAAAAAACTAACGACCAAGATACCCAGGTCAAGAAGAACCAGGAAACAGCCATACCAACAATTATTAGCAACCCAACCCCTGCAAGCAAGCCGTGATTTTGTTTAATCTTGTGTAGCTTAATTGCCCAGTGCCACACCCAAGAAGAAAAACGATTGGTCAAAAAACCACCACCCTTTAAAGTAAGGGTGGTTAATAATACATCTGAAGATGTGACTGCTAATAAAGCAAAACCCAAAATTAACAGCAAAACTGACATAATACTTCCTCAAAGGTAACAATCAATGGCAATAGATAACAAGCATTAAAAACCTATTACCTATTAACTGTTACTTATACTGTTGCAGGCTTGGGTTCTGGTTTTGGTGGTTCAGAGTTTGCCATTTCCTCTTGTACTTTGTCTGCTAGTACAGGATAGACATTGCGGAATAGCTGCATCTGATCTTTAATCACTTCTTCACTACATTTACCTAAGCTACCAGCGATATTGTGATATAAACGCTGTTTTTCGCTATTGTCGAGCATATCATAATACATCCGCGCCTGATCGTAATGATCCTCTTCGTTTAGTTCGATGCGATCTGCCATACCAGAGACATGATAGGCAGGTTCTTGGGCGCGTTTGTCTGGTTGGGGATATCCTTCGTGGGAAGGATTGTAATTAATCCGTGAACCATTGTTATCATCGGTACGCATAAAGCCGTCACGATAGGCACTATTAGCCTTAGTGCCATGGGGTTTGTTGACAGGTATAGTATCGTAGTTAACTCCCAAGCGATAGCGATGAGTATCGGCATAGGACATAATTCTTGCCTGCAACATTCTATCTGGCGACCAAGAAATACCAGGAACGACATTACCAGGAGAAAACGCTGCCTGTTCTACTTCGGCGAAATAATTCTCTGGATTACGATTTAATTCAAACTTACCAACTTTTTGTAGGGGAAAATCGCCATGAGGCCAAACTTTAGTTAGATCGAAAGGATTCCACTGGAAGTTTTGCGCCTGTTCATCAGTCATAGTTTGGATATGCATTGTCCAGGAAGGATAATTCCCTTCTTCAATGGCATTATACAAATCTTTAGTTGCCCAACGGGGTTCTACACCCTGCATTTTGCGCCACTGTTCGTCAGTAAAGAACTTATTACCCTGGTCGGTAATAAAGTGGAATTTAACCCAAATACGCTCGTTCTCTTCGTTAATAAAGCTAAAGGCGTGGCTACCATAGCCGTTCATGTGTCGCCATCCCATCGGCGCACCTCGATCGCCCATTAACCAAAGAACCTGATGTATACTTTCAGGAGTTAGTGACCAAAAATCCCACCACATCTGGTCGTGTCGCCAGTGTTCTTTGGGGTGTTCTTTTTGCGAACGAATAAAGTCCATAAACTTCATGGGGTCGCGCACAAAGAAGATAGGTGTGTTATTACCCACCATGTCCCAGTTACCGTCTTCGGTATAAAATTTGAGGGAAAATCCTCTTAGGTCGCGATAAATATCAGAACCACCTTTAGACTTGGCTACAGTAGAAAAACGAGCAAATAGCTCAGTTTGCTTGCCAACTTCGGAAAACATTTTGGCTTTGGTGTACTTAGTGATGTCATCGGTGACGGTAAAAGTCCCGTAAGCACCAGCTCCGAGGGCATGAACTACTCGCTCAGGAATACGCTCACGGTTAAAGTGCGCCATTTTTTCTAGAAGGGTATAGTCTTCTAGTAGCAATGGACCATGTTTACCAACAGACTTGGATACTGTGTTGCTGGCTACGGGAATACCCGCAGCGTTGGTCAATGTTTCTTGATTCTTATCTACCACGATAAATTTTTCTCTCCTTTTGAAGCGATCATTTTGCTTGCTATTCTATCTAGATGTTAGTTAAATAACTTAAAAAAAAGCGTCTAACTCTAGATAGAGGCTTTTTAGTGCGCTCTCTTTAAGAATTGGTATTAGGGCAGTTAGAGAAGAAACAAGGCATGCCTTGTCTGTACTGGGCAGTTAGAAATAAGACTCAGTTAAATAGTAGAGGTGAGAAAAAATTAAAACAAGCAAGAGTCTTTATAGTTAAGAGATTTCTCTTGCCTGTCTTTGTCTAATACTTCTAATATTCTAATATTTTATGCCGATCGCTGATAACTACTAAGCATGAGTTAGTAATCGATCTGCTTGTTTAGCTGTTTCAAAGAAATGACGCACATTATCTTCAGGTGTGCCAACTAGTACACCATGTCCCAAATTAAGAATGTGTCCTTGGTTGCCTGCTTTACGAATGGTGTCTAAAATGCGATCGCGAATCAGATCGTGAGAACCATACAGCACCCCAGGGTCAATATTTCCCTGCACCTTCATATCTTTGCCTAGTCTTTGTCTAGCTTCTGCCATATCTACTGTCCAGTCAACGCTAATAATATCTGCACCAGAATTAGTCATGCGTTCTAATAAACCAGCACTACCGCTAACTAAAAGAACCAAGGGAGTGTCAGGATGAGTCTGTTTGACCTTACGGAATACCTGCTGTTGATAGGGCAGCGCAAAAGTTTCATAGTCTTGAGGGCATAGTTGACCAGCCCAAGAGTCAAACATTTGAACTGCCTGAGCGCCACAGTCAATTTGATAGCAGATATAAGTGGCGATCGCATCTGCTAGCTTACTCAATAGTTGATGCAAAATGGTCGGATCGGAAAAAGCCATCTTTTTAATGTTGGCATAGGTTTTAGAACCTTTCCCTTCTACGGTATAGGCAGCCAGAGTCCAGGGCGCACCAACAAAGCCTAGTACGGTGGATTTGTTACCCACTTCGGCACGTAGACTTTCTAAAATAGTTTTAATAAAAGGTAATGATTCTTCTGGCTGTAAAGGATGGAGCTTGGCTACCTGTTTCTGACTACGAATCGGCGAACTTATAATTGGGCCTTTGCCTTCAGCGATATCCATATCGATGCCTAAGCCTGGCAAGGGAGTTACGATATCTGAAAACATAATTACCCCATCAGGCTGAAAAGCTTTCCAGGGTTGTAAAGAAATTTCAATAGCTACTTCTGGAATTTCTGAGCGATCGCGAAAGCTGGGATACTTTTCTCTAATATCTCGATATGCTTTCATATATCTACCTGCCTGACGCATCATCCATACAGGCGGACGTTCTAACACTTCGCCACGGGCTGCCCTTAACAACAATGGCGTTTCATTTACTTCGCTCATTTTATAAATTCTCTCTAACTGTCTTTTACTAAAATTTCTTTGACTAGATCGTAGAATAACATTGGAGCTACCTTGAAGAATATACTGGCTAAACTATCTTTACCTTTATAGCAGTACCAATTGTGCTTAGAATAATATGAATCATGAATCGTAGGGGCGAATCGCGATTCGCCCCTACGCAAATCTATTTATGACATCAGGCGATCTAAAATCTTTTGGACAATTTGCATTCCGCTAAAGGCTTGCCAACCAAATAATCCCAACAGCACAATATTAAGCGAAACATGGGTATTGCGAGCCAGGCTATTACCCTTTTGCATATAAGGAACTAGTGATGCAGAGACAGCAATCAAGCCAGTCATACCCAATCCTGTTAAAAGATGAGGACCAACAAACAGTTTGCCATTATTGATATAGGTGACTGCCATAGCACCTAAACTGCCCAAAATCATGAAAGCCAGAAGAATCGATCCCATTCTGTGGTGTCGTTGAGTGAAGTTTTTCTTAACTAATTCTTTTCTAGTTTCTTTGTCAGCACTACGAATTTTAGAACTTTGAACTCCTAAGTACAAAGCGTAAACACTAGTACCCAACAACACCCACATTAATATAGGATGACCGAACTGCGACCAGGTTTTAATCCCATCAGGAATAGCTTCTAATGCCATTGTGTTCTCCTTTTAACTCAAATAAGCTTCAATTTTGATAAAATTCAACTTAACATATAGTAACTTTATAAAGCTATTGACCACTGAAATTTGGCTGAATTTGCTTAGGTCATAAAATGCTCTGTAAGAGGCATGAGAGATAAAAACCGTACAAAATATCTTGGCTTGGCTAATTGATCTTACATCTTGCAAGCTAAAACCAAAGCAAATGTGTTTAGTTTAGTCATGGAAACATCACCAAAGTCATTGATTAAATCCTGTCAGCTACCACCCTTACTTAAGCCTGGAGATTTAGTTATGGCGATCGCGCCTTCTGGTGCGCTAAAAACAACCGATGCTTTAGCCAAAGGTATCGAAATTTGGCAACAGCGGGGTTATCGAGTAAAGTTAGGCAGCAATTATCAATCTTATTCTGGCTATTTAGCAGGAAGCGATCGCCAACGCCGAGAAGATTTAAAAGCAGCTTGGCATAATCCTGAATGTAAAGCCATTCTTTGTATAAGAGGTGGCTATGGTGGGGCAAGATTATTAGAAGATTGGAGTTGGCAACAATCACAATCAAAAATTAAGCACTCTTCTGTCTTTATCCCTCATCCTAAGTGGCTGATTGGATTTTCCGACGTTACTACCCTGTTATGGAGTCTAGCTACAGTAGGTGTTTCTGGTCTTCATGCTCCAGTATTGACAAGTTTGGCAGCCGAGCCAGAATGGGCGATCGCCAGAATGTTTAATTATCTAGAAACAGGTCATCTAGATGCGTTGCAGGGCAAAGGATATAAAAGAGGCAAGGCTCTGGGCAGATTGCTGCCAGCAAATTTAACCGTAGCCACTCATCTACTTCAAACGCCTCTTCAGCCAGACTTTGCTGGGGCTATATTAGCCTTAGAAGATGTTACCGAGTATCCCTATCGTATTGATAGAATGTTAACCCAATGGCGCATGATGGGAGCGTTTAAAAAAATTGGCGGCATTGCTTTAGGTCGCTTTAGCCGTTGTGAACCTTACCCAGGGGCTAGTAGTTGGACGGTTGAAGAAGTATTACGCGATCGCCTAGGAGACTTAAATCTTCCTTTGGTTTATGACCTGCCTTTTGGACACGATGGGGTAAATGCAGCTTTGCCAGTCGGACAACCTGTCGAATTAAACGGCGATACGGGTGTCTTAAGCTGGAAAATAAATTCTGCTAAAATTTCCGACACAGAATAAACCGACTAAAACAGACTAATATGTAACAGAACTCAAAGGAGAATTTATTTTGTCTCATACTATAGTCACAGAAACTTGCGAAGGAGTTGCTGATTGCGTTGATGCTTGCCCTGTTGCCTGTATTCACGATGGTCCTGGCAAAAATAGCAATGGAACAAACTGGTATTGGATAGATTTTGCCACCTGTATCGACTGTGGTATCTGTTTGCAAGTCTGTCCCGTTGAAGGTGCAATACTGCCTGAAGAACGACCAGAACTCCAAAAAACACCACAGTAAGGGATGAAGGAGAAAAGAAGAGAGGGACTGTAATTTTTTGAGTGCATTAGAGCAATTTGCGCTGCTCATAATTTATAGATTTTGGTATCAAAGGCTACTTAAATCATGGCAGATAGCAGATAATCTAAGTATATCTGTCCGCAAAGTTTTGGTAAACAGCAGGAATCTAGCTAGATAAAAAGCGCATACTTTTAATCTTTTGTCTCCTGAATCAACCACTACTGAGGATAGGTCAACTTATACTCAGTAAAAGGCATAATTCCTAATGGTAGCGATGGGTGTTTTTCCAGCTATCTACTCTACTCTTTCTCCTGAAGCTTTGACAGAGGAAGTGCTAGCTAGATATGAGTTAGGAGCGGTCGATCGGTGTTTATTTTGGAATCGTGGTTTAAGCGATATCTATTTGATAGACGCAAGAAATCAATCCTATATCCTCAAAATTTCTCACCATCATTGGCGTTCTCAGTCTGAAATTCAATTTGAGCTTGAGTTTCTTGATTTTCTCCATGAGCATGAAATTCCTGTTGCCAATCCTTTAAAAACTACAGATGGCAAGCTCTTCGTCACTATTCATGCTGTGGAGGGCGATCGCTATGCGGCTCTTTTTACCTACGCTCTAGGAGAAGTGCCTCAAGGAGATCTAAATTTAGCTCAGAGTAAAATTTTAGGTCAAACTTTAGGCAAAATACATCAAACATCTTTACACTTTCATAACTCGACCCCTCGTCAGTCTCTAGATGTTAACTATTTGCTGAATGATTCACTAGCTGTAATAAGTCCTTACTTACGTCACAGGGTAAGCGATTTGCGTTACTTAAACGAGGCGATCTTTAAGATTAAGCAACAGTTGGCTTGTCTTAAACAAGTGTCACCTCTTTGGAGCGTTTGCTGGGGCGATCCTCATAGTGGTAACGTCCACTTTACTGCGGACAATCAGATAACTGTATTTGATTTCGATCAGTGTGGTTATGGATGGCGAATTTTCGATCTGGCTAAATTTTTACAAGTTTCTCTAAATGCGGGCATCAATTGTCAGGTAAGAGATTCCTTTTTTAAAGGATACCAGTCAGTGCAAGAGCTTACCGACGCAGAAATGCTTTCTTTGCAAGCTTTGACTCAGATGGCTCATATATGGAATTGGGCAATCAGTATTAATGCTGCTGCAATTCACAATTGGTCTAGACTAGATGATTTCTATACGAATAAACGTCTACATCAGTTAAAAAGATTAGGTAGTGAAGAATGGCAATTGTTCTAAGTATAGTTAGTTGCCGATCTTTAGCTTTGGGGTTGCTCTTCTGGGTAATAAAGGATTGATTTATTTTGCAATTTAGCAGAGTTGTTTGAATATAGAATTTAGTTGTTTGCAGTTCAATTCAGCTAATCTAGTAAAATATTCTACTTAAAATACTTTTTAGATTAAAGTATTGATCAACCGTTACATTAGGTTTCTTCGTTTGGACGATGAAGTAATTTGTGACTGAAAACTAACTCAAAACAAATGAATCCACATTTTACAAAAGCTTCTTCTTTGGCATCTATCGATTGTCAAATTAACGGTAGTAACCAAAATATTTCACCTGCCCAATATGAAATAATTCGTCAGGTTATCTATCATACGGCTGATTTTGAGTATATTTCCTTGTTGAAGTTTTCTAAAGATGCACTCTTAAAAGGGTCAGCATCATTAAAAATTTCTACTCCAATTGTGGTGGATGTTCCAGAGATTCAGGTTAGTATCGTTCCTAAGTTACAAAAAACTTTTTATAATCCTGTTTATTGCTGTGCCATTACCAGCAGCAAAACTCAAAATAATAAAAGCAAAATTGCTTCTGGATTAGAAACATTAGCTAGACAACATCCCCAGGGTATTTTTATCATCGGACAAAGTGAAATTGCTTTGACAACCCTAATAAATTTGATCGAGAGTAAAACAATTAATCCTAGTTTAGCGATCGCAACTGCGCCAATATTTACTAAACCAGAGCGGAAAAAGTTTTCAGGCTCTTATTTTCCTCGTATTTATGTTGATAGTTCTAAAGGCGATGCTACAGTAGCTTCAGCAATTTTTAATAGCTTAGTCAATCTGACTTGGCGAGCATATGGACAGGATAAGTAATAAGTAATAAGTACTTATTTTAGCGATTGCGACGTTTAATATTGCGACTACGATTTCTTTTGTCTACTCTTGTAGGAGTTACACCGCCTAACTGACGGCTAACCTCAGTAAAAACATCTCTTTGGATATAAGGATATTGTCCTACCCAAAGATTTTGTCTAGGAATATAGGCATCAGAAATCTTATTGATACGACCTAAATCTGGCTGATTGGACAGCACTAATAACTCAACGGTTTCTCCAGGTTTTATGCCTTTATAGATCCGCTGTAAAGGTGCTTGAACTTCGACTTCAAACCCTGTTTTATCCCCCAAGACTAGGTTTATCCAGCGTTCGCGATTTTCAATAATTACTAGTTCACCTCTTTGGTTAACTGTTTCCTCTTCACCAATTAATTCCTCCGTCAAAAAAACATCCAGAACTTTACCACGCCAAAAACCAGCGTATTTGAAGCGTCGGTTGGCAGAATTACGCAAACTTGCCTGATATACGGGAAACCATAACCAATATAGAGAAGCAGCACCACCCAACAGCAAAATCAAGGCTTGTCCTTGATCTCCCAATAGCAAGCCGAAAATTAAAACTACAACTATTGCTACTACTGAGATCAGCACCCTATTTAAGACATCTGACCATTTACCCCAGTAATATTTATATTGTTCTCCTGTAGCAATCAAGGGAATTAACTGTTCCATTTTTTCCCTGGTTATGGGCTTAAGCATAAGGAATTCTTAACTAGATTTAAATCAAGGCTATACTATTTTTTCTAAACCATATACTAAAGAAGCCAGTTCAGTCACCTTGCGAATTGCCAGTAACACCCCTGGCATATAGCACAGGCGATCGCTGGTATCGTGACGCAGAGTGTAAAGTTCTCCTGACGCACCAAACAACACTTCTTGATGGGCAATCAAACCAGGTAAGCGAATACTATGAATAGGAATATTGCCGTCTGCTGTGCCACCTCTAGCACCAGCCATAGTCTCTTTCGATTCAACTTTGGGCGGATTATAAGCTTTGCCCATTTCCCCAATCATTTGAGCGGTTTTGATCGCTGTACCACTAGGGGCATCGGCTTTGCGATCGTGATGCAGTTCAATAATTTCTACGTGGTCAAAATATTTAGAGGCGGCGATCGCTGCTTGCTGAAGCAAGACCATACCAATAGAAAAATTAGGAATAATTAGTGTGCCTGTACTGGCTTTGTCGGCAAACTCAGTAAGATCTTGTAATTGTTTGTCTGTTAAACCTGTAGTCCCCACAACTGGGCGCACTCCATAGGCGATCGCGCTGCGAGTATTTTCATAAACGCTATCAGGATGAGTAAAATCGACCATTACCCCCTGTACTTTTTCTTGAGTGGCTAAGACCAAAACGCTCTGCAAATCATTGAGAATAGGAACTTCTAACGCACCTATACCAACAATTTCGCCTATATCTTGACCCAAATAATCAGGATTAAGATCTACTGCGCCGACTAACATCATATCCTCAGCCTGAGATACAGCTTTGATTACCTCTCTGCCCATTTGACCCAAAGCACCATTAACAACTACGGGAATCGGCGATTTATCTGTCATTTGATTTATATTTAGCAAAAGTCCTCAGAAAAGTAATTTTAGATCAAATCAAGGACATTGACACTCTCGCACCTTAGCTCTTTGCGTCGCTTTAAGGTGGAGACTCTTGGTTCAACGACTCGCCGTTAGACAGCAGGGTTGCCCCAACTGCCCAAGAGGGCAAATCTCCCCAAGCGTAGATTCCCGTATGCCCTACGGTATTTAAACCCTTTTTGAGTATATTGATTGCTGCTGCATGGTCACGTGGCAAGGTACACTCACACTCGCAGATGTGAGTCCTTGTGGATAGTGATTTTTTAACTCTTTTTTCACATTTTGGACAATCTTGACTTGTGAAGTGTGGAGGAACAGCAATAGTTATTTTGCCCATTTTCCAGCCGTAATACTCTATCCACGAACGAAATTGTGTCCATCCAGCATCAGTTATACTCTTTGCCAACTTACTATTTTTAACCAGGTTTCTCACTTTTAAATCTTCATAGACAATACAATCGTTAGATGTACAGACGCACCTTGCTAGTTTCACGGCATGGTCTTTACGCTGTCTACTTACTTTTAAATGTGCCAAGGCGTACCTTTTTCTGGCTTTATGATAGTTGTTTGACTGAATGAGTTTGCTTCTTTTTCTCTCCTTAGAGTATTTAAGCGACTTGCTTCGATTCAAGCGATTAAGCTTCTTTTCTCCTTTACGGTAAAACCTGGGATTTTCTTCAGTATTACCAAATGAATCAGTTAAGAAAAATTGTAATCCCATGTCCAGACCGACTGCTTTACCTGATGGCTGTACCTCTTCTTTGATCTCAATTGAGATACAGAACTGAACATAATAGCCATCAGCACGTCGAATCAGCCTCGCTCTTTGAATCTGTTCTGGTTGGTAGAAATAGATATCTCTCGAACCTACTAGCTTTAACCGTCCAATGTTGTTTTTATCGGTAAAAGTAATATGTTTTTTGGTTATTGAATCTAGTTTCCAACCAGACTTTTTATACTCCACAGAACGAGAATGTCGCACGAACTTGGGATAGCCTGCTTGGTGCGCGTTCCCTTGCGCCTTACGTCGACGCGGGGTCGCATCCGCTTTTTTACCTGGCTTATTCTCCCTACAGTTTTTGTAGAATCTAGATATGCCAGCCCAGGCTCGTTCGGCTGATGACTGTCTTGCAGTAGAATTAAGTTTGTTAGCAAAATCAAACTCTTTAGCTACAATGGCGGAGTACTTATTAAGGTCGTATTTATTTACTCCTCGACGATCCATCCAATAGCGCAAAGCTTTGTTGCGGAGAAATTGACCAGTACGAATTGCTTCGTCAATTGCCCGAAACTGATTTTGTTTTCCCTTTAATTTATACTCAAGAACTATCATGTCTTTATGCTACGATAGTCAGCACAAAAGGTATAGAGTTGATATTAAGCGGAAGATACTCAGTCCTCTGTTCTTCGCTGTTCAGTTCGTTATCATCCCCATCTTGCTACGCTGAAGATGGGGTCTTCTCACTCACAAATGATAAAATCGTTTTGTTACACTGAAATTATCCCGCCAAGCAGGATTTAAAGATTAGGACATCTTCTAACCTCTTTGCGCGAGATAATTATTTACCGTCTTAACCTTTACTTCGACTGCTATATTAGTAAAGCGATAAATCTAGATGAATTTCTTTTGTTCCCAGAAGGAAAACCTGTTCGGGAATATATTAATGGCAAAATTATTTATAAGCCGACCGCCTAAATCGGCAACGACCCTTTATTCCAGCAATATTTGTTGATTAAGTAATTGCTGGAAATTATCTTTGCTTGGCAGAGAAGATTGCCCACCGTTTCTAGTAACGGCTAAAGCACCTCCTACTGTTCCCCACTGCACTGCTTCTTTCAAAGACTTGCCCAAAGCTAAAGCAACGGCTAGTGCGCCATTAAAAGCGTCTCCTGCTGCAACTGTATCCACTACAGATACGGGAATAGGCTTAATCCAAAAATTCTCTGACTCATTGCTGTATAAACAGCCTTGGTTGCCTAAAGTTATAATGACGTTTTTTACTCCCATTTGATGCAGGAAAGATGCTGCTTGTCTGGCGGTAGTTACTCCATCTACAGTAAAACCAACTAACTGACTTGCCTCTACCTCATTAGGAGTAATGATATCGATCAGGCTATACAGTTCTTCTGGTAATTCAGATGCTATGGGAGCAGGATCGAGAATTAGGCAGCAATTGTTAGCTTTTGCCTCCCTAGCTGCTATCAAAACTGTAGCAAGGGGAATTCCTAGTTCTAAAAGCACTATTTTTGCTTGAGGAAGTAAAAGTTTGAATTGCTTTAACTCCTTTTCTCTAACTAGGTTATTTGCTCCTCCTGCACAAGCAATGGTGTTAGCTCCTGTAGAATCGACTATGATTGAGGCAATTCCAGAATAGGTATGGGGATTGATGGTAATACCGCTAGCGTTTACTCCTTCGGCTTGCAAACCTGCAATTAGGGTTTGACCAAAGCTATCTTCACCAACTTGACCAACAAGGCTTACAGGTATGCCTAATTTAGCTATAGCTACTGCTTGATTAGCTCCTTTGCCTCCCGCAACGGCAAAAAAGCGATCGCCTATTACTGTCTCTCCTTTCACGGGTAGACGAGGAACTTCTATAACTAAATCTAAATTGATACTGCCAAAGACAACTACGGTCATTCTGTTTAATTTTTTGATTCTCTCACTGATTACTGATTATAGAGCCTCCCTAGCTTACTCATGTATTAAATGCGAGTAAAATTGTTTTGTAATTTCGATTGGCTTATTCTTCCTCATAGAAATTAAATTCAGATAAATTATCGGTAGTCTTAAAAACCTTTAATTTCTCTACATCCCGATCAGAAACTTAGCTCAAATGTGTGTTACTTTTTCTAAAGTTTAAGGTGTGTAGTAGTTGTTTAATAAAATGGTAGCCTCAGAAGAAAATCAGGTAAGCAAGCCAAAGTTAGAACAGGCGATCGCTCGTAGTCAAGCTCATTTACTTGCTCTTCAGCATTCAGAGGGTTATTGGTGGGGAGAATTGGAGTCCAACGTTAGTATTACCTCTGAAGTTGTCTTGCTGCATAAGATTTGGCAGACAGATCGAACTATACCCTTAGCTAAAGCCGAGAAATATTTGCGATCGCAACAGGGCGAGCATGGTGGTTGGGAACTATATTATGGTGATGGGGGCGATCTTTCTACTTCGGTAGAAGCATATATGGCACTGCGTTTGTTGAGCGTATCGGCAGCCGATCCCACTTTAGTCAAAGCCAAGCGATTTATCTTACAGCAGGGTGGCATTAGCCAAACTCGTATCTTTACCAAGCTACACCTGGCTTTGATTGGTTGTTATGGCTGGCAGGGTTTACCCTCAATTCCCCCTTGGATTATGCTTTTGCCAGAACAATCTCCCTTCACGATCTATGAAATGTCTAGCTGGGCAAGGGGTAGCACCGTACCTTTGTTAATTGTCTTTGATCGCAAGCCTATATTTAATCTGGATAATTCGCTTAACTTAGATGAACTATATGCTGAGGGAATCACTAATGTACGTTACGAATTACCCCGCAGCAACGACTGGACGGATATATTCTTAACTTTAGATAATGCTTTTAAACTGGCTGAGAATTTAAATTTAGTACCTTGGCGCGAAGAAGGAATTGCTGCTGCGGAAAAATGGATCTTAGCCAGACAAGAGGCGACTGGCGACTGGGGCGGAATTATTCCCGCTATGCTTAACTCTCTTTTAGCTTTACGCACTCTAAATTATGATGTCAACGACCCAGTTATTCAGCGAGGTTTGACCGCCGTTGATAATTTTGCCATAGAAACGGAAAACAGTTATCGTCTTCAGCCCTGTATTTCTCCTGTGTGGGACACCGCCTGGTGTTTACGAGCTTTGGTAGAGTCAGGAATTGCCCCCGACCATCCAGCTTTAGTCAAGGCAGGAGAATGGTTACTAGACAAGCAAATTTTAGATTATGGCGATTGGGCAGTAAAAAACAAAGATATAACCCCTGGTGGCTGGGCATTTGAATTTGATAATCGCTTTTATCCCGACCTAGACGATTCGGCAGTGGTAGTCATGGGCTTATCTCAAGTCAAGCTTACTAATGAAGCACAGAAACAAAAAGCGATCGCCCGTTGTCTTAACTGGATAGCAACTATGCAGTGTAAACCTGGAGGCTGGGCAGCTTTCGATCTTGATAACGACCAAGACTGGATTAACCTAATTCCCTATGGCGACTTAAAAGCCATGATCGATCCTAATACTGCTGATGTGACTGCCAGGGTATTAGAGATGCTGGGAGAATGCAGTCTATCGATGGATGAACAACGCATTCAAAAAGCGATCGCTTATTTAATTAAAGAACAAGAAACTGACGGTAGCTGGTTTGGACGTTGGGGAGTCAATTATATCTACGGTACAAGCGGAGTCTTATCTGCCCTAAGTCTCATTGCACCTACCCAATCTAGGTTCCAAATCCAAAAAGGTGCAGCCTGGTTAGTTAGCTGTCAAAATGCCGACGGTGGATGGGGTGAAACCTGTGCTAGTTATAACGATCCTAGCTTAAAAGGTATTGGAATTAGTACCGCTTCGCAAACAGCCTGGGCATTAATTGGTTTGATAGCAGCAGCAGAAGCAAGCCAATTTATAGCACAGTCAGCCATTGCTCAAGGAATAGCATATCTATTGCAAACACAACGCTCAGATGGTACTTGGGACGAGGATCAGTTTACAGGTACTGGTTTTCCCTGCCACTTTTATTTGAAATATCATCTTTATCAACAATATTTTCCCTTACAGGCATTGGGTCGATATAAGAAATTAAATAACCTGAGTTCGTATTGAAGCTAGAAAAGAAGGTTTTGCAGTGAACGAAGAGAAATTTAGAGGAAAATATCGCATTCCTTCGGCTCGCTTACAATCTTGGGATTATGGCTCAAATGGAATGTATTTTATTACTATTTGTACTAGCGATCGCCGACGTTTTTTCGGAGAGATTGTCAAAGGCAAAATGATGTTATCTCATGTCGGAATTTTGGCGGATGTGTTGTGGTACGAAATTAAAAATCATGGGAAAAATGTTGAATTGGCAGAATTTGTGGTGATGCCGAACCATATCCACGGTATTTTAATTTTGAATAATCTCCATCATCTTGGTAGAGACAAGGCATGCCTTGTCTCTACGACAAATAACGTTGCCAATACCACCAATGCCAAAACGAATCCTATTGGTGGCGATCGGTTTCAAAATCAGGGAAAAAATACCATTTCATCAATTGTCGGCGGATACAAATCGGCGGTAACGAAACATGCACATCGGTTAGGGTTTGATTTTTACTGGCAATCTCGATTTCACGACCATATTATTCGGAATGAACAATCTTATTTACAAATTGCTGAATATGTAATTAATAATCCTCGTAATTGGCGCGATGATTGTTTTTATGATTGACAACTAACAATAATTAATCATATAGACAAGGCATGCCTTGTCTCTATAGACAAAAATAAATTGTTGTCCCGCGATCGCATTCTCCTTCTGCCCAGACCTTGCCCCCATGACGATAAATAATGCGCTGTACCGTAGCTAAACCGATGCCTGTACCAGGAAATTCTGCTTGACTATGGAGTCGTTGAAAAGCAGTAAATAGCTTATCGGCATATTCTCGATCAAAGCCCGCACCATTGTCCCGCACGTAGAAAGCTGACTGTTCTCCATTGGCAGTTGAAGCATCAAATTCAATTTTTGCCAGCGATCGCTTTGAGGTATATTTCCAGGCATTATGCAGCAAATTATCTAAGACAATTCTAAGTAATTGCGGATCTCCTTCTGCCTTGAGATCGGGAGCAATTTTTATTTCTACCTGGCGGTCGGGATCTTGTGTTTGCAACTCTTCGATGATATTTTGGGCAATCTGACTTAGGTTGACCTCAATCGACTTCATTTCGCTGCGAGTTACCCTAGACAACTCCAATAAAGCGTCAATCAAATCACTCATCTTGTGACTATTGGCTTGAATCCTTGATAAATAGTGTCTAGCGCGATCGTCCATATTAGGCTGGCACGTTGACCACAGTACCTGGCTAAAGCCATTAATAATTCTCAGGGGTGATTGTAAATCGTGAGATACAGAATAGGAAAAAGATTCTAATTCCCTATTAGCAGCCTCTAGCTGAAGACTACGCTGGGAAAGGGCTTTTTGAGTAGCAGCCATATTTTGAACATCATTAAGGGTATGAAGTAGTGCATATATTTCTCCCTCATCATTCTCGATCGGCGTTACGGTAGTATCAAAATAGTGAACCCCATCGGCAAGCTTTACCTCTTCTTGCAAATGAAGCACCTTGCCATAGGTCAACACCTGTTGCTGTTGCCAAATTATTTGACGAGTATATTCTGGCGAAAAACATTCGTCGATCGCTTTACCTTTTGTAACATTACGATCGACTAAGCCCAAACTTTTTGCTAAAGTCTTATTTATAAAGGAAATAGTCTTGGTGGATACGTTTACTACAAAAAGGTAATAGGGAATTGAACTAAGATAAGTCTCTAGCTTTTCAAAGTATTGAGATGTGTTTTGCGGCTGATTTTGAATAGTAACCTGCCTATTTCTCCGTGAAGCCAGTTTGTGTTCGGTAATATTAGTCACTACTCCTTTAAGCTCAATTGTTTTCCCTTGAGTATCATAATTTAATCCCATTGTATTATTATCCAGCTTGCCTGTCTGTCCTGTTTTGGACAAAGCGGGTCGAAATAAATAATGTTTCACCATAAGGTGCGTTCCCTAGCTAGGGAATGCGCGAGTTGGGGGCAGGGGGCGAGATTGATATCGTTGCTTCACAAGTAGCGTGAAACGCAAGTAGCTTGTAGCAATTTTACCTCTTGTTAAAATAAGAGGATTGAAGTCGGGATATGCTGCTTTGTAAGCAGCATATAGAACCGACTTGTTGAAACAAAGAAATGTGTTTTATTTTCTTCTTCATAAATGAAGAACGGGCGACATAAACGCCTGAAATAAATTCAGGCGACGCGCCCTCGGCTTTATGCCAACTTCGGAGCTTTATCTTACTTGCTACTCGTTACTTGCTACTTTAGCTCCGAAGGAGCTAATAAGTCCTAATTTATAAGCTTAGTAGTAGATGATCGACCTATTACTTAGAAATTCTTTAAATACTTCTTAAAGCAACTATCGGATCGAGCTTGGCTGCTGCCCTAGCAGGAAAAACTCCAAAAGAAAGACCAATTATTCCCGAAACTCCTACAGCCATTACAATAGCTACTGGAGAAATAGTTGGTGCCAGGGGAGAAAATGTACCCACCAAAACAATTCCTGTAACACCAACTACAGTACCGATCGCGCCTCCTGCTGCCGAAAGAATTGTTGCTTCGATCAAAAACTGCCACAAAATATCTCCTTCCTTGGCACCGATCGCTTTACGCAAACCAATTTCTTTTGTCCTTTCTGTTACCGCCACCAGCATAATATTCATTACCCCAATGCCACCGACTAGCAAAGAGATACCGGCAGTTGCTGCTAACAAAACGGTTAAACCACTGGTAATGGTATCCACAATCTGTAATACGTCTTTTTGAGTATTGACGCTAAAATCATCTTGACCAGTAATTTTGTGACGCAACCGTAAAAGATTTTCAATTTGTAGCTTGGCAGCACGAATACTATCTTCATCCTTAGCAGCAATGGAAATAACGCTTACCTGAGTCCCATAGGGAGAAGTATCGCCGACAATTTGACTCGCCATCGTGGTCAGAGGAACATATACTGTGCGATCTTGATTGCTACCCAAAAATGCCCCCTTAGCTTCTAAGACTCCAATCACCTCTAGGTTAATGTCTTTGACTCTAATCTTTTTCCCTAATGGATTTTGGTGAGGAAAGAACTTCTCGGCTATTTCTGAACCTAAAACTACTACTCGCTGATTGCGCTTGACATCTTCATCACCAAAGAATCTGCCTCGATCTACCTCAAAACTTCTGACCGTCAAATATTCAGGGGTTGTACCTATTACCTGTTCGCTGCTATTACGATTACGATAGGTAATTAGGCTATTGGCACTAATTTGGGGAGCAACTTCTTTAACGCTTGGTACTTGGTCGGCGATGGCGATCGCGTCATCCCAAACTAGAGTTTTTGGTTGGCTAAAAGTAGTGCGTCTGTTTTCTTGCGATCCTGGGGCGATAAACAGAACGTTAGGACCAAGGGATTCAAACTGTTCTGAAGCTAGATTTTTCGCCCCTTGTCCTACTCCTACCATGGCAATTACCGAAGCGTTGCCAATAATAATGCCCAACATGGTCAAACTACTACGCATTTTATTGGCAACCAGAGTAGAAGTCGCCATCTTCAAGCTTTCAAGTATGTTCATTTCTAGTCAGTCCCTAAATTAAGACGACGTTGCCTGAATTTCTGCTTCAGTTATCTCTCTAAATCGTACTTCATCTCGTTGAGGATCGGCACGAGTCACCTGCATTTCTAGGCGATCGCCTAAAGCTACAGGGCGATCGAAGCGATGGGGCAATTCCATACCCAGATCTTCAATCAAAACCAGACCTAAGTTTTCATCTTCCCTTAGCCAGCGCAAAACTAATACATCCCAGACGCATTCGGCGTTACGTCGCAGGTATTCTAATCCCCAGTAGCGGTTAGTTTGACGCTCTACTAAAGTTGCTTCATAGGATGAACTGCTAACGCTGTAGACAATCTCCTGTAGATCTTCCCGTGAAAAAGGTAATTCTTCGCCCCTTAAATGTGCCTTGATTTGAAAATGCGCCAAAAGGTCGGTATAACGGCGGATCGGCGACGTTACCTGGACATAACTATCTAAACCTAAACTAGCATGACGAATCGGCGACATACTCATCTCGCTGCGGGGCATACAGCTACGTAAAGCACAAAAGCGAGTTGGTCCAGGAGGAAGTTGGAGTAACTCTTCTTCTGAGGGTAATTCGGGCTGTGGCTGACCTCTGTAGGGCAAAGGCAAGTTATGCTCTGTTCCATATTTTCCGCCAATCTGACCTGCTAGGATCATCATTTCCGCAACTAGCTGGCGCGAGGGAGAGCTATCAATCAGTTCAATGGTTACTTCTTCGTTATCTTTGACTTTGATCACCGACTCTGGCATCTTGATTTGAATTGAGCCTTGAGATTTGCGCCATTCTCGTCTTAACTGGGACTTTTGAGCCAAATCGGGAATTTCAGGTTCATTTTGTATTCCTAGCTGCAACATCTCATCCACATCATCGTAGGTGAGACGATAAGTGGGTTTAATTAGACTTGGATGAATTTCATATTCTTGAATCCCTCCTGCTTTATCGAGGACTACGCCAAAACTGAGAGCGCAGCACACTTGTCCTTCTACCAAGCTCATTGGTCCTGTTGCTAGCTCCGTCGGGAACATAGAAACCATGCCTGTAGGCAGATAAAGGCTAGTGCTACGGCGACGAGCCTCCAAATCTAGTTCATCTTCTGGCTCAATTAAGCGAGTCGGGTCGGCAATATGAACCCAAATTTTGGCTGTACCGTTATCTAAATATTCAATGCTCAGACCATCATCAATTTCAGTGGTGCTTTCATCATCAATGGTACAAACTTTGAGGTAAGTCAAATCTAAACGATTGTCGTCGGCTTCGGCAGGATCTAATTGAAGACGAGGATGCACCACATCAAGCACCTTTTTGGAGAAGTTTATCGGATAAGAACTGCGACGCAAAAATAAATTTTCATGCTCACTCCACCATCCTATATCCACTAACAGTTGAAAAGCTGCCTGGGCATCATAATTTTTGCCAACTTCTTTAAGCATTTCTTGGACAGCTTTTGAGGCATTATCAGCTTGCAGTGCCAGTTTTTCGATAGATTCTAGGCGAAGGCGATCGCTTTCACTCCATTCAATTTCTTTTCCTTCTAGAGCTTCTTTGATATGGGTAATAAATTCTTCTTTCTGACGCTCCTTTTGTGCTTGAACCTCTAGCTGATGCTTAATCTCTTCAACCTGAGATTCTGGTCTAGGTTCGTAGTAATCGCCTTTTTGCTTGAAATATATTTTGTCTTGACTCAAAAGAGAGTGAGCAGCATAACAAGGTGCTGGACTTTGCTCGGAAAACAACAGTTCCGCCATTTGCTGTGGAGTAACGGTGCTGCTATCTTCGATTAATACTTCCCAGGCTACCTCTAGACTATCAGGGTCTAAATAAGATTCAACTTCTGCTAAAAAGCTGGGGATCTCCGTAGGTTCACAAACAACCCCTTCTACGGTGTAATCAACTCTTTGGGGACGTATCTTGTGAGATTGTCCCCCTGCATCAACTACGATCCAATCCTTTTTTCCTTCTGGTCTTTCGGCAACTGCAAGACGACGTTCTCCCTGCACTCTGAATTCAATCAGCTTTCCTTGTTCCACCAGCTTTGTACTTGATTACGACAGTAAACTCTATTTTACTTGCTTTGGTTTACTTTTCGCTGACTCTTTATTGCCGTTGAACTGCAAAAACAAGGGTTATTTAACCTTCTGCATTTACAAAAGGTAATAAAGCGATCGCTCTGGCTCTTTTTACCGCTACAGTTAAATCTCTTTGCTGTTGTGCGGTCAAACCAGTGATCCGACGGGGCAAAATTTTGCCTCTTTCAGTGATAAATTTGCGCAGCAATTCTATATCCTTATAATCGATAGGATCGCTAGGTTTAATTGGAGAAAGACGTTTACGATAATATGCCATGATGATTCAATAAGTTATTCAGTTGAACTAGTTTTGAGAAATTACTTGATTTCTACTTAATTTCTTTGTGAACAGTGTGGGTGTTGCAATGAGTACAGAATTTTTTCAATTCCATTCTGCCTGTAGTGTTGCGACGGTTTTTGGTTGTGGTATATCTCGATACACCAGGCGATCGCTTATTGGTATTGGTGCGACACTCAGTGCATTCTAAAGTAATAACTATCCGAACGCCTTTCTTGCTTGCCATGATTTTTGCTCAGGGATTATCTATTTATATATTGTTATGTTTACTCACATACTGACCAACGGTCAGAAAGCATCTCTAATCGCGGTATTGACACGCAGCTTACTATTTTCGCATACTCCGCTGAATTTGACCAAATATTTTTTTTAGTCTTAAGTCTAGAGAAAAACCTCTTTCTGTTTGTACCATAAAAGTCTGTGCCACTCGGTCATGCCCAGCTAAGTTCGCCTCTTCATCTAGTAAGGATATGGAACAATCGATCGCCAAAGGACTCAGTAAGAGCAGTACAGACAAACCGTTGGTAAAATTTTGTAATCCTGCGATCGCCAAAGCTGCAAACACGCCTACCATTATCTCTCGTTTGGATAAGTTCATCAAATCGGGGACTCGATTAAAGCGCGGATCGATGACTTTAATATCAAATGCCCATTTGCCCAGGCTTTGACCTTTATTTTTTTCCACGATCGGCACTCGCATAATCAACCAAAGGGTTAGAAATACTAGCCACTGAATATACAGATTTGAGGCAAAAAAGGAGCTAATAAACCAAATGCTCAGAAAGTCGATCGCAAATGCCCATACTCGTCTATCTATCGGAACTTTAGGATATTTCTTATAATCAGGCTTATAAAGTCGGTTATCGTCATACATGATTTAAGATAGTTTGTTTTTATAAAGAATAATCTACCCATGCCTTAAAAAAATTTAAGGATTAAATGAAAGCACAGAACGTCCCACCGCCACAACAAAGCCACCAACGGCAGTAATTAAAACTCCAATCAATGTCCAAATCTGCGCTTTTTGTGAGCCTTTAATTTCCTTGATATCTTCAACCGTGCTGTCTAGTTTAGTCTCTACCTTAGTTAATCTCAGATTTATATCTGTAACATCTTTTTGTATGCGATCGAGCTTTTGTTCAAACTTGTTATCGATATGATCGAGCTTTTGCTCAAGCTTGTTGAGGATTTCTTTAAGGTCTGATTCTATCTGTATGTTGCTCATTGCTATAATTTGCTTAAGTTTGAACTAGAGAAAGCTTCATAGATATCCAGTCGGGAGACTTCCTCTTTCAATTGTATTGTTTTGCTGACTCCATGCACACAAGTCCTTTGGGACTCTAAGCTTTATTGTTTTATGTTATCTGTTAGAGAAGCCGAAGATATTATTCTCAAATTAGTTCAGGTTCTAGATACCGCCAGAAACAGTGAAATAGTTAGTCTCGAAAATGCTCAGGGAAGAATTATAGCTAAACCTATTGTCGGAAAATTAGATTTTCCTCACTGGGATAATTCGGCAATGGATGGCTATGCAGTACGTTATGAAGATGTGAAAACCTGTGCTGAAAAGAATCCTATATACTTAGATGTCGTCACCGAAATTGCCGCAGGCGATCGCCCTGGAGTAGATATCAAGCCAGGACAGGCTGCTCGTATCTTTACTGGAGCAATGCTGCCTCAAGGAACTGATACCATTGTAATTCAAGAAAATACCCAAAGAGAAGCGGATCGAGTTACTATCTTAGCTGCACCCGAACCTGAAGAGTTTGTGCGACACAAGGGAGCATTTTATCAGGCTGGGACACCAATATTAGCAGCGGGAATTAAAATTGGCGCAGCCGAAATTGCCGTATTAGCAACTGCACAATGCACTGAACTATCTGTTTATCGTCGTCCCCGCGTAGCGATATTGTCTACAGGAGATGAGTTAGTCACCCCCGAACAAACTCTTCAGCCAGGACAAATTGTAGATTCTAATCAGTATGCTCTAGCAAGCTTTGTGGCAAGTAATGGTGGTATTCCTATTAAGTTAGGTATAGTAAAGGATCAGCCAAAAGCTTTGAAAAACGCGATCGCCCAAGCTATAGAATCAGCAGATATAGTTTTATCCACTGGAGGCGTATCCGTTGGCGATTATGATTATGTAGATCGTATTTTGGCAGAATTAGGCGGAACACTACATATCCGCAGCGTAGCGGTCAAACCAGGTAAGCCTCTAACTGTAGCTACCTTTAATGATAACAACTGTCTCTATTTTGGCATCCCAGGTAATCCTGTCTCGGCATTAGTTAGCTGCTGGCGTTTTGTCCAGCCTGCACTAAAAAAACTATCGGGACAAAATAATTATCAACCGAAGTTTGTTAACGCTATTACCCGCCACGATTTGAAAGCTACTGGTAAACGAGAAACCTATTTCTGGGGACAATTACATTTAGTCGAGGGCAAATATGAATTTGCTTTAGCTGGTGGTAGCCATAGTTCGGGTAACTTAATTAATTTGGCACAGACTAATGGTCTGGCGATCGCGCCTGTCGATCAAAAGTTAATTAGTGAAGGGAAGGAAGTAAAAGTTATGTTAATTGATTAATACTTTGATTTGGATGAAGATTTTACGTGATAAACAGGTGAGTGAAATAATTTATAAGATGTCAAAGTTTAAATTTTCCCTACTACCCACCACCTACTACCTATCATCACCGTTTTATATTTAATTACACCGATCTACTTAGATTAAAAGTATAGCAATACGTATCAACGTTAAGACATTTCCAAATTGTTTATTTGCAGACGCTGGAGCGTCTCGCCGTTGCGGAGCAACGTCGGCAGCCTCCAGGCTGCGCTACTTGCTACTTGTTACTTTTGAGCAGATAGCGTATGTGTCCTAATCTAACTTTGTACGACTATAGTTTGTATTTATTGGCAAAGCTTCTTGTCACTTGGTTTAACATTAGGATTAGTTGAGAGATAATCAGACAAGCGATCGCATCCTTGAGTCAAAAGATTATCTAGATTTAAATTCCACCAAAATAAACCCTGTTGTTCTTCACCACTAATAATAGATCGATCGTCGCTACTAAAAGCCAAGCTATTTATTTGGCTAGTATGTCCCCGCAGAGTTTTAATTAACTCGCCTGTTTTGGTATTCCAGAGTTTAATGTTGCGATCGCCACTTCCCGATGCTAAAACTGTACCATCGGTATTAAAGCTAATGGTAGTTACCCCGTCTTGATGTCCCGTTAAAGTATGTAGTAACTTGCTGCTTTTTCCTGCATCTTCGATTGACCAAAGCTTGACCGTATTGTCCCAACTTGCAGAAGCTAGGGTTTTACTATCGGCAGCAAATGCTAAGGAAGTAATCGCTAGCTTGTGTGCATTAATAGTTTGTAATAATTTTCCTGCGATCGACCATAGTTTAATGGTGTTATCATAACCAGCCGAAGCAATTAATTTGCCGTCAGGACTAACAGCAACAGCTTTAATACTATCAGTATGTCCTGTTAGAGTTTTAATTAGTTTTGGTTTATTTATTATGTTCCAAATCTTGATAGTTTTATCTTCACTACCAGAAACCAAAGTCTGACCATCAGGACTAAAAGCAATACTATTTACTCCGTCTTTGTGTCTCAAAGTATTAACTAACCTGCCACTTTTCGCATTCCAAAGTTTGATAGTTTTGTCCCAACCAGCAGAAGCTATTAACTTGCCATCAGGACTATATTGAATTTGCGAAATAGTATCTTTAGATCCCTTAAAAATACGAATTTGTTTTTGTGTACCATCTGAATTTCCGTGCCAAATTTCAATTTCGCCATTTCCATTAACAGCAGCATAATTATCAGGATTTGGAGATGTTGCAACGCTATATATTATCTCTTTTTTGTTTCCATAACGATTAAAAATCTGCCAAATTCTAACGGTTTTATCAATACCTGCTGAGATCAGTTTATAGCTATCTTTTTCTTTGCTAGGAATAAACTTAACATTTAAAACTTTTCCGATATGTCCATTTAGAATCTGTTGCAAAATCCCCTCTTTACTCCAGATATTTATTTTGCCATCAATAGTTGCGGTTGCTATTAATTTATTATCTGGACTAATACTGACGCTATTGACTGGTGCTTGATGAGAGTAAGAGTTAATCAGTTGACTGTCAAATTTTGACCTAAGCTCAACTACTGTTTCATCTTTGATACTAACTAAGTAATTACTCTTTTTAGTAGAAATATTTTTTGATTCTAAACTAGGATTGTAAATCTTATTTTGACTCCAAAAACTAGGATTTGCTTGCGCTTCTTTTTGAGTAAAAGTTTTAAGCAATTTACCCTTTTTATTCCAAATTTCAACACTTTGGTCATCACTTGCAGTAGCAATTAGTTCACCATTATCACTTACAGTAACTGCATTTACTGCTTGACTATAACCTTCAAGGCGATTTAGTTCTTGAGTGCCATAAATAGACTGCTGAAGAGTTGCGGTAGTTTTAGTCTTAGTTTCTTGCCAGTTATTTTCACCAACTAAAGCTTTACCTAAGTTATTTATTTGCTTAAATTGTTTTCCTGCTTTGACACTAGTAGTTAAGGACTCTAACTGTTGATTAGATAATAATTGTGCTTCGGCGACGAAATTTAAACTATTAATATTTTCAATTTGCGTGATTAGTTTCTGACGATAGGCACTAACGCCAAAGGCAACAGCAGCTATTCCTAAAATGCCTAATGTAGCAGCCGTTATTTGTGCCTTACGTAAACGTCTTTTTGTTTCTTTTTGTTCTGCCAGTCTGGCATCAATACAGGTAGCCACATATTCTTTAGCAGTATCTGATAACTCATCGGTGTATTGAATAAATATTTCTTCTGCTTCAGCTAAACGAACACCCCGCAAGAGAAAGTCATCTTGGCAATCTTTTTGTTGCCATAGTATTGCTGCTTGTTCGATTTGACGTTGCGATCGCAATCTAGCTCGATTTTCTTCTAACCACCAGCGCAGACTTGACCAATGACGAATTAATATTTCATGGACAACTTCTACTGTTGCCTCTTGGCGCATGGCTTCGAGGAATATTTTGTCGTCTTCAGGAGGATCGGCTGCACTACGGCTTTGTCCTAAGTTGCTACCATCATCTAGGTTAACTACCAGCAGCTTGGTATCAGTGAGAAGGCGCAGAGTTCTGTTGACTAAAGCTTCTGGGTATTTGGCGACGATTAAATCTGATTTGGCAACTCGACGGCGAGTATCTTCTGTACCCTCTCCTAGTTGAGTTAGGTTGAGAAAAATCCAGCGCGCACAGTCTTGAGATGGAGGATCGAGATTATCATATACTGCCTGTGCCTGTTTTTCTAATGCACCTTTAATTCCTGCCAATTCTTGATATGCCTGAAGGGTTAATTTGCCGTTCTGCCGATGTGACCAGAGTTGTTGTAAAGCAAACTGTAGCAGGGGTAAATCGCCTGCGGAACGATCCAAATCTTTTAATAGTACTTCAACTAAACCCGATTCAACCTGTAAGCCTACCTGTTGGGCAGGTTTGGCAATAGCAAGGCGATAATCGGCTTCTGTGAGATAGGGCGGTACTAAAATACTGTTATTTTGCAATATTTGTGCCAATTCGGGTATTTCCAAACAGGAAGCGACAAAATCAGCACGAATAGTTAAAACTAACTTAAAGCGATCGCCTGCGTATTTAACTGCACCTAAAATTAATTTGATAAACTCTTGACGTTCTCTCTCCCCCGCTAGAGTAAATAATTCCTCAAACTGATCGATTACCAGTAATACCATCGGTTCGATACGAGTCCTTAGCCAACAGACAAATCCTTCTACTCCTTGGTAAAGCAATCCCTCAATTTGTAGTTGTTCTTGTGCTTGAGATTCTTTACTACTAGAATCAGTCAATAACTTAGCTAAAGTTTGCACAGGCTGGCTACCAGGACGAAAACAACCAAGCCACCAGCGATCGCTACCTGGAATTTGCTTACCCTGTCTCAGTTGCGCCATTAATCCCGCCTGGACGGCAGAAGATTTACCACTCCCTGAAGCACCGACCACCGCCATAGTTGGCTTATGATTAATTTGGTTGAGCATTTTCTGCACCAGTGCTTCTCGACCATAAAAGTATTCGGCAGTATCTTCACCAAAAGCTTTTAAGCCCATATAGGGACAGATACCTAAGTCTAATGACTGTTGATGCTCATTAACTCCCTTGGGGGCTACTAGGATATCAATTACTCCCTGAGTACCCGATAGCCACACCTGAGTCACAATTCCTGTTCCTGCCAAACTTAACTGTAATTGACCGATTAAGGCTGCAATAGTTAATTCTGCGTCAGGATCTGCATTTTGAAGCGTTTCTAATACTGCTTCGGCAAACTGCTGAGAATTACCTAAGGGTGAATTGGCTGCAATTAAACATTGCCCTCTCGATTCTTCAAGCTGTAGATCTTCTACCCAATTAGCTAAAGAATTCTCTCCAGGACAATCAAGGATGACTATTTGCTGGTTAACACGAGAATCTTTGAGAACTTTTCTTAACCAAGAACGAGACAAGCGAATATCGTTCTGCAATACTAACCATGACTCCCCTGTGGCGGTGGTTGATATTTCTCCTCGTAAGTAGAGTAAAGCAGTATTAATTTTTTCCTTCCCTTGAGTCTTTGCTCTAGCATCCAAACAAGTTGCGATCGCATTTTTTACCCATGACCAAGATTCATTAGTTTGAGGAAAGTATCTCAGCTTAAAATCCCCAGCACTTTGTAAAATTTGACTCAAAGCCAAAGTCGTCGAGTTTGCCTTAAATCCACCATCAACGACTAATGCTTGGCGAGGATTAATCTCTAAATTGACTGGCGATCGCTTTCCTAGTACAACCTTACCAAAACCTTCGACAATGCGCTTGGGAGTCTGCAAAGGAAACTCAGATTGCAGTCTGCTTTCGCCTCGATTGCTTTTTTGTTGATTAATTAAGCGTATCTGCTGGTTAGTCTTATCGATGTAGCGTAAAGTTTGATGATAAACATATTGATATAAAGCATCAGCTTCAATAATCCCTTGGGAGTCGGCTGCTTCTCCTCGTAAACCGCGCATCAAATAGTAGGTAAACACCCCATGCCCTAATTCGGGAAACTCCCAAGACTGTTGCGAGCGATCGCAGGACAATAAAGCATAAAAGCCTTTACTTTCAGCAGCCTTATGACGTAGAACTTCAACTAAGCGAGTACTGGGATTAGGCAAAGATATCTTCGATGTGCCTCTTAGAGTCATCCCGCCACTATGACAGGCATCTAGCCAAACCAATTGCTGACTGGCTGCACAATTGCTTAATTGTTTTAATAAAGTATTTAATGGTAAACCTGTAGTTAATAGCTTATCTGTATTGGTATCGGCTAAACAAAGGACTACCTGCTGGCTACTCGCTTCTAAAATACCGTGTCCTGAAAAATAAAACAGAATAGTGTCTTCAGCTTGTACAGCATTAATAATCTGGAAGATACTTCGCCGAACGTTCGCTATACAGGGACGCTGACTAATAAAATCATGGTGAATAATAACTTCTTTGGCACTAAAGCTAGCGGTTGCCTCGGTTAATGCTTCTCCTAATCCCTGACAGTCTAAAGCTGAATATTGTAGCGAAGGTAAGTTTTTTCGATCTTGGTATCGGTTAACGCCAATCAAAAGAATCCACAGTTTAGCGGTTTGTGTAGGAGTTGAGCTGGGGCGGGATTTGACGCGAGGACACATCGCTTTTTAAAGATTTATTATAAAAGTCAGTATATATCTATAGGTTAAATGTTCCATATTTATGCGGTTTGGTTTTTAATGTTGTGACTAAAATCGCCTTAATATACCTATACCAAGTCGCTTTCAAAGAGACAAGATTATCTCGCGCAAAGACGCAAAGACGCAAAGACGCAAAGAAAAAATTACAGGTTTGAATGCAACTCGGTATTAGGACGCTCAGAATAGTAAAATTAGCTTTTAGCAGATCTCAGATTGTAAATTTTAACCAGCCTTAATTTGCCAATGTCCGATGTTCAACAATTAATCAATGCGGTAAACAAAGCCGACTCAGCCGATTTACTCTTAGAAACTGTCGAAAACTTGGCAGAAGTTGGCGATCGAGCTGCTATACCCACTTTAGTAGAAGTTTTAGGGTTCAATAACCCTGGTGCAGCAGTGGCTGCGGTAGATGGTTTAATTCAAATTGGCGAACCTGTTGTTCCTTATCTGCTCAAAAACCTGGATGGATACAACTATGGTGCAAGGGCTTGGGCAACGAGAGTCTTTGCAGGTATTGGCGATCCTTCAGCTTTGGATTTACTACTAGAGGCTGCGGTTTCTGATTTTTCTCAAAGTGTACGTCGTGCAGCAGCAAAAGGCTTAGGCAGTATTCTCTGGTCAAAGCTATCCCAGAGTGAGGTTATCCCTGCTCAACAAAAGGTGCTAAAAACTTTACTTCTAGCTACAAAAGACGGCGAGTGGGTGGTGCGCTACGCTGCGGTAGTTGGTTTAGAGGCTTTAAGCAATACTTTGTCCCAAACTCAGCCAGAATTGCGCTCAAAAATTGCGATCGCTTTTCAAGAATTAATTGATAGTGAACCAGAAGCAGCTATTCGCGCTCGGATTAAGTATGCTTTGGATAATTATCAATTATCAATTATCAAATAAGCGTACTTTAGTTACACCCTGACGTAGTTGCTTTTGTCTTCTTAGCCATGATGCGCGGATGCCTGGACGAATTATGGTTGTAAAGGTTTTCGCACCCCAACGCAAAAAAGCACTATTACGCAATAATTCAGCTTGTGCCACTTCTTGTGCCTGTAGCTGTTGAATACGCCTAATTTCGGGTTCTCTTTCTAGCTGAATCTGAGATAGTGTTGCATCAATTTTGTTCAAATCGGTTGATGTTTGAGTTAACAAAGGAACTAGATGGTTAACAGCAACAATCACGTCTCTAAACGCCATATTGATACCCTGAGCGCGGATGGGAGACATAGGATGAACCGCATCTCCTAATAAAAGTAAGCCTGGAATTGACCAGCGATCGCAACGTCCAACAACAACGGACAATGACATAGGCTTGGTCAAACTTTGTCTATGTTTTAAAATATGTTCTGCTAGCCAGGGAGGTGAAGTGGCTGCTAACTTTTCGTTCCAGTCTACCTGTTGCCAATCATAATTATCATCGGCGTGCAATCCCCAACCTATATGAAACTGACCTGATGATGCTCGAAATAAACCAAACCCCTCACGCCCTTGCAAGATTGAATAAAAGATATTTTTTGATTTTGCGAAAGAGCCAGAATCCAACTTAAACCAAAGAATATCTAGATTATTTTGCAGCTTAGTTAAACTTAAACCCGCTTTTTTTCTAATTACAGAATTACGCCCATCTCCCGCAATGACTAAATCGGCGGTTATTTCTTGACCTGAAGCCAGTTTAACTCCAGAAACCCTACCTGAAGAAGATAAAAGATCCTGAACAGGTTCGCCTTGAATAAATTCAAACGAGGGATATGTTTCGGCTTGCTCAATAATTGCAGCCAACAAGTGAGGCTGAGAAACTACTGTGGTGCAGTGTTTGCCATTTGTTTCTATCGGTTCGTCAACTCGAAATAAAGTTCGACCAGACAATAAAAATTCCCAGGCATCTATGGCTTGATGGGGAACTTCTGCTAAAAGCCCTAATAGATTCATTTGTTCTAGGGCATCTAACCCGCTCGGCATTAAGCCTTCTCCGCGAAACAACCGCTTAAAATCACGAGAGGCTTCAACCAATTTGACTGCAATTCCCTTTTTGCTTAATAGCAGTGCCATCGTCGCTCCAGTCGGGCCTGCTCCAACAATTACAATCTGGATCATAGAATAATATTACTGCTTTAACTGGTCTAACTGACTACTAGCATTAATTAAAACCTGTTCGTATTTTTGCCCTACCTTATCCCAAGTGTATTCCTGTTTGACTAGCGATCGCGCATTTGCCGATAGCTTTTCTCGTAGCTTAGGTTCAGAAAACAAGCGACCAATGGCATAAATATATTCTTCTAAAGTATTAGCCCGCATAGCTCTTAGGGGAACAGTTGCTCCATCAACCTTGAACTCTGCCAAAGCGCGATCGCTTCCCACCACGGGAACTCCTGCTGCCATTGCTTCTAAGGTGCGGTTTCTCAAGCCATATCCCTGACGAATGGGAATTACGCAAACAGTTGCCCAATGCAGATATTCTACAACAGAGCTAACTTCACCCGTTACAAGTATTCCTGGTAAGTTTTTTAATTCTAAAATCTCTGCCACTGGATTTGCTCCTACTAGCTCTAAGACAGCTTCAGGATAGCGTTGACGAATGGCGGGAAATACCTCTAGTGCCAAAAAACGGGCTGCATCGATATTTACAGGGCTATCCATCTTACCTACAAAGACAATTTTTTGTCCTCCTTGGTTGGTAATTCGATAGGGAAACTTGTCCAAATCAACGCCGTTGGGAATCATGATTACTGAAGATTCTGGCTCTAACTCCCGAACAATAAGCCTATCTTTGCTAGTTACCGTGACAATCTTGCTAAATTTTTCTAGATAACTTTGTTCATAGCGTTTTCGCAATCCTAAATTGATTTGATCTTTAATTTCGTTATTAGAGTCTCCTGTTGCCAGTTGCTGTTTATATTTGCTGTATTCTGAAAAATGCAAATTTAGAACTACCCCTAACTGTTTATGCCATTTTGGGTCAATATAAACTTCATCGCTATTATCCTCGCAGGCGATCGCCTCAAACTTGTTTTGAGCAACAGCTTCATTGATCCAATCTGCCATTACAGGAGAATAATTATCTAAAACATCAGGTGGTGTTCGCTGCTGGATAAATACCCCTAAACGTTTTGCTTTATCGAGCAATTTTAAGGGTTCAACATTTTTGGCTACAGGAAAAGTAACTAGCTCTTTTACCTGTTTTTGCATATTTTCTAATTCTCGATCGCCAACTTCTGCACTACGACGAGTCACTAAGGTAACTTGATGGCGACTATAAAGATATTGCAGTAAATGAAATGTTCTTAGCTGTTTTCTGCCTTTAGCTGGTGGATAGGGAAAAGTAGAGCAGAGAATGAGAATATTCATATACAGTTACTCATAAAGATATGGCGTTAAGAGATACTGATTGACCAAGAATTACACAACGACCTCTATTCTTAGGTTCTTTATCGATCAACTGATCGACTATAGTCAAGATCACTCAATAACTAACATAATTAAGGCTCTAAATCATACTTTATTAAAATAAGAATTACTATATTATTCGATCTTAATTTAAATGTTAAAGACTGTAAGCAGAATATTAGGCGGATTTGAAACTCTTAGCGATGCCAGTTATCCTTTTAAAGCCCTGATAACTTTTATTAAAAATCCTCGCCTGATTAAATATATTGCTATCCCCATTATAGTTAATATCATAGTTGCGATCGCCCTATATAGCGGTCTACTTTTTTTCGGATTACAGATTAGACCTCTTGCAAAAGTAGCGATCGCCAACTATTTTGCTCTTGGACAAAGTTCGTAATTATAAATAGCAGCAATCAAATTAAAACGCAGACTAAACCTTTTCCTTATTTAAATCCCATTCCGTATAATTTCTTTTCTTTATTCTCTCTTATTTCCCGACAAGTCTAATTATTAGATATAAAAAACAATTATACGTTGCAACGACTCGCGCACAAGAAAAGCTATATCTGTAGTGCCTATTTTAATGTTTATAGATCATAAATTCTTAGTTATCGGTTCAAAAGCGATCGCACATTGCCGATAAACTGGCGGTAGCGATCGCCATAGTTGTCTAGCTCCTTCTCTACTGCGATTGCCAACAAAAGACCACATTTGCTCACATTGAACAGTCAATTTCCCTGCCTTGGTGCGCGTTGCTGCGGAAACCGCAGCACTCTTTGCACCGCTTTTTTAGTTCTGACCTTTACTTGTCGTGAAACTGATTCATATTTATCATTTACATAAGAAATTAATAACGCCCAGGCTAATATTTATAGAGCAAGGTATGGAAACCTTACTCTATAAATTGTTTTTTAGATTAAGCCTTTAACGTGACTCATAATGCCTTCTGGATCTAAACCTTGGAAGGGAAACTGTTCCCAAAGTCCACCACAGCCTTCTTCATGAACACCAAGATAAGCAAATTTAGGAGTCAAACCTCGCTCAAGTAGCCAAGAACCAAAACGACTGCCTAAACCAGTACGACGGTTAAAAGACTCAACAACGAGAACAAAAGGTGCTTTACCAATTTTTGCCATCATTTCTTCATCAACAACATTCAGAGTAGCTTTGTTGATTAAACCAACGTTAGTTCCTTCTTGTTTCAAACGTTCCACTGCATCCAGGGAACGATACAAAGCGTCTCCAAAGCTGACAATATAGCCTGCATCTCCTTCGCGAATTACTTCGTCTTTACCAGGAGTAAAGGTATAGTCGCCACCAAATATCTCCTCACCACCATTATCTAAAACCATAGGAACTTTGGAACGAGTAGAGAAAATGAAGCGCATCCCTGGGTTATAAAACACTTTATTTATGCAGGCAGTCATTTGATTGGCATCAGCAGGGAAATAGAGACGGGTTTCATAGCCATCTTCTAGTCCATTGTCCGCAAACATATTGTTAATCCCAAAGTGACAGGTATTGTCTGCCATGTCGTCGATACCAGCATGGGAGAAATGGCATAAAACATTCGACTTATTTAGACGTGCCATAGTAATCTCAGAAACACACATCTCTAGAAAAGCACTAAAGGTAGCAAATACACCCTGCTTACCCTCTTCCATGCCAAAACCAGCAGCAGCCGAAAAATTACCCCGTTCCATAATTCCAGAGGGAATAAAGACTTCAGGGTGAGCATCGTGGATTTGTTTGAAACCACACGAACCTTCTAAATCACTATCAATAAAGATGACTTTTTCTTTACGTTCGGCATCGCTCATTTTATCGAGGATAGATACTACAACTTCACCAAAGACGTTGCGGTTAGAACCAACTTTGTCGCTAACTCCTAGGAACTTATAATCGTTGCTCTGTTTTTCAATGTTTTTGAGAAAGTCTGCTGCTGCACCCTGTCCGTGTTTTTCGAGATAGGAAATTGCCTTATCGACGGCAATTACATCATGTCCATGAGTAGAACCTTCAATACCCTCAATACCAGGACACATAGGACGCTTGTTAATTAATGCCACAGGTCCATTACCAGTTACCGCAGCGCACATACGGCTATAGAGTGAATCTATATCTTCTCCGTCTCCCGTGTTAACTTCTAAACCGTGACCAGTTAATGTTTGACCAACATCATAACCAGGCAGATAATCAGAGGGATGTCCGGCAATGGTTACATCGTTGTCGTCGATAAATAGCTTCACGTTTAGGTTTTGAGCCACTGCCAAGCGAGCAGCCTCTGCATCATTCCCCTCTTGTTGCGAACCGTCAGAACCCAAGCAAACTATTACCTTATCTGGGTTAGCCAAGGCTATACCGTTAATGAAAGGCCACATATGTCCTAAACGACCAGAACTAAATTTAATCCCAGGTGTCAAGCCTAATTCGGGATGTCCAGGTAGCTTGGAATTCGCGCCACGATAGTTGAGCAATTCTTCTGGAGGCAAGTCGCCATTTAAGGTTGCCATTAAATATTGTGTGGCAACACGGTGTCCTGCTTCATCAAAAAAGATTGGCACAAACATATCTGGCGCACCACGAAAGAAAGCATCGAGGATCATCACTTCAGGGACAGTATCAAAAGGTCCTCCCGTATGTCCGCCAACGCCTCTAGCTCCCCCAGTAGCTGTAAAAAAGACGATCGCCTCACGGCAAAGTTGAATATTGGCTTTTAAAGTTTCTCTTTGTTCGGCTGTTAAGGTAGAGTTGCTAGGGTCTAAAGCTAGTCGCTTATAAGCACCTAAATCGATAGGAAAACGGGTGGTTGTTGCAGTCATAATTTATTTTTTGGTGTGTGAGTAAAGCTGTAAATTAAAAAACGTTGCTAGTTTATGAGGTGACCCCCTGAAGGGTTCAGCAGTTGCTCTTTGGGAAGTATAAAATTTTGGCTAATATTACTTGTAGCTATATTACTTGTAGCTATCAGCTTTTGATTTACCTATTATAAGTAATCAATTTGTTTTTTATACTTTAGCTTCAGTCTAGCAATGCTAATTAAGAAATTATTACATCTTAAATCGGTGTTAATTATTATTAGATAAATCTATTGTTCACGTATAATGGAAAACAAGTTCAAGTTTATCTGCTTGTGGTCTTTGAGGGAAATTATTTGCAAGCTAGCAATAATTTTATTTTTATAGGCGATCGCCAGCCACCTTGTTGTTGTCCTTCAAATACAGTAAAAGCAGCCTATAAGCTGGCTCTAGAATGCCGATTCGCTTATTTTTATTTTACCGCGGAAGGCGGTCAGCGCAGGCTCCGCATCGGAGCGCGTTCCCTTGCGCCTGTCGGCGACGCGGGGTCACTCCGCCTTTTCAAGGCGGTGTACCGCTGACTGAAAGAAAGCTTTAAACTGTAATTTACTTTTTAACCAGCTTATTTGATTTCTTTTAACTTACCCAATACGTATTTATATAAAGCCTGGTTGTTTTGTCGCTTAAACAGGGTTGCAGCATAATCTAAGTTTTTGATTGCTTTGCGCTTTTCTCCCACCGTTTGATAAACTAAACCCAAGTTGCCATAAGCCTCTGCATAGTTGGGCTTGAGTTTGATAGCAGCTTGGTGATCGGCGATCGCTTTTTGGTATTCTTGAATTTTGTTATAAGCAACAGCGCGATTATAATAAGCTTCAGTATAGTTAGCATTGAGGCTAATTGCTTGCTCAAAATCAGCGATCGCCTGGCGATATTTTTGCGCCGTTAAGTAAGACGTACCTCGGTTGTAGTAAGTTGGGGCATGACAGGAATTAAAGTTAATAATATGAGTATAATCGGCGATCGCTTTGTCTAAATGCTGAATTTTATGATAGACGTTAGCGCGATTGTAGTAAGCTTCTAAATCTTGGGGATTGAGGCGAATTGTTTGAGCATAATCAGCCAATGCTTGATGATATTGCTGGAGCTTATTGTAAGTATTGGCGCGATTATAATAGGCTTCAGCATCTTGAGGGTTGAGGCGGATTACCTGGGTGTAATCAGCAACTCCCTGCTGATATTGTTTTAACTTGTTGTGTACCATACCTCGATTGTAATAGGCATCGTTGTAATCAGGATTTAATTTAACTGCCTGATTAAAATCGGCGATCGCTCGATCGTATTCATCCAACTGATTGTAGACAGTGCCACGATTAAAGTACGCCTTGGCATAATTAGGACAAAGCTTGATGGCGCAGGTATAATCGGCAATCGCTTTTTGTGGTTCTCCTAGCTGTCCATAACCATAACCGCGTAAAGTATAAGCCAAAAAATTATAGCCATCCTGCTGCAAAATAGTATTTAAGTCTTCGATGCCTGTACTATAGTTTCCTTGGGCATAGTACAGTTCACTACGGCGATAATAAGCATCAATATTTTCAGGGTCTTCAATGAGAGTTAAACGTAGCTCTTCTAAAATATTTTGATAATCTGGTGATGCCAATTCTTTATCCATTACTTATTGTCTAACAACCTCTTGATTACCATGCAGGTTTTTAATTTTGACCAACGGTCACAGATTACTCCGCCCTAAACGGACGGAGTAATCTGTGACTAAGATTTGTTGTCCTAGATCCTGTTTGCCCTGTTTTTGAAACAAATCAGCAGCTAGAGTCAAATCTTTGAATGATTTGCTTCTTTCCTGAAGAATATAATAAACTAGTCCTCGATTATAGTAGGCATCGCCATAGTCAGGATCGAAAAAAATAGCTTGAGTATAGTCAGCGATCGCTAAATATAAACCCTAATCAAATAGGCTTTAGTATCTTCAGGCTCAAGCTGGAGAACAGTATTAAAATCATCAATTGCCTTAGTATATTCTTTTAGCTTGAGATAAGTTTTGCCACGCTTATAATAAGTTTTGATCGAGTGTCGGTCGAACTGGGCGATCGCATGATGATAGATCTTTTGAGAGCTTTTTCTCGCTTTCATGTTGCCTGATAACTCAAAAATACTAGCCGAATTTATCAATTACATTAAAACTCTCTTCTTTATAAGCAGCAATAGCCATTAATCTTACCCATATTAAGAAATATGTAATCAATAAAGGATTAATAGACTTCTTGCACGAATCATTATGAACTACTTGATTGAGAGGTAAAAGGGTAAAGTAATTCGAGCATTCCCTTGCTAGGGCAGCGTTTCTTTGCGCTTTGCGTCGGCAATTTGAGGAATGCCTACTTTTGTTGACATCCCATAGATATAGGTATTATTGTAATAAGTCAGCAAGTATATGATTTGGTAATATTCCTTGAGCAACGATATTGGCAAAATTCTACTGGCAAAAACCGACACCATCGTTGAAAGTTGGATCGAAACCATTCGCCAAGATATAGACATCAAAAGCTCTAAAGGTCTTGCCTATACATCGGTACGAGACAGCATTCCTCTAGTTATAGAAGCACTGGCCAGTTTACTCTCAGATTCCATAACCGATAAACCGCAACAGTTAAAAAATGGTGGTTTAGAGCATGGATTTATCAGAGCCGAACAGGGCTATGACGTGGCTGAAATTATGAGGGAATATAGTTTATTGCGGAAACTTGTCTTTGCAACCCTGAAGTCAGACTTGCTAACTGGCTCTCAAGATGAAATGTTTCAGGCAATAGAGCTTATTGACTCAGTGATAGATCGAGTTGTTTCTTTGTCTCTAGATAGCTATGTAGATGAGCGATTGGAAGAATTCAAGCAGCTAAGAGGTCAACTTGTATTAACCAATCAAGAATTAACGCGCCTGGTGGAAAGCCAGAAAGAAGATCTGGCTCATCTAGCCCATGAACTCAAATCTCCCCTTAATTCTATAATGGGCTTTTCTAGCCTCTTGATGCAGCAACAACAAAAATCTACCCAAGGAGAAAATGCTCTCGATTTACAATTGACGAGAAAAGTTGTCAAAAATAGTAAGCAGCTACTACGCTTAATTAATGACGTATTGGAAATGTCTCGTTACGAAGCAGGTAGAATACCCTTAAACTTAGAATCACTCGATTTGCGATCGCTAGTTCTCGGAGTTACAGAAGCTTTTGAACCTTCTGCCGAGCAAAAAAATCTAGCCATAATTTTTGATGACAATGATGCTCCTCAACTAGTACAAACTGATTCATTAAGACTACAGCAGATAATCACTAATTTAGTTAGCAACGCTATTCGCTACACCGAATCAGGAACTATCAGAATTACCTGTAAAAGCAATGACCACGACCAGTGGTCAATTGCGGTTGAAGATACAGGTATAGGTATTAGCCCAGAAGTACAAACTCAGATTTTTGAGCCTTATTATCGAGCTGATTCACAAGGTAATTACTCTACCGATGGCACTGGCTTAGGGTTAGCCATTGTAGATAAGTTAGTTAAACTACTGCAAGGAAAAATTGATTTAGTTTCCCAGCTTGAACAAGGCTCTACCTTTACCGTAACTTTTCCCGTGGCAATCGTTTTATCTTAGTCGTAAAAAATATAGGGGCGAATCGCGATTCGCCCCTACACAAATACGATGTTACTTGCAACTTAAAGATGCGATTCCAATAAAAGCGATCGCATCTTTCAAATTAGCAATCTGTTATCAACCAACGGTAGCTACAGAACCACCATCAACTCGATAATTTGCACCCACGACAAAGCTTGAGTGTTGAGAACAAAGAAAGGCAATTACCGCAGCTACTTCTTGCGCCTTGCCTCGACGATGTAATTCTAAATGAGGGCGTTTTTCGTCCAGGAAAGTTTCAATGGCTTCATCAAAACTCACCCCTTTTTCTTTGGCTCGTTTTTCCATCATGGCATCAGTCATCGGCGTAGCGATATAGGCAGGGGAAACTGAATTGATCAAAATACCGTCTTTGGCAAAGGCTTTAGAGAGGTTTTTGGTTAGATTAAGTACTCCAGCTTTGGCTGCACAGTAAGGCATCTCATCGGTGTAGGGCTGTACTGCGTCTTCTGAACCAATTAGGACAATTCTGCCCCAGCCTTCTTTCTGCATGGAGGGGATAAAAGCTCGACACATCCTTACCGCAGACATAAAATCAACATCGATAGTTTCATACCAGTCTTCGTCAGTTAATTTGAGAAATTCTTTGGTTGAACCCGTTATGCCAGCGCAGTTAACTAAAATATGAACCGTGCCATAATGGTCAAGAATCTGTTGTTTTGCTGCTTCAACTTCTTCTAAGTTTCTTAAATCTGCGGTTACTGATAAAGCTTCACCAATTTTATTAATTTCTGCTGCTGTTGTATTTAATTCATCATTGGTTTTATCTATGAGGGCAATTTTAACGCCCTCGGCAGCTAGTAGCTTGGCTGTTGCTTTACCCATACCAGAGTCTCCGCCAGTAATTACGGCTACCTTATCTTTTATTCCAAAATCCATGCTTATTCTCGTATTTTTTTAATTTAGTTTTTTGCCTTTAAATTACTTCGTAGTACGCTGTTACTCTTTATTTCTTGATCGCGAGTTATCTTTTTAGCTAGCCAATACCATATTCCTTCCCCTTTAAATTAAAAATCAGAAGTTTCTTAATGGTACTGAGATTTGCAGCTATGAACCCTTTTTTGTTAGTTGCTATTAACAAAAGTGTTTACTACTAATTAATAATCGAACATTTGTCGCAATATTTTATCTATCTCAGGTTTAATTACTTTTTTTGGTGGTTTCCAAAGTGGGTGAGTAAAAAATTCAATCGAAGAAATTGATCCTTTTGCCCTCTGTCCTCTGCCCTTGTTCAATTAAAGATTTTTGCCATAAAAAATAGCAAGCAAAATATTCAACAAAAATGAATTATATTTTACTCACTATTAAATTTAATAATTACGTGACGGTAAATATTACTGAGCAGTTTCTGGATTTACTTTACTAGGTGTAAACTCGGCTGCAATACAGCTTTTCATTGCTTCTTGACTAGATATGCCAGAAATGCTTGCCAAATCAAGAGTACACTCAGCATAGTGCGTAGGCAGTAAACTACGTCGGCAGCTATCTAAAGCCATTGCAGATTCTCCTGGCTTTAAACTACCACTAATATCGGTGACGCAACTAGCCAACTCATCAGGTCTACGAACGCGATAACAAGATTGCAGAGCATTATCTCCTTTAAGATCAGTTCCAGTTGTGATATCTGTTACACAAGAAGCAAGCAGGTTGGGATCTAAAGCATCAGAACAAGCTGCTGCTGCTGATAATTTGGCAACACCATCACCAATTAGACTATCGGCGCAACTGCCAATATCACCAGCTATCGCTGGAGAATTGGGGATAGCTAATAAAAACACAGGTAAAGAAACTAAACTAGTCCAACGAATAACTTTTACTAGAATTTGCATGACAATTTAACAATATTTTTAACTCACACCCATATTAAGGGTAGATTACCAAAACTGGAATGAGAAAATATAAAAGGATTAGGAATGAGGAAAATAAACAATTGAAATATCCTTGTTATTTTTACCTTTTATCTAATATTGTGGAATGCTAGGATCTATCTCCTCACTCCAAGCAGCAATACCGCCTTTGACATTTGTGCCTTCAATTCCTGCTTCTTTAAGAATGTTTAAAGCTTTTGCAGACCGCCCTCCGAGCTTACAATGAGCAATAAGACGATGACCATTAGCTAGTTCTTTTACTTTATTTATACCGCTGCCGTCTTCTAGTTCAGACAAGGGAACTAAAATCGAACCGTCAATTTTGGCAATTTCGTATTCATGGGGATTACGAACATCTAGCAAGACAAAATCATCTTTACCGCTGTCCATAAGCTGCTTCAAATCTCTGACCGACATTTCTGGGATCATACTTCCTTCTTTTTCCGCTGCTGCTGCTGCCTGAGGTATACCACAAAACTCTTGATAATCAATTAGTTTTTCGATTACAGGACGTTCAGGATTGGGTCGCAGTTTAAGCTCACGGAACTTCATGTCCCAAGCATTGTAAAGCAGTAATCTACCGCTAAGGGTATTTTCTGCACCCAAAATAATCTTAATTGCTTCTGTTGCCTGAATTGTGCCAATAATACCACAGAGAACCCCTAATACTCCGCCTTCGGCGCAGGAGGGAACCATTCCTGGTGGTGGTGGTTCGGGATATAAATCGCGGTAGTTAGGGCCACCCTGGTAGTTAAAGACCGTTGCCTGTCCTTCAAAACGGAAAATAGACCCATAGACATTAGGTTTGTCTAGCAATACACAAGCATCATTAGTCAGATAACGAGTAGGGAAGTTATCTGTACCATCTACCACCACGTCGTAAGGAGCTAGAATATCTAAGGCATTTTCTGAACTAATAGCCGTTTCGTATAAATCTACCTGACAATGGGGATTAATACTATGAATACGGTCTTTCGCTGACTGAATCTTTGGTTTGCCTACCCATGATTCACTGTGAATAATCTGACGTTGCAAATTGGAACTATCGACAATATCAAAGTCTACTAGACCAATTCTGCCAATACCTGCTGCTGCAAGATATAACAAAAGGGGAGAACCAAGACCACCACTACCGATACAGAGAACGCTAGCTGCCTTGAGACGTTTTTGTCCTTCCAATCCTACTTCTGGCAGAATGATATGGCGCGAGTACCTTTGATACTCATCTTTATTAAGTTCGATTGCTTCCAAGTTTGGATTAAGCATGGTTATTATCAAAGCGCGTTAGCGAAGCTTAACGAAGTTATCGCTGCCCAAACAATCAAGGTCAGCATTTTTACTATAAGCATTTTATTATATAACTACGATCGCAATTATCTTTTAATTTTGTCAGAAGAATAAAGCGATCGCATCTTTTTTTATAGGCATTACCGCCTAGTCAACGATACACCGCCTTCTGCGGTCAATTGTCAGCATTTGTACTATAAACATCTAATTATTGAGTTCATGACTGCTGTTACTCGGCGTGCTGACGATACCAGTCAATAGTATTTTTTAAGCCTTGGCGAAATTCTGTTTCTGCCACAAAGCCAAATTTTTCTTTTGCTCTTTGGATATCTAAACAACGTCGAGGTTGGCCATTAGGCCGATCCGTTTGCCAGACAATCTCTCCTTGAAAATCCATTAACTCGCAAATAGTTTCTACCAAATCTTTAATGGGTACTTCATGATTAGTACCTAAATTGACTGGCGCAGCTTCATTATATTTTTGGGCTGCCATAACAATACCCCGCGCTGCATCAGTAGAATATAAAAATTCGCGAGTCGGGCTACCATCTCCCCAGGCTGGTAATTCTTTGTCTCCACGTTGTTGAGCCTCATAGACTTTGCGAATCAAGGCAGGAATAACGTGAGAACTACTGGGATCAAAATTATCTTCAGGGCCATAAAGATTAACGGGCAAGAGATAAATCCCGTTGAAGTCATATTGCTGTCGATAGGCTTCTAACTGAACCAGTAAAGCTTTTTTGGCAATACCGTAGGGGGCATTAGTTTCTTCAGGATAACCGTTCCATAAATCATCTTCTTTAAAGGGGACGGGAGTAAATTTAGGGTAGGCGCAGATTGTGCCAACGCAGACAAACTTACCTACACCCTCTTGATAAGCAGCATGAATTAACTGTGTACCCATCATTAGGTTGTCGTAAAACAGTTCGGCAGGCTTTTCTCGGTTTAGACCAATACCACCCACATGAGCAGCAAGATGAACGACTATATCTTGCTCTTTGACCGCCTGCTGGCAATTTGACCACTTACGCAAATCAAGCTGACGCGATCGCGGTGTGCTAATCTTACCAATAGTAGCCCCAGTCTTACACAATTGGTCTACAACCTGTTTGCCTAAAAAACCAGTTCCGCCAGTAACTAGAATCCTTTTGTCTTGTAAATCTAACATTACTAATTGTAATTGAATATATACAGGTATTTACCAAGCTATTAAGTTTTTTCTAATCAATAATTGTGGCAAAATTTCTGCGCAAAGAAGTATTGTCACTATTATGACTACCATCAGGAGTAGATAAACCTAAATTGATTAAGTCAGCATTTACCATCAATCGAACTAGCTCTTCAAAGGTAACGGTAGGCTGCCATCCCAGTTTTTGTTTAGCTTTGGTAGGATCGCCAATTAGCAAATCTACTTCAGCAGGACGAAGATAGCGAGGGTCAAACTCTACGTAGTCGTGCCAGTCGAGATTTACGTGATTAAAAGCAATATCCAAAAATTCTTTAATTTGGTAAGTTTCTCCTGTGGCAATGACATAATCATCAGGCTTTTCTTGTTGCAGCATTAACCACATCGCCTTAACATAATCCTTGGCATAACCCCAGTCTCTTTTTGAGTCTAAATTACCCAAATATAGTTTCTTTTGTGTTCCTTGAACAATTCGAGCTATGGCTCTAGTGATTTTGCGCGTCACAAAGGTTTCACCACGACGAGGAGATTCGTGATTAAATAAAATACCGTTACAGGCAAATAGGTCGTAGGATTCACGATAGTTTATGGTTTGCCAATGAGCATAGACTTTAGCACAAGAATAGGGACTACGAGGATAAAAGGGTGTGGTTTCTGTTTGAGGAACATCTTGAACCTTACCAAACATTTCTGAAGAACCTGCTTGATAAAATCTAACTTCGATGCCTGTACGTTGCTGATAATCTCTTATTGCTTCTAAAAGACGCAAGGTACCCATAGCTACAGAGTCAACTGTATACTCTGGAGAATCAAAACTGACTCTAACGTGAGACTGCGCACCTAGGTTGTAAATTTCAATAGGCTTAACTTGCTCTAAAATACGCCTTAAAGTGGTGCCGTCAGTTAGATCGCCGTAATGAAGAAATAGTTGGGCTTGGGGACTATGGGGATCTACGTAAATGTGATCGATACGGTCGGTGTTAAAAGTAGAAGTTCTACGAATAATACCGTGAACTTCATAACCTTTCTCTAAAAGAAACTCACTTAAATAAGAACCATCTTGACCGGTAACACCTGTAATCAAAGCTACTTTGCGATCGCTCATTTAACTATTTTTTATACTATTTTGTTTTTGTTGCTTTGCTATTTTGCACTACCATATTATATCGATACGCTAGATCTTAGAATAATTTTGGCAAATAGAATATTACCTTAACAGCAACTTATTACCACAATAAAAAAGCCAGAAAAATCTTTTACTCATCTTAGAAACCAGACATAGATTAGCTAGTAAAGATTAATAAACGATTAGGTCATAAAGCTTAGACCTGCGAAACCATATCCTTTTTCAGACATTTTTCCCATATTGAGAGACTGCATTTTACCTTGTACATTTAACTGTTGATAATATTGTAAAATTTTCTCCAAAAAGTCAATGTTTTTATCTAGATTAACCCCAAAGTTATGAGGATGCCACCATAAATGATACATAAGACCTCGATTGGCTGCATATTTTAATCCCGATATCTCGCATTCCCCAATAAAGTTCTAAATCTAAAGAAATAGTCAATGTTCCTGGGGTAATTATTTATTGCTGTGTCTAACATTATTAATAAAAGCAATAGTAATTAATTAGATTATTACATAATACTACGCTCGTAGTCAAATTAAAATCTTATCTATAGCCAAAAGTAGTCTAAAGGCTTATAACTTTTTATACTTTCAATTATCTTGCTCTAAATTAACACTGTTTAAATAGTAGTCAATCATAGTTTGTCGATAAAATAAAGGCATTCCTGTATCGTAATATTTTCCCTGAACGAGATAAGCGATCGCGCCACTGGTTTGTCTTAGTTTATCTAGACAGGTTGTTAACTGAAATTCGCCTTTTAACCGTTCATTATTATCAATTTCTGCTTTCAATAAATTGAAAATTTCTGATTCTAAAATGTACATACCAAAAATACCTAAAAACCGATCGTTAGGCATTCCTGGAACTTGTAAATATTCTCTGGCATACTCTATAGTAGGTTTTTCGTAGATCTGAGCAATGTCTAGAATTGATTGTGACTTTTGCCATGTACCACCAACACAACCTGCTTTATGAATAATATCTGCATCCATAAGAGTTATGCCGATAACGCTGGTATTTGTTTGCTGATAGATATCGATCATTTGTTTGGCACAAGAAAGCTCAATGTCCGAAGTGTAGATATGATCTCCTAATAGCAGCAAAAATGGCTCATTGTTAACCCAATCCTGGGTACAAAAAACAGCATGACCAAATCCTTCTTGTTCGGTTTGAGTCAAAATTGTAATGCGATCGCCAATAGCCTGTAGATATTTGGTATATTCTCTGTTTTCTGCTGAAAGTTTTTGCCAGAGTTCAGGCTTGGGGGGAGACTTAAACAGATCTTCAAATAAATCGCGATCGCTTTGCTGCACGACAATTCCAATTTCTTCGATTCCTGCACTGATTGCTTCTTCGGCGATCGCCAGAATAATTGGCTTGGCTCTACCGTCTTTGCCGATAATAGGCAGCAGTTCTTTTTTCAGCGTTTTAGTAGCGGGATACATTCTAGTGCCAAAACCCGCAGCAGGAATTATTGCTTTACGTACTTTTTTATTAGACATTTATCAACATTTATTATTTGTCAATTGTCATTTATCATTGAATTTTTCAGTACTATAGGTTTAAATCCTCATTTGAACGAGTTAATGTTCAATGTTTAATGTCCAATGATTTAATACATTTCATATTTCAAGAGAGTACAGGGAATTGCCCCGTTATAAAGCTTGATGCGCTTGGAAGTCCTTAAGCCTACCTGTTTAGATAGCTTCATGCTGCCTGTCAGGATATATGCAGTCCAACCTCTAAATCTTTGTTTAAAAATATCTCCTAGCAGCTTGTATAGTTCTCCTAATTCAGCTTCGTTGCCCAATCTTACACCGTAAGGCGGATTACAGATTAAAACCCCTCGATCTGCTGGTGCTTCGATAGTAGAAATTTCCTGACGAGCAAATTTTACATAGTCTTCTAGCCCAGAACTTTCAGCGTTAGCAAAAGCCTGTCTGATAATTTTCAGATCGCGATCGCTGCCAATTATTGGTATATTAATACTGTTCTTTTGGCGATCGCCTGCTTCTTTAAGTAAACTTTGCCACAGATCGCGATCGTAATCTAACCAAGTCTGAAACCCAAAGTCTCGGTATAGTCCAGGGGCAATATCCAAAGCTTTTAAAGCTGCCTCAATGGGTAATGTACCGCTACCACACATCGGGTCAAGAAAGGGCAAGTCTGGTGTCCACTCTGCCATCTCTAATAAAGCTGCTGCTAAAGTCTCTTTCATCGGCGCATCACCCATAGCAGGACGATATCCGCGACGATGCAAGCTAGAGCCTGAGCTATCTAAGCTCAAGATACAGTGTTCTCGATCGATGTGAGCATTGATAATCAGATCGGGGTTTTCTGTATCTACACTAGAGCGTTTTCCGCGCCGACTCTTCTGTAGATCGACAATCGCATTTTTAATTTGTAAAGCCGTAAAGTGAGTATGATTAAGATTTTGATTTTTACCTGTACAGGTAACGGAGATCGTCATATTGGGTTCGAGATATTGTTCCCAATCTAGCTTCTGCACGTTGCGATAAAGCTCATCTCCATCAAAACTCTTGATTCTGGCAATGGGCATTAAAATCCGAAAAGTTGTCCTTGTCCAAAGGTTAGCCCGATAAAGTAATTCGAGATCGCCTTGAAAGTGAACCCCTGTAAAGTCTGGACGTACATTTTTTGCTCCAATTCTAATTAATTCTTGGGCAGCAACCTCTTCCAAACCGCGAGATGCAGTGGCAAAATAATTGTTCATTTAACATTTAGCATTTAGCATTTAGCATTTAGCATTTAACATTTAATAGCCATAGCCGTAGGGTGGGCAGAAAAAATAATTAATCATCTTGTCAATCAAAATATCTTGTTTATGCCCACTAAAAACCATCAGTTCCATCTACGTGGGATCTAGATAATTAGTAATTATTAATCATAGCTGGTAGCATTAATTTAACCTAATTTGGGTTTCGGTTTTGCTCAGATGAGAAGTATCACCATAAAAGTCTAAACTCCAGCGATTATCATCATTGCGAACAACTTTAGTTAAGCAGCAAAGAGCAACTTTAAAATCAGGTGTATTAGCCACTAATCCCTTGGCTGCGCCAAATACCGATACACCATGTCCGACAATTAAAATATCTTTAGAAAACTGAGAAACTAACTGCTTGACTGTTTTTTCTGTACGTTGATAAACATCGGCTCTCTTTTCGGGATACTGAGCAGTTAGATAGGACTTATAATTCCAATCAATCAAAGGGTATTCTGTTGTCAAAAAATCCTGGGGATGAATTTCTGGTTTTTCCGTCATCCATTTGGGGTTGTACCATTCACTTAAGCCCGCCTCCAGCTTAATTGGCAGATTCAAAACTTCTGCTATCTCGTTAGCGGTTTGGATAGTCCGTAGAAAAGGTGAAGCAAAAATATGACTGATATTTTCCTGTTTTAACCTTTGTCCTAATTCTGTCGCTTGTACAAAGCCATCGTTGGATAAAGGGGGATCATAACGCCTGAGTGCAGTATCAAACCATTCTGGATTAATAAAGTCGAGACGGTTTCCGTGTCTGGCTATCCAAACTGTTTGAGACATTGTGTTAAATATATTTTGAGCTATTGTTGGTTTATACTTAGCAGAATCTTAGTGCAGGTATCATATACAAAGTTTTTTGTGTAGCTGACACCCCGATAAGTGTAAAAATGTATTGGTCTAATTAAAATAATTTCATTAGAATCAAGATTGCTTGAAAGACGGTATTTAGCCCAACGACTAACAGAATCAAGTTGTTTAGATTGAACTTCTGTTGCCTGAGATTGATAGCTAACGCCTCGATAAGTTAGTTTCATACGCTTGTTTAGTAATTTCAAAATTAAGAAAATTATTGATTACTGCTTAATACGTATGACAGACTAAAAACTTGCAATAATTATTTAATCTAGCATTTGGGCGATCGCCTAAATAGAATAAATACGCTCAAAAAGCGATTCAGCGCGGTCTTGGGGGTCTCCCCCATCGCATCTTTAGCACTATAGTTTTTCTATCTACAGCCTAAAGATTCGCGGGTATCTACTCCTGTTTTTGAATTAACACCTGAAGCATTTTTACAAAGTTGTTTGACCTGCGATTTGTCCAAAACTGCAAAGGAAAAGTCTGCGCCATTTATTTTGGCATCTTTAAAAGTGGAAAAAGATAAAATTGATTCTTGAAAATTAGCGTTGGTCAAATCTGCGCCATCAAAATTAGTCAAATATCCAAAGCCATAGCTAAAATCTACTCCAGTTAAATTGGCATTAGCCAAATTAGAAGCGTTAAACACCGCACCTCGAATATCTGCATCGCTAAAATTTGCTTCTTCTAGGTCGACTTTGGCAAAATCTACGCTTTGTAAAACCCTGCCAGCAAAGTCTTTATCGATCAAATCGGATTCACTATAGGTTGAGGGAGTAACCGAAGAAGAACTCCCTGCTATAGCTGGTAAAGGAACAATTAAAAGAATTAACAGCAACAAAAATGCACTTAGTCGGAGAAAATATTTCATGGATTAAATTTATTTTTAAGCAAATTTTGCCTAGAAGAACACAGTTTCTAATTGTAAATCTTCTTCTGTATTCCGTGGGAGTAATCATCCTTTAAATCACTAAAATAATTATGGAAAATAGTAATCAAACAGATTTTTCGAGCTTATTACAACAACTATTAGATCGACAATCATTGACCCAAACTCAAGCATCTCTATTAATGCAGGGATGGTTACGCTCAGAACTTCCCGATGTTTTATCTGGAGCTATCTTGGCAGCTATTCAAGCCAAGGGGGTTTGTGCCGAAGAGTTGGCAGGAATGGCGCAGGTGCTAAAATCCCAATCTCTACAACAAGACCAAGTTATCTATGATTATCCTGTGATCGACACCTGTGGAACTGGAGGGGATGGTGCATCTACTTTTAATATTTCCACTGCAGTAGCCTTTATTGCAGCAGCAGCAGGAATAAAAGTAGCCAAACACGGTAACCGTTCTGCTTCTAGTAAAGTTGGTTCAGCCGATGTTTTAGAATATCTTGGCGTTGATTTGACTGCACCTTTACCTAAAGTAAAAGCAGCATTAGACGAAGTTGGGATTACTTTTCTCTTTGCTCGTGGCTGGCATCCGGCGATGAAGAGCGTTGCACCTTTACGCAGTACTCTTAAAGTTAGAACAGTTTTTAATCTTCTTGGTCCATTGGTAAATCCTCTTTGCCCTACTGGTCAAGTGATCGGCGTTTACGATCGCTCATTTCTAAGTAGCATGACGGAGGCTTTAAATATACTGGAAATTTCTAAAGCGATCGCTCTTCACGGTAGAGAAAGGTTAGATGAGGCAGGACTTGGAGATGCTACAGATTTAATGATGTTAAATAAGGGAAAAGTTACGCCAGGTATTGTTAATCCCCAAACTTTAGGTCTAAAATCCGCTTCTTTAAAAGAGCTTAAAGGAGGAGAAGTTCAGGAGAATGCAGCAATTTTAACTAGTGTGCTTCAAGGAAAGGGAAGTAAAGCGCAGCAGGATGCAGTGGCATTAAATGCTTCGCTGGCTTTGCAGGTAGGAGAAGTAGTCCCTTTTGGCGATCACCTTCAGGGTGTAAATGTTGCCCAAGAAATTATCAATAGTGGTATTGCCTGGTCTAAATTGGAAGAGTTGGTTACATTCTTGGAAAGTTAAAGTTTCTATCTGAGATAAACTTAACTACGATCCCTCTACCTACGAAATGTTTGATTGGATGTATCTTATCTAACTTGAGTTTGCTGATGTTAGACTTAGTTTGCAAACTTAGTTTAATAACTATGAGTGAACCAATTAATATTCACGAAGCCAAAACTCAGCTATCAAAACTGTTGTCAAGAGTAGCATTAGGAGAAGAATTTACGATCGCTAATCGTGGTGTTCCAGTAGCTAGATTAGTTCCTTATACAACTTTTGAAAGTGAGGTAGAGCGCGTTCCTGGTAGGCTGGCTGGTCAAATTGAAATTAGTGAAGATTTCAACGAACTAGATGAAGAAACGCTCAATCTATTTTATGGAGATGAGTAGATGAGGCTTTTGTTAGATACTTGTTGTTGGCTATGGTGGCTGAACGATCCAGATAAATTAAGCAAACAACAGCTAGATGCGATCGTCAATCGTCGTAATCAACTATTTTTATCTGTAGCTGCTATTTGGGAAATCAGCATCAAGGTCAACAACAAGAAACTTACTATTCCTCAACAGCTAAATAAATTAGTTGAACGTGAATGTCCAATAGATAATACTTCAATTCTAGATATCAAGCCTGTTTATGCTATCGAAGCAGGAAACTTGCTTCTTCATCATAAAGATCCTTTTGACCGCATGATTATTGCTCAGGCAAGCATTGAAAATTTGACGGTTGTTACTTCAGATTCAATATTCAAAAGATATGAAGTTTCTGTTTTGTCTTAAATAGAACTTATGCAAGAATCATTAATGACCAGAAGCCAAATGTCCAAAACAATTGAATTAAAAGTAATATACGTTTGATGTGAATTAGCTTTTTTACGATCAGCTTATAAAAGCCTAATATTTCAAAGAGTAACAAGATTTTGCAAAAAGCAAATTCAATTATTTATCTAGATGATTAGAAATTATTTGGCAAGGCAGAAGTTAGGGTTAATGTTTACGGAAGACGGCACTTAAAGGGGCGAATACATTCGCCCCACGTTGCCTCGGCTTTGGGGAGGGTCGTAACGTCCCCAACAGGCGAGCGACCCCCTAAAGGGTTCAACAGTTTGCTCAACGGGGGGAACCCCCGCAACGCAACTGTTTCACCGCGTCGCCGTCAGGCGCAAGCGTCCGACACGAGGGCATCCCTAAACGGGAAGCCACGCGGACTTGGGAACGCGCGAGATTGGGGTCTGGGGGAAAGTTCCCCCAGTATTATATTCTGGTTTTCAAAGTTAAATTTCCGATCAAAAGAGAAAATCGAACCCTTTTAATTCACACTAAACGTAATATAATTAACAGACATTAATTTGCACAAGCTGCACAGCCTTCGCTAGAAGATTCTTTGAAATCGTCTTTTTGTACAGTACGGACATAGTAAACAGCTTTGCAGCCTTCTTTCCACGCCATCACTAAAGTTTCAAAAATGTCTTTGGCTTTTACTGCTCTTTCTGGTTCATCTGGAAAATATACTCCTTGATTAAGATTAAACAGTAACTCCATAGAGATGCCTGTATCGATCCACTGCTGCATTACCGCCACAGCTTTGACTACAATTTTCTGATCTAAGCTCTTGTTCTCACGATAGAACCAAAAACAGTCTTGAATAAAGGGTGGAGCAATAGGTACTGTTCCCTTTGCCCATTTATCGTAAAAGAACTTGCTATAGACGGGCAAAATACTGGCGGTACAGCCCTGTACTAAAGAGGACGAGGTATTAGGCGCGATCGCTGTAATATGAGAATTACGAATCCCGTAGGTTTGCACATCTTGAGCTAGCTGCACCCAGCGATCTTTGTTCTGAGCAAGCTCTAGAATCTCATCTAAAGACTTAGAACCTAATAATTTGCCTAGACTCCATTCACTACCCGCAAAAGCTCCATAGGCACCGCGATCTTTGGCTAATTCCATTGAAGCAGCAGTACACCAGTAAGCTACCTCTTCAAACAGATGACTAATTTCCTTTAGGCTTTTGTAAGTTAAGTGGCGTTTAGCTAGCCAGTCAGCTAACCCCATACAGCCCACGCCGATAGTGCGATATTTATCGTTGTGGGTTTTGCTATCGGCAAAAGGAGGCTTGGTTATATTGATGGTATTGTCTAAAATTCTGACGGCTAGCTGGGACATCTCCGCTATTTCTGCCTCTTCTACATTAGCCAGATTGAGAGATACTAAATTACAGCAATGAGCCTCTAATCCTGGCTTGACGTTGCTAAAGCTCTCGCAGCAAAGATTTACTCCAGGAATGTAGCCTTCATGCTTATTAGGATTTGCTCGATTGATGGTATCTTTGAACGCTAGATAAGGCATTCCTGTTTCTACCTGACTCCGCATAATATGCTTAAATAATTCGCGGGCATTTACCTGTTTATAGAGCTTAATTTTCCGATCTAGTTCTGCTTCTATCTGAGCATAGACAGCGTTAAAGTTCTCACCCCATTGCTCGGCTAAATCAATGCCTAATTTTTCTTTAACCTCATAAGGATCTACTAGCGTCCAAAGTTCTTTCGCCTCTACCCGACGCATAAACTCATCGACAATTACCAGTTGAGGAAAAACATCATAAGCTTTGCGACGGCGATCGCCATTTTCCGCCTGCATTTCTAAAAACTCAGGTACGTCTAAATGCCAGATATCTAAACCAACAGTAACTGCACCAGCCCTACGCCCACCCTGGTTAACGGCGATCGCTGTATCGTTAAGTAACTTAACCCAGGGAATAACTCCCCCAGAAGCATTATCTTTACCCATTACCCAGCTACCTGTAGCGCGGATACGGCTAACGTTTACCCCAACGCCACCACCATTTTTAGAAATTCTGGCTGCGTTGGTAATCTCCTCAAAAATACTTTCTAAATTATCGTCCATGGCGATAATAAAGCAGCTACTCAATGAACCGTTAGGCACTCTTAAGTTAGCTAGAATTGGTGTTGCTAAAGAAATTTTTCGTTGGGCGATCGCTCGATAAAACTTTTTCGCTACGGCTAATCTTATCTCTGGCTGTTCATTAGCAGCCAGCAACAAAGCGCAGGTAAGAAAAGCCTCTTGAGGAAGTTCATCCGTTAATAGATAGCGTTTAGTTAATAAAACTGCCCCTGCATAATCATAATCTTTGTCCCATTCAGGATTAATCCACGTACCAGCTTCGGTTAGTTCAGCCGTAGAATATTTTAAAATATGGCGATCGTAACGTTTTTTATCTATCTGAAATTGAACCGCCCTGGCATAATCTCCATAGCCAAACCCACGGGCTACCTGGGTATCCTTCCACAAACTCCAAATATGTAGCCTACCCGCTACATATCGCCATTCAGGTTCGCTGGGGCTACACATACCCAAAGCGCAATCAATTAAGTTATCTTGAATATCCCTGGTGGTTACACCATTGCGAAGTCTAGTAGTTAAGCCTGCTTCTAAAGTGATCGGGTTAACATCATGCTCGGCACGTCCGCCATAAACGCCTGGGGAAACCCCAGGCGACACGGACTTACAAGCCCATTCCACCACCGAACGAATCTTGGTAATATTTAAGTCTGTCAAAGAACCGTCTCTTCTAACTACCTGAATGCTTGGGGTGTTGGTTTCAAGCTTAGGTGAGGAAGATGACTTATTGGCTGGATTGTCAGCAAACTGAATCTCCTGCTGCTCAGATGTGGTTGATGATTTTCCTCGATCTGAAGTAGGGTTAGATACGGAATTGCTGCTTAATGGTAGGGTTGGCTGCATACGTTATGTGAGACTGAATTTTGGCCGATCTGACTTTATACTATAACCCAAAATTTACTATATGTAGCGTCCTAAAAATATTATTGAGCCTATATTACTCTATATGTAGCCAAGATCATCTTTCTTAACTAGCTAATTATTCCCTATTTACCCATTAATCATCATCGCCATGAATTTATATTGCCCTTTAATTTAATTGATAAGCGAATAGTATAATCTTAAAAATATTCGTCTATTCCTAGCATTTAGCAAAACTAATTAAATTGCAGAGTGAATAATCTACCAAGTGAAGTTTATCTAAATCATCCTACTTTCGGACTTCTATACAGAATATGTCTTCTCAAGGATAATCAAGAATTATTTACCACCCTCTACGCTCAACGTTTGTTTTTTAAAGTGACGTTCAACAGTGATTCTTCGTTATTCGATCCTATCAGTAGGACAGACGCTCGAATGTTAGTAGAAGGTATGCTGCGCCGACTATTGTTAGATCGCGAAATGGAAAAACATGAGCAACTTAAAACGATTTACGAACGCACTTTCTTTTAATTTCCAATTCTTGACTTGACTTTAATGACAGGATCTATTGCAAAAAAAATCAATTTGATTAAACAGAAAATTCCTCAAGACGTTAAGCTGATCGCCATAACTAAACAGGTAAGCATTGAGGCAATGAAAGAGGCTTATGAAACAGGAGTCAGGGATTTTGGGGAAAATCGCCTTCAAGAAGCACTAACTAAACAGCAACAGTTAAAAGATCTAGGAGATATTGATTGGCACTTTATTGGACATATTCAGAAAAATAAAGCCAAGAAAATTATAGAAAATTTTGCTTGGATCCATTCAGTAGACAGTTTGGCTTTGGCACAGCGATTAAATAGATTGGCGGAAGAGTTAAATCGTGTACCTAAAGTTTATCTCCAAGTCAAAGTTTTAGCAGATCCTAATAAGTATGGTTGGCAAGTTACAGAGCTTTGGCAAGATTTAGAAAAACTGAATCAATTTAATCAGCTTGACATACAGGGGTTAATGACAATTTTGCCCTTAGGACTTTCTCCCGCGCAAACACTAAATGCTTTTCAAGCAACTCAAAAGCTAGCAGCAGCAGTTCAAGAGCAGAATTACCCTAATTTAAGGATGGAGCATTTGTCTATGGGAATGTCTGAAGATTATTTACAGGCGATCGCAGCAGGAACAACTACGATCCGTTTGGGTAGAGCAATTTTTAGCGATGCTAATTCCTAGACGAGTTTTCTAAATCTTGATTGGGATTAGACGCATTTTATAGTTTTGGATGCGATCGCGATCGCCGTAAACGTTTGCAACACAAAAAATTATATAGATACTATCAAATTTTCTTTTTAATTATAAGGATTAGAGCTTAGTTGCCAAAAATATAAAGAATTGTAAAGAAAAACCAAGAGAAACCAGTTTAAATCAATAAATAGACTTGACCGTATTTAACATTTGAGGTGATGTGGAGTAGAATCGAGTCGCCAAACAAAATATTTCTGTAGATACAGCCACTTTCTCATTAAAAAACTGAGAATGAAATTGCTAGTTAATTTAAATGCTCAAAGTTGAAACTATCATAAGATAACTTACAAAAATAAGATGTCCATCAAGATGTTCAATTTTTCATTAACTATATAACTCAGCAATAATTTAAAGAAATATTTTAATCAGCCAATTTAAAGTCGTAAATTAATTAGGAATCTAAGCAATATGTTAAATACCTTAAAAGAATTTTTTGGATTTGAAGGCGAATACGAAGAAGAAGGTTACGAAGAATACGATCATAGCCACGAAGTAGATGGTCAAACCTTCATCTCTTCAACACCCAATAATCAACCAGAATCAACTAAAGTTACATCTCCCAGCAACCATACAACTAACCGCAAACAAGAAGTGAAGCTAAATAATGTGATCGGTATGCCTGGATTAGCTAACGGTAATTCAGAAGTAGTAGTAATTGAACCTCATTCTTTTGAAGAAATGCCTCAGGTGATTTTGGCATTGCGCGAACGTAAGTCTGTGGTTTTAAACCTAAATGTGATGAACCCTGAAGAAGCCCAAAGAGCAGTTGATTTTATCGCGGGTGGTACTTATGCCATGGATGGTCATCAAGAGCGCGTAGGCGAAAGCATCTTTTTGTTCACTCCAAGCTCAGTCAAAGTCAGTAGTCTATCGGGAATTCTTAAAGACGTACACACTCCAGAGACTCATGTAAGACGTAGTGTACCTGCACCCGATGCTTGGGGACAACAGCCTAACGCAGCTGCTCAGTAAGCTGAATAAATAGTATTATTAGTGGGCGTAAATGCTGCTTCGCAAGCAGCTTGTCTTGGTGAGCATTCCCTTGCGCCTAACGGCGACGCGGGGTCTCACCGCTATTCCACGCCCAGTGATTAATCACAGCATGAAATCTAATAGTATTTGCCTTGGTATCATTGGAGGCGGGGTAATGGCAGAAGCTATCTTATCTCGCCTTCTAAAACAACAAGTTTTCGTAGCTAATAATATATTAATTAGCGAACCCAGAGGCGAAAGACGTGAAGTTCTGGTTCAGAAATATCAGGTTCAAGTTACAGAAGACAATCAGGCTGCGATCGCAGCAGCAGAAATATTATTATTGGCGATTAAGCCTCAGATATTCGATCTAGTAGTCAAAGACATTACTCCTAACAACCGCAGCACCGTAGTTTCAATTTTGGCTGGAGTAACATTAGATAAACTAGAGCAGGCTTTTCCAGACCAGCCAGTAATTCGTGTCATGCCCAATACTCCCGCTACAGTAGGGGCAGGAATGACGGCGATCGCAGCAGGAACAAAAGCCAAAAAAGAACACATAGAACAGGCAAAAAAAATATTTACCGCCGTCGGCGAAGTAGTAGAAGTTCCAGAGTCATCGATGGATGCAGTAACGGGGCTATCAGGTTCTGGACCAGCCTTTGTGGCATTGGCAATTGAAGCATTAGCCGATGGTGGAGTCGCTTCAGGACTGCCTAGGGCGATCGCACTTCAGTTAGCAACTCAAACAGTGTTAGGTACGGCAACCTTAGTTAAAGAAACTCAAATACACCCAGGAGTTTTAAAAGACCAGGTGACAAGTCCTGGAGGAACAACTATTGCAGGAGTGGCTAAACTAGAAAGTCTGGGATTTCGTTCGGCTTTAATTGAAGCGGTCAAGACTGCGACTCAGAGATCTAAAGAATTGGGGAAGTAGATAAAATAAAATGGCTAGAAACGATCGGGTGGTTAAAGAGGATGAAATTAAATCATGAAAATATCATTCTAGCTAACGGCGATCGCTCATCAAGCCTAACATCGGACCCAAAATAGCCCCAAAAATAAAGCCTCCAGCGTGCGCCCAATATGCTACTCCAGAAGCCTCTGGTATCCCTAGAGAAGCAACGCTACTAATTGCCTGCTGCACAAACCAAAACCCCAAGAAGAACACAGCAGGGATGCGTACTGTAGTCCAAATAATAAATAAAGGTAGAAGAGTTACAATTTTTGCTCTGGGGTATTTGATCAGATATGCTCCCATAACCCCCGCGATCGCACCGCTGGCACCAACGGTAGGCGCAGCAGACTGCATCCCAAAAAACCAATGAGTTAAACCTGCTAAAACGCCACAAAGTAAATAAAAGAAAAGAAATTTGACGTGACCAAGATCGTGTTCTATATTATCGCCAAATGTCCATAAAAACAGCATATTTCCCGCAATGTGCATTATACCTCCATGTAAAAACTGGGAGGTTATGAGGGTAGCTAGTTCTGGTACAGGTTGATCTAAGGGTGTGCCGTCAAAGCTAGCACTCAACTGCTGAGGAATGACAGCATAAAGCTGGAAAAAGCCGTCTAAACCTGAACCTAGAGACATTTCGTAGAGAAAAACTATGACATTAATAGCTATTAAGGCATAGACTACAATTGGGGTGCTGTAGGTAGGATTCTCATCGTTAATTGGAATCATTCTAAATCTTTAAAGTTAACTAATCCCTAACATAGCTTCTAAAGTTAGATATAGCAGAGAGAAAGTACCGACCAAAAAACCGACTAGAGCGATCGCGGTTACAGGATTTTTTAGAAAAGGCTTTAATTGCTGAAAGAAAAACCAAAAAATTCCTAGGCTAACGCTGATTAAGTAGCGGGGATAGCGAGAAACGTTTTGAAAGAAATCTTGCATTGTATGTATTATGGTAAAAATATAAAATTTTTTATTTTAGCTTGCCTTTATTATCAAACATAAAGCGATCGACATTCAATATTCTGTCTCAGACTTTACCTAGTTGAAAAGCTTGAAATTACTTTTGGCGATTAACATCTTTAAGAGTGCTGCCAATTCCTTGAATGATGCCTTTGCCTATTAATCCTAATCCTTTGCCAATCACCTGAGTTAAAACAAAAACTACGCCACTACCAATCAGAGCAATGAATTTTCTAGCTAAAGGAGCGATCGCATCACGAAATTCAATGACGATGGTGGTTAACCAAGGGACACCCGATAATTGTTCTAATTCGATTTTGCGGGGAGCATAAAGAAATAAAGTTCTGATACCGTTACCTAGGATAAAGAGGCGATGGCGACTTTCAAAAATGTTTTGAGGATGTTCAAAATACCTTTCCTGACGATATTTCCAAGATAGCTGATTGCGAAAGCGAGCTAACTGTCGATCGCTTTTATACTCTAATTTATATAGTTGATATTTAAAATTTTCTAGGTCATAAAAATTATTCAGCATTACCTGCATGACACCGTTAGCCAGATGAATAATTAAATTGTGCAGTAAAAATTCTATGTGCGCGATCGATTCAGCAGCATCAGACTGATAAATTACATTATCTATAGTTAACCCTGGTTCACCAAGTAGATAGGCAAAAAGCTCTGGAATACCGTAGATATAGTTAAAAATATTTTGCTTAACTACCGTAAATTCCTGCTCGATTAAATTACTTAACTGTTGTTCTTCTTCTAGAGTTAATTGACCATAATATTGCCTAAAAAAAGCCTTTATACTCCACGACCAAATGTCTTGTAAATAATCTAGATAATTCCACTCTAAAGTATTAGCAATGGGAATTTGGGTAACTGTGTCGCTGAACCTTTTTAAAATTAAATGACATAAGCTCTTTTGAATCTCTGGCTGAAGAATATCAATTTCCAAAGGTATATTGGTTCGATTGCTCAAGCCTAGCTGGATATCGATTACAACTCGCTCAAAAATTGTTTTGTTGGCAGAATCTGCAAAAACAGGCAGAGGAGTCAACTCTGTGGGGGTAGAAAGAACCAGCTTTCCATCTGTTGCTTCATCTGGGATATCTTCGCTTAAGACAATTTCCTCTGCTACCAAACGATTAGATAGCCAACGAGCCGTTAATAATTCTCGTTTACGACCAACTAAAAATACTCTATCCCAGTCTGATAAATTAGGATTGCTTAAGCGATCGTCAATTTCTCTTAGAGTTTCTTCAAGTTCTATTCTGCCAGACTGACTCAGGCGAGATAAAGCAGTTTGCCAGAGTTTGGGGCGACTTTTTTGGTTATTTTGCCAATAAGTATTGCCATAGGCAACGGTATGCAATCCCTCAATAATGGTATTAATACTAAAACTGCGATCGCAGTAACCCTTGATACCCAGAGACTTAATCTTAGCTAGCCTTTTCGGGGTAAAATTAGTAGTTAGAAGAAACAAGGGTAAGCGAGGATATAGCTGTCTTACCTGTTGACAAAATTCTAGACTAGAGGTTTGGGAAGTGGAGTCATGGAAACCAATACCCACAACCAAGACATTAAGCACCAAGCCTTGAGTCAACTCCCGCCAGGTGTCATTACTCATGTCTCCCTCTCCTACAATAAGAAAGTCAGGGTATTGGGCGATGGCAGTACGTAAACCCAGGCGAAATATGGAATCGCGATCGACAATAAACAGTTTAATCTTGTCTGGGGTCATTTCTATCCGCCCTCGGTGCGGTTTCTTCGATGTAGTTTGATTTATCGTCTAGCTTGGCAATAACAATCAATTATTATATTGCTCAACTCAGTATCAAACTAGGAGTACGAGGTATAATAGTCACTTCTTCAGTATTAGTCATCATAGTTTTGAAATTTTAAACTGACGATTATTTGTTAATTTATAGCCTTTTATTTACCCATAGCTGATAAATATTGTGTCTGAATCACTGAGCGATCGCTATTTTGCCCTCATCGACCAAATCGTCGAGCTTACTCTCCAGGGAAAAATTAGCTCTTTGGAGCGAGTTTACAAAATCCTGGTGGAAAAGGTAGAGACTGGTACAGGAGAAATATTAGAACGCTGTCTTAATCAACGTATTAAGGCGACCGAGGCACAATTAGACACTAAACTAAAAGCAGCGCGGGTATTAAGAGCATTACAAACTATTGAAAAGCAGTGGTTGCGTTGGCAATCAGAGAATCAAGATAGTGCCGAAATCAATGAGACGGCACAAGATATTTTAGCTGCCGATCCTGACGATTACTTTTTAGCCACGGTAGATGCGATCGATCCCAATCTAGATCGACCTTTGAGCATCGATCAGCTATATAAATTAGCTGCGAGTTTAAAAGTTGCTGCTGATGAGCAGGAGAATGCAGAAATAGCTCAGTCATGGCAGCAGTTAGCTACAGGTATTACGGGCGGTTTAAAATCTTTTACCGCCTTGGAAGGGGATTTGGTTAGCTGGATGTATGGTTCGGCAAATAGCTTTGCAGGATTTGGTGCCGAAAAACCAAATCCTTGGCGTATTTGGGCGCAAAAAGTCTCTAGTCCTCTGCCAAAACAGCTATTTCAAACCCTAGCGCAACAACAGTCGGCGGTAGCTTTTGCCAGGGTTGCCAGTAATTTAGAACTGCAAGCTTGGGTAGAATTGGCAATCTTATTACAGTATCTTCAGCGAGGTTTAGTAACCTGGTTCGATCGGCAGCCCTATAATTCTAAGTTTGGCAAGGAGTTATCTAACAGCACTTTTCTGACTTTTGCCTATATTTGGTGTGAATTGTGGCAGGTATTTATCGATAGCAAGCCTGCCTTAGCCGATGGCTGCTTTTTGGCAATGCTGCAAATTTTACGTACTTTTGCCCAACGCCCAGACTTCCCTCTTTATAGTGGAGTGTTTGCTTCTTTTTCTGGAGACTATTTACAAGATACTTTAGATTATTTTGACGAACCCCTTAAGCAGGTGGAGGGAACAGAAGAAAAAGCGCGTATTCTCACCTTGCTGGGCTATTCTCAACGAACAGTTGGCGCATACGATAAAGCCGTCGATTTTCATCAAGAGGCTCTAGAGATTGCTATTGATGCCAATGATTATGCCTGTGAGATCGCTAATCTTAACCATCTTAGCCGTACTAGCGTTAACTTAAAAAAATATAGTGAGGCAATTAACTATAGCCAAAGAGCTTTAATTGCAGCCAGACAGGTAGGAGATAAGCTAGGGGAAGCCAACGCTTCGGTTAACTTGGGCTATGCTCAGGTGTTTGCAGCCCGACAGTTGGACAATATGGCACCTGAAAGCTATAGCGAAGCCATTCGTTATTTAGAGCAAGGAGTGGAATTAGCCAAAAAGCAGGGTGATTTACAGAGTCAATCTTTTGGCTGTAGTAGTTTGGGTATTGCCTACGTGATTTTAGAACAGCCCACAGCAGCGATCGCATCTTTGACAAAAGGGGCTGAATTGGCGCAGTATTCTAGGGATGTCTATCTTCAAGGGTTAAGCTTTTCTTATCTGGCGGAGGCACACTATAGCATTGAAAATATCCCTACCGCGATCGCCTTTGGCAGTCTGGGAATGTATCTGCTCAATCAGATCAACTCGGTAGAGTGGCGACAGGTAGCAGGTTTGATCTCAATCATCCAAGGACAATTGGGCGAGTCAGACTTTACGGCTATTCTGGGGCAACAGCGAGCGCAAATTATTGGCTTGATTGGCGTAGATGGCTATGATTATCTGCCTAAATTGTTGACAGAATATAAGCAAAATTAAGCTCAGTTAGCTGTCTTCATTTATCCAAAGTATTCTTAACGCCATAGTTGCAAAGCCGATTGCAGCCAGAGATTTCAAAAGCTTTTCGGGTAAGAATTGCGCTACCGCACCACCAGCCAAAACGCCCAAAAAACTGGCTAAGATTAGGGCGATAGTTGAACCAACAAATACGGCGCGGGGGTTATTTGAACTTCCACCCAGAGCGATCGCAGCAAGCTGGCTTTTATCACCAATTTCCGCTAGAAATACTGTAACAAAGCTGATTCCAATTAGTTGCCAATCCATTTTTAGTTATCTAGTTATTAGTTACGCAATATTGAGTACATCGCCAATTAACCAGGCGGTAATTATCAATAATAAGATTGCCACAGACAAATCAAGAGTTTCGGGAGTTAGTTTTTTTGATAGCCAATAGCCAATAGAAACCCCGATCAAACTAGTTGCAATCAAAGCTAAAGCCGCACCTGTAAAAACTACCCAAGGTGATTGGGATTCAGCACTCATCAAGAGGGTAACTATTTGCGTTTTATCACCCATTTCTGCCAGAAAAATTGTGATAAAAGTAGAGCTAAAAACTACCCAAAAGTTATTTTGCTTTTGCTGCTGTGATGCCGGTACTTTGGTAATTGTTTCTAGAGATTGGCGATCGCTATCCATTAATTTCTTCGATCCAAGTTGAGATATATCCTCAACGTCTTATTAAATAATTAATTGAGTCTTTGCTATTGTCGCAAAGATTGTCTGAAACTCCAACCATTACATCGACATCAAGTTTGCTGGTTTTGGCTGACGGAGGGACACGGGGACGTGGGGACAGGGAGAGGATAATACGGTTCGTTCACTAGCTAATCAATATGCAAGTTAAATTGAATTGGCTTAGTAAAGAGTTTCTAAGCGCGATAAACTGAACGTTATAACAAACTAGTCTCATTGTTAATTGTTAATTGTTAATTGTTAATTGTTTTTATGCCTTTTTTCCGCCAAGACGAACAGCTAACTAAAGTTGCTCAAAATATTCTGCAAAACGCTAGAGCCAAATTTCCTGACTTAACTAGAGACAAGATCGCCATGACCTGGATTGTATATGAAAATCCCGTCATTGTTAATACAGGAGGCGCATTATCTGCTGCGGAATTTTGGCAGTATGAAGTAAAAGGTTGTAGCTATCGAGGAGTAGAAAGAATCTATCCTGCTAGTGTGGTTAAACTCTTCTATCTGGTAGCAATACAAGAATGGCTTAACGGAGGTATGGTAGCGGAGTCTTTAGAATTAGATCGAGCTATACGAGATATGATTATCCTTTCGAGTAACGATGCGACCAATTTAATTGTAGATGTTTTGACGGGTACGACTAGTGGTCCAGGATTACCATCCCAACCGTTTAAAACTTGGAAACAGCAACGCAATATAGTCAATCGCTATTTTAAATCTTTAGGTTGGTCAGAATTAGAGAGTATTAACGTTAATCAAAAGACTTGGTGTGATGGTGCTTACGGTAGAGAAAGAGAATTCTTGGGAGAATTGATGGAAAATCGCAATATGCTGACTACCGATGCAGTAACTAGATTATTACATAGCATTATTGGTGGGGTTGCAGTATCAAGAGAGCGATCGCAAAAAATGATGCAGCTATTAAAACGTAGTCTCAATCCCGCAGAATTTGTTTACAGTGATGGCGAAAATCAAATTAGAGGATTTCTGGGGGAAGGTTTGCCAGCTAATGCTCAAATATGGTCTAAAGGTGGTTGGATGAGTCGAGTACGTCACGATACTGCCTATATTGAAATTCCCAATTTATCTCCTTACTTATTAACTGTTTTTACCGAAGGCAAAGACAATGCCCAGAATAAAAATATTTTACCGTTTATTTCTCAATCTATTGTCAAGGCACTAAGCAGTTAATTTGAAATACTTGCCTAAGCGTTGATGACACTCCCTAACACCGAACGTTTTCTATTTAATTCCAATTCTGCCTAGCTACTTATTTTGCTTTCTGGTGGCATTACTTTGAATTAATTTTCAATTAATATCTTGGTTATTTTCTGCAATAAAGATGATTGGCTATTTTCACTAATCTTTAGAACATTTTGAGTTAAGGTATTAAAATGCAGAGACACTATCGGATGCTCGATTAGCTTAGATGTGGAGATTGAATCTCCTGAATATGTATTACCAATTAGATGATAGACTCGAAATCCTTTTTCTATTTTTCTATTGATATTGCTTGCAGGTGGAACATAATACTGAATAAAAGTTTCATTATGTAAATCCAAGCAAATCCTATCTTTGATTTTTTTAATAGGATCAGTTTGGCTATTATAATAAGATACCAAAGGTAATAATTTACTGGCATCTTCGCCTTTTATTGTTTTGTTAACTTCTAGTGTTCCATTCTCTAGATCTTCAATAATACCGTGCCGTCCAATTAAAGTTGGCGTAAATGAATCACTTGTATAACAACTAATATATATATTCTTCAATTCATCTACAAAATACTGTTGGTCGTTAATTAGTTTTTCTGAATTTTTTCTTTTTCTCAAAAATTTAAACTTCCTTTTAATTTCTTTTAAATCGCGCATTATGCTTTTAAGATAAATGCGATCGCTTTGATACAAAAATTCTACCGCCACTGCTTTAGCTTCTTTATTTTTAGGACTACGAACATATATCGCCCAGAATTGTTGTTCAGGAATCGACTGATTAGTTATAGGTAAGCTAAAATTAGGATCGATAATACTTTTTCTTATCCAATTTTTGATTCCTAATTCAATTAATACCTTCTGGAATTCAGGAGCAATTTTAAGTTTGTATTTATTGTAGAATCCAGCCCATTCTTCTGTATTATCTTGTTGAATTAGATAGCGAGTAACAGACTCTTCTTTATCTAAAAATTGTCCATTAGAAAAAGTTTGACAATCTTGCTGAAGAAGATCTAAATCTATATTTGAAGGATAACTGATAACAGATAAATTCTTTTCTTCCTTTTCTTTTTTACGACCTTGATGTGCTTCTTGAACAATTTTAAATTGAGATATATTTATTCCTTGGATACTATAAAATTCACCTGTATCTAAATAGTTATATTTTTTTTTTAACTGAGAGTAGAAATCAATTTGCGACTTGTCATCTAGTTTGGTTGACGGATACCATAAGCTATCATTTTGATAAGCCATCGAACCGACTTCTTCTTCTAAAAGTTTATTAAAAATCAAATAGTTTTTTTGCTTCTCCAATTCAACAGCAGACCAAGGTATAATCTCAGTAATTTGCCAACAAGGATCGTCTTCTCCTTCAACTTCTTGTTTTTCATAGATGCTAATCGTATTTCCCAGATTATAAAAAGTTAAGACAGAAACTCCTTGATGTTTCAGGAAGTTTTGCAAAAATTGTTGATCGCCTTGAGTTAGATCGATGCCAGTATTATTAATAATCTCTAATGATTCTACCGCTTCTATATTTTTGATAAATGGGTTTTCTAAGTAGTAATCAGCTTGAAAATCAAGGACTTTAAATTTAATATCGCACTCTCTTAAAAAATCCTCAAGTTTTATCATCAGGTTTTGATAGTAGTAGAGTTGAGTCTTTTTGAATTTGTCATACTTTTCGTCGTCTTCACCTCTACGAAAATCCATGAAATGAATGGAATTTGAATGACGAGCATCAAGATTGCGATTGAAGTAGTAATTTTTATTTTTATAAACTATCAACTCTCCTAAGTCATCACCATCTAGAGTTTTATAATCTTTCTTATCTTTAAGTAGAAATATTCGTCTTTTTCTAGTTAATGTTAAAGTTAGTATATCGTGATGATTGTATTTAACTAACAAGTTTTGTCCCCACACTACAAGAGCTTTTGATTTAGTTAGACTTTTAGAATGAAGGAAAAATAATTCCTCAAAACTATCTATAGTTTCGCTAGGGAATACTTGGTCAAGAAGATAAAATTTCAAAACTAAATTAAAAATTTTTTCTTGATTATCTGAAAATAACGGTTTCCATCTAGAATCGTTTTTATTGGGAGATAAGAAAAATAAATTATTTTTTCCGTTACTGTAAGAAAGAAGGTATTGAATGTCTCCGTATTTTATTTCTTTTCCATGTTGAGCTAGTCTTTTTTGAACTTCTTTTTTGATATGTATGTGTCTTTTTGTAAAAAAATCTGATTGTGAAATGTCTTGTTGTGAATTTTCTTCTTCAGAGTCTTTATTATTAGCAGGTGGATATTGAAGTGGAAAACATTCAATTCCTTTATCGGCTTTAAAAAGATACTGATGTAGTTTTTCACCAATATCTTGATTTGCCAATATTTGTAGCTGATTTGTTCGGGATATAGCTGATGATTCTTCGATTAACATATTTTTCATCTTATTTATTTTTTTGAAATAGAAAATTTCTTAAGATAGTAGATTCAACTGGACAATTGCGAGAATCGAAGTAAATTAAGTTTCCCGAAAATAATGTAGAGGAATGTCTAATTATTTTTTCCTTACTTGCGTGTAAATTTAATAGCAATCCTTTTACTGTGTTAAATCCTGAATAATTTTCAGCAATAGTTCTCAGCTTTTTTTTAGCTTTATTAACAGTATCCTTTGAGAGACGGTTTCCTGATGCTTTACTCCATGCTTTAACATCAATACAAAACAGTATGTTGTTCTGGACATAATAGAGATCGAACTGTTCGTATATTTGGGGATATTTTTGGAAATCTATCAATTGTTCAAAACCATAGATATCTTTTATCGCTTTCCAGTCTTTACCATTGAAAATTACATCTTTAACCCAACACTCGACAAAATTTTCAGTTAGCGACGGATATAAAATATCGTAAAAGAAATTATAACGAGGAATATAATTCTCAAATACTTCTGGTTGTGGAATTAAATTATTGTACAATTGGCCAATTAACTTTGTAGAAGGATTTAGTAACCCAATCTCATTTCCTTCTAAATCGTAACCTTGAGAATTTGTTTTTATGTATTCTGGATACAATCGATTTTGATAAGTATATATTCTGTTTCCATTAATACTATCGCTAATAATAGAAAACTTTTTACCGTTGTCTTCTTCCCAAGCTAAATAGGGCGTGAATTTAGGCTGTTCTGAGTTGCTATAAAATAATGAATCAACAAATTCATCAGGAAATACCAGTAACTCACGTAGATTATCTAAATATTGGCTGGGACTTTTGAATACAGTTGCATCGCGCAACCCATCCCACGCTTTTTGAACATCAAAGGTATTCTTCTTATGATAAAATAATTGGATCTCATCCAGAATTTTGTTTTTAAATTCCTGAAAAGCTATAACGGCATCAATCTCATCATATATATGGTCGTCGTAATTGTTTATAGCTTGCTTTTTTGATTCGGCTAAAACCTCTTGGTAAACTTCATAGTTATTAACAGATAGTTTATTAATTTCATTTGGTTCATTTTGCTCTAGGTAGTTGTAAAAACTTACTAAATTTTTTCTAGTTTCATCATTAATAAATATTTTCATAACTTGCGCGGAAAAATCTCGCCTTTCCGATCTACCTATTGCTTGTATAATTCCTTTACCTAGTAAAATTTGATGTTGTTGTTGGCAAAATGCACTAGCTTCTGGTGTATTCAGATATTGATTAAAATCTTTTATTTCTAGATTAGAATCACTAAGATTAACAATATGTTTCATCAAAGCAAAATGATAAAGTGTAGTAGATTTATCTGTTTCTTTATCTTTCGTTTTTTTAGATGAGAAGCTTATTTCTGTATAGTAAGCATCCATTAACAAAACCAAAGAATCAAAATCTTTTTCTATTCCATTTTGGGTTTTGATTATGGGGTTCAATCCTTTTGATGCTGATTGGTAAGCAGAAATAAAGAAAATTTTCTCACCTTCTTTTTCGACGAGTTCATCTAGATAAGTTTTTCGATTGCTTTGATCGTAATAATCTTTATTAAATTGTGCGTAGTAAAAAATGAGTTTAATACGAACATTGCTCTGATACTGTTTATGCTTTATCTGTAGATAATGTATGCTGGGATGCTCTGGCGATTTTTCAAAGATAAAATTAGCATGATTGATTGAGGTACAATATTCAATTAATTCTTTAATCCAGCGTAGAGTTTGAGTAAAAGCAATTGTTTCCTGAATAGAGTCATCTTCAAAAAGATAAAAGAGAAAATGAATAAATTTAGATAACTCTTGCACTTTGTAGCTGTTCAAATAAGTGATATTCTGCTCTTGTTTCAAATAGCGAATAAAGTCTTTTAAAATCAGACTCTCAAATCTTGCTGCAACATCTTTAGTTTTATCGTTGGGAAAAGAGGCTAAGTCTTGACTAAAAAAATCTACCTTAATCTGTCGATGTTGTTGGCGATACTTTCTAATTTCTTCGCAAAGTAAAATTTCCGAATCAGTCATTATTTTGAAAGCACTTTGACCAGATTCATAACGTAATTTATCTTCTAAATAACGCATATCATAACTGGTAGTTAAATCGCCAAAAATACCTCCTGTGGCTGAAATAGCAAAAACTACATTAGCATTGTTAGCCACTATCGATCTTATTTTGTGTTCGGGAGATGTAAAAATAGCAGTACTACCAATAGAAACTTCTTGCAGTGTAGGATCTATCAGGTTATTTTTAGGATTTTGATAGCGAGATATTTCTTTAATATTTACGATTGGCTTATTACTTTCATAAACATATTGACGATCTAAGTATGGATTTTTCCCTCTTTCGATTTGCATTGCATTTTCTTCATCGGCTTTTCTAACTTTAGATATCTGTCGCGACCAAATATCTAAAGCATGAGATTGAGAATCTTCTGCATCTAGAACATTAGCTAAAATCTTTTTAGTTTTTTCTACTTGTGATCGCATAGCCAAAATACCGTAAATTAATTCTGCTACAGAAGTCTTATCTAAAACTCTTTTTTCTGTAATACGAACATGACCCCCAGGAACTTTACTCAAATACAAATTTTGTAGGGAGTTAATGTTATAAATATAAAGGTTATTATAGGAGAAGATATTCATCAAATCGTCTCCAATTTTGTTATAAAGCTCTTGAGGAATCAGCAAAGTTTTAGTATTCTCAAATTTTGCCAATACTCTAGACAACATTTCAAAATTTAATGCAATAGGGGTTTCTTCATCATCTTTATCAAAAATTGTCACAATTTCAGTTAAAGATTCTTCTATCCCCTTGTTAATCGAAATTAATTCTTGTATAAACTGAATCGAGTTTCCTTCTTCAGCAGTTATTTTTTGATAGGGTTTTAGATATTTTTGTAATTGCGGAGCGAGTATTTTGCCTTTTTCCAAATGCTCTTGAAATTCATGAAAAGCTCCTTTATTGTGATCGAGAAAATTTAACAACTCTCTATTTTGCTCGTTTTTATTAGCAAACAGAAGTGCAAATTCTCGATTGATTGACGATAGTGCATTATTAATTGCCATTTCTTCGGGAGAAATAATATCAATCTTTTTCTCAAGCATAGTTTTATAACCATCTTCTTGCTCGTCAAAAGCCAAGATGAATTTTGTAGAGTTATTGGCATTTTGAACTACGTATTTGTCGAGATGTTTGCTCTTTTTAACCCATTTTTTGCCGTTATATTTAAAATACTGAATATTTGTTTCAAATTTTTCATAAGTAAGCATTAAAATACCAGATTTTTCCCGCAGAATATACAAGGGGAAAAATATTTCAATTAACTTTAAACATTCATCTGAAAAGTTATCTTTATCTAACTCGCACTTAATAAAAAATTCTAAAAAACTCTCAAGTAAATTGTTTAGTTCTTGTCTTGCTTTCTTGGTTTCAAATTTATTAAGTTTTTCATCTCCTAAATTCGCCGTTTTGAAATATTCAAGTCGGTTAATTACACTTTTGACTTTATTGAGTTTTTGTCTATATTCATTAGCTTTTTTATCAGAGGATATTTTAGAAGCTTTTTTCCAGAGTTTTGTATTTTTTAGGATTGAAGGTATCCATTGCTTGTATCTTTCGATATACTTATCCGTCGTTTTCATTTCTAACGAATTGAGTTTATAGACGGGAATCTCTGAATATTGATTTTTAACGGAAGTTGGAACAGATAAATGTTCTCTTAATGGAGCGACGTATATGCCAATTATTTGGATATCTGGATACTCTTGAATCGTCGTACATATTGCTTCAAACAACTGATGAGTCTTACCCGATCCTGTACCATAGTTAATAAGCTTGAATTGAGAACGGTTTTCTCGAAAACTATCTCCAATTGTCGTGAGGTAAGAATCAAGAATTTTGCAACGGATTGATTCTAACTGCTGACTTGCAACACCTTTTCGCTTTTGCATTGTCGATTGCTAATTTTATACCTGATTTACTCTGTTCATATTGTAGGCAATGGCTAATTTTAATAAAATAGTTTATAAATGCAGTTGCCCTAACAAAAGATATAACTAGCTAAAAAATAAAGAAACACTATTAATTCCGTGACTTGTACAGATAATGCCACAAATTAATTTATAGCATCTATTCAAACTGCGCCAATTTTAATCTGTATCGCTTTAATACCTAGCAAAAGTTATATTGTACTATTAGCAGAATTATAAGCGGTAAATCCCGTAAACACTCACACTTAAACCATTACCCTGTATATATCTTAGTGGGCAAGGAGAGACTCGAACTCTCACGATTTCTCGCCACATTTTGAGTGTGGTGCGTCTACCGATTCCGCCACTCGCCCGTGAGTGAACTTTCATCAGTATAGTCTATGTTAGGTAATTGATACAAGCTATTTTGAACAAGTAAATTTTTTGGATTCGAGATATTTCAAAGAAACGCATTTAGACAACAGAAGTCATTAAGAATTGCCAAAATAGAAAGATAGTTAATAATTATTATGAGTCATGGCGATCGCCTTTGCGTATGAATCTATCTAATCAGTTTTCCAAATCCCAGCCAACCATCATTCGCCTAGAAGCAGTAGAAAAGGTTTATGGTAGTGGCAATACAGCAGTTCATGCCTTAGATAAGGTCGATCTGACTATCCATCAGGGGGAATACTGCTCGATAATGGGTGCGTCTGGTTCAGGCAAATCTACCGTGATGAATATAATTGGCTGTTTGGATCGACCAACCGCAGGAAAATATTATTTAGACAATATAGCAGTAGCAGGATTAGCTGATGAAGATTTAGCAGAAATTCGCAACCGCAAAATTGGCTTTGTATTTCAACAGTTTCATTTATTGCCTCAAGTTAGTGCCTTAGAAAATGTCATGTTGCCCATGGTCTATGCTGGAATACCTAGCAAGGAAAGACAGGAAAGAGCCGCCTCAGCATTAGATAAAGTAGGTTTGAGCAATAGAGTTCATAACCGACCTAATCAGCTTTCTGGAGGGCAACAGCAGCGAGTTGCGATCGCCAGAGCTATTGTTAACGAACCATTGTTATTATTGGCAGATGAACCCACTGGAGCATTGGATTCCCATACAACCAAAGAAGTATTAGCAATTTTTGGCGAACTACATCGTAGTGGCATCACCGTCGTCATGGTTACTCACGAGTCTGAAGTAGCCAAGCTAACTGAAAGAATCGTCTGGTTTAAAGACGGTCAAATAGTTCACTCTCACCTCACTCCCGAAGAAATGATTGCCGTAGCGGTGGCTACTTAACCTTTTTACATATAGGTACTTGTACAAAATCAATTATCTTCTTGAAAATAAGCAGAGGAGAACAAATAGCTATATTTATATACCAAAATATGTAAATAAATTTGCTTACCTACATATTTATTTTGCTTAACTGCTACGGCGAATTATAAACTAAAAGATAGTCTAGTGCTACGTAAAATGTAGTTTTGTATACTATTATGATTAATAGCAATCAGATCACATATTGCTTTGAATGCAAAAAGTGAGAATTAATTAAGTCGGTAGACAAAGGTAGATTTCAAGAGCGAAAAGCATTTATCTGTACGTCCAGGCGTTCAGCAAGCAACAATGGATTATTCTCAGCTAGAACCTAGTCATTCTTTACGCTATGATGCCCAAGCGATCGCGTCTCAGTATCGTTGGCGACCCTGGCAGGTAATCTGGCGGGCGATCGCCGTTATTTGGCTCTTTGGCAATTTTGCCCTGCATCTGTTATTAGATAAATGGACAAATAGAGTAGAAAAGAATCGCCAAAAGCGAGCTATTGAACTGCGCCGAGTCTTAACTAAACTTGGCCCTACATACATCAAGGTAGGACAAGCTCTTTCTACTAGACCTGATTTGATTCGCAAGGATTTCTTAGATGAGTTAATTAAGCTTCAGGATCAGCTTCCAGCTTTTGATAACCGAATTGCTTTTAACATCATTGAATCAGAGTTAGAACGCTATATCGAAGAAGTTTATCGAGAATTTTCTGCTAACCCCGTGGCTGCTGCTAGCTTGGGTCAAGTATATAAGGCGGTGCTACATACTGGCGAAGATGTGGCTGTAAAAGTTCAACGTCCTAATTTACGTCCCACACTCAATCTCGATCTTTATTTGATGAGACATATAGCAGTTTGGGTAGAGCCTTGGCTACCGTTAAACCTCGGTCATGACTTGGCTCTAATCGTTGATGAATTTGGGATGAAACTATTTGAAGAAATAGATTATTATCACGAGGCAAGAAACGCCAAACAGTTTGCTCTCAATTTTGATGGCGATCCTGATGTCAAGGTGCCAGTTATTTATAACCAATTTAGTAGCGGTAAGGTTCTAACTCTAGAGTGGATTGACGGCATCAAGCTAACTGACTTAGATAAATTAGCAGCAGCAGGTTTGGATGCAGACAATCTGATTAAAATTGGTGTAACTTCAGGCTTACGTCAGCTATTGGAATATGGCTTTTTCCATGCCGATCCTCATCCTGGTAATCTCTTTGCTACCCCTGATGGTCGCATGGCTTATATCGACTTCGGCATGATGGATCAGCTAAATGAGTCGATGAAAGAAACTATAGCCAGTGCTGTAGTGCAGCTAATTAACCGTGACTATCAAAGTTTGGCAAGAGATTTTGTCAGCTTGGGTTTTTTGACTCCTGAGACGGATATTCAGCCTATTGTCCCTGCATTAGAAAAAGTTTTGGGTAATGCCATCGGTGAAAGCGTTGGTGATTTTAACTTTAAGACGATTACCGACGAGTTTTCTGAACTAATGTACGAGTATCCTTTCCGCTTACCTGCTAAATTTGCCCTGATTATTCGCTCTTTAATTACCCAAGAAGGATTAGCACTTAGCCTTAACCCCAACTTCAAAATTGTCGAGGTATCTTATCCCTATGTATCTCAAAGGCTATTGACAGGTGAATCACCTCAGCTAAGACGGCGTTTACTAGATGTCTTAATTCAGGACGGCAAATTCCAGTGGACTAGATTAGAAAATATGATTGCGATCGCCAGTGCTGATGATAACTTCGATCTATTACCTACAGCCCGTTTAGGCTTGCAGTATATTCTTTCAGAAGAGGGTCAATATTTGCGCCAGCAGCTACTGATTGCCCTAACTGAAGGCGATCGCCTGCATACTGATGAAGTAAAAAGACTCTGGAGCTTAATTCAAGACGATATTAAACCGCAAAAGATCATTGACCTAGCTTTTAATACTTTTCGTCAGATTTCTGCTGATAGCGTCGCTGCGATTATTCCTTCTACTGCCACTTCAAGATAAAGTAATAAAGCATTTAGTTTGAGTTTTAAAGTTAATAATTTTATGTATTATTTCCCCCAGCCACCTTTTCTTGCAGCCTTGATTGGCTTATTCATTGCTTTTACCTTTGGTTTAGTATTTGAAAAATTAATTGAACAAAAATTACGGGAATCATATAGAAATTCTGAGGCAGAAAATTCTTTTAAACTGGATAATCCCGTCATAGTTGCTAGTTTTTTAGGAACTTGTTTTGGATCTTGGCTGTTTCTGGGAGGAGGCTTTTTAATCTTTAGTTTTGGGGTTATTCCCGCCTATGGTGTTGCTTTATTGCTCACTATTGTTACTGGAGCGTTGATTTGGGAGCAATTAGGTGAAGTTTTATTACAGATAAAAGCAGGCGGTCCTGAGTCATTGAGCCTAGATTGATATGACAACTATAAACAGTATTGAAGATAGCCAAAACTTATTCTGATTAACTAACTCTTGTCGTCAAATCCAGAGAATGCAAGAATAAAAGAAGTTATTAAAAAAAAATAAAAGTAATAGATAATTAGTAACTTAACCAACGGACAGAGTAATCTCTGACCAATAACTTTATTAAATTAAGTTCAGGAGATAATCCTAATGGCTGAAGAAAATAAAACCAGCAGTACTCAGGCAAATGAAACTAACGCCAAAACCACAGCTACTAAGAGTCGAACCGAAACTAAAGCCAAAACCACTAAGACAGACGACAAAGCCTTAACCTTATCGGTTCAGCCTAGGGCAATGCTACCTCAAAATAGACCAATCGAACCAAGCCACATAGAAATAGTTCACACATATTCTTCTGTCGGCTCGGATCGCCCAGTTTCCAAAGGTACTGTTGAATTTAGTAGTACTCTAGCCATATCAGGAAATCGTCCTATTGCTGCTAGCACGCTTCAAATCAGCGACTCTTATATGATGGGAAATCGCCCTATAGCATCTAATGAATCAGATGAGACTGCTAGTCTTATGGGATATCTAGACTAACTACCTGCTTTAATCATGAGCAAAAAAGACGAGGAAAGTAAAGCCTGAAACAATAACGTATAGCTTTACTTTCCTCGTTTTATTATTTGATGTTCAATTCAATACCAAGATAAGCTTTCGATACTGAGTCGCGAACTTAATAAACGATCGTTCAGGCGATCGCCAAGCAAAAAAATATCAACCCTTTCGTTAAAGGATTGAATATTGATAAGTAGTTAAAACAGCGATCGCCTTGACAAAGATTTGTTAAGGCGATCGCAACATTTTTAGACTGTGATCTTCGATTTTGACCAAATGCCATTTTCGTCTTCGTCGTATTTGTCTTTAATGGTTGCCCAAGCTTTATGCTCTGCTTGAGTCTCATTATTTGTTTCCTCAAACGTAGCATTATAACTGGCGATAAAATCTTGCTGTGCTGCTTCACTTAAATGAGAGCGAATTTCAGGGGATAAATCTTCTGCTGCTTCACAGCGACCAGAACAAGGACGAGGCAATGTAGAATCATTGATATGAATTTCTTCTCCCCCTGCGCTTTCAATTAATAGCTGATACTCTCCAGACTTATTAGCTGGAACTTCCGCCATCAATAAATATTCACCCGCCTTAACGCGAGTCTCGTAAACCGCAGCTTTTTCCTTGGGCATTCCCAAAGTAGCTAGAGCCGAAGCCAAACTCGCGCCCGCACCTCCAGCGATCGCGCCAGTAGCAGCACCTAGGAGTACAGACGTAATTGGTCCTGCTGCTACAACCGAACCTATAAAGGGAATAAATAGTACGCCAATACCAGTAAATAAGCTTAAAAGAGAACCAAATAAAGAGCCAAAGACAGCACCAGTACGCAAGCCACCCAGCACAACGTCTTTTTTACTGATAAATCCAGTAATGCGAGTCTGAGATTGAAAGTTTTGTCCCATTACCGAAATGTGGTCTTGAGGTACGCCACGGTCGATCAAACGACGGACAATATTATCTATTTGTTCTTCTTCCTTTAATACTGCGGTGATAGTACGTTCGGCTGTATAATCTGCCATCTTCTCTCGATTCCTCCTCAAAAATGCTTTTGTTTATGGTTTGCAACTAGACAGAATCTATTTAGGCATTAACAGTAGGTTTAGTCTCTGCACCAGGGCGATCGCCACTAGATTGCATCTCTTCACCTTCTAGGAAGGAACGTAACATCCAAGCCATTTCTTCGTGCTGTTCCATCAATCCTGTGAGAAAGTCAGCCGTACCTTCGTCGTGGAACTGTTCGCCACACTTGTCGATGTCTTCTCGTAAATCGCGAATAACTAGCTCGTGATCCTGTACTAAACGGCTTACCATCTCATTAGCATTGGGTAAATCGTTAGCGTGTTCGGAAATAGTACCGTACTGGATAAATCCTGCTGCTGTGCCTATAGGATAACCACCCAAGGCGCGTACTCTTTCGGCTGTTGCATCTATATTGAGAGTCAAAGCCTCGTAATGCTCTTCCCAAAGGGTATGTAGGGTACGAAACTGAGGACCAATAACATCCCAGTGATACTTTTTAGTTTTAATGATCAATAAGTATTGATTGGCTAAATCTCTGTTCAAGAGTTCTATTACGCCATGTCGCTGTTCTTCGCTTAGACCGATATTTAACTTTCGCATGAGTATAAAGATGATTGCTTGTGTAACTTCATCTTTATTAGAGCAATATTTCAAGCGATCGCACATCTACATATGGAAAGATTTTCAGCGATCGATATCTAACTAGAGAGATAGACAATAAGATTTATATATATCTACCTTGAGAATGATAAATATCAAAAAAAATTTACCTAAGCTAACCTATAACTTATTAATACTAGTAACAATTTGATGCTTTGTAATTAAAATTTACAAGCCGATCGAGATCTATAACCTAGCCAGGAACATATGCCAGACCATCAAAAGCTTACTCAAGAAGAACTCAGATTACAAGAAGACAGAGAACGTAAAGCATACTGGCGCAGATGGGGATGTTATTTGAGCGATCGCCAGTGGGGAACTGTACGGGAAGACTACAGTGCCGACGGTTCAGCCTGGGATTACTTTGATTTTGAACAGTCTCACTATCGGGCATATCGTTGGGGAGAAGATGGTATTGCGGGTATTTCCGATAATCATCAAAGGTTATGCTTCTCTCTATCGCTTTGGAATGGAAATGACCCTTTTTTGAAAGAAAGATTTTATGGTTTAACCAACTCTCAAGGCAATCATGGTGAGGATGTTAAAGAGTGTTATTTTCAACTTGACAATACTCCAACTCATTCTTATATGAAGTTCCTCTATAAGTATCCTCAAGCAGCTTTTCCTTATGGTGAGTTGAAACAAAAGAATAAAAAAAAAGGTTTATCTGATAGAGAGTTTGAATTAATCGAAACAGGAATTTTTGAGTCAGACAAATATTTTGATGTCACCGTTGAATATGCCAAAGCTAGCGATGAAGATATTTTAATTTATATTCAAGTTGCTAATCGCGCAGCCGAAAGTGCAACCATTCATTTATTGCCTACACTTTGGTTTCGGAATATTTGGTCTTGGGGTTATGAAGTTGAGAAACCCAAATTAAAAATATACAATCGCACAGAAAACTACAGCGTCATTGAAACACAGCATCCTGATTTGGGTAAACGATGGCTGTATTGCGCCCACGATGATCGTACGCCCTTATTGTTTACGGAAAATAACACCAATTATCAAAGGTTATCTCAGACAAAAAATGATTCCCCCTACGTCAAAGATGCCTTTAATAGCTATGTGCTAGACAAAAAAGGAGACGCAGTTAATCCTGATAATATTGGCACTAAATTTGCCATTCATCACGTTTTAGAATTAGGTGCAGGGGAAACTACGGGCATACAGCTAAGACTATGTAATCAGCCAGATCTGAAAACACCTTTTGGGCAAACTTTTAACGATACCTTTCAAGTACGTCAACAAGAAGCCGACGAATTTTATCAGCGCGTATCTCCCCATAAAAAAAGCCTAGAATTACAAAATATTGAACGCCAGGCATTTGCAGGGATGTTATGGAACAAACAGTATTATTATTATGTAGTTGATACTTGGCTAAAAGGCGATCCCTCTCAACCCGAACCGCCTGAAAAAAGGAAGAAAGGCACAAACAGTAACTGGATACATCTGCACAGTGATGATGTCATATCTATGCCCGACAAATGGGAGTATCCCTATTTTGCAGCCTGGGATTTAGCCTTTCACATGATTCCTTTGGCGGCGATCGATCCTGACTTTGCCAAAAAGCAGCTACAAAGACTTACTCGTGAATGGTATATGCACCCCAACGGAAAAATGCCTTCCTATGAATGGGATTTTAGTGGGGTCAACCCCCCTGTTCATGCTTGGGCTGCATGGCAAGTATATACCATTGAACAAAAGATATACGGGCGTTCAGACAAGAAGTTTTTAGAAAAAGTTTTCCAAAAGCTATTGCTTAATTTTACCTGGTGGGTAAATCAAAATGACGACGAAAATAACAATGTCTTCCAAGGTGGATTTTTAGGTTTAGATAACATTGGCGTATTTAATCGTGGCGACTTGCCCACAGGAGGTAGACTATCCCAGTCTGACGGTACTAGCTGGATGGCAATGTATTGTTTGGACTTACTAACTATTGCCCTAGAGTTAGCACAGGATAACGATGTTTATGAAGACATCGCCAGTAAGTTTTTTGAACACTTCCTTTATATTGTCGATGCTATGAACCATTTGGGGACAGAAGGCACAGACTTATGGAATAAAGAAGATGGCTTTTATTATGATGTTTTACATCTTCCCAATGGCGAAAATATCGATCTAAAAGTGCGATCGCTCGTGGGTTTAATTCCTCTACTTGCTGTAACTACTATTCAACAAGAGACTTTAGAAAAACTACCCAACTTTAAAAGCCGTATTGATTGGTTTATTAATGAACGTCCTCAGCTTAGTCGCAATCTTGCCTGTATGGAAGGATGCGATAGTGATTCTAGTCGCCTGTTAGCAGTAGTTAATGAGGATAGGCTGCGTCTCTTATTAGAGAAAATGCTAGATGAGACTGAATTTCTTAGTGATTACGGCATTCGTTCGGTATCTAAATATCATCAAGAACATCCCTACATCTTTAAGACTGATGAAAAAGAATATGACGTAACTTATGAACCAGCGGAGTCGCCAACCAAAATGTTTGGGGGGAATTCTAACTGGCGAGGACCTATTTGGTTTCCCGTAAACTATCTGCTAATAGAATCTTTGCAAAGATTCGACTACTATTACGATGGTAACTTTAAAGTAGAATGCCCCACAGGTTCGGGTACAATGTTGAGTCTTAAGGAAATAGCATCGGAATTGGAAAGAAGATTGATTAATATCTTTTTACCCAAGGCAAAAGGGGCAAGACCTGTATACGGGGATTTTACTAAATTTCACGCCGATCCTCATTGGCAAAACTTGATTCTATTTCATGAGTATTTTCATGGCGATAATGGCGCAGGTTTAGGTGCATCTCATCAGACTGGCTGGACTGGTTTAATTGCTAAGTTGATTATGCAAAAAAGCGAATATGAAAATTGATTTTTTGACCGCTATATAATGAGAGCAGGTTTTAGCGACCGTTTTCCTGTAGTTTTTAGATACAGGCAATCCATATATATTTCAATATTTGGTACTATTCTTCTGGTAAATCGATTATTCCTGTCAAATGATCGATAATTACTTCTAATTTGGCATCTAAGCGATTGAATCTGTGTTCGCTGTTTTGTTCTAACCGAGTAATTCTTGATTTAATTTCATCTAAATCTTCTTCAATTGCATCGAATGATGAAGATATTCTTCCTTTTGGCTCTACATCTAGTTCTATAGTTTTCAGTCTTTGCTGTGAATTAGCAATTTTTCTGTTGTGTTCATTTATTTTCTTATTTTGTTCGCGTTCTTGTTTGTTCATTCGTTATACTTTACTTAAGTTTTTAACTTTGGAAGTCTCGAATGATTTGCCGTCACGAGACTTCCTTTTTAGTTTATGACAAGTAATTGCTGATTGATGCGATCGCAATATCAAATTTACTTTGGTTCTCGTCCCAAAATACTAGACTTTTAAATCTTTCTAAAGCAATCTCAATTCTGTCTAAGCGATCGCTATTATCGTTTTGTCCATTGGTCATAGATGTTATACTAAATCCTGTTGGCGTAGGTTACTTATACTGTCGAGGGTGCGCCTGACGGCGACGCGGTGAGACAGTTGCGGTGGTGAGACACTTGCGTTGCGGGTCTATGACCCGTTGAGCAAAGTGTCGAAAGGGTTTCCAAGGGGCTGTGGGCAGAAAGGCGTAAGTTTGCCGCATCTACCTGCGTCCGCCCTTTATAAGCCCCGTCGGCATAAGCAAACTGTCGAACCCTTTAGGGGGTCGCTTCTCCTTTTCAAGGCAATGTACCCCTGACTCAAAACTGGTAGTAAAAGAGCAATCGCTAGAGCTACAGTTTTGGGCAAAATTCTGGTTAATTTTCGGATATTACTACTCTAGATAGAGTCAAGTCTTCTTAAACTTTGTTTACAATGTAAAAGTAAAGTAAAGAGGGCAACAATAATGAATAGATTAGAAAATAGCCTTTCTGTCGAACAAGAATTCAATCACACAGTATTTGAAAGTCGAGTTAAGCAGCTATCCCGTGAGGAAGCGCAAGAGCTACTCGTGCAAATGCATAAGCAAATGCTTTATAAAGAAAATCTTTACAAAGAATTATTTATCAGCCAAGAAAAAGATATTGTTGATTCTTTGTTTGGAGTAAAAAACAATTAAGCACCTAATTACAGTCTAACCACAAATGCTTCTTTCAACAGCGGGGAGAAGTTTTTTGGTTTACTGCTTTAGAGGGATGTGTACCTCAACCAAAAATTGATATATATAGAAGAAGTAAGAGAAAATTTACGGTACAGCACGATTCAATTTTTAGGAAAAGTAGCTAATTTTTCTGCAAGATTAACATTCTCAAAAGTAGGATCAAATTGAATTAAAGCATTTGTCAAGTTTTGTCACGTAAATTAAATAAAGATCGAAAACTATAAAATTAATCTAAACAGCTAAAAATGAATTCAAGTAATACTATCGCTAAGTATTTAAAAGAAATTGGACGTACACCTCTACTAAAAGGAGAAGAAGAGGTTGAGCTTGCAAATCAAATTCAGGCGATGATGCCCCTATCAGAGCAAGATAATTTGACTCCTCAAGAAGAATCGATTATTCGTAGAGGACAACGAGCCAAACAAAAAATGGCTAGAGCAAATTTGCGTCTAGTAGTTTCCATTGCCAAAAAATATCAGAATCGAGGTTTGTCCTTTCTTGATTTGATTCAAGAAGGCAGTATCGGTGTCATGAGGGCAGCAGAAAAATTTGACCCAGGCAAAGGATACAAATTTTCTACCTACAGCTATTGGTGGATTAGACAGGCGATGACAAGAGCGATCGCAAATCAGGCTCGTACTATTCGTTTGCCGATTCATGTTACTCAAGACCTAAATAAAATAAAAAAAGTAACCCGTCAACTGTCTCAGGAATTGGGGAGAAAACCCAGCGAGGATGAACTAATTGCTGAACTTGGTATTAGCCAGAAAAAATTTAGATCTATCCTTAGAGCTTCGCAAATTACTAAGCCAAGAAGCCTCAATCTAACTATAGATGACAATCAGACCGAGTTAGGGCAAATACTAGCAGATGATTCAGCTTCGCCCACGGACTTTATTTATGAAAAGGAATTAAGTTCTCAGGTTGAAAATTTATTGGATACTTTGTCTCCTAAGCAACGAGATGTAATTGCTCTTCGCTTTGGTTTGAAAGACGGAGAAATAATGACTTATGAACAGATAGGCAATCAGTGCGGTATCAGCAGGGAAAGAGTAAGACAAATTAAGAATAGAGCTTTGAGATTGTTAAAACAAAGAGCAAGCGTGATTTCTCATCAAGCAGGATAGAAAATCCCAGGGATAAGGTTATTTGGTTCCAAAAAACTTGTTTTAGATAAATAAGTTAACATATTCAGGCTTTATGAAGGTTTATATCAATATACCTGTGCCAAGATAAAGTTGAACTTTTTTCTTGATTGATAAAATACAACCAAAGATCATGACCCAGCCCTTTCACTTTTCTAATGGTCAACTAGCCCATAATGCCGACGACCTATTGCAATTGTGTCAACAATTTCCTGACGATGGTACTAATTATTTAGTCAGAGAAGATTTAGAAAAATGGCTTTTTTACATCGGCAAAGATGACATTGCTCAGTGCGCTACTAATGCACGTCAAACAGCTTTAGAAGATCGTCAAAAACTCGAAGAGTTCCTCGATAAGTGCCATGCCTTATCATCTCCAGCAATAGAGCATTCAGCATCTAAAACCTTTACGGAATCAGAAGAAGTAGCTAATGAGACTAATGTAGCTGAAATAGAGTCAGAAGCAACTTCAAAACCACAACAAGTTGATGCAGTAAAAGAATCGCAAAACAAAGAACAAGAACCTTCAATATCTCCTACTTCTGATGAACGTAAGCCTAGCTTTTTTAGAATTATTGCTAGGTTAATCGTCAACGTTTTATATCGGCATAAAAATTAATTTAAAAAGTGAGCAAATTGATTCAATCAATTTGCTCACCTTATTTTGTGGAAACAGTAACAGGGCTAAGGAAAATAGTATCGCAGTACGTTAATCGATTAGAATAGAAAATTTAATTGCTCGTAAGTAGCCAAGGGGTACCCCCCGCAGGGAGTAAAAAGTAAAAAGTAAAAAATTGAAGAATTAAGCAAGAGCGATCGCATTTTTACAGGCAAAAATTAAAAAGAGTAGCAAACGTTTCAAGAAAAGCTCATTGCCCTCTGCTAAAACTCTCGTTAAGCAAGATAATACTGAGACAGTAATCAGTAATCAGTAATCAGTAATCAGTAGTCAATACATGAATTCTGTTAAACAAGTTGAAAGCAATTTATGGTTGGATAGTTGGCGTAGATTTAAACGAGATAAGCCTGCTATTTTTGGCTCAATAGTAATTCTAATTATTGTTTTGGCGATTGTTTTTGCTCCTTTTATCTATACTAATTCCGCTGATAAAATAGATTTTCTGGCTTCTTCTGCGCCTCCTAGCTGGCAACATCCTTTTGGTACAAATGATTTAGGGCAAGATCAGTTAGCGAGAATTTTGCAGGGAGGTAGAGTATCTTTAACCGTGGGTATTGCTTCAATGCTGGTGGCGATATTTCTAGGGACAATTATAGGCGCGATCGCTGGTTTTTATGGTGGTATTATTGATGGGATTTTAATGCGAATTACCGATCTGTTTTTGGCATTACCTCAATTACCTTTATTACTTTTAATTGTTTATTTGTTTCGCGATTCGATTAAAAAAGTTGCAGGGGCAGAATTAGGCATATTTATTTTAATTGTCTTGCTGATAGGTGGATTAAATTGGATGTCGGTAGCCAGATTAGTTAGAGCAGATTTTCTCAAACTCAAAGAGTTAGAATTTGTTAGCGCAGCCAGAGCGATCGGTGCAAAACCAAGTCGGCTTATATGGACACATTTATTTCCTAATGTTTTAAGCGTCATTATTGTGGCTGCTACCTTATCAGTTGGTAACGCCATTATTACCGAATCTACCTTGAGTTTTCTAGGTTTAGGTTTTCCTCCTGATGTGCCAACTTGGGGGCGAATGTTATTTGAGGCAAAAGATTATTTAACTTCTGCTCCTTATATGGCAATTTTCCCTGGCATGGCAATATTTTTTACCGTATTAAGTATTAACTATATTGGCGATGGGCTTAGGGATGCTCTCGATCCGAAAAGATAAGTAGCAAGTAGCAAGTAGCAGATAGCAAGTAATAAGTAATAAGTAGCAAGTTAGATATAGTCAAGGTTTGAGGTTAACTAAATGATGTCTTCACTTACGCTCATGTCTACTAGTATTCTACATTTGAAATTTCTAGAGGCTAAAATGGCGGAATCTTCGCGCTCTATTTTAAAATCTATGAAACCTCAATTACTATTGGCAATTATTACCTCAACTACTATTGCTTTATCTTTACCTGTTCAAGCTGAAAGTCTAACTGATTTAAATCAACTTTTAAGTACTAAAAAGTGTTCTCAATGTGACCTAAATAGCTCTGGATTAGTACAGGCAGATTTGAAGGGGGCTGACTTGCTTCAGGCGGATCTTACGGGGGCAAATTTAAGTCAGGCAAATTTAACAGGAGCAAATTTAACGGGGGCAAATCTTACAGGAGCATCCCTAAATGGCGCAAATTTAACGGGGGCAAATCTTACAGGAGCAAATTTAGCTGGTACAGACCTCAGAAATGCTTATGTAGGCAACACTAATTTAACCGAAGTTGACCTTGATTCTGCTCACTTAGAAGGAATTAAAGGTTTATCTGAGACGGCTGCATCGGCAGAACAGTTTCACCGTTGGGGAGTAAAAGAAGCCGCGCGGGGAAATTATAATGCTGCGATCGCCAATTACCGTAAAGCAATTAAAATAGATCCTGAATTAGCTCCATCTTACCTGGGATTAGCCATTATTGAATATAACTTTGATCGACGAGCAGAAGCTAAAAAAAATACGGCGATCGCAGCTAAGTTATTTAAAAAGCAAGAACATCAACTAGGCTACAAAACTGCTACGGATTTCCAGCAAAAAATGGCTTTGATTCAGAAAGCAGAAGATAATGCAGAGCAGCAAGAAGGAGGAATGGGTAACGTAGGTAAATTTATAGGCAGTATTGGTTCATTATTGTTGCAATTTCTACTTTAGCCAGAGTTCGAGAGCAGTATTTTTATGCTGCTCAACCAAGTAATCTTTACATGAAGTTTTCAAAAACCCAAATCTGCTTTGGCAACTTCTGCTGCTGCATATACCTGTTCATTGGGCATTTCTTCCCAGTCAGTACAGCCAATCTCGCGGTAGAATTGAGCATCGTAAGCGCGAGTTCTCACTACTACAGGCATTGGTACGGCATGACCTAAAATCAAAGCTTGTTGCTTGGAGTCTAGTTTAGCTAATACCGACTTTAAATTAGCTCCTCCAGAAACACCTGTAAAGATCGCCTCGATATCTTTTTCGTCATTTAGTAAGCAGGTAACGCGAGTACCAATTTGGGACATGACTTCATTATCAATTCCTGATGGACGCTGATCTACCACCAAAAGAGTAACAAAATACTTGCGCATTTCACGGGCGATCGTGCCAAAGATAGTTTGATGGACAATACTAGAATCAAGGAAACGGTGCGCTTCTTCAATGGTAATTACTAGCTGGCGGGGTTTATCGAGGGGGTTTTTGGTTTGTAAAAAGCGATCGGCTTTTTTAACGTAGCTGGAGTGAATACGACGGGTAATCATATTTGTTGCCAGCATATAGGACAGCATATTAGACTGGGAACCAAATTCGATGATGATATTTTTTCCTGCATCTAAAGCCTGAATCAATTGGTCGATATAGTTGTGGGGACAGGCTGAACGAATGTATTTTAGGCTATCGAGACGCATCAGTTTACGCTGCAAAGAAGAAATTGAACCTTGATGTCCTTGTTTGGCTTCGCAGAACATTTTAATATCTTCGTTGGTCATGTTTACCAGGCGCATGATCCAAGACTTGCCATATTCGTTATATAAAATATTGGCATTATCCATTGCTGCTTCAGATAAACCTAATTCCGAGGAGACTAACTTTAAATCTTCGATTTCAATTTGGTCGTAGCTGAGATAAAGTTCTTGGGCATCCCTAACGCCTCTGCGCTTGGTAGATTCGGGGTCAAGAGTATACATTTCTACTTTTCCTGGGAAAAGCTGTCGCAAGCCTTTGACGGTGCTTACCTGCTTTCCTTCTTTCATTGCTTCCCAGCCATATTCTGAGTGCATATCAAACATCAGATTGACTGCTGCATCCTTGCGAATCACTCCAGATAATAAAAGACGAGTGAGAAAAGATTTACCAGTTCCAGATTTACCGAAGATTCCATTGCTACGTTCTACAAAGCGATCGAGATCGATACAGACAGGCACATTCATATCTAAAGGTTCGCCGATGGAAAAATTGCGACGAAAAGGATCGTCTTCCCAACCAAAGACGCTGCGGAAATCATGTTCGGTAGCTTCGTAAACTTGACTAAAGTGGGCAGGAATTGTCTTAACAGGTAACAGTTCCATATCAATGCTAGTTTGTGCTTGCAGCGAACCCAAACTTGTATCCTTATCTGGATCTATAGGTAAACTAGGAAAATCGCTTTGGGTGGCTGTGGGGGTAAACATCAGCATAGGCGAAAGAGCAACAGTACCATAAGTACCGCTTCCTGCTAAGACATCCCGTAAAAAAGTATCTTCAATAGGCGGGGGATTGGCAATAATGCGATCGCTCGAACACCCAAGAGATACATCAGTTAACAGGCAAAAGAAACGTGACCTAGTTCCCTGAATTACTAAAAATTTACCAACTCGCATATCTTCAACTGATACGTCAGGATGTAATCTTACTTCTAAACCTTTGGTTAAAGAACCTTGAATGACTGAACCTAAAGGGAGTTGCGAGTTCATACTTATACCTAATACGTTAAATTACCAATGCCTTTTACTACACTGGAAATATTTGACTACAATCTATATTTAGTTTGAAAGGTCTGTCAAAACAAATCATCTTGCTACCAACATCATGAATTTCTGATTCATATAAACCATCTTGGAGTTGCAAACAAACAAATTTTTGCTCTTGGGGATCTACAATCCAGTAATGCTCAATTCCTCTGGCAGCATACTCTGAACGCTTGTATCTGTAATCGCGATCGCGATTGGCTTTTCCTGGAGAAACCACTTCGACTACCAAAACTGGAGGAGGCATATCTAAAGTCACAACAGCACGTTTGTACAGTTCTATTTCAGACAGTCCTTCAGGAGATAAAACAACTAAGTCAGGAATTCTGGCATTTACTCGATTACCACTAGTAATTATTTCGGTTTTGAGGGAAATACGTTCAAAAGATATAACCTTTGCTATTTCCATTAGCAAATACATAGCTATTTTCGTATTTTGCCAAGATTCAGGTGGCATTTCTCGCAACTGTCCATTTTCTAATTCATATGTTTTTTCCGAATCTACCTGAGAAAAATTCAGATATTCTTCTAAACTAAAGCGATGAGATAGTAATTTTTGAGTTAGCATTTTTCAATTTAATACAAGGCATTCTCAGGATAAAATTCGTTTTGATTAAATTTTAAACTTTGGCAAATAATTGATATTTTTCTGATAACTTAGGCTTATTCCGCTAATTTTAGCCGATTTTATTTTTATATCCTACCAAATTAAAATAAAGAGTTATTATGTCAACTACTAAAAAGCTGATTTTTCCCTCAATGGGTTGTGGAACTTGGGCGTGGGGAAACCGCCTACTGTGGGGTTACAACAAAAGTATGGATAATCAGCTACAGGAAGTATTTAACCTCTGCGTGGATCGCGGTGTTACTTTGTTTGACACTGGAGATTCTTACGGTACGGGTAAGTTTAATGGTCAGAGTGAAAAGCTACTAGGGAAATTTGCACAAGAATATACAGGGTTGAATAAAAATGATATCTGTCTGGCGACTAAATTAGCTGCCTATCCTTGGCGATTAACTAGAGGTTCAATGGTAGCTGCGGGGAAAGCTTCAATACAACGGATGGGTAGGGTGGATTTAGCGCAAATGCACTGGTCAACGGCTAATTACTTTCCTTGGCAAGAATGGCAGCTTTTAGACGGCTTGGCAGACTTATACGAACAAGGATTGATTAAAGGAGTGGGACTATCTAACTATGGGACAAAGAGATTGAAGAAAGTAGCTGAGAAATTTAATAGCCGTAATATTCCCATTGCAACTTTACAGGTGCAGTATTCCCTGCTTTCAACTTATCCTGTAACTGAACTAGATATCAAAGCCACCTGTGACGAATTGGGTATTAAGTTAATTGCCTATAGTCCCCTGTGTTTGGGTATCTTAACAGGAAAATATACCGACCCTAGCACCTATCCCAAAGGCTTACGAGGTTTACTGTTTAAAAGACTAGTCCCCGAAGCCAAACCGCTTTTAGACTGTGTTCAGGCGATCGCTTTATACCGTCAGAAAACCATGTCTCAAGTAGCCATTAACTGGTGCATTGCTAAAGGTGCAATTCCCATTCCTGGGGCAAAAAATATTCAACAAGCTCAAGAAAACATCACTGTCAAAGACTGGCAACTAGACCCAGCAGAAGTAGCAGAATTAGATCGTGCAGCAGCAAGGATAGACAAGCCAATGGTACAGAATGTTTTCCAAACTCGGTAAGCGATCAACAAAACGATATTACTTGCTCCATAATTTTTCGTCGAACTCACGTTCTGGTGATTAAAATAAGGGCAATAGCAAAGAGAAAATAACTGCACCTAAAACCGCTGCCACAGGTAGGGTAATTACCCAAGCCAAAACTACAGACTTGATAGTTGACCAACGTACCTCTTGATTAGTAGAAATTAAACCAATGCCGATAACGCTACCAACTAAGGCATGGGAAGTAGAAACGGGCAAACCAATACGAGAGGCAAGTAAAATTGTTGTTGCAGTGGCAATTTCAGCGCAGAAACCAGTACTAGGTACTAGGGTAATAATATTTTCACCGACTGTAGCTATCACATTTTTTCCCTGTACGGCTAATCCTGCCACAATCCCTAAACCTCCCAAAACTAAGATCCAAATAGGAATTTCTAGACTGCTGATTGGTACTTTGTTGGTATGAAAAATATAGACTATGGCTGCTAAAGGCGCGATCGCATTACCGACATCATTTGAACCATGAGCAAAAGCCACAAAACAGGCACTAAGTACCTGAAACTTACCCATGATTTTTTCTAAAACTGAAGTCTCAAACCACTGTTTTTGATATTCATCTAGGCGATTCCAGCTATACAAAGTAATTCCTGTAGTGGCTATTAAGCCAATACCCAAGCTAATAGTTTGTTCTGGTAGCACAAGGTAATTAAAAACTGGTAGCTGTACAACGGTAGGCAAAACAATAATGCCAAAAATGCTAATCAAAGCTGCGCTTAACCAGGGAATCCATTCTTTTAACTGTTTTAGGGTATCTTTCCGTTCAAATAACCAGTAGCGCAACAGACTATATAAACCTGCTGCCACAATGGCACTGATTATAGGAGTTACAATCCAACCCAAACAGATCAAGCCAATATTGCTCCAGGCGATCGCTTCTTTACCAATAGCTACCCAGCTAAATCCAGCGATCGCTCCTACGACTGCATGGGAAGAAGCCACGGGCAAACCTTTGCTGGTAGCAACCTGTAACCAAATACCACAGGAAAGCAAAACCGCAATCATCCCTACTAAAAATGTTTGAGGAGTGTCAATAAACAAACTAGGATTAGCAACCTTGGTGGCTAAAGTAGCAGATACCTGCTGACCAAATATTACCGCTCCTGTAAACTCTAAAATTCCAGCGATGACAATTGCTTGAGTCAGGGTGATAGCTTTTGAACCGACGGATGTTCCCATAGAGTTCGCCACATCATTTGCACCCAAATTCCAGGCAACATAAGCAGCAAGTATGGATATTAAGACTAGAGCAACAATTATGGACAAAGGACTGTAAAATTTAATTATATTTAGTGGTTGAAAACTAGGATACTTGGTAAGAGATAAGAAGATATGATTTTAAAGTGACTTCATACCCAATAAAATTATGAACACCATAAATATCTCCAAAGCGATCGCCCAGCAGGGTAATATTAGTACTGAAATTGAAGATAGTAAAGCTAGAGTTCGCATGATGGAATATAGAAATAAAGTCAGCGCGACCATGATTTACGATTACTTGCCTATTAATGATGTTTTCAGAAAAGTAGATGACAATACAGTATTAGGATTGATGGATTTCAAAAGAATATCCCAACCATTCTTTTTTCTCTTGAATCGAGTGAAGTAATTCCAATACCTCTGGGTCAAGCATTAAGCACAACTAAAATAGTTATCAATTCCTAACTTTTCTAGTATTTATTATCTCCCTATTGCGCTTAGATATAAATAGGTCACTTTAGATATCAAAATTAGATTAAATTAAACATTGTAAAAAATGTATCAGCCCCTAGAATGCCGTCCAGATAGTTATTCCGAATGGTATCGACAAGGTAATCAGCTACGTTTAGAAGGCTATTATCAAGAAGCATTAACTAGCTACGATCGCGCCATAAACTATAAACCTTTAGATTACTGGTCATGGTATCGCAAGGGTGCGGTTTTAGAGGCTTTGGGAGAATATTCTGAGGCGATAGATTGTTATGCTTATGCTACCAAGATAGAACCAAATAACTACTGGGCATGGTACGAACAAGGCTATATTTATTTTGTCGAACTAAACCAATACGATCGGGCGATCGCTTGTCTTACTAAAGCTCTAGCTGCCCATCCCCAAGATTACTGGGCAATTTACCGTGTTGCCGAAGCTTGGCGTAAGTTAGAAGATTATGAACAGGCAATATCATATTACAATCGGGCTTTAGAGTTACGTCCTCAAGATTTTTGGTCTTTTTATCGTCGTGGAGAAGCACAACAGCACTGGGGTAAATTAGAACTTGCTTTGCAAAGCTACGATCGAGCTTTGGATATTGAAGCTGATGATTACTGGACTTGGTATCAAAAAGGCAGAATTTCACAGCAGCTAGAGCAATATCAGCAGGCTATTTATAGTTATAACCAAGCTCTAAAACTCGATGATCGGTTCGATCCAGCTTGGTACCAGCTTGCTTGTTGCTATGCTCAACAGCATAATCATAATTGGGCAATCATGAGTTTAGAAAAAGCGATCGAGCTTAAGCCAAAAAAATATTTAGAGTTAGCTACTGATGACCTTATTTGGCGGGAATTCCGTCGGCAAAAAGGATTTCAACTGCTAATCACGAACAAAAGCGATCGCTATGGTTATTAATTTTAAGATTATTTTAGTCTAACTGCCCAGTACAGGCAAGGCATGCCTTGTCTCTATCCTAACTGCTCTAGATCAAAACAAAAATTAATCAATACGTTTGCAGGAACTGCGATACCCTAGATTGGGTGATTTATTAGATTTTTTTAAGATACTGTTTATGACATCCTCAATTGAAACTTCTAAACGCACTGTGCGCATCGGCACACGGAAAAGCCAGCTTGCTTTGGTGCAAACTTACTGGGTAAAAGCCGAATTAGAGAAGCATTTTCCTAATCTTGAATTTGAAGTCGAAAAAATGAGTACTCAAGGGGATAAAATTCTGGATGTTCCTTTGGCAAAAATCGGCGACAAGGGTTTGTTTACTAAAGAGCTAGAAACGGGAATGCTCAACAATCAAACGGATTTTGCGGTGCATTCCCTCAAAGATCTACCGACTAATTTACCAGAAGGATTGATGCTAGGTTGTATAACTAAAAGAGAAGATCCTGCCGATGCTTTAGCAGTTAATCAAAAAAATAAGGATAAAAAGCTAGAAACTTTTCCTGCTGGTGCGGTAATTGGAACGTCTTCCCTCAGACGTTTGGCACAGCTACGACATAGCTATCCCCATTTAGAATTTAAGGATATTCGCGGCAATGTCAATACTCGTTTAGCCAAATTAGACGCGGGTGAGTATGACGGAATAATTTTGGCTGTGGCTGGTTTGCAGCGATTAGATATGAGCGATCGCATTCACCAAATCATTTCCCCTGAAATTTCGCTTCATGCAGTAGGACAAGGTGCATTAGGTATTGAATGTCGTGCAGGCGATGAAGAAATTCTGAAAATTTTAAAAGTATTAGAAGATGCCGACAGTTGCGATCGCGCTTTAGCAGAAAGATCGTTTTTAAGAGAGCTAGAAGGCGGTTGCCAAGTGCCAATCGGCGTTAATACTAGCATTGAAAATAATAATTTAACTATCAAAGGAATGGTAGCTAGTCTAGATGGATTGAGACTGATTAAGGACACCGTAAGCGGTGAGCGTCACAATTGCGAGCAACTGGGTAAAGACTTGGCAGCTAAATTGCGAGAACAAGGAGCAGGTGATATACTGGCGGAAATTTTTGCTGAGGTTGGACGAGGTTAAATCAGCCCAACAACAAAAATTTAATCTTCCTTTGACTCTATTAGAATGATCGAGTATCACTTAAGTTGTCTAGTAATTTTTTTTGTATTGAATTATGAATATTAAAACTATCGTCGTTCCCATGTTTGTTGCTCTATCTCTTTTATTTGGAGCCTGTGCAGACAAAACAGAATCCCCTAATGGGGTAGACGGTGCAGCGCCAGACGCTGGAGGTGCTATGAACGATGCTGGAGATGCTGCTGGAGGTGCCATGAATGATGCTGGAGATGCCACTGGCGATGCTGTAAACGACGCTGGAGGTGCCATGAATGATGCTGGAGATGCCACTGGCGATGCTGTAAACGATGCTGGAGGTGCTATGAAAGATGGTGCAAATGACGCTGGAGGTGCTATGAAAGATGCTGGAGGTGCCATGAAAGATAAAACTGGAGATGCTATGGAAGATGCTGGAGGTGCCATGAAAGACACTGGAAATGATATGAAAAATGATGGCGCAAACTAAAGTACGAGGAATGCTATCAAAGATTTAGGAGACAAAGTTCCTAGAGGCAAAAGCGAATAAATTCCAATTGTCTAATGATTTTTAGTTGATTTCAAATAATCTGACCATCAAACTGATATGATTTTCATATCAAGATAATAGGTATCGACTAGCTAAGGCTATCGATGCCTATTTTTTATCTTGTAGCTCTAGACTATATCTACCAGATTATTTAATAACCTAATATGACATTACCAACTGATATTTTCTTTTATGCTAAATGGTCGGCAATTGCGACCATTATTTGCCTTCTGGTGGCGATTGTATCTTTTGTCGTCGGTTGGGGGTTTCGCTTTCGCCTTGTAGGTGTAACCAGCTTTATGGGAGTTCTCACGGCTGGAATATTTGCCCTGGGTTTAGGTCTATTTCCCCATGCAGAAATTCCTGGTGCGGTACGTTATTCCTTAATTTATGATAATGGAGCAAATCAAGCTGTAGTAGCCGTAGCTCCAGATATAGAAAAATCCGCCATTGAACCGACTTTGCTTCAGGCAGCCTCAGATCTATATTCTTATGGTAGGACTGGCGTAAATGGCGATAATCAATTTACAATCAAATTGAGAACTGTTTTACATCCACAGGCGGGTATTTCTCAGCCTCTGTTTTTAGGCGAAGCAAAGCGATCGCTAATCACTAGAGAAGACGAAGATATCGAAATTAAAGTGTTCCCAGAGAATTTGAATCAGCTACCTACAGCTAAAAATACTTAATCGAAGCAGACTGACTAATTGAGCAGATATGAGCAACACCGCAGCAGCAAATAAAACCACTAGCTATACTCCTTTGGCTATCTCTCCTGCAAGGGTGTTGCGGGGTGAAAATTGTTTGGCAAACTCAGCTCAAGAAATTGCCAAATTAGGTGTGCGTCCTTTGGTGGTAGGCGGTAATAATACCTTAAACGCCATCAAGCCTTTTTTAGAGCCTGTGTTAAAGGCTGAGAAATTAGTTAGCCAATCTGCAAGCTATAGTCCAGATTGTGCCGAGTCTTCACTGCTTAAATTAAAGAATTTAGTCAAAGAACATCAGGCGGATCTAGTGATTGGTGTTGGTGGTGGCAAAGCTTTGGATACGGCAAAACTTTTGGCTCATCAGTGTAGTTTACCAATAGTTACTATTCCTACTTCTGGAGCTACCTGTGCAGCCTGGACGGCTTTATCAAATATTTATTCTGAGGCGGGAGCGTTTGAGTATGATGTAACTCTTAGCCGTTGTCCTGAGCTTTTGATTCTGGACTATAGTTTGGTGCGTACCGCTCCCCAAAAAACTTTGGTTGCAGGCATCGGCGATGCGATCGCTAAATGGTATGAGGCTTCAGTTAGTAGTGGAGAATCTTCTTCTACCCTGCTAATTTCGGCGGTACAACAGGCGCGAATCTTACGAGATATTTTATTCCAAAAATCGGCGATCGCTTTACAAAAACCTGATAGTAATGAATGGCGCGAAGTAGTTGATGCAACGGTTTTACTGGCAGGGGTAATCGGCGGTATTGGAGGAGCAGAATGCCGAACCGTAGCTGCTCATGCGGTGCATAACGGCTTGACTCATCTTATAGAAGCTCATGATGTACTTCACGGCGAAAAGGTAGCCTACGGTATTTTAGTCCAGTTACGTTTAGAAGAAATGGTGCAGGGTAATCTTTTGGCAGCATCATCTAGACAACAGCTAATTAAGTTTTATACAGAAATTGGTCTGCCAAAAACTTTAGAAGATTTAGGATTAAGTAATGTTAGTTTGGCTCAACTACGAAAGGTAGCAATTATCGCCACTCAGCCTCAATCGGATATTCACCGATTACCTTTTAGCGTATCTGCTGAACAATTAATAGCAGCAATGGTTTCAACTACGGTAGAAACTACTAAAGCTACAAGGTAAGAACATTGAGCATTAAGCATCGAAGCATTGAACTTTCGGTTTTAAACAAATGATAATTGATAATTGATAAATGAAATGACCGTATCTAATCCCGTAGATTTTCAAGATGCTTTTGACATTATCGTCGTCGGTGGTGGACATTCAGGCTGTGAAGCTGCCTTAGCAGCAGCCAGGTTAGGCTGTCGCACTTTAATGTTGACCCTTAACCTAGATCGCATTGCTTGGCAGCCCTGTAATCCTGCGGTGGGTGGTCCTGCAAAGTCTCAGTTAACCCACGAGATTGATGCTCTGGGAGGAGAAATAGGGAAGGTAAGCGATCGCACCTATCTTCAAAAAAGAGTGCTTAATGCTTCTCGTGGTCCTGCGGTCTGGGCATTACGGGCGCAAACCGATAAGCGCGAATATGCTACGGTGATGAAGCAAATCGTCGAGAATCAAGAGAACTTGAGCATTCGCGAAAGTACGGTTAGCGATCTAATACTGGGTAAAAATGACGAAATAATTGGGATTGAAACCTACTTTGGTACTTGTTTTGCTGCTAAAGCCGTCATTCTCACCACAGGCACATTTTTGGGTGGCAAGATTTGGGTGGGCAATAAATCGATGGATGCAGGACGTTCAGGGGAATTTGCCGTTACGGGTTTAACCCAAACTTTGAATCAATTGGGTTTTGAAACCAGCAGACTAAAAACTGGAACTCCCGCTAGGGTTGATCGGCGATCGGTAGACTATGGCAAAATGCAGGCGCAGCCAGGAGATGAGATAGTGCGCTGGTTTAGTTTTGACCCTACAGCCTGGGTAGAAAGAGAGCAAATGAACTGCTATCTAACTCGTACCACCGCCGAAACTCATAAAATCATTCGCGATAATTTGCATCTATCTCCCGTGTATGGTGGTTGGGTGGATGCTAAAGGTCCTCGTTACTGCCCTAGTATCGAAGATAAAATTGTGCGTTTTGCCGATAAAGAAAGCCATCAGATTTTTATTGAGCCAGAAGGCAGAGATATCCCTGAACTATATATCCAAGGATTTTCTACAGGACTGCCTGAAAAATTGCAGTTGGCAATGCTGAGAACTTTACCTGGACTAGAAAACTGCGCCATGCTACGTCCTGCCTATGCGGTGGAATATGACTTTTTACCCGCTACCCAGTGTTATCCTACCCTGATGACCAAAAGAGTTGAGGGGCTATTTAGCGCGGGACAAATTAACGGCACCACAGGCTATGAAGAAGCAGCAGCACAGGGTTTGGTTGCGGGTATCAACGCTGTTAAATTTGTTAGAGGTGAACCTGAAGTAATTTTCTCTAGGGAACAAAGTTACCTGGGTACGCTGATTGATGATCTGTGTACTAAAGATCTCCGTGAACCCTATCGGATGTTAACTAGTCGTTCAGAATATCGTCTGATTTTGCGTTCTGATAATGCCGATCGCCGTTTAACTCCTTTAGGTAGAGAAATAGGCTTAATTGACGATCGCCGCTGGCAGCTATACGCTGACAAACAAAAAAAAATCATAGCCGAAAAAGAAAGGCTAGAGGTTACTCGCATTAAAGAACAAGATGCAGTCGGAATTGCGATCGCCAGCGAAACTCAGCAAAATATCAAAGGATCGATCACCCTAGCTGAGTTGTTGCGCCGTCCCAAGTTTCATTATGCCGATTTGCAAAACTATGGGCTAGACAATGCTGAACTAAATATAGCCGAGACAGAAGGGGCAGAAATTGACATCAAATATTCTGGCTATATCAAACGTCAACAAACCCAAATCGAACAAATTAGCCGTCATACCCAGCGCAGATTACCCCAAGATTTAGACTATCTCACGGTGGAGACTCTACGGATGGAGGCAAGGGAAAAACTCAATCAGGTCAAGCCTTTAACCATTGGTCAAGCAACCCGCATTGGTGGTGTTAATCCAGCGGATGTCAATGCTTTATTGGTTTATCTAGAAATGCGATCATCACGCCAGAATAAAGCTTTAGCTAATAGGTAAGTTATACTGAATCTTGTTGGCGTAGGTAGTAGGTAGTTTTCTTTGACTACAAACTACTAACCGCAAACTACAAACTAATCTAGACGTAGCAAATAGGTACAACATCAAAAAATCTTTCTCCTTCCATAGCTAAACGTAAAGGACAGTCTTGAGTTGGCCACTGGCTACGATCTTCGTAGACATATAGCTGATGTTTTGCGGGTAAGGCATCGGAGTTAATTTGCTCAACTCTGCTAAAGTAAGCTTCGTAGCGTTCAAAGTATTCCAGACCAGGGGCGCGGACATGATATTCCTCTTTGGGGTTAGGTTCTGGATATTCAATAGTTTGCTCTGCAACTAAAGGTACAGGTAATATGGCAATTCCCTTGGGCTTTAAAATACGATTAATTTCGGCGATCGCTTTTAAATCGTCAGGAATATGTTCTAAAACGTGAGAAGCAAAGACAAAATCGTAGCTTCGATCGGCAAAAGGAAGATTTTGTAAATCTACCCGATGATCAACCTCTGGCATATACAGATCGGCTGTTTCGTATCTACCAAATCGCTCGGCAAAGTAACCTCGGAAAAAATTCTCAGGCGCAAAATGGAGCATACTCAAAGTCGAAGTATCGAGCTTTGATAACAACTGGTCAACCACCAAATATTGAATACGATGTCTTTCTAAGGCTCTACATTTGGGACATTGGGCGTGCTTGCGCCAAGCAGTAGTAGCTTTCAAATCTTTAAAGGCACCAGTATAGTTGCAGACTGGACAATTAAATTGTTCTTTGTTGAGATTTTGTAATTTAAAGACCCAAGATTTAACCTCTTTTTTTAATTCTCTTGCTTGGTTTTTGGGATTCATGATCTTGGCAAGTCGCAAATTTCAGTTAATAGTAATTTACGCTATTTTTACCTGATATACGAATCTAAATTCGTGTTCTCGCTCACGTTAATTTAGCCTTTTAATCGCTTCCCATTGTAACCTGATAGTTCAGTCCTTCCCAGCTATTACAGTCGCTCCAAAAAAAGGTAAATTCAACTAATAATGTTTCCAGCTTTTGAATCGGAATATCGACAAAATAAATTGCTAAATTTGTAGAACTTGAGGACGTTTCTTCAATCGTCTGCCAGTCATTCCACGTCCAATGAAGTTTAAAATGTGCAGTAGCTATTATGCGTAAGATATTTTCTTTTCTAACCTTTTGTACCTGACGGTTAAATTTCCAAACTGATAAAGATTTACATTTAGAGCGATCGCCTAGATACCGCTCGGCAACTTCTGGAATCAAATCGAAAACCCGTCCATCTTTAACCGAACGCAGCAGCTTGATATATTCCGCGTGCGCCCAAAGCAAAGGCATTGCCGAACCAGTAGGTCTTCCTAAATACATATGGGCATCGGGGAGGTCGTCCGTGTCCCAAACCTGTTCTGGCAGCAATCCCGTACAGGAGGCAAATTCTTCCATCGCCTTGATATATTCAGTAGCATCTCGTCGGGCTGCTAATTCGTAATGCCCTCTTTCTCCAGTTAACAGAGTCCAAGAACGACCAATTCCCCAACCATTCCAAGCACTACCATCGGCTCTTTGTCCGTGACCATCGTGATTATAGCGTCTCCAAACTGAACCAAAAGGAGTATCGGTTTTGAGTATGGCATCTACCACCTTGAGTGAATCAACAATTAGAGGATCGTTAGCAGAACGAACACCATAGCGCACTAGTTCTAAAAAACTGGCATCGACAATTTCTTTGGCGAGAAATTCTTGTTGTGAGTTTGGATGGCGGTGGGGAATTTTGAGCATACCCTGGTTAGGATTTTCATTAGGATGGGTATCTTCTGGAGAAGCAGGAGTGATACGAATATAATGTTGGGAAATTTCTGGTACAAGGGTACTTTCGGTAGTCACCGTCCAAGCTTCAATATGGCATTCTAAAAAGTCGGCATATTCTTCGACAAAAATTGCCGTTTCTGGGTTGCCGCGATCGCGCATCCAGCTTGCAGCACAAATCAAAGCTGTAATACCAACTGCTAAGGTAGCGGGAGAGTAACCGCTCGACTGTTCCCAACGTTCCTGTGCCGTAACAGGACCATGACGAATTAGATAGCCAGCAGCAGAGACAACCATTGGATAGGGATCGAAATTACGCAGAGTCGATGTTTTATATAGGTGCCAAGCCAGTAAAATGGGAAAAGAAACTTCATCAAGCTGACTGCTACGGCGATCTGCTCGACCATCGATCCAGAAATTTTGAGCAAAACCACCGTCTGCGTGTTGTGAGGTAGCTAAATAAACTAAAATTCTCAGAGGCGTTGCTGTTTCTCCTGCTGCTAATAGCCCAGTAGCACTACTAACCAAATCTCTGGGCCAAACAAAATGATAACCTCCATATTCGCTATCATCTCTTTTCATTTCACCCCAGGGAATTGAGAGTGAGGCGATCATTGCCCCAGGATATTGTTTATCTTCATGAGCAAGCAAAATACTAAAGCTGTTGTAATAAAGATTGCCCTTGTCTTGCGCCACTTTTTCTAAGGGCAGTACTTTGCCGTGGGTACGTGACCACTGCTGATTAAAGCGGCTTTTTTGCTGCTCGAAGGAAATATCTAAAGATTGAAACAAAGTAGTTGTGGCTCGCTGAAGCGTATTGCCAAATGCTACTGCGAGGGTAGATTCATACCCCTGTGATAGATCCAGTTCCCCAGTCAAGGCAATATTACCAGACTCAGCGCGATCGAATTCCCAATCCATCTTAAAATTATCAGCCAAATCTTGCCAACCATCACTGTAGCCGACATAACCCACCGATAGCCGTTTGAAAGGAACAGTTGCGCCCAAAGCCAGCCAGGTATCATTTTTTTCGGCTACTAAAATTTCTCTGCCAGCGACTTGAATCACATATCCGTTATTGCTTTTGCCACCCACGTCTAAATGAGGCGCACAAAGAGTATATAGTTGCAGACGCTCAAGAAACTCAGATTCTCCAGTTAGCCAAGTATGTTGCAAAATACAGGGTAAATGAGGATCGCCAATAACTTCTTTATGCAGAGCGTAACGTCCTTGTGGGTCAGAATTAGTAATATGATATCCCAAAGCTTGTGGACACAGCTCCTCGATTTTCGTCTGGAGTTGGCGTTTCTCTTCGTGTAAAAAGCTTTCACCATCACTGACCAAATATTGCAAATCTCGCGTTTGAGGCTTGTCGATAGTGGGGTAATAAATTTCCGTTAAAAAACCATTCCAGATGGTGAACCAAGCACAACTAGAAACTGAATAAGCAGTACCAATACCCTGTTTGTCTCCATGAGTCCAGCGCGGTTCTATTCCAGGGTGTCCGAATGCTTTGTGTTCGCCACGAAATTTTGTCATGATTAATCAAACTTACAAAGTAAACCTTGAGAAAATAGAAACTAGACGTAAGCAAGCTAGAAAATAAAAGCTTAATCAATTTGTTGAGGATAAAGCACTACATTGATATTTACAAAAGTCACCAATCCTCCTTGCACCATTTGACCAACGGCAGAAAAAGAGCGATCGAATATATTGCTTGGGACAAATTCCCTTAAATAAAATTTAGGTTTGTTTTTCTAAATTATTATTTTCCTCTATTTGAATATTAAAACTTTTACATCGGCTTTGGCGTGAACTAAACAGGAATAGCGATCGCCAAAATTTTCAACGATCTACACCGTAGTTAGCCGTGTATTCAGAATAAACTAACTGCGGTATAAATCGAGATTTTATTTGCTTAGACCATTTTGATTAACTAAGTGTGCTTCTAAAAACCACAACCTTGTATCAATTGTTCGAGACACTTGAATATAGAGATCGTTAGTATCTTGCTCGTCTAATTCGTCTGTCTGTTTTATAGCATCTCGCAGATGTTTGCCATATTGAGCTAACCTTTGAGCCAAGGCTTCAACATGATCCATACCGTCAACCAAATCCAGAGGATATTCTGGTAAAATTGAGTCATGAGCAGCAATCCGTGCCGTTCCCATCGCTTTTCCTGCTAGAGCCGTTATACGTTCTGCTATTAAATCAATATACTCTTCTAGTTCGGTGGCAATTTCATCAAAGAGCAAATGAAGTTGATAAAAATCACTACCCTTGACATTCCAGTGAGCATACTTGACTTGCGTTTTTAAGTCAGTGGTAGCTGCTAGAGTTAGATTTAAAATCTCAATGACTTGAGTACGAAGATCGGCAGAAAGGTCGATTCGAGTTGAGTGAAAGTAGCGTAATTGCTGAGCAGTATTATTTTGAGAAGACTTCTTCGATGTTGTTTGTGTCATGATAAATTTTTGAAAAATACTTGGTAATTAAACATTTGTAGCGTTCTAGCCTATTGCAATTTAATACTTGCATATTATTTATGGGGCAGCTTTATTTTTCTACCAGCCCGACTTTGCAACACCTTACTTCTAACGTCTAACTAATTAAATATCGTCTATCTCATAGTTAGATATCTAGTAAGAAAATGCTAGTGTAAACTCCATTTGTTTGCGAACACTTTTAACTTAATTTAAGTTGTCTAATAAAATCAAACATTTCTCTTGTTTAAATTAATAAATTCAAGTTATCAATAACTCCTCATTTTTAATGAGAGTTTTACGTAGCAAATAATTTTTATCCCTTTGTCGTGCAAGCTTTAACGTTCTAATGTCATAATAAGCTGCTAATTTCAGGGGAATTTGAGTAGAAATAATAAGCTCAAAACATTAATAAAATCAAGTTATCGTTTGAATAAAAAAGAATATTTGTTTTTATTATTTTCTGCACCTAATCTAAAAGTGTTCGAGAAAATAATCCTCAAAAAATACCAAGGAGTATTACTATGAATCATCAAAATAATTCTTCAGACTCCATTCCACATACCGATCTACACATTGTTCCAGCAGAAACTGCTGCACGCCAAAAGCGCGAAGGTAAAAATTTTCTTCACCCTCATCACGATCGAGCTAATAACGAATCGCAACCTATATCAGATGGTTACACTGTAGACAGTGATGGTTTGGTTGACAACTACGGAATCGAACCAGAAATGTATGTTGATGTTCCTGGAGATCTACGGCAGCAGACAGCAAAAGAAGCAGCCGAGCGTACTAGTCAGTTACAAGAATTATCTGAGGATGAGCGAGGTAAATTGACAAGCGAACATGATTTGCGCCATAAAAGACCTGGCTCGATCTAGTTTCAGAATCAATTGAGTCCTATGTGCTAAATATTCGGACACCTTGTATTTAAAAACCAGGATTGTCTTATCTATAGCCTTCATTGGTTAAATTGCGATCGCAATTTCAATAGGGTTGGCTTTAATTTTGGATTTAAAGAATATATATCTGCTATTACACCAAATCCGCGTGGTAAACCTATCTTTCAATTTTGGCGTTGGTGAATGCGTAATGCTAAACCTATATTTTGCTTACCAACTAAAAATAGGCAACTTTTAAAAGCGTCGAGACCCCGCGTCGCCGAAAGGCGCAAGGGAATGCTCGACAAGACAGCTAAGAGCTAAAAGCTACGAACCGTATTTTTTTGTAGGTCATTACTGTTTTAAATGAGTCCTAAAGGATACCGCTTCCCGTCGCGCACTCGTTCGCTAAATCGCTAACGCCGAAAATCTCTAAAAACTATTCTCTTCATCACCCAATTTTTAAACGGCTGCAATTGTGAAACCCAATCAATCAAATCGTCGGCTATCTAGCAACTCAAGGAAGAAGCGAAAAAGTTGGCTATACCAGTTAGGAGCGGGACTAACCCTGACCTCTGGTTTAGCACTGTTAGCAACTTTTTTACATACGCTCCCAGCTTTTGAACTTTTCAGCCCTCTAATTTTGGCAATACTTCTCGGTATTTTAGTTCGCAACACTGTAGGAACTCCCCAAGTTTGTCAGTTGGGAATTACCTTCTCACTCAAGCGAATTCTTAAATTGGCAATTATTCTACTGGGCTTACAGCTTAGTTTGGAACAGGTAATTGAAGTAGGTGCAGTAGGGCTGTCAATTGTCACTCTTACTCTAATAGCTACTTTTGTCTTCACCTGCTGGCTGGGTAAACGCTTGGGTGTGAATCGCAAACTCGCACAACTTATTGCTGCGGGGGCTTCTATCTGTGGAGCTTCGGCAGTAATTGCTGCCAATGTGGTAGTTGATGGTTATGATGAAGATGTTGCTTATGCAGTGGCAATGGTAACGGTTTTTGGTACTGCTTCGATGTTACTCTATCCCCTATTACCAGGACTATTTGCCCTTACTCCCCAAGCATTTGGGCTTTGGTGCGGTGCTTCAATTCACGAAGTGGCACAAGTAATCGCTGCTGCCTTTCAAGATGGTAGAGTTAGCGGTGAGATTGCAACCATCTCCAAATTATCGCGGGTGATGCTACTAGCTCCAATGATATTGGGACTGGGATTAATATCTGCTCGCAAGCAACAAAATGGCAAAAAGCTAAGTCTGCGCCAAATGCCAATTCCCTGGTTTGTACTGTACTTCTTAGGAATGATTATTCTTAACAGCTTAAACATTTTCCCCGAAGGTATTAAGGCAATAGTTATACAAATAAATCAATTTTTATTAGCAATCTCTTTGGCAGCAATGGGATTAGAAACCAGTTTATTGAAGCTCAAGCAAGCGGGAATTAAACCTTTATATTTAGGGGCTGCTTCTTGGCTGTTTGTCTCTATCTTTAGTTTGGCTTTAGTAAAAATCTTTTATCGGTAATGAAACGAAGCAAGCACCACTTTGAATAACCTACATTTAATCATTCAACCTACAATTCTTTTTTGGATGATTGTCCCCTGGTTGGATATTTTTCCGAACCGTCACTACTTGATTTTCATCGGCTTATCGCTGTGATGAATCAATTTTATTTCTATTTGCCTGATGGCTAAATTTTTCTGCTACTCTTTAGTCTCGGAAAGTGACATAAAAGGGTTATTATTAATTCTAAACTGCTACAACTTGATTGGAAATACAGCCAATACCTTCGATTTCTATTCTGACTATATCTCCTGGATTCATTGAGCCAATTCCCTCAGGTGTGCCTGTCAAAATAACGTCTCCTGGGGTTAGAGTCATCACCTGAGAAATATAAGATACAAGCATATCAGGGTTGAATACCATATTAGCAATAGAAGCAGATTGGTAGGGTTTATCTCCATTGTTAAGGAAAGTCTGTATTTTTGCTTCGACGCTCAATTCTCGGACAATCCAGGGTCCTAGAGGGCAAAAAGTGTCAAATCCCTTGGCTCTTGTCCACTGTCCGTCTTTTTTCTGTAGATCTCTAGCTGTAACGTCGTTGGCAATAGTATAACCCCAAATGCTTTTGGCTGCTTGCTTTGGGGTGGCATGACTACAGCGATCGCCAATCACTAAAGCCAACTCTCCCTCATAATCAACCCGTTGAGACTGAGGGGGATAATGGATATTTTGACCATCGGCAATTATAGTTGTCGAAGGCTTGAGAAACAACAATGGTTCTTTTGGTACAGGCGTACCCATTTCGGCTGCGTGTTGGATGTAATTTTTGCCTACTGCCACAATTTTTGAGGGTACACAAGGAGCAAGTAATTCATAGGTGTCTACATCTTGTTCAAGATCCGTTGCTTGCCCTCCCAACCAAGGGGGAGCATCATATATAGATACGCTTCGATTGGGCTGTAACAAACCATAGTAAATCTGGTCACGATTAGTTTTAATGCGAACATAGCGTTGTGCCATAACAAAACCAAGTTAAAAATTAATCATATAAAAATTCACTATCTAACTTAAAAATAGTGCTGTTTTGAGCTAGATTAATTTTAAGTTAATTTGTCCACGGAAAATTAAAGAACTGGTAATTAATCATCAAGTAATAGTAAGATTGTAATTCCTTGCTTTTATGATGGCTAAAAAGTGCAAACCGCGCTTGAATCGAGCCAATTCCCAAAAGCCATACTGTCCACAAGGAGAACAATTAAAATGAGCAACACGTATGAAATGATGTATATTCTTCGTCCTGATTTGTCAGAAGATCAGGTGGGAGAAGCAGTGAGTAAATATCAGACTTTTCTCAATGAAAACGGTGCTGAAAACCTTGAGGTTCAAATCAAGGGCAAAAGAAGACTTGCTTATACTGTAGGTAAGTATTTAGACGGTATTTATGTACAGATGAATTATCAAGCTGATGGAACGCAGATAGCACCCCTAGAAAGGATGATGCGCTTGAGTGAAGACACTATTCGTTACCTCACCCTCAAGCCCAAAAAGCGTGCTATTATCGCTGCCCAAAATGCCGCAGCCGAACCTGTATCAGTATCAAAAGTACCCCAATCGTAAATAACATAGAAAACTGAGAATTTAGTTTCTAGTTTCTAGAACCTGTAGGCGATCGCCTACTTTGATAATTCCCTCATTTTGAGGAATCATATTAACACCAAACATTACCCCTTGTTCACTTAGCTGTCTAAAAGTTCCTAGTGTATTAAGGGGTTCTTTTAATTGATTTTTGTCTCCACTTGTTTGGTTAATGGTCGTTATAATACAGCGACTACAGGGTTTGGCTACTGTAAATTTTATCTCGCCAATTTGAATTACGCTCCAAATATCTTCAATAAAAGGCTCTATAGTCTCTATTACTATATTTGGGCGAAAACGATCCATGGGAATAGCCTGTTTTTGTTGCTGATGAATTTCCATAATTCTTTGGTTCAACTCCACTAAAGAAGCTGTTGCCGTAAGCATGATCGGATAGTTATCAGCAAAGCTGAGAGGGTTGTCGAGATCGCTAGAATATTTTTTATCTAGTAGGCGAGTATGTTCGCCAGACTGCCTAACCAAACGGCAGACTTTGCCAAGCTCTAAATTTAATAATTGATGAAACCATTGAGCTACCTCATTTCCCTGATCGATTGCTAAAATGCGATCGCGCCAAATTTCTACCTCTATGGTTGTTCCTGTCAGAGTGGGGGTAAAAACCAAAGGAGGCAAAGTTTCGTCTGACAGCCTCAAAGTAATATAATTCTCGTCTAGTTCAACTATCACTTTAGCCAATTGAGGAAATTGTCTTTGAGTGATAAATTTGCCACTACCAGAGACGAGCATTATTTCACGATCAAACAAAAATCCTTTAGTTTTAATCTGCGTTTGCTGTAACTCAATTCCTTGACAAGATTTAAGGGGATAAATACACAATTGCGAGACAATCATAAGCTTTGACAAACTAGCAAAAATAGGGCGAATAATCTATGAAGGAGATTGTCTTTACCCCAGCATTTCCATAGAATTACTTAAAAGCAAAGTTTAAGAAGATATTTAGTTGATTTTATGGTTGCTATTCTATGTTTTGTAAGGCAAAATTTCCAATTCGTCCACTTTTACACTCATAATAATTGGTACATTTATTTTGCCAAGACTGTCTGAAGTCTAACAACAGCTTGATGCCGTTGCTTTGAATTGTTGTCTTAATAAATTTTGATTTAATCTTAAATACTGCTGATAGTTAATATTTACATCAATGAAGCTTAAGTATTTATCAAGCAATTATTCTTTTGCCAAACAATTAAGCTTAAAACTTTTTCAAAACAACTCTTTCATAGCCGACATTCTATTGAATTTTCAACAGTTTATGAGTTTGCAAACTGATGCGCCATTTTGGATGCTGAAGAACGTATTGGAAAATTAAGTCTTTACTCAAAGGAGAATTCCACTCTGGCTGTAAATAATACAAGGCAGTTTTGGGAACTAAGGCTGCCTGTTGTTCTGCCCATTTTAAGTCGTATTCATTAGTCACCACTACTTTCAATTCGTTTGCACGCTCATAAACACTACTGTGAGGTGCTTTAAACTGTTTGGGAGAAAAAGTTACCCAATCAAAATGACCGCTAACAGGATGTGCGCCAGAAGTCTCTAAATGAACTTGCAATCCTGCTTTTTTGAGTACTTCAGTTAGAGGAGCTAAATCGTGCATTAGGGGTTCACCTCCCGTAATAATAACGATGGCAGGACTAACCGCTTTTGCTGCACGAGCTAACTCGACCGTAGACTGTTGAGGATGATGTTGAGAATTCCAAGAATGCTTAGTATCGCACCAAGGACAATGAACATCACAACCACCTAGACGAATAAAAAAAGCGTTTACTCCAGTCCAATAACCCTCCCCTTGAACAGAATGAAAAGTTTCTACAATGGGATAGGTGATGGTTTTAGCAGCAATGTTCGAGATATTCAAAATGATTGAAGTTTTTGGTGTTTAGCTCCTTTAATTTTATCTTTATTTTTAGTTTCTAGGTTTGATTCTGATTTAGATTGGCGATCGCGCCTCTTGGATCGCTAATTGCTATTTTCAACTTTTTTTTCGTCTGTTTCGTTATTTGTCTGGGGTTGGTCTTTAGATTTTTCTGGCTCTACATTCCCTGCACATTTCTTAGCTTCTTCAATAGTTTTGATATCTTTAGCACATTTTTCGTACTCTTGCCACTCAGCAGTTACGAGCTTTTTAATTTTTTGGTGTCGAGCTACTCCTTCGTAAGCGTAGCGATTAAGATTGTTGTCCACAATCAATTTTTCCATGTACTCAATCCTTTGTTTGCTGTTGGGATGGGTTGATAGCCAAGCAGGAGGCTCTGAATTTTCTTCTTCTCGATTAGCTTTATCGAGTTTTGCCATCAAATTTCTGACTCCATCTGCTGCATAGCCAGCGTTGACTAAGATTCTAGTGCCAAAGAGATCTGCTTGTTTTTCCATCCCTCGACTGTAGTTAAGCACGATTAGGTTACTGGCGGTACTGCCCACATAGGGGACATAGCTGATAATATTGGCGGTCAAATTGCCTTTGGCAGCTAATTGAAAGCCATGAGATAAAGCAGCATGAGAAATTTCGTGTGCCAATAAGCCAGCTAATTCAGCCTCAGAATCCGTGTTCATAATTGCCCCCGCATTAACAAATACTTTTCCTCCAGGTAGGGCAAAGGCGTTAAGTTGATTATCCATGACTAAATAAAATTCATATTTAAATTCATCTCTTCCAGATGCAGCAGCAACTTTTTGACCAATTTCATTTACATATTGAGTCGCTTGTTTATCTTCAAGTAGAGGTAGCTGTTTTTTAATTTGTTTAACGGAACTTTCTCCTACCGCCGACTCTCCTTTTAGCAACAAAGAGGAAGTTTGTAAGGCAGAAAGAGGACCAAATAAATTACCCGTTAGAGCAAAACCAACCGTACCAGCGATCGCATTGCCGATAGCATTCCAAGTAATTGAAGAGCGTAAATTGCTTTGATACTTAGCTAAATATTGATCTGCTAATTGATTAAATTCCTCTGCTTCGGGTAAATTAGGATTAAATAAAGCAAACTGGCGCGCCATAATTGAGGCATCAAGCCATTTGTCCTCAGCAATATCGGCATTCATTTTGGCTTTGAGCAACTTTGGTTCATTAGGATAAAGACTAACTGCCTGATTTAAAACTTGCCGAGATTCTTCTTCTCTTTCGTGTTCTTTTAGTACCTCTGCATAGCGAATATGACCAGGAATAAATTGAGGCTCTCTGGTAGTTAACAGCTTTAGTGAACTGATAACTTTAGTTTCTAGCCCTTGTTTTTTTCCTTGTTGATAGTTGCGCCAAAATACTTGACCTGCGGGGCTTAATTGCTGGGGATCATCAAAAGTTGCCACTTGTTCTTTATTTTCTGTGGCTCTTTCCTTTTCAATTGGCCAGACTTCTTTAGCCTGGCGATATAGTTTGACAGCAGCAGCTTTATTTCCTGCCAGATATAGCTTATCTGCTGCGGCTAATTTTTTTAAGCGCGCAATTTCTTCAGGAGTTGGTTTTTTGACTTTATCTTTAGCTTCAGACTCGTCTTCTGTCGATCTATCTCGATCGGTAGTTTCTGGATCGGACTTTTCTGCTGAAGTATCTGCTTCGGTCTTGTCTATTTCAGTATCTTCGGTTGATGTTTGTTGCTGAGGTTCTGGCTTTTTTAAATCTTCGGTTGATGTATCCTTGGCAGGAGTCTTAGGATCATTTGACTCTGATTTTACCAGGTTAATTGTATTTGTCTGATTAACCTTGCTGTCTGTGGCAGAGCCTGCCAAAGTAATTGTCGGAAAAATTAAAATATTTAAAATTATTAAGTATAAGTTTAGAAATTTCATTAAAATACCTCGTAGTTTAAAATGTTTTTATCTTTGTACATAAATATCAACAAGTTTCTTGCCATCAAAGTTCAGCAATGCTGGTTAATAAAAATTGATTATTGTTTAAAACAGGGATTAGATATATCTTAAATTTGACTATTAAATGTTGAAAAATGTTGCAAAAAATACAAAAGAAGTAATAAATAATCAAAAAATATTAACTATTACCTTTTATTTTATAATTTGTACGTTTTAAATTGCAAAATGTTAACTAATAATTAAAGTTAAAATAATGACTACGCATTTTATTACCGCCGAAATAAACCTTCAGGAAACTACCCTGCAACTTCAGCAAGAAATTGAATTCCAACTAGAAAAAGAGGGTAAGCCTTTACGTTGGGCTGTGACTCAGGTAAATAAAGAGAAACAAACAGCGACAGTAGAAGCTATCGTTACCAAAGAATAAGTTTTCAGACTAGATTAAAGATTAAAATTTTATGTCCCCGTTTACAGTTGTTCTTATTATTCCCACAGGAGTGGGTGCAGCTATCGGTGGTTATGCGGGAGATGCCCTGCCTGTAGCTAAAGCGATCGCTCAAACTTGCGATCGCCTGATTACTCATCCCAATGTTCTCAATGGCGCACAGCTTTATTGGTCTTTAGACAATACTTATTACGTCGAAGGTTATGGTTTGGATCGTTTTGCTGCTAATCAATGGGGATTACGTCCTGTCAGACAAAATAAAGTCGGGTTATTATTAGATCGGGGTATTGAACCTGAATTGCGTCTACGACATATTCAGGCTGCTGATGCTGCTAGAGCAACTTTAGGGCTAAGTTTAACCGATTATGTAATTACCGATGCTCCTTTAGAAGTTGAGTTGCGTACTGCCGATTCTGGGGCTAGTTGGGGAACAATTGGTAACCCTGGCAGTTTGCTTAGGGCAGCCGAAAAGCTAATTAAACAAGGAGGTGCAGAAGCGATCGCCATCGTCGCTCGTTTTCCTGATGATGAAAGTACAGAACTACAAAATTATCGTCATGGAGAAGGAGTAGATCACCTAGCAGGGGCAGAAGCAGTTATTTCCCACCTGATCGTGCGTCATTTTCAAATACCTGCGGCACACGCTCCCGCCCTCCAGCCTTTAGCTGTTGATGCTAATGTACATCCCCGTGCTGCCGCCGAGGAATTAGGCTATACTTTTCTTCCCTGTGTTTTAGTGGGCTTGAGTCGCGCCCCCCAATTTATTACCGAGGCTAAACCTTTAACTTCAGATAGTATTTGGGCAGAATCAGTAGATGTGGCGATCGTTCCCTATAGTGCCTGTGGTGGTAGTGGAATTCTTAGCTTTAGCAATGCTCAAACCGAAATTATAGCTGTAGCCAACAATTTAACTCATATTCAAGTACCTCCAGAACCTTTGGGCATTAAAGTCACTAAAGTTAATTCTTATTTAGAAGCTTTGGGTGTTTTAGTTGCTCGTCGAGCGGGGGTAGATTATCGAGTTTTAGACCCTAATTTATCTTCTCTTCGTTGTATAGTATAAAAACCAGTGGCAAATCCTAATAATCCCGAACTCGAACCCCTTAGCCGTACCCAGATCTTAGTGTTCATGGGTATTACTGCCATTATTTTGTTAGCAGTGGCTAAGATTTGGCAAAAGTTGGGAGCAGTTCAAATGCTTTCGATCCAGTTTAATACTCAAGCTCTGTTGTGGAGTTTAGGGCTGGCAACTGGCATTACTCTTACTAGTGGTCTAATTTACCGTTTGTGGCCAGGCTATCGTCATAGTGCTGATGTCTACTTAGAATTAGTGATTAAGCCCCTAGTATGGACTGATTTAATTTGGCTTGGACTGTTGCCTGGACTGAGCGAAGAACTATTATTTCGGGGAGTGATGTTACCAGCTTTGGGTTTAAATGTAGCTGCGGTAGCTATCTCTAGTATCCTCTTTGGAGTTTTGCATTTAAGTGGCTCAGGACAATGGCCTTATGTAGTCTGGGCAACGATTATCGGTTTTGCTTTGGGTTACTGCGCCTTAGTTACAGGAAATTTAGCTGTGCCTGTAGCTGCTCATATTATTACCAATTTAATTTCTAGCTCGTTATGGAAAGCGAATCATTGGCAAAATGAGCGGATTGGCACCGATGATTAATTTATAAGTAGTTATGCAAAATTAATTTCCTAGCTGAGATTGGGTAAAGGGAAAGGGGGAAAGCGGTGCGACCCCCTAAAGGGTGAAACAGTTTACTCAACGGAGGGAACCTCCGCAACAGTTCGCTCTGCGAACTCGCCATTCCCGAAGGGAATGTCGGCAAGCTCCAGCTTGCGTTTCACCGCGTCGCCGTCAGAAGTCAGACCCCCTAAAGGGTTCAACAGTTCCTTCAACGGAGGGAACCTCCGCAACGGACTGTTTCACCGCGTCGGCGTAAGACGCAAGGGAACGCGCATCAAGACAGGGAAAAGGAGAAATTAAATGTGTAATTAATTTTGTTTAGGCACTTAGAAAACGCTATGCTTTTGAGATATTTTTCCTGAACTTAAATCCATACAAAAGTGTTTACTAACAAATAAAACACTATCTTTGCTTTTAGCTGTTAGCTTTTAAAAGCATCTCGATCGCAAAATAGAAATGAATAGTTTATTTTCTCCACCTTGGTTGCTCGACAACGGGCTGTCAATGACCATGTATAGTGCATTGCGCTCTAGTAAAGTCTGGACAGAAACTCTAGTAGAATCTCAGCCTGAGTACCAAAAAGTGCAGTTTACCAGGGGAGAAGTTCCTCTTTTTGCCTGGGTAGCAATTCCTAATAATCCACAAGGAACAATTGTTGGAACTTATGGCATAACTGGAACTTTAGATAATCAGTGGTTCCTACAGATAATAGGCAGAAAAGCCTATGCTCAAAATTATGCTGTAGTTTTGTTTGATTGGCGCGCTCATGGAGAATCAGCTAAGTTATCTTCTGCACTGACTTCTGATGGCATTAATGAAGGAAAAGACTTTGTAAGTGTTGCCGCCGAGAGTAAAGCAATGGGTTGTCCTGCGCCATTTTGGTTTACGGGTTATTCTTTGGGAGGACAGTTGGCTTTGTGGGGAATTTATTATGCGCAAATGGAGATAAATGGCTTAAGTGCTTCTGATGTGGCAGGAGGAGCAGTTATCTGCCCGAATATAGATTCTAATCGCTCCTTACCTTACTTAATGAAGCATCCAACTGGTAAGTATATCGAAAAAGCGATCGCCAAGGAACTAAAAAAGCTGGCTCTTAAGCTTCACTCTTATCATCCTGAGGAGATCGATCTCGCAGCAATTGAACGAGCCAATACTATTTGGGGATTTGACCATGAACTAGTAATTCCTCAGTTGGGATTTGCTTCAGTGGAAGAATACTTTAGTGCTAGTAGTCCGTTGCGGATTTTGCCTAAAATCAATAAGCCAACCCTGATTCTTTATGCAGCAGACGATCCGATGTTTGCGCCTGAAGTTATTGGCGATCTAAAAGAGGTTTGCCAGCATAATCAAGCGTTAGATTTATGGCTCACAAAATTTGGGGGACACGTAGGCTATATAAGTAGTTTAGCCTGTCAAAAAGCCCATGGCGATCGCGACTGCTGGTGGGCATGGAATCGGATTTTAGACTGGTGGGAAAAACATTGAACATGAGTCTATAAACAACTATCAACAAAGGTTTTTTGGGGATCGGCTATACTTTATTTTTGATAATAATCTCTTAAATAATCACTTAATTGTGTATTATTGTTTCTAAGTATAAATACCTTTTAATAAAATACTTTTGTTTTAGATTATCTTTTATGCAGGCTATTCTTTCTCTTAACTCTACTTTTACCTCCAGTAATAATAGAGTTTTACAGCAAAAATTACAGACACAGCAGCCACTAAAAGTTATTGCTTTGGGAGATAGTCTGATTTATGGCTACGGAGATTTTGTAGGAGGTGGCTGGGTAGAACGGCTACGTCGCCAGTGGATGTCTCCCCAGGGAGAAGGTCACGTATTATATAATTTAGGAGTAAGAGGCGATCGCACGTACCAAGTTGCCCAACGTTTGGAGCAAGAATTCAACTGTCGTGGAGAGTTACGCAATTGTGTTCCCGACTTGATTCTACTTTCAGTTGGTCTTAACGATTCTGCTCGTGTGGGCAAGCCAAACGGCAAGCTTTATACTAATTTTGAAGATTTTAAGCAACAGATGGCATATTTACTTGATGTTTCGCAAAACCTCTGCCCTGTATTGTTTATTGGTATGACTCCAGTTGATGAGACAAAAATGCCCTTCATGGATTGTTTGTACTACAATCACTTCGATCAATACCGTTACAAAGAAGCAACTTTACAGGCTTGTCAACAGCGAAATATTCCCTATCTAGATATCTTTGATATTTGGCTATCAAGAAAGACAAACTGGATCGACACTCAGATAGGAGATGATGGCTTGCATCCTAACGTAAATGGCTATCAAAATTTGTTCGCAGACATCATGGCATGGGGTTCAATTGAATAGTATCATAATCTAAAAACCTATAGATACATTTAAGAAAAGTTCTATACTAGTTTTGAATTCCTGACCTCTGACCTCTGACCTCTGACCTCTGACCTCATTCTCAATCAATATTTCTGATTCGTGCAAGAGGTCTATTTATCTTTTGCTAGATCGGCACTCCATAGCATCCACTGTAAATTAGCAGGTTGAGCCACAAATCCTAATTTATGATAAAAATCGACAATGTAAGGACTGGCAAATAAAGTAATATCTTTGATTTTTCTTTGATGCAGTTGCTTAACCAAGCTTTGAACAATCTTTTTGCCTATTCCTTGTCTTTGAAAGTTGGGATGAGTTACTATATCGAGCAATGTTGCTTGAAACACCCCATCAGAAATGGCTCTAGCAAATCCAATTAATTGTCGTCTGTCATCAACAAGATGCCAAGCGCATAGATAACAAAAGCTATTGGCGATCGCTTGTTCTACTTTGTCTAAAGGACGGCGTGACCAGCCTACAGCAGCGCATAAGTCTTCTAACTGATTTGGTAGAATCAGACAATTGGCTTGAAAAACAACTTTCCCAGAAATCAATTTAGCTTGGGGTTTGGGAATGCTAAAAGTGGTATATCTGGTCACTAATTCACTTTCTAGTTGGCTTTGACCAGAGGCAATTGTATGTTCTAATTGATTTTGCCGTAAAAGCAAGTTCTTAAGCTGCTGCAAAACCTCAGTCTGATTTGGCTGAATTTCCAAAACCATGTAGTAAATAATAATTGCGCCAATAGTTTGATGTTCGGTGGCTAAAATATTTGCCAGATGAACTAACTCTTGGGGCTTTGTCTGGAAAACAGTAAAAATCGAATTATGCCCACAAGACTGTATTAAGTAACGATAATGCTCAATTGATCGCTCTAAAGTATCCCTTTGTTTAAAAGCTGTGCCTAATTTTTGACAGACAAGCTGATGTTGGGGATCGAGTTGAATAGCCTGAAGATAATTAGCGATCGCTTTGTCCCATTGACCTAACTTGCTTAAAGCATCCGCTAAATTGTACCAAGACCAAAAAAAGCTAGAGTCAAGTTCTACTGCACGAGTATAAGCCTCAACCGCCTCTTGCCACTTTTCTAGCTTCCCTAAAGCAGTGCCTAAATTATGCCAAGACCAAAAGAAACTAGAGTCAAGTTCTACTGCACGATTATAAGCTTCAACCGCCTCTTGCCATTGTTGAAGCTTACTTAATGCATCCCCTAAATGATGATAAGACCAGAAAAAGTCAGCTTTTAGCTCAATGGCACGTTTAAAGGCTACTGTAGCGGTTTGCCACTGCTCTTGCTTTCTATAAATATTAGCCAAATCGTATACTTCAGACCAAATTTGACTACTGGCGATCGCTTTTAATTCTGCGGTCATTTTTATGATTACTAACTACTTGGTGGGCATCAAGTTGTATTTTTATAATGAACATAATTTTGTATTATGCCCACCCTACCAGTTTATCTTCAGACTGTTTTTGCTTAACTTGTCACCAATACCCATTACCCAATCTTCATAAATTGATTAGTGCGTAACATCAGCTAATAATTACGTTGCAATCGGTAGTTTACTCTCGGCGATCGTAGCAATTAATTCTACGTCAAATTCTTCTTCAAAGAGTTCTTTTTTGTAGCTCAAATTCCATAATTCTAGGCTGCATTTATCTCCTATTTCTACTGGCTCAATTTGGAAATCGAGAGAGCAATCGTGCTGATCGTATTGACAGTTTACTTCCGCGATCGCGGCTTTGTTTCGTCGTTCTAAAGCTACTGCCAGTCTGAGGATAGCACTCAACTGCCTCACTATTAGCTGATATTGTTTATGGGGCAAGCTATTATATGGTTCATGTTTTTTCTTGGGTTTACTTTTACGATGGTAGCGAGCAATACTAGCAATTAACTCTAATTCTAATTCAGTAAAGCCTAGCAATTCGGCGTTACGAATTAGATAATAAGAATGTTTATGATGAGATGAATGACTGATATATATTCCACAGTTATGTAAAGTTGCTGCTGACCACAATAATTCTCTTTCTGCTACATCCCAAGAATGTAATTCTCCTTTTAGCTGGTCAAAAATACTCAAGGCAAAGTATGCTACTCTCTCGCCATAATCTAAATCTACATGATACTTTTTAGCAATTTTTAAAACGTTGCGCTTTTTAACTTCGTCTTGATAACGTAATCGACTGTTGATCAAGCCACGAGTTAACATCCAGTCAACAATCATGCCTTCTCTTAATGCCCGTTCACAAATCATGATTGATTCTAGCTTAAGCATAGTCATCACCTCTAGCAAAATAACTGCTCCTGGAATGATAATTTCGGCTCGTTTTTCTGAAAGTCCTGATACATCCAGTCTTTCTTTGAAGCTCATTTTTGCCAGCTTCTTGACAATTTTTTCAATGTCCTTACGGCTAACTTCATAACCGTTGAGAGGATCGGGAACTGAACCCAACTCGTCTTTAGCATGAATCGCTGCAATAGTTTCAATTGTGCCAGATGTACCAATGGTTCTGGGTGCTTCATTTAGCTGTAAATTGCGCCAAATTTCATCTACAGGACGCTCTAGCATCCCTTTGACATAAGCTCTCAAAACCTTTAATTCGCTATCGCTAATGGGGTCTGTGGTGACAAATTCTTTAGCTAAACGTACTGCACCGATTTTGGTACTGCTTAAAAAACGCGGTTCATGGATATCTGCTAATACTAATTCAGTTGAACCACCACCAATATCAATAATAATATGGGGCTGGTCGTTAAAGTCCATTCCCGATAAGACTCCCAAATAGATTCGCCGAGCTTCTTCCTGACCAGAGATTAGATTAACTACAATACCTAATTCTGATTCAATTTGGCGTAAAAAATCTTCTCCATTAGGTGCTTCTCTAGTTGCACTGGTTGCTACAGCAATAATTTGACTAGTATTTAAGCTATTGGCTAAGTCTTTACAGCGTCTTAGAGTGTCAAGAGAACGTTGAATTGCTTCAGGGGTTAACTTACCTGTTGCAGGGTCGCGATCGCCTAATCTTACCGTATCTTTCTCTTTGGCAATTACTGTAAAAGACGGCAAAGAAGGCTCTATTTTAACAATTACCATGTGAATTGAGTTAGTGCCGATATCGATCGCTGCAATAATCTGTTGGTTCATGGTAGCTGCCTGTACTTTAAACTCGCTTTGAGAGACGATTTATGGATAAGATTAGTTTATGAAAACTCTTAACAAAACGATAACTATTTTTGATCAAATTATTAAGATATTTTTATAATCTCATGGATTTTGCGAACAAGACATAGATACACTTAATTTTTTTTAAATATTTATCTATTTATCCTAACTGCCCAGTACAGACAAGGCATGCCTTGTCTCTTCTCTAACTGCTCTAACTGTTGTAAAAAGCAGCTAAAAACCAATTACCAATTACTACAGAGTTACCTTTGCTTCTAGAGACTTGAGATATTCAGTATTTACCTTAGACTCTCTAATGAGGGCAATTTTACCAGTACGGGCAATTTCTCGTATGCCAAACTTGTTTAACATTTGAATAATGGCGACTATCTTGCCAGGATCGCCTACTACTTCAATGGTTAGAGCTTCTTCTGAGAGATCGACAATACGAGCGCGGAAAATTTGAGCCAACTGAATAACTTCCGCCCGATTAGATGCGGTAGCGTTGACTTTAATCAACATTAATTCTCGTTCGACGCTAGGCTGTTGGCTAATATCCTGTACCTTAAGTACGCTAATTAACTTGTAAAGTTGTTTGATTAGCTGCTCGATAATTTGTTCATCTCCAGGCACAACCATAGTAATACGAGAAACACCTAGCTGTTCGGCAGGTCCTACCGCCAAACTTTCAATATTAAAACCACGACGGGCAAATAATCCTGAAATGCGGGTCAAAACTCCTGCTTCGTCTTCTACTAAGACAGAAATGGTGTGCTTGATCATAGCTGAAATATTAGTCAGTTTTTATAGGGCTAATTTCTTATCATAAATTAAATTGGCTATCTAGATCGGGGTAGAAGCTACACAAGATAGAAATCGCTCAAGGTAACCACTGAGGACTAAAACCTACAAATGGTAGCTGTTCGGCGTTAAAATCGGCAGAATTAGACTTTTGGGAAGCTCGAATTAACAGCCAGATGCTTTTATCCTCTGTTGTCGAAGAATCGTTAATAGAAGTATCATTTGGCGATCGCTCGAAGAGTATTCCTAGTCCATCTGGTGCAACACTAAGTTTACTGTCTTGATATTCTGCTAAAGATACCAAGGTTTTAACTTTGCTAGTTTTGAGATTAATTTCTGCTATGTAGGGTTTTTCAATATATTCTTTGCCTTTGATTAACTCTGTCAGCCAGCAATATAAATAAGTTGCAGTTGGATCGAACTGACAATTTTGGATTGAGCCTTCTGTATTTAAAAGTTCTTTTTGGACTCCTTCGGTATTGACATAAAAAAGCGATCGCGTGTAGCTTAACTTAGCGTTATCAGTATTATAATTAATCATCGCTGCTCCCGTACCATCCGCAGTAAAGTCGAGAACTTGACCAAATTTAGGAATAAAGTCTAGAGGTTTAGCATTGGTTTCTAAGGGCAACAAAGCGATACCTTCTCCTTGAGCAACTGCTACGGTTTGACTATCAGGAGCAATCATAAAATCGCCAATTTGAGCATTGGTTATTAGCTGCGGTGGTTTATCAGCAGTAATCATCCATAAGCCAAAGTTATTAGGATTATCACGGTTTAGCCTCTGTACCAAAATCTTCTTACCATCTTGTGCCAGATCGAATTTATTGTTCTGATATTCTTGATTATCTAAAATCAACTTTACTTGAGGATTTGAACCTGTAGTAACGGTATAAAGCTGTAAATTTAGAATCCCTTTAATTCCCAGCTTGTTATCGGCAGCAGAAAACAGTAAGAGATCGCCCTGGGGATAAGGTTCAAAATCAAATACGGTTAGATCGTTAGGAGTCAGAATTGTTTTTTTTTGCTGCGTCCAGTTAAATAAAATTAATTTACCTTTCTCTATCCCTTGCGTACCAATATAGGCAGAAGCGCGATCGCGACTGCGAAATTTGGCAGCAAAAGGTCTGATCTTGTTACCCACTTTTTCTTGGTTAGGAAATCTTTCTGTTGCCCCTGCCAGAGATACCTGATAATTTTCTCCATAGGGTGCGGGGGATTCTAATGTATAAGCCAGTCTTAACCCCGACCAGCTAATTTTACCTGGTAGAGCAGGACTAATGGTTAAATTTTGCTCGACGCTGGTGCGATCTAGGGGACGATTGAAGCTTAAGATAAAAGCCCGATCTTCCCTGCCGATAGTTTTATTTTCCCAGTTAAAACCGTTGACTCTTGCTCCTGCATAAAATAGACAGGTATCATCACAAACACTACCAACCCAAACTAACAAGCCAATAATTAATGCCAGCAAGATAACTAAGGCGATCGCTAGTCTGTCAATTGGTTGTAATAGCTTATTTGCGTTCATGCTTTATGTCTAGTGTGAATTAAAAACGTTTAATCTTCTAGTTATATTTGAAATTTACCTGTGAGAACCATAATTTGTTCCTGGGGGAACTTTCCCCCAGACCCCCTGTTGGGGACGTTACGACCCTCCCCAAACCCCTTCCGTAAAACTTAAAATCTGGCTTTCTCTTTCTCAGATAATTTCTAGGGGTTCTAGTCCAAAGTTAAATTTATTCGAGTTGGGTTTTTAAAAGATTTCTTTCAATTACGCATTCTATGACTTTCACCAGCTAAATATTTAAAAAATTAATTCACATCAAACGTGCTTTTATTTGTAACTATAGGGATCTGCTGGAGTAGGAATTGATTTAATTGATTTGGCAGCCAAAACCAAGGAACGTTTTTCGGTAACGGCTTTGGAGTCTAGCTTATCTTTGCTGGGTAAAGTTGCGGTGATCATTGCCCCCTGAATGTCTAACCAGGTATCGGCAGGATAATTGCTGCTGCTAGTTTTTAGTTTGACTGGAATACCGATGGGATAAGCATCCACCGCACAACAGGTAATTACAAACCGAGACAGCATGAGGTAATTATCGGGAAGTTCTGGTAAGTGCAGCACAAAACCACTGACGTTGGCTGGTTGTCCACTATAAGCATCAGGTTCAGGATAGGCATTAATTGTCCTAATCCAGTCAATGAGCGATCGCTCTTCTGGCTTAGTTGCGGTACGGAAAGCTTGAGGCTGGTAACTAGTAAAAGAAACATCCCCAACTCCCCTGGCAATGGCAGTTTGGCTGGTTAAAACCGTGGGCGGAATCAGTAATCCAGCGATCGCAACTATTAATAATAAACCACTGCCAACCCCAGGAGAGAAAAGACTAATATGTTCCCTAGAATTGTTAGATCTACGAGTAAAAATTAATTTAACTTTGACTATGCCTAAACCCAGCAAAAGTATGCCGCTGCCTAACACCAATCCATAATAGTTGGGGTGAATTAACAGTTTATACTGTCCTGTTAAGGCATATTTTAGTAGTAAATTGCCCCAAGCCAATAAAGCTAATGCCTCGATCCAGGTTAATAAGTAACTATTTGGTTGAGGAGAATTTGAACGTAAGGGTTGATTAGGAATCATTATCTCAATTAGAAAAAATAACTGTAAGCTAAGGTAAAAATAAAAGTCAACTGAGCAATTAAGGTAAAAATATAAATAATTATTTTTGGTTTAAAAATTGATGCCATCAAGCCAATACTTTTAATATCTATCGTCGGTCCAAAGACTAAAAAAGCTAATAAAGAACCCCCTGTAAAAGTAGAAGCAAAAGACAGAGCAAAAAAAGAATCAACCGTGGAACAAATTGAGACAATTGCTGCCAATAGCATCATCGCCAAAATTGAAGTTACAGTATCTTGACCAAGACTCAAAATTAGTTCGCGGGGGACAAAAACTTGAATAGCTGCTGCGATCGCACTACCAAAAACTAGCATTGCTCCTAATTCACTAAATTCTTGTAGTACGTTGTCAATAAAAAGCTGCAATGATGATGCTTGCTTCTTAACTACGGCTGAGGAGAACGAACTATCCAAAGCTAAAGATTGACCTTGTTCAATTAAAAAGCTGCCTGACTGTAGCAATGGCGATATAGATTCAGCCTGTTCTAGCTGATAATAATTAACAGGTTTTAATCTTTTGGAAAATGATTCTTGTAACAAAAAGCGAACATCTTTTTGCACGCTAAAAATACAGCCAATTATTGTAGCAATTGCCAAAGAAAATAAGACTCGAAAGAATACGATACTTGGGCGATCGCCAAAAGCAACCCAGGTAGACCAAATTACAATCGGATTAATTGTCGGGGCTGCTAAGAGGAAAGATATGGCAACAGAAGGAGATACCCCTGTTAGTAATAACCTCCTGGCTACTGGAACATTACCACATTCACATACAGGAAATAAAAAGCCAATACAACTACCAACAACTGCCCCTAAAAAGGGATTTTTGGGTAATCTAGCAATTAATTGTTTTTCATTAATTAAAAATAATAAAAAACTAGAAAGTAATACCCCTAATAATAGAAAAGGCATCGCTTCAACTAATAAACTCAAAAACAAAGTGAAGGCATTATGTAGTTGATTCATTGACAATGTTTTTGCTTTATTTACTGTTTATCGATTTTTTTAGCTTGGAACATTCAAAATTTCTCCTTGTTCCCCCAGTTCAGGATAAGATTTACCCTGACGCTGATACATAGCAGCCAGATCGGGATAACCCCATTCAAAGATAACTTGCCTATAAGTTTTTGGATCTAAACGAATCCGATTATATAAGCCAGCCTCTAAACGTTGACGTTGCGCTTCAAATAAAATTACCGCATTAGCGACAGATACATTGAGAGACTGCACCATCCCCTGCATAGGAATAACAATATGTCCGTCTACCAAATCCGCAGCTTCATCAGTAACGCCCCATTTTTCTGTACCCAGAAGAATAGCTGTTGGCTGAGTATAATCCACTTGACGATAATCAATGGCTGTATCGCTTAAATGAGCAGCATACACTTTATGATTCTTTTCTTGTAGAAGTTTAATAGCGGTTTTAATGTCAGGATGGGAATGTAGTTTAACCCATTTTTCACTTCCTTGAGCAACTTGTGAATACATTGGGGTATTGTTATCAAAGTTTACTGTGTGTACAGCAAAAACTCCCACCGCATCGCAGGTACGAATAATAGCCGAAAGATTATGGGGCTTATGGACATCTTCAGTTAAAATCGTTAGATCTGGCTGTCTTTTGTCAAGAACTTGCCTTAATTTTTTATATCGTCTGAAAATCATCTTTAAGGAAATGCTGAATTAGTGAGGACTTGGGCAAAAATCATCTATATATCTTCAATAAAATATTAATTCTGAAACATCCCATACAGTATACAAAATCATTTCCCAGCAAGATAAACAAATACGTACAAAACGTGAGTCGCTTATTTTATGGATTTGTATAGCGTCGAAACCTATCTGCGACCAAAATCAGTAACTGAAGTATCAGATTGGCAACCAGACTGGAATTGGTTAGCTGGCGGAACCTGGATTTTTAACCAAGTCCAACCCCAAGTAAAAACTCTGGTAGATATGCAGCAGTTTGACTGGTCAGAAATAGAAGTTACTCCCCAAGGCTTATCTATTGGGACAACCTGTATTCAAAATGATTTGCTAGACTTTTCTTTTCCCAAACCTTGGTCAGCAACAGAAGCACTTAAAGATGCAGTCAGAGAACTAGCCTCGTTCAAGTTATCTCATGCTGCTACAGTGGGAGGTAATATTTGTTTGGCGTTAAGTGCCAGTACCTTCGCCCCTGCTATGGTGGCATTGAACGCTAGCTATGAGATTTGGCGACCAAATAACAAACCTTGTTTTGTTGATGCAGTTGATTTCCAAACCGCACCTCAACAAACGATCTTGCAGCCTGGGGAAGTATTACGCTCAATTAAAATTCCCATTTGGAATTTGGCGCAGTGGCAAACTAGCTTTAAACGTATGGCGGTGTGTACGGCGGGATATGCGATCGCCATTGTCGTAACGGCATATCACCCTCAAACTCAGCAGGTGCGGTTTGGTATTGGCGGTAGTGTTAAAGCACCGCGTTTAATTGAATTTGATACTGTACCAACCCCCGAACAAATCGTCGGGGCGATGAACGAATCACCTTTACAGTTATACATTGACGACGAACGAGGTAGTGCGGCATATCGCCAACACATTACCCAGGTATTGATGCAGCGGGGAATTGACGAATTAACCGCAGGAATAAACGGAAAACGCCGATATTAATCGTCGGGGCGGGTCGTTCGCCCCTACAATAATCGATTTAAAATTATGCCAGATTCATTAAATTTCCAGGTTAACAACCAATCCCATAACAGCAAATGTAACCCAGGAACGAGTTTATTAAGCTTACTGCGTTCTCTAGGATATGCGGGAGTGCATCGCGTTTGCGAGTCGGGAGACTGCGGTAGCTGTACGGTATGGCTGGATGATAAGCCCATTCATAGCTGCATTTGCCCTGCAATGCGGGCGGATAGTCATCAGATAACTACTATCGAGGGATTAGAAAACGGTAAACTGTCGCCGATGCAGCAAGCTTTTATTGATAAGCAGGGTTTCCAGTGTGGTTACTGTACTCCTGGGATGATTATGACTGCTAGCAAGCTGAAGTATGAATCAGAAGCAGAATTAAAAGCAGAATTGGAAGGTAATCTCTGTCGCTGTACTGGCTATGAGGCAATTATCGATAGCGTTCTAGAATGCGGTAACGAGGGTTCGGTTAAAGCTATAACCGCAAAAGAAGGTCAAGTAGGTCAAGACGTTCCCAAACAAGATGGTCCGGATCTAGTTACGGGTAAACCAGTATACACCGCCGACTGGTCGCCGACTGGATTATTACATCTTAAAGTATTGCGATCGCCCTATCCCCATGCCCGCATCCGCAATATTGACACCACAAAAGCCGAAGCATTGCCAGGAGTTGAGGCAGTTTTTACCTATAAAGATATTACCCGTAAAGCATATAGTACCGCAGGACATGGCGCACCAGTACCCGATCCTTTAGACCATTATTTATTAGATAATAAAGTACGGTTTATTGGCGATCGCGTTGCAGCAGTCGTGGCAGACACCGAAGCGATCGCAGCTAAAGCCTGTGAGTTAATTGAAGTTGATTATGAAATATTACCCCACGTAATTAATCCCGTAGAAGCGATAAAAGGAGAAATAATAATTCATGACGAACCAGAATCGAGTCAAATACACGATGCAGTCCATAATATTGCGGGGGAAATAGTTTTAAACAAAGGCGATTTAGATGCGGGATTTGCCGAAGCTGATTTAATTGTCGAGAATACTTATATCTTACCCGCCGTGCAGCACGTTCACTTAGAACCCCACGCTAGTATTACTTGGTTTGATGAAAACGGTATTTTAGTAGTTCGTTCCAGTACTCAAGTACCATTTCACTGTCAAAGATTGTTATCCGAACTGTTCGACATACCGAAAGAAAAGCTGAGAGTCTATAAACCCCAGTTAGGAGGTGGTTTTGGTAACAAACAGGAGATATTAACCGAAGACCTATGCGTATTGGCAACAATCAAAACAGGCAAACCCGTACAGTGGCAGTTTAATAGAGAAGAAGAATTTACCGCTACTAATAGTCGTCACGCCATGAATATCCGCCTGAAAACGGGAGTAAAAAAGGATGGTACTTTTGTGGCACAAGAAATGGAGGCAATTTCTAATACGGGTGCTTATGGCAATCACGGCGAAACGGTAACTTTCTTGTCTGGTTGTTTTCCCCTGGGCTTATATCGCTGTGATAATCAATCTTACAGAGGAACGGTAGTTTATACCAACACTATGCCCGCAGGTGCTTTTCGAGGTTATGGGGCGACTCAAGGCACTTTTGCCATGGAATCCCAACTCGATGAAATTGCTAAGAAATTAAACATCGATCCAATCGCGCTGCGCCAGCATAATCTTATTACCGCCAAGGATGAAATATTAATCGGTAGAGAAGAACATTTTCATATTATTGGCAGCTATGCCCTCGATGAGTGTATCGAAAAAGTTACCCAGGCGTTAGACAATTCGGTAAAACAGCCTCAAGAAAAACATTTAAAGCGCGGTGTGGGTTTTGCTGCGACGATGCAAGCCAGTGGTTTAGCCAAGATTCATTTAGCCAGGGTCAAACTATCTCTACTGCCCGATGGCTACGAACTGCGAACGGGTTCGGTTGATGTGGGTACAGGTTCGGATACGTCTTTACGTCAGATAGCTGCACAAGTATTAGGAACGACAGTAGAGAAAATTAAGATAGTTACCGCCGATACCCACCATACTCCCTTTGATGCAGGTTCTTATGCTTCGGCTACGGCATTTATCACTGGACAAGCGGTAAATTTGGCAGCCCAAAAGTTGCGATCGCATCTGCTTAAAACCGCAGCCGAAATAATAGAGGTCGATCCAGACGAATTAGAACTAGACGAAGCTAAAATATATAGTCCTGATACAAAAATAACTCTCCAGCAATTAGCACAAGCAGCAGACACACTCTCGGTAGAATTAGAACATACAAGCGATCGCGCTTCTTTGACCTTTGCCTTTTTGGGTGCTGAAGTAGAAGTAGACACCGAAACAGGAAGAATAACAGTCTTGCGCTGCGCCGAAGCGATCGATGTTGGTCAGGCAATCAATCCTCGCATCTGTCACGGACAGGCTACAGGCGGACTGGTAATGGGCTTAGGCTATGCTTTGAATGAAGAACTGCGCTTTGACGAACAAGGTAAAATACTCAATCCTAGCTTACGTACCTATCGTATTCCTGCTGCTACAGATGTTCCACCAATAGAAGTATTTTTAATCGAAAAACCCGACCCCTATGGTCCTTTTGGGGCAAAAGGTATTGGTGAAATTGGCACTAACTGTGCTGCCCCAGCGATCGCTAATGCCGTTGCTAATGCTACAGGAGTTAGATTGCGCCAGTTACCAATGATTCCCGAACGAGTTTGGCAAGCAATTATCAATGAACAATGAACAATGAACAATTATCAATGAGTCGTAGGGTGGGCAAGGAAGTAACTATGCTACTCATTAAAAATATTGTATTTGCCCACCGAAATTACCAGAGTTGCAGTGTATACATCAATTAATAATTGACAATGAACGATCGCAATTTTTATCAACAACTGAGAAGTATTTTAGAACGAGAATCAGTAGTGGTTGCAACTATCATTAAGGTAATTGGTTCTGCACCTAGAGAAGTTGGGGCAAAGATGGCTGTTTGTGGTGACGGTAGCATTATCGGCACTATCGGCGGTGGTGCGGGGGAAGGGAAGGTGATTAATGAAGCATTGACGGTCTTAGAAATAGGTAAAAAGCAGCTTGTTGAGATAGATCTTACTGGTACGCCAGGAAAAGACGTTCAGGGTGTTTGTGGAGGAAAAGTACAGGTCTGGTTAGAAAGGTGGTCTGGTGAAAAAGAGATCGCCTTAGTCGAAGAAATTCTAAAATTATTTAAAACTAGTCAATCTGGCAAGTTAGTCACACCTTTTACTCAAGACACTCAACCTTATCTAATCGGCGATCGCGATTTTTCTCAAGAAATTACCAATTCTCTACCCCAGTACGGACAGTTCCAGAACCGCCCCAACGTATTTATTGAAACAATCCAACCACCCCCCATTTTATTGATCATCGGCGGTGGTCATGTAGCCGTATCTTTGGCGCAAATTGCCAGCTTCGCAGGGTTTGAAATTGCCGTACAGGACGATCGCCCTGAATTTGTTACTCCCCAAAGATTTCCCCAAGCAGGGTTTCTGGCTCAATCTATTGAAGAAACTTTAGATAACTTTGCTACCCATCAGCAGCTTTATATTGCTTTAGTTACCAGAAGTTTGACCCAAGATCTTGCAGCATTGCAGGCTATTTTGCCGAGGTCTTTAGCCTTTCAATATATTGGTGCAATCGGCAGTCAAAAACGCATCCGCATGATTGTCCAAGCACTACAACAAGATATATCTTTAGAAGAATTACCCAATTTTTACGCACCTATCGGTCTAGATATAGGTGCGCTTACCCCTGAAGAAATTGCCGTTAGTATCTGTGGGGAACTAATTAAAGTGCGTCGTGGCGGTACAGGTTTATCGCTTTGCGAACGGGTACAGCATTCAAAATCAGCGAAAGTTCACATAGGAGAATTGCTGTATGCAAAACTGCTCTAATCAAAATTTCGCCATAATTTTAGCAGCAGGTTACTCTACCCGTATGGGAACTTGTAAAACCGCCTTACCCTGGCACAATAATCAAACTCTGCTTCGTTACCAGGCAGAACAATTTTTACAGGCTAACATTACACCAATTATTGTGCTTGGTTCCCATAATGCCCATAGGAGATCGGATTGCCCAGCTAGTAGTCAAGTTGTAGTCAATTTTAATTGCGATCGCGGTAAAACCAGCTCAATTTTGACTGGCTTAGAGTGTCTCCCCCAAGAATTTTCAACTATTACCATTTCTGCCGTCGATCAGCCTCGTTCTTTTTATATTTATCAGACTTTACTACAAACTTTTTATCGAGAAAAGGCTTTGATTACTGCGCCTTTTTGTCAGGGTAAATTAGGGCATCCACTATTATTCTCTAAGCAATTATTCCCCGAACTCAAAAAGATAAGTGAGTCGAGTTTTGGATTACGAAAAATTGTTAAGGAGTTTTATGATGACATCAAAAAAATAGCATTCGATCATCCTCAAGTTTTAAGCGATCTTAATCATAAAGTTACCTATCAATCTGTACTAAACCAATAGTACTCAAAGCGGAGGATGATGTTTGAGCCAATGTTGAGCCAGATCCAAACGGCGGCAAATCCAAACCCGATCGTGGCTTTGAACGTAATCAATAAACCGAGCTAAGGCTGCGATCCGTCCTGGTTTTCCTGCTAGCCTAGCGTGAAGCCCAACTGACATCATTTTGGGTGCGGTTTCGCCTTCAGTGTATAAAACATCAAAAGCATCTTTGAGATAGGTATAAAAATCATTACCGCTATTGAAACCAGGGGCAACACAATACTTCATGTCATTGTTGTCTAAGGTGTAGGGAATTACTAAATGAGGTTTAGCTTCTACTTCTACCCAGTAAGGCAGATCGTCATTATAAGCATCAGAGTCATATAAGAATCCACCCTCTTCAACTATCAAACGACGAGTATTTAAACTAGGTGCATAACGACAGTACCACCCTACAGGGCGATCGCCTGTAAGTTTTTTTAAAGAAGCTACTGCTTTTTTAATATGTTTTCTTTCTTCGGCTTCATCTAATAAGTGGTAGCCAATCCACCGCCAACCATGACAGCAAATATCGTATCCTGCATCCACAATTGCCTCCGCTGCTGCGGGATTTCTTTCTAATGCTAAAGCTGCGCCAAAAATAGTTACCTGAATATCTTTGGCTTTAAATAGGCGCATTAATCGCCAAAATCCTGTCCGACTGCCATATTCATAGACAGATTCCACCTGCAAGTCTCGCATTCCCTTGCCCATGCTTGAACCAGGAACTTCCCTAAGATATATTTCTGAAGTATCATCCCCGTCAGGAATTGAATATTCAGAACCTTCCTCATAGTTGAGAACTATTTGTAAAGCTATTCTGGCATCTCCTGGCCATTTTGGATGGGGTGGATTTGCACCATAACCAACTAAATCTCTGGGATAGGACATTTATCATTCAACATTGATCATTTAACATTTAAGTTAATCATTGATCGCTATTTAATTTAGAGTACCTGTATACAGTATTCAACAAAATAAGGCTTGTCAAATCCTTGTGAACTAGATGGAAAGACGCTTTTGCAGCTTAGTAGTATTATGTACGGATGTTACCACCTTAACTTTTATATTCATCTCAAGCTATTATAAAAGTATAAACAAACAGTATATTTTGTTACAGAAAGGAGAATAAACAATATGTCTATCAACAGCAAAGTAACATCCAATAACCAAAACTGGAATACAGCCAAGCTAATCGGGCTTAGTGGCAATTTAGGAAAAGCCTACAACCCTGGATTGAATAACTCTAAATCTGACAAAAAATCAGATGTCTGGACTACAGAAAAATTTATCAACATGAGCAGACACTTGAGTTCTGCCTATGGCATAGATTACTAATTCTAGGTCAAAATCAACGGTACACCAAATTACCCTAAGGAGGTAAATCAATGTCGAACAATCAAAAAGTAGCTACTAAAGATCAAAATTGGAACAGCCAAGAGCTGATAAAATTGAGCCAAACTTTAGGTGAAGCTTATCTTCCAGGATTAGATAATAATAAATCCAATCAAATAGATGATTGGACTATGAGCAAATTTATCGAGATGAATAAGCATCTAGACTCTACCGAAAAACAAGAAAGTTAGATTTGAAAGCGAAATTTCTCATCTCTTATTACTTATAGTCATTCCAATTAATTTCCTTATGTTAGTTTTGTATTGATTGTAAGGTTAAATATTATTTGCTACTTGCGCGAACTGGAGTTCGCCGCCTTTCCGAAGGAAAGTCGAGACGCGAAGCGCGTCTGCTACTTGCTACTTTTTTCAGAGATAATCTGATTGCTATTTAAAACGACTATAATAACTGACGTTACGCAAAATAACGAAAAGTAAGTAGTTTCAATTAGCTCAAAGAAATGAACAATAAATTCTTTAACCTTTAACCTTTAACCCTTTCCCAATCCTCGCAGATCTATAAATGCGTAACCTCAGTTAATAATAGGATCTTGAGAAAATGCCAAACGTATTTGTTCTAGTTGCCTAATCTTTTCGACGGCAGTTTGAATTTCTTGGTAATAATATTTCATCAACTTTAAATCTGTGGCAGGATCGAGACTTTGTAGTTGCTCTGCACAGTAAATCTGACGCTTTTGATAGTTTACCTGTTCTAATGAAGCGATCGCTTCTGCTACTCTTATATCGGCACGAAAAACATCTTCTTGAGTTTTTTCATCTAAATGAAACAGTTTTGCCACCATCATCATTTTTTCAGGAAAATCTAAACTACGGTTATGCAGTTCACTTAACAATGGATTAGCATTCTCTAATGATGGACTAGGCAGATCATCTTCGATCGCAATTATTTGTTGCCATAAAAACCGATGAGCAGCAATGCTAAACAATAAGTCTTTGCTTTCTAGCTGCTCGATAATCTGCTCTCGATATCGGGAATAATGAATATAAATCCTGAGCAACAAGGTTTCTGCTTGTTCTAATAGTTCGCTTTCGGGGGGACTGGCGATCGCAAAATCTGGTTTGGCTGAGTCAGAATTATTTTTCTGCTTCTTAGTAAAATTTCTTTGATATCGAGGACGAGGCGATTTGATTTGTGACTTTAGGGTAGCTAGATTCTGTAAAACTAGTCTGGCATCTCCCTGACTAAGAAGTTCGGCACATTGAGTTAAATAATGGTTGCGTTGATTTGCATCCTGTAATTTATTGAGTAACTTAATCATCCCTGCTGCTACCTGTTGAAACTGATCGGCAGCTTTCATGCTTTTATCTGCCATCAGCCGATTAATCAGCCAATCTAACCATAAGGGCGCAGCTTCTAAAGCCCGATCGTACAATACTGCGCCATCTTCCCTGCTTTTGATAAATTCATCGGCATCCTTGCCATCAGGAAGATTGAGAATACGTAGCTGTACTACTCCGCCATAGACTAAATCTTCGACTTCAGCGATCGCTCTTTCGGTAGCTTTTTTGCCAGCATCATCCGCATCAAAGTTAAGAATTACCTGTTTAGCAGGAGTAAAGCGCAGTAGCTGCTTGAGTTGATTTTGAGTAAAGGCTGTACCCAAAGATGCCACCACATTACCCATACCTGCTTCGTGAAGTGCGATCGCATCAAAATAGCCTTCTACTACCACTGCACAGTCAGCCTGGCTGATATGAGTCTTAGCCCGATCTAAGGCAAACAAAGTTTTACTTTTATCAAATAGAGGTGTTTGGGGAGAGTTAAGATATTTTGGCTGATCTTCTTCTTTTAGACTCCGACTACCAAAGCCGATAATTCTGCCCTGGATGTCCATAATGGGAATCATTAGGCGATCGCGAAATACATCGTAATACCCACCACTTTTACGAGGTTTAATTAATCCTGCCTGTTCAACAAAATTGACGGGATAGCGTTTTTGCTCAACTAAATATCGATAAAGAGTTTCCCAACCCGCAGGGGCGTAGCCTAATTGAAACTTACTGATAGTAATCTCTTCTATCTGTCTTTGATTACGCAAATAGTTAAGGGCAAATTCTCCAAAAGACTGATGGAGAGCGTGTTGATAAAAGCTGGACGTGACTGCCAATATTCGATACAGTTCTTCTCTAATACCTAGCTGACGCTGAATTTCTTGTCTTTGTTCAGGCTCAACCGTCTTAACTTCTACCTGATAGCGACGTGCCAGATCTAAGACAACTTCTCCAAAAGACTGTTTGCCAATCTCCATCAAAAACTTATAGGCATTTCCCCCAGAACTACAGCCAAAACAATAATATAGTTGCTTATCCTGACTGACGCTAAAGCTAGGGGTCTTTTCGTTGTGAAAAGGACATAAACCTAAAAAATCTTTGCCTCGTTTGCGGAGAACAATATGCTCTGAGATGACATCAACAATATCAACTCGCTGCTGTACTTCTTCAATTGTATCTGGATGAAGTCGGGGAACTTTCACTCGTGTTTGGTAAACTTAAATAATTCGTAATCCTTATAATAATCAATTTCGAGTTACGTAAAGAAACAAACTTTCTCTTATATTTCAATAATTACTATTGGTCACCATGAAAAAAGTTTCAGCTTTGGGGTTGGATGTTGGTAGAAAACGTATGGGAGTGGCTGGTTGTGATGGAACAGGTTTGATTGCCACTGGTCTAACTACTATTTATCGAACTTCTCTGGCTGAAGATATTCAGCAATTAAAAAAAATCATTAAAGAGAGAGAAGTTGAAACCTTGGTCATTGGTCTACCCTATACTTTGGAAGGACATATTGGCTCACAAGCAAAGCAGGTGCAAAAATTTGCTGACAAAATAGGCAATATTCTTCAAATGCCGATTGAATATGTTGATGAGCGTCTGACCTCTGTCGAAGCAGAGGCTCAACTCAAAGCACAAAAGAAATTTTCAACTCGTAACAAAGGTGCGATTGACCGCCACGCAGCAGCTATAATTCTGCAACAGTGGCTTGATATTAGACGATCTAAAATAATGATGAAAGATGAAGACAAAAATTAGCAATTAATTTCCTCATCCCTGATTAAATTGGCATAGGATCTGAGATACTAATATCTTTGATGGGTTGTTTCGTCAAACATTGCCAATGACAGGTAAACAGATTGGGCTGTTGGGTTTTAAGGGTTATTAGAGCAGGTGCAGCAGGGAAGGGCCATAGTCGATCAAACACAATCTCTCCATTGTACAAACTAAACTGAAGTAGGTAGGTTGATGGTGGTGCGTCTAAATTCTCTAATAGCTTTCCTGCTAAACTATGAAGAGATTTAAGCTGGCGACTTGGTATTGCCACAGGCTGCTCATAAGAGTTAGGCATTGAGCCTTCACCAATTATCTCTGCGTATAAAGGTTCGTCAGATAGAATTATTGGCAGCCATAGATGACCCAACCAAGAATCTCCTACGCTTGTTTTGAAGCCTAAATTTTTTTCTACCCAACGTCTTACGGCATTAACGTCTTTGCAGGCAGAGTATATTTGCTTTTGAGCAAAATCGAAATATTCTGGCACTTGAATGGTTAAAGGGCAATAAATCGTCTCTGGATCCTTATTTTTCTTGATAACTTTCGAGTTAGAGTTTTTAGACCAAAGAGTCGCAGCAGAAACAATCTCCACCACAGTTGATGGTAAAGAATGCTCGGCGATACTCCGCTGTAATGCTTCAACCATTTTTTGTGTTACTGGCGACGCTGAAATTAGCTTTCCTTGTTCACCAACTTCGGCGTTGATAATAATTACAACTTTTTCCATTCCCCTTCCATCTTTATGAGATTTTGCTATAGCTGTCATGAGTCGAACAATATTTCCGAGATACTTGAATATTTGATGATTAAATTGCTAATATTACGCTTCTGGCTGAGTGAAAAAATAGTTCGTAATATTTGTAGGGCATAGTTGAATTATGAATCTATTTAGTTGGAAGTTGTGAACTAAAGCTAACTGTGACCAAAGCAGTAAACTTTAGGCGATACTAGAATACAGGTATAAAATACTGGTCGAAAGCCTCAACATAATGATCGTACTTGCTGTTTTTGAGTAATCGTTTACATCTACATTTAGTCTAACTTTTAAGCAGTACTTATCATAGTTGCTTCTTGACTAAATTTTCAAGATTAGAGGCAAATAACTTAATAATGTAAACATAAGATAACAAAATAAATTGATAATAACGAATTAGCTACCTTAGACAAGGTAAGTACGACAAATTAATTTAAGCTACTACTTTGCAAATATTATGCCCAACCCAAATCTAGTTTACAAATTACCGATTTACAATTAGGACATGGAACTACTAGAATATCAGGCTAAAGAATTGTTTAAGATGGTAGGTATTCCTATTTTACCTTCTCAGACTATCAAAGATTCTAGAAAAATCAAGCAACTGCACATTCCTTATCCAGTCGTTTTGAAGTCTCAGGTTAGGTCGGGAGGGAGAGGCAAAGCGGGAGGCGTGCGTTTTGCTGCTAATACCATTGATGCGATCGCAGCCGCTAGGATTATCTTTAATTTGTCTATTTTAAATGAATATCCTGAATTTATTTTAGCAGAAGCTCACTACAATGCTGAGAGAGAGTTTTTGCTGGCAATAGTTCTCGATTATGATTTACAACGCCCTGTGCTGCTTGGTTCGGCATTAGGAGGCATGAATGTAGATTCATTGTTGGCTAATTTGCAGCAGGTAGTAGTCGAGTCAGAATTTTCTTTATTCTATGCCCGTCGGCTGGTTGCCAATATGGGACTGTCAGGTCAATTAATTTGCTCTGTTAGCGAGATTATTGCCAAAATGTATCGCTTGTTTGTTGAAAAAGATCTAGATTTAATTGAAATCAATCCTTTGGGGGTTAACAGCAAAGGGGAGTTGATGGCACTAGATGGAAAAATTACGATTAACGATCATGCTTTGGCAAGACAACCTATAGTTGAAACCTTGAATTTTTCTCAAGATCAAATGCAAGCTAATCAACACAATGTCGTCAAATCTAACCAAGATTTTGCTCAGGCTAGATGGCGTTGGTTAGATTGGCAAAATACCTCTGGTAAAATTGCCATAGTCTGCAACAGTTTTGATTTGGCGTTATTAACGTGGGACTTACTTGAGCAAAACAAAGTTGCTCCTGCCTGTGGTATTTTAATTGCCCAGAGCCTGAGCAGCAAAGAAAATAACCCTGAATATCAAGAGCAAATAGCAGAAATTCTCGCCGAACTGGAGTCAATGCCTGGTATAAAAGCTATTTTAGTCAATATTTGGGATACAGAAGCGGTCAGCCGAGAAGTTATTGAGGCGATCGCTAATTATGCTCAATCAATCGCTAAAGCCTCATCTGCTGATGAACAGCTAGCAGTCGAAAGCGATCGAGCAAATCAGCCTACATCTGCCAAACAGACAAAATCTGTAACATCAGTTGAAGTCACTCAACCTCAGTTTATTTTACGATTATTGAACAAGGACAACCTAAAAGATCTAAAAATTACCGAGACTATGTATTTGTCTAGCAATTTAGAAGCAGCAATTGCCCAAGCCATAGCTGTGGTTAAATCAAATTGAAGGTTTTTTTTCTCAAGCTTGTTAAAAGTAAAAAAGAATATACTTCATAGCTGAGTCGATCAGTTTTGATTCTGATTTAAACCGCTCTAGTTTTTTTTATTTGTCTTCTTTTGTTCGACCTTCTATATTGATATCTTGCTTACTCTTCATTAGAAATTTCTGCTATGAACTGGTTTTCACCCAATAAGGTCATTGTCCAAGGAATTATGAAGTCTCAGGCTACTGCTTGTGCAGTGCAAATGAAAGCCTATGGCACTGAAATTGTAGCGGGAATCAGTCCTGGTAACGGAGGTAGTGAAGTTAGTGACATTCCTGTATTTAATTTGGTAGAGCAGGTGCTAAACCAAGTTGGGCAAATCGATATTAGCCTGATTTTTGTAGATCCCTTTCAAGTACTTGATGCAGCCAAAGAAGCGATCGCCGCAGGAATCAAGAAAATCGTTATTTTCACCGTCAAAGTACCTCCCTTAGATACGATCGAGCTTCTAAAATATGCCAAAGCTAAGGACGTGCTAGTTTTAGGTCCTGGTAGTCATGGAGTAGTGATTCCTCAGCAAGTTTGGTTAGGTAAGTTACAGCCTCAGTTTTATCGCCCTGGAGAAGTGGGGTTGCTCACCACCAGCCAGCACCTATCCTATGAGGTAGCAGCAGAATTAAATCAGGCAAATATGGGGCAGTCTATAGTTGTCAGCCTAGGGGAGGATCGCATTGTTGGCTCTAATCTACCTCAATGGCTATCAATTTTGCAGTCAAACTCAAACACCAAAGCGATCGTTTCGATTTGTCAAAATATTAACAAAGCCGAAGAAATCATTACCTACTGTAAAAATAATAGCTGCGATAAACCAATCATCATTTATGTTGCAGGACTAAAAGCACCTCAAGAAAAAGTGTTTCGCGATGCGGTAACGATTATTAGTAATAATTTATCTAGCTCTATTCCTGCTGCCAATCGCGATCGCCAAAAGATCGGCAAGCTTAAAAAAGCAGGTATCAAAGTAGCTACAAAACCTAGCGAAATTCCGACAATTATTCAAGAAGCATTATCTACTACCGCCTAACTAATATAAAAATAAATGCTAAACATGGGTTTAGGTTAGTTAGTAGTTAGCTTTTTTGTTGTTTATACAGTGCCTTGAACTGCCGTTGCTGAACTTTATGATCGACAATGGGTTGGGGGTAATCGTAACTAGCTCTTTCTAACTCAGGTATTTTACCCGTTACTAAATACTCTGTTTCCATGGAGCTTATTTCGGGCAGCCATTGACGGATGTATTCCCCATCTTGGTCAAATTTAGCTGCTTGAGAAGCAGGATTAAAGATACGTAGAGGTTTAGGATCCATCCCGCTAGAAGCACTCCACTGCCAACCACCATTGTTAGATGATAAATCACCATCGTATAGCTTCTGCATAAAGTATTTTTCGCCCCAACGCCAGTCAATAATTAAATCTTTAGTTAGAAAGCTGGCAACAATCATCCGACAACGGTTGTGCATCCAGCCAGTCTCGTTTAGCTGTCGCATCGCGGCATCGACGATAGGATAACCCGTTTTTCCCTCACACCATGCCTGAAATTTAGTCTCGTCGTTTTCCCAGGGAAAATCTTTAAATTCATCACGATATGAACCTTTCGCTAATTCAGGAAAGAAAAACATACAGTGCTGGTAAAATTCTCGCCAAGCTAATTCTTTTTGCCAGGTAACTACGCCGTTTTTGGCTTCTTCGCTACGACAGTTGGCTAAAATATCTAAAGTGGCTTGCCATACGGTGCGAATACCCACTGCACCGAACTTTAAAGCTGCACTAAGAGTAGACGTACCATCCACATAAGGAAAATTGCGCTCTTCATCATAACAGTAGATAGCGCGATCGCAAAATTCTCCTAGCTTCTCTCTAGCTGCGGTTTCTCCTGGCTCAAGCATTAAAGGATTTTCCCACAGGTAGCCTAGATCTTGAGCCGAGGGCAAGGGAATTGCGCCAGCTTTATTTGCTGTTTCTAATTCAGCTTTAGTCAAACCTGAGAGCTTTTTTATTTCTGTAGGTGTTTTTTGTTTGTCCTCTTTATTCCAGCTACGCCAAAAAGGAGTGTAAACTTTATAGGGTTCACCAGAAGATTTAGTTAGCACGTCTCCTGGGGCGTGTAATAGCTGATCCCAAAAGTTTTTCGTCTGGATACTCTTTTCTTTGAGCGCATCGGTTACAGTGCGATCGCGCTCTTGGGCATAAGGTTCGACATCTAAGTTCCAAAATACTGCCTTTGCCTTAAGTGCGACCGCTATCTGGGGAATAGCTTTTTGAGGTTTTCCTTGCACAATGATTAATTGACTACCAAGCTGCTGATAGTTTTGCTCTAACTCCTGTAAACAACCAATCATATATGTGACTCTGGCAGGGGCAATATCATCGCGATCGAGAATATTAGAGTCTAGACAAAATAAACCGACTATTTTTGAAGTTTCCTCTGTTGCTGCTGTTAATCCCAGGTTATCAGAAATCCTTAAATCACGACGATGCCAAAAGAGTATTAAATCAGACATGGGTTACTCAATGCTTTTTTGTTGTTTATCTTAGCGTTTTTAAATTCCTTCTAATCTTTTTTCAAAATCAAAATACAGGGTATTCTATTACAATTAATAAAAGTTAACCAGTTATAGTCACAGATTACTCCGCCACGTCCGACATGAACGGAGAGATATAAGATATATGTGGCAAAGCGACTTTGTGCTGTGACCGTTGGTTAAAACATACACAATCTACTAGGGAGTAATAAATCAAAATTGTTTGTTCTCAATGGCTATGAATATTTCTTGGGTTTCTTACTTATCTGTAGTGCAGTTCCAGCCCTAGCTCTAACTGCTTCCAAATTACTAAGACCCAGTGACGGCGGTCCAGAACGTCAAACAACCTATGAATCGGGAATGGAACCTATTGGGGGAGCCTGGATTCAATTTAATATCCGTTATTATATGTTCGCTTTGGTTTTCGTTGTCTTTGATGTAGAAACAGTATTTTTATATCCCTGGGCAGTAGCTTTCAGTCGCTTAGGATTGTTAGCATTTGTAGAAGCATTAATATTTATTGCCATCTTGGTAGTTGCTTTAGTATACGCGTGGAGAAAAGGAGCTTTGGAATGGTCATGAATTCCCAAACATTTGAACAACAGCAAGCAGAAAAAATTCTTAATCCGATCAACCCGAACAAGGTCACTCAGGATTTATCAGAAAACGTCATCTTAACTACGGTAGATGATCTTTACAATTGGGCAAAACTCTCTAGCCTATGGCCCATGCTATATGGTACAGCCTGTTGCTTTATTGAGTTTGCAGCTTTGATTGGCTCTAGATTTGATTTTGACCGCTATGGTTTAGTGCCTCGTTCAAGTCCTCGCCAATCGGATTTGATTATTACCGCAGGTACAATCACTATGAAAATGGCTCCTGCTTTAGTCCGTCTTTATGAGGGAATGCCTGAACCCAAGTATGTAATTGCTATGGGTGCTTGTACTATCACAGGAGGAATGTTTAGTACAGACTCTACTACCGCAGTCAGAGGAGTAGATAAATTAATTCCCGTGGATGTCTATATTCCTGGCTGTCCTCCTCGTCCAGAGGCTATTTTTGATGCCATCATCAAGCTACGCAAGAAGATTTCTAATCAATCTTTACAGGAGCGAGCCGAAGTTTTAGAGCAGACCCATCGCTACTACAGCACTGCACACAATATGAAGGCTGTAGAGCCAATTTTAACTGGCAAATATGTACAGTCTCAAACTCGTCAAGCACCACCAAGGAAGCTTGCCGAAGCAATGGGAATACCGTTACCTGCAATAGAGTCAGCAGAAACAGAGGAGGTAGAACGTGGCTGAAGAAAATAAAGAGAATCAAAATCCTGATGAAGACGTAGCAGCCTCAGAAATAGTTGCTGCTGGTCAAACTTCTAGCTGGCTGACCGAAAACGGTTTTGATAACGAGGCTTTAAATCCTGATACCTCTAATATTGAACTGATTAAGGTAAATGCGGATTTGTTGTTACCTATCGCCACTGCTTTATATGCTTATGGTTATAACTACCTTCAGTGTCAAGGGGCTTACGACCTAGGATCAGGCAAAGAACTAGTTAGCTTTTATCATTTAATTAAAGTTGACGATGATGTAGAGCAACCACAAGAAGTTCGTCTAAAAGTCTTTTTGCCGAGAGATAATCCTCAAGTTCCTTCAGTTTACTGGATTTGGAAGGCAGCAGACTGGCAAGAGCGGGAAAGCTACGATATGTTCGGTATTGTCTACGAAGGTCATCCTAATCTCAAGCGTATCTTGATGAACGAAGATTGGATTGGTTGGCCCTTGAGAAAAGACTATATATCCCCTGAATTTTATGAGTTACAGGATGCTTATTGATTTGATAGACAGTTGATAACTACTGAGATAGTAGCTATTGATTGCCATATTTTTTATTTAAATCACTGGATGTAGAGACTTTAAAATTGTGTTTCTACATCTTTTTATTATGTTGAATTTAATTACAGAATTGTTGGTCTTAGCTTAAAAGCATACTCAAACTTTGTCGATCGAAATAGTTTAGCTACACCAGAAATAGCTAGAGACTAATAATTGTTTATGTTTATTTGAAACTACCCTATTTTTTGCTGAAAATTGCTTGAATTCGATGCGATCGCCTTTCTTTGATATTCTTATTACTTATTAGTGTTCTCATAGTTTTTTCTGGCGATTTGCACCTGCTGGAAATTGTCTACCGACCAGTCACACAAAATTTTCAAGACTTCGGTAAGGGTTTTACCAAGAGAAGTCAGTGAATATTCAACCATTGGTGGCACGACAGGATGTACTTGTCGCTCTACTAATCCATTACGCTCTAAATCTCGCAGTGTGCGAGTTAGCATTCGTTGTGAAATATTGCCAATCTCTTTTTTTATTTCCCCATAACGTTTTGTACCCAGAGAAAGAATATATAACACTGCCACAACCCACTTGTCTGTCACTAAATTAAGGGTTTGACGTAGAAAGGGATGGGAATCGATTAGATTTGGCTTTTGGGCGGTCATAATTTTGAAGTCTATACGCACATATTTGTACGTATAGCATCTTTATGTGCCTACTTGTGTTTTGTTCCGCGAGCGATCGATAATCGAAACATTGAATCATTGAGAAGCGTAAAATTCTTAAGTAGCATAAATGAGTAGCATTTCCACCTCAGAAAATTCAGCATTATTGTCGAGAGATCGCCAGATTGAAACTGGTCAAAAGACGCGCGATTACTTTGAGTCATGTTCCAAGATGTATTGCCCCAAATTGTCTAGAAGTAAAATTTACCAGGAGCTAGAAATATGAGCGATCTCGTTGAAGCCAAAAAAATTATCGAAGACTCAGGAAATTCTCTACGGATGCAACTTTATGTCGTAGTTTCCACTGCAAAAAACTTAGAATCCGTCAAGCAAAATTTGGTAGAGCATCGAGTCTACTTAAAAGAATTAGAAGATCGAAATGTTTTGTTCGGAGCAGGACCACTCTGGACGGACGATGGTCAATATTTTGAAGGAGATGGCTTGTTAATCTACCGGGCTAATTCTGTTGGAGAAGCTCAAGAAATTGCACAAGCCGATCCGATGCATACCAGCGGCGCTCGCACCTTCACTATCCGCCCTTGGCTTCTCAATGATGGCAAAATCACTGTTCAAGTCACACTATCAGAGCCTCAACGCTCCTTAATCTAGCAATCTTTATGTGCCTACTTGTATTTTTGTATGTAATTAGTCAATAATCAAATCGCGCTTAAAAATATGCTTTAACAACAAAGAAAAATCAAAATGGACAATATTTATTACGACCGATTGACCAAAGACAACTGCGCCATGTTAATGATCGATCACCAGACAGGAACGATGCTGGGCGTTCAAGATATTAAACTGTCTGAGTTTCGCAGCAACGTATTAGCACTGGCCAAAACAGCAAAGATGCACGACTTACCAACTGTTCTTACAGCAAGCTATGCCGAAGGTCCTAATGGTCCGCTTATGGAAGAGTTGACCGAAATGTTTCCCGATACACCTACTATCTATCGTCCTGGTCCGATCAGTGCTTGGGATGACCCAAACTTCGTTCAAGCTGTTGAAGCCACTGGGCGTAAAAAACTCATTATGTCGGGTGTCACCACTGATGTTTGCCTCATGTTTCCAGCATTGCAAGCTAAAGCAGCAGGCTATGACGTATATGCAGTGTATGACTGTTTTGGATGCTGGGATCAAATGTCGGAAATGATGTCTTGTATGCGAATGGCGCAGGCTGGAATTAAGGTAGTAAACTGGCCGTCAATCACGGCAGACTTACAGGCAGATTGGCGACGACCCACAGCCCAAGGAACACTCGATGTATTCCATCAACACCTTCCCTTTTATGACTTCCTCTCTAATAATCAAAACGCCATAAAAAATGGCATTCCTGGTCTGAACACGTCGGAAAGCTAGCAACGAAAACAATTAAAAATGTCGCTGGATTTACAGGTCACGTTTTTAAAACAAGTGGCGGTCACGCATAACAAGACAATTACTTTCAAATAAACACTGTTACCTACTAAAAAGAAGAAAATTTGATGAACACAAATGCGATCGCACGTCCAGCTTATTACGAACAGCTAACTCCAGACAACTGCGCCATGCTCTTAATCGACCATCAGGCGGGACTATTTTTGGGAGTTAAAAGTATTGACCAGCAAATTTTGAAAAATAACGTTATTGGGTTAGCTAAAACAGCCAAAGTATTTGACTTACCTACTGTATTGTTCACCAGTTCGGCACAAGGTCCTAATGGACCAACTATTCCCGAAATAAAAGAACTTTTCTCCGACCATAAAATACACGATCGCTCTCCAATCAATTTATGGAATGACCCCGAATGTCGTCAAGCTGTAGAAGCAACCGATCGTAAAAAGTTAATTATGGCAGCGATTACTACCGATGTTTGCTTGGCTTTTCCTGCCTTAGCAGCGATTAAAGCGGGATATGACGTTTATGCCGTAATTGATGCTTCGGGGACTTGGACTGCTCAAGCCGAATTAGCTACAGTAATGCGTTTGACACAGGCAGGAGTAATTATGACTAACTGGATTGCTGTAGCAGCAGAGTTAAAGCACGATGAGGATAGAGATACTTCTGCGGGTATGAATCAGGCTTTTAGCGAACATATGGGGCTTTATGACTTCTTAGGGGATCTTGTCGCTAGTAGTTAAACGATGAAAACAACTATTCATTTTTTTTGAGAAAGAACATTAAATGGAAAATCAACAATATTACGAACAGCTAACCATAGACAATTGTGCCATGCTGTTAATTGACCATCAGGTTGGCACGATGGGATTTGGTATTACCGATATTGATGCGCTGAACCTAAAAAACAACGTACTTTGGCTGGCAGAACAAAGCAAAATATTCAATCTTCCCGTTTTTTTAACTACCAGCAATCCAGATGGCGCAAACGGACCACTTTTTCCAGAATTAGTTCAAACCTTGCCCGATACTGAGATTATTAACCGCGTCATTATCAATGCTTGGGACGATCCAAAATTTAAACAGGCTGTAGAACAAACTGGACGTAAAAAGCTAATTATGGCGGGAGTAACCGCAGATGTCTGTTTGACCTTTCCTGCAATTTCGGCGATCGCCGATGGTTACGATGTTTATGCCGTCATGGATGCTTCTGGGGTAATTAACCAGCAGTCGATGTTTGCTGCCATGTTTCGCATGAGTCAAGCAGGAGTAAAAATTGCCAACACCAACATGGTTATTGCCGAACTACAAAAAGATTGGTCTTTATCTACAGGTGCAGATACGGGTGCTGCCTATGGTGAGCACGTACCAAATTTTGGCTATATCTCGGCTCACATGGATTATTTAGCCAAAAAAGCATAACTAGATATGGCAAAGATTTTAATTGTTTACACTACTAGCATCGGTAATACTAAAAAAATGGCTGAAGCCGTTGCTGATGGTGTTAAGTCTGTAGAAACAGCAGTTACTTTAAAGTCTTCCGAGGAAGCGACAATTGAAGATGTTAGAGACTGCGATGCGTTAATTCTAGGTTCTCCGATTCGCCATCGTACTGCCGATGCAAGGATTAAAAAATTTATCGAAGATACTTTAGAACAACTTTGGCTGACGGATGAAGTTGTAGGTAAAGTTGGCGGGGTGTTTAGTGTGGGTGGTGGTTATGGCAACATGGGGGCGGGTTGCGAACTTGCACAATTGGGAATGTTATCGGCGATGGCAGCCTGTGGCATGATTTTGGTTACTTTGCCTAAGACTACTCCTGGTTTTGATGTGGCAGGTATGCATTGGGGACCAAACGGGCGGTCTGGAGATATAGTAATGAAACCTGTAGGTGTCACCACTCAAATGTTGGAGGCTGGTTATCATCACGGTGCAAATATTGCTAGAGTAACCGAACAGTTAGCTGGTAAAAAGCTAATGGCAACAGGGAACGTCGCACCACCTCCAGAAGTGTTAGAAATGTTCGCGCAAAATTAATCAAATTACTAATTATGGACAATCGCACCCAGCAAAATGAGATCGATGATTTTCGCAATAGCTATGCTGAAATGTTTGGCGAAGTTCCCCCTTTACCCAAAGCCAAATTTGAATTTAGTTCGGATATCGATCCAAAAGCATTAATATTAGTGGAAAAACTGCGCGCTCATGCCTTTTATAATGATATTTTTGACATGAAGACTACTCAACTAATACTATTTGCCATGCTTCTAGTAGAGGGTTCTGGTGCTGCTAAGTTTCATGCTATGGCTGCTCGTCAAGCAGGTGCATCGTGGCAAGAGTTACATCAGGTTATGGAGTTAGCTACTGCGGTGTCAGCATTGGGGGCAGCTAATAAAGGCGGTGCTTTGTTAAACGAACTAAGAAACAGCGAAGCTAATTAATAATAGCTTTTAACTCAACTTCTAGATCGACTATCTAAACCATCATTTTAATAACTACAAAACTATGGCTCAATGTACTCATACCGATCAAATTCAACAGGTTACTCCTAGTGCCGAAGGATGTGAAGAGTGTCTTAAAATAGATGATTCTTGGGTGCATCTGCGGATGTGCTTGATTTGCGGTCACGTAGGATGTTGTAATGACTCCAAAAACAAACACGCTCAAAAACATTTCAATGCCACAGAACATCCTATCATCGAATCTTTTGAACCAAATGAAGACTGGCGTTGGTGTTATGTCGATGAAACTTATGTCGATTAAATTGGTAGTGCGATCGCAGTTTAGGCGATAAGCCTACGGCATGGCTTTGCTACGCTTTAATTTTCAGCTAAGTTTTCAAAAATATTTGTGGTTTAAACTGCTAAAAATATGGGCAAAGATAATCTAGAACAACTGGCTTTTCCCCAACTGACGGATAAGCAGCTATCGGCTTTAGCCAAATTTACTAGCTTAAAAAGTTATCAGGATGGAGAGAATTTATTTAAAGCTGGGGACAGTGATTTTAAGTTTTTTGTCATCAAGCAGGGTAAGGTAGAAATTGTCGAACGCTCTACAGGAAAGCAAAAAACCGTTACCGTTCACGAAAAGAAAGAGTTTACGGGGGATATCTCAATGCTAACGGGAAATCCCACCCCTGTAAGTGCAGTGGCTGTGGGTGATTGTCAGGTTTACGAAGTTTCTAATGCCGATCTGAAGCAAATCTTGAAAGAGATTCCTCAACTAGGCGACTGTATTCTTCAGGCGTTTCTAACTCGTAGAAAACTATTAGAATCATCTGATTTCGTCGGACTAAGAATAGTTGGTTCGAGATACGATCGCGACACGCTACGACTGCGAGATTTTTTAGCTAAGAATAGAATTCCTTTTACCTGGATCGATTTAGAGAGCGATCGCACTATTGACAAGCTGCTTGAGCAATTTGAAGTGAATCGAGATAATCTACCTATTGTTTTATTTGGCGATAGTTCGGTTCTTAAAAATCCTGATAATGTCAAACTAGCCGAAGTTTTAGGCATCAAAAAATCTTTAGAAGATACTGTCTACGATTTAGCCATTATTGGTGCCGGACCAGGAGGTTTGGCAGGGGCGGTTTACGGTGCATCCGAAGGACTAAAAACGGTAGTGCTAGAAAAGAATGCCCCAGGAGGACAGGCTGGCTGTAGTTCTAAAATTGAGAATTACATGGGTTTTCCTTTGGGACTTTCGGGGACGGATTTAGCTAACCGCGCTTCGATACAGGCTAAAAAGTTCGGGGCGCAAATTACTAATCCAGCAGAAGTAATCGGCATTGAATCGGATAAAGGATATAAAGTTATAAAGCTAAAGAGTGAAGAACAGGTAACTGCACGTTGTGTATTAATTGCCACAGGAGTTAACTATCGGCGTTTGCCAGTAGATCGCTGCCAAGAATTTGAAGATAGCGGAATTTACTACAGTGCCACGGCGGTAGAAGCCGAACTCTGTCGCGATCGCACTGTGGTTATTGTTGGTGGCGGTAATTCATCAGGACAGGCTGCGATCTTCTTATCTCAATATGCCCAAAAAGTCTTGCTACTAATTCGGGGAGACAGTCTAAGTGATAGTATGTCCTCGTATTTAAGCGATCGCCTTGAATTGAACGACAACGTTGAGCTTTTGACCCATACCGAAGTTACTAAAATGATGGGGGATGAGTGTTTGGAAGCAGTAGAAATTACCAATAATCAAACCCAAGAAACCAAAAAAGTTGAGGTTGTAGGAGTATTTATCTTTATCGGTGCGACTCCCTGTACTGATTGGTTACCAAGTAATATTGCTACTGACGAAAAAGGATTTATTAAAACAGGAATGCAGCTAAGTGATGAAGAGAAGCAATTATATAATCGTCAGCCTTTTTTACTAGAAACTTCTCAGCCTGGAATCTTTGCAGCAGGAGATGTACGTCTGGATTCAATTAAGCGAGTGGCTTCGGCTGTAGGAGAAGGCTCGATGACGGTTAAGTTCGTGCATCAGTTTTTATCAACAGGCATTGCATAGTTAATAGATGACTCAATCTTTAAGTCACAGATTACCTCGATCCCGCTTAACGGGAGTCCGCCACGCCTGACATCGGAACGTAAGGGACTCCTAAACGGAAGGGCGTATGCTAACGTGAATTCGGGATAAGCTAAAACCCTTACTGTAAGCTGATTATAAAAATGTGTTTTATCTCTATATTTTTATTTATACTAATTATTGCAGTTGGTTAAAAGGCTCATAGCTTATAGTCTAGAGCTTATAGCTACCTTAACCGTTTAATTGTCTTAACTCGAACTGACGTTATGCTAGGGTCAGACCCTTTGCGCTGTGACCGTTGGTCAAATCAGAAGCGATCGCTTTTCATATTTAAAAATACGATCTAGTTAGAACCCAACTTTGGCAGTACGTTAGACTACACAAAGGACGTAATAGTCAAGTATTTTTAGCAAAAGCTTTTTATCAGTCTTCTACTTATCGCTATATTCTTTGTAACAGACTCAATCCGTGAGTATCAGTACCACAGGTACTATAAAGATTGTATTTTTTAGCTAATTCCTGCACTTTTTTGGTTTTATTGGGACTAGGTCTCCAGATTCTAGGATTATCGTAAGCATAGTAAGTTTCTACACCATCAATTTCTAATTCGGCAACTGCTGGAATTAATCGGTTTCCAGAGCGACGGTAACGTTCAGGATGAGCTAATACCACTAAGCCTCCAGCTTGGTGAAGACAATCAATTACCTGTTTAGCTGCTGCATCTTTGCCTAAAGGCTTTTCTCCTTGAAGATACAGCTCCAAGGAAGGATGTTCTGGATCGAAGCCATAACCCAATATATGTACCTCTACTTCTAGCAGCTTGGATGTAATTTCTACCCCTGTCCATAAGTGAGGCAGGTTTTCTACTTTACTTTTTAAACCTAGATCCGAGAGATATTGTTCGGCTTGTCGATAGCCGTTAACCGAATGATGGTCTGTAATCGCAAAGCCTTGAAGTCCAATAGCGATCGCCTGTTGCACTAGGGATAATGGTGTTAGTCTACCATCTGAGGCGGTAGTGTGCATATGAAAATTAAAAGCATAGGGACAACTAATATAGCTAATAGTTTCCCAGACACTCTTAAGGTAATTAGTGTCCTGTGTTTTTGGTTTGAAAGGATACATAGCGACCATGCACATCAAAGGGGAGAAAATATTTCTAATTGTTACAAATACCATAACAAAATAAAATACCCACTGGGAAGCATGACTCGGAGCGAGCAATGATAAAAAAAAGATTAAAACCCTTGACAATTATACGTAATACGGTTTTTTGCAGCTACAGTTTAATAATTAAAAATAGATATAAAGTTATCTAATAATTTATATATGACGACCTTATTACCTGCTGTTTTACCTGTGGGCTTGATTATTTTAATCGGTTTTATCGTCGGTCGTACTTTACCATTACAGCGTTCAACTCTATCCCAGTTAACTTTATATACTTTATCTCCAGCATTAGTAGTTGATGGTCTTTATCGTACCAAATTATCTTTAGCTAGCTCTAGCAAACTGCTTCTAGGATTTGCTTTCACCTCTATAACTATCTACGGTGTAATTTGGCTAATTAGTAGAGTTTATGGCTTAAATCCAACTTTAAGCCGAGCTATTACCGCTATTGTTATGTTTCCTAACAACGGCAACATGGGATTGCCTGTGGCGACTTTTGCCCTAGGTGTAGCAGGATTAGACAGGGCAATTATCTATATGTTGGGATCTAGTTTTCTCATGTTTTGTTTTGGTCCTGCTATTATTCGAGGAAATGGCGTAGTTGAAGGTTTTAAGCTAACTTTACGCTTGCCTTTGCTTTGGGCAATTTTATTTGGCATTGGTCTAAGATTATTTTCAATTAAACTACCCTGGGAATTGGATAAAGGCATTCAGCAGCTAGGTGCAGCAGCAATTCCTATTGCCCTAATTTTATTGGGAATGCAATTATCCCAGACTCGTTTCCAACCAAGAATTAAAGAAATCGCGATCGCCGTTGCCCGTCTAGCCATTGCTCCTACAATTGCATATTGTTTTGGCAGATTATTACAGCTAGATAGCTTGAGTTTACAGGTACTAATTTTGCAAAGTGCCATGCCTACGGCAGTTAATTCTTTTGTGCTGGTGAGCGAGTTTGGTGGCGACAAAGATTTGGTTGCTAGGGCAATTGTGACATCTACTCTAATGAGCTTTTTCACCTTGCCTATAGTTTTGGCACTGTTAATCAAAATACCTCAGACTTTATAAAGTGAGTAGCAAGTAGTAGCCAGTAAGTAGCAAGTAGCAGGTAGTAAGTAGCAAGTAGTAGGTAGTTTTCTTACAATATATATAGACAGCCTTCGAGATCGAAATTTTTTACTGACAAAATTTAAACCTCAAAAAGCGAATAAGAAATAAGATTAAGCAAATTATGTTAGGAAATTTTCAGCAAAGCAATTTGCGAATTGAAGTAAACGCCTTGGAAAAAAACATTAGAGAAAGCTTACTAGAAAGCGATCGCCTTAAGCAATGGATGTGGCCACAAAACTTTACTTCTCTATCGGGTCAATTAACTAAAGGAGATACTTTTATTAGTTCTTTAGGATTAATAAAAGTTGAACATCAAGTAGAGATGGTTGAAGATAACTGTCTATGCCTAATACTAAGCAAAGGCATTGATGGATATCATCAATGGCACTGGGGTGATGGCTGGCTACAGTCTCGCTTGGAAGGTATTTCGACTTTACCTCTTAACCTAGGACAAACTTTTAGCTTATTTCGTTTGCGTCAATATCTCAGTACTAACTATCAATAAAAAACCTCTCGATCTTGAGAGGTTGATAGTCGTTAATCATTTAGTTGACTTGAGCAAACGCTGCTTTCTAGCTGTCTAAACTCTTCTTGAAGAATAGATATTAGCTGGTTGTTGCCTTGATTTTTTGCTACCCGTAGACGATGCTGCAAGTTACAGAGCAAGTTTTCTAGATGTTTTTGTTGTGTGTGGCGATCGCTTAACTGATATTTTAAGATATCAAGAGCAAAGCTAGCCTTTTCAGCTTGAGATGGCTTAGCTAGACAAGTTCTAGAAACATAGTTTATCTGCTCAATACTGCTGCTTTGTCCTCTATGGGACTGGCTTTCTACTGATAATATGTGGCGAGGTAGCTTAGGTCTATGATGACAATCAATAGTTTTTTCAACTAGTAGCTGGTATTCTCTCCTGCTACTAGTTGAATAACAAGATAGATTTTTCATTATTTTCTTTACAGTTAAAAATATTCATAATAATAGCCAAAGTTAACAAGATTTGTTTAGTTTGATTTGTTAAAGATAAATAATAAATATAAAGGCATCCAAACTGAATGCCTCTAGTTTAACTAATAGACGTAGGCGTAAGTAAATCTATAACCATTAGTAAATTTTAGAAGCCTTATAATTAACTTCTGACTATATGCGGAAGTCACCAAGGTGTACTTCCGCACAGCGGTACTAGACTTTAGTGTAGTGGACTCCTCGATAGGTTAATCCTGTTTGTTGGTTGCTATGACGGTGCTTTTCTGTTAAATGATGAACTTTCCAAGGCTTACCACGATATAGTCCACCAACTTCACCTTCACTTACATCCCATTCTAAATGGGGAGCTTCATAAGTTCTTCCTCTAAACTGTAGCTTCATTTTTTATACCTCTAACATGAACTATAGATATTTTTTTTACTTTTAAATATTTGCGACTACGAGACTTTAAACTCGATCTGGTTTACATTCTTCCTAATAAACAGGTAAGTATGCTACTTCTTTTTTAATACAAGGCTAATTGCCTCTGTTGTAGTAGGCAAGAAAAACTTTTCATCTAAAATATCGAGAAAAATTATCGCCTTGTTATTTTATTATAATACATTTTTCTGTAACTATTGTTACCGTTTTGTACAGAAAATAGATTTGTTATAAAACTTTACTGTAACGAATCTTTTTTGTTAATTGCCGTGTCTACTTGAGCGTATAGACAAGTCAAATCAGCATTATTATGTAAAACAACGTCGGCTGCTGCAACCTTTTCTGCCAGAGGAAGTTGGTTGTCAATTCTCGATTGAGCTTGTTCTAGAGTTAAATTATTGCGCTGCTGTAAACGGTCAATTTGTAAAGCGCGATCGCAACTAACTACCCAGATCTCTGTAACCGTATCTGTTAGCTTGGCTTCAAACAACAAAGGTATATCTAACACGATTGTATTATTTAAAGTATACTGCAATTCTTGCTGAAAGCGATCGCGAACATAAGGATGGATTTGGCTTTCTAACCACTGCTTTTCTTGAGCATCATTAAAAATAATTTGTCCTAAGCTAGCGCGATCGAGATTGCCATCAACTGACTTTACCCTCTTACCATAACGGGCAAAAATAGTCTGTAAAATAGGTGAATCATAAGCTACAGCTTCTCTGGCATAAACATCTGCATCTAATACAGGCAAATTATATTTCTTTGCCAAGTAATTCGATACAGTAGTTTTTCCTGTGGCAATTCCTCCTGTTAAGCCAATAAGTCTGCTGGCTGAATCTTTCATATCTAAATCAAATCTATGCCTAGAATTAATATTTCTAACTAAAGAAAGTGTTTCAGGTTACGGTCGCTTGATAAACTATTGCCAGACAATTTTAAGTTAAGGAGCAAGACTTTTGTTAGACCAACAGGCAAAAAAAACAATGTTACGCAAAATTCCTCATGGACTATACATCTGTGGTGTAAAAGAGGGAGAAGAAATGAATGGTTTTACCGTTAGCTGGTTGATGCAATCATCCTTTGAACCGCCTTTGGTAGTCAATTGTGTCAAGAAAGGCACTGTTTCCCATAAAATGATCGAGAATACCCAAGTATTCACCATCAGTTTTCTAGAAGCAGGACAAAAAGACTTAGCGGCATCTTTCTTTAAACCTAAAACCCGCGTTGGTAACAAATTTGAAGATGTGGAATTTTATGAAGGAGAAGAAACAGGCTGTCCGATTATTAAAGACTCTTTGGGTTACGTTGAATGTAAAGTAGTCGGCACGGTTGAACAAGGAGATCATACCGTATACGTCGGCGAAGTAATTGCTTCTGGTATTCACCGCCAAGGCGATCAATTGTTGTTATCTAGCACTGGTTGGGAATATGGCGGGTAAAGTAAGAAGTAAGAAGTAAAAAGTAGTAAGTAGCAAGTAGGAATATTTATTAAAGCGCGCCAGCATTAGTAAAAACTAGCTGCTTGATAAAGACTTTTGTAGCTTGCTACTTTTTTTCTGTTGTTTAATCAAATTAACCAACAGCACTAGAATAGCTTTCCGATTCAGATTCAGACTGGGGTTTGGCAAAAATCATTCTGCCTGCCGAGGTTTGTAGAGAAGATGTTACTACTGCCTGTATCTCTCCACCGACAAAATCACTCCCTTCTTCTACCACTACCATAGTGCCATCTTCTAGATAGCCAATCCCTTGTTCTGGTTCTTTTCCTTGCTTAAGTATTTTAAGCTCTAGATTATCCCCAGGAAGGTAAACAGGACGTAATGAACGAGCAAGATCGTTAATGTTGAGAATTTGTACCTTTTGTAGATTAGCAACTTTACTAAGGTTGTAGTCGTTGGTCAAAAGAGTACCGCTAATTTCTTGAGTCAATTTAACTAGCTTGGCATCAACGGTATCTATATCTTCATAATCAGCCTGATTAATCACAATGCGACTGGGATAGTCTTCCTGCATCTGATTGAGAATATCTAAACCTCGTCTACCGCGAATCCGCTTTTGGGAGTTGCTAGCATCAGCCAGATTTTGCAATTCTTGCAGCACAAACTGAGGAATAAGTATCTGCCCTTCTAAAAAACCAGTTTTAAGCAGTTCTTCTACTCTGCCGTCGATGATACAGCTAGTATCGAGAACTTTGGTAGGCATAGCTTCTAAAGTTCCTTCAGCTACCAGCATTGATTCAATACTATTGGGATTAATCAAGCGTAAAAAAGTTCGTCCATGAGTATCGGCTAAACTAATACCTAAATAAGAGAACATGACGCTACCTAATACCGCTACAGTGGGTTTAAAGAAGCTTAGTTCTTTGGGTATGGGTAATAAGAACATCGGTGCCAGCATTAAATTGGCTACCAGTAAACCCATAACTAGCCCGATCGCTCTGGTAATGATAATCTCAATTTTAGTACTGCGAATCTGCCGCTCTAGACGACGATAGGTAGTCTGTACTACGACTCCAATGCCCAGACCAATTATGGCAGCAAAGCCAGCAATCACGAAGCGCAAAGCTTCGATATTTGATACCCCTTGCAAGATATCAGGAGGAAGCAACTGTAACCCATCAAATCCGATGTTTACGGCAGCGATAATGCAAATGATAATTATGATGGCATCAACCATTGTCTTAGTTGAATATTATGATAAAGATGTATTTCTTCTTTACTGTAATAAATTCTCGGTAATAGTGTAAAAAATTGGAGGGAGTTCTTAATATTGTCAAATTAATTTTATTAAGAGAATTTAGCTTGAAAATTAAGCTCTATATACGTTTTCGATCTGAATTAGCAATATCAATAATTTCTCAAGAACTATACTTAACTAATTATTTAGGTGTTGAAATATTTAGTAATGGCTAAAAATAGATCTTTAACCAGACTTAGTTTGAATCCTAATTTAGTAACCACTGTCTTAGATCTAGCTCCTACTGCTGCTTATATTCATATCCCTTTTTGTCGTCGTCGCTGCTTTTACTGCGATTTTCCAATTTCAGTAGTGGGAAATTCGGGGGGGAAATCCGCATCTATAATAGTAGAAGAATATATTGCTGCCTTAATCGAAGACATTCAACTAACATCATTAACCGAAGAACCTTTACAAACAGTTTTTTTTGGTGGTGGTACACCTTCTTTATTATCTTCACAGCAGCTAACACAAATTATACAGGCGATCGCATCACATTTTGGTATTGCCCATAACGCGGAAATATCAATGGAAATCGATCCAGGTACTTTCGATCGCGATCGCTTATTAGGATATTTAGAAGCAGGGCTAAATCGCTTTAGTTTGGGAGTGCAGACTTTTGATGAGGAGTTGCTTAAAGTTTGTGGACGTTCCCATACTTTGGCTGATGTAATGCAGGCTGTAAAAATAATTAAACAGCTAGAGATTGATAACTTTAGCTTAGATTTAATTTCAGGTTTACCCCATCAAACCTTAGAACATTGTCTAAAATCTTTGGAAACGGCAGTTGCGATCGCTCCTAAGCATCTTTCCTGTTACGATCTAGTACTTGAACCAGTCACCGCCTTTGGTAAACAATATCAGCCAGGAAAAACTCCTTTACCTAATGATGATGACGCTGCCGAGATGTATCGGCTAACACAAGCAACTTTAACCAAGGCAGGATACCAGCACTACGAAATATCCAATTATGCTCAACCAGGTTATCAGTGTCGTCATAATCGAGTGTATTGGGAAAATAAACCCTATTATGGCTTTGGTATGGGTGCAGCTAGCTATGTTGCAGGGAAAAGATTTTCTCGCCCTAAAACTCGCCGAGAATACTATGCTTGGCTAAAAGCAGGAGCAATTATTGATGCGCCAGAAATATCTGCCACAGACTATATACTTGAAACTTTAATGCTAGGTTTGCGTTTAGCAGAAGGTATCGATTTAGAACAATTTGAACCAGATAACCTGAAAAAAATTTGGTCTTGTATAAAGCCATATTATCGTCAGGGATGGATAGAAATATCAGATAATCAAGAACAATTGATTAATTTAAAAGATCGAGATTCACTGTCTCTGTTGCAGGGAAGATTGCGCCTTAACGATCCTGAAGGATTTCTCTTTTCCAATACTGTTCTTGCTGCCCTATTTGAAAAATTAGCATAATTAATTTTCGTCGAAGCGAATAATCATTGCTAATAAAATGAACAGGCTGCCAATTTAGCAAAGATTTGGGTGTGTTTTGCTTGACCTGCATAAACTCGATTGGCAATTAAGCGATCGCCACCAATTACGTAAATCAGTCAACGGCAAAAATGCTTTGATTAGAATATTATTTAAGCTAACAAAAATACTATTATATTAAGTTGATTAATAAAATTGAGAGAAAAAAAAATTAGAGATAAGATAAATAAAACCGCCACTGTCAAAGGAATAGAGCGTCCTTGGGCAATTACTGTAGTGTTTAGCCTATTTTTTATTTCGGGCTTTACAGCACTGCTTTATCAGGTGGCTTGGCAGCGTATGTTGGGATTATTTTCAGGTTCAGACGTGCGCTCAGTGACGGTAGTAATTGCCTCTTATTTACTTGGATTGGGATTAGGGAATCTAATCAGTAGTTACAATTGCGATCGCCTCAATAATCGCCAGTGTGTTCAAGTTTATGGCTTGTGTAATTTGGGCATTGCTATTTTTGCTGTTTTAAGTCGTTTTTTATTTTACGACCTACTATTTCTCAGGTTGCAATATTTAGCTCAATCTGGTCTATTGATGCTGGCGATCGTCTTTGTGAGCCTTTTGATACCCACTACCTTAATGGGTTTATCTCTGCCTTTGTTATCCAAAGCAATCAATCGTGGTCTAGAAAACGCAGCTTCTCGTATTGGTTGGCTATACGGCGTAAATACTTTAGGTTCGGGATTAGGTACTTTGGTTTCTGGCTGGTATCTAATTGGAACTTTTGGCTATGAAAAAACGGTGTATTTGGGGGCGATATTTAGTAGTTTAGTTTGTTTAACTGCCCTAATTATTGCTCGACAATTTAAAAATACAAATCTTAGTCGGCAAAAAGATACGGCGGTTTCTACTCCAGAACAAAAGCAGCAAGAATCTATCCAAGAATGGTATTTACTGGTTTTTCTCTCAGGTTTTACGGCGATCTCTTGGGAAATTATTTGGTTTCGGATTTTAGATATTGCCTTACAGTCAAATGCCTATACCTACGGTCATTTGTTGGCTTTTGTACTAGTTAGTAATGGTTTGGGCAGTATGTTGGGGTCAAAAACAATCCAGCATATTCGTCGCCCTAAAAAAGCGTTTTTATTAATTCAAGGAACGGTAGCGATTTACTCAGCGATCGCTATTTGGGCGATCGCTCTTATTTGGCAAACTTATCCTAATTTACGCTCAGATGGTGGCTATATCAACCTCGATAACATTGATTTTCCTTTAGTTTTTAAATATTTGATTGTACCTTCGGTGATGATGATAGTGCCTAATTTGCTGCTGGGCTTTTATTTTCCTTTGGTACAAAAGGCAGTTCAAAGTCAAGAACAGTCTATCGGCAAACGAGTTGGTTCGATTTTGGTTGCCAATATTCTGGGTAACGTCACGGGAAGTCTATTAACGGGTTTGGTTTTATTAAATTTATTAGGAACATCTGGATCGATTAAACTGCTTTGCTGTTTGGGATTGGGGTTTTTGGTGGCAATCCGTCCCCGCTGGATTAAAGCTAAATTAACCAGTATTTTGGCGGTTATTGCCCTGGTGGTGATTATTGCTTTTCCGCAAAACAACAGCCTGTGGGCAGCCTTACAGGGAATAAATAAAAACGCCTATTTTATTGTGGCAGAAGATTCTACTAGCGTCGCTGCCATTACAGAATCAAATAAAAAAGGACGACTATTCGCCAGTGGACAGGTGCAGGCTAATTTTCCCTATCTGCACGTTCATGGGCTTTTAGGGAGCATTCCTGCTTTGCTTCATCCCCATCCCACCAACGTCATGATTATTGGACTGGGTTCGGGAGGAACACCCCATAGCATCGGTGCTAATCCCCTAACTAAGCAAATTAAAGTTGTTGAGCTTTTGGGTGCAGAGTTAACCGTACTCAAGAAATATGCTCAAACTCCTGTGGGCAAACCTTTAAAAAACTTATTTGCCGATCCTCGTTACCAAATTATTGTTGGTGATGGACGTAGAGAATTAGCCCTCTCAGACCAAAAGTTTGACATCATTGAAGCAGATGCTATTCAGCCTTGGCGATCGCGTGCGGGAATGCTTTATTCACAAGAGTTTTTTCAAGAAGTACGGACAAAACTCAAGCCAGGCGGTTTTTTTGTTGAGTGGAACGTTGGTTCGGGTACACAGAAAACCATGCTTAGTGTTTTTCCTCACGTTACCAGTATCGGTCTTGGCAAAAGCAAAAATCTTTGGATTTTGATTGGTAGCGATCGCCCTGTTGAATTTGACCGACAGAAACTACTTGCAAAGCTAGATTTACCGCAAGTCATTGATTTTCTTTCAGAAAAAGTAGGTCTTGATGTGGCAAAAATTCGCCAGGATGTTAAAACAGCAAGTGTAAAAATGTATTCTCAGGCATCAAAAGGTACACCCAAGCGGGTTAATACAGATTTATTTCCTCGTGGCGAATATTATCTTAATTAATATTTCCCCAACATCTGTAGTAATCAGCTACAAAACCGCATCCAACAATGGCAATATTAGTATCAGGCATTTTTGAGTTAGTTCAAATCCTGAGCCTGATTTTAACTTGCAATTGAGATAATTTTTAATTCATAATTATAGAAGCAATACTAATGTCCTAACAACACTCTCTGAATGCTAATTTTCAGAAATTACATCAGCAAATTTAGACGGTATTTTGCTCTATTTTTGATAGTCTGTTACTTCTGCTTAATCTGTAATCTGCACAAAAATATACTTAACTCACGAGAGCCTTAGACGATCGGGTAAAATAATCAGTGACCGTAAATTTAAAAGAATTTTAAAGGAGATATTCAATGGGTGGCGTAATTGCTTTTGTATTAATTATTGGCTTGTATACAGGAATTGCTTTAGGTCTATACTTTGGTTTACGCAAATTTAAAATTATTTAATTTATTTATCAACTGATACTTTCAAAGCATCGTCATGGTTGGCGGTGCTTTGAAATTTAGCTCGAATTCTTTAATTACGACAATGTTTATGACAATGTTGACCATACAGCTAGTTGTTTTGCTAGTCGATAGGCTAAATTTAACTAAATCAACCGTTCTGTTATTTAAACGGCACAATAAATGTATATGAGACTTAATGGTAATAACAGCAATCCTAGTTATTTAACCAAAATAATTGAATCAGAGGTAAGTTAGATTGGACGAATCATATCAAGACTATATCAACCGAGTTGCTAGGTTAACTTTACCCAGCGCTTGTTCGATGCAATTACAAACTGTTCAACACTCTCCCAAGTTTATCGACGGCAAGCCAGTATCATTTCCTGGCTATAGTGTAATTACTCCTCCTGCGAAAGAAGATACGACTAACGAAGGTTTTTACAAGCAGGTAGAAAAACTACAGCAGCAATTATCTCAGCAATTAGAACCTGGCTTTTTTATTCCTTTGCCGTCAACAAGTTTCCATTTCACTTTGGCAGATTTAGTTTGGGATGATAATTATCGGCAGATAGCAGCAGCAAACCCTAGTTTTGATCGAGAGTTATGCAATCAAGTTGCCGTTAGTTTTGAGCAGTATAAAGATTCTATATCGGCTCATCAATCTCTTTCCTGGCAATTATGGGGAATTATTACCAGACCTAGAGCAATTATGGCTTGTTTAGTACCTAAAGACCAAGAAAGCTATCAGCTAGTAGTTAATTTGCGCCGTTCTCTTTATCAGAATGCAGGGTTAATTGGTTTAGGAATTGAACAGCAGTATGACTTAACGGCTCATATTACTTTAGGATATTTTGGTGATATACCTTCTAGTTTAAACCGCGATCGCCTTTGTATTGTTCTATCACAAATTAATGATCATCTGGTGGAAAGCGAACTACCCGAATTTGTTATTGAACAGGCACAACTGCGAAAGTTTGAAGATATGGTTCATTATAATCGTGAACCTGATTGGGCTGCGGTCAAATTTGGTAGTTAAATATCTGGAAGAAGTTCTATCGAATGTCCGTTCGTAGTTTGGTTTAACCCTCGTACATAAGTAAAAAGCATTGAGTTTTAAATTTAAAGAGTTAAATCACCCAATTGTTAAACAAAGTTTTGCCATCATAGATCGGGAGGTAGGAAAGCATAATCTTAGTCTAGAGGAATATACGATCGCTCGTCGGGTAATTCATGCTACTGGGGACTTTGAATATTTGAACCTGTTGCAGTTTAGTCCCAAGGCGATCGCTTCTGGGATCGCAGCACTAAAAGAAGGTGTACCAATTGTGACCGATGTGACGATGGTGCAACGGGGAATTACTAGTTTAGTGGCAAAAACTTTTAAAAACCCAGTTATTGCTGCTATTGAACAGGTACAGATAGCCGAATCAGGAAAAACTCGCACCGAAACAGGCTTGCTTAAATGTTGGTCAGAGTATCCCCAGGCTGTTTATGTTATCGGCAACGCACCTACTGCCCTCCTTGCTCTTTGTCAACAGATTGCTAATTCTGCCTCAAAAACCACACCAGCATTAGTTATTGGTGTTCCTGTAGGCTTTGTCTCGGTAATTGAATCTAAACAAGCTCTAGCAGAGGTAGACGTACCGCAAATTTTAATAAAAGGTAGAAAAGGAGGCTCTCCCGCAGCAGCTTCTATTTTAAATGCGTTATTGATCTTAGCATCTCAGTAAAAAAGATCTAGGTCTTAGGCTGACGAGCTTTCTTCAGCATTTGATCTAAACCAGGGCGACTTGATAAAGCTTTATTAAAACCAATGTGGGCAAAAAATATAATATGGCGCATCCATGCGAATTCAGAGCATCAAGCTGTGGCGTTGGTCAGTAAGTAATGCTTTAGGAGAAAGTAAGAATAGTAATGCCTAAGTCTTGTATTTTCTCCTTCAACTCTGGTCATATAAGTTTTACAGACGAGATGGTCTTCAGGTTCAATATACATTGGATAAACCTTCCATCCATCGGTTACGTACCAAAAACTATGCCAATATTTGATAATTGAGCAAATTCATTCAAATGTTTGATGCGAGCGATCGCCAATTGTCCAGAGAATAACGCCCTTTTTCTTGTGGTTAACTACAGTCCATCAGCTAAGATAAATTATTTGAATTTTTTCATTTTATACTTAATAACATTACGCATTTACCAACGCCCGAAATTTGTAAATCTAAGCTTTAGCCCCCTGCAACCGCAGGAACTATACTTACTTCATCACCATCACTTAGTGTTGTATCTGTACCTTCAAGGAAACGAATATCTTCACTGTTGACATAAAGATTTAAAAAACGACGGGGCTTTCCGCTTTCGTCACAAATACGAGCCTTTATACCAGGACAATTGGTTTCCAAAGAATTAATTAGTTCATCTATATTACTACCAGCACACTCGATAGTAGCTTGGTTGTTAGTGAACTTTTGCAGGGGAGTAGGAACTAATACTTTAACGGTCATGATCGATAAAAAAAGATTTAATAATGAATAGTTAAACCATTTACCTAGTTGGAAAAAATGATCGATGGTAAATGATCGATGTCAAATGTTAAACGCTAGTTTGTTGCCATTCTAAACGTTCTAAAGTGCGAGAGCGTTCTAGCGCACGTTCAAAGCTGTCTAGTTTTGGTTCAATAGTTAGAGGCTCACCGATGTATCCCTGTACTGCTTCTTGAGTTTTCAAGCCATTGCCAGTGATATAAACAACTGTTTTCTCGTTAGGGTTGATTTTACCTGCTTCTACCAGCTTTTTAAGGACGGCAACAGTAGTACCACCAGCAGTTTCAGTAAAGATCCCTTCGGTTTCAGCCAAAAGCTTCATACCTTCAATAATTTCGGCATCTGTAACAGATTCAATATTGCCGTTGGTTTTGCGAGCAATATCCAAAGCGTAGTAGCCATCTGCAGGATTACCGATCGCAATGGATTTAGCGATAGTATTAGGCTTAACTGGAGTAACAAAGTCTCTACCTTCTTTAAATGCTTGAGCAATGGGAGAACAGCCTTCTGCCTGTGCGCCACTAAAGCGAACTTGCTTATCTTCTACTAAACCGACTTTGACAAATTCATTAAAGCCTTTATAGATTTTGGTAAATAATGAACCAGAAGCCAAAGGTGCAACTATACGATCGGGTAGTTCCCAGCCTAACTGTTCGGCTACTTCATAACCAAGGGTTTTAGAACCTTCAGAGTAGTAAGGACGAAGATTGATGTTGACAAAACCCCAGCCATAGCTGTTACCAACTTCAGAACAAAGACGATTGACCTGATCGTAGTTGCCTTTAACTGCCATGACGGTAGGGTTATAAATCAAAGTACCTATGATTTTTCCTGCTTCTAAGTCCGCAGGGATAAATACGCAACAGTCCATACCTGCATGGGCTGCGATCGCTGCTGTAGAATTAGCTAAGTTACCAGTACTAGCGCAGGAAACAGTAGAAAATCCTAATTCTCTGGCACGAGTTAAGGCTACAGACACTACCCTATCTTTGAAGCTGAGGGTAGGCATATTAACCGCATCGTTTTTAATATAGAGATTTTTTAGACCCAGACGACGAGCTAAACGATTGGACTTGACCAAAGGAGTCATGCCTGTACCAACATCAATCGGATTTTCGCTTTCAACTGGCAGAAATGCTTTGTAACGCCAAATTGAATTAGGTCCTGCTGCAATGGTTTCACGGCTGACTTGACGACGAATTTCATCGTAATCATATTCAACTTCTAAAGGAGAAAATGTTTCTTCGCAAACATTGAGTGCCTTAAGAGGATATCTTACGCCACCTTCTTTAGATACTAAGTTGGTGAAAGTTCGTCCTTTTGCGGTTTTGATGGGTGTCTGGGTCATGATTTATCTTTTATTTCTTCAACAGTGATGTTGATATTATCACAGGTAAAAACAACCAGTCAATCATACCCGACTAAAATTATCGGGTATAAAAAATACTTTGATAAAACAGGTTCTTAGAGCAAAAACAAACGATAAATTGAGGATTTTCCCAGGTGTTATGAATTAATGTAAATTTTTAACCAAAAACAACTTAATTTAGTCGCTGTTTTTTTGGTAATCGACTAAAACTGTTTACTTGGAAAATAGTTATTTTGGCGACAGATTTTGAATAAATATTTTGATATGGCGATTATGATGACCAGTGTTTACTCAATAGGTTTAACAACTCTCTCATTTGCCGCCGATAAAATTCCTCATAGACAATCTCACACAGTTAATAAAATTCAGCTACAGAGATTAAATCAATCTTTGGCGGTTAATTCAAAACACATAGAGAGTGATACACTGCCAACCCCTACCAAAACCGTTTCCAAAAAGGCGACCTCTAAACCTATTTCTCCTGTAGCTATCAATCTGATAAAAGAGTTTGAGGGATTTGAAGCTCAGGCTTACATAGATACTGACGGCTCGGCTGTAATTGGCTATGGCTTATCGCAAATAGGAGGTAAACCAGTTCAAGTTGGCGATCGCATTTCTGCCGAACAAGCTAATGCTGCCTTGAAAGCTCAAGTGCAAGAAATTCAACGGGAGTTGGATCGAGCTATTAAAGTTAATTTAAGCGATCGCCAGTTGAGTGCATTGGCTTCACTCTCCTTTAATGTCGGTGTAGATTATATTGCCGAAAGTACCCTCGTTAGGAAAATCAATGCCGAGGATTATACTGGTGCAGCCAGTGAGTTTTTACGCTGGGACAAAGCCAATGTCGGAGGCGCACTAGTACCAATGCCAGGACTAACTAGAAGAAGAGAAGCAGAAAGACAGCTATTTTTGGAGGGACAAAGGCTTTAGCCGCATGTAGGAATGAGCTTTAATCATGGCAAATCCAGTCCAGATATTTAGGTTCATCAATCAAATCTTGAGCCAACAAGAAACTAGATATTGTCCAATTCTGGTATTTTCTGGCTTCTTTGCCGACTAAGCGACCATTTTTACCATCATAGTATTCTGCCCACTCATCTTTATGTAGGCGTTTGGCTGCAATTTCAATCGCTTTTTTGGCTAAGTCTAAGCGATCCATTTTTATCGCTGCTGCTGCCATAAAACATAACAACACTGGCCAATTGCCCCCATTGTGATATGACCAAGGACGATTTTTGGGGTCACAACCTGTAAGTACTTGCCAATCTCTACCCTTGAGGGCAGGAAAACAAATTTTCATCGGCATCCAGCCGACCAAATCTTCCCATTTCGTATCGATAGTGTGCATAATGATTTGTCCCTGTTGACGCATGACCAAGGAAGATAAAATTGCCATCATGTTACCTAATGCAAAAAAGCGACAGTCCAAATGGGATGGTCCTAAATTGCCTGCCAGATAACCTCCATCTTCAGGAAACCATTCACTCAATTCTGCATAGGGAATAGACTCGGCATAAATATTAAACTGGTTTAAAGCATCTTCTCCATATTCTTCGGAGTGGTAGCGATAAATCACGTTTAACTTTTCCAGGTCTAGCCAATAATTGTGACGAATGTGGCTGGTTAAAGCTGCAAGACGACCATCAATTGCTTGGAGAATTTTCTCATTTTCTTGATTATTTAGAAGCAATTCTCTAGCACATTTCAAAGTTGTATGAAACAAAGCCTGGATTTCTAAAGGATGCCCATTGATTCCCATACGACGGTCAATCATACACGCCCCATCAGGAACGAGTAAAGTTGGATACATATCAAATCTTGCCGACAGACAAAGCTCAATAATGAGCCTAATTCCTTTCTGCATTTCAGGAGTATGAGCAAAAGAATTTTCTGCTGTCGCTTTGACATAAGCCCTCAACAAAAACATCCACCATAAACCAGAGTCTACAGGAGTAACTCTACCAATAGCATGATCGCCAAAATCAGCCTTGAGAAACTCTTCGCCTCCTTGATGCAGCACTTTAAAACTAGCGGGCATTAAGCCTCTTCCTGGCTCTAAAAAATCTAACTGTTTTTCTTTAATTTGCAGCTTTAAAGTTTCCAGCAAAAAATTATGGACAACTTCCGATCTACCTCTAATTAGAAAAATTAAGGCCGCTGGAACAAAGTCACGTACAAAACACTGATCGTAATTTAGTGAGGGTGAACCGTAATCACTAGCAGCCAAAGTCCCTATAGGGCGACCTCGATAATAAATGATAGATGATTCGAGGGCTTGCCATGCCTCGGCTGCGATAACATAACTTTGTTTGGCAATCAATTTTTTTCAATCCCTAAATATGATGAGCCTGTTGGTTTTTAATTAGCTTTATATGCTGTAAGGCGTTTTGCTAGTCGATATAAGTTGATTTTATATTATCGTTAGTTTATCAACAATATTTGACACTAGTGCCATCAAAGTGAAACGCGATCGCCAGTAAATGTCTAATTTCTGCTCAAAACTCATGTTTTTATCCTGCAAATTGCCATATCGGTATTTAGCCGAATATAACCACCAGCAAAAACATCGTAAATTCGCGAAATTGCTTAAATCAGATATTTTGTCTACCAAAAGTATTGTATATTCTTAACCCTTTGTTTGAAACCAATTTTAGTTTTCAGACGTACTAATATAAATGTAAATGTTGCCTTTATCGATCGAGTTGCTAGGACGATTAAGTTGAATATGACAGGCTTGAGCTTAGATTCGAGAAAAAAACTATTAAACAGACGTTATTATCTTCATGAATTGATAGCTCAAGGTAGCCACAGTCGAGTTTTTTTGGCTAGCGATCTAGTTTTAGGACATCAAAAATGCGTCATTAAACAGTTGTGTCTAAATTTTTCTTCTGCTCAGGAAAAGCAGACAAGAGAGCTGATCTTTGAGGAAGAAGCCCAAATATTAAAAAAACTGGCTGGTAAACATTCTCAAATCAGCCAATTTTATGGTTACTTCAGTGATTCTAACTGTTTATATTTGGTGCAGGAATGGATTCAAGGAACTACTTTAGAACAAAAATTAAGTAGGCAACAAAAGCTATCAGAGACTGAAACTAGAGACATTTTACTAAATTTGTTACCTGTTTTAGAATGTATTCATAGCTTGGGAATTGTTCACCGCGATATTAAACCAAGCAACATTATTTTACGGGCAAAAGATAATTTACCAGTGCTGATTGATTTTGGTGTTGCTCAAGAAGTTGGCACTTGTCACCAAAAACTCATAAGTGGTACACCAGGATATATGTCCTTGGAACAAGCAAGGGGGCAAACAGCTTATAACAATGACCTCTATAGTTTGAGTTTAACAGCGATTCATCTTTTAACAGGGAAATCGCCACTAACTTTCGATTTTGAAATAAATCAAAGCAATTTTGAACAACAAAAAAATACTGCTTCTAATCAAAATTTAATGGCAGTAATCAACCGTGCGATCGCTTATGATTCTAATCAGCGATTTGCTTCTGCCAGAGAAATGCTTTCAGCGTTGCAGTTTTCCAAAGCAACATCATCTTCAATTCCGACAAATACTCATAAACTTCGCTCAAAATCATGGGCAAAATATTTCACGATCGGTATACAGCTTGCTGTGGTGTGTCTAGGCTTGTATTACCTAACCTCCGAACTAGATGAGCGACCACCGATAAACTTTTTAGACTCCCTTCAAGCCAAATTGCTTCTCCCAACTGACGATGATATTGAACCCATAGATAAGAAAACCAAGAATTCACTAACCAAGAATTCACCAACCAAGAATAATGCTCTTCAAGCTGTAATTTTTATTCCTGGGACTTCAGAAAGCAAAATCCTTCAGGCTTTAGGAGAACCTGTTTGGCGCAAACCAGGCTTTTGGGCAAATAGTATGGCCTGGTCTTATGAAAATGTTGTTTCCAAGGGAATTGACATTGGATATATGTTTGACACTCAAACAGGCAAGCTGCGTCAAGCAGAAATAGCAGTTCCACCTTCAACCAACTTCAATACAGTCCACTCTGCCCTAGATTCGCTTTTGGCAGCAGAACCACTCACCCCTGACTTAGAACAAGGATTACAAGCCGTATATCGTCGTCAACAAGCTACCCATAATTTTTCAGTAAATGGCTTAGAAGGCATTATTCAGCGCAATCAGAAAGACCGCATCTATATAGCGGTTTGGGAAGCAGATTTTCATTAATTTAAAGTTTAGATGAATCCAATTGCCCTGCATGGACGTACTAAAAATAGAGGCAGAGCTAAATTAATCTCTGTCTGCCGTAACAATCCTAGTTTAGGTTACTAAATAGGCTAGATAGAAGTTAGGGAATAGCCAATAGGCTAGATTCTATCTATTCCTTAGACCTTTTGGGATTGTACAGCAATTAGCGTGAGTCCCACGATAGTATACGGGTTTTCCGACCACGAAAGGCGATCGCTTGTTCTATTTTTTAAAAAATAGAACAAGTCTTGCTATCAAAAAATTAGCCAGAGATTTAATTTTCATGGAATACAAAGTAGATTTAAGTACACTCAATAGTTCATTTGGTTCTGATGCCAGTGGCGAGGCGACACTAACCCTTGATGCACCAACTGAAGATACTCGTACTCTGCGAGTTCAAATTGACGCTAGCGGACTAGAAGATCTTAGCGATATTGGTGGAGTCCACGTTGCCCATATTCATGGTCAATTTTTAGGAAACCCTGATAGACCTCTCTTAGAACAGGGTGACGGTAGCTTTTTTGATGGGACGGGAGGAGAAGCCGCAAATTCGATTCTGCCAACTGTAGCCGATAGTGATGTTGATGGAGATGGCTTTGTTAATTTCTTAGAAGGTCGTCCTAACTATGGTCCAGTAGTTCTTAATTTAACCTCAGAACAGATTGATTCAGCACCAGAAGGCACACCGCCGTTAACTCAATTTCTTAATCTAGCAACAGCTGGAGAAATAAATCCTGCCGATCTCTTTCCTTCAGGTACAGAGTTCAATTTAGACACTACCTATACTTTTGACCTCAACGATCCAGACCAACTGCGTCAGTATAACAATTTAACACCCTTAGACGAGCGAGAAGTGGTTCTACATGGCTTGACAATTCCTACAGAAACTTCTGAGGCGATCGACGAAACTGCGATGGGAACAGCACCAGCAGGAATCGATCTAGATAATGGCGAAGCTTTCCGCATTACGGCACCTGTAGCAGCAGGAGAAATCAAAGCACAAGCATCAACAGATGTTTCTCAGCTTGTGGCTTTAACCGACCATAACTCATTAGTTTCTTTTGATTCTAATAATCCTGGTGCAAGTCAGTTTACCGATGTTACTGGAGTTGAAGGTACTTTACTGGGTATCGATACTCGTCCTGCCGATGGTTCTATCTACGGTATTTCTACTGCTAACAATATTTATACTATTGATGCAGATAGCGGTGTAGCTACCTATGTTAGTACCCTTGATACGCCCTTTGAAGGGGGAACTATATCGGGATTTGACTTTAATCCTGTCGCCGATCGCCTGCGTCTAATAGGAGATAACGATCAAGACTTTCGGATCAACGTAGATACGGGAGAAGTAACCGTTGATGGGACTTTAGCGTTCGGTTCAGGAGACTCCAGTGAGGGAGTGAATCCTAACGTTACTGCTGCTGCCTATACTAATTCCTTTGATGGCACTGTTTCGACTGAGCTATACGATATTGATACTTTGTTAAACGACCTAGCGTTGCAAGATCCACCCAACGATGGAACATTAACTACCGTCGGTGATTTAGGAATTGATTTTGATACTTTAGGCGGCTTTGACATTGTTTCTGCTGTAGAAGGTGATAATACAGCTTTTGCCGTTTCTAATACGACTTTGTATTCTATAGATCTAGATTCTGGTGCAGCCCATAGCCTGGGTGAAGTTGGCTCAATCAATCCTTTAAATTTACAAGGACTGACGGCAGTTCAAGGGGATGTAGAAACTGAGGATAAAACCGATACCGAACCTCTAATCGATCTGACAGACTTAAACGATTCAACAGTTAGCATTAATGTGAATGAAAATACTCTGTCAAACAGTAGCATCGGTTTTTATGAGGTAGATGCTGATGGTGGTGTAATTGATTCTGAATCGGGTGAAGTCATTGCCGTTGGCGATTCAGGCTATACTGAAGCGGCGATCGCCAATCGCTTAGATGTTGACCTTAACCTGGATGGAAAATTGACTGAGTTTACAGAGGAATTTGCCAAAGGGTCAACTTACGCTCCTTTTGTGGTGGTTGATGGTACTATAGACGAGCTTGAAGATGGGGATAATAGCAATGACCCTACCGTTTACTTCCCTTATGCAGGCGTTAATTCTGATGGCATAGAACACATTCGTAGCTTAGGAGACAATACCTTTGGGATTGAAAATTTGCCAAATAGTGGCGACTTAAATCTTGATGATTTAGTTGTTGATTTCGATTTTGTCTAAAATAAATTAAATCGCCCATTGCTGATTCCCAATTTGGGGGAGTAGATTAACTCTAAATCCCCCAATCACGCTGTTGGCGCATTTAGCGACTGTTACTAAAAACAACAGTTAGGACAGTTAAACAGTTAAAACAGTTAGAGCAGTTGAAAAGCCTAATTTACCGTTGATTATCTTCAACTCAAGCAAGACTTGCCCTTGCGCCTGACGGCGACGCGGTGAAGCAGTTGCGGTGGACGGGTTCCCCGGCATAAGCAAACTGCTGAACCCTTTAGGGGCTTCCTTGCTCAAAAAGGGCTTCGATAGCTCTTGTTTCGTAATAATTAAATTTTGTCCGAACCATTATAAAAAGCTCTAAGCTCTAGGCTAATCGCTGGAAGGGTTTAAGACCCCTACTAAACAGGTATTGTTTAGTAGTCACGGGGCTATCGCGTCACGTGTTAGGAGAGGTTTAAAGCTTCGTTACTTCTGGCTTGTAGCTTATGGCTTATAGCTAGGGCGAAGCCCTTTACTAAAACTGACTAATTTCAGATTTACCGTCTACAATCTTGCCGACTAAAATAATATCTGCCACGCCAACGAACAAGCCATTTTCTAGTACTCCTGGAAAATTGTTGATTGTTTTTTCCATTTCCCCAGGGTTGGTAATGTGGTCGAACTTAACGTCAATAACTAAATTGCCTTGGTCTGTAACCACTGGTCCTGCTTTTTTTACACCCATCCGCAATTCTGGTTTTCCTCCTAGCTTTGCCAAGCTTCGCATCACAGGAGCAACCGCCATAGGAATTACTTCTACAGGTAGCAAGAAAGTTGAACCAAGTTTATCTACTAGTTTGCCTTCATCTACTACGACAATAAATTCTTTAGCTAGAGAATCTACAACCTTTTCGCGAGTGTGTGCCGCGCCACCACCTTTAATTAAGTTTTTTTGAGGATCGACTTCATCCGCACCATCGATCGCAATATCAATACGATCGATGGCATCTAAAGTAACTAAGGGGATGTTAAATTTTTTTGCCAAAACTTCTGCCTGAAAGGAAGTAGGTACACCGACAATATTTTTAATTTCCCCCTTTGCCAGGCGATCGCCTATATACTCAATAGCATAGGCAGCAGTAGAACCCGATCCTAGTCCGACAATAGAGTCTGATTTTACGCGATCGGCAGCAGCTTTACCCACCTCTTGCTTCATAGTTTTGACAGGATCGCTCATTGATTTTATCTCCGTATACTATCTTGCTAGTTTTATTTAATCTGGGACTTATTTTCGCAGATATTTCCCCAAAACCCTAAAAAAATTACGGTGTCCAATTCCTCCTAGTTGCCTAGAAAGTTATTGTCACCGTTTAAAAGCTTTAAGCTTAGAGCTTCAAGCTGCGAAGTTAATTATTTGCCGAAGCCAACATTTCTTTGAGTTTCGCTAATTCATCTGCCCAGCGAGGATCTGGTTGAATACTACCCTGCTGTTTTTGACTACTGCTACTGCTACTACTAGACTTTTTACCACTACGCTTAGTATTATTACTAGCGTTGCTAACTTTGCGTTTAGGAGCGTTACCAGAGTTGGCGTTACCTTCTGCCGATGCGCCTTCTTCATCTCCTTTAGAACGTGGTAAAGCCTTTTCAATTTTCAAAGGATTATCCATAAAGGATTGACCATTATATTTTTCAATAAATTGGTCGGCTGCTTCATCACTTTCGATAGTAACAAAAGCAAAACCACGACATTTTCCTGTTTTACGGTCTTTAATTACTTTAGTTGTGATCTGTTCTGACTCAGCAAACATAGTTGCTAAGGCTTCGCGATCGATTTCTTCTTTAGGTAAATTACCTACATACAAACGGATAGACATACTGGATCTCCCAAGCTAGTTTAATTTTAAAATAGTGTGCAGAGCGAACGCTTTTCTGATGGCAGCTACGCCAGAATATACTAAATTGTCCAAAAGTTTTATTTATTTATAGATGGATCTTTTGAAGTAATTATTTCAACTGTACACAAATACGCACCCAAACATTTATCCTTTCTAAAGCTATTTAGAAAAGAAACGCTAAGGTTGCACCTTGAAAATGTACCAGCTATTGAATATGACGCTACCTTTAATTACTGCCACAGTCTCAAAACACCTGTATAACGCAAAATGCCCATCGATTTAAGTCCGATGCTGTGCTTTAGAAAACCCAAAGCAGTTCACAGTGAAAACACTAAGCGACAGGGCTTACAAGCTTTTGAGGAAACCTCAAAACTACGCCCACTCAATTTAAAAAATTGAATTCTATTTTAAATTCTGCACTATCTCTAATTATTACAGAATGTTTACACCATTAACCAATATATTCTCTTAAATTTGCTTTTTTTTCTTGACAATCTACCCTAAGAATGAAAAATCTTGCCAACAATTGACAATTAACTATCGCCAGCCCTATAACTAATATTATCTAATGTCAATTAATTGTTACATTAGATAATATTAAAGTTAAAATGTTGTTGTTAAGTCATACGTAGGAGTACACATAAAATGTCAAACTCAATGGAATTATCTTTGGAGCAAAAGTTTAATATTCGCTCTTTTGAAAGTCAGGTAAAAGGGATGAGTCACGAACAGGCTCAAGATTTCTTGATAAAACTATATGAACAAATGTTAATTAAAGATAATATGTATCAAAACTTTATCCGCCATCAGTGGGGTATAGATTCTCCACCTGGGGCATAAAGATAAATTGGCGTAAGCTTGAATCATGCAGCCTCCTTCTCTTGCTGGTTTCCATCGAAAAAAGCTGGGGTTGTTGGGGTTTAGACTCAGGTGAAAGACTAAGAAAATTAAGATTATAGAAACTAATAATGCTTTTTTTGCTAGTGTTAGAAAAAAGATATTCGCTATTTAGCTTCTATGTTTCAAAGCTGCTTGATTTGCACTGACTTTACCGATGGTTTATATCGCTTTGTTGACTGTGTACCCAGTCTGTCTCAGTGCGGTTTAAAAAAAATTGTCTTCTTTCATAGCGTTCCTTTTTGGCAAGAAGGAGAAGTTCCCAGAATAGATGAAGAAAAAGTAGAGAAAGCTAAGCAACGTTTTCAGATAGCTTTAGAAAATGCTTCTGAATCAATAGATGTTCAAATCGAGGTTCTTTCAGGCAAACCCCTCGACACAATTCCTAGAATATTGAAGAAACATCAGATAGATGTAATCATGACAGGAACTCCGATTAGAAGCTCGCTGCAAGAAAGCTTTTTTGGTAGTACTAGTACAGGCTTGGCAAAACTTACGGATCAGCCTCTCAATATTATTCGCCCAGAACTTATTACTACCTATACTCGCGAAGAGTTGGATTTGCGGTGTCAGCACCTCTGGCGATATTTACTCATTCCTTACAATGATAGCGAAACTGCTCACTATTTAATAGAAGAGATCAAGAAGTATGCCCAGGATCGTCCAGAAAATTCTCTCAAGCAGTGTATGTTGATGACTGTGGTTGACGATAGCGGTAGAAGGTCAATGATGGTTGAACAGCGAGTGAAAGATGCCCAAAGCAAGCTAGATTCAGTCAAACAAGAGTTAGAGGCTTTGGATATTGAAGTTAATACTCTAGTCAAGCAAGGTAATCCTTTACCAGAGATTACTATGGCTGCATTAGACTTTGATATTAGTGCGATCGCGATCGCCACAGATTATCGCAACAGCCTTTTACAGTGGACAGTTCGTAGTTTTGCTAATGACTTGATGCGTAGTAGCTGGTTTCCAGTATTATTATTCTCGCCTAAAAAGTAAATTTACCATAATTGTAGCTTTTAGCTGTCTTGTCGAGCGTATGTGCGGGCATACCGCGACCCATTAGCCCGCACATACGCTCTCATAAAGTTACTAATACTTATGGCGATCGCATTATCAAATATTGCCAAGAAAATAAATTGAAGTTTTTGGGCGATCGCGCTATGCTTGCCTAGAGTTTATATCTCTTGAAACTGTTCTTGAGTTAGTTGGCTCGGACTAACACCCAGCACTACTGCCAACTGCTCACCTTGATAACTAATAAAGCTATTAACTCTACCAGCAATTTCCAGTTCATCGTCGGTAATATTATCAGCTAAACCAAGGCGATCTTGATTAAGTTCAAAATCACGAATCCATTCGAGATTTCCTTTTATATTCTCTAAATAAAACAGATCTTTTCCCTCTTCCCCAAGAAGAACACCAATCCCTCCATTGCCGATCAAAACATCATCACCATCGCCACCATTTAGTCGATCAAATTGCTGACCACCGTTGAGAGTATCATTGCCAGCCTTACCGTTCAGGATATTTTTCTTAGTGGTGCCAGTTAAGATATCATCACCTAGACCGCCATCAATAACCTCAAGATTGGCAGTATCAATCGATCCTGGTTGAACTTCATACGCACCAATGTCGGTTTGTAGAACAGAACGTTCTAATCCTCGCTGGTCGGTAGTTAGTTTTTTGGAGTTGTTACCTGCATTAATTGCTGAGGAGTCGGGAAGCAGAGCATGAGTCAAGGTAAGACCCCCATTATCTTTTAACTCACCTAAGCGAGATTTGGCAGGAGCATCGGCAGTGCCGACTAAATCTCCCTTGACACCATCGCTAAAAGCTTTTGTATTATCTGCGTTACCAATTAAATTATTACCACCGCTTGTACCATCGCCTAAAAAATCATCATTTTTGTCATTGCCAGAAATAATACTGCTAGTAAAAGTACTGCTGGAAAATTGAGCAGAGACTCCACTAGCGTTACCTCCAGAAAAATTACGGCTATTCGTAGCAGTATTTTTAGTAATTATACTATTGTTAACTTCTAATTCGGTATCAAAAGCATTAATACCGCCACCTTGACCCTTAGCAGTATTACCACTAATCGTACTGTTGTTAACTATAGTTGAACCACCCTCGAAACTGGAGCTAGAAATACCGCCACCTCCATATTTCGTCGAATTGTTGTTGCTAATAGTAGAGTTATTGATAGTAGTAGTAGAGGAAGAATTTGACACACCACCACCACCTTGAGCTGAATTATCGCTAACAGTAGAGTTGTTGATAGTTGTTTTGGCAAAGTTGTTCGTCAATACACCACCGCCAAACCCAGCTAAATTATCGCTAATAATTGATTGATTAACTGTCAGATTTTCTTGATTGTTAATACCACCACCGCCTTCTTCGCCAGCATTTCCGCCGCTGATAGTTAATTTGCCGATGGTCACGTCAATAGCAGTACTAGAACCATTATCCACGTTGAATACTCGACTCTTATTATCAGCATCTATGGTTAACTTATCTGCACCTAAACCAGTGATCTTTAGGCTTTTGTCTACAGTTAACTCTCCTAGAGTCAGAGTAATCTTTCCGCCACTAAGACTAGGATCGAAAGTAATGGTATCTCCAGAATTGCTCTCTAGAATTGCTTCTCGCAGAGAAATATCGTTGACGCTTGAGTCACCATCATCTTCATCATCTAAAGTCGTTACTATCCTTGATGTTGGCTCTGGTGGCAGAAATGGGAGATCGTAAATCGAGTCGGTATCGGCTTCAAAAGCTCCAATATCGGGGGCATCAAACAGAACGCGATCGAACCCTTCTCCACGTTGATCGGTAGTTAATTTTTCAGGGTTGCTACCTGTATTAATCGCTATACTTTCAGGTAAGAGAGCATGAGTAAAAGTATTTCCACCATTATCCTTTAGCTCACCTAGTTGGGGATCTATTGGCTTATTAGCAGTACCGACAAGATCGCCATTAAATAGATTGACAAAATCTGGCGCACCATCGCCATTGCCAATCAGGTTATTACCTCCAGAGATGATACCTGCACCATTTACATCATTATTGTCTACGTTACCTGCAATTATACTGCTGGTAATATTTGCAATAGCTGAACTTTGATCTATTCCTGCACCATCTGGAGCCAAATTATTAGTAATGGTGCTACTAGTAACAGTGTGATAACCATATTCAGTACTTATGAAAATACCACCACCATTAAACCTAGCAGTATTACCACTAATAGTGCTGTTGACAAAGGCACTATCGCTATCAAATCCACTAGAGTAGAAACCTCCTCCATAATCTGCTTGATTGTTGCTTATAGTACTGTCATTAATCTTCACTGCACCATCAGCCTGATAAATACCACCACCAGAGTCTGATGCCGTATTTTGATCGATAGTACTACTATCAATCTTTATTCCACCAAAATCGTTGTAAACTCCACCACCAACGCCATCGCTGGAATTGCTAGTAACACTACTGGCATTTAAAATCAAACTGTCAAGAAGGTTTCCACCAAAGGTATTACTTTCATGGTAAATACCTCCGCCACCGTCTTTTGCTGAATTATTACTGACAACAGTATTATTAATTGTTGTCGCAGAATTATACTCGTCTGGATTGTACAGATAGCTATGTACACCACCGCCTAGACTCGCAGAATTGCTAGTTATAATGCTGTCGTTGATGGTTAAATTTTCTTCGTTTCTGATTCCACCACCGTTTTGATTCCTAGCATTACCACCAGTAATAGTTAAATTCTCTAGGGTTACGTCTACAGATTGTTCGAGGTTATTGTTAACATTAAAAACTCGACTTTTGTTGTTACCATCTATAGTCAGTTGACCATTATCAAAACCTTGAATAGTTAGATTTTTATCAATACTTAATTCGCCACGAGTCAGCAAAATAATTTTATTCTTCAGGCTATTATCGAAGCTAACTTTACTTCCATCTTGGCTATAGACAATTGCCTCTCGCAGGGAGATATCATTTGCAGCTAAGTTTCCATCATCTTCGTCATCTAAAATCGTGACAATAGGATTATTTAGACTTAGATTTTCTGGGGAATTTTCCATGATTTTTAAGCTTTAGGAACTTGAAGTATTGTTAAGAAGACTTTCGATAGTTGCAAAATTGCGTAGCGAAGCTATGTCGTAAGCGCGATCGCGATTTCAACCAGATTTTGTACTTGTCTATATTATTCGCAGTAAAAATTTTTTTAAGCGCAGAATTTTAATGTTCTGTATAACAGATCTTGTTTTAAGAGCATTATTAAGATATATGTATTTTTTAGTTTGTGGCTAAATTAAAATCTCAACCGTGCGATCGCACTCAGTAATTTAGTAGATATTGGCGATCGCATTCAAGATCGAGAAGATGGAGGCTGTTGGGGACAAGTAAGCCAAGACAACCTACACTATCGTTATGGCGATGCTTGGAAAGCTTTGAAAACTGCTATTAAAGAAGGAAAACGCCAAGGTTTAAAAGTATATGCTTGGTATGAACATGGAATAATGACTTTTCCTAATTCAGAATTAGCTCAACAACATCCAAATTGGATTTTAGCCACTAGTCAAGGCGAAAAGTTAATCGATCATCATTGGTGGCTAGATCCAGCTAACCCAGAAGTACAGCAATACTTTGTAAATTTATTTACTGAAGTTGCAGCGTCCTATGTCGATCTTTACGGTATTCAAATTGACGATCATTGGAGTATACCAATTCAGTTTGGCAATCAAACTGTTGAAATGACACAGTTAACTCTCAAGGTAGTAAAAGCCATCAGAAAAATTAGACCAGACTTAGTTATTTCTCTTTCTCCTAATCCTTTAGGATTTTCCCTAAATAAATATTCACAAGATTGGCTAGCTTGGATTAAAGCAGGACTAATCGATGAATTAGTAATGCAGCTTTATCGTCAAACTAGCCAAGAAGTTGCACTGTCAATCGATAACTCTATTTTACCTGAGGTAAACAACTATGTAGATGTGGCAGTTGGTATTTATGCAGGTGGTTTGACAAATCAAAAGCCTTTAGCCGAGATTCAACAACAAATGAATATAGTTAAACAATATGACTATGGCTACGCAATTTTTTCCTGGGAAGCTTCATTTGGCTTATTGCGTTGGAGTAATCGTCAGCAAAAAGAAAACTTTCTCAAGGCAATTTAGAGGACATCTGAAAAGTTATTTTCTTACTTTCGAGTTCTATGTTTGTCCCCCCCAGCTACCCAAGTATGGGGGGAGAATAGTTGAAAGTCCCCCAAGCTTGGGGGATTTAGGGGGCATTAATGCAGTAATACCAATTCTCAAAAAGAATGCACTAAATAGACAGGGCATCTAATATAAAAGGATAAGAAGTTAAGGAAGCAACTTTCTCAGGTATTAAAGAATTGACTGCACTAAAAATAGCCTGTTGAAGAGAAGCAAGATTGTTAAAGCTTTTATTTTTGAAGTCTTTACCAAGCTCCTTCGGAGCAAAAGTAGCAAGTAGCAAGTAGCAAGTAGCAAATAAATAGCTCCGAAGATGGTATAAAGCCTCCTCATTCATGAGGAAAATATGAAATTATATTTCTTTGTTTCAACAAGTCGGTTCTATATGCTGCTTACAAAGCAGCATATCCCGACTTCAATCCTCTTGTTTTAACGAGAGGTAAAACTGCAGACGCGCTTCGCGTCTCGCCGTTACGGAGCAACGTCGGCAGCCTCCAGGCTGCGCTACTTGAGCGCAAAGCGCGGTACTTGCTACTTGTGAAGAAGGTCTTGCCAAAACCGTTCAATGGGATTTAACTCTGGACTATGAGAAGGCTGAAAGATAGGAACCACATTATCAGGCCAGTGAACCTGGCTAGAAATATGAGCAGTGGCTTGGTCTAACTGCAACAGATTTAAGGTATCCCGAAAAGCGGCAGAAAATTGAGCCACAAAGCGATTAAAACAGATTGCATCGAGATGAGAAAAAGCATAGAAGAAATTTTGTCCCCTTAGAGGTTCGACTGCGCCATAAAGCCAAAAGGCTTGGCGAGGCCATTGCACCTCAATCACAGGCTTAATTCCTGTCAAAGTAATTACCCGTCCAGTCAGAGTCTTAAGTCCCCATCGGCTCTCATCTGAACAGAAGTAACGTATCGGACGCTCATGGGCAAAATGCTTGGTCATTACCTGAATTAGTTCGGGCAGTTTTTTTATATGTTGCTTGCTGCTGCTTCGTCGTCAATGGCGATCGCGGACGGGGGACTTTTAGTTTGGCTTTGAGTTTTTCGCGAACTATTCGATGTACCGTTGAATAGCCTATCTCCAGCTTGAATAACTCGATTAACCAAGAATGAATGTCTCGATAACTTTTAAAACCTTGTGGCTGAGATAACTTCGACTGAAGTTGCTCTAAAACTTGACCCTTAATCTTGGGTTTGGTTCCAGGTGCTAGTTTCACTTCTAACAATCTAGTTAACCCCCCTTGTTGATACTTTTTGAGCCATCGATAAATAGTAGATTCGTTTCTAGCTAGTCTTTGTGCTAGTTCTTGACGGCTTTTCACTTGACCACTCTTGAGCCAATAAAGCATTTGCAGGCGTTCTTTTTCTTGACCTTTTTTTTGGTGTTTGAGCTGCTGTTTAAGCTCTTCGGCAGTTTCGGTAATTTCTACTTTCAGTTTGTTCCCCATAAAAATTCATCTTGCACTTCTTTCTTCTTAATTTAGTGCATTACTTCTGAGAATTGGTATAAACGAGACTTTTCAGACAACCTCTTAGATGCTAAACCTCTTAGATGCTAATGAAGTGGGTACTAAACCGCATCTACTTTGAAGTGCATGGAATAAGCTTAGTTTTTAGTTATCTGTTCAGATAAGGGACGTAGGTTAAAAAATATAGTCATTCCAATCAGTCGTACGTAACAATCGCCTGTATTTAGAAAGGATACAGGCGATCGCTTTAAAATACTTTAACTAATTGCTACTTTTTAGTCAGACTAAGGGTTTTATCTGTTTTTTCCTCAGATTGATAATGGGGAGAAAACTGAGCGAGGTACTTGCGAAACTCTTTACCCTCAATTGTTTCTTTTTCAATCAAAATATCTACAATCCGATCGATAGCTAAACGATTCTCACTAATTGTGTTTTTGGCTTTGTGATAGCACTCCAGAGAAATATTGCGGATACGTACATCGATTTGGGCAGCAACTTCTTCAGAATATTCGTTTCTCCTTCCTGAATCACCGCCCAAGAATACGGGTTGTTCTTGACCCTCTAATGCTAATGCTCCTAGATCTGACATTCCAAATTTGGTTACCATTTTGCGCGCTAGGGATGTCAGCATTTGAATATCTTGACCTGCACCTTGAGTTATCTCATCTGTGCCAAATACTATTTCTTCGGCTGCTCTACGCCTAAAAGCGAAGTAATTTTTGCCAGAATTTTCGATTTGGTTTCTAACCCCATTTCTTCTTCTGGAGTAAACCAAGTCAAACCTCCTGCACCTCCTCTGGGAATGATCGTGACCTTTTCTACTGGATCGTGTCCAGGGATCATAGTCGCGACGACCGCATGACCAACTTCATGATAGGCAATTAGTCTTTTGAACTTACTATCTACTAAAGGAATGCCCTCCATCCCTGCGACAATGCGATCTACGGCATCATTTACCTCTAACATTGTCACCGCCTCTTTATGTCTTCTGGCGGTTAAAATTGCAGCTTCATTCAGCAAGTTTGCTAAATCTGCACCGCTAAATCCAGGAGTGCGACGAGCGATCGCATCTAAAGATACTTCAGGGGCAATTTTCTTGCCACGGGCATGAACCTCTAAAATACCTAGTCTTCCCTGTAAATCAGGATAGTCCACCATTACCTGACGATCAAAACGACCAGGCCGAAGTAAAGCCTGATCTAGAACATCAGGACGATTGGTAGCAGCAATAACGATAACGCCACTATTGCCTTCAAAACCGTCCATCTCCGTCAGCAATTGATTAAGAGTTTGTTCTCGCTCATCGTTGCCTCCGCCAATCCCCGCACCTCTTTGGCGACCAACTGCATCTATTTCATCAATAAAAATAATGCAGGGGGCGTTTTCTTTAGCTTTTTTAAACAAATCGCGAACGCGGGATGCACCTACCCCTACAAACATCTCGACAAACTCAGAACCAGAGATGCTAAAAAATGGCACCCCAGCTTCTCCAGCGATCGCTTTTGCCAATAGAGTTTTACCTGTCCCAGGAGGACCAATCAACAATACTCCCCTAGGGATTTTTGCGCCAATTGCCGTAAATCTTTCTGGTTCTTTGAGAAAGGTTACCACTTCTTGTAACTCTTCTTTGGCTTCTTCGATTCCTGCTACATCGTCAAACTGAATCCCCGTTTTTGCCTCCATCTGAAACTTGGCTTTGGATTTCCCAAAACTCATAGCTTGACCAGAAGCATTAGCAGAGCGTCGCACAATCATAATCAGCCCTAATATAAGGACAAAAAAGATCAATAGGTTCAACAAAACTCCTATAGTTGTTGAGCGATCTACGGAAGTTTTGATCGCAAAATCGACGTTTTGAGCCCGTATCTTCGGAATCAGATCCTGATTTTGCTCAAATAAAACTACTTCATGAGGAGGAGAGTCTTTTGCCTGTCCCTTTAAGGTCACGTTGGCAAGATTAGTAGTTTCATCAATTTCTACTTTTGTAACCTGATTCTGGGCTAACTTTTGTAAAAACTCACCATAATTGAGATTATCTTTAGATTTCTGCTGTGCCAAAATAGGAGTTGCCAGAAAAAGGGTCTGAAATATTATCCATCCCGCAGCTAACCTTCTTACTGAAGTGCTTATTTTACTGTTTTTCTTACGGTTGCTGAGTTTTGAAACAGTAGAATTTGGTAATTGCGTTTTTACTTTTGTCTGACGGCTTTTGTTCATAGTTATATATAGCTATTTATTTACTAGATACATATATAAGATTTAAGAATAACTCCAGCCTAACTAAAAAAAATAAGTTTTTGCCACATTTCAATTTAATAAACTGAATACTGAGCTTAAATTTAATTTTTGCCAATCACTATCTCAAGCAGCGATGTCCAATCTCAAATTATACTGAGAAATTTAGAGGTTAATAGCAAGACCTTTAATTATAGTTTAAAGTTTTGGGGTGTATTTTAAATATATATTGAAATTAAATAAAGTTATCTTGCTCTTGGTTTCTTATTAATTGATCGAGGAGTATTTTGTTAGTAGTTAAGAATAAACTGCTGCTTTCTAATTGTTTAGCGATCGCAGCCTTTAATCAAGCTCTGAAATTAAATCAAAGCGCAGATAATAGCCAAAAAGCAGATGAAGTTGTTATATTTACGGACAAGCTTAATCAAAATTAATTCGACGAATAAATTTTAGGATTAAAAACTCAATGTACATAGAAACAATTTAGATGAGATATTCCTCCAGCGCGGAGCAGAATCGTTCGAGGTCTTGCTCATCGGTGTGAAGATGCGGTGCAACCCTTATTGTGTCACTGCGAACGCTAATATGAATTTTAGCTGATTTGAGAACGGCTGCAAGCTTCATAGTTTGCTGTGCAACGTTTAATTTTATGCCGACAATGTGTCCAACACTTCGCTCAGCAGGAAGTGTTTTAAGACCAAGCTGATTGCAGATCGCACGAATGCGTTGTGTTCTAGTGAAGAGTTCTTTCTGGACATATAAGCTGCCCCAGATGTTGAGCTGTGAAATGGCGGCTATAGCCATAGGTATTGAAATAAATTGAGTGAACTCTCCAAAGTCAAATCGGCGTGCGCCTGGGCGATATCGATCGACATAGTTAGTCAACTGCGAAAAGTCTTCGCTTCCACGACGGGTAAGCGAAGATTCTTCTATAGGAATTCCACAACTATGCCATTTTTGGTCAACGTATAAATATCCTAGTCCATAAGAACCCAGTAGCCACTTATGACCAACTGAAACAACAAAATCAGGTCGAACCCTATCAAAATTGATGGGCAAAGCACCCAAAGATTGGCTAGCATCAACAACCAATGCAGCACCCGCAGTTCGAGCCGCTTCACTAATGGCAATAAGATCGAGCAGTTCACCATCTGTCCAGTGGCAGTTGGGAACTGTAACTACTGCGGTATTTGAATCAATAAGGTTTAACACTGATTCAGTCAGAGAATTATTCGTTCCTCGTTGAGCAACTCGGATAATTGCTCTCGATTCGTCGGCTCGTCTTTTCCAGGCGTAGACGTTTGAAGGGTATTGATCTTCGAGAACTATGATATTTGCGTTTGCTTCTAGGGGAATGTTCTTGGCTGCGATCGCAATGCCATAGCTTGCAGAGGGAACTAGGGCAACAGTGTCAGCATCAACTTCGATAAAACGGGCAAATTCTTCGCGGAGTATCTCTGGTTTGCCAAAGCGATCGTCAGGAGTAATCGACCAAGGGCTAGAAAAAACATCGATGCCTTGATGTCCAGCTTTAGACACTTCTTTAAGTCTAGGAGCAATACTGGCAGAGTTTAAATAGACAATCTCCCTGGGAAGATCGAACAAAGCTCGGTCGGATCTATTCATAGGTTTTTCGCTTATGAAATACGACTATACAACTGTTCACCATACGAAAAATTTCTTGGGCATCGCATCATAATTAAGATGGTAAAGGCTGACTGGGGACTTGGGGAAGTAGTGGAGATGGTGGAGGAGTCGAGGTAGTGGGGATGGAGTAGAAACCTCACTACTTCAAAAACCTCAAATACCCCGTCACTCCAATTACCCCGTCACCCCGTTACACCGCAACGCCATTCATTGATATTTAGCATATTTAACTAAAATTGGCTTCGGCTTGCTCAATCAGTTCTTGCCAAACTCCTGTGGGTTGCCAAATTCGCTCCATAGTAGATCTGGCTTCGGCTTCAGATAGTTGCAGAACATATTTTTGCCAGAGATAAACAAAGCAGGAAACTCGCATATTCTTGGCGCAGTGTACCCAAACGTGATAATCCTCAAGAGAGCGCATAGTCTGGAAAAATAGCTTCACGTCTTCTAATTTTGGATGTTCCCAGACTACGGGAATCTGAATATAAACCATACCTAAGTCAGTAACAATTACTCCTTCGTTAGCCAGGGCGTTGGTTGACGTGGACATAGCTAAATTAATTATGATTTGGTATCTTGATTTAGCAATTAAGTTAAATTGTTCTTTGGTAGGTTGTCCTGAAGTCGCTAGGCGATCGCTTATTTGGTAATAGTCTTGAATATTTTTGATCATTATCAATCAGTACCAAAAATAAAATTCGGGTCTGAGTCTAACTTTGGCTATAATAATGGATTGTAATATATAATCAGAGGCTAATCATGGCTCGTAGATGTCAGATAACCGGGAAACAAGCCAATAATGCAATGGCCGTTTCACACTCTCATCGTCGCACCAAAAAATTACAGGGTGTAAATTTGCAGTGGAAAAAAGTTTGGTGGGCAGAAGGTAATCGCTGGGTAAGATTGCGCTTATCTACTAAAGCGATCAAAACTTTAGAGAAAAAAGGTATTGGCACAATGGCGAAAGAAGCGGGCATTAACCTTAACAAATACTAAAGCTTTTCTAGAGAATAAATTCTCTGCTTATACCTTAAGTCTGTTTAAACGGACTTAATCTTTTGCGGTACGCGTTCCTTGGCGGATTTAAAATCCGCAGGGTCGCTCGTCAAATTAATTTCCTGGTGCATGATAATTTTCAGTTTTATCCTAAAAATCACCAACGCCAAATTAAAATTTCGATGCAGCTAAAGCGATCGCCTGGGGCAAAATATTATGTTCTTGTGTCTGTATCCTAGAGTGTAAAGTTTTCAAATTATCACTAGGTAGCACAGATACAGCAGCCTGCATAATTATTTCGCCACTATCAACTTCTAAACTAACTAAATGAACGGTACAGCCAGTAATTTTGACCTTAGCGGCTAATGCCTGTTCTACTGCCCCGATACCCTTAAAACTAGGCAATAAACTTGGATGAATATTAATTACACGGTTAGGGTAGCCATCCAACAAAACTTGAGTAATGATTCGCATCCATCCCGCCATGACCACCCAGTTTGCACCATAAGCTTTTAGCACGGCAACTATTTCGTGATCGAAATTTTCTCGCTTTTGATATTGTCGATGGTCGATTAATACAGTCGGGATATTATATTCTTCTGCACGTTCTTTAACTTGGGCTTTGGGGTTATTGTAAATTAAGACTTGAATCTCTGCATTAAGTTTATCATCAGCGATCGCTTTAGCTATAGCCTCAAAATTTGTCCCACTACCCGAAGCCATGATTCCTAACTGTAGAGGCGAAGATTCAGCCTGAGGTCGATCTGATAAAGATAATAAATCAGGAGAGATTAATACTTGCTTAGAATTTAAATGGTTATGCTCGATAGTTGATTCGGTCATTAGTTTTGCTGTGACAGTCTAAATCTACAAACATACTTAATTATTGCTTTTAAAATTATTAGCACGATTTCGTAGCTAGCGGTAATCTTGTTTTATCTCTATCCTGATTTTTAGAATATAAATTCAGCATGAATGAATAATGATTCAAGGCGGTAAAGTTTACTTAGTCGGTGCGGGAGTAGGTAACGAAGAATATTTAACTGTTAAAGCTAAAAAACTACTCACTATTGCTGATGTATTGATTTATGATGCTTTAGTAGATAAGTCATTGTTAAATTTAGCTCCTAAAAATTGTCTTAAAATCAGCGTTGGTAAACGAGGAGGAAAAGCCAGTACACCTCAAGCAAAAATAGATCGGCTATTGGTAGAATATTGTCTTCAGGGCAAACAAATAGTCAGATTAAAAAGTGGCGATCCCTTGATTTTTGGACGCGCTAACGAGGAAGTTGCAGCACTAAAAACAGCAGGCTGTAATTTTGAATTTATTCCTGGTATATCTTCGGTATTGGCTGCGCCACTATTGGCAGGAATTCCGCTTACAGATAAAGATCTCAGTCGTTGTTTTGCAGTGCTTAGTGGACATGAGCCAAATATCTTAGATTGGTCAGCTTTGGCTAAAATTGATACTTTGGTAATTTTGATGGGAGGACGTTCTCTCGGTCAAATTATTGATAATTTAATTAATAATGGGCGATCGCCTGATGAACCGATTGCTATTATTCGTGACTGTGGACGAGCTAAACAAGAGATTTTTCAGGGGTCTTTAACCGATATAGTAGAAATAACCACTGGAGTATCTCTTTCTCCCGCAGTTATCGTTATTGGAAAAGTTGTGAAGCTTAATCAAGATTCCCCTACCCTATCTTCTCTGCCTTTGATAAATAAGACTATATTGGTTACTCGCGCTGCATCACAATCGAGTAAATTTACAGCTTTATTAGAGCAACAAGGAGCAAAGGTAATTGAAATGCCAGCCTTAATCATTGCCCCTCCTTCTAGCTGGGCAGATTTAGATCGGGCGATCTCTAAAATAAACCAGTTTCAATGGCTTATTTTAACCTCTGCTAATGGGGTTAACTACTTTTGCGATCGCTTAAATACTTTAGGCTACGATGCTCGTGCTTTGGCAGGAGTCAAAATTGCTGTTGTTGGTCGCAAAACTGCATCTGTCTTACAAACAAGAAATCTTCAGCCTGACTTTATTCCTCTAGACTATATAGCTGATTCTTTAGTACATAACTTTCCTGAAGATCTAACTGGACAAAAAATCCTTTTTCCTCGCGTTGAAACTGGTGGCAGAGAAATATTAGTTCAAGAATTAACTAATCAAGGTGCAGCAGTAACTGAAGTTGCGGCATATAAGTCGAAGTGTCCCGCTCAAATAGACCAAGGAGTATGGCAAGCATTACAACAGCAGCAAATTGACATAATAACCTTTGCCAGCTCGAAAACAGTTGCCAACTTTTATCAATTATTAAAACAAGTCAAATCTGAACCTGAAATCCAGTCCCTCTTAAAAAATGTCTGCATTGCCTCTATTGGACCACAAACATCAAAAACCTGTGGCGAACTATTGGGCAGATTTGATGTAGAACCTAAAGAATATACCTTAGAAGGATTGACTACGGCGATCGCCAATCATAAACTAATTTAATGTTGAATATCATGTATTCAACTATTAATATCTAACTCGTATTAGGGTTAATCGGTTAAACTATAAGCAAGCTTACGATTCATTTTTCTGACTACACTGGATATGAAGAAATAAATACCTGCTAGTCGTGGCACATTTGTAGAGGAAAGAAATACTTAATGTCTAATTTAGAATATAGAAAGACACCCCTAAGTAGGGTAAGTAAAGAGCCAAGCTATACCAGCGAGCATCCTTTCAAAGACAGCGCCCTAGGTTTAGTTTCTACCAAAAGCTTTCCTGCAATTGTCGGTACGGCAGACATGATGCTCAAGTCAGCAGAAGTGACCATGGTGGGTTATGAAAAAATTGGCAGTGGATACTGTACTGCTGTAGTTAGAGGCAACATTGCCGATGTGCGGCTAGCAGTAGAAGAAGGAGCAAAAACCGCCGAAAAGTTTGGTCAGCTAGTGTCTAAGTTAGTAATTGCCCGTCCTATGCCTAACTTAGAGGCGATTTTTCCTATTGGTAGTCATTTAATTGAACTAACTCAAAAAAGAAGAGGCTATAGTCGCTTAAGCAATCGTTCTATTGGCTTATTAGAAACCAGAGGTTTTCCCGCCATGGTGGGTGGTGCAGATGCCATGCTTAAATCTGCTGACGTACAGCTTGCTTCCTACGAGAAAATTGGTGATGGTTTATGTACGGCAATCATTCGTGGTTCAATTGCTAATGTGGCAATAGCTATTGATGCGGGAATGCAGGAAGCCGAAAGAATAGGCGAACTACACGCAGTAATGGTAATTCCTCGACTGCTAGAAGATTTAGAACATACTCTACCTGTAGCTAACTATTGGGTAGACGAACAAGAGCCTTTACCAATCTTGTTACCCAAAGAAGTCAAACAGAAGGAAAAAGAACTAATAGAACTACCCCAAGCTGATACTAAGCCAATGTCATTACCTCTCAAGAGAAAGATAGAAATCGAGGAACTGTAAGTTTATTTTAGCTATTTGCCTGCGCTACCACTGTAATGAATTTTGTGTTTCAGTTGCTAGATACAAAATACATTACGCCTGATGTAAATTAAAAAAGGCTTATTTTCTTTTTCTATCTGCAATTTGTCTGTAAAAACCAGAATATAATACTGGGGGAACTTTCCCCCAGACCCCCTGTTGGGGACGTGACGACCCTCCCCAAACCCCTTCCGTAAACATAAATCATGACTTCTACTCTATCTAAATGATTTTTAATTGTTTAGATAAGAATTGGATTTGATACTTAAAATCAAAATCTTGATAATATATACAACCAGGAGAGATTGTTTATTTCATCCTTGATTCCCCATTCCTCATCCTTACAAAATGTCTGACTTTCTGAGCCAACTTAATCCTTCACAACGCCTTGCTGTAGAGCATTACTGTGGACCAATGTTGGTAGTTGCGGGGGCGGGTTCGGGTAAAACCAGGGCGTTGACCTATCGCATTGCTAATTTGATTCGTAACCAAAAGACAGATCCAGAGCATATTTTGGCAGTTACCTTTACTAATAAAGCGGCGCGGGAAATGCGGGAAAGGATTGAATATATCTTTGCCACGGAGTTAGCTTTAGAACACCATGGTCAACGGCTGGAGTTTTTGACAGAGTATGAGCAAAAGGCTTTAAAATCGAGGGTATATAAAAGGACGACTAAAAAACTATGGATTGGAACTTTTCATAGTTTATTTGCTAAGCTGTTGCGCTTTGATATTAATAAATATCAAGATGAACGAGGGCGCACTTGGAAGCGCAATTTTTCGATTTTTGATGAGTCAGATGTTCAAAGTCTATTTAAAAATATTGTTACTAAAGAATTAAATCTAGATAGTAAGAAATTTGACCCCCGCAAGATTAGATATACCGTTAGTAATGCTAAAAATCAGGGCTTAACTCCTGATGACTTTGCTAAACAAGAACCTGGTTATCGTGGGCGAGTTATCTCAGAAATTTATAATGAGTATCAGTCTAGGCTAGCAGCAAACAATGCCCTAGATTTTGATGATTTAATTTGGGTACCTGTTAAGCTTTTTCAGCAAAATGAATCTATTTTGGGCTATTGGCATACACAATTTCAGCATATTTTAGTTGATGAATATCAGGATACCAACCGTATTCAGTATGACTTGATTCGGCTACTGGCAACAAATGGAGAGACAAACAAAAGTGAATGGAATTGGAATAGGCGATCGCTTTTTGTGGTGGGAGATGCGGATCAGTCGATTTATTCTTTCCGTTTAGCTGACTTTACGATTCTGCTAGATTTCCAAAAAGATTTTGGTGATGGTCTAGCCGATGAAGATACCCGCACCATGATTAAGCTGGAAGAGAATTATCGTTCCCGCGAAAATATATTACAGGCAGCGAATCATTTAATTGCTCATAATAGCCAAAGAATTGATAAAGTTCTTAAGCCGACGCGGGGAGTAGGAGAACAAATCTATCTGCACAAAGCCGATGAAGAGCAACAAGAAGCGCGGTTTGTAGTGCAGCAAATACAGCAGATAAAAGAAAATCATCCTGAAATAGACTGGGGTGATTTTTCTATTTTGTATCGCACTAATGCTCAGTCTCGTCCCTTTGAGGATTTACTGTTACACAATAATATTCCCTACAATATTGTCGGCGGCTTGAAGTTTTACGATCGCAAAGAAGTTAAAGATGCGATCGCCTATTTACGCATTATAGTTAACCCAGAAGATACCGTTAGCCTGCTGCGAATTATCAATACTCCCCGTCGTGGTATCGGTAAAACAACTATGGATAGATTAATGGATGCTTCTGGGCAAATGGGCATACCTTTATGGGAAATTGTGAACGATGAAACCTCTGTTAATACCATGGGAGGACGAGCAGCAAAATCTCTAAATGAGTTTGCCCGAATGATTCAAGCAACTAAGGATCAGCTAGAGAATCTAACGGCGGGAGAAATTTTAAACCATATTATTGAACAGTCGGGTTACGTCACAGAACTACAGCAACAGGGTACAGATGAAGCCGATAACCGCATTGCTAACATTTACGAGCTATATAATGCGGTGCAGCAGTTTCAGGAAGATAATGAAGAAAATAGCCTAGAAGCATTTCTGGCTAGTGCATCTCTCTCCTCAGATTTAGATGGTTTGAACGAAGAACAGCAAAAAGTCTCGATGATGACGCTACATTCAGCTAAAGGTTTAGAATTTCCTGTGGTTTTTTTGGTTGGTATGGAACAAGGTTTGTTACCCCACAATCGAACTTTGAACGATCCTTTGGAAATAGAAGAAGAACGTCGCCTATGTTATGTAGGAGTGACCCGCGCCCAAGAACAGCTGTTTCTTACCTACGCCAGAGAACGCCGTCTTTGGGGAACAAGAGAACCTGCGGTATCCTCCCAGTTTTTGCAGGAACTTCCAGGAGAGTTAATTAGTAGTAATATTAATTTGGCAACTACCTATCGTCGCCGTACCCGCGCCGAAAGAACCTCACAAGCTATTGATATTGATTGGAATGTGGGCGATCGCGTTTTACACCATGAGTTTGGAGACGGAGAAGTTACTCATATTTTGGGCAGCGGTAAAAAGGCAACCCTCGCTGTTAAATTTCTGAGCATGGGAGTAACTAAAATCATTCCCAAAATCGCTCCTATGGAAAAAGTGGAATAAGATTTTAATTGAAATAAGTTTTTTTAAAAGTGTAAGGTGATCGCACTTTAATACATTAAATATCTGTTTTTTATGGGTTTTCTTGATGCCGATCTACTCGAAACTTATACATTTCTATCAATCCTCGATTAGAAACTCTCAAAAGCTTGGCTATCTGTTCTTCCCAGATCATTTCACCACGGTAAAAAAACTGAATTCTATTTGAGTTTCTGGGAATATTGTAAGTAATCCCCTCAAAGAAATTGATTTTTGCTAATTTTTCTCCCATCGCAGTGTCAAAAGAATACAAACCAGCTTCCATTAACCTTTCTTTTTGAAAATCGGTAGGATTCCAGCCTTCTTTTAAAGCTCTGAATAAAATTTCATTAGCATCAGGAAGAGTTAATTCTTCATTTTTTATCAAAGCAGAATGCTCTAAACTAAGAAACCAGCCGATAAAAGCCTGTATTTTACTTTCTAAATTATTATTACAGTTTTCAATCAAATCACAGATTTCTTCATTAAGATAAACTCCATATTTTTTGAGAATTGGAAAATATTTACGAAGAATTACTTCCTCTGCAAAAGTTAGTTCCATACCCCAGAACATATTATTTAATATTCCTTAGCGTCTTTTATTATTATCAAATCAAAAACAAATTAAAATCCTCAACTATCCATTTGCTCTTGTAAATAAGTCTGCAACAAACTGTCCAGCTTATCTTCAGGACAACATTCAATCAAGGCTTCAAAAGCTTCGTATAGTTTAGCTGCGCTATCTCCTAGCATGGGAGTAAGACCCCAAATATCTTCTACCCATTGTTTAGGTGGCTGCTCGTCAAAGATCATTCGCTCTAGTATTTGTTTTGCTTCAGTTTTGTCAAGGGACATAATTAGTTTTGATTAAATTACCAATCTTTTATTATTAAGCATCTTTGGTTGATAAGCTTAAAATACAATTATTCTACTAACTTTATAAATGCTTGATACTCTTAACTGGTCTAATCCTTGGGCGATCGCCTTGACTATAAATACAATTTTATTAGGAATTGCCTGGTTTTTGCCGAAAAAGCTGCTGACTCCTCTTGGTTATCTCAACGCTCTTATCCTGGGGGTATTAGTTTGGGGAACTTTGGGCTGGCGTGGCTATGTGGTGGTTGTATTCTATTTTTTAGTAGGTTCGGGCTTTACCTTCGTTGGCATGGAGCAAAAAGAAGCTGAAGGCATAGCAGAAGAACGTTCGGGAACCAGAGGTGCAGGAAATGTCTGGAGTTCGGCATTAACTGCAACTATATGTGCGATCGCAACTCTGTTTTTCCCATCCCCAATCAAAGAGCTATTTGTTCTCGCTTATGTAGCTAGTTTTTGTACCAAGCTTTCTGATACTACTGCGAGTGAAGTGGGCAAAGCCTATGGCAAAACAACTTATCTAATTACTACCTTGAAGTCAGTACCCAGAGGGACAGAGGGAGCGGTAAGTTTAGAAGGAACACTGGCAGGTGCGATCGCTTCGGTAGTTTTAGCCATTATTGCTTGGGCTATTGGCATGATTAGTCCATTAGGAATTATCTGGTGCGCGATCGCAGCTTTTATTGCCACTACTGTCGAAAGCCTGATCGGCGCAACCTTAGAATCTCGCTTTACTTGGTTAACCAACGATATCGTTAATTTTATCAATACCGTTATCGGTGCGATTGTCGCTATCTTATTAGCCTATATTTTCTAGGGATGGGTCAAACAGCAAACTTTGCGTTCCTGGACGGGAATAAAAACTATAGTAGGATGTGTGGGATTTTTGATTAGCTTTTTTATTTGAAGTTTTCTTAGGTAGGGGCGAATGGTTATTCGCCCAAATAAATAATCAACGCAAGAGGAAGAATGAGTAAATATGTAATTGGTGTTGATATTGGTACGACTAGCACTAAATCAGTATTGTATAGCGATCGCGGCAGGCTAATTGAACAATACGCAGTCGGGTATCCTTTGAATGCACCTACTCTAGGGGCAGCCGTACAAAACCCAGAGCAAATTTTTCAAGCGGTAGTTACAACTGTAAAGCGGATAGTTGAGAACAGTGGCGTAAATCAGTCTGAGATTCTCTGTCTATCTTTCAGCGCAGCGATGCACAGCTTGATTGTGGTCGATGGTGAGGGAAAACCTTTGACACCAATTTTGACTTGGGCAGATAACCGTAGTGCTGACTGGGCAGATAAGCTAAAAGAGTGCGGAGGACATGAAATATATACCCGTACGGGAACGCCAATTCACCCAATGTCACCACTGGTTAAGTTAATGTGGTTACGGGAAAGTAAGCCTGAACTTTGGCAACAAGCAGCAAAATTTATTTCCATCAAAGAGTATATTTTCTGGCAGCTATTTCGAGAATATATCGTCGATTATTCCATCGCTTCAGCGACGGGCTTATTTAATTTCAATAGCTTAACTTGGGACACCCAAGCACTCGATCTGGCTGGAATCAAAGCGTCTCAACTATCTCAACTTGTACCTACTACCCATATTTTGCGATCGCTAAAGACAGAGTATGCAGATGAAATGGGTATTGCAGCAGATACTCCTGTGGTTGTTGGTGCAAATGATGGAGTTTTAGCCAATTTGGGGGTAGGTGCGATCGCTCCTGGCATTGCAACAGTGACAGTTGGTTCAAGTGGCGCAGTTCGGACAACCGTCCGTAAACCCCAAACCGATCCCCAACAACGTTTATTTTGCTATCCTCTAACCGAAGATTACTGGGTTATCGGCGGTGCGGTCAATAACGGGGGAATTACTTTGCGCTGGGTGCGTGACCAATTAGCCGATGCGGAAATTGATACCGCTAAGTTACTCAAACAAAACCCCTATGATATGTTGACGGCGATCGCTAAAACTATTCCCGCAGGCTCAGAAGGTCTGATCTTTCACCCTTATTTATCAGGAGAGCGATCGCCATTATGGGATGCCAACGCCAGAGGGAGCTTCTTTGGTTTGGCACTGCATCATAATAAAGCTCATCTGATTCGATCGGTCTTAGAAGGCGTAGTCTACAATCTGTATTTAGTCTTTCAAGCTTTAGAATCCATTACTGGCGAAGTAAAAAATATTAAAGCAGCAGGGGGTTTTGCTCGCTCTCCCCTATGGCGACAGATGTTGGCTGATGTTTTCAATCGGCAAGTCAGCATCCCCGAAAGTTATGAAAGTTCTAGTTTGGGAGCAGCAATTTTAGGACTGTATGCTATAGGAGAAATCGCTGATTTGAGCGAATCTCAACTCATAAATGGCGAGATTCATCAGCATCAACCAATTGCTAGTAATGTAGCCAACTATCAAAAGATTTTGCCCCTTTATTGTCGTCTTTTAGATAGCTTTAAAACCGAATATGCTGCGATCGCTCAACTACAAAAAGATTTACAGCAATAGCATTGACATCAGAGATTTTGCAGATAGAGGGATAGATATAGGGCATTAAAATGAAGAGTTGAATATATTTATTGAAGTCACGATCGGGAAGCTTTGTGGCAGTAGCCAGAGAACGGAATATCGATCCCTCTCTTTCAAAAGCGATCGCAGATATTTTCAAGTAATGCCAAATGCCACAACAGTTCGATCTAGTGACTGGTTTTTTCGATAGTGCAACAAATTGAGTCACAATATAGTTGGAAACATTTGATACATTAAATAAATTATGGCAAGGGATCAATCATTCTCGACAGATCGCCAAAAGCGGATTCGAGAGCATTTAGCAAAAAGTTCTGGTGGCGAAGTCGATTTTCAGCGTTCTCCCCAAAATTATAATCCTGACGATCGATCTGCCACCTTATCTAGTAGTAAGAAAAGTCGAAAAGAACATATAGAGCGCAGCAAAGGTAATTACAATCTTAATTCTGTTAATCAGCAAGAACGCAAAAATAGAATTATGAGCCACATTAAGATCACTAAAGGCTAGTGCTGTTGCGCTTGGGATAGAAGTCCTTGAGAAGAGAGTGATTTGCGATCGCATTTTGCTCTTTTCCTCTAGTTATTAATTTTACATAGCATGGTTTACAATCTTAAGCCCTTGTTTTACAGGAAGATGTTTTGCTACCCAAATAGTCTTCTTCACGGGGATGTGCTTTGCTACTTTAATTGTGCTATTCAAGCTAGTCTTGCCAACTAACGCCTCTGCAGCAGGACAATAAGGCATCAAACCAGCAGCAGGAGGAAATATTGTGGTTGCTACTCCACCAATTCCGTAACAAACCACCGCAGCCCCTGCAACACTGACAAAAGTATTCTTCGCACTGTCACCAAAGCTTTTAACTAAAGGATCTGGCTGCAAAGCTGAATGATTATCAGTAGCCTGATTATCAGCAAAAACCTGGATAATATTAGAATCAGCATAAGCTGGACTTGTTAGCCCCATTATTGCTAGAGAAACAGAAAGAACAACTGCGATTAGATTACGAAGCATGATTAAAACATTTTTACCTAGTTAGTTTGGTTAGTAATATTATCAACTACTCAAATATTTCATATGCGATCGCGATCATCGATTTATTTACACCAAATTTCAAATGCCAAAAGTACAAAATAGACTAGAAGTCAAACAGAATTTACTTGCAGAAATTAAAGAACTACAAAATAATCGTCAAGCTCTTGATGGTTCACCAATTACAGATTTAGAAATCAGCCAAAAAAAAGTTCAAGAGATAGAAGCATTGACGGTTAATTTAGAAAACCTTACTCCTTTTCCTCGTCCTCTGGCTTATGCTAGCCAGCTACTTGATAGTGCTTGGCTATTAGAATATTCAACCGCCAGAGAAATTCGCTCTTTAAGACGTTTACCTCTCGGTTTTTTGGTCGGAAAAATATACCAAATAATCAATATCAAAACTGCATCCTTTGAAAATAGAGCCTGGGTAGAACACAAGACGGGTTTGTTATCAGGATATGTTAGAGTTACCGCAACTTTTGAGCCAGCATTAGAGGGGGAAGAGTTACCAAATCAAAAAATCAACGTCGATTTTAAACAACGCTTTATTGCCATTACTAAGATACTAGGAATCAAAACTAAGATACTCGATCCGCTCAAAGTAATAGAAGCTAAAAATCCTCAAGGCAGAATCCCTAGTCTAGACATAACCTACATTGATGAAACAATGAGAATTGGTCGTGGTGGAGATGGCAGTTTATTTATTTTGACTAAAGCCTAATATGTGAAATTAGCAAGATTGATTCTGTTATTTAACAAAATTCATGCCATACATAGGCTGGCTTTTAGGAATCCAGGTGTGTCTCAATAGCTTCTTTAGTTTGGGGCTAGAATTGGCGATTGTTTCTGGTTGATAATCGAATAAATTATGTTCTAAAGGATGAACATATTGGGGTGTATAGTTACCCAGTAAAGATACCCTAGGGCGATCGCTTTTGTTAACCGAAGTATCATGCCAACACAGACCATGAGAAATAATGGCTGTTCCTGCTGTTCCCGTAATTTTTTCAGCGGTTTGCTCAAACTGCTTTTTGTTGGGCTTGGTGGCTAAGTTTTGCGTACCAGGTGCAAACAGTGGCGCGCCATTATCCGCAGTAAAATCTTCCATTAGCCAAATAACCTGAATCTCTAAAATTGGTTGTGTAGGAAAAGGAGAAGTCATTGCCCAGTAGGGATAATCGACATGAATTCCCATTCTCTTTGCCCCTGGGTTCAGAATATGCGCTGAGAAACCACCTAAGATAATATCTTCTCCAAGAATTGCTTCAATAACTGCTAGAATTAGCCGATCTTGCACTAATTTAGCGAAAAACTCTCCTTTATAAATCAAGCCATACAGTCTTTCTTTTTTATCTTGAACAACCAGTTTATTTTCCTGCTTTTCTCGTTGGGCAAGTTCAAGAATCAAATTTCTCGCTTCTGTTGTTTCTTGAAGACTTAATAAATCAGGTAGGACAACATAACCTTTACCTTCAGTAATTTCCTTAGTTAATTCGGCAAGTTCCATAAATGTTAAATGTAAAGTTTAACAAATTTTTAATTCTCAATTCCCAATTGTCTATTATCCGTTTCAGCTTCTTTCCATATCCGCAACGGATTTGGGTACATCTGAAGTCAAAATATCGTGTCCATCGGCAGTCACCAACAGATCGTCTTCAATCCTGATGCCAATACCTTTCCAGTTGTCGGGGATTTCTGGCTGTCCTTCGGCAGGTTTGATATGGGGAGAAATATAAATTCCTGGTTCAACTGTGACTATATGTCCAGGAGTAAGATTTTGCCAATCCTCCTCGTTATGCTTATATATTCCTACATCATGGACATCTAGACCTAGCCAATGTCCTGTGCGGTGCATATAAAAAGGTTTATACTTCTCTTCTTTAATAATTTCTTCTAGGTCGCCTTGAAGTAATCCTAAATCTAATAAACCTTGAACAATTACACAGACAGCCATGTCGTGAAACTCATTATAAGGCTTACCTGGCTTAACTTCAGCGATCGCCTTTAGCTGTGCCTCTAAAACAATTTCGTACAGGGCTTTTTGTTCTGGGGTAAATTTACCCCCGACGGGAAAAGTACGGGTAATATCGCCATTGTAATAGCCATAGGAACAGCCAGCATCGATTAACAGCAATTCATTGTCCTGCATCTGGCGTTCATTTTCTATATAGTGCAGAATACAGGCATTTTCACCTGATGCCACAATCGAAGGATAAGCAATACCAATTCCTCCTTCCTTACGAAATATATGCTCAATTTCTGCCTGTACCTGATACTCATAAAGTCCTGGTTGAGCAAATTCACGGGCGCGATTATGTGCCATTGCCGATATTTTTGTCGCCTGGCGCATCATGGCAATTTCTCCAGGGCTTTTGACTGAGCGCATCGCAAACGTAAGGGGACGAGTATCTTCTAGTGCTAAAGGGGCTTTGCCACGTTTTTGGTAGCCTCGCATTAGTCTCTGCCAGTGAGAGATAATGGTGTTGTTAAAACTTTCCTCACTACCTAAATGATAATAAATGCGGTCGGCATTAACTAAGTATTGAGGTAGTTTTTCGTCTAATTCGGCAATGGGATAGGCTTCATCTGCACCATATATTTCTTTTGCTGCGTCTACACCACAACGATAGCCCGTCCAAGTTTCTTTTTCAGGGTCTTTAGGCTGTACAAAGAGAATATACTGATGTTCTTCATGATGAGGCGCGAACACCGCCACCGCTTCTGGTTCATTAAATCCAGTTAAATAGTAAAAGCTGCTTTCCTGGCGGTAGGTATATTCAACATCGTTGTGCATAGTAGCCAACCGCGCACTACGGAAAATTGCCGTACCGTTGCCAATCTTTGACATTAATTCTTGCTGACGTTGGCGGTATTCTTGTTGCTCAATCCCCATTCTATTTTAATTCCCTGGCACTCTATGTAGAAAGACCTATATAGTTTATTATGCAGTAAAACAAATTTCAGTGGTTCGATAACATATTGCCAATCAGCCAAAGTCTCTGTCTATGGAAATTAAAGCGAAAACTATTAATGTTCAAGGAATTAAATTTTCTCTTGTCGAAGCAGAAAATGAAATAGCAAGAGCTTATCTATACATCATGCACAATGATTTGCATGAAGAACCCTTTGGTTTACTCGAAGATGTTTATGTGGCTGAGAATCATCGAGGCAGAGGTTTAGGGACGCAAGTAATTAAACAGGCAATTAAGGCTGCCAAGGAACAGGGTTGTTATAAGCTAATTGCTACTAGTAGAAAATCTCGTCCCCAAGTCCATCAACTGTATCAAAGATTAGGTTTTTATGAACGGGGTCTAGAATTTCGGTTAGATTTTTAACTTACCCTTAATAATTCCGTTACACCTAAACTAATTAGAGTATATAAAAAACGCCTTTTGATCTGCCGAAAAATATCTTAATTAAAGATGAATCATCGCCGTTATCCTACATTCTTTTTTAGATATTTGTAGACTAATTGAGGAAGCTAATTTTTATAAAACAATTTTTTCATTTATGAAGCGAGTATCCAGTACTGAAAATTACTTATTAGTTAGTCATATTTTAGCGATGGCTTTTGGTTTGGCAGGAATTATTTTAGTGTTGCCTAATCCTAATTTTTTGGCAAAGTTAGGCGAGTTTGAATGGGGTGTGACAATTTTTGGCTGGTCTATGGCTGGTGGTGGTGTAGCCTATATGGTGCTTGCTACGGCTGCCGTTGCTCTTTATGCTTATCGCACTCTAGGATTGTGGCATTGGTTGAGCTTTATGATTCCTGCGATCGCTTTATCATTAGGAAGCGAGCTTTTAGGCACTAGTACAGGCTTTCCTTTTGGCGAATATCGTTATCTTAGCGGTTTGGGCTATAAAATTGCGGGTTTGGTGCCGTTTACTATTCCCTTATCTTGGTTTTATTTGGGTTTTAGTGCTTACATTATTGCCCTGGCTGGCTTAAGCAGATTGGAAATCAAAAACTGGATCTGCCAGTTGGGAGCAATTATTTGCGGTGCATTGTGCCTTACCTCCTGGGATTTTGTTCTCGATCCTGCTATGAGTCAAGCACCTATTCCTTTTTGGGTATGGGATCAACCAGGAGCATTTTTTGGGATGCCCTATCAAAACTTTGCAGGCTGGATGGGTACAGGAATTATTTTTATGACGGTGGCTGCTTTGCTTTGGAGAGTAAAACCTTTTACCTTGCCCAATAACGATCTAAAGTTACCCCTAGCAATTTACTTAGCCAACTTCACTTTTGCCACGGTTTTGAGTTTGGCAGCAGGATTTTATGTACCCGTACTACTAGGGTTTGTCTTGGGTATCTTGCCTCTAATGATTTTATATGGGATAGCAACCAACCCCTCGGCAGTTTCTACTGAAAATGCCTTAGCAACTCATAACTAAAAACTAAAAACTAAAAACTTTTTGGAGTAATGAGTGGATTCTGAGTTTCTATATATAGTAATCTTAGGGATTTTGTTATCTCAAGTAGCAGCCACGGCAATTCTGTTATCTCGCTTGCTCAAGGGTGCCAGAAGGCGATCGCCTTTACTACCCCAATTAGCTAATTCTAATTTAATCGGTAAAGTAAGCGTTGTTGTGCCTACACTTAATGAAGCCGAACGCATTACTCCTTGTTTAGCAGGTTTGACTCTGCAAACTTATGAACTTCGAGAAATTATTGTAGTTGATAGCAATTCCCAGGATGGTACTCAGGATCTAGTTAAAGCAGAGGGAAAAAAAGATCCCCGATTTCGCCTAATTACTGACGATCCTTTGCCGACTGGCTGGGTGGGTCGTCCTTGGGCTTTACATACAGGCTATTTACACACTTCACGCCACAGTGAATGGTTTTTAGGCATAGATGCAGATACTCAGCCTCAACCTGGTTTAATACCTAGTTTAGTTATGACTGCTGAGGCAGAAGGCTATGATCTGATATCCCTCGCACCGCAATTTATACTGCAATATAAGGGGGAATGGTTTTTACAGCCTGCTTTACTGATGACTCTGTTATATCGCTTTGATTCTGCTGGGGTAGATGCTGTTAGCTCTAGTAGAGTTATGGCAAATGGACAGTGTTTTTTATGTCGTCGCTCAGTTTTGGCAAAACTAGATGGTTATACTACTGCTGCTGACTCTTTTTGTGATGATGTGACCTTAGCCAGAAACATTGCTGCTGCGGGTTATAAAGTGGGCTTTTTTGATGGCTCAAAAGTAATTAAAGTCAGAATGTACGAAGGCGCAAAAGAAACCTGGAATGAATGGGGGCGATCGCTCGATCTTAAAGATGCAGCCTCGAACGCCCAGGTATGGGGTGATGTGTTGTTTCTTTTTATGGTGCAGGGCTTGCCTCTACCGATGCTATTTTTAGGCTTATATCTTCTAAGCTCAGGCATTAATTATCCCGTCGTCATTGCCTTACTCAGTTTAAATGCTTTCTTGCTGATAATGCGTTGGGGAATGCTGATGGCGATCGCTTCTTCTTATTTTGGTTCGTCCTTCTTTTTTTGGCTATCTCCTCTTGCCGATCCCCTTGCCGTATTGCGAATATTTTTATCTTCATTGAAAAAGCCGACAAAATGGCGTGGTCGAACCTACTAGAATCTTGGTGTAAAACAGCTTTATTCTAATTTATCGGTTTTTAGCTTCTAGTATTATTTTGCTTAGATACATAAGCAAATCTTCTCGAATAAACCATCGTAGGCGATCGCAGTCAATTGTGGAATTGAACGGCAATATCGTTCAAAACAGACGTAAAAATCATCGCTCGTCGCAGAAAATTTCGGTAAGATCGCTTTGGAGATTTTAATTCCATAACTGAGACTTGAGATACTACTTTCAGCATAAATCTCAGCTTTTTTTTCCTCAAATAAAGAAAGTTTGTCAAACTCACATAATTTTAAGATGATAAAAAACAATACGAGTTGAAAGTTCATGTTGTCCCATCACTCAAAAGCTCGCTTGCTTAAATAATGGTCAAAATAATTAAACAAACAGCATCAATGCAAACTCGTGACAAGGTAAGATTGGATGCAGATATCTATCGACCTAATACCGACGAGAAATTACCTATTTTATTGATGCGTCAGCCCTATGGCAGAGAAATTGCCTCTACCGTGGTTTATGCTCATCCTCGTTGGTATGCGACACAAGGTTATATAGTGGTTATTCAAGATGTGCGGGGTAGAGGAACATCTGAAGGTGAGTTCGATCTGTTTACCCATGAAGTCGCTGATGGCTTAGATACGATTAACTGGGTATCGCAGTTACCGAATAGTACAAGAAAAGTGGGGATGTATGGTTTTTCCTATCAGGGGATGACGCAGCTATATACTGCGGTGCATCAGCCAGAATGTTTAAAGGCGATCGCGCCTGCTATGGTGGCTTACGATCTTTATACTGATTGGGCTTACGAAAACGGAGCATTTTGTCTGTATGCCAATTTAGCCTGGGCAATTCAGCTAGCGGGAGAAACTGCACGTCTAAAAGGAGATCGGGCAGCTTATCTCAAGCTATACAGAGCATCTCGTAACCTGCCTCTGAATGATTCTATTCCTGCTAACCCCGAAATAATGCAAAAGTTGGCACCAGATTCTTTTTATTATCAATGGTTAAACAACCCCGATCCTACAGCAGAATATTGGCATAGCCTGTCGCCTAAATACCTTCTAGAAAACGTAAACATTCCCATGCTGCACGTTGGCGGTTGGTTCGATCCTTACCTACGAGGTACATTAAATCTGTATCGAGCCATGACAGCTAAAAATAAACAACCGCAACATCTTCTAGTAGGACCTTGGGCGCATCTTCCCTGGGGAAAAAAACTAGGGGCGGTAGATTACGGCATCGAAGCTCAAAATCCCATTGATGAAATTCAAATACGCTGGTTTGACCATTGGCTTAAAGGCAAAGACACAGGACTATTAGAAGAGTCGCCTATTTCTCTATTTGAAATGGGTAGTAATCAATGGCGCGAATTTGATTGCTTTGCTGATAACTTGAAAATATATTACTTAGCTAGCAATGGTTTAGCGAGTATGCGAGAAGACAGCGGAATGCTTTGGGAATACGAAGAAGCGGTCACAGAATCTATTTCTCCCAGTGGATTATTAGAAACTAACTTAACTGAACAAGCGACAGAATTTGATAATAATACCGATATTTTGGTTCACGATCCTTGGCGACCAGTACCCGCATTAGGAGGACACGCTAGTTATCCTAGTGGCTCTTGTGAGCGTTCGGGTTTGGACTGTCGTTCTGATATTCTTACCTATACTTCTGCACCCTTAGAGGCAGATTTACATATTGCTGGAGCAATGACTTTGGAAGTTTACTGTACTGTAGAACATCCCAGTTTCGATCTGTGTGTAGTACTGTCAACAGTTGATGGGAATGGTCGGGTATTTAATTTTACCCAAGGTTATCTTCGGGTAGCTTCTCGCGCTCAAAATACGAATATGGTTTCTATTCCTCTTCAGGCTACCTGTATGTGCATCACCCAAGCTCAAAGCTTACGCTTAAGCCTTAGTGCTGCCTGTTTTTCTGCCTACCCTGTTAATCCTGGTACGGGTAAGCTGCCCCATGAATCTCGTTTGATAGATATGCAGATAATTACTGTGTCAATTCATTCTGGTGTTGATTATCCATCCCAAATTAAATTATCGGTTGCTAATCTTTAAAGCCAAATTAATATCGGTTACTAAAAGTGGTTCTGTTGCAAAAAATGAAGACAACTAAGTAGTACAATTCAGGTATTAGTTACTACTAATAAGCTAAATAAACTCAAACGAATCTTTTATAGTCATTCCAATTAATTTCCTTATAATAGTTTTGTACTAATTGTAAGGTTAAATCTTATTTGCTACTTGCTATTTGCTATCTGCTACTTTTTTCAAAGATAGTCTGGTTGCTATTGAGAATGACTATAGTTGAAATTTAAACTCAAGACAAATCGTCATCTGACCTTTTTTTCTGTAACTAAAGTACAGCTAACCCAGTTACCTTTCTCGTTATAGCTACGAATAATTCTCTGTCTAATATCTGGTTTGAGTAACCAACCCATTTCTAAGACAAAGTTGTGACCGAGTTGGATCTTTAAGGGGCAATTGCAGGATGCCCCATCAGGTAGCAGCAAAACTTGGGTTGGTATACTGCTATTTTCAAATAATAATTTGGAGTTTTCGATTCTGGCAATGGAGCTGATGGTGCGATCGCCAAAAGACAAACTCTGTTCTATATGCTCACTGTCTTTTTGCTCGATCTGTAAGTAGCTAGTAAAGGTATCAGGATTTCTCAAATCGGCATACATAGTGGTTGCCTCTCCCTGCCATTCTCCTAGTAAACTGGCAACGGTTAAAGCAGGTCTTTGGGGAACGTTGCTATTGGGCAGCTTTTCCCTAATTAACACCACTTTATCTAACTCAGAAGCACTATTATAAAGCTCTACCATTCGCAGTCTACGAGAGCCATCGCCAAAATCATTATCAATTAAGCCAAACTCCCCGCCGAAAGTGCTGTAAGGACTCCACTGCATACTTCCTTGGGAAAAAGCACCATTGGTAAAGAAAATGATACTGCGATTAAGAGAGTCATAATCTACCACTACATCACGACTAGGTTCATCTGGTGGTAGGTAGCGCACTACCTGATGGACATTTTTATTTTCGTTTAGTCCTTCTAAAGTGACTAAAGTAGGGGTATCTGTTAGTTTTTCCCCTGAAGGTGAAAAACGAGTAAACGAGCCGTGCCATTCCCCTAAATTTTTGAGAAAATAGTCCCATTGAGTAAGCATATATTTAGTTTTGAGTTATTTTACTAGAACACTCGATCGTCAAAAGTATCGCCAAAGATACGTTAATTAAATAAGAAACAACAATGTTTGTACATCTAGTCAGCACTCTCAATAATTGGGTAGTTAGTTTGTGTCAGTTATTAGCACTGTTTGTGATTATTACAGGAATAATTAAAGCGTTAATAATTTACGGCAGGCATATTTTTAGTGATTCTAGTTCAGCGATCGCCTTTCAAGGAAGTCGATTAGAGTTAGGCTATGCTTTTTCTCTAGGACTAAGTTTTTTAGTTGGAGGAAGCATCTTAAAGACGACGATCACACCAACTTGGAACGACCTCGGACAACTAGCCGCAATTATCTTACTGCGAACAATTTTAAATTATCTCTTGCTAATGGCAATTGATAAAAGTGCCGATGCTAAGGGACAATCTTTATTGCCAGATAAACAGAAGAGCGAGATCGACCAAAGCGCATCCCCTTCGCAATTGACCAACGGTGACAGCAGGCTCCGTCCGTTTAGGGCGGAGTAATCTGTCACTTCGCCACCTCACGAAGTGCGATCTTGAAGATTACGCCTGATGTGGATTTGATTAAGCTGTATACTCATCATTGACTGATAATGTTACCCTTTTACTAAAGTTTAAGTGAATGGACTGATGAGCGACAATCAAGATCGAGTTGTTGAGCAACTTACGACACAGCTATCGGCGATTCAAGAACAGTTAAGCCAATTAACCCGCCGTTTTGACAATCTGGAAAATAATTTGGGGGAAGTGTCTAAATTACCAGCTAAAATAGCTCAGTTTGAAGATGATTTGATGTTGTTGGGCGATCGCTATCGCTATAGAAAGATTCAACAATATTTAGCTGAAAGTAATTGGTTTGAAGCGGACAAAGAAACTATCAGATTGATTTTGTCGGTAACAGCTAAAGAAATTGAAGAGTTGACCCCCGAAGATATACAGCACTTTCCCTGTAATGATTTAATCGTAATCGATCGCCTGTGGATGAAATACAGCAATGGTCGTTTTGGTTTTAGTCCTCAGTTAAAAATATATCAAGAACTGGGCGGTAGTTTTAATACCATCCTTGAGCAAAACCGACAGCTAATCGAAACTTGGGGCGAACACTTAGGATGGCGCAAAGATAATCGTTGGCTTCCCTGTGATGAATTAGATTTTAGTCTTAATGCGCCTTTAGGCTGTCATCCTTCTCGCTGGTGGAATTCTCCCTATGGATCGAAGATGACTAATTTCTTTTTAGGTCGTTTAATTACCTGTGATATTTAAATTGCTAATTAACGTATGATGTGAATTAGTTTTTTAAATATTTAGCTTGTGAAAATTATAGAATAAATGACGGAAAGAAATTTTTTACAAATTCGGCTTAAGCAAATTTAATTTTGGACTAAAACCCTTAGAAATTAACTGAGCAAGAGAAAGCCAGATTTTAAGTTTTACGGCAGGGGTGTGGGGAGGGCCGTAACGTCCCCACCAGGCGAGCGACCCCGCGTCGCCGTTAGGCGCAAGGGAACGCGCGAGATTGGGGTCTGGGGGAAAGTTCCCCCAGGAACAAATTACGGTTCTCACAGATAAGTTTCAAATACAACGAGAAAATTCAACGTTTTTTCTTGGTCAGCATTAGATGCGGCGATGCGGGGTCTGACTGCTAATTCACACTAGACGTAATTGTTAGTCATTAATTAAATTATGGCTACTCTCTCTCTAGGAAGTAGTTTGTACGGTGTAGATCCTGTAAGGGCGATTCGCGAATCGCCCCTACGATATAATTGCTGTATTTCCTGATCCTTCATCCTTTTAAAATGGCTAAACCAACAATATTGACCGTTGATGACGATTTAGAAGTACTACAGGCGATCGCTCGCGATCTTAGAAAGCAATATGGCGATCGCTTTCGCATTGTTCGTGCTAACTCTGGGGCATCGGCAATTGAGGCTTTAGAACAGCTTAAGCTACGCAATGAAACAGTAGCTTTGTTCCTCACCGATCAAAGAATGCCCGAAATGAGCGGGGTAGAGTTTATTGAAAAAGCCGCACCGATGTTTCTGAAAGCTAAAAGGGTATTACTCACAGCTTATGCCGATACCAATGCTGCAATTGAGGCGATTAATACCGCCCGACTAGATTATTATCTTCTCAAACCTTGGGATCCTCCAGAAGAAAAGCTATATCCTGTCTTAGATGATTTATTAGAAGATTGGTTAGCAGTATATCGTCCTGCATTTGCAGGAATTAGAGTAATTGGCGATCGCTGGTCACCCTGTTCCCATAATGTGAAAGACTTTTTGGCACGTAACCAGATTCCCTATCAGTGGATGGATGTAGAAATTGAACCAGAAGCCACTAAGCTAATTGAATATGTATCTCATCAAAATAGTCAGCCTAAACTTCCCCTGGTATTGTTTGCCAACGGTGATAAATTAGAACAGCCTAGTAACCTAGAAGTAGCGGAAAAGATTGGGCTACAAACCCAAGCGGGCAAACCTTTCTACGACTTAGTAATTGTCGGCGGAGGTCCAGCGGGTTTGGCAGCAGCAGTATATGGGGCATCAGAAGGTTTGAGTACCGTGATGATTGAACGTTCTGCCCCTGGTGGACAGGCGGGTTCAAGTTCTCGGATTGAAAACTATCTTGGTTTCCCTGTGGGCTTAAGCGGTGACGATCTAGCCAGAAGAGGCGTTACTCAAGCAAAGAGGTTTGGGGTAGAAATCCTTACTCCTCAAGAAGCCGTAGAAATAAAACTAGAAGATCCCTATCGCCTTGTCAAGTTAGCCAACGGTAGCGAAATTAACTGTCATGCCTTGCTATTAGCAACAGGAGTATATTGGCGTAAATTAAATCTACCAGGATGCGATCGCCTGACGGGTAGAGGTATTTATTATGGTGCAGCCAAAACCGAGGCTTTATCTTGTCAGGATGAACATATTTATCTCGTTGGTGGGGCAAATTCCGCAGGACAAGCAGCTATGTATTTTTCTCAGTATGCTGCTAAAGTTTCGATGCTAGTCAGGGGTGACTCTTTAACTAAAAGTATGTCTCAGTATCTTATCGAGCAAATAGATGCCACCGATAATATTGAGGTATTAACTCATACTGAAGTTACTGAAGTACAGGGAGAAAATAGCCTTACAGGATTGACTCTACTCCATAACCAAACAGGAGAAACCGAACAGGTAAAAACTAAATCTCTATTTGTTTTTATTGGGGCAAAACCCGAAACCGAATGGCTAGATGGATTAGTAGCCAAAGATGAACGAGGCTTTATCTATGCAGGGGCAGATCTAAAGAAAAGCGAACATTTTAAAGGCTGGAATCGCGATCGCGATCCTTTTTTACTAGAAACTAGTGTTCCTGGTATTTTTGTCGCGGGAGATGTCCGACATAATTCAGTTAAACGGGTAGCTTCTGGAGTAGGGGAAGGTTCAATCGCCATTATGTTTGTTCATCGTTATCTAGCTGAAGTCGGCGCATAAGTTTGAAGTCGGTGATTCTAGCTATTAGCTACTAGCTTTTAGCTTTTGATTAAGAGTATCTATCATTTTAGCAATTTCATTCATTTTATTGGTTAGCAGTTTAGAATTGAACAAATCGAACAAAAATTAAGCAATTATTTTTTGTCCCATCAACTTCAGACACCAAAACAGATTGAAAATACCATTCGTCATATCTGTAATTTAATTCGGTAATCTTCGGGTGCGATGGGAGTAGCAATTCGTCACCCCGTCACAGCGGTTAGATTAAATGCGTAACGTCAGTAAAATATTGTTAGCACTAGCTCTTTTAAGGTGTCCGTTTCTAGGTCTGATTTTGGGATAGAATTTTGGCAGTAGAAACGTGGGGCTTCTTAGCAGGACGAGTTTTCTCGATCGACCTTTTGGTTTTTTTCTAGAGCGTGGATGAGATCGAAAGATAGCTAAATTAATTTTGGTTGCTAAATCATTATTAATAAATTTTGCCGATTCAGCAAGATATTATTGTTACATCGACCTGGTTGTGGTGCGATTACACCTAATTAAGATAGTCTGAGTAAAACAGTTTTTTTCTACTTTTTAATAACCTGATGACCGCTATAAATACTAATTCCACTAATAAATCTCAACCTTCAAATCCCCCTGCTGACTCCAAAGAACAAGTTAGCCAGTTTATGAAACAGCTACAGGACGAAATTTGTGCTGGCTTAGAAGAAGTTGATGGCAAAGGAAAATTTAAAGAAGATAGCTGGGAGAGAGAAGAAGGCGGTGGCGGACGTTCTCGTGTTTTGACCGATGGAGGTATTTTAGAACAGGGCGGAGTAAATTTTTCTGAGGTATGGGGAAGCCATTTACCCCCTTCTATTCTTAAACAACGACCTGAAGCCGAAGGACACGGTTTCTATGCTACAGGAACTTCAATGGTATTGCATCCCCGCAGCCCTTATATTCCTACGGTTCACCTTAATTTTCGTTACTTTGAAGCTGGTCCAGTTTGGTGGTTTGGTGGCGGTGCAGATTTAACACCTTACTATCCTTTCGCCGAAGATGCAGCACACTTTCATCGTACCTATAAAGCAAGTTGCGATCGCCATCATCCTGAATATCATCCTGTATTTAAATACTGGTGTGACGAATATTTTTATCTTAAGCATCGCCAAGAAACTAGAGGGGTAGGCGGATTATTTTTTGATTATCAAGATGGTACGGGCAAACTTTATAAAGGACCTCATCCCGACAAAGCAGCAGCAGTCCATAGCGACAAATTAGGAGAAATAGAACATCGCAGTTGGGATGACATTTTTAGCTTTATTCAAGACTGTGGTAGAAGCTTCTTACCTGCTTATCTGCCAATTATCCAAAGGCGCAAAGATTTAGAATATGGTGAGCGAGAAAGAAACTTTCAGCTATACCGTCGTGGACGCTATGTAGAGTTTAATTTAGTCTACGATCGCGGCACCATTTTTGGACTGCAAACCAATGGGCGTACTGAGTCAATTCTTATGTCTTTACCTCCTTTAGTTCGTTGGCAATATAACTATCAGCCCGAACCAAATAGTCCTGAAGCTGAACTATACGAAACTTTTCTTAAGCCCCAAGACTGGGTAAATTGGCAAGCTTCTTGAAAATTAAGTTTGTAGTTTGTAGTTTTCTGCACCTACCCACTACTTACTACCTACTACCTACTCAATGATAATTGAGGCTTACATTAAACCAAGCCAGGCTAAAAGACCTTTTCCTGTTACGTATTCAATGATAATAATTGCTGCAAACCCAACCATGGCAGCACGAGAATTTAAACGTTCTGCGTAGGAGTTAAAGCCAAATTTAGGCTCTTCCAATTCAGGAGTGACGCTAGGTGTAATTTCTTCGGTTTTCATTGCTTTGTATTATCTAATTTACAAATCTTTACTTTTGTATTGTAGTAGTTTTTCTTTAGATAAACCATTCAGCAGGGTCGGTCTTTTTAATAAAGAAGTTCGTCGTTAGTAATTAGTAGTTGGCAGATAATAGGTAGTTTATATCCGACTACGAACGACAGACTACGAACTATAAACTCTTTGATAAAACTATGATTTTTGATGATGCACTTCAATTACGGTGTGGACATTGCCTCTGGGGGTAAAGTCGCCTTTAACGGTTGCCTCAAGCGGATCGCAAGCAGCCACGAAATCATCTAAAATTTGATTTACTACTTCCTCATGGGGAATATAGCGATCGCGATAGCTATTGATATAAAGCTTTAAGCCCTTTAGTTCTACTACTGTGCGATCGGGGGAGTAGGTAAGATGAATCGTCGCAAAATCAGGATAGCCAGAAAAAGGACACTTACAGGTAAATTCTGGCAGAGTAATATTTATATCGTATTTACGACCAATTCTAGGGTTGGGAAAAGTAATTAATTCGCCTTCGGCGATCGCTCTTTCCCCATATTTCATTTCGTCTTCGGTAATTGATTCTGGAGAAGTTGTCATAAAAAACTGCTAAGTAAACCTCATTTAATTTTAATACTTGTATTGAGGGGATTTTTTCTCTAAGAATTAATTTTACACCTCTAATATGAATTAGAAATGTTCAATCTTGCCGTTTTATTTGAAATTTGTTTTTAAAACCATAATTGAATATTGGGGGACTAGCCCCCCAAACCCCCCATTGGGGACGTTACGCCCTCCCCAAGCCCCTGACGTAAACATTAACCTCGATTTTCTGCCCTATTAACTAGAGTCTCATCATCTACAATAAATAGTAAAATTTGCCTAAACTCAACTTGTAGAAAAAATCTTTCTATATAAATATTAAAAATTTCAATGAATTTACCGTGAAAAGCTTAATTCACATCAAGCGTTTTATCGAAAGATAGAAATGGTAATTTCCCTAATTAACCTACAGCAGAAAACTGGCTCATAGAATTAATTAAGCGATCAAAATAGGGTTCTAGAGCATTTTGCTGTGCTGAGTCAATTTTTTTTAGACTAAACAGCTTTAACTGCTCTAAGCCTAAAATCATGGCATCTAAAGGAACTTCTAATTCTTGATAAAGTTGTTCCATGTATTTCAAACCGCGATCGCTTGTGTAGTCTATTGATTGACCACTAATGCCATAGGTAATGCAGCGTAGAAAGTGCCAGAAATCTCGCCAGCAAGCTTCAGCACGCATAGGTGGATACAAGCCACCTCCAGGCTTGGTAATCTGGGGATTTGCTGCCAAAACTACGCTTCTGGCTTGAGAGACTATTTCTTCTGCATTGTCCCGTAATAGTTTTCCCTGCGCCAAACTTGTCACCAAGTCAGGTGAAAGTATTTTAATTTGCTCTATATCTTCGTCCGTCAAATACCGCCCTTCATCATCCGCCTGTTTAAAAATTTCTACTACTTCGACAGGATAATTCTGCCAACTATCAAAGCTAACAATACGGGATTTTTTAATTAGTTCTTTTACTTTGTCACTGAGCATTTTACATTTAAAAGATAATGACCTATTTATATATATCTTTCTCTAGATAGCCAACTATTAAACCCAATGTAAAGTAAAGTTAAGATGTAATTCAGTTTTCTGTATATGGACATAGAACAAATAAAGGACGCTTTAGAGGACTCCAATCCTCAGCAAAGAATGAAAGGGATTAGAGAGTTACGCAATTATGAATCAGACGTTGCTGCTCCTCTACTTTTAGCTCATGTTAACGATCGAGAATTTTTGGTGCGCTCTTTTGTAGCTATGGGATTGGGTAGAAAAAAAAGCGATAATTCTTATACTGCCTTATTAAAAATGATGAAATCAGATGGCGATCCTAATGTAAGAGCCGAAGCAGCCAATTCTTTATCATTTTACGGCGATGAGGCAGTAACTCACTTAAGACAAATGTATGAAGAGGACGATCATTGGCTGGTGCGCAGAAGTATTATTGCAGCGATCGCTGATTTAAATTCTCCCCAAGAGCTATTAGAAATCTGTGCCATTGGTTTATCAGGAGATGATGAGCCTGTCATGGTGTCCTGTATTAGCGGTTTAGGTCTTTTAGCTAAAACAGAGCAACGAGAAGAAGCATTAAAATTACTTTTACCTTGGGCAGATGACGAATCTTGGCGAATACGACTTCAGGTAGCCAAATCTTTGAAGCAATTTGAGGCTCAAACAGCCATCACGACTTTAAATAAGCTTAAGCAGGACCGGGATCATCGAGTAGTAGGAGCAGTATTGGACAGTCTACTGTAATCTTTAAAGAATACGCATTTTCCCAATCAAAATAAACAAATAATAGACTCTTTGATAAAATCATTAGAGAAACATTAATAAATATTACAAAATTCCTTAAATGAAATTATTGGTAGTTGGCGCGACAGGCACTTTGGGCAGACAGGTGGCTCGTCAGGCTTTAGATGAAGATCATGAGGTACGCTGTTTAGTACGTAACCCCAACAAAGCGATTTTCCTCAAAGAATGGGGAGCAGAATTAGTTAAAGGCAATCTATGTGATAAATCGACTCTGATTCCAGCTTTGGAAGGGGTAGATGCTGTTATTGATGCTGCTACCGCCAGAATTACCGATAATCTCAGCGTGAAGGAAGTTGATTGGCAAGGCAAAGTTAATTTAATTCAGGCAACTAAAGCTGCTGGTGTTAATAGATATATCTTTTTCTCCATTCTTGATGCCCAAAAGCACCCTGAAGTGCCTTTGATGAATATTAAGCACTGTACAGAACTATTTTTAGCTGAATCTGGCTTAGACTATACAGTTTTAAAGCTAGCTGGTTTTATGCAGGGTTTGATTAGTCAATACGCAATTCCGATTTTAGAAGATCAGGTTGTCTGGGTAACAGGAGAAAGTACTCCTATTGCCTATATGAATACTCAGGATATTGCTAAGTTTGCTATTCGCGCTTTATCCGTACCTGCCACAGAAAACAAGACTTTTCCAGTGGTAGGTACAAAGGCTTGGACTGCTTATGAAATTATGAACCTCTGTGAAAATCTGGGTGACAAAAGGTCAAAAATATCCCGTGTATCTCTTGGTGTCTTGGGCTTAATGCGCCGCATCACGCGCTTTTGTGAATGGGGACAAAACACCGCAGACCGGCTGACTTTTGCTGAAGTATTGGCAAGTGGAGAACCTTTGGATGCACCAATGGAAGAAGTTTACGCTACCTTTGGTTTAGACGAAAAAGAAACAACTACCCTAGAGGAATATATGAAGGAGTACTTCACTCGCATCATGAAGAAGCTCAAAGAGATTGATTACGAGAAAAATAAAGGTAAGAAAAAGAAAGGCAAAATACCTTATCGTAACCAGTTTTAAGCAGAAGGGAGAGACACTTTCGTTGGGCAGGGCTATTTCATTCTCGCTCTTCGGGCGAATAAATTCTCTGTCCTAACCGATTAACGTACTGCGATATTAGCCAATGTTAGAACAATTTACCAGTGATAATTACTCTGGCATTTGCCCAGAAGCAATGGAGTATATGATTAGGGCAAATCAAGGAAGTGCCTTGGCTTATGGCAATGACTCATGGACTCAAAAAGCCACAGACTATTTCCGCAATGTTTTTGAAACTGAATGTGAAGTCTTTTTTGTCTTCAACGGTACAGCCGCCAATTCTTTATCCTTGGCTGCTCTTTGCCAGTCCTATCACAGTGTGATTTGTCATGAATTAGCTCATATTGAAACTGATGAATGTGGTGCGCCAGAATTTGCTTCTAACGGTTCTAAATTGTTGTTGGGTCAAGGAATCAATGGCAAATTAACAACCGAAGCTATTGTCGCAATTATCAATAAACGAACCGATATTCACTATCCCAAACCTAAAGTTATCAGCCTAACTCAGGCAACAGAATTAGGAACTTTATACACAGTTAAAGAATTAATGGCAATTAAGGAAGTTGCTCAAAAATATCAATTAAAAATTCATTTGGATGGTGCGAGGTTTGCTAATGCGGTAGTAGCGATGAATAAAACTCCAGCAGAAATTACCTGGAAATGTGGCGTAGATGTGTTGTGTTTTTGTGGCACTAAAAACGGTATGGCATTAGGTGAAGCGATTATTTTCTTTAATAAAGAATTAGCCGAAGATTTTGCCTATCGTTGCAAGCAAGCTGGACAACTAGCTTCTAAGATGCGCTTTATTGCTGCACCTTTTTTAGGTTTATTAGAGACTGGTGCTTGGCTGAAGAATGCTCGTCATGCTAATGAATGCGCTAAGTATTTAGAACAAAGATTATCTGTAATTCCGCAGCTTGAACTTATGTTTCCGAGGGAAGTAAATAGTGTTTTTCTTAAAATGCCCGCAACAGTAATTAAAGCCCTCAGAGCAAAAGGCTGGCATTTTTATACCTTTATTGGCGTTGAAGGAGTTCGTTTTGTCTGTGCTTGGGATACTACTAAATCTCGAATTGATGAGTTAGTCGGCGATATTAAAGATGCGATCGCCTAAATAACTTTTTGTGACATTTGTTTTAATTGCGCGATCGCAATTTTTTCACTCGTAACTACCGTTTGTAGATATCTCTAAGCTCGACGAATTAATCTAATAATAGAATTTATTAATTAAAAGCGATCGCCTTTACTACAGCAAAATATTCTAAACTTTCTTCAAATTGTCACTTCATCCTTTATTCCTCATCCCTTAATTAACTTCCCCGATAAGTACTATAAGACCAGGGAGAAACTAACAGAGGAACGTGATAATGAGCCTTAATATCGCTAACGCCGAAACGAATCGGAATTTCATCTAAAAAAGCGCGATCGCCATAGTCTCCATAGCGTGCAAAATAATTACCTACAGAAAAAACTAGTTCATATACTCCCACTGATAATTCTTCATCTGCTATTAGTGGTTCGTCGGTGCGTCCATCATGATTAGTTTCAATGGTTTTTAATAAGGTTTTGGAATCTATATTTAGATCTAGTTGCCACAGGGCGATCGCAATTCCCGAACCAGGGCAACCATTTGCCGTATCTAAAACGTGAGTCGTTAATTTACCTGACATAACAATTGTTTTGTTAAATTATTATCCTCATCATCTTAATAAGGACGAATCGCGATTCGCCCCTACATTTAACATTAATGTAAAGGTCCACCAAGAATTATTTTGGCGATCGCACCTGTAACATCTTCGGCTTGTTCTTGTTTCAATTGTTCATACCACTGCTGGGTTAAATCTGGTTCTTTGTTGTAGATAGTATCGGTACGCTTGCGAGCCTTTAAAGTCAGCTTCGCAACTCTTTCTTTACGTTCTGCCTCATATCGTTTGAGAGCATCTGATACGCTGATATTAGTTGTTATCAGGTAGCGACATAAAACTTCTGCATCCTCCATCGCCTGACAGCCTCCCTGTCCCAAAGTGGGAGTAGTAGCGTGTGCCGAATCTCCTACTAGGACAATTCTACCTTCAACCAAACTAGGAAGAGGATCGATATCGCTAATTTCAAGGCGGTTAACCTGTTCGGGATCTAATTTTTCAATCAAATTTTGGACTGGTTGCGCCCATCCAGCAAAAGTCTCCTTTAGTTCAGCCCTAATTTTTTCTGGAGGGGTTTTTGTCCCTTGGGGTTTGGGACAGCCCATAAAATAGTAAAAACGTCCGCCCCCTATAGGCATCATCGAGGCGCGCTTTCCTTCCCCAACATAAATTACCCAAACATCACTTTCTGCTAAATCGGGACTAGCCTCGACTATACCATTCCAGTTAACATAATCTGCGTAGCGAGATTCTATCTTTCCACCAGCAAGATAGCTACGCACTACTGAGTGAATCCCATCTGCACCAATAACTACATCCCCTGTGGTAGTACTACCATCTTCAAAGATAGCTGTGGCACTTTCGGCATCTTGTTTAACCTCCACACAGCGCATTCCCATATTTACATCCGATTCGCCAAAGGCGTTCAGCATCATCTGCTGTAGATCGGTTCGGGATACAGGATAAGGTCTTTGTCCTACCTGTTCCATTAAAGGAATCAAGTTGACATCATTTAAAACCTCTCCTTGAAGATTACGATATTCCATGCGGTTCATCTGTCCGCCAATGGCAGCAACTTCCTTACCCAGTCCTAATTTATTCAGAACTTTAATTCCATTAGACCATAGAGAAATCCCCGCCCCCGCAGGACGAAGTTTTGTAGTCTTCTCATAGATTTCCACCTCGTATCCCGCCTGGCGCAAAGCGATACCAGTAGCTAATCCAGCCATTCCTGCGCCAATCACAATTGCTTTAAGTTGGTACATATTCCTCAGTTATCAGTTATCAGTTATCAGTTATCAGTTATCGCGAGTAGAAAATTGCCTCTCCCTGTTTCTTTATCCCTCATCTCTTTATTACTCTCTGCCTGGCAAAACCATATTCAGAATTAAAGCAGTAAGACCTCCTGTAGAAATACCTGAAGAAAAGACACTTTTAATTAGATCGGGTGAAGCGTCGAGAATTTCAGGAACAAAAGTTACTCCCAAGCCCATGCTGAAAGCAACTGCCAAAATAATTGAATTACGCTTAGTTAAATTGACCATCGACAGAATTTTAATTCCTGCTACTGCCACAGTCCCAAACATGATAATTGTCGCGCCACCTAAGACAGGCTGAGGTAAAGCCTGAAAAATTCCCGCGATAATGGGAAAAAGACCGAGAACGACAAAGATTACCGAAATAAAGTAACCTACATAGCGACTGCCTACTCCAGTAAGCTGAATTACGCCGTTGTTCTGACTAAAGGTAGTGTTAGGAAAAGTATTTAAAGAAGCAGCAATCATTGAATTGATCCCATCTCCCAAAATCCCGCCTTGAAGCCGACGAAAATAGATTGGACCATCAATTGGTTCGCCAGAAATGGCTGAGGTTGCAGTTAAATCGCCAATTGATTCAATGGCAGTGATTACATATAAAAAAGCAAAGGGAATAAACGCTCCAAAATCAAATTTCAAGCCATATCTAAACGGTATCGGCAAAGCAACTAAGGGCAATTGGGACAAATTACTAAAATCGACTAATCCCAAAGGAATCGAAACTAAATAGCCTACAGCCAAACCAATAACTACTGATGACATCCGTAAAAAGTTACTGCTGAGACTGTTTAAGGCAACAATTACCGCCAACACCAACAGAGCAACACCCAAATAAGTCCAACTGCCGAAAGTTCCATTATCTTGGGCTACTACTCCTCCACCCATCGAAGTGATACCAACTTTGATTAAGGTCAAACCAATCAAAGTAACAACTACTCCTGTAACTAACGGTGTAATTACTTGATTTGCCAGGTGTAGAAAACGACTTATAATAATTTCAATTAAAGCTCCAAAAAAACATAGTCCAAAAATCAAACCTAGTGCATCTGTGGCAGAACCTCCAGTACTTTTTACTGCCAAACCAGCAGCAATAATTGGTGCCAAAAATGCAAAACTTGTTCCTTGTATGCTTAATAAACCAGAACCCACGGGTCCAAACCTTTTGGCTTGAATAAAAGTGGCAATACCTGAGACTACTAAAGACATACTAAGAACAAAAGTAGTATCGGCAGGAGGCACCTCTAACGCCCCGCAGATAATCAGCCCAGGGGTAATAATACCGACAAAACAGGCAAATACGTGCTGTAATGCCACAAATATTGATTCGACAAACGGCGGACGAGCTTCTAAGCCATAAATTAAGTCGGTTTCAATCGAAGCAGGTGTTTCCCTGGCAATATCTTCTTCTAAAGTTAATTCTTGATTTGTTGGTTGTACCATAATTTAGTTATTAGTTATTAGTTATTGGTTATTAGGGACGAACGATCCTTCGAGTCCGACAAACGGGTTAACTACCAAAATGTACGCCATCGTTATAAATGTAGTAATACCAGCTCCGATCTCGGTACGAAAATTGGTTTGACAGCGATCAAATTCAAAATAAGTCGCGATGCCTTCTAGCGGGCGTGGAACATGGCGAAACGCCCTCGACACTTGCTTCAAGTCGGGCAACCCGCCCAATGCAGTGTCTCGCAAGTTCGCCGTTTCCGCCCGCTCTAGCTTCGCGATCGCACGCCCACCCCTACGAGGCGGTTCACCTCTAGGCTTATTTGTGTCCTGGCAATCGATTACGTCTTGATTAATACTCATTGCTGTGCGGGTGAACGACCGTTCTACCCCTATCTTTTACTTGTTACTTGCCAAAAGCTTGCTCAACTTTCGCCGTATCAAAATTCCTGGCTTATCTGTCATCATGTGTTGTTCTAGTTTTATATCCAGAGGCACATCATAATCAGTAGTCTCTAATACAGCTTTGTCTTCTAAGGTCACTGCCCGATCGAATGCCACCACGTCTTCTGCTTTTGTGTCAGCTTCGGTATCATTTCGTAAACAAAACTGCACTATTTGCGAAGATGAATCGTTAATTGGTGTCGTGGTATTAACTATGATATGGACTAAGCCGTTAGGATAATTGATCCTCAGCTTGCAGGTAAAGGGTAAATACCAGTCTAAATCTAAAACTCTGGTAGTTATTCCTTCATCCATTTTAAGATTTTTCTGCTGCTGTTCGGGGTTGACCACTCCCAAAGTAGCTGTACCAGTAATACCGTATTCAGTTTCTCTCACTTCTATGGCATCAGGAATAGGATGAGCTTCACTACCAAAAGTCGTGGTGTGGACAAAGGTAGGATGAGCAAGGTCGAATTCGTTTTCCATCACTCTTAAGCCTGCACAGTGCCAAGTTTCATAAAATTCGGGAATCAAACGAAAACTAGGATCTTTGGCTTCAGCTATTTCAGGAATTCCGCTTAAAGGTTCACCCAGGCATACCCACACATATCCGTAACGTTCTTGAGCCAGAAAAGTATTTATTTGATAAGTTTTAGGTATCTGGCTGCTATTTTCTAGCTGAGGAACTTTGACGCAGATTCCCTCTCCGTCAAACCGCCAGCCATGATAGGGACAGACAATATTGCCGTCAATCACTTTTCCTTTTGATAGTTGTGCCGAACGATGGCAGCAGCGATCGCTTGCCACTGCTGGTTGACCCAAGTCATCTAACCACAAGACAATTTTTTGACCTAATAATTCAAATCCTTGAGGTTGCTCTGATACTTGTGAGGTTGGCATCACAGGATACCAAAACCTTTTGAATATTTCTTCTTTTGTGACTAGCATAAAGCTAAAACCTAGTCATTGATAATTATTTACTTAATATTGCATACTGTATACAGTCAAAATAAATAAAGATGTATCCTCGGCTACTAATAATAAATTATTTGTCATAAAATTACAGTTTCGACCCCGATTTCACTTAATCTAAAAGTTTAAAAACAAGGGAATGAGTCACGATCACCTAGTCGATCCGCCAGTCACCGTTGTTATTTCACGACGAGTTAAACCAGGATGCGAAGAGGCATTTGAGAAGTTTATCTCTGGTATTACCGCGACCGCTATGACTTTTGAAGGGCATTTAGGTGCTAATGTTTTTCGTCCGAGTAGTTCTGAAGACAACGAATATCAAATTATTTTTAAATTCGATCGTATCAGTAATTTGCAGACTTGGCAGGAATCAGAATGTCGCCGTCAGTGGTTAGCCCGCGCTGAAAGTTTGCGTCTAGAACCAGCCAGAATTAGGATGATTACAGGCTTAGAGACTTGGTTTACTTTACCTTCTCCTAGACGAATCATTCCCCCGCCACGCTACAAGATGGCAACGGTAACTTTGCTAACTCTCTTTCCCTTAATCCAACTGGCAAGTCTAACCCTAGTACCTTTACTAGAATTATTACATTTACATTGGTTGGTACGAAGTTTAATTATTACTGCAATATTAGTATTATTAATGACCTATGTAGCCATGCCCAGAATGACCAGGTTGTTTTCAAGCTGGTTATATCCTAAAAGAAAATAAAATTTGCTATAGAAAAAATAGATACTTAAGTTCAACCTCAATTGATAATTCAATGTTTGTAGAAGTTGTTCCCTATAATCCCCAATGGAAAAAAGCATTTAATGCCGAGTCTCAGAAATTAATAGCAGCTTTAGCTGAAAACCTAGTATTTATTCACCATATTGGTAGCACTGCCATACCAAATATTCACGCTAAACCAATTATTGATTTTTTGATAGAGGTTAAAAATATTGATTTGATAACAGAGCAAACTTCGGCAATATAGCCACCAAAATAGGCGTTGATTCCCATACCAGGGGCGAGGGCAAAAGGATATTTGGCATAGATGCCCATAATAAAAGTTGCGATCGCTGCCGAAATTGCCGTAGCAAATACTAGTTCGCCAAATAGATCCCCCGACTCCTGTAAAAAGATGGCTTGAGAAAGAACATCAGGGTTTACCGCCAAGATATAAGCCATCGTCACAAAAGTCGTTACCCCCGCCAGGACTTCGGTACGAAAGTTAGTTTTTAGCCGTTCAAATTCAAAAAACCCAGCGATACCACCTGAGTTGGATGATGAATCAGAATCAGGGGGCGATTTGGTCGGAGTTGGTGATGATTTCCGACTCATGATAAATACCTCGTTTTAGATAGTTAGTTAACTTAAAGCTATCTTCAATAAATTTTTAGTTCTGGATCATTGCATACAGTATAAAAATTAAATTCGTTCCAATAATTGTCCTTAGTTCTCATAATGCCTATCGGCGATCGTATTTTTTACCTAGTAGTCAGATTGCGGTCAATTTTAATAGTAAACGGGGTAAAGCTAGCTCAATTTTAACTGGTTCAGAGTGTCTTTCTTAAGAGCTTTCAAGTATTACAATTTCCGCTGATATATTGACAGATATTAATAATAAGCATACATACAAATCAGTATTAGAAAAGTAGTGTCAGCACTAGCAACAAATCAAATCATCTATTGATATCCTGACAAGATTATATTTTTACCTCGATAATAATAATACTAGTATCTTGAAATACATTTACTAACTGGTGATAGTGATAAATTAGCCTTTAATTTAATATTAATGGTGTGAAAAGTTAAAATGCGTTTTCTAATCATGATAAGGCAATGCTATTTTAATGAGGACAAAATAATCAAAGTATTTAATAACATAATACTAATTATACTCAGCAATTTTATTTGGCAATTATCAGGAGAATTAGCAACAGCTTCAGAAGCGAAAGAATTGTTAGGCGATCGCAAAAATCGAACAGAATTCAATCAATTTACTGGAGTTGAGACGATTAAAAATGGGACGATAGACAATAATTATCTAAATTCTGAGACAAAAACTACCAAGGGATTGGAACAGATAACTAACGTTAACCAATTAAAAGATATTGCCCCGACTGATTGGGCTTACGAAGCTTTACGCTCTTTGGTAGACCGCTATGGCTGTATCTCAGGTTTTCCTAACCAGACCTATCTTGGTAGTCAGCCTCTGAGTCGTTATGAGTTTGCAGCGGGTTTAAATTCTTGTCTAAATCAAATAGAGCGATTGATTGCGTCTTCTAATTCAGTTTCAGGGGAAGATTTAAACACCATACAGCGACTAAATCAAGAGTTTGCAGCCGAATTAGCAGCTATTGAGAGTCAAGTCGATGGTTTAGAGAATAAAGTTGCCACTTTAGAAGACAATCAATTCTCTACCACAACCAAACTAGCTGGTTCGGTTTGGTTAAACATAACTGGTGCTGCTGCTGACGGCGATGTTCAAGTAGAAACTAGCGATTTAAGTCTCCCCTCGGTAATTAGACCCCCAGGCAGAGATCCTGCGACGGGTGAACCAACAGTACAAGAAGTCACTGACAACCCCGAAATTACCTTTAGCGATTTAGTTTGGCTGACTTTTGAAAGCTCATTTACAGGAGAAGATGTCTTAACTACTCGGTTGGCTGTCGGTAATGGCGATTCTCCCGCAAACGTTTTTGCCTCGGCTGGGACATACAATACCTTTGGCATACCCTTTACCGATCAAACCGCAGGTGTTCAGGGGGAAGGCAACAGCGAGGTTGTAATTCACGACTTATCCTATAGCTTTCCCGTTGGCGATAAGTTTCGGTTTGTGATTGGTCCTCAGATTAACTGGTATGCCTATTTCGATCAAAACGCCTACACTTACTTTCTTACTGGTGCCAGCAGCTTTAATTCTATCGGCAGTACTTTATCTAATGCAATCGATCGCGGTTCTGGCGCAGTAGTGCAATGGGACATTAACGATAAATTCAAGCTTAATATCGGCTACTTGGGAGAGTCCACAGAATTTCTGCCTAGTCCACCCTTTAATACTTCCAGCGACCCCAAAAAAGGCGTATTTGGCGGTACAAACACTAGCACCGCAGAATTAACTTTTTCTCCCACGGAGACAGTTAATACCAGACTGATGTATAACTACACCCATCTTAGTTCAGACGTAAACGTAGTCGGTGGCGTGATTGGCGGAGTAACGGGGGAACCGCTACAAAATGGATTAGCGGATGCGGGACCTGGGGCGGGATTGGATGTCGATCCCAATGATGGAGGATTAAATGATTCCTTTTCCCACACTCTTGGGTTTAATTTTGATTGGGCGATCGCGTCTAAACTAGGAATATTTGCCCGCTATACCTACGCCAGCATTACCCTAGAACCAATTAATAGAACCGTAAACGTTCAGTCAATTCAGGCAGGTTTAGCTTTTCCCGATTTGGTTAAAGAAGGAGCGTTGGGTAGCCTTTCTTTTCTAGTTCCTTTTGACGTTATCAATGGCGAAGAATTTTTAGTTTCTGGTGCGGGAGATGGCGGAACGCAGTATGAGTTTGAGGCAACTTATTACTATCCCGTCAACGACAACATTGCTCTAGTTCCTGCTTTCTATTTAATCACCAATCCCAACAATTTTGAAGATAATCCCAACATCTATGTGGGCAATCTACGAATGCAGTTCGGCTTCTAGTAAGGACGTTTAAATGCTCCTATTTCCTACTCTCTACTCCCTACTCCCTACTCCCTACTCCCTACTCTCTACTCCCTATGACTACAGAAAACATCACCCCAACTCCTCTAATCATCGACGACGACGGTAGCCAAGATGGCATGACGGCGATCGCCTATATGCTGGCTAATCCTCAGTTTGATGTTGAAGCTATTACCATCTCTAATGGAATTGCCCGTCCCGAAGTTTTTGATGATAACGTGCTACGAATGCTAGATCGTTTGGGGGATTTAGATATTCCTGTCGGCGTAGGACAGTCAACTTCGATTGAAGGCAATAACGAATTTCCTGACTTTATCCGCGAGGCTTCTGACACCTTTTGGTCGCCGTATGTCTCTTTGCCAGAAGAAGTTCCAGATGTTAAAACCCAAGACGCAGCAGATTTAATTATTGAAACAGTTAAGAATTCACCCGAACCAGTCGCAATTTTAGCAACAGGACCCCTAACTAACATCGCCGAGGCTTTACGTCGCGATCCTAGCATCATTGACAATATTGAGGTGGTGCAGATTATGGGCGGGGCAGTATTTATCGAAGGTAATTTACCCGTAATTCCCGAACCGCCTTTCTCGACTAATACCGTTGCCGAGTTTAATATTTGGATTGACCCCGTAGCGGCACAGGAAGTATTTGACGCAGGAGAACAAGGACTGAAAATACAGCTTACGCCCCTGGATGCAACCAGCAACATTGAATTCGATCGCGAGGATTATCAAGCCTGGTTAGATACAGGAACGCCAGAAAGCATTATTGCTGCGGAATTCTTAGATTATGCCTTAGAAGTAATTCAAAGCGACAACGATCCTAATCCAGTTTGGGACTTGGTTGCAGCTATCAATCTTAGCGAACCAGACTTTTCACCTGAAACACCTTTACATATAGATGTTGATACCGAATCTGACCCAGGAGATACTCAAGGACAAATTAATGTTATTCCTGATGAACCCCCTAACGTTTTGGTATCTTTAGACCCCAGCTTTGATAATCTTGATTATGATGCGGATGAGGTTTTTTCCGATCTAGAAAACATTCCTGAAGCCGATACTGAAATAGAATCGGTTTTTGGCACTGCTGGAAATGATTTAATCGATGCTGCGGATTTAAACAGCGACTTTGACGGCAATAACGATATTTTGTTTACTGGTAGCGGTGACGATCTAATTGATACTTCTCAAGCTTTTGGGCATAATCGTATCTATGCAGGTGAGGGTGATGATCTTTTATTAGCTGGTAGTAACGATCGTTTAGTAGGTGATGCTGGGGCAGATATATTCTTTGTTGGTATGGGGGAAGGCAATAATTTAATTACTGGAGGTAATAATGCCGACCAGTTTTGGATTTTGACAGATGAAGCAAACTTACCTACAACGGCAAATACGATTACTGACTTTAATAGTGCAGAGGGTGACGTAATTGGTTTGGCTAATACTAGTCTGGGTTTTGATAGTTTGAGCTTTTCTGCCGATGGCGACAATACTATTATTAATGCTTTAGGAACGGATTTAGCCATACTAGTTGATATTGAACCCGCTCAAATCGATCAATCTAATTTAGCTTTTATCTAAGTAATCTTAGTTTTTCTGGTAAAAGCGATCGCCCATAAGATTACAAAAAGAATTTAATTTATCAATCTGGTATCAAACGGTACTGAAAAACAAATAACTAGAATTGTATTCTTAAAGACATAATCTAATCTCGTTCTTTAAGATGCGCTAAAGTCAGACTTATGAACGCTTTTAATCTAACTGCCACCAAAAGTATTCCCCAAGCTGATGCAGCTATAGACAGCTACCCTCAACTAGATAGTTTTTTAAATATCTTGCGCCTGTTAATTCGTGAACCTTCAGTTACTGGCTGCGAAGATTCTTTTTTTCGCGTACTCAGTCGAGAATTAGAAGAAATTGGGGTTAAAGTAGAATATTATCATGGTGTATTAGTAGCAAAGGGTAACAAGCCTCACGACTTGATTCTCTCGGCACACATTGATCGCCACGGATTATTATGTACTGGAGCTAATGAATTTCAATATGCTGCTTTTATTGCCAGCAATCGCAGCGATTTGACAGGAGATTCTGTTTCCGAACAGATGATGCACACAATTGAAAATCGCTTTCAAGGACAGCCAGTACAGGCACATTTACCCTACACAGGAACGTATTTAGGTCAGGGACACATTACTAATTCTTATATTTGCCCCGCTAGAAATAATTTAATTTTTGAGTTAGATGGCTTAGATTTTGTGCAGCCAGGCACACCAATATCTTTTTTAGATCGTTTAAAGGTAGACAATGGCTGTATTTCTGCTCAAATAGATAATGTAGTCAGCGCAGCTATGATAATCTATCTATTTAGGCAGGGTTTTCAAGGCACAGCAATGTTTACCGCTCAAGAGGAAGCAGGAAAAAGCTGGCGTTATGCTCTTTCTTGGTTTCAAAGGCAGCGGCTAACCACCCAGCGTTTAATAATTTTAGATACTAGCCCCTATCCAAATCGCGAAGCAGCAGAAGCACAGCAGGTTACGTTACGCCATCAAGATGCTAGCGGTTTTTTTGCTACCGAAATAACTGCCGAATTAGCGCAAAGGTGCGAAGAAATGGGAATCTCTTATTCTTATAAAGATGCTTACATCCAAGCTCAAAACAAAATAAATAATACATCTTATTCATTAGGAAGGACTGAGTTAGGGCGACTAGCCACCGCCACAGAAGGAAAGATCAACGGTACTACTCTGCAAATTCCCTCCACTGAATACCATACTCCCAACGAGACAGCTTCTTTGTCATCGATAGATGCGGTAATTAAGCTGTTGATGTCTTATATAGCCTGAGATATAAATTTTCTCGTCAGCCGCCTTACACCATCTTGAAAAAGTAATATTGTGGGCGGAATAAAACTGCGCCCTTTCAGTCAAAAAAACGGAGTATAAAATGGCGCAAACAGTAGAAACAGAGCAAAAAACAGAAAATATAGTTCCTGAGTCTAGTTTTGACCTCGTTTATGGTTTAAATGATCGCCCGCCATTTTGGGAGTCTCTTTTTGTCGCTTTACAGCACGTCTTTGCCGTATTTGTCCCCATCGTTACTCCTCCTTTATTTGTTTGCAAAGCTCTAAACGTTGACGCAACCTACACCAGCTATATTGTAGGGATGTCGCTGCTAATTTCAGGATGGTCAACTTTCCTTCAAGGTAAAACCTTTGGTCCTTTTGGTTCAGGACTACTCAGTATTCAGGGAACTAGTTTTTCCTTTATTGGGCCGATTATAGCTGTGGGAACAGCCTCTCTAGAGCGAGGAGAGCCGATTGAGAAGGCACTAGGCACGGCTCTAGGAGTTTGTCTTTTTGGTGCTGCTGTAGAAATTATTCTCAGTCGATTTCTGGGTGTGGCTCGCAAGATTTTCACACCTTTAGTTACAGGTACGGTTGTGCTGCTCGTCGGTTTAAATCTGATCAAAGTAGGTATCGTCAGTATGGGAGGAGGACCAGAGGCTTTAGAAAATGGTACGTTTGGCAATTTGCCAGATTTAGGATTATCTCTTTTAGTCTTAACTATTATCGTAATTTGTAGCATGAGTCGAAATCAATATCTCCGCATGGGATCAATTGTGATCGGATTACTAGCTGGTTACATTATGGCGTTATTCCTGGGTCGTGTAAGCTATAGTGGATTAGCAGATCTGCCCCTAATCAACGTTCCTATTCCATTTCGGTTTGGGTTAAGCATTGACTATGGCGGTTTGATTCCCATGGCAGTAATTTATGTTGCTTCGATGCTGGAATCGATTGGTGATATCACTGCAACCTCGATGGTGACTAAAGAACCGATTCAAGGACCAGTTTTTACCAAAAGATTAAAAAATGGAATTTTAGGAGATGGAGTAAATTCGTCGATCGCAGCGATTTTCAGTACGTTTCCCAACACGACGATGAGTCAAAATAATGGCTTGATTCAGCTTACAGGGGTCGGTAGCCGTTATATCGGTTACTATGTGGCAGTAATTTTGGCTGTACTGGGGCTGTTTCCGATTGTTGGTGGCGTTCTCAATACTCTGCCTCAATCTGTACTGGGTGGAGCAACAATCCTAATGTTTGGAGCAGTGGCAATGGCGGGAATCAATATTTTGTATACTGTTAATTTTGATCGCCGTTCTTCGATGATTGTAATGCTGTCCCTTTGTGCTGGTGTAGGAGTGGCGTATTATCCTGAGATTGCTCAAAATTTACCAGATGCAGCTAAGAGTGTCTTGTCTTCAGGAATTGCTACAGGGGCATTAATGGCATTATTGCTCAATCTTGTTTTACCACAGGAGAAAGCTACACCAGAAAGCGCAGATTTGACTGAGCCAGATAATGCAAATTTGTAATTATTAGGTAATGGGCGATCGCGCCCACAAGCTTGATTCACTTCATTGGTTGTGAGGAGTAAAATCAGAAAGTATACCTAAGTGGGGTTTGGCAATGGGATAAGCCAAATCACCCTTTTTACTGGTAGATAGTTGCAATCCTACCAGGGCTTCGATAAATTTTACCGCAGCACTCACGCCATCAATGACAGGAATTCCTAATTCATCGGCAATTAGAGTAGCTAAATCTGCCATTCCACCACAACCTAAAATAATTGTCCCGCATTCATCTTCTTTCAAAGCTCTGCGACACTCTTCTAAAATAAGAGTTTGAATTTCAGAATCTGTTTCTAAACTCAAAACAGGTAAATTGATCGCCCGAATTTGGCGACATAGATGCGTCATGCCGTAGTTATGAACTAAATGACGAGCAATAATCTTAGTTCGGCTTAAAGTAGTTACAACTGAAAAGCCTGTAGCAATAAAGCTTGCTGCGTGCATCGCTGCTTCGGCAATACCGATAACTGGTGCTGTAGCCAACTCCCGTGCTGCCAATAAGCCAGGATCGCCAAAACAAGCAATGATATAACCATCTATACCTTCTGTTTCGCCTTGACGAATTTCATCGAGAATGCCGACAACGCTGAGAGCTTCATCATAATGCCCTTCAATAGAAACAGGTCCCATATCGGGGTTACAAGCAATAATTTCCGTCCCAGGATTGGCAACCGAACGGGCGATCGCGCCAATTTTTTCGGTCATACTGGCAGTTGTATTCGGATTGATAACTTTGATTTTCATCGCTCAAATCTCAATACTGTTCGGTTAGTCGCTCAAGTCTGAGGGACTTTTCTGAATCTGGCTCCCCAAAGTTGGGGGCTGGGGGGCTTAACCAGACTGTATTGGCTCAAATCTAACCATCAATCATCTACTTGGTAATGGGATTTGTTTCTGGCTCTAAAGACGCTGGCTCTTCAAGCATCCGATCTTTTGCTGACTTTGGCAAAACAAGATTTAAGATTAAGGCGCAAAGAGAACCGACAGAAATGCCTGACTCTAAGACTCCACGTAGCTGTTCTGGAAACCCTGCTAGTGCTTCTGGAACAAAAGTTACTCCTAACCCTGCTGCTAAAGATGCACCGACAATAATCAAAGAACGATTGGTCATCTCAATTTCACCTAGAATACTAAACCCAGCCACCGCAACCGTACCAAACATCAGCATAATCGCTGCACCAAATACGGGAGCAGGAATAGCGGTTAAAATTCCGCCAATAATCGGAAATAATCCTAAAAAAGCGAGAATACCACCAACGTAAAAGCCGATATAGCGACTGCCTACTCCTGTAAGCTGAATAATTCCATTATTTTGGGACAATGTCACCGTCGGTAAGGTACTACAGCAAGAGGCAATAAACGAATTAAAGCCGTCTCCCAATAGTCCACCTTTAAGACGTTTGATATATTTTGAACCGCTAATCGGCTCTCCCGTTACCATCGAAGTAGCCGTAATATCGCCGATAACTTCTAAGGAAGTGGCAAAGTAAATAATTGCAAAGGGAATAAAGGTAGCAAGATTAAAATCTAGACCAAACTTAAAAGGAATAGGTATATTAAATGCAGGTATGCTTTTCAACTGGCTAAAGTCCGTCATACCCATAAAGACGGAAATAATTGAACCAACAATTAAACCGATAATCACCGAACCCATTCTGAGATAGCGATTTGAGGTTGCGCTACAAACAGCTACCGTAAAAAACACGGGAATAGAAATTGCCCAATAACGAAGACTGCCATAATCACCCAATTCCTTAGCTGCATCTCCTCCCGCCATATCGTACATTCCAAAGCGAATTAAAGTTAAACCGATTAGGGTTACGGCTGTTCCCGTTACAAGTGGTGGAAAAACAACCTGAGCAAATTGCAGAAAGCGACTCAAAATAATTTGGATAAACGAACCAAAAAATCCTACACCCAGAATCAATGCCAGAGTTTCTTCTGGTGTTCTTCCTGCTGCATTACCTGCTGCAATAATGCTAAAAATAGGTGGTAAAAAAGCAAAGCTTGGTCCTTGTATGCTGAGTAAACCAGAACCAATTGGGCCAATACGTCTAGCTTGGACGAAGGTAGCAAATCCAGCCACAAATAAGGTCATACCAATAATGTAGCTAATACTTGCAGCATCTAATTTTAGGGCGCGACCGATCAAAATAGCAGGGGTTACACTAGGGACAAAAACCACGCAGACGTGCTGTAGAGAAACCAAAAAGGCGGTTTGAAACGGTGGATTATCTTCTAATCCCAAAATTAAATTACTGGGGTTGGAAACTGTAGTTTCAGAGGCATTGTTGAGTTCTGTGTTGGTCATCTTTCTTCTCCTACATATAATTGCTTAAAGTTTGTGCGGTTAATTTTTAGCAAATCAAGCAAACGAAAGGCTATTCATCCTAATTTAAAATGCAAAGACAGTTCGGATTGCGCCAATATAATCGGTGCTGTTGTCTGCGTTATGTTCTGGGTTAGTTATGACTAGTAAACCAGGAGTAATATTAATATTGTCGTTAAGTTGGTAACGATAAAATGCTTCGATCGCATAGGAAGTGTCTCGATCTTCAAATTCTTCTACATCATTGTTTATTACCTTAGAAGGTTGACCAAAAACCAAACCGCCTAAATTCCCTTCTTTGCCCAAATCGGGAAAAGATAAAACTACTGCCCAGTAAAGAATATCTGCATCTGCCCCATCATCAACTCCACCTTTGGCTTCGGCTTGAGTCAAACCAGCCCAACCGCCTAGAACAATATTAGGACTAAAGGTATACTGAGTTTCTATGCCATAGGAGTTGTAAGCTACTGGTTTAGCGGTGATATTACTGGATTCTTCCGCTGTTTCTGGAGGAATTGCCGAAATATTGTCCCCAAACGGTGAGGTGGCATTCTCACTGCCGAAAAATCCCCCAGGCGGTGCGTTCCCGCTACCGTTGTCATAGCCTCGTAAATAAGTTGCGGCAACAGCAAAGCTTTCAGTTGGATAAAAAGTTAATTGAGCGATCGCGCCGAAAGGACCATTAAATAATCCAGTATTGGGATCGTTGGCAGTAGCATCACCAGCCAGATAACCACCAGAGATATTAATCGAATCGGTCAAATCGTATTGAACGCCAATACCAGATAAACCACTTTGAAAATAGATGGGACTACGGAGAGAAAAGCCAGAAATTACGGTGTCATAGTCTCCATCGAGGGGATTGAGAGTTGGTACAAACAAATCGAGAAAACCATAGGCTTCGACAAAAGCTTCTCCTTTATCGCCAATAGGAAAGCGATATTCTAGTTGATTGACTATAAATTGATTATCGGTAGGGGAGGCAAAAGCTAACCTTGTCATTCTCGTACCTGTTGCGTCACTGAGATCGGGAGTATTTCCCGCTTGTAGACGAACTCGGAGTAAATCCTTACCACTAAAACTTGAATCCAAAACTAGACGCACCCTTTCAGAAAAAAAGATTTGGTCGTCAACCGAGTCATTGCTATTAGCTTTTTCATCCCCAAATGCACCAACCGCAGCAAATAAGGCCTGTCCAGTAAGTTTAGTAGTAGTAGAAAATTGTTGGTCTTCTAATAAAGCAGTTCTTGCCTCTAGATTATCTACTCGTCCTCTAATCGTTGCTAATTCCGCTTCAAAGTCCTGAGTTAATCTGTTTAAGGTATCCACATCTTCTTGGCTGACTGTTCCGCTTTGGGCAATCAAACGCTCGATCTGCTTTAAACAAGAATTTAAACCAGCAGCAAATTCATAACGACTTAAAACTTGATCGCCCCTAAAAGTTCGATCGCTATAGCCAGCTATGCAACCATAACGTTCGACCAAACTCCTCAGTGCTTCATAAGCCCAATCAGTTGGAGCAACATCTTTCAATTCAAATACATTGTTGACTTGAGCTAAAGAGTTACTCAATTCTAGGACTGTCGGTCTTTTTCTGTCAGAAGATAAATCTTCATTCACCTCTTGTGCGTAGACAATATTACTAAGCATTAGTGAAAAACCAAAGACGGCACAACTTTGTTTAAGGAAAAATTTGAGTAAATTCATAATTTACTTCTCACACCCTAAATCTATTTCGTCAGACAATGTTAACGTCAATATTCGTATACAGTATACAGTTCTAATATAAAAAACTGTACCTTAAACTACAAACTTTTTTTTGTCACAGAAATATAGCATTAGCGGACAGAGTTGGGAAAAAAATCTCTTAAAGCCATGACAAAATATGCTCAAATTGAAGAAATAGAAACGAAACTTTGATCTTTCTTGGTCATTCAATCTTTTAAAGATCGAGCTTTTTAGCAAAATGTATCATTGATCGCATCAATTTTTAGAATTTAACTTTTAACTAAATGAAGTATTTAGCTTTCTTATTTAATATTTTTAAATGTACCAATTTCGGCTCGGTAGAATTGGCAAAGAATTAGAGTCAAAAGCAAATTGGATTGCACCTATAGCTTTATGTATCGCTCTACTAGGAATTGCTTCTGCTTCCATTCTTATTGCGATCGCGTCTACAGAAATTAAGCCCAATGCCATCACTTGCGATCGCCTGTTGATTGCGGCGATCGCTTTTGGAACTTGGAACAACTTTAAAAAAACTAGCAATCTCGATCCAGATTTGCCGTCTGAACCTACACCTGTGTATACGGGTAGGGCAATCTCTTTGTTATTAATAGCAGGCATTAGTTTTGCTGTTTCCCTCTCACTTTGGGCATGGTCTTTAACTCAAACCAGCATTGCCAATTCGACTTTGCTCAACAATATGATGCCAATTTTTACTACTTTATTTGGCTGGCTAATCTTGCGTCAGCAATTTTCGCCACGTTTTTTAGTCGGCATGGCAGTTGCAATAGTCGGCGCAGTAGCTATTGGTATTGAGGATTTGCAAGTAGCAGATAGTGGTCTAACTGGAGATGGGGCAGCTTTAATTGCAGCCATGTTTTCCGCGATTAGTATTTTGAGCTTAGAACGATTAAGAGTGCAGTTTTCTACCCTGATAATTATGCAGTGGACGAGTTTAGCGGGGGGTTTATTTCTGTTGCCTCTGGTGTTGCTAACAGAAGATCGATTACTGCCGATTTCTAGTACTGGCTGGTTAGCGGTTGTTGGTTTGGGTTTAGTTTCTCAGGCGATGGGACAAGGGCTTTTAACCTACAGTTTGGCTGGCTTTTCTTCAGGGTTTGTGGCAGTATCAATGTTGGCAATTCCCGTAATCGCAGCTATTTTAGCAATGGTAATCTTTGCCGAACAGTTGAGCCTACTGAATTGGTTGGCGTTTGCAATAGTTTTATTTGGTATTTATTTAGCAGTGTCAGCCAAGAATAATAACTCAGAATTGTCTGAAAAATAGGGCATTGCTGAATCGAGCTATAATTGCGCCCCCCTGCCCCCAAATCTGGGGGAGAATATAGCTTAAGTCCCCCAATCTTGGGGGATTTAGGGGGCAGATGCGTAATTCCTCTTCTTTTTTGGCGTTGCTGAATGTGTAATGCTAAAAGTATATTTAGCTTATTTATCAAGTAGTGATGATTTCTTAAAAGCTTAGAGCTTAGAGCTTACAGCTTAGAGCTACGAACAGTCATCTTTTGTACGACATTACTTAATCAGCAACGCCCTTTTTTTTTGATGACTATAGCCACTCTGTATTTTTCCATACAGTATTTATTGGAACTAATGTATACGGTAAACAAGTAATTCAGGCAAACAAAAGTTATATCTTTTGGCAGAAAATGAACTACACATTTGATTTTTCCGTAATCTGGGAAAATATCGATGTCTTGCTGGCTGGAGCTTGGCTGACTATAAAGATCTCGTTCCTGGCGATCGCCTTTGGGTTAGTTATTGGAATTTTGGGTTCACTTTGTCGCACTTCTGACAATAAAATTCTTAATGCGATCGCTTTGGCTTATGTAGAGGTGATTCGCAACACACCCTATTTAATTCAGTTATTTTTTATCTTTTTTGGTCTGCCCAATCTAGGCATCAAGCTATCGGCAGAACAAGCGGCAATTCTTTCTTTGGCGGTTAACTTTGGGGCATATTCTACAGAAATTGTGCGGGCTGGAGTCGAAAGTATTCCCAAAGGACAATGGGAAGCGGGGATGGCGATTGGCTTTAAGAAACTGGCGATATTTCGCTACATCATTATTCCGCCAGCTTTAGCCAATATATATCGAGCCTTAATCGGTCAAGTAATTCTGGCTGTACTGTTTACCAGCGTTGTCTCGCAAATTGCAGCCGAAGATTTAACCTATGCAGGAGATTATTTAAACTCTCGCACCTTCCGCAGCTTTGAGATTTATTTTACCCTGGCATTGCTTTATCTAGTAATTGTCTGGCTGATAAAAGGGGTGGCTTTTCTAATTGAAGATCGGGCATTTAAGTTTGCTAAATATAGACGTTAATTGCTATGGACGGATTTACACTTTCGCGTATATTTATTAACTTGGTCATTGCTACTAAGTGGACGTTAATTCTAAGTGCGATCGCCTTTGTGGGTGGCGGTATTGTCGGTTTTATCGTTATGCTGATGCGGATCTCTGCTAGTAAATGGCTAAGAGGTATTAGCTTTATCTATGTCGAGTTTTTCCAGGGAACACCCTTACTGCTACAGCTATTTTTGGCATTTTTTGGTCTTTCGGTGGTGTTTGGCATCAACTTATCTCCTTTAGCAGCAGCTAGTTTGGCTTTAACAGGATTTACTAGTGCCTTTTTGGCTGATATTTGGCGTGGTTCGATTGAATCTTTACCCCAAGGACAGTGGGAAGCAGGTTCGGCAATTGGATTTGGCTATGTAAAACAAATGCAGCTAATTATCCTACCCCAAGCAGTAAGAAGTGCAATCGCACCTACGGTTGGCTTTTTAGTGCAGGTAATTAAAGGGACTTCTCTAGCTTCAATTATTGGCTTTACTGAACTATCGAGGGCAGCAGCTTTGATTAATAACGTGACTTTGCAATCTTTGCTGATATTTGGTTTGGCAGGTTTGATTTATTTTATAGTCTGCTATCCCCTATCCATCTGGAGTCAGCATTTAGAAAAGAAATTATCTTATGAGGCTTAACTAAGAGCGATCGCCATGACCTTGGATTTTCTCAAAGCATTGTTTCCCACTGGCTTTAAAAGAGCCTTGGCATTATTCTTTGCCAGTTTTTTTCTGACTGTAAGTATTGCTTCTTGTTCGGGAGAAGATTCAGATTCAGTTAAATCCCAAGCAGATGTTTCAAGCGAAGATGTTGCCCAGATATCGACAGGAAAGACTTTAGAAGAGATCCAAAAGTCGGGAGAAATCAATATTGCCGTACCTGCTGACTTTCCTCCCTTTGGGGGGGTAGGAGTCAATATGCAGCCTCAGGGATATGATATCGACGTAGCTAATCAAATTGCTAAAGGATTGGGGGTAAAAGCAGAACTTGTCACGGTGGTCGGAAATTACCGCATTCCTTTTCTACAGACAGATAGGGTCGATCTAGTAATTTCTAGTTTAGGCAAAAACGAAGAAAGAGCAGCAATTATTGACTTTTCCCAACCCTATGCACCTTTTTTCTCTGGGGTTTACGGCAGACCTAATATTGAAATTAGTTCTCTTAACGATCTTAAAGGGCAGACTGTAGGTGTGGCGCAAGGTTCTTTAGAAGACCTGGAAATCTCCAAGCTGCCTCCAGGTAAGGTAGACATAAAACGCTATGCCAACAATAGCTTGACGGCTTCGGCATTAGTATCGGGACAGGTAGATTTGATTGCCACAGCAAATGCAGTAGCAGCCAAATTAATTCAAGACAATCCCGACCAAAAAATTGAGAATAAATTTATCCTCAAAAATTCTCCCTGTTACGTTGGTATTCGTAAAGGGGATACAAAACTTTTACAAAAGGTAAATGCTGTTGTTACCAGTCTCAAACAATCTGGGAAATTAAATCAATTGTCTATAGAGTGGTTTGGTGAACCTCTGCCGAAAGATTTTGCTACTGCTACTAGTTAGCAAAATATAAGTAGACAAAAATTGTAGTAACTCCTACTCCTAAGAAACAAATTAATCGGTTGAGACTGGGAAAGGGTTAAGGGAAAAAGGGAAAAGATTAAATTGTTTCTCTCTGACATTAAGAATCAAAATTTTTCGGTCGCTGATGTTACGCACTAATTAATCTGTGAAAAGTAGGTAGTAGGTAGTATTTATTTTTCTGCTTCCACGCGCTTGTTGAAAGTATCGATCTTTCATTGTATTGCGTAACGTCAGTTAGTAAGTTTTTTGTGGAGCAATTATTAAGTCTAAATCAGTTAAGTTTTTTATCTGTGTATAAAGCAAATCAACACAAATAATAAACAATAATTTATATCTATAGTGAATTGCAACAAAAGCTACTGCATAGTCTGTATTTTGCTTAGATAATCAGTTTATAAAATATTTGACTAACTACATAAAATGACTCAAACACAACAAAAATCATTATTAATACCGATATTGATTGGAATCATTGTCGGTATCTTAATTGGTGGATTAATTCCCACAGTGGGAACTTCTGTTTCTTTTATTGGGGAATTATTTATTAACGCCTTATTGATGCTAGTAATTCCTTTGGTAATGACCTCAATGATTACTAGCATTACAGGTTTGGGAGATGTTCGTCAAATAGGAGGAATTGGCGGTAAAACAATTATTTTTTACACTATAACCACAGGGTTAGCTGTTTTATTAGGTTTACTTTTGGTTAATATTATTCAGCCAGGAATTGCCGATACTGAAGCAGATCGAATTGCTCTTAGAGGCGGTCAAGTTTTAGAAAATGTTGACTATAGCATAAGCAATAACACGATTAATCTTGATGGCGCAACTGCCAAAAAACCGTTTGACGATCGCTATATGGCGATTCTTAAAGACCAAAAAGATATTCGCGGTACAATTGCTCCACAGGATAAATTTCAAAACAATAGCCTAACGGTAACTGGCTGGACTAATCCAGCAGGAAAAACAGTAACGCCAAAAGCTACAGGTCAGGGAATACAAATAGATTTGGCAATTGCCGACAAAGTAAAAGGGAAAGAACAAAGCTCTATTGGCGAAGTTCTCAAAGAAGTCATTATTGGTTTATTACCCCAAAATCTTTTTGGAGCAATGGTCGATAATGATGTACTACCATTAATTATTTTTTCTCTACTATTTGGTGGTGTTTTAACTACCTTGGGGGAGATGGGTGAACGAGTGATTCGTCTGGTAGAAGGGCTAAACGAGGCGATAATGAAGATTATCGATTTGGTTTTATTAACCGCCCCTTTCGGCATCGGTGCCTTAATTGCGGGACGTTTGGGGGAAGCTGGAGGATTTACTGGCTTTGCGAGCGAGTTTGCCAGTTTGGGTAAATATGCCTTTACGGTGATTATTGCTTTGTTAATTCATGGTTTGGTAGTTTTACCTTTAATCTTAAAATTCGTTGGCAAACGCAACCCTTTTTCGTATATCAAAAGGATGCTACCTGCTTTAACTACGGCTTTTTCTACCGCCTCTAGTTCTGCCACCCTGCCTTTATCGATGGAGTGCGTCATCGAAAAAAATCATGTTTCCTCTAGAATTGCTAATTTTGTCTTGCCTTTGGGGGCGACGATTAATATGGATGGAACTGCTCTTTATGAAGCAGTCGCTGCTGTATTTATCGCCCAAATTTACGGCATCGAATTAAGCTTTGGTCAAATAGTAGTTATTTTCTTAACGGCGACTTTAGCAGCCATCGGTGCAGCAGGGATTCCTGAAGCAGGCTTAGTAACAATGGTAATCGTGCTACGGGCGGTTAATATTCCCATTGAAGGTGTTTCTCTGATTTTGGTAATTGACTGGTTTCTCGATCGCTGTCGCACCACGGTCAATGTCTGGGGTGATTGTGTCGGTGCTGGCGTAGTCGATCGCCTGGAGAAAGGCAAAGGCACACCAGCAACGGTAGAAGAGCCAGTAGTAGTCCCTACTGCTATTTAAATCTAAGTAGCCTAGTAGCCTATTCTCGATGAAAACAAGCCAAGAGCTATAAATGATCTTAATCGTTATCTTTTTCACAGGAATTATAGCTGGCTTCGTAGATGCGATCGCTGGTGGTGGAGGCATGATTATGATTCCAGGCTTAATCTTTAGTGGCTTACCCGTAGCAACTGCGATCGCCACTAACAAACTCTGTGGAACTTGTGGTGTGCTGACTAGTTCTTTTAAATTTGCTCAAGCCAAGCAGGTTGATTGGCAAGCCTGTATTTATATGGGCATTCCAGCGGTTTTTGGTTCTTGGTTTGGTAGTCTTTCGATTGATTTTTTACCTAAAGCTTGGGCAGAACCAATCGTAATTTTATTGATGGTGGCAATTACTTTATTTGTTGTCTTCAAACCTAACTTTGGCTTAGAAAAAGCCGATATGGCGATCGCTCAAACTCATAATTCAATCCAGATTATAAAACTGGCATTCTTTGGCTTAATTATTGGTTTTCATGATGGTTTTTTTGGACCGGGGGCAGGTACTTTTTTGGTATTTGCCTTAGTGTCTATCTGGTCATTAGATTTTCTGCGTGGCACTGGTTCGGCTAAGGTTATCAATCTAATGACTAATCTTATTGCACTCATATCTTTCTGGATTTTAGGTGCAATTAGCTTCCCCGAAGGTATTTCTGGCGCGGTTGGAGTTGTTATAGGTGCTTATCTTGGCTCGACATTCGCTACCAAAAAAGGAGCTAAGTTTATTAAACCGATTTTTATTACCGTTACTACAGTTTTAGTCAGCAAATTACTGTGGGAATATTCTAATCGCTAACCAAGATTTCAAAATTAAACTGTTTCAATATCGAAGGTAAAAAAATGACTAACTCTCAACCGCGATCGAACCCATCAAATACGGCTACTTTGGAAACAAAACCAATTATTGTCGCCCGTGACGTAGAGAAATGGTATGACAATGGTTTTCACGTACTCAAAGGCGTAAGCACAACCATTAATCAAGGTGAAGTTGTCGTGCTAATGGGTCCCTCTGGTTCGGGTAAATCTACCTTCATTCGCACCTTTAACGGTTTAGAACCCTATCAAAAAGGCAGTATTGCCATTGATGGTACTGCGATCGCTCACAATAATAAAGGAATCGAACTATTACGCCGAGAAGTGGGCATGGTATTCCAACAGTTTAATTTGTTTCCCCATCTGACGGTGCTTAACAACATTACTTTAGGACCAGTTCACCTGCGAGGCTTATCCAAATCCCAAGCCAAGGCAAATGCCATGCAGCTATTAGAAAAAGTTGGTATTGCCCATCAAGCCAATAAATATCCAGGTCAACTTTCTGGGGGTCAACAACAAAGAGTTGCGATCGCTCGTGCTTTGGCAATGCAGCCTAAAGTAATGCTGTTTGACGAACCTACCAGCGCACTCGATCCAGAAATGGTCAGAGAGGTATTAGATGTTATGCGGAGTCTGGCAGAGTCGGGAATGACTATGGTTTGCGTCACCCATGAGGTAGGCTTTGCCCGCGAAGTAGCCGATCGCATTATCTTTCTAGCAGATGGTAGTTTGGTTGCTGACACTACGCCCGATGAATTTTTTAATAATCCAAAGGAAGAGCGTTTACAAAAGTTTCTCTCTCAGATTTTGCATTAGATTTTGCATTAGTGGGGGCGATTCGCGAATCGCCCTTACATCTAAATCGCCCTGACTAGTTTGCTCTTTTATGCCGAGCGGAATTTTTAGTGCCAGAAAATCCGTAGGACATCAAAACTGCTGCGGTTTGAGGATTAACTGACTCGACGACAGTTTTATTTTGGTAATTAGAAAACGATTTAAACAATCTCATCATGTTTGCCTCCTTAGCTGAAATGATTTGAGGCGCGTTCCTTGGGGCTATTCCTTACTTCCGTCCTAATTTACTTGACTAAATTTGAGGATGAACGTTTTATTTTCTGTATTTCGCAATTAATCGATAAGATTAACTATCGCTTTTTTGCCTTAATTATGAACCAGTCTTAGAAGTCTACACCATAGGCAGAACTTAAATGTCTACTCATATTGATGAATTTTTCTGTAGTCCAAACATCTGCTTTTTTGCTGGATTTAGCGGAATTTAGCCCTGGATTATAGGCTTTGCCTAAGTTGCTACTAAAGTCGATAAATTTTTTGCTGTTCCAAGCTTGATTGTTAGATGTTGCGTTGCGGTTGATAGTAATAACTGATCTCCTTTTGATTTTCTGTAGCTAAATATACCTTTTGTATATATTTAAATAATAGCTTGAGCTAGAGCTAAAAGCCAAGGTGGTAACATCCGCACCAGATATTGTTAAGTGTTTAAAGCTTGCTCAGTATAGTTTGTCGGCATTTATCAAAAAGCTCTAAGCCTTTGTTTTTACTACTTGTGGCGATCGCTAAATAATCAGTTAGAACTATCGTAAATATTAATGTCGTTTTTATTACTAACAAGGTAGTTAAATACACTGAAATAATCGTTTTAGGTTCATTAACCTGTAGTTAATTAAATATTAACTACGGTTCAAATCTATTCAGATGATTTTGCTAAATTCCCTCGATTTACTAGCATTTGCCGATATATTTCCATTGTCAAATTCAAATTTACTATTAGCAACAGAAATTGCCCAAGCCGATCCTTCAATTATCCTAGCGGGGGTGTTACTTAGTGCCGTTACTATCTATTTTGCTGCCAAACTTGGTGGGGAAATTTGCGCTGCTTTTGATTTTCCCTCAGTTTTGGGAGAACTAATTGGTGGTGTCATTGTGGTGTTTCCGTTTTACATCTTTTAGTGTTCCCTGAAGGAGGAATTGAAGCGGGCGACTCCTTGATTATGCAGTTTTTGCAGATGACCTCGGACTTAAATCCAGAAAATGCTGCTGCTACTTTTCATCTCCAGTCTGAAGTAATTTCTTTGCTAGCTGAGATCGGAGTTATTGTGCTGCTGTTTGAAATTGGTTTAGAATCCAACCTCAAAGAGTTGATGGAGGTTGGTACCCAGGCTCTAACCGTAGCTATTATTGGCGTAATTGCTCCTTTTGCTGCGGGTACTGCGGGATTGATGATTATTTTTAACATTTCTGCTATTCCTGCAATTTTTGCGGGTGCTGCCCTGACAGCTACTAGTATCGGCATCACTTCTAGAGTACTCTCGGAAATGGGACAGCTAACTTCTAAAGAAGGGCAAATAATTTTAGGTGCTGCGGTAATGGATGATGTCTTAGGGGTAATTGTTTTAGCCGTGGCAGCAAGTTTAGCCAAAACGGGAGAAGTTGACGTTGGTAACGTTGTTTATTTGATCGTTAGTGCCACTGGATTTTTAGTCGGGGCGATTTTATTAGGTAATGTTTTTAATAGAAGCTTTGTCAAAGTAGTCGAGCTTTTAAAAACTCGTGGAGGTTTAATAGTCCCCGCTTTCACCTTTGCTTTTGTGATGGCATACTTAGCAACTGCAATTCACCTAGAAGCAATTTTAGGAGCATTTGCTGCGGGACTAGTTTTAGATGAAACAGATAGGCGCAAGGAACTACAGCGTCTAGTTGAGCCTGTATCGGATATGCTAGTGCCAATCTTTTTTATTGCGGTGGGTGCCAAAACCAACTTAGGCGTACTCAATCCAATCAATCCTGAGAATAGAGAAGGATTAATTATCGCTGCTTTTCTAATTACTGTGGCTATTATTGGTAAGGTTTTGGCAGGATTTACTGTTTTTGGTCAACCAGATTTAGACAAGTTGGCGATTGGTGTTGGTATGATTCCCAGAGGAGAAGTGGGTTTAGTGTTTGTGGCGGTTGGTGCATCTAGCGGTGTTTTAACTCCATCACTAGAAGCGGGAATTGTCGTCATGGTAATTGCCACTACCTTTATTGCACCTGCTTTGCTGCGGGTTGTCTTTAAGTCGAACGAGGAGACAGTAGAAGCTTCGCCAGAAATGCCTTCTGTGGTTAAGCCTACTCCATAATTAGGATAATTTTATCTTTTCTACTCAATAACAAAGCGATAGGCGTAGAGTTCTATCGCTTTGTTATTGATATTTATTATTGCTAATATCATCGCCAATCAAAAACCTACCACTGACAGCATTGAAAATTGGAGGAGAAAAAGGTTCTCTCGCTAATTATTTACTAGAGCGATTCAATTTTAGCCAAAAGTTGACAATAAATATATTGAATGCAGCAGATAAACGACTTAATTTTTAATACCTATATCTAAAAAAATAGGATCGATTGCCGTAGTTCCTTGATTGAAATTTTTATAAAGCTATCTATAGTAATCAACTAAAATCGAGCTTGACTTTTACTAATCCCTAGTTTCGCAACAGACTATTTTTGAACTGTGAGTTTCAACAAGATTAAATAAAAAAAATCGCTCAATTTTCAATAAATAATTGATTTAATACCAGAAAATATAGTTATTAAATAATGACAAGATAGTTCTACAGCATATTTTAATTAACAACAAATTAAGAAAAGAATAATTTTGGTAATGTTATGTTTTTAATACTCTCAGCTATACTTGGACGTAAAAGAAGGATAATAATTTTTAAACTTGAAAATCATTAATTATTGTCAACTATAGATTTTCAATTTTGATAACAATTGATAATTTACTAATAAAAGCCATTGAAAATGCAAATTAAAAACCCGTTTACAAAATCATGACTTCTAGTACTGTTAATTCAAAAACAGACAATAAAAAACGTTCTTCTACAGAAAAAAGTATCGATCGCGGTTTTATTTGGCTAACGGCTGCCTTTGCTTTTGCGATCGCTGGAGTTTTAGTTTGGATTGCCATTCAGGTGGGGCTTGAAGCTGTTCCCGCCATCAAAGAATTTGGCTTACCTTTTTTGACGGGCAGTTCCTGGAATCCTCCCGAAAAACAATATGCGATTTTGCCGATGATTTACGGCACGGTGGTTAGTTCTCTGATTGCTTTACTGATTGCTTTTCCCGTTGGTGTGGCTTGCGCCATTGTCTTAAGTGAAAACTTTATTCCTAGGTCAGCCCGTCGTATTTTAGTTTTTTTAGTCGAACTACTGGCAGCAATTCCGAGCGTAGTCTATGGATTATGGGGCATATATGTACTAATTCCCTTTTTAAAGCCCATAGGTTCTTGGTTGCACAATAATTTGGGCTGGTTTCCCTTATTTTCAACCAATTACATTGGACCAGGTATGTTTCCTGCGGGAATAATTTTATCGATTATGATCTTGCCCCTAATTACAGCGATCGCTCGTGATTCTTTGGCTTCTTTGCCCGACAATCTCCGTTCTGGTTCTTATGCCGTAGGCTCAACTCGCTGGCAAACTATTTTTAGCATCCTAATTCCTGCTGCTTTTTCGGGAATTATCGGCGGGACAATGCTTGCTTTGGGTAGAGCTTTAGGTGAAACAATGGCAGCAACTCTAGTCATTGGCAACAGCAACGATCTTAATTTCTCTGTGCTTGCTCCTGCTAATACGATTGCATCCTTGATGGCAAACCAATTTCCTGAAGCCAGTGGCTTACAAAGACAATCTTTGATGTATGCAGGGCTAGTTTTGTTTGCTATTACCTTAGTCATTAATATTTTGGCGGAGTTGATTATTCAGAAAGTGAAAAAGTATTGAACTATCGGCTTCAAAAGTACTCCCTGTACAGACAAACATAGGTCAGGACAAATCACTACTTACGACCTACTACCTACTACCCAATCATGTCATCTTCATCACATAATCAAAAAAATAGCCTCGATGCTTTAGAGGCTTCTAGTACTCGTCCTCGCACCATTATTGACAGATTGCTAACCATTTTGGCTTTTTCTCTCCTGGGTTTGGCTTTATTGCCTTTAGGATTAGTAATTGCCTATGTAATTTATAAAGGTGCAGGACGTTTAAACTTGAATTTGTTTACCGAATTGCCTCCTACTGCCCTTCAAGAAGGTGGTGGTATTGCTAATGCAATTGTCGGTACGCTGATCTTAGTTGGTGTTGCTGCTGCCATTAGTATTCCGATTGGGGTGTTGGCAGCAGTTTATCTATCAGAATTTGCACCGAGAAAAGTTGCTCGCTGGATTCGTTTTGCTACTAATGTTTTAAGTGGCGTGCCTTCGATTATCGTGGGCATCTTTGCCTATGGCGCGATCGTTTTACGGACTAATACTTTTTCGGCTTTTGCTGGTGGTTTTGCGCTAGCAATATTAATGCTGCCGATAATTGTACGTACCACTGATGAGGCTTTGCAAATTGTTCCTCAAGAGGTGCGTTGGGCATCCGTGGGTGTTGGTGCTTCTAATTTTCATACGGTACTTAAAATAGTTTTGCCCGCAGCCTTACCTGCCATTGTTACAGGAACAACTCTGGCGATCGCTCGTGCAGCAGGAGAAACTGCGCCTTTAATCTTCACTGCCTTATTTACCCAGTTTTGGCCTAATGGTTTATTTGAACCAATTCCCTCTCTTTCGGTCTTGATATATAACTTTGCAACCGTTCCCTACGAAAGCCAGAAAGAGCTTGCTTGGGCAGCATCATTGATTTTAGTATTGATGATTTTAATTGCTAGCGTTATTTCTCGTTGGGCAACCCGCAAGAGTGTTTATTAAAAAACTAAAAACTAAAAACTAAAAACTAATAAAAATTATGCCTATTCAAGAACAAGAAAAAACCCAATCTCAGCAGACAGAAATAATTCTCAAAGCGGAAGATGTCACCGTTTCCTATGATGACTTTGCTGCGTTGCGAGGAGTCTATATGGAAGTTCCTAAAAATCAGGTTACGGCTTTGATTGGTCCTTCAGGCTGTGGGAAAAGTACCCTTATACGCTGTTTTAATCGTCTTAATGATTTAATTGATGGTTGCAAAGTAGAAGGTAAAGTAATTTACCGCGATAAGAATCTCTATTCTGACAATATCGATCCTGTAGAAGTGCGCCGACGAATCGGCATGGTGTTCCAAAAGCCCAATCCATTTCCTAAATCTATCTATGAAAATATTGCCTACGGTGCGCGGATTAATGGTCATAAAGGGGATATGGACGATTTAGTAGAAAAGTCTTTGAGACAGGCAGCTATTTGGGAGGAAGTTAAAGATAAGCTCAAGCAAAGTGGTTTATCTTTATCTGGAGGACAGCAGCAGCGTCTATGTATTGCCCGTGCGGTTGCCCTCAAGCCCGATGTGGTGCTAATGGATGAGCCTTGTTCTTCTCTCGATCCCGTGTCTACTAGTAAAGTAGAGGATTTGATTCACGATTTAAAAGAAGAATATACGATTATTATTGTGACTCATAATATGCAGCAAGCTACTAGGGTTGCAGATATGACTGCGTTTTTTAATGCTGAAGCAGGAGATTCAGGTAATCGCTTTGGTTATTTAGTGGAATACGATCGCACAGAGAACATTTTTGATAATCCTCAAGAAGAATCAACTCAGAAATATGTTAGTGGACATTTTGGTTAAGTTTTTAATTAATAATTATCAGCAGTTTAGGTTACAGATAATACTGAATTAAAAATTTTAAGTTGCTTAAATAAACCTAAGCTTAACTGTTGATTAACCTTTAGGCTTTAGGATTAAAATTAAAGGTAATTTTTGATAGCGATCGCCCGAATTTATTCGATTAATTGCGATCGTACAATTATATTTTAAACTTGCTGAGAGTCTTGTCTTGTTCGAGTTTAGCAAAAGACAAGACATACACTTGTTCTAATTGTGCTAAATAAGTTTTGATTAATTTATGACTTTTGATAGAGACATTGTAAGCAATAAAAGGCTAAAAAAATTTATATTTTGTTGAGAGCAAGGCAGTAAAATTCTGATTATTATTTTAATTTTTCATCAATAAATTATCGTTTATATTGAATGTATAGCGTCCTTTAGTAGAGAGAAAAAATGGTTTCAACTCCAACTAATACCCAGCAAATTGAACAAGAGACTTTAACCTCTGAAGAACTAAGAAAAATAGATGCCTACTGGCGCGCCTGTAACTATTTGGCAATTGGCATGATCTATTTACGGGATAATCCTTTACTCAAAGAACCTTTAAAAGCCAAACACATCAAACAGCGTTTATTAGGACATTGGGGTGCATCTCCCGCCCTCAGCTTTACCTATATTCATCTCAATCGACTGATTAAAAAATATGACCTTAACAGTATTTTTGTCGCAGGCCCTGGACACGGTGCGCCTGGAGTATTAGGCCCCGTTTATTTAGAGGGTAGATATTCCGAAGTATATCCTGACAAAAGCCAAGACGAAGCAGGAATGCATAAGTTTTTCAGACAGTTTTCTTTCCCTGGCTACATTGGTAGTCACTGTACTCCCGAAACGCCTGGATCGCTCCACGAAGGTGGAGAACTAGGATACAGCATTTCTCATGCCTACGGGATGGTTTACGATAATCCTGATTTAATTGCAGCTTGTGTTGTCGGAGATGGAGAAGCGGAAACTGGTCCTTTAGCAACGGCATGGCATTCAAACAAATTTCTCAATCCCGTTCGTGATGGTGCAGTACTGCCGATTTTAAACTTAAATGGCTATAAAATTGCTAATCCGACAATTTTGGCTCGTATTAGCGCAGAAGAACTGGAATATCTCTTTCGTGGCTATGGCTATATTCCCTATGTAGTAGAAGGTTCAGATCCTAAGACAATGCACCAAAAGATGGCAGCGACGATGGAAGAGTGCATTAGCAAAATTCGCGAAATTCAGTCAGAAGCCCGCAGTCAAAACAAAGCTTTTCGTCCTCGTTGGCCAATGATCATTCTCCGAACTCCTAAAGGTTGGACAGCACCAGATAGAGTAGATGGTAAAAAAGTAGAGGGCTTTTGGCGGGCGCACCAAGTGCCTCTAGAGGGAGTGCGTTCTAACCCCGAACATTTGCAAATCCTCGAACAGTGGATGAAAAGCTATAGACCAGAAGAACTGTTTGATGATAACGGAACTTTAATTGCCGAACTCCAAGATTTAGCCCCAAAAGGCGATCGCCGTATGAGTGCTAATCCAGTGGCTAACGGCGGTTTGGTACGTAAAGATCTATTAATGCCCGACTTTACAGAGTTTGGGGTAACGATAGACCAGCCAGGAGGAGTTAAGGCAGAAAATACTAGAGTGCTGGGTAAATTTTTGCGCGAAGTAATGCGTAACAACATGACTAACTTCCGCGTCTTTGGTCCGGATGAAACTGCTTCTAATCGTCTGGCGGACATTTACGATGTTAGTAAGAAAACTTGGCTGGCAGATTATCTACCTGAAGATGAAGACGGCAGTATGTTATCTCCTGAGGGTAGAGTGATGGAGATGTTGAGCGAACATACTTTAGAAGGTTGGTTAGAAGGATATTTGTTGACTGGCAGACATGGTTTCTTCGCAAGCTACGAGGCTTTTATTCACATAATTAGCTCGATGTTTAACCAGCACGCTAAATGGTTGGATATCTGCAAAAAAGAAGTTTCCTGGCGCGCTCCCGTCTCCTCTCTGAATATCCTGCTCTCTTCGGTAGTTTGGCGACAGGATCATAATGGTTTTTCCCACCAAGATCCAGGCTTTATTGATGTAGTAACTAATAAAAGTGCTGATGTTACCCGCATCTATTTTCCACCCGACGCTAACTGTCTGTTATCAGTTGCCGACCATTGTTTAAAAAGTAAGGATTACGTCAACGTAATTATTGCCGATAAACAGAATCATCTACAGTATTTAACCATGGATCGGGCGGTGAAACACTGTACTAAAGGCATTGGTATCTGGGATTGGGCAAGTAATGATGACTGTGGCACACAGGCAGATGAGCCTGATGTAATTATGGCTTGCTGTGGCGATATTCCGACAATGGAATCATTAGCAGCAACGGCAATTTTGCGCGAGGAATTCCCCGAACTTAAAGTCAGGTTTATTAATGTAGTCGATCTGTACAAACTTCAATCGCAAGAAGCACATCCCCACGGTTTATCCAATAAAGAGTTTGATACATTATTTACTACTGAAAAACCCGTAATTTTCAACTTTCACGGTTATCCTTGGTTGATTCATAAGCTTGCTTACCGCCGTACTAATCAAGATCGCATCCACGTTCGGGGTTATAAAGAACAGGGCAATATTAACACTCCACTCCAGCTTGCCATTATTAATCAAATCGATCGCTTTGATTTAGTTATTGATGTCATAGATCGCGTTCCTAGTTTGGGTTCTCGTGCTGCTCACGTTAGAGAAAGAATGAAAGACCAAATTATCGACAACCTTGCTTATGCCAAAGAACACGGCATGGATAAGCCAGAAATTTCTAACTGGGAATGGACGGTTAAGAAGTAGCAAATAGCAGGTAGCAAGTAGCAAGTATACTGCTTGTCTCCTACTTTGTTTTCTCCAATAGATAAATACCAAAAACTTTTTAGGAGTAAGCAATGACGTTATCTCAAGACAGATTGAAGCAAATTGTAATTGAGGACGATTACGCTTCGCGTACCCTAGCGGATCGCACTGGTTTAGATATAGCGACGATAAAAAAAGCGATCGCCAATAATCTATTTTATCTTCAGGGAAAATCAGCAAAAACCGCATCCTTGAATGATTATTATCTGGCTTTGGCTTATACGGTACGCGATCGCTTGATGCCAGGCTGGTTGGCTACGGCGCAAACTTATTTGGACTCAAAAGTTAAGACAGTTTGCTATTTTTCTGCCGAATATTTAGTCGGACCTCATTTAAGCAATAATCTCATTAATTTGAATATTTATGACCGCGTGGTGCAGGCTGTAGAAGAATTGCAGTTGAATTTTAATGAACTGGTCGAACAAGAGTCAGAACCAGGTTTAGGCAACGGTGGTTTAGGTCGTTTAGCTGCTTGCTATATGGATTCTTTAGCTACTTTAGAAGTCCCTGCCATTGGTTACGGTATCCGCTATGAATACGGTATTTTTGAGCAGGAAATAAGAGATGGTTGGCAGATAGAGACTAGCGACAAATGGCTGCAAAACGGTAATCCTTGGGAAATTATTCGTCCTGAAGATGCGGTAGAGGTTAAATTTGAAGGACACACCGAACCTTATACCGACGAAGCGGGTAATTATCAGGTGCGCTGGATACCTGGATATATTCTGCAAGGAATTCCCTACGATACGCCTATCTCTGGTTATCAGGTTAATACGGTAAATACGATGCGGTTGTGGAAAGCAGAAGCCTGTAAGTCTTTTAACTTTGCCAAGTTTAATCAAGGAGATTATTACGGGGCGGTAGATAATAAAGTGGTATCGGAAAACCTAACTAAAGTTCTCTACCCTAACGATGAATTAAATAAAGGTAAAAAGCTACGCCTTCAGCAACAGTATTTCTTTGTTTCTTGTTCGTTGCAGGACATGATTCGCATCCATCTAGCCGAATCTGAGAGCTTAGATAACTTTCACACCAAGTTTGCAGCACAGCTTAATGATACCCATCCTGCGATCGCCGTTGCCGAACTGATGCGTTTGTTGATAGACGAACATAGTATTGCTTGGGATAAAGCTTGGCAAATTACGCAAAATACTTTGGGCTATACTAACCATACTCTGTTGCCCGAAGCATTAGAAAAATGGTCTTTAAGTTTATTTGGTTCCCTGCTTCCTCGGCATTTAGAAATCATTTATGAAATTAATCGCAGATTTCTCGATCGCGTCAAGCAAGAATATCCTGACGATAATCAGAAGTTGGCTAGTTTATCCTTAATTGACGAAAGTGGTAAAAAATACGTCCGTATGGCGCATCTAGCCTGTGTTGGTTCTCATGCTATCAATGGCGTTGCTGAGTTACACACTCAATTACTCAAGCAAAATGTTCTCAAAGATTTCTATGAACTGTTTCCCCAAAAGTTTAATAGTAAGACTAATGGCATTACTCCTCGTCGCTGGATAGTATTAAGCAACCCTAGATTGAGCAATTTAATTACGGCAAAGATAGGAAATAGCTGGATCAAAGACTTAGCTCAACTCCAGCAACTTGAACCCTTGGTAAACGATGCTGAATTTAAACAACAGTGGCGAGATACAAAACAAGCAGTAAAACAAGATTTAACCGATTACACTGCCAAGAATTTAGGCGTTACGGTTAATCCTGAATCACTATTTGATATCCAGGTAAAACGCATCCATGAATACAAGCGTCAACATCTCAACGTTTTATATATTATTACCCTCTACAACCGTCTCAAACAAAACCCCGATCTAGATATAGTTCCCCGCACCTTCTTCTTTGGTGGGAAAGCTGCACCTGGATACTATATGGCGAAGTTGATTATTAAATTAATCAACTCTGTAGCCGAGGTAGTCAATAATGATCCAAATATAGGCGATCGCCTAAAAGTCGTTTTTCTTCCTGACTACAACGTAAAATTAGCACATCACGTATATCCTGCTGCCGACTTGTCCGAACAGATTTCTATGGCGGGGAAAGAAGCTTCGGGTACGGGTAATATGAAATTTGCTCTTAACGGTGGACTAATTATTGGTACTCTCGATGGCGCAAATGTTGAGATACGACAAGAAGTAGGCGAAGATAATTTTTTCTTGTTTGGTTTAAAAAGCGATGAGGTAAAAGAACTAAAGGCACAAAAGTATAATCCTCGCGAATATTACAAAAACAACAGCGAACTGAAAGCGGTAATAGATTCTTTAGCTGCGGGAAATTTCTCTCAAGGAAATAATGAACTATTTCAACCTCTAATAGATAATCTGCTAAATCAAGATCCCTTTCTGTTGTTAGCCGACTATCAATCCTATATCGAATGTCAAGAGATAGTTAGCCAGACATATCAAGACCGAGAAAATTGGACAAGGATGTCTATTCTTAATGTAGCGCGGATAGGTAAGTTTTCCAGCGATCGCTCTATCCAAGAATATTGCGAAGATATTTGGAATACTAAAGCCGTTTAATAATGAAATTTGCATTGAGCCACAAGTATCTTATCTTCAGTAACTTTATATACTAGACGATGTTCCTGAGTGATTCGTCTTGACCAATAACCTGTCCAATTATGTTTAAGAGGTTCTGGTTTGCCAAGACCACTAAAAGGAGTTTCTTTAATATTTTTCAAAATACGATTGATTCGCTTAAATACTTTAGGGTCTTTCTGCTCAAAGTCACGATAATCTTTCAAAGCGGAAGCGGCAAAAACAACTTTCAACAAGTCGGTTGGATATGCTGAAACAAGTTCAGCATCCCCCGACTTCAATTTCTACTTCAACTCCACCACCTTCTTCCAATTCAGCGATCGCCTCATCTAAAACTCTAATATTTTCTTTACTAGACATCAAATATAGAGTGGCTTCATTGGTCTGATAATCATCAAAGCTCATTACCACTACTTTTCTGCCGTTAGATCTCGATACCACGATGGGAAGGCGATCGTCTTCAACTTTATTGAGATAGTTAGCGAGATTCTGACGAAATTCTGAGTAATTAACAGATTCCATAGTATTTGGTACTTGTTTGGGTACTTAAATTATAGCTTTTTATCTATTTTTACGAGATCGCTAGTTAGATAAAGTCAGTCAGCGATCGCTACAATGGGGGAGACTCCCACGACGCGCTGTATCGCTTTTTACCCAAAATTATGCCCACCAAATCGTGTAGCAGTATATAAAAACAGGGAATAATAAACAAAGTCAATAGGGTTGCTAATGCCAATCCCGAAAAGACAACTATACCTAATGGTTGCAAAAACTCTCCCCCCTGTCCTAAGCCTAATGCCAAGGGAAACATCCCGACTACAGTGGTGATAGTAGTCATGAGAATAGGACGCAATCTTCGTGGTGCAGCTTGTAAAATTGCCGTAGCGCGATCGCATTGTTCTCGTTCTCGAATCTGATTGGCTAACTCTACTAGAATAATTGCGTTGTTGACCACAATGCCGACTAATAAAACTGCACCCACAATTACAGTTATGCCGATTGCCGTTTGGGTAAGAAACAGTCCCCAAATTCCTCCCGCCAATGCTAGAGGCAGGGTAAACATAATCACCAGAGGATCGACCAGAGAATTATACAGTACTGCCATTACTACAAACACTAAAAAAGCAGCCAGCCCGCCTAAAACAGCGAAAGAAGATTGAATTGCTTGATTACTTTGAGCAGCAGCACTGGGAAGGCGACTGACCCCTTTTGGTAGGTCAATTTCTTGAAAAATTTGCTCTAGTTCTATTAAAGCTGCTCCTAAGTCTGCATCTTCATTGAGGCTACCTGCAATTAAAAACACCTGTCGTTGGTTAATGCGCTGAATTTCTCCAGGAGCCTGTCCCTCTTCAATGCGCGTTACATCTCCTAAACGAACTAAGCTATTATTATCCTCGATAAATAAAGGGATTTGCTCTAGCTGAGAAGGACGACGAATAAAATCTTCCTTAAGCTCGACTCGCACGTCTACCAGACGGTTTCCCCTCTGTATTTGCGTGGGAACTGAACCTTCAAGTGCTGTTGCTAAAGTATCGCCAATGTCTTGAATATTTAAGTTTAGATCGGCAGCACGTTCAGGATCTAGCCGAATTTGAATTTCGGGCTGTCTGGGATCGGCATCAGGACGAAAGCTGGATAAGGTAGCTCGTCGTTCCAAGGTATCTAACACCTGTTGTCCTGCTTGTTCTAGTGCCTGAGAATTTTGTCCCTGGAGGATAATATCAACTTCGGCACCCCGTACTGGAGAGTTGTTTAAAATTAAGCCTCGCACTTCACCAGGACTAACCCGCAAACGAATATCAATTAAATTTAGCTTATCGAATTTTGCCGTTACCCGCGATACAAAAGCCTCAACATCTGTATTTGGTTTGAGAGTAATGGTGCTAGTGCCACGCAAGGGATTTTCGCTAGTGTTGCTACCAAATAGATAGCCCCCAGATGTAGTAAAGACATATTCAGTCTCTGGCTGGGCTAATAAAATCTCATCCACTTTTGCCATAACTCGGCGATTTGTCTCTAGGGGAGTTCCTGGAGGAAATTGGGCGCGTAATTGCGCTTGCCCTGTATCGATCCGAGGCAAAATCTCTTGAGGAACTCGACCGATAATTAAAAAACTACTGCCACCCAGCAGTAAGAAAGTTAAGCCAATTACTAGCAACCGCCGTCGCAAAACTTGTTTAAGCATTATGCCATAGCGTCTGGTAGCAGCCTCAAATTGACGATTGAAGGCTTGTAGTAACCAAAAACGCCCAATCTTACTCGATTTGCGGATCGCTAACAAACGAGAAGCGAGCATTGGTACTACTGTTATTGCTACCAAGATTGAGGCAGCCACTGCAAAACTAACTGTAAGCACTAATTCATTAAACAGCAGAGAAATAAAGCCTCCAATGAGCAAAAAAGGCAGAACGGAAACTAAGTTAGTACTGGTAGAAGCAACCAAAGCCGATTCAACCTCTTGACTGCTAGAGATTGACTGCTCGATCAACTGCTGAGAATTGAGTCGCGTCTTGGCATCTTTACCTGGGGTCATTCCCGCACCCTCGGCGATGTTCTCCAGCATGACAATGGAGTTATCGACCACAATCCCGACTCCTACTGCTAATCCGCCTAAGCTAAAGACATTAAGAGACAAGCCGAACAGCTTCATCAAAATAATTGCTGCTAGTGCTGCTAAAGGAATTGCCGAGACGACGATCGCCGTTTGACGGAGTGAACCGAGAAATAGCAAAACGGCGATCGCAGCTAGCCCCGCACCAATTAAACCAGCATTTGTAACATTGCTAATGGCATTACGAATAAAGACCGATTCGTCCAGGGTAGCAACCAATTCCAGATCTTCGGGAACTATCCCTGCTTGTCGCAACTCTTCAACTCGCTGTTTGACTCCTTCTACGACCTGAATCGTGTTGGCTTCAGGCTGCTTTTGAATGCTGAGTTTCACCGCAGGCTGTTCGTTGAGAAACACAAAAACTCGCTGGTCGGCTTGACCATCGATCACCTGGGCAAAATCTCGTAGATATACGCGACGGGAAGATGTTGAGTTATTGTCCGTCTCTGCTGCTGTAGAATCATCCACTTCAAAAGAGAGATTGAGAATTTCCTGGGCATCCTCAAACCTTCCCACTACACGAGTCAAAGGTTCGTTAAGCTCTCCCAGAATTCGCCCACCAGAAATATCCTGATTAGTTTCTTCTAATTCGGTAAGCACGTCATTTAACCCTACGCCCAAAGCCTGAAGCCGATTGAAATCGATTAAAATCCTTACTTCTTCTTCTACTCCACCTGAAACGTCTACCACCGCTACACCTTTGACAACTCCCAATTCCCTTGCCAGTTCTTCATCGGCAAACACACGTAGCTGTAGAGGATCTAATGATTGAGATCTTAGTGCTAGTTCGTATACGGGCAATTGAGACGGATCGACTTTAAACAGCCTTGGTTCTTCGACTGTATCTGGTAAGTTAGATCGCGCCCGATTAAAAGCAGCAGTAGCATCGTTTAAAGCGCGGTCGATATTCCCCCCTGGTTGAAAGTAAAGGTCTATACTTACCTGCCCTTCGCGAGTTTGCGAAAAAACCTGTACCACACCCTCAGTAGCAGCCAGCCCTTCTTCTAAAGGTCGAGTTACTTCATCTACTGCAACTTCGGGGGAAATGCCAGGTACATTGACTCTTAAGCCAATGCGTGGATAGGTGATAGAGGGAAGCAAATCTACTTGGATATTAAACAGAAAAAATACGCCAATTACAATTACTGCTAGAGTTAGCATCAGAGTGCCGATGTGTTGGCGAATAGCGATCGTGCTGATACCAACATTGGAGGGAGGAGAAGTTTTCATGATGAAGGGGCGTTTCGCGAAACGCCCTTACTAAGATTTTGGTGATGATGATTTGGATATAAAGCTAAGACGAACGCGATCGCCATCCTGTAAATTGCCACTGCTAGCCACGACAAATTCTTCTCCTGGTTCTAGTCCAGCCAGAATTTCTACCCGTGAATTAGCGCGATCGCCAAGTTTTACCTTGCGGGCTGTAACTATAGCATTTTCTCCCTCTCGCTGGAGAATAAACACGGTTGCAGTGTCTGAGTCGGAATTATTTTCTTTTGTCTTTCCTGATGCCACCTGAACGGCTGTTTCGGGAACAACTACCCTTTTATCGTGTTGACCAAAATTAACCCGCGCCAGCAACCCCCTACCAATACGGCGATCGCTGTTGGGGATAGTCACCTCGACAGGTATCAGACGAGCAGTAGCATCGGCAGCTAAAGAAATCTGCGTTACTTTTCCCTTAAATGTTCGTTTGGGAAAAGCATCTAACTGTACCTGCGCCGTCTGTCCAGCCCGAATCTCTGCTAATTCTAATTCGGAAATCTGTACCTGTACCTGAATCTGGCTAAAGTCTCCTAATCTCAGCACTTCATCGCCCATCTGTGCCAAATCTCCTGGTTCTAAAACTCTTTCTAAGACTGAACCAGTTACAGGAGAATTCAACACGGTAAATGACTGCCTTTTTTGCTCCTGGATAACTATTGCCTCCTGTGCCGCCACGCGACGTTGAGCAGCTACCACGGCAGATGAGCGATTGGCTACTTGCTGTTGTGCCGACTTTAATGCTTGTTGAGCATTATTTAAGGTATTTTGCGCCTGTTCTGCCGATTGTTGGGTAACTGCACCTTCTCGAACAAGCTGATTCGACCGAGCAAGATCCGACTGTGCCTGTCGTAATGTTATTTTTGCCTGCTCGATTTGAGTCAGACCTTCATTTACATCTGCCTGAAGACTGGCTACTTCCGACTGGAGGGCAGCAACCTGCGCATCGGCTTCTGTTACAGCAGCTTTTGAGATTGAATCGTCAATTCTGGCTAATATTTGACCTTGCTTTACTCGATCGCCTACGTCTACGTTCATATCCAATATTTGTCCTTCAATGCGCGATCGCAAGGAAACTTCTCGTACTGGAAAAGTCGTACCCACATACTCGGTATCTTTTTCTAATGAGCCTTGACGAGCTACTGCCACATCGACAGATACAGATTTTTCTTGAGGACTAGAAGATTCAGTTTGGGCATCTCCAGGGGGTAATAAACCACAACCTGCTGTCAATAATAGTATTCCAGGTATCAAGATCGACCAATATGGCAATTGATAAGTATATTTAGTTGCGGAAAATCTGAGAGACATAAATTTTACGAAACTTAAGCAGGCAGCAGCGATTCAATTTCGTTGCCGTTGAATCAAACTATATCAAAGTGATATTCTTAGCAATTATATCAATTTTATATTGATATTGAGTATTGTTTGTATTGACAGTAACCAAAAATGTTGGAATTAGCTGCGCTTGGTCTATTACTCAAAAGACCTTTACACGGATATCTTTTAAAACAACAGTTAGAAAGATTTATGAGTGGCTGTATTAGCGTCAATTACGGTGCTATTTATCCACTGCTTAAGCGACTGGAAAAACAGGGATATATTCAAACTCAAGAATTGGTAGATGGTGACTCAAATCGCAAAATATATCAAATAACTGAGTCAGGACGCGATCGCTGGCGACAAGCAATGCTGGCGCATCCCCGTGAAAGCTGGGTTAACAGTCGTTCTCGTTTTATCATCAAATTCTTTTTCTTTAGTCAACTAGAACCAAAGGAGCGAATTAAGCTGATGCAGTCTCGTTTGATGACCTGTCAATTACGTCTAGAGAATCGCGAAGCACAAATTGTTGAGCAAGATAACGAAGATACCTATCAAGCGATCGCTTTACAACGTCATCTAGCCAATCTCCGCTTTGAAATCGAATGGTTAAAAGCACAAATTCTCAAAGAACAGCCCACTACACAATCGAATGAAAACTCTACTGTAAATTATTTATAGCAATCGAACCATAAATAAGGACGACATATTTTTGCAGTTTTTCAGCAAGTTTTGCCGTCGCTACTATCTTATCCCTGCGCCAGACTTTTAATTGTTTCTGATGTTCTAGAAACAGCCGAATGTAGGTTCAATACTCTTCCTAGTTATTAACTTGAAACAAAATTAGACTCTTGATACGTGGGAAAATCGGTATAACCTTCGGCATCAAACGAATACCAGATAGCCATATCTGCATCAGGATTGAGTTCCCAATTGTTAGCAAAACGAGCAACCAAATCGGGATTACTAATATATGGTCTACCAAAGGCAATCAAGTCAGCCTCGCCAGAAGCGATCGCTTGTTCGGCAGTTTCCTTATCGTAACCGCAATTGCCTATTAACACTCCATTGTATACCTTTCTAAATTCTGTCAGGGTCATCGGTTCACCTAGTTCGTGGAAACCAAAAGCTAAACCATCTAATAAATGTATATATGCCAGTCCATAACTGTTTAACTGTTGGGCAACATAGGTAAAAGTCTCACGGAAATCTGGTGACCCCATATCGTTATAGACACCATTGGGGGAAAGCCTGATTCCTACTTGTCCTGCATCCCATACGGTTAAAATAGCTTCCACAATTTCTTTTAAAAACCGATAGCGATTTTCTATACTTCCACCATATTTATCAGTGCGCTGGTTGGTTTTGGACTGTAAAAATTCATCGATTAGATAGCCATTTGCACTATGTATTTCTACCCCATCAAAGCCAGCTTCTTTGGCATTAGCTGCTGAGGCGCGGTAATCTTCTACAACTTGAGGAATTTCCGCTGTCTCCAAAGCTCTGGGGGTTTCACGAGGCTGTTTGCCGTTAGCTGTGTGAACATCGTCTCCTTCATGTCTAATTGCAGAAGGTGCAACAGGAAGCTGATTATTTTCTTGAAAGCTGCTGTGAGAAGATCTTCCTGTATGCCATAGTTGTAGAAAAATAGGTGTACCTTTGGCGTGTACTGCGTCAACTACCTGTTTCCAAGCTTGAGTTTGTTCTGCTGTATAGATTCCAGGGTTATGCTGCCAACCATTTGCCTGTGGGGAAATGGTTGTAGCTTCGGTAATAATCAAACCCGCACCCGCTCGTTGAGCATAATATTTTGCCATCAAGGCATTAGGCATCCTTTCCGCACCCGCACGAGAGCGAGTCAGGGGAGCCATAACCACGCGGTTATTTAAAGACAGACTTCCAAGATCGAAAGCATTAAAAAGATGAGGGACGTTGGTTGTAGCCACAGTAAATAATTAATTAGATTTAGTACATTTTGCTAGGGGAAAGAGTCTTTGCTTCTTCTAGAATTAACGGTAACTTTAACGTTGATAAGTTCCTACTAGTCTAGCTTGTGCTGTTACAGAATCGGCGATCGCATCTAGTAATTCTTCTCGATTTAATCCAGCCTTCAGGTCTAAAGATTTATCCAAGGCATAAAGCCAGAAATAATAGTGATGAACACCGTGTCCTGATGGCGGTGCAGGACCTGTATAACCTTTGCTGCCAGAACTGTTAACCCCTGCGGTAAATAAATCTCCCCCAGCCTCTTCTATTTCGGTAATGTCGGCGGGAATATTGTAAACAACCCAGTGAGTAAATCCCCAAGGTAATGGTGCATCAGGATCGTGACAAATTAATGCCAGCTGTTTAGTTTCTGGCGGTATTTTGCTCCACTGTAAAGCAGGGGAAACATTTTCTCCATCACTGGTATAGCGTTTGGGGATAGCTGATAAAGCCGAAAATACAGGGCTGGTGATCTCTAAATCTTTGAGTCTTAATTTCATTAACTAATTACTGATTACTTAATACGGTGGGCAAATTTGGTCGGCGGAAATGCGTCGTTGCACGGCGCAAGCTGCGGCTAATCCCTTGCTTCCACACCGAGTGTTTCACTTTTAATGTATATTGACACACTTCGTTTTTAGTTTGCCCACCCTACTTACTTGCTTGCTAACTAATTGGTGGGCATTATTTAAATAGTCGGTCTTGACGCTAGTTTTTTACCATGCCCACCCTACATACTTGCTGATTCTAGGCGCAAATCTTTTTAACGCTGGCTAAAATTTTTGTCTCCTCCCACCAGGCTTTTAACTTGGGCGTGTTGGCTATAATGGCTGCAAACTGTGGCGTTTGTTCGAGATAAACAAAAATTGGAATTAAATAAAAATCAGCAATGCTAATCATGCTGCCTACGAGGAAAGGACTACCGACACATAAATCTTCAATTGCCTCTAGAGCTTTTTGAGTTGGCGCGATCGCTTTTTGTACTGCTTGCTGGTCAGTTTCACCTCCCTGACTGGGAACAATCAAATTTTGAATTACAATCGTGCCAACGGCAGGAGTATAAAGATAGCTATCGATGATTGCCATAATTTGAAGCATTCTAGTTTGCATCAAAAGGTCTGGGGGCGCAAACTTACCCTTGGCTAGCTTTTGGTTAATGTAATAGGTAATCGCTGCTGTTTCGTAGATTTTTATACCGTCTATTTCTACTGTAGGCACTTTGCCAAAGGGATGTTTAGCCAGATATGCTTCTGTTTCGTTATCGCCATTAAAAATACCAATATCTTTTAATTCATAGTCATTGATATTAGCTTCTGCTAGCAACAGTCGCACAGTTCGGACATAGGTACTTTGGGGCGTACCGTAAAAAGTTAGACTGGGCATAGTTGATAAAATTTATAAGTAGTAAGGTAAGTGATACCAAGATAAGTACATTTATTTTAAGAAATAAGTAATAAATATTGCTACTCTTGGCTTAAATTGTGATTAAAAACGAGATTCAAATTCAATTAAAGCTCTACTGTTATCTTGAAAATCACTAGAACCTCGTAACACAAAATTATTGTTAAGGCGATAGCGAAAACCATACTGAGCGCGAATATCGGTATTGAGAACTTTCAGCACAGAAAAGGAAAAATTATCAATTAAGTCAAAAGCAAGTTCTCCTGCTAGCGCATCGTTGCGATCGTTGTCTCTATTGTCATCAATAATTTGAGTGGGAAAAAGACGCAACTCGCCAATAGGAAAAATGTTGTTAAATTCTCCATTGAGGCTACCAAAAAGGGCTGAACCAGCCAGAGTAGCTAATCCTAGAGTACCGTTACTATTTCCCAAAGCTTCCACAACTCCACCGCCTAACAAAGCAGCGATTTCTGCTTGACTACGGGGAGGACTACTAGTAAGTTCAATTTTATTATTGCTGATTTGACTAGCAAGTCCTTTGACCTTGGCAGAAATTCTCACGGTCTCTAGCGTTCCCACATTAAAAGCATCAGGAATTTCTGTTGGCAATACTTCACTAGGAACCTGTCTTTGTCTGGTTTCTAAAGCTGAACCAGTAAGTAATACATCTATAAAAGGATCGAGACCATTGTTATTAGTAAAACGAGCCGTATTTTGATAGTCTCTAGAAAGATTGAGTTGGGTTGTAAATAAATTTACCTGACCACGTTTTAAGTTAATCGTGCCTTCGGGACTAGGCTCAAGAAAAGTGCCGTTGAGCTTCAGATTTCCTGTGATCAAAAAAGTAAAGATTGGCGGTTGGCTAATTTGAATATCTTCTCCTAACTGTAGCTTGAGATTATTATATTGAGTTACGGCTGCCATACCTTGCCCAGATGCTGCACGTTGATTGATTGCATTAAGTTTTCGATCGAGATTATTTATATTTTCTATATTATCTACCGTCTTATTTGGCTCATCTTCACTACCTAAAAAGATTGTGCCGTCAAATAAAGTTACATCGCCAGCAATATTTGGTTCTGTAGCTTTGCCTAATATCTGTAGTTTTCCCTTCACTCCTCCGTTATATAGCCTGGGTAGATCTATTTTGATATTGTTAAAATCAATGGTGAGCGGATTTTTGGAAACATTTTTACTAAAAGGAATTGTTCCCGCAGCGAGAATTTCGCCTCCACCAAAATTTCCTTCAAAACTATTAACGCGAATATCATCTAGATCAAAAAAGATTTTACTATTAATATTAGTAATTAAGTTTTTAGGTAAGCTTTTGGCAGCAACAGTACCATTATTAATAGTAGCCGTGCCTTGAGCGACTAATTTTCTGGGCAAGTTTTGCTGGGCATCGAAAACCCCAGAAATGTCTAGGGCAATTTCTCCCTGACCATCAATCCACTTTAATTCTCCCCCAGAGAATATATCTAATAAAGCCAAACCTTTGTCTTTGACGTTTAACTGTAGTTCAAGGCGATCGCTATCTGGTTCAGCTTTGGCAAAGGGTAGATTATAAGGAATATTTCCTTTAATGGTTAAAGGATCGGCATCTGCGGCAATAATACTGCTGGCAAAAAAGTTTAAACGAGCATCTCTATAGTTAAAACTGCCTTTGGTAGTTTGAATTGAAGTGTCATTCAAAGAAGCATTATCAATGTTTATTTCTCCCCTAGCTTGAGGATCATCTGGAGTCCCTGCAATACTTGCACTGGCGTTGATTAAGCCGTTTAATCCTAATTCTGGAGGGAAGGAAAACAATTGCTCAATTAATTTAACAGGAACTTCTACTAGTTTAAGCTGTCCTGATTGAGTTTCTCCCCCAAACGTGCCTGTGAATAAGAGAGTAGGGGTTGATGTTCTGTTTTTGTTTTTAACTTTGTCTTTAACAGTATTGTCTTCAAGCTGAATTGAAATCGGTAATAGAGTCAATATTCCTGCTTTAAGGTTACCTTTAGCTATAATTTTTTCACCAACTAAATTACCCCATCGCCATTTTTTACCTAAAAATTCAAACTGAGAATCTAATCCACTATTCAAAGAGCCTGACACATTAATCTTGCCATCAAAAGTCCCTTTAAGATTTCTAATTGGAGGAATCAAAGCACTTTGCTGTTGTTTTTGTAGATCGGCTAGCCAAGCTTGAATAGCTGATAGCAACTGTAGCTGTTCGATTATAGGCGCATCTTTTAAGCCTACGTCAAATATTGGTTGCTGATTAGGTGGCATGGGAGGCTGATACAAATCTGCTGCGTTGGCATAAATGCGATCGCTAAAAATACGGCTAAAATCTGTTAATTCAAAAATCTGGAGTGCCACCAGAATATCTTGAATCTGTCCCCCGTCAATTGAGACTTGACCATCAACATCAATATCATCGGGCTTTTGAATCAAACTGCCTTCAAGCTTATAAACGCTGTTTCTTTGCTGAAATTCAGCATTTTGGATGGCAAAATAATTATCTGCATATTGAAAATTTCCTTGAAGGCGATCGCCTCTAATACTTGCTAAAGTGGGATTATCGATGACGACATTTTTGCCTGAAGTCGCTAGGGTATTAAGATTTAAGCTAAAATCTCCTGATAATTTGCCATCTACAGGTTGAGTCGCTACACTGTCTGGGATTTTAAAATCCTTGCTTTTAAGGGCTGCGACTTTGAGCAGTTTTAAAGAAATATTTTGAGTGGTAAATTTTAAGGTTTCTTGATTACCTTCTCCTTTAACGGATATGTCGTTATGGGCGATCGCAAAAGCTTGAGGCGAAAAATTGCGATCTAGAACTAGCTCAATCTTATCTAAAGGCTGGGGTTCAGAACCAAAGTCTTCTGCTGGGGGTAAAAAAGGTGTGGTTACAACTTCCTCCAGCTTTAAGTCAACTCCTGTTTTGGGAGATATTTTCACATTTCCTGCTAAAAAAGGATCGAACTCAATATTTTCTACTTTAAAGTTTCTTAGACCCAAATCACCATCAATGTTTATCGCGGAGGGAATCCCGCTAATTTGTCCTGAAAACTCACTTCTTCCTGAGTAGTCTAAATTAGCTGCCCAGCTAGGCAGGGGTAAGCGTAACTTTTTGATGTCAATCAATCGCGCTTGGGGAATTTTAAACTCAAAATAATTTACTGCTGCCAATTTATCAGGAATATCGCTGAAAAATGACTTGTCTAGTACGATATACCCTTTGGCATCTAAACTATCTCCTGTTGCCTGTAGCACATCTAACCGCTTGCCATCCCAAGCTATATCTGCCCCCAGAGGTTGTTCTAAAAAATCGATTCCTTGGCTAAAGGTCAAATTTCCTTTGGCTGCGACGGCGGTAGGACTGAGATTATCTACTTTGCCCGTTACTACTAGCTGTCCTCCCAGTTGTCCAGTGAGCTTTAAATCATCCGACTTTGGATCGGCAAAAAGGCTTAGATCTACTTCCTGGGGCAGTACAGAGGCTTTGAATTTACCATTGGCGATCGCCAGCTTGTCCGCCTCAAAAACTCCTTGAGGCAGGGTTAAACTACCTTTGCCGTTGGCTTTAATTCCTTCTGGGGTAATATTATCCGTAGTCCCTGCTAACTTAAGCTTGCCGTCGATCGAGCCTGCAAACTGATCTGGGGTAGTAGAGCTTAATTGTTTTAATTTGAGGTCAATTCCTCGAACGTTGGCTGTCCAATCTCGATCGACTATTTTTAAGGCATCCACCTTGACTTGACCTTTAGCTAAAGCTAAATCGCCAAAGCCATTGATTAAAGTCTGAGGTTGAGAGCGATCGGGAATATTTCCCGTCAGATAAAAGTCACCGCTAAGGTTGTCATTAAACTCGTTGGGCAAATCAGGAAATAAACGCCGTAGTTTTAAATTCTTAGTTTTAGCGTCTGCTTGCCAACTACCATCAGCGATCGCAATTTTAGGTAGAGCAACCGTACCACCAACGGTAGTTAAATTCGCTTTACCTTGGGCTTTAACTTGATTCAAATTACTCAGATCCTTTGTGCCTGAAACTTCAAACACGCCATCAATCTTTCCTTTAGCAATCGTCGGTGCGCTATCTTTACCAAAGGGTAAGCTGCCAAATTCTATCCCTAATGTTCTTAGCCTAGATGTCCACTTACCTTGGTTATAATCTAAGTTATCTGCTTGAACTACACCATTACCCAAAGGAAAATTAGCCTTGCCATCTCGAAATTGCAGGGTGGATAAGTCTCCTGCTTGAGCAGATATTTTGGTTGTACCTGAAATCAAACCAATATCTACAGGTAGTTCATTATTATAGGCTTTGGCGATCGCCTTACCTGAAACGTCCTTTGCCGAAACATTAAAAGCTAGGTTTTGCAAGCCGTCTAGCTGTAAATTACCATTGCCCTCAATTTTGCCTCCAGTTTTGGGCAAGCTAGTAAATTGCTTGACTGATAAATTTGTACCGACTATTTCTAGATTTGCATCAATTTTTTTAAAATCTACTTTATCAATGCGACTAGGACTAGCAGTAGCGATATCAAACTGCACTACAGGATTTTCTAATGTTCCTCTAACCTTTACATTGCCTTTTATTTTGCCCTTGATTGGTACTGGTGTATTTAACTCTAAAGCATTGATTACCTTTTTGGCTTTTACGGGTTTGATCTTGGTATTAATTTGATAATTTCCTGCTTCTGCTAGATCGAGTGAACCAGAAGCTTTCCCTGATACTTGACCAAACTTAGTGGCAATATCATCTAATTCAATTTTTGTGCCTGCAAAAGAAACCTGACCGTTGCTATGACTAAAAGGTTTAACCAAATTAGGAATTTGCAGACTAACATTATTTAAATCTAGTTTGCCCTGTAATTCAGGAATAGGTGCTTTGGATAAAGTTACGCCAATTTTACCGTCAAGCTTTCCTTGGGTTAATTCAATGGGTAAAGCCAATAGATTACTAGCTTCAGAAGCATTTAGGTGCTGTGCTAATACCGATAAATCAATAATTCCTGTTTTACTATTTCCTTGACCATCAACGGTAAAATTTCCCCCTTTTACCAGCTGCGCCACAGCATTAAACTGAATTACCTCATCGATAGGACGAATGGTAATATTATCTATGTTGGCAGTGACGGTAGGATTTAAGGCTGCTTTTTCTGTATTGTAAGCAACTAAGGAAAGTTGACCTCCTTGGAGTTGAATAGACTGTACTTCGACAATTTGCTTGTTGGAATTGTCACCTGAACCAAAATCTGTAGGAGTCCATAGTTTGGATTTATCTTGCTCAATATAGACATTAGGCTTTTTTAAAATAATGTCTAACTTCAGTTTGCGCTTACGTAAAAAATAAAATGGCGCAAAGTTGACTTTTACTGTTTCTACTTTAACCGTATCGGGATTATCGTCTGTTGCCCGAAGCGCACTATTACTAAAACTAGCACCTATAGGCGATATGCTCTTTAGATTTCCCAGTTCGAGGGGACGATGAAGATAATTTCCCGTTTCTTTTTCTACCAAGGGTATTAGCTTACGCTGCACAAAATACCAACCATAAACTAAGCCACTACCCGCACTGCCTAAAAGCAAAATAGCTATAGTTATGATTGCTTTACGTCGCCAATTAGGAGAGATTGCTGTACCATTGCTCAAATTGACTTGGTTATCTGAATTTTGCTCAGAATTTTGCTTCATCTTATGGTTGTATTCTCTGGCTGAAGATGCCAACAGCGAAAGCTATATTTTGAATAAATACGCCGTGAGGTTTTTTTTTATCTATGAATATAGAAGATGAATCTTACTAATTAGTTGCACACTATTAATTTTTTTTTATCAGAACAAGTATAGCCAACCTTAAATTATATTGTCTTTTTGGCAATACAATTACTTTTTTAATTAAAGCCTATAAAAATGAAAATTCGGGTCAAAGTAAAACCTAATTCTGGCAAGCAAAAAATAGAGCAGTTAGAGAAGAGACAAGCGGTCAGACCCCGCGTCGACGTAAGGCGCAAGGGAATGCTGACCAAGACAGGCATGCCTTGTCTGTACTGGGCAGTTATAATGATTGCTAAACTATTTTTTCAAATTGATCTAATCACCTCAATTAATGACTAAATATTAATTATTAAAAATTGGTCAGTATAAAATCTACTATTTGTTGATGAATTTGCTGAGGTTCTTTAGTTCCGTCAATAGTAATTGCTCTTCCTTTATATTTTGCAAAGATCTGTTGATATTGTTGCCTAACTTTAGTTAATTTATTTTTGGTTTCATATATTTCTTTTAGAGAACGTTCTTGCAGTCTTTTAACAGAAATATCAATAGGAATATCAATATATATGGTTAAATCGGGATTAGGAAAACGAGCATTAAGTTGTTGGATAAAGTTAAACTTGTCTACAGTTTCACAATTATATGCTAAAGAAGAAAAATAATATCTAGTACTAATAACATGATAGTTATCTTGAATTAACTTAAACACGCCATCGATTTCATTATATAAATGATCGTGGCGATCGGCAGCAAAAAGATAAGCCATTTGCTCATCAAATAAATCGCGATCGCGACTAAAAATAATTCTTTGTTTTAATGCCTGGCGAATTAGATTACCAATAATGCCATTAGAAGGTTCGGAACTAATTTCAGCCTGTTCATCTGTAGCCAAAAAATAACTCTTCAACATTTCTGCCTGAGTAGATTTACCTGAACAATCAATTCCTTCGATTACAATAAAAAGCTTTTTTTTCATTAATTGTATGGGCGATTCGCGACGCGAAGCTAGTCCTTTAGCAATACTGTTCGGTTAGTCTCTTAAGCTATTTCATCCGCCCCCTAAATCCCCCAATCCTGGTGGACTTCCACAAATCTAGCTCCCCCAAAGTTGGGGGCTGGGGGGCTTAAACGAACGGTATTGAGTCCTTTAGGGCGAATCGCCCCTACCCTTTACGCATGGAAAACCAAGTTCGGAGACGATTTAATAGTTTAGGACTACGCTGTAGTTTTTGCAGATAAAAATTATTGTTTGCCTGATGTAATATTTCAGTCATAGTAGGATAAATAGTAGGAATAGATATCCAAGTCAAGCCTCGCATCGGATTAGAGTCTAGTCTTATTTTGTTTTGCATCATTAAGGCAATGGTGGTAATTAATTCAGCAGCGCGATCGCCTACTAAACAACAGCCTAATATTTCTCCATTGGCTCTCACGAGTAGTTTACACAATCCTGTGGTCTTATCTAATATTTGTGCCTGAGTCACGTTATTGAAATATTGCTTAACCACATAAATATCTTCTCCGTATTCTTGTTTAGCCTGACTTTCATTTAAGCCTACCCTAGCCAAATTAGGCTGGGTTAAAATTGCCCAAGGAACAGAATTATAATTGGCTTTATACCAAGGGAAAAACAAAGTATTTTTGAGAATTAAATTAACTTCGTACTGAGCAATATTTGGCAAAGAATAACCACCAATTAAATCTCCACAGGCATAAATATTAGGATTAGTAGTCTGTAGCTTTTGATTAACATAAACCTTTTCTAAATCATGTTTAACATCAACTCCTGCTAGATTCAAACTTGCAATATTAGGCTGACGATAATCGGCAATAATTATTTCATTGGCGCACAAAGTGCGATCGCCTGCCTGTATCCATTTTTGCTTATTAATGACCTCGATCTGGCTAACTTCTAAATTAGTATAAATCTCAACTCCTTCGGCTTCTAGCTGCCCCTGAATCAAGATGGCAACATCTAAATCTTCTTGGGGTAAGATTCTTGGCTGCTGAACAACTAAGATAATCTTTTTTTTAAATCGAGCTAAAGCTTGAGCCAATTCTAAAGCAGTTGGATCGCTACCAATAATAATTATTTTATTTGGTAATTGAGATAAATCTTGATTGCTTAAGTCTGGTGGAGTCAAACAATCATTGATAATATTACCTTCTAAGAATTGAGTCACAAAATTAGAACCCGTAGCCAGTAAAAAATTACGCGATCGCAATTTTCGATTAGCAACATTAAACGCCAGATTTGGTAAACGGCAAAATTCCCCTTTGCCTAAAACTACATCAACTCCTAAAGCAGCCAGACTCGATAACGAATTACTGCTTTGAACTACAGAATTAATTCCCTTTGCCCAGTTACTCGCTTCGGTTAGAGAAATATAAGGAGACTGGGCTTCTGATGCCGTAGCAAAAGGATTATTAGCTAGCTGATAGTTTAAACCTGCGATCTGACTAAAGCTTTGATTAACTAGGGTGTCGTTGGGTAAATAATTAGTATCCCCTTGAGTCACTAAAGCAACACGGGCTTGAAGCTGTACTGCATTTTTCGCAGCATAAACACCTGCCCAACTACTACCAATTATTACCAAGTCATAGTCTACCGCCATGTTATCAAGTTAGGGGTTAGAGGTCAGGGGTCAGAGGTCAGGGGTCAGAGGTCAGAGGTCAGAGGCTGATTGACTGACAAAAGACAATAATAAGATGACTAAAGAGATTAGCAGATAAGGAATTAAGGAGGTTGACAAAGGTGAGGGGGAGTCAGCATCCTGAGATTAGATACCACTCATAATTTCAGAATGCAATAATCATACGAATGAAGTTCAATGCATATATTTAAAATGTTAATCTATAAAAATAAACAGTAGCATTAGCGTTTCACTATCTATAGAATTGCAGTTTGATAATTCTTGATATTAGCAAATGCAATATAATAATATTTTTCTCGGTAACAGTTTTTTACTTAAGATGAAGTTGATTGTTTTTCACAGGCAACTTAATGCCAAGACTCTGAAAATAGGCTGTGCCAGTAATTGCTAAGAAAGAAACGTAGGCAATAATTTGTCCGAGATACAACGTTTGTCGATAGCCAAACAGAGCCTTGAAAACAATCCCAGGAAATTCTTTATCTGGTAGTACCCCTGAACCATCCCATACCCGATCGCCTAATATACAAGAGTCATTACCCCAAATACACCAGCTATCAGCAGACAGTTGCGAAAATAGAGCCAGTGCAGCATCAAAATGCTTAAGCGCACCCATAACTAAACCACCCACAATTAGCAGTAAAAATATTCCCATTACCTGAAAGAAAAGGCGAATATTTATCCGCACCCCTAAAGAAAATAGTCCTATGCCCATAATAGTAGCTAAAGTCAAACCAGCGATCGCACCAAGAGCGGGAAGAAACCAATCTTGCTGAAATTTTGCCAGAATAAATAAAACTGTTTCAAAACCCTCGCGCAGCACAGCAATAAAAATCAAGAGAAATACGGCTTTTCTAGCACCATCGTTGCTTAATGCCGTGCTGATTGCTCCTTCTACTTCCCCTTTGAGAGATTTAGCCTGTTTAGTCATCCAGAGTAACATCCAACTGAGCATAGCGATCGCCACTACTCCAAATATTCCCTCTAATAATTCCTTGACAACGGGTGCGTATATGCCATCGGCAGTCTCAACACCAGATATCAGTCCTGCTAACAAAAAGCCAAGAGCAACACTAGCGATAATCCCGCCCAGAATACCCAGATAAACCCAGCGGTATAGTTGTGTTTGCTCTGCCTTTTTTAGACAAGCCATCACAATACCGACTACCAGTGCAGCCTCAAATCCTTCTCGCAGAGTGACAATAAAAGTAGGTAATGCAGCAGTAATATCCATGATTTAGATAATTAGCAAGTAAATATTAATCTTTAATAATTGTTCAATATTTAAGATTAATTATTAATCAAATGCCACAGCCAACCCACTGTAAAAACCGTGATAGCTGCAAATCCCAAAATGATTATTGTTAGTAAAATAATTAAACCGACGATAAACAAAGTATTATTGCTTTTACTATTTTCAGCAATTTCTAAATGTTTTTCTAAAAGCTCAATATTTTTTACGTTAGATTTCCAGCCGACATCAAACAAGTCTCCTAATACGGGAATAGTTCCTGCAAAAGAATCTAACAAAATATTACCCACCATCTTATATAAAACTTCTGGAGGTAAACCCATCCTCGCAGCCTCTACCACAATATAGGCTGATAGCCCTCCAGTTATGGTATCTCCGCCCCCAGGCAGCAAGCCCAGAATCGGATCCAAGCCAAAACGGATTTTTGTTCCAGGTATGGCGATCGCATTATCCATCACCTTACTAAGACGACGCAGTTTATTGACCCGTGAAATATGTTTAGTAGGCAGAGTCTTCATGAATCAGTTATTAAAGTGAGTTGGACGAGATTAAAAAGAAGCCTCACCTTTTTACTACTAAAATTCTATCCCAAAATAAGACTCAAAAACAGACACCTTGAAAGGGCTGGTTTCTAGATTTTAGGACAGATAGTTTGATAAGGTTAGTAATCTAATCTCACTGCAAACTCAAACTAAACACTGTCAGACGGGTAATCGGTCATGTCTTCTTCGGATTCAAGCAAAAACTTAGATTGGCTATTCAGGGGTACAAGCGAAATCTTTCCAGCTCGTCAAGACTCAGACGATCGAGCTGAAAATTTAAGTCAACGCCTTGCCCAAAGTTCTGAGCCACTGAGGGTTAAGCTAGGTATCGATCCTACAGGCACGGATATTCATTTAGGTCATAGTATTCCCTTCCGTAAGCTGCGCGCTTTTCAAAATGCAGGACATACGGCAGTGGTTATTATTGGCGACTTTACCGCTCAGATTGGCGATCCTACGGGCAAGTCTGATGTACGCCGTCAATTGACCCCAGAACAGGTAAAAGCCAACGCTCAAAGCTATTTAGATCAGCTACGTCCTATTTTAGATTTTGATACCCCAGAACGATTAGAAATTCGCTACAATTCTGAATGGCTTAGTAAACTGGATTTGGCTCAGATCCAAGAGTTATTGACAACTATGACCGTGGGACAAATGCTAGCCAAAGAAGGTTTTGCAGAACGCTACAGCCAAGAAAAACCTATTTTTCTCCATGAGTTTTTATATCCCTTGATGCAGGGTTATGATTCTGTAGCCGTAGAAGCTGATGTGGAGTTAGGTGGAACCGACCAAAAGTTTAATATTGCGGTGGGACGGGATTTACAAAGGCATTTTGGTAGAAAAACTCAGTTCGGTTTGCTTCTACCTATCCTCTTAGGCACAGACGGGGTACAAAAAATGTCAAAATCTTTAGATAACTATGTAGGACTACAAGAAGATGCCCTGTCAATGTATTCTAAGCTAGAAAAAACTCCTGATAATCTGCTCAAAGATTATTTTGAACTTTTAACCGACATTGATTTGGCAGAATTACCCGATAACCCTAGAGAGGCTCAAAAGCAATTGGCGATCGCCGTTACTTCGCAATTTCATGGACGAGATGCTGCCCTACAAGCTAAGCAAACCGCCGAGCAGATCGTACTTCAGGGAAATACCGCAGGTGGGGATATTCCTGAATATTCTCTGTCTCAAGTAGAGTTTCCTGCCAAGCTGTTTTATATTTTGGGTGCTAGTGGCTTGTGCAAAAGTAGTGGGGAAGGAAGAAGACAGATACAGGGTGGTGCTGTTCGTTTAGAAGGCGATCGCCTTGGCGATATCAATCTTACCTTTGAAACCGCTGATGATCTGGCAGGAAAAGTGTTACAGGTAGGCAAAAAAAAGTTTATTCGCTTAGTTTCCTAAGCAACAATCAAACGTGAAGGTGAATTTTTTAAGATTCTGGCAGTTAAGTATTTTGGCGATAATTATATTTTCGATTGTTCCAATTAAGTTAGCCTATAGCCAAAATGTAGATTCTCCAAAGGATAATTTTAGTTGTCCTGACGATCTTAATCAGTTAACTTCTCTATTACTCAAAGATTTACCAAATTACAGCAATCGAGTAATCCAACGAACTCAACGCTTAAATATACAGGCAGGAATTAGAAACTATATCATTATCGCCGATCGAGTTGAGTTTGAGCCTTTAAATTTACCTCGTATTCAGTATAATAATCCTATCGATGATAACGAACCTAAACAAGTCTTTTTTACGGTTGCCGAAAAACAATACAAGAATAATAAAATTACTACTATTCAAACTTATCATTGGTTATTTTTGACTCAAACTGATAGTGGTTGGCGTATGGTGATGATGTTTTCTCGTTTTGGCAATTCTCAAGAAAATACTCCTCCAGCACCCCCTAAAGAAACTACCAACGGCATTATTGGTCAAGGAGTTCAACTTTGGTTAAGAGATTGTCGTGCAGGAACAGTTAGATAATCATCACTGACTTGTTTGATTAATTTCAAAAATAAAAAAGGGGAACTTTATAGCCTGTTCCCTTAATTAAAGTCGTATGTATGAATCGCCAACTCTATTAGTAATATAGTATTAATTGATGTATTAGTCAACAAAGATTTGATAGTTTATGCAAATTATCTTTATAGCTCATATCTGTGGTTGAGACTAGAAATAATCACTCCTATATTAAATAAATTGTCTATTGCCTAGTCCCAATTCTCGTTTTAATAAATCAATCGACTTCTCGCTAATGTAACTATCAGTACGGATAACTTCGGGAATCCGAATTAGATCCTCTCGCATGGCGATAATTTCTGCTTTGACCGCATCATAGCTAGTGTAGCCAGCTATCACCGTATGAGAAGCACGAATAACCGCCTTTAAGCGATCGCGATCGCCAATCGAAGCAGTCAATACTAGTAGATCGCCTCCTCGCTGACTATTAACGATACTTGAGGCGATATCCAGAGTACCTTCACTAAGGCTAACAATGCCCAAACAAGCTTGAGAAGGAAGAGCTTTAATCATTTCCAATTCTTTGCTGTAATCATAAATATCAACAGGAATTACGCGAAAAGAGTTAGGAGGAACAATGGCTAAAACCTCTTGAATAAAATATCGATTTGTCACCAGCGTCCCAAAATTAACTTTTTCTAAGATTTGGGGTAATTTTTCTAACTCAATCAATTCAATCTCCATTGAAAAAGAATTGCGTAATTCTTGCTGCATAATTTTCCCGGCGCTGATGTCTCTTTTAGGGACGGTAACAACTACACGATCGCAACAGCTAATGCGCCAGTCTATTTCTTCCAAGAATAATTCTTTAATTTGCTCAATGCTACAGCCCAATTCTAAAATCCGATCTAGATTGTCCTTGATGGCATTAACCGAATTAACTATAGGAGAATCTGAATGATTAATGTTTTCTCGTTCATGAATTTTGACATAGATTCCTGAACCAGCTATTGATGCTACTAATCCATTTTCTTCTAGCTGTTGGTAGACTTTACTAATTGTGTTGCGGTGCAGTCCCGTAATCATAGCTAGTTGCCTAGTACTGGGTAAGCGATGTCCTGGAGGATATTGTCCAGAGGCGATCGCAAATTGAATTTGAGCAAATAATTGTTTGGAAGCTGGTATATCATTATCGGACTGGATTTGAAAGTTCAGCATTAGAAAAAAAGCGAACAGTATCTATGTGCGCTATTGTAGGCGTAAAAATTGCTTTTTTAATTAAATAATTAATAATTTATGATTGTTGTCGTCATTAATGAATTCCAAATCCCCGTTAAAATGGCAGCATTTACTATTGCTCAAAATTATTTGAACAATAGTAAATTAAGGTAGGATTTTTTAAAGATGCGATCGCTAACCAGACTTAGAAACTATTTAACGTAAGTTCCTACGTTCACCAATGCCCTTAATTTTTAAACAGGAATTTTAGGTGATTTTGTTCTTGCTCAGAAAAGATAGATGCCAAGCGACGTGGAATACTCTCAGAAATTTTCAACATCATAAATGTCCAAAATTCCCAATTAAAATCGATTGCTGCTAGACAGTTTCTTAAGTCACCTTTTTTAAGGGGTTCAACAAAACGATAGTATTCTAACCATCGGCGCGTTTGTCGGTCTTTTTCCTGAATGGCAGCCAAGACATCTGGATTATTTTGCAGATAATCTTGATAAAGAAAGAAGTTAGCAATAGCTCGACATTCATCTTCTAAACGTCGTATTTTATCAGTGTAGATACCAGAATTTTGTCGAGAAAGATAATAATAGTGAGGCTCAGGAACTAGATAATAGTTAGCTCCATGAGCAAAACATTCCATATCAAACCAAAAATCTTGAGTAACTTTGAGCGTTTCATCATATTGAATGTGATGTTTTACCAGAAAATCCCTTTTAAATAGAGGTTTAGTAAACCCTAGACATAAACCTTTTTTGCCTGGGATATCAGTGTTGACAAAATCAGCTGCCTCTATTTTCTGAACTGAATTTATTGAGTCTTGATGTTTACCTATCAAAGTCCCCCAGGGAATAGTTGTCCCATCATCGATCAAATGCAGATCGTCAGCAACTAAATCAGCATTTTTCTCTGTTGCCACTTTAACTAATCTCTCTAATCTATTGGGAGAATACCAATCATCTGCATCTAGAACAGCTATCCACTTACCCTGAGCTTCACTTAAAGCTCGGTTGCGTGTCCCCCCAACGCCGAGATTTTTTTGATTAATAAATAATTTTAAACGAGGGTCATTAATTTGCCGAATAGTTTCCAAACTATTATCTTGAGAAACATCGTCGACGACAATAACCTCAATTTCTTGTAGGGTTTGATCGAGAGCAGATTTGATTGCTTTATATATGTATTTAGCTGTATTGTAAGAGGGGATAATGACAGAAACAATTACCGACTGATCTTGAAAAACATCTGCTCTTTGAACATTTTCCTGACAAGTAGACATAGCACTTCTATGTTTTTGTAAAATTACTAATTATTTTTATTGGATTTCATTTTTGTTATTGCCAGAGTCTATAAACACCACTCCCGCAATTCTCACCAATTGACTCTTGTTGATCGTGCGATCTTTACGGAGCTTTGTATCGGCTGATGCTATTTCTCCAACGATTACAGACTGATTTTGAGCAAGAAAGCGGGGCGGCGTTTAGTTGCCATCGCTTGGTCTTGCTTGAGTTAAATTGAGATATTTAAAGTATAGTACTTTTTTTTTGATAATACCAATTTGAATGATCTACAGTGCTAGTAATTTTATAATTTAGTTTCCATTATCTTGATTGAGTCAGAGCCTGCTCCGCCCGTTTAGGGCCGAGCAGGCTCTGACCGTTGGTCACCCTAGCGCGCAAGTATAGCCGTACCAAGTTAAACTAGCGGTGCGACCCCGCGTCGACGGTAAGAGGGCAGACCCTGCGTCGCCGTCAGGCGCAAAGGAACGCTGCCCTAGCAAGGGAACGCGCACTAAGACAGGACAAGTTTTTTCAATTGCTCGTAAGTAGTAAATGTCCTGACATAAACCCGTATTGCTATATGTCAATTAAACAATTTGTATTCGATGCGAAAGCGTCTGACTGGTTTATCCCCCTGGTCTAGATAATCTTCAAACCTAATTTGTTCTAAACCAAGTTGCTCAAAATAAGCCAACTCTTTTTTAGTGAGAGGAAAAGGTAAGCTAGTGGCTGGCTCATCTACATCTCTGCCACGACAGATAATTAATAGTCTTCCTTGAGGAGCAAGAAGTTTGCCGATCGATTCAATTCCCTGATGTCTTACATTAGCAGGTAAAGCCTGGAGGGTATAAGATTCTAAAATAAAATCAAAGTTGCGATTGTTGATTACGGTAGGATTTAACAGATCATCGATGACGTAGTTAACCTGTGAATCGGGAAAACGCCTTTGACACCAAGCGATCGCCGTTGGTGAAATATCAAATCCAAAAACTTCAAAACCTAGATTTGCCAGTGCCTCTGCATCATCTCCCAAGCCACAGCCAACCACTAAGGCAGTTTTGCCTTTTCCTTGAAGGTTCTGTTTTTTGAGCCAACTAGCTAAGTTAGGATTGACCGTCAAATTTGCCCAAGGAATAGCTGATTCATCTCCTTGGGCAGTATTGTATAGTTCTTCAAACCATCCTGTTGGATCATTACGAGCATAAGACTGTTGTGCAAGCTTTTCGACTTTACTTATGTTTGCTTCTGTCATCATCTTCACAATGCTTTAATTGTTCATTGATTTAAGTTTCCGAATCTGAGGTAGGAGATTGGATAAATGAGGGCGAGAGAAATGCCACAACTGCCCCCAAAGCAAAACCAATTATGTTGCGGAATAGGGGTAAAAATTCGGGTGTACGAGTCACAATAGGACCCATGCCAAAAGCGATAAAGAGAATTCCCCACAGAGGCGACATAATCAGACCCCACTGCCAAGCAATAACCTGTTTTTCTGTGCGAGGTATGACAGCAACTCCTAAAATTACTCCTCCAACAATCGAGCTAATTAAGGTCAAGATCCATAGCTCTTGGGATAGTCCAGGTACGTTATTACAGCCTTGGTTAATTAAACAACCTTCTACTGATTTTAGGGCTTCGACTATGGCGTTGTTTTCCCCGTGTTCGCGGGTATAGTACATATTGCCAAAGCGAGTTTGCAGTTCGATCCAGAAGTTACGGGGTAATAATTCATAAACATCATCACCAATACTAAAAGCCAACAGGTTTCCACCTCTGCCGTCTGCTACTAGCAAAATGCTTTTCTCATCTAAACCCCAGAATTTCTTAACTGCACGACCAGGAGAGCGATCGTATTGAGTCAAGACTCGCATCTTCCAGCCTGTCTCTGCTTCAAAATTCTCTAGGTTTTCAATCAAAGATTCTTCTTGCAGTTTAGGTAAGAAGTTGGCTAAATCAACCACAGGGGTTTCTAGATCGGGTAGTAGTTCTGGATTGTTGACCGCCAAGGCTGAAGGAGTAAAGCAAGTAGTTAAAATCAATAAGCAAGCCCCAACAGTAATTAGGAAACGCTGTATAAATTTATTTACCATAGTCTTTATTATTTAAAAATTTTTATGTACACAATTTTGATTTTATTAAAACCGTGCTTATTTTTGTTACATTTGTTTACCTTTACTTAAGATTATCAGTAATTAGTAGCGCTGAAAACTTTCTCTTCTAGAAAAACAGCAAATATTATTCTGGCATTTAAGATTTAGGTTCTTTCTATTGATTGGAGTTTTTAGCAGAATTTGGCAGAGTATCATTATGATTGGGATTTTGCCATACTTTCCAGGCAGTTTTGACTCCTGCTACTAGACCGCGACTATTTTTCTGAACCTGCTGAACCTGTTGCTTGGCGTTAACTAAACCTTGGTCTACTTGTTTGACCACTCCTGTGGCACTATTAACTCCTTGATTTATTTCGTCAGTCAATTCTCCTACCTCTTTTCCTGTCAAACGGATAGCTTCAAGAGTTGGCGGAAATTCACGATTGAGAGTATCAAACAATTTTTCGGCAGTGCGAGCAGCTTTTGCTACTTCTTGCAGAGTCGGAATGGTTACGAGCAGGACAGCAAACAAACTAAAAGAGACTAAAAATAGAGATAGTCCTAGCCAAAATAACGGGTCTATCATAAAAAAATAAGCCTTGAATCGCACCTTCTAATTTTAGAAGCGATCGGTAATAGACGAATTTAAATCTTTTTGAGGATTCGATTGAGCAGCACGATTGGTTTCTCGACTAGTTTCAATACCAGCAGCGATCGCTCTACGTAATCTACTTAATGTACCTTCCCAATTCTCCAAAGTACTTGCAGACAAACGATCTGCCTGCATCTGAAGACTAGTAGCTAAATCTTCGGTTAACTCTGGTAGTGCATCAGCAGACTTTCTAATTACTTTTCGAGTGTCTTTTCCTGTGCGAGGAGCGATTAACAATCCTAATGCTGTCCCTACTGCGCTACCAATAATTAGTCCACCAATAAATACTCCTGCTGATTTTGGTTTAGACATAGCTCTATCTACTCTTCCCTATTTTATTTAGTTTAAGCTTATCAATAGAATAGTTTTTTGAAACATGATGAACAGACAACAAAGATTGCTATTGTCTAATCACTATTTGGAAACTATTGATAAACAAAGCTTATATATGCGATTATTAATAACAATGTAATATTCCTTGATATTTCTTAAACATTTAGCTATAATGATTATATATACACGAGAAACATATAAATTTTATCTTGTTTCTAAAGTCTTGTTCTTAACGGAACCTCGAAAAATAAATAACGCAATTATCTAACACATGACAACCACTTTACAACAACGCGAAACACGCGGAGCTTGGGAGAATTTCTGTCAGTGGATCACCAGCACCAATAACCGCATCTATGTCGGTTGGTTTGGCGTGCTAATGATCCCAACACTCCTTGCAGCCACCACCTGTTTCCTAATCGCCTTCGTCGCAGCACCACCAGTTGACATCGACGGCATACGTGAACCAGTAGCAGGCTCATTACTCTACGGAAACAACATCGTTTCTGGAGCAGTAGTACCAAGCTCCAACGCCATTGGACTACACTTCTACCCCATCTGGGAAGCAGCATCCTTAGATGAATGGTTATACAACGGTGGACCTTACCAATTGATTATTTTCCACTTCTTAATCGGCGTATTTGCATACCTCGGTCGTCAGTGGGAACTATCATTCCGTCTGGGAATGCGTCCTTGGATCTGTGTAGCCTACTCAGCACCAGTATCTGCCGCCACAGCAGTATTTTTAATCTACCCTTTAGGTCAAGGTTCATTCTCTGATGGAATGCCTCTTGGTATCTCTGGAACATTCAACTTCATGTTGGTCTTCCAAGCAGAACACAATATTCTAATGCACCCCTTCCATATGTTAGGAGTAGCAGGAGTATTCGGCGGAGCATTATTTTCTGCCATGCACGGCTCACTAGTAACATCTTCACTAGTACGTGAAACAACTGAAACTGAATCACAAAACTACGGCTACAAATTCGGACAAGAAGAAGAAACATACAACATCGTCGCAGCCCACGGCTACTTCGGTCGTCTAATCTTCCAATATGCGAGCTTCAACAACAGCAGAAGTCTACACTTCTTCTTAGGAGCGTGGCCTGTAATCGGCATCTGGTTAACAGCAATGGGAATATCGACCATGGCGTTCAACCTGAATGGATTTAACTTCAACCAGTCGGTAATGGACTCACAAGGTCGTGTAGTTAATACTTGGGCAGACATCTTAAACCGAGCTAACCTGGGTTTTGAGGTAATGCACGAACGTAACGCTCACAACTTCCCGCTTGATTTGGCTAGTGGCGAAATCGCTCCAGTTGCACTTACCGCTCCTGCTATCAACGGTTAATTTGATAATCATCATTAATTAAAAAAAGGCTCTCCAGCAATGGGGGGCATTTTTTTTGTTTATATTTGCTTGTCGGACAAGATGAATCTTATCTTCTATTCTTAGCAACATAACCTAAAGACGGTGACGCTATAGCTTGTGTTTGCTGGGTAATTTAAACTAATCGAAAGATGAATGGATAGCGAAAAGCTTTTTCTGGAGTTTGTAAACATTGAACGACCGCCCAGATTGAAAAACCCCAATGAACTAAGAGCCATATAGGGCCCAAAATAAAACCTAATAAACCAAGGGTAAAAAAGGAAAGGATAGCAATAATGCCTCCAACAAGCCATACATTTAGATGAAAGTTAATTGCTTCTTTGGCGTTTTCCTTGACTAAAACATCTTCAGACACTACTAAAATTGCAATTGGTATACCTATAGAGACTACCAAGGCACTAATAAACACTGAGCCATGAGCCATGGCAGAAAGCAATTTTTGTTTATCGAAATCAGATTCTGCTTGCATTTTTACCCCTAATAGCATCATTGATGCTGAAACTTTTTTTAAGACAATTAAATACTATCGTTTGTTCAGTATTTTAAGAAGTAGAAATTACACGAAACAAGATATAAAAAAGCACCCCGCTAATTGTGGATGCTTGATAATTAATACTAGTAGAGCTAGTTTACTTAAATCCTATTGCTGCTTGCCAAACAAAAGCTAAAAGAAGAAAGAACACGGGAATGAGAGGCAAAACGTCTACCAGGGGCTTAAACATAGCATAAGCTTCAGGTAGATCTGCCAGGATTATTGCAGCTTCCATATATCTGTATACCTTCCAAAAATTTTCTTAAATAAAATATAATAAAAATATTATCATAATATGGCTTCAAGCATTTCTCGAAACAATGTCATGGTGATTGAAAATGCTTAAATTTCTTAATTAACGGTTGTGTCTACCAATGGCGCACTTCCGCATATACGCTGACCAAGACAAAAGGATTATGGGTACGAAGAAACAAACGAGGAGAGAAGAAATAAATTTAAAACTGAAGCAGCTACGAGCAAACCTTCACAAAGGATATACATCGATCGCTCTGCATCAGTTCTGAAAGATGCTACGTCCTAACTTTCTTGTACTTATACTATATCTAAAGTTTAGTTTGTTATAAATAGTATAATTTTATTGAAATTATAATAAGTTACGAGCTTTTAACTGCAAATAGCGATCGACTAATTCTTTGCTAAGGCGATCGCATGGTGCATCTAACACTAATACGCCTCGTTGTCTTAATTTGGCAAAGGCTACTTGACGCTGTGCTAATAGATCCAAAGCCACTGCACGGGCATAAGTATCTTTGGAATTGTCGGTAGGAGAATGAGCAATCCGATCGATTACAGGATCTCGGAGAGTGACACAGAAAGGCAGATAGCGAGGAGTTAAACGCATCATGGCACCAAGTAACTCACTAGAAGCCGTTTCATCAACTATATCTGTGATTACTACTACCAAAGCACGACGAGTTTGTTGGGTAATTACTTTAGTTACTGCACCAAGGTAGTCTGGTTCTAATAATACAGGCTGAATTGGTGTCAGGCGATCGACCAATTTTGATAAATGATGATTACCTCTTTCTGGGGGGATCCAGGTGGTGATATCGCGATCAAATGCTGCCACGCCGACTTTATCCCCACGGCTTAAGCCCGCCAAAGCCAGAGACAAAGTAGCATTTAAACCCCAATCAAATCGTTTTAAACCCTTTACTCTAGCAGTCATCAAACGCCCCCGATCTAGGAGAATAAAGATAGTTTGTTCCTGTTCTGGTTCTAAAACTCTGACTACAGGGCGATCGCGACGGGCAGTAGCTTTCCAGTTAATCAGGCGAATATCCTCCCCCTGACTATATTCTCGCAACTCAGCAAATTCTGTACCGTTTCCCAGTCTACGCGCCTGACGCATTGCACCACTATTTTCGATGGTTAAGCGGATTGAAAGCTCTTTTAAGCCAATCAAGTCAGGATAGATTGTTACTTTCTGTTTTGCTGTTACTTTCCAATCTCGCCAAGCTAGACCAAATTTTCCTAACTGACGAAGGTGAATATTTCCCCATTCATATTCTCCACGGCTATCAGGATGAATAATATAAGCTCGATCGCTAACGCTATTGGCAGGTAAATCAACTTTTAAAGTATCTCGATCAACCGTAAACTCTTGGGGAAAAGCATCACAAATAAGCGCAGTGGCTTTATTCTTGCCAGACTTAATTTTCAACTCGATGGAATTATCTCTGCCTACTGAAAGACGATTTATTGGCTGGCGTACTACCTCAATAGCATTAGATTTAACCCCAGAAGCATCGGCAATGATTGCCACTAGTAAAGCAAAATCATAAATTCCCAGAAAGTTTAAACTCACCTGACGATTGATTAAGACATCGAGTAGCGCAGCACTCACTCCACCTATTGATAGCAATACATAACATCGTCTTGATGGAATCATGATTTGAGGAATGAGGGATGAGGAATTGAATTAGTATTTTGTTGCTTCGTAAATATTGCTTCAACTTCTAGAGGGCTTTTTCCCAAGGAGTCATTAACAATTTCAGCAACGCGATCGTTTGACAATCCAGGTAAACGGATACTTATTCTTCCCAAGTAGCATTGGTAATTATTGTAAAGCGATCGCTATTTTTTCCAACGGTTAATTGATTCAACATTTTTGTTTTAATTTTGCCATATCTAATCGAACTAACTGTTAACACAAGGCGTAGCGAAGCCATACCTTAGGGAAACTGACCGCTTATTAAAAAATTCGTTATAGGTTATAGGTTAACTACATTCTATTGCCGATCAACAAAGACAATCTCTTTGCTTGAGACTAAAGCGATAACCATTAGGTAAAATATGCAGCTTGGCACCACAAATTGCTAGAGCTTCATCATCTAGAGATTCATTGAGGTTAGTGTGAGTAATATTAGCAACATCAACTATGGTTACTGCGCCTTCACCAATAACTTCGATTTCATCTCCATTTACAGCGATCGCCGTATTTTCGTCAATACCAAAACCCAATATTGCAGGTTGTTGAATCAAAGCAGAAATAAATCTACCTAGTCTGCCTCTTTGAGAAAAATGCTGATCGATCGCAACTTGGGACAAAAAGCCCATACCTGGCTCTAGAGTGACAGTATCAAGACGAGGATTGGTTTCGCCTTCGCCTTCAACGATCATAATGTCAGGCATCATAGCAGCCCCTGCACTTGTACCTGCAATAACCAAACCTCGAACGAACTTTTGATGCAGCAATTCATCAATTTCACTGTCTTTTAATACTTCGGTAATACGAGCCTGATCGCCTCCTGTAAAAAACACTCCCGTGGCATTTTCAATAATTTCTAAATTTCGTGAATAGCTAGCGTCTTCTCTGCGTTCGGTATCAACGATATCTACTACGTCTGCACCCAACTTTTCAAATAGATCTCGATATTCTAAGCCTATTTCCCCAGGTAAAGATGTCGCTACAGTCATCACCGCAATTCGAGCTTCTCTGCCTCCTGCACGGCGGATAAATTCTCTCAATATCTTACATTCACCTTCTTTGTCTTCTGCACCACCAATAATGATTAGCTGTCCTGTTTGAGATTTGCTAATAGCGTCCACATTATTGCCATCGCTGTTTTTTGATTCAAGTGCCACCATAGCTTTATCAAGTATTTATTTACTATTAATTATCTTTAATAAAACATATTCTTTTAGTGTTTATACTACTGCTAAAGATATATTTTTATTTTCATAGTATAAATAATTAACGGTAAATAGTGAATAAAGATCGATCCCTATGCTTTTTGCTAAAAATCTTAATTTAACTAGTCTATATCGAAAACCAATAAAGTCTATGATAGCCAGCTTGAGCTAATCATAATATAAATCTCAAGATAGACGTTAAAAACAGAAGTTTTTACTAAGGTGGTTGATGTTGCCGTAAAAGAAGTTTAATGTTAATCGACAAGGTAGAAGAAAATAAAATAGAACAACCAGTTAGGGTTAATGCTAGAAATACCGATATTTTTGATTTATTCAACGTTCAAGAATATTTAGGATCCAATCCCTATTTAAATAAAGCCTCATTAGTATTTGAATTAGCCTTAACAGGATACGATCGCCCTTTACCCATTTCAGACTATCTTGCCGTATTAGGCGATCGCTATCCTCGGTTAACAGAAATAGAATACGCTTCTCATGCAGAATTATTTGCCAGTACAGCCTCTGTAGTAAACAAGCTGGACATGAATTTACATCTCCAGGGTTGGAGTGTACAGCAGCAGTCTGAATCTGCCAAAATTGCCATAGAATCACTACATCTACGGACTACCAGAGAAGTAATTTATACAGTCTGGGATTGGTTTGAGGCGATCGCCAGAGGTGAAGATTTTGAAATTGCCACTCAAATTGATAGCTTGCAGCAAATTTTTCGCAATTCGGTATATGGTGGACCAACCGTATATGCCTTGCTGCGATCGGCAAATGCCAAGGAAATTCCCAGTTTTTATCTCTGGGACGAAAGACTAATGCAGTATGGCTATGGCAAAAAACAGATTAGGGGAGTCGCTACAACTTTTGATACCGATAGTCATTTAGATTCGGACTTCACAACCCAAAAAGACGACTGTAAAAGATTTTTAGCCGAATTGGGTTTTCCCGTACCCAAAGGAGATATAGTTTACTCATTATCAGCAGCCTGTGATGCAGCCGAGGAACTGAGTTATCCCGTAGCTGTCAAGCCTGTATCGGGACACAAAGGCATTGGCGTAACTGCGGATATACAAAGCGAAATAGAACTAGAAACTGCCTACCAACGTGCAGCAGATGCCGTACCTGAAGGGGAAAAAGCAGCAATTATCGTCGAAAATAGCATTGTAGGTCATGATTATCGTTTACTGTGTGTTAATGGTCGTTTTGTGGCAGCGATCGAACGTCAACCAGCCTCAGTAGTTGGCAATGGTCGCTCTTCAGTGAGAGAACTAATCGAACGAGAAAACCGTTCTCCCCAACGCAGCGACACTCCTACTTCCCCTATGGGTAAAATTCAAACGGATGAGTCGATGCACCTATATTTAGAGGAACAGGGACTAGATTTAGATAGCATAATCCAAAGCGATCGCACTGTCTATTTACGCAAGGTTGCTAATCTCTCTTCTGGTGGCTTTAGTATCGATGCCACTGATAAAGTACATCCTGATAATATTATCTTGGCACAGGATATTGCCCAACATTTCCGCCTTACCTGTATGGGAATTGATATCATTACTGCTGATGTTGCTCAATCGTGGAAACAAAGTAATTTTGGCATTATCGAAATTAATGCTGCACCAGGGGTTTATATGCACCTCAACCCCGCCATTGGCGAACCAGTAGACGTTACCTCCCGTATCTTAGCCACCTTTTTTGATTCGGGTAAAGATGCTCGAATTCCGATTATTAGTTTTAACCGCATTACCCTGCGACAGCTACAGAAATTGAGCGATCGCATTTTGACTTTTCATCCTGATTGGACAATTGGCGCAGTGTGTCGAGAAGGAATCATTGTCAATCGTTCGGAAAAGCAGCTTAACCCGAATTACAACACTAACGTGCGTAATCTGTTACGTAATCCTCGACTAGATTTGCTAATTGCCGAATACGATCGAGAAGTATTAGATACAGAAGGAATGTTTTACTATGGTAGCGATATGGTAGTTTTAGACGACCCTAGCGAGGTAGAAACTATGTTGGCAAGAGATGTTTTTCCTGACTCTACGGTAATTATTAAACAAGATCGACAAATTAGCATCAAACATCAAGGTTTATTAGAACAGTATGAATTAGAATCAGGAGAGTTATTAGAGCAGGTTTACCTTAAAGAAATTGCGACAATTTTAGAATAGGGGATCGGCTTTTCTCGCCAATACTGCGCCTGTTGAATCAGCCTTAATTGTTCTTGATTAGAATAACCGTGAATGTAATCCATCTTTTTAAGGGATGAGGCTAAAAATTTTCATCAGCTACTAAGCAACTATTTCATTTACTACTTTGGGTTTTGGTAATGGCTCGTTTGACTCTGCATAGGATTCAATCATTAGCTCCAAAACCTCTCTACCATTTATGGCCGCTTCTTCATAGGTTTCTCCGTGAGTAGACCATTGTTGCCCTGGAAAGTCTGGTAAGGCTACTAGATATAAATTATCTTCTTCGCTCCATTGAATAATCATTTGATATTTAAGGTTCATTTTCTTTTACCTCCTTGATGGCTCTATTAACATCTTTTTCTTGGTATCGTTCGGCATCTTTTCCATCTTTTCCTGAAAGTGTTATTCTTCCATTATAAAAAGGATGCGTCCACATTGTATGGCTTCCTTTCCCACGCTTAGGGATTTGTTCAAACCCTGCTTGTATTAGCAATTTTTTTAACTCGCTTATTTTTTTGGGCATTTGAAATTTTTCTTCTAGTTTGAAAACTCTTTTGGCTTTTTTTATTAGACCTCTTGCATGAATAATAAATTAATCTCTTTTACCTATTACCTATTACTTATTACCTCCTGGTAAGGTAGTCAGTAATGATTCGTGCAAGAACTCTATTAGCTGTAGAGGATTTGGTAAATGTTTCAGAAAACATATAGCGTATACACGATAAAGTTAGCAAGCAAGCTACTTCAATGTATTTAACTGTTACAGCTAAGTAATCTATACCAGAAATTTTCATCGACTATTAATAGTTAATAGTGAGTCGCATCTACGTGGGATCTAGATGAACAGTAGTTAGTAATTAGTAATTACTAACTACCTTGGTACAGATATTTGCTTTAGTATAGATTCAATCACCTCATCAATCTGAACATTGTCTAGCTGTGCTTCGGGTTTCAAGAGCAATCGATGACGTAATAAAGGTGCAGCAACTTCTTTAACATCATCAGGGGTGACATAATCTCTGGCTGATATACAGGCATTAGCTTTGCTGGCGTTTAACCAAGCTACGGTCGATCTGGGCGACGCACCTAATATTAAGTCAGGATGCTGACGAGTGCGTTCAACCAAATTGAGTAAGTAGTCAAAAATATTATCTTCTACCTGAATGTTTTGTACCTGCTGTCTTAATGAGAGAATATCTGCTACAGTTGCGATCGCCTGAATTCGCTCTAAATCGAGTTTTTTTGCCTTAAATCCTGCTTGAGCATTGAGTAATATCTGTTTTTCTGCATCCTTAGCAGGATAGCCAACCACTAGCTTGAAGAGAAAACGGTCTAACTGCGCCTCTGGTAAGGGATATGTCCCTTCAAATTCTAAAGAGTTTTGTGTGGCCACTACCCAAAACAAAGGAGGTAAAAGCATTGTTTGCCCATCTAGGGTAATTTGTTGTTCCTCCATGGCTTCAAGTAGGGCAGCCTGGGTTTTAGGGGGAGTGCGGTTAACTTCGTCTGCTAAAAGGATTTCAGTAAAAACAGGACCTTTTTTAAGCATAAAATCACGGCTGTTGAGATCAAAAATATTTGTTCCCAAAATATCTGAAGGGAGAATATCGGGAGTTAGCTGAATACGGCGAAAATCGGCTGCAATAAGTCTAGATAATACTTTTACCAATAGTGTTTTGCCTGTGCCTGGTACGCCTTCAATAATGACATGACCACCACTGAGTAACGCAACCAATAATTGCCTGACTAGATCTGATTGACCAACGACGATCTCGTTTATTTTCTGAGTAAGATTATTAAGCAAAGAATTATTTGGCATTAGGCATTATATTTAAAGCTAAGTTTATTCGATCTAGATATGAGCTTAAAGCTTGTGACTTAGAGCCTATAGTTATTAGTTACAGTAGTTGTTTTAACTCTTAAAAGGCTTGATGTAAAGTTAAGTAAGATATTCAGAAAACAATAAAAAAAGGTATTAAATGAATGGATGGTATGCCTTTAACTTTAGAATAAATATTAACTTTTTATAATCCTAATAATTTCTTTGAATCGAACAATCTGAAGCTGATGTTAGATGAATTGCTTGACAAAAGATATTTAAAGTTTGAATATCCCAAAGATTTGGTAGAAACAATTAGTACTAATGATAAGGTGATAAAAAAACGTCAATATCGTCAAGACCAGGAGCATCCCATTTTTTTATTTTTACTCACTGTAACAGTGGAATGCTCCCCTTATTATACTTATTAGTTTTGCTACTTATAGCGAACCAAATTGACACGATAGCGTTATTTGTTGGTAATCAAAACCTCTCTCACCTCTAATCTTCCTTTGCCCTTGACTGCAATCAAATCTCCTGCCTTAAGTTGTGACTAGCTTGAGTTATTTCTTTCCAATTAACTCTAACATCGTTGCTAGAGATGGCACTTGACATTTTATTACAGGATATTCCAAAACCAGCAGAGGAGATCGCATCTAAACGCATAGATGCTTCTACTGTGGTCAATTCCTTTTCCTTTAATAGTTTCACATTAGCAGCACGGGCAATGTTATAAAAAAGCGATCGCTTTTCTTTTGAGTCATACTTCAATAGTGAGGTAAATATATTACCAGAACCAAATTATAAGAGAACAGCTTTTTTTCATGTCAAACCAATACTGGGCTTAAATTTCATTCTGAATCTAATATACCAAGAAATCAATTTGACGAGCGACCCTGCGGATTTAAAATCCGCAAAGGAACGCGCGAGTTGGCTGAAATCTTAAGCTAAAGTCCGTTTAAACGGACTTTGTTTGTTAGACAGAGAATAAATTCTCTGAAAGAGCGAGAATAAAATAGCCCTGGAAGTTAATTGATTGTAGGTTTTGGGAACTATATAATTATTGTTGTAACTAGTCAAATATGAGTGAAGAACAAATACTCAATGCAATTACAAGTCATTGCCAAGATGACAAGATTGTTTTTCAGATAATTACTCAAAATACCAAACTTTATATCTATGTAAATCGAGAATCTGAAGATAATATAGACCATAAAAAACTAAAAAATAATATACTTTTAGCAATATCCGATTTAGATAATTTAAATATAAGAGAAGTTTATTTGTATAGCCGTATATCAGGAAACATAGAACTTGATTGGCAGGCAACTGTTGATTTAAAGCAAATTAATACAGATAAAACTATTGATTCTCAACAAGACAAAACAGAATCGGGAATTGAAGCAATTGATAGTGAATCAGACTTAGGAGTATCAAATTTTGCTTATCAAAATAAAAATGAAGTAAAAAAGATATCTGCCGTTGATTTACCTTACGAGTCGCAAAAATTTCAAAATCACGAAATATCAAGTGATATTAAAGATGATTTAAAAGCAAAGAAAACTTTGGCGGATACAGAAATAGATTTAAAGTCATATTGTTTTATTCGCAACAAAACTCTTTTATCTAGTGAACTTCTTGCTCCTAAGTTAAATATTGCTCAATTAATTAAAACTTTTCATGAATTTTCAAGATCTGTTCAAGAAAAACAATTACCAATCTTAAATGATTATTTTCATAAATCTTGTAATCCTAGTACAGCTAATTTTAATGCAGAGATAAAATCATGGTGGAATACAGTTCTTGATTTAAACTCAGAAGAACAACGAAAAACAGCAATTTGGTTAAGTCGATATTGTTTTAATTCAGAAGAAACCCTCTCAATCATAGAATCAGTTTTTATAGCTAAAGCTTCTATAGAAGAAGCAGAAAAAAACATTCATTCTTCAACAGAATACTCTCAGAAAATATTGAAGCAAGATGAGCGAGTATCGCCCTCTAGTATTAAAAATAAACGCGACAATACAACCAGAAATTTAAAAGTAAAGTCAAAAAAAGATACTTCACCTAAGATAAATTCATTTCTGCCTATCATTTGGCTATTTATCACCTTGTCTTTCGCAATTATCGATCTTCATAAGCCTCTAATTTCTCTTCTTGCCTGTGAAAATATTGCAGCAGAAAATCAAGCTTACTGTTCTTTGGCTGCGAAAATTGTAGGAGAAGAATCGTTAAATGCTGTAATCAGTAACCTATCTAAACCTCTACAAGAAGAGGAAAATTTAGTATCAGAATCTATGATGGAAAAAGGTCTGTTGAACTGTGAACTTTATGGCAATATTGCAGCGGGAGTTCCTTTTAAAAAAGCAGCATCATCCAAAATAGCTCCATTATCTTCATCGACAAAAGAAATACTGCCAGGTTTTTATGTCGCCGATATAGAGCAAACCAATCTGAAAGCGGGAAATCCCACAGTAAGAACTGCCTGTTTCTTCTACAGAGTCAAAAAAACATCTAAACCATACGACATCAAATTCTTAGCGATGGATCAAATAGACGTTGAATGGCCAACAGTAGCCTATGAACCGACAGAAAAAATAAAATCCTTGCATACATTAAACAAGACTGTACGCACATACAGTTTTTTGAGCATTTTTGGCATAGATACATTTTTTACGGCGATCGCAATTTACCTTATAGCTATATCTGGTATGGCAATTAGGGTAGATTCACTTGATACTTTATATCAAGCATCATTTATTTTAGGGATGACTAAATCTATTTTAAGTTTTTTTCCAGCAATAGGTTTGTCGATTCTCGTTCCTATGGAATGTTTAGCTTTAGGCATCACGAGTGGTTGTGTTAAAGGATTTACTATAGATTGGAATTGTGGCTACCCATTTGTAGCTGTCACGGCACTACTTCTAATTTTATTAAGAACTTTATTTTCTTTTTTGTTTATGGGCTTATTGTCTTTTGTCTTTGGATAAAATAGGTTACTACCTACTACCTACTACCCACTACCTAGGTTTCATAAATTAATTAGTGCGTAACATCAGTTACTTAAAAGGCTGACATTTACCACCTAAACCATCGACGATCGCACAGGTATTATGAGACATCATATCTGTATAATTATTGCTACCTCCCAAACCATCGGCATACAGTTTTTCCTTTGATAGCTTGGCATTAGCAGCACGGGCAACATTATTGATAACGCGATCGTTAGCTGTTGATTCGGCAAAAATAGTGGGTACTCCTGTTTGCCTAATTTCTGTCGCCAATTCTCGCACTTGTGTCGCCGTAGGAGAAGTATTTGTACTCAATCCTTGCAGGCTGTCATAGTTTTTTAGGCGATATGCCTGGACATAGTAGTTAAAAGAATCGTGAGTTGTCACCAAAACTCTTTTATTTTCGGGAATAGTAGCAATTTGGTCTTTAATCCAAGCGTCAAGCTGCCAAAGTTTCTGGGTTAAATCCACGCTATTTTTTAGGTATACATCTGCTGCTGCGGGATTTGCTTGCAGAAATAATCCTTTAAGTATTTCCACCATTGCTACAGTGTTTTCTACGTTGTTCCATACGTGGGGATCTGGTTCTAAATCTGCTTTTTTATCGGTATTTGGCTTTTTCTCTTCTGTCTCATCGTGTTCAGCTAGAATTGGCTTAGAAACAGCTTGTTCATATACTGCTATCCTAGGTGCAGGAGTTTTTGTGGCATTTAATAGTTTAATTACTTGAGGTTCTAGCTGGTAGCCTCCATAAAGAATTATTTGTGCTTCTTCTATCGCCTTACGTTGGGAAGGGGTAGGTCGAAAAGTATGAGGATCTTGATTTCCACCGATCAGGCAGGTTAAATCAACAGTATCTTGGGCGATAGTCTTGACTAGATCGCAAATAACATTGTGTGACGCTACAACTTTTGGCTTTGCCTGAGCTTGCGCTACGCTGGCACTACATCCAAATAAGCTAGCTGTAAAAGCTAAAACTGTCAGATTAATAGTGTTTTTGACTTTAGTAATTTTGAACATAATGGGAACTAAGAAATTTTTTCCTATTGCGAACTAAAATGATAATGATTCTAATTATTTTAGAGTAGAATGATAATGAATCTCATTATTGATCATTAATGTTAGAAATTTGTAACCTAAGCGTAAATTATCGCCACACTTGGGCAATTGAAAACGTCTCCTTGCAACTACAGCCAGGAGAGTTAGCTGGTTTATTAGGTCCAAATGGAGCAGGAAAAAGCAGTTTGATCAAAGCTATATTAGGTTTAGTCCCCATAGCTGAGGGAGTCGTCCAATGGAAAGGTAAGCCTGTCTGTCAACAATTAGATGAAGTGGCTTATGTTCCTCAGCGATCGCAAATTGACTGGGACTATCCCGTAACCGTCGAGAAAGTAGTGATGATGGGGCGAATAGTTTCTACAGGCTGGTTTCGCAACCACAGTCGTCAGTCAAGATTGATAGTTAGAAATGCTCTAAAAAGAGTAGGAATGTGGCAGCATCGCCAGCATCAGATCGGGGAACTTTCAGGGGGACAACAGCAGCGAGTTTTTCTGGCTAGAGCGATCGCCCAATCAGCGGATTTGTTATTATTAGACGAACCATTTAACAATGTAGATCGACAGACAGAAGCGATTATTTTTGAAATCTTTGCTGAACTAAAAGCCCAACAAAAGGCAATTTTGGTTATCAGTCACGATCTTAGTGAAACTCTAAACAATTATGACCAGCTATTATTATTAAATAAAACCTTAGTAGCATCAGGTTCACAAGCTGACGTATTGACTAATGAAAATATCAACCAGGCATACGACAGATATTTTAAGCCTAGCTATCAATCACTAACAATTAACCAGCAGCCTGCAAATGTTAACTTGGTTAGTTGAACCCTTAGAATTTGAATTTATGCGTCAGGCGATCGCCATTGGCATATCTTTGGGTATCTTAGGTGCAGTGGTGGGTAGCTATTTGATTTTGCAGCAAATGGGCATGATGAGTGGGGTGATTTCTCATGCTGTGCTGCCAGGAATTTCTATTGCTTTTTTCTTAAAAATAAATTTAGCCATTGGCGCATTTATAGCAGGAATATTAAGTGCTTTAGTGGTCATGGGTATCCAAAAGCGATCGCGGATTAAAGTTGATGCAGCTATGGCGTTAACCCTAACCAGTTTCTTAGCACTGGGAGTAATTTTAATTACTTCCTTAAAAACAAATCAGGTCAACCTGGACGAGATTTTATTTGGGGATATTTTAGGAGTAACCAGCAACGATGTCTGGCGCACGGTAATCATTACAGGGATTATTCTGCTACTCACCAAACTATTTTACAAAGAATTAGAGTTTTACACCTTCGATCCTCTAGGGGCAAAAGCCTGTGGCTTACCAGTTAATCTGCTTTATTTTGGCTTAATTTGCGCTATCACTCTCACAATTGTTGCCAGTATGCAAACCGTAGGGGTATTGCTGGTGATGTCTTTATTAGTTGGTCCTGCAATTACCTCCTATTTACTGGTTAAAGAACTATCACAAATGATGTTTTTAGGCTCAATTATTGGTGCAGTTTCTAGCATTACGGGAATGTACTGTAGCTATTATTTCGATCTGCCTTCTGGTGCGGCGATCGTTATGGTAATATTTGCTTTTTTCTTATTAGCATTTATTTTTAGCCCAAGTCAGGGAATCTTAACCGAACCCAAATTAAAAAACAAAATTCAAAGTTGGTTTAAAGGCTTTTTCAATAGATAACCTTTTGTAGATCCATTCAATCAATTGTTACCAATCACCAAGACTAAATTTGCCAAATTTCCTCAGATCGCTTTAAGATAATTTCAGCTTGAACAAAATTTGATTTACCATGTCCGATCTACAAGAGAAACTAAGCCAGGACGTTGCAGAGATAACCTGGAAGGATTTGCAGCCTCACGCTAAAAGAGATGCCATAATTGTGATCCGAGACAAATTGGATCTACCTGAAGTAGCAGCAGCGATCGCCCAAGATAATACCGCTTCAGTTCAAAATTGGATCGCTAATCAATCAATTGCCAAGCCTACTGTCGAACAGTTAACAGAGTGGAACAGTCATTTGGAAAAGGAATTTGCAGCTTTAATTGTGCAACCTTTTGTTGTCATCAAAGAAGTAAGTAACAGTTAGAGAAGAGACAAGGCATGCCTTGTCTGTACTGGACAGTTAGGGTATTTTAACTTGTCACAATTACTTAATAGCCAACTGCAATTGCTCAATAATTTTGTCTTCTGTGCCTGAAGCCCAATGAGCAAATCGTCTAGCTAGTACAGGGGCAAATACTAAAGTGCTGGTAAAGCCTGAAAACAAATAAATTCCCTGAATATTTGCTAAATTACCTACCAAAGCGATCGCCTGATGATTAAACGCTACCAGACAACTATGGCAAGTACCAGGAATATCTTCCAACAGAGGCAAAACATTACCCACCTGTTCACGAATTTGTGCTTCGGCTGCCAAGGGATTGAGCTTGGCTTGAGGGTTAGGCGCGATCGCGCTAATTTGCCCTATACATAAGCTACCGTCTTGAAACTGCACTGCCCCAGGATCGAGGATTGATTTAGCCAGTTCGTCATAAGGAGGATTCCAGCCTGTTTCTGACTGCAATTCTTGGGCTTGGGCTTCTAAGCTAAATCTTTGCTGTACGGCTGGCATGACCACCGTTGCCAATTCTAAATCCACAGGAGGGGTAGTAATTAGTTGAGCATGGGTGAAATAGTTGCCTATGGTAATGTTTGACTGTTGTAAAAGCGATCGCGATAGTCCTCCTGCACAGACTACTGTGTTAGCAGCGTGATAGAGATCGTTCTGGGTTTGCACTCCCGTGACATCATTTTCCTGACGCAGTAAATATACTACCTCCTGATAGACTATCTTGCCCCCGTTACGTTTAAATGCTTGCAGGTAGGCATCGGTAGTCTTTTGGGGGTGAATATGACCGTGAGGTAGCTTTAAGGCACCAGCGATCGCATTAGGATTCAGTAAGGGTTCTAAGATACAGGCATCCTGTACGCTGAGTAATTCTGGGGTAATGGCAAAGCGAGCGTAATTTTGGGCAATGACTTCAGGATCGGCGTGGCGATCTATGGTAAGTACCAAATCTAGCTCTCTAAACTCTGTTTCTCCTCCCAATTCTTCTGTCAAGTTGCGATGTAGCTCGATTCCCTCTTTCCCTAAAATGCGAGTCAAATCATCTACGCCCGACCAATAAGCTAAACCGCCATAGCTATATACAGTGGCGTTATTAGGCTTAGGGTCTTTTTCTAATAAAAGTACCGTAAATCCCTGTTGACTAAGTTCATAAGCAAGACAAGCACCAGTTATCCCTGCACCAATTACAATCCAATCGTATGTCGCCATTTATTCACATCAAATTTATTTGATAGCTTCATTGCTCGTCTTTTAGCTGTGCCTTAGCCTGTTGCCAAAGAGATTCTAACTCATTGATGTCGTAGTCTGTAAGGGGGCTAGTCGCGAACCTTTCCATCATTGTCAAACGCAGAATAAAGCGACGGTTTGTTCCTTGTAAGCCATCAAAAGGATTCAAATCATACCAGCGAGCAATATTAATTATGGTAAACAGCAAATCCCCTAATTCTTCTTGCTGGTGAACTTTATTTTCAGTTGTCAAAGCTTCTTTAAACTCTGCCAACTCCTCATCAAACTTATCCCAAACTCCCTCGACATTTGACCATTCAAAACCAGCAGAAGCAGCCTTGTCCGATATTTTCATTCCTGCCATTAAGGGGGGCAAACTGCGGGCATAACGCTCCAGTTTACGGCTGAGTAACCTGGCTTCTTCTGGGGTTTCACCTTTTTCCATAGCTTTAATTTGCTCCCAGTTTTGGTTGACTTCTGCTGCGCTGTTAACTTTTGCATCACCAAATACATGAGGATGACGACGGATTAATTTTTCTGTAATGCCTGTAGCGACTTCTTCTAAAGTAAAGTCTTGCTGTTCACTAGCTATTTGAGTTTGTAACACCACCTGTAACAATAAATCTCCTAACTCTTCGGCGATCGCCTTTTTGTCCCCGCCCTGAATAGCATCTACTACTTCATAAGCTTCTTCAATCACATAAGGAATTAGGGTTTGTGGTGTCTGTGCCAAGTCCCACGGACATCCCCCATCAGGCGATCGCAATTGAGCAACTACTTCAATTAAACGTTGTAGAGCGTCTAAAATAGACTGGCTAGTTGGCGAATGAGAACTCATACAAAAAATAGCTAATTGTTTTATTCTTTCATAACTGTATAACAACTAGTAACGCTTCGTTAAGACAGTTAGGGCAGTTAGGACAGTTAGGACAGTTAGGACAGTTAGGACAGTTAGACGAGCGACCCCCTAAAGGGTTCGACAGTTTGCTTATGCCGGGGAACCCGTCCACCGCAACTGTCTCACCGCGTCGCCGTTAGGCGCAAGGGAACGCGCGAGGGAGGCAGTTAGGGCGGTTTTCTTTGACTAGAAACGACAAACTACTCACGACAAACTTCATTATTTATTGTTCAAAATCTACACTTTGATTGACCAAACAAATATAAAATCTAATAAATAAAAACTTTTGACTGAGTATATGACCCCCAAGAAGGCTGCTGAGACTAGTAAAACCATCAGACCGATCGCGGCTAATTCAATTTACGGTATTGTGTTTCACCAAGGCTTTATTTGGGCGCTCGATTCTCAAAGCGGGTATTTATTAGAGATCGAGCCAGAGACTAACAACACTAGGGTTTTAAATACTCATTACTGGTCAGATTTTTTGGGCGCAACAGGTTTAGCCATTACGGATAATGTTCTTTGGTTTACTAACCGAGAATGTGTTTACTGTTGTTCGTTGGTCACGCAAGATTTTGAACCACAATTATTTCTACGCTTAGATTGCGACATTGAAGGAATTGCTGTTTGGGAATCGACAATTTATCTTACGAGTCAAAAACAAGGCAAGATCTTGATTTACGATCGCGATCGCCGTACTAAAATAACCCACTTTTATGCTCCTGGAATTGGCGTAGAAAATATTACGATCAAAGATGAAGAGATTTGGCTGAGCGATACTTTAGAGCAAACTGTTTACTGTCTCGATCGGGCAACAGGAGAAACTATATTTAGTGTTTTGACTCCCTTCACCTCGCCTACAGGCTTGGCTTTTGATCGCGATCGAGAAACAGAAAAAGAGACTTTATATATAGCTTACGCCGATCGCGAAGTCTATATCCGCGACAACCCCAACGCTGAACCCAATTACGAATTGCAGTATCGCGATCTCACTTTTATTCATCCGCTTTATTTTCATTACAAGCGCGAGCAAAAATACGCTCTTTCTAACGGCTATTTAGTCGAGATGTCTTATGCAGAGGAAGTTTCTCCTCTCGATCCCATAGAGTTTAAAGATCTAGAGTGGCGCATGGCTTTACCCGCCGAGACAAACAGACAGAAAATCAGAGAAGTTAGCGCGATCGGCTTACCGTTTACCGAAGAAGTTAAGGATGGACAACGAATTGCCGTATTTAAGTTTAATGATTTTAATTCTGGACAGCGTTATATTTTTGGCTGGAAAGCAATTTTAGAAGTCTGGAGTATTAAATATCAACTCAAACCTAATGATTGCGAAAAACTACCTCAACTAGATGCAAAATTAAAACAAAAATATCTTACAGATAATGATAATTTGGCAATGGATACGGAGATTATTCGTCAAGCTGCCATTAGCGCGATCGGCTCAGAAACAAATATTCTGCGTCAAGTCTATAGTATCCGCAACTATGTCTATGATAAATTAGCCTACGGCATCAAACCTCATATCGATACTCCCGATATTGTGCTTAAGCGCGGTGTAGGCTCTTGTGGAGAATATCTGGGCTTACTTCTGGCTTTATGTCGTCTCAACGGTATTGCCTGTCGCACCGTTGGTAGATATAAATGTCCTGGCGATCCTCTCAAGCTAAATATGCCTTTGCAGCCTGACTTTAACCATGTTTGGATGGAGTTTTATCTTCCTAACTATGGCTGGCTACCAATGGAATCTAACCCCGACGATCTCTTTGAGGGAGGTCCATATCCCACCCGCTTTTTTATGGGGTTAGCTTGGTATCATGCAGAAATGGCAAAAGATACTACTTTTGAAATGATTACCAGTGAAGGAGTGAAAGTAGAAAAGGAAAAAGTTTCAATCGGCGCGTTAGCCTTAAATCATATACGCTTCGTAATTTTAGAAGAATTAAACCCCGAACATTCTCTTGATAATTAATACTAAACGCATGATGTGAATCAGCTTCGTTGATATTAATAGGCTCGTGGCTATTAGCTATTAGCCCTCAGTGACAAGTTAAGCACTTGCTCTGTATGGGTAAAAGCGTGACCAGAGTGGAGCAGATGCCTTGACCTTTAGATAAACAGGGGGTCATCCCCCTTTATCTGTAGATGTAGTTTCGGGTTTGGATGGGCTATAGTAGTCAAGTGAGCAAACGACTATCTACGTTGCTTACCTTTCAGGAAAATTGCTTTTTGGCTGTACTTTTGTTGGCAACATCTGGGCAATACAGATAATTAATAAGTTATAGATAATCGAGAAATCTTATGTCAGCTATTCTCTTTGGCTCTATTGGTACGATCGCAGACACTTCAGAACTGCAAAGACAGGCTTTCAACCAAGCTTTTAAGGCTCATGGACTCGACTGGTATTGGAATCGAGAAGAGTATCTGATAATGCTAGAAAAAAGCGGAGGACAGAAGCGGATTGCTGATTATGCAGATTCCACTGGGCAAACAATTGATGCCGAGGCAATTCATCGCTCAAAGTCAGAATTTTTTCAAAAAAGCTTAATCGAATCCCAGGTGTCGCCTCGCTTCGGCGTAGCCGAAACAATACAGAACGCAAAAAGCAAGGGTTTAAAGCTTGCTTTAGTAACAACAACTTCTCAGGAAAATGTTTCGTTGCTGATTGAAGCGTTGCGCCCAAGTGTCCAGGCTACTGATTTTGATTTGATCGTCGATGCTTCTAGCGTCAAGCACCCAAAGCCAGATAAAGCTGCCTACACTTTCGCGCTAGAAAGGCTGGGTGAGAAAGCAGATGATTGCATTGCTGTTGAAGATAATTTAGACGGCGTAGAAGCAGCGATCGCGGCGGGTTTAGATTGCGTTGCCTTTCCCAATGAAAACACCGCTCATCATAATTTTGAAAAAGCCCAGCATCTGGTCGCTCGATTGGATTTTGATGAGTTGCAAAAGTTCCTTCTAAGCGAGTAGATCGCCCAAGATATCAAGTAAGCTGCATACAATAGAAGTGGTTATGGGTAAAAAAGCCATTGATTTTCGTGCGCTCTCGCCTTTTGGGATTGAGACGAATATTAGAATCACTGAAATGAACGATAAAGATATAGTTTCTTTGAAGCACGCCCTTGCTAATAATAGCTTTATCATCTTTCGGCAGCAAATGGTAAGCGATGCAGACTTTGTTGCCTTTCTCAATCGGTTAGGGCAGATGACTTTTACAGTTGGTGAGACACCAGTATTACATCAACCTTCTCTTAATGTCGTCAGTAATATTGGACGAGTTCACCCACCCAAGAGCGTTTTTCATACAGATACTAGCTACGTTGCTCAGCCGCCAGCATTCACAGCCTTACGCGCTTTAACCATCCCTTCAGCGGGTGGAGAAACGCTATTCTCGGATCAATACCGTGCCTATGAGACATTACCTAAAGCGGTGACAGAGAAGCTTGCAGATGCTCAGGTTCTCCACGTCATGTCTGGGCTAACGTTAGATGAAAGTCAGTCAAGACAAAGTTGGCATCCCTTATTCCTGCGGCATCCTCTTTCAGGACGCTTGGCACTGTTTTTATCAACACCCGAACGGTGTCAGGCAATCTCAGGTATAAAGCTCGAAGAAACTCAGCGGATTATTCGGTTACTCTATAGGCATTCAGTTCGTCATTCCAGGCTTTACTGTCATAGATGGCAACTGGGCGACATTGTTATTTGGGACAATCGCTGTACCATGCATCGTGCTGACCACTCAAAGGTTGTTGGCGAGAGAGTCCTACATCGTGGGATTGTGTTGGGCGAAGCCAATGGTTTAAACTAGCCGACCCTTCTGGCGTGGATTCAGCTCTGTTTTTAGCTCCTCTTTAATATTATTTAAAGCTATCTGAAAAAGCTTCTCCAAAGTCATACCTGATGCTTTTGCCATCATAGAGATCACACTTTTCTGAGCAAAGGAGCAGTATAGCCCTGCTTCTAAGAACCAGGGTTGCCCGCTTGGGTCAATGCGGAAATCAAACAGACTGTAATGTCGGCAACCTAAAGCGATATGGCATTTTTTAGCGGCATCCCAAACCCTCTCTGTAATAGGGTCACCAGGATCGACGATCCATGCTTTGGTACTATCCTTGGCAACTAGGCTTAAGTCACCTTTTTGGTTTTGGTTTATTTTATCGTCGTAATTACGAATGGGCTTTTGATCGCTGTCCATGCTGTACTCTTCCAGGGGCAAACAAATAAGCTGCCCATCCTGAACGACAATACCGCATCTAACTTCTCTACCAAGTTCGATAAATGTCTCTACTAGCACTTCATCGGCATAAGCAAAAGCTGTTTTTAAAGCAGGATCGTAGTCGGAGCGATTTCTCACTAAAACTACCCCTAAAGAATTATCTGCATTCACAGGCTTAATCACCGCTGGCGGGTCAATTGAAGGATGGTTTTCGGGGCGAAGCAGTTCTCCTTGAGGCACACTAACACCTACTGCCGCCACGACTGCTTTTGCTTTCGCTTTATCGATCGCCAGTGCCATCACATCAGGAGTATTGCCTAGGTAGGGAATGTTGAGCAAATCAAATAAAGCTCGGTAGTATGTCATGCCAGGGACGCAGAACATCTGTGGCACCATCACATCAATCTTGAGTGCGGTCAGAGCTTGAATTGCCTCAGCAAAAGATATAGGGCTGGCTGAAACGATCGCTTTACGACTTAGATCGGTTGGAAAACGCCATTGTCGATCGGGCGTAGTGTAGGCAATATAAGATTTATAGAGCGATGTATTGGCGGTGGATTCCAGACAATCTTGGGCATAAAGGCGAGATAAATCACAGTAAAACTCGCTGACCGCAGACCCAACTAAGTGCAAAACACGCAGCACCATCAATTAATCCCCTGCTAGCTCAACAAGCTTACCAATTTTTAGCGACACAACCGACATTTTCATAGTATTCATTATTTATATTATTTGTTATCGGTACTTAAACAATTTGAGCTTTGTCTCAATTCCAACCCTAATGACATTGCTGATCGATTGTGGGTTACAACTCATCTCAAACCTAAAGAAGAAAAACTACGGGTTTCAACCTAGATGGGGTTTATGTTTGCCAAGCCTTTTGTTCTTGCTAAACACTACCACTGCATAGTTAAAGCAGTTGCGTTGCGGGGAAAACCTCTGTTAAGGAGTGCGTCTGTCCTATGTCTGAGGACTTGCCCCGCCCGAAGAAGTTTATACCGCTTTTAAAACTGCTGTGGTGTTTTAGCGGGAATATTTCACGCTTAGATAAGCATGGCTTTTTAGAAAGGAATTTCGTCCCAATCTTCATTTTCACTGCTGGTATCTGATGCAGAACTCACTGGGGCAGGTTCAGAAGCAACGGTTGCAGCTTGAGGTTGAGGAATGGGGGCAAAATCGACAACATTATCAGAGTTACTGCTAGATGCTCGATAACTTTGATTGTTGGAGGAATCTGAAATACTTCCACCTACAGGATAAATTCTAGAAGCAACAAGCTTAGCACGCTTTTCCTTGTAGCCTTCAGGCATTTCAAAGAGGTTCATCGACAACCGCCCTTCAATAATAATGCGATCGCCAGTGCTGTATGTATTTTTAATCTCTTCGGCTAAGTTTCCCCATCCTTCAACCTGTACCTTGCCTGGTTCCTCTCCTTCTCTAGAAGATTCAAACTCAACCATCATTGAGGATACGCTGGTTTGATCTTGAGTAGAACGTAATTCAGGATCGCTAACTATCTGCGCCATTAAAATACAGCTATTCATGGGTATGCTACTCCTTAATATTTGATTTTTAAAACTGTGTGAACAATTGTACTATTTATTACTGAGACTTTCATCTTTAAGCAATTTTAAGTGCAATATAAATTAAGCGCAATTTGAAATTAATCTTGCTCGCGATCGATAAAACTTTGGACTCGTAGACGATATTCAGTTAACTGTTCCTCGACCCAGTTGCGATCGCTACTATTAGCATAGATATGAACTAACGGTTCTCCAGCATCGGGTAAAATTAGCACCCAATTGTCATTTTGGTTATTAATTGTTTTTACGCCGTCAATTAGCTCTAAATTTTCCGTGGGATGAATTTCTACTAAATAACGCATCAAAGAGCCTTTAACCTTCCACGGACAGCGAACAGAACAGGATTTATGACAGATATTGGGTAAATCACTGCGAATATCAGCCAGCGATCGCTCTTGAATAGTTAGCATTTCGATCAGTTTAGCAATACTAAACATTGCATCAAAACCTGGATGGAGTTGAGGAAAAATAAATCCCATATTGCTACTACCTCCTAACACTACGTTGGGATTATCTTGAGAGGCTTCCATTAAAGCGGTAGGACTAACTTTAGTGCGAATTACTTTACCGTCATGGCGACGAGCAATTTCCTCCACTGCACTAGACGCATGAACAGGGACAACTACCGTACTCCGAGGATTGGCAGTAAAAATCGTATTGACCATCAAAGCAGTCAAAACTTCTCCGCGAATGGGAATACCTGCTTCATCTACTAAAATAAATTGCTCTCCATTAGCCGATACCTGCACCCCAAAATTTGCTTTAAGAGCCACTACCACTTGACCAAGCTGATCGATCAGCACTTCTTTTTGGTCAGCAACAATGGCAGTTTCCTTAAGGCTGGCATTTAGTACTACCGCATCACAGCCAAACTTAGCTAAAAGCTGAGGTAAGATTGCACCTGATACAGCATAAACATAATCAATAATAATTTTTGAACTGCTATTTCGCACCGCTTCAATATTGATGTATCTTTCAAAGGTACGACTGTAGGTATCTAAAATCCCGCTGGGATAACTAACGCTGCCAATTTCTTGAATGGCAACTCGTCGCAAATCTTCCTTGAAATAAGCCCCTTCAATTTTCTTTTCTTGGGACTTAGAAATACTAATTCCTTGTCGATCGAAAAACTCAATTAATAAATAATCTGGTTTATCTGGTTCAAGACGAATATGAATTCCCCCTGCTACATCCATGAAATTTGTCACCATCATGGTGCGGGCGATGGGAATGGCTGTAGCCTCTAGGTTTTGGACATGAACTCCTACTGACATCAATCCAGCAACCATGGCTCGAGCAATCATCCGCGAAACACTACGCTGATCGCGAGAGATAATTACAGTTGAACCTAGCTTTAAAGTTGAACCATAGGAAGCACCTAACTTAACTACAAATTCGGGAGTAAGGTCAACATTTGCTAATCCTGTAACTCCTCTTTGTCCAAAAAGATTGCGTTGGGCAGTATTTCCCCAGATTAGATTGATATTGAGAATTGCACCAGATTCAATCCTTTTACTGGGCCAAACCTTAACCCCAGGAGCAATTTGAGCTTCTTCCCCTACAATGGATAAAGACCCCACTACTGAACCTTCTAAAGCCTGCGCCCGTCGGTCTATTCTTGTCCCGCGAGAGATAATACAGGCACGTAAATGAGCTTCTTCTCCTACCGTAGCTCCATTCCAAATGATCGGACGTTTGAGGTCGGCATCTGCGCCAATGGTTACGTTGTCGCCAATGACCGTTCCTGCTTCAATTTTGACTCTTGCCCCGATGCGACAATTATCACCAATTAAAACTGGTGTTTCAATTACTGCGCTAGAGTCAATATGGGTGTTGTTGCCGAGCCAAATTCCCGCGGACTTTTCGTGATAAGGGAAATTTAGCTTAACTTTTTTATCTAATCCGTCGTATTGTGCTTCTCGATAGGCTTCTAGATGACCAACATCGCACCAATAAGCATCGGCAACATAGCCATACATTGGTTCTCCTTTTTCTAGCAGCAGAGGAAACAAATCCTTAGAAAAATCGGACTCTTCGTTTTCTGGCAGATAGTCTAATACTTCTGGTTCGAGAATGTATGTCCCAGTATTAACCGTATCCGAAAAAATTTCGCTTAGAGAAGGCTTTTCTAAAAAGCGTTTAATCTTGCCGTCTTTATCTGTAATTACCACCCCAAACTCAACTGGATTAGGAACACGAGTTAAAATTAGAGTAGCTTTAGATTTTTTCTCGCGGTGAAAAGCGATCGCAGCCTGTAGATCAAAATCTGTAATCGCATCACCGCTAATGGTCACAAAAGTGTCATCTAACCACTGTTGAATATTTTTTACACAGCCTGCGGTGCCTAGTGGCTGTTCTTCTTCTACCGCATAGGTCATTTGTACCCCAAAGTCGCTACCGTCCTGAAAATAGTCCCGCATAACGTCAGGAAGATAATACAAAGTAGCAATAATTTCAGTAATATGATGGCGTTTTAAAAGATTAATAATATGTTCGGCGATGGGACGATTGAGCATCGGCACCATCGGTTTAGGCAAATCGCAGGTTAAAGGGCGTAATCTTGTCCCTGACCCTCCAGCCATTAACACTGCACGCATGACACTTCCTCGTTAGTTAATTGTTTTATATTGACGAGAGGAAACGCGCCTTGCCAAGGCGCATATTCCACTTCCGTCGTGGCGTTTATATTTTTTGTATTTGGTAATCATTTAGTCTGCTAAGCTTAACTTAAGCAGAAAGAAGCAATTAATTAATATAACAGCAATATAATTAGGTCACGCTCACTGAGTATTCTAGAACAATGATCGGATAAGTATGTTACTAATCATCAAAATCTAGGATTTGAGGGACAAAATTTTTACAATTGTTACAATCAATAATATAGTTTGATATTAATTTAGTGGGCGGAAATGCTGCTTTGCGAGACAGTCCGTTGCGCGGGTTCCCCGCGTTGAAACAAAGGCTTAAGCCGCATGTACTGTCGAGGGTGCAAGCAGCATATTCCACGCCCAGTGATCGATCACTTATTTAATTAACGGGTATTGAAATGCTACAGTTGATTGGTTTAATTTTAGTTGTAGTTTACGCTGGTGGGATTTGGAAGTTTTGGTCTGGCTACCGCCGTACAAACTTCAATTCTGGTTTACCTGGAAAAGTTGGTCTAGCTTTATTATGGCCAGTGTTATTGGCAAGTAATAAATCTTATCGTCGCAATTTTCAAAAAGCCTTAAAAGGAAGATAATTACTGATTACTTGGTGGGCATCAAGTCAGTGTGTTTTTTTGGTGATGAATAGAGTTTTATCTCATGCCCACCCTACTAAGATCTCATAGAATCAATGGAAGGGAAGGTTTGGCTAATTGGTGGAACAAGTGATAGTGCGGCGATCGCCAATATGCTAATTATCTCTGAGATAGTATTTATTGTTACTGTTGTTACCCAGGCTGCTTTATCCTTATATTCTATTGATTGTGAAACGGCAGTGGGATGTATGGATGAAGAAACAATGCAGTCTTTTTGTCATGCAAATCAAGTAAAAGCCATAGTAGATGCTTCCCATCCTTATGCTGTAGAGGTTTCTCGTCAGGCGATCGCCATATCCAGTCAGCTAAATATTCCCTATCTACGTTACGAAAGAAACAATTTTCAAGCACAAGCTGATGCGTCTACTAACACATCTGTAATTAAACTTGATAGCTTTGAGACTTTGCTAACGGGAGACTATTTAAAACAACAGCGAGTATTGTTGACGGTGGGATGTAAAGCCTTGCCCTTCTTTCGATCTTGGCATCATCAAGCTACCTTGTTTGCGAGAATTTTACCTAAAGTTGCTTCTATAAAAACAGCTTTAGCGACTGGATTTACCAGCGATCGCTTGATTGCTATTCGTCCACCTTTTAACCTAGCTTGGGAAAAAGCTTTATGGCAACAGTGGAATATATCGATGGTAGTAACTAAAGCTTCAGGAAAGGCGGGAGGAGAAGATATTAAACGTCAGGTTGCAGCGGATTTAAACGTTCCTTTAATTATAATTACTCGTCCTCAAGTCGCTTATCCTCAACAAACATACTCGATCAAAGAGGTGTTGGCTTTCTGCCAACAGCTTTAGATACCAAGCATACTTATAAGTTGAAGACAATGGTAGTTGTGAAGGCTAGTATACTACAGTAGATGAGTTCTTTCAGTATGAAAGTATAGTCATTCCAATTAATTTCCTTATGGTAGTTTTGTATTGATTGTAAGGTTAAATATTATTTGCTACCTGCTACTTGCTACTTTTTTCAAAGATAATCTGGTTGCTATTTAAAACGACTATAAAAGACTGGTTAGAAAAGAGCTAATTTGTAAACTGTACTCTGGTAATTAAATTAGCTCTACTCTTTCTAACATCAGTTAGAGATTACTAATCGGTAGAAATTACGTTATCTTCTGGCTCAACTAAGCGCATTAATTTCTGCTTAATTTGAGTATCAAATACTTCCCATTTGAGCTTTGTGAATTCCGAATGATCGTTAAAGCCGTTGAGAAATCCTACAGGAATTTCAAATCCTCCTGCCATATAGCGACCACCACCAAAGAATCTTCCTTGAGCATCTTGACCCAATGTTTCTTTGATAAATTCATCGGGATCTAGAGTTAGCTTAGTTGTTCTTAATGAGCCAATCACCAATTCTTTATCATTGTCTTCATTATGGATAATGCCATAAACTACGGCGGTGTGAATATCTTCTTCGGTAACTAAGAAATCTGCTGCTTGAGGGATAGCATCGCGGTCATCATAGCGTAGATAGCCAACTCCTGAGAGTGAGAAATTCTTTTTGATGATGCGGTTTCTTAAGGCTCGTTCAATTACATCCATAACACGACGCGATCGCGCTGACTGCAATACGGCATTTAGTAGCTGAGAATCATAAAAACGACTTAAATAGGCAGCAGCAACAAAGTCTTCTTCTTTTGCCTGCATCAAGCGATTAGTATCAGAGCGCAAACCGTGCATCAAGGCAGTAGCGCATTTGACATGAACATCACTGCTACTGTCTAAGTCTAACATTCCCGCCTGAATATACTGAGTCAGAATAGTTGCAGTTGCTCTAGTTTGCGGACGTAAATCGATAAATTCAGCGTTTAGCTCTTTTTGTTTTGTGTGGTGATCGATCACTACAGCTAAGGGAATACCAGCCTCTTCTACCACAGGATAAAGCTGGCTGTTTGTTCCTTGACTATCAACCAAAACACACCCTTGATATTCAGATAAATCTTTTTCCTTTAAGGTTTGTTCGGTCAATCTTTGGGCGGATAAACCTGTTAATCTAACTAAGGCAATGTTTTCTTGATGGGATAGAGTGCCACCATAGACAATTTCGCAGCTAATATCATAGTTAGCAGCAATAAGTTCATAAGCCCAAGCACTCGATAGAGCATCGGGATCGGGAAAATCCTGAATGACTATGATTTGCTTTTCACCCTCATGTTGCTCTAAAGTTTGACGTAACTTCTGTACTTTGTTTTCTAAAACACTGTCCTTCTTATTTTCTGGCTGAAACTGAGTTTTTGTGACTGCTTCTAACTGTTGTTTAGTAGCTCCCTTTTTATCAGCGAGACGACGTTCTAGAGAAGTATTAAGGTTTGAGGACATATTTTTGTGTTTATGGCAACTACGAAATTACCAAGTAAAAGAATATATATTTCTTTGTATCCAGAATTTTGAGTTTATCATCAACCAATATAATTAGCGATTGACTTAAGAATTATATGCCAATCACATATTTTTTCCATTCTTGATTTGAGTTGCCTCTGGTATACTTAACTAACTCAAAATGTAGGCTGCTGTAGGGGCGACGGGGCTTTGTTTGCAGTAGCATATCTGCCTCTTTGGGGGTTCGGCTGCCTTTTTTGACGTTACATCTAACACAGGCTGCTACCAGATTTTCCCAGGTATCTACTCCGCCACGAGATTTAGGAATTACATGATCGATAGTTAATTGATCTCCTTTGGCTTTACAGTATTGACAAGTCTGACAATCTCTTTCTAGAATGTTACGACGGGTTAAAGGAATCTCTTTATAGGGTACTCTTACATAGTAGCGTAGGCGAATCACCGTGGGTAAGGGAAAGTCTGCATAAATAACCGTACCCTTATGTTCAAGCTGCTCTGCCTTGCCCTTAATCAGTAATACCACTGCTCTACGCCAACTGGTAATATTTAGGGGTTCGTAGGAGGCATTAAGTACTAAAACCTTACCCATAATAAAGATTAATATTATTTATTAAGAAATAGTAACACAGACAAACTAATTAGTGTAGTTCGGTAATTATTATTTAATCCTTGGTATCAATTAGGCTAGTTAATATTTTAGGTAAAGTCTTGACCTTATCTATTTTTCGATTAACATTTGTGCATAATAGCAAGCAATAATTAGGTTTGAAAACCAATTTAAATATGGTGGGTTGGCAACAGCAAAGCAAAGCTTATTCGGCACAAAAACAATTCAATTCCTTATCTCTATTGGTAAGTCGTCAGCGTGCCTGGGTAGAGATAAATTTGTCAGCCTTGGCTCATAATGTCAAAACTCTAAAAAACTTTCTCGCTCCTCAGACAAAATTAATGGCGGTGGTCAAAGCCGATGCCTATGGTCATGGTGCGGTTAGCGTAGCCAAAACAGCACTAGCTAACGGTGCAGATTGTCTAGCGATCGCCACCCTGGCTGAAGGTGTAGAATTACGCCAGGCAGGAATTACAGCTTCTATTCTTATTTTAGGTGCAGTTAACGCTCCCGAAGATATTAAAGCGATCGCCGCCTGGGAATTAGAGCCGACTATTTGTAACCCAGAACAAGCACTAGTATTTGCTGCGACTATGAGTAGCTTGGGTAAGTCTTTACTAGTCCATCTCAAGCTAGATACAGGTATGTCTCGTTTGGGTACTAACTGGCAAGAGGCAACGTCCTTTGTGCAGCTTGTGCAAAAATTACCCAATCTAGAAATCGCCAGTATTTATTCTCATTTTGCTACGGCTGAAGAAAGCGATCGCAGGATTATGAATTTGCAGCATCAACGTTTTCGCCAGGTGATCGAACAACTAAAGGTAGAGGGTTTTGTGTCACCCTCAATTCACCTAGCCAATTCCGCAGCCACTTTGAGCGATCGCACTACCCATTACGATCGGGTTCGAGTAGGACTTGCACTTTATGGCTTGTATCCTGCTAGCCATTTGCAGCAGGTGATTGAGCTTAAACCCGTTTTGCAGGTAAAAGCCAAAATCGCTCAGGTAAAAACAATTTCCGCAGGAGAAGGGGTGAGTTATGGTCATAACTTTGTGACGCAAAAAGATACTAAAGTAGCGATCGTCGGTATCGGTTATGCTGATGGCATTCCCCGTAATCTGTCTAATCGTTTACAGGCAATTGTGTCAGGTAAATTAGTCTCACAAATCGGTTCAATTACAATGGATCAGCTAGTGTTAAACGTCGATCATCTTCCCAGTGTTCAGCCAGGCGACACTGTTACTTTAATTGGACAACAAAACAAATCAAGCATTACCGCAGATGATTGGGCAAATACTTTAGATACTATATCTTGGGAAATTCTTTGTGGTTTTAAACATCGATTGCCTAGAATAAATGTAAATTGAACTTATTCAACTCTTTAAATTACTATGCTCTCAATACACATAGCTGCATTTGCTTTTCAGGATGCTATGGACAAAGTAACTTCTTGGGACGATCGTTTAATAAATAATCTCGGCAGATCGGTAACTTCTTCTGTAAATAGCTGGTTAGTCAATCATCCTTTTTTTTATTGGCTGGTCAATCATCCTCTAATTAGCCTGCTCATTGCTTTGATAGCTATTATCTTGGTTGTTCGCTTGTTAATCACCATCTATCGAGCGATCGCCTCAATGATAGATCGGATGTGGTTATGGATTCTGCGATCGCCTTTTCTCTTGCTAAAGTTTCTATTTGGTTGGGAAGTAAAGTCTAAAAACACTCCCGTCAGCACTACTATTACTAATTACGAAGTAACCAATAATCCCGAACAGCTACAGGAGATTATGACTCGTTTGGATACAATCCAACAGCAACAGCAACAGATATTACAGGACATTGCTCTTTTAAAACACAAATCCCTAGATATTTCCCAAGTTGAGTTGGACAACCAAAAATTACTAACTAATAAATAAAAATTTATTGAAAAGGCGATCGCTTGAATAAGTCTAGAATAGTTAAAATAAGAGAATTACTAGTGGCTGTTAAAAATTCTAGATATTAGTATGATTTTTTAGTTAACTTTAGAAAGAATAAATAACACTTCAAGTAATAGCTGTTGCAATGTTTTGCTATGATAACTCAATCTTATAATAACTATTGGGATTTATTAGTTAATAATCGTTATAATCAGCCGACTCTAATTATTGAGGTTAAAAGTAAACTTGGTACTTCCCCAGAGTGGGTCGCTAAACTACGACGTAATATACTAGCTCATGGTATTTTGCCATCAACCCCATACTTTTTAATCGCTTTTCCAGACAAGTTTTACTTATGGAAAAATAATACAGAAGTCAATTTTATTAATAAAAGAGAGCCAGATTATACTATTGATGCCAGTCCAATTATTCAACCTTATTTCAAAAGAATTGGTATACAAAATAATCAAATAAGAGAAAATAGCTTAGAAATGATTATTACATCTTGGCTTAATGAAGTTATGTATTCTGAAGAAACTATAGAAGAATTAAAAGACTCTCAAAGCTGGTTGATTGATTCAGGATTATACTCTGCTTTGACTGGAGGCAAGATTAATCATGAGGTTAAGGCTTGAATATTTACGTTGAAACCAATTTTGTTTTAGAGTTAGCTTTTGAACAAGAACAAAGTGAAAGTTGCGAAAAAATTCTCCAGTTTTCTGAATCAAAGCAAGTAAAATTGATTCTTCCAGCTTATAGTCTTGCTGAACCTCATGAAAAACTGAATCGTCAGGCAACAAATCGTCAAAAGCTACAAGATTCGCTCAACGTTGAATTAAGACAACTTTCTCGCTCTAAAACCTATATCAGTCGCATCGAGAGTATTAGAGATCTAGAAAGAATAATAGTAGAGAGTAATGAAGCAGAATGGCAACGCTTTATTTCATATCGAGAACGACTTTTAAATTGTGCGGAATTCATTGCTCTTGACATCAATGCTTTAAAACTAGCAGTTTCTTCTGAAACACTTTACGATCTAAAATCACAAGATGCCGTTATTTTCGCTTCAGTAATATCACATTTGCAAAAAAACAAACCAAATCAAGCTTGTTTTTTAAATAAAAATATAAAAGACTTTGATAGCCCCGATATTGTAAATAAACTAAATAAATTAAATTGCAGAATGATTCCGCGATTCGATCATGGTTTTAATTTTGTCCAGTCGCAATTAACATCAGACTCTTGAGACTCAGATTTATACTCGTAGAAAATTATTACAGCCCATGATTAGACAGTTCAAGAAGCAATAAAACAACAATCTTACTAACTATCGTCACGTGAGTTCAATTTAATAAGAAGAAGCAGATAAAGCAAGATGATCGCTTTTTTTAGCAGTCTCTGATATAGCAATATTAAGTATTATTTACGGGGAAATAATTAAGCTGTAGGTTAGGATTAGTCGGGTAGGTTGGTAAGCAATTAGTATTTCATTTATTTTTATGGCTGTTATTAAACTGGGATTGAATAAAAAAGCGATCGCAAAATTCCCCTGTATTTTGAACTTCCCAACCTTGCTATAATAGGAAAATAATTTACTAAACTTTACATTTTAAGAGTATTAGCTCAATAGTATGAAATGCACTATTAATCGTCGCGCTCAGTTTTCCGCGAGTCATCGCTACTGGTTGCCAGAATTAGACGAAGCAGAAAACCAACGCCTTTTTGGTGCCTGTAGCCGTTTCCCTGGACACGGACATAATTATGTTTTATACGTATCTTTAGAGGGTGATTTAGACAAGTATGGCATGGTAGAAAACTTGTCCATAGTTAAACAAATAATCAAACAAGAAGTTACTAGCCAGCTACAATATTCTTATCTAAACGATGCCTGGTCAGAAGAATTTAAGCAAACATTACCCACTACAGAAAATATTGCTAGGGTAATTTGGGATAAACTTGCGCCCCACTTACCTTTAGTCAATATTCAATTATTTGAACATCCTGAACTTTGGGCAGATTATCAAGGAAATAATATGGAAGCAACTTTAACAGTCAAAACTCACTTTAGTGCAGCACATCGTTTAGCAATTCCTAGCCTCAGCTTTGAAGAAAACCAGAAAATTTATGGAAAATGCGCTCGCCCCAATGGACATGGACATAATTATCATTTAGAAGTGACTGTGGCTGGTAAGATCGATAACCGCACGGGAATGTTAGTAGATCTTGGTGCGCTACAGAATGCTATTGATGAATATGTAGTTGAACCATTCGATCATACTTTTTTAAATAAAGATATTGCTTATTTTGCGGAAGTTGTGCCGACTGCGGAGAATATTGCCGTGAGAATTGCGGATTTATTGCGATCGCCGATTAAAGAACTTGGTGCGGAATTAGACAAAATAAAATTAATCGAAAGTCCTAACAACTCTTGTGAGATCGATTGTCGTTCAAGAAAAGAAGATGCTGGAAAGGCTGAATCAAAAAAGCCAGCAATGATTCACAGTAAATAATAGTATTTTAAGTAAATAGTTCTTTTGGCTGATTAAAGCCGAAACCAAAATGGATACCTTGTTTCTTGAGGGGGAGGTATCTTTTAAAATTAAAGTGAGACACTTGGTATAGAAATGTTAGTTTCGACTAAGTTATTATAAGCTCAATCTAAAGTGATAGTTAAGATTAACTGAGCAGGTTAGGCTAAATAACCCTCGTAATCTGTTTAAAACCTAAAGTATACCCGATTAATGCCTATAGACTGACCTAATATTAGTAATTATACTGTGTAAAGATTATCAGGACTGTTAATTGCTTGCGTAAATTTAGATCGAGACTAAAAGCGTTTGGTACTATTAGCAAAAGTGTAGTCATCATAGTAAATCTAAAGTAATAACAGACTAATACTCATTTAAACCATAGGAGAGCATAAAATATGGAATCTAATACTACTCCAGAAGTTACAACCGATACTCAGGCAGCTACAGTAGATTTAAGGAGCGAAACTCCTGGTAAAATAACCGCGACTAAGACATCGCCAGCAGATGGACAGGTTCAAGAATATTTGAATATAGGTTCAAAATTTTTAAGTCAAGTTTTTGACTATATTAAAGAGTTTGTAGACAATAATCAAAAATCTTTGGTTAACCTCCTGCTAATTTTTCTCGGCATAGTTGCAGTTAAAGTAACTTTAGCGGTTATTGCAGCTATTAATGATATTCCTTTACTCGCACCTACGTTTGAATTGGTAGGGTTGGGCTATAGTGGCTGGTTTGTTTATCGCTATTTACTAACTAAGTCGTCTCGCCAAGAATTGGTACAGGAGTTTGAATCTCTCAAGACTCAGGTTGTTGGTCAAGACGAATTATAGTTTTAATTAACTTTTAATTAACTTGGTTTGTTAATTTCCCCAGAATAATCTTCTGGGGAATTTTATGGCAAATTATTGGGTCTTAAATTTTGTCTAATAGCCTTAGCTGATGATTAATTTTACTTTGGACTGTTTGCAATTCTCTGAGGTTAGTTAATTCGGCAGAATCAAAACAAGCCTGAATTTTTCTGAGAGTTTTTTCCAACTGTCGTGCAAGCTGTAAAGCCTGTTCACTAATTCGATCCATCTGCTTTTGCTCATAGACTTGTAAAGCCCGATCTCGTAAGATTTGCACTATGATTATTTCGTCTTCGTCTTTAACTAGAAACTCTAAGCGTAGCAAAATGCGCTCTTCTTCGTAGATTCTTTCTAGGACAACTTTTTGGGGATGGCTAGATGTATTTGGCGGCAGTCTTGCCATCCGTTTTATTTCGTCGATTAAAGAGCAAAAAGTTGGCAGCGGTAGCCGATCGATACTAGATTGAGTCTTTTCATCTTTTTGAGCTGCAATACCACCGCGATCGCTGTGACGAGTCAATTTAAGGCGATCGCTGTAATGTTGGAAAGCTGACTCTAACAATTTTTGCCATGATAGCTGAGACTGTAACTGCGGTAGAAAATCAACGGTTTCTGGTGCTGATTTTTCAATATCTTCAATTAAATCGGCAATTTCTATCTCAGCATCAGCAATTTGAGCCTGAGATTCTTGTTCTAATGCTGATTGAGCCAAAAGTTCAGCAGGATCGCCACCAATAATGGTCGGTCGGTCGTCAAGACGATTAGAAGTTTTTTGCTGGAGAAACTCTGGGGGAATTTCGTAAAGAGTTGCTGCTAAATCTACCTGGGATTTTGCTGGTTTAGCTGGTGATGGAGACTCTAAATCTAAGTCCCTAAGAAAATCTAAATCTGGGGGTAAATCTTCCAGTCCAGCAGGCATATTTGACTTGATGGAAGACGTATTTGATTTGGGTTGTTGAGAAATAATTGTTGGGGCAGAGTCGGCAAGTTTTCTTCTATTACGCTGCGCCTCATTCAAAGGGATTGCTCCGCCACTAAAATTAGTATCAACAACAGTCTTGTTTCGATCTTGTGGTGATTGTGACTGTTGCTGAGAATTTTGGGGATAGCTATTCAAAATTATTTCATGAGTTTGAACATCAATTACATTAAGGGTGAGATTGTAATGAAAAACCTTAGCGATAGACTTGACAAACTGTAATGATTCCTCATCGCTAGGGTCTAACATACCCAAAGTCAAATTGTTATCTTCTAACTTTAAAGGTAAGACTTGGTAGTGCCGACATGAATCCACGGGAAACACGGTATCGATTAGCTGAAAAATTTCTTTACTATTAGCAAGACAATCAGCAAACATTGCTGCTTGAATATCATTAGAAGAGTAGGAATCATTATTCATAGGTGAGATCCTGCCTAGCTTAAAAATTTGTTGAGTAGTAAATAAATAATATTTTGTGTATTTAATAGTCCTAATAATCTTAAGTTACCCAAATCAGCTAGGAAGATTAGCAAAATAAAATTTTCAATATTCCTTAGATCTTATTACTCATTAAATTACCTAGATGCACAGGATTTGGTATGAATCCATTTTCAACCAACTGAAAATTGTAGTCATATACAGCCCTTCTAGGAGTTATTTAACTCTCGGTCTTAAGCCATAGTGCCGATAATTCCAATAATCTTCCATAATACGGTCATGATCGAAGCAAAGATTTTGAGGCAAATCCCATTGATGGAACACTGCTAAATTTTTTGCATCATCAGCAGCGACAGGTTTACCTTTAGCTGTAGCAATAAAGGCGATCGCCAGAGTATGTTGACGAGAATCTCGCTGAGGATCGGAATAGACATAAAACTGCTCTATCAGCTTTACTTTTAAGCTTACTTCTTCCTCTGCTTCTCGAATGGCTGCGGTTTCAATCGATTCACCATAATCAACAAATCCTCCTGGAATTGCCCAGCCGAAGGGTTTGTTTTGTCTTTCAATTAAAACAATAGGTCGTCCTGGGCGATCTATTAGCTCAATAATAATATCTACAGTTGGTGCGGGATTGCGATGGCTCACGTCAAATAGTGGATAAATAAATTACCACTAAGTTTAAAACAAACATCAGAGTTCTAAGCGGATTTGATAACAGAGGTTTAGTAATATTGGGCATATTGCCAATTAGTAAAACCAATGCCTGACAGTTTATTATTTAGCTTAATTGCGATCTTGCTTTTAGAATTTATTGGTGGTCAAGTTGTCCGTAGAATAGTCGCGCCACCAATATTAGGAATGATATTATATCAAGTTCGGGTAATTGCTTTAAATACAATATGCATCCATGAAATAATTAAAACTGGGTCTATAAAACTTGCTATTTGCACACGCTGGAGCGTGTCGTCATCGCGAAGCGATGTCGGCGTTCTCCAGAACGCGCTACTTGCTACTTTACCTACTTAGATTTAACTCTTTATCCGAACCTGATATTAGTGGGCATTAAACTTTGATGCTATTTCCCAATCAGTGCTGGAAAATAAGCTTAATATTCCCGTGATGTTAGTTAATAGTAGGGATGTTTCCTAAAACCCTCTTAAGAAATAAATTAAATTTAGTCAGGTTATGGAAAAAATTATGATTGTTACAGGAGGTAGTCGTGGTATTGGTGCTGCTACTGCCTATCTCGCTGCTCAACGAGGTTATGCTGTTGGCGTTAACTACATTCATAATCACGAAGCTGCAACCAAAATTGTAAATGATATCAAATCCTCAGGGGGAAAAGCGATCGCAGTAGCTGCTGATATTTCTCTAGAAGCTGATGCGATCGCTCTCTTTAATAAGGTGGACGAGCAGTTAGGCAAGGTAACAGCACTGGTTAATAATGCAGGCATTTTAGAACAGCAAATGCGAGTTGAAAATATGGATGCTGCACGCTTAAATCGAATTTTTGCTGTTAATGTTACTGGAATGTTCTTGTGTGCCAGAGAAGCTGTCAAAAGAATGTCTACCAAACATGGTGGAACAGGTGGAGCTATTGTTAATCTTTCATCTGCTGCTGCTCGTCTTGGTTCACCTGGGGAATATGTGGACTACGCTGCTTCTAAAGGAGCAGTTGACACAATGACAATAGGATTGGCACAGGAGGTTGCCAATGAAGGGATTCGGGTAAATGGGGTACGTCCAGGCTTTATTGATACTGATATTCATGCTGGCGGTGGCGAACCAAATCGTATAGAGCGCATAAAAGACTCTATTCCCATGAAACGTGGTGGACAAGTAGTAGAGGTAGCAAAAGCAATTTTATGGTTATTGTCGAGTGAGGCTTCGTATACAACAGGTTCATTTATAGATGTTGCGGGAGGCAGATAGAATAATAATCCCCAAGAAAAACAGCTATTGTTTTTCTTGGGGACTTTTGGCATTTTGATTTGATTATTCTAGAATTAACCAACTCTTTTTTTCTTAGAGTGTAAGCTTGCTAGATAATCTCCATAAAAGAGACTGAACTGCCAGAATTTCTGAAACCATGAAACTTTATTCTCATGATAGACAACTTTATTCTCAGCGGTATTCGATATTTTAGTATTTGATTGGGAATAAATCATTTTTCTCTCCTAAGTAATAATTTTTGAATTTTTGGGGACTGCCTTTAATTGGCTTATAGTCTATGGCTTAAAGCTAATTGCCAAGCGATTTTAAACGCTGTGATAACGATTTTCAATCCAGACTCTTACATCTCGATCTGAACCAAATTCATAAGTTTTGTTGGTGGCAAAATCTTGTACCCGCCAATATAAATTGCCGTAGCGATCGCGTCTTTGCTCAATCTGAGGCTCATTTTTTTGAGTTACTAAGTTGCGTCCGATGTTTTTGAAGAGATTGCTGATTAAAAGAATTATGTTCATGATTTTACCTTCCATCCTCCTTTTTTTCTTTCTATATACCAACTGTAGCTATTGAATTTAAAGGAAACAAAACAAAGCTTGCATGATAAACATGAATAAAATTCATAGTTAAATAGTTCGCCTGAAGGTAGCTTATACAATAGTTTGTAAAAGAATTAGAATTAGGTTCAGAATATAATCAGGCTGTTTTGCAGAGATTAATAACTAGGCTTATGAGTGGGATCGATCCATACAAAATAAAAATCTCACAGCTACGAATACTGGTTGCAGTGGCAGACTACAGCAATTTTAGTGAGGCTGCTTTACAGTTAGAGATTTCTCAGTCAGCAGTCAGTCATGCGATCGCAACTTTGGAAACAGAATTGGGGGTAATTTTATTTCATCGAGGTCGTAATGGTGCAGATCTTACCTCTGTTGGAGAACAGTTAATCTCACCAGCCAGACAGATCCTAGAGTTGTTACAGAAGATGGCAACTGAAGCCAATCGAGCCAAAGGTTTAAAAGGAGGAAATGTGAGGCTTGTAGCCTTTCGTAGTGCAGCAACTCATATATTACCGGCATTAATTGCTCAGTTTCGCCGTCAGTTTCCTTTGATTAAAGTGAGTGTTATTGATGTTGATGAGCATTTTGAGATTGAAAATATTTTGCGTTCGGGTCAAGGAGATATTGGGATAGTCGATGGATCTTGTTCTAAGGAGTTTGAAGCCTGGGAAATTTATCGAGATGAATATGTGGTGCTGTTGCCCCGCAGCCTAAAATTAAACCAAACCCAATTAACTTGGGAACAATTAGCAACCTATCCTTTGATTATTTCAGCTAACAATAGCTGTTCTCAAGAAATTCGTCAATATTTACAGCGATCGCTAAAACCAGTAGATATTGCCTATGAAATGAAACAGGACTCGGCTATGACCAGTATGGCAATGCAAGGTTTGGGTGCAGCGATTATGCCCAGGCTTGCTGCTGAACCTGTTTCCAGCGAACTACAAGTTTATTCTTTGCCAGTTCCTTTGGAGAGAAGTATCAAAGCAACAGTTGTCAGAAATGCCCTACACACGCCAGCAGTTTTTGCTTTTTTAGATGTTCTTAAAAACTACAAAATGTCTGTAATTAAGACACATCTAGTTTGATTTAAATCGATAATTTTAGCTAATTGGCGATCGCCTGCCTTTAATTGCAGCAGAAAGTACTTAATTTGATCGACAAAAAAACCTACTCTAAAGAATGTAACGTTTTTAGATAAGTAAATATGGTTTCAATTCAAGAACAAATTGTCGTAATTACAGGGGCAAGTAGTGGCATTGGCGCGGCTTGTGCCAAAGAGTTTGCCAAAGAAGGTGCATCGTTGATTTTAGCTGCACGTAGAAAAGAAAAGCTTGAAGCAGTGGCAGCAGAACTTGAAAAAACTTATGACAGCAAAATTCATTTATTAGAACTGGATGTTAGCGATCGCACTGCGGTAAAAACAGCTTTTGCATCTTTGCCCGAACCTTGGTGTAACGTTGATATATTAGTCAATAATGCAGGATTGAGCCGTGGCTTAGAAAAGCTTCAGTCAGGAGATATTCAAAACTGGGAAGAAATGATCGATACCAACGTCAAAGGTTTACTATACGTGACGCGATCGCTTTTACCAAGAATGGTCGAACGAAACCAAGGGCATATTATTAATATTGGCTCAATTGCAGGACATCAAACCTATCCTGGAGGCAACGTTTATTGTGCCACTAAAGCAGCAGTTAGAGCTTTGTCCGAGGGTTTGAAGATGGATTTATTCGGTACTCCCATTCGCGTAAGTTGCGTCGATCCTGGTACGGTAGAAACCGATTTTAGTAAGGTGCGGTTTCGAGGAGATATAGAAAAAGCTGAGAAAGTATACCAAGGCATGAATCCCCTAACTCCTAAAGATATTGCTGAAATTATAGTTTTCTGCGCCACTCGTCCAGCAAACGTAAATATGAGTGAAGTATTGGTGTTAGCCACAGATCAATCCAGCGCAACTATGATTAATCGACAAAGTTGAGAATTTCTTGACATTAAAAGCCAAATGTTTACGATGAACAAACAATCGCGAGCAGCTTTTATATATTTTAGGAAACTAAGAGCAATGAGTAGTGTTCCTCAAACAACCAAACTTAAGTTCGATCTTTCTGCTTCTCGGCATCTAATTTGTGTAGAAGAAGCTGCAATAGATTTAGTTTATAGCAGACTAAATGCACTTGAATATATTCCTATAAATCTCCAGATTTTGTATTTGGGAGAAAGAAAAGACTTAGATATAGAGCAGTTTGATTCAACAGAAAATTTAGAAGCTAGGTTGCAGAAAATTTTGGAACAAGCATATATGGGAACAAGGTTTTATGCAGTTGGTTCAGAGCAATTTGTGCAAAATCTTAAGGGTTTAGCTCGCAGTTTTGGAATGTCAGAACAAGAAATTAATTTAGAAGCAGTTAATAAAAAGGCTAGAAATATTTACTGCTCTACCTGTCACAGTATCAATCCTCAAGTTCAAACTAATCTTATTACCTGCTCTGGTTGTGGTATCAAACTAGAAGTCTGGGAGCATTTTTCTCGGTTAAAAAATGCTTATCTGGGTGTCTGTGCTGATGCTGAATAAACTTTTACGAATTAAAGAAATGAACATGAGTAATAGTAAATAGTATTGAAGCAATTGGTATGAACCTGGCAAGCTCAGTCTAACTTAGAACAACCCGACACCAGCAATAAATATATTTTTAACAGAAGTCTTTGAGAAATTCATGACATTAAATCTGAAATGTTTGCCATAAACAAAAAGACTCGACCAAATTCTATAAGCTTTAGCTATTACATTCTATTGCAGCTCAGATTTATCACTCACTTTAGTACGGATTTTATTGCCGTGTTTTACCAGCATTCCCTTTGCGATAACAATACTCCCCTACGACTGTCCATCAAGCATGGCAGACTGCACAAGCACTTGATCAATAGAAGTGGTGTTGGTTCGCCTAACTATATTTAGTATATGTTCTGGCTCTAGATAGATACATTCTTAGAGCAGAAGTAAATAGTATTTTCGGTGATTGCCGTAATTTCACTCCTTTATTTTATATAGGAATCCCAGACTTAAGCGCGATTTATGCTGGCGTATTTTCAAAATCGTTGTAGTGTTTGGCGAAATATTTCTTCAGGCGATCGCTTAAAGATTTGAATAACCACTAAACTATTAATAGGAAGTAATGCAATGTTAGATTTAGATCGTTCTGATGAGCTTTTAGCTAAATCAGAAGAAGTATCACCTGAGTCTGAAACCTCTCTAACACAGATGGATGTCGAATCTTTATGGCATCCAATGGTGCAGCACAAAAAATACGAACGCAACCCACCCAAGCGTATGGATAAAGCCGAAGGTTGCTATGTTACCGATAGCGAAGGCAAAGAATACCTGGATGGAGTATCGGGATTATGGTGCGTTAATGTGGGCTACGGGCGTAAGGAATTGGCAGATGCGGCACACGAACAGTTAATTGAACTGTCTTATTTTCCCTTGGTGATGAGCCATTCACCAGCAATTAAGCTGGCAGCCAAATTGATAAAGCTTTTAGGATTTGAGGGCAAGGTTCACTTTTCTAATAGTGGTTCAGAAGCTAATGAGACAGCGTTTAAAATGGCGCGTCAATACCATTCCCAAACAGGCGGTACTAGACGTTATAAAATTATTTCCCGCTATCGAGCCTATCACGGCAATACTATGGGTGCATTGAGTGCCACTGCTCAAGCCGAAAGACGTGCCAAATACGATCCTCTCGTACCTGGCTTTCTTCATGTTCATCCACCTTACTGTTATCGCTGTCCCTTTGGCAAAACCTATGGCTCATGTAATATCGAGTGTGCCAGTTCGATAGAAAACACTGTGATTCACGAAGGCGCCCAAAGCGTTGCCGCAATTATCGTCGAGCCTGTTATTTCTGGTGGAGGGGTAATTGTTCCTCCCGATGAATATTTACCCATGCTGCGGGATATTTGCGATCGCCATGGCATCTTGTTAATCTTTGATGAGGTAGTCAGTGGTTTTGGACGCTTGGGCAAAATGTTTGGACATCAACTTTGGGGAGTCAAGCCCGATATGATTACCCTAGCAAAAGGCATTACTAGTGGTTATTTACCTCTTTCAGCAACAGTCACCCAACAGCATATCTTTGAAGCTTTCTTAGATGAAAGCGATCCTAGTTCCCATTTTCGCCATATCAATACCTACGGAGGCAATCCAGCCTCTACTGCTCTATCTTTAAAAAACATCGAGATTATCGAAACAGAACAGCTAGCAGAACAAGCTGCCAAAATGGGGACATATTTAAGAGCAGAACTATCTAACTTAGAAGACCATCCCAACGTTGGCGATATACGAGGTGAAGGATTGCTAATCGGCATTGAATTAGTGGCGGATAAGGAAACTAAAGAACCCCTAGCAGGAGAAAAGGTAGGTGCGATTGTGGCTCGCTGCTTGGAACTTGGTACGATCATTGGACGTAATAGCAGTACTGTGCCAGGGCTTTCTAACGTCCTGATTATTGCTCCTCCTTTAATTTTGACTAAAGTAGATGCAGATTCAATCGTTGATAGTTTGAAACAAACTTTAGATAGCTAGGTTTAAAGGTATAAGGGATGTCTTCCGTAGGGGCGATTCGCGAATCGCCCTGACAGAGGTATAACGTAATTTACAAAAAGGAAATTAATTATGCAAGTCGGCGTACCAAAGGAAACTAAAGATCGAGAATTTAGAGTAGGATTATCTCCTGCCAGCGTTAGAGTTTTGACCGATAAAGGTCATAATGTATCTGTAGAAACTTCGGCTGGAGTTGGTTCGGGATTTAGCGATCGCGATTATCAACAGGCTGGGGCAACTATTGTTTCTAACGCGAAAGATGCCTGGAATCAAGAGTTAGTCATTAAGGTTAAAGAGCCTTTAGCAACGGAATATCAGTTTATCCAGCCAGGACAAATACTATTTACCTATCTGCATCTAGCAGCGAATAAACCCCTTACCGAACGTCTAATTGATTCTGGGGTAACGGCGATCGCCTATGAAACAGTAGAACTAAATCGCACATTGCCTTTACTGATGCCCATGAGCATCATTGCAGGTAGGCTAGCAGTACAGTTTGGCGCACACTTTTTAGAACGGCAACAGGGAGGCAGAGGGGTTTTATTAGGCGGTATCCCAGGAGTATCTCCAGGCAAAGTCACAATCTTAGGTGGTGGTGTCGTTGGTACTGAAGCAGCCAAAATTGCCGTGGGCATGGGTGCAAAAGTCCAGATTTTTGATATCAGCGTTGAGCGACTAGCTTATCTAGAAACTCTGTTTGGCTCAAGAGTAGAATTACTCTATAGTACTACCGCAGCTATCGAAGCTGCTCTCCCCGACGCAGACTTACTTATTGGTGCGGTATTAATCCCAGGCAAAAATGCACCAACTTTAGTTAATCGTACTTTAGTGGCACAGATGCGCCCTGGTTCGGTAATTGTTGATGTAGCCGTAGATCAAGGAGGATGTATTGAAACATTGCGTCCCACCTCTCACTCTCAGCCCGTCTATGTTGAAGAGGGAGTTGTTCATTATGGTGTACCTAATATGCCTGGGGCTGTACCCTGGACTGCAACTCAAGCCCTAAACAACAGCACTTTACCCTATGTAGTTAAGCTGGCTGATTCGGGAATTAAAGCCTTAGAAAATAACCCCGCTTTAGCGATGGGATTAAATGTTGATAATCATCAGTTAGTACATCCTGTAGTCAGAGAAGTATTCAAAGATTTGGTTGCTCGCACCGCCGAGTTTTCTTTAGCTTAAATTGTTTTTCTGACAATTACAGAGCTAGCGATCGGCATCGTTTTGTAAAGCTAGGTGTTACTTTGATTTCTTGACAATCAATTGAAGTAATACCTAATTAATTTAATAGTTAAAAACTTTTTGTAGCTTTAAATCGAAGCTGGCAAATTTTACCATATTTATTTTTATTATTATTAAATAAAACGTTTTTTAAACACTAATAATAATTTAGGCAAATTCAATTTTTTGATAAAAAAATTGAGTAGTAAGAACAAAAATTATCTAAATTACTAAATATCAATTGACTTTTGAAGCTATTAACTCTTGATATTTATGTATTAATTTTGGCTTTTTAATAATTATAGTATATTAAATTACAGTTTTATCAACTAAAAAAATACAAACTTAAGCCAGGACATAATAAAGACTCTGATAAATATTTGCTGTCCATCGAAAAATAAAAAGTAACGTATACTTTTGCAATGTAAACATTCACAAAAATCTATCATTTCAAGTTAGTTAGAATCATGAAGCAATTATTGTTGAAGTTCAAAAAATACTTGTGGCTGCCTATCTTATTAATAGCTTTAGTACCTCAAATTGCCTTGGCTCAAGACAAAGCAAATTCGGGAGGTATAGGAGGAGCATTTGAAGCAATATTTCAGAGAGTTATTGATGTTCTAAATCTCTTTCTCTACTTTAAAATTGGTGGTGAAAACGGGATGCCGTTGATTGTTCTTTGGCTTATTCTTGGGGGAATATTTTTTACCCTGCGAATGAAATTTATTAATATTCGAGCATTTAAACACGCTATTGAAGTAGTGCAGGGAAAATACGACGATCCTCATGACGAAGGAGATGTATCCCATTTTCAAGCTCTGGCAGCAGCACTTTCTGGAACAGTAGGGATTGGCAACATCGCAGGAGTTGCGATCGCAATTCGCATGGGTGGACCAGGAGCAGCCTTTTGGATGACTATGGCTGGCTTTCTGGGGATGTCGAGTAAGTTCGCAGAATGTACCCTAGGTCAAAAATATCGCATCATTAAGCCCGATGGTACTGTGGGAGGAGGTCCAATGTATTATTTGTCTCGTGGTTTAGCGGCAAATGGCATGGCTTCTTTGGGTAAAGCGTTGTCAGTAATTTTTGCAGTATGTTGCGCGATCGCTACTATGGGTGCGGGCAATATGTTTCAGGCAAATCAAGCTTATTCTGCCGTGGCTAACGTCATACCTTTTTTTGAGGATTATGACTGGCTGTTTGGGATTATTTTGGTAACTATGGTCGGGCTGGTGATTCTAGGCGGTATCGAACGTATTGGTGCGGTAGCAGGAGTTTTAGTCCCAGCGATGGCGGTGATTTATACCTTAGCTTGCCTTTGGGTAATGCTGGTAAAATTTACTTCAATACCTGGGGCAATTATTACAATTATCACTACAGCCTTCAATCCCCAAGCAGTAGCAGGAGGTGTTGTAGGTGCAATTGTGATTGGGTTTCAACGGGCGGTTTTTTCCAATGAAGCTGGTATTGGTTCGGCAGCGATCGCCCACTCGGCTGCTCGTACTGATGAGCCAGTTAGAGAGGGAATTGTGGCATTGTTAGAGCCGTTTATCGATACCATGTTTATTTGTAATATGACGGCAATTGTAATTGTGCTTACAGGTGTGTATGCCGATCCTGCTGCTGCCGATCTCGATGGGGCAAAACTATCGGCTACCTCGTTTGCCACAATTATTAGCTGGTTTCCCTATGTAATTGCGGTGGCTGGCTTTTTGTTTGCCATTTCGACCATGATTTCTTGGAGTTATTATGGGCAGCAATCTTGGGCCTATTTGTTTGGCGATAAGACTGTCAATATCTACAAGGTATTATTTCTCATCTGCGGATTTATTGGCGCAGTAATTAATCTCGATCTTGTCCTCGAATTTAGTGATATTGTGCTGTTGGCGATGTCTGTACCCAATCTCTTGGGCTGTTTTCTGCTTTCTGGTGTAGTTGCTAAAGAGTTAAACAGCTATATGTCTCGCCTAAAATCTGGAGCAATGCTGGCAGAGATGCAAGAGATTAAAGAACCTGTCTTAAAGTAAGCGGAGATAAATTATGAGTTGGCTTAAAAAGAAATCTGTTCTAGTTCCGATCGATTTTTCCGAATGGTCTTACAGCGCGATCGCACCAGCTAGAGAATACGTTGCAGACGAATCAGCTTTAAAACTGATTCACGTCCTAACTCCTCTGCATCCTGCTGATCCAGCAGCCATGTGGAATACCCTAGACAATGAACAAAGAAAACAAAAGGTCAAAAGCTTTTTGGGGTCAAAGCTGGATGAAATGGGATATAAGGAAATTCAAATTGAGGTGGCAATTGGCGACCCCAGTACACAAATTGTTGACTACGCCAAAGAGATCGAGGCAGATTTAATCGTCATGCCTTCCCACGGACGCAAGGGAATGAGCCGTTTTTTACTTGGTTCGGTAGCAGAAAGGGTGGTAAGACTGTCTCCCTGTCCAGTGTTAGTTCTAAAATAAATGGAGCTATACGGAAACGAACATTTGCTAGTTGCTGGTATTATTTTTCTGGCAGCTTTAACTCAAAGCATAACTGGATTCGGCTTTGCGATCGTTTCTATGTCTTTTTTGCCCCAAGTCGTCGGCTTGCAAACCGCAGTGCCATTAGTTACTTTGGTGGGCATTATTGCCAATATCGTCATTTGGTATCATCATCGCCGTAACTGTAGCCTAAAAGCAGTTAAGAAATTGGCGATCGCAGCTTTAATAGCCACTCCTGTCGGTACTTTATTACTTGACCGCATTCCTGAAGCGATCGCCCTTAAAGGATTAGGCATTTTAATTATTAGTTATGTTCTCTACGATTGGCTCGATTTATCTTTACCTCGCTTAAAATCGTCTATTTGGGCTTATATATTTGGTGGAGCGTCAGGAATTCTCAACGGAGCATATACCGTTGGCGGCCCTCCTGTAATTGTCTATGCTAACTGTCGCGGTTGGACTCCCAAAGAATTTAAAGGCAATCTGACGGCTATATTTTTCTTTAGTTCTTTAATAGCAGCGATCGCACATGGCTGGCAAGGAAATATAACTATTTCTGTAGGTCAATTTGCCGTTTATAGTCTTCCTGGTTTTGCTCTTGGCTTGTGGCTGGGGATAATTTTGTCTACAAAAATAAATCCCCTAACATTTAAGCGTATTACTTTAGCTTTATTAATGGTTACAGGTTTGAGATTGCTGGTTTGAAATAAAAGGGCTTCGCCCCAGCTATAAGCGCAGGGCTATGCGCCCAGAGCGTCGCTGGACGCGACTTCGATGCTTCGCATCGTGCAGCTGTAAGCCAGTCAGACAAAATGTCAGACCTCGCCTAATTGTAGAAAGGCGTAAAGTTTGCGAGACAAAACCGTTGCGGGGTTTCACCCCGTTGAGGTTATTGTCGAGGTTGCCGCATCTGCACTCCTTCTGCATTTGTAGGGTGTCTTAAACTCACAAGCTACATCGGAAAGCATTCCCTTGCGCCTGACGGCGACGCGGGGTCTTTCCTCAAGTTTAAAGTTGCTACGCAGGTAGTCAATTTAAAGGCTTAGAGCCTACAGCCTAGAGCTTAACGCTTTTGCGTAAACCGAACTCGCGTTACTCAAAAGCGATCTACAGATCTTCAGTAGTATCAGGGGAAATTTCTCTTACTTTTCTATTTGTTTTAGCAACCTGTTGATCGGTAATTAGATCATCTAATTCGTTGATGTCTACACCAATTTGCTGACAGGCTTGATGTAAATTTTCGATAAATAAATCGGTGTTTTTCTCGTATCCAGAGTTTTTGGCAGCGACCTCAATTCCTTGCTTGGCATTCGCCTTGGCACAGTCTATTAGTTCTATTCCTTGAAGCATAGTCTTTATTTTAACTGGATAATTATTTTTACATCTCAAGTTTACATACTAAACTGCCAATTACATCTTTCTAAAGATCTATCTCAATTGGCTAGCGTACTTAAATCTTGAGTTACTCGAACTCGATCGCTGGCTTCGTTCTTTTCTATGTGCTTTTCTAATATTTCTAAGTTACGCATATTTGCCTTAAAATAGGCATCAAAAATGTCACCAGCTAAAGGTACAGAGCCTACTGCTGTCTCTATTGCCACATTTTTAATCATTTTAAACATTTCTGCTCGTTCTAGTCCAAAACGAGTAGCCAAATAAATCATGTAGGCAGAGATACCAGCCGAAATCAGATCTCCTCCTCCTGGAATTAAACCCAAGATAGGATCTAGACCAAAACGAATTTTAGTCCCAGGAATACCAATGGCTGTATCTAAAAGCTTGGCTATTTTGCGAATTTTCTGGAGATTTTTTAGCTGTTGAATATTATCCATTGATTCTACACGCAAGAATATAATTATTTGATTTTATAGCGATCGCTCAACAGTTTCTTCTCTCTATAGTTATAAATTTTATTTAATTATTACAAAAAACCTTTTTTCTTCTTTTTTTTAGTTTTAGCTTTAGTCTTCTGTACTTGTGCTACGGCTGCTTCAAAAAGGTTATTAAGATGTATAGGAACGCTGGCGATCGCTGGCAGTTCGGGAGTCGATGACTTATTATGTTTAAGTAATAATTGCTCTAAATCTGTTTCTAAATCAAAATTGTCCTTATTGCTGTAATTTTGTAACAGTTTCGTTAGCGATTGAGGATATTCTTGTTTTAGCTGCTGCCAAACATAGTAGTTTGTTTCAGGCTGTTCTAAATATCGGCGAACATATAAATTACCAGTTTCAGAATCTTCTAAATTCTTATTAGCTAATAAACTGGTAAACTTCTCGTAGGTAGGTAAAAACATTTGACCCCAGCGCGGATGAGAAAAGACGGTGACTGCTTCTGATTGTTTAATATCGGCTGGTAGATCGATTTTGGGTGTTACCATCGACAGCTTATCTTTATTCTGAGTTATCTTAGCCACTGTTTCTGTCTCTACTCCTAAGTCTGTGGCAGCTTTAGTAAAATCAGACTCACTTTTACCTGATTCTGCTAGCAGTTGGGATAGAGATTTTGAATCATCAATACCTGCTTCAGCCAGTTTTTTCTGGCTCATAATTTGCTGAAGTTCACCAATTTTCTGATTTAATTTGTAGCCAGGCAAGGTTAGATTGTCCTTACCCATATAGTCAACAAACTCTTGATGATATACTGCTACAGAATCCCAAGCTTGTTCTAATAATTTTGGTGCATCGGCATAGAGAAAATCAGGGTAATTATCGCGAAATTCACCAACAGCTACAGCTAGTTTTGGCTGACTCAATCTGCCTTTAATAATGCGATCGCTAAAAAAGAACCACTCGCGATCGTTTATGGGTGCAATAATAGTTAAAATGATTTCTCCTGGCTGCCATCGATTCTTCTCCTTATCTGGTACACCAGAATGACCATAGACTTGATAGGTTTTGGCGGTCAACCAGTTCATTAACCGATAAGAATCGTTGACAATTGCTTGAATTTCAAACAAACCAATAAAATTATGCTTCCACAGCTTAATTATTTCTATGTCATCGGCGTTTAGATCCTTGGCTTGTGCTAAAAATAGATCCAAAGGAGTTTGAGCCTGTATTTTTCCCTCACTTAGAAATAAATCAACGGTTAAATTTTGCTGTTTAATACCGTAGCTATTTTTTTTAGCTTTTTGTGCTGCGTAGGTTTCTAGAGCGATCGCCATTTCGCCTTCTGCATCATAAACGAAATCTACTACCGTCTGCTTGAGTTGAATAGCTTTTTCTAGATGATCTTGCATAAATATTTTGTAAAATACCCAGGCTATATGCTAACTTGAATCGGCAAATTTTTTCTCAAGTTAAAGAGACTGTTTGTAAAAAGAAAATCAAATTTTCCTGCTGTTGAGTAGGGTCGTATTTGGGGTATTGAGGTGATTGGGGTGTTTGAAGTAGTGAAGTTTCTACTTTATCTTCTCTACCTCCATCATCTTCACCATCTCCACTACTTCCCTTAAAATTCACTTTACAAACAGTTTCTAATACCTAATTCTGGGGTCAATATAGGCATTGATAATATCGATCGCAATACTGGCAATCACTACAATAACGCCAAAGAATACCATTACCCCTTGCACAGTGGGGTAATCCCGCAGAGAAATAGCCTCGTAGAGTCGATTGCCCAAACCTGGCCAAGAAAAGGTTACTTCAGTCAATACAGCACCCCCTAGCAATGCTGCAAAGGTTAAACCCAACACCGTAATTACAGGAATTAGGGCATTTTTCATGGCGTGAGAAACTAAAATAGTGCCTTCAGGAATACCCCTAGCTCTAGCTGCCTCAACATAATCGGCCTGTAAAGTTTGCTTAAGATTGACCCTAACAATACGTTCAAAAATACCGCTTAACAATAAACCTAAAGTCAGACTAGGCAGTGCCAAATAATGTATGGTGTGGAGTAACATCCCCATATCTCCTGCTAGCAAACTGTCAATTAAATACAGTCCTGTTACCTGAGGCGGAGTGGGAGAACTAATCGGAAAGCGTGTACCCAGGGGAAACCAGCCTAAATTCACGGCGAAGATTAGCTGTAAGACCATGCCTACCCAAAACAAAGGCAGTGAATAGGTAATAATTCCAAACAAACGACCTCCCGCATCAAGAAACTTATGATCTGAGGAAGCAGAAACCATACCCACTAAAACCCCCACCAATACAGCAATAATCATGCTGCAAAAAGAAAGTTCGACGGTGGCGGGAAAATAGTCTTTAATTACTGACCAAACTGATAAACCACGACTAGAAAGAGAGCTTCCTAAATCAAAACTGAGTAAATTCTTGAGATAATCAAAATACTGTTGCCAGAGAGGATCTGTTAAACCTAATTGCGATCGCAATGCTGCTTTGGCTGCTTCTGGTGCGCGTGTTCCTAAAATTGCATCGGCAGGATCTCCAGGAGTCGCCCTAAGAAGTAAAAACACCACAGTAGCGATGGTCAACAACATTAAAGGAGCAAGAAGCAAACGAACTAGGATATATGATTGCAGAGCTTTGGAGCGAGACATTATTTAGCTGTAGCTATATGTTTATAGTCTTATTAGTTATAGCAGTCGCTCTCTTGATTGGAAATATAATGCTTTATCTCATTACTGTTTATCGTAACCGCTTTGTCCAATGCCTAACTCTTTTTTGCTCTTTTTTAATTCTTTCCACAAAGATTTAATTCTTTTATAAGCTTGTTCTGGTGCTAGTTTACCCCCCGTTTCCAAGTTGCAAACAAAACTAATTTTTTGAGCAAACTCTTGCAAATTAGAATTAAAAACCAAATTTTCAGGTTTAACCTTGCCACGATAAGGATGGCGGGGATAGATGAAATCGTTTATTTTTTTCTCAGATGACATGGGATTTAAAGGATATGTGGACTAATCTATTAGCAATTTTGTAGATAACCTAGTTTTATCGTAATAATTTTTAACAATTATTTTTTTGACAAGATACAAACACAAAAGTTACTTGATGACGCTACTATAAACAGGGCTTTATTTTAGATGTTAACAAAACATTTAGGTTTTGTTAACTTATCCTTAACCTAAGTTTTCAATCCAATTTTTTATTGACCTATATTTTAGGCAATTTATTTAAAGATGTCTCAGCCAGAAAAACTGTATGAAGGCAAAGCAAAAATCCTTTATGCTACCGATAATCCAGAGATACTGCTCGCAGTGTATAAAGATGACGCTACGGCTTTTAATGCTCAAAAACGAGGACAGATAAAAGGTAAAGGAGAAATAAACTGTCAAATTACCGCAGCCTTATTTACCTGGTTAGGCTCAATGGATATACCGACTCACTATATAGATACTCCCCAACCAAACCAGATGAGAGTCAAAGCCGTGACGATTGTACCTATTGAAGTTGTGGTCAGAAACATTGCCACGGGGAGTCTGTGTCGCCAAACAGGTTTACCAGAAGGAAAAGTCTTGCCTTCTGCACTAGTAGAGTATTACTACAAAAGTGATGAACTAAGCGATCCTTTATTAACGCGCGATCGCATATTTCTGATGGATATAATAACGCCTCAAAGGCTTAAAGAAATAGAGAATATGGCTCGTAAAATTAATAAAAACCTCCAAAGCTTTTTTGATAAATGCGACATTACTCTGGTAGATTTTAAATTAGAATTTGGTCTTGATGCCCAACAAAATTTGTTGTTAGCAGATGAAATTAGTCCCGACACTTGTCGTCTTTGGAATAAAAATGATGCCGATCCCCAATCAAGAGTTATGGACAAAGACCGCTTTCGCAAAGATTTGGGTCAGATAGAATCTGCCTATCAACAAGTTCAACAGCGAGTTTTGGCGCAACTAAAAAATAGTTAAGTGTACCTTAGCACCTTATCTCCATTAATTGCTTTTACCAACTATTTAACTTTAATGCTCCACCCTAATAAAAATAGCCAATTAATAAAAAATGGAAACATTGAAGTAAAATAAGTGGTCATATTTCTCCGATATTTAACCATCAAATTAAAGATAATTAATCTTCAGCAAAATCAGCCAAGATTGATTGAATATCTATTTTACAAGTCAGAGGCGAGACAACAACTAAATAAAATGGTTAACTTGTTGAATGCTCTGTTTGGTGTGTGGAAGTGTTAACAGGATTAAAAAACGTGCGTCTATCTCCTACTCTAATTACAGTTTTGGCTACAACCCTAGCTCTAGGGATATCTTTACCTACTAGAGCAGAAACTAAAAATTTCAATCAACTCTCAGATAAGGTCATCGTTACCAATGGTGCAACCCTGCTCAAAAATATTAATTCGACTAAAATAGCTCAAACTCCTAGTCGCCCATCCCCATCACCATCACCATCACAGCCTAATTCTGATTCCCAAGTAGACCCCAATATTAAGCTGCCTAAATTTCAACCACCCCCGCCAGGGGGACAACCATCACAGTCCGAGCCTAGTAAACCATCGCCACAAGAACCTCGTGTGCTAGTAGCAGAAGTAGCAGTTGAAGGGGCAAACAAAGAACTTCAAGATATTGTTTATGCAACTATTAGCACTGAGCCTGGTAGAACCACTACTAGGACTCAGCTTCAAGCAGATGTCAACGCTATTTATGCAACTGGCTATTTCCAAAATGTGGAGGTAACTCCAGGAGATACCCCTTTAGGAGTAAGAATTACTTTTGCGGTTCAACCTAATCCAGTTCTCAACAAGGTGACGGTAGAAACTGTTCCTAAAGGAGAAGCAGGGGTTTTGCCTTCAGAAAAAGTCCAGGAGTTCTTTGGCAACAACTATGGTCAAATTCTTAATCTAAGGAAATTACAGCAAGGTATCATCCAAGTAAATGAGTGGTATAGCAAAAATGGCTATGAACTAGCTCAGGTAGTTGGTTCTCCTCAAGTTAGTCCTAATGGAGTAGTTACTTTAGTGGTAGCAGAAGGGGTGATTGAAGACATCAAGGTTAGATACCTTGATGAAGATGATCAGCCAGCCAAAGCTAAAACTCGTGAATTTATTGTGACGCGAGAAGTAGAGCTAAAGCCAGGAGATGTGTTTAAACGAGATACGGCTCAACGAGATCTACAGCGCGTTTTTGGCTTAGGAATCTTTGAAGATGCCCGTTTTTCTTTTAGTCCTGGTAAAGATCCTAGCAAGGTAGTGGTTAATATTGATGTTGTCGAAGGAAGCAGTGGTTCAATTGCTGCGGGGGCAGGATATAGCTCTTCTAGCGGTTTATTTGGTACAGTCAGCTATCAGCAGAAAAACTTAGGCGGTAATAACCAGACTTTAGGCACAGAAATACAGGTCGGTGATGATAGTCTTCTATTTGATGTCAGTTTTACCGATCCTTGGATTGCCACTAGCAAAAGTCGCACTTCTTACACCGTTGATGCCTTCCGTCGTCGTTCGATTTCCCTAGTATTTAATGGAGATGACGATATTAGAACCATAAACGGGGATGATTCTCCTCGCATAGTCCGCACAGGAGGCGGGATCAACTTTGCTCGTCCTTTACCTGCCGATCCTTTTGTACGGCGGGAATGGACGCTATCGACTGGATTTGAATATCAACGGGTGCAAGCAAAAAATAGTGACGGTGATTCTGCTCCTTTAGGCGCTATAAACGGAATCAATAACATCCCTCTCGCCTTTAGTGACAGTGGTACTGACGATCTATTTAGCTTAAGTTTTGGAGCAAGTCGCGATCGCCGTAACAATGCTTTACAACCTACGAAAGGTTCAGTACTGAGATTAGGAACAGAGCAAACCATTCCCATTGGTTCAGGCAATATCTTATTTAATCGCGTTCGAGCCAACTATAGCCAGTATTTTCCCATTAATATAGTTCGCTTTAATGATGGACCAGAAACGTTAGCTTTCAATATTCAAGCAGGAACAATTGTGGGCGACTTACCACCCTACGAAGCCTTTATTTTAGGCGGTAGTAATTCTGTCAGGGGTTATGGTGACGGTGAAGTTGGCAGTGGAAAAAGTTATCTCCAAGCGACTGTTGAATATCGCTTTCCTATTTTCAAAATTGTTGGTGGCGCACTCTTTTTTGATTACGGCACAACTTTAGGTACAGAAACTGAGGTTCCTGGTTCACCATCAATTGCCAGAGATCTTCCTGGCAGTGGTTATGGTTATGGTGGAGGAGTTAGGGTACAGTCTCCCTTGGGACCAATTCGAGTTGATTATGGCATTAATAATGATGGCGGTAATGAGATTCAATTTGGGATCGGGGAGAAGTTTTAATCTGTAGGGGTAAACGGCTGTTTACTCAGGGAAATAAATCAATGGGCAGTACGCTAAAATCTGAATTTGAATTATCGGGAGTGGGGTTGCATTTTGGGGTACATACTATTGTTAAGGTTATGCCTGCAAATTCTGGAAAGGGACGTTATTTTGTGCGGGTGGATTTGCCAGAAAAACCGATAATTCCTGCTCAAGTTCAGGCGGTAGGACAAACTACCCTGTCTACGGAATTAGCAGCAGGAAATGTCAAAATAAGAACGGTAGAACATTTACTTGCCTCCTTAACAGCGAATGGTGTGGATGATGCTCGCATTGAAATTGATGGCGAAGAAGTTCCTCTATTAGATGGTTCGGCTAAAAACTGGTGTGAAGCAATTACCTCGGTAGGTATTACCGACAACAACTCCTTGACTCAGACTGCTATTACTCTGACTGAGGCAATCTGGATTAGAGAACAAGATTCTTTTGTGGCTGCTTTACCCGCATCCCAAACTCGTTTTACCTGTGGCATAGATTTTGCCTACAAAGCGATCGGCAATCAGTGGCACAGTTGGAATACTGCTCAAGAAAGTTTTGCTAATGACATTGCTCCTGCTCGTACTTTTGGTTTTGCCGAACAAATAGAACAGTTACAAAAGGCTGGTTTAATTCAAGGAGGAAGTTTAGATAACGCCCTAGTGTGTAGCGATACAGGCTGGATTAATCCACCCCTGAGATTTACGAATGAACCAGCCCGTCATAAACTATTAGATTTAGTAGGAGATATTAGTTTGTTGGGTCAGTTTCCCACTGCTCACTTGATTGCTTATAAGGCTAGTCACAAGCTACATATTCAATTAGCGGCTAAATTATCTGAGCTTAGTAATTAGTTGTAGGGTGAGCAATAACAATAATTTTGTGCGCTATATATAATAAACTTCTATTGCCCACCAAAAGCAATCAGTAATCATCATAATGTCAACTGTAGAAAACTCTATTTTAAAAACTACCGCTCAAGATATCAAGACAACCTTCAATATTCAAGAAATACATCAGCTATTGCCCCATCGCTATCCTTTTTCCTTGGTAGACCGCATTATTGACTATGTACCTGGAGAAAAAGCCATCGGCATCAAAAATGTGACCTTTAATGAGCCGTTTTTTCCTGGGCATATTCCTGATTTTCCCTTGATGCCTGGAGTGTTAATGGTAGAGGCAATGGCACAGGTAGGAGGAATTGTACTAGTGCAGTTACCAGGAATGGCTGGCAAGTTTTTTGCTTTCGCAGGAATAGATAAAATTCGTTTTCGTCGTCCTGTAGTTCCCGGCGATCGCCTGACTATGACTGTAGAACTTTTAACATTAAAACAAAACCGTATTGCCAAAATGCAGGGCCGAGCCGAAGTAGATGGAGAGCTTGCGGTTAAAGGAGAAATGATGTTTTCTTTGATTGATAAATAAAATTAGTCTTTAAGTCACAGGCAAGCCCCGTCTTTACAGCGGTGCTTTCTTGCTCAATAGCCTCAACTGGGGGAACCCCCCTAAAGGGTTCAGCAGTTTCTTTAAGCGGGGGAACCCCGCCAACGAACTGCTTCACCGCAACGGCTACATGCGGCTAAAGCCTTTGTTAAAACAGTTTCTTTAACGGAGGGAACCTCCGCACCCTCGGCAATAGCTACAATGGGGACGAAGGGATTAGCCGCACGTACCCCCACAACGCTTTGCCTCGCAACGAACTGTTTCGCTTTTCGCGCTGCCTGAGCGTTGGTCAAAACCAAGAAAAATATTTATAATTACCATCAAACGAATAACCAGAGGTTATTTTGGTTATGTTGTTGAACGTCTATTGCTTCTATATGGCAACTTAAATTTTGCCCAGCTAAGATAAGCTATAGCCCCTGAGGGAATTGATCTTGAGAATTTTAATTCATCCGACTGCTGTTATTGATGACCATGCTCAGATACATCCAACGGTTCGTATTGAACCCTATGCGGTAATTGGTAGCCAAGTTACTATTGGTGCAAATACAGTGGTGGGTAGTCATGTCATCATTGATGGACTAACTACAATTGGTAAAGACAATCAAATTTTTCCTGGTGCAGCTATTGGCTTAGAACCTCAAGATCTAAAATACAAAGGCGCAAACAGTCAGGTAATAATTGGCGATCGCAATCGTATTCGTGAGTATGTGACCATTAACCGCGCTACGGAATCAGGAGAGGCTACTGTTATCGGCGATGACAACCTGCTGATGGCATATAGTCATGTGGGACATAACTGCGTCATTGACAATGAAGTAGTGATTGCCAACAGTGTGGCGATCGCGGGTCATGTTCACATCGAATCAATGGCAATCATTAGCGGTGTTTTAGGTATTCATCAGTTCGTTCATATCGGCACTATGGCAATGGTGGGAGGAATGAGTCGTATTAGTCGCGATGTCCCTCCCTATATGATGGTTGAGGGCAATCCTGCTAGAGTGCGATCGCTTAACCTAACAGGATTAAAAAGACGTGGCTTTGACCAAAAGGAAGTTCGCGAACTAAAAAAAGCTTTTCGCATCTTGTATCTTCAGCCTATTTCTCTAACAGATGCGATCGCGCAACTAGATCGGCTATCAGACAATAAACATATTCAACATCTACAAAATTTCGTACGGCAATCAAGCTCTTCGGGTAGACGAGGATTGATTATGAGCAAAAAATAATTCTAGGTTTTTTTAAGCAAATTTTCCTCATCCTTCATCCCCCTCATCCCTCATCCTTCTGACGACAGGGATGACCAAACCAGCTAGAGTCTTTCTTGCCGTCATATTTTTCTTGCAGCACCTTAGCCACATCTTCTATCGTGCCATCAGCAGCAACCCAGCCGCCGTCAATATCAGGAAAGTCTATTTGGCAATTGGCACATTTTTTGTTGTTATCAAAGCGAATTGGACACCAAAATGACTCGACGTTACGCAGCATTTCTGTGCCTAAAGACCACACTCCAGTCATCCAATCGCAATACAAACACCAAATCAAATCATAGCCAATTAAGCCCTCAAACTTGTGTCGAGAGACATTAACCCAATCTTTAGCTTCATATTTTGGCAAGCCAATCAGCTTGGTCAAAGGAGGATAAACAATTAATTCTGCAAAACGAACAATCCAAAATACGGGGATTGCTAAAGCAGTAATCCATACCGCCAGATGATTGCGCCATCTGCCCACAATGCTACTCAAAGTACGAAAAATCTGACCTTTTTGCTTTACATCTCGATGAGCAAATTCATGAACCACAATCCAAGTCCATAAAACACTCAATTCAGCTATAAAGGCAACTCCCGCACCAGTCCAACCTAATACTAAAGAGCCAATAGCTATTGGCAACAGCATAAAATACGCCAATATTAAATCAATACCTGGAGCATGACAGCAAAAATCAGCAATATCTTTACCTAATTTACCTAGACGGGAAAGACTATGCAAAGCAGTTATACCAGTGATTAAAGCAAGGCATAAATAAGCATATAGTCGGATATTTGCTTCCAATTTTCTAAATCCTCATACTTTCTTTATGGATTAATTAGCAAAAAAGTTTTTGACTAATCCTATTTATGTTACCGAAAATGATAAAAGCGCGTTCGCAAAGCTCAAACTAAATCAAGTTGAACTGCTTTTTGATGTTGAACCATGTGCGGGGGTCGCTCATCTAACTGTTGGTCTAAGATTGACGTTATTTAGCTGGTTTAAAGTCTGATTTAGCTGCCCCACAAACTGGGCATACCCAATCTTCTGGTATATCCTCAAAAGCTGTCCCAGGCTCAATACCACCATCTGGATCGCCTACTTCTGGATCGTACTCGTAATTACAAAGTGAGCAAATATATTTCATATTGTTTTTTCTTTCTTTATTTATCATCTTAAAAGGGATAGTTTGATGAGAGTATTAAATTTAATTATTTAAACAACTCAAAGCATCCTTTTTTGTAACTTTTTCAATTAGGGCGTGTCATCGATTAGAAAAAAAGCATCTTTTCCTCCAAATAATGACACTCTAGTAACACCAACAACTAAAACTGTGGCAATCTGCCTTCAACTCATGTCAAACTTACCAACCATAAACACGGATACAATTTGGGCAATCCTCCAAGACAAAATAAGCGATGAGGTGGTCAATCAGCTAGTTTGGAGTTGCTTGGGCTACATTTATGATGAAACAAAACAAGCTTGGGATATTAGTAAAGTTGTAGATGATTGGGGCGAAAAATATCCCGAACCACCAGATTTTATTGCTAATCGACCACCAACCGTCAAGTTAACTCGTTCAATTCCCCAAGAAAATAAGCAGCTACTCAAAGAAAAGTTAGGTTTTAAAGGTTATAAGCTGGGGGAATTTGGTCCTAGACAAACCCGTAGAGCAACCGCAGCTAATTGGTTATTGAGCTATCTAGAAACTCATTGATTTTATGGTGTAAATTAGCGATCTTGTTTAATTTATTTCTGTCTACTTAACTGACAACTTCCTTGTTGCGTATTTGTTTTCCTTCCCTTAAGGTATAAAGGTTTTAAAACAATATTTTTTAAATAGCGAGGTATTTTTTGTATGTTTGACTGTATTATTGTTGGTGCTGGTCCTGCTGGAGGTAGTGCTGCTTACCATCTAGCTAAAAAAGGGCATTCAGTTTTAGTGCTAGAAAAGTTTTCTTTTCCCCGCACCAAGTCTTGCGGTGGTGGCGTGTCTCCTGCGATCGCGCAATGGTTTGATTTTGACTTTTCGACCGTAGTACAAAATCATGTTTCTCAGGTCAAATATACTTTTAAAATGAGTGACCCTGCTGAGGTTGAGCTAAAAAACGTTACTCCAATGTGGATGGTACAAAGGGATCAGTTTGATAACTTTTTGATGGAGCAAGCCATAGGTCAAGGAGTTGAGTTTAAAGCTGATACAGAAGTAACAGGAGTTAGTTTGCAGGAAGATACGTGGCAAGTTGAAACTAATAATGGTGCATTTGAAAGCAAATATTTAATCGCCGCCGATGGTGCTAATAGTACCGTGGCAAAATTATTAAGTTTTACTGATACTCAGAAGATAGCAGCAGCTAGTTTACAAGTTCCTGGGTCAGTTAGCGATCGCCGTAAAATGACGGCATTTTTTGATTTTGGCTCGCTAAAAAATGGCTTTATGTGGTGCTTTCCCAAAGCCGATGGTTATTCACTTAGTGCTGCTTATGTACGAAATCCTCAAGGTAAACCTGACGAACTAAAAAAACAGCTAACCAAATATGCTGAACTATTCGATTTAGATGCCAGTCAGGGAGAATATAGAGAACACTCTCTCAATTTATGGCAGAAAGATCGTCCTTTACACAGTGATCGCATTTTACTGGTCGGCGAAGCAGCAGGAATGGTCGATCCGCTCATAGGCGAAGGTATTCGTCCTGCAATGTTTACAGGAGTCCAAGCAGCAGCAGCAGTTAGCAATGCGCTTCAAGGTGATGCTAATGCTTTAGCCAACTATACAGAAACAATTAACCAGGAATGGGGAGCAAATTTAGCCAAAGCAGACTTCTTAGCTAGTTTGTTTTATAAAGCTCCTAAGATTGCCTATAAGCTAGGGGTTAAACGTCCTGCTGCTGGTCAACTTATGGGTAAAATTCTCTGTGGCGAATTAAGCTATTCGCAAATCGCAGATAAGGCGACCAAAAAATTAAAGTTTATTCCAGGAATAGGGTGAAAAAACGGATGTCTCAAGTAGGATAATAAGAGATGAGTGTCGCTTATTTATGTTCAGCTTTGTAAAGAACGTGCAAACTCAAAGACTTCCTTCTGTCTGGCTGCATCTAAATTTTTTACTACATCTGTAATTTGTTCTGACAAAGATAGCCAGCTTTTTGTTTTAGCTTGCCAAACAATGATGAACTGATTGAAAGACAGGGTACAAAGTGCTAAAGTTTCTCCGTCAGAATTACTAAATTCTACTTCATAGGCATCATTATCATAACATTCAACAATTGCCCCTCTTACGCCTGCCTGAAGTTTATTTTCAGGCAAATTTACCAATAGTTCCACAATATCGAATAATTCAGGCTGATTCATTTTCTTTTTCTTACATACAAAGTTACCAAACGAGCTATATTGCTATCTAATTCAACTATCCAAGCTGTTCTAACAATTTCTTGTTGCCCTGGCTGGACTCCTATTATTTTTAAAGTCCCAGATATTCTTTAAGAGAATCGCGCATGATGTCTACAGGAACTGGTTGCTGTAGCCAGATTTTAAGCGCAGCTACTCCCTGTTGCACCAGCATTTCTAATCCGTCTATGGTAATTACATCTTGAGCTTGAGCTAGCTTAAGAAATTGAGTGGGATTAGGAGTATAAATTAAATCATAGGCGATCGCACTCTTTTTGAGCTTCTGCATTAAAGCCTCATCAATTGGTGAAGCATCTATATGAGGAGACATTCCCACAGGAGTTGTATTAACGAGTAAATCCGCAGCAGAAATTAGGCTACTAAGATTATCCCAATTATGAATTTTGAGTAGAGAAATAATATTGGGCGCGTGTGACCAACTTTGATAGAATCGAGCTAATTTATCGGGATTACGCCCTACTACATGAATTTGAGAACAACCTAAATTTGCCAAGCCAGCAATTACTGCTCTAGCTGCACCACCGTTACCTAAAATCACGGGAGTCATCTGCTGCCAATTGTGCGACATATTTTTTAAAGGAGCAACAAAACCTTCTGCGTCTGTGTTTGTGCCTTTCCAGCCAGAAGCAGTACGCCAAACCGTATTGACTGCACCAATATTAATTGCATCATCTGTAATTTCGCTAAGTAAAGGAATGATTGTTTGTTTATGGGGAATAGTGATGCTAAATCCCTGTAAGTTAACTGCTGCAAATCCAGCGATCGCTGTTTCTAGATCTGCCTGTTTTACAGGAAAAGGTACATAAATATAATCTACGCCCAAATGTGCGATCGCTGCATTGTGCATCACTGGAGATAAAGAATGTTCTACGGGGTTTCCTATTATTCCTAATAGTTTTGTTTGTCCTGTAATTAGCTGCATTGCACTTTTATTTAGATCGACGAATAAATAGTTTTTCTTGACTGGATATTATTTATTACTAAGTGAAAATTTTAAAAATTATTGCTTTAAATTGATTTCAAATTTTATCTATTATCTAGTTTATGAAATTTAATTAGTATGATGAATAATTAATTTAAGTCAAATTATCAAATCAATTTTCATAACTCTTTAAACTGGTTATGCCTAACTGTTTTCTACATATTTATACTTATAAATATTATTGTAGTTTAATTGAAGACTTGTATAAATACCTAAAAAATATAGACATTGACCTTGTAGATGTAATTTCTTAGTGTTCTTTTATAAGCTAGCGTATATACCTAAGTAATAACTAGATTATTTTATACTATATTCAATATTTTCTGTTACGCTTTTATACTTATTCTTTTACACTTCTTAAAAAATAAGAATCTGAAGTCTTTTTTCTGACTGCAAATTTACATAAATCATTCAATAAACTTTATCTAAAAAACACAAAAAGAATAGAAGAATTACCAGTTTCAATCCTGATACATACTCAATAATATTAAATAGATTACATTTGCGTGGAGTATTTAAAATAATAAATCTTATGGCAATAGATCTAACAGGTAGTTCTTTTAATATTACTCAACAGAAAATAGGTAGAGGACAAGATATAAATCTTAATTTTTCTGTTATTAATAATGGCGATGAAGATATTCAACCATTTGATTTTGATATTGTTATTTCTCAAGACGAGAATATTGATGGAAATGATCTAAAAATCGGTAACTATGAAATAAGAAATGTACTACAGGCTGGCGAAAGCTCTGGACTTAAAAGTTTTCGCTACAAAACTCCTAGTGCTACAAATCCATTTTGGCTAAACGAAGATAGTACCTATACAGTAGGTCTACGTCTCGATCCTAAAAACAAATTCCCTGAATCTAATGAAAACAATAATAGTAATCAGGGTAAAGGAATCGATCTAGATACAGTTGGTGTCGTAAAGTTTGGTGATTCTGATCTAGTGGGATTACGAACTACAGTTGGCAAGCCAGAGGTTGCTGCTGGAAGTTATATAGACCTAGGCTTTGCTGTGGCAAATGTCAGTGATAAGATTGCCAACCCATTTTCAGTTGATATTTATCTTTCCAAAGATACAAAGGTTTCCGAAAATGATGCCAAACTTGGCACTTACGATATTAGAGACATTGTTGAAGCTAACAGTAATACAGGAGATAAAAAATATAGTTACCAAGTTCCTCCAAAAGGTCATCCTTTTTGGGAAAGCGGTGATGGAGAATATCATGTTCTTTTAGATGTTGACTCCAAAGATGAAGTAAGCGAAATCAATGAAGTTAACAACAGCGGACAAAATGCAGGATTAGACTATACAGCTATAAATGTTACTAATACTGGATTTGCTGGTTCTCCTAGTTCAGCAGATTTAGTTGTAACTGGTTTTAAAGTACCAGAAGACGTAGCTGCTGGAGAAACTGTGACGGTAGAATACAAAATCACTAACCAAGGTGAGTCTGCTGCTGATGATTTTGGGACAGGGTTCTATTTATTTACAGAAGATTATTTAGGGAGTAACGATAGTCTAAGTATTGAAGATGATCCTGGAGCATTCTTCCTTCAGGGCGATCGCCAAGCGACTTTAATGAGTCTAGAAGCTGGTGAGAGTGGCACTATGACCACTCAAATAACTCTTCCCCAAGAATGGAAAGGCTTCACTGGTCCTGGAGATTATTATCTGGGTGCGGAGGCAGATGCTTATGATGATGTTGTTGAGAGTGATGAGGCTAATAACAGCCTGACTGGAATAGATGTAGACTACCAGAAAGTTAGCATTGACAACGCTCCTGGTGGTGCTGACCTGCTTACTGGATCGACTTTTAAAGTTAGTTCTGATACTATCTCAACTGGATCGACTTTTGAAGTTACCTATGAGATTGAAAATCAAGGAAATGCTTCTGCTGATGACTTTGCAGCAGGTTTCTATATCTTCACTGAGGATTATCGAACTAATCACAATGAGTTGAGCATTGGAGATGATCCTGGAGTGTTCTTCCTTCAGGGCGATTACGATTCTTCTTTAATCAGTCTAGAAGCCGATCAAAGCACTACCATGAATACTGAATTAACTTTGCCTTCAGATTGGTCAGGTTTTACTGCGGGTAGCGGCGAATATTATGTAGGTGTGGCAGCCGATCCTTACGCAGACGTGGCTGAAAGCGATGAAACGAACAATAGCCTTAACGGCTTAGATATAGATTACGCCAGAGTAAATATCGAGGGGATCTAAGAAACTGGATAAATCATAAATCAAGATACGCAAACCTGAAAATACCCTCATTTTTCTTACTGGACTTAGGTAGACTCCCTAAGTCCTTTCTTTTGTTTTAAGAATTGTAGTCAGGGATAAAGATCTATATTAATTCTGTATCCTGCTCACCGCTGATTGATTTATGTCTCATCCTCTCTATGTAGCTTTTGTTTGGCACCAACATCAACCTCTGTACAAGTCTAGAGAAGCAGACTCAGATGCTTGGGGACAGTATCGTTTACCCTGGGTGCGTCTGCACGGCACTAAAGATTATTTAGATTTAGTTTTGATGTTGGAAAAATATCCAAAACTGCATCAGACAGTAAATCTTGTGCCTTCACTGATTTTGCAGCTAGAAGACTATGCCGAAGGAGAGGCGATCGATCCTTATCTGGCGTTGGCATTAACCCCTGAAGCAAACCTCAAGCTAAAAGAAAAGCAATACATTATCAAGCACTTCTTTGATGGTTACTATCACACTTTAGTTGAACCCCATCCTCGCTATGCCCAACTGTATCACCAACGACAAGATAAAGGTTTTGACTGGTGTTTAGCCAATTGGACAAATCAAGACTACGGTGATTTGTTAGCTTGGCATAACTTAGCTTGGATCGATCCTTTGTTTTGGGACGATGGGGAAATTGCTGGTTGGCTAAAACAGGGTAAAGATTTCACTTTAAGCGATCGCCAGAGAATTTATTCTAAGCAACGGGAAATTATTAAGCGCATTATTCCCCAGCATAAAAAAATGCAGGATGCTGGGCAGCTAGAAATTATGACTACGCCCTATACTCACCCGATCTTACCTTTACTAGCTGATACGAATGCTGGGCGGGTGGCTGTACCCAATATGAGCTTGCCCCATAGTCGTTTCCAGTGGGAGGAAGATATTCCCCGCCACTTGAGTATTGCTTGGGAAATTTATTTAGACCGTTTTGAACAAGAACCTGCGGGCTTATGGCCCTCTGAACAGTCCGTCAGCCCGACTATTTTGCCTTATATTACCAACCAAGGCTTTAAATGGATTTGTTCGGATGAGGCGGTTTTAGGCTGGAGTATTAAGCATTTCTTCCATCGTGACGAAGCGGGAAATGTTTATCAACCAGAATTACTCTATCGTCCTTATAAGCTAGAAACCGAAAACGGCGACTTAGCAATTGTCTTCCGCGATCACCGTCTGTCAGATTTAATTGGCTTTACCTACAGTGGTATGAGTCCTCGTAATGCTGCAGCGGATTTGATCGGACATCTAGAAGCGATCGCCCGTTCACTCAAATCTCACCAAGATAATCCTGATACAGCCCTACAGCATCCTTGGCTAGTGACTATTGCCCTTGATGGAGAAAACTGCTGGGAATATTATAACCGTGACGGGATGCCTTTTCTAGATGCTTTATACTCTAGACTAAGCCGTGACGAAAATATTAGGCTGGTAACGGTTAAAGAGTTTATCGAACAGTTTCCCCCCACAGAAATAATTCCCGCTCAACAGCTACATAGCGGCTCTTGGGTAGACGGTAGCTTTACCACCTGGATTGGCGATTCTGTCAAAAATCTCGCCTGGGATTTATTAACTCAAGCTAGAGAAACTTTAGCCAGACATCCAGAAGCTACCGAAGAAGCTAATCCCGAAGTTTGGGAAGCTTTATATGCAGCCGAAGGTTCAGACTGGTTTTGGTGGTTTGGCGAAGGGCATTCTTCAAATCAAGATGCGATGTTCGATCAGCTATTCCGCGAACATATCTGCGCTATTTATCAAGCACTAAATGAGCCGATTCCTGAAAACATTTATCAGGCAGTGGATAAACATGAAGCAAAAGGCGATCGCCCTCCCCAAAGCTTTATTCATCCTATTATTAACGGTATTGGCGATGAACAAGATTGGGATCGCGCAGGTAGAATCGAAGTGGGTGGCGCAAGAGGCACAATGCACCGCAGCAGCGTAGTACAGAGATTATATTATGGTTTAGACCATCGTAATTTTTATCTACGAATGGATTTCAAAGCAGGAGTTGAGCCAGGAAAAGATATCCCTGGGGAATTACATTTATTGTGGTATTACCCCAATGTTACCAATCATAATAGTCCTGCACCTATTTCTGGTCTTCCCAATGAATCTCCGACTAACTATTCTTTCCACCATCATCTAGGCATCAACCTGATCACTGATTCGGTGTGGTTGGAAGAGGCTCATGGCGAATTAGGGTGGCAGATTCGCGCCTGTCGTGCTGAGGCAATGTTCGATCAGTGTCTAGAAATTGCTGTTCCTTGGGCAGATTTGCATATTGAACCTGATTATCCTCTAGAGATCCTAACTATCTTTTGCGATCGCGGTGAATTTCGTAGTTTTGTTCCCGAAAATAAGTTTATTAGGTTGCAAGCACCCTGATTTAATTATCAGTTATTAGCGATCGCCTTTTTGTGTAATTTAAATTGTCAGGAGATCGCTTAATTATTTTAATTAATTGCATTGTTTCTGGAGTTTTGTTGCATTTTGTAGTGTTTGTTACCATCAGGTACAAAAATTAAAGCGTAAGCTATTTAATTTTGATGAATGCCAGAAAGAAAAAGAATCGGTATTTTAACTAGTGGTGGTGACTGTGCTGGTTTAAATGCGGTAATTCGAGCGGTAACTCGTTGTGCAGTTGATGTATATGGTTGGGAAGTATTGGGGATTTGCTTAGGAGACTAAATGAGGGATGAGGAATGACTATTGATTGTCAATCCTACGGGTAAAATCTTGATGTTCTACTGTATTCAATCCTTGCTGCACGGTCTTGAGAACTTCAGCTAAATTATAATTTAATAAAGAATCTAGAGCTAGCCATAAGCCAGGGAAAACTTCGCTTTTTATAATATTTTTCTCGTCTGGTTGTAGTTTGATGTATTCTCCATCTTGGAGGCGAAACCAATCAAAAAGGCGATCGCTTACTTGCCAGATCAGATATTCCTGCACTCCATTGCGACGATATACCTGTAGCTTTTCCTGTAAATCGTAAGATGCAGTACTAGCAGCGATTTCGACAATCAACTCTGGCGCACCCTGAATATAATCATCAACATCAATCTGTGATTGCCCGTCTTCAATTCGCAGCAAGGCATCAGGTTGAGGTTCGTTATTTGCATCCAATCTCACGGTAGTATTATCGGCAAATTGCGTCCCTGGGCTAGCTGCACAATAAACTCCTAACCAAGTCATAATGTATGCGTGAGGTTGTCCGTGAATAATCCTAACAGGAGATGCCATATATACTCTTCCTTCAATAAGTTCAGCTTTTTGAGCTTCGGGCATTGCTTGATAGCGTCGCTCAAATTCAAGGCGAGTCAGGCGATCGCCATTTTCTAAAGGAAGTATTTTGGATTGATGAGTAACCATAGCTAGCTAGCTATAAAAGAGTATTCATTAAATTTATTATATTGACCCTTGCTATTAATAGTGATGTATTTCGGATTGGCGATCGCTTTTATAGTTTTAAACAGCGATCGCATTGAGTCAATGCGATCGCCTTAATTCAAGCTTTAGTTGTTTTGCTCATACCGTACATGAGTACGATGTTTATGAAAAATACTGTCTAAATAAACACGGCTACAGGTGTAAGCTAGGAAAAAAAACTGTAGGTAAGAAGTATTGCTATATCGATAATTGTCTATTATTCATTGGTAATATTATTCTTTGAAGATCAAATATTAAATTAAAACGATGGATATTAAGATCAAACATTTACGATCATCTATAGTCACTAGTTTCTCGATTTTGATTGTGACTATCGCTACCTTATCTTTATTCGTAATGCCCGTTTGGAGTGCAGATTACAATAAACAGGTATTGACCAATACCGATTTTGCTAATCAAGATTTAACCAATGCCAGCTTCGATCATACTAATTTAAGAGATAGTGACTTTAGTTTCTCCAAGGCAACAGGAGTGCGTTTTTTTGGAGCTAATTTAGCTAACGCTAATTTGGAAGGTACGGATTTACGTTATGCCAGTTTAGAATCGACTCGTTTAACTCGCGCTAATTTGACCAACGCCAATTTAGAAGGGGCATATTTGACTAATGCCTTGTTTAAAGGAGCAACTATTACAGGGGCAGATTTTACCGACGCTTTACTTAGTCCTACTACCGAAAGAGAACTGTGTGAAGTAGCAAGCGGTACTAATCCAGCTACAGGCAGGAACACTAAAGATACCTTGTACTGTCCTTGAATTAATACCAACAGCTAATTTAAGTCAAAAATGCCACAATAGAGATAATTAATTTTGGTCATCACGATCGACAATCCGATCTATAGAACAGCTTGTGAATCTAATCGCCTCTACGTCTGAGTTAAATTTGTCAGAATTATTCCCTTTTGAACTTGATGAATTTCAAGAAAAGGCGATCGCCGCATTGGCAGCAGGAAAATCCGTAGTCATCTGCGCCCCCACAGGTTCAGGAAAAACGTTAATCGGTGAATATGCAATTCATCGCGCTTTACAACATGGTAAGCGAGTATTTTATACTACTCCCCTCAAGGCTCTTTCTAACCAAAAATTTCGAGATTTTCAGGAACAGTTTGGCGCGGGAGATTCTAAGAGAATTGGTTTATTGACAGGGGATACAATTGTTAATCCTAATGCTGCGGTGGTGGTAATGACCACAGAAATTTTCCGCAATATGCTCTACGAAACACCGATTGGACAGCTAGGAACTTCTCTCAAGGATGTAGAGACAGTAGTACTAGATGAGTGTCACTACATTAGTAATCGTTATCGCGGTACGGTATGGGAAGAGTCAATTATTTATTGTCCACCACAAATACAGCTAGTGGCTCTCTCGGCTACTATTGGTAATCCTCAAGAGTTAACCGACTGGATTACCAAAGTTCGCAATTCCAACGCCGATAAACCAGAGAAATATGAGTGCGAGTTAATCAATTCCGATTTTCGTCCTGTACCTTTAAGATATTACTTTTGCGATCGCAGTGGAATGCACCGACTGCTGAACCAGAACGAAACTGAGATCGGCCCCAAACTCAAAGCTGCTGCACCTCGCCAAGGACAAAAACCCAAACGCCTCAAGATTAAAGACTGCCCGAAAATTTATCAGGTGGTGCAGCAGCTACAGAATAAAGATATGCTGCCTGCGATCTATATCATCTTTAGTCGTCGGGGTTGCGACAAGTCTGTAGATACCCTTGATGGATTAGATTTGGTGACTTTTGAAGAAGGGCAGCAAATTGAAAGTATTTTGCTCTATTTTTTTCTAGCTGAAAATACTGAGTTACAGACGGCATTGTTAGAACACTTTGCCGATTCTAATCCAGAGTTAGCAGAACTGTTGCGAGATTATTTAGCCAATAACGAGCAGGCAGAAGCTAAATTAGCGCAGTATCTCAACGGCGATCCTAACCAGAAATATTTACTTTGGCAGTTTTTGTGTGAAAGCTCCCAAATTGCCAGAATCGAACAGATTGAACCATTGATGCGGGGTATTGCCTCTCACCACGCAGGCTTATTACCAGCCTGGAAAGAATTAGTCGAAAGATTATTTGAACAGGGACTAGTTAAAATTGTCTTTGCAACGGCTACCCTTGCAGCAGGGATTAATATGCCCGCCCGCACCACGGTAATGTCTGCCCTATCAAAACGTACTGATGGGGGACACAGTATGCTCAGTCCCTCGGAGTTTTTGCAAATTGCAGGTAGAGCGGGTAGAAGAGGTAAAGATAAAGTAGGTCATGTAGTGACCATGCAAACTCCCTTTGAAGGAGCAAAAGAAGCAGCATTCCTAGCTACTTCCACTGCTGAACCCCTGAGAAGCTGGTTTACTCCTTCCTATGGCATGGTCTTAAATCTGCTCCAAAAATATAGTTTACCCGAAGTTAAGGAGCTACTGGAAAGAAGTTTTGCCGAGTATTTATCGCGAAAAAGACTTGCTCCTGAACAAAGTGCGATCGCCGAAATTACCACCGAGTTAGCCAAGTTAGACGTGGCATTAGCAGCTACTTCTCCTGGGCAGTTAGCCAGCTATCAAAAGCTACAGGAGCGTGCCAAAGAAGAACAACGACTTTTAGAAATTCTGCAACAGCAAGCCGAGGCTGCTAGTAAAAGTAAGATTAAACCTTTGGTTTCTCAAATCGAACTAGGTAGAATTGTTGGTCTAAAAGGCAGACATATTCGGGTAAATTCCCCTTTGGCAGCGGTGTTAGTAGACAAGATTCCTGGTTCAGGTAAAGCCCTTAATTTACTCTGCTTGGGAGCAGATAACTGCTGGTATATTGCAGCTAACGCCGACGTTACCGAAATCAACGAAGGAGCTTTGCCCATCGAGGAGATCGGCGAAATATCTTTACCGCCTCTAGATAACGTTAAACTAGGCAAATGGCGCAATGGTGACGAGGCTACGGCGATCGCCGTGAAACAAATTGTCAACTATTTAATTCCTCCAGTTCCCGCCCCCGAAGTAGTTGAGCAACAGCAAAGATTAGATAGCGTTCACCAAGAAATAGATAATCATCCCGTGCAGCAGGTAAATAATCCTCATCGCCTATTAAAAAAACATAATAAGCGGATACAGCTAAGAGAGAAACTTCACAAGACTCAAATCAAATATCAAAAGCAAAAGTCTAATCAGTCTTACTATTGGTCAGAATTTCTCAATTTAATCAATGTTTTACAAGACTTTGAAGCTTTAGATGGATATAGTCCTACCTTTTTAGGACAAGCTGCTGCCACCATTCGCGGAGACAACGAACTGTGGCTGGCTTTAATTTTTGTTTCTGGAGAACTAGAATATTTAGAACCTCATCACCTAGCAGCTACCGTCTGTGCCTTAATTACCGAAACTCCTCGCGCCGATGTTTGGTGTGACTTTCCTCCGCCCAAAGAAGTACTAGAAGCATTAGGAGTTAAAAAAAGAGGTTCTACCACTTCAGGAGACGAAACAGCCTTCTCTAGTCTACAGAAGATACGCACCCGTTTATTTCAGGCTCAACGTCGTCACGAGGTTAGTTTACCAGTATGGCGGGAGTACGAGTTAGTTGGGCTATGCGAACAGTGGACGTTGGGTATGGACTGGAATAATCTTTGTGAAAGCGTTAGTTTGGCAGAGGGAGATATTGTCAGAATGCTACGTCGCACCGTCGATGTTTTGTCTCAAATCCCCCAAATTCCTAATATTTCTGCTACTTTATCTAACAATGCTAGAGATGCTAGCGCGATGATGAAACGTTTTCCGATTTAAACAAACTGTACTAAATATCAATTAGTGCAAAGAGAGTTTTCCAATGCTGCATACTTAAGTAGGTAGGACAAATTAATTAGAAGATAGTCTCGTTACTTGAGTAACGAGTAACGAGTAATGAGTAACGAAAATAGATCGTAATATCTTGCTTACGCTTGTTTTACATTTAATTTCACCCACCCACTTATACGCTGAAGTGAATAATCGCTGCACGGATTGCAATGAACCACACTGCGATCGTGGCAAATAAGTAAAGGTAGAATCGAAGCATGGTGAAATTAAACGTGCAGTGGACAATACTATGCAATGCGCGAAATATAACGATACGAGGCTGTGTTAGGACACTCCTGGCGGTGGGTACACTTTGGCTACTCCCTGCGGCGAGTACCCCTTGGCTACTTATTACTTATTACTTTTTACTTATTACTTACGAGCAATTAATTTTTCTGTCCTGTCTTGGTGCGCGTTCCCTTGCGCCTGTCGGCGACGCGGTGAGACAGTTGCGGTGGACGGGTTCCCCGGCATAAGCAAACTGTCGAACCCTTTAGGGGGTCGCACCGCTAACCGATTGATACCAATTCTCAAAAAGAATGCACTAAATAGACAGGGCATCTAATATAAAAGGATAAGAAGTTAAGGAAGCAACTTTCTCAGGTATTAAAGAATTGACTGCACTAAAAATAGCCTGTTGAAGAGAAGCAAGATTGTTAAAGCTTTTATTTTTGAAGTCTTTACCAAGCTCCTTCGGAGCAAAAGTAGCAAGTAGCAAGTAGCAAGTAGCAAATAAATAGCTCCGAAGATGGTATAAAGCCTCCTCATTCATGAGGAAAATATGAAATTATATTTCTTTGTTTCAACAAGTCGGTTCTATATGCTGCTTTGTAAGCAGCATATCCCGACTTCAATCCTCTTGTTTTAACGAGAGGTAAAACTTGCAGACGCGCTTCGCGTCTCGCCGTTACGGAGCAACGTCGGCAGCCTCCAGGCTGCGCTACTTGAGCGCAAAGCGCGGTACTTGCTACTTGTGAAGAAGGTCTTGCCAAAACCGTTCAATGGGATTTAACTCTGGACTATGAGAAGGCTGAAAGATAGGAACCACATTATCAGGCCAGTGAACCTGGCTAGAAATATGAGCAGTGGCTTGGTCTAACTGCAACAGATTTAAGGTATCCCGAAAAGCGGCAGAAAATTGAGCCACAAAGCGATTAAAACAGATTGCATCGAGATGAGAAAAAGCATAGAAGAAATTTTGTCCCCTTAGAGGTTCGACTGCGCCATAAAGCCAAAAGGCTTGGCGAGGCCATTGCACCTCAATCACAGGCTTAATTCCTGTCAAAGTAATTACCCGTCCAGTCAGAGTCTTAAGTCCCCATCGGCTCTCATCTGAACAGAAGTAACGTATCGGACGCTCATGGGCAAAATGCTTGGTCATTACCTGAATTAGTTCGGGCAGTTTTTTTATATGTTGCTTGCTGCTGCTTCGTCGTCAATGGCGATCGCGGACGGGGGACTTTTAGTTTGGCTTTGAGTTTTTCGCGAACTATTCGATGTACCGTTGAATAGCCTATCTCCAGCTTGAATAACTCGATTAACCAAGAATGAATGTCTCGATAACTTTTAAAACCTTGTGGCTGAGATAACTTCGACTGAAGTTGCTCTAAAACTTGACCCTTAATCTTGGGTTTGGTTCCAGGTGCTAGTTTCACTTCTAACAATCTAGTTAACCCCCCTTGTTGATACTTTTTGAGCCATCGATAAATAGTAGATTCGTTTCTAGCTAGTCTTTGTGCTAGTTCTTGACGGCTTTTCACTTGACCACTCTTGAGCCAATAAAGCATTTGCAGGCGTTCTTTTTCTTGACCTTTTTTTTGGTGTTTGAGCTGCTGTTTAAGCTCTTCGGCAGTTTCGGTAATTTCTACTTTCAGTTTGTTCCCCATAAAAATTCATCTTGCACTTCTTTCTTCTTAATTTAGTGCATTACTTCTGAGAATTGGTATGACGTACTGCGATATAATAAAGATCCAGGCAGCGTACACACATATTATATCCACCTGATTTTTGTTTTTTCTAATTATGTAGCCACAACTTTGGTTTTCAAACCAGCGATCGCATTTTCATTCACCGTCCCCAAAATATAAACATCGATTTCTATTTCTCCTAATAGATAAACCTGTATGTTGTGCGAATTACTATTTAATACATTTATCAAAGCCTGATAGCGTTTTACTTCCGCTTTTTCTAACTCGTTGTGCCATTCTTGTTCAGTAATTGCTGAATTAAAAAAAGTCAACAAATCCTGTATTTCGACTTTGGTATCAGCAGGAATACTTTCTTGTTCTAGTAAGGTATCTAGATTCCAACTTTTAAGATCGTGCCAATAAATAACTTGCCAAGGATACTCAGCTTCGCTAAACCAAAGTAAGCCTTCGCAAGCTGTAGTTAATTCTTGAACTAATTGTTTATTGGCAACAGACTCTGATGAATTTTGGCTTTGATCGATCTTCTTATTTTCCATAATCTCAAAATTGAATTAAAACAAGCATTTTTTTTGTCGCAATTCTCACGGGGTGACAATGGATTTAAAAAGAAGACAAGACAAGCATTTTAGCCCTCATACCCTGTTGGTAAAAAGGTAGCTTATTGGGAGTAAATATCATTAGCTGTTCGACCCACTCATGGCACATTTGAAAAGCTTCAACCCACAAATTACCATACAAGCCCACCCAATTCGGGCGGTCAACATCCTGGGGAAACCCCAGGATTACGCCCTCAAAAAATTGCTATGTCTTCGATCTTTCCTCAAGTTTTCTTTCAATCGACAGACGTATTCTTTGATGCCTTTAAAGGCAATTGATTGACCTTTTTTGATAGCGCAAGTATAAGCAATTGCTATCAGTAAAATTAAAGATAATAAACGCTCATCTTTACCTTGACATTGCTCTAAATTATAACCACCTGATTTACAGTCACGGAACATAGCTTCAATTCCCATTCGCTTTTTGTAAGCTTTGAGCGTTTGCTTCAAATTAGACAAATTATTAATTAAATACCATCCTTCATTTTTTCTTTTACCACTAGTTATTTTGCTCCAATAGAAAGCCAGATTTACTCTGGACATTCCTGTTTGTTTAGTAAATCTAACTTGTTTTAAATAAAAAGATTTTCCTGGCTTTAATCCTAAAGATATTAATTGCTGGTCTTCTTCTCCTTCTTGTTGAATATATTTATTGCTTTTAGTTCTCAAGACATATTGACGCTAGTTTTTCTATCTGAATTGTTCTATAGCTTTGTAATATCAGTACGGTTATTCTCAGAGTTACATATTGTCTTTGGGTTAATAATTGTGAGATACATTTGTGATAGTATTGTGGCAACATTTTTTAGTTTGGGGTCTTCTTAATTATCTTGACCCCTCTTTTCTACCATTTCGCTGCTACATCCTACTCTCTGTCTTTCTTTTAACTTCTTTGTCACCCCGTGAGGTACATAACTAAATTCAACGTTAAAGCTTGAAGTCAGAAGTCACAGATTACTCCGCCTCATCCGACAAAAGCGTGGGCTAAACGGGCGGACGTATGCGGGGATCAGATCCTCTACGCTGTAAGCGTTGGTCAATAACAATGGCATTTAAATTATTCACGGAATCTTTTCTCTTGAGCAATTATTTTAGCAGCGATCGCACCACCAATAAAGCCAAATAAATGTCCCTGCCAAGATATTCTCATACCAGAAGGAAATACTCCCCAAATTAAACCACCGTAAGCTACGGCAACAAATATAGAAAGGGCAATAGAAGGAAAATTTCTCTGGAAGTAACCCCGCAATAGTAAAAACCCCAGGTATCCATAAATCAAAATGCTGGCACCAATATGAATTGAACCAGGTGCGCCAAATACCCATACCCCCATACCGCCAACTAAGGCACTCAGAAAAGAAACAATATAAAAGTCTTTAGTTTCCTGGATCATGGTCAACCATCCCAAGATAATAAAGGGGATGGTATTAGCTATTAGATGTCCAAAACTTCCGTGGAGAAAAGGAGCAAATAATATTCCTCGTAAGCCAATGACTGTGTGAGGCTGGATTCCATAGCGATCTAAACTGCCTTTAAACACAAAAAAATCAAGAATTTCAATTGACCAAAATATAGTGACTGAAATTATTAAAATCTTGAATTCTTTCAAAATGGGTTTCCTGCTTGCCGACTTTCGATAATAGCTACTCATTACAATTGTAAATTATATACTCGTGATGCTGCCGATCGAGTTTTGTTGTAACTGTCAATCAATCTACTAATACTGATTAAGATCTGGTCACAACCTAAAACTAGAGACAATAGAAATTCGATTTAAAAAACCAAATATACAAACTGTTTAATTATGTCTATAGTCAACCCATTTTGTCGAGGGGAGCAGCTTTAAATGAAACTTAGTATTTGAAAAATGTAGTGAAAGAATTATGATATATATCAATACCATCTGTTAAAAGTTCAATTTGCTAATAAGCATAAGAACCTTACTAGAGAAGAAATAGAAAACAAAAATTAATATTTAGAGAGAAGCAGTTTATCTTTTCTCTAAAATAAAACATCTTTAAATTAGGAGGAATTAGAATTGATGAAGAGATTTATCGGCATTATGGCTGCCTTGTTATTAATTGTAGGTTCGTGGGGTTTTGCAGGTGCGGCACAGGCAAGGGAGGTGGGAATATTTACAATACATTCCTCTAATCTATTAGCCCGCGTAAACACGTCTGATGCCAAACGCCAAGAGTTAATTAGGGGAAAACTTGATTTAAATAACAGTGATGTTCGAGAATTCCGTAAATTACGCGGATTTTATCCTAATCTTGCCAGCAAAATAATTCAAAATGCACCTTATGAATCAGTTGATGATGTATTGGATATACCTGGCTTAAGCGATACTCAAATCGAACGTTTACAGGCAAACATAGACGAGTTTTTTGTTACAGACGTAGAAGCTTCTATGAATGCAGGTGGCGATCGCATTAATCCTGGTCTATATTAGAAAACGATAATTACCATACCTATCAACGGTTGCAGATTTATTCTAGTCAGAAAAGATCGGGCAATCTGTTACTTTTTAACCACGTTCAATCTAAAAACGTGGTTTTTTTATCACTATATGTCATCATAAGTCCCAATTAAGATGTGTCTAAATAATTAAAATTGAATTATTTTAAGTTCGATGTAGTATTGGTGGGTTCGGGAGCTGCTGGGCTATACGGGGCTTTATGTTTACCCCAAAGCTTAAAAGTTGCTCTAGTTACCAAAGATAAGCTCAATACGGGGGCAAGTGACTGGGCGCAGGGTGGAATTGCAGCAGCCATCAGCCAGAATGATTCTCCTGTGCTGCATCTAGAGGATACTTTGAAAGCGGGAGCAGGATTATGCGATCGCAACTCCGTTCAGTTTTTGGTTGAGAATGCAGCAGAAGCCATTGCATCTTTAGTAGAAATGGGGGTGGCGTTCGATCGCCATCAAAGCCAGCTAGCTATGACTTTAGAAGCTGCTCATTCTCGCCCCCGCGTACTTCATGCTGCGGACACTACAGGTAGAGCTATTGTTGCCACCCTTGCCCAACAAGTATTACAGCGAGGGAATATTAAGGTAATGTCCCAAGCTTTTGCCTTACAGCTATGGTTAAATCCGCAAACAGGTAACTGTCAGGGCATTAGCGTTTTGAAAGAGAACAAAATAACCTGGATTCATTCCCCTGCGGTGATTTTAGCAACAGGAGGAGGAGGTCAAGTATTTTCTCAGACTACCAACCCTGAAGTTAGTACTGGAGATGGTGTGGCGATCGCTTGGCGTAGTGGTGCAGTCATTAGAGACACAGAATTTGTGCAGTTTCACCCCACAGCCCTAACTGTACCTGGCGCACCACGCTTTTTGATTAGTGAAGCCGTAAGAGGAGAAGGAGCGCATTTAGTAGACGAAGACGGACGACGTTTTGCCTTTGACTATCATCCAGACGGAGAATTAGCCCCTAGGGATGTAGTCAGCCGAGCCATTTTTACCCATCTGCAAAAAACGTCAGCCAGCAATGTTTATCTCGATCTTCGACCCATTCCTAAAGATCGCATTCGCTATCGTTTTCCCAATATTATTCGTGTATGTCAACATTGGGACGTGGATTTATTTACCAAGCCTATTCCTGTTACTCCCGCAGCACATTATTGGATGGGAGGAATTGCTGTAGACACGATGAATCATACTTCAGTTTCTGGTTTATATGCTGTAGGGGAAACAGCAAGTACAGGAGTTCATGGTGCAAATCGTTTAGCCAGTAATTCTTTATTAGAATGTGTTGTTTATGCTTCCCAGCTTGCCAAGCTACAGCCTCATAGTTTGCCTCAAATTAAGCCTCCTGAAACTCTGGAAATCGATCTTAGCTGGGATAAAGAAATGGAGTTAGTTAACTCAATTAGAAATCAATTACCAGATCTAGTTTGGCAGAGTGCGGGAATCTGCCGTACAGAAAAAACTATGGAGACAGCGATCGCTATTGTGGCAGACTGGCGATCGCAGTTAGCCAATCTTTCTTTAAATAAATATGTTCTCAATTTATCTCCCTCGAAACAAATCAAGCTAAACTCCAGCACAGCCGAGTCACAGCTAAAATTTTACGCTGAGACGCTAAATCTAGTCGATACTGGCTATCTAATCCTCAAAAGTGCTGCTTTTCGGACTGAAAGCAGAGGAGGACACTATCGCCTCGATTATCCTCATACCCTGCCAGAGTGGTCAGGACATACAGTTATTCAAGGACAAAAATGGAGTAGATCGCCATCAGAATAAACTTTACTTTAGTTTTCTTTTCTTAATACGACGATTATTTCGCCATCGCTCTAATATAGCCAAACCATAAAAATAAGTGATGACAGACAAAATCAGACCCACTACAAAGCTTCCCGTCAGCAAAGCAATGGCAAAAGTTGCACCTTGTTCTTTAAAAGCAGTAAAAGATTTAAGATCTAACGGTAAAGAAACAGTATCTTCGGTTCTTAACAACAGCTTGCCGATTTTATAGTTAAAAACAAAAATTGGTACGTAAGTTAAAGGATTGCTAATCCAAGTTGCTGCTACGGCTGCGACTCTGCTGCCTTTAAGCATAGTAGCCAAAAAAATACCTAGTATGCTCTGCATTCCCAGAAAAGGAAAACATCCAGCAAAAACTCCTACTGCTAATCCCTTAGCAACAAACTTAGGTCTGCCGCGCAATCTCCATAGTTTAAGGTAGGTCAACCGCAGGGGTTTTCTCAGCCACAAAAACTTTTTAGATCTACGGGACTTAATGTGTTTGGGTGAAGATTCTGGCGGAGTCAAAACATGGGACGCTCGCAAATTATGGCGGTGATGCTTCTGATTCATGTCATAAGTTTTACTCTTGAGTCAAAACACCAGGAATATTAATGCAGACTTCAATATATTACTAAGCAATTGAATTGTCTTTCCTGGATAATTGCACCTTTTTAAATTTAAATCAAGACCCAGAAGCGGTCTAAGTAGACGGTGCTGCTCTTGTTTTCTATCTTGAGTAATATTGCTAATTTATTTTTTCTTTTATTAAATATATTGTCATTGAAGTAAGAAACTGTTTGTAAAGTAAATGTTAAGGATGGAGAAGTGTTGAAGATGGAGAGGTAGGGAAGTAGTGGAGGTAGGGAAAATAGAGTAGATTCACTACTTCAAACACCCCAATCACTCTCATCACCCCAAATACGACCCTACCCAACAGCAGGAGAATTTAATTTTCTTTTTACAAACAGTCTTTAAACAAGTTTGGCAAAATAAGCTTTATTTTTTTTGATTAGCTTGCTTTTTTAAAACATTAACTCGATGAGTCAGCATTGTAATTCCATCGCCACGAACCAAAATAGCTGAAAGCCAATCACTTTCTGGTAGCAAAGATGCAGTGGCAGTTTTATATATTCCTCCCGCTGGTAATGGTTCTAATTCTAAAGCTGTGGGGTTAAAATATAGACTGCTGGCGGTTTTCTCTTCTTGAACTGCTCCTAACAAGACGTTATCGTTTAAAGGTTGATTGACAATCAGATCGAAGTTATATTTTTTACCAGTCATAACATTTTCGGGAGCGGCAACTTTGACCTGAGGAGGGTTGCTTCCAGAAGTTAGTCGAGACTGTTCTGCCAAAATTTCTTGCCGAACCAATTTCTGGTTTTGAAAATACTGACGAGATTTAATCGTGGAGTTCAAACGCATTGCTCTGCCTTGAGCTTGCTGCACTCCCGTAATAGTAGTACTAGTTTCTGCTACTAATTGATTGCCTTGTTTTGACCAGGAATTAATCTTGGTTGTGTATTCTAGTTGAGGATAACTTTGCCACATCTGCTTTAAGCCTTTGGCTAAAGAATCCGTAGTTAAACCATCTGTATTAGTAAAATTATTACTGTAATACTCCATTACGCCATCAAGGTCTTGGTCGTTGGCAGCCTTTTCAATTTCAGCGATCGCCTTAGTCAATTCTTCTGGCGCGCTAGCTGCACTTTCAGCTTGGGCTACATTGGCAACACTACTAATAATTCCTGCACTTAATAACAAAACTGTCGCAAATTTTTTCATTTATTTAATTTAATTAAGGTCAATTTACATACCCAGAGAAACTTTGATAGCGTTTCTGATTGGCTTGAGTGGCTCAATCGATAGTTCATCTTATCTTTATCATATTTGAAAGCAATCTTTACGTGATCTTCACCATTGGCAATAGTAAAAGACTCACAATAGAATGGTAGAGAAAGTAAAAAACTCGATAAGACATTAACAATTTTAATGTTTCTTAATAGTTAATCAACTAAGAACTGATCTTAAAACTTGAATATTTGATTTAAGTATTTACGCTGATCGAGTAATGCGGATCATCAATATTCTTAGTTTAAATACTAGTTTTTCTAGCCAAGCAACTTTTTTCCTTTACCCCCTATAGATGAATGAAAGCCATTGTAGCAAACCTACTCTTTGGCAGCATTTTCGGTTGCCTTGGTTGTCCTAGTACAGTCCTTGCCAAGCCGATAGCTGCTGAGAATCGACCTCAAAAACCTACTCCTGCAATTATCTCATCAAAACTTTTGTCATACGATCAATTGCCTGTTGTACCTCAAATTATTAACTTTGTTGATCGCATTTTAACCGTTAAGAAAGGGGATAATATTGGTTTTGCTGTTGCTAAAAATCTAAAAATCAGTTTGTCTGATGACCAACGCTCCAAGATAATCTCTGACTTTAGCTCTAAGCTCGATCTACAAAATAATCAAGACAGATCCTTAGATAATCCTTATATTTATAAAGATAAGCAGGCTAATTTAGCTTTAGGTTTTCAGAATACTTTTTGGTCTGGTGGTAATAATCATAAATATTGGGGTTTAACTACAGTTGAACAATGGGGGGGAAATCAAAACCAAAAATTAAACATTGCTAAACTCAATTATTTAGATGCTGCACCAAAATTGCCTTCAGGGACTTCAACTTTAACGGTGTCTGGAGGCGGAAATCAAAATCTTGCCAAAGCAGCCGATACGTCTGGCGAGTTTGAAAAATTTCGTGGGGGAATAACCTATCATCACGGCATAGCAAATCAGGTCACCGTAGGAGTGGGGTTTGTTTACGAAGATTTGTTAGTCGGTTTTACTCAGCTAACCTACCAAAGCGAACTTTTACCCATAAAAACTACCGTTTCTTTATTAGCAAAAGAATCTGGTATAGATTTACATTCCCATGTTCGTTTACAGCCTGGTAAAAATTTAGTCTTGAATTACTATAACGACCAGGAAAAGCATAAATTTGATGCAAATTGGGGTATTGTTCCTGGTTTAACTTTGATAGCTAAAAGCAACAGTAAAGATAAATCTTTTAGTACAGGTATTAAAGTAGCAGTGCATAATGATTTTCTCTCTCTTTCTACTAATGCAGTGGTAGACAATAATAACAACTTATATTGGAATTTAAGTTCGCAAATAGGTCGTTTAAAAATTGCTTATGGCAATAATCAACGAAAAAGCACAGCCGAACTTAATCTTAGGCTACTTGACTCTGATGTCTATGGTTTTCAATGTTCTACATTTTTCAAATACGAGGCTCACTTAGTCAACCAAAACCAAGAGCAGTTTACTATTTTGGGAGGTAGTCTACACTCTGGCAAAATAGTTAACCAAAATAAGCATCTATGGACGTTTGAGCTTGCTTATGGTCAAGGTTCTCATGGTAAAGGTATAATCGCCAGTAGTTCTGTTGCTCTTAAGCCTAATCTGTTTCTTAATTTGACTTACCAAGAAATTTCACCCGCATCAGACGATACAAAAGTTAAAGTACTATTAAGTTCCAAGTAGTATTTAGGGTTGCTCATTTACAACACTAGAGACAAGACATGCCTTGTCTTTACTGTTTATACCTCTACTTTTACGCCTTTCCAAAAAGCAATGTAACCTTCGATATTGTTTGCTTTTTCTTTAGTCTCTGGGTAATACCAGGCAGCATCCTTGTTTTCTCGATCGTCAACAACAATAGTGTAGTAGCTAGCCTCTCCTTTCCAGGGACATGAAGTGTGGGTAGAACTCTCGCGAAAATATTCTTGATTGATTGAATCAGGGGGAAAATACTGATTGTTTTCGACTACTTCAGTGCGATCGCTTTCGGCTAAGACTTGACCATTCCAAATTGCTTTAGGCATTTTATCAATATATTGTGGACAACTGTAGACAACTATTAAATTTTAATATGCAAACGTTATGGTGTGGGTCTGTTTATTACTTATATATAACTTTAGGACATCTCGATCTTGGCAGTAGTTAGAATTAAAGGAAATTGCTAAATATTTAACATCAATCTAAAATTTCAGGTTTTTTAATCGTAAAAACTATTGCTTATGGTCGATCCTACTCTTTTTTGGATAGTTGCGGGGGCGATACTCTGTTTAATGGAGTTCATTTTTCCCACTGCTTTTGTAAGCTTAATGATGGGTATTGCTGCTTTTTTAGTAGCGATCGCATCTCTATTTTTGCCACAATATACCTTACTGACGGGTTTATGGTTGATCTTTTCTACTGTATTAACTATTTGGTCACGCCGTTTGTTCACACCCAAGCGCAGAATATCAATTACAGGAGATGATTTGGAGGCTACTGCTATAGGCGGTATTCCTGCGGGAACTGCTGGCAGAGTTTTGTATGAAGGAAATTCTTGGCGAGCAAAGTGTGCTGATGAAACCAGAGATATTGCCCCCAACGAACCTGTTCACGTAGTTCGCAAACAAGGCAATACTTTAATTGTCTTACCATCGAGGATGATAGATCATGGTTAAGTTTAAATTGATCGTACAAGTTTGTTTTTTAGAGAAGAGTTACAAATAAAGCAATATTAAACATTTTAAAAGGAGTTTATTATGGGACAGTTTTTAACCTTAGCTTTATTGTTGTTAGGTTCTACTACCCTAGCAGGATCGGTCAAAATTGTTAAAGAGAAAGAAGAATATCTAGTTGAAAGCTTAGGTAACTATAAAAAGAAGCTTGAACCAGGCTTAAATTTCGTTACTCCTTTTGTTGATAAAGTTGTCTACCACGACACCATCAAAGAAAAAGTTTTAGATATACCTCCTCAATCTTGTATTACCCGCGACAATGTGAGCATTACCGTGGATGCAGTAGTCTACTGGCGCATCATGGATATGTACAAGGCTTTTTACAAAGTAGAAAACCTGCGGGATGCCATGGTAAACTTGGTTCTAACGCAAATTCGCTCAGAAATGGGTCAGTTAGAACTAGATCAAACCTTTACGGCTCGTACTGAAATCAACGAGATTCTCTTGAGAGAGCTAGATATTGCTACCGATCCTTGGGGAGTAAAAGTAACCAGGGTAGAATTGCGAGATATTATGCCTTCAAAAGCTGTCCAAGATTCGATGGAATTGCAGATGGCAGCGGAAAGACAAAAACGAGCTAATATTTTAACTTCAGAAGGACATCGAGATTCTGCTATTAACTCAGCTCAAGGAAATGCTCAAGCTAGATTACTAGAAGCAGAAGCAGCTAAAAAAGCAGCCATCTTAAATGCAGAGGCAGAACAACAGTCAATCGTCTTAAAAGCAGAAGCCGAACGCCAAGAGCAAATTCTTAAAGCTCAAGCTACAGCCGAAGCCATGAAAATTGTCATGGAAAAACTAAAGTCAGATCCTAATGCTCATGAAGCTTTACAGTTTCTTTTGGCGCAAAACTATTTAGAAATGGGTAAAGAAATTGGCAATAGCGAAAGCAGCAAAGTAATGTTTATGGATCCTCGCAGCATGATTTCCACTATCGAAGGAGTACAGTCGGTAATTGCTCAAAATCCTAACGGCAAGGCGATTCAACAACCATACAATCCAGTCAAATTAGATTTGGAAAGACTCGAACGCGATCGCTAAATTATCAAATTGTGTAGCGAAACTAATAAGCAAACATTTCTTGTAAAACTGATAATACTGCTTTTAGTTTTTTAACTGATAAGGTTCCTGATTTTTTGATTAAACGTGTTTTATCAATAGTTCTAATTTGGTCGAGCATTACTTCTCCCTGTTTACCATCAAACTTAATTGCTACACGACTTTTATAATTTCTTTGTCTGGTAGTCATTGGTGCAATAATTACTGTGCGGATATATTGATTCATCTCATCGGGAGAAACTATTAGACAAGGACGAGTTTTTTGTACTTCTGAACCAACTGTGGGATCTAAATTTACTAAATAGATTTCTCCTCGACTTACCATTCCCATTCTTTGTCGTATTCTGTGGAAATAGTCTCGTCAATTAATAGTTCATCATCTTTATTGGCTGCCATAGTCTGAAAAGAATTAGACCATCCTTGTCTGACTCGATGAGAACTTAAAACTAAATTCCCGTCTTTTATTTCCATTTCTACTGAATCTCGAAATTTACATTGTTCAATAATTGCTTTGGGAATACGGATTCCCTGAGAATTGCCAATTTTGATAATATCAATCTTCATTGTTAGCTAGGTTAAGTAATTACTTTGTGCATACTTTATTTTAGCAGTATCAAAACGCGATTTCTTGATAGCTGTCTTGAATATTAATCGCTTCATCTCCTTAATCTAAACGCCAGAAAAAAACAACGAAGAAGAAAATACAAAATATCCAAAAGCGATCGCGTTATATTTCTGCTATAGCAATACGAGGCTATGTTAGGACGCTCCCTGCGGTGGGTACACCTTGGCTACTTATTACTTACTTTTTACTTTTTACTTATTATTTTGTGGCGTATCAGCTAAGAAAGCGGATACTAGAGGTAGATCAGATCACATTATTTTTTTCTCTAAAGGCGGTAGCAACGCTATAAGTAATTTACAAACACTTTGTAGCGACTGTAATAAAGGCAAAAGCAATAGATTTACTGGCTGATGATTTTTCTCACGTTTTTTGCTTATTTGATTTTAATAACGAGTTGGCAAAGTTTAAAGCCTGCTGATGCGTAGCTATTTTTGATTCAATTTGGGCAATTTGAACTTCTGTCAGTATTGTGCCAATTAGGGGAGAAGGTTTAAGCTTGAACTCACGAATTAGATCGTTGCCTGTAATTAAGGGTTGGGGATGGGCGACAGGATCGTTAGGGTCTAAATAACGCTTGATTAAAGGATCTATGATTGCTGAAGATACGCCTGTAGCGATCGCTCTTGTTATCAATAAGGGAAAAAAGTCTTTAACTGCCAAAAACCAGAAATATTGTTCTCTTAAGCTCGTTAAGCTTGTCATCTTTTGCAGTTGGGGTAAATACTTCACGGTTTTGGTGACGGCTTTGATCTCATAGCGAGAATATTTAAGCTGGGTTAACTCAGCTTCAGCGGTAGCTGCATTTGTAGATACTAAAGTTGCCAGTTTGGCTAAAATGTTCAATCCAGGCATTTTTAAACCAGAATCGAGGCAAACCTCAAGCGCAGCTTCTGCTGCCTCTAGCTGCTCAATTTTCCCTGGCTTAATGCTAGGTAGCCAAAACTGTAATAAACCATCTACTGCTGCTACTGCTAGCCATCTGTTTCCCTGGGGTGCATCAAAAAGATAATTTAATTCAGCTTGAACTCTTTCTGCTGCAATAGTCTTTAATAAAGAAACGCGATCGCTAATTGCTTGCCTCGTATTGCCCTCAATGCTAAAGTCTAGCTGTGCTGCCTGTCGATATGCCCGTAATAGTCTTAAGGGATCGTCTTCTAAATTACTAGCTGCAACCATTCTGATGATTCCCTTTTGGAGATCTGCCAAACCTCCAACGGGATCGAATAACTTTTGAGACTTTAGGTTAAAAGCGATCGCATTAATCGTAAAATCCCGTCTTTTAAGATCTGTTTCTAAGCTTCCCTCTTGACGAGCAAAATCTAAAGTTCCTTGAGGGAAAACAACTCTGGCTATTTCCCTAGCTGCATCCAAAACCACAAAGCCACCATGATAGGAATTGGCAATTTCTTGGGCGGTTTCAATTGCCTTGACGGGTAAAACAAAATCTAAATCTATCGGGGTTTTATAACGCTCTAGCAAAGCATCCCTTACCGAACCCCCAACCAAATAAGCGTTTGCTGGTAGTCGATCCAAGTCACAGGGGAAATTTACCTTATCTAAATACAACTTTAGTTGTTCTACAACCATTTAAATTTATTTAAATTTATTGTGACTATGTACTATTATCTGAGCTAAATTAACAATTAAAGCATGAAGTTCAATAAAAAAATTATGTGTATCTGTATCAACTGCCAATATGTTGATAACTGCCAAACCTACAATGCAGTAGAAACTCAACACCAACAAGCTCATTTAACCGAAAATCCTACCTTTGAACCGATTGAACCCACTATTAACGTCAACATTCGTACCCAGGGCGAAGTTATTGAAATGGAGTGGGATGTAGTCGGCTGTCAGAGCTTTGTCAAAGAATCTGGTAAATGGTCAAAACTACGCCCAGGAGAAGCTGTTCCCACTTAATTCCTGACTAATTCTCAATTCTGACGTTGACACTATTAGTTAATTTACGTCAGTATAGATAACAGCGTTAATCTTTGTTAAGCCGTGGAATGTCAATCGAGCTATTTACGTTAGAAACTATACAGGAAATTGCTCACCTCTACGGTTATTGGGCAGTGTTTATTGGCATTGCCTTAGAGAATATGGGAATTCCCCTACCTGGAGAAACCATTGTCATAGTTGGCGGATTTTTAGCTGGCAGCAGCGAATTGAATTATGGCATGGTTTTGGGTAGTGCGATCGCTGGTGCAGTTTTAGGCGATAATTTTGGTTACTGGGTTGGCAGAATTGGCGGATGGCAGCTTATAGTCAAAATTGGCAGCATTTTCCGAATCCAAGAACAGCAGCTAGAACAAGTAAAAGATCGCTACAGTAAAAATGCTGCTCAGGCTGTGTTTTTTGGACGTTTTGTTACTTTGCTGAGAATTTTTGCAGGACCTTTGGCAGGAATTACCAAAATGCCTTATAAACAATTTTTGCTCTGTAATCTGGGTGGTGCTACGTTGTGGTCAACTACCATTGTAACCCTGGCTTTTTTCCTGGGACGAGTTGTTTCTTTAGAGCAAATCATTACCTGGGCTACTCAAGCAGGAGTGGCTGCATTACTATTGTTAATTGCTATTTTTGTTGCCTACTTTGTTTGGGAATATGGACAAGAAAGACTATTGCCCAAAGATTAAAGGACAAATATAGTTAATGTCTACAAGCATTAACATATCGAGACTATGGATATGTTTCGGATTATGATTAAAAAGCAAGTATCTGGTTGCTTTTCTGTTCTTAAATAATGCAAGACAATCGTTCTCAAGTTCGCAAAGTCCTTTGGTTCACATTGCTTTTAAACTTGTTTGTCATGGCTCTCAAGTTGACTTTAGGTATTGCCACTGGTTCATTGAGTTTACAGGCAGATGCGTTACACAGTATCACCGATAGTGCTAACAACATTTTGGGTTTGATCGCCAATCGTTTTTCTTCTCCTAAGCCAGATCGAGAACATCCTTACGGACATCAGAAGTTTGAGGCGGTAGGCGCATTGGGAATTGCCGCTTTTTTAGGAATTGCCTGTTTTGAAATTTTACGCGGGGCAGTAGAGAAAATCTTCTTAAATACTGAAAATACAGCAATCAAAGTAACTTCTACTGAGCTATGGCTCTTGTTGCTTGTCTTAGGAATTAATATCTTTGTTGCCTTTTACGAGCGCAATATAGGCAGAAAAGTTAATAGCCCCATTTTAATTGCTGATGCCAAACATACCATGAGCGATATCTGGGTCACAATAATTGTGATTGCTGGATTAGTGGGAGTATGGCAAGCGAAAAATCTCAATATCCTTCAACTAGAATGGCTCGATGTAATTCTCGCTTTTCCTGTGGCTTTATTGGTGTTTTATAGTGGTTGGGAAGTAATCAAAGAAAATTTACCCTGGCTGGTTGATGAAATGGCGATCGCACCAGAAGCCATCCATGATACTGTAATGGAAGTTTCAGGGGTACTTAACTGTCATGAGATTGCTTCGCGGGGAATATTAGGTAGACAGGTGTTTATTGAAATGCACTTAGTCGTTGATACTAACGATATTATTGCTGCTCACCAAATTACAGAAACAATAGAAGAACACTTAGAAAAACGCTTTGGTAAAGTACGAGTTTTGATCCACGTTGAACCACCAGATTACGAAGAAGACGATATCAGCTTTGGCAGTACCGAACCTATATCGCATTAGGTTAATCGGTTGAGACAGAAAAGCTAATTGCTCGTAAGTAACAAGCGGTGCGACCCCGCGTCGCCGTCAGGCGCAAGGGAACGCGCACCAAAAAAGTAACAAGTAATAAAATAAGATGAGGTTTAAAAGGTTGGGTTTTTTCTACCGCCCCAGAGGTGCGAAGATCCAAAGCTTAATTCTAAGATGAGATTATCCATAGCTTGAATTTTAATTCAAGTCAACAGAAAACGAGGGATAATTAATTATGTCTGAATCAAATGAATCTAGAAAGGAAAGAATTATTGCCGATTTGCAACAGGCAAAACAGACAGGAGAATTAAAAACCGATAAAATTCGCGAGATTGTTAAAAATGCGATCGCTCAAACTATTGCCGAATACAAAGAAGGTAAAAGCGAAGTTGCTAACCTAGTAGAAGATGCAATTGCTGCGGTAACAGAGACTTTTAAAGAAAAAAGCGGTGAGATAAAAGAAGAAGTAACTGCTTCAATTCAGGGAGCAATAGACGGTATTAGTGAAGCCAGAAAACAAAAAATTACCCAAACCCAATCCGAAATTATTACTTTAGAAGCAAAAGTAGTAGCAGACGAACAAGAACTGCAAAATGATATCGATAACGCTTTGGCAAAAGTAAAAAGCAAAAGTGAAGCTGAACCAGATAAAATTAAAGTTGCGGTCTCTGAAGCTATTACTGGAATTAGTAACAGCGAAGAATTTGCCATTTTACAAAAACACTATGCTCGCCTAAAGGCACAAACTTCTGTATTGCAGGCAAACTTAGCTAACCGTTACGGAGAACAGTACGAAGAAGTGAACAAACATTTAGAAGAAGCTAAAACTTGGTACGAAAAAGCTAAGGAAGATCCAGAAGTATTTACTGAGCCTGTTAAACGCAAAAGAGCCGAATTTGAGCAAAAATTGGGTGCAACTGGCGGTGCAGTGGCACGTAAGGAAAAAGAAGTTAAAGGGTTACTCAAAGAACTCTGGAAAGAAGTCAGAGAAATATTTCAAGAAAAAACAGCAAAATAAGTTTTGCCCAGCCAAACCGTTAAATATAATCCCAATATTGTGAGGTCATTTTGGTACAATCTCAAACTCCTGTAGTGCGGGAACAAAGTTTTGATTCTCGTGGCTAGGACGACTAAGCTTAATTAAAGCAAAGCGTTGTTCGGGTAATAAGTTTGACCATTGCTTTAGGGAAATATCAGCCTGACATTCTTGAGCTTTGGTTTGAACACTATTGGGAATAGATTGAGCATCTAACCAAGCTGGTTGAGGATCTATGGCTAATTCTTTGGCTGGTTGTCCAGTTTTAACGATGACCAAGTTTTTCAAATATTGTCTGTAAGCTTCAGTTTCTGATGGGCTAACGCAGGGCATATTTACTAATGTCTCGCGTTCTGAATGGCTAAAATGATTCCAATCTACTAACTTCAGCTTTACACCACAGTTGTCTAGCTTCATTCTGACCTGCATCGGAATACATTGCAGTGAACCAACAAAATCTGCTTCAAATTGAAAATATTTTGGATTTGCGCCTTCTTCATTTGAGAAGCGTGGTGTGATTTTTGAGTTGTTCATTAGTTTATGTTGATTGCTGTTGACTAGTTTGAAATCTACTAACTTACAAAGTGGAGAGTAATTAAGCTTATATCTAATCTAATATTTATTGCTTTAAGATTTATTATATTTGCAGCCAATATTAAATTTATATTTTTAATCATGTTTATCTAGAGAACTGAGATTGTATCGACGTAACTCGTAGTTTCAAAAAAGACGTGGTTAAGTATGATTTTAATCATCAGGACTGTAAAGTAACGATAGAAAAAAGCCTTTAGCAAATGTCTAAGCCTACTCAAGCTCATCTTGAACGCACCGTAAATAAAAACGATCCTATAGAAGTAAGGCAAAAAACCTTAAGCCAGATGCAGTACTATATGGGAGCAAAACTGGTTGAGGTTAGAGTAAATCCTCAAGCCGTTATGTATCGTTGGTCAATTGAAAATCGAGATGACCAACAAATTTGTACTCTCAGTGCCTTTTGGGGCGACTCTAAACAAAAAATACTTTCTGGAGAAGAACCTCTCCAAGGACAAGAGCTAACCAATTGTGCTAGGGCTAATGCTTCTAGTGGCGCAGAAATGGCAGCTATGGTTTGTGGTTTTGGTTCAGATATTGAACACTTTAAGTCTACATTAGAGGAAACGGTTCAAAAGCTAGAATTATCTCCTAAATCTTTTAGCAAGCTTTTAAGTTAAAAACATTAACAGAACTAGAATATCTAATTAGCGATCTATTTCCAGATTTTAATCCCAATCCCAAAATTATTAGTAAAGCCATTCGTGCTAATTGTCCACCTAGCAGCTTATGGCTGATTCCCAAAGTAGCAATGGCTTAGGAGGTTTAGCTGGATTAATTTGGTTACTAAATTTGCCCTACCCGATGATTCGTCGCCCTGTAGCCAAAACTGCACCAATTTTACTGCTACCAAGCTATTTAAGTATGGATAGCAACTATCGACAGGCGATCGCCAAAGTAGAACAATCAGATCAACTGGTTAATCAGGCTACAAGTCTTGCCGATCTAAAATTAGGACAAGAGAAAGTTATCCAAGCGCAGAAACACCTTGATGCTTTGCCTGTCTGGTTTTTGGGTTATGAACCTCGGATGTATCAGACATTTTTTAGCGAAGAGTCTCATTCAAGTAATTGGTTTTAAATTTAATTTGTGTATATTTTGAATTCTATACATTGTTTAGACGAACATTAAAGCGATCGCGCAGCTCTTGAATCATTACTTACTGATTACTGCTCACTGAAACTCTCCCCGCATTACGGTTACCGCTTGTCCTTGAAGAAAAACGCGATCGCCACCATCGTAGTGAACTTTGACCACTCCGCCACGATTAGAAGCCTGATAAGCTAAAAACCGATCTTGATGCAGGCGATCGCGCCAATAAGGAGCAAGGCAACAATGAGCAGCACCAGTAACAGGATCTTCATCTATGCCTGATCCAGGGGCAAAAAATCGGGAGACAAAGTCGTATTCGGAGTTTTCTGCTGCCAAACTTGTCACAATAACGTTAGATATCGGCAATTGCTTCAATAGGGCAAAATTAGGTTCTAACTGCTTTAGCTGCTTAGGAGACTGAATTTCTACCAGATATCCTAAAGAATTATAAGCAAAGGTTTTAATCGCTACTCCCAAAGCATCTTGTAGCTTAGTGATGGCAGGAATATCTTGCGATCGATTGACAGGAAAATTTAACTCAATCCAATTATCCTGACATTTAGCCGTCAACAAGCCACTTTTGGTCTGAAAGCCGATCGCTTGTCCTGTAGAAGCATAACCTTCTGTCCAAAGTACGTGGGCGCTAGCAAGAGTAGCGTGACCACATAAAGGAACTTCTGTAGTGGGAGTAAACCAGCGCAATATATAGTGCCGATCCTGTTTTAGCAAAAAGGCTGTTTCTGATAGATTCATTTCTTGAGCTACTGACTGCATCCATTGCTCATCTTGCTCAGACTCAAGCACGCACACAGCAGCAGGATTTCCTTGAAAAACCCGATCGGTAAAAGCATCTACCTGAATTATTGTCTGTTTCATTAAATTTTGCCAAGTATTAAGTGATGAAGCTCAAATTTGCTTAGTAAATATCAAAAAGCAAAATTATTATTTTAAGTCAAAGAAAAAATAGTTTATCTTTTGTTCTAGAAAAGCTTAAAATTCATACAATAGTGAGTAAAGAATATATACAAACTAAACTGATGAAGTCTAACAATACATCTTGCCTACTGTCTTTCCTGGGATTGAGTGTCGCCACTAGCCCTTTTATTTTCAGTATTTTGACTTTATATCTATTAACTGAATTTATGACCGAATTGGGCAAAGCTAGTGAAGAAATATTTCGCTCAGAACGTTTGCCTCTGTTGAATTTCCCTAACTTTGACAATAACTAAATAAACTCAGTTTTGCCTATAAAATAGTGTAAGCTAGAAATTACATTTAAGCTTGATTACGGTGGTGTATTTGCCAAGACTACTGCCTCAATATAATAATCTGAGATATTATCATTCAAATCTTTTTTCAATCAAGATTCGAGATTCTGTTTAACCAAAGAATAAGGCTATTGCCACGGTGATGACAAATATAGCCATTTTGAAACGCTAAATCTTGAACAATTACAATTGTTACTAAATTCACGACATACATACGCCAAGCAGAGGTCTTTATGAGTTCGGTTGTTCAATCTTCTATAGCCAACCAAGAAAAAGAAAGGGTACTTGCTGCTTCTTATTTGCTGTTGCATCATCGACAAAAGTTAATTGAGGATCTTTGGAAATCTGTACTGCGTTCTGAATGTGGTCAGGAAATGCTCGATCTGCTGCAAAAAATGCGATCGCTTTCTTCGGCTGAAGGGCAAGTAACAGAGACATTTCCCCAATCAACCGTGCCACAATTAATTGAGAAGCTAAGTTTAAATGACGCTATTGGCGCAGCTAGAGCATTTGCCCTTTACTTTCAATTGACCAATATAGTTGAACAACACTACGAATCTAGAGAACAAAAGCAGGCTCGCCGTGTTACCCATAGACTATCCACTTCTAACCACAACGGTAACGGTTCTAAAACGCACAAGACGGCTACAGCTATAACTCAACCTCAAATAGAGCAGTTAGAAGACATATGGGTAGAACCAACTATATCTAGCAGTAACCAAGCAGGTTTATTTCACTGGCTTTTCCCTTATCTAAAAGAGATTAATATGCCACCTCTAATGCTACAGAGGTTATTAGACCAGTTGGATATTCGCTTAGTGTTTACGGCTCACCCTACAGAAATTGTGCGCCATACTATTCGCAAAAAGCAACGACGCATATCCTATATTCTAGAGCAGTTAGATGCTGCCGAAGAAGTAATGCGCGAAGTTGGATTATCTGACTCCTGGGAGGCTAACGAAGCCACAAGCCAGTTAACAGAAGAAATTCGCCTTTGGTGGCGCACAGACGAACTACACCAGTTTAAGCCCAAAGTGTTGGACGAAGTAGATTACTCGCTGCACTATTTTCAAGAAGTCTTGTTTGACGTAATACCTCAATTGGCAACTCGCCTTAAGCAGTCTTTGGCAGACTCTTTTCCTGGTTTAGTTGCTCCCACCCATAATTTTTGCTACTTCGGCTCTTGGGTAGGTTCAGATCGCGATGGCAATCCTTTTGTTACTCCTCAAGTGACTTGGGAAACCGCCTGTTATCAAAGAAGTATCGTCATTGAGAAATATCTTAAGTCTATCGAGCAACTGCGAGAGCTACTAAGTCTCTCTCTGCACTGGAGCGATGTTAGACAAGAGCTTCTAGACTCTTTAGAACAAGATCATCAGCAAATGTCTGGAATCTATGAAGAATTAGCAATTCGTTATCGTCAAGAACCCTATCGTTTGAAGTTAGCATATATTGCTCAAAGGCTTAAAAACACCCTGGAGCGGAATCAGGCTTTATCCTCCGTAGCAGGCAGACAGGCAATCTCAGAAATTAATACCGAAAATATCTACGCTTCGGGAGCAGAATTTGTCGCCGAGCTAAAATTGATGCAGAGCAGCCTGGCTGCAACTACTTTGCAGTGTCGTGAGCTAGATAATCTGATTTGCCAAGCAGAAGTATATGGCTTTACTTTGGTAGAGCTAGATTTTCGTCAAGATTCATCTCGCCATTCAGAAGCGATCGCCGAAATAACTGCATATTTACAGGTTCTTCCCAGACCCTATGAAGACCTATCTGAAGCTGAAAAAACTGCCTGGCTAATTCAGGAATTAAGAACCCGCAGACCTCTAATACCTGCGGAAATGCCATTTTCAGAAACTGCTTGTGAAACGATTGAAACCTTTAGAATGTTGCGTTTGCTCCAGCAGGAATTTGGGCAGGGTATATGTCAAACATACATCATCAGCATGACCAATTTTGTGAGTGATGTTTTAGAAGCACTTTTGCTCTCTCAAGAAGCAGGACTATACGACCCTGTTACCTGTCAGACCAGCGTTAGAATTGTGCCTCTTTTTGAAACAGTAGAAGATCTCAAACGCGCTCCTGAAGTGATGAAAGAGCTATTTGAACTGCCTTTTTATCGGGCTGCTCTTTCTGGTGGATACAAGCACGTATCAGCGGTTCAAGATAAAATTAGTATCCAGCAAGCTCCATTAAAACCTAACGATCTCCAAGAAGTGATGTTGGGTTACTCTGACAGTAATAAAGATTCAGGCTTTTTGAGCAGTAATTGGGAGATTCATAAGGCACAGCGAGCATTACAGCAAGTTGCCTCGGAATTTGGTATTTCTCTGCGAATTTTTCATGGTCGTGGTGGCTCAGTTGGTCGTGGAGGAGGACCAGCTTATTCGGCGATTTTGGCACAGCCAACGGATACCATCAAAGGCAGAATCAAGATTACCGAGCAGGGAGAGGTATTAGCATCTAAATATTCCTTACCAGAATTAGCTCTGTATCATCTTGAAACTATGACTACGGCGGTAATCCAATCAAGTTTATTAGGGAGTGGATTCGATCGCGTTGAGCCGTGGAATCAAATCATGGAAGAACTATCAGTGCGATCGCGTGCTGTGTATAAAGCCTTGATTTATGAAGAGCCAGATTTTGTTGATTTTTTCCACTCTGTTACTCCAGTAGACGTAATCAGCCAGCTACAGATTGGCTCTCGTCCCTCTAAACGTCCTGGCAAAGGTAATGCCAACAAGAAAAAAGATATGAGTAGTCTTCGGGCTATTCCCTGGGTATTTAGCTGGACTCAAAGCCGATTTTTATTACCTGCTTGGTATGGAGTTGGTTCGGCTTTACAAGGATTTTTAGACCAAGAGCCAGAGAAAAATCTCGATCTGCTTAAATACTTCTATGTTAAATGGCCCTTTTTTAGAGTGCTAATTTCCAAAGTAGAGATGACTTTAGCTAAAGTAGATCTGCAAATAGCAGAGCATTATGTTAGAGAGCTATCCCAGCCAGAGGATTTAGAGCGTTTTCTCAAGCTGTTTACGCAAATTTCTCAGGAGTATTATTTAACCAGAGATTTAATCCTCAAAATTAATGGTCAAATGAAGCTGCTAGACGGCGAGCCTGAACTACAAAGATCGGTGCAGTTGCGTAACGGTACTATTATTCCCTTGGGCTTTTTGCAGGTGGCTTTGATCAAGCGTTTACGTCAGCATGATAAGTCTCAGGCACTCCACTTCCGCTTTAGTAAAGAAGAACTCTTGCGGGGAGCTATGTTGACTATCAACGGCATTGCTGCGGGAATGCGTAATACAGGGTGATTTTAAGGGATGAAGGATGAGGAGCGTATCATCTGGCTTTAGTAAACTTCTGTAGATTTAATCCTGATGAATAAAGCACATGAATCGTCAGGGCGAATGACCCTAAAGGGTTTAGCAGTTGCTCCTCAACGACAAAGGACTTGTCCGCATGTAAGGCGCACTTCCGCATCTGCCGCCACCGCGAGAGTGGAATATGCTGCTTCGCAAGCAGCATTTCCTCTCGCAAAGAACGCACTGCTTCACCATTCGCCCTGACTACAAAAATCATTTGTGTTTCAATTTAAAATGGTATTACTGAACAATTGCGATCGTTAATTGAGCTAATCAAATAATGGCGTTGCTGAATGTGTATAGTCATTTTAAATAGCAACCAGATTATCTTTGAAGAAAGTAGCAAGTAGCAGACGCGCTTCGCGTCTCGACTTTCCTTCCCAAAGGCGGCGAACTCCAGTTCGCGCAAGTAGCAAATAATATTCAACCTTACAATCAATACAAAACTACCATAAGGAAATTAATTGGAATGACTATAATGCTAAAAATATATTTAGCTTATTTATCAAGTAGTGATGATTTCTTAAAAGCTTAGAGCTTAAAGCTTAGAGCTTAAAGCTACAACCAGTCATCCTTTGTACGACATTACTTAATCAGCAACGCCCAAATAATAATCATATGTTTCATTGTCCATAAGGTGCAACACCATAGCTTTGAGCGTAAGCATTTTCAATTCCAGGCAAAATCTCTACTATTTCAAAATAAGTACCCCAAAATTTGCTTTCTCGCAGTTTTTCAATAACTAGCTGATATTGTTCGAGATTTTTTGTTGACCAAATAATCACATCAGTTACTCGGCTATTGAATCCTTCAGTATCAAAAAAGCGCATTTTTACTGCAGGATAAGCTTCAAGAATAGGATCGATATCTGAATCAAAGAAGGCAAAACGTTGCTCTGGAGTCAAACTAATCCAAGCATTGGTGGTTTTAACCAGCATAAACATAGAATAGGTAGTATTTTGCTCTCGATCGGTGGGGGCTGAAGTAGAAGTTTTCATTGATATTTTTTTAACTTAATAGGATAGAAAGCTCTGTATTTATTGACATATCAGGCTTTGATAGTATTGTATCGATTGCTAATTAACTTGAAAACTCGCATTTGTTAGTCTTAAAACGACAACCAATTAAGATATGGAAAACCTTTGGTAATATTTCTTTTGGATAAACTTTTGGTAAAAATAAATATTCAGGATTCTGAGCAAACTCGTATTTCTCAATCTGGATCGACCAGAAGCAAAAAAGCGATACATTTTGTTCTATAGCAATACGAGGCTGTGTTAGGATACTCCCTGCGGTGGGTACACCTTGGCTACTCCCTGCGGCGAGTACCCCTTGGCTACTTTTTACTTACGAGCAATTAAATTTCTAGGTAGCCACACAACATATCACTGCATCTTGCTGCCCAATCCCGCAATGTTGCAGGAGTAGTTTTTTGTTGCGTTACTCGGCTACCAATTCCAGTCATTACAGTAAAAATTAGTAAAGCCTTAGATCCTATATCGGCAGAATTTGACGATAGAATCTCAGTTAAAAAATCAGATAATCGCTTAGTTACGATAAATTCAAGTTCTTGATATTCCTGCATCTTTTCAAAATAAACTTCAGCCTCTTGAAGTCCACTCCGTAAAGAATATTCTTTTGCCTCTGATTCAAAAAAGAAATAAATAAATGATTGTAAACGTTCTCGCGGAGGACATGAAACATCTGCCAGGATAGAATCTAATACTTTCCAAGTAGTCTTTACTTCCTGTTTTTGTAGTTGCAACAGTAAAGATTTTTTATTCGGAAAATATTGATAAAGTGAGCCAATACTAACTCCAGCAACTTGCGCTACTCTATTTGTATTAAAAGCTTCTAACCCTTCTTCTAGCAAAACCAGACTGGCAGCTTCTAAAATATCCTCAACCATCAATCTAGAGCGTTCTTGGACTGGTTGTTTACGGGGATAAACATTCTTTTCTTGGTTCATGATTAACCTGTACTAAAATTTTATTTTTTAGCTAACTAAGCTGCATTTAATCTCTCTGGCATTATTAATCTATGGACTATTATCTGGGCATTGATTTTGGTACTTCTGGTGCAAGAGCAATAGTTATCGATCGAGAAAAAAATATTGTTGCTAGCACTAGTGCCAAATTTACCAATATTGCACCAAATCAACAAGCTCAGACTTGGCAAGCAACATTAGATGATCTGATCTTGCAGCTACCAGTTGAGATTAGAAAACAACTAAAGGCGATCGCCTTTAACGGAACTTCTTCTACAGTCTTGCTATGTGATTCTACAGGTAAATCTATTACTGCACCACTGCTATATAACGATTCTAGAGGTAAACAAGTACTAAAAGAAATTAAAGCTATTGCCCCTAAAAATCATGTGGTTGTTAGCGCGACCTCTAGTTTGGCCAAATTACTTTGGTGGCAGCAGCAGCCTTACTTTTTTCAAGCTCGTTATTTACTCCATCAGGCTGACTGGTTGGCTTATCTACTACATGGCAAACTGGGCATTAGCGATTATCATAATGCTCTTAAACTTGGTTACGATGTAGATAATTTTAACTACCCTGACTGGCTGCAAAATTTGCCCTGCAACAACCTATATCCTCAAGTGCTATCTCCTGGTGCGCCTGTGGGCAAAATAACGCCAGAGAACTGCGATCGCTTTGATATTGCTCCTAATTGCATTATACGTACAGGTACTACCGACAGCATTGCAGCTTTCCTTGCCAGTGGTGCTAGCAAACCAGGCGAAGCAGTTACCTCTCTTGGTTCAACTCTAGTTTTAAAGCTGCTGAGTAAAACCAAAGTTAGCGCATCTGAATTTGGTATTTACAGTCATCGCTTAGGGCAATTATGGCTTACGGGAGGTGCTTCTAATACAGGTGGTGCTGTCCTCAAACACTTCTTTGATGAGCAGCAGTTAGAAGATTTATCAAGGCAAATTGATGCAGATATTGCAAGTTCTTTAGAATACTATCCTTTATTAAAGCCAGGCGATCGCTTTCCCGTTAACAATCCTAATTTACTACCTCAACTTGAACCTCGCCCGACAAACTCCGTCGAGTTTTTACATGGCTTGCTAGAGAGTATGTGTCGTATCGAAAAGTTAGGCTATCAAAAGTTACAAGAATTAGGTGCTAGCAAATTAACTCACATTTACACCGCAGGTGGAGGCGCAAAAAATGCGGCATGGCGCACAATTCGTCAACGACATTTGCAAATACCAGTTAGCAAGGCATATAACACACAGGCAGCTTATGGTACAGCTTTATTAGCTGCTGGTTAATCGATTATGGAGGGCAATTAATTAAAATTAAATCTTGTAAGAAATATCAACTGTCATAACCGCTCTAACTGTCGATCTTATACGCCTAATGTAGATTAGCTTCGTTATTTGATTACTTGTTCGTAGAGCTAACAGCGTGATAGCATGATGGCTTTAAGCTCTTGAAATAAAACGCTAAATAATTTGATCTGTATGTTCTGGTTTATGCTTATATTCAAACTTTAGCATTAGTTATTTTATGCTATGAAGGCTTATAGCTGCACGCTGCGGTAGCAGCGAGTCGCGCCGCTGCACGCTCTGGGCGCATAGCCCTGCGCTTGTAGCCTGAAACAAATTACTCTGATTTTTAACTCACATCAGGCGTATCTTATACTCTTTATGCTGTCACCTTATCTTCAGGGACAAGCAATTGTTCGGCGCTAGGCAACTCCAGGCAATATCCTGCACCATAAACAGTTTTAATATAGTTGGGATGCCGAGGATCTGGTTCTAACTTAGTCCGTAGATGGCGAATATGAACCCGAATCGTTTCAATATCATCATCAGGATCGTAACCCCAAACTTCTTTAAGAATTTCTGGAGGAGCAACGGTTTGTCCATGACGCTGTAATAGACAATGAAGTAATTCAAACTCTAAATGAGTCAGCTTGACTGTTTTCTCAAACCAAATCGCTTCAAAACGTTCGGGAATTAGGGTCAAGGGGCCAAAGTTGAGAATCTCTGAGTGCTTGGCTGCTTGGGGGATGCGGTCTGTACGACGCAACAAAGCTCTTACTCTAGCCAGCATTTCTTCTACTTCAAAAGGTTTAGTTAGGTAGTCATCTGCACCAGCATTAAAGCCTTCTACTTTATCTTGGGTTTGTCCCAAAGCACTCAACATTAAAACTGGAATATCAGAGGTGCGATCGTCTCGGCGTAATCGTTGGCAAACTGTAAAGCCATCAACTTTAGGCAACATCAGATCTAGCATTACTAAATCAGGCTGTAGCTGCACCGCCAAAGCCTGACCCTTAATTCCATCTTCTGCTTGGTTGACATCATAGCCAGCCATCTCCAGGTTGATAGAGACTAATTCAGAGATTGCGGGGTCGTCGTCAATTACAAGTATTCTGGGCATATTATAGTATGTGGTAGATATTATATTTTGAGTAAAATGGCGATCTCGTGATTTTTTATTAAACACAAGTATTAAGGATTAGGTAACAAACCTTTTCATGATTATAAGCAAAAATGCTCATTGTGCTGGATTCACCTGTACTGTATTTAACACACATAAAGTTTAATTTCAGATACTGTGCATTTGTTCTGGATTATATACTTGTATTTATTTACGTTAAGTATTATGACTTACAACCAGACTAATTGTTAAACATATTTTTTAGTTGCGGTCTTGAGGAGGCTCACTTCATTGCCTCCGCTCAAAATTAAATGCTTGTTTAAGATCTTGGCGAAAATCGACAAAAATCAGCCGTTTCCTTGGTTGAGGAACATTGAAGGTGAGAGAGGCTTTCGGTTAGAAAGCAATATGCGGGCAAGCCCTTTGTCTAATCACCTTGTTGAAATTAATTAAAAATCTCATACCCTGCCTCTTCAAAAGCAGCAATAATATTTTTGCGAACCCGATCGTGTTTTTTGTAGGGACATAATATTCAAGCTGCTGTTGAGATTAACTGATAGTGATTTCATTAATTATCAAAAATAAAGCGATCGCCTGTAATTATAAATATAAATTACTAAATTATTAAGCAACTAAGATAAAACTTGGTTATTTAATAATAGCCAGGAAAAAGATTAGAGGCGTGACATAATAAATCTTTTGCAATTAATTATTGATAATAGAAAATCTTATTTATTGATGTTTGTCAATACATTTAATATATTATAACTATAATATTTTAACCAATCAAAGTAAAATGTTTGTGACAGTTAAACAATAATAAGTTTGGGTGTGGGGTTCATAGATGAAAAAGTCAGGTGCTTTATTTATCATGGGAATTTCTGCTTTTCTGCTGGCTATGCCTCAAGCTGAAGCACAAGTAGTTAAATCTGACAATAAAATTACAGGGAACTATAAAGCTAATAATATTAATAACGATCTCGATCAAATTGAACTACAAAATAACTCGAAAAATGATCTAGGTCAAGTAACAAATGTAGAAAGTTTACGAGATGTTGCCCCTACAGATTGGGCTTATGAAGCTCTCGCTAACCTAGTCAATCGCTATGGCTGTATTACAGGTTTTCCCGATCGCACATTTAGAGGTAGCCAACCCTTAACCCGTTATGAATTTGCTGCTGGTCTAAATAGCTGTTTAAGTCAAATTGAACGTTTAATTGCGAGCAATGGCAGTGTTAACCCAGAAGATTTGGCAACCATTCAAAGTTTGCAACAGAAGTTTGAAACAGAATCAAAGGCGCTAGGTAACAGAGTGGATAATCTTTCAGAACAAACGGCTTTACTTGAAGATAATCAATTTTCTGCTACCACAAAATTAAGCGGTGAAGCTATTTTCTCCTTGGCTGGTGCAACTGGAGGAGATCCAGTTGCAGGAGACGATCCTCAAATTGTTTTTAACGACCGCCTCCGCCTGACTTTGAATACCAGCTTCTCTGGTAAAGATTTATTAATTACGGGTTTGCAGGCTAATAATTTTGGCGGTGCAATAGATGGTTTTGGTAGCATTCAAAATAGCTTGTTTCCTACAGAATCTTTCCTAACTGCTGGCTCGACCAAACTTAGCTTTGAACCTCAGTTTCCCCGCTTCAATCCCCAAGATACCTCCGAAGAGGTTGGAAGCAATTCTATCGATCTTTACAAACTACTTTACATTTTTCCTTCGGGTTTGGATAAACTTACTTTGTTCGCGGGAACGGCAGCCGAAGCTACCGATGCTTTCCCTACTATTATTCCTTTTGCCGACGAAGGACAGGGAGCAGTTTCTCGATTTGCTGCTTTGAATCCAGTGCTACGCATATCGGGAGGGACTTCTCAAACTGGATTAGCCTCGGCAACGGGTTTTATTTTTAACCTCTCCGATAAAATAGACTTGCGGGCTTTATACGCTAGCGTTAACGCTGCTATTCCCGAAAAAGGAGATAATAATGCTTTAGGTGCAGGGCTATTTAGTGGCAGTACGTTAGCTTCAACTCAATTGACCTTGAAGCCGAGAGATAATATCGATATAGGTTTGAACTATGCCTATAGCTATCACGAAATAGATATATTAGCCACGGGACTAGATAGATTTTCGGCAACTCCTTTAGCAATTCCCAATCAAACTGTTAATCCAGATGGAACTGCTAATGTTGGCGGTGTTCTAGACACGCCCGTACAAATTCATTCAGTCGGGGCTTCTTTTAACTGGAATTTTTTGCCCAAGCTGGCTTTTACAGGATATGGATCTTACTTTTTTGTTAATTCCGCATCTGGCCCAGATGCTTCTTCAGAATTTCTTAGCTGGATGACGGGTCTTTATGCTCAAGATTTATTAAAAGAAGGAAATACGGCAGGACTCATCTTTGGACAACCCTTAAACCGAGTTGATGCTGGTGGTGTAGCACAACTAACAGAACCTAATGTCGATCGAGGAATACCTTATCACTTAGAAGTTTTCTACAATTACAAAGTTAGCGATAATTTAAGTCTGACCCCTGGAGTGTTTGTTTTGTTTAATCCAGAAGGTAATAAGAATAACGATACAACTACGGTAGGTGTTTTGCGAACTACTTTTGTTTTTTAAGTTTCCATAACTGTAGATTGACAAAAGAGTAGATCTAATAATTTTTTGGCTGTCTTTTGATGTAAGAATTCTTAATAACAATTCTCATTAATTCAGTTTAATCTAGAAAATTAGGCAGTATTTTAGATCTTTTGTAAAAAATATAGATCACAAAGTTAATCATAAAAAAGCGGGAAATTTAGTATGAGCGTAAATTTAGCCACAATGTTGCGTGAAGGCACGAAAAAGTCGCACACAATGGCAGAAAACGTTGGTTTTGTTAAATGTTTTCTTAAAGGAGTAGTCGAGAAAAAATCCTATCGCAAATTAGTTACTAGTCTTTACTTTGTCTATTCGGCAATGGAAGAGGAAATGGAAAATTTGAAAGAACATCCTGTAGTTTCTAAAATTTATTTTCCTGAACTCAATCGTAAAGAGAGTTTAGAACAAGATTTGCATTTCTACTATGGTGCTAACTGGCGCGAAGAAGCGAAAAACTCCAAAGCAGGAAAAGCTTATGTAGCTCGCATTAGAGAAATAGCAAAATCTCAGCCAGAATTATTAGTGGCACACTGCTACACTCGCTACTTGGGAGATCTATCTGGAGGACAAATCCTCAAGAAAATTTCTCAAAGAGCGATGAATTTGACCAATGGCGAAGGAACAGCTTTTTATGAGTTTGAAGACATCGCCGACGAAAAAGCATTTAAAGACAAATACCGTCAAGCAATGAACGAATTGCCTATTGACCAGGCTACCGCCGAAAAGATAGTTGATGAAGCCAACGCTGCTTTTGCCATGAACATGGAGTTGTTCCAAGAGCTTGAAGGTAACTTAATCAAGGCAGTTGGGGTTATGTTGTTTAACACCTTAACTCGTCGTCGCGTTCGTGGTAGTACAGAGCTTGCTACTGCTGAATAGTTAATCTAAGCTTTTTAGCTTAATAATTCAAAAAAATAAATATTGCTAAGAACAACCTCAAAAGCTGGGTTGTGGTTAATTTAGATCTAAATTCTAAGGCGATCGCTTTCTAGCTCTTGAGGTTGTTTTGCAAGATAAGGGATTAGATAGAACGAGAGAAATCAATAGTTAGTTAAATCAGCCAGTTTTTTTGCCAAAACGGCGATCGCGCTCTTGATATGATTGTAAAGCCCGATCAAACTGCTGATGATTAAAATCGGGCCAAAGTGTATCAGTGACGTAAATTTCTGTATAGGCTAACTGCCACAGCAAAAAGTTACTCAAGCGCATTTCTCCACTGGTGCGAATTAGCAGATCGGGATCGGCACTGGCAGAAGTATAAAGGTGTTGAGAGATCGTTTCTTCATTAATAGAGTCTGAAGATAGCTCTCCTTGCTGCACTTTGAGGGCGATCGCCTGACAGGCTTTTACCATTTCATGACGACTACCATAGTTAATTGCTACGTTAAAAAACACTCCTTGATTATTCTTAGTCCGCTCCATCGAATGACGCATTTCCTGCTGCAAAGATGTGGGCAAAGGCGATAAATCACCAATAAAGTTAATACATACCTCTTCGGCTTCCATTTCTTTTAATTCTTTTTGTAACAGCCTTTCAAATAACGCCATCAAGAAATTAACTTCCCCAGTCGGACGACCCCAATTTTCAGTCGAAAAGGCGTAGGCGGTTAGGGTTTTAATACCCAAATCTTTGCAGTAGCGCAGCATTTCCTTGAGAGTTTTTGCCCCTTGCCGATGTCCTTCAATGCGGGGTAGACCTTTTTGTTTTGCCCAGCGACCATTGCCATCCATAATTACAGCTACGTGATGGGGCAATTTTGCTAGATTCTGTTCGGTGGCTAAAGTGGTTAATAATTGGGCTGTCATGGGAATTATTTTAAATTAAGGACGGTTAAATTAAAAAGGTTAGTATTACTGCTTAGAAAATGCCGATTTCAAGGCAATCATCCTCAAAGCCATTATTCCCAAAAAATTCTGGGGTTGCACAGCATGATTGTAAATATTCTGGGGTCAATTGGCTACTCCAGTGCCACATAGGTTTTAATACCCAAATAAAAGTGTAAATTAATTCGCCTCTGGATAAGATTGACCAAGATTGCCAATCTAAAGCTGACATCATACGCTGGAAGGTTGATTGCAACAACTCGATTGGGTATGGCGAGGAAGCGGAGGAAGCCCGCGTCGCGCGAACTGGAGTTCGCCGCCGTTGCGGAGCAACGTCGCAGCCCTCCAGGGCTGGGCGCAAGGGAATGTCCTCCAAGACAACCTCGCCACCCCTCTCGTTCAAATTTGACTGATATTGTAAACTTACTTCACAGGATATAGGTAAGATAGTATGGATTTGGCTAAGAAGATACTGAATTAGGTGTTTTGCACCATGAGGATATAACCACATTCCCATCCCCCAAAACTTGACTAGATGATTAACTTCATCCTTTAATAATTCTGCTAATATCTGCTGAATCGTTCCTGTAGTGTGAGACATTAGCCACAGATATAAACAAGCTGCGCTGTACTCTGTAGCTACACGGTGCAGTCCATGTTTGTAGAGATCTTGATAAGGATTTTCCCAGGCTTGATAGCTTTTAGCTGTTCGGGGTTGGGGAATAATTTTTTGATTGGTAAGCTGTTGATAAATTTTAGCTAGGGCTGGAGTATGTCGTCGCTCTTCTTTTTCCCATAAACCTAATTCAATTATTGTGCCGTCTTTGTCGATCTTTCCATCGACAAATTTTGCCATAGTCGGATGAATAGGTTCAAGATATTGTCTACTGGCTTGGGTATAGTCTCTGATTGGTGCTTCTGTGTCTAACGCACCTTTAATAATCGACAAAAAAACATCCAGTTCAAGACCAACGACTTGTTCTGAATTTATATCCTGCCAATTTATAGTAGCCCACTGTCGGGGTTGGGGATTCTCAAACTGTTGGGGTAAGTTTTCTAGGCGATCGCCTAATTCTTCAAGACTTAAATATTGATCGATTAAATAATTAATTCTGGCTTTAGTTTGAAAAAAGTTAGGACGAAAACAAACTTCTCCCGCTAAATCTCTGGCTGGTTGGTACATATTACTCCCAAAAGCTGTGTTGTATTTGTATGACTTACAGCTTATGTAAATTCCCGTAGTTTGTCTGTCGGGGAAAGTAGGGAGTTTTTGTCTTAGGTTAAGTCGGAAAAAGTAGGGGCGTGTCTTGGTCAGCATTCCCTTGCGCCTTCGGACGACGCGGGGTCTGACCGCTTCGCAAAACAGTCAGGTAGGGTGGGCAAGCTCAAAATGAAGTGTGTCAATTTATATCAAAACTAAGTTTGCCCACCTTACAAGTAAGGGCGAACGGTCATTTTCCTCTATATCAGTAATTAGTAATTATCTCCTGTAATTTGGCGGGAGTTAGAGAACGGATCAGAGAAAACTCAAAAGCATCATTGCTAAATATGTCTAGGCGATCGCTTTGTAGATAGTTTTTATATTTTTGTTGATGAGCAAGATAGACTTTAAAAAAAGCAGTGCTTAGTGCTTTTAGTCCAGGATAAGCCAAAGTAGGACTTGGTCCTACTTTGCCTTCAGGAACAGGTAAAACTCCCAAACCTTCTTGCAAAAAACTAAAGTGCGTTCCTGGTTTGACTAATACTAAATATTTATTAAGGTCTTGATTCAACCAGGTAAAAGGTTTTAATTGCTCTTCGATAGAAGGCGTAATCAAATCATGAGTTCCCGAAATAAGCATAGTCGGAATTTTGATTGCACCCATTCCTTCTTGACCAAATATTTTGCCTAGGGGGTTGATAGCTACTACCGCTTTAATTCTCGGATCTCGTAACTGATAGTGAGAATCTTTAAGATCGTTAAAAGTACATTTAGCTAGAGAAGATAAATCCAGCAAAACATCTCGATAGTTTTCTGGCTGACATTCCTCAGCCATTTTGTCAGCAACTAGCTTTCCACCAGCTAACGCCAGAGAAGTATAACCTCCTATCGACTGTCCAATCACTCCTACCTCTTGTAAATTCAATTTATTTTGCAACTGAGGATTTGTTGCTGATTCTCGTTCTAAACGATCTAGAACAGATTTAACATCTAAAGGCTGATCGATTAAGTTATTAGGTTCAGGAAATCTTTCTGTACCTGATAGAACGCGATCGAATTTATTTAAGCTAATATCATCATGCTCTACTACGGCAACGGCAAAGCCATAAGAGGCGAAATGTTCAGCCAAGTAGGCAAATGTTTGACGATCGGAAGCAAGACCATGAGAAATAACGATTAAAGGAACAGGCTGATTTACCTTTGGCTGATATAGATCAAAATACCCCTGGCGATCGCGATGAGGATTTTTATAGCTGAGAGTACGCTTGTTCCAAGTATACGACCCTTGAGTTTGTAGCCTTTGAAGTTCGGGTTGAGCTTTGCTGCTGGTTTTTTGATCGTGGTTAAAAAAAGCGCGATCGATTGCCGATCTACTTTTAAGCAATATCGATCCTCGCTTAATGTATTGCTCTAGCACCTTTAAATCTACATATACAGTTTCTGAGGGAAATTGACGCAGCAGGTTCATAATCGTCAATCCTCGATCGTCGAACGCAGCAGCAATAATTGCTCCTCTAAGAGCAAAAAAACCATTAGAATTGGCATCGGTTCTTATACCTTTACCCAAGTTTGCGATCGCTACTTCGCCTACGGTCGAGTTACTAACATTAGAAATGCTTAAAGGATTAACTTTTAAAGAGCTAGACAATAGCTTGGGTAATTTTTCTACCTGCTGAGGAGGTAAGCGATCAAGATAGTAAGCAAGTTCAGGAGATACTTCTCCAGTGTCCACGAACGTTTCAAGGTCGTCAATTTGGATATTAAACTGACCAAAGGGAGATATATTAAAGGCAATTCTTTCGGCTGCTACTACTGCAACTGAAAATACGGTTGCAAGTGTCCCCAAAACAAAGGAAGCGATCGCAAATCTAATAGATTGAGCAAAATTCACTGAATTTGAGTGATTTATTGAAACTGTGGATACTTTCTAGTTTAAACCATTAATTTTTTGGCTGTTGTTGGTTATTTGAGCCAGAATACTGGAATTAAAGCCCAATATTTCAAATATTTAAATTTTACGCTCGAGCAATTTCCATAGAACCTCATCATTAAAATCTTCGATCGTCATACTTGCTCCAGCATCAATCAAATAGTCTGAAGGATAGCTAGATGTGATACCAATAGTGTAGATCCCGGCACTTACTGCGGAATTGATACCCGCTGGCGAATCTTCAAAAGCGATCGCTCTTTTACTTTTTACTCCTAAACTTCTTAGAGCAAGCTTATAAGGAGCAGGATCTGGTTTTCCTGGTGGTGCATCCTTTGCCATAATCACTGTGGGAAACGTCCCTGTTAAACGCAGTATTTTGAGCATATAAACGGCGTTTTCTTCGGGTGCATTGGTCACAACAGCACGTTTTAACGAGGAGGTGTCTGTCAAGCGGATTAACCTATCTAACCCAGGCGTTGGTCGCAGAGAATTAGCAAGTCGCCGATAAGTTTCTTCTTTTTCTGTAGCCAGTTTCCAAGCCTCTTCTAAAGTTAGCTGAGGAATAATATCTTTAATTATCTTCGAGTTTGTTCTACCAGATATTCTTTGGCGATAAAAGGTGCGATCGATATCAAGCTCAAACCTAACTAATATATCTTGCCAGACGGCAAAGTGAATTGAGTCAGTATCAGCCAAGGTACCATCTAAATCGAATAAAATTGCTTTTAACATTAACCTTACACCACGTTTTTGTCTGTAATTAGTACTGATATTTCACAAGTAGCATTTTTCCGTAGCAAGCAATCATATCTTAGTAAATACAGATAAGCTTATCTAGGCGGAAATTTCTACAGCCCTAATTAAACTTTGTTTGCTACCCTAAAAGATAGTAGTAGATCAAAGCGAGAGAAATAATCATGAGTTCAGAACGTGATTTACAAAGTAAGTTAGACGACCTGGAAGCAGAACTAAATCAAAAAACTGTTTCTGATTCTCAAGAGTTTAATACCAAGACTGTTTTTCCTCAGGTAGAAATCAATTCTTCTACTCAAGTTAAAGGGTGGATTGACGATGGCAAGGGGTGGTTTAGCACCTTACCCAAAGCTGGCAAAGCTGCTGTAATTATTGGCGGAGTTTGGTTAGGATTTTCAATTTTGGGTGCAGTACTTCATGTAGTTAGCAGTGTAGTTAGTATTGCAGTTGTTGGCTTGGTTGTTTATGTCGGCTATCGCTTGTTTAACAATAGTTCTAATTAAGTAATCAATGAACAATTATCAATTATTAATTATCATTAAATGGTAATTGCTGTTGTTGGTATTGGCTTAGATGGTAAAAAAGGATTGACCTTGAATGCCAGAAATATAGTAGAACAGGCTACTATTTTGGCAGGTAGCAAACGCCATCTAAATTATTTTGTTGAACAGGCAGTAGAGAAAATAGAGCTAACTAATCTTCAAACAGGATTAGAAGCAGTCGCACAATTAAACTTGGCTGAACATACTGTTGTTATTTTAGCTAGTGGCGATCCGCTTTTTTTTGGTTTGGGACGATTGTTATTAGAAAAATTCTCCCCCGAACAAATTCAATTTTATCCCCACGTTAGTTCAGTTCAATTAGCCTTTAATCATATAAAAGTTCCCTGGCAGGATGCTACTTTAATAAGCGTTCATGGTCGCAATACAGATGAATTAATTAAGCTTTTGAAGCAGGGAAAAAAGAAAATTGCCCTATTAACGGATAGTCATAACAATCCTGCTGCGATCGCATCTCTTTTTCTCAGTTTAGATTTACCTCTTAACTATAGTTTTTATATATGTGAAAACTTAGGAGATGTAGCGGAAAAAATACATTATTTCTCCTCTGAACAGGTAGTTGAATTAGGTAACTTAGACAGTAATTATTTTGCTTCTTTAAATGTTTTAATATTATTGCGTCAGACACAAAACGAGAATTTAGAACTTGATAACATACCTCTAATTGGATTACCTGATGGCAGTTTTTTAAGCTTTAGCGATCGCCCTAGTTTAATTACCAAAAAAGAAGTTCGTTTATCTATCCTGGGTGAATTATCACTACAGACAAACCAAACGGTATGGGATATTGGCGCAGGAACAGGTTCAGTCTCCATTGAAATAGCTAGATTATGTCCTACCTCTAAAGTATTTGCAATCGAAAAGACTAGCATGGGTTCAAATTTAATCACTAAAAATTGCCAGAGATTTAAAGTAGACAATATAAGCAGTATTAACGGTAAAGCACCAGAAGCACTATTAAATTTACCTAATCCTAATCGCATTTTTATTGGTGGCAGTGGCGGAAATTTAGTTGATATTCTAAATTATTGCGATCGACAGCTAACAGAAAATGGAATGATAGTCATGGCATTTGCTACTATTGAGCATCACCTGCAAGCAATTAACTGGTTCAATAATAATCATTGGCAATATCGCTTATTACAGCTACAGATATCTCGTTCTGTGCCAGTACATCACCTAACCCGCTTTACTCCTCTAAATCCCGTTACCCTAATCACAGGTTATCGCTAACAGAAATAGCTTGAGCAAAAATTGCGATCGCTTAAGAATCTTTAAACACATTTAAATAGGCAATAGAAGCCTTAATACCCACTAGGTTGTGTAATGTATTGACCTGCTCTATTGGTATTAACCATTATTATCGTTTTCGTTAACACTGCTAAATTTACAGATTTATATTAACAAAAACATATGCTTTTCGTTAATAACATCGGCAGTTAAATCAATTATCAATTATCATTTATTGTTTTTGCCACCACCACTGCACCCATCACCCTGACATTATGTTGTTGTAAAACATTAGCTGATTCTTTGATCGTAGTTCCCATTGTATAAATATCATCCAGCAATAAAACGGGATGTTTAGGTAATTTGCCTACTAGTCGAAAAGCATTGTGGAGGTTTTTAACTCTGTCTTCTGGGCTTAAGTTAAACATTGCTTGCGTATCCCGTATCCGAACCAAACTCTTCGTATTTAGACTATATCCTGTTAACTGACAGAAACTTATAGCAATTATTTCCGCCTGATTAAACCCTCTATCTTTAAGCTTTTTACTGTGCAAGGGAATAGGAATTACGATTGTTTTTTGCTGAGGTTCAACCAAACCACTCTCCAGCCATGCTTGCCCTAATAATTGCCCTAATAATATGCCCATTTCTGGTTTACTATTATATTTCATCAGGGCGATCGCTCTTTTTAAGAGTCCATCATATTTACCCCAAGCAAAGATGGGCAAATTGCCAGCTAATAATAGGCGGTCGTCTTCTTTTAACCGACAACTAGCTAACTTTTTTTGACAATATGCACAAAGAGTTTTTGAAGTAGCACGCTGACAAAATTCACAACGAGATTCTAGAAATACCGAAAGTAATTGTTTCAACATACTCTCAGTTTTCCCAAAATGATCCTGTTAATTATCTCAAACGCCTCAATAAAATTGAATACTTAATGCTTCAAATGATTAATTTTACTGAGTTAAATTAAATAATTAAAAATTATAGATTACCCCAGCAAAATAACGCTCATTAGCTTGTGAAAATTATTATTTTAATTGTTGTATTTCATCACCATTTCTAAACGAGATAAAGCACTAGTTGCTGATTCTTGTAGGTAGACATCGGCTGATTTATCATTACTAAGCTGCGTCAATACTTCTACTCCTCTAGGATCGCCCATTGAACCAAGAGCATTAAGTATTGCTACTCCCACAGCGAGATTATCAGTAGTGTGAAGGGTTTCTACTAATAAATCAAAAACAGGAGAGCCTATTTCACCCAAAGTCATCACCGCAGGAATATTTACTACAGGGTTAGGATCATCAAGTGCTTGTTTCAATCCCTGAATACCTTCTTCGGGCATAGGTACATCTGGATGGTTGACCACAATTTGAGCTAAAACTTTGGCGCAGCTAGAGCGTACTGTGGGATTATCACTGTTTAGCAAAGAATCTACTACTGAGGGAACAACATCTGCACCAATCACTCCCAAAGTTTTGACTGCTGCTCTTCTATAGGTTACATCTTCTTGATTGAGAATACTCATTAAACGAGGGATAGTATTTTCATCTCTCGCGTCCGCAATTTCCCACATCGCTTTACTACGCAGATTAGGATTAGGATGTTTGAGCTTTTCAAATAAAGCGTCTATAGTCATCAAATTTTATAGTTGCTTGTTAATGTTTTTGCAGGTCAAAATGAGGATAAAAGCTTTTGACCTCAGAACTTCTATAAACAACAGTAGCTTTAAGACTGACACTCAAACTAATCCAAGTCAAAGCGCAACAGACCTAAAGCCACTATCAATCAATTAAACAGAAATGCTATCTGTTTTTTTCAAGATTAAACTACTAATCAAACTCTTATGACAAGGAGTTGATTACATAGTCTAGAAGAGCATTGTACTCAACTAAAGCTTGAGAAGACATATCGCGAGGAGCGCAACCGCGGTTACGTGCAAAAGTCAAAGCTTCTACGTAAGGAGCAGTAGGCAAGTTCAAAGAACGATATACTTCACGTTGTCCAGCAATACCCCATTCGTCCAAAGGACCAGTTCCACCAACTACTAGACAGTAGTTGACAAGACGCATATAGTGCTTAACGTCACGAAGACATTTGCTTTTGAAGGTATCAGTAGAATTTGCTTCACCTTCGTCATTTAGGTAAGAATACTTTTTGATGCTTGCATCATAAGCTTCTTGAGCAACATTATCAATGTTGCTAGCTAGTTTTTCAGCAGCTTCCATACGAGCGTTAGCGCGTTGAAGACTACCTTGAACTGACTCTAGGTCAGAACTAGTGGGAAAGCGTCCCGCAGCGTCAGCAGCGGTAACAACTGTAGTTACAACAGATTTCATTTTTTAAATATCTCCTGAATTGCTTGTAATCGAAGTATGGTATATTTTCAATGCTTCAAAAAGTTTATGAGCATTGAGACTAAGCCAAAAGATGCCTAGCTAAGAGCAGAAATTACTCTGTCGAAGTAGCTAGCAGCTTCAGAAGTGATTGCAGAACAATCGCCATCTTTCATTTCCATTTTACGGAATCTTTTGCCACCAAATTCTTCGCTATTGTCGTTGTTGATGTGAGCTAAAGAAGCAGCTTTCATGATACCAACAGCACGACCAGTGGATTGAAGAGGTACACCAAGAGCAGTGTAAGTTTCTTTCAAACCATTCAAGCAACGATCTTCTAGTACAGAAGCATCACCAGAAAGAATAGCGTAAGTGATATAGCGAAGAACGATTTCACCATCACGCAAGCAAGCAGCCATACGGCGGTTTGGGTAGCAGTTACCACCAGCTTGAATCAAGCCTTGGTTTTCGCAAATCATTCCAGCAACAGCGTCAGATACGATGCAGCTAGCGTTACTGGCAACAGTGTTAACCGCGTCTAAGCGTTTGTTTCCGTTGGAAATAAAGTTTTTTAGAGATTGTAGTTCTTCACCACCGATACATGCAGTTTTACTATCTGCACTTACTACGGCTCTGGAAAAAGCGTCAAGCATTGAGCTCTCCTTAATTTTGACAACAAATTTAGTTTTTATCTAATTTGATAGATGTTTTAAATTCATCTACCAATATTGAAGATAAAATATTGTCTCTACCAGAGTCTGCTTTATTAAAAACAAAGTAATAATCTGTAATGTTTAGGTAAATCTTGCTACACTCTTACTTTGATTTTTCGTTGTTTATGTTGCTTGAGTGATGCGATCGCGGGAGTAGAATCTTGATTCGCTGCCAAAGTTACAGATAAATTTCTTTCCTTATCCCTTATCCCTTTAAATATGACAATCGGAATTTGGATATTAGGCGATCGCCTGACAACAAAACAGTTAACTTTACAAAATAATCAAGCTCGTAAACAGCAAACGCCCGTGATTTTGATTGAGTCTAGTAACTATGTTAGACAACGACCATATCATCGGCAAAAGTTGGTTTTAGTTTGGTCGGCAATGCGTCATTTTGCCGCAGAATTAAAGGCAGATAACTGGCAGGTAAGTTATGAAATTAGTACTGATTTTATTACCCCTTTACAAGCATGGATAAAGCAAAACCAGATTACTGAATTACAGATAACTAGTCCCTGCGATCGCACTTTTTTAAAGCTGATTCAAGATTTGGATTTGGATTGTGAAATAACGTTTTTAGCCGATCATCATTTTTTATGGAGTAAAGATGAATTTATCACTTGGTCAAAGTCTCGTAAAAGACTATTAATGGAGGATTTTTATCGAGAAGGCAGAAAAAGATTTAACATCTTGATGGACGGTAAAAAGCCCATTGGTGGTAAGTGGAATTATGACAAAGATAACCGCAAACCACCCAAGAAAAATCTGCAAACACCTGAACCTTTAACTTTTAAAGCCGATGCTATTACCCAAGAAGTAATTGATTGGGTAAAACAAAAAAAGTTTTCCGAATATGGCAAAATTGAACCTTTTAATTGGGGAGTAACTAAAGAACAAGCTCAAGCGGTTTTGGCTTATTTTGTGCAAGAATGTTTGCCCAACTTTGGTACATATCAAGATGCCATGATTACAGGGGAATATACTATGTGGCATGGCTTAATATCTCCCTATTTAAACTTGGGTTTGCTTGAGCCTATAGAGGTAATTGATGCGGTAAAAACTGCTTATTATCAACAAAAATTACCCTTAAATTGTGTAGAAGGTTTTATTCGTCAGGTAATGGGGTGGCGAGAATATATGCACGGTATTTACTTGCTTCAAGATGAAGGCTACAGCCAAAGTAATTGGTTTGAACATCATCAACCTTTACCAGATTTCTTCTGGGATGCCAGCAAAACCAAAATGAACTGTTTGCGCCAAACTCTAACCCAAGTAGAAGATATAGCTTACGGACACCATATTCAAAGATTGATGGTGTTAAGCAACTTTGCCCTCATTTCAGGAATTTCTCCCCAAGAGATTGAAAACTGGTTTCACAGTGCCTTTATTGACGCTTACGACTGGGTAATGCAAACTAACGTTATTGGCATGGGACAATTTGCCGATGGCGGTGTCTTGGCTTCTAAGCCCTATGCTGCGTCTGCTAACTACATCAACAAGATGAGCGATTATTGTAACGGTTGTCAATACAATAAAAGCGATCGCACTGGAGATCGAGCCTGTCCCTTTAATTTCTTTTACTGGGATTTTCTCATACGCCATCGCGATCGTCTACATTCTCTGGGCAGAATGAACCTAGTTTTAAGCCATCTCAAGCGGATGTCAGATACTGAGGCACAAGAAATAAGCTCTCAGGCTGCAAAATGGTGGGAAGAACAAAAAGCATGATTACTGTTCATTGTTCATTGATTAGTACCTTTTTACTTTTCTCAAAAAGTCAAGGAAAAGTTATTATTTCTTATTTTTAAGGATCACTTTACCCCATAAATTCCCCACTGTTTCCCCAAGCTTTTTCATAGTTATCCACATTTTACCCAGCTTTTTCCACAGGTCATAACGCAGTAATAAAGTCTTGAGTCTGAAATAGGGGATTTCATAAATTTACCAAATATTAACTGTTTCTTAAAGCACTTTTATAAAGTAAAGTAACAAAAAGCAGGCTTAAAGACTCATGTTTTCGTAAGTGAAATAATGATTTAACAAATCCCTTAACATTTTGTAGCATTGACAAATAGCCCCCTTTTAAGACGACAATGTATCAACATCCACTTGAAGAATCACAAGTCTTCACTAAAACAAAAGAGCGACAGCTATTCATGTAGAGCTATATAATACACAAAGCTAAAAAATAGCTTTGCTACTAAATTAAAAGCTTTTCTTAAGCGCGCAAGCGCATCTGTTTTTTAGATTTGAAAGCAGTCCTCGTATTCCCTTAAAAATCATATTAACTGGAGCAGTTTACCAACCATGAACTCAAATGTAACTATTTTGGCGGAAATCCCTGAAGAACTTCATCTGTCGTTAAAGAACTATCTTGAAACTCATCCTCATTGGGATCAAGACCGCGTTTTTGCTGCTGCTTTATCTTTGTTCTTGTTACAAAACAACAATGGACAAACCACTGAATCATCTCAAAACTATCGCGCCTGTGCCAGAGTGTATTTAGAAACTTTGTTTCAATCAAACTAGTAAAATAAAAGTTGTCAATTATTTAACTAATTTCTGGTTTATAAGGATGAGAGCTGATTTTTAAGCAAAATCCTCATCCTTCATCCTTCATCCCTTGCTAAAATTCCTGTGACTTCCGATTCATCTGCACCTGTTTTTCCTGAATTAATTATTGGTTTGGGTAATCCTGAACCAAAATACGATCGCACTAGACACAATATTGGCTTTGCAGCAGTTGATGAATTAGCTGAAATTTGGCAAATGCCGTTGCAAGAAAATAAGCGTTTTCAAGGTTTATTTGCCGAGGGAGTTGCACCAGGAGGAGCAAAAATTCGTTTGCTCAAACCTCTAACCTATATGAATCGCTCAGGACAATCGGTAAGAGCAGTGACAGACTGGTATAAGATTCAGGCTCAATCTGTATTGGTTATCTATGATGATCTTGATTTACCTGTTGGTAGATTACGAATACGTCTATCGGGATCGGCTGGAGGACATAATGGGATGAAGTCAATTATTTCTCATTTGGGAGTCAAAGAATTTCCTCGTTTAAGAATTGGTATTGGTAAATCTGATGGCAAGAAAGAAACTATAAACCACGTTTTAGGTAAGTTTGCTCCTCAAGAAATTCCAGCTATCGAAGAAGTATTATACGCTGCGGTAAAGGCGATTGAACTTAGCCTAAAAGAAGGAGTTGAAAAATCTATGAATCGTTACAATGGTTTTTTAGCGAATCCCGAATCAATAGAATAAACCAATCAAATCAATCAACTACCAACAAAATTTCAACATCGCATTATCGAAAAAATACATCTGCTAGCTATACCTTTATTCCCCAGTCTAGAATTCGCTTAATTTCTGGTGCATTTACCTGACAACAAATGAATAGATGATCTAATTTAATTGTCACTGACTATTTAATACTTAATTACGAGTTTAAAATACACTAGCAAGTTGCCAACTTATAACTAAGTAAATGAAAAAACCTCAGCTACCAGACTGAGGTTACATAGGAGAAAATGACTCTGAGAAGATAGTTTGCTCTAAACATCGCTGTTGGAGCAAAATTAAACTACTAGTTCAAAATAAAAACTAAATATATATAAGTTGTTACAAAATTATGCTTGTTAATTTATATATCTAACTATAGCAGCAAATGTTAAATTATGTAAACTTTGGTATTTAAATTAGAAAGTATATTTGCAAACAATAGAATTATGAGTGATTCAGAAGCCTCGAATTCAAACCTATCAAGCTTGTTAAACAATATTTATCGCTGTGAAGACAAGAATAATTGGTATAGCGAAGTAGCGCAGGCTTATGAGCGCACTAGACCTCGCTACCCTGCAAAAATACTGGCTCGTCTTCAAGAAATAGCTCAGTTACATTCATCAAAAACAATGCTGGAAATTGGTACGGGATCAGGTATTGCCAGTGTTGAATTTGCCAAAATGGGCGTGCAGATGATCTGTCTTGAGCCGAGTCTTCCAGCCTGTAAATTAGCTAAACAAAAATGTGCAGCTTATCCAAATGTCCAATTTATTAATACCACTTTTGAAGAATGGGAGTTAACTAACCAAAAATTTGATGTGGTGGTAGCGACAACTTCTTTTCATTGGTTAACTTCAGGAATTAGAACGCAAAAAACGGCAGCAGCTTTAAAAGAAGATGGCTTATTAATTTTACTGTGGAATACAGCACCTCAACCTAGTTACGAAGTGTACCAAATACTAAAAGAGATTTATCAAACTCATGCACCTGAGCTAGACAAATACGAAACTTTGGCAAATTACCAAGAAAACCTAGGCAAAATGGGTCAGGAAGTAATTGATTCTGGCTATTTTAAAGATTTAACAGAAGAATATTTAATCAGCAAGGTTAACTACAGCATTGATGATTATCTAACTCTATTGAGTACTCTATCGCCGTATATTAGGTTGCAAAGAGAACAAAGAGATAGTCTTTTTGCTGAGTTGAGACAGATTTTGCAACTTAACTTTGAAAATCAGCTAGAGTTGACTTACCTTTCCTTGATGCAGACGGCTCATAAAAGCTAATAAAATACGCCTGCTATGATTTCAATCGTATATTTTTAATTAAGATAAATTTTTTCCACATCTGCGTGTCTATTTATCTCCTTGCCAACCTCAATACTTGACAGTTAGTTTTCTTAATGCCCTAGTTTAGTTACTTTTGAGAGTTACTAAGATTATTCGCAGGCATTGGCATCAATTTTAATTCTGCTTTGAGCTTTTTGTACTCTACTGCTAAAGCGAGAAAGTCTTCATAATGCTGTATTGCTAACTCGAAAGCTTCTTCAGGATATTTATTTAAGTAGCGTTTGAGACGAATAACCTGTAACTCAGATTCAAGAGGAAGAGGAATCATAATTTTTAATTTAAAGAACTTAGTGGTTAGAAAGATAATATTTGGTCTTGATGCCAAATGAATTCTTACCGATCAATTCTGACCAACGGACGGAGTAATCTGTGACTTTGAGAATATAGACTGCTTTTCTATTTTGTTTTGATATTGCTAGTAATATATTCCTTCACAAAATTTGTATCATCATACTTAAGTGGTAGTTGAGGTATTAGTTTATCAGCAACAATTGATGGCTAATGCTTGATTAATTATTGCGGGCAAATGCTTTGTTTAGCCATAAATTCTCAAAACCTGCTGATTTAAAGCAGGTTGTAGATAATATTAATGAGAATGAAACAATAAGTTAACGGTGAAAATACTTAATTAAATATTGAGCAAGGCTTAATTGGCAAGGCTTAATATTTTGTTTATATTTTTCTCCTAATCGCGGTAGCAACTGGCTTCACCATAAAAATTTTATTGGGGCAATACAACCTATCGGCTTTGAACTAAAAGTAACAATAAATGGCATGAGCAAATCTCAATCTAAGAATCAATTGACAACAGAATACTAATATAACCACTATTGATTTTAGTTTTGTATCAGTTTTGACGTTACTAAAGACAATTAAATGGGAATAGTAAGTTCAAATATAATATTTACTTTCTAATTAAAAGTTTGTCTTGATTCAGAATTGCTTAATCAAAGACTTGATTTTTTAAAACAGTATCGATTAATTCTATATTTTGAACAGTTAAAACACTACTAATTTTACATCGTCAAATATTGCATTACATTATGTCTAGCGATAGTAATTTGTAAATTCTATTATCTAAGCTCGAAGAAGTAATCTATTCTCACGAATTAAACTTTTCCCAAGCAACTAAAGTTTTGAATTAGGAGAATATTTGTAATCTATTTAACATTTTAAAACAACAAATAGAACAACCAAGGCAGGCAATTGAACAACATAAAAATAGCGAAGTGATGGTGCAAAACAATCAGCAGCTATTAAGTTCATTTATTTTGCATATTCCAGTGGCGATCGCCATATTAGCTCGAGAAATGCACTATTTGGCGGTTAGCGATCGCTTTGTTGATGATTATCAGCAGTTAGAACAGCCTCATTTAACAAAGTTGCGCCTAAAGGCCTAGTCTTGCACCTAACATTGATAATTGATTTAAAGTTACCAGGGTAATTCACTTCCGTCCCAAGCAAAAAACTTACCGCTATCTTTAATATCCGCTTGTTGAATTACTTTTGATAAAAGATTAACCGTGTGTTCTACAGCAAAAAGTTTACCTGGAGGGACATTTTTTTGAAATGGTTGAGATAGTCTTGTATTAGTAGTCCCTGGATGTAAAGCAAGTACTATAGTTTGAGGGCATCTACGACTATACTCGATCGCCGTAGTTTTGAGAAACATATTCAATGCTGCTTTTGAGGCACGATAGCCATACCAGCCTCCTAAGCGATTATCGCTAATACTGCCAACCTTAGCGGAAATATTGGCAAAAACACTGGTTTCACCCTTCTCAAATAAAGGCATCAAGTGTTTAGCTAGCAATACCGCCCCAATACTATTAACCTGAAAAGAATAGATCAGATTCTCAGAGTTGATTTGTCTCAAGCTTTTTTCTGGAGTTAAATCTCCTTCGTGTAGCACCCCAACACAATAAATAGCCAGATGCAGTCGTTTACTTGACTTTTTTATACGTGCTGCTGCTGCTGCTATATTTGATTCTACGGTGACATCAACCTGCAAACATTCTAGGCGATCGCCAAATTCTGCTTCTAGTTCAAATAGCCGATCTGCGGTTTCTTTTTGCCTATAGGTGGCGTAAATCTTAGCAATATTCTCTTGCTGTAGCAAAGATTTAACAAACCCTAAACCGATACCCTGACTTGCCCCTACTACCAAGGCACTAGCTTGATTAATTTCTATTATTTCATTTACCATTTAGCTTTTAATGGATAGTAGATAATTTTCTTTGACTACTAACTACTAACTACTAACTTAGTTTTGCTTAATCATACTGCAATATTATAAATATAAATTGTAAGCAGTAATGACATCATGGTGACTTTAGCAAAATGGTCGCTCGCCGATTATCATAAGATGATTGAAGCTGGGATATTCCGCGATCGCCATATTCAATTAATTGATGGAGAATTAGTAGAGATGAGTCCCGAAGGTGCGATTCATGCTGCTTATGGTGGAAGTATAGCTGATTACCTGCGTCAAATGCTGGTGGGCAAAGCCTGGATTCGAGAGGCTCATCCCATTATTCTTTCCAACTCAGAACCCGAACCAGATATTGCGATAGTCACACTACCTAAAAGCAAATACTTTCAACATCATCCCGATCCTCAAGATATTTTTTGGTTAATAGAAATTGCCGATACAACATTAGCTTATGATTTAAGCAAAAAGCAAGAAATTTATGCTTTAGAAAATATTCAGGAATACTGGGTATTAAACATCAAAAAGCAAGAGTTGATTGTTTTTACTCAACCTGGAAACGGTACTTATCAGGTTCAATTAGAGTTATCAGTAGGAACAGTCAAACCGATTGCTTTTCAAGATCTCGAAATATCAGTGGCAAAATTATTTGAAAAGTAAATTTTTGCCTAATAGTCGCGCTTTATTAATTTTTATGTAATCCTGGGATAAAAGGCTTAAATCCAGGAGATTTAAGCCCATAGACCAAAAATTAGTGTAAAGATACTAAATAAAACTGTGTCTTGGGTCAAGTTCGTATGATGGCTTAAAATAAAATTTCCTCCAATTTCCTAAATTCCTAATTCCCTATTATTTAAAGTATTTAACTATTCAACCGAACCTGATATTATACGAGGGCGTTGTCATAAAGTATGATTCCGTTGCAGCTAACTTTAAAAAACTTTCTCAGTTATCGAGATGCTTCCTTAGATTTTAGAGGCTTGCATACTGCCTGTATTTGTGGTGCAAATGGTGCAGGCAAGTCATCACTTTTAGAAGCAATTACCTGGGTAATCTGGGGTAAAAGTCGTGCAGGAACAGAAGATGATGTGATACATAGCGGTGGTAATAATGTCCGCGTTGATTTTGATTTTAACTGCAATCAACAAACTTATCGGGTGATTAGATCTCGCACTAGAGGCAGAAGTAGTTCCTTAGAATTTCAGGTGGAAACACAAGCAGGTAATTTTCGTTCCCTAACGGCAAAAGGGTTACGATCTACCCAAGAAGAAATTATTTCTTGTCTGAAGTTAGATTATGATACCTTTACTAACTCTGCATACTTGCGTCAGGGAAGAGCCGATGAATTTATGTTGCGTCGTCCGAATGAGCGTAAACAGATATTGGCAGATTTGTTAAAGTTAGACCGCTATGAAGAGTTGGCAATCAAAGCTAAAGACACGGCAAAAGAATATAAGGGCAAGATAGAACAGCTTAAGCAAAGTCTAGAGCCGATAGTAGAAGAATTAGCTCAAAGAAAAAAGATTAACCATGATTTAGCTCATTTAAAGCAAGAATTGACTCAATTACAGACTATCCAAGATGGCGATCGCACTAAGCTTGAGCAACTCAAAGCAATTGAATATCAGCGACTCAATTGGGAAAAACAGTTAACTTTTCAACAAGCTCAGTATCAGAATTTAACCCAAGATTGCGATCGCGCTACTAAAGATATTAACGCGCTGCAAGGACAATTGACATCTTTAGATAATTTAATCAAACTAGAAACAGAAATTAGTGCAGGTTATAATCAGCTACTAAACTGGCAAAATCAAGAAAAAGAATTGTCGAGCAAGTTTGCAATTCACCAAGAAACCCAACAGCAAAAGCAGCAGCTAGAAAAGCAGTTGGAAATGCAAAAAAACAAGTTAAATCTGCAAATTAATCAGATTCAAACTCGCATCGAAAGTATCGAACAACAAGAACAAGAAATTACCAAAATTCTCTCCAAAACCCAAGATGTAGAATCGGCATTGATTAAGCTAGAAGCCAGCCGTAAACGGCTATCAGAATTAGACCGAGTTCAACAGTATATTTCTCCTTTAATTAAGCAAAAAAACGATTTACAGACACAAATAAACCGCGAGGAAGCAAAACTCTCAGCAAAGCTAGAACAAATCCAGTCCTCTACCAAAAAGCTGGCATTAGATATTGAACAGGTGCCTGAAAAACGTCATCAATTATTAACCGTTGATGCCCAAATTGAGGAATTAAATAAAAAACGAATCTATCAAAATAGAGTCAAAGAAAAAGGCACAGAAAGAAGGGAGTTTCAAACCAAATTACAGGAAAATCAGCGCATTTATGAAAGACAGCTACATGAGCTTCAGCAAAAAATACAGATGCTGGCTAACCCTGATGCTACCTGTCCTTTGTGCGATCGCGAATTAGATGAACATCATCTACATCAAGTAGTAGGAAAAACTCAAAAGCAACAGCAGGAGATCAAAGAACAAATCTGGGTAATTAGAGAACAGCTATCTACTTGTGATCGGGAAATACAGCTATTAATTCAAGAATATCAAAATATATCCCGTGAAATTTCTCCTTATGATGCTCTACAACAACAATATGGGCAGCTAGAGGCTCAACTAGAAGCCACTGAGGCTATTTATGAACAATTACAGACTATTCAAACAGAAAAAGTGAACCTGGAACTATCTCTCAAAAATGGTCACTATGCGGTGGAGTTACAGACGGAAATTCAGCAGGTAACTCAAGAATTACAGACTCTCAGTTACGATGAAAAAACCCATGCTCTAGTTAGAGGAGAAGTAAACAATTTACGCTGGGCAGAAATAAAACAGGCAAAAATTGAAGATGCAAAAAAACGCCAGGGAAAATTAGACGCACAAAAACCCCAGCTACTCCAAGAACTTAGCGATCTACAAACCAGGTTGGAAAAACTGTACGTCAATTCCGATATCCAGCAGCAAATTAATTCCCTTGAGCAACAGATCCAAGCATTAGGATACGATCGCACTATTCATCAAAACCTATTAACTTCCCTGCGACAGTCTCAATCTTGGCAGTTAAAGCATCAAGAATTACTCAAGGCGCAGCAGGATTATCCTCAATTCCAAGCCAAGCTAACTGAACTAGAACAGCTATTACGACAAAGGCTAGAGAGTAAGCAAAGTAGCCAATCACAACTAGAATATCATCTGGCTCAAAAAGAAAATATTGCCGATAAGCGTCAGGAAATACAGGCTTTAGATCTACAAATTTATCAACGCCGTCAACAGCTAGATGAACTAATTACTCGTAGCGGTAGACTGCAACAATCTTTAACTCAGCTAGACAATTTACAAGTCCAACATCAAGATGCAGAAAAACAACTCCAAGAAAACGAAAAACAATATCGCATCTATCAAGAATTGACTCAAGCTTTTGGTAAAAACGGAATTCAGGCTTTAACCATTGAAAACATTCTGCCTCAGTTAGAAGCTGAAGCCAACCAAATTTTAGCCAGATTAACGGGCAACCAGTTTCATGTCCAGTTTCTCACTCAAAGAGCTAGCAAAGGAACATCCAAGAAAAAAACCAAGCTAATTGATACTTTAGACATTTTGATAGCCGATGCCAGTGGCACTCGTGCCTATGAAACCTATTCTGGAGGGGAAGCTTTTAGGATTAACTTTTCCATACGCTTGGCTTTAGCAAAATTACTCGCTCAACGCTCAGGTACATCCCTACAAATGCTAATTGTAGATGAAGGCTTTGGCACACAGGATGCTGAAGGCTGTAGCCGACTAGTAGGGGCAATAAATGCGATCGCCTCAGATTTCGCCTGTATCCTAACCGTAACTCATATGCCCCAGTTTAAAGAGGCATTTCAAACCAGGATTGAAGTCTACAAAGGAGATAGAGGTTCAACTTTGCAGGTATCAAACTAATTTTCTTTAGTTGTGAACTCACTCTACCTTAAACAATTCCTTGAACTTTTACGGCGATCGCTTTTAACTTTTTTTCAAAAATAAATTCGCTGTAGTCAGCTATGGTATCGAGTCCTACTTAGTTCAAGAAAATTTCTAAGAGGACATCTGAAAAGTTATTTTTTTACATTCAAGTTTCTAGTTTTGCCCCCCCCGACCCCCCAATTTTGGGGGGAGAACAATTGTCCCCCAAGTTTGGGGGATTTAGGGGGCGTTGATGTAGCAAATGAGACTTTTCAGACAACCTCTAAGATTAACCAAACGCTAACGCGAAATATCAGTTTTTTCCATTTAACTTCCATGGCACTAAACCTAAATGTTAAGTCTTGGTCACAACTGCAATACTGTTTAGTATTTAGGTTCGAGATAATTAATTTATGCGAGGGAATCAATTAACTTTGACACTCGTTGCTCGATCTCGTCTCTAACGCGGTAAAAAGTCTCTATAGGTTGTCCATCAGGATCGTCCAAATCCCAGTCCTCAAATATTTCTTGGGTTATCCACTCAGAAGGTAAGGTTGTGCCACAGCCACACATGGAAATTACCGCATCATAATCGACTGCATTAAAATTACTTAAAGCATTAGAAGTCTGATCGCTGATATCGATCCCTACTTTAGACATCACCTCAATAGCAGTGGGATGAACTCGACTAGCTTCTAAACCCGAAGAAGCAACTTCTACTTTTCCCTTGCCTAAAGTTTTGGCAAACCCTTCTGCCATTTGCGATCTACAGGAATTGCGACGGCAGACAAACATTATTTTTTTCATTGATTTTAGTTGTTATTTATTAATAGCTTTTGCTTTTCTTTCGCTGTGGCGATCGCTAAGGTAATCAACCCGATCTCGCAATAAGAGAGTAAACTTATAGAGTTCTTCCATCACGTCTATTACGCGATCGCGATATGCCGAGTCTTTCATTGTCCCGTCTTCATTAAACTCCTGATAGGCTTTGGCGACTGAAGATTGATTGGGAATAGTAAACATCCGCATCCATCGCCCTAAAATTCTTAAAGTATTGACTGCATTAAAAGACTGTGAACCTCCGCTAACCTGCATCACAGCTAAAGTTTTTCCTTGAGTTGGACGAACCGAACCGATATTTAAAGGTATCCAGTCTATCTGATTTTTCAAAATTCCTGTAATGTTACCGTGCATTTCAGGAGAAGACCAAACTTGACCCTCAGACCACAAACTTAGCTCTCGCAATTCTTGAACTTTTGGATGAGTTTCTTCTACTTGCCCTCTTAAGGGAAGTTCACGGGGATCGTAAAATTTCACTTCTGCACCCATATCAGCAATAATCCTGGCAGCTTCCTCAGCTACTAAACGGCTATAGGAGCGTTCTCGCAGTGAACCATATAAAAATAATATTCTCGGTGGATGATTAAAATCTGACATTTGCTTGCTACTTACAACATCTAGGATCTAACAAAGTTGCTTTTTCTGGCTGACGAGGAAACCAAAAAGCAGTTTTTTTGCAAAACTCAACCAGCATTAGCATTACAGGAACTTCAATTAACACGCCCACAACGGTAGCTAAAGCTGCGCCAGAATTTAAGCCAAATAAAATAATGGCAGTAGCGATCGCAACTTCAAAATGATTACTCGCACCAATTAAGGCAGCAGGGGCAGCATCTTCGTAAGTTAAGCCCAGCTTTAGGGCTGCAACATAGGTAATGAAGAAGATAAAGGTAGTTTGTAAAAACAAGGGAATAGCAATCAACAGTATATGCAAAGGGTTGTTAGAAATTAGCTCTCCTTTAAAAGCGAAAAGTAACACTAAGGTAATCAACATAGCTGCGATCGCCACTGGGGAAAGATACTCTAAAAACTGTGTCTCAAACCACTGTCTGCCCTTGTATTTAAAAATAAGATAACGGCTTAAGATTCCTGCAACGAGAGGCAGTCCAACATAAATTAACACTGATAAAACAATAGTCTGCCAGGGAACAGTTAAATTATTTGCCGACAGCAGCCATTTACCCAAAGGTGCATAAAGAAACAACATTGCCAAAGAGTTTACCGCTACCATTACCAGAGTGTGTCCCTGATTGCTGTAGGAAAGATAGCCCCACATCAACACCATCGCTGTACAGGGTGCAATTCCTAGTAAAATTACTCCTGCAATATAGGAATCTGCTAAGGCTACTTCTACCCCCCTAATTGTTTCTGTAGCACTAAGTAAAGGGCGAAATAGCCAACCGAGAAAAAATTGGGCAAAAGCCACCATAGTAAAGGGCTTAATCAGCCAATTAATTACTAAAGTCAAGATTACGGGTTTAGGAGTCTTAGCTGCCTGCACTGCTTGAGAAAAATCAATCTTGACCATGATCGGATACATCATGAAAAAGAGACATATGGCAATAGGCAGAGAAACGTTATAAACGCTCAGATTATCTAAAGTCTGGGCAATATTAGGAAATAATTTGCCCAGAATAATTCCTCCCATAATGCAGGCTGTCACCCATAGGGTTAGATACTTCTCAAAAAAACTAAGCTGACTCCCTGCCTTTACTGCCTGGGAGTTAATTGAAGAATTACTCATTAAAATAAAATTAATTTGATTGCAGAGTGGCTTACTGTAGTCAGCCAATATTTAAAAATTCTATAATCAACATATCAAAAAAAGTTGATATGACGGTTAAGAAGAGGTTAATAGTTTTAGATTATTTAGATTATGGCGATCGCTCTTCACACTATGAAGCTACCTATCGTAAAATTAAGATCGTCAAACCAGCATTTCCATCATGTTAATTACGGCAAATTTACCAATAAATCGCCATAAATTCAGCCAACAAGATCAGATACTAACTATTACTGGAGCAACTTGGTCAGATTACCAAAGATTTGAGTCTCAAGAATATCCAGGTTATCGAGTTTCTTATTTCAACGGAGAAATAACGGTTATGTCTCCAGGGCGAAATCATGAAAAAATTGCTGCGGTAATTAACCGATTAATTATTGCTTACTGTGAAAAATATAATCTTGATGATTTTCCTTTTGGACAGACAAGATTAAACGTATGGGGACAGGCAGGAAGAGAGCCAGATCTTGCTTATGCTTTCAATTTCGACAAAGATTTACCAGACTTAGCAGTGGAGGTAATTTTTAGTAGTGGCAATCTTGAAACCCTAAAGTCAAGCTATAGAAATATTGGTATTCCTGAACTATGGGTTTGGAAAGACTATAAAATTACCTTTTATGCAATTGAACAAGACGACTATGCCGTCGTTGAATCGAGTAGAACACTTACTCGCATAAAACCAGAATCCTTCGTTAAATATGTCAATCGAGGAATCACAGAAAGTCCATCCTTAATCAAAAAAGATTTTTTAAAAGACATCTAATTAGTACTGGGCAGTTAAGACTCAGCTTTTGGTGCAGATTCTTGTGATTGAGGTTCAGGAGTTTGGGACTCTTGTTTAGTTTCTTTTGGGGCTTCTTGTTTAGCTTCCTTTGGTTCTGGTTCAGGATTTTGCGCTTTTTCCCATCTTTCTTCAGCGTTTGCCATTACCTGCTCTAGTTTTTCTGTATTCTCCCCTGGATATCCTTCTAAAGCTTTAATAGAGAGAGACATCCGATTTTGCACCTCATCAATTTGCTTGATGATTACTTTAATTTCTTGTCCCACCGTAAACACAGTTTCCAAAGATTCAATCCGCGCACCGCTAATCTCTTTGATGTGTAACAAACCTGTTGCCCCTTCGAGATCGACAAAGACACCGTAGGGTTTAATATTGACTATTTTGCCTGGCATTAATGCGCCTTCGACAATCTTATTCATCGCCACGGCACGCATTGCATCTCGCTGAGATAAAACCAGCTTTCTATTCTCCTGGTTTACTTCTAGAAAAGTAGCGGTAAGAAGTTGTCCTGTAAGAGATTCTAGATTATCTCGTTGTTGCAGGTGCGATCGCGGAATAAATGCCCTAAGACCCATAACTTCTCCTGTAACACCGCCTTTATTAGCTCCTGTAACCCTTATTTGAGTTGATTTACCAGTCTCTGCCATTTCTTTGATTTCTGCCCAAGCTTGGTCTAATGCCATCTGGCGAACAGAGAGAGTAACTTGTCCTTCAGAGTCTTGTTCGCGAATAATCAAAAATTCTTTGGTTTCACCAACGGGTAAAACTGTTGCTAAATCATCAACAAAACCCAAAGCAGCTTCATTAGTAGGCACAAAAGCAGGGGACTTGCCACCAATATCAACATACGCTCCTTCAGAGGTAATTTGAACTACCGTTCCCTGCACTTTCTGTCCTTTAGAAAATTCATAGTCATATTCCTGGAGAGCATTCTCAAAATCTTCCATAGAGAAAGCTTGAGTAGACTTAGGGGCAGAAGTTGAATCAGACATAATAAAGTGAATGGTAAATATTAACGGATAGGAGTTCAAACTCCCCATTGCTTAAAAGCTTATCCCACAATAAGCGCGATAAGATAGAATGTCGATCTGACAAACGAAACTGAGTAAATTGTAAACTACTCATAGCTTATGGCTAAACAAGTCTAGCACTTTTTTCCAAGCATCTTTAGCTGCATCGGGACTATAGCTTTCACGGCGATCGCACATAAATCCATGAGTTGCCCTCTCATATCGAAATATTTGATGGGGAATATTTTGTTTTTTTAGCTCTGTTTCTATCTGCTCGGTTTGTTCGTTGGGAATCAAGGGATCTTCTCTGCCAAAGAAAGCGTATACTGTGCCTTGAATATCCTTGGTTCTATTTATAGTCGGTTCGTCTTCTCCAGGACACCAGGTGGCAATTTGTGCGCCATAAAAAGAAGCCGTCGCTGCAACATCTTTGAGGGTAGCTGCCAAATATACAACATGACCACCAAAACAAAAGCCAATTGTGCCTACTCCTGAGCGTTTTACTTCTGGCAAGGTATAAAGATAGTCAATTATGGCTTGAACATCGCTTAATAACTCTTTTGCTTGAGTTTGCTCTTTATATTTTCTCCCTAGCTTTACGTCCTCATCCGTATAGCCAACTTCAAACTGAGGTGCTTGACGCTGATAAATGGCGGGTGCGATCGCAACATATCCTTCTTTGGCTAATCTTCTAGTAATATCTCGGATATGCTCATTAACGCCAAAAATCTCTTGAATCACCACCACAGCCGAATAAGTACCTGATGCTTCGGGTATTGCTAGATATGCGTCTATTTCTAACTTTTGATTAGGAACTTTGATCCAATCACTAGATATTGCTGCTTCCATAATTACTGATTGCTATTTGGTGGGCAATAAAAGCTTAATGATAGATAAAATGTAAACCTATTTTTTGCCCACCCTACAATGTTTATTGATAATTGTTCATTGATAACTGTTCAATGTTAAAGGACTCCTTTTGAACTGGGAATTGTCCCACCACGACGAGGATCGGCTTCTATTGCCATGCGCACTGCACGGGCAAAAGCCTTAAAAGTCGCTTCAATAATATGGTGCGAATTAATACCGTCTAATTGACGAATGTGGAGAGTCATTTGAGAATGGTTAACCACTGCTACAAAAAACTCTCTGATCAACTGAGTATCATAAGTGCCGACTCTTTGGGTTGGAATTTCTAAACCATAGCTAAGGTGTGGTCTACCTGAAAAATCAAGAGCCACCTGTACTAAAGCTTCATCTAAAGGGGCAACAAAGTGACCAAAACGGACAATGCCTTGGCGATCGCCTAACGCTTTAGCCAAAGCCATGCCTAAAGTAATGCCTACGTCTTCGTTAGTATGGTGATCGTCAATCTCGATGTCTCCAGTGGCTTTGACGTTGAGATCGATTAAACCATGGGCAGAAATTTGATTCAGCATATGGTCGAGAAAAGGAATGCCAGTATCAGCATGACATTTGCCTGTGCCGTCTATATTTAACTCGACCTGAACATCTGTTTCCCCCGTAGTACGGCTAACAGATGCTGTTCTGCCTATGCTTAGAGAATGATTCTCTTGTAAGGATTGGCGATTACCCTTCGAGTACGCTTCACGATCGCTAAGCTGCATTTTTTCTCCTACGTATATAATTTCATTTTAGTTTTGAATTTGGTCTATAGCTCAAAGCTCATAGCTTAAAGCTTAAAAAATTTACATTCCCATGATTTCATATCCAGAATCAACATAGATAACTTGACCTGTAATGCCGCTGGCAAGATCGCTAGCTAAAAATGCTGCGGTGTTGCCAACTTCGGTTTGGGTTACGGTTCGCCGTAAAGGTGCAGTTTCTTCTACATGGCGAATCATGTCTAAAATGCCTCCTACAGCCGATGAAGCCAAGGTGCGAATTGGACCTGCCGAAATAGCGTTGACGCGAATGTTATCTTGACCCAGTTCAGCAGCTAAGTAGCGCACACTCATTTCTAAGGCAGACTTGGCTACTCCCATAACGTTATAGTTAGGAATAACTTTGACTCCTCCCAGATAAGAGAGGGTAACGATACTCCCGCCATCTGTCATTAATGGTTTAGCTCTAACCGCCAGACAGTTGAGAGAATAGCTACTAATGTCTAAAGCTTTGGCAAAACCTGCCCTAGAAGTAGCAGAAAAATCCCCCGTTAAATCTTCTCTTTCGGCAAAAGCCAGACAGTGAACCAAGATATCGAGCTTGCCCCATTTTTCAGCGATCGCGACAAACATGGAGTCGAGTAATTCATCATTCTGTACATCACACGGAACAATAATACTAGGGTCGAGAGGTTCAACCAAATCTCTCACCTTTTTTTCAAAGCGTCCTCGTTCATCGGGAAGATAATTAACGCCTATGTTGGCACCAGCTTTGTGTAGCTGCTGGGCAATACCCCAAGCAATAGAACGATTGTTAGCTATTCCTGTAACAAAAGCATTTTTTCCAGTTAAATCTAGCACGGTCGTTTTCCCATTTCAGTTGCAATTATCTATCCTACAGCTGCCTGGGGAAGTAAATTTAATCGCATCTATTATAAAGTAAGAAAAAAAATTTAGGTTTAGAGTATGAGAATATAGAGTTATCTAGCATTATTTATCAATAAAGTATCTTTAGCTTAACTTTAGGTTATATGGAACTTCCCTTGACACAACACCAGCCCTTATCATCAGTCTTTCGTAAACTTGGTCGCGGTTCTTTTCCTCCCATTGTTGAGAGTTTTGAACGTGGCAAAACTATCTTTTTCCCAGGCGATCCAGCCGAAAGGGTATACTTTTTACTCAAAGGTGCGGTTAAGCTATCCCGTGTATATGAAGCAGGAGAAGAAATCACAGTCGCTTTACTCAAAGAAAATACCGTGTTTGGCGTGCTTTCTTTAATTACTGGACAGAAAAGCGATCGCTTTTATCACTCAGTGGCATTTACTCCTGTCGAACTTTTGTCTGCCCCCATCGAACAGGTGGAAAAAGCCCTGCAAGAAAATCCTGAATTGTCTTTACTAATGTTAAAAGGATTGTCTTCTCGCATTTTACAGACAGAGATGATGATTGAAACCTTGGCTCATCGGGACATGGGTTCGCGCTTAGTCAGCTTCTTGCTAATATTATGTCGTGACTTTGGTGTGCCAACCGAAGAAGGCATTAAAATTGATTTAAAACTGTCTCATCAAGCGATCGCCGAAGCAATTGGTTCTACAAGAGTAACGGTGACTAGGCTTTTGGGTGATTTGCGGGATAAAGAAATGGTTTCGATTCATAAGAAAAAAATCACCGTGTATAATCCTGTAGCATTAAGTCAGCAGTTTGCCTAGTAATATTCAAGTCATCTTGGTTAAAAAGGTTAAATTGTCAACTGAAAATTTGTTTTTAATCGTTTCTAATGACCAGTGCTTGGATTCTAATTTCAGCGATTTTTCTCTTGGGCGGTATTATTGCAGTATTTGGCGATCGCTTAGGAACAAAGATTGGCAAAGCCAGGCTGAGATTGTTTAATCTGCGTCCTCGCCAAACAGCGATGGTTATTACTTGGGTTACGGGGATGCTAATTTCTGCTCTTACTTTGGGCATTTTATTCAGCTTAAGCAGTTCTTTGCGTAGGGGAATTTTTGATCTAGACGATATCCTCAAAGAAAAACGCCAGATTAAAGCAGAATTAGAACAGGCGAGGCAAGAAAAACAAGTGGTACAACAGCAGCTTTTACAAGTCAAAAGTCAGCAAACATCAGCAGTTAATGACCTAAATACCATTAACTTGGATTTCGCTCAGTCGAAACAACAGTTAAAAAAGATTTCTGAGCAAGCTAAACAACTAAAGCAGGAGTTAGATAGTCTTTTAGCAGAAAGAGCAAAACGACAAAACCAGCTTAGTCAACTACGGCAGCAAAGTCAAGAATTGCAAGGTCAACTGCAAGAGCGCGAACAAAAAATTAAGCAGCAAGATCGAGTTTTAACGCAAAAAGAAAAACGTCTGCAATCACTAGAAGAACAGCAGCAAATTCTCCAAACCCAAGTAATAGAGCGCGATCGCTCTATTGCTAAGTTAGATAAGGCGATCGCAACTGCTGAAGTAAGCTTAAAGTTGAGAACTCAAAGACTAGAGCAGTTAGAATCTGAGCTAGATTATCTATCTCGTAACGTGGCAGCTTTAGAGCAGTCTTATCAAGAATTACGAGAGAACAGAATTGCCATTGTCAAAGGTCAGGTATTATCCTCGGCTGTAGTCAGAATTGTCAATCCTCATGCTACCAAATCTGCAATTGATAGTTTATTGAGACAGGCTAATAGCAATGCAGTCAAGGCAATTCAATTTAACGGCACTTCCTCACAACAGCGCATAGTGGAAATTACTAGCTCTCAGGTAAAACAGCTAGAAGAACAAATTAAAGATGGTCAAGATTATGTTTTGAGAATTATCTCGGCGGGTAATTATGTCCAAGGAGAAAAAAAAGTAAGAGTTTTTGCCGACTTAGCTCTTAATAAACAAGTCTTTGCCGCAGGGGAAGAAATAGCCACAGTATCTATTGATTCTAGTAACATCACTCGCCAAGAAGTACAGGAAAGGCTTAATTGGTTGCTTGCAGTATCGAAATTCCGCGCTCAAAGAGCGGGGACATTAGGGGAAATAGAAATAGGCGATAACCAGGTAGAAAGTATTGTTAACTTTATGAACAAAGTGATTACAACAGAAATACCTATTAATGAAATTAAAGCTGTAGTGGCAGAAAATACCTATACCGCAGGACCACTAAAGCTCAATTTTGTAGTCATACGCGATGGTAAAATTGTTTTAAGTACTTGAACAATGAACAATGATTTGGTATTTTGCCAACCCACAATATTGGGTTTAGATCCTGGTAGGGATAAGTGTGGGGTGGCGGTGATGGATAGTAAGAAAAGAGTCGTTTATCATCAGGTGATAAATTCTGTCAGCGCGATCGCCAAAATTGAAGAGTTATGTCAGCAGTTTACTATTGACTTAATTGTTATGGGAGATGGCACTACCTCAAAAAGCTGGGGTCAACAAATTGAATCTAACCTGACTAACAAATGTCCCTTAGTGACGGTAGATGAGAAAAATAGCACCCTAGAGGCTGGCGATCGCTATTGGTCAATGTATCCCCCTAAAGGTTTACAGCGTCTCGTTCCCCAAGGATTAAGAGTTCCTCCTCGTCCTGTTGATGATATCGTGGCTATCATTTTAATTGAACGATATTTGGCAACTTAAAAATCTTAAACAATAGAAACAATGGCAGATTACAAGCAGCAAGTAATTGATTTTTTTGATAGTCGAACTAGCTACGATACAGAAGGAGAAAAGCACCCAAGAGAAGCGAAGAAATTATTATCATCTGTTTTAGTAGAACCTGGACAAAGCATTTTAGATATTGCTACAGGTACAGGATTATTAGCTGTTTCCGCAGCGCAAAAAGTGGCACCTACAGGTTCGGTAATTGGTGTCGATTTTTCATCAGGAATGCTGGCGCAGGCAAGAGAAAAAATTGCAGCAGACGGTATAGATAATCTGGAATTAATTCAAGGAGATATCGAATCAATTGAATTTGATGCCGAACAATTCGATTTAATCTTTTGTTGTTCGGCGATCATTTATATTGTTGATGTTCCTAGAATAATAGGTAAATGCTATAGCTGGTTAAAACCTGGAGGCTGTTTAGTCTTTACCACTCCTTATAAAACCTCTTACATGGCGGAAATTCACGTTAGGTTATGTCGAGAACTACTTAATATTGATTTACCCCACGTAACTAGACCTTTGTGGACTCCTGAGAAGTGTCGCTGGCAATTGCAAGTGTATAAGTTTAAAAATATAGAAATAGAAGTAGATCGCACCAAAAGATTAAGACCGCTAACAAATTGTTATGATACTCATTGGCACGGACAAGGATTTTTCCCTAGAGGTAATCCTTTAACTAATTTAACCACAGCACAAAAAGAATTATTGATGACGGAATATCAAAAAGCGATCGCCGATTGTGTGACGGATAAAGGAATATGGCAAGATTCCACTACGTTATATGTTAGAGCTTATAAGTAAGATTAAAAGCTGCCAGAAACTTTAGAGTGTATCTGATTTAGTTTTGCTGCTTAAAATAAAGGTAACAATAAAGAAAAAATTACCGCACCTAAAACCGCTGCAACAGGCAGGGTGATTAGCCAAGCCAAAACTACAGACTTGATAGATAGTTGACCAACGTACCTCTTGATTACTCGACTCACTGATAATCTCAAAGCAGCTTGATTCTAAATATCAACAAAGCATTTCTCAATCACTCCTCACCGATAATATGAGGGCTAACTATTTATTAAAAATTGGAAAATTATTGAACAAGCTTGCGATCGCTCAAATGATTTGCCCTGTATGCTTTGGGTGTCATGCCAGTAAACTGCCGAAACTGTTTACTAAGATGGCTATGGCTATTAAATCCACATTCTAAGGCAATATCCATAATTGATCGCTGCTCGTACTCAAATCGCTCAACTGGTTAAGGATTAAAGCATTATTGTCAGAAGTGTTTGGTAATAATCCACAGGAGATTTTATGTTTACATTAAAGCTTTTCGCAGTGCTAGGCTGCGGGATAATAGCTGGAGTCTTTTTCGCCTTTTCGACCTTTGTGATGAAAGCTCTTGCACGACTACCCTCAGCACAGGGAATTATTGCCATGCAGTCTATTAATATTACAGCGATCAATCCATTATTCATGTTGGCACTGTTCGCAACGGCGGTGATTTGCTTATTTTTAGCTGTTTTTTCCGTGTTAAAGTGGCATCAACCCATTGCTGTTTATTTGCTCGTGGGAAGTCTACTTTATTTGCTTGGTACTGTAGGAGTAACGATCGCCTTCAATGTACCGTTAAACGATGCACTGGCGATCGCCAAACCAGACAGTGCTGAGGGTGCGAGTTTATGGGCTAAATACCTAAGCGAATGGACGCTCTGGAATCATGTTCGGACGGTAGCAGCATTAATGGCAACCGCATTATTGGCGATCGCACTCCGTTATTAAATTGAACATCAACCTGCCATACACGCGATCGTTTCGGTTACCGTAGATGGTGGATGCTCCTCTATTAGATAGATAGTTTCTAAGCGCGATCGCTCTTTTCTAAATTTAAAATCATATTCGTAATGCGATCGAGATCATACTTTAGATTTAGATAGCGGTTTAAATTAATAAGTATAAATATAAATACCGCCAGCTAACATTTATAAAAAGCTGGCTTATAAGAAACCACTCGCGCCCAAGTTAATTAACTAACTTGGGCGTTGCTATTGTTATCAATCAAACTCTTATTTAAACAAGGTCATAACTTGCTAGTTACTAAACCATGCTGAAATTATTAGGAATGAGTGTAATACTAGATTTTTAAGACTGACTCACAGTTTATCAATTCCCTTTTTATGTCCATTTCTCAAAAACCTGATGTAGCCGAGAACACATTAAAACCCGTTTCCAAATCTCCTTTTAATTCTTGGCAACTATGGAACATGAATTTTGGCTTTCTGGGTATTCAGTTTGGCTGGGGACTCCAGATGGTAAACATGAGCGCTATTTTTGAGTTTTTGGGTGCAGATGCCGACCAGTTACCGATTCTTTGGCTAGCTGCACCCCTAACAGGCTTATTTATCCAGCCAATTATCGGTAATCTGAGTGACTATACCTGGACTTCTTTGGGTCGCAGGCGACCATACTTTTTAGTCGGGGCAATTTTGGCATTTATCTCTTTGGTATTGATGCCTAACTGTGACAATATATGGACGGCAGCAGGAGTATTATGGATTTTAGATACTAGTGCCAACGTTAGCATGGTGCCTTTTAGAGCATTTGTAGGCGATTTGTTACCAAAAGAGCAGCGAACCAAAGGTTTTGCAATGCAGAGCATTATGCTAGGTTTAGGGGCAGTTTCAGCTTCGACTTTGCCCTGGATCTTGAGTCACATTCTGCACGTAAGTAACGCCAGAAATTCTCTACATAAAATACCCCTAACGGTGGAAGTCTCTTTTTATGTTGGCAGCATATTATTTTTGGGTACTGTATTGTGGACAATTGTGACTACCCCCGAATATCCACCGCAAAATTTAGCTCGGTTTAAGCAGTTAAAAGCTAAACGTAGCGGGGTCTACAGCAGTCTACGGGAAACCTGGCAGACTTTGGGCAAGATGCCAGTCAAAATGAAGCAGCTTGCTAAAGTACAGTTTTTTACTTGGTTGGGGATATTTTGCTTTTTTCTTTATTTTCCTCCTGCGGTGGCGCGCAATATCTTTGGGGCAACCAGCCAAAATTCGGTTATTTATAGTGACGGTATAGAATGGGCGGGAATTTGTTTTGCTTTATACAATGCTGTTTGTATTGGCTCTTCTTTTTTATTACCCCGAATTGCTCAACGTCTTGGTCGCCCTTTAACCCACAGTCTCTGCTTGCTTTGTGGCGGGACAAGTTTAATTTCTCTTTTGGCAATTAGCAATCAATATGTTTTGCTTTTGGCAATGATCGGTTTGGGGATAGCTTGGTCAAGCGCGCTGATTATGCCCTACACCATGTTAAGTGATTCTATCCCACCTCAGCGTCAAGGAATTTATCAGGGAATATTCAACTTTTTTATAGTTTTACCAGAAATTGTCGCTTCTCTTGGTTTGGGTTGGGTAATGCAGCATTTACTCCACGAAAATCACCTGCTAGCGGTGGTTATGGGAGGAATATTTTTAATTATTGCAGCGGGATTAACTTTGCTAATTTCTTCAACTCCCGTTAGTGATTTGACAAGGGATGCACAAGCCATGGAAACTCAAGAAAATATGGCTTCTAGTCTGGACGAAACTAATTCTGCAATAGAGCAAGTAAAATGATTAATCAGTTTGGTCGTTTGACTCAACTCTTACTGTTAGCGATTACGGTGTTGACCTATAACGTCATTGCTATGGCGATCGCAAATTCTCTATTTGTCAGTCATGTTGGGGCGGGAAAACTACCCATCGTCTTTATTTTGATTGGTCTATGTTCCTTTCCCATTTATGGCGTTTTTTCGCAAATAGCCGACCGCTATAGTCGTCCTCAAGTATTTCGCTACGTACTGCTGGGGTCGGTTGTTACGATGATCGCTCTAAGGCTACTGACCGATGTAGACCTAGATTGGGTTTATTATGTTGTTTTGATCGCTATCTTTTTTCAGTGGGATTTTAATAACAATATTCTCTATCCTGGGCTACTTACAGACTATTTTACTACTCTAGAGTATAAGCAATATGCCCCCTATATTGGAATTGCTCAAGCAATAGGCACTCTAGTCGGTGGTGGTTTGACTATTTTGTTATCCCGCTATTTTCCTAGTCAAGAATTACTGTTGTGTTTACCGTTATTCATGGCGATCGCTTTTGGGCAACTTGTCTATCTAGAAAAGTCTCAGCGTCGCTTGGAAACGTCTCCCCAAGAATCTAATTTAAATATTCTTGAATCTTTAAAAACTCTGCCCGATCTGACTAAACGCTATCCTTTAATCTTATTTATTGCAGCTAGCACCTTTTTACTGGTAATTATTTATATAAGCTCGGAATTTCTCTGGTTAAATATATACGGTCAACATTTTGAAGAATCAGAATTGACGGGTTTTCTGGGGCTGATGCGGATGATAATCTCTCTAATTCAGGTAGCGTTTCTTTATGGCATTACTCGTCCTTTACTCAAATGGGTGGGTGTAGCTAGGCTAAATGCAGTTTACCCTCTAACTACTCTTTTAAGTTTGGGCGGACTACTGTTTAACTTTAATTTAGCTGCGGGAATTGGTTTACACATCAACGGAGACGCATTATATAAATCAATTAATCTACCCGTACACCAACTAAACTATAACGGCATTCCTCATCAGTATGTAGGGCGTATTCGGGCTTTGAGCGATGGTTTGATTTATTCGCTTGGGCTAACCCTAGCAGGTGTAGTGTTATGGATCTGCCATCTTTATTTAAGTTTAGAGCAAATTACTTCACTGGCAATTAGCTTAACGGTGCTGCTATTGCTGGTGCGGTTGCCCATGGGTGGATTTTATACCCGCAGTTTAGAAGAGATGATTCGCTCTGATAGCATCAATTTAGATGACTTTAGGGATGAGCAAACTCAACTACCACCTCAATCAAGTAATGTAATTCGGGAGTTTCTTACCGACAGCGATCTCTATACCCAAATTAAAGGATTAGAATTAGCTGCCAGCCTGGGTAATCCCCAGCAGTTTTTTGCTGAAATTAAAGCTTTATTGCCTAATGCTGATAACTCACTGCGCCAGGGAATACTCAAGTTGTTTAGCACTAATCAAGAGTCAGCCAGCCTAGAAAAGTTTGCCCAGCTTTTGAAGGTGGGAAATCCTACCGCCAGGGCAACGGTTTTAGAAGTTCTCATTGCTAATAACTATAATTTTGCCTCAGAACAACTTGAGCCGTTTATTGCCGATCCTGATTTAGAAATCAGAACTTTGGGTTTAATTGCTGCATTTCAAAGCACCGATGGGGACGATTTAGACTCTAATATTACCGAACAGTTCTGGCAAACAGAAATAACCGATACCACCGCTAAAGCGATCGCTCGTGTAGTTCGCTATAGCCGAAACCCAGAATTTATTACCCTGATCGAATATTTGCTGCCCCAGGTAAGTCCAGAAGTTAAACAAGAAACCCTAACTGCTTTAGCTAGTTTGGCTCAACCTCAAGACCATAATATAGCCAAAATTGCTCTAGCCGAAATCAATCATTTTGAACCAACGGTGAGGGTTGCAGCTTTTAAACTCTTAGAAATTACCCATTGTCCCCAAATGCTAGAGTCGGTAGCTGAAGGATTAAGCGATCGCCATGCTCAAGTTCGCCAACAGGTAGCAAGCACCCTGGCAGCCTATGGTAAATCTGGTTTAGCTGTAGCCAAAGAAAATTTAGCTGCTGATAATCCTGATGTAGTTAATACAGCGATCTCAGCTATTGGTAAAGTCAAGAGCAAACAGGCTAACGAGATTTTATATAAGCATCTCACTCCAGAATTTCAGAATCTAGCTCGTATCCGCAGATGGCAACAGCAAATACCTGCCCAAGATCCAAGCTGGAAGCTACTAGCAGTGGCAATTGAAGACTATCAGCAACGTCTATTACAAAAGGTTTTATACATCCTTTCCTGTTTGGGCTATTCCCGCACCGTTAATTTAGTAACGCGAATTCTGGCAACCAGCGATCGCCGTGACTTAGCCAACGCCGTAGAAGTTCTTTCTTCAATTAGTCATCGTCGTTTTATTCAACCTCTTATACCTTTATTAGAACAGACGGTATCCAAAAAATCTGAGGTGAGGATCGAGCCTACTCCCCAATGGCTGAGGAAAAAAGGCTATAAAATACTCTTAGAAGCCTTAGAATATGGCGATCGCTGGATTAAAACAGGTGCATCTGTAGCCTTGGCAGACATTCCCACCGCTTTACTCAAAGATCCCGATCCCATCGTACAATCAGTAGCACGGGAAATATTCTTTCCTGCCACTCAGCTTACTTCCCCCGTTAGCACATCTATGAATCGACTGCTTCTACTGCGAAACATCGCCTTATTTAAAAACCTTTCCCTAGATGAACTCTTTCCCATCGATCGGGCTTTAGAACAAAGACAGGTTTTGGCAGGAGAAACTATTTACACCGAAGGAAGCTGGGGTAGTTACCTCTATATTATTGCCGAAGGAAAAGTACAAATTGTCAAGCAGCTTGATGGTGAACAACAAGAAATAAAACAGTTAAGCACAGGTCAATATTTTGGCGAGATTGCTCTGTTTGATGAAGCTCCCCGTTGGGATGGCGCGATCGCTCTTGAAGACTCAATCTTACTCAGCTTAGAAAAGAAACGCTTTATTAGCCTGATTTCTCAGCGTCCCCATATTATTCTAGAACTCTGTCGCTTTTTGAGTCAAAGACTACGGGAAACAGACAAATATATGTCTGCAAAAAAAATGCGCCCAACGCCAAAGGGATAAACGGCTGCGCCGTAATTATTAGTTATTAGTTATTAAGTAGAGCGACATGATTAAACTGAAAATAGAATTCTCCTAGTTCCCCAGTCTCCTAGTCTCCCAGTCACAGATTACTCCGCCATAAACGGCTACAACGAATCAAGTTCGGACACAAATAGGAATTATTCTCATTTGCGAAGCAAAGCGGTTGAGGGGTTCCCCCGATATAGCTATTGCCGAGGGCGTATCCGAACCTGGGATTATTTTCAAAATTATAAATAAAATTAACTATAGGCGATCGCGCTAACTCAAAATCTTATTCCTTAGACTGACTGAAAATAGCGGGCAATCATTTACTATAAAATCTAGAATGATGTTCAATTGTGACCAACTGCTGTCCTCATCCCTTAAAAAATGGTTCCCTTAAAAGACGAAAATCCAATTAAAATTGTCCCGTATATTACCTACATCTTAATTGCAGTTAATATTCTGGTTTTTATTTATGAACTAAGCTTAAACCCAAATCAGTTAGATATTTTCTTCCATCTGTTTGCGGTTGTACCCAAAGAGTTAACCGCTAGCTTCAACGGAGTTGATGTGCATCAGGGCATTCCAGAAATAGTCACTCCCATCACCTCTCAGTTTCTTCATGCAGGATTTACCCATGTTGGCTTTAATATGCTATTTCTCTGGATATTTGGCAACAACATCGAAGAAGAGTTGGGAAGAGCCAAATTTGTTCTGTTTTACTTGTCTTGTGGTGTTATAGCCGTACTAGCGCAATGGTTCTTTTCAGCCATGTCTACTGTACCATCTTTAGGAGCGAGTGGCGCGATCGCTGGAGTTATGGGAGCATATATTCTCAAGTTTCCCCAAGCAAAAATTGTTACCGTGATCCCTTTAGGCTTCTTTTTTCCTTTGTTTAGAATACCTGCGGTGTACTTTCTCGGCTTTTGGTTTGTAGAACAGGCATTAAACGGCATTAGCTCTTTTGAGGTTACTGCTAGCGTTGGTATGGAAAGCGGTGGCGTAGCCTATTGGGCGCACGCAGGGGGATTTATAGCTGGAGCAATTTTAGGACCAATGCTGGGGCTATTTTCGTCTAAATCAGATGAGAAAGTTTTAAGTTCCTAATTTTTAAGAAAATTTTCGGATAAATAATTGCTGTTAGTTATTTACAGCAATCAACAACCAACCCCCTATACCTAATCCCAATAAGTTAGGTGTCCATGCTGCCCAAAAAGGTGATAAAATCCCTGTTATTCCTAGTGAACCTAATACAAATGCTAATAAATAATAAATAAAAACAATAGCAACGCAGATACCAAAACCTTTAGAACGATTAATATAAGAATACTTTGCTCCTAAAGTTGAACCAATTAAAGCAAAAACAAAACAAATAAACGGAAAAGCATACTTTTGTTGAATACTTACTTTCAATTTAGATACGTCTACAATTGCCCCACTATCTTTAATTAGATCTAAATATTCTTTCGCTTGCTGAATATTCATGTCTTCAAAGTTACGTTTTTTTTGGGCAATCTTAAAAACATTCGCCGAAAAGGGCAATTGCTTATAAGTAAACCGCTCTGTCTTCATCTCCTCAGCTCGATTGCCAACCTTATTTATTTCGCCATCAAACAGATCCCAAACTTGCCCAGACTGATTCCATTGAGCTAATTTAGCTGTAGTAATCTTGCTTATTTTTCCCTGCTCAAAGCTAATTATTGTTACTTTTTCAAAGCTTTGATTAATGTATTTTTCAGCAAAATAAATGTTTTGTAGTTTTTTAGAGGCAGAATTATGTAGATTTGATTTATATTCTGGATAAAAAACGTCTCTTTTTTGTCGACTTAATTCTGTTTCAGTAATATAGGCACTCTGTAATAAATTTGCTTGATAGTTAGCAGCAGGAACAATTAATTCGTTGAATAAAAAAGTTATGCCTGTGACGATTAAACTAAATAATAATGCAGGTATGATAATGCGATAAAAATTAATGCCAAAACTAAGCAATGCCACCAATTCACCATCACTACTTAAACGACCATATATTACTAAGCATGAGAGCAAGATAGAAATAGGCAGAGCATAAGCAACATACTCAGGTATTTTATCTATAAAGATGAAAACAGCGACAGGAATAGGCAATCCGTAGTCAGTAATTTCAGAGGCTAAATCTGAAATTGTACCAACCGATACTCCCAAGGAGGATAATAAGCCAACACTGAATAAAAAGAATAAGCCTAATTGATTGATGATATAGCGATCTATTAAGGGAAAACGCCACTTAAATATCTTTTTAATGCTGTTGAAATCCAATTTTGTTTGCGCATCAATAAATTATTTACCATAATTACATCAGAATCAATGATTTTTAATCTTATCGCCAATTTTAACCAAACTATTATAATTGGCACAAATTAATATAACTCTTGCATTAACAAACTACTAATTATTTTTATCTCCTACTTCTTGCCTTCCAACTGAATAGTTGTCAATGATTTGCGCAAGAAGTTCAATCAAATTTATGTTCGTCACTTTGTAATATCAAGCGTATTTTTTCTGCTAATACTTGGACATTAGGTTCTTGAAGTATTCCTAGATGATTTCCTGGAACATCAATGATATTTAATCCCCCTTGAGCAAAATTTTGCCACTCTAGCTTAAGATCCCTATCTTCTGCTGCTCGGAATAATACTATAGAACCTGGATAGGGCTGCATGACATAGCCTTTATTTACTTTTTGATGGTCTTTTGTCTGTTGAATATACTCAGTCAGAGCAAAATTACGGCTTGTTTTGTCAACAAAATTCTCGCGCACCCAATCCATTTTATATAAGCCGTACCTGATATAGTCTTTCGTTGCTTTTATACGCCATTTTATTCTGTCTAAAATATATCTTGCACCTATGGTGCGTATTTTATTAGCATGACGATAAATGCGGTCTTTTAACGGAGGATTTTGATAAGCCGAGCCTTTGTTTGGGCAATGGGAGTCTAATAAGCCTAAAAACCTGACTTCATGCCCTTGAGATACAAGATGCTGGGCAAGTTCATAAGCAATAGTACCGCCAAAGGATACTCCCATCAAATAATAAGGATCTTGAGGCTGAACTTTCTGAATATTATCAGCATAATAGGATGCTAGATTAGCAATATCTCTAATATGAGGTTTGTCAGGTTCATTACTAAAAGATGATGATAGACCATAAATACTGATATCTGCGTCTAGGTATTTAGCCATAGGACGATAAAACTCCAAACCATAGCCCAAATTGTGAATAGCAAACAAAATTGGCTCAGAATTACCTCGTTTAATTGGCACCAGGCATTTTGAATCAGCATCAGAAATTGGTTCTTTTTGACGAATAATATTTGCTAGAGCTTTAGGAGTTGAGGCTTGGAACATCATAGATACAGGAATCTTCTGTTCATATCTCTGTTCTATTTCCGTTACCAAACGTGCTGCTAGTAGAGAGTTACCGCCTAATTCAATAAAGTTGTCTTCGATGCTGATTGATTCAATACCTAGAATTTCTTGCAGCATCTCGATTATTTCTGATTCTAGGCGATCGCGAGAGGCAATAGTTGCCTCAGTTACTTTTCCTACATCAAGCTCAGATAAAGCACGACGATCTACTTTTCCGCTGGTGGTCAAAGGAAAACTATCAACCATGATAAAAGCTCTAGGAATCATGTAGCTTGGCAACTTTTGCTCTAGATAGTTCCGCAGCATTTCTCCTGTAAGCGCGTAAGTTTTATTGGATACAATATAAGCAGCCAAGGTTTCTCCTAGTTTATTTTCGCGCACTACTACCGCAGCTTCTACTACTAATTCAGATTGGGATAGTACTGCTTCAATTTCTCCTAATTCAATGCGTAATCCTTGGATATTGACTTGACGATCTACCCGACCTAAAAACTGTAGCGTACCGTCAGACAAATAACGCCCCAAATCTCCAGTTTTATATAAACGTTCCCCTTTTACATAGGGATTATCGACAAATTTTTCAGCCGTTAATTCAGGTCGATTAAGATAGCCCATAGCAACTCCATCTCCACTGATGTGAATTTCTGCTGCTACTCCAATTTGGACTGGCTGTAAATCTTCATCTAATAAATACACTCTCATGTTGGGAATTGGACTACCCACAGGCAGCGACTTAAAACGATGATCTATTTGCTCAGGAATTTTATATAAGGTTACAACCCCAGTCCCTTCTGTCTGACCATAGATATTAGCTAATTGAACATCGGGTTTAAAAGTCTCCCGCCAGCACTGATATATTTCTGGAGTTACCTGTTCTCCTCCTGCTGCTACAAGACGTACCTGATTATCTAATAAGTTCTGACGATAATCTCGATCTTGCTGATTGAGAATGCCCCAAAAATTCCGCCAGAAAGAGGGAACATGATCGACAATAGTTACACCGTGACGCTTAATTATTTCAAAAAATTCGAGAGGGTTTCTTGTTTCTTCGGTTGTAACAATCAATGCAGTCGCTCCCTGTGCCAAAGGCATTAATAACTGTCTAGCTGAAACTATCAAAGCAATTGAACCACGATGGAGATAAGTATCTGCTGGGGTTATATCTAAAGCTAACTGCATTGATTGGGCATAATGACTCAAGTTCTTGTGACTTAGCATGACCCCTTTAGGCTTGCCTGTAGAACCAGAAGTGTAGACGATATGCGCTAGATCCCAAAGATTTACCTGCTGATCTAAATTGTTTTGGGGTTGCTGAGTAATTGAATGCCAATCTGTATCTACACAAATAATCTGCTCGATTTCGGTAGAAATTTTCTTCAGTAAGCTTGCTTGAGTCAATAATGTTTTGATCTGGGCATCTTCTAAGATAAAGGCTATTCTAGCAGGAGGATTACTGATATCTAAAGGAACATAAGCTCCCCCTGCTTTAAGAATCCCTAATACAGCAACTACCATAGACAGAGAACGTTCTATACATAACCCGACCAGACAACCTGTGGTAATTCCCAAAGATTGCAAATAATGAGCTAGCTGATTGGCTTGAATATTTAATTCGCTATAGGTTAACTGTTGTCCTTGGCAAATTATGGCTACTGCATCAGGGTAAGCCTGAACCTTTGCTTCAAACAACTTATGAATGCACTGTGGTAAAGATTGTGTTTGAGTCTGATTCCATTCATTTAAAACCTGTTTTGTTTCAGTAGCTGATAGTAACGACAGAGAAGCAACTGAACTATAAGAATTATTAGCAATTGACTTAAGTAATACTTTATAGTTATCACAGATACGCCCAATAGTTGATTCATCAAACAAACGACGATTGTATTCAAACCTACAGAGCAAATGATTTGGTTTTTCGGTAACGTCTAAGAATAATTCCTGTTCGGGTATTGCCTTGGTTGGTTTAGTTTGTGAGATTTTAAATACGTCATTGAACCTAAACAACATTTGAGATAAAGAAGATACAGGAAATTCTAAAAAGTCTTGATTTAAAGCTGTCGCTATAGCTGCTGTGCTTGTATTTAAGTAGTTACTCCCTTCTGTAATTTGAGCCTGAATAATTTTTAGTAACTTACTGAACTTTTGTTTGGCTTCAATTGTTACCCTAATTGGCAATATTTCAAGTGCTGTAGGGTCTTCTAGATTCGGGTTAGGGTATCCAACTAAAACATCAGATTGATTTGTATAGCGGTAGAGTAGAACTTGAAAGGCTCCAAGCAAAATAATTGGCAGAGAAACATTTTCTTGTTGGGCAATTTTTTTTAAGTCTTGATTTAAGCCTTGGTCAACTGTCAACAAATTTTGCCCAGTAGCACTTGGTCGAAGATTAATTTGAGCTTCTAGACTAGACGATACTGACCTTACTCTGTCTGTTGGAAAATCTAATATAGGAGCAATGTTTTTGAGCTGCTTACGCCAATAGTCAATGTCTGAGAGGCGTTCGTTGGCGGAGAAACTTTTTTGATACTTCATGAACAATATAGCTGCTTTTAATGAGTTTAGTAAAAGTTATTTGGCATTAGTAATTTATTAATGTGAAAATCTAGAAATTGTTAATCAAACTATTTTATTTAAGTGTTTTGCCTAAATATTGACTGTTCCAATATTTCTAACGACGGGCATATTATTCTTTATGAGAACACCAACTTCACAATAGAAGAATTATAGAAGCATTCTAGTAAGCCAAAACTTTCAAATATCATTGGCTATAAACTATCAGCTTTTGAGCATAAAAATCAATGCCAGCTATTTTTACTTATTCTAATTAAATTGCTTCAAAGTTTGCAGGCATAAAATCAAAAAGTTTAAAAACAGCTTTAGTAACTAATAACTCTGGTTTAGACGAACAAGAAGGCTAGAACCAAAAAAAGAAAGAGAATAGAGAGAGAGCAAGTAGGGAGAAAATGAAAATAACAACCAAATTCAAGTTCTATTTATTATAGAGTATGACCGATATTAAAAATTTCGTTAAGAAACATATCAAATGTTGGGTAAAGCGAAAGATGCGACATTTGAATTAATTGACGGCGTTTTTTGTATAATGCCATCAGTCTCTCTCTCGTTCGAGAAGGCGATCGCTTTACAGCAAAATACGCTTGGCGATCGCCTCATGAGAAAAATCATAGAAGAATTTATTTTGACTAGCACACTCTTAAAAGCTATACTCCAATCGGATTTATAAAAAACAATTAATCTCTAAAAGCATGGTAGCGGTAGCAATCTTAGCAGCAGGGCGCAGCACCCGAATGAAGTCAGATTTACCCAAGGTCTTGCATACTTTGGCAGGGCGATCTCTCGTCGAACGAGTACTTGATAGCTGTAGTTTACTAGATTTAGAGCGACAGATTATAATTATCGGCTATCAAGGAGAAAAAGTTAAGCAAGCTTTGAGTCATCGTCAGAATATAGAATTTGTCGAGCAAACTGAGCAGTTAGGTACTGGTCACGCGGTACAGCAGCTAATGCCCCATGTCCAAGGTTATGAGGGAGATTTGCTGGTCTTAAATGGTGATGCGCCTTTACTGCGTCCTGAAACTCTTCAGCAGCTAGTTGCCACTCACCAATCAAAGCAAAATGCAGCAACTCTGTTAACCGCTAACCTGCCCAATCCTCAAGGCTATGGTCGAGTGTTTTGTAACGGCGATAATTTGGTTAGTCACATTATAGAAGACCGTGATTGTAATTCAGCCCAAAAACAAAACCGTCGCGTTAATGCAGGAATATATTGCTTTAATTGGCAAAAACTAGCCGAATCATTGCCTAAGCTTTCTACCAATAACGATCAGCAAGAATACTATTTAACCGAAGTTGTTGATTATCTCTCTCCGGTAATGGCTCACGATGCCGAAGATTATCGTGAAACCAACGGTATCAACGATCGCCTACAGCTATCGGCTGCCTATGATGTTTTGCAGGCAAGAATTAAAGACGACTGGATGAAAGCAGGGGTAACGATGCTCAATCCTGACAGCATTACTATCGGTGAAAATGTTCAACTAGAGCCTGATGTAATCATTGAACCTCAAACTCATTTGCGAGGTAATACTATCATTGCTACAGGCAGCAAAATCGGTCCTGGTAGCCTAGTTGAAAATAGCAAAATTGGTTCTGGGGTAACCATTTTATATTCGGTGGTGACAGATTCAGAGGTTGCTGACCATACGAGAATTGGACCTTATTCTCATTTGCGTGGAGACGTTTCACTAGGTGAAAGCTGTCGTGTAGGTAATTTTGTCGAGATTAAAAAAACTACCGTCGGCTCAAATACTAACGTGGCTCATCTTTCTTATTTGGGAGATGCGACTTTAGGCGATCGCGTAAACATCGGTGCAGGTACAATTACCGCTAACTATGATGGCAAAAACAAACATTCTACAACCATCAAAAAAGGTGCTAAAACTGGCTCAAATAGCGTTTTAGTTGCTCCTGTTACCTTGGGTGAAAACGTTACCGTAGCAGCGGGTTCAGTCGTAACTCAAGATGTTAGTGACAATGCTTTGGTAGTAGCGCGATCGCGCCAAAAAGAAATCCCCGACTGGAATAGCGAGGGATGAAGTAAAGATAAAGAATAAATAAAGAAGTAGCAGATAGCAGATAGCAAGTAATAAGCCTGTTACCCTTAACCTACACCATCGGTATATTTGTTACCAAGGATTGCCCATAATGGAGAAACCAGCCCAATAGAAGGGATGGGAAAGGTTAGTGGTTTTTGTTTGAGCCAAGGCTGCTGGTAAATTTACTGCTCCTCTAGAGCTTCTTAGCTGATTTCCTTCAACATATACTTTGCCCTGTAGCATTGCTATCTGAGATTCCCTAAGAGCTTGAGCTTTCATTGAGCCAGACTTAAGATTCTGATAAAACTCGCTCATTAAAGCTACTGTCCCCGCATCATCAATTGACCACAAACTAGCTAAAGCAGATTTAACTCCAGCCTGGAGAGCTAAACCAGCAAAGCCAAATTCAGCATCTTTATCACCTACTGCGGTTTTACAAGCACTCAGTACTAGCAAATCTACGGGCGGATTGTTTAACCCCAATTTATCTACCTCATTCAAGCCGACTTTGGCATCATCAAATTGAATATAGGAATTCTTAGCTGCACCTGGATTAAATTCAGCATGGGTAGCTAAGTGAATTAAGTTGAAGTTATTTTTTTTGTGCTGTGACTTGAGGTTTTTTACAGTAAAATCTTGATTTAGCAGAGCTTTTCCTGGAAAAGTTTTGGGCGTGATCGTAGGTACTTCAAGCTCAACTCCTGGCAAAGGTGGTGAATCATTAAATTTTGAGGCTCCCATAGCTAAAACACTGATCTGATTGTCTTTGTTAGCTGTATAGCTAATATTAGTCAAGCTTAGTGCTGGCAGTCTGACTAAACTATATTTTTCTATCAAAAACTGCTCTCCATCCATTAGCGCAGCAAAGGGAAAAGTACGTAAACCAGATCCAGAACAGAGCATCAGGGTGTCAATATTGGCAGCGTTTAGCTCAGGCTCAATGGGTTCTATAATCCATTTGTGAAGTAATTTGGCTGAAGGCAAGTAAGATTTTGAGTCGATTTTTCGAGAGCTAACCATTGTTTGGTTAAAATTATCGACAATTTTAGCTAAGGTTTTACCACTGACATCAACCTCTTTAATTATTGGCTCTGAGCCTGGAGTAATTAACAGTAGATATAGTTTTTTTGGTGTGGGTACTGCCCACATAACTGCGGGATTTGTTTCTGTGTCTTTGCTTAATTGGGTTAGTTGTTTAGCTACTTGTTTTTCAGTTTGAGAATGATTAGCAAAGTTATTGTGGAAATAATCTTCGTAATTATACTCCCAAGAATGTTCTGTTTTATTGATTATTTTGCCTAGCTGTTTGGCTGATAAATTTTGCTTAACTGCATTTTCAGAGATGGCTGGCGGAGAAAAGGTTAATTCTAGACTGACTATAGTAATAATAGTTAGGAAGATAATTAAAAATACATTCAGTCTATTCGTTATTTTTTTGAGAGCAAAAAGGTATTTGAGTATCATTTTCATACAACAATAGAAGTAAAAACAGCAATATTTCTTATGAGAAAATACGTAAGTAAAATTGACGGTCAACATCAAATTTCTTGCTTATATATCTGCTCACAAAAAACTCAATTTTACTTCATTACAATTGATTTTGCCTCTAGGTTTGTAGCGCAATAACTATCTAAAAAACTATTAAAAGATTCTACAGATGTATTGGTCATACTAGTAATTTGTTCTATCTGTTTGTTAGTTATGCTGGCATTAGAAGTACTACATTTTAATTGAGTAAGATTCTCTAGCGCTTCTTGCCATATATTTGCCTCTCGATAGATATTAATTTTTTCGACTAAAGATGCACCAGTTAGCTTTTGGATCAGCTTATCTTCTAGTTCAATACGTTTTAAAGAACCATTAGCAACTATTTTGGGATTATCAGTGTCTTCACACTTTTGAACTACGTACCAATAATAACTATCGTTGATTTTTAAACTATCTGAATTATTTTTATCAGATACATTTAAGCTAACAAGTCCTGATTTATTGTCAGCTTGGAGTAAATCTTGATAAACTATTTCATCGTTTTGATTTAATAGTAAAAAATCTAAATCTACAGCTTGTTGAATATCAGAAACATCAAAAAAGAGTTTTGGTGTAGCCGATGTAGTTAAAGTTTGAGAATTTTGGGGAATTAGGGGAACTGGATATGAAGTATAAGAACTACAATTGTTTACTTTTCCTCTAACTCCACCCCCTTCTTGTTCGCCTGTAGGAAAACCATTGTAATCTGACTCTTGGGCAATGGCATTAGACGCTACTGAACTAAGCAATAAAGTCAAACTTAATATTTTATACAGCTTTGAGAAACGCCTTGGAAATAGTTTCAACATAATATTTTATAAATTATATTTGAATAGCAGCTTTGTTATATTTACCTGTATAACTTACAGCCTACTATTGTGTTATCCGTTATTTTACTGATTTACAGTTAATAATATCTTTAATATTATTAAATATATCTTGTCAGTAATTACACTAATTAAAGATCAAAGCATAAAAATCTTACCTTATTAAAATTAGAACTGCTATCTATTAACTAAAGATGCCATTGGCTAAATTTACTGCACTAACTATCTAATGGCTAAATTCAAATTACTAACTAGTAAAACTTTGAGAAATCTTACCTTAAAGTCAGCTTCTCGCTCCAGCTTACTTATTACTAGCATTTTGGTTCTAGTTATTTGTCTTATTAGACAGTTTGGAAGTTTGCAATTTTTTGAGCTAGCCGTATTTGATTTGATGATGCGGTGGGATAAAATTGAAGACGGGCGATCGCAACCAATAAATCTACCAGAATTGCGAATAACCTTAATAGAAATTACTGAGTCAGATATTCAAGCATGGCAACAGTCTACTTTTTCTGATGAACTGATTGCTAAGTTAATTGCCAAGCTTCAAAAATACAGTCCTAAAGTAATTGGTTTGGATATATATCGCGATCTTGCTCAGCCACCAGGAAATCAAGAACTACTAAAACAATTGGCAGCAAAAAACATAATTGTCATTAAAAATGTCAATCGAAATGATGGTGTTCCTGCACCTCCAAAGGTTCCAGAAGCAAGGGTGGGCTTTAATAACTTCTTGCTTGATGATGATGGTAAAGTTCGGCGCAATTTTATGTCTGCGAAGATGGGAGATCGCCGTCTGTATTCATTTGGATTTCAGTTAAGTAAAAGTTATTTAGATACTAGGGATACATCATTAGAAATTAAGCAAAATTATTTAAAGCTTAATCAAACTGTTTTTCCTACTTTAAAAGCGGACTCAGGAGGCTATCAATTATCTAATTCAGATGTTTTTGGTTCGCAGATATTACTTAAATATCAACCATTAAAAACAATAGCTCGACAACTATCTTTTACGCAAATTTTAAATGGTAATTTTGAACCTAGTTGGATCGAGAACAAAGTTATTATAATCGGCTATACAGCACCCAGTAAGAAAGATATCTTTTCAACTCCCTATGGTGCTGCAAAAATGTCTGGAGTAGCTATTCATGCTCAAATGGCTAACCAAATTTTAAGCGCGGTATTAGATCGACAACCTTTGTTTAGATTTTTGCCTCAGTGGGGTGAAATTATCTGGATTTGGGTTTGGTCAATTACGGGAGCGATTTTAGTGTGGCGTACCAAGCACCCCTTAGCTTTGGGAGGGAGCTTAATTATTGCTTTAGCAGGGTTATCAGTAATTTGCTTTGGTGGGTTTTTAGCAACGGTGTGGCTGCCGATTGTTCCCTCGGCGATCGGTTTAGTAAGTACAACTGGAGTGATTTTGGCACACAAAACTTTTTATCGATCTTTAGTTGATGAGCTAACAGGTTTGGCTAACAGAGAACAAATACTTACTCTACTGCAACAATCTATCGTCAAACCCAAAAATCCTTTAATTGCAGTTATCTCAATTGATATTGAACGTTTTAAAATCGTTAACGATACCTTAGGCAAGCAAATAGGCGATCGCCTGATTGTTTTGGCAGGAAAACGCATTCAGAACTCTATTCGCTCCCAAGATAAGCCAGCCAGGATAGGAAATGCTACATTTGCCGTGGCGTTATTAACTTTAAAAGATCTAGAGCAGGCGATCGCGATCGCTAAACGAATCCAAAAAGATTTAGCTCAAGTATTTAATATACAAGAGCAAGAAATTGTTATCTCTACTAACCTGGGTATTGCCTTTCATCATTCAGGAGAAAAAATTCAAGCAGAAGAGCTACTGAGAAACAGCAACATAGCTCAAGATCGCGCTCAAACTATAGGTAAAAATCAGTATGCAATTTTTACCTGCAAAATGCACTTAGAAACAGTTGCCCAGTGGCAGTTAGAAAACGATCTCAGGCAAGCAGTAGCTAATCAGGAGTTTGAACTATACTATCAGCCAATCATCAATCTTAAAACCGATCGCATTGCTGGATTTGAAGCTTTGGTACGCTGGATTTCGCCTGCCAGAGGCTTTGTTTCTCCTGGGGAATTTATTCCCTTAGCAGAAGCAACAGGGCTAATTATTCCCTTAGGAGACTGGATTTTACGAACAGCCTGTCAGCAAATGTATCAGTGGCATCAGCAGTTTAGCGCACAACCAAGACTGACTATTAGTATTAATCTTTCTAGTCATCAATTTTTACCAGATTTAGTAGAGCAGGTAGAGCAAATACTGGCTGAAACCAAGCTCAATTCCCAATGTCTAAAACTGGAAATTACCGAAAGTGCAATGATGGATAATGTAGGAGCAGCGATCGCCCTACTACACCAACTAAAAGCCCTGGGCATTAAATTGAGTATTGATGACTTTGGTACTGGCTACTCTTCTTTAAGCTATCTACAGCAGTTTTGCGCGGATACTCTAAAAGTCGATCAATCTTTTGTGCGTCAAATGGAACAGTCAGATAAAGATAAAGCGATCGTCGATATTATTATTACTTTAGCTCAAAAGTTAGACATGGACGTAATTGCCGAAGGTATTGAAACCGAAAATCATCAGCATATTCTTAAGGCTTTAAATTGCGAATATGGTCAAGGGTATCTTTTTGCTAAACCTCTCAAAAGTGAAGATGCAACCAAACTTTTGGCGCAACAATTTTCTGCTCATCATGCTGACAGTTCTATTTAATTGACTGACGTTACGCATTTAATCTAACTGTTGTGACGGAAACGACTTAGTTTTTCCGATTCTGCCCCCCTTTTTTGCCGACTGCTGCGTGTTGGTGGGCGCGAATCACTGTTCCATCTACATAATGCGTCTTCCAATCTAGTTCTCCTTGATTAGTCGATTGTTATTGTTCTTGTTACTTTTTAGCTTATCCCTTATCTCTTCAAGCTTTTGCTGCCAAATTTTGTTCTACAACTCGCACTAGTTCATCCGTCCAATAACTAGTTAACTTGCGATCGACAGCTTCTACCATTACGCGGATCAAAGGCTCTGTTCCCGAAGCACGAACTAAAATGCGTCCTTGTTCTCCCATAGCTGCTTCTGCTTGAGCGATCGCCTGTTGCACAGGTTCGCATTCTTGCCATTTACTCTTACGTTCACGATCTTCAACTATTACGTTACGCAAAATTTGGGGATAGGTTTGGAAGCTATTATCTACTAGATTGGCTAAAGATGTATTTGATTGGCATACCAAAGAAGTTAAATGTAATGCGGTTTGAATTCCATCACCCGAAACACCATGATGATGACAAAGAATATGTCCCGACTGTTCTCCCCCCAGCATTGCTCCTGTAAGCCACATCGCCGCTTGAACATAGCGATCTCCTACCGCCGTCCGCTGCATTTTGCCTCCTTTAGCTTGCCAAGCGCGCTCAAAGCCAAGATTTGCCATCACGGTTGCCACAATTAAATCATCTGGTAGCTGCTGTTGTTGCTTGAGTTTATCGCCCCATAAATAGAGGATATAATCCCCATCAATTATTCTGCCTCGGCTATCAATTGCCATTACTCGATCGGCATCTCCATCAAAGGCAAATCCTAAATCAGCTTGATGCTCTCTAACGGCCAGCTTAAGCGTGTCTAGATGAGTTGAACCACAGTTGACGTTAATGCGATCGCCATCGGCTAAGGAATGAAGACTAATCACCTCTGCCCCTAATTCCTGGAATATAGCGGGAGCAACTTCCACAGATGCCCCCCAAGCTAAATCTAAGACAATTCGCATTCCTTGAAAATCTAAATTTTTAGGTAAAGATGTTTTAAGTACCTGAACATATTGCTTAACTAATTCTGGACGATAGTAAGTTTTGCCCCAGTTTACGTTTACCTCGTCTTGTAAATGATTTTTTCTGAGGTGCGCCTCTATTTTTTGAGTTAAGCTATCAGCCAATTTCGTTCCTTCTCTGCCAAAAAATTTGATCCCGTTATCTTGAGGCGGATTATGGCTGGCAGAGATCATAATTCCTCCTACTGCTTCACTTTTGCTGGTCAAAGTAGCAACACAGGGAGTAGGACATAAGCCTAATTGCCAGACTTCTAATCCCGCAGAAGTTAATCCTGCTGCGATCGCACTCGATAGCATATCGCTAGAATTACGAGAGTCTTGTCCAATTATTATTGGACCTTTGTTTTTGGCAGCTTCTTCTAGTACTTTTCCTGCCCAATAACCCAATTGAAGAGTAAAAGGCGCGTTTAAAATATCTCCTGCCCTGCCACGAATTCCATCTGTACCAAATAAAGGTGTTTGGGGTAACTGACTCGTATCTAATATAGTTTTGGCAAAATTACTCACACCAAATGTACTCCTAAATAGCAAATGATAGTAGCTTTGTTCTCTGAAAAAAATTTATAAGTTAGCAAAAATTTATTTAGTCTAATTTTTGCCTTTAGCGATCGGGTTTATTCTATAAAGTAAGAGATAAATTAAAATTTTGGGTTAAATTTTTTACTTTAGGTGTAAATGTTTAGTGAACTGTTCATAAAGATTTGGCATATAAAACTCAACAATACAGTAAAATTTTCTCAAGCAAAAGCACGTTATATTACTTTTCAAAAATATGCTGGAGTTTTTAAAAATTAATTTTTTCTAAAATATTCTGCATCGCTTCCCAGGTTAATCCAGTGGCAATGTATTGAGGGTTATCTGGGTTGTAGGGCGCAACCAGACGATCTATAGAAATAATTTTAGAATCGGCAGCAATTACTGGAACATCAGGATCAAAAGCAGTCTCTCTCATCAAAGAACTAGAAAAACCAGCAAAGATCATCACTAGATCTGGCTCACCAAAAGCTGTTTCTAAGTTGACCAGTAACACTTCTTGTTTTTGCTTGAGGGTATATTTTTCTAGGCGTAGACCAATAGATTCAGACATAATATAGCTCTAAGCCTAAGCTGTAAGCTTTTAAGTGCAACTTTTTTAATTATTATTGTTCTAATGCAGATCGTCCTTGTTTACCTAGACGAATTAGCACAAAATAGGCTAGGTAAATAATATAAATTACTAAACCAACTGCGCCCAAAAAGCCAAGAAAACCTTCATTTCCAGACTTAGTATGGAAAAAGTCGCGATAGGCTTGAGGTGCTTCCAACCAAACTTGGCAGAAAGAAGTCTTCATTCTAGTATCAGATATACCACAGGGAAGAAAAAAAGCTTTGGCGATCGCACCTAAAATAGAATAGCCAGTCATTGCCCAACGCCAGGAAGTGAAAACTAGCTTAAGGAGACTTTGGGGTATGTCGCGAATTTCTTCATTTAAATCTACCCAAAACCACAAAGAAATAGGGATTAAAACACGAGCAGCAAAACCACTGATAAACCCAATTTTCCAATCAGGAATTAATAAATAAACTGTAATCATTAACAAGCTAGTAACTCGCCAATAGATAATCAGTAATCTTTGCATGGCTTCTTGTTTCTGGAACAAAGCCCAAATTAACAGCACAAAAGGAACAATTACCGCCAGTAATACTCCCAGGCGATAGTCCATCCATACTAAAGGTCTAAACCAAATATCCATTATTGTTCTGCCGAAATTGTGTCTACTACTATTTATTTGCGCCTGAGCTTAAAACAACTCCAGATTATTTCTAAGAGTGCATCAACAATCGCTCAAAGTCAACGTTACCTTACAGAGGAACAATCTTGCTTTTTGTAATTCAGATATATAGCCAAAAATAAAGATGAGAATACGATCTATTCTCACCCAATTTAATTAATAATTATTCAACCTTAGATTCTAAGTTGACCCAAAGTAGACTATGTTACTAGTCTTCATAAACTCGGCATTCTAAAGCATCAGGGTTATCATCACAATACTGCTCTAGAGAGCTTTTTTGGGGAACTTTTTGCTTTCTGTGGGATGCTTCTGCTGATAGTTCTTCTACCGTATCCCAGGCAGCAGCGCATTCTCCTGAAGTATCTCCTTCAGTGCTGCAAACTTGCCTAGCAGATTCTCTTTCTCTTTGTATTTGTTCTTGTATATCGCTCATATGAGTCCTCTTATTTCAATTTAAATTTGTATTATGCCACGGCTACCTATTCAGTTGCAGTAATTGCTTAACCTCTAGCTGTGAAAAAAGTTTCAGTTTCTCAAAGTTAGCGCAACTAAGCATTTATACTTCTTAATCTAGCATTATGGCTAAGGTACTAAGTAAACATCTATCTATAGAATCAGACTCTTATTATACGCTTGATGTAAATATGAGTACAATGAGAGATATTACTACTCATGGCAATAAAGAGATCCAAAATTAGCAATTATCAATACTTGGTGCTAGATTCACGATGTCGGCATTAATTAAAATATTAGGAAAGCTATCATGATCGAGCAAATTTCCAATTTAGAAGTAGACACCGCCAAGGCTGTGGATGATTTAATGGAAGAAAAATCTAGTCATAAAGAAGTTATCGAAACTGTGATTTCTAGCCTCGATCAGGATAATACAGCAATGGTAAATCACACCACCGAAGGAAGTCTGTGGAAATTTAATTACGGCAGTGTCGAGGTTTTTGTTCAGCTTACAGGAGAAAGCGATGAAGATCTTTTAACCGTTTGGTCTAGTTTGCTAAATTTACCCGCTAAAGATGAACCTGGATTGATGCGCCGCCTTTTAGAAATGAACTGGACAGGTACTTTTGAAACTTGCTTTAGTATTCATGACAATAAAGTCATGGCTTCGGCTCAACGTACGGTTGCGGATATGTATCCAGGAGAAATTTCGCGTTTGGTTACCCTGGTTGCTAATATTGCCGATGACAATGATGAAATCCTCAAAGAAGAATTTGGTGGTTCATAAATTTCTTGACTGAGAAACTACACAAATATTATTAGGTTATGCTTTTTTAGTTAGCATATTTTGCTAGAAGGTTTAAACACTAACCCAACCTATTAATTAAGCTATAGCCGTTGTCCATTATCAATTGTCAATTAATGTGAATACTTGGCGTTTTATACCTCCTGTGGTGGCATCAGGAGAGACGCAGATGGCGATTGATCGCTATTTGTTAGAACAGCATCGCCAAAATAAGCATCCTCCAATTCGCTCTGGCAACACTTCCTACAATGGAGTGTTGCGCTTTTATACTTGGCAACCTGCTGCTATTTCTTTGGGTTATCACCAAAAGGATTATCCTAGTAGATGGAATGATTTGACCTGGCAAGGAAAATCTCTCGATATTGTCCGTCGTCCCACAGGCGGTAGGGCAGTGCTACATCAGGGAGATTTAACCTATATGATAGTAACTTCTATTCCTCCTGGTAAACGGTTAGAAGTATATAAACAAATTTGTGAGTTTTTAATTGCTGGCTGGCGATCGCTTGGTGTAAACTTAGATTACGGAACGGCGACTAAAGAATACATTCAGCAACAAAATTGTTTTGCTACAGCCACAGGTTCAGATTTGGTCACTCCTGGAAGGAATAAGGTAATTGGTAGCGCGCAATTGCGTCGTGGTAAGACCGTTTTACAACACGGCTCAATGATTCTCAATACAGACCCCAAGCTATACAAAAAGGTCTTTACCAGCCCTTTATCAGAAAATTTATTGGAGGTTTTCCTATCTTCAGAAGATCGGTCAACCAGACATCAAAACAACTGCTCTGCTGTTAAGATAATACATAACTTAACCGAGGCAGCAAAGGCAACTTTTAAGATTAATATAGTAAATCAACCTTTGTCTACCAAGGAATGGCAAGATATTATTGCCAACACGGGAGTTGAAATAAGCTAGGGAAATCCCAGCATTTCCTCCTGCCAATGATTTCTCTTTATTGAGATACTAAAGATATTAAAGTTAATTAAATCTATTCAGATATTATGAGCATAGTTAGTCAAGTCATCTTAAAAGCAGATGACGAACTACGCTACCCCAGTAGCGGTGAGCTAGAAGGCATCAAAAACTTTTTAACTACAGGTGAAAAGCGTGTCCGTATCGCTGAAACTTTAGCCAATAGCGAAAAGAAAATCGTCGATCGGGCAGGAAAAGAGCTTTTTAAGTTACATCCTGAATATCGTTCTCAAGGTGGTAATGCCTCTGGACAAAAACAATACAACCAGTGTCTCAGAGATTTTGGCTGGTATCTACGCCTAGTTACCTATGGTGTGATGGCAGGAGACAAAGATCCGATTGAAAAGTCTGGTTTGATTGGAGTTAGAGAAATGTACAACTCCCTTGAAGTCCCTGTACCTGGAATGATTGATGCTATTCGCTGTCTAAAAAAGGCATCTCTCGATCTTTTAAGTAAAGAAGACGCTCAAGAAGCCAGCCCTTACTTTGACTATATTATTCAAAGCATGGCTTAGTTTGCTTAACTTTTATCTAGCGTTAATTAATACTAAATAGGTAATTGGTAATTGGTAATTTTGTGGTTGCATTATAATGTGTTAGCTGCTGATGATCGACTGTCAATTACCTTTGATTATTTTTAATGGCTTGGTCAAAAAAAATCCCTAAGCTTTCTCTAATAATATTACTATTAACTTACGGTGTTGAAGGATGGATGTATAGCTCATGGATCGACAAAATACTTGAGCGAGGAGCTATACTTAGCATGCTCACTGAAGACATTCACCTTGTCCTTATCTATGGTGCGGCGATCGTCAATATTTTATTTTTGGTGGTTCTTTTTATCTCCCCTATATCCTTGGTCGCCAGTAGTCTCGATGGCTGGTTAAAATCTGACACTAGAGCTTTTATGTCAATTTTGCTGGGAGCATTCGCATTTGCTCTAATTGTGCAGCGAGTAGATTACTTTGCCAGATTTTTAGTATTTGTGGCAGCAGCCTTATTATTTAAGCTAGACCTACAGTTGGCAGGATACAATCGTTGGCTTGGTACGTTGATTTTAACTATCTTCTGTTTATTAGGATTTGCAGGAGGCGTACTGGCGTTTCATACCTGGAGATAAGCTTTAAGATAAAGCATAAAATGATAAGGAATAAGGAATTAATTAGGTTATTGTCTGTCTACAGGTAGAAAATATGAGGAAGAAGAAAAATCAAGAGAAAAAAAGTAAGACTTTGCTGCGTGTTGTAACTTTGGTGATGGGTTTAGGGTTTGCTGGCTCAACACTAGCGATCGCTTTAGCCAGTGTTTTTAGTCAGAATAGTTCTACCGCCTCAAATCCCCAAACTACCGAAGATCCTGCCTTAGCAGAAAAACAAATGCAAATGCAGGTTGAAGGATATAAAAAGGTATTAGAACGAGAACCTAAAAATGTTACCGCCCTTCAAGGATTAGCTCAAATTTATATGCAAACAGATCCTAAAAAAGCTATTCCTACTTTAGAAAAACTGGCTAAATATTACCCAGAGCAAAAAGAATATGCGGGTATTTTGAAAATAATTAAACAGCAGGAAGGTAGTCAGCCAGCTAAAACGGAAAAGAAACAAGCACCAACGAAAGAAGCAAAGTAATTTTCAGAAAATCTTTAGTTTTTAGGCGATCGTTTTATCAGAATTATAAAATAAAATTGAGCGGCTAAAATGCAGTAGAAAACAATCACTGCCTGTTGTGTTATGACGATCGAGTCCGATCTTATTATCTGCCAGAAACTACATTTGCCCAACTTCTTAAAGGCTATAGCTGTTTTCCTGCTTCATTAGATATACCAGATAATGCGATCGCTGTTGGTAATTCCTGTTGAGTTTATCAAAGAGTTTAGACTTGTTTAATCGTAAATTATCTACATTAATATTTGCTGATTTGTTAGTTATAGTTATTCCAAATAAAAACCATACGATAAAGATGAATATCACTACCTACTACCTACTACCTCTCAATGATAAATTAGAAGGTACGGAAATTAATTAGAATGACTATAGTTTTTTCCAGCAATATCTTATTGCTTCTTCAGATCTCCCTAATCATCATTTAAGTGAACTGATTGAATATGGTAATTGAATCAAGCAAAGAATGATTCAAAACTAAAATTAATTTATAGGAACAAGATCATGAAACTATCTTCAATTATCACTTTATCAGTATTAACAACTATCGGTTTTTCTTAAAACTAAATCTTAAGCCAAAAGCCCCAAACTTATTCGTTAGGGCTTTTGGCTTAGATGCAGTTCCAAGTTTTTAGGTAAGTGGCAAATAAATAGTTTGATAAGGGGTAGTTTATAATCTATCGATCGACACTAGGTAGTTTTAAAATTATCCACCGCAGGTAAACACCATGCCTATTAACTGATGAGTTAGAGGTAAAGTATCAATAATCATTGCCACACACAATAGCATCATGTAGAAGATCGAATACTTAAACATTCCCCGCGCTAATTGATTGCTAGTTGGATCTTTTTTTAATTCCCAAGCCTTGTAGATAAACTTGTAGCCGAGATAAGTTGCGATCGCGCCATAAACAATACCCAAATTACCTACAGGATACATTAATAACAGGCTACAGGGAACTATCAACAAAGTATAAACCCAGATTTGCTTAACAGTTTCTGCTTCACCTTTGACTACGGGCAACATTGGTATTCCTACTTCGGCATAGTCTTCTTTGATCATCAGTGCCAAAGCCCAAAAATGGGGAGGTGTCCAGAGAAAGATAATGCCAAATAACAGCCAAGGAATAAAGCCTAAGCTGCCTGTGACCGCAGCCCAACCAACTAAAGGTGGAATTGACCCCGCAGCACCACCAATGACAATGTTTTGAGTCGTGTGTCGCTTTAGCCAATGGGTATAAATGAGCATATAAAAGATAATGCCAGACATTGCTAATAATGCTGCCAATAAATTAGCAAATAAAGTTAGCAAAGAAAATGAAAGTATGCCTAATACGGCAGCAAAAATTAAGGCGTGACGAGGCTGGACTTTACCAGAAGGGATTGGACGCTTTCTTGTCCGCGTCATGGTGTAGTCAATATCTTGGTCGTAGATGCAGTTGAGTACTTGAGCCGAAGCTGCTGCTAATGTACCCCCTGATAAAGTAACTAATAGTAAAATTGGGTCTACTCTGCCCTCAGAAGCAATCCACATTGATGCAGCCGTAGTGATTAGCAGCAAGGGAATAATACGGGGTTTAGTTAGCTGATAATAGCTTTTGACCACTTCAGCTAAATTTTGATTTTGGCGGGCTAGACTTGTCCCTGTCATTATGATTTTTCCTTTAATTTATTGTGACTATGTGTAAAGTATTTTTGATTTTATTGAGCGATCGCCTGTTTCTTGTCCCGTATAGCTAGCACCGTGAAAGCTACTAATACTCCCAGCAAGCTTGCACCTACTGCCTGATGAGTAACTGTTAAAGGCTCAACCTGAAGGTGCAGTTTAAAAGTGGCAATGCCCAATAAAATTTGCAGACTGACTATGGCTGCTGCTGCGTTGGCTAGTATGCGTAAACTTCTATGTAAACCAGGAGTTTTTCTAGCAAACCAAACTAAGGCAACTGTTGCCAAAGTAGGTGGCACAACTCCCAAAATATGGGCATTCATGATATTACACAGTTGAGAACCTCCAAAACACTGATGCAATGCCCAACGGGAGCCGACTAAACCCCCTAAAATACTTTGTAGATAAACCAAAACTGCTGCGCTCAAGCCTAACCAACTTAGTTTTCCTGCGGTTTTTGTTCCCTGGTAAGGTAGCAGAGCAGTTCCCATAATAATTAGGGTCGTAAAGAATAATAGTGCTGTGCCTAAATGTGCTGTAACAATATCAAAGCGTAGTAGCTGAGTAACTGTAAGTCCGCCTAAAATACCCTGGAAAACAATCAGAAATAGGGCAAAGGTAGCAGCCCAAGGCAGCCATTTTGGCAATAGGCGACGATACCACCAGGACAAACCAGATAAGGCGATCGCACTAATTCCAATCAAAGCAGCATCTAAACGATGAAACCACTCTAGAAACACCTGGAGGTTCATCTGCCTAGTTGGCACAAGCTGACCATAACATAAAGGCCAGTCTGGACAAGCTAACCCCGCGTTCATTACCCTAGTAGCACTACCTACAGCCATCAAAAGCAGTGTGGCGATCGCAATTTTCCAAACTAAACGGCGAATCCAGATCTGGGGTTGAGGAAGTTCTTCTCTTTTGCTGGTTTGTGGTTGAAAAATTGATTCTGTCATAGCACACTTGACTAATTAAATGAAAGAAAACTTTGCTAAACTTATAAGACTGTTCGCTTGAATTTCAAACTATAAATTATTATTTTTTTCTAGGTTTTGTCTTACTTTCCTCTACTTATACTCTAACGACCTTTTTCTGATAGTCCGATCATTTTAGATATTCTTCAGATTAAGTTAGTAAATTCTCTAATAGAAGCTTTCCTTTATAAAGAAAAAATAAAATTTTCCTGACAAAAGCAAACCTATAGACTAACCCCATTGCCATGGATCTAAATAGATCCCGAATAAAAGCTAAAGAATTAAGTCCAATAGTAGAAACTTAAGCTTTATATTTGCCTATCCTCTGGCAATTTGGTCTAACCTAATAGTAGACAAAAGAATATTTTGTAGCTGAAATTTTAGTATTATTTCTATCAACAATTTCTATCCATAAGTCGTAAATTGTAAATAAGTCAGACCCTCAGAGACGATCGGCTGGCACTGACTTTTTGAAAACACTACCCAAAATCTATCAACGTGAATATTCCTGGTAACATAATCACTCTCATCGCTGGAATTGCGATGACTTTAATTAGTCTGTGGTACGGACAAAATCATGGGCTTCTTCCTACAGCAGCATCTAATGATGCAGGAGATGTAGATGAACTATTTAATTTCATGATGACCATTGCTACTGGTTTATTTCTTCTAGTAGAAGGAGTATTGGTCTACTCCTTGTTTAAATTCCGTCGACAAAAAGGCGACACCACTGATGGGCCACCCATAGAGGGCAATGTTCCTCTAGAGATTGTCTGGACTGCCATACCTACAGTAATTGTCTTTATCTTATCCATTTACAGTTTTGAAATATACAACCGTATGGGGGGATTAGATCCGATGGCAGCAGGAGATTCTGGACCTCAGTTAGCCCATGCTCATCATCATTCACAGTTAGTAGCACTAAATCCCGACCGACAAAACATAGCTTTAGGTTTAGGCGTTTCTCCTGACTCCGATCAAGGTATAGACCCTCTAGAAGTAAAGGTTAACGGTATTCAGTACGCCTGGATATTTACCTATCCAGAAAGTGGCGTAATTTCAGGAGAAATACACGTTCCTGTCGATCGCCCTGTGGCTTTAAACATGACGGCGGGGGACGTAATTCATGCCTTCTGGCTGCCTGAATTTAGGATCAAACAGGACGTGATCCCTGGTAGGGAAACTAAGCTGGTCTTTACACCCAATAAAGTCGGGCAGTATCCTGTAGTGTGTGCCGAACTTTGCGGCGCATATCATGGCGGAATGAAAACTCGGCTTTATGTAGATAGTGAAGAAGACTATCAAAAGTGGATTCAAGAAAATACTTTTGCTATGAATAGTGACAGCAATGAATCCGTAGCCATGAATCCCGCACTTAATACTGATGCCAAATTTTTAGCACCCTATGCTAAAGATATTGGAGTAGATGCAAATGCTTTAGCACAGTTGAAGCCTTAGTTTTGTTAGGTTACGCTACTTAATTTAGTAATAAGTATTTTGTAATCATCAAAGCTGGTCGCTAACCAGACTTACGAAAGACAAATAAAAAAGCTAATAGCTATCTAAAAAAGATAAATCAGATTTCATAAATTACATACAGAATGAGTACAACACTAGAAAGAAATGCTCCGACTACAGTAGACGGACATGATGAACATCCCCAAAGAAAGTGGCAAGATTACTTTGGCTTTAGTACCGATCACAAAGTAATTGGTATTCAATATTTAACTACTGCTTTCCTTTTCTACTTTATAGGTGGCGCATTAGCCGAGGTAATGCGGACTGAACTTTCTACCCCCGACCCTGATTTTGTGCAACCCGAATTTTATAATCAGCTTTTGACTATGCACGGAACAATTATGTTGTTTCTGTGGATTATCCCTGCGGGGGCAGCATTTGCTAATTATTTGATTCCGCTAATGATTGGGGCAGAAGATATGGCATTTCCCCGTCTTAATGCCGTGGCATTCTGGATGATCCCCCCAGGCGGTATTTTACTGCTGAGTAGCTTTTTTAACGGTGCGCCTCAAGCTGGCTGGACTTCTTATCCACCTTTGAGTTTGATAAGTGGTAAATCGGGAGAAGAAATTTGGATTCTGAGTATTTTGATCTTGGGAACATCTTCGATGTTGGGAGCAATTAACTTTGTTACCACTATCTTGCTGATGCGGATGCCCGATATGGACATTCACAGTATGCCCTTGTTTTGCTGGTCAATGTTAGCAACTTCAGGCTTAATCTTGATTGGTACCCCTGTATTAGGGGCAGCTTTGATCCTGCTTTCTTTCGATCTTCTGGCAGGAACAGCATTTTTCAATCCTGCGGGGGGTGGCGATCCCATAGTTTACCAGCATATGTTCTGGTTCTATTCCCATCCTGCCGTATATATTATGATTTTGCCCTTTTTTGGCGCGATTTCCGAGATTTTGCCAGTTCATGCTCGTAAACCAGTCTTCGGCTACAGAGCGATCGCCTATTCTAGTTTGGCAATTAGCTTTTTAGGATTAATTGTCTGGGCGCACCATATGTTCTCCAGTGGTACTCCTGGCTGGCTGCGGATGTTCTTTATGGCAACCACCATGATTATTGCTGTGCCTACAGGAATTAAGGTATTTAGCTGGTGTGCAACTATTTGGGGTGGAAAACTCAGCCTTAACAGTGCCTTTATTTTTGCCGTAGGTTTTCTTTCTTCCTTCCTCATTGGCGGTTTAAGCGGAGTGATGTTGGCTGCTGTGCCGTTTGACATTCATGTCCACGATACTTATTTTATTGTGGCTCACTTCCACTATGTTCTCTTTGGCGGTTCTGTATTCGGTTTGTTTGCGGCGGTCTATCATTGGTTTCCTAAAATGACTGGGCGCATGGTTAATGAAACCCTGGGTCAAATTCACTTTATCATGACCTTTATCGGCTTCAACATTACCTTTCTACCCATGCACCAGTTGGGTTTGCAGGGTATGAATCGTCGTATTGCCCTTTACGATCCCCAATTTCAGACTCTCAACATGGTCTGTACTATAGGGTCATATATCCTAGCGTTATCTACCTTCCCCTTTATTATCAATATTATTTGGAGTTTGTATAAAGGAGAAAAAGCTGGTCGCAACCCCTGGCGTGCTTTAACTCTAGAATGGCAAACTGCTTCTCCACCAATCATTGAAAACTTTGAAGAAGAGCCTGTTTTGTGGGCAGGACCTTATGATTATGGTGTAGATATCGAAAGTATTGACGGGGATGAAGACGTAGAAGATATGTTAGCAGCCGTAACCGCAGAAGGCAGGTAAGAGGGAGAAGGGATCAAAGCAATAGTAAAGTAATTTGTTTCTTCATCAAATTCAATCCCCTCTTTTTTTCCTTCTACTGACAACCGACTAATAATCACCAATAGCCCCAGTCAATTAATTAGAACAAAATTAGTTAATTTAATATGCAAGGTTCAACCGTAGATAATAAATCACAAATAGCGATCTCCTCAGAACAAGAGGCAGAACATGGGCATCACGGACATCCCGATTATCGAATGTTTGGTCTGTACATCTTTCTAGTTTCCGATAGCATGACCTTTATCGGTTTTTTTGCTGCGTTGCTCATCTATCGAGCGATTATGCCAGTCTGGCCTCCTGAAGGTATGCCAGAACTAGAATTATTAATTCCCATTATTAATACCTCGATCCTCGTAGCCAGTAGCTTTGTGATGCACCGAGGACAAACTGCTCTTAAAAATAACGACGTAAAAGGGTTACAAACTTGGTTTGGCATCACCGCAGCTATGGGCGCAGTATTCTTAGCTGGACAAATTTATGAGTATTCTCATGCTGAATTTGGTTTAACTACTAACCTTTTTGCCAGTTGCTTTTATGTCTTAACTGGATTTCATGGTTTGCACGTGATGACAGGAGTATTATTAATTCTCTGTGTCTTATGGCGATCGCGTGAAGAAGGACACTATTCTAGTGGTAGTCATTTTGGCGTAGAGGCAGCAGAGATTTACTGGCACTTTGTTGATGTAATTTGGTTGGTGTTATTTGTCTTGGTATATCTGATTAACTAACGCTAATAAGTTCGTTTTTGATCGCTCAAATTACTAATCATTCAGCAACGCCAAAATAAAAAATACTAAATCATTTTGTCCAAAATGATTTAGTATTAGTTGACCTAGCTAAGGCTAGTAAAATTTTGAGATATATACAAATTGTCCTCATCAAATTTGAGCAAGCCAGTCAATCGGCTATTAGCCGCTCTACCAACCGAAGATTATCAACGCCTTTATCCCCATTTAGAGCCAGTAGAGCTAACTCAAAATAAAATTCTCTATCAGGCTGGAGAAGACTACAAATATGCTTACTTTCCCTCTCACTCAATTGTTTCTACCGTGGCGATTATGGAAGACGGTTCAACAACGGAGATTGGAATCATTGGCAATGAAGGCATGGTGGGACTGCCAATTATCTTGAATAGTGGTTATACAAACTCTACCGCTGTAGTTCAGGTGGGTGGCAATGGCTATCGAATTGCTGCCGAACATTTAAAAGCCGAGTTAGATCGTCAAGGAGCGTTAAAATGTCTGCTGATGCGCTACACTCAAGCTCGAATAATCGAGGTTGGTCAAACTGCTGCCTGTAATCGCTATCACAACCTTGAGCAGCGATTTGCTTGTTGGTTGCTCATGCTACGAGACAATCTTCAACAAGATGAATTCGGGTTAACTCAAGAATTTATCTCGCAAATGTTGGGAGTGCGCCGTACTAGTGTAACCGAAGTAGCTAACAAATTTAAAAAAGCAGACATTATTCACTATCAACGTGGCTTGATACGTATTGTCTCTCACGAAAAGCTAGAAGCTCATGCCTGCGAATGTTACTGGCTAATTGCTAAAGAGTTTTCTCGGTTGCTCGATTGATTCACTATCAATAATTCGATTGCTATATTTAAAGGCGATCGCTTTCAAAAGATTATAGGGTAAGCTTTTCGACTCACCCGTCTCGCTCACGGTAAATAAAAAAATTAATTAGGGTTTTCTTTTCCCTGTACTAAATCAGCTAAAAGCATTCCCGCCTTTGTATGCTATTGATGATATCAAGAAAAAAAAGCAAAAATTTCTATCCATAGATACAATAAACAGTATTTATAGTTATTAACTGCATACAAATACTATTGCTTTTAAGTTTCTGCTCTTAGTTAATTACGGCTTTTATTTAGTTAAAAGAACTATCCATAGAATCGCAAAGATCTTGAAAAGTTTGTTGAGATTGAGAATTATCGGTAATTATCTCTAGGCGTACTTTTACATTTTTAAGATTAGAGCGATCCTTAGGCTGATCTTTAAAATCATCAATCTTAGCTAATAGCTGTTTAACCGCCTCTAGAGAAACAAAACCACTTTGTACTTGGTAAATATCATTCGTATTGCTCAACTCACTAAACTTAACGCCGTTAATTTCCCCTTCTCCTAAATCAATCTCTGTCAAGTACTCATTTGTTACGCCTACTTTTTCTATAATTAGCTTTTCACGACGAATAGGTAGATGTACCATCCGCGTTTCCACTTCTTTGCGAACAATAACTTCCCCTACTTTGAGTTGGCGACGTTTGACGACTAATTTTTCTTCTAGCAGGGAAATTTGATAATTTTCTCGTATTTCTGCCTGTATTTTGTCTACATCGTTATTGTAAGACTCAGATTGTACAGTTTCGTCTTTAAAAAAATTGTTCATTGTTCTATATATCCTCAGATTGTATTAAATTAAAAATTTTATTTGCTTTAATTAGTGCCTAGCAGACGATCCCAAAAGGTAAAATAAAGTCCGTAATGTTGAGCGTAGTGGCGATGATGAAAAGAATGATGATCTGAACTAATTAGCCATTTGCCTAGCCAATGCTGAGGAAATTGAGGGAATAGCTCAAAACCAAGATGATTAACCAATGCCCAAATAGTCATAGTGATTAGCAGTAAAGTCAAAACACCAAAATGGAGGGGAATTATAAAAACTACCGCCACTAAAAATAGTCCCTGAATAAGTGCTTCAGGAAAATCAAGAGCAAAAGATGTCCACGGTGTAGGATGCTTGGAGTAATGATGTCCACGATGCAGCCAGTTGAATAATCGGGGATGGTGAAATCCGCGATGAAAAAAATAGAAACAGGTATCCTGTAGCAAAATCACGCCTAGAAAACTGGCAATCAGATACCACACTCCATATTCATCAACCGATCCATATATACGAGTAGCACCAGAATCATAAACGGTCATTACCATGGCAGCACAAATAGCTAGGGCAGCCGTAGTGATAATAGATAGGGTGATATCTTGTTTGATTAACTTGCGACTTGGAGATTTAAGGTTTACAGATCCTTTGACCAAAGACTTGTGGTTAGAGGAATAGAACAACCAATAAGTTCCTCCTGCAACCAAAAAGTATCGTACAAGAATAATACCAAAAAAGGCAAAAAGGTAATATAGCCAAAGTTTCATTATTTTAAACAATCAACATTTTTAAATTTCTAATTTGCACGAGCCATTTTAGTGCGATCGAACTCCCGAACATCTTTGAGAGCAGAAGCCGAACTGTCGTCAAGATTTTGAATAACGCTAAAGCTTCCATCTGTTTCTAAGACTACAGCATCAGCATCTTCTACTGCCGATAAACCACTACTACGTAAAGCTGCCAATATTTCTCCTTCGGCAACACGCTCTTGTTTCATAATCTCTCGCTGCATTTTTCCTCGATAAAGCAGCATTGCTGGTTCTGCTTTAATCAATTTTTGGATAATTGAAGAACGCACCGAGATCCAGGTAATAACGTATTGAAATAATATTAGCAGGGCAAATGCCAAAATTGCTTTACCAAAGGCATCTTTTGTAGATAAAAGTATGCTGGCTAGAACTGAACCAAGGGCAATGGTAACCACAAAGTCAAAAGAATTCCATTTAGCTAGGGTTCGCTTACCTGATACTCGCAACAGAATAACGATTGCTACATATCCTATGGGGGCTGTTATTAGTATTTCTAAAAAGGGATTGAAATCACTAAACATGATGAGTTATTTAAGAACAAATTAAGCAAAAAACTCGTCAGGAACAGATGCCAATACATTTTATTTGCTAAACATAAACAGTTATGTTATTACATAGAAAGTTACTTATATAACTTTCTAGCTTGGCTACTATATCTGACGAGTTGGAAATTAATTAGTGGCTATATCTATGATTCAGGCCCAGGCACTACTTTTACCTGCTCCATATTTACACTGTTAACTCCAGTAATATTTTTAGCCAAAGGTTCAATGGTTGAGTATTCTTTATCGCCAGGAACAGTTCCCGCGATCGCTACATTACCATCTTTTGCCTGTATAGTTAGTTTAGCGCGAGGAATATTAGCTTCTAATTTGGCTCTAATTTCACTCTCAATATCAGAATCGTCTCTTTTTTCTTGATTGCCTGCTATATCGTTACGCTGCTCCCTAGCACGAATGTCAGAATCTAGCTGCTTCTGGCGAACTTCACTGGTAGCATCTTCTTTGGTATCCTTTACTTGTCCAGGATTTTCGACTTCGCCATCGACAGAGGTAGGAGCATCTGAACTAGTCCTGGCTACATCACAGCCGACTGCGCCGAAAAGTAAAATACTACCTAGTAAAAATGTTGTTAGTTTATTCATTGTGTTATTTTCTCACTGCTTAATAATTGATTTTATTGACTGACTGTGGTGAAAGTATCACCATCAACTCGATAAATGACTTGACAATCAAGCTGAATGACTAAAAATACAAATATATAAATAAATTATTTTCAAAAATGTGTAACAACTCGAATAAAAAATTACCTAGCTGTACATTTAATTTTGTGTATTTAATCTTTGACAGATTTATGATTGCCTGAAACTTACAAAGTAGAAAATTGGCTATCAAGCCTCGAACATTAATCGCCTTTATTTTGTCGCTAATTAATGCTCAATGCCTGATACAGTTAACGTTCAATAACATCGCCGTCTGAGTCTACTTCCAATTCTTCACGACGAACAGTTTCTCTGGCTTGGACGGTTTCTGTATCTACTTCTTTGCGAACATTGACCTCTTCACGAACAAAAGCTTGCTTTTTGATGTCAGCAGTTTCTTCATAGAGATCTACTTTTGCTACTTCGTTGCCAGTAAAGTTAGCCGTACCAGGAGTAACAGCAGTGCCAGTGGTAGCGTCTGTGCGTTCAATGACGATACGCTCTTTCTCTACGGGAACAGAAACGTTAGCGGTTTCGGTTTCTACTCGCTTGCCAATAGAAACTTCGCCAGCTTTAGCACGCTGCTTATTGACCATCAAACGTTCTTCATATAGTCTAATTTTGTCGTGGTCAGCTATGTCGTTTCTAGTTTTGATATCTTCGTCTACTTCAGTAACAGCCGTAGGTGTTGCGCCTGGGACATCATAAATACCAAATTCTTCTACACCATGATGCTGCATGATAGATTCTGCACGAGCAATTTCTGCTGCTGTGCCGTTAACTATGACCAGGAAACTTCCTCCTTTAACACGGTCATTGTATATTTTTGCCTTTTCTTCAGGAATACCCAGACCAACTAAACCGCCAATCAGTCCACCCGCAACAGCACCAATACCCGCACCAGCTAAGGTAGTTGCGAGGGTTGTTGCTCCTGCGCCAGCCAAGAGAATAGGCCCAATACCAGGAATTGCCAATGTACCTAAACCTACCAATAATCCACCTATGCCACCTAAAGCACCACCTGTTACTATACCTGTAGCCGCACCATCATCAGCTTTATTACCAGTATGCTCAGTAGTTTCGTGTCCGCCTATTTGATCGGCATCTCTAGCAATGACAGATACATGATCCATGTCATAACCAGCATCTTTGAGAGCGCGAACTGCTGCTTCTGCTTCGTCACGACTATAAAATAGTCCAGAAGCACGTTTATAGAATTTCTTATGATTATCCATCTTGTTATTATAATTGTCCATCTTATTATCCTTAATTTATTTATGTCTTAAGCTATTTTGAATCAATTCAGTGATTCAAGTTAAAATTAGCGAAATCTGATTAGACTTCTTACACAAATCGTTGTTAATTATCTAAATAAGAGATAAAAAAGTGAATAGTTTATTCATGTAAGAACTCTATTTTTGTTCGCGCTCCTAATACTGGCATTCCCCTAGATAAAAAACATCTATCTAAGGTTTATCTATCTAAAGGCCAATGTGTTAGACAAATTTTCAGCAATAAGATAGCTGATTTCATCAGCTTAAAAATATCAATAAAACATTTTTGTATTCTATTTTTTGTGTCTGGTGTAAATTAATAAAAAAAGACATTTCTACCTCAGTTTCCTAAAAGAGTTTATCAATCCAAAAAACATTGAGAGAGATAAATTGATTATGGAGAGAGATTTGAGCAGCTTCTAGGTTGGCGATCGCATTAACGATATCTTTTTGGTCATCAATCGTCAAGTAAACACGAGCAACACTATCTCATAATCCCACTATTTTTCGTAACTCTACTTGAAAATGCGCGATCGCGCATTTCCAGGAGAATATGCTTAGCGCAATCTTCTTTTCTCAAGCAAATGTATACTAAAGCTCTCGCACATCAGCTACCTGACCTTTGACCGCAGCTGCTACTACCATTGCCGGACTCATGAGTAATGTTCTGCCTGTAGACGAACCTTGGCGACCTTTGAAGTTACGATTAGAAGAGGAAGCACTAATTTGCGTTCCTTCTAGTTTGTCTGGATTCATTGCCAAACACATTGAACAGCCTGGTTCACGCCATTCAAACCCCGCTTGCTCAAAAACTGTATTTAAGCCTTCTGCTTCTGCCTCTTGTTTTACCCGTTCTGAACCAGGAACAACAAAAGCTTTGACTCCCGATGCCACATGATGCCCCTGAGCAACTTTTGCAGCTTCTCTTAGATCGCTAATTCTACCGTTGGTGCAGCTACCAATAAAACAAACGTCAATTTTTGTACCTTTAATCGGTTTTCCTGGAGTTAATTTCATGTAGCTATACGCTTCTTCGGCGATCGCTCGATCTCCTAGAGATAAACCATCAGCCATAGGGATATTTTCACTAATACCCAATCCCTGTCCTGGAGTAATGCCCCAGGTTATAGTTGGTTCAATCTCAGCAGCTTCAAAGGTGACTACATCATCGTAAACTGCATCATCATCGCTACGAATACTGCGCCACCAGCTAACCGCCTTATCCCAGGCTTCTGCTTGAGGCGCAAAATCTCGACCTTTGAGATAGGTAAAAGTGGTTTCATCAGGATTTATATATCCACAACGCGCCCCACCTTCAATAGACATATTACAAACAGTCATCCGTTCTTCCATACTCATCCCTTCAAAGGTAGTGCCTGCAAATTCGTAGGCATAACCTACCCCACCCTTGACTCCAAGTTGGCGAATGATATGCAGAATCACATCTTTAGCAAATACCCCATGGGGCAACTTACCATTTATCTCAATTTTGCGAACTTTTAGTTTAGCCAGGGCAAGGGTTTGGGAAGCTAAGACATCCCTGACTTGGGAGGTGCCAATGCCAAAAGCGATCGCGCCAAATGCTCCATGGGTCGAGGTATGAGAATCACCACAGGCAACGGTCATTCCTGGCTGAGTCAGACCTTGTTCGGGGGCTATTACGTGGACTATGCCCTGATTACCCGAACCAACATTATAAAACTTAATGCCATAGTCTTGAGTATTTTTTTCTAGTGCCTGCATCATCTCTTCTGCTAATCGATCGGCAAAAGGACGAGCCTGGTTTTCCGTTGGTACAATATGATCGACTGTGGCAATTGTTCTCTCAGGAAACAATACTTTGAGGTTTCTGGATCGCAGCATCGCAAAAGCCTGGGGACTGGTTACTTCGTGGATTAGATGTAGACCAATAAATAGCTGAGTTTGACCAGAAGGCAATGTGCCAACGGTATGTAAATCCCAAACTTTATCAAATAGTGTTCCCTGACTCATATAACCAATTGCTGCTGACAGTTTGTCTAAAGTATCTGTCGTCTATTTTACATTTTTTGTCTAGAGCAAAGCATAAGTTTTGAGTTTTCTTGGAGAAGTTCAAAACAAAAGCTATTTCATTCTCGAAAACCTGTCTAAATATATTAAGTCTATTTAAACGGACTTGGACTTTAAGCCAACTCGCGCGTTCCTTTACGGATTTTAAATCCGCAGGGTCGCTCGTCAAATTCATTTCTTGGTTGTGATTAGTTGATTATATATAGTCAGAATGAAATAGCCCTGCCCTTTAGGGAGTCTGTCCGCTGCTGTGAGCGTTGGTCAATCTGGTAAACTGCTGGTTACTGAAAGCCTCTTTCCCAGACGGAAATATTGATTCGATCTTTAGAATCTCGCTGAACTTTACCCTCTAGATTATTTAACTTGAAAAAACTAAAGTTGGTTTGACGATTATAAACGCTGCGTAATTTTTCTTTGACATCTGCTGGTGCTTCTCCTCCCAACAGTTTAGCCAGGGTTTGCTGCATTGTCCCCAAGCTTACTGATTGATTAAGAGCTATGTCTGTTTGACGTATTTTACCCGTGTTATCGGATTGATAGCTAAGGTTTACTTTATCGGGAACGACATTATAATAATCAAGAACCGTGCTGTTTGGCTGCCAGCCTTTTCTTTCTGAAGTTGGTTGTCCTAAAGCGCTGACTAGCTGACTTTGCGACGTTCCTGTAGTCAAAATTGGTATATTTATTTCTGATGCTGAGTCTAAATCAACCTTGGCTAAAGTCTTGGGTGGCTTACTATCTGTAGTTGCTGCTGAATCATTTGCCTGTACTTCTGTTGCCGAATTTTGCTCTTTTTTAATGTTTGAGGCAATTTTTTCTAGCTTTTCTTGCTGAATTTTGTCTCTATTTTTTTTCTCTTTTGCTGTGGGTGATTCTTGTGCCTTTTCTGTCGTGGATTTAAATATATCTGGTTTGCGGGTCTGTTGCTGAACCTGAGCCTGTTCTTGAGCTGGTTCGGGAGATTTTAATAAATTAGAAATGACGATAAAACCTGTAGCCACAGTCCCTGCTGCAACTCCCGTGGCAATTAGAGCAAATAAACCCATAGTTGCGAATAGACTACGTTTTTTGGGCTTTTTACTTTTTTTAGATGCTATGGCAACAGTATTACTGCTATTTTCTGGGAATGTATGGTTGTTAGCGAAGGAATTTATCCCAGGAGCGAGATTTAAGGTTGCTCCTGTAAGATTGCTAGATTGAGCAGTATTAAATCCGCGATTAAGAGCATTTAGCATTTCTTGAGCAGTGCTAAAGCGATCGCGGGGATGAAACTTAATTGCTCGCTCAAGTATGGCTGTTAACTCAGAATCGAGGTTAAAGGCGTGTTCTGTCCAAACAATTTCGCCATTTTGGGGATCGGTTTCCAGTTCATTGGGGGATTTCCCCGTGAGTAAGAAAATTGCCGTTAAGCCCAAGCTATAAAGATCGCTAGAGTATATAGGACGACCTGCTGCTTGCTCTGAAGACATATAGCCAGGAGTACCAATAGAAGCCGAAAAGGTACTCCCAGATTGATTTACTTCTGTAGCGATCGCCTCTTTTACCGCCCCAAAGTCAATCAAAAATGGTTGCTTATCTCCCTGGCGGAGAATAATATTTTCAGGCTTGATATCTCGATGAATAATACGACGGCTGTGGACATAATCTAGTACAGGTAAAAGCTTTACTAGAATTTGCCTCACTTCATCGCGGTGCAAATTTCCGAATTGCTGCCAATATTGCTCTAGGGTAAGCCCTTCAATCCACTCCTGTACTAAGTAAAACTTGTCGTCTTCAGAAAAATAAGCATAAAGCCGAGGAATTTGGCTGCTGCCTTGCCCTAACTCTTCTAAAATTGCTGCTTCTCGCTGAAACCTTTCCTTCATCCACAAAGGAGTTTTTGGTTGCTTGACGATTGGTTTAAGCTGCTTTAACACACACTTACGCCCTGAAGGCATATGAGTATCTTCAGTTAAATATGTCTCACCAAAACCTCCCCTCCCCAGAGTTTTGATGATGCGATAGCGGTTGTTTAGCAGTACAGCTTTCATACTTTATATGTATCGAGTGATAATTAATTTAGAACTTGGTTTATAGTTAAAGACGATTATGAATTAATTAGTACAGCCGATGACAACTTTAAATAAAGATTATTTACTTCAGGTCTAATAGACCTTTTTCCTTTAGTTTAGGATTGAAGCGGATATTCATTTTAACTCCGCGATCGCTTAATTGCTGTTGAATCTTAGCTTCTACGCGTCTGGCTACCTTCTTTCGTATTTTAGTTTGTCCTAATTCATCGTTTTGCTGATATTGTGCCTTTTCTTCCTCTGTCATAGTCGGATTGGCATCAATAGGTTCGCTCCAAAGAGACTGGTTGATGCCATTACCTACAGGAGTTTGTCCATTTTCAGCTATCCAAGCCGAGGCAATATCGTCTAATATTTTGCGACTGGGGCGAGTAATAGTTTGTAGCTTTACCCAGTAACAGTTTTCAGGCTGACGGATTAGATGCTGCTTGAGGCTGAGATAAACGTCGCGGGAATAGCCTACATACTGCAATTCTTGAACTCGATCAAAAATTGCATAAACTCCTATTTTCCCCTGAATATCTTCATCAATGCACCCATCATTGTTTAAATACGCCAAATATTTCAAACTTGAAAGAGACGGGATTTCCACTTGGATAGACATAATTATTAATTGCTATTAAATATTAATTATATTTTGTTGGGCTACTCTTACTGTATTGTCTGTAGCCTTTATTTATCTTCAGCTTAATTTATATATTTAAACATGGCGATAAGCCTACATGCGGGCAAGCCCTTTGTTACGAAGTGTGCTTCGACGGAGGGAACCTCCGCAACGCAACTGCTTCACCGCAACGCAAGTGTCTCACCACCGCAACTGTCTGGCAAAACGCGCCTTAACTTCGCGCTATGGCATGGCTTCGCTACGCACTTTTGAAGTTAAATTAATTGTTCAATTTTTAGTTGAATCAATCAAGCAAGAAATAAGCCAAGGGGAATCTTCCCCCCCAAAAGGCTTGATTATTTATTCTGCTCAATCAGATTGGGCTAGTTAGGGTTTGCGATAGATGGCACACAAACGACTAGGCTTGAAAATTTTGGCTTGGAACATAAAATTTGGCGGCACATTGATAATAACGTAGTCATCTGAACCATGATATCTCTCGAACTCTGGAGGCATTCCCTTGGGAGTATGTTGGCTATAGGGAACAGGTTGAAAAACTTGGTTAGTAAAATGAATCTCGTTTTCGTGAAGACTTTGGCTAATCTGGTCGGTAAAAGTCTTATTTGTCAACAAGCTAAATAAAATATCTTTAGCTGTCGAATCAAGAGCGAAGCTTGTATCATAATTCTTGACTATTTTTAAACTCATTTTTAAGTGTTGAACATATCAACAATATAAAAGCACTACAGCAAATGTTATCAGAAATATCCTCTTAAGAAAATAGCAGTTAATGTTTTGTATTCCACAATTAAAAAAAGGTTAAAAACCAAAAATTGTTAAGAATTATTTTGATAAGGAAATAACTCAGAGAGATTTTAAACCTGCTAATAGTTCTGCTTGAGCGGTAAAAGCAAGATGACAGATTGATTCTTGCCAATCAGGATCGTGATTATAAAAAGCATCGATCATTCCTTGTCTAATTACTTGGGCTTGGGTACTATTTACGTCCCCGTGATAATATAGCCAGCGATCGGCACGCAGCGCATCAAACACTTCAGTTTCTGGTATTGTGCCAAATTCATAAGCAGCAGCAAGACATATTGATCGATCTAAGTTGTTTTGCAGCGCAGCAATTAATGTTCCGTGAGGTTTATAGAGGGCAACCGAGTTAGCCGAACCAGTCATAACTAATTTATCGCCCCAAATGTTTGCAGCCAAATTGGCAGTGTGAGGATTATTGGCGATGCTCATAAGTTGACCAGTGCCGTACTGTCCTAGTCCTGTATGATAATCAAGTAAGCCAACTGCTTGCTTATCCTGAAGATATTGAGCAACTATTCTCTGAAAAATACGATTTGACCAAGCAGGAACTTCTCCACCATAAAAAGGTGCATACCAATGGCTGTATTGTCCCTGAGCTATTGCTTCGGCTGAAAATTCATGACTATACAGATACTCAAATAACTGCTGAAGAGTTTGCCTTTGAGTTTCCACCGTCCATTCTGAAGGAACAATGATATCTGCCAAATCATAATAAATATCATTTTTGGGAAGTGGTTGCTCAAAATCTAGAAAATTACGATTTAGATCTACACCATCTTCGTTAACGCGCCGACAATAACTCATTCCCCAGGGGTTAAGTCCATGAATCATAACTATGGCTACATCATTGTCAGCCTGTTTATGCCAGTTAGTTTTGAGCGAACCCACCTGAATACCAGAACCACTAAATCCTTCTACTCCATGAGTTGCCGATAATAATATTAAGGCTTTTTGGGCAGCAAGACTACCAAACCAAGCCAAATCGACATATAGTTTTTCTCCTGCCATACCCCTTAAAGGGTGCTGCCAAGATTTAACCAAAGTTGCGTCATCTAAACAAGAAGTTAGAAAATTTTGACGCGCCTTTAGATAAGAGTCAGCAAAATATGTATGGAAACTCATCTAATTAGAAGCCCGTAGTTTTTTAAAAGCAGTCCAGGGTTACTGATAACTGATAACTGATAACTGATAACTGATTATTGTTTAAAAGCTAAAGTTAAGCCATCAGCGATCGCCAGCATACTAAGGTCTACTCTTTTGTCTTGATGTAGTTTTTGATTGAACTCCCGCAGAGCGACCGTCCTGTTATCTGTATCTTCAGGGTTCGCAACCCTTCCAGACCACAATACATTGTCGATCGCAATTATTCCCCCAGGACGCAGAAGCGTTAAAGCTCGTTCATAATAGTTGAGATAATTGCTTTTATCAGCATCAATAAAGGCAAAGTCAAAGCTACTCATCTCCCCTTCAGCTATTAACTGGTCGAGAGTATCTAAAGCTGATGCTAGACGAAAATCAATTTTGTGTTCGACTCCTGCTGCTTGCCAATAGCGACGAGCAATCGCCGTAGCTTCAGGATCGCGATCGCAAGCCACTACTTTTCCGTCTTCTGGCAATGCCAACGCCACTACCAAAGAGCTGTAGCCAGTAAAAACGCCAATATCAAGGGTTTTCTTGGCTTTTAATAATTTAACGAGCAATGCCATAAACTGTCCCTGGTCGGCAGAAATTTGCATCACGCTGGCAGGGTGGCGATCTGTTTCTTCTCTTAGCTTGCTTAAAATTTCAGGCTCTCGTAACGATACTGAAAGCAAGTATTTGTATACGCGATCGTCCAATTCCAAACTTTGCTTACTCATAATCCTCTCAATACTTCATGGTTTAACTTATTCAGGCTGCTCGTTTCTAACTTTTTGCAAAAGCATCTGCTTTTCCGCACGGGCGATCGCTTTATGGGTTCGCTCTACCGCCTCTGGTTCAACGGAAATGGCATCAATTCCCCACTTTATAAGTTTGGCAATTAGATCGGGGTATTCTACTGGTGCTTGACCACATATACAGCATTCTATGTTGTTAGCTTTGGCGGTAGCAATTAACTCAGAAATTGCCCTGTGCATAGCTGGATGATTGGCGTTTAAACCGCGATCGCTAAATTCAGTCTGCTCGCGATCTACTCCTAATAGTAATTGAGTTAGATCGTTAGTACCAACTGCAATTCCTTGGACACCTGCACGAACGTATTCAGGTAATAACAAAATTACTGAAGGCACTTCTGCCATGATCCAAACTTTAAATGATTTGCTGCTGATTAAACCAATGTTTTTCAGCCGACGGTAACAAAACTCAAACTCTTCTACGCTGCGAACAAAAGGTAAGATTAAATTAAGATTGCTGTAGCCTTCGGCTGTAATAGTTGCGAGTGCCTCTAGCTCTAGATCGAATAAGGCTGGATCGCAAATATAACTGTATGTACCTCGATTACCCAAAATCGGATTTGAATCTTGGGCATACCAATCAATAGAGCGATAAAATACAGGACGAGGCGCAAAAGCACTGACAAACTGACGTAAAGAACTAGTTAAAGTGTTCAAAAAATTGAGGCGATACAATTCTGTTTGTCGTTGAGCAAAAAGCTGAGGCGTTAATAGCTCCCCCAGCATCAATTCAGAGCGTAATAACCCAACTCCATCTATAGGTAGATCGAGAACCTTGTCAATACTTTCCAATTGAGAAAGATTAACCATTAATTTAGTAGCAATGGAAAAGTTAGGAGAAAGTGAATGGTTATCAGGCAAATGAGGTAGAGATAAATGCCTAGCTGCCGCGGGATAAACTTTGCCATCATTTCCGTTTAATAATACCTCAATTCCATCCTCAAGGATTTTAGTGGCATCAACAGCGTTGACTATAGCAGGAATATTCAATTCTCTAGCTACAATTGCTCCATGACTGGTTGTACCTCCAGTTTCGGTAATAATTCCGCCAACTTGCTTAATCAGGGCTATGTGATGGGGCAAAATAGCTTTGGTTACTAAGATGCAGCCTGGAAAAATCGGCATAGAGTGAATATCAAAGTGGGTATCAAAATCTTCAACTATTACAGTCTTGGCTAAAGCATTTCCTGGAGAAGCAGCAACACCATTTAACAGAGATGGTATAGATGATGAGGGTAATACTTGAGCTAATCGATTTGCTAGCATAGAAGCAGCAGGCAGGCGATCGCTCAATTGAGTAAAGTAAAACTGTGGTGGGGACTGATATTCTTCTGGTGCAGTCCAAACTAAGTATTTAATCTGGGGTTGTTTATCTAGAATAACCTGAGTAAACTGGAGCAACTTGGCGATCGCTTTTTGCTCCAAAATATATTTTTTATAGGTTTCATCAGGCAGATAGACTTCTAAGCAATCATTAGATGGTCTATCAAGATCGGTATTTTTCAGTTGATAAGCATAATTTTTATGTCCTAAGTATCGCGACAAAATACAGCCTGTTGCTCGATCTACATAGTATTCATCTGGCTCAACTTCTCCTTGAAGTAAACTCTGTTCTAAACCCCAGCTAGCTTTAATTCTTGCTACGTCTGAATTAAGCTCAATTATGCCTGAAGCGTAAGCGGGCTGGAGTGGTCTAACCAAGATAGCTAAATCGATGTCTTTGATGCTTAATCCTAATTTGTGCCAATACAATAGGCTGCTAGCGGTAAATAATTCTGACCAGACTTGTTTAAGTGCTGTGGCTAAAGCTTGAGGATTATTATTGCAAGTATAAGATCTCCAGAAGCCCAGACTTTCTTGCTGCCGGTCGGGAATTGTTACAAAGGGTTGGAGAATGAAACTATCTGAATTTAACTGTTGTGCAGCCTGAAATATTTTTGTTGACCACAGATGAGGCAATGGATATTGACTAATAATCCCACGGCTACGCTGGGCGATTAACCTTAAAGCCGAAGAGCGATCGCTGTCTGAAAACGAAGGAGAATTTGGCAAATGACCAACCAATAATTCTTCATGGTCTAAATCAGCTAAAAATTGCTTTGATAAACTGCGATCTAAAACAAATCCAGGTAAAATTGGACATCCATGTTGAAGTAATTGGCTGAGAATAAATAAATTATTCCCAACCAAATGTTGTTCTGAATGTTGAATTTGTGAAAGCCAATAAATATAGCTCACTGTTTTAACTCACTGTGTTCGTAGCTATAAGCTATAAGCTCGGATTAAAGGTTTTAATTAGCAGCTACCAACTCTTGCTCTCTAACTAAAGCTTTGGCTAAAAATTCCTCGGTTAGTTTGACAAATGCTTTTGAACCTCCAGAGTTTGGCATAGCTACCGAGACTGGGGTAAACAAATCTACTGCCTTGGCAACATTAACATCCATCGGAATTGACTGTTCAAATAGCTGCTCTGGATAAAAGTCATCGCGGACTCTTTTCATCACCTGCTTATAATATCTGCCCATCAATCCACCAGCAGAAAGAATAAAGACGATTCCTAAAAGATTGACATCTAGTGGTTGAGTATGTTTATGACTTTCTTTTAGCTTAGCAATTCTTCTTTCCAAAAGCTGAATTCCCACTAAAGACAAAGGTTCAGGACGAGCAGGCAATAGATAAAAATCACTGGCGGAAATACCGCTACGAGTTAGCAAATTATATCCAGGGGCGCAGTCGAGGATAATAAAGTCATAATTATCGGCTATTGGCTCAATAATCTCTTGAATTAAAATTCTCTCAAAATTATCCCAAACTTTTTGGAACTCTTGTTCTTGGCATTCAACTGCTTGTTGATGCAGCATTTCTGAGACTTGATACTCATCATAAAGCTCAATATCTCCTGGAAGCAATTCCAAACCATCTATGCCACAAACGTTGGTGACGATAATATCTTGAATGTCTAATTTACTCCAAGGATTAGGATTGATTACATTATCAAGAAGATAGCTAAGAGTATGTTTTTTCTTACGCAACTTCGCAAAATCGTGGGGTGAAAGCAAACTTAAGGTAGCACTAATTTGAGAATCTAGGTCTAAAACCAGGACACGCTTATTGTGTTTCTGAGCCAAACAGGTTGCAAGATTAACGGTTAAAGTAGTTTTGCCTACTCCTCCCTTCATGTTGACGGTGCTTATAATAGTTCCCATGTTTGAAATTCCTAACAGTCCTTGTTAACGTTAGTGTGCCAGAATATATTGTGGCAACAATAAATCATAATATTTCCTAAAGTTTTTTTAGTCGATGCTGATTTGTATTTGGGATTGTATGTAAGCTTATTCGTAGCTATCAGCTATCAGCTATCAGCTATTAGCCATTAGCCATTAGCTTTTAGCCTTTACGGAATTGTATTTTATGCTTTAATTTGGGAACACTAGCTTGCAATACTGTTCGGTTAGTCTCTTAAGTTATTTCATCCGCCCCCTAAATCCCCCAAGACGAGCGACCCCCTAAAGGGTTCAGCAGTACATGCGGACAAGTCCTTTGTTTCAAGTCGGGGAACCCGCCCAACGGACTGCTTCACCGCGTCGCCGTCAGGCGCAAGCGTCCGACACGAGGGCATCCCTAAACGGGAAGCCACGCGGACTTGGGAATGCGCGAGTGGGGGGCTTTCACAAATCTAGCTCCCCCAAAGTTGGGGGCTGGGGGGCTTAAACGAACGGTATTGCACTAGCTTGTATGTAGCTTAATTAAGCTAGTCGATCTGAGGTATTGGGCATGGCGTACTATAAATTTAATCCTAGAAATCATATTTGTTCCTTAGTTTGGACGGTGTTTCTCTTAATTACCGTTACGAAAGAAACCAAGCCGATCAACGGTATTACCTGTGCAGCTTTATTTGGCTTGCCTACCATTGCGACAGGAATTAATCTACGGGAAAAAGCCGAACGCAACAAGCGCAGCCAAATTATTAAGATGATTACAGAAAAGCAAATGCTCACTGCTAGTCAAACGGCAAACATCTTGGATATTCCCGCTAGTGAGGCTCAGATATTACTTAGCCAGCTTTATCGCGAGTCGAGAATCAACGTTAGTAATCGCAGTGAAGACATGGCTGTTGTTTATATTCCCATGAATTAATTATGGTAGATTGCGCGATCGCTTTGGGCAGTAATGAAGGTAATTCTCTAAATATCTTGGAAAGTTCTCTCAACGCCCTCAATCAAATTCCTGGTATTGTTCTTAAGGCAACTTCTAGCTGGTATCAAACTAAACCCGTAGGTACACCACAGCCTCAAGCAGACTATCTTAATGGCTGTGCGTTGTTATCAGCAGCACAAACCCCCGAAGAGTTGTTGACTATTCTCCAGACTACGGAAATGCAGTTTGGCAGGGTAGGTAAAGGTACGTTGCAACCCAGAACCTTAGATCTAGACTTACTGCTATACGGAGATCTAGTTTTAAACACTCCTAATTTAACTATTCCCCATCCCCGCATGAGTGAACGTGCTTTTGTCTTAGTTCCTTTAGCCGAAATTGCCCCAGATTGGATTGAACCAGTGTCAGGAAAAAAAATAGCCAAGCTTCTGCGCAATGTGAATACTTCGGGAGTTAAACCCTTTGTTACGGCTTAGTAATTCCATCTCTAGTACGATAAATAGAATCAAAATTTGAACCAAAATGTATTTAAGTTCACAATATTTGCTTAAATCATTATGTCTGACAACAAGAATGCCACTGGTAAAAGCGGTACTGCAAAACCCAATACCAATGCTAATGGTCAAATGGATTTAGCCTCTAATCCAGCAATCGATCCTGAATCTATTATTGGAGAAGCACCCGCAGCAGAAAGAGCAGAGTCTGCGCCTGAAAACGAGGCTGCTACAAAAAGAGAAGAAGCATAAAATCCGAAGCCAAGTTTTATCAATACTATAGCCAGAGCGATCGCACGCGCGATCGCTTTTTAATTGTTTCTACCTCGGTTTGAATAACCTGGGGCTGATATTTAGCAAGTAGCTGGGCATATTCAACGGAATTGGTAGTAAGGGTCATTTTTTTCGCGATTATTGGAACATTTTGCGTGAGTTAAAACGTAACTGAAAAACTTTAGGAGAAGTCACAATGAGTGAATGAACAGCTAATACCAATTCTCAAAAGTAACTGGATAGATGAAAAAATATGTTTTAACAACTCAAAAACTGGATGCTTCTATCTAACCCTAGATGCGGGGAGTACCCCTTTCTCCTTTACCCTTTCTCCTTTACCTCTTACCCCTGTCCCTACCTAAGTCTCTCGCTATTAATGACAAATGGTATGAGGTTTAAAGGAAAGTTGATTTTCACAGCATATAATTAATTTTAAATCGATCGCTAATTATTTGAAGGCGATCGCCTTCAAATAATTACCAAGATAGACAAAACGATGGAAGATGAGTCATTAACTGGATACGAAGCAATTATCCCTGGTGGTGGAAAAATGGGTGCGTTGGTAAGATCCTATGACTGGTCGGAAACTTCCCTCGGCGCAATTGAAGGGTGGTCGCCTAGTCTCAAAACGGCAGTCAGCATCATGCTAGGATCGCGCTACCCGATGTTTGTTTGGTGGGGACAAGAAAACCTTAATTTTTATAATGATGCTTACATCCCAATGTTAGGGGCGCGTCATCCCTATGCACTAGGTATGTCTGCATCTGAATTATGGGCAGAGGTTTGGGATGAGATAAGTCCCAAAGCAGAAGGAGTATTAAAAGCAGGGCAGGCATCTTGGGATGAAGCTTTGCTCTTAATTATGGAGCGCAACGGCTACCCAGAGGAAACCTACTTTACCTTTTCCTATAGTCCTATTTTTAAGGAAGATGGCAGTATTGCTGGGATTTTCTGTGCCTGTAGCGAAGATACGCGCCGAGTTTTAAGCGATCGCCGTTTACAAATCTTACGAGAATTAGCAGCCGAAACCCTGAAGGCAAAAACGGCAAAAACTGCGGGAGAAATGGCGATCGCTACTTTAGGCAAGAATCTTCACGATTTGCCCTTTACCCTTTTGTATCTCGTAGATGAGACGGGAACTAAAGCGCGACTTGTCGCTAGGACTGGATTAGACGCAAGATTGTCCATCAGCCCTCCAGAAATCAAGTTGAAAAATGAAGATGATTTATGGTCGCTAAATCTGGTCTTGCAGTCTGGTAAAAGCCAGGTCATACAGCTGAGGGAATCAATGTATGGTCTGCTACCTGGTGGTGCTTGGTCAGAGCCAGCCAAGTTAGCTGTGGTGTTGCCTTTGACAACTTCAGAACAAATAATAAACGGTTGGTTAATTACAGGTGTTAGTCCTCTGAGGGAATTTGACGACGATTACCAAGGCTTTTTTGATTTAGTAGCGGGACAAATGGCTACGGCGATCGCTAATGCTCAGGCTCATGAAGCCGAAAAACAACGAGCAGAAGCCCTAGAGGCAATCGATCGGGCAAAAACGGCATTTTTTAGCAATGTCTCTCATGAATTTCGCACTCCTTTGACCTTGATGTTAAGTCCTCTAGAGGATGCTTTAGACGATACTCCGCCGTTACCACCCTTACAGCGACAAAGAATTGAACTAATTCAGCGCAATGGATTAAGACTATTAAAACTAGTCAATACCCTGCTAGACTTTTCTCGCATTGAGGCAGGACGCATCCAGGCAGTATATCAACCAACAGATTTAGCTACCCTAACCGCCGAACTTGCTAGTGTCTTTCGAGCAGCAATTGAACAGGCACGTCTTCAGCTTGTGGTAGATTGTTCTACTTTACCCGAAGCTATTTATGTCGATCGCGAACTGTGGGAAAAAATTGTTTTTAATTTAATCTCTAATGCTTTTAAGTTTACTCTCTCAGGAAAAATCACGGTGCGGCTACGCTGGCACAAAACTCTGGTAAAGTTGACGGTAGAAGATACGGGGGTTGGTATTCCTTCCGCCGAATTACCCCGTTTATTTGAACGCTTTTATCGGGTCAAAGATGTTCAAGGACGCAGTTTTGAAGGTTCGGGTATTGGTTTATCTTTGGTGCGGGAATTGGTAGAACTCCATGCTGGCACAATTACGGTAACAAGTATTTTAGACAAGGGTAGTTGCTTTACAGTAGCGATTCCTACAGGTTCGGCGCATTTACCTAGCGATAAGCCTGACGGACAGGGCGTTAGCTCAGATCGTCGTCTGGCGACGACTGGCGATGCCTCAGCATCGCCTGCTTCGCAACGCGCCAGCGATAATTATGCCGAACTTAATATCTCATCATTAAATGTTAACCCTTATGTCCAAGAAGCTTTAAGCTTGCTGCCAAAGCCGTTACCGTCGGAAATTCAATCGCAAGCTGTCAACATTCCCCCACAATATTTATCTACCACAACGGCTCGTATTTTACTGGCTGATGATAATGCCGATATGCGCGATTATCTAGAACGGCTTTTAAGCTACTGCTATACAGTGGAGACAGTTGTCGACGGCATTGCAGCTATGGATGCAGTGCGAGCCAACCCACCAGATTTAGTTTTAAGCGATGTAATGATGCCTGGAATGGATGGCTTTGAACTATTGCGATCGCTTCGCTCCACTCCACAAACTCAAGAGATACCAATTATCTTATTATCAGCACGGGCAGGGGAAGAGTCTCGCATCGAAGGGCTAGAAGCAGGAGCAGATGATTATTTGATCAAGCCTTTTTCGGCACGGGAATTACTCGCCCGTATTGAAGCTACGCTCAAACTAGCCGAACTTCGTAAAACTGCTCAAACTTTGCGTTTTCAAACTGAAATTGCCGAAGCCAGTCTACAAAGCGTTTTATCTAGCCTCCGCGATGGTTTCTATACTCTCGATCGCCAGTGGAATTTTACCTATGTTAACGATCGTCTACTAGAAATTGCCGATTCACAGCGTAAAATGATAGTCAATAAGAATATCTGGGAGTTATATCCCGATCTAATCAATACTGAGCTTGAGCATCAGCTCAGGCGGGCAATGAAAGAGAGAAATTCTTGCCAATTTGAATATTACTATTCAGTTTGGGATCGTTGGTATGAAAATCGCATTTATCCTGTCCCTGATGGTTTAGCAGTATTAGTTGCCGACATTAGCGATCGCAAATATATCGAACGAGAGCGCGAACAACTATTAGTCAGAGAAACCCTAGCCCGTGGCAAAGCCGAAGAATTAAGTCGCCTGAAAGATGAATTTTTAGCAATTGTCTCTCACGAATTACGCACTCCCCTCAATCCCATCTTAGGTTGGTCGCAGCTTTTGAGTGCAGGTAAACTAGACACAGGACAAACAGCCAAAGGCATCGCCATAATTGAGCGTAATGCCAAGCTTCAAGCACAGCTAATTGAAGATTTGCTCGATGTTTCTCGCATCCTGCGGGGCAAAATTAAGCTAAATAAAACTGCGCTTAATTTAGCTAATGTTATTAATTCGGCGATCGCCACGGTTGAATTAACTGCTCAAGCCAAATCAATTCTAATAGTTACGGACTTTGAACCTAACGTCGGAGTGTTGGGAGATGCCCAGCGTTTACAGCAAATAGTCTGGAATTTACTTGCCAACGCGATTAAGTTCACAACCGAGTCGGGCAAGATAACAGTTAAACTAAATAGGATAGGGCGATCGGCTCGTATCCAAGTTATCGATACAGGTCAAGGTATCGAACCTGAATTTCTGCCCCATGTATTCGATCGCTTTCGTCAGGCTGATAGTGCCTCTACTAGAAACTTTGGCGGACTGGGTTTAGGATTAGCTATTGTCCGCAATTTAACCGAATTACACGATGGTTCGATTGCCGTAGAAAGTCCAGGAAAGGATCGAGGAGCTACATTTAGCGTTGAAATTCCTTTAGAATCAGATTCGGCTGAGATATTAAGTGATCCTCCACTAGATAATCTCGTTCCTACAAAACAGCTTCAAGGTATTAGAATATTGGCGGTTGATGATGAGCCAGATTCCCTCTCACTGCTAGCCTTCATTTTAGAACAACAAGGGGCTGAGGTGACAACAGCAACATCGGCAAGCAAAGCCATTGAGGCTTTATCAGAATCAGCTTTCGAGCTTTTAATTAGCGATATTGGAATGCCAGTCGTTAATGGCTATGAATTGATGCGTCAAATTCGCGCTCTAGAATCGCCTCTGGCAAATATTAAGGCGATCGCTCTTTCTGCCTATGCAGCAGACTTCGACCGACAGCAAGCAAAAGAAGCTGGTTTTCAACAACATATTGCTAAACCTCTGAATGTAGATGCTCTTGTTGCCACGGTCAGCAAGCTCGTTAACCAAAATCAGTCAAATCCTAGACGTTAAACATCTCAACTTTCGTCAAAAATTGTTCTAAATCCCATGGTTTATAAATTATTCCACTTGCCCCAGCGTTAATAGCATCTTGACAGCTAACGCTAGTATCGGCAGTCATTAGTAAAATAGGAATATAAGGCGGTTTTTGATGATTACGCAGATATTCAATTACTTCGTAGCCATCCATTTCAGGCATCATTAAGTCTAAAATAATTAAGTCTGGTTTAATTTTCTTTGTCTCTACCTGAGTTATGGCAGCTTTTCCACTGTCGGCTGTATTTACTTCGTAACCTTGGTTTTCTAAAATAAATTGCGCCAAAAATAAGTTGTCAGCAATATCATCGACAATCAAAACATACTTTGTTTGTTTCTTTTCTATTAAAGACATGGACAAGTCAATTTTATTATTACCTTAGTAATCCTATTAGCTTTATCTGAAAACAGCCTCTACTTAAAGGATGATAAAAAAGGCAATCAAAATCAGTTGAAAATGGCAGTTTTAAAATGTAACATTCATTTTCAAAATGCTGATAACTGTTTGTTTTAAAGCTTAAAAAAGCTTTATTGTTTTTGCTATTTGAACGCTTCTACTGATTATGTCCGCTACAGTGCTGATAAAATATTATTACTGTGGGAGAATTATAGGTATAAGTATTGAATATTTACTGTTAAGCTCGTATGAGTAGTAAAAACTACCGCTTATCAGAGTCACATTCTAACTGAACATGATTTCTAAGGTTTATGCTCATCAATAAGAATTTGTACTTAACCAACGGACGGGGTAATTCCTGACTGCCAAAAATTTGCACTTTTCTATATGATTTTACTGGCTATAGATTGAGTAAAGCTATAAAAAATGTTTAAATTTCTTAGAAAATAGATGCTAGGCAAAAGCCTATTTCACTGTAGTTTATTACTGTCAATGATTTTTTAAAAATGGCTTTTGATTATTGATTATTGTTCTTAAGCTTGTCCGATTTGAATTTTGCTATCAACGCAATTTAATAGTATTTCCAGAAAATGATTGTCATATAATTTTTTGACAAGTTTGGACTGTGCTTAGATGGTAAAAATTTAGCCAAAACAACTTTTCAGATATCTTCTTAAGACAAAAATTGCTTAAATATAAAGATAGCAACTAACTTGGGGTAACTATGGCTACTGGAATGATGATCGATGGTAAATGGACTAACGAAGAGTACGAAAAAGACAAAAAAGGACGTTTCCAGCGCACCCCAACTACCTTTCGCGATCGCCTTACCGCCGATGGTTCGAGTGGCTTTCCCGCGGTTAGCGACCGCTATCATCTATACGTATCCTACGCCTGTCCCTGGGCGCATCGTACCTTGATTATGCGTCAATTGAAAGGATTAACTGATGCCATAAGCATTTCCGCAGTAGACCCTTTGATGGGAGCGGACGGTTGGGAATTTTCTAACCGCGGAAGGCGGTCATCCGCAAGCCCCGCCTTTTCAAGGCGGGGAACGGATGACTTTCGGGGGACAGTTGCCGATACCATCAATCATACTAAGTATCTAAGAGAAGTATATGCGATCGCCGACTCCAGCTATACAGGGCGAGTTACAGTACCAATATTATGGGATAAAAAGACTTCAAGTATTGTTAACAATGAATCTCGCGAAATTATACGAATGTTTGATACCGAGTTTGCAGACATAGCCCAAAACAAAATTGATTTATATCCTCAAGGGTTACAAGAGAAAATAGATCGGGCGATCGATGACATTTACGATCCAATTAATAATGGCGTTTATAAAGCTGGATTTGCTAAATCCCAAGAGGCTTATGAGGAAGCAGTTAAAGAATTGTTTGCTGCCTTAGATTATTGGGAAAATGTACTAGCAAAACAAAAATATCTTTGTGGGGATACTTTAACTGAAGCAGATATCTGTATGTTCACTACCTTATTTCGCTTTGATGCAGTTTATTATGTACATTTTAAGTGCAATCTGTGCCATATTTGGGACTATCCTAATTTATGGAACTATTTAACAAGAATTTATCAATATCCTGGAGTTCAAGATACCTGCAACTTAGAGCATATCAAACTGCATTACTATCAAAGTCATCCTCATATTAATCCTAGTGGCATAGTTCCTTACGGTCCTTTGATTGATTTCAAATGATCGAAGATATGATGCGGATCGAGCAAGCGATCGCTTTCTATGAGAATACCCTAACATTAAGTTAGTCGTTTGTAGTCAAAAAAAACTACCTACTACCTATTACTTGAGCGAAGCAATACTAGTGCCTGTAAATGAACCTAGCGTAAACGAAATAGGTTAACTATGACAAATACTACGCTCAGAAAAATTGCAAAGTGACGAGTAAAGTTTATTTGCTTTTCTAATTTAGATATAGCTTGTTTAGTTCCTACATATAAAGTATTAATATATCTTTGCTGCTCTGCATTTCGATGATCTATTTGCGTTTCAATTTTTTGTATATCGGGAAAAGAACTATGAAACCTATTGTTAGCCTCATTTAAACCGCTCTGTAGCTGATTACTTACCTGATATTGAAAATTCTCCAGACCTTTACGAAAATCTTGTTTTAGACTTACAATTTGTAGCTCAATTTCTTGGTATAGCTCTTGCCTTTCGACTTCATTCTTAGCAAGTATCTTTTCTTCTAGCCCGATCATTGATTGCGCGTATTTATTCTCAAGCTGAGCTAAGTTATTAGCAGCCTGTTCTTTTTCCTTAATTAAGTGAGAAAGGAGCTTTTCAAATAGTCCAGGTCCTAACTGAAAATAGCCTCTTTGAATTGCCCGAATTGTATCAATAATTTCTTGTGCTGAAGTATTTTTGAGCAAGTAACCCTTTGCTCCTGCTTCGACTGCTGCATTTATATTATCTTCGTCGTCGTGACTACTGAAAATAATGACCTTAGTCTGAGGAAAACGCTGACTTGTTATTTTAGTTACGGTTAAACCACTCATTTCGGGCATTTCCAAGTCAACTATCATAATGTCAACCTGAGATTGTTCCATGTATTTAAAAGCTTCATTACCATTAAAAGCTTTGCCAACAACTTCTAAATCTGGTTCTGTTTCTAAAATTGCCTGTAATGCTTGTCTGGTAAAATTTTGATCGTCTACTATTAACAGTTTAATCATTAAAAAAAATAAGCAAAATAACTAAATAGAAATAAAAATATTGGTTATAGACTATATTTTATGCGTATATATATACTGAGTTTGAATATTATTAAAAGTTTTTTTAAAGCTAAAATTATTGTTTACGATCGCGAAATCTTTATATTTTGCACAATATAGGAAATTATAAATATGTTTAACAAATAAATTATGTATTTTATTCATGTTTTTTAAGCTTACTAAGTTTATTAATTTTTGCAAATATTACTAATCGATAAATATTAAAATTTTATTCTCTCTAAGAACTTAAATTAAGCCAAAGATAAACGTTTTGCAGATAAATTGCTATTAAATATAGTTATCAAATAGCTTTACTTTTTTGCAAGATAATATGAGGAAAAATTGTAGATTTAATCTTTAATACAAGTTAAGTGAAGATGCAGGTTACTCAATTTCCACATACTTACCAGTATCTTACAGGATTTTGGGGATTTTTATGTCAGTATAATCTTGTTACAAATATGTTTTTCAAATATAAGCCCAGACGCAGTAGATTAACTATTTAAAATAATCGATCAATAGAACTCAATTATTTCTAGATTATTTAACAGCAAGTAGACGATACATCAACCTCGAAATCGAATGATGTTCAACATAATGTAGTAAGGATTCTCGTTCTGAATTTAAAGGATGGGAATTCAGGATGAGAGGAATTGCTACCACTATTTAAAACATTGCGAAGCAATACAACATCTAGACTAGCTTATTACATGGGTGATATAATCTTATGTATGAACCAAATAACAACAGTAGCCTGTAAACTTAAAGTACCTATAAAGTTTGTCACAGAAATAGACGAAACATTACAGGTATTTGCTGCTGCTTGTGAATGGATTAATCAGAATACGCCACTCGACTTAACTAGCAAAACTAAAATGCAGAAGCTAGTTTATAATGACGTTCGTTTGTTGTTTGGGCTGTCGGCAAACCTAGCCATACACGCTTTGCGTCGAGTCTGTGCCAACAGAAAAACAGCAAGGCAAAAAGGGTTTAACGTTAGAAAGTTCAGCCCAACTTCGGTTGGTTATGATGCCAGAATATTTAGTTTTAGAAAAACTGACTATTCAGTTAGTTTGAAGCTATTAGAAAACAGAGTTCGCTTCGATCTCGATATTGGTAATTACCAACGCGGCATCTTGAAAGAACAAGACCCAAAGTCAGCAACATTAGTTAAGCGCAGAAATGGCGATTACTATATTCACATTAATTTAGATAATGAAACTCCTGAAACTATAGACATTACAAAAGTTTTAGGAGTCGATTTAGGTAGAACAGATATTGCCCATACATCAGATAAGGAGAATTGGAGTGGTATTGAGTTAAACAAAGTTAGAAATAAATATGCTTGGTTGAGAAAAGTTCTTCAGAAAAAAGCCTCGTTAGGCACTAGAAGCAGTAGGCGCAGATGTCGGCAGCTTCAGAAACGGTTATCAGGCAAGGAGAAAAGATTCCAAAAGCATATCAATCATGAGATATCACGCTCCTTAGTTAACAATGCAGTAGCTAGTAAACGAGCAATATCTATAGAAGATTTATCAGGAATTAGAGAGCGAACCAATCAGCTACCGAGAAACAAACAAGAGCGCAGGAAGTCTAATAGTTGGTCATTTTACCAGCTAAGGCAATTTTTGACCTATAAATGCTTGTTAGCTGGTATTCCTTTGTATCTTGTAAATCCAGCGTATACCAGTAAAAGTTGCCATAAATGTCTGCATATAGGCAATAGAAGCGGTAAAAAATTTAGCTGTAGCAATACGGCTTGCAATTGGAAAGGCGATTCTGATTACAATGGCGCAAAAAATATTTCTGCATTAGGGCTGACTATAAACCAGCCTGGAGGTTCAGGTCTTGCTTGTAGACTAAGAAATGGGAGCGTAGAATACTTCCAGCTTAGTTTATTTGCGAACGAGCGCGGTCTTTGCAAGCGGAAATGCTGCTTCGCAAGCAGCTTATTCCACGCTTGCGGTGGGGGTTTCCCCCATGAGCGACTCGTTCAAGAAGACGATGATTTAGGGCTACTAAAAACTCGTTCTAAACTTTGTTTAGGATGAGTAGTTTATGAATCTATCACCGTTCGATAAATAATGCGATCGCGACCTTTGAGTTTTGCATCGTATAAAGCGTCATCCGCAGTGGCAATCAAAATGTGGGGCGATGAGCGAGAGTCAGGAATAATACTAGTAACGCCTAGGCTAAGACTGATAATATTGCTAATTTGGGATGAAGCATGATGTATTTGTAAGTCTTGAATTTGTCTACGAATATCTTCTGCTACCTTAAGCGATCCTGCTCCTTCTGTATGGGGTAAAACCACGGCAAACTCTTCTCCCCCATAACGAAATGCTATATCAGCAGGACGTTTAACAGCCCGTTCAATGCCTTGAGCAACTTCATATAGACAATTATCTCCTGCCTGGTGTCCATAGGTATCATTGAAAGATTTAAAATAATCCACATCACATAAAATTAGCGATAAATATTCTCGATCGCGAGCGCATCGCGACCATTCCTGAGCAATGTACTCATCGAAGCGACGACGATTAGCTATTTGAGTCAGACTATCAATATTAGCTTGGTAAGTTAATCTTAAATTGGTTTGTTTTAGAGTATCCTCTATTTGTTTGCGATCGCTAATGTCACGGAAAGTTATGGCAAAACCATCACCAAGCTTTACCGCTACAATATAAAACCAAGCTGGGAGAGAAAGAGAGTCGTGAAAATGTTCTTTTTCTAGCACAGTACAAGTTTCCACAACCTGAGTAAATGCTTCAAACAGCCCATCAAATAAATGACCTGGAGACTCTTCGACAAATAATCGTCTGCCTTTAAGGGTTTGGGTTGTTTTGCCCAAGGTCATTGCCGCTACTGGGTTAGCAATTAACCAGCGAAAATCGACAATCTGTCCATGGCGATCGCGAATCGCTTCAAAGGCAGCTACTCCATCTAAGGAGCTATTTAAAACTCCAGTTAACAAAGCACGAGATTGATTTAATTCTCTTTCAGCAATTTTCCTTTCGGAGATTTGCTCATTTAAACCTTGCTGAAATTTTGCTTGCTGTTGAACAGTACTTAACTGAGTCTGGATGCGAAAAAGCGCTTCCTCGAGAAAAAAAGGCTTGGTAATATAATCTGCTCCCCCTGCTCGAAAAGCTTCAACTTTATCGTACTCTGAGTCTAAACCGCTTAAAAAAATAATTGGTATACGTTGAGTTTCTGCCTGAGATTTTAAAATACGACATACCTGATATCCGTCCATTACAGGCAACATAATATCAAGCAAGATTAAATCAGGGCTGATTGTCTTAATCATGGACAAAGCCATCTTTCCATCTGTAGCCGAATCAACTCTATAACCTTTATTACTTAGTAAAGATGACAGTAATCTAGTATTTTCGGGTAAATCGTCTACTATTAATATTCGTTCTTGTAGCTTTTCTTGATAATTTTTGTTCATTTACCACTACTGGGTAACGATTATTGCCACAGTTAGGTTAAGTAGCTAATGTGACAAATGGCTTGGCAGTACAACAACTTTTTCTCTTCACAAATAAGCGCCCAATTAAATTAGGACGAAAAATAGAACAAGAAATGCCGATAAATATAGTCAAGCCTATTGTGAACCTTAGCTGTTTACAGATAAAATTTAAATATAAGAAAATAGCAATATTAAAGAAATTTTATAGCTAAAAAAGCTGGATGTCATGTTCTTTTTAGACCATAAATCCAGTCGCTAATTTGCTAGCAAACCAAATTAAAATACTCCTCAAATTAATTTTTTGGGTAAACCCGTATTTTAGTTTCTTTTTTTTGCTATTTTTCAATAGTTTTATTGATAGTAAAAATAATAACTAATTTACGTAAAACGCTGAAATGACATGGCATTGCAGCTCAATATATATAACTATAATTTAGCTATATATAAGTTATATCATCTATTTTTCTAGGCGCAAATGATGATATCACTCAAAACAAAATTGGCTAATGCATAGATGATACCCCTGTTCTGTCACTTTCCGAAATAGAGGAGTAGCAGAAACAGAGTTTATCCATCAGGCAAATAAAAAGAAAATTGATTCATTGCAGCAATCAATCGATGAAAACCAAGTATTAAAGAACGGTTAGGAAAAATGTCTAACCAGGGAATAACAGCCCAAAATAAAATAGCAGGTTGAATAATTAAACGAAAGTTGTTTAAAGTGGTGCTTGCTCCGTCCTATACGCTGAGGAGACCTCAGCGCGGGCGGTGCGCTTTTCCATCCTTCTTTGTTCGACCATTGTGGATGAAAAGTATAATCAGCAATAGAGTCTTGAGATCGAAGATTAAAATCAGACAAAGCTTGAGATGGATTCAAGTCACGGAAGATTTTAGAATGAGAACTGACCATCCAGTAAGCCGAAAAAATAATTTCCCACCATCTATTAATTTGCTCAAAATTAGTAAATCGATAGTTAGTCCATCCCAGTTCTTGTTTACACTGGCTAAACCCATATTCGCGCCCTATTCTCAACCCGTATAAATTGCCAAGCTGCTGCTTCATTTTGTGACGAGTAGTTTGAATATTAGTCATCACACTCATAAGTAGAATTGGCTGGCATAGTTTCAGGGTCAGTAGTTATTTCCCAATAAGTTCTTCGGTTTCTTTTGCCATAAATTATTTCTCTGATATATCTAAGATCTATGATTGAAACTGTAGGTGTTGGCGATCGCTTTAAATGTTTGAGAATCTGCAATTCTACATCCATTGCCCTCTCTACCTCACAGCTTCTAAATATTTCTTCTATTGTAATTCAAATCTCGGAAAGTAACAGAAGAGGGGTATGTTCAGGTAAGAATAGCTATAAGCTATAAGCTTTTATAAATTCACAAGTAGCAAGTATCGCGCTTTGCGCTCAAGTAGCGCAGCGGGCGTGGCTGCCGATGTTGCTCTGCAACGGCGAGAGGCGCTTCGCGTCTGCAAGTTTTACCTCTTTCTTTAGAAAGAGGATTCCAATATTGAGTTGTGATTTGTTTCTTTTCGCCTTTAAAGGCGAGGCTTTATACCAACTTCGGAGCTTATTACTTAATTGCTATCTGCTATTTGCTACTTGCTACTTTAGCTAAGGAGCTGGTAAAGATGAAGTAGCAAGCTATGTTTTCATTTTCTGATAATTGATTATCGCTGTACTAAGTTTAAAACATCTTCACTATTGAGAGGATAAGCAAAAAAATATCCCTGTCCATGTTCACAGCCCAAACTTCGCAATATTTCTAGTTGAGCTTCGGTTTCAATCCCTTCTGCAACGACATCTAAACCTAAACTATGAGCTAGGTTAATAATTGCCTTGATAATATCGTAATTAGTACTATTGATCTGCGATCCAATAAATGAGCGGTCTATTTTTACCGTATCCACAGGTAAATAGCGTAAATAGCTCAAAGAAGAATAGCCAGTCCCAAAGTCATCCAAACACAGTTTGATGTCTCGTTTTTTTAACTGTTTTAAGATTTTTGTTACTGCTGAGGTGTTTTCCATCAAAGTACTTTCGGTAATTTCTAGCTTTAGATCTTCGCCCTTTAAGTTTAATGATTCTAGAAGACCGTCTATTTGAGGAATTAGCTCAGGATGATAAATTTGGATGCGCGACAAATTAATACTCATCGTCAAAGGTGAGTCAGCAGCAAACAACTTTTGCCAAGCTACCAATTGATAACAAGCTTGCTGAAGCACCCACTGACCTAAAGCAATAATCTGACCAGTTTCCTCGCAAATAGGAATAAATTTGTCTGGGGGAATTGAGCCAAGAGAACTATGTTTCCACCTGACTAAAGCTTCAAAACAATTAATTTTTCCTGTATCTAAAGAAACTATAGGTTGATAGTTAAGATATAGTTGCTTATTGTCGATCGCCTTTTGCAAATCATTTTCCAACCGTAGCTTTTCTACTGCCTTACTCCGCATTTTTTCAGTGAATAAGACCGAAGTTTTGACAAAATTCACTTTGGCATACTGCATAGCCGTATCAGCCGACTGCAAAAGCTGGGCAGGAGTTTGGTTATTACCTCGATTAAGAGCAATACCAATACTGACTGTAAAGCAGACTGGGGTGCTTTTGAAGGGCTTAATAAGCTGACGATAAAGTTGTTCAGCCCGATTCATAATATCTTGAGTACTAATAACATTTGTAATCAGCAAGGCAAATTCGTCCTCACCAATCCTGGCAACAAGATTAAATCCATCTTCACTGATATATTCTTCTAGTCGGCGAGCCACCGAAATTAGTAGCTGCTCGCTAACTTCGTAACCTAAGCTATGCTTTATGTTCCGAAAGCGATCGATACTTAGCAAGAAAACAGCTAAGATATTTGATGGTGTTCTGCCGTTCAAGCTCTGATAATCGGCTTTTTTTTGTTCCTGCTGACGAGCTATTTCACGGCTGAGGTGTTCAAAAAATAAAGTTCTGTTGGGTAAATCGGTTAACTTATCGTAAAAGGCGAGATATCTCAGTCTTTTTTGGGCAGCGCGATATTCCTCTCTCAGTATTGCTTCTCTTAACTCTCTTTCAACGGCTGGAATTAGGCGAGATAGCTTACTCTTGACTAAATAGTCGTGAGCGCCTGCTTTCATCGCTGCTACTGCCGTATCTTCGCCGATCTTGCCCGATACAATAACGAAGGGCAGATCTAGATCATGTTCTTTTAATAGTTCTAAAGCAGCGATCGCGCTAAACTGAGGCATGGAATAATCAGCCAGCACAATATCCCAGGATTGAGATCCTTGTAAAGCAGCCTGCATATCTGCTTTGGTTTCAACTCTTTGATAAGTTATTTCATAATTACCTCGTTTAAGTTCAATGGCTAGTAGTTCGGCATCATCTTCTGAATCTTCAACAATTAAGACTCGCAGAAGTTTACTCATTTGGGACTCCAAAAACAGCTGGTAACTGATTAACAGTCAACCAATACGTACTTATTTCCTTAACAAAATTTTGTAGTTGTGTAAAGTATATCGGTTTTCGGATATAACTGTTGCAACCATTAATATAACTGTCAATGAGGTCTTGTGGCTCATTTGAAGAGCTTATAATGACTACGGGGATTAATTTTGTCTGCGGATGAGCGCGAATACGCTTTAAAACTTCAATTCCATCTATTTTTGGTAAATTGAGATCTAGCATGATTAAGGCTGGCATGGAAGGCAAGTTTTCCTGGTTTAACGATATAGATCGCTCATTGGAGAAATTATCTTTACCTAACAAGTAGTTTAAAGCCTCAATTCCGTCTGACATAACGACCAACTTGTGGGGGATTTCTGCTTGAGAGAAAGCAAGGGTCATTAACTCGCGATCGTCAGGATTATCCTCTACTAATAAAATGTTTTTAATTGACATTATATATATGGTTTCGATATTTACTGTCACTCAAGCACTGATTTATCTGGTTAACTGATGATTAGGATTAATACTGCTTATATATAAATTAAAAATAAATAAATTTTATATCTTTTGAACGCAAACCCAAGCGTTTCTAGCTTATAGCTCCATTATTTTTTTATATTTTAGTAACATAGGCATATAACATATCTAAACGTAATAGATGTTTTAATTACTATGGTTAAGTTTGTCAAAATTTTGTCTTATTTTGAGCTTTCATTTTGAGCGTTATGTTTGCTTCAAATCGTTTATGAAAAATCAAGATAACCGAAACTGTTGTTGATTTTATTTTCACCAGTCAGCCCAAAATTTTCAGGCTAATAATTACTATAAATAATTTTACTCAGGGTGTTTTAAATTGTTGTCAAAAATTTACTAATATTGTTGGTAACTATGGGTATTAATAACCAAAAATGAATGATTATCCTAATTTGATACCTTACGGATATAAAATAAACGCCGAATTAGGGCGTAATCGCGAAGGAGGTCGCATAACCTGGAAAGGGGTTGCTCTAAATAATCAACAAACAGTAGCGATCAAGCAATTTTGCTTTGCTACAGTTGGCTCAACTTGGTCAGGATATAAAGCCTATGAACAGGAAATCAAAGTATTACAAAAACTAGATCATCCTGGGATTCCTAAACATTTAGGCAGCATAGAAACAGATGATGGTTTCTGTTTAGTCCAAGAATACATATCAGGCTCTAGTTTGGATAATTTTGCCCAATTATCACTATTTGAAGTGCAGCAAATTGCCTGCAAAATTCTCGAAATTTTAGTCTATTTACAGCAGCAAAATCCACCTATAATCCACCGCGATCTCAAACCAGAAAATATTTTATTGGCTGAAGATTTACGGGTATATTTAATCGACTTTGGATTTGCTAGCTTAGGTAGTATTGAAGCATCTGGTAGTAGTGTCTTTAAGGGGACTCCTGGATTTATTGCTCCTGAGCAAATTATTAAACCAACTCTTGCTTCGGATCTTTATAGCTTAGGAGTTACTCTCATCTGTCTGATATCGGACAAGAGCATTACCGAGATTCGCGACTTTACATCGGCAGATGACCCTTATCAATTAAGCTTAAAATCTTTATTGCCAGAGTTAGAGCGGCAGTTTAGGCAGTGGTTAGCCAAAATGACCAATGCCAAAGCAAGCAAACGTTTTCCCAATGCTTTAGCTGCTCAAGATGCGTTATCACATTTAATGCCTACATTTAGTAATATCGCACCAGTTAATGACTCCCAATTAAATACCCAGTCTAAACCAATTATTATCGGTACATTAGGAATTTTTGGTTTAAGCATTGCAGCCACATGGAGTTTAAGCTTTGTCGATCGCTCTACAGAACTAACCTTAGCTAATACAGCGATCGCCACTGTTGCCGCGATCGCCATTGGTATTACCGAATTGGGTGCAGTCGAGATTGCCAAATTAGACTCTCAGGCAAAAACCCAGGGGGCTATTCTTGCCATAATCACTCCAGCCTTGCTAGTTACCCTCAGCAGTATATTCTGGGGCATACAAGAAGCGGTAAGTATAGCAGCAGCGATTACGGTCGGGGAGATTGTGCTTTTTGCTTACTTTTGGTGGCAAATACCCCTTGGCAAAACAAATAGCCCCTTGGCAAAAATTGGTTATTTATCAACTGCGATCGCTTTGGGAATTAGTCTGGGGTTAAAATTAATCTAACTAACAAAGTGTTTTTAGTATTAAGGTACTACTGAAAATTTTTTAAATTTTAAATTTGCTTGGCGATCGCGCTTTATGCTAAAATTATTTTTATGATGGAAGTGGTGACTTCAATATGCGATCGCAAATATTTCCATTATGAAAGCTTCAATTTCAATTAAATCACATTTGGCGATCGCTCGTCAACATTTTAGAAGTTTTTTCCTTTAGTATTCAAAATTCAGTTGGTGTAACAATTAACTGAGTATCAATTTCGGCTATAAATTCCCCAGGACTGACGTTTTCTAAGATAGCCAAAGTTTCAGCAGACTGTTCTCCTGTAGCATCAACATCAAACTTAATCTCCAAACTAGTTTGGCTGAGGGGATTAACAATAATATATTCAGTGGCAATAGTATCAGCAAGCGGGTTTCCAGTAAGCTTTAAAAGCTCTGATACATCCAGGCGATCGCTTTGAGGCTCAAAATCTGTGATTATATCAGAGTTACTAGCCACACCAGGATATATTAAAGGGTCAAAGAAGAAAACATCATTTCCCGCCGCTCCAGTCAAAGTATCTACTCCTTGGCTAGCCATAATTATGTCATTACCTTCTCCTCCAACAATTTCATCGGCTGCCAAAGTACCGACTATCACATCAGGATTATTCGTTCCTTGAATAACACCCAGACTAGGATTGGCCCAAACGTTGATATCTAACAATCCAGCACGAGCAAACGAGGTGGACTGGGCAGGATTCCCAAAAGAATCAGTAAAGCTAATAACGTTGTTTTCACCCCGATCGAGAGAAATATATTGCGCCAGGCGATCGCCATTAATCTTTAATCCATCGTGACCTAAATGCCAAAAATCAGTAGACCATTCGCTATAATCGAGATCGTAGCTTGCACCGTATAATGTACCTTCTTCGTAGACCATATTGAGATCGGAATAATCTGTTGCCAGCAAGACATCATCTCGTTCAGTAGCTATTTCTTCTTGGACTTCACGGACTATTCCCAACCCTTGATTAATTGTTTCAATTGCTGAGGTAGAAAGTCCTGCATTAGCTCCTCCATCTGCCTGAAAACGACCTGTAGGTACAAGATAAAACTTAACATCAGCGTAATTTAGCTGACTGCGTAAATTATCAAAAACTGCCAAAGTAGACTGTTTATATTTTTCTCTAGCAAGAGGATCTTCTGCCGAAATATCTCCTACGTCAGATTCTCCTTGAGACCAAACAATAGCGATCTCATCTGTTGGTTGCGCTCCTTGGACAGATAACCAGTCCTGTAAACCCTGTTCAGCCTGGCGTAAAGCTCCCCCTGATTGACCCTGATCTGGATACCACCAGACCGTACTGTCATCCTGAAAATAACCATTACCGTTGACCTTACTTCCTCCAACAGCAAAATTTGTTTCTTTGGTATCGCTAGTCACTACATTGCCTTCAATCAAGGCTGTCAAATCTCGATCTAAAGTAATTGCTCCAGAAGTATCATTGGCAATCATTTCTGGCTGATATGGATCGAAAATATAGCTCATGTATTGAGCGTTAGACTGCCCCAAAAAAGGAACAAACAAAGTATTTTGAGGTTCTGTAACTTCCATGTAGGCTTTTGAGTCTCTAGATAGCTATAAAATATACTTTTAGTGTTTAAAAACACTAAAGTAATTTATTTAGCACAAACTCAATGCAAAAATACTAGAGAATTAATCGGTTAAGTTCAGCCAAAATATTCTGGCTCATTACCTGGTTTCCACTTGATATTGCAGCCAATGCTGGGTTTTTGTTCAAAATCGACCGTCTTACCCTGTAGCAAGGCATCGATCGCCTGACGTAAATCTTTGCCTGTAACGGGAATATCAGTGCTAGGGCGACTATCATCTAGTTGACCACGATATGCCAATTTACCAGCTGCATCAAATAAAAAGAAGTCAGGAGTACAGGCAGCAGTATAGGCTTTACTTACCTCTTGGCTTTCGTCATAGCAAACAGGAAAGTTGAAGTTTAATTCTTGCGCCATTTGCTTTAGCTTTTCAGGAGCATCTTGAGGATAATTTGCCACATCGTTAGCACTAATTGCTACAATGCCCAAAGGCTGCTGGTCATAGTCTTGACCAATGCGCGCTAATTCATTCTGTACGTGCTTAACAAAAGGACAATGCTGGCAAATAAACATTAATAACAAAGCTTGGCGATCGCTAAAGTCTGTTAAAGAAACAGTTTCACCAGACACTACATTCTGAAGCTCAAACTCAGGTGCAGCAGTCCCTAAAGCTAGCATTGTCGAAGCAGTTTTTACCATAATCAAAATCCTGTTGATGTTTAGATCTTATTAGAATTAATTTTAAGTCACAGGTTCACCGCCTTGCAAAGGAGGAGCGACCCCCTAAAGGGTTCAACAGTTTGCTCAACGGGGGGAACCCCCGCAACGCAACTGTTTCACCGCGTCGCCGTCAGGCGCATAAGAACGCGCTCCGCGGTCAAAAACCAACCTAAAAAAGTGCTGTTGCCAAAACTATTATGGTAGGTTCATTAAATAATATTATGCGTCTATATCAAAACATAAAGAAGTATTTTTAGTAATTTCAAGCCATAAAGTTATAGTTTAATATCGTATACTGTATACTTATGTTTTGTAATTCATCTAAATAATTAGTAGCCTTTCATGAGTTAAAACCAAAACTATGATTGTATGATTGCTATTGAAAAAAACCAGTCCTTACGACAACAAGTATATCAAGCCCTGAGACAAATTATCCTCAAAGGAGATTTGGCTTCAGGAGAACGAATAGTTGAGACAACGCTAGCCAAACAATTACAGGTTAGTCGTACCCCTATTCGCGAAGCAATTGGTCAATTGCAGCACGAAAAATTAATAGTAGCTAATTCTACAGGTGGCTTAAGAGTTACTACCCTTTCTGTTCAAGACGCAGCTCAACTTTATGATTGTCGTCTAGCTTTAGAACAACTTGCTATTGTAAGTGCTTGCGAGCAAATTACCCCAAAGCAGCTAAAGCAGCTTGAAAAATATGTGCTGTTGGCAGAAAAGTTTGCACATCCGTCTAGTAAATCTGATAGCTTAAAACTTCTGGAAATAGATTATCAATTTCATCATCTCATAGCCGAAAGTTCGGGCAATAAATGGCTGTTAACTTTGCTGGAACAGGTTTTTGATAAAATGTCACTTTTAAGAGTGCAAACTACCAAACACAATCCTCAAGTTTTAGAAATTCGCCTAGAACATAGACAAGTTTATAATGCGATCGCCGAAAAGAACTCAGATTTAGCTCAAGCAACTATTAAAGAACATTTAATTGCCAGCAAAGCCAGAGTAGTAAAAGAATTGGAGACTATTAATAATAGTCAAATTACACCCATCTAAATAACATCATGACAACAGCATCAGGTATCAAGCGGGTTTTTATCTGTGGTTCAGCTTTGAAAGGGCAACCAGACCATCAAAATCTCCAGTCGGCAAAGTTTATCAAAACTACTAAAACCCTTCCTCAATATCGTCTTCATGCAGCAGAAGACGGCTGGCACCCTGCTATTTATGCTACCGAAACAGAGGCAATTAGCATTCCTGGAGAGATTTATGAAATGACAACCGAACAGTATGAATATCTGCTGGCAAACGAACCTCCCCATATGTATCCTGATACGGTGAATCTTGAAGGAGGAGAACAGGCGATCGCCATGCTTTATCCTCAAGAGTTAATCGAGAAGCATAACTGGCCCGATATTTCCGATCTTGGTGGCTGGGCAGCTTATAAACAATTATCAATTAGCAATGAACAATGAACAATCCCTAACTGTACTTTATTTTTAACCAATGATTGATCGCGCTTTTAAGAATGTTATCGATCTACCAGTTGTTTTGCTTAATAAAGTTTTAAAGAGCGAATAAATTAGATTGAATGTTTAAGAAGAAGCTAAAGTTTTTTTATTTGCTAAATATTGGTGTAGATATTCAGTAACAACGCCGTGAATCATTAAATTTTTAGCAGCAGCAAAGCAACTATTAGGTAATAATGGATGGCGATTAGTAATTACGTGATTCCAATCATAATCGCCAGTAACTTTACTAATATAAACTCCAAAATTTTCATCAAACTGAAGCGATAAAACGGCTCTAGTAAATTCATTACTGGTTAAGCAAAGAGAGTAAAAGACTTTAAATAGTTCGATAGCTGACTCTAGATCGAGAATTCGCAGCCATCTTCTGCGTTCAAAATCTATTTCTACTTCTACAGATTTGATGCTTTCATAATTTAATTCCTGTTCTTTAATCTTTTGCAACCAATCAGGATTTTTTGCTTGTGCTTGATGATAGTCATAAACAAAATTGTACAGAATTAAATCGTGTTCTAAAAAAACGTTGTCAGCTAAATCTTTGACAGTGCGCGGATATTGTTGAGACTTTTCTATAGTAGGATCGGGGCCATTATCGATTAAGAAGTTAACAATATTAGAACCCAAACTAATATGACGCACGATTAAATAACAAGCTTCTGGAGAAACAAAGTTATCAAGAAAAAATGCTGCCGAATGGTGCATTAAACCATAGGCATTAAATTGCCAGGGAAGCAATCTTTTGACAGTCATAATAATCCCTAGGAGTATATTAGCAATAACTTTAATCGGAATTAATAAATAGTTGCGTGTCCAATTTTGCAAGTCTTTAATTGTATATGTTTTGGCGATAAGATCTATTGGTATAGCTCGATCTAAATAAAGAATATGCCAGGTATTAGGATCGCGATGATTATATGTTTGAGAAATGTAATCAACTTGAGGCGAGTTAATAGGGAGAGATTTTTTTTCTAGTACCATTTTATAAATTTAAGGCATTAATGATTGGAAATATAAAAGAAATTGACAATTTGGTTCGTTGGAGGTTGTTGGTTGCTACTCTATTAAATAATTAATGAATTTCTTCTAATTGCAGCTTATACAAACGAGCAGTTACTTTTGCGGTTTTCACTATACGATGAGAAAGTTCCCAACTCATCCAGTCGGCATTAATAATAGTATCCAATTTACCTAAATGAGATTCATCATTAACACCGTGATAGGCTAAAAAGGAGACTTGTTCATCTTTTAATCCCAAAGTTTGTTTAATTTGATCTGCCCATTTTTGAGCTAATTGATTGCCTAAACTTTCTATAATAAAAATACTGCCAATTAAATCTATGGGATTTTCTTGTGAAGCTTGATGGAAGATAAAAGCAGACAAAGCTTCCGAACCAATATTTTTTTCGGCTCGAACAATATCGATTAATTTTCCACCTACAGAAACATAGTTTTTTTCTAACATTTGATAGTCTCTATGTTCGTCTAAAGCATGACTTATAAAAAGCGATCGCAAATTAAACTCGCTCATGTTTGAGGCTGCACGAGAAATCCATCTCGCTCCTTCTACTACTTGAGGACGTAAATTTCGTAATAAGGCTCTGTAGTCTTCAATAGTAAACTCTCCGCGATGCAGTTTACGGACAATAGGAACTGAACGTAATTCCCGTTCAAATTCTAACCAAACTAATGTCAATTGCTGTAGCAATTCTGCTCCTACAGCATTCGAGCCAGTATTGCTTTTTATTGCCTTTTCTATCTTGATATTTTTAGCTTCTATTGCTAACATTTCTTGTTTTTCTTGATTCTCTACTACTTCTAACAGAATATATGCAGTAGTAAAACGACCACTTTCAGGGATAAAGCAGCAAATTTTTTCTCCCGACCGCAATTTGCCTGAGTTAAATAATTCTTCTAACATTAAATAAATAGAAGCACAACCTGTATTGCCTCGCGTATAGAGATTCGTAAACCATTTTGATTCAGGAATCATACAGTTGGCTTTAGTTAATAATTTAATAATTTGGCTGCGAAAGAAATGAGAAGAATAGTGACAGAGAAACCAATCTATTTCGCTACACTTAATCTTGCCTGTTTCGATTAATTTTAACCAGCCTTCAACCCCCAACTGAATTACATTATCGAGTAAACGAATATTTTGCCGAAGATTAATAGCTCCATCTACTGCTGCTTCTGTGTAAGAGGAATAATCTAACCAACTTATAGTTCCAGTTTCATCTTTTGTTCCTGCATACATACATAAAGGATAAGCATTGGCATGAGAAATTAATTCTATCCACTCAATTTTAAGAGAAATACCATCAGTTCGCGGACGATCTTGAATCAATAATGCTCCAGCACCATCAGAAAGCATCCAGCGTAAAAACTCTGTATCAAAAGATAGTTTTTTTTCTTGTTTAATTGCTGATTGAGCTTCAAATTTGGTATTAGTAAATAAACGAGATGCCAATTCAGAAGCTACGACTAAAGCATTTTGTTTATGACCAAGTTTTACTTGAGAAGTGGCATAATTTAAAGCTGTTATTCCCGCGCAACAAATTCCTTGAGTTGAAACAATTTCTAAAGGCGATAATTCTGATAATTCTCCATGTACCATGCTGGCAAAGCCTGGTAACAGTAAATCTGGTAAGCTAGTAGCACAGGCTAACAAGTCAATTGCTTTTGATTCTAAATCGTATCTAGACAAAGTATCTCGTACTGCATGAGCTGCCATCTCGCTATTTCGATAGGTAGTATTTTGTTGTCGGTCAAGAGCATAGTATCTTTGTTTAATACCATTACTTTTAAGAATGCGATTTTTAGCTTTGGAAGCTGCACCATTAATCTTGCCTACATAGTCTTCTATTTGTTCATTTGCTATTGGTTTGCCTGGTAAAAACTTACCAATACTATTAATATAAGCACCGTTCATAATTCAAAATATTATTTATTCTTATGTCTCAATGCTATAAGTAGTTGATAATTACTTGCTACAATTATGTGGCATTAAAATAATTGTCTATCAGCTTTTTTTTATACTAAATCAAAAAATATTTACAACAGATGCTTGAGCTTAGGTACAATTTATGAATTGTTCTTACTTGTTATGTGTGACATTTTTTCTTCAAATTGGTATTAATCTTAAAAGAAAAACGTTCGGTATATTGTAAGCCTATGTACAGTCTAGATCGCACCAACAGATTTGAACTATTAGCGATCGCGCTTTTAAGACTGTTATCATTTGCCTGTTGTTTTGCTGAATGAAGTTTTAGCAGACAAGTAAGCTAAATAAACAGTTAACAATCGCTACTAATCATTAATATCGGTAATTATCAAGCAGTTTTTGCTGTTCTAACCGCAGTTTTAAGCGGAAAGTTTTTAATCTTATCTTGTAAATTTTTAGTGGGCATAGACTTACGGAAAGATTGATAGTAGTCTTTACGAGACTCCTCAAATATATAGCGAAGTTGAGCAATAGGATCGTCATGGTGATCGATTCGTAAATCTAAATGAGGATAATCATCATGATGAACTACGTATAAAGCAGCAGACTGACGACCACGCTTATCGCCTCCAGCAGCTTCTCCTGCTTCTAATGCCTGTAATAATCTTTCGCAAAACTCCATGCCCTCTTTGGCTTGATAGGCATCTGCCATAGCGGTTAGAGTTCGTTCACCCACCAACATATTACCCGCAACGGAAAAATTGGCAAAAGTTAAATGTCCTGCCCAATCAATACATTCAGAACCAGTCCAAGCAGCAGTCCTACCTTGGCGGTCAACAAGGTGAAGCTGACGGTAATCTCGCTGTTCATCTTCTTCGAGCAAGGTTGCAATCACATCTTCAGTAGTAAATGCTGCTTCATTGTTACCTAAATTATGCTGTTCTAGTAACTTAAGACCCATAATTCCCAGCAGTGGATTAGTTTGTGCTTGAGTTGCGATCGCACCTACATTAGCTTTAGCATGAGGTACTAATGCGCCCACGGCTAGATGCTTTGTCGCCACGGCAACTCCAGTCATTTTTGTAGTTGGATCCCAAGCCACAATTGAGAATGTCATAGGTTTTGCTAGATTTATTTATTGATGTCGCTTGTGTATACAGGTATTTATACCTCTTGTATAACATAGAAAAACATAGATTAATTGTGATGAATTTTACCGCAAGGGATGTTCTTGACCAAAGAGCATATCCAACGCGATTTGTACTTGCATATCTACAGAAGACGTTGCCAAGGCTGACTGTACTGCCGATATCCAACTCGTTTAAAAGTAGAAATCATTGGGATATTGTTTTCGTCTGTATCACAAAATATTCTCCAAACTCCTACATTTTGTAAAATCTTCGTTCCCTTTAACAACAAATCAGTTGCAAAACCCTGTCCGCGATATTTTGGCAAAACTCCAATGTAGTAGATAGATGCTTCTTCTAAATCATTTTTAGCACAACCTTCATAAATTACAGGAAGAACGAACCCGACAACTCTACCATCGCTATTAACTCCAATTTGCCACCATTCATCTTGATATGAAAATCCCTCTCTTGACTCAGCAATAAACTGCTCGGCAGCTTGGCGAGAACCATGTTTCAAGACTTGTTTTCGATCACTAGCATCAATTGATGATTCCATAACCTCAGCAATTGATGAGAGTAACACTTCATAATTGAGTGTTTTAGCAGCTTTAAATTCCAATCGAGAATAAAGCTCAATCAACGGCTTAGGTTCTTCCCAAACAAAAGGTACTTTCCAATAAGTTTTTTGACTCATAAAAGCGATTGCTCTTTTCGGTTTTTTGTAGTTGAGAATTAACGAAAAACTTCTATAGAATCTTTACCAGATAATCTATTATACTGCTTTAAAAGTTGTACTAAATCAAAGGTATAAAATCTATGTGTGGGATCGCTGGGGTAATGTATCATGATTCATCTCGACCAGTCGCTCCTGAAACGCTGATCGCCATGGCAGCAATTCAATCCCATCGAGGACCCGATAAAGCTGGCTGGAAGGTGATTAAAGATCGTGGAGTTGGTTTTGGACAGGCGCGTCTGGCAATTATCGACCTCGATCCCGATCGAGCGCAGCAGCCTTTTATCTCTGCTGACAATCAGTATGCTCTGATCCACAATGGGGAATTTTATGATTATAAATATATTCGGGCGGATTTAACTTCGCGGGGTTATCGCTTTGCCAGTAAGTGCGATTCTGAACTGGTGCTGCACTTAACCGATAGATTAGGGTTAGAAGGTGCTTTACCCCATCTGCGCGGAGAATTTGCCTTTGCTCTCTATGAACGTTCGGCAGATCGTTTGACTCTGGTGCGCGATCGCTTTGGAGTTAAGCCGTTATATTGGACATTAACCCCAGAAGGCTTAGTTTTTGGCTCAGAGATCAAAGTCTTGTTGGCTCATCCAGACGTGAAGTGTCGTTTTTCTTCCCAAGGACTCTATCACCAACTGATGCAGTTGATGGTGCCTGGAACAACTGCTTTTGAGGGTATATATGCCGTAGAGCCAGGACAAACGATCGCTTTTGAGCGTCGAGACGGACGTTTACAGGTTCGTAAGCAAAAGTATTGGGATTTGAATTTTCCCCACCGTGGAGAACGGGATAAATCCTTAGCGGATAAAGCTTATATCGAGCAGCTACGCCATCATTTTGTCGAAGCAATTCAGTTACGTCTAGAGGCAGATGTACCCGTTGCCTGTTATCTTTCAGGAGGTATAGATTCCTGCTCGATTATGGGAGTAGCAGCAGCCTGTCAGCAATCGCCAGTCAAGGCTTTTACCATTGGCTTTGACGATCAAGATTACGATGAGACGGCGATCGCCAGAGAAATGGCTCAGGCAGTGTCAGCAGACCAAGATATTTTGACTGTCAAAGGTGGACAGCTTTACGAACACTTTAAACAGGCTATTTGGCACACTGAACGCAGTATTTACAATACTTTTACCGTTGCCAAGATGTTAATGAGCGAATATGTGCATAACTCTGGTTACAAAGTAGTAGTTACTGGAGAAGGTTCGGACGAACTCTTTGCCGGTTATCCTCAACTGCGCCTTGACTATATACTGCACGGCATGGAAGATGCAGCACCGAGCGAGAAAGCAGATTTACAAGCCTGGCTACAGCAAAGCAATAGCCTATTCAAAGGAAATTTATTAGCGGAAAATACCCTGGACGATCCTGCTCTAACTAAGCAAATTGGTTTTACTCCTAGCTGTTTACAATCTTGGCTGTCTGCTGCACCACTTGTGGCTGACCTGCTACATCCAGAACATCGGGCAGCTACTCAAGATTACTCTCCAGGTTCGGCGATCGCACAAGCTTTAGATAAAGAGCAATTAGAAGATCGTCATCCCCTTGATAAAGCCCAATATGTCTGGATCAAAACTCAGTTTGAGTCTCAGGTGCTTGGTTGGGCAGGCGATCGCGTGGATATGGCAAACTCTCTTGAAGCTCGTCCTGCATTTCTAGACCATCCCCTAGCCGAATTTGCCGTTACCCTACCGATAAATATGCGTTTGCGGGGTCGTCAGGATAAATATATTCTCCGAGAAATGATGCGTCCGCTTTTGCCCAAATCGCTATACGAAAGACAAAAGTTTGCTTTTATGGCTCCTCCTTCCCATACTGATATTAAAAAGCAAAAGGCAATGCGGGGACTAGCGGATGTTTATCTATCTAAAGATGCGATCGCCGACAGTGGTTTACTAGATAGTGAAGGGGTAGATCGGGTGCTGCTGCGTCATGAAAATGAAAATACACCAGTTTCCCAACGGGTGCAGCTAGACGCGGTAATCAATCATCTTCTGAGTGTGCAAATGATGCACGAACATTTTGTTGCCACTGATATTCCTCAATTAGCTCGCGATCGCGCCGTCGAACTTGGTTGGATCTAGTAAAAGGGCGTTGCTGAATGTGTAATGTTGAAAGTATATTTAGCTTATTTATTAAGTAGTGATGATTTCTTAAAGGCTTAGAGCTTAAAGCTTAAAGCTTAGAGCTACGAACAGTCGTCCTTTGTACGACATTACTTAATCAGCAACGCCGTAAAAGCTCTTATTTTCTCGATCGTAGTTCTGAATCTAACTGGATCAAAGTCTGTAACAATATATTTGCTCCTTGCGTACATTGTTCGGGGGAGGTGTATTCGTCAGCATCATGAGAAACTCCCAGCTTACTGGGAACAAAAATCATCCCCATATCGGTGATTACAGCTAATTCTTGAGCATCATGGCTGGCGCGACTAGGTAAATAAGTATGACTGAGGTTGAAACTTTCACAAGCTTGGGCGATCGCTCTTTGAATATAAGATTCGGCTAAAGCTGGTTTGTTGTGAAGACAAGGATTAAGTCTAATTTGCGTATTAGTAGCAACGGCAATTTCTTCTAAATGTATGCGTAGCTGTTCTAGTAGACTATCTATATGCAGGCTAGATAAGTCGCGAATATCCAAGCTCATCTCTACCCAGCCAGGGACAACATTAGCAGCATTTGGCAGCACGTCCATTTTGCCGACGGTAGCTACCTGTTGACCAGGAGTATTGCCAATTTGATTTACCGCCAAAACTACCTGAGAAGCAGCAACTAAAGCATCACAGCGCATCTGCATCGGCGTTGTACCAGCATGATTAGCACTACCTTTAACAGTGATATTAAAGCGTCTTTGTCCGACTATACCTTCAACTACGCCGATTTGTTTGCTCATAGACTCTAAGACAGGTCCTTGTTCTACATGAAGCTCGACGAATGCAGTTATATCTTTGTTACTACGACGAGATTGAGTAATATTATTCCAGTTACCGCCGACTCTGGTTAAACAAGTTTGAATATCTGTACCATCAGGACGACGGTAGTACCCAGGATCTTGAACTACTCTACCTGAAATTGCCTTAGAGCCAATCATACTGCCTTCTTCATCAGTAAAAACAATCACTTCTATTGAGCGATCAAGCTTAATCTGATTTTCTTGAAGCACCCGCACGACTTCTAACCCTGCTAAAACACCGTAAGCACCATCATAATGTCCACCACAGGGAACAGTATCAATATGCGAACCCGTGGCTAAAGCTGGTGCATTAATATTTTTCCCAAGATATCTACCAATAATATTGCCTGCTGCATCAATGCTTACCTGCATCTCAAGCTTCTTCATCCATTGCTGGACTAAATTTCGGGCTTCAATATCTTTTTGGCTATAGGCAATACGTTTTACTCCACCATTACTGAGTTTGCCAATTTCAGCTAACCTTGCAATACTTTGATTCAGGCGATCGCCATTTACTAATAGTTGAGCCGTAGTTATGGATTTCATAGATAAAGCAGACGAGGGTAAATAAGTATACCGTATACAGTTGCTCTAACCTATCATATTGTTTGGTAACAAGAAGATAACTAGTATACTGCTCAAAACTGGTAGACCCGATAAATTGATTTAGGCGATCCAATACAATTAAAAACTTTATTAGGACTTACGCAAGAATTATTTTTAGTGAAGGATTTTTAAGTTGCTGAATCAAATAATCCTGGAGAAGACCATTTTTGAGTTTGTAAACAGTAGAATAGTCGGCGAGCGCTAATGCTTTCAAACGAAGCCAAACTAGTAAAGCACAACCAATATGATTACGCTGGATTCTAGCTTGGCGACACTGGCATTTTTCCATCCTGTTAGTTGTTTTCCTTCACGGTGTAGCTGCTCAACAGCGTGGTTGGATATGCGCGGGAAACCCACGCATCCCCCACGCTCAATTCTCCACCCGTTCGCCACACGCTTTTTGTGTCGCCTTAGTAGAGTCTTGAGTTAAGTCTTTAGTGACGACATAATCCGTGCGATGGGTAGACATCGCAACCCGAAACAGTTTCACTTTATGCTCTTGAGGAAAACCTTTAATTTTAATGATTTTAGCTTGAGCTAATTCTTTTTAGCTTGAGCTAATTCTTCGTCGCTCCAGTTCAAACTATCAACTCTTTGATATGGATTAATGCCAGAAGATTCATCCACTTGACGGTTATTCTTGAGAGGACAGTAATATTGTTTATTCAGCGATTCAATCAACAACATTACTTTTTTAGTGGCATACCAAGTGTCCATTAAAACTCCTTGAAATAGAAGTTGTTTTTGATAAACTGCCCCCTGCAACATATCTTGAGCGTGTTCTAGTTTCGTCTTACCATCGCGCTTCCGGGTCGTAGATCCGATAATCAATTAGCCAAAATTGGTCGATAGCTGGATTTACATAGATGCAAGTCACTACTCCAATCCCTTTGATTACTTTTTTGGCGTTGCCACTATATTGTCTTCTGACTAGCTCAATTTTGAATGAGAAATTTTTGTCTAATACCGTATCATCAAATATGAGGTATCCCGACTCAGTAGTTACTAGTTGTGATTTGACATTATCCCAAATTAGTCTCGGTGTAATTTTTTCTTCTTTAAGGAAACGGTTAATTTTGTCATGGCTAAACTTATTGCTATGCTCTGCAAAATTCGTCAGGGTATAGTTCATCTGAGTTACCAGAAGGTATTGACAGTAGTCTAAACAAGTCATCTTATTTGCCATATTCTGACCTTAACTCGTTTTTACTTCTCTAATCAAATTTTTCTTTTGCGTAAGTCCTACTAGTAAAACTTCTTCTAAAATACCTTGTGACCTAGAGCATTAACTGCCATAAAACCTGGCATCTGACTAATACCTATTCCTAACATCGCAGTTTGACCCACCGCTTCACCATCATCAATAGTTAGTGTTCCTGCAAAATTTCTACGTTCAACCTGCCCATCAATATTGAAGATCCAAGGCATAGGACGACCTGTTTTACGATTTCGGAAATTTAAGCAGTTGTATCGCTTCAACTCATCTGGATGTTGAGGTCGTCCACAGTGTTCTAAATATTCAGGAGTCGCACAAGTAATTAGAGGATCGAGAAATAATCTTCTAGCAATTAAATTAGCACTATCGGCTAAAGCTCCTACCCGAATCACCACATCAAAACCCTCAGCAGCCAAGTCAACATCTCGATCGTCGAGGGAAAGCTCTACAGATATTTGGGGATACTCTCGAAGAAATTGAGCAATAATTTTTGTACCCCACATCCGACCATAAGCAGCGGACATACTAATTTTCAGCCGTCCACGGGGTTCACTTAAGCCATCTCTTAACTCTTGGGTAAGATCGTTCATTTCCTCCAAAAGTCTTTGAGCAACTTCGTAAAACCTTTCGCCTTCATTCGTCAAATTAACGCTGCGAGTAGTGCGATGTAGTAGTTTAACCCCTAGCTCTTCTTCTAGCTTGGCTACTGCTTTACTGGTGGCTGGGGGAGAAAAACCTAGAGCGTTAGCAGCTTCGACAAAGCTTTTGGTTTGGGCGACGCGAACAAATGTTTTGATATTGCTTAAGCTTTTCATTAAGTATTATTGAACAAAAGTAAATACAATGGTTCGGACAATTTTTGTAGAAAAGAGAAAAAAAGCCATCCACTGAATTAAGGTAAAAGTGTTGAAAGATTACCTGCAATGGATAGCGTCAAAACAATTATACAAAGCTTATTGATTTCGATGGGCGATTTAACACATCCTCAAAAGAAATTTATCTTGACCTTATTTTCGACTCTGCTCGTAAGTTGCGGTCGAGCTACTTTCGTCAACTTAAGCCGTTATAGTCAAATTAATGAACGAACATATCGGCGACAGTATCAACGCTCATTCAACTTCATCCAATTCAACCAAAAACTAATTGAGCAAGCAATTGAATCAGAATCAGAGGTCATCTTAGCGGTAGATTGCTCTTTTATTCCCAAAAGCGGAAAACGAACCTATGGCATTGATTATTTTTACAACGGGAGTGCATCAAGAGCAGAAAAAGGATTAGAGGTTTCAGCAATGGCAGTGATAGATGTTAACCAAAAGCGAGGTTACAGTCTCAGTGTTCAGCAAACGCCTCCCAACACTTCACCTTTAAAGAAAGATAATCAACCAGAAACAACCAGGATTAATCACTATTTTGCTCAATTAGAGGCAACTGTTGCTTATCTACCGAACTCTCTTCGCTATGTCGTAAGTGATGGATTTTACAGCAAAATTAAATGGGTTGAGGGAGTGACCGACCTCAAGTTAAAAGCAATTGGAAAATTGCGTCGGGATGCTAATCTACGTTATCTCAATCGAGAAGAATATTCAGGCAGAGGAAGACCTCGTAAGTATGGGAAAAAGGTAGATTTAACTGACTACAGCAACTTTGAGTTAGTCACACAATTATCTAACGGTATTGATCTTTATACCACCGTTGTTTGGTCTATTAGTCTCAAACGCCAAATTAGGATAGTTTATTTACTCAACAATTCAGCTTCTTCGAGCTATGCTGTTTTATTTTGCACCGATCTTGAGCTTGATGCTTACCAAACTCTTTCGGAGTTAAGTAGCAAGTAGCAGCCGCGTGGAGCGGCTCGCCTGCACAAAGTGCAGTCGGCGAACTCCAGTTCGCGCAGATAGCAATTAAGAAAAACTCGCTTATTTGGTAATCGCGCCTCTTCATTCATGAGGAAAAGGTGAAAAAATAATTCAACTCTTGAATCCTCTGACACAGAGCCTATCGGCTCAAGTCGCGACGCTTGCCTGCGATAGCAGGCTGTGGCAGAGGTTGAACTTGCGCGAACTGGAGTTCGCCGCCGTTGCCTTCGGGAACGTCGAATCGCGAGGCGCGATTGCTACTTGTTATCTGCTACTTGTGAATCAATCTATATCTACTATAAATCTCGCTTCCAAATCGAGTTTTTGTTTCGTGATAGCAAACAGTTTACGGGGTTGGCTGATTGTCAGGCTCGTGATTTAACCAAACTGGATTTTCATTTCAATGCTTCACTCACTGCGCTCAATCTTGCTAAATGGGATGCTATTCAACAGCATAATTGTTCGACTAATTTTGTTTTTTCAATGGCAAGTTACAAACGCCGTGCGCTCAACTACCATCTGCTTGAACGATTTATTGACAAGTTAGATCTTGAGCCTACTTTGATTAAATCCCATCCCAATTACTCAAACCTTTATAACTACGGAGCTATTGCTGCTTAATTTTGTCCGAACCATTGTACTAATTGCTTTAGTCAAATAGTGAGCCAAGGTAGTTGCATCTACACCTAATTCAGAATATTCTTGCGCTGCCATAATTCCTGCTTGAGCGTGCCACCAGGCAGCACTAGCCACAATATTAAATAAATTATTGCTGGTGATTTTTGTTCCTTGAGCAACTAAACCGCTAATCAAACCTGTTAAGACATCGCCACTGCCACCCCTGGCTAAAGCTGGAGTACTCGCGGGAATTAACCAAGTCAAACCATCAGGATTAGCGATCGCCGTTCTTGCTCCTTTTAAGAGTATGGTAGCCTGGCTTTGTTTGGCTGCGGTCGTTACTGCATTGAGGCGGTCATTTTCTGAATCATTAATCTCAGGAAACAAGCGTTTAAATTCTCCCGAATGAGGAGTTAGGACGGTGGGTGCATTTCTTTGAGTTAAAACTTCTGTTGCTCCTTGTTTTGCCACAAAATTTAAACCGTCAGCGTCTAAAACAAGAGGACATTCTGATTGCAATGCTTTTTCCACTACAGACTTAGCATCACTGCTCAAACCAGGACCACAGGCGATCGCCGTAAATTGCTCTAAATTTGCTGTAGAAAAAGGTAAAGAGGCGATCGCACCCTCTTTGTTTTCAGGACAGCTAACTACTAACGCCTCTGGTAAATGACTAATTACCAAGTTTTTTAACGATTCTGGCACGGCTATCGACAGCATTCCCACGCCACTAGCTCTCGCTCCTAGGGAGGTTAAAATAGCTGCTCCTGTATATTTGCGTGAGCCACAGATTAAGAGCAGATGTCCTTGACGATATTTGTAGGTAACTAAGGGGCGAGGAAGAGGCAAAAACTCCAGGGCGATCGCTTTGGTAATTTGTTTTACTGGTGCTGGTTGAGGCAAAACAGACCAAATCTGGTGCGGTAAAATCCCTAAATCAATTCTTTCACTATTGCCAAAATACTCTAAAGCTAAATCCTGAAAAAAGGCTCGTTTCCACAAACCCAAACAAAATGTGTGGCTGGCTTTGATAGCAGAACCTAATACTGCTCCAGTATCTGTATGTATTCCTGAAGGTAGATCGATACTGACTATTGGTTTAGACCAACCATTGACTGAGTTTAACGCTTCAATAATATTATCAGGCAGATCTCGTGTTAAACCAGAGCCAAACAAACCATCAACAATTAACTGGCATTGTTTCAAAGGCTGAATCTCTTCATAAAAATTAATGCCCAAACTATTGGCATAGTTACTGTGTTGAGATGTCAACGTCTTTAACTTGGAAAATGGACGATAAATTTCGACCTGATATCCTGCCAAATATAGTTCGCGGGCAATTACCAAAGCATCTCCGCCGTTATGTCCAGGTCCTACCAAAATTCCGACGATGCCAAACTTAGATTGAGGATATAAACTTTGGATTCTTTCGGTACAAAGTCTTGCCGCTTTTTCCATTAATGCAGCCACAGGCATACCAGCGTTAAAAACTTGTTCTTCTATTTGCTGCATTTGGGAAGCAGAGACGACGACAGTTTCGACAACATTTTTCATAGTTATCCGCTCGACACTAAAAAACTTGCAAGGTATATCATCAGGTTATACCAATATCAAAATAGAATACCGACTGATACTCTTCTAAGCTTTTTAGCTTTTAAAAGTCACGTTTTCTATTAAGCAGGAATCTTCTTGGGTTGAATAGAATTGTCTGATAATTGAGGACGCACACACCAATAAACTAAAGTTCCCAATAAAGGTAACAAGACAGCCAGCCAATAATAGCCATTTTGTTCAACTCCCCTGCGCTTGAGATCGTCTTTTAAAATTGTGGGAAATAAAAGACACAAAAGACAAAAATCAAGGCTCATCACGTTAACAAATCGATCGCTTTGCCATTGGCTAACAAAATCTGACCAACTACCGCTTGTTAGTCCCCAGACTAGCAAAACAGCGATCGCAATAGCTGAAATAATTGCCATCAAACGGGAGTCAAGCACCTTGAGCAATCTGCTTTTCTCTCCATTCCAACTACTATTAGGCTGCCGTAAGGCAAAATAAGGTAATAACGTAAATGCCCCAAAACCAATCGAACCGATAAAAAAAGGATAAGCAGAAATTTTTTGTCCTGGACTATCAAAAAGAATAAAAGCACCATAAACCCAAGGAAAAATACCCATAATATAAAATATGGCGATAACTATGGCGTTAATTCCCGACCACTTACCGATAGAAAGATCAACTATCAAATTCAAGGTTTCCTCTGGTGCTGCTGCTGGGGGAGAAAAGAAAAAAGCATAAATTACAAAAGCAAGCCAAATCGAGCCAAAGATTATTTTTCGCGCCATTTTCAGAGTTTGTTCTATGTTTATTTAGATAGTAGCAACAAAGTTAGTATCGCTACGCTCAAGTATTTTTTTATCTCTAACTGCCAGTCTAAATCTTTTGATGGTTATTAGATATAATTCTAATTAGATAAATATCTAATTTGTTTTTGATGACTAATATCAACTTTGATACATTACTAAATTTTTTCAAAGTCTTGGCTAACGAAAATCGTCTCAAGCTGGTGGGAATTCTTTCTCAGACAGAATGTAGCGTTGAAGATTTGGCTGCGCGTTTGGAATTGAAAGAACCTACGGTTTCTCATCACCTAAATAAACTAAAAGAACTAGATTTAGTAGCAATGCGATCGCAGGGCAATACTCACCTGTATAAATTGAATGCAGATACTCTTTCTAATTTAAATAAATCGTTGTTTAGCCGTGAACAAATGGCTAGCTGGACAAAAGATATCCATGCAGAAGCCTGGGAAGATAAAGTTTTAAAAAGCTATATCAATGGCGATCGCCTAACAGAAATTCCCGCCTCCCGTAAAAAACGTCAGGTGATACTCAAATGGCTAGTTGAGAAATTTGAACCAGAAAGCATTTATACAGAAAAAGAAGTCAATGACATTATTAGCAATTATCATCTAGACTATGCCACTCTACGCCGAGAATTTATAGGTTATCAATTGATGAAGCGTGATAACGGTGTATATCAGCGTTTGGAATCTGATAACTGGCAAAGTGAAATTGAAATAGCAGAGCAAATACCTACCATACCCAAAAGATATGTTCGCTAAACTTTGATCTGAGCTTTAATAAAGATTTAGATCGTTGCTAAAAGTTTTCCCGAATAGATAAATATAATTAATTCATTTAATATCTAAAATGCCTGCAACAGATTTAAATATTGATATCGCTACTTACATCGATCATACGCTGCTCAAGCCTAGTGCTGTTCCTGATGAAGTCAAGCAGATTTGTCAAGAAGCCTGGCAATATAATTTTCCCTCGGTGTGTATTTATCCCGTAGCGGTAAGACAGGCAAAAGAACTATTGCACGACAAAAAACCTCGAGTATGTACGGTAATTGGATTTCCTAGCGGTGCTGTTTCGACCGCAGTTAAACTCTATGAAGCACAAGAAGCTGTAGAAAATGGAGCAACGGAATTAGACGTAGTAATCAACCTTGGCTGGCTAAAATCAGGCGAATCAAGCAAAGTATATGACGAAATAGCTCAAATATGTTCCGAGACTGGTCAAACTGTAAAAGCAATTCTAGAAACAACTGTTCTGACTAAGAGCGAAAAAAAGCTAGCAGGAAAAATATGTATGGATGCAGGAGCAGCTTATCTCAAAACTAGTACAGGCTGGTTTGGTGGCGCAACGGTTGAAGATGTAGAAGTACTCAAGCAAATTACCAGAGGAGAAGTGGGTATCAAAGCATCAGGGGGAATTCGTACCTACGAACAGGCGATCGCTTTAATCCATGCTGGAGCAACTCGCCTAGGTACATCTCGCGGTATCGATTTAATTCGCCAGCAGAATGAATCTGCTAAATAATTACTGATTACTAATTACTTATTATACTATTATCAAATAAACCAAACCGATGACACCAAATGAAATTGTTTGTTGTAGCAAAATTGTCATGATTTTTTTGATTGTTTTCACGATTCAATCAAAGACAACTCGACAATTAGATGTAAGCTAGCTCAATTGTGTTGAGTACTACAGCAATAGTATCCGAACCACTAGCAATTGTTGTATCGGAAATGCCGTCATTGTTGAAATCAGATATAGAGAGATTGTAGTCGATTTCTGAAATTTGAATAGCATCTCCCTCAATTATAGAAAAGTCTTGAATCGTAGCATAATCGGTTCCCAAATAATTACTGTCCAATAAGAAAACGTCACTGCCATCTTCACCCCAGAGAATGTCGTTGCCGCCTTCACCCGAAAGAATATCGTTGCCAGTACCGCCGACTAAATGATCGTCTCCAAGAGGGTCGTAGCCGACACCATCACCACCGACTAAAGTGTCGTTGCCACCTTCACCCCACAAAGTGTCGTTGCCAGTACCACCGATTAAATAATCGTCTCCAAGAGAATTATCTTCCGTGCCATTGCCTCCGACTAAAATGTCATTACCACCTTCGCCACTAAGAGTATCATTACCATCCCCACCCCACAAAGAGTCGTTGCCAAGAAAATCGTAGCCGTCACCATCACCACCCAAAAGAAGGTCGTTACCAGCTTGTCCTGTCAGGGAATCGCTGTCACTACCACCGACTAAAGTGTCGTTGCCACCTTCACCCCACAAAGTGTCGTTGCCAGTATCGCCGATTAAATAATCGTCACCAAGAGAATTATCTTCCGCGCCATTGCCCCCGACTAAAATGTCATTACCACCTTCGCCACTAAGAGTATCATTACCATCCCCACCCCACAAAGAGTCGTTTCCAAGAGAGTCGTAGCCGTAACCATCACCACCAAAAAGAAAGTCGTTGCCTGCTTGACCTAATAAGATATCGTTGTCGCTGTAACCATAAACAGTATCATTTTCAGTTCCGCCTACTAAATAATCAGCGTTTTGAGTACCATTTAGTAACATTTCAACTTCTCCATTTTTTTTTTTAATATCTTGGAATATAAATATACTTTAAAAAGTCAATAGTTTAATATTAATTTTTTATAAATAATTAAGAGAGTTATGTTTTTATTAAACTTCCTCTTTCGCAAATAAATTACCGATTGAAACTTAATAAAAAAAGTATCAATTTTTGAAAAAATCCGATTTTTCTGCTTGATTGTTTACGCTTTATCTAGCGTCAGTTGAAGAAATAATATTTGTCGAAATGGAATTTTTTCTTGTACTGCTATCTATCTTCTCCTGTTTTATTTTCTAAAATCGAGTTTGAGAAGATTTAGGGAAGAAACCTATTTTTTCAATTACTAATTAATATAATTTAGTTAAGAGCTAAAAACAGTTGAATCTCAACAAAGCCAATCCACTTCAGGCATAAAATGAATCAAAAATACAAAGCTACGGGAATTATCTTGAAAGGCTCATCAATCAAAGAAAATGATCGCCTGGTGACAGTGTTAACTCCAGAATATGGTCTAGTAAGAGCGATCGCACCAGGTGCAAAAAAGCTCAAATCTAGCTTAAGAGGAAGAACCGAGTTATTTGTAGTCAATGAACTATTGATTATTAAAGGGCGATCGCTTGATAAAATTATTCAAGCCGATACTCAGTATACTTATCCTGGATTGAGTCGAGATATTGGCAAGCTGGCTGCTGCTCAATATTTGGCAGAGTTAACTTTGTTTTTGGCGGTGGATGAACAACCTCAACCAGAATTATACGAATTATTAAATGAACATTTGCGACGCTTGGAGAAGTTGACCGTAGGCGAATCAGTATATCCTTGTTTAGCTCAAGGAGTATTTCATTTAATTGCGATCGCTGGTTTAAGTCCCCAGATATTTGACTGCTGTTTGACACAACGAGTTATTTGTCCCGATTTAGCTTCTGCTCAATGGCGGGTAGGCTTTAGTTTTGAAGCTGGGGGAATTATCGATTTGACTGTAGTGCAGGCAGCGCAACGGCAAAAAAAAATTGATGAATCTGATGATGCCCTAGCCCATTATAATAGTCGTCTGCCCAAAATAGACCATCGAATTAATAGTTTAGAGTTATCTTTGTTACAGCAGCTTAATCATCATCAATTGCCAGGTATAAAAAGATTTACTACCGAGCAATTAAATAATTTTGATCTCAATACTGCCTGGATCAGAGTTGAAAAAATTCTGCGAGAATATATTCAATACCATATTGGTAGAACGATTCGTTCGGCTAATTTAGTAGATAACCTATATGTAGAGTTTTAAAATAAACTTAGCACTATTCACAATGCCACTGTCGGAATTAGAAACTTCAGAAAATACAATAAATAATAAAGTTACCGTAGAGCCAAAGCCAAGAGAAAAATCCCAAGGGTTTGGCCCCGTATTGAAAAATAACCGCTTCTTAATTCTTTGGAGTGGTCAAATATTTTCTCAGCTAGCAGACAAAGTTTACTTGGTACTGATGATCGCCATTATTGCCAATCAATTTCAGTTACCCGATCGGCCAATTAGCCAGTGGGTATCCCCCGTAATGATCGCCTTTACCATCCCTGCGGTTTTGTTTGGCTCTTTTGCGGGGGTATATGTGGATCGCTGGCAGAAAAAGACTATTTTAGTTATTTCTAATTTATTAAGAGGAATTTTAGTACTAGCTCTACCGCCTCTATTACTTTTATCCCAAGGAAAAACTCTATTTGAAGCTACTTCTTTAGGATTTGGCTTCATGTTAGCTATTACCTTTGTTGTCTCTACTTTTACTCAATTTTTTGCTCCCGCAGAACAAGCTGTAATTCCTTTAATCGTTAAAAAAAGAAATTTATTGGCAGCTAACTCCCTCTATACGACGACGATGATGGCGTTGCTAATTATTGGTTTTGCCATTGGTGAGCCATTGTTAAGTATTGCTGATAGTCTAGCTGTTGAGATCGGTTTGCCTAGTCGTATAGGTAAAGCACTTTTAGTTGGTGGAGCTTATGCGATCGCCGGTATTATTTTATTGGCACTACAAACGGATGAACAACCTAAGTCATCAGATGAAAAGCAGCCCCGCGTCTGGCAAGATATCAAGGATGGTCTTAAATACTTAGAAAAAAATAGCACTGTACGCAATGCCCTGATTCAGCTAGTTATTTTGTTTTCTATTTTTGCTGCTTTGGCAGTTTTAGCGGTTAGCATGGCAGATCAAATTCCTCAGATCAAAGCCGAAGAATTTGGCATCTTGCTGGCAGCAGCAGGAGTGGGCATGGCTATTAGTGCAGCTATTCTAGGTAGTAAAGGAGAGAATCTCGATCCTACTCTATTGAGTTTAATCGGCTCAATTGGTGTAGCAGCATCTTTGGTAGGATTGTCTTTTGCTACCCAGAATCTCTGGTTTGCTTTGACGATGATTGCTTTGCTGGGTGCTTTTGCTGCTTTAGTAGGTGTGCCAATGCAAACTACCATCCAGTCTGAAACTCCTGTATCAATGAGGGGCAAAGTCTTTGGTTTACAAAACAACGCAGTTAATATTGCTCTTTCTTTACCTTTAGTATTAGCTACCGAAGCAGAAACTCGTTTTGGATTACCTGCGGTGATGTTGGGCTTAGGAGCGATCGCTGGTGTAGGCGGGGTTTTAACCTGGTACATTCTTCAAGAAAGTAAACAATCCTCTTCTCAGCAATCATCAAACAAAGCATAAATTGGCTATTAATCATCATTAAAATCAGAAAAGATTAAAATTTAACCCTGGAAAGGCTGATTTTTGCAGAATCAGCTAAACCGCACCCTTAATCTGGTAAATTAACTAAAGTTGATCGACAGTAATTAAAAATCAATTACTGATTGTCGTTGCTTAAAGGAAAAGAGCATTGGAATGCACATCGCTTGGCTGGGAAAAAAATCGCCCTTTTGTGGCAATGTAACCTATGGTCGGGAAATAACTAACTCACTGTTAGACAGAGACTATAAGGTTAGCTTTCTGCATTTCTCTCAACCACAAAGTGATTATGAACCTCACTGGGAACATCAAACAAATCTTCATGACTCCTCTAACTGCCATGAAATTCCGCTACCATTTATTTATAAATCTCAGGTTTACACTATTCCTACACTCAAGTCTAGTAAGATTTTGTTGCGATCGCTACGTAAACTAAAACCAGATTTAGTCCATGCTTCTTTAACTCTATCTCCTTTGGATTTTTTGCTGCCAGAGATCTGCGAGGAATTAAACATTCCCCTAGTAGCTACTTTTCATCCCCCTTTTGACAGCAAAATTCGCAATCTAAAGTCTAGTACGCAATACCTGACCTATCAGCTATACGCCCCCTTTTTAGCTCGCTACGATCGGGTCATTGTTTTTAGCGACATTCAGCGAGATCTATTGATTAAACTAGGAGTACCAAACGATCGCATAGTTATTATTCCTAACGGCGTTGATGAACGTAAGTTTTCTCCTGGCTATTCCAGTCTTAAGTACCAGCTAAATGCCAAAAAACTATTTATTTATCAAGGACGTATTTCTACGGAAAAAAATATTGAATCTCTCCTTAAAGCTTGGAAATCAGCCGACATGGGAGATGATTGTCAACTACTAATGGTTGGAGATGGTCCAATTAGAAGCTCTCTTCAGCCTCATTATGGCAAAGAATACAATATTATCTGGCTCGGCTTTATTGCCGATGAACAACAGCGCATTAATATTTTAAGAGCTGCTGATGTGTTTATTTTACCTTCCTTGGTAGAGGGTTTGTCTATATCTCTGTTAGAAGCTATGTCTTGTGGAGTAGCTTGTCTGGCAACAGATGCAGGGGCAGACGGTGAAGTCTTAGAAAATGGGGCGGGAGTAGTACTAAATACCCAAGGAGTCGCAGCACAGCTAAAAATTTTGTTACCTTTGTTTCGTAATCATCCCGAAATGACCAGCTTGTTAGGTAATAAAGCTCGAAAAAGAGTATTAGAAAAATATACTCTCCGTCAAAATATTACTAAGCTAGAACAAATGTATTTAGAAATAGCTAATAAAGAATTTGTTTCAGCTTAAATCAATTATTAGCTACCCACTACCCACTACCTACCCCAACAGTCAAGTAATATGAAATACTTCAAAGTTCACTACAAATAATTGGTTTAAAGATTTGGGGACTTGGGGACTTAGGGACTGGGGGAAGTAACAAGTATAGAGTAGCCAAGGGATACCCTCCGCAGGGAGTAAAAAGTTTTCGGAAGTAGAGGCAAAATTAACTAGCTATTCAGACAGTTTAACTAGCTGCATATCTTTACTTGTTACTTGCTACTTGTGAATACGCTCCTCATCGCCCTGTCACCTGATTCGCATCATTCTTTTTTGTAATTCATATAACCTACTTGAATAGAATTTAGTATTACACCACTCCAATCTGTAATTTATTGATTATCATAAGAGTAGAACTATTAAATCGTTCATCTTTGCTCTGCTCCTATGAGAAAAGACGGAAGTAAGGAATAAATTAAACATCCTGAAGGAACGCACCTCACAACGATACAGTAACGGAGGTGAAACCCATGAAACTAACTTATCGAGGAGTACCATACAACGAAGAACATCAAACTCTTGCCGCACCAGCGGTAACGGTTGAAAACAGAGAAATTGTTTATCGAGGAAATTCTCTTAAAGCGGGAATTAATCCTAGATTTCCTTGGCTGAACTATATCAAACAGCTATTTCACAAGTCTGAATCAAGACTTTTCGATCCAATTGCATTTTGGTATAACCATAAAAGAGAATTTATTCAAGATTGTTGGCATTTGGATCATGTAGAAAAACTCGATCGCGCTTGGAATTTGACTTTACAAGTTGAAAGAAGCAAGGCTTTAAAGCAACAGAAAACCAAGTTAAAATATCGCGGTGTAACTTATTATAAATAAGCTATGGCGATCGCTCTATCTGTTAAGCAAAACAGCATCGACTATAGTAAGATATCGATTGATTTTCATTTATTTTACTGGTTGATGATCGCGATCGCTTTCTAATTGACAAAAAACACTTAAAATTGGACCAATCCTCACTAATTTTAAGTTAGAGCCGTGAACAAAAAAGAGGCGATTGAATTACTCAATCATGAAGGTTGGACGAAAGCCGATGCTCAAAGAGCTTTAGAATCAATTAATTTTAAAACCGATACTGACATTGATGAATTGATTGTTCGTTGTGCTGTATCGCAGTTTGCTGGTGCGGAATTATCTAATCGTCAGCGACTTCAGGCTGCTCAAAAGGGCATAGTTACCAAACGCAACAAAGAAATTCAGTCATATATTGTGCAGATAGAAGAACTTACTCGAAAAATAGGCAGCAGCAACGGCAAAAATTCAGCAGAACTAGAAAGGCAAGTTAAGGAACTAAAAGGTAAAATAAGTAACCTAGTTGAAGCTAACGATGTTCTAAAAAAAGATAACAGAAATCTAAAAAATATAGTTGATGAAATTAGATTTAAATTGACCGTAGAAATTAAATCTTTGCTCAATTTAAAAAATATTTTAGAAATCAGAAAACGTCTGATCGAGCTACTTAAAACTATTTTGGGCTAATCTTTCATGAGCAGTAAAAAATCATCAGCACGAACTTTTCAAGGTATGAATTACCGCAAAGTTCAGCGTAAAAATTCTCGCAATCGCCAGCAATTAACTAAAGAAAATCAAACCTGGCTTAAGAAGCATAACTATCGTAACCTGGGCTGGACTAATGTTATTCAGCTATGTGAAAAAATTAGAGAACTACAGGAACAAGAATTAGTTAAAAGCTTGAGTCTAGAGGAATTATTTATCGAGGCAGACCGTATCGGTAATAAATATCTTAACAGTCAAGAAATTAACCAGCGTCATCAAAGAATTGCTCAAGAACTAGATGAAATTGCCGATATTATTGACAGTCAGTATCCCAATCAAAAAGTAGAAATAATTGACTATAGTAAATGAATTTATTTTAATTAATCATGGATTTAGAAAACAAAGAATTAAGTGAACTATTCAAACTAGCCGATACAATTGGTAGCCGTAGATATAGCCGACTAACAGCCCAAGACTTAAATGATTATCTAAAATTTAATTACTGGCGATATATAAATGGCGATTTTGAATGTGGTACTACTGCCGAAAGCAAAGCTTGGGTTAAAGAACATTCTGACTGGTATTGCCCAATTTGTAGCGAACAATATCGCGATCGCGGTGGAAGAACTATCGACCATAAATTACCGCGATCGCAATACCCTTGGTTATCTTTAGAATGGTCAAACCTTTGGGTTATTTGTCGTGCCTGTAATCGCGAAAAAGGAGAAAAGCACTGGTACGAATATGAACAATATATGTATCACAAATATCCCCAAGATTATCCTGTAATTAAGGCTGCTCGTCCAATCAAGCTACTGGACTGTTTAAAGCAAGAATTTATTTCTCCACCACAGCGATCGCTATAGTTTTAACCTCGATACATTTGCGCTTCTCTCTCTTCTGAACGTGCGCGTCTTGCAGCTTTATTTCCTCCTGTCAAATTAGAGACGATAATAAATGCGGCTAATCCCACCAAAGGACTAATCAAAGTGGGAAAACCGTCAAAATCTGCGGTAAAAACACCGTTAGGAATATATAGCAGCGTATTGTCGATGCCAAAGGTAACAGGCATTAGTACAAAGAAAATTAATCGCGTTAGCGAACCAAGAATAATACAGGATAGCGCACCTTGCCAAGTTGCTTTACTCCAGTAAATACCACCAGCTAGAGGTACTAAAAGACCTGCAAAACCCAAGTCGAAAGCGAGTAATAGCAAAACTCCAGTTTGGGGTATTTTTAAGGCAAAAAAGACTCCTAACGCCGTAATCAGAAAAGCCATGACGCGGGTAATTAATAATAATCTGTCTCCTGCTGCATTATGGTCGTCAGAACGAATACCGATTATATTGTGGGCGATAACCGAGGAAGTGCCTAGAATTGCTCCATCAGCAGTAGAAAGAGAAGCAGAAAGAATTGCCATAATAACTATCAATCCCAGTAAGGGAGGTACCACACCATCAATTAGGGCATAAAGGATGGGACCATCGGCAGTAATCCCTGCACCCTCTAGAATTTGGGGTGCAGAAAGAGCAATCAGAGAAAAAGGAATACCAATAATCAAAGTACCAGCACAGCCGATCAAACAGGCTCTTTGGGCGGTTTCAGGGCTTTTGGCTGCAAATATACGTGCCATAAAATCGATCGCGACGATATCTCCCAATCCTAATGCGAGTAATGTTGCCCAGTTAACTACTGCACCAGCACCAGGATCGGTAAGTTGTGCAAAAGCGAATGGACCAGTATCAGCAGGCATATCTAAGCCAAAATTGATAGCTATAAAAGCCAATAAACCTAATGAACCAATAAAAGCAATACCAACCTGAATCGCATCGGTATATGCCACGGCAAACAGACCACCGCTAGCAGTATAGATAAAGACCACAATTGCCAACAGCATCACTCCAGCTACGTAGCTTGTGCCTAAAAAAGTTTCAAATAAATATCCTCCTGCCACTAAATTACCAGCTAGCAAAAAGGAAAAACTCAACACCATTAAACAAGATGCCACTACTTCGGTTAAGCGATTATATTTAACTCGATAAAAGTCTGGCAGGGTAATTAAACCCATGCGGTTCATTGGTTTAGCAAAAAACAGGGCGGTCAAGAATAAGCACAGCGCTAATCCAATTGGTAAAGATGCACCAGCCCAAAAACCAAACTCGGCTGCTAAATCTGTATTGCCCAAGGTGGCGTTAGAGTCTACTGACTGCGCCATTAAAGTCGCTGCTGCTAAAGGTAATACTAGCCCTCGTCCTGCAACCAGATAGTTTTCGCTATCCCCCTTTACTTGTTTGGCTGCCCACATTCCAATGGCTAGAGTACCAACTAAAAATACTATAATTCCCCAGAACAGAAGTTTTGTTGTCATAATTTAATCCTGGTCAATTTTGACCGTAATGTATTTGATATTTGTTGGGGCGAATGGCAGTTCACCCCAACTTTTTTAAAGTTGTATTGCCAATTGGTTTGCTTGATTTTGTATCAGGCGATCGCCAACCCAGTCAAACCACTGTTGTAAACCCTCGCCTGTTTTGCCTGAGAGATAAATAATAGTTACGTGGGGGTTCATCTGCCGTACATTGTCAGCAATGCGATCGCAATCTATATCTAAATAGGGTGCAAGATCGGTTTTGGTAATTAACAGGCAGTCTGCTTGCTGGAACATCACAGGATATTTTAAGGGCTTGTCTTCTCCTTCGGTGACGCTGAGTAAAGCCACCTTGGCGTGTTCTCCCACTTCAAATTCGGCGGGACAAACTAAGTTACCCACGTTTTCGACAAAAACTAAATCGAAATCGCTGGGATTGTATTGATGTTCAAGAGTATGAATGCCTCCCGCGACCATCTTAGAATCTAAATGGCAGGAACGCCCCGTATTAATTGGAATTACGGGAACATCATATTTACGAAGGCGATCGGCATCTAGTTCGGTGGTCATATCTCCTTCAATGACTACAATCTTGAACTTATCTTTTAATGCTTTTAAAGTTTGTTCGAGGAGAACAGTTTTTCCCGCCCCAGGACTGCTCATAATATTGAGACAGGTAATGCCCCAGCGATCGAAGTGTTCTCGGTTATGGTCTGCCCCTTCTTGGTTGGCATGAAGTAGATTTAGTTCTAGTGCAGCGTCAAATGTTTGGTGCATCTTTTCAATTATCAATAAACAATTATCAATGAACAATAGGAGTAAAGGTTGACTCACTATTACCTTTGTCTACAGTTGAATATTCAATGCGATCAATTTTCAGTTCTCGACCAGAGCGAATATCTTCCATAGGTGCATTACAATCGGGACAGCTATATTGCAGTCCGATTTCTGGTTTGTATTCTTGTTGACAGGTGTGACAAAAAGCAATTAAAGGAATATCACGGATGGCTAGTTCCACTCCTTCTAAAAAGGTGTTGCGGGTTTGAACTTCAAAGGCAAACTGCAAACTAACGGGTTCGACACAAGTAAACTTGCCAACTAATAAATGAATTTTGTCTATTTTTTGCTGTTTTGGTTGGGAGTGATACCAATCTTTAACCGTCAAGATTAAAGCCTTGGTCATATCAGTTTCGTGCATAGTTTCAGTGAACAATTATCAATGAACAGTCATCAGTTATGATGTGTAAAAGTTAGAAATTAACAAACAGCATTAAAGTATTTCTCTACTGCTTCCTCATCCCTCATCCTTTATAATTCATCCTTTTATTGCCAGGGTTCATCTACTGCTTGAGCTTCATCGTGAATATAAGCAGGCTTTTCTGTACGAGGTAACTGTCCCGATACAATTAAATGTGCCATTGTGTCGCAAATTACGCGAGTTGCCATTAGTGCCGTCATGTCGCTAACGTCATAGGGAGGGGAAACTTCAACCACTTCTATTCCGCATACGGTAGTATTTTGGACAATTTTCTTGAGTAAGAATAAAACTTCGCGGGGTAACAATCCGCCAGGTTCGGGCCAACCAGTACCAGGGACAAAACCTGCATCGATGCAGTCAATATCAAAGCTTATCCAAACGCAATCCGTGCCGTCTGTAGCTCGCTCTATGGCAAAGTCGGCTGCTGCATCTAAGCCCATTTCGACAATGTCGGTGACGGTCAAAATATTAGTCGCTCTTTCCCGACATACTTTTACTCCAGGGCGGGGTACTTGCCAGCCACCAATGCCCATTTGCACTAAGTTTTTGGCAGGAGCATTTGTTATATTGGTCGCGTGAAACCAAGGACAGGTGTGCATTCTTTCGTCTAAATCGGTTTCTTGGGTATCGGCATGGCGATCAAAGTGAATAATACCAACTTTCTTATCTCCTAGATGACGGCAAATAGCCCTAACTGTAGGAAAACCAATGGAATGATCTCCACCTAAGATAATCGGAAATGCACCCGAACTAAAGACATGAGCGACACCTTTGGAAATCTGATCGAAAGACTTTTCATTATTAGCAGGAATAGTAAATATATCTCCTACATCGCAGAGGGTGATTTGTTCGCGTAAATCTACTCCTAACTCAAAGTTATATGGCGTATATAAAGCAGAAATTTTGCGAATACCTTGAGGACCAAACCTTGTGCCAGGGCGGTAGGTAGTCCCAGAATCATGAGGCACGCCAATGATTGCTACATCATAATTACCTACTTGGTTTACGTTTTCCAAATAGGGAGCTTTCATAAAAGTATTAATTCCTGCATAGTGAGGCAATTCTCCCCGCGAAAAAGTAGAAATAGTTCGATCATTAATACTTTCTGCTGCTTCTAAACCATACTCTAATCCCTGATCTACTTCTTGTTGCCAACCTGTAAGAGGTAGCTGACGTTCTTTAGCTAAAGCTTTTTCTGCTTCGCTACTGTATCCATTTTCATCGTTATTTGGTGGTTGAAATGGAGATTGTCCGCTCATTAAATTATTCCTCTGCGATTTGTTTCAAATGCAAAAAGCCCAGAAAGATCGAGACTGTGTTTCAAGCATCGAATCCTCCCGGGCTTTTTTCCCGCCGTGGAGCTACCTAAGTAATAAAATCTACTGGAATTATCAACTTTATAGGTAGCTTGCTTCTCTTGGACCAGCCATTTATGAGCTTTGCTTTAAATCGGAACCCTAGAAGCTATCTTAATTTTTCCATACCTAACATACTTACTTACTGTTTATAAAAATGTATAATTTGCTACTAAAATTGCATCTAAATGTCATGGTTTACTAATTAAAACTAAGTTGGAAAAAATCATGTATGGAGAGTAGACTTTTTAGGATATACGTATAACCTATAAATCCAGTAATGTTAATTAGCCTCATCCCTCATCTTTTCTTACGAAGTTTGCTCAACGGGAGAAAGGGCTTGCCCGCATCTGACCCCCGCAACGCAACTTCGCGCTTATCCCTCATCTCTTAAATACTTATGGTCAAAGTTAGTGTAATTATTCCCGCCTACAATGGCGATCGCTATATTGGCGAAGCTATAGATAGTATTTTGGCTCAAACCTATAGGGACTATGAAATTATAGTAGTGGATGATGGCTCGACAGATAACACCCGTCAAGTTGTTAAACAATACGGTGATCGGATTCAATATCTCAGTCAAATCAATCAAGGAGTTGCTGCTAGCCGTAATCTGGGCTTGAAAGTATCTCAAGGGGAATATGTCGCTTTTTTGGATCAGGATGATATTTTTCTGCCTCACAAGCTGGCTTCTCAAGTAGCTTTACTAGAGCAAGATCCTTCTTTGGGTATGGTTAATAGCGGTTGGCAAATCGTTAATGAGCAAGGCGAAGTAGAGGCGGCGGTGAAGCCCTGGCAACAAATCCCCAATCTTAATTTGGCTGATTTAATTATCTGGAAACCCGTATTTTTGGGGGCAATGTTATTTCGTGCTGTTTGGCTCAAGCGATCGCCAGGCTTCGATATCAGCCTAGAACAAACACCAGATGTAGATTTGGTATTACGCTTGGCTGCCATGGGTTGTACTGCTGCCTGGGTAGAACAAACGACTGTAAAATATCGCCAGCATGAATCTAATGCCTCAAGCAATACCCTGCTACAGGCTCAAGAATTAGATCGAATTGTCACCAGATTTTTTACCCAATCGAACTTACCCTCAAAAATTAAAGCTTTAGAGGCAAAATCTCTTTACCAAACTTTAATTTGGAGTGCTTGGCGGTTACATCAAACAGGACATTTAACAGAAATGAATGATTATCTCTACAGATCTTGGTTTCACAGTCAAAAGTATCCTACAAAAATTATTTTTAACTGGATTGAATCTTTTAAAAATTATTCTGCTGAATATGGTAAAGAGTTGGATATTCTTACTCTCACCTCATCTCTGGAATGGCAAAAATTGATACGCAGATGTATTTTCTGTTAAAAATTGACCGTTGGTAAATCTAACACCAGGTTGACCCATAACTACTGGACAATTCAGTAAAATCTTGTATAACTGAAATGCGAAAACTGCGTTTCCTGGTGATTATAATGATGCCAAATCAAGAATTAGAAATATATCATGATTCTTTATCTTATTACCTATTCCTTCAATATCTTATTAATGTTTACCCAGAAGAAAGAGGTTTTACAGTCATGATTCCTGACCTGCCTGGATGTATGAGTCAGGGTGCAACTTTAGATGAAGTAATTATCAATATTAAAAAAGCCCAACAGCTATGGCTAAAAACAGTCTACGCTACTGATGTCAAATCAATTCCTCTGCCTTCGGAATTAGTTAAATAACACCGATAAGCTAATAAAAATGGTCGATGCCAAAACCTACTGCACGAGGATGATTTAATCTATGAGCTAAGTCGATCGCTGCACTACGACCGACCTTGGTTTCAAATACTGAAGACAAGACAATATCTAGAGAGCTGCTGGTACAAAACTCTTCAATTCTGCTAGGAAAACCCATGATTGCTGCTTTAATGACAAACACTCCTCGCCATTTTTGCTGATATGCCTGCTGGAGTTTGGCAAAACTAGCAACAGATTCATCTAATGCTATTTGGGTATTGTATTCTTGGCTCAATTTTAAGATTTCAGTAAAACAGTCAGGGGGTAGTGGCTGTTCTACAAATTCGATCGCTGGTAATTTATCTGTCACCGCTAACCACGCTTTTGCCTGAGTTAAATTTAACCCTCCATTGGCATCAAGTCTTAATTTAATGTGGGCAGGAAAACTTTTAACTAACTGTTTTAAAATCTCAATTTCTGTAGCTTGAGGATACACGCCAATTTTCCACTTAAAGGTAGAATTTGATTGAGCCTGATAAATTGACTGCCAGCTTTCTAAAGCCCGATCGCCTGGGGGTAAAAGATAACAATAATCAAGATTACGGTTAGTATAGCTAGCTAATTCTAAAGGTTGCTTCAGGTTTAGTAAGGCTGACTCAAAAGCAAATTGACAGCACCGCAGGCGATCGCTAATACCTAAAATATCTTTAACGCTAATTGTATCTCCCAACTGTTGACAGAAACTTAATGCTTGAGACATAGTTTCTGAGCCAAACCAAGGCAAAGGAGCAATTTCTCCTTGAGCAATGCCTGTTGAATCTTCTAAGCCAATAATAATACCCTCACGTATTTGCCAAAGACCATAGCTAGTACGTAAAGGTTGCTTAAAACGACGTTGATAAATATCAAATTTAAATTTAAACTTATCATTTGTCATTTATTTACATTTAATTTTTTGCAATGGTTCGGACAAAATTTTATTGTTAACGAAATAATAGGTGTTTGACCCTTGTTTGAGATTAAGACAGCTAACGGTAAATTGGGGTTTTAAACTGCTCTAACTGTCCTAACTGTCCTAACTGTTGTTTTTGGGCATTTAATATTATTGACTTTTGATTGCTTAATTCAATTTACGCACTAACTTCTATAACTTAGAGCTTATGGTTTAAAGCTAACTGCGAAGCAGTTTAGTGTTTACGAAAGCGAATGCCTAAAAATATATCGTATAAAAAGCTAAAAAAGTTTTTATTCCATAGACCTAAAGATTGTTCGCAGCCTTTGGCATCTAATAACGGCTTAGTCTCGTAATAAGCTGCTTGGTACTTATACCAGGGAATAGAAGGCCACAGATGATGGACTAGATGATAATTTTGCCCCAAAATAAGTAAATTTAAAACCGCACTAGGATAAACTCGCGAATTTTTCCAGCGATCGCGTTCTTGAAACGGACGATGAGGTAGATAATCAAAAAATAACCCCAATGCCATCCCTACTACCATTGCTGGTACAAACCAAAAGTTCATTACATAACCAATAAAGTCGTAATGAATCCCCAGAGCAACTATAGTAACGAGAAACAATCTGCTGAGAAACCACTCTAATAATTCATATTTGCGCCATAGTTTTCTCTGAAAGAAAAAAAACTCATGATAGAAAAAACGGGCGGCAATAAGCCATAATGGACCACCCGTAGAAACAAAGTGGTCAGGGTCGTTTTCAGGATCATTTACGTGAGCGTGGTGTTGCAGATGCACTCTGGTAAACACAGGGAAAGCAAACCCCAGCATCAAAGCACTACAGTGTCCCAAGATAGAATTAACTATACGATTGCTGTGGGCGCTATTATGAGAAGCGTCATGAATAACTGTTCCTGACAAATGTAGTGCTAGGACATTAGCTATAAAACAACACCAAGCTAAGAATCCCCATCGAAAATAACCAGTGGTCGAGATAGTTAGCAACATAATCGCTGCAATCACCATCAACACATTAGGATTGAATTTACCAGGAGCTTTTAAATACTCTCTTGGTACTGTTCGCAGTGTCTGAGCCGACTGCATCTTTTCCTTTGCTCCTTTTACTTTTGATATAAAGCTTTTCTCAGGTAGTTTACACTAATTCTTAGCCAAGGTAAAGAAATGTAAAGTTTTTCTGCTGACTTCTCATTTAAGAACTGATTTTTTTATTTGCCAATATTGAACATACGGTTTAATTTTACAAGAACAAGCCATAAACAAGAATCGGTGAATATTACATTTCTTTGAGATATGCTTGATACCCCAATCTATCAAGTTGCTCTTGTTTGTCAAGCACGGTTTGCGATAGATCTTGCCGATACTGCTCTACCTTTTTTTGCAGTTGGCGATCGCCTGTAGCCAAAATTTGCACTGCTAATAATCCCGCATTTTGAGCATTGCCAATGGCGACGGTAGCAACAGGAATACCCCTAGGCATTTGCACAATAGAATACAAAGAGTCAACTCCGTTTAGCTGGCGAGTAGTAACAGGAACACCTATAACGGGCAAAGGAGTCAGAGACGCTACCATCCCTGGTAAATGTGCTGCACCTCCCGCACCAGCAATAATTACCTTGATCCCTTTTTGGTGAGCATTACGGGCATAACTAACCATTCTCTCTGGAGTCCGATGGGCAGAAATGATGGCTACTTCATAGGCAACATTAAAATCCTCACAAACAGCGATCGCTTTTTCCATTGTCGGCAAATCAGAATCACTGCCCATAATAATTCCAATTAACGGCGTAGTTTCAGTCAATATTTTCTACCAATTCTGAATTATGTATTTTATCTTGTTTGGCAACCTTAATTTTCAAGAAGCTCAAAATTTAAGATCGAGGCAACAATCATTCTTTGATTAACTCCAGCTAAAATCTCCGTATTAATATTAAATTTACAGATTAAATAAAAACAGCAACACCATAAATGACAGTCAGCCAATTAATCGTCAATGCCCGTCTTGCTGGACATCAGACCTTACAACAAATTGCTATTAAAGATAAAAGAATAGCCAAGATTGCTCCTCAGTTAGCCGCTCAAGCAAAGTCAATCATTGACTTAGATGGCGATTGGCTATCCTTGGGAGGAGTAGATTTACAAATCAATGGAGGCTTGGGTTTGGCTTTTCCCGATCTAGAAGCAAAAGATCTACCCAAACTAAAACAAATTTGCGACTTCCTTTGGCAACAGGGCGTAGATGGCTTTTTAGCGACTATTGTTACTACCGCAGTTGATAAAATACAGCGATCGCTAGCTACCATAGCTCAATTTATGGCAAACCAAGATCATTTACCAAATACGGCACAAGTTTTAGGAGTTCATTTAGAAGGGCCATTTTTAAACTATCAAAAGCGAGGCGCACATCCAGAACAATATTTATTGCCTTTAACTATTGCCAATCTTAAAAAAGTTCTAGGAAACTATAGCCACGTTGTTAAGGTGATGACTCTCGCACCAGAATTAGACAGCAGCCAAACAGCAATTAATTATTTAACAGAACAAAATATTATCGTTAGTCTGGGGCATTCTCTAGCTACAGCTAGCCAAGCGAAAACAGCATTCTATCAAGGTGCATCAATGGTGACTCATGCTTTTAATGCCATGCCTATTCTGCACCACCGAGAACCAGGACTATTGGGCGAAGCGATTGTTAATCCTCATGTGTATTGCGGTTTGATTGCTGATGGCAATCATGTATGTCCAACAATGCTAGAACTTATTCTAAAAGCCAGTAATTATGATCGAGGAATCTTTCTAGTTAGCGATGCTCTATCTCCTATTGGTTTACCTGACGGGGATTATCCCTGGGATGAACGCCAGATTACGGTTACAGAAGGCATCGCTCGATTAGCTGACGGTACATTGTCAGGCACAACCTTACCTTTATTAGTCGGCGTAACCAATTTAGTTAGGTGGGGTTGTGATGCCCAAAAAGCGATCGCCATGGCAACAGAATCTCCCCGCAAAGCAATCAATTTATCAGGCATTGGTATTGGACAACCAGCTAACCTGCTGCGTTGGCATTGGGACAAACAACAAAAATTATCTTGGACGAGACTCAATTTAATTACTGATGTTACGCATTTAATCTAACTGCTGTGACGATGTGACGAGGAGCGTATTCACTTCTTAGCAAGTAACAGATGCGTTTCGCATCTCGACTTTCCTTCCCAAAGGCGGCGAACTCCAGTTCGCGCAAGTAACAAGTAAAGATATGCAGCTAGTTAAACTGTCCCAATAGCTAGTTAATTTTGCCTCTACTTCCGAAAACTTTTTACTTTTTACTTATTACTTCCCCCAGTCCCCCAGTCCCCAAGTCTTACAGATCGATGAGTACGTAAAACATCAGCTAACTATCTATTGGTTCAAAGTAACGACATCCTTTACAAGGACCTTCAGGGACAACCGCACAGCGCATAATTTCTGAGCGAGCATTAAAGCGACAGTTAGCGTTGCCAACTACATAGCGATCGCCAATTAAAGTAGTTTCTTCTGGTCTTTTTGATTCTTGGACATGAAGAGTGGCTTTATTAAAACGATAGCCCCCTACCCGATATTGATAAAAGTGATGACGTTCAAGGATGGCATAGGTTTTACCCTCATAATCCATATAGCCACCTGGCTGAAGTCGGCGGTCGATATTAAGCTTGGCAATACATTGACGAGCAGGTGTCAGAATAATTTCTGTCGGTAATAAATTTTTCTTGATCGACATAAATCCGTATCAAAACTTTAAGAGTCATTGAAAAATACTAACCTGTTCTGGTTTTTCTCGGCAGCAGTTTTTGCTTGGTTAAGACAATTAATGAGAATATAAGAAATTTTTAGCATATCTCGCCAAAACTAGCTGTAAAATCTTAATCAGGATTAAAATTGCAACCTACAGTATTACTAAATTATCTTCTACTTTGGATTGACTCTATTTATAATTGACAAACTATGCGTATTGCCCTTTTTACAGAAACGTTTTTACCAAAGGTTGATGGTATTGTTACTCGTCTTAGACATACAATCGAACATTTAGAAAGAAATGGCGATCGCGTTTTAGTAGTTGCGCCAGAAGGTGGCTTAAGTGAGTATAAAGGAGCAAAAGTATATGGTGTGCGTGGTGTTTCTCTACCTTTATATCCAGAACTCAAATTAGCTTTGCCTCCTATTGGAACGAAGAATGCGCTCGAAGAGTTTCAGCCAGACTTGATCCACGTAGTAAATCCTGCATTTTTAGGAGTGGGCGGTATTTACTACGCTAAAACCATGAACATACCCTTGGTAGCTTCTTATCATACTCATTTACCCCAATACCTTCAGCATTACGGCTTAGGTGCGTTAGAAGGTCTGCTTTGGGAATTACTAAAGGCTGCTCATAACAAAGCTAAATTGAATCTTTGTACCTCTAGCGTGATGGTCAAAGAATTAGTCGATCACGGCATTGAAAGGGTAGATCTATGGCAACGAGGGGTAGATACAGAAATGTTTCAACCTCATTTAGCTTCTGCCCAAATGCGATCGCGCCTATCTCAAGGAAACCCTAAAGCTCCTTTATTACTATATGTTGGTCGAGTCTCAGCCGAAAAGCAGATCGATCGGATCAAGCCTGTACTCGAAGCCATTCCCGAAGCTCGTTTAGCTATAGTTGGGGATGGTCCAAGCAGAGAAGCGTTAGAAACCCATTTTGCCGATACAAAGACTAATTTCGTAGGTTATTTACAAGGATTAGAATTAGCTTCAGCTTTTGCTTCTGCTGATGCTTTTGTCTTCCCTTCCCGCACCGAAACCTTGGGCTTAGTTTTACTCGAAGCAATGGCTGCGGGTTGTCCTGTAGTGGCTGCTCGTTCGGGCGGTATTCCTGATATTGTTACAGATGGAGTAAATGGTTATTTATTTGAACCAGATGATCCTGATGGTGCAATCAACGCTACCAAATCCTTATTATCAGCGACAAAAATTAGAGAAAAATTACGTCAAAATGCTCGCTCTGAAGCTGAACAATGGGGTTGGGCTGCTGCTACTAGACAGCTACAGGAGTATTATCGCAGCGTCGTGAGTGCGGAATATAATTTATCTTCTGCGGCATAAATACTGATGATCGATATTTTCATTAGTTTGTGTTTAATATTCAATGTTTAATGTATAGTAATTGATGAATTTTTCTACTCAGGCTTGGGACAACATTGATAACATCTATAACTCTATCTTGAAGATGGAGTTTATTCAGCAGCTTGAGCAAGGCTCATTAAGCAAAGAGATATTTCAGCATTACATAATTCAAGATGGCATATATTTGGGGGAATTTGCCCGCGTATTAGCTATTATTGCTGCCAAAGCACCAACTGCCGACTTACAGTTAGAGTTTGCTCTTAATGCTCAAATTGCGATCGCCGTTGAACGTAGTTTACATACAGAGTTTTTTCGGGAGTTTAATATCTCGCCAGAAGTAGCATTATCTAGTCAAGCTTCTCCTACTTGTTTGAATTACACTAATTTTTTATTAGCCACTGCCTATCAACATAGTTTTTCTATTAGCGTTGCTGCTGTTTTGCCTTGCTTTTGGATTTACTTGGAAGTAGGCAAACATATTTATCAACAGGTAAATGAGCGAGATAATTTTTATCAAAAATGGATTGATACCTATATTGATAAAGATTTTGAAGCATCTGTTGAAAGTGTTATTAACGTGGCAAATGACATGGCAACTAAGGCTAGCAATTGCGAATTGGCTTTAATGAATCAGGTATTTTATCGCGCTTCTCAGTTTGAATGGATGTTTTGGGATAGTGCCTATCATCTCGAACGCTGGCAAATAAATTAAATCTCAGGATGATTATGAGGTGCAATACAGCCATCTGGAAGTAAGGCAACTGATAGAGCAATAGAGTAATGTTTAACTAGAATCCGCTCGGCTTTAGTATGCTCTAGATCGATTACATCATGAATTTTGATAGGCAGCACGCCGTTAGCAGGAAATGCCCACCAACTTCCCTGTTGATAAAAACAATCGCTATAGCCATGTTGCTCACACCACCTACGACACACCGCAGCAGCAGCAGCTTTTATATCGGCATAAACAGTATTTGAATCAATACCGTTGTTCATCAAGAATATTTTTCTAGATATTTAGCTTACTCCAAGAAATTATAGCAACCGTATAGGTTGAGACGTTAGAGTAGATGCGGATAAATCCTTTCGCTCAAGCGCGATCGAGATAATCTCTAATTAAATTCAAAGAGCAAAAATTACCTGCTACTGCCATAGGAATGTTTAGCCTAAACAAACATATTATCCATTATCAATCTCATCGATAATGGCACTAGCTTTGGTACAAAGTTCTTCGTGACAGTGACCGTTGGTAGCGACAATACAACCCCAGCGTTTTACATCTCCCTGGTTATAATAAACAGGCTCACCATTAACGTAGGTAAACTTACCACCTGCTTCGGTAAGAATTAGTTCTGGTGCAGCAAAATCCCAATCCTTAGCTGCTGACTTACCAGAAAGCGATATATAAACATCTGATTCTTGTTCTAGAAGGGTAGAAATTTTCCCCCCAACTCCACCCATATATTTCTTACCTGCAAAGGGCAAGCGATCGATTAACTGCTGAAAGCGATCGTCACGGTGCGATCGACTAACGATTAAATATAGATCTTCAATAGTGTTACGTTCAGATACTTGAATGGGTGTAACCGTACCATCTTTAGTTTCCACAAAAGTACCTTTGCCTTTTGAGGCAAAATAAATTTTTTCGGCTTCAGGAATAGCTACAATCCCAATTACAGGGCGACCTTGATAAGCCAAAGCGATGTGCATCCCATATTCACCATTTTTTTCAATGAAATCTCGTGTACCATCCAAGGGGTCGATAATCCAAACCCAATCATGGTCAACTGGTTCGGCTTTTTTGACATCAAAAGTTTCTTCGGACAGATAACCAAAATCTTCTGTACCTAGCTCTTCTTTAAACCGACCTAGAATATACTTATTGGCAGCCATGTCAGCTTCAGTAACTGGACCATCCTTTTTATTTTTAACATCCAACTCAGAAGTATCTTTATGATAAAAGAAGCTCAGAATATCTGCTGCTCCCCAGGCAACCGAACGAGCTACCTTCAAAACTTCTGCTAACTTTTCAGGCTGATTATGATCCAAAGCTATCTCCTGGTATTATTCTTTTATATTTGCTAATCCGATTCCCAAAATACATCTTACATCAGCCTCATTAAAGACTGAAGTAAAAGTTGAACACCTTTAAAGCCTTGTTTATCTATGGTAAAGCTTGATTGTGTAATAAATTACCTAGGCTTACATAACTATCTATTTGAGCGTTATTTTGTCAATCTACCTGATTGCGAATTTAAACTTTTGGGAAAAAACAAGCGGTACTTGGATTAACGTCATTACTGTTTTGTTAGGTACTAGTTTTGGCTTGTTGCTAAGCGATCGCCTTTCTCCTAAGATACAAACTATCATTACTCAAGGCATTGGCTTATTGACTGTTTGGATTGGTTTAACCATGGCAAACAGCATGGGCAAAGTTCAGTCTGGAGGCATTGATGGCGCAATTTTAGGGCTACTGGCAATAGTGCTGGGAGGGGTTGCGGGAGAATTGTTGCAAATTGAAGAAAAACTCACCAATATTGGTAATTGGCTGAAGAAAAGGTTTCGTGGCAAAGGATTGTTTACCGAAGGTTTTGTTGCTAGTAGTTTGCTATTTTGTGTTGGTCCAATGACTATCATTGGCAGTTTTAATAATGGTCTAAATGGCGACAATACTTTATTAACTTTAAAAGCAACTATGGATGGAGTGATTTCCATTGCGCTGGCTAATATTTATGGCGTTGGAGTTGCTTTTTCTATCTTAGTAATTGGGATTTATCAAGGCGGATTGTCTTTAATTGTTGGTTTAGTAGCCGATACTATTCCCGATCCCAGTAATAATCCCTATTTATTAATAATTACGGGCATTGGCGGTCTAATGATTATGGCAATCGGCTGTAACTTATTAGAAATAACTAAAATTCGCGTAGCTTCCTTTTTACCGGCGATCGCTATTGCACCTCTAGTTTATTTTTTCGCTAGCTATCTAGGATAATAAATAGCTTAGCAACTCAAATATTTGCTTATTACCTTTATTTAAGCAATCCAAGTACAAGAACCAATAATAAACACTAAACAGATAGTACTGACAATACCTAACAACAGCCATTGTTGAGAATTTATAAAATCTAGCTGACACAAGAATCGGCTATTTTTATTGGGTATTAAGAACATTTTTGGCAGCTTTTCTACAGCGAACGATCTTTCGCCATTAATTCTGATTGGATTGATAGACATTATCAAAAATGGGCTTGAGTTACAAAAAAAATCTGTTAGCAATTTTGGTTGGTTTCAAACAAATAGATATGCAAATTGCTAGTAAAGCTATTTACACCCTTTTCTGCTTCCTCTGCTCAGTCTCAACATAATAAGCTTTCGTGTATAACAGCTTATATTTTTGATTGAGCTTTTTGCTTTATTTTCTAATTACGCTCACTACTGTAACAGAATGTAAAGAATTTGCCCATTGATTTAAATATTTTAAATCAACTATTTTGTCTTGAGCGTCTAAATACCTAGATCAGATCTTCAAACAAACTTTAAAAAAAGAGGCAATTATATCAACTTTTCAACAATTGACTGTAAAAATACTTAAGGACAAATAAAACGTGTAATAATGTAAGCAATAATATCTAAATAAATATACGCAAAATATACGTTTTAAAAATTATGCTAGATGATATTTTATCCTCAAAACCATCATCATTTAAATCATTAAATGTCATCATAATTGAACCCCATAGACAACAAGGACAACAGTTAAATCAGCTTATAAAAGTTGCCAGACCAAATCTTCAGGTAATTCTGCTAGATAATTCAGAACAGGTATTTTCTTTAATGTATGGTGAGATGACCATTGATGTCTTATTTTTTGATATTGAAGCAGAATCTGATACTGATAACCTAGGCTTAATCAAAGCTATCTCGCCCCAAACAAGTTTTATTCACTGGAGTGATTATCAACATCCAGAAGTAATTGAGCTTTTGTATTCTTTGGGAGTTAACTCTTTCTGCACCAAAGAAAGTGATGCTGCCATCATTTTAGAAGCTATGGATTTGGCAATTAATTATCCTCAATCTTTGTATTTAGATGAAAAACTAGATCGATGCTTACCTTTGCTACAAAATTAAGGTTTAGGTAGCTGTTAAATATTAGGTTTAATTTATCGCTCTTGAAAAAGCGGTAAACTTTAAGTTTAAGCCTATTTAAAATTGCGATGTCTAAGCTATTTGCTGAACACAAAAATCGATTAACTGAACTTATTGCTGTCTATAGCGATCGCGTTGACTTTTTGACTATTCGCCTAGAACAAGCAGAAGAAACAAACATCTTTCTCCGCAGCAATAAAATAGAAACCCTCAGCGAGAGTATTGCCTTGGGAGGTCAAGTTCGCGCCTGCTATCGCGGTGGTTGGGGTTTTGCAGCATTCGATGATTTAACAACCCTAGTAGCCAGAATTGAAGAGGCAATTGCTGCTGCAAGAATAGTGGGAGATTCAGAAACTATCCTCGCCCCAGTTGAACCTGTGCAGGCAATCTGTCAAATTCCCCTTAAAGGCAGCGATCCTCGTGAAATACCTTTGGCAGACAAAAAAGCATTATGCGATCGCTATAATGACTTACTACGTGGTTATCATGACTGTCTAACTACTACTACCGTGGGTTACAGCGATAGTTCCCAAAAGATAATTATCGCTACATCTGAAGGCAGCGTCATTGAACAATCCTGGTCAGATATGGAAATGCGCTTTTCGGCTACTGCTAGAAAAGAAGAGATAATCCAAACAGGAAGAGAAACAACTGGTTCGCGTCGGGCTTACGAAGATTTAATCGGGTTAGACTCACAGGTAAAAAGCGCGGCACAAAGAGCGGTAGATGCCTTGTCCTTGCCCAAAATTAAAGGGGATAGTTATACCGTAGTCATCGATCCTATTTTAACAGGACTGTTTGTCCATGAAGCCTTTGGACATTTATCTGAAGCAGACATGGCTTATGAAAATCCCGACCTACTCGAAACAATGAGTATAGGCAAACGTTTTGGTGCAGATGATTTACAAATATTTGATGGTGCTGCACCCAGGGAATCTGAGCAGAACTATATTCATCGGGGTAGCTACTATTATGATGACGAAGGTACTCCCGCTACCACTACCCAACTAATTAAAGATGGAATTTTGGTTGGTAGACTCCACTCTAGAGAAACCGCAGGTAAATTAGATACAAAACCCACAGGTAATGCACGCTGTCTCAACTACCACTACTCGCCGATAGTCAGAATGACTAATACCTGGATTGGTAGAGGAAGTACTCCAGTAAAAGAGTTATTTTCAGGAATCTCTCAGGGAGTTTATGCTCGCAATTGGTTGGGTGGCATGACGAATGGCGAAATATTTATCTTTAGCGCAGGAGAAGCCTGGATGATTCGTAATGGAGAATTGGCTGAACCTGTAAAAGATGTAACTCTTTCTGGTAATGTCTTCAAAACTCTGGCTAATATTGAAGCAATTGGAGATGATTTTATTTGGGACGAATCTGGAGGATGTGGCAAAGGAGGTCAATCTGGTCTGGCTGTGGGCTGTGGTGGACCTAGCTTAAGAATTAAAAACGTCACAATTGGTGGAGATTCTAATTAATTAAGGCTGTAATTGAGTTGATTTTTATATTTGCAAGGTTACAATTTACCATATTGTTCTAACAAGAAAAAACCTAGCCTTGAAGCTAGGTTCTGGAGCAAGACTATTAGGTTAGGCTAGCTATGAAGAGCAATATTTATCTTTGACTATGCCAACCGCAAAAAAAACTTTGTGTTCAACTATTTTATTTAGTGGACAGAATTATCATCCTGTTTATTGTTATAAATAACAACAGTATATTTACAAGAATTTGTTCAATAGTCCTCTTCTTTTTTTAGTTGTTTTTACTGAAATTAACCAAGTGTCAAGAAGTGCCTGTTAATGACTCTAACTAATTAATGAATCGCGATCGCCTGACTCGTTGGCTGTATCCTGCCTTGGGATGTCTGTTGCTGGTTTTCTGTCTTTACATACTCAACCGAGAATTAGGGCGATATAGCCTGGATGATATTTTAGATAGCTTATCTAGGATAAGCTATCGCCAATTATATGGTGCGATCGTTTTTACTATTCTCAATTATTTAGTAATTAGTAGTTATGATTTAATTGCTTTTCTACATCTCCAGTATTATCTGAGCATCAAGCGAATTTTATTTACTACCTTTATCACCTATGCTGTTAGCAACACTACAGGTTTTACTCTACTTATTGGTGGAGGAATTCGCTATCGTTTTTACTCTATCTGGGGTGTCCCAAATAAAAACATTGCCAAGATAATTGCTTTAGGTAATCTTACTTTTTGGCTAGGAATATTAACCTTAAGCGGTCTAACATTTATTCTTAATCCCCTACAGTTGCCTAAATCTATAAATTTTGATATCTCATTAATTCGCTATCTAGGAATTGTTTGTTTAATCTTAATCGGAATTTATCTATTTTTATGCAGTCGTAGAAAACGCTTAAGAATTGGCAGAAAAATAATTCGTTTTCCTAAGCTTGCTATTTCTCTATCTCAAATTGCCATATTATCGTTAGATTGGGGATTGGCAGCAGCAGTTTTATATTGCTTAATTCCTAACTATGTAAGTAAATCTTATCTGAGCTTTTTTAGTATTTACTTATTTGGTATGACGATCTCAATTTTGAGTAATATTCCTGGTGGAATTGGCATATTTGAAACCATCATTGTATTTTTGTTGCCCAAGATTCCTACAGCCAATATTTTAGGTTCACTTTTGGCATATCGAGCAATTCGTTTTTTACTGCCTTTGTTGACTGCAATTATCTTAGTCTGCTGCTTTGAACTTCAGCGAAAATTCAGAAAAAGCTCTTGAATAATACCGCTGCGCGGAAGTAATAAGTAATAGAGAATAGGCAAAAAGTTAAATCTTTTAGTAGAGATCGCCAAAATACCCCCCCATAGGATTGCTTTTACTCGATAAAAATACTTAAAATCTACAAAAGAAATAGCAATAACTAGAAATATTGCCAAAATTCACAAAATACAAATAATTAGTATTGTGCTATCTACTATATTTTTCAGTAACTGGTTATTTTGGAATTGGCAGCCTCAATTGGCAATGCATATTCCAGATGGGTTTTTAAATCTGCCGGTTAGTTTAATTACTTGGGTTATTGCGATCGCCCTAATTATCGTCGCCTTAAATCAAGTACAAAGCAAATATCAAGAGCGGACAGTTCCCATTATGGGAGTCTGCGCTGCTTTTATCTTTGCTGCTCAAATGATTAATTTTCCCATACCAGGAGGAACTTCTGGTCATTTACTCGGAGGGACGCTAGCGGGAATCTTACTCGGTCCTTGGGCGGGTACTTTGGTAGTCAGCGTAGTGTTTATCGTCCAAGCGGTTTTCTTTCAAGACGGTGGGATTACGGTATTAGGAGCAAATATTACCAATATGGGGTTAATCGGCACTTTTGGCGGTTACTACCTTTATCGCACAATTCGCTCGGCGATCGGTCGCGATCGCTGGTCTGGAATGGCGATCGCTACAGCCGTAAGTGCTTGGACAAGTGTATTTATTGCTTCAATTTTGGTTGCCATAGAACTAGCCCTGTCAGGAACTGTACCCCTAAATGTAGCTATATCGGCAATGGCATTTTGGCACTTGCTAATTGGCATCGGGGAAGCATTAATTACCTTAGCGGTAGTTAGTTTTATTTGGCGGACTCGACCAGATTTACTTTACGATCCACGTCAAAACAAATTATCTCGTTCACGTCCAGTAGTACAGCGTTAATTAGATCTAATTAAATAAAATTTTAGGTTTTATGAGTAATAAAAATCCAGATCATAACTTCGCTTTTGTTATTATTGGCTTAGGTGTGGCATTGCTAATTGCTATTTTTGTTTCTCCTTTTGCCAGTCCAAATCCAGATGGGCTAGATCGCGTTTCCCAAGATTTGAAGTTCGGAAATCGTGCTGCTGAAGATGCACCAGCCCACAAATTGCCTTTTGCTCGAGTATTCGATGAATACTCCCTTAAAGGCGTACCCGAAGGAATTGCTACACCCATGGCGGGTTTAGTGGGAACACTGGTTACTTTTGGTTTGGCTTGGGGAATTGGCAAATTAGTGGTCAAAAAATCCCCTTCATCTGCCGATAATCATCTTTCTTCTCATCAAGAGGAGTGACGAACGAGCAAATTAAATTAATTAGGAAGTAAGCGAGTGCTATTGCTACATCTTGGGGCGTTTCGTTTAGACATCGATAGCAAACAAGCTACTCCCTGGCATTCTCTCGCTCCCCGTACTCGTCTATTGTGTACATTACTTATGGTATTTGCGATCGCCCTAACTCCAAATGGACGTTGGTGGACTTGGGCAATTTACGGGTTAGGAGTATTAGGTGTAGTTTTTTTCAGTCGCGTAACTAAAAAAGTACTGCTCAAAAGAATTGCCGTTGAGTTTGCTTTTATCGGGACTGTACTACTAGGAACTTTATTTCGAGACGGCGGTGAAGTTCTTTGGTCTTGGGGAATACTGCGAATTACTACAGAAGGCTTAACTGTTTTGGGGAGTGTCACGATTAAGGCTTTACTATCGCTGCTGACGCTAAACATACTGACTCTTACTACTTCAGTTCCAGCCCTGCTTAACGCTTTAACCGCCTTACGAGTACCTCCACTGTTAGTTGCCACTTTGGCATCAATGTATCGCTATATCGGCGTTTTAATTAAAGAGTTTCAGGCAATGCGTAAAGCTGCTGCGTCTCGCAATCTATCTAATAGTAGTGTCTGGCAACGCCTCGTTATTGGAAACATGATGGGTACTTTATTTATTCGTACTTACGAACGCGGAGAACGAGTATATCAAGCGATGCAAGCCCGCGGTTATCAGGGAGTACCTGTAGTCGAAAAAGTACCATCTGGCGGACGAAGTGATGCAATTGTAATTACCTTAACCACAGCTTTAGCACTACTAGGACAAGCTATTTATTTACCGCAGTGGTAGCAGAGAAAACCTAGTAAGGTGGGCAACACCCAAATTTGTCTTGATAACATACTCAAAAATATTATTGCCCACCCTACCTAAAAATTAATTGCTCAAATCTTAATGCACCATAATCCAATCATCATTGAAAATCTTACCTATACTTACCCTGATGGAACTAAAGCTTTAAACGATATTAATTTAGCCATCGAAGCGGGGGAACGAGTCGCACTTATTGGTGCTAATGGTTCGGGCAAGTCAACTCTACAATTACACCTCAACGGAATTATTCTGCCCCAAGCAGGCAGAATAAAAGTGGGTGAATGGTTTATAAATTCAGACACTTTGCGCGATATTCGTAATTTTGTCGGCTTAGTCTTTCAAAATCCCGATAATCAGCTATTTATGCCCACAGTTTGGGATGATGTCATTTTTGGTCCAAAAAACCGTGGCTGGCGAGATGAAGAGTTAAACGAGCGAGCTAAAAAAGCAATGATGATGGTTGATATTGATTCAGAATATTATGGACCAAGAAATACCGAAAATTTATCGGGGGGAGAGAAAAAACGAATTGCGATCGCTGGAGTTTTGGCAATGGAACCTCAAGTATTAGTTTTAGATGAACCTTCAGCACAGTTAGATCCTCGTTCTCGTCGTCAATTGATCGAGCTATTAAAAAACTTATCTTTAACTCAACTAGTGGCAACCCACGATTTAGACTTAGCTTTAGAACTTTGCGATCGCACTGTCGTTTTAAGTCAAGGTCGGATTGTTTATGATGGAGCAACTGAAAAAATTATGAGTAATCCCGATTTTTTGGTACAGCATTCATTAGAGTCCCCCCTCTCTTATAGTCGTCCCTATTGTTTGCTAAAAGATACACCTTTATCCACAATTCCCGTCTAAGGCTAACCAATTAAGGCGATCGCTTGCCGTTACCTTGTTGATTAGTGCCAACCCAAAAATTTATGGTGACTACCATCTTGCTGGCTGTTTTTTGCTGGCGTTGCTGAATGTGTAAAGCTAAAAGTATATTTAGCTTATTTATTAAGTAGTGATGATTTCTTAAAAGCTTAGAGCTTACAGCTTATAGCTACGAACAGTCATCTTTTGTACGACATTACTTAATCAGCAACGTCTTTTGGCTTTTATTCTCATTGTGATTAACAAGAACACAAACATTTAGAGGCGACACCCAGATTTGAACTGGGGATAATGGATTTGCAATCCACGGCCTTACCACTTGGCTATGTCGCCCTACATTCTCGCGTAATGCTCAATTAGTATATCAAACTTTATTCACTATTTAAAAACTATAGTTTTTCGGTTTTGCACTTATTTACGCCCACCTGCTAAAAGCAAAAAAAACTATCTTTTTATTGCTTAAGAACTTAACCTAATTGAGTGCTTGAGTAACCAAATCAGAGCGTCCGACTTCAATTAAAGCGCGATCGCGTATACGACAAGAATCACATAAACCACAGGGGCTATCTCCACCTTGATAACATGACCAAGTATCGGCAATGGGAACGTTTAAATTTAGGGCGCGACGCACGATATCTGTTTTAGAATCTTCCACCAAAGGAGCAATTAGCTGTGGGGCGTGACCTTCAATTCCTGCTTTAGATGATAAATTAGCTAAACGTTGATATGACTGTAAATATTCGGGACGACAATCAGGGTAGCCAGAGTAATCCACTGCATTGATACCCAAGTAAATTGCTTGAGCATTTTGAGCTTCGGCTAAAGAAAGAGCGATCGCAATAAAAACCGTGTTGCGCCCTGGTACATAGGTAGAAGGAATTACATCTGCTTGCAAACCAGCTTGAGGAATAGTCATCGAGTCATCAGTTAATGAAGATCCACCCCATTGAGATAAATTAACATCGACAATAAAATGCTTTTGGATGTTGAGGGCAGCGACAATTTTTTTAGCAGATTCCAATTCTTTATAATGTTTTTGACCATAACGAAAAGAAAGAGCAATTAACTGATAGCCTTGCTCAATAGCAATTGCAGCAGTGGTAGCCGAATCTAAACCTCCAGAAAGTAAAACTACTGCTTTTTTCATAATTTATTGCCTATTACCTAATTACCTATTATCTTTATACATTACGTTTGATGTAAATTAGAATGTCCTCTTTTATTTGAAATTTGTCTTTAAAAACCATAATTTAATCCTGGGGGAACTTTCCCCCAGACCCCAATCTCGCGCATTCCCAAGTCCGCGTGGCTTCCCGTTTAGGGATGCCCTCGTGTCGGACGCTTGCGCCTGTCGGCGACGCGGGGTCGCTCGCCTGTTGGGGAGGGTCGTAACCTCCCCAAACCCCTACCGTAAAAGTTAAATCATGGCTTTTGCTCAAGTAAATTTGCTTAGGTTTAAATTCTCAAAAATCTTTTTATCTCTCAAAATATTAATATTTTATATCCCTTATGCTTTCTTCAGGAGTCTTAGGTTGACAGTAAAAAAGTTAATCTACATTGAACGTACGTTAAGAGCAAAGACTCTAAAAGGTTAATATGTAACGTATGAGGCTAGTTCATATCAGGCAGATTAAATGTCTTTAATTCAGGGAGAAACTATAGTAGCGATCGCCACGGCAATTGTGCCTCAGCAGGGCAGTGTAGGTATAGTTCGTTTATCAGGAGCAAAAGCTCTAGCGATCGCTAAAGCCCTATTCTTTGCACCAGGGAAACAAGATTGGTCAACTCATCGAATTATTTATGGCTATGTCCGTCATCCGCTAACTAAACAGACTGTAGATGAAGCACTACTACTATTAATGCTTCAGCCTCGCTCTTTTACCCGTGAAGATGTAGCTGAATTTCACTGTCACGGAGGCATTATGGCAGTCCAATCAGTTTTACAATTATGTATTGCTCAAGGAGCAAGATTGGCACAGCCAGGCGAGTTTACCTTAAGGGCTTTTCTCAATGGCAGAATCGATCTAACCCAAGCAGAAAGTATTGCCGAATTAGTTGCTGCCCAGTCAGTTGAAGCATCCCAATTAGCTTTGGCAGGAATACAGGGAAAATTGAGTAGTCCTATAAGTGATTTACGGGCTGCCTGTCTTGATATATTGGCAGAGGTAGAAGCTCGCATCGATTTTGAGGACGATCTACCGCCATTAGATGAGGCGCAAACCAAACAGCAAATAGAGACTGTTTTAACCCAGGTAGAGAATATTTTAGCCACCGCCGAGCAAGGCGAATTATTAAGAAGTGGTTTAAAAGTTGCGATCGTTGGCTGTCCAAATGTCGGCAAATCTAGCTTGCTCAATGCCTGGAGTAAAAGCGATCGCGCCATAGTCACCGAGCTTCCAGGTACTACCCGCGATGTAATTGAATCTACTCTAGTTGTAGGAGGAATTCCTATTAAGGTATTAGACACCGCAGGGATTAGAGATACTGCCGATACGGTAGAAAAAATTGGTGTAGAGCGATCGCGCAACGCAGCAGCCAAAGCCGACTTGATCTTGTTTACCACCGATGCAACCACAGGCTGGACAAACGAAGATCGGGCAATATATCACCAGGTAAAACACCGACCCCTAATTCTAGTAATTAATAAAACTGATTTAGCTATTCCTCAAAATGTCTATCCTTCAGAAATCAAGCAGGTAGTTTATACCAGCGCAGCTAACTATAAGGGAATTGAAGACTTGGAAAAAGCAATTTTGTCTTTAGTTAATCAAGGGGTAACTGCTGCTGATGCTGAAATAGCCGTTAATCAAAGGCAGGCATCTGCCTTAATTCGAGCCAAAGCATCTTTAGAACAGGTACAAGAAACTGTTGCTAACCAGTTCCCCCTTGACTTCTGGACAATCGATCTAAGAGGCGCAATTCAGGCTTTAGGCGAAATTACAGGAGAAGATATTACAGAGTCGGTATTAGAACGTATTTTTAGCCGTTTTTGTATTGGCAAGTAACTCTTTGATTGAATTGTCGTGCCAATAACAAACGGGAAGTAATACCAATCTAACAATCTAACAATCTAATAACTGCCCAGTACAGACAAGGCATGCCTTGTCTCTTCTCTAACTGCCCTAACTGTCTCAACAGTTAAGTAACCCACGCCAACAGAATTTGGCATAGCTATCTGCCTTTGCCTAAGAATACTACCCTGATAGTTTTCAAGGCGATCGATAAGTCTAAAAAAAGAGAGTAGTTTTTGATGTAATAAAGATCGTAAGCTACCTTCTGATATGAATCTTCAACCGAAGCACCATAAGGATAACAAACCTGCGCCCAACCAGTAATACCTGGCTTGACTAAATAGCGAACGTCATAATAAGGTATTTCTTCCCTCAGACTAAGATCGAATTCTGGACGCTCAGGACGAGGACCTACCAAGCTCATATCTCTTTTAAAGACGTTCCAAAGCTGCGGTAATTCATCAATTCTAGTCAAGCGGATGAAGTTGCCAACGGGGGTAATACGAGGATCTTTTATCTTTGTCCACTGGATGCCGTTAGCTTCAGCATTTTGGTACATAGAACGAAATTTATATACCCGAAACTTTTTACCATTTAAACCCGTTCTTACCTGAGAATAAAATATTGGACCTTCACTGCTAAACTTAATGGCTAAGGCAATGGGGACTGTAATAGGCAAAGTCGCAATCAACAAAACTGCTGCAGCCAAAAAGTCGATTAGCTGCTTTAGTTTTGCCTTAATGCGGTTGTGTAAAATATTAAAATCAGAGGTAAAGGTAAACCAATCATCTTGAACATAAGCGGGAGGAATTTTTTGCCAAAACTGTTCGCAAAAATCAGCTATGCTACAGACATATACGCCTTTGAGCCTCATATCCGTTAATTCTCGAATCATTTGCTCAGATAAATTACGCTCTGCGCCATCAATCAAAATTCCTGACCAATATTGCTGCTTCCAAGTTGAACTTAGACTATTTATCTTGTCTAAAACTAAAGAGTTGTTATCTCCTCTTATAAAGTTTTGCTCTAGAGAACTAGAAGTATTGGTAGCCAGTTTATCTGAAAAGGAAACAAATTCAGTACGGGAATTTAGCTTGCGGTGTTCCTTACCAAACTCGATAACTTTTTGATAGTCTCCTAGCACTAAAAATCTACTATTTTGCTGATTTGCCTTAAACCATTTATCAGCAACCATTCTGCTGGATACTGCCCAAATAGAAAAAAGGCACACACTAATTAATAACACGCCTCTGCCAACTAGAAATTCACTACCCCACAAGCCTGTAAGGTATATACCAGAGGTGACTGCTGCCATAGTTGCCACAATACTTAAAACGGCTCTTTCCAAAAGGCGTACACCAGAAACCTGTCTATTGAGCTTGTAAGTGTCGGTTAAATATAATCCAAATAGATATATAGCTATCAAAGCATAGAGAACTGGCGAACCTAAGTCAAGGGATTTGGATAGTCGCAGCTTAAGAGCTATATCGAAACATAATAGTAAACCAAGGATGTCTCCAATAATTAGTAAGGAGACAATAACCATACGGGAGGTACGACTATATATTAATAAGGTCGATAAATATTTTGACCGTTGTTTACTGTAGAGCATTGATAAACAAAATATTAAGTCAGGAAATTTTATAGTTAAGATTCATATTACAAGAAAAATAGTAAAAACACCTAAAAAACATGGTATCAATTTAATTGTTATTAACAGTGAAACTACTCGTACGAGAAACTATAGAATCAGGGCATATATATCTAGTCAAATTTATCTATAAATTAATTAAATAATGGCGATCTTGGAATGTTGCCAAATATTAAATTAATACCAAAAAGTAGGCTAGATAATTAGTTTACTAACTGATGTTCTGCGCCTATTAATTTTTAATAATTTTCAAAAACCAGAAGATAGAGAAGTAAGGATAAATTACATTTTATCTAAAAAACAAAACGCATAATCGTAGTATGTTTTGCCGTAGTTTGCTATAAAAATGCGAGTTATCTGGAGGCAGATTGTCAAGTATGATTTTAAGATTATTCTTGCTAAGTTTTTTTTTGCTCAATGGTTGTAGCAGTAGTTTGTTAGTTCAACCAGAAATTATTCCTGGTGGTATTAACAGCAATTCTGTAGAAGAATATCCTGCCTATAGTTCAGATGGTCGTTACTTAGCTTTTGCCTCAGATCGTCGTGGTAGGAGAAATATCTTTCTTTACGACTTAGAATCTAAACAGCTTGTATCTTTGCCCAACCTCAATCGTCGAGATTCTAGTCAAGATCAACCTGCCTTGAGTGACAATGGTCGCTATATTGCCTATGTTTCTACAGAAAGAGGAAAAACAGATGTTTTTGTCTACGATCGCCAACAACAGAAAACAGAGCTATTGACCGTAAACATTAAAGGCTCTGTTTCCCATCCTACAATTAACGGTGACGGTAGTAAAATTGCTTTTCAAGCTAGTCAACTTGGACAGTGGAAAATTGTTATTCTTAATCGGCAAATTTCAACTAACCAGTAAACAATAATCTTTTACCAACGTCCTTCTTTAATTCCTCAATTTAAGTCGAAAGAGAAGAGACAAGGCATGCCTCTCTTGGTGAGCATTTCCTTGCTAGGTCAGCATTCCCTTGCGCCTTGCGTCGCCGTTAGGCGCAAGGGAATGCTTTCCGATGCTGAACCCGAAGGGGGGGTACGTGCGGCTAATCCCTTCGTCCCCGTTGAGGTTATTGTCGAGGGCGAGCAAAGTGTCGAAAGGGTTCCCTGGCATAAGGAGGGCGCATCGCCTGTGGTTTCTGAGGGCGTAATTCTGAGCGAGAGGGATGGCGAGGAAACCTCGCCATATCCAATCGAAGCTTTGGGGTTTCGCGCCCAATGTTGACCGCCCGAAAAGGCGTTTATGTCGCCCGTCAAACTGCTGAACCCTGTGGTCTCACCGCTTGTCTGTACAGAAGTCAGAAGGTTCATAAAAACTTCCTACTGCCTCATCTTTCGTGTAGTTTCTATTTAAAATGGCTATAAAATAATTTCCAGGAATTTAATCTAGGTTTTAGAGAAGAGGTACTTAGAGTCTGTTTACCCATGCTGTAAATTGACAAACCAATCAAGAGTTCGGGGATTAACCCAACCTTTTTGAGTGATGATTTCCCCAAATCTGCGATTAGTTAAAGATTGCTGCTGTAAAGTATCGTTAATTTGTTCGGGTAAAAGAAGTCCTGCATTGTTTAAATAGTCTCCTAAACGCAGCTTATTGCGGGAGTGAACTAGCGTTGGTAAATCATCCACAAAAAAGCCAACTGTTTTTGAAGGAAGATAACCTTCTTGAATTAAAATTTCGCCAAAGCGATAATCTGCGTATTGTTGTTGAAGTTTAAGAGTCTGTCTAATATTTTGGGGAGATAACAAACCAGCCTGTAGTAAAAGTTCTCCTAAAGGCAAATTTTCTGTTTGCAGTTGAGGCGAAAATCTATATTGATGAAATCGCTGTTTTCCTACTAAGTAGAACAAAGGTAGGCTATCAACTAAATATCTTTTCCAGAGGCGATTAGGTTCGCTAGAAAGACGATATAACCATTCTAAGCCCATTTCGCTCATTATTTTAGGCGATCGCTTGACGTTTCCCGCTTCAAAATCAATGGTTGCACCAATAGCCAGAAATACTTTTATTTTTGGTAATCGATCTCGATACTTGGCGATCCATTTTTCTTGTTTGGGTGCGCCAACTCCCACGGCTAAAACGGTGGCATCTGAATGATTAATGCGCTCAATAATAGCTTGGCATTCCTTTTCATCTTGTTCAAAGCCAAAGGAAGGAGAATGAGCAGCTACTACTATTTCTCTGCCCACTTTTTGATTGATATTAAATGATGCTTGTTGAGCAATTCCTTCTTTAGCACCTAAAAGAAAGATGCGAATATCTTCGTTATCTTTGTTGTATTCATAAAAGGCAGGAAATAAATCAGAACCCGAAATTTTTTCTTTGATTGGATTACCTAATAGCAAAGAAATATATTGCAGAATTCTGCTATCACAAACTCGATAATCTGCATGATAATAAGCCTTTAGTAATTCGCGATCGCTTTGTATTTTAACTAGATGATCGACATTAGGAGTTACCACAACCCCACCATTAATATTCAAGTCTTGTAACAACTCAGCAGTAGTAATGTTGTGAATTGATACATTTAAAAAATCAACTATATCCATTTTTATCGTAGTACTTTAATTGATTAGGATAGAGCAGTAAATTGCTCGTAAGTAGCCAAGGGGTACTCCCCGCAGGGAGTAAATTTAGAGCTTAAAGTAAAAAAAGCTAGACTCACTCTTTAAGCGAAATTCTAGCTTCTTAATGTTTGTTAGCAACTGATCGAAATCACTGCTTATATTATTTTTCTCAATCAGCAATCATTTATTGATAATTGACGAGCGACCCCGCGTCGCCGTCAGGCGCAAGGGAACGCGCGAGTTTGTTCATTGATAATTGATAATTGTTCATTGTTCATTGATATAAGCCTCAGTCATTTGATAGGCTTCATCATCGGTAAACTGTTGAGGGGGGTGCTTCATAAAATAAGCAGAAGGAGCAGTTAACACGCCACCAATACCGCGATCTAAGCCCACTTTACAGCAGCGAATAGCATCAATTACTACCCCTGCCGAATTAGGAGAATCTTCCACAGAAAGTCTCATCTCCAAATTCATTGGCACATCACCAAATAATTTGCCTTCGATGCGGATAAAAGCAACTTTATTATCTTTCTGCCAGGGTACATAGTCACTAGGACCAACATGAATATTTTCGTCTTCTAGGCGTTTGGCAATTACTCCCTGTACTGCTTCAGTCTTGGACTCCTTTTTAGAATCTAAGCGAGAGCGATCGAGCATATTGCGAAAGTCTGTATTACCGCCAGTGTTTAGCTGATAGGTACGCTCAACCTTAACTCCTCGCTTCTTGCAAAGATCTACTAGAGTACGGTGACTAATAGTTGCTCCAAACTGAGATTTAATATCGTCGCCAACGATCGGAATATTGTGATGTTTAAATTTATCTGCCCATAATGGCTTACTGGCGATAAAGACAGGAATACAGTTGACAAAGCCTACACCTGCATCCAAAGCACACTCAGCGTAGAACTCTACAGCCTCTTGTGAACCAACGGGAAGATAATTAACTAAAACCTCTGCCCCAGATGTCTTAAGACTATTAACAACATCTGCTTTTGACTGTTCTGGGCGATCGCTAATCACAAAGGTATATTTTTCATCAGCACCGTTCATGTGGTCTGCTACCCCGTCTAACAATGCTCCCATTTCCACTTTAACTCCCGTTTTGGGGACGTTTTGACAAAAAACCGTTGTACAGTTGGGAGGAGCAAAAATTGCCTCAGCAACATCTTTTCCTACTTTACGTTGGTCAATATCAAAAGCAGCAACTACCTGAAGATCGTAAGGCTTGTAGCCGCCGATTTCCCAGTGCATCAAGCCGATCGCATCTGCTTCTCGTTTGCCTCGATAATATTCAATTCCTTGGATGAGTGAACTAGCACAGTTCCCTACACCGACAATTGCAATTTTTACGCTCCCCACCATTTAACCTTCCTCCATTATTGGACTACATTATAGGAAATCTTACAGTCATTGTTTAAAGAATAGTAAACGAATGGTAATCAATTCCACCATAGTAGATGTTCTACTTAATAGATCGGTACACCAACCCAACCAAACCGCCTATACTTTTCTAGCCGATGGAGAAAAAGAATCAGGTAACTGTAGCTACCAAGAATTAGATACTCAGGCAAAGGCGATCGCTGTTCAACTGCTGACTAAAGTCAAACCAGGCGATCGGGCTTTGTTAGTCTATCCATACACTGCTGGTTTAGAGTTTATCGCTAGTTTTTTGGGTTGTCTCTATGCTGGAGTTGTTGCCGTTACCGACTATCCCCGACAGCATATTAAATCTCTTAGTCAGTATCAAGAGCGTATTGCTAATTGTCAAGCTGGAATTATTTTAACCACCCAAGAATTTACCGATCGCGTTAAAGGACAGCTTGTCACTCACCCAGGCATGGCATTAAAACTAAAAGCTTTGCCCTGGATTGCTAGTGACAAAGTTGATTCTGATTTAGCATCTGAGTGGCAAAAACCAGATATCAACGGCGATACCATAGCTTTTTTACAATTTACCTCTGGTTCAACAGGAGATCCTAAAGGAGTGATGGTCACTCATGGCAATGTACTGCACAATTCAGAGGTTATTTATCAGTCTTTTGGACACCACGATCGCACTAAAATTTTGATGTGGTTACCGATGTTTCATGACATGGGTTTAATTGGTGGGGTTATGCAGCCTTTGTACACAGGTTTACCCGCCGTGCTAATGTCTCCTATTGCTCTGGCACAAAAGCCTTTTCTTTGGCTACAGGCGTTGTCTAAATACCAAATTACTACCAGTGGCGGCCCTAATTTTGCCTATGACCTATTGTGTCAGAAAATTACGGATGAGCAGCGAGCTAGCTTGGATCTTAGTCATTGGCAGGTAGCTTTTACTGGTGCTGAACCTGTAAGGGCAGAGACTATCGCCAAATTTGCTGAACTATACAAACCCTGCGGTTTTAAACCTGAAGCCTTTTATCCCTGTTATGGCATGGCTGAAGCCACATTATTTATCACAGGTGGTAATGCAGCAGAACGTCCTAAAGTTAATTATCTGGATAAAACAGCCTTAACTAAAGACGAAGTTGTCACCGTAACGCCAGATCATCCTAACTCAAAAGCTGTGGTTAGCTGTGGTCATACTTGGCTAGGGGATGAAATTATTATTGTCAATACCGAATCAAAAACTGAGTGTAAAGATAATCGCGTAGGCGAAATTTGGGCAGCGGGTACAGGAATTGGCAAAGGATATTGGCAAAAACCAGAACAAACAGAAAGCACTTTCCATGCCACTTTAGCTGACAAACCAAGTAAAACCTATCTTCGCACAGGAGATCTTGGCTTTATAAAAGACGAGGAACTTTATATAACTGGGCGTATCAAAGAAATGATGATTCTTTGGGGACGCAATCACTACCCTCAACACATTGAAGAAACCGTAGAAACTTGTCATCCTGCATTACGCCCTAATCATGGTGCAGCCTTTAGTGTGGAGGTTGGCGGGGAAGAACAGTTGGTAATTGCCCACGAAATAAATCGTACTGATTTACGAAATCTCAATGCAGAAGAAGTCATCGGTGCAATTCGTCTGGCAGTAGGCGAACAAAACTTGGCAAATGTTTTTGCCATATCTTTACTAAAAACGGGCAGTATTCCTAAAACCTCTAGCGGGAAAATACAGCGTCGCGCTTGTCAGAGTATGTTTTTGAATGGCAGCTTAAATACAGTAGCGCAATGGCAACAAGAGGAAATAGCCGATACTGATATTACAGATTTAGCAGGACAGTTTTTTAGTGATTAATCTGGTTATTGGTTGTTAGTTATTAATTAGCTGTTGATAACTGACGGTGGATTGTTCATTGATAACTGTCCACTGGTCATTGATAATTGTTTATTGATCGCCATCAAAACCTACCAAATTGCTATATTGAGCATTTTTAATGCCTAGATTAACAACTTTGGGATAAGTAACCTTACTTGTAACCAAGGTTAGGTCATAAGAATTGTATACACAAACAATTAGCTGTTGCAGTAAAAATTTAACGGCAATAAAAATTGGCTTTGGCAGAGGAAAATAATCTTCTAGATAATCTAAGAAATTGGTACGAAAAAAACTCACGCAAGGAATCCAAGATAAACACCTTAGATAAAATTGAGATTAACCTAAGAATATGAATTTAATCAGATCTGGTAAAGAATTTATTGACAATTAAAGTTGAATAAACAACAATTGTTTTTTATTTGCTAAAAATAACCAATTATAGGCAATTAAATAAAAATTAAAGCTGTTTTTTTAAATATATGATGGGCTGGACACAATTTTTTATCCCAGATACTCTAAATTTACTCTGGCTGGCTCTTAGCCTATTTTTTGCTGGCGTTATTGAATCTTTTTTATGGAAAACTAGTCCATTTCAAATGTTAAATATTCCTATTCAAACACAATGGTTTGGGGCAAACAAAAAGTGGCGCGGTTTGATTAGTCTACCAATAGCAATGGTAGCTAGCGTTTATTTATTAAATATAATTGAAGCTTTTATTCCTAATTTACCTCAATCAGCCATTTTGTTTTCTAATCTTAATCTTTTAGAGTTTGGCTTATTAGTAGGATTTATTTTTAACTTATCAGAATTACCTAATTCTTTTGTTAAGCGTCGCTTAGAAATACCCCCTGGAGATGAAAGCAGTAGAATATTTTATTTTATCGATCACATGGATTCCACTTACGGAGTTTTGATTCTCTGGTATTTTTATTTTCACTTTCCTTGGCACTTGATTATTACAGGCTTCATTGTTACACCATTGCTATTTATGGGTGCAACAGAACTACGTAAGAAGCTGGGATTAAAATAATAACAATTTTGGCGAAAAAATGATGATGAAAAGCTTTAGTTTAAACTACCAAAATTAATTCTTGAACTATTTTACCTTCAGCATCTTTAAGTTCAAGCACTGTTAGATTATCTTCAATTCTTTCTTGACATTCACATTCAGAATTAATTAAGAAATCAAGATCGGATTTTAAAGTTTCTAGCTGACAAAATTGTAGAACAGTTAAATTATTCATTGTTAAACCTTGATATTTGCTTTATTTAAACTTTATATTTGTTGTTTAAAGCTAACTCAAGCTAAAACCTATTTCTGTGATCTCAAGCAAAGACTAAAGCGATCGCACAGCCTCATAATACTAAAATACTTTAAGCTTTAACTGATTGGTATAAAGGCTCTTTCTTTAGTGCGAGTTAAGGCGGTATATAGCATTTTTTGTAAATCTGGACAACTTTGCATATCTTCGGTGTCTAAGAAGACATAATCAATACTAGAGCCTTGAGCTTTATGGACGGTCAAGGCATAGGCATAGGTAACATCATCAAACATCCGTGACAGGTCAAAATATTTATTCCACTGCTTTTTTTCTACGTAATATTTAGATTGTTCATTTTTTAGCTGTTCTCCTTCCTCGGTTAAGATAGATAAATTCACTTCAAACCCAGCATCAGTCATGACTGGTACTGACCAATATTGATAAGCTACCTTGTCAAAAGAAAGCTGTTTAATTAATGCAGATTCAATAACAGAACATTCTTCAGAATTATTAATTAGCACACCCCACTTATTTTTACCCTTTTGCCCAGGACGAGAGCGAAATAGAGGTTTTCTGGCGATTAATCTATCTCCTGGTACATAAGGCGGTGCATCCTGACCCCACAAGCGCGATCGCACAAATTTGTTGGCGGATTTTGCTGTTTTATTGCGCCAAACTAGCAATCTGGCATAATCAGGATTAATTTTATAATCATCGGACTGAAAATATTCAACTACTGTATCTAACCATTGCTTTCTTGGCTGACAGACAATTGTCCGATCTTCGCTGCTTTGAAAAGGATAAATAAGGCGATTATATCGAGCATCACTGCGAATCTTCTCCGCAACTACGGCTATTTCACCCTCATAGCGTACAATTTCGTTTAGGGTAAATGTTCTGTCAATATAGTCGCAAACGGCAACTACAGGCTCGTTTTCTTTAACGGGCGGTAATTGTGATTCATCTCCCACAAACACCACTTTAGTATCTACAGTCAAAGCGATCGCCTTAACTATTTCTTCAAAGTTACTACGATTGATCATCGAAAATTCATCAACGATCACCACTCTATAATCGTCAAATTCTGCTTCCCCCATGGAAGTAAACTCTTCTAAGCCAGTTTCTTCATTAATTTCTGGCTGTTGACCTAGTAATTGGGCAATAGTTTTCACCTCGATACTAATGCCCATAGACATTGCCACCTGCATTAGGCTTTTAGCTGCTTTATTTGTTGGTGCTGCTGCTACCAACTCCAAGTTTTTAGCTCGAAGCCACTCGATGAAATGACAAATTAAAAAGCTTTTACCTGTCCCTGCATATCCACTCAGGCGAAAGATATTTGCGTCACTTTTAACAAATGATTTTAATTGAGTTAAAGCTTGTCGTTGAGCAGCGGTTAATTGTTTTACGGAGACATTTTTAGTTTTGGATTTTGCCATTGCTTCAGGGCAAACGGTTATTTGCCTCACTTATTTCGCCATTCATCAGTTAACAATTCAGCATATCCCTAATCCTCTTCTTCGATCCAGGGAATGACTACAATAAATATGTCAGGACTTAGGCAACGATATCAATTTCGCCCTCCTGCCCCCAACTCGCGCATTCCCAAGCCAGTCCGTTGGGCGGGTCAGATGCGGATGCGGCGGGGATTACCCCTTTCTCGACTTGAAGGAACTGGCGTTTGCGCCTAGATGCAGCTAAAGCCTTAGATGCGGACAAGTCCTTTCTGGCGACGCGGGGTCGCTCGTTAAATCTAGGGGAGAATATATCTTAAGTCCCCCAGGATTGGGGGATTTAGGGGGCGATACTCTACCTAAAAAAAGGGATATTAATTTGGTCTTTACTAGTAATTGCTATTAAGAAAGTAAAACAAATTTTCGGTTATGTTTTGAACCGTACATAAATAAAATATGAACTCGTTACAATTAATTTAGATAGCACAACTTAAGCTCGCGAGTTTTAAAAATGTATACCAAACGGCTGCTACTTATCGACGATAACGAAGATAATAGGATACTAGTTGAAATTGCCCTAGAAATGAACTCCGATTGGGAAGTATTAACCGCAGTCAATGGAATAGAAGGGATTACTAAGGCAGAATTAGAACGACCTGATGTTATTCTGTTAGATTTTATCATGCCAGATTTAGATGGATTAACTGTTTGTCAGGTTTTGAAGTCTAATCTGTTTACCTGTTCGATTCCCATCATTTTTATGACAGCCATGACTCAGGCTAAGATACTTTCTGAATTAGAAACTACTTTGGCTGAAGGAACAATCATCAAGCCTTTCGATATTACTAGCCTACATTCCCAAATCATGCAAATATGCAATTTTCAGACAAATTCAGAATTGAGCGAAATACAGTTTGGTTAACCAAAAATGATTAATTAGCGAGTTTGTGCTTTACCGTCTGCATAATGATAGGTTTTGATCTAAATGGTTATCATAGACATACCATAATCATCTAAACTTATTAAAGAAAACTAACGATGTGAGATTGGAAAATTTGTTTTTCTAATTGTAATGTTGGCATTTTTCAGCAACAGTACAATTATAAGGAGACTTTCTATGCTTCAAGATCGTTCGCGTTCTGCTAATCGTCTGCTTGCAGCTTTGCCAGAGGTTGAATATCAACGTTTAGAGCCTCACTTAAACTCTGTTTCTCTTTCTGTAGGAACGGTCTTCTACGAAGCCTCAGAAAGGATTGAAACCGTTTATTTTCCCAAGATGGCACTAATTTCTCTGGTTTCTGTTTTAAGCAACGGTTCGACTACTGAGGTTAGTTTGGTCGGCGGTACAGGAATGGTAGGGCTACCAGTTATTTTTGGCAGTAACTTTAGTCATAGCCGTGCCATTGTCCAAGTGCCGAATGGTGGGATAAAAATATCTGCCCAGGTTTTAAAACATGAGTTCGATCGCGGGGGAGAATTGCAAAGGCAGTTGCTTCTCTATGCCGATACCAGACTAAAAGAGGTTGCTCAACTAGCAGTTTGTAACCGCCATCACACAATCGAAGAACGTCTTGCTCGTTGGCTACTGACTGTTCGAGATTTAACTCAATCTGACAAGCTACCGCTGACTCAGGAATTCATTGGTGATATGCTTGGAGTTCGTCGTTCTGGGGTAACCATAGCAGCGGGAACTTTACAAAAGGCAGGGTTAATTCATTGCTCCCGTGGCAAGATTAATATACTGGATAACCAAGCTTTAGAAGACGCTTCCTGCGAGTGTTACCAGCTTTTTCACGATAACTTTTATCGGCAAGAAGAAAATTAAAACTTAAAGCTTTTTTATCTTTAAAAGCTTTAAGCTCGCTTGCTTTAGGCTCTAAGCTTTTGGGTTCAATGCTCCATCCAAACTTTGTTTGGTGGTTCATAATTAAGAGAAGATTAAAGCTTCTTCGTTCTTAGGCTTATAGCTTGTGGCTTATAGCTTATAGCTACGAGCGAAGCTCGTTTACCAATCATCTTCAAGCTGTGCTGCCATTTCCTCAACTACTTCTAATTTCTGTGCCTCTTCCATTTCTTCAAGATCTTCCTCGCCCCAGGCTTCAGATAGAGGTTGAACTACTTTAGAAATTGCATCTTGTACAAAGGACTTGATAAATTCATCCCGCCGACTAAGTTGAAACTGCTGCTGCACAACTTCAGTTATGCCTCCATCACCCCAATCCAAATTATGTTTAAAATACTCAATAAAGCTTTTACCAGCAATGCGAGTTAAATAAGCCGCGGAGACTGCCTGAATAGCTTTGCCCACAATATAGGTAGCAACATTAAACTGTAGGGCTTTAGCTAGAATATCCACTGCGCCCTTGACGACTCCTAAGCTTACTAGGGTTTTGCCTAGAGACAAAGCTAACTCCTTACCCTGTTCAAAATCCAACTCCACATTATAAACTCTACCAATTTCAATTACCATCTGCGCATTAACGGCAGCGGCAGCCAGCATATCTACTACGGGAACAGGGGTGACGGCAATGACTCCTGCACCAATCCATTGATAGCGGTCAATGATTTTATCTGATTCTCTACGTCTTTGATTTTCTATTATTTTGCGGGCTTCTTCTCCCAAGCGATGGGATTGAAGCAAAATATTATCGGCAATTAAATCTTCTCCTTCTGCTCGTAATACCGCTACTAGCCTTTTGATTAAAGGTAGAATTTCCACGCTGGGTTCAATAATTTCGCCAGTAGGTAACTGCACTGGTTGAGGGTTAGCACAGATTGCCGTAACGTCACTAGGAGGAATAAAAGGCTTTACTCTTTCTTTAAGTCTTCCTAAGATTATTTCGCGATCTTCATCGGTATAGAGATCTGTTTTATTAAATACCAAAAGCGATCGCTTGCCAATCTCTGCCAGTATCTTGAGAGGCTCATATTCTGACTGTCGTAAATCGTTATCAACCGTAAATACCAGTAAATCTGCTTCTGTGGCTAATTGTCTGGCTAGTTCTCCTCGTTCTGTTCCTGCTATTCCCGCTTCTAAGATACCAGGAGTATCGATAATTAAGATTTCTCTACCTACCCCCCGTAGCTTGAGGCTATAGGTTTCTCCTTTGGTAGTTGTCCCCATAATGGGGTTGACTTCTCCTACGATCTCGCCGATTAAAGCATTTACCAAAGAGGTTTTACCTGCCGATCCTGTACCAAAAATAACTACTTTAACTTCTCCCCGCTGTAAATCTGCCTCAATCTGCTGAGATTTGTTTAATAGGGCTTTTTGAGCAATTTTGTCCTGTATTTTTCCTACGTGCTGTCTTAAAGCCTGAAGATTTTGGGCAGCTACCTGAGTTTTTTCTTCGGGTATTCTGGCTTTGATTACCTGGCGTTTGCTTTTCTTGCGCCTAGATCCCTTTCTGGTGTATTTGTTAACGTAATAAATATATCCGCCCATCATCGAGCCAATCAAGACTATGACCAGCAGCAGCAGCAAGTTAGCTAGAATTGGTGCAGTAAATGAGATCTGCATATATAGGTGAGACAAAGATGTCACCAGCCAGATCGATAGCCCCAAAATTAGACTAAGACCAAGAAACAAAGCTACTAGACGAAACAGAGGCATTTTACATTTATTAAAACACGGGTAGTCTACCTATAGTAACTACTTTGAAGAGAATTATTACTGCTGTGCCGATCTATTATGGGAACTCATTTATAACAAAAGTATTGCGTTTATCTTTGTTAGGCAAAGCAAAACGATATGATCGACCAAACTAATATTCGAGCTGCTATTTTGGCGATCGCCACTTAGATCGGGTTCGGTTGAATAGGGAATTGAAGGAAATTTTAGATCCAGCAATTATTACCAACTTGATATTATCTATTTGCTTAAAGTTTAAGCTTATAAGTCAATCCAAATTTTATTATCTTAATCTACTAATTTGCTTCATGAAAAATAGTCATCATCGCCTAGCCTATACTACTTATATCTTAATCGCTTTAAATCTTTTGATGTATGGTCTAGAAATAAAATTTGGAGGCAGCGAAAATCCTATTACTTTAGAACATTTAGGTGCATTAATTCCTGAAAAAGTCCTGGCGGGTGAATGGTGGCGATTGATTGGGGCGAATTTTCTGCACTATGGCGCAATTCATTTAGCGACTAATATGTTATCTCTGTTCTTTTTGGGACGTTTAATTGAATTGAGTCTTGGTTCTAAATCTTATTTGACTATTTACTTTTTTAGTGGCATCGGCTCAATGCTGACATTTTCTTTATTATCTTTTAGGTTGGGTTTGGACAATGTTTTCCTTGTTGGTGCTTCGGCTGCCATTATGGGTTTAATGGGCGCAATTTTGGCAATTTCGCTGCATATCTGGTTACGCAAAAGACATTCTCCTACTGCTAAACGTCGCTTATGGCAGATACTTTTAATTGTTTTAGTCCAGTTTATTTTTGATAATTTGATACCTCAAGTGAGCTTCCATATTCATCTTTTTGGTTTTATTATTGGCTTTTTTATTAGTATTATTTTGATTTTTTATAAATATAATTTGCAAGAAGCCAGAAGTTATAAGTAATAGTTACAAGTTTAGACACTACGCTATTTGTAGAACGGTACGGGCATTTTTTCTTTGTTACTCAGCTTTTCTAGCTTATCTTTGATTGCAACCACCTGCTTATAAGTTTGCAATGATTTTAATTTCCGAGAATTCCCGTATTTACACTTGTTAATAGCAAAGGTTATTTTGTAGATCACCTATAAATCAAAGTATATTTTCTTAGTACTAGATTTAATATATGTAAAAATTACTATTTTTCGACAGTAAAAAATTGACCAACGGTTACAGCAGCGCGAACGAAGCAGTTAGCTGTGGCTAATTTCTTGCTTCCACGATTGCGGTAGGGGTTTCCCTAGGCGTTTATAAGCCTCGGCTAGGGGGAGTAATCTGTGACTTTAATTGTTCTGTTTTTTAGTAATACCATTTCTCCTTGAAACTGCACTTAATATTTTGAGCGCGAGATAGGCGGAACTTGCTTCCGCATCTAGAATCGCGCTGTTGAGCTTAAATCTCTCGCAAAGAGGTCAGACCCCGCGTCGTCCGAAGGCGCAAGGGAATGCTGACCTAGCAAAGACGCAAAGGGTCTAAATTTAAGAAGCGTGCATTGTCATAGAGAGTTGGTATAACTCATTATTGATTCAAATTAATTAAGTAAATAGATTATCAAAGTGTTGTCAAAGTCTAGTCATTAGTTAGGAAACAAATTTTGAGTTTATTTTCTCAGGAAAAACCACAGGATTCGCTATGGATATATTTTTATATTATTGTTAGTGGATTTAGTAGCCTACTGATGTTTTTTTTAATTAAGCAGAGTTTGCCTTTCAACCAACAAGAAGCAAAAGAATATCAGCAAGATATTCAAGCAGCAAGGCAAGAGGTATTTGATTTAGAAAAAAAGCTGTTGAAATCAAAATATTTAACTTCAGAATTAGATAATAGTTTAGATTTGCAGTGGGCTTTTACCAATCCAGCAATCAGCAAACTACAGGAAACGCCTAAGTTTTTAAATCAAGAACAGCAAAATATTTTAAAGGGTAAGTTAGAAACCGAAACAGCACTACTTTCTTCTGAAAGTAAACTTGTTGAGCAATTACAAACTTATCAGATAGCTTTAAATCAATCCTGTGCTTATATTCCCCAGCTAAAAAATCAGATGACTACCAACCCAAAAATACTTGGTGATAATTTGTCATCAGATAGTAATTTGGTGTCTTTAGTCAATGATTTATTAAGTACCTCTATTTTATATTGTCAAGGGCAAAATAATAACCTAAGCTCAACTATTCAAGGACATATTATCAGAATTGAAAGCTTGCTCAAACAAGAAAACTTTGCTCAGGATAGAGTTGTTGTTACTGGATTTGTTGATTATAGCAAAACTTTAATTAATCAAAAGCAGGAGATTGATAGCATATTCAAACAAATAGAATCAATAAATCTCAGCGGAACACTACAGTCAATAGAAGAATATTATTTAGCTCAATATCAACAATCTTTAAATAAAATTGGTATTTATAGATTATTAAGCAGTTTATTTATTTTAACAGTAACAATTTTTGTAGCTTATCGAATCATTAGTCATTTAGCCTGCACAAATCGCAATATTGTTAAAGTTTTAGAAAGCTTTACCCAAGAACTAGAAACAAAAGTAGAACAAAGAACTGCTCAACTAGAAGACAGTATTCAAAACACTGAGGCAGCATTAGCACAAGCACAAAATGCCAACAAAGCTAAGAGCCAATTTTTGGCGAATATGAGTCATGAATTGCGTACACCTCTAAATGCAATTTTGGGTTTTACTCAGCTTATGTGTCGTGATTCTTCACTAGAATCAGAACATCAAGAAAATCTCAAAATTATTAACCGTAGCGGAGAGCATTTACTTAGATTAATCAATGACATTTTAGAAATGTCCAAAATTGAAGTAGGTCAAATTACCCTCAATGAAACCAAATTTGATTTATACAGAATGCTGAGTAGCTTGGAGGAAATGCTCAGGCTAAAAGCAAAAGCAAAAAACTTAGCCTTAGTTTTTGACATAGATCGCAATGTTCCCCAGTTTATTTTTACTGATGAAGGAAAGTTACGTCAGATTATGATTAACTTGCTGGGTAATGCGATCAAATTTACTAATGAAGGTTCAATTACTTTGCTAGTCAAGCTAAACGATAGTAATAAATCAAAAGAAAATCAAATTGACTTTCTTTTTTCTGATACCTATTCTTTGTATTTTGCCGTTGAAGATACTGGCCCTGGTATTGAACCAGTCGAAATGAGTCGGCTGTTTTCTCCTTTTGAACAGACGGAGATAGGACGTATTTCCAACGAGGGAACAGGCTTAGGTTTGTCTATTTGTCATAAATTTGTGGAGTTGATGGGAGGAGAGCTTAGGGTTAAAAGTACTGTAGGCAAAGGAAGTGTTTTCTACTTTAATATCTTAGTGAGAACCAGGAATGTACAAATCCCTGAAACAACTAGCACAACTTCGGTTGAGAAAAAAATTATTAGTTTAGCTCCAGGTCAGCATCAATATCGCATTCTAGCCGTAGATGATGTTGCTCCTAGTCGCTTGCTCTTAAAAAAATTATTGACAACAATTGGCTATGCTGTCCAAGAAGCTACAAATGGTCAAGAAGCGATCGCAAAATGGCAGGAGTGGCATCCTGAGCTAATTTTAATGGATATGAGAATGCCTGTAATAGATGGCTATGAAGCAACCAAACAAATCAAATCCCAGCCTTCAGGCAAAAAAACGATTATTATCGCTTTGACTGCCAGTGCTTTTGAAGAAGAGAAAGTCGAAATTTTATCGTCTGGATGTGATGATTTTATGCGGAAGCCATTTCATGATCACGAATTATTAACAAAAATAGGACAGTATCTAAAAGTTGAGTATCTCTATGAAGATGGCGATCGCCTTTCTACCTATGAGCAGTCATCACTTCGGGATTTAACCGCTGAAGATTTAGCGGTAATGTCCCCAAAATGGCGATCGCAACTATATGAAGCAGCTACGAAGGTAGATAACCAGGAAATCTACCAGCTACTAGCAGAAATTCCCGATGAATATGAATCCCTTGCTCAAGGATTAGAAACTTTAGTGGAGCATTTTCGCTGTGACAAAATTATTGATTTAGCTAAATCTGTTAACCAATGAGCGTTTCCACTTTAAAGCAGACTAGAGCCAAGATTTTAATCGTTGATGACAAGCCTGAAAATCTTCATTTACTGTCAGAGGCTTTGACTAAAGAAAACTACGAAGCTAAAGGAGTAATTAGTGGTGAAATGGCATTGAGGGTGGCTAATTCGGTAATTCCCGATTTAATCTTGTTAGATGTGATTATGCCAGGACTAAATGGCTATCAAGTTTGTGAACAGCTTAAAGCCAATAGCATTACTCAAGATATTCCCATTATTTTCTTAAGTGCCAGCAACGAGCCTATCGATCGAGTCAAAGCCTTTAGTGCTGGTGGAGTAGACTTTATTGACAAGCCGTTTCAAATTAATGAAGTATTATTGCGGATCGATAATCAGCTAAAACTTAAGTTTGCCCAACAAGAAATACAAAAACTCAACGCCGAACTAGAGCAGCGGATTCAAGAGCGAACGGTACAATTAGAACAAGCTAATCAAGAATTAAAACACGAAATTCAAGAGCGCGAACAAATTACTCAGCTTTTCCAAGCAAGTGAAGCCAGATTAGAAAGTATTCTTAATTCTTTAGAAGAAGTAGTTTGGTCGGCAGATGTGAGTACAAGTAATTTGCTTTTTCTCAATCCCGCAGCACGGCAGGTATATGGTCGTTCAGTTGAAGAATTACTAGATAATCCTGATTTACGCTTAGAGTCAATTCACCCTGAAGATCGCGATCGCGTCGAGTTATCTTTAGCTAGCTCTTTGAATCATAGCAACGATCTCGAATACAGAATTATTCAACCCAATGGCGAGGTGCGCTGGGTATGGGAACGCAGTCGCTTAATCTTTGATAACACTGGCAAGGCTCATCGCCGAGACGGAATTATCTGTGACATTACTGAAAGAAAACAGGTTGAATCTGAATTGAGTTACGAAGCTAAACACGACTCTTTAACCAAATTGCCTAACCGTGCAGCTTTTATTGAACGAGTTGAAGAAGCGTTAAAACAATCTAAAAGAGATCCCAATTATCTGTTTGCCGTTTTATTTATCGATCTAGACCGCTTTAAAATCGTTAACGATAGTTTGGGACATTTAGTTGGGGATGAATTATTAGTAACTGTGGCTGAAATTTTACTTGAGTGTTCTCGTTCTCGAGATTTTGTTGCTCGTCTAGGAGGAGATGAGTTTACTATCCTCCTAGACCAGGTTGAAACCATCGAGGAAGGCAATATTATTGCTAGCAGAATTCAAACTAAGCTTGCTTACTCTTTCTCTCTTCAAGGGCATACTGTCTTTACTAGTGCCAGCATTGGCATTGTTATGGGCAATAATCAATATCAAGATAGTTCGGAAATTTTGCGCGATTCAGATATTGCTATGTATCGCGCTAAGTCTTTAGGTAAGGCAAGACATGAGGTATTTGACCAAGAAATGTATGCAGAGACTAAAGAACTATTAGAGATTGAAAACGATTTACGACGGGCATCATCGCAAAATGAATTAACCCTCCATTATCAACCTATCGTTTCTTTTGACAACAACGTCTTATATGGTTTTGAGGCTTTATTGCGCTGGAATCATCCGACAAAAGGTTTCTTGTCTCCTGAGAAATTTATTCATATTGCCGAGGAAACGGGACTAATTAATAATATTGGCGAATGGGTCTTAGAAGAAGCTTGTCGTCAAATGCACAGATGGCAGCTTAAACATCCTGGTGCAGCAGATTTGAAAATGAGCGTCAATGTGACTAATCAACAAATCAAAAATCCTAATTTTTTAGCTCAGCTAAAGGCAATTTTAAAGAAAAATCGGTTGTCTGGTGATTGTCTAAATTTAGAAATTACCGAAAGTACCCTGATGGATCATAAGCCAGAAACAATTGCTTTATTTAATCAAATCAAAGCTAGAGGAATTAATTTTAATATTGATGATTTTGGGACTGGCTATTCATCCTTGCAGTACTTAAATCGTTTTCCCATTAGCACCCTTAAAATCGATCGTTCCTTTATTGAAGGAATGTTGAAAGACAAGGAAAATTTTGAAATCGTCAAGATGATTATTTCTTTAGCCAGAACTTTAAAAATTGACGTAATTGCTGAGGGAGTTGAAAATTTGAAGCAATTAAAAATTTTACAAACCTTCAATTGTCAGTTGGGACAAGGATATCTTTTCTCTGAAGCATTGGATAGTGAATCTGCCGAGCAATTGATTAGTCAGTCTTAGACGATCTTGCTGCAAATTTCAGCTAACACCAAAACGATAACCCTTGCCATAAACGGTATGAATTAAGTGTGCCTGTCCTTTAATTTCAATTTTCCGTCGTAATAGTCGCACTAAAGCAGCCAGGACATTACTACTCGGTTCTTCTTCTGTTTGCCACAGATAACTATAGATTTCTGCGTGGGTTAATAACCGATCGGGGTGCTGCATAAAATATTCAAGCAGTTCAATTTCTTTTTCCGAGAGATCGATCGCCTTGCCTTGGCGATATGCTACCTGATTGGCGGTGTCCAATTCTATATCTGCTACTTTTAGGCGATCGCTTGGGTAATCACCTAAATGCGTTTCCAAACTAGAGCGACGCAGCAAAGCGCGGACTCTAGCCAATAATTCCCGAAGCTCAAAAGGCTTCATCAGATAATCATCTGCCCCTGCATCTAAGCCTTCAACGCGATCGTCTATCGTATCTTTAGCCGTTAAAAACAGCACAGGAGTTGCTAAAAATTGCGATCGCACCTCACGGCAAATTTCTAACCCTGACTTATAAGGCAGCATCCAATCTAAAATCAGCAAATCATACTGATTTTGCAGTGCTAGCTTCATTCCCGCAGCTCCATCATTGGCTATATCTACCTCATATCCTTCCTGTAATAAAATTTTACTTAAAGGATCGCTTAACTCAGTTTCGTCATCCACCAACAATATTTTCATTTCTCCTCCTTGATTGCCCCTGCCATCAGCAAATAATACCTAAAATAATACTGATAGAGGTTAAAAGTAATAAAGACACTAGTTTGATTATGCAATATCGGCGATTTGGTCGTACAGAGTTACAGATGCCCATTTTCTCCTGTGGTGGCATGAGATATCAATACAAGTGGCAAGATTTGCTCCAGTCCCAGATACCCATAGCTAATCAGCGCAATCTTGAGGCGACGATTCAGCGTTCATTTGAGCTGGGGATTAATCATATTGAAACGGCTAGAGGTTATGGTAGCTCTGAGATGCAGTTGGGTCAAATATTACCCCAGCTCTCACGGGAAAAATTAATTTTTCAAACCAAAGTATCTCCTACGCCCGATCCTTTAGAATTTCGTCGTCAATTTAAGCAATCCTTAGACTTTTGCCAATTGGAATATGTAGACCTTTTGGGCATTCACGGAATCAATAATGAAGAAACATTTCAACAAACTATACGGGTTGGGGGCTGTCTTGACGAAGCCAAAAAACTCAAAGCCGAAGGTAAAGTCAGACACATTGGCTTTTCTACCCACGGATCTACAGAAATTATTACTGAAGCGATTGAAACTGGTGAATTTGACTATGTAAATCTCCATTGGTATTACATTAATCAATGGAATTGGTCAGCCATAGAAGCAGCACAACGGCACGATATGGGGGTATTTATTATTTCCCCATCAGATAAAGGAGGACATCTTTATAACCCACCCCCCAAGCTAGTAGAATTGTGCCGACCTATTAGCCCGATGGTCTTTAATGATCTATTTTGTCTATCTCATTCTCAAGTGCATACCCTAAGCTTGGGTGCAGCAAAACCAGAGGATTTTGATGAACACCTAAAAGTTTTACCTTTACTCCACCAAGCAGATGAAATATTACCACCTATTTTAGAGCGTTTAGAACAGGAAGCGATCGCCGTATTGGGCAAAGATTGGCTAGATAATTGGCAAGTTGGTTTACCAAGCTACAAAGAGACTCCAGGCAACATTAATCTGCCAATAATCTTATGGTTGCGTAATTTAGCTTTGGCTTACGACATGATTGAATATGGTCAGGCGCGATATAATTTGCTTACCAATGGAGGTCATTGGTTTCCTGGAGCAAAAGCAGATCGAGTCAAGCAGGTAGATTTGCAATCCTGTTTAGCATTAAGCCCCTATGCTCAAGAAATTCCTGAGCTTTTGGTTGAAACAGATAAACTACTTGGAGGCGCACCAGTAAAGCGTCTTTCTCAAAGCTAAGTAACATCCCCAAAGTCATATAGCACTTGCGCTTCTAATTAACATCTGGTGTGAATTAGGGCGTTGGTAAATCAGGGTATGAAAAAGAGAAAGCGATCGCTAACAACGAAAATTATTTTTGATACAAGGAACAGGAACATCCCAGAATTGAAGATAATGAATAAGTAATCGAATCGAATGTCTGAGCATTGTTTTAGATTTGGAATAACAAAGGGTTTTTCGTTTTAAACGAGCTAGATAATGTCTGAGCCTAGTATTCTCACCTTCAACACGAGTCATGTAAGTTTTACTAACAATCTGGTCGCCATCAGCAATAAAGTTCGGATAGACTTTCCAGCCGTCTGTCACGTAAAAATAGCACTTCCATTTACTGAGCATATCCCATAATGGTTTGAATGTTGCTGCACTATGGTCTCCAATAACCCATCCTAAAATACCTGGTTGGAAATGATCTACGGCCGTCCACAGCCAAATCTTGTTTTCTTGGCAAGCGTTCCCTTGCGCCTGTCGGCGACGCGGGGTCTTGCCGCTTTTTTAGAACCCACGAATGTTTCTAACTCATCTAATTCTCCCACTTGAGGAATGTTTTCAGGCTCATAGGCATCAGGTAACAATTCTCCTACTTCTCTAACCCAATTCATTATTGCAACATGACTTACGCCCTTCACTCTTCCTATTGCTCTTAAACCCATACCGTTAACATACATTTTTAAACACTCATGTTTAAACTCGTTCGAGTAACCTCTGTGTGTTTGATAACAATCTAGAAATTGCCTTTGGCAATCCACACAAATGTAGTTTTGTTTACCTTTCTTGTTGCCATTTTTGTGAATGTGCTTAGATTTGCATTCAGGGCATTGCATTGATTTTCAAAATTGTGATTGATTACTTGGTTAGCGATCGCACTACCACAAAATCATACCTTAAATTACCAACGCCTGAATTAGAAATGTTTAATGTCACATACTTGTAATTAAAATGTAGATAATCTGTTATAGTCATTCCAATTAATTTCCTCATGATTGGCTGGTCAGAAGTCAGAGGTCAGAAGTCAGAAGAATTTGAGGTACTTACAAAATTTTTCCTTTTTCGTATGGTTTTTATTTGCGAGTCAGCGCGTTGTGGAGGGGCTGTTCCCGTAGCTTTGCTGCGGGATTTATAAGCCCCGTGGTCTATGACCCATTAAAGCGACTGGCGAGGGTGAAATGACTATAGAGTAATTATTCTTTGAATTTTATAATAATTTCAACTCTTCAAAACAACGGCGCGTCAAATCAATACGTGCTGCTATATCATTGTCGTTACGGACATCAATATTAGTAGCAAAAAAGTAAACATTTTTTCCTTTTTCTAAGTAGCCAACATACCAGCCAATCTGCGGTTTAGTTTTGTCTTCAAAACTAACTAAGCCTGTTTTAGCCCGAATAGTATAGTCTGGAGTCTGCTCAACAATCATGATATCTTTGGTAATTGAAAGCGATCGCTCTGAAAAGGGTAAATTATTTTTATAAAAACGGCGCAAAAACTCGATTTCTTCTTGAGGTGTAATTCGCAGCTTACCCGTTAGCCAAAATGTGTCGATATCTTCAGGGCTACCAATATCTTGATTGCCATAGTTTGATTTACTAACATAAGATTGCATCTTCTCGTGTCCAACTCGGCGGGCTAATACTTGGTAAAACCAAACTGCCGAAAGCTTAAACGCCTCTTTCATGTTTAAATCTCGATTCCATTCGGCAACTGTTGGTCTATAAGTTCCATCCCAAGTCAGAATTGCTAATTCATTATCAATGACTCCAGTTTCTAGAGAGATGAGAGAGTTGAGAATTTTGAATGTCGATGCAGGTAAAACAGCTTTTTCGTTGCGCTGTTGATTATGTTGATAAGTGCGATCGCTTTGAGCATCATAGATTGCGATCGAGCCTTCAACCCCTGATTGCTGAAAATACTGTTCAAAGTTTATCTTCTGAGGAATATCAAGAGCAACTGGTGAATTCAACATTGTTTTTGGCATAGTCAAGGCTGGATCTGTGACTTGCCAGAAAATACCCACAAAGCAAGCGATCGCAACACAAAATATGGCGAGTTTTTTGCTTATTTTGCTTATTACGCCTGATGTGAATTTGATGTGAATTAATTTCTTTACTGTAAACTTATTGAAATCCATAACATTCCAGTGAATAGAAAGATCTTTTTTAGTTTTTAGATTGAATTCAGGCAAATTTAACTGTTCATATAGATTATTAGATTATTTTTAATTCTCCAAAATCAGAATAACAGGGAATTTATGCTCAAAGCTTCTACCATCAATATTTTTGGCTACTAGGGGAAACCAGATTATCTCAAATGTAATACTTGTTATACTTGTATAACAACTTGGTTTTCAAAGAGTCGCTTTATGGAATCTCAATCAATTGCTGTCAGGCTTAACAAAAAACTACATCAGCGTCTTAGCGATCTTGCTACTCAAACAGGTCGCTCAAAAAGCTTTTACGTCAAACGTGCCATAGCGCAATATCTGGAAGATATGGAAGATACCTATCTTGCAATAGACAGAATAGAAAACTCTGAAGGAAGAGTTTCGATGGAAGAAGCAAAAAGGATTCTTGATGTGGAAAATTGAATGGGAAAGAAAAGCTCTTAAAGATGCAGAGAAACTTGATAAATCTGCTCGTCAAAGAATAGTAAATTATCTTGAGGAGCGGGTTTTAGTAGATCAAAATCCCTATCAATTTGGAAAGCCATTAAAAGGCAACAAATTAGGACTCTGGCGTTATAGGGTTGGTGATTATCGAATTCTATGCCAAATAGAAAAGAACCGATTAGTCGTGTTAGTGGTTGCTGTTGGTCATAGAAAAGATATTTACCTTTGAAGGTTTTTTCTTTCCACATAATTCACAAAACGTTGATTTTTATGAATAGCGATATTATATAGCCATACAATTAAATAGCTAAGTTAAGAATTAGTTTATAGATTTAGCGTCTATTAATTTCATCTAGCTACTCAGCTTAAAAATCCACTGTATAAATCCAGTCTTGATATTTTGATTCTTTATTTTGAGTTATTGCTGTAAGCTTTTGCTTGATCTGATCGGTAATTGGTCTATCAGTGGAGAGGTGATAGCTTTCAATTTGTTTTACGGGAGTTACCTTGGCTGCTGTGCCACTCAAAAATACTTCGTCAGCAATTAACAGTTCAGTTTTGTCAATCGCTCTTTCGACCGTTTCTATGCCCATGTCTTGAGCAATAGTTAGTATGCTGTCTCTGGTAATTCCTTCTAAAATGTCTTGATTAAACCCAGGAGTGATCAATTTACCATTGCGTACCATAAATATATTCATTCCCGAAGCTTCACATATTTTTCCCTGAGAATTCATTAAAATAGCTTCATCAAAACCCGATTCTACGGCTTCAGTTTTAGCTAAAGAAGAAGTAATATAAGCACCGCTAATTTTACCCCGCAAAGGCAAACTACGATCTTCCTGGCGATACCAAGAACTAATACGACAGCTAATACCTTCAGGAGGCAAATAGTCTCCAAGTTCTAAACCATAAACAAAGAAATCTTTGGCAATTTTATGCAGTCTTGGTGCAATACCTAAATCAGAAGTATAAACAAAAGGTCGAATGTAAAAAGGTTTTTTGGGCTTGTTCTTTTGGACAAAATTAATAATTATATGCTGTATTTTATCTGCGGGTAAATCATAATTTAGCAGCTTGGCACTTTCGCTCAATCTTTTACAATGGCGATCGAGTCTAAATAATAATATTTGCTCAGGATTCTCTGGGTTAGGAATGCCTCTCATTCCGCCAAAGGCTCCCGTTCCGTAGTGTAGAGCATGGGTGGCAATAGAAATATTTGCTTCTTTAAAAGGAACAAATTGATTTTGAAAATAAGCGATTTCTAAAAAATTGTGCATAATCTAATTTCTTACTGATTACTGATTATCTTGGTCTGACGTAGATGGGACTGAATATTTGGTGGGCATTAACAAGCAATTTTTGTAACGAACATAATTATACTTTTGCCCACCCTACTATTGGTCATTGGTCTGCTTAAAGCGTGCTGATTACTTGGTGGGCATTAATAAGTGTATTTCCATGATGAACAGAATTGTGTTTTATGCCCACCCTACTATTGGTCATTAATAATCGATCATTGTTCCCCAAGCCACCCAGTTAGATTTTGCTGCTGTACTTCTGTCAAATTGTCTTTAACTGCCACTTCATAACGACTAGGTTGGGGTTCGCTTAAGGTAACGGGCAAGGTTTTTAACCGATCTTGATGAAAAACTGTAATTTGGATTGTATCTTTAACCTGGTAGTCTTTTAACCTTTCATTGAGAGATTCAGCAGTAACTTTAGTTCCGTTGATTGCTAAAAGTTCATCATCAGCATCAATTCCCGCTTTGCTTGCAGGAGATTCGGCAGCAACAAATTTAATTACTTCTCTATTATTCTCCGACTGTACCCTGATTCCCATATAAGGTATGTCTAATTCAGCAACAGCTTTTAAGTATAAGCCAAAGGGTTCAAAGTAGTCATCAAAAGGTAGTTCTTCTGTGGTTTCGATATAGCGAGAGAAAAAATCATCTAGGTTTTCGTCGGCAACTTCGGCAATTACATTTCTTAATTGAGTTTCACTAAAGCCTATTTCATCCTGTCCAAAACGCTGCCACATTAGCTGCATCACATTATCAAGCGATCGCTTATTATTATGTTTAGCTCGAATTATTAGATCTAGCAGCAGGGAAACAAATTGCCCTTTAAGGTAATAGGAAATCTGATTATTATCGCTATTGGCATCACGACGATAAAGCTTAATCCAGGCATCATAGCTAGACTCTGCCAATGGCTGTATTTTACGCCCAGGGGTATTAAGGTACTTAGTAAGATCTTTACTCAGGTTTTTTAAACAGGTTTGACGATTGTATATGCCTGCACGTAGAGGAATTAAAAGATCGTAATAGCTAGTTGTTCCCTCGCAAAACCACAGAGAAGTAGTATAGTTTTCCCCGTCGTAATCAAATACTTCTAAAGCCTTGGGGCGGATCCGCTTTACGTTCCACAAATGGAAAAATTCGTGTGCCACTAACTGCATAAAACGTTCGTATTTCTCGCGATCGCGAAACCCAAATCGAGGATAATTTAGAGTACAGCTATCTTTGTGTTCCAAACCTCCGTAGCCACTTCCCGACAGGTGCAGCAAAAACAAATACTGTTCGTAAGGTAAACCACCAAACAGCTTTGCTTCAACCTCAATTATCTTTTTGGTATCGGCAATTATTTGTTCAGGGTTGGCGTTACCTTCACTCCAAATAGCTAAAAAATGGGGCTTATCCAACACCTCAAAATTATATACTTGCTGTGTCCCCACTTCTACGGGGGTATCAACCAACGTATCAAAATCTTTGGCAACAAAAGTATTGGTTTCTCCTTCTATTTTGGGCAAAGTTGTCGTAACCTGCCAATCTAACTGTGGAGTTACAATCCCAACTGTAATTGGCTGTTGTTCTAAGCCAGGTACATAAAAAAATAAAGCTGCGCCATTAAAATAGCCATGAGTAGCATCTAAATGATTAGTGCGTACCGTTAATTCATTGGCAAAGATACGATAGCTAACTATTATTTCCGAACAGTCTTTTGTTGCTACCTGCCAATGATTTTTACTGATTTTTTGGCAAGTTAAATTCTGTTTGTTGCTATCTTCCGCCACAAAATCCTGTAAATGTCTGGCGTATTCTCTGACTAAATAAGAACCAGGAGTCCAAACTGGCATTTTGAGATCTAGGCTTGTAGACTGCCAATTTTTTATTTGTAAGCTAACTTCAAATAGGTGAGAAGCAGGTTGGGACATGGCAACTTGATAAAACAAGGTTGCTTTTTTTTGAGTAGGTTGTGGCTGACGAGTAGCCGTGGCTTCAGTCATTAAGCTTTCTTTTGGTAGACAAAAATCAAATACAGATAGGAATGCAAGTCTATATTTTATCTAGATCTTGTAGATTGCCCAAACTAAACAACCGATCAAATTCAAATTATTCAAGCCGTTGCTTTACAGGTTACGTAACTATGCTATAAATATTAAGGATTATGAAATAAAAGCAATATTTTGTCACATTTTCTCGACAATCGTGGATTAACTTGCTTTTGCTATCAAAAATTCTATATTTAAAGTGAATTCGGTCATAGCAATACTATTACTTGGTCAAATGACCTCCTAAATTGTCCTTAACCGAACTGACGTTATTTACTTTTTCCGCTTATATTTCTTAAGTGGCAAGGTTTTTACGCACATACACCTGCGCTCTTATAGGACAATTTGTTCGGCGAGATCGTCCAGAAACTTCCAAACAATACAATTTAAATCGCCTAATAAATTTTATGACAGCAGTATCGCTACAAAAAGAATCGACCCAATTAGATGACAATATCAAACTTAGAGATATTATAAATACACTACCTAAAGAAGTTTTTATTAAAAATCCTCGTAAGGCATGGTCAAAGCTAGTTATTAATGTTTTGTGTGTTGCTGTAGGCTACTGGACAGTGGCAGTTTCACCCTGGTACTTACTACCTGTTGCTTGGATATTTTTAGGCACAAGCCTACAAGGCTTGTTTGTCATTGCTCATGATTGTGGTCATCGCTCTTTTTCCAATCGTATCTGGGTAAATGACTTGGTAGGACACATCATGACTTTGCCGACTATTTATCCCTTCCATGCTTGGCGCATTTTACATAACTATCATCACAAGCATACAAATAAGCTGGATGTGGATAATGCTTGGGCTCCTTTTACTCCTAAAGCGTATGACAATTGCTCTCCCACTATACAGTGGCTATATCGTCGAATGCGTGGTTGGTTTTGGTGGATGGGTTCAATTATACACTGGGCAAAACTACACTTTATTTGGAGTAAGTTTGAAGGTAAACAAAGAGAACAGGTTCGCTTATCGGTACTAGTAGTTCTAATTGGCGGTGGCTCGATCTATTCCACTTTGGTTATCACTACTGGATTTGTTGGCTTAGTTAAGTTTTGGCTTATGCCTTGGTTGGTATATCATTTCTGGATGAGTACCTTTACTATGTTTCATCACACTATGCCTGAAATTCCTTTTAAGGCAGAAAATGAATGGAATGAAGCTCGCGCCCAACTATCGGGTACTGTAAACTGTAAGTATCCTTCGTGGGTAGAGTTTCTTTGTCACGATATTAACGTGCATATTCCTCATCACCTAACTACAGGGATTCCTTGGTATAACTTGCGTTTAGCTCACGATAGTTTAGTAGAGAACTGGGGTGATTATCTTTATCCCGACTGTACCTTTAACTGGGAACTAATTCAGAAGGTAACTAAAAACTGTCATCTGTATGAGAAAAAAAATAACTATCAAAGTATAGAAAAGTATTGCTTGTCTAAATCAACTATTCAATAGTTATTGGACTTGCTGACCTAATTATCCGTTGGAAATATGAACAAGCTTAAGCTGTGCGTTAAACTATGCTAACGATATTTAGGGCTTGTGGGATATGGTAAATACTGTATCCTTTTTTTTTACTCTTTTGGTAGGTCGAAACAGTTAAAAACTAATTAGACTTTAAACGATCGCTTAACCTTGCTTTCAATTCAGATTTAATACGATTGAGAATTGATTCTTCATCTAAAGAATCAAGAATTTTTTGGACTACTACCTTAGGACTTTGTTCTCCCCAGGATGCTCCATTGGCTAGATAGGTTTTTGTTATCTGCCCAATAGCGTAAGAAGATACACCTCCTACTCCTCCTTGAGCGATCGCCACAGACAAATAGGGAGCAAGGGATAAACCTCCCGTGGCAGGAATAGCCAAGCCTAAAATTCCTTTAAGAGAGCTTAATCCTAGAGTGGCAAGCAGTTCGCTTGCACTAATTCCCCCCATGCTCAAAGCAATGCTCTTTAGAAGTTTTACTGCTCCTGATTGAGTCATGGTAATGCCATACAGACGAGATAGAGAAATAATTATCCCCACATCAATAATCGCTCCAGAGAACAAATCGATCGCCGTTACGGGATTAAGAGCGATCGTCATCGCTTTGACCATCATTCCCTTATTAATAAGCTCATTGGCAGCCTGCTCGCGAATTGCCAGTTTACGCTGTAGTAACTGCTCATGTACCTCATCAGCAAACAGCATACTGTTAAGAGCCACCAGAGATTTTCCTTCACGGTGTAATAGTTCCAGAATTTTTAGCTGCAAAGATGCTACCTGTGGTTTTCCTGGAATCCGCTGCACTTTAATTTTGCCTGCTTTATCTTTTATCCCTCTGACTTCAATCGGCGATGCAGCAACCATAATAATTTCATCGGGAGAAATTAATTCTTTAACTCTCTCTTCTTTGATTTTTTGGTAGATAGCTAGCCTGTCGGCTTGGGGATATTGATCGATTTTATTAAATACCAACAGCATTGGTTTACCTGCTTCTCTGAGCTTTGCTAAAGCACGATATTCCACCTGGGTAATATCCCCTGAAACCATAAATAAGATTAGATCGACTCTTTTAGCCAAATCACACGCCAAAGCTTCTCTGGCTTCGCCGTTAACTTCATCAATTCCTGGAGTATCGATTAGTTGAATTTGTCCTGCTTTGACTGGGATGATCGAGCGTTGAAGATTTTCAGAAGTTTCGGCAATTTGTTCTGGGGTTAGGTGCCAATTTATCGTATCTATACTGCGAGTTACTCCGTGAAGCGCGCCTGTGGGAAAAATATTTTGCCCTACCAAGGCATTTAGGACAGAAGATTTGCCTCTACCTACCATGCCAAAAGCTGCAATCTGCACTACCGAATGCTCTAGCTTATCAAGCATAAAACTTAAGCGATCGATCTCTGATTCTAAGCCAGCTTGTTCTTCGGCAGTTAGATCGATATTACTAATTACATCCCGTAAAGAATTCTGAGCTTGACGATAATTTAACTCAGCAGTAATTTCTTCAAAGCTAAAAAGCGTTTGTTTCAACTCTGTCTGATTTTTAGCTTCTTTTTTTGACAACTCATAATCCCCCTTGTTAGTAATTAGTAATTAGTAATTAGTTATCAGCGATCGCCTGCTTGAAGCAACCAAATTATATTGATATACAGAATATCTAAAATCATCAAAATGAAATTTAATTTTCTTCTAAACGCTTCAAGGATATTTCTGCTGCTTCTTTTACTTGGGGATGTATATCTTTAGCTAGAAACTTCAAGGCAGATGTGCTTTTCTCTGTTTTCAAATTACCGAGTGCTTCGGCTAATCTTTGGCGAATTAACCAATCTTCTGAACCAGCAAAATTAAGGATTTTATCTACTGCTTCGGTGGCGTTGATTTCTCCTAAGGCTGCGATCGCTGCCTGCTGAAGAATTACTTCCTCACTATCTAAAGCCTCCATTAATAATTCCTTGGCGCGAATATCCTGCAAATTACCCAGAGATACCGCAGCACTAAATCTGACTAGCCAATTATCATCTTCATAAAATGCCCTCACCAGATGTTCAAAGGCGCGAATATCATTTAAGTAGCCTAATGCCCCTGCTGCATCCGCCCGAATGCCATAATCTGGATCGGTTGCCAATAGATCTATCAGCAGTGGAAAACATTCAGAGGTTTGCTTTACCCCTAAAGCAAATACCGCCATCGAACGTACAGGAAGTATTTCATCATTTAAAACTTTTTTAATTAAGGGAACAGCATCTTCTGGTGCAACTTGTCTCAAGGAAGTTAAAGCCAATAAACGATCCTTAGAATTAGGGCTTTCTAGCTGCCTGGCAATTTTTTCTAAATCTGGCATTTGAATGATAGTTAGTTATTAAATTTAAAACTATTTTTATCTTAGAGGTTTTAAATAATAACACTTAAGAGACTTTCCCTACTTGCCAACTGTAGATACCTAGTATAAAGATCAGATTGACCTGAAACAATATTTTTAGCCTATCACCTTATCCTAGTGAATCTCAACCAGCAAAACTATCTTCTCATCTTTTTGTGGGTTGAAAATTTTTAGGATAAAAAAAGAGTATACAAATTAGACAATGATTGATAAAAGTATTGTCAATTTTGAACATTTGAGTATACTTCGACAATATTTTAATGGTATTTTATTTGTCGGTCATATGAAGTATTTTTTGAAAAAAGCTCAGGTATTTAAAGAAATAAAATCTGATACCTTTCAGCATTTATCAATAAATGTATTCAAACATAAAATTATTTAAGTCCATGAAAAATATCTTATTCGGTAGTTTGATTTTATTATTAGCCAGTGCTGTCAGTATTCCAGCAACAGCAGCAGAAATAACTCCATCTAATTTAGTCTCTCAAGGTTATCAAGGACGGCTTGCTAGCGAAGAAATACCTGGTTTTGCTCCTTTTCTCCAAGCAGTTTATTTAGGAAAAATTGATGCTGAAACTTTAATTAAGGGAGCAGTATCTCAAGGAAAACTTGATACAGACATGGCTAACAATGACAATTACATACGCCAAGTTGAGTCTGCTTTATTTTTATTAAGAGCTAATGGTAGCAGCCGTTAATAGCTGAAATAAACTTTTAACTACATGGAGCAAAAGCCTTGGTAAAAAATAAAATTAAATTGTAGGTTGAGAAGCCACTGCGTTGCGGGTGTCCCGCCCGTTGTAGCAAGTAGCGTTTGAGACACGAAACCCAGCAACCATAAAACTTTGTTAGGTAGAACGATAGTGAAACCCAACCTACCAAACCTCTCATGACTTTACAAACAGTTTTTAAAACCTTGGTAACTTTTGACTTCATTCTTAATAAAGGTTTTCGATTTTTGTAGTAAATCTACTCCTATAGCCAATTTCCTAATAGTACATAAGGAGCCCAATAAAAGGGATGTTTGTACGAGCTATGAAGTAAGGATAATTGTGCTTGTCTTACGGCATCTGCCTTGGGAAGTTTTTTGTCAGCTAATTCATGATAAAAGTCGCTCATAAGTTTGGAAGTTGCACGGTCGTTGACTGACCAAAGAGTGGCTAAAGTGCTTCTAGCTCCTGCTCGCACCGCCATTCCTGCTAATCCTAGGGCTGCCCATTTGTCTCCTGATGCTGTTTCACAGGCGCTTAAAACCAAAAGTTCAATGGCATTATCTTGACTAGGATCTCTAGTCTGTAAAATACTGTCTAGCTCGTTAATATTGATACGCTCATCCCAAGCTAAAAGAAAAGTATCTTCAAGGGTCGAACTAAACTGACCATGGGTAGCAATATGGACAATTGGATAGTCGGTAAATTTAATTTCTTGCTGCAAGGCTTTAGCTGTAAAATTTTGATTCAGCAGAGTAACACCATCAACCATCTTTCCTATTTCTTTTAGCTCAGAGTCAACATAATTTAGCGGAGAAAAACCTTGTCTGCTTTTAGTTAATCCTGCTGTAATTGTTTTTAATTTAACCTGTTCTAAAGGATGGGGATCGACTAACTGCAACCCAGGAGTCAAAGCAATACTATAGTCTTCAATCAGAAATTTTTGACTATCGTATAAAGCTCCCAAAGGAATGCTACGAAAAGCTCCATCAGGAACAAAAACTAAAGTCTTAATTTGACTGTTAGCTAGATCTTCTAAGGCAGGACGAATTAGCAAATCATACAGCTTGCTTGCTGGACTATAGAAATTACGACGACTTCGCACTACAATGTCATGACGTAATTGGGCAATAATTTTTTCTAATTCAACTTGTGAGATGTCTGCTTGATAATGCTTGAGAGGTTTATGGGGCAAACTGAGAATTACTTCTAGGCGATCGCTCAAAATAATCGGATAAATTACGGCTGCTTGGGGATCGATGCTTTCTATATTTACTGCTTGAGCATCTAAACACGCCTCTCTGAAAAAGTTATTTAATTCAGCTAACTGAAGAGACTCAATAACTTTTCTTCCTTCTTCTAGATTGGCTTGACTAACTTCTTTTCCTGGTTCGGCTCTTAGTAACAAACTAACCAATTCTCGATAAACAGGCTCAACACTATTGCTAAATGAATATTGAATATCAGGATTAATAGCAACTAGGTCTTGGCTAAGAGATTGTAACACTTCTACTGCTTGAGAATAATTAGCGATCGCCTGAGAACGATTTCCTAAAGCCCGATTAATTCTACCTAACTGCCATTGCCAAAGATAAATAATTTCTGCTGCATCCAGATTTTGAGCTAAAACTAAAGCCTGTTGCGTGTATTTTTGGGCATTCTGCCAATTTTGAGATTCTTCTTCGATCTGTCCTTCTAACCCCAAGATATAGGATTGGGCTTTGGTATAGTCTAGATCCTTTGCTTTTCCAAAGGTATGCTCAAGAAATTGCTTTATTGCTGAGGGGGTAGGAACTTTTTTCGTTATACCTTTTGATGGCGATATATGCCTTAATTTGACTAGATTATAGGCAAAATTAATTTTGCGATCGATGTTTGTTCTACTATTTGGCAATTGATTAAATTCAGCTTGAATAGTAGGAATCAACTCCTGACTGCGCTGCCAAGAACGAGTTTCTGATAAAAGATTAATCTGAGCTAAATGAATTTGCAGAGGTAAATCAGTTCTCAAGCAATTAGGCTGCTGCCGACATATATCTAACCCCTGTTGATACTTTTTTAGAGCTTTTTGTGGTTCTGGTTGATAGCTCTTACCCAATGCTAATAGGGTTTTAGCCTGTTCTTCTGGAGCATTTATTTTAGTTGCAATTGTCAAGCTTTGTTGCAAAATTTGTTTTGACTGGTTATTTTGACCTACAAGACGCAAAATATCACCATAGCTTCTTAGTCCTGTAGTTTTGAGGAGAGAATCTGGCTGTTGTGCCAAACGCTTCTTCACCTCAGCTAAGGTTTTGACAGCACGGCGGTAAAGCCCTAATTGCTTAAAAGCACTAGCTTGATTAATAGATGCGCGAATTACTCCTAAATCATTACCTGACTCTTCATAATTAACTTTTGCCTGTGACCAAGTAAAGATCGCCTGTTCTGCTTTTCCCTGACTTAGCTGGATTATTCCTTGGTTATTAAACACCTGTGCCAAAGTGCGAATATGTTCTGGAGAAGTAATCTCAGGCTCTTGGTTTATTAATTGCAAACTAGCGGTTATCTTTGCCGTGCTTTGCTCCCAATTATTTAATTGGCTATAAGCTAAAGCTAGATTGCTCAAAATCCTTGCTTGATTCAAAGAGTCTTCAGAATCAATATAAATCAACTCAGCCTGATGCCATAGCTCAAGAGCTTGTGCAAACTGACTAATAGAATAAAAATATTTGCCTTCTGCCTCAAGCTTCTGGGCACTTTTAGAGGTAACAACTGTTCGATCGTAGGTTGTGGCAAGAACAGCAGGAGTTTGATAAAAGTTAGATAAACTAGTCGATAATCCTACTATGGCAAAAACAAACAATAGCAAACAACGCTGTCTGAGCTTGGAAGACATGATAGGAGTAATAAAAATGAAGATTACAATTACCCCTATACTTCCCAATTCGACCGCTACATCTACCAGATAATCAGTGAGCAGTTATCAGTTATCAGTTATCAGTTATCAGTGAGCAGTTATCAGTTATCAGTTCTTTAAGAGAATTCCTGTCCTAAATACTTGGCTACGGTTTGTACGTCCTTGTCACCTCTGCCTGAACAATTAAAGACAATTCTTTGTTTTCCTGTTAACTGAGGACAGAGTTTTTCTAAATAGGCAAAAGCATGGGCAGTTTCTAAGGCAGGAATAATGCCCTCTAATTGTGACAGAAGACGCAAAGCGGCGATCGCTTCGGTATCAGTAACGGCATAATATTCCGCCCTTTTGGTATCTTTTAAATAACTATGCTCTGGTCCAACCCCAGGATAATCTAAGCCAGCACTGATTGAATGTGCCTCAATTATTTGTCCTTGGGTATCTTGTAATAGATAGCTCATGGCACCGTGTAACACCCCTGGTTTTCCTTCGGTTAAAGTAGCAGCGTGTTTGCCCGAAGCCACGCTTTCTCCTGCTGCTTCGACACCAATTAAACGCACGCTCTTTTCGGGGATAAATTCATAAAAAAGTCCGATCGCATTTGAACCACCACCTACACAGGCGATCATAATATCGGGTAGTCCGTTCCACTTTTCGCTACATTGCTCGCGGGTTTCTTTACCAATTATGGCATGAAAGTCTCTCACCATCATCGGATAAGGATGAGGGCCTGCTACCGAACCCAATATATAGTGAGTGCTTTCTACGTTAGTTACCCAATCTCGAATTGCTTCACTAGTAGCATCCTTGAGCGTACCCGTCCCTGCCGAAACGGGTTCAACCTTTGCTCCTAAAAGACGCATCCGAAAGACATTCAGCTTTTGTCTTTCCATATCTTCTACGCCCATGTAAATAATACATTCCAAGCCAAAGCGAGCGCAGACGGTGGCTGTTGCTACTCCGTGTTGTCCAGCCCCTGTTTCGGCAATAATGCGCTTTTTGCCCATACGAATTGCTAATAGAGCTTGAGCGATCGCATTATTGATTTTGTGCGCCCCCGTATGATTTAGGTCTTCTCTTTTGAGGTAGATTTCAGGTTGAAAATCAGGACGAGCATAATGTTGACTGAGACGTTCGGCAAAATAGAGAGGATTAGCTCTACCAACATAATCTTTTAATAGTCCCTGTAGCTCTTCCGTAAATTCAGGGTCGTTTTTATATTTGTTATAGGCTGTTTCTAGTTCAGCTAAAGCGGGCATCAATGTTTCTGGTACATATTTTCCCCCGTAAGGACCAAAACGACCTAGCTCATCTGGTACATTTGCTGAAGCTTTAATAGGAGTAGCAGTCATAAAAGTATTTTGTCAGTTCAATATTAGGTGCTATGACAATTTTACAATTATTGATAACCCCTGATGTTAATTAAGAAACTGTTTGTAAAGTAAATATTAAGGATAGTGGAGATGGGGAAGATGGAAAAGATGGTGGAGATTGATTATTAACCTATCCCAAATACGCCAATATCTAACAATAGAAGAATTTTATCCTTTGTTTACAAACAATCTCTAAGCTAATTCTGGCTTAAACGTGACCTTTAAAAATTACCGTAAATCCTATTTTTGGCAGCCAACACTGAGAAAGGGCTATGCCCGCATCTGTTGCCCTTGCGTCTAGATGCGGACAAGTCCTTTCTGCCGACGCGGGCTTCCTCAGTCAAGTTGGTCTGTTAAAGTTATAGATAGTGTGTTTAAAAAGTTTCTAAGAATGTGAAGCTCAATAATTCTGCTAAATTTATTAAAGTTATTCTGCTAGTGCTTTGTTTTGGCAGTCTTGGCTGGCTGAGTTTTAAATTAATTGATAAGTATGCTCATATTCAACAATTTAAGCAGGCTAACAATTTACTAAACCTAAAGCAGTATTCTTTGGCGATCGATGCTTATGACAAGTTATTGCCAACGATGGTAGGGCAAAGACACTCTATATGGGTTAATCGTGGCTATGCTTTTATGGGTCTAAATCAGTATCAAAATATGTTAGATTCCTGCTCTACAGCTATTTTAATCGAGCCAAAAGCTGATTTGGGATGGAACTGTCAGGGGGAGGCTTTGTATTATTTAAAACAGTATAAAAAAGCATTAGTAGCTTTTGAACAAGCTACTGCTGTTAATGGTAAAGAAACAACTTTTTGGCTAAATAAAAGTCGAGTTTTATCCCAGCTTCAAGAGTATGAAAAAGCAATCGGGGCTAGTGAAAAGGCGATCGCCTTAGCTACAAAATATCAGTCTCCAAATTCAACCGCAAAGCATAATTTAGCGATCGCTTTTAGTCAAAAAGGTCAAAGCCTACTCAAACTCAATCAATATTCACCAGCACTAACCGCTTTCAATCAAGCTCTAGAAAAATCTCCTGACTATATATCAGCTCAAGAGGGAAAAGGCATTGCTCTCTATAATTTAGGTAAATATAATCAGGCAATTGAAATCTTTGAACAGATTGTACAGCTTAGTAACTTAGCTCCAAAGCAAAAAATAATGAGTTGGCTATATCAAGGAGTTATCTACTGTCAACTTAAACAGTCTGCTACTGCTAAGGAGGCTTTTGCAGCGGTTTTAAAATTCACCTCAGATCCTCAGTCTCAAAAAATTGCTCAGGCAGGATGTGGCATTAGATAAAGTTCTCAAAATTGATTATTAACATTTTGATGAAACCAAGCGGTTATAGCGATCGCTAAGGCATCAGCAGCATCGTCAGGACGAGGAATAAAGTCAAGGGATAATTCTCTGGCAACAGCTTCTTGAACCTCTATTTTGGCAGCGTTACCGTATCCTGTTAGAGCCTGCTTAATTTCTGGTGGGGCAAACTCAACATAGGGAAGACCAGCCTGACCCAAGACGAGCATTAATACTCCTCTTGCTTGAGCCACGGTAATTGTATGACTCATCCGATAAAAAAATAATTTTTCGATCGCCACTAAATCGGGTTCGATCTCCTTGACTAGAGTATGAAGATCGTCATATATAATACAAAGACGATCTCCCAAAGGAGTTTTTGCCTGAGTTTTAATGATCCCAAAGTCATCTAACTTGACTAGGGTAGAATTAAGTTTGCTAGATTGTTGACAAATAATTGTGCCAAATCCCAATGTAGCTATGCCTGGATCTAATCCTAATATTTTGATTTCTGTCACTGGCTGGAATGGATAAATCTGGCAATTCTCAGCTTGGCAATCATTAAGGTGTTAATAGTTATTTCAATCTCTTAGGTCGTTTCAAGCTAAATCGTTTATGTTTGTTTATGATAACTACTCTGGCTTGGTAAATAAATAATATCCCCAAACTGAGATGAAAAACTCATCTTCTCCAATCAAGAAGAATATTCGCCGCAGTAATCGGATCTTTAAGTGGCTGGCACCTGGATTATTTATCAAACGCTGGTTGTTGTTGAGTGCTGGCGGTTTTTGCTTAGCTGTAGTTGGTACTGCTATTTGGAGTAAGCTAACGCCAATTTATCGCATTTTGTCCTTTGTTTCCCGAATTTTAGAATTTTTAACTACCGTTATTCCCAGCTATATTTCAGGACCCATAGTTTTGATTGCGGGGGTTTTTCTCATATTTTGGGGGCAATCTCGCACCGTTGACTCGATTACCGACGTTTTGGGAGTTGGTAAAGATAAAAAGCTAGTAGATATGCTGCTAGACCGTCGCCGCCTCAACCGCGGCCCTAAGATTGTAGTAGTAGGTGGCGGGACTGGTTTGTCAACCTTATTACGGGGTCTGAAAGAGTATAGCAGCAATATTACGGCGATCGTCACAGTAGCCGATGATGGAGGCTCTTCAGGCAGATTGAGAAGAGAAATCGGCGTGCTGCCACCAGGAGACATTCGCAACTGCATAGCCGCATTAGCAGACGAGGAAGAATTACTCACCGAGCTATTCCAGTATCGTTTTGAAGCGGGAGATGGTCTTATTGGTCATAGTTTTGGTAATTTGTTTTTGACCGCCATGAGCAAAATTACGGGTGACTTAGAACAGGCTGTAATTGCTAGCTCTAAAGTGTTGGCAATTAGCGGTAAAGTTTTACCTTCTACTCTTAGTGACGTTAGTTTGTGGGCAGAAATGGAAGATGGCAGGATAATTGAAGGAGAATCTAATATCCCTGAAGCTAAGGGCAAAATTAAAACTATTGGCTGTATGCCAGCCAATCCTCCCGCTCTTCCCGCAGCGATTAGAGCAATTCAGCAAGCAGAATATATTATTATCGGACCAGGTAGCCTTTATACCAGCATTATTCCCAATCTTCTCGTTCCTGAAATTAGAAATGCGATCGCCAAAGCTAATGTTCCGCGAATATATGTGTGCAATATTATGACTCAACCAGGGGAAACTGAAGGTTATAGCGTTGCCGATCACATCAAGGAAATCGATCGCGTCAGCAAGGTTAAACTATTTGATGCTGTTTTGGTGCATCGCAAACCCCCCACCCCAGTATCTTTACAACGCTATGCCCTAGAAAATTCTCATCCAGTTTACTTAGACCGTCAAGAAGTTGCTGAACTCAACCGCCGTATAGTTATGGCAAACGTCATGGATGAAGATCCTGTTCACGGTCACGTGCGCCACAGTTCTAGTCAGTTAGCTAGAGTTTTACTGCGATGGTATAGTGGCAAGTGGCAACCCAAAATTTAACGTTTGAGAAGTTATGATTGTAGATATTACTTCTAGTTAATCAGGAAATATTGGTAGTGGTTAAAAGAGGTAAGGGAAGTAGCAAGACAAAACAGTTTAATTAGTCTGTCTTGAGTTGCTCCTATCCCGACTTAAAGTTACTTGGCTTATTTATAAATATATCAACTAAATATAAAGGAAGTGTATTGTGTTCTCATGATTACTGTAAAATTTCGATGAACTTTTTAATTTGACTAAGCTAATCACAATTTATCGTCGATCTAAACCGCATCCAGCTTGAAACCAGGAGTTTTTAAGTTAACTGTTCGTAAGTAGCAAGTAGAAATTATATTCTGCTGTGACTAGCTTAATCTCCGATTCAAAAACTACGGTTTTCTATGTAGACGGGGTTTAGTTGGTTATTTTGTCCCTAAATTCAAATTTTCAAGCCATGTTAACCGTATTTTTATCAAGCCATCAAGATACTCAAAATCTTGGTTATCTCCTTGGTAAACATCTGCCAGAGGGGAGTAATATTCTACTTTTTGGTAATTTGGGCGCAGGTAAGACTACTTTAGTTCAGGGAATTGGTCGAGGTTTAAATATCCTTGAACCTATAGTTAGTCCGACATTTACTTTAATCAATGAGTATTTAGATGGTCGTTTACCTTTATATCATTTAGATCTGTATCGTTTAGAATCAAGTCAGGTTGATAGCATTTATCCTGAAATATATTGGGAGGGTATTGAAGTTACTCCTGGCATTACGGCGATCGAATGGTCAGAACGTCTTTTAATTAAACCAAAAAGTTATCTGCAAATAGAGTTGACTACTTCAGCCCAAGGAAGACAGGTTAACTTACAGCAATATGGCATCGTTGATTGGAATTTAGAGTTTATCGAAAATTTTGCCCAGACTGCCCAATTTAGCGACCAGTAGCCGCTCAAGTATTTTAGTCGTAGTGTTTGGCAATGGCTTTGTTGCACGAATAAAAAATTGAGCATCGAAATGAGGCTAACAGAGTCATGAATTTATAATTCAACGATACCTTGTCTGATTGCAGCTTATAGCTTATAGCTGGGGCGAAGCTCCTTTATAAATTTTTAATAATGTTTTGGCGAGGATTAAACTGTTCTAATTCCCGTAGTTTTTCATATAGCTCTTTTTCTTCAGGGCTAATTTCTTTAGGGGTAAAGATCTGAATTTCTACTAGCTGATCGCCTCTATTACCCGATTTATCAAAATAGCCTTTATTTGCCAAGCGCAGACGTTGACCCGATCGCACTCCGTTAGGTACGCTAACCTTAACTAAGCCATCAATAGTGGGAACTTCGATCGCACTACCTAAAATTGCTTCTGTAGGCGTAATTGGAATCTGGCAATATATATTCCCTCCCTGGATCTCAAAGAAGGGATGGCGTGCCACGGTGATTTTAAGATAAAGATTGCCCCCTTCAATGCCCTGCCCTTTGAGGCGAATGCGCTGTCCGTCAATCATGCCAGTAGGCATTTCTACTTCTAAAGACCTGCCGTCTTCGAGGCGAATTTTTCTTTTGCCTCCTCGATATGCCTCATCTAAGCCCAAGGTTAGTTTTGCCTCAATATCTCGACTCTGAGTTTGGGTTGAACGCACCACCCTTTCCCGCTTAGTTCTTTCAGGGCGATAGTCTTGACTATTTACTCTCGTGCTTCCTCTGGTATCTGAGCGATTATTGCGTCCAAAATTGCCAAAAGAAACTCCCTTGTTAGCAATTTTTTGACGGCTGATAGACTGATCGTACTGTACGCGCCTAGTTTGATCCGATAGTACCTCGTAGGCTTCATTTATATCTTTAAATTTTTCTTCAGCAGCTTTATTTCCCAAATTGCGATCGGGATGATATTTAATGGCTAATGTGCGATAAGCTTTCTTAATCTCATTACTAGGGGCATTTTTATCAACGCCCAGCATTTCATAATAGTTACGCACTGTTGGCATATCTTATTTCTCAATTATCAGTTATCAGTTATCAATTATCAATTAAAACCATTCATCATCCTCATCATCCCAGTCATTTTCATAGGGCATATTGCTGCGGGTAGCATTGCGACCATTGTAACGGTCTTGGGGCGGTAGGTTGTCACGACCACCACGGCTAGTTCTAGGTGGTTCTTTTCTAGGTGCATACGGGTCAACATCTCTGTAAGTATCATCATAACCAGAACCACGGGGCTGCGTGCCATAGCCTCTGTCTTCTTCATAAGGATCGTATCCTGCAGCAGGACGACGAGGTTCATTATCATAGCCTATATCTCGACTATCGTTATAGCCAGGGCGACGGGGCTGCGTGCCATAATCTCCACCATAATTATCGTATCCTGTGTTGGGACGAGCAGCACCACGCCCTGGGGGATAGCCATAACTATCGTTGCTACCATAGTAATCAGAGGCGCGAGGATCGTAGGAATAGTCCTCATCAAATTTATCGTCATTCCCCAAGAATGTCTTCTTAATTGCGCCTAAAAAGTCATCGTCCTCCTCATCTTCGTATTGCAGCCTAACCTCACGATTTAGCTCATACAAAGTGTCTTGCAAGTCGGCTTCTGCCCTATCTAGATTGCGTTCATCATCTTGTTCTAAGCTTTTCAAGATATCTTCACACAAAACATCAATGCGACGACGATAGTAGCCAGCAAATTGACTACCAAAATCAAGGGTTACTTCTTTTAGCTTTCTTTGTGCCTGATCGGTTAAAGCTTTGGCGCGATTGCGTTTTTCGATCCTCTCTCTTCTAGCGCGATCTTCCTCGGCAAATTTATCTGCCTCGTCAATCATGCGTTTGATCTCAGAACTACTTAGGGTTGAAGCACCAGAAACCGTAATTCCCTGTTCTCTACCAGTAGTTTTATCTCGCGCGGTGACTTGCAGAATACCATTGGCATCAATATCGAAAGACACCTGAACTTGAGGTACACCTCTAGGGGCGGGAGGAATACCCGTTAGCTTAAATCTGCCCAAGGATTTGTTGCCAGTTGCCATTTCTCGTTCTCCTTGGAGGGCATGAATTTCAACTACGGTTTGATTGTTTTCGCCTGTGGAAAAAATATCTGAACGGCGGACAGGAATAGTAGTATTGCGGGGCAGCAGCTTTTTCATTACGCCCCCAATAGTTTCTAAGCCAAGCGAGAGGGGCGTAACGTCTAGCAGGAGAATATCTTTGATTTCGTTAGTCATAATACCCGACTGGATGGCAGCACCAATAGCGACTACTTCATCAGGGTTAACGTTTTGATTGGGTTCTAAATCGATGTAGCTACGAACCAATTCCTGCACCATAGGAATGCGAGTTGAACCGCCAACTAGAACTACTTCATCGATTTCCATTGGACCAATGCCCGCATCAGAAATTGCCCGCTTAAGAGGACGACGCAGACGACTAACCAAATCTCCACAAAGTTCCTCAAACTTGGCACGACTTAGCTTAATTTCAATGTGCTTAGGACCATCTTCTGTGGCGGTGATAAAGGGTAAATTTATTTCGGTAACAGATACGCCAGATAGCTCAATCTTGGCTTTCTCCGCTGCTTCTGTGAGTCTCTGGAGAGCCTGGCGATCGCTTTTTCTCAGGTCAACTCCTTCCTGCTTGAGAAATTCTTCAGCTAACCAGTCTACAATACGACGATCGAAGTCATTTCCCCCTAATTGAGTATCCCCACTAGTAGCTCTAACTTCAAATACGCCATCACCAATATCCAGAATAGAAACATCAAATGTTCCTCCCCCCAAGTCAAATACCATGATGGTTTGGGGACGACGTTCATCTAAGCCATAAGCTAAAGCAGCAGCAGTCGGTTCATTGATAATTCGCAATACTTCTAATCCCGCTATTTGACCAGCATCTCTAGTTGCTTGACGTTGGGAGTCATTAAAATAGGCTGGTACGGTAATTACTGCCCCAGTAATTTCTTCTCCTAGATAACGTTCTGCTTCTTCTGCTAGCTTCCGTAGAATCATAGCCGAGACTTCTTCGGGGGCAAATTCTTTTTTGAGCTTAGGACAGCGAATTTTAATGTTACCCAACTCGTCTCGCTTAATGGTGTATGAAACTCTTTTTAATTCTGGCTGAAGTTCAGTATACTGACGACCCATGAATCTTTTAACACCATAAAATGTGTTTTCTGGATTGAGAACACTTTGCCGTCTGGCAAGTTGCCCAACTACCAATTCTCCATCTTTATTAAAGCCAACTACAGAGGGGGTAGTTCTCATTCCTTCTGAATTGGCAATTACTGTGGGTTTACCACCCTCCATTACCGCTACTACGGAATTGGTTGTTCCCAAATCTATGCCGACTACTTTTCCCATGTGTGCAATGGTCTCCTAGAATCGTTCCCCAAAATATCTATATTACGAGCTTTTAATTCGCTTTGGCGGGTTTAAGCTATTTTTTATTTATTGTCTCTAGTTTACTGTAAGAAAAACTATGTAATTGTAAAGCTGATTAACTAAATTTTCTGTAAAACCAGAAAAAAGTCATATACTAACAGGATTTAGTGTAATCAGGCTGGCGCGATCGCTGTAACTAGCCATCTAATCAGTCTAATCCCACCAGTTTTGCGCTTAATTCCCAAAGACGTTTGCCTTTATTATCATCCATTGCTTCATTAGAAATTTCTTGCTTAAAGGCTGCGCGATCTTCTTGCTGACGATTTCCCCAACTATAGTAAACCCCAGACTCATTAAATCCAGAATCGGCGGCAACTTTAGCGACTCTTTCTCCAGCTAACTCCTCTGTGACATATCCTTTAGTTACGTTTTTTTGAAACCAGGGAAAAATAGTCCGAAATAGAGAATAGTGATTGCGAAATAAGCCAGTTTCCGCCACACAACCAGGATAAAGAGCATTAAAAATAATTCCTGTAGACTCGTGATAGCGATCGTGTAATTCTCGCATCGTCAGCATATTACAAAGCTTACTATCTTTATAGGCTTTTCCAGGCTTAAACTTCTTACCATCAATCATGGTAATAGGTGCTTTAAAACCCTCTTCCATACCTTTTAAGTTCCCCAAGTTAGGAGGTGCGGGAATGGGAATTTTACCTCCCAATTCTTTGGGATTTGCGGTCACAGTACCTAAAATTACCAGTCTTTTTTCTGGGGCGGAGGACTTTTGTAAATCTTCCAGCATCAAGTTACATAAGAGAAAGTGTCCTAAATGATTAGTAGCAACGCTTAACTCATAACCCTCTTTACTGCGCTGAGGTTCTTTTTCTAAAGGAAGATAAACAGCAGCATTGCATACCAAAGCATCGAGAGATTTACCAGTAGCGCGAAAATCGGCAATGAACTTACGCACACTGTCTAAAGAGGCTAAATCAAGCTGAATAATACTATATTTATCTTCGGGTATACCAGCTTCTTTTGCCACCTGTTTTGTTTTGGGCAAATTACGGCAGGCCATGACTACGTGCCAGCCTCTTTGGGCTAGAGCTTTAGCGGCATACAAACCCACTCCAGAAGATGCCCCTGTTACGACAACGGTTGATTGCTTTTCTACCATCTTATTAAAAATCTATCGATCATTTACGCCTGTCTTAAAAATCTCACACTATATACCCTAAATCGATCGGCAAGTTATAAAGTGTCATGAACCTAATCCTGCTTATCAGTTCTCTAACTTCTAACCTCTGACCGCGGAAGGCGGTGTAACGCTGACTTCTTCTTATAATATGGGATATGTAAATGTAATGTAATTTAATTAGTTAATGTTTCTATGAACCTAGCAGCAAATCATATTTATCCTGTCTTGTGGTCAGAAGACAAAGTATTATTGATCGATCAAACTCGTTTGCCAGTGGAATATACTATGGTTGAAATTAGCCGTAGCTCTGATATGGCGCAGGCAATTAAAACTATGATCGTGCGGGGTGCGCCAGCTATTGGGGTTGCAGCAGCCTATGGAATGTATTTGGGAGCAAGAGAAATTGAGACGAGCGATCGCTCTAAGTTTTTGCAACATTTAGAAGCAGTAGCTGATTTATTACGCCAGACTCGTCCTACCGCAGTTAATTTATTTTGGGCGATCGCGCGAATGTTAAGAACCGCCTATGAAGAGATCGGCACTATTGATGAGGTAAAAATCACCTTGTTAAAAACTGCCCAGGCAATCCAAGCTGAAGACTTGGCAACTTGTCAAGCGATCGGCGATCATGGCTTAACGATTTTGCCCCAAATGCCAGAAAAATCAAAAATTTTGACCCATTGTAATGCTGGTTCTCTGGCTACTGCTGGTTATGGCACTGCTTTAGGGGTAGTTCGTTCTGCTTGGCGAGAACAACGTCTGGAGAGAGTTTATGCCGATGAAACTCGCCCTCGTTTACAGGGAGCAAAATTAACCGCCTGGGAATGTGTTCAAGAGCATATTCCTGTAACGGTGATCGCTGACAGTATGGCTGCTCACTGTATGCAGCAAAAGATGATTGACCTAGTGGTGGTGGGGGCAGATCGAATTGCTGCCAATGGGGATGCTGCTAATAAGATTGGCACCTATTCACTGGCGATCGCTGCCCAGGCTCATCAAGTTCCTTTTTACGTCGCTGCACCTTTTTCGACGATCGATTTTGACTTGGTTAGCGGTAGTCAAATCCCGATTGAGCAAAGAGATCCTCAAGAAATATACCAGATTAATGACATCGATATTTGTGCCAAAGGTGCAGAATTTTACAACCCTGCTTTTGATGTCACCCCTGCCAGTTTAATCACGGCGATTATTACCGAAAAAGGAGTGATTAAACCTGACTTTTTAATCGATCATCGTCGTGCAGCGGCTTGAAGTTTGGCTCGACATGACCATCATCGCACTCTTGAATGTTTTGAATTTGTCAGTTTTAATTCATACTTAGCAAGCCATTCTACAGGCTGATAAGTTCTAAAAATATGATCCCACCAGTCTACAGCTAACCCGAAGTTACTGTCCCATTGATTATTCTGGTGATGAACATAGTGAACAGGCATTTTCATCCAAAAACATTGAGTAGGGTTATAGTGCTGTATCTGATGAGCATAAGAAGCGAATGCTGCAAAAGCTATTGTCCCTAAAACCATAATAATGCCGAACGAAAGAGAAACAAAAAAAGCTGGCAATACTAATAAACTTACTAAACTAAAATCTAGAAAATCTCCCAAAAATCCTTTGGTTGTATTGCTGCGATGATGACCATAGTGAGCGGTAATTCTATTGCCAAACACAGGCGAGATGTGCATCATACGGTGAACCCAGTACTCAAGAAAACTACCAAAAATGAAAGCAAATATAAAACAGGCGATAGATTGCATTATTTTTTAGTTTGTCCTGAAGTGACGTTTTGTAGAGCTTAGTCTATAAGATAATTTTTAGTCTGTCCTGAAGACGACTTTGTTGAGTTTACTCTATAAAGCGTTACTAACTGGGTAATGCCCAAACTAGTTTCAAACAACATAGCTAATACAGAGCAAAACGCCTAAAGGCAAGCCAAAATTCATCTCAATCACCGACCTTACGCAAGACAATGAACAATCAAGGGCTGCACTAAGCAATATAAATCGATAAGTTAGTTACCTATCACCTCGGTTTCACAGATTGATTATTGCGTAACATCAGTCAATCAATAACGCTCATCAAAATCCCTGGACGACCTAAATGAAATCCTTGTGCATAGTCGATTTTTAAGTCTCTGACAGTATCTAAAATATGTTGATTTTCCACAAATTCAGCAACAGTTTTTAACCCAATTCCTTCGGCTATATGATTAATCGCTTCTACCATTACTTTTGATGAATTATCATTATTTAGTTCTCTAATAAAAGAACCATCTATTTTCAAATAATCTACCTGTAGATTTTTTAAATAAGTCAAAGAAGACATTCCTGTACCAAAGTCATCTAACGCAAAACTACAGCCCAGCTTTTTGAGAGAAGCAATAAACTTGGCAACTTTAGTAAGTTCAGCAATAGCTACAGTTTCGGTAATTTCAAAGCAAAATATGTCAGGGGGAAGATGATAATCAGCTAGTCTTTGCGAGAGAAATTCTAAAAATGATTCTTGATTTAGAGATGCACCCGAAAGATTGACGGCAAAGCGATGATTTTGCCAATGTGTCGGATCTTTATTGGCTGCCAGAGTCTCTAATAAAGTATTAATCACCCAGGTATCAATATCAGGCATTAAAAAATTACGGTTGGCAATATCTAAAAAGACATTGGGGCTAATGACTTGCCCATCCTCATCTGTAAGACGCAAGAGAATTTCAAAATACCGTTTCTGGTCGTTTGTCTCCAAGGGAGTGATAGCTTGAGCATAGAGACTAAACAAATTATTTTTGAGAGCTGACCGCAGACGCTGAACCCAACGAAGCTCAAGCTCTTGCCGATCTTTTGAATGAGAAATAGCTTCTGGATAAACAGCAACGCAGTCTCGACCTCGCCCTTTAGCTTTATATAGGGCTAAATCGGCAGCTTCTAACAGCAAATGAGGAGCATCTTTTGAGTTGGGGACTGTACTAGCTACGCCAACGCTAATAGTAACAACAGAGGTGACGGTGGAATTAAGATGAGGAATTTTTAATTGTTTGACGGCAACTCTCATAGCTTCGGCAACTTGAATTGCACCACGTTTGGGTGTTTGGGGCAAAATCACCGTGAATTCTTCTCCTCCATAACGAGCTAAAATATCAGCGGATCTTTTTAAGACGCTAGCTAGTGCTTGAGCGACTTTTTGCAGACATTTATCTCCCTGTTGATGACCATAAGTGTCGTTATAAATTTTGAAACAGTCCACATCGCACATAATCAAAGACATAGACGCAGAACTACGTCGTAGTCGCCGCCACTCGATATTCATTTGTTGATTAAAATAGCGACGATTGTAGATGCGGGTCAAAGGATCGATAACGGCTTGTAATGATAGTTGCTGATGCAATAGCCCTTGTCTAATGCCAATAGCTAACTGAGTTGTCAATCTTTTGAGCAGTTCAATTTCTTCCATTTGCCATTGGCGACATTCAAGCTGGTCGGCAATTAACCAGCCCCATAAAATATTAGGCTCATTAACACAATAATCTACAATTTTAGGAGAACTGATTAGAATAGGAGAGATTAATTTGGCTTGAGATTCAAAGAGAAATGATGTTTTGTTGGCATCTAGATGACCACAATTTTCAATAGCTTGAATCTTACCCATAAGATAATCCCGATATTTTTCTTGATTAGGACATAGATAATCCCAGGAAATAGTTGCATTAGGATCGATATTAAAATCCGTAGCCGAAGAATAGGCTTCTAAAGAAATATTTTTGTTGTCTAAACGAGCCAGCCAAACAAAGTCACAATCTAAGAAAGATCTTATCTCTTTAGTTGCGGTTTCTAATATAGATTTTAAATCTAAAGATTGACGAATGCGATCGCTTATTTCAAACAACAATTTTTGTTGAGCAACATCTCTAGCTAAACGTTGATTCAAACTCTGAAGGGAAAGGTGAGTTTCTATTCTTGCTAATAATTCTTCTTTTTCAATTGGTTTAGTTATGTAATCTACTGCACCTGATTTGAACCCCTGTACTTTATACTTAGTTTCTGCTAAGGCAGTCATAAAGATAATGGGAATATCTTCAGTTTCAGGATTAGCTTTCAAACGATGACAGGTAGTAAAACCATCAATTTCAGGCATCATTACGTCCAATAAAATTAAGTCTGGATGAGCAAGCAAAGCAGTTTTAATAGCTTTATCTCCATTTTGAGCTACTAATAGTCTATAACCAATATCTTTCAAATATTTAAATAAAAGTTGTAAATTGTTGGGAGTGTCATCAACAATCAAGATAGTTTTGGATGATTTACGATTTATTGATTGAGTCATCTAATAATATCAATATGTAATGTGGATCACATATATTATTTGTAGCTGATTTTATACTTAATAGTAATGGGTCAAAACACTAAGGTTATTGTTTTTATGAATTTTGTTGAACAATTAAATCTAAGTCTAAACACTCAGCGCATTTTGATAGTGATGTTATATTTATAATCTATAAAATTGAAAATTATATTTTTGATGGTTAGTTAAACTCGTTATTATGACTGATATTAATATTTAGACACTGAGAAAATGTTTGTAAAGTAAATATTAAGGATGGAGAAGTGGTGAAGATGGAGAGGTAGAGAGGATGGAGTATAAACTTTACTATCCCAAATACCTCACTACCCCAAATACCCCATTACCCAACAGCAGAAGAACTTTCTGTTCTTTTTACAAACAGTCTCTGAGCAATTACTGATTTACCTTGTACCTATTATTTATTTGTAGCTATAGATTTTTGGATTAGAATTTAATCTAAGCAATCGATAAAATTGCGGATAAAACTTTCTAGTTTCTGCTGTTGAAAATTATTAGTAAATTGTCGCACCTTTTGACCAAAAGCTTGGTACTGAGGGTTTAGTAATTCTAAAGAATTTATTTGTAATTCTAGAGCCTCAAGATCGCCGAGATCGGCTAATTCTAGTAATTCGTTTAACTCTTGTTGAGAAGGAGTAACTAATGTAGATAAATCTGCTTCTAGAGCTAAATCTTCTGTTTGCCAATCTAGCTCTAAGTAGTTATCTAATAATTCTAACAATTGTGCAAGATCGACAGGTTTAGCTAGAAAAGCATGACAATTAGCGTTAGAAGATTCAAGTATAAATTGACCGTTAGCCGAAATAGTAATAATCACTGTATTCTCTAGCTCAGGCTCTTGTTTGACTTTAGCAATCATATCTTTGCCATCCATTACAGGCATAGCCAAATCTGCTAAAATAGCGTCTGGTTGAAAAGTTTTGGCAATTTCTAAGCCTTCTTTGCCGTTACTTGCTTCAGCCAAAGTAAAGCCTAAAGGCTCTAGATAACTTACTAGTAAGAAACGATTATCATCACTGTCATCCACTACCAATATTTTGACTGGAAAGCTCAATCGCCCTCCCGTTGTTAAAATAGATCCAGACAAAGTGGGTAATAAACTTGTATCTGCTAGGGGAAATTCTAAATCAAACCAAAAAATAGTTCCTTGAGAGATTTTACTTGTTAGTTCAATTTTTCCGCCCATCAGTTGAACAATTTCTTGGCTAATAGTTAACCCCAAACCAGTTCCTTCTTGATTTTCCGCATTACCTTTGACTTGCCTGAAGGGGGCAAAAATTTCGGTCAATTCATGGAGAGGAATGCCGTTGCCCGTATCTTCAACTTGAAAGCGAATTTTTGTGAAGCGTGTATAAGAGTTATTAGGGGCTAGTGAATGTTCAGGTTCAAATTCTTCGACATAGCCGACTTTTAGCATTATGCTGCCTGTATCGGTGAATTTTACGGCATTGCTAAGTAAGTTAAATAAAACCTGTCGCAGTTTAGTCTCATCACTACAAACGGCTTTAGGTAAGGAAGGAGAAATGTGAGTTTCAAAGTTTAAATCCTTTTGCTGGGCGCGTAGCTGAAAAATACTGGCAATTTCCTCTAAAAATTGAATTAAATTAAATACTTGCAGTTCTAATGCTAATTTTTTGGCGTTTAATTTAGAAAAATCGAGAATGTTGTTGATTAGGGTTAGTAAATGTTGACCTGACTGATGAATAATATTAACTGAATGGAGCTTTTGAGGATCGAGCCTAAGTTCATCTTGTAAAACACCGCTAAAGCCAAGAATGCTATTTAAAGGAGTGCGTAATTCATGACTAATGCGGGCGATAAAATCATCTTTGGCTTGGCTTGCTTGCTCTAGCTTATCGCGACTTTGAGCTAGTGCCAGTTCCGTTTTTTTGCGATCGCTGATATCTTCAACTATAGCGATAAAATGGGCTGACTCTCCTTTAGCTAGTATAGCTAGACCAAAAGTCAGATTAGCCCAAATAACTGAACCATCAGCACGAATATAGCGTTTTTCATAGGTGCAGCTATCAAGTACCCCTGCTATAATTTGCGGAATATATTTTTCATCTAGAGCTAAATCTTCAGGATAGGTAATGTCGTGAAATTTAAGTTTCATCAGTTCTGCACTGGTATAACCTAAAATATCGCATAGTTTTTGATTAACCCTGAGAAATTTTCCTTCTAGGGAGATATGAGTAATACCTACGGTTGCTTGCTCAAATGTATTACGAAAGCGATTTTCGCTCTTTTCAAGGGCTTTTTTGGTTTGCATGGTAGCAATAGACTGTCCAATATCTCTAGCCATTAATTCAATTATTTCTCGTTTATAAGGCTCAAAATCTTTACTGGGAGGAGAAACAGAAACGAAATTTAACGTTCCGTATAACATTCCGTTTACGAAGACTGGCGTACCGATAAAAGATTTTAACTGAAAATTGAGATTTAAAGGATGATTTTGCATCTGGGGTATCTCGTCCACATTGAAATAAGCAACTGTTTGCTCCTTTTCTATTACTTCAGCGCAGTAAGTATTTTGGCAAAGAGTCTCAAATCCAACGTGCAGTTCTTCCATTGGGGACTGTACTGCTAAAACTCTGTAGATCTGGTCTTCAACCTGGCTGATAATACCAGTGGAAAGCTCAAATATATTACACCCTATAGATATATATTCGGCAAATAAATCTTCCAGGCGTTCATAATTATTTGTTGCTATTAGATGGATCTGTCTAAGTTTGTCGCTAAAATCGGCAAGAGTTTGGGTACGTTCATTTACTCGCTGTTCTAAATCACTATTTGCTTGGATTATTTGTTGTCGGGCTTGTTTGATTTCGCTAATGTCCCGACAGATACAAATTAAATCACCTTGAGGAGTAAAAGTAAAAGTTAGTTCTGCACAAAAAGTATGACCATAGTAATGTTTAGCTAAGGTTTCCCCTCGCCATTTTCCTTGTTTAAGTAGAAGAGGAAATACTTCTCGTTCAAATCGAGCAAGTTCATCAGGTTCGTAGAGAATGCACCAAGATTTACCCATCAACTCTTCTAGCTTGCCATAGCCAAAAATCTCCGCGTGAGCCTGATTGAGATAAATAAATTTATCTTTATTGAGAATGGCAATACCATCGCTGGCTGTTTCCAATGCCGTCAACTGACGATTTTTCTCTTTTAAAGTATTGCTTAGCTGTAGCTGAACTTGTTTGAGATCATCAATTTTAACAAAGCTAATTACAATTCCATCGTCTTGCCGTTCCTCTGTTTGATAGGGGTTAATTCGCATCAAGAGATAGGAATTACTGTGTTTAAGCCTGACTTCTAATTCTATGACTTGTTTAGTTTTAATTACCTCTTCTAGTAACTCAGTCAGATCGGGACATTCAATCTTATAAGCAAGTTCTTTTAAAGGACGCTCTATATCTGTATTACGCAGAGCGATCGCCTCGGTAGCCGCAGGAGTATACTTGCGAATCTTTAGCTCCCTATCTAAAAAGATTACCCCAATATCCGTACTTTTGAGCAGGTTATCAATATCGTTATTTAGTTCAGTTAGTTCTAAAATCTTGGACTGATATTCTAGATTGATGGTGTGCAGTTCTTCATTAGAGCTAGTTAATATCTCATTAAAAACTTCTTGTTCTTCGTTAATGAATTTTAACTCTTCCACCGATGCCTGGAGGTTTTCACGCGTCTGCTGTAGCTCTTGTTCCAACTCCAAGATTCTGCGTTGAGCTTCATTGTCAATTTTCAAGTTGAGTTGGTCTGCTTTTGTAGAGTCTGAGGGATTAAACTTAGGTTCAATTTCTTGTTGTTCAGACATAGCTATCGGCTATAGATAAAACTGGCGTTGCTGATTACAGAGCTGATTTTGCACCCCCGCTTATCTTCCTGAAGAAAAAACGCTCTGTGCATCTAGCATAAATGCGATTTCCTAAGTGCAGCTTGTCTGTTAATCGTGCATCTAAGATAACTCAAAGTCCCCTATTATTGGGAATATTGGGGAAGTAATTCAGGGGTCATTTTAGTCAAGAAAGTTTTACAATTAAAGTAGACAAAATAAGAACTTAAATCAGAATTTTTATTATGCTACGCAAGATTGTGATTCTATTTATTTCATTGTCGTTGTGTGAGACTGCTTTTAGCTGTTCTGGTCGTAGCTTTATAACTACTGATACAGACAGTGTGCGTAATACCGTCAGCAAGAAAGCTCATAAATCTTTCAAAAATACTCGTAAGTCTATGCGTAAGTTTTTGAAGAAAAATAGTCGTGCTATTGGTTCTGGTGTGGGTTCTGGTACTCTAGGTTCTTCAGATAAATCTAAATCTAAGTAGCTTAAACGCCCTAGCAGCTTTGGTAATAGTTCTGGTATGAGAAGAAAATAAATTGATTAATAATTACTAATCGCTTTTTTGTATAATTAAACTCACTCTCTCAACCTGTTTAGGAGCTTGAATTTGCTGATAAAGGGCGATCGCACCCTCAAAACATTTTTGGCTTTGATTGAATTGGTTATCTTTTTTTAAGGTAATACTCCATTGAACATAGGCTTCTGCGAGGTCGCATTTGGCGGTAATTTTATCGAGTAATTCTACAGACTGTTGATGATAATTATGAGCGAGGCTGAAGTTACCTGCTTGGCGTTCGATACAGCCTAAACCGATTAGGGATTTGGCTTTAATTTGAGTATAATGGCTTGATTGAGAAAAGGCGATCGCTTTTTGCCACATTACCTTAGCTGGCTTTAGTTCTTGATAATTAAAAAATATTTGTCCGAGAATTTGCATAAAATAAGCAAAGCGTCCTGTATTGTAGGTTCGATCTTCTAAATCTACAATTAATCGATAAAGCTTGCGCACAAGATGATTGGGTTCGTCAGAGGTTTTTAAATAAGAATTTACTAATGCTAATCCTAAAGCTGCCTTTTCTGACCAAGCATGATGCTTAGTATTGTTAGCCAGAGCGATCGCCTGTTGAAATAAACCTGCTGCGGTAGTTAATTCCCAAAGGTCGATATGATATAGTCCTAAGCTTAGGAGAGAATCGACCTCCAGCATCCGCCAGTAATATAGGTCGTGTTTATTGGCTAACGTCACAGGAATTGAGCGCAAACAATTTTGACTAGTAGCGATAGTCTCTTGCTGATGAGAAATTGCCTGATGCACTTTTCCCGTAGTCCAGTATAAATCTCCCAAAATATTATTAAGTTCGCTGCGATGGCGATCGTTTTTCACCCTATCTATAATCTGGTTAATAGCATTTAAGAGAGGTTGAATAATACCCAGGCGATTAAGAGTTGTTCCCAAAGTTAGAAATTGTCCCCATTGGTTTTCTCGACTATAAAGAATAACTTCAGCTGCACTGGCATAATCTTCAATTGCCGTGTAGTGATAGTAAGCTTCTAAAGCAGTTAAGCCATCTTGAATATTATTAATTCGGGTAATACTTTCAGTCAGAAAAAACGCAATCTGACGATGGGTATGTTGCCATTCTGGTTGAGATAGCTGCAACCTTGATTTTGCCTCAGCCTGTACCATTGGATGTAGCCAGTATTTACCCTGAGTAAATTCTAATAGAGAACGATTACGCAGAGATTTTATTACTCTTTGCTGCTTAGTATCTACATCCCACAACAGACAAAGTAATCCTGGTAAAGTGATTTTAGCTAAATCTTGATAGCGATAACAACCCAAACGGCAAAGCAGCAAATAAGCTTGGGCATCTAAATCTTGCAGACGATTGAATTGGCTGACAACTAAATTTTTTAAATCTGTTTCAACTAAAGGATCGTGGCTATTTTCCTGCCAATATTGCTCTAAATTCCCATCATAATCTTCTCGAACAATGCCACACAGGATGCCCATTACCTTGGCGTTGCCACCGTAGGTTTGATGAATCTGAGCAATTGCTAGATTGTCCGTTTTAATGTGATATGCCGTAAAATATTGCTGCCAAGCAGCCAAATCTAATCCTGATAAACGATAGTGTTCTAAGTTAATTTCTGCTTCGCACAGGCGATCGCGACTGGTTATAATAGTCACTGAACGTACTTTTGTATCGGCTAAGATTCTTAGTAGCTCAATATAGTCGCGATGAGCGTCAATAAGTTTGCCGTGCCTATCTAAAGCAGGTTCTAGATTGTCAATTAAAATTCCTACCGTGTGCTGTTCCAAATATCTTTTAAATCTGGCTAGGGTAACGCCAAATTCTTTGCCTGATTCTTGATGCAAATCCCGTTGCAACCATTCTTCCACCACGCTATCTACCGAAATAATATTGGCTGTCTCCTTTGCCATCAAAACTTCTAAAATCAACTTAAAACCTCGATTGGCTAAAAATTGTTGCGCCAAAGTGGTTTTGCCTATTCCTCCTTCCCCTTGCAGCACAATAATTTTGTGATTTTGCTTGACTAAATTTTGCAGAGTCGCGATCGCTTTTTGTCTACCAATAAAGCTAGGATCGCTATTAGTCTGGTCAATAGCCACAGCCAATTCTTCGATATTTTTCTTGTCTGTACTATTAAAAGACTGAAGCTGTCTTTTAATCAAGCTGCGAAAATTATTTTTAGTTACCTTTTTACCCCAGGCTTCTGATAGCAATTTCCAGAGTAATGACCCTGTATCCTTGGCGTGTCCTTCTGTGCAGCCATATTCATCCGCAATTTCTAGATATTTCTGGCGTTGCCAAACTTGAGTAACAATAGCCTGCTGTAGATCATTTAGATGCTTTTGGGTACGACGATAAACTTCTTTATCTACCAGGGCTATTACTGCTTCGATATCCATAATTAAAGCTGTTCTAAGCAAGTAATAATTAATAAATAATATAGTTAAACTGTAGTTTTTCGGGTTTGGCAGTTATTTATACTTACTTAAATAAGCGTTTAAATTAAGAATCAATTTTTCGCCAATATTTTTCAATTCCAAATAAAATCTAGTTCAACAATTAGTTCGGGTAATATTTTTTTATCTAATAAACTAACAGGTTTGTTTATTATTTCAGTATTCTTACTCGGACGATAAATTTCTATTTGTTGCTGAGTCGGGTTAATTAACCACCCCAATTTAACCCCGTTATCCCGATACTCCTGCATTTTATCCTGAGTTGTTTCTAATCTGTCGCTCGGTGACATTAACTCTAAAGCAAAATCTGGTGCAAGAGGTAAAAACTTTGTTTTTTCTGCTTTAGTAAAGTGAGCGAGTCTCTCTTTTGCTATCCAGCTAACATCAGGTGAACGGATCGCACCATTTGGAAGAATAAAACCTGTAGAAGAATCACAAACTACGCCTAGTTTATATTGGCGATTCCAAATTACGAAATCAGCAATTAAACCTGCATTATTCTCTCCTGTCTCATATCCAGTGGGAGGCATAATAATTAATTCTCCTTGGGGGTTAGTTTCCAATCTTAGATCTGGATTAAGTTGACATAACTGTTCAAAGTGTTCAACTGTAATTGGATTGGCTAAAGGTTTTAAGTTCAGGGTGTAGGTATTCATATCGCAAAATCTTGGCTAGATACTTCTTAAATATATGCTATTTGGTAAAGGCGATTTTTAGAAAATACTGATTAAAGCAAGGAGTTTAATGTTTGATTACCAAAAAATTAGCGATCAATTTGACAGACAAGAATACGTGGTTGTTCCAAACTTTATGGTTCTCCTGTAGACTGGTTTACACCATCTCCAATCTACTTTACGCAGTCTGAAATATTCTCAACTTTACCATTTCAAAAACAAGTATTTTTCCAACAGTCTCTTGAAATTAATCGGGGTAAAAAGCTAGGAGAAGAGGTCTGAATAAACTTATTCATAACCGAAATTGCGATCGCTTTTATATCAGTCAATATTCTAGAATTAAAACACGGTAAATAAACACCAGAAAATCTCATGGTAGCTTCTCCCCAAAATTCCTATTTAACAACCGAAGAATATCTGCAACTAGAAACAGCTAGCGATATCAAGCACGAGTATTTCGACGGTGGAATATTTGCTATGGCTGGTGCAACTGACACTCATGTAACCATTGCCCTGAATATGGCTATATTATTACGCAATCACCTCAGAGGATCGGGATGTCGGGTATATATATCGGATATGAAAGTAAGGATCGAGACAAAAAACCGTTTTTTCTACCCTGACGTAATGGTGACTTGTGAATCAAAAGATAAAGAAAATACTACTTATAAAGAGTTTCCTCGTCTAATTATTGAAGTACTGTCAGATTCTACAGAAGCTTTTGACCGCGGTGACAAATTTGCTGACTATCAGTCTTTACCCAGTTTACAAGAATACGTTTTAATTAATACCAAAAAAGCCAGGATTGAATGTTTTCGTCGTACAGATGATGGTTTATGGTTGTTGCAATTTTATGAGCTAGATAAGATAAACTTTGAATTGGCTAGCGTAGATTTTTCGGGAAAGATTGAAGAAGTTTATCAAGAAGTTGATTTTTCTCAGCAAACAACAGATTGATAAATTTTCCTCTAATTAAAAGTCAAGCAATAATTAGAAATAAGGTAGTACAAGTTGCGATCGCTTTTTGTCTTCAATTTCCCGAACTGTTGAAATATTTATATTTTTCAATTGCCATGTTCTTTTGAAAGATAAGTTGTAGTGTCTGGTTCTCAACGAAGCGATCGCTTTTTCCTCATTTGCCAAAATTATCAAAAATATTTGTCAGAAACTCACCCCATCATGTATCATTAGTGATTGTGGTTAAAACTGGCAAATCTCACCTAATAGATAAAAATCTAGTCCACCCCCTCAGCTATAGAAAATAAGCGATCGCCGCTTTTACTCTTAAGGCTAAATTAGTGAGTTTTCACAGTGTTTATTCACCATAGAAAACAATCTCGTTACGGGGTTAGTGAGAAATTTATAGGGTTTGCTGCCTCCTTATTGGGGATACTGAAGAAGCAATTTTTCTTTAAGTCTTAGAGGGTACAAGGTAACTTTGAAGGTTGGCAACAGCAATAAGCTGAATGCGATCGTAAATCTTAGAAAAAAATTATATATTTGCTGCTGTACATCTTGTTAATAGCGGTTCAACCAACGATCAGGCAAGCTTCGCCGTAAAACGACGCAGACCCTGACCAAGAGCGAATTCATGTTTTTACGTTTAATCGTTCTAAGGAAGTACCTGTCAAGATGGTTATTTTTTGTCAGTTGATGTTACACCGCCTTTTGATAGCAGTAATCTGCGGCAATACATCTAAGCCCAAAGCTCTTGAGAAATAGAGTTTAATCTATTATGTTGCAATTATAGAGGAGTTTAAACTCGTGTCTATCGGCATTCTTGGCACTAAAGTTGGCATGACCCAAGTTTTTGACAAAGAGACAGGAAATGCTATTCCCGTAACTGTGGTTCAAGCTGGGCCCTGTATCGTAACTCAAGTCAAAACTAAAGATACGGACGGCTATAGTTCAGTTCAAATTGGCTATGGAGAGGTAAAAGAAAAAGCTTTATCCAAGCCTGAACTTGGTCATCTTAAAAAAGTTGGTGCTAGTCCTCTACGCCATCTAAAAGAGTATCGTTTAGAAAAAACTGAAGATTATGAACTAGGTAAAGCTTTAGACATATCGGAAATTTTTAGTATTGACACTACCGTTGATGTTAGTGGTAAAACTATGGGTCGTGGTTTTGCTGGTTATCATAAGCGGCACAACTTTAAGCGTGGTTTGATGAGTCATGGTTCCAAAAGCCACCGTGCGCCTGGTTCAACTGGTGCGGGAACAACTCCTGGTCGTGTCTATCCTGGTAAGAAAATGGCGGGACGTTACGGCGGAAAACAGGTAACCACCCGCAAATTAAAAGTTGTCAAAATTGATGTTGAGCAAAACCTGCTGCTTATTAAAGGAGCAATTCCTGGTAAGCCTGGATCTTTGCTTAGTATCTCTCCCAGCAACATTGTGGGGCAGAAATAACAGCCTGTTATTTTAAGAACATAAAGTATAGATAACAAATAACTATGGTTAATTGTGTAGTCAAAAATTGGCAGGGGGAAGATGCTGGAGAGGCAACCCTAGAACTTAAAGTAGCCAAATCAGAAAATGCCGAACATATTGTTCACCGTGCATTAGTTCGTCAGCTAAATAATGCTCGTCAAGGTACGGCATCTAGCAAAACTCGTGCTGAAGTTCGTGGTGGTGGACGCAAACCTTGGAGACAAAAAGGAACTGGGCGCGCTCGTGCAGGTTCGATTCGTTCTCCCTTATGGCGTGGTGGTGGTGTAATTTTTGGACCAAAACCCAGAGATTTTAGCACCAAGATGAATCGCAAAGAGAGACGTTTGGCGTTGAGAACAGCTTTTAGTTCCCGCGTTGAAGATATGGTTGTTGTCGAGAATTTTGGTTCTGAACTTGACCGCCCTAAAACAAAAGAAGTTATTGCAGCTTTAGATCGTTGGGGTATAGATTCTGACGCTAAAGTCTTGCTAATCCTCAAAGAAGTATCAGACAACGTTAATTTGTCAACTCGCAATATTGCTAAAGTAAAACTGATTAAGGCAACTAATCTCAACGTTTTTGATGTGCTTCATGTCAATAAAATTGTAATTTCAAAAGATGCTTTAGAACAGATACAGGAGGTTTACGGTGACTAGATATCAAGAGAGAGATTTAGCCGACTTGATCCTCAAGCCGATCATTACTGAGAAAGGCACGATGCAGATGGAGCTTGGTAAATACGTTTTTGATGTACTGCCTAAAGCAACCAAGCCCGATATTAAAGCAGCTATCGAAAGCTTGTTTGATGTCACCGTTGTTAAAGTAAATACTTTGACTTTGCCTCGTAAAAAGCGTCGGGTAGGTAAATTTTTAGGCTATAAGGCTCAATACAAAAGAGCAATTGTGACGCTAAAAGATGGGGATTCAATTGCCTTATTCCCTGACGTATAAAACGCAGACCAAAATATAGAACTCGAAAAAGCTAATCTAAAAGCAAATTATGGGTACTCGTTCATTTAGACCATACACACCAGGAACACGCCAAGCGATAGTTCCCGACTTTTCGGAAATTACTAAGACTAAGCCAGAAAAGTCTTTAACCAAATATAAACACCGTCAGAAAGGACGTAACAACCGCGGTGTAATTACCAGCCGTCGCCGTGGCGGAGGACACAAGCGTCTTTACCGCATCATTGATTTTCGTCGTGATAAGCGTAATATCCCAGCCGAAGTAATTGCGATCGAATACGATCCCAACCGCAATGCTCGTATTGCTCTAGTTCAGTATGAAGACGGCGAAAAACGTTACATATTAGCTGCTGTAGGGATGAAAGTAGGCACGCCAATTATTGCCAGTGAAAATGCGCCAATTGAAGTTGGTAATGCTTTACCTCTGAGCAATATGCCTTTGGGTGAAACTGTTCACAACGTTGAGCTTGTAGCTGGTAAAGGCGGGCAAATTGTTCGGGCTGCTGGTGCCGCTGCCAAGGTGATGGCAAAAGAAGGTGATTATGTAACTATTGGTCTTCCTTCTAAAGAAGTAAGAATGGTGCGCAAAGAATGCTATGCCACTATCGGACAGGTTGGTAACGTTGAGTACCGTAACCTCAAGTTGGGTAAAGCAGGTAGAATGCGCCATTTGGGTAGAAGACCTGAAGTTCGTGGTAGTGCGATGAACCCCTGCGATCACCCTCATGGTGGTGGTGAAGGACGCGCTCCTATTGGTAGAAGCGGTCCCGTTTCCCCTTGGGGTAAACCAGCCTTGGGTAAGAAAACTCGCAAGAAGAACAAACCTAGCAACAGGCTAATTGTTCGTCGTCGTCGTTAATTCATTATTAATTGAAAAAATATGAGTCGTTCTTTAAAAAAGGGACCATTTATCGCCGACAGTCTCCTCAAAAAAATTGAGAGGTTGAACGCTGGTAACAAAAAAGAAGTAATCAAAACTTGGTCGAGAGCTTCAACTATTTTGCCTCTAATGGTGGGACATACAGTTGCCGTACATAATGGTCGCCAGCACATTCCTGTGTTCATTAGTGACCAGATGGTCGGACATAAACTGGGAGAATTTGCTCCCACCCGTACTTTTAGGGGTCATTCTAAAAGCGACAAAAAAGGGAGACGCTAGATATTGAGTACCGCTATGGCAATAGATACTAATAACGAAGTAAAGGCGATCGCCAAATACATCCGAATGTCTCCTTTTAAGGTCAGACGGGTGTTAGATCAAATTCGTGGTCGCCAATATCGAGAAGCATTAATCATTCTCGAATTCATGCCTTATAAAGCCTGCGATCCAATTTTAAAAGCATTGCGATCGGCTGTAGCTAACGCAGAACATAACAACGGCTTAGATCCCGCAACTTTGGTAATCAGCAAAGCTTTTGCTGATGGGGGTCCTGTTCTCAAACGTTATCGTCCTAGAGCGCAAGGTAGAGCTTATCAAATTCGTAAGCCAACCTGTCACATTACCGTGGCCGTTGCTCCTGAAGTAACCAATTAGAATCCTTAAATTTCAGAATTTAATTAATTACTATTACGAGGAAACATTTGTGGGACAGAAGATACACCCAACGGGCTTTCGTCTGGGTATTACCAAAGAACACCAATCTTGCTGGTACGCTGACACTAAACGCTATCCAGAATTATTGCTAGAAGATCGTTTAATCAGGGAATATGTTAACAAAGAACTGAGCAATGCGGGCATTTCTCAGGTCAAAATTGAGCGGAAAGCCGATCAAATTGATTTAGCAATTCACACCGCTAGACCTGGTGTAGTTGTTGGTCGTGGCGGTTCAGGGATTGAGAAATTGAGAACCGAACTACAGGCGAAGGTTGGTAACGCACGCCAAATTCGGATTAATGTAATTGAAGTACCTCGTGTTGATGCTGATGCAACCTTGATTGCTGAGTACATTTGTCAGCAGCTAGAGCGAAGAGTTTCTTTTCGTCGAGTGGTTCGCCAAGCAGTTCAAAGAGCGCAACGGGCTGAAGTGCAGGGCATTAAGATTCAGGTCAGTGGTCGTTTAAACGGTGCAGAAATTGCCCGTACAGAATGGGTTAGGGAAGGTCGAGTCCCTTTACACACTCTCAGAGCAGATATTGATTACTCTTATCGCACTGCTTTGACTATTTATGGAATTCTTGGAGTTAAGGTTTGGGTGTTTAAAGGTGAAATTATTCCAGGACAAGAAGAAGCAGCAGCCGCTGTTCCTAGTCAAGCTCCTCGCCGTCAGCGTCGTCGCCAGAAATTTGACGATCGCTCAGAGTAACATTAACAAGACTTATTTAGCAAAATAATACTATTATGCTTAGTCCCAGAAGAACGAAATATCGCAAACAGCATCGCGGTCGCATGAGAGGCATGGCTTATCGCGGTAGCACCTTAAACTTTGGTGATTACGCTCTCCAGGCAACAGAGCCTTCTTGGATTACCTCGCGCCAAATTGAGGCTGCTCGTCGAGCTATGACGCGCTATGTCAAACGGGGTGGTAAAATCTGGATTCGCATTTTTCCAGATAAGCCCGTGACCATGCGTCCAGCCGAAACCCGTATGGGTTCTGGTAAAGGTTCTCCCGAATTTTGGGTAGCAGTGGTCAAACCAGGCAGAATCATGTTTGAAATGGCTGGCGTAACTGAAGATGTGGCAAAAGAGGCAATGCGTTTAGCGGCTCAAAAGCTACCGATCAAAACTAAATTTGTTACTCGCGAAGAGGATTATAAGTAATATGGCTTTACCCAAAATTGCCGAAGCCAGAAAACTCAGTGATGAAGAACTGGCAGAAGAAATTCTAGCAGTTAAGCGACAGTTGTTTCAGTTGAGGCTAGAGCAGGCAACCCGCCGTTTAGAAAGACCTCATTTGTTTAAACATACAAAACATCGTATGGCTCAATTACTCACCATAGAACGCGAGCGTGAAATCGCTGCTGCACAAGGAGAAAACTAGATTATGGCAGTAAAAGAAAGAGTGGGAGAAGTCGTGAGCGACAAAATGGATAAAACCGTGGTTGTTGCCATTGAAAACCGCTCTCCTCACCCCAAATACGGCAAAATTGTCGTCAGAACCAAAAAATATAAAGCTCATGATGCCGAGAACCAATGTAAGATTGGCGATCGCGTGCGGATCAAAGAAACTCGTCCCCTCAGCAAAACCAAACGCTGGACGGTCGAGGAAATAATTGAATCCCAAAAATCTTAAATTATATCAACCCAATTTTCTTGGTCGAGATCGAAAATGATTCAACAACAGACCTATTTAAATGTCGCTGACAACAGTGGCGCACGCAAGCTAATGTGTTTGCGTGTAATTGGCAAAGGGAACAGTCCCTATGCCTTTATCGGTGATGTCGTAGTGGCAGTAGTTAAAGACGCTTTACCCAATATGGGAGTCAAAAAATCTGAAGTTGTAAAAGCAGTGATTGTGAGAACCAAGCAGTCTGTCAGTCGCCCTAGTGGCATGAGCATCCGCTTTGACGATAACGCTGCGGTAATTATCAACGAACAGAATAACCCCAGAGGTACTCGTGTCTTTGGTCCTGTGGCAAGAGAATTAAGAGATAGAAACTTTACTAAGATCGTCTCTTTAGCTCCTGAGGTAATTTAAATGACAAAAACAAAAAAAGCACCTACCCGCCATAAAATGCACGTCAAAAAAGGAGATACTATCCAGGTAATCTCTGGACGCGATAAAGGCAAGGTCGCTGAAATATCTAGAGTAATCCCTAAGACAAGTCAAGTAGTTGTAGAAGGCGTGAACGTGCGTACTAAGCACGTCAAACCACAACAAGAAGGAGAATCAGGTCAAATCGTGACTTTTGAAGCTCCCATACATAGTTCTAACGTCATGCTCTATTCCAATAAAGAGAAAACCGTTAGTCGTGTTGGCTATACCTTCACCGAAGAAGGTCGTAAAGTACGAATGCTCAAAAAGACAGGCGAGATTATCGACTAGTTTTTGAGGCATTTTAAGACGCTAATAATTTTAAATTTATAGTTCCTGACCAAGCCCAGGAAAAGAGAGACATCATGGCAAAATCGTTAAAATCTCAGTATTTGGAAGATATTGTTCCCAAGTTAAGCGAACAGTTCAGCTACGGCAACGTTCATCAAGTTCCCAAAGTAGTTAAAATCGTCATTAACCGTGGTTTAGGAGAAGCATCGCAGAATGCTAAAGCCCTAGAATCATCCCTGAACGAACTATCTGTGATTACAGGGCAAAAACCAGTAGTTACTAGAGCTAAAAAAGCGATCGCTGGTTTTAAAATTCGTCAAGGAATGCCCGTGGGGATGATGGTTACTCTGCGTGGTGAAAGGATGTATGCCTTTCTAGAGCGGCTGATTTGTCTGGCTCTACCTCGTATTCGCGACTTTCGGGGTATTAGCCCCAAAAGCTTTGACGGTCGAGGTAACTACTGCTTAGGCGTTAGAGAGCAGCTAATGTTTCCCGAAATTGAATACGATAGCATCGATCAAATTAGAGGGATGGATATTTCAATCGTCACGTCCGCCAACAATGATGAAGAAGGACGAGCTTTACTCAAAGAAATGGGAATGCCTTTCCGTGACAACTAATGTTCTTAGTATCTAAATATAAAAATAGGAAATAATGGCAGCAACCGATACTATTTCAGATATGCTGACCCGCATTCGTAATGCCTGTATGGTCAAGCATCAAACTACTCAAGTTCCTTCAACTCGTATGACTAAGGCGATCGCTCAAGTTTTACAAAGTGAAGGATTTATCGACAGCTTTGAAGAAACAGGGGAATTACCCCAGAAATTTATCGAAATTTCTTTAAAGTACAAAGGCAGAAATCGCCAACCAATTATCAGCACTCTCAAGCGGGTAAGCAAACCAGGACTAAGAGTCTATTCTCGTAAAAAAGATATTCCTCGTGTTCTGGGCGGTATTGGAATTGCGATCGTTTCCACTTCTCGTGGAGTAATGACAGATAGAGAAGCTCGCAGCCAAGGAGTTGGCGGCGAAATCCTCTGTTATGTTTGGTAATCAAAGAAGAGGACTAAGTTATGTCTCGTATTGGCAAACAGCCTATTTCCATTCCTGAAAAAGTAAGCGCGCAGATTTCAGGACAGCACCTCACCATCAAAGGACCAAAAGGTACTTTAGAGCGAGAGATTCCTCGACCTATTGAGGTAAAACAAGAGGGTGACACCATAATGGTAAATCCGACCAATGGTTCCCGTATTGGTCGTCAACGTCATGGTCTTTGTCGCACCCTAGTTGCCAACATGGTTGATGGAGTATCTCAAGGATTCCAAAAGCGCCTACAGATTCAAGGAGTTGGTTATAGAGCGCAAGCTCAAGGTAAAAAGCTTACTCTTAACGTTGGTTATAGTAATCCTGTTGAGATGGAAATGCCCAACGGCATAGATGTGGCAGTAGAAAACAGAAACACTGAAGTTATCGTTAGTGGCATCGATAAAGAAATAGTGGGCAATATTGCTGCTCAAATTCGAGGAGTAAGACCTCCAGAACCTTATAAAGGTAAAGGAATACGCTACTTTGATGAGCAGGTCAAACGCAAAGCTGGTAAGACAGGTAAGTAGAAATTATGAAGCTTTCACGTAGAGAATTAGTCAAACGTCGTCACCGTCGAGTGCGCAAAGCAGTAAATGGTACGCCTGAACGTCCCCGTTTATGCGTTTTCCGTTCCAATAATCATATTTATGCTCAAGTTATTGATGATGTGGCACAGCACACTTTAGCAGCAGCATCGGACTTTAACATTCAATCTGGTGGTGCTACTTGCAAAGTCTCAGCAGAAGTCGGCAAACTTGTAGCTCAAAAAGCTATCGAAAAAGGAATTGCTAAAGTAGTCTTTGATAGAGGGGGAAATCTTTATCACGGTCGAGTCAAAGCTCTAGCTGATGCAGCTCGCGAAGCAGGGTTAGATTTTTAAATCAAAACGGTAATACTAAACTATGGCTAAATCCAACTCACGTAAAAAAAATCGCTCTAGAGAAAAAGATTCTAACTGGCAAGAACGAGTAGTTCAGATTCGTCGCGTCAGTAAGGTAGTCAAAGGCGGTAAAAAACTTAGTTTTCGCGCCATTGTCGTCGTTGGTAATGAAAAGGGACAAGTAGGTGTAGGTGTAGGTAAGGCTGCTGATGTCATCGGCGCAGTACGTAAAGGCGTTGCTGATGCCAAAAAGCAGTTAGTTGAAGTCTCTCTTACCAAAGCCAGTTCTATTGTTCATGTAACTAACGGTGTTGCTGGTGGGGCAAAAGTATTCATGCGTCCTGCTGCTCCAGGTACTGGGGTAATCGCTGGTGGCGCAGTCCGTACTGTTTTAGAACTAGCTGGGGTAAAAAATATTTTGGCAAAGCAACTTGGTTCTAACAGCCCCCTTAACAATGCTAGAGCAGCTATGAATGCCCTAGAAGGTTTGCGTACCTTTGCCGAGGTTGCAAGAGAAAGAGATATTCCTTTAGAACAGTTATACGCTTAAATAAGCTGCAAGCTAATCAAGGAGAAAAAAATGAAGCTAGAAAATCTTAGCCCTAAAGAGGGGTCAAAGCGACGTAAACGTAGAGTTGGTCGCGGTATCGCAGCAGGTCAGGGAGCTAGCTGTGGTTTTGGTATGCGTGGTCAGAAGTCTCGTTCAGGTACAGGAACAAAGGCAGGCTTTGAAGGTGGACAAATGCCTCTTTATCGCCGAGTTCCCAAACTAAAGCACTTTACTCTCATCAACCAGAAGCAGTATACCACAGTTAATGTAGAAGCTTTAAGCTCTCTTGCTGCTAACACAGAAGTGACCCTAGACTCTCTATTAAAGAACGGTATTGTTACTACTAACGATGGTCTTCTTAAAATTTTGGGCAATGGTGAACTAAATGTAGCCTTAAACGTCAAAGCAGCAGCTTTTACTAAGAGCGCAATCCAAAAAATAGAAGCTGCTGGCGGTAGCTGCGAAGTAATTACTAAGTAGGTAAAAAACTACTCCACTTTATTCCCAAGCATAGCTATGGGTTATTGTAGCTAAGCATCACGATTGGTCTATCATAAGAACCTAAGGTAGAAAATTAAATTTATATAATATTTCTCCGTAAATAGCTTAATTTAGCACCAAGCATATAAGAGGTAAACCTGTATGGTTAGAGAAAAAACTCCATCAGCCCAGGAGACATTTTTACAGATGGCAAAAGCTGCTGGTCTTCGAGGCAGGCTGCTTGTAACCATTGGTCTTCTGGTGTTGGTAAGACTGGGGGTATTTATACCCGTTCCAGGAATTGACCGCGAGGTCTTCGGCAATTTTATTAATAGTTCAGGAAATTCTTCTATCGTCGGATTTTTGGACATTTTTACTGGTGGTGGTATTTCTGCCCTGGGAATATTTGCCCTGGGAATTTTACCCTTTATTAATGCCTCTATTATTATGCAGTTGTTGGCAACCGCTATTCCTAGCCTGGAAGATCTGCAAAAAAATGAGGGAGAAGCGGGAAGACGTAAAATTTCCCAGATCACTCGTTACGTTGCTTTGGGCGGAGCTATAATCCAAAGTTTTGGTATTACTCTTGGTTTGCTCGTTAATAACGGCATTATTGCCAAAAGTATCTTTCCCATTGGCGAAACCGTACTGGCTTTAACCGCTGGTTCAATGTTCGTTATGTGGATATCTGAGTTGATCACCGAAAAGGGCATTGGTAATGGGGCTTCACTCTTGATTTTTGTCAATATTGTAGCGGTATTACCTAGAACTTTAGGAACTACAATTGAATTTGCTCAAAGCGGTGGCAGAAGCGAGATTGCTCAGGTAGTAGTTCTCTTGCTTGTCTTTTTGGCAATGATTGTCGGCATTGTATTTATCCAAGAAGGAACTCGCCGTATTCCTATTATTTCTGCTCGCCGTCAAGTTGGCAGAAGGGTATACCGTGAAAGAAGCAATTATCTGCCTTTAAGATTAAATCAGGGTGGAGTAATGCCAATTATTTTTGCATCTTCAGTGCTGTTTCTTCCCGCTCAGTTGATTGGATTTATACCTGGTGATGGGGCAGTTAAAAATGTGTTTAATCAGATTGCAGCAGCAGTGCAGCCTGGAAACTGGGCTTATGTAGCGGTTTATCTGGTTCTAATTTTGTTCTTTAGCTATTTTTATGCTTCTTTGATCGTTAATCCTGTAGATATGTCTCAAAATCTTAAAAAAATGGGCGCATCTATTCCAGGGATTAGACCAGGTAAAGCAACTAGTGCTTATTTAGAAAAGGTGCTCAATCGTTTAACACTTTTGGGCGCAATTTTCTTGGGGTTGGTGGCAACTATACCTACTTTAGTAGAAAGCACTATTCCCGCAGGTACTACTGTATTTAGTGGATTTGGTGCGACATCTTTACTTATTTTGGTGGGTGTAGCAATTGACACGGCGAAGCAGATTCAAACCTACGTAATTTCTCAACGTTACGAAGGTATGGTTAAGCAGTAAAAAATAGAGCGATCGCGGCGGTAAGCCTAAGCATATCAATTATAGCTGTAGGCTTGCTACTTCCAACAAAACTTTTTGAATAAATAAATTGGTATGGTAAAGCGATTAATATTCTTGGGACCTCCTGGTGCAGGAAAGGGAACTCAGGCTCAAGTTATATCTGAACATCATCAGATTCCCCATGTGTCCACTGGAGATATCTTAAGAGCAGCCGTAGCTCAACAGACTTCTTTAGGAAAACAGGCTAAAGATTATATGGATAGGGGAGAATTAGTTCCTGATACTCTAATTCTCAACTTGATTCAAGACCGACTATCCTATGATGATACTGCCAACGGCTGGATACTTGATGGCTTTCCTAGAAATGTAAATCAAGCTGCCTTTTTAGAGGAACTATTGATTAAATTGAACCAGAATGCTGACTGTGTTTTTAATTTGGAAGTTCCCGATCGCGTTTTGGTAGAAAGACTGCTGGCAAGGCAGCGTAAAGATGATAATGAAGAAACTATTCGTCGTCGTTTAGAAGTTTATCATCAGGATACTGTACCGGTAATTGACTTTTATCAAAAAAAGCAGACCTTAAAAACTGTTGATGGGAATCAAGAAATGGAACAGGTAACTAAATCTTTAAAAGAAGCAGTATCTCAGGCAGTTTAATTTTAGATGGCTCTTGCTAATTTATGGCTTTCACCGTCTAAGATAGATAAAAATGTAAGATATATATAGGTTGCTGTATTGAAAAAATGCTTAAGGCATTTGCCAAGTAAACCGATGAATAGTAAGAGTTGCCGTTAGCTATTCATCTAAAAATAGCGGAGAATATAAAGATTGGCTAAACAAGATTTGATTGAAATGGAAGGGACTGTGACAGAATCTCTGCCTAATGCAATGTTTCGCGTCGATTTGGATAACGACTTTAATGTATTAGCTCATATTTCAGGTAAAATTCGGCGGAACTACATTAAAATTTTACCAGGCGATCGCGTCAAAGTTGAGTTAACTCCTTACGATTTGACTAAGGGTAGAATAACTTATCGCCTTAAAAATAAGTAAAACGCTTTTTTTGGTGATTTAACTGTGTTTGACACAAAAACAAATTAATAGATATAATAGTAGGCTTGCAGTGTGGCCAAAATAAGGCATGAAAGTTAGACCATCAGTAAAAAAAATGTGTGAAAAATGTCGCGTAATCAAAAGGCGTGGCAGAGTAATGGTGATTTGTAGCAGTAATCCTAAGCATAAACAGCGTCAAGGATAATTGTTAGTCGCTACTCTATGTATGATGCTTAACATATTTACATTTAAGCAGTCAAAAAAAATTAAAAAGATTAGGGAGATAAAAACGTGGCAAGGATTTCTGGCGTAGACCTTCCTCGTGATAAGCGTGTGGAAATCGCGCTAACCTACATTTTTGGTGTGGGTCTATCACGAGCGCAAAAGGCGATCGCTGAAACTGGAGTTAATCCAGATACTAGGGTTCGCGATCTTGAGGATGAAGATACAGCCAAGCTTAGAGCATACATTGAAGATAACTATCAGGTAGAAGGTGACTTGAGACGTTGGGAATCGATGAATATCAAGCGTCTGGCGGATATTGGTACATATCGCGGTCGTCGTCACCGTATGGGTTTACCTCTTCGAGGTCAAAGAACTCGCACTAATGCTCGTACTAGAAGAGGTAGAAGGCTTACCGTAGCTGGTAAGAAGAAAGCTCCAGGTAAGAAGTAAATAACTAGTTCATCATAATTCTAAGTATAACCACATCACACGAAAAGTAAAATGGCGCAACCAAAAAGAAGAAGCGGCGCAAAGAAGAACAAAAAAAACGTTCCCAACGGTGTGGCTCATATTCAGTCCACCTTCAATAATACTATTGTAACAATTTCTGATACAAGAGGAGACGTAATATCTTGGTCTTCTGCTGGTGCAAGTGGTTTTAAAGGAGCAAAAAAAGGCACTCCTTTTGCAGCACAAACAGCAGCAGATAGCGCAGGAAGACGGGCAATGGATCAAGGAATGCGTCAAGTTGAGGTTATGGTAAGCGGTCCTGGGGCTGGAAGAGAAACAGCTATAAGAGCCTTACAGGGTGTAGGGCTAGAAATTACTCTAATCCGTGATGTCACACCTATCCCTCATAATGGCTGTCGTCCGCCTAAAAGACGAAGAGTATAGCTTTAGTTAGCAATTATCAAGTTGCGACTCGATACGAGCATTTATTTAATTTCTATCTTGATTTACCAGATCGCTTGTCGAATAGAAGGGAGAATAGCCTGTGGCGCAATTTCAAATTGAGTGTGTAGAATCTAAAACCCTAAAAAATCAACACCAATATAGCAAGTTTATCCTTGAGCCTCTAGATAGAGGTCAAGGCATTACTTTGGGTAACGCCTTAAGAAGAGTTTTATTATCTAACTTGGAGGGTGCAGCTGTTACAGCAATCCGCATTGGTGGAGGAATGGCAAAAAATGGCAGCAAACAAGAACATAAGTTTGGGTTTGCTACTCATGAATTTGCCACCATTGAAGGAGTCAGAGAGGACGTTTTAGAGATAATTCTCAATATGAAGGAAATAGTCCTCAGAAGTTATACCAATCAGCCCCAAATAGGTCGTTTGGTTGCTACTGGACCAGGAACTGTAACCGCTGCCCAGTTTGAGTTACCTTCTGAGATAGAAACCGTAGACTCTAATCAGTATGTGGCTACTATAGCAGAAGGCACGAGTTTAGAGATGGAATTTCGGGTTGAAAAGGGCAAAGGCTACCGTGCAGTAGAAAGAGGCAAAGAAGAAGGCAGTTCTCTAGACTTCCTTCAGATTGACGCTGTGTTTATGCCTGTAACCAAGGTTAACTATAGCGTTGAAGATGCCCGTGTAGATGGTTCAGGAATCCGCGAACGTCTAATTATGGAAATTTGGACTAACGGTAGCGTCAAGCCCGAAGAGGCGTTGTCTCAAGCTGCTGGAATTGTCGTGGAATTATTTAATCCCTTAAAAGATCTGACTTTAGAGGCAATTGAACCCGACTATATAGAGGACGAAGATCCGACTAGCCAAATACCCATCGAAGAATTGCAGTTGTCGGTTAGAGCTTACAACTGTTTGAAGCGAGCGCAAATTAACTCTGTATCTGACTTACTTGATTACACTCAAGAAGACCTGCTGGAGATTAAAAACTTTGGGCAAAAATCTGCTGATGAGGTAATTGAAGCTTTGCAGCAACGTCTTGGGATTACTCTATCTCAAGAAAAATCAGCAAAATAAACATCAACAAAACATTATCAATCATGCGTCATCGATGTAAAGTACCACGACTAGGATTGCCAGCGGATCAAAGGAAAGCTTTGTTGCGTTCCTTGGCAACCGAAATTATTCGTCATGGTCAAATTAAAACTACCAAAACTCGCGCTAAAGCAGTCCGTAGTGAGGTTGAAAAAATGATTACCTTAGCCAAAAAAGGTTCTTTAGCAGCCAGAAGACAAGCTTTAGGCTATATCTATGATAAAGATTTAGTCAGCGAGCTTTTTAAAGCTGTCCAAGAGCGTTATGGCGATCGCCAGGGTGGCTATACTCGCATTGTCAGGACTAAAAGTCGTCGTGGCGACAATGCAGAAATGGCAATTATCGAGCTAGTTTAACTAGGTGTTGCACAAATGGTTGTATGCCAATCTCAAGGAAACTCCTCAACTAGAATAGCCTTAGTTATTCAGTATTTAGGAACTAACTTTCACGGCTGGCAAAAACAACCAAATATCATTAGTATTCAGGGCTGTATTGAAAAGGCTATTTCTGAAGTTGTTGGTCATTTGGTAAGTGTTCATGGTGCAGGTAGAACCGATTCAGGTGTTCATGCAGCTGCTCAAGTTGCTCATTTTGAGTACGAAGGGCCTATCCCTGCCTATAAATGGGCAAAGATCATTAATGCTAAGCTGCCAGAGGGTATACTAATTAGAGCATCAGCTCAGGTAAACGGTAACTGGCACGCTCGTTTTTCTGCTATTTGGCGGCGTTACCGCTACACCATTTATACGGATGAGCAACCTAATATATTTGTCAATCAAACCTGTTGGCATTATTACCAGTCAGTTCTGCATGAATCTTTAATCCAAAAAGCTTTATATCCTCTAATTGGAGAGCATGACCTATCAGCTTTTAAGCGTACGGGTTCAGATAGAGCAGATGCTCTAGTAGAAGTACAGACTGTACAATGTTATCGTCAAGGTGCATTCCTGTATTTAGAGATTCAGGCAAACGGCTTTTTATACGGTATGGTACGCCTTTTGGTGGGGATGCTGGTAGAGGTGGGAACTGGCAAGCGATCGCCTGACAGCTTTACTGAGATTTGGCAAAATCAACGTCGAGATCGGGTTAAATATTCTGCTCCTGCTAAGGGCTTATGTTTGTTAAGGGTTGGTTATCCCGAATTTCCTTTTGCTAAACACCTCTGGTTTGATGCTCAACCCAATTTTCTTTTAGCTTAAATAAAGTTCTTATTTAAAATAATTCACAAAATACTATCACTCTAACAATGAACAAAACTCCCTTACCAAACCAACAAACTATAGATCATAAGTGGTACATAGTTGATGCCGAAGGACAACGCTTAGGTCGTCTGGCTACCGAGATTGCCATGATCCTGCGAGGCAAAAACAAGCCCAGCTTTACTCCCAATATAGATACTGGGGACTTTGTGATAGTAATTAACGCTGAAAAAGTTGTGGTTACAGGTAGAAAAAATGAGCAGAAGCTCTATCGTCGCCACTCTGGTAGACCTGGAGGCATGAAGACTGAGACTTTCGATCAGCTACAAAGAAGGATTCCCGAACGCATTGTCGAAAAAGCAGTCAAAGGAATGCTGCCTAAAAATGTCATGGGACGCAAACTATTTACCAAACTCAAAGTTTATACAGGTGCAGATCATCCCCATGCTGCCCAAATTCCTGAAACTTTAAATATCAACACAATTCCAGTGAGGAACTAAAACATGGAAGCAACACAAGATAAAGTAGTATATTGGGGTACGGGTCGTCGTAAATCGGCGATCGCCAGAGTTCGTCTAGTACCAGGTGAAGGAAATCTCACCGTTAACGGCAAAACTGGAGATGATTATTTTAATCGTATTCCTAGTTATTTAATGTCTATCAAAGGTCCTTTAGAGACTTTAGGTTTTGAAAACGAGTACGATATTCTCGTCAACGCTCATGGCGGTGGTTTAACTGGTCAAGCAGATGCTGTTAAACTAGGAGTTGCTAGGGCTTTGTGTAAGCAAGACCCCAATAATCGCCAGCCTTTGAAAACGGAAGGATATCTAACTCGCGATCCTCGTTGTAAAGAACGGAAGAAATACGGTTTGAAGAAAGCTCGCAAAGCTCCTCAGTTCTCTAAACGATAGAGGGTCAATTAGTAATTAGTTGTTAGTAATTAATCATTAGTTGAAGATTAATAGATCGGCTGAGGCTTAAACTCAAATTAGGCTGCAAAAACAAAAAAAAGAAGACTGAGATAGTATTTCTTTTCTATGGCGGTCGCTCTTACGTAGTCAATAAATAACTAAGAACTTGTCGATCAATTTAAAATAGTAGTTAACATTATCTGAAAAAAATGCCTAAACCTGATATACACCCAACTTGGTACCCAGATGCCAAGGTAATCTGTAATGGCGAAGTCGTCATGACTGTCGGTTCAACTCAACCTGAGATTAGCGTTGACGTTTGGTCTGGTAATCATCCTTTTTATACTGGAACTCAAAAAATTATTGATACAGAAGGTCGAGTCGATCGCTTTTTGCGTAAATACGGTATGCTCGATGCCAGTAGCGATGCTGAGTCTGACGCTAAAAAATAGCCATTTAAGACAAAGTATAGACCCAGTAGTTAGCTTAAATTGACTGCTGGGTTTGTTGTATTTAGATTAATTTTTTTAATAAATCATTTTGTTTTTAAGAGACTAAAATTATGGCTGAAGCATACTTATTAGACAAACTAAAATCCGTAGAGCAAACTTTTCAAGAACTTACCTATCGCTTGGCAGATCCAGATATTGCTACTAACCCTGATGAACTACAAAAAGTAGCTAAAGCTCGTTCTTCCTTAGAAGAAACAGTCATAGCTTATCAAGAATGGCAGCAGGCAACAGAAGAGTTAGCAGAAGCAAAAGAAATCTTCAAAGAAGCCAAAGATCCTGAGATGAAGGAAATGGCTAGCATGGAAGTCAGTGAACTTGAATCACAACTTGAGCAGCTAGAAAGCAAACTTAAAGTTCTTTTGTTACCTCGCGATCCTAATGATGACAAAAACATCATGTTAGAAATTCGCGCAGGTACAGGTGGTGACGAGGCTAGTATTTGGGCTGGAGATCTAGTAAGAATGTACTCCAGATATGCCGAAGCTCAAAACTGGAAAGTATTCTTGCTTAGTGAATCGTCTGCCGATATGGGTGGCTTTAAAGAAGCTATCTTAGAAGTTACAGGAGACTCAGTATATAGCAAGCTAAAGTTTGAAGCAGGAGTGCATCGGGTACAGCGTGTACCTCAAACTGAAGCCGGGGGGAGAGTCCATACATCTACGGCTACAGTGGCGGTAATGCCAGAAGTAGATGATGTTGAAGTACAAATTGATCCCAAAGATATAGAGCTTAAAACCGCACGTTCTGGTGGTGCTGGAGGGCAAAACGTCAACAAAGTAGAAACTGCCGTTGACTTGATTCATAAACCAACAGGAATTAGAATCTTCTGTACCGAAGAGCGATCGCAACTGCAAAACCGTGAGCGAGCAATGCAAATTCTAAGAGCCAAGCTATACGATATTCAGCTAGCCGAACAGCAAAAGGAAGTCAGAGGCTTAAGACTATCTCAGGTAGGGACGGGCGCGCGCTCAGAGAAAATTCGCACTTACAATTATAAAGACAATCGCATTACCGATCATCGTCTAGGACAAAACTTTGCTTTAGCTAACTCCCTTGAAGGGGATATCGATGTCATGATTCAATCTTGTATTTCCCAAGATCAGCAAGATAGATTAGAAGAATTGGCTAGCTCTCCCGATACTGCCCAAGCTTTAATCTAATTTAAAACTAATTGCCACACTCAAATATTACGGCTTGGATAAATCAATAAATATTCTTTCTAAGCTAATATCTTCTCACCAAGAAAAACCATGCTGCTAGAAGTCAAAAGAATTATAGTTCCACCAGGACAAACAGTAGTCCTAGAAAATATTAGCTGGGAGGAATTTGAGGCTATTTTAGAAGATTTGGGAGAAAGTCGCGGTTCTCGCATAGCCTATGACAGAGGGAAGCTAGAAATAATGACACCTTTACCAGAACATGAGGTTAACAAAGAGTACATCAGTGACTTTGTAAAAGTTCTGCTAGAAGAACTAGATATCGAATTTTGTCCTTTGGGTTCGACTACTTTTAAGAATCAGGCAATGTTCAAGGGAATTGAACCCGATAGCTGTTTCTATATCCAGAATGAAGCAGCAGTTAGAGGAAAAAATAGATTGGATTTAACAGTCGATCCTCCACCAGATTTAGCTTTAGAAGTAGATATTACTAATCGAAGTCACCCAGAGGTATATCAAGCTTTAGGGGTGGCTGAACTATGGCAATACAAAAGAGGTGAGCTAAAGTTTTTGCTGCTAGTAAATGATAAATATATTGAGTCTGAAACCAGCTTCAATTTCCCTGACTTTTCTTTGCTGAAAGCAATCCCCCAATATTTAAACCAATGTCGCACCGAAGGCAGAAATAAAGGCATGAAGGCTTTTCGTAGTTGGGTAAAAGAGCAGTTATAAAGATTTGACAAGTATATGCCTAGAAAAATCAGAGAATTAAAAGCTCAAATTTCCAGTCAAGGATTTGTTTATTCATCAAAACGCGGCAAAGGAAGTCATGAATGCTGGCGACATCCTTTGCTTAGAAAAACAGTTGGCTAAGTTGTTAAGTAGTAGCACAAAATTAATTACCTACACTTAAGATAAGAAAAGAAAGTTAAAAACGATAGCTTAATGAGATTTATTTGTGATGGATGGCAAGAAAAAGCGGATGGGCGCGGTCTTTGCGAGAAGTAAGGCTTTAGCCGCAACTGATGCCCTGATCTAAAGGGCAGCATGCGTGCAAGCCCTTTGCTCCACTCTCGCGGTGGGGGTTTCCCCCATAAGCGACCCGTTCAAGAAAATGAAACAATAACTATTAAAAGTTGAACAGCAAGGAGAATAAATGTCATTGGATTGATGGCCCGAAGAAATCAGCTAGATTACGAGATAAAGAACCATAATATTCAAAGTATAGATATCATTAGATTTCTCGATAAATTCAGCCAAAAAATAGATAACAAAACAGTCATAATTCTCGACCAAGCGTCAATTCATACGAGTAATATATTTCTGGACAAATTGGAAGAATGGAAAGAAAAGAAATTAGAAATATTTTGGCTGCCCACATCCTCACCAAAGCTAAATTTGATTGAAATTCTTGGGAGATTTATCAAATACGAATAGATTGAAATTGATGCCTATAGTAGTCAAAAGAACTTAATCAAATATTTAAAAAAAGTACTTGATAATTTTGCTGATAAATATGTAATTAATTTTGCTTAGATACTTAGCAAAGTTAATCATCAAAACGAATAATATCATCATCTCCTAAGTATTCGCCGTTTTGCACTTCAATCATTACTAAAGGAATTACTCCAGGGTTTTCGACTCGATGGGCAGTATTCATAGGTACATAAGTAGATTGATTCTGCATTACTAAAGTTTCTTTGCCATCACAAATCACTTTAGCTGTACCTGAAACTACAATCCAATGCTCACTTCGATGATAGTGCATTTGGGTACTCATGTGTTCTCCAGGTTTAATTTCAATGCGATTAATACAATACCTTTCCCCTGTATCTAGAGGCTCAACTGAGCCATAAGGAGGAGTACGGGTTTCATAATCCGATGACGGTAAAGTATCCTTACTACTGCTGTTACTGTTTGTGTCACTCATAGTAAATTTTTGATTTCAACCTTTATCTAATAGTTTAAGTTAATTTTTTAAATCAATAGTTCGGATAGTTTTGACAAAAGCTCGCAAACCCTAATTTATGGTTGATTATTTTAGTCGAGAGTAAGGCTAAAATACCTATTTTTCGTTATTTATTAAATTTATTAAATTTTGTCCAAACCATTGTTAAATACAAGGCGATTAACAGCTAAAGTTTTTTAGCCTGATAAGTGTAAAAATTACCCAAAATTCCCACGGTTTCAAGATGATAAGTAGGAAAAGGAGAAGGTAAAGGTAAATCTGCTTGATAAATACTAAAAAGTAAAAAATTCTGACGTATTGTTTGTTGACTAACAATTTGAGTTAAATAAGGACTAGCGGTATTAACTACAATATGACATTGACCTTCTAGCCATACTCCCCAATCTTCCATCACCTGAGCGCAAACTTTGTCTTTAAAATGTGTTTTAAATGTAGTCTCAGCATATTTCTGATATCCTTTCTCTCCTGGATTAGTTATAAAAGCGATCGCACCCAATCCTATGATAATAATTCCCACAACACCACTAATTCTAGAGCTTGCCATGTAATTTAAACGTGATTTCTCTCTAATTTTAAACTCCCTAATTTTAAACCATGGTATTTAAATGTTGATTGGGGGTGATATAATACATAACTGTATGAATGGCGGGCGTAGCCAAGTGGTTAAGGCAGTGGATTGTGATTCCACCATTCGTGGGTTCAAGTCCCATCGTCCGCCCTTGTTCTGGAGCTTTGAGCATTATTTCAGACTCGAAAGGGTCAGCATAACCTAAAGCTAAAGAGTCGCTCAAAACTAATTACATTGCTTACCTTTGTCTTTGTCTGACCGTTGGTCAAAAATGGTGACACTTGTTTTATCCAAGGAATTAAAAACCAAGCTGACTAAACCACTTAAAATAGGTTCAGTGGTAGTAAATAGCCGTGTCTTGCAGTCTCCTATATCTGGGGTTACTGATTTAGTCTTTAGGCAATTGGTGAGGCGATATGCACCTGATGAAAATCCGATTAGTATTCAGCTATTCGACTGTCGCCCAGATTTTATGACCAAAGCAGCGCAAAAAGCTGTAGCAGAGGGAGCAAAGACCATAGATATTAATATGGGTTGCCCTGTAAACAAGATTACTAAAAAAGGCGGTGGTTCATCTCATCTTTGTTGCGCCAACCAGAAGTAGCAGAGGCAATAGTCAAAACTGTAGTAGAGGCTTTAATGTTTGCTACAAATAGAGCATCTAAAATAAAGTCCCATCCTGTAACATATGCGATTGCTTTGACGCTCCATCCTCTACTATTAAGCCGTAAGACACTTGCTCTGTGTTTGCATCGCGCTAAATTGATTTTTTGCGATCGCCCTGCCAACCACAACTCGTTATTTCTCGCTCTTAACTGCAACAGTGCGTTAAACGTTGGTTATCGCCTGAAAGTAATTGTGCAAACCCTTAACCTACAAACAAAGCAAGAAGCGATCGCCGCAGCTAACAGCATCAGTCTAAACCTAAACCTTAGCAAAACACCATTTCAAATTGTTTAAATTTCGTTACAAAACAAGTGTAATTAATTAAACAAAAGAGTTCATTATTGAGTAATATCTAATTCAGATTCTAGCAGGCTAGAATTGGGCTGATAGCTATTAGATGAAATATCAAAGTGACACTAAATCCGATGTCTTTAAACCTACTTTAAAATCAGAAGTCTCCAACAGGTTCAAAACCTAGCTGCGGCGAACAGAGCCTTGCTGCCTTTAACAACTTTAAAATAATGTATCTCAACAGAATTTGGTTATGACTACTATTCCGGCCCCTCCTAAACCACCTCAAAATTTGTTCGATAGTAAAAAAAAGCTCGCTATTTACAGTCAAATGTTAGCGGATTTAGAACGAAATGCTAGCTATCAACAAGAGGCGAGCGCCTATCATGCTCAAGCCTTGAAACTATTAGAAGTTGAGGCAGCAACTACCCAGACTGAGTTGGAATCATGTCGCAATATTATTAATAATCTCAATAAGACTCAACAATTAGCTGCAAACGTAACGCTAGACCAAGAGAATAAGAGTAATGGATATCATCCGACTGAAGCGGAGGATACTGCTCCAGTAGAATTACCAGCAGTCCCATCTAAGGCAGATAAATCGAAGCAGAAAACAACAGTTAAAAAAAGTCAGACCAAAACTAAATTACCAAAAGCGAAGATCAAACCACAAGCTCAGAAGAAATCTAGAAACAAACTCGATAGTACACTACCTCCTTCTCCCAGACTAGATACTTACGAAAACATCACTGCAGGAGTCTTGGACTTTGTTAAAAAGCAAGAAGGAGTTACTAGTTCACCAAACGTAGTGGCTCATTTCTATCCTGATGGTTTAGATCAAACACAACAAAAGAAAGTTTCCAAATCTTTTAGCAGCGTCCTCAGTTTACAATTCAGAAAAGGTATTTTGGAGCGCACTGTCCCTGGTAAATATATGTGGAAGAATTAAGGCTTCAACTGAATAAGCTTTTCTATCTTTATAAGCTGTCTAGAGATATAGCCTCACGTAATACTTCATTACGGATTACTGGATGGAGGACTGTACTTTGAGCAACGTCAACTTCACATTTGGTTGACGTAAAGAGTTTTGAACATATCCTTGGCGCCATAGCATTGCTGAACTACTGCCATAGTTTGTGGATCTATCTTGAGTACTTCAGCAAACCCGAAATCTTTTCTGCCAGAGGTAACGAGAATCTCAGCGATTTTTTACAGAGGCTGGCGAGCTCTCAATGAGCCTAATGCATTAAGCTATGGCATTAAACCACCCAGAGCCATGCTGTTTGTAGCTCCTCCAGGTATGGGTAAAAGTTTACGAGCGAAAATGATTGCTCGCGATTTAGGCTATACCCTTTTGGGTATTTCATTTGGTGATATCTTCGGAGCGGATAATCCAGATCGGGTAGTATCTCAACTATTAGAATTAGCAGAAAGTGTTGGCAATGCAATTCTTTTTCTTGATGATTGGGACAAAGGACTTGCTGATTGGAAATCGGGCGGAGCAGCCATAAGAATAGCGGTACTTAAACAAATTTAAACTCTAAAATAAGATAAGATACCTTCAATACTTAGACTTAGCATCACTTTAAATACCCCTGGCGCTCGATGAAAGAAACAACTCCAGCAGCAATGCCCCCGTGTTTTGATAGATGGTGTCAAAAAGATGCAGGATATGAGAACAATACAACCTTTTTCCAGGAATTAGAAAACAGGGAGTTAGAATATATTGGAGGATTAGCCAAAAATAGAAAGATAAAAGTTATTAATTAATTAGATAATAGAGAAGAAATAAGATTAGATACTTTAGGGCAATCATTACTAGAAGATACTTTTACTCTCTGTAATCTTAAATTTAGAAGAGCCGAGACGCTTGTAGGGTAGCGGTTTTAAAAGTTGAAATATTATCTAGGCTTAAAGGAAGAAGAAAGATCGCTATCGTCATGAATAATACGGTCTTTTCTGAAGCGTCGAATATTGATTATTTTATCACTAACTTTGATGAATCAGTCGTAACACCTGAATGGATAGTGAAGGCTTATTCGTCAAGAAATTATGTAGAAGTTTTCAACCCGTGAAGCTAAGGGTTGGTTAGGGCTAAAAGAATATCAAACAAGAGGAAAAAGAAGCTTAGATAGACATTTAATCCTTGTCTTTTGTGCTTACACTTTTATACTTTGGCATGAGCTAACTGGCGGATTAAGAAGACGCTGAGCTAATCAAAAAATTAACACTTTTCCTGAAGCATTAGAGGCATTTCGTACTGCGATATCTTATTTTTTTGTCCAGTGGCTCAACCAAAATTGGAATGTATTTGCCTCTTATAAAGCCAGTTTGGGCTTGAATTTTGTTTAAGTTCTAATAGTCGCCTTGAAATAAGGCGTTTTCAGATTCTATATGAATGCGATTTGGCGATTCTTCGCGCGAGCGATCGCGTTACCGAGCAACTCCAAAACCTGCGCCAATATGACCATACTGACAAAGCAATTTTCTCTAACTGTATAAAGCACTACATTATAGAGCATTAAGAAGCTTATAGCAGAATCGTGCAGAGCAATCAGCAAACCCCTGAAGCAAACCGCATAGCTGGTAAGCAAATTGTGCATCGAGTCGCTGCTCGGAGCAGAAGACAGGCGATCGCCAATAGCTCAATCGCGACGACTCCAAAGGCAATCCAAACTGCGACCCAGAAGTTTTTGAGTAAAAACGGCAGTGTGTGTCCTATTCCTCCAATCAAGGTCATTCCCCCACACACAAGTTTTCGTATCCAAGGTTTGCCGCGACCGCTAACTTTGCCATCGTCTGACAAAGCTTCAGCAAAAGCCATACTGATGCCTGCTCCAACCGCTTTAGCAAGCCCGACGATAAAAGCAGTGTGAGCATTGTGCGTGGCGTAAGCAGCAGCAAATAAGGGTGCTAAAGATGAGACTGAACCATCCATTAATCCGTCAAGTCCTAGCTGAACGTATTGCAGCACAAATTGGCGCTGCCGTGCTTTAGTAATGGCTGAATTTTTTTTCATAAGTATGCTTATGCTGCTTGTTGAGGAATTAAACCGATATCGAGAAGATATTTTTAACTTTGTGTGAGAAGAATTGCTCAAATAAATTTGCTGATTTTCTAACCAGTAGTTAGCTACAGTTCACCAGTTCCAAGTTCAGTATCGAGTAGGATCATTTTAGCCGCGCTTTGGAGAGTCAAAAGTTAACCTTGTGCGGTAGGACGGACAACCATCTCGCCGACATCAACATTGTCGGGCTGTTCAATAGCGAACGCGATAGCGCGGGCGATAGCTTCTGGCGAAATCGCTATCTCATTCATTCGGTCAAGAGTTTGTGATTTCATCTCCTGATTGGTCATCGAATCTGCTAGGTTGGTATGAACGAAGCCAGGCGAAACGCTCGTCACGCGCAAGTTCTCTCCAGCTTCCTGTCGCAATCCTTCTGAGATAGTGCGGACGGCGTTTTTCGTGCCAGCGTAAACCGCCATCGTCGGCACGATTTTAAGTCCAGCGGTAGAGATGACAGTGACAAAATGCCCAAAATTCTGTTTGCGAAAAACGGGCAACGCAGCGGCGATGCCGTAGAGAAAACCTTTGAGATTGACATCAATCATCTCGTCCCAATCCTCAACACGCAACTCGTCGAGTAGAGAATTCGGCGCGATTCCGGCGTTGCCGATGAAAACGTCTAACTTACCAAATTCTTTACAAGCCAGCTTGACGAGATTAGATAAATAATCACGCCGTTTGACATCTGTTTGTGCGTAAATCGCCTTCCCGCCAGCTACCGTAATTCGGTCAGCAAGAGACTTTAAGCTCTCTTACTTGAGGTTTTAGCAAGTCACCTAGACCAATTCGGCGCATCAGCTCGGGTTCAACTTGGTCTGCAACGGCATTGACTACTTCAGCACCGTCATGCGATGGGTCGATGTTCTTCATGATTTACTATTCTCCTAAGTTCTTTAATTTTGTTTTATTGAGTTAAATCGGATACTTCAAGATGCTCAGAGACTCTGTACTAGACAAAGCCACCGTTGTCACGGATAACTTGGGCATTCACCCAGCCGCCGTCGGGGCCAGCGAGAAATGAGACCATGTTGGCGATGTCATCCGCTTCACCTATGCGTTCTATGGGCGCAGCTTTACTTAATTGGTCAATCTGTTCTTTTGTTTTGCCCTTCAGGAAAAGATCGGTTGCAACTGGGCCAGGGGCGATCGCATTCACCGTAATATTGCGACCCCGTAGCTCATTAGCCAGTACGGGAACTAAGCCTTCAACCCCTGCTTTGGAGGCGACGTAGGTACCGTAGGTAGGAAACGCCTTAGCGACTACGCTGCTTGAAAATGCGATGATGCGTCCGCCTGACGGGACGTGCTTAGCCGCCTGACTCAGCACAACGAAAGTGCCGCGCAGGTTGGTCGCAATTGTCTTGTCGAACAGGTCAATATCACCGTCTTCAATTTTGCCGAGCGGCATAATCCCAGCGCAGTTCACGACCACATCGACCGAGCCAAATTTGTCTATCGCTGTTTGAAAGAGACGTTCTACATCGGCAACAACAGAAATGTCGGCTTGGGCTGCGATCGCCTCCCCGCCTTTATCCGCGATCTGGGCAACAGCGGTATCTGCTTTCTCGGCATTGCCTGCATAATGTACGATGACGGCAAAGCCATCCTGTGCCAGCCGATTCGCAGTCGCTTGACCGATTCCTCCAGATGCGCCTGTCACTATGGCAACTTTCTTTGTGCTATCGAAATTTATACTTATCATTTGTTTCTCCTTGGTGATTTGATATTTTTAGTAGGTCTTTTCTTGTCTTATTCACACATAACCACCACTGGCTGGGAAAGTGTGTCCTGTAATCCAGCTACATTGCTCGCTCACCACAAATGCCACTACATTGGCAATATCATCGGGCTGTCCGATGCGATTAAAGGGAGATTGAGCAGCAGCAGCGGCAGCTTTCGATTCGTCTATAGAGTCTTTAAACTCTTCTGTTTCAGTCGGGCCAGGTGCTACACAATTTACCGTAATGCCGCGATCGCCTAATTCAATCGACAGCACTTGGCTCATGCCCTCAACGGCTGTTTTGCTGCCTACGTAAAGACCGTATCCTGCGGGTGGACGAACCACCAGACCGCTAGTGATATTTACAATCCGTCCGTTATCATTAAGTCGTCGCGCTGCTTCTCGCATACAAAAGAACGCACCTTTGGCATTAAGCCCAAACATTTTATCGAAGGTATTATCGTCTGTATCGGCGATCGCACCAATCAAACGAATTCCCGCAACATTGACTAGGATGTCAGGCTTGCCAAACTGCTGCTCGGCGCGGTCAAATAACGCCGTTACCCGATCGCTCTGACTTAAATCTGCCTGCACGGCGATTGCTTTACCCTGGTTTGCCTCAATGCGTTGCACGACCTGTTGTACCGCATCTTCATGCCCGCTATAATGCACCACAATCGCTGCCCCTTCTGCTGACAGGCGATCGCAGATAGCTGAGCCAATTCCGCCCGATCCTCCTGTGACTATTGCAACTTTATCTTTTAATGTCGTTGGCATATTCTCTCCTTAATTTTTTTAGCCTTCGCCAGATCGAAAGCTACTTTGTTGTTTGTTGCTATGCTTAGCTAACTTAAAACAGCCCTGCTTCCCATCGTGAGCTTTGCAAGACTGGGATGCACTCAATCGACTGCTTTTTCGCTATGGGTCGGATAAGTGCCAGGCGAACCGAGAATTTCGTCGCCAATTTCAGCACTAATGCGCTCCATCAATGCCATGTCTGGTGTTTCTTCCCAATCTAGCGTCCCCGTTGTGGCGATTAGCCGAGCAAAGCCACTGGTCGCAGCGACAATCAACATACGAGCGGGCTGACTGCTAAGGGCAGCGACGGTGTGGGGGATGCCAGTCGGAATCAGGAAACTTTCACCAGCCTTCAACACAGCCTTTTGTTCACCCGCCCAGGCTGTAAACTCCCCTTCCAGTAAATAGATTTGTTCAGAATAGCGCGTGTGACGGTGGAGGGGAGTCTGCGTACGGGGAGGAAAGTAGCCTTCAATGAGATCGTATTGACCACCCGTTGTCGTGTGGTCGGCAATGATGCGAAAGCGGGCATCCAGAAATTAGAATGATTGTGTCATAAGTATTGCTCCTAAGTTGTTTATTATAGTCGGCGTTGTTGCACAAACAGTTGTTTGTTACGCTGCCTTACGCTCCCTGTGCCTCTGCTCGCATAAACCCCCCGTCCATGACGTAAGTAGAACCCGTCACATAGTCCGAGTCAGGCGAGGCCAAGAACAACGCCAGCTTGGCAACTTCTTCGGGTTGGGCTGCACGCTTCATCGGAATACTTTGCTCCATTTTTTGGCGCAGCTTAGGATGGTCAATTGCCTTCTGATTAATGGGCGTTAGAACCATACCTGGAGCCAGATTATTGACGTTGATTCCGTCTTCGGCTAGTTCTAAAGCCAGCGTCCAGCTAAGACTGCGTAAGCCACCTTTCGACGCGCAGTAGTCAGCCGTATTAGGCGTGACCACTTCCTCGTGGATGGAGGTTACGTTGATAATTTTTCCCTGACCGCCTTGCTCTTGGCGATGGCGGGCAAAAAGGCGACACAAGTAAAATGGACCAAGTAGGTTGGTACGAATCGTCTTTTCAAACTCCTCGACTGGCATTTCCACAACGGATTTATGAGCGCCATTTGTACCAGCATTATTCACTAAGATATCTAGCGTCTCAAACTCAGCTTTTGCCTGCTCGAACAACGCTTCTGCTTGCTTAGAGTCACTTACATCAGCTTGGACGATCAAGGCTCGCTGTCCAGCAGCTTCCACTTTCGTGCGCGTTTCTTCCGCGCCCTCTTGGTCGGTATGGTAAACAATGACAATGTCTGCTCCCTCTTCGGCGAACTGAATAGCGATCGCCTGTCCGATGCCTGAGTCTGAGCCAGTAACGAGAGCTGTTTTATGAGCAAGTTTTTTCATAGTGCTATTCACGAGATGATTTCAATAAAAATATTTTGGGGGATGAGACTGCTTTTCAAATGTCTGCCTTTTGGGGAAGTATAGTCATTCTAATTAATTTCCGTACCTTCTAATTTATCCTTGAGAGGTAGTAGGTAGTAGGTAGTAGTGATATCCATCTTTATCGTATGGTTTCTATTTAGAATAACTATATATGTTTGTTTCGCTATTTATAGTCATAGTGACAGCATATAAAATCTTGCTGAATAATAGCTTCCCTTTTCTTGCTTCAACTTGTCTAATCTTGCCTTCTTGCGCTTTAAATAAAGATGCGGGATACCTGATTGAAATCATATTCGGCGGTGGAGTGATGAATCAAATGATGCTGAGGGCGGTCGTTGGAATTAGATCCACCTGAAATCACAATGATGGGTAAATCTTCAGCATAGGTTCAGACTGCCGACTGTGAAGGTAGGAAACACTGCTGCCACTCCCCTGACTCTGGCATAGCCATCGGCTGCATATACTGCATTGAGTTCATTACAGCAGCCGATCTTTTTAAAAAAGTAACTTTTACGGGAATATCAGCCAATGAGCTGGGCGACTTTGACAGCGGATGCGATCGCCCCTTCATGTAACCCATCACCCAAATAAGCACCTGCATGATACGTATTATTCTCCCCATTTGTCTCAACGACTTCATCGCGATAACGGAAAGCTTCGGTAGTATAAAATGGGGTTTGGTGTTTTTGAAGATGAATAATTTTATCTTTGTCGAGCTTGTCTTCTAGCTGAAACGACAGAAAGTAATTTTGGGGGGATGAGATTCCACAAAGCTGATTGAGGTAGCCGTTGTATCCCCAGCGATTATCAGGTTGAAAAAAGTCAAATTCTGAGGGGTATTTAATATCACGACCTTCATACATAGAATTGTCTCTATGGATTATCACCTCTATAGAGTTGGCTTTCCAGGCAGAGAATCGTTTAATTTCAGCCTGATTAGGGTCTGCTAACAGTGACATTACCCGATCGGGTGGCGTTGCCAATACGACTTTGTTGAATGATTGGATGTCGCCAGGCGATCGCTCAATTTTAACGCCGTCTGCGTCCCGATAAATGTTGGCAATCTGTGTATTTACCAAGACATCGCCTTTGAATCGCTCTAGAATCTTCTCAATATAAGAATATACACCGCCTTCAACTCTGAACCACTTGACCGTAAGATAATCGCGCAGCATGGGAATGGCTAGTTCGGCTGGAACATCGTCGATGTATTCAAAAGGGATTGAGTAGCTATACATAGTTATCAACTTGAGCCAAAGATTGCTAGTCGTCCGATGTTTTAGATAATGAGATAGTGGTCGGTTATAAAAATCTTGGATATCAGCAGATTTTGTTTTCAGCCATAATCCAGCAGAACGAGAGATAACGGCATTGAATCGAAGATATTCGACCCAGCGTTGAATACCTGTAAAGTTCTTCCTAATCGCTACTCCTGATAAAAAGTGGTCGCCATCTTGAGTCAGTAATTCTGAGCCGATATCGACGGGCAACAGTTTTACATCAAGCTCTTTCATCAGTGCGACAAAATTATGAAAGACATTAGGAAATTCGAGCGGGCCACTTTCTAAAATCTCACTGCATTCAGATCGATTTGGCCTCACGTTTTTGTTTAGGGTGCGAATATTTCCGCCTAAGACAGGCTGCCGTTCAAACACGGTGACATGATGCCCTTGCTTATCGAGAAAATAAGCCGTTGCCATCCCCGCAGCACCGCCTCCAATAACTGCAATTTTCATAGCCAATTCTCGATTTAAAATGAATAGTGTATGAGTGTTTGTTTAACGCTCGCCTAAAAAAACGTCGCCAGATAATCGTTGGTAAAGCTGCGCGCCAGTCCCAATGGTGGGCGCAAATCCTGGATAGCCAGATGAGGCATTACAGAAGTAAAAATGATCGAGAGAAGTCTCGTGATTTAACCGTCTCGGTCCCATGTTTTTTGGCGTTAGCTTGGAGCCGTAGGAATTACCCTGGGGACACCAGCAGTAACGCTCGTTGGTTGTAGGGCTACCCGTGACGTGGAAGGTCATGTGCTTTCTAAAGTTGGGAACATAGCATTTTTCTACAACGTCTAGAATAGAATCTAAGATCTCTTGCTTTTTCTGGTAGTAGGCTTGGCGATCGCTCTGCTTCAACTGATTAAAATAGTTATAATTAGCGACTGTCAAAAACTCAATAATCTGGCAGTCTTCAGGACAATCTCGGTTGGCGTTTGTCAGTAAAGTAGGAGTTGCAATTCCGAAGCTAGGATTGGAAAAGTCATTGCGATCGTACATTTGCGCGAACGCCTCATTCAAACTTTGATGTCCCGAATGAAACAGATTCCACTTACCAAAGCCATAGTCGTGCAGGTCAAGATCTTTAACCACGCAGTAAGCCATGAAGTTAGATGCAGAATATTCATAGTCCAGCTTTCGGCGCACTTTTGGCGAGAATTTCGACTCGCCGATCATTTTTGCCGCTCTTTGCGGGTCAATGTTGCAGATAACATTATTGCCAGTGAATTCGTGAGTCTCATGGGTGAGCAAATCTGTTGCCTCAACCCCCGTAACTGTTCTTCCCGTAAGCTTAAATTGAGTAACTTCATGGTTGAGTAATACCTGCCCTCCCCGTGACTCAATTACTTTTACTAAGGAGTTAATTACCTGCTCGAAATGTTGGGTCGCATAAAACGCACCAGCCTGATAGCCTTTAATTAGAGCCACCCAAGCATAAAACGAGAGCTGAGCGGGGGGAAGCAAGAAATCAAACCATTGCAGTGCCAGTAGGGTTTGGGCTGCTTGAGGTAGCTTGAACTTATCGAATACATCTTGCAGTGTGCTGTTGAGATATTGGGCAGTGCTTAGCACTTGGGTTGGATGTTTGAGTAGTTCCCACGGCTTAATTGGCGGTAAAAGCTTTTTCATACCTACTCCCGTGGTTTCCACTGCGTTGACGAATTGGCGAATACGATCGCTATCATCGGGAAACAGCGCGGATAGTCGCCGAATCAGCTCCTCTGGATCTGAGGGCATATTCAGCTTGTACCCTGGCATTCTCATGTGGTCAAATCCGTCGGGGTCATAACGCTCAAAGGTGACTTTGCGATCGAGTCCTAGCTTTTTCAGCACGCGGTTCACCGTTTGCCCTTCACCGCAGTCCCAAACATAGTGAAGCTGAGCGTTGAAGGTGTATTTATTAGCTAGGGTAAAGGTATGACCAAAGCCTCCTGGATGCTCGTGAGCTTCTAGAAGCTGCACCGTATTACCGTTGTTTGCCATCAATGCCCCAAAAACTAGAGCGGACAGACCGCTACCCACAATTAGATAGTCTGGTTTCATAGGATTTTTTTTAAGTGGTTGAAAAATTGAATCAAGCGTTCCGAAGGCTGACGGGTCGCGTAATCGCCTGACAGAGAAAAGACATTTCCAGCGATCGAGCTAATAGCTAAGAGCTAAGAGCTAATAGTTAGAGCGAAGCCCTTTATGCCCTACCTAAAGGTTAAATTACTTGAATATAAATGCTTCTATCCAAAGACATAAAGCAACTGCTCATAGTTCATTTTTTTATGAATGACGATGTGAAAAAGATTTTGCTTCAATAAAGATATTTTTAATCTCTGAATGTTTACTACTAATACTTGCTTCTAGACAATCGATCGCCCTTGCTACCTCTTCAACTGATAATCCTCCAAAGTAGGGATTTTTTAACAAATGACCCCAGAAAACACCAGAAAAAGCGACAATGAAACTTAAAAGAGCAGCAGAGTCTTCAAATAAAACCGTAAAAATAGTGGGGTCTTTGCTATCCTTTACTTGCTTGCCAAAGGCTTCGGTCGCCTTTGAATGATGATAACGCTCGATAAGATACGCGCCAAGACAACCCTTCAAACACGAACGATAAGCCTAAAACAAGATAATTCCATAAGGGATTTTCTAAAGCAGACGGCTCGATTAAATGAGTTACGCCTTCATAGAGAGACATTCCACCACCAAGGGCAAAAATTAGAATCGCTACAATTAAAGTCCAGAAATACAATTCCTGACCATAGCCAAAAGGATGGCTAGCATCTGCTGGTTTTTGACTGAGACGGATGCTTAACAATAGCAGTAATTTATTGCTGGTATCGATTAGGGAGTGGATACTTTTAACAGAGCATAGCCGAACTACTACCGCTAATTCCTGCTGCCATAAATTTAGTAATGGCGATCGCGCTTGTTAGCAGCGATCGCCGCAAAAATGGTTTTTTTGGAGGAGCCAGAAGCCATAAAATGATTCTCTTCGGTCAGCTTAGAGCTATTTAAAACAAACAGAAATTAAACCTTAGCCATCTGCTTAACCAAAGAATAAGCAGCTTCAAAAATTGCCTCCGCATCAATTTTGGCAGCGCGCAGCATTTCTTCTGGCGCACCCGAACCTGGCATTTGAGTTACTGCCAGCTTAGTTAACTGTATTGCACCCATATAGGTACTGCTTTCATCAGTCAAAGCATCCATCACTGCTGCGCCTAAACCACCTTCAGCCCAATGATCTTCGACGACAATAATTTTGCCTTCCGTATCTTTGGCAGCCTGAGAGATGGTTTTAACATCAATTGGTTTGACGGAATAAAGATCGATAATACGGGCAGTAATATTTTCTTGCTTTAGACGTTGATAGGCTTTAATTGCTTCGTGTAAGGTAACTCCCGCACCGATGATAGTCACTGCATCGCGATCTGAGCTATGGACTACTTTACTACCGCCGATGGGAAAAGCTTCATCTGCGCTGTAGATTACAGGAGTTTTCATGCGAGTTGTACGCAGATAAGCTATACCTTCTAGGTCTACCATCTGCTCGATAAGCTTAACCGCCTGGTTGCCATCGCTAGGATAGAGGACGGTACTGCCACAGACTGCACGCAGGGAAGCTATATCTTCTAGTGCCATTTGAGAAGGGCCATCTTGTCCAATAGAAACCCCTGCATGAGAACCCACCAGCTTAATGTTTCCGCGAGAAATAGCCGTCATGCGAACAAAATCGTATGCCCGACTGAGAAACGCGGCAAAGGTTGAGGCAAATGGTTTGTAGTTGCGTACCTGTAAGCCTACGGCTGCACCCACTAGCTGCTGTTCGGCAATAAACATCTCAAAAAAGCGATCGCCATGAGCCTCGGCAAAATCTTGAGCATGAGTTGAATTACTCACTTCGCCGTCTAGGGCAACAATATCGGTTCTGGCTGCACCGATGGCTTTGAGTGCTTCACCATATACCTGACGGGTTGCTACAGAATCTCCCTCTTGATAGACGGGAAGCTCTAATGATTGTGCTTTGCCAGTTGATGCTGGCTCTAGTTCCTCTGGCTTAGGTACTTCAATAGTCAGCTTACGTTCTCCACCCAGTTCGGCGATCGCTCTTTGTGCCATTTCGGGCTTGAGTGCCGTACCGTGCCAACCATTCTGGTTCTCAATCTCAGAAAAGCCTCTGCCTTTAACAGTTCTGGCGACAATTACCGTTGGTTTATCTTGGGTAGTTACTGCTTCACCATAGGCGCGATCGATTTCCGCTAAATTATGCCCGTCAACTTCAATAGCTTGCCAACCAAATGCTTTGGCGCGGTCGACATAAGCCTGGGTATTCCAGCCTAATTCGGTTTCCCCTCGCTGTCCCAAACGATTAACGTCAATAATGGCAATCAAATTATTAAGATGATAGTAAGAGGCGCAGTTAAAAGCTTCCCAGACAGAGCCTTCAGCAGTTTCACTATCTCCCATCACTACCCAAACATGATAAGGCAGCTTATCGAGATACTTACCTGCCAAGCCAATACCCACACCAATTGGTAGCCCCTGTCCTAAAGAACCCGTTGCCACATCCACCCAGGGTAAAAGCGGTACGGGATGCCCTTCGATGGGACTGCCAAGCTTTCTCAAAGATAGTAGTTCCTCGTCACTAATAGCCCCTGCTGCTTTGTACATTGAATACAGTAATGGTGCTGCATGACCTTTAGAGAGAATAAAATGATCGTTGTTGGGCAACTTAGGCTTGTCAAAGTCATAGCGTAAGTATTTAGACATTAGAACTGCCATTAAATCCGCAGCCGACATTGAAGAAGTAGGATGTCCCGAACCTGCTTCGGTTGTCGAGCGAATACTATCAATGCGTAGTTGTTGAGCTAATTCGTGCCATTGATTCAATTGTGATGAAGTCATTAGTTTATTGGGGTAGTGTTTTTGTGGTTGTGAATATTTTTTATAGCTATTAGCTATTAGCTTTCCTTCGGTATTTGCGTCGAGCATTGTTGGGTGTATTGAATTTGTCCGCAGATAAACGCAGATAAAGCGATGTAGCGCGTTGCCGAGGTTTCCTCCATTGTAGCGGCTGCATCAAGAACACAGATAGTTTTATTTGGATACTTCATATGACGTTTCAGTTTTCGTACCAGAGAAGTCTTCTTAGTTGTGGCTACGCAAATATTCAATAAAAATCTAAAAGCTATAACTAGCAAGCCACTAAATTATTGAAATTGTCGAAAGAAACCAAGTCTGTCTTCCCATCTGCGATCGCCACTTTGGCTTGTTCCCAATCGTTTTGACAGCTAGAAATTACGGTTCCACGATAGATAGAACGCAGCAACGCGGATAATATTTGAAAGATTTGGCGATCGATCTGGTTAACCTCAACTGATTCAACTAAATGCACGTATGCCATGTCGTAAAAATTAAAGGCATCAAACAGATCGTAGAAATCTTCAACCATATCTAGGTCTTTGATGCCTGATAGGGTTATTTCTGGAGTAATCCTAACTCCAACTCGAGCTTCGTCCCAAATACTAGCAACATCCTTAATTACTGAGTTTAATAGTTCTATCTGCTGTTCTACATTGTGGATAAATTTTAGATCCCTGTGGAAATGACGCTCATTTAAATAGCTAAAAGCTGCATGGATTTCTACTCCATCAAAATCTGCTGCTATAGCATTTTGAGCAGCACGCCGAAACAGTTTAACTACGGTAGGAAAATTCTTGCCAATTGCCAAACCGTTAATGTGTAATGATTCCCCTAACTGGCAAAATAAAGTTTCATCTTCACAATACCAAAGTTGTAGAAAAATCTTACCACCGCGATCGCGCACTGCTTCAGTTATTTCCCGCCACTTTTTAATCTGCTGACGAGAATAAATTCCCGAACAGCGATCGAATCCTTTTAGGGGCGAAATTAAAGTTGGTTCGGTGATGATCAAGCCTGCTGAGGCTCTTTTAGTGTAGTAATCGACTATTTCTGGATGAGACAAATTAAGATGATGGTACAGACAAGACATCGGTGCCATCACCATTCGATTAGATAAAGTATAGTCAGCTAGTTCGATAGAAGAAGATAGGATGTTTGATTTAGAGTCTGATTCCAAAGTAATATCTTCCTTACTTGGTTAATAAATAATGTTAGTTTGAACGTCTATGCTGCTATTGGCTTGATTCGATCCAATCCAGACTTTATATGGCACAAAGAACAGTACTGACTATCGGTCGGCTCTTTCTCCTTTGCTCTAAAGTTGAAACGAAATTTCTTTTCTTGGCGATCGCTAATAATAAGTGTGCAGTTACATACATCACATCGATATTTTTTCACGAGCTTTTTCTCCTGTAAATAACTCGGTCTTTTAAAGTAAAAAAATTCCAAGTAATCGTAGTTTATAAAACTGCTTTCTGTATTGTCTTCCCTATTCTTGCTCTAACTTATCTAATCTTGCTAAGTTTCAACTTATTAACTGAACTAGATAGATTTTATAGTTCTATTGTTGAAGACATCGGCTATTTATGGTTGATTGTCTAATATATAAAAAGTGTTTGATAAATCTCTTTATTTTTTATATTCGACTCAAAATGTCAATTTCTCTGCCCATAATAGTTTGATAGGATTCGAGCGAATCAATTTGGGCAGAGAAAATTATCAATAGAGCAAGATTTGACAAATAAAGGCAATAAAAGGGAAGACTGAATCGAACCTTATTTTATATGCTGTAGACGTTGATTATTTTCACATAGGTAATATGTAGTTGAGTTTGTAAATACTAAAGGAAAAAGAAAAAAATGAACTCACTCAAACAACTCCAAAATTATGGACAGTCGGTTTGGCTAGACTATATAAGACGTAGCCTAATCGAAAGCGGTGAACTAAAAAATATGATTGAAGAAGATGGTCTTCGGGGTTTAACCTCCAACCCATCGATATTTCAGAAGGCGATCGCAGTCTGCATCTAGCGGCTTTATACGGACAAAAGAAACTATCGAATTAACTCCAGAAGTCTTAGTCGCCTTGATGAAATTGCACCTCGTGATGTAGCCAAAGGAACTCGCTATCCTGAAGCTATGATGTCAACGGTCAATGTGTAATTGATCGGTTCATAAATTTTCGTAAATTTCTCAATATTCAAAACAATTCAAATGAACAAAGTTACAAGTAAATCAACCAAAGTTTCTTTAGTAGTTGCCGATGTAGACGGTACGTTGGTTACGCCTGACAAGGTTCTAACCGAACGCGCCTGTGCTGCGGTTAAAAAACTGCATGATGCTGATATTATGTTTGCTATCACTAGTGGCAGACCCCCTTTAGGTTTGAAAATGCTGGTTGAACCGCTAAATCTTCAAGCACCGATGGGGGCTTTTAATGGGGGAATATTTCTAAATCCCGACTTTTCGATCATCGAACAAAATAGTCTGCCTCAAGATGTTACCGAACAGGCAATTTCTATTATTAGAGATCACAACCTAGATGTTTGGACTTATCAAGATAAAGACTGGTATGTTCAAGATAAAAATGGTTCTCATGTAGAACGTGAGAGCAATACTGTTAAGTTTGAACCTACTGTTGTCGATAACTACGACGACTTGCTTAGTGATGTAGTCAAGATTGTTGGCGTTAGTGACGATCTTGATGCCGTAGCTAAATGTGAATCTGCTGCCCAAAAAGAACTAGGCAATCGCGCCTCTGCTTCTCGTTCTCAACCTTATTATCTCGATATTACCCATCCTCAAGCTAATAAAGGAACCGTAGTTAAACGTCTTTCAGAAATGCTTGATATTTCTCTAGAAGAGATTGCTACCCTCGGCGATATGCCCAATGACGTACCAATGTTCAAGCTTAGCGGCATGAGTGTGGCAATGGGTAATTCTAGCGAAGATGTGCAAAACCAGGCAACCCACACGACCGCTTCTTATACAGAAGAAGGTTTTGCTAAAGCGATCGAGGATTTTATTTTGAACTAGAGGGAGAAATATCCTGATTCTCTATTTCGCAATACTGCTTAAGCTGTTGTCCAAAATCTTCGACAGCAATTTCAGCAGTAGCTTTTAAGCTATGGGCATTCATGCCATCGCGCGCTACCAGAAAGCCCTACCAAAATCATCACGGCATAGTTTGTCAACGAATTGACCTCGGACTCGGTTAGGTTGAGTTCGCTGGTGGTGATGCAATCGCAAATTAGCTGTCTGGTCGTGGCTCGAAAGCCATGGGCATAATTATTAAGTAATGAAGTAGATAAATCGGCAGATTCCTCACCCTGTCATACTACGCAAGTTTCTGACAGAACAAACTTTTTTTAACTGAATCAAATTGGAGAACCAACGTGAAAACACGCAAACTAGGAAACCAAGGACTTGAAGTTTCAGCCATCGGACTTGGCTGCATGGGTATGTCACAGTTTTATGGCAAACGCAACGACACTGAAGCGATCGCCACAATTCACCGCGCTCTCGATCTTGGCGTAACGCTGCTGGATACGGCAGATGTGTACGGGCAGAAGGGGGAAAATGAGGAACTGGTTGGCAAAACGATTAAGGATCGCCGTGATGAGATTATGTTAGCGACCAAGTTTGGTATCCAGAGCAAAAACATAAATTCTCGCGGCGTTAACGGCAAGCCAGAATACGTGCATCAATCTTGTGATGCATCCTTACAGCGTTTGGGCATTGACACCATCGATCTTTATTATCTGCATCGCGTCGATCCTAAAGTACCAATCGAGGACACCGTTGGCGCAATGGCAAAATTAGTAAAGCAGGGTAAGGTACGTTATTTAGGTTTGTCTGAAGCTGCCCCGGCAACCATTCGTCGCGCTCAGGCAGTGCATCCAATTAGTGCTTTGCAAAGCGAGTATTCCCTTTGGAATCGCTATCCTGAAGATAAAATCTTGCCCACCATAAGAGAATTGGGTATTGGCTTTGTGCCATACAGTCCTCTGGGAAGAGGGTTTTTATCTGGGCAGCTTAAAAGTCCCGATGACTTTCTCGAAGACGATTACCGTCGTAATTCGCCTCGCTTTGTGGGAGAGAACTTTTACAAAAACTTGGAAGTTGTCGAACGGGTCAAACAAATCGCTCAAGCTAAAGAAGTAACGGCTAGTCAACTGGCGATTGCCTGGTTATTAGCTCAAGGCAATGACATTGTGCCAATTCCTGGCACTAAACAGCGTCGATATTTGGAAGAAAATGTTGCAGCCACCGAAATTAGCTTAACTTCAGAGGAATTAGAACAAATTGAAGTCGTTGCCCCTCAAGAAGTTTTCGTAGGCGATCGCTATTACGATATGAGTCAGGTCAATCGTTGAGTAAAGGATTTTATTTTGGATAAATAGCCAAATTTTTGAGCAGCAAATAGCAAATAACAGAATACTTATCGGAGAAAACTAATCATCGACTAAAAATGTACGAAAAAGTTAGAGCTTATGTCGAATCAGCCAAACAACATAGTTTAATCGTAATTATTTGGTCTTATGCTCGTGGTTCAAATCTAAGTAAAGAAGGAGAAACGGCGATCAATGTGATTGGTTATGCTGCTCAAATTGCTGCTCAACTGGGAGCGCACATTATTAAAGTTAAGTTGCCTAGCGAATATATTGAACAAGAAGCAGCCCGTAAAGTCTACGAAAGCGAATCAATTCCGATTTCTACGCCAGCAGAAAGGGTAAATCATGTCGTCCAGTGTGCTTTTAATGGACGACGGATTGTTATTTTCTCTGGTGGTGCGACTGAAACTGACGAAGCATTTCTCGATAACATCAAAGCGATCGCTTCTGGCGGTGGATTTGGTTCAATTATCGGACGTAACTTTTTTCAGCGTTCTCATGCTGATGCGGTCAAACTATTAGGGGAAATTATGAATATCTACAGTGGTAAAATTGCTTCTGTGTTCGAGCCAGTCCTATCTGTATAAAGATTTTGCGTTGGTGATTACTATCCAAATTCAGAGTTTACTTGCCCTCAAATGAGGGCTTTTTATTATCTCCGACAAAAATTTTAAAAGTTTGCAGTTCATCAACGACATAATGAGTAAAAAAGAACAAAACAAAACAAGTGAAAATAATCTGGTATAGACTGGGTTGGGTGCTGCTAGTGCAGCGATGGGTAAATCTTTAGGCGGAAAAACGTCGGCGCGATCGCTGGTGCGGTAGCAGGTGAAATAGTCGGTGATCTAGTAGTAGAAGATCTCAAAGAAGAAGAAAAACGAGTGGCGGAAACTTTGGGAATTGCTCAGGGAGAAAATGAAATACTGGCTCACTATTCTTGGAAGGAATTACAGGCTTTATCTAAACCTCAAAATTTTTAACAAACGGTTTTTAAGATTCAACCAAATAAGTTAATGCATTCAGTGAGCAAGAATAGAGAAGTCATGACAAGAATAGAGAAGAAGAGTATAGGGAAAATTAGCTAGATTGCAGTTAATCTAACTCAAAAACCCACTTATGACTAAAGAACCGCACGTCTTTGAGATTGGTCAAGCGACGATCGCTCGGATCGGCGACCTGTCACTCTCCAATTTCACCCCAGCAAAGCTTTTTCCAGACTGGAATCGAGAACTGCTAACCGAGATTCCAGACGGGTTGCTGTCACAGACAATGGATTCAGACCAAGAGCATGTGCTGATGAGCGTTCATAGCTGGCTCGTCCGAGATCGCGACCGAACAATACTAATCGACACGGGGGCAGGAAACGGAAAAGACCGCCCTTATGCTCTCTACTTCGACCATCTCGATACGCCTTACCTGGAGCGACTGCGTGCTGCTGGCTGCGAGCCAGAGGATGTTGATTATGTCCTGCTGACTCATCTTCACGTCGATCACGTAGGCTGGAACACACGGTTAGAGGATGGGCTTTGGATTCCAACATTCCCTAATGCTCGCTATGTCTTCGCGCGGGCTGAGCATAACTACTTTAGCGATCCTCAGAATCTTAGCGATCGCAACCAGACGAGCTTCGCAGTCCAAAAGGACAGTGTTGACCCAGTGATCGAAGCGGGACTGGCTGACCAAATCGAGATCGATGGGAACGAGCCGATCGAAGGCTTTGCTTTTTACCCAACGCCTGGACATAGTATCGCCCATGCCTCGATTGTCTTTCGCTCGGGCGGAGATATAGCCTTCTTTGCGGGTGATGTTATGCACCATCCGATACAGGTGTATAGACCTGAGTTAAACGCCGTGTTCGATGCCTTCCCAGACGCAACGCAGACATCCCGTGCTTGGGCACTCGCCTTCGCAGCAGATCATCAGTGCACAGTCTTTAGTTCACATTTCCCAGCTTCATCAGCTGGAGGCTTAGAGCGGGACAAATCGGGCTACAGATGGCAATTTTATTAGTCTCATTTTACTGCATGACGGAATCGCTCAAGATTTTCACGGTTTTGAGAAATTTACATCAGACTAAATTATGATGTTCAGTTGACGGATGTTCACGCTAAGTCGCGCGAGATGAGATTCAACAAATCAAGCTCAACCAATGAGAAAGCTATAAGTCTAAATTACTTGTATTGGCTGACCAAATCAAAACTTGTTGTAGAGGTTTTAAAATTCAAATTAAAGATAAACAAAACAGGTCAGTTGAGATTTAAAAACAGATGAGTACCAAGCAAGACACAAATCAACATCGTAACTCCAGCAGAAAATGGTGGGCATTTTTTGGTATGAGTTTGGGAACTTTGATGTTTACTATCGATAGTAGTGTAGTAAATATTGCCCTGCCAACCTTGGTTAGGGCTTTCAAAACTAATTTTGCTACTACAGAATTGGTCGTTGTCAGTTATCTATTAGTTATTACCTCATTACTTTTGGGTGCAGCGCGCTTGGGAGACATCTGGGGTAAAAAGAGACTGTACTTATTAGGATTGGTTATTTTTACTATTAGCTCACTGCTGTGCGGTTTTGCACCTTCAATCTACTTTCTCATTAGCTTTCGCGTATTGCAAGGACTAGGTGGAGTATTTATGGCAGCTTTAGGTCCTGCTCTTGTTACCGAAATCTTTCCTAGTTCAGAAAGAGGTAAAGCATTAGGGATTTTTGGAAGTGTTGTTTCTGTTGGTATCGCCTCAGGGCCTACAGTTGGCGGGTTTTTAATCGGAATTTCAAGCTGGCGTGCCATCTTTTTCATTAACGTGCCAATCAGTTTTTTGGCAGGCTACATGATTACCCGTTTTGTGCCTAAATCGATAACGGGCAAGGGTCATGGCAAGTTCGATGCGTTAGGAACGGTAATTCTCATGCTTACTTTAGTCTCTTTTACGATTGGCATGAATCAGGGTCAAAATCGAGGTTGGAATAATCAAACTGTAGTTATCTGTGGCGCGATCGCTATTATCGGTCTAATTAGTTTTATCTTTGTCGAAACTCATCTCACTCAACCAATATTGGACATAGGGTTACTTCGTAATTCTCGGCTAGCGTTGGGACTATCAACTAAGTTAATTGTGTTTATCGTGCTTTCGGGCGTGGTCTTCATTTTGCCTTTTTTTATTGAAAAAGTTATGCAGTATTCCACTCAAAAAACAGGCTTGCTGCTGGCATCAGGCCCAATTTTGGGAGGTGTTTTTGCTCCCCTAGCAGGAATTTTATCGGATCGTTTTGGTTCGAGGATCATTAGTCTGCTTGGACTAATTCTGATGACAATTGGTTGTTATTGTCTGAGTACATTCGATGCTCAATTGACCGATTTGGGATACATTGCTCGAATTGCTCCTTTTGGTATCGGGCTAGGAATATTTCAAGCTCCCAATAATAGTGCCATTATGGGAGCAGCACCCCCAGACAAGATGGGAGTTGTTTCGGGGTTACTGGCACTGTCTCGCACTGTAGGACAGACAATGGGAGTACCAATTATGGGTAGTCTTTTAGTCGCTTTTACTGGTGGTATGGCTTCTAGTCAGGCTACGGAAGTTGCGTCGGCATCGACAAAAGCTTTGGTAGGTGGGGTCAAGGCAACTTTTTTAGTAGCCACCGTAATTATGAGCTTGAGTGTAATTGCAGCGTTGTTCGAGCTTCAGCAGCACGGTTTTGATGGCAAGAAAGATAGTAGAGCAGACAAGAGTACTGATTAGCTAACGATAGTCAATAGGAGGGTGAGATCGCCTGTACTGTCTTATATGCCGTGTCTCAGTCAGATGATGTCGATGTTAATGAAGTGATTATCCGCCCAACAGCGAGTGCATTTTAATTATTTAGAAGAATGTGCTTGAGCTTGACGCTCATCCTAAAACAAAAACGATTCCACTACTATAGTCGAGTTTACAACTTATCTTCTTCTCAGTAATAAAAAATTGAGTTTTCGATACATTTTAAGTAGGTTGAATTAATAGCTTAAGTTGGCATTAAATAACCTCAACTAAAAACTAGAGAAAAAATATGATGATACTCAATCATATTAGATAGCCAAACAAATTAGGAGTAATCTCATGCAAGCAATTCGCGTTCATCAATACGGTAACTCAGACGTGCTGACGTTAGAATCAGTCGCGCAGCCCGAACCACAGCCCAATGAAGTTCTGGTTAGAGTGCAGGCGGCTGGCGTTAACCCACTTGATTGTAAAATTCGGGCAGGCAAGATGAAAGAGAATTTTCCCATGCCTTTGCCCTACACACCTGGAATGGATATCGCGGGCATCGTGGAAGCGGTGGGCGATGATGTCCAAGGGTTTCAGATTGGTCAAGCGGTGTATGGAGTGGTGGACAAAGGCGCTTATGCTGAGCTGGCAACGGCTTCACCTGAGAAGATCTCCCTCAAGCCCCAAACCCTCGACTTTGTAGAGGCGGCATCGGTGCCGGGGGTCGCCACGACCGCCTACCAAGCTCTGTTTGACCATGCCGATCTCCAGCCAGGACAAACCGTGCTGATTCATGCGGCATCGGGCGGGGTGGGTATGTTTGCGGTGCAGTTAGCAAAATGGAAAGGGGCGCACGTCTTGGGAACAGCCTCAGCCAAGAATGCAGACTTTGTTCGCTCTCTCGGTGCGGATCGATTCATTGACTATCAGGCTACGCCTTTTGAACAAGTTGCTCAAAATGTAGATGTTGTTCTAGATACGATAGGCGGTGACACTCAAGCGCGTTCTTATTCAGTGCTGAAGCCGGGCGGCATTTTGGTTGCGCTTTCCAGCCCCCCTGATGCGCAAAAAGCCGAAGAACAAGGTGTCCGTGCCAAATTGATAAGTATAGAACCTTCGACCCGGCTGTTAGAAGAGATTTCTCACTTGATTGATTCTAGGCAGCTTAAGACAGATATCGCTCGGACTTTTTCTTTGTCTGAAGCCCGTCAAGCTCAGGAACTGAGTCAGACTGGTCATGTTCGCGGCAAGTTAGTGCTGCAAATTAACGCTTAACGTCATTATAAACAGGATTTTTAAAGCGATACTGTGGGACAAAGGGCAGCCGCTAAAGAACGGCTGGAGAAGCGATCGAGCTTACCGTACCTGTTCTTCTAGGTACGGCACGCTCGATCGCACCATATGTGCTTTATCTGAAACTAACCACGCCACATAATCACCAACTTCGTCAGCCGTAATCCACTGGGGCCGAGCTTTTTCAGCAGAGATCCGGGTGTTTACGGTGCCGTTGATCAGGACTTCGTTAATCCGTATAGGACTATCTTTCATTTCCTGCATCAAGACCTTTGCCATCATCAGTTGAGCGGCGGCTGGGATGCCTGCTAGAGAGTAGTTGGGAATGGGCGTTTCGGCCTTCTCAAAATCCCCTAAGCCTCTAACAATCTCATTTAGGCGATCGGTTGCAGCAGGGGCAAGTCGCTCCCGCAATTGCTCTAACCTTTCCTGCCGACGGGATGCCGTAAACACAATCGCGCCAGCTTTTAGGAGCGCTTGTCTTCTTCTCAGTGATAAAAAATTGGATTTTCAATACATTTTAAGTAGGTTGAATTAATAGCTTAAGTTGGCATTAAATAACCTCAACTAAAAACTAGAGAAAAAATATGTTAACACTTGAAAATAAAGTGGCTTTAGTCACTGGCGGAACATCGGGAATTGGCAGAGCAACCGCGATCGCTCTTGGTGCTGCTGGCGCAAAGGTGGTTTTCTCAGGCAGACGTGAGGAACAAGGAGAAAAAACGGCTGCACTAATTCGCGATGCTGGCGCAGAATGTTTATTTGTGAGATCGGATGTATCAAATGAATCAGATGTTAAAGCTTTGGTGCAAAAGACAATTGAAGCTTATGGGCAACTTGACTGTGCCTTTAACAATGCAGGCATCGATCCACCCTCAAAATCCCTGCACGAACAGTCAATCGAGGACTTTGACAAACTGATGTCAATTAATGTGCGGGGACTCTTTTTGAGCATGAAATATGAACTTCAGCAAATGGTGTCTCAAGGATTGGGGGTAATCGTCAACAATTCCTCGATAGGAGGCTTAATTGGTTTTCCTGGGGTATCTCCATACATCGCCAGCAAACACGCAGTTATGGGACTAACGCGCTCGGCTTCCCTTGACTATGCTAAACAGGGCATTCGGATCAATGCGGTTAACCCTGGCCTCATTGCAACTGACATGATGGATCGCCTCGCCGATGACACGGACACCACGAGCGAAACCTATGACGCTATGGTACCCATGGGTCGCATGGGTCAGGCAAAAGAAATCGCTCAAGCCGTGGTTTTTCTTTGTTCTGATGCTGCTAGCTACATTACGGGACAGCCTTTAGTCATAGATGGTGGATTAACGGTGAACTAATTAAGGCGATCGCTGGATAAATGCTTAGAGAATTGAAGTTTCTGGCGGTACGTTTCTTTAGGATACTCAATTAGCGATCGCCTCTGCGCTATTAGCTATTGACCAACGCTCACCCGCAGGCACCTTCGTTTTGCGGAAGTGTACGGGTGACTTTTAAAAAATTATGATTTGTGGATGAGAAGGTGAAATAGAGCCTTATCATGAAACATTCACCAACTAAACGTCGCTGATGGATTGTCGATCGCGCTGTAAGCAGTAAGTTAAGTTCTCAATTACAAAAAAAGCTTAGTCAGAAAAAATCTAGGCAAGATTTGACTAATCACGGCAAGAAAAGAGAAGAAGAATCCCAGCAAAAGTATTATTTTTAAATAGTAGGCAGTGGTAAGCCACAGCTTTCTTAAACAAACCAATTTGACGGTTTCAGTAAGAGCGTTGAATTTATCCAATCAACTATTTAATTATTTAATCATGAATTTACACAATAAAAGCTCAATTTTTACTGGGGCTATTTTTCTATTTTTAATCGGTTCTATAACCCCAGCGATCGCCTTAACTAAAGAACCAGTCCAATATATCGCCCAAAGCCGAACTATCGAAGCTAGAAGCGCCCAACAACAAACTCTTTATCTCAACAATAATCGTGTTTATCACTATAATTTAATTGCTACTACGAGGGGAACAATCGGTAATGTTACCGTTCCTGTAGGTGCAACTATTGAAGGAAAATATGTTCCTGCCGATGGTGGGTTACGATATGTAGCTCAAGCCGTAACCTACGGCAAGTATAGCTATCGTATTAATGCTGAATCTCAAACTCTAACAGGTGTCAAAGACCCCCGCGACACATCAGCAGGTTCGGTAGCTGAGGATGCAGGTATTGGTGCTGCTGGAGGACTGGCATTAGGTGAAATATTGGGTAAAGGAAGTGTAGGAGAAGCCGTTGGGGGTGCTGCCGCGGGTGCTGTGGTAGGCAACCTTACTGCCGATCGCGTTATTGTCGTCAAACCTGATGAATCAATAGCCTTGTATGATTATAATTAATTTCTGATGAACAATACCGACGACTCTTTGGATACAATACATTAGCTATAGATATTGGCGGGAGTGGCATCAAAGCAATGGTGTTAAATAAAGTGGTTAATTCAATTAGCGATCGCCTGCGAATTATGAACAGCAGCTAAGGAAAAATGCTTTAAAGAAAAAGGGCAAAAAAAAAGGGAATAAAAAAGGGAATAAAAAAGTTAAAAAAGCAATCCAGCGCGGTCTTTGCAAGCGGAAATGAGAGAAGACTTCCTATAAAGCCTCTTTGACTAAATAACGGCTTTCCCGCAGATTACCTTGAGCGATCGCAGTGGGCAATAATTGTTCTGGTTGCTTAAAAGATTCGGCGATCGCCGATACCATAACATGAACCGCCTACTTGCTGAAGTATATAGTGAATTTGTACTCAAATCAGACATTAAGGTTTTAACTTCACGTCTGATTATGTTTAGTTTGTAAATTTAGATTTACCAAAGCATATTCTCAGGAAGCTTTAATCTCAGTTAACTTAAATAATAGAAAACAATAGAACGTAAAAAATTAAATCATCAGGGAGTAATATTTTTACTAAGAATGATTGAGCCTATACTCTATATGACTGACCTCTATATTTAAAGTTAAGTAAAAGGATTAGCTATCTGTGACTGAGATTGCAACTGACCAACAGCCAACCCCATCAACAACCCTAGATTATGATATTGAATCTACCGTACTAGAAAGATATCAAGAGGGTGCAAGACAACAGCAGCCTAGTTTGTGTTGTCCCACAGAGTATGAGGGTAACTATACAGAAATCTTGCCTGAAGAAATTATTGCCAAAGATTATGGCTGCGGAGATCCTACTCGCTATGTCAATGAGGGAGAAACTGTAGTTGACTTAGGTTCGGGTGCAGGTAAAAATTGCTACATTTTGGCGCAAAAAGTCGCAGAATCTGGCAAAATTATTGGCGTAGACTTTAACGATGTCATGCTTGACCTGGCGCGGAAATATCAGGGCGAAATGGCAGATAAGCTAGGTTATCACAATACTAAATTTGTCAAAGGTAAAATTCAAGATTTAAAATTGCCTTTGGATAAGTTACAGATATGGCTACAAACTAATCCTGTTACCTCAGTAGCCAAGATTGCCGAATATGAAACAGAATGCGATCGCCTTAGACAACAAGAGCCACTTATCCCTGATAATAGTGTAGACGTGGTAATTTCTAACTGCGTCTTAAATCTTGTTCGTCCTCAAGACAAAAAACAGCTATTTGGCGAAATCTTCCGCGTCCTCAAACGTGGTGGTCGGGCAGTGATTTCTGATATTGTTTGTGATGAAAATCCTACTCCTACGATCCTCAACGATCCTGAACTTTGGAGTGGCTGTATTGCAGGGGCATTTAGAGAAGACAACTTTCTCAAGATGTTTGAAGATGCAGGTTTTTATGGTGTAGAAATCCTCAAGCGGGAAGAAACTCCTTGGCAGGTAATTGACGGTGTTGAATTTCGTTCTATGACTGTTCGGGCATATAAAGGGAAAGAAGGTGTTTGCCTAGAAAGAAAGCAGTCTATAGTCTACAAAGGTCCTTGGAAACAGGTTGTAGATGATGATGGTCATGTTTTCTGTCGTGGAGAAAGAATGGCTGTCTGCGATAAGACCTATAACATTATGACTAGCTGCTGTAGTCCTTATGTAGATGATGTTATCGGTATTGCACCCTACGAGAATATCCCTTTGGAAGACGCGCCAGAGTTCAACTGCAAAACTAAAGCAATTCGTCACGCCAGAGAAACCAAAGGTTCGGAATATAACCTAACAAATACTAGCAATGATGAGTGTTGTTCCCCTGGGGAATGCTGTTAGTTAAAGGATAAGGGATGAGGGATGAGGATCTACGCAGGTAGTAGATTATTTCCTTCGCCCTCATAATTCATAATATACGGACAAATAGGAAAGGAAAATTTATGATATAGGTCAATTTGCCAACTTGTGGTTAAAATCGCTTTTATTTGGACTTTTACACCATGCAAATCGGTATTAAGCAAGAAGAGATTTTTAAGGATATCGATAGACTAAAGATATGTTATCAAATAAAGTTGTATTCGTCAGAAAAAGAAGATTGGCGACCATATTTCCACGAATTGTCTTTGGATTCTCATCAAAACAATCAGCTATTTTTAGATCACCATCAGTTGTTTTCTAATCATAAGCCATCAATTGTTCTGAGCGGACTTGCCCTCGATAAAGAAGACCAAATCAAAGAGATTTATCTTGTCGGAGACAATTGCTGTATTTTAGGGGAAATTGGCTTTGCCTCTCCTGCTTTAGAGGCAAAGCTGCCAAATATTAAACACAGTTCAAATTCTCGATGGAGATGTGCATTAAATTTTTCTGGTGAAGGAAAACAGAGTTTTGAACTAATAGTTTGCTTGAGCAATAATCAAAAAATTATTTATAAAAGAATTGAAATATACCTAATAAAATTGAGCGATAATTATCAAGAAATCAATCGCCAGATAAACAGTACATTAGATAATAAAATCAAATCAATTTATTATAGCCGTAGACTTATGGCTAATTGCATTTCACAACAAAAAAATTATTTATTTGCTATTGGTAATGCTAGATCTGGAACTACTGCTTTAGGACGAGTCTTAAATTCTAGTCCAGAAATATGCTTGGGTGTAGAAAGATACTCCACCAAAGATAATATTCTCGCATCCTCTTTTGAGCAAGAAGCTTTTTTTGATTCTGGAAGTAAAAATTATTTAGTTCGTCTTCATTTTTATGAAGTTTATTTAGTTAAATATGAAGATTTCTTTGTCCTCCAGTCAAAAATGATTCATCTATTTAATTATTTAAAAATCGACCCAGAAAATAAAAATGTAAAGAAAGGTATGAATAAAATTAATCAAACTACTTTAAAGTTGAAAAAGAAAGAAAGAATCTTATCTAACCCTGAAAAGAAATATATTAGTTCCTATGCCGATTTTTATTCTTATAATGTTTTACTTATTCTTTATGAACAACAGTTTGCCAAGAAGCTTATATTTTGAATTTAATTTATCACAATTTAATTAGTAATCAGTAATCAAAATGTCTATTATACCCTTTGCTGAAAAAATAGAATCATCTCTAACCAAGGATAAAATTACGGTTTTACAAATTAATCTTGGTAGAAAATGTAACCTTGCCTGTACTCATTGTCATGTTGAAGCAAGTCCGAAACGTACTGAAGAATTGTCTCCTAAAATATGTAAGCAGCTAATCGAATTAATTAATCGTTTTCCTCAGATTGAAACAGTGGATTTGACTGGTGGTGCGCCAGAAATGAACTATGGCTTTCGTCCGCTAGTAAATGCAGCTAAGGCTAAAGATAAAGAGGTTATTGTTCGTTCTAACCTAACTATATTTTTTGAGCCTGGATACACAGATCTGCCCGAATATTTTGCGAACAATCAACTTCGCGTTACCGCTTCTCTTCCTTGCTATCTTGAATCAAATGTAGACAAACAAAGAGGCGCAGGAGTATATAATGATTCGATTCGGGCAATTCAAAAGTTAAATCAATTAGGTTATGGAAAAGATCCTAATTTAATTATCGATTTGGTATACAACCCTCCTCTGCCTACCAACATTAATTTCTCTCTTACACCTGAGCAACAAAATCTAGAACAAGATTATAAAAACTATCTAGCAAAACATTTTGAAATCAAATTTAATAATTTATTTACTATTACCAATATACCCATTGGTAGAACCAAACAATTTTTACAAAGAAAAGAAATTCATAATGACTATCTGCAATTTTTAGAAAGTAATTATAATGCGGCTACTCTAAGCCATGTTATGTGTCGTAATGAGCTATCAATTGACTATCTTGGTAACGTTTATGATTGCGACTTTAACCAAATGGAAAACGTTAAAGCTACTACTTCCAATCGAGAACAATTAAGCGTTGCTAAACTTTTAGAACTAAATAACTTAGATGTAATCAAAGAAATAAGAACAGCAAACTATTGTTATGGGTGTACATCAGGAACAGGCTCTAGTTGTGGCGGTTCTCTAGTTTAAACATTAAATAATGCTCAAAAAGATTAGCCTTGGGTTCAAAAAAATAGCAGTTTCCAAAAAGATAATAGTTGTAGCGATCGCTTTATTAGCGTTTTTCCTGTTTTGCATTTTTACGCCCTTGAAAACTTTTCTCAATCCAACGTTATTTAAAAACTTTATCAGCCAATATGAAGGGCATATAGAAATTATATTTATTGCTGTTTATATTGGGTTAACAGTAATCGGTGTTCCTGGGACAATTTTAACTATTGTTGGCGGTTATCTTTTTGGCTTGTGGTATGGTACTTTTATTTCAATCATTAGTGCTACTTTGGGAGCTTTATTTGCTTTTTTAACTGCCCGCTATTTATTTCAAGATTTTGCCCAACGTAAGTTTAAAAAAAGTAAAAGATTAACAAAATATCAAAAAGCAGTTTTAAAACAACCTTTTTATTTTGTTTTAACCACTCGCTTAATTCCTATTTCTCCTTACAACTTAATTAATTATTTATTTGGCTTAACTTCTATTAATTGGCTTGACTATACTGGCGCTACTTTTGTCGGCGTGATACCTGGTTGCTTTGCATATACATGGATTGGAGTTAGCGGAGAAAAAGCTATGTCTGGAGGCGATCGCCTTTCATTCTTTCTTGCTCTTACTTTCTTGGCTTTATTATCTGTAATTCCCTTAATTTACCAACGTAAAAGCAAAGTATAGGTAGTTTAATTATGAAAAAATAAGGATAGATTTTCTGGCTAGTAGAGTGTAATTTGGCGATCGCTAAATTGTCTCAACATTAATACTTAATTACTTATTCTGATTACTTGTTACTTCTTAATACCAATGGCAGTTAATATCAATAAAATGAAACTGTCATCTTGTAATATTAAAGAACAATCATGCCCATCGCCACAGCACCTCAAAATTTATCAATAACAACCAATGGTTTACCCAACATCTGTGGTTGGGAATCAGATATCGCTACGGTAGTTAATCATAATCAGCCTATATTTTTACCCCACAGCAACATCAATCTTGAGCAGGTAAATGCCAGCTTTGCTTGCGCCCTGCATATGCACCAGCCCACAATTCCCGCAGGGGCAAACGGCGAACTAATATGTAATCTGCAACATATGTTTGAACATCCCAATGATGGGGACAATCATAACGCAGGAGTATTTGCTTGGTGCTATAGCCGTATGGGGGACTGGATACCCGAACTAGTGGCAAATGGTTGTAATCCTCGCATTATGCTGGACTATTCTGGGAACCTTCTCTGGGGTTTTCAGCAAATGGGACGCAACGATATTCTCGACAACCTCAAGAAACTTACTGATTCACAATACCAGCCCTACGTTGAATGGCTAGGCACTATGTGGAGTCATGCAGTTGTCCCCTCCACGCCTATTCCCGATATTAAACTCCAGATTCAGGCTTGGCAACATTACTTTGCAGCCATTTTTGGTTTTGAGGCACTCGGGCGAGTTAAAGGCTTTTCTCCTCCCGAAATGCACCTGCCTAACAACCCCGATACTCTCTATGAATATATCAAAGCTCTTAAAGAGTGTGGCTATCGTTGGTTACTGGTACAGGAACATTCTGTCGCCAGATTAGATGGTGCAAGTTTACACCATGATGATAAATATCTGCCTAATCGCCTAATTGCCCATAACTCTAAAGGAGAAACCATCAGCATCACTGCACTAATTAAAACCCAAGGTTCGGATACCAAGCTTGTGGCTCAAATGCAACCATATCATGAAGCTAAAGGCAAAGGAAAACAGCAAATAGGTAATATATCTGTACCTAGTTGCGTTAGCCAAATTGCTGACGGGGAAAATGGCGGGGTGATGATGAATGAATTTGCCCGTGACTATCAACCCGTTTGGCATGAGCTAAAAGATAATCATAGTGTTGTCGGACTTAACGGTACGGAATATATTGAGTTAATTGAAGCTGCGGGAGTTAAGCCAGAAGACTATCCAACTTGTCAGGCTGTAGGGCAACACAAAATTTGGCAACAAGTCGATGTCGATCATGCTACACCAGAAAAGGTGGCACAGGCGATCGCAACTCTACAGTCAACAGATCATCAGTTTCACATGGATGGAGCATCTTGGACAGACGATCTTAGTTGGGTCAAAGGTTACGAAAATGTCCTCGAACCGATGAATCAGCTAAGTGCTATGTTTCATCAGAAATATGATGCTTTAGTTGCTCAAGATCCTGCGACAACTAAAACCAAAGAATACCAGGAAGCATTGCTATACGTAATGCTAGTAGAAACAAGCTGTTTCCGCTACTGGGGACAAGGTACATGGACAGATTATGCGCGGGAATTATTTCGCCGTGGTGAAGAGTTACTAAAATAGATTCATGCTTTGTGAGGTGGGCAAATTTATATGAATTCCAAAAAAGAATGATACGAATCAGGTGACGAGGAGCGTATTCACTTCTTAGCAAGTAACAGATGCGTTTCGCATCTCGACTTTCCTTCGCAAAGGCGGCGAACTCCAGTTCGCGCAAGTAACAAGTAAAGATATGCAGCTAGTTAAACTGTCCCAATAGCTAGTTAATTTTGCCTCTACTTCCGAAAACTTTTTACTCCCTGCGGGGGGTACCCCTTGGCTACTCTATACTTGTTACTTCCCCCAGTCCCCAACAGCGGAGTGAAACAAGCTAAGGCGCGTTTTGTGTATGAAGTTTCATACACAAAAGCCGCCGTCCCTAAACGGGAGCGTTTCCTCCGCTCAAGTCCCCTATTCCCCAAGTCCCTCAACCGTAGCAAATAATTATGTATTTTATACTACTTTTGCTCTCCTTGCTTTATAGAAAAGACTATAAACCAGTTTTTAGGATTCAAAGTGACTACATATACTGACAACAATAAAGGCGTAGAAGTAACTCTCGAACCAGGAGAGTCTATTTTGGCAGAACCCAGCGCATTCTGCTACAGTGACGGATTCATTGAAGCTAAAACAACTACTGGCGGTATTATGTCAGCCGTTAAAAAGCTAGTTACTAAAGAAAAGTTATTTCAAGTCCTTTGGGAAAATAAAGGAAATAAGCCTGGAAGAATCGGCTTTGCTAGTCCATACTTAAGCACGATTGAAGAGGTTGAAATATCCCCAGACTATAGTTTAATAGCTCAAAGAGGTGCGTGGTTAGCTTCAGACCCTACTGTCAAGCTGGACATTACCATGAATTTGGGCTTGAGTGGCTTTCTCGGTGGAGAGGGTATTATCTTTCAGAAGTTTACTGGACGTGGCAGGGTATTTATCACCGCAGGAGGCGATCTAAAAGCAATTAACCTCGAAAGAGGGGAAAGCTTGAATGTTGACACTGGGTGCATTGTTGGTTTTGCCGAGTCGGTAAAATATGAGATTAAATTGGCAGGAGGTATATTTACTTCTATATTCGGAGGTGAAGGACTTGTTTTAGCTAAACTTTTTGGTCCTGGTATAGTAATCCTCCAAACCCATCCCGAAAATGTAATTAATAAAGTAGTATCATCTTCAGGCTCAACTCAAGTATCGTCTAATTTTTCTAATATAGATCTAAGTGATGGATTACAAGCTAACGAATTAGGAGCAATCGCACGCAATCTTTTTGGCAATAGACAATAATCTTTCTAATTAATATAGATTGAAACAATTGCTACAAATTACAGTAGGTTAAAAAATTATGCTGGTGGTATGATGCTTAACAATTCTCGTCTTGGACTAGAACAAGAATTTTTTATCGTAGACCCAGAGGGTTTTTTATCCCATCGCGCTGATGAATTTTTAGCAGGCTGCTGGGACATAGCCAAGCAAAGCGATCGCTCTGAAGATTGTTTTGCGCCTGAATTTGTCAAAAGTATTATCGAAATTAATACTGTCCCAGTTAACAACTTTAAGGAATTAACAGCCGAATATCTCGACCTGCTGCAAATATTACTAGAAGTGGCAAAAAAATTAGACCTGCGGGTATATCCTCTGTCTACCTATCCTCTGCATACTACGCCAATCATCAGAAATAAGCCCAATTATCATTTGCAGGTACGCACTGTAGGATCGGGAAGATTTGATAATGCTGCCAAATGTACGGGGACGCATATTCATTTGGATTTACCCGATGATGTAGTAGATCGCCAAATTGGTATTGCCTATAGTTCTTCTCCCGAAGCGAGAGAAAGAGTATTAAGTATTTATAATCTGGCTACTGCATTTGATGCTGCAATTATTAGTTTATCTCGCGCCTGTCCTTTTTATGAGGGCGAAGTAGCTGGCAAAGCCATGCGCACAATTCACTATCGGGGCAGCAAACGTTTTGCTTGGCAAGGGGTTTATACCAATCTTCAATCTGTAGGTGGTTTGATACCCTATGCAGAAACGACCCAAGACATGATTCGACAGTTGTTTAATCGCTACCATAGTTGGTTACAGGCAATGGATCTTGCTGGTGTCGAACGGCAGTTATTTTTAGATTCTGGTGGTGAATTATTGACTGCGGGATGGAATCCAATTCGGCTCAATTCTATCGGTACAGTAGAACTAAGAGGCTCAGATAGCAACTATCCCCAAGTAACATTAGCGTTGGTGGCTTTAATCTCTGAAGCTGCTAATCGAGTTCGCCAAGAAAACATAACCGTTAGACCAAAGGCAGGATGCAAAATATTCAAGCTACAGGGTCAAGAGTTAAATGTACCTGAATTTGATTATTTAAATAATGAGTTACTATACGCTGCGGTTACAGAAGGAATTAAAAATACAGCAGTTAAAGAATATCTCGATTCAATTTTAGAATTTAGCTGCCAAAACGATAGTGAAGTTGGGAATTATTTATCTCAATTCCAAACAAAACTAGGAGAATATACCACTACCGAGGCGCAGTTACTAGCTAAGTTTCCGACCACTACGGGCATCATATCGCAATCAGAAGGTTTGGCTTTGGTTCGCTATTGTTGCGATCGCCTCGAAGAAGAGGTAAATTATCTTGAATCTGGACAATCAGCTAAAGATTTTTTAACTACTGAATAAAAAAGTTCGTGGTTAGTAGTTAGTAGGTAACAGGTAGTCTATATCCGACTATGTTATCCCGTTTATCCTCGAATGGGGACTTGACGGGACAAACGATATGCGTAGCGGTATCCTTTAGGACAGACTACAAACTATTTGCGAAGCTTATCCTTTAGGACAAACTCTTTAATAAATTCAAACCGATATTTTAGCTAAGTGCTGCAATTCTTCCAAAACTCCCGATACAGAAGTTCTCAACGCCTGATGCACAGCTTCCATTTTTCTTATGTCTGGCTGATGAGTCCATTCGCTCATAAAAAACTTTTTAACTTCAATAGATAACACGCAGGCAGAATGAGGAAAATGCGTATGAATCCACTCAGCAAAATGTCCGCCTAGAAACTTGACGTTTTCGCGAACATCCAACTGCCTGCCCAAAAAATCAAAGTGTCTCATGTCGTGGATAAATCTTTCTACAACAGGCTGCCAATATTCTCGGTTGAGAGTCCCCGTGCCTAGATTAATCTCTGGGTTGTATAATTCCTCAGCAGGGGAAGCGTGCATTCCTTGACGATAGTGATTATAGGTATGGAGATCGTAAATCACAAAGCGTCCATAACGTTGTTCCAATGTCCGACATATTTGACCAACCTGGGCATAGAAAGCATCATATTCTGCTAAAGTCTGTTCGACAATTTCCTGAGAAGGCTGTTTTTTCCAAACCTTCAATCCCCAGGCATCTTCGGGCTTGAGATAAATAGCCCGATGGCGAGGACGATTAAGATCGACTTCAAAACGCGATCGCAAAATAACCAGTCGCGTCTCGGCAATATCTGTCCAGGCAGCCGTAAAAGGATCTTCTTCCCGCTTACGCACATCTGCGCTAACAGCTAACAATTGCTCCACTTCTGGGCGCACATCATGACCGTCGTGAAGAGCTACAGCAACTATCGGTTGGTGTCCCTCGGTTGATATCCACAGCTTTGACATATTCTTAGTTTTTTAGTTGGAATTAGTAAAATAACGAGTGATTTACTCTTAAATTACCCAGATGACCAAAAAACATCTGTCAAATATAAACATTTAGGATTTAATACCATCTATCATTAGTAGCGAGAGACTTGAGTAGAGACATGGGTAAGGGGTAAAGGATGAGGGTTAGATAGGAGCATCCAGTTTTTGAGTTGTTAAAATATATTTTTCCATCTATCCAGTTACTTTTGAGAATTGGTATAAGTATTCGTTTTTCAAATCTCCTATACTTGGGGAACTTTATAAGTCCTATTTAGTTACTAACGTTACGCAAAACAAGGAGAAATGAATTTAAACAAAGATTAAAAAAAGATAAACAAACCTTTTTCCCTTTACCCTTTAACCTGTCTTGGTGCGCATTCCCTTGCGTCTTACGCCGACGCGGGGTCGCACCGCTTTCCCAGTCTCAACCGATCAAGAGCGTGTGTAACATCAGTTAGTTAGATTTAATTGATTTTAATTAAAGAGACGGATAATATTTTAGCGACACATTCAAGCCTGTAGACTAGAACCTTTCAAGAATGAGCAATTATAAACGATTTATTTGGCTGTTAATCTGGGGATCGATCTTAAGTCTGTGCTTGAATGCCGGTAATAATCAAAGTCAAATTAAATTCTTTCAAGCTACAGATCCTGCTGATGCAAGCCCGATCAAAAGCTTATATTTACCACCCCGCAAAGACTTTCGGATTGTAGTTATTAGCGATCTTAATAGTCAATATGGCTCAACCGAATATGAGCCTGAAGTAGAACAGGCGATCGCTTTAATTCCTCAATGGCAGCCTGATTTAGTTTTATGCGGTGGAGATATGATTGCAGGTCAAAAAGCTTCTTTGACGCGGTCGCAAATTGAAGCAATGTGGCAAGCTTTTGACGATCGTATTGCCGCACCTCTGCGCCAGGATAAAGTTCCTTTTGGCTTTACTATTGGTAATCATGATGGCTCTGGGGCAATAAAAAAACAGACTTTGATTTTTGAGCAGGAAAGAGATTTAGCTCAGGCTTATTGGCATCAACATCAGCATCAACTAGGTTTGAATTTTGTAGATCGTGCCGAGTTTCCTTTTTACTATAGTTTCGAGCAAAATGATATATTCTTCTTAGTCTGGGATGCCTCTAGCCAAAATATTGACCAGCAGCAGCTAGCTTGGATCGAGAAAACATTAGCTAGCCCCAAAGCCAAACAGGCAGCAGCACGAGTTGCTATTGGACATCTACCTCTTTATCCTGTCGCCACGGCTAAAAATAAGCCAGGGGAATATTTAGCTAACGCTCCACAATTGCGATCGCTCCTACAGCAAAATCGAGTTCAAGTTTACATCAGCGGACATCATCATGCTTATTATCCTGGAAAGAAAGGTAAATTAGAATTGCTCAATACAGGAGCATTAGGACAGGGTGCGAGGAAATTAATCAATAGTGACTTACCACCTCGTAAAACTCTTACGGTGGTTGACCTAGAGTTAAAAACAGCTCAACTTTTTTATAGTACCTATGATGCAACAACCTGGGAATTAATTTCTTTAGAAGAACTTCCAGCTTCAATTACTGGTGAATATGGCACAATTTTACGACACGACTTGTAAGATCGGGTTCGGTTGAATAGCTCACGGGGTGACAACAAAGCTAAAAAGCAGTTTGGATAATTGGCGTTGCATAGCTACACAAAGGCACCTGGTTTGCCGCATATATGATTATGAATAAAGAAGATAGATTAATGATTCCCCTAGTCAGCCTCTACCATCCCATGAAGGTGCAACGCCCAAAATTCAACAGTAATTTGCATTTGCTTGGCAATATACTGATGTGCAATTAACTGCTTCTAGTTTTTAAGGGAATTAAAGAATAGATCGAGTTTCTATAGAAGGCGATCGCTCAAGGTTATCAGCTTATAGTCATTCTCAATAGCAACCAGACTATCTTTGAAAAAAGTAGCAGATAGCAGATAGCCTGTAGCTTACAGCTTATATCAAGTACGGATGAACAGTTAAATTAAACTGCTCTGGTCGTCGGCCACCAATGATAGCAAGTTAATCCCTTAACTAAATCTTGTTGTTTTAATAATTTTTGACACCGAATCACCAGTAGCTCTTCTAGCTCACATAGCGACCGCGGAGTATGATTGGCGATAACTTCGTTTGTTAACGGCCACAAACGCTCTGCCGGTTGCAACTCTGGAGAATGAGCAGGCAGAAAGAACAGATCCAATCCTTTTGGTAGTTTTAATTGATGAGAGATATGCCAGCCAGCTTGGTCTAACACTAGTAATACTCTCTTGTTGCGATTGAGCTGAAATTCACGAGCAAAATCTGCTAAAACTCGATTAAATAATTGAGTGTTAGTGTATGGCAGAATCCACGCCTTATTTTCTCCTGACTCTGGGTGAACGAATCCATAGAGCCAAAGCCACTTATATTGTATCTTGACCCCTGCAATAGGCTGCTCTTCAACTGCTGTCCAGACACGGCGTAAAACTGGTTGCAACCCTAAACGATGCTCATCTTCACTCCAAACTTCAATATCTGCCTCTGGATATTGTGCTTGAAGCCGAGATAATTCACAATTCAGTTTTTTTTCCACTCTTGTTGCTCGACCAAAGAAATTTCCAAATGTTCAGGTCTTGGTACTTTGAGACTATATTCCATTTGCTTGAGGTATTCCCACCCCCTCATTCGACTAACCTTCTTGCCTGTTACTTGACTCATCCATTCAGCAACCTTTCGACCGTTCCATAGTCCTCCATCGGCAGCAGGATTAGTCAAAACCTGATGTAATTGTGCTTGCTGTACATCGTTGAGCAACGGCTCTTTGCCTCTATTTGAAGCTCGTAAATCTCCCAATCCCTTTTCTCCTTCTTGATTATATCGATTGATTAATTGATAAATCCAGGTCTGACTATCTGCCGTTATTTCGGCTACTTGTTTGGGAGTTTTGCTCGTCGATAGCAACCAGATTACCTGATAATGGCTCTTCAGTATTACGTTTCCAGCGTTACGATATCTATCTAGTAGCTCTTGTGTACTTAAATGCTGAGTCAGAGAGAGTTTTTTTGGCACTATTCCTTTGTTTAATAAATGCCATTCTATTTTAATTGATTATCCGTACTTGATATCAGTTCAGGTTAGGCATTAGCTTCTTATTCCATCTTTCCTTCTTGTTGCCTAGTTTCCTAGAGATTTCGTCTTGATTGACTACCTAATTTGATTAGGAGCGCAAAGAAGGTTACTTCGTTCCAAGTTTTCGTTTTGAGTTCTTTAGAGGGTATCTATCTACGCTACATCCTTGGCATTTTAGTGGGGGTACTCTTTTGTTATCTTAGATAGAACTTTAGTTCTAGGTTGCCCAAATTATGAGCTAAAGTTTTGTACCCTGATGCTGTAACAGCAAAATAAGAGGTACAAATGAATTAATTGGCTGTTACTCTCTACAACTTAACAATTGCCAATTTTAGTAACATAAATTAATCTTTTTAGTCTTCCTTCTCAAAAAAATTAGGTTAAATTTAGAGGTATCTTTTGAGGGATTGTCCAATGAACTCTACACCATCTACGCGCAAAAATAATTTAGCTAAATCCGAAGATCCGAATATGATATTTTTCGATCCTACTTTGATCAATGCAGCTAGAAACATTTATCGAAATTACTATAGTCTAGGTGTGGCAGCCAATACCCAACCTATGGGAATAGTAATTAATCGAGATAGCCATAGAGGACAGCTAGCATTTAAACATAAGCCAGTGCTGTTACCAAGAGAATGTTTTATCCCTATTAAGCAAATCGAAGCTAACGGCTATTAAAACTAGTATTTCCTAGCATTACTCATATTTCTAATTATTTATTTACTTTTCTTATTAAGCTATGGAAACGCTGGCTACAGCGATGCTTTCGGCTAGCTACGCGATCGCATTTAGTCTTGCTTTTACTTTTGGTGCCTGTATTGGCAGTTTTCTAAATGTAGTTATCTACCGTGTTCCTGCGAGAATATCTTTAGTACATCCCCCTTCTCGCTGTCCTAGTTGTTTGCATCAGCTAGGTATGACAGAAAATGTTCCCGTCCTTGGCTGGTTATGGCTTCGGAGGCGTTGTCGTTGGTGTAAAACTAAAATTTCTAGCCGTTATCCAATCATTGAAGCCACTACAGGACTAATCTTTGCTTTGGTTTTCTGGCGGTTTGGCTACAGTATCCAAACCGTTGGCTATTGTGCTTTTTTAGCCTGGCTGCTAGCTTTATCTTTGATTGATTTAGACACCATGACTTTGCCTGCCCCCTTAACTAAATCGGGATTGGTTTTGGGGTTGATATTTCAAGGGATTTTAGGCTGGCATCTGGCACAAGGGCGGGGAATAGCCAACCAACTAATGTTTGGTGTTGGTGGGGCGACTACAGGGATCTGGCTACTAGAAATTATTGCTTTGTTGGGTACAATCATGCTGGGACAACAGGCAATGGGTGATGGGGATGGTAAGCTAATGGCAACTATTGGGGCTTGGATTGGCTGGAAGTATGTTTTAGTCTCTAGCTTTATCGCCTGTGGAGTTGGTGCAATTATTGGCGGTGGCGCGATCGCTTTGGGTATAATTGGCAAGAAACAACCCATGCCTTTTGGTCCTTTTTTGGCTTTGGGTGGTGCATTAAGTCTCTTTTTTGGCGAGGCAATTATTAATGCTTACGTTGATACTTTTTTTAATTTTTAGCTGTATGGCGATCATTAATTACTCAAACTTACGACTGGCATCAATGTGTGCATTATTATCATTGATGTTGAAAATGCGATCGCTATTGACTATTAATAACATTCTTTGATCCAATTGGTATAACTGTCTTAAATATTCAATAAAATAAAAGGAGGATAATTGCCAACAGCAAGCCAAATGCTTCAAGCAATAGTGCTATCTCAATGGCTATCAAATTTCTATCGACCAATTTACTTGTTTCGATATTATTCAAAGCGGAAAGAGATTTTTATTATTGCTGGAGAACAAGAAAACATAGAAATCACCATCTATAGTGATGGCAAATGGAGGTATGAAGTTGTCGAAACCTAACTTTCAGGCTATGACTCTCAAAGAGTTAAGAAAATACGTTTTAGCTCACAGAGACGATCGAGAAGCATGGGATGAGTTTGCTAGTCGTCCTCGCCCCAACGCGATTGTAGTACCAGCAAATACACCTTTAGAAGAGCAAGAGCGCATAATCAAAGAGTTGACAGATAGAAGCAAATAAAAATAAAACTTCTGACTTCTGACTTTTGGCTTTTGACTAAAAAAAATGCGACGTTATTCATCACGGCGGAAAGGATTAGACAAAGACTTGATCAACCAAAAACTTAAGGGGGCGATAAGTTAAGATCGCATTGCTGGCTTCTTTCGTTCTAGTATTTTAGAAGTAGCAGGAGAAGCACTAGAAAAATTAGACGGAACGATTAGAGTAGTTTGTAACTCCGATCTTTCTGTTCAAGATATAGAAACAGCTAAAGCTGGTCAACAAGCAATTCGACGCTCTTGGTGTGCTGCTGAACCTGAAAAACTACCCCAACAGTCACATCCTCGCTTTGCCAGACTATTTAATTTTTTAACTCAGAGTAAAATGCAGGTGCGAGTACTCCCCGATGAAGTTTTTGGATTAATTCACGGTAAAGCAGGAGTTATCACCTACTCAGACGGCAGTAAAACCAGCTTTTTGGGTAGTGCTAATGAAAGTAAAACAGCCTGGAAGCTGAATATTGTTAATGGCTTTACATGGAGATAAACCCGTATTGGTCATTGCTCCTAAACCTTTAGTATTGCAATGGCAAGGAGAATTAAAAGATTTAATTACCTCTGGTTTGGAGATAATTGATTTCTTGTTGGCAATGAAATACTAATGCGTCATTGTCGATGAAGCGCATCGAGCTAGAAGGTAGTTAGTCGTTTGTAGTCAAAGAAAACTACCTACTATCTCCTAATTTTGAAGTTTTCTTTCAGCAATTGGACGTTTCATAACATTAAACTTTCAATATCTTCTATCTGAGTTGGCAACTGTGCAGTTAGAACTTCTGTACCAGAATCCGTTACCAAAACATCATCTTCAATGCGGATACCTCTTACATCACTAAACTGTGCCAAACGTTCCCAGTCAACTACATCTTGATATTTGGTACGAAAATCAGAATGATTCAAAATTGCAGGGACTTGATAAAATCCTGGTTCAATAGTGACTAACATCCCTGATTCTAAAGGACGGTTTAATCTAAGATAGCCTAGCCCAAAGCGATCGCTCTTTTCTCTCCCTGGTGCATATCCCGCCAAGTCTCCTAAGTCTTCCATGTCATGAACATCTAAACCAAGTAAATGTCCGACACCGTGAGGGAAAAACAGTGCGTGAGCATCCATGTCTACTAAATCTTGAGGATTACCTTTCAAGATGCCCAAACTTACCAAACCTTCAGCAATTATTTTAGCAGCTAATAAATGAATATCCTGATACTCCACGCCAGGGTACATTTTAGCAATACAACGATCGTGTGCAGCTAAAACTATTTCATAAATGTCTCTTTGGGTGCTAGAAAACTTGCCTGATGCCCAGGTACGGGTAATATCTGCTGCCCAGCCATTACGGGTTTCTGCACCGACATCGGCTAAGATCAGATCTCCTGGCTGTAGCTTATTGTGATAGGACTCGTTATGTAAAACTTCTCCCTGGACGGTAACAATGCTATTGTAGGCGCAACTCATATTGTGGGCAATAATTACTCTTTCGGTTGCCCCTCGTATCTCTGCTTCAGTAGAAGAATGTCTGGTGGCTTGAATTCCTGCTTTGTGTGCTTGGATTGATACAGCAGCAGAGTATCGTAATTCCTGTAATGCTAAATCATCGTGATGCGATCGCAATTTGACTATAGCTCGTGCTAATTCCAAATCAATTCCTGAAGCACCAGCGAACAATGCTAAGGGACGATTTAGTAGTTTACACTGCTGCTGGTAGGTGATTTGCTCCTGTACGGCTATAGTTGCAGCAGCTTCTGTTTTTTTAGCTAACTCAGCCAAAGGATAAACTAAATCTGCACCAATCATTGCGCCTATTTCTTCCCTTTGAGGCATTGCACCATGCCAGATTGCTTGAGAAGGTGAATTATTATCTATAAATAGCTCTAATTTGCCGCCTTCTATGCGGATAGCAGCATCAGCTAAGGATAATCCCGCAAAATATAAAAAGTGGCTACTGGCGCGAAAAGGATATTTATTGGCAGAAAAGTTGCGACTGATCGGGCTACTAGACCATAAAATAACTGGATGTTGAATCAGTTGCCCTAATTTGACTCTTCTTTGTTTTAAGATTGTAACTGAATTGTTCGTATCCATAAAATATTAAGCTTTTGGGTATTTAGTAGACGATGACGCGCCCTGGGGACGAGATCTTCTAGCAGGCAAGAAAAATTTGAAAGTACTGCCTACTCCTAACTGACTGATAACAAATATTTCTCCTCCATGAAGCTCTACCAAACGGCGACTGATAGCTAAACCAATACCCGTACCACCATATTTCTGAGAGCGGGATTTTGAAGATCGCCAGAAACGTCGAAACACATGAGCTAATTCTTCTTCGGGAATTCCAGAGCCAGTATCAGTCAGGGAAATCCAGACTCGATCGATATCAAACCAAGCTTTGAGGGTGATCTGACCTTGAGGAGTGTGGCGAATGGCGTTACTAAGCAAATTGACTAAAATCTGTTCTAAGCGATCGCTATCTGCCATGATGTAGGGCAAATGATTAGAACAGTCTAAACTTAAAGTGCGATCGCTATCTAATAACTGATCGCTAAACTTTTCTACTAGGGGATTAAGAATAGAGCGCAGGTTTACTGGGCGCAAATTGATAGCCAGGTTTCCTGCTTCGGCTTGAGATAGTTCTTGTAGATCGTTAACCAAACGCTGAAGACGCTTGGTTTCACGAATTAGCCGAGCATAAATTGTCGAGTTAGCCAGAATAATACCATCGGCAATTTCTTCTAAACGGCCACGAATTATGGTCAGAGGTGTCCGCAACTCATGGGTAAGGTCGTCAATAATTTCTCGCCTTCTCTGTTCTACATCCTCTAAACTAGCTGCCATACGATTAAAACCCATAGCCAGGCGATCTAATTCAGTAATTTCTAAATGGGACATCCTCTCGTCAAACTTACCGTTGGCAAATTTATCAACAATACTTTCCATGTGGTTTAATGGCTGGACAATCCGCTTGGCAATCCAATAGCTGAGGATTCCTGCTGCTAAAGTACCGATTAAAAATGACCAAAAATTACCTCTAGCCCAAGCTGTCTTAAATACTTCTAAGAGCAAAGAATTGGCAGTATATACACTTAAGTCTTTTTCTTCTAAAGTTCTGACCTGAAATAGAAAAAATCGGGGGGAAAAAAAGTTCCCCACTATAGAAGAGGCTGTCACCCCTACGACAGTTACCAAAATATGGGAGAAAAAAAGTCGTGCCTGTAAATTCAGCTTTCTCATTTTGCTCTGGCTAAAATGACTATAAGTCTTCAAATTTATAACCTACGCCGACAACAGTTTGAATGAAGATTGGTTTACTGGCATGGGGTTCAACTTTCTTGCGTAGTCTAGCTATATGAGTATCAATCACCCTTTCTTCTCCAAAGAAATCATCACCCCAGAGCTTTTCGATTAGCTGTCCCCTTTCCCAAACTCTGCCTGGATGTTTGATAAATAAAGCCATGAGCTTAAATTCAGAAGAAGATAAATCTAGCTGTTCTATTGATTCAGGATCTAAATGGCGATTGATACAGTGTTGTTCTAGGTCAATGGTAAAAGATTTGGTCTTGATTAATCCCAGGCGATCGCTTTCTCGCAAACGACGACGTAACAAAGCTCGCACCCTAGCAACTAATTCTCTAGGGCTAAAAGGTTTGATGTAATAATCATCCGCTCCTGTAGACAAACCAATGATGCGATCGATTTCTTCCCCTCTAGAAGTCAACATCAAAATATAAGGGTCATTAGCCACTGATTTTTGGCGAATTTGGGTGCATATTTCTAAACCATCTATTCCTGGGAGTCTAATATCGAGAATAATTAAATCAGGCTGTAGTTCAGCAAAAAGCTGTAAAGCTGAATCACCGTCATGACAGACACAACAAGAAAACCCTTCTGCTACCAAACATTCTTGAATGATTTGGGCTATCTCACGCTCGTCTTCAACGATTAAAATCTCCATAGTTAGGCAAATTACTTTTTTGATGATTTAAGCATTTGATATTTAATTGCACCTTCATACGTTATGTAATTTTATGATCTTTCCTGGAAAGAGTAAAAAAGACAATGCTAAAAAGTATTATAATTATCCTAAATTTTTAAAATATAATATGGCAGATATTGTTGATATTGCAGTAAATACAGAGGGTTTTAGTACATTAGTCGCTGCGGTCAAGGCAGCTAATTTAGTAGAAACTTTGAAAACGCCAGGACCATTTACCATTTTCGCGCCTAACGATGCTGCCTTCGCCAAGCTGCCTCCAGGCACAGTTCAAACTTTAGTTCAAAACCCGCCTCAATTAGCCAGAATACTAACCTATCATGTGGTTGCAGGGAAATTAACCAAAGCAGATTTGAGTCAGGTAGATTCTGTAAATTCTGTAGAAGGTTCGCCAATTTCAATTAATTGTGCTGATGCTTTTGAAGTAAAAAATGCCACAGTAATTGCAGCAGATATTGAAGCCGACAATGGCATTATCCATGTGATTGATAATGTTATTTTGATGGGATAGTTTAATTAATGGACAATGGAACAATTAATTTAATTGTTGTCGATCGCTGAAATAGAGATTAAACGTCTCGTATCGCCTCAATAATTTGTTGTCGTAGCCATTGATGTGCCAGATTATTGGTATGACGCTGATGCCAAACCATAGATACAGTAAAGCCTTCAATAGGCATGGGTGGAGGTAAGATCTTTAAGTTCATCGCTTTGGCGCATCGTTGAGCCATCCGCTTGGGTAGCAATGCCACACAGTCGGAATTGGCTAATAAAAAAGGGACTGTCATAAAGTGAGTTGTAGACCAAATTACTTGGCGAGATTGTTGCTGTAGCTCTAAAATGCGATCGCCTTCTCCTTGAAAATCATCTCGCAGAGATACGAGAATGTGCGATCGCGCTAAATAATCCGCCAAAGATATCTCTGTTATTAAGTCGTCTCCTCGAAAGACACAAACAAATTCTTCTTGATATAAATTTTCCTCAATCTGCCAACTTTTGAGGTTTAAGCAAGGATTAATTGCCAAGTCTATTTCATTGTTATCCAAGGCATCCATGACGGTAGATTTTTCTAAATGTTTAATCCGTATGCGTATATTTGGTGCTTGAGCAACTAACTGCGGTAAAAGATTGACCCCGATTGTGGCTTCTACATAATCACTCGTAGCAATTCTAAAAGTTTCACTGCTGGTGGCGGGATTAAAAGCTTCCTTTTCTAGTAAAGTTGCTTGAATTTCTTCTAGAATTTGCCGAAGGCGATCGCTTATTTGCCTTGCATAAGGGGTAACTTCCATTTCTCTAGATGTGCGAATCAAAATATCATCATCCAAAATAGTTCGCAATTTCTTTAGAGAATAACTCATTGCTGACTGACTCAAATCAAGCCTCTCTGCTGCTTTAGTTACACTTGCTTCGGTAATCAAAACGTCCAGAGCAATTAACAAGTTGAGATCGAGTTGGCGAAGGCTGGAGTAATCAATATTCATGCAAATCAGTTCTAATATCGATAGAATTGATGTATATCATTTATAACATTTGTTTGACTAATATAATCAATTTTACTAATCTACAGATATCAATTTAAAAGTAATGATTTGGGTTTTAAAAACAATGAAAATTGGATTTATTGGCTACGGAAGCATGGCTGAAGCGTTAGCTTCTAAATGGGTTACTAAGCACTCGCTGTTTATTGGTGGACGCAACCTAGAAAAAGCTGAAAAGTTAGCTAAAAAACTAGGCACAGATGTTGAATTTGGCACAGAAGCTGAAGCTGCATCATTCGGCGAAATTGTAGTTTTAGCGACTACCCATGAGGCGGTTTTTGAAGCGATCGATGCTGCTGGCGGGAGTGATGCTTTAGCTGACAAAGTTTTACTTGATATCAATAATCCAGTAGATACATCTAATTTTTTAGCAAAAACGTATGACGGCAAGTCTTTATTGGAAGAGATTGCCAGGGTTGTTCCCCAGGCTCATCTGGTCAAAGCCTTCAATATGTGCCAAGCGAAAGTATGGCAAATGAATCCTCCAGTATTCGATAATCGCCCTCTGGTGGTAATGTATTGCGGAGACAACGACCCCGCTAAACAAAAAATTGCTACCTTAATTGAAGATGTAGGTTGTGAAGCCAAAGACATTGGCGATTCAAAATATGCGCGAATGCTCGAACCTGCTGCTGCGATAGTCATTAAATTGCTCTTTTCAGGACATGATGCTTATACAGTTCTCAATCTTATTCAGCCAGAAGTAAAAGCAATTTAAGCTAAATTACACAGTTAAATTATGTAAATTATGCAGTTTTTAGCGATCGCGCGAGGTGACTTTAACCAAATGAGCAAACAAGATTATTATATTGGCATCAAAGATAATTAGTTTCGAGATAAAAATATGGAACGCGCTTACGGATTAGAAATCCCACAAAACCTAGAGGAAGTATGTTCTCCAGATAAGATGGCATTGCTAGTTTACGATATGCAGGTTGGTATTATGAATCAGTTACCAACAGAAAAAACTAACCGTATTACTAAACAAGTATTGCAAGTATTAGAAGCAGCTAGAAGAGGAGGATTTCGAGTATTTTTTGCTCGTCATTTGTCTTTGCCTCAAGAAGCAGCAGGAATTTCTCAATTGCGCCAGGCAATGATGTGGCAGCGAACTAATAAGGTTGCCGAAATTAATTCTTGGTTTTTACGAGATTGTGAGAGTTTTCAATTAATTCCCGAATTAGCTCCCCTTGATTCTGAAGTAATCTTTGACAAAATTACCATGTCAGCTTTTGAGGGAACATTTCTCGATATTGCTCTCAGGGATTGCGGAATTAACTCGTTTGCCATTGTCGGCATAGCCACAGAAATAGGCATAGAACCGACTATCCGTCATGGCAGCGATCGCGGTTATATTCCAGTATTAGTTATTGATGCCTGCGGTGCAGGAAATGACGAAGCAGGAGAAAGATCTATACAGAGTATTCAATTCATCGGCGATGCCATGGTGACGGATGTGAAAACCATCTGCAATCTTTTTGAGAAACATAATAACAGCTAAGTATAGTCATTCTAATTAATTTCCGTACCTTCTAATTTATCGTTGAGAGGTAGTAGGTAGTAGGTAGTAGGTAGTAGGTAGTGACCCTATATCAAACCAGAGGTCGAAAAGGTTTGGCAGTATTATGCAGCCGATATTTGGCGATAAATAGAAAAAAAGATGGGGAATGGCGATCGCCCACCTTACTAGAATAGACTTCTGACTTTAAGCAAATATTTTTTAACGATATTCGGAACTTTGAATATCTTGCAAACGAGCTTCATCACGTAAAAAACGATCTATTTGAGCCGTAAAAAACGCGCGATTCTTGGCTAAATGTTCGGGATTAGTATCGTCTAGAGGATATAGTAAAGCTTGACGCAAGGCTTGAATTACTGCCGAAGTAACATTGTACATCGATCGCTGAAAAGTAATTCCTAACTGCACCAGCATATCATCTTCACCACGACAATGTTGTTTGTAATAGTCCACCAGATAGTCGGGTAGAAAATGCCACATATCATCCATTAGCAGTGTAGGGGGAATTCCCGCCATGCCTACAGGGATAACATCAGCGTAAAGAATGCCATAGTGAAATTCTGCTTGATTTTCTGGTATTTGCTTGGCTTGGGCATTATAAGATTTTGTGCCACGGAAGGGGGAAGTGCGATAAAAAACAGTTTCTACATAAGGCAATGCAGCCTCATATAACCAGGTAAAGCCTTGGGATTTAGGAATGATTTCAAAGCATTCATCTCCAATATAGACATGATGGTAAATTGGTCTACCTGCTACTGCAAAGATGCCGTTAACTAGAAAATCCATTGCCTCTTTGACGGTGGTCATTTTACCTTCGTCGTAGAGATCGGACATTTCTAGAAACACAGGACACATCACTTCCCAAAATAGACCTAAATTAGAATAGTAAGATAGCTGTCGTACCTGTTCGAGAAACATATCAGGAAAGAGCTTATACATTCCCAACATTACAGGGTTGTTTTTAAAGTATGCCTTAATTGCCCGATCTGCATTGGCTTTATATTCATCGCTATCTAGATAAGCGTTGAACTTAGGATTTGTATCCTCATGCCAAAACATTGCCCGCATACAGGCTTCAGCAAACTCCATGTTAATGCGATCGTGGTTGAGATGATGCAGTAGCTTGGGCATTTTTCCCGTTTCACCCTGGGCGATAAACTCTAATAGTTCTGGGTGTGCCGATGCTTCACCTCGCCAGACTCCAAGATCTGCATCTTTTCCTGCATAGTGATTGGGTAAGTCTAGATATTTTTGGGGCAAAAAGTATTTGAAAAAAGGCAGAGGATTTAAGAAAACTCGTTCGGCAATATAAAGTAGATCCCGCCAATAAAAATCCATCGGGATAGCATAAGCTTTATAGATACCAATGATCTGCATCAAGTTTTCGGGGGTATCAGGCAGCATCGAACCTCCTGCCTCTAAACGCTGGATCACGTCAGCGAATTGATGGTTAGAAGGTGGTAATTTTGTTTTTATAGATTGAGTCATGATAATTTTTGAGGTAGAAAGACGATCTTGTGAAGGGGCAAACGACCGTTTGCCCTTACTGTTTATTTTTGAGCGACAATAGTTGTATTGATTGGATGACTAGCAATAATGCTAAATTCGGTGAGGTTCGTTAGCCAGGCTGGCTGTATTCCCAAGATGACAATTAAGAAAGCCAAAATAAATGCGGGCAAACGTTCGGCTAATCTTACTTTGGGATAAACAACGGTCGTTTGGCGACAGTCAATTTTGCCAAAAAATGCTTTATTAAGCAGAATGACAAAGTAAACCGAAGTTAGACCTGTAGCAACTAAGCAAAGTATCGTGAAAGTAGGAAATACGGTAAAGCTTCCTTGAAAAGAAATATATTCGCCAATAAAACCGACCATACCAGGTATACCCGCGCTTGCCATGACGGAAAGAATCATCAGACCACCAATGACGGGTAGACCTCGTTGCGGATTCATCAACCCATTAAGAACGCTGAGATCGCGATCGCCAGTTTTGTTTTCTACAACCCCGACTAGGTAAAACAACAGTGCCACAATTAACCCGTGGGCAAACATCTGGCAAATTGCTCCTGATATGGCAATAGAAGTACCTGCTGCCGTTGCTAAAACTACAAAGGCGATATGGGCAATGGAACTATACGCAACCATTTTTTTGATGTCAGTTTGAGAAATAGCCACAAACGAAGCGTATAAAGCACTAACAGTTGCGATCGCAGCTAACCAAAAAGCAACATCATTCCATAGTTGAGGAAACAACCCCAAACCAAAGCGGATTAAGCCATAAGTTCCTAATTTGGAAAGTATCCCAGCTAAAATCATCGACACTGGCGTTGGGGATTCTGTATAGGCATCGGGCAACCAGGTATGTAGAGGAACAAGAGGAATTTTGATGGCAAAACCGATAATCAAGGTGATTAAAAGAATTAGCTGTTTGCCATAGGGTAATATTTGAGTTTGAACCATCTCATAGTCAAAGCTGCTGTCAGTCAAAAAGGCAATTCCTAAAAATCCAGCCAGAATAAAAATACCAGATAATGCCGTATAAAGCAGATACTTTGTGCCTGCATAGCCACGATTTTTTCCTCCCCAAATATTAATTAAGAGATAGGTAGGAATTAGCTTGATTTCATAGAAGAGAAAAAACAATAGCAGGTTTTGTGCTAATAATGCCCCATTAATACAGCCTGCTAAAATTAGGATTAGACTGTAAAAAAGTTTGGGTCTAGCAAAACTTTTTTCATTTTTTAGAGCTAAATCACTACTGTAAATAGCTAAAGAAATTAATAAGTTATTAAGGACGATCAAGGGGAGAGATAAGCCATCAATTCCTAAATTGTAATTAAGTCCTAAAACCTCAATCCAAGGTAAGAATTCGCTTGATTGTATACCTTGAATTTGGAAGTCATAGCGAAAAATTAATAACAAAGAAAGCACAAATGCTACAACACTAATTACTAAACTTGTTGTCCGTGTTGATTGTGGATTTTTGTTAGGTAAACAAGCAACGAGCAATGCACCTGCTATAGGTAACCAAACTAGAAAACTAAGCATGAGTTAAAGTTTTGATAATAAATAAAATAGTGAGCTAAGTAATTATCTGAACTTCTGCTGTGTCCAAATCGTAATAACCACCAACAATTTTTAACTTGTTTTCCTTAATTAATTGTGAGAGTAATGGGGATGACTTTAAGTTATTAATTTGGAGCAAAACGTTATTTTTAATAGTTTCCGTTAGATAGTTTTGATCAGTTTTATCTCCTTCTTTAATAGCTGGTTGAATTGCTGCCAAAATACTGCCAATACTTCCTGGGACTGGTTTACCTGCAACGGCTGCTGTTACAGCACCACAATTTTCATGACCAAGCACTAAAATTAACTTGCCGCCCGCTATAGCACTACCAAATTCCAGGCTGCCAATTTCTTCGGGGGTGGCAATATTTCCTGCACCGCGAACCACAAAAATATCGCCAAATCCTTGGTCGAAAAGGATTTCTACAGGAACACGAGAATCAGCGCAACCAAGAACCGAGGCAAAAGGAAATTGCCCTTTAGCGACTTCAGCTATACGTTTGGCATCTTGGTCGGGATTTTGACGTTGATTAGTCACAAATCTTTTATTGCCTGCGAGCAACATATTTAATGCTTCATCAGGAGTAATATTTTCGTTAGTAGCTTTTGGAGCGTCATCGGCAGACTCAGCAAGAACGGAGTTGCCGATAAAGCTCTTGGCTACAACCGTTGTTCCCAGAGCGATCGCTCCGTATTGTAATAGTTTTCTTCTAGAGGTTGAAAAATTGTCTTTCATGTTTTTAGAAAAATAATAGTTTTAAATTGTTAAAGCAAACATTAAGCCGAGCAAGATAGTTCCCAGCACAATGGAAAGAAAATAAAACTGTGATTGACCAGAAGTGCTGTATTTAAGAGCCTGACCGCTAAACAAAGTACCGACTCCCACCAGGTTGACTACGCCATCCACAATATAGCGATCGCACCACGCCACAACTTTAGAAGTTACCCCAATTAAACTGACAATTGTTAAACGATATATGTCCTGAATATAGAGATCGTTGGCTAGTAATTGTTGTAGAAAAGTTGGCACTAACTCTACAGGTTTGTTCTTGCGTTCTTTGAGATATAAAAATGCAGCCAAGCTAAGACCCGTAAGGCTTGAACCAATCAAAAGTAACGCTACGTTTCGATCTAAATTAGCCCAGGTTGGTAATAAATCAAACTGCTGCAAGATAAAAGGAAAATGCAGGGCAACTCCCGTTAAGATAGTCATCGGCAAGATCATTGCCCACAAAACTTCGGGACAACGTTTGCTCATCGCTTGAACTTTACCCCCAAAGACTAAGCCAAATACCCGCATTAAATTAAACGCAGTTAAACCGTTTACCAATACCAATACCCCTAACAAGATAGGCTGCACATCCAATAAATAATCCCCTAATTCCAACAATGCCCAAAAACCACCTAAAGGAGGAATGGCAATCAAGCTAGCAGCGCCAACTAGAAATGTAATTCCACTCACGGGACGACAACCAAATATACCGCCCAACAGCGTAATATCTTGGGTAATGTTGCTGATGATGATCGAGCCAGCACTCATATATAACAAAGTCATTGCCACAGCATGAATCAAAATCAAGAGTAGGGCTGCATGGTTTACCCCTACTGCTACGGCAATAAAGACAAAGCCCATATAGGCACTGACCGAATAAGACAAAGTGCGTTTAAAATCTACTTGGGCGATCGCAATTAGAGACGCGCTAATGGCTGTAAATGAACCAACGCAGATCATCACCAAATTGGAAATAGCCGACTGTGCCAGCACAGGCTGTAGCTGAATTAGCACATAAGCACCCGTTGCTACCACAATCGAGTTACGTAGCATAGAGGCGGGAACTGGTCCTTCCATCGCTTCATCTAGCCATAGCTGCAAAGGAAACTGAGCGCATTTAGCTAAAGGTCCAGAAATCAAAGCCAAACAGAGTAAATTAGCCGTTAATGGACTTAAGCTAGCCACCTTTGACCACTCTGCCAAGTCGTCATAGTTCAGAGTACCTGTAAAAGACCAAAGAGATATTATCCCGATCAGCAGCAATAAATCCCCTACCCGCTTTGTCCAAAAGGCATCCCTCGCCCCTGTAACTACCAGAGGTTGAGCAAACCAAAAGCCGACAATTAAATAGGTAGCTAAGGTAAGCAATTCTAAAAACACATAGCTAAAAAAGAGAGTGTTGCATAAAGCTAGACCACATAAACCCGCTTCAAAGAAGCCCATCAAGGCATAAAATCGCCCCCAGCCCCAGTCCATCTCCATATAACCAACGGCATATAGCTGTGCCAAAATGTTTAATCCTGTGATTAAAACTAATGCCCCCACGGTAATTGCAGAGATTTTGATATCAAAGGAGATATATAAACCCGCTGCAGTTAGCCAAGGAAATCTTATTTCTTGGATTGGTTGCTGCCAAACTGCTTGTAAAGCCAAGATGCTGTGGGCAAATGCCACGCAGGTTATAACTAAATTAATATATCCTGCTGGTCTAGAGCCAGTTTTTTTAATAATTCCTGGCGACCACATTAAGGCTAATGTCGTCCCGACTAGTGCATAGCAAGGTACTAGCCAGATACTTTCACTAAATATCTGCATAATAGATGATGTAGTTATAACTGCTGGTTGAAAATTAAGTACTTTACTTAAATTTATTCTAAAAATTACTATAGATTAAAACCAATACTTTGTAAATTACTATTTATTAATTACTATGATAAGCCTAACAAATAATAACCCGAAAACTAGCTGACACTAAATCCTGTTCACAAAGGTTACTTATGTATCGCCTCTTGCACCCCCAAAATGACGGATGTCTTTAGTAATTTAAAAAGAGTACTATAAGCGAAAATGCTTTCCGACTCAAGTATTTGTTAAGTTTGGTAAGAGTTCAGCAGCCAGTATAAAAACCATGACTAGAGAACAGCCCTTAATACTCGATGCTGCCAGCGACGAATCCATTTCAAAAATTAGTCCAAGTGCGCCAATTCTCTCTGGTCAAAAAGCATTCTGGAATGGAGTTAAAGTTAGCTACCACAAATGCCCCAAACCCTTTGAGACCCCTGAGCATTATTTTTCGCAGCATCTTATCACAATCCATCTCAATCACAGGGCAGTACTCAAAGAGCAATTGTTAAATGGTCATCTACGAGGCGATCGCTTTTTTAACGGCGATATTTGTTTAACCCCTGCAAATACTCCTGTGTTGGTTCGTTTACAGGATTCAATCGAGTTTATTTCTCTACACCTTGAACCAGCATTTATGAAGCAGATCGCGACGGGCGTGGTCGATTCTGATCGACTTGAGGTTGTACCCCAATTTAAGTTAAATGACCCGCTAATTTATCAAATTGGGATTGCTCTAAAAGCAAATCTTGAATCTGAGGGTGTAGGCGATCGCCTCTACACCGAATCAATGGCAACCGCACTTTCTGCTCATTTGCTACAGCACTACTCGACACAAAAGCCCAAAATTAAAAGCTATTCTGATGGATTATCCCAGGTTCGATTACGACAAGTGACTGAATATATTCATCAGCATTTAGCGCAGAATCTTAGCCTAATTATGATGGCTGAAATCGTGCAGATGAGTCCTTATTACTTTAGCCGTTTGTTTAAACAATCGACAGGATTGACCCCACATCAGTATTTACTCAAATGCCGAACTGAACTGGCGAAACAACTGCTCAAGAGTACAGATCTATCGATCGCTGACATTGCAGATCAGGTCGGCTTTGTCGATCAAAGTCATCTCAACCGTCATTTCAAGCGTCATTTTGGTATTTCACCTAGCCAAATTCGCTAGATCACAAGAATGTACTAGCGAAAAGCAAGATCGTCCAAGACAATCAGGCTTCATTTCTCCTAAGATTTCTGTAGATTGTTCAATCAAGGTATTTAATGAATCATCCAGACGCACCCATTCCTTTTTTATCAAATCGTGAAGATGCTCCCGCATACTGGAATGTAGACATTTTGTGGCTCATTCATGCCAGCAGTCAGCAAACTGGAGGTGCTTACTGCTTGCTAGAACAGTTTTGCCCTAAAAATTCAGGTCCACCGCCTCATTATCACGATCAAGATGAGGGGTTTTATCTCCTAGAAGGAGAAATCACTTTTCAAGCAGGTGATGAAATTTTGAAGGCTCAGGATGGCTTTTATATCTCAATTCCGCGCGGTACAGTTCATTCATTTCGTGTCGATAGTGAGGTTGCACAAATTCTCAACTTCTATACGCCTGGTGGATTCGAGGAGATGATCGTTGAAACAAGTCAGCCAGCACTGACGCGTACTCTACCACCACCAGGGATCGAGAGACCCACTTCTCCTGATGGATTTAAGCAAGTGTTCCAGAAGATTGGAATGTACTGGGTTGATTTACCAGACTCGCTCCGCTTATAAGCAAACTTTGAGCGATATTTACTGACACAGCACAAAAGTCAAATTCTGAGAAAAAATATGTCACAAAAAATTTTAGTAGCAGGCGCAACAGGTAATCTAGGCGAACGAATCGTCAAAGCTTTGATCAAAAGAGGGGCGCAGGTACATATTCTTAGTCGCCAAGAAACCAACCCAGCAAAAACCAAGCAACTGAGCGAACTTGGTGCGGAGGTCATTGCAGTAAATATGTCAGATGCTGAAGAGCTTAAACGTGCCTGTCAAGGAGTGTCCTGTGTTGTCTCTGCGTTGGCAGGGCTGCACGATGTAATCGTAGATTCCCAAACGCTATTGCTAGATGCAGCGATCGCTGCTGGCGTACCCCGATTCATTCCATCCGATTTTTCATCTGACTTTACCAAAATGTCTGAAGGTGAAAATAGGAATTTCGATTTAAGAAAAGAATTTCATCAATACTTGGATAAATCATCAATTGCTGCAACCTCTATAATGAATGGTGCTTTTGCAAATATATTGAGCTATGGTACGCCACTTTATAAGCCAAACGATCGCAGTGTTGCTTATTGGGGAAATAACCCTGACTGGAAAATAGACTTTTCGACGATGGACAATACGGCAGATTATACTGCCGCCACAGCGTTAGACTCCACAACTCCAAAAATTCTACGCATCGCCAGCTTCCAGATTAGTCCAAACGAATTGGTTGCTCTAGGCGAAGAAGTTAAAAAGACAAAATTTAAACTCGTGCCGATGGGAAGCTTGGAAGATTTTTCTGCCTCAAACAAAAGGGATCGAGCAGCACACCCAGAAGGAGAAGAAGAGATGTACCCGCAGTGGCAAGCTATGCAGTATTTGTACAGTATGTTCAGCGTTCAAAATCAACCACTGGATAATGATCGCTATCCAGATGTTCAGTGGAAAAGGGCGATGGATGTAGTTTCAAAAATTTAAACCATTTTTTTAAAGGAGTTAAATTAGATATTTCAAGATCTCTTCCGCAGAAAAAGAGCGTTTTTGTTGAATAGCAAGATTTTTTATTTTTTCCCTAAACTCTTGATATTTTTCTTTGCTTAGAGGCTGGTTTAGATGATGCTCAAATAAATATTTAAAGTTACTCGCACCACTAAATTTGCCAAACCAGATTTCAGGTTGACCATGAGGGAAAAGATAGTAGCTAGTGGAGTCACAAAATAAGGAATCTACATGAATTCCTGTTTCATAGCGCAAGCTGGCGGGGGAATAAGGAGTATTGGCAGTAAATCCCTGACTGGATAGATAGTCAGTCACTTCAGTAAAAGCATCGTAGTTTATTCCTGCTACCTGCCAACCATAGCGCAGTTTTAAGCCATTTAAAACTTGTTCTAGTGCTACATTCCCCGCTCTTTCGCCAATGCCATTAAACGTACCCGAAATGCCCGTCGCCCCAGCTAAAACTGCTTGAATAGTATTTTCTAAAGCTAAACCGCGATCATTGTGAAAATGGACAGACAAAGGGGTTTGGTTGCCAGTAAACTCGATTAAATTTCTGATCCAAAGCTTAGTATTTTCAGGGGTAAGAATGCCGACGGTATCGCAGAGTAGGAATTGCTTAAGATAAGGCTGTAATTTTGTAATACACTCTACCAAAAAGTCAAAATCAGCACGACTGGCATCTTCGGCGGCAAAACATATTTTTAAACCTTTAGCAGCAGCGTATTTTAGATGTGCCAAAACTTTGTCTAGCATTCGTTGGCGGATTTGATGAATTGTTGCGGGATCTAGATCCTGACTAGTTTGGTAGCGCAACTGAGGATCTCTTAAACATAATAGGCGATCGCTGACTGCATTGAAAAGTATAATTGTCTCTACACCACACTCTTTTGACTCGTCTATATAACTCTCTCCCATCATGGTAGAGGCGACGATAGTTTTGTTAGATCCTTGGTCAATTAAACTTTTGACTAACTTAGCTTCTGTATGATGAATGGCTGGCATTAAAGCCAAATGATGTACTCCTGTTTTGATAATTAAGTCAGCTAGAGTACGCTTAATTTTTTCATCAAAAAAAATGCCAACCTGTTGTTCGCCATCTCTGAGGGTTTCGTCAAAAATAGTAAGTGTAACCGTTTTCATCACCAAACATTATCACAATAGCAATACATAATACGTAGGATTATTAAATTAGATGCACTCTGATTGGAAACTTACCTTTAATCACAACAATTTGCTATAAAGTAACTCTAAATTTGATAAATCGGTAGTGAGTGAGTAGGGTGTCATCTATGAATCAGTTGTCAGAACAAGAGTCAGCTAATCTGTCTATTAGTCACGGGGATGCTTTACCAAGTTCTGTTTTAACCATGAATTCGTTGTCAGAAATTCTTGTGCGCGCGGCAGCTTACGAAACAGGAATCACGATTAAAAGTGACCGTAAGACAGAGATTTTTTTATCTTACAGCGATTTACTTCAAGAAGCTGAAGCTATTTTAAGCGGATTGCGTCAAAAAGGTTTACAGCCACAGGATCGGGTGATTTTGTATCTGCGAGATCCTCGGTATTTTTTTGCTGGTTTGTGGGGCTGTTTTTTGGGGGGATTTGTGCCAATTCCCTTAAGTGTGGATTTGAATTTTAATAGCAGCAAATTACATCAAACGTGGGAACTATGCCAGTCTTCTTTAATTATTACCGACAGCGACATCAAAGATTTGGAAGCGATCGCACTCAAGAGCTTATTGGCTAACGAACCTGACAGTAATTGGCATTGTAGTCAGCTAGACGACTTAGCTTTGTTGCTGTTTACCTCTGGTAGTACGGGAAAGTCAAAAGGAGTAATGTTGTCGGCGCGTAATCTTTTGGCTAGTGTTTACGGCATGGCGAAAGTAAATAATCTATCTCAACAGGATGTTACTTTAAATTGGATGCCCATAGAACACGTTGCTAGTTTAGTAATGTTTCATTTGACTGAGGTTTACCTTGGATGTGGGCAAATTCAGGTCAAAAGCGAATTAATTCTCCAAAATCCGTTGCAATGGTTGAATTTGATCGATCGATATCGCGTTACCGCTACCTGGAGTCCAAATTTTGCCTATAACTTAGTTAATAAAAAGCTAGCAGATGCAGCAGAACATAACTGGGATTTGTCCTGTTTGCGCTGGATGGGCAATGGTGCAGAAGCGGTTGTAGGTCAAACTACTCAGCGTTTTTTAGAATTACTCGCACCCTATGGCTTAAAATCTTCTGTAGTTAGTCCTGGCTATGGAATGTCAGAAACGACATCAGGAATAGCCCATTCTAATGACTTTTATCCTAATATGAATCGGCAGTTTGTGCAAGTAGGCGCACCTATCCCTGGAATATCTCTAAGAATTGTGGATGAGAAAAATGAGCTTGTCCCCGAAGGAAAGATAGGCTTGTTACAGGTAAAGGGCGAAACGGTTACGGCGGGGTATTATCAGCAGCCAGAATTAAACGAAGAGATATTTACTGCTGATGGCTGGTTCAATACGGGAGACTTAGGCTTTTTGAGCGCAGGACGACTGACGATTACTGGTCGTCAAAAAGACGTGATGATTATTAACGGGGTTAACTATTACAACCATGATATCGAAACTGTAGTCGAAGCGATCGTCAATGTTACTATTTCTTATACGGCGGCTTGTGGCGTAAAAGACAGTAACGAGCAAGAACAAATAGCAATCTTTTTTAATACCAACCAGAAGGAAGACAAGCTAAGAGAATTAATCAATCAAATACGTAAAGCAGTCTTTGAGCAGATAGGAGTCGCACCAGCCTATATTATCCCCGTTACTAAAGATGCTATTCCCAAAACGGCGATTGGTAAAATTCAAAGATCCCAGCTTGGTCAAAGATTTGCAGCAGGAGAATTTAATAAGGTAGCAGAAGAAGTTGCCGAGTCATTTAACCAAAGAGATTTAAGTCAGCAGGAGTTGCCAAGTAATGCGATCGAGCAACAACTGGTTGAAGTATGGAAAGAAGTTTTAAATTTGGCTACCGTAAGCGTAAACGATAACTTTTTTGAGTTAGGCGGTAATTCTCTATTACTGATGCAGGTATTGAGCAAATTAACGCCTGAATATAATCATCTATCTGCGGTAACGTTATTTCAATATCCTACTATTTCTGCTTTAGCTAATTATCTCAACTGCGATCGGGAGTCTGTTGCAGTACAGCAGGGTAAACGTCGGGGAGAATTACGCCGTCAAGCTACAGTCAATAAAGACGTGGCAATTATTGGGATGTCCTGTCGTTTTCCTGGGGCAAATAATATAAAGGAGTTTTGGCATAATCTTTGTAATGGTGTAGAGTCCATTAGCTTTTTTAAAGATCGCGAAATTCTCGACTCTGGAGTTGATGCTGAATTACTCAATAATCCCAACTACGTAAAAGCTAGTCCAATTCTCGACGACATAGCAGGTTTTGATGCGGATTTTTGGGGCTATAGTCCCAAAGAGGCGCAATTATTAGATCCGCAACAGCGTTTATTCCTCGAATGCGCTTGGTCAAGTTTAGAAGATGCGGGGTACGATCCTTTTACTTACAAAGGAGAGATCGCGCTTTACGGTGGTGCAGCAACTAATACATATTTGCTTAATAATATTTATCCCAACCGCCACAGTATTGATGAACAGGATGACTTGCAGGTAATGAATTTAAGCTCAATGGGAGGCTTTCAAGTCAGTACGGCAAACGACAAGGACTATCTTACTACTAGGACATCCTATAAATTAAATCTTACAGGTTCTAGTGTAAATGTGCAAACCGCTTGTTCTACATCCTTGGTTACAGTTCACTTAGCTTGTCAAAGCTTAATCAACTCTGAATGCGATATAGCCCTAGCGGGAGGAGTTTCTGTTCACTCTCCGCAGAAAATGGGCTATTTATACCAAGAAGGAATGATTTTATCTCCTGATGGTCACTGTCGCGCTTTTGATGAGTCAGCAAGTGGGACGATCTTTGGTAGTGGCGCGGGGATGGTGGTGCTGAAGCTATTAGATAAAGCAATAGAAGATGGCGATCGCATTTATGGAATTGTCAAAGGATCGGCAGTTAATAATGATGGTGGCACCAAAGTCGGTTATTTTGCTCCCAATGTAGATGGGCAAACTAGAGTAGTAGCCGAAGCATTAGCATACGCAGACATACCACCGCAATCTGTTAGCTATATTGAAGCACACGGTACAGGAACAAAGCTAGGCGATCCCATTGAAATCAAGGCATTATCCCGAGCATATCATGATGATACCAGAAAAACAGGTTATTGTGCGGTTGGTTCAGTTAAAACCAATGTGGGACATTTACAGATGGCATCGGGGATAGTTGGCTTAATTAAAACTACCCTTTGTTTATATCACCAAAAAATACCTGCTAGTCTACACTTTAATAATCCTAATCCCCAGATAGATTTTGAGTGCAGTCCTTTTTATATTAATACTCAGTTACAAGACTGGAAAACTGATAACTATCCCCGTCGTGCTGGAGTAAATTCCCTGGGTATTGGTGGTACTAATGCTCACTTAATTTTAGAAGAGTTTACTGTAGAAAAAAGCAATAAGCAACAGCTTCCAGGATATTTATTAACCCTATCAGCGAAAACTGAAACCGCATTACAGGAGTTAGTAAAAAGCTATCAGGATTATGTAAGGGCGAACAGCCCTTCGCCCCTACGAGATATATGTTTTACCAGTAATATTGGTAGACATCACTTTGATTATCGGCTAGGTATTGTTGCCAGAGATAAACAAGAATTAGCCGACAAATTAAACCAAGTGTCTATAGGAAATCAGCTTCAGCATAATCATAAAATAGCTTTTCTGTTTGCAGGACAAGGCTCACAATATGTTGACATGGCACAACAATTGTATGATATTCAACCTATTTTTAGAGAGAATTGCGATCGCTGTTTGGAAATTCTACAGCCTGATTATGATAAAGCATTGCTGGAAGTATTTATTGACTTGAATGAAAATTATCTCGCGCAAAGCGGTGAGACCCCGCGTCGGCGAAAGACGCAAGGGAACGCTCACCAAGACAGACGCGAAGACGCAAAGATTGGAATTACAAGCTTATCTGCAAATGGCTATAGACAATCATTAATTAACGAAACCCAATACACCCAACCGTTATTATTCACGATTGAATACTCCCTGGCGCAACTATGGTTATCTTGGGGAATAAAACCTGATGTAGTAATGGGTCATAGCATCGGTGAATATGTAGCTGCTTGTATTGCAGGAGTATTTAGTTTTGAGGATGCTTTAAAACTTGTTTCAGCCAGATCGAAGCTAATACAAAGCTTACCAACAAATGGCGCAATGCTGGCTGTTTTTTGCAATCAAGAAAAAATAGATTTTGTCTTAAATAAAAATATAAATATTGCTGCCTACAATGGATCGCATATAGTCTTGTCTGGTTTACAAGCTGATATTAATAATATTGCTAAAAAGTTACGGTTACAGAAGTTAAAAACTCAACTATTAAATGTATCTCATGCTTTTCATTCTCTTTTAATGCAGCCTATTATAGAGGATTTTGAAAAAGTTGCTAAAACTATCAATTATTCTCTACCACAGATACCAATTGTTTCTAACTTGACTGGAGAATTGGCTAACGAAACTGTAAGCACTCCTGCTTATTGGATAGATCATATTTTAAAGCCAGTTCAATTTGCCAAAAGTATTAAATATTTAGCTCGGCAAGTGAGTATATTTCTAGAAGTCGGCACAAAACCAACTTTGACAGGAATGGCGCAAAGTATTTCAGATAATAAACTATTTTTGCATAGTCTTAATCCTAAACATGATGACTGGCTACAAATATTAGAGGCATTATCACAGCTATATATTGCAGGAATAGATATTAATTGGTCAGAAGTCAGCAAAAACTATAACGGTAAAAAAATATCTTTACCTACTTACCCTTTTCAAAGACAAAGACACTGGTTTGATATCCCTAAACCAGACATTATTAGGCAATATAAAAATAATACGCTACAGACTACTCACCCTTTATTAGGAAAGCCTTTATCTTCTCCTTTAAAACAAACAATATTTCAATCTCACCTCCAATCTAATAGTATTACTTGGCTGCAAGATCACTGTTTGGCTAACAAGCCTGTCCTTCCTGGTACTGCTTATTTAGAAATGATCATAGCATCTGGAGTATTTCAGTTTAAAACTAACCGACTAACTATTAAAGATGTAGCTATTGATTCCCCTCTCTATATAAAAGAAAGTTATGTACCTGAAATTCAGTTAATCTTGTCTCCCGAACAAAATACTGCAACTTGTAAAGTTTACAGTTTTGATAATGATAATGAACAATGGCAATTAAATAGTTCTGGTCAAGTTTTACCTCTAGAAACCACAGAAAATATACAGTTAGAAGCTATTAAATCTCAATTTAAAAATTTAGAGTTAGACGTTACTCACTACTATCAACAGTGTCAGCAACGAGGGATTAACTATGGTAAAAGCTTCCAGGGAATAAAACAATTATGGGCAAATGAAAATGAGGCTTTAGGATTAATTGAATTACCAAATCATTTAAACAGCAAGGAATATCATTTCCATCCTGCATTATTAGATTCTTGTCTACAAATATTATTTGCAGCTTTGCCAAGCGAGTTGTCTACCACAACCTATATTCCTGTCGGCTTGGATAAATTGGATTTGTATAGTCTGCCAGGGGATAAAGTCTGGAGTTATCTAGAATTAGAACAAGACAGTAAATATAACACAGGCTTGTCAGCCAAAATCCAGCTATATAATGATTACGGCGATTTGATTGCCAAACTCACAGGCTTGAAATCTCAAGCAATAAATTCCCAACCTCGTTGGCAAAATTGGCTATATCAGCAGCAATGGATACAGCAGCCTTTATCATCTAAATCTTCTTTGGCTATCAAAACTGGTACGTGGTTGATTTTTGCCGACAGTACAGGTATGGGTAACAAGTTACTTACGCTTTTAGAATTACAGCAGCAACAATGTCGTCTTGTTACCCGCCATATTATTAAAGATAACCCTGAAGCATTTCAAAGTTTAATACAGCAACATCAAGATCTAGCAGGGGTTATTTATCTTTGGAGTTTAGATGAGATCGAAGATTGGCGAGAGTGTGAAAGTTATTTATATTTGGTACAGGCTTTAATACAACACAATGATAATCCTCCCTTGTGGTTTGTTACCCGTAATGCCCAACCTGTAAATAACTATCGAATGACATCGGCAATAAAACAGTCTTGTCTTTGGGGGATGCAAAAAGCGATCGCACTAGAACATCCTGAGTTACTATGTGTAGGGATAGATCTCGATCGCGATTCTACAAACAACGAAGCAGAGACTATCTTCCAGGAAATCTGCGCGGTATTAAATGAACAGGTTGGCTATAAAAATAATCAGCGTTATGTAGCTAGGTTGGTTAGATTTGACTGGGAGACGAGGAGACAAGGAGATAAGGAGACTGGAAGAGAAAACTCTACTGAATTTAATTTGCAGTTAGAGATTAATGATCCTGGTAAATTGGATAGCTTACAGTGGAAATCAATTAGCCGACAACAGCCTCAAGATCATGAAATAGAAATAGAAGTTAAAGCAACTGGTTTAAACTTCCGTGATGTGATGGTTGCTTTAAATTTATATCCCGACGAGACGAAATTCTTGGGCTTAGAATGTGCAGGAATAGTTACCGCATTAGGTAAAGAAGTAAACGATTTTAAACTTGGAGATGCAGTAATTGCTATTTCAAATAATAGCTTTAGTCGGTATCTTACCGTTAATTCTCTGCTGGCTATCCCTAAACCAGAATCTCTCAGCTATGAAGAGGCTGCAACTATTCCCGTAACTGTCCTTACTGCCTACTATACTCTTATTTATTTGGCGCGAATACAGCCAGGGGAAAAAGTCTTAATTCACTCAGCAGCAGGTGGTGTTGGTTTGGCTGCGATACAGATAGCCCAACAGCAAGGCGCAGAAATATTTGCTACTGCCTCAACTCCCAAATGGGAATTACTTAAGTCAATGGGAGTAAAAAATATTATGAACTCCCGCAGTCTGGATTTTGCTGAGGAAATTGTATCTGCCAGCGATGGTAAAGGTGTAGACGTGGTGCTTAATTCCTTGTCAGGTGAATTTATCCCTAAAAGTGTGTCCGTGTTAAATGATCGCGGGCATTTTATCGAAATAGGTAAGCAGGGTATTTGGTCTAAGCAAGATGTGGCTAAAGTTAAACCAAATATTAATTACTCTATTGTCGATCTGTGGCGAATTACCCAAGATCGTCCTGAATTAATTCAACAGATGCTTAGGGAATTGCGATTACGCTTTCGCGTAGCCTACGGATCGGAATTTACCAAAGGGAACTTAAAACCCTTACCCTATACTGTATTCCTCAGCGATAAAATTATTGATGCTTTTCGCTATATGCAGCAGGGGAAACACCAGGGGAAAATTATAATCACCCCGTCACCCCGTCACCCCGTCACCCCGTCACCCCATCATTTCGACGGCACATATTTAATCACGGGTGGCTTGGGTGCAATTGGTTTAGAGGTAGCCCAATGGTTAACAACCAAAGGAATAAAAAATATTGTTTTACTTGGACGTAGCGCAGTAAAACCCGAATTACAGGGCAAGCTGCAAAAAATACAGGGGGATACCCAAGTTAATCTTATTAAAGCAGATATTGCTGATACAAATCAACTAGCCCAGGCTTTATCACAAATCGAATCAACACTACCTCCCCTGCGCGGAGTCATTCACTGTGCTGGAGTAACAAGCGATCGCACTATCTTAAAACAAGATTGGTCAAGCTTTAGCCAGGTTCTCGCGCCTAAAGTTCAGGGAGCATGGAATTTACACCTTTTAACGCAAAAATATGACTTAGAAAGCTTTATTTTGTTTTCTTCAGCTAGTTCTTTAGTCGGTTCGCCAGGACAAGCCAATTATTGTGCTGCTAATGCTTTTCTCGATGCTTTAGCTCATGGTCGTCGTAGTTTAGGATTACCGGCGATCGCTATTAACTGGGGTGCATGGCAAAATACAGGATTAGCAGCTGGTACTGAGATAACAGAAAGTTTAGAACAAAAAGGAATTGGCAGTATTAAACCCATTGAAGGAATTGAAATATTAGAGCAATTACTATTACATTCTCCAGCACAAATTGGCGTAATTCCGATTGATTGGAATATCTGGAGCAAAAATAATCCTGTAACATCTTTTTACGATCATTTACTTATTGCTCAAGCTGAATCCATAGCTAATCTCGATTTTAAACAGCAGTTATTAAGTGTAGAAGGTTCTCAGCGTAAAGCTTTATTAATTGAACAAATTAGTCAGCAAGTAGGAAATATATTAGGAAAAGATATCAAGCAAATTGATTTAGAATTAGGTTTTTCTGAATTAGGATTAGACTCTTTAAGCTCAGTAGAATTAAGAAATAAACTCCAGTCTGGTTACGATTTAAAATTGTCTTCTACGATTATTTTTGACTATTCTAATATAAGTTCTTTAGCTGATTATTTATTGAAAATTATGTTTAATGAAATTAAAAAACAAAGTATTGATATAGATAATGATTTAAACCAAATTAATAATTTAACAGAAGCAGAAGCAGAATCACTATTAATAGAAGAATTAAAAGATTTTAATTTTTAGAACGCTTAGTAACTTCTGTTGCGATCGCTGCTAATGTTTTTTCGATAGAACTTTCGTAAATTCCATAAAAGAAAGCCTTTTCTGTAGTAGTTTTAGGTACAATATCAACAGTATGAATAACCATAATTTTATTGGCATTAATTTTTTTAATTTGCCAACTTCCTGATAAATGTTTTAAGTCTCCTTTATACAGTTTAAAACTTATCTTTTGTGGCTTTATTTCCGATGACTCGATCTGTACCGTAAACTCTTCAGTATAAAAGAATAAATCAACCTTGTTTACCTGTTCAAATATTTTGCGATCGCCATCATTTCTAACTATTCTACTTGCAGAAACATTTGGTAGAAAATTACGAAAATTATTGTAGTCAGTCAATACTTCCCAAGCAGTATTCACATTGCCCGTGGCAATTACTTCTCCGACATATTTCCCTTTGCTGCCTTTAAGTACTACTTGACCTTGATTTAACTTAGTTTGTTCTTGAGGAGATAATTTTACCTCACTAATAGTGTCTTGAGCTAATACAGTAAGACTCATTCCCGAACTAATAATTAATAAAGCGATAAGTTTAATTAAAAAGCTATTATTTTTAAACTTGACAAGACAATTAAACATAAAATCGCTCAACCTAAAGTTATTAAGCACAAATTGAATAGTGTTGTTGCTTACCCTGAATTGAAAAGTAACAACCAACAATCCTAACAAGTTAGCTACAAATTGGGTTCAAGTAAATTAAGCTAATTTATCACTGATCTTGCCTTTGATAGCCGAAATACTAACTACTCTGGGGGAAGCCAAATAATTTTTACCAGTTGGATCGCCAGTACGTCCTGTAAAGTTACGATTAGTAGCATAAATACCTGCTTCTTGCTTGCCTAGAACTCCCTTTCCAGAATTAATACAGGCACCACAACCAGACTTGAGAATTTGTACCCCCGCCTGTCTAAAAATATCAAAATAGCCTAATTCTTCTGCTTGTTGACGAACTAACTGCGAAGCAGGAACAACGTACATCTGCACATTTGGGTTAATACGCTGGTTGGCTAATACCTTTGCCACTTGAGCTAAGTCTGCTAATTTACCTCCTGTACACGAACCAATAAAAGCCAAAGAAATCGGTGTTTCAGGTAATTCACTAATATTTAACACTTGATCAGGTTTTGGAGGACAGGCTATTTGTGGCTCTAAGTTACTCAGATCGAACTGATATATGTGGTCATATTCTGCATCATTGTCACCGACTACAGTGTCAAATTCAGATTTACTTTTATCTTTCAAATATTCAACAGTTACAGCATCAGGGGCAATCAAACCACACATTGCGCCACACTCCACCGCCATGTTACTTAGAGTCATCCGTTCGTCAATAGATAGCAGTTCGATAATGCTTCCCCGAAACTCTATCACCTTACCAATTGCACCCTGACAGCCAATTTTGCCCAGAATAAACAGCATGATGTCTTTAGCACTTAGATATTCGGGTAGTGTTCCAGAAAGCTCAAAAACAATTGTCCCTGGAACACGAATCCACATATCTCCTGTAGCTAAAATATTTGCCATGTCGGTAGTGCCTACACCAGTGGAAAAACTACCAAATGCGCCATAGGTGCAGCTATGGGAATCTGTCCCCGCAATAATCATGCCTGGGCGAATTAAACCTTGTTCTGGTAACAAAACATGACAAATTCCTGATGCTTCCCCAGGGGATACCAGGTCAAATAGCTTACAGCCATGTTGATGAGCAAAATCAATCATATCCTGGTAAAGCTCGATCGCTTGAGGATCTACTCTAATATCATTGACTTGAATAAAATGATCGGCTACCAAAACTACTTTGCTAGAATCCCAAATCTGGGCATTTTTACCGAAATAATCATGAAAAAGCCGAAATACGGGTGCTGCGATCGCATCATGGGACATCGCCAAATCTACCTTCGCAAACACTACCTCTCCAGGCTTTACATAGTCATTCCCCGAAGCTTTAGCTAACATCTTCTCTGCCATTGTCATCGGACAAGGTGCAGTATTGTTCTTGGGGACAGATATTTTATTTTGTAACCGTTGTTGATTAAAAGCTGTCAATCCTCCTGCTGCGCAAATAGCTCTAACTAGGGGATTATCTTGAGTGTCACCAATTATTGCCAAATCTAAGCCAATATTAATACTGTTGCGCCAAAAAATTTCGGCGAAAGAATGAGCGCGAACAAGCTTGATTCCCGCAGCTTTGATAGCGACGGGTGCATACTCTCGACTCGAACCACAGCCAAAGTTCTCTCCTGCTTCTATTAGATCGTACCCTAACAAAGTATCGATGCCGATTATGTGTTCTAGAACATAACGCTTTAGATGTTCTGGATCTGGGTTAGTTGTCCGATGTGCAGGAATAATGTCATCGGTGTTTATATCATCATCAAGCTGTAAAACTTTTTCTTTCATCGATCTCGATCTACGGGTTTTGGGGTGGGTGCTTGTTTGGGTGTAACCTGCATCTTAGAAAAGCTAGCAATAGCGTAGTAAAGCTGTTCGGCTACTTTTTGATTAGCTGCTTCGTTTAGATGAATGGGATCGATAAAGCTGGGGGAAGGATATTGTTCGCTTAACTCATATAAATCAACAGCTTTTAAATTTTGGGGAAAGGCTTTAGCTAGCTGCTGTGTTGCTGCGATTAAAGCTGGATATTCATCTCTCATCTGCTCGATATAGGTTCTGCCAAGCTCAGTAGTAATTGTTCCCTCAGCATCGGTTAGTTGAGCAGGGTTGCGTCCAGTAATTTCAGGCTGCACTGCTACTATTAAAGGAACAAGAGATGCTGTACTAAGATTAAGCATTTGTTTTTGATGTTCTACATACCGATCTATCCTGGCTTGAAGTTCCTTTTGATTTTGAGGTAAATGTTGAACGAGTTTAGAGGTTTGTTCATCAAGAATAAAATCAGCTTTTTCGTCAGCTTGTTTACTATTTAGCCAACGTTCCTGAGCTATTTTGACTAAATAACTTTTATCTCTTATTGGCTCAATTAACTGGTTAATATAGCCTTTAAACCCAGTTTGCCGATCCTCAAGATAATTTTTGAGCTGAGGAACTTGGGTGGCATCTTCATTGCTGGGAAGCATAAAGTCCTCATAGCCATCCATGACAATAATTAGATCTGGCTTATATTTTAAAACTTGTAAAGCCAACTGAGCCAACTCGTTACCCGAAGCATAGCCAGGAACAGCAGCGTTAATAACACGATAATTTCCAGGCTTGATTTTAGCTGGTTTGGCTGGAGATTTTTGCTTTTTTGGTTTATCAACAGGTAGCAAATTGCTTTTGTATAGCTGAGGCGAAGTTTTTTGCTGTTGCAGACGCTCTTCTAGACGTTGTTCTAGCTGATCGCTAATCGTAGCTCCATTCTCACGACTGCCGTAGCCAAAGGCAGTTGAGCTACCCAAAATAAATATTCTAATCTCATCCTTGGGTTTAACTAATGGTACAGGATCGCGATCGCGAAATCCTTGGGAATTAATTTGCCAAAACTGGCTTTCTTGATTGCCCACTAGCTGATAACCAACTGATAAAGCAGGTTTAGCCAGCAGTGCCTGCTGCTCGTTAGTTCGATCTACTTGAGATTCATTTGGGACAAACTTAAGCTGATAAGACTGAATTACTTCCGATCCAGTCTTGCCTTGGGCAAATTTATCTCTATTGCCTGAAAGATCGACAAAGATGCGAGTTAACAATTCTAAGATTAGCAAAAATAGAGCCAAAGATGCGATCGCCGAAAAGAGCGAAAAACGACGACGTTTCTGCTGACGATGGGAAAAAATTCTTCTTTCTCTGGTTTTAGTCTTGAACATAAAATTACTTTACTGTCTATATGTATTGATAAACGATAAAAATAGCTAGAAATATACAGGCATCATCGGTCTCTAATTTTATTAGAAATTTTCCTTACCAGTATGTTTTGTTAACTCTGTGGTACATTTACAAAGTGAATATCGATCTTAGAAACAAAAACTCACTATCTTATTTTAAGTTCTGATAATTAATCCAGTTTAAGTAGTTACCGCAAGCGGTACCAAATCCTTGAGCCATAAACAATAAAAATACTTAGTACAGTAAATTACCTTCAATTGTTCATGACCTATAAATTGTTATTTGTTTGCCTGGGTAATATTTGTCGTTCTCCATCAGCAGAAAACATTATGAATCACCTTATAAAAGAAGCTGGGATGTCCGACAAAATTATCTGTGATTCGGCTGGAACTTCGGGGTATCATATCGGTGCATCTCCAGATCGGCGTATGAACGCTGCTGCTATTACAAAAGGGATTGAGCTACAGGGAAAATCCCGCAAACTAAAACCTTCAGACTTGCAGCAGTTTGACCTGATTTTAGCTATGGATCGAGAAAATTACCAGGATATTTTGTATTTAGATCGAGAAGGAAAATATGAATCCAAAGTGCGCCTGATGTGCGACTTTGCTACTGAGCGAAATGAGCGAGAAATTCCCGATCCCTATTACGGTGGTCAAGATGGTTTTGATTATGTGATTGAACTACTATTTGATGCTTGTGCGGGTTTATTAGATTACGTAGTGAATTTGGAAAAACATCAGGCTATGAGTTAGCTTGATGCCAAATATTTACCGAGCATTATTCTTATAGTTAATACAAACAAAATGAATCGATTTAATTTAAAAGTATTAAAGAAATTTTGGTCACTTGCCAAGCTGTATTGGACAGGAAATGAAAAAAAAGGAGCTTTAACTTTACTAGCTCTGTTATTTGTCTTACTTGTAGCATACACTCAACTCAGTGTTTTGTTAAATCGGCAACAGGGTGATATTATCTCTTCTCTTTCGGCTAAAGAGGTCGATCGATTCTATAAAACCATTAAAGCTTTTTTTATTATTTTAGTTATCTATGTACCGCTGTTTTCTGGTTTTCGCTACGTTCAGGGAATATTAGGTAACTTCTGGCGCAGATGGCTGACAAATCATTTCCTTAACCGCTATTTTAGCCAACGCGCCTTTTATAAGTTAGGTAATTTAAACACTGATATTGATAACCCCGATCAACGAATTTCCGAAGACATAAAAGGCTTTACCGTCGATTCTCTTAGTTTTCTGCTGTCTTTAGTAAGTTCCCTCTTTCAAGTAATTGCCTTTAGCTTTGCTTTATGGAAAATTTCCAATACGTTGGTTTATATATTAATTTTATATTCCTTTGTCGGTACGTTAATTGTAGTCGGCGTGTACGGTAGAAAACTAGTCAAAATTAACTTTAATCAAATCAAAAAGGAGGCTAATTTTCGCTTTGGATTGGTTAGGATTAGAGAAAACTCTGAATCCATTGCTTTTTATCAAGGAGAGCCTCAAGAAAATCAAAGTCTTAAACGCAGGTTTAATGAAGCTTTTACAAACTTCAATTTATTAGTCCTCTGGCAACAAGTCTATTTAGGTTTATTCACCCATGCCTACGATTTCTTCCCCTATATTTTGCCCGCAATTATTATTGCTCCAAAAGTTTTCTCTGGGGAACTAGAGGTGGGAAAAGTCACCGAAGCAGCAGGTGCTTTTGCCGTAATATTCCAGTCGCTAAATTTCATTGTCGAGCAATTCCAATCCTTGACCTCTTTTGCTGCCAGTGTTGACCGTTTGTATGTCTTTGAAAATTATTTAGATCGCCCTCAACTAACTTTAGATAAGAGTGTAATAGATCGCCCTAACATCAGCACAGTTTATCAAAATAGACTGGCTTTAGAAAACGTAACTCTACAAACCCCCAATTATAAAAGAACTCTAGTTAAGAATTTATCTGTCAATGTACCCAAAGGTGAAGGCTTACTGATCGTCGGGGCTAGTGGCTGTGGAAAAAGTTCTCTCTTAAGAGCGATCGCTGGCTTGTGGAATTCGGGGAATGGTGCAGTATATCGACCTGAGCTAGCCCAAATGCTCTTTTTGCCCCAAAAGCCATACATGATCCTAGGCAGTCTTCGTAGTCAACTAAGCTATCCCTACGACGATCTGAAAACTTCAGAGCTAGAACTAAATGCTGCTCTATCTACCGTCAATTTGCCCGATCTGGCTGAACGTTCTGGTGGTTTTGATGTAGAAAAGGATTGGGATGAGGTTTTGTCTTTAGGAGAACAGCAGAGACTAGCGTTTGCCAGAATTATAATTCATCAACCCAGTTACGTAATTCTTGACGAAGCTACCAGTGCTTTGGATATCAAAAATGAGGACAGTCTTTATCGACATCTGCTCAAAGCCAATGTTACCTTTGTTAGCGTTGGTCATCGCCCTAGTTTGGCACAGTATCACAGTCGCATATTAGAAATGCGAGAAGATGAAAATTGGGAACTCAGAGAAGCTGATAATTCTTAAGGCGATCGCATTTCTACAGATAATCTGGAGCTTAAAGTTCTCGATCGCCACGAATAAAATAAATCTACTTAAAAATAATTGTCAACAAGACCAAATCGCGCTATATCTATTTATAGAATGTAAATAGTAATTTCTCTCAATAAATTTGGTCATGACTCACTCTGTAGATATTCAATCTTCAAATGCTAAGGCATCTAAAGGATTTCAGGAATTTACCTTTATTGGCGATATATCTTCTAAATCGACTTTAGAGTCAGTAAAACAGCTAGATCCCAATTCCGATTGCCATTTTTTGCATCAGATACCTACGGAAAACTCCTGGTTAATTACCAAGCTCTATACTTCAGGCAAAGTCACTCGCCAATTACGAAATTTACGGTTAAAACCAGGGCAAGTAGTGCAGTTAATCAGCAAAACTAATAATGGTTCAGTAATTCTCAGCTTTGAGGACAAGCTAATTGGTGTTGGCTCAGAAATTGCTCAAAAAATCATGGTTACTTTTGCCAGCTAAAGAGGGTTTATGAGAATAACTATTAATATCTTTGAATTATCTTTGGGTTCGGCAGCGATCATTATTGGCTATAACAGAGTTTATGGTGGTTATATAGGCAAGTTGATTTCTAAAGGGCTAGTTCCTGATACGGCTTTTGTAGTGTTAGATTTTTCTGTGGCTCAAGGAGGCGTGCAAATTATGTTGCAAGATAAAATTTTGACTCTATCTAAACCAGAAGCTAACGCTCTTTGTATCGAAACAATGACAGAAAGCGACTGAAATTCAGCTTATTTGCTTGTTTTTCGCGCAAATCTTAACTTAGCCGATCGCGATCGCGGGTTGGCTCGTTGTTCGTCTAGTTGAGCCGTAATTGGCTTTTTGCTAATAACTTCTAATAGCTCACTGCCTCGAAAGCGATGTTTAACAATACGATCCTCTAGACTATGAAAGCTGATAATGCCAATAATCCCTCCAGGCTTAAGCCAACCAGGTGCATGATCGATAAATTTTTCTAATGACTTTAGTTCCTGATTAACCTCAATCCGCAGAGCTTGAAAAGTACGGGTAGCAGGATGAATTCTGCCATGACGATATTTTCCTGGTACAGTAGAGGCGATCGCCATAGCTAAATCCGTAGTGGTCTGAAAAGGACGTTGCTGCACAATTTTCTTAGCAATCCGACGGGAAAATCTTTCCTCTCCATATTCATAAATCAAATCAGCTAAAGAAACCTCTTTCCAGTGGTTAACAATCTCCGCTGCGGTAATACCGTCTGAACGATCCATACGCATATCTAAAGGAGCAGCATTACGAAAGCTGAATCCTCGCTCTTGAACGTCTAGCTGGGGAGAACTAACGCCCAAATCGGCAATAATTCCCTCAAATAACAAATTGCCTGGCTGGTAATCAGCGAAATTCCCCTGCCAAAAATCTAGCTGTTGAGGATAGTAACGTGCTAATCTAACTTTAGTAGCCGCGATCGCGGTTTCGTCGCGGTCTATTGCCAACAGCTTAATATTTTCTCCGCGATCTAAAATTAGTTCACTGTGTCCGCCACCACCAGCAGTGGCATCTAAGTAATGACCTTGTGGATTAATGTTTAACCCTGCTATTAATTCCCGACTCAGCACAGAACGATGACTAAAAGTGTTTATCTGTGCTTCCATTAATTAATCTCCAAAATAGCCTAATTAAAATTTTATAACTTAAGTCAAGTAAGATATCAACATAATTGAGATTTATAGCTATAATAAATAAAGTAGATATAAAGATTGTCTTTAAATTCTACTTTATTTAACCATTCACTAAGATAAAGCTAGATTTATCATATTTACATATGGAAGTTAGCCAACGCCCAGGAAAAGTCGAAGACCCTCCTGGTCATAGGTGGGCAGGTGTTTTAGGTACTGGAGTTGCGATAGTAACTTTGACTTTACCTATTGTCATGATTGCATCATATTCGCCTTTTAGCAGTAACGCACAGCCCGTACCAGAAAAAATTCATCAACAAAAAAATACTATAAACCCAATGGAATAAAGAGAATTACCGCCACGCTACAGGTTCTTTTTAATAACAGCGTTGGGCAAAATTTAAGATCGAGGCTTTTTTTGTATAAGCAAACTATACGGTTATCTCTCTTTGCAGGTAGCGACTATTCCTAATGCTAATAATTGACTACTCACCTATATAAATGAACGGTGTTCGTGAGTAAAGACTAGCAGGACTAGCAGCTTGAGAAACTGTTTGTAAAAAGAAAATAAAAAAGGCTATTTCGAGGAAGATATAAGTTGTAAAAAGAAAGAGACAAATTAAAGTAAATAAGTAAATAGTATTAAGAGAAAAGGATAATAATATTACAATAATGGTTGTTGTGAAAATTTGAAGATTTTAATTGGCATTAAGCTTATGACAGATACTATTTTCGGTAAAATTATTCGTCGTGAGATTCCTGCCGATATTGTCTATGAAGATGATTTAGCTTTGGCGTTTAAAGACGTTAATCCTCAAGCACCAACCCATATTTTGGTAATTCCCAAAAAGCCTATCTCCCAACTGTCAGCAGCGAGTCAGGAAGATGCAGCATTGATGGGACACTTGTTAATGACGGTTAAAAAAGTTGCTGAACAAGCAAATCTAAGCAATGGCTATCGGGTAGTCATTAATAATGGTGTAGACGCAGGACAAAGTGTAGATCATCTGCATCTGCATATTTTAGGCGATCGCACTATGAACTGGCCACCGGGATAAATTATAAGGGATGAGGGGATCGGAAATAATTTACTACCTACGTAGTTCCTTATTTTTCATCAAGGCGTTGGAGGTGTGGGGGGATTGGAAAAAGGATCGACGCTGCCTGGTAATCCTGGTAAGGCGGGATTGACTCCTGGAGTAGATGGAACAATTTGGGCATCTGAGCCTTCAGGTAGAGTTGCTAAAGCAACGCGATCGCCTCCTACTTCACGGAGTATATCTAATACTTCTACTACCTCTCTATAGGTTGAATTTTTAGCTGCATAAAGAGTCATCAAGCCATCAGGATTAGCCTGATTATATTTTTTGATTTCCCAGGCTAAATCACTACGACTCACGAGGTCTTTATCGACATATAGCTGACCAAGATCATCAATGGTCACAATTAAAATATTTTGTAGCTGAGGCGCACCTGTTTTGGCTTTGGGTAAATCTAAGCTGATTGCCTGTTGACGGGAAAAGCTGACCGCTGCCAAGATAAAAAAGGTTAAAATGCAGAATATAACGTCAATCAACGGCAGAATTTGAATATTTGCGTCACTAGCTTCACTATCGTCTTCCCAGAGCTTAAAAGGTTGTAAAGGCTTTGGCTGATAGTTTCTTTTACGACTCATAAAAATATAATTACTGATAATTGTTCATTGTTCATTGGTCATTGGTCATTGGTCATTGATTCTGGGTGGTTTAATATTAACAAAAGAATATCCTTCATTATCTACCACAATATTTTTAGGTTCATCATCGTCTTCCTGCATCCAGCGATCGCGATACATTACTTCCAAACGACTACCAGTACGGCGCAATACTCTAATTTGATTTGACCAAAAAGCCTGAAACAAACGATAAAAACTCAAGCTAATGATGGCGATCATAAGTCCCACAGCAGTAGAAATCAAAGATTCACCAATACCTAAAGTTACTCCAGATGTATCGGCTGTGCCTAAATCGCTAATTTTAATCGAACTCAATGCTTGAATTAGACCCCAAACCGTACCAAATAAGCCAAGTAGAGGCGAAAGAGCAATAATTGCTTCTAAGACCTTGTCTCCTTTGCGCATCCGCGCTAGCTGTTCTTCTGCTGCCGATTCCAGGGCAATATGAAACATATCAGGGTCAGGATTAGATAATCTGAAAGGAGAATAAACAAAATTTCCTAAAGGATGGTTAATATGTTCCTGAGCAATTTTGCCGACAAGATCCCAATTGCGATCGGCAGCTTCCATCAGGCGATTAAATATTTTTTTCTCTTTAAAAACTACCCTAGACCAAAACCAAAGTCGCTCTAGAATTGTCGCAATAGATAGCACTGACAACAAAAGTAAGGGATACATGGATGGACCACCCTTATCAATAATCTCTAGAAAGTTCACGGTAGCTAATTACCTCCAATAGAATTTTTAATTAAAATTAACTTACAAACAGCTTCGGTTATTTTGGTTTCAATATATAGATATAGATAACACAGGTTCGAGCAAAATCTAAGTTAATGAAATTTTTTTAACACGGGTTTGAATCAATGTCCAAAATTAGCGAGTTAGCCGAAGTTAAACAATTGGATATTTACCCTCTAAAAAGGAATCGCACTTGTCGCGACAGACATCTATCCCGACACACACATTGTGGTTGAGACACTTTTCTTGATAATCTAGCTTTTCTTGATAATCTAATCTATATGAAAAAAATTCTTTTATGCACCGATGGTTCTGCATATTCTCAAGTAAGCTATGAATATGCAGCATGGCTGGCACAACGCAAGCCATTTGCTATTGAAATCCTTTATGTAACCGATCGCCGTGGAGAACAAGCAACCCAGGCTGCTGATTTCTCTGGCAGTATTGGTGTTGATTCCTATCAGCAGCTTTTGAGTGAGTTGGTAGAGTTAGAATCAGCTAGAGCTAAGGTTAACCATCAAAGAGCGAAAATTATCCTCGAAGAAGCCAAACAATTTTTTAGCGATCGCCATATTGATGAGGTTAAACTGACTCACGAAACAGGTTTTTTGGTTGATTTGTTTCATAAGCTAGAAACTAATAGTGATTTGATTATCTTAGGCAAGCGGGGAGAAAACGCCAACTTTGCCACCGAACACCTAGGCGCAAACATGGAACGCATTGTGCGCGCCAGCCGTAAACCCTGCTTAGTTACTCCTAGAGAATTTAGACCAATTAAGCGCATTTTATTGGCTTATGATGGCGGTCAAAGCTGTCAAAAAGCTGTTGATTATTTGGCTAAAATGTCTGAGTTTAGCGACTTAGAATTACATATAATTTGTGTGACTAAGCGCGACGAACAAACCGCCAGCAAACACTTATTAACCGCCTCAGAAATAGTAAAGACAGGCGGATTTAATCCTATATGTGAAGTGCTACAAGGCAACCCAGAACCAGAAATGGAAAAGTATGTCGCCGAGAAAAATATTGATTTTCTTTTAATGGGTGCTTATGGTCATAGTCGTATTCGTCATTTGGTTATTGGCAGCACTACGGCTCAAATGCTTCGCAGTTCCCATATACCTGTTGTTCTATTTAGATAATTTAATTTTTTACAAAAATCTAACCCTGCTTGATGCTCTAAAAATATATCTGAGTGAGTAGTGTAAAATCGCCTTGACAAGAGAAAATAAGATTAAGCTAACGACTTTGGCAGCCTAACTCAGCAAAATTAAGAGTAGATTTAAGTATAAATATAAACACCATAACTGTATGCAGATTTATTTAGACAACAGCGCGACAACAAAACCGCGTCCAGAAGCGATCGCCCTGGCACAAACCATATTGCAGCAGCAATGGGGTAATCCTTCTAGTCTGCATAATTGGGGACAAAGAGCCGCCACAGTTATCGAAACAGCTAGATCACAAGTAGCTAGCTTACTTAATGCTTGCAATCTAGAATCGATTGTTTTTACTTCTGGAGGAACAGAAGCAGATAATTTAGCTATCTTAGGGGTTGCTAGGCAATATTCTACTCCCCAGCATCTAATAATTTCTAGCGTTGAGCATTCAGCAATTAACGAACCTGCCAAGCTTCTAGAGAAATGGGGTTGGCAGATAACAAGATTACCCGTTAACCAATATGGTAGAGTCAATCCCCTAGATTTACAGGCTTCTCTGCAAAAAAATACAGTTTTAGTCTCAATTATCTATGGACAAAGTGAAGTTGGTACGCTGCAACCGATAGAACGATTAGCCAAAATAACGAGAGAACACGGCAGCTTGTTTCATACTGATGCAGTGCAGGTTGCAGGGCGTTTACCAATTGACGTAGATCGCTTAGGAGTAGATTTATTATCTCTTTCCTCTCATAAAATCTATGGTATTCAGGGTGCAGGGGCGTTATATATTCGTCCTGGTATTCAGCTTGTACCTTTATTGGGTGGCGGGGGACAAGAAAAGAATATTCGTTCGGGAACTCAGGCTTTACCAGCGATCGCCGCTTTAGGAATTGCAGCAGAATTAGCAGCAGCAGAAATGTCCGTAGAAATTTCTTGTTTGCAGAGATTACGCGATCATCTATTTGACTTATTGGCTGACTATCCTTGCCTAGAAACTACAGGGGATAGACTATACAGGCTACCTCACCATGTCAGCTTGATTTTAAGCGATCGCTTTGCTGCCCAAGCCAAAGACGTGACGGGAAAAACAATTGTGCGTCAGCTAAACATGGCAGGAATTGGGATTAGTGCAGGTTCTGCTTGTCATAGTGGCAAACTTAATCCTAGTCCCATTTTATTGGCAATGGGTTACGATGCTGCTGCTGCCAAAAGAGGCATCCGTTTAACCTTGGGCAAAGATACCACTGAGGCTGATATCGACTGGACAGCAATGGTTTTAAAACAAGTTATTTGCCGTCTGATGCCGCCTTTAGTGTGCTGCTAATATTACGTATAATTTAGGTGCGATCGCCTTACGCTCAAATTCCATTTGACTGAGAAACAACGCTATGGTTACAACTCCCTCTAAACTCATTACTTTAGAAGAGTTTTTGGCATTACCAGAAACTAAACCTGCAAGAGAATATATCGACGGCAAAATTATTCAAAAATCAATGCCTAAGGGAAAACATAGTACAATCCAAGGAGAATTAATTATTGCTCTCAATAGCATACTTAAACCTCAAAAGATTGCTAGAGCCTTTCCCGAGTTAAGATGTACTTTCGGTGAACGTTCTACTGTACCAGACGTAACTGTATTTACTTGGAATAGAATTCCTCGCGATGATAATGGTGAAATAAGCGATTCTTTTTTAGCTGCGCCAGATTGGACAATCGAAATTTTATCTCCTGGTCAAAGTCATACAAAAGTAATCAAAAATATTCTTCATTGTCTAGATAACGGTACACAATTAGGTTGGTTAATCGATCCTGACGAGCAGTTAATCTTAGTCTATTTTCCCCAGCAGAAGCCCGCATTTTTTGAAGCAGCAACAGACATTTTACCCGTACCAGATTTTGCCGAAGCTTTTGAGCTAACTTTAGGAGAATTATTTGGCTGGCTAATGGAATAGGGTACAAATATTTTGCCAACTAGATTTTATGCCAAAGCTGTTAAAGTGATTAACAATGCTGATTTAATAAAGATGTAACTAAGTCAAAACCATTAGACTGAGTTTGAACTGCATAAGCTTCTTTTTCTACTGCCTGACTATAAGTATCAACGTATCTTTTAAAAAAAGGTTGAGCTTGTTTGATAGGTTCAATATCCAAGCCAATAGGTTGTATGTTGCCATTTCCCGCGCAAAATTGTGCAGCATGAGTAGCTTCGTGAATCAAAACAGGGTTGCTAATGCCTAAGTCAAAGACAATTGGGTTGATCCAAATAGATTTATTAGCAGCATTTAAGACACCATAAGGTTTTCTCAGTTGTCGCCTCTGAAAGTCTATTTGCTGATTGGGTAGCCTGAAACTGGGAGGAATAGCTAGATTAACTTTGAATCCATAGCTTTCTAACTGGGTCTTTAGCTGGGTAAATTGATGATCGGGTTTGGGTAACTGGGCAATGAGAATTGTAGAACTAAGTAATATAGATTCAAGCATTAATAATTATAATCTACGTCTAGTGTGTGAATTAAAAATTCCTTTAAAACTAGCTTAAGATTTAGAAAAGCAGAACTGGCGTTGGTCAATACAAAAAATCGAGGTTATCTTTTGTAAAAAACAATTAATTTAACCGATGAGCATCAGTAGCTTAGAATTCGAGTTCGATCTCTTATGGTCAGAATTATTTCCCGATTTAGATTTGGAAACAGAAGTACGGCTAATTCCCAAGCGTCGCTTTAAGTTTGATTATGTTAATTTTTCTGCCAAGGTGGCAATCGAAATTAATGGACAAATTTGGCATCAAGGTGGACACACTACAGGAAAAAGCCTTATGCGAGATTATGAAAAGCTCAATTTAGCGCAGCAACAAGGCTATTGTGTATTTCAACTATCAAAGGAAATGATTACCGAAACTTGGCTAAAGGCGATCGCTGATACCATTCGCGATCGCTTGTAGCCAGCCTGATATTTTTTAGCTAACTCTACTAAGCTATGGCAATGAATGATAACTAGCAATTAATCACTGATTTTCGTGGTAAAACAATAAAGTTCTCTGCAATAAAGTTTAATTGCCATGACTAAAATTGACTACGATGCCATCGCTAAACTTTCTTTGGCAGGAGAGTTAATCGATCGCACCACTGCCAAAAGCATTCTAACAGCTCCAGATTTGGTTTTATTAGAGCAATTAGCAGCAGCTTATCAGGTTCGTTATCATTATTGGTCAAATCGCGTCAGACTCCACTTTTTACTCAACGCTCAAAGTGGCTTATGTCCCGAAGACTGCAACTACTGTTCTCAATCTAAAATTTCGACCGCCGAGATTGAGAAATATCCTTTGATAGCCCAAGCAAGAATTGTCCAGGCAGCAGATAAGGCAGCAGACTTAAAAGCAGGTACGTTTTGCATGGCTATTTCAGGGCGATCGCCTTCGGAATCTGTCTTTAGCAATGTGTTAGATGCTTTTAAAGCCGTCAAAGAGAAACACGACTTAAAGATATGTGCCTGTTTGGGGTTACTCGATGAATCTCAAACCCAACGTTTAGCTGAAGTGGGAGTAGATCGAGTTAACCATAATCTCAATACTTCAGAAAATCACCACGAGAATATCTGTAGCACTCATACTTTTCGCGATCGCGTGGCAACAATTAAAAATGTCCAAAAAGCAGGTATCACGACCTGTTCAGGGGGAATTCTGGGCATGAATGAAACCGATGAAGATATTATCGACTTGGCTTATTCCCTGCGAGAGTTAGACGTTACCAGCGTGCCAATCAACTTTTTAATTCCCATTGCTGGCACACCTTTAAGTGACGTTAATCAGCTAAATCCCCGTCGCTGTTTACGAATCTTAAACCTATTTAGATTTATTCTGCCTAAGCAAGAAATCAGAATTGCGGGGGGGAGAGAAGTCCACTTGCGATCGCTACAGGTAATGGGTTTATATCCTGCTAACTCTATTTTTGTCGGCGACTATCTCACCACCACTGGACAATCAAAAGACGCTGATTTAGCTATGATTCGAGATGGAGGATTTGTCTTAGAAAACCCCGATGGTTCAATTTTAAACGTAGAAGACAACCAATTAAAGGTTGAATTTAAACAGTAAACGAATTATCTGCAATACATTAATGCACTAATACGGCGATTTGCACCTAAATAGTGGACCATAATATGTTGTACAAAGCTGACGTTCGCGATCGCCAACGAGAATATAGAAAGTATTGATGAACTCGAAGAAAGACTATCGAGCGCGTTGTTGTGTTCTCACTCAGATGGCGGAAGAAATTAAAAACCTAACTGATTATCATTGGTTCAAATATAGCTAGTTTTATATGACCTCTATCAATCGGATTTAGTATGACGTACTAACAGCAAGAAATCATACCTTGATTTACCAACGCTTTATTTGTACACAAAGCTATTTCAAAGCCTTATTCAACTGGATTAAGTGCCATCATTGACGACGATAGCTCTCTCATAGAAATCTTTGTTACCTGAGGATAGTATCCCAGCCATTGCTGAGATAGATTAGCAAATTGCTCAACAGAGCCACTGACACAGAAACGAGTTGGCAAGGGAAATTGTTCGTTGCGCAATCCCAGCAGAGATAATTCTTTTTTAGCTGCGACAATAATATGTTCGGCTGGATCGATAACTTCTACTGATGTTGGTAGTAAAGAACGAATTGTTTTTTCTAGATGTCTGTAGTGAGTACAGCCGTAGATGAGAGTATCGATATTTCTGGCTATTAGGGGTCGCAAATATTCTTGGGCAACGCTGCGAGTGTAGTCTGTATAAAGCTGATTTTGTTCGATGAGATGGACAAATTTGGGGCAAGGGATTTCCCACACTTCGGTTTGGGGATTAATTTCCTGTATTGCCTGACGATAAGCATGGCTTTTGGCAGTGGCAGAAGTAGAAATCACGCCTATTCTTTTTCCTTGTTTAACCGCAGCCTTTGCTCCTGAAAGGATAACCCCAAGTATGGGGATATCATATTCTTTTCTGACTACCTCTAAAGCTAGAGCCGAACTTGTATTACAAGCCATAATGATCATTTTTACGTCTTGAGCGCACATCCAGTCTAGAATTTCGCGGACAAACTGAAGAATTTCCAGACGCGATCGCGTCCCGTAGGGTAGGCGAGCCGAATCAGCAAAATAAAGCAAAGACTCCGAAGGCATTTGGCGATACATCTCTCGTAATACGGTTAATCCTCCCACTCCGCTATCAAATAAGCCAATGCGCCAACTGGAATTTTTCATCATTGAATTTTTAAATTTTAAAAGGTAATATTTCCCTGTAATCGCCGATAAGATGATATATCACAGCCTAAGTACTTATACTTATAAGCTATAATTTATTCTGTTTAATGTACTCTATAACGCCCCTGGCGATCGCTTCTGCCATTTGACGACGATGATTGGGGTCTTTGAGGTGGGAAGCATCATCCGCTCCAGTTACAAAGCCAACTTCTACCAGTACGGCTGGTGCAATCGAATGTCTGAGTACATAAAATCTAGCTCGGCGAATACGGCGATCGTCAATATTGACCCCATTTAAAATACTGTAGTGAATTAACTCGGCTAAACGACGACCGCTTTGATAGTAATAAGTTTCTAACCCACTAACATCAGGACGAGAAAGATTAATCGAGTTGGCATGAATACTGACAAACAAATCGGCATCTAAGTCATTAGCTAAATCAGTCCGACCCTCAAGACTGATAAAGTTATCGTTATCTCTAGTCATAATCACATCAATTCCCTGCTTGCCGAGAATTTCTGCAACATCTAAAGAAATGGGCAGCACTACATCTTTTTCCTGTAAGCCATCAATGCCGACTGCGCCTGAATCATAGCCTCCATGTCCTGGGTCAATGACAACTCTTGGGCGATCGCTGTTGGGAATAGGAGCAGCAACAGTGGGAAAAGAACTCTGTTTGGGAGCTTTGGCAAATCCTGGCGGTAAGAGTGGTGCATCACTTTGAGGCAGTGGATCTGCACCAATTTCTATTGGTAGTGCGATCTCCTGGTTATCTGCATTCAACCGTCCTAGACGATATCTTAGTCTGGTGGTGATGTCTAAAACCACCCTAGAGCTTTCTTGACGTACCTTTAGTTCCGAAATTGGACTACCAGCTTCTAATTCTGGCCCCTTAAAATCTTCGGTCAATTCCGCATTGTCAATAGTTACTTGATAAATACCGTTGCTTTGTCTAGTAGCTACTGCCGATAGCTCATTATTTCCCTTAACTAAAAGTTCCGTATCGTCATTTTTTAGTTCGATTTCGTCAATTAGACTTAACTCAGCTAAATCTTGGAGAAGCTTATCAGGTTTAGATATTATTTGAGGTTGAGAATTATCCGGAGTAGTGGCTAAGGTAGAAGCAGGTAAATCACCTTTAGGTAACAATAACAAACCTTTAATCCGACTAAAAGTAGCAAGCCATTCAGGACTATCTTCGGCTACCGTCAGGCTCATTTTTGCTTCATCATCGTCAACCTGTTCAAAATCGATGGTAGAAACACCATATTGATTCACCGCTACTTCTTCATCGTCTAGATCGTCAGGCAGAGTTATTCCTTCTAAAAAGAAATCAATGCGATCGCCGTCTCTTCTTGAATCAATTTTAATTTTTCTACTGCCATCGATATCAATAAAAAAGCCATTTTTGGTCGCTTTAATATAAGGAGAACCAGCTACAGTATTTATATCTGTATTTGTATCTGTTGTGTCCGTATCTGTTGTGTCAATAGAAACATTTTCCGTGGAGGTTTCTGCATCTTCCAATCCTGGCAATGAAGAAATGTTAACTTCAGGGACTTCTAAATCTATCGGGTCGCGATCGGCTATATCGACACGAGAAACTTTGGGCTGAGGGATCTCGACCTTCCATTCAGTCGCCGCATCTTCTTGAAACTCAAGATCATCGGCATCGATAGTGTAGCCAGGGGCAAATTCCACCACAATACGGGAAGTATCTGACTCTGGCTGCCCAATTCTAAAGCCTCTAATTGGACCTTGATATTCTTCTTTGACAGTTTCTCTATCTAATGTTGTTCCAGGTAGATCGATTACCAGGCGTGTTGGATTACTGAGTAACTGTGCTTCGGGCTGTATCCCCTCATCGGTGGTAAATTCTAAATTTCGATCTTGTTCTTCAAATTCCCAAGATACTATTTTCCCTGCCCTGGCAGGGGAACAAAATAGAAAAACACCTATAAAACCTGATAATAGCCAGTGAAATTTCACAATGATTGCTCCTCACAAACAGTAGGTAATTGACCGTGGAAGGCGGTCAGCGTGTACCGCTGACTTTTTAGATAAAGCTAGCCAAGACTCTCTAAGGAAACAATAGTATAAATACCAATAAAAACTGAGTAACTTATTAAACTGCTTTTTTAAAAGTAATGCTAAATCCAAAATATTCCTAGCCAATTCTATTTGAACTATATAATACCCATTCTTTGAATTTGATCTATCGAGACGTAAATAGAAGCAGTTAGGTTTCATGAACTGATCGAGGCAAATCACAAGGTAGCTTGTAGATGTTTTTGGGTTTTACCAAGGGTCACAGATTACTCTGTCCTGAGACGGCATCCCGTCAAGCTGAATTAAGATAATCTGTGACCTCGCCTAATTATGTTGTCAATCTTGAACTTTGTCCACTGGTTGAGCTACGGTTTCTTCTTCCTTAAATACAAGACGTAATAAAGGAGGAGCAATAAATGTGGTTGAAATTACCATAACGATGATGGCTGCGTCCGTAGCCTCAGATAAAGCTCCGCTGGCAGAACCAACTCCAGCAAAGACCAAGCCAACTTCTCCTCTAGGAATCATGCCCACACCGATCGCCAATTTATTCAGTTCAGGATTGCCAAAAACGGTAAATCCCGTAATAACTTTACCTAGAATAGCAACCACAATTAAAAAGGCGGCAATAATTAGTCCTTCACGATTGCTAGCAACGGCTGGATTGAGTACACTGAGATCTGTTCTCGCCCCTACACAGACAAAAAATATGGGAACAAAGAAGTCAGCCAGGGGAATCACCTGTTCTTCTAATTCTTTACGTTTTTCGGTTTCTGCCAGAATTAACCCCGCAGCAAACGCCCCCAAAATTCCTTCTAAATGAATTGCAGTGGCAATATAAGAGAGGGAAAAGGCAAATACTAAACTAGTTAACAGTAATTCTCCCCGCGTTTTCATTTCGTTGACCAAGCCCATCAACAAAGGACTAATCCAACGACCAAGTAAAATTGAACCAATCAGAAATACCGCTGCACTAATAACAAGGTAAATAATATTGCTAATTTGAATTTCTCCAGTTTTGACCAGGCTGGCTACTACTGCCAAAACGACAATACCCAAAATATCATCTAGTACCGCAGCACCAATGATAATTTGACCTTCTTCTGAACTCAGCTGTCCTATTTCTGCTAATACTTTAGCGGTAATACCAATACTGGTAGCGGTTAAAGCAGCCCCCGCAAAAATTGCCGGAATAACAGGAGTGTTGAAAATGTATACTAGCCCCGCTGTACCTGCGACAAAAGGAGTAACTACACCGACAACTGCCACCACAGCAGCAATTGGTCCGACGCGAATCAATTCTTTGAGATCGGACTCTAAACCAATCTCAAAAAGAAGGATAATTACCCCTAACTCCGAAAGAAGGGAAATTACCTCACTTTGAGCGGCAAAGACTGATGACGCTGATTCTACAGATAATCCTGCGGTATTTTCAAGCAAGCTGACTATCAAAGAGTCTGTGGCTAAACTACCACCTTCAGGAAAAACCAAAAGACGAAAGGCAGAAATACCAATTAACACTCCACCAAGTAATTGCCCTAAAACTGGCGGTAAATTAATGCGGGAGCAAATTTCTCCTCCTAATTGGCTTGCAAAGTAGATTATAACCAGGCTGAGTAAAACCCCTGCCAGGATTAAAGAACCTTCTTCGGTGGTAGATTCTGTTGCTGCTTCTGTGGCAGCAGCAAGTAAAGGCGAACTACTCAGCCAATTCCAAGTCAACATATAAGTATCGGTCATATTTTCGGCTAAAAAATTTTTCTCTAATTTATTAGCTTATCGTTATCCTTCCCCATAAGATGTTTACTTACTTTTTTGTTCGAGAAATAACTATTTTCATCGATTATTTACATTTAATTTATTATTAGTCGCGATGAGATTATATCTCGATCGCTATTCAAAAAACGTAAAATATTTTGAGTAAAAGAACTTTGAGACAGATAAATATCGGCAAAGGCGATCGCCATAAGCAACTAAGAGGCATCAAACCATTTGATTTTCCTGGCGCAAATAAGCCTCAATAAAAGGATCTAAGTTACCATCCATTACGTCGTTGATATCTGTGGTTTCAGTTTCCGTGCGTAAGTCTTTTACCATTTGATAGGGATGAAAGACATAATTACGAATTTGATTACCCCAGGCAGCATCAACAATATCACCACGAATTTCGGCAATTTCCTGCGCTCGTTGTTCTTCGGCAATAATCAGTAACTTTGCTTTTAAAAGGGCTAAGGCTCGCTCTTTGTTTTGTAGCTGAGAACGTTCTTCGGTGCAGCGTACAGCAATTTTGGTTGGTAGATGAACAATTTGCACGGCGGTTTCAACTTTATTTACGTTTTGTCCTCCAGCACCACCAGAGCGAGAAGTTTTAATTTCTAAATCTTTGTCAGGAATTTCGAGATCGAGTTCTTCATCTCCCAAATTGGGCATAATTTCTATCCCTGCAAAACTAGTTTGCCTTTTCCCGTTAGCGTTAAAGGGTGAGATTCTGACCAGACGATGAGTACCTTTTTCAGCTTTTAAGTAGCCGTACGCATAACGCCCCTCCACTTCTAGGGTAGCTGATTTGATTCCTGCCTCATCTCCTGGAGAAGATTCTGCTAAACGGACTTTGTAGCCTTGTTTTTCGCTCCAGCGAGTATACATTCTCAGGAGCATTTCTGCCCAATCTTGAGCGTCTGTACCACCAGCACCAGCGTTGATAGTTAATACAGCCCCCTTGGTGTCGTAGGTGCCAGACAAAAGCTGCTGTAATTCCCAAAGTTCAAGGTCTTTAGTAAGCTGTTCTAGATTGGTTTGGGCTTCTGTGGCTAGGGCTTCATCGGCTTCTAACTCTAGTAATTCAGCGATCGCTTTACTGTCTTCAAGGGTACTCTGCCAATGCTGATATTGCTCCAAACTAGATTTGAGTTCGTTTAACTCTTGTAAAACTTTTTGAGCAGTATCTCGATCATCCCAAAACTCCAGCTGGGCTGCCCTTTGCTCTAAATCCTGTATTTTAGCAGTGATGGCAGGAGGGTCAAAGATACTCCTGAGTTTTACCCAGGCGTTGAGAAATAGCTTCGATAGTACGCTTTAATTCTGATACTTCCATGATCGATTATCAATTATCAATTTTTAGCCTTAGTATCGTTATATCAGCTAAAAGCCACATTGGACAATAGTTTGAGAGGTGTTAATTCTTTGAGTAATTCTAAAGAGGCGCGATCGCGAACAAATAGAGAGCCTGCAAAACCTAGTGAATTAATCGGTATATTTTGATATGATTCCTGGGAGCGTGGCACAACTAACATCCAATTTCTAGTAGCCAAAAAATTATATGCTCCTGGCTGCTTGTTAGCCTGAGAATCTATGTCTAAACCAACTTGATTTAATAAATTGTAATACTGTTTCAGCATGATTTGAGCAGCTTTAGTTGGTGAATCATGAGGTGATAAATCTAAAGAAGCGATCGCATGGCGAAAAGGAAAGCTGGCAACTGTACCCAAAGAGTTCTTAAAATCAATTTTGGCGATCGCCTTTTCTAACGGCAAGTGAACTACATTGGCTAAAAACGGCAGGGGAATCAACTGAAGATGTTTATGTCGCTGAGAAGCACCAGCAGCTTTCCCTCCGTTAAAAAAGGCTAACCCGTCTATTTCCTGCATACAAAACCATAAAGCATTAAAATCTTGCAGATTGAGCAAATCTGTTTGCTCTTTAAAAGCACGAGTTACAATTAGCAGATGATTGTCAACCACATTAAATTTGTTGAGCAGACAGATGTGAGTCTGGGAAATGTCACCAACAAATAGGTCAGGCTCGTAGGGCAAAAAAGGATCGATTCTTTTTCCTGTTTTGTTTTCTTGCTGTTTTTGTTGCTTTTGTGCTTTTTCTTTACGGGCTATATTAGCTAGAGTGCGAACCACAAAAGAAATATCATCCTGTTGAATTATATGATACTCAGTTTCAATCGATTCAAGTGCGCCACACTCGCGGGCAAGCTTGGTTTTTTGCGCAGTTTTTGACCACAAAGTATCAGGTTGTAACATGAAGTCGGCGTTCGTTTTGGCTGCTGATTCTTCCATAATCAATGATGGGAGCAATAACTATCTATTGTGCATCGTCAATTATCAGTTGTTTAAGGCTGCTTGACAATCTTTAGTAATTTGCTGCTTTAATTCTCCTACAGAGTCAAACTTTTGTTCGGGGCGTAAAAAATTAAGTAAATTTACTTTTAAAGTTTGACCATAGAGATCCCCCGACCAGTTAAGTAAATGAGCTTCAATAGTTGGAGCTTCCCCTGCCACCGTAGGACGACAGCCAATATTCATCACTCCTTTAACTTTAGTTTGATCTATGAATACATCCACTGCATACACTCCAAATCGGGGTAAAAACTTTTCAGCAGGAGGTTTGATGTTAGCCGTAGGAAAGCCGATAGTTCTGCCCAACTGTTGCCCTGAAACAACTTGACCCATTAGGCTATAAGGTCTACCCAACAAGTCGTTAGCCGTGGTGATTTCTCCATTTAATAAAGCCTGTCGAATTAAAGAACTACTTACCCGCACTGCATCACCATCAGCATTTTGATATTTGTGCAGAGAATTGAGATGTACTTCAATGCCAAAATTGGCAGCGATATTACGTAAATCTTCTCCTGTCCCTTTTCTTTGGTAACCAAAACGAAAATCTGAGCCAACGCTAATTTGTTTAGCCTGTAGCTGTTGAACTATAATTTGCTCAACAAACTGCTGTGGACTAAGAGAAGCCAGGTTGCGATCGAATGGTAAAAGAATTAACTGCTCGATTCCCATACTAGCTAGCAAGTCTGCTTTTTCGGCAACAGGAGTTAGAAGCTGCACCTGTCCACCTGTAAAAAATTCGCGGGGATGGGGAGTAAAGCTAACTACAGAAGGACACAGATGACCATCTTTTTGAGATTGCCCAGAGTCAATAATTGGTTGCAGCACTATCTGATGCCCTTGATGAATGCCATCAAAATTACCAAGAGCGATCGCTGTAGGGGTTTGAAACTGTTCTGTCGAAGATGCAATTAACACGCTTTACATTTTGACACAATTTATGACCCGCAATCAAAAAAAACCCCTAGGTACCAAACTAGGGGCAATTTATGCAACAGATATTATCTGTTCCATAGCTCTATCTCTTCTCTAATATCATCTGTAGTTGAGTAGAAGACGATGATCCAGGTCACAATTAAAATGTGAATTAAATTTTAGTAAGTAGAGAAAGATTGAAAAGTGAGAACATCAATTTCCAATTAGATATACTCTAGACTTATGGTTGAGGAGAGAAAAGGAAAGAGATTTTAAAGCAATCGTTAGAAGCGTATTGATTGACACCATTACTTAATACGAGTATTAATTTTTTACTAAACTTTTAATCTTTAGATATCTGTAAAATCTGACATAGTTTCAACATCAACCGTAGCGGTAGTTTCTCCTGCGGGGATAGTTACTTGTCCTGATGTAGTAAGATAATCAGAGCCTGCAACAGCGTCTATATCTTCAGTACTGTAATCAAACTGCACGTCTACTGGTGCTGGCATATCTAATTTAAAGTTGAAGGTAGCGGTGCTTCCTTCTCTTACCTGAACTTCTTCAACTTCAATTACAGGAGTTACTTCTAAAGTAGCCGTACTAATTCGCAGATCAGCAAACTGGATAAATTCTACGTTAGTTAATGAATCAGTGCTGTTGTAGCTAACCGTATTGCCAGCTTGGCGGAAAAAGATACTGTTGTTTCTTTGATGGGTGACATTATTATAGACTACTGTATCTATTCCCTCGCCACCATCTATCTTATCGCGACCTTCACCAGTGGTAATTGTATCGTCTCCACCATGTCCATAAATAGTATCGTTCCCTGCACCACCGTCGAGGATGTTATTTCGCTTGTTGCCGACTATGTAATCGCCACCATCGCCACCGTTTGCGCCTTGATCTACATAGCCTAGGGTAATATAATATCATCATTGCCATCTCCACCGTTACGTATTCTGGCAAAAGGATCTTCATCACCAGAAGTATTATTTGATTCATCAATAGGATTACCATTCTCATCGGTTAACTTACCCTCTCCAGCAGTAACTGTATAATCTACGTCTGTAGCAGCAAGATTACTTTGAGGAGTGTAAACCACCTCGGCGGTAACTATATTCTCTGCATCAATGCTGACATCTAAATCTTCGACTGTACCTTCATAGGTTAATCCCAGAGGACTATCGGTTAACTGGTTTGGTTGCACTGTTTCTACTACCTGACCATCTACTAGGATATCGACATGATCTACATTTCCCGTTAATCCTGACTTGTTTAATTCGGCTGACAAGTTAGAAGCATCACCTACAATCACACCATTATTAGAATCGACAAAGTTTAGTTGACTTTGGGTTACTCCTCCTGCTGAATTTGTCCCATCATCAATACCAAATGCTTGCACGTTAGAAAATCTTCGTAGAGTTTGAGCATCATAAACATAAGAGGTGTCATTGGGGTCAGAAAAGTTGGTTTGAGATCTTCCATCAGTAACGAAGTAAGCGATATTTGTTGTATTTCGGGCATCCTTTGGGGATTATGTCAGAAAGTTAAATCCATGATAAAGTGCATCGTTGTATTTTGTGCCTTCACTGGCTGGTGCAGTGGTTAAACTTTGGACTTTCCTCCAATACGGTTGTCACCAGTAATTGTGTCATTACCTTTTCCTCCGACAACAACAACACCATTTAAAGATTTTTCGTAACTACCCAGGTAGTTACTTTTATTGTGCGCCAACAATTTTGACTCTCGAAGCGATTTGTTTAATCCAAGACCAAAGCTGAACCCGAACCAATACAAATACCAAGCTCCTGGTAAAGTTGGTAATCAGGAATTCTCAATCGGTGTTTACGAAGATAATTTTGAAAGTTTCTTGCCTGTTTTTTCTTCAAATCATTAAATATAGCGATCGCATCATTGACTAAACCTTGTCAAAGCAAGTTTTTAGCTTGTCTGAGTCTTTGATTACTTCCTCCAACTTTATGAAGATTTTCCATTTCTATGATACCAGTTTAGAATCTCTCTTCTTTGATGCTTTGTCCTAATCTGTTCGACTATATTCCAGACTCCATCATGTCCATCTCCCAAACAGTTTACTATTCTACTCAACGGCTGTTGATTGACCCAACTCAGTAAGCTTTCATTGTCCTGAAAGAACGCCATTCCAATTCGGTCTTGAATTTTAACTGCCTTGTAATTTTTCCACTCACTTTGTTTTCCTAATGGTGTTCTTAATCTTACTGTGATTTCTTACGCTTGATTCTATCGTTTCAAATGTAGCCAATTCTTCGCTAGGAATATTGTTATATAGTATCTGTGCAACTTCTCTTAATTTTTGGTTCACGATTAATTGTTCTTCTGGTGTCATTCTCTGTTCAAGAGAGCTTTTTCTTAACACTATTCTACTTTAAGCATTTCTACTTATTGCAAAAGTGGGATGCTCCCGCTACTGTAAGTACATCCTCTTATCAGGCTCTATTAAAAGTTAAATAGAACTACGAAAGGTTACTAAGATAATTACAAGCTTTTATAGTTACAATTAGAAAATTATCAAGCAAGTAGCTAGTGAATAGATACGTATTCTAAAAACGTATAACACTTTCAGAATACGTATACCTTCTAAGAATTATTTTCATCCAGTCAGCTAAATTGAGCTATAGGGCAATCAAACGAGACGCTTGAGTAAAAAATCCGCTCAATTCAAGCTAAATTTAGTATCTTCTACTAGTTGCTGCTAAAGCTCAAATTATACTGGTTCATTTGTATTATCAATCAAGGAAAAACTAAGGACTCAAAACGAATAATAATGCAGGTATTTTGTCAAGTCTAGTTTCTTTTTTACAGTACAAAAGAACTGTTTTTTTAAAGCACACTTAAGTATTTAAGTCAACACTTACAGTCAGAATAATCATAGGGGGTAGTTGAAATTGCCAATGTACTCTGAGTACATTTTGAGTATAATAACCCCGAAAGTACGGAGAGGGTGGGATTCGAACCCACGAAAGCTTTCACTTTTCCCGATTTCAAGTCGAGCGCGTTCGACCACTCTGCCACCTCTCCCAGCGTAGCTAACTTATAATAGCAAAGAACCCCTTTTAGTGGATAGAGATAAGTATTAATAAACTATATTAGTGGGCAGATGTGCTGCTTGCACCCTCGACAGTCGCTTTATGTCGGTGAAACCGCAAGTCGAGCGTACGTGAGGCTCAAGCCTTTGTCTTGCGCCTGTCGATAGCAACCAAATTACTTGGTAATGACTTTTCTCGATTATCTTACTCGCATTACGATACCTGTTTCAGAGTTCTTGTGTACTTAAATGCTGACTGAGGGAAACTTTTTTTGGCATTGCTGCTTCAAATGAAATGGATGCAGTCTTATTTTAATTGATTATCCGTACTTGATATTATAAGTTGTTTCTGGAAATTGATGTTGATGAACTAATCGTGGTTTATTAAAAGTAAAATGGAATGTTATTCATATCAAGAAATAGAAAGTAAGTATGTATGTATGCTGGAATCCAGCAAAGAATAAAGTCAATTTTTGCTGCTCATTTTTATCAATCTACTTGATATTACATTTTGACGTGCGGAAGGTAGGTTAAATAGCTGCTGCTTGTTGCTCAAATGCTTGCTTTAATGCTTCACGATCTTCTTTCAATTGCTCACACAAAAACCAAGACGTATGCTCAGAGTAATATTCTAAAACCTCATTCCAATGGCGAAAATTAAAGTCTTTTACTAAGTTTTTTGGCAGAAATTGACTGCTATGATTAAACACAGCCTGAATTTCTCTCCATTCATAACATCGAGGTTTGCCAAAATCCCACGGATGCTCACCCGTATCGCAAGTGAGGAACAAAAAATGATCCTGATGAGATGCTATGAAATTACTTACGAAAGGTAACAACTGCTCAATACTCAATATAAGTCTGAGGCGGGACAAAACCTTCTAAAGCATCAGCAAGTTGCTGAGTATTAACGGTTACGATAAGTTGTTTCGACAAGCTAGGAACTTTTTGAGACGGTAAAGACCAGTATTCTACAATCGACCACTTGTGTAGACAAATGAACTCTAGGCAATCTCCACAAGCCAAACCATAGTCAATTCCCATCTTAGTTTTCTCCCTCGTGTAATGAGCAGTGGCTTAATCCAAAAATTATTGAGTTAGCGTTTTAGTCCCAGTTGTCATTAATTATTTGAATCATTGATATTCAGAAGCCAGTAATTTCCCGTGTGTTCCTAAACTAATCGATCGCGATGATGATTATAAATATCTTTCTTGTCTGCGTTGTTAATTATCGATTATCATTTGCTTTGATGAACCAGTTACACTGATAATTAAGTACAGGTGACAATACTTGGTTTAAATTAATAACGGCGATAAATGCGATGGCTTTTGTTAGCTTTGCGATCGCACATATATTGAAGAGTCAGCACCCTTTGCTACTATCAAAAATATTAATCAACTCGGATTTGCTTGCGCCACTCGATAATTGCTTCGAGGGGATCGTTAACGATTACATCAAGACAAAAGCCAATTACTTCTTAATTCTCCTCTTTTATGGTTAGGTTAAGGCGATCGCGATAATTCAAAATCACTTTTAGGATTATTAAGCTAATAAACATTGCCAAAATATTGTCAACTGCCTACCGATAAACCAAGCTGTTCAACATCTTCTGAACTCAGTTGCCAACCTATAGATCCTGCATTGTCCAAGGCTTGTTTAGCATTTTTTGCTCCAGGAATAGGAATTACGTTTCCTTGGGCTATTAACCAATTTAGAGCTACTTGTGCAGGTGTTTTTTGGTACTTTTCCCCAAGCTGTTTTAACTGGTTAATAACTGGTTCAATCTTACTCAATCCTTGAGTCGAGAATTTAGGATCTAGTTTTCTTGCACCCTGCACTTTTTCAGTGTTCTCTGGAGTATACTTACCAGTTAACAATCCTTGATCTAAGGGACTATATGCCAGTATGGTAACTCCTAACCTGCGAGCAGTAGCTAAAACACCATTTTGTTCAATCTTGCGAGTCAGTAGAGAATAACGCACCTGATTTACTGCCAGAGGCACATCATACTTTGCCAACAAATCATGAGCCTGCTGCATTTGTGTGGCGGAGTAATTACTAACTCCCACCGTAAGAATGCGTCCTCGCTTTACTTCCTCTGCCAAAGCCTCCATTAAAGCAGCTTGTCCCATAAAAAAGTCGAAGGGTGAATGAACCTGATAAAGAGCAACTTGTTCAACCTGGAGTCGCTTAAAACTATCACTTAAGGCATCGGCTACCGCTTGTTTGTTAAATCGCCAGGGTAAAGGAAAATATTTAGTAGCTATCTGTACTGGCTGACTAGTTTGCTTGAGAAATTGCCCAATTAGCTTTTCTGATTTTCCCAAACCATAAACTTCGGCAGTATCAAAAAAAGCTGCGCCATTGGCTACGGCTGTCTCAAAAGCTTGTTTTACCTCTGTTTCTCCGTAGTTTGAGCCATAACCCCAAAATAAACTATCACCCCATGCCCATGTACCAATACCCAGAGGGGGAAAAGAAATATTGCCGACTGAAATCTTTGTTGCTTCCATGAGATAGACTGCCTTTTAAATGCTTTACGTTATTTTACAAAATTAACCTGAGCGTCCAAAGAAAATAGATTCTGTTTGTATTGAAGCTACTCAGATTAATAATAGTTTTCTTTTTGGCAATACCGTAAAATAAGATAGTAAAGTTTTGCACCAGGATTTAGATCTGACACAGACAATAAGTTTCTTGTGAATTTGAAGAAAGCTTTATTAATTAATGTCTGTGATAATTTGAATTAGGGATTTAGCCCAGCATAATTAAATAAACGATATGAAACTTTTATCTAATAAACTAGGTGTTTATTTAGGCGTACTTGCAGTTGGCGGTAGTTTGGGCTTTTTTGGCAGTCGTCAAGTTCAGCAACCAACGGCAGCAAAACAAACTCAAGTTTATCCTACTGCCATCCCAACTGAGGCTAATCCTGTCAGCAAAAGCAACAACGATCGAGACGTTAATTTTATTGCCACGGCTGCACAAAAAGTTGGTCCTGCGGTAGTTAGAATTGATGCTTCGCGTCACATTTCGGCATCGCCAGAAAATCTCAGAAATCCTTTACTAAAGCGTTTTTTTGGCGGTGATAAGAGTAAAAAATCTTCAGACTCTTTGCCTGAGCAGATAGAACGAGGAACTGGCTCTGGCTTTATTATTGGCTCTGATGGTCGTCTGATTACTAATGCTCATGTGGTAGATGGAGCAGAAAAAGTACAGGTGACCCTTAAAGATGGCAAAAGTTACCCAGGAAAAGTGTTAGGAACAGATCCTTTTACTGATGTAGCAGTAATCAAAATTAAGGCGGAAAACTTACCTACAGTTAGTTTTGGGGATGCAAAAAACTTGATGCCTGGGGAATGGGCGATCGCCATTGGTAATCCGTTAGGTTTGGATAATACCGTAACTGTAGGCATTATTAGTGCTTTGGGCAGATCTAGTTCTCAAGTTGGCGTGCCAGATAAGCGAGTTAAATTTATCCAAACTGATGCAGCTATTAATCCTGGTAACTCTGGAGGACCTTTGTTAAATTCCCAAGGAGAAGTTATTGGGATTAATACAGCAATTCGCGCTGACGCTCAAGGATTGGGCTTTGCTATCCCCATTGAAACGGCTAACCGCATCGCTAATCAGTTATTTACCAAGGGACGGGCAGATCATCCTTATTTAGGGGTTCACATGATCAACCTAAATGAAGAAATTAAAAGCGAAATTAACTCTAGCCAAGAATTTGATTTTAAAATTCCTGAAGATAAGGGCGTGGTGGTAGTCAAAGTAATTCCTCGCTCTCCTGCTGCTAAAGGTGGTTTTGAGCCAGGAGACATGATCGATAAAGTAGGAGGTAGTCCTGTAGAAACATCTGTTCAGGTACAAGAACAAGTTGACCTAAGTAAAATTGGTTCAGAATTGGAGGTGGAAGTTTTGCGAGATGGTAAGCTCAAAATCCTTAAAGTTCAACCAACTGCTTTTCCTCAAGGCGAATTTGAGTAATAGTGGAAACTACGGCAGTTTTTTTTAGTGGGATAATCTAAATTTGATTGAAGTAGAAGTCCATTCATCCCTGCGAGATTTTTTACGCGCTAATGGGGATCGAAATTTTCCCCATCATTTAACCATGGCAAGGCTAATAGCTAGAGCTTTACGCCTAGGTCGCCCTGCGTTAATGCAAACTGGCAGTAGCGTCAGCAAGTATTGTCTTAGTTATTTAATGCCGATACTGATAGGGGATTGGTCGGTTATTATAGTTGCCCCTCTGACAACGCAGCAATATTTAATCGATGTAGAAATTCCCAAATTACAAGCATGGTTAAAAACTAACAAAAAAGTCAGGATTGGCGATCGCTGGCAAGACGACGATCATCTATTGCTCACTTCTCCTGCAAGCTGGTTAGGCGATCGCCTGGGAGAGCAAACAAAATTTCCCCTGGCGATACCGACCATTATCGAACGAGCCGAAAGTCTCCAAGAATGGACAAGACAGCAACTAACTATTAGTATTACCGCTTCAGACTGGGAGGACTTATTAAAGAACATTCCTGAGCATCAGGAATTGATTCGCGATACAAGAATCAAGTTAACCAAATCTATCTTTGCTCGTCCTGAAAATCCTTATGGTAATTACATATTACTTAATTCGGAATTAAATATAATCAAGCAATTATGGGCAGTCTTAGCCGACCAAAAGTTGCTCAAAGGTAAATTTGAACAATTTGGGCAATACTTAGCTTCAGAACTAACTATAGCCTGGATATCTCGCGATCGCGATCGCGGTTTATTTACCGTTAATCTTGCCCCTGCTGAAGTTGGTACGAGGCTCAAACCAATTTGGCAAAAACAGCCAGTTGTAATAATTGGTGGCTTTTTAGATATTGAAGCAAAAGCAACCACTTATCGACAACAGTTAGGCTTAGACTCACAAATGTTAAGTTTAAAATTTACTCCCAACCGACAAAACAATCATATCCAGCTTTATATTCCCGATCGCTTTCCTTTGCCCAATACACCCGAATTTCAGCCAGCTTTAATCGAACAAAGCCTATTATTAGTCAGTCTTAGCAGTAGGCTTAATCGCTTAATTGTCTTAATTGTCGATGATGTACCGCTTCAAGGGCAGGTAGGTTCAGCATTGGCAGCCGAATTTGGTTCGCGGGTTAAAGTAGAAAAAACCAAGGTAAGCGATCGCTCCATCTTAATTTGCGGTTGGTCATTTTGGCAACAACATCAAGAAAAGCTACCAATTCCCAGTCTGTTGATTATTGCCACTCTCCCCATACCATCTTTAGAAAACCCCTTGGTTGCAAACCGCGTTGCTTACTACAAAAATCAGCGTCAAGATTGGTTTCGGACTTACTTATTGCCGACAGCCTTGAAAACTCTTGAACAAACCGTAGTACCTCTGCGAGAATCACAAAGCATCATGGCTTTATTGGATAATCGCGTCAATTTCCGTAGCTATGGCAAAGAAATTTTATTAACCCTAGAACCTTGCGCTCGCATCAATTATATTGACCCTACTTGGTTTGGTTATCCCAATTCATAAGTCAATAAAGGGCAGAAGTTTAATCTGTATTAACCTGAATTTGGGATAAGAAAAAGGACAGGTAGTAAGTTGAAAATAACGACCAATTTGGTAAACCTGCTCTATGTTTAGCGGTACGGAAGTCGGATTTTGCGAGTCTAGATGCTTTGTCTCGTCAACGTTCAATTATTGAAGGCGATCGCACTTTCTATGCAGAGGTTTTTAAAAGAGAATGTGAAAAATAGTTTGGTAAAATAAAATCAAGCTAAGTTTCTAAATAGCGTTTCTATGAATCCAACTCAAATTCGCAATGAAGTAAAAAACTACATAGATAAATTATCGCCAGATAAGCTAATGCTGGTAGTTAATTTTCTCAAAAATTTACAAGAGGAAGATAATGTAGATGCAACGGAAGAATTATTAAGTATTGTTGGTTTTGAGTCTGCTTTTCAAAAAGCTAATCTACAGGTTGAATCAGGAAAAACTAAAGATTGGCGTATGATTCGAGACGATGTATGAAGTTAGATTATCTTCAGAAGCTGAAAAAGTTTTTGCTAAAAGCGATAAAGCCTTAGCCAAAAAGCTAGCCAGATGTTTTGAAAACTTAGAGAAAAATCCTCGCTCTCATCCTAATATAAAACCATTAAAAGGTGATTATTATGGCTACTATCGCTACAGAGTCGGAGATTATAGAGTTGTTTACTCTATTGAAGATGAATTAATTGTAGTTAATGTGATTCTTATTGCTCACCGTAGTAAAGTTTATGAGTAATTTGAGTAATCATAAGTATTTTGTGTTTATAGTGCCTATTAAAAATTGAACGCGGTCGCACTTTCTGTGCAAAAGTTTTCCGATTCAATTAAATTGAATTAAACGCCATAAGGTTTTTGATGGTTTTGCGATTTTAAGCTCCTGCTTAACCCGAACTCAGGTTATTTACGAAATTGCTTGTTTTAAAGAAGCACAAAATTCACCGATCGCCTTTAGTCCTGCTTCTGGAGTTCCCCCTGCCAGGAGTTTAACTATAGCACTACCGACAATTACCCCATCTGCGCCCCACTCCTTAGTTTGTTTTGCCTGTTCGGGACTAGAAATACCAAAACCAACGCCAATAGGTTTATCCGTCGTGCTGTGTAACTCTGCCAGGATATCTTTGACTCCTGCTGCCATTTCTGAACGTATCCCTGTTACGCCTGTTACAGATACCAAATAAATAAAACCTTGAGACTTGGTAGCGATCGCTTTTATTCTAGCGGTCGAACTAGTAGGTGCAACTAATAAAGTTACCTCAATTCCAATTTCAGCCGCGGGTTTAAGCAGTACTTCTGCTTCTTCTAAAGGTAGGTCAGGAACAACTAAACCACTAACTCCTGCCTCTTTTACTTGTTTAAGAAAAGACTCTATGCCCCGATAGTAGATTGGATTGTAGTAAGTAAATAAAATAATTGGCACATTTATTTTTGGTGCAACTTGCTTAACTACCTCTAAAACAGCCTCTAATTTAACTCCTTTCTGTAAGGCTCTAGTAGCTGCTGCTTGAATTGTGGGACCATCTGCTAAGGGATCGGAATAGGGAACGCCCAATTCAATCAAATCTGCACCACTTTGAGCCAAAACCTCTATGGCTTTAGCTGTTGTGTCTAGATCGGGATCGCCAGCAGTAATAAAGGGAATTAAAGCACATTGAGAATTTTGTTTTAGTTGTCGAAAACGAGCTGCAACAGAGTTCATTAGGTAAAATCAACTTAATATTTAATACTGATAATTTAATTAAAGTTTCCCAGATAGTTAGGCTTCTGGCGTTGGTGAATCGAGGGATGATAAATACAATAATTATCTTTGTTGAGGATGATTAATAACTAATAACTAATAACTAATAACTACGAACAGATTACTTTTCGGTATCATCCTTTTAATCACCATCGTCAAACTTCTTTTTGTTGCTCAATTTCTTTTTGTAGCTCGGCTAGCTGTTCTGGAGACATTTCCTCAAGACGCTTTTGCATCACTGCCTCTTCATAATCTTTAAGCTGCTGGTTATAGGTCATTTTTTTATTGCCAACTCGTAAAAGATAGGTCAACGACCAACCCACCAAACCAATAACCAACAGGGTTTGAGTCCAAATTCCTGCATTAATGCCGTCCAAACCAACTATCTGCAAAACAAAATAGACTAGTCCAGCAGCCACAAATACGCCGAGACTAATTGCGATCGCATCAATTCTACGCATTTTGTTATCCTAAGCTTTTAGATCGCGACGTTTGGGACGAAAATTAAGAAACGGACTGAGTAAGATCATCCCAGGGAAGCTAAGAAACACAAACAGGTACATAATTAACCGTTCGATAGAGCTAGCAACATACCAACGATTCTTAAGATAAAGATAAACTAGTGCTGGTAGTACCACAAGATATGTACCACTTAAAACTAGATATAACAAGGCAACTAAATTAGTCTCTGTAAGCAGCATAATTGTCTTTAATGGTTGGCTTATTTACGACACTGTTATTTTAACAGGGCAAACGTCCAGCTTTGCTGATATTAAAGTTAGAACAGAAATTAATATTTATCTGACTACCGTTTTGTGATCGGGGCTAAGAATTTTGTTTTCTCCATAGCTCAACAAGCGATCTAAAGTATTTAAACGATTTTGCCAAACCGTTGCTTGATATGTATCGACGCTTTTTGTTTCTGCCATCCAATAGGGAAATTGACGACGTAAAGAATTAAGAGCTACTTGAGTCGAGAAAAAGTTACGATTCGAGGGTTCGTCCACTAATGTTTGTAATTCCATCGCTACTCTGTCTGCTTGTTCTCCCCATGCTTGTAAAGTAGCATCATCAATCCCATACTCATTATTGGTTAGAAAAAAGTTCCATTCTCGCTGCAAACTCTGATACCGAGATAAAGTCACCTCAAAAGGCTGTCTCTGGGGTAGGGGTTGTTTGGGTTTAGCGATCGTGCTGCCTTGAGTATTATGAAAAACGGTAGTAAAATCAGAATTTAAATTGTCGGCTGCAAAAAGAGCGTAACCTTCAGTAGACATATTTCGCAATAGCTGTATCTGATCTAACGCTGCTACCTCAGATATATTTAAAAGCCTAATGCCTGGTAAAAGTAAAGCTTGACCGCGATCGAATTCACTGAGTAGCGGATTAGCAAGAATATCGAGTCGATCGGCATCTTGGGCATAGGTCATCGGTACCAGCATATCAATCCATTCTTTATTCACCCATTTTTCCCAGTGCTGCTGAATTTTTGACAAACGTTCTTGTTCTGGCATGGGAAATACGGCAGTCGAAAGAGTCAATTCAGGACGTAGCTGCTTAAGATTTTGAGCAGCAGTAGCTACAAAATTATCTATCTGTTCAATCCGAAAGTCTGTCCACCTAGACCACAGGTAATGATTGGGATTGAGGGTAATCGGATCGAACCCTGTTTGTTCTTTAAACTGTTCTCTAGCAGCTTTGCCGTAGCCATAGGTTATTTTACCCGAAAGACTTTGAAACGGATAGCGAATATAGTCCAAATGAATACCGTCTACTTCGTAATCGGTAGCAATTTCTGTTAATAAAGATAAAAGATAACGCTGGACATCGGGATTGGCAGGATCGAAGAAAACCTTTCCCGAACTATAGTGAAAGCGACTACCTTCATTATCTGTAGCTACCCAATCAGGATGTTTGGCTAAAACAGGACCTAAATAGTTGCGAGGTAGATTGAGAATTTCATTATGACGTTGATTGACCGCAGCAAAAGTCCATACCCAAGCGTGCAGTTCCATGCCTCTTTCATGAGCTAGTTTGACTGCTGCCTTGAGAGGATCCCAACCTTTGGTCAAAGGGTTTTGTTGAGGCGCAATCTTGCTAGGGTAAATAGTGTAGCCAGAATTAAGCGTCTCAAAGAAGACAGTATTAATACCAGCCTTAGCCATGCGGTCAAAAACTTTAGCCAGATCTGCTTCTGATTCAGCTTTGACAATTGTGCCGCGATCGAGCCACATTGCTCGTATTTCTGATTGTGCAATGGGTTTATCAACAGGATAGTTGTTCCAGAGGGTTTGTTTAGCTAGCGACCATTCTGCCTTGGCGCGATCGTATTGATTTTGCTCTATTAGATAACCAAATTTCTTTAGTCCCTCCTTTGCCTGTTTTAAAGCTAAGTGAGCGTTTTGATATTCAGATTTTAGGCTTGGCTTTTGAACTTGCTTTTTAGCTGTAGCTTGTGGATTGAGTAAATGTTGAATTACTTCCCCTGTGGAAATATCTAGATTACTATCCTGTGCCTCAGCAGTAAGTAAAGTTGTTTCAAAACGACCAATCAAGCTTTCTAATTCTTCCCTCATCAATCTGGCTTCTCCTGGAGAAATTTTTGGTTCAGATTGCAACTCAAAGTTAGAAGGTAAAGGTGATGGAAGAGGCTTTAGAATAGGGAAAAATTTAGGTTTGGGTAAATTATTAATTTCCGATTTTTGCACAGCATTCTCAGAGTCTTTTATAGCCTCTGGTTCTGGCTCGATTGCCATCACTGGCAAGGCAATTAAAGTAAAAGGTAGTAAAGAGATAATTAATTTAGCAGCTATTTGACTTCTTAATTTGAGATCGATATTTTTTTGAAGGGCAAGCTGTTGCCAATGCCTGACATTTCTTAGCACAAAAATCTCCCAATTACTTTATATTTATCTTGTAAATAACTTATTAATTTTAAAATATCAATTAGTCTTTAATCAACCATTATAATCTTGATATTTTGTGCCACGTATCGGTAATAGTGACGATTAAATATGTTTTACTTTAAAAGCTATGCTAGATATTACGGCAGAGAAAATACTTTTACGGCAAAGTAACTTTAAGTGAAGATGGCATATATTTCGAGATAAACTGTTCTTAAATAAGTCTTGGCGATCGCTTTATCAAGCTTAACTAGCTCAATATATTTTTTCATAATTTCGACGGTCTTCTTTTCCGCTCTCTAGCACACTGTTGAATTGCTGCCAAACATAAGATTAAATTATAAAGTAATTTTTCTCTCACTATGGAAACTATCCTTTAAATGGCGCACAAGACCTACTAATTACAGATATTTTTGGTCAACAAGTAACCTTAGATGATGTCAATATCACCAATGGTTCTGATGCGGATATCATTACGGAAGAACAGTTTCAAATGCTGTAATTTTTTGGCAATCTGATGTCAAGCTGGGGAGATTTTCAACTATATCTTTCCCCAGAAATAAGCATTGCTCATAGATCGCCGATCTTGTTTTGGTGGGCAAAGATCTTTACCTGAAACGCTTGTCGATCTCAATTATGTTCTGCCCACCCTACAAGGCTTAAACTGTCCTAACTGTTGATAATTGATGCTAAAGCAATGGGTTGGTTTTGTCCCCTAAAGATTGGCAATATTCCAGTTTTCATCGTTATGTGCAGCGTAGTGTTTCCGATTCTAACTGCGGTAGTTCACCTTTGATTTTTGATTATTGTATTGGTATGGAATAAATCTCGATAGTTTTTGGGTTTCGTCCCTCAACCCAACCTACAAGATCGGCGATCGCGCTTTATTAGCAGAATCGGAAAAAGCATTATCTGCAATTGAGATTACTGATACTTCCATCAGGCAAAATAGTATCGCAGAAAATAGCAAAATCAGTGTTGACATACAACCAATCACTAGCTCCAGTCAAATCGGTTTTGATGAAAATGGCATTGGAGAAAGTAACGTGTTCTATCCTGGCTCTACGCAAAGTAGCCTTGGTGAAATTAACACCGTGGAAAGTACATTCAATGATAACAGTATCGTCCAAATTGGCTCTGTAGAAAATAGCTCCACGGACAAAGGATTCAGAGAAATGAGTTCTACTCAAGTCGGCATCGATGAAAATTCCTTCATAAATTTCAGTCCCGCTCAAGTCAGCCCCACTCAAATTAGCCCCAGTGAAGTTGGCTTCTTCGAGTTTAGCTCCACTGAGATAGGCATCTCTGCAATTAGCCCCACTCAAATTAGCCCCACTCAAATTAGCCCAACTGAGACTGGCATTAGTGAAATCAGTTCCACTCAAATTAGCCCCACTCAAATCAGCCCCACCTTTGAGACTGGCATTAGTGAAATCAGCCCCACTCAAATTAGCCCCACTCAAATCAGCCTTAATCAGTTGGATCTCACTAAAATCTCTTTCTCCAGCAGCATATCTCCTGAGCAATTCTTCTCTGTCCATAATTCAACTCCTAAAGTTACTAATGTATACAATAATACCGCAACTAATATCTGGTCAGATTTACTCCAGTCAGAAACCCAATTAGATATCGATTTTCAAATAATCGACCTTCCCAAAGGAAAACTCAGGAAAACCCAACAAACAATTCTCATCGACCACGATACAAATGATGTCGGTTGGTTCATTAATAAAATTCCTCTCGATAACAGCAAAAAAATTTAGCCAATATAACCTATTGCCGTTAATCTAGATAAGGTAAAGTTACGCTCAGGACAAAAGTTGTGGCTTTCAAAATAGGTTTACTAGGATACGGTACTGTAGGTACAGGCACAGCAGAAATTATTCTCGATCCATCGGGAAGGAACAATTTGCTGAGGGAAATAGAAATAGCAAAGGTGGGGGTAAGATCCCTTGATAAACCGCGATCGCCTGAATTACCCGCAGGAGTTTTGACGACGGATTTAGAAGCTATTGTCAGCGATCCTGAGATTGATATTGTAGTCGAACTTTTAGGCGGATTAGAACCCTCGCGATCGCTAATTCTCCAAGCTATAGCTAACGGTAAACATATTGTTACAGCTAATAAAGCCGTAATTGCTCGTCATGGCGCAGAAATTTATACAGCAGCTAACAAGGCTGGAGTGTATGTTCTTTTAGAAGCAGCTGTAGGGGGAGGAATACCAGTAATAAAACCTCTCAAGCAGTCTTTAGGAGTCAACCGCATCCAGACTGTAACAGGAATTATTAACGGTACAACTAACTACATCTTGACCCAGATGACTCAAGAGGGAGCAGATTTTGCCGATGTCCTAGCTGAGGCACAAAAACTAGGCTACGCAGAAGCCGATCCCACTGCGGACGTTGATGGTTACGATGCTGCGGATAAGATAGCAATCTTGGCTGCGATCGCTTTTGGAGGCAGAATTAAACGGGAAGATATTCCCTGTGAAGGTATTCGTCAGATAAACGCTACAGATATTAGCTACGCTGACGATTTAGGCTTTGTAATCAAGCTACTGGCGATCGCTAAAGTAAGCCAAGATAACGATTCTCTTCAGGTTAGGGTTAATCCTACTTTAGTACCCAAAGATCATCCTCTAGCCAACGTCAACGATGTTTATAACGCTATTCTGGTAGAAGGTGAACCTCTAGGACAAGTAATGTTTTTTGGTCCTGGGGCGGGCAAAGGAGCTACTGCCAGCGCGGTAGTATCGGATATTGTCAATATTGTGAGTATTTTGCAAACTAACAGCATCAATCAGAAACTAGATCCTTTGCTGCGTTGTTCCCACGAAGATTTTAAAGATCTTACTCCTATTGCAGACATTGAAACTCGTTTTTATGCCCGTTTTCTCTGCGAAGATGTTTCTGGAGTGATCGGTCATTTAGGCACGAGCTTTGGCAACCATGATGTCAGTCTAGAATCAGTAGTGCAGATTGGCTTCCGTGACGCTTTGGCAGAAATCGTCGTTGTTACCCATAATGTTCAAGAAGGCAACTTTCGTCAGGCATTAGAAGAAATTAAGAATTTAGAAGCGATTAACAGCATTCCTAGCATTCTTAGAGTATTGTAATCTTAATAAGCGACTGTTATTGAAATCTAGAAAGCCTAAAAAATGTTACAAAAAGGCGATCGGCAAAATAAAAGCAATGCAACCTGTATCGTTATTGGTGGTGGAATTTCAGGATTAATTACCGCTACAGTTTTGCAGCGTCAGGGAATTGAAGTAAAGGTATTAGATAAAGGCAGAGGAATTGGTGGACGATTAGCAACTCGGCGAATTAAGTACTCAGAATCTATAGTCGGAGTATTTGATTATGGTACGCAGTATTTCAACGTTGAGCAGCCAGAGTTTCAAATTTGGGTAGATGATTGGTTACAACGGGGAGTAATTAAAAAATGGTGTGAGGGGTTTGGTGAGGCAGACGAGAAACCCCGCTATTGTGGTGTAAATGGCACTCGTGGCATTGCTAAATATTTAGCACAGGATTTAGATGTTCATGTGGATACGAAGGTAGTAAAGGTTAGTTATAATAAGCATTGGCTTGTGGAAACAGAAAATAAGCAGCTTTATCAGGCAGATATGTTGCTGATGACTCTTCCTGTACCCCAAGCTCTAGAGTTATTAGATGCTTCTCTAATAGTTCTACCATTAGAAATTAGATTCTCTTTAGAAAGTATTAGTTATCATCGCTGTATTACTGTTTTAGCTCTGCTAGAAAAACCCAGCAATATACCCGCACCAGGGGGTATAACTTTAGAAGATAATTATTTAGTTTGGTTGGCTGATAATTATCAAAAAGGCATTTCTCCCCATGGTTATGCCGTAACGCTCCATGCTACCTCTAGTTTTAGTGATGATTATTGGAATAGTGACGATGCTGAAATTGCCTATAAATTGCTTAGCGCAGCAGCAGATTACTTGGATTCAACTGTAATCAAATATGAGATACATCGTTGGCGCTACAGCTTACCCAAGACTTTTTATTTTGAACCTTGCTTGGCTTTATTAGAATTACCTTTGGTATTTGCAGGAGATGGCTTCGTTGCGCCCAAAATAGAAGGTGCAGTCTTGTCAGGTATGGCAGCGGGGAAGTTAATTAGTCAACGGTTTGGCTTAAAGAGCTAGAAACTAATGATTAATAATTGATGTTACGCACTCATCGATCTGTGAGACTGGGAGAAAGATGAAGATTAAAATTCATGAGGATTTGGAAGTTTATCAAACAGCATTTAAGGCTGCTATGGAAATTTTAAAAAAGTAAATTTGCCCAGCTTATTTACGCGACATACAAACTCGAAGAGAAAATTACTAGACTATAAACAATAGCTAGCTTAATCTTTCTTAATTGAGGTTATGAAATTAATTCCCAGGCTGAAACAATCATCTATTCAACAAAAATTTCAATGGGTTGCCAAACCAGATAAATATATGGACTCGGCGGTTAAACAAGCTCCTGATATGTTTATTGCAGATATTGCTGGCGAGGATGGCTATGTGTTTGTGAATCATCCTGAAGCGATGCGCCAGATAGTAACGAGCGATCGCCATAAGTTTTTTGCTTCGAGTAAGAATAACGATCTTTTAAGACCTTTAGTGGGAGATAATTCGCTAATTTTGATTGAAGGCGATCGCCATAAACAACGCCGTAAATTACTTCTGCCACCCTTTCATGGCGAAAGAATGCAAACTTATAGCAAGTTAATTTGCGATCTTACCCACAGTATAATTAGTCAGCTTGAACCCAATCAGCCTTTTATTGCTCGTCAGGTAACTCAAGAGGTATCCTTGCAGGTAATCTTAGAAGCAGTTTATGGCTTACAGGACAATCAAAGATCGGCTGAATTAAAGCAGCGTATTGCTAAACTGGCAAACATATTTGAATCAACTCTCACTTCAGCTTTCTTATTTTTTCCCTGGTTACAGCAAGACTTGGGTGCATGGAGTCCCTGGGGAAATTTTGTCCGTCAACAAAAAGCGATTGATGAAGCGATTTATCAAGAACTTGCTACCAGAAGAACTCAGGATAATAGTCAACGTCAAGATATTCTATCTCTAATGATGTCGGCAAAAGATGAAGCAGGAGAAGGTCTAAAAGATATTGAATTGCGAGATGAACTAATGACCTTAATGCTGGCGGGACATGAAACAACAGCTACGGCGATCGCTTGGACATTATATTGGGTTCATCGTCATCCAGAAATCAAGACAAAATTAGAGGCAGAAATAGCTAGTTTAGGTGCAGATCCCGATCCTATGGAAATTGCTAAACTGCCCTATCTAGATGCTGTCTGTAAAGAAACTCTGCGAATTTACCCTGTGGCCGTGCTTACTTTTCCCAGAGTGGTACAAGAACCCACAGAACTAATGGACTACAAGTTAGAAACTGGGCAAGTATTGATGGGCTGTATTTATCTCCTTCATCAACGAGAAGACGTATATCCTGAACCTCTTAAATTTAAGCCAGAACGCTTTTTGGAGCGAGAATTTGACCCTTATGAGTTTTTTTCTTTTGGTGGTGGCAAGCGTCGCTGCATTGGTGAAGCTTTAGCAAAACTAGAAATGAAGCTAGTTGTAGCTACAATTATTGCTCAATACGACCTAGAGTTAATTGACAGTAAGCCAGAAATTCCAGTTCGTCGTGGCGTTACCCTCGCTCCCAAAACAGGAGTCAGAATGATGTTTAAAGGTAAAAAGTAAATTAGTATTTGTTCTGTGCTGATTAAACTCTCGTTTAGCGATGTATCGGTTAAAATTTTGTTAACCTTTGACCAAAGCTGAAATATGTCTGAACCTGTTCTTGATGTTCGTCATCTGCAAGTCCAATTTACCACCGAGGCTAAACCAGTCGTAGCAGTGGAAGATCTTAGTTTCCAACTGAGAAAAGGAAAAAAATTGGGCATTGTCGGGGAATCAGGTTCAGGTAAATCGGTTACATCTTTGGCAATTATGGGCTTAGTCCCTACTCCTGGACAAATTACGGCAGGAGAGGTTTATTTTACCCCCGAAGGTAAATCCAAAGTTGACTTGTTAGGGATAAATGAAGCAGAGCGCAGAAGCTATCGTGGCGGGGAAATTGCCATGATTTTTCAAGAGCCAATGAGCGCGCTCAATCCTGTGTACAATATAGGTTTTCAGCTTACAGAGGCAATTTTACTACATCAAAAGGTATCATCTGCTGAAGCGAGAAGAAAAGCGATCGCACTATTACAAGAGGTTCAGCTTTTACCCGCCGATGAAGTCTTCAAACACCAGTATCTCACAGAAAATCCTGGTGCAGCTTTAGGAGAAAGGGAATTAGCCAGTCACATTAATCAGCGTAAGCAGGAAATTCTCAAACGTTATCCCCACCAGCTTTCAGGGGGACAGTTACAGAGAGTGACAATTGCTATGGCGATTTCTTGCAACCCTAGTGTTTTAATCGCTGACGAACCGACAACAGCCTTAGATGTCACGGTTCAGGCTACTATCCTCGATCTGTTGCGAGATCTTTGTCAAGAACGAGGCATGGCGTTGATTTTTATTACTCATGATTTGGGGGTAATTGCCGAGTTAGTCGATTCTGTTGCCGTGATGTATCGTGGCAAGGTAGTGGAATCTGGAGATATTAAAACCGTCTTTACGAATCCCAGTCATCCCTATACCAAAGGCTTGTTGGCTTGTCGTCCTAGCTTGAAACGTCAGCTCAAGATTTTACCCACGGTGGCAGATTTTATGGATGAAGCTACCGCTGAGTCTGGAGAAATTGAGATTACCGAAAAACAAACAGATCTTGACCATAAGCTAAGTGAAGTCGTCACCGAAGCAGAACAGCAAGAAAGGCTAGATAAGCTACTTCAGCAACAGCCTATCATGACGGTTAAACAATTGCGTGTGGGTTTTCCCCAGAAGGGAATGTTTGGCACAACTAAAAAATATATGATGGCGGTAAATGATGTTTCTTTTGAGGTGTATCCAGGAGAAACATTGGGCTTGGTGGGAGAGTCTGGCTGTGGTAAATCGACTTTAGCCAGAACCTTGTTACGGCTAATTCAACCCATGCAGGGAGATGTGGTTTTTGATGGCGACAACATTACCAATTTATCTTTAAGAAGCCAAAAATTGCGATCGCTCCGTCGGCAAATGCAGATTGTCTTTCAAAACCCCTACAATTCCCTTAATCCTCGCATCAATATTGGCAAAGCGATCGCCGAACCTTTAGTCGTTCACAAGATCAAATGCGATCGCCAGAAGAAAGTCGCTGAATTGTTAGAGCGAGTTGGTTTAAACCCCAACATGAGAAATCGTTACCCTCACGAGTTTTCTGGTGGACAAAGACAACGGGTATGTATTGCCCGCGCCTTGGCTTTAGAACCTCAGTTTATTATCTGTGACGAATCGGTTTCGGCTTTAGATGTCTCGGTACAGGCGCAGGTATTAAACCTTTTAAAGAAGCTTCAGGCAGAAATGGGATTGACCTACATCTTTATTTCCCACGATCTGAGCGTAGTTAAGTTTATGAGCGATCGCATTATTGTGATGAACCAGGGCAAGATTGAAGAGATTGATACTGCCGAAGCAATTTACCGCCATCCAAAAACAGACTATACACGCAAATTAATTGAGTCTATTCCTACAGGGAACATAGCAAGTTGATCTAAGTTTATCGACAATCAGATGATATCGAGGCTTTAATAGGATAACTCTATCTATAGAGCAATCAAATTGAGATTGATCAGCCAAAAACTAAGGAGAATATTTTCTGTGAATAGAATGTCAAATACAAGCTTGAAGCAAGCCCTAGGATTTTTTACGGCAGCAATAGTTGCAGCTTTTGTGTATAAATTTAGTTTAGATATATCTGACGTTAGGTTATTTGTTTTAAAAATATTATTAACTATTTTTATTAGTGCGGGGGTTTGGCTAATAATTTGCTACGTAATCGACAAAATTGATACTGGTAAATAAATCTAAACCTGAAAAGGATGAGAAAGATAATCGGCGGTGTTTTCTACCAGAGCGATCGCATTTTCGTATAGCATTCTCTTAGGACCGAGAATACCTACGCTTCCCACTGCTACATCATCTCGATAGTAGTTAGCTGAAACTAAAGTGCAGGTACGCATGGGTTCTAAATGATTTTCCATGCCAATTTTAATACTCACCCGCTTGAGGGAATCTTCGATTGCGGGAAAAGTGAAAATAGCTGGCAAAAGCTGCTCTTGTTGTTCTTCTAATAAAGATAAAAGAGTTTGCACCTGCTGAAGTTGAGTAAACTCTGGCTGACGCAAAAATTCGGCTACACCATGAATGAATATTGGGCTTGAGTAGCTAGTTTGCAAAGCCAGCTTGAGCTGCTTGAGCAATATACCCAGAAACCCTGCATATTGGGCAAAATCACGGTCTATTTCTGCCCAATCTAAAGTAGCAATTTCTGTTAAAGAACGTCCCCTTAGTTCGTGGTCAAGAAAGTTAGACAATAATTGCAGTTCATGGTTAATAATTGACTCATCTGCTTCTTTATCTAGTATAGGAGATTCCATTAGGATTGATTGGGTTTGATAGGAATCTGTAACCACAATCAACATAACTTGATTGTCAGCCACCCGTACAAGCTGTAAATGGCGTAAAGTACTATTTTGGTTTTGAGGAAAGGTAATTAGAGCAATATAGCCACTTAAGGCAGCGAGAATTTTGGCAGATTGCTGCAATAAAGCCTCAAAACTAGCTCTTGCTAACTGCAACTCTTGCTGAAGCAATTTCTGCACCATTGTATTAATTTTGTCGTCGGGAATGAGCAAATGATCGACGTAGGTACGATAACCTGAATCAGAAGGAACTCTCCCCGCAGATACATGAGGCTGGTAAAGTAGCCCTGCTTCCTCTAAACGCCCCATAATGTTACGAATAGTTGCCGAACTGACGTTGAAGTCATATTCTTGCGCCAAAGTTTTGGAAGCTACTGGCTCTGCTGTGGCAATGTAATGTTTAATCGTCGCTTTTAATATATTTTGATATCTTGCACTCAGTTTAGATTGATGTGCCATTAAAAATAATTAATTATTGGGTTAACTATAATTTTTGCTAAAGTATAGCCTGTAAATCAAACTCTTAAAAGTTAGGGCTATACTAAATCCTATTCAAGTAGGTTATTTAACTTTTGGGTAGTAGATATAGCATTTTTCAGTTTACTGAAGTACATCTAACTTCTGCCTAGCTGCGGCGAACAAGCCTTGCTGCCCTCTGCCTTAAAACGATTTACTTTGTACCTGACTAATTTGAGAACCGCTATAACTGTTAATAGGTTTTAAATTTTAAGCTGCTTTTTCCAATCGCATTTAGGGTTATTTTATCTTCAAATAAAAAAGTCTGTGCCGATTATATTCGGCGATAAAAAGATCAGTAGCGGTAAACAGTCGAATCTACAGCAAGTGAATACGCATCTATACCTCCCATTACATTATAGATGTTGCTAAAGCCTCTCATCGCTAGCCATTGACAGAGTTGAGCCGAGCGCATTCCATGGTGACATAGGACTATAGTTTCTGCTTCTGGCTCAAGGCTGGTTAGCATTTCTTCTGACCATTGTTCAAATTCACTTAAGGGATATAAATTAAATCCTTCAATCTTTGCTAAATCTGCCTCTGACCTTTCTCTCACATCAATTAACTGTAATGGTTGGTTGGCTTGTGCCAAACGCAGTGCCAATTGCTGAACATCGATTTCAGATATTGATAAATTATAGTGCATTTTTACTAATAAAGATTTTACTGTATTTTGATTTTCCCTTAAGTTTAAGGAAATTTATTGTTAATTTTTTTACCAACAGACAATACCTATAATATTAAACACGGTCATGATTGCTATTTATTAGCTTCTAGATAATGAAATTTCGTTCTTTTTTTTGGGTTTTAATTGCAGGAACAGCGATCGTATTTGCGATCGCTATAGGTAGTTTGGGTTGGATTATCACGAATAGCTCAATCAATCTGGCAAAAGGTGGAGTTAATACTTTTCCCCAGGCAGCAATGTTTATGCCCAGACAAGCTCCGGCAATGGTTTCATTATTAACTAATCCAGAAAAATTATATGCTTGGAGAGAAGTTTCTTTACCTTTAAAAGACCGTAATAGCGATCGCCAGCAATGGCATGAATGGGAAACAAGCTTGCTAAATAAAATCGGACTTGATTACCAGCAAGATTTTAAACCTTGGTTAGGAGATGAAATTACTTTTGGGATTACTAGTTTAGATTATGACCGTAATTCTATTAACGGCAAACAACCTGGATATCTTTTAGCAGCAGCAACTAGAAATACCAATTTAGCTCAAGAATCTTTAGGCAACTTCTATAGTCAGAAAAGTAACGTTAGCACCGAGCAGTATAAAGGAGCGAATATTATCTCTTTTCAGTCATCTGCCAAGGTTAAATCTAATAATACCCCGTGGGCAGGTGTGGTAGTGGGTAATTTTGTCTTGTTTGCTAACCAGCCTCAAATACTTAGAGAAGCTATCAATCAAGCTCAAGCAGTTAACTTAAATTTAGCCAACACAGATTATTATCAAACGGCTTTAAGTCAAGTTAAAAAGCCCCATGTAGGAGTAGCTTATCTAAATATCTTGGGGACATCAGCTTGGCTAGATAAATCATCAGCATTAACCAAGCTTAGTCCCGAACAAGTATTAAGCGTATCTTTAGCGATCGCTCGATCGGGATTAGCAGCCGAAACTGCCTTGATTGCTACAGATAAGCCTGGTACAAATCCCCAGACAGCCCAAACCTTTTTAGACAATCCTGAATTACAAAAGATTTTTGCTTCTCTTCCCTTCGATCGGCGAAATTTTGCCTATATAGACTTGCAGGAGAGAACATCGCTGTTAGAAGAACAAATCCCACTCTATAAAGTAACCAAGCTGGCAATTCAATCCTTGTTTCCGCGTTTGAAAGCGATCGCCATTCAGAATTTAGGTAATCAAGAAGATGTGAGTATCAGTCGCACCAATCTTGATTTAATTTTTAGAAAGTGAGAGAAAAGGGACATATCCACTAGTCTACCAAAAAAGTTCTAATTATATTAGTAGATGAACTTACTATTTCAATCAACTCGTCGTCGTCTTGCCCTCTGGTATACGGCTGTCACGGCTGTTTTGCTGCTTATTTTTGCCACTGGAGTATATTTTTATGTTCGCAATACCTTAGTAGATCGCATAGACGACACTCTAAAACACGTTGTTGAGGTAGTAGATCGTTCTTTGGTTATTCAGCCATTAGCAGAAACCACAGGTAGATACGGAGTGAATGTTGATGCTAGCTTTAATCAAAATGTAGGTAGCCTAGAAGACGATCATATTGACTTAGAATGGTTCAACCCCCAGCAAAACTTGCTTTGGTCTACTTTTGAGCAACCAATAGATTATCCTCTACATCCTAACCGCAGTGGCGAAACTGTTTATTTGAGTAGCGATCGCATTTTTCGCCAAATTGTTCAAAAAGTGGAGTTAGAACATCGTGTCTTAGGCTATTTGCGGGTAAGCCATCCTTGGTTCGAGGTGACAAAACCAATTAACCAGCTAACTAGGGATCTGATTATTGGCATCAGCTTAATGATACTTTCTGTTGGTGGCATCGGCTGGTTTTTATCGGGAATCGCAATCAAGCCTGTTCAAGTTTCTTATTCTAGCTTGAAACAGTTTACTGCTGATGCTTCCCATGAGTTACGCAATCCGATTGCCACGATTCAAACCAACGTCCAGATGGCATTAGCCTATCCTGAAGCTGAACCACAGCTACAGCAAAGGCAGTTGCAGATTATTGAACGCCTAACCCAAAAGCTAGGACGTTTGGTTAACGATCTCTTGTTTTTAGCTCGCGCCGATAGTGGTATGGCTCAGTTAGATTGGCAAACAGTACCTTTAGATGCTCTTTTGATTGATGTCATTGAAGAACAAAGGCTTGCTGCTACCCAAAAAGGCTTGTTTCTTTCCTTACGCATAATTGAGCCAGAAATTGAAGCAGAATTTAATGAAGAAGACGTTTTTACTGTTAGGGGAGACTGGGACTATTTATCTCGCCTTTTTACTAATTTGATTGCTAATGCGATCGAACATACAGAACCGTCAGAAGAATCAACGGAAGCTTCGGTTGAAGTAGAGTTAGCGTTAATTAAACCTATCCCCAAAACTATTAGAGTTAGAGAATCTCATCGTCAATACGAGCTACAGGTAAAAGTTACAGACAATGGTAAAGGTATTACTGAATCTTCTCTTCCCTATATCTTCGATCGCTTTTATCGTGGCGATCCTGCTCGCTCTTTTCAACGCCACGTTGACACTCCAACAGGTGCAGGTTTGGGACTGGCGATCGCTAAAGCCATTGTCGAAAATCATCAAGGGCAAATTACGGTAGAGAGCATTCTAGAACAAGGTACGACTTTTACAATTACTCTTCCTCAACACACAGAATGACTTTAGAAGTATTTATACTGAAACTTACTCAATTATATTTTTATGGATGTATTTATTAATTTTATTAGCTAGTACAATATTTTCTTCATTAGTAAATATACAGCTTATATCGTTTTCTTCTTCTTTTGTTACTATATAAAGCCTGGGATACATATTGTCTGGCTTGTTATTAGATTTTGAAATTCTCAAACTGACAATATCTTCAGTTTGGAACGAAAGAGGCTTTGTCGATTCTTTTTTAAAAGTATGAGAAATATTGATTTTTTCCGAGTTTATACTGATCAAAGTTTTATCTATAAACAATGCAATTAAAATGATATTGATTATTACACCAAATCCTAGCCAAGGTATGGAAAAAATTAATAAAGCTATTTTGTAAACTAGTTCTGCATAATAAAATCCATAAGCGATTAATAACAGAGGAAATAACAAAATAAGGTTGCATACTATACAAACAATAGTCATATGACTATGAAACCTTGGTGGTGGAATAATTATTTCAATACTTTCATCTGTTTCTGTGATGATTAATCTGCTTTTTTTCACTGTAAAAAATAGACTTGGAAAACTTCTAATCAATTATAGTTACAGACACTTTTATTAGGACAAAATGTATTTTAATAGCGAATGGCATTCGCCTCTACATTATATTGAAAAACTACAAGAGAATACATAATATATTTAATGAAAAATAGCCAATAAAAAACGCCCTCCAGTAATGGAGGGCGTTTTTTGTTCGATACCTACAAGATAGTAGGTAATCAATTCTTAACCATTGATAGCAGGTGCAATCAGTGCAACTGGAGCGATTTCGCCACTAGCTAAGTCAAGCGGGAAGTTGTGAGCGTTGCGTTCGTGCATTACCTCAAAACCCAGGTTAGCTCGGTTTAAGATGTCTGCCCAAGTATTAACTACACGACCTTGTGAGTCCATTACCGACTGGTTGAAGTTGAATCCATTCAGGTTGAACGCCATGGTCGATATTCCCATTGCTGTTAACCAGATGCCGATTACAGGCCATGCTCCTAAGAAGAAGTGTAGACTTCTGCTGTTGTTGAAGCTCGCATATTGGAAGATTAGACGACCGAAGTAGCCGTGGGCTGCGACGATGTTGTATGTTTCTTCTTCTTGTCCGAATTTGTAGCCGTAGTTTTGTGATTCAGTTTCAGTTGTTTCACGTACTAGTGAAGATGTTACTAGTGAGCCGTGCATGGCAGAAAATAATGCTCCACCGAATACTCCTGCTACTCCTAACATATGGAAGGGGTGCATTAGAATATTGTGTTCTGCTTGGAAGACCAACATGAAGTTGAATGTTCCAGAGATACCAAGAGGCATTCCATCAGAGAATGAACCTTGACCTAAAGGGTAGATTAAAAATACTGCTGTGGCGGCAGATACTGGTGCTGAGTAGGCTACACAGATCCAAGGACGCATTCCCAGACGGAATGATAGTTCCCACTGACGACCGAGGTATGCAAATACGCCGATTAAGAAGTGGAAAATAATCAATTGGTAAGGTCCACCGTTGTATAACCATTCATCTAAGGATGCTGCTTCCCAGATGGGGTAGAAGTGTAGTCCAATGGCGTTGGAGCTTGGTACTACTGCTCCAGAAACGATGTTGTTTCCGTAGAGTAATGAGCCTGCTACTGGTTCACGTATGCCGTCGATGTCAACTGGTGGTGCTGCGACGAAGGCAATTAGGAAACAGGTGGTGGCTGCAAGGAGTGTTGGGATCATTAGGACTCCGAACCAACCGACATAGATGCGGTTGTTGGTGCTGGTGATCCACTGACAGAAGTTCTCCCAAGCTCCGCGTGTTTCGCGTTGTTGTAAAGTGGTTGTCATGTGTTAGATAATTGCGTTATTTGTTTGTCAAGGTTCCGTTAAGAACAAGACTGAAAGCTAGGTAAATTAATAATTTGCTTTTTCGCCTATGTATACATACTAACTAAGTATTTCTACTTTAGCAAGGTATTTTGCATTGTATTTGGTAATGTTATATATAAGTTTTATTTATAGTAATTTTATTTTTGGAAAAAAAAGGCGATCGCTTGTGCATGTTTAAAAATAAATCTTAGTAGTTAATCATTTTTAGCTCACCTGCCTATATATAATGGAAAAACTGAAGCTATCTAAATTACAGTTTGGTATGGTTATTAAGTTTGTTTTTTCTCATTGGTTAAACGCATTAGCTGCTGCAACTGCCATGACTATATTTGAACTACAAGCCCTATCTGTCCAAGCCGAATCTAAAATATACGATCCTCCTTCAATTACCTCAGACAAAGAAATATCTGATACACTCACAGAAAATGACATTCCTACAGGAGAAGGAGGTTTTGCCCGCGATTATCATGTGCAGCTAGAAAAAGGAGATCAGGTGGCGATCGATCTTACCTCGGATAACTTCGATTCGATGGTGATGTTAATTGCTGCTGATGGAGCAACTATTGCTGAAAACGATGATGGTCCTGATGGTACGACTAATTCTTTGCTTTTTTCGCGCATCACCGAAGCAGGAAAATACATTGTAAGAGTTAGAGCTTTTGGTGAAACTAGCGGCGGGAAGTTTACCCTTAAAGTTACTAGACTCAAACCTAACTCTAAATAATAGTTAAGAATTTACCTCAACTTTGTAAATATTAAACTTACTCTGGCAAAATCGACGATACATACTAACTGTGAGAAAGTCATACAGTTAAAAAAAATTATGTCAGAAGTAACTATAGAATCAATATTACAAGAGAAAAGGGTATTTAGTCCCCCCGCAGAATTTGCTGCCAAAGCATCTATTAAAAATATGGCAGAGTATAACAAACTTTATGCTCTGGCAGAACAAGACCCTGGCGAATTTTGGGCAAAATTAGCCGAAAAAGAACTGTATTGGTTTGAAAGATGGGGTACAACTCTCGATTGGCAACCACCCTTTGCTAAATGGTTTGTTGGTGGCAAGATCAATATTGCCTACAACTGTTTAGACAGGCATCTTACTACTCATCGCCGAAATAAACCAGCTTTGATCTGGGAAGGAGAACCTGGAGACTCAAGAACTTTAACTTACGCTCAACTGCATCAGGAAGTTTGTCAGATGGCAAATGTAATTAAAAATTTGGGCATAAAAAAAGGCGATCGCGTTGGCATATATATGCCCATGATTCCCGAAGCGGCGATCGCTATGTTAGCCTGTGCCAGAATTGGGGCGGCACACAGCGTTGTCTTTGGTGGCTTTAGTGCTGAGGCTTTAAAAGCCCGTCTCCAAGATGCCGAAGCCAAGCTAGTTATTACCGCTGATGGTGGCTGGCGCAAAGATAAAATCGTGCCTTTAAAGGACGCGGTAGATCAGGCGATCGCCAGTGATGTTCCCAGCGTCCAAAATGTTTTAGTGGTACAGCGCACTAAGCAGGATATTGCTATGCAGTCAGGGCGCGACCATTGGTGGCATGAACTTAAAGCTAACGCCTCGGATGATTGTCCCGCAGAACATATGGACAGTGAAGATCTTCTCTTTATTCTCTATACCAGTGGTACTACAGGACAACCCAAGGGAGTAGTCCACACCACAGGAGGCTACAATCTTTATACTCACATGACCTTTAAGTGGACATTTGATCTTAAAGATGATGATGTCTATTGGTGTACTGCTGATGTCGGCTGGATTACAGGACACAGCTACATTGTTTATGGACCTCTGTCTAATGGTACAACTACCGTTATGTACGAGGGCGCACCTCGTCCTTCTAATCCTGGCTGTTTTTGGGATGTAGTAGCCAAATACGGTGTAACTATCTTTTACACTGCCCCCACTGCCATTCGGGCATTTATTAAAATGGGTGATGAGCATCCTAATCGTCGCGATCTTTCTTCTTTGCGTATTCTTGGTACAGTAGGCGAACCGATTAATCCTGAAGCCTGGATTTGGTATCACCAAGTAATTGGCGGCGAACGTTGTCCTATTGTCGATACCTGGTGGCAAACCGAAACAGGTGGCTTTATGCTAACGCCTTTACCTGGGGCAATTCCCACCAAGCCTGGATCGGCGACTCTACCTTTTCCTGGCATTATTGCCGACGTAGTGAATTTGGAAGGTAATCCAGTTGGCGAAAACGAGGGTGGCTATTTAGTTATCAAGCATCCTTGGCCCAGCATGATGCGAACTGTGTATAAAAATGACGATCGCTTTCGTCGTACCTATTGGGAACATATTCCCCCCAAAGATGGCAATTATGTATATTTTGCAGGAGATGGCGCCCGCAAAGACGAAGATGGCTATTTCTGGGTAATGGGTCGAGTTGATGACGTGATGAACATTGCAGGACATCGCTTGGGGACAATGGAAGTAGAATCAGCCTTGGTATCTCATCCTGCTGTTGCTGAAGCTGCGGTGGTATCTCGTCCCGATGAGGTCAAAGGAGAAGAGGTGTATGCCTTTGTCACCTTGGAAGATACTTATGGCGAAAGTGACGAACTAAAGCAAGAACTAAAACAGCACGTAGTTAAAGAAATTGGTGCGATCGCTCGTCCTGGGGAGATTCGCTTTGCTGATGCCCTGCCCAAAACCCGTTCTGGCAAGATCATTCGCCGTTTCTTGCGTAATTTAGCAGCAGGAGAGGAATTAGTTGGCGATATTTCGACGATGGAAGACCTGAGCGTTTTAGACAAGTTGCGTCAGGGTTAATTTTTGTTTTTTAGGATGAGTGAAACACCCATCCTAAAATTTTATTTTGCCTCAGAAGTCTACTCATATTCTTGTCTGGCTAATAACACAGGACAAGGAGCTTTAATCCGAATGTAATCAGATAGAGAACTACCTAATAATCGTTCTACATCAGGGAGACTTTTGGCAATTGAAGGACGACGTTCGGGAGAGCCTAAAACCAGCAGATCAATATTTCTAGCTTCTGCTAAACTACAAATTTTCTGAGCGGGTCTACCTCCCGTAACTAGACATCGATAATCAAGACCCATTCTTTTTACTTTGGCGATCGCTGGGGCTAAAATAGGATTATTCTCCATATCTTCTTTGGATAAAGCAAGATTAGGATCGAGATCTGGGTTAACACGGGTCAAAAATATCTCTGCGTCCTTATAACCCTGCAATAAAGATAAAGTAACGTCTAAAGCATATCGTGCAGCAGGGGATTTATCAATAGCAATCATTACCCGCTTGAGCTTTTTGACGTAGATGTCGTCTTTTACTAACAGCATAGAGCGATCGGTTAGTTGAAAAACATACTGGCTTACAGAGTTACTCAAGATAGACTGTAATTTACCCAAGCCTCGCGACCCCATAATTATTAGGTTGGCATCTATTTCCTGAGCTACCTTGAGAACGGTAGTTTTTGCCTCTCCTTCTTCAACCCTAACGTTTATTCGACCAGGATCTATGCCTAATTTGGCGATCAAATCATCTATTTTAGATTTAGCTTGCTCCTGTGCGTCAGACTCTTCTTGACTTGTTTTAGAAGAAACTACCCGCAATATTGATACTTGCGAACTTTTTGCAGTGGGAAGCTCTAGCAATATCTTGAGCATATCTTGAGCGTTTTCTGCACCAGAGTCGGCATATAAAATTTTGTTAAGCATGGGAAAACTCTAATCTGCATCTAATTTCTAATGTTTCTAGATTACTGCTAATCTATACCCCTCAGAATGTCAAAGCTTATAAAACTTAATGACTAAAGCTGAGAACAATAATTTATTCTAAAATTTGTTGATTTATTTTAAATCTAACCGACTGTTTTACTAAGGTAGTGTTGCAAAGAGTTGAGATAAAAGTAAGAAAACAAAAAGTATGCTCTAAATTAAGCTTTTGAAAGGGTATCTTGAATTCATCAAACAGTCACAACACACAGTAACCAGATACTACTACATTTTGGCTTCAGGTTTTTGCAACACTACCAAATTGGTTGTGGTCATGCGATTCGTAAAGATAAAATTGAACCAGAAAGCGCGTCGAGGTTTCCTCGACAAACGCAAGTCTCGTTTGAAAATGTATCTAAAGATGATATTTTAAAACAAAAAGATTTTGTTCATTCTCTCTTTAGGATTGGTATCTAAAAAATTAGTTGTCTATCGAGTTTGTCTGGTTGTTCAAGTTTTTTGCAACAGAACCTAGAAAATTGACTAATAGATGAATTTCTATCGGCTTTGTTGCATGAAGAAAAATTGAGCATCGAAATGAGGCTAACAGAGTCATGGATTTATAATTCAACGACATAACTCTCAGGTTTGCAAATTTGAATCATTCGATTAAGAGCAGAACATTGCAAGAATAGTTCTACTGCCTGATTATCGAACTGGCGAGAAGCCAACTTGCCTCTGAAGATGCATTTGAGGCGAAACATGGTGGTTTCAGCTAAAGAACGGCGATGGTAACCACTTTCTCTTTTCCATTTTTTACGTCCCATTTTACGTATCGCTCTTAAGTTCTCATCTCGTGGTAGTGGTGGAGCTTTACAATTACCATGTTGAGAGATCTTTGTGAGAGGAAATGCTTGGGTTTCCCAAGCTGATTCCACTCTCACGGTGGCATTTTTGCGTGGCGGAATTGTTGCCCTTGATTGTCTTTGCTTGAAGCTCCCCAAACGTCTTGATACTGTACTGTGGTCAGGAACAGGTAGATCTAGACTCATTAGTTCAAATAGTGATGATACAAATCCTTCGGTCTGTCTTCCTGCCAAAGAAAAAATGCTTTTAACGGTACTCATCGTTGCGATCGCCATATCACTATAAGTTTGAGATGCTCCTTTTTTACCTGTTTTCTTTTTGACTAACCATTGTTCTAAAACATCTTCATCTAACCAAAATGTTAGACTTGCTCGTTGTTTTAGTCCTGCGTTATACTCAGACCGCGCAAGGCGGTCGCTCGCAAGCACCTGAATGTATTCAGGTGAACGAGCGACCAGTTGCGAATGCGCTATTGATTCTTCATTAGTAGGTTTTGGTTGTGGTTAACTTGCTAACAAGCGACGGCGGACAGCTCGAATGCATTCGAGCTTCCGTGCGCTTCAATCTACCATTTTCAAGTTTCTACCCTTCGCAACTCTATTTATGCAACAACGCCATTTCTATCTATTAATATTAAGAGTGTGAAAAACAGGAGTAAATGTAAGAGTAAAAAAACCGATTTTACAAAGTAAAGTTATTTTTAAAATCTAGTCTAGTCATAGGTTGATTAATTATCAATCCTTCTTGCCCTAAAGTTTTAAGTGGTTTTCCTTCAATATTAATCCAAACAGGAAGATCGGGATTTGAGCTAGTAGCCGTATAAATAATTTGAGCTAATCTACTGCTCATAGAGGCACTACCGCCACCAGAAACAAATTCTTTAGATAAGTTCAGGTCAATGCCTTTTTTATCTATAGTTGAACCCAATAACTTAGTTCCTGGAGGAATAGCCGTAGTGTATTGAGAGTCTTCAGGTGGACTAGATAACAAAGTTTCGAGAGCAGTTTCTAAGACTCGCTCAGATTTGACCGACTTTTCAAAAGTCATCGTCTTAGAAACCAATTCAATCTTGTTTCCTTGGGGATTGAGCCAGCAAATCTGGACGACTTTTTCTTGAGTAATGGGTTTGGGCGCGCTTGGTGTTTGTTCCTCAACTATGGGAGAAGGATGGGGCTGAGTTTTACTAGCATCTCGCTCTAAAGAAGATTTTGCCCACCAAGCAGCACCTCCCCCCGCAGCCAGAATAATCCCCGTGATTACTGCTATCACAGGCAGAGAAAAGCGATTTTTATTTTGATCCTGCATGGATAATGCTCCTGCTTAAGAGAAATAGGTAAAAGACAAAAAAACAAGTTTTAAGTTAGGGAATTGCTTTTATCTCTTTTGAAGACAATTGTGATCCTTTTGTTTCCAGTTTGAGGAAGCCAACTAACTTTAATTTATCCTCGTCGATCTCTAATTGTAAGACACGAGTCAGGATTCCGTCTGCTTGTAGAGAGTCCAAATTAAGGCGGTCGCTAATACCTTCGGCGAAACCATTAAGTAGCCTGGATGACATAGGACGACCGTTTACAGTTCCTTTTGGCTCGGTAATGCGAATTGTTTTACCCTGAAAAACTCTGATTTTTAATTCCAAAGCGATCGCTATTTGTTTATCAGAACTAGAAAGAGAACTTTTAGCAGTTTCAGCTTCATCGACCTCAAAATTATTTATGGGTCTTTTTAATTTAAATTTAACTCCTAAGCGATTTGCAGGGTGTAATGCTACTTGAAGATCTCGTAATTGATAGGCAATATTTGTTGAACCAGCCCTGCTAGCTATAAGGCGATTGAGGTTTTTTGACAATTGTGCCAAAATCTCAGGAGATTCTAGAGCTTGATTCAGATTAGCCTCGGTTAAGATTAGTTTCCCCGCTCCCTGTAAAGGCTGCTCTAAAGACTCTCTTAATTCATCGATGTTATTAAAATTTAATTTTGCCAAATCAACATCTAAGGGATCTGTTTCCAGCTCTAAAACTGCAATTTCTAGATCGGGCTTTACTTTTATGTCCCTAGCAGCAATTCTGACTTTAGTTAATTTTCCCTGGGCAATCTGATAACTAGGAGTATTATCAATTCTTATTGCTTGCTTTTGGGAACTAATAATTTGGGAGCTAATTCGATGAGCAGCTACAGAATCCAAAACTGTGCCTCCAATTGATGTGAGAGACAGCAACCCAGATAGCATTATTGTCAGAATTTCCATAGAGATATTAACAGTTAGACGAGCGACCCCGCGTCGCCGACAGGCGCAAGGGAACGCGCGAGGGAAGCAGTTAGAGCAGTATTTAACTATAAGAGATTAAATCTAAAAAGCAAGAAGATTGCTCAATCCTTATTTTTTATCCCTTGGTTATTCTGGATTAACTCTCATCAAAACTTGCCCAAACTCTACTGGTTCGCCATTTTGGACAGCTATTTCCATAACTTGTCCTGATACTTCTCCTTCTATTTCGTTCATTAACTTCATCGCTTCAATAATACAGACCGTATCTCCTTTGTTAATGCGATCGCCTACGGCAGCAAAGGGGTCTTCATCTGGAGCAGGGGCAGAATAAAATGTCCCTACCATAGGCGATGTAATATCTACCCATTTTTTATCATTTACCATAGGAGTGGTAGATGCTACTTCTGGGGTAGCCACAGATTGAGTAGCGATCGCTCCAGGGACATTTGTTGTCTCAACAGCAGCGGGAGGTGCGACGGTAGCTTGAGGAATAGAAACTGTACTTTGTCCTGTTTGTTTTTTGACAACCAATTCAAAATCGCTATTTTTGAGAGTTAATTCCGTAATATCAGTTTGAGAGATCGCCCTTAGCAAATCACGAAGTTCTTGAAAATTTATAGACACAAACTATACAACCATTATTCTAGTAATTTTGCCAGATCTCCAAGATAGCTGTGTAGTATTACATATCTAAGAGATTGAGAAACCCGTTGCTCAATTCAGGAGGGGATTAATTTTCTCTACCCAAGTAAGAACCATCACGAGTATCAACTTTAATTTTTTCACCGATAGAGATAAATAAAGGTACCATTACCTGCGCTCCAGTTTCAACGATGGCAGGTTTTGTACCTCCTGTCGCCGTATCTCCTTTAACTCCAGGATCGGTATCGGTAATTTCTAAGACTACCGAAGTAGGTAACTCAATCTCCAATACTTTTTCGTCCCAGAAAATAACATTAACCTCCATTTCTTCTTTAAGAAAATTAATGCGATCGCCTAAGTTTTCTTCATTTAGGCGCGATTCTTCGTAGGTTTGCATATCCATAAAGACAAATTCTTCTCCATCTTTATAGGTATACTGCATGGTGCGCTTTTCTAAATTTGCTTGGGGAACAGTTTCACCAGCGCGGAAGGTTTTTTCAACCGTGTTACCCGTTTGCACATTTTTGAGCTTAGTTCTGACAAAAGCAGAGCCTTTGCCTGGTTTGACGTGAAGAAATTCTACTACTCGCCAGACAGAGCCATCAAGCTCAACAGTAACCCCTGTGCGAAAGTCATTACTAGAAATCATGAAGCTAAAAATACTTGCTTAGAGATCGACATTTAATTGTACCTGATGGAGGGCTTTAAATAAGGATCGAGTAGGCGATAAATTATTTTTAAGTCCTCAAGTCTCCATTTAGCTTATTTTCAGTCTCCTTGAATCAAGAGCAATTAAGCACTAAAGAAGTAAAGAAATGTTGACAAAGGCTAGTAAGAATGAAATAGCCTTAGAAGCAAATTACTTTAAACCCATAACTTGGGTAAAAATTTTAGCCATTCAAAAAAGTATAAATTAAGTTCAAATCTTAAAATCCTTGATATGACTGGATTTATTGGTATAAAAGCCGAAACTTAATCATATCTTGTTCTTTTTTTGCCCAACTCTTCATTAAAAATTAACAATGCTTGACGCGCAACAGGTTATACTACAATCCAGATAAGTAAAATTTTTGCTTAAATTAATCTTTTAGTAAATAGTATCATTTTCATGAAAATGATACTATTTTACGCTATTTTATCCAAACTAAAAAATTTTTAAGCAATAGTCCCGCGCCTAATACAATCACAATCGACTATATCAATCTAGAAAAAAATACCCAACTTAAAATTAATTAGATATATGAATCCAGAAGTATCAATAATAATCCCTACTTATAATAGCGAAAATTATATTGCTAAAGCTTTAAAATCTGTCTTTAATCAAACCTACAGCAATTTTGAAATAATATTGATTGATGATGCCTCAAACGACTCTACGGTGGATATTGCCCGTAACTTTAACGATAAAAGGCTGAAGATAATTGTCAATAAATATAATCGTGGCGTGAGTTATGGACGCAACTGTGGCATCAAACAAGCAAAAGGTCAGTGGATTGCACTTTTGGATTCTGATGATTGGTATGCACCTCAGCGACTTGAAAGGTTATTGTCTATAGCAAAAAAACGCTGTGTAGACTTAATTGCCGATGATTTGTTGCTTATTCAAGAGCAAGCAACAATGTGTTGGAGTACTCTTTTACAAGAAAATGCACAGGATCTATCTTCTGCAAAACTGATTAATGCTGTAGAATTTGTGACAAGCGATCGCCCGTCTTCCATTGGTGCCAAACGTAACTGGAGTCTCGGTTATGTCAAACCTCTAATTAGAAAAGAATTTTTAGTTAAAAACAATATCTGGTACGATGAAGCCTTAAACGTGGGCGAAGATTTTAGTCTTTACTGGGAATGCTTAAGACATCAAGGGCGTTTTTATCTTATTCCTGAAGCCTACTACTATTATCAAACTCGCTCTCTTTCTCTGTCTACCAGAAAACCCACAGAATATCTAACTCAGTCTTATGAAATAACTCAATGCTTTATCAATCAAGAAAGCTGTGTCTCTACAGATAGCAAATTGCTTGAGGCTTTAGCTCAAAATTTATCAGCTTTTGAAAGAAAATTAGCTTATCATCATTTGTTAGAAAATATCAAGAGCAAAAAAATACTGAGAATTTATCAACAGATAGTTGATAAACCTTATCTTTTGGCAGATGTAGCTAGTAGACTGCTTTATGTTTTGGCTAATAGATTGATATTTAAACTAGATTTAAAGAAGGCTTATCAAAACGTTAATGCTTCTTATCCTAAAAAAGCAATTTTTACCAACGGTCACAGCAGCGGACAGATCCCCTAAAGGGTTCGCCCTCTTACCGCTGACGCGGTGTCGTTGCTCCTTTTCAAGGCGGAGTAATCTCTGACCTTTCAGATTTACTAAAATTGAAAATATGTTTTTAATTAATGACTATAAATAAATAAGTACAGCTTTTTTGTTAATCTTTAGTTTTAAAGAAATTAAATTCTTTTTAATCTAAGATTAACAAAAATGAAAAATACTGTCATATTTGAACAAAAGCTGACTTTTGTGACAGAAAAAAATGAAAAACCTGCATTTTTAACCAAAGACACCTTGTTTTGGCTGCAAAACGGTCAAAAAAAACAGTTGGCTCTCCAAGACGTGGTGGGTATTTCTTTAGTTGAGCAAGAACAAATAAATTTTCCCTGTATATTAATACATAGCTATCCTTTAGCCAAGACTGGTCGTTCAGCTAGAAGACAGCAAAGAGTGTTGCGTGAATACTGTTTTGCTTGTCCAAATTTAAAAGTGCGATCGCAATGGCACAGGGCAATTATCAATACACTAAGAGGAAAGCCTGTCGATGCCATTCTTAAACCCCGACATTTACAGGTTATTATTAACCCCTCCAGCGGTAAGAACAAAGCGGCTCAGATATTTGAGCAGGTACGCCCTCTTTTTGACCAGAGCAACCTAGAATATACCGTTACCAAAACCCGTAGTGCAGCAGATACCAAAAACTTAGTTCACAACTTAAACTTGTCAGATACAGACGGACTAGTTATTGTGGGAGGAGATGGCACAATTCATGATGCGATCGCAGGTTTGATGAGTCGTTCAGATTGGGAAACGGCAATCAAACTGCCTTTAGGTATCATTCCTGGAGGCACGGGCAATGGCTTTTGTAAAACTTTATTGGAATTGTCTAAAGAAGCTTATCATCCCTTAAACGCTGCTTTTTTGATTGCTAAAGGTAGACAGCAAACCTTCGATCTGGCTACGGTCAAGCAAAATGACAAAGAATACTATAGCTTTCTTTCTCTAGCTTGGGGTTTGATTAGCGATGCTGATATTGAGTCAGAAAAGCTTAAGTTTTTAGGTTCTCTAAGGTTCGATATATATGCCTTAATATTAATTAGTTTATTACGCACCTATAAAGGTAGATTTTCTTTTATTCCTCATCCAGAATGCAATATTCCCTCAGACAAGACGATCTCCAGCCCAGGAGAATGGCGAGTAATTGAAGCTGATTTTATTTTTCTTTGGGCAATGAATGTGCCTTGGGCAGCAGAGGATATGAACGTTACACCCTATGCCCAGTTAAACGACGGGGCGATGGATGTGCTAATTATGCGTCAAGGAACATCCCGTCTAGAACTACTCAAAGCTTTGTTGCGTTGCGGTAAAGGTCAACATCTTAACTTACCCCACATGGAATATTACAAAGTTAGTGCTTTTCGACTTGAGCCGTTAACTGACAAGGGTATTTTAGTGGTGGATGGTGAAGTTGTAGATTACTCACCCATCGAAATGAAGGTTGTTTCTAATTTAGCCTGCGTTAATTGTTGAACTACATTTTATGCAAAGCAGGGCAATAAATCTAGCCTAACAAACAAAATTTTTGCTCAAACAATCAGTTTAAGTTCCTATCCCGTCCAGAAACTAGATAAGATAGATAATTAATAATAGCAGGTAAGAATTAATTCATTTCTTAATCACAGAAATATTGCTGATTTATGGCACAGATAGAAACTAGAACCGAACCCATGATTCTCAACATGGGACCTCATCATCCTTCAATGCACGGCGTTCTGCGTCTAATTGTAACTCTTGATGGGGAAGATGTAATCGATTGTGAACCCGTAATCGGTTATCTTCATCGAGGTATGGAGAAGATTGCCGAAAACCGCACCAGCGTTATGTATGTTCCTTATGTAAGCCGTTGGGACTATGCTGCGGGGATGTTTAATGAAGCAATTACAGTCAATGCCCCCGAAAAGCTAGCTGGTATCGAAGTCCCCAAGCGCGCCCAGTATATTCGCGTGATTATGCTAGAGTTAAACCGCATTGCTAATCATTTACTGTGGTTAGGTCCATTTATGGCAGATGTGGGCGCACAAACTCCCTTCTTTTATATTTTCCGTGAACGGGAGTTGATTTATGATTTGTGGGAAGCTGCTACTGGACAAAGATTAATCAACAATAATTATTTCCGTATTGGTGGAGTATCAGTTGATTTACCCTACGGTTGGATCGACAAATGTGAAGATTTTTGTGACTACTTCGATCCCAAGGTTGATGAGTATGAAAAGCTAATTACTAATAATCCTATTTTTCGTCGTCGCGTTGAAGGTGTAGGAACAATCAGTCGTGAGCAAGCCATTAACTGGGGTTTATCAGGACCAATGTTAAGAGCTTCTGGGGTTAAGTGGGACTTACGCAAAGTAGATCACTATGAATGCTATGACGACTTCGACTGGGATATACATTGGGAAACTGCGGGAGATTGTTTTGCCCGCTATTTGGTGCGTATCCGTGAAATGCGCGAATCGATTAAAATTATTCGTCAAGCTCTAAAAGGTATTCCAGGCGGTGCTTATGAAAACTTAGAAGCACGCAGGATGGACGAGGGACGCAAATCTAAGTGGAACGACTTTGAGTATCAGTATATAGCCAAAAAAGTTGCACCAACGTTCAAAATACCTGAAGGAGAACACTATGTTCGCCTAGAAAGTGGCAAGGGTGAACTAGGAATCTTTATTGTCGGCAATGATAATGTCTTTCCTTGGCGTTGGAAAATTCGCGCCCCTGACTTTAATAACCTACAAATTTTGCCAAATATACTCAAAGGAGTTAAATTAGCAGACATTATGCCTATTCTTGGTAGTGTAGACATCATTATGGGTTCAGTCGATCGCTAGATTCAAAAAAAATAAACGTTTTTGTAAGATGGGCAAGTCTCATCTTATTTTTTGGGAAAAATATTTCACAAATCAAAACAGTAACGACATTTTTGGCGATCGCCATTTATATATTGATCGTTATCCTTTGGTAGATCGACGATTTCAATTAATTTACCCCCTGCGATTTCGCAGGTTCTACGAGATGCAAGGTTTTCAGGATTACAGGTAATCCAAACAGGGTTAATTTTGTGTTTTTTGGCTAGAGGAAATAAAAGTTGGCAGCTTTTGGCAGCGTATCTATCGCCTCGATGCTTTTCAATAACTCCGTAACCAAAATGACCAGCATACATAATTATATCTTGAGTATTATCGACTCTAAAATTTATATAGCCTATTTTTTGTCTTGTTCCTTTAAGCCTCATCTCAAACTTATACACTGGAACAGGTGCTATTTTATTGGCTTCAGGGGAAATTTTTTTAGTTAAAATTAGTTCTAAATTATTGTCAATTAATTTTCCTGGATTATAAAAAATAAAGCGTTGGTGATTCATTGCCTAAATTTCTAGGTATAGCAATACGAGGCTGTGTTAGTACACTCATTACTTATTACTTACGAGTAATTAAATTTGACGTACTGCGATAAATGAGCAGCAATAACCATTTCAACTATAGATTCAATTAATCGATTTTGGCATAATTTTAATTGCCATTACACCGATTTCAATCATTAGACTGCTAAATAAACAATAAAAAAGAGGCTTTAAACCTCAATTTTATTATATATAAATAGTATGGGCCGAGTTGGATTTGAACCAACGTAGGCATAGCCAGCGGATTTACAGTCCGCCCCCATTAACCGCTCGGGCACCGACCCTTATGCACCACAATACAATTTAGAATCATAACATAGGATTGTGATGTTTTTCGCCGAGAATAAAAATATAGCTCATTTCCCTATTGCCAATTTATTGCGATCGCTCTAAAGCTAAACTACGTAAGCAGACTTTAATGCCCAAGAAATTAGAGCAATAATGCTACCAAAAATAATAACTGCCGATACAGCAACCAAGATAGGTTTATCTGCGCCATCAAATTTCATAATTCCACGATTCAAGTCAGACATAATTATTTTGCTCCTTTATCCAGTATCTAAGAGATGTATAAAATTGAAATCACTTTTGTACCAGTAGTCTAGCGTTTATCTTTTTGCTCGTCTAGATTAGTAGCGACACAATGGTTATTTTCGCTAAGGAAAATCGCTTATGGCTACTAATCCAATTGTTACTCAACTCCTTGATGATCTGATCGTTTTTAAAAATGAAACAGATACCAGCATTAATTTATCGCAACACTTTGATGACCCTTTTACTACTGGACAGGTGGCTAGTTTTGAACTAGCTGATAGTTCTTTGGGAGGCGGAGTAACTAATGTCCTCTTATTCGATCAGGCTGGTGAAGGTGCGCCAAAAACTGTAGCCAATTTTAGCAACTATGTTCAAGATGGTGATTATGTAAATTCTATTATCCATCGTTCTGTACCTAACTTTATCGTGCAGGGTGGAGGATTTATAGTTAATAATTTAGAAATTGCACAAGTTCTAGCCGATCCGCCTGTAGTCAATGAATTTAGTGCAGATAGATCTAACCTGCGAGGTACGATCGCGATGGCAAAATTGGGTAGTAGTCCTGACTCTGCAACTAACCAATGGTTTTTTAATTTAGCTGATAATTCTGCCAACTTAGACAATCAAAATGGCGGATTTACCGTTTTTGGCGAGGTACTTAGCGATGCTGATTTAGAACCTGTAGATGCGACCGCTGCTTTGCCGATTATCAACGCTAGTGGGGCAAATTCTGCGTTTACTGATTTACCCGTAATTGCTGGAGATCCTAGTAATCCTGTAGTAGAGAGTGATGCTAATTTAGTCCGCTACAGCAATATCTCTATATCTCAGCAAGATGAGCTTGAGTTTGAAGTTGTCAGTAATTCTAATCCTGATTTAGTTAACGTATCGATTAACGAAGGTGAACTGACGCTTGATTATGTAGATAATCAAAGCGGTACAGCCGAGATTAACATCAAGGCTACAGACTTACTTGGTGATTCGGTGGAAGACACTTTTACGGTAAAGGTGGCAGAGCGAGAATTTAATCCTGATGTTCTAGGTTCAACCGTATATCGTCTCTTAAATCAAAATACATCAACACATTTGTATACCACGTCTCTAGACGAACGGGACTTTATTATCAAAAGCTTGCCGAACTACGTTTCTGAAGGTGCTTCTTACGTTAGCGTCGATTCTTTGACGGGCAACCCTGAACCACAACAAGTTTATCGCTTTTTGAATCAAAATACAGGCACACATTTGTATACTATCTCGGCAACAGAAAAAAATTTTATTGTCAATAATCTAGACACCTTTAGTTTAGAAAGTGAGTCCTTTTTTGCCTACACTGAACAACAGCCAGGAACTATCCCCGTCTATCGTTTTTTACGTTCTGAAACTGGAACGCATTTTTATACACCTTCAGCTACAGAAAGAGATTTTGTTGAAGATAACTTACCTAACTATCAATCTGAAGGAATTGCTTACTATGCTTTTCCTGTAGATCTCTAAATTTTATGATTAAGGTTGTTAAGTATAAATATTGTTCATTGTTTATTGTTCATTGTTAAAGAGAGCTTTTTCAAAGCAGAAAGGGCGTGCAGCTTAACTTTGCGATCGCTATCTGTGGCAAGCTGTTCTAAAGTTGTTTGAGCACAACTACAGCGTAATTCTCCTAGAGATGTAGTTAAAGCCTGCTTGATCTGGGAGTCACAAGCTGCTTGATTCTGTTGCCAAAAATTCACTAATACTTGAGCAGATTGTTGCTGCAATTGTTGAGCAGTAATTCTACCGAGAGTAATAATAATTTCTTGCTGAACTAATTCACTCTTATTAGTCAGTGCCTTGTCTAAATAGTCTATTGCCGAACTGATTTTACTCCAGCCCAAGGCTCTAATTAAGTCTAGCTTTAAACTAACTGGGGTAGTTTCTGTTTGCAATACTTGGAATAAGGCAGCGTTTGCCTCTTTAGTCTTCATTCTGCCCAAAGATACTGCTGCTTGACGGCACACCTCTAAATTTAAATCAAATAGAAGAGGTTGTAAATGATTTATTAAGCTCAATTCTTGACAAAGATCCGAACGAAATCCTAAAGCGATCGCTGCTTCTTTTCTAACGCTGCTGGCGGTATCCTTTAATGCCGTAATCAAAACTGGAGAAATACGGGGATCGTGGAAGCTACTTAAGGCTTTAACTGCAACACTGCGTAGTTCTGGCTGTGGATCTTGAGTGATTTTAAGTAGAGGCTCAATGGTTTCGGCAGTGCGGATATAATATAGAGACTGCACTGCCAAAAAGCGATATTTAGGCTGGGCGGAAAGATCTACTAAAGCATCAATAGCATGATTACCAATTTTAGTTAAAGTTTTCCCCGCGATCGCGATTAACTCTTCATCGGTGGTTTGCTGGAGTAGTTCTACTAAAGTCAAGACCACTTCCTGATTGGGGAAACTTCCCAAAATCTGACAAATAAACCAGCGTACCTCGGCTTCTGTGGTTTCATCCTGCACCAAGGAAGCTAGGGGAGGAATTAAATTTTCTCCGAAACTGGGCAATAGCTTGCTAATCTCCCACTTGTGTTGAAAATCGGCTTTGAGCAACATTTCTAATGCCAGATCGAATGCTGTTTGCCATTGTGCCGACTCTAAAAGCAGCTGTTTAGCTTCGCTTTGGGGTAATTCTTTTAGACAGTTGCTAACTTCTAGCCAATCTTGTTTTTGTGCTGCTTTTTGGGCTGAGTCAAGAATTTTTCCGATCGCCGACAGTGATTGAGATTTTGATTTATTGGCTGCTTCTGATTTAAAATAGGTCACGCGATCGCCATCACACTTATAATTATTTTGGGGACAATTAAACGCAAAAATTGAACCTTACTTTTATTGTTATGTTATTTCTAATCGTTATTTAGTAACATAGACCACTAACAATTAGTTGTTCATGTATTTAAAGAATTAAATCAATGCGTTTCTATCCTTTTTACAGCAACTAGTCATTCAAATTAATGAGCAGTAAGCCTCAGACAATAGTAATTAAAATAGGTACTTCTAGCTTAACTCAGCCTACAGGAGAAATTGCGATCGCTACTATTGCTTCTTTGGTTGAAACTTTAAGCTACTTACGTTCTCAGGGACATCATATCGTCTTAGTTTCTTCTGGTGCAGTGGGGGTAGGCTGTGCCAGACTCAATTTAGCCGAAAGACCGCGCAAGATGGCGTTAAAACAGGCTGTGGCTGCGGTAGGACAAGGAAGACTAATGCGGATTTATGACGATCTATTTAGTACTTTACAACAGGCGATCGCTCAAGTTCTTTTAACTCGCCGTGAATTAATGGAACGTAATACTTATGTCAATGCTTCTAATACTTTTAGGGAACTATTAGCTTTAGAGGTAATTCCAATCGTCAATGAAAATGACACCATTGCCGTTGATGAATTAAAGTTTGGCGACAACGATACCTTGTCGGCTTTGGTTGCCAGCTTAGTTCAAGCAGATTGGTTATTTCTCTTGACTGACGTAGACAGAATGTATTCTGCCGATCCCAAAACCGTCCCCAATGCTCAACCTATTAAGTTAGTCAGCAGCAACGAGTTTGATCGGCTACAGGTAGATGCAGGTTCTAGTGGTTCTCAGTGGGGAACAGGAGGAATGGCAACCAAATTGTCCGCAGCCAGAATTGCTACCAGCACAGGGGTTAGAACCGTTATTACTCAAGGAAAACAACCCCAGAACATTCTTAAAATCTTACAGGGGGAAGACATAGGAACCCAGTTTGAACCCCAACCTCAGACAGACAATGCTCGCAAACGTTGGATCACCTATGGTTTAATTCCCATGGGCAAACTGTATTTAGATACTGGTGCAGTCAAGGCAGTTACAAACAAAAAAACATCTTTATTACCTGCGGGTATTATTGCCCTGGAAGGAGATTTTTTTGCTTCTGATGCTGTGCAGCTATGCAATAACGAAGGTATGGAATTAGGCAGAGGTTTAGTTAACTACAGCAGTAGCGAGATCGAACAAATAAAAGGACATCATTCTACAGAAATTGCTGACATTTTGGGTTATGACGGCGCAGATACGGTAGTGCATCGTAATAATTTGGTTATCAATGATGCCTAGTAATTTTATATTAGTTGGAGTTACGACAATCAAGCGGCTGAGACAGCTTAAAGCCTGCGGTTTAACTGTACACTATCAAGTCTTATTGATAATTTACATTTACTTGTATTCAAAAGATGCAATTAGAGAATTATCTTCTAGTAATCGTTCAAGTTGTTTAGATGCTTTTAATTGTTGGCGGACATGAAGATCGATAAACAAACCAACTACCTCCGCTATGATTGAGCGAATTTGAGTTTGTGGTTGAGAAGAAGGAAAATCTAAAGCAGCAACTTGCAAAGTAGAATCGAGGCGATCGACAAAAGAAAAGTGATTTGCTCCTTCTAGTAAGACTAAATAAGAATCACCTTGTTCTCTAGAAATAGCTTCTCTGAATGTACGTATAACTGGAGTTGCTGCGGTTGCCCATTCATCAATACCATAGATACTGCTGTTATTAGCAATTACTCCATCGTGAGTACCTCCAATTAGCAACATAGGTACAGAATTGGGCAAAGATAAAATAGTACCAGATTCGTATCCTATTTGTATTGGAGCAGCAGTGTGCGCTCCGTAACTAAAAGCAGCAGCTACTTGACTAAAAAACTTAGTGTTAGCGTTTTCTAAAGCTACCCTTCCACCAGCAGAATGCCCGCCTAAAATAATCTTTTGAAGATCTAATAGACCTGCTAATATACCAAATGTGTTTAATTGCTCTAATTCAGCTAAAAGTGAAGGTAAAGCCGAAGCAGTAGGTACAGTATCATAGACATCAGGTGAGAGCGCAGCGAGATCAACACCAGGAGTAAGTGAAATGTTACCTGGAATATTTTCTGCCAGCCAGTTGAATAAAATTACTACTAATCCGCGAGCGGTTAACTTTAAAGCCAACCATTCGTACATTGCTAAATTACAGTTGACACCACTAAACAAAATTACTACTGGAAAAGGAGCTTTAGCTTGATCGGCAGGATAAGAAGAGAACGTTTGCTGACTATCTGGAGTTAATGCTGGATAAAATACTTTGAGTTGTATTGTATCGTATAATGGTTGAGCATTTTCGACTTTAGTGGCTTTCCAAAAAGCTTGAACAGTCATATATTTATGTATGAAGCTTTATCAGTTAGTATAAGTGATAATTTCCTGGTTTTGATTCAGCATGGATATCAATTCGCAAATATATCATCAAAACGAATTCACATTAACTAACTAATCTCCAGCCTTTTGAGCATAACTTTGCACCGTATTACTAAGTAACATCGCCACCGTCATTGGGCCAATTCCTCCAGGGACAGGAGTTATATAGCTGGCTAATTCTGCAACCTCAGCAAAAGCCACATCACCCACCAACTTTGATTTTCCTTCTTTTTCTACTTTGTTAATACCCACATCAATAACTATCGCACCAGGCTTAATCATTTCGCGGGTAATCATTTCTGGTTTACCTACCGCTGCAACCAAAATATCTGCTTCACGACATACTGCACCTAAGTCTGAGGTATGTGAGTGAGCAATAGTAACGGTGGCGTTTGCTTCTAAAAGCATCAAAGCCACTGGTTTACCGACTAGAATGCTTCTACCTACTACCACAGCTTTTTTCCCCGCAGGATTAAGATCGTATTCTTTTAAAATCTTCATGACTCCCCCAGGAGTGCAGCTACGTAAACCAGACTCTAAACGCACCAATTTTCCTAAATTGACCTGATGTAAACCATCGGCATCTTTATCGGGATTTATACAGCGCAGTAAAGCAATAGAGTCTAAATGCTTTGGTAGAGGAAGCTGCACCAAAATACCGTCTACTCGCTCATCTTGGTTTAATTGAGTAATTACCTGTTCTAATTCTGCTTGGGTAGCATCTTCAGGAAAATGTTGACCCAGCGAAACAATTCCCACTTTTTGACAGGCTCTTTCTTTGTTGCGAACATAAACAGCACTGGCAGGATTGTCTCCCACCATCAATACTGCTAAACCTGGAGGACGACCAATTTTTGGCTTTAGCTGGTCAACTTTGACTTTTAATTCCGACTGTATTTTTTTGGCTAAGGCTTTACCATCTAGTAGACAAGCTTTTGAAGCAGACATAGGCTAATTTTAAAAATTAAATAAAAATCAAAAAAGTTAAGCTGGGATTTGATGGCGAGGGGTGCTTCCGTTTAGGAAGCATACCCAATCGCCATGTTGATTATCTGTATGGATGAACAAAAATGTTAGTTGACAATTTAAGACCTAAATTAATTGCAGATAGGTTCAGGCAAATTAGCCTTGGGATTATATTGCTAGGTAGCTTAATTGGTTGTCAAGCATCATTGATTTCTATTCAAAAAATTTCGGTGAAGAAAGTAGGCAAAACCGTACTTTTAACGGGAAAAGTGGTGCATTTGGCTCCTTTGATCGATCAAACTGCCTATCAAATAGAAGATGCCACTGGTAAAGTTTGGGTCGTTACCTCTCAAACTCCCCCAAAGATAAATCAGCTAATTAGCATTAAGGGAAAAATTAATTACCAAAGTCTACCCTTTGCCAAGCAAGAATTAGGAGACTTTTATGTGGTTGAGTTAGAACAGTTAGAACCTAAAAGCAGCGATCGCCAATAGATATCTCATAACTATAAAGTAAAATTACCAAAGAAACTTTTGACTTAATTATCAATAAATAAACTAAGTTTTATGAGCGATCGCTCTTTTCAGCACCTAATACCAATAGCGGTAGCGATAATTCATCAAGATGGGAAATATTTGATGCAGTTACGAGATAACATCCCTAATATTATTTACCCTGGAGTATGGGGACTATTTGGAGGTCACGTAGAACCTGGAGAAAATCCAGAAGCAGGACTAAAAAGAGAATTAATCGAAGAGATTAACTATCCCGTTGAGCAATTAACCAAGTTTAATTCTTATAATGACCACAGATACACACGTCATGTTTTTTCTTGTCACCTATCTGTCACAATAGATAGTTTAGAACTTAATGAAGGGGATGATTTTGGTTTATTGACTTTGGCAGAGATAGAAAATGGTTTTGGGTATTCGCCAAAAAATCGAGAACTCAGAGCTTTAGGGGATCTCCCTCGCCAAATCATACTTGATTTTATTGCCGCCTAATCTTAAATCAAAACAATAGCAAGATGATATGCCTAGATATCAAAAAAGCAATTTTGGGAATGTGTAAAAAGACTTTAGCTATACTGATATAAATTAGGTTGCTCTGATTTTAAAAATCCTAGTCATCTCTCAATACTACTTTTACTATTTCTTTCAGGTAACTAAGATACTCTTTTAGCCAAGAAATTGAATTATCTTTAATTTAAGACTAAAATATACTCTTTTATCCCAGGTTTAGAAACTCATTTTCTCCAATAACTTAGCAAAATTATATTCTTACTCTAGCTAGCTCATGAACTATTCCTCTAAGCGTTTTGGTTTTATTTTAAGCTCACTAAGATTTAAAAAACATTGTTCAAGAACTATTAAATTAGGTGTTGCTTTGACAACAGCTTCTTTGTTAATACCCCAAAATACTGCACCTGTAGCTGCCGCTTTAGAAAATAGCCCTAAAACCGTTGTGGATGAAGTATGGCAGATTATCAATAGCGAATATGTAGATCCTGATTTTAACCATGTTGACTGGAAAATTCAGCGTCAACAATTATTAAAAAATAAATATAGTAATAATAAAGCTGCATATCAGGCTATTCGTAAATCTCTCAAAGGTCTGGGAGATCCCTACACTAGATTTTTAGATCCAGAGGAATACGCAGAGCTAACTAGCCAAACTTCTGGAGAATTATCAGGTATTGGTATTCGTTTAGGAATGGATAAAAAAACTAGTAAGCTGGTTGTGGTTGAACCCATCCCAAATTCACCAGCAAGCAGAGCGGGATTAAAAGCAGGAGACCAGATTAAAAGTATTGATGGCAAGTCAACCGAGTCAATGTCTTTAGAGCAAGCCTCCGCAGAAATTAAGGGTGAAGTAGGTACGCAAGTAAAGTTGAAAATAGCTCGTCAAGACAAGCCAGCTTTTGATGTAGCTATTGCCAGAGCGCAAATTGAACTTCCCTCGGTTAGTTACGCTCTCAATCAAGAACAAGGCTCAAAGGTAGGGTATATCAAGCTAGACGAATTTAGCTCCCATGCAGCAGAACAAATGCAGAAAGCGATCGAAGATTTGAGTTCTAAGCAAGCTTCTGGCTTCGTCTTAGATCTGCGGGGAAATCCAGGAGGGTTACTGTTTTCTGGTGTAGAAATTGCCCGTTTGTGGATGAAAAAAGGAGCAATTGTTTCTACCATAGATCGCAAAGGTGGTAACGATAAATTTTCAGCTAATGGTAAAGCATTAACCGATCTGCCTTTAGTAGTGCTGGTTGATGGCTACTCTGCCAGTGCCAGCGAGATTTTAGCAGGAGCTTTAAAACAAAATAAACGAGCCGAGCTTGTAGGCAGTCGCACCTATGGCAAGGGTACAGTGCAGTCAGTTCATTCTCTTTCCGATGGTTCTGGTCTAGCAGTAACTATTGCTCACTACTATCCTCCTAATGGCATAGATATCAATAAAAAAGGTATTGCTCCAGATGTTACAGTTGACTTAAATCGTCAGCAGCAAACTGATTTAAGTATCAATCCTAGCCTGATTGGTACAGACGCAGATCCTCAATATTCAAGAGCAGTAGCAATTTTGCAAGATAAGTTTATCAGCAAAACCAAAAGTGCTGCTCCTGTTGCTAGTCCTAAGTAAGGGAACTCTAGAGAATAAAATATTCAAACTTGTCTCTAAATAGGAATGCCAATTCCCCGATCTAGAAACTCAGTTACGGTCTGATCTGATAAATCATGAGTCGCCATTGCCTGTAAGATTGACATAGGAACGGTGAGGTGATGCGCTCCTGCTTGCAGGGTAGCAGCGGCTTCTTCAGGCGACTTAAGGCTAGCTGCCAGAATTTCCGTATTGCTATGTTTGAGTACATCAGACATTTCTCTAACTAGTGCTAAACCATCTCCTAAAAGCCTGGTGGCGCGATTTACGTAGGCGATCGCATATTTTGCTCCCGCCTGGGCAGCAACTGCTGCTTGGGCAGGACTATAAATGGCTGTCACCGAACAAGTTATTGCTGATGATAAATAAGCCGTAACCTGAAACCCTAATGGAGTAGCAGGAATTTTTAAGACCAGCTTATCGCCAATAATCGCTTGGGCTTTTTTTGCTTCTGTCACCATTGCCTCAAAATCTGTGGCACATAGCTGATAATATAGTTCTCCAGGACTGATAGCCGTCAATTGTTGAAGACAGTCTTCAGGAGCTAAATCGCTTTTGTTTAATAGAGTTGGATTGGTTGTAATCCCCTTTACCCAGCCCATTGCCACTGCTGCTTGAGCTTCTTCAACTAGAGCAGAATCAAGATAAATCATAATTAAGAGAGTTCTTGTAAAATTAAATAATAAACTTTTATCAATAGCTATCAGCTTCTAGAAATATTTGCTCGCGCTTATGCGATCGCTTTTCAGCCAATAAAGCAAAACTTAGACTTCATACCTAGCAATATTTACAAAAAATTAAATTTGCCTTTTTCTTCTAGTTTCCATTGATTTGCTGAGAGTTTGGTTACTATTGCAGGTTTAATTAAATGATGACCAGAATATTGTGGATAATATCCAACTAAATCGAATAAGATTTTGGCATCGTTTAAGGATTTTTCTGTAGCATTAGTTATCTGATGTATTTGGCTTGGTATCAAGAAATAAACACCTAAGTAATCAATAATCCAATACCTACCATCAGCAGTATTTTCTAATTTAATTAGATCGGGTTTATAAATTACAAGTTGTAATAGAGTTTCTGCACTAATTGTAACTTTAGCAACTATGCGATCTGAGATTAGCTTGATATCTTGAGTATAGTCTTGTCTAAATCGAGATATTTTAGTTTTTAAATCTATTTTTGTATCCTGACTATCTTTAATCTCTGTATTGTCTATTTTGGTGTGATTATCTGGTATGAACTCTATTTTGCCCTTTTTCTCAAGTTGCCATAATTCTGAATCTATTTTGGATACTTTTGCTGGTTGAATTAATAGAAAATTATAATCACCTGAGCTTGATTCGTTACACTCAAAAATATTTTCAATAGTATATCGTTTATTGTGTTCATTGATGCTAATTTTTGCATGAGGAACTAAATAAGAATTGTTGTTTTCTTCTACTATCCAATAGTTACCTTTACTTATACTTGAAAGAAAAACTGTTTCAGAACGACCTGCTAGACGATTGTCCCTACTATCTTTCGTTTCTGTAACTGTATATGTTGCATATTCGTCAAATAAATTTTTATCTCTATTATAGATTTCAACAAACTGTGGTGTTTGAGTGTCAATAGTTTGTTGAAATTCGCCTTGATTAACAAAGTTAGTTAATTGAGCTTGTAAAATATCAGTTTTTTGTAGTTGCTTGTTAAAAACTTGTTTCTCTACAAGCCATTCTTGTTTATCTCGCTGATAAACTTTCTCCGATATTTCAGATTGAATTTCAAGCTGGGAAATCTTACTATTTAGTTTATCTATTGTTGTTTTGAATGCTGTCAAACTGGACAAAATTTGTTGATTGATTTTAGACTGCTTATCATCAACTATATTTTGTGGCTGTTTTAATTGAGGTAATACATATTTTCTCCTGCCAAAAAAGAGAACACCAGGCTGAACTAGCTTCCATTGTTTGTTGTTGGGTAATAAAGAAAGAATTGCAGGTTCTTGTAAGATGAACTGGCTTTCAAGTGAATTATAATCTCCTTTTAACTGAAATAAATTTTCAACTGTTTTTAATTTGTGGATATTAAAACTGATATTATTATTAGGTACAAGCCAATATTTATGCTGTTTATCTTCTAGAGTTGCGATCGCCCAATAATTTCCTTTGACAGTTGTTTCTAAAATTATTTCATCTGAATTTGAACCTCGATAACTATCTGGCGTAAGGGTAACGGGGATAACATAGCCAGATAACACGGCTGCTAATTCGTTATAGGTGGCAATTAATTGAGCTTTAGTCAGATCGACAGGAACAATATGAGGTTTTATGGAAGATGGTGCTACTTGTATAGATCTTGCTAACTTTAGCGGATAGCTACCTTTAGCTAAAGATTTAGTTAATTCCTCAAAGTTTTTTTCAATAGAACTAACTTTTTCTAATAATAATTCTATTGATTCTTCTTGTTCTTCATCTCGTTCAACAAGAGTATGTTGTTCTTTTAAGATTTTACCTATCTTGTCAATCAGTTTATCTACAAATTCTTGAGTAACCGTTATATTTTTATTTACATCATCTTTAGTCATGAGATTAAATCAATTACTTAGGACTTAAAATTTCAAGAAAATTCTAGTTTACCTTTTTTTTCAAGTTTCCATAGTCCTGAATCTATTTTGGATACTTTTGCTGGTTGAATTAATAGAAAATTATAATCACCTGAGCTTGATTCGTTACACTCAAAAATATTTTCAATAGTATATCGTTTATTGTGTTCATTGATGCTAATTTTTGCATGAGGAACTAAATAAGAATTGTTGTTTTCTTCTACTATCCAATAGTTACCTTTACTTATACTTGAAAGAAAAACTGTTTCAGAACGACCTGCTAGACGATTGTCCCTACTATCTTTCGTTTCTGTAACTGTATATGTTGCATATTCGTCAAATAAATTTTTATCTATATTATATGTTTCAACAAACTGTGGTACTTGAGTATCAATAACCTGAAAAAACTTATCTTGACCTATTTCATTATTAAGATTACTTTCTTGTGGATCGAGTAATTCGTTAGAATCATTATTTATTTGAAAATCAGTTTGTTTGAAAAACACACTATTATTACTATCTTCTAAATCAGACAAATTATTGTCTTGGAGATCGTTTTGTGTAGAAACCATGTTGTTTCGATTGATGAGTTCTACATTGCCAACATCTTCGCTATTAGAATGAATTGGAGTATGTCCTATCAATGTTGATGATTGAGGATATATGGAAGATCTATAATTTTCTTGTGTATCTAAATTAATATTGTAATGATTATCTTTATTTTGTATCTGAGATTGTAGCTGAATAACTATTTTTTCCAATTTTTCTAATTTTTGTTGATCTTGTTTTTGCTCAGTCTGAATGGTTTGTATATTTATACTTAATTGTTGAAGATTTAATAATTGCTCATTTTTATATTTTATCTCTATGTATTTTTCTTTATATTGATTTATTTTTTTGAGAAGTTTTGGAATACAAGTTGTCAAAATAGGGTTATTTGAGCTAATTTCATTAATATGACAAATATCATTTTCTAATAAATTACATCTTTGACAAACTTTTACTTCTTGTTTATAAGAAGATTTACAAACTGGACATTGCAACATAATCGCTATTAATAATTAAAATAAGTTAATTTATGAAGTGTGTTGCTTAATATTAATCGCCTCTCACTTCATAATCTTCAAAAAAATGCACTAAAGATTTCAAAGCTAATTATTTATCTGCCCATTCCATAGCAAAGACTCTCAAAAGAGCTTTTAAGCTTAAAATGAACGGTGCATCGGGGCGAATATCTTCGGCATCGCCTTTCTTAAATTCTTTGAGCAACATCGCATCTAGTTCTCTTCTGGTATTGCGATAGAGTTGTTCTTTATATTTTGCTTCTAAACCTTTTCCTCGCTGATGTTGAGGCATTGGTTTGATATCTTCTAACTCTAATTCTTGAATACCTAAGTTAAATTCATCTACAAAAATGAATAATTGACCGAGTTCGGGAATTTTGAAGTCTTTAATCGTATCTCCCCATTCTAGACGGCTATTGTATTCAATTTTCTCGCCATTAATCTCGCATACTTCTCCTGCAATCAATGAGTCTTTTTGTTTTCTGGTCAACCCTTTGAGGCTAGTATCGCTAAGAACCAAACCACACGATACTTCATCTTTGGGTTTTTGGCTGAGGCGAGTTTTTTCTTCAGCGTCTTCAAAACCAGAACCCCTACTCAACATATAGCTAAATAACTCGTTGATTTCAGAATTGCGATCAAATTCACCGCTATTATCTAGCCAATTAAGTAAACGAGAACCATTACCGCCAACGTAGGTAGGTGTAATTTTATCTACACTATATTTTCCTTCGGCGTGAAGCACTTTTAAGAGAATGCCCACGTAGTAATAAAGTCCTGCCGTACCAAAGGCGATTAGACGGACTAAACTCTGAAATTCGGGGTCTTTATCAAAGTTTTTGATTTTATCTCTCAACCATTGTTCACTTCCGTGACGCAACAAGTTGTCGAATTGAGCATAAAAACGCTCTTGTTTTAAGCCTTTCCAGTCTTGAGGGCTTTGCTGAAAACTTTTGCAAAGAAAATTAGTATTAACCTCAAAAAATTGTGAAATTAACTGACGACCTGCTAATCTAACGGAACACTGATGCACTAACTCATTGTTTTCCCAGATTGAAATATCTGAAGTTCCTCCACCTATATCAATGCACGTACTACGAACAAGATTGTGTTCTTCTTCGTCGGCAAAGTATTGAGCAAAAGCCAAACTTTCAGTACGAAAATAGTCTAAATTGTCTTGTTCAGGACAAAAGTGCTTGACTCCTGTAGACTTATTAAATTTATCTGTTATGTCTTGCCAGGTTCTAGCATATCTACGGAGGTCACTTTTAGAGAAAGCAGAAGGATAAGATAAAGCCCATTGAATCTCTTTGATGCCTTTACTGACGGCTAAAGCGGAGATATGTAATGCCAGATGCTCTAAAAACAGACGATTAGGTACAAAATTATCCCATTTAAGATCTATTTCTATCCAATCAACATTATTCTTGAAACTGTTAGAACCGACATTAAAAATGCGACCATCAAATAATGCTTTTTCTTTACCTTCAGGACAATGGGTTTTACCTCTGGTAGTTAGAACACTAGAAAAAGGTAGAGGTTTTTCCGAAGGAAGAAAGTTTTCAGGAATAAAATATTCAAACAGTACAGGAATACGAGTTTCAATATCCGCCTCGGTTACTTTGTGATGCAGAGTTTCCAAAGATAAAGGTTCGACTGTACCCTTGCGGTTGACATAGATATTGGTGAAAGAAGTTCCAAAGTCTACCCCTACACGCCACTCACCAGTTAAGTCGATTCTGGGTGGTGTTTTGAGTAAGATTAAACCAAAGGGTTGACGGTTCTGACTTTGACATAAAATATGAGAAGGATATTTATCCAATCTGGTTAGTTGATAGTTACCCCGTCCCTGCTGGAAGACATGAGGTTCTTTTGCTTGAGGGAAACTAACGTGAAAGGTATCTTCTCCCAAACCAGCGTCGTAGTAGAAGCCGTAATACTCTTGCCAACCTTCGGCTTGGAAATGGGGCCACACTTCTAAGATAGGTACGCCGTCAGCTAAAGCATTTTCTTCTTTCAGTGGATAATCTTTATAGATGCGATAATTTTGCGGTTGGTTATTATTGCCCGAAAGGGGTAAATCTAACTCAATTCTGATAAACGAGCCGTCGCTACTATTGAGGGGAGTTATATTGAGGTGACGGATCAGATCTTCAGGGGTGAAATATTCCAGCAGGATTTGATTGAGAGGAAGTAATGGGGTAATTCTTCTTTTGTTGAAGATTAAAGGTTGAGTTTCTGGAGGTAAATAACCACCAGGTAAGGCATCTTCGATATCGATAAAGGTTAGTTCTGGTAAAAATAAATCCTTAGATTCGATCCAGCGTACATTCTGCCAGATGACTTTGTTCGTCTTTAAATCTTCTAGTCGCAATGATGCCAAGGTTTGGTCTTGATGTATCCAAATATTTTGGGGTGATTTTCCCCAAGCTTCGGCTATCTGCGGATCGAGGATCAGCAAATCTTGTACTTGACTTAAACCTTGACTACCAATCAACCGCACATTAGATGGTTGCGCCTCGGCTTTAGCAGGTTTGTTAATGCCATTTAGGACACCGCGATTGAGAGATACGCCGAAAAACTGCGTATTATCGCTTAAGCTGACAGCTTGTTCGGGATAAGAACCCAAACTATCGCGAAATTGATTAATTAAACCGCTAATTTCATCGATCGCTCTAGGTTGTCCTCGATAATTTTGATCGTGGAGATGAGTACTTAAATTTTCTAACCACCGCCATAATAAAGCTTTTTCATTCTCGTTGAGGTGATTACCAGTCAGGGGAGATCCTAAACATTTTGTTTCCTCATTCCACCAGGGTAAACCAGACCAGTTACCTTCTTCGGAGTTTGCAACAATGGTACTAGGGGAAGTCATTCCCACGGGTTGATTATTCCACAAGAAAACATAAACTTCCTGCCAAGGATTATTGCCATCGAGACTATAAAGAGCATTAACGGGATGAGGTAACAGTTGATACAAAGCTCTACTAAAAGGCTGCTGTTGGCGTAATTTGCTCAAATCGACTAATTGAGCGGTTAAAGGAAATCGTCTGACTTCGGCTAAAGCTACAGCAGCTAACATTCCCTGCCACTGAGCGATCATTTCCCGACGAATCGGATAGTTTTTGTTGTGTAACGCCATCTCTATCGATAGAGGACGCGCCCACATTGTCGGAACAGAACTTACGCTTTTAGTTTCTCCCGAAGCTTGATAATCGAGACTGGTTGCTACATTCTGAAACGCCGATCTTGATTCTAAGTTTGTCCAAATTCCTTCCCTTTCTGGAGGTCTAACATCTGTACCCGTTCTTAATTTCGGTAATATTAAATTAGCCATAAGTCATGTTTGAAGTTTTAATTTGCAGAGATAATTTTGGATGGCGTTGCTTAATCGGGGTATGAAATTCAATTTATAATCTTTATCTATTCACTTTTGAAAAGCTTATAGGTTGTCTGAAAAGTCTCATTTGCTACATCAACGCCCCCTAAATCCCCAAGCTTGGGGGACTTTAAATTGTTCTCCCCCCAATTTTGGGGGGCTGGGGGGCAAAACCAAGAACTTGAATGTAAAAAAACAACTTTTTAGATGTCCTCTTAGAGCTTAAAGCTGCGAACAGTATCACTAACCGTCTAATACCCCATAATCGCAACGCTCAAAGCTGACAAGCCTGATATACAGCTTGAGCTAATCCCACCGTGCCGTTATTATTGCCTTGAATATTTTTGGGATGGAGATTATTTTTAATTCTGGTTGGTTCATCGTTGCGTTGTCTGGTTTTGGCATCGCGGTTATCTCCCAGGATCAAATCTTGTAATTTTGTTCCCTGAAGCTGATCGACTTGGGCAAAAATGCTGTGTTTAAATAGTTCAATTCTGTCGCTTTCGCATTGATGAATTTCTTGTAACCAGCGTAAATAGTCTTTACACCAGTTATTAATTATTGCGATCGCATTTTGCTGTTGATTACTGTCAAACTGAAGCGGTTTTTTAGGATCGGTATCGTAAAATCTACTCATCCAAGGAGCAAATCTGATATAACTTTTGAATCCTTCTTGTTTGGCATCGTTTAATTCTGGAGCAATCGCTGCCAGCCAAGTATAGGCAAATCTAGTAGTACTGCCTAAAATCTTTTGCACGTTGTTGCCATCGGGAATGTCATTCCAATTAATATATTGCGATCGAGAACGAGATAACAATACAATTGTTTCTTCTTGGGGATGAGTTTCCGTTAGGAAATGTCTGGCAGCAAGACCAGCATATAATTCAATAAAATGAGGTTGATTACGCTGTTCGTTTTTTCCAATACTAAAGTTGACTCTGGCTAAATTCTCGTTGCCTAATAAATAGACAGTATCAAAAATGCCTTGGGCTTGGGTGACATAGTAGCGCAGTGCTGCTTCTGTATTGAGCAAAAACTTATCTGACTGGGCATAAATGCCGTTTTCACTTTCTCCCGCAGGAGCAGTAAAGCCAAAATAAGGCAGAATAAAAACAGAACCAATCTTGACTCGTTCCCTAATATTAATCTCGTTTAATTTGTTAGCAATCAAGCGAGCAATAGTAGGTAGTCCCGATGCCCCAGTACCGCCAAAGATCGAGCCACACAACAATACTTTTGGTTGTTTACCTTCGTTGACATCGGCTCTAATTTGTTCGATAAAAGTTCCCCAAGGTTCTTCATCTAAGCGATTGAGGTCTACCTGACTCATCACCGCAGCACCGATAGCAGGTCTACCACGAAAACCTACGTCTAAATTTTCTTGTTTTTCTGTATCTGTATAGAGAACATCAAATAGATTAGCTAAGGCTGGCTCGCTTTGCTTGATATTGTTGTAGTTAAAAAACGCACTTAATTCTTTATTTAGGCTATTTTTGGCAAATGGCGACCAGAGATCGAAAGATTTAATCGATGTCTGCATCCAAGGACACTGTTGTTTATCAATTGCCGATAATATTCGCTGGCATTCAGTTTGAATATTTAAACTATTTCTGGCTCTTTCCACGTTGCCGTTGCTTTCATCTGCATCAACAAATAATACTTTGATTGGCTCTTGAGGAAACAATCCTACTGATGCTAAATGCACTACCGACTCTACACATTTTGCCCCACTGCCACCAATACCAATTAGATAAATAGTCATTGTTTAATCTCCAAAAACTCTGCGTATTGTTCCCGCACCTGGGGGTAAATACATAAACAAATTAGGTGAACTCAAAGCAGTTCCTAGCCAAAAAATCCAGATAACATCAAATAGTAAGAAAAATGCTGATGAGAGTAGAGCATCATCGCTAACCTTATTCAGATAAATAGCAATAAAAATACTTAAAACGTTAACAAACAAAAGTGTGTACCAAACGCCCTGCCATGTTTTTAATTCACTGCCGTTAGCTTTTGAGCGAACAGCAGAAATAGACCAGAAAATTACCGAAATTAAAGAACTTACAAAAACAATAGCAGCTTGATTCATATAGTAACTACCAATCCATTCTTTAAGGTCAGGAATATCAGTAATTCTAACTATTCTTAAATCATAAATTTTTGGCTGACCGAGAAAAATTATTAACGCACCAATAATTAAACAAATTATTAGTCTAGTTATTTCTCCTGATTTCATATATTTAGCTTATTGTCATAATAAATATTAGTTAATTACAATCTAACTCATAAAGTTTTGATTGAAAATATCATATTTATGAGTATTTACCCTGAAATTTAGCTAAACTGCTAAAACTTATTTTTAACTACAAGTATGTTTTTATTTAACAAAAATATTAGTTATTTAGCTATTGTAGCTATGTTATCTGGCTGTGTTGCGGTTGCTAAAGGAGAACCAGAGGGAACACCAGCAAACGGCGATCATGCTAATTTACATTGCGAATTAGAGCAAAATAAGCAACAGGCTGACCTAACGAATCCTCTAGCTATCGATGTTAATATTGATGGTTCTGGGTCAATGCTAGGCTATATAAATGAAGAAAATAGTTCTTATATCCAGGCATTAAAGTTATTAGATAGTACTTTAAGTTTAAGCAGTAGACCTTCTCAAGCAACGGTCAAATATTATCGTTCTGGAGATTATAAACATCAAGCAAAAGAGCTAACTCGTTCCGAATTTCGCAAAGCTGGCAAAGCAGAATTTTATGATGGTAAAACTTCAATTTTTCCTGCTGTTTCTAGCGATTTAAGTTCTCTAATTACTAAACCAAAAAATAGCGATCGCCTGAAGATAATCGTTACAGATTTAGAACAAAATGATGGTGATGTTAATTTAATTGCTAATAAAATTAAAGAAAATTATTTTAATAACCAAGATAATAACTATGCCGTAGGTATTTGGGCGGTAAAAAGCGAATTTAATGGTACCGTTTATTCTGCCAGTGATGCCGATAAAAAGTTTAATTACAATACGGAAGGGAAAAATAGCAAGCAGTATCGACCTTTTTATATATTATTTCTGGGTCACTATCAAGACATTGCTAACTACTTTGATAAATTAGAAAAAGAACAAGGAAATTTAAGCGATCGCAGTAAACTTTTAATTTTTTCGCCTCATAATTTAGTTGCCGATGTATCTTATCTCAATTCACCACTGAACCTATCATCAGATTTAGCAATACCAAGCTTATTAAACAATGGAGATGTGTCTGTAGAAAAAAACAATCAACCGATAGAATTGTTAGAAATTAAGAATAAAAATTCTGATGCTTTAGAAGTAGAATATCAACTTCCTCTTAAACAAATCAATCATACTTTATCAGCCTATCCTAATGATTTAAAAGTTGCCATAGATGTCAGTGCGTTTGACAAATTTAATAAACAACAGTTTAAAGAAGTACCTGCTGCTGCCAAAGCTTTGAGTTTTAAAAATTGGCAAATTGATAATAATCAACTTGAATTTGTTACGACTATAAACCCCAAGAATTTTACTGAATCTAACGTTTACTATTTTAAAGTTGACGTGACTGCTCAAGATTTACAAAAACCTGATTGGTGGAGTGAATGGAATCTGACTAGTGGTAGTGATGGCTCAAAAACCAGCAGTTTATATAGCTTTATGAATAGCCTAAAAAATATCACTCTTAATTCAATGGATGAGTCTACTTTAACTATTGGACGTTTATGCTATGCCATCCAAAAAGATTGATTGTTTTGTAATTTTTGTAAAGCAATTAGGCTTGCGCCTAGCCTACGGATCGCCAAACCTGAAAATTAAAACTTAAATATATGATCCAAGAAATACTAATTGATTTCTAATTTCTTCCGAAGATATAGATGCAATTAATTTCTGCAAACCTCTCAACTGTTCTCCTACGGAATAACTTTGCCTTGGCACGGCAATAATACCAGAGTGTTGTTTTCCTTCTGTTATATACATTTTGTGCAGTTGACAGTAATCTTTAACGTTGAAAGTGTAAATTGCACGATTTTGGCTAGTTGACCAGATTAATTGTTTTGGATCTATAAGACCAAGATTTTCAGCTTCAAAAGTGCTTAATGTATCGATATTCGCATTACGCAAAGCTACTATAAGCGAATTTCTGCTAGCATCCTCATCAATATATAAACGAACTTTATTCACTGCAATTTTAGGCGTTGCTGATTTGATGTATGAAACTGAGAGTAATACTACTCGTGGTTATTAGTTATTAGTTATTAGTTTCGATCCTAGTTCAAGATTGATGATATTTGTACAAATCATACCTGTATTCAGCAACGCCCAATTTTAAACTAATAATCGTTGATATTCTGCGGTTTCTTCAGCTAAATATTGCTCAATTTGTTCTTGGTTTGAATAATAATAAGCTAGAGCCGCATGAACTTCAGCCAAAGTCAAAAAGCTATATTCCTGCAAAATTTGCTGTGGACTTAGACCTTCTTTTGTCAAGGTAGCTATTTGCTCAACAGAAAATCTTTTTTCTGTAATTCTAGGACGACCTTGGCAAACATCTGGGGTTGAGACTATCAATGTTCCTATATCAACAGTAGTTACCATTCTAGATTTTTGCACCTGTTTTGTATTCTAGAATTATAACTAAAATTACTTACTACTTTATAATATTCCTGATAAAGTTGTAATCAGACTAATTTTTGCTCTGGCTTCATTCATTTTTTAACTCCTATTTAATAATTTTTTAAAATATAACTGTTGATTAAAATTTAGAAGACCATATTGATCGCCTGACTGGTATAAAAGCGATCGCACTTTTTATTGACTGTGATTTATATCCTTTTCAACCAGCTGATAAATACTGATAATAGAGTTTTGTAATTAACTTTATTTTGTATTTAGTAAACTCATATATTATGTCAGCTTTAAAAATAAAAAGAGATATTAAATTACTAGAGCAGCAATTAAATGAATTAGAAGCTAATATTTCCGATCCAATTGAGCGTATCGAGCAAAAAAAACAATTAGAAAGAGAAATAAAAAAGCTTGAGCGTTCCAAAAGTCAGATAGAACAACTCGAACAAGAACAGCAAGAACTTGAAAATCTTAAGTCTGAGTTTTCATCAAATAATAATGAGTTAGTAAATGAAAACAAAGTTGAAAGACGACAAGCAGAATTCACATTAAAAATAAATACTCCTATAACCAACAAACCTATGGCAGTGGAGTCTGAAATTAATCTTAGCAAACAGATAGAAGATAGTCGAAATATCCCAGTAGATAATATAAACTCTCAGAAAGAGAACTCTAATACTATTACCCCTACTCCAGTTACTTCTCCATCTAATAATTTCAAAGAATTAGGAAAGGCTTGGATTGTTGGTGGTACAATTGGATTTTTTATTTTCTTAGGCTTAATAATAAATGGTCACCAAGTAAATCAAACAGCAAGCAACGTTGAACAACCAACTTCTGACACTAATTCTTCTGAAACTTTGGAGCAAGATAATTTATCAAAGACATCTGCACAACTTCAAACACAGAATTTCAATAATTATGATTTTCCTTTAGATTTTTGTGGTGATAAAGATCCTGGCAGTGCCAATACTTGGTATCCAGTTTATGTTGATGATACGCAAGAGAATTTTAACATAATTCGTAGTAACTATTGTCAAGATGCTATTCGCAAATATCGCCAGCAAGAGCAATTTTACTCGATTCAAGTTGCTTCCTTTATTAATGAATCACAAGCCGAACAATTTGCTAACTTAATGCAGGCCAAGATAGGAAGTGGAGAAGTTGGTGAACCAACAGTCTATAACTTTGATAAAAATGTTAATAGTTATTCATCTCAAAATTCTTTAATAAATAGTGAATCAAACTATTCTGACTTTAATGAAAGCTATGAAGATATTAATGAAAGCGAATCAATTGCTCTGATTGCAAGATTATATGATTTGCTCTCGCAAAAAAGCTTTACTGAAGCTGAATTATTGTACAATCCCCAATTAGCATATCAATTTAACTCTAATTTCTTTAGTCAATTTCAAAGAGTAACAGTAGAAAGCTTACGTATAACCTCAAAAACCAAAAATTCAATCAGTTTCATCGGACAAAATACTTATATTTGGTTGGACGGTTCAACTCAAAAAGAATTGAGAACTTATACAGTTGAAAGTTTTGATGGACATCTTAAAATTACAGCTTCTAAATTTATCAATGTAACTAAATTTAGATAGTATCCTAAATATCTTTATATTTATTTAATTTGGAATAATTATTCTAATAGTTAGTTATTCGAAGATAAACAATAACTTTAACAAAGCGATCGCCTGATAAATTTAAGAATAAAAAAAGCGATCGCCTTAAATGTTCTCCATCAATGTGGCGATGGTTTCGATTTGCTGTTCGACTTGATGACGCTTGATGGCAAGCTGGTAAGCTTTTTCTGCTCTTGCTTCTGCTTCTTGGGGATTATTTAGCAAATGAGCGATCGCTTGCTGCAAACCTTTGGCATCTCCTGGTTCGACCGTGAGAATCGCATCCGCATCCATCAAATACTCTTTTAATCCATTGGTTCGTGTAACGACAATTGGTTTACGACAAGCCATTGCTTCGACTAAGCTGGTGGCACCAGCAGACCAATTACTAGGCTTGACACAGACAACAATCACATTCGCATCATGATAAAGCTGAAGTAATTCGGGTAGTGCATAATAGCTATTGGACATATTAGCAGGAATAGTTTTGGGAAAATTCCGCGCTAGTCCAGATGCAAATTGCGAAAAACCCGCAATCTTGACATCAACATCTAAATTTTCAGTCGCCGCAGCTAGTAAATGGTAATCTCGTCTTTCTAAACCAACGCTGACAATCAAGGGGCGATTTTTATTGGCAGATGGCTGTCCTGGCTTAAAAAATTTGCAATCTGTTGTATACCAAAAATGACCAATTTTAGATTCGGGTAAATGCAAATAGTCTCGCAAAAAATCGAGTTGAGCGTGGGAATGAGCGAGGAATAAATCGATTTTGTCGGCGAGGCGATATAAACTTAAGGCTAACTTTGCACGAGGTCGATTAACATTGTGAAAGCGTACTGCGATTTTGGGTCGATTTTTTTTACTAGCACCAACAGTAGCGACCACCATTCCTAATCCTTCCCCCTCACAAAAAATAAAATCATCTTCTCCGAGTCCAGAAGTTACTCTGCGGGCATACTTCCAGTAGTGTGGTATGCCCGTGATTTTACCTCGAAGTCGATCTGGGAACGAAACCGAGCCTGACTGTGGTTCGTAAAAAGTGGCATCTAATCTTTTACCAAGCATCCAGACATCGTTACGAGGGCATTTTTGGGATTTGGCCTCCAAGCTTTGTGTCTTTTGCCGTTCCAAATCATTAAATTTTCTCAGCGGGACGTGATATTTCAATTTTACTTTGCTCTCATTTAGCAAATTCCAGGTATATTGAGAAGATGAATAGTTTATCATCTGTAGTTTATGTCAATAGTTAAGACAGTTAGGGAAGTAGGAACAGAGTTCATAGCGGACTCAATGGCTGACTTCCAAACTCGCTGCTTTTACGCTTTCTAACTGTGCTAACTATTGTCAATGATAATCTCCAGAATCTCAAAATTTCCTCATGCAAAAGATCTAACCTTTTGAGCAGTAGCTTTTTCTAGTGCTGGAGATGCGTATTGTTGGTGATAATAGCTCATTGTCTCTAACAGTACTTCTGCCAGAGGTTTTGTTGGAGTCCAACCCAGTAATGTTTTTGCTTTACTCAAGTCGGGCATACGGCGATCGCAATCTTCATATCCTGCACCGTAAAATTGCTTCGAGGTAGTATTAACAATAGGATGATTTTTATAACTTGAGTCACCTGTAATCTTAGCGTAAGTAAGACGCATCAACTCAGCAAGTTCGGCAATATTTACTTCGTTATCGCGGTTGCCAATATTGAAGATTTGATTTTGAGCTTTGTCTGGAAATTTAAGCATTAGACGCATAGCATCGACCGCATCATGAATAGATACGATTGTGCGCTGTGCAAGTCCACCATCCACCAGTTGCATTGGTTTGTTGTCTAACAAAGCAGTCATAAAGCAAGCTAAAACTCTAGGTACGCCATCGGAACTACCATCTCGACCAGGAATGTAATCCATCTTTGGTCCAAAGAAGTTAAGTGGTCTGATGATGGTAAAAGGCATACCGTTTTCTTGATTGTGGGCATAGATCAAACGTTCGGTCATCTGTTTGGCACAGGCATAAGTCCAACGCTGATTGAAAATTGATCCCATAATTAATGGTGTTTCATCTTCACGCAGTTCGTAAAAATCGGGGTTGCTGTAATTATCTCCAGGTAAGTAGCTGGATAAAGTGCGACCGTATACTTCACTAGTAGAAAAGCTAATCAACCATTTTTTGTACTTGGCGCACAATTCTACAATTGGATAGATATCGAATAAATTGGCATAGATCGTGTCTAATGGGCGAGTATTATACTCCGCTGGGTTGCAGATAGCGGCTAAGTTAAAGACGACATCAGCTTGGGCAATTTCACTTTCAATTTCTGCCAACTCTCCAAGTGAATTGGTCGTATTTCGATGCAAATGAAAATTGGGATTTGTAAGATGTCTGGCGATTTTGCGATCGCTAGGATCCCAGCCATGAATTTCAAAACCACCTTCATCAAGTAGCCTGTCTAAAAGATGACTACCAATAAAGCCACCACAACCTAACATTACTATCCGCATATTTTACATCCTACATTGTGTAATATTTATGTGTTTTTTAAGTGATTTTACCATAAGTAATCTTACCACAAAATCACGTATTTTTAGTTAATTTGGTAATATTGCTTAGTTCAAAATCGGCAGTATAAATATCGCTTGAATAACAGGCGTTACTGAATCAAAGCAGGAATAGTAAGACTAATGTTCTCAATTTTGAAAAAGCCAATAACTAAAAATATTCAAATTAAAATCTAAAGTTTTAGGCTTCAAATCACCACCGTCAGTTTTTTAACCAACGGTCAGGCAAGCCCCGCCGTAAAACGGCGGGGATCCTGACCAACAGGCGGAGTAATCTGTGACTTTTAAGTACAATAGCAAGTAATTTCTTCATAAGTGTGTCAATTTTATGACAATGCTGTCACAGTTATTTGCCAAGATTAAATACTTATTATTCACATATAGCAGTCGAAGTAAAGGTTAAGACCATAAATAATGATCTCGCGTAGAGGCGCAAAGACGCAGAGAGATTAAAAGATTTCCTAATCTAGGATTCGATTGCTATACATAACGTGAGTAGGTAGGACAAATTAATTAGAAGATAGTCTCAGTAGTGAGTAACGAGTAACGAGTAATGAGTAACGAAAATAGATCGTGATATCCTGCTTACGCTTGTTTTACATTTAATTTTACCCACCCACTTAGTTGTGCAAAATTAATTTCCTAGTTGCGATCAACAAAAGTGGTGCGACCCTGCGTCGCTTTTCCCTTTCACCTTTAACCCAAAACACAACCAAGGTGTACCTCACAAGTACGAGAAACGCTATATTTAGCCGTTATTTATTTTAGTGCCGACAGCCAAACGCATTCCATTGACAAAATCCCAACCAGATTGAGAGCGTTTCCCTGCAAGCTGTACCTGTTCTATCAGTAATAAGCCTAAACCTGTCTGCACAACTGCACCAAAGTTTTTGATATTTTTGACTATTTCTCCTGGTTCACCTGAAAGCGAGGCTAATTCTAAGTATTGTTGTTTGATGCTAATGTATTTTTCTGGTAAGTCTTGGATAGTAGCTTGGGTAAGAGGAACTGTAGCACTTATTTTTAGTTTTTTATCCTGCAATGTGGCAGCACAATTTGGGAAAAAGCCTCGCACTTGATTGTGTATTTCTAATGCGCTTTTTGACCAATCAATTACAAAATCAGATTTATCAATTAATCGTGCATAGGTAGCTTGGCTGTTATTTTGCGGGGTGGGTGAAATCTGCTGTTGTTCTAGTTTGAATAGAGTATCTAACAATAAATCTGCTCCCTGAGTGGCGAGACTAGCAGCTAAATTATGGGCATTATCTAAAAGTTTGATTTCGGTTTCGGCTTTGAGTAGCATATCTCCCATATCCATACCCTCGTTCATGATCATAGTAGTAATGCCTGTAAAGCGATCGCCATTGACAATGCTCCACTGAATCGGCGCAGCACCGCGGTATTGGGGTAATAGCGAACCATGAACGTTGATACAGCCTAATTTGGGCATTTCTAAGATTTCTGAGGATAAAATCTGTCCATAAGCTACGACGACAAAAGCATCTGCTTGAGTATTTCTAAGATTATTTAAAGTTTCTTGGTCTTTTTTAATTCTTCGAGGTTGCCAGATAGTTAAATTATGTTCTCTGGCAATTTTCTGAACCGCCGAGGGAATAGTTTTACTGCCTCTACCTCTTCTTTTATCTGGTTGAGTCACTACTCCCACAACTTCAATCTCAGGGTGTTTCAGGAGTTTGGTTAAAGTAGTAACGGCAAATTGAGGAGTACCAAAAAAGACAATTTTCATGTTGATTATTGTACTTGCGAACGGCTATGCTGATTACTGAAAATAATTATTCTCTGTGGTGGTAAGATTAAACGCGATCGCACTTCTTAACCTACTTACTTATTACTTCAGCAGGTTCTTCAACTTCAGCCTGATAAATTTGTAGTTCAAACCAAAAGGTTGTGCCGACACCAACTTCACTATCAATATAAACTCTGCTGTTGTGCTTTTCAATTATATTTCTAACAATAGAAAGACCTAAGCCAGTGCCTTCTAAAGTGTGAACTCGATTTTCTACCCTAAAGAAACGCTCGAAAATAGCATCTTTATCTTCTTTAGAAATGCCGATTCCTGTATCCATTACTTCTATCCTAACTGCTGGCTGGCGTAGGGTATTGGAATCAGCTTTGGTTATGTATGCTCTAACCGTAACTTTTCCGCCCGAATTAGTGAATTTTAAGCTATTGCCCACAAGATTAGTTAGCACCTGTAGTAATAAATCGTAGTTACCCAATACAGCAGGCAAGTTAGACTCAAGCACCCGATCTATTTCAATTCCTTTATCCTTAGCGTTTAGCTGGCAGGTTCGCAAAGTCTGTTCTATGGGTTGAATCAAATCTACTTCACTGAGGCTATAGGCATGGGAAGATTCTAGGCGAGATAGGTCTAAAACATCATTAACTAAACGAGTTAAACGATCTGTTTCGTGGTTAGCTGTATCTAAAAACTCTTTTCTTTGGACGTGAGTCAAATTCTCGCCATATTCTGAGAGGGTTTCAATAAAAGACTTGATGTTAAATAAAGGAGTTCTCAACTCATGGGAGACATTGCTGATAAATTGACTTTTTGCTTCGTTTAACTCCACTTCACGGGTAATATCTTGAACCGTCATGGCAATTCCCTTAACATTTTCGCTACCGCCATCGACAACTCGACGGAGCAAAACCCGAATAGTTCTAGATACAGGTTTGTTTACAGTAATCCGAAATTCGTCCTTGGTGGGTAGAAGATGATGTTTTTCTGCTTCTGGAGAAATAGACTTTTCTGGTTCAACCTTAGTTTCTGGCTCAGTCTTGCTATCAATCATCTGATAAAGTGGTTTAGTTAGCTTAACCGTTAATTCTGAAGGCAGACGATGCAAAACATTTTCGCCGATCGCCTCTTTTTCCCAACCAAAAATATTTCTAGCTGTAGGATTGGCTAAAATAATCCGCATTTCTGGATCGATTAACATTGCCCCGTCAGCAATAGTAGATACTAAAGTTTCCAGCTTGGCTTTTTCGGAGGTTAATTCTTCAATATTTTGCTCTTCATATTTTTCTAACTTCTCAGCCATTTGATTGAAGCTGCCGATTAACTCTCCCAACTCTCCCCTCAAAGGCAAATCGATTCGTTGCTTAAAATTCTTGGCAGCAATGTTTCTTACCCCTACCAATAGTTCTTTAATTGGTCTAGTGATCATCAAGGCATTAAATACATTGCCCAAAATTACCATTGCCCAGATCGTAATAAATACGGCAATAGTTACATCTCGCGTCAGGTTAGACGAAGCCACAATTGTGGGATTGGGATTGATGCCGACTGCCATTACCCCTAAATACTTATTGTTGTGCCGTAGAGGAACAAAAACGTCGGTTACTTGTCCGTTGGGTGTCTGATGTTGCCGCACAAAGGGTAAATCAATATTTGGATCGTAGTTGTTGGGTAGCTTGATGCGACGTTTGATCGTCAGCGAGTTTTGTATTTCTGCATGGGAATAGGGAATACCAAAAAAGATACTTCCAGCGCGATCGGCATAGATTATGTAACGAATACTGGAGGTGCTAAGGTAAAAACGATTGGAAAAATTTGCTAAACCTGTTAGATCATCTTCAGCTACTAGAGGTGCTGCATTAGAGGCAATTAAGATGCTTAAATCACTTCCAAAGCGGGTGTCATTAATATTTGATTCTAGCTGGATCGTATTAACTGCCCAGAAAGTTATGCTGCTCATAATCAAAGAAACTATTAAGGTAGCAGCAGCCATCAGCTTAGTCTGGAGGGTAAAATCAGACCACCAGAGAGAGATAACTTCTTTGATTTTGGTAATGAAGGTCAGCAATGTAATCGGTTTTAAATAAATATTAAGTTAAGTGAATTATAGTGTATTAACTGAGCTGACGAACAGAAAAGAAACATCATACGCCTTTAGTTTCTGTACTTATGTCCAATGTCGCGACGGTAATACATCCCCTCAAACTGAATCGATGCTACTGCATCATATACAGAAGCGATCGCCTGCTCAAAATTGTCTCCAATAGCAGTAATTCCCAGCACTCTACCACCGTCGGTAAGAATCTGGTCTTGCTCTAGTTTTGTGCCTGCATGAAATACTATTGCTCCTTTATCGGTAGCTTCAATAATACCAGCGATCGCCTTGCCTTTCTTGTAAGCATCGGGGTAACCTCCAGAAGCAGTCACTACACATACTGCACTACCTGCTTTGGTTCTAATTGGCGGTAATTGCTCTAGTCTTTGTTCGACACAGGCAAGTAAAATTTCATCTAAAGGCGTATCCAGCAGAGGTAATACTACCTGGGTTTCAGGATCGCCAAAACGACAGTTAAATTCAATTACTTTTGGTTCACCTTCAGGAGTAATCATTAAACCTGCATAAAGTACTCCGCGATAATCAATCTTATTTTGCTTGAGAATATTTAAAGTAGGCTGCAAGATTTCTTGTTCAATTCTTGTCATTAACTCTGGCGTTACTAATGGCACAGGAGAATAAGCACCCATTCCGCCCGTATTTTTGCCTGTATCTCCCTCACCAATTCGTTTATGATCCTGGGCGAGAGATAGAGGGCGAATAGTTTTACCATCGGTAACTGCCAAAACCGATACTTCTGAGCCTGTAAGAAATTCTTCGATAACTAATTTACCAGAATTATCCCTTAGTAATTCTACTGCTGCGATCGCCTCATCTATAGTAGTTGCCACAATTACCCCTTTCCCCGCAGCCAAACCATCGGCTTTGACCACAATCGGCGCACTCTTAGAGCGAAGATAATCTTTGGCAGCAGCAGCATTAGTAAAAGTCTTAGACTTAGCAGTAGGGACATTTGCCTGAGTCATAATTTCTTTTGCCCAAGACTTACTCGATTCTATTTGCGCTCCCTCTTTAGTTGGTCCAAAAACAGCAATATTGCGCTCTCGTAAATAATCGACAATTCCCAAAGACAAAGGAACTTCTGGTCCTACTACCACTAAAGAAACCTGATTGGCTGTAGCTGCATCGGCAATACCTGCAAAATCATCTACAGCTAAAGCTAGGTTGTGGCAGTTTTCCATTGTCGCTGTGCCACCATTGCCAGGAGTGCAAATAACTTTGTCGACGTTGGGAGATTGTAATAATGTCCAGGCAAGGGTATGTTCTCTGCCTCCATTGCCTACTACTAATACTTTCATATACCGCTGCTGATTTAATGTATGAAAATCAAAATTAAACTGTTCATGGCTGTCAGCTATGAGCTATAAGCTATAAGCTTTTTGACCAATGAACAGATAATAATAACTTTGGTTATAATACCCTGATTCAGCAATGTCGATAATTGATAATTTAGATTTTGAGAGCTTGGAAGAGTTGAGTTATTTTATTTAAGTCTTTGTCTCCAGGCGATCGCTCTACTCCGCTAGAAAGATCGATCCCGTCGGGTTGGAGGCGAGATAGGGCATGGTTAATATTATCAGGGTTTAATCCCCCAGCCAGCATCCAAGGCAAAGCTGGTTTAAATTGCTTTAAGTCCTGCCAATCAATAGTTTTACCTGTCCCACCAAGCATTTGAGGATGATAAGCGTCTAGAAGCAAAGTATCTACCTTGTCTTTGTAGGCTTTAGTGTCTTGCAGAGATGCAGCAGTTTTAATGCGAAAGGCTTTGATTAGTTCAATTTCACTAGGAAGTGCCTGACGCAATTGAGCGCAAAAGTCTGGAGTTTCTGAACCGTGTAGCTGCACCGCAGTTAGATTTGCTGTATTAACTATCGTAATAATTTCAGTTAAAGCACGATCGGCAAAAACTCCCACCTTATCAATTTGAGTCGGCAAATTATCGGCGATCGCCTTAATCTTGGCTGGGGTAATATAGCGCGGCGATCGCTTTACGCAGATAAAGCCTAGACTGTTTGCGCCCAATGCCACAATTTCTTGACCCTGTTTAATTTGAGTGATTCCGCAGATTTTAACTCGCATAGGTACTAAAACCAGATAATGCCTTGTTTTTTTAGTAAAACTTTGAACTACTGTTAATTATTTAGAAGAAACGCGGTTTTGCGCAGAGAGATTTTTATAATTCCTATAAACAAACGTAGTCTAAAAAATATTTAAAGAGTAGAGGAGTCAAGATTCATAATGATATCTAATTTTCTTTTAGCAGTTCAATACACTCCTTCAACAGCCGATTGGACCCCTACCGTGGCAATAGTCATGATTATGTCTAATCTATTTTGTATTGCCATTGGTCGCTATGCGATTCAAAATTCTGGGCAAGGTCCTAGCTTACCCGTCCCCAAACCTGAAGTATGGGATAAGTTCGGTTTACCTGAACTGCTGGCAACTACTAGTTTAGGTCATATTCTGGGCGCAGGAATTATTCTCGGTTTAGGCAATGCAGGAGTTCTTTAGCAGTAATCAGTTAGGGTTACATTGAGTTGGTAGATTTTAGCGATCGCGATCGGCACAGAAACAAGGCTTGTCTGGATTGATAATTCTGGATAAGTCACAATTGACAACCATGAGTCCTTTGTCAGGAGTCTCTGAATCCGAAAAACGTTAAAGGTAAAATAAAAGCATCTCCTCGTACTGCCAATAGAGATGCTTTTTTCTCAATCAAACTAGGGCGTGTCATCAATTAGAAAAAAAGAGCTTTTTTCGACCTTTTAACGACCTACTGCGTCAAAAAATAACCTCCGTAGCCCTGCTATGCAGAACATTTTTCTCCTTGTATCTCGCTAAAATTCCTTCAAAAGCGTTCTTCCCCTTAATTGATGACACGCCCTAATCATAACAATGACCAACCCAGAAACCAAAGCTCAATACGAAGGAGCAATATTAAATCAGCTAGTTAAAAATGCTGAAAAGCTGTCGGTAATTGAATTTAAGTTTAGTCAAATTGAACCGAAGATAGACAATCTAGATCGTCGATTGAGTGAGATTGAAAAATTACTCGGCTGGTTAAAGATAATTGGTGGTGGCGTAGTAGCGAGCGCACCATCTCTAATCACTAATTTCATCTACTCTTATTCAATTTAGCTCTGACTTGGCTATAGAGATTCTGAATCTAAAAATTCTATCAAACTCAAGGGCATGGCTGGTTTGCTGATTAGCGATCCGTATTGAGCATTAAGATACTGAGTATAGGTAGACTTGTCAGTAATATAAGTACTAAAAAACGCTAATCCTAATTGTTTAACATAGCCTTGAGCTATTTTAGGATCGGGACCGATCGCTTGGGGAGGAACAGGAATACTCCCAGCCGACTCGTTAAGGGTTGAAAAATGTGTTCCACCTTCAAGCAGCACTAAATACTTTTTGGGAGTTTTTAGCCAGGTAAAGGGAATAATTTGCTCAGATAAAGCAGGAGTAACAGGATCTGCGCTACCTGATACTAGCATCACTGGAATCTTAATTTTACTTAAGCTTTGTTCGCCAAATACGGAGCTAGTTAAAGGATTAATGGCAATTACTGCTTTAATTCTCTTGTCTTTTAAATCTACGCCAGTTTCAATCATGGGAATTTGTAATGCTAGACACTGAAGTAGTAAAGATAAATTCCAAGAATCATCTAGATTGATACAATCTTGATTTAGAGTTTGCCAATTTAATTCTGCTCCTGCGATCGCCAGAGCGGTATATGCTCCAAAAGACTGTCCAATCATGCCGACATTGTTGGTATCAATCTTTTTGCCATAATTACGGGCTAGATAATCCAGCACGAACTTAATATCTAAAGGACGATCGATTAACTCTTCTGGTGGAGTTACATCTTTTGCTAAACCATTTAACAATGCTCCAATTTGTCTAGCACTGCTGCCTGGATGTTCGGGGACAGCAACGGCAAAACCATGAGAAGCAAGGTGTTTAGCAAAATAGGCAAAAGTAGTTAGGTCGCTACCTAAACCATGAGAAATAACGATCAATGGTAATGGCTGCCTGTTTTTGACTTTAGGTAAATAAAGCTCTACGGGAAAAGTGCGATCGCCAAGCAGACCCGAAGGGTCATCGCGGCGGCTATCTTTCATCGTTAATACCTGTCTGCGAAAGTCATATTTACCAGGTTTTGATAGAGCTAAATCTATAGCCTTGGGAGCTATTGTGGTTAGATCTTGGCTTTCTTTTGTGGCTTCAGTTTGCACAGCAGCGATCGCCTGCTCATTGCCTTTAACCACTCGACTGAGATCTTTGATGATCTCTAATCCTTGTCGAGAATCAATTCTCAGTACTTTGGTAGGAAACTTCTTCAGCACGTTAAGAGGAGTTAATCCACCATCTTCAGCGTCTGCTGCTGCCAAAATCAACGCCGAACGAATGGCATAAAACCCAGGTTGACGAGCTTTGGTTTTAATTACTTTAGAAACTCGGTCTAAAATTTTTTCTCCCTGAAAAGAATAGAGAAATTGAGCGATCGCTAAATGATCGAAATCCGCACTAGCTGTTAAACCAGCTTTAAATTGCTGTAACTGTACTGGGGTCAGAAATCCAGCATAGCTGGCTAACTCTCCTTTAATTTTTCCTGTAGTGGCATAGGTTTCTAAAGACTTAATTGAAACAGGAAATTCCAATGCCCCGTAACTTAAGACGATTTCTTCTGCTGCTACTGCTTTTTTCGTCCAATAGCCAATCAGCCCCAGGGAGCAAACTACCTGTAAAGCTCCCAGAGCAATATATGAACCGAAGCTCTGGGCGATTTTACTCCTAGACCGAGATTGCCGATTACTGTTTAAGGTAGATTGATTGGCGATCGAGCCAGTAAAGAAAGAGAATATCATGCCAAATTATTCTAATAGAGCATAAGAACTACTACCGTTGTAACATTTTCCTTATTTGCTTTTAGCTGAAAAACTAAAGCGATCGCTATCTGAAAATACCAAATACTAAAACGCTTAGAGCTTTTTTATTGTGCGATTGGATAAATAAGATTACTATTTATTAAGGTTTACAAATAAAACAAGAGGATTTTAAAATTTATGCCATATACAGAAGAAGAAGGCGGAATATTAAACAACTTTGCCAGAGAGCCAAAAATGTATACAGCCGACGAGCCCGATCAAACTGAGAAACGTAACTATACCATTCTTGGAGTGCTAGGGTTTTTGTTGGTGGGGGGTATCATAGCAGTTGCAGTATTCGCGTCTACTGCCAGCTAATTTCTAAGCATCAAATTTAAAAAAACTATTATGATTTTGCCTCGTGTTTCCATATTTGCAGCACGGGGCATTTGTTTGGCTTTGGTATGCTATGAGACAATAAAAATGCAAAGTAATAGTATTAAAAACAAAATTTATAGAGGTAATAAAATAAAAATGTTCAAGTCTTTCTTCGCTGGCTTGTTAATTGTTTTGTGCTTATTGGTAACAAGTTGTTCTACAGGAGTAACTGGACTACAAAGTTATGTCAACACCAGTAAAGGTTATGAGTTTTTGTATCCTAATGGTTGGATACCCGTTAACTTAGGAACATCTGCTAGAAAAACCGTAGATGTTGTATTTCGCGATTTGGTTGAGAGAACAGAAAATCTCAGCGTTATTATTAATGATGTTCCTGATGATAAAACTTTAGAAGATTTGGGCGGTCCTTCAGAAGTTGGATACCGTTTGCTTAAAGCAATCAACAATACCGATCCCGATAAAGAAGCGGAATTTCTCAGAGCCGAATCTCGTCAAAATAAAGACAAAACTTACTATCTTTTAGAGTATGAAGAAAACTTGCCCGATCGAGAAGAGAGACATAATATTGCCAGCGTTTCCGTCAGTCGTGGTAAAATTTTTACCTTCAGTCTGTCTACTCCTCAAAGACGTTGGGACAGAGTTAAAGACAGTTTTGAAGTTGCAGCAAAATCCTTTACCGTCAGGTAAGTTTGAAGGGATAAAAGATGAAAATAAAATTCATCAGCTACCTTCAATTCTTTATATAAACGGTTAATTCTGACCATAAACCAGGAAAAGCGTCTCGAAAGTAGTCTGCTTTTCCTAATTCCATATCGCGATAATCAAAGCCTGGAGCTACAGATTCACCCAATAAACCAAATTCCCCTGTTTCTAGTACGGCAGCTTTCCAATGATTTCCTGGTACTAATAGCTGTGCTACTTCTCCCTGAGCAAAATTGAGTCCAAGCTTGACTTTATTCAATTTTCCAGATGGACTAAGAATTAGATAGGTAATCGGTGAGCCTGCTTGAAAATAATGCAAAATATCCGACTGATTCTGATGAAAATAATCGATAGGGCGATCGTCGGTAAGTAGATAGTAGATAGAGGTGAGTATACTGCGATCGCTTCCTGTTCTTGAGGTTGCTATACTTGTTTGTGAGCGATAGGTTTCAGAGAAATAACCACCCTCAATATGTTCAACTAAAGATAGATGTTTGATTAAATCCTCTTTATTCATTTTTGATAATTTTGCTCTTTTGGGAATAAAGTTTAAGTATCAGGCGATCGCCATGATTAATTTTAGATATTTTTGGAGCGATTAGGTTACACCTAGCTTAATCGCTCCCTAGAAAACGGAATAGAAGACACAGAATCAAAAGCTACTTATTGATATCCTATTAGTTCCTGATTATTCCAATTAAGAGTATCGCCAATCTGTTTACCGTCATGATAAGCAGCTAGTATAACTTCGCTAGTTTTACCCCAAGAAATAGTACCATCAGCAGAGATCGCAATTGCGCCTAAATCTCGATTACGACTGCGAGATTCGCTCATAGATTTTTCCATGGCATCCGCTAAAGACATACCATCGGTAACGCGAATCACAATTTTGGCGGCTAAACATTCTTCCATAATCTCTTCGCCAATTCCTGTGCAGCTTACCCCAGCCGAGGCATCGGCATAGTTACCTGCGGGCATAGCAGAATCGCTCACTCGACCAATTCTTTCTAATCCTTTACCTCCTGTGGAAGTTCCTGCGGTGATTTTACCGTTTTTGTCGAGAGCAACCACTCCAATTGTTCCTTTTCGTGGCTCGTGAATTAATGCTTGTTCGGCAACTACTCCTGCCATTTTTTTGTCAAAATTTTCATTCCGTTCCTGCATCCATTCTTGCAGGCGAATTTCTATTAAAGGATCGTACTTAGGCACATGAAGTTCTCGCAGTAGTTCAAACGCACCATAGTCCGATAATACGCGATCGTTTTCTCCCTGCAAAAACTTTGCCAGTTCAATCGGATGTCTAACACGGGATACATTAATGATCCCACTAAAACGTTGCTTCGAGCCATCCATCAAACCAGCACTCATACGTATCTGTCCGTCAGACTGAAGTACAGAACCTGTACCTGCATTAAAAATTGGTTGATTTTCTAGCAGTCTACACCCCAAAATAACAGCATCAGTAGCACTAGCTCCATAAGCGAGTAAGTCATATACTTCTTCCACAACCGAATGAAGGGCTTGGCGGACTACCGCCTGACCCTTTTCACTCCTGATATGCCCTCCTGCGCCACCGTGAATAATTAGCTTGGGCTGTACTTGATTAGCTGACATAAATTAAATTGCTTCACTGAAAATTAACAACCGCATCATTGTAGATGGAAGCCCTGCATAAATGCTGTTTATGATTTACTATTATCAGATTGTTTACGACGACGACAACGATCTGAGCAATATTTAACGTCGTCCCAACACTTTGACCATTTTTTACGCCAGGTAAAAGGGCGATCGCATACAGGACAAATTTTAGTGGGAAGATCGGATTTCTGACGCTGACGAGGCATATTTTAAGGGATAAGGGATAAGGGATAAGGACAAAACAGTTTTATTATTACTTGAGGCTATCGCGCTAATAAAATTCTATCAATCTAAATGTGAATTATAGTTTTAGTGGGAGAAAGGTTCAGGCGATCGCTATTTTGTCAAATTACTTCTGTCGCTGTCATGAGTTTAGAATGACCGATGGTAAAAACAGTAACAAGCGGACTGGCGAATATTTTAAATTAAGTAGAACTCTTATTTAAATAAACAGCAGATGTTTGACAGCATTAATTCCATTTCTTCTGATCGGGCAAAGCTATTAAAGTTTCTAAGATATCTATCTCTCTTCTTGGTTATATCTGGAACCGCAATACGTTTGATTCAATACTTGGATAATCGATCGCTTTGGTTTGATGAGGTTAATCTGGCTTTAAATATAGTTAATCGCTCTTATGGAGAATTGACGCAAACTCTAGATCATAACCAAGCAGCACCTTTAGGGTTTCTCTGGGTTGAGAAGTTAGCGACGCAGATTTTTGGCAATAATGAATATGCCTTGCGGTTGTTCCCCTTGGTGTCTAATCTTGTGGCTTTTGGGGTTTTCTATCGATTAGTTTATCGCTATGCTTCTCCTCTGGCTGCACCTATGGCGATCGCTTTATTTGCTTTTGGTCGTTATACTTTGTACTTTGCTACTGAACTCAAACAATATTCTAGTGATATTGCGATCGCCTTAATATTATTCTGGTTTTTGACTAAAATCGGGCATAAAATTCTTAATTCAAGAGAAATTATTGGCTATGCAGTATTAGGCAGCATAGTTATCTGGTTTTCTCATCCTTCTATCTTTATGCTCGCAGGAATCGAAGGTTATTATCTTTTAACTGCGGCTAGCAAAGATCGTCTTAAAATTTTATTCAATCGTTTGCTTGTTTATCTTGCTTGGCTAACTAGCTTTGGGTTATTTTATTTTCTCACCATTGCTAACACGATGAGTAATGAAGATTTAGCTTTATCCTGGAGTTCTAGATATCCAGCTACTTTTTGGGATATTGAGTGGTTATTCGATGCTTTAGGAAGATTTTTTTATAATCCAATGGGATTTACAGGCATAACCGACGGGGTTGGCATATTTGCCTTTATTTTTGGCTGTGTGGCTTGGTATAGCAAAAATAGAACCTTTCTTGGTGCTTTAGTTGCTCCCTTTGTTGCTACTTTGGCTGCTGCCTATCTTCATCAATATCCTTTTCGCGAAAGATTAGTTGTGTTTCTCGTGCCTTTCGCAATTCTAATTATTGCCGAGGGAATTGCTTGGTTATTAAGTAAATTTCTGCCCACTAAAGCTATCAAAACCAATCGCTTTAAAACTTCATTGCTGGCAGGGTTGTTAGGTGCTTTCTGTCTTGTGGCTTTAACTATTCCCCCTATTACAAGAGCCAGCAGTTTTATAATTCATCCTGAATTAAAAGAAGAAATTAGACCAGTAGCCGAATATATTTTATCTCATAAGCAGCCAGGAGACACAATTTATGTTTATTCTTTAGGCGCACAGGCATTCACTTATTATGCAGCTAGACTCGGTTATTCAGAACAAGATTATATTTTGGGTTTGGGTAATTTATCTTATAAAGATAAAGATGCAGCTCAAAATTGGCAGGAATTAAAGGCAGATATAGAACCTTTACGGGGTAAATCTAGAGTGTGGTTTGTACTTCGTGCTGAAGAGTCAGAAGAGGCAGCAATACTAGAATATCTCAATCAAATTGGTCAGGAGATCGATGTATTTAAGCAAACTGGCGCATCGGCTCATCTTTATAATTTAGGCAAGGTTAGCAAATAAGAGTACACTACTCACCTACGAATTTCAAAACCTTGATATTCTTTACCAGTATCTTGAATAACTTCAAAATTTAGATTATTTACTACAGCCGAAGGTGAACCAGATCTAGCCCATTCTATTAGTGCCTCAACTGGTTCAGCCTTTCCTACAGCAATAATCTCCACACTGCCATTTTTTAGATTTTGCACATATCCCCGAACGCCTAATTGTTCGGCTTTTTTGCGAGTATAATACCTAAATCCTACACCCTGCACTTTTCCTGAGACTATTATTTTTACTTGTTTCATAGTTAAAATAGCTTTTTAATATATTGCAGAATATCGCTTTCAAAACCGTAATTAACAGCAAAATAAACCACAAAAAAAATTTTGCGTTTAGATTCGTATTCAATTCTTGACCAAAAGTTTTCTTCTTTTCTAATTATTAAGCTTTACTTTAGTCAGCTTGTTTACAACAAAATCTAACTTCGATTCCAAATAGTTACTCCTCCTGGTTTATTAATTAAAGTAATACCTTGAGCCTGTAGTTCATCTCCAAGGCGATCGCCTTTTTACTTTGATAACTCAATTTATACTTTAATGAGATGTTATAGAATTTCGTAGGCTGAATAGAAAATGAATTTTGATGAATTGTGGGATTTGCTCATTACCCAAGACGAAAGCCTAGAAATAGAAGTAAAAAAAGCATCTCAAGTTGGCAAAAGCTGCTGGGAAACTATTAGCGCGTTTTCCAACGAAACTGATTTGAATGGTGGTTATCTTATTTTAGGAATTAGATCCTCAGAAGATAGTAAAACAGGACAGTATGAAATCGAAGGATTAAAAAATCCAGACAAAATTCAATGTGACTTAGCTAGTCAATGCAGTGAAGTTTTCAGCAGCGTAATTCGCCCTCGTATTGAGATTGTTACCAGGGAAGGTAAAACCGTTATTGTTGCCTTTATTTCTGAAGCATCACCATCTGAAAAACCTATCTACATTAAAAAGCAAGGATTACCAAGAGGTGCATATCGGCGTATTTCCTCTACAGATCAAAAATGTACCGATAGGGATTTACAACAGCTTTATCAAGAAAGTAAATTTTATAGTTACGATACTACTCCCATAACTGAAGCAACTTTAGAAGATTTAGAACCAAATGCTATTAATGCTTATAGAGTAGCAAGAGCTAAAATAAATCCTAATGCTAGTGAATTAGACTTTTCAGACCAAGATTTGCTATATTCTCTTAATGTTATTACCAAACATCAAAATGAATACTGCCCTACTATTAGCGGATTAATTCTTTTTGGTAAAGCAATCTCTCTACGGCGTTATTTTCCTTTGCACCGTGTAGATTATATTTTAATTGAAGGTACAGACTGGATTACCGATGATCGCGATAGATACCAAACTATTGAAATTCGAGAGCCATTACTTTTAGCTATACCTAGACTGGTAATCAATGTTCTCAACGATTTACCAACCCGTTTTGGACTAGCAGATGATAGTATTCAACGTCAAGATATACCACTCATTCCGCGTAAAGTAATTCGAGAAGCAATTGTCAATGCAGTAATGCACCGAGATTATCGCACCCGTAGCCCAATCCAAATTATTAAATACTCAAACCGTCTGGAGATTCGTAGTCCTGGCTATTCTTTAAAACCAATCAATCGAGAGACACTAGGCGAACCTGGATCGATAATTCGCAATGAAGCGATCGCCGAGGTTCTTCATGAAACTGGATTTGCAGAAACCAAGGGTTCTGGTATTAGAGTAATGCTAGAATCTATGCTAGAAGCTAACTTGAGTCTTCCTTCATTCGATTCCAATCGCGATCGCAACCGCTTTCAAGTTACTCTTTACTCTCACAATCTTTTTGATGAAGAAGCTTTGCAATGGTTATCACAATTTAAAGAATATAATATTACAGACGAGGAAGCCAAGATATTAGTTGTACTGAAAGAAACAGGTAAGATTAACAATGCCATTTGTCGCCTTGTCAATGATGTCGATACTCTCAAAGCTAGCCAAACACTAAAAAGATTACGAGATCTTGGTTTAATTAATGTACATGGGAAAAGTACGGCAACTTACTACACCCTGAAATCAAAATTTCCAGAGGAATTGAATTTTGCTTATCAGGACAGTAATTCTACGGAAAAATACTTATCTGGACAGCTTGAAACTTCTAATCAGGACAGTAATTCTACGGAAAAAAGCTTATCTGGACAGCTTGAAACTTCTAATCAGGATAGTAGTACACTGCAATCAGAACAGCTTAATCTAGAACTATTTCCTCAAGTAACAGAAAAAACTCTTAAAGATCGGTTACAAAAAATAGGCAAACGTACTGAAGCAAAAAAAATCAAAGCTTTAATCTTAGAACTGTGCCAACTAAAACCGCGATCATCAAGCGAACTAGAATCTTTGCTAAACCGCAAGCGTAAATATTTATTAGATCAATATCTAAAGCCTTTAGTTGACGAGGGTTTGCTAGAATATACTAATCCACAAAATCCGAACGATCCGACTCAAGCCTATCGTTCGGTAGAATCTAATCTCGATTCCAAATAGTTACTCCTCCAGGTTTATCAATTAAAGTAATACCTTGTGCCTGTAATTCGTCTCTAAGGCGATCGCTTTGGGCATAATTTTTATTAGCTCTAGCATCATTACGCTGCTGTACCAAAGCGTCTATTTCCGCATCACTTAAGCTTCCGTTACTATTCCCAGCAAGATCCTCAATTTGCACTGCAAAACCAAAAATTCTAGCTAACTCAACTAAAGTATGCCATTGCGTTGCTAATTCTTCTGTTGCCGTTTTGGTTGCTCCTTGATGGACTAGAATATTACCTTCTTTGCTTAAATTCTTAGCAATTTCAAACAAGATCGCTAAACCACCCGCAAAGTTAAAATCATCGTCTACCGCTTCTTTAAATCGGTTAACTAATTCTGTGTTTTGACTAGCGCGATCGCCTTTGGCTGAAAAAGCTAACTTTTCGCCATATTGATAACCAAACAACAATCCTTCTTTTAGAGTCTCCCAACTGTTGGTGGCTGTAGCCAAAGCTGATTCGGTAAAGTCTACAGGCTTACGATATTGAGTCTGCAAAATAAACAAACGCACCGCCATTGGCTCATATTTATCTAACAACTCGCGGATAGTAACAAAGTTACCTAAAGACTTAGACATCTTTTTTCCTTCCACAATAATCATGCCGTTGTGCAGCCAATAGTTAGCTAGAGGTTTTCCTGTTACCGCTTCAGATTGAGCAATTTCGTTTTCATGATGGGGGAAAGTTAGGTCACTGCCACCAACATGAAGATCGATAGTTTCTCCTAGTCTTTCTCTGACCATTGCCGAACACTCTATATGCCAGCCAGGACGACCATTTCCCCAAGGAGATTCCCAAGCAGGTTCACCTGTTTTTGCAGCTTTCCAGAGAGCAAAATCGAAGGGATACTGCTTCTTATTAACTTCAGGATCTTCAACTCCAACTCTGCCACTAGCACCAGCCTGCATATCTTCTAATTTTCTACCTGATAGCTTGCCGTATTCAGAAAACTTCTGCACAGAATAATAAACATCTCCCTCGGCAGGATAGGCAAAACCCTTTTGTTCTAATTCATAAACTAAACGCTTAATGCCATCCAAGGTATGGGTAGCGCGGGGATAGGCATCGGCTTTGCCAACTCCTAACTGTTCCATGTCTTCAAAGTATGCCTCAATATACTTTTCTGAAACCGCCTCCATCGAAGTTCCTTCTTGTCTAGCGCGGTTGAGGATTTTATCGTCAATGTCAGTAAAATTCTGAATGTAATTTACTTTATAACCACACCACTGTAAGTAACGACGCACCACGTCCCATACTAAACAAGTTCTAGCATGACCAAGGTGACAATAATCATAGACAGTTATGCCACAGCAATACATCCGCACTTTATTCTCTTCAATGGTTTGAAACGTTGACTTGGTGAGGGTAAGAGTATTGTATACGTTTAAAGTCATGAGCGTGGTTTAAGTTGGGATGTTATTGCAGACTCGCAAATATTGAAGTCAAAAGTCAAGAGTTAAAAGTCAAAATTATTTTTAGCCTCTACAAAACTGATATTAGCCTTGTCAATTTACATTTTTAGAGAGAGTATGCCGTTTCCAGGTAAGAGAATACGGCGATCTCTTTTTTTACCCAACAGATATTAAGATCTAGCAATTAGCAGAAATAACTTTTGAACAGTTTGCCAAAGATTTTCTGAGCGACATGGGAGTTTACTACTTTTTTTGGGCAAAGTATTTATAGATACATAATTACATAAAACAATTTTTTGGCTAATTAGATTATGACTACATCTAACGTTGCATCTGCCGTTAATCCCTCGACTATTACTGAGCCTATTGAAGAATTGTCAATCATTATTGCGGCACAAGACTTAACTCCTACCATGATGAGCCAAGATTTTCTCAAACTTAGTGGCATCATACCCAAAGAATGGGAACTCTCTCAGCAGCCAGTACTAAATCCTAATTTGGCGCAGTTAAACTTTACTAATGGTGTTGGCATAACTGCTCAACCTCATACCATCACAGTACGAGAATCTTTAGGAAATAGAACCGAAGAATTAGCGATCGCAACTGTAGCAGCAAAGTACATTGAAAAACTGCCTCATGCAGACTATATGGGCTTCGGGATGAGTCCTAAAATTTTGATTCCTTTTCCCGATAACCCCGCAACTGTGCGTGAATTTATTACTAGTAGCCTACTTGGTGCTGGCTCTTGGAAAAAAATTGGTCAAGCTCCTGTACAGGCAAGCATTAATTTGATGTATCTTTTGGATAGATGCCAATTGACCATCAGTGTTTCTGAAGCTCGACTACAGCAACCTGAACAACCACCAATAACGGCAATTTTGTTTTCTGGCAACTTTAACTATAGCGTTAATCCAGAAGGAAGCCAGGAGAAGAGATTAGCCCAAGTACAAAGCTTTTTATCTAACTGGAAAAATGATTTAGCAGAATTTAGAGACATAATCGATCACAAGTTTTTAGACTCTGATGCTGGCAATGCCGAGCAATTTTTTGGTGAAACTAGTCTTTTTCCTGGTCAAACTCTCTAGCTTTTTAGGACATAACCATTACAATAATAAGGTTGTCCTTTTAAACTAAATAATTATGGCAGTACCAAAGAAGAAAACGTCTAAATCGAAACGCGATAGTCGCAAAGCAGTCTGGAAGCATAAGGCAGCAGTGGAAGCTGAAAAAGCTTTATCTCTGGGTAAATCCGTCTTGTCTGGACGTTCTAATAGCTTTGTCTATCCTCAAGATGATGAAGACGATGACGAAGAGTAGGTTTTGTCTATCTAAGAGTTTGTAGTTTGTCGTCTGTTTATAGGTTAGATTGGGAAAGTTATGGTGTGTGCCTTAAGGTTACGCACCTTTGTTTTTTAGTAGAATTGATTTGAGCGAGAAGTTTATTAAGCTGAAATTATGGCGAGAAAATTTTTTACTAAACCAGAAGCAGACCAAAAAGAAAGAGTTCCTCCTGGTCAGTATCTAGCTAAGGGGTTTCCTGTTCTCACCTATGGAGAAACGCCTCAAGTTTCCACTGATAATTGGCTGTTTAAGGTATGGGGTTTAGTTGCACCTAAAGCTTTTGACTGGTCAGATTTTATGAGTTTGCCCCAGCAGGACATTACCGCCGATTTTCACTGCGTAACTCGTTGGTCAAAGCTAGATGTACAGTGGAGAGGAGTCAGGGTTACAGATTTTCTTCAGGCAATTGAGATTGACCCCAAAGCAACCTATATTCTGCAACATTCCTATGGTGGTTACACAACTAATTTGCCCTTAGAAGACTTTGCTCGTGGCGAAAACTTTTTTGCCCATACCCTCAACGGTGAACCTTTGCCCGCCGAACATGGTGGTCCGATGAGATTAGTTGTGCCTCATTTGTATGCTTGGAAAAGTGCAAAATGGATTAACGGCATCGAATTTTTAGACCACGATCAATCTGGTTTTTGGGAACGAAATGGCTATCATCGACGGGGAGAACCTTGGGCAGAAGAACGCTATGCAGGACGATAACCAAACCTTAACCACATTAATAATTTGCTTAGGATGTTACTAAGTGCCGATTTTAATGTATATGTAATATTATTGATAATTTAAAGTATTTATTTATGCTGTGTTCAGAAATCCAGCCTCCAGTCGAATCTAAATTGACTCAAACAAATCGCATCTTACTAGTTGAAGATGAAGACTTAATTAGAGAGATGGTTGTAATTGCTTTAGAAGAAGAAGGTTTTGAAGTTCACACCGCCAGCAACGGTAGAGCAGCACTAAATATGTTGCAAAACCCTAACCTGAGCCAAGCAAAATTAGCTCCAGATTTGATTATCTTAGACCTGATGCTGCCTGAAGTTAATGGCTTAGATATCTGTCGTTTATTACGTTATGAAGAGGATATTACACCTATTTTGGTAGTTAGTGCCAAAAGCAGTGAAACAGACCGCGTATTGGGCTTAGAGGTAGGAGCAGATGATTATCTGACCAAACCTTTTAGCATGAGAGAACTTGTAGCTCGCTGTCGAGCTTTGTTGCGTCGTCAAAGATACACAAGCTCATCTTCTAGTCCTAGTTCAGTTCAAAAGTATCGTGATATAGATCTGTTTGCTCAAGAATGTCGAGTTGTGGTCAGGGGTTTGGAAGTGAATTTGTCCCCTAAAGAATTTCGTTTACTAGAATTGTTTATGAGTTATCCCCGTCGAGTTTGGTCAAGAGAACAATTAATCGATCGAGTTTGGGGTGCAGATTTTTTGGGAGATACTAAAACCGTAGATGTTCATGTCCGGTGGTTACGCGAAAAATTAGAAGAAGAACCCAGTCAGCCTGAATACCTAATTACGGTCAGAGGTTTTGGCTATCGCTTTGGTTAAGATAATTATGTAAAGGCGAACCACTGTTCGCCCTCACCAGGATAGGCTTAGAACCTATATTTTTGTTTACCCGCTCAATTAACTTACGGCGGTCGGTATAAATCTTTTTTCTAAAGCTGCTAACCATAGAGCATTAGTCTAATACCAAATAGAAAAAAGAACGCAACAAATCGCTCGTAGGGTGGGCAATGCTCACCCTACCCTCAGATTGTTTTTATGTGTCGCAAAGATTTATTGATTTGGTATAAGAATAAAAATTATTTTAAAAGCTCTCAAATTGAAATGTTGCTAGTTAGCTTTCAAAAGCTAGAAGCATTTGCTAGAGTTAGTTCATTCAGAAGCAATAACTAACCTATGGCAGCTATAGATTTTTTCATGGGACTGGCAGTCGGTCTGGGAATTTATGCTGGGCAACAATATCGGTTTAAAAAAAAGTTAAAGAAAACTCTTAGTTCTTATGGTGTTAATGCCGACGGTGATGTTTCTTTACCAGTGCATTCTTTAATTCGTCGCGAATTGCTTGATTTAGATCGTCAACGTCAGAAGCTAGAAAAAAATAAGCAAACTTGGCAAGAATTAATCGAACAAGCACCGATTGGTTATTTGCAGGTAAACGCTGAAAATCAGCTTTTAGGCTGTAACCGAACTGCTAAAGAATTATTGAAGATCGATTCTTGGCGATCGCAACGGGTTCGTTTACTATTAGAATTGGTACGTTCCTACGATTTGGATAACCTGATCGAAGTAACTCGTCGCTCTGGGCATCCACAACAAAAGGAATGGATTTTTTACTATACTCGCTACGTCCCTCCTGAAGATAGTCCCGCCGAAACAGACACCTCTTCACCATCCAGGAGAATAGTAGAGTCCCGCGCCATTAAAGGTTATGGTTTTCCTTTGTCTCAAGGGCAAGTTGGCGTATTTCTTGAAAATCAACAGCCTTTATTCGATCTATCTCAATCTCGCGATCGCACTTTTGCCGATCTGACCCACGAACTGCGTACTCCTCTCACCGCTATTTCTCTAGTGGCAGAAAACTTACAGTCGCGACTGCAAAACCCCGAACGTCGTTGGGTAGAACAAATGCTCAAAGAAACTAACCGTTTAATTGAATTAGTTCAAAAATGGCTCGATCTAACACAGCTACAGGCTGCACCCAATAAAACCTTAAAATATGAATCGATTCAGCTACACGATCTGATTCAATCTGTCTGGCATACCTTAGAACCAATTGCTGCCAGAAAAGAAGTAACTTTAGTTTATACTGGCGATCGCAATCTTACCATTGATGGCGATCGCTCCCGACTAATTCAAGTTTTTCTTAATCTTTTGGATAATGCGATTAAGCATAATCCGCCAAACAAAGAAATTTTAGTTCAGGTATCATCCGTTACAGCAGAAGATTGTGCCACGGAAAAACAGATTAAAATTGATATAATCGATTCGGGCATGGGTTTTGAAGCGAGGGATCTACCCTATATATTTGAACGGCTTTATCGAGGAGACAAATCTCGCACTAGACAACTGACAGACAATTCTGCTGTTGTTGACGGCAGTGGTTTAGGTTTAGCGATTGTTGAGCAAATAATTCAGGCTCATGGAGGTGCGATCGCTGCTAAAAACCATCCTACCTTTGGTGGAGCATGGCTAGAAATTATTTTACCTCTTGCTCAAAAGAAATAACTTAGCTAGGTTATATACAAACTGTAATCAAAACTTAAACTTTTTTTGTTATTGATATATATAGCTTATCAAAATATTTAATTAACCTGTAATTAAGTCAGTGACTTTATCTTCCAAAGCCAATCGCTCAGAGTCAAATCAGCTAGAAAGATCGATTAGAAAAGTTCAGGAGGAAGTTCTACGCATGGGAACTCTAGTTGAACAATCTTTTCGTCTGAGTCATCAATCGTTGTTTGAGCGTGATTTTGAGGCAACCCGCAAGATAATCACTATCGAAAAACAAATCGATATTTACTATCGTCGAATTGAATCAGACTGCTCTACCCTCATGACTTTGCAAGCACCCGTTGCTCAAGATTTGCGCTTGCTCAGTGCCATAATGCAGTTGGTCAGAGATTTGGAGCGTATTGGTGACTACGCTCAAGATCTGACGGAAATGGCCGTCAAGCTAATGAAATATCCTCCTCACAAGGCTTTACCTGATATTGCTTTTATGTCAGAACACGCTCAGCTAATGTTAGCGACTAGTTTAGTTGCTTTGGCTGATTTAGATGTCAGCGCAGGCAGCAGAGTCAAAGAACTAGACGATGTAGTTGATGATGCTTACGATCGCCTCTACAAGATCATCGCTTTTCAAAGAGATGTTCCAGGGGTGGTCGAACCCGTATTGCTTTTGGGTTTAACTATTCGTCACCTAGAAAGAATGGCGGATCATGCTACTAATATTGGTCAGCGAGTCTCTTATATTGTTACTGGCGAAAGAAAATAAGCTGTCATAGCCTGTACATTTTTGTCAGCTTGAGTCATGTAGATATTAATTTGAGCTTTACACAATCTTAACTGTGTGATTAGCTTGTTACTATACTATCAATATGACTTAAAAAACTAGAGTGATTTTATTAAAAACATTTTTCTCTAGTGTGCGGAAAATAAAATGTCACCATGTTCTAATTAATCCAGTTAAAGGTTAATTATACTGTTGGGATATTAGGTACCATTGAATAAAAACATTTGTTGTAACTAATACTACGGTTTTGTAGTTAATTCATATTTTAGGTGTGTGAGGATACATAATAAATGATTAAATTATTTTGGCAAACATTGAAAGTCGCTCCCATCTTATTTGCAGCTTCTTTATTTGCTGCCAGCGGTGCAAGCGCACAAAGTGTTGCTGGTGAAGATCGCGGAGTTGACGAAACTTTAGAACAAATAAATAACTATCAAAACTTAGGTCAAGATCGGTCTTTATCTCAGGTAACAAACGTCAATCAATTAAGAGACGTATCGCCTACAGACTGGGCTTATGAAGCTTTACGTAGTCTTGTAGATCGCTATGGCTGTATTGCTGGTTACCCCAATCAAACCTACCGTGGCGACCAACCCCTGACTCGTTATGAGTTTGCTGCTGGTTTAAACTCCTGCTTGAACCAAATTGAACGCTTGATTGCTTCTCAAGGATCGGTTAGTCAAGAAGATCTTGACACTATCAATCGTCTTCAACAAGAGTTTGAAGCCGAATTAGCTACCCTCGGTGGCAGAGTGGATGAACTTGAAAGCCGTACTGCTACTTTAGAAGATAACCAGTTTTCTACTACAACCAAGCTAAATGCTGAAGCAGTCTTCGCTGTTACTGATGCCTACGGTGACACAGTTGATGATATAGATAGCGTTAGTGATAGCACAGAGACTACCTTTAGCGATCGCGTTCGTTTAAACTTTGACAGTAGTTTCTACGGCAAAGACCGTTTGAGAGCTAGATTAGAAGCAGGAAACGTACCCAATTATGGTGACGTAACTGGTACAGATTCAGCACGCCTCAATTTTGAATCCAACAACGATAACGACATTGAGTTAAGCAAGTTATACTACATCTTCCCTCTTCCTTTTCTTAACAATAGAATTACTGGTTATGTAGGAACAACTGGCATGGGAGTAGATGATGTTTTCGATCCTGGCAACCCTACCCTAGAAAACAGTGGTGATGGTGCGCTGTCTCGTTTCAACCGCTATAATCCCTTGATTTATCGTAGTACTGCTGGTGCTGGTGCTGGTGTTACATTCGATCTTGTTCCCGATAAAATAGCGCTTACAGGACTGTATGTAACTGATAACGCAGAAGATCCCACTAACGGACAAGGTTTATTAAATGGTTCCTATAGTACAGGTGGACAAATAGACTTTACTCCTTTTCCAGCTTTACAGCTTAGTGCAAGTTATCTTCGTGGTTTCCAAACTGCTGATAGCGTCAATCTAACTGGCAGTACTGGTAGTCCTTTGGCAGCCAATCCTTTTAACGCACTCAACGGGGGTATTGGGCTTAGCACCACTTCTAATAACGTTGGTATCAATGCTAGCTACACCCTGGGTGAAAAAATTGTCTTAGGTGGTTTTGGTGGTTATTCAGACGTTTCAGGGTTAGCACCTGGAAACGATAATAATCCATCTGGAGAGCTTTGGACTTGGCAAGGTAGCGTTTCTTTTCTTGACCTAGTTAAAGAAGGTTCTCAGCTATCTTTTGCTGGCGGTCAGGTACCTAGATTTGCTCCTACTGATGGTAACGCAGCAGCAGCTGGTGTCGTGGGAGACATTGACAGATCCTATTTGGTTGAGGCACAGTACAAGTTCCCTCTTAACGATAATATTTCGATCACCCCTGGTGCTTACGCAATATTTAACGCTAACGGTAACAATGATAACGATACTATCTATGCAGGTGTTCTACGTACCTACTTTAAGTTCTAGGTTGCTAATTTAATTAATACTTATATAAAGCAAGGTTGATAAATCCGACCTTGCTTTTTTATTACTTAAAATAACTCTTTGTTAATTCTTCGTTAACCTCTTCTTTATCTGAGAGTAATAGAAACAAGATAAATTAATCTAACTGAGGAAACAAAAGCGCATTTATCGCTTATTTTCCTCTAGTAATAGCAAATCAGATTGTTAACTCATCTAAAACTACCCAGAATAAATTAGCAAGACAATATATATATGATTTCTACAGTTTCTCTTAAGCGAAAAGTTTGGTTAGTCCCCGTATTAGCTCTTACCTTGGGTCTGACCGCGTGTGGTGGTAATCAAGCTCCAACTCCGACCGATTCGCCCCCTGATGCTAATAGCAGCAGTTCTGGTGGGCAGTCCGTATCATTAACAGGGGCGGGGGCAAGTTTTCCTGCACCTTTATATCAACGCTGGTTTTCTGAATACAACAAGCAGAATCCTAATGTTCAGGTATCTTATCAGTCTGTTGGCAGTGGTGCTGGGGTTGAGCAGTTTACCCAAGGAACAGTGGATTTTGGTGCAAGTGATGTGGCGATGACAGACGAGGAGATGGCTGCGGTGCAGCGGGGAGTAGCTTTGTTACCCATGACCGCTGGTAGTATTGTGCTGGCGTATAATTTGCCAGATGTGACTCAATTAAAATTATCTCGTCAAGCTTATGTAGATATTTTACTTGGCAAAATCACCAACTGGAACGATCCAGCGATCGCGCAATTAAACCCTGATGCCGATCTTCCCGACAGCAAAATTACCGTAGTTCATCGTTCAGACGGTAGTGGTACTACTGGAGTATTTACCAAACATCTAAGCGCAATTAGTCCTGAATGGAAACAAAAAGTTGGTGACGGTAAAACCGTAGAATGGCCTACAGGGATAGGTGCAAAAGGAAATGAAGGGGTAACGGCTCAAATCCTGCAAACCGAAGGCGCGCTCGGCTACATTGAGTACGGTTATGCTAAACAGCAAGAAATTCCTATTGCTTCTTTAGAAAATAAATCAGGAAAATATATTGCTCCTTCTGAAGAGTCTGCTGCCAACGCTTTGAGTGCTACCACCTTACCAGAAAATCTACGGGCATTTGTTACTGACCCAGAAGGTGAAAATTCCTATCCTATTGTTACCTATACTTGGGTTCTAGCTTATGAAAACTATAGCGATCCTAATAAATTACAGGGCATGAAGGATGTACTTAACTGGTCGCTAACCGATGGACAGGAATATGCAGCAGAATTGGGCTATGTTCCTTTACCTGAAAATGTAGTACAGAAGGTTCAAGCAAAGCTAGAGACAATTCAAGCCAAGTAAAACAACAAAGGTCGATCCGTTAATAACTAACAACCGCTTACTACCTCAATTCCCTGTCAACAATGATGGGGAATTATGCTGTGTGGCTTCTAATTTTACTTATAGGTCTTATTATGTATATAGTCATGGACTGTATATGGCTAAATACATAATTTAAAAACCTATGTCAGAAAAACAACAATTGCTACTTGTAGATGATGAGCCTGGTATCAGGGAGTCTGTGCAAGCATACCTAGAAGATAACGAAGCCTGGAAAGTAACTGTAGCCAGTAATGCCGCAGAAGCCTGGCAAACAATTGAAGCCCAGATTCCTGACTTGATTATTTCCGATATTATGATGCCTGAGGTTAATGGCTATGAATTTTTGGCAAAGATCAGAGAAGATCCCCGCTATCGTTCTATACCTGTTGTTTTTCTAACTGCCAGAGGCATGACAAGCGATCGCATTCAGGGTTATGAATCTGGCTGTGATGCCTATCTCTCTAAGCCTTTTGATCCAGAAGAACTAGAAGCAATAGTTAAAAATCTCTTGTCTAAAACCAAAGTAAATGCTGGCGGTGGTGACAGTAGCGTTGAGCTAGAAAAAATTGCCAAAGAATTAGTTGAAATTAAAGCTAAGCTAGACGATAAAATAGGCGGAAGTGGTGGAATTACCGTAACTCCTCCACCGATCAAAATCGATTTAACTCCTAGAGAACAAAGTGTTTTGGATCTGGTAGCTAAAGGTTTAATGAATAAAGAAATTGCCAGGGAATTGCAAACTAGCGTCAGAAATGTCGAAAAATACGTTAGTCGTCTTTTTGGCAAAACAGGTACAAATAGCCGTACTGAACTAGTGAGATTTGCCCTGCAACATGGCTTGACTCAATAATTGACAATTTAAAATAGACAATTGACAATTATTAAATCAGATTATAAAAAATAAGTTTTAAAAGATTTTGGTTCAAAATGATAGCTAATATTGTTTTTTCAGGTAAAGTAATGACAAATTATCTTGGTGCATTTTTACCGCCAATTGCTTTAGATAGTTTATTTTCTACCCAAGGCATTATGGTTATGCTTCTGGTTGCTTATGCAGGAGCGATGTGGATGTTTCTCAGCAGTGCGCCCAAAGTATATACGGTAATGGTTTCAGATCTACAAACTGCCCAAAGGTTTTATGAAGGACTGCTAGAGCTTTCTGCTGCTGATGTGCCACTTCACTATTACTACAATTATGAGCAGGCAATGGGAGCAAGCGGACTCGATCCTTTATATATGTCGGCGACTCCTACCAGTACAGGACTAAACGGCTCAGAAGGATTATGGTATCAACTGAGAAAAAATACCCAACTCCACGTTATTGCGGGTGCTAGCGGTGGCTATAAAGAGCGTCAGCGTCATGTGTGTTTCGATCGTGATTGTTTAGAAGCTTTATTGATGCGCGTTCAGTCAAGACGTTTGAAGTACAAAATACGTCGCGATCGCCCTTTGAATTTTTTAGTTAAAGATCTAGAAAATCGCACGATCGAAATGGCAGAAGTTTCTAATTAAGCCTATAGCTAGCGGATTAAAAATATAGTAATTTGGTTTAGTATTAAATATTGCTTATCCAAAGAACTTCTCATAATCATCATGATTTCCAATCCAAAACCAGGTAATAGCATCACCATCTAAAATACCGATCGCCCTATAATTTCGGGTTATTCTAACTGACCAAATATTTTCTTGGCTATTAATACATTTAAAGTGTAATGAAGGATAAAAAGGATTATCATTCCATAAGTGATAAGCTTTTCTTGCAGCAAGTTTGGTTCTTTGATCGAGATCTTGATAAGTATCCCAAAAAGAAGAAAGCGTTGCTGATTTCATAGAAGATCGTAATCCATTGGTTCAGCTTTTCCTTCAGCAACCTGCTGTTTAGCTAATCTTGCAGCAGCCATTAATTTATCTTGAGACTTTTTAAAAGACTCACTCCATTTTTGTTCAGCTTGCAAATCTTGAATGTATTCTTTTAAATGTTCAACAATTTGCTCTTGTTTATCTTCTGATAAAGACTCCATCATTTTGACTACGGTACTAATAGCTGAAGATGACATAAACAAATCAAATATAGTTAATTATTTAAATTAATTATACTAAAACAACGACTGCATTTTGTTAGCGATCGCCTTAATCTCAGACAATCGCTAATAATTTTAGGCTCGGATAGCCTTTTTGGGAGGTAGTTTAACCTTCCTTGCTAAACCAAAAAAGGCTAGAGTTTGAATCATGATCCAGGTTAGGTCAATTTCTGAACGTTTTAAACCATGTCGTGCCGAATACTGAAAAGCATGATGATTATTGTGCCAGCCTTCACCAAAGGTCAATAACGCTACCCACCAACAGTTTAAAGAGGTATCTCCAGAGTCATAGGTTTTATAGCCAAATTTATGGGTGGCACTGTTAACAAACCAGGTGCAGTGAAAGACCACAACTAAGCGGACAAATATCCCCCAAACTACAAAAGAAGAGCCTCCCAAGTAATATAAAAACGCAGCTAAGACGAATTGAATCGGGATCATGCCATAGTGACAAAATCGATAAAAGCGATCGCCTGAAATATCATTGGTGTAGCGAGCAATCTTTTCATTAGCGGGATTTTTACACAACATCCAGCCCAAATGACTCCAATAAAAACCTTTAAGAGAGTTGTGAGGGTCAAAATCCATGTCGGAATATTGATGATGGATACGATGTAAGCCAATCCAATCTATAGGGCTGCCTTGACCTGCTAAAGTGCCACAAAAAACTAAGAAATATTCTAGTAATTTGGGAACTTCAAAGCTGCGATGAGCAACAAGGCGATGAAATCCTAGGGTTATGCCTACTCCTGCGGTAATGCAGTAAAGCAAAAATGCTATTCCCAATGCCCCCCAGCTAAAATTGCTGGGAATAAGGGCAAATAATGCCATAGAGTGAATTATGCCCATGTAGATGATTGTTCCCCAGGCGGGTGGGATTTTTTCTGATGTAGCAACTGTCATTTAATAATCTAAATTTTTAACTGTATGAATACTGAAAATCTGCTTCTAGAAGCAGAAAAAGCACTAATACCGATTTTTTCTGGTATTGACGCTCAGGTCAAGGGAAATCTCAAAAAAGTTTTGTCAGCTTTTCGCGATCGTCGAGTTGGAGTGCAGCATTTTGCTAGCGTTAGTGGCTACGGACATGATGATTTAGGGCGAGATATTCTAGACAAGGTATTTGCACAAATTATGGATGCAGAGGCTGCTGCGGTGCGAGTTCAGTTTGTTTCTGGCACACAGGCGATCGCCTGTGGGCTATATGGTGTGCTACGTCCAGGTGATGAAATGCTGGCGGTGGCTGGCGCACCCTACGATACCTTGGAAGAAGTAATCGGTTTGCGTGGTAACAATCAGGGTTCTTTAAAAGACTTTCAGATTGACTATCGTCAACTAGATTTAACCACAACAGGAACGATAGATTGGGAAGCCTTAAGTACTGCCGTCACCCAGAAAACTCGCCTAGTTTTGATTCAGAGGTCTTGCGGATATTCTTGGCGAGAAAGTTTATCGATTGAAGACATAAAAAGAATAGTTGAATCAGTTAAACAGCAGAACTCAAATACAGTCTGCCTGGTGGATAACTGCTATGGAGAATTTGTGGCAGATATTGAACCAACGGCAGTGGGTGCAGATCTAGTAGCAGGGTCGCTAATCAAAAATCCTGGGGGAACTATTGTAACTGCGGGGGGATACATAGCAGGGAAAGCAGAACTAGTCGAAGCAGCAGCCTGCCGTTTAACCGCACCAGGAATTGGCAGCAGTGGAGGAGCAACTTTAGATCAAAACCGACTGATGTTTCAAGGCTTGTTTCTTGCACCCCAAATGGTAGGCGAAGCAATTAAAGGTAGCCATTTAATTGCCTATGTATTTGAGCAACTAGGATATCCAGTTAATCCTCTACCCTTTGTGACTCGTCGAGATATTATTCAAGCCGTTCAATTAGGTTCTTCCCAAAAGCTGATTGCCTTTTGTAAAGCGATTCAGCAGCACTCTCCTATAGATTCTTATCTAGAACTTGTTCCTGCCCAGATGCCTGGGTATGAGAGTAAATTAGTAATGGCTGGAGGAACATTTATTGATGGCAGTACTTCTGAATTGTCAGCCGATGGTCCATTGCGCGAGCCTTATATTGCCTTTTGTCAAGGAGGAACACACTGGACACATATTGCGATCGCCATAGAAGCAGCAATTAAGGCTATATAAAGGATCTAAATTGCGCTAACCTTCATTAGCTCCTAGTGCTTTTAATCCATTGAAACTGGCTTCTGTCAACCCTCTAACTCCTCTAATGTTCATACATTCGTAGGGTTTCTTTACTTTTAAAGTTTTAATACATTTACCACTTTCTAAGTCCCACAGATTAATCGTCTCATCTTCGCTACTGCTAACTAAAGTGCAATTGTCAGGACTAAAAGCGATCGCGTTAATCAATGCTTTATGACCATGTAAAATTTTAATACATTTTTCAGATGTTATATTCCACAGCTTAATATCGTAATCCTGATTGTAGCTGGCTATTGTTTGACCATCATTACCAAAGGCAACCAATTGTGAATAGCCCTTGTCTTCTCGTAATACAACTTTGCATTCTCCAGTATTTGTGTCCCAAAGTCTGATTGTTCGATCTGGACTGGTAGTAGCCAAAGTTTTATTATCCAAACTAAAAGCAACGGACACGACCCAACTCGTATGTTCGTCTAAAGTCTTCAAGCATTTTCCAGTGCTAATATTCCACAATTTGGCAGTTCCATCTAAAGAACCACTAGCTAGCTGGCGATCATCAGGACTGAAGGCAATTGACCATATTTCTGCTTGATGTCCTTGTAAAGTTGTTAATGTCTGACCAGTTTGAATATTCCACAATTTAATTGTTTTATCTTCACTGCTGCTTGCTAAAATTTGCCCATCAAAACTAAAAGCGACAGAACGAACTACAGCCTGATGTCCAAATAAAGTTTTAATTGCTTTGCCAGTGGCGACATCCCAAATTTTGATTGTTTTATCTCCACTACCACTGGCGATAAGGTTATTTTTGGCATTAAAAGCAACAGAGAAAACCCAATTGGTGTGTTCATGTAAGATTTTTAGTATTTTTCCAGTTTTGACATCCCACAGTCTGATCTTGTGATCGTGACCACCACTAACTACAGTTTGACCATCTGAACTAAAAATAACAGAAAGTGCCTGATTATTATGTCCTTGAAAAGTTTTTACACACTGATGGGTATTGATATTCCATAGCTTGATTGACTGATCGTAACTGCCACTAGCTAAAATATTACCCTGTGAATTGGAGATAACAGAGTTGATCATATTAGAATGTCCTTGAAAAACTTTAAGGCATTCTCCAGTATCAACATTCCATAGCCTCAAGGTTTGATCGACGCTGCTACTAACTAAAAGATTTTCTTGTGGGCAAAAAGCGACTGCTAAAACCATGTTGTCATGTCCTTGAAAAATATAGAGACATTTGCCTGTTTCTGTATCCCACAGCCTGACTGTTTGATCGTTACTACCACTGGCAAGCATTTGCCCACAAGGACTGATGCTGATGGATCTTACCCCTTTTTCATGTCCTCGAAAAATATGGAGACATTTACCTGTTTTGATATCCCACTGCTTAATTGTATTGTCGTGACTGCCGCTAAAGAGTTTCTGACCATCCAAGCTAAAAGCTACTGAAAGTATATAATCTGTATGACCTAAAAAAACTCGAATACATTTACCTGTACTAACGCTCCAAAGTCTTGCTTGGCAGTCATCACAGCCAGTAGCCATGGTTTCACCATTAGGACTAAATGCAACTGACCAAACTTCGTGTTCATGCTCATCTAAAGAATGCAGACATTGACCGGTATTAAGATCCCAAATCTTGGCAGTACAGTCACAACTGCTGCTAGCGAGGGTCTTACCATCGGGGCTAAAAGCAAGGGAAACTACCCAGGCATTATGACCTGTAAAACTACGTATTGGCTGACCATCTGCTACTCTTCGTAAAAGAATATTTCCTTTAGTATCTCCCGCAGCTAAGTATTTTCCATCAGGACTAAAGGCTACTGACCAAATTCCCCCAAAGTTTTCGGCAAAGATCGACTTGGATAAGTCTGCATTTTGGAAATTGACTTTGTGCAAGTGCGCCTGACGTAAATCTGCTTGCCAAACACATAAATTAGAAAAATCATAACCAGTTAAGTCAGTTGCTAACTGACAAAACAAATTGATAATATTTCCCGCCACATAGCATTTTTCTAGTGGTGATTCCTGCATTGTTGCCAAAATTTTTCTTAAATAGGCTTCTAGATCTTTCTGGCTTCTCAACGAAGCTAAAAGTCCATTGATAACTGGCTGAAGAATAAGGCGAATTTGATTTTCTCTGATGTAGTCTTTGGCTGTGGCTTTGATCGGGGCGTGATCGCGAAAAATCTCTAGTTTTTGAGTCAAAATCTCTGCACACACTACCTCAATTAACTGACTAGTTACATACTCCATGACTACAGGCTGCTGGGTAAAGCCTGAAGCATGGTTTTCAATTAAAGAACGTCTGGACAGAGATTCTAAAGCTTCTAATAACTTTATGAGGGTTACTGGCAAGACAAAATCTGCCTGCAATTCTGCTAAGGAAATTGGTTCACGAGCGATCGCCAGCCAGCGCATTATTTCTTGTTCTAAGTCAGATAATCGCTCAAACTGCCGATCTAAAACATCCCGAATATCACCAAAAACAGCCTTTTCCTGGCGTAAAAATTCAGCGATATTGCCAGCAAACAAATCTTGAATCGTTGTAGCTACTACCTTTAACGCCAGGGGATTACCTCCATAGCGATCGCCAAGAGCATTTAGTTCTAGCTTTGAGCCAGCAAGTCCCTTAAGTTTAAAAATTTCTTGTCCTTGCTTCAATCCTGCTAATTGTAAAGAACGAACTAAAAGATTTGCTCCTTCTAAGGCAGCAACTTCTTTAGGCTTTTCTCTGGTTGTGATCGCAAGACAGCTAAGATGATCGCTCAAGCCTACTCTACTTAAAAGCTCGCCATAGCCTTCATATCCTGGGCGATATTTTCCTGCTCTGTTACCACTATCTAGAAGTGATTCGGCATTATCTAGGAAAATAAGACAGCGAAAAGAACGTAAATATGCAATCAGTAGTGTAATCTTCTCGCCTAATCTTAGAGGCAAGTTAGCTTTTTCTTTTCCTTCAGACAAAAATTCAATCAGGCTATCAATAATTTCTGCAACAGGTGGAGCATCTCGTAAAGATTTCCAAATAATACAGTCAAACTTATCCTCATTTTGCTTGGCAAACTCAACAGATAAAGTTGTTTTGCCTATTCCTCCCATTCCCACCAGTGCTATTAATCGGCAACGATCCTTGAGTAGCCAATTAGCTAAAGTTTTGAGTTCAGGCGAGCGTCCAAAAAAGTGATCCACCGAAATCGCTTCTCCCCAATCTTGGCGTTTATTAGGGCGAGGTTTGCTGTAAATTTCTGGTGTTAACTCTAAATTGAAGGCAATCAAAAATTTTTCTAGCGATCGCTTGTCAACTCCTTCTTTGGCAGCCAGCACTTTTTTAATCGTGTTAATATCTAAATCAGTTATTTCACTTATATTCTCGTAAGTATACCTTTCACCATAATTTTCCTTACATTCGGATTCATATCTGGCTGCTTCAAGTTTTTTTAGCCCTGTAGACGTAAGAACAATGCCACGACTACGTTTTTGCTTTACCCTGCTCATTACTAATCACTCCAACTCTTATTTATTTGGTAGGCAATATAGCAATCACTTAAATTCAGACAGGCGCAAGCAACGCACATATTTTGCTTCTGTTAGTAAAAACATAATATAAAGCAAGGGACTATCTTGATGCCCTTTGACGGTACACTTGGCTGTCGAGGACTGGGACTGTTCTTTCAAAATTAATAAAAAGTAATGAGCAATATGAATATCATACCGCTCACCTACTTTTTATTACTGTCAATGGGTAACTTTTACAAAAGATATTTTCTTGATTTTTATTGTTTTCTTTAGCTTATTCTGCTAGCTGCAAAATTTGGTCAGCAATAGCCATGCTTTCTTCATACAGCATTTCTCTACCCCATCGCTGTAATTGTTGACCAAGCAGATTTTCGGTATTTTGATCGAACAAGGGAGTTACCTGCTCAACATAGCAAGATTGCGCTCCCCCACCAGCCTCCATTCTCATACAGCCTGTGGTACTCGAACACAACACCGTACAGCAATCAGCCTCTAGATTAGTTGAAGTTAATCGTAAGCTCACCAAGTCTCCAGGGATATCTCCCCAATCTGCGGTGGGAATACCTGCTAACTCTACTTCAATGGTGCGCTGTTTATCGTCGGTCAATTTTACTTTACGAATGTCATAGTCTCCGCCTTCAAATTGATATGCCACGGGAGTCCATTTGAGACGACTAGCTAACCAACCCAAAAACATTAATGCTTGAGAATGATTGCCTCGCTCATAGTCAATTGTGACCCGATCGACTTCATAAATTGCCGATCGCCTTTCTGGGGGATCAAAAGCAGCAGCACTTAATTCTTGCCAGGGAGCTAGTCTACGCCAGTTGATGTCTGCTAAGGCGGTATCTTGCTTGAGTAATTTTGCTAAAGATTTTAAATCAGCTTCGGGATGAACAAAGCTACTAGAATCAAAAATTACCGTGTCGCTGGCTGATACTAAGCGTTGGAACAAAGGATGCTCAGGAGTTGGCGTAGCTTTCCACCATACAAACTTTGGTAAGTCGGCGATCGCTAAGGCAGCAACAATCCCGCCAATTCTATCTAATGCCTCTGCTGTACCACTCAGGGTGATGTATTCACAGCACACTAGAGTATTTTTACTTTGCTTACTGATCGGACAATATGCCGATACTTGAACTTTAACTCCTGTATCTTCTCCTAAGATAGGGCAAAGAGTAATAATACGACAGGGATTAGAAGCTGCGATCGCATCTGCGGTTGCGCCTTGAGAATCTGGGCTATAGCTAACTGCTGCGGTTTTATTTTCTAGAGTTAGCTTATCCTCTGCTCTTACTTGAGTAAACTCAGTCTGCAATTTGTTGATTAATGCTTCGTTAGATTTGCCCGTAGCTTCCATGCCATAGGCTTTTTGGGCTGCTTTGATTGCAGCTTCGGTTCTCGGTCCTGCAATACCGTCAATAGGACCCGTGTAAAATCCTAAAGATGCTAGTAGTTGTTGTGTACCATCTGGCTCGTAAACCACGAGGCTAAAAGTTGCTGCTCTAGTTACTGCTGCTGCATCCTCGTCTCCTCCTTGACTTTGCCAAAGCGATCGCAATTCTGCTTCAATTTCATCGATGGATACGTCTTTTGGTGCTTGTAACGATACTATTGGTGAAACCATTTTTTATTTAACATTTATCAATTAACATTTATCATTTAACATCTAATAGTTCATTATTCACTGTTCACTGATTACTGTTCAATGTTCACTGTTTAATGTTCACTGTTAGAGTCTTCTCCAGCTACGGCGATCGCGATTGAGCATCATTTCCGCTTCTGTCGGTTGCCAAGTTCCTGCCTCGTATTGGGGCATTAAATCAGGATCGCTAGGAGACTCCCAAGCGTTGATCAAGGGCATAACAATACTCCAGGCAGCCTCAACTTCATCAGCGCGGGTGAACAAAGTTTGATCTCCTAACATACAGTCGAGTAGTAGACGGTGATAGGCATCAGCCGTAGCCATACCAAAGGATGAACCATAGCTAAAGTCCATATTTACAGTTCTAGTGCGTAGATCTGGTCCTGGTGTCTTGGCTTCAAATTTAAGTGATATCCCTTCATTTGGTTGAATCCGCATTGTTAGGACATTTGGACTAGTTTGTTGGGCTGCGGATTGAAAAATCAACAGGGGTACTTCACGAAAATGAATTGAAATCTCACTAACTTTTTTAGGCATCCGTTTGCCTGTGCGGAGATAAAACGGCACTCCTTTCCATCGCCAGTTATCTATTTCTAATTTTAAAGCCACAAAAGTTGGGGTAGTGGATTCTGAGTTTACTCCATCTTCTTGGCGATAACCTTTAACAGGCTGACCTTTCATCCAACCTTCAGAATATTGCGCTCTTACTGCTGACTGGTCTAAGTTACCAGCATCAGCGATATGGGTAGCTTGAAGCACTTTGGTTTTTTCACTGCGGATGCTATCAGCATCCAAAGAGTTAGGAGGCTCCATCGCCATAATCGCAAATAGCTGCATCAGATGATTTTGCAGCATATCCCGCATTGCTCCTGAAGTCTCGTAATAGCCTGCACGTTCCTCTACCCCAACGGTTTCAGCTACGGTAATCTGAACATGATCGACAAATTGCCGATTCCACAAAGGTTCAAAAATAGCGTTACCAAAACGAAATACTAAAATGTTTTGGACGGTTTCTTTCCCTAAATAATGATCGATGCGGTAAACCTGTTCTTCTTTGCAAACTCGCTGTACCGCACGGTTGAGAGATTGAGCAGAACTTAGATCTTTACCAAAGGGCTTTTCAATCACAACACGACTTTTGAGCGAATCATCAAGCATTCCCGCAGCACCTAACTGTTTTAAGGCTGGTTTGAAAAATTTGGGAGACACGGCTAGATAAAAAACGCGATTACCTCTTGTGCCTCTTTTTCCGTCCAATTCTGCCAAAAAGTTCTTTAATTTTTCATAGCTTTCAGGTTCGTCCATGTTGCCTGAACAATAAAAAATTCCTTGAACAAATTCATTCCATAGTTCTTCGTTGCCTACCCCATTACCAAATTCTTCTATTCCATCTTTAAGGTGCTGACGAAAATAGTCATGAGTCCAATCTCGTCGTGCTACTCCTACAATAGTCATCTCAGAAGGCAGACGACCTTCTCTTCTAATTTGATAAATTGCGGGAATTAGCTTGCGTTGAGTTAAATCTCCTGATGCTCCAAAAATCACAATAATTGCAGGATCGGCAGTGCGTTCCTGCTGCAAACCGACTCGTAACGGATTTTCTAATATTGCAACCATATCTAAATTTACTGGCTTTTATTTAAAAGTTACTAGTATTGATAGGGAAAAGGAAAAAGGGAAAGGGTTAAAGGGAATATATTCTTCTGCCCTCTGCCCTCTGCCTTCATTTACACTGCTGCTAACTGCTTAACCTTTGTTTCCAATGAAGACATTAATGATTCAAAGGGTTTGACAAATTTATCAATGCCTTCTTCTAGCAATTCATCCATCACTTCATCAAGTTCAATATCAACGGCATCATCTTTTAAGCCATCAATCACTTTATGGGCAGCATCTAAATCAGTTTCGATGCGATCGCCAGGATCGCAATGATCGATGCAAGCATCAATGGTATTGGGAGGTAAGGTATTGACGGTATCTTTGCCTACAAGCTCGTCTACATACATCACGTCGTTATATTCAGGATTTTTGGTGCTAGTACTTGCCCAAAGCAGACGCTGTACTTTTGCTCCTTTAGCAGCTAACGCTTCCCACCTGTCGCCACTAAAGATTTCTTTATATTTTTGGTAGGCGATTTTGGCATTAGCGATCGCAACTTTACCTTTGATTGCTTCTAATTTGGCTTTAGCATCACTACTGGCTGACTCTAATTTACTGTCAAGGCGATCGTCGATATTACTATCTATCCGACTGAGGAAAAAACTAGCAACGGAGGAAATTTTGCTGATATCTTCCCCTGCTGCTGCTCTTTTTTCTAGCCCTTTGATATAGGCTTCGGCAGTATCAATATAGCTTGACACTGAAAACAGTAAAGTTACGTTAATGCTCATCCCCTCAGAGATAGCCTGTTCGACTGCCGGCAGTCCTTCTGGTGTCCCAGGAATCTTAATCATTAGGTTAGGGCGATCTATGATTTTGTAGTAACGACGAGCTTCTTCAATAGTGCTATCATCTGTACTCTTGGCTAGACTGGGTGGGACTTCGATACTAACGTAGCCATCCAAGCCATCACTTTCTTCATATACGGGCATAAAGATATCACAGGCGTTGCGAATATCAGTAAAGATTAAGTCTTCGTAGATTTCCTGAACTGATTTATTAGCTTTAATTCCAGCTTCGATCGCATCATCATAGATCTTATTACCAGCGATCGCTTTTTCAAAGATAGCGGGGTTAGAAGTAATTCCTTTAATTCCTTTTTCGCTAATAGACTGCTTTAATTCTCCAGATTCAATAATGTCACGGCTAAGGTTATCCATCCAGATACTTTGACCGTACTGATTTTCAATTTCTAAAATCGGGTTTTGAGTAGACATAAATTAACTATTCTCCTTTTATACTTTACAGCTAAAACTTATAACCACCGAAGGCGGTTAGACATTGAACGTCTTACTAAACTAGGGCTTGTTCTTCTGATTCGCGACGCGCCCAATCTTGGATAAAAGACTCTACTAGATCTACATCTTCCGTGCTGCCAATCACTAAGGGGGTGCGTTGATGTAGCTTATTTGGCACCACGCTGAGAATGCGTTCCATGCCAGTGCTGGCTTTTGCCCCTGCTTGTTCGGCTAAAAAAGCCAAAGGTGCAGATTCATACAGTAATCTTAGCTTTCCTTGAGGATCTTTCTCCGTGCCTGGATAGAGAAATACACCTCCCTGGAGTAAGATACGATGGAAATCTCCCACCAATGCACCACTGTAGCGAGAAGTATAGCCTTCGTGACGATGAACGTAGCGGATATACTCTCGGATTGATTCATCCCACTGCCAGTAGTTCCCCTCATTGACGCTATAAACAGAACCATGCTGAGGAATGGTAATATTTTCTTCTGCTAAAATAAATTCCCCTAAACTGGGATCGAGAATAAATGAATGCACTCCTTTACCTATGGTGTAAACAAGCACCGTAGAAGGACCATATAAAATATAACCTGCTCCTATTTGGCGATCGCAGTTTTGTAACAAATCTTGAGCAGTGCCATCTTGATCTTCTCCTTCTTGTTGGCGTAGGGAAAAAATTGAACCTACATTTAAATTAATGTCTACGTTGGAAGAACCATCAATGGGGTCATAGAGCAGCGTATATCTGCCTATGGGACAATTTTCAGGTATATAATAAGGTTTTTCCATCTCTTCTGATATTAAGCGACAAACTAAACCGCTTTGCTTAAACACAGATATAAAGACATCATTGGCATAGATGTCCATTTTCTTCACTGATTCTCCCTGGACATTGGTTTCTCCAGTAAGTCCTAACGCTCCAGCCAACAAGCCTGCCCGACTCAAACGACGAGTCACTAATTTGGCTGCTAAAGCAATGCGATTCATGATCGCGCTAACGTCCTGTGCTTGAGTACTAAAATCAGAGAACTGCTGTAAGACGTGCCTAGATAGTGTTTGGCAATCTCTATCTAGACTATATTCTGGAATGATTGCGTTATTTTCCATTTTTATTAACCTTTCTAAGCCTATATCTCTGCTTTCTTTAAAATTATGCCCAAATAAATAAAAGATTGGTAAATTGACTGCTATTAACTATATTAGAAAGACATTTTAAACCTGGGTCATAAGCTTAAGACTAGCTTCAGGTTATTAACTATTTTGCTACTTGCGATACTAAATTTAAAGTTTACAATCCGAACTTGATGATAATACCGCCATGATATTTAAATTTCTTCACCTTAAGACTAGGCTTTTTATGCCTGAGATTTAACCAGGCATTGATGACCGCAATTTTGTTCTAAACCCCGTCTGTCAAACGAAAACCGTAGTTTTTGAATCGGAGATTAAGCTAGTCACAGATTACTCCGCCACGTCCGACATAAATGCCTGGGGAAACCCCAGGCAACGCGGACTCCTAAACGGACGGAGCTTTCTTGCGTATGGAGCCTCAACGGGAGAAAGGGCTTGCTCGCATCTGACCCCCGCAACGGCTTCTTTAAGCGATGGCTCATGGGGGAACCCCCCGCCCTCGACAGTTCCTTCAACGGAGGGAACCTCCGCAACGGACTGTCTCGCAAGACCGCCTCGCTTCGCTTTTCGCGCTGCTGTGAGCGTTGGTCAAACAGCAGAATCTAATTTCTACTTGCTACTTACGAACAGTTAACTTAAAAACTCCTGGTTTCAAGCTGGATGCGGTTTATTTACCCATCCCTAGCTGTTGGGCTTTTTGGTAAACTTTTCCTTCTGTTAATAGCGAAGGAGCAATTACCACATCAACTTGCTGCATTTCTTTGAGGTTTTTTGCGCCTAAAGTACCCATACTAGTTTTAATTGCTCCTAGTAGGTTGTGAGTACCATCGTCAAGCCTAGCCGGACCGACCAAGATCTCTTTGATAGTTCCTGTTGTCCCTACTTTGATACGAGTTCCACGGGGTAATACTGGGCTAGGAGTAGCCATTCCCCAATGAAAATCTCCTCCAGGCGCTTCGGCAGCACGGGCAATAGGCGAACCAATCATTACCGCATCCGCACCACAAGCAAGACACTTACAGATATCTCCCCCAGTGATAATACCCCCATCTGAAATCACTGGAACATATCTTCCTGTTTCGGCGTGATAATCATCCCGCGCAGCAGCGCAATCGGCAGTAGCAGTTGCTTGAGGAACACCGACCCCCAAAACTCCGCGGGAAGTACAGGCAGCACCAGGACCAATTCCTACTAGTATCCCAGCAGCACCAGCCTGCATTAGCTTGATGGCTACTTCGTAAGTGACGCAGTTACCCAAAAAGACGGGCATAGGCATTTCGGCACAGAAAACAGCCAAATCGAGAGGAGCGATCGCTTTGGGAGACAAGTGATCTGTAGATACTACCGTCGCCTGCACAAAGACAATATCTGCTCCTGCTTCAGCCACAATTTTGCCGTACTTACTTGCTCCTGCGGGGGTTAAGCTGACCGCTGCGATCGCATCTTGGCTTTTAATTTCTTTGATTCTGGTAGTTATTAGTTCTGGTTTAACTGGTTCTGCATAGAGTTGCTGCATTAAACCGACAAATTCCTCATTCCCTACCGACTCAATTTTGCTTAAAATTGGTTCTGGGTCTTCATATCGGGTTTGTATCCCTTCTAGGTTTAATACCCCAATTGACCCCAACTGCGATAATAAAACCGCCATTTTGACATCCACTACCCCATCCATAGCACTAGCTAGAATAGGAATCTCGCGGGTAATTCCGCCAATTTTCCAGGTAGTGTCTGCCAAACTAGGGTCTAAAGTAAGCACTCCAGGAGAGAGTGCGATTTCATCAAATCCGTAAGCTCTACGAGCCTTTTTTCCGCGACCAATTGATATTTCCACGCTCTTTCGTTCCCAAAGCTTATTAGCTTAGGCTATCAAATTTTATCCATCTTTGAAAATAAATCAATGCTAAAAGTTTTTTAGTTATTAACTCTAGATATAGTTAACTGCACAAACGATTAAAGCCAGCCAAGATTTTACTTAGATCTTCTTCTTCTAGTTGAGCGATTTTTTTGCCTAATCTTTGAATGCTCAAGATTCGTATTTGAGAAATTTTCACCCAAGATTTCTTGGGTAAAAGTTCTGGTAGTTCACAAATCAAAGGATACTTAACCTTTGCTTTTTTACTGGTAATAGCAAAAGCGATTGCACTTTGACTATTCTGGTTAAAAGAATCGATGCTAATTATTAGTACAGGGCGTGTTTCTTGCTGTTCTGTACCAACGGTTGGCTCTAGATTTGCCCAGTAGATACCTCCTCTTAATATTTTTCTTGCCAAGATTCTAACTCTCCCTCAAACCATTCTTCTGCTTCATTCTTGTTTAGCAGCTTGGCTTGTTTGCCAATAAATTCAGCGTCTAATTGTTTGAGCTGTAAAGTAATTGCTTCTTCGATAAATCTACTTCTACTAGCATATTTTTTTTCTTTTACAAGACGGTCTGATTGACTTAAGATTTCTTCGTCAATAGTTATGTTAATACTTTTGGTAGCCATAATTAACAGTGTGATTTACACTATTAATTATACTTTAAACGGCTTTCGAGATCGGAATATCAGGGCTTTAGCGGTAGAGCGATCGCGCTTACGTAGGGTGGGCAAAAAACCTTTCAAGATTTGCTCTTTGCTCACCAATTAATCGATGTAGATAATTCAATTGCAATATAAGAAGATTGATTTGCGGTGGGCATGACAATCGTAATTTACTGCGGTGGTAAATTTCGTCATGCCCACCTTACGTATATGTTGCCTATGCAGGATAGATTCTCAGACGACGGTTTGGTTCATCTCCAAAGCTATCGGACTGTAAGCGGTAGTGTTCTATTAGTTCATGCTGCATTTTACGCACTTTTGCCGATCGCGGTAATAATTCTACAGGTTGTCCTTGGGGAATTACAATTTGTTCTACGGCTAATCTTGCTTCTTCTAAAGCTTCTATCTCATCATCACTCCCAGCTTTACTAAACAATCTTAGATCGGTAGGTTCAGGAATATTAGGGTCATCTAGATTAAGAATCTGACGGAAGATGCGGGTAACTTGAGGAATGGTATTAGATTTAACCGTATAAATAGGAATATGGCGATCTTGGGCAATATTACGCAGCTTAGAATGATGTTTTATTTGCGATCGCAACGCCACCACCGCGTCCGCTTCATCCAAATCTTTGGTCAACATAATCGGCAAATCCAGCACTTCAACTACCTGCTCTATTTGCGATCGACCAATACCATAGGCATAGATATAAACAGGCCAATCTTCCCCATTAGGACCAGGAGTGCGAATTTTTTGACTATTTGCCTCTTTGGTTTGCCAAGATCTTTCGATCATGCCCTCAAAATCAGTATTGTCCCGTTTAGCTTTTCCACTACCAAAAGCAAGAGGAGTCATTTTGCCCGACGCTCTTAATCCTTGAGAATGAAGTGTAGTGACGGTATTAGAAATTTTGGCAGGCAGAGGTCGAAATGACTGCTGAGGTTCTTCGTGAATGATCGTGACTTCTCCACTGTCATCTACGGTTCTTACCTGGGCAGGTGGTTCACCTCCCCGCAGCAGAGTATCGATAGTAGCAGAAACATCGTCGTGGACTACCCAACGTTGCCTTTCTAGCATTTCTACAGCGATCGCAAAGGTAGGAGGTGCTTTGCGTTCTAAGACTGTCTTCTGCGTCCTTCTACGGCGAGCCTCATCGTCTCCCAGGGTGACGCTTTGGATTCCTCCCACTAAATCAGAAAGAGTCGGGTTTTTGATTAGGTTTTCGACGGTGTTGCCGTGGGCAGTCCCCACTAGCTGTACGCCTCTTTCTGCGATGGTTCTGGCTGCTAAAGCTTCTAGCTCTGTACCAATCTCATCGATAACAATTACTTCAGGAGTATGATTTTCTACCGCCTCGATCATTACCTGATGCTGTAGTTCAGGACGAGCCACCTGCATCCGACGGGCGCGACCAATAGCAGGGTGAGGAACATCTCCATCCCCAGCAATTTCATTAGAAGTATCGATGATCACTACTCTTTTGCCTAGATCATCAGCTAAAACCCTGGCAATTTCTCGCAGGGCAGTAGTTTTACCCACTCCAGGACGACCCAAAAGCAGGATTGATTGACCTGTTTCTACTAGGTCGCGAATCATGATAATTGTGCCGAAAATTGCCCGCCCGATACGGCAGGTCAAACCGATGATATCCCCTGTACGGTTACGAATGGCACTAATACGGTGCAAGGTTCGTTCTATGCCCGCGCGATTATCACTACTAAACATTCCTACCCGTTCAATACAGTATTGGATTTCTTCTGGGGTTACGGGTTCATCGCGAAGATAGATTGCGCGATCGCTAAACCGTGCTTCTGGTAGTCTACCTAAATCTAAAACTACCTCAATTAAACTATCGCTATCCTGTTGAAGATGCTCGTCTAACTTGGAACGAATCGAGTCGGGAAAAATGGTAAGTAATTTGTCTAAGTTATCAGTAACCTGCATTCGATGGGAAGCTATTTCTGACTGCATTCTTAAAATATATTTGGTTAGATTATTTAAACGATAAAAAGTTAAAGGCTAAAAACTATTTTTTAATCTGATTAACTAGCTCACTAGCAGTTTTCACAGCCTGTTCGAGTAAATCAATATTTTGTTCAAGCTTTGAATTAAGCTGATTCATTGGCTTATTTTTTAAATTTGATTGAATATTTTGCAGTTCATTTATTTCTAGTTGATTTAACACTGGAGCGAGAATTGCGCGGGCATAACTTCCATAAGCCACTCCAGAAACCGAGTTAGATAGGGACGATTTTTGTTGCCTTAGCAGTTTATTATGCTTGAGCTTATCTACCGTGTAGTTATTAGTACCTCCTGCTAGTTGAACATATCCAGGCAGCTTTGCCCGTAAAACTTTTTGAGCAAAAGCGATCGCAGCATGGGTAGTTCCCTTGCCAATATCACCACTCATAGAACGTCCATCAGTCTGCCAAATCAAAGGACAGGACAATGGAGTAATTAATTCATAGAGCGATCGCAAATAATTTAAAACATCAGGGGCGTTGGTGCAGCTAATTGCTAACAGTTTAAGTTGCCCCGCTATAGGCGCAAGATCTGCCCAGACCCGCTTAAAATCCTCATAATGCCCTACCTGAGTATGAATTTCAATTGCGTCTATTTTCAGCGATTGAACCCAAGATACAACGGATTTAACATTTGAGACATGAGAACGGGTTGTAATTAATTTCTGGGGACAAATTGGCAGGCAACGACCACAGCCATAACAAAGGCTGTCTAAAATTCCTCCTTTGTTTAAATCTATCGCCTCGGCTGGACATAATTGTACACAAGGTTGAGGACAATCCTGAGGACAGAGAGTTACATCAAACTGAGCTTTACGGAAGTGAGGATCTTCTTCATCATTAATACTCACCATTAACCAAGGGGAAGTTGTATTAGCAGCTATCTCATTTGAGTTAGAGAGTAGAGAATATGTTTTAGAAGATAAAGAGGATAATTGACAAGCGTAATTCTTCTGATTTGCAACAGCTTTATTTTTTCTAGATAATTTTTGAGCTACTTTAATTCCGTCGATAGCAGCAGCAATCACGGCAGGATCGGCAGCAACATCTATACAGTCAGCACCAGCCAAACTATATGCCACAGCTAGACTACGAACCGCAGGTAGATGCTGATAGCTAGCTCCACAAATTAGCTTAAACCAGCTACCTTTGATTAATGAATGTAAGGGATAAGATTGAACCACTCTTACATCCTAATATTTTGTCTCTCATTAGTGCTAGGTTTTTAAAATAAAGCTTTAGAGTTTAGAACTGATAATTGATAATTGTTCATTGTCATCACCCTGTAATTGCATTGAGCAATACGTCTGCTAAGGTAATTCCCTGCATATCATCGATAGTAATGGTATCAACGATATCAAATTTAGCTCCCGCAGATTCTAGCTGGTCATCTAAAGCCTTGAGAAATTGAGTCGCCTTGCGATCGCTACCTACCTGAATCAAAGAAATACCTATTTCTTCATCTCGATCAATTTGACGGGAGGCTTCGATAATCACTCGCATGACTGCTTTATAATCATTAGGCTCACCATCAGTAATAACTATAAAAGTTTCTCCGTTGGCTTTAGCTTCTCCTGCTGCCTTGCGGTCAAAATAATTATTAACCGCATCTAATAATACACTGGCTAAATCAGTACGACCCATAGGATCATTTTCGGCGTAGATTTTATTCACTTTATCAGCCGTAATGTTGTCGTAACGACGAAAGCGACTAGAAAATAAATAAACAGTAATGCCATCGGGGTCAATTTTTTCACACTCTTTAGCCAAAGCAAGAGTGGATTCTTGGGCAGATTCCCAACGGGTTTTGCCCCCAGGGCGATCGTTAGTAGACATACTGCCACTTTTATCAATGATTAGTGTGTAGTCGCGGTCTTCGACAATAGAGTTATCTGCCATAAGGTCACAATCTTTTTTGCTGCTGAGTTTCTTCATTTAGCCTATTACAAGGTTGAACCGAACTGCCAAAAATAAAAAATTTTCACAGATTTATTTAATGTCACTCATAATCTTGATTAAGCATTCATACTTATTTAGGCAGAAAAATTGTAAACAGATATTGCAGCCATTGGAAAAATATTTGAATATTCTTCCAATCAGAGAAACCTCCGCGATAATCTAGGTAATCTAGACATTCACAGAATAATTATTTAGGAGAATTTTAATGGATAACGAGCTACACAAATATAAGATGATTTGTACTTTGAAATTTGGTGATATTTATGGTCAGATAATCATTTGGTTAATTGTAATCTTTATTAGCTTGGCTACTACTTTAGCTTTATGGAGTAGTACTAGACAAATTTATGCCTTGGCAACAGTGGGAATTGTTTTAGTGCTGTCTTTGCCTTTTCTGCTGTTTGCTTTTGTAACTACCTTGCTAAACAGAATTGAGTTTGTACCTATGGAAGAAGAACTATTTAGCAAAACTGTAAGAGGCTCAAGCTCTAAGATATCCAGCGCAGAATCTAGAGCATAGGCAAGCTGAGGGATAAATTATAAAGGATGAGGGATAAGGAAACATTGGCTCTTTCTCGATCATCTTTAGCAGAAAAAACCAGTGGAAAAAACAATTTAATTTGCCCCTTGCGTAGTTCCTTTCTATTTATTCCTCATCCCTCATCCCTTGAATTAAGCTCCCATACCTGAGTATTGCTTTAAACCTTTGCGCCAAAGCCAGCGATTAACCACAACAAATAAAGTTGTCCAAGCAATTATAATTAAAATGCTCTTAATAACATCTACAGGTAAACCCATTAGCAATGCTGCGGGAAAGTGCATCACGTAAGGAAATGGAGTCCATGCCACCACTTGTCTAACGCGATCTGGAAAAACTTCCAAAGGAGCAATTGTTCCTGAAAGAAATATATAAAATAAAAACCAAAACTGTTGAATCGCGTTAGCTCTCTCTGTCCAGAAAGCTAGCATAGCAAAAGTATACTGAATCGAAAATTGCAAAGTAAATGCTAAGGCGATCGCAATTATACTCAACAAGAAATTTTTGAATTCTGGAATCCAAGCTGCATCGGGATAAAGTAGAAAAAACAAACCGCAGAAAAGAAGTATTAAAGGCAAACGAGTCATTTTTTCGGCAACGTGCCTGGCGACATGATGCCAAACAGGGTCAATTGGCTGTAATAGCTTTAGGGAAAGTCTTCCTTCTAAAATTTCTCGTTCAAACTCCCAGATCACCCAAATAGTAGTTAGCTGACGCACAATAAATACAGCAAAAAAGTAGCGAGCAAAATCTATGGGGCTAAGGCTAAAATCACCACTTTGGGAAGCCTCTATCCAAACTCCCATAAGAATAATAGGCAGAGAATTGGATAATGCCCAGAGAAATATTTCCGCCCGATATTCAAGCATATGGGCATAGTGAGCTAAAAGTATTGTTCTCGCCTTTCGCATATCTAATACCATTTTAAATTTAAAATATGACAAATCATTTTTGTAGGAGCGAATGGTGAAGCAGTGCGTTCTTGGCGGTTTCCGTTGAGGAGCAACTGCTGAACCCTTTAGGGCAATTCGTCCTGACGATCTATGTGTAAGGAAAGCTATTTAATTTGGTATAACATTGGTTTTAGTAGTTGAATTTCACATTGAAATCAAATCGTAAACTCTATAGTGAAAATGAGTTTCTAAGATTGTTTTGTATTTTTTCGTCCATTCTGTGCCAAAGTTTCGTTCAAATTCCGACACAAACTCTTCTGACACAAAATCGGTAAGTTGTTTAGTAAAAATTAAATAACAAAGCTGGACAAAGAAATAATCCTTTTGACTAGCTATTTCAATTAATCTTTCCGCGCCATCAATTTGATATAGCATCAAAATAATGTTGGCAGTAATATCTTGATAGCTGCTTTCTGGATAATGCCATTTAGTTTGATCGCCAATACAGGATGCGCGATCGCCAATCCAAGAACCAATTAAAGTATGATTATAGGCTTTTTGATAATGCTTGGATTCAGTTAGTAATGAACAAAATGCTCTCGTACCGAAAGCGTAACCAATCCCTGAAAATTTGACATTTCCAGTATTAAGTGAAATATCAAATTTCAACTTTTTGTCATGATTAGCGTAGGCAAAATATTCTCCCATCAGTACAATAGACTTCTAAGTAGTTATATATTAAAAATATTTTATTTTTAGGACACTAGTGCGATCGCACTGACGACATTAAAGAAGAAACAGCAATTTGTTCTAAATCAGGATATGAATATCAAATTTAATGAGTTTTTGAGGCTGTATTCAAAAGCTAAAGGCTAAAAGCTAATCTTAAAGAAGATGCTTGTAATGAGGTGAGTCTTTTAAAGACTTTACTACTTCCTTAATATCTTGAGTATGGTCTTTATCAACCACTAAAGTTACATTGCCATCTCGAACAATTACTACATTTTTCACACCAATAGTCACAATCACCTCATCACGATTACTGGCGTAAATAATGGTATTTTGAGTATCTTTGCTAATATGATTACCCAACTCAACATTATCCTTATCTCCTTTGAGGATTCGTTCGACACCATTCCAGTCTCCTAAATCGTCCCAGCCAAAATTGGCAGGTAAGACACAGGCTAACTGCGTTTTTTCCATCAGAGCATAGTCGATGCTCTCTTTGTCTAGTTCAGCATAGGCATCTTTGCCTTTTTTTGACAATATATCCAGTAGATGAGGAGCATATTTCTCTAACTCATCTAAAAGAACCCCAATCTTAAAGATAAATATGCCACTGTTCCAGCTATATTTACCCGTATCAATAAAGGATTGAGCAGTAGTTTTGTCAGGTTTTTCTGTAAAGCGGCTCACTTTATAGACAGGTAAACTATTAAATTTACCTTTTTCTGTACCCTGTTCAATGTATCCGTAGCCTGTAGCTGGCTGATTAGGAGTAATGCCCAATGTGACAATAGATGGCTCGGACGCAGCTTGCTGAGCTGCTGCGTCAAGAGTTTTCTCAAAAGCTGCAAGATCGTTAATCCAGTGATCCGCAGGGAAAAAACCGATAATAGCATCTTTACCATGTTTTTTTGCTACTTCTAAAGTTGCCCAAGCGACTGCTGGAGCAGTATCTTTACCTTGGGGTTCAACTAAAATATTTGACTCTGGCAGATCTGGTAGCTGTTTTTTAACTCCCTCGGCAATAATTTCTGAGGTAATAACCCACAGGTTATCCCAACCACCTGCCAAATTTAAGAGGCGATCTGCCGTAGCTTGCATTAAACTTCGATTACCACCATCAAGGCACAAAAATTGTTTTGGTCTTTTAAGACGACTTACTGGCCAAAAACGCTCTCCTTTACCGCCAGCCAAAATAATTGGGATTAACTTAGTTTTCATTGATTTTTCCTTTACAGTAAGGCTTATGACGATGGTTGGCAGTTTTGATAATTTGATTTTGTACGAGGCTATATTGATTAATCAACTGGTTTTGATTAGGGTAGTGCTATATAAAATTAAAATATTACCGACTTTTAAATCGTTTCCCTGTAGTTTAGACAAAAAAAGCGTAAATACTAAATCACAATTGCCACAAAAATAATTACTTGTTCAATACAGGTAAAATTGAGCGACTTTTTGTTTATCAACTCTAATTCAAGAATCGTCTTAATTCAAGAGATATTTTTTTATCAATAGACATATTGGTCAAATTTAGTGAAGAATTTGTGCTTTATAAAATAAAATAGTGTATGAATAATGAATTGTCTCATAACAAAAATAGAAACTCACCGCATTTTCAAGATCGAGAAATAGTCGAATCTAATGATAATGAAATTAAGTTTGCTAAATTGACCAGAGAATCAAATACTGCTTATCGCTCAATCAATACAAAACCGATTACCCCATTACATCAACCTTTATGGTTTTGGCAAAAGCATTCTCAGTGGTCTTACTTTAAAAAGGGTCTTTTTTGGGGAGGCATTATCAGCTGTACCGCAATATTTTCTGCTGGATGCGGATTTGCCTTAACTAGAATTAATCTAGTGGAAGAAGCGATTCAGCGCGGTCTTTGCGAGAGGAAATGCCCTGAGTTAAAGGGCATATTCCACTCTCGCGGTGGGGGTTTCCCCCATGAGCGACTGAATCAACAAAGGCTTAAGCCGCATGTAGCGATCGCTCAAAGAATAGAAATTTATTCTAATACAAGATCTTCACATCAAGCTGTTCTTCGTCATTCCATCGACCTGCTGTTAATTGAGGTTGAACCCGATACAAACAGCATGGTCAAGTTTTCTAGTACCTCCATCGGCAAAACTAAAGCAATTTTGGTGCTGCAATTTGATCCTCGTAACAAAGTGGCAAAGACAATAGATGTTCCCACCAACAGTCGAGTAAAAATTCCTGGATTTGGTTGGGGAACAATCGCTGATGCTTACAGATATGGGGGTGTTCCCTTGGTATCTCAAGTACTAACTCAGTCAATAGATAAAGTTAAGATTAATCGCTACGTGCGTGCCACTCCTGAAGTTTTTCAGCAGCTTGCTGCTAGCGGTGAACTTACTTTAAACAATTGTGATTTTAGAATTGCCGACTGTTCCCATAAAGTAGAGCAAATTATCAGACAAGAGGATACTTTAAAAGCTATTCACCAACATCTTAATATTCCTGCTTACTTAGCTAATTTTCAGGCAACAGTTACCGATATTAAGCCTAGATTAGATACCGATCTATCTTTACCAGAACTAATGTCCATAGCTAATTTTGTCAAAGATTTAGATCCAGAAAATATTACTACAAGTCTTCTGCCAGAATATTTCCTAGGGAAAGCTGTCACCCAATCCCTCTAAATCCATCAAGGCGCAATTTATTTTTACTACGGCTACCAACATTACATAAAGCTTACCAAGCCTCGTTTTAAATTTTACTATTGCCGTCCAAAATACTATTGATCGTCCTGAATTGGGGATGAGAGTCGTTAATTATCTGCGCCAACAAAATTTTGAAAATGTTTATTTAGTTGAACATATACCGCTAAAATTAAAGCAAACTCAAATTGTTGTTAATCACGATCGCTTAAAAACAGCAAATTATCTAAAAAATGTTTTAGATTTTGGTAGATTATAGTCTAATTCTAAATCTGAGCAACAAAAACTGATGCACAAAATCGGAGAAGATGCACATAATTCCCTGAATAATTAAGCGTATTAACCAACACTAAATTTAAAAATATACTATTCTTAAATTCATGATTTTATCCCAATTAAAACAGCATTTACTTAACATCTTGGTGATTATAGCGATCGCCATAATCTGGGTATTATTAAAAGCTACTCCTGCTATGGCTCAAGACAGTGCGGTAAATTATACCTACAGTGAAATACGCAGACAGAATTTCTCTCACAAAGACCTTGTAGGCGCTGTATTTGCTGCCGCCGATGCTAGAGGTTCTAATTTTGAAGGTTCAGACGTGAGTAACTCAATCTTAACTAAAGGAATTTTTATTAATACCAATCTCAAGGATTCTAACTTTACTAGCTCTTTGATGGATCGTGTATCTTTTGAGAACTCTGATTTAACCAACGCTATTTTTAAAGACGCGGTTGCTACTAGTACTAACTTTGAAGGAGCAAATATTACTGGTGCTGACTTTACCGACGCTATTTTAGATCGCTATCAGATATCTCAGATGTGTAAAAGAGCAGAAGGAGTCAACCCCACTACAGGAGTAGAAACTAGATACAGCTTAGGATGCAAAGATTAGTTATATTTCAAACATTAAATCAATCTGATGCTTGAAAAATTTGTTGTGCGGTGAGACTTAACTCAGCAAAAACTGAGGAGGAAAGATAATCATTATTTCTAAATTGATTAACCTGATATTCACCATCGACTAATTGATAAATGGAAATTGTAGGCTGTTTAGGATTGCCAATGTAACGTCTACCACCTAAAGCCAGATAATCAACAATCCAATATTCTCGAACACCAATTTCTTCGTAATCTCTTAGTTTTGTTAAATAATCATCGCGCCAGTTAGTGCTAACTACTTCAACAATTAGAGGAATAGATTCTGATTGTTGAACCGCAGAATATTTTTGCCACAACTCTTCACGATCTAGAATTGACCGATTTAAAACAAGCACATCAGGAGAATAGCCTGATTGTTTATTCTGGGGTTTGATCGACGCGGTTTTTGGTATAAAGTAAGGCAGCTTTAATCTTCTGTATTCCACTGCTAATTCAGTAGCCAGGAAACCAGTAATTTCCTCATGTTTTCCTGTAGACTGCATTTCTGTAACTATCCCATCATGCAGTTCATAACTTCTACCTTCTGGCTTCCAAAGCAAAAATTCTTCAAAACTTACTGATTGGGGTAAAGCTTGAATCATGATGCTATTTTCTTTACCTATTTACTATTTATCTAAGTATAAAGCTAGCTCAAAATATAAAAAAATAGGAGCATTTACAAACACCCCTACCGATCATCGATAATTGTTAGTCGATCATTGAAATATTACATTCCAGGAAGATTCAAACCGCTGGTTAATTCTTCCATCCGTCCGCGCATCATGTCTGTAGACTGTTCATAGGCAGATGTCATAGCGGCTGTTACAGATGCAGAAAGAGCTTCTGCTCCCTGGGACATAGCATCAGGGGAAATCTCGACACGACGGGGTTCTTGATTACCGCTCATGACTACCTTAACTAGTCCGTCTTCGCTAGTTCCTTCAATCTCTAGCTGTTCCAATTCATTTTGGAGTTGTTGCGCTCCTGCTTGAACTTCCTGCGCCTTTTTAAAAGCATCAGCAAGTTCTTTCATTTTTCCTAATGGACCAAATCCTTTTCCTGCCATATCTATTTTAGTTGTTAGCTTTTATATTAGTGACTACGAAATTAACGAGAACAATAAGTTCAGCCTAGAAATAAGAGATCTAAAATTCTCCAATTAGCTTAACTTCTGGCTCTAAAGATACTGAACAATGATATTCTACTTTTTCTTGAGCATAGCGAATTAATTCAAATATATCTTTGGCGGTAGCCGTACCGCAGTTAAGAAAAAAGTTGGCATGGCGATGAGCTATTTGAGCATCGCCAATTTTATAACCTTTCAAGCCAAGCTGTTCAATCAACTTTGCTGCTGCATGAGGTTGGGGATTACGGAAAACGCTACCACAGCTAGGTAAATGATAGGGCTGAGTCGTCTTGCGCTGTGTCCAATTTTGGTTAGAAAGCTCGATCATCTTGGTTTTGCTATAGCCAGGCTCAAGCTGCATGGTGGCTCTAACTACGAGGCGATCGCCCCCTTGCAGATTAGATGTACGATAGCTGTATGCTAGTTCTGCTGGTGTAACTTCGGCAATTGTGCCGTCAGGAGATAAGACGCTAGCACTGACTAAAATATCTGCCATACAGGATGTGTGCGCTCCTGCATTCATTACTACACCCCCGCCTACTGTACCAGGAATACCCACTGCCCATTCCAAGCCCTTTAAGCCCCTTTTAGCTGCTTTCCAAGCTAGTTTGGCGATCGCCTCTCCCGCATCAGCAGTTAATAAACCAGTTTGGGAGTCAAATTTATAACTACGAAAATAGCGAGTTGAAAGCACAAAACCAGGAATACCGCGATCGCTAATCAGTAAATTTGAACCAGCACCCAATAGAGTCAGCGGTATATCCTGAGCCTGATACCATTCAAAGCTGGCTTCTAGTTCATCCCAATTTCTCGGTGCAGCATACCATTGGGCATTTCCACCAACTTTGTATGAAGTCTGATTTGCCAAAGATATTCCCGACTGGATTAGTTGTTCATTGATGATTGATAATTGATAATTGTTCATTGAAAAAGGGCAATAGTTTTAGGAATCGATTGATTAAGATTACCTGCACCAAGAAACATTGCTAAATCACCTGGCTGCAATATTTCTTGATGTAAAAAGTCGGCAATAGAATTAACGTCAGCATGATAGTGAACATTGCTGTGGTTAGGCGCAATCGCTTTAACTAAATCCTCTCCACTAATTCCAAAGGTATTTTGCTCTCCTGCGCTATAAATATCGGCGATCACAACTACGTCTGCATCTTTTAAAACTGCTGCAAACTCAGTTAAAAAAGTCTTGGTGCGACTATAGCGATGAGGTTGAAAAATCGCCACCACTCTTTGTAAATTGTTGTCTCCTGATACTCTCAGCTTACCAGCAGCTACAGTAACGTCAATTTCACTAGGATGATGGGCATAGTCATCAATAAAAATAATACCGTTAGCTTCTCCCCGATGTTCAAACCGCCTTTTTGTGCCTGCAAATGTCGAGATGGACTGAGCAATAGTGGTAAATTCTAAACCTACCTGTCTGCCGACAGCGATCGCAGCTAGAGCATTACTAAGATTATGTTGCCCTAACATTGGTAAGCGTAATTTTCCCAGATATGCTCCCCTCTCCCAAATTTCAGCATTACTTCCTTGACCATGATAGATAATATTTTTTGCTGTGTAATGTGCGCCTGTAGAGGGGTCAAGACTATAGCTAATAGTTAACGCCAATTCGTCCCGAATAATTGGGTCATCAATACAGCCAATTAGAGTATTACATTGTCCTGCAAAAGTTTGAAAGACGTTAATTACCTCTCTAATGTCTTGATAGCGATCGGGATGATCTAGTTCAATATTGGTAATTACGCCAATATTAGGGTGATGTTTAACCAAAGAGCCATCAGATTCATCTGCTTCGGCTACTAAATATTCTCCCTCTCCACAGCGCGCATTACCATTCCAAGCATCAACTTCACCGCCAATAATGATAGTTGGATCGACACCGCCTGTTAGCAACATATAGCCGATTAAGCTACTGGTAGTAGTTTTGCCGTGGGTTCCTGAAACCGCTATTCCTTTATACTGTTCAATTAAAGCTGCTAAAAGATCGGAGCGATGAAAAATCGGGCAGCCTAGCTTCACCGCTGCTTGATATTCGGGATTAGTAAGGGCGATCGCTGTCGAACAAATAACCTGAGGTAAAGAGTCAGCATAATCATTTAAAATCTCAACGGCAGGGATAATTTCCGCTTCTCCTCCCGCAGTTACTGGTAATGGTTGAGGCTCTCTACCAGGAGATGAAGTAAAAGAATTGATATTACCTGCCTCATGACCATAAAAAATTTTAACTCCTAAAGATTCTAGGCGATCGGTAATATGACTAGAACGCAAATCAGAACCAGACACTGGCAGTTGGCGTTGAGCAACGATGTATGCTAAAGCAGACATTCCAATTCCACCCACACCGATAAAGTGAAATGGTCTACCATTTAAATCTATTTTTGTCACCCTTTTATCTCCTGCCATAACACAAAAATTCTGCTCAAGAGTCACAGATTACTCTATTGTTCTAATGTTGAGTAGTCTAAGACTTGACATTGCTTTAAACAATACGGGCTATGATAACAATATTTTTTTGAATTTAAGTATAAACAATAGCTCGTAAATAATTAAATTTATTTTTCAAATAGATATATTTGGAGAAATTACCGAAAAAACAAGAGCTTAATTACTTTAAAGACAACATTTTCCGATTTTCTTCATCTATATTAATGTCTATCGAACTATTTGACCTTTTTTTTTAGCCTTTATAGACCTCCAAACTGATTTATAAATAGAGTCTTGAATTATGCTTACTTTACGATATGATGAGTCTTATTAAGAATGTTTTAATCTATTAACCTAAATAAAATTTAGAGGGCAAGAAGCAGTGGTCAGAGTAGCAATTAACGGTTTTGGACGTATCGGGCGTAATTTCGTTAGGTGTTTATTAAGCAGAGAAAATGACACCAATTTAGAGTTGGTAGGTATTAACGATACTTCCGATCCAAAAACTAACTCCCACCTGTTAAAGTACGACACTATGTTGGGTATTTTAGATGCGGATATTAGTCATGACAATAACTCTTTAATTGTCAATGGCAAAACAATTAAGTGCGCATCCGATCGCAATCCTTTAAACTTGCCTTGGAAAGAATGGGATATTGATATTGTGATTGAGTCTACTGGTGTCTTTCGCGATGCAGAAGGCGCAGGAAAACATCTTCAAGCTGGAGCAAAAAAAGTAGTTATTACTGCTCCTGGTCGTGGTCCTAACATCGGCACCTATGTTATGGGTGTTAATGACAAAGACTATAAACCTGGTGAATTTGATATTGTTAGCAATGCAAGCTGTACTACCAACTGTTTAGCTCCTGTAGTTAAAGTGATCAACGATCAATTTGGCATCATTAAAGGAACTATGACTACTACTCATAGCTACACTGGCGATCAACGTATTCTTGATGCTAGCCACCGCGATCTTAGAAGAGCAAGAGCAGCAGCAGAAAATATTGTACCTACCTCAACTGGTGCAGCGGTAGCTGTAGCTTTAGTGTTACCTGAGCTTAAAGGCAAACTCAACGGTATTGCCATGCGTGTTCCAACTCCTAACGTTTCTGTTGTTGATTTAGTGGCTCAGGTTGAAAAGAAAACCATTGTCGAAGAAGTTAATGGAGCTTTGAAAAAAGCAGCAGAAGGAGAACTCAAAGGCATTTTAGGTTACACCGATCTACCTTTAGTATCTTCTGATTTTAAAGGTACTGACGTATCTTCTACTATTGATGGACAACTTACTATAGTTTTAGATGGCGACATGGTTAAAGTCATTGCTTGGTATGATAACGAATGGGGTTATTCTCAGCGTGTTGTTGACCTAGCTCAACTAGTTGCCAAAGGAATGTAAGATTGAAAGCTAAAACTTTGTAACTGATTTTGTTAGACACCTCCCTAATTTGTTTAGGCGGGGTGTTTTTTAATTAAATTTTTTCAAATCCTTGCTACTATTAAGTACAAATATATGTACTTATAATATGCTACCCAAACAAACAAACTACACTAACTTACGACAAAACTTAGCTTCGATATTAGATGAAGCGATCGCAGAGCGCGACGTTATCATTTTCACCCGACAGGGTAAAGAAGAAGTGGCGATAATTTCGAGACGATTTACGTTGGTGGGCAAAAAAAGATCATCAAGTTCGCGACCGCCTATGAGCGTAGACTATGTATTCATCTAAAACTTTTCTCAAGCTATGAATTTAAACGCAAAAGTTTATCGCGACAAGTAAAATAAATAATGTCGCAAGTATCTAATTGCTGTGTGTTAGTCCTCTTTAGGCGGAAATATAAGGTTTGTACGACGAAGTGCAGCTTTAAATAATTTGTAATTTTTTATACCATTTTGAAGCCCAAATGATAAGAAATACGACAACCAACTTAAGACGGGACAGTAGGCAGGGTAAAAGTTTTGGGCTTGGATGATTTTCTCGATTTTCTCGGTTGAGGTAATTCACCAATATTTTTCATTAAATATTCAAACAAGTCAGGAAATTGTTGACCAAATAGTCTCTCCGCAGCAGTAGTACCATCATTTCGTTTGAGAGCAAAATTATGAATTACCGTAGCGACTTTTAATCGTTTAGAGGACAATCCTCGTCGGTTGTGATGGATTTGAGACAAATAACCGTTACGCCCTTCCACAGCAGAAGATGAACGTTGGAATTTACTAACCATCCAAATACTCCAATTCCACCATTGTTCTAGATCTGATTCGCTTAAGTTCTGGGTAAATGGGTGTTGTTCAAAAATTTGGTTGGCTCTATGGCTGGCAGCAGTATAATCTTGTCTTAAATGAGGATTTTTAGTTCTTGAAGCTTGCTGTTGCCAGTAAACAACTGGAAGGAGATACTCTCGAACCCAACAACGAACATTGACCTCATAATCCTGGTTGGCTAAACATTCATCAACCCAAGACCACCAAATATCAATGATTGCCGATAAAGATTGAATTTGGGTTTTGAGCTTTCTAATACCACTACGAGGGTCTTGTAATCGGTGAGTTGTATAGATATTTTGAAGAGTCCCTTGAATGTTTTCAAGGGATTGTTTAACCAGCTCGGTAGTTTGAACTGTATTGTAGTTGATATCGAACGGATGTAAACAAGTGCTGATACTGTAACAGCAATGGTTATAGCTTACTTGGGATTTCTGTAGTCTTAATTTTTTCAGCTCCAGTTCTTTGATAATTTCTGGTTTACTCTGATCTCGTAACGCTCTTGAAATCTGTTTTTCTAGTCGACTACCCAAGCGATTAAGTTCAAAGGCAATACTTCGATTTAAGTCATACAGCACATGAAACAAATCAGAAATTGAATTAGTTCCTAAATCGTTCAAAGCTAATTTAATTATGGCTTTGGCTCGGTCACTGACTAAATATTTAACTTTTAGACCCAATGGTTGAAAAATCTGAATGATTCTTTGTTGCCAAGTCTCATACTGACAATCTTCGGTTATTTCTTCTACGAAGATATAGCCTGACGGCAAATCCAGCATTACCAGAATCACCCCCTCAAAAAAGGTTTCATCTGCTGCCAAACAAACTTCCACATCAGACGAGATTTGGCTCAGGACTTCGTTTTGCCGTTGTTGATATTCAATGATGGCTGATTCCATTCGGGCGCGTAAGCTGCGTAAGGCTGTCGGCGACACTCCAATATGATTTTGTAAACGCAACAAATGAAAGAACCTAGAAAGTCGCTCGCAGCCTATCCCGCCCTGAAGGGCAAAAATAAAAATAGTAGCTAAAACTAATAGGCGAAGCCACTTCTGCCCCTCTGAGCTTTCCCACAGAGAAGATTCTGGATATTGATTTCGCCTTTTTATTCGATGATAAAGTCGGTGTACACTACTCTTGGAGAGGTTAGTTTTTATAGCTAAAGTACGAAATGAATCTTTGCCAAGCTGATATCCTGCTTGAAATACAGCCAAACAACGTTCTCTTAAATTCATTGTGGGACAGATTGAGGAACAATATTGTTCGCGATTGTTTTTCGCGAACAATGCTAGGATTATATTAGTTTTTCAGAGTGAATTTCAATCATGTCTGCCAAAACGAAAAAGGCAAACCAACTCGATAAAATCAACCGTGCTGAAAGATTATTAACGACCATTGCTACTCTCGAAGAACAGATTAAAATCATTTCTGCCGAAGGAGAAGTCGCACCTAAAGGTTGTCATCTGGCTCGTTATCAAGCGCGAGGTCAGTACAAAGCTTACTGGTACTATAAATTACAGGCAAAAGAAGCAATCTTTCCCTCGAAAAAAGAGTCAGGTCAACTTTCTCGTTATCAGCATCTAGGGGCTGCTGGCACAGAGTCTCATGTTCAAGGAGTAATGATGGTCATCAGAAGAAATCAAATTGATGAGCTTCAAAAATCAATTGATGCCCTTCGAGACAGTTGGTCAGATTTATACTCCGATCTAGAAGAGAAGAACAAACCTTAGTTCTCGATTAAGACTCGCGAACTAATTCCTCTTTTTGTCCCGTCTTAAGTTGGTTGTCGAAATACAAATCAATTACTTTGCCTAGTTTGTCCCCTTCTAGGCAAAGTATCATAAGAGTATAAACATCATCGAGAGAGAACAACCATGACTCAAAGCGATGCTACCCATGTTAATCAAGAATTTATCAGCAGTACAGCAGATGTGAATGGTGTGCGATTGCACTAGGCGTTGTTGCATAAATAGAGTTGCGAAGGGTAGAAACTTGAAAATGGTAGATTGAAGCGCACGGAAGCTCGAATGCATTCGAGCTGTCCGCCGTCGCTTGTTAGCAAGTTAACCACAACCAAAACCTACTAATGAAGAATCAATAGCGCATTCGCAACTGGTCGCTCGTTCACCTGAATACATTCAGGTGCTTGCGAGCGACCGCCTTGCGCGGTCTGAGTATAACGCAGGACTAAAACAACGAGCAAGTCTAACATTTTGGTTAGATGAAGATGTTTTAGAACAATGGTTAGTCAAAAAGAAAACAGGTAAAAAAGGAGCATCTCAAACTTATAGTGATATGGCGATCGCAACGATGAGTACCGTTAAAAGCATTTTTTCTTTGGCAGGAAGACAGACCGAAGGATTTGTATCATCACTATTTGAACTAATGAGTCTAGATCTACCTGTTCCTGACCACAGTACAGTATCAAGACGTTTGGGGAGCTTCAAGCAAAGACAATCAAGGGCAACAATTCCGCCACGCAAAAATGCCACCGTGAGAGTGGAATCAGCTTGGGAAACCCAAGCATTTCCTCTCACAAAGATCTCTCAACATGGTAATTGTAAAGCTCCACCACTACCACGAGATGAGAACTTAAGAGCGATACGTAAAATGGGACGTAAAAAATGGAAAAGAGAAAGTGGTTACCATCGCCGTTCTTTAGCTGAAACCACCATGTTTCGCCTCAAATGCATCTTCGGAGGCAAGTTGGCTTCTCGCCAGTTCGATAATCAGGCAGTAGAACTATTCTTGCAATGTTCTGCTCTTAATCGAATGATTCAAATTTGCAAACCTGAGAGTTATGTCGTTGAATTATAAATCCATGACTCTGTTAGCCTCATTTCGATGCTCAATTTTTCTTCATGCAACAAAGCCATTGCACTATATTCGTGCTGGACAGGGGGATCCTGTTGTGCTGCTGCATGGGTGGCCTACGACATGGTTCGAGTGGCGGAATGTGATATCAAATCTTGCTCAACACTATACAGTGATTGCTCCAGACAATCGTGGCTTGGGTAATTCTAGTAGACCGGCCACAGGATATGATCGGCGCACTTTAGCCCAAGATACTCATGCTTTAGTTCAGCAGCTTGGTTTCAACCAAATTTACCTAGTCGGGCATGATTTAGGCGGGCAGATTGCTTATGCCTACGCCAACGAATATCCGGACGAAGTCCGCAAACTCACGATCGTAGATGTGTCTATAGGATCGAATATACCCGCATTGTTGACCAAAATGTCGAGCCTGCCAAACTTATCTTCAACCGTTTTAGCGGCGCATTCTATTGTATCATGACGCTCGTAGTCAATTTCAATTGGCTGCACGTCTCCAATATCCTTAAGCTTCTCAGCCGCCACCGCGCTACGATCTATATAGCGATCGCCGAGTAGAACTGTGCAGCTCTTTTGAGTGAGCTGGCGCGAAATCTCAAAACCGAGTCCCTTATTCGCTCCTGTTACCAGAGCGATCTTTGCCTTGTTATTTGTTATTAATGTTGTCGATCGCTGTCATTTTTTTATTCCTTTATATTTTCTCTATGTTATGAACTCATCTATTACACATTGAGTGTTGACATCATAGCTTCAGGATAGCGAGTTCCTTTTGCAAAATCATGAGGTGCAATTTCATCAATGCGACTGAGATCTTCTGGAGTTAATTTGATTTCTGTTGCTCGAGCATTTTCTTCAACCCGATGGCTTTTGGTTGTACCTGGAATGGGAATAATATCTTCTCCCTGTGCCAACAGCCAAGCTAAAGCCAACTGTGCTGCGGTGCAGCCTTTTTCTTGAGCAATTTCTTTGACCTTATCGACCAATTCTAAATTATGCTGAAAATTTTCTCCTTGGAAACGAGGAACATTTCGTCGAAAATCATCTGGAGCGAAGTCATCGGGACTTTTGATTGCACCTGTCAAGAAGCCTTTTCCTAAAGGAGAATATGCCACCAAACTAATTCCTAATTCCCGACATACGGGTAATACATCCGTTTCAGGACTGCGCGTCCAGAGACTGTATTCTGTTTGCAGCATTGCCAGAGGATGAACGGCATGAGCGCGACGAAGAGTATCTCCCCCCGCTTCGGACAAGCCAATATGACGAACTTTACCTTCTGCAACTAATTCGCCTAAAGTTCCTACCGTGTCTTCGATTGGCACATCAGGATCGACTCTAGCGGGATAGTATAAATCTAGATAATCGACACCCAATCTTTGCAAACTATAGGTAAGAAAGTTACGCACCGCCACAGGACGGTTATCAAAGCCCAAAAATTCACCATCGTAGTTACGAAGTCCCCCAAATTTGACCGAGATAAATACTCGATCGCGGGGTAAATCTTTTATAGCCTGACCAATTAATAGTTCATTATGTCCCGAACCGTAGAAATCCCCTGTATCAAGAAAGTTAATGCCAAGTTCGACTGCATGACGGATAGTAGCGATACTTTCGGTTTTATTTGTTTGCTTACCACCATAAACACCGGACATTCCCATGCAGCCTAAACCTAAAGCTGATACCTTTGTGTCGGTACTTCCAAGCTGACGATATTTCATTTTAATTCCTTCCTTTACTTTACGTATAAATTGCGTTATTTTTTTGAATCAATTAGAGTGCTTGATGGTAAGTATGTTGAGATGTTTGCACTTAGCTGTGTTTTGTCCGTATTCTGCGCGATCGCTCCTATCAAAATTGTTCAATAATCACAATATATAAAATATCGCTAATCAATTACTTCTTTTTTCTTGCTTAGACTTGTCTAATCTTGCTTTTTCTAACTTCAAATTAACAAATAAACCGGAAGAGTAATTTAATCAAGGATATACAGTTTGTAATTTATTAAACATAAACTAGTCACAGATTACTCCGCCACGTCCGACATAAACGTCTGGGGTTTCCCCAGGCGACGCGGTGAAGCAGCGCGGTCTTGTTGGTTTCCAACAAAGAGCGACTGCTGAACCCTTTAGGGGGTCTGACCTCTGCTGTGACCGTTGGTCAAAAATACTTAAAAAATGTCAAAGCTCGGTTTGAGAGCGATCGCCACCTCGAATACAAGTCGTCATCTTACTGAAAAGACTTAGTTATCATGAATTTGTTTATTTGGGATTAATATATTCCTGTACCTTGACGATAACAAAATTTAAATTTGTACTCGACTGTGAAGGGAAAAATTTTAGGCTCTCGTTATAAAGTTATTGAGTATATTGCTAAGGGAGGATTTGGCAGAACATATTTAGCAGAAGACACTCAGCTACCAGGAAAAAATAAGTGTGTTGTTAAACAACTGTCTCCTAGCGGTGAAGACTCAAAGCTTTTAGCAGTAGCTCGTCGTTTGTTTTACACTGAAGCGTCTACTTTACACATATTAGGACATCACGAACAGATTCCTAAGCTTCTAGCTTATTTTGAAGAAGAAGAAAAGTTTTATTTAGTTCAGCAATATATTCAAGGTCAAACTCTAGCACAGAAGTTAACTAATGCTCAAGCTTGGACAGAAACACAAGTTATTGAATTGTTAAAAGATGGTTTGAATGTTTTACAATTTATTCACTCTCAAGGGGTAATTCACCGTGATGTTAAACCAGACAATTTGATTCGCCGTGATTCTGACAACAAATTAGTCTTAGTAGATTTTGGTACAGTTAAAGAGGTATTACATGGACAAGCAAACGCTAATCAATTAACAGTGGCAGTGGGAACACAAGGCTATATGCCTATAGAACAAGCTAGAGGAAAGCCTCTACCCGCAAGTGATTTATATGCGTTGGGCGCGATCGGCATCCAGGCACTTACAGGAATTGTACCTATAGATTTAGAAGATGATGAAAAAGGAGAATTAATTTGGGAATCTTTAGCTAATGTTGGTCCCCAATTGGCTCAAGTGCTGACTCAAATGACAAAGTATCAACCTGATGAGCGTTCTCAGTCGGCAACAGAAGTTTTACAAGCTCTAGATACTCTATATAATCTTGAAGTGGAAAATCAGTCCATTGCCGTTAATGAAAATATAAATTGGGAAACTTCAGAAGCAGTTCAGCCTAAAAATATTATCTCTTCACCTCTAGTTGTCAATGCCATCAATCAAAATACCAGTAAGAGTAGAGGACAAAATATAGGTCATGCTGTTGCTTTAGATCATCAATTGATGCCAGTAAAAGTAAATCTATCTAAACAAAGTCAGATTAAATCTCAGCTAAATGCCAAAAAGCCAGAGTATAGAAATATTTCTAGTTTAGAAATCGCCAGTTTGGCGATCGCTATGATTACTTTAATTATTGGTGTTATATATATATTATTGCAGCAGCCTAGTGTTGAGCAGAAGGGAAGTCCCGCAAATAGCAATGGATCTAGCCTTAGCACTCCAATAAATCAAGGGGAAAAATTTAGAAACGGTTTTTAGAAGAGACAAGGCATGCCTTGTCTGTACTGGACAGTTAGGACAATTAGAGCAGTAATGAATATTAAAACAAATATAAATTATCAAGAGATTGCCCAGGAGTTAGAAGGAATTGAAACGATTAGCGATCGCGATCGTTTAGCTAAACTATCTTTAGATTATTATCACTTCAGTCCTATTTTGACAAAGCAATTGCAGAATAAGCGGGGAGAATTAGCTGTTTTTCCAACCATAGAAGAGGAAGTGGTAAAAGTTGTCCATACTTGCGTCAAGCACAAAATTCCCTTAACAGTTAGAGGTGCTGGAACAGGCAATTATGGTCAGTGCATACCGCTAGAAGGTGGCGTTATCTTAGATACTTCTAAAATGAATCAAATCAAGTGGTTGAAGTCTGGAATAGCCTGTGTCCAGCCAGGAGTCAAGATGGCAGCTTTTGATAAAAAAGCGAGAGAAATAGGTTGGGAACTGCGTATGGCTCCTTCTACCTATCGTACGGCTAGCATTGGTGGCTTTATTAGCGGTGGTAGTGCGGGCATGGGTTCGGTTAACTATGGACAGATCGGCGATCGCGGCAATCTACGACGAGTACGCATAGTAACTTTAGAAACACAGCCTCAAGTTATGGAACTGTCTGGAGATGAGGTACAAAAAGTGCTTCATGCTTATGGTACAACGGGAATTATCACCGAATTAGAAATTCCTCTCGCCCCTGCTTATCCTTGGCAAGAAGTAATTGTGGTATTTGCTGACTTTATAACTGCTGCTAAGTTTGGACAGGCATTAAGCGACAGCAATGGTATTGTCAAAAAACTAGTTAGTATTCATGCTGCACCAATTACTCGCTATTTTGCTGCCCTACAGAACTATTTACCCGCAGGAAAACATTGCGCTTTGCTGATGGTGTCGGAGTATGACTTTACTCCTCTCCAAGATTTAGTCAGAGAATATCAAGGAGAAATAACCTATAGTAAAACGGCATCTGAGGCAATCAAAGGTACGAGCTTATTAGAGTTTACCTGGAATCACACTACTCTTCATGCTCGCAATGTCGATAGCAACTTAACTTATTTACAAACTTTCTATTTCACCCTCGATAGACTAGAGCAACTGTATCGAGCTGGGGATGAAATTATGATTCATTTAGAATTTTTACGGGCGGGAGACAAAGCTGTTCCTGCGGGCTTGCAGCTAATTCGCTACACTACCGAAGCCAGGTTAAATGAGATTATTCGCAATCATGAATCTCAAGGGGCATTTATTGCCAATCCCCATGTTTACACTATTGAAGACGGTGGCAACAAACAGATCGATCCGCAAAAAGTAGCTTTTAAACAGAAGATAGATCCATACGGCTTACTCAACCCAGGTAAAATGCGCGGTTTTAACAAATAATTTACATCTAAAGTATATGACCAATCAAACGTTATCATTTCCCCAGGCGATCGCCACCACTCAAGCCCTCATGGATAAAATGAATGCTGCTCAATTAAGTGAAGCTGAAATTGAACAAGAAGTAACATCCACGATCGAGACGAAAAACGGAGGAAGGGGGTTTTTTGTGGCTTACTTAACCAGTGAGCTTAACCTAGCAGATAATCCTTCTCCAGGAGTTATCGATGCTTTAAAATCTTCTCCAGAAACAGCAAACGAACTATTAGTTAAAAATCTGGCTATGTCTTCAGCGATGATTGTTGCTCACGATCGCCAGCATGATTTAGAAAACGCCAAAGGTTCACAAAAAGTTCAAGAGCGTACTTGCAAGTTAATTCAACTTCTTAAATCAGAGTCCATCGAAAATGAATTGCAGAAGTTACAGATGACAATTGAAGCTGGACGAGGAGATTATCAAGAATTTTTACAACGCTGGGGTTATGACAGTGAGCAACAACAAGCAATCAAAGAAGCAATTATTAATACTTTTAATTAAAAGATTTAATCAAAGATTTTTGTACACAACACTTTTTACACGACACTCGGAGTTGCATCTACCTCAAACTTATAGCCAACACCACGTACGGTTTGAATAAAAGAAGGTTCAGCAGCATCAACCTCAATTTTCTTACGAATTTGACCTATGTGAACATCTACAACTCTTTGATCGCCGACATAATCATAATCCCAAACATTTTGAATCAGCTCATCTCTGCGCCAGACTCGTCCTGGGCGAGTAGCGAGAAAATGTAGTAAGTCAAATTCTAACGCCGTAAGTAAAATAAACTTATCGTTTATTTTTACTTCTCGGCGAACTGGATCTATAACCATATTGCTAAATACTAATGGTTGCTTTTCCGAGGTTGTAACTGTTCTTTGTCTTTTTAAAATAGCTTTGACTCGATACTCTAATTCCTGAAGATCAAAAGGCTTAGTGAGATAATCATCAGCACCCTTCAAAAATCCTTCTTTCTTGTCAGCAGCATCAGCACGGCTAGTAAGCATCAAAATAAACACATCAGTATGACGCTGCATTTCCTCACATAAGTTATACCCTAATGCGTCTGGAAGATTAACATCAAGTATTACTAAATCTGGATTGAACTGTTCAAAAACTTTTAACGCAGTTTGCCCATCTTCAGCCGACTCAAGCAAATAGTCTTTTTGACTAAGAAAGCGATATATTAGATTACGAATTGCAGGGTCGTCATCTACGACTAAAATTTTAGCAGAAGCAATGTGCATAATTTTAATAAGTAAATTGAGGATAAAAATCTCTTATAGGCTTTAAAAGAGAAAACAAAGCTTATATTCTTGATATCAGTCTTTTAGACAATTATCAACGCATAATTAAATAATGCCAACAACATAGATCACTTTTGCGGTTATGTCTATCTTTATTGATTAGGTTATATTAATGACCGCGGAAGGCCGTTAGGCGCAAGGGAATGCTTTCCGATGTTGAACCCTTTAGGGGTCGCTCCTCCTTTTCAAGGCGGTGTACCGCTGACTAAATAAATATAGTTAGCCAATTTTCAGGATAGTATTTAATATTTTATTTATATTTCTTGGGCTATTTTTCTCAAAGCCTTTTATAATAAACATTTCAGAGTTTTACAATTTTTGTTGTTTCTCTAAAAAATATTCACTACTTCTGAACGTTTTTAAATCGCTTTTTGGCAGAGGCAAAAGATTCTTTCATGACTGACTGAATTTTTTTGGGATCGGGTTTTTTACCCCCCATCAAATCTCCAAAATATACACAAGCACCCTCTCCTAAAGACCAAGTGTAAGCTGCTGCCCATGATGCTGCGATAACGCTACCAAAACCAGGAATGAATTTAATTAGTTCTCTGCCTATAGCCTGGGCAAAAAAGCCACCAGCGATCGCACTAGCAATTCCTCCAGCTTGAGAAGGAGATAGAGTCTGTCCATACAGTTTACCTAATAGTCCTACTAAAGATATTTGTAATGCAGTTAAAACAGGCATGGTAGCAAAAGGTAGAGGAACAGCAGCCAAGGTTGCAGCAATAGTAGAAAAGGCTACCAAATAACGTCGAGCAGTATCTCGATAAAGATTGCCTAGTTCATCTCCACCGGTATTATCTAGTAGCTGATAGATTGTTCGTGATTCTGCCTCTGGAAGTAATTCAGCCAAAGCATCTGTTAACGCTTCTAAACCGTAGAAAGTTGGATGATATTCATCTTCTTCTAAAGTGAAGTCAATTAAAACAGCGCGATCGCAAAGCTGCCCAAAGTCTTTTTTAATTGCCTCAAAAGCGCGGTTAACAGCTTCATAATCTGGGGGATATTCTGGATGATCTCCCACATCGCCAGGATAAACCTCATGTAGGCAAGTAACTACTAGCAAACAAGGAATAGTCGGATGATTTTGGCGTAACTCTTCGGCTACCTGTCGTAAAGTATTGATCGCAAAGTCACTGATTTTAACCGTCAAAATTAGAATTCTGGCACATCGACTTTCCTGTTTTAATTCTTGTTCTAGTTCTTCAATAATAGTTTGGGTATTTTGATCGATATCTCCTAATCCCACAGTGTCTGTAAAGATCAGCAAAGGTAGATCTTCAGAAGGATAAGCGTACCTTTGCGTATTTTGAGTATGGGGGCGAAATCCTTGCCCAACAATATCTGCTGATACGCCAGTTAAACCTCGAACAATTGAGCTTTTACCAGCTTGAGGTTTCCCAATTAGTAATGCTTCTGTTGTCGGCAATTTGGCTCTAACGGTAGTAAGAATCTCTGCTACTTTTTCATCACTAACGCTAAACCAGTCCATTGCCTTTTTAGCAACTCGATCGACAGGAAGTAGATTTTTTAAATGTCGCGTAGCATCATCTATATTTTTTGATGCCCGATTTTTCCAATCATTTGTCCAGTTAAATTTGCTCATTGCTCAATGATTATTGAAGTTATCCACCGCAACAGCGATCTATACCTAGACTAGCTAAAATTAAATCACTTACGGCATTAGCGACGGCAAATTCGCTATAAAAACTGCGACTAAAATCAAAAGCTCGCATTTCAGCAATGATAGCAATCACTAATGAACCCAAGTCGTTTTCTCCCTCCATACGCTGACGTACAAAGATCTTTGATGCCCTTTGAGCTATTTTGCCATTAACCGTTTCGGGTAAAAACTCCTCATCTAGCCACTTGTGTAAAGAGTTTTTGAGCCATTCTTCTTCTTTTTCTGGATGCTTTACATCTGGCAAAGTGATGGGAGCAATTGGTTGAGGAGAGTCTTTCATAGTTTGTTCTGTTATGTTGAATTTATAGAAGTTATTAATTCCTTAATATTATGAGTAATTAATAATTTAATACAGTTATTTTTAAATTGAAACATCTCCATTTGGAAATAGATAATAGTAGTAAAGATGAAAATTGATGTTTCTTCAATAATTGAAGGGTATAGTCAGGGTTACTTTTTAATGTCTGATGATCATGGACAGTTAGACTGGTATTCTAGTCGCCAGCGTACCTTAATACCTTTAGACGATCGCTTTCGTTACCCTAAATCTTTACAACGCGTATTAAACCAAGAACGTTTCTCTGTAGCAATCGATCGGGATTTTAAATCAGTTTGTGAAGGCTGCGCCGATCGCGACACAACCTGGATTTCTGAAGATTTAATCCAAATTTATCTTGCTCTACATCAGGCAGGCTGGGCGCATAGTTTTGAAACTTGGCAGGGAGATCGGCTTGCAGGCGGAATATTAGGTATTGCGATCGAAGGAGCATTTATCGGTGAATCGATGTTTTATCGCAAGAGCGAAGGTTCAAAAGTGGCAATGGTCAAACTAGTCGAGCATCTGCGTCATCGAAAATATATTGTCTTTGATGCTCAAATGCAAAATCCTCATTTAGAGCGTTTTGGCTCTCGTGTAATTAGTGCAGCAAAATATCAAGAATTGCTCAAGCAGGCAATGATGCAGGACTGCTTTTTTGTTTAAATTTTTGATCGTTACTTCTAGAGGATTAATAACAGGTTAATTAAATTAAACGCCTGACAGTTTGATAGCTAAATTAATTTTATTTTGTGATTGCGATCGTACCAATTGTCTTGTTTATTGAAAACAATATATTTATTGCTTGATAATTTATCTTAATTTTAAAAAAACATCTTTATTCCTCAGTAATAATGTTTATTTTTAGCAAAATCGTCAATTTCTATCTAATTTTTATGTCTTTGTCAATGATCTTAAAATCAATTTTTATCTATTGTGATCACAGTTTATTTATTTAAAAGCACAGAAAATTGCCATAGAGAAGAGAAAATTAATCTCTTACATTACCGATAACATAAATAAATATATATAGAAGATGGCTACTTTTTCTGAAGATTTTTTTCACGACCTATTTGATTTTGAGCAAATTGAAGCTACTATCACCTCTACTCTGCGTTTAGTTGTTGAAGATCCTCTTGCCCTTTATTTATTCTTTCAAAGATACAGCCATTTCAATGGTTATGCCTCGGCAATGATTGCTAGATTAGCTAGTACTATTGGTCTATCTCGCTATACTTTTAATAATCCTGAACTAATAGTCAAAGAAGAAGCAGATCGAGGTATGGATATTGCGGCTCAAGTAATGTCCGCAGCAGCCGATGAAGGAGCAAACAATACACCAGTGCATCGAGCTTTAGCACAGTTTGCCGTCAAAACCGTAGGTGACTATGCTGAGTTAAATCCTCAAGAACGTAATCAGTTTGCTCAAGTTCCTAGCTGGCTACAAGAAGTTATCCGTGATGTCATCTCAACCTATGAAGGAAAAATAGATGATGAGGCTTCTATGGTAAGGGCAATGGGATTTCACATGGCTTCTGAGATGCTTGGCGATCGCGAATATGCTTTACTGGACATGGTAGTGCGTTACGAAAATGAAGGAATTGGTTTTGATCGCTACCTCAGACAAGAAGCAAAACCTGTATTAATTAACGATCATCGTTATCTACCTTGGTCTTGGATTCTTATTCACAGTAAGCACAATGGTACTGGAGTTGAAGTAGAGCATAGCGAATTTGCCTTGAATGCCTTAAATATGGCAGTAAGATATGGTTCAGCTTCGGAAAAACAGATGAAAGCTTGGGCAGAAGAAGGATTTCGCACTTTTGTGGAACTACAGCAACGTCTATTTAGAGAGATTCGTCTTGAATGTTTAGAACTGGCTCAAAAAAAAGCCACACAAACTATGTCTGAGTCTTTGGAGACTAAAGCAGAAAGTGTAAACAACACGATCAACAGCCTATCTTACTGATATCTAGCAAATTTTATTAATTGCAACTAAGGGTAACTTCACCATGACTATTGCTACTCTCTCTTTTAATTATCGCTCCTACGTAAGCAAGCAAAAGACGTTTTGGAATGAAATTGCCATTGCCTATAGCTTGTTGGGATACATGGGCGGGATAGCTTTACTCATGGTGGCTAACGGTTGGCTGAATATTTTGGGCGTAGTATTTCTGACTCATAGCTTAATTTATTCAGCGTACCTTGCTCATGAATTTATGCACGGTACGATTTTTAAAGATCGTCGTCGTAACGTTATCTTTGGTCAGCTAATGGTATGGATGAATGGAGGCTGTTACTATGGTTTACAAGCTTTAACCCTCCAACATATAGCTCATCATGTTGATAGAGTTGATGTATTTAGTTTTGATATTGCTGATGCCATCGGCAAATTACCACCTTCAATTCGGAAAGTTGTCTTTATCTTTGAGTGGTGTTACTTTCCCATAGTTGCTTTTTGGGCGCGCTGGCAAAGAATTATCAAAGATTGGCAAAAACCCGAACAGGTTAAACGAATTAGCTTTATTTTTGCGATTAGATTAACTGCTTTTATTTTATTAGGAATTTTCTCTGTTAAAGCACTGCTGTTATATTTTCTCTCCTATCTGGGAATGATTACAGTATTGCGCTTCGTAGATGCTTTTCAGCATACTTATGAAGCTTTCTCCGCGGGAACAAAGCTACCAAAGCGCGATCTCGACCATGAACAATTACACACTTATTCAAACTTAGTATCCCGTCGCTATCCTGTGCTTAATTTACTGATCTTGAATTTTGGCTATCATAATGCCCATCATGCAGTAATGAAGTGTCCCTGGCATAGTATCGCCGAACTAGATCGAGAACTAGCTCAAAATCAAACCGTTAACTATATGTCTTTGTCTCAACAGCTAATTAGCTATCACCGCCATCGTTTAGCTCGATTAATTACAGGGCAAGGTAATGCCACTGGTGAAATGGGCGATCGCAATTATGAGCAATTCTACGGTGCAGTTGATGTTTCTTTTATCACCCTTTATTAGGGGCCATTAACTAAATATAAATATATTTTTTAAATTTGCTTGGTAATTAAGACTATCAAGCACTATTTATAGCCGTACAGGATTAGGTTAGGACAGAAAAGCAAATTGCTTGTAAGTAATGAGTAACGAGTAATAAGTGTCCTAATACAAGTACGTATCGCTATATTTTGAAAAGTTGCTAATGGAGTTTATTATGTCTGACTGGAAAACTATTGCGGGATTAGGTGCAGGAATATTCTCTTTATTGGGGTTTATCCCTTACATAATTACTATTTGTCAAGGAAAAACCAGTCCTAATCGTGCAAGCTGGTCGATCTGGGCATCATTAGGCATAGTTTTGGCTATTAGCAACTATGACGCTGGTGCGAGAGAAACTATGTGGCTTTTGAGTGCTTATGCGGTTTGTCAAATAACCATTGCAATTCTATCTCTTAAATTTGGTGAAGGCGGTTGGAATACCTTCGATCAAACCTGCCTTTTAGGTGCATTAATTAGTATTGTTCTCTGGCAAATATATGATTCTCCTTTAATTGCCATTACTATTAGTATTGCGATCGATTCTCTTGGGGCATTACCAACGATTAAAAAGTCTTATTTAGAACCAGATTCAGAAGATCTATTTTCTTGGATGATGTTTTGGACTGCGGGAACATTTAATATTTTTGCTTTAACGCAATGGTCTGTTGAACTAGCAGCACAACCAGTATATTTATTTACCTTTAATTCTATAGTTGTAATTCTGCTTTGGTTGCCCAAACTACGGAAAAAAAGTAAAAGTCAAATAAGGGATCGAGGATAAGGATTAACTACTCCTCAACTTCGGAGGAATACTATTGATTATCTTTGATCGGACTATCTACTTTGTTTTCAATTGCCATCAATCTTTTGAGAATGGTAGGCTGATTTTCCTCATCTCTTGAAGCAATTCTTTCTAAAATAGCCTCGATTTTATCAAGTCGATTATTTTCGTTACCGTTGGTCATTGGTATACTTGACTTAAGTTTTTAACTTAGGAAGCCTCTAGATTTGCAGTCGGGAGGCTTTCTTTATAGTTTAATTCTAAGTAAACAAATAATATTTAATAATAGTTTTCGTATTTTGAGTAAGCTAATCTATAGTTGGCTTTTTTTTGTAAGTTTTTAAGTTTGATTTGGGCATCATATTGACAAGAGAATATATAAAATTTTATCGAATCAATAATTAATGACTTCTAAATTACAAAATATCCAATCTGAAGAAAGCCTAGCTGTACGAAGAAAGGTCAAATTACGCAGCGTTCTGATTATTCCTTTTGTATTGCAGATATTTGTGGCAGTGGGATTGACTGGATATTTTTCTTTACGTAATGGACAAAAGGCAGTAAATGAACTAGCTAGTCGATTACGTAATGAGTTTAGTGGTCGTATCGATCAGCATTTAGATAGCTACCTGGTTAGTCCTCCCAAAGTAGTGCAGATCGAATCAGATTTAATTGAGATGAAAATTTTGGGTGCTAAAGATTTCAAACAGCTAGGACAGCTTTTTTGGAAGCAGATGCAGTTATTTGATATTGGCTATGTGCTTTATGGTTTTGAATCAGGAGACTTGGTTTCATCTGGGTATTATTATGACGATAAACCGCCAATCATTGGCGTAATCAATCAGCAGAAAAATAAAAACGATCATGTGTATATCTGGGAAACAGATGATCGAGGTAATCGGACTAAAGTACTAGAAGATATTGGCAGTTATCCTTTTGAACAAGAAGGTTGGTATCAAGCTGCGATCGCCAAGGGTAAGCCTACCTGGAGTCCTGTTTACAATTGGGAAGTAGAACCCTATATTTTATCTGTAGCTGCCAGTCGTCCCATTTATGATGAGAATCAAAAGCTAGTGGGAGTAGTAGCAATCGAACAGCAGCTTTCACAAATTAGCGATTTTTTGCGTAATCTCCAGGTGAGTCCTAAAGGTAAGACTTTTATTATGGAGCGAGATGGTTTATTAATTGGCGATTCTGCCGATGAAAAACCATTTCAAATCGTCGCAGGTAAACCAAAACGTTTAAAAGCGATTGAAAGTGAAGATCCCCTAATTAAAAATACTGCTCAGTATTTAGAGCAAAAGTTTGGCAATCTGAATCAAATTAAAACCTCTCAACAACTTGATTTTGAATTAAATGGCGAGCGTCAGTTTGTTCAGGTAGCTCCCTGGCAAGACGAACTAGGATTAGATTGGATAGTAGTTATAGCCGTGCCTGAATCTGATTTTATGGCTCAGATCGATGCTAATACTCGCTCGACGATTATGCTGTGTCTATTGGCATTAGGAATTGCGATCGCCTCTGGTTTTTATACTTCTCGCTGGATCACTAAACCGATTTTACAGCTTAATCAGGCAAGTGAAGCGATCGCCAGCGGTAAATTAGATCAAAAAGTAGATGAAAAAATTAAAGTTAATGAACTTAGCGTTTTAGGCAGTTCATTTAACCGCATGGCAGATCAGCTACGCTCTTCTTTTAATGCTTTAGCCGAAACTAATATTGAATTAGAAAAGCGAGTGGAAGAACGTACCACCGAGCTAAAAGAAGCCAAAGAAGTTGCCGACTCTGCTAACCAAGCCAAAAGCGAATTTTTAGCCAATATGAGTCACGAATTAAGAACTCCCCTCAACGGTATCTTGGGCTATGCTCAGATTCTTCAGCAGTCTCGCTCTCTAGAAAATAAAGAGCGAAAAGGGGTAGATATTATCAATCAATGTGGAACGCATTTACTAACCTTAATTAACGATATCTTAGATCTTTCTAAGATTGAAGCACGCAAAATGGAGCTTCATCCTGTTGAGCTTCATTTTCCTTCTTTCGTCCAAGGGGTAGTCGAAATTTGTCAGATCAAAGCTGAACAAAAAGGAATTAACTTTAGTTACCAAAGCGATCCAAATTTACCTTTAGGTGTAGAGGCTGATGAGAAAATATTGCGTCAGGTACTAATGAACTTGTTAAGTAATGCAGTCAAATTTACCGAAACAGGGAGCGTCAGGTTAATAGTCGAAAATCACGACGTAGAGACAAGGCGTGCTGTAGAGACAAGGCATGCCTTGTCTCTACGTCGTATTCGTTTTGCAGTAGAAGATAGCGGTATTGGCATGAATCCTGAAGATGTCAACAAAATTTTTATGCCTTTTGAACAAGTAGGTAGCGTCAAAAAACAATCAGAAGGCACAGGCTTGGGGTTAGCCATTAGTCAGAAAATGGTCGAGATGATGGGAGGAGAACTAAAGGTAGAGAGTAAGCTAAATCAAGGCTCTACTTTTTGGTTTGAGATTGAATTAAAAGAAACATCTAGTTGGCAAGAAACAAATCGTCTTGCTGCTGTTGGAAAAATTATTGGATTTAAGCGAGGAAGCCCGCGTCGCCTTCAGGCGCAAGGGCAAGTCTCGCTTAAGGGTGCTAGAAGAAAAATATTAGTGGTGGACGATCGCTGGGAAAACACTTCAGTAGTGGTCAACTTACTAGAACCAATAGGGTTTGAAACGATGGAAGCAGAAAATGGCTCTGAAGGTATCGCCAAAGCAATAGAGTGGCAGCCAGATGTAGTTATCACCGATTTAGCCATGCCCGTAATGGATGGACATGAAATGCTGGCACGCTTACGCACCTCTTCTGAAATATCCCCTGATTTAATCGTAATTGTCTCTTCGGCTAATGTCTTTGAAAGCGATCGCCAAAAAAGCCTTGAGGCTGGTGCTAATGATTTTTTACCTAAACCAGTACAGCAAGAAGTTCTTTTACAGTTACTGCAAAAGCATCTCAATTTAGAGTGGATCTATGAACAGGGAGAGTCAATCACCGAACCAGGAAAAGCCTCTGAAGATCTAGCTTTGGCGGTTCAAGATGGAGAAATTATTCCTCCTTCTACTGAGGAAGTTAATATTCTTCTCGATCTAAGTCGAAAAGGTTTAATTAACGATTTGCTTAAAGAAATCGATCGCATCGAAGAGCTAGACCCCCAGTTTAGACCTTTTACCCAAACCCTGAGAGATTTAGCCAAGGGATTTAGATTAAGGCAAATCAAATCTTTTATAGAACAGTTTTTATAAACTATTTCACGACATACCGACTTAGCAAATTACTAATAAAATCATGCTTAATGGAGTAAGACAAGTGACGGAAAATTTAAATTCCCACAGCATTTTAATTGTTGACGACAATCATAATAATTTAGAAGTTTTATCAGAAACTTTAACTAGAGCAGGTTTTCAGGTGGCAGTGGCAATCGATGGGGAAACGGCGATCGAGCAGGTGCAGTATTATAAGCCAGAGTTAATTCTGCTAGACGTAATGATGCCTGGAATTGATGGTTATCAAACTTGTCAAAGAATTAAGGCAAATCCCGATACCTTTGATATTCCGATCATTTTTATGACGGCTTTATCGGATACCGAGCATAAGGTTAAAGGTTTTGCGATCGGTGCAGTTGACTACATAACTAAGCCATTTCAGCGAGAGGAAGTGCTTGCCAGAGTTAGGGTGCAGCTACAGTTGCGTAACCTTGCCCGAACCTTAGAAGGGCAAAACCGAATGCTTAAAAAAGAAATTATGCAACGGGAAAGAGTAGAAGGCTCTTTGCTCAAGTTAAATCAGGAATTAGAAAATAGAGTAGAAGATCGAACTAATAAGCTTTCTCGGACTTTAAAAAGCTTGCGCCAGGCTCAAGTAGAGTTGGTACAGCAAAAAAAAGATTTAGAAATCAGAGTTAGAGAAAGGACCGCCGAATTAGCAAAAACCATGACTGAGGCAGAAAAAGCTAACCAAGCAAAAAGCCAGTTTTTAGCCAACATGAGTCATGAACTGCGTACTCCCATGAATGCCATTATTGGCTATAGTGAGATGCTTGTAGAAGAAGCAGAGGATATTGGACAAGATGATTTTATTCCCGATCTAAAGAAGATTCATGGTGCAGGTAAACACTTGCTCACTCTAATTAACGATATTCTCGACCTTTCTAAAATTGAAGCAGGTCGCATGGAACTATACTTGGAAACTTTTGAAATTAAGAGTTTGGTTGACGAGACAGTATCTACGATTCGCCCTTTAATTGAAAAAAATAGTAATACTTTAAAATTCAATTTGGCTGATGACCTTGATGTAATGCACGCCGATCTGACTAAGGTGCGTCAAAGTTTATTTAATCTTCTTAGTAATGCCAGCAAATTTACTAAAAATGGCACGATCGCTCTAAATGTGACTTGCAACACCGTAAAAGATCATAAATACCTTGCTTTTAAAGTTACTGATACAGGCATAGGCATGAATCAAGAGCAGATGGGCAAGCTGTTTCAGGCTTTTAGTCAGGCTGACGCTTCAACTACCCGCAAGTATGGTGGAACTGGCTTGGGTTTAGCCATCACCAAAAAATTCTGTCAGATGATGGGAGGAGATATAAAGGTAGAAAGTGAATTAGGCAAAGGTTCTAGCTTTACAATTAATCTTCCAGTTCAAGTAGTTAATACAAACAAAGAAAAGTCTAATCAACCTCAAGAAAATTTTCCTCTTAAAAATAATGACTCTGCCAAAAAAAATACAATTTTAGTCATAGACGATGATCCTACAGTTCACGATTTATTACAGCGATTTTTTGAGAAAAAGGGATTTGAAATTAAAACTGCCCTTAGCGGTCTAGAAGGAGTACGTTTGGCTAAATCTCTGCGCCCTGAGGCTATTACTTTGGATGTCATGATGCCTGGCATGGATGGCTGGTCAGTTTTAACGGCTCTCAAAGCCAATCCTCAAACCGCAGATATTCCTGTAATTATGATGACTATGGTCGACGATCAAAATCTTGGTTATGCTTTGGGTGCCGCCGAATACCTACTAAAGCCAATTGATAGTCGAAAATTGGAAATGATCCTACACAAATTTAAACCAGTTTTGGATTCCGATTCAATTTTGGTTGTAGAGGACGATCCTGGAGTGAGAGAGATGCTTTGTCGCCAATTGAGAAAAGAAGACTGGAAAGTAATCGAGGCAGAAAATGGACGAGAAGCATTAATTAAGTTGCAAAATCACGAACCAAAGTTGATTCTTACCGATCTGATGATGCCAGAAATGGATGGTTTTGAATTGGTTCACCGCCTTAAACAGCACCAAAAATGGAACTCTATTCCCGTAATTATTTTGACGGCTAAAACAATTACCGCTAAGGATCGCCAGAAGCTTCATGGAGGAGTCAGTAAAATTTTTGAGAAAGGTTCATATCAACGTTCAGTATTATTAAACGAAGTAACAAACCTTTTAGATGAGGTAATTTCTCGTCAGCAAAATTCAGTCAATCAACAGTCAATTTCTACTATTGTTTCTACGTAAATGTGAATACCATAGTCAGGTATCTAAATTTAATTCCCTTATAAACTATGTCCAAAATACTGCTAGTCGAAGACAACGAAATGAATAGAGATATGCTCTCGCGACGGTTAGAGCGTCGAGGCTATGAAGTGTTGATAGCGGTTAATGGAGTAGAAGGAGTAGAAAAGGCTAGTTTAGAAATTCCTGATTTAATTTTAATGGATATGAGTTTACCTATAATGGATGGTTGGGAAGCTACCAAAAATCTTAAAACAGACCCTGCTACTAAGTCTATTCCGATAATTGCTTTGACTGCTCACGCTATGGCTGGCGATCGCGAAAAAGCTTTAGAAGTTGGCTGTGATGATTACGATACTAAACCGATCGATTTATCTCGCTTGCTGACTAAAATCGAAACTTTTATCCCAGTAACTTAGCTTCGGGATTGTAATTTAACTAATTTTTTATTTATTGAAACTATGTTATGACCACAGATAGTCAATCTCAGTTATCCATTCTTGCTCATTTACGGCATGAATTACGTACGCCGATTAATGCCATCATTGGTTACAGTGAGATGCTGATGGAAGAAATTGAAGAGCTTGAGACAGATGTAGAATATCTGCATGATTTAGAGTCGATTCACGACTGTGGGACCAATTTATTAGTTTCGATTAATAGTTTTTTAAATCCCGATCCATCAATAGATGGTGAATTTGATTTAAAAAAGATTGTTACCGATCCTCAGCTAAAAATTGCCCTAGAACAACCAACTCAGTTGGTAATCAGTTATTGCCAGCAATTGCTTCCTCTAATAGGAACAGACTTGATTGCAGATATCAAGAAAATTGACGTTGCAGCCAATAAACTATTGCAAGAAATAAATAATTTAATTAATATCTCAATTCTCGAAACGAAGCTCAACTATTTATCATCTGTTTCCCCACAAACCACAGATAACTCTCTAGAAATAGACTTTATTCTCGACTCAGCCAGTCTAATCGCTGCCAATAACGATCCTCTAGATACTAGCAGCTATAAAATTTTGATTGTTGATGATCATCCAGCTAATCGGGATTTGCTAGCTCGTCAGGTTCAGGCACAGGGTTATCAGGCGATCGCTGCTACTAACGGCAAACAGGCGATCAAAATGATCCAAACAGGAATTTATGATTTAATTTTGCTGGATATTATTATGCCAGAAATTAATGGCTATGAAGTCCTCAAATGGATTCGTTCAGGTTCTTGGCGACACATTCCCACGATCATGATTTCGGCTCTCGACGAAGTTGATAGCGTGATTAAATGTATCGAAATGGGTGCAGCAGATTATTTGGCTAAACCTTTTAATCCCACATTATTAAAGGCTAGGTTGGGAGCTTGTTTAGAACAAAAAAGACTAAGAGATCGAGAATCATCTTATTTAGCGCAACTGGCTACTGCAAACGAGCAAATTAGCCAGCTTAACAACCGTTTACTAGCTGAGAACACCCGTCTGAGTGCGGAATTGGAAGTGACTCAGCGTTTGCAAATGATGCTGTTGCCCAAAGAAAAAGAACTTAGTCAAATTGAAGAGTTAGAAATTGCCGGGTTTATGGAACCTGCTGATGAAGTTGGGGGAGATTATTATGATGTGCTGCAACATCATGGGCGCATCACTATTGGCATTGGCGATGTTACAGGACACGGTTTAGAAAGCGGGGTCTTGATGTTGATGGTGCAAACGGCAGTTCGTACTTTAGTGGAAAATAATGAAACCGATCCTAAGCGGTTTTTTGAAGTGCTAAATCGTACTATCTACAAAAATGTACAGCGTATGGATTCAGATAAAAACCTCTCTTTATGTTTAGTAGATTATCACGATGGGGTACTGAGTCTTAGCGGTCAACATGAGGAAATGGTTGTAGTTCGCTCAGGAGGAGAAGTCGAAAGGGTAGACACAATCGATCTAGGATTTCCCATTGGCTTGGAAGAAACAATTGAAGATTTTGTTTTTCAAGTTAAAGTAAATTTAAATCCTGGGGATGTAGCAGTACTATACACCGATGGGATTACAGAGGCGGAAAACTATTTGGGAGTTCATTATGGACTAGAGCAGTTATGTTGGCTGGTGCAGCAAAATTGGCAGCAGTCTGCCAAGGATATTAGGCAAGCAGTGATTCACGATGTGCGATCGCATATTGGAGTGGAGAAAGTATACGATGACATCACTCTAGTTGTGTTGAAACAAAAATAGCTTTTAGGGTTAATTTAAAATTTACTATACATAAACCAATTATATGAACACTAGCAATATCATTATTGAAAGGATATTGGGAGACTTTATTCAAGATCTACCTCCTAGTCAAGAGTACTTAATCCTCAGCTTTTCTCCAGGCTCAACTTCTCTGCGCCAAAGATGGCGCAATAACTGTTTGTCGGCAGATTTCTTAGCTGATTATCTTAGCACCTTTTTTCTGGGTAATGACGATCGGCAGCCAGATTCGGATAAACAGGCAGAAGTTAAAAGTGCTGTTAGCTACATTGCCAATGAATTATTAGAAAATGCGATGAAATACGGTGTGGAGATGTCTCCCTTTCCCGTAAGTATTCAAATTCATCTCAACCCAGACTTAATTACTTTTCAACTAACTAATAGTATTCGGGCTGAGCAAACTCAAAAATTTCAAAATCACATTAAAACTTTACTTCAGGCAGATCCTCAAGAGCTATACATTGCTCAACTAGAGAAAAATGCCTTGCACGAAAATTATGAAGCATCTGGCTTGGGATTGTTGACGATGCTCAATGATTATGGAGCAAAATTAGGCTGGAAATTTGAATCTTTATCCCAAGAGCCTACGGAAATAGCTGTAACTACAATGGTACAGCTAACAATTTAACTTGGATTTTTTCCATACAAATATTTTTTTAAAGGCTAAAATGGCTGATTAGTGATTGACAAGTAGGTTACAAAAATAAATTACAAATTATTAATTATATATTCTGGTTCTTATTCCTAATGATCATAGATAGTTATCACGTATCTTATTTAGTCTTGATTTGAGTAATTTAAAATCGTCAACAATTTAGTTATATAGACCCAGTTATTGTTTTTTTGAGATGACTATGGAGATTAAAACCGAAGATTACAATATTATTTATGACGAAACATCTCACAACGTTGTCTTTGATGGTTCGCTACGCCTCAATGGTGGAGAGGAATATGCCTCTATTTCCGAGTTGTTAGACAGTATTGCTCAACAAGAACCAGAAAAAATTGTTTTGGATCTAAAAGATTTAAGTTTTCTTAACAGTTCGGGAATTGGTATTCTTTCTAAGTTTGTGATCAAAGTTCGTAAGTCTAAGAACATTCAGATGGTAGTGATTGGAGCGAAAAAAAATCCCTGGCAAGGAAAATCTCTCAAAAATTTGCAACGACTGATGCCTTCATTAAAGTTGGAATTAGAGTAGGGGCGAATTGTGATTCGCCTCTACAATTGACATTCTGGCGATCGCCATAGTTTTTTAAAGTTGGCTACCGCATTCAGGACAAAAATTATTGGCGGCAGGATTAGTTACGCCACAATTACTACAGTTTTTGTGTTCAGCAGCTTTATTTTCCTTCTGGGGTAAACCCAACATCTGAGCGTTACTTTTACCAGGGGCGATCATCGGGTAACAGTTTTCATTCTTAGTTACCCGCACATCCATTAGTACTGGACCATCATGTGCCAACATCTGAGCAACTGCGCTGGCTAGTTCAGAGCGATCGCGTACAATCATCCCTTTAATGCCATAGGCTTGAGCCAGAATTTTAAAGTCTGGCGCACCTATTTCCATATTAGAAGAGGAATATCGCTCACCAAAGAAAGTTTGCTGCCATTGACGCACCATTCCCTGCCAACCGTTGTTGATAATTACGGTTTTAACATTAATATTAAACTGCGCTAGCGTTCCTAACTCTTGAGGATTCATTTGGAAACTAGCATCACCACTAATACATATAGTTTCTTCATGAGGTACAGCTACTTTTGCGCCCATGGCAGCAGCCAAGCCGTAGCCCATTGTGCCTAAACCTGCGCTAGAAATCCAGCGACGGGGGCCATTTTTCAGGAATTGAGCAGCCCACATTTGATGTTGACCAACATCAGTGGTGTAAAAGGCTTGAGGAGCCTGCTTGTTCAATTCAACAATTACTTCTTGAGGGGACAAACCCTCTTTAGGTTGGGGAACAGGTAGAGGATATTCTGCGCGCCAGTGATTAATCTTATCTAACCAAGGCTTAGTTATCCCTAAATTAGAGCCAAAATCAGCTTCTTTTGCCCGTTCTAGAATCTGCTCTAATACCTTACGCACATCGCCTACGATTGGCACTTCAGGCAGACGATTTTTACCTACTTCAGCAGGATCGATATCAATGTGAATTACCTTGGCACGATTAGCAAACTCGTCTAGCTTACCCGTAACGCGATCGTCAAATCTTGAGCCGACAGCAATCAATAAATCACATTCACTAACGGCAAAGTTAGCATAGGCTGTGCCGTGCATTCCCAACATTCCTACAGCCAGAGGATTATGCTCATCAAAAGATCCCAATCCCATCAAGGTAGTAGTTACTGGTATTTGGAATTTTTCCGCCAGTTCTTTAATTTGAGCATGAGCATCAGACGCTACAGCCCCACCACCAACATACATTAAGGGCTTTTCTGCTTGTGTAATTAGCTTGAGTGCAGCATTAATCTGACGTGGATTTCCTCTTACAGTGGGCTTATATCCCCTTAGACTGACTTTTCCTGGCTGCACTGGTACATAGTCAAACTCTTCGTAGCCAACATCCTTGGGTATATCAATTAAGACTGGTCCAGGACGACCAGTACTGGCTATATGAAAAGCTTCAGCAACAATTCTTGCCATGTCTTTGGCATGGCGCACCACATAAGAATTTTTAACAATCGGAGTAGTAATTCCAAAAATATCTATTTCTTGAAAGGCATCAGTACCGATTGCTGCACGAGCTACCTGCCCTGTAATTGCCACCATCGGAATCGAATCAAGATGTGCCGTAGCAATACCTGTAACTAAGTTAGTTGCCCCTGGGCCAGAAGTTGCAAAGCAAACTCCTACTTTACCTGTGGCACGAGCATAACCATCTGCTGCATGAGAGGCAGCTTGTTCGTGGCGTACTAAAATATGCTGAACTTGTCCTCTGGCTTCGGCACGATATAGTTCATCATAGATTGGCAGTATTGCCCCTCCAGGATAGCCAAAGATGTGCTTTACGCCATGACGACGCAAACTGTCCATTAGGGCAAATGCGCCTGTCTGACGTTGGGAGGTTTGAATTGATTGTGAGCCTTTAGAGATACTTGTAGATACCACGCTTGCTATCCGTTATTTAACTTGCTTATTATTTTATTGTAAAATCTATTGTCTGCTGTGTAACAAAAACCAGCTTAATTTATATCTTTAAACTTATAAACATAAGTTAGTTTGTTCCCTATGTCGAGAAATAGCTGATTAAAAAATGTAAATGTTCGGAGGCTTAAATCTATTTAACATTAGAGATTTTAGAAATTTAAAATGCTTTCTAAGTAACTTGTTACAGAGCAACGAGTTTTGCAACCTGGACTAATTACTTGCCACCCATAACAGTTGTCAGGCGATCGCCATAAGTCTAAATGCTCTACCCCAGGCTCGGCATAAAAGCCTCGATCTCCTCCACCTAGAATAGCAGAACTCCAATGAGTAAAGTAGTCGTGACTAAAACGATAAACAGGGAAACTAGCCAATAAAGGCATTCCCCAACCATCTCCAGCAATAAAACTCTTGACTTTGCCTCCCTCTAGTTGCCAAGCCAACGCTGCGCCAAATCCTCCTACAACCCCAGCACTAAAAGCAATAAAAGTTAATGGTTGAGTTTCTAGAGGGGATAATTGTTGCTTCAACCATTGATATACTTCTACAGCAGAGTAAGGAAGGTATCTAGCAGTCGGTAAAATTAAGTACTGATGATTACCAATAATGCTTTTTATTCCTTGCATAAACTGCTCGGTCAACTGAGGAGAATGAACGCCAGGACAAATAATAATGGGCATATAGCATTATGTTAATGGTTAGAGCAGAGCTTGTAGCCTATAGCTTTTCACTAATTCGCATTCAGCGTCAAAAATAGATCAAAAGATTCAAGCCAGGAATAGTCCGAGAAAGAGTCCACAGCAGCAGAATAATATATAAAACTCCCAAACACCATTGATACCAGACTAAGGTAGAGATCAGTCCAGGAAGATATCGATCTCGCAGACGAATATCATTAAACCCTAGCTTGAAAATATTATTTAAACTAAAGTTGTAATAGTTTAGCCAACTCCAACGTCTATGCCACAAAATAGGCTGGTAGCGATCGCGATAAAAAGGAAAGCGAGGCATAATTGGTAAACGCCCCAACAAAAGCCTAAATTCTCTAAAAGAACCATCCTCGACAAAATAAGTAGTATTTAACAGATTGTGATATCTCCCCTGTTTATAAATCAAACCTGTAATCAATGCTGGTATTGGTAAAAAGATAATGCTAATACATAGTAAAGTTAGCCAAGGTTGTTCTGTCGTGATAAAAATGTTAATAATACCCAGACTAGTCAAGCTGAGATAGCTGATAGACATAACTATAATTTCGTAGCGATTGGGTATAATTGGCTGGGAAATACGAGGACGATAGCGATCGATAAACCAGAATAAAACGCTAAAAAAAGCGAGCGCCATGATGCCAATACTAAATAGCAAATTTATATTTGTGCCATAGTCTCCTAAGAGTAATAATAAATTTAAGCCTAACCACTGAGGAATTAAACTAAGCCAACCCCAAGTTAATATCTTTTGCCACGATGTTTTAGTTATTAGCTCGCTTAACTGTTTGGCTCGGAGTTTCTCTCTTTTATATTCCAGCCGATTCGCATCAGTTATTTGTTCTAAACTACGAAAGTTACGAATCAAGTTTCGCAAGACAGTTTCATTACCTTCTAAACGATTTACGTTGATATATTTGCCAATAATGTTGGTTTCGCCAATCAATTTAGCTTCGGTGCTGTCAAAGGCTAGTCCAGAGGTATTAATATTTGCTCTCGGTGTAAAAAAAGCGTTACTAAAGTCTAGACGATTAAGTAAATGAGCATCCTGTAGATTGATTAGAAAATTAGCGTAACTATCACGAAAGATAATATTTTTTTCAAAAGTTGTATTAATAAAAAGTAGTGAATCTAAAAATTTGCTTTTAGCAAAAATCAGGCGATCGCGATAAATATTATTGCTAAAATTAGCCGTTTTAATAAACACGCTACGGGTAAAATCGGTAAGCTGGTCGAATAGAGAATCGTTAAATTCAATTAGTTCTTCAAATTGACTATTACTAAAATCAGCAATTCCCTGAAACTCCACTTTTTGAAATTTTACGGTTGCAAAAAAATGACAAAGATTAAAATTAATATTTTGATTAAAAATAGCTTGGCTAAAGTCTACCTCTTTACCAAAAAATGAATGATTGTACTTAACTATGTTTTGAAATTTAGTACCAGTAGCTATTATCTGTTGTAAGAACAAGCTATCAGAGGCATCTACTTCTCCTGTAAAAATAGTGTCATTAAACTTGAGGCTGCCACGAAATATATTAATCCTTGGCACTTGCAGATTTATATTATTTTTGGCAGGATAATATTGATTAATTTTTGCTTGTTCTAATGTAGAGAAAATAGAAGATAAAGCACTTCCTATATAACTATTGATTCCCAATTGATTAAGTTGAAAATTACCCTGAATAATTGAATTACTAAAATTTAGACTAAGAGGATTACCCGCACGGCTAGTAGCGTTATTTATTTTTTGATAAAATTGCAGACCAAAATCGCTGTCTGGATTCGCCAAATCAATAATATAATTGCTTAAATCAATGGTATCTCTGCCTTCTTGCTTAACCAAATGATCTATTCGATCTTGCAGTATTTTTAAAGTTAAATAGCTACGCTGTTCTGTTTGGGCATTGGCTGGTAATGGCAATAAAGTAAACATACATAAACAAAAGCAAACCAGCAAAACTCTGAGAACTTTAGCCATAACATCTACAATTATTTCTTCTAGATGATGTTTTTTTTGCTCAGAATCTTCATCAACAATTATAAGCCTATAATTTATAAAAAATCAAAGTGCTTTAAGCCTTCTAAAATGCCTCCAGCACAAGCAGATTGAGCTAAATACAGGCTGTCATTTTTATTGGCTTCATACCACTGAAGCAGTTCATCTTTAGCATTACTGACAATTAAACCTTTTTCTTGTCCTTTAAACATAGAAATATCATTACCAGAATCTCCGCAAGTTATTGTCTTAGCGGCGGAAAAATCCCATTTTTGACGTAAAAACTTTACCGCTAAACCTTTGTCACCGTTTTTGGGCAATAAGTCTAAATCCTGACCAGCACTGTAGATTAATTTGGTGTCGTAACCTTTCTCGCTTAAAGCGGATTTTAAACTGGTAATAGTTTGTTTTGCCACCGTCTGAGCCAAATAATAGCTTATTTTAAAAGGATTTTGCTCTGATTTAGGCTGAGACTGTAACTCGCTAAATTGACCAGCGATCGCCATTATTTCTTTTCTATCCCAGCCTTGAGAGAGGATATTTGCCCATTCAGGATCGTATTGCTCATAATCTCGATCAAAATACATTTCCGTTCCCACAGAGGTAATTAAAGCATCTGGAGGGATGAGAGACTTTGCTTCTGCCAGAAGACGGTATAAATAAAGCGATCGCCCTGTAGCATAGACAATTTTACTACTGTATTGCTGGCGATGACTAGCTAATTGCTGATTGAGTTTAAGCAGTGCAGCATCGTCACCAACTAAAGTATTGTCTAAATCGGTGACAAATAAAAAAGGACGCATACTTGGGACTCTCATAAAAAATATTTAAACTGAAAAATAGCTATATATTATTTCATTTATACATAACTATATAAACACTCAGGTAGGTAGATTTGGGTAAGGATTTGCTGAATATTAGAAAATATTTTCGGTAAACTTGATATGTATTCTACAGAAACAGGACTCAATGCCATAGTTTCTCTCTATTATGCTCAAAAAAAGCAAAATGTATAGTGTCTGAAAAACTGTTGATTTAAGTAAGATGGTATTTATTGCTCAAAGAAAAATTTAGTCTCGAATTGCCCTGAATCAATTTGCTTTACCTGCTTCAGCTTAAACCGAACTCATATTACTTAAAATTATGGTTTTGGTAAAGAATGTCGTCTAAAAAATTAAGTAGAGATGTTCTAGCAAATGTCTGTAATCAAGATATGCTTGGGATGTGCTTCGATGCGTTTGAACCAAGCTAGGATGGCTGGATATTTATTTAAGTCAAATCCTCCTTCATCAGCAACGTGAGTATAGGCATAAAGAGCAATATCAGCAATGGTGTAGGTATTCGCTGTCAAAAAATCATGGGTGGTTAAATGTTGTTCTATTAGATCCAAGGCTTTATAACCAAGTTTCCGCTTTTGTTCGATCTGTTCCTCGTATTTATCGGCTTGCTTAAGTTCGGTAATCCAAAAACGAGGCGTAGCAATATTAGGTTCGTGACTGTATTGTTCAAAAAAAAGCCATTGCATTATCTGAGCTTGAACATACTTATCTTGAGGAAAATACTCTGTATCCTGACTAAGATAATACAAAATTGCATTTGATTCGGCTAAAAATTTATCTGAGTCAATTTCTAATAAAGGAATTTTACCATTAGGATTTTTCTTTAAGAATTCTGGTGTTCTAGTTTCTCGTCCTAAGATGTTAAGCTCAATTCTTTCAAAAGGAATATCTAGAAGAGTAAGTATTAATCGGACTTTATAGCCATTGCCAGATGGAAGAAAATCATACAGTTTATACATTGTAAAGAATTTGCTCTAAATATAGAAATGGCGATCGCAGTCGAGAAGGAGCAAGAAAGCTCTGGAAATCTCTACCACCCGTTTATCGTCAATGTGCAGTCTGTTATAGCGACTTCTGAGCAGCGCACCCCGCGCCGACAGAACGCATCTAGGCGCAAGGGAATGCTCTCCAAGATAGACTTTATCATTCTCTAAAAAGATTGAGTGCGAGGCACGCGGAGGAAACCTCCGCTTGTGCAATCGCGCTGTTGAAAATCACATCGCAGCTATTTGGTTTTTTGTTCATCACTACAATAAATCCTTACATCTTTAGGACTACCATTTATTTTATGGACGGTTAATTTTGTAGATAAAAATTGCTGTCAAACAAGCTAGCGGCTAAAAGCTAACACCTCAAAAACCAAAGTAATTTACCTGATATTTATCTTCGCTTCATCTGAAAATCAGTGTGTTTACGAATTTACACTCTTCGATCAATACAACTATATTGGGTTAGTAATAGTATAAACGGCGACAAATGTAGAAGGTGATAAATTCTTTTTATTTAATCTAACATTGCTTCGCTTAAATACCAAATAAATATTTTTAGTTTTATATACAAAAAGCTTTCTTTAATATGAAAAATAAAGAGTTATATAAACTTTTTAAAAAAAACAAATTTAATACTAATTCTGGTTTTACTTTAACTGAATTGCTTATTGGCTTATTCATGAGTATTTTTGTAATTGGGGCATTGGGTTTTGGCTTGATGACCGTATTAAGCACTACTCAAAGTGAAAATTCTAAAGTAAGAGCCAGAAATGAAAACTCTCGTGCTTTAGATTTTATTTCTGATGAGGTAAGACGAGCTAGAACAATTGATACCGATCTTTCAAATGCCAGAGTAACCACATCAACAACTGACCTTACTGCGTTTAATGTTACAAGTACTAATATTGATTCATCTACTGGAGCATTTAATAGTAACACTAGCACTAATAAAAAAATAGTTTTTGCATTAAATATACCTGAGGTAAGTAGCAGTGATACTTTAGGTGCTGATGCAGATGCTTCTACTACCGAACGAATTATATATTTTCTTAAAAGTGCATCTGGTACAAATTGGAAAGGACCTTCTGTCTTATATCGTTGGGGTCCTCCGTTAAGAGCAAATGGTAATTATGCAGATGGTGATTGGACAGAACAAGCTTTAATAGATGGCATTGATAATACACACATCGCCACCTCTCCATGTGCTACGGGAGGAATACTCACTCCCCCTAGGCTGACAGGTACAGCACCTACCTTAACTGGTTCTGCTTTATCAACTGCTGCAACTGGTTTTTATGCTTGTATTACTGGAATGAATACCGCACAGTTGTATCTGACAGGGCAAACCAAAACTGCTAGTGGCGTAAATGATAGTCAAACTAATGATAGTAAAGTTGTGGCTAGAGCCAGAGAAACCCTTCCTAATCAAACAAATATTTTTAACTCAGTGACCTGGAGTTTTAACGACATAGGAGGTAGATATAATTGTAATGCTAGTACAGAGTGGAATATGCGAACCTACTTTGGTACAAACACTTCAGATTTAAATGCCAGTACTACCCCTTGGGATCGAGATACTAGTAAACAACCTCAACCGATAGCAATAGATACTAGCAAACCGCTAGTAATTACTTCTAGTCCTACTGGTGGTGCAACTAAATCTGATGGTTCAACAGATTGTAGTAGCAGAGGTAATTTAGGCGCAGGCACTCTAGATCTTAACAACGCGAATACGATCAAAGTATCTCATGCTATAAATTTTGGTAATCCCATAACTTTTAACGGCGATCGAGAGGGGGGAAGTTACAATAATTCTGAGGTAGATTCGACTAAACCAACTGTTAAATTTCTTAAACGAGGCACAGATGTTCCAGTCCACGGAGCTTATGATGCAGATGGTGATGGAGTTATTACTATTCCACGTGATGCAAATGGTGATGGGATTATTAGTGTTGCTGAAGGATTAGGTTCGCCCGATCAACCGTCTTTGGGAAGATTTTTGTTTGACCAAGGATTAGCGATTCCTAAAAATGGAGCCGATCCCTTTAATAAAAATACAGAGTTTACAATTCCAACTTCGTCTGAAAGTTTACAAAGTTTTTTAGCCTCAACATATGGATTAGCCCTAACACCAGCAGAAAAGCAAAAGTTCAAGCTTGTGGGAGAAGATCAGCGTATCATTGCTTTTGAAGTAGGTCAAAATAATCCTAATGTGAATAATGACGGTCAGTCATTTCCCAATGATGCAGATGGTAATCCTGGAAAGAATCCAGGGTTTGACTTGCAAGATAATATTTTTGTTGTTACATCAGACGTATTTAGAAAGGAATTTCCTGCCAATTGCTTTCCCTCTGGTTGCCCTGCTAGTTGAAAGGTTAAGCCCAACAGCCATAGATAATAGATGGGTTTTGCTGTCGCTCTACCCATCCTACAAATAATTGACTAAATTAAACTGGCTTCATTACAGATTGATTGTAAGGGCGAACGCCCTAAAAGATTAGCTTCTTACAAAAGTTGCCCATGGGGGAAAGCCAAGGCGCGTTTTGAGTGGGAAGCTTCCTACTCAAAAGCCGCCATCCCAAGACCGCACTTTTGCGCTTTGCGTTGCTGTTCGCTCCTACAATAACAAAGATGTGTTGTGTCTCGCTTTCTAATTAAATGGGTATGACATACCAAATACACTTGATAATCTTAAAATTTTCAACCTATTGCCCAAGGTTGGATTTTTTCCAGTTGTTCTGCTTCTGCTGCTTGAGCGTGATAGATTTCCCAAGCGTTTTGTAAATTCAGCCAAAAATCAGGACTGTTACCAAAGAATTTAGATAGTCGCAGAGCAGTGGAGGGGGTAATGCCTCTTTTTTGGTTTACTAATTCATTTACTCGTTGGTAGGGTACGCCAATTGCTTGAGCTAGTGCTTGTTGAGTAATTTGCATTGGTTCCAAAAACTCTTTAAGTAACATTTCTCCTGGATGGGTTGGCGAGCGATATTTGGGTATTTTCATAAACTGATTTTTAATGATAATCAACTATTTTTACTTCCCTTGCTTCGGGTTGTATCCAAGTAAAACAAATTCGATATTGTTAGTTAATTTTAATGCTGTGTTGACCTTTTCGATTTTCTTTGAGTGCTTCTAGACGATTTCCAGGTGGTATTGATAGTTCTTCTAAAAAAGTTACTGCATTAAGTTGGTCAAGTTTTCTACGAGCAGTAGACCAAAGATTCGAAGGGCATAACTTTCTTGCTGCTTTCGAGTCTTTGTTATCGAAGATGTCTTCAGTAGCTTGGTTTTTAAAAGATACTATTATACTAGCATGATATCACGGATGTTATGTTAGTAAAAAGGCGATCGGGGCTGAGTTAAATAATGGAGTTTGAGTGGGACGAAAACAAACGTCAGTCTAATTTGAGTAAACATGGTATTGACTTTGTGAGGGCTGCTTATATTTTCAATAGTCCCATTTTAGAAAGGGAAGATAATCGTTACGATTATAATGAGAGCAGATTAATTGCTATTGGTGAGGTAAATGGAGTAGTTCTTTTCGTTGTCTATACTGTGCGTGGCTCAATTTACCGAATTATTAGTGCTAGGAGGGCGACCAAACGTGAGCAACAACAATATTACAAAAATATCTATGGATGAATTGAATCAAATTCAGGATTTAACTGACTGGGAAAAAGTTAAGCAAATGACTGAGGAGGAGATAGAAGCTAACGCGAATAAAGATCTCGACTGTCAGCCGAAAGATGATGATTTCTGGGATGATGCTAAGGTGGTTAAGGCAAACCCCCATAGAGTCAGTTGATAATATTTTTCGTAAAAAATTGATAAACTTAAATATCAAATTACTATTTAGTAGAGCGATAATATTCTTAAATTAACAAATTATCATCGTCAGACTTGGTAGATTGGGTAGAACGATAGTGAAACTCAACCTACAACTACAACTTAATTTTATGAAGCATAGGGTTTTATTTGGATAAGGCTTCTTCCTAATTTTCTCTTTGCTTCCATCAATTCATAAGCATTTTGTAATCTCAAAAAATATCCTTCTGATAATCCAAAATAACGGCATAATCTTAAATCTGTATCTGCCGTTACTCTTCTTGTACCGTTGACTATTGCATGAATTCTATTTGAGGATACGGCAATCACTTTAGCTAAAGCATTTTGACTAATTCCTATTTCTAATATAAATTCTTCTTTTAATATTTCTCCCACCGTCGGATTTTTTAACCATTGTTCATCGTCCATTTATTTCTCCTTAGTGATAATCCACAATCTCTACCTCGCTTTCAATGACTTTATTTGCCATGATATTATGTACAGAATATATGTACAAAAGAAATGTTTCCTATATCTACTTCCTATACCGATGCCAGACAAAATTTGGCTACCTTGTTGAATCGAATTGAACAGGAAAATGCGATCGCTCTTATTACCAGAAGAGGACATAAGGATATTGCCATTTTACCTGCTGATGAACTGACTACTATTTTAGAAAGTTTACATTTACTGCGATCGCCTAAAAATGCCGAGCGATTGTTTGCAGCCTTAGAGGAATCTAAAGTTAGGGATGAACTGCCTGATGAATTAATTGAGAGCGAAAGTTTGTCAGAATTGATTGGTGAATGCCAACCGTAAGATTATCTTTAACCAAAGGTTTCGGGAAGATTTAGGCTGGTAGTTTAGAAAAGACAAGGCTAAAGCCAAGAAAATTTTAGATTTGATAGAAGCAGTGACTGAAGATCCATTTAAAGGTATTGGCAAGCCTGAACCCTTAAAGCATATAGCAAGTGATGTTTGGTCGAGAAAAATTACTTAGGAACATAGATTAGTTTATCGAGTAACCGAAAGATTTATCGAATTTTTGCAAGCTAGATATCATTATTGGAATACTCTTTCTTTAATGTAGCCTCAGTTCTTCTGACTACATACGGCTAAAGCCTTTGTGACTTATCCCTCTTTTGTAAGTTTCCGAGATAGATCCTTACAGTGATTGGATTACAGCCCTTTTCAAATTTGAGTTTTTATTGTTAGAAAAAAATTGAGCAATTCTTTTCTCTATAAAGGTTCTAGAATTTAGAAATGATAAAAGTTTTCGGAGTCTGACAGAAGAGGGTTATAGCAGTCGAAGCAAAGGTTAAGACAACTATCATTTGTTTCGCGCAGAGACGCAAAGACGCAAAGAGATTTAAGAGATATTTTAAATGTCTTAATCTATAGTTCGGTTGCTATATATCACCTTAAAGTGACCTATGGAAACAGGATTTAGTATTATTTTGTCTTGCAATCGGTTTTAGAAACAGAACCAGTCTTACTGCCGTTGTAATCACCAACTCTTTTAATACCAGTACCCAAAGCAATTACAAAGCATTTTTGCAAATCAGTATAGTCCGAAGATAAAACAATAGTTCCCATTCTGGTAGTGCTGCCTCTATAGGAAAAAGTAATATTTGTTGCGCCTGTAAAATTGCTGCGGACAGTTATTTCGTCATTCAGATTACGTTCGCTTAGTAAACAGCCCGCATTGGCAGTAATTTTTTTAGTATTGGGGTCTATATTGATTTGACAGGATTTACCTCGAACCATAGCTAACCGCTGAGTTTCATTGATTGCCCCTAATAGCTGCTGTAATGCTCCTTGCAATCTAATACGACTAAGTAAACCAAGAAAGTTAGGAGCAGCGATCGCAGCTATAATCCCAATAATAACAAGAGCGATCATCAGTTCTGTCAAAGTATAACCGCGATCGCTGTATTTAATCCGTGGATAATTGTTATTTTTTCCTCGCTTTAGCATTAGTAATATTTGTAGTTTAAAGATTAGGCACTATCAAACAATTAAACTATGGTGAATTTACACAACCGCCAACTACAGGTATTGCGGGTATAGTTCCAGGATAGTCCCCCGTCCGAATTGAACCCAAAACACTCTCAACAGCCACACATTTTTGGATATTCGCATTATTAGGTATATATATAACTACAACTGGTGTGCGTAAAGCTGCATCAGCATCATTAATAGTGATATTGCCTTTACCTGAAAATGTAATTGTTTTCGGTTCTCGGCTGAATTTAAGATCAATCCAATCATTTAAGACTCTGGTACTCAATAAGCAGTTATTTGCACCAAAATTAGCAATAGTTCTATCAGTAGTATCAATCTTAATCGTGCATTCTTTTCCTGTACGAAGTGCCTGTCTTTGAGCTTCTTTGATTGCACCTTCAACCTGCCTCATGGCTTGATTGGCTCGATTGCGATTGAGTAAGCCAAGAAAGTTAGGAGCAGCGATCGCAGCAATTACTCCAATAATGATAATTGTGACGAGCATTTCGATTAAGGTAAAGCCAGAGCTAGATTTACGGGCAGCGTAAAGCGACATCAGGTATGATCTCCACATAAGTTTCTGCGATCGGTTCATCTCCAGTAGCAATTGTCCCGTTGTTTTTGTTTTTAAAAGTAGTACCATCCCAATTCCAGACTTGATAGCCAACCTTTAAGGTTCTATGGGGAGCAGTACTATTATTGGTAGTGCTACTAACATGGAAACGTCTTAACGCTAGCTGCTTGCCCACTGTTTCAACAGAACCATCTGATTTAATTTTTTTGATGATAGTTTTAGTTGGGGGTGGGAGTGGAGTAGGTGTGGGAGTTCCAGCTCTTGAAATATCATCGGCTTGAAGAGCATTCCACAGTGTTTGAGCGTAACCATTCTGATATGCTGTGGTGACTGGTGCAGTGGTAGCTACAGGATTACAGGTAGTAGCTACAGGTGGTGTAGGTAAAGTACTACCCAATTGGTTAATTCTTTCAATATCTTCCTGTATTAATTCATTGGCTCGTTGTTTTTCTTGTGCCTGCACTTTCATTGCCATAGCATAGACTAAGCTTTGCATGGATACAGCAACAAAGAGCAAAGCAATTAACAGGGAAATAAGAATTTCAAAGGTAGTAAAACCTGCATCTTTGCCAGAGGTTACTTTTTTGAATTTAAGCAATTTATTCATAACAGTTTAATTTATTTGCTCCGTTTTCCAGTTAGTCGGACTACCAGTTATTGGTCTAGGGGTTCGACTGGCGGTTGTGCTATAAAACTTGTAAGCTACGTCTGAAGTACTGGAGCTTTTCTTAATTGAGTCTGGAGAAATATTGACGTTAGCTGTATTGTTATTTACAAAATCATTAACCCAAACAGAACCATTAATAATGACATTCTTACTTCCATTAATAGTTAATTTACTTTGGGGCGCATGGATAAAACCATTAATGGTGACAGTCCCACCAGTAGCATTAATAGTAATGTTGTTATTACCATTGACATATATTTCAAAAGCATCGGAAGGACTAATGTTGATGAGACTGGTACTACCAATTTTTACTGGTTTAGTTGTTGCATTAATAGTAAGAGGTTGATTTAGTAATAAGGTGGTATTGGCAATTCCATCAGTTAATAAATCTGTATCTACTAAAGTTGAAGTTAGAAGAGGTGAAGTTAAATCCGAAGTAGTAGATCCAAAATCGTAATAGTAGCGACATAATTTAATTTTGGCGTGAGAACAATCAGTAGGCGAATCGGGAGATACTGCATTTGGGTTATACCCTTTATCAGTAGTAGAACCAAAAATCATTCGATCTGCACCAGGAGGAGTAGGAGGAATAGTAACAGGAGGAGCAGGAGCAGGAGTAACAGGAGGTTGAGGATTTATTGGATTTCCCGAAGATGTACCCAGTGCAGTTCTAGCACTAGCAACATTGTCAATAATTTTCTGAATTGAAGGAATACTGCGACTATCACTAACTACTGGTCTTCTTGGTATTGTAGACGCTAAGGAGCTAAAGCTTCTACATCCATCTCGCTTATTAGCTCCGGTAGTTACGGGTAGATCTTGAATTACAACGTTGCCATTACCAATAGTTAAATTACCTAAATCTCCAGCAGTAACGGTGTTATCACCAATCCATAATGCAGGAGCAAGATTAGTCATATCATCTGGATTAATGCGTATAGGAATTTCTACTTGGATTTGCGCTTCGCTACCATCGCTACTACGACCTTTGACAGTTAAAATGCCTCTAGTATCACTCATACCATCATTATCTGTATCGTTATCATTAGCGGGATCAGCAGAATTTACATCAGCAGTTTGATTAAATATTCCGTTGTCATTATTATCTCCAAGGGTTTTATCATTGTCATACTCATAATCTACAATTTTGTACCAGCCTATGGTAGCTGCGGTATCTGTGCTGTTACCATTGTTATTTAAATCTTTGCCTACGATTGTTTCGTTTAAATTTACTTCTCGCCAGTAATTTTTTCCTACACTTGAAAAATCAGGTTCTGAGGGAAGCATATCGTAGTCATTATTTGCCCAGCCCTTTAAAGTATCACTAATGACATCACAATTCTGTCCACCAACATTACTACTAGTCCATTGACCGCGATTATAAATAGTCAAAATTCTATTTTTGTCTAACATTTCCCTGTACTGAGCTATACCAATTTCAGCGATCGCTAGAGCATCAGAGCGAGAATTTTGAGTGATGGCGGTTAAGTTCTCTTCATTAGCTGTGGTAATACTTACTGCGGCTAAAAGAAGCATCACCAAACCAAGGGCAATTACCATTGGCAGAGTAAAACCCTCGTCCCTGGCGCGACGCTGTAATAAAGTTTTTAATAATAATTTCATGTAAAGCTAGCACTTACCAATAGATATCAACCAAGGCATACAAATACCTCGCCTTAATTGTTACTTAGAGTACCCAAATGAAGTGCGATCGCGATCGTTGACAGGCAAAAAATAATCTAATACCGTTCGGTTAAGCCCCCCTGCCTCCCTTTTTAAGGTAGGGCTGTTTCATTCTTGAGCAAAGAGATGCGATCGCCAATTAAACAAATATCAAACCAAATTAATGGCAAAAAGAAAGCAACAATGGCAAATTGTTACTCATATAATCCAACGCTTCGGTCATCGAATCAAAACCGTGAACTCTCAATAAATTGAGAACCCAGCTTTTAAACAAAGAGATATTAGTCGATGCTTTTCCTTGAAGTTGGGGGCTAGTATCTTCTTTGGTGATAACATCTTTTAACGGCACTCAATACGGCGAACCTGCGTCGCCGTATTGAGTGCCTCCCCAATGAAGACGATTTTCGATAGTCCAATGTCGTCGAATACCTTGAGGAATAAGTGAAGAGGTAGGCGGTAAAGAACTAATGTAATAAGTCGCCGAATCCGATTTGTAGTCGTGCTTTCCTCTTGTTCGCGAACGAAAAATTTTAACGATGCTTTGAATTCCTACCCATCGAGGATCGATGTTTGATGGAGGAGAAAATACTTCTACAGTTCGATGAGAAGCGTCGATTTCTAGTCTTCTCCGTCTGCTCAAAGCAACTGACTGCCTTTGTACTCATTGCCTGAGACTCAACAGCGGAGGAAATGCGCGGGGAACCCACGCATTTCCTCCGCTCAATTTGTCGATGTAGTGTTTTTTGGTTTCTTTTGACCACGATTAAATAATCATTGCCACTGGCGACGATCGCGGAAACTGTTTCGCTTGGTGCGCATTCCCTTGCGCCTGTCGGCGGCGCGGGGTCGCATCCGCTTTTTGACAATGCAAAGCATCCATGGTGAACACAACTCCTTTTAAGTCTAGTAATTCTAATAAGTCTTGTACCGCGACAATTTCACTTTGTTTCTTATTTTCCACAACCTTTACCAAACTCCTTCGGAGTTAAGTAGCAAGTAGCAGCCGCGTGGAGCCGCTCGCCTGCACAAAGTGCAGTCGGCGAACTCCAGTTCGCGCAGATAGCAATTAAGAAAAACTCGCTTATTTGGTAATTGCGCCTCTTCATTCATGAGGAAAAGGTGAAAAAATAATTCAACTCTTGAATCCTCTGACACAGAGCCTATCGGCTCAAGTCGCGACGCTTCGCGACGCTTGCCTGCGATAGCAGGCTGTGGCAGAGGTTAAACTTGCGCGAACTGGAGTTCGCCGCCGTTGCCTTCGGGAACGTCGAATTGCGAGGCGCGATTGCTACTTGTTATCTGCTACTTGTGAAACCTAGAATTTCTCCTCGATAGTGGCTAAAAGCCGAAACCATCATCACAAAATTTTGCTGCTTACCATAACAGTCATTTACCGTGTTTTTCAAGCTTTTGCCATCAATTGCAATCCATTGACCTTGATTATTATGAGTCTATTGTGATGCCCAGTCATTAAAAACTTGAGTTACTGCCTCATAGTCCAAATTCATCATCACCCTTCTCATGGTTGAGTATGATCCCACTCTTGCTTGTGGAATTTTAAGAGTTTCAATTAATTGACGACGATGGCGTTCGACAAATCTTCCCAAACCTCGATATCCCCAGTAACCGCTCATGATTCCCAAAATCATGATTAATAAAATTAGCCACAGAGAATGTCTTCGACCACCTGCTTCTCTTCGGTCGGGTATTTGTTTTAGATAGTCAATTAGGCTTTTATCTGAGTCTTTTAAAGTCATTGAGCGGTTAAATTAAGTCTTTAAATCAATTTACCTCACTTTCGCTTTAGAATGAAACAGCCCTACCCCAGGATTGGGGGATTTAGGGGGCATTACGTTGCCATAACGTTGTTCCTGCTGCGTCACGTAGGATATTGATTTTTTTGGTGGAAACGGTTTTGAATGCACCGATTAAACGTCCCAATGGTTTACGTTTTTTGGTTGTCGTAGGGGTTGGTCGGTAATTACCATGATTGCGTGAAAATGATTTGGCATCACAATCTATTCATCGGTATACAAATACGGATAACGTTGACACAACCATTGATATGTATCGGCAACGATCGCACCATATTGATTCAAAACCATTTGCCCATCAATAACATCACCAAATATACATTGTCGTCGATACGCACATATTGTTATAAAGTATGCCCCCGATTGGCTGTAATCATATCCTGGTAATCGGATTGACCGCCTGTGGTGTTTGTCGGGGTCATATTTCATTAAATTTAATCTCTATACTTAACCCAATCCGTCATATTGACGAACTCTTCTGGGTCGTAGTTAGCAGATGAATTAAACTTTTTCTCAATTTCAGCCATTTCTCGGTCGTCTACTTCGGGAATTAAAATTTGACTGAGATTAAGGCGTTCTTCCTGTAAAACCTCTCTAACACTTTCTTTGATTAACTCTTTTAAAGTCTGTGTATCCATAATTTTGTATCGATTTTAGATATAGTGTTTAAATTCAAATCTTAGCATCTACATAAATCTATCAATGCTTTGAAGTAACCATCGCCACACACGCCAGTCAATCGATAAGTTCCAGATAGGCGATCGCTTTTAAAATCTTGAAATTACGCGATCGCGCTTGTCACTGCATCAGGATTATTAACTCTGGTTTGGGAATAAAAACAACATTATAGGATTGTAGGGAAGATGCTGAGTGATGGACACATCTCAATCAAAGCCTAACTCTATTTAGTACAATTACTCGTTTACGTAAATCAATGCTGTAAGTCATTACCTCAAAATAGTCTTAAGTTTAATCTACATTTTTCCATAAGTTTCTTATTTGGAATGACTATAAATTGGAACAAATGCAGTTTTGCTAGAGGCGAAGAGTTCGTTCTTTACAGTGGTGGTCGCCTTAACACCTGTGCAATTGTTGAAAAAATATTTATTAAAGAAAGACGAAAGTTTTTTCAAAAGATTTGGGTACGTTATGGACGAGAGTTATAGTTTTGCAACCATTTCACTTCAAGTTGTACTATGTCCAAAAAAGAAGAACGAAAAAAGCGAATCATACGTATTTTTACTCTAATCTCGGCTGTAGCATTTTTAGGTTCTAGCGGATATAGTTTAATCCGTATGTTGACTAATCCAGCTCAATCAACTCAAGTATCTACTCAAGCTGAAGATTTGACGCAACAACTTCAAGCGCAAGCACGGGGTTATGAGATGGTATTGCAGAGAGAGCCAGAAAATCAGATCGCGCTTCAAGGTTTGGTAGAAATACGGTTACAAATGAATGATTTTGAGCGTATTGTTGAGCCGTTAGAGACGTTAGTTAGGTTGAATCCGCAACAGGAGCAGTATAAAACTCTTTTGGCGACGATTAAGCAGCAAGGAGGTAGCAAGCAAAGGGATTTTAATTAAGAGCAATAAATAGGGAATTGCTTCGTCTTATTGACATTTAAATTAACTTGTTTCAACTTCAGACTAAATATCAAAGCTTATTTATGCTACAAAAAACGGCAATAATTGAAACTGATAAAATTGGTAATAACGTATCTATAGGACATTATTCAGTTATTTCTGCTGGAGTTTTTATAGGCAACAATGTAATTATTCATCCTCATGTTGTTATAGAATCTGGAGTAAAAATTGGTGATAATGTAGAAATTTTTCCAGGAGCTTATTTAGGTAAACGACCTAAAGGAACTGGTGCAGTTTCTCGAACAATTGACTATAAAGAAGAAACAATTGTTGGTGATAACTGTGTAATTGGACCAAATACAGTAATTTACTACGATGTAAGCATTAGTAAAAATACTCTAATTTGTGAAAACACTTCAATTAGAGAGAAAGTTACAATCGGCGAATTTTGTCTGATTAGTAGAAATGTAACTATTAACTACAATACTCGTATTGGCAATCATACCAAAATAATGGATCTTACTCATATTACAGGTAATTGTGAGATTGGTAATGATGTTTTTATTAGCGTATTAGTTAGCACTACCAATGATCGTGCCATAGGAAAACTAGGTTACGACGAAGATCGTGTTAGAGGACCGATGATTAGTGATGGAGTAGCTATTGGTGCAGGAGCTAATATTCTACCAGGAGTCAGTATTGGTAAAAAGTCTGTTGTTGCTGCTGGATCAGTTGTTAGCAAAAATGTTCTCGATAGCAAAATGGTTGCAGGTAATCCTGCAAGAGTTTTTAAAAGTCTTGAGGAAGATAAATAACCATTATGAGCATCGAACAGTGTCGGATTATTCATCTACCAAAAGTACAAGATCCACGAGGAAATTTGACATTTATAGAAGGTAATAAGCACGTTCCCTTCGATGTCAAGAGAGTCTATTATCTCTACGATGTTCCTGGAGGATCAGAGAGAGGCGGACACGCTCACAAAGAATTACAACAACTCATTATCGCCATGTCTGGTAGCTTTGACGTAGTTTTAGACGATGGACATGGACAATGGCGTTTTCATCTCAATCGGTCTTATTACGGTTTATATATTAGCTCGATGGTTTGGCGGGAACTAGATAATTTTTCATCGGGTTCAGTTTGTATGGTTTTAGCCTCTACCTACTACGAAGAACCAGATTATTACCGCGATTATGACGAATTTATTAAAGCCGTAAAGGTTATAGACAATGGAAGTCCCGTTTCTTGATTTAAAAACTCCTTATTTAGAATTAAAAGAAGAGCTAGATGCAGCCTATCAGCGAGTAATGGACTCTGGTTGGTATATTCTTGGTCGAGAAGTAGAAGCTTTTGAGCAAGAGTTTGCAGCCTATTGTGAGACTAAATACTGTGTTGGAGTAGGTAATGGGTTAGAAAGCTTGCATTTAATTCTACGAGCAATGGAAATTGGCGCAGGTCATGAAGTAATCGTTCCCGCTAATACTTACATTGCCACTTGGTTAGCAGTTTCCTATGCAGGAGCAACACCAGTACCAGTTGAACCAGATCTAAATACTTACAATATTGACCCCAACAAAATAGAAGCAGTGATCACTTCTAAAACAAAGGCAATCATAGCAGTTCATCTCTATGGTCAGCCAGCGGACATGGATTCTATCAATGAAATTGCTAGTAGACATAATCTTAGAGTTATTGAAGATGCTGCTCAAGCTCATGGCGCACGCTATAAAAATCTTCGTGTTGGCAGTTTAGGAGATGCAGCAGGGTTTAGTTTTTATCCTGGTAAGAATTTGGGAGCTTTTGGCGATGGCGGAGCGGTAACTACTAATAATCAGCAATTAGCCGATAAAATTCGTTTACTCCGTAACTATGGTTCTCGTATTAAGTATCAAAACGAAATCAAGGGATTTAATTCCCGTTTAGATGAGTTACAGGCTGCTTTTTTAAGAGTTAAGCTCACTAAGTTAGATGAATGGAATAAGCGACGCGAAAAATTAGCTCAATACTATCTAGAAAAATTAGCAGGAATTATAAATTTAAAATTACCCTACGTACCAGAATGGGCTAAACCAGTTTGGCATCTTTTTGTAGTCAGACATCCTCAAAGAGATGAGTTAAAAAGTTATTTAGATATAGTTGGTATTGGTAACTTAATTCACTATCCTATTCCATTTTATTTATCAGATGCATATAATCAAATAAGAGAAAAGTCCTGGCAATTAAGTAGCTATCCTGTTACAGAAAAAATAGCTGCCGAAATATTAAGCATACCAATTTATCCTCATCTTTCTCAAGCAGAATCACAAAGAGTCACTGAAGTTTTATTAGAAATATTTAGAAATGAACCTATCTCATCCTGTAGTTAGCGTAGTAATGACCACCTATAATCATGAAAAATATGTGGGTGAAGCTATAGAAAGTGTTCTTAATCAAACTTTTAAAGATTTTGAATTTATTATTGTTAATGATGGTTCTACAGATGGAACTGATGAAATTATTAAAAGTTTTAAAGATAAAAGAATAAACTATATTAGTCAAATAAACAAAGGAGTAAGTACAGCAGCAAATAACGGCATTTTAGCTGCTCAAGGTAAATATATTGCTTTAATGTCTGGAGATGACGTTTGTTATTCTCAAAGAATAAAAAAACAATATGAATATTTATCCAAATATAACAACAAAATAGTTTTTTCTTGGGTTGATTTTATCGACGAAAACAGTAATTTAATAACTCAGAAGCATTTTGCAGAAAATTTATTTAATTATCCTAATAAAACACGAACAGAAATACTAAATTTTTTCTTTTTTAATGGTAACTATCTTAATGCTGTTACAGGTTTTTGTTCTAGAGAATTACTTTTAGATGCTGGATTGTTCAACTTAGCATCTATTCAGCTACAAGATTTTGAAATGTGGCTTAAGTTAATTAAAAAACATGAGATATTTATCTTACCAGAAAAATTAATTAAATACAGAATACGGTCTGCCAATGCTAATCTCAGTAGTGCTTCTAACCAAGCACGCTCAAATTTTGAACTTGGTCAAATATATAAAGACATATTTGATGATGTTCCTATCGAAATGTTCAAAAAGGCATTTAGCAATCAAATCAGAAGACCTGAATTTAGTAGTAAAGTTGAATATGAACTAGAAAAATCTTTTTTATATTTGCGACATAATTTAAATTTTATCAAAGGTATCGGAACAGAAAAACTATTTAAATTACTGCAAAATGGAGAGATATTAACTATTGCAAAAAAAGAATATAATTTCGGTTTACCTGAATTCTATCAGTTGACTAAGGATTTAGATACTACCAATTTTGTTTTACTAAACCAACTAAACTCAGATATTTTAACTAAGGACAGGGAAATAACTCACTTCAAATCTTTATTTAAGCAATCTTTTCTTGAAAATAAAGTCAACGAAAATAAAGATAGAGAGGAGCAAGGAGAGCAACTCATAACATCTGATTCTGTAGTAAATAAACAAACATCTATTCAACATTCTCAACCTTTAGTTAGTATATGTATCCCAACTTATAATGGTGAAAAATTTATTACAGAAGCTCTTAATAGTGTTTTAAAGCAAACTTATTCTAATATAGAAATTATTTTATCTGATGATAATTCTACTGATAAAACAGTGGAAATTGCCAAATCATTAAAACAAAAATTATCTTTTGATTTTTCGATTCTCGAACATAATCAATATGGATTAGCTCAAAATTGGAATTTCTGTATCTCTCAAGCAAGAGGAAAACACATAAAATTTTTATTTCAAGATGATTTATTAGAGCCAAATGCTATTGAAGAAATGGTCAACTTGGCTGAACAAGATGAAGAAATAGGATTAGTATTTTCACCTAGAAGGCTTTTTAGTAATTCTGGTGATGCTAACTATGATTCAAATTTTTTAAGGCATCACGAAGCGAAGGATGTACATAAAGCTTGGTCAAGATTACAATTCCTTCAATCAGGACAGGAACTTTTGCAAGATCCAAATATACTTGAAAATCCAATTAATAAAATTGGTGAACCAAGCACCGTATTAATTAGAAAAGAAGTTTTTGAAAGAGTAGGATTCTTCAATCCCGAATTTTGCCAACTGGTGGATTTAGAAATGTGGCTTAGAATAATGAGTCAATACAAAGTTGGTTTTGTGGATAAAGTTTTATCTCATTTTCGGATACATCCACAACAACAAACTCGTCGCAATGCAGTGTCGAAAGAAGCTATATTTTCAGATTATCAAAAACTTTTTCACACAATTTATAGTGATAGCCGTTATTCTCAACTAACTAGACAACAGGCTTTTTGCAAATATGCAATTTTGAGCGAGCAGGATTCCGATCTATGTGAATCGCGAAAACAACTAGCAGAACAATGGCTCAGTATTTCAGATAATCAACTAAAAGATATGTATCAGGGGATGCTAGGTAAAACACATAAAATTTTGCTAGATAGTGGTATCAAATATACGAATTTGGCTGATGACGAACAGATTTTTGTTAACGACCTAGTTTCATATCTATCTCAAGGTTTTAAGCAATCAAAAGCAATACAATACTTGCTTGCAGCGATGTTGTATTGTCGTCCTGACCAGTTACCATTACAGCATGACCTTTCTTACATACCTGATTGGTTTCTTAAAGACCACCATCTGCAATTTCTCTTTTCATCTCCAATCAACTTCAAAGAACTAGGAGAAGCAGATAATTACTACAACTATATGCAAGGATGGGTTGATTACTTACACGCATTCATATTTGATAACTTAGATTCTCCGTTATTTCAGAAAGTAGTTAATACTTTTGCTCAAATTGCTAATTTCATTCCTGTATATTTTAATGAAAGCAATCTTAAGGATATCTATGTCAAACGAGCAGAGATCATAGAACATTTTTTGAAACTTAATGAATGTGGAATCGATTATGAATTTCCAGCTCGACCTGTAAACAGAAAAAAAATCCGCCTTGGCATACTTGCAGCACATTTTACACCTGGATCGGAAACATTTGCCTATCTCCCTGTTTATGAATATCTCAGTAGAGAATTTGAAGTTATTTTATATTCTCTCAAACAAACTGGTCATCCTTTAGAAGAATATTGCCGTAGTTGCGCCAACAGCTTTAAACTATTGCCACAAAATTTATCAGAACAAGTCAATATAATTCGTGCTGATGACCTCGATATATTGTTTATTGCAACAAACGTGACGGCAGTAACCAATCAAATTTGTCTCTTAGCAAGCCATAGACTAGCGAGAATACAAGCTACTAGTGGTGGTTCGGTAGTCACAACTGGAATGCGACACATGGATTATTATATCTCTGGTACATTAACCGATCCATCCCCAACAGCACCAGAACACTATCGAGAAAAGTTGGTAAAACTAGAAGGAACGGCTCATTGTTTTAGTTATGGTTGTGAGGAAGAGAAAGCAACGGCTGAAGTAGATCGAAAAAATTTAGGTATTTCTGAAGAAGCAGTTATTTTTATTTCTGGTGCAAACTTCTTTAAAATAGTTCCCGAACTCATCAATACATGGGTGAAAATAATAGCAGAAGTACCAAATTCAGTTTTAATATTGCTACCATTTGGTCCGAATTGGTCAAACTCTTATCCCAAGCAAGCTTTTGAAAATAACTTAAATAAAGTATTTTCCCAATATGGGATCTCAACAGAGAGATTGATGATCTTAGACCCTCAACCAGTTCCTAATCGAGAAGATGTTAAAGAATACTTTAAAATTGCCGATATCTATTTAGATTCTTATCCATTTTCAGGAACTACTTCTTTAATAGAACCACTACAGGTTAATCTACCAGTAATATCTCGACAAGGACATACTTTTCGTTCTGCAATGGGTGCAGCAATGGTGCGATCGCTCGATCTTCCCGATCTAGTTGCAGATAGTGAAGAAACTTACATCCAGTTAGCAGTAAAACTCGGAACTAACCCCGAATTAAGAAAGCAGAAAAGCGATCGCATCTTTCAAAAAATGCAGCAAAACCCCAGCTTCTTAGACAGTCGTTCTTATTCTGCTCAAATGGGTGCTTTATTCCAACAATTATTCCAAAAATACCAAGCAGATGCTCTTGCCAACCAACTTAGATTAAGAGATATTAATCTGGTTATGTTCCCAGACTGGCATCAATCGGAAGAATCTCTCTACGAAGATTTTGCCAATGTCTTGAAAACCATGTCTAGCAATCCCGATACAAGTCGAATGACTTTGCTTATAGATACCGATGGTATCGATGGGGAAGATGCCAACTGGCTATTTTCTAGCGTGGCGATGAATATATTAATGGAAGAAGCAGTGGATATTGCTGATGAATTAGAAGTTTCCTTACTCGACGATCTAACCGAAAATGAATGGGAACTTCTTTTATCTCTTCTGCAAGGAAAAATTAGTTTAGACAATGAAAACCAAAATGCGATCGCCAAAGCTAAAGCGCAATCTCTCAAAGTATATAGCTGATTTTTGCCACGCGCGATCGCTCCTGTTACTAACTGCAAATGATTGCGTAGCACGTAGGTTGGGTTGCAATACCGTTCGGTTAAGCCCCCCAGCCCCCAAATTTGGGGGAGTGAGATTCGTTGAAGTCCCCCACTCGCGCATTCCCAAGCCAGTCTGTTGCGGGTCTGCGACCCGAGTTACGGAACTGGCGTTTGCGCCTGACGGCGACGCGGTGAAGCAGTTGCGGTGGACGGGTTCCCAAGGGGCTGTGGGCGGAACCTGCGTCCGCCCTTTATAAGCCCCGTCGGCATAAGCAAACTGCTGAACCCTTTAGGGGGTCGCTCGTCTTGGGGGATTTAGGGGGCAATAAGGTAGTTATTCATACTTCTCAGATTCAAAATCAACACTATCTCAAATCTTAATTAAACTGATGTTCTTCCAATTTGTTTGCCAACCATGATTTGATGACTGCTTGGCGATCGATACCCAAACGAGATGCTTCTCTATCTAAAGCCTCAATCATCCAAAGTGGCAGACTAAGCTCGACTTGCGTTTGTTGAAGATTAACCCGTTTAGCATTTGACAAGTCAAAATTTTCTAAAATGCTTTCTCGACCATCATCAAACTTTCGATCTAATTCATTTTCATCAACTTTCATAGATTCTCACCTCTTCTTTTCTCGCTCTTATCACTGAAATAATACGAATAGTTTCACCTCGATAGGTCGTAATTGCCGACCAATGTTTTTGTTCTATTCTACCGATGAACAGAAAGCGTTTCTCAGATTGGTATTTTGAAGCTATTCTGAGCAAAAACGGATCTTGCCATAATTTTTGAGCTTCTTGAAAGTTTATTCCGTGTTTAGATTGGTTAATTATACTTTTTGTCGGGTCATATTCAAAGTTCATCGCTAAAACCCTGCTGACTATATGCAGTTCAAGCCTTTGTGCCTTCTGCCTTAACAGAACTTTTAAACATTATCTGCAAACAGGATTTAGTATAATATTGTTGCGATATTAAATTAATATAATTATGAATCTGCGATCGCATCTATTATTTCATCTTGTCGGGCGATCGCTCCTGTTACTAACTGCAAATGATTGCATAGGACGTAGGTTGAGTTGACGCAGGAAACCCAACACTCATAGATACTGGTTATTCTCTAGCGTGGCAATGAATCTCTTAATGGAAGAAGCAGTCGATATTGCCGATGAATTAGAAGTTTCTTTTATTGCCTTCTTGCTGTCGCTCGACCAAAAGACCAGTAGCATATTTATGAAGAATACTGGAGATTAGTGTCTGATAAGGAATCCCTTCTTCAATAGCTTTTGCTTGAATAGCATCTAAATCGAAAGATGAAAGCCTCAAGGTAATTCGTTTATCTTTAGCTAGAGTAGCCTTGGCATAGCTACGAAGTTGTGCCAGACGAGTTTTATCGCCAACTGATTGCCATTCTCCTTGTTCAAAAGACTCTAGTATTTCTTTTTCTTCGCCATCTAGATCTAATTTATTCATGGTTATTGTCTCCTCTGAGATACTGCTTAGTTGCCTTCCGAGAGGGAATAATTGTTTTCAAGAAAAGTTCCGATTCAGTTTCAATATAGGGAACAATATAAGCGTAACCTTGAATCTGGACTACAAGCAAACGCTGGTTTGGATATTGACTTTGATTTGGATGAACATAATCATCAAGTAGATCCCCTCTATTAATTGCTGCCAAAACTGCTTCAAACGATACTTTTCGTTGAGATTTGAGATTCTCATTTTTGGCAAGATTCCATCGGATAACTTTCATTTCATCTATTGTATGTTCATCGGGTGGAAACGGCGAGGTTTCCTCGCCATGTTCCACACCCGTTCTTTGAATGTACAGACAATGACAATAGCAGTATTCGAGGCTGTGCGATCGCTACCTTCTACTAATATTATTGCGAAGTTACAAAAAATCTACTTCTCGCCTAGAAAGTCGTCTTGACCATTTTGAAGGATTGGGTTTGGTTTGTATGGCGATCGCGACAATGGTTCGATATCGGTACATTTATCGTAAGAGATTAAAAAACCTGTGTGTACAGCGTAGCCATCTTAGAGGACATCTGAAAAGTTATTTTCTTACTTTCGAGTTCTATGTTTGTCCCCCCCAGCCCCCCAACTATGGGGGGAGAATAGTTGAAAGTCCCCCACTCGCGCATTCCCTTGCGCCTGACGGCGACGCGGGGTCGCTCGTCTTGGGGGATTTAGGGGGCGTTAATGTAGTAAACGAGACTTTTCAGACAATCTCTCACAATGAATAGGACTTCACAGCGATCGCGCTAAAGAGAATTAACATAATTACTCCACATCTGTTGATAAGCTTGTTCCATCTCCAGAGCAAATTGTTTACCATTCCATAAAGGTGCTGTTTGTTTAGATTTTTTTAGCTTCCAGGCAACTTCTTCCCGCAAAGCTTTGTCTTTGCCTAAGCGTATACCCCAATCTAAATATTCCTCATCCGTCCAAGCAATACCTTCTTCAACTCCTACATTACGTAAAAAAGTATAGCTATTGCGTGCTGCAAATTGTTCTCCTACTCGCGTTACTAACGGAATACCCATCCATAAAAGTTCCAAGGTAGTAGTAGCACCATTATAAGGATAAGTATCTAAAGCTATATCGGCAATTTGTAAATTAGCTCGATGTATATATTCATTAGGATCTTTCGGTAAAAACTTTAATCGTTCCAGATCTACTCCTTCTTCTGCTGCGATTTGAGAAAACAATTGTTTAACTGACCTTTCATCACCAATTCCTTTAATTAATAGATAACTATTAGCAACCTCTTTAATAATCCGCATTTGCAGACGAATAGTTGCTGGATGGCGTTTACACCCAGCGTGGGAACTTAAGTAAATTACAGCATCATGAGGAATGCCTAAATCATCTCGACGCAGAGTTGGTATCCCAATTTCAAACCCATCTACTGCCAAATAGGTATTAGGTAAACGCCATAATTTTTCTGTATAGTGAGCTTGAGCATTTTCTGGTAAGACATAAGGGTCAGCGATAAAATAATCAACTGTAGGCAAACCAGAGGCATCAAATCCTAGCCAAGTAACTTGCACTGGTGCAGGTTTGAGAGCCATTACTAAACAAGTAATATTTTTCGTGACGCTATCAAGATCGACTAAAATATCTATTTCATCATCTCTAATTTGTCGAGCTGTAGATTGAATGTCTTGTTGAAAATGACGAACAAGATCGACTTTATCTTTATACCAGCTCTGCGTTAGTTCATCTTCTAATTGGCTGCCTAGATAGATGACTGGTTGAAATTTTTCTCTGTTATGGTAATGCAACAACCAACGAGCTAACCAACCAACCGAATGCTTTCTAAAAGTATGAGCAATATAGCCAACTTTTAAAGAGCGTTGGCTGTTAATTACTAATTGTTGATTTTCTTTAGTTAGAAAGAATGAAGTATCAACATCAGAATTAGACTTTTGTGATGATAATAGAGTTTTAGCAAAAAAATCGTTATAAAATAACAAAGATGTCTGCTTTCGTAACCAATTGTAAAATAACAAAGACATTTGATTTTGAAACCAGCGATTTTCTGCTAAGTTATCTTGAAAATATAACCAAAAGATTGAAACACCAATTAAACAAGTACTGACAATTTGTTCTATTTCTTCTGGTTGCTGTTGAATCATTTCTTTCAATAATTCTCTATAGCGTTGTGCGATAGATTCAACTTTTTGCCAAGTTCCACTTGATATTAATGTATACAAGATTTGATAATTACCAAGAACTTTTGTAGGTAAAGTTTGGCAATTTTCATAAAATAAATCTGCTGTTTCTAGAGCTTTTTGATGATTTTCTAATGTAGTATCAAAATAATATAATTTGTTTAATAAAAATAAGTTATTTGGCTGTAAATCTAAGCATAAGTTAAGGATTTCAGCAGCAAAAAATCTTTTCCCTTTTTCCTCAGCCATTCTCAGAATAATTGGCACTACAGATTCAGTAAAAGTTTCAGGAGGAGAAATATAAGCTAAACTTGCTTGTGCAAAAGCTACAGTCTCGGCAGCCGAAAATTCTAGAATTTTTTTCAAAACCTGCAATAGTACATCAGAATCTACCAAACTTTTAGGACTTTGTTGCAGCAGTTCAATTATTTGCCAATCATTTAGTTTCTCTGGAGTAAAAATCGTTAGATTAATTTCTAATTGAATTAATTTTAATATATTATTAATTAGATTGGGATTTAATTCTCGAATATGTCCTCTAATCAGCCAACTAAGAGAATAATCTTCTAAAATTATTTGTCTTTGCGCTTCTGCTTCTAAAATTTCTATCAACTCTTTAATTAGTTGATCGGCTTCTTCTCCTGGTGTTTGTATCATGGGAAATAGCCAAACACTTTGAGCCTCTTCCTCCTTTTTTTGCAGCAAATATGCCAATCCCATATACCAATAATGAGATAAAACATCAGGTTCGGTTTCGATTGCTTGTTCGTATAAATGGGCTATTTCTTGATAATTACAGTTTAGAAGTAATTCTTGAGCTTTAGGTTGCCAAGTCATATTTTTATAGAAGTTGAATTTACAATTTAAGTTAGATGTTTTTTTTAAATTTAATAATATATAAGTTAGGAACAATAGTTAATCCACATTTCTTGATAAGCTTGCTCCATCTCACGAGTAAATTGACGAGCATTCCAGAGATGAGAAGTTTGTTTTGCTGCTTTTAATTTTGAGTTAATTTTCTTACGTAGAGCTTCTTCTTTACCTAATTTAATGCCCCACTTTACGTATTCTTCGTCAGTCCAAGCAATACCCTCTTCAACTCCAACATTACGCAAAAAAGTATAACTATTACGAGCAGCAAATTGCTCTCCTACTCGTGTAACCAAAGGAATTTCCATCCATAGAGTTTCTAAAGTAGTAGTCGCACCATTGTAGGGATAAGTATCTAGTACTACATCAGCAATTTGCAAGTTAGCACGATGAGTATATTCGTTAATGTCTCTAGATAAAAATCTTAATCTATCTGGATTTACTCCTTCTGATTCTGCTATTTGTCTAAATAACTGTTGAATTACTTGCTCATCTGCTATACCTTTAATCAAAAAATAACTGTTAGATACTTCCTTGAGAATTTGCATTTGAAGACGAATTGTTTCGGGATGCCGTTTGAAACCGCCTTGCGCGCTAAGATAGACAACAGCACTAGCGGGTATTCCTAAATCTTCTCTCTGTAGGGTTGGTACACTTAGTTCAAATCCATTTACTGCTATATAAGTAGATGGTAAACGCCAAATTTTTTCTACATAATAATTTTGAGCATTTTCTGGCAAGACATAAGGGTCGGCGATAAAATAATCAATTGCAGGTAAACCAGAAGCATCATTGCCTAACCAAGTAACTTGTATTGGTGCTGGTCTTAGTGTCATAACTTGACAGGTGATATCTAGGGTTATGCTGTCTAAGTCAACTAAAATATCAATTTCATCTGTTTGAATTTGTTTGGCAATAGTATAAGCATCTGGTTGTAGATTATGAATAATATCTGCATTTTGTCTAAAACATTGTTGAGTTAATTCATCCTCGGTTTGATTAATCATATAGAGAGAAATTTGGAAAGCATCTCGGTTGTGGTGTTGCAATAACCAACGGCTTAACCAACCAACTGAATGTTGTTTGAGAGTATGAGCAATATAGCCAATTTTTAAAGTTTTATTGATTTGTTTTAAATTCGTTTTGGAAACTAAAGCAGGCGTTCTAACACAAAAATCTTGTTGAAATAATTGAGCAATTTGATTCTGAAAATAGCGACTTTCTTGGGGGTTATCTTCTAAATATGATAATAAACCTGTGATGCAAATAAAAGAACTGCCAATGCCAGAATCTAATTGTTTGGGTTTCTCTTGAATTATTTGTCTTAGCAAATCTTTGTGACGTTGAGAATTTTTCTTTGCTTCTTCCCATGAACCCGCACCGATCAAGGCTTGAATTAATCGAAAATTTGCAAAAAGCTTTTGAGATAAACAATTACTATTTTGAAAAAAAGTATGGGTAATCTTAATTGCTTTTTGATGTTCTGTCGCATAAAGATAAAAGCCACAAAGGTGTTTAAGTATATATAAATTATTCGGACAAAATTTTAAACACAACTCTGCAATATCTGCTGCAAATAAAGTTTGGTTTTGTTGATAAGCTACTTTAATTAAAACTGTAAAAATATCATATAAACAACATTGTGTTAATTGAATTAAATGAGGTAAACTTACTTCTGCTAAAGCTAAACTTTCAGAACTAGGAAAGTTTAGAGTTGATTTTATAACTTTTAAAAGAGAATAGGGGTCGATAAGAGCGAAATTAGCATCTTTAACTATTTTAATAACTTCCCATTTTTTAAGTAGTTCGGGATGAAAGTATCCTAAGCTAATAGTTAATGAAATCAAAGCTAAAACATTAGTTAGTAATGTAGGAGCTATTTCTCGCAGATGACTCCTAATTAACCAACTTTTTTGAAAATCGCCTAACGATTCTTGCCGTTGCGCTTCAGTTGATAAAATTTCTACTAAATATGTCGTCCATATTTCGATTTCTTCTCGGCTTCCTGCTGACATAGCTACTAGCCAAGTTGCTTGCGCTTCGTCTTCTTGTTCTAGTAGTAAATAAGCTAATCCTAAATACCAATAGTAATTATAATTTTCTGGTTCGGTTTCTAATGCTTCTTCGTAATAATGAGCAACTGCTAAGTAATCTTGTTTAAGTAAATATTCGTAGGCTGCTTCTTTCCAGGCTGTAGTCATTGCTTTAAAGCTATATTAATTAAAATATAAATTTAACCAATTAGTAACCTGTACGATTAATAGTGTCAATTGTGAACTATATTTATATTATTAAAAATAAAAAATGAGGAGTTAACCTAAAATTTTCTATCAATCGATAGCTAAAACCCAATACAGAAAGGTTAGGTTAATAGCTATTAAATTAAAATTATTTTATCGCCCCCTAAATCCCCCAATCCTGGGGGACTTTTAGATCTTGTTCCCCCCAGAATTGGGGGGCTAGGGGGGCAAATCAATAACTTGAAGGTAAAAAAACAACTTTTCAGATGTCCTCTTAGAGACAAAAGCGATCGCAGAAAATAGATTCACATCAATATGACAATTCATCGCTGCAAATCAATTTAGAAAAATCAACTTTCCTCTGGCAATTTGACACTAATACTTTATCGCTTCGCTCTTATAATTTTATTAATCCAAAACTAATTTGAATTGCTCGTTCGACTTGTTTTATTGATGTCAAAGTAAGTTTACCTAACCGTTTAATAAGTCGTTTTTTATCTATAGAGTGAATTTGATTGAGTAATACTACAGAATTATTACTAAGTCCGCCTTCGGGAGGTTCAATGAAAACTTCAGTAGGATAGAGATTGTCATCATACTGAGAAGTAATAGCTGCAACAATTGTAATAGGGCTAAATTCATTGCCGATGTCGTTTTGGAGAATTAAAGCAGGACGAGTTTTTTTTATTTCTGAACCAATTGTAGGGTCGAAATTGACTAAATACACTTCACCACGTTTCGGTAACATTATTGTTGGTTTTCGAGCCATACCTCTTCTTCGAGGTCAAACCAAGTTTCAGCAAGATTTAAGTCTCTTTGCGATCTTTCAATAGCTCCCTGTCTTAACTGTTCTCTTAGTTTTTTCTTTTCAACTTCAGTAATATAATATTTGACTGCATCGTTGATAAAACGACTGCGATCGCCTTTGGGAACTATGTGATTAAGTAATTCAATAGTTTCGTTTGGCAAAGTGATATTGATGCGACGATTCATTTTCCATCTTGTTTCAATAAGTATTTTTAATACACATTATTAGTGTGTAGATTTAATATAGCAAAAATATTACAGCTTACGAATGACTTCAATTTTATTCGTGGTTGTGAATTATCCTGCTGCGGAATTATGTCCCTACCTGTTGGGGCGGTTTAACGTTTACCCTACCGTTAGGGTCGATCGCCAATAATCGTGATGATGGGAAAATGACATCAAATATTAACCTTTATTATCATTTGGCATTTTTACCGTTATTTGATTAGGTGTAGCAATTACCTTTCCACCTAGTTTTTCAATATTGCTGAGTGCTGTTTGACGAGTCTGCTCATCTCTAGCATTAGAGTAAATCATCATCCAAGAACTTGCCCGTGCATTTTTGCTATCTGGATTAGTTGCTAAAAATACTGCTGTTTCTCTAGCTCGGTTACCAATTGTCTGGCTGGTTTTGTCATTTTGAACTTTTGCCCATTGGGCGGCTGTTTTATAGGAGTTTTGTGCTGCTTTTATATCACCTAAAAATAATAATTCATCTACTCCTTTGAATGTCCAAATCATATATGATTTGTCAATCTTTGGAGATAAAGATTTTAATCCTTCTTTCATCAAGGAAACTGTTGTTTCTGGTTTACCAGCAAATAAAGATGTTGCTGGAGCCAAATAAAGGTATGCTTCTACAAAACGAGGATTATGTTCAACTACTGCTGCAAAATAATCTGTGCTGAGAGTATATCCAGTTTGATCGCGAGCGGAAGCATCGCCAAAATATTGAATAAAATCAAGAAAAATTAAACTGCCTACCAAGTTACTAAATCCAAAAGTAGGAGTTTGTTTAAGTGTATCTAGATAAATTTTTTTAGATTGTTCTTGTTTTGTATAGTCACCTGTATTTTTTTGCTCCATCGCTGTAAGTTGAGCTTGCTGCAAACTGACTACGCTACCAACGCAAACTACAGGAGCTATAAAAGTAATTAAAGTCTGAAACAAACTAGCAGCAAAAAAATTATTTGGTAGTTTCATGATTAATCATCGATATTCTTATTTCAGATTTTCGCCAGAGGCACAATTATTAGAATTAATAGGTGCAGAAAGATTGCTAGCTACGTCAAAAGATTGGCAGACGATCGTGCTATAGTTGCCTGCTGAAACAAAAACGCCTCCTGAATAAGCTCTAGTTCCATCTTCTTGATATTGAGTGTTGGTTGGTGCAACGGTAGCAGAATTAGTATTGACAATTATGTTATAAGAGTCGATATATCTGTTATCAAAACTAAGTCCGAGCAAGTTCTTGATTGTTTCGGTATCGTTAGCACCTTGAGCAAAAACTCGTCTTTCCCAATGATAGGCTTGTTGCGCTCGATTGATCGTGCCAACAGCATTCTTGATTTCTACTTCCCTAGCTTTACCAGTCTGCTTGAGATAGTTAGGAATGGCAACAGCAGCTAGAAGACCTAAGATGATAGTTACAACTAGTAGCTCGACCAAAGTAAAACCCTTGTTCTTGTTAACTAGAAGAAGACGGAAAAACAATCTAATTTTGAATGTTTGATTCATTTTTTAGGTTTTTCCCGATACATAATTTTTTATAAAAATAGCCAGATACCATTGAGGTGTTCTGGCTGATTCGGTTAATTCTGATGGCGAATTAACTTTAAGTCTGATTAAAAACTTAGCTTACTTAACAAGTTTGGCAGTTCCAGCGCAACCTGTATCCGCTGTAATACTTGAGGTAGCAAGTGGCGCAGCAGTAGAACCTGCTGGTTCGTTAGACTGACACACAAAGGTAGAATAGCTACCTGCATTGTGAAAAACATTACCAGAATAAGCTCGAGTACCATCATTAGCAAACTGAGCATTGACTGGCACGAAAGCAGCATTTGCAACACCAGTAGAACCACTTACGGAAATAGCATTATCAATTGAATCTATATATGAAGTTTGAATTGCTACGCCTAATAAAGCAGAACTGGTGCCAAAATTTTGTCTTTCAAAGTGATAAGCTTGTTGAGCGCGGTTGATAGTACCAGTAGCGTTCTTGATTTCTGTTTCTCTGGCTTTACCAACTTGAGACAAAAGGTTAGGTAGTGCGACAGCAGCCAATACACCGATAATGATTACAACAACTAATAATTCAATTAATGTAAAACCTTTTTCTTGATTGTCCGCTTTTTTTTTATTGAGATGTTGTAAAAATTTTGCAGTAAATACTTTATTCATGTCTATATCCTTCAATTAATAAGAGTTTATGTTTTGTGTGTTTGTTTTAGGTTTTTCTTTCCTACTTAGAAATTACCCAAGCGATCAACAAAACATATCATCATTAAAAAAGTTTTTTAGGAATGTTTGCTAGTAATAACTAATAGTATTAACAGCGATCTAAATCACATTTATTATGTATCTTTGAAGAAGATTAAATTAATGGTTTTGTTTGCTTCCTTGCCCCCCTAGCCCCCCAAGTTTGGGGGGAACAGATTGAATGGTGCTTGATGTTAATTGATGGGTGGTGCGATCGCGCTTGATAGTTTTCGGGTCAACAGTTAAACTAAAAGTCCTCCACGTTTGGGGGATTTAGGGGGCGGGTAAATCGTTTTGCCCCCCTAGCCCCCCAAGTTTGGAGGGAACAGATTGAATGGTGCTTGATGTTAATTGATGGATGGTGCGATCGCGCTTGGTGGTTTTCGGGTCAACAGTTAAATTAAAAGTCCCCCACGTTTGGGGGATTTAGGAGGCGGGTAAATCGTTTTGCCCCCCTAGCCCCCCAAGTTTGGGGGGAACAGATTGAATGGTGCTTGATGTTAATTGATGGATGGTGCGATCGCGCTTGGTGGTTTTCGGGTCAACAGTTAAATTAAAAGTCCCCCACGTTTGGGGGATTTAGGGGGCAGGTAAATCGTTTTGCCCCCCTAGCCCCCCAAGTTTGGGGGGAACAGATTGAATTGCAAGTTGTAGTTAAATCAAACTAGGTCTACTCTCTAATTTTCAGAGAAAGAAGTTAAATTAAAAGTCCCCCATGCTTGGGGGATTTAGGGGGCTATTTATTTGTGAACGATAAATCTAGAATTCGCGGTACAACTCCAGAAGTAGAGCAAGCTGCACGAAAGCTAAGAGCAAATTTAACTCCCGCAGAAGCTCATTTGTGGAAAGTATTAAGAAGTAAACAGTTAGAAGGACTACGTTTTCGTCGCCAACATCCTGTAGGAAATTTTATCTTAGATTTTTATTGCGCTTCTTGTAAATTGGTTGTGGAAGTTGACGGAGAAATTCACAATCAACAAACAGATCGCGATCGCGCTAGAACCGATAAATTAGAAGAACACGGTTATAAAGTATTGAGATTCAGTAATAAACAAGTATTGAATGATTTGCCTTGGGTTTTGGAACAGATTAGGGTGATTGTTTCGCCCCCCTAGCCCCCCAAGTTTGGGGGGAATGGAATAAGTTGAATGATGTTTGGTGTTGATAGATGGAAAAGGCAATTTCGGTTGGTATTGCGATCGCATTTACGTATAAAGGGTTTGAAAAAGGCGATCGCCTTTAAAAACGAATTATGAGAGAAGAGTTTTGATGATTTCTATAGCAAGTATCTACAAATATCTAAACTTGATAGTAGTCTAGCTATGATGTAATGATGAGATTAAATAATACCTAAATGATGATATGCTCGAAGATCAAATTTCTTTACCCAAAGAAGTATACAATAACTTACTAACGGTTGCTCATTCCCAAGGCATCAGCCCTGCCGACTGGATTGCCTCGAAATTACCAACTGCTTCCACTAATAAATCATCGATGGCAAAATCTGTTTCAGACTTGATCGGTGCGATAAACAGTCAGCAAGAGCCATATCAAGAGCATGAGACTACTTTTTTTGGTGAAGCGATCGCTGCTAAATTAGCTAAACAAGGTCTTAAAAGACCATGATCCTTGTCGATACTCACCTTTAATTGCTTTGATTGATGCAGGACAGGGAAAAGCTCATCGCCGTTGTACCGAAATTTATCAAGATCTCGATCGGTCGATGCTAACAACATGGTGTTGTTTTACTGAAGCTATGTATTTTCTTCACCAACTTCGAGGGTGGCAGGCTCAAAATATCTTATGGCAATTTGTTGACAGAGAGGCATTAGCTTTATATTCCAATAGTCTCGAAGAACAAAGACGAATGCAAAAATTAATGAAAAAATATCAAGATCTGCCAATGGATCTAGCCGATGCTTCTTTAGTTGTAACTGCTGAAACACTAAGGAACAGGCAAATTTTTACCCTCGATCGAGATTTTTATGTCTATCGTTTGTATGACAAACAAGCCTTTGAGGTAATTCCTAGTAATGTTAATTAATATCACCTTGAATAATGCGGTTGCAAAGCTAGCGGTCGGCACCGCCTTTTTAATGTAGAGAATTTTGAATAATGCGATTGCGAAGCTAGCCGTAGGCATCGCATTGATATATGTAGAAGATTGGGGAAAGGCGATCGCTTTGTGTCTATCTAAGCATCTTTAAGCTTCAAATCATAACCCTAGCCAGCTTTGCAAAGAACTTTCTAGTTTTTGGGCATCCACTTTTGATAATTCACCAATAACTTTAATCGCTAATCTATTCTCTACCGTATACAGACCTCCTTTTACCGCAGTAGGAACATTTAATTCTTCTTTTAACCAATCGAGAAGCATAAACTCGCCTGATAACAACTTAGTCGTCTTACTAGTCAAAGGTACGATGATAATATCTTGAGAGGCGTGTGCTGTACTAACGATAACAGCAGGTCTTACCTTAGAATTAGATAAATCAGAAAAAGGATAACGGACTAGAATAATATCATTCTTCAAGTAATTTGGCATAAACATCATCCTCTGTGTTGTCCCAAACTTTGTCTAATGATGCTTTGCTAGATTGATTCCAAAACTCAATTTCTTCATCTGGTAGTACTGTAATTAGAACTCTCGTACCTTCTGAAAGTTCAAGCTGTTCTGGTATTTCAATTTTTCCTCGATGGAAAGTAGCTAACACTGTTTTTAACATGGGAATTTTATGGTATGTAGATATATTTTAATTTAGCTTATTGCAATATAAATTTGAGAAAGGCGATCGCATTTACGCACGAAGGATTGGGAAAAGGCGATCGCTCTTTTATCGTTCTGTGAGAGAAGACCCTCAGTTTTACTGAAGGGATGAATCGAACTGAACACTAAGCAGAATATTTACAATATGTGTTTTTGTTTTGTAAAATATGTAGTATAGTATAAATACCAACATTAGCATTGAGGTCGAAAATGCTTAATCTAACTTACAATTACAAACTACAACCGACTCCAAAACATATAAAACTGATAGACCATAATCTAGAAGTTTGTAAATCTGTTTGGAATCATGCTCTCTATATCAGAAAGCTTTGGTATAACAGCCGTAGTTGCAAGATTAACCAATGTTCTCTATTTCATGAATACATCGTTGAACCTTTTGAATACCCTAATTACCATACTCAATCGGCTGAACTAACCTTAGCTAAGAAAACTAATCTATTTCTTAAATCAGGTAATGCTCAAGCTATGCAGCAAACCTTACGTAAGCTAGATAAAGCATTCAACGATATGAAGTCTAAAGGAATGGGTTTTCCCCGCTATAAAAAGAAAGCTAAGTCTTTCAATTTGTTAGGAGGTATATCAATTAATGATAATCATATTAAGATGCCTCTACTTGGCTATATCAAGTTTAGAAACTCTAGAGATATTCCTGAAGGTTTTAAGATTAAGCAGGTGCAAATCATTAAGAAAGCTAGCGGATACTATGCAAATTTAATGATTGAACTCGATGTTAATGTTGTTAAACCTATTCCTCACGGTCACGCCGTAGGTATAGATGCTGGTATTGGGAGTATGATTGCTACCAGCGATGGGTTAACACTTCCAAGACCAAGATTCTTAGATAAAGCACTGCGTAAGATTAAATTACTACAAAGAAAGCTGAGGAATAAGAAAAAAGGTTCTAATAAATGGAAGCAATTACAACATCGCATCGCTATCCTACATGAAGCAGTGGCAAACAAACGCAAAGACTATCACTTCAAATTAGCGCACCAATTATGTGAAGGTGTAGGAATGATATTTGCAGAAGACATAAACTTTGTATCTTGGAGTAAAGGCTTGTTTTGTAAGCAATCTTTAGATATGGGTTTAGGTCAATTTTCCAACATCCTTGAGTATGTTTGCTCAAAAACCGATACCTATTTTGCTAAAGTCGATAAGAATTACACATCTCAGATTTGTCCTAACTGTGGAACTCACACAGGTAAGAAAGACTTGAGTGTAAGAATACACTCTTGCTCTGAGTGTGGATATATCTGTGATAGGGATTTAGCAGCTACTCAGGTAATACGAAATAGAGGTTTAGATAATATTGCGGTAGGGACTACCGTGATTAAGCGGACGGGCGCGGTCTTGGGCTTTGCCCAAGTATAGCGACCCGTTCAAGAAACAGCCCAGTAACGGCGTTCTGACAGGTGCTTCGGCATAGTTAAGAGTCTAAATGGGAATCCCTCGCTTTTAGCGATGGGAGGTTCAACTTGATAAACTCTATACTGAAGTTAAATTACTCGCTTGTAAAGGATGATGATGCAATAACATCAATTGATCTGCTTTTAAAGTTTCTAAAGCATAAGCGCATCCTGTAGTATTGCTAAACTCAACTTCAAAAACTTCAGGTTCATATTCTTCTACAATTGTTCCTACTTGACCGCGATATAATCTCAATTCTGGTAGATCTTCAAGTAAAGCAACTGTATCAAGTAATTTCATCTTGTGTTCTGGATTAAAGTACATAACAAGTAACTAAACGAGGAAAGTCTTCGCCATTTTTGACTATCCAAACGCTATGAATTGTTGCAGTTCTGTCTTCACGATTTAAAAGAAAATCAATAATATATTTTTGACCATATTGATTTTGGCGATCGGCAGTTGCTTCATAGTCTTTAACGGCATTTAGTAAAGCAGTCTTAAGTTCTTCTAGATCATCAAGATCTAAGCCTAATGCAGATTTAAATACACGAGCTTTATGCTGCCCATCAGAATGATTGAAATTAAGACAGTATCCTGCTAGTTTTTGTTCGCTGACAACCGCCCGTTTAGGATTGGGAAGCTTCATATTTTTGATTATACATCCGAATTATTTTTTGTTAAATAACAAACCAATCTCTAGCAATGACAATTGCTTTTTCGATATAGAAAATTGTGGTAAAGCGATCGCATTTTTGGATGATTACAGTTTTTGGGTAATATCGATAATCCCCGTGGGGACGGTTCGCGAACCGCTCCTGCATAAATGTATGGTGATGCAATGTTGATATATAGGGGGTTTTGGTATTGCGATCGCATTTGTATGTATTTTAGCTAAGGCGATCGCTTTGTGTAATCAAATCACTTATGTCAACTACCAATTAATGATTGTCAGATCGTTAACTTTATTTAATTGAGCATCGCGAGTAACCAATTTTGCAGATGTTTCTTTTGCCATTGCAATGACGATCGCATCTGGAAGTTTTAAGCGATATTGCTGGCGAATCAAAATGATTTAGTCGATCAATAATTTGTTTTCACTTGCTAGATTTATGACTTCTACCCGTTGTAAAAACTGTTGAAAAAGCCTTATGTCTGCTTGGCTTAAACCAGAAAAAGCCAAAAACTCTATTTGGCTAATTACAGAAATTCCAATCCATTCTGCATTTTGAAGTAGTTGAATTAAGTTAAGATCTTTTTGCAGCAGGGCGATAATAGCATTGGTATCTAATAAATATCGATTACCACTCATCCCTTAATTTTCTTTGTGTTGCCACAGCATCACCTGACCAGCTAAGTTTTTCTCCTAAATTTGAAAAATCATAGGTATTTTGTTTCTTATTCTCATCTGAGACAGGATTGACAATTACTACCAAATCTACTTTTCCCGCTGACAAATTAGTTGGCAGATTAATATTCAATTTTCCAGTATTATCGATTTGTGCCGTAAGTTTTAGAACTTCCATTGCTTTCTACATTTAACGCTTGAGCTTTAGTCTATAGTAACAATCTCGAAGCTAGCTTTTAATGTAGAGAATTTTGAATGGTGCGATTGCGGTTGCGGAGCAAGTCGTAGACTTAGCTAGCCGTAGGCATCGCATCTACGTATAAAGGATTTGAAAAGGCGATCGCATTTATGTCAAATTCAAACGGCTTTTTCTAATGCTTGCGCCACAAAAGTATTGAGACTGACATTTTGCTTTTTTGCTTCCAAAGTGATTTTTTGGTGTAGTTCAGAAGTGATACGCAAGTTAAATTGACCAGAAAATGGCTTATCTGGATCTTTCCCTTCATTTTTACAGTCTTCTAAGTATTCATCAATTACAGCTTCAAAAGACTGCTTCAATTCATCTACTGTTCTGCCATCAAATGATATTACATCTCTAGTGTTGATTACGTTACCAAAAAATAATCGATCGACTTCATCAAATTTTACTACTGCTTCATAGCCTTTGTATTTCATGTTTTTACTCCTGCTTTTATTAAAAAGGTACGAACATCTTTAACTTGATATCTCTTTAATTCTTTCTGCGGGTGAGGAGAATGAATATTAAGCGAAATACCATTTAAGCTAAAACGAACTCTCGATCCGTTTCCTTGAATTATCTTTCCCCCTAAAGCTTCAACCAACGACACCACATCTTCCCAAATGATATTGCGTTGAATCGGCGTGGCAAAAATAGCATCGTAAATTTTACGCTGTTTTCTGTTCATTTTAACATAGTACCATTATATAGTACTATAAAATTCTCACCTTGCAGTGTAGAGAATTTTGGGATATGCGATCGCGCTGCCATTTAGCGATTTGCACCTACTTTTTATACTACTTTCAATGCTACTTTAGAAAGTAAATAATAATAAAATATTTTATTTGTCATGGCTAAAATATCAATTTACTTGGATGAGCAAAGATTAAAGGAGTTAGATGAGTTGGTAGATAACTATCCTCATTTAACTAAGCGTAGCCGAAGTGCATTATGCAGCTATTTAGTTGAGCAAGAAGCTGCCAAACAAAAACGGCAAAAAATGATCGAGGCAGCTATTGCAGTAGATGATCTAAACTTAGGCTGGAACGAAGAGGAGCAAAATTGCGCGATTATCGATGCGGAAGTATCTGGCTAGTTAGCTTCGACCCCTCAGTAGGAACTGAAATTAGAAAAATGCGACCAGCTTTAATCGTTTCTCCCACAGATTTTAATCAGGTTAGATCTAAAGTAACTTTATTACCTATATCCTCTACTGTTGTAAAAGCTAAAAAGATTTTGCCAGTGATAGTCAGAGTCAAAGCAAGTGAAGACAATGGATTGCAATCTGATAGTACTATTGTTGCTATTGAACCTAGTACTTTTGATAAACGCAGATTGATTAAATATATAGGTCAGTTAGAAGAGAATTGTTTTGAGGAGGTAAAGTCAATACTTAAGTTGTACCTGAATCTTTAATTTTTATAAATGTGTATTGATGCGATCGCATTTATATATCAAGGATTTAGATAGGGCGATCGCTACTACTCAATAATCTTTTCTAATTCTTTGAGTAAATCAGGAATATTTGTTTGCATAGCTTCCCAAAGGACTTTTAGATCTACTTCTTTATATTGATGAACAACACGATTACGCATTCCTTTGATTTGCCGAATAGGAATTTGTGGATTGTTAGCAATAAAGCCTGAAGATAGTCTATTTACTGCTTCACCAATAATCACAATTTGATATAGTACTGATGATTGAGTCTTGAGATCTGGCGAAAAAGTCTGCCAATCTAAATCGGCACAAAATTGTATACTCAGCTGGCAAGCTCTAATAAGATCTAGAAGCGTCTCTCGATCTTTGTCCATATATAACTTTTGTGTTATTCAAAATATTGTTTTTGCGTATCCAATTATGACTTTGTTCTATTGCTTGCTTCGTAACAACATCAACAGGTCGATTAAATAACTTGCTAAACTGCGCTTCAATAGTGTCGAGGTCAAAAAAGGTAATTTTCGCCTCTTCAGCAAAGCTTACTAAAATATCTATATCACTTTGGGAGTTAAAATCATTCCTCAAAACCGATCCAAATAAGGCAAGTTCAGTAATTTGCCATTGCTGACAAATTTCCTGCAATTGATTTGGCTGAATATTAAAATGCCGATCGGGATTAATCATTTTCATGCTTAAATTTTAACTTCGATCGCCTTGATGTATAAAGACAATTTTGGAAGTGCGATCGCGCTATTGGCGATAAATATCTCGACGATGACCAACTTTAATAATTTCTATAGTCAATATCGATGATTGAATATTGTAAACGATGCGATAGTTACCTACACGAAGACGATAAATAGAATTACTTCCAATCAGTTTTTTACTACTTGAAGAATATGGATTATCTGCCAAACTTTCTACCACCTGTAAAATTCTTGGTATGATTTGCCTATCTATTTTCTTTAATTCTTTTTTAGCTGATTGTTTCCACTCAATTTTATATGAGGTCATCTTGTTTTAATTCAGCAACTAGATCTTCATGGCTTGTCGTTGGTTCATCTCGCCTTTCCGCCACAACTGCTAAATCTTCTATGTCTTCAAGCAATTCTTCAAATTGGGCGATAGATAAAATGACGGCAGTTTTTTCTCCTGCTTCGTTAGTGATGTAATTTAGAGTCAAATCTTGGGTATTAACCATATTTTATAAGACTTAAGTTGTATATTAATTATAAACAGCGATATTTTCCATTTGGTCTACGCTTTATAGGCTATATCATAAGGCGATCGCCTTTTTATTGTATTGCGAGGTTTTTGATTCGGTGGGCAAATTATCATAACCTGAAACGCTTTTGGCTCTTTTCGCTTTTTGCCCACCCTACGCGGGGCGATTTGTGAACGATGCGATCGCCTTGGAAATGACGGCAATTTTCAGGTAATAGCGATAATCCCCTCTACACAAATATTTGGTGGTGCGATGTTTGTATATAAAGATTGGGAAAAGGCGATCGCTCTTTGGTAGTTTTCACTGGTTGCCAAAACTAGCGTTAATGGTTTGTTAACTGCGGTTTATATAGCCTTTCCTAGCAACTGCGTTAATTTACTCTTGTCAATCTCGCATCTCATAGCTTCGTTATTGATAACAAATACTTGAAGATAAGTATCTTTATCGAGCAAAATACCTGGTGAATAATGCTCAACTAACATCATCTTATTAGGAAATAGATCGTAAAGATTGCTGACAAAATTAATTATTTCTTGAGTAACATTAGCGATCTTTTTATCAGGACGATTAGTAATATCTGTGGCAATAACTATGGCTTTTTCCCAGGTCACCCAATAAATGCGTATACGACACTTATTAGGTCGATCATCACCTTCTGACTCCCAAAAGAGAACTGTATCTATATCGGTCACGGTTACTTGAAATTATTTAATTTGTATAGCAAAGATAAACATTTGGTTTAAATAGCCAGTCCTCAATTTTGGCACAATATTTAAGGGATGTCTGACCTTTAGCCGACATAGCAATATCCAGGATGGATAATTTTGCCTCTTTTATAAAGCGATGCCTACGGCTAGCTAAGTCTACGACTTGCTCCGCAACCGCGATCGCACTAACCTGAATAATATTAAGTATTAAATATGTCTATAAAGGGACAAACACAGTTGTCAAGACCGTGTAAGAGTATTTACCAAGCCTTTCGACATGAGGACATTAACGAATCGGATGATTGATAGTTGCGATCGCAATTAAGCCACACATAATTAGTTACTTTGGCTTCAGCATCAGGTTTGGCATACATTTCTCAATTAACTATAATCTTATGGGTTGCAAAGCTCATAACAAGATTAAACTCAGTTGAAAAATAAGCTTCCTTTATCTTCAATTCTTAGAAAAAACTGTGCTATACCATACTTATTGTAAGTTTAAATAATATTTAGATTTTGGTGGATAAAAACACAGCTATTGATCTTCTTCAGCAATATTCTTCGGGAATAAGGCAATTTCATCAAGTACAACTTGAACAAGCAGATCTAAAAGAACAATTTCTGAGTCAAGTTAATTTGAAACAAGCCAATCTTAATCGCGCCAACCTAAAAAACGCGGATTTGAGTGATGCAGATTTAAGTAAATCTTCCTTAATTAGCGCAGATTTAAACAAAGCTCATCTGAGTCGCATAAATTTGGTAGATGCTAACCTTACTGAAGCAGACTTGAGTGAATCAATTCTTAATCGAGCAGATTTGAGTGGAGCTTGTTTAATCAATGCTCGTTTTACTTCAGCAGTTGCCATAGAAGCTAATTTTAGCAATGCTAATTTATCGGGAGCTAATTTAATCGCCGTAGATCTAAGCACTGCCAATCTTGCAGGAGCTTTTTATGATAAAGATACCAATTTCTCTGCTAATTTTGACCCTGTGAGCAAAGGAATGATTGGCGAGTGCAATGTTAAAGACTTAATTGCTCAGTTCGAGCATCTTTGTCAATGTAGTAATAAATATTTGGGAGGTACAATGACTGCCAAATATTTTCATTCTTCTCGTCCAGATTTTGATTGGCTCAATCAGTTTGCGATCGATAAGTCTAGTCAAGTATCTTTTCAGGGAAATTTAGCAGATTCAATCAGCTCTCAGCAGCTACAGTGGTTTCAAACCTGGATGGATTCTTTTGTCAAATCTTGCTCTCAAATAATCAAGGATTTCCCGAAACGAATTTAAGTTTTATTAATCAATTATTTGGCGTTGCACCTTCATGGGATGGTAGAGGCTGACTAGGGGAATCATTAATCTTCTTTGTTTATAATCATAATCATAAATATATAGTTCGCATTATTACTACTAAATATTTTCACTCTTCTTGTCCTAATTTTGATTGGCTTAATCAGTTTAAAATTAATAACTCAAATCAAATAGTTTTTTAAAGAACTGTCTTTAGTTTTATTATCCCAGAACATCTATATTGGTTTCAAGAATGGATGAATTCTTTTACTAAATCATGTTCTTCCATAATCAAAGATTTTTCTACTCTACAAAATTGTTATAGATATTTATTTCCGTAAAAATGCAGATGCAATTTAAAAATTGCGTAATTAGAATCCTTCATATACTTATAAATACAGAGGCAAAATCTAGTTTTTTGTTTTAGATTTAAGACTAAATAATTGAGTTAAGAAAAATTATAGACTGCTTAATTAAATTAGTAGAGTATATAAATGGTTTCAACTACAACAAAGCCTGACAAAAAGCTGATTAATGAACATTTTCTCAAAAGCAAATTTCCTAAAAAACATCAGCACTATAAGTTAGATAACTTTTTTTGTTTTCAAGGCAATACGGGCAAAATTATTGACTGGAATCAATCCCGCGATATTTTGGTAACCGAAGATTTTATTATTGGTCTTATCGAAGGTTTAGAACAAGAAATAGGAAGTGCTTCCTCGGTTGTAATGTACAACATTGGTGCGGAGTGGGGTAGGAGAGATGCCAAGTTTTTTAGTCAATGGTTTAAAGAAGAATTTGGTTACGAAAAAGGAATTAATCAACATATTCTTCCCTATGTATTAGAAGCTTGGTGGTGGCCATTCACTGCCCAAGGCTGGGGTAACTGGGATGTAGATCTTAGCGACCAGAAAAATGGCTTTTTGTTTATTAATATCTTCGATTCTGCTGTAGCTCGTACTTTAGGAGATGTGGGTAAACCAGTTTGTCATATCTATGCAGGTTTGTTTGCAGGTTTCTTTAGTAGCTTGATAAAAAAAGAATTAGACTGCATCGAAATTCAATGCTATGCCATGGGTGAAACCTACTGTAAATTTCTCTTAGGCAAGAAAGAAACTATTAATGCAGCTACCTTTTGGCAAAATGAAGGTGCTACCGCTAAAGATATTCAAACGCAGTTGCAAAACGGGGAATATCTTAAATGAGCAGTTCTTTTTTATGGCAGCGTTTCTCAGTCCAAGAGTTTTGTAATCGGGGTAATTGGTCAGGTAAAGCCCAAGTAGATACTGTAGACACTAATAATATTTTTCAAGAAGTATCTTGGTTATGTCAAAAAATAGAAGAATTCTTTAGTCACAGCAACTGGAAAGGGGAAGTACTTTCAGAAATTAGTCGCCCTGTTTTTTCTTTAAATTTAACCGTAGCTAGCTTTTTTCAACTTTTTCCTTGGGAATCCGAATCTGAAATTTCACCTTTACCTAAATCAAAATTAGAACCCATTCCAGATGCAGATTCTTTCCCAAGTGATGAACTGAGATTAGACAATTTCACTAACTTATTTTAAATCAATAACTATGCAATCTGATATTGAAAATCTTTTGTACCTAGCAGAAGATCACTATTTAAAGCGATTAGAAATAAAAGCATTCCAAATCTATGCAGCATCATTAGCTAAACGACTAGAAGTCTATGAATATTTACGCGACCATGAAATAGATATTTTTCAACCCATAGCAGAAGAACTTTCGGAAGTTTATGCAGCAGAAGATCCCCAGCTTCTAGAAAAAGCTTTGAAACACTGGCTGTCCATAATGCGCTATTGCGCTATGGCAATGTTACTCAACAACCCAGAGTATCTTCAGCGTAGTGTTCTTGAATGGCTCACTGAGATGGTACAGGCTCATCAAATGCAGTCTTTAGAAAATACCATTTATGATTTATTGTTCTCTCGCTTGAAAAAGTTACTCTCTCCAGAACAGTTTGCTTTAATCAAGCCTTTTTTGGCACAAACACAGACAACTCTGTTGGGTGAAAAAATTCTGAATACTATGGGAGCATAAAAATGATTGAAATTGCTGATTTAGTCAAAGACAAGTCCTTATTAGGAAATTATTTTGCGCCGAATGCTTATGTCCAGGGAGACTTTGAATTTGGCTTGATTGAAAATCGTCAAGGCTCTCGTTTAATAGCTTTGCCAGAGGTTTTGCTCCAGGCAATTCATGTCAGCTTAAAAGAAGAAGTAGGCTCGGCTGCGGGAATAGTCTTATTTAACTGTGGTCGTTGGTGGGGTAAAAACTTCTACCGAAGGTTAGAAGAAGAATTAACTAATTACTATGGCAAACCCATTGCTCAAATGGAGATGGTGGAGTTGTTACAATCTTTGAAGCAATGCTGGAAGACCCACGGTTGGGGCATCATGGATCTAAATATGGACTATTACCAACAGGGATTTTTAGTAGTCAAAGTACAGCATTCCGCTTTTGCAGAAACAGCAACTTTAGAAAATCAGCCTCAATGCTTTTTGGAAGCAGGTATTTATAGTGCTTTTTTTAGTCAACTGACTGGACGAAATCTTCACTGTATACAAACCGCCTGCGAATCTATGGGAGCAGAGTCTAATCACTTTGTTGTCGGTTTATTAGAAAGACTCAAACCAGTAGAAAGTTGGTTAGAAGAAAACCAAGATCATGACATGATTATGAAGCGTTTAACTGGTAATGAGAATGCTGCTAGCGTTTAATGTTTAGCTTCTTAAATTTATATGTGCAGTTAAGAATATAAGGAGTATTTACCTTGGCTAAAATAGTTAAGCTTGACCCAATTAACCAAGAAACATCTATTAAGACCAACGATAATCTGTTATCTGGACTCTTAAACAACGAGATCGATATCCTGCCTCAGTGCGGTGGTAAAGGTAGATGTGCCACCTGTCATATTTTTATCAAAGAGGGAATGGAAAGTCTTTCTCCTCTTAATCGTCAAGAGCAGCGAACCCTAGAAACAATTACTACCTGTGGTATGAATTCACGTCTTGCCTGCCAAGCGCGAGTCATAGGTGAGGGAATTGTGGTTGAACTTCCTTCTGGGATGTATGTCAGTGAAATTGAAGATATTGAAAGCTTAATTGGTCGTCGAGCAGAACAGAATATTTTGCATCCGCTTAACGGTAAGATTTTGGTCGAAGAAGGCAAATTAATTACTCGGACAATGATTTCTCAACTTCAAGATACTCAAGTAAAAGTAAATCAATATCTTGCTAGTACTTATAAAGTTTAAATCAATTAAAAATTAAATTATCAGCCAAAAAATTCAAGCCATGTTAAATCAACTAACTAAATTAAGCGTAGAAGCCGATGGTCGCTATGCTACAGACCAAGAACTGGAGTTTATCAAAAATTATATTCAGTCTGTTGACTTACGGGTCAGTTCCTATGAAAAAATTCGAGACGGGGAAGAAAAAATTTTAGACCGAACCAAAAGGAAGATGGATATGCAGAATCCTAACTTATTTACTAGAGGTTCTAAAAACCTAAGTTCTATTTGGCGTAGAGATGTAACGATTATATTGCGTTGTACTGTAGCAGCAATGCTAGTTAATGATTTAGATTGGCTACGGGACAGTCTTTTGCTTTGGCATCGGACAATTGTAAATGCAAATAAGACTCAGAATATATCTCAAGCAACCTACAATATGATGCCAGAAGTTCTCAAAGAATTTCTGACCACTGAAGAATTGGCTTTGATTTTGCCAGTATTGCAGCTTAATCAAAGCATACTGAGCTAAAAGATTTGGTTTCTAAATATTCTTAGATAACAATAACAATCAATTTTTGCTGTAGCTTTAGCTAGTAAAAATAAAGAACTTAATGAAAGTAATTATTCTACTTAAACTTATTTTTAAAGATTATGGAAAAACAATTACCAACAAAAACAAATTATCAAGATAACCATTGGTTAAATATTGTCGAAGGGTGTGCTGTAGTTGGTTCTATTGGCGGAACAGTGGCATCTATACTTTTAGAAAAGATATTCTTAGCTTCAGTTCCTTTATCTGCTTGCGTTGCGCTCAATTTAATTAATCGTAAACGGCTACTGAATTTAGCAACTATAGAAAATAATAAAGCGATCGTGCAACTTATTGAACATAATCAAAATGATCGTGGCAATCTAATTGAGCAAATGATGGAAGTACAGAAGTCAGTTGAAGAGCGACAAATTCAGCATGATAGCAATTATCAGCAACTACAGTCCCAATATGATGAGCTAGCATCCAAAATAACAAAGTTGACGTTGACTCAGACCAATGTTTCTAGTTCTGCTAAATTGTACTATCAAAAAGCCATTGATTATGAGCAGATGGGCGAAAAGCTAAAAGCAATTGAAGAATATACTAAAGCTATCAAAATTGATTCTGAATATGCAGAAGCTTACTCAAGTCGAGGCATTTTATATACAGAGTTGGGTAGTAAAAAAGCAGCCGTAGAAGACTTACGCAGTGCTGCAAAACTATATTTTGAACAAGGAGATCTAGATAACTATCAAAAGACAAAAAACATGACTAAAGAGATTCACCAATTAGACTCTACCTCTAATTCTAATCAGCAAGATTCTGACCAAGTATTAGCTAGTGGCTTGTTCTCCTAACCTCTGTACAGACAAGGCGTACCTTGTCTCTTCTGTATGCCTTTAGATGCTAAATACCAATCCCAATACCAGATTCTCCACTCTCTTGGTCAAGGTCAATACGGTCAGGTTTTCTGTGCAGCACATCTTCAAACTAAAGAACTAGTAGCTCTAAAAGAACTTGACCGAAAACAATTTCCTACCAAAATGTTTTTGCGTGAATTGGGATTTTTGGTAACTTTGCAGCATCCGAATATCGTTAGCTGTCGAGGATTAGAGTATAGCCCCACTAGAAGATATTTGGTAATGGATTACTGCCAAGGAGGGACTTTGAGAGAGCTAATTGAGTCTGAGGAGAAAATAGAGCCACTACAAAGTCTCAAGCTAATTACAGATATTTTATCAGGTTTAGAGTATGCGCGCGATCGCAATATTGTTCATCGAGATCTCAAACCAGAGAATATTTTATTAGAGCCTCAAGCAAACGGTTGGACTGCTCGAATTGCTGATTTTGGTATCGCTCGTCTGGGTTCAGAAACATATTCCCAGCCTTCGGGTAATGGCGATACAGGTTCACCTGCTTACATGGCTCCAGAACAATTTTATGGTCATTATTCCCATGCTTCAGATCTCTATGCTGTTGGGGTGATGCTCTATGAACTTCTCGTCGGCGAAAGACCCTTTTCAGGCATATATCAAGATTTGAGAAATTCCCATCTAAGTAAAACAGTAAGTATTCCTAATACAGTTCCTTTTCTGTTGCGTTCTACTATATCTAAAGCCTTGCAAAAGCTGCCTCAACGACGATTTGCTTCTGCGGCTCAGATGCTTAAATCAATTAAATTGGCAACTGTGGTTTTAAGTGCGTCAACTTGACAACCAAGATTAGAAGATTCGGTAATACCCAATTTCCAGGACAGCTTTTGAGACTTTAATCTTAAGAGAGAGTTGTTTACTTCAATCTCTTGTTACAATTATTTACAAAGAAAAAGTTGTTAACGTCAGTCTTATAAATTATGCCTCAGCAGACATTGTTACCCACACAAGATACTATTACCGTCAATTCTCAGGTAATCGACACCTACGAAGATACCGATCTTGCTTATGATGAGCCAAATGCAGACTGGCGTTACAACCCAGCCACAAACAATGCCAGATACAGCAATCGTCCTTTTACGGTGCTTGCTCGACTAATTAGCATTGTGTTTCCCTTTAGTCGGTTCGCTCTTGGGGTATGGTGGGACAATTTTAGGGGTAATTCCATTCCCAAGCAAAAAAAGAGAGCGCGCCAATTAATCAAAATTCTAACTAAGTTAGGTCCTGCTTATATCAAAATTGGTCAAGCGTTGTCTACTAGACCTGACGTTGTTCCTCCTGCTTATTTGGAAGAATTAACAACCCTACAAGATAAAATTCCCTCTTTTCCTAATGAAGTAGCGTTTCGCTTTATTGAAGAAGAATTGGGTAAACCACCAGCAGAAATCTATGCAGAGCTTTCTTCTGAACCGATTGCAGCAGCTTCTTTAGGACAGGTATATAAAGGTAGACTAAAAACAGGAGAAGAGGTAGCGGTAAAAGTCCAGCGTCCTGACCTCGATCGCCGTATTACCCTTGATGTCTATATCATGCGTATCCTAGCAGGGTGGGTACAGGACAACGTGAAGCAGGTACGTTCTAATCTACGCTCAATTATCGACGAATTGGCAGAACGTATTTTTGAGGAGACTAACTACAACCAAGAGGGACGTAACGCTGACAAGTTTCAAAAGCTTTATGGCTACATAGAAGAAATTTATGTACCAAAAATTTATTGGGACTATACGGGTAAGCGCGTTCTAACTATGGAATGGATCGACGGGATTAAGTTGACCGATGTTGATGCTGTGCAGGCTGAGGGAATTGATGCAACTCACCTAGTAGAAATAGGAGTAGAATGCTCCTTAAGACAGCTTCTAGAACATGGTTTTTTTCATGCCGACCCTCACCCTGGCAACCTGTTGGCAATGGCAGATGGTAGCGGTAGACTGGCTTATTTAGATTTTGGGATGATGAGCCGTATCAAGCCTTATCAAAGGTACGGTCTAATTGAAGCGGTAGTTCACTTAGTTAACCGCGATTTTGAGGCTTTAGCCAGAGATTACGTCAAGCTAGACTTTTTGACACCTGATGTAAATTTAGCTCCCATAGTACCTGCTCTAGCTAACGTATTTGGGAATGCTTTAGGGGCAACTGTGGCAGAATTAAACTTTAAAAGCATCACCGATCAAATGTCGGCAATGATGTATGAGTTTCCTTTTACCGTTCCTGCTTACTATGCTTTAATTATCCGTTCGATGGTAACTTTAGAAGGGATTGCGATCGGTATCGATCCAGAGTTTAAGGTTCTGAGTAAAGCCTACCCTTATATTGCTAAACGCTTACTTACCGATCCTGCACCTGAATTACGGGCATCTTTAAAAGACCTGCTGTTTAAAGAAGAAGGTTTCCGCTGGCATCGTTTAGAAAACTTACTTAGAAACGCTACAGATTCTAGAGACTATGATTTTGACACTTTGGTAGATCAGGCTCTAGAATATTTATATAGCGATCGCGGTATCTTTATTCGCGATCGCCTTGCCGAAGAATTAGTCAATGTTATCGACGGTTTGGGACGGAGAACTATATTTAACATTTCTACTGCTTTCCGCCAACAGGTAGGTTTAACAATTCAAGAAACTCCTGTAGATTTTCGCGAAGATTCCTATACTACGACTCACTTAAAAAATATTGTGGGTATTCTGCAACAAACTCCAGGTTTTGACCCTACTCATTTAGTTTCTATCGTTGCCAAAATCATTTCTAAACCAGAAACTCAGGAAATAGGGCAAAAAGTAGCAGGAAAATTAACTCAAAAAATGGCAGCTAGGTTAATTAGAAACTTGCTATTAGAAAAGACAACTCCTCGACCTCAGCCAGCTTTACCTGCTATTAGTGCTAGATAAGCTATAAACGGAACGTTGCTGAATTTGGAGCTGAAAATGGCTTATAATTTTTAAGTGATATTGCTCAATACAGGATCTAGAAAAACAAACGTTAAATATACTCGATCCTCAAATCAACACCGAGAAATCAGCAACGAGCTAAAAAAATAGAGTTTGGGTTATGGAAAATTCAAAAGACCGCATCATTATTTTCGACACCACTTTAAGAGACGGAGAACAATCTCCTGGCGCAACCCTCAACGTTGAAGAAAAGCTGGAAATTGCCCATTCTCTCTCACGACTTGGGGTCGATATAATTGAAGCGGGGTTTGCTTTTGCCAGCCCTGGAGACTTTGAAGCGGTACAAAAAATCGCGGCACAGGTGGGAACAGAAAATGGCCCTGTAATCTGTAGTTTAGCCAGAGCAATTAAAGCTGATATCAAGGCTGCCGCCGAAGCTTTAGAACCCGCTGCCAATGCCAGGATTCATACTTTTATTTCTACTTCTGATATTCATTTGGAGTATCAGTTAAAGAAATCTCGTGCTGAAGTCTTGGATATAGCTCAAGAAATGGTAGCTTACGCCAAGTCCTTTATGGATGACGTGGAGTTTTCGCCTATGGACGCAGTGCGGACTGATGCCGAATATTTGTATCAGGTCTTAGAAGCTGCGATCGCAGCAGGGGCAACTACTATTAATATTCCTGATACAGTGGGATATACTACCCCCACTGAGTTTGGCGCATTGATTAAAGGCATCTGTAATAACGTGCCAAATATCGATCGGGCAGTAGTTTCAGTTCACGGTCACAATGATTTAGGTTTAGCGGTAGCTAACTTCTTAGAAGCGGTTAAAAATGGTGCCAGACAGCTAGAATGTACCATTAATGGTATCGGCGAACGGGCTGGCAACGCTGCTTTAGAAGAATTGGTAATGGCACTTCACGTCCGCCGTCAATACTTTAATCCTTTTTTAGGTAGACCAGAGGAATCAACTGAACCACTAACCAATATTGATACTCAGCAGATTTATAAGACTTCTCGCTTGGTATCTAATCGTACAGGCGTAATTGTTCAGCCAAACAAAGCCATTGTGGGCGCGAATGCTTTTGCCCATGAGTCGGGTATTCACCAAGATGGGATGCTCAAAAATAAGTTAACCTACGAAATTATGGACGCTAAGTCGATTGGCTTAACTGATAACCAGCAGATTATTTTAGGTAAACATTCTGGTCGCAATGCCTTTCGTACTCGTTTAACAGAATTGGGCTTTGAACTATCTGAAACTGACTTGAATAAAGCCTTTGTCCGCTTTAAAGAAGTGGCAGACAAGAAAAAAGAAATCACAGACTGGGATATTGAGGCAATTGTCAGCGATGAAATTAGACAGCCTCCTGAATTGTTCCGTTTAGAACTGGTGCAAATATCCTGTGGCGATCGCTCTCAACCCACAGCTACCGTTACTCTGCGTACTCCTAATGGCGAGGAATTAACGGATGCAGCTATTGGAACCGGACCAGTTGATGCGATTTATAAAGCGATTAACCGAGTAACTAATATTCCTAACGAGCTTATTGAATTTTCTGTACAGTCAGTCACAGCAGGAATAGATGCGATCGGTGAAGTTACTATTCGTTTGCGCTATCAAGACAGAGTATACTCTGGTCGTGCTGCAAATACCGATATTATTGTCGCTTCTGCTAGAGCCTATATTAAGGCATTAAACCGTCTTTATGCTGCGCTGCAAGAGAAAAAGGTAGAATCTCAAGTCGGCGTTTAATTTAATGGGCAATTTCCTAGAAAGCGATCGCTTTTTTGCAATAGCGATCGCTTTTCTCGGTATTAAAATAAAAATGAGACATGAATTAGTTAAACGATTGCAATATAACGCTATCGATTAGGATATCCAATTCAGCAAAATTTAACTGACAAAAATTAAGATTTGGCTGGACGGTATGTATCAATGCGTTAAGACAACGGCAAACCTAATTGAATATTTTATTAAGATCCCATTATAGATTTACTGCTTTTTACTACTCAACATGACTACACTAACTGATTCTCCTCAAACTCATTTTAGTATTGGCGGTCAAGTCCATCACTATAGCTGGAATTTTTCTGGCGAACAATACAAAGTCGTCTACGAAACTATTGGGCAAGGAAACCCTGTCTTGTTGCTTCCTGCTTTTAGTACGGTTTCCAGTCGTGGAGAAATGAAAGGTATTGCTCAAATCCTAGCGGATCGATACCAAGTTACTGTTTTAGATTGGTTGGGGTTTGGCGACTCCGAATGTCCTCCTGTAGATTACAATCCTAAGTTGTTTCAGCAATTATTACGAGATTTCGTAGCCACAGTTTTTGATCGCCCAGTTATTTTGATTGCTGCTGGTCATGCTTCAGGATACGCTTTAAAACTGGCTCAAGATAAATCCGTTGTAGCTAAGATTATTTTAGTTGCTCCTACTTGGCAAGGACCTTTGCGGGTCATGGGTTTAGCAGATGGAATTAGAAATGGGGTCAAAAACTTAGTGCGATCGCCTTTACTAGGACAATTCCTCTACTATTTAAACACTACGCCTGCTTTTTTACGCTTGATGTATAAACGCCACGTATACGTAGACGAAACCAAACTAACGCCTCAATTCATCGCTCAAAAACACCAAATTACCGCCAAAAACGGCGCAAGATACGCCTCTGCTGCTTTTGTAACTGGTGCGATCGATCCCGTGGCTAATAGAAAAGAATTTTTGCACGATCTATCATCTGTATCTATGCCTGTATTACTCGTGCTAGCTGAGAATGCACCACCCAAATCGAAAGCAGAAATGTCGGCAATGGCAGAATTAGAAGTGCAAACGGTTAGATTACCTGGAACTTTAGGTATTTATGAGGAGTACCCCGAAGCAGTAGGAAAAGCAATCAATAATTTTATTTAACAGGCTGTAGATAAATTTGACTGGGCGAAGGTTAATCAAATTCTCGAACTCTTGAAGATGGAAAATATAAACTAACCGCTTTTCCAATAATTAGTTTTTCAGGAACATACCCCCAATAATGACTATCATAACTATTGTTGCGATTATCACCGAGAACAAAATAAGAACTCTCAGGAACTTTATTTAGCTTGGTTGTGTATTTGGGTGGTTCAGCAATATAGTCCTCTGCTATGGGCTGATTATTAATATATACTGTGCCATTTTTAATTTCTATAGTTTCTCCTGGCAAGCCTATGACTCTTTTGATAAAAGGAGATGTGTAATTTTGTTCTCTTAATTTTGGTACAGGATTAAATATGATAATGTCTCCGCGCTTTGGTGAAGACTCTGCATAAGCTTTTTTATGGATGATAATTCGATCATTAGGTTTAAAAGTAGGTTGCATAGCTTCAGAAGGAATATAACGAGTTTCATAATCGTCAATTAAACCTTTCTCCGCAGCTTCATACATAGGTGAAAGAGCTTTAAGAGTTGGAAGTAAAGCAACTATTCCTAGAGCAATAGCCGCAATAAAAATCGCTCCTATGCTTACGGCGATGGACAAAATTTTAGAAGAAGGCTTTTTATTAGTCATGAACAGTACTATTTGAATCAACAACTTAGTATTCCCTGTACACAAAAAATATTTTTGTCATTTTAAAATTATGTTTACTTGTTCAATTAAATCTACCGCAGCTTGTCGAATTGTTTCTTGATTTGAATCAGTAGCACCGTACTGATGAGGATACATAATCGCTCTAGAACTACTAACTACTGCGCCTAAACCATCGGCATTAAAACAAGCTTTTATACCCTCGTTGCCGCCTCCTTGCGCGCCCACTCCTGGAACAAGAAATAAACTATTTGGTAGTTGTTTGCGTAGAAGAATAGCTGCTTCGGGATAGGTTGCGCCGACAACTGCACCAATACCGCTATAGCCAGATTCACCAATGCTATTATCTGAGGCAGGTTTAATTAAATCGGCAATAATTTCATACAGGTAACGGCTATCTATCTTTTGTTCTTGAATTATGGATGCACCAGGATTAGAAGTTTTAACACAAACAAAAATTCCCTTGCCCCATTTTGTTGCTTCTTCAAAAAAAGGTTCGATACAGTCTTTGCCTAAGTAGGGAACAATAGTAATAGCATCAGCTTCTAAAGGACACGCTGGTTCACTTGGTAAATAGCTTTGAGCGTAAGCTGTGGCGGTAGAGGCTATATCTCCCCGTTTTACATCTAAGACTACCAATAAATCGCGATCGCGCGCAGCCTTTATGGTTTTTTCTAAGGCTACAATTCCCGCCGAACCAAACAACTCATAATAAGCACTTTGCGGTTTTACTGCGGGAACGAGATCGGCAACGGCATCTAACACCATCAGGTTATATTGATAAATTGCCTCAGCGCAATCAGCTAAACTGCTTTGTTTGGTAATTCCTTGCTTTTGTAACCAATTTTCAGGCATTCTCTCCAAAGCAGGATCTAACCCAACGATGCAGGGGGTTTTTTTAACTTGGATTTGCTCAATAAGCTGGTCAATAAACAATTTCATCAATTATTAGCTATATATAAAGCTACGTTATCTTCCGTCATAGCTTGGTGAAGTTTACGTATGGTACGTTAAAGTTAATGTATACTTAAAACTCTTAATAAAAGAGTAAAACATTGTTAGTTTAATCCGAGCTTAAAGTTTCTTGACTTCTGTTAGCAATAAATTGTTACACGAAATTATGTTGAAGCAAAAATCTAATTCTAATGCCTTTAATTTGGAAAAAAGTGAACAAATAAACGCTAAACGATTAAAGCAAATTTTAAGTTCTGAAAAATCTTTACCCAAATTAGTTAGTAGTACAGGCGAAGAAGTAATTCTATCTCAATCTGTGAATGATGCTCTTTATCAAGTGTTAGAAGCAATGGAAGCTGGTATTGAAGTTACTGTTTCGCCGATAGACAGAGACATGACTATAGCAGAAGCAGCAGATGTTCTGAATGTATCGTTTTTTTATTTAGAAAAACTTCTAGATCGAGGAAAAATTCCTTTTAAAGCAGTAGGAGTTTCTAAGCATATTAATACTAAAGATCTTCTTGATTATAAAAGTAATAGAGATTTGGAAAGGCGCGCAGGTTTGAGTGAGTTAACTGCTTTCTTACAAGAAGAAGGATTTTATACAGAATAATTTGGGTTTGATTATCTTAGTGCAGCTAATGGTACAGTTAGTAAAATTGATCTAAGACACTATCTGTAGCGTTGAATCAGGATAAAAACTGGCTTACACCCCTATAAACTCTGATCTATTTTGATAGACTGGATGGAGTTTTACTGGTTATTTGAAAATTAGCCAAATTGAGTTTGTGAAGACTATAGTAGTTCTCGATGCGTGTGTTCTTTTTCCTAAGCCTCTTGGTGATACTTTATTGCGTATTGCAGAAGAAGAATTGTATCGTCTTCATTTGTCACAAGAAATTTTAAACGAAACTACTTGTAATCTTGTGCAAAAGAACAGAATGAGCGAAGACAAAGCAATTAGATATCAGCAGCAGATAAAACAATACTTTCCAGAATCAATAGTTGAAGGATATGAATCATTGATCCCTTCTATGACTAATGAGATTAAAGATCGTCATGTATTAGCAGCAGCAGTAAAAAGCAAAGCCAATGTTATTGTTACGTTTAACTTAAAAGACTTTCCCCCAGAATCTTTGCAGCCTTGGGGAATTAAAGCACAACATCCAGATGAATTTCTACTTGAGCTATTTTCTGATTTTGGGATGAATATTGCTGTGGAGATTGTCAGGCAACAAGCAGCCGACTTAAAAAAACCACCAATGACAATTAAAGAGCTTATTGTGCTTTTATAGTCATTCCAAATAGAAACCAAACGATTTTTTTAAAAGTAGCAAGTAGCAGATAGCAAGTAGCAACTAATTTTAACCTTGTTATTAATACAAAGTTACCATAAGGAAATTAATTGAAATGACTATAAATCGCCAAGTTCCAGATTTTGCTAGATTTATACTATATGGTAGATATAGCGATCGCCTTTCTCATATTGCGCTAAAAACCCTTGAATTAGTGAGACATAAAAAGCAAAACAAAATTTTGTCCTACGAGGGAGAAGAATACTATTTTGAAATAAGAGACAAAATTCTAACTATCAAACAAAAAGTAAAAGGTGAAATTTTCAAGGAAACAGAAGATACTGTAAACTGCAATTTTACTCTTCAGGACTTGGAAAAACTAGAAGAATTTGAACAGAAGCTAGACAAACAATTTAATGAATCAATTACCAAAGATTAATTCTAAACGCTGTTGCGATCGCCTTAACGCCTCAGTCGGAGTTTGTTTACCCAAAAGACTAGCTTCAATTGCCCTACCTAAATTCTCTGATATTCTATTATATTGAGGAATAATCGGACGAGATTTTGCCCACTGCATTTGTTTGAGAAAGACCTTAACTACTGGATTGGACTCTACAAAATCCTGATATTCTTGACTTTGTTGCGACTTGATATTTACGGGTAAATAGCCTGTTTCTAATGCCCAAGCTGTCTGAAACTCTTCGCTCAGGACATATTCTAAGAATCTTATGCTGGCTTCTTCTCTTTGTAGGGTAGTTTTAAAGACAAATAGATTTTCTCCACCAATTACCGCAGCAGGTTGTTTGGCAACAGGGATAGGAAAGACATCATAATCTATATTTGTTAATTTTAATTGAGCCAGTGTCCAAGGTCCTGTAATCTGCATTGCCACTTTACCAGCGATAAAGTCATCAATCTCATAGCCCCTTTCAGGTGGCGACAAGACAGCTACCCCAGATTGAACTAAATCCGATCCTAACTGTAAAGCTGCGATCGCGCCATCATTAACTAAATCAGGTTGACCATTTTTTAATAAATCTCCCCCAGCACTATAGATAAAAGGCAGCCAGGCAAATACATTCCATTCTCCTTTTCCCAAAGATAAATAGATACCGTGCTGGTCTATGCGTTGGTCGTTATTAGTATCCTGGGTTAATGCTTTAGCTGTTTGTTTTAATTCTGACCAAGTTCGAGGAACATCACTAATTCCTGCCTGCTTAAATAAGCTAGGGCGATAAAATACGGCAGCATTGTTAGTAGCTAAGGGAACAGATAAAATATGTCCGTCTAACTTCATCGAGTCAAACATGGCTGGATCTATTTCTGATTTTAGCGGTGAATTATCCAGCCAGTCTTCTAAAGGTAATAATGCACCCAACTGAGCAAGTTTACCTGTAATTTGGGGAACAAACCAGAGAATGTCAGGAGGTTGATTACTGACGGTAGCAGCTAATATTTTTGGTAGTTGAGCATCAGGTTGACCAATATATGAAGCTTCGACCTCAATATCTGGGTTTTTTTGGTTAAACTTGGTAACTAATTCTTGAAAAATATCACGATTTTCAGGGGGATTAATACCATGCCAAAAAGTTATTTTGGTAATCTTTGTACTTGCTTGCTCTTGACTACTGCAACTACTAAGTAGTAACAAGCACAAAAGACTGCAAACAAAGAAGACTATGATGCAAATTTGATAGTTGAATTTATAATTATTTTTCGATAACTCTCGATTAAACACCATTAGCATAGGTATAGCCGTACAAAATTAGATTAGGACACATAAGATATCTGCTCGAAAGTAGCAAGTAGCAAGTAGCAAGTTTAAAATGTCCTAACGTTCGTACGTGATGCTATATATTGAGCAGATTTTGGTAATTACAAATATTTTAGATACTTAGAAGTCTACAAGATAAAAATCTTTGTGTATTAGCCGACTATTAAACAGAATAATCTGAGAAAAAGATGAAGCGTAAAGCCTTTCGACGTAAACTTTACCATATTTTAGAAGATGCTGACTATGGTCATTGGATTAGCAGATTAGACCAAGTTTTCTTTTCTATCTTAATTTTGCTAGATATCAGTGCTTTTATTTTAGAGACTTCACAACCGATAAATCAAAATTATCACTGGCTGTTTAGAGGCATCGGTATCTTTTCTACCATAGTTTTTACCATAGAATACGGATTGCGTTTATGGCTATGTACTGTTGAACGTCAATTTCGTCATCCCTTATGGGGTAGGCTGCGCTATGCTTTTACGCCGATGGCGATTATTGATTTTATCTCTACCTTTCCTTTTTACCTGCTGTTGGTGTTTCACAACTTAGCTGTTCTTAAAACCCTAAGACTGCTTAGATTGGCAAGGATTCTTAAAATTGGTAGACACTCAAAATCTGTTCGTTCTTTAGTTAGAGTGATTATCAGCAAGCAGGAAGAACTATTTATTACCCTGTCAATTATCGCTTTTTTACTAATAATTGCTTCAAGCTTAATGTTTTTTGCCGAACACGATGCCCAACCAGAAGTCTTTTCAAGTATTCCTGCTGCTATGTGGTGGGGAGTTATCACCTTAACCACCGTTGGCTATGGCGATATTTATCCGATTACCGTCACTGGTAAATTATTGGGTGCAAGTCTCGCCTGTTTTGGTATTGGCGTGTTTATTCTTCCCGCAGGTATTGTTGCTTCTAGCTTTGCAGCCGAAGTCAGTAGGGATGAAATAAATCCTGCACGTATAGTCAAAGAAAATCTTGAATCAGAGTCAATAGATATCCAGAATAATAGCTTTTTTGAGCAGCAATCCAGCCTAAATCAATCATTGCAGCAAATACAGGCAGATGCCAAATTATTGAAACACTGTTTGCAAACCGCGCAGACAGAACTAGAAGATATAGAATCTAGTCAAGATGCGATCGCATCCTGGGCAATGTTTCTTTATGTTCAGGCAAAACAAGAACCTAACTTATCAAAGTTGGCAAACAAAGAATAAGTAATGAGTACAAAACTCAGGATTTAATTGCCTTAACTCTCATTTTTACACCACCATCAGGAGTAAAAGTAAAGCCACGACGAGCGGGTTTGATAGGGCGATTATCCAGCAATTCTAATTTTACTTTAGACAAGATAGTTGCTAAAACCAATTTCATTTCATATAGGGCAAAGGCATAACCCAAGCAGCGACGATTTCCCCCACCAAAAGGTAAATATTCGTAGGGTGAAAACTGTTTTTCCATAAATCTTTCTGGTTTAAACTTTTTGGGTTCAGGATATATATCTTCCCGTTGATGAGTTAGATAGATACTGGGCAATAAAGTTGTACCAGGTTCAAACTCATATCCCATTAATTCAAAAGGTTGTTTTAACTTCCTCCCAACAAACGCAACCACAGGATTTAGTCTCAAAGTTTCCGATACTACTGCACTTAGATAGGGAAGTTTAGCAATCTCGGTAAACGAACAATTATCAGCCAGAGAATCTAATTCTGCTTGGCATTTTTGACCAACTTCAGGCAGACGATGTAGCCAATAAAACGACCAAGCCAAAGAACTAGCAGTAGTTTCATGTCCCGCAAACAGCATAGTCATTAACTCATCTTGTATTTCCTCATTACTCATAGGTTGCCCATCCTCGTATCGTGCTTCGAGTAATAGGCTAAGAAGATCTTCTCCTAAAGTATCTGGATTTTGCCTACGGCGATCGCATTCTGCCTGTAAAATTTCCTCGATCTGACGCTTTTGTCGCAAAAACTTATTCCAGAGAGTTAAGCCACCCAAGTCTTTTTGTAACCAGGGAAAAAAGAGGAAAAAGGAATTTAAAGGTGAATTAAATATGTCTAGGTAATCTACTAGAATCTTACTCAGGCGATCGTATCTTTTCCCTGACTCTAAACCAAAAATTGTTCTTAAAATAATTCGCAGCGAGATTTCTTGGGTATAGTCGCGAATACAGATAGTTTGACCAACTTGCCATTGAGATATAACTTCCTGGGTGGCATCGACCATAATTTGACCATAGCTTTTCATTCTCTCTCCATGAAAAGGTGGCATCAATAGCTTACGCTGTCTTTGATGTTGCCCACCATCAAGCAAAACTAAAGAACTATCTCCTAACAAAACTCTAATTGGTGCATTAGATTGTTGATCGACTTCAAACAAGTTGGGATCGGCAGTAAAAACTTTTTCTATTGCTTGAGGATCGCTAAAAATAGCAGAAGGTGGAAATAAAGAGGACTTGGGCGCGTAAAAAATATCACCATATTTGCGTTGAAACTTTTCTAAAGTCCCAAATTGGTCAAACATCACCTGAATTATTGTTAATGTTGACGGAATTTTTGAACCTGGAGGCAGTTTGGGTTTGGTTGAGGATGCAGACGCAGTAGTCATAACTAGCGGTGATTATTGATTACTAACTTTGTTGGAAATAATATATCCTGAGCTTAATTAAAAATTTAGGTCTTGGCTCTACGTTGAGCATCAGGGCAAGGAGGAGAAGCAAGAGAGCCATCTAGCCAACCAACAGCCTGATTGAGATGCTGTAAAGCTTCTTGGGGTTGCTCTTTTAGTAAAAACACCAGTGCAGAGGTTAGCTGTTGTTTTGCTTGGGCTTGTCGATTGCCTTTTAAGCGATGCCAATCTTGATGGGCGATCAAACTCCGTTCGACTAAAGCCTGTGCCAGTTCTAAATCGGTTAAATCAGCCGAAACTTTGCTTTGATTCGTAGATAAAGGCGTTACTTTAAACATAGGTTAATATCGTGTCGATCTAAATATATTGCTTCACCTTTAATTTTAACGATGTCATCTCCTCAATCTAGCAACACGCAAGAAAACGAATTAGAAAAAATTTTAATTGAAGTTGAAACATCACTTCTACAGTTACAGAAGCGTCATGCTCAAGTTAAACAAGATTTAAAAGCGCGATCGCAATTACAAGAGCGTCAACAAGAACTTAAACAGCAGCAAAAAGATAAATCTCTTCCTCAACCCTTAAAGACAGAATTACGCAGCCTTCAGCAAGAGCTAGATAGCTTAGAGCTAACTCTCGAAAGCGTGTTGCTGCCCGATATATTTTGGCAAGTAGTACGCTTTGTCTTTTTAGGAATTGCGATCGGCTGGTTTCTGCATATTTGGGCAAGCTAAAAATAGTGGCGTTGCACCTTCATGGGATGGTAGAGGCTAGGGGACTGGGGGACTAGGAGACTAGGAGACTAGGAGACTGGGGGAATCATTAATCTTTTTTGTTCATAATCATATATGCGACAAACCAGTCACTTTTGTGCAGCTATGCAACGCCAAAATAGTTATTGGTCTTTACCAGAGTAACGTAGCTGATAATTTAGACTCAAAAGCATAAGCCACAAACCAGGATATTTTTTTTCTAACCATGGCTGATATTTCGCAATCCAGCCAGGAAACCAGCTAGCTAACAATAAATTTCTGAGGGCATCTAAGTTAAAAGCAGCATAAGAACCTAGCCAGCGCATCATGTCTTTGCTTCCCGCCATTTGCCAGATCCAAATTAGCAAGGCGGGATTTTTGCGCGCTGCAATTAAAGCTAATCTGGTAAAGGTTAACCAGTCAGTGCGATCTTTGATAAAAGTATGGGCAACCTCAGTCGGTTCATCAGCTAGTAACCCAAAAAAGGTATTTAACATGGAGTTAATTCTTTGGGGAGGTAGAGTCTTGCCTGTAGGCACCATCATCCCTTTAGAAAAAAGCCAGGTAACCGAAATATTGCTTTGATATGCCCTAATCTGGTTTAGGTGCTTGGCAGAAAGTAAATCGTGTTGCAGGGCGGTATTTAACATGGTTGTCAGCCGTTCTAGATTACGTACTAAAGAACCAAATCCCGTAAAAACTAGAGGAGACTGTAATGAAGCAGCATCGCCAATGGCTACTAAACGATCAAAAGCGACAGTGCGATCGCGATCGCCTACGCTAAAATGACCAGGAATATAGCCAAAGGTGGGCTTTTTCCAGACAAGTTGTTCTACATCGCAACGGCGGTACTCTGGCAAAATGGTAAAGAAGTCTTCGTACATTTCTAAAAGTGAACCAGGGTTTTCTGGATGCACCTGATGGTAGTGAAATAGATAAAAGGTTAATTCTCCATTTCCTGCGGGAAACAATTCCCAGATTAACTGTCTACCTCTCGATATATCACCATGGGAATTTAGCACATCTCCATAGTCCTTATCCCAGACTTCGGGGGCAAAACCGCTTTCGATCACTGCCCCCACTGTAGGGCATACACTATCAAAAGTTCTACCGCCATTTAGTTGCCAAGCAATAGGAGAGGCTGTTCCCATTGCATCTATCAGTAGTCTGGCGGTTGCCTGTTTACTCTCTTGAGTAGGCAAATGAGTTAACTGCACTGCAACTTCAGTTTCAGAAACATCAGCACGCACAAATTCTGTCTCATCCCAGATATCTCCCCCTGCCTGACGCAGTTTATCACCACAGAAGCGCAAAAGCTTCTCCGCATCAATTGCTACGTTTAAAACTTCGGGAGTATGCAACACCGCAGCTTTTAGATGAGGAGGATTATAGGCATCAAAGAATTTACTAAAACCATCAATATATTCGGCTGCAATCACTGATTCAAAATCTTCTGGGGTAAATAAACCCAAATTAATCAAACTCTGAAACTCATCACGAGAAATATTCCACTCTCGATTCATTCTGCCAAAAGGCAGTCTTTCCACTAACAGCACTCGATAGCCTTTTCGCGCCATTACCGCAGCATGAATTACCCCCAAAGCACCACCGATATAGATCAGATCGTATTTTTTCTCTGTTGCTGAATCAGAATTACCTTTGAAAATCACTTCTTTTGGCTGTTGAGGGTTACTAACGCTATCTCGCCAGCGTTTTTCCCACCAGTAAACTCGATTGAGATCGTATTCTCCATTGGGCATTTTCTGGAAATAGTGTACCGTCTGGGGATAGCTGTCAGCTAAAGCCTCAAAGATAGACTGCTGTGATAAGTCTATATCTGGGGGAATAGGATACTTTTGAGGGAATGCTGCCTGAATTTCATTGACTAACTGCTGTTTAATTTGATTTGCTGCTGCAATTGGTTTACTTCCCCATTGAAAAACTTTTAAATAGGTAGTGCGCTGTAGCTGCCAAACAAAAATAGATAATTCACCGTTAGGCAAGCCATCAAACTGAAGACGAATGCCGTCAGGAGTAGCAGTTTTTTTACCCTTTATGGGTTGCCATTCCTGTAACCAAGTTTTTACTGCTTCTATATCAGCAGTAGGTATTTCCGTGTACAGTAACTCTTTCATATACAAAGATTATTATTTTCTTTTTAAAAAGTTTTAAAACAAAGTTGAATTAGGTAGGAATGAGCTACACTTGCGAGGTAATTTGACTTTTAGCCAGATAAGTCTTGTTGTTAGTACACAATAACTAATTTGTCCTCATATTGCTGCTTTATATCTATGGATTATCCCATTCCCGCTAACACAGAAGAAATATTGGCATTAAAAAATAGTTCCGTTAATGAAGAAGTTATTGCCAGTGCGATCGCCGGTGTGATACAAATAGCTCGTCAACAAGGACAGTCTTTAGAAGATTTGACCGCAGGAATTCTCAAAGACGACAGCCTTTTAGAACTAGATCGACGCAAGTGGTTGAGTGAATTGATTACCCAGGCTTGGATCATGTTGCCTTCTTTAAAGGATGAAGGATGAGGAATGATGTTCAAACTTGTAGCAAATCTATTATATGATGCCAGAAAAAAAATTTCGTTTTGCTAGCGATGCAGCAGGAAGAGAATACAAAAAATTACCAGCGAATATTCAAAAAGACTTTGGTAGTAGTTTAAATCTAGTCCAGAATCAACATAAAACCTTTTCTACCTATAACTCAATTAAGCAGTATCGGCGCGGGAGTCTTCGAGCTAAAAATATAAGGGAGTCCAGCCTATAGATGCGTATACATAGCAAAATACGCAAATACTGTTTTTGTCTTACATTCATTTATTAAGACAACTAATAAAACAGACCAGCAAGCAATAAACACAGCTACTAAGAGATATAAGGAATTGATGGCTAAACTAAGCGCGATTGCAAATAGAAATAAGAGTGGAAAATAATTACGCAAGCTCAGGAGCTTTGAATTCAAATCTTACGCTGCCGTCTTCTAAATTGACAATACTGAACGGAACCCTTAGAAGATCGAGCATTGTCATCAAAGAATCTATAGTAAACATATCAATTTTACCTGTCATTAAATGAGAAACTCTAGACTGATCTACCTGTAATCTTCTAGCTGCTTCGGTTTGTGTCCACTCGGCTTTTTCAATTATGTCTCTAAGAAACGCAGTCATTCTAGTTTTAGCTACCATTTTACTGGCTTCTACAGGTGTTTCTGTGACATGAAAAGGACTTTCATATGATTCAAACTCGTTATCAAGATCTGCACTTGATAATTCAAAATTTGTGTTTATGTCCATAGTTTTTACCTCGAAAATAGTTTTCCAGAAATTGCCGACAATTATGTAAAATTTTACATAACTGAATATACATATTGGCACAAATTAAGCACAATAACCAGCTTTGCCCCTTCCCAATAGCTGCCTTATATATGCTTGAAATCCTAATTTAGTCTGTCTGTGAGCGATCGCTCTTAAACCCCGTCTACATAGAAAACCGTAGTTTTTGAATCGGAGATTAAGCTAGTCAAACAGCAGGATATAATTTCTACTTGCTACTTGCTACTTACGAACAGTCAACTTAAAAACTCCTGGTTTCAAACTGGATGTGGTTTAACAGACAACAAATTATTTAAGCACGAACCTTTTTCAACATCACAGAAGTAAGAGCTACAGCTAATATTAACAAGAGAAAAGTTACTACGACCAAAGCTGCGCCATAACCAAAATCTAAATAGCGCATTACGGTAGAGTAAATATAAATTGAAACTGTTTCTGTTGAACCAGCAGGACCACCGCCTGTCATTACCTGCACCAGATCGAAAATACCAAAAGATTGAGCAAATCTAAACAATAAAGCAATCAAAATCTGAGGCATTAATAAGGGTAAAGTTATTTGCGTAAAACTCTGCCAAGGACTTGCCCCATCCATTCGATGAGCCTCATATAAATCTTCGGAGATAGATTGCAGTCCAGCTAATAAAATAATGCTAATAAAAGGTGTTGTTTTCCAAACATCAGCAACGATTAATGCCGTCATGGCTAAAGCAGGTGTGCCTAGCCAGTTAATTCCTGTATCAATCAATCCCAAACGGGTAAGTATATCGTTAACCACCCCATATTGATCGTTAAAAATCCAAGCCCAAGCTAAACCCATTACAGCGGTAGGTAAAGCCCAGGGAATGATCGAAATTGTGCGGACAACTCCGCGACCAAAAAAAGATTTGTTTAAAACTAAGGCAATTCCCAAGCCTAAGATCAATTCTAGGGAGACACTGATTACGGTAAACACAGAGGTATTAAATAAACTTTGCCAAAATCTGCCATCTCCCAGCATTCTTTGATAATTACCAAAACCTGCAAAAACAGGCTGTAGCTGTGTACCTAAGTTTTCGGTAAACCAGCTTAGATAAAAAGCTCTAGCAATAGGATAGATAAATACCAAACCCATTATAAGTAAAGCTGGAAACAGTAAAAGCCAGCCCGTTAGTTTTTCTTGTTTATTAAGCATTTTTCATGATTATTGTTATCAAAAAGTTTGTCTATCACGGATAAGCTTCGTCCTATAGGACTCCTAAAGGATACCGCTGCACATATCGTTTGTAGTGAAAGAAAACTACTAACTACTAACTACTAACTTGTTTATTTTCTTTTTCCTCATCCCTCTATCCCTCATCTTTTTAATAAGTTACGGGTTTCATTAGCAGCAGCTTTCATAGCTTGTTTAGGAGTCGAGCTGCCTGTTATGACTGCGCTAAGATAACGCTGAAGAATATCTGAGGCTTGAGCATATTGAGAAATAGGCGGACGTAAAGCCGAATTTTTAACCACATCTAATAGCTTGGGGTAATAGTCGTATTTAGCTACAATCTCAGGATCATTAAATAAGACTGTACGACTGGGAACAAAACCAGTTTCTAAGACAAATTCCCGTTGTGATTCCTCACTACTAAGAAACTTCATTACTTCCCAAGTTTCATCTGGATGTTTGGTGCTTGTAGAGATACCTAATCCCCATCCTCCAAGGGTTGCACCGCTATTTTTGCCCTCTGCATGAACCATTGGCTTGATGTTAAATTTTCCTGCAATGGAAGACTCTAACGCCAAACTGTACACATAGGGCCAATTTCTTAAAAAAACTGTTTTGCCATTCTCGAATAAACGGCGGGTTTCCTCTTCAGCATAGGTAGTGACACCAGGAGGAGAAACTTTTAGCGCGATCGCATCCCTTAAAAATTCTGCCGAAGCGATCGCTTCCGGGCGATCTAAACCAACCTCTAAAGTATCGGGATTAACCCAAAAAGCTCCATTTCCTGCCAAGATTTCCACAAACATGGCAGCTAATCCTTCATACTGCTTCCCCTGCCATACATAGCCCCAGTCGGCTAATCCCTGCTTTTGTAGATCTTGAGAAATTTTTAGTAATTCATCAAAGGTTTCTGGCGGTTCATATCCAGCTTGTTTTAGTAAGTCTTGGCGATAATAAAGCATTCCCGCATCAGAGCGAAAAGGAAGACGATACAGCTTGTTCTCAAACGTACCTCCTGCAATATCTGCCTTGAGATATTCTGCTGTTCCAGCATCGGACAGGCGCTCGCTGATATCTCTCAACCAACCCGCAGCAGCGAATTTGGAAGTCCAAACGATATCCATATAAACTAAATCGTAAGGAGAATTACCTAGTAAAAATGAAGATGTATATAAATCTTCTACTTGGTTACTATCACTGGGAGCTTCGATAATTTGAAAGCGAATACCTGAATGCTGTTGATTAAATTTATTAACTAAAGGCTGTAGCTGCTGTGCTTCATCGGCTCTGACTAAGGTCTCGATCGTCACAGCTTGCTGAGTCCAGGCAGGTAAAATTATGAAGAAAGTTAAACCCAAACCAGCCAGTAAAACAATTAAGAAATAAGTTTTGATAAATTTAAAAGTGTTTTTTCTGATTTTTGTTATCAGACGAAGAATTAACATTATTTATATCTATTGAGCTAAATGATTGGTAATGTTGGTAATAGTTTTAGATGTGTGCTTACTTTACAACGAAGTCCCCTTGGCAATCAAAAATTAAAAATCGTCAACAGAAAAGTCACAAAAACACCATTTACTAGAAAACTTCCGTGTTTATACGAATGTAGTCAAATTTTATTAGCAGTAATATTTGACTACTCAAAAGAGAATCCACTATTTGCAAGGTGGTTCTACACAGTTTTCTAAAATTAATTCCTCTTGCTCTACAACCCTGCATTTATAGCTAAAGCAGGGTTTTTTGTATATATTTAATTATTTCTACTATTAATAAGCTTAAATAAAACTGGCGTTGTTGCATAAATAGAGTTGCGAAGGGTAGAAACTTGAAAATGGTAGATTGAAGCGCACGGAAGCTCGAATGCATTCGAGCTGTCCGCCGTCGCTTGTTAGCAAGTTAACCACAACCAAAACCTACTAATGAAGAATCAATAGCGCATTCGCAACTGGTCGCTCGTTCACCTGAATACATTCAGGTGCTTGCGAGCGACCGCCTTGCGCGGTCTGAGTATAACGCAGGACTAAAACAACGAGGAAGTCTAACATTTTGGTTAGATGAAGATGTTTTAGAACAATGGTTAGTCAAAAAGAAAACAGGTAAAAAAGGAGCATCTCAAACTTATAGTGATATGGCGATCGCAACGATGAGTACCGTTAAAAGCATTTTTTCTTTGGCAGGAAGACAGACCGAAGGATTTGTATCATCACTATTTGAACTAATGAGTCTAGATCTACCTGTTCCTGACCACAGTACAGTATCAAGACGTTTGGGGAGCTTGAAAATTGAGTTGCCTGTCCAAAAAAGCGAGAAAGCACTTCATTTAGTAGTAGATTCAACAGGGGTAAAAGTATACGCAGAGGGGGAATGGAAGACTAGACAGCATGGAATTGTCAAAAGACGAACATGGCGAAAACTGCATTTGGGTATAGATGAGAGGACCGGAGAGATAGTAGGTGCAGTAGTAACGACCAATGACTATCATGACTCGCAGCTTTTAGAGGACATTCTCGATGGAATAGAAGAAGAAATTTTACAAGTGTCTGCCGATGGCGCATACGATACCAGCAATTGTTACGAGCAAATCAAGCAAAGACAATCAAGGGCAACAATTCCGCCACGCAAAAATGCCACCGTGAGAGTGGAATCAGCTTGGGAAACCCAAGCATTTCCTCTCACAAAGATCTCTCAACATGGTAATTGTAAAGCTCCACCACTACCACGAGATGAGAACTTAAGAGCGATACGTAAAATGGGACGTAAAAAATGGAAAAGAGAAAGTGGTTACCATCGCCGTTCTTTAGCTGAAACCACCATGTTTCGCCTCAAATGCATCTTCGGAGGCAAGTTGGCTTCTCGCCAGTTCGATAATCAGGCAGTAGAACTATTCTTGCAATGTTCTGCTCTTAATCGAATGATTCAAATTTGCAAACCTGAGAGTTATGTCGTTGAATTATAAATCCATGACTCTGTTAGCCTCATTTCGATGCTCAATTTTTCTTCATGCAACAAAGCCAATAAAACTTATAGATTATGTTCAATTGAATAATTATCAACACTAGTAAAAATGAGCTATACTTTACCATTGACAAAGCTAGAAGTAATGTTACAAGCTGGTATTTATTCGGCACAGTACTTATTTGCTAGCAATCATAAAGGTAAAGTTGAGGAGGAGGCTATTCCTGAGCAGCTAAACCTGACTGTAAGCTTAAGAGGCTCCCGCGAAGTCAGGGAAAATTATCAAATATTTCGTCTAACTGGGTTACTCGATGCCTTTTCAGAACCAGCATTCCGTAAGGTTATTGGTAACTGTATAGACGAGGGACCAAAAAACCTAATTTTGGTTCTTGCACAAATTGATTTTATCGATAGTTCTGGTCTGGGAGCTTTGGTGCAGCTTGTTAAGAAGGCACAGACAATAGGAGGTAGTTTACAGGTTGTTACCAACCCTAGGGTTACACAAACCGTTAAGCTAGTTCGTTTAGAGAAATTTCTTTCTCTTCAGCCTTCTGTAGAAGTAGCCTTAGAAAGCCTAAAAAAATAACGTTCATTAAGGACGTTATTTTACCAGAAGATAGATTCGATAACACGCCAATAGACACGGCTCACGCTTAGGTAAAGTTCGGAGTTATGGGAGATTCGACCACGACAAGTCAATTAACTCAAATTGAACGGTTGTCGCCGATCGCTCTAGCGTATGTGGGAGATGCTGTATTTGAACTATACGTTCGCACCAGATTCTTAATGCCCCCGAAACGGATGGCTAGTTATCATAGCCAAGTCGTCACCCAAGTAAGAGCCGAGAGTCAGGCGATCCATTTATCCACTTTGCTCCCATATCTAAGCGATGGGGAAAAAGAAATTTTACGCCGAGGACGTAACGCTTGTGTAACAAAGCCTCGTCGCACATCTCGTCATGTTTACCAGCAAGCGACTGGTTTAGAAGCATTGGTTGGTTATCTTCATTTAACTAATCCTCAGCGTTTACAAGAATTGTTTGCTAAATTGAATTTTGAATAGTTCGGTATGTTTAGTGTGAATTTAAAACGTTTAATCTTCCCCTTATATTTGAAATTTATCTATGAGAACCATAACTTGTTCCTGGGGGAACTTTCCCCCAGACCCCAATCTCGCGCATTCCCTTGCGCCTGACGGCGACGCGGGGTCGCTCGCCTGTTGGGGACGTTACGACCCTCCCCAAACCCCTTCCGTACAACTTAAAATCTGGCTTTTTCTTGATCAGATAATTTCTTAGGGTTCTATTCCAAAATTAAATTTGTTTAAGCTGAGTTTGTAAAAAATCTTTTTCTATCAAGTATTCTATGACTCTCACAAGCTAAATATTTAAAAAACGTCTTGGTGAGCATTCCCTTGCGCCTAACGGCGACGCGCGGTCTCACCGCTAATTCACATCAGACGTTCGATATAAACAAATATAAAATAAACTAAAAAGACTGAAGGGTTTAAAGCGATCGCAAAATGCGTCGATCTGATTTTTTAGAAAGATTTTCAAATATTTCTGTAATGCTCTAACTCTTTGGTAAAACTCAGTCGTCGCCTTGCAGTGGCTCTAAAAATTTAAAAGCGATCGCACTAGCTTCAGCATCAGCGATACCTAATGTTTTGAGAATAATTTTAGCAATTTGCTCAGGATAATCTGGCTCTGTATGTCCTTCCAAAATGCTACGCATTGCCATCAGCCCTGTCCCCAAAATTAGATCGATTGCTGCTTGAGAGCTGTCAACCTGAAAACGCTTTAGTCGTATACCAGCCTCTAAGTCACTCAATACGCCTCTTTCAATTGTTTCGCTCAGTGGGGCTGCTACTAGTCCAATTCGGACAATTACCCATCCCCAAGTAGCATCCCGAATCGATTGATGCAGAGAATGGCGAATAGCGATCGCCATTCTGGTTGCGGGATCGTCAATCACCGTAGACTGCACCCAAATCTTGCGGTTCATTTCATCACTCAAAGAAGCAGCAACTGCCCTCAGCACATCCTCTCGTGTCTGGAAATAGTTATAGAAAGTTCCTCTGGCAACCCCCGCTTCGGTGATGATGTCATCGATTGTGACCGACTCAGCCTCTTTTTGGGCAAATAGCCGATAAGCTGCCTCAATTAAATTTGCCCGTGTTCGTTCCCTTTTTTCTAAACCAATTAATGCACGACGAGATGGCTTCATAAAGTAGGTGGGATGAAAATAACAGCAATTTTCATCATAAACTTAAATTGACATCATGTTCAAAATGACACTACAATCAAATTGACGATAATGTCATTTTAAAGTTGCAACAACTGTAATTCCGTTTTTTGGCGATCGAGACTTTTAAGCATGGAAGCAATTAAACAAGTATTAAGTAATATACCGCAGGGTTTTGCTTCGGCAATGGTATTCAACGGCTCAATGATAGTGTTGGCATATTTTTTAGTCTGGAGGTTACTTAAAAAAAGGCTACGAAATTGGCGAATTCAGATTGAAGAAAGAGCCGATGTCAAACAAATTAAGTCGGAATTGAAAAATACGGTGTTGGTGTTTTTGGTTGGGGCATTCTCAAGCAGTGCAATACTATACATGAATTATTTAAATTACAATAAAATCTATCTAAACTTTGACGATTACAGTCCATTTTTGAGCATCACCAGCTTCTTGATGATTTGGATCGTTGATGATGCTTGGTTTTATTGGATTCACCGCTTACTACACCATAAAACTATCTATCGTTACGTCCATACCGTTCATCACCAAAGTATTGATGTCACTCCCTTTTCATCAATGTCATTTCATATTTTAGAAGCATTCTTGCTGACATTCTGGATTTTTCCAGTGTCTTTTACCATACCGATTTATGCACCTGCCTTGGGAGCTTTTCAGTTTTGGAGTTTGCTAAACAATATTAAGGCTCATCTTGGCTATGAGCTTTACCCTGCAAATTTTAATCAGAGTTGGCTGCGATTTCTGACATCTAGCACTCACCACAACATACATCACAGCAAATTTAAGGGCAATTATGGTTTGCATTTCCGATTTTGGGATAGAATTTGCGATACGGAATTCAAAGACTACGAAATCATTTTTTCCCAAGTACAAACAAGAAAAGCCTTAGCACTAGAATGAAGCCGACGGTTTTTAATGTATCCTCTAAAACTTGACACCTACTCAGCATTTTATTTCTATGAAACCCAAAGCTGCTTCTAAACAGAAAATTAAACCGAAGAATTCACCTGCTTTTAACTCTAACTCTGACTCCTTTCAACCCAAAGAAGAAATAGATCTAACTTATGGTCGTCATGCGGTATTAGCTGCGTTAAAAAGCGATCGCCAGATTAATCGTATTTGGCTTACAGATAAGCTACTCGCCCACGGACAGTTCTATCCCTTAGTTAAAGAGGCTAAAGCCAACGGCACAATTATTGATGAGGTCGATCCTCGTCGTTTATCTCAGTTGACTCAAGGAGGCAATCATCAGGGTATTGCGGCACAGGTTGCTCCTTATGACTATTGGGATCTAACAGTTTTAATTGACTATGCCAAAAAAACTCCTGACCCTGTAATTGTGATTGCCGATGGGATCGAAGATCCTCACAATTTGGGGGCAATTATCCGTACTGCCGAGGCGTTAGGAGTTCAGGGAATAGTTATTCCTCAAAGGCGCGCAGCAGGTATTACTTCAACGGTAATGAAGGTAGCGGCAGGAGCATTAGAAAATATGGCGATCGCCAGAGTCGTTAATTTGAACCAAGCAATTATCAAGCTCAAAGATGCTGGCTTCTGGATCTATGGCACGACAGCCGATACAGATACTATGCTGCACCAGACCAATTTTAGTGGCTCAGTGGGTTTAGTTATCGGCTCAGAGGGTCAAGGCTTGAGTCAGTCAACAGAGAAAAACTGCGATCAGCTAGTGGCAATTCCCCTAAGTGGAAAAACTCCCAGTCTTAATGCTTCTGTGGCAGCAGCGATCGCTCTTTACGAAGTATTTAGACAAAGACAATAATGGTTACTGGTTGATGACTACTAATTACTAAACCTTTACATAGCAACTATCTTCAACTCATACTGCTTCGTATAATTTGCACTAATATATCCAAAGCCAAACCAGGGACACTTTTTTCTGGGGAAACTGCAATACCCACGGGTAATTCTAAATTTAAATTATTAATGGTTTTGATGACGGTGTTCTGTGGAGGAGGAGTAATAATATCCAATGGCATGACCCCTATTCCCAAACCAGATTCCACCATACTTTGTAAAGCTTTAAGACTCATAATTTCTATTCCAGAACAAGGATTGACACCACGAGCCAAAACTCCAGCTTCAAAAACCTGGCGGTAGGGACAATTCGCTTCTGTAAGCAATAAGCGTTCTTGTGCAAGATCTGCAACTTCCAGAGTCTTTTTATTACTTAAATGATGTTCTGCTGGAATTAGCAATGCCATTGAATCATAAAATAATGTCTCGAAACTCAAGCCCAATTTAGTATTTGGCGGAGAACAAATTGCTAAGTCCAATTCACCTTTTGCAAGCCGTTGGCTGATTATTTGAGTTACCCCAGTTTCCAAAGTCAAACGTACATTGGGATACTGATTGCAAAAGGATACTAATAAAGAAGGTAATCGCAAACTAGCAACAGGCTCTATTGATCCAATACGTAGATGTCCAGCTTCTCCAGCTACTATTTCAGCCATTTCTTGCTGTAATATTTCTGCCCGATGCAACAAATGACTAGCATGAGTGCTTAATGCTCTTCCTGCTGTAGTTAGCTGAACCTGTTTTCCTTGACGTAAAAATAGTTTTACTTTCAATTCCGCTTCAAGCTGTTGGATATGCAGAGTAATAGTTGATTGGGCGTATTGGAGTTTCTCTGCTGCTTTAAGAAAACTTCCTGCTTCGTTGATTGTGTGGAAAGTTTGTAGATGGCGAAATTCCATTTAGCTATATATCGATAAAAATGAATCTAAACTGCATTTATTCTATCTTTACAAATATAAAAATCAATTTTACGATTGCTGATAAGTCAAACATCTCAATCAAACTGATGAATAATAACGAAAAGTCAATTGAACCAACTGTCTCAGCTAATTGGAGAGAAAAGCCTGCACATGAAATATTTTCAGGTATTAATGTTTATTCTGTTTGGCAGGGAGAAACCAACGGCAAAGCTATGGTTGTCAAAATTGAGCCTGGAAGTAAATGGGAAGGTATAGATACCCACGCAACCAGCCCAGAAGAGATTTTTGTGATTGAAGGAACATTCAATGATGGCAATCATGACTACGAAGCAGGTACATTCATTCATTATCCCCTTGGTACCAGTCATATCCCTCAGTCGGATAGAGGATGTACTTTGTTTGTCTTTTATCCTGATTAGAATTTACTGTGTGTAAAACTTTTTCTACAATTAGCTAGCCAAAATCGTATTTATTTAACCATGCTTGGATGTCTTGCAATACTCGATCAGGGATCTCCCACGGGAAAAGATGGGCAATTTGAGGATAGTTTTTATATTCGCAGCAAGGCAAATGTTTTGCCGTCTTCTGGCTAGCGTAGGGGATAGTATGGCGATCGCAATAAATGCAAACTCTTTAAGATAGGACTTAGTTCGTCGGCAGTAAGAACGGTAATATCTTTGTGACCCTTTATGGTGATTAAGGCGATCGCTCTTTACGAAGTGTTTAGACAAAGACAATAGACAACATTAAAAGAAGCTATAGCGCAGAAACTAAATAATGATCTTGAAATAGCCAGAAATAATAGGCTAATACCATTTATCATTAGTAGCGAGAGACTTAGGTAGGGACAGGGGTAAGGGCTAAAGGATAAAGGTTAGATAGAAGCATCCAGTTTTTGAGTTGTTAAAACATATTTTTCCATCTGTCCAGTTACTTTTGAGAATTGGTATAAGAACTGAAAAAGCAGAGAGACAAACAAAATTAGAAGTCGAACAAAGCAAGTACAATGATTTTTAAAATAAATAAAAAAGTTATCGAATAAAGATTGCAGAGCCAGTCTTTATGATTTTGGGAAAATAGAATCTAACTCTAAACTTACTGTTGTGAAATTAGGAATATTTATTATTTCATCAGGTAGAACAATATTTATGTTTTTATAGCCAAATTTACCTTGATTATCAGCAAAAGGATTACTATAAACTTCCAAACGATTATCAACTAAATTAATAATCCAGTAGTTATTTATTCCTGCTTCGGCATAGAGAGATAACTTAGTTTCCTTGTCGTATTTAAGAGTAGAATCAGATATCTCAATAACTAAAATAATGTCTTCTACCGTAGGATGAGCAGAAAGATAATTATCGTCTTTCTTATTGGCAATTACTACATCAGGTTCGGGTTCGCTGTTTGAAGGTAGAGTAATAGGTTCTTGACCTCTAACGTTAGCTCTATCGTAGAGTAGCCTGTATAGTTCGCCAAACAGTGTTGAATTACAAACCGAGTGAGGAGTTCTTTTCGGTGCCATTTCAATAATTTCTCCCCTAATCAGTTCTATTCTGTCGTTTTCGGTGAAAAATCCTAAATCTACAAGCTGATGATATTCAGCGATGGTAAATTTTCTACGAGTTGCAGCAACCATTATTTTCCGCAGGAATGACTTACTCTATTTTACTGACAGTTTGAAAATTGACTTGTTAAATTGCAGATAGGAAATTAAGTATTGCAGCAGACAATGGATCTTCGGTCACTGCTTCAACTAAATCCAAAATTTTTTTGCCTTAGATCTATTTTTCTTAAACCACCAAGCAAGATCGTCTCGAAACTTTTGGTTGAAGATAATCTTACGGTTTTTCAATTTGTTCAATTAATTCTTCTAGCTTCTGGCTAGGAATCATCTCATCGCTAAGATTATCTCGTTCAACTGATTCTTCCAAAGCTGCAAACAACCGTTTGGCATTTTTAGGCGATCTCAGTAAATGCAAACTCTCTAAAATGGAACTTAGTTCGTCGGTAGGAAGAACGGCAATATCTTTGTGTCTTTTTCTGGTGATTAAGGCGATCGCATTTTCCTGTTCGATGCGATCTAACAAAGTAGCTAGATTTTCTCTGGCATTGGTATATGAGGTTGATATAGCAAACATACAGTTACTGTACATATATTACGTACAGTATAGCCAAAGATGTTAATCATTTATTTCTTAGAGTTCGACTCCCTAAATAGATTACAGTGAGTTTCTAGATTTTATTAGCCAAAAGAAATTTTCCAGCGATCGCATCTTTAGCACAATTTGTTATCAATAGCACTCCTGGTTGAAGTTGCCCAGTGTCATACTAATTTAATGATTTTCATTATTGACGCAACCATGCTCAAATCTATTGTGTTGTTAGCTATTTCCAATATCTTTATGTGTTTTGCTTGGTATGAACATTTAAAAGATTTCAAAACCGCTCCTCTATGGGTAGCTATTGGCATTAGCTGGTCAATCGCTTTATTAGAATATTGTTTTCAAGTTCCTGCTAATCGTTTGGGTAATCAATACTTCAGTCTGCCCCAGCTAAAAGTCTTACAAGAAATTATCACTATGGTTGTGTTTGCTGGATTTAGCGTCAGTTACATGAAAGTTCCAGTGACTCGCAACTATTTTTTGGCTGCTATGTTGCTTGCAGGGGCTGGATATCTGATCTTTAGCGAGACAAAAGGATAACTAATGTTGGTTTGAGTCAAGACGATACTTAAAAACGTAATGTTATATAGTCTCTCTTTAGCTAGTTCGTAGCTAACAACTCAGTTAAATTTACGAAGTAGTCCAAATGAGAAACTATCTTAAACTTCAATTTCTTCTAACCATATAGAATCTCCTTGATGAATAGTGCCTCCTTGAATAACTGATAATCTTATTCCTGCAATAACATCGTTATACTGTGCTGCCGTTTTTAAAATAGCTAAGTCTTGGGGTAGCTTTGCCTGTGCCAATGTGGTGACAACACATCGTGGACAAGCTGTATCAATCTTTAACCTGACAAAATCTCCAATGGCGAGAATGTGACCAACCCAAGCATTTTCAACAAAATCAGCCTGTGCCGATTGGGTATTAATCAGCAAATTGGGACGAAAGCGACGAAGAGCAAATTCACCATCAGGATAAAGTTCTTGTAGGCGATCTAAAGTGGCGGTGGTGATAGCGTGAATCGGACAAGAATCGAAAAAAGTTCCTGGGGGCATAAATAATTGAGTCACCGTATCTTGATAGGCAGTACCTTCTATATCTGGCCAGTATTGATCTAAGCTAGGAGTTTCAGGAACAGTAGTCAGGAACTTTACTTCTCTGTCAATCCAGTTTGATAGCAAGGTATTAATATTATCTTGTTCACTAGTAAGAGTAGAGCCGTTGGGTAAAGAAATACGCACAGAAGGGGTAGGTTGACCAACTTGGGGCGTTTGCTCAAGGGTTGCATGACAATTAAGAAGAGATGACCATTTGCGAGGATTTTTGGCACTAGCAATACGCTTGGTTTCTACGTCCCAAAGAGCATAAGTGCGATCGCCTAACAATCCTTGAATACTGATATTTGATGCACCTAACTCTTCTCCCTGCATAGATTTGACTGGATAACGCCACAAGGCTTCGAGAGTACCAACCAATGTACGTTCCATAAAAGATGTCTTGCTCGATTACATACTTTAATAATAATTGTGTTTAACTTTATCATGAGACTTTAATCACATAAGTAGCAGGTCTTACGAATTTTAATGCACCCCAGATATTTCAACGAAACATATATAATCTTCCCAAAGGAACGCGGTTGACAGGTTCACAGGTTGCCAACTTACCATCAACTTTTACTTGAAAAGTATCGGGATTGACTTCAATATCAGGACAAATATTATTGTGGATTAGGTCAGATTTAGATAACGAACGAGTGCCACCTACAGCTAAGGCTGGTTTTCGCAATCCCAATTTGTCAGGTAGACCCTTATCTATTGCAGCTTGAGTCATAAAGCTAAAAGAGGTGGCTTGGGGTGCAATTCCAAAACTACTCCACTGTGGTCGATAAATAATTGGTTCGCAGGTCATTAATGAAGCATTAGACTCTCCCATGGGCGACCAAGCAATAAAACCCCCCTTAATAATCAATTCTGGCTTGATGCCAAAGTATCCAGGCTGCCACAGTACTATATCAGCTATTTTCCCTGGTTCTAATGAACCAACATAGCGATCGATGCCATAGGTGCGAGCGGGATTAATTGTGTATTTAGCAAGGTAACGTAGAGCGCGTTGATTATCGTTGCGAGACAGTCCGTTGCGGGGGTTCCCCCCGTTATAGGAACTGTCGAGGGCGCGATCGCTGTCTTCTGGCAATATTCCGCGCTGGTCTTTCATCTTTGAAGCTAGTTGCCAAGTACGACAGATAGTTTCGGCAATGCGTCCCATTCCCTGACTATCTGAACCCATCATCGAAATTGCACCCAGATCGTGCAAAATATCTTCAGCAGCGATCGTTTCGGCACGAATACGAGAGTCGGCAAAGGCGATATCTTCGGGGACTCTAGGATTAAGATGATGACAGACCATCACCATATCTAAATGCTCGTCAAAAGTATTTACCGTGTAGGGATTAGTAGGATTGGTAGAAGAGGGCAAACAGTGAGAATAGGAAGCAACCTTGATAATATCTGGCGCATGACCACCACCAGCCCCTTCCGTATGATACATATGAATTGTCCTACCCGCGATCGCTTTGAGGGTGTCCTCGACAAAACCCGATTCATTGAGGGTATCGGTATGTAGCTGTACCTGAAAATCATATTCATCCGCTACACTCAGGCAAGTATCGATAGCAGCAGGCATTGCCCCCCAATCTTCGTGAATTTTTAAGCCAATCGCCCCGCCTTCAATTTGTTCGACTAAACTGGCAGGTAAACTAGAGCTTCCTTTGCCCAGAAACCCAAAATTAATGGGAAAGTTTTCTGTGGCTTGCAGCATTAAGCCTAAATTCCGCGCCCCACCCGAACAAATACCCACGGTAACAGGGCCTAAACCACCACCAATCATGGTAGTAATACCACTAGAAAGAGCCTCGGCGCACAACCCTGCACTATCAAAGTGAACGTGACCATCAATTCCTCCCGCCGTAGCAATTAAGCCTTCTGCCGAGCGCACATCTGTATTGGCACTGACAATCAAATTAGGTGTCACCCCGTCCATAATATCTGGATTTCCAGCTTTACCAATGCCAACAATCTTGCCGTCTTTGATGCCCAGATCGGTTTTGATAATACCTAGTACCGCATCCATGATAATGACGTTGGTAAGAACTAAATCCAATGCCCCTTCTGCTGCTGTCACCCCTGGTGCTAAACCTAAACCGTCCCGCAACGTTTTACCGCCACCAAAAACACATTCATCTCCGTAGACTCCCGTATCTGCTTCAATTTCAATAATTATCGAGGTATCTCCCAGGCGTAAGCGATCGCCTTTTGTTGGGCCAAATAGTTCTCCATAGCGATCGCGGTTGATTCTCATGTTTTGGTTATTTGTTGGTCGTTAGAGACAAGGCGTGCCTTTCTTGGTGAGCATTCCCTTGCTAGGGCAGCGTTCCTTTGCGCCTGACGGCGACGCAGGGTCTGCCCTCTGACGGCGACGCGGTGAGACAGTCCGTTGGCGGGGTTCCTCCGCTTGAAGGAACTGTTGAACCCTTTAGGGGGTCTCACCGCTTGTTTGTACAGTTGTTAGTTAGGCGATAAAACCCGATTCTTGGGCATTGGCGATCGCCCGATCCTTAATTTCAGAATTATCTAATGCACCGTTGGTTAAATTATTAAGTCCCATAACTCGTCTGTTTCCTCCAAGGGCAACTAGGATAATTTCTTTGGTATCTCCAGGTTCAAAACGTACTGCCGTCCCAGAAGGAATATCCAAACGAAACCCAAAAGCAGCAGGGCGATCGAATGCTAATGCTCGATTGACTTCAAAAAAATGAAAGTGAGAACCTACTTGAATTGGGCGATCGCCAGTGTTATCGACGGTCATAGTTTTCTTCTCTCTACCTGCATTGATCTCAATCTCATCCTCTGCAAAAAATATTTCACCTGGAATCATAATTTTTTGTACGGGCGAACGGCCCTTCGGGTTCAACAGTTTACTTATGTCGGTGAAACCGCCCACCGCAACTGTTTCACCGTTCGCCCCTATCTTGTCTGCTTCTTACTCAAACCAAGGCTATCTAATCGGATTGTGAATACTAATTAGCTTTGTGCCATCGAGGAAATGTGCCTCTACTTGAATTAAGGGAATCAATTCTGCTACTCCTGGTAAGACATCATCAATTGTCAGTAATTTTGCACCTTCACTCATTAATTGAGCTACGGTTTTATCTTCCCTGGCACCTTCTACCATGACATCGGTAATATAGGCGATCGCTTCTGGGACGTTTAATTTTATTCCTTTGGCTTTACGGCGACGGGCAATTTCCGCAGCAGTAAAGATTGTTAAACGCTCCATTTCCTTTGGTGTCAAATACACAAATACACCTCCAAGTTTTTAGTTCCTGACAACATTTTGCAAAATCATTATAGAAGTGAGCATCATGAACAAAAATATAAGTCAAGACAATTAATCGATCATCTCGACTCAATTTTATTTAACAGAAAGTAATTTACCATTTCTTGTAGGGTAAAAATTTACCACACATAACTATCTGGACGCGATCGCCTTTGGGGTCTTCAACTTTTTCAACTTCAACGGAAAAGTCGATCGCACTCATAATACCATCACCAAATTTTTCGTGAATCACGGCTTTAATGGGCATACCGTATACCTGCATGATTTCGTAAAAACGATAAATTAGAGGATCTGTAGGAATTAGAGGGTCAAGTGAACCTTTTAGGGGTGCGACGGTTAAAGGTTCAGCCATTGATTCAGGCAAGCCCAAAGTTGTGACAATTTTAGTAGCTTCATCCATATCTGCACTAGCTTGACGATAGATAACCGAAGCGATCCAGGTTTCATCTCGTCCAACTGCCTTTTCTAAATCTTCAAAGGTAATTCCTTTTTCTTTTTTAGCTGCTAATAGTTTTTCAGTGATTTCTAAAATAGGCATTGTTTTTGCTCCTTAATTATTGAATACTTCTGTACAGACAAGGCATGCCTTGTCTCTTTGTTATTTAATTCTCGCTTCTTCAACTGCCCTGGTTTCGCGATATAAATGATCCTCCATTTCTTTTTTCAACCTCTGATAATCTGGATGACTTTCTACGGTGGTGCGATCGCGGGGGCGAGGGAAGGGTACTTCTAGTACTTGATCGATTCTGGCTGCGGGACCTTTGGTCATCATGATAATGCGATCGGACAGTAGTAATGCTTCTTCGATACTGTGAGTAATCATAATCGCGGTTTTGCGCTGCTGTTCCCAAATACGCTCGATTTCGTCCTGCAAAAAGCCACGGGTCAGGGCATCTAAAGCCCCAAATGGTTCATCCATCAGTAAAATTTGCGGATTTATGGCTAAAGCTCTGGCAATGCCAACCCTTTGGCGCATTCCTCCCGATAGTTCGTGGGGATGCTTGTTTTCTGCCCCCGTTAAACCAACTAACTGAATGTTTTCTTTAATTATTCGTTGCTGTTGTTTTGCAGACATCTTGGGATAAACAGTTTCCACGGCAAATTTAATGTTGCCTTCTACGGTCATCCAGGGCATCAGGGCATAGTTTTGAAATACCATACCGCGATCGGGTCCAGGTTTGTCTACTACTTGTCCATTGATTAGTACTTCACCATTAGTAGCTGAACTCAAACCAGCGATAATGTCTAGTAGAGTAGACTTACCGCAGCCAGAAGGGCCAATAATGGAGACAAAGGTATTGTGTTCGATATCTAAGTTAATATCTTCGATCGCCATAAATTCAGCCGAAGCTTGTCCAGTAATTTTGTTTAGCCAGCCACTTCTGCCAGAAAATACCTTGGATATATGACGCAAGGATATTTGAGATTCGCTTGTACCATCTGTAGTCACAGTTGATTGATTAGAAAATGAAGTACTCATGATTGCTTACCAAAGGAAACTAGCTTTTCTAGATAGGCAAAGATCTGATCCAGGACAATTCCGACAATGCCGATAATAAAGATGGCTACCAAAATATTGGGGATATAAAGGTTGTTCCATTCATTCCAAATAAAGTAGCCCAGTCCACTACCGAGAAGCATTTCCGCAGCTACAATTACCAGCCAAGAGATTCCCATGCTGATGCGCAGCCCAGAGATAATATTGGGTAAAGCAGCAGGGATAATTACTTTAAAGATGGTGCGCCATCTCGATGCACCAAGGGTTTTAGATACATTAAGGTAGCTAGAATCTACGTTAGCCACCCCAAAAGCAGTATTGGTTAGGGTGGGCCAAATACTGGCAATGGTAATGATAAAAATCCCTGTTATCTCGGAGTCGCGAAAGATATATAGTCCTAAAGGTAGCCAAGCCAGGGGAGATACTGGTTTTAGCAGTTGAAAATAGGGATTAAAGGCTTTGAAAGCTACTTTAGAAATACCGACCAAAATCCCTAGTGGTACAGCAATCAAGGAAGCTAAAGTATAGCCGATCGCAACACGCCTTAAACTAATTAATAAATTCCAGCCAATACCCAGATCGTTAGGGCCATTTTTGTAAAAAGGATGGGACACCCAGTACCACAATTCTTTTAGGGTCAAAGATGCAGTGGGCATTCCCTTAGAAAATATTTTCATCTTCGCCCCCACTTCCCAAAATAAGAGGAATATCCCTAATGAAAGTAGAAACAATAACAACGCCTTAACGTTTTCATTATCGAGTAGTTTTTCTTGTCGATCATTTTTGATTACTCTTTCTCGAACTACTGTCATGGTTATCAATTGGTGATTAATAAATAATTGGTGGGCATCATTTAAATAATTGCTTTTTGAGGATGATTGATACCAATGCCCACCCTACCTTTCTGTTAACTGTTAACTGTTGACTGATTTAAACGCCATATTTTTTAATCTGTTCGTCAACGTATTCCTGGGGTTTGGCAGGATCGAAGTTGTCAAATTCTAATGTTTCTTGGCGGTAAATCTCTGTTGGGGGAGTTTGACCCACTTCTTTTTCTAATTCCCTAGCCAAATCGGTCATAAAGACTTCTTTGCCGACTTCATCGTATTTGCCGTCCGCGATCGCAGTTTTTACTTTGTCATCTCCCTGTAAGTCCCACCGCACTAGCTGAGAAGAAATCCAGTTAGCAAAGCTTTGCCAAGGATAGGGATCGAAATCAATGCGATCGGGAATTGATTTGGTGTTGCCCAAGCCATCGTCAAAGTTACCTGTTAGTACTGCTTCTACTACCTCTACAGGCTGGTTTAGAAATGCCCTTTCAGAAATCGCCTTGGCAATTTCAGGACGGTTAGCAGGGTTGTGGGCATAGCCAGCAGCTTCGATAATGGCTTTGTTTAAAGATCTAAAAGTATTAGGATTTGCCGATATCCATTCATCACTAGCAGCAAAGGCACAGCAAGGATGTCCTGGCCATAGTTCCTTAGTTAATTTATGAATAAAGCCCGCCTCTTCGTATACAGCCCTTTGGTTAAAGGGATCGGGCATCAGGTATGCGTCAATATCTCCCGCAACTAGTTGAGCAATACTGTCTGGTGGGGGTACGGCGCGTATTTTGACATCTTTATCTGGATCGATACCGCCTGTAGCTAAGTAATATCGCAACAGTAAATTGTGCATCGAGTAGGGAAACGGCACGCCGAGAGTAAAGCCTTTAAAGTCCGCTGGACCATTTATTTTACCTTTGTATTTGTTGGCAACGGTGATTGCCTGTCCGTTAATATTTTCAATACTTGCCAGCTTGACCCCAAAGGAAGACGAACCAAGTCCTAGCGTCATGGCGATGGGCATAGGTGCAAGCATATGATAGGCATCTAGTTCCCCTGCGATCGCCGAATCCCGAACCGCACCCCAGCTAGGCATCTTCACCACTTCAGCATTAAAGCCATATTTTTCATAAAACCCTAAAGGTTCAGACATAATAATTGGCGTAGCGCAGGTAATAGGAATAAAGCCAATTTTTAAATCTTTTTTTTCTAAATTTTCCGCTCCCGCAGGAACTTTAGAAGTGTCACCAGCAGGTTCTTCTGCCTGTTTGGGAGCGCAGTTGGTCAAGGTCACTAAAGCTGCACCTACCGCTAAATTTCTAAGGAAACGACGACGACTAAATTCTCCAGCATGAACTACATCACCAAAAAACTCTCCAGCCTTCTCACCAAATGCAGCAGCAAAAGCATTATCTATGCCTCCGGCCTGTTTGCAGAGTTCTAAAACTAATCTTTCTCGCTTGGGATCTCCTTTTCCTGCCATCTTCAGCAGCAGAGTTTTACGCAAGTCAGCAGCGTTAACCGCATCTGCCATCTTAAAGGCGTTGGGTTTATAAATACCCATTTTTGCCAAGTCACCAATCATATCCACTGGGTCTTGAGGCATATCTTCCATGAATTTCCAGTGATCGTCTGTTAGGTGCAAACCACCACAATCCCTGCATGATGAATTTAATCCACTCAGATTAACCCCTTTATTTATAGAATTTGTATTTAAAGAAATTACCATAGCTTTAATTAATATTTTGCTGTTAAATAATTAGAACGTTTTATCAATTTGAAGTTTGTAGCAATTTTTACGTAATTTAGGTTAGATTTAATATAGGTAAAAAACAAATTGCTTAACCAAAAAAACAAGAGTTAATGAGCAATCATGAAGCCAATAATTGCGGAAAAGTACTTGATTTAAAGACTGAACTTGCTTTTTATTGCCAACAACAGCAAACTTTGTTTGATGTTACCAGTAGAGTTGCTAATTTGACATTGAACTAGTTTTAGCAATAATAGGATTTTTTATTGATTATTTGGCAGAGGAACTTTAATCTGAACTTTAGTGCCTCGATTAACCTGACTTTTGATATTTATTTCGCCATCTAAAAGCTCGATAAATCTTTTAACGATATTCAAACCTAAGCCTGTACCTGGGATATTACTAACGTTTTGACCGCGGTGAAAAGGTGCAAAAATATTGTGTATATCCCCCTTAGGAATTCCAATTCCACAATCTTTGATCGTAAAGATAGCGCGATCGCTCTTAAAATAAAGCTTGAACTGTATTAATAGATCGCTTGGAGAATATCTAACTGAATTAGTTAAAATGTTAGTTAGAATAGACCTCAATAATTGGCAATTTATTTCAGCTTTCACAGAAAGTATATTGCTATCAAATTTGATTTGATGAGTAGGATAAGTTTGCTTTATTTCAGCTACTAATTCTTGACAAAATTGAACTAAATCTATTTTTTCGGAGCTAAAATTAATTCCTTCTGTTTCAATTTGACCAATGACGAGCAATTCATTAGTCATTTGAGTCATCCGCTCGATATTGATTTCAACATCTGACAAATATTCAGTTTTTTCTCTAGCTGAAAGTTGGAGATCGTAGCGTTTCAAAGAAGATACAGAAAAAGCAATATTATTCAAAGGATTGCGGAATTCGTGGCATACCATCGAAACAAATCGCGATCGATCTTCATTCAGTTGTTTTAATTGTTTATTAGCTTTGCTTAATTCTGAGGTGCGTTCTGTAACTCTTTGCTCCAATTCTTCATTTGCTCGTTGAAGAATAGACTCGCTAAGTTTACGCTGGGTAATATCGCGAAATGTAACAACCGAACCTACTAATTGATTTTTTTCATTGTGCATCGGCGTACTGATATATTCCACAGGAAAGCTAGTACCATCTTTGCGCCAAAAAACTTCATTATCTACACGATGTACAGTACCCTCTTTAAAAGCAGCGTAAATATGACATTCCTCACGGGGATAAACAGTACCATCAGGTTTAGAATGATGCAAAATAGCGTGCATGGACTTGCCAATTAAATCGTCCATTTCCCAGCCGATTAATGATGCAGCAGCAGGATTGACAAACGTAACGTTTCCCCAAACATCCAGACCATAAATGCCTTCTCCTACAGAATTAAGGATTAGTTGATGTTGACGACGCAAATTTGCTAGTTCAATATCAGTTTGCTGATTAGATCCTGGTTGCATAGTCTTTTGAGCGATCGCTTTTTGATTTTTCGTAGTAGTCATTGTATCTTTAGCTACTGCTTTGTGACTGATTTAAGTATTTATTGGAAGTAAGAAATTAAATTTTAGTTAAGAGATTGCGATCGCAGATGAAGACAATTTTAGTCATAGAAGATGAGGCACAAACACGGAAAGTCTTGCTTAACTGTCTAAAATTTGAAGGATTTAAAGCGATCGGTGCAGATAATGGCAGAACAGGATTAAAATTAGCTCAAAAACATCATCCTGACTTAATTGTTTGTGACATTATGATGCCAGAAATAAATGGTTATGATGTACTTTCTATTCTGCGTCAAAAAATATCTACTCTTGCCATTCCTGTTATCTTTCTGACTGCAAAAGTCTCGATGTTCGATCTAAGATTGGGTATGGACTTAGGGGCTGAAGATTATTTAACCAAACCTTGCAATATAGAGCGTTTTTTAACAGCAATTACTACCAGATTGAGAAGAAAGGAAGAGTTGCAAAAAAGCTACACTTTCAACTCTAATACTTCTAAATCCGAATCTTTTTTTGCTGGGGATGAATTACCCAAATGTAGCAAAACAACCAAAGTATTTGAATTCATTGAAGCTAATTTTCATCGACCCCTTGAGCTTAAAGAAGTTGCATCTAACGTTGGTTATTCCCCTGCCTACTTAACTAACTTTATGCGTCAAAAAACTGGACATACAGTTAAACAATGGATTATCAAACGACGGATGAATAAAGCTCGTCAACTCCTACTTGATACAGAGCGATCGATTACCCAAATTGCTACAGATACAGGTTATGTAGACACGGGCTATTTTATTCGTCAGTTTAAGCAACTACATGGAACTTCTCCTAACTCATGGCGGAATAGTCCCAAAAAATACATAGATTTTCCCTAAAGAATTAAAGGCTAAAGCAAACTACAAAAATGATTAATTCAGTTTATTTTAGCCTAATAATTGGTTTTAAATTAGCTTAAATGTAGAGATAAAGTGATAATAGAAGCTAATCCAAGCTTTAATCGCAATTTATAGTAAATTGTATTTAAAACTCGCAGAACACAATTTAAAGATCGACCATGAGAAAGCTCTTTTTTGCATCAGTCACTTTTTTAATAGCGATGGTTGCTTCTGCTGCTAACGCCTCTGAAGTTAAAGTTACACCTCTTGGCAGTCATGATGGCGAGTTTTGTGCTTTTGACCGCGCTTTTGTTTTTGAAGATCCTAACGGTACGCGAATTCTTTTTGATGCAAGCCGAACCGTCGCGGGGGCTGAAGATGAACGTTTAGGAAATATAGATGTAGTTTTGTTAAGTCACGTTCATGGCGATCATTTAGGCGATCGCCACATTCCTCAAGCCAATGCAGGTAGCTGCGGTGAACCAGATGCCAGCATTACTGACATTCCCAACTCAAACACCGTCAATATTGCCGTCAGCAAGAAAGCTAAAATCGTCGTCGGTAGCGAGATGAATGATTTCTTGGCAAACAAAGTAAGTGCCGTTGGGGGAGATCCAGATTCGGTAGAGCTAGTACGCTTTGGTGCTTCTACCGATGTCAAAGGAGTCACAATTACAACCGTACCCGCAGCTCATTCTAATGGATTAAGCGGTGAATTTATTGAAGGAGATTTGGGAGAAAGTCTCGAAGCTGCTGGGCTTACAGCCTATGTTGGACCACCCACTGGCTATGTTTTAACCTTTAGCAATGGACTAGTCGTATATTTGTCTGGCGACACGGGCGTTACCGCCGAGCAAAAAACTTTAGTACAAGAGCAATACGGTGCTTCTCTAGCAGTAATTAATATCGGCGATACCTACACCACAGGACCAACCGAAGCAGCCTATGTGGTCAACGAATTAATTCAGCCTGTCTCAGTTATTCCTTCCCATGCTAATGAAGTAGCAACCGAAAAGGGAAAAATTATAGCCGATACTAAAACCGACAAGTTTGTCAACGCAACCAATATGCCTGTCTATCTTCCCTTAAGCGGACAAACAATAGAGTTTAATGGTGCTGGAGAGTGCGTTGATGGCTGTCAAGGTTTAGACGAGTAATCGATTTTGAATTTTCTAGCTTACGTCAGCGATCGCGGTGAATTACCCAAATTGTGAGAGATACTAATCAACTTTAATTTGTTTGCGCCATTCAACAATCGCTTCTAAAGGATCGCTGATAATTATATATTGTGACAACAAAGCTAAATCTAAATTAGGCAACAGTTTGCTTTGTACCTGCTGTTGATAACTGCTATCCTGCAAACAATAAACTTTCAATTGACTATTCTGCCAGAACCATACTTCCCTAACGCCCAAACGCCGATAAATTTCTAAAGTATCCATACCACCGCTTGTATAAACCACCTCAATCGCCAAATCGGGAATATCTTTATCAGTACCGATACAGTAAGACTTATCTGGTTCTTTCCCTGCTTGTTTATCTCGACTCTTGAAAGTAGTTGAACCTAATCCCCAAAAACGAATGCGCTTTTCTTCTAGATAAGCTTCCAGTAATCTGCCAATATTCTCTTTATCCAATTCATGACTACGACTGGGGGACATAATCTCTAAAGTTTCTAATAAATAAGCTACACGATAACTAGAACTATTGCCTAAAGATGCCAGCAGTGATTCATAGGCTTGCCAAGTTACGCCAGAAGTTATGAATTTTTCCTCGCGATCGCTATTTTCGAGTTGAAGCTGAAAAAAATCACTTAACAATGCCGAAGTCATGTCAATATTGGTTTAACTACTTTGAGATTAGTCAAATTATAGTTCTTTAGCAATAAGTATATAAATAATAATTGACTAGCATCTAAAGATTCTTAGATAAATTAAAACAGTAGTTTTCCGTACTTAACATAGTGGAACAAACTTTTAATTAAAGCTAGTGTTGACGATAATGTCCCCATAGCTGCGGTAGAACTTATCTCCCATTTTTCCATAGACTCAATTTCTTTGCCGTGACTTCCCATATTACGCACACTCGCTTGAGCAAGGATTATATGAAGTTGTTTTGCGTGAATAGATTCTTTATTTCTAAGACATTGTGCTAATTGAGCTATAGTATTTTTTTTGATTAAGTCTTGAGAGTCAAAACCCAGCAAATCAATATAAATTCGTTTCAGAACATCTTCTAATGCTCTACCAATAGAAGTTACTGCATCTTTAGGATGCTGCTTGCATTTGAGAACCCCGTTTTCTAATTCTTGAATTTCGTCTGGTTTTAGCCAATCAAAAACATCTTCTCCCAATTCTTTCACCAAATACATTCTTGCTTGAGCATCATCATTCAAATCCTCGGAAATTATATTGAGTAAATCTTGTTGTCCTGTATCTTGAATAGCGATCGCCAGCTCTCCTTTTGCATCCATAAGCTTGCAGTTTCTAGCCCACCCGAAAAGCAATTTTGCGAGTGCCTCATGGTTGTCATTACTAAATGAATATCGCGAACAGAGTTTTCTAGCAGCAATATTAATGCTGTCTCCAGTTTGAGTGTATTTTAAAAACAGAATGAATGGATTCCACATTTGAAGCCATTTTGTGAAAACAGCCAGTTTAAATTCTTCAGAGCAAGGATTTCCCATAGTCCCTGCACAATGTTTTACTGTTCTCCAAGTTCTATTTTGCTGAATTTCCAGCATTCCAAGCAAACATCCAGAATCAATCGCACTTATAATATAAGGTTTAGTTTTGTCTGTATACTGGATTAACGAATTAATATCTGCGCCATTATGACAACATCGTGCAATCACCTCCATAATCAAACTCACAGAAACGTTTCTTGTTGGTAATTTATAATTCATCATTATCTTTAAAAACTCCCTGTGCAGCTTTGAAAAACGAAACGATTTTATCTATCTCCCAATCAGTCATATCAATATTGACAGAAACATCAATATTAGCCAGACTATTTTTTTGCTTCTCGTTAGATAATGACTTTTCTAATACTTCTCTAACCAACTCTGTTTCTTTATCATCGCTATGAGATTGTGAATTATCTCTTACTTGCTCTGTAGTTTCAGTATTAGCTGCCCAAGGATCAATACTCAACTGTGATACGTTTTTTTCTATTGATTGATTTGAATCTTCTGTTTCTCGACTGGAATCCAGAGAAATTTGTTTATGTGTGTCTCTAATTAGTTTTTCTGCACTGGGATTCCATTCAATTCGAGATACTTTACCTTTTCTCCCAAGTTTAAATATTCCCAAACCTGCTAATTCAATAAGCTTTGCAAATGTACTGGAAGCATCATTTCTGTTATATTCAGATGTTCCATAACTATTTTTTCCCCAATAACCCTGAATTTCTTCTAAGGAGGTTTCGGATAATTTTTCGTTAGAAATGTTTAGTAAAAAATATTCATAAGCTGGATATTTTAAAAGCAGTTTGAGCAACATTAGCTGTTTTTTGTCATTATCTGTCTCGTAAGCATATTCTCTTCCAAAATCGCTAAAAGTTAATCCATCAAGTGAAATATTTATAGCTTTAATGATTTTTCTTGAGCTTTCAATATTATGTTTACCATAAACTTGCTTGATACCTTTATCGTTACCATGTTTGATTTTGATAGCATCAATTAGATTAAGTACGTCTTCACTATTAGCACCATAAGGCAAAGTTTCATCTATCTTATCTATTTCTATTTGAGGCATAACTATATCATTAACTTTTATTCGGATACAGTTATAGCTTCAAATAATAAAAACAGCAATACTATCTATAAATAAGGTTTTGTTTTTTCTGCAAGCTGTCATTCCGCCTTAAAAATGCTTAAAACTTATAAATGAATGCCATTTCAAGATAAAAATACTTAAAAGTGAACATATCAAGCACAACTATTCAAATAAAATTTGGCTCTTTGCTGTTTATATGAACTATAAGCTTTGGATAAATTCGTCAACTGAAATACCTGCTTGATTCAAAATATTTTTGAGAGTACCTACCGCTATAGTTTTCTTATGAAGTGGCACAACACAGCCAATTTTAGTGTTGCTACTATCATCAAGCTTTTTTTGCATAATTACATGACTACCTTTTTGTCGAACTTTGGCAAATCCTAACTTCTCTAAAGCTTTAATTGTCTTTGTTGCCGTAACCCTCGGTAATTTAGGCATTTTATATTAATAGACTAGTATTCATTGTTTTAGATTATTGTTATAACCTAAGATTTTATGAAGATCCACATTTTTTTGAAATAGATAAAAAAAATATAGGCAAACAATATAAACTTACTTTTATCTTGTTTATATCTCTTTTTAAACTTCTTGAAACCCTTTTAAAATAAAGGGTTGATAAATGAACATACAATATTGTTGAATAGCTGGAAATTATTGTTTTTTTAAAAGAAAAATCCATTTTAATTATGCAAGTCAGTATCAACGGTTCATAGTTGTTGTACTTATAATCGATAGTTACCAATACAAATTTGATTGATCTGTCAATTGATTGTCCAATCGGACAATTTTGTTTGTTAGCAGCCTATTTTAACGTAGCTAGATATTCTACATTACTATTGTTGCCCAAAAATAAAGCATGAATTTCTTTAGCTTAGACTTTGAAGCAAAAAATAGAATAAAACCCTGATAGTGTCTTCTAGCCGTTTATTGCTTTTCTTTTTTCTTCTGAAAAGCATCATTTGCAATGCTTTCAGAATAGGACAGATTGACGATGTAAATAAAAGAGAATATTTTCTATTTTGTCAGCGTATTTAAATTGTGCAAAACTTGCTGACGATTATCAAAATCGTTCTTCAACACCGAATCAATAATTGCAATTACTTCGTTAAGTGGTATAAACGCGGTCTACTTCAAAAGTGGTGATGATGCGAGGTGAGGCATTTGATATAGGAAATTCCTCAAGATAAAGTTCTGTAGCCTCTTTCAAATTAGCCAAAGCTTCCTCTACAGTTTCACCTTGACTTGCTGTACCCACTTCGGGACATTCAGCGACATAAACATCTTCTTCCCAATGCAAAATAGCGGTTAAAGTTTGTTTTTTGTTTGCTAAAGACTTTGCGGTCATAGAGATTACCAACTTTTACTAACTTCTAGTTTAGTTGATTTTTTAAAATTGATAAGTTGATCTAGCTGATAAATAATTGATGAGGTCGATCGCAAATAGAAATTTTGTCAAGTGAATTCCAATGCAGTCGTTGAAAAAAGCGCGCATCGGGTAATTGAACTGTAGCCAAAAAGCGATCGCATTAAGCCAAAATTAATTAGATATATACTTGAGAATAACTTTAAGGTTCATCAGTCTTGCAATGCTAGTTAGCTGACAGATAATTGCTGTAGCTGCATTGGTAAACTGGGGCGAGTTTGATTTGTGGGGGGATAAAAATCAAGTTCTGCTTCCATCAAATGATGAGGTCGATCGCGAATAGAAATTTCTTCAATTGAGTTCCAGTGTAAACGTTGAAAAAAGCGCACGTTGGGTAGTTGAACTGTAGCTAAAAAGCGATCGCAGCCCCAAGCATTAGCAGTAGTTACCGCTTTATTGATTAATTCTTTGCCAATCTGACCGCCTCGTCGATAATCTGGATGTACCCCAAGTCTGCCTCCATACCAAAGTCTAGGTTCGGTTTCATAAATTCTGACAACCCCGACAACCTTGTTATTGTGATTAATTGCAACAATAGGATAGGCAACTGAGTCATATCGATCGCGATCGCTTGTTTTAAAAATGCCTTGTTCTTGGCAAAATATTTGTTGTCTTAGTAGAAAGTAGGCTTCTATATGGCTTGGAGATAAAGCTAGTTTAAATTGATAATCTTGTTTCATTGGTAATTAATAATATAAATTAATCCGTAATACGCTTATTTTCAAAAGTAGACAACGCCGAACAAGCACCACACTTGGCACAGCCTGCTTTAATATCTTGGGAGGACATACCTGCATGATTTAACATTGCACCTACCCGTTCGTAGATTGCATACATAAATTCGCTGCTGGGGGGTTGGTGGTTGGCTAAGGGTGTACCTGTTATGGGAACAAAGGGAACAACAAAGGGATAGACTCCCAGTTTTATCAGGCGATCGCAAGTATCGGTAATAGTTTCCAGGCTGTCTCCTAAACCTGCCAAAATATAGGTACTAACTTGTCCCCAACCAAAGACTTTTACTGCTGCCTCAAATGCTTGAAAGTAATAATCTAAAGATACTTTTGCTTTGCCTGGCATAATGCGATCGCGTACCTTTGAGTCTATTACCTCTAGGTGCATTCCCAGGCTATCTATCCCCCAGGCTTTCATTCGTTTAAACCAAATAAAATCATCGGGAGGTTCGCATTGTGCCTGAATAGGTAAATCCACTATCGCTTTGACTGCTTTGGCGCATTCAATTAAATAGGCCGCCCCTCGATCTGTGGTGTTGGGTGTACCTGTAGTCATTACTAACTGTTCTATACCGTCAAGCCCGACTGCTGCTGCTGCCACTTCTGCTAACTGTTCGGGAGTTTTTTGGGCGATCGTTTTTCCTGCTGCTAGAGATTGTTCGATGGCGCAAAATTGACAGGCTGTGTTGCGGTTACTGTAGCGAATACAGGTTTGTAAAACCGTTGTTGCCAGCACATTATGGCTATGTAATAAAGCAATATGACTGTAGGGAATTCCATCGGCGGTTTTGAGACTGTAAAATTTGGGCTGGTTCGGAAATTGAATTACACCTATACTTTCTCCCGCTTTGGCTAAAACATGAGATTTTTTGTAGTTGACAGACCTTTGGGGGAATTCTGCAAGCGTATATTCAGATTTAGCAGCAACACTAGTGTGAACGGGTATCATTACCGTTGTGCCATCTATTTTTACAGCTTTGTGATCCGATGGCCCTGCACCACCTTTTCTTGCTGCTGCACCTGTACTGTTAGCAACCAGTTTTAATCCTTGAGACTGTAGATCTGTAATTAATTTGCGTTTTTGCTCATTTGTCATGGCGATCGCGACACGATTTAGGCGCGTAGAATTATTAGTTATAAGTTTTTTGTTCGTTGATTTTTGGTAATTCTGGAGTTGGTAATTTGCTATCAATAGTTAGTTCTTTTTCTAAGGCGTTCCAAGAATTTGCGGGGGTTTGTTGCCACACATTACGAGAGTCTTGATTTACCTGGAGTTGCAATAGATCGGGACGGGAATAATGTCCTACAGAATCCATCATCCGCTTACGTTTAGTAATAAGAGAAAAATCTAGATCGGCGATCGCCATTCCTTCTCCTTCTATTATCGGTTCACACAGGGGAACACCTTCGGGTGAAATAATTGTGGTGTAACATCCACCAGTTAAAACCTGTTGAAGATTCTCATCAGGACAGATCTGGGCAACCTGTTTAGGACTTAGCCAGCCAGTAGAATTAACCACAAAACAACCAGCCTCTAAAGCGTGATGTTTGATTGTCACTTCTGTTTGATCGGCAAATATTTGTCCCACCATCGAACCAGGAAACTGAGCGCAGTGTATTTGTTCCTGCTGTGCCATTAGGCTATATCTAGCCAGGGGATTATAGTGTTCCCAACAGGCTAAAGCACCCAATTTACCCACGGCAGTATCTAACACCTGTAATCCCGATCCGTCTCCCTGTCCCCAAACCATGCGTTCATGGTATGTAGGGGTAATCTTACGTCGCTTAAGCAATAAACTTCCATCCCCGTCAAAGATTAACTGGGTATTATATAACGAACCCCCATCCCGTTCGTTAACCCCCAAAACTACTACCATCGAGTTAGCTTTAGCTGCTTTACTCACTGCCTCGGTAATAGGACTAGGAACTTCTACCGCCTCCTCATATAGCCTCATGTGTTCTTTTCCCATCAACACTGGTGGCTGAATAAAAGAGAAATAAGGGTAGTAGGGAATAAAAGTTTCAGGAAAAACAATTAACTGTACCCCTTCTTTGGCTGCATCGGCGATCGCCTTTAGTACTTTCTCAGTAGTCCCTTCTCTGCTATATAATACGGGCGATATCTGCACAGCAGCAGCTTTAATTGTGCGGGAATAATCCATAACTTTTAAGAGATGAAGATGAGGAAGAAAAAAACTTATTACCTATTTTAAGTGGGTGGGTGAAATTAAATGTAAAACAAGCGTAAGCAAGATATTACGATCTATTTTCGTTACTCATTACTCGTTACTCGTTACTCAAGTAACGAGACTATCTTCTAATTAATTTGTCCTACCTACTTACTTATTACTTGATTACATCGTCCAAGTATCAAGAATAAATGAGCCATCTCTACGGTGCATCAGAACAATGTCTAATACATCTAGAGGATTGATGGGGGTGATGCCAGGAATTAGAGAAGGTTCGCCGTGTCCATATAATGCTTGCAGGGCAAAGCGACAGGCATAGACTTTTGCACCCTCTTCCATAATTTTAATTAGCTGATTGTTCATTGCCTGATGTCCAGGAAAAGATTCATCACCGATCTTAGGAAAGCCTCGCTGTATTCCCAGGGTTACTCCTGGACCATATAGCAATACCGAAGTATCAAAACCTTTACGAATTAGGCGAGTAGCCTGTAATAGATTTACTAAACCAATCGATCCTTCAAAAGCCACGGTATGGAATGTAACTAAGGCTTTCTCTCCAAATTCAGCCTTAACATCGGGAAATACTTTTTCTTCGTAATCGACAAAGAAATCACCAGCTTTGTGTGCGGGGGTAGTAACTTCAGGCATAATTTATATCTTTCCAGTAATTAGTTTTTAGTAATTAGTTTTTAGTTTTCGCCAGTTAAAGAAAAATAGTGGCGTTGTCAATTGTTAATTAATCTAAGAGCCGATCGCAGCTTCATTAACAGCCAGCAAAGTACCTGGATAGGCATATTTCATCTTGTTCGCAATGTAGTCAGACAGATACTCAGCATCTCTGGCTATGCCCGAAAATCTTCCCGAACCCCAGGTATACAGCCAAGGAAGACCAAGAAAATATAAACCTCTGGCACTTGTGACACCGCGATCGTGGCTAGGATAGCCCAACCCGTCAAATACGGGAATTTTAACCCAGTTAAAGTCAGTTTGATAGCCTATACACCAAATTACAGAGGTGATGTTGTTTTCTTTGTAGTCAAGTTCTAAGACTTCCGTATCTGGTTGCCAAACTGGTTGATAGGCTGTTTCGGTAGGCACATCTATTTCTTTTCTGACGATGTATTCATCGATAGTTTTTTTAATACTTTCGGCTACATCATCGGCGCGATCGAGATTGTGCTTTAGGTTGGGTTTAAATTCTAAGCTATCTCCCTGAATATCTTTGAGTGAACCATATAGCTGCATTCCCTCTTTAGCAAACTGTCTTAAATCTATTTCATGACCACCATCACGACCAGTAAGATAATGGTTAGTTTTGTTTCTTACACTTTCAGGATCGGAATGTTTATCAATACTCAGATCGTAATATCCTAGTTGGTCTAACCAATCTACGACATCTTTACCTCGATATTCGCGAGGCGATCGCGGTGCGCCACCAACGCAGAGATGAGTTTTTCTGCCTGCCAAGTGTAAGTCTTCTGCTATCTGACTACCAGATTGTCCACTACCAACTACCAACACTTCGCCTTCTGGCAATAATTTGGGGTTTCTGTACTCAGAAGAATGCAGTTGCACTACCTCACCCCTAAACCTTTCAGCCATTCTCGGCACTTTTGCCTGATGATAGCTACCTGTAGCGACAACAACCTGATCTCCTGTATGGTTGCCAATAGAGGTAGTTAGTTCGAATAACCCTTGAGAATTATTCTTAACTGAAAATACTTCTACTCCTTCTTTGATTGGTGGGTCAAAAGATTTAGCATAATCTTTGATATACTCAACGATCGCATCTCTTTCCATGAAACCATCAGGATCATCCCCTGGGTAGTGATAACCAGGCAGAGTACATTGCCAGTTAGGTGTCACCAGACAAAAAGTATCCCAGCGTTTTTGTTGCCAAGAATAACCAATCTGATTCTTTTCTAAGACAATGTGGTCGATGCCTTTGTGCTTCAAGCAATAACTGATCGAAAGACCAGCTTGACCACCACCCACAACTATTACAGAGTAATGCTTTTTCATTGATTCACTCTAAGACTGAGTTACTAATAGACTAGAAGTTTAGTCCCAGAGAAACCTGTGTATTTTGCTACGAAACTATTAATACTAGCGATAGGTACAGGAATGAAAAGTAGTTGAGCTGAAAAGAACATTATTACCTGTTAAAAATGACAGGTATAAAGAAATAATTTTTCAATAGCTTTTTCAACTAAATTTACTAATTCATTATTAATCTGATTAAGGTACGATCGCGCTTTAAATAGTTTTTGCTCAAAAAATGCGATCTCCAATCTTTTTTCCCGATCTTTGTTTTATAATCAAGTTGTAACATTGTTATAACTTTTATCTGATGGAAACTAAAATTACTAAGATTGGTAACTCTCAAGGAATTATAATTCCCAAAGCGATTAAAAAAGTAGTATTGCTTTAGATCAAATACGTTCAGTAGATAAATCAAGATTATTACGGAAACTAGATAATCTATCTATAGAGGATAGCCGTAGTATAAGCCATATATTAATTACTATGTTCTCTCAATAATAGAAGAAGTTAGTAATCCTTGTGAATAGGCTTGATAAACAGCCTGAATGCGAGTGTTAGAGTTAAGCTTAGTTACTGCATTATTGATATGAAATTTGACGGTGCGATCGCTAATAAATAATTTCTCAGCAATTTCGCGATCGCGCATTCCATTTGCCAAAAGTTCGATTATTTCTTGTTCTCTATCAGAAAGATTTATATTGGATTTAGGTTTTTGTTCGTAAGGAAGAGATAGTTTAATTTTAATTATATTGTTGTCTAAAACATCGGTATTGAATTTACCTCCTATATTGCTAATAACAAAACTAATATCCCTAAAAAGAGCTTCTATTTTTAGATTTGAATTTAAGACTAACATTGATTCTAGATCGAGGCGATCGCTTTGGTAAGTAAGACGACAATAATTACAGTTATTTGTTTTAAGAATTTCTGCGGTTTTTAATAAAATATAGTTGCCAGAAATATTTAAGGGTTTTTCCGTCCCGACTAAAATCAAACGAACGTTAGTCAAAATATTTGATATTTGTTCGGAAAGAGGCGTATTAGTTAATAATTTTGAATCATAATGCTGTAGTCGTGCTTCAGATTCTTGCTGATATAGTTGAGCATTGTTTAAAGCTACCGCTACCGAACTACAGAGTATTCTCAATGCTTCTAAAAACTCTGCTGGCATTGGTTGATGACTAAAAACTACCAGTACTCCAATTGCTTGACCGGCAATGGCTAGAGGCAAACCTGCAAAGCCACAAATCTGGTTATCAATTGCCCATTGACGATCCTTTACCCAAGACTCTTGAGCTAACTGGTTACTCAAAAAAGGAATACAATGCTGGGCAATTTTTCCCACTTTATAAGCACCCATTGATACTGTAGCAAAATCACCATCCAGACGAGTATACAAACCCGATGAGGCAACTAGGGTAAGTGCAGTGCGATCGCTTTCTACTAGCCAAAGACGTACAAAAGAACAGTCAAACCGATCTACCAGACCCTCTGTTATCTTAGTTGCGATCGCTTTTGGCTCAAGACAGCCAGACAAACTTTGATTCAGGCAATTAATTTTTTGTAGCTCAAATAACAGCCGAGTCGGGTTGATTAGATCATTATTGTCGTCAGACACAATACTAGAAACAGATAAGCTAATACATCTATTGAGATGCAAGTTACAAATTTCTCCTGTATTCAAAGTTACAAATATAGATTAATTTCTAATCGTGTAATTCTACTTTGGAAGTTAAGATATGATAACTTTTCAAGTATACTTTGCGATCGCCATATTTTTTTGAATCTGACTGCGTTTGCCGTTTAAAATTAAAGGAACGCCATCATCAGGAGCAATTGTAGCACCGCGACGCTTAGGAAGAATAGCGCGATCGCTAGTCAGGCTCAAATCCCATCTTGTCAAAATCTTAGCCAACATCAGTTTCATCTCCAATAAAGCCAAAGCATAGCCAATACAGCGACGATTACCGCCACCAAAAGGCAAAAATTCATAGGTTGAATACTGGCGATCTAAAAACCGTTCAGGCTTGAATTGTTTGGGTTCGGGATATAAATCTTCTCGATGATGAGTTAAGTAAATAGTAGGTGCGAGCATTTCTTCTGGGTCAAACTGATGCCCCATAACTGTAATAGGTGATTTGGCAAATCGCAAAAAAGCAATAAATGCCACGGGATAAATCCGAAGAGTTTCATTACAGACAGCAGTTAAATAGGGCAAGCGAGAAATTGCCAAAGGATCGGCATCATCACAACTATCCAATTCTGCTAATAATTTTTGTTTTACTTCTGGTAGTTTGTGAACCCAATACAAAGCCCAAGATAAAGCCGTAGCAGTAGTTTCATGTCCTGCTACTAACAAGGTCATCATCTGATCTTTTAGCTCAATGTTGCTTAAGCCTTCTCCTTGTTCATCACGGGCAGACATCATTAAACTGAGAACGTCGTTACCTGCTAATTCTGGATTAGCTCGTCTTTCATCGATTTCCTCTTGTAATAGCTCGTAAATTTTGCGCTTGCGTCTTACAACCTTACCCCAAGGACTCCACTCACCTAAATCCTGTTGTAAAAAAGGTAAAAAGATAACGCTAGCCTTAATCGGAGAACCAGTTAAGTCTAATAGCTCAATTAGCGGGGGTTTTATTTTTTTGTAGCGTTCCCCTTCACTTAAGCCAAAAACAACGTGCAGAATTGTCTCTAAAGTAATATCCTGCATTGCCTTTTGAGCCACAAAAGTCTGTTTCTCTTGCCATCGATTTGCTACTTTGTCAGTAATTTGACAAATAGTTTCTGCATAAGATTTAACTTTTTCACCATGAAAAGGAGGCATCATCAACTTGCGCTGTCGGCGATGCTGTAAACCGTCTAGCAACACCAAAGAGTTATCCCCCAGCAAACTAGCAGCCAAATTGTTAGTACGTCCCACATCAAACTTTTTGGCATCTACGCTCAAGATTTCTTCAATTCCTTGAGGATCGCTGACTACGGTAAAAGGCGGCAAGCCCATTAAGTTTAAATTAAATGTATCTCCATACTTTTTGGCACATTCTTCCAAAAAATCAAGAGGTCGAAAAATCCAGTTCATTAACTGCACAAATGGCAAACTTTGAGGCCCATTTAAGGATTTCATGATTAAATCTAAAATTAAACAATTTACTTTTTGATCGGATTTGATTTTAGTTTAAATGCGATCGCGATGGAAATCAAAAATCCTACTTAAAATCATTATGAAAATTGCCTTGTTCACCTATTCTACCAAACCTAGAGGTAGTGTAATTCATACTTCAGAATTAGGAGAGGCACTACAAGCACAAGGACATCAAGTTTGCATTTATGCTTTAGATAAAGATAATATTGGCTTTCATCGTCCTTTAGATTGTCCCAGTAAATTAGTCCCTACTAAACCCGTAGCCGACAAGCAGTTATTGTTGAGAAAACAAGACTATTTTAGGGGAGAGGTGGAAGATCGAGATTTAGATCCTGTAGACGAACTAATCAAACAGAGAATACAAGAATTTATCGCTTATTTAGGTCTAGAATCTGAAAAATACGATATTTATCATTCCCAAGACTGTATTAGTGCTAATGCTTTGAAAGTCTTACGAGACAGAGGAATCGTTCCTCATTTTATTCGTACCGTACACCATATCGATAAGTTTAATAGTCCTTATTTACAGGAGTGTCACGATCGCTCTATTTTAGAACCAGATTTATGTTTGTGTGTTTCTAAGTATTGGCAGCAGCAATTACAGCAGCAGTATCAAATAGACACATCAGTAGTTATTAATGGCGTTGATACTCAACGATTTTCTAGCCAGATGAATAGTAAAGAGGCAGAATTAAAACAGCAGCTAGGAATTAAAGGCAATCCTGTTTATCTAACCATAGGCGGAATTGAACCCCGTAAGAATTCTCTAAAGCTGCTTCAGGCTTTTCTTAAGGTGTTAAAAATTCATCCCCAAGCACAGCTTATTATTGCTGGTGGAGAAACTTTATTTGATTATGAACCTTATCGCCTCAAGTTCTTCAACTTTGCAAAACAAAATAATATTAAGATCGCAGAGTCTTTAATTTTACCTGGAGTCATGGCAGATGAAGATATCCCAGTTTTATATCGCTGTGCCGATGCCTTTGTCTTTCCCTCTGTTAAGGAAGGCTGGGGACTGGTGTTACTTGAAGCGATCGCCTCTAAACTACCGATAATCACCTCCAATATTCCTCCCTTCACTGAATTTCTTAACGATCGATCGGCTTTATTTGTAGATCCCAACTCAAGTAAAAATATCGCGATCGCCATGCTTGATATATTAAATAAAAACCTCGCTCAAAAACTAATCGACAACAGCGCAGCTATCCCCTCTCAATACTCCTGGCAAAAATCTGCCCAAATGCACCTAAAGCATTACTCAAAACTGTTACAAAATCATTAACCTTTTTACTTCTTACTTCTTACTTTTTTAAACCATGCCTGAAATCAACTTTCAAATACAATGGCCAGACGGTACACAGCAAAGCTGTTACTCTCCTTCTTTGGTGGTAAAACAATACTTTACTCCAGGAGAAGAATACCAATTAACAGAGTTTGTCGCCAAATCCCGTACTGCCCTTAATATTGCTAGCGATCGCGTCAAAGAGGCTTATGGTTTTCCCTGTAGCCGCGCCTTGGGACAGCTAAAACAAATAGAATCTAAAGCGTCTGAATATCAAAAGCTATCCGAACCAAAAGTGCTGTTCGTCGATTTTCAGGAATAGTGGCAATAATTTTCGCTCTTAATTAAATTGAAACCTGAGTTTACAAAAAGGGAAAGCCCATGAGCGTCAGCGTCATTTATGGCATATAATTATATATGTGGCACTATTTTTTTAATGTGGTGATTTTGATGAGCGAATCATCTAAAAGTTTGGAAGTCAGAGTAGGTCGTCAGGGTAGATTGGTGATTCCAGCCTCACTGCGGCGTTCGTTGGAACTATATGAAGGAAATAGGTTAATTGCTCGTCAAGTAGAAGGATGCTTGATATTGGAAAAGCAGGATGCGGTTAAAAAACGCCTAAAAAATCGGTTTGTTGAAGCAGCTAAAGAAGGCAGTTTGGCGGATGAATTGATCGCTGAAAGACGCAAAGCTGCTAAACAGGAATGACAGTAGTTTTGGATGCTTCGGCTTTGCTGGCATATTTATTAGATGAACCAGGAAGTGAAATAGTTGATGAGGTTATATCTCAATCTGTAATGTCTGCGGTTAATTGGTCAGAAGTTGTGCAGAAGATTGAGAAAGTTGGGGTAGATGCAGATGTAGTCTATGAAGAATTACTGGCATTGGGATTGAAGATAGAGCCTTTCCTAGTTGAAGATGGGCATTTGACAGGATTGTTAGGCAAAAAGACTTCTCAATTTGGCTTATCTTTAGGCGATCGCGCTTGTCTAAGTTTGGGTATGCGTTTAAACTTTTCAGTTCTGACTGCTGAGACTATCTGGGAAAGCCTTAATTTATCTCTGGATATCCGCTTAATTCGCGATCGCGTTAATTAATATGAAATACAAAAAAGAATAATACGAATCAGGTGACGGGGTGACGGGGTAAGCGGAAGACGAGGAGACGGAGAGAACAGGAGACGAGGGGCAACTACGCAGGTAAGGGAAAGACGGGGTAACGAGGAGAACAGGAGAGCGGGTGGAAACGCTTCTGTCCAAGAAGCTTGTTCCACACCCGCACTTGGGTGAACCTTCGGCTTTATCGATATCCTACCTCTTGCAATCCCCAAGTCCCCAAGTCCCCAAGTCCCCAAGTCCCCAAGTCCCTAACTCTTTACAGATCGATGAGTACGTAACATCAGTTAAATTAATCCACTGCTGGGGGGTTTAAAAGATTCTCCAGGACTTTTCTTCTCAGAAGGATTAAATTTGACAGACTTGGAAGAAAAAATGTTTTTCTGTCTAACAATATTTTGATAGGAACTAGAAACAGACTTTAACCAAGATATACGCGAAGGAATAGGAGCGCGAGCGGGTTTTAATCCTTGAAGCACGTCTGATAGCTGCAACCCTTCTAAAGGCTTGGCTTCCTTGATTTTGTGCCACACTGAGCGAGACATCAATAAAGTATGCTCGACAGAAGTTGCGCCTATTTTATTAAAGTATTCTTCTCTTTCTGGTTGATAGTCAGCAGAGACTATTTCTAACGGTTGAGCATAAAACTGGGTTTCAGGAGCCAAGCCCTGTTTTCGCTCCACGGATTTCTGCACTATCTGCGCCATCTGCGCCGTCAGCTTCGGATACAGCCATGTATAGGCAGGGTTGACGGTTAATTGCGCTCGATGAGGACGAGAACCATCTTTAGAAGATTCTAGTCGAAAATAGCCAATTGCTGCTTTGCGTTGTGGTTCAAAAACATACCCACTAACTACATCAGTGCCGTTGAGCCAATGTCGAATCTGACTAACTGCACTTTGAACTATGCTGCTTTTAAAATCTTCTGCATGGCGGTCAAAAACTTGCCGTAGTAAGGGAGGCATAGAAACACAATCTAGCTGATAAAGTAATGGTGCATCCGCATTACTTATAGGCAGAAAATTAGGTAAGTCTGGATTTTGCTGTGCTAATTGAGTGATTAATTCGGCTGATATTTGCCAGTACGTCATTTGAGCTAAAGGCTGAAAACCATTTTCTCGATAAAGAGCTAAATGATTTTTTTCATTCACGTTTACCTCTAGCATCCATGTCCTTGCTTCCCAAATATTTTGCAGACAGTGACGCAATAACTGCGAACCAATTTCTTTTTGGGTTTTGAGTAACTCCACTTCAGACGAGTTGCTATTGAGCAATACCCTTTCTACTCTCCAAGTGCTACGAGTGCTGTTGAGAGAAGCAACCTGAATTAAACCTAGAACTTCTTCTAGATGTTGAGCTACATATACTCGCCAACCATGATAATAAGAACGAGGTAAAAGACTCAAAAACCTTTTTAGTCCGTACCAAGAACCTACTTGTTCTAGTTCTCTATCGATAGTTATAAGACGCTTGGAAGTTTCTTTGGCAACACATTCGCTTACCAAAGCATTAATTGCATCCACGTCACGATATTGAAGAGGACGAACTATAAGCTGTTCATTATTAGGTATGGATGAAGTCATGATTTCTTGTTAATCAACCCTTTCTAACTGCCACAAAATTTGATTTCCTTCTCGTCTTACTCTAGATACAACCCAATTGCGCCATGACCAATGATCGCCTCTGCTAGTTACAGCACTGGCATTGATATCCATTAAGTCTGCAAGCTCGGAACTGCTGATGAGATAACCTTTACTAGCTATTTCTTCGGCGATTCTAAGGGTGTCAATTAAATCTCTTAATTGAGGTACTCTTTCCTCGCTTGATGTTCTGGTTTCTTCCATTGTACTGTTTGATAATTCAGTCATAGCTAGCTAGATTTAAAATATCTAATGATTAGTTCTGAAGATGAAAGTACATCTTACGGATAATAAAGTGTATCTCATAACTTGATTACCGTCATCTTAGCTAATTTGAACGAGAGTTATCTGCTACTAGGTTAATATATCTTGAACGTGCTGGTTGAAAATCGGGCTTGATTTCTAAAGATTTTTCATAGCTAATAATTGCTTCTGTCCAATATTCTAGTTGTTCTAATCCGCAACCGCGATTGTACCAAAACAAATGATTGGCTGGCATGAGCTTGAGAGCATTGTTCCAGCTAATAATGGCTTCTGCCCAATTTTCTAGTTGATACAAAGCATGAGCGCGATCGTTCCAAGCCTGATAATTGTTAGGATCGATAGTCAGAGCGTTTTGGAAAGACGTTATCGCCGACTCATAGTCGCCCAAACGTCCCAAGGCACTCCCGCGATTGTGCCAAGCTTCTGACAAATTAGGGTTTATTTTTAAAGCCTTTTCCCAGGAAGCGATCGCTTTAGTGAATTCTCCTGCACTAACCTGCTTTAGTCCCAAATTAAACCAGCTTTCGATTAGCTCTATACTAGCAGAATCTAAATCATTAGTTTGCATTGCCTGAGATTGCTCTACCGTTAAGTTGTCTAACTTTACAGGAGAAATCTTTAGTTTTTGAGATATTTGCTGTGCCAATTCTTTGTCTTTTTGAATTAAGTTGATTAGCTGCTGTATATCAATAGCTTCAGTCTCGACTTGAGGTTCGACAATTGATGATAAATCTACTGTTGAGCTTGAATCTAAAGGTTTATCTTTAGATGTATTTGATTTTGCCTCAGTAATGGATTCTGTCTCTTCTTGATAGGATGCTTGGGGATTTAATTCTATAGATAAATCCTTAGACTCAGATAATTCAAATTCGCCCTTTGATAAAGGTACTTCGTCTGACTCGTCTGAACTTTCTGCAATATCTGCTGTTAGATTGTTTTCTTCTAGGGATAAATTTAGTTCTGTTCGCTCATCAGTAACAGTTTCCAAGGCTTGAGAGACTGGCAATGTTTCATTTACTGCTGAGACTGCGTCGGTAAATAAATCATTAACAGTATCTACCGCTTGCTCATCTTTGGCTGTGGGATTGGAAGCTAAATTAGTTTCAGCATCATTAGGAATAGATGAACCTAGTGCCGTAAAATCAGTAGGTAAGCGACTAGACAGTTCTTGCTCTGTTTCTACTTCAGGGTCGTTATCTGTTAAATCAGAACCAACATATTCCCAAATAACATCTTCTGTATTGCCAAATAATAATTCTCTGCCAATGTGGTTAGAGATTGCGCCAATCTGTTTGACTTCTGGGGCAGATTGAGTCAGTTCGCCAAGACGAATCATTATTGTTCCCAATTGACGCTTAGACTGGATTGGCAGAGTCAATACTTTAGTTCGTAAACGCTCTAGCCAAGCAACCCAATCTTCTTGGTTACCGCGATCGCCTAATTGGTTAAAAAATTTAACAATTCTGCGATCGTGCCAGCCGTGGGCAATTCCTTCTAATAGTTGATTAAATAAAAATTCATAATCAGCATCCGCCAGAGAAGAGATAGGTGTCTTATCTTCAGGCTTTGGCGAGTCTTGGCTTGTCTCCGAAGCCTTAGAGTTTGGCTGTTGATTGTTTTGTTGGAGTTGTCCGATCGTATGACTCATTACCTTAGATCAAATATACTGATTTTAAGAGTTAACACCACCCTGCGGTGAAGCTAAACTAATTTCATTTAAAGTTAACAGTTCTTTAACAGAACGGCATTGCTTTGAGCCAGCTAAATATTGCTCAATTGTACAAGGATAATTTTCTAGTAATTAGTGGAAAACAAAAAATCCACATATAATATGCCTTACGAACCTCTTCATCACAAGTACCGACCACAAACTTTTAAAGATTTAGTAGGTCAAGAGACGATCGCCTTGACTCTCAGCAATGCTTTGAAACAGGAAAAAATTGCTCCAGCATATTTATTTACCGGCCCTAGAGGAACAGGTAAAACCTCTAGTGCTAGAATTTTAGCGAAATCTTTAAATTGTTTAAATAGCGATCGGCCAACTCCTGAACCCTGTGGGGAGTGTGAAGCCTGTTTAGCGATCGCCAAAGGTTCAGCGTTAGACGTGATGGAAATTGATGCTGCTAGTAACACAGGAGTTGATAACATTCGCGAAATCATCGAGCGATCGCGCTTTGCTCCCGTGCAGTGTCGTTATAAAGTTTATGCGATCGATGAATGTTTGACAGGAGATTCACTTATCCAAACTAATGAAGGATTGATGCGAATTGATAATCCTAATCTGAAAGGAAAAATGGTTCTTAGCTATAACGAGAACACAAAAGTATGGGAGTATAAAACAGTACTACGCTGGCTAGAACAAGGGAGTAAAAAAACTCTAATTATCAAAACTAGCGATAAACAAATTCGCTGCACAGAAAATCATCTCATTCGGACAGAAATAGGATGGATCGAAGCAAGAAACGTCAAAGAAGGAATGAAGATACTATCTCCTGCGAGTGTGGATGTGAAACAAGCATTTATAAATATGGGACAGATGGGCGAACACGCCGATTTGCAACGGGACATCAATTCAAAGGAAATAAATACGGAACAAAATCATACAATCTCGAAGAAATACTTATACAAGCAGAAGCAATACGACCTTTGTGCAAATGCGGATGCCAAGAAATGCTTGATATTCCCAAATTTCTGCAAAAAAAGGGAAGAGGAATTAAAAGCATCCAATCTTACTGGAAAAGACATCCATACAAAAAAAGTCATGAAATCTGGGATAAGCGAGGCAGGGATTTTATCGATTCCTGTCAGCAATTACAAACTGAGCAATTGGGACTCATATACGGAACTTTACTTGGGGATGGAAGCATCGAATACCCAAACTTATATAGCAGATTTCCTCGATTGCGCTGGACTCATGGATCAAAGCAGCAAAAATGGATGGAATATAAAGCAAATCGCTTACAACAATTGCGTCCACAGATACAAAATATCATCAATCGAGGATATGGCAAAGAATCAACCATTTGCTATACAGCTTGCCATCCTCAACTACAAAAAGTTTGCGAAATTGTTAAGCCAAATGATAAAGGTAAATTTATCTCATGGGAATGGCTTCAACTTATCACTCCAGAAGGACTTGCGTGGTGGTACATGGATGACGGTTCTCTTCAGCTTACTCCACAAGATAGTCCCGCAGTCTTTCTTCACACTGAGGGATTTTCTCAAGCAGAAAACCAAATTATTGCTGAATGGCTTACAAATATGGGATATCCTGCCAAATCAAAATCTTATACAAGAAAATCTACCCAAAAAACCTACTACTACGTCAAATTGGGGGCAAAATCTAGTCGAAAATGGTTGTCAGATCTACAACAATACTCAATTCCCTCAATGGACTACAAATTTGGAGAAGGTCAAATCTGTAAGCCACGCTGGTCATGAACCTGTCTATGATCTTGATATAGAAGACAATCATAATTTTGTAGCAAATGATCTATTAGTACATAATTGTCATATGCTCAGCACCGCAGCATTCAATGCCTTGCTCAAGACTTTAGAAGAACCACCCCCAAGGGTAGTTTTTATCTTAGCTACTACCGATCCTCAGCGAGTTTTGCCCACAATCATTTCTCGTTGTCAGAGGTTTGATTATCGCCGTATTCCTTTGCCAGAGATGATTAGACATTTAAAGTATATTGCTGGCGAGGAAAATATTGCGATCGCCGATGATGCGATCGCTTTAATTGCCCAAATTGCCAACGGTGGCTTAAGAGATGCCGAAAGTCTATTAGATCAGCTAAGTCTGCTGCCAGAAGAAATTTCTGTGGCAAAGGTATGGGATCTTGTCGGGGCTGTACCCGAACAAGATTTGTTAAAACTACTTCAGGTAATTAACGGTAATGATTCTTTAGCAGTTTTACAGCAGTGTCGTAGTCTTTTAGATCGCGGACGAGAACCCATAATCGTCTTACAGAATCTTGCTAGTTTCTATCTCAACTTATTAATTGCCAAAACTGCCCCGCAGCGTCCAGATATGGTGGCAGTTACTGAAACCTGCTGGCAACAATTGTGTACTGAAGCGACAAATTGGAACACCTCTGTAATTTTGAGTGGGCAACAACACTTAAAAGAAGCAGAACCTCAGCTAAAACATACTACTCAGCCTCGTTTATGGCTGGAAGTAACTTTATTAGGACTATTACCGAGTGCCAATCAAATTGTTAGCCAGCCTCTAGATGTAGCTAAAGTCTCAGTTAATCCTCCTGCAAGCACTCCACCTCAGCAGACAGATACTCAAAAAAACACAGCTAGCTCTGATACCGCTGCGTCGCGAGAAATTACAGAAACAAAGCCTTCAGCTACAGCACCAACAGAGATAAGCAAACAAACTGCAACTAGTAAAGTTACATTTTCTGTACCTCATAATCCTGGAGCGAATAAAGTTTTTGATCCGCCACCTGCTATTGTTGAACCCACACCACAACCATCATCATCAAGTCCTGAATTAGTCACCAATAATTTTGCCAAAAATAAAGAAATCTGGAGCAAGGTTGTGAGTTGTTTGCAACCACCTACAACTCAGGCACTTTTAAAACAACAGTGTTATTTGGTTGACTTTAATGGTTCAAGTGCCATTGTGGGCATTAGCTCGGCAAAATTACAAAAACTTAATCAGGGTAAAGTTCCTAATATTGAAGCTGCTTTTGCTCAGGTTTGCCAACGTAAGGTTAAGGTTCAGTTAGAAGTTGCTACTCCTAAAGATAGCCTTGCACAAAATTCGGCTAAACCAAATAATAAGCCACTTCAAGCATCTCAACCTGCTCCAGATTTAGGTAATTCTCTTTCAGAAAACAAATCCATAGCACCGCAGCCTGAAGTAAACTTAACGATAGCTAAAAATTTTCCTAACCATAATTCAGAATCTCCCAAGCCCGAAGCAAACATTGCTGTAGCAACACCTTCTTTATCAACGAGTGATTTACAGTCTGCTAAAAAGAAAGATTCTGTTTCGTCATCTTCTCCTCTAGCTGAATTGGAAGAAACAATAGCTGCAAATCTACCTATTGAGCAAAATTTGAACAGTGATGATACAGACGATCATTTACAGCAGGCAATAGATAGCCTGACTCAAAGCTTTGAAGGTGAATTAGTAAAAATGGATAATGCTCAGGAGGAATTTTTAGAGGACAAAGAAATATCAGAATTACCAGAAGTTGGTAGACCAAACATGGAAGATTATGACGATGAATGGTAAATGGTTTTGTAGTAAAAAAACGGCACTGAAATTAATTCCAATAAAACCTTGACTGATTGGTTTAAGTTTGGTTATAGTAAACTCATGAGCAGAGGACCTAACAAACAATTTGAGCCAGAAGTTGCCCTAGAGAGAGCGATGGAGGTTTTTGGGGAACGGGGTTACGAAGCTGCTAGTCTTGCTCAATTACTTAATAAAATGGGTATCAGTCGTAAAAGTATGTACGACACCTTTGGTAATAAGCAATCTTTGTTCCTTAAATCTTTAGAGCATTACGCAAAAACCGAACTGCGATCAATTAAAGATCGGCTATTAGCTTCAGGTTCACCGTTGAGTAATATCGAACAGCTTTTATACAGTTGGCAAAAAACTCACGGACAACTAAACAGTAAAGGTTGTTTAATTGGTACTTGCGCTGCTGATTTTAATACCAGCGATGTAGAAATTACTCCTATTTTACGCAGTTACTACCGCAGACTAGAAAACATTTATTATGAGGCGATCGCTCTTGCTCAAGCAAAAGGGGAATTAAACCCAAAAGCCTCAGCACGGGATTTAGCCAGAATGTTACTTTGCACGACTCAAGGCATGGCTTTAGTTGGTCGAGTTTTAGATAGTGAAACTATTCCTCAAAGTGCAGTATTAATGACAATTGAGTCATTAAAGAAAGCTTAATTTTTTGTTTAAACTTAAACCATTCAGTCTAAGTTTAATGAGTTACTAAATAATCAGATCAAGGAGAAACTAACATGAAACGTCTAAACAATAAAACTGCGGTAATCACAGGTGGCACTACTGGTATTGGCTTTGCTACCGCCCAAGAGTTTATCCAAGAAGGAGCAAAAGTAATCATTACAGGAAGGAATCAGGAAACGTTAACAGACGAACAGTTTGATATTAATGTTAAAGGGGTTTTCTTTACCGTACAGAAGCTAACAAAACTGCTAAATCAAGGTGCTAGCGTGATTATCAATGCTTCTGCGGTCAATACTAAAGGTGCAGCAACAGGAAGTATTTATTTTGCAACAAAAGCAGCAGTGCGCTCATTTGCTCGTTCTTTAGCTGCGGTATTAGGCGATCGCCTAATACGAGTTAATGCAATTAGTCCTGGAATTGTGCGAACTGAATTTCAGGGAAAAATGGATTTACCTAAAGAAGCTGTTGAAGGTTTTATTGAGATGGTCAAACAAGCAGCACCGTTACACAGAGAAGGTAAAGTCAATGAAATTGCTAAAGCTGTTGTATTTTTAGCTAGTGATGAATCTTCTTACATGAGTGCTAGCGATCTTGTTGTCGATGGTGGCTATATGAATATTTAACCTCAGATTTTTATGAGAATCTTATCATTAGTTGTCGTCTACTTATTACAATTTTTTCGCCATGAGACATAAAAAACAATTAGAAATTGGTTTATTTTTGATTCGCTTTAGTACTGGTGTATTTTTCTTAATTTGGTCAGTAGAAAAATTAATTTCACCCGAAATAACTCAAAAAGTGTTTTCTCGATTTTATTCACTATCAATTTCGCCTAGTATTGCTTTAATTCTTGGCATTGTTCAAACCCTAATTATACTGGCTTTTATGGCTGGTCTATTTAGAACTTGGACTTATGGGGCAATTTTGGGAATGCACGCCGTTTCTACTCTTTCTACCTACAAAGAATTACTCAATCCTTACGAACCCCCTAATCACTTGTTTTGGGCAGCAGTACCCACACTAGCAGCTTTAATTGCCTTATTTCTATTACGGAAAGAAGACAACTTGTTAAGTATTTCCATTGGCAAAAAATAAATTATTAAAAGACAAATTGCAAAGGTAAAAAACATGAATAAACCTGTATGTGTAATAGTTGGTGTTGGTGCGGGAAATGGTGCAGCTTTTTCGCGTAAGTTTGCAGCAAAAGGTTATCGCGTCGCCATGTTGTCTCGTAACCTTGATTATCTTGAGAGTTTAGCAGCCCAAATTCCAGATTCTCAAGCTTATCAGTATGATGTTACTGAAGTTGACAAAGCAGCCGAGATATTTAAGCAGATTGAGTCAGAAATGGGAACAATAGCCGTTGTCGTTTATAACGCTGGTGCTGGAGCTTTTGCTAATATTGATGATGCTACGGTGGAATCTTTTGAGCGTGCTTGGGAAGTCAATGCCAAAGGTTTTTTTGTTGTTGCCCAACAAGTTATTCCCCAGATGAGAAAAATTAATGGGGGCAATATTGTAGTTATTGGCGCGACTGCATCTGTCAAAGGCGGTGCTAATTTTACTCCCTTTGCTTCGGCTAAAGCAGCCCAACGTGGTCTAGCTCAATCAATGGCAAGATATTTAGATCCTGAAAAGATTCATGTTTCCTATATTATTCTTGATGGGGTAGTCGATTTAGAGCGTACCCGCAAAGCAATGTCCGATAAACCTGACGATTATTTTATGAGTCCTGACGATATTGGCGAGTCAGTATTCTTCTTAACTCAGCAACCACAGTCTGCCTGGACGTTTGAGTTAGATTTAAGACCATTTGGTGAAAAGTGGTAAGTGGTTGGCAAAAATTAACTTCATGGCTGGTTTATGTAATTTTGAACTAAGTTTTACTCGCGATCTAATTTCCTGGTCATTAAGACTTTTTGCGAGTTCTGTTTCGCCCTCGAAGATAATCAATAGTTGCGATCGCCATTAGTCCCAAGCTCAGAGCGCAAACTCCACTCCAACCGAAGTTGCTCCAGGCATAATTGCCTAAAAAAGATCCTAGTGCGCCACCCACAAAGTAAAGCATGATATAAACGGCATTCAAACGGCTGTGAATTTCTGTCGGCAGCTGATAAATACTGGTTTGATTAGAAATCTGAGTCGCTTGCACCCCCAAATCAAGTATAATCACGCCTACCACCAATCCCCAGAGCTGATAGCCAAATGCCAAAAATACAGCAAAAGAAAAAGCAGTTGTCACAAGCCCCAGTCCAACTGCAAGGCGAGGGCTGCGATAGTCCGCAACTTTGCCCGCAATGGGAGCAATGACTGCACCGACAACACCAACCAAACCAAATAGTCCAACAATATCGCTGCCGTAGTGGTAGGGTGACTGTTCCAACAAAAAGGCAAGCGTACTCCAAAAGGCACTAAAGGCTCCAAACGTCATCGCGCCTATTAGCGAAGCGTGCTGGAGTCGAGGCTCGGTTCGGATCAGGTGGATGAGCGATCGCATCAACCCTCCATAAGACATTGTTAGCGTGGGCTGGCTGCGTGGCAACACTTTCGCCATCACCACCGCCAGTGCTAGCATCAGTCCGCTAGCAATCCAATACATCGCCCGCCACCCCAGGCTCACGCCCACAAATCCGCTCACCGTTCGCGCCAGCAAAATGCCGATAAACACTCCGCTCATCACTATACCCACCGCTTTACCCCGATCCTGAGGCTTTACTAGCTGAGTCGAAAAAGGAATAATAATCTGTGCGGCAATCGTGGTCACGCCAATCATAAAGCTAGCGATAATTAGCCAAGTCAGGTTGGGCGAGTTGGCTGCAATAGCTAGGGCTAAAGACGTTAGTATCATCATCACCACGATCAGTCTGCGTCGTTCCCATAGGTCGCCCAAGGGTACAAGCAACAGAATACCTAGTGCATAGCCAATTTGAGTCAAAGTAGGGATTAAACCTACTGCATGAACTGGGGCGCTAAAGTCTTTTGCCAGTAGCGCGAGTAGGGGTTGGTTGTAGTAAAGGTTAGCGATGGTAATACCACAGGCGATCGCCATAATTAAAATTAAAGGCGTTTTCTTGCCAGATGAAGGCTTTGTTTTCTTAGTCATGGCGATCTTCTAGCCTCATAAAAGCTTCGTAGCATAACGACGACTTTTTTTTTATTGCAGTCATAGATTCTAATGTTTCTTACTTTTGTATTGGTTACTATAGATCTACAACAACAGAGATTCTCGAAACAAACTAGCGATCGCTAAAAATATGTTTTAAGTTTTGTGTACCAGCAAAATTTCAGTTTTTCACAAAGATATTTTACGCAGCCCACCCGCCATCAATAGTGTGCTGTGCGCCAGTCACGATAAAAGCTTCAGGACCTACCAGATAAGCTACCATGCCAGCAATCTCTTTTGGTTGAGCATGACGTTTAATGGCCATGAAAGAGTGCATCAGATCTTTTTCTGAACCGTCTGCTGGATTGAGTTCTGTATCGACGGGGCCTGGCTGAACGTTATTAATCGTAATGTTGAGAGGGGCAAAATCTCGTGCTAGTCCTCGCACCATTCCCTGCATCGCAGATTTCGTCATTGAGTAAGGCGTACATCCAGGGAAGGGTATGCGATCGCCGTTCGTTGAACCAATAATCACAATGCGTCCGCCCTCATTCATTTTCCTCGCAGCATCTACCGAGGCATAGTAAGGACCACGCAAGTTGATGTCAATCATTCGATCTACCTCTTTTGGATCTAGCTCCAACGGATCGCCTGGCACGTTAATACCTGCATTTACAACTAAAATATCTAACAATCCTTGGTCTGCAATTACTTTGCCAACGGCCACGCGATCGGCGCTGTCTGCCTGGAGTGTAGTCGTATTAGTTTTTTTTGCCAATGTTTTTGCTGCTGCTTCAGAACCACCATAGGTGAAGGTTACATTTGCGCCTTCTGCGGCTAGTCGTTCGACAATGGCTGCCCCAATGCCACGACTACCGCCGAGAACCAAAGCTTTTTTATCGGTTAGAGTTGCCATAGTTTTAATTTCCTTTATTTTTGTATCGGTTACTATAGAAATACAATAACAAATAATTTTAGAATAAGCTAGTGATCGCTAAAAAAATAACAAAACGGGGTCGTCCTAGAGGATTTGATGTAGAACAGGCACTAGCTACGGCAATGGATCTGTTTCATCGGCGTGGCTATGATGGTGTCGGGGTGGCGGAGTTGAGTAAAGCTATTGGGATCACTGCTCCTAGTCTTTATTCAGCCTTTGGCAGTAAGCGAGAGCTATTTGAGCAGGTGCTTCAACAATATGTTCGAGGGTACGGTTCTTGGTTACCTTCGGCTTTAGCCACTAGAGATAGTTTAGAAGCCGCAATTTTTAATTTGTTTATACGGGCTGCTGAGAACTATGCTGCCAATCCTGAAAAGCCAGGTTGCTTGGGTATAGACAGCACTCGTAACTGCACCGATCTTGAGGCGCAGGCAATAACGGCTGGCTTTCGAGCCGCGACCCGACAGCTAATTTGCGATCGCATCACTACAGGTGAACTCAACCTAACAGAATCCGAGGTCGATTCGCTAACAAACTATGCCGTCATGATTTTGGCAGGGCTTTCTGGTAGCGCACGCGATGGTATGAGTGCATCGGCGTTAAAAGCTACTGCCGAAATTGCAGCCGAAGGATTTGCGCAACGGCTTAAGCATTATCGCAAACTAGGGCTTACTGAATAAATAAAAAGTAAAGGAGCAAAGAGTCAGAAAAAGAAAACTTGCTTGTAATTGGTAATTATTTGTTTATTTGCAGAAATTGGTCAATTTTTGCTGCTGCTTGACGGAGAGTTTCAGGATCTTTAACCAAGGCAAAGCGCACATATCCTTCTCCTGCTTGCCCAAAGCCCGCACCAGGAGATGCTGTTACGCCAGTTTGAGCCACTAATTGAGTACAGAAGTCAACGGATCTATGTTGCCAAAACTGAGGAAGTTTTGCCCAAATATACATGGTCGCTTTTGGTAATTCTACCTGCCAACCAATTTCATTGAGAGCTTGAACAAAAACATCTCGACGCTGTTGAAAAGTTTTAACGGTTTCGGTTACAGACTCTTGTGAACCAGATAAAGCTGCGATCGCACCATTAAGAATTCCCTTATATTGGTTAAAATCGACAACGGCTTTGATTTGTCTTAAAGCCTGAATTAAAGAACTATTGCCAATGGCATAACCAATCCGAAATCCTCCCATATTATAGGATTTAGACATGGTAAAAAATTCTATACTTAGTTCTTTATGAGGATCGGCTTGCAAAATTGAGGGTGCAAGGGAATTAGGATCGGTAGAATCGCTAAATACCAGATCGGCATAGGGAAAATCGTGAACGAGAACTAGGTTGTGCTGACGACAAAAGCTAACTGCTTCTTCAAAAAAAGCTAGAGGTGCGATCGCTGCTGTGGGATTATGGGGATAACTCAGCACCATCATTTTCGATTTAGCTAACGTGGCAGCAGAAATATCTTCTAAAATCGGTAAAAAATTATTGGCTGCCAAAAGAGACATGGGATAAATCTCTCCTCCTGCCAAATAGACTCCTCCAGCATGGGAAGGATAACCAGGATCTTGTAATAAAGCGATATCTCCAGGATTAAGAATTGCTAAGGGTAAGTGTGCAGTGCCTTCTTGAGAACCAATTAGCTGTAATACCTCAGTTTCAGGATCGACAGCCATACCAAAACGATGGCGATACCAGTTAGCTACCGCAACCCGAAAGTCTTTGGTGCCAGCATGAAGCAGATAGCCATGAGTATCAGGATCTTTTAAAGAGGCTTCAATCATTTTAATTGTTGAATCAGCTACAGGTAAATCTGATGAACCCAAGGATAAATCAATAATTTCTTTGCCTGAATTTTTAGCTTCAGTTTTGGCTCGATCCATATCTGCAAATACATTACGAGAGAGATTTTGGAGGCGATTGGCAAATTGCATCAAATTTAAACTAATTTATCGATTCACTAATTTTAAAAGCTTATAGCTTATAGCTTACAGCTTATGGCTACGAACAGCATCACTATTAAACTCATACTCCAACTTAACAACGTCAATATGGCGATTAAAAATTTCCTGAGATAAAATTGACCAGCTTTCTTAGCCGAATTCTTTATATGCGTGAGTTCGATGAACACAAATTCTAGTACTTCAACCCTGTCTTCAAAAAATAGTATTAATTATCACAATTTAGACACTCAATCTTTGACGATAACTCAACCAAATCAATTGGATCGACCAACTCAACAGCAGAAAAAGTCAATTGCGCGGATTTACTCAGAACAAGCGTGGATGTATTTCCAGGAGCAAAATTGGCATAAAGCCATGATTGCCTGTAAAAATGCTTTAGAAATTGCTCCTGATACTGTAGATGCCTATAAAATTTTGGGCAACATCTTGCAACGTCAGGGTAAACAAGCTGAAGCTTTAGGAGCATACGCTAAAGCACTAGCCTGTAATCCTAATTCAGCAGCCATATACGCTAATTTGGGCAGTTTGTATGCTGAACAAAAAAACTGGCAGAACGCTTTGGACTACTTTCAACAGGCTGTAATTTTAGATCCTAATCTAGCTGGAGCATATCGTAGCTTGGCTCAAATTTGGGAGGAATTGGGGGATATAAACCAAGCTTTAGAATATTTTTGTCAAGCCGTAAATCTAGAACCTGAGATCTTAACTGCCGAAGAACATTTTAATTTTGCCCAAGAACTATATCAGCAAGGAAAAATTAAAGAAGCAAGTGTTTTTTACATTCAGGGAATCAAGCTAAATCCCCAGGCAAAACAAGAACTAATACAGTTAGTAAAAATTTTAGAAGAGCTAGAAGAATGGAAAAAAGCTGTATTTTACTATCATCAGCTAATTTCCTTAGCCAGTTCAAATAGCGATCGCCAAAACTCAATTAAAAAAGATAAGCCAATTAAAAATCTGTTGTCTCAATCTAAACTTAAAGGCAAACGCAGAAATGTTCCACAAGCTCACATAATTTCGCCATCACCAAAAAGTGCTGTACCTCGATTATTACCTAAAGCAGAATCTAGTTCTTCAGCCTTAGCAGCTATACCATCTAAAAATCCTGCATCAGAGATGCAACATCCTGATTCTGCTGTTGCCTGGAATAATCTGGGTAGTTTGTATGCTCAAAAACAGCAGTGGGCAAAAGCAATTAGCTGTTATCAAGAAGCGTTACAGCTTGATGCTAAATATAGTAAGAGCTATCGTAATTTGGCAAGAGTTTATCAAAAATTGGGAGAACAACAAAAAGCTGTTCTTTATTGGTACGAGGCATTTACTTTAGAACCCAATCGAGTTAAACCTGAAGAGTATTTTAGTTTGGCAAAGAATTTACTCGAACAACGCCAAGTTGAAGAAGCGATCGCCTGTTTGCGTCGTACAATTGAGCTTAAACCAAATTTCGATCGGGCTCATTTAATTCTGGGTAAATTGCTTGAAAGCCAAGAAAAGTGATTTTAGATTCTAGTGTAGGGGCGCACGAATCACCCCTACTAGGCTATTTGCTATTTACTTGTCGAGTTGAGAACGTAACTCATCTAATTCTGCATCAATTACCGCATCTTGGGGTGCAGGTGTATCGGCTGGTTTCAACTGTGGGGTTTCTACAGAAGTTCCAGACAGTTGGGCTTTCATCGCTGCCAATTCATCATCAACACCACTACCAGCTTCTAATTGTGCAAATTGCTGTTCTAGCCCAGTTCCACCTAATGAGACTGCGGCTTCAGATTCTGCCTCTACCTGCATCACCTTTTCTTCCATGCGCTCAAATGCACCCATCGCGCTACTAGTCCCAATATTATTCACCGAGTCCTGTAGCTGCTTGTTGGCTTTGGCAGCATTTGCCCTTGCCTTGAGCATATCTTTTTTAGTTTTTGCTTCGGAAATTTTGCTTTCTAAAGCAATTAGATTGCGTTTAAGAGTACCAACAGTACCACTTTGCTGATCGAGCTGCGCTTTAAGAGTAGCAGCGGTGTCGGCAAAAGATTTTTTGCGGACTAATGCTTCGCGAGCTAAATTCTCATCTCCTTTGGATAAAGCTAACTGCGCCCTTTGCTGCCAGTTATTAGACTCTGACTGATTTTTATTGTACTGTTGTTCGGTGCGTTTTTGAGTTGCGATCGCTCTGGCAACAGCTTGACGTAGCTGCACCAAATCTTCCTGCATATCAATTACTGCTTGTTCCAGTACCTTTTCTGGATCTTCGGCTTTACTGACTAGATCGTTAATATTGGATCGAACAACTCTGCTAAGGCGATCGAATAATCCCATGACTTTGTATATCCTTTAATCGTTTACAAAAAATTATAGGCTTGGCAGACTCCAGGATACTAAGCCCACCATCAACTATTTATTAAGAACGTGATTTTACTTTTCACGTTTCTAGTGTGACATATTATCCTAGTGTACTGTCGATCTTCGAGAAAATGTACTATTACCTGAAAAACAGTAAATTTTGCAGGTTGAAATTGTCCAAATTGAAGCAGTTACTATCAACCTGTAATTTGTTTGCAGTCTTATATATAATTTAAAACAAAAAATTCAGCCGATTTATGGTAAGAATGACATTCTATGCTAATTCAAAAATTGAAGCAATTACAAAATATTTTTTGCACAAATATAATTTAATTTTATTGTCTTAAGATAAGTTAATTGGCGAAAAAAATAAAGTTAAAGAGTCATATAATTACTATAAACAAAATTAGTTGAAGGGGTATATATAAGCAGCAAAATTTTCTTTTTGTAGTTGAGCTACAAACTTACCAGCTTGTTCTCTGTCGGTAAAAGCTCCTAAATAAATAAACACCCCTTGAGGCAAATTAACTAAAGAAATTTGTTTGACTTTTTGTCTAGCTTCAGACAAAGATTTATCTCCTGTATATTCAGTTAATATGTAGTAATATTGAGTATTAATTGCTGAAAGATTTGTAACGTCATTTAAAGGTGCCAGAGCAGGACTAATAGGCGTAATATTGGGCTTGGATTCTTCTATTGAAGTATCTTCAATCGGCTTCATTTTGCTCAATGTACTCAAATTTAAAGGCATAAATTCTTGGGCAGATAAGTCGGCATTTCCTACCGTAGATACCGCTGAATTTGTCTGGTTAGGATTGATGGCTACAGAAGCATTGCGCCAGATAACCGCAGCCGAAATCAAATTGGCAAAGAAGAGCATTGCGATCGCGCTAATTCCCCAGGGACTGAGTAAGCTATCTAGACAATTTCTATCCTGATATTCTCTTTCAGGTAATTCTAGTGCGGATGGCTCGAAGATAGAGTTTATTTCTGTCTCCTCTGTCTTCTTCTCTAATTCGGCATTTAAAGATAACTTAGGCTTGTTTAGTTCTTCCTTTTTTTTACTTCGATAAGGGTTGAAAATATTAATTGTTCCTGTAGCAAATGGTTTGTGAACAATACCAGATTTTAGCTGAGTATTAACTATCGGCTTTTGCCCTTTGTTATCCAAGCTTTTAGAAGACATAATTCCTAGACAATTTAAATATAAAATTAAGTCTAATTTAACTAGCGAAATGTCTAGCTTAACTCCATATTTAAAAAATCGCTGCTGCTACGTAAATAATAAAATATTAATTTCCTAAAATTAGTTTTTTGAGACGCTCAACTAAAGAAACCAACTCCTGAAAAATCTGCTCAGAACTAATATTAAAAACAATTTGTAATAAAAAAACGATAGCAGCGATCGCCAAGAAAGTTGTAATACTGGCTTTAAAAACTTTAATTGACCAGGTAAGCAACAACCACAAAATTAAAACCGCAGCGATGGGAATAATTATTTCCATAATTCTTAACTTTTGTACGAGCGAACGGTGAGACAGTTGCGGTGGGTCGAGACCCCGCGTCGCCGTTAGGCGCAAACAAACAAAGGCTTTAGCCGCAGATACTTCTCCGCATATAATGCTTTGCGATGTCGAACCTAAAGGGCTGTTCGCCCCTAATACTTATATTCCAAAAAAAGAGAGAGAATTACTTCTCTCCCTCTCTCTTCTGATTTTCCTCCGTTGGCTACATTGCCTTTAAGTTTTTGGCGTAGCAGCTGTTCTCTTTTACGTAACTGCCTTGCTCTGGCAGAGCCACCTTTGCCTTTGTCGTTGCGCCCTCTTTTGCGAGGAGATTCCCAGCGTTTTAGTCTTTCAGCCATAATTATTGCAATTTGACCTATATACACACTTAATTACACTTAATTGTAGCACCCGATCGCTGATTATCTCGATACTGCTTAAAGCGTTTTGATTATTTTAGGGTGGGCAAATTTAGTTTTAATGTTTATTGACACATTTCGTTTTTAGTTTGCCCACCCTACTTACCGATCGCTGAATTTAGTTTTCCACTACGATAACCTTCCAAATCGAGAGTGACGTAAACAAATCCTAAATCTTGAAAAGCCTTAACTAGTTGAGGCAGATTAACCTGTTGCACAAACTGAGTAATTTCTGCTGCAGGTAGTTCAATTTTGGCGGTGTCTGATTGCGATCGCACTCGCAAATTTTGATAGCCCAACTGGCGGAGATAAATTTCGGCTCTTCCCACTCGTTGCAGCTTAGTAACGGTAATAGCTTCACCATAGGGAAAACGAGAGCTAAGACAGGGTTGAGCGGGTTTGTCCCACCAAGCCAACCCCAGACTACGAGAAATTTCTCTCACTTCGGGTTTGCTAACGCCGACTTCTGCCAAAGGCGATCGCGCTCCTCTTTCTGTTGCTGCTTGGATTCCAGGGCGATAGTCTTGCAAATCATCGGCATTAACTCCATCCACAACATAAGGATAGCCACGTTTGAGAGCCAGAGGTTTTAAAGTGTCGTGAAGTTCGCTTTTACAAAAATAACAGCGGTTAATTGGGTTAGAAGTATAGTCGGGATTATCCATTTCATGAGTTTTCACTAACTCATGTTTGATGCCAATCTGTGCTGCTTGGGTTTGAGCATCAATCAATTCTTCAGGAAGTAATGAAGGGGATACGGCAGTTACAGCCAAAGCGCGATCGCCTAAAACATCGTAAGCAAGTTTAGCTACTAGGGTACTATCAACTCCTCCAGAATAGGCTATCAAAGCCTTTTCCATGCCCTGAAATAAACTTTTCAACTGTTCTAATTTCTGCTCACTCATTAACTCAACTAACTATCCATTGCTTACTACTTTTATGGTAGCTAATCTCGATCGCAGAAGTTATATAAGCAAAAAAAATTTCTGTATTCATTGTTGATTGTTATAGCAATACGTATTAATGTTAGGGCATTTTAAACTTGTTACTTGCTACTTGCTACTTTCGAGCAGATATCTTATGTGTCCTGATTTAACTTTGTACGGCTATAACTGATACTGAGGTATGCAAAGCGTAAAACAACTACCTTTACCTAAGCTAGAAGCTACTGTAATATCACCTTGGTGAAGCTGGGCTATTTTTTTCGACAGTGTCAAGCCTAAACCAGTGCTTTCATGGTGATTGGTAATTTGAGGAAAAGGCTGAAATAGTTTAGTCAGGTTTTGAGGCGAAATACCCATTCCCGTATCAATTACTGAAAAATGCAGCCAATTTGCTTTAAGTTTGACTTCTAGAGTTACTGAGCCGCGATCGGTAAATTTGACGGCATTACTAAGTAAGTTGACCAAAATTTGCTTGAGACGAACAGAATCGGCGACACAAAAGTCAATATTATCTTCTAAATTAAAAATTAAATCCAATCCTTTTTGTTTGGCTTTTTCGGCAACTATGAATAAAGATGCCTGGCAAATTTCTGCTACAGCAAGCCTTTCTATATCTAATATCTGCTTGTTGGCATCAATTTTAACTAGGTCAAGATAATTATTGACCAGATCTAGCATATATCCGCCTACACTAAGTAAGGCACTAACATACTGCATCTGCTTACAGTTGAGAGTGCCATAATATTGCTCTTTGAGCATTCCTGCAAAGCCCAATATAGAAGAAATAGGATTACGCAATTCATGATTTAGATGGGCAATACGCTCTTGGTTTAGCTGTTCTCGATTCAGCCAGCTTTGTTTTTCTATTTCTAGCTGCTGGATCTTCTTTTGCTGCTGTTTAATTAGATTTTGTTGTTGATTAGCAATATTTTGTTGCTTGGCACAATTAGATAGAGTTTTTGCCAGGATATTAGGTAATTGATACAGCTTTTGTTTTAGTACATAACCACTAACACCAGACTGAATTAATTCTACTGCTCGTTCATCACCTAAATAATCAGTGATTAAAATCAAAGGTGCATCTGGATATAAATGACGCCACCACTGAACATTTTCGACTAAAGTATCAGCAATATTTTCATTTGTAGCCTGGGCATAACTATAAATAACAGCACTATATTGCCCATAAGCATAAGGTAGATTAGTATCTAATTCATTTATAGCGACAATATCATAGGTAAAGTCAATTTTGGCTGCATATAGAGAAGCTGTAATATCGTGAAGATCAGCAGGGTTAGCAGTAGCAATAAGAAGATTCACGTTGCTGAGTGCTGTTATTTTTGTTTGTAGTTGTAAAATAGACCCAGAACTATCGGACATATTAATTAATGCTTGGTAAGGGCTTAATGTATATTAGGCTGTTTTGCTCTTATAATACCGACAAATTTCTAATTTTGATCGGAATATTAGATCAACCTTCGCTCAATATTTCTCGATAAAATTTTAAGTATTATTGTTGCAGCAATTTTTGTAGTAGTCAAAAGCTTTTTTATCTTTCGGCTTCAAAAGCAAAAGCGATTGTGTTAGTTACTCAATTCATTAGTGTCAAAGAATTTTTGGGATTGAGGTATTAGGAATAATTTACCCGTGAACATAAGTTGAATTAAAATAAAAGTCGTTAAAATTCTTTTTGAGCAAAAATCATCATTGAAATAGTCAATAGTAAAGCTGTATACAGTAAACCGTATAAAGCATGACTTAAGAGATCTGTAGAACTAGGCAGTAAACCATAGACTGCTTCATTCTTTAAATCTAGTCGTGAAAGATTAGGTAACACCAGATACAAACTTGTAGTCAAACTTTCGATACTGGCACTTTTGCTAAGTTTACCTAGTTCGACCAAGTCTTCGCTAAAGTGTCCCATTAAATAGACACCAAAACTCAGCAAGGTAGCCAAGATTGAACTAGTGAATACGCCAAACAAGATGGCTACAGCCACAATTAAAGATAATTCTAAAAGCAGATAAGCACCCGCCGTAATCAATGCACCTGTAGGATAGCTAATATCTGAAAAACTGAGCATGGCTAAATAAATACCCATCATAATTGTAATCATCACAGCGAGTACTGCAGTTAGCCCTAGATGCTTACCTAATATAAGTTCGGCGCGACTAATTGGCTTGGGGATTAACATTAATAAAGTACGCTTTTCTATTTCCTTGTTGATTAAAGCCGTACCTACAAAAATTGCCACAATTACGCTTAAAATGGCGATCGCACCAATACCAAAGTCTAAAAGAATTTTCTCATGAGTCCCCGCAGCAATCTCAGGAATTATTCGTTGGGCAAGCAGCAAGAGCAAAGTAAAGAAACCAATAAAATAGAGAATGCGATCGCGCATGACTTCTTGGAAACCATTGTTAGCGATAGTAAAAACTCTGACTACCTTCATCGGCTTTAAAAAAATATTTCAGGGTTTACACTGCTATTGTTCCCAAATCGATCTCAAAAATTAACGTTACCTATTAAATTTGTCAGTAATCTCTTTGACAGCAAGAGAAATCAAGACGGAGAATACCTAAAAATGTAGATAGGGGCAAAGCTTGTAGGGGTTTTTATTTAAGCACGATACGGTCAAGCAAAGAAGTCAGCAAGGTATACTAGATAATGGTGATCGTTATTTTTGGCTGAGGCAATCTTAGTAATTTGGTCAGCAAAATTAAAACTAATTTGCGAGAACAACCCGTCCTTTGATAAGTAGGTGGTTTATAAATATGTCAATTGAGTTCAACTTTAAAAAGCTTTAGGCAATCCAGCTTGTTTTAGAGCAGCATTTGCTGTGTGACGAGATTTTAGGAAATTGTCTACTACAAACCGACGATTAGTTAGTGGACTATACCAAATTTCATGATCTGCTTTCCCTTGACGTTCTAAATTACATCCTGCTCTAACTAAAAGTTTTTTTAACTTGGGTGTAAAAGAACCAGCCATTTAACTTGCTACCTTGATTAACTCTTGACGATGGCTTATCAATTCAAAAGCAATATCACCAATGTATTCGGTGGGAACAAGATTATTTAATTGTAATAGTTCAGGAATCATGTTTCTTAACTTACGGGTTAGGGATTCGATACTATCAGACTCAGTAGCTAATCCAGGAACATCATTGCTTTGCGCTACCCATACTTGAGCTTCATTGTCCCAAAATGCTTCGACCTTATATAGTTTCTGACTCATATTAATTGTAATTTTATGGTGATAACTAAAGCTTCAAAATCTAACCGTATTTTAACTAAGATAATATTGTGTTTAATAAATTATGATTGCGATCGCCAGAACTAATTTGTCAGGATATGAGTCTGATTTCGCTGAGGATCGCCTAGATACCAATGATTTTCTTGAGCTAAACTAAAACTATTGGGTGTTAATTTCCATGTCTGAACTAACTGGTTTAATAACTTGTCCTGCTGTTGGCGAAAATACTCAACTTGACGACCATAATTTATGATGGTGAAATAAACGTTACCGCGATCGCCCGTAGGCATAACACCAGCCAAAGCACTAACATTATCCAGCGTACCCGTTTTGATAGTTGTACCAGGAGGTAAGCCTCGATTCTTCACCGTGCCAACAGTATCTCTGCCTGCGGTAGGGAACAAATCTGTTGCACTAAAAGAATATTCTTCAAGCAGTCTATCAATAGTCATTAGCATTTGGCAGACAGCGCGCGGGGAAAGACGATTTTCTTCTCCTAAACCTGAACCATTGACTAAGTGAATTTCTGTGCTGGGAAAGCCAGCTATATCGGCAGCAGCTTGAGCAACTTTATTTGCCCCACCAGCTAAATCAGCTAATATCTGTGCCATCTCATTATTACTGTAAATGTTCATTTGTCTGAGGATCTCTGCTAAAGGCAAAGACTGGTGGGTAATTAGTAAGCGAGCATCTGATGGCACTTTTTTAATCGCTTTAACTTGACCTGCGATCGCAATTTCTGGCTGTTTTGTTCCTGGTGACATTTGCAGATATTGCTGAGTGACTTCCCCTTGCCATAACTTTTGATTTAATCCTTGTTTTAATAACTCTCCTGCTTCTGGCTTGTTTTTAAAATTCATATAAAACTTGTCCGTAACTAAGATATTTCCCTGCACCTGACGAATACCTAGTTGATTTAATGTATTGCCCAAGGCGATCGCTTCTTCCCAAACAAATAAAGGATCGCCATCTCCCTCAACAATTAAATCTCCAGTGAGAATACCGTTTTCAACTCCACCTCTGCCATAGATATTAGTCACAAACTGATGTTTTGCGCCCCATTTATGCAGTGCAGTCAAAGTGGTGGCAATTTTGCTCAATGAAGCCGCAGGAAGCAGCGTTTTTCCCTGATTACTAGCTAATGTTGTCCAGTCTGATTGCACCCATACTCCCTGTTGTTCAGGTTTAATTCCTTGAATAGTTAGATTTTGAAGATAAGTTTTAACAATCCTTTGAGTCAATGGATCTTGAGTAATAGTAGGCAGATTAAAAATAACTGAATTTTGCCAAGGAAACTCTTGCAAAGGCTGCAAGTTTTGCTTAGGTAGCACAAAAATATTTAGCCAAGCAGCAATCATGCTTGAAGTAATCAAATCTAGCATAAATGTAATTATCAATAGATAAAAAATGAGCAACAAACCTTGTTGACTAATGGCTTCGTTGTATAACTATGACCAATTATCAGAAACCAAAATTATCCCTTCTCCCAGCAAAAATAAGAACTTTTACAGTTGTAAAGTTAAAATGACATAAACACAACGTCAACATTTTTTATAATTGTTGGTTAAGTTCTTTAGTTATTTTTTGTAGATATTAAAAATATCTAACCTCAGACTGTTAAAATTTGTGAGGCTTCTATAAAATTGGCTAAATGGTATTAAAGCGCGCAAGAATCGCAGTAGACGCTATGGGGGGAGATTACGCCCCTGAAGAAATTGTGGCGGGGGCAGTCCAAGCTTCAGCAGAGCTAGGTTTAGATGTCTTACTAGTGGGAGATGAACAACAAATAAAGCCCTTGCTAGAAAAGTATAACGGCAAGGGAATAGCCCAAGTTGAAGTTGTTCACGCTGAAGATGCGATCGCCATGAAGGAAGAACCTCTAAAAGCGATTCGCCGTAAGCCCAAAGCCTCGATCAATGTGGCAATGAATTTAGTTAAGCAAAAGAATGCTGATGCGGTGGTTTCTGCTGGACATTCTGGGGCAGCAATGGCATCGGCTCATCTGAGGTTAGGTCGTTTGCCAGGTATCGAACGTCCTGCTATTGGTGCAGTCTTACCTACAATTATTCCTGGTCAATCGGTCATTGTTCTGGACGTGGGGGCAAACGTAGACAGCAAAGCTAAATATCTGGATCAGTTTGCCTTGATGGGTACAATCTACAGTAGATATGTTTTGGGCAAGGAAGAGCCAAAAGTAGGATTGCTCAATATTGGCGAAGAATCTTCTAAGGGCAATGAGTTAGCACTCTCTACCCATAAGTTGCTGTCGAATAATTCCCAGATTCTTTTCGTGGGGAATGCCGAAGGCAGAGATGTCTTGTCTGGAAATTTTGATGTTATCGTTTGCGATGGTTTTGTGGGCAATATTGTTCTCAAGTTTGCTGAAGCAATAGGCGAAGTGATGCTGCAAATTATGAAGGAAGAATTACCCCAAGGATTGCACGGTAAGATGGGAACAGCTTTACTCAAGCCCAATCTTAAAAATATTAAACGTCGAATAGATCGCGCCGAACATGGTGGAGGGTTACTGTTTGGCGTAGCAGGAATCTGCATTATCAGTCACGGTAGCTCTCGTCGAGGGTCAATGTTTAGTGCGATTCGCTTGGCAAAAGAGGCGATAGATAATGATGTATTAGCCAAGATAAAAGCTTACAATAACCAAAGAATTGAAGAAGAGACAAATTATACAGAAGCAGCTTCTGCTAAATAAATGTATAAATCAATCAATAAGCCCTAATAAATAACGGAGTGGGACATTGAACAATATGGGTGCGGGGATAGCGATTACTGGATGTGGTTCGGCTGCACCAGAGGCAGTTTTGACTAACGATCATTTAGCTCAGATGGTTGCCACCTCTGACGAATGGATTAATACCAGAACGGGTATGAGCAATCGTCATATCGCCTCAGCTACCGAATCTCTCAGTCAATTATCCGCTGTGGCTGCCCAAAATGCGATCGCTATGGCAGGAATTACCGCCACTGATATTGATTTAATTATTCTGGCTACCTCCACTCCCGACGATCTGTTTGGTAGTGCCTGTAAAATTCAAGGGTTGATTGGAGCAACTAACGCAGTGGCTTTTGATTTGGGTGCTGCCTGTTCTGGGTTTATTTTTGCTTTAATTACGGCTTCTGGGTTTATTCGCACTGGGGTGTATAAAAACGTTCTGATTATCGGTGCAGATATACTTTCTCGTTGGGTAGATTGGTCAGATCGCGCTAGCTGTGTTTTGTTTGGCGATGGTGCGGGGGCAATGGTATGTCAAAGAACCGATCAAGGCGATCGCCTATTAAGCATGGGAATGTATAGTAATGGTAGTCAAAATGACTCTCTTAATTTGAATTATCATAGTCAATCTAAACCGCTGGTAGAGAATATAACTGCCCAATACGGTTCATATCAGCCAATAACCATGAATGGTAGAGAAGTATATCGCTTTGCTGTGGCAAAAGTCCCCGAAGCAATTAGCAAAGCTATGTTTCAAGCTAACTTAACGGCAGATGATATTGATTGGCTGTTGCTGCATCAGGCAAATCAGCGCATTATGGATGCAGTAGCAAAAAGGCTCAAAATCCCTACAGAAAAAATTTTAAGTAATATAGCTGAATATGGTAACACTTCTGCTGCTTCTATTCCCCTTGCATTAGATGCTGCGGTTAGAGATGGTCGAGTTCAGCCAGGACATACTATTGCCGCTTCTGGCTTTGGTGCAGGTTTAACCTGGGGTGCAGCTATCTTTAAATGGGGCTAATTAAGTAAAAACAAGCTGTGGAAAAAATTAGTCTTTCAAGAATTATTTAGGTAATTTTTCTGAAGTTCTTTATAAAACAAAACATTATTATTGAAAATATAATAATCAGATTTTAATAGGAAAAGTAGACTATGTTGATATTAGCCTTTGCATCATTATTCAGCTTTGTTGGCATCATCGCTATGCTTGAAACTTTGGGAAATGAAACAAATTCTTAATTTGATATTCCAAAGTAAAATATTACTTAAACTTTAAGAGGAGGTCTTATTTAAAAATTAGGCTTCTTTTTTTTGTATGATATTAATCAAAATGTTAGCTAAAAATACTTGTACTTTAAAATGAGTTTTCTAAAAGGGTTAATTAAGTCTGTAGTAATTAGCCTATTTGTCTTTTTATGTTCCAGTTTCTCAATTATTAATTCTGCTAATGCCAAAAATATTACTGGTGGCTTTGGTACAGGAACTATGATTACAACGCCCGATGGAAATATGACAATTGAAGACTTACAGCCAGGCGATCGCATTATTGGCTATAATTTTAAAGCACATCAAAATGAAGAAAATATAGTAGAGCAAATTAAGCGAAAATCTTCACTTAGCTACTATTTAATTAACAACAAAACTAAGATTACTGGTGGGAATTTACTGTATATTAAAACTCATACTAATCCCAAACTTGTTGGACTACAACAATTAAAACTCAACCATAAATTATTTGCTCAAAATCATTTTTCTATAAATGTAGAGTCAGTTAGACAAATAGTTCAACCAACTGATGTTTATCAAGTTGTTTTAGATAATCCAGAAGGTAACTTATTTGCAGATAATTTTTTAGTTCATGTAGGCAATAAAGTTCCAGCTTTGTTTAAGAGACAATATATTAATTGCGATCCAGGAACTCCCTATTTTAAAAGCTGTGCCAATGTCAACTCTGATACGTTTCCAGGATTTGCTAAAGCTGTAGTTATTTTAATGTTAGGAATAGTTTCAGTTGGAACGCTGATATTTAAATTAATAATATATATCCCTAACTTAGTTCGCTTTTCTGGCAAATCTTTTGCTGATGATGTTCAAATCATTGATTTTACCAAAAGCGTCAATCATAAATTTACTAATCTCTATTCAATTAAATATCTTCAAGGTTATAAAGTTTGGTATCTAATTCCTTTGAAACCAGAAATAGAAGAGACATCCTATCAACATTTAATTGCCAAAACAGATTTAATAGAACTGATAAATAATTTGTACAGTCAATATCATCAAGATTTAATAACTAAAAACTTTGCTGATATCAGACAGTACTTTCCAAAGTTTTCTACTAAACAAGAATATAGAGATTATCAGAAATACTTTACTAATAATTTCGATATTATTTATTTGCCTAAAATTATTGAGATGAATGTAATTGGCTTTGAAGCTGAAGCCAATATTTTTAGAGTTCAAATTAATGCAGAAATGATAAACTTTGCAATTTCTGCATCAGGATATGTGTTGACTGGCGAATCTCAAACTCAAAAATACAGCGAATATTGGGATATTGAAGTTATTACTAATCATGAATACTATATCAATGACATCAGTGACACAGTTGCTACCCAAATTTTACAAGGAGATTTACAGGCAAAGCGAGAAGCTTATAAAATAAGCGGTGCTTAACACGGGTGCATTTTCTTATTTTATTAATGGATAATTAATAATTAAAACTATCTTCTAAGCGATCGAGCATTAAATCATCAGGGCTAGGGTTGCGCCATAGCTGATTTAAGCCACTAGCAGGCATAGTTAAATATAAAACGTCTTGAGGCTGCAAAGATATTTTTAATAATTGCCAGCTATGTAAGGTTTGATTTTTTCTTTCTAAGTACAAAGGCACAAAATCTCCTGTAATTGCTGCGGTTTCCACAGTCTGACCACAGAATGGATGTTTTGGCGTAATCATGGTTGCCAAAGCTACCCAGAGCAAGTCTTGAGTCATACCATTACCCAAAATTCTGCCTCCCAAAGCTGCTGCTGCAAACGAATAGGTTGCAAGCTCTACAGGAGACAAAACATGGTCAAATTCAAATACTTCCTGCATTGATTGAGCAAACTGAGGATCGCCACTACGCACTACGGTTTTAATATATGGTGACAATGCTTTGGCAGTCAGACTGATTTCCAGGTTGGCTGTGTCATGACTAGTAATAGCAATTAAACTAGTAGCGCGTTTGATGTTAACTGCCTTGAGAGTTGAGGGCGTACTAGCATCTTCTATAATTACGGGAATGCCTCTAGAACGAGCAGAACGCAAAAAACGGTTACTGGGATCGGATTCGATTACTACTACTTCGTGTCCCTGGGCATGGAGTTGACTGGCAACTTTGATTCCTAATCCGCCTAAACCACAGACGATATGGTGATTTTGCCGAGGAATTCTGGCTGCATCTAATGTCTGCCGAAAACGACTACCCAAAACAAAATCATTAATCAAGGCATAACAGATACCAATTACTCCCGCACCAACAATCATCATGATCGCTGTAAAAACCTTGATGTAATCAGAAGCTCCTTCAGCAACTTCTTCTTTTCCTCCTGCGCCAGTAATCATGCCCACAGAAAAATAAAGGGCATCAGGGATGGAAATCTGTTGATTAACGCTGACATAAATCAGAGTGGCTATAAAAATTACCGTTAATAAAGCAAGACTGACTAAAGTTACGGGACGAGCATAATGTTGATAACGAGGAAGATTTAAAATTGCTTTTAATATTTTTTTCTGCCAAGATCGGCGTTTGGTAACAACGTTAGGTTTTGTGCCAACGATTAAGCGATCGCCTAATTGTAGGCGACTACCTTGTTTGATTGCCGAAACCAAATCTATTTCTCCTTTAGTAGGTAAATAGTAAATCAGCATACGGTTAGGGTTATCCCAGAGTTCATTTAGTTTTACACCTAACCAAGGATGATCGAGATCGATAATTTCTTCCTGTATGGGCCAAGTACGATTAAATAACTGTAGTTGACCAATAGCTTTATTACCCAAGGCTGCAAAAGTAAACAGTGGGGCAGAAAGAGCCGCCACGCTCATTGTAAAGTGATCGGGTAAGGTCAAATCCAGGCGATCGCCCAAAGTATGATTTAAGAGACGATTGATAATCCTAATCTGGGGATTTAAAACTCTAGCCTGAGTCAAAATAGCTAGATTTAGAGAATCATCATCATGAACCAATACTAAAGTCTTGGCGTGCCTAATCCCTGCTTGAATTAAGGTAGTGTTACTGCGTGGATCGCCAATAATAATTTGTTTACTGGGAATATCCACTGGACGTTCACTAATTGCTACGACTTCTGCACCTTGCTGCTTTAACAAACTGTATATTTTAGAACCAGTGCGCCCTAAGCCACAAACAATAATCTTGGTTTGCATAAACTTTTTCGTAGAGTATGAGAATACATTTACTCTGACTACTTAATTGTCTTCAACAAATAGCGCGCTTGCTGTATAACCGCACACTTTCTTAAGGGATGAGGAATAGAGGATAAGGACTAAGGAAAAACTAAAGCTGAAATAAAAGCAGATCGAGATGCTAATCAGCAGCTAAATATAAGTTTAAACGTTCTGGTAACGACTGCGATCGCCATTGTAGTTGCAGCAGTTGTTAATTTAAAGTGTTCGCAAATTATTAAAATTAATAGCGTCAATTCCTTGTGCTTTTAAATAAAGTGATAGCTTTAAGTCATCAGTTAAAACAAGATATTTATCTTGAGCAAGATACATAATTCCACAGTCGGTTAAACCAAACCGAGCAAAAAATTCGTGCTTGGTAACAGAATCACTATCGAGGTATTCTTCGCTAATTATAGAGATTAGTCTTGCAAATATGTTTAGACACTGCGATCGCTCAGGTTCTCCCAATTGATTAGCTAAACTGTTAACTTCAGTAAGAATATTTGGAGTTGTAATTACTTTTTGAAAGCTATTAACTAACTGACAAAGAAGATCATAATCTTCAGGAATAAATTGTGCAGTTCTTTTGAATCGAGGAATTCTTTCACGGTTAACTAAGCCGATTAAATACAAGAGCAAAATATTTGTATTAATTAGAATTCCTCTGGCACTATATTTATATAGTAATGCTGCAATTTTAGTCATTACAGTTTGTACATTTTCATCGATACAACTTCTCCAGTCGATGAATCAACCTTGAAAGTTTTGTAAACCCTTTCAACAGTCAAGATTTGTTTTTGAGGTAATAAATTAGCTGCTAAAGAAGTAGCAATTGGGGTATTTTTCATGTATACTTTTTCCTTTTTTGGATCGACTTCACGATCAAAACCAACAGTAATCAACCAAAACTTTCCATCTCCAGATAATTCAGTTTCTTCAATCAATAAATTGTCAAGATTATTTCCTAGAATGTCGTTAAATTCAGCGAAATAATCTTGAACATTTTGAACAGCTTTTCTCAAATCAATTTTAGGCATACTTCTTTATCTGTTTTCAATAAAAAATTAGGCACTAAAATATCTCGCTACAGGATGATAAGTAATAATCGCTGTGGTAGATTGTTCAGGGTACAGTTGTTCGCTTTCATCCATGTACATATTAATTCGCTTCGTATCTAATAAATCCAGTTGCTTATCTTGATCTGGAATATGGGGACAAGCAGGATAACCAAAACTATAGCGAGAACCTCGATAGCGTTGTTGCAAAATATCACGAATGTTTTCTGATTCTTCTGCTGCAAAACCTAACTCACTCCGAATTTTGGCGTGCGTCCATTCTGCCAAGGCTTCTGCCATCTGTACCGCCATACCGTGATAGTAAAGGTAGTCGGTGTAGTTATCCGCTTTGAATAGCTTTTGGGCATATTCGGTAGCGACTTCTCCCACCGTTACCGCCTGCATAGGAAAGACATCTATGTGTCCAGATTCTTTAGTAGCAAAGAAATCGGCGATACAAAGACGTTTGCCAGAACGTTGACGAGGGAATTCAAAGGAGGTTATTGGTTTGACAAATCCTTTATCTGTAGGTTCATAAATATAAAGGGTATTCCCTTCGGCGTTACAGGGAAAATAACCATAAATCACGGTGGGTTGTAATAAATTATCGGCAACAATTCTTTGTTTCCACTCTTCTAAAACTGGCTCGACTTTTCTAGCTAAAAACTCGTCATACTGTTCTCGTGACTGCTCTTTTGGCTTACGAAATTGCCACTGTCCTACATATAAAGCCTGTAGATCCAAATAAGGAAAGATTTCATCTAAAGGAATATTCGCAGATTCTAATATCTTTGTACCCCAAAAAGGAGGAGTAGGGCGATCGATATCTAAAGCTATTTCTTCAGAACGCTTTGTATCTATTACTTTTGGTTCTTCTTTTCTGCTAACTTCATCGACGAATATTTTATCTTGGTTTTCTCCTGCAAATGGTGTTGCCTCATCTTCTGTGGCTGATAAATCCTCTTCATTTAAGAACCCCTTAGTATCATCCCAGTTACTATCTACTTTAGCGGGCATTAACTTATCCATAAAATGCAAATCTGCAAAAGCATCCTTGCCATAAATAACTTTGCCTTGATAGACATTTTGACAATCTTGATAAACAAATTTAGGAGTTAAAGCTGCACCACCCAAGATAACAGGAATACTAATACCTTTTTGATTAAAAGTTTCTAGATTGTCTTTCATGAATGCTGTAGATTTTACCAACAAGCCACTCATGGCGATGCAGTCTGGCTGGTATTCTTCGTAAGCTTTGATAATATTTTCTACAGGCTGTTTGATACCCAGGTTGATTACTTTGTAACCATTATTAGAAAGAATAATATCAACTAGATTTTTACCTATGTCGTGAACGTCACCTTTTACCGTAGCGATGACAAATTTACCTTTACCACTGTCATCGGCTTCTTCTTTGTCCATGTGGGGTTCTAGATGCGCCACTGCTGCTTTCATAGTTTGCGCCGACTGGAGTACAAACGGTAGCTGCATTTGTCCCGAACCAAATAACTCACCAACAACTTTCATACCATCTAGAAGAAAGATATTGACAATATCTAGGGGTGGATACTGTTGTAAAGCCTCGTCTAAAGACTCATCTAAGCCAATACGTTCCCCATCAATAATGTGCTGTTTGAGGCGTTCTTCTATAGGCAGGTTCTTATCTACTGCTTCGGACTTTTTAACTTTCTTACCATCAAAGAGAGTAGTTAATTCTCCTAAAGGATCGTAGGTGCATATATCGCCATCAAATTCTCGTTTGTCGTAGATTAAGTCATGACAAATTTTTTGATGTTTAGGGTCAATCTTAGACAGAGGTAAAATTTTACTAGCGTTAACAATCGCAGCATCTAAACCTACCTGCATACATTCATGCAAAAAGACTGAATTGAGTACCTGTCTAGAAGCAAGATTTAAACCAAAGGAAACATTAGAAACACCCAGAAGTACATGACATCCTGGTAACTCTTCCCTAATGCGCTTAGTTGCTTCAACCGTCGCCTTACCATTTTCTCGATCTTCCTCAATACCTGTAGAAACTGGCAAAGCTAAAGGATCGAAGAATATTTCTTGGGCGGGAATACCATAGGCTACCGCAGCATCATAGGCACGTTTGGCAATGGCAAATTTTTTGTCTGCGGTACGACCCATGCCATCTTCATCGATAGTACCAATTACTATTCCTGCCCCATATCTTTTAGCTAAATCTAATACCTGATAAAATCTTTCTTCTCCATCCTCATAATTGGTAGAGTTAAGAATACATTTACCACCTGCAACCTTTAACCCCGCCTCCATCTTGGTGTACTCAGTAGAGTCAAGCATCAGAGGTAAAGTCACATTATTGACTAGACGAGATGCTAGTTCGTGCATATCTTTTTCCCCGTCTCGCCCTACGTAGTCTACGTTGACATCAAGAATATGCGCCCCTTCTTTTACCTGAGACTTAGCTAAAGAAACTAAACTATCCCAGTCTTCATCATTCAGCAGAGTACGACATTGCTTAGAACCACTGGCGTTGAGTCTTTCCCCTACAATCAGGAAAGAATTATCTTGAATATATGGTTGAGTGCTATATATAGAAGCAGCGGAAGGTTCATAATGAGGATGACGTTCTTTTGGGGTTAAGTCGCTCGTCATCTCAGCTAAAGCCTGAATATGATCGAACCTGGTGCCACAACAACCACCAATTATCTGCACCCCCAAATCTTCGACAAAGTGCATTAACGCCATGCGAAGTTCCATTGGGGTCAGCTTATAGTGTGCCTGTCCTCCTACGTTTTCAGGCAGTCCTGCATTGGGAACACAAGAGACAATAAAAGGAGAGTGTTCAGCCAGATACTTAATATGTTCTTTCATTAGGTCTGGCCCTGTAGCGCAGTTTAGACCCAGAATATCTATAGGATAGCGTTCTAAAATTGCTAATGCCGCATCAATTTCTGTGCCGACTAGCATTGTTCCCATCTGTTCCATAGTAACGGAAACCATCAGGGGAAGTCTTGCGCCTTTTTTCTTAAATACTTCTTCAATGGCGTTTAAAGCAGCTTTGATTTGCAATACATCTTGACAGGTTTCTACTAATAGTAAATCCACTCCACCTTCATACAATGCTTCTGCCTGTTCGACGTAAGCATCTTTTAGGCTGTCAAAATCAATATGTCCTAAAGTAGGTAACTTAGTACCAGGACCCATAGATCCCGCAACAAAACGAGGCTTTTCAGGAGTGGAAAACTCGGCTGCAACTTTTTTAGCTAATTGGGCTGCGGTCTTATTCAGATAATAAGCTTGGTCGGCTAAATCATATTCAGCTAAAACTAGCTTTGTTCCCCCAAAGGTATCAGTTTCAATCACGTCCGCACCAGCTTCTAAGAAGCCACGATGCACTTTTGCAACTGCTTCTGGTTTGGTATGGACTAAATATTCATTGCACCCTTCATAAGCTTCACCACCAAAGTCTTCGGCAGTGAGATTTTGGACTTGTAGGTTGGTTCCCATCGCGCCATCTAAAACTAAAACAGGACGATTGGGACTATGGAGACGTTCTAAAAAAATACTGTTCATTGCTAGCGACTGCTGATCAACAGGTTAAGTTACATTAAGTCCCATTATATGAAGTTCTTTGAGTAAACGGGAAAATTATTTGACCGTTGGTCAAATAACCGAAAAAAATGAAATTATTGCTTAAAACAAGGGAATACTAGATCGACAGTTAGTTTCCAAAATTAGATTAAGCTGTGGACAATATTTTTATCGTTGTCATATTAGTAACCTTGTCTTTTCTGATTTTTATTTTATTAAGAGAAATTAAAAAGCAGAAAAAAGCAAAACCTAAGCATAAATTAGATAAGAGTTTAGAAAAGCAATTATTAACCATGTTGAGCGGTGACAAAAAAGCTGCTTTAAGATTGTTAAGATCTGCTCGCCAAAAAAATCCTGGTCAAACTTATCTTTGGTATCACGAGAAAGTGATTAGAGACTTAGAAAGAGATAGAAGATATTAGACCTCTTGCATAAGTCACATAAATTTCGGTTGGGTTTAGGGAAAAGCGGTGCGACCCCCTAAAGGGTTCGACAGTTTGCTCGCCCTCGACAATAACCTCAACGGGGGGAACCCCCGCAACGCAACTGTCTCACCGTGTCGCCGAAGGGCGCAAGGGAACGCGCACCAAGAAAGGGAAAAGGCAAAAGGGAAAAGAGGTTAATTTTAATTCCTAATTTATTTTTGCAAGAGGTCTATTAATCAGCACAAGTGATATTTTTAGCTCAATAGTAAATTGCGATCGCTTTTTTAGGCAGCATCTAGCCAAATCAAATGACTATGTTATGATTGTGCCAAATTAGGCGCACCCAACTAATGCTAGCTACTACTAACGTAACCCAATTTAGCCCCACTACCACCAATAATTTATTAGTAGTTTTTGCTGAATTTCTGGATATAGACGTGAGTGCGGGGGATGCCTCTACAGATACCCTCAAGACGTACACTCGGCAGCTACAGCAGTTTTTAAATTGGTGCGATCGCCGTCAGTTAAATCCAGTAACGGTCACAAAAGACGACATTAAAAAGTATCGTCACTGGATGATTAAGCAAAAGGAATATAAACCAGCCACTATTGCTTTAAAACTTGCCGTAGTGCGCCGTTTTTATCAGGCTGGGGTAGAAAAAGGCTTAATTTCCTTTAATCCTGCCACGGGAGTTAAACCACCACGAGAAAAACGCGATCCAGCGGAAAAAATTACTTATTTAGAGCAAACAGAAGTAGAAAGCCTTTTAGGTATTATTCCTAATGATGGCACTCTAAAATCTGCCAGGGATAAAGCCATGTTAGCAATTATGGCTTTAGAAGGACCTCGCACTGTTGAACTTCACCGTGCTGATATTGCTAGCTTAGTTAGACAGGGAGGAAACTTAGGTATTAGGGTAGAAGGTAAACGAAGCATTCGCGTTGTTCCTCTTACCCCCGATATTGCCGATCTTTTGGTTGATTACCTGCATCAACGAGAAGCAAGAGGAGAAGTCTTAAAACCTGCTAGACCATTATTTATTGCCACGGGTACTAATTCCATCGGTAATAGAATCTCCCGTCGCGGTATTAGATTAGTAGTTGATAAATATCTAGAAAAAGCTTGCCTCAAGCATACTCCAGGTAGAACGGTTTCCGCCCATAGCCTCAGACATACAGCAGGTACATTAGCACTGCGATCGGGAGCCGAATTGCGCCAAGTACAGGATTTATTAGGACATAGCGATCCCCGAACTACCTGTATTTACGCTCACGTAGCCGATCGCTGGGAAAATAATCCTGCACTAAAATTAAAGATTAACATTCCTTCTATTTGAGTTTTTGAATTTGTAAGATGAACTAAATTTTGCTGTGTTCAGACTGTTGAATAATAGTTCTTGGCGCAATTGAAATTGGTTTTTGTTTTTTTCGACCTATTATTGCTAGCTTTTCTAAAGGCGTTAAACCAGACTCAACCTGTTTGGGTATGCACTCGTATAAAATTTCAATCTGGTCATTGTTGACAAAAATCTTAAAATAATTAAGTTGAAAAGAAGGATAGTAAACTGCTGGCAGAAAACGAAAAATAGAAGAAATTCGCTTCAGTTTTTTAAGCCAGCTACCAGTATTGAGGACATAGCGATCGCCTGAACCAGAGTCTTTATCGTCTATCTTAGTTAACGAAGGTTGATGAGTATGTCCGTAAACAAAGGCAAAAACATCTTTGTCTTGTTCAAAAACCTGCTGTGCAGCTTGAAGATAGTAGCTTTGTTTGTGAATTTTTAGACCTTTTTTACCTTTATAGCCATATCGACGCAAAGTTTTTTTAATATCTCTAAACACAAATGATAAAGGAATTAATACTAAAATTAAGCTTCCAAGAAATAGCGTATCAATAAATAAAACTAGGTTTACTGTAAAATCTAAGGCTTTGCCTGCAAAACCAAAATTGTGTAAAAATGCTAGCCAGGGTTTGGAGAAAAAGCCACTGGTAACAATTCCTGCTCGTTCTAATATGGCACTAATTAATATAAAAGCACTGACGCTGAGCAATAGCAGAAAAGGTAACAAAATCCAGCGCAACCAAAGACTCATCTCTTTATAAAAATAGTTAGAAAAAAACCAGTAGGGAATTTGCTCATTGGGATACACTGATTCAATATCTTTAAGCCAGCGATATTTGCCCAAACGCGACCTTTCTACTAACCCATCTACAATTTGGCTGACAATATAGTAACCAATAGGTGTGACATAAGGATTGCCAAAATCAGCAATTCGATTAAAGCTATCGTGCTGATTACCATGTTCGAGCCAGATAGTTTTTCCCTGTATCTGGCGGGTAATAGCTTCTTTGGCTTCTAAATTGATGTTGTAAGCTTGAAGCGTATGTTTAAATTCGACATGACAGGCGAGTTCGTAGTCATGATTTCCTGGGAGTAGGGTGATTTTGATGCTTTCACCTGTGCGTCTAAACTGCTCGAACAATTTCGGATGTTGCTCAATAATAGTTTCTAATTTTTCTGTGGGTGAAGTGCGGGTCATTTCCCAAAAGCTAAAGGCATCACCGACGATAATTAACTCGGTAGAATTGGTTTTGCCTTCTAAAAGCTGCAAGAAATCAATTAATTCGGTTTCAAAATCACAGACTGTTAAATTTCCTTCACCACCAATGTGAAGGTCGCTAATGAAATAATATTCTGGACTAATCATTTAGATGATTATGACTGACTATACTTAACTTGTTGACATATTTCTTCCTCTTTAGTTATGTCATAAAAAGGCTATATATTCCACAGAACAATAATTAAAAAGGTAGACAACGCCAAAGCAAAAAGAATTGCCTTTGCCGTTTGCTTACTAATCATGCCAATAACGATAATGAGCGTGAAGGCAATCAAAACAACGCCAAAATCGATTAGATGTTCCGCCCCATAATCAATCAAAGAATCTTGCTGCGATCGCTGAGGCTGTTCTACCTGAGCGCTCGTCAATTGCGGTTGTAATTGAAAAAACATTATTTTAGTCAATCGATTGCACTTGGTTATTGAATGAACTGTTGCTGAGGTGAAGGCTGAGTTGTCCGCCATACTGCTAAAGTCCGACAGCTCCTCCGCCGATAATGACAGTAGGAGCGGTTGAGTTATTCGTTATTTTTGAGGCAGATTAATAAGCCGATACTTAATTTTTAGTAAAAAACACTTTATTTTGCAAGGTGTAGTAAGGCAACTTGTAGAGCGAGAGTTTTGCTGATTTTTGTAAGCGATCGCCATTATTTTAACCTTTCAGACATCTTCTAAAAGTTCCTGACATCAACGAATCGCACCTACTCAAATGCCGTAATTAAGTAATTAGTAATCATTCGGCAGTATACAAACAAGCCTGATTTCTTCCTTGCTCTTTTGCTTCATAAAGTGCTTTATCTGCTAAAGCAACTAGAAGGTCGGGTGCGCTGTCAGAGTCAGGTATGAGGCTATGTACACCTAGACTAATAGTCACATATTCACTAACCAAAGAATTTTGATGAGCAATATGCAGTTGGTTAACGCTAACGGCAATCTTTTGAGCTACTCTCAGGGCTTGTTGCTTATTAGCATTAGGCAAAATAATTCCAAATTCTTCCCCACCATAACGAGCCACTAAACCAGGAGTAGATTCGATTACACATTCAATCGCTAATGCTACCTGTTGCAAACAGTAATCACCAATGGGATGACCATAAGTATCATTGTAAAATTTAAAATAGTCTATATCGCACAAAATCAGTGCCAAAGGAGCTTGTTCTTGTTTGAGCTTCTGCCATTCAGTAATTAGATAATCATCAAACCGACGACGATTTGCCACCTGAGTCAAGCTATCAAGTACGCTTAGTTTCTCTAATTCTCTATTTGCCAAACTCAAGGCAGCTTGTGCTTTCTGGCGATCGCAAATTTCATTATGTAGCTGTGCCTCTACCAAGTCTGCGTGTTCTGTAGTTGTTTCCAACATGATTTCTAGATCCGCCTTTTCTAACTTAGCTTCCGCCAACTCTTGACGCAGATGTTCAATTTGAAATAACAATTGCTCTCTAGCTATTTGTTCATCTAAAAGCGAATTATAATCTTCTATCTCTGTTTGTGTTGGACTAGTAACTTCAGCGGCAATGATGCTTTCTAAGATATCTTTATCTAAAGGTTTAGACAAATAAAATCCTTGACCATACTCACATTTTAAAGCTTTTAATTGTGCTAACTGATTAACGGTCTCAATACCTTCGGCTATAGTATCCATGCCCAAATTACGAGCTAGAGTGACAATTGCGCGCACAATGCCTGATTTCTCAACATCGTCACCAATACTATTAACAAAAGAACGGTCAATTTTTAAAGTATCAAAGGGAAACTGATGTAGGTAACTCAAAGAAGAATAGCCAGTGCCAAAATCATCCAGGGAAAATTCAATGCCAATTGTCTTCAACTCTCTCAGGATGGCAATAGTATGCTGAGTGTCTTCTACTAAAGAGCTTTCGGTAATTTCTAACTTAAGGTTATGAGGATTTAACTTAGTTTCTTGTAAAACCTGCTTAACCTGGGCGACAAAATTGGGTAAAGCTAGCTGTTTACTGGATATGTTGACGCTAACTTTCCAATCAGCTAAACCACCAAACTTGACTTGCCAGTCATACATTTGTCTGCAAGCTTCTTCTAGTACCCAAAAACCAAGGGGAATAATTAATCCCGTGTCTTCTGCTAGAGGAATAAACTTGCCAGGAGGAATCAATCCTTTTTCTGGATGTCGCCAACGTACCAACACTTCAAAACCCTCTATTTTATTGCTGCCCAAAGATATTATGGGCTGATAGTGCAGAATAAATTCTTTTCCTTTAATTGCTCTTCTTAAATCGTGTTCCAACTGTAGCAAAGTCAACGCTTTACCGCGCATTGACTGATTGAATATTTGATAATGAGATTTACTATGCCTTTTGGCATCAGATACGGCTAATTCGGCATCTCTTAATAAATATTCGGGTTTAGTATAATCTTTATTTCCTGGGGCAATACCAATACTAGCTTCAATAAAAACCTCATAACCTCCAAGATTAAAAGGTACACCTAGCTCTCGCTGGATTCTTTCTGCTACATTAGTTGCATAGTTCAAATGTTCAACATTACTCAGTAAAATCGCAAATTCGTCATTTCCCATGCGGGCAATAAAATCGTGAGAACGTAAACAAGTCTGCAATCTTTCAGAAATTGCTATTAACAGGCGATCGCCTAATATTCTCCCCAAGCTGCTATTAATTACTTTGAAACGATTAATATCAACAAATAAAATTACAAACTCGTATCCCAGCTTTTCTTGGGCAAAACAGATTTCTTGTTCAATATTTTCTAATAATAAATTATAGCTAGGTAAGCCCGTCAAGCGATCGTAACTAACGCCCTTTGTGACTGTAAAGTCGATAATATCTTCAATGGGGGCATACTCTGGCTTTACCTTTGGTTCGCGAATAGCTAAGGATTTTTGCTGGTTTAGCTCCTGCAAAAGCTCCTCTGACACCTCTAGCTTACTTAGGCTCACCTCTAATTCATCAAACTGATTATCCTCAAGGGCATTAATTCTTAATGGCAATTCTTCTACTCTAAAACTTACAGCTTGCTGTACGATATCTTGAGTTTTAGAGCGAATCCAGTCTCCAATTAGAGAAATATCAGCGCGATCGCCTAATACTTGTTCCGCAGCAGGATTTAAGAAGATACAGTTACAACTATCATCAAAAACAATAGCTGCATCATATATTTTTTCTAATAAGAGTATAGAGCTAGAGGAACAATTATTTTCAGTCAGCTGAACTATTTTCCCTGGCTTAAATTGCATTTCATAGAACATTTTATAATTACCAATCAATATGCAGTTGGTTTGACAATTTATTAAATAGGGCGATTTTATTAAGCTGGATAAATTTCATTAAATGGAATTTAGCCAACTGCTCAAATAATTAACACGGTATTTATAAATTAAAAGCAGATCGATCGAAAAGCTGTGATTTAGATCTAAAATGATTTGTATGCTTGATGTGAATTAGCATATTTCAGATTCTGTCTGAGCTTTAATGGCATACTCTCTAAAACGCTCTAAATCCGCCATCACGGTAGACTCGACAATGTTACCGATTAAGCTATCCATTAATTTGCCCAGAATACCAGGTACGGCGTAAGCAAAGGTCATTTTGACAGTACTAGTATTGTCTTTGCGAGCATAAAAACGAATAGCTCCTTTGTTTGGTAGACCATCAACAGATTGCCATTCAATAATCTGCTGTGGCACAACCTGAACAATACGAGATAGCCAGGTGAAATTAAAATTTCCACTAGCTAACTTCCAGCGAGATAGCTCGGGATTATCTTCTAAAATCTTGACTGACTCAATCCACTTCATCCAAATAGTCATCTGTTCGAGATCTGACCAAAGACTCCATACAAGTTCTATGGGTACGGGAACTTCTATTTGTACAGTATGTTCTAGCCAGTCTGCCATTGTTTTGAGGGTTGAGTGTTTTTAACAGATTAAACAACTATACCATTACTGCTTTTAGCTGTTCTGCATTGGCTAAGATTGCCTTAGCTGCTTGCTTTCCTGATAAAGTCGCTCCTTCCATACTATCAATATAATCCTGTTGGGTATAGCTACCAGCAAGAAAGAAATTAGCTACAGGAGTTTGCTGGGGTGGACGATAAGGATCCATTCCTGGTGCTTCACGATAAAGGGATTCAGCTAGCTTGACTACGCTATACCAAGTCATATTTAACTCTCTAGAAGAAGGGAAAAGCTGATGTACCTGTTCTAAAATATGCTGGGCAATATCTTCATTTTTTTCTTTGATAAAAGGATCTCCTGGAGTTAAGACCAATTGCAGTAAAGAACCTTCTCCTGGTTTGTAATAATCTCCTGGACTTGTTAAAGCTAGATCTGCAAAACAAGAAAAGTCAGCATCAGGAGTGTAGAGCAAATTATCAATACCCACAGCCTGTAGCTGCTGACGATTAGCTGCATCGTTAAGCTCTGTAACCCAACCATCAAAACGTAGCTGTACCGTCGCTACAGGCACAGCATCAAGCTTGTAAATATTGTCAAACTCAGACCATTTACGCCACTGCTGAGGAATTACTTTTTTAATTCCTGGAACATCGCAAGCGCAAACATAAGCATCGGCACGAATTGTTTCTTCTGTTTCTCCATTAGCCACCACAATTCCTGTAACTTGCGTGGTGTCTTTTGAATCTGCAAATAAAATTTCTCTCACCCGACGACGAGTATGAATCTTCGCACCTCTTGCTTCTAAATAATCAACGATAGGCTTGTGTAAATATTCACTAGGAGAACCTTCTAACATTCGCAAAACGGAGGCTTCAGTTTTGGTAGCGAAAAACTGAAAAATAGTCAGCATACAGCGCGCAGAAATGTTTTCTGTATCAATAAAGCCTAAAGCATAGGCAATAGGATCCCACATCTTTCTCAAGCTGCCGTTGTTTCCCCCATGACTACGAAACCAATCAGCAAAGCTAATTGAGTCTAAACCGCGAATAGTATTCATTGCGCCTTGGGAATCAATTAATGCTCGTACAATTGGACTCGTACCCAAAGCCAGAGAGTTTGCTATCTTGTCTGCTGCGCTTAACTGAGAAGTAGTAAAAAAAGCTTTTAGACCATTAAAAGGTGCGCCTGTAAGGAAGCGAAAATCTAGCTCGCCTACTCTACCACCTTGATTAATAAAGGTATGAGTATGTTGTTTAAGCCGAAGATTAGCGATCGCACCTACTTTTTCCATTAAGCCAAACAGATTATAGTAGCAGCCAAAAAAAACGTGCAAACCCATTTCTAGGTGATTTCCATCTTTGTCAATCCAACTGCCAACTTTGCCGCCGACAAAAGGACGAGATTCAAAGATCTCTACTTCAGCACCTGCATCAACTAAATCTATAGCTGTTGCCATGCCTGCTAACCCTGCACCAACGATTGCTACACGCATCAAATTTATATTCCCGAAAAGCAGATTTACCTTTACATATTGTAATATGAATCACTGCCCTTCTAACTTTTCTTCGCCAAATGTTTTTAGCTTGTTAAAAAAGGAAGACACATCTGGCAAAGGAATAAACTGGTGAATCACCTTATTGCCAATAGCAAATTCACACCAATCAGATTTGCCAGGAAGTCTTAAAGTTGAAATTAGAGGAATATTGCTTGGCGGAGTATCTAAGCTATTTAAATCTCCAAAAGCTTTTTTTGGGTTTAGAGTATCGTTGGTGAAAGTAGCGTTTTCTGGTTGGCTAATTTCTGGTTGAGTCGCCTTAACCTCAGTCAAAAATATAATTTGTTGGCGATTCAATTCTTTAGCGTCAGAAACAAGCTTGTCGTTAGCGGAAAAAGTGATTTCTGGCTGTTGATCTCTGGCTGTCTTGGTTTCGCCATCGATTATATCTCCAAGATCGCTTAAATGCTTTGGCAACTTACGGCAAATTAGTCTTTCAAATTCAAAGGTGAAGTGAGTATTAGGATTACCAATACGCAGCCAGACGTTTAAAATATGTTCGATAGAAATTGCTTTATAGCGTCCCAGATATAAGGCTTCAATAGTTGCTAATCTGATCCAGCTTGCATGATATATATCTAACCAATACCCTAGCAGTTGTTCAGCGTCATCACCTCCCAAGTCAAAAGCATAGCTATCGATCAAAGAGTGTGCTTGGGCTAAAGATAAATCTTGAGTTAGTTCAGTCATCGACCTCAAATTATTTATAATTATGTTTTAAGTATGTATGTATTGCTTTTTAATTAAAATACAGGCTACTATATTTTAACGGCTAAATTTAGATGAATCTACTTTTTGGTCATGACAGTAAAACTATCATGCAGTCTTAAAAATCGGGTGCAATCTTATTCTGCCCAAAATTTTAAATAAAATTGGTATATTTAATTTTTTTACGCAAAAAAGTATTTTATCTTCATATATTTTTCTAATTTTTACCAAACACAAGTTACAAATCAATAACAAAACTGGCTCGATTATGAAAATCAGCTTTAGAGGCTGGATGATTTAATGCCCAATAACTAAGTTGAGCGTCGTGATTTTCAATTACGGCAGTAATACCAACCTCTAAATCTTGTTTAGGGTCAATGATTTGATTAAGATTGACTTCTAGATCTAACTTTAATATGTTTATCTGTTGTAAGTCAAAAGGTAATGAATTAAAAACCGTCTCTTCAGCTATATTGTGGCGATACTGCAAAAAACGAAATACGTTCCAATCTCCCGAAGGCGAGAGATTAAATTCCCAATACTTGTCAGTATCTTTTAGTCCTAAAAAAAATTCAAAACAAGTATGTTCCCAAAGATCGTATTGCCGAGTAGGACTTGCTTTCGAGACTGGAATTACAATTGCTGCTAAATTGCCTACAAGATATTTAAGATTTAATTGATTACGATGCCGTGAGATATTGCCAGTGATGTTAATACTCGGTGCAGTATTTGCCGAAAATGGGATTAAAGAAAAACTAGACTTTTTCATCGCAAATACTTAATTATGTTGTGTATTGCGGTTGCTTGAGTTTCTATACTCTCAGTAAGCTTGAACTGAACCAAGGCTCTAGCTAAATTATGTTTTGCGTGTCTAACATTAAAATAAACATTGCCTTCTAAGTAATCTGTAAAAAATCTCAACCCTAATTCAAAAGCCAACAAACGAATTGAATCGTAAATATATTCATAATCATGGGCGGTAAGAAAATTCTGTGCCACCTTTAGATAGCCTCTTAAAATAGCCTCTGCCAAATCTGGTTCAAATAATACCTTTTCCCAGCTATCGGTTTCTTCTCCCAATCGATTGCAGCCCGAGCGCAAACAATCTCCGATATCATAATGTATTAAACCAGGTTTTACCGTATCTAAATCAATCATGGCTACTGCTTGTCTGGTAGAACAATCGATCATAATATTGTTAATTTTAGGATCGCCATGAATTATTCTCAGCTTGAGCTTGCCTGCTATTTTAGCCTGTTCTAAAATATGAGGCAGCGCAGGGCGATCGCGAATAAATTTTAAGCAATAATTAATCTCAGGAGACTGTTTGATTTTAGCCGTAGCCAGCACAGAATTGTAATGCTGGAGATATCCAGGGGTAATGTGAAATCCTTCTAAGGTATCGGCTAATTGTGCAACTGATAGGTTACTAACCATACAGTGAAACATACCTAACCCATAACCAATTTCTTGTCCGTGTTGAAGATCTTGAATGGTGTCAAATGACTGGGAATTATCAATAAAGCTCATGGCACGCCAAAAAGAACCATCTGCTGCTTGCCAATGATTTTTTTGCTCTCTCGTTAACAAGACTTGAGGAAATGACCAACGGCGATTTTGAGGAAGATTACAAGGCATTAATCTTGGGCGAACATAGTCAGACAAAATACAAATATTGTCCATGACTAATTTTGGCTGAGTGAATACCATGGTGTTCAACCGTTGGAGAATAAATGGTTTTTGGTTATCAAAGGTAACTAAAAAGGTACTGTTGATATTGCCACTACCATACTGCTGAATGTTTTTAATTGTACCTTTGGGCTTAAATTGATTGGCGGCAACCGTAATCAGATTATCTGTCATATCCTCCCTAGCCTTGATGAACAATCTTTGCTATGAGTCTCTTCCACAATTAGAACATCTTAATGCCTGGAATGAACTTAATACACTGTAACTATAAAAAAATAAATCTACTTGTAGCTATATGTAATCATAGAGATAAATTGGTATTTGTATCTTGATAAAGACTAATCAAAAAACTAACTAGATTGGCTCTATGATGAAAAATTAAGTGTAAACCCTGATTTGGTCTACCAAGAAAATTATGTAAGCGTTAAGGAGTTGGATTTTATGGGTGTATCTACCAGGGTTAATGGAGTGCTAAGTCCTGGTGCTTGTTTAGCAAACGGGGAATATAGAATCAACAAACCTTTGGGACAAGGAGGTTTTGGCATTACCTACCAAGGTATCGACACCAGATTAAACCGTGGGGTGGCGGTCAAAGAGTTTTTTCCCGAAGGCTGCTGGCGAGAGGGTTCGACAGTAGTATCCGCAGGTAAATGGAATTATGATACCTACAGTAATGCTAAACAAAAATTTCTTCTGGAAGGTCAAACTTTAGGACAGTTTAATCATGCGGGAATTGTTCAGGTTTTTTATTATTTTGAGGAAAATAACACCGCCTACATGGTGATGGAATATCTTCAGGGAAAAACTATGGCTCAACTGCTCAAGCAACGCCAGGGTAAACTATCTCAAGCAAATGCTTTAAAATATATCGTCAAAATTGGCGCAGCCTTAGAAGTTTTGCATCAGGCTCAATATTTACATCGAGATGTCAAGCCTGATAATATTATGCTGGCAAATGATGGCAGGGTTGTCTTAATTGATTTTGGCGCAGCTAGAGACTTTACCGCCAGCAGCACCGATAAGTACTCGACGATGTTGACTCCTGGTTATGCACCTTTAGAACAGTATGGACGTAAGCTTAAGTATGGGGCGTTTACAGACATATATGCCTTGGGTTCAACTTTATACCATTTATTAACTGGAAAAGCTCCTGTTTCCGCCATTGAAAGAGCAGCAGGAGTTGAACTAAATACTGCTAAAGAGGTTGCCCCCCAGGTTAGTTCTCATGTAAGTGAGGCGATCGCCAAAGCTATGATTATGGATGTAACCAAAAGATTGCAGTCGGTGGGTGAATTTTTAGATTTATTGCGTTTAGACTCTAGTAAACTACCTGCCAAAACTAACTCCAACAATTTTTATCGTGCAGTAAAAGATCCCTGGAATGCTTTTAGTCAAACAGAGGCTGTTTCTTCTGGGTCAGCTTATGCCAAAAGCAGTAAATGGTTTTAGAGAATATGAAACTCGAAAATATCAAGATTACAATGCTAGGCACTACTGGTGCGGGAAAAACCAGCTATCTGCTGGGAATGTATGCGGTAATGCAGACGGGAATTCAAGGATTTACCCTCGCAGCCAAAGACATGGACTTGGATTTAGAATTAACTCAAAGATGGGAAAAATTAATTTCTCTTGAGGGAGAAGATCGTTGGCCAACCCCTAACGCAGCGACCATGGAATACTATAAGTTTGACTTTAGCTATGGCTATCGTCCTTTAATGGGATTTGAATGGTTAGATTATCGGGGTTTAGCATTAAGCGATCGCTCTACCGAGCAAGATGTATCAGACTTGGCTCAGTATGTAACAGAATCTGAGTGTTTATTTCTCTGTATCTCAGGAGAACATCTAGTCAATGAAATCACTCCTAGCACTGTGCGGGAACTTAAAAGCGATCGCCTGAATCAATTTATTCAGCAATATGTGAGCGTTAATAAAAATCCTAGCCTCCAAAAACCATTTCCCATCGCGATCGTCATTACTAAGTACGATCTTTGCCATCATCGAGAAAGAGATGACATTATTACCGACGTTAAAAAGCTGTTTCAAGCACTATTTACTCCCAACTCAGGCTGGCTAGTTATGATTTGCCCTGTAAGTTTGGGACGAGAATTGTGTGACGATCCCCATGGGGGAAAAATTATTCCTGTCAATGCTCATCTGCCAATTGTCTTTGCTATTTATGCCCAGTTAAGAGCCTATAATTTAAAGTTAAAAGCACAGCGAGAGCATCAAACTGTAGCTGTTAATGCCCTTAAGCAGACAAACCCGCTCGTCCAGCTATTAAAAGCTTCGGAATTACAAGAGCAGACTACCCAACTGCAAACATCTGAAGCCGAAATTATTGCTATTGAAGAGAATATGAAGCTTTTGTCTCAAGAATTACAGCAGGCTTCTTTGTACTTTAATGGTTGCGAGGTTACAGCAGATGTCTAGACAAGATTGGGCAGCAATTGTTTATGGACGTAGTTTTTATCTAGATTTTCGCTATATTACTGTTCCTCATGATTTTACTGACCAAGACATCACCTGGGCATCAGCACATATCTTAGCCACAACTCATCAGGCTCGCAACCTTGACGATCATCCTCGTTGGTCATTGTTCAAAAATAATTCTTACTGCATAGTTGGCGTTACCTGCATGGTAAGAGATTTGATGGAATTTAGACAAGATTCAATTGAAGTGATGGCAAAAGATGACCAGGGTAGACCGCTATATGTATTTGTTGGTTATGTTACTCAGTCCCCTCAGCAAAAAAGCCTTCTTAACTTTCCTGCTTACACAGAAAAACACCTAGGGGGTTTTAAACTTCTCTATCAACAAATGGAAAAGGTGTGGTTGGTTAAAGATTATGACCAGCAAAGTAGACAGCCTCTACTGAGTCAATATCAGCTTTTAGACTCGTCTGTAGAATTGATTCAGCCAGACAATAAAATTGATTCTATTCCCCAGATAAATAATCTTCTAAAACAGCCTGACAAAATATATTCCTGGTGCAACTCAAACCAGCAAAATAACCAGCTATGGATGGCTGCTGCTAAATGTTCAGTCGAAACTTCTCTATGTTTAAACATCAAAGCAAAATGTGTGGCTAATAGTCCTTTTTTGAATCAGACTATCACTCAACTAGATCAGTTCATTATCAGCGATCGCCTTTCCACCCAGAAATCTCATTTAGCTTCGGTGCAACCGAATCATCAAAAGCAGACATTAAAGCCTAAACATCTTCAGACTTATCAATCATTGCCTCAGATCATTTCAACTAGGGCTAAAAAAGATTTTGACCTAACTTTAAAACAAGCTGCTAAAGTAACAACTGCCAGCCAAGAATTAATCAATAACTTTACTAATCAATTTGACCAACCCTCAGAAATGACTCCGAAAATGGATAAATCTAGTGACATAGAGAATTTTGGCTTTAAAACTAAAATACATTCACCCACTACAGTTAAGAAAGATTGGTTTTGATACTTAAATTTATGGTGAGAAAAAATATTGACAAAAAAGCGACCGCTACTTTTGCAACAGACCTAATTAACTAGGAGTATCCAAATGTTTAATTTTTTAAAGCGAGGATGGTTAATAGCTGTTATTTCTGGAATAGTGGCACTCTTAGTCCACTTATTTTGGGTAGTTCCAGCATTTTCTACTGCACCATCTCCACCCCAGCTTACTAAGATAAAGGTAAATGGCAAAACAGAGAATATTCTCTTCATTACTCGCTCTGAAGATACTGTTTTAGTTAGATGTTATCCAGGCTTTGCACCCACTTTAACAGTTGGAAAAAAACAGCCCAATGTCTCAACTACTGGCTATCTTGAATGTCAACAGGAGAATTGAGCGGTTGATGAAAGCGATCGCCTTACTTCTAGTTTTTCAAAAACAAAAAACCTCTCAAATTCAAACTTAGCTGCTATTAATTTGCTATCTGACGACACAAATCCAGTACAGACAAGGCATGCCTTGTCTCTATCCTAACTGTCCAAAAGTTAAGTCATCTACGCCAAGATTTAGTATTAGAGCATGATTTGGTTTCCTAATCAGGTAAAATGCTTCATGGCGGTTGTATTTAAGTCCTGTATAGACTCAATTAACCACTAGCCTTAGAAGTAACATTCTTCTAGGTATAAATCATTGTTTTAAGCTAATTAATAACATTCGGAGGATTTCATGGACTTGTCTCTTATCCCAGCACAGCCAGAACCTGGCGTAATTAACGTTTTAATCGAAATTGCTGGCGGTAGCAAAAACAAATACGAATTTGATAAAGACATGAACGCCTTTGCCTTGGATCGCGTTCTTTTCGCCTCGGTAAAATATCCTTATGACTATGGTTTTGTGCCTAATACCCTAGCTGATGATGGCGATCCTTTAGACGGAATGGTAATTATGGATGAGCCTACTTTCCCTGGCTGTGTCATTGCTGCGCGACCCATTGGTATGCTAGAAATGATCGATGGTGGCGATCGCGATGAAAAAATTCTTTGTGTACCAGCCGAAGATCCTCGTTACCAAGAGGTCAAGTCTCTTAAAGATCTTGCTCCTCATCGTTTAGAAGAGATTGCCGAGTTTTTTAGAACTTACAAAAACCTAGAAAAAAAAGTTACTGAGATCCAAGGCTGGAAAGATGTAGATGCAGTTAAGCCTCTAGTAGAAGAGTGCATTAAAGCCTATAAGTAATTAGCATAGTTATATTTGGTAGGTTATAACATTTTGCTTGCCTACCAGATATCCCGATCGAATAATCTCACAAAAAGTATTAATATGCTTGTCAAATCAACTACCCGCCACGTTCGTATTTACAGTGCAGAAGTCCAAAATAATGAATTAATTCCTAGCGACAATGTTCTTACTTTGGATATCGATCCAGATAATGAATTTAACTGGAGCGAAGATACTTTGCAAAAAGTTTATCGTCAATTTGATGAGCTAGTAGAACAAAGTAATGGCGAAGATTTGAGTGAATTTAATCTTCGTCGTATTGGTTCAGATCTAGAACACTTTATTCGCTCTTTGCTACAGAAGGGAGAAATCAACTATAACTTGGGTGCGAGAGTACGCAACTATAGTATGGGCTTACCCCGTATGGATAGTCCTGATACGGTCGAAAAATATCGTTAGATTAGAACCTTATCTAAGGTTTTCATTAACACTAGTCCTTTCAAGGTATCTGTTTTTGGGTTTTAGTATGGGATAGAATTTTAGTAATAAAAACATGAACCTATCCCACTAATAACATTTGCTTTGTCTGGATTATAAATAATAGACTTTTCGCATAAATATTTTTAGCTATCAAAATACTTAGTACAGACAAGGCATGCCTTGTCTCTTCTGACTTCATTCCCAACCAACATTTTTGATTCGTGCAAAAGGTCTAATGATTACGGTTATTTATTCCCCAGAATTTTTGTCACACGATACGGGCTATGGACACCCTGAGAAGGCTAAACGACTTACAGCGATCGCCCAAGCTTTACAAAAAGTTGCCTGGCAAGATCGAATAAACTGGCAGCTACCTACTCCTTCAGAACAAAAACAGGTACTGTCATACATTCAAAAAATTCATACCCCAGAACATATTAATCGTATTCAGGCGGTAGCAGCAGCAGGAGGCGGGTATTTAGACGGAGATACACCAATTTCTGCCCGCAGTTACGATGTTGCCCTACTGGCAGTTAGTGCTTGGCTAGATGGGGTAGATAAAGTATTGGATCATCAGCAAACTACTTTTGTCTTATCTCGTCCTCCAGGACATCATGCTACTAGAAATACAGCAATGGGGTTTTGCTTGTTTTCCAATGCAGCGATCGCAGCAGAATATGCCTTGACTAAACCAGGAGTTGAGCGTGTGGGCATTCTCGACTGGGATGTGCATCATGGTAATGGCACAGAGGCGATCGTCCGCGATAATCCTCATCTGGCATATTGTTCTCTTCATCAGCATCCTTGTTATCCAGGTACAGGCAGTAATCAAGGCGATCGCGGTCAACATCAAAATATTCTTAACCTGCCCATGATGGCAGGCAGCAAAATTACGGATTATCAACTAGCTTTTGAAACCAAAATAGTTCCTTTTTGGCAAAATTGGCAGCCCGATATTTTAATAGTTAGTGCTGGCTATGATGCTAATCATCAAGATCCCTTAGCAGGAATTTCTTTAGAACCCACTGATTACAGTTTATTAACAAAATATATTCTAAAAATTACCAAAACCCCTCTATTTGGTTTAGAAGGAGGTTATCATTTAGATGCTTTAGCTAAATCTGTAGTTGCCACTTTGAGTAGTTGTCTGTAATAGTTGTTAATTATTTCTCATTAATCTTACCGAAAATTGTTTCTTATTTAGAAACGTAAATCTATATCGGCTTCTTCATCCGTATTTTTACTTACGGTCGCCGATTATTTCCTTCGTTTAGGACGGAATAATCTGTGACTAGATACAATATCGCAACTATTATAAATATGAATATTGCTACTTCAGAATCATCTTTGTACCAGTTGACTCAGGACTTAGATGAGCCTCTTGTTACTATCTCTGCTGGTGCAGAAACTCTCAAATCTTATGTTAGCTCTATTATCGATCTAGTAATTGAAAAGCAATTTTCGGCAACAATTTGGGTGAAATTACCCCAGACCAAAAGCTGGCTCAAGCAGGTACGAAAATTACAGAAAGAGGGGAATGTTAAGCAAATTTATTTATGCAGTAATAAACAAAATAATTCTACTCTAGCTCTATTAGAACAAAATTCGCAGCTAACTCCAGTTATCCCCGTTAATCTAAATAAAAATCCTATTCTACAAAGGGAATCTTTTCTAATTATTCTATCGGCTGATTTTTGTAGTTTGGTATTAGCTCAGTGGCAGAAAAGCCAGATTAAAATAGAGTCTTCAGGAAAAAGACTACAGCAACCATATCTAGAGATGGTTTCCAGTTTCGATCTTCAAACAATTACTTTTATATTGACAGGTATTAGACAAAATATATCCTCTGAAGATAGTTCCTTAATAGAAGAAGATTTTAAAGTTGAGTTCAATTCAAATCCTCACCATGAGTTATTAAACAATCTCATGCTCAAACAGATTAGCTATAGTGAATCGATTCAAAACAAGCTAGATTCTTTGGCTAAAATCAGTCATATTCCCGAAAAAAGCTCAACTGTACTGGGGTTACAAGAAGATTTTCTCAATAATTTAGTTCAAGAATTGCGATCGCCTATTACCCACATGAAAACTGCTCTTAGTTTATTAGAATCAAAACAAATAAAAGGAGAACAGCGTCAACGTTATTTAAAGGTGGTTAGCGATGAATGCGATCGCCAAAATTCTTTGGTAGGTGGCTTACTAGAATTATTGCAGCTTGATACTCCTGCCGAAGCCGAATACCTATACTTAGATGATATCGTCCCAGGAATCGTCAGTACCTATCAGCCTTTAGCCGAAGAAAAAGAAATCCTCTTGGGATATACTATTCCTACCGATCTTGCGCCTATTTCTTGTCCTAATGCTTGGTTTAGACAGATCATTATTAATTTACTCAATAACAGTCTGCAATTTACTCCTCCTAAAGGGAGGGTGTTTGTCCAGGCATCTCTAAAAAACGACGATGAAGATATAGAAATCTTAGTCATTGACACAGGAGTAGGTATTGCTACCCAAGAAATTAGTAAAATTTTTGATGGTTTTTATCGTACTAAACCAACTACTAATCAAAAGGTAACAGGTGCAGGTTTAGGCTTAACTTTGGTACAACAGCTAATTCAACGTTGCGGAGGTTCTATTTCTGTCACCAGCAAAGTTGGCAAAGGCACAACCTTTAAAATATTAATGCCAGCCGTCCCTTTAGAGCTTATTTAACGCTACCAGGGAGAGAGCCGTAATACGTGCGCAATAGTTAGTAAAAATTAATAACGAGGAAACGTCATTGTAAGCTTCATATTTTACTCATAAATTTAAAAATTCTATTTTGATAAACTATTAAAATTCTCAAACCTTTACATAATAAGAATTGCAGAGTCTATTGAATTTCAGAAGCACATTAAATATTTAGTTGCTAAAAACTAAAAAACCTGAGTTCGGGATAAGAAAAGGGACAGGTAGTAAGCTGAAAATAACAACTTTCTTCAGTAAACCTGCCCTATGTTTAGTTTAGATGCTTTATTTTGCGATGTAGATGATGTCTTGATTCAGTCGCTTCAAGTCGGGGAACCCGCCCAACGCGCTGAATCGCTTTTGGTCGCTTGTTTCCTTTACCCTTCAATTACAGAGAGCGATTCAGCTTTTTTTAATTCTTCTTAATTGTAAAAAACCTACCCTTGTAAGGAACCCCCCTTCGGATTCAGCAGTTTGCTCAACGGAGGGAACCTCCGCAACGCAACTGCTTCACCGCAACGCAACTGTCTCACCGCGTCGCCCGAAGGCGCAAGGGAACGCTCGACTTGCGGGTCAGATGCGAGAAAGGATGTCCGCATCTAGTACCACTTTCTCGACTTGCGAGACACTTCGTTGCGGGTCTGTGACCCGTTGAAGAAAGTGTCGAGGGTGAAGCGACTGCCGAACCCGAAGGGCTGTTCGCCCCTACTAATTGGTTCTGTTGCGTAACACCTGCAAAAGCTTAATGAATTCAGCAGGTAAAGGCGCGATCGCCTTAATCAATTCTCCCGAAATAGGATGTAATAAAGACAATTGCCGTGCATGAAGAGCCTGACCAGATAAATTGACCTTGAGTGAGCGATTTGAGCCGTAAGTAGAATCTCCCAGCAAGGGATGTCCCTGGTGAGCGCAATGAACCCTAATCTGGTGAGTACGTCCTGTTTCCAAGAAAAACTGCATCAAGCTATAGTTGCCAATTCTTTCTAAAGTTTTCCAGTGGGTAACAGCTTCTCTTCCGCCTTTGTCTACAGGAACAACTGCCATTTTTTGGCGATCGCCCTTGTGACGACCAATAGGTAAATCAATTTTGCCTGATTCTGCGTAAAAAGAACCGTACACTACCCCCCAGTATTCTCTTCTAGCAGTTTTGGCTTTAATTTGTGCCTGTAAATTTTGCTGGGCGCGATCGCTTTTTGCCACAACAATAGCTCCCGTAGTATCTTTATCAAGACGATGAACAATGCCTGGACGTTCTACACCACCAATCCCCGCTAAAGTATCGCAATGATACAGTAAGGCATGAACTAACGTTTGGGTATAGTGTCCTGGCGCGGGGTGAACTACCATGCCTGCGGGTTTATCGACGATAATTAAATGTTCGTCTTCATAAAGAATATCGAGGGGGATATTTTCTGGAGTCAAATCTAGTTTTTTAGGTTCAGGAATAACCACATACAGAAAATCACCAGGAGCAACTTTAACTTTTTTGCTGGTGCAAACTCGATCGTTTAGCTGAACATTGCCATCCTCGATTAGCTTTTGAATGCGAGAACGAGAAAGATCGCTTAGATTCTTCGATAGCCAACGATCTAAGCGAGATCCTGTTTGCGTTACCTGTAGTTTAATCTCTTGAATAATAGCTTTACTGTTTAAGACTACGGACTTTAATTTTAAATAGTTTTGGCACTAGTTTTCGCTATCATTTAGATGGCGTGAGATTTTTAACTTTATATATTCTCCTTGCCTCGTATATTGAACATTACCAGTAGCTTTTTAGTAGCCTATTTTAAGCATAACTCCTGATGACTAGTATTACTAAATCCGCGTATAGCGATCGCCAAATTGTAGCTTGGTTTAGAGGCTTATATACTGTTGCTTTGGCAGACGGACATTATGACCCCGAAGAACAGGAGCTTATTAGCCAACTTACTCATAATTTGGCTGATTTTGATGATGTTAAAAGTCTAGAAACTATTACTCCTGAAGAACTTGCTGCTAGTTTAGGCAAAGACTCCGAAACAGCCGAAAACTTCTTGCGTACTTGCGTATTAGTAGCTGTAGCTGATGGAGTCTATTCTCAGCCTGAATACGATCTAATGCAGCAGTTTAGTAATGCTTTAGAAATTGAAGTAGAAGCTCTAAAATCTTTAGAGCATACTCTATATAAACCAGAGTCACAAGGAACTACCGCAGGTGCTGCTTCGACCCTAACACCGCCTAAAAAATCTAAATGTAGTGTTGACGTACTGCATCCAGTTAAAGATTGGCTAGAAGGGATGGAAGTAAAAGATCCTCGTTTAGCCAAATTTGTCTGTAAAGTGATTCCACCCCAGTGTCCTTTTGAACGGGATATTAATTTATTTGGACGCAAAGTAGCTCATATTCCCCCTCTTTGCAAGCTAAATCCTTTATATGAGCAATTCACCATGTTGCGTTTTCGTTCCCTGTCGTATTTAGCCGATGACTGTGGCGAAGATGTGACAAAGTATATTAAATAATCCAATAATCCAGTATTTCCTCAAATGCAATTTATCGATTTAGCAGAAATAGAAGTAATAGCGGGTAATGGAGGTGACGGCATGGTGGCATTCAGACGCGAGAAATATGTCCCTGCGGGAGGCCCTGCTGGGGGAAACGGTGGCTGGGGTGGTTCAATAATTTTGGTGGCTTGCGATCGCCTGCAAACTCTTTTGGATTTTCGTTATGCCAGAATATTTAAAGCTGAAGATGGCAAAAAAGGAGGTCCTAACAACTGTACTGGAGCTAAAGGAAGCGATCGCCTGATTGAAGTTCCCTGTGGTACTGTAATTACCGATGTGGAGACGGGAGATGTTGTTGGTGACTTGACCACCAATGGCGAAACTTTTTGCGTTGCCAAAGGTGGGAAAGGGGGTCTAGGCAATAAGCATTTTTTGAGCAATAGTAACCGCGCTCCAGAATACGCACTACCAGGACTAGAAGGAGAAACTAAACGGTTACGCCTAGAATTAAAGCTGATTGCCGAAGTAGGAATCATTGGCTTACCCAATGCAGGAAAATCCACTTTAATATCCTCTTTATCTTCAGCTAAACCGAAAGTAGCAGACTATCCTTTTACAACCCTTGTCCCCAATCTGGGGGTGGTACGTAAGCCGACGGGAGATGGTACAGTGTTTGCAGATATTCCTGGGTTAATTTCTGGTGCTTCTGAAGGTATAGGTTTGGGTCATGAATTTTTGCGCCACATCGAACGCACTCGGATACTGCTGCATTTGATTGATGCCACGGCTGAAAACCCCATAGCCGACTATCAAACAATTCAACAAGAACTAGCAGCTTATGGTCATGGACTGCCTGAACGCCCCCAAATTGTTGCTTTTAATAAAATAGATGCGGTAGATTCGGAAAGTTTGGAACTTTTGAGCGCCGAACTACAAGAGCTTACTTCTGTGTCAATCTTCCATGTCTCGGCAGTAACTCGCTCAGGATTAGATACTTTGATGCAAGAAGTCTGGTCTATTTTAGATGCCGAAGAAATATTAGTAATGAGCTAGCTCAAATTTTACTGTGCAGGATGATCTGATCGTGGTGTGATCTGAAATGCCTTAATTTTTAGCCTAATTGAATTTGTAAACTCGCTCTACTTAGACAAAATAAAAACTGAATTTGGATACTAGATTTCAAACTCTACCTAACTTTTAAATTCTTTGAAGAGATTGCAGTTCCAACGGTGCTGTCCACTATACGACAAATTTGTTTTCTATATATCCACAGTAGAGCAGCTAGTACTATTAGAGAAACTCCTACAAATCCGTAAGTTGCTGTCATACCAAAGTTTTGTCTAATTGGTTGAGAAACGATGGGAGAAAGAAACTGACCTAAAAACATAAATGTAGTAAGACCTCCTAGCGCCCTTCCTCGCAAAGTTTCTGGAACTTCATTAGCAGTCCAAACATTTAGGTTAGGCATCATTAAACCCAATCCGATCCCAGTCGGGATTAATACTAGTAGTATAAGCCAATAGCTGCTAACCAACCCAATACCAAAATAGCCCAAACCTATTAGTCCAAAAGCGATCGCCAGAATCTTGATAAAACTAAAGCGCTTTTTGAATCTGCCATAGTTCATAGAAGCAAAGGCACTAAAAAGGATAGAAAAAGCGATCGCCAGTCCAGTCTGAGTAGCTCCTGCTCCTGAAAGCTGTTCGAGGTAAAAGGGCAATTGTACTGGAATTAAGTAAAAGACAATTTGCTGTAGCATCACGCAAGTGTATATTAGCACTAGCAGCTTTATAGGAAGCTTTGCTGCGTGTAGTGTTGTACTTGTGTCTGCAATGTTAGTTTTGGGTCGTAATGGCTCGTATATGGTAAACACAATACCAGGTATTAATAGCCATGAAAATAGATAAATTAAAAAGGGAAACCGCCAGTTTAAATCGGCAATAAATCCACCCACTGAGAGAAATAGAACCCCGCCAAAGCCCATAAATGCAGCTTGCAAACCCATGAGGTTTGCTCTTGCGTCGCCTTGGTAATAATCTGCAATCAAAGTTGTAGCACTGACCATCACTCCTGCGACTGCCAACCCTAGCAGCGCCCGTCCGACGAGAATAGCAAAAATCGAATTCAGTACAAAACCCGAACCGCCAGCGAAGCCATACAGAATTGCAGAACTCAACAATAGGGGCTTGCGACCAATTTTATCAACCAGTTGCCCAGCAATAGGCGAACCAAATGCAATAAATAGGGCAGGCACTGTCAGTACTAGCCGTACCCAAAACTCGGAGTTGGTAACGTCTGAAAAGTTCGCCTGCATAGCAGGTAGAGAAGGCGCAATGGTAGCTCCTGACATTACCGTAAGCGTGCTGGCTAGCAAGATTGTAATTTTTGTCAGCCCTAAATTCGGATTTTTAGCGCTCATAAAATTTGTTGAAGGGTCATATTGTGAATAAAGCTTTATTCTCTTGAAAGATTTTGCTTTTGAAGCGTCACTTGTTATCAAGTAACGCTTTTTTATATTTAGTGCCTAACTTTTGTAACCTTAAGCTTGCCAAGCAACTTTAATAGTATTTGGTTGACCAATATTACCTTCAACTATCACAACACCGCGCTTATTAGCATTAAGATGACGCAGAATTTGGTAAACGGTTTCAATCTCGTCACTTACATGAGCCTTATCTGCTAACTCTGCCAGAGATAAAGGAGATGAACTTTGTTTCAAAGCTTCTACTACCTTTTTTTGCAGATCTAAGACTGATGCAGCAGCTTTTTTTCCTGCTTCTACACCTGGCTGATGATAGGCATTGATATTAACCAAAGACGCATAAATACTAACTCCCCGTTCGTAAAGGGCAATCAAAGCACCCACAATACGCTCGTTTACTTTGGGGATAGTAATCGTGATAGAATCGCGCTGCTTGTCATTTAGGGCGGTACGAGTGCCTAATAAGAATCCCTTTAAATAGTCTCCAGAAGTAATACCTGGTTCAATTTCCACGTAGTCTCTAGTTCTGTCTTCTAGCACCTCAATAAAGGTAAGAAAAAAGTTATTCACCCCTTCTCGTAATTGCTGAACATAGGCGTGTTGGTCGGTTGAGCCTTTGTTACCGTAGACCGCAATACCCTGATTTACTACCTTACCATCTAAATCTTTTTCTTTACCCAAAGATTCCATAATTAGCTGTTGAAGATAGCGACTAAAAAGCAAGAGACTATCTTTGTAAGGGAGAATCACCATATCTTTTTCCCCTCTGCCATGTCCAGCACAATACCAAGCCATTGCCAACAAAGCTGCGGGATTTTCCTTAAGACTATGTTTGCGGGTTAGAGCATCCATAGTTTTTGCTCCTTCCAACATCGCTCTAATGTCAATTCCCTGTAATGCAGCAGCGACTAAACCCACTGGAGACAATTCCGAAGTACGTCCCCCAACCCAATCACGCATCGGAAAAATGGCTAACCAGCCTTCCCGTTCGGCGATCGCCTCTAGTTTACTGCTTTTGCCTGTAATTGCAAAAGCATGAGCAGCAAAATCGAGATTACAATCTTGATAGAATTTTTTTACCTCAATCATGCCGTTACGAGTCTCAGGAGTCCCCCCAGACTTGGAGATAACCGAAACCAAGGTAGTTTCTAAGCGATTGCCAATACTCGCTAAAACCTTATCAATCCCCGCGGGGTCAGTATTATCAATAAAGTGGATATCTAGAGGTGCATCAGCAGGTGCCAGTGCTTGAGCCACAAATTGCGGGCCTAAAGCCGATCCACCAATACCAATGGAGAGAATATCGGTAAATTTGCCCCCTTGGGGAGGATGGATCTCGCCACTGTGAACTTTCTGTTGAAATTCCAGCACGCTGTTATTGGTGTCGATGATATCCTGTTTTAGTTCATCAGTAGGGGCAAGATTGGGATCTCTGAGCCAATAATGACCTACCATGCGGTTTTCATCGGGATTAGCGATCGCACCACCTTCTAAAGCTTCAATGTCTTTAAATGCTTTAGCGAACTTGGGTTCTAGTTCTTTGATTAGGGCATCATCAAAAGTAATGCGACTAATATCTAAATACAATTCTAAATCTTCGTTGTAATAAAGCCAGTCTTGATAGCGTTGCCAAAGTGCAAGTTTATCCATAAGTTTTTACCTCAGCGCGAATTCTACCTGTAAGTTTAGTGGAAGCATCTTTGCTTTATACAACGTTTTGGATTTTTTCCTATTTTTCTTAAGCAAAAGTGCTGAGTATAGGCTTAATTCTGCGCCATTTTATACAATTTCTCTTTCATCACCCTACTCATTAGCAACCAATGTATAGCCGTACAAAGTTAAATTAGGACACATAAGATATCTGCTCGAAAGTAGCAAGTAGCAAGTTTAAAATGTCCTAACATTAATACGTATTACTGTATTTTATTAATAGCGATCGCAATTTCAAGGTAAATTAGCTTACAGTACAATTAGGAGGAAAACTTCTCGTCCTAAAATGAAAGCTGAAGAATATCTAAGTCTCAACCAGGAATCAATCACAGCACAGTGTAAAACTATTGCCGATAGTGGCTCAAAGGCAATTATTACCGTCAAAGACAATAGCGGAGACTACGTTCATAAAGTAAGTACGGTTGAGGAATTTACAGATAATTTACCTGACAACAAATTCTTTAAACAAATGCGAGATGGTATCACTAACGCTGTTCTAAATAAAGTAATCCCTATAGTCATTTTTGAAGGACAAAAAGCAAAAATAATTAGCCTTCCAGATTATTTTAAGTCTTAAAAATAAGTCATATTGCTAATCTCAATGAGTCAAATGCTGGATAGAGTTGTAGTTCAGGGACATCTGACCAACGCTGATGCAGGAGATCTAAAAGCCGACTGGATGTATCGCGCAAGCTTGGAAGCTGATTAAATTCTTGAGATGTGGCTACAAAAGCTGACAACCGAGCTAAAATTCGCTGGCGAATGGTAGAAATTCCAAAATCTATATCCTTTTCTAAAGCAGTATCAAAATGTCGCGATAATGTATACAAAAGCCAAAAACCACAGGTATTAACCAAAGCTGTCTCAAAGATCCCATCATCTTTTGCAATTGGACAATGTTGAATAAGTATTGCCCGATAAGTATCCTCCATTCGTTGAATCATAGTTTGAGGTAAGCGTTTAGAACACCAACAGCTAGGAAACATCATTCTGCCACAAGCAGCATCAATAAAGGCGTGACCAAAACAACTAGTTTCAAAGTCAATTAATCTTAACTCGTTACCTGTATCCAAAACGTTATCGGGACAGGCATCGGTATGAATATATGCCAAAAATTCACCAGGATAACTCACTGTTTTATCGATCGCTTCTAAGTCACGCAACCAATCGCTTTCAGGATGAATCCCTAAGTTTTCTAGCCTAGACTGATGCTGGCGGATATTCACACTAGCTTTAGTAAATTTCATCTCTGGAGAGATTGTCTTATATAGTTCCTCGAATTGGGCTTCTTTACCGAGGGTATCGGTATGTAGCTGAGCCAAGCAAGCTGCATACTGAAGTAATGCCCATTCTGCGCGATCTCGATCGCTTCCTAGCAATGGTTCAACCAAACTATTGTCATGCTGCACATCCTCTAAAACAATCATACCTAAATGGCGATCGCCTCCGTAAAAGTCAGGACTATGTTTAAACTCGCTGGGTATGGTGTTTAAGAATTGAGAACCCGTCCAATCATTGAACAAACGCCTTGTATCCCAAGAGTCAGCACGATCGGGATTATAGTTTTCTGTCTCCACCTTTTTAATAATGAAGCTTGAAGGCAAATCCCCAACTAAATTGATAAAGCATCGCAGTAGCAAATTCCGTCTTCCCTTTTCTGTTAGGCATTCAACCTTGTTGATGTGAATTTTGTTATTTAGTGCTGCGGATAGTAATTGTTCAGCCTCAATGCGAAGAGGTTCAAAAGTTTTTTGTTCCTGGTTTTGATTAGATTTCATCATTAAATGCTAAATGTTAAACGTTTATTTTTGCGCCATACGATATACCGCAGTACGAGGCTGTGTTAAAACACTCCCTGCGGTGGGTACACCTTGGCTACTTTTTACTTTCTTGGTGCGCGTACATGCGGAAGTGCGCCTTTGTCTTGCTAGGTCAGCATTCCCTTGCGTCTTACGCCGACGCGGGGTCTGACCTCTGTCGGCGACGCGGTGAGACAGTTGCGGTGGACGGGTTCCCAAGGGGCTGTGGGCGGAACCTGCGTCCGCCCTTTATAAGCCTCGTCGGCATAAGCAAACTGTCGAACCCTTTAGGGGGTCGCACCGCTAACCGATTAACGTACTGCGATACTTTTTCGGTCATTGCCATGTTTATTTGCGATCGCTTGTTCTAATGAATTAGTCTTTAGCTGTTTTGACGTGGGTAATTTAGAGTATTAAACCGAAAGCAATTTGCAAGAATCAGAGTGATGATAATATATTCAGAATATTAATATTATGTAATCATGTGACTTCTAAACCGTTAGTTAGCGATCGCATTATTGAAAAAATTACTCAGCAGGCAAAACTAACTTCTTCTTACTTGGTCTTTATGGCTATGGCTGGGGTGTTAGCAGCAGTTGCTTTATTAACTGATTCAGTACCCATCCTGATTGGTTCGATGGTTATTGCTCCTGCATTGCCACCTTTGGGTTTAGTTTCTTTGGCAATAGTAATCAGAAAACCTCGGTTAGCATTAAGAGGTTTGACTACCGCATTTCTCGGCTTCTTAATAGCAATGATTTTTGCCATGTTGACTACCTGGATCTTAAATATTACTCTTGTGATTCCCGCAGAAACTAATCTGCTCAATAAGAACTTATTAGAAGAACGAGTAAAGCCAGGATGGTATAGCGTTATTGCAGCAATGGCAGCAGGGATTTCTGGAGCGATCGCTTTAGTTAAGCAGAAAACAGATACCTTGGTTGGAGTAGTGGCTGCTTTGGCTTTAGTACCGGCGATCGCTGCTGCGGGTATTGCTTTCTTGTCCAAAAATCCTTTAATGGGTTTTGGCGGACTATTCTTGTTGGCAATTAACGTGGGATTTATCATTATTTCAGGAGTTCTCACGATAATTTTGCTGCGACCCGAACAGCGCGAATAATATTTTATTGATAAGTATTGTTGCCAGAATTAATTAAAATCTGGTTTTAGAATATCCCTTAGTTTGTATAACTCTTGCAGGAGCTTGATGATGAATTACCTTACTGGGGTGCTAGGATTCGAACCTAGGAATGTCGATACCAAAAACCGATGCCTTACCGCTTGGCGACACCCCAACGTTTTACAACAGAAACAGTATAGCAACTTTATCCCTAAGCTTGTCAAGTAATTCAGCAGAAAAACTTCAGCTAGTTTTCAGAAATATACTGTTGAATCTCTTTAACGGCTTGACGTAATCCAAAATTATGGATTAAACCGACGTATCCAGCATAAAGACACTCTTTTCTATAGTTGCCAACGTAAACATGATTTATGCCTAATATATTTTTCCAGGTGTGCAAGGTAGTGCCGTCACTAAAGCCAGCGACAATTTGCGATCGCTCAAAGTTATGGTAAGCTGTATCAGTCATACCAGGTACAGAACGTAAACGCTGAATAAACTGGCTAGCGTTGTCTTCAGCAGGTAATCCTAGTTGAGGGTTTTTCCAAAAGTCTTGAATTATAGGAATTATATCAGCATGATATCTCATGGCATCGTGCTGAACACCAAAGATCAGCAGCCAGTTAGCATAAGCAAATTTGGTGTTTTCTACCGTTACTAAACCATCGCTGCCGAGATCGATGTCGCTAGCAACCGAAAGTGTGGGAATTTGTTGAGCAATTCTTTCAGCCAGATCCCGACGATTTTTTCCCAAATCTCTAGCTGTACCAACGCCAATACCCAGAGGATCGATGATGCGAGCTACATTTGAGCCACCAACGGGAGATCCTAATAAGATCAGTGAATGAACTTTATGCCACCATTGAGGATTGCGATTTAGCACTTCTAACCATAATATCCCTCCCATAGAATGTCCCATAATTTTGAGCGGGACATGAGGATAATTGCTAATTACCTGAGTAGCAATTTGCTCTAATCTTTTAATTAAAGGCTCAATTCTAATAAAAGTTTTAATTAACCCCAAGCTAGGTGCGATAACCAGTGTAGAAGAATTAGCTGTTGCTATCTGTGCTAATTTACCAATTGCTTTGCCCGTATCAGCCCAGCCATGTTGAGCAAACAGTAAGAATTGGGGATTATCATCTTCAGTCATAGAAGTTATAGACCGCATTATTCTTATAAAATACGGTCTATATTTTAACCCTAAAAAAAAAGTTGTTGACTTACTGCGCTTTTGGGTTGAGTTAGTAGGGTGGGCAATATTGAAGTTTAACTTTTCAACGCACTTAAAAATGCTTTTGCCCACCTTACAAGGTATAACTTTCTTATAAATCTCCTAAAATCTAAACAGTCAAAATATCTTTCTCTTTAACAGCTAGCAAATCATCAATTTTCTGATTAAACTCATCAGTAACGCTTTGAATTTCATCCTGCAAATCTCTAGACTCATCCTCAGAAATATCGCTGTTTTTTTCCTGTTTACGCACATCATCGATCGCATCACGACGAATATTACGAATTCCCACCTTACCTTCTTCAGCTAACTTGCTTGCTGTCTTAACTAGTTCTTGACGACGCTCTTTGGTCAAAGGAGGAATATTAAGCCTAATCAAATTTCCATCGTTATTGGGAGTTAAGCCAATATCAGAAAGAGAAATTGCTTTTTCAATCTGACCCATACTGCCTTTATCATAAGGCTGAATCATGATTGTGGTCGCGTCGGGAGTACTTAAGTTAGCCAGAGATTTTAAGGGAGTCTCTGCGCCATAATAGTCCACCATAACGCGGTCTAATAAAGAAGTGCTTGCCCTTCCTGTACGAATAGTGTTAAAAGACCTTTGAGTTGCCTCAATTGTCTTTTGCATACGTTCCTTTATTTCAGATAACTTCACAGCTTCCTCCTACAATAGTGCCGACAGATTCCCCTTTAGTTGCACGCATAATATTACCATTAACAGAAAGATCGAATACTAATATAGGAATATCATTTTCTTTACATAAAGCGATCGCCGTACTGTCCATTACTTTTAATTCATTAGTTAGTACATGATTGTAGGTCAAACTTTGATAGCGATGAGCCTGGGGATTCTTTTTGGGGTCAGAATCATAAATTCCATCTACTTTAGTGGCTTTGAAAATAATTTCTGCATCAATTTCCGCTGCTCTAAGCGCAGCAGTGGTATCAGTAGTGAAAAAAGGATTTCCTGAACCTGCACCAAAGATAACTACTCGCCCTTTTTCTAAATGACGAATTGCCCGACGACGAATATAGGGTTCAGCGACTTCCTGCATCGAAATAGCAGTTTGTAGTCGATTGGCAATACCAATTCTCTCTAAGGCATCTTGCAAAGTCATGGCATTCATGACAGTGGCGATCATACCAATATAATCAGCCGTAGCCCGATCCATGCCCGCAGCAGAAGCCTTCATACCCCGAAAGATATTCCCTCCACCAACAACGATGGCAACCTGCACACCACTTTTAGCAATATCGGCGACTTCTTGAGCGATCTCTGCGACCACTGTGGGATCGATACCATAGCCTAAGTTGCCCATCAGAGCTTCGCCACTTAGTTTTAATAAAACTCTCTGGTAACTCATTCCTAAAAAAAGTAAACCTCGATGTTTCTTGTTATTTGTCTCCCCATAACATACCAGCTTTCTGTCCTATTTGAATTATTAGACCCACGGGGAACAAGTCAGGAAACAAGTACAAAATTAATTAACAGCTAGTTAAGTTCTAAGCTCATTTTAAGTAAGTCTTGAGAAATTTAATTATGAAGTTAAAGTAGAGGCAATCTTCCCTCTCAAAAGTTATGAAAATCAAAGATTTGAGAATCATTATCCTCCTTTTGATTGGAGTGTTATTAGTTGCTGCACCAGCCCAAGCACAAGAAGCAGCCAGTAATGGGGGCTTTAATCCTCAAGAACTGCTACGTAATGCCCTGCAATGGGTTGATGATTTAGGCGCGATCGCGCCCATTGCTTTTATATTAATTTATATTGTGGCTACGGTAGCTTTTCTGCCTGGTTCAGTTCTGACTCTTGGTGCAGGAGTACTATTTGGTATTATTCAAGGTTCAATCTACGTTTTCTTTGGGGCAACTGTTGGGGCAACTTTGGCCTTTCTAGTGGGTCGTTATCTAGCAAGAGGCTGGATATCCAAAAAAATTGCAGGCAATCAAAAATTTAAGGCGATCGACCAAGCTGTAGGTAAAGAAGGACTCAAAATTGTGCTTTTGACCCGATTATCACCTATTTTTCCATTTAATCTCTTAAATTATGGACTAGGCGTGACGGGAGTATCTTTAAAAGACTATGTTCTGGGTTCAGTGGGAATGATTCCAGGCACAATTATGTATGTATATATTGGTTCTTTAGCTGGAAGTATCGCCACAATTGGCGGAGAAACACAACCTGAAGCTAATCCTATAGCCCAATGGACTATTCGCATTATTGGCTTTATTGCCACAGTAGCAGTCACTCTCTACGTTACCAAAATTGCTCGTAAAGCTTTAGACGAGTCGATTGATAAGGTTGATGCTGGTGAACAACAGGCTTCTTGATTACTAATGTAGGGGCGATTCGCGAATCGCCCTTACTAATAAATTTTATTTACAGGTAACTTAAATATGAACAAACAAGATCATGCAGTAACCATTTCTCCTATGGATGAATACAATCAGCAGTTGCTGGCTAACGTTCATCCCCCAGACTGGGCAAATCCTAAATCCGTAGATTGTTATGATTTGGTTGTGATTGGTGCAGGTACAGCAGGACTAGTTACAGCCAAAGGTGCAGCAGGATTGGATATTGGTTTGAAAGTCGCTATGATCGAAAAAAACCTCATGGGCGGAGATTGTTTAAATGTAGGCTGTGTCCCCTCAAAGTGCCTAATTCGTTCTTCTCGTGTGGTAGCAAACATGAAAGAGTCTTTGCCTTATGGGGTTCAACCTCCAGAAACGATTGAGGTTGATTTCCCTAAAGTAATGGCAAGGATGCGTCAGGTAAGAACTAAAATTAGTCCAGTTGATTCGGCTGTGGCAGCTAAAAAAGCAGGAGTTGATGTTTTTTTTGGTGAAGCAAGTTTTGAAAATGAGAATACTATCATTGTCAACGGGCAAACCCTTAAGTTTAAAAAGGCGGTAATTGCTTCTGGCGCGAGGGCAGTAAGACCTAAGATTGAAGGGATAGAAGAAGTCGGATATTTAACTAATGAAAATGTTTTTTCGCTTACAGCATTACCCAAAAGGCTAGCGGTAATTGGCGGAGGTCCAATTGGTTGCGAATTGGCTCAGGCTTTTCATCGTTTGGGTAGTGAAGTCATTTTATTTCACAAAGGTTCTCATTTACTCGATAAAGAAGATTCAGACGCAGCAGAGATAGTACAACAGGCATTTGTCAAAGAAGGTATACATTTGGTTTTAAACTGCCAGCTACAGGGAATTAAGCAAAGTGTAGAAGGTAAAATGATTAGCTTCAAAGGTAATGGTGGGCAAGAATCAATTGTAGTCGATGAAATTTTGGCTGGTGCAGGTAGGCAGCCCAATGTGGAAAGTCTTCGTTTAGAGGCAGCAGGAGTAGAATATGACCCCAGAAAAGGAGTAAAGGTAAATGACAATTTACAAACTACCAACTCCAAAATTTATGCTGCGGGGGATATTTGCATGAACTGGAAATTTACCCATGCTGCCGATGCTGCTGCGCGAATTGTGATTAAAAATACATTGTTTTCCCCCTTTGGTTTGGGCAAATCAAAACTCAGCGATCTAGTTATGCCTTGGGTAACTTATACCGATCCTGAAATTGCTCATGTGGGAATGTATGAATCAGAAGCACAGGCAAAAGGAATTGACTGCAACACCATTAAAATTAACTTTGATGAAGTCGATCGCGCCTTGGCAGATGGGGAAACGGGCGGCTTTCTTAAAATTCTCCATCAAAAAGGTTCAGACGAAATTTTAGGAGCAACCATAGTTGCCCCTCACGGTGGAGAAATGATTAGCGAGATTACTACGGCGATGATTGGCAAAATGGGATTGAGTAAGCTGGCTACCGTTATTCACCCCTATCCTACTCAAGCAAGTGCCATTAAACAGGCTGCTGATACTTATCGTCGAACTTTATTAACTAAAAGAACTAAAAAGTTATTGAGCTTTTTGAGTAAGTTGTCTTGACCAACGCTCACAGATTAGTTACTTATTGGTGTGCATTGAGAGCAAATTTTAATTTGAATATGTTTTTGTATGCTCATGAGCAAAAATGACCAGATAAATATAGATATAGAGCATGATTTATATCTTGACGAGAAACCTTTAGTCGATCTGCGTACCTATGACCTTTCTAACTTTGAGCGGGGTAGATCGACTTGGGTTGTAATACTATGGTGGCTAGTGCAGGCGATCGCTTTTCCTCTAAGTCTTCATAACCTCAACACTTTTCGCTGTTTTTTGTTGCGTCTTTTTGGGGCAAAAATAGGCAAAGGTGTAGTGATTCGCCCTACCGCTCGTTTTACTTATCCTTGGAAAGTAGAAATCGGTGATTATAGTTGGGTTGGCGATGACGTTGTGTTTTACGGCGTAGATCGGATCGTAGTTGGCTCTCACTGTGTCATTTCCCAAAAATCTTATCTTTGTACTGGTAGCCACGATATCAAAGACAAATCATTTGCTCTAATTACCGCACCCATCACAATTGGTAATGGTGTTTGGATAGCTACCGATTGTTTTATTGCTGCGGGCATAAATATCGGCTCAAATAGCGTTATTGGAGCCAGAAGCAGCGTCATGAAAAGCATTCCTGCTAGAAAAGTTGCTTGGGGAAGTCCCTGTATTGCTCATTATTCTAGAACAATTAGACCTTGAGTTTGTAGTTCGTAGTAGGTAGTTCGTAGTCACAGAAAACTACCCACTAAGTAGGTAGGACAAATTAATTAGGGCGTTGGTAAATCAGGGTATGAAAAAGAGAAAGCGATCGCTAACAACGAAAATTATTTTTGATACAAGGAACAGGAACATCCCAGAATTGAAGATAATGAATAAGTAATCGAATCGAATGTCTGAGCATTGTTTTAGATTTGGAATAACAAAGGGTTTTTCGTTTTAAACGAGCTAGATAATGTCTGAGCCTAGTATTCTCACCTTCAACACGAGTCATGTAAGTTTTACTAACAATCTGGTCGCCATCAGCAATAAAGTTCGGATAGACTTTCCAGCCGTCTGTCACGTAAAAATAGCACTTCCATTTACTGAGCATATCCCATAATGGTTTGAATGTTGCTGCACTATGGTCTCCAATAACCCATCCTAAAATACCTGGTTGGAAATGATCTACGGCCGTCCACAGCCAAATCTTGTTTTCTTGGCAAGCGTTCCCTTGCGCCTGTCGGCGACGCGGGGTCTTGCCGCTTTTTTAGAACCCACGAATGTTTCTAACTCATCTAATTCTCCCACTTGAGGAATGTTTTCAGGCTCATAGGCATCAGGTAACAATTCTCCTACTTCTCTAACCCAATTCATTATTGCAACATGACTTACGCCCTTCACTCTTCCTATTGCTCTTAAACCCATACCGTTAACATACATTTTTAAACACTCATGTTTAAACTCGTTCGAGTAACCTCTGTGTGTTTGATAACAATCTAGAAATTGCCTTTGGCAATCCACACAAATGTAGTTTTGTTTACCTTTCTTGTTGCCATTTTTGTGAATGTGCTTAGATTTGCATTCAGGGCATTGCATTGATTTTCAAAATTGTGATTGATTACTTGGTTAGCGATCGCACTACCACAAAATCATACCTTAAATTACCAACGCCTTAATTAGAAGATAGTCTCGTTACTTGAGTAACGAGTAACGAGTAATGAATAAAAAAAATAGATCGTAATATCTTGCTTACGCTTGTTTTACATTTAATTCCACCCACCTACTTACCTATTACTTACTTAATACTATTTGCTTGAAAAGAATTTAGTATAAATACCCTTGAGCAAGATCGGGTTTTAAAGTTATACCTAATATTGAGTTCTTAGTTATGATCATCAACCAAAACGCAACTAATGAAATATGTAGACCTGCAACGAAGGCTAAAACAATATCAAATTGCAGGAATAGTAAGAGTTAAGTTAAATTCTCCTTTGGCAACATTAGAAGCAGAATATCAGCGGTGTCTAGAGCTAGGTTTATCACAAATTGATTTAGAGCGATTGACTTCTATCCGAGAAGGTGAAAACTTAGAGCTTATTTCATCCTTAGATATTTATACTTGCCCAAAAGATTTTGCTTTGAAAATTATTAAAGCCAAAACTTACGCTTTAGGAGAAGTTGAGGATCTTCAAGAACTCAAACTATTTTTTCCTATTTTTAAAAACAAACAGTATGATTTTAGAAGCAAAAATTCTTGGTCGAAATGTGTTTATTTTATTGATAACTTAACCAAGAATTCGCAAGAGTTCAGCAAGTTTCAGCGAGACTTGGAAACTTTTACTACTTCAATTAGAGAACAAAAATATCATCAATTAACTGGAGAAAGTGCAGTTGAAGAAGCTTATGATGATTTAGCTAATTATATTAGCTGGTGGAAAGGCGTTCAGTGGGAATATACCCTAGCCACAAAAGCTTCTACTCTTGATTTATTAAAAAGAGCTTGGCTAGAACAATATTTAGCTCAACATAACCTAAGTGAAATGCTGAACTATAGTCCAATTGATTGAAACAGCCAAATTAATATTAATTAATAAAACTTGGAAATGAGTAAGTTATCCTTGATATATTTAGCGACAAACAATTAATTATTAACCTTGGTAATACAATTTTAAAAATTAAGCTTTTTAGATATTGACCCATGTATGAGAAATAATTATTATGACCGTAACTAAGTATAGAAGTAGTCTACAAGAAATTATCAAAAGCTGGAAAGATCAAATTATTTGTTTTTCTCCTCAAGGAGAAGGTTATGGAGCTTATTTTGTTGATTCAAGAAGTAGCGAGACAGTTAATTATATTCGGGCAAACTGTGATGAGTTGCGTCATTTGGCAACTAATTATGATTCATTATTAATTAAAATTAAAAGTAAATATTATGGTTATTTAAAAGAAGCAGTATTAAATACAATTAAGTATGAAGCAACCCGAAGAGCCTTCAAAAAACAACATGAATGGATTCAAAACAGCTATAAATTATTAATTGAAAAGCAACAGCTAAGTGCAGAACAACAAGAATCTCAAATCAAACAATTAAAGCTAATTATTAGAGAGCAAAAGCAAGAAGTCACAGCTATTAAAAGCGAATGTCGCGATCGCTTGGCAGCAATGCAAACAGAAACTTTACTCCAGCAAAAAGAGGCAGAAATAGAACAGAAAAATAGTGAGATAGCGCGGTTGAGCCAACAGTTAGAAAATTGCGATCGCGAAATTAATCATCTACAGTCTGAATTAAATAAAGGTCTTCACGAACTAAAATTAAAATATCGCTGGCTGATCGCCCAGTTTATTCAAGAGCGTGCCAAAAAGCAACAAAGCGATCGTCAAAATAAGAGTTTACAAACTTGTCAGAACTTGTTTAAGAAAGCCCAAAGAAAGCTTAATTCTCTCCAGTGTGAAAATAAGATACTAAGACAAGAAAATGTTTATCTGCGTAATAATACTAAAATGCTGCGGGTCTAAATAGATAAAAGGAATATTATCTTTTACCTATTTATTACTTCTTACTCCCTGCGACAAAGGGCTTGCCCGCATGTAGTACCCCTTGACTACTTTTTACTTAAAAATAGCTGGCTTGCGATCGGAATTATTAGGACGAGCAGGCACAAAGCTACTTTTATTTAGTCGCTGTCCTGTACCACCATCAGCAGGATCGAGAAACGGTTTGAGGTTAATATTTTTGGGTGAACGACGCTTGCCATTATTGCCAGAATTACCCCCAATGACTTTACCCACTTCATCTAAAATATTTCCCCCAGATTGACTATCACCAAAGGTATAAACACCTTGAGTTTGCTGACCATCATCAGCAACTAATAAGTTGTCAAAAATCAGATCGCGAGTCAACTGAGGATCTTGTCCAGGGGGAACAGTCAAAATTAGACGGCAGTCAGTAGGGTCTAGCTGAGTTGTCACGCAGATGGTATCGTAGCCATTTTCAACGCCAGTAGACAACTCTAGCAGTCCATCTTGACGATAGGTTTCAAAACGGCTAGTGATAGCGTCACAGCGTTTTTTGGGAGTCCAACCACCACCTAATTCACTAGGAATTGCCCAAGGATATGCCTGATTAGGTTGGCTTTCGGGGGAGTACATTACCGTATATTCACCATTAACTAGTTGGCAGGTAAATCTAGTATCAGCACTTCTGGTAGAAGTAGGAGATGAAGGAGAACTACGACTGTTAGGTTGATTAATTATTACTTCTGGGGGTTCTTTAGTTTGGCTAATTGCCTGACGTAACTGCTGAATGCTGTTAAAGTCTAGGTTTTTTACAGGCAGGGCATTGGCATTGCTGGCACTACTCCAAAAAACTAATGCCAAGCTAGGAATGCTAGCCAAAGAAACCAATAATTTTAAATGCTTGTTTAAAGAGTTCATAGATTGTAGTGACACTGTATTTAGTTCCTGGAATTCTAAAAGATTAATGATTTAAAATACCAATAGCGCAAAATGAATTTTGATATAAATTTTATATATAAATTTTATTTTTGATTTTGCGCTTCAATATTCTTGACGATCAATAGATGCAAATGTTTCTGAGAAACTCCAGAATTATTTATTTACTGTTGTTGCGCACGTCAGAACTCAAATCCTTAATCTTTCGTTCCAAATTAATTACTGAAACTATTGAAATCCCATTCAGCTACGTAACCTTAGATAGTTAAAGAAAAAATATTAATAAATTTGATCGCATTACCTAAATTTTGGGGAACTATAAAATTGAGATTAGCTTAATTTAATTTCAGATCGCAGCATAGGTTTTTTATCGCTATTTGATGAGAAGCAACTACACCTAGGTATTTACTAAAAGATCCTTCAACCGTAATTAATGTTGAGCAGCATTTTATTAGTAAATTGCGATTATTTTATACGAGGAAGTTTATAATGACGACTGCCAAAACTGGAGCTAGTCATACTCGGACTCATATTCAACACTTTACGGCTACTAAACAAATTGAACTTTTTGAGTCTCTCAAAGAATCTCGGTTTAGTGGTCAGTTAGTCATCTCCGATACTCAAAATCGTACTTGGGTATTTTATCTGTATTTAGGGCGTATTGTATACGCTAGCGGAGGGAAACACCCCGTTAGAAGATGGAGAAGACACGTTGTTGCTTATTGTCCAGAAAGATTAGCTCATGTCGAAGAAATTCAGTTAGCTCTAGCTAATATTGCCCAAGAAGAATCTAGAATCTCCTGGGAATATCAGCTTTTATCAGTTTGGATCGATCAAAACAAAATCAGTCGCGATCGGGCTACAAAAGCAATTACGGCTACGGTAATTGAAATTTTGTTTGATGTGACCCAAGCAATGGATGTGACTTGTGAATCAATCAAAGACAATTTACTAACCACTAGGTTAATTTTGATCGATGCCGAACAGGTTATCAAGGAAGCAAACAAGCTGTATTCAGCTTGGCAAGATGCCAAAATAGCCGATCGCTCTCCTGATATGGCGCCAATTATTCTTCAGCCAGAGGCTTTACAGAAAAGAACTTCTGCTCAAGTTTATCAAAATCTGACTCACTTATTGGATGGTCAACAAAGTCTGCGGGATCTAAGTGTGCGGATGAAGCGAGACGTAGTTACCGTAACACGCTCTTTACTGCCATATATTCAGCTAGGTCTAGTACAGCTAGGTGAAATTGGCGATATTGCGCCTCCTGTATCTGCGCCAGTTGCCCAACAGCTATTTAAAACCAAAACTCCCCGTCGCTTGACCATTGCCTGTATTGATGACAGTCCCAGTATTTGTCAGACTATGGAGAGTATTATTACCGAAGCTGGATACCAATTTGTACAGGAAATGGATGGCTTGAGAGCGATCGCAGTTTTGCTCAGTCGTAAACCAGATTTGATTTTTTTAGATCTAGTCATGCCAAATACTAACGGCTATGAAATTTGTTCCCAGCTACGTAAACTATCTTTTTTTAAAAACACTCCCATTGTCATTATTACAGGTAATGATGGCATTGTCGATCGAGTTAGAGCCAAAATGGTAGGCTCGACGGATTTTTTGGCTAAACCTGCTCAACCAGAACAGGTTTTAGAAACTATTAATAAATATGTAGTCCAGAAGAAAAATTAAGAGAACAATATTTCTTGGTAAAAAAATTTGCTGTGTGGCAAGAGAAAATATTAAGCAGTTTTTACTTATCGTCAATTTGATGCTATTAAAGGGAACTATATAACTATATATATTGCCCACAAAATTTTAATCTTTTTAATTTAAAAGTATGAAACGACAACCGCTCACAATTCAGCACAATTATCAATAACTGGGAATAAGAATGATTATGGGATATACATTGATTGTTGATGACTCGGCTACGGAGAGGTCAATTATTACAGGGTGTTTAAAAGAAGTTGGAATTAATATATCCGTTGCTTTGAGTGGAGAAGAAGCATTAGAAAAAATTGAGCAGAATTATCCTGATTTAATTGTCTTAGATATCGTTTTACCAGGACGTAGCGGTTTTGAGATTTGTCGCCAACTCAAAACCTCGGAAAACACGAGTAAAATACCGATTATTCTTTGTTCTACTAAGGGTACGGAAATGGACAAATTCTGGGGCAAAAAGCAGGGTGCTGATGCTTATATCCCTAAGCCAATAGATCGAGAAGAATTAATTCGTACAGTGAAAAAGTTGATTTCTTAGAAGCGTTTTTACTAAGAAAGTAAGATAAAAAATCATTAAATAATTTACAGTTGTGTCTGATTTATTTCCTAGAGTTAGCTTATCAAATTCTCCTAAGCAGCTTGCAAGCAAAACCAGAGAAGAGCAATTTTTAAGATTTTGTCTTCATTCAGATACTAAAGTAATGCTCCCCATTAGACAGATTACAGAAGTTTTAAAAATTCAGTTTGGTCAAATTGTACCCATTCCCCATCTGCCAGCCTGGATTATGGGTGTTTATAACTGGCGAGGAGATATTCTTTGGATGGTGAAATTAGGACACTTAATTGGTCTTGAGTCTGAGTATTCACAAGAATCAAATCGTTCTAACCATCCAGCAATTGTTCTATCTCCTAACAAAGAAAAAACTAAAGTCGATCCTGAAAATAACATTCATCTTGGCTTAGTTATTGACTCTGTAGAAGATATAGAAATGTGCGATATTGAGGCGATTCAATCAGCCTCAAGTTCAATAATAACGAGGCAACTTCAACCTTTTTTACAAGGATATTGGCTAAGACCTGAAGGAGATATAGTTTTAGTTTTAAATGGGGAAGCAATTATTACAGCGATGCCTTGAAATATATCTAATTAATATATTGAACCTAATATTCATACTAATATAAAGACTTGAAAACTTATTAATCTTATTTAAAACTTTTATCTTCTATACAGACACAGATTCACTTAGTGCCAATTTTAGTTTTTATGAATAATTCGACTCAATTAAAACATCAAGAACATAGTCAATTGCAAATGAATTCTGGTTGGTTGCGCAGACTATATCATTTACCAATTAACCGTAAAACCGATTTAATTCCTTGGTTTAGCTTTGGGGGATTAATTATGGTTATCGGTGCAGGCGGATTTTGGCTCAATGAAACTTTAAAGAGTCAATTAATAGAGCAGGTAGGAGCAAACTTAGCTGTAAAAAATCAAGTAATTGAAACTGTTTTAGCCGATGAGGTGACTGACAACAAATTACCAATTTTAGAAAAGACAATAGCTGCTTTTGCAGAGCAACAGGGTTATAGTGCAGTTTATTTACGCCAACCGAGGGGAGATTTTACTTTATCTGCATCGTCAGCTAATAGTACTCTTAACAATCAAGAAATTCTAGATTTAGCGATCGCTAGTAACGGCAAAATAGTCAAGCAAATAGGGACAATTGAAGGCAACAAATATGCTTTGGCAGCAAAAACGATCGCCGATAACACTGGACAACCTTTAGGAGTTTTAGTCTACGGCGACTCCCTAAGCTCAATTCATAGTGTACTTAAAAGTAGCTTGCTGGCACAGTCAATTTTAGCAATCGTTATTTTGATGGCGATCATCGCTTTGAGTAAATTTTTGGGAAAAGCGATCGCCGAGCCGATTCAAAATTTACAAAGAGTAGCTCAAGATTTCTCTGAAGGCAATTTTACAGTGAGGGCTGCGGTTGATTCCACTGATGAAGTGGGCTTATTAGGCAGCACATTTAATCTTTTGGCAGATTCGATTGAAATCAATGAAGCTCGTCTTAAGCAAGATGCAGAACGTTCTAGTTTACTTAGAGAAATTGCTTTAGATATCTCTCAAACCGATGATGTCTTAGGAGTTCTCCAGGTTACAGTAGAAAGCAGCAAAAGAGTTCTTAAAGCCGATCGCGTTATTTACCATCGTTTTGATGCTGAGTGGCAGGGCAAGATAATAGCAGAAGCAGTAGATGAAAAATACCCTGTAGCTTTGAATGCCGAGATTAATGATCCTTGTTTTGCCGAAGGCTACGCCGAAAAGTATCAGCAAGGAGAAGTAAAGGCGATCGCCAATATCTATCAAGCAGATTTAAATGAGTGTCATCTCAAGATGTTAGAACCTTTTGCTGTGATTGCTAGTCTAGTAACTTCTGTTGTGATTAACAACAGATTAGCTGGTTTGCTAATTGCCCACCAATGCGATCAGCCTAGAGCTTGGCAGCAAGATGAAGTTACTCTGCTAACCCAGATAGCATCTCAAGTAGGAAATACCTTAGAAAAAGTAGAGCTATTAGAAAAACAAAAGCTAGCCGAGCAAAACGAAAGAGCAGCTAGGGAAACTCTCCAACGCCGAGCCTTTGAGCTATTAATGGAGGTAGATCCCGTTAGTCAGGGAGATTTAACCGTACAAGTAAAGGTACAAGAAGATGAAATAGGTACGATTGGGGACTCTTATAACGCGACGATTGAAAGTCTGAGAAAGCTAGTAGCACAGGTACAAACTGCTGCCACCCAAGTAGCAGCTACAACCAGCGACAAAGATATCTCGATTCAAGAACTTTCTACAGACGCATCGGTACAAACCCAAGAAATTAATTCAGCTTTAAAACGGATTCAGGTGATTACCGATTCAATCCAGGCTGTAGCCATTAATGCCAAAGCAGCAGAAGCAGCAGTATTCAAAGCCTCCCAGACGGTAAAGGCTGGGGATGATGCCATGAATCTGACTGTGACAGGTTTCCAAGAAATTAGAGATACCGTTGCCGAAACTGCCAAAAAAGTAAAACGTTTAGGAGAGTCATCCCAGAAAATTTCTAAGGTGGTCAACGTAATTAGTAACTTTGCCGATCAAACTAACCTGTTGGCTTTAAATGCTTCGATTGAGGCTGCCCACGCAGGAGAGGAAGGACGAGGCTTTGCAGTAGTTGCCGATGAGGTGCGATCGCTGGCTCGTCAATCAGCAGCAGCAACGGCAGAAATTGAGGCTCTGGTGGCAGAGATTCAGGCAGAAACTAATGAAGTAGTAGCAGCCATGGAATCTGGGACAGAACAGGTAGTTGCAGGCACAAAACTGGTGGATAAAACCCGCCACTCCCTAACTGAAATTGCCGATGTGAGCCAAGAAATTAATCAGTTGGTGGGGCAAATTGCCTCGGCTACTATAGAACAGTCTCAAGACTCAAAACTTGTCAGTCAAACCATGATGCAGGTTGCCACTATCTCTAATAAAACCGCTGCTGGTGCTGTGGAAGTATCTGCATCCTTTAAAGACTTATTGAGGGTGGCACAACAGCTACAAAGCAGCATCGCTAAATTTAAAGTTAGCTAACTATTACCTACTACTTCTTACTTTTTACTTTTTACTTTTTACTTCTTACCTATTACCCAGTTATATCAATACTTGCTCCATGACCAACCCTAGCTACTCAGAATTATCTTCGGTGTCCAACTCCTCTGTGTCTTGGTGGCAGCGAAAAAGTATTCGGTTTAAAATTACCGTTTTAGCGATCGCCATTGGCACAATTCCCACTGTAGCTTTAGGTTTTGTTGCCTATCACTTTGCAGCCCATTCGGTTAACAAAGAGACGACGACTTTTAAAAAAACCTTGGTAGGAGATTTACAAAACAGTGACATAGTTTTTGTCTCTCGAAGAGAACTGCGCTTGGTATTCTTGTTAGGAACGGGAATTATAGCCTTAGGAGTTGGCGCGATCGCCTATACTTTAGCTAATCGAATGTTACGTCCAATTCTCTTGGCTGCTGATGCTGTGCAAAAAATTGGTCAGGGTAATTTTGATGTCAATCTTCAGATTACAGGCACAGATGAAATTGCTCGTTTAGGTGACAACATTAACCGTATGTCAAGTCAGTTGCTTGACTTTGTGCAAGCTCAGACCTTAATTGCTCAACAATTGGAAACGATTAAAAACCTGATCTTACAGTTTGCTGCTGCCGAGCATACAGAAATATTAGAGATTGCTGTGGCACAAAGTCACAAAGTCCTGCCCGCCAATCGAGTCATTTACTATCAGTTCGAGAGTGATACGGCAGGTATAGTTGTCGCTGAATCTGTCTCTCAAGGGTTTACCGTCACCCAAAATACTGAGATTTTAAATCCCGATCTAGTTGCTGCTTATTTTAGCAAGCATTACCAGGGCAATAGTCAAATTGAAGTCATTAATGACATTACCCAAGCATCTCTTGACTTGTTCAAGTCTTTACAGGTAAAGGCAAGTTTAATTGCCCCTGTAGTGGTAGAAAACGAACTAAATGGCTTGCTAATTGCTCATCAATGCTCTACTCAACGTCCTTGGCTTGATGAAGAGGTACAATTTATGATTCAAGTCGCCGATCAAATTGGTTTTGCTTTCACTCGCCTAGAACTCTTGGAACAGCAAAAATCGGCAGAAAATCGGCAAAAAGCAGCAAAAGAAACAATTCAAAGTCGAGCTTTAAGTCTATTGCAGGAAGTATCAGAAGTATCTAAAGGTAATTTAACTATTCGCGCTAAAGTTACCGAGGATGAGATTGGTATGATCGCCGATTCTTACAATTACACTATTGAAAGCCTACAAAAACTGGTCAACCAAACCAAAATCGCAGCAGTTGAAGTTCAAAGCAATACTTTGACTAACAATGTTGCAGCGCAAAAGTTGGCGCAAGAAGCCATTACTCAAGCATCAGAAATTGCTCAGATGTTGGAGCAAATAAAGGCAATGGAGCAATCAAGTAACCAGGTAGTAGTAAATGCTTCTCAAGCTGAAAATTTTGTCAGACAAGCTAACTTGACTATAGAAAATAGCGACAAGGCAATGAACCAGACTGCAACCGAAATCAATGCTATTAAAATTACCGTCACCGAAACCGCAGCTAAAGCTCAAAAACTGGGAGAATCTTCCCAAGAAATTTCCCAAGCAGTTAATCTGATTAGTCGTTTTGCTGCTCAAACTCATCTACTAGCTCTCAAAGCCTCCATTGAAGCAGCTAGGGCAGGGGAACAGGGCAAAGGTTTTGCGGTAATTGCCGATGAAGTCCGTTCTCTAGCAACTCAATCAGCACAAGCAACGGCAGAAATTGAGACTCTGGTAAGTAAAATTCAGCTAGAAACCAACGTTTTAGTAGAGTCAATGAACCAAGGTACGGCTCAGATTGCAGTGGGTAACGAACTAGTGCAGCAAACTCGCCATAGTCTAAAGGAAGTAACTCAGGTTGGTAACGAAATTAATAAACTGGTTGGCTTAATTACCCAAGCAGCAAATCTGCAATCAACAACCTCTGCCCAAGTAAGTAAAGGGATGGTTAATGTAGCTGCGATCGCCGAAAATAATTCTCAATCAGCAACTCAAGTATCTACCTCGATCGAGCAGCTTTCAAACGTAGCAGAAAAACTCCAGTTAGACATCGACAAATTTAAAACCTAGATTTTCTCTAATAAACTGCATATGAGTTTTTAGTTTGTCTTCATATCATAATACCGTCCTAACTGCTCTAACTGCCCTAACTGTCCTAACTGTCCTAACTGTTAAGTAACCTACTTGAAGATTTAGTATCATGTCACTCAACCCCGATATTCGCGATCGAGCATATCAATTTTTTATCGAAGAAGCTCAAGAACTATTACAGGTACTAGAGACAGGTTTACTTGACTTGCGTGAAAACCACAGTACGCCAAAAGTTCATGAGTTGATGCGTGCGGCTCACTCAATCAAAGGTGGTGCAGCAAGTGTTGAGTTGGCTGCGATTGAATTATTGGCTCATCGATTAGAGGATTTTTTTAAGGCTCTTTATAGCGATCGCGTTGATTTTGATGGGGAATTAGAAAGTTTATTATTACAGGGATATGATTGTCTGCGTAATCCTCTAACTGAACAAATTGAAGCAGGAACTTTTGACGAAGAAGCAGCACTGCTAAAGGCTGAACCAGTATTTGCTGCCTTAGAAATCCGTTTGGCTGATGCTCTAAAGAATGCTGATAATTATATTCCCAGTTCTAATGATTTGGGAGTAGATATTGTCTCTTCGGTCTTTGAAATAGATGTTGTCCAGGCTTTAGAACACTTGCAAGAGGTGGCAGCTAATCCCACTAATTATAATTTAGAAGAGGAATTACAGGGACAGCTAGATATGTTTGCTGGTTTTGCGGAGTTGTTTAACCTGCCAGGCTTTAGCGACATTGTGCAAACGTCCCAAACAGCCCTGGCGCATAACCTCGATCGCATTTTAGATATAATTCAGGCAACAGTCGCTGATTGTACTTTAGCAAAAGATCGGGTCTTAGCGGGCGATCGCGAACAAGGAGGAGAAGTTTCTTCTACTCTTAGGGAATTGGCTCAAGCTTCCTCAGAATCAGTTGCTAGTGATTTTGAAAGCACCATCGCCTTTGATGAATTTGTCCCAGAAGATCGAGATAATTTATGGTCTGACGAATCAGTCTTAGATCCTTTAGCAGACAATATCTTTGCTATTCCTGATGCGGAATCTGCTAGAGAAAAAGTTGCTGAGACTATCGAACCAGTCAATGAAAATATCGAGGACATTTTTGGTACTATTGTCGATGATGAATCGATAGAAGAAGTTGCCCAAATTATAGAGTTAGCCGATGAAAACATTGACAATATCTTTGGTGCAATTCCTGATGATGAATCGACGATAGAGAAATTTAATGAAGTTACCGAGTTAAATGATGAAAATATTAGCGATATCTTCGGGACAATTCTTAATGATGAACCTGTAGAAGAAGCTACTAAGAAAACTATAGAGTCAGCCAATGCAGATATTGACGAAATCTTTAGTAATGTTCCTGATGATGACGAATCGACGATAGATGAATTTGCTGAGGTTAGGGAGTTAAATAATGAAAGTATTAGCGATATCTTTGGTATTATTCCTGATAATCAACCTGTAGAAGAAGTTACAGGCGAATTAGTATCTCAAAGCAACTCTTCTCCAGCAGATAATATCGAAACAGCAGTAGAATCAATTGAACAGCTATTTGCCAGTCTTCCTAGTGTAGAAAGTCAACCGTCTTCTTTATCTTTACCCACTAAAAGTACTTTTACTCAAGAATTAAAACCAGTAGAACCAGAAGTCGCTAAACCCCAGGTACAAGCTGCCTCCAAACTATCTGTTCGAGTCGAACTAGATCGCTTGGAAAAAATGAATAATCTAGTAGGTGAATTGACTATTAACCGTAATAGTCTATCGCTACAAAATCAACGGCTACAGGAGAATGTATCCGAACTAGGACAGAAATTTTCCCGTTTTCGAGAAGTTACTAAAAAACTGCGAGAAATTGCCGACCAAATAATTTTAGAACAACGTTCAAATAGTTTACGCAGTTGGGCAACTCAGATATCAACCTCAAATCAGTCAGCTTATACAGCGGAATTTGATTCTTTAGAGATGGACAGCTACAGCACCCTCTATTCCTCTTTACAGGAAGTACTTGAAGAAGTATTACAGCTAGAAGAAAGCGTCGATGATATAACTATTTTTGCCAAGCAGAGCGATCGCACAATCAACAGCCAACGTCAAATGTTGGGTCAAATGCGTGATGAGTTAATGTGGGTGAGAATGTTACCCTTAGAGCAAATATTGCAGCGTTTCCCCCGCACTCTACGAGATTTGTCTAGTAAATATCACAAGCCAGTAGATCTGAAAATGAATGGGACTGGAGTATTGGTAGACAAGGCAGTACTAGAAAAATTAGCCGATCCTTTGCTGCATTTATTACGTAATGGTTTCGATCACGGTATCGAACAACCTGATGTTCGTGCAGGAGAGGGTAAGCCTGCAAGAGGCTCAATTGAAATTCAGGCTTACTATCAGGGAAATCAAACTGTAATTGAAGTTAAGGATGATGGTAAAGGTTTAGATTTAGAAAAAATCAGGCACAAGGGAATTGAGCAAGGTTTGATTTCGGCAACTGAAGCAGCAACAGCAACTAAAGAAAGACTTTTTGACCTAATTTTTGAACCTGGATTTTCTACTGCCAGTAAAGTCAGCGAACTCTCTGGTAGAGGCGTAGGTATGAATATAGTGCGATCGCAAATTGAAGCTCTCAAAGGTAAAATTACTGTCGCCTCTATAGCTGGGCAAGGTTCTATCTTTACTCTGCGTTTACCACTGACTTTAACCATCGCCAAACTATTAGTTTGCTCTCTTGGTTCAACTGCCTTCGCTATACCTTCAGATAGCATCGAAGAAATTATAATTCCCACTAACGAACAAATTAAAGTTTCCAATCAGCAAAAATTTCTTTCTTTCAACACTAAACTAATTCCTATTTACTCTCTTGTAGAAGTATTGCAATACAATTGTCCGACTACTGATACCAACTCTATCAGCAAAGCTTTCAAAGCCATTGCTCCTCCTGAAGATTGGTTAGCACCACTACTTCTGTTACGACGAGGACAAGAGCTATTTGCCTTAGAAGTTGTCAGTTTACTTAGCGAACAAGAGTTAGTGATTAAACCTTACGGAAAAGCGATCGCGCCACCAGCTTATACTTATGGCTGTACTATCTTAGGTGATGGTAGTCTAATTCCTGCTTTTGATGGCACAGCTTTAATTAGTATGATTTTGGGCGAAGAAATTACTTCTGTTACCTCTACTCCAACTTTCATACCAGAAGAAGACTTCTCTCCAGAATCAATATCAACAGTAACTGAAGAAATCGCCGTCAGTGATAACTTCCCTAAAGAAGTTGTAGTTCACCATCAAACAACCTCTTTAAAAACCATTATGATTGTCGATGACTCGACAGCCCTAAGACGAACTATGGCTTTAACTTTGGAAAAGCAAGGTTATCGAGTTGTGCAAAAAAAAGATGGTAAGGATGGACTAGATGGATTTAGACAGAACCCTGACCTTGATTTAATTATTTGTGATGTTGAAATGCCGACTATGAACGGCTTTGAGTTTTTAGGAATGCGTCGTCGAGATTCAGATCTATCCAAAATTCCTACCTTTATGTTGACTTCTCGTAGTGGCGCAAAACATCGCAATTTAGCGACGCAGCTAGGTGCTGACGGCTATTTTACTAAACCTTATGTAGAACAAGAGTTTATCGCCGAAATCAAAAAAATCCTTGAAGACAAAAAATATACAAGTTCTTCTGCAACTTTCGCTACAAAGACAAAAACTATTTTAGTTATAGATGACTCTTCGGCTTTAAGACGTACCTTAGCACTGAGCCTAGAAAGAAAAGGATACAGAGTTTTACAGGGAAGAGATGGACTTGAAGGTTTAGAGTTACTTTGCAATAATTTACAAACTAATTTAGTAATCTGCGATGTAGAAATGCCTAACATGAATGGCTTTGAATTTTTGACCGCTCGCCGAGAAGAATCACAATTAGCTGATATTCCCGTCGTTATGCTTAGTTCTCGTAGTAGCGAAAAACATCAATCATTAGCCAGCAGTTTAGGAGCGAAACACTACTTCACTAAACCCTATGTCGAAGATAAATTTCTCTCAGAAATAGACAAACTGATTCAGCATTATAGCCACCAAAGCTAACCATAACAAAAAAACCAGAACTGTACAGACAAGGCACGCCTTGTCTCTTCTGTACGGGCGAACGGCCGTTCGCCCCTAACTACTAACTACTAACTACTAACTACTAACTACTAACAATGAGCAATCTCACAATTGATTCAAATACCTCGAAAACATCCGCCAATCAAAACTCGTTAATTAAACTTTTAGTATTTCCCATAGGCAAACTAACTTTAGCGTTACCTATCTTGCAGGTGCAAAAAGTTGTTAAATATAATTCTACTCATGGTAGCGGGTTGAGTCATGTTAATTTAGCTCACATAGCCGAACAAGAAGTAGCTATTGTCGATCTACACCAAAAGTTATTTAAAACCAGCTTACTCCAAACCTCTCAAACAAAAGGTTATTTTATTATCAGCCAAAATATTCCAGGAGAGCCATTAGGAATCATGGTAACAAAATCTCCAAGCTTGATTGATGTTCCCGCAGCGCAGATTCGTCTTATACCTAATTCTTACCGACGAGCTGATACTTTAGAAATTGCCAGTCATGTTACAGTTATTCCTCAAGACGAGGATACTTCACTGACAGTTTTTATTCTTGACTTGAAAAGACTGGTTTAAAATTAGAATTAAAGCAATTATAAATATCTGTTATTGGCTATGAAGCTAGCTAAACCTCCTCTACACCTTCAGCACGCTTTAAAAGAATGGGCGATCGCCATTGAAGCTTTAAATCAAGGCGACACTATCATCCTGCTACGCAAAGGAGGTATTCGCGAACAGGGTTTTCAGGTAGAACATTCTTTTGTTTGGCTATATCCTACCTACGAACATCAAAAACCTTATTTACTTAAGCCAGAATACACTTCACAAGTTGTCCCCGTGAAGTCTGGCTGGCATCCAGCACAAGTAACTATTGGCAGTTGTGCTGAAATAACTGATATTCTAGCAATTGATAATATTAAGCAGATCGAGGCATTGCAACCGTATCATATCTGGAATGAACAAATGATCGGCGATCGCCTTAAATGGCAGCCTCAAAAACCTTTGATAGTTTTACTACTAAAAGTTTATCGTCTACCTCAGCCCCAATCTATTCCTTACAGTAATGCCTATGGTGGCTGTAAATCTTGGATTGAATTAAATTTACCTATTGCTACTAATCAATTAATTCCAGTTATAGAAGACAACCAATATAATCAAAAAGTGGTAGAAATTAAAACTTTGCTTGAGAGTTAAACTTAGGAAAAGCCTCACGCCAGTATATATTTACTAAATACCGATCCTCTGGCTTCATTCAATGGCGATAAAAGTTATCGTGGAAAAGTTTATAGCATTCACAGGCAGTGTCTTCTAAACCTGACCGAGTTAAAACAGTAATTTTGCCACGGGTATAACTTATCAACCCCGCCTTTTGAAGAATCCCTGCTGCTATGGTTACGCCCGAACGACGAACTCCAAGCATATTACTAATAAATTCCTGAGTCAGAGGGAACTCGTTGGATTGAGTCAAATCTTGAACCGTCAGCAGCCAACGAGCCAAACGCTCTTCTATTGTATGATGACCATTGCAAACTGCTAGTTGGGCAGTCTCATCTAGTCTGGTTTGAGCGTAGTTTAACAATATTCTTTGTAACTCTCCTCCTCGGTCGAACTCCCGTTTTAAAACTAGAGCAGAAATCTTCATCCCTCCGTCTGGTACTTGAACAATGGCACGCTGACTACTATAGCCATTGCTGAGAATAACTGGAAGACCTACCATTCCTGTACCGCCAATTAGAGCTATTTCGGTGCTATTGCCGTTACTCAGTATAGAAACCAAAGAAATCAGCGCAGTCTTGGGAAAATAAACGGTTTCGATCTTTTCTAAAGCTTCGTAGAAAACAGTTCCCACAGGAAGAGAGACAGGCGTTAAATAAGGCTCTAGACGCTGGTATTCAATTTCTGGCAAAGCTGCCAAAAGACGATTAGCTGAATGCGAATGGTCTTGAGACACAAGCAAACTCCTTTTATATTGTGCTGCTGCTTACAAAAGCTAACGGCACAAAAAGGAAACCTATGTTTAAATTCCTATGTCGCCCAATCTTACCAGCATATTAATCATAACTCAATGGAATTGAGTTATGTCGGTTTTAGACATAAGAAAATGTAAAGCTTGGCAATGTTCGGGGTTTACTGCGCTTCTGGGTTGAGTAGAACACACGAGTTTAATCTTAAATATGCTTATTGGCGATCGCCAATAATGGTCAAAACAATCATCATGGTGAATCTGGCAATTGAGGAATTAGTAGTTTAGCTATAATTGGCAGATGATCTGAACCAATAGCGCGTCCTGTTTTGAAGTTTTTAACCTGAATATCGACACTCACTAAGCAATGGTCTATGGGTGCAGATAGAGCAGCAACTTGAGGAGCAACTATCGAATGAGTGGGTAAGATTCCAAATCCTTGACGGGCATTGTGTAAACCAGAAAGCTTAATCATAGAGCGATAAAAAGGCGACCACATCGAAACATTTAGATCGCCAATCACGATAACTGGCTGCGTCAGGGTTTTTACATATTCGCCAATGCCAGTTTCTAAATGCTGATTGCGAATTTGCCAGCCTGGGCGACCATAATATAGTTGAGGATAGGCATGAGTGGCAACAAACTTCACCAAGCGATCGCCTAGTTTGATATCGGTAATAATTAAGCCACGATAAGTACCATAAAGCTTTAGTTGAGGATTAGCTAATGGCAGTTTACTGTAAACCTCCATTTCCATCTTTTCTGAGCGAATATGGTACGGATAACTTGAGTCTAATGCTGCTAGATGAGGATGCCAGTGGGGGATGGCTTCTAGAAAAACCGCTATATCTGGCTGTTCTTGATTAACTAAAGCGATCGCATCATCATAGTTTTTATTTGACCACAAAACATTATATGAAAATACATTTAATGCTTGGTATTGCCCAGAATTAACGATTTTTGGCTGATTAAAGTACCAGGGCAAGATTTCCGCTAAATTGAGCAATACGCAAAACAAACTAGCAGTAACCCAAAGTTTTTCGTGGGTTAGCAAGAAATAAACCAAGCTACATAAAGCCATGAGCAAAAATTGCAGCTTATAGCCTGAAGCAAACTCAAAATAGAGATTTAACCTGCCCAAGTATCCTGCCAAGGATAAAGCGATCGCGCTTATGCTCAAACAAGCAAATAAATAGTAGTTAATATCGATGCACTTCTTGTTAAACACCAATTAGGATCGGGCAATTATCATGTTAGAAGCTACAGCCTAACAGATACATAGTCTACTGACTATCTTTCCATCTCATTTAAAACTGTACTAGGTAACGTGAATTTAGAATAAGCTAAAAAACTCATATTACGCCGATAAGTAAAATTAGAAGCCACGTAGCATAATTCCCCATCATTGTTGACAGGGAATAAGTAGTAAGCGGTTGCTAGTTATCAATTAGTGATGCTGAACTTTGAAAAAGATAAGTCACTAAAAGTTGTTTTACTTGGCTTTAATTGTCTCTAGCTTTGCTTGAACCTTCTGTACTACATTTTCAGGTAAAGGAACATAGCCCAATTCTGCTGCATATTCCTGTCCATCGGTTAGCGACCAGTTAAGTACATCCTTCATGCCCTGTAATTTATTAGGATCGCTATAGTTTTCATAAGCTAGAATCCAAGTATAGGTAACAATAGGATAGGAATTTTCACCTTCTGGGTCAGTAACAAATGCCCGTAGATTTTCTGGTAAGGTGTTAGCACTCAAAGCGTTGGCAGCAGACTCTTCAGAAGGAGCAATATATTTTCCTGATTTATTTTCTAAAGAAGCAATAGGAATTTCTTGCTGTTTAGCATAACCGTACTCAATGTAGCCGAGCGCGCCTTCGGTTTGCAGGATTTGAGCCGTTACCCCTTCATTTCCTTTTGCACCTATCCCTGTAGGCCATTCTACGGTTTTACCGTCACCAACTTTTTGTTTCCATTCAGGACTAATTGCGCTTAGATGTTTGGTAAATACTCCAGTAGTACCACTACCGTCTGAACGATGAACTACGGTAATTTTGCTGTCGGGAAGATTGGCATCAGGGTTTAATTGAGCGATCGCGGGATCGTTCCATTGAGTAATCTTACCCAGCAAAATATCTACGTATACTTGACGAGAAAATTTTAATTGAGCAACATCAGGTAAGTTATATGCCAGTACAATACTACCAGCAGTCATAGGCAACAACGCCACTCCCTGCTTCACCGCAGCAATTTCCTCGTCTGTCATTGCTACATCACTCGCTCCGAAATCCACTGTTCCTTGGGTAAACTGCTCAACCCCAGCACCACTGCCAACGGACTGATAGCTAACTTGGACATTAGGATTTTGTTTATTGTACTCAGAAAACCAACGTTGATACAAAGGAGCAGGGAAAGATGCACCAGCACCAGTCAAACTGACATTTTGTGCATTAGCAACGGGGGTAGAAAAATTAACTTTATTAGCAGAAATATCTATATTTTGCGCGACAAGTCCTAAAGACAACGCTGATATAAGAGTTAAGCAAAAATTTTGTTTGGTTTTGAAAATCATTTGATTTTAGTAAATTACTTTGTCAACAATTAACAATATTTGATTGAGGTAAAGAGAAAATTAAGGATCAAAAATAGCATATTTTTTAGACCAACATTTTGATATTTATAGCTTATATATTCTCAGTCTGAATCTGCATCAAATACTAAATAAATCTAAAAACGAGTAGGTTTACGAGCAATTGCTAATCATACTATTTATAGCGGTTCTCAAATTAGTCAGGTACAAAGTAAATCATTTTAAGGCAGAGGGCAAGGCTTGTTCGCCGCAGCTAGGCAGAAGTTAGATGTAGAGAAATGCTATATATAGCAATTCCTATATAGTTTTTATATATAGCAATACGAGGTTGTATTAAGACACTCCCTGCGGTGGTACACTTTGGCTACTTATTACTTATTACTTATTACTTATTACTTCACGATCGCTAAATACTTTAAACGCACTCAAACAAGTAGCGCACAACTAATATGATTACGCTGAATCCTTACTTGGCGACACTTACATTTTTCCCATCCTGTTGTTTTCTACGGTGTAACTGCTCAACAGCGTGGTTGGAAATAATGAGTATCCATATTTTATCAGCGAAAAACAAAGAGTTGTGAACAAAGATTAAAAAATAAGTATCATCTCAGAAACTAGACACCTTCAAAACATAAGTTATAACAATAGTTATCGATAAATTTGAAGGATAGCAATGCAAGACAAAGGCGGTCGAGCTTCTTTATTAGCCGATGCTAGTAAAAGATTAGAAAAGGCTTTAAAGCACGTAACGATTTCTGAAGATGCGATCGCTCGTTTGCAGCAACCCAAGACAAGCTTGAGTGTATCTATTCCCGTGCGGATGGACGATGGCAAATTAAAGGTATTCTCTGGCTATCGGGTGCGCTACGACGACACTAGAGGCGCAGGTAAAGGAGGCGTTCGCTATCATCCCCATGTCACTCTAGACGAGGTGCAGTCACTAGCTTTCTGGATGACCTTTAAATGTGCGTTATTAGATTTACCCTTTGGTGGTGCCAAAGGAGGCATTATTGTTAATCCTAAAGAATTATCCAAGGCAGAGTTAGAAAGATTGAGTCGCGGTTATATAGATGCGATCGCCGACGCTGTTGGTATAGATATTGATATTCTTGCTCCTGATGTATATACCAACGCAACCATCATGGGTTGGATGATGGATCAATACAGCACGATTCGACGGCAGCTATGTCGGGGAGTAGTTACAGGCAAACCATTAGCTCTAGGAGGAAGCCAAGGCAGAGATACTGCCACAGCAATGGGTGCGTTTACCGTAATTCAAACTATGCTGCCCAAATTTAAGCTTATTCCCGATAAAACTACCGTTGCGATTCAGGGTTTCGGTAATGCAGGAGCGACTTTAGCAGATTTGCTCGCTGAGGCGGGGTATAAAGTAGTGGCTGTTAGTGATTCCCAAGGCGGCATTTATGCACCCCAAGGTTTGGATGTTACTAGCGTTAAAAAGCACAAAAACCAGAGTCGGGAAATGAAGGCAGTATATTGTCATGATAGTGTATGCAGCATTGTCGAACATCAGGTCATATCGAATCAAGAGTTATTGGCTTTGGATGTAGATGTCCTAATTCCTGCTGCTTTAGAAAATCAAATTACCGCTAGCAATGCAGCAGATATTAAAGCTAAATATATCTTTGAAGTGGCGAATGGTCCAATTAACTCTGATGCTGATAAAATTCTTGCAGCCAAAGGCATTTATGTTTTTCCTGATATTTTAGTTAATGCGGGGGGAGTTACCGTAAGTTATTTTGAGTGGGTACAAAATCGTAGTGGTTGGTACTGGACTTTAGCAGAAGTAAATCAACGCCTCAAGTCAAAAATGCTGATTGAAGCTGAGAAAACCTGGAGTATTAGCCAAGATTTAACCATTGATATTCGTACCGCAGCTTATGTTCATGCACTAAACCGCCTGGGAACAGCTTTAGATGCCAAAGGAACAAAGAGTTATTTTACGTCTGGTGTGTAATTTAAAAACTTTTTATCTTTTGTTCTATCCCAAGTTCAATCTCTGAAGATAGTTACAAATAATATAATTTATTTGAGAATAAATACTTATTACCAATTATAATCATGTCTATTCCTATTCCTCGAAGATCCAGTGGTTATAAGCTGGGTGATGCTAATGCACCTATAGTTGTGGAAATGTTTTTCGATCTTGAATGCCCTTTTTCTAAAAAAGGTTGGCAGACATTTTTGCAGGTAATTGCAGTTTATTCTGCCGAACAAGTACACTTTATATTCCAACCAATGACCTTGAGCAATCATCGTCAAAGCTGGGATGTAACCAAAGCAGCGATCGCCGTGGCAGGAAATGACGCGGGAAAATTTATTGATTTTGTCAACTATGTTTTTGACCGCCAGAAAGAGTTTGCGGGGGATGCTTTTAAGGATAAAACCCAAACAGACTTGCATCATCTTTTAGCTGATTATGCTCTAGATGCTACAGAATGGTCAGACAAAGACAAGTTTATTGAACTATTAAACAGCAAAGAAATATATAACCAAGCAAGAATACCTGCACGCTATGCAGCAGTCAGAGGTGTTTGGTCAACCCCTACTTTTTTTATCAATGGTGCAGAGGCAACGGATCTATCATCTCAAACAGATTTACAGGAGTGGCAAAAGGCGATCAATTCACTCTTATGAAAGATGAAAAAAAGGGTCGTAAGCACAATAATGTAAAGAAACATTAAGTAATTTAATCATGGCTAACTACGATTTTCTAATTATTGGTGCAGGTACAGGGGGAATGGCAGCAGCTCAAAAAGCTGCGGAATATGGTGCAAAAGTAGCGATAATAGAAAAAGAAAAAGTAGGTGGAACTTGTCTTAATCGTGGCTGCACTCCTAAAAAGCTGATGGTGTATGCTGCCGATTTTGCGCTTAAGGAATCATTGGCGGTTAGCTATGGCTGGCAAGAATGTCAACGTCAGCTTGATTGGTCTTTGTTAATGCAGAAAATCCAGCAGCGACTTGATAGTATTAACGATTCTTTTATTGAGACATTTAAAGAAAAAGGAATTAAGTTAATTTACGGAGAAGCAAAGTTTATCGATAGTCGCACTGTAAAAATAAACGACCAAGAAATTAGTGCCGATAAAATTTTAATCGCTGTGGGTGGACATCCTCTTAAGCCAGACATTCCAGGAAAGGATTTAGCCATAACTTCTAGAGAAATGTTTCAGCTAAAAGAAATACCCCAAAAGCTAGCGATTGTTGGCGGTGGCTATATTGGCGTAGAGTTTGCCAGCATGATGAATGCTTTTGGTGCAGAAGTTGTGTTTATGGACACTAGAAAACTGATTTTGTCTGGGTTTGACAAAGACTTGAGAAAAACGGTACAGCAGGGATTAATCGATCGCGGGATTAAATTTATTGGTGCAACCACTGCCGAAAAAATAGAACAGTCGGGAAATAAATTACAACTTCACTTATCTGATGAGAAAACCATCACCGCAGATCGAGTATTGCTGGCAACAGGACGCGCACCAAACACCAAAAGCCTCAATTTATATAAAGCTGGAGTCAAAGTAGGAGATAAAGGAGAAATCAAGGTAGATGAATTTTGCCGTACTGAAAACCAGCATATATATGCTGTAGGAGACTGTATAGATCGTGTTCCTCTAACTCCTGTTGCCAAAGCCGAAGCTTTAGCAGTGGTAGAAACTCTATACGGTAAACAACCAAAGTTCGTTGACTATACTTACGTCACCTCGGCGGTGTTTTCTCGTCCCGAAGCTGCCACTGTTGGCATGAATGAGGCAGAGGCTAGAGATAAATATGGAGATCGGGTTAATTGCTATTGCGATCGCACTACTCCCATGCTTTATAGTCTAGCGGATGAAGCAAACCAAGAAACAGTAACGATAAAATTAATTACGATGGGTAAGGAAGAGAAAATTGTTGGCGTACATATGGTAGGAGAACACGCAGCAGATATTATTCAGTCTATTGGTGTCGCTATCCGTCAAGGAATTACTAAACAACAATTAGATGACTCTTTTGGTATCCATCCTACTATTGGCGAAGAATTTATGAGTATGTATTAAAGGATTCTTAGCACACTGTATGCAGTAATTGTTGATCGAGTTAGATTAGCGATCGCTAGAAACTAAAATAAGGGTTTAGCATTGCCAAACCCTTATCTAAAAATCAATTTGTATTTAATTTATTTACTACTTACTGCTTTAATTTCGGGTGCAGTTAAAGACACCATAGAATAGAAGCTGGCTGGTGCTTTAGCCTTGGCTTCTTGAGTCAAGCTAGGTACAGAAGCACGCAATCTGGCAGTTAGTTGAGTGATGCTAGAATCATAAATCTGGGTAACTAACTTAGGATACAAACCGATACCAATAATAGGTATTAAAAGACAAGCAATAATAAATACTTCTCTAGGTTCAGCATCTACTAAGTTAGCGTGATTGACTAATTCTTTGTTTTCTGGACCATAAAGCATTTCTCGCAGCATAGAGAGTAAGTAGATGGGAGTTAAAATTACTCCTACCGCAGCCAAGAAAATAATACATACCTTAAAGGTAGAATTATAGGCATCACTGGTAGCAAAACCAACAAACACCATCAATTCAGCTACAAAACCGCTCATCCCTGGTAATGCCAAAGAGGCAAAAGAACAGGTAGTCCACATGGCAAAGATTTTTTTCATCTTTTGACCCACACCACCCATTTCATCCAGCATTAAGGTATGGCTACGGTCATAGGTCGCACCAACCATAAAGAACAAACTTGCCCCAATTAGACCATGAGAAATCATCTGTAGCATTGCCCCACTTGTTCCCAAGTCTGTAAACGATGCTATGCCAATTAGCACAAAACCCATGTGGGAAATAGACGAGTAGGCAATCTTACGCTTAAGGTTACGTTGGGCAAAAGAGGTTAAAGCTGCATAGACAATGTTGACTACCCCCAAAATAACTAAGACAGGGGCAAAGAAAGCGTGGGCATCGGGCAGCATTCCCGCATTCATCCTTAATAGGGCATATCCCCCCATCTTAAGCAGAATACCAGCTAGTAACATATGAGCAGGGGCAGTTGCTTCACCGTGGGCATCGGGTAGCCAGGTGTGAAGGGGAAAGATTGGCAGTTTTACACCATAGGCAATGAGAAAGCCAGCATATAAAAATAATTGCAGATTAAAGGCATAATCTTTTGCAGCGATCGCACTCATGTTAAAAGTAACAGTATCGCCATAGAATGCCATAGTCAAAGCTCCAACCAAGATAAACAGCGATCCCCCTGCTGTATAAAGAATAAACTTGGTCGCTGCATAGAGGCGTTTTTTTCCACCCCAAATAGAGAGTATGAGATAGACAGGAACTAGTTCTAGTTCCCACACCAAGAAAAACAGCAGCATATCCTGTACGGCAAAAACAGCAATTTGTCCGCCATACATTGCCAGCATTAGAAAATAAAACAGCTTGGGCTTATAGGTGACTGGCCAAGCTGCCATCATTGCCAAGGTAGTAATAAAGCCCGTCAGCAAGATTAATGGCATGGATAAACCGTCTGCACCAACTGACCAATTAAGATCTAGCTGAGGTATCCAGGCATAGCTTTCAACTAGCTGTAAATCGGGATTACTAAAGTCATAATCTTGGTAAAAACCGTAAACTATGATGGCAAAATCAATTAAGCCAATGATTAGAGCATACCAGCGAACAGTCTTACCTTCCTTGTCAGGAATTATCGGCAAAAATAGAGAGGCGGCGATGGGAAATAAAACGCACGTAGTTAACCAAGGAAAGTGTGTCATATATTAAAAGAGCAAAAACCTGATAAAATTCCTTTCTTACTTAATTATGTTCTAGGGTATTTAATGATCTCTGGGCATTCTTAACAAATTGTTTATGCCTTGCTGATTTATGAGAAAGAATCAGGTTAATTGTCTAAGATGCTTAACAGAAGCCAATAGCTTATAGATAAAGGCTAATAGATTGTTTTAGCCAAGCTAGTTTTATGAGAAACGAGCAATTATCTAAAATACTTAACTTATTGCCAGATAGTCTCCACGAATTAGGCGAATCTGTGCCAAAGTAAAAACAATGGGAATTACTCGACCATAGTTGGTGGCGATCGCTTTCCAGCCTAAATCGGCGAAAAAATAGCCCCAAATCACAGGGCCTAAAAAACTAAAAACGCTTCTAGTTGCCCCGTAACGGGCTGCATTGACCGCCATACCTTTTTTTGCTGCCTGAAGTGCCAATTGATTGCCTAAACCTGCAACTGCGGTTGTTCCCCCTTTGATAATTGCTGACTTAGCTGCCTGATAAGTAGCAAAGTGAATTGCAAACTGTTGAGCAATATGTTTAAGTAACCAAGATTTTAAAATCGTGCTAATCGCCACGATGCTACCGCCTGTTGCCAGCAATTTTATCGGGCTATGCTGCAACTGAACTGGTAAAGGTTCAGGCGGATTTGCTGCTGCCAAGGAATTACCGATTTGGGCTTTGAGCGAGTTTTGTTCTTGAGTCGGTAGTTTGTCCCAGGCTTTACTAACTAAATGCAGAAAAATCTCTGCCTCAATATCTGTCGTATTCATTTTTACAGAGTAAGGAATCTTCAGATAGTGACAGATTTTAATAACTATTTCTCGATATGATATTTCTTGAGTGCGCCCTCGCAATACGGTCATGCCATCTGCTGCCAGGTAACGAAACCGTCTATCCAATGAATCAATCCATACATTCCAATCTTGGCTTTGAATCTGCAAAGGTTCGGGGGTTTGCCAATAATCTAGGGGGTTAAAGCGACGATGAAATAATATTTGCGTGATCTGCTGTAACTCTTCTTCTGTAGCTAATCCCAATCCTGCCTTTAGTTCGTCCAATGTCGTCTCCTCCACAACATCGTTATTTGGTGAAGCTGTTCTTTTATACATCTATCATTGGATTATAGCGGAAAGGTAATATTTCCTACTGGATCAATTATTAATTGTCAAAAAATATTCTTCTGCTTGTTGCCTGTTTATTTAATTACTCAACATAAAAATATTTCCAATTACCACAAAGCAAGTTTGGGGCTTGTTTGGACTTAATTTTTGTTTAAGTCCCGTTAAGATGCCGAAAATCTTGATAGCGATCGCTTTTTTATCGGTCAGGCGATCGCATCCATCAAATATTATTATGGTGGGCAACAAATCCTAAATAAAACAACAAAAAATGCTGTTTATTTTACCCACCCTACGGGAGAGCGATCGCCATTCAAGAAAGTTTGTTTTACAAAAAAGTAAGAATGACATTGAGTATATGTAAGGGTAAACAGCCGTTCGCCCTTACAGTTTATACATCTAGCTTTGCATCAAAGCATATTTTCAAGATACGTTTACTTGTCTCAATTTTGAATCAGTTAAAAATTGCTATATTAATAAAATTATTCAAAAATATTAAGCCTACTTAAAATGAATTTACTTTACGTTCTGGGTTTACTGCTATTTTTGCTAACTGCCAGCATTGCAGTTTACTTATTAACTGCCCGTAGTTATCAATCTGCTGATTCTGTCGCCAACTCTTACGATGAATGGACTGAAGACGGAATTTTAGAGTTTTACTGGGGGGAACATATTCATTTAGGACACTATGGTTCACCACCAAAATCAAAAGACTTTATGACCGCCAAATATGACTTTGTGCATGAAATGGTGCGCTGGGGTGGTTTAGATAAATTATCTGCGGGTACTACCTTATTAGATGTTGGCTGTGGCATTGGTGGCAGCAGTCGTATTCTGGCAAAAGACTATGGTTTTAAAGTTACTGGTGTCACTATCAGTCCTCAACAGGTTAAACGCGCTCAAGAACTAACCCCTTCAGGAGTTGAGGCTGAGTTTCAAGTAGATGATGCTATGAATCTTTCTTTCCCTGATGCTAGTTTTGATGTAGTTTGGTCAGTTGAAGCGGGACCTCATATGCCCGATAAGGCAGTTTTTGCTCAGGAATTATTACGAGTCTTAAAGCCTGGAAGTATTCTAGTTGTAGCAGACTGGAATCAGCGCGACGATCGCCAGATACCGCTTAACTTTTGGGAAAAACCCGTTATGCAGCAGCTATTGGATCAATGGTCACATCCTGCATTTGCTAGTATTGAAGGCTTTTGCGAGCTTTTAGCTGAAACAGGGTTAGTTGAAGGAGAGGTTATTGCCGACGACTGGACACAAGCAACTCTTCCCTCTTGGATTGATTCTATCTGGCAAGGAATAGTAAAACCCAAAGGACTAATATTATTTGGTTTGTCTGGCTTGATTAAGTCTTTAAGAGAAGTACCCACCTTGTTGCTTATGCGTTTAGCTTTTGGTAATGGTCTTTGTCGGTTTGGAATGTTTCGAGCGACGCGGGCTAATTCTCCTCAGACCGAAACAGTTAAAAGCGAAGCTGTGTTAAAAAGTGGAAATTAGTATCGCTCAGATAAAGTCAGATATTAAAAGATGTCATTAGCTCTGACACGGCAATCGGGGCTATTTTTAAAGCACCATATAGGATTCAACTTCTAAGACAGGACCGATCATAGCGGTAGTCATAATATCTTCGCGAATTTTCCCCTGTACTTCTACCTTTATCCCTTCTTTTTGTAATTCTGCTACAGGGTCTTTTAGTTGGTAGGTTGTGCCATCATCGGTCACTAATGCCCAAACACCAAAGCCAAAGCCTTTTTTCTCGATTGTTCCTATTACTTTCATGGTGGCTATCTCGTCAATAAAAAACTGAGTTCCAAATTATATTAACAACTTAGAACTCAGTACTTGAAATATTTAATAGATTAAGGAGAGCAAAAATTAACTTTTCTTATTCCTTTAAACCCTTGCTGTTCTCGTTTCTTTTTGACAAGCTAAATATGCCAAACCTAGACAGAGAAAAGCGTTGACCATTAAATAAGTACGGGCGATCGCGCCACTGCCTAAAAGCCAGATACCAGGATCGACCACAGCACTGACACCCAAGCAGGCAGCTACGCCAATACTTGAACCGATCGCAAACCATTTCCAGCTAGAATTTCCCAGCAAAAAGATAGTTAGAACAAAGGGAATTAAAACACTGGCAAACAGAGGATTGAGACTAGAATTACCTAATACGACATTGCCTAGTTCGGGTAAAGAACTACCAAACAGGCGCATTGGCCATTGGGGTAAATCAAAAATATATAATCCCTGAAGGAAAAATAGTCCTGAGCTACCAAAAATCAAACCACTGTTGAGAGCTAAGGTAGCAGGTAAATAGTTACGTAAAAACCAAGCTAATAAATATGAACCAATTACCATGCCTATTTTAGGCAACAGAGCCACTGCTCCACCATCGATCCAGAAACCGATGTTGAGATAACCGCTTTTACGTAACCAACGGAAGAAATCATTAAAGGTAATCTTGCCCTTAAGAGCCAATTGAACTGCTGCACCTGCATCAAGGTTTCCTGCACCAAAATGATTAAGATGGTCTTCTTGGATTTTACGAGAAGACTGCTTAAGAATATCTGACACTTCATTAGGCTCTTCTACGCCTGTAGCTCTAATTAGGGCAGCTACTCCAGCTACATGAGGAGCAGCCATACTAGTTCCTTGAAAACCAACAAATACCGATTCTCCAGTGCTAGGATCGACAGTATTTTGAATAATTTTACCCGTTTCACTGCCCCCAGGAGCAGAAATATCAACTCCTGCACCAAAATTAGAGTAAGATGCCTTATCTCCCGCAGCATCGATGGCAGAGACGCTAATTACATCAGGATAGCGAGCAGGATAAGCAGCACTATTGCGACCTTCGTTACCCGCAGCAGCGACAATAACTACTCCTTTGCTATGGGCGTACTTAATCGCTTCTTCCAGCATGATACTAGCTCCGCCACCGCCCAAGCTCATGTTAATTACATCTGCACTATTATCGGCGGCAAATTTAATCGATTCGGCGATATCGGCAATTGTTCCCCCACCACCACCAGAGAGAACCTTTAAAGGCATAATGCTTGCTTGATAGGCAATCCCCGCCACCCCATAACCATTGTTGGTCGATTGAGCAATAGTCCCTGCTACATGAGTACCATGTCCATTATCATCATCAGCATTTTCTTTGTCGTTCACAAAATCGTAGCCTTTGACAAACTTAGTCAGTTTTAGATCGGGTACTTTACTCACTCCTGTATCGATGACAGCAACAGTAATACCTTCTCCTTTGCTTTCATCCCAAGCTTTTTCAATATTAATGTTGCGGAAATTCCACTGTTTACTATACTCAGGGTCGTTGGGAGCTTCAAAAGCTTTATATTGATAATTAGCTTCAATATATTCAGTATCTTTGCTAATGGGCGATCGCTTTATTTCTTTGAGAGTTTTTTTGTCTCCCTTGACTATATAAATGCGATCGTTAATTGAAAAGACGCTATTTAAATTAACCTGTTGATTGTATTTCTGAGAAAGTCCCTGAATCTCTTCGCTAATTTTGGCGATTGGTACTTCTTCTTTAAAATCTAAAATAATGGAGTCAAATTCTCCTGATTGTGCCAGTCCTTTAAAATTGAATAGGGCAAATCCAATTCCAAAAACAAATAGGCACAGCAGCATTAATCTTTTCATTGCCACTTCCTGATGATTATAATTTTATTACTTACTAAGATAACGTAACTCTGGTGATAGCAACTAAGTCTTTTGCCTACCATCAATCGCCATGACTTCCGTTGAAATTGCGATCGCATAGATGGCAACTCAGGTTATTCAATAAAATTAAGAAAATCTGATTCTATTGTCAAAGGACTTTCACTAAATCCCCGATTAACAAAACTTTCTAAATCTTTGGCAGCCAAATTGGGCAGAAGTATACTATTAGCAATCTCAATATATCCATCATTTCTTAACTGATAAAAAGTAATCTGATTATCTTGCCACATCCAAACTTCTGCAACTCCTATAGAATGATATTTCTTGAGATCGTCAATACTACCGCTAGAAAATATTACTTCAACAGCTAGATCGGGAATACTTTTTCTAGCATTAAAAGAAAAGCTAACGTCTGGTTCTTTTGCCGCTAAAGGTTTGTTAACCAATCTACTTGAACGCATCGGATAATAAAGCAAGTTTATTTGCTTGCAATATGCCACAATTAAATAGTTAATTACCTCTGCTATAACTTCATGATTTTGACTGGGAGACACTAAGGTGATTACCCCATTAAAATACGAAACTCGATAACCTGAATATTCTTGAGAATCTAATTTTTCATAATCCGCCCAACTCATCCCCGCTAAACTCAAAGTCTGGTCTTTTTGACTGAGATGATTTAGATCGAACGGTAGTTTGGCATTTATCAACATAGCTTTATATCTCTGGAACTCGATTAAGCAGACATACTGTTTTATGTATCAAAGCTTCTTTCAAGTTCATCATAATATACGTCTGATGTGAATTAAATTTTTAAAAGTTTAATTTGTGAAAATACTAATAATTCATGAGGTGAGAAGATTTCTTATAAAACTCAACTCTAATAAGTTTAATTTCATATAGAACCCTTGAAAATTATCTGGAAGAGGAAAAGCCTGATTTTGACCGCGAGGGATGCTCTCGGCTAGAGAGCATATCCAATCGCGGTGTTGACTTTTACGGAAGGGGTTTGGGGAGGGTCGTAACGTCCCCAACAGGCGAGCGACCCCCTAAAGGGTTCAGCAGTTCCTACAACGGAGGGAACCTCCGCAACGGACTGCTTCACCGCGTCGCCGTCAGGCGCAAGCGTCCGACACGAGGGCATCCCTAAACGGGAAGCCACGCGGACTTGGGAATGCGCGAGATTGGGGACTGGGGGAAAGTTCCCCCAGGAATAAGTTATGGTTCTCACAGATAAATTTCAAATATAATGAGAAGATTAAACGTCTTCAATTCACATTAGACGTAATGTATAGCAGTCGAAGTAAAGGTTAAGACGTTAAACAACTATCTCGCGCAAAGACGCAAAGGCGCAGAGAGATCATAAAGATGTCCTAATCTAAAGTTCGTTTGCTATATATAAAAGCTACTAAAATATTTGAAGACGAATTTTAAAATGAGAACATGAATCGGGATCAGGTAAATTGCGCTGTAGATTGCGTTAAAGGCTGCATATTGGGCGATCGCTGTCCGAATACTGAATATAAAAAAGAAGCCTCTAATTTCATTAAAGAGACTTCTTTAGACAAAATGTTGGAGATGGCAGAGATAGCCAGAATGAAAAAGATATCAGAACCTCCTAAGTGGGTAATGCCCGACGATATCTAAGTATGACAAGTTAGGGAAGTAGGGAAGTAGGGAAGGTAGCTATTACCTATTATTTTCTTCTCATCCCTTTTAAATCTTTGGTTGTTGCTTATGCCATTGGGTTGCTTGTTCGTAAGCATAAGCTGTATGAAATAAAACGTCTTCTCGCAAGACATTACTAATCAACTGTAAACCAATGGGCAAACCTCCCTCGTCAAAACCACAGGGAATACTCATGCCTGGTAATCCTGCCAGGTTAACAGGAATAGTCATTAAATCTAGAAGATACATACTTAGAGGATCTGTAGTTTTATCTCCTGCTTTAAATGCTGTGGTAGGCGCAGTAGGTGCAACCAAAACATCTACATCTGCAAATGCCTGTTCAAAATCTTGTTTAATTAGGGTACGAACCTTTTGTGCTTTAAGATAATAAGCGTCGTAATATCCTGAGGATAGTGCATAAGTACCGATCATTATGCGCCGTTTTACTTCCGCCCCGAAACCAGCAGCGCGGGTATTAGTATACATTTCTAGCAGGTTATCTGATTCTTGGCGCAAACCATACTTAACCGCATCATAACGAGCTAAATTTGCCGAGGCTTCACAAGGAGCAATAATATAATATGCTGCTATGCCATAACGAAAGCGGGGACAGGAAATCTCTTTAACTTCTGCTCCTAATTCTTCTAGTTGGGCGATCGCTTTTTTTACTGTTTCTGCAACTACAGGATCTACTCCTTCTCCAAAGGTTTCAGTGATAATGCCTACCTTCAAGCCTTTTTTGAGTTTTGGTTGCAGATATTGAGTATAGTCAGGAATATCTACCTTCAGACTAGTAGAGTCATGAGGATCGTGTCCTGCAATTTCTTTCAGCACAATGGCAGCATCTTCTACATTACGAGCAAATGGTCCAATTTGATCTAAAGATGAACCAAAAGCCACCAAGCCAAAACGAGAGACTAAACCATAAGTTGGCTTCATTCCCACTACCCCGCAAAGAGAAGCTGGCTGGCGAATCGAACCACCTGTATCTGAACCGAGAGAAACTACACACTCTTGGGCGGCAACAGCAGCAGCCGAGCCACCAGAAGAACCTCCAGGCACTCTTTCCAAATCCCAAGGATTAGCCGTCACCTGAAAACTAGAGTTTTCTGTAGAGCCTCCCATAGCAAATTCATCTAGATTTGTTTTACCTATAAGTACCGCACCTGCATCCTTTAATTTCTGGGTAACGGTAGATTCATAAGGAGGCACAAAGTTAGCCAAAATCTGCGAAGCGCAGGTAGTTTTAATCCCTTTGGTACACATATTATCTTTAACACCCACAGGAATGCCTTCTAGTATGCCAATAGATTCCCCTGCTGCAATTTTGTCATCTACTTCTTTGGCAGTGGCTAGAGCTTCGTCGGCAGTTACAGTCAGAAACGCCTTTACTTTTGGTTCGACTGTTTCAATCTGTTTTAAAGTCGCCTGGGCAATTTCGACTGCCGAACGTTCTTTGTTGACTAGTTGCTGATGTAACTCTTTTATACTTCCTTGGTACATCTATCTAAAATTTAATTTGAGACAATAACTCACGATACAGTAAACGAGTTGTTTTAAACAATATTTTTACTAGGGCATCTTTACCCTTGACGCAAATTTCTGTGTCAGAAAAAGGAGAATTTTGATGACGAATCAAACCAAGGCGACAGCCTTAATACAGAACGTTTCATCTTATTCTTCCTGATAAAATATCTAGCTTGGCAAAGTGATATGACCTACATTAAGTTACGATTATTTTGTATCCGAGTTATAAAAAATAATTTATGAGCTTTATTTTAGAGTGCGAAATACCCCCTCTGCGCGAAGATCGAACTGGAGCAATTCGAGTTGGAAACACAAGAGTTTTACTAGAGACTGTAGTTCGGGCATTTCAAGATGGTGCGTCTGCTGAGACTATTATTAATCGCTACTCAACTTTGTCCTTGTCAGATGTTTATAGCACAATCAGTTACTATCTTCGACATCGAGATGTTGTAGAAGAGTATTTGAGTCAGAGAGAAGAGTTAGCTGAATCTGCACATCAGCGTTTATCTAGCATTCAGTCCGATCTTAGTTTAGTTCGTTCTCGTTTGTTATCCCAACAGAATTGATTGCAATAGGGATGCTAAAGTTATTGAGCGATGAAAACTTTAATGGCGACATAATTCGAGGGCTATTTTTACGTCAACCCAATGTCGATTTACTCTGAGTTCAAGATGTGGGTTTACAAGAAGTAGACGACCCAACAATTTTAGCTTGGGCAGCAAATAATAAACGTATTCTTCTGACTCACGATCGTGCAACCATGCCCGACTTTGTTTATAAACGTTTGGTAACTGAAGAACCAATGATAGGGTTGTTTGTAATCAACGATAGAATACCTATTCGACAAGCGATTGATGAGTTATTGCTGTTGATAGATTATACCAACCAAGCAGAATGGAAGGGAATTGTGTTGTATCTACCTTTATAAAAAGTAAATCTAAAACCTATTATTGATTTATTGAACAGACAGCATTCCTTTTCGCTCTTCTAAATACAAAGCATGAAATGTAACGCATATTGATACTGACATGGTGATGATCTTACCCTCACCTGTACCTAAATTATTAAAATAAGATATTGTATAGAATGTGTGCGTGATTGCGATCGCACCTGTTGCAAATTGTTATCGTTGAAGAAAGGATATTATTATTTTCCAAATATCCTCGAGATCCATAAAAGTTAGTATTTATATCAGTTAATTCCATGAATAAGGTCGTTGTCGGCTTGTCTGGCGGAGTTGACAGCTCTGTTGCTGCTGCCACATTACATCATCAAGGTTACGAAGTAATTGGTCTTACCCTCTGGTTAATGAAGGGTAAGGGTCAGTGCTGCTCAGAAGGTATGGTGGATGCTGCACGATTATGTGAAGAATTAGAAATTACCCACCATATTGTCGATAGTCGAGATGTATTCCAAGAAAATATTATTGATTTTCTAGTTAGCGGTTATGAAGCAGGAATTACTCCTCTACCCTGTTCTCAATGCAATCGAGCGGTGAAATTTTCCCCCATGTTGGACTACGCCAAAAAAGAATTAGGCACAGATAAAATTGCCACGGGTCATTATGCACGCATTAATTACGATCTCCAAAGCGATCGCTATCAGCTTTTAAGAGCCGTAGATCGCCATAAGGATCAGTCTTATTTTCTCTACGCTCTCACTCAAGAATTGCTGGCAGGTTCGGTTTTTCCTCTGGGAAATCAAACTAAAGAAGAAACTCGCAAAGTTGCAGCAGAATTTGGTTTAGCCACGGCAGACAAGCCCGAAAGCCAAGACCTGTGTTTAGTAGAAGCTCACGGCTCAATGCAAACCTTTTTAGACCGCTATATCAATCAAAAAGAAGGAGATATTGTGGATATGACGGGGAATGTCTTGGGTAAACATACGGGCATTCATCACTACACCATTGGGCAAAGAAGGGGCCTAGGCGTTGCTGCACCCGAACCTTTGTACGTAGTTAAGTTAGATGCGGTAATGAATCGGGTGGTGGTAGGCGATCGCTATGCAGGAGGACGCTTAGAATGTACTGTTTCTAGGCTTAACTGGGTTTCTATTGCCGAACCGACTGCCCCAATTCAAGCCGAAGTCCAAATTCGCTATCGTTCCAAACCCGTCCCCGCGCAAATGATTCCGATCGCCAATTCTCGGATCAAAGTTATGTTCGCCGAACACCAGTTTGGGGTGACACCTGGTCAAGCAGCAGTATTTTATAGCGGGGAAATGGTCCTTGGCGGAGGAATCATCGAAGTGGAACAAGAACACTAGGTTTCATCATGAGCAAAAAAACTCTTATAGTAGAGCTGGATTAGACTTAAATGCGATCGCCAAACCCAGCGGTAAATAAAACATACTAATTTAAACTGTATGTATCAAATGTAATAATTGCAGTCAAGATTGCTACTTCTCGTTTGTATGTCTCCATGTAATATTAAGTACGGATGAACAGTTAAATTAAACTGCTCTGGTCGTCGGCCACCAATGATAGCAAGTTAATCCCTTGACTAAATCTTGTTGTTTTAATAATTTTTGACACCGAATCACCAGTAGCTCTTCTAGCTCACATAGCGACCGCGGAGTATGATTGGCGATAACTTCGTTTGTTAACGGCCACAAACGCTCTGCCGGTTGCAACTCTGGAGAATGAGCAGGCAGAAAGAACAGATCCAATCCTTTTGGTAGTTTTAATTGATGAGAGATATGCCAGCCAGCTTGGTCTAACACTAGTAATACTCTCTTGTTGCGATTGAGCTGAAATTCACGAGCAAAATCTGCTAAAACTCGATTAAATAATTGAGTGTTAGTGTATGGCAGAATCCACGCCTTATTTTCTCCTGACTCTGGGTGAACGAATCCATAGAGCCAAAGCCACTTATATTGTATCTTGACCCCTGCAATAGGCTGCTCTTCAACTGCTGTCCAGACACGGCGTAAAACTGGTTGCAACCCTAAACGATGCTCATCTTCACTCCAAACTTCAATATCTGCCTCTGGATATTGTGCTTGAAGCCGAGATAATTCACAATTCAGTTTTTTTTCCACTCTTGTTGCTCGACCAAAGAAATTTCCAAATGTTCAGGTCTTGGTACTTTGAGACTATATTCCATTTGCTTGAGGTATTCCCACCCCCTCATTCGACTAACCTTCTTGCCTGTTACTTGACTCATCCATTCAGCAACCTTTCGACCGTTCCATAGTCCTCCATCGGCAGCAGGATTAGTCAAAACCTGATGTAATTGTGCTTGCTGTACATCGTTGAGCAACGGCTCTTTGCCTCTATTTGAAGCTCGTAAATCTCCCAATCCCTTTTCTCCTTCTTGATTATATCGATTGATTAATTGATAAATCCAGGTCTGACTATCTGCCGTTATTTCGGCTACTTGTTTGGGAGTTTTGCTCGTCGATAGCAACCAGATTACCTGATAATGGCTCTTCAGTATTACGTTTCCAGCGTTACGATATCTATCTAGTAGCTCTTGTGTACTTAAATGCTGAGTCAGAGAGAGTTTTTTTGGCACTATTCCTTTGTTTAATAAATGCCATTCTATTTTAATTGATTATCCGTACTTGATATCAAAGATTGGAAACAAATTGTCAGCTATAGATTTCCTGATTTGAGCCTACCGCAACTGAATGGTTTAGCAACATGGAGTTTCGGCATGGTCATGACGCAATCATCAAGTTTGAGCAAAGTCTCAACCTTAATTGCCAAGGTTAATGCCGAACCAGAAAATACAGTCAGGCAAAGACTAAAAGAGTGGTACAAATCGGGACAAAGGCGCATAGTTCGCCGCATGTAGCCAAAACTAGACCAGGAAACAAAAGAGCATCAATCGAAATTAACAGTTGTTTTAGTTCACTCTTCAAATGGGTGATTGACTTGTTACCTCAAAGCAATCAAAAGTTACCAATGGCAATGGATGCGACTAACATCGGTCAAAATTTTACAGTTCTCTCAATTAATGTACTTTATCGCCGATGTGCTATTCCTGTAGCGTGGAAAGTGGTTAAAGGGACAGAAAGAGGAACTTGGAAACCACACTGGAGCGAGCTATTTCAGGCTTTAAAAGATATAGTGCCACAAGCTTACTTCGTAATAGTAAGTGCCGACAGAGGATTGTCTGCTGATTGGTTGTATGAAAAAATTACAAGTTTAGGTTGGCATCCATTTTTAAGAATTAATCACCAAGGTCAATATCAACTTGATGGAAACATTTCCTGGCAGGGTTTGAACACAGTTGTAACCCAAGTTGGTCAAAGTTGGTCAGGACAAGTGACCTGCTTCAAAACTAATCCCATCAATTGCACTCTTTTAGCTCAATGGGATCATGATTATACTGACCCATGGCTGATTTTGACCAACGGTCAGAGCAGGCTCCGTCCGTTTAAGGCGGAGTAATCTCTGACTGATTTGATTCCTGAAGATGCCAACATTCGTTGGTACGGATTTCGCAGTTGGATTGAATGTTCTTACAGAGATGTCAAAAGCGATGGTTGGCTATGGCATAAGACTCGTCTTAGACAACCAGACCGAGCCGAACGTCATTGGCTAGCGCAGAGCCAAAGGCTCAGATCGTCGTCTAACGACGACTGGAGAAGCTTTGCTTCTCGCGCTATAGCTATGCTGTGGATGGTTACTCTCGGTGGAGAACAGGAAATTTCTAGTAATGAAAAATTAATTGGCGATCGCGCTTCACCTTCTGAATCTACTCCGACTCGTCAAATATCTTGTTTTCTTAATGGTTTGTTAACTGTAGTAGCGCGACTGCGATTGGGGTCAGTCTATCGCTTTTGGTCGCTTGTTTCCTTTACCCTTCAATTACAGAGAGCGATTCAGCTTTTTCTAATTCTTTTTAATTGTAAAAAACCTACCCTTGTAAGACCCCCCGCAGGGAGTGTCCTAACGGGACTTAAACAATTTTAGAAGTCAAAATGAGATAAAATACTTTTGCTGATTGAGTTGAACATTATCTTAAATAGCGATCGCTAGCGATGAAAGAAACCACTCCCGCAGCCATGCCTCCTTGCTTCGATAGATGGTGTCAAAAGTTTGATGATTTGCTGAAAAACAAAGCACAAAAAAGAGAGTTTAGGCATTATTTAGGGGGATTATTAGGAGGAAGTGAGCGAAAAAATGTGTCTCAGATGGCTAAAGACGCGGTAGAAGTCACATACCACAAATTACACCATTTTTTAACCGAAGCACCTTGGTCAGCGCAGAAGATAAATGAGCGTCGTTTAGAGGTGATGAATAAATGCAACCAAACAAGAATAAGTAGAGGATTTAGCCTAATTGTTGATGATTCTGGGCATAGGAAAAGTGGTAACTTTACCGCAGGTGTGGGACGACAGTATATGGCGCGAAATTGGGAAAACAGATAATGGCAATGTTGTGGTAACAACTCATTTATATGATGGCAAAAAAAGCTTACCTTTAGACATAGAGTTATATCAACATGGCGATTCATTACCTGAAGGAAAGTTGGACAAAAATTTCCGTAAAAAACCTACTTTAGCTTTAGAGCTAATTGATAAAAGTTTAGACCGAAAATCCAGACCAGGAATAGTTTTAATAGATTCATCTTATGGTAATAACACCTCTTTTTTGAAGGAATTAGAAGAAAGGAAATTAAACTACATAGGAGGAATTGCTAAAAATCGCCACATTTTAATTAAAGATAAATCAGGAAGAACAGAAGCAATAAGAATAGATGAATACGCCCCATGGATATCTGATGAGGAATTTCAGGAAATTCAAATACCAGGTGAAAAACATAGAACTGTGTGGGTAGCAATACTATCGGCTGAAATATCTCAACTAAAAGGACTAAGAAAAATAGCTATCGTTATGAATGCACCAGTCTTTGAAGCAGCGGAAGATATTGACTACTTAATTACAAATGTTGAGGGAGAAATAGTAACAGAGCAATGGATAGTTGAGACTTACGGTCAAAGAAACTGGGTAGAAGTTTTCTATCGGGAAGCTAAGGGCTGGTTAGGACTAAGTGAATATCAAGTTAGAGAAAAAAATAGTTTAGAGCGACATTTTATTTTGGTATTTTGTGCCTACACTTTTATACTTTGGCATAAGCTTACTGGAGGATTGAGACGACGTTGGGCAAATAAACCTTTGAACACATTTCCTGAAGCTTTGGAGGCATTTCGTACTGCTATATCTTATCGTTTTGTAAAATGGCTCAACCAAAATCGTGACGTATTTACCGCTTATAAAGCTAGTTTAGGCTTTGTTTGGGCTTAATTTTTGTTTAAGTCCCGTTAACTCATTTGAAAGAGCGACTGCATTTCTAAACGATCGCTCGTAAGAAGGCTATCAGTTTCTGTTCAATTAATATTCGATTAATTTGACAATACTGGTCGTACTAATTGACCAGGAACCAGTCGATGACTGCCAGACGTAATTACCAAGTCATTATCTTTTAGGGTTCCGCGAACAAAAACTTGTTGACCATCTGTGTGCAAAACCTCAACAGACATAAGCTCAACTTCATAGGTTGAAGCGTTTTTGCTTTGATTCTGTCGCCCTAGAACATAACAACTCCAAAGACCATTAGCATTCTCAGTTATTGCATCGATAGGTAGCCAATATCCTGAAGTTGATACAATTTCTGTAGTTTTTAAACGTGCAACTTGACCAGGAATGATATCAGCAGAGCCGGATGTATTTAAAGTTAAAACTATTGTCTTAGAACGAGTCTTTTTATTTAAGATAGGGATAGTACCAGAAACAGTTCCCATGTAATCTTCTCCATCGATCTGTAGCATATGAGAGCTTCCCTGTACTAATCGTGCCGTTTTTTCTACGGGGACGCCTACGTGTACATCTAAAAAATCATTTTCGACGACTTGAAGAATGGGTTGACCAGCAGTTAAAATCGAAAACACAAAGCCTTCATCAAGCAGTCTCTGAGAAACTTTACCAGAAAATGGTGCCCTAAGAATGCTGTTTTCAATCTCAACTTTAATACTTGTAATATCAGCATCCAGTTGCCGTATAAGAGCCTCTTGAGCTTCTATTTGTTCTGGGCGTGAGCCAGCTAGAAGTTTGTCTAGTTGTTTTTGAGTACCTTTGTAACTTGCCTTAGCGGCTTCAAATTCTGATAATACAACATCAAATTGCTCGCGAGTAATAGCTCCTTGAGAAAGTAGCTGCGCTCGACGGTCATGGCGCTCTCTAGCTAATTTAAGCTGTGCTGCCATTCTTTCTGTCTCTGAACGAGCGATATCAATAGTCTCTATTCTCGGACCCGCCCGTAGCTCCTTCAATTTGGCAGTAGTTGCATCTCGTTTTGCCATCACCTGTTGCATTTCAGCTTTAAGACCTCGAAGATCTAGCTGTGCAAGGGGTTGACCTTCCACAACCTTCTCTCCTTCATCTACCCATACTCGAACTAACTTTCCCGTACGCTCAAATCCCAGATTTGTTTGTCGGCGAGAAATAACGGTTCCTGTGTATAACTGTTTTTTCTTATATTGCTCAATCGCTTTTACGCTCTGAACTGAAACTGGTAGAGCTTCTGCTGTTATGGATTTCGTTGCTTCCGCTTCAGCATTTAACAGGTTGTCTACAAAAGTAGAGCTGAAGCGATATATTAATTGACCAAAAGGACTAATTAAAACAACTAAAATAATGCTTCCAACTGCTAACTTAGTTAAAAGCCATCGAACTAAAGATGGATGAGTCATGGAATGTTTGGAGACTGTAGATACATGATCTCTTAAACCAAAATATGATGCAGCAATTTCACAGTCTTTAATATTTAAGTCATCATAGAAATTCGCTTTTAGACAATAGCCTTTATCTTGTTTTTGGTTCATGATTTAAAAAAGGTGTATAAATTGTTAATTCGAGTATATTTAAGTGATACAAATCATTTATCTTCGCCCATAAGCAATTCGAGATTTGGGAACAAGGAAAAGATAAGAGCAAGGAACGAAAGACAGAGCTAATAGAGTAGCTCCAGTAACGCCGACAGTAATACAGACGGCTAGAGGAGGCCAAAACTCCCCCCCATCAATCATCAAAGGCATAAAACCAACTATAGTTGTTAAAGTAGTGGTTATGACATGGCGTGTAGAATGCAAAACAATCGTAGCAATCGCTTTTCGATTTCCCTGCTGAGCCTCTGGATCGTTCTTTAGAGAAGAAAGAACAACAATAGAATCATTGATAGCAACTCCGACTAAGCCAATCGTTCCCAACAATGCCATAAACCCAAGTGGATAGTGGAAAAGATAGAGGGAGAGAAATCCTAACCCTATAGAACAAATGGCTACAACTGCAATGATGCTGGCTGCTCGGAAAGAATTGAAAGAAAGTACTAAAACAGCTGCCATCAATAGACCTAATACAAGCACTGCAACAATTAAGTTGGTTATAGCATCTGTGAGAGTTTCAAGTTCGCCGCCAAACTCGATGTTGTATTCAGGTGGAATTTGAAGATTGGCATCCTTTAGACGCTGGCGAAAATTGTTTAAGACTATAGATGGCAAAACCCCAGGAGCAACAAAACCCTGAACGGTATTGACTCGTTGGCCATTACGATGAGTAATTGAAGCTGGTTCTGGTTTTAAAGTAAACTGACCAAGAGTCCTTAAGGAGGTAGAATTCCGATCTTGGTCGGAATCAATTGTTGATGTTATATCTAGAGAAGCAACTCGATTAAGTTGACTGCGATCTTTATCTGAAAGTCTTACTCTTACAGAAAGTTCTTTCGAACCCTCTAATACAGATCCCCCCTCAAAGCCTTCTAAAAGCGTATTTAGTTGTTGAGCAATAGTTGAATGTGTAAGTTGGGCGGTTCGGACATCGTATTCGTCTAAAGATAAATTTAAAATAGGCAGAGTATCAGTTAGATTGTCTCGCGTATAAATGATTCCAGTATCCTCCAGAAGAAGGCGTCGAGCCTCTTGCCCCAAAGCTCTGAGAGTACCCAGGTTGGGTCCAGTAATCCTTACTTCGATAGGAGCAGGAATCCATTCTCCCTGTTGTGGCTGACGTACTAGAGTACGTACATTTGGAAAAGATTGGTTTAGCTCCTTCTGTATTTCCTTTATCACGGACTGACTGTTTTTAAATGATTTTAGATTGACAACAGCTTGCGCATAGTAGGGCTGATCTTTACGATAGCGATCAAGATTATAATAATATTCGGGTGGGCTTTGACCTAGAAACAACTGCACTGACTTAATTGAAGGTTTTTCTATTATGATTTCACGTGCCTGAAGAGCAACTTTCTGTGTTTGCCTCAATGAGACATGATTCGGCAGTTCAAACTCAATATAAAATTGATCTCGATCTACAGGTGAGAAAAGCTGCATATTTAAGCTAGGGATTATTAAAAAACCAGTACTAGGAAGAATCAAAGCAATGAGAATTACTTGTTTTGGATACTTAAGTGTTTTATTTAAAAGAAGTTGATACGCATTTGTGAGGCGTGTGTTGTAGTATCCTTTACTCCAATACACAGATAGAGAGCTCAATATTGATGCAAACTTGAAAGGTTGATAGCATTGAGGCTTCGAAAAAACCCATCTATCATGAAGTAGACCTAGTATTGCAGGTAGAATAGTCAGCGACACGAAGAGCGAACCAATTAGAGCTAAAATCACGCTGAGACCAACTCCTCTAACAAATTCGCCTGTATTTCCAGGCAATACAATTGTAGGGATGAAAGCCATTACCGTTGTGAGTGTAGAAGCTGCAAGTGGAACGCCTAAAGAGCGGACAGTTCGGGTAATTGCCAAAGATGATTTTACCTTTTGAGCTAGCCAGCTATTCATCTCATCGACAACGACGATAGCATTATCGATTAACAAACCCAGAGCAATAACAAGACCCGTTATAGACATCTGATGAAGTGGCAATTTGAGCAAATAAATACCAATAAACAAGATGAAAGCTGTTAACGGTAGGGACAGTCCTACAACTATGCCAGAGCGAAAGCCCATCATTAGTAAAGTTACAATGATGACGGCTACAGCTCCTATCGTTAGGTTTTTAAACAAATTGTTAATTCTATATTCAACGTAGCGATTTTGATCGAAGACTACGCTTGCTTCTAGACCACTCGGTAAGGACGAGCGAAACTGCTCGAGAGTACGATATGCTGTCTTGCTCCATATATCGTTTCTACGATTAGATTCCATCAAAACAGCAACTATAACTGCCGGCTTACCATCAATAATGGCTAATTCCGTTGGGGGGTCGCGAAGCCCTTTTTTGACAGTGGCGACATCTCCAATTTGTAAAATTTCTCCATTATCGGCTGTTTGTAGCGGAATTTGGCGAATTTGGTCTAACGTTTTGAGTTCGGTATCGATTTTTAGCAATAGCTTGTTTTCTTGACTCTGGAGTTGTCCTGCCGACACCTTCGCATCGCTCGTTTGGATAGTTTGAGATACTTCTTGCGGAGTCAGTCCACGAGAAGATAAAGCGGTCGAGTCTACCTCTACTAGAATCTCCTCTTTCGGCGCTCCAGTTAGCTCAACTTTTTCAGTACCAGGCAAAGCGCGAAAACGATCTTCTAAGTCTTCACCTAGTCGCGACAAGATTGCATAATTAGGAGGAGCGTCTAATTTCCACTTAATAGAGGTGATGAAAGTATAAGCCTTTGAAAGTAACTCTTCATAGATAGGATCGCCAGCATTCTCTGGAAGCTTTGACGAGGACGCATCTGCTAACCGATCTCGAATTCGAGCCCACACTTCATCAACTTGATTGACTTTTGGTTCTAGAGCAATGACGAGGGTTGAGCGCCCGAGTTGAGAGTAAGAGATAATCTCCTCAATCTCCTCTACTTCAGCGAGTTCTTCTTCAAGCTTATTGGTTACTAGGTATTCAACTCGAGAAACGTTAGCACCTGGAAATTCAGTCGTTATAAGTCCCCAACGTTGCGTGATTTCTGGATCTTCCATTCGCGGAAGGAGAATGAATGATAATGTACCTCCTATAACAATTAAAAGGATTGTAATAATTAAAAGTCGAGGGTATCGGTAAAAGTAGCTCCACATATAGCGCTCTTAAAGTTAAAAATTTTAAAGTTGATATAGTTAATTCAACTCAATCAGATGCTAAAGTAGCTGAAACTAGCGAAACCTAATATTATGTTGCTTTAGCTGCGCCAGATAGCCATTCAGCTAACATTATTTCGGATGCTCTTCTGTTGATGGGGTGAAACGCCAAGCAACGACTGGCACTAAGTAAAAGTGCCATATTGTCATTACGAATAAAGTTTAATCCGCCAGCAAGTTCGGAACCCAGCATTGCGCTTTGCTCAATCTGTCGCTGAACGCTAAATCGAATAAACAATATTTTTGCCAACAGCGACTGCTCTACATCCGCAGTTTCCATGATTCTGATTGCACCATCCAAAGCAGCTTGCGCGCATTCGAGTTCACCACCTAATCTGGCTCGTTCATGTACGTTAACTTTATCGTTCATTAGAGACTTCTCTGCTAAACCGCTGACAATGCCAAGATAACTAGCGGTAGCAGCAATTTCAAACCAACACAAACCAGTAATTTCAGCTTTAGAGACTATTAAATCCATTTCTGGATTGTTATGACTGCTTAGTAATACTCGATCTTTAGCAATCCTTACATCTTCAAATCTCAATTCATGACTGTCTGCGGCAGCAAGTACTTTGGTATTCCAAAATTTATGACGTGTAATGCCTGGATGCTGGGCAGGAATTATAGCCATACCCGTGCGTTTGACTCCCTCTGAAGTCTTTTCAGCAATACCGAGAGTAATAATATCTGCGCAATGAGTCATGGAACAAGGTTTTTTGCTGCCATTAATTGTATAGTCGCCATTACTTTCTCTTACGACATATACTGTTGAGTCAAGAATACCTGAACCGTATCGCCCCTCGGCGAAAGCAGAGGCTACTAACAAGTTGTGCTGAGCGGTTTTGCGCAGCATATCGGCACAAGTAGGAACTACATCGAGTAGGCATTTGCAAAACGAGATGGTGAAATTATGCATAGTCATCATCAATGCCATAGACGGAGCGCGAGCCCCGATAGCTCTCTGAATTCTGATGCCGTCATATGGACTTATGCCCTTCCCTCCTAGAGACTGTGGTACCCATAAACCTGGTAATTGGTGCTGTCGAATAATATTAGCTAGATCGTTTGGTTTCATGCATTCGACATTTGTCAGCTCTAGGTCAGACAGATATTTATTCAGTCCAGGTGAATATTGTTCCAATACTTCGCGTGCTTCATCCATGAACATTTTTTCAATTTCTCCATATTGTTGTGTCTAATCGGCTGCGTGCGTGCAGCCATCTTAAATAATAAGGCAGGGCAATGCGTGTTAGGATGGGGTGACCTAGCCCCATTACAGATGAGCGATACCAGGGAAAGCGTGGCATCGTTTCATTATTAGTAACTGCCTGCGCTACTTCCCGCCCTGCGATTAAGGATGTCGCAACGCCATGCCCATTCGATGCTCCTAAATACCAGCATTTGTCACTAGATTTCAAAGGACCGATCGCAGGCCATTCATCCAAGGTGCAGCCTACTATTCCGTGCCACTGATATTCAAAATCAATTTGTTGTAGGGAGGGAAAAAAGAAGGCTAATTGGCGACCCAATCGCTTCAGGATCTCTCGTTGCTGGCGAGCTGTAATTTGCCTTGAATGTAAATATCTGTACTCTCCTCCAATTAAAATGCGATTTTCATGAATCAGCCGGAGAAAATTGAAAGCGGGGCGCGCATCAAACAAACCTTGTTCTTTTAACCACCCAATACGTTTTCTTTCGTCGTGTTTTAAAGGTCGAGTTACAGCTGCAAATACTGATATGGGCAGCACGCTTGCGGTATACTCCGACAACTTTTCTATGCCACCATCTACAGCCAAAATAGCATATTGATAGTGTAGCCGATGCCCGTTGGCATTTAATTCAACGATCTGTTTTCCCACTTTGTGAGCAACTACCTTTGTCCCTTCATATATGCGAACGCCAGCGTGCAAGACTGTTTGCTTGAGACCCAGACACAGTTTATAGGGGTTGAACACATATGCTGGAAATTCGATTGCATTTAAGATATTGGTTGAATCGGGAAATATTTTACCGATTTCTCTCCGTGCAATCAACTGAACATTAAACCCGAGGGATTGATAAAGTAGGGCTCGGTTTGCCAAGATGCGAGCATCTTTTTCTGTTAATGCTACCTGCCACTGCTTTCTGGCTTGCAAATTGCATTGAATGCCGTACGTCTTAATCAACGAAGCTGCATACTCCATAGCATTTTGCGAATACTTATAAATATTTGCCGCTCTTTCTTTACCTAGAGATTGAACCTGCTTTTCAATTGCTGGACCAATTCTTGTACCACATTGCCCCGAATTCAGGCCACTAGCTCCGTTGCCAATTTTACTGGCATCTAACAGTGTTACCCGCGCTGTAGGTCGCTCTTTTTTGATATGCAGAGCAGTTGACAATCCAGATAAACCGCCTCCAATTATCAAGAAATCACAATACAGTTCGCGATCTAATGCTGGCTGGCTTGTCTGTTCTATGCCTGCCGACCAGAAGTTGCCATACAATGTATTAGATGAAGTATCCATTTATAAAGCTTGAGTAAGTTTGAGGAAGTCCCATAGCCCACCCAGAGAAAAACCGTCCTGAAAAGCTATGTATTCAGGTAGAATTAAGTTTGGTGCCCATTTAAGTTTGTATCGTAGTTGTGAATCTGCTGGATATATGAATTGACCGTGCTTTGACAACAACAGAAATATTTTTCGTGCTAAATGACTGTTGACTCCAGAAATTTCATGTTCTGGTGCAAGACCAACCAGAGGTGTAAAACCAAAGTTAAGATGTTTTGCTTTTTCGGAGATAAAAGATTCAATGGCAGTAAAGTTGATTAGCTCCATTATGCCTGTAGGCGCATTAGGTAGCCGTCGTGTTAAGTCGTGCATCCAGCCTTTATATGCTCCAAAGCTAGCCGTGTAAAGGATATAGGCTACTGGTCTGTCTTCATAAAATGCAACAAAGAGTCGTTTGACAGACCGATCCATATTATCTAAGTCGCCGATTTCACCGATAAGAAAAGCCAGTTCTTTGGCATGCTTTTCACTCAACCATTGGGTATCAATATTTTTTAACTGAGATTCCAGCTCCAAATTAAGGGATAAGTCATACCCAAATTGTTTGACCTTTACTCCTGCTCGCCTAGCGCGGGAAATTTTATTTCTCAATTTCATAAAAGGCGAACCTGAAATCTTGAATTTGTCTAGTGCCAAAGAATAGGAAGTTCCAATTTGATTGACCGTGAAATTGTGTCGTGCTAGCACATCCGCATCTTCACGGAGCATCTGAATGGCGATAATTTTCTTTCCCTGCCCTTTGACCCACGTCATAAAATCTTCTAGCAAAACGTCTTTATCTCTGCTTTTGGCGGACAGCCCCGCAGCCATAACGACATGATTTTTTCCTGCCAGTCGGTAAGATATTAAACCAGGCACTTTATAGTTGATAAAGTTTTGAGTGTCTTTATTGGTCGCTAGAAAGGCAGAGGGGTGGTCGGCGCATGTCTTTAGCAAATCCATTGTGCCAAGGTAATCAGACTGTAACATTCAATTGACCTCCATGTTATGGCTAGCTTTTAAATAAGCATGATAAAATCGCTCATACTCAGGGTGAATAACTGGCTCAAAAGACACGTGAAATGGCTTAAGGAAGTTGCCGAAAATAGAGCGATCGCCAGATAAATGAATGGGTATTGCTAATAATGCCCATTCTGGCTGTATCAACCAAGCCCACAACAGGGCAATTAGCATGGCAGATAGCATACTGTGCATGCTGTTATACAATATGTAAAAAATCTTGGGTAGTGGTCGCCCCTTGACCAGTCGGTAAGCAATCATACCTGGTATGTAGCCAATTAGATCGATGTAGGAAAAAAGCAAGATGAAGACCCACCAGCGCATTTCTCGATAATGAATAATAGCTAGCCCCAGGCAAATGAATAGTACAGCGACATACTCCAGCCTTAAAAGTCGATAAGTTGTTTGAGTTTCGAATAAATTTTGATTGTCCATTGCTCACTCCTTTCGCATATGTGTTTTACAGCATCAATTCTTGGATCTCAGATTGTGCACCTAACAGAAGCTTCATTAGTAACTCTTGGGTGTCACCATCGAAATATTTAACAAAAGCAGTTTGCATTGATGGTCGTGCTTGCATACGCATATACCAAGCACGGGTGTTGGGACATTTTTCAAAGGACATTAAGTCGCTTAGTCCTAAATGGTCAGCGCGCATAACATATGGCAATACTGTAATGTCAGCTAGGGAAAATTTACTACCTAATAGCCATGCGTGTGCGTCGCTCAAACTTGATTCTAGGCGATTGAAAAAGCTCTGGTATTGGGTTACCGCTTCCTTCACCTCTGTTGTCCTCAGACCTCCTTCTAGAATACTACGTCGCCAGAAGCGTGTTGCTGGCTCTGGCAAATTCTGTAATAAGGATTCTATTGTTTCCGAGGGCTGTTGCAAAATCAAGGGACGCGCCAATATAGCATAAGTAATTATCCCAGCAGCAGTATGAAGGCTTCTTTCAATCCAGCTGTCCCAACATCTTGCCCGATAACGCTCAAGAGGATTTTCTGGTAGCAGCGACACTTCAGGAAAACTTTCCTCGAGATACTCATTAATCAATGCAGACTCAGTTAAAATATTTCCCTCATGTTCCAGAACAGGAACTTCTGCTCTGGGATTGAGCTGTCTGAATTTTTCGTGGAGATGCTCTCCTGCCAGTAGGTCGATGATTCGATCTTTCCAGGTCAGATTTTTTTCAGCTAAAGCCATGCGTACCTTTTGTGATGATACTGAAAAAGGAGAATGGTAAAGAGTAATAGTACTAGAATTTTTCATAGGAAGTAAGAGAGTTACCAAACAAGAGGTATAAGTTGCCTGACGTTTTGACAGTAGAATTCGTATTGTTCGCCAAAATGATCTAGCATTAATCCCTCCTCATAGCGAATTCGGCGTAAAAATCCAGCCATTAAAAATACAGCACAGAAAGCGGAGGCAAGCCAGGCGTGAATAAAAAGTAGACAACAAACATATAAAACCCATGCGCCGGTGTAACCAGGATGACGAACGATCTGGTAAGGTCCGGTGCAAATTACTTTTTGCTCGAATTGAATCCGAACATGCCAACTAAAAAAGCTTCCCAATTCGGCTACAGCCCATGCGCGGAACAACGCCCCAGCAATAGACAAAACAAGCATCAGCATTGAAAAAGTCCCCCAGGCCATGCTTTGAGGATATTGCCAAAGTAAGCTTTCGATGATCCCAAACAATAGCGCAATGTAAACAGTCCATACCAACTGATTTGCTGTATTCTTGTCTTCAGTAGGAGAACTGCGGTCGACTGGGTTATAGGTGGGCTGTGTCATGGAAGCTAATAAACCAATGCCAACCATAACCCACGGTTTTGCGAAGCCTAACGCTTCAGGTCTTAGTAACATGACTGGTACGATGAAAATAATTAAAGAAGCAAATAAACCCAAAGCAAATTTTTTCAACATGACGATTTTTTCTTTGATAAAACAATTTTCTTAGGTGTTAAATGGTTGCAGTTAAACTTTTTAGACCACGAAATACTACGGTTTTAGACAACCATTGCGGTTTGGAAATGTCTATATTCAGATTAGGCATTCTCTCAAAAATTGATTGTAACGCCACTTCTGCTTCCACCTTGCCTAAATAAGCGCCACTACAGTAATGGGGTCCCCCACCGAAGGATAAAGGATGGCTTGAACTACGAGTAATATCGAACTCATCGGCCCTGTCCCAAGCATCTGGGTCGCGATTCGCTGAGGCGACAATACAAAGGACGGTTTCCTTCGCTTTAATAAAAACCCCACCAATCGTAACGTCTTCTCTAGCCTGACGTGGAGTCATCTGAACTGAAGAATCATAGCGCAGCATTTCTGTTACCGCGTTTGGTAACAAATCCTGTCCATGTTTAAGTTTGTGTAACTGTTCGGGGTTTCGATAAAGTGCTAATAAACCGTTACCTATGGTGTTGACTGCGGTTTCTTGTCCGCCAATGAACATCATACGTAGGTTGTCAATGGTTTCTGGACGTGTTATCTTGCCTTGCTGTGCCTCTGCACCTAACAGTTTGGAGGTCAAATCATCACCTGGATTCTTTTGCTTCTGCTTTATCAACCACTGAAAATATTCCCTGGACTCATTGACTGACCGATTTTGTTGTGCCAATTCCATCGGGTTGAGGGGCGCGGGTTCTAGTGCTCGCGAGCCAGTTGCACTGCGTTTGCTAAATTTGTGCCAATCCTGCTTAGGTATGCCCAGCATATAGCAGATAACCGCGCTTGGTAAAGGAAATGCTAAGTCTAGCATGACATCGAACACACCCTTTGCCATTGCAGCATCTATAAGTTCCTGCATAATTTGCTGCATAAAGGGTCGCATACGCTCAACACTTTTTTGTGAGAAAGTATTTTCAAACAAGCTTTTTAAAGCCATATGATCCATACCGTCTTTCATCAGCATCATATTTCTGGATGATTCGTATACTGGCTGCTTGAGGATCGATGGCCCTAAGCGACTGGCCATATTTTCAAAATAGAAATAGCCACGTCCAAATCTAGAATCTTTTAACATCTGTGAAATTTCTTTGTATCTGCTGGCAATTAAAATGCCATGCGGCGAGCGGTACAATGGAGCGTGATTGCGCAGCTCTGTATAGACCCTGTATGGGTTATTTACATGTTCGGGATGTGGTATTAGAGGATCGAAAGAAGGTACAAAATTTGTTTTGTTCCCTAGTTCAATAGTGTTTTGCTTCGAAGAGATATTAGTCATAACTGTTGCGTCTTAAAAAATGAAAATTGGTGATAATAAGTTGCTCATTCCTCAGGCATATTCGAGTCATTAGTAATTATCGAGTTTGTCCATGAGGCAATAACTGGCAGATGCTGATTTAAATATTGTTCGCGACACGGGCGACGGGCCAACTTTCCGCTGGTGGTCTTGGGAATGCAACCTTTTTCAATGAAAACAATTTCATAGAGCTGCAAATCATGTCTAATTGCTATAGCGTTTCGGATTAACACAAAAATGTCTGCCGCTCCATCTTTGTTACGCCGTCCGATTTCCTGCACAAATACCAGCTTTTCTGCTCCAGCTTTATTGATCGAAAATGCAATGCCACAGCCTGGTTTGATTGACTTATGGCAAACATCAACCGTGGCTTCTATATCCTGTGGATAATAATTGACACCGCGAATGATCATCACATCTTTCAACCGACCAGAGATGTAGATTTCATTATTGTGTTTAAAGCCCAGGTCGCCAGTACGTAAGAAGTTACCTTTTAAGCTGGCAGAAGTGGCATTGAACGTGGCTTGCGTGTATTTTTCCTGATTCCAGTAACCAGCTGCGACCGAAGGTCCCTTTACCCAAATTTCACCTATACTTCGATCTGGAAGCGGCAATTCAGTATAAGAATCGACAATTTCGACTGTCATACCTTCAGCCGCTATGCCGCAGCTAACGATTGGAATACTGTCGTTTTGGTTGGGTAAAACATGCTTCGATTGTTCCGCCCTGTTTTCTGTTGCGTAGATATGCTTGTCTACTTTAAAAGCTGTAGGTTTGCGCGCTCGGTTTATGCCTGTAACAAACAAAGTGGTTTCTGCCATACCATAACAAGGGTAAAAAGCGCTTGGATCGAAGCCACATTCAGAAAATTGCTCTGTAAATCTTTCAAGAGTATCAAGTCTGATTGGTTCTGCCCCTGAAAAAGCTAGTGTCCAGCTTGATAGATCGAGGTCAACTTTCTGTCGCTCGGTAATTTTTTTAAGGCATAATTCATAGGCAAAATTGGGAGCTCCGCTAATCGTGCACTGCCACGAAGATATTTGCTGTAACCACCTTTCAGGGCGGCGTAAAAAGGCGGCTGGTTTCATAAATCTTACAGGTATCCCAGCTGCGAAAGAGCCTAAAATAGTGCCAATTAATCCCATATCATGATAAGGCGGTAACCAAGTTAAATGACGATCTCCTGCTTTATATTCCAAGTGCAGAGCAATTACATATAGATTGTGCAGAAGATTACCATGTGTTACTACGACCCCTTTTGGTCGTCCTGTAGAGCCTGATGTGTATTGCAGAAAAGCAATGCTATCCCGTTCAATCTTGGATTCATTCCAGGCAAATTCAAAGGCATCCAACTCTTTGTCAGTAGCAAGCCAATGAAGCTTTGCCAAGTGTTCGGTCATAGTTGATTTATGACCTTGGTTCTCTAAGATAGCTGTCGTAGTTAAGGCTATAGTCGCGCCACAGTCTTTTGAAATTGCTACTAATCTATCTCTCAATCGTGGATTTAATGGAGGATAAGTAGGAACCGCAATCATAGATGCATACAGACATCCATAAAACGCACAAAGGTAGTCCAAACCTGCTGGATATAACAACATTACTCTCTGACCTGGTTGAGCGCGCGTTCGTAATAGTGCTGCTATCTGCCTTGCCTTGCGATCAAAGTCAATATAACTTAGCGTAATATCGTTTGGCTTGTCAGCAGAAAAGTCAATGAAAGTAAATGGCTCAATAGTTGCAGTTTCTCTAGCGTACCGACGTGAGATTGATACAAGACTATTATGTTTGTAAGGCCAATCAGGAACTTTCAGGTGCAATTTGCTTTGTAATAGATTTAAATTCATGTGAAAATTTTTCGTTGAAGTTGACTAGAAGTTTTTATTTCTGTTGTAATGAAAATTCTCGCCTAGTCGATCTAGAAAGAAAGTATTGGTGCCAATCTTGTTGGTTCAAAACTTTTCCGAAACTTTGCAGACATGCGACGCGAAAGCCATGTTTTTTTGCTAGCTCCTTCTGCCTTATAATTTCTGATATTTTTAATTCGCGACCCAAGCTTGTGTGTTGAAAATGATTGTCTAAAGCAAGCAAAATGGTTTCTGCCATACAGGCGTATGAAGTACCCTTTGGTATGCCGTAGGGACCAATTCGTGGGCTACCAGGTAGTGCAATGACTCCACCATCAATGATTAGTATATCTGGTCGATCCTTGACAATCGATACATCAAAGGTTCTCGGTCTGGAAATATCACAGATGAGTGTTCCTGGTTTGAATATATGATGGTCAATACTGTGGCTCGGTTGGCTAATAGCCGAAACAACAACATCGGCTAAAGCAAGAGTGTTGTTGTTAGTTGTTAGTATTAACTTACCTGACGATTCGAGAAGCTGTATCAGTACATCATCTGATAGCCCATTAGCACCCTGATGTCTTAGTATTTGCCCTGCCAAAGTTGAAGCGGATATGTGTATCGAATCTTTATTCTCTTTAACATGCTTGATAACGAAGCGTGCTATTTTCAATAATTTTTGGCGAGCTATTTCAGGTGCATTAGCGTTGTTACCCACCAAAATCAATTGCGATACGCGTTCGGCTAAGAGTGCAGACATACACGAACCAATAGCTCCAGTTGCACCTAAAACACAAGCTGAAAATTTACTCCAGTCTTCCTCAAGACGATTGATAGCTGAATCGAGAGCTTCAATACCAGAAACAACTGTATAGGAGTTTCCTGAAGTCAGTGCAATATTCATATCTGATAGTAATTTACCACCTGCACTAACTACAGAGGTATAAGCACCCAGTCCTACAATGCTGCTTCCTCTTCCTTTAGCCAATTCGATTCCTTTGCGTAACACATTTAAGGCATCGTTCGCAGACATATTCTTGAGTTGCCTGGCTGTATGACTGAGCATGATGAAATCACCTTCAACGATGGTTCCATCGCGCGATGTAATTTGTGTCGTACTTCCAATCACTGGATCTATTAACCCGTCCATGCTTTCAGCAAACTCATGAAGTTCTTGTTTGGTCAATATAGCTAATGTAGGGTCATAGTCAACATAGCTCTGTTCATCTAACGGATGCAATAGAAAAGCAAATCTATTCTTATTGCAACTGGTTGGATATATCAAGGGAATATTTTCAGAAGTATGTAACGGAGCAAGAGCCCCAGGGATCGGCTTTGTTTTGTGTAGTATTCCTCTGTAAAAAGTTCCTGTTTGACGCGACGCCAAAACTTTGGTGGTTCGCTCGATCATATCAATAACTTGGTCGCATTGCTCGTGGCTAGCATTTAAAGGTGGCTGTATACGTAATACATCCCCACCGTTCAATGTGGGTGCCAATCGAACACCTTCGACGTTGAGTAGATAGCTAGCAACAAATTGTGCGAGCTCTTTTTGTTGAGCAGCAATACCCAAGAAGCTCTCCTGCCAAAATGCTCTATCAGAGGTAAATTTTATTCCGAGCATGAATCCGCGACCGCGTATTTCTTCAATCAACCACGGAAATTTATTTTGTATATTTTGGAGGCGCTCTTTCAAATAAGCACCTTCTTTTTTCACATGCTTAAGCAATGAGCCGTCATTTTGGGTTATGAGCTCAAGAGTTGCTAAGCCTGCTCGTGCAGCGATCGCGTTTCCAGCAAATGTAGAAGAATGTTTGAGAGCAAAGTTTTCGCTATAGGCAGCTTCACTGGATAAAGTTGCACCTATAGGTACTATTCCTCCACCTAAAGCTTTAGCCAGAGTCATAATATCAGGACAAACGCCTTCTTCTTGACAGGCAAATAACGCTCCAGTACGACCAAGACCAGTCTGAACTTCGTCAACTATAAGCAATACACCATGTCTTTCACATATTTCTTTTGCTTGACGTAGATATCCAGATGGAGGGACTTGGACTCCTCCTTCACCTTGTATTGGCTCTACGATAAATGCAGCAAATTGATCTAGCTTAGTGCCTAAACGCTGTTCGAGCGAATTGCTGTTGCCGTATTCAACGTACTCAAATCCTTCTAATGGCAAGCCAAAATATTTTTGATAGTTAGAATTGCCTGTCGCAGATAAGGCGGCAAAGGTCTTGCCGTGAAAACTTTTACTGGTTGAAAGTATTCCGTTACGACCAGTAGCACTGCGAGCCATCTTAATTGCAACTTCTACAGCTTCTGCACCACTATTAGAAAACGTAACGTAACGAAGATCGGAAGATGACATTGCAATAAGCTTTTTGGCTAGCTTACCTGCTGAATCGAGAAATGAAGGTTGAACAAAAATTGGTTCTGTATCGGACTGTAATTGTTGAATCGCCTTCCATATTTGTGGTGGATGATGTCCGAAAGGAAGTGCACCATACTGTGCCATAAAATCGATATATTTTCGTCCGTGCTCATCATATAGGTAAGAACCTTGAGAACTTACGAAAGTATGATCTATTTTAAGTTGCTCCAACTTAGTTGCAAGATAAGGATTAATGTAAGTCTTGTAATTACGTTTTATATTTACATCTGAGTTAATACATTCATTATCGGAAGATAGATACAGGCACTCTAAACTAGCAATAAAGTCGTATATATCAGAGTCTTGAAGACTGAGTTCAACAGGAATTGGAACACCCAAGTTATTTTCTAAAGAAACAAGTAATTCTGAACGAGCAAGGGAATCGAGTCCTAACTCTGTCAGCGTTACATTCTGACCAAGCCAATCAACATCCAAGTTGATTTGCAAATATTTTTTGAGCCAACATCTTATTTCTATCTGAAATTCTGACATTTTTTTTGTAGGACTATTTCTTTGTTTTTGTTTAGTTTTGGGTTCAAAAATAATTAAACAGGCAAGGTATTTTTTAATCAACTAAGCTAAAAAATTCAGTTAATATTACATCGGTTGTTGTTATCGTTCGTTACCTCATACATTAGAAAGCAAGTCATTATTTTTGTAAAATTTGCTGAAAATTTAAAAATTATCATTCAAGGCTTTTGTAAAAGCATAGTTTGTTTTCATCAAAAGCTTCTGTATTATTGCTATATTTTAATATTTTTTATAAATGTAGATTATTAGTAATTGTTGTAAACGAGTACCAGTATAAAATATAGATGTTTGTAAATATAATATAAATATGTAATCTGTATCACGTAATTTTTTTGTTTGTAAACATAACATAAAAATCCAACAAAAACATAATATTTAGCTATAAGCTCAAAAGGATGTTTATACAACAAATATTATTTGATGACTAAGCAAACATTCTATCCATCAAACTTAAATGATTCAGAATGGCTAATTATTAAATCTTCCTTGTCAAAGGCAAAGAAACACAAGTGTGGACGAAAGAAAGAGATTAACCAAAGAGAAATAATTAATGCAATTTTGTACATAATGAAAGAAGAATGTCCATGGAGATCTTTACCTTCTGATTTCCCGCACTGGTCAACTGTTAGAACATACTTTGATCGTTGGAAAGGAACAAAAGTTTGGTATAGATTAAACTGGATACTACAAAAAAAACTAATAGAAGAGTCTAAAAATGATAATTTAATCGAAACAACGAAATAACAGTAAATAAAAAATAGATAGCCTCTCTCTTTATGAGTTTAGAAATCGAAGGACACTAGATATAGTAATTGCTGATAAAATCTAGTGTCTCCTTTTTGGCTTTGCACAACCAAAAGATGATAAAATCTCTAATACTTAAATCGACTTAAAATAACAAATAGGTTTTGTCATGTTTTAACTATGTAGCGCCGAAAAGCTTTTTGAATAATTAATTTTTCAAACATATGACTAGTACATTTTCTCAAATCTCTGGGCAAGCAGTACATCGCGCCAATGTTACGAGGAGAGTTAGCCTGCTTTGCAAGCTTTGGTGCTGACTACTTCCTTGCCTTATTTGATGTTAAAACGGTCAACTTGTTGAAGCTATCAACACGACTTATGAAAAAAGCCGAAACAGAGTTTAGCTACGAGTGAATTTAATTCTTTTATAATGGAAATGTAAGCATTGAATATAATCATTTCAGTCATATTAGTGCTGGTTGGCTTAATCAACTTAATCCCCCTTACTGGTGTATTAGGTTCGGAGAGATTATTTGCTTTGTATGGATTGCCTATGAAAGATCCCAATCTATTGATACTTATGACTCATAGATCCGTCTTGTTTGGATTGTTAGGAATGTTTTTAATTACTGCTGCCTGGAAACTTGAGTTTCAAGTAGTTGCTTTTTTTGCTGGCTTAGTCAGTATGATTTCCTTTATTCTTTTAGCTAAGTTGATAGGTAATTATAATACTTCCATAAAAAAAGTAGTATGGATTGATGTGATTGGATCTATTGCTCTGCTAATCGCTTGGATTTTATATTATATCAAGTAAAGATGGTAGTATAGCTATGGTCAAAAGAGTTAAGACGTAGCATCTTTAAGAACAGATTCTATTACTTGCATCAATGAAGAAGGATCTTCTGACCAACGATGACGAATGCGACTTTTTAACTACGCCCAACACTTTTCGATTCTGTTGAGGTCTGGGGAATATGGAGGCAAATATAATAGACGACAGCCAGATGATTCGATAAACTCTTGAATGCGTCCACCTGCTTGGTGCGCATTCCCTTGCGCCTGTCGGCGACGCGGGATCGCATCCGCTTTATAAAAAGTAGCATTGTCCATAATCACTACTTGTCCAGGTTTTAAAGAAGGAATCAAGCATTTTTCTAACCAAGTTTCAAAAACTGTGCAATTACAACTACCTTCAACAGTAAATGGCGCAAATAATTGTTTTTGACCTAAGTATAGGACAAAAACCGAAGGGATTGGAGAAAATCAGCTTCATGTTCATCTAAGTCAAATAGAATACGACGTAAATAATCAAATCCATAACGAAAAATACTCGCTTGCTTTCGACCATCAGCCGAACGCTATATCAAAGCAATTGAAGGAAAAGGTATCGAGTAGACATAAGTTTCGACTACACGCTACAAAAACACCAATTTTCTCGCCTATGTCTAGATAGATGTAACCGCTATTCTTCTAGGGAAATCAAAAGCTTACGCAGCAGCATATTCAATGTTTCAAGCTCTGAGTCTTCCAAAACACTAAGAATATGATGTCCATTCTCGACATGAGCCTCAACAGCTTTTTCAATTAAATTAAAACCTTTATCAGTCAAATGAATTAGTAGGCCTCGGCGATCGCTTGGGTCGCGAATGCGTTCTACAAGTTCTGCTTTTTCCAAGCCGTCAAGACGATGGGTCATTGTCCCAGATGTGACCATCATTGAGTTATATAACTCGGTTGGCGAAAGTTGATAGGGCTTACCTGAGCGACGGAGTGTAGCCAAAACATCAAATTCTCCAGGATTTAAATCAAATTTAGCTAATGTTTGGCTAATTTCTCTGGTTAAATGTTTAGCTAGCCGTGGTGTTCTACCTAATATACCCATTGGCGAAGCATCTAATTGAGGACGCTCTTTTTGCCACTGCGTCAAAATTTCATCAACTAGATCGTTAGCCATTAAAACTTATTGTATAGAGTCTCGATTTTAATAATCTTAACACCAAGATAAAGACTGCCTGACATCTAGATCTGGAAAATAGTTTTGAGATCGAGTATCTTTATGTCAAGATAAATCTTATAATATCGATATCAAGTATCTTAACATCAAGATAAATTATGAATGCTCTTACAGGTCGTTTATCTAATATACTGCTAACAGCTTTAGCACCGATTTCCTGGGGAACGACCTACGCTGTGGCGACAGAATTCTTGCCGCCTAACCATCCGTTATTAGTGGCTTCAATGCGATCGCTTCCCATTGGACTTTTACTCACTATTGGTCTGAGAAAGCTACCTAAAGGTGACTGGTGGTGGAAGATCTTGATTTTGGGCGGTCTAAATATTGGCGTTTTCCAAGCACTGTTGTTTGTGGCAGCCTATCGCCTTCCTGGGGGTGTAGCAGCTACAGCGGGGGCGATTCAACCCTTGTTAGTTGGACGGCTTTGTTGCATGAAGAAAAATTGAGCATCGAAATGAGGCTAACAGAGTCATGGATTTATAATTCAACGACATAACTCTCAGGTTTGCAAATTTGAATCATTCGATTAAGAGCAGAACATTGCAAGAATAGTTCTACTGCCTGATTATCGAACTGGCGAGAAGCCAACTTGCCTCCGAAGATGCATTTGAGGCGAAACATGGTGGTTTCAGCTAAAGAACGGCGATGGTAACCACTTTCTCTTTTCCATTTTTTACGTCCCATTTTACGTATCGCTCTTAACGGGACTTAAACAAAAATTAAGCCCAAACAAAGCCTAAACTAGCTTTATAAGCGGTAAATACGTCACGATTTTGGTTGAGCCATTTTACAAAACGATAAGATATAGCAGTACGAAATGCCTCCAAAGCTTCAGGAAATGTGTTCAAAGGTTTATTTGCCCAACGTCGTCTCAATCCTCCAGTAAGCTTATGCCAAAGTATAAAAGTGTAGGCACAAAATACCAAAATAAAATGTCGCTCTAAACTATTTTTTTCTCTAACTTGATATTCACTTAGTCCTAACCAGCCCTTAGCTTCCCGATAGAAAACTTCTACCCAGTTTCTTTGACCGTAAGTCTCAACTATCCATTGCTCTGTTACTATTTCTCCCTCAACATTTGTAATTAAGTAGTCAATATCTTCCGCTGCTTCAAAGACTGGTGCATTCATAACGATAGCTATTTTTCTTAGTCCTTTTAGTTGAGATATTTCAGCCGATAGTATTGCTACCCACACAGTTCTATGTTTTTCACCTGGTATTTGAATTTCCTGAAATTCCTCATCAGATATCCATGGGGCGTATTCATCTATTCTTATTGCTTCTGTTCTTCCTGATTTATCTTTAATTAAAATGTGGCGATTTTTAGCAATTCCTCCTATGTAGTTTAATTTCCTTTCTTCTAATTCCTTCAAAAAAGAGGTGTTATTACCATAAGATGAATCTATTAAAACTATTCCTGGTCTGGATTTTCGGTCTAAACTTTTATCAATTAGCTCTAAAGCTAAAGTAGGTTTTTTACGGAAATTTTTGTCCAACTTTCCTTCAGGTAATGAATCGCCATGTTGATATAACTCTATGTCTAAAGGTAAGCTTTTTTTGCCATCATATAAATGAGTTGTTACCACAACATTGCCATTATCTGTTTTCCCAATTTCGCGCCATATACTGTCGTCCCACACCTGCGGTAAAGTTACCACTTTTCCTATGCCCAGAATCATCAACAATTAGGCTAAATCCTCTACTTATTCTTGTTTGGTTGCATTTATTCATCACCTCTAAACGACGCTCATTTATCTTCTGCGCTGACCAAGGTGCTTCGGTTAAAAAATGGTGTAATTTGTGGTATGTGACTTCTACCGCGTCTTTAGCCATCTGAGACACATTTTTTCGCTCACTTCCTCCTAATAATCCCCCTAAATAATGCCTAAACTCTCTTTTTTGTGCTTTGTTTTTCAGCAAATCATCAAACTTTTGACACCATCTATCGAAGCAAGGAGGCATGGCTGCGGGAGTGGTTTCTTTCATCGCTAGCGATCGCTATTTAAGATAATGTTCAACTCAATCAGCAAAAGTATTTTATCTCATTTTGACTTCTAAAATTGTTTAAGTCCCGTTAAGTTCTCATCTCGTGGTAGTGGTGGAGCTTTACAATTACCATGTTGAGAGATCTTTGTGAGAGGAAATGCTTGGGTTTCCCAAGCTGATTCCACTCTCACGGTGGCATTTTTGCGTGGCGGAATTGTTGCCCTTGATTGTCTTTGCTTGAAGCTCCCCAAACGTCTTGATACTGTACTGTGGTCAGGAACAGGTAGATCTAGACTCATTAGTTCAAATAGTGATGATACAAATCCTTCGGTCTGTCTTCCTGCCAAAGAAAAAATGCTTTTAACGGTACTCATCGTTGCGATCGCCATATCACTATAAGTTTGAGATGCTCCTTTTTTACCTGTTTTCTTTTTGACTAACCATTGTTCTAAAACATCTTCATCTAACCAAAATGTTAGACTTCCTCGTTGTTTTAGTCCTGCGTTATACTCAGACCGCGCAAGGCGGTCGCTCGCAAGCACCTGAATGTATTCAGGTGAACGAGCGACCAGTTGCGAATGCGCTATTGATTCTTCATTAGTAGGTTTTGGTTGTGGTTAACTTGCTAACAAGCGACGGCGGACAGCTCGAATGCATTCGAGCTTCCGTGCGCTTCAATCTACCATTTTCAAGTTTCTACCCTTCGCAACTCTATTTATGCAACAACGCCTATGCGATCTCCTTTTTAAGTTTATCGATCCTGCTTATCAGCAATGTTATACCCAGAAGGAATCAGAACAACTTTTGAAAACTATTGGTTTTGATGTAGTGAAAGATAGTAAAGTGCATTTTGGATTTATTTGGGAATTGATAGCTTTAGATGCGTTCCACGAGAATTAATTTAGCTCTTTAGCTTAACAACAAGATAACTCAACCTTAAACCCAATCCCATTCTTTAGCTTTAAACTACTCCCAGTATTCAAATTAAAGGCGTGATGAAAAAGTTTGCTATTGAAGGTGCAGATGTCCTAACTCCTACAGGCTGGATCGAGAATGCTTGTGTTGTCATTGAAAATGGCAAGTTCTTATCAATAGACACATCCTATACCCAAAGATTACCGACAACGGTAGCTAAAGGGTTGTTAATGTTACCAGGAATAGTAGACATACACGGGGATTCTTTTGAAAGGGCAATCGCACCACGCCCTGGAGTCCGTTTTTCGATTGAAATGGCAATATTGGAAAATGACCGTAATTTGATTGCAGCAGGTATTACCACGTTTTTCTATTCTATTACCGATTCTTACGAACCTGGTTTACGAAGTCGGGATACAGCGAGAGAAATAATAGATTTTGTGTTGGGAGAAGGAAAGGAAAGCCTAAAAACCGACAGCAGGATTCATATTCGGCACGAACATGCAAATGTAGATAAGTACGATGAGTTATGCGATTGGTTGGAACAGGGCAAAGTTCAGTTATTATCCTTAAACGATCATCTTCCCCCCGCAGGAGATGACTACAAACTAAATCGTCATCTTAATTCTTTGCGACGCAGACATAAGATGAGCGACGAGGAATTACAGGAATTAATTCAAACTGCTTTGGGTAATAAAGAGAAAGGATTAGAGCAAATCGAAGAATTAGTTACTCTGGCACATAGATATAATACTGCGATCGCTTCTCACGATGATGATACAGAAGCAAAAGTGGAACTTAGTGCTAAAAGAGGAGTTTCTATTGCGGAATTCCCTGCCACTATCGAACTAGCAGCTAAGTCGAGGGATTATGGTGCATCGGTGCTGATGGGTGCGCCTAATTTAATTCGGGGTGGTTCTCATGTAGGTTGGATGAGTGTCGAAGCGGCAGCTAAAGCAGGAGTAGTGGACTGTCTTTGTTCTGACTATCACTATCCTTCTTTGTTTCACGCACCTTTTAAGTTAGCCCAAATGGGGATTATGGAATTCGAGCAAGCCTGGAAATTGGTTTCAGCAGCTCCAGCTAAAGCTACGGGAATTGGCGATGTTAAAGGTAATATTGCATCGGGTTGGGATGCGGATTTTATTTTAATTAAACCTAATGAAAATTATATTTCAGCGATCGCTTCAGTGTATGTAGCAGGAAAAGAAGTAGCGAAATTTTGAGTTATCAATTCCATCAATACACTTCAATTGCTATCGGTTAGGAAAAATCATCTTTATCCCAATTGCCAACAAAGCTATGCCAAAAATCCTCTCTAGAAGTTTACTGGGTAGAGTTACCGCAAGTTTAGCCCCTAGCAAACCTCCTAATACAAACCCTACACAAATCAAAGCTGCGACTTTCACGTTGACATATCCCTGTTGATAATAAGTCCAGGCAGCTAAAATTCCAATCGGCGGTACTAATAAACCCAAAGTCGTTCCTTGTGCTTCTTGTTGAGAAAAACCAAACAAAAAGATTAGGGAAGGAACAATCATCACGCCTCCCCCAATACCAATCAATCCACTTAAAATTCCTGCTAATAATCCCAAAACTATGTAAAGTACGCTCATAGACGCTTAAGTAATCTTGATTAAAACTAAAGTCTAAGAAATGAAACAGTTTTCTTCAAAGCTATAGTTTGTTCTATCCCAGCAAAATAAGTTCTACTTGTCCACTTAAACAGCAGTAAAATCTGATTCTAATAGAGTTTCAGCATCAACACCAGTTAAAGTTGCTAGGACTTCTTCACCAAAAAGAATATTGCTACCAGAAAAAGTAAGGTCGCCATAGCTCAAGCCATCGGCTAAACCAATTCTGTCACGATTAAAATCTTCGATAACATCAGTTCCTTGACCTGGTTCGATGACAAATATATCTCGACCATTACCACCGTTTAAAACATCATTACCATCACCACCAATTAAAAGATCTTGACCGTTACCACCATTGAGGGTATCGTCACCATTCAAACCTAATAGGGTGTCTTTGCCATTACCACCAGAGATTAAATCTAGATCGTCTGTACCCACTAGATTATCTTTACCGTTACCACCGCTTATTTCGTTAACTTCGTTACTTCCTCCAGAAAGACTAAAGCTAGCTAGAACAGGATCGTGGTCGCTAGCACGCTGTTCAGTTTCGGCAAATTCAGAATTAAGATGAACTAGATCGACTTCCGCGCTGTCAATCAAACTATCGCTAACTAAAATATGGTCTAGTTCTTGAGAATTACCTTGGAAAATAAAACTGTAGCGTTCATTTTCAGGTATGGTATCAATCAAATTGTTGAGACTGCTACCAAGAATTTCATCGACAGGAGAAATAAATTCAAACTCGTTTAAATCTCCCAAGACAACTACATTGGCATCGGCATTTGACCCTAAAATACCGTCTACATAACTATCTACTGCTTGTGCTTGGGCTTGTCTTTCGTCTAGGCTGCCGTTAACGTCGGGATTTTCTTGCAGATCTTCAAAGGGTTGGTCTACGCCAAAAATCGGACTACTACCGCCTTTAGAAGAGAAATGGTTGTTAATTACCGTAACTTCTTGCCCGTTAAATTCAAAGTCAGCAACTAAAGGTAAGCGCGCTCCTTCAAAAGCACTACCAGCATTCTGGTCGCCGATAGTTTCTACCGAACCTTCCACTAAATTTACGCGACTGGGGTCATAAAGGAAAGCCGTGCGAATATTGCCTCCTGGTTGACCGCCACTAGCGTTATCAGTAATAAAAGTATTGTCGATTAGTTCGTATTGAGGTCCCCCATTAACTGCGATCGCATCAATTAATTGTTGCAGGTTGGCATCTGCCGAAACTGTTCCATCGTCGGTCGATCCGCTATTGTCTTGGACTTCTTGCAAACCAATAATATCAGGAGCATTGAGATTATTGATAACATCGTTAGCGATCGCATCATAACGACCGTTAGCTACATCTTCATCTCCATCCCCATCATTAGGATCGAGGTTGAGAACGTTATAGCTAGCAACGGTTAACTTATCTTCTCCAGATTGGATATTGGTAGTCTCAGGTAATAGATTGGCTTCAGTAACGCTAAAAGGTTGGGTGGGATTGATTTCAAAATTACCAAAACTATAGGTAACAACTCCCGTAACGTCTCCCAAACGATCTCCTGCATTCACGTTAGGAAAATCAAAGCCTGGCAAGATGTCAGAATCAGCATCGATTTGAACTCTTTCGGGATTAAAATCATTCAGGCTAATATTTAACGTATTGCGATCGCTAATTCCTGTCGCATTGTTACCGCCATTGACTACAGTGAATATTTCGCCAAAGCCGTTTGTTCCCCCCACCGCTACTGCATCTTCAGCAGTAACTAGCATTCCTTCAACTGATTCAAAGAAATCGATTCCGTCGGCATCTGGGTTGTAACCATTAGGATCGTCATCAATACTTTCTGTAGGAGGTACTCGACCACTATTGCCAATGATCGTAGCGTCAGGCAAACTGTCGTTTGTAGACAGGGTAGTAAGGTTGGCGTTACTAATTTGCGTAGTTGAAAGATTGCCCGAATCTGTCCCCCCAGGGGTAAATTCGCTAACCGTACCCGCAACTCCTAATTCATCACCAGCATTTACTCCTGGTGCAGAACTAGTAAAGACGAAAATACCATCGGAAGTAGCATTGTTGCCATCTCCTGTAGGATCTTGAAGATAGAAACCATTAGAGTCTACCGCAGTAACAATTCCCCTTGTGGTTATTTGACTGCCATTCAAAGGAGAAATTATAGCAGCACCCTGAATATCGTAAACGGGCGTAATATCTCCACTACCACCATCACCACCATTCGATCCTTGATACACTCCTAGGCTATCAAAGGTATCTTGCGGGAAACCAGACCATTCTAGATTAGGATCGAAACTATCATCAGGATTAGTATCCCCTTTCGTAATATCTATATTGCGCCTTAAAGTATTATTTTGGGTCGAAATATCACCACTACCCCACTCTGAGCCAGGATCGTTACCAATTTGCCCCAAAGAATCAACAATTGTGCCATTTTCTCTCAGCACGATTGCATCATCTCCATTAAAGAAGCTGCTTGTGCTAGTGAGGTCTGTTTGATTTAAAATTTCTGGTGCAGCATCATTATCTGCTATGACAAATACCTCGCCATCTGGTATCGTTCCCGTCAAAGCAATAGTAGTTCCTGCCGAAGTACTACCGTTAAAATAGAACTCTAGGGTATAGTTGCTTGCTTCTAAATCGATTGAACTACCTGAGTTATTGTAAAGCTCGATCGCTTTATTGTTACTACTGCCTTCAACATATTCCGAAATAAGTATACTCATAGCAAGCAAATTGAATTGAGAATTTTAGTAAATCGAGGCAATAGCGATTAATTTTGCTAAATAATAACAATTATGAATCAATCGTTCACGCTATTAAGTAATTTCCCAGTTTTTGGTAAACAAGCTCTAAAGTTACAGTTAAATTTTAGTTATCAATGGATAAATGTTACTCTTTTCAGTGATTCTAGTTGTATTTGCGATATCAACCGATTGCTCTATCTCTTTAATGTATAGCGATCGCTTGTTACAGTTGAAATATGGTGATTGACAAATATCAATATAGATATCCATCAATATAAAGAGGTGTTTTATGTCACGCTTGCAGCTTGCGTTAAATGTCAGCAATCTCGAAGAGTCGATCGCCTTTTATACCAGACTCTTTGGAGTTGAACCAGCGAAAGTAAAGCCTGGCTATGCAAATTTTGCGATCGCTGAACCTCCTTTAAAACTAGTGTTGATGGAAAATTCCGAGCCTGGAGGAACAATCAATCATTTGGGAGTAGAAGTAAAGAGTACAGAAGAAGTCGAACGTTGGGAGGCAAAGTTAGCCACTCAAGAAATAAAACCCAAAGCGCAAAAAAATAAAACCTGTTGTTATGCTAAACAAGACAAGTTTTGGGTAGCCGATCCCGATCTTGCACCTTAGGAAATTTACACTGTACTAGAAGATAGTGCTAGTTTTGGCGAAAATATTAGACCAGATTTGACTGCTTCAAAATCTAGTAGCTGTTGTAGTTGATAGTTATTGCTCGTTCATTGTCAGAACACTTTGCAGCATTGCTATTCTTTCTTTATTAATTAAATAGTAAATCCAATTGCCTTTTCTTTCTTTGTTTAGTAATCCAGCTTGATATAAAACCTTGAGGTGATGGCTGACAGTAGGCTGAGATAAACCTAATGGTTCGATCAGATCGCAGCCACAAGCTTCTTGGTTAGGTTGAGAAGCAATATAACTAACCAACTGCAATCTAGCTGGTTCGCCCAATACTTTGAAAACAGCAGCTATCTCCTGCGCTTGTTCTGGCGCGATCGCTTTTGAGAAAATAGAACAACAGTTAGTAGTTACAGTAGAATTTTTCATGTCGATTATTGTGACAGGTATGATTCCTATCTCGCAACCTTTTGTCTTATGAACCCCATTGATGTTTTACCAAATCCCGCGTTCGATCCTACTGGTATAGTTTCTCGCGAATTTTACCAACTCAATCTAACCACTTTTCATCAAGCTTGCCATTGGGTTAAAAATCTTCCCTACGGTTCTAATTCTAGTAATAATGACTCTTTGATTATCTTTCAAGAAGCAAAAGCAACTTGTACCAATAAACACGGCATTATTTCCCGCTTGGCTGGGGAATTGAATTTAGAAGTATATAAAAATCTCGGTTTTTACCAACTGAACGATGAAATTGTGATGGGTGTAAGCAAAATAATCGAACCCTACGGTTTGAGTTTTATTCCTCAAATACATTGTTTTCTAGAATATCAAAACTATCGAGTCGATCTAACAGAAGGAAACTGCAACGGCAAAAATAAAATTATCGATGATTATGATTTTATAGTACGAGTTGAACCCGATCTTACTCATCAAGAACACGAAGCTTATTATCTAGAATATTTAGAAAAATACTTCCTTATCGAACCAAAACTAAAAGAATTAGGAACGATTAAAGTCTCAGAAATATTGGCAGAATACGAACAGCAGCTTAAATATCAGTGTTCGGTTATGTATCAAACTGTTTGAGAAAGCCAAATTTACCAAGTGTAAACGGTTCGTCAGCCGTTTTTCCTTCAATATCTGTTTAGATATTTTTTGGGCTTGTTTATCTCATCAATTACCTTCAAACATCAACTCTTGCGTACATAGCTTGTCTCTAACTTCGCGATCGTGAAAAATGCCAATCAAAGCGCATCCTTGACTTTTTTTCTCTGTCAACAACTCAACTACAACCTGACGATTTTTGGCATCCAAAGCTGATGTTGGTTCATCTAATAAAAAGATCGGATAATTTACAGCTAAGGCACGGGCAATATTAACCCTTTGTTTTTCCCCACCAGAAAAGGTAGTTGGGGATAATTGCCATAGTCTTTCTGGTAAATTTAACAAACTAAAGAGCTTCTTTATTTTCTTACAAGCAGCATCAGTATCTATTCCTAATTCCAATAAAGGTTCGGCTGCAACATTCAAAGCAGATACGCGAGGAATAACCCGTAAAAACTGGCTGACATAGCCAATAGTTTTTTGTCTGATTTCGATTACTTGGTGAGATTGTAACTGAACTAAATCTACCCAATTATCATTATGCTTAATCCAAATCTCTCCCGCATCAACGCCATAATTGCCATAAAAAGATTTCATCAAGGTAGATTTACCCGAACCAGATTCCCCAGTTAAAGCTATGCATTCACCAGCTTTTACTTCTAAACTGGTATCAGTTAATACTGGTAAATTTATTCCACCCTGATTATGCAAAGTAAAACTTTTATGTATCCCAGTAGCGTATAAAAGAGTATCGGAAGACAATTCAATTGATGGTTTTGTTTTAATAAATGCTGATTGAATATTCATGACGAAAATATTATTAGATAACAATTTAAAAATGTCGATTTACATATACTATGAAGCTGATGTAAATAATCCTCGTAGTACTATTACTGATTTAGAAAAGGATTTATAAAATTTGCCTAGTCAAATTTATGAACTTGAAGATTGGCTTGAATCCAACTTTTATATAAAGTAAAATAATCATTCACTATTAATTATTAATTAAAACAGAACTAACTAATTGCTGTGTATAAGAATGTTGTGGATCGTCTAACACGCGATCTGTCAAACCTGATTCAACTATTTGACCATTTTTCATTACTAATAAACGGTGCGCTAATAGTCTGACGACACCAATATCGTGAGTAACTAAAATTACGCTGAGATTAAGATTTCTGACGAGCGATCGCAATAAGTCCAACAACCTCGCCTGTACGGAAACATCCAATCCTCCCGTCGGTTCGTCCATAAAGATTAAACGGGGTTTGGTAACTAGTACTCTCGCCAACTGTAAACGCTGCTGCATCCCTCCTGAAAAAGTACTGGGTAAGTCGTCTATTCTGTTAGTATCAATTTCTACCTGTTCCAGCCAGTACTTAGCTGCTTCTCTAATATTTCCATAATGGCGATTGCCCACGTTTAATAATCTTTCGGCAATATTTGCCCCTGCGGTGACGTTCATTCTTAAGCCATCGCGAGGATTTTGCTGGACAAATCCCCATTCTGTTTTAGTTAGCTTTCTATGTTGCGCTTCGGGTAATAGCTTGATATCTAATATTTCATTTTTGCTATTAGTATAAGTGATTTTTCCTGCATCAATTGATAGGTTGCTACCAATACTATTTAATAAAGTTGATTTACCCGATCCAGATTCGCCAATAATCCCTAGTACTTGACCTGGATAAAGATCGAAATTGATATTATTACACGCTTTCAAATTACCGTAAGTTTTTGTTAGCTCTTTTATATCAAGTAATGAGTTCATTTTTTAAATTGATTAATAATGATTAGCGAATATTCTTTCTTACTTAGTTCTTTCTACTTTGATTGTTTCTCCTGTTTTGTTTGCTGTAATTCCATTTATTAAAAACGCAAGTTGAATAAGAGCAATGTCATTGTAAGGTGGACAATGACCACTCTACTTCTTATTATTCATTGAACAAAAATCTGTGTCGGAACAAATCCACATTCTTCCTCCTTCATTGTCAGTTACTATTTCATCTAAATAACTATCAGTCGCGCCACAAAAGTCACAAGTTTTATCTTCCCACTTCTCCACAGTAAAAGGATAATCTTCAAAGTCCAAACTTTTGACTTCTGTATAGGGTGGAATTGCATAAATTCTCTTTTCTCTCCCTGCACCAAATAATTGTAGTGCAGGATTATTATTCATCTTTGGGTTATCAAATCTAGGAATTGGACTCGGTTTCATCAAATATCTTTTGTTCACCATCACGGGATAATCATATGCCGTGGCGATATGCCCGAAGTTAGTAATATCCTCATACAATTTGATGTACATCGAGCCATATTCTTCGAGGGCGTGCATCTTTGCTGCCTCAGTTCTCGATGGTTCAATTACAAACAAAGGTTCGGGCATCGGAACTTGATAGACAATAGTTTGTCCCTCGGTTAATGGTATTTCGGGAATACGATGGCGAGTTTGAATTAAAGTTGCTTCGCTGGTGCTTTCAGTAGTATTTACGCCACAAACTTTCTTGAAAAACCGTCTGATATTTACGGCATTTGTCGTATCGTCTGCACCCTGATCGATGACTTTTAAAGTGTCTTCTTGTCCAATTACGCTGGCTGTTACTTGAATACCTCCAGTTCCCCAGCCATAAGACATGGGCATTTCGCGAGAAGAAAAGGGTATTTGATGTCCAGGAATTGCCACGGCTTTGAGAATTGCGCGACGGATAGAACGTTTTGTTTGTTCGTCGAGATAAGCGAAGTTAAATCCTGGTTCTGTAACTGAATGTGTTGAGGTATTGATTGATTTAATTTGAGTCATTGTTTTGGTTCCTGTCTCATTTGCCTAACTAAATTTAATTCAGCTTGAAAATCGATATAGTGAGGTAGCTTTAAATGCTGGACAAATCCCTGCGCTTCCACATTATCGGAATGGTATAAAACAAACTCTTCATCTTGTGCTACACCTTCTATCTCTTCGCCAAATTCTTTAGCTCTTAATGAGCGATCTACTAATGCCATCGACATTGCTTTGCGTTCGTTATAGCCAAAAGTTAAACCATAGCCTCGCGTAAACTGGGGTGGTAATTCTTTGCTGCCTTTGAACTGATTTACCATCTGCACTTCGGTAACTTGAATATCGGCGATCGCAATTTCAAAGCCCAATTCTTCTGGTTCAATAATCACTTCTACTTCCCCGACTCTTATTTCTCCTGCAAAGGGATGATTTTTACCGTATCCTCGTTGAGTTGAGTAAGCTAAACCTAATAAAAAACCTTCATCGGCACGGGCTAAGTTTTGTAATCTGGCATCTCTATTAGTAGGGGTATTTAATGATTCTCTAGTGACGTCAAATGGTTCTTGATTAGTATCTGAAATATTTGCTTCGGTTTGAATTAGATCTTCTTTATTTAATGTATCAATTGTTCTTGGTAGAGACGGGAATTTTCGAGTCTCCAAGGTTGATTCTGGTACATCATATTCGTTATCTTCTGCTGCTAATTTAAAATCTAATAAGCGATGAATATAGTCATAAGTCGCTCCTAATTTTTGTCCTCCTGGTACATCTTTAAAAATGGAAGATATTCTTCTTTGTACCTGCATTTCTGCTGTATCAATAGGCTTACTGTAATAAAGCCTAGGTAGAGTAGTACGATATGCCCTTAATAAAAAGATTGCCTCGACTAAATCTCCCCAAGATTGCTTGATTGCTAACGCTGCTAAATCTTCGTCATACAAACTACCTTCTGCCATTACTCGATTAACAGCTAAAGCTAACTGCTGCTTAATTTGTTCGAGGGATAATTCGGGAATATGGCGATCGCCCCGACGCATTGCTTGTAATAAAGCCTCGGCATTTTGAATTGCTTGTTCGCCACCTTTTACTGCTACGTAAGCCATTTTTTCAGTTATCAGTTATCAGTTATCGTTATCAGTTCGATTGAAACTTTCTTAATTTAATTGACAGCTTGTACGAGGTAAGCCGACTACTTCGTTGTTAGAGAAAAAGTATATGTCTATACCTAATGGATAAGAATCATGGTTTTGTTGCCACTGTTGCCAAAAGGTATCTGGTAAATTAATTGGCATGGTAATTTGTTCGTCGATACCTGCACCTGTTAATGTTCGTGCTTCATATCCCCTCTCCTTTGAGGAGAAGACTAGGGAGAGGTCAAACGTCACTACCTGGATTAATAATGTGGTGGAATCTTCTGGGCAAACGGGCGATCCCTGCTTAAATTGCGCTAGATCGGGCATATTATCTAGATTCCAAATTACAGCAAAATCAGCCTGGCTGGTATCTTCGGTAAAGCGACAGCCTGTATGGAATAAGAGCCAATCTTTGGCTCCTTCATCTAATTCTGGTTGCAACCATACTTGAGTTTCTAGATCGAACAGGGTTAAACAAGCAGCAGCACAAGCTATATTTAATCCTGCTGATGGAGATACCTCTATGGTAATTTGACATATCTTACCTGGACGAGACAAAGCATCTAGCAATACTTTAAATGTGCTTTGGGAATCGTGGATTAAATTCTGGAAACCTGGAGTATCGGTAATCATGGGTTTTAATAATGGACAATTGATAATTGATCTACTCTCCCCGCAGCATAGTGAAAAACTCTACTTTAGTCGCTTCAGTTTGGCTTTGTTGTTTTTGTTGGCGATCGCTTAATTTTGTTTGTAAAGGCTGTATTACTGACTCTTGTACTCGATCACACCACTCATTTTGTTGTAACAACCCATCACACACAGCAGCTAATTCTGCATGACGTTTGGATCTTCCACCGACATAGCCAAAGCCTTTGATATCTTCCATTTTGATAACGCAACGAGTCACAGTCATTTCTCCTAAATTAAACGTCTCTCCCGTACCTCCTGCCCTACCTCTAACCATCGCCAAACCGATTTCTGATTGGCGCAGAAATATGTATTTAGGTAATTTTCCTAATGTTTTAACTTGTTGTTCGAGATCGACTAGGGAAGATTTAGCCAAAATCGCCATCCATGCCTGTCTTGCCGTTGGCTGTGACATCTTCTTAACTTGCTATTAATTTAAACTTGAACTGCTGTTAAAATTTATCTAGACATCTAGATTAATAATCAGAATATCGTAAAAATTGATATTTCACAAGACATGACCAAAGCTTTATATATTCAGATAGCAAATGAATTGAGAAATAATATTCAGCAGCAAACTTACCAGCCTGGAGATAAGTTACCGACAGAGAAAAATTTATCAGAGAGATTCAATGTGAATCGTCATACCATTAGAAATGCGATCGCTTTACTCAAGGAAGAAGGTTTGATTAGGGTAGATCGAGGGAGAGGGATGTTTGTGGCAAAAACTCCAATTAAATATCCCATCGGGGAAAGAGTAAGATATAACGAAAGCTTGAAAGCACAGGGAATAAAAGCTAGCTACGAGAAATTAAAATCTGTAGAAATACCCGCTGATAAAGCGATCGCCGATGCTCTGAAAATAGAAGTAGGCGCACCAGTAATCTTAATTGAACGAATAGGATTGGCAAACGAGCGCCCGATTAGTATCGGTAGTAGTTATTTTTCTGCCGAACTATTTCCTCATTTAATTAAATTCTGGGAAAGTTATAGCTCTATTTCCAAATTGCTAAAAGAAATATACGACCGCGATCATATACGTCGTTCTACTACAGTTTACGCTCGTATAGTTAGAGAAGTAGATGCCAGACTGTTACAAATCCCTGCAAATTATCCAATTTTATTAGCTCAATCAATAAATTGCGATCGTGACGAGACAATTGTCGAATATGGCGTGACCAGATTTAGCGGAGAAATGATGGAATTAGTCTTTAGAACAATTAAAAATTGATAATTTAACTCAAGGCTAAACTACCCTTAATCTACATTGGACAGAAGTTATTCTAAACTGCAAATTAACCTATGCAGGAAAATTGATAGTTGTCCATTTTCTGTTATGAATTGTCTGAATTGTCTATTAATAAACCTATGCAGGAAAAAATCTATACAAACTATCGCTTGCTTCTACCCAACGAAGAAATATTAGGTACGATCGCCGTAAAAGATGGAATTATTACTGATATTCAGCCAGGAGTAGTCTCCCAAGGAGAAAATGGCAATGGTAATTATCTTTTGCCTGGTTTAATTGAACTCCATACTGATAACCTAGAAAAGTGTATTTCTCCTCGTCCCAAAGTTAAGTTTCCCCTAGAATTAGCAGCAGTTAACCACGATCGCGATTTAATAAGTTCTGGTATAACTACGGTATGCGATGCGATCGCCATTGGCGATGTCACTCCTAAAGATGACTCCCTACGCATTAATCATTATGCAGCCATGATTGATACCGTAGCCGAAGGACAAGCTGCGGGTAGATTTTGTACGGATCATTTATTGCATTTGCGCTGCGAGTTGGGTTACGAACATCTTTACGAGATTATCGAACCCTATGGTTCACATCCCCTATTGGCAATGATTTCCTTGATGGATCATACTCCTGGTCAACGTCAGTTTGTCAATATACAGAAGTATAAAGAATACTATACGGGCAAACATGGCATACCCGAAGCCAAGATGAACGAGTTTATTGCTATGCGTCTGGATAACCAACACAGACACGCAGTAGAAAACCGTCAAGCTTTAGTGAAATTGAGTCAGAAAAAAAATATCTCTCTCGCCAGTCACGATGATGCCACTGTAGATCATGTAAAAGAAGCCATATCTGAAGGAGTTGTTTTAGCAGAATTCCCTACTACTTTGGAAGCAGCAAAAGAAGCTCATAATAATGGTTTACTAGTATTAATGGGTGCGCCTAATGTAGTTTTAGGTGGTTCTCATTCTGGAAATATATCGGCAATGGAGTTAGTAGAATTAGATTTAGTGGATATTATTTCTTCTGATTACGTACCGAGAAGTTTATTACAGTCGGTATTTATTATTAGTAAAACAGCCAACAAGCCACTATATGAAGTAATTAAATACATCACGTTGTATCCAGCCAAGGCTATTAATTTAGGCAACCAAATTGGCAGTTTAGAAGTAGGCAAAAAAGCTGACTTTATTACCATACACGATGATGGCGTTGTTCCCAGAATTATAGAAGTTTATAAACATAGTCTACGAGTAGCTTAATAGGAGTAATGGTTCATTGTCCGATCTTCATAGCCAATTTATTGTTTATGCTTGCCCAGTAGGAAAACTCAATCAGCAAATAGAAAAATATTTGCATCAAAGTCGTGAGTTATATGAAGCAAATTCCGCCCATAAATATATGCCTCACTGTACCCTGACTGGTTTTTTAAATGCCGAATCAAATTCGATTTCTGTTTATATTAAAGCTTTAGACAAAGCATATATCGAAGCTAAAAACAATTTAGATTTAGATATTAAAATAAAACAATTGACTTTTAATGAAAATTGGCATGGATTAGAATTAAAAGCAGAAAATATCAAAACTTTAATCGTCAATTTTTTTCAAAATAAAACTATTAATAACTACCAAGAAAAACTAAGGTTAAAAGACTGGTTGCACCTAAGCTTGGCATATAATTTTAATCCAGAGTATGAGAGCGAACTGAAGCAATTAGCTTTAGAGATAATCGATTTAAAGTCTGATGCAAATTGGGAATTACGTTTCTATCAAAAAAATCCCGATTGGTCTTGGAAATGTCTTCAATCTTGGACAATTAATTAGCCAGAATTATCCATTGATAAAAGACGACTAAAACTCCAGCCATGCTGTTGAAAACCTAGGGATTTCAAGAATTAATTATTTCATAGATTGTAAAATAAATTCAAACTAATAAAATATTTATAAGATTAATTTTAGGTTATTAAAAAGTTAACTATCAACTTGCAAAGCAGATAATAAAATCTTAAAACAAACATAATAAAAAGTTTATTATTGCTTGGTAACTTTGCCAGAGTAAGCAACAACATAAGGCAAGCTTAAAGCAATCGACGAATGAAATTTAAAACAAGTATTTTAAAATATAAAACTCAAGTTCTTAGCTGTCTCTTCCGAGTCACAGTTATATTATGAGTCAGAACGTAAAACTTGAAGATTTAATTCCTGTACCTACGGGATTATTACGAATAAATAATCTTTTTCTTGATCGCCAAATAAATAGTAAATTTATTCAATTATCTTTAATTATTCCTACGTATAACGAAAGCCAAAATATCGAACAATTGATTCAAATTATAATTAACACTTTAGATAGGATAGTAGTAAATCAATATGAATTAATTGTCGTTGACGACAATAGCTCCGACTTCACCTGGAAATTTGCTGCTGAATTAAGTCATAAACATTCTCAAGTAAAAGTCATACGTCGAGAATCAGAGAAAGGATTGGCAACGGCTACTATTAGAGGTTGGCAGGCTGCTAAAGGGCAAGTTTTAGGCGTAATTGATGGAGATCTACAACATCCCCCCCACACTTTAACTAAGCTTTGGCAAGAAATTGAGAAAGGTGCAGATATTGCGATCGCCAGTCGCAATCTCGAAGGAGGTGGAGTTAGTGAATGGAGTATTGCCCGTCGTATTCTTTCGCGGGGGGCGCAAATGCTGGGGTTATTGATTTTACCCGAAGTAATGGGGCGCATTAGCGATCCGATGAGTGGTTATTTTATGGTGCGTCGGGATGCCATATCAGGAAATATTTTTAACCCCTTGGGGTACAAAATTTTAGTTGAAGTTATGGCGAGGGGAAATATTCGTTGGATTAGTGAAATAGGCTATGTTTTTCAAGAAAGAAGAATAGGAGAAAGTAAAGTTACTTATCAGCAATACATTGAATATATTGTGCATTTAATACGTCTCAGACTACATTTGTGGCAGATCGAACGCTTCCTCCGTTTTGGCATTTCAGGTTTTAGTGGGGTATTTGTTAATCTGGCAGTTTTATACTTTTTACGAGAGTTTGCCGACCTCGGACTAACTCGTAGCGCAATTATCGCAGCTGAAATAGCGATCGCCAATAATTTTTTCTGGAACGAGCGCTGGACTTTCAAAGATATATCTAGCAATCAAAAAAGCAAACATAAAAGGCTAACAAGATTTCTCAAAATTAATTTAATTTTCCTTTCTGGATTAGTACTAAATATTTTATTGTTGAATATTTTCTATAATTTGTTAGGTATCAATGAATATATAGCCAACATTATGGCGATCGCCATAATTACTTTTTGGAATTAATAGAGCAAGTACAAGAAGTACTCGGAGAAATTCAAGATGCTTATGTTCTCAAGGCAGTATTAGAAAAAGTTTTAAAAGCACCAATTGAACACAAAATGCCAGAATTATCAGCATTACTTGTCAATAATCGCTACCAAAAGTGGCAGCAGTGGTCTATTTTATAACAACAATTTTTAGCTGACAAAACTCGTCGGGAGTTGAGAGATCTAGTTTGTAAGGTAAAATAGGAAAGTAATTTTATTCGTTTCTTAAATAACCCATAGTAGCATTTAGATTCATCAAAGGTCGATCGATTGCTTCTTGCCAGATATTAACCAAATTACGAATACTATTTTCCCAGCTATATCCTTCGACAGAAAGTTTAGCTTGTCTTCCCATTTGCTGTCTCAAATCTGCATTTTCAACTAATATTTTCAACTTGTTAATAAAGTCATCCCGATCGCCTGGGGTATAAAGCAAGCCATTTTTGCCGTTGGTAATATTTTCCACTACTCCTCCAGCATTAGGCGCGATCGCGGGAATACCCGCAGCAAATGCCTCTAAAATAGTTAGTCCCCTAGTTTCTTTCTCTGAAGTAGTTACGTGCAGATCGCAATTAGTTAACAGTGTAGGAACGCTTTCTGGGGGTACTCTTCCCAATAAATGAACGTGGGGGACTAATTTATTTAACTTAACAGCAATTTCTTCTTTCATCGGACCGTCTCCTGCCACAATTATAGCTACTTTAGTTAAATCTAGGCGATGAGATAAAGTTGCCAAAGCATCAAGAGTAAAGTTCCAACCTTTGTCGGGATACAAACGTCCGAGAAAAATAATTTTGACTAAATTATCTACTTGTTCTCTGCCATAGTTAGATTGAAAGAAATTTGGTTCGATCGGACTCTTGGCAAAACTAGCAGCATCAAAGCCGAGTAAATTACCATAGCGAGCATTATTAATACCCAAAGTCTTAATTTTAGTATGAGTAATTTTGCTAGAAACTAAGGTTAAATCATAGGAATTATAGACCCAAACTATAAGCTTTTTAAGTAGATATTTGATAGTAGCAAAGATAGGTGCGGGGAGAGGAAAATAATCGCCGAGGTAATCTAAAAAATTGGTACGAAAGAAACACACGCAGGGAATACCAGTTTGCTTTGCATAGCCGACTCCTGCCAACCGCCAAAAACCGACAAAAAGCCTTTCTGGCTCGTCTACGTGAATAATAACTGGTTCAAAATTTTCTAACTCTTTAATAACAGTTTGATAAGAACCTCGATTTACATTTGGTTCGTAATCTAATCCTACAAAAGAATCGCTCTTCAAGTTGATAACTTTTATTCCAGGAAAAATTTCTCCCGTATAGTCGCGCCAGTGGGGATATGTTTGCTCTAAACCACTGTAGTCGGGACAAAATAATCTAACCTCATGCCCCCACTGACTTAATATTTTCAATCTTTGTAGCCCACTTACGGTTACGCCATCAATAATAGGGAGAAAACAAGATGTAATAATGGCAATTTTCATTATTAAGCTTAAAAACTTTGCTAACTATAAACATTATAAAAATAAAGAATATAGATAAAAAGTAGCTTAAGAAATGACTATGAATTAGCTTATTTATAGTTAACTTAACCGCAACTTAAACTAATCGATTGAATTTTATTACTACTAATACTAAACTCTTCCATAGTGTATGAGGAGTTAATTCAAAATAATGGTGCATATTTCGTCTTTTTTTTCTAAAACCGCACTCCAAATAACCGTAATATTCGTTTTTCTCAGCCTGAGATTACTACTCGATCGCAACATGAGTAGTTCGGTATGGAATGAAGTAGATGTATTGCCTTTAGCCAAGCAATTTGTCGATCGCGATTGGATTGCTAATGATTGGTATCTCAATCTTGAAACTAACTATCGATATCTATTTCAGATTATCTTTGGTTGCTCGATCGTTCGTTGGGGATTTTTGGCTACTTCTATTATCGGTCGTCTACTTTGCTATGGTTTAATCGCTACGGGATTGGTATTACTGGGACGAAAACTAGGTTTGAATTTAATTTATCTTTTACTAGCTACCATTGCCCTTACCTATCAAGGCTATCTCCAGGGTGCGATCGCAGGAGAATGGTTTGTTGGCGGTTTGGAAGCCAAAGCCATAGCCTATGGATTGATTTTCGTAGCAATTCCTCTAATGCTAGGGGGCAACTATTTAGGTACGATGTTGCTGTTAGGATGGGCTACTTCTTTTCATGTTTTGGTAGGCGGTTGGGCTTTTATGACGACTTTAGGCTGGCTGTGTCTGCGTTTTAAAACCCGTATCTTAAACCAAAGACGAAATATTTGGCTACTGCCTGGAACATATCTAGCTGCTAGCTGCTTTGCTATTCCCGCAGCTTGGCAACAGTTAAACACTGCTACCCCAGCGGGAGACATCTCTGCCTCTTTTATCTATGTCTTTCTGCGTCTTCCCCATCATTTAAATCCCTTGGTATGGCATCCTTTATTGTGGCTGAGATTAGCTATATATCTTGGAATTTGGATCTGGTGTGCCAGCATACTCAAACAACAAGCCGATCGCACTGGTTGGCAGTCAACAGACTATGCCCGTTTTGAATTAAGCGAATTTACCTTAATAAGTCTAATTCCTTTTGCCATCGGTCTGGCGATCGCCTTAGTTGATAGTGAAGGAAAATGGCTGCAATACTATCCCTTCCGCTTTGAGGATGTCATGTTACCCTTGACTACCTACTTACTAACAGCCTGTACTTTACAAAGTAAACTGGTACTCAAAAAACATCGTTCGATCGCTTTGGTATTGATTGGCTGTATTTTGTTCGTTCAAATAACTTTTTTCGGTCAAAATGCGATCGCCTCGCAAAACTTTCCCACCCAACAACAAGATGTAGATCCCCAGTGGAAACTAATGAGTGACTGGATTAAAGATAATACTCCCCAAGATGCAGTCTTTATTTCCCATCCTTGGTATCTGGCAAATTTCACCTGGATGACTCAACGGGCTACGGTGGTAAAACTTAAAATGTTTCCCCAAACTAAAGAGGCGATCGTCGAATACTATCGGCGTTTGAACGATCTTAGCGGTGGCAATTTAGCCAAGATTTATTTTGGCGATGAAAAACTAGATCAAATAAAAACAGTTAAATCTATTAGCGCGGGATTTTCCAACCTTAATACTTCCCAAGTAATAGAATTGATGAACAAATATCAATGCGAGTATTTTTTTAGCGATCGCCAGCATTATTTAGAATTACCGATTGTTCGCACTCAATCTTCTTATGTTCTTTACAAGAAGCCCGAGGCTTAAGAAGAATAAGGTAGCAGGGTAAAGGTAAAATTCCTTTGGCGATCGCCATCTTAAATTAGACAAATTTTCAACCAAACAAACGCTCAATTTAAGTTATTTGTTCATAATGTCAATGCTATCTTTTATGTTTCAAAAATAGAGATATGTCTATTAAAAATCGATAAAAAATATTAATTTACTAAAAACAGCTAAAGAATATCCTATAATACTCACTAATATTTACTAATTATTAGTAAATATTAGTGAGTATTATAGTCAAATATTATGAAAGCGTTCGATCGTAACACTACAAATACAAGAGTAGTTTGTCCCCCACCTCTTAGTGCTCCATATCTTTTTACCTCGATTTATAGCATCACTTTAAAAGCAGACCAAGATGTTGAGTGGCAATGATTAGAACTACCCGATGGCAATCGAGTAGTTATCGATTACAAAATTGTTTGTCGTCAAGCAACAAAAGAAAGTTAGAAATATAAAATTAAGGATAAATTAATAAGATTAAGGTTAAGTTAAGACTTAGATCTAACAGTTGATAGAAGCAAAAATATTAAAAACAGCAAAAATTTTGGGATTTGCTGCTCGACTTAATGAGGAAAACTATTGGCAGATTTACCCAAAAAAACCATCAGAAACTTGGATATTAACCCATATAGAATCTCGTTGGATTTTAAGTATTAAAAATGTGCCTCAAATAAGATTAAACGAACGAGAAGCGATCGCCTTTTTAACCCTGCGTTCTTAAAATTAAACCAACCAGTTGCGTAACTTAGCCGAAATTGTATCGATGATAGTAGTGGCTAAAATCAAAATAATTAAAATAGCGCAAACTTTGCCATAGTCAAAAGACTGAAAACTTTGATAGAGAGAGACTCCTATTCCCCCCGCACCGACAATGCCCAATACAGAAGCAGAACGAACGTTAGATTCAAAACGATATAAGGCAAAAGAAGTCCACAAAGGAATTACCTGGGGAATAATACCAAAGATGACTTCCTGTATCTTGCTCGCCCCTGTCGCCCTGACTCCCTCCACCTGCCCAGGTTCGATCGCTTCGACTGCTTCAGAAAATAATTTACCCAAAGCACCAGCAGTATGGATAAATAATGCCATCACTCCCGCAAAAGGACCCAAACCAACCGCCACCACAAACACCAAGGCAAAAACTATTTCATTGATTGCCCGCATCGCGTCTAATATCCTTCTAACAGGCTGAACGATCCACACGGGACAAACATTTTCTGAGGCTAAAATAGATAGAGGAATTGCTGCGATCGCAGCTAATAAAGTTCCCCAAATACCCATCGAAATAGTAATCAGAGTATCATCGAGGTAAGTCTTCCAATAAGAAAAGTCAGGCGGAAAATAAGACTGGGTATATTCAACCATATTTCCTCCCCGCTGAATTAATACAGGCGGGTTTAGCTCACTCTGCTGATAAGAAAAGATCAATAAGGCGATCGCCACAATTAACCAGAAAATTTTAACTGTAGTTACCTGTTTCTTTTCCCTAGCAAGCATTTGCTCTGCTTCAAGAGAAATATAGTTTGGTTTGTGACTAGATAGTTCGGGCGATCGCATAATTTTTCAGAAATTGTCTATTGTCTACTTACTTAATTGCTTCCAATTGCTGATTTAGTTCGGCAATTTGCTTGTCTTTATCCGCTTGAGACAAGCCATCATTAGCTTGAATTGCCAAAATCTTCTCACCGATGTCTAGTTCGCGAATGGGATTCCAAACGTTATCCGCAGCAGGAGCGAATCCCTGCCATTCTAAAGGACCTAAAACAGCAGAATCTTGGTAGTTATAGAAAAAGTCTTTAACCTTAGTTTTAATCTCTTCGGGCAAATCTTTACGCCAGGCGATGGGATCGCTAGGAATTAATACCGATGTCCAAATGACTTCGATGTTTTCTCTGGCTTGGGGATTGGTTTTTTCTAAGCGACTAAGTGATTCGCTATTGTTTGTGGCTACATCTACTTGATTATTCGCGACAGCTAGGGCAGTTGCCTCATGGTTACCTGAGAATACCAAACGCTTAAATGCTTTTTGAGGATTAACACCATTTTGAGCAAAAACGTAGTAGCTGGGAACCAAATAACCAGAGGTTGAATTAGTCTCATTAAAGGCAAAAGTAAGATCTCCAGCATTCTCTACCACAAATTTGTCGCCTCCCATTTCTTTGGCTTGGGCTAGTTTGGGATTATTCTTATTCATAATTAAGTGAGAATAATAACCCTTGGTGCCATCGGCGTTGATAGTTTGAGCAAAGACATCGGCATCAGCGATTTTGGCTGCTTCAATATAGGACTTGCCCCCCAACCAAGCTAACTGCACCTGTCCAAAGCGCATTGCTTCAATTACCCCAGCATACTGAGTAGCATAAAAAGCCTTAACGGGTATGCCAATCTCTTCGGACATAGCTGCAATAAAAGGTTCCCAAATTGGCTTTTGATTGGCTTGAGATTCGGTGGAGATAATCCCAAAGTTGAGTTCTTTAAGATCTTGTGCTTGTACAGAGGATGGAGAAAATAATTTAGCTGCTGCTAACGAGCCAGCGAATACTGAAGTATTTATTATAAAAGATCGTCTTTTCATTGTTTGAGTAATGATTATGATGGATATCGTTAAATTTAGTGAGTTTTAATATCAGTCTTGACTAGCAATTCTGTCGTAGTAAAGTCGCCATGTCCCCGAGTTACCAACTCTTCTACAGCTGAACCATAAATGTTGGTAAGCTTTTGTTCGTTTAGTTCGTCAACCGCACCATCAAACATGACTCTGCCATCCCGTAGGGCGATCGCTCGTTTAAAATAACGCCGTACCATCTGCACTTGATGTAAAGAAGTAATTACCGTGATGCCCTCATCATTAAGCTGGCAAAGCAACTCCATTACCTTTCTGGCTGATTCGGGATCGAGGGAGGCTATGGGTTCATCGGCTAGAATGATTTTTGCTCCCTGAACCAAACAACGGGCGACCGCCACTCGCTGCTGTTGACCTCCAGAGAGAGTAGAAGCACGCTGATAGGCTTGTTCGAGGATGCCGACTCTTTCTAAAGCTGCTAAGGCTTTGAGCTTTTCTTTTCTAGAGAATTGGCGGAAAAGCGATCGTGACAGGGATATCTGAGCTAGATTTCCAATCAAAACATTTTCTAAAACGCTTAAACGGCTAACGAGATTAAACTGCTGGAAGATAAAACCAACTTGACTTCTTATGCGACGGATGCGCGAATGGTATTTACCCTGACTTTGAAGGGGAGTACCAAAGATGTTGACTGTACCTTTGTCTGCAAGATGCAAACCGTTAATATTTCGCAGCAAGGTGGATTTACCAGAGCCAGAAGCACCTACCAGAGCCAGCATTTCTCCCTCGTTTGCCACAAAACTAACCTCATTCAAGGCTAACTTTCCTTTAAAACTTTTATTTAAGCTTTCAATCTTAACTGCTTTAGTAATAGTCAATCCTAAATACCCAAAACTACACTAAATTAATAGTTTCTAAGATTTTAATTAAGCTAGCAGTAGGTTTTATTTATGAATAGGTTAAGATTTAAAGCTCATATTCTATAGTTACTTCCAAAAAATTAAAAATTAACTGAGTCAGAATCAAAATGGATACTCAGCATCAACAATGTTCCTCAACTTAGCCTCAATCGAGATGCAGCGATCGCCTTTTTAATAAAACGAGATCGAGAAAAATAAGATTTTTTGCTGTATCTAAAGTCAAAAGTATAAAAAACATCTATTACTTAAATGCCTTTACTGAGAATCTAGAGTCTTAGAACGACTAAGACTGCTATAACTAGTACTTAACTGCAACTTTAAATTATATTTACCTAAAACTGGGAAATTAGTAAAGGGATCGACGGGTAATTTGTATTTTGTTACTTTCCAATGAAATTAATTGCGATCGCCTTTTATTTAATTTCTCAATTTAATTTGGTTGATATGAGCTTACTTATTTCGGAATATGTTGAAGGCAGCAGTAACAATAAAGCGATCGAATTTTACAATAATTCTGGTAGTTTAATCGATCTCGAAGCTAGTAACTATAATCTCGAATTTTATTTTAATGGTAATACTTCGGCAGGAACTACTATTCCTTTAACGGGAACGATCGAAGACGGTGCAGTTTTTGTAATTGCCGATAATGATGCAGGCGCGGAAATTTTAAATCGGACTGATTTAACCAGCACTAGTAGTTTTTTTAATGGAGATGATGCCATTGTCCTCAAGGAAAACGGGGTTGTAGTTGATTCTCTCGGACAAGTTGGTTTCGATCCTGGTTCGCAATGGGGTACTGGAGATGTTTTCACTCAGGATAATACCCTCAGACGCAATACACAGGTTGAAGGAGATACTAATCCCAATGATACTTTTGACCCCAATATAGAATGGTCTGGTTTTCCCCAAGATACTTTTGATGGTTTGGGAGTTTACCAAAGTTCTGATGGTGGTGATGGCGGAAATGAAGTTACGCCTATTTATGACATCCAGGGTACGGCTTTAGTTTCTCCGTTAAATGGCACTCAAGTAGCGACTACAGGAATTGTTACCGCAGTAAATTCTAATGGTTTTTATCTTCAAGATGCGACTGGAGATGGTAATAATGCTACTTCCGATGGCATTTTTGTCTTTACCAGTTCCGCACCTGGGGTAGATGTGGGAGATGAACTACAAGTTGCAGGTACGGTAAGCGAATTTACTCCTGGGGGTACGAGTACGGGAAATCTTTCCACTACCCAAATTAGTAATGCCGATATTACTACTTTATCTACAGGGAATACTCTCCCCGATGCGGTAATTATCGGTAACGGGGGTAGAATTACACCAACAGAAAGTATCGACGATGACCCCACCAGTTACAACCCCGATGCAGATGGAATCGATTTCTTTGAATCTTTAGAGGGAATGCGAGTCACGGCTCAAAATGCGCTGGCAGTAAGCGGTACCAACGGGTTTGGTGAAATATTTACCGTAGTCGATGATGGTGCTGGTGCTACGGGAATTAGCGATCGCGGTACCTTAAATATTAGTCCCGATGATTTTAATCCCGAAAGAGTCCAAATCGATGCCGACTCTGGTATTTTGCCTGGCTTCGATCTGCCTGAAGCTAACACAGGAGACAGCTTGGGAGATGTAACGGGGGTTGTGGGCTATAGCTTTGGTAATTTTGAAATCTATCCCACTCAAGAATTTAGCGTGACAACCGCTAACCTCACTCCCGAAGTTACCACAATTCAAGGAGGAGAGTTAACCATTGCTACCTATAACGTTCTCAATCTCGATCCCAACGATGGTGATGGCGATACCGATGTTGCCGATGGACGCTATAGTGCGATCGCCAATGACATAGTTAATAACCTCAACTCCCCTGCAATTATCGGGTTACAAGAGATTCAAGATAACAGCGGATCGACGGATGACGGCACTGTAGCTGCCGATGCCAACTTACAGCAATTAGCAGATGCGATCGCAGCTAATGGGGAAACGCAATACCAATTTATCGACAATACCTTTATTACTAATAATGCCAGTGGCGGTCAACCTGGGGGTAATATCAGGACGGCTTTTCTTTACGATCCTACCCGCGTGGACTTAGTTGATGGTTCGGTGCAAACCATTGGTTCTCAACAATCTGGAGGTGCTTTTGAGGGGGCGAGATTGCCTTTGGCTGCTACCTTTGAATTTAACGGACGAGAAATTACGGTTATTAACAATCATTTTTCTTCTAAAGGCGGAAGCAGTCCTATCTTGGGTGTAGACCAACCTTTTGAAGAATTGCAAGAAAACCCCGACGTGAATGGTAGTTTAGACGAACGCCAGGCACAAGCACAGGCAGTAGATAACTATGTAGACGGAATTTTGAGCGATAATCCCGATGCTAATGTAGTAGCATTGGGAGATTTAAACGAGTTTGAATTTATTTCTCCCGTAGATGAAATTCTCGGTAGCAGTCTTAATAATTTAATCGACACCATCCCCGAAAATGAACGCTATAGCTTTATCTTCCAAGGCAATTCCCAAGAATTAGACCATATTTTAGCGAGCGATCGCTTAATTGATGGTGCAGAAGTCGATATCGTTCACCTCAATTCCGAATTTGCCGAAACCGATAGTCGCGCCAGCGACCACGACCCCGTGTTAGCAAGTTTTAATCTACCTGGCGGAAGTGACGAAGTAAACGAAATAAACGGCGGTAACGGCAAAGACAACTTAGTTGGCAGTGAGGAGCGAGATTTGATTTCTGGTGGCAATGGTCGAGATACCTTAACGGGTTTAGATGGCGATGATTCCCTTAATGGCGGTGACGGTCGAGATCTATTAATTGGTGGTAATGGCAATGATGTTTTGAATGGCGGTAATGGCAAAGATACTTTTGTAATTGCCCCAGGTCAAGGTATGGATATTATCGAAGATTTCAATAACGACAGCATCGGTTTAACAGATGGCTTGACGTTTAGCGACCTAACTTTTTCTGGTAGCAATATTCTCTTAGGAGAAGAAATCCTCGCCACCTTGACTGATATTGATACGATAATATCGGCAGCCGATTTTACTGCTATTTAACACTTCTTTAATGGTTATGGCGATCGCCTTTCTTCTACTTTCTAGAAAAGCGATCGCTTTTTAATTGAAACCGATTTAGCTATTAAGCAAAGGCAAAGTTATCGGCACTTAGGTTATCGACATTAATGCCCATGAGGGTAGCTAACTCATCATCGCCAGCACTAATTAAGGTATTGTCGTCCTGTTGAACCAGACTGACTTCATCGAAGCCAATACCAAAGCCAGCAATACCGATGACATCTTCACCCGCAGTAAAGTCATCTACCATGTTGGTACTTTCGGGAATAGCAGCCGAAGCGATCCAGAATTGGTCTGCACCTTCGCCACCAGTAATTAGGTTGTCGCCACCAGTCTCGGCAAAGATACGGTTGCTTTCGCCAATGATAATAATATCGTTACCGCTTCCCGCATAGATGCGATTGTTATTGCCCACAGTAGCGTCGATTAAGTCGTCACCGTCGCCAGCAAAAACTAAGCCATTGCTACCAGTAAGTTCGATTTCGTCAGCGTAGAGAGTACCAAACTGAGGTTCAAACCTAGTATCGGTATTGTCACCATCATCACCATCATCACCGTTGTTAGAATCCATACCATCGCTACCATCATTGCTATCACCATTCATATCTTCAGCAGATAACACGGTGTCGTCGCGGAAGGCTAAGTTTTGGATGCGGATATCTAATTCTGGAGATACGTCTTCGTTATCGAAAGAAGTTTCACTGAAGTTATCGAACAGATATTCGGCTAAAGCATCCTGTTCCGTACCGTCGGGGGTAAAGGTAGCTTCGCCAGTGCGCGGATCTTCCTCTTCTAAGGCTAAATCGACGCGATCGCGATCGGGGAAAGGATAGTCATCACCGCCATCAGCTAAGAAACTCAGGGTGACTAAACGGAAGGTGCGACTAGCATCGCCAGCTAGTTCGCCATCTTCAACTACAGTATCGACAATATTGCCTTTATCATTTTTGATTGCTAGAGATTGAAGGCGGTCGCCTGGTTCTAAAGCGGGATCGAAACTAAATTCAATTCCTGCTACTTGGGGGAATTGCCCTGGAGTTGCCCCTTCTTCCGTTGCGGATACGCCGTGTTCGATAATTTCTAGCAGTTCTTCGGCAGTTACGGTTAAGAGACTCAAATCATTATTAAAGCGCAGGCTGTTGCTAATATCTAGTTGAGAAATATCGCCTTCTTCTTTACCCGCCAGTTCGTTAGCTTGAGTAGTTAATCGTTCGACATCTTCAGCATCAGTCGAACCAGGAGGGGCTACTACAGTTCCGATACTGTCGCGGATACCACCACCGTTTTTGATCGAGATGACTACTTCTGGGTCGGTTTCTTTGGCGATCGCCAAATTAGCATCTGCACTTAAATTACCCAGATTGGTTTCCTGGGTACGGACATCTTCTCGGATACCGTTGAGGAATACTTCACTGCTGCCGAAGATATTGCCATCCTGTTCGGCAATTACTTCAGATAAGGCATCGGTTACTTCTACCACTTCGGGATCTGGCGTACCGTTAACCGCTGACACACCTTCTTCGTCGGTTGCATAAGCACCACTGATTTCAGGGTCGATGCTATCGGGAACAATTACCCCGTTCTCGTCAAAGTCTACTACCAAACGACCGACATATTTATAGTTGCCGTCGGTATTGACTACGGCGACTGGATTGCCATCGGCTGCGGTGTTGAGAATGGGATATACTCCCTGGACTTCATCCCCCGCCCGCAATCTGTCGGTTTCATCTGCTAAGAGAGTATTAGAACCGCCAGCGACAATAATATCGACATCGGTTAGCAAAGTAGATAGCTGTTCTTCAATGGAGATCTGCTGCATATGCGCCAGCAAGACTACTTTGTTGAGATCGGGATTTGCAGCTAATAACTCATCGACAGAAGTTTGAATTTCTGCTGCCAAAGCTGCCACGTCGTCGGGGTTATCGGAACTAAAATCGATGGGGTTGACGGTAACATCTCCAGGAGAAGAAATACTGGGTAGAGTGGGAGTCGTCGCCCCCACGACGCCAATTTGTTCGCCGTTGACGGTAACAATAGTGTTGCCCGCAATACTGTTGGGAATCTCGCTGGCTTCCTGGCCCTCTTCTGCTACCAATGGTGCGAGGTCTTCATCGGTACTGAAATCTAGATTAGAACTTAAATAAGGAAAAGCCGTACCTGGATATTCGTCTTCATCAGCGAAGATCAGGTCGGCAACCGTACCCGTACCTAAGTCAAACTCATGATTGCCAAGGGCGATCGCCTCAAAGCCCAAAGCGTTTTGAATCAGGATATCACCTCTGCCCTGTCCCCCAAAAGCCTCATCACTGGCTGCAAAGAAAGGACCAGGGATATAAGCATCACCAGAAGAAAGAGTTAGAGTGTTTTCGTAATTGACAACCCCATCGCCATCGGCATCTTCATCTCGTAAGGCATTGAGTACCGCGCTAAAGTTATCCGCATCATCTAATGCGGGGATACCTGCTTCTTGGTCGGCTGCGTGAAGCAGTTGAAGAGTGAAAGTGCCATCTCCGTTATTACCTGCGTCGCCGTTTTCACCGCCATCATTATTGTCACCGTTACCATCATTACCGCCATCAGTATTAGCAAGGTCGATTTGATAAACGCTAACCGTACCACTTACTTCATTAGACACGGTTAAAAGTGGCGTGCCGTTGGGACTGTCTTCGGCAGAGATAAACTGCAAACCTTCAGGGGCAAGATCTAAAGCGTCGCCAGTTTCTTCCTCAATCGGATTGATATATTGAACGAATTCAGATTCGGCGGGTTCGCTGATGTCATAAACCATAATTCCGCCAGTTCTTTCCAAACCGACAAAAGCATATGTCTTACCGTCAATTTCTCCCACAACTACACCTTCTGGTTCCGCACCCTTAGCATCGCTGCGACTATCAAAAGAATCGATTGTACCGTTAGAGTTAAACAGATCGGGTACTGCTTCGGCGGTAATTTGGGCAAAGTCGTCACCACTGTCAAAGACCAAATTGCCGTTGGCATCGCGAATACTAAAAGAACGTGCGCCATAGGATACTATGCGATCGTAATCGCCATCGCCGTAGATGTCGCCGTCAATGGTAGAAACTTCTAAACGTCCTAATTCTTCTTCTGCCTGTAATTCATCGGCATTGGGGAAACTATCGGGGTCTAGTTCTAGATCTTCTACTCGTTCGTCTTCATCTCTAGCATCTCCTTCGTTGGCAGTAACGTAGTAAGTCGCCCCGTCTGCTTCATAGGCTGCGATCGCATCTGGTTGATAGAGTCCGAATACGGGTTCGTTGCGAATATCAATGCCGTCTTCGTCGCTAGGATCTAAGGCATTGGATTTATCAAATTCAATAATACCCAATACGGTTTGAGTCGGATCGGGGTTGAAGGGAACAGAACCATCTACGGGAATCTCTTCATCCAGCAAACCAAAATCATTATCGTTGATGACTGCCAGAGAACCGTCGGGTAACAACGCCAAACCTTCGGGCTTATCTCCCGCTAAATATCCGATAGAAGGCAGATTCAATACCTGGGTTTTAGTAACGGATTGAACATCCATTCCCGCCAAGTCATCGGGAGTCATGCTTTCTAAAGCGGTATTTTCACCCATTGCAGTAGACAACTCCGTACCTAAGATATTAGTTGCCCCAGTAAGATCTACTTCAAAGATAAATTTCTCGGCATCGGCATCAGTACCAGAATCTCGTTCGATGACATAAAACTTGCCATCTCCCGCATACACCGCATCCCCAATCTTATCGACACCTGGTGAACCTTCGAGAAAATAGACGTATTCTCCTACTGGTTCTCCCGTTGTCGGGTCTACTTCTAAAATTCGCAGTACCTGAGAGTTGCGGGAATTAAAATCGCTGGATTCATCTAAAGACTTTGCGGTAGCGTTACTAACATCAGGATTGTCAATTGGACTTTGGATAAAGGCATATAAATTACCGTTGTCGGTGTTTAACGCCATGCCTTCAAAACCACGATTAGCGCGACGCTGGGCGTAAACTGCGGGTAGGGTTTCTGTACCAAATGCCCCTTCAGGATGTCCTACAGACTCCGCCGTACCTTCTGGGATAAAGCGATGCGACCCCGCGTCGTCCGAAGGCGCAAGGGAACGCGCATCAAGACAGCGATCGATTAATACTCCATGCGGATCGAAATGATAGATCGCGGGGCGATATTCATCGGAGAGGAAAAAGCTACCGTCATCAGCAACCACAATTGATTCTAGATCCGCACCAAAAGGATCGTTTTCTAGAGGATGTCCGTTAAGATCTACAGGTAATTCATCGGTATAAGCCGTACCTGGTGCGCCAGCCTGTAAGTTAGGCAAACCAGTAAGAGGTGTATGTCCGTCTTCTCTGGTAAGGAAAACTTCTTCAGTAATCTCAAACTCGCCAGACTCGCGGTCTAGGTCAAAACGAACTAATCTAGGCTGATAATCTGGTAGAGGAAATGGTCTTTCTACCTCACCATCACCATCAACATCAGTCGGTTCGCCATTGGGTCCGCGATCGGGTGTAGCGATAAACTGAAGCTTACCATCATCGGTTTCCCCTTCATAAAATAAGCCAGATAAACCACCCAACAAAATTTCTTGACCTGCCGGAGTCGTACCCAAAACCTGTCCACTCAAGTCCCAAGGATAGTTAGTAACTTCGGGCAATCCACGACTGTAATCTTTTAAACCCAGAGGTTGGATCTCGCTAATTTCTCCAGCTTCTAGATCGACAACGGCGATCGCATTGTTTTCTTGTAAACTAACAAAAGCCTTGCTACTATCGGGACTTACGGTAATATATTCTGGTTCCGCGTCGTTAGCAAACATCTCGCCAGGAAAAATTCTGACTCCTCGTCCTCGCAATTCTGCTTCTTGTCCGTTAAATGCCGTAAAATCGGCAGTGGTTACAGTAGCACTCTCTACTCCACCTGAAAGATCGATAATGCTAATTGAACCTTCAGGATTATTTTCAGGATCGTCCTCATCGGGTTCGCCTTCATTAGCCACCAAAACTTTAGTTCCATCGGGAGTAAAAGTAACCATGTCGGGTAATGCACCTACTGTTACCTGATTCAAAACATTACCGTCGGTATCGAAGAAGACGATCTTACCTAGATCTTGGGCAGTGTCGCTTTCGATCGCTGCTGCAACTATGCCATTTTGAATCGCAATACTGTTAATCCCATCGCCAAATTCTTCAATATTAATTGAGGAAATAAAGGACGGGTTAGTAGGATCGCCAAGGTCTAAAAGATCTATAGTCTGGTTTGCACCATTAATTACATAAAGATTTTGATTCCCAGCATCGTAGGCAGTGATTTCTGCTGCCCCTTCATTAGAAATGCCTGTTTCGTAGCGACCAATTCGAGTTAATTCGATAGAATTATCCATGTAAATCTTGAGATAGAATTAATAATTAGTTTGAGTTTGAATTTATTGTTGAATAGGCATCGAAGTTTCAATTTTAAATAAACAAAAGAAAACTTTGGTAACTCAATAGGAGATACTTAAAGCTCTATTTAGCTACCATAATTTTATTTATTGTTGACTTTGATTACAACATCAATTGAAATATCGTCGATACACATTATTTACATTTTTTCGTTTATCGAAAAAAGCTACAACTTTAATTTATCCGTATATCAGGATCTCAGCTTCAAGTAAATTAAAGTTAAATTGACGGTTAAGAACAGATTATATTACAAACTATTACTGTCAGACATTAAATTGTCTGTTTAATGTTTGACCAATTTAATTTTTAAAATCAGCAATTTATTTATATCGATCTTCTGTTTTTATGCTTATTTACAAAGGAATGTCCTATTATTAATCGCAATATTACACACTTTTAAATTACTGATTACCAATTCTTAATACGGTCATGAAATGCTAAATGAAGGGGAAATAATAATTAATCAGTATCTAATTAAACTTTCTTCGATTTGTATCTTCGTTAAAAGCATTTCTGTCTCACTTGAAAGAATTACACTATGACTAATCAGTTAGCAGGTTTTGCCTCGTTACCAGCAGATACTTTTGCTGAAGGTCCTCAATCTGGTGTCAATGACGGCGAAGGTAATCCTATTGAAGCCAACGGACGTACTGGTCCTTTTGACGGACAACCAGTCCAAGGTTTTAGCGGGGTGCAGTTTGCCCCAGACAACACGGGCGCATTCTGGTTTTTATCCGACAATGGTTTTGGCGCGCAAGAAAACAGTACCGATTATTTATTGCGCATCTATCAAGCTGACCCTAGTTTGACAGGCATAGAAGGGGGCGACGGCAGTATAGAAATTGAAACTTTTATTCAGCTTAGCGACCCCGATAGTTTAATTGATTTTGATATTGTTAATGAAGATAGCGAAGACCGCTTTTTAACGGGTGCAGACTTTGATGTTGAGTCTTTTATCATTGATGACAACGGGGATATTTGGGTAGGGGAAGAATTTGGTCCATATTTATTGCACTTTAACTCGGATGGTGAGTTATTAAAAGCTCCGATTGCAACTCCTAATGAAACTAATTTAAATACCCTCAATGGTCAAGATACTCTCGTTATCGGACACCGTGGGGCGAGTGGACTGTTACCCGAACATACCTTAGAAGCTTACCGTGTTGCGATCGCTCAGGGAGCAGATTTTATCGAACCCGATTTAGTGACCACCAAAGATGGTGTGTTAATTGCTCGCCACGAGCCAATTTTAGACGACACTACCAATATCTCTGAAGTGTTTGGTGAAGACAGAATGTCTACCAAAATACTGGACGGGGAAGAAGTTACGGCATACTTTGCTGAAGACTTTACTTTAGAGGAAATTAAGCAGTTACGGGCGGTACAGTCTCGCGATTTTCGTTCTCAAGATTTTAACGAAGCTTTTGAAATTCCTACTTTTCAAGAGGTTATCGAACTAGTTCAAGAAACAGAAGCCGAAACAGGAGTAGAGGTAGGCATCTATCCCGAAACCAAGCATCCCACATTTTTCGATCTTCAGGACTTATCCTTAGAAGAGCCTTTAATCGAAACACTTAAAGAAACTGGTTTTACCGACCCCGAACGCATTTTTATCCAATCCTTTGAGTTTCAAAATCTTATCGAACTCCAAGAGATGTTAGATGCTGAAGGCTTAGGCAATATTCCCCTAGTTCAGCTTTACGGTAACACTACAGAAGATGCTAGTCCCGATGATGGTTTTTCCGTACCCTACGATATTCGCTATAACATCGAGCAGGGTAACGACTTGGCTGCAATTTACGGTCAAGATTTTGTCGATGCGATCAAAAATGGTTTATCTGAATCGACTACCTATCGCGATCTAGATAGTGCAGAATTTTTGCAAATCATTAGGGCTTTGTTGCATGAAGAAAAATTGAGCATCGAAATGAGGCTAACAGAGTCATGGATTTATAATTCAACGACATAACTCTCAGGTTTGCAAATTTGAATCATTCGATTAAGAGCAGAACATTGCAAGAATAGTTCTACTGCCTGATTATCGAACTGGCGAGAAGCCAACTTGCCTCCGAAGATGCATTTGAGGCGAAACATGGTGGTTTCAGCTAAAGAACGGCGATGGTAACCACTTTCTCTTTTCCATTTTTTACGTCCCATTTTACGTATCGCTCTTAAGTTCTCATCTCGTGGTAGTGGTGGAGCTTTACAATTACCATGTTGAGAGATCTTTGTGAGAGGAAATGCTTGGGTTTCCCAAGCTGATTCCACTCTCACGGTGGCATTTTTGCGTGGCGGAATTGTTGCCCTTGATTGTCTTTGCTTGATTTGCTCGTAACAATTGCTGGTATCGTATGCGCCATCGGCAGACACTTGTAAAATTTCTTCTTCTATTCCATCGAGAATGTCCTCTAAAAGCTGCGAGTCATGATAGTCATTGGTCGTTACTACTGCACCTACTATCTCTCCGGTCCTCTCATCTATACCCAAATGCAGTTTTCGCCATGTTCGTCTTTTGACAATTCCATGCTGTCTAGTCTTCCATTCCCCCTCTGCGTATACTTTTACCCCTGTTGAATCTACTACTAAATGAAGTGCTTTCTCGCTTTTTTGGACAGGCAACTCAATTTTCAAGCTCCCCAAACGTCTTGATACTGTACTGTGGTCAGGAACAGGTAGATCTAGACTCATTAGTTCAAATAGTGATGATACAAATCCTTCGGTCTGTCTTCCTGCCAAAGAAAAAATGCTTTTAACGGTACTCATCGTTGCGATCGCCATATCACTATAAGTTTGAGATGCTCCTTTTTTACCTGTTTTCTTTTTGACTAACCATTGTTCTAAAACATCTTCATCTAACCAAAATGTTAGACTTCCTCGTTGTTTTAGTCCTGCGTTATACTCAGACCGCGCAAGGCGGTCGCTCGCAAGCACCTGAATGTATTCAGGTGAACGAGCGACCAGTTGCGAATGCGCTATTGATTCTTCATTAGTAGGTTTTGGTTGTGGTTAACTTGCTAACAAGCGACGGCGGACAGCTCGAATGCATTCGAGCTTCCGTGCGCTTCAATCTACCATTTTCAAGTTTCTACCCTTCGCAACTCTATTTATGCAACAACGCCAATCATTAGCGAAAAATATGCTGAAGGTGCTGATCCTTGGAAGAACAATATTCTACTTCGCGAGGATCTAGAAGAACCAGTAGACGGTAACGATGACGGTGAAGCAGAAATTACTACTCAGTTGACGGGAGAAATAACTTCTTTTGTCGATGATGCTCATGCTGCGGAATTACAGGTGCATCCCTATACCCATCGTAACGAAGAACAGTTTTTAACTTTAGATGCAGAGGGGAATTCTCAAACTCCAGAATCAGAGATCCAGCAGTACATCGAAGTTGGCTTTGATGGCTTCTTTACTGACTTTCCTGGTACTGGCGTGGCGGTAGTCGATTCGGTAACGGGTGAATTTGTCCAGTCTCCCCAAAACTCCAATCTTGGCGATGACTTGCCAAATTTATCCCGTTCCCAGGGTTTTGAAGGAATGGCGTTTAGTCCAGATCGCAAAACCCTATATCCTCTATTAGAAGGTACGGTAGATGGCGATCCTGAGAATTCTCTTCGTATTTATGAGTTCGACGTTGAGTCTTCTTCCTTCGAGGGTTTAGTTGGCTTCTATCCCACTACCGACGGTAATCCTATCGGCGACTTCACACCGATCAACGATACCGAATTTTTAGTTATCGAACGGGATAACAACGAAGGAGAAGAAGCAGAGTTCAAGAAGATCTTCAAAATCGATATTTCTCAGGTAGATGAAGACGGTTTTGTAGCTAAAGAAGAAGTAGTCGATCTGCTAAACATCGAAGATCCTGATGACCTAAATGGCGATGGCGAAACAACCTACGACATGCCTTTTGTCACGATCGAAGATGTCGTGGTAATCGATGAAGACACTATTTTAGTGGCAAACGACAATAACTATCCCTTTTCTATGGGTAGAGAAGGAGATATCGATAATAACGAGGTAGTTTTAATTGACCTCGAACAACCCTTAAATTTAGACTCTACTCTAGGAGGTAATCCCTTGACAGATACACTTACACCCGATACCGAATTAAAAACCAAAACTACTCAAGCTCAAGCAGTAGGCGACGCTATTCCCGAATCTGAGGTAGAAACAGAAGGCGAAGGCGACGCTATTCCCGAATCTGAAGTAGAAACAGAAGACGAAAGCGATGGTGTTCCAGTATCAGAACTAGAAGCAGAAGGCGAAGCTGTTCCCGAATCTGAAGTAGAAACAGAAGCAGAAACGACCACCGAAGTTGAAGTCACACCTGAAGCAGAAACTACTTTAGCTCAAGTCGATTCAGGAACTACTAGTGTTTTTCTCGATCTACCAACATTAGAATCGGCAGCAGGAATTACCTTAGTTGAAGCAGAAAGCGAAGAAGAACCTTTCTCCGAAGACTTCCAAGTAGGTTTTCCCATTGTCGATAGTACTTATTTTACATTTGAAACCGATTCTTTTGCCCCACTGAACGGTTCTATCGAACATTCAGGAACAGTTACTCTGGGCTTGGGAGATGATGAGGTTACAGTGGGTGATTTTGCGATCGCCTTTGATGAAAGAAGAGTCTCAGAAACTGTCAGTGGCTTTTTTGTGGCTGATACAACTGAAGACGATCTTGAGCTAGAAATTTTGTTTGATATCGGCATTCCAGGTAGCGTTAACGCTGATGCCGAGTCATTAGCAATTGCTGAGGCAGATTTGTTGGTAGCACCAGAATTTGCCGAAGCGAAGCTTTAGAAGCTGAAGAACTAGCTGGTACAGACGTTGGTGATACTCGTGTTGATGCTTCTGCCACTGAACCTGAAATAACTATTGGTGAAACTACTGCGCTGATTCCTCAAGCGGGCAGCTCCTATGAACCTGAAGATCTACAGGATGGTGAAAGCGGCGATACTGATTTTCCCTATGGGGATTTTAAAGCTCTGGCAACTGTGGGCGAGATCGATCTTAATAATGGTCTAGCTCTAACAGGCTATCCAGACGGTCAGGCAGCTTGGCTGCTAGATGAAGACACAGTGCGCGTAGCGTATCAGTCCGAGTCATACGGTACTTTAGAAAGCTCTGAAGGTGAGACTTATCCCTGGGTGATGGATAGCGGAGCAACCTTCACTGGTTCCCACGTCCACACAATCGATTACGATCGCACTGCCTTTGCAGACTTCCTCAATAACGACAGTGCTGCTAGTGAAATGGTGCAGGGATCGGGACAGTTATTCAGCACTGTTTACAATGTTTTTGGTGAAGAAGTAACTGGCAAGAACTATGACACTAGCGATTTGGGTGCCAAGTGGGGTAATCAAACCCTAGCCGACGGAACGGTGGTTGAGTTCAACGAAGACCAGCAGCTATCTTTTGCTGACTGGTTCTTCCATTCTTTCTGCGGTGCTTACTACGAGCAAGCCAACAAATATGGTGAAGGCGTCGGCTTTGAAGATAATGTCTGGCTAATGGCAGAAGAGTGGAACATCGGAGAACTATACGAGGAAGCAGCTTTGGCTGCGGGCATGACTGAAGAGGAAGCGCGCCTGTCTCCAGGAGCAGATTTCTTTACCGAGACTATGGGTCTAGCCTCGATGGTTGTGGATGTCGAAAACGAAACGGCTTACACAGTGCCTGCATTGGGTCAGGGTGGCTACGAGAAAATTTTGCCTATCAACTCTGGTCACGAGGACTATGTTGTACTCGTAACGGCGGGCTACAACCTTGAGGTTGAGCCAGCACCAATGAAAATCTACATTGGTAAGAAAGGTGTAGATGCCGACGGCAATCCTCTGGCTGAGGATGCTAACGAACGTGATTCATTTTTGGGTCGCAACGGACTACTCTACGGTCAGATATATGGGATGGCAGCAGCTAATGAAACCCTCGCCGAGCTAGGAGTCGAAGAAATAGATGCGGATGCCTTCATGCTGGATGAATACGCCACTGATGCTGACGCTCCCGAAAACTTTAGCGTGCGCTATACGCCTACGAGCTATCAATGGGATGGCTTTGACACCCCTGAGAATGCCAATGAAACAGAGGTGTTCTTATGGGAGCAAGATGGCGACACCCTAGAGGATGGAACGGTTGAAGTAAACGAGCAGCCTGAAGGCTACACATACTTTAACGGTGACAGTAAAACCGAACACCCAGCAGTTGATCCCGATCCTACTAAGCATCGCTATATCCAGAATTTAACAGTGCCTAGCGCCCAGTTAGGTATTGATTTTGTTGATATTGCCAACGAGCTTGAGAACAACGATACCGACGGTAACGGTCTGCCTGACTATCTTTCTGCCGATGTGACTCGCATCTTAGCTGGTGTTGACGGCGAGCTTACCCTAGAAACTGGTGGTAAGGGGGACGGTCACATTGGACCGAACAACCCCGACGGTACGCTTACCCATGAGACTCATTTAGAAGTTGATGAAGCTCGAATGGATCAACCTGACGGTCTGCAATGGATTAAGACCTCTGAGGGTGACTACCTAATTGTGGATGAGGACTCAGGCAACGATTACGGTGAGCGGAAGTACGTCTTACCCATCGATGCCGAGACTATGCAGTTGAGAGAGGAGGGTACGGGCTACTTCTTGGCATCGGCTGGTGGTGAACTCAATCCCCGCGCGATCGCCGAAATATCAGCGATTCCCGATACCTTTACGGAGGCTACTAGCTCAGAATTTTCTGGCTCTTGGAACGTGACTCACTTGGTGGAGACTAAGGAAGACGGCAGTTTCTATACCCAGGAAGAAATAGCTGGAACTGGCGCACAAGAGATTGTCGAGCAATTATCCCTAGATGAGCAGACGCTGATCGGCGTTGTGCAGCACCGTGGAGAATCTAGTGGCGTAGTTGAACAACGTCAGGCAGACCAGAGACCAGGGCGGTCAAATCTTCCAGTTCAATATAGACGGCATCCCTGGGGAAGAGGGTTCATCTGGGGAAGAGAATGAGTTGACTCCCGTATTTGGTACTACTGGCGATGATATTCTAGAAGCTGGTTGGGATTTCGATACTAGTAACAACCTCATCTTTAGTGGAGAAGGTGAAGATCTAATCGATCTTTCTCCTGGAGAAGGTAACAACCGCGCCTATGCTGGTAATGGTGAAGATGTTTTTCTCCTTGGTAATGAAGATCGCATTTTTGCTGGTAGTGATAACGATCTGTTGTTCGTATTATCAGGAGGAGATAACGAAATCACTGGCGGTAGTGGTTCAGACCAATTCTGGATTGCTGACGCTGAATATCCCGAATTTCCCAACACAATTACCGACTTTGCTAGCGGAGAAGATGTAATTGGTGTTGGTGGTTTGGGTATCGGCTTTGAAGATCTAACCTTGACTCAAGATGGAGACAATACTTTAATTGCTGTTGGAGATAATAACCTAGCAGTTTTGCAAGGTATCGATTCTAGTAGCCTAGATGCAGATAACTTTGCCTTTGCTTAGTTGTTAGTTTGATTTTGTGGAGATCGTATTACTTTGTTTGGGTAAGGCGATCGCATCGCAACTAATGAAAACTGGAAACAAAAAATGAAGGTGAGAGAGGGCGAGGTTGCCTCGACATCTCTAATCACCTTGTTGGAATTGCTGACCAGTGTTTCTGGAATTGGCGAAGTCGTAGCCGTAACTTTGATTTCATCCTTGCCAGAATTGGGAACTATTTCTCATAAACCGATCTCCTATTTAGTTCGCGATCGCATCTTTAAATAGAGATAGTGGTAAGTTCAGAATTTTTTCATGTCAAATTGTCTTGAATAAGAATCTTTGTCTAGCGATCGCCTTTGAAGGTAAATTAAACTTGACATTTAAGACAATCGCTTTAGGGCATATTTAAATCAAGATATTAACTCAAGTATTTGTACTTAGTAAAAAAAGTGGGATGCTCCCGCTTTTTTCTTTATTGTGCTTATTTTTGTTTTCTCAACATTCTCTAGCACTTTTTTATTCCTCAATTCAAATTTGACGCTTTAATAGCTAAAAATCAATCTCAATTTTTGAGGCAGGATTATTCTCAAGAGAATTAAGAACATGGGTATAAACAGCAGTGGTTTTGGGGTCGCTATGTCCCAGGAAATCCTGAACCTCACGCAAGGAAGAGCCATTTTGAAGACTTAATGTACCTGCGGTGTGGCGCAGACTATGGGGAGAAAGGCTTATTTCCAAATCGGTATGTTTCAAGCTACATTTTTCTAGATAGCTATCGACGACATAACCAATTCCTCTCCTGGATAGTCTTTGACCGTAACGACGATTGGATAGGGAGACGAATAAAGGAGATTCAGCGGTGAGCTTTTCATTGGTCGATCTGCGTGCTTGTCGATACTGAACTATTTCATCTGCCAAATCTGGGCGTAAGATAACGGTTCTGATACTGTTTTTACCATCAAGCTTCATATAGTGTTGACCGTAGGACTCGCTAATATCTCCTAAATTAGCCCGATACATTTCGATACTACGACAACCTTGGAGAGCCATACAGCCGAGTAAAATGCGATCGCGCAACACCTGTATCTTAGTAGTATTTTCCCCACGAATCTTGTAGACAGGTAAAACACTATCAATTAACTGCTGCAATTCTTCCAAGCTCAAATAATTAATCGTGCTACCAATCTCCCGTTTTTCCCTTGGTGCCTTTACTCTCACCACAGGATTATCCTTGACCAATTTCTGAGCCAAGCATGAGGTGTAGAAATGCTTAACAGCTAATAGAGATAAACGAATTGTGGGGGACGTTTTAGAGCCATCAACCAAGTACTTACGATATTCGAGGATATTCTGTTCTGTAGCCAAGGCGGGATAAAGTTCTCGCTCTTTGCACCAGTTGAGATATTGAGCTACTCGATTGCGATAAGTTTTAATCGTATCGACGCTGGCATTGCCCAAAGCGATAGTTAGGTTAAGATATTTGTCAAAACAGTCGCACATTGCTTTAACCGTAGGTAAAGTAGAAACCGTAGCACGGGCGCGATCGCGAGATGCCAACTTTTCACCTTGATTTAGCCGTTTAATAGCCATATCTTTTTTCCAAGCCAATTGATTTAAAAGCCTAAAAAGATTTTACTACGTAGAATCACTGTTATCTGCACTAAAAATAGTAGGATGAAGGTAAAACAAGATTGAGATAGGGATAATGCAAATTGTCTGTTTTATCACCACAAGAAGCGAATCTTCGGGCTAAATTAGAGCAGCAGGTGCGTACTGGCTTTGTGCTGCGAGGTCAAGCATTGAGGAGCATTAAGCGGTTAAAACTGTATCGCGATTCCTATGATAATTTTGAATCTTATTGCGATGAAGTCTTTGGCTTTTCAATGCTTTATATCGAGCGTTGTATGCGTGCTGCTGAGACCTATTATTCTATTGAGTCATATTTGAAGACTAATAGTCTAAGCGAGCCATTACCTACCAAACAATCGCAGTTAAGACCGATTTTTCAAGCTCATTTAAGTCCGATTGAAGCTGGTGAAGTTTGGGTAATGTCAGTTAATTTGGCAGCAGAGAAAGTACCACCAAAAGTTGTAGTTCAAAAGGCAGTTAAAGCTTATCTCAAACAAAAATATCCTCCTGTTAACCCTCTGTCTGAGGGCGAAATTTGTCGCATTAAATCGGGAGTTTCAGGCAAACAGAATTGTTGGTGTGTCGTGTCCCAGGTAAGTCAAGATGAGTGCGTGGTAGATACTTGGGACAGCCAATATACAGTCTCAGTTACTAGAAGATGAATATTTAGATTATTAAAGGGCAATCGCCAGTGATTTGTGAAAGCTTACATCCCCGATCTTAGTAAGATAAAAGGAAGCACTACTCAATTAAATCGCCGATCGGCAGCTTCGGTACCACAAGTCATAATTGCTTACGAGAATTGTGACTGCTTGGCTAATCTTGGTTTGAAAAAGTTGTGCTTTTAACTTAATTATTTCTAATAATATCTATCTTCAAAAACTTTAGTTATCTTCGCCGTGACCGTTAATAGGTCGATCGTTAGCGGGCGGACTTTTGGGCTGTGTAATGCGGGTCGCCACTGCCCTTAGAAGTTCGCTTATATCAATGTCAGAAGTAGAATGTATCTGAATAACTACATCAGAAGTAGTCACGCTCTTAGCCACCCATTACTACCATTAGCCCTGATTGCCCTAACAACTTTTGCATCAGTTCAGCTTTCTCTTTAGCTGATAACTGAGAGATCAGCGAATCCATTTCATCTGCATTGTTCACTTGTAAAAATTCCTTTACGTTCGTGGAAGAGTCATCCATTGTTGCAGCATTAACTTTACCTGTCATCTGTGGTTATACTTACAAGTCACATAAATTATCAGCTAGGCATCCGCAAACAAAAACCGCCCATTGTTTTAAAACTAGGGTGAATAAAGTGTTTGTCCGTTTGCACTATCATCACACTCTCACATTCTTTGTAAAATAGGCAACAAATTCTGCTGACAAAACTTAAGAAGCGTTTAAAGCATTTACTAAATGCCGATCGTTTTGCCGATTATTTTTTTGACCATGGGGCGCTTTCTTTGCAACAGACTTGGGTTTGTCCAAAGTGTCGGCGATCGCTACTAATAGTTGAGAAATTTCAGCAGGTTTCATTGTTTCGAGTTGGCTGAGATTAATACCTGAAGAACCCAATCGAATTAATTTTGGATCTAAATCGGCTAAAAAGAAAGAAAATACCTGCTTAGCTCTAGGATCGATGTAGGTGGCGGCATCAATCAGATCGTTAATAGCTCTACTCGTTAAGTCACTACCTTTGCCTTCAATAAATAATCCATTTCTGAACTGAGAAATGCGCGAGCTAGATACACCAGAAGCTTCCGCTAGCTCTTTAGCAGACATTCGACAATACTTAATGGTTTCATCCAGGGCTTGATGCAGTAGCATTAACTTTTATTACAGTTTATTTAATTAAAGATAAAAACAATTTACAAGTGATAAATTGGAAATGTTCAATAAGCGGGTAGATAACTATATTTTCTTTATCATAACATTCGTTTCATGGACAAATCTATAACACTTGGTTTAGCTTAGCAGTGCAAAATAGAATGTCAAAAAAAATATACCCGAATTGCGCCAACAAGTCGGGTAGGTAGATGAAATCCTTTAAATCAAAGATTGTCATCAAATCAATTACTTTAAATTAATTACCTAAATTATGACACAGAAAACTCTTTACGCTATCACTACACCAAAACTTGGCGTTTTTAAAGCAGCTAATTTCTGGTCACTCGTTCCCTTGAATGCATTCAAGGGCTTGCGAGTGACCGCATTCCGCGGTTAAAACCGCATGGGTTTAGCTAACTAGATTAGTGAAGACGATTGAAACGATATCTTCCACTAAGACTAGTAAACATTATTAAATTTTAAAAATATTGAGAGAAGTCTCTTCAGATTAGCACCACCGAAGAGAACATCTACACTCAACTTCACCTTTGATGTCTATACCTGGCAGTATGGACAGGAGTGAAAAACGTATGTTGCCATACGTAGATTACAAATATCTAGATTGGACACCTGGATGATTTTGTATCTTTCGATGTAGATGATCCTAGCAGTAATAAGGCTAATCTGACAAGGGGCTGGCTCTCAAAAGAGAGATTATGCCAGCTGTAAAACCACCTAAAATCACTCAATCTAGACTATTACCCGTCTCGCCAGTTGTCACAAAACTATTAAAATTCTTTAGCCATCACTGGGATTTTATTCTCAAAAGAGAAGGGGAAAGTTGGTATACCGAGAATAGATATATCTTGAATTCCAGAAATTTTGAGAGCTATTGGCAAGATCCAGAAATAAGCTTGGGCTTACGTTTTGCGAATCAAACCAAATTTGGTTGTTTGGATCTTGACAAAAATAGTGCTAACAATCCTCTGGTAAACCCCAAGCGTTATCGTAAACTGCTCAAGACTCTGAGAAAAATCGGCATCAAGCGAACTATCCTAATTCGCTCTAGCAGTAGTGGAGGAGTACATTTATTTTTCTTTTTACCAGATGAGGTAAATAGCTTTAATCTTGCCTGTGCTTTATTTAAAGTTTTAAGCGAAAGCTGTTTTGCAATAAAGTCTGGTCAACTAGAAATATTTCCCAACACTAAACGATATAAGAAGAAGGGTGAAGGATTTTCACTTTTTAACGGCTTACGAGTACCCATGCAGCCAGGATCGGGTGCTACTCTATTAGACCCTAAAACCTTTGAACCAGTCCCAGGAGGCGCAGAGGAATTTGTCGAGCTGATGAATTCCTATTGCGATCGCCAAGACTTTGAGCTATTAAAGGAATGCTGTGATTCGGCTCGCGATTGGTACTGTAATTTTGCGCTTAATAAACAAAGTCGTACTCAATGGCAAAAAGATATTGAGTACAGCTTGAAGTTCGGATTTACTGGTTCTGGACAGACTAACGATATCCTCAAAAACCTGGCTAACTTAGGTCGGGTATTCTACGGCTCGGAAACCGTGCCAGATTTGGCTAAATTTATTCACGAACGGGTTATCGATCTACCAGGGTATGTAAATCACTGCGGTCATCAAGATGAGATAGATAAACGCGCTTATGAGTGGGCAACTTCGGCAATTGACTACTGGAGTATCTGGGCAAGCTATCCCCAGAGGAAGCAAAACTTTACCGAATTATGGGCAGAGCAAGAGCAGCTATCGGGAGTTGAGCCAGAAGTAACTAATAAACTAGGGCAGAGGACAGAGGGCAGAGGGCAGAGGGCAGAGGGCAGAAGGATTACTGGATAATTCAGACCAGACCGTAATCGAAGACTATTTATACAAAGATTTTGATGGGGGTCTTATACCCGAAAATATGAAGGGGAAAGTTAACTCAAACCTACATGCGTGCAAGCCCTTTGTGCCATCTGCCTTAAAACTACATGCGGCAAACCGAATCGCCTTTGTGCCTTCAGGGGCAAAGCCCCATAGGGGCAGATGGGGACTGGTCAATCAAAAGCGCAGCGATGAAACCATGTCTAGATTAAAAACTATTTTGAGCGAACATCCTCTAGATACTATGCCCAAAGGAGTCCTTAAGCGGATGAATTTCATCAACGAAAAGTGCCAAGTGACATTTGGTACTAAGTTTAGCCGTAACACCCTTAATAAGCCTGAATATCGCGATTTGTGGCATCCCAAATATACTCAAGAAGTTAAGGTTCTAAGGTTCAAAAAAAGGCAGCCTTTAGCTTTAAATTAGCAATGGGTTGTTTCAAGGCGATCGCACATTTATGAAGTGTTGTGTAGGGCTAGCTCCATATTTAGTGTACCGAGTATTTATACTTAACCTTAAGTTAATTAAGCAAGAGATAGAGCAAGAGTTAGAAAACTTGGTCATTTTTGAAACTAAAACTTCAGAAACTAAGTTCAAGGAAATTCGTAAAGCAAAAAAAAAGAATAACTATTTCTATCACGGAATAGAGCTTAGTTCTCGTTCGGCGTTTAATCGTCGCGGTGATGAGCTAATAAATCTTCAACCAGGGGCAAGGGTGAAAATTTTAGCTAATTTCCATTCTTCGTCTTTGGCAGATGATAACAGGCAAATTATGGTTTACGTCAAGCAAGTCGATGTTAAAACAAAAGAAAAGTATTTAGTTCCTTTAGACAGTTTGATTTGCGCATCAAGTACCGATTCCTACGTTAAGGTAGTGCTGACTCAAATCAAAGGTTTAGTTGGTATTTTAGGCTTAACTAAAGAAGATTACCTGCAATATATCGAACAGACCTATGGTGTAAAAAGAACTGGGCAGTTGTGGTCTACAGAAATATTTGAAGTAGTTACCCATTTTCAAAATTTGTTTTACAGCATATTCGATGATTGGGAAAAAAGTGCTGAACGGATCGTTTTCAAGAAAATTTGAATATGAGTACTTGCAAATGTGATTTAGGTAAAGCAGAAATAGAATAGTCAGATATTTATAATTATTGAAGTAGTCTAAACAAATGAAATTATGAATAGTATCAGTTTAAAAACCAAAGTCGATGCAGATGGCAAATTGAGTTTACAGCTACCTCCAGAATTAGCCAACCAAGAATTAGATTTAGTTATTGTTTATCAATCTACTCAACAACCCAATACGGAAGAGCTTCGTTCTGCTGTAGACAACTTTTATGGTTGTCTGTCAGACGATCCCATTCTAGTTGAAGAAGAAAATCAAAAAGAAATAGCATGACGTACCTGCTAGATACTAATGTTTGGGCTAGATATCTCAATGGGCGGTCGCTCCCAATTAGAAAAAAATTCAGAGAAATAGATTTAACTCAAGTGTTTGCCTGTTCAATTGTTAAGTCAGAGCTTGCTTCTGGTGCATTTAAAAGCCAAAACCCCGACCGCACTTACCGAAAACAGCAGCAATTTCTTAGTCTTTTTGTATCTTTGCCTTTTGATGATACTGCTGCGTTGGTATTTGGTAGATTAAATGCTCAGTTGTCATCCAAAGGAGAAATGATTGGCATTAAGGATTTACAAATCGCTTCAATCGCCTTAGCTAATGAACTAGTCTTGGTAACTCACAATATTAGGGAATTTGAACGAATTCAGGGATTGAGTCTTGAAGATTGGGAAACACAAGAAACTTAAAAAAGTTTCTAAATCTTCTGTTAAGTTCGCGATTCAGGATTGGTTGCTATTGTAATCTCTTTACCTACTGCTTACGCAGAATACCTAATAAAGAAGTAAATTTGGGTATTCTATGCAACCAAGCACTCATCAAAAACAAGTAATTGACTGGTTACAGGCTGATTCTAATCACTCCGATGCCGTGGTCAATTCAGTAGCAGGTTCGGGTAAAAGTACGCTGCTAAAGTTGGCTGCTGATGCTATTTCGTTGAGTAAAGTGAAAATTCAAGACTGTCTGGTTTTAGTTTTCAACAAAAAGAACAAAACTGCTTTAGTTCAAAAGCTTGACTCTCGTTGGCAATACTCGATCTCGACCGTTCATAGCGCGGGGTATCGGGTTATGCCCTAGACATCAACAAACAACATTTAGCCGAAATTAGTCAAAGAATTGACTATCTATTTAAAGTGGGGATGGAATCTGCTGCCAGTGAAGCCAGAATCGACCATACTGATATGCTTTGGTTGCCAGTAGTTTGGCGGATAAATCAAGTACTTGGATTCAAATTTGCCCAAAGAGTAATGGTTGATGAGGCTCAGGATATGAGTCGTCTACAGCTTGAATTTGTTCTGTCTTTGGCTCACGAGAAAGCCAAAATGCTATTTGTCGGCGATCCCGCCCAATCCATCAATGGATTTTGTGGGGCCGATACCGATAGCTTTAGTAATATTCAAGCAAGACTTCAGGCTCAAGAGTTTACTCTGCCAGTGTGCTACCGATGTCCTAAGACTCATATTGAAGTGATTAACAAACTCTGTCCTGAAATTCCTATCGTACCCAAAGATGATTCTCCTCCAGGAAGGATTAAAACTATTCAAGAATGGGATTTGTGGGATGAAGCCAAAGATAGTCGAATTAAACTAGGAGATTTGGTAATTGCCAGATGCAGCAGTAGTTTAATAGACCTTCATTGGAAGATGATAGTTAGAGGTATTCCCTGTAATTTAATCGGAAGTTCCCTGCAACAAGATCTACTGCATCTTTTAGAAAATATTGCCGAGCAGTCAGGATTTGATTATCAAAAATTTGCTCAGTTTTCTCAAATATATTTAAAGTTCAAACAGTCTGTCTACGAACAGAATGATAACGGAACAATTCTACTGCTACAGTTAAAAGACCAAATTAAGGCGATCGAGGCGATCTATAATCATTACTAAAGCTGGGGCGGAGAAAATTTGTCGTTTCTTTGGTTTGAATTATAATCTGATTCCTCTAGCTCAAACTAAATTAGATTTTGAACAAAACACATTCTATTACGCCTATGAATGTCAGCTCAGTTATGCAAACGTTTTAGTAGGTAATGGATTCGGCAACTGTAATAATCGAGAATCTAAATATGTCAAAGCCTATTCTCCTGACATTCTGAACACTATCGATAAAATGGCTCAAAAACGAGCTTTGATTAGCGCAGTGCTATTTACCACTGGCGGTTCGAGGTTCTTTGGGCAAAAAGTAGCCGACCTCAATAGTTGATTGTGGTTTTAGAGAAGTTAAATTTGTGTCTAGAGCATGACCCCAATTATCTTGCGAGACAGCACTGGTTGGTACGCCAATTAGCTCCAAAACTGGAGTAGGTTTGGTTTAAAACATTATTATCTATCTGCTCTAAAGTGGTTTAAAAACAGCATAGACAAAGCATCTGTCGATTTCTTGCCTGTTCTTCCGATTCATAGGGCATTCTTCCAAAAAGTTAAGATGCGATCGCAGATCGCATCTTGTTCGGCTCGATAGAAAATTTTGAATATAAGTATGTATTTGTGCTAGTAACTCTCGTTCATTGCAGAACTAATAAAAGCTTTGGTTGTTGGAGATGGTTCGTAAAACGCTAAATGTAGTGCGAAACTTGCTTTTGTACCCTGTAACGAATGATAGCCGATGCGATCGCTACGAAAGCTTGACATACTTTCTGGCACAACGGAGACACCAGCACCAACAGCAACCAGCGACAGAACTGCGTGTATACCATGAGCCTCTTGAACAATCTTTGGTACAAAGCCTGCATCGGCACAAAGACGAATAACCTGAAGGTGAAAGCCTCGCCCTTCGACCATCGGCCAGAGAATAAATGGTTCTTCGGCAAGATCGGCTAAGGAAAGATTTTGCTTTTTCCTTGAAGGATGTTCTTTTGGTAAAGCAAGACACAAGCGATCTCGATCGAAGGCAGAAAGTTCTATATCTTTGGCAGAGGTTAGGGGTGGTATTAAAACACCAACGTCAATATCTTTCTCCCGAAGTGCTTTTACCTGTGCAGCAGTCGTCATCTCACGCAATTCTAAACGAACTTCAGGGTGAGTGGCACGGAAACTACGTATGATATCTGGCAACCGTCCATAAAGTGCGCTGCCCACGTAGCCCAACTTCACTACCCCTACACGACCTGCTGCCGTATCTCGTGCGGTCGCAATAGCGTAATTCATTTGACGCAGTACTTCACGCGCTTCAATCAAAAAATTCTGACCTGCTGGTGTAAGACCTAGAACACGGTTTCCGCGTTCGATTAGCGTAACTCCCAAATCCTTTTCAAGCCGACGAATCGCAGAAGTAAGAGGTGGCTGAGACATATTAAGGCGCGCTGCTGCTCGATGAAAGTGCAATTCTTCGGCAACAGCAACGAATTGTTCCAACTTTCGCAGGTCGATCGATCCTCTTTTGTTATTAGCGATAATCTACCTCCATAAGCAAACTCAATCAAAGTGCGAAACGGATGTCAAACCCTTGGCTCAAAACAACTTGAATGGTCAGGCAACCGATACCGCGTCCATCATCTTGGCTCTATAGTAGGAACGGCGATCCGCGACCAATTTGCAGTAACGTCCTTTACCGTCGCTGCTTTTATCCCGCGCAGATTCCTAGGATAGTCCACATCCTCTGCCTCAAACTGTCTCGTAGCATGAAACTGTCCATTGCTGGCGCGAAGAATCCAACCATTAGCCTGACAACCCTCAGATACTAAATAGGCAACGCCCGATGCGACCTCGGCTGGATGTAACTCATCTGGTTCATCTTCCACACCCCACATCCGCGTCTTGGCTACTGGCGAAACAGCATTTACCATGATGCCATGGGGTTGTCCTTCTAAAGCAAGCACGTTAACTAGCCCAACGGCAGCCATTTTCGCTGCTGCATAAGAAGCAAGACCATCCTGCACATACTGTGGGTAAATCGCCCGATCGGATGTTGTAAACACAATACGCCCAAACTTTGCTGCTTTCATATGCGACCATGCTGCCTGCGTCAGCCAAAGCGGTGCTTTAGCAGAAATATTCATCATGCGATCGAAGTCGCTTTCAGTTACGGCTTCAATCTCCTGATATGCAACCCAGCCCGCATTGTGAATAATAGCATCAAGTCGCCCCGCTTTATCGATCGCCTCGGCAACCAAAGACTGGCATTGTTCTTTCGTATCTATGCGCCCTGTAAGAGCGATGGCGTTTAACCCTTCTGCTCTGAGACTCTCACTGGTGAGATGAACCAGCTTGGGGTCTTCTCCCTTTCCGTCGCTATTAGCTCCAATATCTTAAAGTAACACAATACCACCTTGTTCGGCAATGGTTCGTGCATAGGCTAGCCCTAAACCTCGCGCTGCCCCAGTAAGTAAGACAACGCGATTGTCAAAATTGACCACAAATATCTCCTTGTTTGAGAATTAATCTATATTCATGATACACAAAACATTTTATTTGTTGCCTCATGATACATAAAATATATCAAGCGCGGTTAAGTATTTGCCAAACGCGATCGCAACAATTAGCAGCAACTAAATTGCAGCCAGCTATTCAACCTGCCTATAGCTAGATTAAAGAAAGACGAGATCGAGTTATTGTCAAAATTAATACAAGCTAAAAGAGGTAATTAGCTATATTCATGAAAACCTAGAACAAAACAATTTTTAACAAAGATTCCGTTTGTAGTTAAAAGCTTTGACTGGTTCGAGATAGCGATCGCGAATCTTATTGGTCGCCATGATTTGTAACTCTTTTTGAGTCCATGTTTTGACTCTCCAGTCTTCGGGTTTTAAAGGTTTAATCTCAGTTGAAGGAGGAAAGCTAATTTTCATATCTCGATCTAGAAATTGGTTAAGTACCCTGACAATGTGCAGGCAGCAGTAATCGGGGTACTTAGCAATTTGATATTCAGCAAAGCGAATCACAATATAGCCTAGTCTTAAAAAGAATTTATCTCTAATGATATATTTACGATCTTCAACTAAATGAATTGGCATATATTCTTTGAGGGTATAGGGTTCGTCTATTTCTAAATCAATACCTAGCTTAAGATCGTCATTTATTAGAATAAAATCAGCGGTGGGTGTATAACGCTCGCCTTTAAATTGGCAGTGTTCGATAATACGCCAAGGATAGTCAAACCACTTTTGCAAATAACTTAGGAAATAAGATTCAGATAGTCCTTTATTTGCCGAATAGTCAATTTTGAAGTTATAAATATTTTCTCTTGCTGCTAAAGAATCTACAAGAAGATTAGATAGTTTGGTTTTAGTATTCTTGCTGGATTTGGCTTTAATTACATATTGTCTAGATGATAACTTTTGTTCGATAGCAACTAATTCTTTTCTAAGATTATTTTTATATATTTGTAAGCTGCAATAGCAAAGAAAACCAAATAGGCTAAATATTAAAAAGGCTAGAGAGATTGTTCTATTAGATAGCAAAATATTAATAACTACTATTACTAACAGAAATATAGTCAAGCTTCCCAAGAAGAACTGCCTCAAGCCGATTTCGTTGTAGTAATGGATTTGTTTGATTATCAAAGGTATTGGTTCGAGACAAAAAGCAGAATTTTTTTGTTCCTGAACCCTATTAACTCTAGTTAATATCTCAGATAAACTATCTGAATAAAATGTCATGGGATAATATTCCCGACATTGTTCGACTATCGGTTTTTCCATAGCAAAAAGGCTTACGCCTTGAGATTTACGATTACTAGTAAATAAATAAAGTTTAATTATGTCAATTCGTTACGGTTATGAGTGAACTAACATCTACTCTAGCCGACTTAATAAGAGAGTGTAAGCACCCGCTAAAAGTTAGCTTTATTTTCAATCCCCAGGAGCAAATATTTACTCTAGCTGTTGGCTATGAGGGCGTTTTTCCAACCATAGCTAGATATGACAAAATGCCTGAAGATTTTAACCTTGCCGTCATTAACTTGCTGCCTGAATTTGATGTTAAAGACAAAAATAGTCAGGTTACTAAACAAAAGCTCAAAAATAACGGTAAACGTAAAGTAAAGCCGATTGAGTCAGGAAAAAGTACTAAAACCAAAAATAAAACCAAGAAAGTAAAATTAGCCAAAAGTTTGATTTAACTATGACTTCAGATAATAATAAAAACGCCATAAAAATAGAATACGAAGGACAAAGTTGTTCTGTTGATGCTGCTAAATTAGAAGGGTTAGATGACGAGCAAATCATCAGTTTGTTGTCGGTAGGCTTTCCTGGCATGGCTGGGGGAAAGATCGAAAGACAAGAAGATGGTTCGATTAAAATTATTAAACGAGTAGGCACTAAAGGCAGTAATTCTTTGTTGGAATTACTAGAAAACTGTCCTGAAGACAATTTACCGGAAATTCAAAGTCTCAACCAACAGCCTATTGAAGAGTTAACTATTGCCCAATGGTCACAAATTTATGAAGGATGGGATCTTGAGGCGATCGAACAAATACTATTACAAAGAGAAAGACAAATTCACTCGTTAATAGTTCGCCTATATTATTGCCCGACAAAGATCCGACCTTTGATATGAGATCTTTGCTGGAAAGAACTAAGGAACTATCTCGCAGGTACAACGGACTTCAAGCAACTAAAGATTTGTTTCCTGAAGAGTATTGCCAATTAGATTCCAATCTAATTTTAAATGATGATGCTCTCGAACAAATTGACGTTCGGTTAATAGATTTGCTCAACGAACACTGCTTTCCCTGCTATGACAGCGAGCGCGATTACTACAAGAAGACTAGCTCAAGACCCTATACGGGATTAGAAAAAATCTCGATTTGTCCAATAGGATTCGATAGCTATGACTACTATTACTATGGTGAGGGGGCTGGTTGGTATTTTGTCCGAATGACTAGCGATGAGTGTTTTGATTACTATGGCTACGATTACAGGACTCTAGATTTAATTGAGCGGGCGATAAGCCTGTTGTCAGATAGTCATCCCTTAAGTATTTTGCCCGATGTCGTCCGTTATGTTTGGGCCATGACTGGCAATTTGTGGTTGGATAGTCATATAGAAGGAGACAACGAATATACCCTCAGCGAAACTGAGGTTCTGAAGCTAGAAGAAGAATATAGGCTTGCCTTAGTTCTCATAGTCAGACTACGCTTCTTTGATGGCTGGTTTTTCGCCAATCCTGCTATTGCCCAACCAGCGATCGCCAAAGTATTCCGTCAAATAATTTGAATATCATGATTTCCCAACTGATCGAACAGTCTCAGGCGTTTCTGATTTTGCAGCAGGATTCAGTTTTGTTTGTTGCTCGCGAAAATGGTGAGACTTTAATTAAACAGATCGACCTGCCTTCTTTAATTAAGAGTATTTCACAGTCTGATTTTCAGTCTAATTGGTACGTCAATCCCCTAATGAAGTTGCATCACATCTCGCAAAGAGAGGGAAGAACCACAACCATTAGCTCGATTCCCCCAAGTACCTATCTCTTAAAGTTTGAGTCTTTTTGTCTCGGAGTCCCTTTGCCTGGGGCGATAGTCGTACACTGCCAAAGCCAACTTTGGGTTTACGCCTACAAGGACGAACTTAGTCTTAATTCAATTTTATACCATTACCCTTTGCCAAATATTGATAGTAGTGGCAAGGTCTGTTGGGGCAACGTGGCTTTGTCTAGGAATAGTCCTGGCTCAGTATGGAACGCTTTTGTTACATCAAAATTTAACCAGGATTACGATAACCACAAATCTCAAACCCATCCTCACAATGTCGTCTCTCAGCTAAAAGATGTTGCTCAAGGCTTAAACGCAGTCTATCCCGAACGAGATTTAGTCTCGGCTAATCTGACTTTAGCCAATCTAGCTCAAACTACACCTAAATAATAAATGCCTAAGCCGTGTTACTAAATCATTCCATAGTCAAATCAAAATCAGCCCAAGATTGTCCGCCTGGTTTTTTTTGGGCTGGTAACGGTATTTTCCGTTCGGTATCGAGAACTGAATTCAATGCAACCATAGCTCATAGTTTGGTAACGACTCCTGGTCTAACTGAATTACTTCCAGGTTTTGAACTGTTAGTCCCAAAAGTACCAGAGGATAAGGTCAAAGGTATTATCGAACGCATAAACCAACACCCAGACATAGAACAGCTATTCTATCTTTATTGGCGAGGTGATGCTTGGCAGGTAATATGTCCCGAACAAGAATGTACTCCAACTTCCTGCATAAGCCTAGAACAGCATCCCGAACCTGCTGCCATTGAGATTCATAGTCACGGATCTATGAATGCCTTCTTCTCTTCTACCGACAACCGAGAAGAGAATGGTTGCAGAATCGGTACTGTAATTGGCAGGAGCAAAGGTCAGCTAGAAATTACTAGTAGAGTTTGCGCTCACGGACTATTTCTCAACGTAGCTTCTGACCAAATCTATCAAAATATCAACAGTTATTGTCGTCATGTCATCCCCTTCTAATCATTTACAGTTAGAATTGTCGGACTTATCAATTATCAATGCCAAACCGATCTACTTCAATTATTCTTCAGTACGTATCTATGTAGTTGGCTGTGGTGGGACGGGAAGCTTTCTCGTTCCCCATCTTTGTCGTCTTGCTAATTGGTTCTATGATGCGGGTAAACAGATCTCGATTACTCTAATCGATTTTGATCGCATTGAGGAGAAGAACCTTTATCGACAGAACTTTTGCCAAGCTGAATTAGGCTATAACAAAGCTCAGGCTTTAGCTGTGCGTTACAAAGCCATGTTTCCTCAACTAAAAATTGGAGCAATCGAGCGTCAAGCATCGGCAATTAGCCTCGATCGCAGTATGCCGACGGTGGTGATTGGCTGTGTAGATAATGCTGCTGCCAGAAAAAGTATTGAAGAGTTAATGATTGAATACTCTGGTCTAGTGGCCCACGGATTCAACCAGATGCCCTGCTGGTGGATTGACTGTGGCAATGACTATACTTACGGTCAGGTATCTATCGGTAATTGGTACTCGGTAGAGTTGGATGACTACATTCTAGAACCAGCTACCTGCACAACTCTGCCTTTACCCACCATTCAATATCCCGAACTATTGCTACAAACTGATGAGAATGAAACTCCATCCTGTGCCGAACGAGCCTTATTAAACGGGCAAAGCCTAAATATTAACTCGCAAATGGCGATCTCTGCTGGGGAAATGGTTCATCAATTGCTAAATTCTCAGTTAAAGCGAATGCAGGTGGAAGTGGATATCTTTCGTGGCTCAATGAAGTCTACCTGGATTTCTCAGGAGAACATCAATCGTGTTGTAGAGAGGGCGAAAGCTATTGTTGAAGCAAATCCGTCAAGATCTGTTTGGGAGTAAGAGGATTCAAGCCTTTAATATCTTTAAAATGTTTAACGTTATAAGTAGCTAAATAGTCTGTATCTGTATGAATAATCATAGCTGCAAGACGAGTATCAAATATTTTAGCTGAGGTAACATTACCATTAATGGCTAACTGCAAAACTGTATCGGTCGTCAAACTATTAGGATAAATAACGTCAAAAATTCCACTTCTGTAAGTTTGAGAAATCAAATTTACTGCTTGTACTGAAGTTAAAGGCTTTTTCTTCATCGCCACAGAATTTGTGAGAACTCGATAAAGCTCGATAATGTTTTGCTCGGCAATAATTCCTTTAACCTTGCCAGAAAAAACTAATTGAAGTAAAGTTGCGGAATCTGCATGGAAAGAAGAGTCTTTGTCATGAGCATAAACTAAGACATTAGTATCAAAGAATATCTTGGTTAGATTCATAAATTTTTTCTCGATCGAGATATTCGTCTTTTATTCCTAGTTCAAATGTGGGAAAGGAATAGTCAGAGATTACTCCGCCGTAAGACGACGGAGCCTGCTCTGACCGTTGGTCAGATTCAGGTAATGGATTGATAGAAATATCTACTCGATCGCCTTCTTTCAGGTTCTCAGGTATGCTGTCTAATAAAATGATATTTTTACCTTTGATATAGCCTTTCATAATGAGAATAAGTTGTTTAACGTAGTATAAGTGCTAATTGTAATTGTTATTCTGTTATTCTGTAATTCTTAATCTTACAAAAAGATATTATGGTTTAACAACAATCGGATTCTGCTTTAGTCTAGTAGTAAGTTCGGCATCTAAATACATTTCTCCCAACGATTCAATCACGTTAGGATTGACTCCCGTATAGGTGATGGCATCATTTACGGTGTTGCCGTTACGGAGCATAAAGACAAAGTTACGGACTTTATTGACTAAAGGATCGTCTACTTTAACAAACTGTTTGACGATCACGATTCTCAGTCCTCGCTCTACAGCATCGGCGTTAATACTTTGACCAGCGGAAACTCTGATTTTGTTGGGGTCTGAGAGAGATTTTTTAATCGGATTGACAATTTTAATCCCCGTACTGGTCATTACGCCAGAACCAAAGTTGAGGATAAAGTTATACTGCTTGGATTGCCCAGAACTATTGATGGTTTTAACGATTAGATTGGGATGGGATGTTTGATATGTGCCTTTAAAATCTACTTTTTTAATTGGTAAAAGATAGACACTTTGAGCTTCACCAGAGTTAGCAGGTAAATCGGTATTATAAACAAATTGAGAGCGATCGCTAGGGGCAATAAAGGTGATGTATTCCCCAGCCTCGGTAAAGTCCAGGCTAATGATTTTACCAAAGTAGAGGGTAATGGGAATTGCTCCTCTGACGGCATCGGCGGTAGAAATTAGGTCGTATTTAACAGGTACTTCGGTGGCATGGACTGAAGTAGGAGCATAAACTGATGTCGCAATTGCTCCCGCTACAATTAGTTTGGTCAATAATTTATTCATGGTTGAGGGTTAATTTTAAGAGGTTTAATATTAGTTAGGTATACGGTGGTGTTCTGAGCTAGAGTGAAAATTGTTCCTCCGTCGCCGATTTGGTTGCGATCGCTTCTTTGCTCCAGTTCGTTGCTCAAAGATGAACCAAAGCCATCTAAAGCCGAACCTGCTAAATCTCGTCCGACACTGTTACGACTTTGGCTGGTGACAATGGCACTGCCGTTGGATACGGTACTGTTGGTTTCGGGGATTAGTATTTGTTGACCAAAGCTGCTGAGGGTATCTACTCCGCCTACCAAAAGCCGATTACCAAAGTTACTACGTTTGCTAGCTTTGGCAACTAAGGCAGATCTCTTGTTGTTCCGCAGAATTAGTTCGCCTGGGTTAAAGGTAGTATCGTCGATCTGGCTGACATAGGCTGTAACTAGACCATTGGCATCGTTGATTGACTGGACTTCAACTATGGCCACCGAACCGCGATCGAATATAACTTTGCCTTCGGTATCGTAAATTGGCTCTTCGAGAATCACCGTTATTTGGTTAGACTGTTGCTGTTCTGAAGCCAAAGAACTGTCCCAAACTAGAGGAAGTTCGATTTTGCCTTTAGTAATGCCTCTGTCTATAGCGATCGCAGAAGCAGAGGGAACAACTTTAGTATTAGTGCGCCGACGGTTGAGGATACCTAATTCTCCTTGAGATATAGGGTTATTGACCAATAAAGCTGGTGTAGGGGTCGAATTAGTTTGGGCTTCAGGTTTCTTCTCTAAAGAATGGAACTGATCTCTAAAAGCTAATTGAGCTTGATAGTCTGGTTCGGCTTCGACCGTTTCTTCGACCTCTAATTCCTCTGCTACGACCGTCGGAGCTTTGGGCGAGAGAAAAGCAAAAATACCCCAAAGAAAGAGACAAATTACCCCCATAACCCCGCCAATTACAGCAAGGCGCAAAAAGGGGTTGTCTTCTCTTTGAGCAACAATATCTTTAACTGTAGGGCTTTCGAGCTGCTCCGTCCCGGTGTCAATTACATCGGGTTCGGTTGGTGTGTAGCCCGTTATACGAGAACGGCTAACAGCATCGATGCCGCTAGGAGGCAGGTCTTCAATCCCATTGGGGAAAAAATTGTTATCGTAGGTCATAGTTCTCCAGGTCAATAACTTGTAATCCGTATTGGTTTATTTCATTCACAATGCTTTGCAGTTGAGTAATCTCTTCGGGACTAGTAAAAGTAGGCTTGCCTGCAATGGGTATACTCTTCAGACGTAGTTTCTTGTTAAAAGGGATTTGAAATACTTCTTTTCCGTTGCTTGTATCGAGTCCTGTCCAAGTAGAAACCACGGTGACTTCCCAGAGTCCTTCTTCGATCTTGGTAGGTTTTTCTGAAATGTAATCAATGCTGATGGCAGATTGAATTGAAGGCTTTTTACCAGTAGCCTTATCAATTAATTCGGCAAACTGTTTGATATATTGATGGCGAAAATCTTGGGTAGTAGTAACAGCAAAAGTAGAGGCATAGACGTTACCAGGAACCTTTGCCTTGGTTTTTTCTATCTCTACGGTCAGGTCGTCCGTTGTCCAGTTAAAGGATAAATAGAGCCATTTTTCGACAAAGTTATTTAGAACTAGATTGGAACGTTCGTTGACTTGAGAAGTTTGGGCTGTTACTACCTGTCCATCAGACAACTGAACTCCCATAATTTGATTTTGGTTGACCCGACTAATTTTGCTGCTGTTGGAACAGGAAATTGTCATGTTCATTATGACTGCCAAAAGTATGAGCAACTGATATAAAACAGTTCTTTGATTGCTGTTTTGAGTAAGTTTGGTTTTAGTACTATTCATGGTTTTAATTGATTTATTTTTTCAAAGCTCTAAGCTCTAGGCTTTAGGCTTTAGGCTCTTAGCTTGCCCGTTCACCTGAACTCGTTCAGGTGCTTGCGGGCAAGTGCATTCCGCACTTTTTAGTTGATGCTATAGCCTTGTTGTACTACCTGCGTAATAGCTTGAGGCTATTGAGTCCAAGACTCCACCTTATACACGGTGTCTGCGATCTGGCAGGGCTAAAGGTTCTGTTATATCGAGCTAATAGCTTATGGCTTACAGCTTGTAGCTAGGAGCTTCGCTCCTTTAGCTACTGCGACGGGTAGTTCTGCGAGCCAAACCTTTTTTGCCAAGATTAAATAGAGATTTACCAGCTAGAGAGCCAATTTTGCTAGCACCTCCTGTAGCTAAGGCTGCTCCACCCTGGACGGCGTTAGACATAGCGGAAGTGACTTTTGAGGAAACAAACTTTGCAAGGTCTGCACCCCCTCCTTTTGCCATATAAAATGCCAAGGCTGGTCCCATCACCGAACTAAAGATTAAAAATCCAACTCCCGTGGCATACTGAGCTTCAGACCTGACAATTGCTTCAGCCGCCAAGCCAATAACAGCAATATATAGAAATTTGATTAGCACGAGCTGAACGTATCCTTTAATCCAGGTTTCAACGTATTTTGAGCCTATAGGAGTAAAGACAACGGCGATGACCAAAGGTAGCAATAAAGCATGAAGAATACCCGCTACTTCAAGGGCAAAGTTAAAGGCTAGTTGAATGCCTCCGAATATGACTTTGATTACCGCCATCATTACGGGATTGCCAGTAAACAAAGTATTGGTTAACCCCGCTGCAACTTTTAGTCCGTCTCCGTTGACGACATTGGTTCCTAATTCCTGAAGATAGGACAGAATACCTCTGGCATATTTAGCTGCGGGACTATTAGCAATGGGATCGTTTGCCTCTGCTGCATCGGCAATTTTCTGGATTTCAGGCACCTGTTTTGACATACATTGAAGTGCTTCATCTCCCGTCAGTTCGTTACACTCTGCTAACAGGCGATCGACTTCATCGCGAGCATTGTTGCTCAAACTAATATTTTTCAAAGAGTCGGCGATGGTAAGGTCGAGAATCTGAGTGTTTGCTAAGGTACGAGTCAGGTTTTGGTCAAAGCTATGAGTGATTCGCAGTATGTTGCTAGTCAACAGACCATTGCCACCCAGGAGAATACTGAGGATAATGACCATGACTATGCCGTTAATTGTGTACTGCTGGCGTTTGTTCTCTTCGACTTTAAATCCCTCCCAGGCATATAAAATCATTCCTAGCAGAGCAAAATCTAAACCTCCAGCAATTACCGCTTTCCAAAAAGACGAGTTGGTATTGAAAATAACGCCATTCCAAACGGTTTGAAACGATTCTGCTAGTTGATTGGAGATAAAGCTGTGGTTTTGCAGAATATCTAAGGCATCACCCACCGCGTAGTCGGGAATTTCTGCCAAAATGGAGATGGGCGCGATTGCGGAGCTAGCCGAAGGCATCGCAGTTAAAATTTCCATGACTAGGGTTCCTCATACAAAAAAGTTGGTGTGCCGATAACGCCCCAGGCATTTCTGCCCAAGTCAGAAGCAGCCAATGACTCTCGGCGACGGCGAGTAGAGTCCATCGATAGATGGCGAGCCTGTTGCAAAGCCAGATTGATTTGATTGGCTCGGTCTTTTTGTGCCTGGATGTTTTGGCTAGAAATTGTTCCCAGTAACTGAGAATTAATGCCCGTCTGTTCTGACAAGTTCTGGAGGATTTGTTGGGAGACATCAGTACTGGCAGAATCTTGTGAGAGATCTCCACTCTTTTTTAAGGCATTTTCTAGTTCGACTATGGATGCAGCAGTAGCTTCAATTGCCTCTGTTGAAGTAGTACTAGCAGAAACTGAATCTTGAATCAGCAACCGTTGAACCTGTTCTGCCTCATCGCGATTAATGCTAAAGCTATCACTCTCTCGGTTCTCCAACTGTCGTCCGAGTTCTTTGCCTCTGGTGTCGTTATTTTCCAGAGCATCTTTAACGATGTTCCAGTCAGGAGTTTTAGCCTCAAGGATTTTATCGTTAGTGTTTTCAAATCCCTCTAGAAAGTCTAAGACTCCTTGGAAAATATTTCCCAAACCTAATTTATCGGCGATACTTTCAGCTATGTTACGGTCTATTGTAGGCAAGCCTTCGATCGCTATATCCTTACCGTTGGGTTGAGTGTTTGCCAAGGCATTTAGTTGAATTGAAGTGGCAAAACTACAGCTCAATAAAATTGCCAAAATAGTTAATTTATAGTTTTTCATAATTAAATTAGATTTTTAGTTAAAAAGATTTAGCATTGAAATCAGGAATGAATTAACCAGTCATAATCGTCTTGGCATAATGTTCTAGAGCCTCCCAGCGACTAGTTTTATTAGCGATCGCCTGATTCATAATTTGGGTGCGAATCTTGACTTCGTTACTACCGTTGGCCACCATCGCCAGGTTAGATGGAGAGGGATAAAACCGCGTCTGCCAAAATTGGTTTTGAATTTCCAAAAGCCAATGGGAGCAGCCTTTTTCTTTGTCAGTTTTGAAGGCTTTGGTCGAGTTTTCGTAAACTAAATCGGGATACTTTAAAGCTTCAACTAAACTAGTTGCCCCATCTGTGGTAATTCTGCCAATCAGCTTGAAGGAGATATTTTTGAGAATGTCCGCTGCTGCGGTACACTTTTGAATCTCTTCAATGTTTTGACTAATAGTGAGTAGAGAAATGCCAGATTTACGAGCCATGGCGTGCATCGCTCCCCAGGTTTGGGCAAAGCCACCTTTTTTTAACAGGTCAGCAATTTCATCGCCGACAATTAAAGATTTAGGATGCTGTAGTGCCAGACGGACGCAGGTACTTTGAATAGTTTGGGCGATTAGTACCTGGTCTCTTTCAGACTCAAGGTTGACGATGGTGAAGAACTTAATTCGGCTTTGGGGGTCAAAGGTGCTGGGACGACCTACCGTGTCTCCCAAACCAGAGCTGAGTAAGGTAGTAATTTGAGTACGGATTTGATTGATGGCTTGTTTGTCGAGTTCCTCAAAGTTCCGTAGATTGAGCTTTTCTTTAGTACACAAACCGAGCCAATCAATTAGAGTGGGGATTTTAGACCATTCCTCCGAACCAAAACCAGCATCAAAAGCTTGGTTGATTCGCCTTCTAATTTTGTTATCGTCAATAAACTTTTCGGTAGTGGCAACAACAAGATTTTCCACTCGTTGAGTTAGTTTGGGGTCGTCGATACCAAACATGATGTAGTTGGTAAGGGTGTTTTTAACCGTTCCCTTCCACTGGTTAAACCTAGTTTTGTAATCATCACCTTTGTATAGTCTTAAATCTGGGGGTTCGACTATATTGCTGGAGTTGCGACTAATATCAATATGCGTTCCTTTGAGCATTTTTATCGCCCAGCGGAAGCTGCTGTTACCGCAGACAGCAAAATCCATACCAATGACGGGAATATTGCATGAGAGAAAATCAAGAATTACTCGCCAAGCCAGAACCGATTTACCCGAACCAGATTCGCCAATAATTAACCCCCGAAGAGTATCTTTACGGTGCATATCGAGATAGATGGGTTTGCCACCTTTGGCAATCAGTTCGATGCCATCATCATGAACGTCTTCGGGAGCAACGTTGGGTAGATAACGATAGTAGGAAATGTTATCCACTTTGATGCGACGGTCTTCAACAATGCTGGTTTTTTGTAATATTCTGCCAATAGTTATGGGTAAGGTTTCTAGCCACAATGCCCAGACAGCACTGTCCTGTCGCTTGAGATTGCTGTTAAATTTACGACTCAGTTCGCCACAGGCTTCATCGAGGGCTTTGCGGTCTTGGCTATAAACTTTAGCCAGAAACGACAGGTAGATACCCGCCCCGCCTCCACCAACCAGTTTCTGTGCCTCAAAGGATTCTTCAAGTAGCTGCTCTGATTTAACATCTCTACCAATAGCACTTTCTTCTGCCATTAGTTTGGCTGAATTGGCTTGGGCAATAGTTTGTTCTAGCTGTTGGTCTAGAGCTTGAGAGGATACGCTGTTTAGCTGAATGACAAATTCAGTATTAATTACGTCATCATTTTGAATTACTTCAAATAGGTGCGTTAACTGGTCTAATTTAGTTAGTTTGCGCCTAGAGATATCTTCAATGGTCATCACGCCACATATTTGCTGGCGATTGGGCAGTACGATTTCATCCTGACGTTGATTGTGCTGGGGAGTAGCGCGAGCATGGCTTACTCCTTTAGAAAGAATCGATAAAGGATGGATTGGGCGATAGACTACTTCACCAAATTCTTTGCCATCCCAAGTCCAGTAATTTGGTATGGCTTCGGGCTTGCTCGAACGGGAATTAAACTGATACCAAAGATGACTCCAGATATCTTCTAAGGTCAGCGGCTTAACGTCTAGTTTCCAAGCAGTTTTGAGTATGGACTGCCAGATAAGAAATCCTTGGGTGTAAGCAGATTCTAAAGATTCTGCGTAGAAATTTTGCTGTAGTTGAGTTTTGTCTCCCGTGACGGCGGATAATAATTTGTTGCCCATGCGAATTAGGGTAGAGACGAAATCTGTCCCGACATCACCACCGCGAGTAAAGCTATAGGTGCAGGTTACGGTAAAGCTCAAGTTTTGTCTTAAGCCCTGGGCTGATAGGGATTGAGTTCTGCCTAACTCTGATTCGGCAAGTAGAGCCACACCATCAGAATCGCAGTTGTCGATTACCTCACTGAGTTTAGTAATACGTTCGATATCTGAAGCATATTTTTCACAGTAAAAGGTCAATGACTCCCCTGGTAGGATCTCTTTGGCTGCTGTCTCGGTAGCCTCCCAGTATTTTTGTGCCTGTTGAGGCGTGAAGCTGGTGTGCCAGGGAGTTAATTTGAAACAGAACACGATCTGATATTGTTGACCGTTTTTGAGAAATAGCGCACCACGGTCTTTCCCGCCCTGGCTATACTTGATGGGCGAAACTAAGTGCTGAAATCTATTGAAGGCTGGGTAGACTTCTTTTTTTCCGTTTTGTGCCATCTCGACAATGTATTGAGGTTTTAAAGTTAGTTCCTCGTCCTTAATTAGCGATCGCAATTCAGCAGGACGATGTTCGGGTATGGGAGAGACATAGGGCAGTTTGTTATATGCCCAGTTTTTACCAGGTAAAAGGCGCATCCTATCGGTCATGTAATGGGGATGAGTTCCTGTCGCCAAAAGCCAAGTACCTGTCATGAAACCGAACATCATGCCAAAGTGTTTATCTTTTCCTCCTGATGCCCCGACAATTAAAAAGCAAAGAAAGGCGATTACGCCAATAGGCATTACTTGGGATATGGGCAGGAAGCCAAAGAACTTGGCTTGGCGATTAAGAGAAGAGTTGATGGAGATTAGTTCTGGAGCTTCCATAGCTTTCAAGATTAATAATTGAATTTATTCAAGAAATAGAAACCAGATTTTACGTTCCAGTGGCAATTACCGCCGTCATAATGTCAATCGCCAGAACAATACCAAACAGACCACCGACAAACATGATGATGGGAGTCATACTTTGTCCTTGCTGCTGTTGTTGCCAAGCTGCGAAACCACCGCCAAGTCCAACCAGAATTAAAGCAATCCGAATAAACGTGAACAGGGTGTCAATTTGAGCAGTACTTATACTTCCAACACCGCCACTAGTTACCAAACCATCAATTGCTGTTTCTAACCCAGTCAAGAACAATGCGTGACTTGGTTGCCAAGCACTAAAGGCTAAGGTCAAACCGCAAACGACTGTAAGTAGATGCCAAATAGAGATTCTAAAATTGAGGTTTTTGGAAACTAGAGGTAGACAGGCAGAGATAAAATAAAGGCTTCCTGCGATCGCAAAGCTACCCAGAATAGTAGCCAGTAGAGCCAAGTCAGTAACGGCAAGATAAATAGCCATGCCGATCCCGCCAATCACAAAGATTAGGTCTTTTTCTTCAATACGGAAACTAGACAGAAATTGCTTGGAGTAAGGTTTTTTACTTTGTTTTGGTTTGGATTGGAAGGAAATAGTCATTTGTTTAAAAGTTGTAGTTTAGGTGTTTATGTATTGCTTATGTACCTAAAATAACGACGAGTCAACCTTAGTCGCCCTAAGATTTGACTCGTCTTAAATCGTTATTTGGTTTTGTGTGACTACAACTTTTATTGTGGGGAATCGTACTAAGGTACGAGTGCTACATAGACCATAATTTGTGTTTTATAAAAGCATTTACTATGTTGGCAATGTCATGAGGCATTTTTTCTGGCTACTCGATTAACTCGATTAATGTTTGCCATTATTCAAATTTATAGGTGAAGCTTGACCTCTCTTTTTGCGATACACTGCGGTAGTGCTGATATTAATGTAATAAAGGAACGTACAGTATGGGTACAGGTATAGTAAAGTTTTTTAATGTAGAAAAAGGGTTCGGTTTCATCGTTCAAGACGATGGAGGAAAAGATTTATTTGTACACTGTTCTGAAATCAAAAGTGCAGGCGACAATACTCTTGATGAGGGACAAAAAGTAGAATACGACATTGGGGAAGGCAAGAAAGGTCCATGTGCAACAAACGTTACCAAAATTTGACTATCTTTCTAATTTTGAGTCCATAATTTAATCGCCCCTGCCGAAGTCGAGTTTCATGATGATATTTTGGCGACTTCACAGGAGCGGGAAGCAGTCCAAAATCGTTAAAACTCGCAGTCGAAGTAGTACTAACAGTTTGAAACTGCACAATCAATATGCAAAGAATTATTATTTATAACGATGAGAGAGAGGGGCGAGTTTCTAGAGAAGTTTACGGACTAAGTGAATCCTTGGAAATCATACGCAAACTCAACCAAGACCCTAAATATAATCATATCTATTTCGATGCCATAGAGGAACTTGACGAAGATTGGGGGAAAGACGGTTTAGTAAGAGAGCATTGGAAGATTGAACAGGAAATTTTAAAAGCAGAAAGTCTTACTCACAGATCCGATTTAGCACCAGAACTCGATGTTTAAATTATTTTCTAGCTTAGAACTCATTCAATTAAACGCTTTTTCCAGCAATTCACTCATGACATCATCCTTTAAATTTCTATAATACTTTTCAGTCCAACATCTTTTCTAACGCATCAGGGTTAAAATTAATTTTTGCATCGAGCGATCGCACTTTAGTAGTGGATACTTAGCAACAATTTGACTGACATTCTGCCAAACCTATTCTTTCGTCATTATTTGGGCAATTTTTTTCGTGCATCCTAGTCGGAGTTTGTTTCAGCTTTAAGCGCGACAATAGTAACCAGTAGAGCAAAGTCAGTAACGATAAGATAAAAAGCCTGCCGATGCTGCCAATTATAAAGAGTAGGTCTTTCTCCTCAATAAGTAAACTAGACAGAAGTTACTTGGAGTATGATTTGTTACTTTTTGTTGGTTTGGATTAGAAAGAAATAGTCATTTCCTCAAAGGTTGTAGTTTAAATGTTTGTGTAGTTAAGATAGCGACGAATTAACCTTAGTCTTCTTAAGATTTGACTCGTCTTAAAATGTTATTTTGTTTTGTCTGACTACAACTTTCATGCGGAAACTCATACTTTGACATAAGTTTCAACCAAATTGGCATTATTTGTTTATGTAATAGATAGACCACCATCTACTGGCAAAACCACTCCTGTAATATAAGGGTTAGTCATCAAGCTCAATATTGCCTGAGCCAATTCATTTGCTTGTCCGATATGTTTTACGGGAAGTGATTCATTTGCCCAGTTTACCAAGTCAGATCTCTCAGAATCATTTTGGTTACTCCACACACCTGTTTCCACGACTCCAGGGGCAATTACGTTCACTCTAATCGGTGCAAGTTCGGCAGCAAGAGTACGTCCAAATACCGCAACTGCACCGCTAGCAGCTGACATTACTGAAACACCTCCTGTCTTGGAAGGTTTGAGAATAGAAACGCTAGAAGTTAAGGTGATTGAACCATCCTGGGAAATATTCTTGATTCCTGCTCTAGCTGCGAAGAAAGATCCCCAAAATTTCTCCATTCCGCGTTTGGCGGTTTCTGTATCTATGTCTGCTAAGGAAGAACGTAATGAGTTTTCGTCTGCTACGGCTGTTACAACTAAATGATCGAACCTGCCTACTTGTTTAAATAAAGCATCAACAGAATTTTCGTCCAATATATTAGCAGCAATCGCTTTGACATTTCCCTCTATAGAATTTGCTACACGGTTTAATTTATCTTGAGTTCTACTAGATATAACTACAGAAGCGTCTGATTTGGCTGCCATCTTTGCAACCGCAAGACCAATTCCCGAACTTGCTCCTATGATTACTACTTTCTTTCCAGATAATAGGTTAGACATCTTGTTCTTTCTCTCTTTCTGCTAAATGATTTACTTTAATGAAGAAGCTTGTCGTCCGCCAAGTCTTTGTTTTTGTGCTGGTGGCAAGACGTTAAATGAAGGTACTATGTAAGCACCCATCTGCTGATGAATAGCTAAAAATCGTTCCAGATTTGCCAGTCCTTCAATCAAACGAGCATTACGCAAATTTCCCGAATCGATAGGATTAAATCCAATTTCTTGAGCTAGCTGCATTACAATCTTTTTTGCCTCTCCATCGTCACCTGCCACTAGAACTGATACGTTTTTGTTTAATCCAAGACCAAAGCTGAACCCGAACCAATACAAATTCCAAGCTGTTGGTAAAGTTGATAATCAGGAATTCTAGAGGAATGTTTTGAGTCTTCTTCCCTCAAGCAGATCTGTGTAGGATTTGAGCCATGACGCAACAAAATCAATGAAAACACGCACTCTCACTACATTGCGAAGGTCTTCATGGGTTAGTAACCAAAGCTCAGTACCTAATTCAGGTAAGGATGAGCTAACTCGATAAAGGTCGGGGTCGGGATCGGCAATGAAGCACGGTAGGGTGACCAAGCCGAGGTTCTGCTTTGTCGCTTCGAGCATGCCCATCAGCGTGTTACTGCGATACTGAATGCGTATTTTAGGAAATGACTGTTTCAACCATCGAGCGGAGGCCAGATGCGATAGACTCTCGTCTGGTCCAATCCAACTGTGTTTGGACAAATCGCTGAGGTCAGCAGATGCAGCTAGATAACCAGATGAGCCATAAATAGCCATTGCGATGCTAGAGACACGGCGACCTACAAGAGTTTCTAGAGGATTCTTGTCCGAACGGATAGCGATATCAGCGTCGCGCTTGGTCAGATTGAAAAATTGATTGGACACGAGCACCTCTAGCTCAATCTCTGGATAGGTAGTGCAGAAGACAGCTAGGCATGGGGAGAGAAGCTTAAATAACAAGTCGTCCGTCGTTGTTACCCTGAGAACTCCACTTGGTCGCAAGTCCTGTCCGCTAATCCGTCTGTCCAAAGCCGCAAGATCTTCCTCCATCCGCTCGGCAACTCGGCAGATGTCTTCCCCAGCTACCGTGGCAGCATAGCCTGTTGGCAGGCGGTCGAATAGGCGAACTCCAATCTCCTTTTCCAAGTCGTTCAACCGCCGGAACACTGTAGATTGATGGACACCTAATTGGCTAGCCGCCTCGGCAACGCTTTTGGTTCGAGCAATGACTAAAACGTAGCGCAGATCGTTCCCATCCAACACAGCATTACCTCATTTGCAATTTTGCGAATATATTTATTAATATTGCCACTATCTTCGGCATTTTTACAAGTTATTATAGTTTGTATAGCAGCAAATGTAGCTGCTCTGACGGTTGTAATCGCACTCAGTTCAAGAAGCCATTTTGACTTCATTAATGCGTTACTCCTGTCTAGTTTAGGTCTCAGCCTACTTTGAGGCGAAAAACTTACAAAGTCTCAGCAATCAAAATGAGACTAGACCTTTTCCTATTTCTTTACAGTCAGGTGAATATCTAATGACAATTGACCTCTACACCTATGCCACGCCAAACGGTCATAAGGCATCTATCATGCTTGAAGAGACGGCTCTACCCTACACAGTCCAACTGGTAGACATTGAGAAAGGCGAACAAATGAAGCCAGAGTTTCTAGCGCTCAACCCGAATAATAAGATTCCGGTTATCATCGATCTCGACTCTGGTCAGACAGTTTTTGAATCCGGTGCAATCTTGTTCTATCTAGCTCAGAAAAGCGGGCGGCTTTTACCATCTAGCCCGGAGGCGCACATTAAAACGCTAGAGTGGATCTTGTTTCAAGTTGGGCATATCGGACCAATGATGGGTCAACTTATGCACTTCCGGGTGTTTGCCTCGGAAACCCTCCCCTATGCGATCGAGCGTTTCGAGCGTGAAGTTTTACGTCTGTTTGGGGTGCTTGACAAGCGTCTAGCCCAGCGAAATTATTTGATCGATGACTACGGCATTGCCGATATTGCTAACTGGCCATGGATTAATACTTACACAGACTTAGATCTCAGCCTTGACGCTTATCCAAATCTAAAGCGCTGGCACACATTGGTTGCAGAACGTCCCGCTATTCAGAAGGGGCTAGCAGTTCCTCAGCTAGAGCGTAAAGAAGCTTGATGTATGTAGTCAATAAACGATGTTGAACCCACAAGCGTTGTGGATGTTGCACGATTCTCTTTTAGTTCTGAAGCCTTCATCTATGCCAACATAGTACGGCTCATGGTCAGAAGACTAGCGTAATAATATTTAAAGCTTTCAAACATTTAAGGAGACCTGATGAAAATTCTGGTGGTTTATTACTCAATGAATGGTCACACGCTACAGCTAGCACAAGCTGTGACCGAAGGTGCACGAGAGATTGCAGGCGCAAAGGTCAACCTGCGGCGGGTCAAGGAGTTTGAGGATGTTGACAGAGAGATTGACAAGCACGAACATGCTCGCGCGGTGCGAGAACAGCAAAAAGACATTCTGGTTTGCACAGTTGATGACCTGCGGGAAGCCGACGGCGTAATTTTTGGTTCCCCAACCCGCTATGGTAATATGACTGCCCAGATGAAACATCTGATCGACTCGACAGCCAGTCTCTGGCTCGAAGGTGAGATGGAAGGCAAACCTGCTGGTGTCTTTACCTCAACCGCCAGTACTCATGGTGGACAGGAAACTACTCTATTGACAATGATGGTACCGTTGCTACATCTAGGAATGCTCGTTGTCGGGGTTCCTTATTCACTGCCGGAAATGATTCACACAGAGGCTCGTGGTGGTACTCCTTACGGTGCGACAACCATTGCCGGAGCTAAAAGCGAGTTACAGCCTAAGTCGGAAGATTTGACCATTGCGCGGGCATTGGGTCGCCGTGTGGCCAAGACTACTGCAAAGCTGCGGGCTGTGTCGCAAATAGTTGTTGAGGACAAACGATCCTCTTTGTGAAAACTTGGTTACGCAACCGTTAAACCATAACTCAAGAAAAACATAACATATATAGCTATGAGAGAACTCGTACTTTCACTACTAGCAGGTTGGACAATTGGCATTGTCTTATCATGGTTTAAAATTCCCTTACCAGCTCCTCCTCTAGCAGGTCTACTTGGATTAGCAGGAATGACTTTAGGCGGATGGTGTTTTAAATTTTTGGGCAAGTAGATAGCGACGTTAAACTATTAGACAAAAATGGGGCTGTTTAAAAAGGGATTTCGCCAGTCAATAGGTTTCTTGAATTTGACGAAGTTGCCTTGCTCTTGTAAAGTTGCCTCTGAAAACGGTGAAAGAACTAGATTTAGAGATTTTGTCTTTTTTCTAATTAGAGACAAATAGATAATGGCTTGCAGTGAAGTCTAAAGGAGAACAATAAGAAGATTTAGCAGTGTTTTCAGGCAGAGGATCGTTTGTCCTCAATAACTATTTACGACACAATCAAAAGGAGAGATAACTATGGGTTTGGGTTTACTAAGTAACGGTAAGTGGGTCAGTGAGCGCGAACAGGAAGATTCGCAAGGCAAATTCATTCGCCCATCAACAAGGTTCCGCGATAAGATTACAGCAGATGGCTCTAGCGGCTTTAAAGCCGAATCAGGGCGCTACCATCTCTATATTTCTTGGGCTTGCCCCTGGGCGCATCGTACAGCAATTATGCGACGGCTGAAGGGACTAGAAGATGCCATTGGGCTTTCGGTTGTGGCTCCGGAGATTGGGCAAAACGGATGGGAATTTTCCAAAGAACCAGATTGCATTCCTGATACTGTAAATGGTACTCGCTATCTTCGGGAAGTATATCTTAAAGCTGAGCCTGAATATAGTGGCTGGGTGACCGTCCCAGTTTTGTGGGACAAAGAAACCGGAACAATTGTCAATAACGAATCTCGCGACATCATCAGGATGTTGGATACAGAGTTTTTTGACTTCGCTAAGCCAGAGGTGAACTTTTATCCTGATGACTTGCGCTCTGTAATTGACCAAACAATGGATGCTATCTATCAACCGATTAACAATGGTGTCTATCGGGCAGGATTTGCCGCAACTCAATCAGCTTATGAGGAAGCTGTAACAGAATTATTTGAGGCACTTGACCATTGGGAAACTGTGTTGCAGCAGCAACGTTACCTCTGTGGCGATCGCATTACAGAAGCAGATTGGTGTATGTTCACAACTCTGTTTCGCTTTGATACGGCCTATTATGTCCGTTTCAAATGTAACTTTCGTCGCATTGTAGATTATCCCAATTTCTGGAACTATCTGAAAGAACTCTACCAATTACCTGGTGTTGAGGAAACGTGCAACCTAGAGCAAATCAAACGGCATTACTACAAAAGTCCCCACAAAGTTAACCCAACCCTTATTCCCAAAGGTCCAATGATTAATTTTGAAGCACCTTTCGAGCGGTATCGCCCAGGTGCAGTTGCTCAGGTTTAGGATGTGGTGAAGGTGTCCAACTTCTGGGGAGTGTACCATGAGAGGATGTATAAAAAGTATAGAATGTAACGGTTTTAGCAAAAATACGAACTTTACCGACAACTTCTTACCTTTCGCCCGAAAAAGTTACGAACTACTTTAACCGTTTTTACCACTACGCTTGGAGAGCATCCCACTTTTACAGTGAGTAAAAATGCTTAGAGTAATATGGGATGAAAAGAAAAAAATCTTGTTTTAATAAAAGATGACACCAGAAGAACAAGCAATAGTAAAAGATAAACTGAGAGAAGTAGCAGAGATACTGTACAAAAATACTTCACCAGAAGCATTGGAAACATTTGAAACCGTAGAATTAAGTGTTAGAGAACATCTTTTAGGAACAGTAGCACCTGAAGTAGATAATTTTTTTTAGTACAGCAGGCGGAAATAAAGCAGGAAGAGAGAGAACAGTAAAAACTTGTATCGGTCAAATTATCATTTCTAGCAAACAAGCAAAAAGATTAAAGCTCCCGAAAGGAAGTCGCTTGAGTCCTCATCTGGAAAAATGTTGTCTATTACTTGTGAGCAATGAATCTTTCGTCAATGCAGAAAAAGACATTCAAGTTTTAACAGGAATAAAAGTTCCTCACACGACACAACATCGAATAGTTAACAGCTATCAGTTGCCAGAAGCAAAGATTAGCAAAAGAGCTAAATCTTTAAGCGTAGATGGGGGTACAGTCAGATTAAGAACGCCGAAAGGACATCCGAGTGAATGGAAAAACTACAAAGCGGTAAAACTTCACGAGCGATCGGGTAGAGCATTTTTTCAGGATAATCCTAGTCTAGTCAATTGGGTTAATCAACAACCTCTGAGTAGGAATCTAACTTGTTTAGGAGATGGTCGATTTGGGAGTGTGGAATATCATCAAGCAGATTAGTAGCTGTGAAGAAAGAAGAGAGATTTTAGATTGGTATCATCTCATGGAAAATCTTCACAAAGTAGGAGGCAGCAATCAAAGGCTAAGACAAGGTAGAAATTTTGGCGTTGGTAAATCAGGGTATGAAAAAGAGAAAGCGATCGCTAACAACGAAAATTATTTTTGATACAAGGAACAGGAACATCCCAGAATTGAAGATAATGAATAAGTAATCGAATCGAATGTCTGAGCATTGTTTTAGATTTGGAATAACAAAGGGTTTTTCGTTTTAAACGAGCTAGATAATGTCTGAGCCTAGTATTCTCACCTTCAACACGAGTCATGTAAGTTTTACTAACAATCTGGTCGCCATCAGCAATAAAGTTCGGATAGACTTTCCAGCCGTCTGTCACGTAAAAATAGCACTTCCATTTACTGAGCATATCCCATAATGGTTTGAATGTTGCTGCACTATGGTCTCCAATAACCCATCCTAAAATACCTGGTTGGAAATGATCTACGGCCGTCCACAGCCAAATCTTGTTTTCTTGGCAAGCGTTCCCTTGCGCCTGTCGGCGACGCGGGGTCTTGCCGCTTTTTTAGAACCCACGAATGTTTCTAACTCATCTAATTCTCCCACTTGAGGAATGTTTTCAGGCTCATAGGCATCAGGTAACAATTCTCCTACTTCTCTAACCCAATTCATTATTGCAACATGACTTACGCCCTTCACTCTTCCTATTGCTCTTAAACCCATACCGTTAACATACATTTTTAAACACTCATGTTTAAACTCGTTCGAGTAACCTCTGTGTGTTTGATAACAATCTAGAAATTGCCTTTGGCAATCCACACAAATGTAGTTTTGTTTACCTTTCTTGTTGCCATTTTTGTGAATGTGCTTAGATTTGCATTCAGGGCATTGCATTGATTTTCAAAATTGTGATTGATTACTTGGTTAGCGATCGCACTACCACAAAATCATACCTTAAATTACCAACGCCATTTCCTAATCAAAGACTCTCTACCCCAGGGAACAAAAGCTAGTCCAGAACAGTTAACCCATCTACGTCCCGATATAGTCTCAGCTCGTATTGCAACGAATCTCGGTATTGTTCCACCCACACTTACCGCTACTGCAACAATACCACCGATAGATTTAGGAGTACCTAGTACAGCACCAGTCCAAACTGGAACTATACCTACTCAGGCAATACCTGGAGCAATACCGACTTCTCACGTACCACCCGTGTCCAAAGCTCAGGCGATGGCTCAAACTATCACTCCAGCGACTCCTCCTACTCCGACTCCCAATTCAACAGTAGCTGGTTTTGCTGCCTTGGTTACACCTCCCCAGGGGAACAATAAAGCTAGCCAAAATCCTCCTGTTTTTACCGAAGAGAATAACTTTGCGCCAAATAATAGTATTGCACCTATGGTCAACCCAATTCCCAATGCCAACTTAACGCCTCCTCCTTTGCCCATTCCTCGACCCGAACCCATTCATAACCATCAAATGGCTAAAGCGATCGCAGCTACCAATCAAAACCTGCAAACTGCGGGCAACTTAAATCAGAGTATTGGTAAGGCTCTTAAAGACATGGCTAAGGGAGAAGTCAATCCCATACAGCTTTATGGCGATACTCTAAATATCATTGGCAGCTTCATCAACGGCATCCCTGCTGGAATTCAAGAGGCTCGGTTGAAAAACATTGCCCAGCAGATGAAGTTGGTTGAGGAGAAGAAAACGGCGCTCGATCTGAAAATGGATTTAGTGGGAGATGATTTTATTGCTTCAGAGAATAAACCGCCTGTATCTAATACAGATATTTTTGATAAGGCAGTTTCCAAGCCCGAACCCGAACTAAAAACTAGTGCTGCCCCTGCTCCTACTAATCCTAACCAATCAGCACCATCACAGCCAAAATCACAAACTCAGTCAAAGCCAGAACCCGCAAATACGGCGATCAATGAACTTTTAAAATCCAACGTATCTCTTGATGATAAACTTGACGCGATCGAGAAAACCTTGGATAAGATGCTGGAGGAGTTGATTAAGATTGAAAAAAATCTCGAAGCAATTCAAGCATCTCTCGAATCCAAGTCTGCTACCTCTGAGGTTCAAGCCACAGCCTCTACACCTTTACCTAATCTAGAAGACATGGTAGTAGAAACTGAGGCTAAGACTGAAGTAGAGCTAGTAGCCAACAATCCTATGGCAGAAGTGCCTATTAGGACTGAAATAGATACAGACATTGTTGCCGAGGCAAAAACCGAAACCGAAGCAGGCGAAGAGATTGAAGTGCCAGAGATAACGGTTGATTCAACTCCCGATCTGAACATAGATCGAGAAATGGCTGAATTAATTTCTAGTTTTGACGGGAATTTAGAGCAACTCAACGATCGTCTAAAAGCCCACAAACTTCAAATTAATCTGTCAGAGGATCGACAACTGGTATCAGTTTCTGAAATGGATAACGGCATCGCATTTCCAGTTTTTTCTGCCGAGGCAGATGAAGAAGGCTGGAAAGTAGCAAGTCAAATCAATGATTCTACCAAAATGGATATTTTAGAACGTTTTGTAGAGGCAGAGGAAGAGGTATTGGCAAACATTGTAATTCAGCCAGCGTCAACACCAAAGACAGAAAAAGCTACTGAGGAAGAACCTTCGCTTTTTCTTTGATGGTACTATTTTTTAAAAAACAAACTTACATTAATCGTTTGAATAAGATCCGATCATCACTTTTGCTGCTTTTTCAAGGCTCACTCCATTATTATGTTGCTGAAAAAGCCTGCGCTCTGCAAAAGCTCCATCGATTAACATTAATAATGCTGCGCTAAGTTCTTCTGCTTTTTTGATTCCCGTCAACTCAATTAGTTCTTCCATGCGCGATCGCATTTTTAGTTTATGAGTGACCGCGACTTGATGTCCAGGATAATCACGTTCGGGAAATTCAGAAGCCACAATTAAAAATGGGCAACCATAGCTATCGTCACAATCGAGTAAACTGTCGAGCCAAACAAAGATCTCCAATAGTTGTTGTTTATAATCGCCAGAATGTTTTTTAAGTCTCTCTTCCAGTAATTCCCAAAACAGTTGATTACGACTTTCCAAATATGCAACAACCAAATCATCCTTAGAGGAAAAATATTTGTAAAGAGTCGTTTTTGCTACTTTAGATTTAGCAATAATTGTATCTACGCCCACTGCTCGAATTCCCTCTCGATAAAAGAGATCGTCAGCAACAGATAGTATTTTCTCTCGCGTATTAGTTTTCGATCTAGCCATAGTTCACATTGCATTATTTATCAGTATACCTTGACAGAATACAGACCTGTTTGTTTATAATTAAACTAATAACAATACAGACAGGTCTGTATTGTTATTATCTAAAAGTTAGTTGATGTAAGAGGTTGAAGATGAAAATTAGTATTATTGGCAGTGGAAATATGGGACGTTCGCTGGGAATTCTTTGGGCAGAACAAGGACATCAAGTTTTCTTCGGTTCTCGCTCTGAGGAAAAAGGAAAAGCTACAGCAGATTTTGCTAAAAATGGAACGATTGGCGGGACAAACGAAGAAGCAGCAATGTTTGGAGATGTTTTGCTTTATACGGCCAGAAGTATTCATCCAAAAGAAATTTTTACCTCAACCAAAATCTTGACCGACAAAATTATTGTCGATCTAAACAACTTTGAAATTCCCGAAGGTTTTGATTATTTACCAATTGAGAAATCTTTAGCGGAACAGTTGTCAGAAGAAGTTCCTAATGCTCATATAGTCAAAGCATTTAATACTATTCCGCAGGAAGTTTTTGAACTTGCTCCAGAACCTTTAAAAGGGGAGCATCCCACTTTTTGATTAAGCATAAATACTTAAAGTAATATCTCCATTGAGATAGGCACATCGAAGTTTAAGCATTTGAGACACATTATTTTTGTTCCACTGTAAGCCAATAATCTTCATTCTCGAACCTATTTGTTTAATCCAAGACCAAAGCTGAACCCGAACCAATACAAATTCCAAGCTGTTGGTAAAGTTGATAATCAGGAATTCTAGAGGAATGTTTACGGAGATAGTTTTGAAAGCTCTTAGCTTGTTTTTTATTCAACTCATCAAACAAGATAATTGCATCATCAACTAAGCCATGCCAAAGATAATTTCGGCGTTGGTAATTTAAGGTATGATTTTGTGGTAGTGCGATCGCTAACCAAGTAATCAATCACAATTTTGAAAATCAATGCAATGCCCTGAATGCAAATCTAAGCACATTCACAAAAATGGCAACAAGAAAGGTAAACAAAACTACATTTGTGTGGATTGCCAAAGGCAATTTCTAGATTGTTATCAAACACACAGAGGTTACTCGAACGAGTTTAAACATGAGTGTTTAAAAATGTATGTTAACGGTATGGGTTTAAGAGCAATAGGAAGAGTGAAGGGCGTAAGTCATGTTGCAATAATGAATTGGGTTAGAGAAGTAGGAGAATTGTTACCTGATGCCTATGAGCCTGAAAACATTCCTCAAGTGGGAGAATTAGATGAGTTAGAAACATTCGTGGGTTCTAAAAAAGCGGCAAGACCCCGCGTCGCCGACAGGCGCAAGGGAACGCTTGCCAAGAAAACAAGATTTGGCTGTGGACGGCCGTAGATCATTTCCAACCAGGTATTTTAGGATGGGTTATTGGAGACCATAGTGCAGCAACATTCAAACCATTATGGGATATGCTCAGTAAATGGAAGTGCTATTTTTACGTGACAGACGGCTGGAAAGTCTATCCGAACTTTATTGCTGATGGCGACCAGATTGTTAGTAAAACTTACATGACTCGTGTTGAAGGTGAGAATACTAGGCTCAGACATTATCTAGCTCGTTTAAAACGAAAAACCCTTTGTTATTCCAAATCTAAAACAATGCTCAGACATTCGATTCGATTACTTATTCATTATCTTCAATTCTGGGATGTTCCTGTTCCTTGTATCAAAAATAATTTTCGTTGTTAGCGATCGCTTTCTCTTTTTCATACCCTGATTTACCAACGCCGGAAATAACTGGTGCTGGTGCGATCGCCAATACTAGCAGTAAGTTCGGGAACGGAGTTTTCTTGTCCTTTCAACCTCTGCTCTTTTGAGTTAAAAGTGATGCGCGGATAGTTACTGTCTTGAAGAGAATAAGTGTCGGCTATTCTTTGAGCGGTAGCAATATAAATTTCAGAAGTATACATTCCGCCCTGCTGACACTGTTGCGCCGAAGCTTCGAGGATGCTTTTAACATAGTTGATTTGATTGGGGTCTTGAATGCGGTTATTTTTTTTGGTGTAAACCATAATATTTTTAGTTGTTTAAGATTAATAGGTTGTTTAAATTTCTAGCTGATTCCGATCTGGTTCGGGATCGTTAGGGCGATCTCTATCAACTTCCTTGTGCTGCTTTGGGAGTGTTTTACGGTATTCTTCTCGCTTGTTGAGGATTGAACCTAGGCGGTCTTGATTGGATCTTTGAACTGTTGCTACTTCTCGGCGACGAGCTTTACTGCGTAATTTTTTAGGGCTTTTGGGTAGTTCTTTGTGGGGAACGATCTCACGGGGTGACAATGGATTTAAAAAGAAGACAAGACAAGCATTTTAGCCCTCATACCCTGTTGGTAAAAAGGTAGCTTATTGGGAGTAAATATCATTAGCTGTTCGACCCACTCATGGCACATTTGAAAAGCTTCAACCCACAAATTACCATACAAGCCCACCCAATTCGGGCGGTCAACATCCTGGGGAAACCCCAGGATTACGCCCTCAAAAAATTGCTATGTCTTCGATCTTTCCTCAAGTTTTCTTTCAATCGACAGACGTATTCTTTGATGCCTTTAAAGGCAATTGATTGACCTTTTTTGATAGCGCAAGTATAAGCAATTGCTATCAGTAAAATTAAAGATAATAAACGCTCATCTTTACCTTGACATTGCTCTAAATTATAACCACCTGATTTACAGTCACGGAACATAGCTTCAATTCCCATTCGCTTTTTGTAAGCTTTGAGCGTTTGCTTCAAATTAGACAAATTATTAATTAAATACCATCCTTCATTTTTTCTTTTACCACTAGTTATTTTGCTCCAATAGAAAGCCAGATTTACTCTGGACATTCCTGTTTGTTTAGTAAATCTAACTTGTTTTAAATAAAAAGATTTTCCTGGCTTTAATCCTAAAGATATTAATTGCTGGTCTTCTTCTCCTTCTTGTTGAATATATTTATTGCTTTTAGTTCTCAAGACATATTGACGCTAGTTTTTCTATCTGAATTGTTCTATAGCTTTGTAATATCAGTACGGTTATTCTCAGAGTTACATATTGTCTTTGGGTTAATAATTGTGAGATACATTTGTGATAGTATTGTGGCAACATTTTTTAGTTTGGGGTCTTCTTAATTATCTTGACCCCTCTTTTCTACCATTTCGCTGCTACATCCTACTCTCTGTCTTTCTTTTAACTTCTTTGTCACCCCGTGAGGTACATAACTAAAAGTATGACATGAATGGACTCAGAAATTATTTTGCGATGCAGTTGGTTTTCATATTGGAGGGGCTGCATTTGTTCATGCCTTCTCATGATATTTACAAATGCTCGGACGAAGCCATTTTCATGTTCCTAAAAATATGCTGGTTTACCACGCTCATCCCGTTAGCTGGCTGAGAGTCAAAATGCTAGCAGTAAGAGTCAGACAAAATGGTCATAACGATTTAGTCCAAGAACTAGAAGATACGTGAAGTGCGACGCGGTCGCCTTATCGATGGGAATTACCGAAGATTACTATAGTTACTATGATGAATTTTTGCTTTCAATGCTTCAGAAAAGACCGTATTAAAGGAAATAATTATCGCTTGATTGTTAGTGTTGATTACGAAAACCAAACTGTCTATTACAAATACTTTATGAAATTCTTCAACATCCTATGGAATCTAGTACTGACCCGTCCGCAGGACTGAACTCACCGCGTCGGCGCAAGACGCAAACAAAGGCTTTAGCCGCATGTAATGCTTGCCAAGACACTTAGTCTTGCTCCATGCCATTTTAAATAGGGCTTTAAGGTTTGACGCAGCAAGTTAATATTATTTATAGGGTTTGTGTTGAAGTGTGGTTACTTTTCATGAAATCACTTTTTTGCTTATTTTTTCAAGTTTTGTCCTATACTTAAGTATATTTAATCTAATGATCAAAGTCTTGATAGTAGACGATCAAAAAACAGTCCAAGAAATTATAAAAAGTTATATTGAAGAAGAATCAGGCTTAGAACTTGTTGGTTGTGCTGAAAATGGTCAAGAAGCTATAGACCTAATTCAAGTACATCGACCTAATATCGTACTGATGGATATTGAAATGCCTATTTTGGATGGGCTGTCAGCTACTAAAATTATTACTGAAAAGTTTATAGATACTAGTGTCTTAATTATTAGCGTCCACAATGAAAATACCTATTTAAATTCTGCTTTACAGGTAGGTGCCAAAGGATACCTCAAAAAAAATACTCCCGCCAAGGAATTAGTCAACGCTATTTATTCTGCTTATAAAGGATATTTTCAGTTAGGACCTGGCTTACTGGAAAAATATTTGCATAAAGTTACTGATTCTCAATCCAATTCTCAGGAAATAGAGCAGCTAAAATCAGTAATACTTCAGCAGTCCAAACTGCTAGAAAATTTGAATACCGGCTCTAGTAGACAATCAAGACGCGATCCTCGTAGTCAAGATAGAAAATCTAAGAGTCAATACTCTTTAGAAAATCAATACGCTAATTTGGAACAGCAAGTATATTACCTTAACAGCTTTGTAGAAAAACTCAATCAAAGAGTTGGTTTTTTGCAACAGTTTGGTGTTCTAATAATACTGTGTTGCGTAATTTTGGGTATATTACTCTTGCTGGCTACTTTATAAATTAGCAAGATGTCAAGGTATCGTAAATTTCTTGCTTGCTCAAACTTCAAAAGTCTCATTTTCAAACAAAATGAAAGCATAATTTAACCTCAGTTCGGGTTAAAACCATTAAACGGTTAAGATAGTATAAGCTATAAGCCACAGGTCTTTAAGCCAATTGCACAAATCAGTTTACACTGTGAATTTTAGCTTCAATACGAACTCACGTTAATTTAGAAATCTTCATACTTATAACCAATTTTGAGACTACCATCCGTAGGATAATAGAAAGTTATTGACCAAATGGTTACAGTAAAGATCTTGCCTATTCCATCAGGGGAAAAGGAACAAAAACAATCAGGTTTTTGTTTGAGGGCGGAGTAATCTCTGACTAAAAAATCATATCTTTAAAAATAAAGATACTCACTTACACACTTATTTTGATTAAAGGAGAAAATATTGGTTTCTACAACTTCCTTTAAAACGGCTAAATCAGAAGAAATTTTTAGTGCTGCTCAAAAGTTAATGCCTGGTGGAGTTAGTTCACCAGTACGAGCTTTTAAATCTGTTGGCGGTCAACCAATTGTATTTGACCATGTTAAAGGTGCTTATATTTGGGATGTAGATGGTAATCAATATATTGATTACGTTGGTACTTGGGGTCCTGCAATTTGTGGTCATGCTCATCCAGTAGTTATTAAAGCTCTCCACAAAGCTTTAGAAAGAGGTACGAGCTTTGGCGCACCCTGCGCTTTGGAAAACGTCTTGGCAGAAATGGTAATTGATGCTGTTCCTAGTATAGATGTGGTACGCTTTGTTAACTCAGGAACAGAAGCCTGTATGTCTGTTTTGCGTTTGATGCGTGCCTTTACTGCTAGAGACAAAATTATTAAATTTGAAGGCTGCTATCATGGTCACGCGGATATGTTTTTGGTTAAGGCTGGTTCTGGGGTAGCAACCCTTGGCTTGCCAGATTCTCCTGGAGTACCAAAATCAGCGACCAATAATACTTTAAATGCTCCTTACAATGACTTAGAAACAGTCAAAAAGCTATTTGCCGAAAATCCTGACCAAATCGCAGGGGTGATTTTAGAGCCTGTAGTTGGTAACTCTGGCTTTGTAACGCCTGATGCTGGTTTCTTGGAAGGTTTAAGAGAAATAACCCGAGAGCATGGCGCACTGCTAATTTTTGATGAGGTAATGACTGGCTTCCGTATAGCTTATGGTGGCGCACAGGAAAAATTTGGCGTAACTCCCGATCTTACTACCTTGGGAAAAGTTATTGGCGGTGGTTTACCCGTCGGTGCTTATGGGGGACGCGCGGACATTATGTCTATGGTTGCACCAGCAGGTCCGATGTATCAGGCAGGGACTTTATCTGGGAATCCTTTGGCAATGACTGCGGGAATTAAAACTCTAGAACTGCTGAGAAAACCAGGCACTTACGAACAGTTAGAACGCATTACTAAGAAGTTATCTGATGGCTTATTGGCTGTGGCTAGAGAAGCAGGTCATGAAGTTACTGGTGGTAGTATCAGTGCCATGTTTGGAATGTTCTTTACGGGTCAAGAAGTTCACAATTACGATGATGCTAAAACCTCTGATATGAAGAAATTTGGTCGTTTTCATCGTGGTATGTTGGAAAGAGGCATTTATCTTGCTCCTTCTCAGTTTGAAGCTGGCTTTACTTCCTTGGCTCATACCGATGAAGATATTGACAAGACTTTAGCAGTAGCAAAAGAAGTTTTAGCTAAAATTTAGTTAATTGGGTTTTGATTTAAGTGCTTTTTCACATTTGTAAGAGAACTTTGATTAATTTAACCAAACATTTTATTGGTAAACATTAACTTTATCTGCATAAAAAAGACGGGATGTTATCCCGTCTTTTTTATTTGCATGATTTCAGATTTTATTCAGCAGCTTCTGTTAAATTAACTTTGACTACTCTATTTTTTTCTGCTTCAGTTTTAGGTAAAGTTAAGTGCAAAATACCGTTGTTGTATTGAGCAGTAACTTTGGTATTTTGAATAGTTTTAGGTAAAGCGATCGCTCTTTGAAACTTGCCATAGCCAAATTCAGAACGAAGTTTTTCTACTTCAGGTGCTTGACGTTCTCCACTAACAACTACTTTGTTTGCCATTGCCTGAACATCTATATCTGATTTGTTCATTCCAGGCAATTCTAATTTTAATTCAAAAGTTTCTTTGGTTTCGTTCAGTTCTGCTGCGGGAAAATAGCTACGATTCACAAAAGTTGTATTGTTAAAAATGCCTTCTAACTGACTTTGTAAAGTTGCCATTTCTTGCCAGGGATTATAACGAACAATAGTCATACTTTTATTTCCTTCTCTTTTAATAATCAGCTAATTTGTGTCGCTGTTTTTTGTTTTCTTAATTATTATTGTAGAGAGAGTAAAAAAATATTGTAAGTGTGGTTCGCTTCATCTATATGTCGTATTTTCTGCCCGAACAAATTAATATCTAGTTAACCGTAATTAATAATTATTTATTTAGGCTGAATTGAATAGCCACAGCGATGTTCGCCATCATTAATCCAGTGAGTTCTTTGGACAATACAGTCTGGTAAAACCGCAGCAAACATTTCTAATTCATGTCCACAAATGCTGGGATAAGATTCAGCAACTTCAGATATGGCGCAGTTATGTTCTACTAAAATAAACTGTTTCTTTTTGGGTGCGCTTTGATGCAGTTCTGCCATGTAGCCTTCATCCTTACGTAGCTGAACTAATTTACTAATGCGCTGTTTTAAAGTTCCTTTGCCTAAGAGATCGCGATATTCGGCTGCTTTACGTTGCCACTGCTTTTCTAAAACTATGCTAACCTGTTCTTTGCCTACGGTTTCTGTTAAGGTATCTAAAAAAGAAACGGCAAAATCGTTATATTTATGGGGACTAAGGCGATCGCGCCCTTGACTACTAAGCTCATACAGATGTTGTGGTCTGCCCATACCTTGCTGTACTGACTGATAGGCAATCAATTCATCTGCCTCCAATTCATTTAAATGGCGACGAATTGCCTGCGTACTAAGATTAAGATCGTGCGCTAGCTGCTGTGCCGTTGCTTGACCCTGCTTGAGCAAATATTGCAGAATATTTTGTTTAGTAGACGGTAAACCAGTGGTTGTCATCGTCTTAAAGACTATAAATTGGGCTTATATAGAAAAATAATAGCAAAAAAGATTTTTTTGACTTAAACAACATCTTTGTTGGTAATGTAACCTACAATATAATTAAACAACAAATTTGTTGTTAAACTCCGAGAGAACTTTCGTCAACTTAGTCTGTATAAGTTAATTTTAGCGAAGCAGTAGCAAATCACCCCGTCACCGCTCCATAAAATTTAAAACAACTGTTGAAGATATATTTTATTTAATTCCCTACTATGAGTGTCAACGTTAAAACTTTAGTTAATCAACCCTACAAGTATGGTTTTGTTACCGATATTGAAACCGAATCAATTCCTCGCGGATTAAGCGAAGATGTTGTTCGCTTAATTTCGACCAAAAAAAACGAACCAGAGTTTATGCTAGAGTTTCGTCTCAAAGCCTATCGTCAGTGGCTGAAGATGAACGAACCAGATTGGCCTCATGTAGAATATCCTGAAATTGACTATCAAAACATTGTTTACTATTCTGCACCCAAGAAAAAACAAGAAAAGCTAGATAGCTTAGATGATGTCGATCCTGCTTTGTTAGAAACTTTTGATAAGTTAGGTATTTCCCTTTCAGAACAAAAAAGATTAGGCAATGTAGCTGTAGATGCCATTTTCGATAGCGTTTCTATTGGTACTACCTTCAAAGAAAAGCTAGCAGAGGACGGGGTAATATTTTGCTCAATCTCCGAAGCTTTAGAAGAACATCCCGAACTCGTAAAGAAATATTTAGGTAGCGTTGTTCCTGTAGGGGATAACTATTTTGCTGCCTTAAACTCCGCTGTGTTTAGTGATGGCTCATTTGTCTTTATCCCCAAAGGCGTAACCTGTCCGATGGAACTATCAACCTATTTCCGTATTAACGATGGAGATACAGGACAGTTTGAGCGTACTTTGATTGTGGCAGAAGAAGGAGCATCTGTAAGCTACCTAGAAGGCTGTACTGCGCCAATGTTTGATACCAATCAGCTTCATGCTGCGGTAGTAGAGTTGGTAGTCTTAGATAACGCTAGCATTAAATATTCCACCGTACAAAATTGGTTTGCAGGAGATGAAAACGGCAAGGGCGGGATTTATAATTTTGTGACTAAACGCGGTTTGTGCAAAGGAGTTAACTCCAAAATCTCCTGGACACAGGTGGAAACTGGTTCAGCCATTACCTGGAAATATCCTAGCTGTGTCTTGGTAGGGGATAACTCTATAGGCGAATTTTATTCCATTGCCTTGACTAACAATAAACAGCAGGCTGATACAGGAACAAAAATGATTCATGTGGGCAAGAATACCCGCAGCACAATTATTTCTAAGGGGATTTCTGCTGGTGATTCTAAAGGTAGCTATCGTGGTTTAGTCAAAATTGGCAACAAAGCCGATGGTGCGCGCAACTATTCTCAGTGTGATTCGATGTTAATTGGCGACAGCGCCGAGGCTAATACCTTCCCCTATATCCAGGTAAATAACAGCACTGCCAAACTAGAACACGAAGCGTCTACTGCCAAAATTGGCGAAGAACAGCTGTTTTACTTTGCTCAACGAGGTATTTCTGAAGAAGATGCAGTAACCATGTTAGTCAGTGGTTTTTGCAAAGATGTATTGAATGAACTACCAATGGAGTTTGCAGCCGAAGCAGACAAACTATTGAGCCTAAAATTAGAAGGAACAGTCGGTTAAATATTTTCTAGGTTAAGTCTAAAGTGAGGACGTGCTGTCAGCACGTCCTCATTTTTTTAGAAATTACAATACATCAAGCATTTTAACTTTTTAATGGCGATCGCAATTCTGAGTTCAGTTGCTAACTTAATTCAACGCGATCGTAAAGCTCATCTAGACTAATTTCTAATTCAAATGAACTAAAGGTAATTTTACTCTCCTTGGCTGCATATTCAGACAGTACCCATTGATTTGAGTCATTTTTAGTAAACTTTTCTACCTGCATTGCTGTCTGACTAATTAATAAATATTCTCTAAAACTGGGAATAGTGCGATACATCCGAAACTTGTCACCACGGTCATCTTTTTCGGTAGAGTCAGATAAAATCTCGGCAATCATTATAGGATTGACAATTGTATCCTGGCGATTTTCAGCAAATACCAGAGGAGTATTGACCACCATCACATCAGGATAAGTATATAAACCGCAGTTAGGTATCCAAAGGCGTAAATCGCTCATGAAAATATCATAAGAAGTACCTCTCAAAGCAAAATTTAAAGTACTACTAAAATTTAGGGCGATTTTATTGTGATTAGGTTTGCCTCCAGCCATAGGTATTATTTGACCAGCTAAATATTCGTTTCTTTGTTCAGCCTGGGTTTCTAGTTCTAAATATTCGGCGGGGGAATAATAAGTTTTAGTAGGGACTTGCATAGCTATAATTGTCATTCATGAATTTATTATAGACAGGCTGGAGTTTAATCAAATTTATTGATATAACTGCATTACTTGGGCGATCGCCATACGAGACTGAACGTTCAAATCTAGTGTAGATCTGTGTCCCAGATTAAAATGTTCGGCTGCTGCACAACCAATCATGGCTGCATTATCTGTACAAAACTTGAGAGGGGGAAAATATACCTTTAGCTGATGCTTGGCTGCTGCTTGGGTTAAATACTCTCTCAAACCACTATTTGCAGCCACACCACCGCCAATTGTAATTGTATTTAGATTGTAATCCAAAGCGCACTGCACGCTGCGTTTGGTCAAAACTTGAGCAACAGTATGCTGGAAACTAGCTGCAATATCCGTTACGGGAACATCCCCTTCGGCTTTTAATTTTTCTACTAGCCTTAAAACTGCGGTCTTTAAACCGCTAAAGCTAAAGTCATAAGGATGATAACCTCCTTCAGGTAAAGAGATTTTACCTTCTGGTAACTTAAATGCTTTGGGGTTACCCTGCTGTGCCAGGCGATCTATTATTGGACCTCCTGGATATCCGAGATCTAATAACCTTGCCACCTTATCAAATGCTTCTCCTGCTGCATCATCTCTAGTTGAACCAAGTAGTTTATATTCTCCATAATCTTGGACGTGAATACTGCTGGTATGTCCCCCAGAAACTAATAAGCACAAAAATGGTGGCTCTAATTCTGGTTGAGCTAGGTAAGAAGCATAAATATGCCCTTCTAGGTGATGCACACCCAAAAAAGGCTTGTTGTGAATCATTGCCAGGGTTTTTGCTGCTGCCACTCCTACTAGTAATGCTCCTACCAAGCCAGGAGTACAGGTAGCTGCGATCGCATTTATGTCTTGCCAATCTATTTCCGCCTCTAACATTGCCTGAGCAATACAGGGATTAATAATCTCTAGGTGTTGCCGAGAAGCCAATTCAGGTACAACACCACCATAAGTTCGGTGTAGTTCAATCTGAGAAGAAACAATACTACTTAAAACTTGACGATTCTTTACGATAGCCACCGCAGTTTCGTCACAACTTGTTTCGATCGCTAAAATTGTTGCCATCCTTTGATAAGTTGATTTACAAGAACAAATTCGTTCGCCTAATCCTAACGTTCGTAATCAGGAAAAACCTATCTAACCGTTAATTAACGCTTAGGTAAATTACAGTCTGTTACCGAAAGTAAGATTAGTTAGCGTATAAGAGATATCTTTACGCTCATACACATACACAATTATTATCTGTCACAAAAGGAAACATATTCATGAGAAGGTTGTTTGCTTTAATATTAGTATTTACGCTTTGGTTTGGTTTTGCACCCACGGCGAATGCTGATGAAGTAGCAAATTTGACTCCCTGTGGAGAAAATGCTGCTTACGTACAAAAAGCTAAAAATTTCCGCAACACTACCGACGATCCCAATTCTGGTCGAATTAGAGCCGAGCGATATGCAGAAGCACTTTGTGGACCAGAAGGCTATCCCCATTTAATCGTAGATGGTCGCTGGTCACACATGGGAGATTTCTTTATCCCTAGTGTTTTATTCTTGTATATTGCTGGTTGGATTGGTTGGGCTGGTCGCTCTTACGTAATTGCTGTTAGAGAAGAAAAGAACTCAGAAATGCAAGAAGTTGTAATTAACGTTCCCTTAGCTATTAGCAAAATGTTAGCAGCAGCCACTTGGCCCTTACTGGCATTTGGTGAAATCTCTAGTGGCAAAATGTTTGCCGACAAATCAGAAATTACCGTTTCACCCCGCTAAATTGCACTTTATTAACTGTTTGAATGGAGGATATTATGGGAGGCTTACAAAAGTTTCTTTCCACTGCCCCAGTTTTAATTATGGCTTTGCTAACTGTTACGGCTGGGCTTTTAATTGAATTTAATCGTTTTTACCCAGACTTATTGTTTCATCCCTTAAGCTGATCTAAAATCGAAGCAAAATTTAACTTAAACATTGCTACTTTCAGCTATTTGCTGAAGACTTGAACTTCATTAACTGTGATTAATTTATTTTTAGTCGCAGTTTTTCTTTTGATTAGAATCTTATGTTTGAGCTAAAAAACTGATGTATCTAACAGTTACAATGTAACTATTAATTTCATACAGTGTTTTTATGTCCAAAATAGTTAACATCAGTTTAGCAACAGGAACGAAAGCCAGATTGCAAAGATTAGAGTAATTTTGGTGGATTGATTAAAGTTGTTATTTGGTTGGGTCAAACTCAAAAAAGAGCAATTAGCCAAACCGATTGTTTATTTGCAACCAAGCTAAAATATTACAGATTGCATTAAAAAGAGTACAAAGAATAGGTTATGAATATTCAATTAAAACCAGAACAAGAAAAATTTATTCGAGAAAAGATTGCTAGCGGTATATATAGTAATGCTAATGATGTAATTTCTGAAGCTTTTGAACTACTAGAAGCAAGAGAAAAAAAACTGAAAGAACTTCGAGACAAAATTGCTATTGGCACTGTACAAATAGCTAATAAGCAGCTAACAGATGGTGAAATTATTTTTGATAAATTACAGGAGAAAATCAAGAGAATTGCTGGTGAATAAAATTCATGAGTAGTTATTCTTTTACTAATGCTGCAATACAAGATATTGATGAGATTTGTGAATATATTGCTCGTCAAAATTCTCAAGCAGCTAGCCAATTATTTGATGTAATTAGAAAAAAATGTAAGCTGATTGCCAATTTTCCTAACATGGGGAAAAGCTACAGCAAACTTGCTCCTAATTTAAGAGGTTTTGTGGTTGAGAATTATATTATTTTTTATTACCCTAAAAAAGATGGAATCAACATCGCTAGAGTAGTTAGCGGTTATCAAGACCTGGAATTGTTATCTTTAGAGAATAAATAGCGAGTTGTAATTATTTAATTTAATTGCGATCGCCTTGTAAAAAATAGCTAAAACAAAGTTTGTTATAAAGGAGAAAATTATGAGTAAATAATATCAACTAAAATGAGATACAAAAGATGTAGACCCGAAAAGCGAATTTATCGTAATTTAGCTTTAGGAGTAATAACTTTTTTAGTTTTAGCAACAGTTTTACCTGTAATTGGTACTTCTGGAATGATGTAATTGATTACACTGCTACATAATAATCAGTTTGAATTTTCCGCAATTTTCTTAGCGGTACGCAATATTTGTCCTGCCAAAATAGCTGCACCAAAACCATTATCTATATTAACCACTCCAATTCCCGCAGCACAGGAATTTAGCATAGTTAATAAAGGCGCAACACCACCAAAACTTGCTCCATAGCCAACGCTAGTAGGTACTGCCACCACTGGACAATCCGCCATGCCTGCAACAACGCTGGGTAATGCCCCTTCCATACCCGCCACCACGATTAAAACATCGGCATCATAAACAACCTCACGATTGCTCAACAGACGATGGATTCCTGCTACCCCCACATCCCAAAGACGAGTCACAGCGAAGCCACAAAGTTCAGCAGTAATGGCAGCTTCTTCGGCAACGGGAATATCTGCTGTACCAGCAGTAAGAATTGAGATTGTTCCCGCCTGAATTGAGGTTTGAGGCGCAGACAAAGCACAAATGCGGGCAGTAGGATAATAGACCAAATCGGGAATGGTTTGTTTTAGCTGTTGATATACTTCTATTTCAATCCGAGTTGCCATAACTACCGTAGCGTCTTGTGCCATAGCAGTCATGATCTTAATTATTTGTTCGGGGGTTTTGTTTGCACCCCAAATAACTTCAGGAAAACCTGTTCTAAGCTGTCGATGATGGTCTATTTTGGCAAACTCATCTAAAGATTCAAAAGGAAGATCTTTGAGCTTTTCCAAAGCCGATTCTGGACTAATGTTACCAGAGGCGATCGCTTGGAGCAAATTTTTTAGTGCTTCTGGCTGGGTCATATCAGTTATCAGTTATCAGTTATCAGTTATCAGTTATCAGTTACCAAAATGATCTGTTTGCATTTTACGTTCATTATTGGTTGTAAATTTCTGAAACATTTTCTTGACGGAGAATTTTGGTTTTTGTAATTTTGGATACATAAAATATAATTTTTGTATCCATTTATACGAAAATGTGAGTTCTACTCTTTCAACAAGTGCTGTTTTATTTCAGATTTCTACTAATAATCAATTACCTAGGCGAGGAAGTAATCAGATATTTATCTCAAGTAAGCCTTTTATCAATTTGCAGCAGCTTGTTTAAGGGAATTGCAATTACTTTAACCCCCAAAAAACATGACCAATACAACAAAGACTTTAAATTCTTTTTCCACAACGCCTCAATGGTGTGCTTTACAGCCCAAATTGTCTGTTGAAATAGCAATTGAGCAGTACCTGACAGATAGATGGGTCAAGCTGCTAGAATTACCCAACCCTTATAGCCAAGATGAAGCATTGATTTTGTGTAAGTACTCAGAATCAGAATGGGTAGTTTGGGTGCCAGATCATGGGGAAGCAATTATTAACAACAGCCAGTTTTGTATGTAGTCCTAGCCCTGAAACATAAATTTTTTATGTTTGGGATTTGATTTGGATACCGTTACTAACAAGTTTAGTTACCCAAAAACGAAGTTGGGAATCGTTAATTTGAGTTTTTACCCAATCTTTAACGGCGATCGCCTGTGCCTCAGAGTCGCACAGCGCAAACACCGTCGATCCTGAGCCAGACATCATTGTACCTAATATATCTTGAGCAGCAAAAGCCGACTTTAATTGTGCTACCTGGGGATATTCAGGCAAAACAACCTTTTCCAAATCATTGTGGATTGATTTACCAATTTCCTGGGCGTTTTTATTAACTATGGCATTGACTAAAGGATTAGAATTCACTTTGGCGGTACGAGACTTAATTCCTGCTGCATCGGAAATATAAGAATCGCCGTACTGTTGACGATAGGTTTTATATGCCCAGGGTGTAGAAACACCAATGTTGTCGTATTTAGCTAATACCAGCCAAATATTGTCAAGATTTGGCAGAGAATCTAGTTTTTCTCCCCTACCAGTGGCGATCGCTGTTCCTCCAGAAACACAAAAAGGAATGTCAGAGCCTAATTTGGCAGCTAAATCCTGTAATTCAGGTTGAGTTAAGCCAAGATTCCAGATTAAGTTCATTCCTACTAACACTGCTGCTGCGTTACCAGAACCTCCCGCCAAGCCAGCAGCTACAGGAATGTTTTTCGCAATTCTGATGCTAACACCACCATAGTTAGCGTGTACATCAGGAAAGACTTTACACATTAGTTGAGCAGCGCGATAAGCCAAATTAGTTTCATCTTCTGGTACATAGGGATGATCGCAGTAAATGTAAATCTTTTGAGTATCGCTTGGTTTAATATCTACTCGATCTGCCAAGCCAATACTCTGTAGAATCATGACTAGCTCATGAAATCCGTCAGAGCGATCGCCAATAATTTCTAAATAAAGATTGATTTTTGCTGATGCAATCAGAGAACAAGAACGCATATCTTAGGAAACAATTTAGTCATTTGACCACTCACTATATAGTGAGTTTACTCCAATCAGAACCCATAATATTCAATAATTTAATGCGTCCATGAAATTACCGTTAATTTAATTAACTATCACTTTGTCATCATCTTGAGCAGATTCAACAACAGCCTTATTGTTAGCTATCTCTTCTTGGGACATTAGATTAACGATAGAGGCTTTTTCTAGTAATCCAATTACTTCTCCCTCTTTTCCTACAACTACAAGTTCTTGAGCTTTTTTGCTCTCAATAGTTTTGGCTACCTCCAGTAAAGAAGTATCAGCAGCAATAGTATCAACTTCTGGGATAGATTTGACTAGCTCATACAGATAAGTTTCGTTCCAATCAGAAGTAGGGATTTGTTTCAAATCTTCGACAGCAAGATCACCAATTAGCTTTTGATTTTCATCTATGACCAAAAACTTTTTCCAACGTTCTTTACCAATCACATAGTCATTGACAAACTCTCTAACGCTTAGGCGATCTCCCACTATCGGGCTATCAGCAATCACAGCATCTTTAGCAGTATATTGACTCAATTTATCCTGTACCACAGCCGATTGAGCAGCCATACCAGCATTCTGCAAGAGAAATACGCCGATCAACAGAGTCCAGAGACTTCCTGCTTGGCTGATCCCCAAGACTGATAAAATACCAAGAGCTATGGCAATCCAGCCTATGACTTGCCCGACTCTACCCGCAAAAATTACTCCTTTATTGGGATTACCTGTAATTTTCCAGACAACAGCCTTGAGAACATTACCACCGTCAAGAGGTAAGCCAGGAATCATATTAAATAGTGCCAGAACCAAATTAATATAAGCTACGGGGAGGATAACTGCCTCTAGAGATTGATTAAGTGAAAAACTAGCTCCTATTAGGGCAAAAATACCAAATATTAACACACTGACTAATGGTCCAGCGATCGCCACAGTAAAAGCCTGAAATGGCGTTTCTGATTCTTTTTCTAAAGTTGCTAAACCGCCAAAAATAAATAAGGTGATCGATTTAACAGGAATTCCTTGAGAAATCGCCACAAAGCTATGACCAAGCTCGTGAGCCAATACTGAAGAAAATAAGAGTAAGGCAGTAATAAAACCCAAAATCCAGGGAGTTGTCCCGGTAAAATAGGGAAATCTAGTTAAATTAGAGCCATAGCTCCAGGTGACTAAACCCAGGATAAAAAACCAAGATGGGTTAATAAAAAATGGAATCCCAAATAAATTACCGATCCGAATGTTGCCGTTCATTAAATACTCCTTTTTGGATGAAGCAAGATTAATATTTTTCCACTTTTGCTCAAGGAAAATGTTTTATATTTTGTTTGCTATTAAATCATTACAATTACTACAATGGTAGCGGAGCGTAACGCTCGACAGTAGGGTAAAAACCGCCCTCAAATTTACGGTAACAACTTGACGCATCTTAGGCATAATAAAGATTAGAGAGCAGCAATAATAATATGCCAGATATAACCCCCCAATATCCAGACTCCTATAGTCAAGAAGATCTCCAACAGATTCTCAATATCGCGATCGCCCGTCATCATACCGACGAACAATTAAGTAGGCAACAACTGTGGGAAATTGCCTCAGAATTAGATATCAGCAACGCTATAATTCAAGCTGCGGAGAAAGATTGGCTCGAACAAAAACTAGTTGACCGCCAGCGACACGCCTTTAATTTATGTCGCCGTCAAAATTTTAAGCAGAAACTTACTAAATTTGCGATCGTTAATATTTTTCTTGTTTCTTTAAATATAATCGCTGCTGGCTCTCTTTCCTGGTCTTTATACATTCTGCTATTCTGGGGATTAGGCATTGCTCTTAATGGCTGGAAAGCCTACCAAACTCAAGGGGAAGAATACGATCGTGCTTTCCAAAGATGGAGTTTTCAAAACGAAGTCAAGCAGACAGTTTCTACAGTCTGGACAAGACTACAGAAGACTTGGCAGGTTTAAGCCCATCGACAAGGAGTCGGAGTCTGTAATCTAACTGCCCAGTACAGACAAGGCATGCCTTGTCTCTTCTCTAACTGCCTTAACTGCTTAAGCCTAAAAAATTCTTGAGCCAGTCTAAGAAATTGCCTACATCTTTGGTAGTAACTTTAAGTAGAGAAAGTATCCCGACCAAAATCAAAATTGTGCCAATTAGAAAGTTCTCTTTATACAAAGCTAGACCAACTATAGCGACAAAGTAAGGAGAAACAATACGGCTGATTTTTTCCACAGAAGAAACAAGCTCGTTGCTTTCTACCATCTCGGCTTCTGTTTGTAGCAAAGTATCTTGGGGAGAGGTTGAATTAACTACAGTAGGGGGAGTAAGTTTAATGTCTTGTAAATCAGACATAGTTGGTTTTTGTGGTTCACGGGGCGACTTTCCAAACATAGCTCAACTTGCGGTAAATCTATATCTTACATAAGATAGCTCGATCTTGAAATTCGATCTGCAACCAACTCTAATTTTTGATTAAGTTATTAGCCACTACCTAGAAGCTCGATCACTTTACATATAATTAAGAAAGCAAGGGTATAGAGTTAGAGATTGTAAATTTATTATTGCTTATGAGCGAAGATTTGGCGATCGCCACCTACGGCTTAACCAAAAGATTTGAGGGACATATCGCCGTTAACGATATCGATCTAAGGATCGAGAGTGGCGAAGTATACGGTTTAATTGGTCCTAATGGTGCGGGCAAAACCACCTTAATTAGAATGTTAGCCGCAGCAGAAGAACCCACTAAAGGAGAAATTTATCTCAATGGCGATCGCTTATTACGGGATGATTCTAATTCTGTCTTGAAAAAACGCTTGGGTTATTTACCTGATGATTTTCCTCTTTATGATGATTTAACTGTCTGGGATTATTTAGATTACTTTGCTCGCTTGTATAATCTTAAACAACCTTTTCGCCGTCGTCGCCTAGTAGAAGTATTAGAACTAGTTCAGCTAGAAAATAAACGCAAAAGTATTATTTCTAACCTCTCGCGAGGCATGAAGCAACGCCTTAGTTTAGCTCGTACAATAATTCATGAACCCATATTATTACTGTTAGATGAACCTGTATCAGGATTAGATCCTCTAGCCAGACAGCAGTTTAGGCAAATTATAAAAATTTTACAAGAGGCGGGAATGACAATTCTAATTTCTTCTCATGTCTTAAGCGATCTTGCCGAACTATGTACTTCAGTAGGCATAATGGAGTTGGGCTTTTTGGTAGAAAGCACTTCTTTGAAAGAACTATATCAACGGTTATCTCGTCAACAAATAATTATTAGCACTTTAGGTAAGATAGAGATATTGCAACAACAACTCAGCCAAAACTCTTTGGTAAAAACATGGGAGATGATACCCCAAAGCAATCGTCTTCGGGTTAATTTTACAGGAGAAGAGTCTGACTGCGCTCAACTGTTGCGATCGCTTATTCTCGCTGATATTCCCTTAACAGAATTTCACTGTACCCAAGAAGATCTCGAAACCATATTTCTTAAATTAGGACATCAACAGGCTTCTTAAAGTACAAAATCGGCGATGGTAACAATTTACTACCTAAGTTTTATTAGTCACGATCATGAAACAAAATATGCAGGTATGGCACGACCATAATTCATTATGGTCAAAATTCTTAGATTGGAATCCCCAACTATTTCGAGAGCTTAAAGGCAAGTTAAAAATGAGAAATGTAGTTGTTGCTGCTGCCATCTCCATTATCACTCAATTTGTGATTGTCATTTCTCTTTTGAGTGAATTACCAAAACCAGACCCAAAAGGATTATTAGAATATCAAACAGGACGTTATGCCTTCGGATATGGCACTAATGACTTGTTGTATACCAAAGATATGCTGGATAATTGGATGATCGATTGGCAGCTATTATGGCTCGATTTGTTTATGATTTTGAGTATTATTAGCATTTTTGCCCTGTTTATAGTCGGTACTTATATGCTAATTGCCGATACGGTCAAAGAAGAAGGCAGAGGCACTCTTAACTTTATTCGTCTAACTCCTCAATCTTCAGGCAGTATTTTGCTAGGGAAAATTTTGGGAGTGCCAATATTGCTTTACACAGTAATTTTATTATTTGTTCCCCTGCATTTGATAGCTGGTTTGGGAGCGCGTATTCCACTTACGCTTATTATTGGCTTTGATGCAGTAATAGTTGCTAGCTGTGCCTTTTGCTACAGCTTGGCTTTACTGTGGAGTCTAATGAATTTTGGCTTGTCAGGCTTTAAACCTTGGTTAGCTAGTGGAACAGTAGGCTTTCTTGTCTCAACTACCACTATGGCTCTGGTTCACAATGGTAGTCTATCCCATGCCATATTTGATTGGTTATTTTTATTCAATCCAGCTATGGTGCTATCGTATTTAATTGATGCTACTTCCATATCTCAAAACAAGATCGATTTTCTCTCAGCAGAAAACTTGGGTGAATTATTGTTTTATGGACACGCATTATGGACAAAAGCAAGTATCGGCATTGGCTTGATGTTATGTAACTTAAGTCTTTGGACTTATTGGTGTTGGTCAGTTTTAAAACGTCGCTTTTATAATCCAGAAAATACTCTAGTTAGCAAAACCCAAAGTTATTGGTTAACTGGCTGGTTAATGGCGATCGCTCTTGGCTTTACTCTTCAACAAGATAATAATGGTTTACTAACCAGCAATTTTGTAATTTTACAATGCAGTTTGTTTATTTGGGGATTAGCATTGATTGCTCTGTTAAGCCCCCATCGCCAAGCATTATATGATTGGGCGCGATATCGTCATCAAAAGAGTGAAAATGGCAATGTCCTCTGGAAAGAATTGACTTTTGGCGAAAATAGTCCTTCAACAATTGCGATGGCAATTAATCTAGCTATTGCGATCGCTTATATTACTCCTTCCATATTTTTGATGTTGGGGGAAGATAAACAGCAAATATTTTGGGGTTTTATTCTCAATGCTGGCTGCATTTTACTTTGTGCCGTGGTGGTTCAGTTAATCCTGACCACCAAAACTCGCAAACGTGCAGTTTGGTCGGCAATTACAGTGTTCTCAATGATTGTTGTACCGCCTCTTTGTTTAGGTTTTGCTGATATTGCTCCTGAGACTTCGCCTCAAGCTTGGTTATTTAGCTTTATGCCGACTATTGCTGCTGAATATGCTACCTTTTCGGCAGTGATGTTAGCTGTCTCGGTACAGTGGTTGGTCATCTCTTTAATTGGTTTACAGATGACCAGAAAACTAAGGCAAGCAGGAGCATCAGAAACTAAAATCTTGTTTTCTCAGTCTCATTGAGAATTGGAATATTTAATCAACAAAGGCTTTAGCCTCATGTAGCGATCTCCTCAAATAAAAAGAAGGCGATCGCTTTTTTATTTGTTTAATTTAAAAAAGACCGTAAAAATGCTATTTTGAACGGTTTGATTACTCAAGTTGTGACCAACCTTTATTACTTTCTCCAATATTTAGCACAGCATAAAGTATAGCTATGCCAATTAAACCAAGTAAAGACTTTCCTACGCCTAAACCAATAGATAAATTTATTACCAGTGCAGTAATACTAGAACCGAGAAAACCCCAAAAACCCCACTTTTGCCATTTAAAGAGCGCAATAGTACAAATAAGGTTAAAAATACAGACGATAATCAAGACAGGAAATAGCCAACTAGGAAGCCCTGGAGAAGTTTGTCTAATTGCTTGACTATTCAAGAGATACGATACATTAAAGTCGTCATTGAGTTGGCTATTATCATCAAAATTAACCAGGTAGTTAGACAACCATGACGTTGTTTCTGAGTAGCCATTAATTTAATCTCTTTGCTTTGCAGATATTTTTAGAGAGGTCTAACTATTTTGTATCTGCAAGCTATCTAAATGTCCACTCTATTTAGCAGTAATTGAAATTAAACTAAACCTGCCTGTTGAAAAATCTGCTGAGGAGTCAAGTCTAATTCTGGCAACAGGTCATCAGCGATCGCTGAAGTTCCTTTGATTGTTTTGGGTAAAGTATCTGGATAAAAGATAGTAATACTTTGAGCTTTCGTGTCAATTATCCACACTCTGTCTATTCCTGCTTGCAAATAGTCTGTGGCTTTTTCGGCTAAATTACCAAATGTCTGTCCTGGAGAAATGATTTCAATTACCAATTCTGGTGCCACAGGACAAGCTTCATCTAGTATCCAATCTGTACTCAGACGATTATAAGATGTGTAACTTAGATCGGGAACTGGAATCCAATCAGTTCCATTTCTTTTGAGTTTGATTGCCCATTCAGGCTCGACTCTGCCTCTATTTTTAGCCCAGCTATCTAAAACAAGGAGCAAAGTTTTTTGTAGTCGAGAATGAAAGAATTTAGGAGACATTTTAGGAATAGCCTGACCATCTATAAGTTCGTAAGGGCGATCGCCTTCGGGAAGTTCAAAGAACTCTTGGACAGTTAACTTGGCTGTAGATGAAAGCATTGTTTTTGAGTTAAATAGCTTTTTAAATGATTGATGATTTAATTATGCTCCAACTGGCTAAATAACTGAAGTGATAATAGTACACACAATATAAATAGTCTTTTCAAGACTAAAAGAAACTGTTAAAGTGTCACATTACAATTAACAGTTGAAAATCATGAAAGTTATCGGCTTAATGAGTGGCACTTCTGTCGATGGTATTGATGCTGCTTTGGTAGAAGTTAGCGGTAGAGAAAAAGATTTAGAAGTAAGACTGTTGACAGGATCGACTTTTGTTTATCCCGAAGAATTAAGAGCAAAAATATTAGCAGTGTGTGGCGGTCAGGCAGTCTCGATGGCTGAACTAGCTGCCTTAGATGATGCAGTGGCAATTCAATTTGCCAAAGCTGTCCAAAAAATTCAAGCTCAGCATTTAATTGCTGAATTAATCGGCTCTCATGGTCAAACAGTGTATCATCGACCACCATCAAAAGCTAAAACAAATCAAAATTTAGGCTACAGTCTCCAGCTTGGCAGGGGAGATTTAATTGCTCGCATTACGGGTATCAAAACTATTAGTAACTTTCGCGCAGCAGATATTGCACTGGGGGGAGAAGGTGCACCTTTAGTGCCTAAAATAGACGCTTGTTTGCTATCTCATCCGACCAAAACTAGAGCCATTCAAAATATAGGCGGTATTGGCAATGTGGCATATTTACCTGCTAATCAAGCCCAAGACTGGGAAAAGCAGATTTGCGGTTGGGATACAGGACCAGGTAATGCTCTTTTAGATTTAGCGGTTACTCGCCTAACTAATGGTAGCAAAACCTACGATCGCGATGGTCAATGGGCAGCACAAGGAACTCCAGATCATCATTTAGTAGAACAATGGTTAGAGCATGATTTTTTTCATCAGTCTCCCCCAAAATCTACTGGCAGAGAGTTATTTGGCAAAGATTATCTCGATCGCTGCTGGCAAGATATGGAGCAAAAGCAGCTTAACAATGGCGATCGCCTGGCTACCCTAACAGAGCTTACCGTCGCCTCAATTGTGCATAGCTACAGACAATTTTTACCCCGCATACCTGACGAAGTTTTGCTTTGTGGCGGGGGCAGTAGAAATTCCTATATGAGACATCGCTTGCAAGCTGAGTTAATATCGGCACATATTGGCACAACAGATGAGGTAGAACTTAACGGCAATTTGAAAGAAGCGATCGCTTTTGCAGTATTGGCATACTGGAGAATTAATTCTATTCCTGGTAATTTACCTCAAGTAACAGGCGCAGACAAACCTATTTTATTAGGAAATATCTATTGCCCCTAAAAAAATTTAATCTAGATTTTTAGCAATATACAAATCATGAGGATCGAGTTGTGGCTCATAGTTTTCTGGTAGATGCAGGCTATTGGAATGTAAAGGGTCATTGGCTTAAGCCCAATTTAGCACCAATTACCTTAGAAGGAGATATTCAAATTGCTTGGAAACGAGCAAACTGGTTCAAAATGACTACCAGTTTAGCTTGTGATGACGAAGCAGAAACCAAAATTATTTATCAATGTAAGGGCAATCTAAATTACGAAGAGAAATATTATACCTATGTTGCTCAACATAGCCTTTTAGGGAACATTGAGGGAGAGGGACGACTTGGATTGCAGTCTATTATTCAGTATTACTGGTTTCTCGGAACTACCACCAATAAAAAGGGATTAGATACCTTTTACTCCATAGACCAAAATACCTACTACATGACTAGCAATATTCTCGAAGGTCACAGTCTATTAAGCACAATCGAAGTCACCCTCAAACGTTAAAGATATTTATTAAGTTAAGACCAAAATAACAGAAGCTACAACAGCTTCCAATATATGAAGATATGAATAAAGATTCTAACACTGGTCGTTTACTTGCCAACCGTTATCAACTATATGATTTAGTTGGCGAAGGTGCGATGGGCAGGGTTTATCGAGCAAAAGATACTGTATTGGGCGGTGTAACTGTAGCGATAAAATTCTTGGCACAGGCTCTACTTAACGATAATATGCGTGAGCGTTTTGAGCGTGAGGCAACAATTTCGGCTTTGTTAGGCGAAAAAAGTATTCATGTTGTCCGAGTAAAAGATTATGGAGTAGACGAAAGCAATATTCCTTTCTATGTGATGGAGTTTCTTTCGGGAGAAAGCATCAATGAAATAATCTGCCACCAACCTTTACCCTTAAGTCGATTTTTAACTTTAACTCGTCATGTCTGTTTTGGTCTAGATTCGGCTCACCAAGGTATTTATTTTAACAGTGAACTAAGCCACATTATTCATCGAGATATTAAGCCCAGCAATATCATCGTGCTGCAAGATCCTACTCTAGGAGAAGTAGCAAAAATCCTCGATTTTGGTATTGCTAAACTAATTCAAGCCAATGCTAATCAAACTCAATCATTTATGGGGACTTTGGCATATTGCTCTCCCGAACAAATGGAAGGCAAAGAATTAGATCATCGTTCTGATATTTATAGTCTAGGCATTATGATGTACGAGATGCTGACTATGGATATGCCCTTATTGCCTCAAAACTCTTCTTTTGGAGGCTGGTATCAGGCTCACCACAACTTTAAACCAGAGCCATTTAGTGGCAAACTTGGCTTACCTCCAGAATTACAAAATTTGGTATTTCGCTGTTTAGCCAAAAATAGAGAAGATAGACCGCAAAATGTTGGCGAGATTGTTAATGTTTTGGACACAATTGAGCAACAGTCTAAGTCTAGACCGACAAACCCTAATCAAGAAAATATTGCTCAGGAACATCAGGCGGAAATTAAAGATCACAATATTGATCAGAAGACTGAAAAAGCAACATTTGCTAAAGACCAAACCGTCAATACCGAATCTTCAGTGACAGAGATTTGTTTACAAACTCCCTGGCCAAAAAACAAACCACTCCAAAAAATTGCTTTTCCGCAATTAATTCCTACCCCTTTAGGAGAAGCTCCTGTTCTTTGTGTCATGCTAGAGCCTGAAGGTATCCAAAATAGAATATCCAGCACGCGCTACAATCAATTCCTCTACCTAAATCATCCCCATCCAATGTTGCTTTGGATTACTGTTTTATATAACCTAGAACATGGAGCTAAATGGCTTTCCTGTTATTTAGATCTTAAATCTCATAAAGGACAACAGATTAGCCGCGCCCTGGCAGAACAGGGTAAATATCGTATTTTGTTCTATGCCCTAGATGAATCTCAACAATGTCAGCATATTGTCAGTTCGATAATTAATGCTCGTAACCGTAAAATGTTAAAGCAATGGGCAGATCTTAGTCAGGTAACAAGAAGCGTCGGCGATGTCAAAACGGCAAAAGAAGTTTTAAGACAGGAATTAGAAAAGCTAAAAGACAAGATTTTGACTAAAGTAAAGGCTTCTAAAGCAACTGATGTAAACTCCGCAGAAAAATAATAAATTGATGATTCATGAGTAATGAACCGCAGAAATTCAAGGTAGGCGATCGCATTAAAATTATATCTCTTCCTACCTATATTAAAACCGCAGAACCTATGCCCATGTTGCGTCCTCCCGATCTATTGACGGTGGGCGAACAAGGAACCATTATGGATCGTCGTCCTGGAGGCTATTGGGGCATTCGCTTTACTCAAGGTGCATTTTTATTAGAGAGTCAATATATTGAAATAATTGAAGTAGTTTGAGGGAAACAAAAGGGCTAATGATAGCGTCTTTAAAAATGTATCTTTTGATGATTAAAAAGTAGATTAATATAAGTGTTTACAGCTATCGTTAAGCCAAATTTATTTAAAACAAAAAGCCAATTTATCTTTAAAAAAGCTGCTTGGTTATTATTAACTGGAGCTAGCTTAAATTTTAACGTTCCCTCAGCCTTGGCTCAGATTGCAATTAATCAAAATACTCTTACTCAGCCTTTAACTATTGAAGGAATTAGTGGTGGTTCAATTGCTGCTTTAAAAATTACTCATACTGAAAATACAGCTACAGGTTATTGTGATGGCTTTGCCAATTCTCAGCCTAATCATATTTTAAAAATCGACTCCTTTTGGCAATTTTTGCGACTGGAAGTTGAAAGTGCTGCCGATACAACTATCCTAGTTCAAGGTCCTGGGGGAACATGGTGTAACGATGATGTAAGTAGTGCTAATCCCATGATTGAAGGAGTATGGCAGCCAGGAATATATAAAGTTTGGGTGGGATCGTATCAGGCTGGGTCTAGCAACAATTACCAGATTAAAATTACAGGACAGAAATAGTTATTATTGTACTAAATCCTGTTCGTATAGGTGAGTTATTGATTTCAGAAGTCAGAGGTCAGAGGTCAGAGGTCAGAGGTCAGGAAGTTGATAACTACCTTTGTCCTGAACAATTACCAGCTCCTTCGGAGCTAAAGTAGCAAGTAACAGACGCGCTTCGCGTCTCGCCGTTGCGGAGGAACGCCGGCGAACTCCAGTTCGCGCAAGTAGCAATTAAGTAATAAGCTTTGAAGTTGGTATAAAGCGCAGAGCCTGAAAAGCACAGATTGTCGTCTTCGACGACTGGCAACGCTTGCGCGATGCGCCCTTTAAAGGCGAAAAGAAACAAATCACAACTCAATATTGGAATCCTCTTTCTTCAGAAAGAGGTAAAACTTGCAGACGCGCTTCGCGTCTCGCCGTTGCGGAGCAACGTCGGCAGCCTCCAGGCTGCGCTACTTGAGCGCAAAGCGCGATACTTGCTACTTGTGAAAGTATATTTTCTCTCGAATAACCTTTTCATTGCTCTTTCAGCTTGGTTATTCATAAACCGAACATAGTTTTTTGCCTTATAAGTTCCTACTTTTAGAGCATATTCAAAACTTCGATTTTCTTCCCAAACTCCCATAATATTGATTCTTCTTCCTCTATTTTTATTTTGAGGAATTGATTTTTGTTGCCCGACCTGACCGTAACCATAACTTAACGGGCTTTCCAGACAACATCCTGACTCATCTAGATAAAGTAAGGTAATCAATTCTTGTTTCGACCATAACTTTAATGTCTGCCAATCAGTTTTTTTAGCTTCTTTGTAATTTGAATCTTGAAGTTGAGGTGGTTTTTTTCTTAATCTTTTCCAACGCCATTTTTTTTGACTAAAATACGTCTAACTTGCTCTGCTCCTAATTTTATCTGCTTTTCAGTCGCTAGTTTTTGACTTAATTGTCTCGCACTATAACTGCGTTCTTCACTCAACCATTTTTCTACTGCTGACCAGTCCTCTTCTTTCCATGTAGCTTTTTTTCCTCTTCTTTTTGCCTCCCACAAACCCACCAATCCATGATTTTGCCAACGATGAATTGAGGAAGGAAGCTCGGTGAGGTTTCCTCACCTTGAGCAAGTCTTCCTTGTTTGTCTTACTGTTGATGAGGCACATCCAGCATACAGGGCTATTTCTTGCACTGTTTTTCCTCGACTGTTCAAACGTAAAATACTCGCTCTTTGTTTTATCCTTCGGGCAACTTGATTTGCTAATTCTAATTCCTTTAATGTTTTGTCTTCGTCTTGAGTTAGAGTTACTTTTAATCTTGCTGGCACTGTTTAATTTTTCAGTTAAATTAGCTTGTTTTATTTTACGCTTTTTTAGGTGGAACTACTTAATAAACAATCGGGTTGAATTAGAACAAAGTAATAATGAGAAAAAGACCGCTAATATCAATGATTGCTAATCTTGGTTATTGGCTGTAAACTGAAAGAGAATGGAGCTATGTAAATTATGAACGTTTCCCTCACCCCCGAATTAGAAAGACTGGTACAGTCCAAAGTAGACAGTGGCTTGTATAATTCAGCTAGTGAAGTCATTCGCGAGAGCTTACGGTTGCTTCACGAACGGGATAGAGTAAGAGAGATTCGCCTAGAAGAATTGCGAAAAGAAATTCAAAAAGGAGTTGACCAACTAGAACGAGATGAATATACGATTTACGAAACTGAAGAATTAGAAACTCTGATTTGTGAGATTAAGCAGCAAGGGAGAGCTAGAGCTTCTCAAGCAAAAGCAGATTGATGGCTCGTTTTGTATTAACGGCTGAAGCCAGAAAGGATCTTGATGAAATCTGGCAATATATTGCAGCAGAAAGTGAAATTGCAGCAGACAAAGTGATAGCACATATAATTCGGCGTTTTCCCAGACTGGCTGAGTTTCCACCAAATGGGGCGGGAGCGAACGGAAATTGCAGCATCAATGCGAAGTTTTCCTGTTGGTCGATACATTATTTTTTATAGACCAGGAGAATTAGGAATAGCAATAGTTCGGATTCTTTATGGAGCAAGGGATATTGAAGGATGGTTTCAGTGATTATCTAACATTGTGTAAGTTCTCTAAAAAGGGTGATGTTATTTTTCTGTGCTTAAAGATTTAACCGATAGTTTAATTTTATAGATTTGAGATTATTTAAACTTCAATCGCTTAACTGCTCGGCGTTTTCTACCTTCACCACGGCGGTCGTACTTGGCTGTAGTAACAGGAGAAGCATGACCAGCTAATTCCTGTACCGTAAAAACGTCTTTACCCTCTGCCAAAAGATCCGAACAAAAAGTACGTCGAAAATCATGAGGTGAAAAATGCTTGACTCCCGCACAAATAGCTTTAGCTTTGACTAACTTATAAATACCATCTCCATCTGAAGCAAAATGATGTAGTGTTACTTTACCTCCTTTGTTGACGGGACAGATTAATGCACCTGGTAAATCACCCCTCACTTCTAACCAATCTTCGCTCATAGCGATCGCTTCAGTTGTCAGATAGACGATGCGAAATTTTCCGCCTTTACCCCTACAAATAGTTAATTCTCCAGTTTTGAGATTTAGGTCATTTAGATTTAGTCGAACTATTTCCTGTCGTCTAATACCGCCACAGCGAAGAATAGCAATCACCGCAGCATCCCGAAGGGCGATTGCACCTCCCTGTTCATGGCAACATTTAATCAGATTTTCTATTTCACTGCCAGTTAAAGCCCGACCCCTTAATTTACCCGTTCCTTTAACATTAGGTATATCGACTGCTTTGTGATAATCAGATGCCTCAATTGAATCTAAACGATACGCTTCAGTGAGTACTTGACGCAAAGCAACCAGCATCTTATTTGTAGTAGTTAGAGCAAGTCTTTGCTTGAGAGCGGTTCTAACGGCTGCGGTGTAATGGTAGCGTAACTTCGACCAATCTAAAGAAAAAGCATTACATTCTCCTTCTGTCAGCAGACGAGCGATCGCATTAAGGGAAGACAGCATAGATCGGCGCGACCCTTCACTTAGAGAACTGAGATAAACGGCTGCGGGATGAAGAGTAACGGGAACGGGTTCATGTAGCTTTAACTGTTCTGCTTGGGAATAAAGCAGGTAGCTCATTAATAGTTGCTCTATCTAAAGCTCATCCATCAACCGACCCTTTACCCAAATGGGGTAACGATCGAGAAGGACTCAAATCATTGATCGACGACTTGCTAAGTTCTGAATTCCTGGCTCAATTAGAGAAGAACGATCCTTTATTAGAAGCCAAACTCAAAGGAGTTCAACACAAGCGAGAACTATTAAATTATCAAGGAAAAAAAGCTTTAAATAGCAGTGAAGTCGCTGCTCTATTAGGTATAACTCGTCAAGCTATAGATAATCGCCGTAAAAACCAAAGTTTGTTGGGATTGTCATTGGGAAACAGAGGTTATCGCTATCCTGCTTGGCAATTTAGCAATGGCAGCCTTCTGACGGGTTGGTCGGAGGTATTAAGCAATATGGAGCATTTAGATGACTGGAGCAAATTAATCTTTATGCTGACAGGGGATATTCGTCTAGATAACAAAATCCCTCTCGAATGTCTAAGAAACGCTCAAATTGATGAAGTTGTATCGGCAGCAAGAGCTTATGGATGGCAATATCCAGCTTGAAGCCTACTTCACTCTTGTTTGAGACAAATTAATGAACAATATAAAAGATCATCCTTTACCACTAGATGATTTCAACGATAAGTTTTTACCTACTTCTGAATACAGCCAGCCTTGGTATCGATTAAATCCAGTCAACTATGATTCTGCTATTCATTTTGACCGTAGTGGTAGAGGAAGGTTTGATTCCCCCCAAGCAAGTTATGGAATTCTCTATGCTGCTCAAAATGAGGGCGGTGCATTTATCGAAACGTTTGGTCGAACTTTGGGGATCAAAACTGTTTCCCAAACTGCTCTACAGCAGAGAAATCTATTTACAATCACAAGCGATCGCCCATTAATAATAGTTGATATATGGGGAGTTAATCTAACCAAATTAGGTGTAGATGCCAGACTAAGTTCTGGTGACTATCAAATTTCTCGTGCTTGGGCTCAAGCAATTTATAATCATCCTCAAAAAGTAGATGGAATTTGCTATCATTCGCGTCATGACGATCCAGAAATCTGCTGCGGTTTATTCGAGCGTACTGCGACCATTCTCAAAGAAATAAATCTAGGTAATTTAACTGAGAATCATCCCAAATTACTGGCAAAAACCTTGAAACATTATGATTATTCATTAATTTAATAGTTAGTTATTAAGATTAATAACTCAAACCTCCTCTCTCAATTTGGCGACTCTTTTGTAATCGAGCGATCTGCTGTTCTAAATTGCGAGCAGAGTTGCAAATTATGTTCTTATCCTCAGTAGTCAAATTAAACTGACTGACTTGAATAATTCCGCCCTTTTCTCGACAATCCGTTGCAAGCATTAGCACGTCAAGGTTTTTATGAGTAATAGTCAGCTTGTTCTCTTGCTGCTCGATACGATAGGATAGCGATTGATAATAACGTCCCTGGAACGATTCAGTTCCTTGTTGATTTACCTCTTGGCTTTTCTCTTGATTTTTTGGCGAATCTTCTGAGGAGACTAGCTCATGAGCATTTTCATTTTTTCGGCTCAGTTGAATAGTTACTCCCAAATCAATAGCATTTTTTGTATAAACCACAAATTCCTGTTTGGCTCGACTAGCTGCTAAGTAAAAACTTTCTCTACCAATCGTTTTGCTTTCGGCGATCGCTGCTGAGTAGATACAATAGTCGGCAGTCTGTCCTTCGTCTTTATCATCAACTGCTGAGTTTGCTGAGTCAACATTCCCAATACAGAGATTTTCGTCATCTCAAGGCATTAGCATGGATGATCGACACGCTGATCTGTAGCAGTAAAATTAATCCTCAGCGAGTGGGAATCTTACGTCCTCAGTCGGGCAAATCAAGCTCAGAGTATCGAGAGAAGATGGCACAGGTTCGTTCACAACAGTCGAATTAAGGTCAGATCTTTGTATATACTATTGGTAAAGCAATTAGTGACTGGAATGAGCAACGCCTTTATTTAGCATTAGATACAACCGTTTTATGGAATCGATATTGCATGATTTATCTTTCAGTGATTTGCGGGGGTAGAGCAATTCCCTTCTTATGGAAAGTAATGGAACACAAGAGTTCTACTGTGGCATTTAAAGAATACAAATTGATGCTTATGCCTACGCCAACGAATATCCAGACGAAGTCCGCAAACTTACGATCGTAGATGTGTCTATTCCAGGCTTACCTGGCTGGGAGCAACTTCGTCCTTGGCACTATGAGTTCCACGCTGTACCCGATCTACCAGAAGCTCTTGTGGCAGGTAAAGAGCGTACCTACCTCACCTACTTCTACAAACGTTCTTCGTACAAGCCAGAAGCTTTTCCGCAAGCAGAGATTGACGAATTTGTGAAAGCTTACACGGCTCCAGGTGCTTTATATGCTGGATTTGAGTATTATCGAGCCATTCCCGAAGTGGAACGGCAGAATCAGATTTACGCTCGTACCAAACTGCAAATGCCCGTGCTTTATGTTGGAGGGGCGAACGGTGTTGGCATTGCTACGCTCAGGCAATTGCAAACTGTGTCTGACAACATTCGCGGTCATGTCATTGAGCAAGGCGGTCATTGGCTTCCAATTGAGTGCCCAGATCGACTGGCTTCAGATCTAATTGACTTTTTTAATGAGAAAAATGAATAGAGAAGTGGGATGGATAGTCTTGAAATACCATCTATCTCTACTCTTTAGCTTAATTATGGTAGTCGTTTTGCAGAGTTGCCTAAACCGTGAGTAATCTTGCCAAAGTGTAAATCAACCAGAAAAAATTATGGTAAAGGTTTTACTCAGATCTTGCACCAAAAAAAGTTGATGGGAGTAGTCAGAACTGAAGTTCTTGTATAGAGGGGATGGCAACTAGTTCTCTGGTAAAACTGGTAAAACTATAGAACTAATCTCAAAGACTAATTAAAACTCCGAAGCAAGGGTAATTTATTCCACCCGATGACCCACTTTTTTTTCATTATTAAATAGAACTAATTGATGAATCACATTTTACCTCAAGCAGAAGAATTATTCTCAACCTGGAAACAGCTAATGCCCAGTATTTATCAACAAGAAACGTTAGAATCTATTTTAGGTTTGTTTCTTACAGGACAAAGCAAATCTGTTCCTCACTGGATGCATCTGAGCGAACAAACGAGCACTCAGCGCCCGCATCGCCGAGCTTGGCGGTTTCATCTCCTTGAGTCTCGTGCCTGCCTGAAAAAACGACTTTTGCACCTGCGGTTCCTAGCACTAAAGCTACCGCTCTCCCTGTGCCTGATGTCGCTCTGGTAACCAAAGCCACTTTATTGTCGAGTATTGCCATGATTGATTCCCCTTAAAGCTGAAAAGGTGATTTTTCTGATACTTCTTGCTCAAAAAACATTTCTTGAGGGATTTGTAGCGCTGACTCACTGAAAATAAAGATGATCTGTCCTTGCTTTTGATTGCTAGCACACTAAGCAGATAGACACGGCTAAGGTACACCCTGCTCATCACATTGGTGTTGCATCCACGTGTGGCCTAAATGTCCAGTTAATTCGTTCGCCAACAGGACGAGCGGTTTTTGGAACTGCATGAACCCAATCATCCTGACAACCCGGAAGCATAATCAGCAATGACCCGCTCTCTAAAGGGTAGTCAACCGTTTCACCGCTTTCCTTATGGCGCAGCTTGAATTTACGCGTGCTCCCCAAGCTTAAAGAAGCGATCGCAGGTTTTTTGCCAATTTGAGGAAAATTATCCGAGTGCCAGCCAATCGAGTCTTTGCCAGTTCGGTAGCGATTACCCACTGCAAAATTGAACCGATATCCGCTTAATGCTTGAGTGCGATCGCGAGCCTCAGCCAAGAAGTCAGGCCAGGGCTTGGCCTTAATCTCGGCACCCCGATATTTGTAGGTCAGGTCGTCGCCAAATAGGGATTCGTCACGCGGTACGGGGATTAGCTTCCCATACATATTAATTTTGTCTCGCGACCATTCGAGTTCCTGGGACTTTTGAAACCATTCGGCGGCATTCTCCGAGTTTAGAAAGTGTGGATAAAACTGAACAGGCGGCTTTATCTTTATCGGGGCTGTAAGACTACTCATGCTGCATTCTCCTTTTGCTATTAATCTCTTGGACTCGTCATGTCTGGTTGGCCAAGACGGCTGGCTTGAGAATGTCTTTACACCATTGGCGAAAGCTAGTAGGCGCGGGCGATGGGCGAGGTTCGGTATCATAGATGCCCTGGTTCTGAGCTGCCGTCATCTCGACCATGCCCTGCGCCCATGCCTCGCTCATCCCGTACTGCGTCATCTTCGCTTTGTATGCCTCACCGCTGACCTGATTGAAGTGAACCGGGTACCCCATCACCTCGGACACAACCTGCGCCATTTCGTGGGGTGATAGCTCGTCAGGACTCACGACCGGCACACTGTCCTGTCCGCTCCAGGAACTGTCGAGCAGCAGCTTTGCCGCCGCCTCAGCGATATCGGCGGTGGCGACAATCGAGAGCGGGCGAGTTGCAGCGTTTGCCAGCGAGAATGCGCCCTGGTGTGCGATCGCTTTAGCCTGGTTAAGTAGGTTTTCCATGAAGAACGGCATTCGCAATGCTCGGTAGCTCACACTCGTACTCTCGATCAGATCATCCATCGCGAACGCCGCCGACAGCAGCCTGGCGTTTTTGCCAAACTCACGACCCAGGCTTGTGACTCCAACGACGCGCTTGATGCCCTGACGCTCGATCGCCTCGCACGCTGGTTGGGTGAAGTCTAAATAGTAGTTCTTAACGCTCTCGGCTTGAGGATTTGGGGGCACTAGCCAGAACACGCAGTCAGCCCCTGCGAACGCTTTAGTAACAACATCAATGTCGCCGTGCGATCCTTGCACAACCTTGACGCGATCGCGTACTTTGGGATCGAGATGTGACGGGTCACGGGCGATAACGCGGATCGGCTTGTCGCGATCGAGGATTTTATTAAGGATCTGGTGACCAATTTGACCTGTGGGCGTGGTGATAACAATCATGAAAATCTCCGAAAAGCTTGCTCGAAAGATGATGAAACAAGTGTGTTAGGAACTTAAAAGGCTGGTTTGAGCACCTCCTTACACCACTGGCGGAAGCTGGTGGGGCTGGTGGACTGCGGGGTGCGCGGCGTGGCGTTGTAGATACCCCGATTGGCCTGGCTCTGATTGTCAACTATTCCCTGCGCATAGGCCTCGCCCATCCCATCCTGCATCATCATCGCCTTATAGGTCTCGCCACTAATCTGCTGATATCGTACGGGTCGCTCCAGCACCTCGGACATTACCTGTGCCATGTCGTTGAAGGACAGATCTTCAGGACCAAGCACTGGAACGCTCTCCTGCCCGCTCCAAGATTCGTCGAGTATCAGCTTAACTGCCGCTATGGCGATGTCGCGGGTGGCGACGACAGGGGTTTTCTTGTCTCCCGATTGCGACCCAAAGAATGTCCCTTTGCTCTCGATCGCCTTGAGCTGAAAATTGAGCATATCCTCCATGAACGCTGGCATTCGCAATACTCGGTAGCTCACGCCAGTACTCTCGATCAGCCCGTCCATCGCATACGCAGCAGACACTAGCCCGAAATCCTCAGCCACCTCACGACCCAGGCTCGATACGCCAATAACGCGCTTAACACCCTGGCTTTCGATTGCTTCGCACGCTGGTTGTGTGAAGTCTAAATAGTAGCCCTTAACGCTCTCGGCAGGAGGGTTTGGGGGCACCAACCAAAACACGCAGTCAGCCCCGGCGAACGCTTTAGTAACGACATCAATGTCGCCGTGCGATCCCTGCACAACCTCGACGCGATCGCGTACTTTGGGATCGAGATGCGATGGGTCGCGCGCGATCACACGAATCGGCTTGCCACTATCAAGGATTTTATCAAGAATCTGGTGACCAATTTGACCAGTGGGTGTAGTGATAACAATCATGAAAATCTCCTTTAAAATGCTTAAAATAAGCTTGAGGAAGCTAGAAAAATTGGCTAGCAATGTGGCCAGCCCCCCGAAGCATGTGGGATAATCGAGAACTATCTCTGCCAACTCATTATTCAGGGTGCGGCATGCTTTACAGCCTGCTCGCCTTTCTAATATCTGAGGCTCGGTGACGATAAAGACAATACTTCCGTCTAAATCCCGTTCCGATCTTGAAGATCGAGGCGGGCCTGCGTGTCCCGAGGCGCTGATTGATTATTCCACTGTGACTCCGCCATCGACAACCAAAGGCTGTCCAGTGATGTAGCTGGCAGCATCAGAGCAGAGAAACACCACAGCTTGAGCGATTTCCTTTGCCTGTCCCATACGTCCCATGGGTACTGTAGACGCCAAATCATCAGCCGTGACATCCATCTGGTTAATCGCGCGATCGCTCATCCCAGTTTCAATCAGTCCGGGATTGACTGCATTGATCCGAATGCCCTGTTTAGCATAGTCGAGCGCTGCCGCTCGGGTCAGCCCCATGACCGCATGTTTGCTGGCATTATAGGGAGACATCCCTAGAAACCCAACTAAACCACCTACCGACGAAGTATTGACAATCACGCCTGAGCCTTGACTCAGCATCTGTTGGATCTCATGCTTCATGCATAGAAATACTCCCCGCACATTGATTGCCATCACTTTGTCAAAGTCTTCAAGCTGCTGTTCGTGGAGGGGCTTTGTCGGGGGATCGATCCCTGCATTGTTAAAGGCACAGTCAAGTCGCCCGTAGATCTCTACGGTCTTTTTCACCAACGCCTTGATATCTTCCTCACTCGATACATCTGAGCGAACAAATAAGCACTCAGCACCCACATCGCGAATAATCTTGGTGGTTTCCTCTCCTTTGTCTTCGCGCCTGCCTGAAAAAACGACTTTTGCACCTGCGGTTCCTAGCGCTAGGGCCGCCGCTCTACCTATTCCTGACGTGGCTCCAGTGACCAAAGCCACTTTATTGTCAAGTGTTGCCATGTTTGCCTCTTTTTGGAAGTTTATCAGTTGGTTGTGTCGTAATGTGTTACGTGCGTTGGTCTAATTCTGGCGTTGCTGAATCAATAGGTGAAGCGATTGCTCAATTCTTCGGTGGGCTCAGTTTTCCAAGATTTGATTCATCCCAGAGATCGGCAACGCCCTAATTCTAGTTGTATCGCACCTGCTCAAAGCCAATCCGCTTTGCCGACTATGCAATAATGCTTTCTTTGCCGACCCATTTCTCCGCCGTCTCGCGAGCGAAATTACGGTAGGAGCGCATCGGCCTGCCTAGAATTTCTTGCAAGCGAGCGTCGGTCTCGGGCGTGGCCTCCATCCCATCACGCTGGAAGCGGCCCATCATAAGACGCATATCGTAAGCCATCCAATCCGGCGTGAAGTTCCGCATCTGCTGCTCCAAAGCTGAGAGATCATCACCGCCGTATCGTACCTTGCGGCCAAGCAGGTCAGTCCAAATGTCGGCGATCTTGGAGCCGGTTAGTGCCTCTGGAGCCACAACGTCGATGGTCTCGCGCGACAGTGCATTACTGGCCCGCTCTCTGCGAAGAAGTTCCCTAGCGGCAACCTCACCAAGGTCGCGCGTATCCACCATGAGGAGCGGCGAGTTGCTGCCAACAGGCATTGTGTAGACACCCTCGCCAAGGATCTGATCCTTCAGCGAGGCGTCGTTTTGCATGTAATAACCCGGACGAAGAATAGTTGCGGAGATGTCCTGCTCCTCGAACATGTGTTCAACAGCGTATTTGCCAGCGAAGTGTGGCACGTTTGTGAAGCGGTCGGCGTGGATAACCGATAGGTAGACGAACTGCTCGACCCCTGCCTCGCGGGCGAGACTAATCGTAATCAGCGCCTGCGTAAGCTCGTCGGGCGTAACCGCGTTCAGTAAAAATAGCGAGCGAACCCCCTTGAGCGCAGACCGCATGGCGTCCGTATCGAGCATGTCACCCTTCACAGGGGTTATTCCTGCTGGAAAACTAGCCTCTTCAGGCGAGCGGGTTAGGGCACGGACATCGGCACCCTCAGCAGCGAGTTGGACTATCGCCTCTGAGCCGACGGTGCCAGTGCTGCCAGTTACTAAAATTGTCATTTTTGTAGACTCCTTTGAATTTACAATCTGAATTTAGATGCTAGCTTTTTTGCTTTTTACGTAATTCTATCAAAAGGCATAAATTTGCAATGAGGTATTTGGGTGCTACTGAGACTTACCTAAAACCGTGGGCGAGCTGTACTTTTCCTTCTAGTTTTTTCACGATTTTTTTGGATAATCTCCAGGATTAATGTAGATATCGATTTTTAGCTACATTAAATAAAGGCTCTTTATGAATTCCAGGGACTTAAGTCAAAAGACACTCAAGCAATGATGGCAAAAGGGTTTTACCCCTCACTCTGACATTATGAACGAATTCAAAAAACCCCAAATAGAGTGGCAACTTATCCTGAGAAATCCCGCGGTGGGGTCTGAGCCAAGACCGCAGAAGTGACCAGAAACCTTCAATGCTATTGACATGAGCTTCGTAAAACCGATCTCCATCTTCATCTCTGGCATACTCACCACTGCCATGACAGACATTCTTGTGTTCATAACCCCATTGGTCTAAACGTTGATAAATCCCATATTCATTGGTGAAAACTAAAGTCCCTAGCGCGACAGCCTTTTGAATCAGAGGTTTAATTGTCACTTGTTGCACATTGTCCAGCATTTTGAGTACCACTTCTCCTCCTCTCTGCATCATGCTAAAAATCGGCGGTTTTTCCTAGGCTAAGGTTCCTCTTCCTGGTTTTCCTTTGAGTCTTCGTCGACGATCCTTTCGCTGCTTTTGAGCGACTTTCAGGGGTTGACCTTTAAATCCTGCTACCAGATAGACCTCATCCATTTTTACCTCTTTTTCTAAGAGTACTTCTGGTTTCTTTTCCACAATGCCAGAACGTAATTGAGAAGTCATCTGCTGAGAATCATCTTTATTGACCTCCAGTTCTTGAGCAATCTGCTGATTTGACAGATTCAATCCCATCAAATAGAGACAAAGAATCCAAACCCCCAATGGTTGATGGTGTCCTGCAAAGATAGTGTCAGTCAAGTCATCAAAGCCTTTCTTGATGATATGATGAGAGCCACATTTGGGACAAATCACTGTTTCTTCTCATCTGATTAGACGGATTAGAGCAAAGCACTTTTTCGGGTCAATTAAATCTAGCAAGTTGATGGGAAATATAGTGATCGCCGTTACGGAAAATCCTTGAATCTGTTTCAGTATCAGGATTATACTTGTCTAGCTATCTTCCACACAATAAGTCCCTGGAATCCATAAAGAGCCTAATCTGATTGCAGATGACGCTGGCAGACAGTCTCAATATGCTGCACATAGCTCCAAATACCCTTAAATGCTCGAAACCCTAGTCTGAAAGGGCAGGTAATGACTCCCACACGAAATAATAAGTCGAAGATTGCTACATCTGTCTTGGGAGGAAGCCAAACTGCAACCCCTTCTATTTTTGGCAAGGTAATATAAACTTCTCCATAGAGCATCCCGACTTTAACTAGATAACTAGTCAAAACTGATAAGCGTTTGGTTCTTTGTTGAACGTCTGGGATGAAATAGCGGAACAATGGATAATCGTGTAGCGTACGAGCCAGTAGATTCGAGGCTAGTTTACTGTCTGATGGAGCTAAACGAAGAAGTGAAGACATTTTTGATATTAAGCTAAGATAAATTAACTATAGATTATAACCTAGCTGCCTGACATAAGTATCTTAAACCCTTTTGGGGTATAGATTCTTTCTTTTAAGTGCCAAAGACACTTTTTGATAAAGCGATCGCCGAAGTTTCTAAAGCAGAAGTGATAAACGTTAGTAATGAATGTTCTAGCAAAGTTACTCCCCCCAGTAAAAATCGAAGAACTAAAGGAAGAGGTAGCGGTTGGATTGAATGTAAACCGATTAAACGGAGTGGGAAGGAGTACAAGCAGTATTGGTATTACTATGAAGAGTGGAGGTCGGGCGATCGCAATATCAAAAAGTCTCGCTATATTCCCAAGCGATTGGTGGCAAGAGTGGAGAAGATGGAAAAGAAAAAAGTTTTAGTTAGAGAAATATTAAAGATTTTGAAAGTGAAGAAATAAAAAGTATCCGAATTAAATTGATTAGTATTTATGCAGAAAGAAGGGCATTAACGCTTCGTCCAGTTATTCTACTGGAACACTGTGATACTGAAATCTATCTTGTTACAATTTTGAGTAGTACAAAACATTACACAAGTGATTTTAACAGGATAAAAACAATGTCAATCAAACAAATAATTCGTTCTTTTTGGTCAATTTGTTTATGTTGTATAGTATTTCTACATCTTCTCAGTACTCCAGTTTACGCTGATACTAATTCTAATATAAACTCATTTACTGGCGGATTTTGGAAAGGTTTAGGTGAGTTTGTAGGAGGGGCTGCTGGTGCTGTAACTGTATGTTATGTAACCGATGTAGCAATCGCTCCAATAGCTCCACCCGTAGCAGCTATTCTTGCACCAATTTGTCCTGCTATTGGTTCATTAGTTGGAGGAAGTGCGGGTGCCATAGGTGTTAGCAAGGTTGTAGCTCCAGCTTTCTAAATTAACATCATTGCTTATAATCTTTTTTCATCAAATTAAGAAATTGACGCTTCTATAATTAAGTATATTTTTTATACGTTATCTTTATAGAGGCGTTTTGTTGTATCTGAATCTATCCCACTAATATCCAAAATATGATAGTTTAATTTTGATGACACGGAGAGTAAAGTGACAGGACGCTTTGAAGGTTTAAATGATCTGGAGTGGAAATTGTTTGAAGACATTTTTCCAACTTTTGAGTCAAGATCGCGGGGAATGCCTCCAGTCCCATTTCGTTATGTGTTGAACAGCTTACTATATATTTTAATCACTGGATGTCGATGGTGTGATTTACCGCGAGGAGAAATTTGGGCTTCAAAAAGCTCAGCGCATCGCTGGTTAAAGCGGTGGCAAGAAGATGGAACGTTTGAGCATTTGCAAAGTAGAATTTTGGCGATCGCAGACAGTAATGGCTTAATTAATTGGAACTATGGAGCAATAGATGGCTATTTTTCCCCCTGGCAAGGGAGGCGGGAATGAAGTTGCTTACGGGTATAAAGGAGGCATGAATTTTGATTCATACCTTGACTGAAGGTAGTGGAATGCCCCTTGCCAATTGCACTACGGCTGCCAATGGTAGTGAAAGAGAACAAATTCTTCCTTTGCTTGATAAGGTGAAGCTAAAAACATTAAAACCAGGCAGACCAAAAAAAAGAGTCAAAGTTTTGGCAGCAGACAAGGGTTATGACTCCAAGGACAAACGTTCTGCACTGAGAAAAAGAGGAATTCGTTCTCAACTACCCAAGCGAAATTATAAAACGAAGAAAAATTTAGGTAGACCAATTAAAATTTCTGTTCCTAGATTCCAGCAAGAGCGATGTTTCGCTTGGTATCAAAAAAAGTATCGTCGTCTTGTTGTTCGATGGGAACGTCAAAAAGCTAACTTTGATGCCTTCTTATCTTTAGCTACCGTTCACATTTGGATTAGTAGAATCTTGTTAGTGGGATAGGTTCATTGTCATTATTATGAAATACATAATCTCAAATTAAGGCTTACAAAACTGTTCACTTTAACGTCCGTTTGATTGGACTTTTATAAAATGTCTAAAATAGTAGATAAGTATTACTAAGATTGGCTTCTTGCAGATTGGCTTCTTGTAGATCTACATCTTTTAACTTAACTTGAGTTAAGTTGGCACTACTAAGATTTGCTCTTTTCAAAGAAGCTGATAAATCTACATTACACTTACTACTAAATCCAAATCCATTGCCAGCATCAATGTCATACCAACTTAATTCAGCACCACTTAAATTAGCATCTTGTAAGTTGGCATCATCTAAAACAGCGTTAACTAAGAAGGAACCAGATAAATCGGCACCAGCTAAATCGGCACCAGCTAAATTAGCATCTCCTAAGCGACAGCCTATACACTTGTTAGTCTTAAGCAGTCGCTTCAGATGTCTTAGGTTAGTAGTTTGTTTACTTGTACAATCTTTTCCCAAACATCCTGACAGAAAAGTAAGGATGAAAATCGCAGCAATCAAAGGTTTAAGTTTCATTCTATTTAATATTAATTGTTAAAAATATTAGATACAAATATTTTTATAAGTCCACAAACAAATCATCACTGCCCAAACTCAAACCAGAATCCAACTGAGCAATTTTTACCTGCTCCCGATCTCCTGTTCCATCACTGTCGTAAAAGAAATCACCACTGCTTGCGTTATAAATAAAGCGATGCTGCTCGGTAGTTGCAGCCGTACCCACTGTAAATATTCCACCCTTGACCATTCCTGCCGTCAAATTCCCCCCAAAACCAGCAGCCGAGAAAACCAAAGTGTCATCTTTAACTGAGAAATCTGTAATAGTATCTATTCCTTCATTAGGCTATTAAAAACAAAGCTATCTTTTCCTGATCGAGAGTATCTGTTTCTTTATCATCAAAGTATTGTTTTACTTGGTATTTCGGTAGACTGTACCATCAGGCATGATTGCACCATTAAAGCCAGAGGTAAAACTAATAGGTAGCTTATCGAAATCAGGAATTTTTGCATTCAACAAGTTTGCACCATTAAAATTAGCAGTGACAAACTGCGCTCCACTCAAATCGGCTCCTTGTAAATTAGCCCCTTGTAGATTTGCATTTTGTAGATTTATTTGTAACAAATTCGCACCAAATAAATTCGCACCAGATAAATTTGCGTCTTCCAATGTACTGCTAAAAAATCTGGCGTTACTAAAATTGGTTTTAATTAGCTTTGCTCTGGTAAAAATCACCCCATTTAATTTTGCCTGACTAAAATTAGTATTAGCTAGATTAGTTTCTACAAAAGTTACCCGATCTAGCTCCGCTTTGGTAAAATTTAGCTCGACCAAATTCATGCCATCAAAGTTTTCTTCCTGGATAATTTTGTTTTCTAAATCTATATTTTTTATACTGACTTTATTAAAATTTAAGGGATATTTGCCTACTTGAAGCATTCCTCGTAAAGATGGATCAAAGTTGGCTGGAAAAACCGTATTGCGATAAGATCCTGTCTCTTTTTCCAAGTTTCCAGCTTTTCTGTATTTTGCTCCAGATAAATTGGTTTTAGTTAAATCAGTGTTCGTTAAAAGTGCCGAACTCAAGTCAGCATTGGTCAAATTAGCACTGCTCAAATCGGTATTAGACAAGTCAGCATTGGTCAAATTAGCACCTTGTAAGTTGGCATCATCTAAAACAGCATTAACTAAGAAGGAATCAGATAAATTGGCACCTTGTAAGTTAGCACCTGTTAAATCTGCATCTCCTAAATAGCAATTCACACATTTGTTGGTCTTAAGTAATCGCTTTAGATGTCTTAGTTTTGTAGTTTGTTTACTTGTACAATCTTTTCCCAAACATCCTGAAAGAAAAGTAAGTATAAAAATTGCAGCAATCAAAGGTTTAAGTTTCATTCTATTTAATATTGATTGTTAAAAACATTAGAAATAAATATTTTTATAAGTCCACAAACAAATCATCACTGCCCAAACTTAAACCAGAATCCAACTGAGCAATTTTTATCCGTTCATTTTCTCCTGTACCATCGCTGTCGTAGAAGAAATCACCACTGCTTGCGTTATAAATAAAGCGATGTTCGTTACTAGTTGCGGCTGTACCCACCGTAAACATTTCACCCTTGACCATTCCTACCGTCAAATTCCCCCCAAAACCAGCAGCCGAAAATACTAAAGTATCATCTTTAACTGAGAAATCTGTAATAGTATCTATTCCTTCATTAGGGCTATTAAAGACAAAGCTATCTTTTCCTCTGCCCCCAGATAGAGTATCGTCTCCAATACCTCCAGAAAGATAGTCGTCGTCCTTACCACCATCGAGAGTATCGTTCCCTAGACCGCCATTGAGGGTATCATTACCAGAGTCTCCATAAATTAAATCAGACCCAGCCGAACCAATAATTAAATCATTACCTTTTTTGCCATTTAATCAATAATCTCTATGATCTAGGCAATGTATACTTTTCAATCGTTTAGCAATAGACCTAAAATTTTCAGCTTTTGCAGAGATTAGTCAAAGACTGCAAAAATTAGCATTTTCGGCGATCGCTAAAGTTTGATTTTGAAACCCTTACACAGCAAGCATTTAGAGCTAGATTGCACCTAGTGACAGCCTGGCTAGTTTTACCCCAACTGCCAACGCTGGAGAAGACGGAGCGTTCTTTCGTCGATGGACTTAAAACACGCCAACGGTACATTAATTCTCTTAAATTTTATCTTCTCACTTCTAACCTCTCCCTTAACCTCGTATATCTTTGCTGCTGCTTGACTTGCTTAACTGCGATCGCGGTCGAACTTTCTACGAGCCAACAAAATTATAGAGCGATTGTACTTTTGAACTAAAAACTATCGCATGACGGGACTGCCATGATGGTGAACCAAGTACCATTTTTGAGCCATTTTCTGAAAAATGTTAGTTGCTGTTGATTGTGCTTTAACTTTTCTGCCTCGACTCGATTGCAATACCGTTTCTCTAACAACTACATAAGCAAGAGCTTGGTCAACTTCTATCTTAATAATTTCTACATCAATTTCAATTGAACTGGTATTGTCAAAAATAGATGACCAAGAAGCCTGAATTATATCCCATCCTATAAGCACCCTACCGCCTGGATGAACGCACAGACTGGTCGAGCCTTGCCACCATAAACGATTCATGCTGACAATATCTCTACGCTCAAAAGCATCGTAAAAGGCTTGATTAGTAGCTAAAACCGCTTCTCTATCTGATGAATCAGTCATAATATCAGTAAATTTTTTCACAATAGTACCATTGTGTTATCTAAACCCTTAAACCTTTAATGGTCTAATACCTTTAGAGGTTAAACATTTAATCTCTAGTACGTCTAATACTCTAAACGTCTAATATCTTAAAGAGTTTAACGGTTAATATTTAATACTCTTAAACATAATGGTTGAACTAGATATTAAAAAAGATGCCTACTACAAAGACCTAAACTATCTAGATATCAAACCAGACAAAGATTTTGAAGGTAAGTGTTATCTCACAATCGAACAGGAAGAGCGAAATTAGAGCTTTAAGAAATCACGTTAACGAGACAGGAAGTAAGAAAGATTTTACTAATAACTCAATTGTCAAGGTTGATGATAGTAATAAGATGGTTTCTAATAATAATGAAGCCGAAAATGATATCTATATTAATCCTGAAGAACCTACAGCACAATTTGACATTAATGGTTTGATGCGAGGTGCAGCACAGCTAAAAGCTCGTGAGTTGGCAATGCCCCACTTAGTAAAGCGCGAGATAGCCAATCGCATGAATGAGGAGGATCTACCAGAAGATTTACAAGAGAAAGTAGCGATCGCCCGTGAGGTGGCTAACCCAAAGTTCACACCAGGACAGTTAGCCGAGACTCTACTGAGTCAGTACAGAAGCCAGAACGCAAACAATTAGGAGAGCGACCCCGCGTCGCCGAAAGGCGCAAGGGAACGCGCGAATCAGAGCAATTCGACAAGGTTTGTGCTGCGGTTCGTGCGGGTAATAGTGTCCTGGTATTAGGTGAGGCGGGAACGGGTAAAGGTGACTTTGCCCTGGCTCTCCATGAAGAGATGACGGGAGAATTTAATAGTGCGATCGCCACTTACAAGGGTTCGATTAAGAAATTCTTTATCGCGATCGCCATGCAGTTAGGCTGTCCGACAGAAGATGAGCGAGATAAACCCATGACTGTTGATGCTCTCAAACAAGAGATTTTAGATAACAGTGGTGAAGATGTTTTACTTATCTTTCCCGAAGCTAAACGGTTGACTACCAGTATTCGTTATTGGCTAGAGGACATGATTAGTAGTGGGGTGAGAGTCGTCTGCTTTGCCGTGGCTAACCCTGGGCGAGATATCTTTTTAGATATGTTGGAGATTGAACTAGAGTTACCCAGCGATGCCCATATCCGTTTGGTTATGGCAGCAGAAGCTCAACGAGTCGGTCTACAGATCGATAAATCTCGACTAGCCGAACTGCAACCTTTAGCTGGTAGGAATCCTATGCTGGCGAGGAAAATCATCAAGAATGAAGCCCTCGGACTGAAGCAGGACAAACCAGAACATACTCAGTATGTGGTCATCATGCCCACTATTATTGCTGCTCTGATGGCTTTTGGCATCGTGCGGTTTATTGGGATGGGTACGGGGAATAAAGGACTTTATATTACTGGAGGTGTCTGTTTGGTGACGGGAATGGCGTTGAAGCAGTTAGGCAGTGTTAACGGGACTTAAACAAAAATTAAGCCCAAACAAAGCCTAAACTAGCTTTATAAGCGGTAAATACGTCACGATTTTGGTTGAGCCATTTTACAAAACGATAAGATATAGCAGTACGAAATGCCTCCAAAGCTTCAGGAAATGTGTTCAAAGGTTTATTTGCCCAACGTCGTCTCAATCCTCCAGTAAGCTTATGCCAAAGTATAAAAGTGTAGGCACAAAATACCAAAATAAAATGTCGCTCTAAACTATTTTTTTCTCTAACTTGATATTCACTTAGTCCTAACCAGCCCTTAGCTTCCCGATAGAAAACTTCTACCCAGTTTCTTTGACCGTAAGTCTCAACTATCCATTGCTCTGTTACTATTTCTCCCTCAACATTTGTAATTAAGTAGTCAATATCTTCCGCTGCTTCAAAGACTGGTGCATTCATAACGATAGCTATTTTTCTTAGTCCTTTTAGTTGAGATATTTCAGCCGATAGTATTGCTACCCACACAGTTCTATGTTTTTCACCTGGTATTTGAATTTCCTGAAATTCCTCATCAGATATCCATGGGGCGTATTCATCTATTCTTATTGCTTCTGTTCTTCCTGATTTATCTTTAATTAAAATGTGGCGATTTTTAGCAATTCCTCCTATGTAGTTTAATTTCCTTTCTTCTAATTCCTTCAAAAAAGAGGTGTTATTACCATAAGATGAATCTATTAAAACTATTCCTGGTCTGGATTTTCGGTCTAAACTTTTATCAATTAGCTCTAAAGCTAAAGTAGGTTTTTTACGGAAATTTTTGTCCAACTTTCCTTCAGGTAATGAATCGCCATGTTGATATAACTCTATGTCTAAAGGTAAGCTTTTTTTGCCATCATATAAATGAGTTGTTACCACAACATTGCCATTATCTGTTTTCCCAATTTCGCGCCATATACTGTCGTCCCACACCTGCGGTAAAGTTACCACTTTTCCTATGCCCAGAATCATCAACAATTAGGCTAAATCCTCTACTTATTCTTGTTTGGTTGCATTTATTCATCACCTCTAAACGACGCTCATTTATCTTCTGCGCTGACCAAGGTGCTTCGGTTAAAAAATGGTGTAATTTGTGGTATGTGACTTCTACCGCGTCTTTAGCCATCTGAGACACATTTTTTCGCTCACTTCCTCCTAATAATCCCCCTAAATAATGCCTAAACTCTCTTTTTTGTGCTTTGTTTTTCAGCAAATCATCAAACTTTTGACACCATCTATCGAAGCAAGGAGGCATGGCTGCGGGAGTGGTTTCTTTCATCGCTAGCGATCGCTATTTAAGATAATGTTCAACTCAATCAGCAAAAGTATTTTATCTCATTTTGACTTCTAAAATTGTTTAAGTCCCGTTAAGGGGGCGAGGAAAAGGTTAGGTCAATGATATGACTGTGAGGAAATATTAAATAATAATATGACTATTTGACTTTTCGCGATCGCCTTTAACCAAGCAGATACAATGAATAGTAAAAAAATACTATAGTGATTAGTGGAATCTTCGTGGTGAGGTGCAAACTACGACAGCCAAAGATAACTTGAATAAATATAGTCTTGCTGCATTAAAAGGTGGAATAGGAGCGATACCAGGTGGTTCGTTAGTGGTTGAACTTTTGAATGTTACTATTCCCGATCGTCGCCTTGAGCGTATCGAGAAGCTTTTGATGATATTGGCATCCAGAGAACTTGATATGGATTCAGAAGAGATAAAGCAGAAATTTTACTCTCCTGAATTTGCAGGCATATTTGAAGATGTTATTCATCAAACTGTAAGAGCAATTAGTGATGAAAGATTAGAATATCTTGCTTCGGTGGTCGAGTATGGTTTAAGGCAAGAGGAAATCGATCACTCACAAATTAAACGTCTTTTAGAAATTCTTCAAGAAATAAATGATACAGAAGTAGTATTACTGCAAGCTTATCAGGAGAGTAATAGAAGAAATCAAGATTTTAGACAAAAACACTCAAAATTGTTTGATACATCAGATTTGTCGGAAGAAAAATTATTCGAGCATAAGACGATGTTAAAGAATTATAATTTTCACCTTATTAATTTAGGTTTAATTGGAAAAGACAGATTTTTTGGTAGCTTCTCAACATTTGATCGTGATTTGCCCGATTCTAATCTTTTAATCACCAATTTAGGATTAATGCTATTGGAGAAGATAGGTATAAAACTTGAAAAACATAGCCATACAGGAAGTCCTATAACCGCTATAGATGCAATAGATTCGGCATTGAATCAGCTAGAACAAAAAGATAAGAAAATTAGAAAAGAATTAGAAGAAGAAAGGAAAAAAGCTGAGAAAGATATTGAGCAAGCTGTTAACAGATTTAAGAGTAAGATTAATAGTATTCCGCAACTTAGATCAACAAGAACATTGTTTTGATAGTGAGCTAAATAACTGACGATCGCCTTAACCGAATCCAAACTGGTAAAGTAACTCTATTCTTTACAGCTTATGATGGCAATTACTCACGCAGCGATCGCTGCTGCTGGAACATCTTTAATACTAGGAACAGCTAGCCCTTTACCCTTGGGTTTGGCTATTCTCGGCTCACAACTTCCCGATATCGACACCACCACTAGCACCATTGGCAAAATCTTCTATCCGATTAGCTCTTGGATTGAAGATCGTTTTCCCCATCGCTCCATTACTCATTCTCTGCTGGCTACGGCGGGTATAACTGTTCTCAGTCTGGCTGTTAATTATTTCTTGCTGCATGGCAGTATCAAGGCAGCGATCGCCCTTCCTCTGGGTCATCTTTTAGCCTGTTTCTCCGATACTTTTACCAAGCAAGGAGTACAGCTATTTTATCCCGAACCCGTCTGGGCAATCAGCGTATCAAATCCAAGAAGAAGATTAAAGACTGGTGGTGCTGGTGAATTGTGGGTGTTGGGTATTGCGATCGCCCTGCTGACATTAGGAATTACCATCGCTAATGGTGGCGGTTTGACCACCAAAGTTAGTCAGAATCTAGGCTTGAGAGATGGTATCGTTCAAGTTTATAACCAAAATGCTAGTACCAATCAGGTGTACGCGAGGATTACAGGTTATTGGACGAGCGATGCCTAACGGCTAGCTTCGCAATCGCACTTCTGCCGATGGAAAGTATCTGATTATTGGTAATGAAGGCAGCGAGTTTGTAGTTACCGACGGCAAGGGGATTTATAAAACAGGCGAACAGATAATCACCAGCAAAGTAACAACTGAAGTAGGGGAAGCTGCCAAGACTGAGATTAAGAATATTAGTTTTAATAATGAAGAAGCGACTGCTCAACTGTCAGAATTACAACAGGCTTATCCTGGGGCAGACATCTACTTAAACGGTGAACTAAGGGTAGATTTCCGCGAAGATGTCAAGATACCGATTGAACCCAATCAGATGACTACGGCTGTTTTAAGTGGTAACAAGATTAAGTTTAATTATTGTAGTTTGGATCGGGCGATCGCACTTTTAAAGGAATAGTATGTAGTAGGTACGGTAGAAATAAAGATAGTAAAAGCCTCATAATTAAATATCTCTGAAAATGAATCCTAATAATTGGTTTGCAGTCTTTTCCTTCTGTACGACCGCTACTCTCTTGAGCGTGAGTTACGGTTGGTTAGTCGAAAAAGGAAAATTACCATTCAGGTCAGTAATGGCTTATACCGATGCCCAACGGCAGTTTATAAAGGTTTGGGCTAAGGTTGCTCTGCTACTTGGGGTAATTCTTCCTGTAGTTATGTGGGTCGCTTTTTAGGATAGACCAGTTCTGCGTCAATTTTTTGGTGGTTATTTATTTGCCGTTGTAGTTCAGTTAGCCAGTGAAATAGGTTTGAGCCGTACACTCTGTAAAAGTGTTGTTGTCATTATTGGAACGCTCTATACGGGATTTAGGATTTGGCAATTATGGTCGGGGTTACATTTAGCAACTTATCTTCAGCCTTGGCTTGGTTTGTTGTGGTTAGTCTTGCTGTTTTGGGTGGCAAATATAATTATGTTGACCACAATGGCTATTCCTAGCATTCTTCCTCAATTAGATGGTTACAGTTTGGGCGGAGATAAGACGGATTAAGTTTAGTTATTGTGAGTTGGATAGAGCGATCGCTTTATTAAAAGAACAGTATGCAATTGGGAATATAGAGGTTAAGATTTTGCGGTCATGAATATTTAATGTAGAGCATTTAAGATGGTCTATTATAAATCTTATCGACAAGTTCGCAACACCAAAGAGCGAGAATAGGAGTTTCAAATATGGCTTTAGATCAACTCGAAGCATTTTTAAAGAAAATGCAGTCTGAACCTGCACTTAAAAATGAGGTGCTAGCTTCATCAACAGCAGATGAAGTTGCACAAATAGCACTCTTGCTTGGTTTTGAATTTTCAGGTGATGAATTATTGAGAATGTCAGGTAAGAAAGTTGGCAGGGTTACTGTTAAAAAAAAGGATCTTCCTGGAGAGTACTGGGGGAATTGAGCGATGGTCAAATTCAGCAAAAAAACGCCCCCCATCTTTGGAGAGCATTGTTCGATTCAATTAAATTAACGCCTGTTTCTCGACTCAACCCGAACAGGTACGGGAATTAATTCTGCTTGCTCGGCAGTTGAGGATTCAGTATCGGTGACAATCGCGACTGCTATTAAACCAATTAACAGTAAACAAATTAAAAACATGGTGATTTATTAGTGAAGTGAGATGAGGTTGAGATTGATAGGTATCTTTAAAGCAAAAAGCGTTTCCGCCTGTGTCAAGTAGCGAGAACGCTTTTTGCTAAATTCTATAAGTGAGTTTGATAACTCTGTTTGATTCTTAACCGTTGATAGCAGGAGCGGTAAGTGCAACTGGTGCAAGATCGCCACTAGCTAAGTCAAGCGGGAAGTTGTGAGCGTTACGTTCGTGCATTACCTCAAAACCCAGGTTAGCTCGGTTTAAGATGTCTGCCCAAGTATTAACTACACGACCTTGTGAGTCCATTACCGACTGGTTGAAGTTGAATCCATTCAGGTTGAACGCCATGGTCGATATTCCCATTGCTGTTAACCAGATGCCGATTACAGGCCATGCTCCTAAGAAGAAGTGTAGACTTCTGCTGTTGTTGAAGCTCGCATATTGGAAGATTAGACGACCGAAGTAGCCGTGGGCTGCGACGATGTTGTATGTTTCTTCTTCTTGTCCGAATTTGTAGCCGTAGTTTTGTGATTCAGTTTCAGTTGTTTCACGTACTAGTGAAGATGTTACTAGTGAGCCGTGCATGGCAGAAAATAATGCTCCACCGAATACTCCTGCTACTCCTAACATATGGAAGGGGTGCATTAGAATATTGTGTTCTGCTTGGAAGACCAACATGAAGTTGAATGTTCCAGAGATACCAAGAGGCATTCCATCAGAGAATGAACCTTGACCTAAAGGGTAGATTAAAAATACTGCTGTGGCGGCAGATACTGGTGCTGAGTAGGCTACACAGATCCAAGGACGCATTCCCAGACGGAATGATAGTTCCCACTGACGACCGAGGTATGCAAATACGCCGATTAAGAAGTGGAAAATAATCAATTGGTAAGGTCCACCGTTGTATAACCATTCATCTAAGGATGCTGCTTCCCAGATGGGGTAGAAGTGTAGTCCAATGGCGTTGGAGCTTGGTACTACTGCTCCAGAAACGATGTTGTTTCCGTAGAGTAATGAGCCTGCTACTGGTTCACGTATGCCGTCGATGTCAACTGGTGGTGCTGCGACGAAGGCGATTAGGAAACAGGTGGTGGCTGCAAGGAGTGTTGGGATCATTAGGACTCCGAACCAACCGACATAGATGCGGTTGTTGGTGCTGGTGATCCACTGACAGAAGTTCTCCCAAGCTCCGCGTGTTTCGCGTTGTTGTAAAGTGGTTGTCATGTGTTAGATAATTGCGTTGTGTATGTATTTAATGTTCTAGATTTAGAACGGGATGGAAACGGAATAAATAATCTGTTTCTTCATCCATGTAAATATACTAATAAATGTAACGGTGTTTATCAAGTTATGTAACGAAATCGTTGACGATCTCTATCAGAAGTTGTAGAAGGTGTTCCTTTCTAATTTAAAGCTACTAAGATAAACCGATTGAATCTCTAGCTGCATGGGAACAATAGAACTATAGAAAGTTCTGTTGTCGAGGTTTTAGATAGATGAATCGGGTTAATAAATTAGTTATCTATGGACTGGTAATAGTCGTGATAATGGCGATCGCCATTGTCACGACTAACATTTTTCCTCTTTCTAATTGGGCAACAGCCACTAGTCAGCAGACTCAAACAGAAACTACTGCACCCAAACGGTTAAATATCACCGTTAAAGTTACCGAATCAGATGACTTGAAAATTGGTGAAGGTTCGCAAGTCAAGTTAGATGATATCATAGCCGACAGAGAACGGGAAAGAACTAGGCTAACCGCCCAACAAAAACAGCTTCAGCTATCTCTTAACCGCCTTCTAACTGCGACCATTACTCCTCCAGCAGCACCCGCAGCAGTACCAATCACGATGGCATTACCGCCCATTAGCTATCTAGAACAAGAAGCAGCAGTAGCTAAAACCAAGACGGTGATTGATTCGGCTGAGTCGGAAGTAGAACTAAAGCAGTCAGAAATTAATTACCTTTCAGGAGTGAAAAACCTCGATCCGATAATCCTCGAACACGAACGGGCAAAACTAAAGCAGCTAAAGCTCAATCACACCGCAGCAATCAGAGAGTATCAGCTAAGCTAGCAATGGGCAAACTTCAAACTGCCAAGAACGGCAGGCAGTATCAAGAATATCAAGCATCGATCGCGACTGCTCAATAAATCCTGGATAAACTTTCCATCCGTCAGTTACGTACCAGAAACGGCTTTGTTGCATGAAGAAAAATTGAGCATCGAAATGAGGCTAACAGAGTCATGGATTTATAATTCAACGACATAACTCTCAGGTTTGCAAATTTGAATCATTCGATTAAGAGCAGAACATTGCAAGAATAGTTCTACTGCCTGATTATCGAACTGGCGAGAAGCCAACTTGCCTCCGAAGATGCATTTGAGGCGAAACATGGTGGTTTCAGCTAAAGAACGGCGATGGTAACCACTTTCTCTTTTCCATTTTTTACGTCCCATTTTACGTATCGCTCTTAAGTTCTCATCTCGTGGTAGTGGTGGAGCTTTACAATTACCATGTTGAGAGATCTTTGTGAGAGGAAATGCTTGGGTTTCCCAAGCTGATTCCACTCTCACGGTGGCATTTTTGCGTGGCGGAATTGTTGCCCTTGATTGTCTTTGCTTGAAGCTCCCCAAACGTCTTGATACTGTACTGTGGTCAAGAACAGGTAGATCTAGACTCATTAGTTCAAATAGTGATGATACAAATCCTTCGGTCTGTCTTCCTGCCAAAGAAAAAATGCTTTTAACGGTACTCATCGTTGCGATCGCCATATCACTATAAGTTTGAGATGCTCCTTTTTTACCTGTTTTCTTTTTGACTAACCATTGTTCTAAAACATCTTCATCTAACCAAAATGTTAGACTTCCTCGTTGTTTTAGTCCTGCGTTATACTCAGACCGCGCAAGGCGGTCGCTCGCAAGCACCTGAATGTATTCAGGTGAACGAGCGACCAGTTGCGAATGCGCTATTGATTCTTCATTAGTAGGTTTTGGTTGTGGTTAACTTGCTAACAAGCGACGGCGGACAGCTCGAATGCATTCGAGCTTCCGTGCGCTTCAATCTACCATTTTCAAGTTTCTACCCTTCGCAACTCTATTTATGCAACAACGCCACCAGAAACTATACCAACATCTAATAATTGACCAAATAATTTGGAAACTTGTACTACTGCGATCGCCATCGGCATGCTTCATTCAGCAAGTATAAGATTGCGTTAACAATCTCTCTTTGGTCTGTTTCTTTTTTCATAGCGCGTTTTTTGTTTTTTTTTACAAGCAGACTTTAAAATAAAAGGTAAATTTACTTAAAATCCAAATATTAAAATGCTTAATGATAAATAATCAAAGCAAAACAAAAAACTATCCTTTAGCGATCGCTGTTGTGGGGATGGGTTGTCAATATCCAGGAGCCAGAGACATTAGGCAACTTTGGTCGAATATCTTGGCAAAACGACGGCAATTCCGACAAATTCCCGATGTACGCCTACCAATAGCTGAATATTACAATCGAGATCGCTCTGTCCCCGATCAGACTTACGGCGATCGCGCTGCGGTAATTGATGGTTTTGAGTTTGATTGGATTGGACGACGCATTCCTCAGCAAACAGTACAAACCACAGATATCGTACACTGGTTGGCGTTGGAAACTGCTAATGATGCTTTAAAAGATGCAGGCTTTACTCGCCAAAATATTACTGTAGCTAAAACGGGAGTAATTTTAGGCAATACTTTAACTGGAGAGCAAACTCGCGCCAGTACCTTACGTTTGCGCTGGCCTTATGTCAAACGCTCTTTAGTTGCATCCGCCAAAGCTAGAAAAATGAGCGATCGAGCAGTTGAAGCTTTGATGTCAACGATGGAGCAGTTTTATAAGTCGGTTTTTGCTCCTGTCAACGAAGATTCTTTGGCAGGAGGACTTTCTAACACTATTGCGGGTAGGATTTGTAACTTTTTCAATTTTGATGGTGGCGGATACACGGTTGACGGCGCTTGTGCTTCTTCCTTAATTGCTACAGCTACCGCTTGCAGTAAGTTAGTTAATGGCGATCTAGATCTCGCCTTGGCGGGAGGAGTAGACGTTAGTTTAGATACCTTTGAGCTAATTGGTTTTGCTAAAACTGGAGCTTTAACTGCGGGCGATATGGCAGTTTACGATCGCCGTGCTAGTGGTTTTATTCCAGGAGAAGGCTGTGGTTTTGTAGTTCTCAAAAGATTAGCAGACGCTAGAGCAGCAGGAGATTATGTTTATGGAGTTATTAGAGGCTGGGGTATCTCTTCTGACGGTAAAGGCGGAATCACTGCACCCTCTAAGATAGGACAAAGCAAAGCTATACTCAGAGCCTATGAAAAAGCAGGTTATCATCCTTCAGAATTAGATTTCATTGAAGGTCATGGTACGGGAACTCCTGTAGGCGATCGTGTAGAATTAGAAGGGATTGCTTTAGCCATTTCTAAAGGAGAAGCCCAGGTTAAACCTCGCTCGGTGGGCATCACTTCGTTTAAATCTTTAGTCGGACATACCAAAGCAGCAGCAGGAGTGGGCGGTTTAATTAAAGCCGTTATGGCAGTCAACCAAAGAGTAATTCCTCCTACCACTGGCTGCACTGAAGCAAATCCTGCATTTGCAACTACGGCGCAATCTATTTATCCTATTTTAACGGGAAAAGTCTGCCAGCCAGATACTATTCTTCGGGCTGGAGTTTCGGCAATGGGCTTTGGTGGAATTAATTCTCACCTTACTTTAGAGTCGGGAAATCGCGCAGCCGAGCATTTGAAAACCGATTTATCCCCTAAAGCATTGTTAGTTTCAGCTCAAGACAGCGAGCTATTTGTTTTAAGCGCTGTTTCGATTGAGAAATTATTAGAGCGCACAGAAGCATCAATCGATCTGGCTGCGGGAATTAGTTTAGCAGAGATGACAGATTTAGCTGCCCTGCTGACAACGCAAACAGATTCCCAGCAACAGGTAAGAGCAGCAATTATTGCAGCTACACCCAAACAGTTAATTGAAATTCTCCAGAAAATCAAGCGGATTTTGTCAGATTCGCCACCAGCAAAAGGAGAACTGACTACATCCCCGACTCAAGACTTTTGGCTGGCTAATACAGTTAATCGCCCTGACGTAGCCTTTGTCTTTCCAGGACAAGGTTCGCAAAGATTAAACATGGCGCGTACTTTAGTGGAGCGTTATGACTGGGCGCAACAGTTAGTTGGACAAGCAGATAAATGGTTAGAGGAAGTTAGTTGTCAGCCAGTTAGCCCTTTAATCTATCGTTGTTTAGAAACAGCAGTGGGCGAAAGCGAAATAATTAACTGGTTTGAAGAACTATCTCGTGCTGAAATTGCTTCTCCTGCTATTTGCTTGGTTTCTTTATTGTGGCTGCGCTATCTCCAAGAACTAGGAATTGAACCCGTGGCAGTTGGTGGACATAGCTTAGGCGAATTGACGGCTTTTTATCAAGCAGGAGCTTTTGACGCTAAAACTTTAATTCAGTTTGCGGCAATTAGAGGTCGAGCTTTAGCTAATTTTGGCAAAGAAACAGGAGCTATGGCTAGTCTGGGTTGCGATCGCGCCTCTACTGACAAAATTCTCCAACAGGTATCGGGCTATGTAGTTATTGCTAATTTGAATAGTACAAGTCAGACGGTTATTTCGGGCGAGTCGGACAGTATTGACGCAGTTATAGAAATAGCTGAGTCTCAAGAAATTCAGGCTAAAAGATTGCCTGTAGCTAATGCTTTTCATTCTGAGATGGTGAGGGAAGCAGCTAAATATGTTGCCGATCGCGCGCCAATTCCCGCCAAGCTGACAGATATTGCTACTCCTTTATTTTCTAGTATTGATGGCGAACAAGTTAAGCTAGGAGTTGAATTAAGCCAGCATTTTAGCAAACAGATAGTTTCTGCGGTAGATTTTGTAGCCTTAACAACAAATATTTACCAGCATTGCGATTTAATACTAGAGGTTGGTTATAGCAGGGTTTTAGCTAATTTAATTAATACAACTATCAACTCTAAACAGCCCGTTGGCTTTTGTACTGAAGGCAAACCGACAGAAAGTAAAAATCTTAATTGCTTTTTAGGCAGATTATTCGTTGCCAATCGAGAAATTAACTGGCAAGCACTATATAAAAATCGTTTAGTACATCCTTTTATTCCAGCATCAGACAAATTATTTATTGATAATCCTTGCGAACGTCCTTTTAAAGTACCTGAAACTTATTTATCACAATTAACGCCAATTTTGACTGAGAATCAACCCCAAAACAGTTTAGACAATCTAGAAAGCTCAGATAAAACTATGGCTGCTAATCAGCACAACTTTGACGAAATTCTATCTCAATATTTTAGCGATCGCAGTTCTTTTTTGGCTGAAATAATTAAAGCAGATCTAGCAACCATACCAGAGCAAATATTAGATAAATCGAGTAATCTGACTGATGAAAAATTAATACCTATACTATCTCGCTATTTCCAGGTTAGAGGCTCGTTTCTAGGGCAAATTATTAATTCCGACTTAAAATCTTTAAACTATCTCGATCGATTAGAAACGCGATCGCCTTTCCAAGAATTAGAGTTAAGCAATGCTATAAAATCAAATCTTAACTATCTTAATGGCAATAGTAATAAGCATCAACAAGCCAAGCAACATTATATTGAGGAAGCTGTTTTATTAGAGCCAGAAATAAAACATCAAGCTCAAGCAGTTAATAATTTGCGATCGGATATCGAACAATTTTTATTAAACTCAGTTGTCGAGAAAACAGGTTATCCCCTAGAAAGTATCGACCTAGGTTTAAAACTATTAGACGACTTAAATTTAGATTCAATTAAAGCAGGAGAATTAATCGCTACAGCTACTAAAAAATTCGGCATAGCTGGGCAATTACAGCCCTCTAGTTTAACTAATGTTACTCTCAAACAAATAGCAGAAGAAATTGACAGGACAATTTCTGGAGATTTAAAAGCAGTTAATAATAACCCTAAAACGGAAATTGGGGCATTATCAAAAAGTAATAAAACAACTTCAGATATTGCCCCAACTAAATCGACAACTTCTACCTTGGTACGTAATTTTGCGATCGCCTATGTCGAGCAAAAAATACCTCAACGGAACAAAGATTGGTCGCAAGCCAAAGTCTTAATTGTTACTGAAGCAGCTAATTTAATTGCTGATGCGGTAGCCGAACAGCTTGGTAATTTAGGTGCGCGAGTCGATCGCATTACTTATGAAGAAGTAGATGCCAATCTGACAACTGTTAACTATTCTGATTATCTGGCGTTTCTACCTCAGAGGTTGTCTGAAAAGCAAAATTTGCTACATGAAAGCCCCCTAAATCCCCCAATTTTGGGAGACTTTAAGTCAATCTCCCCCCAAAGTTGGGGGGCTGGGGGGGCAAAGACCAGGAAAAATTTGGCAGAAACAACTTTTCCAATATCCTCTCAGACGAATGGCTCTTTACCATTATCTTTGATGGTAGAACGGCTTAAAAGTATTGTTACAACTAGCAAGAATAGTATTACTCCTAATATTGCTTACATCCAGTTTGGGGGTGGTTATTTCGGACAGGGAAAACAAGCAATATCTCCAGAAGTATGTTGCGCTGCTGCTTTTGCTCGAAGCTGGCATTTAGAGCGTTCGGATTTACGAGTGCGAGTTATCGATCTGGCTACAGAAATTGAACCCAGTGATGCTGCTCAATTAGCGATCGCTGAATTAGCAGGAAATGAAGCCATTGTTACTGTAGGCTACGATGCTGACAAGAGACGTTCAATTCCCCAACCTCGTTTACAGCAACCAGTTAATTACCAAAAGCGCGGTTATTCATGGTCGCAAAAAGATGTCATTTTAGTCACGGGAGGCGCGAAAGGAATCACCGCCGAGTGTGCTTTAGCTTTGGCGCAGTCGCTTAATGTAAAAATGGCAATAGTGGGACGTTCTGACCAATCAAAGGTAGCTCAAACCTTAGAACGATTTCCTAAGCAAGATCGAATCCGCTACTATACCTGCGATATCACTGATGCCGATGCAGTTGACCAGCTAATCGCCACCATCACCGCCGACTTAGGCACAGTTACGGGAGTAATTCACGGTGCGGGAGTCAATCAACCCCGAAGAGTTGAATCAGTCAGTGTTGAAGCTGCGGTTAAAGAAGTATCCCCCAAGCTACTGGGAGCATACAATCTCTTACAGTCTTTGGCAGCAACTCCACCAAAGTTATTTATGGCGTTTAGCTCGATCATCGGCGTAACGGGAATGCCTGGTAATGCTTGGTATGGATTTTCTAACGAATCTCTAGCCATCTTACTGCGCCAGTTTAACCGCCATCACCCAGAAACCCAGACTCTTTCCCTAGCTTACAGCGTTTGGGGTGAAGTAGGCATGGGAGCGCGTCTGGGTAGCCTCAAAAACCTAGAACGCATGGGTATTAATGCTATTCCTACTAAAGAAGGCTGCGATCGCTTCCTAAAACTCTTTAATTACGATCCAGAAGTAAGCCAGGTAATTATTGCTGCACGCTTGGGCGGATTAGATACTTGGCTGCCAGATTTTTCTCCACCAACCAAATTACGTTTTATCGAGTCAGTTTTGCACCTCGAACCCGAAGTAAAATTGACCGCTCGAACTCATCTTAGTTTAGAACGAGATTTGTATTTACAGGATCATCTATGGCGTGGTTCTTATCTCTTTCCCACCGTATTCGGTTTAGAAGCAATGGCTCAAGCAACTGCCTACGTTCTGGCAGAAGAGCAACCCGTAATTGCAGCAATTGAAGATATTTCTTTGAAACAGCCAATTGTCGTCGATCCCAGTCAGGGAGTGACTATAGAAATTCATGCCGAAGCGTTAGAAGTCAATCTTCAGGGAGAACGACGAGTTAAAGTAGCAATTCGCAGCGAACAGAGTAACTTTACCAGCGATTGCTTTACCGCCACATTGGTTATTAAAGAAGCAAAAGCAGAGGCAAAAATAGATTTAAAACTAAATCGAGCCTTAGAATTAAATCCTCAAATCGATCTTTACAGCGACTTACTCTTTCAAGGTTCACGTTTTCAAAGGATGGGTGATATTTACTCTCTGACTTCTACAAAATGTGTTTTCCAGGCTGAAACGCGATCGCTAGACGAATTAATAGCAGATAGCTTTGCTCAAGAAGATAGCCATCTAATCTTGGGCGATCCTTACTTGAGAGATATATTACTCCAGTCAGTGCAGCTTACTATTCCCCGCGATATTTGTTTGCCAGTTGAGATCGGCAAGATCGAACTGTTTAATAATGCTTCGAGCCGTCATAACTCGAAAATTGTTATCGCTAACCTACAGCAACGAGAAGGAGACGAATATATTAGTGAAGTTATTGTTACCGACGAGTCAGGAATTGTTTTAGAAAAATTGACGGGCTATCGTCTGCGAATTCTCGAAGAGCATCCAGAGAACCCAACGGCAGAAGAGTTAGCTTTTCCCGAAACTCGCGATCGCCAACTACTCGATCGGGCTTTAAAATCTATTACGGACAAGTTTAATTTAAATTTACCTGCTGTAGCTCTGGGAGTTACGCCCAGTATACACCAAGTCAGCAAACAACAACGCCGTCAACAAGAAAAACCAATTGTTGCTCATGCTTTAAGAACTAAGCTAGGTTTATCCCCAGAAGCAGAGATGGAGTTTGAGCTTGAGTCTTTAGCTTCGGGCAAACCACAACTAACGGGAGCGAAAACCGCAGAATTAGAACTATCTCTATCCCACTGCGATCGCTATTGTTTGTGTGTAATAGATAAAACCCCTCAAGGATGCGACATTGAGCCGATTACCCATCGTTCGGCAAAAGATTGGCAAGCTCTTTTAGGTAATTCTCAAAGTGAAATCGTTCGAGAACTGACTCAACTAGGAGACAGAACAGACTTAGCTAGCCCTAGAATTTGGTCGGCTAATGAAGCAATTGCTAAAGTTTTTAACGGCATCGATGCTCAATTCTCGATTGTTAATCGTGATGGCGATGCGGTGTTGTTAAAGTGTTCGACTCCTACAGGCAAATACTATGTCGTTACATTTCCTATTAAATTAACTTGTCCTCCAGAACGGATGATTGCGATCGCCGTGACTCAACCCAAAACTGATTCAATCCCCGTAGTTTCTGCCCCCTTAACTGATAAAGCGATTGATAATCGTAGTCATCGCTCCCGTTATACCAGAGATAATCCTCAAGGACAATTAGTTTACGAACAGCGTTTTCAAGCCAGTTTTAAAGATAGCGGTAGTATTAGTCGTCACGTTTATTTTTCTCAGTATTTTCGCTGGATTGGTAAAATTCGCGAAATACCGATGGAAAGCATTGCCGAACGGATTTTAGGGGACTTCTTAACTGGAGAATGGGGCATGGTAACTAATACCGTTAGTCTGCGGGTTGTGGGAGAAGCGACTGCTTACGATGTGATTCAAGCCCGCGCCTGGGTAGGTAGCATAATTGACTCTTCTTTTACTACTTATATCGAATTTTGCCAAGTGCTGCCCGACGAATCTCTTACCAGACTGGCGATCGCTGAAGTTAAGGCTACCTGGGTACGTCTGGTAGATTACGGTGTTCCCTCTCCCATGCCTTTCCCAGACTACCTACAAGAATACCTCGACCAATTCGCCACCGAACAGCCCGCCACTATCGATCTCCAACAACCCGATTCTTTACCCCTGCCACCATTACCTGCTAGTCTGAGGGGGGTAAGCTTAGGTCATCTACTGCAACAGTCTTCTTCCCAGGAGCGTTACGGGCAGCTAATCTACTCCGAGGTCTTCCAGACGACTTTAGAAGAATCCAATTTAGTCGGTAATGTCTACTACGGCAATTACTTTATCTGGCAAGGTCGAATTCTCGATCTGTTCCTTTACTCGATCGCACCTGAATATTTACGGGTTTCTAACCCTTGCGGTGAGATGGTTTGCCTCTACAGCCGTATGGACTACCTAAAAGAAGCAATGCCCTTTGACAAGATTTGCGTTCTTCTATACGTCAGCTCGGTTTTTGAATGTGGAGCAACATTTAACTTTGAATTTTTCCGAGAACAGCCAGACGGAACAAGAGAAAAACTTCACGTTGGTCAGCAAGAGGTGGCGTGGGTAGAACGGCAAGTAAATGGTACACCCGTATCTGCTCCCTTGCCTCCGATACTGAGACAAAAGCTTTTAAGAACATTTAGTAAAGAGTAATAGTGGATTTCGCTCTGTACAATTAGCCTTAACCTAAAACAATTCAAGGATAAATAGATATGGAAGAGATGGAATTTATAATCAACTCAGTCAAAGGCACCGATGCCAATGACTTTCTCTTGGGCAGTCCTAACAATGATGCGATCGAGGGTAACAGTGGTAACGATTTCCTCCTTGCTGGTCTTGGGGATGACGCTCTAGTTGGTGGTAACGGTAACGATGCCATGTTTGGTGGTCCTGGAGTTGACGTTTTGGATGGAGGGCCAGATGAAGATACGATCTTTGGTCAAGAAGGTCTCGATGCTCTCAATGGTAGCGATGGCAACGATGCTCTATTTGGTGGTGCAGACCAAGATGCTCTTGACGGTGGCAATGGCGACGACGCTTTGTTTGGCGAGGGCGGTGTCAACTCAATTAATGGCGGTGATGGTCGTGATGCCTTAATAGGAGGTCAAGATAACGATATTTTGAATGGCGGTGCGGGAGATGATGCTTTATTAGGCAACGGCGGCGACGACGTTCTGTTTGGCGAACTCGGTAACGACGTGATGACTGGGGGTGATGGCAATGATCGCATGAATGGTGATAAAAACAACGATGCCATGTTTGGTGGTAACGGTGACGATATCTTAATTGGTGGCGATGAAAATGATGTGCTTTCTGGAGATGACGGTAGCGATCTTTTAATTGGTGGTCAAGGAATAGACCAAATTACAGGCGGTGCTGGTGCCGATTTCTTTGGTTTGACTACTGAAGCAGGAGCTAACATTATCACTGATTATGTAGTTGAGGATGATACTCTATTTGTCTCTGCTGCTGATTTTGGCGGTGGTTTAACTCCAGGTGCGCTGATTCAACCAGAGAGTTTTGTCCTGGGAACGGCAGCTACTACGGAGAGCGATCGCTTTATTTACAATGATGCTGACGGTTCTCTATTCTTTGATGTAGATGGAGTTGGCGCAAGCGAACAGATTCAAACAGCAAGCCTATCACCAGGACTCGAACTGACTAATAACGATATTTTCGTTTTTGCTTAATTTGAATTAAGCGTACTTCTATATTACCGAGAACAGCAAAGGAGACAATAATGAAAATTCTCAGCCCCAAAATCCATGGATATCTAGACTATTTAGTAGTTGTCTGGTTTTTAGCTGCACCGACGCTATTTGGTTTGACTGGCATCGCTGCTAATATTTCTTATGCCCTGGCAATTATTCACCTGGCATTAACAGTTTTAACAGCTTTTCCCCTGGGTGTAATTAAAGTAATTCCCTTGCAGTTCCACGGCGTAATTGAACTTATTGTATCCTTTGCTTTGATTGCTTTGCCCTGGGTGCTGGGATTTGCCTCTACTGCGTCGGCACGCAATTTTTATGTTGCTTCAGGCATTGCCATTTTTATAGTCTGGCTGATTACTCGCTATCAGAATGCAGGAGTTAAGACAGCAACAATCAACCAACCATAAATATTATCTAGTTAAGAAGTTAAGCGATCGCATTTAATTCTCGAATAGAAATACCGATCTATCATTAAAACACAGTTAAATACTCACATAATAATCTTTCGTCTTTAATCGCTCAAAATAAATAATGCTTACTGCTAAATTATTAGACTACGACGTAGTAATTATGGGTGCGGGTTTTGCTGGACTCTGCCAAGCTCGACACTTAATGCTTAATGTTCCAGGAGTAAAAGTTGCTCTAGTCGATCCGCGACCCGAAAAGCGATCGCACAAAGATCTAAAAATTGGCGAATCGACGATTGAAATTGCTGCACTTTTTCTATCCAAAGAATTAGGTCTGCACGAATACTTAATTGAGAACCACGCTCCCAAAAAGGGTTTGAACTTTCACTGGTCAAAAAACGGTGGTGCTGGTCAAACCGAAACCATAGACGACTACTATCATGTGTGGTCAAACCGACAAGTACCAATTCCTTCTTTTCAAATTAATCGAGCTAGGTTTGAAGAAGACTTGCTTAAAATGAACCGAGAGATGGGAGCGGTCTTTTATCACGGGCGAGTTGTCGATGTCGATCTCACCCCAAAGGATGTAGCTAAAACTGTCAGCATTAAAGCTGGTGGCGAAAACCTAGAACTAAAAGCCAAGCACGTTATTGATGCTGCTGGTCGTAAATTTATTATCGGACGCAAAACCGATAATCTAGTTTTTGAACCAGAAAATTTGATGGGGTTGAATACTGGTTCGGCATGGATGCGAATTAAAAACGTCGATCGCACTATTTTTCATGACGGCTACGACCCAACAGGAGCATCGACGAGTCATTACTACTCTACCAATCATTTCTTTGGGCGCGGTCATTGGCTGTGGATGATTCCCACCGATACGGAATCTGGAGAGTTGTCCATCGGCACGATCCACCATCATCAAGAGTTACCAGCTAGCCAAGTCAATACCGAAGCAAAATTTCGTACTTTTCTACAAAATAACCACGCCGTCTTAGATCGTCTCATTGACAGTGGCGAAACCGTCGATTTTCAATATCGATCGCGTTTGGCGCATACTAGTAAAACCATGTTCTCCGAAGACAACTGGTATGTTCTGGGCGATGCGGCATATATCTTTGATGCCTTTTATTCCTTTGGCACAACAACCGTTGCTTTAGCTATAGAAGGAATTACCGAAATCGTTCGAGCAAAACTCGCTGGAGAAGCAGATGCTGAAGCTAAACGAGCGGCATACAATGAGTTTAACTTGGCATACGCTCGTAGCGTTAACTGCCTCTATCGGGGTCACGACAAACAGCTAGGTCATGCCAGCGTCATGAGTTGGCGCATTTACTTTGAGTATATGTGGTGGTTTGGGGTTCAAGTACCAATGTATGTCGGCAAATGGCATCTAGATCTTACCTTTATCTCGATATATGTCAAAACTCTAAATAGCAATGTAGATGGGCTGTTTGCCGATTTATGCCGACAGTTCGAGAAGTTAGTAGAAAAAGATGTCAATCTTGGTTTGATGGACTGTTACCGCGCCGATGGATTGCTAGGTAACTATCACACCCTCAAACACTTTGATCGCTTCTTAGAAAATACCAAGCTAGAACCCAGACACTGCAACGTTTTTGCAGGTTTAAAATCCACTTGTTTTTATGCTGCTATTTGGTATGCCAAATTCCAGTGGAAAGGTTTTGGCTTAAGGGGATTGTTAAAACCACTCAATCTCTATCATTTTGCTAGGTTATTAGCACTCTCGGCTCAAGGAGCAATAGGGGAATTGGTTTACAAATCTAAAACTAGAAATTTACCTGCCAACAGCCAAGTAAAACAAATGCAGCAGGAGTTCGAGGATTATCAATACCAACCCAAGTTGCAGCCTTGGATTCAAAATCTTAATAATTAAATTTGTCGGAACTAACCATGAATTCCCTTACCACTCAGACATTAGAGTATGACGTTGCCATTATGGGTGCAGGATTTGCAGGTGTCTGCCAAGCTCGACATTTGCTGCTGAATGTTCCTAATATTCGAGTGGCGATAATCGATCCTCGCCCGATCGAGAGGACGGAGAAAGATTTAAAACTCGGTGAATCGTTAATTGAAGTCGCTGCTCTGTTTCTAGCTAAAGAACTGGGTCTTAATGATTACCTAATCGAAAACCACACGCCCAAATCAGGACTGAACTTTCATTGGCCCAAACAAAGCGATAAGCCTAACGGCATGGCTTCGCAACGCACCGAAACTCTTGATGATTACTATCACGTATGGGCAAACCGACAGACTCCCATTGCTTCATACCATTTACATCGAGCCAAATTCGAGCAAGATCTGCTCAAAATGAACGTAGACATGGGAGCAGTTTTCTATCATGGTCGAGTTACCGATGTAGAGCTAACCGAGGGAGACGCGCTTAAAAATATTGAGGTCAAACAAGGCAAGGAAACTCTAACTATCCAAGCCAAGCACGTAATTGATGCTGCTGGTCGTCGATTTCTCATCGGACAGAAAACTGATAATCTCTTGTTTGGTGCGGAAAATCTTCTCGGAGTTAATAACGGTTCTGCTTGGCTGCGAGTTAGAAACGTCGATCGCAAAATCTTTGATGAGGGATACGATCCTACGGGAACAACAAGCAGCCGTTACTATGCTACCAATCACTATTTTGGTTCGGGACATTGGCTGTGGATGATTCCTATCGATAAACATTCCAACGAGCTATCAATTGGGGTAGTTCACCATCACAATGTTATTGCAGCTAAAGAAATTAATACCCAAGAGAAATTTTCTGGGTTTCTCGAAGCAAATCACAAGCTTTTGGTACGTCTGATTGATAGTGGTGAAATTGTTGATTTTCACTATTGGTCGAAGCTAGCTTATAAAAGTAAAACTCTGTTTTCTCCAGATAATTGGTATGTTCTGGGGGATGCAGCGCAAATCTTTGATGGTTTCTATTCCTATGGAACGACGATGATTGCTTTTGCGGTAGAAAGCACTACAGAAATTATTCGCGCCAAGCTAGCGGGAGAGGCTGATGCTGAAATCAAGCGATCGGCATACAATGATTTTAATCTTGCTTACGGTCGTAGCGTCAACTGTCTCTACCGAGGTCACGATAAACAGTTAGGTCATGCCAGCGTTATGAGTTGGCGCATCTACTTTGAATATATGTGGTGGTTTGGGGTACATATACCAATGTATGTCGGTAAATGGCATCTCAACCTGAAGTTTGTTGACAAATACGTAGATATTGCCAACGCCAACGTCGATGGACTTTTTGCCGATCTTTCTCAGCAATTCGATCGCTTAGTAGAACAAAGAGCGAATATCGGCTTGATGGATCCTTACCGAGCCGATCGCCTGTTTGGCTACAGTACACTACAGCACTTTGATGACTTTTTAGAAAACACCAAATTCGAGCCAATGCGGTGTAATGTTTTTGCCAGCATGAAGAATGCTTATTTTTACATCGCGCTGTGGTATGTACTGTTTCAGTGGAAAGCCTTCGGTGTTGCTGGGTTAATCAATCCTCGCCATATCTATCACTGCGGTCGTTTGTTAGCACTGTCTGGGAAAGCAGTTATCGGTGAAATAATTTATAAATTTAAAATTAGGGGTTTGCCCGACAACAGCCAGGTCGAGCAGATGCGTCAAGAGTTTTCAAGTTACCGATATCGACCGCAGCAGTCCGTGCCAACAAAATCGGTGGTGCAACAGCAAGAGGAGTTTGCCAAACAGCGATGACCCTTTCAATCTGCTGTCAATTTTAATAACTTAAATTTAAAATAGATATGTTATTGGAATCAGCTAAATATATATTCGCAGGTGCGATCGCCTTGCTTCTATTCTTGGTAGTGATAGGAACGGTCTACCAAGCCATTGCTACTGCCAGAGATTGCTCTAAATATCCGCCTCCAGGTAAGCTGATAGATATCGGCGGGTATAAACTTCACCTTGATTGTCAGGGAGAAGGCGAGATTACCGTAGTTATGGATTATGGTTTGGGGGGCTTATCTTCCCTTTGGAGTCTGGTACAGTCAAAAGTAGCAAAATTTACTCAGGTCTGTACCTATGACCGTGCTGGTTATGGTTGGAGCGATCGCAGCCCTTATCCTCGTACGAGTCAGCAGCTAGTTCGAGAACTGCATTTATTGTTAACTAAAGCCGAAATTAAACCTCCCTACATCTTGGTGGGTCATTCTTTAGGAGGCTTGAATATGTGTTTATTTGCCAGTCAATATCCCGATGAAGTTAGAGCAATAGTGTTAGTAGATGCCGTACCCGCTAATATTTATTCTCGCTTAAATCCTCAGTTTCAGAAATATATGGTCAAAACCAACCAGATGTTTTTTTGGTTGTCTATTCTGTCGCGATTTGGTTTGTTGCGCTTGGGAACTCAACTGCTAGGGAATAAAGTCGCTCCAGATTTTGTCCGTAAGCTACCTGCTGAAATTCAACCAATAGTTCTGGCTCAGTTTTGCCCTAAGACTTTTAATACAGCGATCGCCGAAAGTCTGTTAATGAAAGATAGTGCCAAGCAAGTCAGCCAGACAAAATTACCAGAAGATTTGCCCTTAATATTGCTATCTCACGGAATCAATATGTTTTCTAAGCTATCGGTTTTAGAAGCAGAAAAAGCTGAGTTGGTTTGGCAGAAACTACAAGCAGAAACGGCAGACTTAACTTCAAAAGGGACGCTCAAGCAGGTGCGAGCAAGCGGTCACGATCTTCATATTGATGCTCCCCAGCTAGTAATAGATGGGATTCGCCGAGCAATTTTATTATCCCAATAGCGATCGCGCGATCGTCATTTTAAAAAGCTTTTTTAAAAATAATTTAATTAATTGCCAAGAATAGACATAATTTAGTCAATCCTATAAAAACATTTTTTATGATTCGCATTCTGCTAGTAGACGATTGCAACATAATACGGCAAGGGGTTCGAGCAATGCTCAAACCCAGACCAAGGTTAAAAGTAGTCGGTACTGCTGAAGACGGTCGCAGTGCAATAGAACAGGTAAAAAATCTCCAACCTGATATTGTATTAATGGATATTGAGATGCCAGGAATGAGTGGAATAACTACCACCGAAAAGATTACTCGACAATTTCCCTCAACGAAAGTTCTAATCCTTAGTAGCTACGAAGAGCGAAAATATGTAATACAAGCCTTAAAAGCGGGAGCCAAAGGCTACTTGCTAAAAGACACTCAAGCCGAAGATTTGGAGCAGGCAATTTGGTCGATATATCGAGGTCACTCACAGATAAAATCACAATTGCCTAAAGAGTCATTAGCGGAAACTTCTCTTTCGCGATTGAATACATCAGTAGAGCCAAATCGGTTTACTTCGGTAAAGGAAACAGAAACATTACTGGAGTTAAATAATGATGATCAATACTTAAAAGATGGCTCGCCACCAATAAATAAGACGCTTCTAAAATCAAATCAAAAACAATCCGAATCTGAGATTAAAAAGTCACCAGTTTGGAGTAGAGAGACGTTAGAGCTAAACACTAACGAAAGAGAACAAAAATCGCAGCCTCAAAAAAGCATATTTCCCAAGCTTTCGAGAGGGTGGATTATGGGATTGCTAGCTATTCCTGTCCTATTGATCGCGGCAATAATTCTGATTTATTCGCGAACCAGCAAAAGTTCTTCTCAACCAGTCGTAGAAACTCAAATCGTACCCAAAGCAGTCGGGGCAATTGGCTATTTAGAACCCCAAGGAGAAGTAATTAAAATATCTGCACCTGCTTTCCTCGAAGGGGCGCGAGTCGAGCAACTGCTGGTCAAAAGAGGAGACAAGGTTAAAACTGGGCAAGTAGTAGCGATCTTAGATAATCGCGATCGCTTACAGGCTGCTCTCAAACAAGCACAAGCAGAAGTAATAGTGGCTCGATCTCGTTTGGCGCAGGTCAAAGCGGGAGCTAAAAAAGGCGAGATTCAAGCCCAAAACGCTAAATTTCAGGAGACAAAAGCCGAATTAGCTGGACAAGTCAACAGCCAAACCGCCAACATTGCTAATTTAAAAGCTCAACTTGAAGGACAAACTAATTCTCAACGGGCAACTATTGCCAGATTAAAGGCTGAATCAAACAACGCGACTAAAGAATGCCAACGATATGAATTTCTCTTAGCCGATGGTGCGATCGCAGCTTCGGAACGGGATAGAATTTGTTTACAGCAGGCAACTACTCAAAAACAACTCCAAGCAGCCGAAGTTAATTTAATCGAAATTAAAGCAACCCTGCAACAACAGATCGGCGAAGCTCAGGCTAACCTAGAACGTACCAAAACAACTTTAGCTAACCAAATTAGCGAAGCCGAAGCTAGTTTTAATGCTGTAGCCGAAGTTCGCCCCGTCGATGTAGCCGTCGCTCAATCCGAATTAGCAACTGCGGTTGCTGCGGTAACTAAAGCGCAAGCGGACTTAGACCTAGCCTCTGTGAAATCGCCAATTAACGGTCAGATTTTAGAAATTAATACTTGGCCGGGAGAAATTGTTGATAATGTCAAAGGTTTAGTCGTAATGGGCGATACCCAAAATATGTATGTAATGGCAGAAGTCTATGAAACCGATATCGATCGCGTCCACATCGGTCAAAGCGCGATCGTTACCAGCGATGGCATTACTAAAAAACTAGCTGGAACTGTCGATGAAGTTGGTTGGCAAATTGGCTCCAAAGATGTGTTAGGTACTGACCCTGTGGCAGATGCAGATGCTAGGGTTGTCAAAGTCAAAATTCGCTTGAATGCCAAATCTAGTAAGCGAGTAACCCATTTAACTAACCTAGAAGTTAACGCCATTATCAATACATCCAAACAAAGCCAAAAATAGGGATTTAATTAATGTTTGATCGCTTATTTACTGCTTGGTTACAGCTAAAATATCAAAAAATTCGGTTTTTAATTGCACTTTCGGGGGTAATTTTTGCCGTTGTCATTGTTTTTATGCAGTTGGGTATTCGCGATGCCTTATTTAACAGTGCCGTCCGTTTTCACCAAGGTTTACAAGGAGACTGCTTTATTATTAGTCCCCGCTCAACATCTTTAATCGCGATGGAAAGTTTTTCGCAACGTCGTTTGGCGCAAACATTAGCTTTTGAAGAAGTAGAATTTGTCAATCCAATTTATCTTGATTTTGTCCAGTGGAAAAATCCTGAATCCAGAAAATACTGGCGTAATATTTTTGTAATTGGGTTCGATCTTAGACACCAAACTTTTAACTTACCTGGAGTTGAGGGTAATTTCGGTAAACTTATACTTCCCGATACCATTTTATTCGATCGCACTTCCAGAGCCGAATTTGGGCCAGTAGACAAACAGTTTGAGAAGCGGGGTTCTGTAATTACCGAACTAGGAAGTAATAGTGGTTCGAATCGTCAAGTTAAAGTAGTAGGATTATTTGAATTGGGAACTTCTTTTGGTTCTGATGGCAATATTATCACCAGCGACGTTAACTTTTTGCGGATTTCAAATACTCGAAAAAAAGGCTTTATTGATGTTGGTTTAATTAAATTAAAATCAGGTGTCAATCCAGAACTTTTTAAAACTAAGCTGCAAAAATATTTACCCCAAGATATCAGAATTTTTACCAAACAGGAATTTATTAACTTTGAAAAAAGCTATTGGCAAAGCAGCACTGCCATTGGCTTTATTTTTAATTTGGGTGTCGCTTTGGGCTTAATCGTCGGCATTGTCGTGGTTTATCAAATACTTTATACCAACATTTCCGACCACTTGCAGGAATACGCCACTTTAAAAGCGATCGGTTACAGTCAAAAATATATGTTAAATATAGTTTTTCAACAAGCTTTAATTATCGGAATTTTGGGCTATATTCCAGGATTATTAATTACTATTATTCAATATGAGTTTACCAAACAGGCAACTTTGCTACCAATTGAGATGACTTGGCAAAGAGCGGTGTATGTCTTGGTAGCAACCATAATTATGTGTTCGATCTCTGGGGTTTCGGCGATGAATAAGCTGAAGTCTGCCAACCCAGCCGATATCTTTTAATCTTTTTAGCGATGAACCCAATTGTGATCCGCAATTTAAATCATTATTTTGGCGAACAAGCTTTAGTCAAACAAACTTTATTTGACATCAATATAGAAATCAAAGCGGGTGAGATTATAATCCTAACTGGTCCTTCAGGGTCTGGTAAAACTACCTTGTTAACTTTAATCGGTGGACTGCGATCGGTTCAATCTGGCAGCTTACTAACTTTAAATCGAGAATTATGCGGGGCAAGTGAAGCCGACTTGGTTCAACTCAGACGCAAAATTGGCTATATCTTTCAGGCACACAATTTATTACCCTTTATGACAGCACAACAAAACGTACAGATGTCTCTAGAACTAGATGACAACTTAAGCGGTCGTCAAGCTGCTGTAAAAGCCATGGAAATACTGGCAGCAGTTGGTTTGAAAACAAGAGCTAAAGACTATCCCCAAAAACTTTCAGGGGGACAAAAACAACGGGTAGCGATCGCCAGAGCTTTAGCCAGCGATCCTGAGTTAGTTTTAGCCGATGAACCAACTGCTGCTTTAGATAGTAAAACAGGTCGAGAAGTTGTAAACATGATGCATCGCTTGGTTAAAGAAAAAAACTCGACGATCCTTTTAGTAACTCATGACAATCGTATTTTAGACACAGCCGATCGAGTTATTCATTTAGAGGATGGTCGCTTGATTCGGGATAAGTGTAACTAACCTATCGGTAGTAGCGAATGACTCATGGCATGATGCACACTTAAAAATTACCAGCAAGTTTCTTGGAAAAATCAGCGTTTGCGAACACGAGACTTCTGAAGAACAAACCGCAGTAGGTACAAAAAAACAGCGATATTAACCATAAACACCGCCAATTTTAGTAAGGTAATTCCTTCGATCAGTTCGTAAATTTCCAGGGGAATACTCAAACTTATTAGTATTAAAACCAAAAATTCAGCCCAAACTTTTTGATACCAAAGTCCAATAATTTCTACTGCCGTAACTAAAGCATAAACTCCCGCTAAGATTGCACTATTGCGAATCGTGTTTGGCTGTTGAGCAAAAAATTTATTGATAACTGCTTCGACAAATTCTTCAATCAAAGATAATTTACTCTCTAGAAGATAACTTTCTGAAAATGCAGCTAGGCGAGAATGATTGTTCAAAGCTAACAGTAATACAACAGCAGTAAGAATTAGCAGCAAGAAAAGCACAGCTTTATAGGCAACAATAATTTTTAAGCCGATAGGACGCTTGCGCTTCATAGGAAGTGGAGAAACAAAACAATCATTTATAAAACTATAAAACACCAGTAAACGTGGGCGTAAATAGAGTAACCATTTATTTGACTTGAAATCTCGACAATATCTAACTTACTACTTCCTACTCGTAATCTATCGTGATGACATCGACCAATCAACTGATTTAAATCAGATCGAGCATCCAAGACAATCGCTATCTTAGTGACTGGCTAAATCTTCCAAAGAATCTGACTTGTCATGTACCGCTAGCTTATCAACCAGAGTAGCACTAGCTTCGTTTAGACCTACTACTTCGACTTCTGCACCATTACGGCGGAAATTAATTACTACTTTATCTAGTGCTGCGATCGCCGATTGATCCCATAGATGAGCGTGAGTTAGATCTATTTTGACGAAATCGACATTTTCTTTGAAGTCAAACGCATTTAAAAATTCGTTGACTGAGACAAAAAATATTTGACCTGCAACATTATAGGTGCGTTTTTCGCCTTGAGAATCAATCAGGCTATCTACAAATACCAGTTGAGCAATTTTGCGGGAAAACAGTAGCGCGTTTAATACTACTCCGCTTAAAACTCCAATAGCCAAATTATGGGAAAAGACCGTCATGACTACAGTTGTGATCATAACTGCGGTTTCACTGCGGGGAATTTTGCGAATTTGCCGAAGAGAAGACCAGTTAAAAGTGCCAATAGACACCATGATCATAATTGCCACTAATACCGCCATGGGAATCTTTTCTACCTGTGTTCCTAAAAACAGCATAAATAGCAAGAGAAAAACTCCTGCACTTAAGGTAGAAAGACGAGTTCTGCCTCCTGACTTGATATTAATTACCGACTGTCCAATCATGGCACAGCCAGCCATTCCCCCAAAGAAACCGCTGACAAAGTTAGCAATTCCCTGACCAAATGCCTCTTTGTTTTTATTGCTAGAAGTATCAGTCAGATCGTCTACCACATTTGCGGTCAGGAAAGACTCTAGTAAACCAACTAGAGATATAGCAACTGCATAAGGAAAAATAATCTGTAGCGTCTCAAAGGTAAAAGGCACTTGGGGAATACCAAAGCTAGGCAAGGTAGAGGGGAGTTCGCCGCGATCGCCAACGGTAGGAACACCTGTATTAGCGACTACCGCAAAGACTGTTACCACAATGATTGCTACCAAAGGCGAAGGTATAATCGTAGTTAGTCGAGGTAACAGATAAATAATTGCTAAAGCAGCAGCAACCATAGCATATACCATGAGCCAGTTTGCTCCAAAATCAGTCAATTTAGCAATGTTTAATTCAGGCAACTGCGCCATAAAAATCAAAATTGCCAAGGCATTAACAAAGCCAATCATTACGGCGCGAGAAACAAACTTTAGCTGTTTGGCAAGTTTTATTGCACCCCAAAATAGCTGGAGAACACCCGCTAAAATTGAAGCTGCAAGTAGGTATTGCAATCCATCCCTGCCGCTTTTGGTTACGGATGACACTAAGGGATACATTAATAAGGCTGTAGAAGCGGTTGCAGCGGAAATCATTCCAGGACGACCGCCGAAAATAGCCGTAATAATGGCAATAATAAATGAAGCATAAAGTCCTACCTTGGGATCGACTCCTGCAATAATGGAAAAGGAAATAGCTTCAGGAATTAAAGCTAAAGCGACCAGCACTCCTGCCAATAAGTCTCTTTGATAATTTCCCGTCCACTCTTTCGGTTTGAATAGCTGCAATTGTTTTTCTCCTAGTCTTGCGCGCAATTTAAGGTAGTTCAATCAGTAAAAGCATTAAACCATAAGCCTGCTTTAGGGACGGGCTTAGTAAACACGATGATCCTTAAAATAAAAATAAAGCTCTAAGGTAACAGTTTACATTTGTTTATTCGATACTGCACTTTTTTCTAGTAGGGGCGAATAGAGGTGATGCATCGTGTCTTTAATTTAAACTGACGTTACCTAGATTGATACTCAACTAGCTGCCAATAGCGATCGTCTCCAGGAAATTTAGCTACTACTGCCGTATTGCCAGATTGAATATCGACATGACCTGAAAAATAGTTACCGTATCCATTGAGAGGAGTCCATTGTTTTGTTTGAGCATTAACAACCTGAACATCGATCGCCTGGGGAACTACTAAATTAAAGTAGGTTGACCAATTAGGTTTTAATTCCGCCATCAAGGGTTCAACTAAACTAGCCTGATATTGATTAAAATGATTGTATATTTTAGGTAAGCCGGCAACAGAGTTATTAGCATTAACTTGATAGTTAATTATTTCTCCATATTCTCCTGGGTCATCTTTTTTCTTGGCATATATGGTTAAGTCATAAGTACCTAGCATTGGCGGAGCAACGCTAATAATCAGATTATTATCTTGGCGATTAACTAAACTTGCGCTTTCTAGCTCTTGAGTTCCTTGTTTGAGGTTCGCCACCGCTACTACATCTGAAGGAGCTTTTAGTTTAATATCTATGCGACCTGAAGCAGAGATTTGATAGTTGCGATGAGTTACTAAACTTAAGCCTAAATTATAAAAACGAGCAGAAATATCAGGTAGGTTATCAAATTGAGATCTAGTGTATGTTTGAGCTAGAAGTTGCCACCCCCGATCTTTGGGGAAATGATGATTAATAAGTTCATCTGGTGCAGTGGCAAAATAATAGGGTTTATAATCAGCCTCAAACTGTCCATCTCTGACTGAACCTGCACCCCAAGTTGCATCTAATAAATACCAGCCATCTTCGAGCTCGATCGCATTCCAAGCATGATTGACATCTTGGAATTTTTCATCCATGGGAGTTGCTCCTTTGCCGTAACCGACAACAATCACTGACCTTAGATTCATGGCTTCGGCTAAAGCTTGATAGAGATTACTGTATCCTGAACAAATGGTAGTGCGATCGCGCAAGACTTTTTCGGCATCAACATCAGGATAGTTGTCGTTGTCTACCGCATCCATAAATGCAGCAACATCGTAGGTAACGTGCTGCGTTATCCAAGCATAAATGATTCTGGCTTTCTCAGTATCTGTGGTGGCATTTTTGGCTAAAAGACTGGCTAATTCTGGAATTGATGAACCTGAGTAATTTAGTTCTCTAGCAAGGCGATCGATTTGCGAAAAATTCTGTTGAGCAATTTTCTTAGTTGAACCTAGCTGAATTGGTTGATATTCGCTACTAGGAAAAATATCCGACTGGAGGCTGATTAACGGCTGCTTATTAATAGATTTAAAAGCAGTTTTAACGTTACCTATCGTGATCAAAAGAAATACTCCCAAGACTGCTGTCAGTAACCATCTACCTGCTTCTTTTTTCTTTTTTTTGGAGTAACGTTGTTTAGCAGTCATGAATTAGCTTCAACTAAGGGAGAAAAGTATTAATTTTCTCAGAATAAGTTGAACTCTAGTCATCTCTGTGTGATCGAAATTACTAGCTATATGTGAGATTTGAAGGTACTGAAATAGAACAAAATAATCTCAATAAATATAAAATGCAATATTGCAAATTAGAATATTATAGATACTTCACAGAACTGAAAAAGGCAAAAGCGATCGCACTATGTATAAATGCTTAATTACTTTTTCTAATTTTCTGCTAATTTAATTTAAATTTTATTAAGCCCAAAAAATGATTATCGTTGAGCAAATAGTTTTATCTTTACTTCATTACAATTAATGACTAAAAAATACGAAGTGAGTTATTTTTTAAACAGTTTTCAATCATCTTCTTCAAAACTTCTTTTAATTATTTGTGACCCTCCGTTTAATAAAAAATTAGCCGAAGGCAGTTGAAATATAATTCAACGCCAAAATTGCTGACGATAGCTATAGGTTTGATAGTAAACAAAATCAAATCGAAATACCAAAATATTGTCTTGGCAGATATGTAATTGCTATTGCTACGTCAACCAAGTGCTCAGCCAAATAGCAATGGTGCTTAAACTTACTCCCACTACAACGGCTAAAGGCAAAATAATTCCTGTGTCAGTCATCTTAACTATAGGAATAGAAATAGCCATCATTCCCGTTGCTAGACTCCAAATAATAGCTGTACTACCAATTTTTACGCCTTGCCCTTCCATCATTTTTTTTCCTCAACTCTTTAGTCTTTTATTTATTAAGTCACAAAATGAGCAAATAATGTATGCTGTATGGCTAAAACTATATATTTTTACTTTTCGTATCTTTCATATGCAGCTACGATTTTCTGAACTAGAGGATGGCGCACAACATCTGCTTGAGTTAGTTCGCAAAAAGCAACTTCCTTGACATTACGCAAAATTCTACGAGAAACAATTAAGCCAGAGTCCTGGTTAGCAGGCAAATCTGTTTGGGTGATATCTCCTGTCACCACCATCTTTGAACCAAAGCCTAAACGAGTCAAGACCATTTTTAGCTGTGCAGGAGTTGTGTTTTGCGCCTCGTCTACAATGACAAATGCGTTTGATAAGGTGCGTCCGCGCATATATGCTAGGGGAGCAACCTCTATTTTTCCTCTTTCCATTAAATCGGGGATTTTTTCCGCATCAATAAATTCATAGAGAGCGTCATATAAAGGACGCAAAAAAGGGTTGACTTTCTCCTGTAAATCTCCTGGCAAAAATCCTAGTTTTTCCCCTGCTTCTACTGCTGGGCGTGTAAGAATAATTCTTTGACACTCATCGCTAAGTAAAGCCTTGACTGCCAATACCGCAGCTAAAAAAGTTTTACCTGTTCCCGCTGGTCCAATCCCAAAGGTTATATCGTGTTTTTGGATCGCCTTGATATACTGTTTTTGTTTAAAGGTCTTGGCTCTAATTACCTCACCCTTTTTGGTTCGGGCTAAAACATTTTTTTGCAGTTCGCTATATTCTTCAGTTCTACCAGTATCGATCGCCTGAAATGCGGTAATGATATCAGGCTCATATAATAGCTTGCCTAACGACCATAAAGGCTCTAAAGTTCTGATAGCTTTGGCACATCTGGCTACGGCTTTCTCTTGACCCTGAAGCAGTAAATCTTGTCCTCGCAAAACTATAGTAATTCCTGTATGACGGGATAAAAAGTTAAGATTTTGCTCATTGCTTCCTGCAAGGGCGATTGCGCTTTCGCTATTGGGTAATTGAATAGTTTGAGACGTTGCTGGCATTTACAGATATTAGGCTTTAATTTTTATCTTACAATTTCCGATCCAAAAAAAGCATCATTTTAATTTACATCAAATGCTAGAAATTGCTTTAATTTGCTAATTAAATTTAATGTCAAAATTTAGTGACAATATTTCTAGAGAGTCAATTCAGCCCAGCAATTCATAGTAGTATTGTTTAGTTCTGGGTCTAGCAAATCCAAGTTCTACATACTCAGAATGCTGTTGATGACTAATCGTTATCTTTATTGATGTTAGTAATGCACTTTGTTCCTGATGATGGTTTTAAGTTGTGGCTGTTAAAAAATATCGCCCAACGTTTAAAACCAGGAGCAGAATTGATTTTAGCAGATCTATATGGAGATCCATCATTACCTTATTTTGCTAAATTTAGACTAGCTTGGCAAGCTTTATATTTTAGTCAATTAAACGCTGACTTTGCTGGCGAGATCAAATTTTCAGACCTCTATCGACAATTCAATATAATATTTCGTAACTGAGGAGAGAATCATCGAACTGCTACAAATCGCAGGATTTAGTCAAGTAAACAAATTCTATAATGCTTTCTTATTTGGCGGCTGGACTGCTAAATTTACAGGTGGCTAATTTTTAAACTATCTCAATATTTCACTTACTCACACAAAAATCTATTATGGCTGAACCAATTCGCATTTTAATGTGCGCTCCCGATCACTACGATGTAGACTACGTAATCAATCCCTGGATGGAAGGAAATATTCATAAATCCTCACAAGAGCGAGCCACAGAACAGTGGTCTAAACTAAATTTTGTCCTCAATGATTTAGCGAAAGTGGATTTAGTTCAGGGACAGCCAGGAGTGCCTGATATGGTATTTACCGCCAATGCAGGTTTAGTATTAGGAGACAATGTAGTTCTTAGTCGCTTCTTTCATCCCGAACGTCAAGGAGAAGAACCCTATTTTAAAAAATGGTTCGAGGACAACGGCTTTAATATTTTTGAGTTACCCAAAGACTTGCCCTTTGAAGGTGCTGGAGATGCCCTATTAGACCGTGAGGGGCGTTGGTTATGGGCTGGCTATGGTTTTCGTTCAGAACTAGATTCTCATCCATATATCGCTAAATGGTTAGACATTGAGGTGCTATCTCTGCGTCTAATTGACGATCGCTTTTATCATCTTGACACTTGTTTTTGTCCTTTAACGGGAGGCTATTTACTTTATTACCCTGGGGCATTTGATTCCTATTCCAATCATATTATCGAAGATCGTGTTCCAGTTGAAAAGCGAATTGCGATCGCTGAAGCCGATGCAATTAACTTTGCCTGCAATACAGTTAACGTCGAAAATACGGTAGTAATGAACAAGGCTAGCGATGGTCTTAAACAAAGTTTGGGCGATGCAGGTTTTAGCGTCATTGAAACACCTCTAACAGAGTTCCTCAAGGCTGGTGGTGCAGCAAAATGTTTAACCCTCAGAATTAATGAGCCTGTATTACCAAACGTCCATGGTAGTAGCCCTGTAGAGAGCAGAGTACTGCACATGGAAGGGCATCTTTTGGATGCAGGAATTATGAACCGTTCTCTCGATCTTGTAGTCGATAATGGCGGTAGTTTTAAAGTACTTAATTTCAATTTAGGTGTAGAAAGACAAAGCACCTCTAATGCAGATGTCCGCATTTCTGCCCCTGACCATAAGATTATGGAAAAAATCATGAGTCAGCTAATTGAAGTTGGGGCAGTTGTTCCTGAAAATGATGGCAAGAATGCAGTCACCGAAACCTGCGACATGGCAGGGGTTGCTCCTGATGATTTTTATGTCTCTAACATCTATCCCACCGAGGTTAGAGTTGACGATCGCTGGGTTAGAGTGCAAAAGCAACGCATGGACGGGGCAATTGTCATCGGTGATGATTCTGGAAAGATAACTGCTGAGTGTAAGATATTACGGGATTTAGCTCAAGGCGATCGCGTTGTGGTCGGCGTAGAGGGTATTCGTACCGTTCGCAAAAAGTCTAATCGAGAACTAAAAGCCAAAGAAGAATTTAGCTTTATGGGTGCAGGGGTATCCAGTGAAAGAAGGGTAGAACTAGTAGTCGAACAAATTGCTTGGGAACTACGGCAGATTCGCGATCGCGGTGGTAAAGTTGTTGTTACCGCAGGTCCTGTGGTGATCCATACAGGAGGAGCAAAACATCTTTCTAGCCTAGTAAGGGACGGCTATGTGCAGGGGTTATTGGGCGGAAATGCGATCGCCGTTCATGACATCGAACAGTCGCTAATGGGAACATCTTTGGGAGTAGATATGCAAAAAGGTACTCCCGTACACGGCGGACATCGCCACCACCTCAAGGTAATTAACTCAGTCCGCCGTTACGGTAGCATCGCCAAAGCAGTAGAAGAGGGGGTGATTACCAAAGGCATTATGTATGAGTGCGTTAAACATAATATACCCTTTGCCCTAGCTGGCTCAATTCGCGATGATGGTCCTTTACCCGATACCCAAATGGATTTAATTAAGGCACAAGAAGAATATGCCAAGCTCTTAGAAGGGACAGATATGATTCTCATGCTGTCTACTATGCTGCACTCTATCGGCGTGGGGAATATGACTCCTGCGGGAGTGAAAATGGTCTGTGTAGATATTAATCCTGCTGTAGTTACCAAATTAAGCGATCGCGGTTCAGTAGAATCAGTTGGTGTAGTAACAGATGTCGGTCTATTCCTCAGTTTATTGGTAAATCAATTAGACAAGTTAACTAGTCCCTATCAAACTGTTTAAAATCGCTTAACGGTTAGCTATAAGCTGTAAGCCTTAAGCTATAAGCTTAGAGCTAGAGACAGCGAACTATAAGCCTTTCTGGCTTATAGCTATCTCCACCGACTGATATTCTTAGCCCGACTTGAGGTTATTTAGAACGGTTTAATACGCACTCTACTAAGGGTTTGAACGTGGGGAAGAGTTCTTTACGGGATAACCCTAAACTAGGGATAGAGACTTTGCCATAGTTCTGACCAGCCTGGAGAGGCAAGATTGAACTATCTCCCAAAAATACAAAATCTCCGCCAGCAGCTTTGATAATTGTCCACACCGCAGCAATATCCCATATCTTGGGGGTAGCTTCTACTCCACCAATTGCCACTCCTGAAGCGACTAACAACAAGTTATAGCTGGCGACACCGAGCATTCTGATTTTGCAGGGAAAAGGGTTTTTGAAAATAGCTTTACTACGAGCGCAGAGATTAAATAGCTGGCTACCGCTAGGATCATCAGTGCGAGTATATATCGGCTGATTATTCAAGTAAGCACCCGTATAGCCAGACAAGCCTGAATCACCATACCAATAGCCATGAAACGTCTGTTTTAGAGGTGGTACGTAGACAAAGCCAAATACAGGGTTTCCCTTATAGAATAATCCTAAAGAAACCGCCCAAATAGGTAAACCACGGGTAAAGTTAGTCGTACCGTCAATTGGGTCAACTATCCAACACCAATCGTTTTCAGGAAATATGTGCATGGTTTCTTCGGTTAGAACTCCATGTTCGGGAAAAGTTTCGGCGATCGCATCTCTTATTTGCTGATCTGACCACCGATCGGCTTGGGTAACTAAACTACCGTCTTCCTTTTGACTTGCCTGTAGTTTACCAAAATCTTTCATCAGGCGATCGCCGATCGTGGCAGTAGTCTGAACACAAAAGTCAAGCACCCGATCCCAAAATTCATTCATTAGCTGTTGTTAATTATTAACTTATTAATTGTCTATTGTCTGTTGTTTTAAGGCGATTAAATAATTGATTTATCTAATAGATTATTGATTGTTGTTGATTTGCCCAACCTTTAAGTTAACCTACTACAATTTAAAATAATGCTGTAGGGTCTTGAAATAAATATGTTTACTACCGCTAAACAACTCATAACTGATACTTGGATAACTGCAACCTGGGATGAATACGTTAAAAATATTGAACATCCTGCTGGCAAAAAAGCCAAAGGCTATTACCACAATAGTCAATACAGAATTGAAATGACACCTATCGGTAACGAACATTCTCAAGATCATTCCATCATTAATCATGCAGTTTATCTTTATGCTACTCTTCAAGGCATTCCTTTAACAGGGAAAGACAATTGTAGTTATCGTCAAGCTGGCTTGAGAGAATTTCAACCCGACTTATCATATTACTTAAAAGATAATGCTAATGCTATTCCTTGGGGGGTAGGGATAGTTAATTTAGATGAATATGCTGCGCCCGATTTAGTCATTGAAGTTTCTAATACATCTTTGTCCGATGACTTGGGTAGAAAAAGATTACTGTATGAAGATTTACAGGTTGCTGAATACTGGGTAATAGATATACAAGATATCAAAGTAATTGCCTTTGCTATAGAAAATAGCGGCAGCAAAAGAATTGCTGAGTCTCAGGTTTTGACAGGATTAAAATTAGATATTTTAACTGAAGCACTACAACGAAGTCGAAACAATAATCATACAGAAGTAGGCAGATGGTTGATGCAGCAATTTCAAGAAGAAAATCAAGAGTGAACAGCTTTAATAAATAGGATCGATTAGCTACCAAGGCGATCGCTCTATTGTTCTATTTACAAATAGACTTAAAATTTAGAGCAAGATCTTATAGTTATGACTAAAGATAAATTGATATTGACTTATCCAGAAATTCAATTATTCTAAGTTGATGGATGATAAAAATGCGATCGCAACATTGGCAGAGACAAAACAGACTCAATTTAGCTTATTATTTCCAGCTATTAGCAAGTAAGCGAAAGATACTCTAAAAATTATTGTCTTCTAAAGCATTTTTTCTTAATCAAAAAGCTTATATAGCATTTCTCAGTTTACTGAAGTACATCTAACTTCTGCCTAGCTGCGGTGAACAAGCCTTGCTGCCTTAAAACGATTTACTTTGTACGTATAGCAATCGAATAATAGATTAGGACATCTTTTAACCTTTACTTCGACTGCTATAACTAATTTGAGAACCGCTATAGCTATTAAATTAGTTACGTAATTGTTTCTCCTTGGGTGTGGAAAAGTAGAGGACAACTGCCAGCAAAACTAGGGCAATGATCGAAGCATAGCCCCTTGGCAATGATAAACCACCTTTTGCCGCTGGTTTAGTCAGAAAGTCGCCAAAAGTAGCTCCAAATGGGCGGGTAAAAATGAATGCGAGCCAGAATAGTAGGGCATCGTTCAGCTTGGATACGTAGTGAAGAGCGATGACAACACCAATGACGGTAGCCGTTACCAATGCACCCTGGATATAGCTTAGTCCCATGTTGTCGGTCAGAAAGTCACCAAAAGCTGTTCCCAAACTATTAGAAAATACCACCGCTAGCCAATAGGTAGTCTCGGCATCTTTCCTGATAATAGGGTAAACGCTCAAATCGCGATCGCGATAGTACCAGACGGCGAGAGTGGTCAAAAGACAGGCTACTAGAATCAGAGATCCCACTGCGTAACCCAGACCAAGAGAGCGATCCATAAGGTCTGAAACTTCTGTTCCTGCTGTGGTTGTGGCGATGATAGCTGCCCAAAAAAGGGCGGGACGATATCTGTCGCCTTGAATTTGAAAAAATAGGATAATTGCCAGGATCGCGATCGTTATGGCGAAGCCTACGTAATACCCTAGCCCCAGAGACATAGAAATAAAGTCACCTGCGGTTTCCCCCAGGGTCGTGGCAATAATCTTCATGATCCAGAAGAAAATCGTGACTTGGGCAACTTTGTTCGTTTCAACTTTGTTCATTGATTTTCCCCTAAAAATTTGAATTTTGACGATTTTTTACACTTAAACTTTAGAAAATAAGTGTTAGGAACTTTGCAAGAAATAAAGTATTTTTGAAATTACCGAGACTCCTGCTTACGGAGCTTTCTAAGAAATTGAACGTAAAAACGCTGATTTTTTTAGCTGTCACTAGGCAGTTTAGTCAATTGGGCTGGTTTCTTTTGCTTAATGCTTAAGTAAATAATTAGTATGGCAATTGTCGTAATAAAGCTAATAGTAGTCCCCACTGTACCTAAACCCAGACCGCCATTTTTAACGGGCTGAGACAGCAAATCGCCAATAGATGCTCCCAAAGGGCGAGTCAAAATGTATGCTAGCCAAAATGCCAGGACTGCATCCATGCTGAAGCAATAATATCCAACAGCTATTATGGCAATCACACCACCAAACAGAAGGGCTGATAGTGCATAGCCAAGGTTTAATCCCTCTGCTAATAAGTCTCCTGCTGCTGTTCCCAAGGCAAAGGTCAGTAAGATAGCAGCCCAATAAAACAGTTCTCTTTTGATTGTTTTGATTGAGTGCATTGCTAAGGTTTTTTCACTGTCATACCAAATAGCAAAAACCCCCAATAAAGCCAGAGTAAAAACTATAGTAATCGTTACTAGACTCACTCCCATCTCATCAACAAGGCGGTCGGTAATTAATGTGCCAACAATACTTACCAAAACCACCACAGCCCAATAACTTACTGGTACATATCGCTTAAGTCTAAACTGATTCAAAAGCACAACCGTCAAAATAGTAGCCATGAGATAGGATGTAGCTGCCAAACCAAAATTCATAGTAAATGCTAGAAAATCTGCTGCGGTTTCACCTACGGTAGTTGCCATAATCTTAATAATCCAGAAATATAGCGTTACTTCTGGAACTCTATTCAACATCCTATTCATAATGTTTGATTAGTGTTCTTATTTTTAATAGACAACTTACTCTATTAAATAAATGTCAGAAACTTTGCAAGATTTTGAATAATACTAAATCCGATTATCAAAACATACTTAGTTTGCTAAAGAGTGCGTAACATCAGTTCTCTCTCCTCATTACCTTTAGGCTACTTGTCGCCCCCACAGATAGCTACTTTATTTTCGGCAAGGGAGGCAAGGGATCGGCTTCCAAGGAAACCTCATAACAGCTTTTAACTGCACCAGTATTGTTCCAAGGAGGATGCCAGTAACTTTCTTGAATAACTGTTTTAGTAGTTGACCATCGAAACTTGACCAAACTAAGGTTATTTCTGCCGATAACTTCTGAACCCTCCTGTAACCAAGAATTGCGCCATAGCCAAAAAATCAGGCTGGCAATAAACTTCTGCCAAAGATTAAGAGCAATAGGACTACGAGAACTATATCCTTTGGGGGTAAGCCTTTCCTGGGACTGCTGCCAAGATAATGATTGGGCTGGCTGTCTTTTGCACCATTCAATACGATATTGCCAATCAGGAAGTGAATTTGAGTCATCTAAATACTGTTGCTTTTGTTTCCAGCTAGAGGGGGAAATTTTTTTCAGCTTTAAAGGATTATTCCATCCTAACCAGCTTTTAGTTTTTTCAGGAAATAAAGATTTAAGTTTGGTATGCACCACGCGAGTAGCCATCTCGGAATTTTTAATCGCGCTGGAGGTAAGCTGGACTAATACAGAACCTTCAGGTGCATCATAAAACCAATGAGAAAAACGTACTGCACAACTGTAGTGAATATCTCCTGAGAGAATAATTACTCGCTGACGTTGTTGACAAAGAGTAAGTAATAGCTGGGCGAAAGCGTCGGCGTGAAAATTCCAGGAATCTCCTACATCACTATGAAATACGCGATCGCGACTTAATTCAAATTGCTGAATGCGATCGATAATGCCCAAGGCAACTAAGTTTGTCGGTAGAATAATTATAGTTGCTTCAATTTCTGGTTTACTTTGGCTCAAAGGGCTTTCTAGCTGTTGTTTAAAAGCTCTAGGGCAGAGTAACATAGGCGGTTCTAACCCTTTATCTTCTTCAGGAGAGTAACCGCGCCAAGTACGGGTGTCTAGCACGATAACTTCATGTTTATGACTGGTGACGCTATAGTGCCAGGGAATAGCTTCCCTGTCTCGCGCGAGGATAACTACGTCTGCGTCGGTTTCTAATCGAGGTAACCCCGTTGAGGGGTTAATAGCAGGAATGCCCAAGTAGCGATCGCATTCTTGCTTTGCCGACACATCTTGACCTTTTGAAGCTGACCACTTAGAGGCTAGTTGCAGTAGCTTTTCTCCTGCTGTTGCCTCTACAAACTTTTGGGGTGTGTTGCCCCAAGCTTGAAACAAACCATAAGCCAATAAACCATTCTGGACGATTCTTTTACCTAAAGGTTTGCCTAAAACGCGATCGCACCATTGCCGATTCAGATACCAATCATCACTAATATCGTGGTCATCGCAAATAGTATACACGGGAATATTGGCTAATGCTCGCCTAACATAGTTTGAATCCCTGACAAAGCTATTTATATCTTCAAGTTCTTGTTGCCAATGATGTGACTTCTTGCTGTCTTTGAATAAACTTTTGCCAGAGGGAAAATCTACAGGCATCAATACTGGCGACCAAGCCAACAAGTAAGCAGCAGCATATTCACCAAAGCTAAATAAATGGCTTTTAGCTTCTTGGGGTGTATTTTCTAGCATCGCAGTCAATCCTCCTTCAATACGGGCAATCTCTGCGCGTTTGCCTGGAGTTATCTCGTTAGCCGAGATTGTTCCTTCTATTAGAGGTAACTCTTCTGACCAACCAAACAAAAGTTGACTAATACCTTGAGCTAGCCAAAGAATAGGATCGGCAACATCATCACCGTATATTTGATCTCCTGTGAGAAATAGCTGATGAGGTCTTGCGGTTGCTGAATGTGCTGATTCTAGAATTAAATTGTCTAAATAAGATAGGGTGTCTTTACCACCACCGTGAGGCTTACGACAAGAGCCATGAACGATTTTTAGCTGGTTCAAATCAGCGGGTGGTAGAGAAAAAGTAGGAAGCTGATGGTAAAAATAACTCAGGCTATAGCTGCTGGTTTGGATATCGTCGAGTAGGCTGTAGCCATTGCCATCGCAGTAAACATTATAAGCATAAATTTTGCCTGGTTGAAGGGATTTGTCGCCCGTGGCTTTGGCGGTGATGGCAACTAGATGGAGATGTTCACCTAATTGGATTGTGTCGCGCTGACCTTGGAATATTAGTTCGCCAATGGCTTGACCTTCGTTTTCTGTCTCATACACTTGCAGTAAAAGCGATCGCGGTTTTTTTAATGCCAACCAAACAGTAACGCTGTCTGCTTCTGTACGTCGTAAAATTGGACCAGCTAAGATTAAAGGCAGATCTTTAATATCTGGTAAATATTCAAAAACAAGCTGTGACAGATTCAATAGTTTGAAAATTATATTTTAATTCAAAAAGCCTTGATGTTGTTTTTGAGTATTATATCAAACACCTTACTAAAAAATGCTTGAAATGCTACATTGACCAATAAAAAAGGCTTGGTTAATCCAAACCCTCTCATAAATTAAATAAGTATAGGTAAAAATTACTAATTAAATAATTGATTTAATCAATCGCTTTTTTGATGTTATCTTTAACGTTTTCTACACTATGCTGGACTTGAGCTTCTGCTTGTTTATCTTGTCCTTCTACCTTGTCTTGGGGATTACCCGTAACTTCGCCCACTGCCTTTTGGACTTTACCTTCAACGTTTTTGGCAGTAGCTTTGACTCTATCTTCGATACTCATTATTAATTATAATCCTCATCTAGTACTAAAATAACACTATCCTACTAACCTAACTATTGCTGGGTATCTATCAAAAGACTGATTTTTGATTAAATAAACCTCTTCTGGCTGTTGTAATCGAGTACGCCAAATCGGAATTGCTCGATCTTTGGCAATCGCGATCGCAATTAAGGGAGTTAAACTAGCTTGGGTTACCCAAGATGCCACCATCGCGCTTTTGATCTCGCCTTTAGTAGCAGTAATGATATATAAACCGTTACTGATTCTGCCCAAGGCTTTTTGTTCTGCCGCGTTATCATGCAACAACCTCAACATTTTAGCCGTCTTTGCGGGCTACATGAACAGCGGAAAGAAACGAGAGTTGCACACTATCTCCAATTTTTTCTAGCTTCTCCCGCAATCCTGCAAATAGTAGCTCTTCGGCTTGTGGCTCTAGTCCCCGATGGGTACTTAAAAGCTTGAGGTAATCATCAATGCTATAGGTAACTTCACACGCGGTTTGCTCGACGACCAACTCCTTAAAATAACCAGAGTTTAAAACTTCTTGTCCAAATCCCCGCAAAATCTCCGCTTGAATTTCCGCACCTTCATATCGGACAAATGAGGGAGCATAAGCTTGATACACTTCCTCGATCGCTTGGTAGACTTCGTATTTTGGTTCAGGAGTCAGATTCCAAAGCAGGATGAGAAACCCATTATCGCGTAATGCCGCTGCTGCCTTAGTATACCGAATCTCTGGCGATATCCAGTGAAAGGCATTGGCAGATAGAACAGTATTGAACTGTTTTGCTTCTAGTTCCCACTCTTCAAATGAGGTGTTGAGGATTGCAACATTTGGATATGGCGTACAGTTACGTTGCGCCAAATGATAAAAATTCGGGTTTGGCTCAATACACGTCATTGAAAAATCAAGTTGAGCAAAAGCCACCGTTGCATTTCCCGGACCACAACCGACCTCAAGAATTGACGCATCTGATGAAAGTTGAGCTAAAACGACAGACCGATCAATAAGTTCCTTCGGATATTGCGGTCTGGCGTTGTAATAAATATCAGCAACAGGAGAATACCAATTCCTTCGCTGTTCCAAATCTATAGAAGCTCTGGCATTTATTTCTTGTCTAGAGTCTTGCATAAGCTTACTTTATCAACTTTTGAGTTCAACTTTAGTTTAGAATCAAGAATCTGCTCGATATTTTGCTCTCACCAACAATCTCAAAACATCTTAGCTTTGAACATCGACAGATGCCTTTCAAGGTGCTGCTATCATCCAAAACGCAAGCGTTGAATTAAACGCTACATCATATTTCATAATAAAAGTCATCCTCAAGAAATTGGTTACCTCTAATTTTTGATCCATAATATATAAATAATGAATTTTCTTCTCAAGCCAGGCTCAATATTTCGTCGCTTTGTCGGCATCATTGCTAATTTAAAACTAGCGATCGCTTTATTATTGGCGATCGCCGTTGTCAGTATTTCGGGTACAGTAATTGAACAGGCGGAAACTCTCTCTTTTTATCAACAGAATTATCCTGAGTCTCCTGCTTTATATGGTTTTTTGACCTGGAAAGTTATTTTAGCCTAGGGTCTAAATCATGTTTACAGTACTTGGTGGTATCTCTCTTTATTAATTCTCTTTGGTGCAAGCTTGACTGCCTGTACCTTTTGGTCTTATTATCGTCTATGCGGGGATGTTAATTGTTTGGCGATTCACCCATTGGAAGAAACCAATTCTTTGACAACTTTGTTTAAACCGACTGAATTAGAAGCTTTACACAAAATACGATCGCCCGATCGCATTATTTGTTTTAATTTACTGGTTAAGCTAGCGCGATCGCTAAAGCATTCTGTGGTTATTTTCCCTGCGCCTCTAGCAATTTCTTGGGTTGCGTCTTCATCAGCTAATACCAGCAGCATATCTAAGTCTAATTCCTGTGCCTTTTCCCCTACTTGGCAATGTAGCTGAGGGGAATGTTCTCCTAATTCTTTCATGGTGCCTAAGACGGCAATATGACGTTTGCCTGGAGTTTCTTTAAGCATCATTAGTGCAGCTAGCATAGACTCTAAACCCGCGTTGTAGGTTTCGTCGAGAACTACTATATCATTAGGTAAATCATAACGGCGCGATCGCCCTTGAGGTAATTCTACTTTTAATCCTGCTATTAAGGGTGCAAGATCGATGTTCAGGACTTGAGCAACAGCGATCGCCACTAGATAGTTACTGGCGTTGTGTTCTCCTGGTAAGGGTAAGGGTAGATCTTTGTCAAATACCCTTAGAGTATGTAAATTAATAATTTCGCCTAGAATATTCCCCCCCGTCAAACCATAAGTAATAGTTTTCCCTTGCCATACAGTAGCAGCAGTGTCCATAAGTAAGGAATTATCGTAATTTAAGATCGCCACACTAGAGTTAGGCATTTGTGCCAAGAGTTCACATTTTGCTCTGGCGATCGCTTCTTTTGAGCCTAAACGACCAATATGAGCCGTTCCTACATTAGTTATGATGCCAATAGTTGGACGGGCAATATCTGTTAATAGAGCGATTTCTCCTTCTGCTCGCATTGCCATTTCAATTACGGCATAGCTATGTTGGGGGGTAATTTGCAACAGGGTTTTGGGTACGCCAATTTCGTTATTGAAGTTTGCTTCAGTTTTTAATACTTTTCCTTGAGTACCTAAAACGGCACTGACTAATTCTTTGGTACTAGTTTTGCCCACTGAACCCGTGATGCCAATCACAGGAATATCAAAGCGATCGCGCCACCACTGAGCTATTTGCTGGTAGGCTTTGAGGGTATCTCGGACAACAAACTGGGGAATGTCTGAGGAGATTTGAGGTTGAGAAATGATGACGGCGATCGCGCCTTTAGTTGATGCTGTCTCGACAAAGTTATGACCATCGAAGTTTTCTCCCACCAAGGCAATAAATATTTCTCCAGGTTTGACATTTCTACTGTCTGTAGTAATACCGACTACAGAGTCATCCGCAACATTAGAACTAAGAGCGATTAAATTTGCCTTAAGAATTGTACGGAGTTGCGACAAAGAAAAATAGATGCTCATGGTGTTATTTACAAAGAAAAATATCTAAATTTACTTTTGGGCTACTAGAGTAACTTAGGATATAAGCGGTTGAACAAGCTTTGGGCAAATAAGTAGAGTCGTCTATACGATTTGTCTAGGCACCATGGAGAGGTGGTTGATATAAGGCAAGTGTAATAGCGATGCGACCCAAAATGACAAACACTTTTTATTTTGTTCTTAGTTCATTGGCTGTAGTGTAAGACAATCTAGCAACATTCTCTAACTAATCTGTAAGGCGATCGCCATTAGTGACCGAGAAAGGCGGGGAACGGTTGACAGCAAGGTAGCTAAGAAGATGTGACGATTATGGAAGCAACAGCAGTCAACTATCAACTAAATATTGCTTTGATATATTCTCGACGCATAGAGGAAATTGCATCTAAAGAAATACCTTTGGGACAGACTGCAGTACATTCTCCATGATTAGAACAGTCGCCAAAGCCTTCATTTGCCATTTGTGCTGTCATGTCAAGTACCCGTTGTTTGCGTTCGGGGTGTCCTTGAGGAAGCAATGCTAGATGAGAAACTTTAGCTGCAGTAAATAGAGAGGCAGAAGCATTAGGACAAGCAGCAACACAAGCACCACAACCGATACAGGCTGCATAATCAAAAGCGCGATCGCTATTTTCTTTGGCAATAGGGAGAGAATTAGCATCAGGTGCAGCACCAGTATTGACGGAGATATAGCCCCCCGCAGCAACTATGCGGTCGAATGCCGAGCGATCGACTACTAAGTCTTTAACTACAGGAAAAGCTTTGGCACGCCAGGGTTCTACTATAATTGTGTCTTCATCCTTAAAACTTCTCAGGTGTAGTTGACACACGGCAGTTTGTTTTTGTTCTCCATGCGCCACCCCATTAATCATCATGCCACAAGAGCCACAAATCCCCTCACCACAGTCGCTATCAAAGGCTACAGGTTCTTGGTCATTTTTGATTAGCTGCTCGTTTAATACGTCCAATAGTTCGATAAAAGACATACTGGGATGAGCATTAGATACAATATACTCTTCTAATTTTCCTTTAGCTTCGGCATTAGATTGTCGCCAAACTTTTAAATTGAGTTTCATAAAATAGATTTAAATATAAATTAGTTGTGCTGAGATTGATTTGATCGAGCTATTAGCTTTTCTACTGGACATTTCTTAATTTAACAAAACTAGCTAATTGAAGGTGAGGAAGTAGAAAGTATGCTCGATCTAAAATTGCAGGTAGTGCATTAGCTGCGATATTAACTCACTATCGAGATTTAGACGACGTTGAAGATCGACAAGATTGCGATATTTACCGTTTTCCTGACGATTTTCTAGAAATATAGAGGCTAAATTTGTATCTAAGCCAGGAACTGTAGCGATTTCTTCTAGTTCAGCAGCATTGAGATTGACTTTCTTTGGACTTAAAGGACTAAGACGATCGTAGTAGGCAAAAGTTAGAATCGACTCATAGGGTTGAAGACGCTGCACAGAAACGTTAATTGCAGCAGCAACATCTTCAAGGCAAACTAGCTGCACTCCCATTTTGACTAACTCTACTAGCGATCGCGCTTGGTGAATTGAAAACCCTGGCAGCCTTAGCCAATCATCTATTGTCGCCTGATTGACATCAATTCTGATTCCTAACTCAACGGCGATCGCAATTTCTCGCAAAGACTGAAAACGATAGTAAGGATCGTTAGCTATTTTGTTTCTAATGCCAATCTTAGATAGTTTAAACATTATTGTTCATTGTTAAGCAATATGTTCCAATAGCTGACGGCGTTTTTGTTCAAATTCATATTCTGTAACCAAACCATCTTCCCGTAGTCGATCTAGTTCTCGCATGGCTTCGGCGATCGCTTTTATTTGAGGTGAGGTATTAAGATTGTATTGGCTATAGCCGTTAAACTGACGTTCAAACTGTTCTCGATCTTGAACAACATACCAGACTGCATCAACAGCAGCAGCAATTCTAGAGATAGGCGTTGACCATAAGAGAATGTAGATAATTCCCCAGATGGGTTGTCCTAAATATAGTTTATGAAGTCCTGCGATCGGTGTAATTGTTCCTAACAAGGCTAGTGCTATGGCAACGCGCCTATTTTTGTGGTGTTTAAATAATTTGTCTAACACTGGTAGATAAATATTGATTGAGAGTAAATAATTGAATTTACTTTAGCCTATTTTTTGAAGGATGTTTGGCACGAATTCTTTTCCTGCGAAAGTATAAAATCTTGATCGGTTATTGTTTTCCTGAATAATTTTTATGGATATGCGAATCTTATATGATCCTGAAAATGCCTTCAGCAACTTGCAAGCTGCCATTTGTCATCCTGATGATATTTGAACATTAAAAAAGAGCTTAGTAACACTAAACTCTCGTAAATTACATTAAGTCAGGCGATAATCAAATAATTGTTAAACTGCACTATTAGACAACAGAGCGTCTTTCAATTGCTCTACTTTATCAGTTTTTTCCCAAGGTAAATCAAGATCGTTTCTGCCAAAGTGTCCATATGCAGCTACATCTTGATAGAAGCGACCACCTCTTTCTTGAGGAAGATTACGTAAATTGAGAGTTTGAATAATTCCCGCAGGACGCAACTCAAAGTGTTCTTGAGCTATTTTTAACAGCGCATCTTCATCAACTTTTGCAGTCCCGAAGGTTTCAATAAAAACACTAACGGGTCTGGCAACGCCAATGGCATAACTCACCTGTACTTCGCATTTATCTGCTAAACCCGCTGCCACAATATTATTTGCTACATAACGACAAGCATAAGAAGCACTGCGGTCTACTTTCGTGGGGTCTTTACCAGAGAAAGCACCACCACCATGACGAGAATAGCCACCGTAAGTGTCTACAATAATTTTACGACCAGTTAAGCCAGAATCTCCTTGAGGACCACCAACGACAAACTTACCTGTGGGATTAACTAAAAAACGGGTTTTGTCATTTGGTTTCAACTCCAAATCAGCGAATACAGGCTGAATCACCTTAGACCAAAGATCTTCTTTGATTTTTTTCTGTACAGCACTATTTTCTGAAAGATTGTCAATAGTTTCTGTGTGCTGAGTCGAAACTAAAATAGTATCAATACCGACTGGTTTTCCATCTTCGTATTGAATTGAAACCTGAGTTTTGCCATCAGGACGCAGATAAGACAAATCACCTTGTTTACGTACTTCTGCCAAACGACGAGACACCCGATGAGCCAAACTGATAGGCAATGGCATCAATTCTGGAGTTTCATTACAGGCATAGCCAAACATCAACCCCTGATCTCCTGCACCAATTTTATCTAGCTCACTATCACTCAGATTTTCTCTTTGTTCTTGAGCCGAAGTTACACCTTGAGAAATATCTGGAGACTGTTCATCTAAGGCAACCAGCACAGAACAGCTATCGGCTGAAAATCCATTTTCAGCATGGACATAGCCAATTTCAGCGATTTTTTTTCTGACTAAATCTACGTAATTGACTTGAGCTTTAGTCGTTATTTCTCCTGTAACTAAAACTAAGCCTGTATTGACTACCACTTCTGCCGCAACGCGACTTAGAGGGTCTTGAGTTAGGATAGCGTCTAAAATGGTATCGGAAATCTGATCACAAATTTTATCGGGGTGTCCCTCTGTGACAGATTCGGAGGTGAATAAGTAATTACGAGACAATTTGGTATAATCCTCCAATGAATACTATTGCGGTGGCGCGAGATTATGAAATAAGCAGCCAAACATAAGACTCTATGATACAGCTTTGTTTTTAAGATGACAAAGTTTGTAGCTCCAAGAGGTTGGAAATCTGAATATCTGCCTGGGGTAATTCCACATTATTGTGGCGACAAATGCCAATAGCTGCTGCTGCACTAGCGTTTTTTGCCATAATTATATCGAGCGCAGAATCTCCTACCATTAAAGTTTGTTGGGGTATAACTCCCAAAGTTTGGCAAGCTTGAATAAAAAGTCTGGGATCTGGCTTAACCAGCTCACCATCGACTCCCATACTTAGTTGAATATATTTCTTAAGTTCATGAGCGTCAACGAAGTTTTCAACTTCTGGGGTGGAATCGGTAGATAAAATGCCAATTTTTAGACCTGCATTAGACAAATGCTCAAGAGTTTCCTTTACATCGGCGAATAACGGTACTGTTTGAGGATTTTTAAGCAAATATTTTGACTCAGACACTTCTGTAAAAGCCTGTTGAGCAATTTCCTTTGCTTCGTGCCAGCTTCTTCCTGTTTCAGCAATATAGGCAGCAGCAGCAATCTCGTTTTCTAGACGACTGCCAACAGCCATTAAACCTGTGGGATCTAAAGTACTATCTAAAATACCGAACGCCATTAGTAAAGGCTCTCCTACTCCTGGTATTTGGGCATCAATTAAACGCGCTCTTTCAGTACCTACTCCACGCCAAAATTCTAAGGAATTTTCTAAAGTTCCATCTTTATCAAAAATAATGGCATCAATATTATTAAATTTTACATCTTGACAAGCGATCGCAACTGACAAACTTTTTCTCCTAAAGTAAATGTAATTAAGCAGTTGGCAAAAAAAAGAGAGGAAACTTATCCCCTCTCGATTTCAAATTATTCAATCAACGCTTACAAATTACTCTGCCTTACAAACGGGAAGTAATCTGTAACTTTTCTGATCGGCTTTTATTCATCTACTGCTGCACCAACCATTTCCCCTTCTGAATCTTCAGAGGTATTATCTGTAGCTTCGCTTGTAGCTTCAACAGCTTCTTCTTTTGCTGGTTCTACAACAGATTCTTCTTCTGCAACAGATTCTTCTTCTGCAACAGATTCTTCTTCTGCAACAGGTTCTTCTTCTGCAACAGGCTCTTCTTCTGCAACAATTTCCTCAACTGGTGCTTCTTCTACTGGCTTCTCTTCTACAGCAGTCTCTTCTTTTACTACAGGTTCTTGTGCTGCTGAAGAAATTTCTTCTAAAGAAACTCCTTCGGCTTCAGCCAGTAGTTTTTGGCGATATTTTTCAGCCATTTCTTCGGCTTTCTCAAATACTATATCTCTATTTTTGAGCATATCACCTGGTTCTGGCTCAAGCTGCTTGGTAGATAGAGATATACGACCTCTTTCTGCATCCAGGTCAATAATCATTACCTTCAATTCGTCATTAACACCAAATACGCTGTGAGGAGTATCAATGTGGTCGTGAGAGATTTCGGAGATGTGAAGCAATCCACTTACGCCACCAATATCGATAAATGCACCGTAAGGTTTGATCCCACGCACAGATCCTCTAACTACTTGACCTACTTCTAAACCGTTCATCTTACGCTCTACTAACGCTCGGCGATGACTTAGAACCAGTCTATTGCGCTCTTCATCTACTTCTAAAAATTTGAGTGGTAAATCTTCCCCAACTAAATCTTCTTTTGCTTCTCTTGCACTGATATGAGAACCAGGAATAAAGCCTCTCAAGCCTTCAATTCTGACTAATGCACCACCACGGTTGGTCGCAAAAACATTGGAACGAACGGTAGCATCTTCCTGCTGTAGCTGTCTAACGCGCTCCCAAGCACGCATATATTCTATGCGTCTAATAGATAAAGTTAGCTGTCCGTCTTCGTTCTCGTCAGTTAAAATAAAGAACTCTCTGGTTTCATCTGCCTGAAGCACTTCAGTAGGATTGTCAACTCTATTAATCGACATCTCTTGGATAGGAATATACGCAGCAGTTTTAGCACCAATGTCAATCAAAGCTCCCCTTGGTTCCATACTAAAAACTGTTCCCGCTACTATGTCTCCAGGACTGAAGTGATAATCGTACTTGTCGAGTAGAGCAGCGAAATCTTCGTGAGTGAAACCAATATCTGTAGTACTTTTTGTTTGCTGATTGACCATATGGGTTAGATGTCCTTGTTGTATTTCCTTATTTTTTTGATTGATGAGCCTCCTGCTTGATGTACACTCATCCAATTGTTGTGTAGCCTACACATACATCACCAAGCATTTCAGCCAACAGTTGAGTCATTTGTTAAATTTAAACAATTCTATAAAATCTAACTATTACTGAAATATACCTGTCTGTTGGTAAAATGGCATTATTCTATTCTAACTTTTTATTGAGCTTACCGTAACTTTTTTTGCTCTTTTTTACTAAATAAAGGCAATAATTACGATCGCGCTGGAAACGCTGGATCGAAACTGAACCTGAAGTCGTGATTATGGGCTATGCTGAATCTGGCGATAGTTTAACGTTTAACTATGTATAATAAATAGTTTATGAACTTTTCAAAAGGCTTACAAGTTAAGATCTACAGCGTTAACGCTCGATCTAAGTCCAATACAAGATTTCCCCCTGAGGAAAATTAGTAATAATTTGCGTTTGAATAAATTCTTTAAGTTCTGTCATAGTGTCGCGATCATAGACATACTTTACACCACCAAACTTGTTGCGCTTTTGAGCGCGTCGCGAAGCCATGCCGTTAAGCTTATCGCCTTCTTCTAAATCTAGCGCACTATTGGGGTACCATGTCTGCAAAACCTCTTTTGATTTAGGGGTAAAGCGATGAGTAATTAATTCAAAAGTAAGATCGCATTCAAAATTCAAAGCCTGACTAATTTTGGCAAACAAGTTTTCGTAATGCTGCTGCCAATCTGCGAGCACCATAATTGGCGCAACGACAACGCCCACAGGATAACCACTCAAAGCTAGCTTACGTAATCCCTGTAGCCTTGCTTCTACGGTAGCCGTACCTCCCTCCATAAAATGACTAACAGGCTCGGCATTGACGCTGACACGACAGCGGGTATGCCCGTTATGAGGTAAATCCAATAGCCGATCGACACGATCGAACTTGGTTACCCAACGTAGATAGGCAGATTTCCTGGTACCAAAATAGCGAATACATTCGGCTAAACTGCCAGTCAAATGTTCTATGCCCAAAGGATCTGTATAACAGCTAACCTCATAAGTTGTATCTTGATCTTCTTGTTCGTAATTGCTCAAATTTGCCAGAATTTGCGGTAAATTTGCATAAGCTTTAACTACAGGTACTCCTGATAGACTCCCTGCCAAATAACAATACTGGCAGTGTGCAGGACAACCTTGTGCTAAATGAAATTGCCAATCAGCCGATGGCGGAATAGGTGTAAGCTTAAGTTGGCTTGGTGGTGCGTTAACTATAGCTAAAGTGTTTTTAGCGATCGCATAAGTCTCTTTTTCAGTCTTACCGCGCAATCGGGTTATTCTATTTTGCGACAGCTTTTGAACGGGAATATTTAAGTTTTTTACTCTGGCAATAATTTGTTGTCCCCAGGGTTCAGCTTCAGCAGCAGGAGTTATCAATACTTGCTTTGGAAGCCAAAGTCTGGTTTTGGAAGAAATAACATTGTTAGATTGCGTAGGATTTATTGGTGTTGAAACAGCAGATTTGTTCATAAAATTATCTCAATATATAATGAATAAATGAGGCGATCGCTATTGATGAAGCGATTATCAATAATCCTGATATAGCAATACCAACTGAGCTTAAAATAATATAAATTGTAAAAGCAAACGGTCGGTTGCCTTTACAAAAACCTGATGTAATAACTGAATATAAATATTTACTAGCAATCTATAAATCACGCAATTAAGTTAAAAGCTACTAGCATCTTTAAACATTTGCCTGATACTTTCTAAAAGTTTGGCATCAGGGTCACTGCGATCGATAATTGGCTGTTTCTGAGCAGAAATTTGAGCAGGATCTGATACTGCTTGCTGCGTTTTAGGATTAACAAAATCATCAACACTTTTCAATGATTTTGCTTTTTTCGAGTCGGAATAAAGCAACCCTACTTTTCGTATACCATTAGTAAAGTCTGATTTATCAGAAACTTTGTTTATGTCTTTATTGGTACAGGCGGTAGTTGTAAGTAAAAATATTCCTAATAAAAACGCTGTAGCAATTTTCCCAATCTTGAGCTTTTTTAGCATATTCATAAGTATTACTTAGCGATGATATTATTGTTATGTAGAACCACAAGGTTAAAAACTTTTTATTATTTATAACCTATCTATCTTCTGGCAAAATAGCTTCTTACCTAAGTTAGATTAAAGTGTATTTAACCAAAGCTATGGTTTTAAAGACGAATTTCAAAACTAAACGTATTAAATAATTTAAATAGTGTGTCCCCTTAAAATCAACATCTCAAAAAAATGATTTATATAAAGGACATACACTACAGCTTTTTAGCCCAAACTATCTTTTATATGATCGCTTACTCTTAAAGCATTTGCCACGATGGTTAAGGTAGGATTTACCGCACCCATACTAGGAAAGAAGCTAGCATCAACAACATAAAGATTTTCAACATCATGAGTACGACAGTTAAGATCGAGAACGTTGGTTTTAGGGTCTGAACCAAATCTACAGGTACCTACCTGATGCCATACAGCACTTAGGGGTACTTCTTTCACCATAAACATAAAAAATCCTACTTGGCGCAAATATCCCTGCCACATATCAATAAACTGCTGATGAGCTTTGGTATTATTGCGAGTAAAGTCTACCCTGATTTTTCCTGCTTCTGTAAGGGTGACACGGTTATCAGGATTAGGTAAGTCTTCGCTAGTTAGCCACCAGTCTACGGCGTGGTCTGCAATATATTCTAAAGTTGCTTGAGGTACTGAGTCGGGAGAAAAAGTTGCTAATCGATTCCATTTCGATTTACCCGTCATTTGAATTTGTCCTAAAGGATAGTTATGTTCGGGACTACCAAAATAAAAGTCATTAAAACCAAGAGTTTTTTGAAATTTGGTCGGATTAGGCTTATCGGCGATCGCCATTATGGCAGAATGGTTGTGTAACATCAAGTTGCGTCCTACCATGCCCGAAGAGTTTGCCAAACCTTCAGGACACTGCTGATTAGCAGATCTTAGGAGTAAGGCAGCGGAGTTAATTGCCCCAGCAGAAAGCACAAAAGTATCGGCAGAATATTGTTCTTTATTGCCGTCAACTTCTACTTCTACAGCTTTTATTTGTTTGCCACTATCATCGGTAATTAACCTAGTAACCAGAGCATTTATTTTTAACTCTATATTGTCGTATTCTGTAGCAGGATCGACACAGGCTATTTGAGCGTCAAGCTTGGCATCAATCTTACAGGGATAAGGATCGCAGGTAGCACAACGAATACACTTACTATTTTCAGGGTCTTCAACGTTGCGGTCTACTGCTAGGGTTAAATGATGAGGATGCAAACCCAATTTTTGTAAATCATTTGCTACCTCCTCCATACGTGGTTCATGGGGTAGAGGCGGAAAAGGATATTCCGCCGACATAGGCGGTTCGGTAGGATCTTCCCCTTTTTGACCGTGTATTTTAAAAATGCTCTCGGCACGGGTATAGTAAGTCTCTAGATCTTGATAGCTTAATTCCCAAGCAGGAGATATACCATCTTGATGTTTTACTTCGCCAAAGTCGGCTTCACGCATTCTCTGTAAAGCTGCACCATAAACTTTAGTATTACCACCAACGTTATAAAAAGCCTGGGGTAAAAAACTATTGTTGTCTTTATCAAACCATTTTTCTGTTACCTGATATTTTCTACCCTGAAAAATTGCTTCAGGATTCCAGTTGTCATCTTCTTTTGGTAAATATCCTCCTCTTTCAATAATTAAAATGCGTTTTCCCGTAGGCGCAAGAGAATAAGCTACTGTTCCGCCACCGGCACCCGCACCGATAATAATAATGTCGTAATGATTCATGTTTTTAGTTGATTAATTTTTAACTGTATTGATGTTTTTTTGCTGCACATCAAATAGAATTTTGGCTTTTTGGAGGGATGATTTTTAGGGCAAGATTTGTATAATTTGTTGCCCCTCAAATGATCCCGCGGCATACCGCCTTGGTTAACTTTTAACTAATTAAATCAGATCGATCCAATTAATTTCAGTATTTTTTACTTCATTAGCGTCTGGCATTTTTTGCCGACGCATTAGTTCAGAAATAGCTGCAATATCCTTGTCCCTATTTACCCCTGCCACTGCCATTACCTTGTTGTTCTGCAAATAGAATGCCAGAAATTCCAACTCATCTAGACCTTTAGCAGACTCGCCAAGTTCTCCATCAATTTTGATTTCATCCCATGATTGGGCGTGTCCCACATAACGTAGTTTTAAGTCATATTGACCGGACCAGAAAAAAGGAACAATATCATCAGCTTTTGCTAGTTTATTTTTTTCTAGCATATTGATGGCTGCAATCTTTCCGTGTTGTGCTGCTAGTCGCCAGTGTTCGATGCGAGTTGATTCTCCCATAGGTTTGTAGGGGAAAGAAGCAATATCTCCCGCTGCGTAAATGTCTTTTATTTCAGTTTGCAGATATTCATTGACAGGAATACTCTTATCTTTCTCGTTAAGCTCAATTCCATCTAGGTAATCAGTATTAGGTTCAACACCAATACCAACGATAACTAGGTCGGTAGCTATTTTTTCACCATTTTCCAAAACGGCATATTCGACTTTGCCATCGCCACCAAATTCAGTCGCTTTAGTCCCAAATTTGAAAGTTACTCCGTTTTGCTCATGAAGTTTTTGGAACATCTTGCCTAATTTATCGCCTAATATTTTTTTAAAAGGGACATCACTAGGAGAAACTACAACAACCTCTAACCCTTGCTGATTTAAACTAGCTGCTGCTTCCATACCAATAAAGCTCGAACCAATTATCAAAGCTTTTTTCGCTTTTTTTATCTCCGCCAGAATAGAGTTAACATCTTCTGTATTCCTCAAGGTAAAGATGTTGGCTAAATTTGACCCTGGCATATCCATTTTTTTTGCTTGTCCCCCTGTGGCAAGAAGCAAGCAATCATACTCAAGGGTTGAATTGTCTGCAAAAGTAATTAATTTATTTATAGAATCTACCTTAGTGACTGCCTCACCAAAGCGCAAATCTATATTATGTTGGTCGTAAAATTCACAGCTACGTAGAGGTAAAGAATCTTCTTCAGCTTTACCTTGAAGATAGTTTTTACTTAACTTAGTACGGTCATAGGGTAGCTTTTGTTCGGCACTAACTAAGATAACCTGTCCTTGAAAACCTTGCTGGCGTAGAGTTTCTACTGCAATAGTTCCTGCTGCCCCTGCCCCCAAAACCACAAAGGTACGCTGGTCTACTTTAGGTTCATACCTTGCCATTTCTAAAGTTCGCTGCTGAGGTACAGACTCTGGCAGTTTTATTAATATCTGTTCTCCCTCTATTCTGACAGGAAAATGTGTGAGAGAATCTAAGGCTGGGGGTTCTTCCTGTTGTCCTGCGATCGCATTAAAACAGGCATTATGCCACGGACAAACAATTCTTTCATTACACAAAATTCCTTTGGCTAAAGGTGCGCCATAGTGGGTGCAAAATGCTCCAGTGGCGTAAAATTGACCGTCGATCTTAGATAATAATATTTGGTCGTCACCTACAGCTATTTGCTGCATTTGACCTTCTTGTACTTCACTGACTTTGGCTACAGCTATTTCCTTCATATACTTATGATGCTGACTATGTTTGGACAAAGGTTATCAGTTAATAACTGAATTTACTCAGAACGCTTAGAATATTTAGTAGCGATCGCAACTAAAACTTAATATTTATTTATATTTATTTTCCAATAAATTAAATCTGGTTTGTATCTGACAATAGTATTAGATCAATTTCAAAATTAATGCTTACATCTGCATTTGATGCTTTGATAACTAGAATGCTGTCTGTAATCATCTATCAAAAGTTGTATAAATTTTTAACTGCGCTTATTTTTTTATCGCTCATCGAGATAATGGACATACTGCGGTAGTTAAAAATAAAGTTCTACACTCATAAATAAGCACACATAAAATAAACTTCATTTCTATCTTTAATGCCTCAACTTCTTTTCTGCGCCTCTGCGATTCTGCGCGAGACTCAATAAATCATAAAAAATGCAAAAATAAATAAATACGGTAAATTGCATCTATCTAAACTACTATGGCCGACCTCCCATACCTTAGCGGTAGCGATATCCGCGACAAGTTTTTAAAATTCTACGAGTCCAGGCAGCATAAAATATTGCCTAGCGCGTCTTTAATACCTGAAGATCCGACGGTAATGCTCACTATTGCGGGAATGCTACCTTTTAAACCAATATTTTTGGGACAGCGCAAAGCACCTCAACCCCGCGCTACTACATCTCAAAAGTGTATTCGTACCAATGATATTGAGAATGTAGGACGTACCGCCAGACACCATACTTTCTTTGAGATGTTGGGTAACTTTAGCTTTGGCGATTATTTTAAAGAACAGGCTATAAAATGGGCATGGGAACTTTCTTTAGAGGTTTTTGGGCTTCCAGCAGAAAGGGTAATTCCCAGTGTTTACCATGATGATGAAGAGGCTTTTGCTATTTGGCGCGACAGCATAGGTATTCCCGAACACCGTATTCAGCGTCTGGGAAAAGACAATTTTTGGGAATCTGGTATTACCGGTCCTTGTGGTCCTAGTTCGGAGTTATTCTACGATTTTCATCCAGAATTAGGCGATGAAAATATCGATTTAGAAGACGACAGCAGATTTATCGAGTTCTATAACTTGGTATTTATGCAGTATAACCGCGATGCAGAAGGAAACCTGACACCTTTAGCCAACAAAAATATTGATACAGGTTTGGGTTTAGAGAGGATGGCGCAAATCCTCCAGCAAGTACCAAATAATTATGAAACTGATTTAATTCTGCCCATTGTTAATACTGCTGCTGAGATTGCAGCCCTAGATTATGCCCAAGTCGATGATCAGACTAAAACTTCTCTCAAGGTAATTGGCGATCATGTACGGGCAGTAATTCACCTGATTGCTGACGGGGTGACTGCTTCTAATGTCGGCAGAGGCTATATTCTACGTCGTCTAATTCGTCGGGTGATTCGTCACGGCAGATTGATTGGCATTGAAGGTAGTTTTATCAATCAAGTTGCTGAAAGTGCGATCGCCTTATCTGAATCAGCTTATCCTAATATTAAAGAAAGAGAAAGCTCGATTAAAAGTCAGCTACAAAGAGAAGAATCCCAATTCCTTAAGACATTAGCCAGAGGAGAGAAAATACTGGCAGATATTATTGCTAACGCAGCTAATCTATCGGCAAGTCAAATATCGGGTAAAGATGCCTTTGAACTCTATGACACCTATGGTTTTCCTTTAGAATTAACCCAGGAGATCGCTGAAGAACAAGGATTAACGGTCGATCTTGAAGGTTTTGAACAGGAAATGGAGTCACAAAAAACTCGTTCTAAAGATTCCCATGAGGCGATCGACTTAATGACTCAAAACGCTCTGGGCGAAATAGTCAAAGACAGTAATGAAACTAGCTTTTTAGGTTATTCTCAGCTTGCAGTACAATCTCAGATTATGGGAATTGTGGTTAACAATAATGACGATGATGGGGGCGTTTCGCGAAACGCCCCTACGGCAACTGCGGGTGATAGGGTTCAAATTATTCTCGATCAAACCCCATTTTACGGTGAGTCTGGAGGGCAAATTGGCGATCGCGGTTATCTGTCTAGGGATGATGTCTTAATCCGCATTGAAGACGTACAAAAGGACGGCAATGTCTTTATCCATAAAGGAAAAGTCGAGCGGGGTACGGTCAATCTGGGAGATGTAGTTAACTCAACTATAGACCGCGCCTGTCGTCGTCGAGTTCAGGCAAATCATACCGCAACCCATTTACTCCAGGCTGCCCTCAAGAGAATAGTTGATGATTCTGTGTCACAAGCTGGTTCATTAGTTAGCTTCGATCGTCTACGGTTTGATTTTAATTCTCCTCGTCCATTGACTCCAGAAGACGTACAGCAAGTAGAAGATTTAGTTAATACCTGGATTTCTGAGGCGCACGAAGCTGATGTAAACGTGATGCCCATCGAAGATGCCAAGGCTAAAGGGGCAACGGCTATGTTTGGCGAAAAATATGGCGATGAAGTAAGAGTTATTGACTTCCCTGGAGTCTCGATGGAACTTTGTGGCGGTACTCATGTAACTAATACCGCAGAAATCGGCGTATTCAAAATCATCTCCGAAACTGGTATTGCTTCTGGAGTCAGAAGAATAGAAGCGGTGGCTGGGGCAGCTATTCTAGATTATCTAAACGTGCGGGATAAAGTAGTTAAAGAATTAAGCGACAGGTTTAAAGTCAAGCCAGAGGAGATAAGCGATCGCGTCTTGAGTTTGCAAACAGAACTTAAGTCAACACAAAAGGAACTAGAAGCAGCAAAACAAGAACTGGCACTGGCTAAATCCGACAGCCTATTGTCTCAGGCTGAAACAGCAGGTGAATATAAAGTTTTAGTAGCCAACATGGGGGAAATGGATGCTAAATCCTTGCAGTCTGCTGCTGAAAGATTACAGCAAAAATTGGGTGAATCAGCCGTAGTCATTGCTTCTATTCCCTCAGAAGATAAAGTTAGTTTGGTAGCTGCCTTTAGTCAGCAGGTTATTCAAGCCAAACAGCTACAGGCAGGTAAATTCATCGGTGATATTGCCAAAATCTGCGGTGGTGGAGGCGGTGGCAGACCAAATCTGGCACAGGCTGGAGGCAGAGATGCTAGTAAAATAGATGAGGCTTTAAATACTGCTAGGCAGCAGTTAATTGCGGAGTTAAGTTGAATATGCTGGGATAGAAGCTCGTTTATTTTGGGTAAATTAATTAAGAAGGGGTTAGCAGTGCCAATTTGAAATGTTGACTCCCAAATCAGCCTGAAAAATAGTTGTGCTAAGAAGATTTTACTTATTAAAGAACCAAATCCTAATTAGTCAGTATAAATAGCAAAAAATTAGTTACCGAAAATATGGAATCTACCAATCAATCTATTAACACTGGACAGTGGTGTTTAGTTACAGTACGCCAGTGGAAACGTGACGCTTTTTTAAAGTATTTAGATAATGATATTAGCAGAAAACATCTACAAGAATTAATTTTAGAAATTATCGAGTTAGAAGAGTCTGTTTATGAAGATATGGTATTACTGCGTATTAGTAATTATGCAGAAGCGAGAAGCCAATTACAGCAAATAGAGCATTTCCAAAATATTCAAAGATTAAAAGCCAACGAAGTTAGTCGAATGCTTAATAAATAAAAAATTTGGCTTAACTACTAAATTTTATCAGCCAATAAGATAAAGGCTATTCTTTTTCAGGATAGCCTTAATACCGTAAGCGATCGCCATAAAAATAATATCTATTAAAAAAGTTTCCTTGATAATTTAAATTTAGTCTCGTAGCAATGCTAACAATAACATTAATTTAAAGTCCTAATTTATATCATGAATGATCGTTAACTTTTTGGTTTAATCACCAGCATTTTGTTGCCACCTGGCTGCAATTCATAAGGTACGGTTTTAATTGCTACAAAATATCCCCAGTTGCTAAATTCAGTCACAACAAAATCTAAATAGGGAGAAGTTTTTTGCATCAATGTCAACAGCGGAAATATTCTTACTTCTTGGCTAACCCTGAGCATTTCTTTAATTGAAGCCAGATGAAAATTGCGATCGCAATGTTCAGAATATAAAAACAAAAAATGCGAACATAATGCTAAGTCGAAGCTGCGCTCGGCAAAATCTAAATGGGGTAATTCCTGATTGAGATATCTATTTTCTTGTTTTCCCTGGCTGTAATCCTGCAAAAAAAACTCAAGGCTTTTGATGCGACTGTTTTTTAGGGCTTGGGGTGATGAATGATATTTCCACACCCAATTATTAGGGGTAGCAATTACCTGTTCGATAATATTATCCACAATCTTATCGAATCGCTGCTTGATTTCTGCACCATCAAACTGATAAATAGGATCGACAGAAGTAATATTTATTCCTGCTTTTGTCCCTTCAGCATTAAAGCTTGCTGGTCCATCTCCTACGCCTAGAAGCCTTTGCTGTAGATCTTTTGGGGAGAGATCGAACATTTTAGTATATTCATCGAGCGATCGCCCAAAAGGAACGACTTTTGCTAATTTCATTACCATAGTGCCAAACTAAACCTATTTTTTCTAAACAGCACATGGTTGAGATTTATTAACTTTATCAAGTTGTCTACTGCCTTTGGGTGGCATTGATAGATTATGACTATTATGAAAATCCTGCTGTACTTTATAGGTTAGGCGAGGGGAAACTTGACGAACAATTTGCCCTAAAAGGCGATCGCCTGTAGATTGAATTAAAGATGAGGAAAATTTAGCCATAAATGGAGGGAATTCTACTTCAACGGCTAAATTTAAACTCCACCTAACTTCAGTAATACAGCTTGGTGGTGTAAACTTCTTAGAAAATAAGCCACTTTTCAAGGTATTTTCGCTATCTACAGTCACCTCAGTCAATTCCATCGATGCCTGATAACTAACATCATATCCAGGAGGATCATACTCAGGAATAGGAATAGTGTGCATCTTATAAATACTGCCTACAGGTGGATTCAAAGTCACGCCAATTTTTGGCTCTACTTCGTAACCAAAAGCACCATATTGTCCTACGGTCAAAACATAACCATCATCCCCCAAAGGTTCAACCTTCATTGGTTGAGCGCAGCGGCAAAACCAACCTTCATGAGCATTAAGATATTTAGCCACCGTATCTACATCGCTATACATATCCATTCGTCCCACAAAGCTGACATCAAAGACAAATGTTTTTGGCTGTTCAAAAGAATTAGTATAGGTAAGCTGCATAGAATCAGAAGAAGATCCTGGTGAAAATGTATTTTGTGGGTGATTAATAAATTTAGACTGCATACTATTTATTTAAATTACCGTTTTAGAACATTCCCTTACTGTTAAGATGATTACAATAATGGTGTTAATTATCAGCAAAACACTTTTTTTTGAAGACGGGTGTGATTTAGATTTCTATGGACATATTTGTTGCAGGAGCTACTGGACAAACTGGTAAACTCATTGTTAGACAGCTATTAGCAAAAAACGCTTCTGTAAAAGCATTAGTTCGCGATCTCGAACAAGCTAAGACAATGATTCCTGAAGCAGCAGAATTAATACAAGGAGATGTCTTAAATCCAGCAACTTTTGAATCGGCTCTTTCTGATTGTAACGTTTTGATCTGCGCTACTGGGGCTAGTCCTAGTTTAGATCCAACTGGACCATATCAGGTTGATTATCAAGGCACGAAAAACTTGGTAGATGCAGCCAAAGCTCAAGGTGTTGAGCATTTGATTTTAGTTTCTTCTTTGTGTGTGTCTAAATTTTTCCACCCTTTAAATCTATTTTGGCTAGTTCTGTACTGGAAAAAACAGGCTGAATCCTATATTCAAGCTAGCGGTATCCCCTACACAATTGTTAGACCAGGAGGATTAAAAACTGAAAATAATTCTGAGCTAATTTTGATGTCTGCTGCTGATACTTTATTTGAAGGTAGCATTCCTCGTGAAAAAGTGGCTCAGGTTTGCGTAGAAGCTGCATTTCAGCCTGCTGCACAATCAAAAATTGTCGAAATTATTACTTCTCCTACAGCCGAAGAAAAGACTTGGTCACAGCTATTTAGTAATATTTCCTGAAGTTGGGCAGCAAGATTTATAATTTTTTTTATTGTTTCATCACCACACTGTTTAGTCAAGCTGCCTGAAATGCAACTAAGTAACAAAGCGAGCAAGTTTCTCTATCTTGGATGTCTAATCTTAATTTTATTGAAGTTAAGAGGACACATTAGTAAGTCTCAAGTTGATGCTCATTGGCAAACTCCTAGACAGTTACTTTCCAAGCTTTTTCCAGATTGGCGCGATCAAAACTCCCATCAAACACCCCAAACATATAGTACAAGTTTGTATAGCACGCAGCCTTTAATGATGGCAGGAGGAGATCCTTACATACGAGCCTTAATGCGAACTATTACAGCTAGCGAAGCTAACGTTAAACGACCTTACAATGTAATTTATGGTGGTCAGTATATTGATGATCTTAGCCGTCACCCTGAAGTCTGTGTGCCAATTATCGCTGGACCAAATGTGGGACAATGTAGCACCGCGGCTGGACGTTATCAAATGCTTGATTTTACCTGGAGTAAACAGGCTCAACTATATCATCCTCGCCCATCGGGTCTTTGGCGTTGGAAAACCTATAGCTTTGAAGCAGAATATCAAGATGTAGTTGTTTACGAATGGTTGAGTGACTCTAAAGCTTGGGGAACAGATATTCCGCAACTTTTGCGACAGGGCAAAATAACTCAAGTATTAAAGCTGCTTTCAGGTACTTGGACTAGCCTGGGTTATGGCATAGAAACTAACTCTATGAGTGAATATTTACCAAAAATATATCAAAATATGTTGCAGGAAGAACTCAGCTAGTACCGCTGCGCGGAAGTAATAGGTAGCCAAGGAATACCTACCCTCCGCAGGGATAAAGTTGCATATCGCATGGCGATCGCCCGATCCATGCAAGAGGTCTAATATCTGTTTTAATATTTAATTCTTTTATCTGTCTTTTAGCAGCTTTTAGAAACCCGTTTAGTTCTTCATACCCTCTGATAACCACAATATGCGATCGCACTTCTTGACTTCGGTTGCAGAAAGTTCATTTCAGGAATCCCTAGCCTAATCTTGTGTTTGCCGATGATTAAAGATTTACCACCAAAGGAATAAACAAAAGGTACTTTTGCCGATGGAAGGCGGATTAGTAGTTTTGAGCGATCGGTTAGGTTTATTTCGTTTCCTTTGTTGCGATCGCAATATTGTATTTTAAAGTTAGTTTTAAACAAAGCAATAATTAATTTGGCGAATGCTACGATATTTTTTACCCAGGGTTTTGATATTTCTTTTAAAGGTTGGCGATGCTTCAACTTTAATCAAAGAGCGATCGGTCATTTTTTAATCTGACCAAAGTTGTTCGACAGGTATTGTATCGCCGTTTTTAGCTTCTTGCCAAGCTTGACGAAAATCGTTCAATATTTCTTCTTTTGTTTGATTATATTCTTCTGTTTCTAATTCTTCAGGGATTAAGACAATTACTTCTACACGAATTTGTTTATCTATATTCAAGGGAAAATCTAAGGCTAGTTTGCCTTGCTCGTCTACTGTTCCCATTACTTTAATTGCTTTCATTGTTTTGATGTTGATTAATGCGATCGTATATCAATCTTTGAAGATTGCCTTAACGTTTAAAGCTTATAGTCGATCAACTCAAATCGCAATCTAGACTTTGGTTGTAGAAAATTCATTTCAGGAATCCCTAGCCTAATCTTGTGTTTGCCGATGATTAAAGATTTACCACTAAAAAAATAAACAAAAGGTACTTTTTCCGATGGAAGGCGGATTAGTAGTTTAGAGCGATCGGTTAAGTTTATTTCGTTTCGTTTGTTGCGATCGCACTATATTTATTTTGTATGAATTCATCAAATAAAGCTTATGGGACATTACCAATACTGCGATCAACCACTACTTTTTATGATGAGAACCAATTTTCTGAATCTGCTATCTTGCCAACTGGAACAATTTTAGATGCAACAATTTCTTTACATTTAGATTCAGCAGCAGCTACTAGATAACCTGGATAAATATCTGGATGTTCTGCAATTTCTTCTGCTATTTTATTGAGCATATTGTAGATAAACAATAAAGTTGGTAACTTTCTAGCTATCAAAGACTTACTATTCTGTTTGTCAAAGTTGAAACTTGATAAATAAAGTTGGTAACTGATTAATCATTTTTTGTAATTTGCACCAATTTCAATTACGGGCTTGCCAACTAAAGTGGGATCAAATACTCTTTCACAAGAAACATAAAAGTTGTTACAGTCAATCAGGGCAATCCTCTGTCTTGGTGCGCCTTCCTTGGCGGATGAAACATCCGCAGGCTCGCACCGCTTCTGGCTGGGTTTGATACATTCAGAATTATCATTTTTGGGACTGTTAACTGTTTTACTGACTTGATGCATTTGCAGTTCTACTTCTGGCAGAGATTCAATTAGCTCTTTTTTTCCATCCAGCTCTCCCAACCAAAGAGCGTAATATTAGGCAGAAATAATTACAGGCATTCTGTGATGAACTTCAGCGATTGCGCCTTCTGCTTGGTTGTATCTAGACTAAAGCGACCGCACATTTATTCAATTCGCTAGTAGTAACTACAGTATAAACATACTATTAATAACCGATAACTGTTTTAATACTTTCTATCCCTACACTTAAAGTGCGGAATGCACTGCCGACCCAGCTTGAATACATTCAAGCTGGGTCGGCAGCCTTATCTGCTGTCTCGTATATTTCTTGAGGCTGATGGATTGAAGAATCCCAGAATAAAATTTCATAAGACTACAAAGACGGTATTCTTAACCTGACTTTACCTAAGTCTGAAGAAGAAAAAAACAAAGTAGTGAAAGTAAATCTTCTACAAGACGCTGAATAGTCTAGAAGAGATAATGAACACAGTCAAATAAATATTAGTTACACCCAGTTACTCAAATGGTGACTGGGTTTTTTGTTGAAAATAATTTTCTAGTGAGAAACAAAGCCAGTCAACAGCAAGGGTAATAGAATCAGAGCAGAGACAATCAAAACTATTGTTCCTGCGTCGATGTTCAGCGTATTTTTCTGTGGTTCTTTCATTACGACCTATTTTTATAAGCTTTATATTATGTATGTTAGTTGGAAAACATTCTTTTAGATTCAGCAGTTATTGATTGTGTCTGTGATATCCTGACAGTTTTGACACTCAACTATTACCAAATGTGAGCGAACAATTAAAGCAATGTTTACACCTGAATCAATAGCCACGATATTCTATGGACTTCTCAGTATAGTCGGAGGAGTTATGGGCTACATTAAGAGTCAGAGCAAAGTATCTCTAATTTCTGGTGGAGTTAGTGGTTTGCTGCTGTTGATTCTAGCTGGCATCATGAATGCAGGTAATCAATGGGCGGTGATTGTTTCGGCGATCGTTATTTCTCTTTTAGTTATTGTGTTTGTCGTCAGATGGTTTAAAACTAAAAAGTTAATACCCGCAGTGCCAATGATATTTTTTGGTGTTGTCTCACTCATTCTTATCTTGAGTTGAATCAGGCGGTCGCTGTCTAAATCCAAACTTAAAAATGCGCGAACGATCTTTATTAGTACAGTTACACTCCTTTGAAGTCGGGCTATGCTGCTTCGTAAGCAGCTTATAGAACCGACTTGTTGAACACTGTATCGATAGTTTGGATACGATTATTGCCGAAGCTGTAGAGTTACTTGAAATAGTCAAACTAGAAGATAAAAGTATTCGTTTGTTGGGTATTTCACTATACTAATCTTGATAATGTAAAAAAACTACAGATAGTTCAATTGTCATTGTTTGAATAACGTGGAGAACATCATAATTGAAGCAGAGAACATCAACATGGCGATTGGGTATGCTTCCTTAACGGAAGCACCCCTGGCCATCAAATGGTTTCGCGATCGCCTTTTAACTTGGGCAGAATACAATCTAAGAAACTATCCCTGGCGTAGAACATCTAATCCGTATGATATTCTCGTCGCCGAGTTTCTACTTCAAAGAACCGATGCAGATACAGTTGTAAATATTTATGAAATCTTTTTAATTCAATATCCTACTCTAGACAAGTTAGCGATCGCTCCAGTTGAAGACATAGCCAAACTATTACAACCATTAGGTTTATTCTTTAGAGCAGAAAGACTATCCAAAACAGCCCAGATTATTAGAGAGAAGTATAAAGGAGAAATACCTCAAGAGGAAACAGAATTGCTAAAACTTCCAGGTATCGGCAAGTACACTGCTAGGGCAATTTGTTCTCAATCCTTCGATCGACCAGCAGCATTGCTAGACACTAACGTCGCTCGTATTCTAGAGAGGTTTTTTGGCATTAAAGGAGGAAGGGTTAAATCTCGCTGTAAGATTCTTTGGAGTGCAGCAGAAACCATTGTCCCAGATGCCGAGGTTGGACATTGGAATCTAACTCTGTTGGACTTTGGGGCATTGACTTGTACTGCCAGAAAACCTAAATGTTCTGTATGTCCTGTTTCGGCTAAATGTAATTGGTTTAATTCTAATTAATATTTTGTTTCGCTCGGCGATCGCTTCGGCTAGGCGTAGCCTAATCGCCACACTACGATACAATTATCGCAACTCGATCGCCATACAGCTAAAATGCCTGTAAATCTCAGTCTCTATCCTCCATGCTGAATAGGCATTATCAATCCGCCTAACAATGTTATTGCATTGTAAATTATTGTTTAAATTAAACAATTGAAACAGAATTATGTAATCTAGAATACTTAATTTTTAGCTTGATGCTGTCAATCTAAACTTAATTAAATTACAGTCATCAAGCGAAGTAATTTCATGGACACAATGACTGCAAATAACCAGACTTTTACCAAGCTGCCTCCAGCATTAGAGGCAGTAAATATGTCCAAGCGGTTTGGTAATTTTTTAGCTCTTGACAGCGTTTCCATGAAGGTAAAACCAGGAACTGTTCGGGCATTGTTAGGAGAAAACGGAGCGGGAAAAAGCACTTTGGTTAAGTGCATTATGGGTTTTTATCAGCCTACTGAGGGGCAAGTAGTCATTGACGAGCGATCGCGTCAGATTGATAGTCCCCGTGATGCCCATAAGTACGGCATAGGCATGGTTTATCAACACTTTACTTCTGTACCCGCCATGACCGTAGCCGAAAACTTGGTACTCTCTCGTTATGACAATACCAATTTAATTAACTGGAAACAAGAGACCGAACGGCTAACCGAATTTATCGCCACTTCACCGTTCAAAGTGCCTTTGGATGTTCCTGTGGCTCAATTAGCTGCGGGTCAAAAGCAGAAACTAGAAATTCTCAAGCAAATTTATCTTCAGAGTCGCATTCTAATTTTAGACGAACCTACTTCGGTATTAACTCCTCAAGAAGCAGACGAGGTATTAGGTCTGCTGCGTGAAGAAGTGACTGCTGGCAATTTGAGCATTTTGCTGATCAGTCATAAGTTTAGAGAAGTAATGGCTTTCTGTGATGAAGTAACCGTATTGCGTAAAGGCAGATTAGCGGGAAATGGCTCGGTCAAAGATTTAAATATCTCCGATCTAGCAGAAATGATGATGGGGGAAAAGCGCGAGATACAAAGCATCAAAAAGACGGAAACTGAGCCTAGTAATGCTGTGTTGCAGCTGAAGGATGTTTGCGCCAATCGAGATAATGGACTCCTTGCCGTTAAAGGGGTGAATTTAACCGTTAATAGTGGTGAGATTGTGGGCATTGCGGGAATATCGGGTAACGGACAAAAAGAACTGCTAGAAGTATTATCAGGACAGCGTTCGGCTATTTCGGGAGAAATATTGGTTAATGGTGAAACCTATCAGGCGACTCGCGCAGAAATGTTTCGTCATAAAGTCTTTGCTCTACCAGAAGAACCATTACAAAACGCTTGCGTTCCCAATATGAGCGTAGCTGAAAACATGGCACTGCGAACCTTCGATCGCCCTCCCCAATCTCAAAGTGGTTTTTTAATCCTCAAAGCGATTCGCCAAGCTGCTAAAAGCCTGATCCATACTTTCTCCGTTAGTACACCAACACCTGAAACTCCCATTGCCAATCTTTCAGGAGGAAACGTTCAGCGTGCAGTCTTAGCCAGAGAATTATCTTCAGAAAAGATCGAGTTATTAATTGCTGCTAACCCCTGCTTTGGTTTAGATTTTAGTGCTGTAGATTTTATTCATCGCTCGATTGTAGAAGCGAGAAACCGAGGAGTAGCCGTACTTCTTGTCAGTGAAGATTTAGACGAACTGCTCAAGCTAAGCGATCGCATTTTTGCCATTAGTGAAGGGGAGTTGGTTTATGAAAGTACGGCCGCCGAAGCAGACATCAATACTATTGGTCAGCGCATGGCAGGACATTAGATTTAAGTAATGAGTAATAAGTAATAAATTAAACTATGGTCTTAATCCCAGCCCAACCCTACGATTATGAATTACCCAGCCTCGATCGCCTGGCTTTGGTGATTATTGATATGCAGCGAGATTTCTTGGAAGTTGGGGGATTTGGGGAGGCTTTGGGCAATGATGTTAGCCAACTTCAAAAGATCGTCCCCACCCTAAAGCAGATATTGGAGATATTTCGCGATCGCGATTTAGCAATCTATTATACCGTAGAAGGTCATCAACCAGACCTATCCGATTGTCCGCCATCAAAGTTGAAGCGAGGTAAAAGCCAGTTAAAAATTGGCGACATGAGTACGATGGGGCGAATCTTGATTTTGGGCGAACCAGGTAATGATATTATTTCCGAATTACAGCCTCTCGCCGATGAAATAGTCATTCCCAAACCTGGTAAGGGTGCTTTTTACAACACCACTTTAGAATCGTGGCTGCAACAAAAAGGTATAACTCATCTAGTCATTACTGGCGTAACTACTGAAGTTTGCGTCCAGACAACCATGCGCGAAGCTAACGATCGCGGTTATGAATGTTTGTTAGTCGAAGATGCCACCGCTAGCTATTTTCCCGAATTTAAACAATTTACCTTGGACATGGTTCGCGCTCAAGGAGGAATCGTAGGCTGGACGACAACTAGTGAAAACATTCTCCAGGTTTTGTCTATTGAGGAAAATTTAAGTAGTAGTCACCTCAACTCAAACATCGATGGGTTGAGGTGACTAGAAGAAGCCAGAGAGAACAAAAGAAGCAAAATAAATTGCAGCTGGCAATTAGCAATTAACAATTAGCAACGAACCATATGATTGTAAGTTTTATAGATCAAATCAGAAACTTCATAAATTGACTTAATTTGCAAATATTTATTAGTAACAGACCAGAAGAATGAGTAAAAAAGTTTTAAAATTATCCCGTCGTCAAATCGTTAGAGGTATCTTAGCTACTACTGCCTTTGGTTTGACCTCAAAATTTGGGACTGGATGTAGTAGTCAATCGGGAACGGGGGAAACTGCCTCTGAAGATGAACCGATTGTGGTGGGCTTTATCTATGTCGGTCCTCAAGACGATTTTGGTTACAATCAATCTCACGCTGAAGGTGCAGCAGCAGTTGCCGAACTGCCTGGGTTTAAAATTGTCGAACAGGCTAATGTCCCTGAAACCCAAGCCGTACAAGAAACCATGCGAGAAATGATTGAAATAGATGGCGCGACGATGCTATTTCCCACCTCTTTTGGTTACTTCGATCCTCACATTCTCGAAATAGCTAAGGAGTTTCCCGACGTGCAGTTTTTTCATGCTGGAGGACTTTATGAAGAGGGAATGCCAGAAAACATCAGTAGCTACTTTGGTTATATCGATGAGGCTCAGTACCTGGCTGGAATTATTGCTGCCCACAATACAAAAAGTAAAAAATTGGGTTTTGTCGCTGCTAAACCCATTCCTCAAGTCTTACGCAATATCAATGGCTACACTTTAGGCGCGAAAAGCATCAATCCCGACATTGTTACCCAAGTTGTGTTTACTGGTGACTGGGCTGCACCTGTAAAAGAAGCAGAAGCAGTTAACAGTATGGTCAATCAAGGGGCTGATGTAATTACCTGTCATGTTGATAGTCCCAAAGTAGTTATCGAAACCGCAGCTAAACGAGGTGTTTTCTGTACGGGATATCATACAGACCAGTCGGCATTAGCTCCCAAAGCCTATTTGACTGGAGCAGAGTGGGATTGGCAAAGCATTTATACTCAGTATGCCAATTGGGTCAAAGAAGGTAAAACTATCATGAATGGAGAGATTCCCCACATCGTTCGCGGTGGTTATAAGGAAAAATTCTGGAAACTATCTCCTTATGGACCTGCAGTAACCGAACAAGCCAAATCCGATGCCGAAGCGGTTAAAGCCAAATTTGCCGATGCCACGATGGTAATTTATACGGGAGAACTCAAAGATAATGAGGGACAAGTCATTCTTCCTAATGGCAAAACTTACAAACAGACTGCCATCGAGCTAGAAAAGACAGATTGGCTAGTAGAAGGAGTACGAGGCAGCGTTTAAAGCAATAAAAAATAAACGATGATTAACCAATATAAGTGGCGTAGAACTCTAGAAGCAATATGTATTCCCGTAAGTGCGGTCTTGGTGGCACTGATTGTCTTTGGAATTTTTTGTGCGGTTGTGGGGGCAAATCCCTTTGGAGTTTATGGCTCGATTTACAAGGCGGCTTTTGGCGGCTGGAGTGCTTGGCAGAGAACTTTAATTCAAGCTTCACCTCTAATGCTAAGTGCTTTGTGTACCGCCCTGCCAGCCCGCTTGGGCTTGGTAATAATTGGCAATGAAGGGGCATTAGTTATGGGAGGATTGGGTGCGATCGCCGTCGGGCTTTCTTTAGGTGAATCTTTACCCCCTCTGCTGGTTCAAATCGCTATGGCAATGGGGGGAATGCTGTTTGGTGGCTTATGGATTGCCTTGGCAGGGGCATTGCGTCATTATCGGGCAGTGAATGAAACGATTAGCAGTTTGCTCTTAAACTATATTGCGATCGCCATACTTAATTATTTGGTAGGAGGACCGATGCACGATCCTAGTTCCCTTAACAAACCCTCAACTTTTCCTATTGCCGAAATTAACCGTTTGGGAGATATACCTGGAACTCGCATTCACTATGGCTTACTCTATGGGCTGATTGCCTGTATCATTTCCTATATTTTGATTCAGCGCACCACCTTTGGTTTTGCCGCCCGTACTGCTGGCGGAAATGTTCGTGCCGCACAGATAGCAGGACTTCGGGTCGGTAAATTGACTGTTACTATCTGTTTTTTAGCAGGTTCTTGTGCTGGTTTGGCTGGCATGGTAGAGGTGGCCGCAGTGCAGGGAGCTGCTAATGAATCTCTTAATGTCGGCTACGGCTATGGGGGAATTCTGGTCGCTTTTGTTGCCCGTCATAATCCCTTGGCAGCAGTATTAGTGGCAACCTTGCTGGGGGGAATTTTGGCTAGCGGTGGCATTCTCCAGCGAGCGCATGATCTTCCCGATGCTACGATTCTGCTTTTCCAGGGTTTGGTTTTCTTAATGGTCTTGTATGGCGATTCTTTTTATGGACGTTTTGCCTTCTTTCAAGAACGAAAAACACCTCCTAGTAAGGGCGATTCGCGAATCGCCCCTACTTAATAACAAATTATTAACAACGATTAATATGCGAAGCGAGAAAGGGGTACTCCCCGCATCTTCCTTTAGGACTAACAAATAGGAACAAATAAAATGGCAGCAGAAGCATTAGGTTGGTGGGGAGTACCATTAGGCATCATCGCTGGAACATTTAGAGGTAGTGTACCCTTTTTGTTCGTCAGTTTGGGGGAATGTCTCACCGAAAAAAGTGGAAAAATCAACTTGGGATTAGAAGGGACTCTCTTAACTGGGGCGATGAGTTCCTATGCTATTTCCTATCTGACAGGCTCGCCTTGGCTGGGGGTAGTGTTTGCGGGACTGGCAGGAATGGCTTTAGGCATAATTCACGGCTGGCTTTCTCAGCAGCCGAGAGTTAATGATGTGGCAGTAGGCATTGCTATGATTATCTTTGGTAGCGGGGTGGCTTTTTTCTTGGGCAAACCTTTTATCAAACCCGCAGCCCCTCAACTTCCGACCCTCGACTTGGGTAACTGGAGCAATCTTCCTCAAGTTCAAGCAGCCCTAAAAATCAGTCCTTTGTTTATTTTAGGAATCGCGATCGCTTTTTTGATGCAGTGGTTTTTTAAATCTACTCGTTGGGGCTTGTACGTTCGTGCTGTGGGAGATAATCCCGATGCTGCCAGAGCAATGGGCATTTCGGTGTTTAAAGTCAGAATGCTGAGTGTTACAGTCGGCAGTTTTCTGGCAGGAATTGGTGGTGCTGCTCTTTCTCTTTACTATCCTGGAGTTTGGACAGAGAGAATTTCTAGCGGTCAAGGGCTAATCGCAGTAGCATTGGTGATCTTTGCTCGCTGGAATCCAATTCAGTGTCTTTATGCTTCCCTATTGTTTGGCGGTGCGCAATCTTTAGGACCCGCCTTACAGTCGGTAGGAATAGATTGGGGTTACTACCTTTTCAATGCCGTTCCTTATGTCTTAACCTTAGCGATTATGATTATCACCTGTTCCCCCAAACGCAGATTAACTAGCGCACCAGGGGCATTGGGGACGGATAAATGAGAGAAGATAGCGAGACACCTTGTAAGGGCGAACGGTGAGGCAGTTGCGGTGGGTCGAGACCCCGCGTCGTCCGAAGGCGCAAGGGAATGCTCGACTTGCGGTTTCACCGACATAAGCAAACTGAGGAAAGACCCCGCGTCGCCGTTAGGCGCAAGGGAATGCTTTCCGATGCCGAACCCGAAGGGCAGTTCGCCCCTACCAACAACTAACAACTAACTACTAACTACTAACTATGAATGGACTTGGTGGATTAAATAAATCTCCTGCTGGGGTCGTCCTCGGTATGGTACAGCTTCAGTTACCCAACGTAGTAACGCCCGACGATTTGGCAGCCCAAACTCAGAGAATTTGCGATCTCGTAGGCAAAGCCAGACGCAATATGCCCACAATGGATTTGGTAGTATTTCCAGAGTACGCCCTCCATGGCTTATCTATGGATACTAATCCAGAAATTATGTGTCGCTTAGATGGTGCAGAAGTAGCAGCTTTTAGTGCAGCCTGTCGGGAACATAAAATCTGGGGCTGCTTTTCAATTATGGAATACAATCCCAACGGTAATCCCTACAATAGTGGCATTATTATCGACGATCGCGGTGAGTTAAAGCTCTACTATCGCAAGCTGCATCCTTGGGTTCCCGTCGAACCCTGGGAACCAGGTAATCTAGGCATTCCCGTCTGTGAAGGACCAAACGGCAGCAAGCTGGCACTGATTATCTGTCACGATGGAATGTTTCCCGAAATGGCGCGAGAATGTGCCTATAAAGGTGCAGAAATCATGATTCGTACCGCAGGCTATACCGCTCCTATTCGCCATTCCTGGCGCATTACCAATCAAGCCAATGCCTTTTGCAACTTAATGTATACTGCTTCAGTCTGTATGTGTGGCACGGATGGAAGTTTTGACTCCATGGGAGAAGGAACAATTATTAATTTTGATGGCATTCCTTTAGCTACGGGAAGCGATCGCCCTAACGAAATTATTACTGCCGAAGTGCGTCCCGATTTAGTGCGAGAAGCTCGTAAACATTGGGCAGTAGAAAACAACATTTATCAGTTCGGTCATCGGGGTTATGTGGCAGTCAAAGGCGGTGCGAAAGATTGCCCCTATACCTATATGCAGGACTTAGTTAACGGCAATTATCGCTTACCTTGGGAAGATGAAGTAGTTTACACAGACGGTACATCCTGCGGTTTTCCTACCCCCATTAGAGAGTATCAGGAATCACCTATTTCTACATCAGTCGAGACATGAGCGATATTAAGCTAGCCGTTAACGGGACTTTAATGCGGGGATTAGAACTTAATAAGAATCTTTTAGAAGTAGGCGCAACTTTTATCAAAGAAGCCACCACTGAAACAGCTTATCGCCTATTTTCGATTGGCGATATTGCGGGTCAAAAGAGGTGTTGCGATCGCCGTAGAAGTCTAGGCTGTTCCCCCCCGCTGGCTTAGCTAAAATACTACCCCAAGAACCTCCTGGCTTGTGCATTGGCAAAGTAAGCCTCGCTGATGGGTCAGAAGTTCTTGGTGTTGTTAGCGAATCTATTTGCTGCGAAAAAGGCAAGGAAATTACTCAATATGGCGGTTGGCGTAACTATCTAAAAATCCTAGTTTGAAGCAATATTTTAAAGTAACTTGGCATAATTTTGATTAAGCAAAATGACAACAAATACGACAGATAAAACTCTAAATCTAGCAGTAAATGGGGGCTTGATGCGGGGCTTCAAAGACAACAAAAATCTTCTTGATGTTAATGCCACCTTCATCAGAGAAGCAGAAACTGAGCCAACTTATCGCCTGTTTTCGATTGATGATGTTCACCCAGCAATGATGCGAGTGACGGGCGGAGGAAAAGCGATCGCCGTAGAAATTTGGGCAGTACCTTTAGCTGGTATAGGTATTGTTTTAACCCAAGAACCGCCAGGATTATGTATTGGTAAAGTGCTTTTAGCAGACGGAGAAGAAGTGTTAGGCGTTCTCGGCGAATTAATCTGTTGCGAACGAGGAAAAGAAATCACCCAATACGGCGGTTGGCGAAATTACCTCGACCATAGCTAATTGACTAACGCGATCGAGAGAAAAACTATTATTTACCAAATAACACTCATTACTCATTACTCATTACTCACTACTCAATATGTTCATCCCCGCCGATCCCTACCCCTATCCCTACAATGGCGATTTACGCCCAGAAAATACTGTGTTGTTAATTATTGATATGCAGACAGACTTCTGCGGTATTGGAGGTTATGTCGATAAGATGGGTTATGACCTATCTCTAACTCGCGCGCCGATCGCACCAATCTCTCAAGTCCTAAAAGTAATGCGGGATAAAGGCTTTTACATAATGCACACTCGCGAGGGGCATCGCCCCGATCTCGCAGATCTACCAGCCAACAAACGTTGGCGCAGCCGTCAAATTGGAGCGGGTATTGGCGATCCTGGACCCTGTGGCAAAATTTTAGTACGGGGTGAACCTGGATGGGAAATCATTCCCGAACTTGCACCCCTCTCAGGAGAAACCATTATCGATAAGCCAGGTAAAGGCTCATTTTATGCCACCGATCTAGACTTAATCTTAAAAGGTAAAGGCATTCAAAATATTATCTTAACTGGAATCACCACCGATGTTTGCGTTCATACTACTATGCGAGATGCTAACGATCGCGGTTATGAATGTTTGCTGCTGTCTGACTGTACGGGGGCAACGGATTACGACAATCATTTAGCAGCTTTGAAGATAGTCAAAATGCAAGGGGGAGTCTTTGGTACAGTAGCAGATTCTCAGGCATTGATTAAAGCGACCGCAACTATGTAAATCGGGTAGTGCTAAAGATGTAAGGATAGAAAAAATAGCAAATAGCGCAAATAAGAATTCTGCTTTGATAATTTCATGTCTATATTTCACTGTTAGATTAAACAAGCAAGAAAGCCTTCTCGAAGCTCAGATTCGTTGAGATTGCGACCAATAAATACTAATTCATTGGTCTTGGTTTCAGAAGGTTTCCAGGGTTTTCCTGGTCTACCATCGAGAGTCATATGGACTCCTTGAAAGACAAATCTGCGCTCTTCATCATCCACATTAAGAATGCCCTTCATGCGAAAAATATCTTGTCCGATCGCCTGGACTAATTGATTTAGCCAGCGATTGAGCTTGTCGCCATTGACAATTCTTCGATCAAAGATCGCAATCGAAGCTACAGATTGATCGTGTTCGTGAGCATCCTCATCTAGAAATTGAGGATCGATTGTGAGAGCATTTTTGAGATCGAATGCACCTACACTCAAGACAAGTTCAATATCGATATTACAGTTTTGGGTAGGCTTAATTTTGGCGATCGCGTTTAAGCTACGAATTTTTTTGCTTAAGGACTCTAATTCATCAGCACTAACTAGATCGGTTTTATTGACTAGGATTACATCGGCAAAGGCAATTTGTTCCTGAGCTTCAGAGCTTTCCCAATGATTTTGAATATATTTAGCATCAACAACGGTAACTATTGCATCTAGTTCTGTCTGTTTATATAAAATTTCATCGATAAAAAATGATTGAATCACTGGGGCAGGATCGGCTAAACCAGTGGTTTCAATAATCAGATAATCAAAACTATCTCGACGCTCTAATAGTTTGCTAATAATGCGAATCAAATCCCCCCGCACAGTGCAGCAGATACAGCCGTTATTCATCTCCAGAATTTCTTCATCAGAATCTACTACTAGTTGATTGTCGATGCCAATTTCCCCAAACTCGTTGACAATTACGGCTATTTTTTTGCCATGTTCCTGAGTTAAAATATGGTTGAGTAAAGTGGTTTTTCCTGCTCCCAAATATCCTGTCAAGACAGTTACAGGTATTTTCTTTAATCTTTTACTTCTCATCATGATTACAGTTCATTAACTGGTTTGTACGCTGTTCTAATTCCGCCTCGTCAATCAATTCCGATTCAATCGCCAAACGCTCCAATGCAATCAGCCAGCGTTGGTAATAGTCCCAACTTTCATCTTCCAAAGGATGCTCTGATTCCCATTCATCAATTGAAGCAATTAACTCTTGGCGAAAGTCTTCCCATTCGTAATGTCCCTTTTTTGCCAAAGCTAGAGCCATACCAAAGGCTAATCCTTCCCAGTCGCGTGCAAATGTTAGTTCGCCATTATTTCTCGGTGGAGATTCTTCACTACCCATGAGGCTAGTGGCAGCAAAGTGTTCAAATCTTAATTGCATTTGGCGGTTAGTAGTTAATGGTTAGTGGTTAGTGGTTAGTCGTATCTATATTTATGCAGGAGAATCAACTAATGCTACTCCCATCATAGCTTCAGGTGTAACTAAGGCAGACAATTCTGCTTCGCTCATGCCTTCTGTACCTTCAGGTTTGGCTGGAAGAACAAACCAACGAATCTGCGCGCTACTATCCCAAAGTCTAATTTCGGTAGTTTCGGGCAATTCCACTCCAAATTCTGTCAGTACTGCTCTCGGCTCTCTGGCTGCTCTAGCACGAAATGTGGGATCTTTAAACCAGTAAGGAGGTAAACCCAATGTCGGCCAAGGATAACAAGAGCAGAGGGTACAGATTACAATGTTATGCACTTCGGGGGTATTTTCTACCACCTTCATGTGTTCTCCTTCTGCACCCGACATCCCTACAGGTAAACCAATGTTTGATACTGCTGCATTGCAATCTTCTAGCAGTTGAGCTTTAAATTCAGGGTCTGTCCAAGCTTTAGCGACAATTTTTGCCCCATTGAAAGAACCCATTTCCGTCTCAAAATAATTGAGAACCTTATCAACGGTTTCCCCAGAGATAATACCTTTTTCAATTAAGAGTGATTCTAAAGCGCGAACGCGGGCAGCACTATAGATTTCGCGATCGCGATCGTAACTAAAGCCATCATATTTGGTCATGATTCATAATTTGTTAATTGTTAATCAGATCGGGCAGTTTCTAGATAGGTTTCAAATAAGTCGTTGTAATAGACGTTATTTGGTTCTGCCATTTCTCCCCATAGTTCGGTAGATTCAAACTTGACGTTATAGACTGGCATCGGTTTGCCCAAACCATCTGTCGTAGCAAAAAAGTAAGTATAGACCATAGGGTAAGCCACATCAACTGTGCCTATTTTGCCTTGGAGGTTGCCTGGTAAGCGGGTATGCTCTGTTGGGGGAATGCTTTTGACGCGAATCTTATCTCCCACGGCAAATTTGGGTTTAACCGCCACATCTCTTTCGGGAGAATCACCTTCTTTGAGGTATTTCATTACCTGTTCGTCGATCGCAGGTTCGAGTTTATCGGGTAAAGGTACATTGTCTAAATTGCCATCTTCTAGATACAGGGCAGTTTTGGCATCCAATTCTTCCTCGGTAATATAACCTTCGTCAACAAAAAAACTAGAAATACCACCTAACCATTTTTCGTAATAGCGTAATTTGAAATAGTCAAGGGGATTCATTGCTTCTGCGCCCATCCGCAGATGTCCCCATGTCCAGGTACTGTCAAAAGTTGTAGGAACTGAACTCAAAGAATAGTTAGGCAAGGACTCTGTTTCTAAATGGTTACTCAATCCCATCATCGCTACGTGAATGCCAAAGATTCTTTCTTCCCAAGGAACAACAAAAACCCGCTTTTGGAAATCTATCTCTCCTAAGTTTTCGATACCCGCTATATTGTGCTGTATTTTCATTTGGCTGTTAATTAACTATTGATAATTTTGTTAAGGCGAATAGCTATTCGCCCCTACAGATTCATTGCCACGCAAAAGCCGATCGCCCGATTTAATAAATTCTCTCGATAGCCCGAACGGTGTGCCGAACGACAGTGAGATGGTTTGTTAGCCCAAGACCCACCCCGCAGAGTTCGAGACTTTTTCTCGCCTTCGCCTCCTTTATTCCAGGTTTTGCTATTGGTTGGTGCGCCATAATAGTTCTCGTGCCAGGGAGCGGCACACCATTCTCGAACGTTGCCGTGTAGGTCGTATAAGCCAAAGGCGTTAGGCATATAGCTACCCACATTGGTTGTACCTTGGCGGTACGCCGTTCCTGTTTCAGTAGCATAAGCATAGATACTAGCATAGTCAGCTAATTCACTAGTTAGAGTCTCCCCATAGGCAAAAGGTGTTTGAGTATTTCCCCGACAGGCGTATTCCCATTCAGCTTCATTGGGTAAACGATATTTCTTTCCTGTATATGCCGACAGGCGAGCGCAAAACTCGGTGGCTTCTAACCAAGAAACGCTCTCTACGGGTTGATTGTCACCTTTAAAGTGAGAAGGGGTAAGACTAAGCTGTTGTTTAATTTGATGCAGTTTTGCCACTTTGCGCCACTGTGCTTGAGTTACGGGATATTCTCCGAGCAAAAACTCGGCAACTTTTACTTGATGGACGGGACGTTCGCGATTGCCACTATCTTTATCTAACTTTTCTGCCAAATCAGTGTATCCGCCAATTCTTTCATCACCTGCAAAAATCTAAGGCGTAGTATTGACATTATGTTTGGCTTTAAAAGCGTCTATTTCTTCACGCGATCGCAGCTTATGATCTTCAAATTCAATTCCTTTATCTTTGAGTAGCTCGACTGTTTTTACTCCCCAAGGACATTCATGTTCTGGGGTCAACATCCGATATACTCTGACTTTTTCTTGTTTTAAGGTGGCACTATCCATAGTATTTAATTATTCAATTTATATAGATTGGAACTTAATTTAGTTTAAACTCTACAGTTAACTAGAGAGTCAAGCAGATATTACTTGGTTTTTTAGATGGGAGTTACATGAGTGTAAGACGATTTTAAATCATGAGTGAAAAGTAGCACCCTCGACAGTTCCTATAACGGGGGAAACCCCCGCAACGGACTGTCTCGCAATTAGAGAAGAGTCAGCGGTACATCAGTAACAAATAATCTCACAGTTCCCTAGTCGCCTAGTCTCACAACTCACAAGGAGATGCAATGCCGTAAAAATTACTTATGCTGCGGCTGCCATTTGACCGCGAGAGAGGCTCTCGGTCAGAGAGCATCTCTAATCGCGGTGTTGACGACAAGATTCAGCACAACGACGACAAGACTCTGCACAGCGTTTACAGTGGTCGCTACCATGACTACCACACTCTTCAGCACAACGTTCGCACGCTTCTGCACAAACGCTACACATTTGAGCATGAATAGCAGAGGAGCGCATCATCAAACGAGCGCATAGATCGCAAGTATCAGAACAGTCACGGCATAGTTCGATACATTTGGACATCATTTGCACCATGTCGCTGTTAAGACAAGCGGTAGCGCAGTTTTCACAGTCTTTTAAACAATCTAAGCAAGCCTGAATACAAGATTCTAGATTAGATGATTGAGTTTGAGTAGCTGTCATAATTTAATTCCAATTGTTTTACTTAAAATGATGTAGTTGTCTACAATATCCAAGCTATAAGGCTTGCACGACCATCACATCTTTCCAATGAATGAATAGCAATTTATGCCTAAAGAAAGAAACCAATTTCATCCTGATTTCATTTTTTATATGTATGCAAACACAATAAAAGTTGTTACAACTTCTATTTTTTCAAATGTCAATCTGCCATAAGAACTAAAACAACTACAATTGTTTATGAATAATTAACTAAACATGAATTGAAAATAGATAGTTCGACATATAATGTGGCAATTTTTGACTGGATGTTGCCAGGACTGTCGGGAATTAAGTTACTGCGACGATTGCGATCGCAAAAAAGCTCGTTACCCGTCTTGATGTTAACTGCTAAAAGCGCGACCGAAGATAAGGTGACTGGTTTGGATACTGGGGCTGATTACTACACAGAAAGAAAGCTTGTGGCGATCGCGGGCAAGAGAATCAAATCTTTATCGATAGATTATAGCGATTCAGAATGGTCAGATCTTGTTGATGAAGCTGGCTACCCTTATCGACAAATTGCCCTACCGCTACACACTAAAAACGATCGGGTATGGGGTTATCTTCAGGTGGGACGCTCGATGGATGAAGCTGAAGATTATATAGGTATTGTTAGAAGAATTTTAATTGGAGGATTTCCTTTCGCGATCGCGCTAATTGGATTTGGAGCATGGTGGCTCGTTGGGAAAGCAATGATGCCGATTTATCGCTCTTACCGTCAGATTCAACAATTTACTGCCGATGCAGCACACGAACAACGTCACCAACTACACTCCAACCGAAGGAGAAGTAACCATAGCTTTGAGATCGACTCGTACCGATGCGGTAATCGAGGTTCGCGATACGGGAATTGGTATTCCTAAACCAGAACAAAAGCGAATTTTTGACCGCTTTTATCGGGTAGATAGCGATCGCTCTCGGCAAACTGGAGGTTCGGGACTGGGTTTGACTATAGCAGGTGCAATCGCGATCGCACATAGAGGTAGTATTGAAGCTGAAAGCGAATTGGGTGTAGGAAGCTCCTTTATAGTTAGGCTGCCCAAATTAGAAAACAGTTAACTGTATAGCAGTTACAATACCCTGTAATTCTCCCGAAATGAGCGTAATATCGCTAGCTGCGATCGCCACATCCGTTCCCGTACCAATCGCAATACCCACATCGGCTTGAGCCAGTGTCGAGTAGGTCAGGAACATTACTGCTCCTTTCCCCTCTAAGAACCGTACTTGCAAGTTTCCAAGCATACGGCTCAAGCAATTTCACCAATTGGCTGTTTCGTTTGTTTACTCCACTAATAAGCTTTACATAATGCTTCGTTTTAATCGCCTCTTTTATAGTCCTATCGGCAATTAAACTCACACTCTAGGTTACGTTGCGCCAGGACAACACTCTAACTTTTCCCTAGATTAAACCGTTTGTGTTTCAATCATCCAAAACTGAAATCACCTGTTAAAGTCAGCACCCTTTAAGGTTGGGTATATTCCCTATCCGTCAAGTTATGTATTACTTTTCCCTTATCGGGTGACGGCGTTCGCTTCTTTAACATCCTCTTCCCACTTAGGATTTAAGCTTTCCTTACGGTCGGCTTACTTACAAATAAGATCTAATTGGGATTATCCTGTTCTACACTTTTGAGATGCAACAAATTTAGGCTCATACTATACCCCCGAAATCCTTTCTTGAAAAACAAGAAATTGGTATCCTATAATGAATCACTTCATAGAACTCCTTACGTAAAATTGTACCCACAGACAGTTTTTTCCAGATTTCACATTAACCTAATCATCGTTGGTTAATCTATGATCAGGGGGCTTACGTACATTCACTTTCGTTAGCCTTGTTTGTTTTACCTTAGCCCTTTGCTATCCAGATGATTTGGATTACAATTGGACATTTAACCCTCTAGCTCTGAAACCCTTCCGTTACCAGAAACGCTCCTTCGGGCAGGTACAGCCATGGATACTAGGCTGGAGTCTTTCTTAGGGACTCACTCTAAAATGCAACTTTCAGGTCGCACGCAGGCGCATCATTAATACCATCCCATACCATCGCTACAGTTTTACCTTCCTGCTGTAATTCCCTTACCTTGGCAGCTTTTTGATCGGGACGTACTTCGGCTTCTACTCTAACTATACCCACCTGACGGGCGATCGCTTCGGCGGTTTTTCGATTATTTCCCGTTAACATTACTACTTCTAAATCTAAGAAGCTATGTTTCGTGATTGTAAATCTGGTGGTTATAATCACGAAAGAAGCCAAGCTAATCCTCAACGTCTCACTAATTTAATCTTACTTATAGCCATTGCTTATACTGTCAGTTGTTTAGTGGAATTAAAAATTAGAAATACTGGGTTAACTGAATATATTAATCGTCTCCAACTTGAAGGGAAAAACAGACCAAGACATAGTTATTTTTGGACAGGGCTATACGGTACGACATGGATATTATCTATGGATATATGCTGGCAGTGGGTCGAAAAATTATAGTCATTTTAAATAGCAACCAGATTATCTTTGAAGAAAGTAGCAAGTAGCAGACGCGCTTCGCGTCTCGACTTTCCTTCCCAAAGGCGGCGAACTCCAGTTCGCGCAAGTAGTAAATAATATTCAACCTTACAATCAATACAAAACTACCATAAGGAAATTAATTGGAATGACTATAATGCTAACAGCGGCTTTGTTGCATGAATAAATAGACAAATCAAACCCGATCGATCAAGCTCGAATTTAGGGAGTAGCAACATAACTCTCGGGTTTACAAATTTGAATCATTCGATTGAGAGCAGCGCACTGTAAAAGCAATTCCCTCGCCTGGTTATCACGACCGCGATTCTACAAGCGGAGGAAACCTCCGCGTATCTCGCGGTCAAATTGGCGAGAGGACAACTTACCTCCGAAGATACATTTGAGACGAAACATTGTGGTTTCAGCCAAAGAGCGACGATGATAATCACTCTCTCGTTTCCATTTGGTTCGTCCCATTCTACGAATCGCTCTTAAGTTCTCATCTCTTGGTAATGCTGGTGCTTTACAATTACCATGTTGTTGAATCTTTGTGAGAGGAAATGCTTGGGTTTCCCAAGCTTATTCCACTCTCACGGTAGCATTTTTACGAGGTGGAATTGTTGCTCTTGCCCGTCTTTGAGTAATTTGCTCGTAGCAGTTCTTAGTGTCATATGCCCCATCGGCAGACACTTGCCAAATTTCATCTTCTACACCGTCAAGAATATCCTCTAAAACTTGAGAGTCATGATAATCATTGGTCGTTACTACTGCGCTTATAATCTCTCCTGTCGTTTCATCTATACCTAAATGTAACTTTCGCCATGTTCTTCTTTTAGAAATACCGTGTTGTCTGGTTTTCCACTCTCCTTCACCATAAACTTTCAGCCCAGTTGAATCGACTACTATGTGACGTGCTGACTCACTTTTCTGGACAGGTAATTCAATTTCAACGCTGCTCAAACGTCTTGATACTGTACTGTGGTCGGGAACAGGTAAATCCAGATTCATTAGTTCAAACACCGATTCAACGAATCCGATTTGCTTGTCTTCCCGCCAAAGAAAAAACGCTTTTGATAGTACTCATTGTCGCGATCGCTATATCGTTGTAAGTATCTGATGCTCCTCTTTTTCCCGTCTTTTTTTGTCTGAGCCACTGATTCACTACATCTGTAGAAAGCCAAAATGTAATGCTTCCTCTGAGCTTTAGTCCTGCGTTATACTCAGACCGCGGAAGGCGCTCACTCGCAAGCCCTGGATTTGAAATCCAGGGAACGAGTGACCAGTTGCGAATGCGGTACTGATTCTTCATTGATAGATCTTGGTTGTGGTTAACTTGCTAACAAGCGACGGCGGACAGCTCGAATGCATTCGAGCTTCCGTGCGCTTTAATCTACCATCTTCAAGTTTCCACCCTTTGCAACTCTTTTATGCAACAACGCCGAAATAATCTTATAAGCTGTTGCCCAAAACAAATTTTGAATCATTTTGCCGTAGGTTTTTTGGCAAAATTGAGAGCTTTGACCACATCTACCACATCCAAAGGAGCGTCTTCAATTAACACCAAATCGGCAGATTCAATAGCTACATTTGTTCCCGCACCAATTGCCAAACCCACATAAGCTTCAAGATTTGGCTTCAAGATGAAAACTTCACGCTTCTGACTTAAGGAAGAGCTTTAGAACAGTTAAACGTAGAGATCATAAAAACAAAGGGGGTTTTAAAGTTTGGAGAAATACCCCCCTTTCTCTTGTTCGATTACATTCGTTAAACTTTTAAAAATCTAGCTTTAAGCAGCCACGCTGGTGATTTTTTGATATGCATCAACTGCTTCGCGACAGGCTTTAGCACACTTGGCACAATGCTTGCTATCATAATTTTCACACTCTTTGGCACAGGCTTTAGTAGCTTGAGCCACAAAATCAGATCCGCGTACCATATAGGTAGCACTAGCAACTTGCCTATTACTGCTTGTAATTTAAGAAGAATATATTTTTAGGTTTATATTAGCTCTAAAATCTAGGCTGTTACTGGCTGTTTTTCCATTTCTTCGCTGTAGTTACCTTCACTAGCTGCACTGTTTAATTTGGCTCTATGTACTAAGATTTTCTGAGCTTCAGCCACATTATCAGCTTGACCACGCCAAAGATCTAAGGCGGGTTGCTGAATAGCACGGGCATAGGAGAAGGTTACGCGCCAGGGAAATCGATCTCTCATGTTGGCATTCATATAGTTAAGGTGAGCAGAAGATCTTTCTTTACTTTGACCGCCAGACAAGAAGGCAATTCCAGGTACAGCAGGAGGTACGGTATTGAGCAAACAGCGAACTGTCTCTGTTGCTACTTGTTCGACATCTGCTTGGTTGGAACAGCGATCGCCAGAAACGATCATACTGGGTTTGAGAATCATGCGATCGTAAGCAGCCCCCTGCACGTATAGCTGACGAAATACTTCGTGTAGGGTTTTCTCGGTCACTTCATAGCAGCGTTCGATAGTATGTTCGCCATTAATTAAAACTTCAGGTTCGACAATAGGTACTAAACCCCCTTCTTGACATAAAGCTGCATAACGCGCCAAACCGTGAGCATTAGCTTCAATACATCCGTCACTGGGAATATTATTCCCGATGGTAATTACCGACCGCCATTTTGCAAAACGCGCACCCATTTCATAATATTCAGCAATGCGATCGCGCAAACCATCTAATCCTTCTGTAACTTTTTCACCAGGATGTCCAGCATAGTCTTTTGCTCCCGTATCTACTTTTATTCCGGGAATTATCCCTGCATCCTGCATTACTTCAACAAAGGATTTCCCCTCAACTGTGGATTGACGAATAGTTTCGTCGTACAAGATTGCTCCGCTAATATAGTTACTTAAATCTGGAGCAGTCAAAATTAAACCCCGATAAGTACAACGGTTCTCTTCGGTAGGTTCAATATCGAGTTTTTCAAAACGCTTGTTACAAGTTCCATTACTCTCATCCATTGCCAAAATACCTTTGCCATTCTCCATCAGAGATTTAGCGGTTTCTTTTAGTTCTGATACATATTTATTAGTCATGAGTATTTAAAAAAAGTTCTTCAAAGTGATTGTAATTATAGTAATAGACTTTTCCAAGGTTTGATTATTTTACTTTGATTTCATCTTTTTGTGTTAACAATATTTATTGGTATCCTAAGAGAGTTGAATTAATAATTAAATTACTTACAAACATATTATTAGAATTTGAATTTCAATAATATGTTTGGGCTTATCTAAATAGCTTTTATAGATCGTATATTTAAATTCAAAAGGACTACTCGATATATGCTTAAAGCTAATTCTATCTTCTCTATTTTGTTTATTTCATTCCAATTTCCTAAAAATCTGCCAGGATTCAGTATAGGAGTTTACCAGATTGACTATTTGAGGAAGAAACTATTACATTTACATTATGCGAATACTATTAGTGGAAGATGAACCAGATTTAGGGGCTGCAATCAAGCGAAATTTAGATCGAGAGGCTTATATTGTTTATTGTTGATTGGGTTCAAGATGGTATGGAAGCGGAATGGTATCTTAAAAACAAAGGTGAGGAATACACGCTAGCCATCTTTGATTGGCTGCTACCTGGGCTGACGGGGATAGAACTATGTAAAAAACTAAAAGATCTCAACATAATTCTTTACCCATATTGATGTTGACTGCTAAAGATAGCATTGAAGATAGAGTAACGGGTTTGGATGCTGGTGCGGATGATTATCTGGTTAGCCATTTGGCATTAGTGAATTATCAGCTCGATTGAAAGCTTTACAAAGACGATCTTTGTCTATTCAACCCCAGCAACTTCGAGTAGGTAATATAACTCTAAACTGTGGTACTCATGAAATTTGTGTAGAAAAACCTTTAGAAGAAGTGCGGAAGATATTACTCACAAATAAAAAATTTCAAATTTTAGAGTATTTCATGCGCCACCCTAACCAAATTATTACTCGCGATCAAATACTATATCGGCTATGGGAGTATGGCATTGAACCTACTAGCAATGTTGTAGCAGCCCAAATGCGACGGCTACGACGTAAGCTAAAGGTTAGAATATAATGCTTCTGATCTGCCTTTCCAAATACTCTCGAACTCTATCAGATAAGTCTTCTGGTAAACCAGCTAACCTTGATATTTTCCATTCTTTTATCTCTTCTCCTTGTCGATCTAATTTTGCAATCGTCCATTTAATTCGCCTAATTTGAAAATCTTCAACCGTTTCTGTCATCGATTCCAAACAAGCTTTAGTCTGTGGTAGTTTATCAAGATGCTTTTCAAGCAGTGCTTTTAATCCTAAACTCGAACCTATTCTACTAATGGTAATTCTGACAGGTTTCTCTTTCTGGAGTAGGATAGCGATCGCACTTTGAGCTTGTGCCAATATTTCTCCATCCCAAACATTCCAATCAACTTTATTTACAGAAGCTTTTGGCTGTTTTAATTTTGGAGAGTTATTATTAAGCCAGTTGCGATCGCGTCTGTAAAACCAAGCATAGTCATCAGGTGCAAGCTTTCTAATCTCAGTTTTCGACAATTTTAGATTCTCTTGCTGCAAATTAAGCCAAGCACTTCTTTTTTGTCGTTTAATTTTTTCTGGATCGATTAATAATGCTTTTTTAGGCTTGATTTGTGATTTATTCTTCGTCCAAGATGGAGTTAAATCCAGTAAAGCCACATACCGACTAATCGTATTTGGATCGACTCGTAATTCTTTTGCAGTAGCCCTCAATCCCAATTTCTTGATTTCATTGCAAGGGTATTTTGTGAACTGGACAAAAGATTACTCCCTGTATTTGATGGAGTCGATGCCAGTATGTTTCCCCATATTTGTCTAAATCTGACTTTAAACACTTAGGACAAAAGCGAAAGTACTGCGGAGTAAAGATGGAACTTGCTGTAATTCCTGCCGTTGTATGAATATTTTCTCCCTTGCTAGTTTTCATCAAATCTTTTATCTGTCCTGCTCTGTTTGGTGGAAGAAATGGCGCATAAAATGGATACAGGGTATGATTTTGAATCAGATTTTCTACGGTAACTGAAGAATAGCTAGGGAAGTTGTTGACTAGATTATCTAAACCACAAGGTAAATCGGCTGTAGCAGTGATAGTTCTAGAATTGAATAATTCTTCTATATTTGCTTTTGGGCTTAAGTTACCACTGCGGATCTGAAAGCGAGCAATGCCACTATAAAGTAACTCGCCTGGGTAGAGTGTAGGGAAAAATCCAAGCATTTGATTTGAGATTGTTTGTGAAAGATGTAGATAAAAAAAGACAGCAAAAGCTATGCAGTATTTAGAACAAGAACTACATAAGCAAAAGAAAGCGATCGCCAAGATAGCCAAAGGCATCGCACTAACCGAATAATGCGATCGCTTTATATTTTCAAGCTGTCATCAATGGTTGATAGTCGAGTAATTCAAACTTCCAAGAAGCAGCAAATATTACCTGCTGAGTATTAGGCAGTATCTCTACATCCAGACAAAGAACTTCAAAACTGATGCCATTGGAAACGTATTCTGGTTCTGAGATAACTTGCCAAACGTCTCCTGTAAAGTGTCGAATTATATCGCCTTCGGTTAATTGGTCAGCACAAATTTGGGTTGCATCTAAGTTCTGTGCAATCATAGTAATAAGACCTTTTATTTAATTGGGTTTGTAAGAGAAGGCGAACATTGCTGTCCAGGCGCGATCGCCTTCTCTTATAGTTTTAGATGGACCTCAGTTATTAAAGCTACTGAATTTACTAAATCTCGGCTTTCTCCAAGAGATAATGCCCCAAATCGATTGATAGAAGTTGGATCGGCAAATGCTTTCGTGATGCGATCGCCTAAACTAGGTTTAGCTTTATCTTCACCCTTATCAATCCAGACAATTAATTCGATCCCTGTAAGTATCTCCTGAAAATCTGGTCTGGTATTTTTAGGATGTTCGATATTTTTAAATCTAAATCTCCTCATTTTTCTGAAGCTAATTGATTTAGCAGGTTCGGAAATAAGAGCGATCGCAATTTTAACTCCACAATGTTTGTATCTGTCTGTTTCACCCACTAACGACAGTAGCATTCCATAAATAGTTGAAGGAGGAGGAACGGGATAAGTTTCGCGGTATTCTCGACTGCGAGAATTAGGAAATGAAGCAATGGGAACATCAACTCGAAGGATAACTGTCATCAATTCTCCTCTGTATTGTTTTAGTCACTGATGTTAAGCACTCATCGATCTGTTATGACTGGGAAAGCGGTGCGACCCCCTCGCATGGTTCAGCAGTTTGCTCGCCCTCGACAATAACCTCAACGGGGGGAACCCCCCTTCGGGTTCAGCATCGGAAAGCATTCCCTTGCGCCTGACGGCGACGCGGGGTCTTTCCTCAGTTTGCTCAAGTCGGGGAACCCCCGCAACGCAACTACTTCACCGCGTCGGCAGAAAGGACTTGTCCGCATCTAGACGCAAGACAAAGGGCTTGCCCGCATGTACGCGCATCAAGAAAGGTAAAAGGGAAAGGGAAAAAGGGTTAATTGTCCTGTTTTTATTGCTCATTGAAATTACTAGTTTTCCGTTATACTGCGTAAGGTTAGTTAGTCAGATATTGGCTGCTATTCCATGAAACGTAAGAATATTTCCATACAGGTGAAATGTCATTTCTATTCCTCTTCTAATAATTTCTGTTCTGTCAAAGCAGAATCTTCATCTGCCTGTTTGCGTTTCTGAGACTTGTAGCTTGCCAAAGACAGTAACGCTAAATCTCTAGCTAACTTCCAATTGTCTGGTTTAGTAGTCAAAGGCATTAATTCTTCCCAGTAGTCGGCAAGAATAGAAATGTTTCCCGCTTTACTCCAAAAATTTGCTGTCATAAAGTGACGAAAATCTTCCGAGTTTTGACAGCGAATTAAACCAGAGCGAATGCGTTCGTTTTCTCGTTGTATCTGTATGTATTCGCCCTCCTTGCCTCGTCCGTAAAGCTTGCCGTAGATTTGTAATAATGCTTGGTGACAGGCTTTGACGAATAATATCTGCGCTTGTTCGTCCCATTTGGCGTTTTTGACCATCTGTTGTAATCCTTGTTTTTCGTAGCGAACTAATTTGAATAAATCACTGCTTCTGACAGCAGAAGTAAAGTTATGCCACCAAGGAAATCCTCTGGCTAAGTTTTCAGTAATTAGTTCTCTTATAATGCTCGCAGCTACGAAATTCCCCTCTTCCCATTCCACCACTCGGTTATTGAAATAGCGATCGCATATATTTATTTGTAGAATTCGATAACCAGGGACAAACTAACATCAAGAAACAAATTGAATCATCTATTTCTAAGCAACAAATTAGTTTAAATATAAATATTAGTAATATTGATGTCAATGATGGTAATGGAGTAGGTTTCGGTTTGGGATTGAGTGGGGCCAGTTTAGTTGGAGGTTTATTATTTGCTTTTACAGGAATTGGACTAGTCCCACTTACTCTTGCTGCTTTGGGCAGTGGTTTTGGCTTAGGAGCATTATTTGGTGAAAGTAAACAGGATAAAATCAAGCGAATTATCTTAGAAAAAGGGTTGGAACAATTTTATGAATCCCAACAAGAAACTTTTGATAAAATATCAGAGGAAATAACTTTAGTTTTTGAAAATAAAATAAAACTATCTAGTCAAATAATTAAGGAAGCAATTTTACTTTTAGAAAGCATAATTGAAAAGCAAGATGTGCTTGATAAAAAAAGCAAAGAAATTAGTAATATTGATTCAAATATTAATACTTTGATAGCTCAAATAACATAATATATTTGTTGCTAATTTAGTAATAGTAAAGATAATGTAATTTTAAGATTAGCCAATTTTAACTACTTACGTAGCAGCACTGCATTTTAGTATCCGCCTGGTTTAGCTAAACTTTCAAACTTAGTAAGTTCAGCATTAAACAATAGCTTAATTGTGCCGACTGGACCATTACGATGTTTGACTATACTTACTTCGGTAATGCCTCTATCGGGCGTATCAGGGTTATAGTATTCATCGCGATAAATCATCATTACTAAATCCGCGTCTTGCTCAATACTGCCACTTTCTCTCAGATCAGATAGCATCGGGCGTTTATTGGTTCTTTGTTCTACCCCGCGACTTAGCTGAGATAACGCTACAATTGGCACGTTTAATTCTCTAGCCAAACCTTTTAAACTCCGCGTCATCTTCGATAGCTGCTGTACGCGGTTATCATTATCGCCTCCTTCCATTAGCTGAAGATAATCAATCATTACTAAGCCCAAAGGATCTTTTTGCTGCGCTTGAAGTCTGCGTACTTGCGATCGCATTTGCATTACAGTTAAATTAGCCGTATCGTCGATATATATTGGCAATTCTGACAGCTTCTCTACACCGTCAATCAACTGTCCAAACTCATTTTGAGCAATTCTACCTGAACGCAAGCGGTTACTAGGAATCCTTGCCTCTCCCGATAAAAGTCTCTGGGTTAACTGTTCCCGCGACATTTCTAAACTAAACACAGCGATGGGTAATTTGGAATTTCTAGCAATGTTAGATGCAACACATAAAGCGAACGCCGTTTTTCCCATTGAAGGTCTGCCAGCGATAATAATTAAGTCAGAACGACTAAAGCCACTAGTCATGGCATCTAAATCATAGTAACCAGAAGGAACACCAGGTAAAGCTGTATTCTGATGCAGTTCCTCAATGGTATTAAAGGTATTGACGAGAGTTTCAGCAATAGGGACTAAACCTTCTTGAGGACGTTCTTGGGTCAGACGAAATATCTTTTGTTCGGCAGAATCTAAAACTACTTCTAATTCGGTGGCGTTATCGTAGCCGAGATCGACAATTTCGTGACCTGATGTGATTAACTGACGACGGATATATTTTTCCACGATCAGGTTGGCATAGCGATCGATATTAACCGCCGACACAGTACGGTTAAGTAGCTGTGCTAACTTAGTTATACCGCCAACCTGCTCTAGTAAATCGCGATCGCTCAAGTATGTACTAAGAGAAATAAAATCTGTAGGCTTTCCTTTACTGTTAAGCGTTAGTGCAGCCTGGTATATCTCTTGATGAGCTTTAACATAAAAAGCATTTTTAACCACTAGTTCTGCCACTCTAGTAATTGCCTCTGGATCGAACAGGATGCCACCCAAGATTGCTTCTTCCGCCTCGATACTAGCTGGAGGTAAGTTATTTATTTCTGCCATTAATCACTTTGGATTCTTACAGCATCACTATAGAACAAATATCCTATTTTAAGAATCTAAGTTCTTTGGATATTGGACATTTACGTCTTACCAGATATTTCTGTACCCAACATACAGGCTCGCTCTAAATTAGCACCCTTTAAATTGCTACCTTCTAATTCAGCACAAAGTAGATTAGCCCCCGATAAGTCAGCCCCAGCCAAGTTTGAACCTCTTAAATCAGCTTCTTCTAGGTTGGTATCACTAAGGTTTGCCCCCTGTAAATCAGCTTGAGATAAGTTTGCGCCTTTGAGATTAGCACTATTAAGGTTTACCCCTCGCAAGTCCGCACCTCGCAAATCCACCCCTTTTAAATCAACTCCAGTTAAATTTGCTCCACTCAAGAATGCTCCAGAAAGAGAAGCTTGAGACAATTTTGCCCCCATTAAGTTTGCTCCTCGTAGATTGCTACCGCGTAAATCAGCATTGCTAAGATCGGCCTGCATTAAATTAGCACCCAAAAGATTTGCTCGAAGATCTGCTAGCTTAAAATTAGCTCCTAAAAGATTTGCACCATCCAATCTTGCGCCTTTGAGATTAGAGTGAGAAAAATCGACTCCGACTAAATTTGCTCCAGCCAAATTAATTTTTTCCAGTTGACAATTATCTAGTTCTTCATCTTCTAAATCTATACCTGGAAAGTGCTTTTGTTGTCCTGCGCGAATTTGTTCTACGGTCATTAGTTGTTTTATTTTGGCTTTATTGAAGATGGATTTTGGTTTTAGCTATCAGCTATTAGCTCTTAGCTTTTATACGCTTTGTGTGAATTAAAAAGCTTAATTTTTGTTTTACACCATATGAAGTTTATCTCTAAAACCGAAACTTAAATACTGGGGGAACTTTCCCCCAGACCCCCTGTTGGGGAGGTTACGCCCTCCCCAAACCCCTGCCGTAAAAGTTAAAATCAGGCTTTTCTTTTTTTAGGAAACTTCTAAGTGTTATTTACAAAATTAAATTTATTTGAGCTGGGTTTGAAAAATATTTCTTTATCTCACGCATTCTTGAACTCTTATGAGCCAAAGATTTGAACAGCTAATTCACACCAGACATTTTATATGTTTTTATAGATTGAATTTACCTTTTACCTAGTCAATAATTTAAGAAGATGTTGTCTTCTTTTTACGAGCATTTTCCGAATCTACTAACCACATTCCAGTAGCAATTTTAGGTCGATAAGTCTCAAGAGTCATACCCTGCTGCATACCCATAACCAAAAGTGATAAAGCATCTAATAGTTTGGGATCGTATCTTTTACCTGCTAGGGCATGACAATCTTTTAAAGCTTTAGCAGCAGGATTTTTATCCGCAGAATACTGCTTGTATGCCTTCATTTTTTGCTGAAAGTCTGCTAGCAAACATAAGATTCTCGACTCTAGAGGTATAGCATCATAAGCTAGCCTCGCAGGAATTCCCGAACCATCCCAGGCTTCTCTTTGATGGATGAGTATCTCTGATACGGCTTCTAATTGGGGCATAACTCGTAATACCGAAGCTTTAGGCAAAAACTCGCTTTGATTTAAAGTTTCTGCTTGTGTTTGAGACTGCCTGTTACGGCTTTTTGTTACTTCAGGTAGTCCAACGCGATGCAATAATGCCGATAAATAAAGCCGTTTTGCCTGCCATGCTGGAAGATCCAACAGTTGTGACATTGCCTCAGCCATAGCTGCCACCTCAGATGCAGCCATTGGATTACTAACGTCAGTAGTATCTAACAACTGTGCCATACGTAGAAAAGCCTGCATCTCGTTAGACGCAATATTTTCATCCAAATCTTTAAAACCTTTGAAGCTAGCAGCTTCCTCTGGTTGATGAAGAATTTTTTTGGAGTCTTGTAGATACTTGACTACCTGAGACACTACTGCATCTAAATCATCTCTTTGTCTTGTAGCTGATTCGGCAGTCATTTTTGCTACCTTAGCTGTTATTAATTCAGCTAGCTCTTGATTGTAGCCTCTTATATGATCGATAGCTAATTCAACTGTTTCGCGAACTAGTTTAGGTTCAAACGTCCAAAAACCATAAAATTTTCGCTCTAAATCTTTTTGAGGTTTGTTATTACCATAATCAGCATCAGACAGTTCTTGACATAATACCATTGCCGTATAGGTAGGCGAAAGAATCATCAAATGCCACTCTTCGGCAACAGGATCTTCTGGCTTAAGATCGACTAGGGATACGTTTTCTTTCTTGCTAGTAGGATGGCTATCAAACCCAGCTTCGGGGGTTGCCATTATAACTACATGATTTGATTTATCTGCAAGAGCATTATAGCGATCGGCTTCTTCTAGATACCATTTACCACGCTGGAAAGCTGTTACCATCAGAGGTGGGTTATCTGAATCCAAAATGAAGTCCTCTAGCGCGTGACACAAAGCAACCAAAGTATTTTTGTAATAAACTCCCAAGTTCAAAGGTCGTTTACCGTAACGATGAGCTTCGTCTAATCTTTGTAGTATTGAACCTTCCAGCATAGTAGATAATTAGTTAATTAAATTAAAGCGCGATTGAATACAATTACAATGCACCTTTAAGTGAATATATTATGTTGTTTAAACAGCAGCAGTGATCTTTTGCCGATCTGATTTTACAGGAGCGGTCAATGCTTCTTTTAGAGGAGCTTTACCTAACTTATCTTCTAAGATTTGCATCACTTCTCTTCCAAAGTCATTGGGGTTTTGCCTCCAGGCTTGAAGGCACACTTCACCAAAGAAAGAACCTAATGGTTCAGGATTCCAAAGCAGTTTTTTGGCTGTCCAAGGCATCAGGCTCATCGGATTATATCCAGGCTTGAGAATATTTTTCTCAAAGGCATATTCCTCTAGGTGAGTATGGGGTTGCAAACCGATAAAGAAAATTGCAGGCTCTACTTTATCTGCACCAAAGATTGTTTCTAACTCTCGGTGGTAAGCAACAGTTTGCTTAATTGTTTCGTAGGTTTCGTCAATAACGTTAAAAGAATAGTTGACCGAAACTAGATCATTGAAGCCTGCTGCTTTGAGATCTCGACAGTTTTGTAATACAGTCCGTAAATTGTAGCCCATCCGCATCTTCCTTACTAGTTCTTGTGAACCGCTGGTAATACCAATCTCAAAGTAATTCATTCCTGTTTTAACCATCAAGTCAGCTAATTCAGGAGTTACATTGTCTGCCCTAATATATGCTGCCCAATGAATGTCTTCCATGCCAGAATCAACTATTTTTTGCAGTAATTCAATGGCATCAGGAATATACTTTTTGGCAGGAATAAACTGAGCATCTGTAAACCAAAAATTGCGAATCCCTCGTTGATAAAGTTGACGCATTTCTTTGACTACTTCATCAGCAGGATTGATTCTTACCTGTTTACCTTCTACCACTGTGTAGACACAGTAGCAGCAGTTATGAGGGCAACCTCTTTTAGTTTGCACTCCAATATAAAAATCGTTTTCTTGGAGATAATAGGCGAATTCAGACCAAATAGTAGCAATATAGTCGTAGTTACAGGCACTTTTTTCTATAGGAGTTGGCCATTCATGAATTAGCCTGTCCCTGATCTTATTTTCTCCTACTATATAACAACGTTCATCGCGAAATTCGCGATCGCTTAAAATTTTCTCTAATAACTGTTCTCCTTCCCCCACAGAAACAATTGTTCCCTTGGGCAAATCTTGTTTTAGCTGCTCATAAAATACGCTGACTGCACCACCTCCAACAACGGTACGAGCTTCTGGGGTATGTTTTTTTGCCCTTTTTAGTCCTCGTTTGACTAAACCTACGTTTCGCCATAGTTCTCCGTAATAAGCAGTCGCTACTTTTAAACCTCCTAGCGCACCTCTTAGTTTAGTTAGAGGATTTTTGGCATAGTAAAGTTCAAAGGCGTTTTGCAAAGGATTTCCCCCTCTTCCTCCGACTGGTGCATAGATCTGGATATCTCGCCAAGAAAAGACCAATAATGATGGTTTGAATTCATCAATACATTTGTCTAAGGCATTATTAAAATCTAAGGGAGGAACTGTACCCAAATCAAATATCTTCTGCTGGGCTTGAGGAAACAGCTTATGAACATGATCGGCTAAATATACTACCCCAATTGGAAAAATTGGGTTACAGGGAAGACGAATATAGAGAATCCGCTGAGTCATAGCTTAATTATATTGTTAATTTTTACAAACTTTATGAGCTTTTGGGAAGCAAATATATATTTTTAGCTTTTGGTGAGAATAATTTATTCATATAACTTAACTTTAGCGATATTACTTACCACAATCAACCAAATCTGCAAAATGTTTATAAAGTAGTTCTTTTTTTCTCTTAAGGTTAGCGTCAGGTTTTTGTAGATATAAATACAAAATAATATTTTTAGCTGCCCAATTTTGTAGCAATATGCCTAGATTTATCTGTTTTTTGCAAATTTTTATAATCTTCTTGAGAAAAATATTTACTGCTATAGATATAAACCAAAGAATATATAAATATCCATCGGTAGCTAGTTTTACAACTAATTGGGATCGGAGAATGTTAGCTTATATAAGCCAATAAAAACGTTTTTAAATAACTCTCTTCAACAGCCATGTCTCAAATTTTAGACCCTCTGCCAAATGATGAAAATGACAGCATTCTATGTTGTTATGTAAATGCAACTAGCCAAATTCAGATCGCTAGAATTACTAATATATCGAATTGGTATTTTGAACGAGTCGTATTTCCTGGTCAAAGGTTAGTGTTTGAAGCAAATATCAAGGCTATTTTAGAAATACATTCAGGAATGATGGCAAGCTCCATACTTTCTGATACTATTCCTTGCCTTAGACTTGCTCTACAGGCAATAGATGAAAATGAAAAAAAGAATCAAGAAAATAAGCAAATAAAAAATAATTCTCAGAATAGCCAGGAAGTTTCTACATCATCTAACGTTTCCGTATAAAAGTATTAGCAAGCTAGAAAATTGATTCAAATTAAAGGGCATATTTTATGGGGTTGCTATATTTAGCAGCCTCTATGTTTATACTAAGAGTATAGATGTAAAATTTCGTGTAATAAATTGGTTTGGATTTACCATCTTTTATCTGGCTGTGGAAAATTGCTGCTTGGGCAATGGGAGGCGCGATCGCTTTTTACTTTCTGCTTCTCTTTTCAGGAACTTGGATGTTTTATGGACGTACTACGAGAATTGGTCGTCCTGCTTGGCTTAGAAATGTCCATTTTATTAGCGGGATTATAATTGTTTTTTTAGTGTTATTGCTACTGGCGATCGGTATAGTTGGCACAGTAGGGTATTATGGCAGTCTTGGACATTCTACTCATTTATGGGCAGGATTATTTGTAGTGGCCCTAATTTGTTTGTCTGCCTGGAGTGCCAACCAGATTGATTTTGGTAATAGCTGGGCGCGATCGCTCCACATTACTACTAATGCTATTCTGTTAGTTGGGTTAGTTTATGTTTCTTGGACAGGCTGGGACGTAGTGCAGAAATATTTATAGCTTAATTGCCGATAAACAAACATTAAAAATGGAAGCTTGAAAATTCAAACTTCCATCCAAATCGATTCAAAAATTTAGTGACTTAGTTGTGATTCAAACTAAAAATTATATGTTGCTCCTAAATCGAGAGAGAAAGAATCATCAACACCACTTACACCACTAACAGCATAGTCGGTTGATATATTAACATACCGCACTTGACCAAAAGCATCGATCTTATCTGTAATAGGATAGCCTGCGCCAAGTTTACCTTGAAACAAAAATCCTGTTCCACTGGTATCTTGATTTAGATCATCAGCAGCATCGGCAACGTCTCCACTAAGATTGCTTACACCAACACCTATCCCGGCACCGCCAAAAGCATAGGGACTTTTTGGATCGGTACCAAAAGGATATTTATACACACCGTTGACAGCAGCACCAAAATAATTATAGTTTAGATCGTCTACATCAGTGCCGCCAAAATAGTCAAAAAGTTCTAATTCTCCTGATATGTTCTCGGTAACGTTATAGCCAACCAAACCGCCTCCACCAAAACCTGTGTCTGCATTACCACCAGGAAGGAATACTCCAAGATTTCCTCTCACATAGATCTTTTTCAACTTACTATTAAGAGTACGGCGAGTGCGACGAGTTCTTCTGCTTCCATACTGGGCAATGTCGCTATTGCTGTCAGGCTGCTGATAATCCACGTTGAAATCGCTACAGTTAGCACCATCACAGGCTACCTTATAGTTTTCATAACCGTTAGTCTCTTGCGCTTGAACTGCTGCGGGAGCTACCGCTATAACAAGAGCCGCCAAAATACTAGTTTTAATATTCATGTTTTCCACACCACACAATTAAATACGAATTCTTTAGTCAAGCTTATATAAGCCTAGGTAACTAATGTTATTTCGATATTGCCCAAACTATCTACATCGTAGGACAGATTTTTAACTGGCAATTTTATCAGCATTTATTTAGGAAAATTGAGATAAAAGTTGTATTTATCATAGTACAAATAACTACAAATAACTAAAGGAAAACAACAGCTACTTTTTGGCAAGCAGCAAATCTATTTCAACCACAAAAAATAGATCTATATCTGACTGTCATCAGTGAAACTAGCAGACTTAAAATATGGACGCTTCCCTAGATAAACTAGAGAAATTTGTATTTTTTTAGCCTATTGCGTGAGTTTTTCTTTGCGTCTCTGGGCAAGATAATAATACTATCAATATTGTCCTGCTTAACTATTCAACATGACTTCAGAATTTAAAATCCGTCAGGCTGTTGCTGACGATGTATCAGATATTTTTAGCTTGATTCAAGCGTTAGCAGAATATGAGCAACTCATCGATCAGGTTACGGGGACAGCCAAAGATTTACAGTCGGACTTATTTGGTAGTCGAGTTAATGCTGAGGCTATTGTAGCCGAGTGTGAACATAAAATAGTCGGCTTTGCTTTATTTTTCGCTAATTATTCGACGTTTTTAACCAAACCAGGCATTTACCTTGAAGACTTGTTTGTGTTACCAGATTATCGTCGTCGAGGAATGGCAAAGGCAATGTTATCGTGTTTGGGTAAGTTGGCTGTAGAAAGAGATGCAGGGCGACTGGAGTGGAATGTTTTAGACTGGAATCAAAGTGCGATCGCTTTTTATGAGAGTATGGGAGCAAAAGTATTACCTGACTGGCGTACTTGTCGCGTTAGCGATAGTGCATTGCACAAACTAGCAAAAATCACCGATTGACTATTTATAAATTTGGATGATCGGGGTCACGAGAAATTTTACGTTCATATTCTTTAAGACTAGCCAATATATCTTTAGCCGATTGATATGATTCATTCAAAATTTTTTCCTGTTCTAAATCATCTTGAAAAATTTCTTCGTTGAACAACTGCATATAGCTTAGAAGTGAATCAAAATTCTGACGAATTTCAGTAGAAAGATTACTCTGTGTTTGGCTAGCTAATTTTTTGGCAATTTTTTGAGCCAATTTTAGTTGACGAGACTGATTATTGGTTTTGAACTGCATTGAATACCAACGATTATAAAAATTTCCCTGACGAAGTAATTCTGCATGGGTACCAACTTCAGTTACTCGACCTTTATTTAAGACAATTATTCGATCGGCTTGTTGAATAGTAGTCAACCTTTGAGCAATAATTAAGGTTGTGCGATCGCAACATAACTCTTTGATTGTTTCTTGAACTAAGAAATCTTCAAAAATATCTACCCCTAGACTAGATTCATCAAGAATTAAAATTTTTGCATCATGTAATATAGCTCTAGCTATAGCCAATCTTTGTTTTTGTCCTTCAGTAAGTAAGACACCGTTTAGCCCGATTTCTGTATCTAAGCCATCTGGTAATTGGCTAACAAACTCATAAATATTAACTTTTTTAATAGCATTTATAATGTCTAATTCACTAATATTTTTCAATCCGTAGGTAATATTATATGCTAAAGAATTATTAAAGAAAAATGTATTGTTATTCACTATTGCGATCGCTTTTCTCAAGCTTGTAATATCATATTCGGCAATATTTTTACCATCAATTAAAATTTGACCATCTATTGGCTCATGAAATCTTGGTAATAGTTCTGTAATTATTAACTTGCCTATTTTAGACAAACCAACTAAAGCGATCGTTTGCCCTTGAGGAATCCACAAATCAACTTTATCGAGAATTATTTGAGCATGATTAGGATAAGCAAAAGTCACCTTTTGAAACTCTATACCAGAACTCAATTCTACAAACTTAATCGTTCCTGATTTTAGAATAGGCTTATCAGTTTCCTCTAAGAAATTGGCAACCTTTTCTGCGCTGGCAATACTATTATAAAATTGAGTACGAGCATTGTTTAGTTGAGCAAAAAAAGGTAGTAATCTGCATAAAACTACCAAATAAATTAAGAAAGTTAGTGCTAGGTTATGGATTGACTGATTATATAAGTATGGAACTATAATTAATAGAGTCGCAATCATTATCATACCTAGAATTTCGTTTATAGGGCTGATTATTGCTGAGACTGCTAAGGTATTTAATTGCGCCCGATCTTTGTCCTTAATTAGTCGAGTTATCGATTGATATTCTCTAGTTTCATTACCAATAGTTTTAATTGAGCGAATCCCTGTTAAAAATTCTACCGATTTGCGATTATAAGCTTTAGATTTTTGATATAGTATTGTTGCCGATCTTTGAGCGGTGGTAACAATAAATTGATTGATTAAGGCAATTAACCCCAAAAGAAATATACAGACAAAAGTTAACTGCCAAGATATAAATAGAAGAAAAATAGTCAGAAGAATAATAATAGTTGAAATAATTAATATATTTTGACAGCTTTTGATAGCGATCGCGGTTTTGTCTATCTCTCGATTTAACTTAAATAATATATCTCCTGTTTTATTATTTTGATAATAATTTAAATTTACTCTAGCCAGCAAATTATAGCCTTGATTTTTCATTTGATAGACTAAATAATTGGTATGCTTAATATTTACTATAGAATTTAAATATGTTGCGCAATTTTTCAAAATAATTACTACAAACATAAAAATAATAATAATTACAAGCTTATATTCTCCTGTCAAATTACTAAATGAAGAAAAAAAATAGTCAAAGATATTTAATTGATTAATTTGAGTGTTTTGCTGTTTTTCGTCTAAAATAATAATTAATATAGGAATTAAGCAAATAGTTTCTATTATATTTAATAAACTACCAACTATACTTAGAGAAAATGATGTCAAAAAATAGATAGGCTTTTTTTTAACAAAGTCAAATATAAATTTATTAGTTGAGTTATTAAACATAATCTATTTGAATTTTGCACATTATTCATTATTAATAACAAAACCTTGTAACTTAGAATTATTATCTGTACTAAGATAACCGAGTATTTATCTAATATGATGAAATATAGTTACTCAAAACGTCGAGAGTATAATCCTCATCAAACATTCTCAACATGGAAATTAAGCGTATTCCTGCTTTAGCAGATAACTATATCTTTGTTTTGTACGATCCTTTGCAAAAAACTGCTGCGGTAGTAGATCCCGCAGTAGCCGATCCTGTATTGGACTATTTAGCAACTATCAATGCTCAACTAATCTCCATTTTCAATACCCATCATCATTTGGATCATGTGGGTGGCAACAATAAATTGATTAAGCATTTTCCCGATCTTTGTGTTTATGGTGGTGCTGAGGATAAAGGTAGAATTCCCCACCAGCAGGTATTATTAAATGAGGGAGATACTGTAGAGTTTGCCAATAGAATAGGTCAGGTGTTTTTTGTGCCTGGTCATACCTCTGGACATATTGCCTATTACTTTGCGCCTGCAGCTCCAGCAGAAACAGGAGAATTGTTCTGTGGTGATACAATTTTTGCAGGTGGATGTGGCAGGTTGTTTGAAGGAACTCCTGCTCAAATGGTTGATTCTATTGATAAATTGCGCCAGCTTCCCGATAATACTCGCGTGTGGTGCGCTCATGAATATACTCTCAATAATTTAAAATTTGCCCTGACGGTAGATCGAGATAATTTAGATTTACACAACAGATATCAAGCAGTACAAGAGGCTCGTAGCAAAGGAACTGCAACTGTTCCATCGCTATTAGGTGTGGAAAAGCAGACCAATCCTTTCTTACGTTGGGATAATGCAGCCTTGCAAACCACTGCTAAACTGAAAGAGCCAGCGAGAGTATTTGGTCATATTCGCGGTATGAAAGACCAGTTTTAACCTTGAGCATCGGGCATCAAATAGACTTTTTATATTTAGACATCTACTTTGTAATCTAAATCTAGTTCATCTCTTGGTATTCCCCGAATTCCCCAGTTGGCTTTTGGAGTTTCAAAAATAGTAATTTCTAAATCCTGAAGATTAATTTCAACAGTTTGAGATATTTTTTGATAGAGAAAACGAATTAGTTTTTTTTTACTTCTTACCGAACGCTCATTAAACATACTAATTTCTATAATTGTATAGTCATTAGTGCGATCGCTGGAAAAGATAAAGTTTTCTAGCTCTAGAATGATAAATCGCTGGAATCTTTTTGTTTCTGGTGTCCCGATGGCTTCAGTTAATGCAGTGAACTATTTGTTTATCATCAGGCATAGTTTCATATTGAGGAGAGTTGTCAGTAAATTTCCACCATTTGGCTTTCGATCCTGTAAAAATATGAAACTCTTGATATTGGTCGAATTCTCCTTCACAGCCAGCAATAGGTAAACCCAGTAAATTGTCTCGCAAGGGGTAAATTGTTGCCAAGCTTAAACCACAGTTTTTGCAGAAGGTTTTTATTACATTGGGAGTAGTCTGATATTGAGTCAAATACTCTTGTCCTTGGGTTATTTTATAGCCATCTGCCTTGACTACCATACGGCTTCTAAATGCTGCACCATGCCATTTACGGCACTTAGAGCAATGACAATGAACTAAGTTTCCTGTTGCACCAGAATACTCATAGTGAATTTTGCTACACAAACATTCTCTCTTTAGATTTGCCATCTTTCCTCTGGTAGCCTACAAAATATTGACCTGAAATATAACAATTACTACTAGCTGCTGACTATTAAATCAAACTTCCATCTGTAGACCTGACTGATATAATAAAAAGTTCAAGTGCAACAATTAAACCGCCACAACAAAATATAATTAATACTAGGAGAATTTTAGTAAGAAATGGCAAAGCGTGTATCCGTAATTTTAAATCAAAGCGTTAGCAAATTGGGCAGTAATGGCGACTTGGTAGATGTCGCTCCTGGTTTCGCTAGAAATTATCTCATTCCTCAAGGTTTGGCTAGTTTGGCTACCAAAGGAATCATTAAGCAAGTTGAATTTAGAAGAGAAAAAGATAGACAACAGAAACTAGCAGAAAAACAAGCAGCAGAAAACAAAAAAGTTGCCTTTAAAACTATTGGTAAGTTGACTATTCGTAAACAAGTCGGAGAACAAAAAGCTATCTTTGGTAGTGTTACCGCTCAAGAGATAGCTGACGTTATCAAAGAACAAGCTGGCATTGAGGTAGACCGCCGTGGTATTGAAGTTCCAGATGTAAGTTCTACAGGCGACTATCAAGCAGAAGTTAAACTACATCCTGAAGTTAGTGCCACAGTAGATTTCCAAGTCATACCTTTGTAAAAAATCAAAGCTCTAAACACCAAAATCGAAATTAAGGACTCAGAGATTTAGAGAAAGTATTGATTTATGAGGGGCTGTGGACATGATGCAGTAACGCCCACAGCCCCGTCCCCATTTCCCAAATTGTTTTTTGTAGACATGACAAATCAAAATTTGTTGGACGCTCACGTTAAATTAAGCTCTGAAATATTAGATTGACAGCTTATTTAAAGAAATATGTCAGCGACCTGCCGATTTACTTGATAAAAACTTTATCTTCTGAGATAATATATATCGGCAAGTAAATAGCACAGCCGTTTAGCTGTGTGTTTCAACAGTTCAATAAGGAATTGGCTGAAGTGCGGGTGTAGCTCAGTGGTAGAGCGTCACCTTGCCAAGGTGAATGTCGCGCGTTCGAATCGCGTCACCCGCTTTAAGTAAAATATCTAAAAATTTAAGTTAAGAAAAAGGTTTCTAAACCTTATAGCTTGATTAAAATTAAGTTGAAGAACGTTAAGACAAGAGTAGAAGATAATACATTTATCTTTATAGATAGTAATCAGGCTACATTACATCAAACAATCAACTTTTCCTAACTTTAATCAATTCCAGTGCGCTCTCACAAAATACAGAAAATAGATTCAAGCAGCGAATATCCTTGTCCCTGTAGACGTAAAGGCAATCTCAAGCCGATCGTGTTGACTGAAGCTTTAGGCTGCGATCGCTGTCAACAAATTTTTGAGATCAAAAAAGATGGTCAGGTAATTGAGCAATTATCCTCAATGTATCAAAAAAAATCTTGGCGGTGGACAGGACACCGTTGGAAAAGTGCCTATGATATTTGGACACAAAACTATCTAGCAAAAATACTCATATTAAGCATTTCAACCTTTATAGCAGTGGTTGTGTTACCCATAATGTTGCGCTGGCTGAGTACCCAGAGTATCATTTCTTGGGCGGTGTCATTTTTAATTTTAATCATACTGCTGCTAATGGCACTGTTTGTAGTCTATCGGCATTAACAAAAAAGCAATGCAAAGTTCATCCAACCAACTGCTGACTATAGTTCGAGAATCTAACCGAGCCGCCGCTATATTGGCTCAAACATCGGCAGCTAAAAGAAGGCTGGGTGTGTCAGCATTGGCAGAGTTAATGGAAGACAGTTTCGATCAAATACTTGAAGCCAACACTTTAGACTTAGAAATGAGTCGAGAGATGGCAATTAGCGAACCAGTTGTTGATTGGCTAAAGTTGACTCCAGAGAGATTAGAAATGACTGTTTCTATTTTGCAACAGCTATCAAAATCGGCAGACCCAACACGACGCTTAATTAACGCTCCCTACCAGCTAGAGCCATCTCAAACTTATTGCCAGCTAATACCTTTGGGAACGATCGCTTTAGTACATGAAGCTTTTCCCGAACTTGCAGCGATCGCAGCAGGAATGTGCCTTAAAACAGGAAACAGCTTGATAAACAGAGGCTCTGGTGTTGCCAGCAACTCCAATCAAGTCATTGCGGATGTTTTAAAAAAAGCCTTGGCTAATACAGACTTGCCTTCTAGCTCGATTGAAACCATCTCTCCAGATTCGGGAATCTCTGTTCAAGATTTAGTCACCCAAGATCGCCATCTTAATTTAGTAATCCCCTATGGTCGTCCTAGTTTAGTGCAGCAAGTAGCAGAAAAAGCGACGGCAACGGTATTAAAAACTACGATTGGCAATTGTTATTTATATTGGTCACTTAGCGGAGATTTAGAACTAACTCGTCAGGTAATTGCTGACAGTCATGATAGTGAACCAGATGCAGTTAATGCGATTGAAAAGGTATTGATCAATCAGAATATTAAACCTTCAGCATTACAGTCCTTGTTTAGTAATCTTCAGCAACAAGGCTTTAGGCTGCGAGGAGATGAGGTATTAGTAAGTGAGTTTCCTGAATATCTAAAGTTAATGAAGTCTGAAGAATGGGGAAGACCTTATTTACGAAAAATAGTAGCATTTCGCTTTGTAGATAACTTATCCAAAGCCGTATCTTGGATAAATCGTTACAGCAGTGGTCATGCTGACTGTATTGTGACAGAATCCTATCAAGAGGGTCGTCAATTTGTTCAAGGGATTGATAGTGCTTTGGTTTATATCAACACTTCACCTAGATTTTCTCGTAATCCTGAAGGGGGAGAAGATGTGTTTTTAGGAATGTCCAATCAAAAGGGATATCGCCAAGGTTTAATTAGTGTAGAAACATTTACAACCATCAAACAGATAGTTCAAGGGTAATCAATTATCAATGATTTATTCACAGCGTATTGAACCAAAGCCAGGACAAGAATCTGTCTGGGACTATCCTCGTCCGCCACGTTTAGAGCGGTCGTCAAAACAGATCAGAATTATTTTTAATGACGTTACTATTGCCGATAGCCGTAATACTTATCGTGTGTTAGAAACTAGTCATCCTCCTGTTTACTATATTCCTCCCGTAGACATCAAAACCGAATATCTTAAGCTTGCCAATTCTAAAAGCTCTTTTTGTGAATGGAAAGGGTTAGCTAGCTATTACAATTTGACTGTAAAAGATAAGCAGGTACAAAATGCAGCTTGGTATTATAGTTCACCCACAGATTATTTTGCCCCAATTAAAGACTATTTGGCTTTTTATCCGAGTAAAATGGATGCCTGCTATGTCGATGATGAGCTAGTCAAAGCGCAAGCAGGAGATTTTTATGGTGGTTGGATCACTCAAGACATAGTTGGACCGTTTAAAGGAGAATCAGGAACATGGGGATGGTGAACAATTGACAATGAACAATGAGCAATTAACAATTAATATTTCAAGCATTTGATCTAACAATAAAGAACGGTAAATATGAAAGCTTGGTTGATTGGTGTAGGGATTTTGTTTGTGTTGGCTGAATTTAGTATTTGGTTAAAGCAGTTTATGCTGCCTTTGCCTATTTATATTTTAGGTGGAGCTTTTTTGGCGATCGCATCTAACTATGAAAAAGGAATGATGGCAATGTTTCGTCAAGAGTCGGCAACTGACGATGCTTTATATCAAACTGCAACTCTAATTAATCAAGTTGGTGTTTTAGAAGAAGACATTAGCAAAACTTCAGGCAAGCTTGAAGTTTCTAAAGATCCACAGATCGTTGACTAATTTTGTTACTTATTTCTTCATATTTCTTTTAATTCGCTCTAATTCTTCGTCCACTTCCCATTTTTGAAATTCCGCCTCTAGGGGATCTGCACTACGGTTATATTGAGAACCATTAGCACCGCGATCCCAGCCTACAGTATCACTAGAGTAATTATTGGCAGATGCAGAAGTTTTTGCCTGAGTTGACTGGGTTTTCATTTCCTGGCGTTTTTGCTTAACTTTCTTCAAAAGTTCCTGTGCTTGAACAATTCGCTGCTTTACTCCTTCCATTTGTCCCCAAACCTGATTGCCTTGTCTGAGTAATTCAGCCTCTCTTTCTCTGGCAGCATCAACTAGATCTTGTCTTTTAGCTGCTTCAGCTTTACCAATTCTTTTGTGCCAAGTTTGGATATTTTCGGCAGTTTCTAATATTTGACTTTGCAGGCTTTTCTCTTCAAGCTGTAGCTTGGCAATCAATTTGGCAGTATCTCGCTCTTGTTCTCTTAACTGTTCTTCAATCGCCTGGAATTCTAAATGAGGATTGTTACGGAGAAATTCGTCAAGTCGCTCTTCTAAGAATTGATTGATGTCGTCAAATAAACCCATTTTGCTTTTATTTAGGTACTAAAAACGCCCATAGTTCTATTAATATCTTAGAACGTTTCTCCTACAGAGATAGAGCGAATTTGTCCTTGATAGCTAATATTAGCTGACTCATTGCCCACCGATTCTAATATCCAACCATCATTATTTATTTTTTCACCTAGCCAAACACGTTTAATTTGACCATCAACTTTAACTAGTGCTGCGGATCTATTGGCTCCCAATTCCAAAATCCCAATCAGTGTATATTTTATAGCTGGTTGGACAGCAACTTGTTCATTAGTTTTCTCCTTCTCAGGTGAGCTGACTGATTCTGATTCAATCGGAGTTGCAGGGGGAAGTGGTGGCGGTGCAGGGATCTTTAAAGGTTCTGAGTCAGCAGGTTCAGGAATCTGAGGCGTAGACGTACTATTACTGGGTGCAGTTAAAGGTAAATTAGATACTGAAGGAAGGCTAGAAATAGTAGGCGGGGTATATACAGGTACGTAAACTAACTGCTCTTCTTTGTCTGCTTTGGCTTTGCTGGTTTCTAGCTGACGATCTATCACTTCTAGCGATCGCTCTGCGTAATTTATAAATTTCTCGTCAGACTTAGATATAGTAAAATATTTGCCCCCAGCCCAAGTAGTCAAAAGCTGATTGACTTGATGCCCAAATAACCACCAGAAAACAAATAGACAATAGCTTATGGCAAGAGAAAATAAAATTTTACCCAGATAATTATGATTCTTTGGCTGATAAGCATCATTTGAATTATCTAAACTAGAATATTTAACTATTTCTGTCAGATTTAAGCCAGAGGAATCAGTATCACCATCTGATCCATACCAGCTTGTATCGATTGTAGCAGCGACCATAGCCGCAGAATTTGGATCTTTTAGATTAGCCTGACTAAATAATGCTGATGTTTCTTTTAGCTGAGAATTTGCAGCTCGATCGGCACTAGTTTGATTGTTCTCATTTTCTTGGCGAGATATATTTAAGCTTTGAATAAATGAGAATTTTTGAATTACTTGTCTATGACCAGCATTCCTGAGCATGAAGTGTCTTGCCAGCGTCTAAATTAACTCATTTAAGATAAACTGTTTATCTTTGATAAGCTATAGTATTTACCCAGAGATTAACTAAGCTACATTTGAAATCTTTGGTGTAAACACGCATCTTTAACAAAATATTTCTAAAGTCACTGATAGCTGACTAACGGGAGCAGGAATCATTTCTCCACGAAAATCGAGTAACTGCACAACTACTAAATAGGCGATCGCAATTAAGATTGAAATTACTCCTGTTACAATAGCGATTAACTTACCCCGATCCATTTTGCTTGCTCCTGCTTCATAACCTTGAATATGCTTACATTGTTTCACAAAACAAAAATATCCCCAATCTAAGAGTAGGGCGATCGGGGATAAAAACACAAAACCTAACTTAATTAGTTTTTTCTGGAAATGATTAGCAATTACCAGCCTTTTTCTGCCTGAGAAAGAACGTAAGTTGCTACGTCGTCAATTTGAGTATCAGTTAAACGACCTTTAAAAGCTGGCATGGCATTTTTGCCATTGATTACTTGATGAGTAATCGCCTCGAGAGAGTTCATTTCGTACTTATCTAAGGCATCTTTTTGTAGTGTTTTTGCTCCGCTAATAACGTTTCTGCCACCAGCATGACAAGCAGCACAGTTAGCACTAAAGATTTTTGCTCCGCTAGCGGCATCACCTGCTATTGCGGGAGTAACAAAGCTAAACATCGCAGCAGTTAAAAACACAAGTATTGTTGATAATAGTTTAGCAAACATAGTAATTATCTCCTCTCAAAATTATTAAGCTTCAATCAAAAAAACTGATTGCGATCGAATAATTATGGTGTGTTACCCGTACAAAATAGTCAAAAGACAAGCCGTCAAAGTTTTACAAGTGGTCAAAGTTGTGTAGTAATATATAAATAAAGGGATAGAGCTAATAGAAATACAGCCAGATCGTTGTAAAAGCAAGAGGTTCGATCTAAGTTCTAATTCCTCGTATTCAGAAATGTTTACTAAAAAAAATCATATTCGATCGAGAGAGTTCAACAAAAATGGTTAGAAAAATAAGTCTGTTATTGTCCGCACTAGTATTAGTAGTATCTACCTTCTTCTTCAGCGTTGCTCCCGCAGCAGCTAATACTGTTGATGTAAAAATGGGTAGCGACAACGGAATGCTCAAGTTTGTACCCGAGACTGTAACCATCAAAGAAGGAGATACAGTAAAATGGGACAATAATAAAATGTCTCCCCACAACGTAGTTTTTGAGAATGCTACCGACAAATCTCACAAAAACTTAGTGTTTTCTCCAGGAGAAAGCTATGAAAGTACTTTTAATGAAGCTGGAGAATATTCCTACTACTGTGAGCCTCATCGCGGTGCTGGAATGGTAGGTAAAGTAATTGTTCAATAAGCTTTGAGCTAAACAAAATCAATTCCCCCAATCAAAAAGGAGAGGTAGATGTTTTTATGTTTACCTCTCCTTTTCCCTTTAATATATTAATATTATCGGCAAATATTTCTCATTTTTAAGCATTCATACAAGATATAAAATTTAAAATGGCAGATTTATCTCCAGAAGAATTAGCTAGAGCTAGAAAAAACAATCTTACGCCTGAAAAATATGCTCGCTTGCGCGCAGAAGCAAAAGCTCCTTACAGAGGTTTTAGAAAGTTTTTCTACGTTGCTTTTGGTGCTTCTGGTTTAATTGGTGCATTCATCTTTTTAGCTAAGTTAGCAACAGGTCAAGATTTATCTGCTAATCTACCTAATTTTGCTCTTCAAATAGGAGTTGTTGCTTTAATGGTGTTTTTATTTCGTGTAGACAAGCCGAAGGATGAAGCTAAACAGTGAAGCCTTGCTGATTTTTAGGCAGATTGCGGAATTTAAGGGTAAAAACTAGAACATATATCTAAGCAGTATTGGCTCATTTACCCATAACTTGTCTCCAGTCTATTTGATCGTGAAATCTTCTTCTATTGGTTTTATTAAGATACCTCAATTTTGATGTTCTTCGATTCCCAACAAAGAACATTTTATAGATCAAATTCTATTGTTCTGATTATTTCCATAAAAATACCAACATTTAAGCAAGATATACAGATGACTCTAATACCCTGATAAAAATCAAACGCTAATTGAAATGAGAAGCTTTTGATTGGTGTGTTCCCATTTCACTATTTGTTAAGAGAACACACCTTACAGCTAATTATTCTTCAGAATCAAAGTCATCATCATCAGCATCTAAATCTTTAGAGGAAGATGCTCCGTTTGATCCTACTCCTGCTTTCAGATTTTCTTTAACTTTTTGCTCAATTTCTGCTGCTACTTCTGGATTTTCTAACAGATAGCTAATAGTATTATCTCTACCTTGTCCTACATTATCGCCTTTGTAGCTATACCAAGCTCCTTTGCGAATAACAATATCTGCATCTTCAGCTAAATCAAGCAAACAGCCGATATTAGAGATTCCCTTGCCAAAAATAATATCAAATTCAGCAATACGAAAAGGAGGTGCAACTTTGTTTTTAGCTACTTTAACCTTCGCTCGAATACCATACATTCCTTCGTTACCTTTTTTAAGGGTTTGAATACGGCGGATATCTAAGCGGACTGAGCAATAAAATTTTAGAGCATTACCTCCTGTGGTTACTTCGGGGTTACCATAGCTAATGCCGATTTTTTGTCGTAGCTGGTTGAGAAAAATAACCGTTGCTCCAGATTTGCCGATATTTCCCGCAATTTTTCTTAGGGCTTTACTCATCAAACGAGCCTGTAGACCCACCTGATTATCACCCATTTCTCCCTCAATTTCAGCGCGGGGAGTCAGCGCAGCAACGGAATCGACTACTACTAAGTCTACCGCTGCCGATCGCACTAATTGATCGACGATTTCTAAGCCCGATTCTCCATTGTCTGGTTGAGCTACCAGTAGGTTTTCAATATCGACTCCTAATGCTGCCGAGTATGTAGGATCTAAGGCGTGTTCGGCATCGACAAAGGCAGCTACACCCCCCATTTTTTGCGTTTCGGCGATCGCGTGTAAAGCTAATGTGGTTTTACCAGAACTTTCTGGACCATAAATCTCAATAATTCTTCCTTTTGGTAAACCTCCACCCAAAGCAACATCCAGGGTTAATGCACCGCTGGGTATGGTTTCTACCCTCATTTGAGCAGCATCTCCCAGGCGCATAATCGCACCTTTACCAAAGTTGCGCTCGATTTGTTTTAAAACTAGGTTGAGAGCCTTATCTTTATCAGAATTGCCAGAGGTACTAGAAGTGTTAGAAGTATTTGTCCGAGTTGCCATGAATGCCTCAATTAATATAGTAGAAAATAGTTTTGAAAATAGCTGAAAAGTTTGTTTTGATTTTACACCTTGTATTCAATCTCATTAGCACAAGGTTAGAGAAATTGCGTTGAAACCGATCTCGAAAAGAGAGTAACTTCAATGACCGTGATGCTGTTTATATATTTCTTTATTTTCTCATTAGTTGACAAAAAAGTCAACATAAAAATCAATGCTTACATCAAGATTAACTAATAAAAACAATTTTGATAATAGGTTAGTGTAATTGAGAGAAATGATTTTAATTTTCTTAATATTTTTATTGTTCACCCATTACTTAACTATTAGCAATTCCACTATTGGTATGCCGCATCACTTCGCGATCGCTTTGGTTTTTAATTTCTTCAGCTTTGGCATCAGTATTGTAATAAGTAAAGTAATTAGATCACAATAGCTGATAATTGACGGGGGATAACTGCTATCCTGTTTAAACGGTACGGCAGTAAATAAATCTTTATTTCATGGCTAATTTTTTGTTGGAAGTAGGTACAGAAGAATTACCCGCAGATTTTGTCAGTAGCGCGATCGCTCAGTGGCAAAATAAAGTTCCCGCGAGTTTAGCACAAGAGTTTTTAAATCCCGCAGTAGTAGAATATTATGGAACTCCTCGCCGTTTAGCCATTCTAATTGAAGATATTCAAGAGCGACAAGCAGACCGAGAAGAAGAGATCAAAGGTCCTCCGCTCAAGGCAGCATTTAAAAATGGTCAACCAACCAAGGCAGCAGAGGGCTTTGCTCGTAAACAGGGTGTCAGTCTTGATGAGTTGGAAATTCGTGATACTCCTAAAGGAGAGTTTACTTTTATCCAGAAGAAAATCCCAGGTCGCAATACTGTGAAAATTCTCCAGGAGTTATGCCCTCAATGGATTACTGGCTTAGAGGGTAAACGCTTTATGCGCTGGGGAGATGGAGATTTAAGGTTTCCCCGACCTATTCGCTGGCTAGTGGCATTGTGGGACAGTGAAATTATGCCTTTAGAACTGATTAATGGTTCAGAAACTATCAAAAGCGATCGCACTTCTCGTGGACATCGAGTTTTACATCCTGACGCTGTTAGTATTGCCCAACCGACAGATTATGTAACTACTCTTCGATCTGCCTCTGTAGAAGTTGAATTAGAAGCCAGAAAAGAAAAAATAAGGGCAGGCATTTTATCTGAGGCGGAAAAATTAGGCGCAAAAGCCGAAATATATCCAGACTTGCTGGCAGAAGTGATTAATTTAGTCGAATATCCGACCGCAGTTACGGGAAAGTTTGCAGCAGATTTTCTCAAGCTACCAACTGAGGTGATTACTACCGTCATGGTAAGTCATCAGCGTTATTTCCCTGTTCATCAAGCAGGGGTTGATAATACCCTTTTGCCTAACTTTATTACTGTTTCCAATGGCGATCCTGACAAAAAAGAGGCGATCGCTGAAGGTAACGGCAGAGTGATCCGCGCCAGATTAGCAGATGCTCAATTTTTCTATCAGGCAGACTGCGACGAACATCTTGACACTTATCTTCCTCAACTAGAAACAGTCACTTTTCAAGCAGAACTTGGCACAATGCGGGATAAGGTAGATCGTATTATTGATACTGCCAAAATCATAGCCCAACAGCTTGACGTTAGCGACGAACAGCAAAACGAAATTGAAAGCACCGCCTTACTTTGCAAAGCTGATTTAGTTACCCAAATGGTTTACGAATTTCCCGAACTACAGGGGGTTATGGGAGAAAAATATGCTGTAGTGAGTGGCGAATCCGAGACTGTTGCCAAAGGCATCTTTGAGCATTATTTACCCAGAGGTGCAGACGATATGATGCCTAGTACCTTAAACGGACAGGTAGTAGGTTTAGCCGATCGCCTGGATACTTTAATTGGCATTTTTGGTATTGGTATGGTGCCTACAGGTTCATCAGATCCTTTTGCCTTGCGCCGTGCAGCTAACGGAATAATTAATATTATTTGGGATGCCAATTTAGAAATAAATTTGAATCAGTTAATTGAACAGGGTGCAGCAGATTTTGTTTCGGGTCATAGCGATCGCACTTCTCCTGTGGCAACTTTGCAAGAATTTTTTCTTCAGCGAATCTGTAGCCTCTTGCAAGAGAAAAATATTGATTACGATTTAGTTAATGCCATTGTTGGTGATGGTAATGCCGAATATACCGAACGTACTTTAACGGATTTATTAGATGTTCGCGATCGCGCTTTATTTCTGCAAGAAACCCGCAATAATGGTAAGCTCACTGAAATCTACGAAACTATCAATCGTTCTGCTCGTTTGGCAGCCAAAGGCGATTTAGATACTCAAGTATTAAACCCCGAAGGATTAGTTGATCCTGAATTGTTTGAGCAATCTTCTGAGAGAGAATTTTATGATGCACTGTTAGAGTTGTTACCTCAAACCGAAGCTTCCCAAGCAGAACGTAACTATCAATTATTAATTGACGGATTAGGGAAAATTGCCCCTGTTGTTAGCAGCTTTTTTGATGGTGAAAATAGCGTACTGGTGATGGCAGACAACCCCGATGTCAAACGTAACCGCTTAAATCTTTTAGGATTACTGCGAAATCACGCTAGAGTTTTAGCCGACTTTGGAGCGATTGTTAAAGGCTAGGTAGTTAAGCACAAAAACTTGTGAAACCTAGAAGATACTTCACAAGTAGCAAGTAGCAAGTAGCAATGTTCCCTCTCGTTAAAACAAGAGGGAAATGTGTTTTATTTTTTTTCGTCTTTAAAGAGGCTTTAGACAAACTTCGGAGTTACTTAATTGCTATCTGTTATCTGCGCGAACTGGAGTTCGCCGCCGTTCTGAAAGAACGTCGAATCCGCATAGCGGATTGCTACTTAACTCCGAAGGAGTTGGTAATTAGGATTGTGCGATCGCACCTCCCAACCTGATAAATTAATCGATTAAGATTTTTAATTTATTCTCTAGCAATTATCCATATTGCATGAATAATTCCTGGTATATAGCCTAGTAAAGTCAATACGATATTAATTGCCAGTTGAGTACTAAAGCCTGTTTGCAGAAATACTCCTAAAGGTGGCAAAAATATTGCACAAATGATTCTAATAATGTCCATTTTATTACTATGCGTCCAAACAGTTTTTTAACTTGATGTTTTTATAGTCAAAATAAAGTTATCAGAAAAAATTAAAGCAAAAATCTGGCTTAAGTTATAAGTTATAAACATCAGCCAGAAAAATTTTGTTTATATACATCACGGAGATAGAGAAGATGTTGGTAAATAGGTAGTGCTAAGAAATATCAGGAAATATTAGCCTGGGCAAAATATTCGTCGGCAAATAAACCAAAGTTTGCCTCATCTGGATTTTCAGTTAAAGCAATAAGCTTTTCAGCTTTTTCATTTACCCAATAGTCTCGTGTATTAATCTCAAAGCTTGAGAAGTCATTGTTTTTAAGAGTCATGGTTTCAGTAGTAAATTCTGTTGCCTTAAATGCTACAAAATTGCCAACAGAGGTAGCTTTATTGTTTTTGACAATCGAGTTAGAGCTTTTTTCATTATAGATGCCTACCATACCCACATTCTTGTTAAAGCTAGGCGCCAAAAAGTCTTCTCCTGCATTTACAATCGTATTACCTTTGATTAAGGTGCCATTTGTGGTGTCGTTCCAAATATTATTCGCATTGATATCAGAGAAATAGCTATCTTTGATAATGACATCATTAGTATTAAAAAATTTGATGCCAGCAGCATCATGGCTTTGTGCGTGTTGCGCTGCCAGATTAACATTTCGTACTGAGATACCGCTGATTATCGCTCCGTTGGTATCTCCGACACTAACGCCTTTTCTACCTACATTATGTACTTTGGAATTGAGTAGCTGAAGTCCGTCCGCGTGGCCAAGAGTAATACCAACGTTATTCTGACCTGTTCTGATTGGATTATTGATACCAATCTTGTTTACATTCAGATTTTGCAATGTAAGGTTACGCGCGCCATTACCATAGATGCCATTATTACCATTGGTTATTTCTATGTCCTGGATGGTTGCGCCAGTCGCTCCTTGAGTTAAACTAAAAATTGATTTTAAGGTTCCGCCTCCATTGACAACAGAACCCTTTTGACCATCAATGGTAATATCTTTATTAATAGTGATTCCAGAAGTGTAGTAAGTCTTGCTACCTAGCTTGACCACATCACCATCATTGGCTGATGCGATCGCACCTTTTAAATTGCCCCCAAAATCCTTGTCTACACTGATAATTTTTGCACTACCTTTTGGTTTAGCAACGATATCGTTAGATGCCGAAGAAACTTTGGCAAACGTGTCTTTAAATTTTGGAGTTAGTGCTTGTTTTCCTTTGTCTTCAACTATGAAGATGGGAGAAATAGATTGTCCTTGGTTGAGACTAGCCCAACCGTTTTGACCGCTCATTGTATAGCTACCGTTGCCATGGTTTACTAAATTTACGCCATAAGCAGCAGAGACTTTGTAAGGAAGCTTGAAGTCCAATGTCCAGTTTTTAGCGTTGGATACTGGAGTTAGAGCAAGCTCTAGTTTGTATCCTCCTAGCCAGTCTTCAACAATGTTAGAATTGGTATTGAATTTTTGATTAGTAGTCATATAAAAGTAACCTGTAAATAGTTCAACTGATTACCTTTATAAAAACTTTATGTTGAGTTTACCGTGATTTCACAATCCCTACAAAGATGATTGTGATCACAACTTAAAAGTGCGCCTTTTTTTGATATTGATTTGATTTGAAGATCATATCTATAATAAAATTTAGATCATAGTCTTGGATCAGACAAGCAGCATAGAATTAAAACGTACTATTAATAATCCTTGCGAACGTCCTTTTAAAATACTTGAAACTTATCTCAACTAAAACCAATTTTGACTGAGAATCAAACGTGAAATAGTTCAATGAATTTAACAGGTAATGGCAGTTTACAGCTATATAATTTGGGATGCTTATTTCTTTTTTAGAGGAGCGATCGCATCATATCTTTAACTGCTAACTGTTTTTTATCACCTGCCTAAAAACAGCCGTGATAGAATAACACTCACGACTCGCGCGTACATGCGGCTAAAGCCTTTGTTTTGCGCCGTTAACCGCGCGCAGGGTCGCTCGTCAAGCAAAACCCTAGCTCAAGCTGTAAAATTGGTGCAACATGGCAGAGGAAACAAACAAAAAAGAACAGGATCGGGCAAAACCTTCAGCAGCAGAAAAAGATACTGCTAAACCTGCTGCCAAGGCAGCAACCAAGAAAGAAAAGCCACCTAAGATAGAAGAAAAGCCATTTAGCGAGTTTATTCAAGAACACTATCTTCCAGCATTAAAAGAAGCAATGGTTAGCGAGGGAATTGAAGACCTAGACTTGACCTTTGTGGAGCAAGGTGTACCAATTGAAGGTGCCAACTCCAATGAACCCTGCTGGCAGGTAGTAGGAAAATGGCAAGATGGCGATCGCGCCTTCAATCTTTATTTTCCTGATAAGGATATTACAGGTCAAAAAGCTTTCTCTTATTCTACCTATGGAAACAAGCCCAGCACCATTGAATCTTTTATGATTGATGAGAGAAGAGTTAACTTAGAACTGTTGGTCATGTATACCGTGCAACGTCTTAACGCGCAAAAATGGTTGACTAGAAATTAAATACTAAACATCATATACAATTATCAGTAATTTGAATCGAGAGGTGATATTTTAATCGCCTCTATTTTTTAGTAGCTATTTGTCAGGAAAACCTAAAATTATCTCACTTCAACAAAAATTTAGTTTTTAAATATAGATAAACACTTTAATTAAAAAATTCACTTATCTAGATTTGTTGATAAATTACTACATCTATAACACTATTACTAATTAGAGTTATGATCCCCAAAATGGTCTTAATGCTTCTAGCCTCAAAATTTCAATTTAAAGTTTGGCAAGCAGCTTTAACTTCCCAGGATATTTCTGTTATTGGTGGCTCTTCTAATGTTCAAGTATCCAGAATTTTAGAAGAGCTTAAAGTAGCACAAATTGGTTTGCCCGATCTGCTTTTGATTGACTTTGATATTGATAATCCCTACGATGTTTGTCGATGGTGTCGTTTGTACTATCCTAGCTTAAAAATCATTTTGATTTCTACCAATCAAAAAGTTATCTCTTCAACTGAGCGACGATGGGCTATTTATCAAGGAGCAGACGATCTTATGGTGGGATTCAAACAACAAAATTTGCTTTCTGATGTTATTGCTCAAGTTACTAGAGTTCTAAATATTTTAGACTGTCCACCGCTTCGAGAAATAGCTCTCGTGCCTGCTCTGCTTGATTTTTGTAAAGATGCTGATGTTACTGCTTCTAGTAGTGAAGCTGAAGCATTTCTGGGGTTAAACCAAGAAGAGGATGATTCTTTGTCAAGGCAGATAATTCTTCTTGAACAAGAAAGCTCTATTAACACTGACAAAAACAGAAAGCTACAGTCTTCTTTAGTCAAAAAAGATGGTCGGATTCCATTATCAATCAAACTTTTATTTACACTAGTTTTGCTAGCATCGTTTTTATTATTTGTTGCACGAACTAAATTTGATACAAGATCGAATCAAATATCTTCTTCTACTAAATCAAACCAAGAGATTAAATCGACAAATACATTTAAAGAAGTAACGGGAGTACCTAATGGTATATTTAGCTATGATGGCAGTACTACTTGGGTTCCAATCTTAAAAATAGTTAATCCTCAGATTCATCAAGCTTATCCTCAACTGAAGCTGCGCTATTCATTTCCATTAGGAGACAAACCAGGTTCGAGTACAGGTATTAAAAGGCTGCTGGAAGGACAGATAGATTTTGCGATTTCTTCTCGTCCTTTAAAACCCGAAGAATATACGCAAGCAGAACGGCAAGGCTTTAGGTTGAGTCAACATCAAATTGGTATTGATGGTGTTGTTATAGCAACCAACTATTCGTTACCAATCAATGGCATTAGCATTAAGTCATTAGAGCAAATTTATTTAGGAAAACTTACCAATTGGAATCAACTAGGTGGTCCCAATCTTAAGATAGTTCCTGTTTCTAGACGACCTGAAGCATCTGGTACGGTAGATTTTTTTCAAAGTACTGTTTTAAATCAACAAAACTTCAGCTCCGAAGTTAATTATGTAGACTCGACTACAGAAGCTTTACGTAAAATAAGTTCTATCCCAAATGGCATATATTATGGATCTGCGTCGGAAATAGTCCCACAATGTACGGTCAAATCATTATCAGTCGGTTTAACTGAAGATAATTTAATTGCTCCTTATCAAGGCAAAATGATTACGCCAACAGAATGTCCACAGCAGCGCAATAAAATTAATCAACAGGCTTTTGCCAACGGTAGTTATCCCATAACTCGCAATTTATTTGTAATTGTCAAAGATAATGGAGAGCGACAAGAAAAGATAGGAAACGCTTTCGTCAAATTATTGCTATCTAAGGAAGGGCAAAAAATAGTTGAAAAAGCTGGATTTGTTCCCTTAGAATAACTATCGAGACTAATGATGAATTAAAAATTTTATTTATTATTTATTTTAATGCCTTATCGAGCTAATTTTATGTTGTAATTGGCATAAATAGAGAGTTGGCGTGAGTTGATTATGCTAGTACATATTTTGCTGTTTAATGCTGGAACTGATAATGAAGGAATCCATACTGTTCAAGTAGGCGATCGCAACACGATTTTGATGTTTCACGAAGAAGATGATGCGATACGCTATGCAGGATTATTAGAGGCACAAGATTTTCCTGAAGCTAAAGTAGAGGCGATCGATTCTGAAGAAGTAGAACAGTTTTGCCGTCAGGCTGACTATGACTGGAAAATAGTCGAGCCAGGACAATGGGAAATTCCTCCCGAAAAAAATATAGAGGAGCTTAACTGGGAAACCGAAGAATTAACAAGTGTAGATATTTCGCCTCTAGAAGAAGAATCGATGGCTAATGAAGACTTAGATCGCATTCGTCGTCAGCTAGAAGGACTGCTTTGAAGTATGAAGTATGAGGGATGCTAATTAATTGATTAGCCAGGTGTTTATGGAAAGTAAGTAATTAAATAAATTATTAAGATGGATAAGTTGCAGTCAAGGGGACATTTGTTGACCGAACAAATCAATCCCCACAGTCAAAATTTAGATAGTTTATCCACTTTAGAAATAGTCGATTTATTTAATCAAGAAGACACAAAAACCATAAAGGCGATCGCAAACGCTCGTATGACTCTGGCTAAAACTATTGATGTGACTGCTGCTGCATTTGGGCAAGGAGGCAGGCTGTTTTATGTTGGTGCAGGTACTAGCGGCAGATTAGGAGTTTTAGACGCAGCCGAATGTCCTCCTACCTTTTGTTCTCCTCCAGAATTAGTTCAGGGAATTTTAGCAGGAGGTGCAGCAGCCTTGGTTAAGAGTTCTGAGGCTTTAGAAGATCGTCCTGACGATGGGGCAAGAGCGATCGCCCAAAATCAAATAACAAACTTAGATGTAGTCATAGGCATCACTGCAGGAGGCACAACTCCCTTTGTTCATGGTGCATTACAGGCAGCTAAAGCTAAAGGAGCAACAACTGTAGCAATAAGCTGCGTCAGCAGCGAACAAGTACCCATTGATGCTGATATTGATATTCGCTTATTGGTAGGTGCAGAAATATTAGCAGGTTCAACTAGGCTTAAAGCAGGTACAGTTACTAAAATGGCGTTAAATATAATCTCTACGGGGGCAATGGTACGCTATGGCAAGGTTTACGGAAATCGCATGATTGATGTGGCGGTAACTAACGACAAGCTCAATGATCGCGCCTTACGTATCATTAGTGACCTAACGGAGCTTAACCGTACTGAAGCAAAAGATTTACTCGAAAAAAGCCAGAAGAAAGTTAAATTAGCTTTATTAATGCACTGGACGGGCTTGGATGCTGAGGCGGGAGAAGCGTTATTAAATCAAAATCAAGGCAACTTGCGATCGCTAATTAATAAGTAAAAACTTAAGTTAAACTCCAAACCCTTGTTCTGGTCGTTAATGGAAATTTTTGTCCCAGATACCGATATAAATACCGTTATCCTCATTACGTTGAATTACGCCTGCTAAGTTTTTAAATTCAAATTGATTTTCCGCACTTGTCTTAAAAAATATCCGATCGATTTTATGTTCTACATCTGGTGAATAGTTTTCTAACAACAACTCTTGTACCGCTTGATGAATTGTCGCTAAATCAACAGATTCATTAAAAGTCATTTCTGTTTGGCGTACTTTTTGTGTTTTTTCATCAGCCAAATAGCCTAAAGCAACCTGGTTAGGAGCAAAATCAAAATAGGAAAATGCTTTACTATTTTCCCAATAGCCTTGGGTTTCTATACTGGGATTTCCTAAAAAACTAAATATTTTTTCTTGATCGGTGCCTACAGGAAAAATAGGTATATTTAAACCGTCAATCGATTTGATAGGAGATGAAGTTTTAAAACCGCCAGACATAGTTTTCATTCTCTCAGTAGTTGCAGAAGAATCATCCAGTTTGTCTCTTGCTAATAGTTGGGGCAAACTAAAATTTGACAAACCAAAAATAATCCCAATAATTCCCAAGCTCAGAAAAAACAACAGTGAAATAAGCTTGATTTCGGGAGTCAAAAAAGATTTTTTAATCAGTTGATCGTCAAAAGATCTAGAGATAAGTACAGGTTGAGAATGAAGTGCCTGTAACATTTCTTCTGCTGAAGTAAAGCGATCTTGAGTTCTAGGACAAATTGCCCGATCGATAACCCTAGCTAAATTAGTTTTTAGGTTGGGTGCTTCATGTTGCCATAGTAGTTTATTGCTAAAAGAACTGTGGTTTAACTGTGCGGGGGTTTTTCCCGTTAATAAATAAATGATTGTCAATCCTAAACTATAGAGATCGCTAGCGTAAACTGACTGTCCTTTTTCTTGTTCTGGGGAAATATATTCTTTTTGATTGGCAAGTACCAACCTTTCTTGATAAAACTTTTCTGGTTTTTTGGCTAATTCTTTGACACCACCAAAATAAATCGGCACAGGCAGATAATCTCGCTTTTTGCCTTGGTGCAGCCAATTTTGTTTACGGAGTAAAATACTGCTGGGTTTTAGCTGACGATAAACAATGTTGTAACTATGAATATATTGGAGAACTCGAAGAATACTATCTAAGATTCGCCTTGCTTCTGCTTCACAGACTACTCCTTCACGCTGTACTTTTTGTTCTAGAGTAATGCCGTTAATCCACTCGCGAACTAGATAAAAATCCTCTCCGTCCATAAAATATTCATACAGCCGCGGAATTTGCGGATTTACACCACTAAGACGTTTTAAAATAGTGGCTTCTTGGTTAAACAAAAGCCTCATCCCCTCTGCATAAGGATTGCCTAAAATTGGGCGAAATTTTTTAATAACATAACGGCGGAATGAAAATTTACTTCGATCCTTAGCCAAAAAAGTTTCGCTAAACTGATCCTTGCCTAAAGTTCGTAAAACAAAGTATTTGTTTTGGATTAATTTACCTTTCATTAAGGTATAAATACAGGGTGGGAATAAAGAACTACATTACAGTTTAGTTAGTTAAAGTAAATAATTCTATAAACTTATACATATATCGACACAAAGTTAACTATATCTTTAGATTAAAAAGCAAAAAATATTAAATTTAAATAGGCGATCGCTCTACCACGATCGAATTACCCTAGTGCATCAACAGACTTGACCAGATTCATCCCCGCTTCAACAAAACGTGCAAATGCTTCATCAGCTTGGGAAGTAAAATCTATAACTCCAGGTATGACCACAGGAGACATACAGTCTTCTAGTAAATAAATCTTGTTTGCCAAACTGAGATCGATGTTTTTTATTTCTGCTAATAAATTATCAACTGTCCAAGCCACACAATGACTCTTAGCTTGTCCTGCTATAATTAGTGCATCAAAATCCAATAACTTCTGAATTAAAGCTGTATTCTTTGTGGCAATGGGCTTTCCCTCGGCACTATCCAAAACTTCGGGACTTAGTACAGAATAATTTTCGGTTAAAGGATTACTGCCTTTTAGCTCAAAATTCGTCTGACTTTTTCTGGCAATACTATGGAAAAATACCGCTTCCTCTACTGCCGATACTAAAGCATGACCAATTCCCCCCAGCATCGAATGATATGGCCAAATAGTCAGGGGATACTTACCATCATTACTCAGTTGCTTCACATAATGTAGAGCGTGCTGTTTTAGCTGATTTAAATTACCGTTGGTCAAACTATCAGCAACATCAACATTGACTTTCCAGATCTTTTGTTCAACCTCGCTCAAGCTAATCATAGTTCCAGGTGTGGGATGTTCTCCAGCCTCATCGATCCAAAAGATAGGATGAAAAATCTGCATCGCCGTATGGCTATCCATCGTCGGGATAATTTCTGTAATTGAACCCAAATTACGATAAATAAACTTACATAGCCTGATGTTATCTTCCACTGCACCCATCCCCGATGCACCCCCGACAAATAATTCAAAGTCAGGAATACAAAAGGTATTTTGCACATCGATCAGCAATAAACCAACTCGTTTTCGATCTGTTGCTGCTGGCTGAATATCGTGTTGTTTCGCCCAAATTTCTGCTTTTGCTGCACGCTGTTGATAAGGAACACGATAAACATTTTTGACTTGTTCACTACTAAAAAAATCAGGAAGAGATAGTTGTTTAATGCTTTGCATGGTAATTATTCTGGGGTTTTACCGCTCAATACTGTTCGGTTAGTCTCTTAAGTTATTTCATCCGCCCCCTAAATCCCCCAATCCTGGGGGACTTTCACAAATCTAGCTCCCCCAAAGTTGGGGGCTGGGGGGCTTAAACGAACGGTATTGTTTTACCGCTAATTCATACTAAGGGTAATTTAACAAAAAATAAGGTAGGCAAATTTTGCCCACCCTACTTGATTATCCAATTTTATTTAACGCCAATTTAATTAACCAATTTTTAATAATTCCACATCAAAAACTAAAGTGGCATTAGGTGGAATCACTCCACCTGCACCCCTTTCACCGTAACCCAATTCTGGAGGAATAATCAGAGTGCGTCTTTCACCAACTTTCATATCAGCTACTCCTTCATCCCAACCTTTTATTACTTGACCAACGCCAATTTTAAAAGAAAAAGGACGATTGCGATCGCGAGAGCTATCAAACTTAGTACCGTCTTCTAGAGTGCCTGTATAGTGAACCGTTACGTTTTCGCCCTTTTTGGGAGACGCACCGTCACCTTCCTTGACAACAACATACTTTAAGCCTGAATCTGTAGTTTTAGCCTTATCTAAATCCATAGAATTTTCCTCTTGGGGGGTATTAGTTTGAGCGATTAGTTGGGGAGAATTAGTCGTAGGCTGTTGTCTTTCCGAGGCGATCGCTTGCTGCTTGGGACTATTAGTCAAAGCAGAAAATATCAGTACCGAGCCACACAGAAAAACTACGGCAATACTAATCAAGATTGCATTACTCAATTTTTTGACCACCTGTTACTATATCCTTTTTAAAAATTACTCCAGAGACATTGTACATTCTAAAGGATGAGGGATAAAGGATAAAGGATGAGGAATAAAGTTTATTCATTGGTCATTATTTATTGGTCATTGATCATTGTTTATCGCTCTCTAAAATAATTATTTGATTGCCAATGACGGGGTTGCGTGCAACTAGTGTACCTGTAGGATCTTGAAGTTCTAGTTTGTTAAATTGGAGCTTACGAGAGCGTTCTAAAATTTCGTTGGCTATTTTACTTTGTTCAGACTCGTTTAATTTGTACCAATTGTCGGTTACTTTTAGCAACAGACTGCTTTGGGGCAAATCAACTTTAATAGAATCAACAATATCTCGGTTGTAATCCTGACTTATCTTAGTAATTTTGGTCTGTAAAGCTGCAATTAAAGTTTGTTCGGGGGTAAAAGTCAACTCTGGCTCAATAGTCACCATTTTGAGGTTTTTAACTCTGCCAGGGGAAGTTAATTCTGAGGGAATTGCTATTTCAGTTTCAGTAGGAGATTCTGGTTCAGATATTGTTTCTGGCTGTGGGGTTGAGTTTGGGACAATATCTACAGGTTCAGTTTCAGGAGTATCGATTGTTTCGGGAATAGATACGGTGTTGCTATCAGCAATAATTTCTTGAGGTTCTGGTTGAGTGATAGAAGCAAGACGAGCCTGACGTTGGGGAAGCCATAGCCAAAATATTGCTACAATTGCCATGGCGATCACAAAAACGCCAATGGCAATCAAACCAAATTTTTCCTGTTTTTTGGCTTGAACGGTCGATACTGGAGTTTTTGGACTTGAGGGTGTTGATTCTAGCTTTTTATCGGCGGTTGGTAGATTAGTCTTTCTTGCAGGTGCTTCTTTAGCTATAGGTTGAGATTTGGGCTTAGTATCTCCAGGAGCGACAGTATTAGCTAATTCTTGGGTAGTATTCACTAAATCCTTAATCGAGGCAGAAGATGGTAAATCATTGTTTGAGCTTTCACTGATTCCCTTGATTGTCTTCTCAAGTTTGTCAATACTCTCGTTTAACAGCTTCAGGGTTTCAACTTTTGATAAAGGCGGAGAGTTATTAGATTTCTCAGTTGGTTGATTTGCTTTTAGCTGCTGTTCTCGATTTTCTGATGATTCCATAACCTTAAAATGCTCCTGCGGGAAAAACGTGGAGTATATAACAGGACAATTTTACTGTACCTATTAGACTATGTAATTTTAACTTTGCTTCAAACTTGAATTTAGATCGACGCTAGGCATAAGCTAATGCTTTTTGATGTCGAACCTTTTAGGGGATCTCACCGCTAATTCACATCAAGCGTACTTTTATTAATTACTACTAAATATATTTTTTTCGCGCTACTCTATACTGAACAACAATTCTTATTAAAATTATTTCAATTAAAGCAAAACTTTTAATTTAAGCGAGTGAAGAAGATTCCCCCAGTCGATTTAACTAGGCAATATAAGTTAATAAAAACAGAAACAGACTCTGCTGTTCTCGAAATCCTTAATTCTGGTCGTTATATCGGCGGAGAAGCCGTTGCTACTTTTGAAGAAAAGTTTGCTAACTATACAGGCGTTACTGAATGCGTTAGCTGCAATTCAGGCACAGATGCCCTCTTTTTGGCTTTAAAAGCTTTAAATATTGGTGAAGGGGACGAGGTAATTACCAGTCCCTTTACTTTTTTTGCCACTGCCGAGGTGATAACCAGGGTGGGCGCAAAGCCAGTCTTTGTAGACATTGAGCTTGATACATTTAACTTCGATCCAATTCAAGTAGAGCAAAAGATAACACCTCAGACGAAAGCTATTATTCCTGTGCATATTTTTGGACAGCCTGTAAACATGACGCGATTAATGGCGATCGCCGAATCTCATAATTTATACATAATTGAAGACTGCGCCCAGGCTACTGGTGCAGCCTGGAATGAACGCAAAGTCGGTAGCATTGGTCATATTGGTTGCTTTAGCTTTTTTCCTACCAAGAATTTAGGTGCCTGTGGCGATGGTGGTGCAATAACTACTAACGATATTGCGATCGCTAATCAAATTAGAATCCTCAAAGAACACGGTTCGCCTCAACGCTATCGTCATGATTTTATTGGCTTAAACAGTCGTATTGATGCAGTTCAAGCCGTTATTTTAACCATTAAGCTGCGCTATCTCGACTGCTGGAATCAACAGCGTCAACAGGCTGCAAGCTACTATCAAGAACTTTTACAGTCGGTTACATCAGTTAAATTACCTCAAGCCATATCAGGAGGAGATAGCGTTTGGAATCAATATACAGTTTGTGTGACTCAAGATAGCCCTGGTAAAAAGCTAAAGCGGAATCTAATTCAAGAATACTTAAAGCATCAGGGAATAATTTCTATGATCTATTATCCAATTCCCCTGCATTTACAGCCTGTATATGACGATTTAAGCTATCAAAAAGGGCAGTTGCCCATAGTAGAGCAAGCTGCCCAAGAAGTATTATCTTTACCGATGTTTCCTGGTATTTCTCAAAAAGAGCAAGAGCAGGTAGCTTACGCTCTTAAAGATGGCTTGCTAGAAACATAAAAGCAGTAAAAAAGTTCGTCGTTAGTAGTTAGTAGTTCGTAGTTTAAATCCGACTATGTTATCCCGCTTGACGGGACAAACGACAGACTACGAACTATTTGCGAAGCTTATCCGTGATAGACAAACTCTTTGATAAAATGATTATTTTTGGTGGGCATTAGTAGCAGTAGGTTCTGATCAAAACACAATTATTTTTCCTGCCCACCCTACTTACTACTTACTGTTCATTGATAATTGATAATTGATAATTGATAAAGCTTCAACCAGACTCCGCACAGCAGCAACCATAGCAACTTCGCTGTTTAGCTGATTGATTGCCGAACCGACACCAACTCCCGAAGCACCAGCAGCGATCGCCATTGGCACGGTCACGCTAGACAAGCCCGAAGCACAGAGTACAGGAATATCTACGGCATGGGAAATGCTGTGGGCAGCAGCTAATGTAGGGGCAGCTTTTTCAATTAAGCCTCTTACACCAGGGCTAATAGGCTGAATACTAGTGCCACCCTCGGTTTGAATTATATCCGCTCCTGCCTGTACTAGCTGTTGAGCCAACTGGACTTGTTCATCTAAAGCCAAAATGTGTGGCACAGTAACAGAAAGAGTCACTTGAGGCAATAGCGATCGCGTTTTTTGGGTCAATTCTAACACTTCGGCTGCCTCAAACTTTCGTCCTTGGCTATAGAAGCTATCAAAATTACCTATTTCAATTAAGTCAGCACCAGCGTTAACCGCACTGACAAACAGTTTTGGTTCAACTGCCGAGACACAGATGGGCAAACTGGTAAAGCTGCGAACTATCTCTATTAAACTTGCTTTGGCAGCAATATCAACAAAAGTTGCACCACCTGCTTCGGCAGCTTTAACTACTGACGTTACTCGTTCATGGTCGAAATTATTTAAGCCACTAATTACCTTGAGAGCATTTTTTTGAGCCAAGGCTAGGATTAGCTGAGGATGTATCTTCATTCTTTACTTCCTTAGATTCGAGACACCGATTAGACTATCTTAAAACCTAGCCTGCATTTAATTCGCTAGACTCAGATGATTTAGTAGAAAGTTCCTTTAAAAGCTGCTCTTGTTTTTGAAGGGCAGTTAATTTTTGGAGCAGCATCTCTACCTCTGCTTCTAGATGTAAATACTTTACCTGTTGGTCTGTCTGGTAGTGTTTAGCACTATGAGTAGATAAAAGTGTTGTCATAAAAAAATTATTGTTAAATAGGGTTGGAATGTAACAATTAGCAATGTTAACCCAAAGAGAGTATATTTTGTGTATCTTAAATCTTTTGATCCTTCCTTAACTGTGATCGTTTACACTGTAAATCGTATACACTGCAATAAAAACCGCAAGCTTATTAAAATTTTTTATATAAAGCCTGAAATTAAGTAAGTTTCTTATATTTTTTAAAGGTTGTTCCCCAAGTTTAATTAGCTACATTAAAGCCCTTTAAGCTTGAGGTAGGAACAAAGGGGCAGAAAACAGCAAAAATCCAACCAAGATCATTTTTTAGATAATTCTCTTAGAGAAAATTAAGTTTGCCCAGATATATTTACAGTTGAACTAGTAATAAAATTTAAGATGAGTTTACTGTCCAAAGGCTTTGAAGTAGAAATGTATACTGGCACTCCAGAAGGTGAGACTGTGGGATTGTCAGATAAAATTGTTCGGGCTTTGGATGGTTTTGTCCGTGAACCAGACAGTCGTAATGTCGAGTATACTACCGCCCCTTTTTGTGGCTACGATCGCCTGTTGTGCGCCTTGCTAAAACCTCGGCAAGCTATGAGATCCTACATTCAGACTTTAGGAAATTATACAATAATTCCTGGTAGCACCATGTCATTAGGCGGGAGCGATCGCTTTTGTCGCTCCGATCCGAATAATCCTTATCACACCTACATTGAGCAAACCTACGGCACAGATGTAGTTACCGCCAGCATTCATATCAACGTAGGTATTGATGATCCTGAATTGCTAATGCAAGCCTGCCGTTTGGTGCGGGTAGAAGCTCCTTTATATTTAGCTTTAAGCGCGTCTTCTCCCTTTATCGACGGCAAGGCAACAGGTAGTCATTCATCCCGTTGGCAAATGTTCCCTAAAACACCTCAAAATGTGTCGCTGTTTGAAAGTCACGGTCATTTCATTCGTTGGACAGAGGAACAGTTAGCAGCAGGAAAAATGCGCAATGTGCGTCATCTGTGGAGTTCGGTTCGCCCAAATGGCGATCGCCGTCCTTATAATCTTAATCGTTTGGAACTAAGGATTTGTGACCTAGTTGTCGATCCCTTAGCTCTTTTGGCAATTACTGCCCTGTTGGAGGCAAGAATTATGCAGATGATGGCTAATCTGAACCTCGATCCTCTACAGCAAAGTAGTTTATCAGCAAACGATCTTCAGTCAGAATTAACGGCTTTGGCTGATGCCAATGAAATGGCAGCAGCACGCCACAGTTTAGATGCCGAGTTACGCCACTGGCAAGATGGCAGAAAAATCATCGCTAAAGATTGGATTCAAGAAATCTATGATGAAGTGTATCCCATTGCCAAAAAACAAGGGTTTGCTTGCTTTTTATCGCCTCTCAAAAAAATACTGCGTACGGGCAATACCGCCCAACAGTGGTTAAAACTACATCGCCAAGGAATGCCTATTCCTGAAATTATTCAGCAGGATATTCAAGCTATTGCTCAACAAGAACAAGACTTGGAATATGCGCTATGTCCACCTGCTTTGACAGCCTAGTAGAGGCAATTCGCGAATTGCCCCGACTAGATAATTGATAATTGCTCAAATGGTACGAGTTGTTCTAGTTCATCCTGAGATTCCGCCTAACACTGGAAATATTGCCCGTACCTGTGCTGCTACCAAAACCGAGCTACATTTAGTTGCCCCGTTAGGATTTGAGATTAGCGATCGCTATCTAAAACGAGCAGGATTGGACTATTGGCCCTATGTGGATTTACACTATCACGAAGATTTGGCTGCTTTTTGGCAAGCACATAGTCAAAGAGGCGGTAGGCTAATCGGTTTTACCGTCCGCGGCAGCAAAAACTATCTTGCCTGTAAGTATCAAGACACAGATTGGCTGCTGTTTGGCAAGGAAACCGCAGGATTACCGACGGCAGTTACCAATGCTTGCGACGAGAAAGTAAGGATTAATATTGCCGAACCTAACGTACGTAGTTTAAATCTTTCTGTCAGTGTGGCGATCGGTTTATTTGAGGCGATTAGACAGACTACTAACAGCAATTCACCCAATTAGATCTTATTTTTTTCTATACTCTTCTTGTTTTAATCTCAGTTTTAAGATAACCTTCCATAGAAATAACTAGTTATTTTTTGGCAGATAACCTTTTACGCCGATCGACGGTAAATTTCGTTGAATATATTGACGGTAAATTCCGTTGAATATATTTTTGAGTTACTTAACCAACGGTCACAGCAGCGCGAAAAGCGAAACAGTTCGTTGCGGAGGTTCCCTCCGTTAAAGAAACTGTTTTAACAAAGGCTTTAGCCGCATGTAGCCGTTGCGGGTCTGCGACCCGTTGAGGCTATTGATTAAGCAGGCTCCGTCCGTTTAGGAGTCCGCGTTGCCTGGGGTTTCCCCAGGCATTTATGTCGTACGTGGCGGAGTAATCTGTGACTAGATCATACTTTTCTCTTGGTCTAGCCTCTTAGCAAAGCAAATCATCAACCACTATAGAATCTAAGCATCTGACTCTAATATTATGCCTTCTCACAAAGCTTTCATTCCCAAAGAGCAATCAAATATTAGTTCTCCAAATCAATCTTCTTTAATCTCAGCCAAAAACGTCAGAAGCAGCAGTTTAACTATCAAATTGGGGTTAGCTACATCGATCGCAGCAGTAATTTATCTGCCGATCTCTGGTGAAGTAGCTGCGGCTAAAAATCTAAACTCAGAATCAGCCGAAACGACTAATTTTAGTAATCAATTTTCGACTTCACCAACAAACTCTAATTCCACCACTAAGCATAGACGCTCTGCTTTTTTACCACGTATCTTTAGTTTGATTACTTCACCTTTAAGAAACAAAGCGACAAATCTAGCAAATCTTGCTCAAGCAACTCCTGACCAGCAAAACAATTTTTTTGTTGGTCAAGTCTATAATAATCTAGACTCCTCATACCTTAAACATCAGGCAGTATCTAGTTTGGTCGCTAATGACTATAAATCTTCAGCTTTACCTTCCACTGCTGCTTTGCCAGCAGCTAGTTCAAATTTTAAAATTCACAAAGTAAAACCTGGAGATACTGTAGAACAAATTGCCAGAAAATATCAGGTTTCTAGTGCAAAATTGGTCAAGCTCAACAGTCTAAAAAACGCCAATATTATCCAGATCGATCGAGAGCTAAAAATTCCTGCCAGAGCAACTGATAGTGCTTTATTTAACGCTGATACAAATCAAGAGAATTTAAAATTAGCCTCTACCAAGCTTTCAGCTAAAGTTTTAGAAGACGATGGGGAGAGGTTAGATCGGCACAATAATAACCATGACTCAGCAACTTCAACGGATGATCCTTACATTAGCAAACTGAGATCGGAAATTGAGGAGTTGCGTAATGAGTATCGCCATCAGGCTAAACCAGAAAAGCAGAATATTTCAAATCATGCTGATGTCAGTATTGGTGAAAATGAAGACTCTGAAGTTCAATCTACAAAGACGGATGATACGGCAACTTCTATTCCAGCCAAACATGATTTACAACCAGACCTATTAGATAAAGATGCTATTGCATTACAACTACCCCCCTTACCTCCTTCAGAAGAATATTTACCAAAGGTCTTTAACGGTTATGCTTGGCCTGCTAAAGGAGCATTAACTTCTGGTTATGGCTGGCGTTGGGGTAGACTCCATGCAGGAGTCGATATTGCTGCGCCTATTGGCACTCCAGTTGTAGCAGCAGCAGCAGGAGAAGTAATTGAGGCAGGTTGGAATAGTGGAGGCTATGGCAACTTGATTGAGCTTCAGCATTTAGACGGTAGCGTTACTCTGTATGCCCACAACAATAGAATCTTGGTGAATGTTGGTCAGAGAGTCAATCAAGGGGAGCAAATAGGGGAAATGGGCAGCACGGGCTACAGCACTGGTCCTCATGTACATTTTGAAATTCACCCCAAGGGTCATAGTGCAGTAGATCCTATGGCATTTTTAAACCGTCAGTCTTTGGCGAATGTGTACTAGTTATTAGGCTATATAGTATTACGCATTCACTAACGCCTAAATTTTAATAGGAGATCGTCTTCTTGAACGGGGCTAACGCCCCAGCGTCCCGAAGCGCGAAGTTAAGGCGCGTTTTGAGTAAGAGTATTCTTTCTCAAAAGCCGCCGCGCGTTGCAGAGGTTCCCTCCGTTGAGCAAACTTCGTAAGAAGGGATTTTGTACTCCTTCGGAGTGCTGTGTCGCTCATGGGGGAGACCCCCACCGCGAGAGTGCAATATGCCCTTTAACTCAGGGTATCAGTTGCGGAAGTGCGCCTTACTTCTCGCAAAGACCGCGCTGAATCGTCTTGTCTTTTTACCTCAAGACCTAAAGTTATGCTTCTAGCTGCCATAAATAAAGCCAGTGCTAGCCAAAGTAAATGCGATCTATGGGTATACCAAGCGGCGATCGCCATAGGCGCAAAGCCTAGTAAAGTAGCAATAAGAGTAGACTGGCGTAATATTTTGCCTGCGGTTAAACCTAAAAAATAACCGTCTAGCATATAGGCAATTGAACCAAAACCCAGAATAGGTAATAGCCACCATACATAGTTACCGACCAGTTTAACTATTTCCAAGTGACTAGTTAAAAGACCAAATAACGGCTGCGTAAACAGAGAAAAAGCGAGCGCAAAACTTAAACCCGCTAACAAACTACTGCCACCAGCTAACTTAAGTAAGGGCATAAGTTTCTCTGTGCGTCCTTGTCCCTGTAAATTCCCAGCAATACTTTCCGTGGCAAAGGCAATTCCATCAATAAAGTAGGCTGCTAAAGTTACTACCTGCAAAAGTAAGGTGTTGGCAGCCAAAACCATAGTTCCCATGGTTGCGCTGAGGTTAGTAAAAATAGCAAAGGTAGATATTAAAGCCAAAGTACGAATTAAAATATCTCTGTTGAGGGAAAAAGTAGCTTTAAATGCCGAAATATTAATTATGTTTTTAAAATTGTGTCGTAAGGAAGACCAGGAAATTTCCCGCCCGACCAAAATTAATCCTAGTAATAAAGTTATATATTGACTAATTGCCGTTGCCGTGCCTGCGCCAGCACTCTCTTGTCCCCAGCGAACAATATATAGATAGTCAAAAATAATATTTGCCCCGCTATTTACCAGAGAGAATAAGAATACTTTTGCTCCTTGTTCTTTGCCGAGAAACCAGCCTAGTAAGACAAAATTTAACAGTGTAGCAGGCGCACCCCAAATCAAGGCATTATAGTAAGTTCGTCCCGCTTCAATTACTCCTGAGTCGGCTTTGAGTAACCTAAAGCCAATTTCTCTTATCGGTTGCTGCAAAATAAGAATAATTATGCCTAGAGTTAGGGCGATCGCACCATTACGTAATAAAGTTAAAATAACTAAATTGGCTTCGTTTCTGCCCATTGCTTGAGCAGTTAAACCCGTTGTTCCCATCCGTAGAAAACCAAAAGTCCAGTATAGATAGTTAAATAGGATAGTGGCGATCGCCACTCCTGCTAAATGACGAATTTCTGTCAAATGTCCTAAAAATGCTACATCAACTAAGCTAGCTAACGGCACCATTAAGTTAGACAAAATATTAACTATTGCCAACCGCCAAAAACGACTCTGATGATCGAGTTCTGAAGAGTGATTATGATTCAATATAGTTATAGCGGTTCTCAAATTAGTCAGGTACAAAGTAAATCGTTTTAAGGCAGAAGGCAACAAGACTTGTTCGCCGCAGCTAGGCAGAAGTTAGATGTACTTCAGTAAACTGAGAAATGCTATATTGGCTTACTTGCTAACTAATTTCTATTTAGATAATTTTCTAATTATTCATTTGAGATCAAAAAGCGATCGCTATTAAGCATTTAGAATATCAGTAACATACAGCTATTTACTAAATTATAATTGAATCTGTCTTAATAACTGATGTTACGCACGCTCTTAATCTAATAAGACTAGGTAGTGGGTAGTGGGTAGTGGGTTAATTTTCTTTGGCTTTTAATTTCTTGGTAATTGAAACTAACATTTTGATAATTATTTCTATTTCTCCTAATAAAGAACTGAATTTTGATTTAGGTGCAAGTTCATTGTCTATTATTAGCTCAATCAAGTACCTCGTTTCATTAGCTTCTTTGTAATTATATTACCCAGAATCTTTATAGCATTAATACATAAAGCCTTTAGTTTCGTGTATATTTTCCACAATAAGTTTTTTACTTTAAGATTTACAAGTATGAGATATGGCTTCGTCAATCATCGATCCAGGCTGCACTGTTCCATTTAGTGGAACGTCATTCATATAGGCGATTGGCGTGCCACCCGAACAATCTATATTAGTAAGCGTAATTAGTAAGCGTAAAACTATTACCGCCACTTCGTTCTACTAGTACACTTTGACCATTCGCTAAAGCTCGTGTCTGTTCGTCTCCCAATTCATCACGGAGGAGGAAAATCATCTAAGGTTTGATGGAGGTTTGTTTTTCCTGTTGATTTGACTAGAAAGTCATACGCTAAGGAACAGGTAAAAGAAGCAAAAACTATTAATCGATCTGTATATCGATCTGCAAAAGCATAACTTCTACATCCGTTTATATGTGCTTCACCTTTAGGAATAACTGCGCCTATTAAAGTTCTTTCATTAGCGGGAGGCAGCATTCCTCTAAACGCTAAACGATAATATTCGGTTACCTTTTTCGACTCGCTTTCTCCTTGTTCAATCCAAGTAACTCTAGGAATGCGATTTTGATATTCATGTGCGTCGCAAGCTGGAATATAGTTAGTGCGAGGTAGATAATCATTAGAGATATTTGTTAAATCTAAGACATCATAGTGTCCTTTCTCTGTGCAGATTTCTCTGGGTGTTTTATATAAAGGATTTCCTACATAAAGATGAGGACCCGAAATAATCAAACCTTTGTAAGATTCAGGAAAACAAGTTTTTCGCTTAATTGTTCCATCTTTACGAGAATTTGTTTCGTCAAACATTACTGTGGAGTAATACTGCCCTTCTAAATCTTTTAATCGCTTGGGTTGTGCAGCAAACTTTTCTAATACACTCAATAATTGTTGAGAATGAAGTGCGGGAAGACGAGCTTCTAGAGCAGGTGTATTTTCTCCATCATAAAGTTTGGCAAAGAGAGCAAGTTTATCTTCATTAACTTTAATGATTCTTTTTTGATGACCTTCTAAATTCCATTGATTATCATCATTTTTAATTCCGCCAACTTTCCCTTCTCCGTCGTGTTCGTAACAAGCATCAATTGTTTTTGCAGCAAAAAGGTTAGAAATATTTATAAAGTTAGCTTGTTCTTGTTGTCTCCCGAAAATATTAATACTGTATTTGTTTCTATGCCCTATGGGAAAAAGTATGAACTGATTTTGAAATTGAAAATGATTTCTCAATCGCTGATAAATATGGCTTCTTAAATTTCCTCCTTTTGGATCGTCAACCATTTTCTTTGAAGCAATAACCGCTCTTGAATATCTTTTTCTTGGCTTATCTGACTGCGAGTTTTAAAATAATCAACCTTCGGAGATGCGATCGCTTTTGGTGGCGACTTATCCCCAGTCTCTTCTGCTAGCTCATTCTAGCGTCTTACAACATCTTTAAGATCGTTTTGTAAAATAGCATCAAGATAATGGTGGGAATAAAATTCGTTTTCGTTAATAATTCCAGTTAAAACCATAGTTTAAGTAATAAGTAAGAGGTAATAAGTAATAAGTTGGAATTACCGATCACCCACTACCTCTCAAAACTGCAACAATCTTTATGTAAGGAACTTTCTCAGTGATGGTGCTTTCTTCTACCCAGGAGTAGTAATCATCAAAAATGCGCTTGATGCGGTTCTGCTCTTTCTGCTTTTTACTTTCTGTAATTGCGCTTGTATTCTCAAATTTCAGTTCAAGCTGTCGGTTATGTTCCCATCTAAGCTGTTCTAAACGATCTAATTGTTGAGAAAGTACGGGATTAATGCGATCATTATACTCTTTATCTGCTGCGAGAATATTTTTAGTTGCTTCGTCTACAGCTTGCGATCGCAAGCTCGACAGTCACTTTATGTCGGTGAAACCGCAAGTCGAGCATTCCCTTGCGCCTGACGGCGACGCGGGGTCTCGACCCACCGCGCTGTCTCGCAACTCTAATAAAGACTCGTCTATCTCTTGATTGCTGTTTGGTATAGGTTCTTTGTCAAGATTAGTGCGATCGCGAGTAGCGGTAAATTCTTCAACTCTGACAAATTTATTCTTATCAAACACTACTCCCAACCACTTATTAATCAAGGGTTGTCCCCGACAACTAAATTCTCTTTGAGAAAGCGCATTGTTTCTAAACGCTCGGTAAAGATTATGATGCGGTCTGTTGCGTCTTTTCCTTTCCAACCAAACCCGTTATTGGTTTTTTTCTGAATTAAAGATAGTAGTTGCTGATACTTAGAAAACTCCGCAGCAGTAATTTTCTCCAAAATTCCCTGCAAACACCTTAACTCTTGGACATCTTCGCCGCGTCTATTTTCTCTACTTCCCTCTTCCTTCAGTTTCCTAATCCGTCTAACAACTGTTTCCAAGCAAGCCATCGGACTAGACAACGTGGTTTTCAACAGAGTTGTCTTAAACAACATTCCTGTTTTCCCCTTCTTGTTAATGGAAGAGAGTTTCAAATTGTTGAGAATCTCAAAAGCCGATTCTTCTAAACCAGAGGCATTACTTTCAATTGCGATCGCCTGACGTTCGGGAAAATTCTTAGCTAACTGGTCTTTAAAATCCTTTTTAAAACGACGGACATAAAGATCGCGAATCTCACTTTTACTGTAGTCTGACTCAGATGCGATCGCAGTCGGATCGAGCATATTCATCAAACTAGCAAAACTCTCTGCTCGTCCATCGTGAGGCGTAGCCGATAACATGATTAAACTATCTGAAGGAGTAGCCAATCTTTCCGCTAATTTTGCTCTTAGGGAAGTACTTTGCCCTTTTCCCCGACGCGCCACATTATGCGCCTCATCAATAACAATTACATCCCAGTAAGCATTCTCAATATAGGTACGATACTCCCGATCTTGCTTAAGAGTATCCACTGAAACAATCGCCTTATCGTAATAGTGAAAAGGATTATGATTGGTGGGAATACGCGATCTAATCCTTTGAATTCCTGCTGAGTCTAAGCGTACCAAAGGAATAGTAAAACGCGACCAAAATTCCTTTTGAAACTGGGTCAACATACTTTTATTGGTCACAACTAAAATTCGTCTTCCTTTACCCCGTCGAATTAATTCTGAAACCAAAATCCCTGCTTCTAAAGTCTTTCCAAACCCTACAGCATCAGCAATCAAAAGTCGCTGACGAGGCATTTTTAAAGCCTTTAAGCTTGGATCTAATTGAAAAGGTAAAGTATCCACTGCTGCCTTATGACCAATATAGAGATTAGAGTCAGTAGGCGCAGTTTGTTTTAAATTGCCTTCAATAAATAATAGAGACTTTAAATAACCAGAAGAATTATCTGCAACTAAATTTGTTTCTTTCGGATCTAAAACAACTAAATCTTCTTCTAAATCGGCTATAAATTGTGCTATCTCATGCTTAATAAAATCACTTATGCCAACAACTTCAATTACTACTCTACTTCCAGCAGCAGCTTTGAGTGTTCTACGTATCAGCCACTCAGAATCGCGTAAAACAATTCTAGCTCCTGGGGCAAGCACAGTAGAATTAATCATATAAAATTACCTAGATAGCTGCATCAAAATATTTAAAAATTGAGGCATTATATAATATTATTGCATTACTGCGTACCTCAATAGACTTTGTTTTGATTGTGGATTAGTCTTAATTCTAAGGTGCCTAACAATAAAAAAATAACCGTAAAATCATCATTTTTTGGTTATTATAAAAGCTCAGAAAAAACAGTTATTGTACTATCTTTTGAGTGCTAAAAATGCTTAAATTCAAACGTAGTTACCTGTACAGCTAAATTCAGGTTATATTTCGATTAATCAATAATACTATAAGTAAATTTGTTTAAATATAAATGCGATTGCGCTTAACTTCATGATTTAACAGTAGACCTCTTGCAATTATTAGCGATCGCTAATAATTGAGTGTTATACCTATAGTGGAAACATCTTCTTTCATGAATTGACCGACAGATATCTTGGCTAAACTACATACTGGAATTAGCAAGCCGACTAAATTTAAAGGCTTGTCCTTGTGCTGTGCAATCGCAATCTTTAACTGTTCTAAAATTTTGCCTAATGCTATAAACTGAGTTAAATCTTGTCTAAGCGATCGCTCGAACGAAAATTGAATTAGTTGCAGTTTTTGAATTAAGTCTGGAAGAGTAGGCGGAGAATCTAGCAGAGATGACGATCTCCATGACGGGGAGTTGTTTTTTCGATTAACCAAGGACCTAAGAAATTGTTGGCAGCGCGAGAGCCTTTACGTTTGTTAACAGTTTTGTGTTTGAGACGATTTTTAATTCTAGGAAATAGTATTTGCTCTCTTTCCGTTAGGCGAACATTTTAATGTAAGTTGATACGGTTGATCCCAGTACTCCCATACATCATCATGGTATTCGTAGAAAGAAGTTAAAGCGGGAAGTTCTACAGTGTGGGACTCAAACTGAATGGTTCGACCCATTTTTTTGCTGGCGTAAGGTCCATGCACATTCCTTTCTAGAGATCGCCTGGTTGCTATTTGGAATGACTATAATTGCACTCTGCTTTTTCTGAATATTAATTTACTTCTCAACTCGCAACAAATCAGCAAAGCCAATGATTAATGCTTACCAATGAATCTGACTCAAAATATAGCGTAGACGATCATAATCATCTTTTAAAAGCGTGCTGAGAGTACGACCGACATTAACTAACCAATCGCGATTTGCTTTTCGCTGACGATAAATATCTCGTACAGATGCTGCAACTAGAGATTCTACGGGTATATCCTTAGCCTGTAAAAGAGTTCTGAGGAAGTCTAGTTTTTCAGTAAAGTGAATTATTTCTTCTGCATCACAGTGATAAACAGATTGATGAATTTGAGGTGGACGAGGAGGTAAATATTGATATACTTGACCTAATTTCGCTTTACTACCATTAACGTTCGCGGGCGTTTCAAAACCGACGATAGCTGCTTTAAACTCAGTTTTGAGCATGGCAAATATTTGGGGCTGTTGTTCTCGCAACTCTTCTAAAGATAAGCCTAAGGCTCTAGCGCGATGAACAGAATCAATGGGACTAGTGGTGACATAAGTAACCACGGACAGAATTTTATTACCAGATTCTTCATCAAAAGATTTAATCCAGCTACCAAAAGGAGGCATGACAGGAAATTTTAAGTCTTCAGGTTCAAGACACTGGGCTAAATATCCAGTTGTAGAGGTTTCAATCACCTCCCCAATATGTTTGGGGTTGCGATCGTCAACCGTAAATTGGGGTAGGGGAAGTCGCATTTTTTAAGGGATAAGGGATGTCTCGTCAGGAGGGATAATAAGGGATAAAAAATAAGGAGTTAGGCATAAATAGCTTTTTTATCCCATAAATGTTTATCCCCGATATGATAACGTTATTTCTTCTTTTTGGTTAAATCTACGGCTTCAAGCTCAGAGAGGTTAAAGGTTACTAGCTTATCCCAGTTGCCTCCTTCAAATAATACTGCCACTCTACCATCGTCTATACGCTGTACTAAGCCTTGAAACTTATAATAGGTATCATCAGGATTAGTAATTGCCACAGTTGCCCCAGGTAATATCATCATTTGCTTGTCTTGCGATCGCTTTTTATATGGTTATTATTTAGCTTACCAAGTAAACTTAGTCAGGTTGATAATCAAATTGTTGAAGACTAGGGAGATTGCTGATTGCCTATGTTTTTCAATTTGTTGTTTTTTTCTGTTTTCCCAATCTCAGGAAAAACAAATAATGCTTCAGACATTGGTTTGATTGCATTGCTAGTTTGAACGTGTTGTTGTAGCCGATCGGTAGTAGAAACCAAATTACTCAAGCCGTTGACTAAATCACGAACATTTTTTAAAAAAGCAGGATCTCCCGTAAATGATTCGAGATCTGCGGTAATTTTTTGGGCATTGTCAAAGGTAACTCTAGCCGAGTCTAGGGTTTGCTGAAGGCTGACTAAACTTTCATTACTGCCAAAAGTTGTCGAGATGTTCTTTAAGTTCTTAGAAGCCACCGCAGCATTAGCGGTTAATTCTGATAAATTGGCAGCTAATTTTTCTGTATCGGCGGTATTAACAGTTTTATCTAGTTTGGTAACTAAACCTTGTAGGCGATCGCTAGTAGTTTCAATACTGCTTAAGGTAGTGGTAAGGTTAGTTTTGTTTTGAGTAATTAACTCATCGACATTGCCTGTTAATCTGCTAATTTGTTCTGCGGTTTGCTGATAGGTTTTGGCTGTAGCAATCAGTTCAGTCGAGGTATTATTTGCCACGTCAGTTACCGTTTTAGTTGCATTAGACACTGAAGCCACTTCTTGCTGTAGCTCATTGACTAAAGCCGAAGCCTCTTTAGTAAGCTTGCCAACTTCTGCTGCTGCTGTGCCAGCGTTTTCCACCGCTGAGTTTACCTTAGCCACAAATTCTGGTTGACCATAGGCTTTACTGAAGCGATAAGTATAAGGAAGCAGATCGTCGAGGGTAATGCCTTTTTCTCCTTTTAGACGAGCATTATTACAAATAATTGGGGACGACTGGCAGTTAGAACTTAGGGGACTTAAACTGGCGGATTTTTTGGGTAAGTCAGATTCAGGAACAATATCAACAAACGTTTCCCCAACTAAACCCGAACTTCTGGCTTTGATAGTGGAGTTTTTGGGAATTACCAGATCGGAAGAGTCAATTTCAATGACCACATCAACTCCATTGGTACTGGGCTTGATTTGTTCAATTCTGCCGACTTTTAAGCCTCGATAGCGGACAGCATTCCCTGATTGAATACCATTGACGTCAGGAAAATCAGCAGTAATCTTGTAGCTTTTATCCCCGAAGGTAACCCCTTTAATCCATAAGATTAGTCCTCCAAACACCAGGATACCAAATATAATTAGTAATCCAACCGAGCCTTCTCTAACAGTGCGCGATCGCATATTTTCCTCTCACCTTAAGCTTTTTAGTTTAATTAACCACATGAATTGGACCTTCAACGCTGCCACTGAAAAACTGCTTTACTAGAGGGTTATCAGTAGTATCAATTTCTTCAACTGTGCCAGTCCATTGAATCTTGCCTCCATATAAAAAGATAATCCGCTCAGCAGTACGGCGAATGGTACTGTGTTGATGGCTAACCATAATATATGTACCACAACCCCTTTCTGTACACTGTAAATCACGCACTAAATCTTCAATCACGGTAGAGGCAATTGGATCTAAACCTGCCGTTGGTTCATCATATAAAATTATTTCTGGTCTGCTTTGAGGATTTTCTGGATTGGATATAATTGCACGGGCAAAGCTAACTCGCTTACGCATCCCTCCAGATAACTCCGCGGGAAAACTATTGTTTGTTCCTCCCAAACCAACCATTTCCAGCTTTGCATTGACTAAATCTTTGATCCGGCGACGACTGAGATTGGAATGCTGAAAAAGAGAAAAGCCTACATTTTCCTCTACGGTTAAAGAGTCAAAGAGCGCATCCTGTTGAAACACCATACTTATGCCAAGGGAATTTTCTTGGTCTTCTATTAAGCCTTTTTGCTTTTGCCCACTCATATAGATTGACCCTTTGTCTATGGGCATTAATCCAGCAATCATTCTCAAGATAGTAGATTTTCCTGTCCCTGAAGGACCAATAATCACCAGTGCTTCACCGCGATCTATCTTTAGATTCATCCGATCTAAAATTGCTTTGTCACCAAAGGATTTACTGACTCCTCGCATTTCAATTAAAGGAACTTGAGAATCTTGTTGCGCTATTTTTTGATTATCGGTAGTTACTGTCATAGGCTTTGCTTCTCAAAAATTGTCAAACTTAGATTTTGAATTTTCCGTACCTAACTAAGTCTTACTCTTTTAGTTCTAGCCCAAAAATGCGCGCCACGGATTTTCGGACTTTATAACCCGAATCAATAGATTCTAGTGGGTCTTTGCGTAGACGATGACGCAAACAAAGAACAATTACTCGGCGAATATCATCAACCGTTACTTCTGTACGTTCTTCTAAAGCGGCGATCGCTTTAGCAGCACGGTTGGTAACTATATCTCCCCGCAAACCATCTACGTCTAACTCTGAACAGATTTCGGAGATTTTAATCCGTAGATCGTAATCAATTGTTACAGAAGGGAGTAACTCTTGTGCCTTGATAATCTTGTTTTGCAAAGCAATTTGTTCTTTGGCATACTTTTCACTGAAGGAATTGGGATTGCCATCAAATTCGGCTCTTTGTTCGACAATCTGCACCCGCAGATTTGGCTCTTTTACAGTGCGAATCTCCGCGTGCATCCCAAAGCGATCTAGTAATTGAGGGCGAAGTTCTCCTTCTTCGGGGTTGCCTGAACCCACCATGACAAACTGGGCGGGATGGCGAATAGAAATACCCTCTCTTTCTACAGTATTCCAACCACCAGCAGCCGAATCAAGCAGCACGTCTACAAGATGATCGTCTAATAAATTTACCTCATCCACATAAAGAATGCCCCGATTAGCTTTAGCTAGCAATCCTGGTTCAAAAGCTTTCACCCCGTCAGATAAAGCTTTTTCAATATCAATAGTTCCACAAACTCGGTCTTCGGTTGCACCAAGGGGAAGATCGACCATCTGCACCTTTTTCTTAACGGTATTAATTGGTATTTGCTGGTCTATTTTTTGTTTAACTTCATCGCTCATCAAGTCTGCATCGTGAGGATCGCTATTAAAAGGATCTCCTTCTACTACCTCAATTTCGGGTAACAGGTCAGCCAAAGCGCGAATAGTGGTAGATTTGCCTGTGCCGCGATCGCCCATAATCATAACCCCCCCAATCTTAGGATCGATAACGTTGAGCAAAAGAGCTAACTTCATCTCTTCTTGCCCCACAATAGCCGTGAAGGGAAATACCTGACGACGGGTTTTAGCAGGTACTTGTAGTGTTGCAGTCATATCAATCCTTTTTTATTAAGCGGTTACGTTGGCTAATGGGAGTAGCCACTAAAACTTTTTATTTGATCAATTCAATGTTTCTTAATTGTGCCATGTTTCACGGTTCTTAAGCTGGGTAAGTAAGTGAAATTAAATATAAATTTGTCGAAGGATTAAATGCAGGGGCGGGTCGTTCGCCCTTACAAGGTTTATGTGTCTTAACATCTGCTTTGACTACTATGAGTTATTTCTTAAACTGTTTTTCTACGGCACTAACTAAAAAATCTCTAGGGACAAATCGAGGAACATTAACTAAAAGCTGGTTACTGATACCACCCGTAACAACAGTAGATTGTTTCTTTTCCATAGCCTTGAGAGCTTCTTTGACGACTGTCTCACTCTTAGTCATGCTGTTAGAATTTGTTCCTGGAAAATTATCAGGAAAATCTCCTCTTTGCCAAAATTCCGATTCAGTTGCACCAGGACATACTGCTAAAATATTGACTCCATTGTCTTTATTTTCTGCCCAGAGTGCTTCGCTAAAGTTAAGTACAAAAGCTTTTGTGGCAGCATATACTGACATATAGGGCAGTGGTTGAAAGCCAGCGGTTGAAGAAATATTTATAATTCCCCCGCTATTACGCTGCTGCATCAAAGGTAAAAACAATCCTGTTAATTCAACTAAGACGGTAATATTAAGTTGAATCATGGTTAACTGTTTGCTCAAAGGGCGATCGCAGAACGTTCCATAATCGCCAAATCCCGCATTGTTAATCAACAGATCGACCGTCAAACCTTGAGCTTGAACCTGGTCAAACATTGCCTGTCCTGCTGCTGGCTCAGTCAAATCTTTGACTATAACTTCAGTTTTTACCTGATATTTACTGCTTAATTCTTGAGCAAGCTGTTCTAATTTATCTGGCGATCGCGCGACCAAAATTAAGTCTGTATTTAGACTTGCTAATTCCCTGGCAAACGACTCGCCAATTCCCGAAGATGCTCCAGTAACTAAAGCCGTACTCATGTTTTAAAAATTATTATTGCTTTTGTTGCAAATTGTAACGCAATCTTACTCATCAATGGCGCAATAATAAGCTGCAACTTTTCTCATTCTTCGTCTTCATGAAATTTAAAACAATTTATATTTTTGTTGTAATTATTTTCTATTAGGGAATTCTAATAACAGTAGACATTTTGAAACACTGTTTGTTGTTATTTCATGAGTAAAAAATGGTTGATTCTTGGGAGTGTATCTTTTGGCGTTGGCTTAAGTCTAAATCTAATAATCAATAGAGATATTAAGCAAGCAGCTTTAACTGGATTATTACCTGTACCTGCTACTGCTGCTGGAGTTTCCGTTGTAGAACATCAGCGCAGGCGAAAGCTTAATGACAAGATATCAACACAACAAAAACAACTACAGGCAACTACAGGGTTTAGTTCAACAAAAAACCGACTCTAACAATTCAATTACTTTATTATCCAAGCAAGTTGAAAGTCTTAAGCAGCAAGAAAAAGACATTAAAACAGCTATTTCAAGCCTCAGCACAAATCAACAGCAGTCAAAATCTGCATTTGTTACTCTACAGAATGATATTCGCGAGTTAAGCGATTGCAAATTAAATCTAGAACCTGAGATTGCTACGCTGGAGGCTAAACTACGACATCTTAAAGAACAAGAAACAGCATTAACAAAATTATTAGCAGACTTATCCGATTTAAAGAATCAAAAATTAGATTTAGAAAGGGCGATCGTAACAATTTCTGATGAGAAACAACAGTTAGCAAGGCAGCTTCAGAAAAGACAGCAGCAGCTATTAGCAGAAAATAATAGCTTACAAAGCGATAACGAATTGCTACGACAGAAAAAAGTAAAAGGAGAACAAACCTTAGCTGAAATCGAAGCAGAGAAACTACAAGAAATCAATAAATTAATTGAGCAACAGTAAAAAGGCGATCTGCTTCAGGAACAAATAGCCGAACGGGAAAATCGATTATCTCAACTAGATGAAGAATTAGAGAAATTAAGAATACAAGAAGCAGAATTAAAGACAAATGAATCCCAACTGAACTCGGAAATTAAACAATTAAATTGGCAAAAATTCGATCTCAATCTATCTATTACAAGTCTCAATCAAGAAAAAAATAAAATTGAATCTCAAATTAAAATTGGGCAATTAACACTAAGTGAATTACAAGATTCGATTACAAAAGAACAGAAGTTATTAAAACAAAATAAAGTTGAGTCTCAACTAGAAATTGAGAGATTACAGCAACAGATAGATGAGCTAGATTCATTTTTAACTAATTTAAAGCTAGAAAAACAAGATATTGAATCCAACTGTACTGCCTCAACAACTCAATTAAATCATTTACAAGGTTTAATTTCAACACAACAACAGTTAAAAGAACAGTTTGAAACAAAATTAAATGATTTAAAACAGCAAAAAGAAGAGTTGAGTTTACAGGTACAACAGCTTAAATCTTTACTAAAAATAGAATCTGATGAAGTAGATCGAGAGTTAGAAAACCCTACTACAGAAGAAATAGTAAATCTTGCAATAGATCTAGATAACAATAACTATAAATTCAGCGATGCAGGACATATAAAATATTTATGGAATAATAGAATTCTTCCTTATTGGAATCATAGGGAACGTCCTTTCGGATGTAGATTTTTGGGCAACATAGATCTTGACTCAAAAGAGAGCGATCGCCTGATTGAAATAGTAGGAGAAAATTTACAAAGACTCGAATATATTACCGATAACTCTCTGCAACAAAATTTTTCTGCATTAGATAAAGATTGGATTAAAATCATCACTTTTGCCCTTTCAGAATATGCTTATTACGATAGTGTTGGAAGATTTTGGGAAGGATTTTGCGATCGCATTGGTATTAAACACAGTCAATCTTTAGAAAATACGCTGAGACGAGTAACCGAACAAGGTATAGATTCACTAGGTTTAATTCGCGCTTCTGGAGGTTATAAATACGTCTCCACTTTATGGTTACAAAGTGGCGTTCCCAAACAGAATTTAGGTCACTTTGCTACGTTAGTGCAGGATGTCGCTAATGAATATGGTTGGTGGGAAATCTCTCATAGTTCGGCTTTAGATATTGCCGAAAAGTTATGGCAGTATTGGGAGAGTAAAGGTAGTCAAATGGGTTGGGGTACAATAAAACATTTTCTTAGCTTAGAGGATAGTAACGAAGATATCGAACCCATTGCGGGACAATTAGTTAAAAACATTGCCACTATAGCCAGAGAATTGGAATACAAAAGTCTATCTCCTGAAACCATAAAAGATAGAGAAGCTAGAGAAGAATTAATAGGTAATAGTAACTTATCCTATAGCTTTTTTATACGTAATTGGAGTGATTTAATTACTGTCTTAACTCCCCGTACTGGAAAAAGCGATCGCAGTATTTTTAAAAGATGTAATAAACCACCTTATTTAATTCTTGCTGATACATTAAATACTTTACTAATTTTGCCAGAACAATCTCTATGGAAAAAAGAATGGCAAAATTTAAGAGATACTTATTGTTTGATTCCAGAAAGAGAATGGGGAGGTGATATACCAAGTCAAGGAAATTTAGAAATTCCTGAATTAGAAATAGATATTAAAAAAGCTACGAATAAATGGACTTGTCAACTACAAAACCATTATCGTAATCAAATACATAAATGGGAACACGAAGGTATTAATTCAGAGTTTCCTTGTCTAGTATTTGATGCTATCTCTGGTAAACATTTACAAATAGATATATCTAATCCCAAAATTGTTGAGATTAAAGAAATTATTTTATTTACTTCTAGAGAAGTAGAAATTGAATTAGATAATGATATCGAAGTAATTGATAATTGTGTTCCTTCAAGTATTGAAGGGTGGCGAGGAAAACAAGTCAGGCTGATTAAATCTGAAGCATTAATTCAAATACAAGACATTGTAATTAGCTGGCGGTTAAGCAAAGAAGAACAGCCTCAATTAATTGGACTCAGATTAAAAGGTAAAAAAGCAATTTATATTAATTCACCGACATTATGTTATCTTCCGCAAGTCCAAGAGCTAACTATTAATTATTTAATTGAGAGTATCGATCGGAAAAATATTATTGCCAAAGATTATTTAGTTATACCTACTAATGGTCAGATTGAATTATCACAATGGATTGCTGAATCAGGTAATTATCAAGCTACATTTTGGCATAAAGAAAAACAATGGTCTTATCGTTTTGCAGTTCAACAAAAATACAAAATTACTCAACATTTAGGATGTCGTAATTTAAAAATACATGACCATCATAATAATCTTTTATCAACACCTACTAAATATAATGATTTAACTAAATTTAGGGGAGAAGAAATTACAATTAATAATTTATATCCTTTTGAAGAATTAATTTTTAGATTTAAGAGCGACTCCGAACAGTATATATTTCATTCACAGGCTGATAGTTCAGGAAAATTAACTTTATTATTGACAACTTTAGAGCATCGCTTATCAAAATGCGATCGCTATTGCTTAGATTTTAAACAATCTGGATCGGAATTTAAGAGCATATTACAAATCGGCTATCCTGTTACTGACAAATCAATAGCAACCGAAGTTGTTGTTGAAGAATCACCATCAAAAGATAATTTAGATATTCCTCAATAGATATTCCTCAATTAGTTGATAAGCAAAAGCAAAAATTAAATATGGGAGATACTAGAACTAAAAATCAATTGTCTACTTTTTTTGAACAATGGTGTTTAGTAACAGTACAACAAGGGAAACGTGAAATATTTTTAAAATATCTTGATAAAGATATTCAACGTTACCAATTACGAGAATTAATGCCCAGGATTGAAGTGCCAAAAGAATCTCTTTATCAAAACAATACTTTAATTGAGATCCAAGATTATTCTGAAGCCAGAAATTATTTACAAAAAATAGAGCATTTTCAAAGCATTGAAAGAATAAAACCCGAAGATGTAGCTCGAATGTTAAATAGTTAAATAATTGATAAAAAAGTATGTATTTAAACCAAATAACCTCATTACTAAGTAATCATCGCAATAGCGATCGCCCTGAATTTCCTATAACTCTAAGCAAGACGCAAATTATTTCTTTAGTAGGAGCTAGTTTATCTCCTAATGAATCACAAAATAATATTACTACAACGATCGCTGAAGATTTAAAAGAATTAGAAGCACGAGGAGAAATTAACGCAGGAAGTAGAAATCGTTATTGCATTGCACGACCAACAGTATTAGCTCAAGCAAAAGATAATTTGACGGGATTATTATTTAAAGGCGATCGCGCTTATTTACCTTTGGCACATCAAGTTTTAAAAACCGAACAAGAACCAACAGAAACATCAATTAGACCGAATATAAACAACTTTGAGGTTATTAAAAATAAATTATCGCAAGTCGCTATTAGTCTATTAACTGTAGAGCAAAGTATTGAATCTTTACCACTGCCAGAATTACCATCTAAAGCAATATTGCGATCGCCTTATTCATTAGATCCTTTTGAAAACAAAGTTCAACAATATTTGCCTCAGGATAACTTTCATAATCAATCAGAACGTTGGCGAAAAATAACCAAATCTCAGTTACCAATACCAAACAAAAGTTTATTAAAACTTGCTACGGGGGAATATCTTTGGTTTGAAGATTTTGAAGATAACAAGTTTTATGAGTTAGAACAGGATCGGGCAATTTTAACTATGTTTGGTCTGGACAAGGAAAAAAATCACCAATTACAAATTCATTGGGATAAACCTGAAGGGAAACTAAATCTTCAAGGTGTTTCTCTTCCTAGTGCTTATGCTAGATGGCTTTGGTCGCTTTCTAAACCTGTTGAAAATAGCTATCGAACTCGCTATATCAAACCTGAAAATCGACCTTTAGTTGAATCTGCTTTTAATCGTTTAGGATGTCTCCTCGTGTAACATTTAATTTTTTTAAATCATTCAGTTAATGTCAATACAAAACAGATCCAAAAACAAAAACTCTCCTACCTAAATCAACCAATTCACAATCGAACGATAACCCTCTTTGCGTTTCTGCGTCTCTGCGAGATTATCAAATGACTAACCAATATCTCGATCCCATTGCTGCAACAGAACAACCCCGCAAGAACTTTATTCGCCATTTAATGACGGCTTATCCTCTGCGCGATCCTCGGTTAAAAAAGCAGTTAGAACAGCCAGGGACAGTTTGGCAACAACCCTATCTAGAAGGTTCTCAGCCTTATCGCGCAGCCAATAGTGTCAAAGATTTAGTTGGTCAGGGTATACTGCATCCTGAAATGGAATCTTTATTCCAACCCAGTCAACGAAGTCTCTATGAACACCAAGAAAAAGCAGTCAAGACAGTTATTCAAGACAAGCAAAATATAGTTGTAGCGACAAGTACGGGTTCGGGAAAAACTGAATGTTTCCTGATTCCCATGTTGGATTCGTTACTAAAGGAAAACAACTTGGCTTTATCTGGAGTGAGAAGTTTAATTCTCTATCCGATGAATGCGTTAGTCAACGACCAAGTAAAGCGTTTGCGAAAGCTATTGTGTCGTCAAACTACCGTTAAGATTAGATTTGGCTTTTATACCAGTCGTACTGAAACCACTCCAAAAAAAGCAGCAGAATCTTTAAGGAGAGAACTACAAGCTTATGAAGGAAAAGAACTACAAGAGTTATTTACCGCAGCAGAAAAGAAAAACTTAGATCTCAGTACAAAAGATAAGTTAATCGAGAAAGCGATCGCCAAAATTACAGCAGTTCAAGCTATCTCCAGAGAAGAGATTTGGGCTAACCCGCCACATATCCTAGTGACGAACTACTCTATGTTAGAGCATATGTTAATTCGTCCCAAAGAACGTCAGGAAGTGTTTGAAGCTTCTAAAGCTACTTTCAAGATGTTAGTCGTGGATGAGGCACATACCTATAATGGTTCGACTGGTAGTGAGGTAACAATGTTGCTGGAAAGGCTAAAAGTAGCTGTCGGCGTGGAAAAAGAACAGCTTCGCTGTATTGCCACCAGTGCCAGTTTGGGAGATAAATCTGTCGATTCCCAGGTGTTAAAGTTTGTCAGCGATCTCTTTGGTGAATCTTTTAGTCAGGTCATTAGAGGCGATCGCGTTACTGCTACAGAAAGACTAGGACAGCCTTACAGTTTAACTTCTGGGTTAAATAACCAGAAGATTTTTGATTATCTTAGCGTTCTTGAATTACCATCACGGGATGACAGTTTAGATATCTGGTGCGATCGCTTGAGTGGTATTATTCCTTCAGAAATACTAAAAGCTGCGAAAGAAACAGGAGATATACACAAATTTCTCTGGTACGCGCTCAAGCAGCATCCCCTAACTCATCGGTTAATTAATCTTCTCAATCAAAAGCCTCAACCTTGGTCTGAAGTAGTTAATTCTGCCGAACTATGGGGGATTAAATTATCAACTCTTTTAAATGGCACGATTGACGATATCAAAGCCAAACCAGCACTGGCACATATATTACAGTTAGGTACATTAGCGCGAGAAAACGATGACGATTTACCTCTATTACCAGTCAGGTTACATTTGCTCTTTCGCAGTCTAGAAGGGGTTTATGCCTGTGTTAATCCTAACTGTTCTGGCGCAGATTCAGATCCTAATTATCCAGATCGAGCTAGAAAATACGGACGTTTATACTTAAACGAAAAGAAAACCTGCGATGATTGTGAATCGCCCGTTTTAGAATTAGGTAGTTGTTCTCAATGCGGACAGGCTTATGTTTTTACTCAGTTAGGAAAATCCGAAGGACTAGAATCATTACCCCGATCTAATGCAGCGTTAAAAGATAATTTTAAAATATATACACTAACTAGCGGTATTTTAGATAGCGAAACCGAAGAAGAAGAAAACGGCGAAGCAGAAATTGAAGCTAATCCACCCAAAACTTTTATCTTGCAACAGAACAATTATGGTTGGATTGGTAAAAAAGATTCGACTAAGCTATTTAGCGAACAAATTAGTGATAGTGACCAATTTACTCTAGCGTGGCATCGTTCTAAAGACGCTAAACATGATAATGGATGCTATTTACCTAAATGTGCTGCTTGCGGGATTAGAGCAATTCGCGCACTAGCAATCAATCGCTTTGTTACCTATACAGACAGACCATTACAGGCAATCATTGATAGTTTATTTGAACTACTACCAGAATCCAAACCTAACAAAAATAAAGCCTCAGATAAGAAAATACTAACTTTTTCTGATAGTCGTCAAGATGCTGCTTTCTTTGCTACTGATTATCAACGTAACCGTACCGAAATTGTCTATCGTCAGATGCTTTGGCGAGCTTTTGAGCAAGTCAAAGATAATGATGATATGGCTTCAATTACTCAAGTGGTCGATCGCCTTAAACAAGACTTTCTAGAAACATCTTTACCCCATCCCGATCGCCATTCTGAAAGAAACTACCTTAGTTATCGTCCCCAAGATGAAGAAAGTTTGCAAAACCGAAAAGTTTGCCAAGAAGCTGCGGAAAAAAGAGCCAAAGAAATATTACTACGAGAATTTTGCTTATCTTTTAACCGTCGTTCTACTCTAGAAGCCTTTGCGGTAATAGCCTGTCAGATAGAACTACCAGATGAAATTATTTTAGCAGTTGCCGAACGATTTCAAATATCTGAGAATGAGGCACAAATTTTCTTAACTATTCTCACTAACATTATTCGTCGCACTGGAATAGTTAGTGTAGAAGGTGCTTCAAATTACTTTCCTGAAACTGGAGGAGGAGAAGGAAAAGGAACGCGCCCTGAAATGGTTAACGCTCAAGGAAAATCGAAAAACTATTTATTTCTAGAAAAATCAGAACAAGAGAAAAGATATACAGACTCACCTTCATTTATGCCTAAGTGGAAAAAAGGCGGTGTAGTCAGTCAAGCTCAAAATAGATTAGGTTGGTATTATTGGCAGCTATTTGGCGAAAAACTATTTCCCCGTCGAGAAGATTTTGTTTGGTTGTTTCAAGAATTACAAAATTCTCGCTTATTAGTAACAGCTCAATACGGCTATCAACTTAATTGGAATCTACTTAACTTAACTGAAGACAAAAATAATTGGCACAAATGCGATCGCTGTCAGTTAATTTATCACGTTCCAGGTTTATCAGAAATAGGTCAATCATCCCTGAATATTTTTGGTTGTTCCAACTATAAATGTACAGGTAAACTAAAGCTCTATAGTTCAGCGGAAATCGAACAAGCCAACAAAGAACACTACATACAGCATCAGGTCAAGAATCGTCAGCCATTACCATTGCGATCGCAAGAACATACAGCCCAGTTAGGAGTAGTCGAATTAGAAAAGCGGGAAAATCAGTTTCGTAGTGGCAAAATCAACTTACTCAGTTGTTCTACTACCTTAGAAATGGGTGTGGATATTGGGGAATTACAAGCCGTCGCTTTACGTAACTTTCCGCCTTATGTCAGTAACTACCAACAGCGGGCGGGAAGGGCTGGAAGACGTATCGATGGCGTGGCTGTTACTTTAATGTACGGTCAGCGTCGCCCCCACGATCGCTTTTATTTTGAACAGCCAGCCAAATTAATTGCAGGGACAAATCAGATCCCTCAAATCGATGCGGGTAATTGGCAAATTCAACAGCGTCACATTCGCGCTGAGTTACTGGCAAAGTTTCTCCAAGATAATCATGGTACTGGTGCAGAAAAGATATTTATCGCTGATTTTTTGGGCTTAGATACCGAAAATTTTGATTTAAAAACTTCTACAGAATCTACTATTACTCAACTGCAAAAATGGTTACGGGGAGATAAGACTAAAGCGACCGCTAAATCTTGGATAAAAAGATTAAAAAGTGAAGCTACTGGGATCGATCTAATCCAAGAGTTTATAGCAGCACTTTCTGGTTTTGAACAAGCACAGCGATCTGATTGGAACGATTTGGCTTCACTATTAAAAGATATCAATCAAGAAATTGGTACGGAAAAAAATCGTACAATTCGCAAAAACTTAGAAAAAAGACGAGATAGTATTGAAAACGAACTAGATAAAATTGCCAAACGCCGACTACACGATGAATTGGTTAAAGCTGCTATTCTCCCTATTTATGGTTTTCCTATTGATGTAGTGCGCTTACTAACTGGTGAGGGTGATCAATATAAATCCTCTCAAGATAAACATCGTTTAGAACGCGATCGCCGTTTGGCATTGGGAGAATATGCCCCAGGACAAGAAATTGTTGTCGATAACCGAGTGTATAGCAGTGTCAGCATTCTCAGACCCCAAGAATTAGAACAAAAATATTACTGGGTGTGTCAACAATGTAATAATTTTAAAACCTCAGTACATGAACATATTGTCGAGGAATGTTCCGTATGCGGTTATGAACCTAGTTCGGCGATCTCTAAACAAATGAAGCCGTATAAAATTCCCAAAACATTTACTATAGACTGGACAATTCCTGCTCAAGTTACTCCCTACTTTAAACCTCAACGTCAGCCAACATCACAAGTATTTCTAGCTAATGATGGCGATAATCCTCAAACAATATCTAGCGATTTGTATAAGTTGACGATAAGCCAAGGTGGAACATTTTTTTTAGCTAATTCAGGTGTATGATTTGACAAACAAGGTTTTGCTATCTGTAAAAACTGCGGTAGAGATTTAAGTGAGCAATTACAACCGCAAAAATGCGAAACTGAAAGCAAAAGTAAAAAAGGTAAACAAAAATTTAGTAAAACGCCAAAACATTCCTTAAAAAATCATACTCATCCCATTACAGGTAAAGAATGTTCGCCTGCTTATGAAAAAATTCATTTAGGACACGAATTTCGCAGCGATCTAGTCAAAATTCAATTCACTCGTGCATCTCAACCCCTTCCTTTATATGGAGATGACTCAGAAACAACTAGCGGTTTGGATTTTTGGCGATCGCTTACTTATGCTTTACTTGCAGCAGCATCCCAAGTTATTGATGTTCCTCGCACAGAATTAGATGGTTTATTCAAACCTTTAAATAACAAACTAGCAGAGATTATTATTTACGATAATGTTTCAGGTGGTGCGGGATATAGCCGACGCATTGCAGATAAGTTTACTCAAATACTAGAAACTGCCTATAAAATCGCTTCTACTTGTAAGTGTGACACCAGTTGTTACGATTGTCTGCGGACTTATTCTAATCAGCCATTTCATGCCAATTTAAACCGTCGTTTAGTAGTAGAGTTTCTACAATCATTAGTTGAAAAGGTCAGAAATACTAACAAACTTGAGTTCGGGATAAGCAGAAACCTTGGTGACAAAAGCATTTGAAAAATAGTATTGCTTGGTGCGCGTGCGATACGCTATAAAATGACGTATCGGTCGCATCCGCTTTTTTGCTATTCCTTCATGATGTAGTTTCATTGTGAATATCTCAAAAGTTTATAGCTTGTGGCTTATAGCTACCTCCTTCGATTAATATTCTTAACCCGAACTGAGGTTAACAACATCATTTGTAATGGCGAACGGCTGTTCGCCCTTACGAGATATCTGTAATAAACACTCCAAAAACGATAGAAAACTATTACTAACCAGTAGCGGGATTAGTCTGGATACCAAAACATCCCCTTAATTCCTTCAGGATCGAGAATAAAGCCGAGTCTTTGATAGAATTTAACTACTTGAGGATCGGCAAACAGAGTAATATTGCTTATATCTGCACTGCGTAGCTGAGAGATAGAATACTTCATCAATGCCTTACCTAAACCTTGACCTTGGTATTTAGGATCGACTACTACATCCCAGATAGTCGCATTAAAAGCATGATCGGAAGTAGCGCGCGAAAAGCCAATTAAACGTCTTTTTTTTCCTTTGACTTCCCACATCGAAACCACTAAAAAACTATGCTCTATGGCTATTTTAACTTTCCGTAGGGGACGACGCGCCCAGCCAACGCGATCGCAAAGCTCTTCTAGTTCATAATAATCAAGATCGCGATCGGTGCTAAATACTATTTGGGGCTGAGAATCGTCTTTACTTCCCAAATTTAATACTTCTTCGCCAAATTCAGTAGTTTTCGAGGTATCTACTGCATCTGGATTGCTAAATAGTTTTTTCCAAAAGACCATGCCGATATGGCTTACTGATTTGTGGTTTTAGTACGATATTTTTATATATCTTTGTTATATTAATCTATTTTCAGACTCAAAAGCAGATCTCAATCCAAAAACTATTTGAGACAGAACTTAACATTAGCCTTACTTAGAGAAAAACAAACGGTTGTAATCTTGCAGTCACAGATTACGTCAGCCTCAAGGGGGAAGAAGGGATTAGCCGCCCGTTGCGCTCCTGCAATCATTAATCAAAATTGACACAATGGTAGAGCTAGGATTTGTTGAAAATGTGATGATACGATAAAAAGATGCCATCCATAAATATATTAGAAACACCTCATGTCTATGAGTTGACTGCTCCTGTTGACAATCTCAAACAACCTGTTTTAGTTTTTGTTCATGGCTGGCTTTTAAGCCGTCACTACTGGCAACCCATAGTAGAACTATTAAAATCTGAGTATCAGTGTTTGATCTATGATGCCAGAGGTTTTGGTGAATCTATCGCCACCACATCGCCAACAACTTTAAACACTCTCAATAACCACTATAGTCTTAGTGCTTATGCCCAAGATTTAAAATATTTGCTGGAAAATCTGGAAATTAAACAAGCATGGGTCATCGGTCACTCTTTAGGGGGAAGCGTTGCTCTTTGGTCTGCGGATATGTATCCCCAGGTGATTAAAGGCGTTATTTGTCTTAATGCGGGAGGAGGAATTTATCTTAAAGAAGAATTTGAACGTTTTCGTAACGTGGGTCAGCAATTGGTTAAGTTTCGTCCTGGTTGGTTACGTAATGTTCCTTTATTAAATGTTTTGTTCTCTAGAATGATGGTGGCTCGTCCTCTAAAATTGAAGTGGGGTCGGCAAAGAATTATTGATTTTATTCAAGCCGATGAAAAAGCAGCTTTGGGTGCGCTTTTAGAATCGACTACCGAAACTGAGGTTCATTTATTGCCTCAATTAGTTTCTCGTTTAAAACAGCCTGTGTATTTTATTGCAGGAGAAAAAGATCGGGTGATGGAAATTAAGTATGTCAACCACCTAGCTAGCTTTCATCAATTATTTACCTCAGAAGATAGCAACGTATTTGAAATTCCTAACTGTGGACACTTAGCCATGATTGAAGCCCCTGAAGAAGTATTTGCAATCATTACCAAAGTTCTTAACAAATATAGAGTGTAGACTTAATCTGAGATAATAAAATAATTAAATTAAAAACCATTAACAACTAAATATCAACTACAGCATACAGAGCTATTTTTGATGGTTAATTTAACCTACTTAACAAAACAATCTTAAAATAACTAATGTTAAACGGATCAGAATCTATTGCCACTTTTATACCTATTGCAGCAGTCCTTGCCATACTTATTTGGGGGTACAATAGATCCAAAGACTATGGCAGACTAGGAATGCTAGCGTGGCTACAGTCAATCGTTTTAATGGGTCCGTGGCTATTGTTTTTTGGTCTGTTTGCTGTCGGCATATATCTTAACTTAGTTGGCATTCTTTTTTTGCTGGTTACCTCAATTGCTGTTTATATCTGGTTAGGAAAGCAATTAAGAGCAGAAGGGCAAGAAGCCTTGCTACAGCAAAAGGCAGCCGAGAGAATTAAGCGAGAAACACAAATCTCAGCCAAAACAACTCAATCTTCTGACCTTAAAAAAATTGAGCAAAACACAGAGTCAGAAATATCGCCTATTCCCGATCAAGATTTGGCAGAATTAAAAGGGATTTTTGGCATCGACACTTTTTTTGCTACAGAAACAATCCCTTATCAAGATGGAGCAATTTTCAAAGGAAATCTGCGTGGGGAAGCAGATACCGCATACTCCAGAATGAATCAAAAGCTAGAGCAATCTTTTGATGATAAGTATCGTTTATTTTTGGTTGAAAGTCCTGAAGAAAGACCTATAGTAGTCATCTTACCCAAGACCAACGATCCTCAGACTACGACGCTGGCTCAAAAAAACCTAGCTCTAATTTTATTTATTGGCACCATTTTGACCAGCCTAGAAGCCGCTAGTTTATTACAGGGATTTGATTTATTTAGTGACTTTGGACGTTATGGTGAAGCTATTCCCCTAAGTTTGGGATTATGGACTATTTTAATAGCTCACGAAATCGGTCATAGAGTAATTGCCAATCGTTACAATATCCGTTTAAGTATTCCTTTCTTTTTACCTAGTTGGCAAATTGGTTCTTTTGGGGCAATCACGCGCTTTGAGTCGTTGCTGCCCAACCGCACTGCATTATTTGATATTTCTTTTGCTGGTCCAGCTACAGCAGGCATAATTTCTTTACTGCTATTAGTTTCTGGCTTAATTTTTTCTCATGATGGCAGTATGTTTCAGCTACCAACAGAGTTCTTTCGAGCATCTATTTTGGTGGGAACTTTGGCAAAAGTGATTTTGGGTTCAGCTTTAGAGTCAGCAGTAGTTGATATCAACCCTTTGGTTGTCATTGGTTGGCTAGGTTTGGTAATTACTGCCTTAAATCTTTTACCTGCCGGTAAATTAGATGGAGGCAGAATCGTTCATGCAATTTATGGGCGCAAGACAGCTCGCAGAAGTACTTTGGCAACTTTAATTATCTTGGGAATTGTGGCTTTATTTAACCCTGTAAATCCCATTCCTCTCTATTGGGCAGTGTTGATTTTATTCTTACAACGAGATTTAGAGCGTCCTGTTCAAAATGAGTTGACTGAACCTGATGATAGCAGAGCAGCTTGGGCTTTATTGTCCTTATTTTTAATGCTGACAACTTTGATTCCTTTAAGTGCTAGCCTAGCTGGTCGCATTGGTTTGGGGTAGTTTACAGTTAGAGCAGTAGACAACGATCATTCTCCATTCTTTATAGGGGGGATATGCACGCTTAAGTGATGCCAATGCCTGAATGACTGAATTACTGTTCTAATTAATACTAAAAAGGCCCATAACATCAAAAGCCATGAGACGCTATTATAATTTCTGTTTCTTTATGAAAAATTGATGAATAAAGAGGATATAGCTAGCATCGGATAAACCTCCTTACATTTAACTTTAAAGACATTATTACATAATGAACTAGCCTTTAAAAACATCTTCTCTCGTGCTTTTTAGCAAACTTAGTCAGACTTGCTAATAAAGTATTTTGTCGAGTTAAATTTAATAGTGATGTGTTTACCAATGTTTACAGTATTCAAAAAACTGCAACATTGTCTTAACTTTGATTCATTTTCCTCTCTAAATAAAAAAAACATTATGTCCTCTATTGCCGTGACTAATTCTGCCACTTTAAATAGTACAAAACCTTTATTAATTCTGGTCGATGGTCACTCTTTAGCTTTTCGTGCTTATTATGCCCTGAGCAATTCTAAGCGGGGTCCTTTGATGACTTCGACGGGAATTCCCACCAGCATTTGTTTTGGATTTATTAATTCTTTATTGCAGGTATTAGAAACAGAATCGCCGCAATTTATGGCGATCGCATTTGATCTTAGCGAGCCGACTTTCCGCCATGAAGCTGATGTAAACTATAAAAGCGATCGCCTGGAAACTCCAGCAGACTTTATTCCTGACATCTTAAATTTGCAGGAGTTATTAACTGCGTTTAATCTGTCCATCACCACAGCACCAGGATACGAGGCAGATGATGTTTTGGGTACTATTGCTACTAGAGCCAGTGCAGAAGGTTATCGGGTCAAAATCGTTAGTGGCGATCGCGATTTGTTTCAGCTAGTAGATGATCAGCGCGCAATTAGCGTTTTATATTTGCACAATCAAACCTTTAAGAAAACGGCTCACAGTTACACTGAGTTCGATCGGGCGATGGTAGTTGAGAAAATGGGAGTTACACCCGAACAAATTGTAGATTTTAAAGCTCTTTGCGGTGATAAATCTGACTGTATTCCTGGAGTGAAGGGAATTGGTGAAAAAACGGCGATTAAACTCTTAAGTGAGTATCCAACTTTGGAAGAAGTTTATAATAATATTGAGCAGATTAAAGGAGCTACCAAACAAAAATTAGAAACAGGAAAAGGGGATGCAATACATTCTCAATTTATGGCGCAAATTCATTTAAATTCTCCAGTAGATGTAAACTTAAACAAGTATAAGCTAGTTGGTTTTGATCCAGATAGTGTATTACCTAAACTCAAAGAACTAGAGCTAAATAAAGTTATTAGCAATTTAAATAAATTACAGTTAAAGCTTGGTGGAAAAGCAGAAATAAAAGTTATTGAAGTTCAACCTCAAAAGCATAATCTTGCTAATGAGAATGGTCAGCTATCTTTGTTTTCAGATAACTCTGAGGTTGAAAACGAGTCAAAATTAAAACCCAAAAAGCTTTTTACGCCTCAGCTTAATACACAAGTTGTTGACACTGAAGCAAAACTAAAGCAGTTAGTCAAAATTCTTGAAAAACAGACTAATCCTGAAAAACCTACCGCTTGGGATACAGAAACTACTTCTTTAGAAACTCATCTTGCTGAATTAGTAGGTATTGGCTGCTGTTGGGGAGACAAAGACACAGATATTGCCTACATTCCTCTGGCTCATACTGAGAAAAACCAGCTAGACAAAGAATTAGTTTTGTCTACTTTAAAGCCAATACTCGAAAGTGATAAATATCCTAAAGCTCTACAAAATGCCAAATTTGATCGCCAAGTTTTACACTATCAAGGAATTAACTTGGCAGGAGTAGTTTTTGATACTATGCTTGCAAGCTATGTAATCAATCCCGAAATGACTCATAACCTGGGAGATTTATCTGAGCGTTACGGATTAGAAATTAATGCTAAAAGTTATAAAGACTTGGGAATACCAAAAGGAAAAACTATTGCTGATTTAGATATTGAAGTTGTAGCAGATTATTGCGGCCTAGATTGCTATGCTACCTATTATTTAGTGGGTGAGCTGAAGTCAGAATTAACTAAGTTTCCTGAGCTAAGTAAATTGCTATTAGAAGTAGAGCAACCCCTAGAGCCTGTATTAGCAAAGATGGAAAATACGGGAATAAATTTAGATACCAAATATCTACATAAGTTTGCTCAAAAACTAGATCGAGATCTACAAAAACTTGAGCAAGAAACTTATCAAGCAGCAGGAGAAGAATTTAACTTAGGTTCTCCTAAACAGTTAAGCGTAATTTTGTTTGACAAACTTGAGTTAGACCGCAAAAAATCGCGCAAAACTAAAACAGGTTATTCTACTAATCAAGCAGTATTAGAAAAGCTAAAAGGAGATCATCCAGTAATTGACAATATGCTGGAATATCGTACCTTAGCCAAGCTAAAATCTACTTACGTTGATGCTTTACCTGCTTTAGTTAGAAAGTCTACCAAAAGAGTTCATTCTGACTTTAATCAAACCGTAGTTGCTACTGGCAGATTATCTTCTTCTAATCCTAACCTGCAAAATATTCCCATTCGGACTGAATTTTCGCGCCAAATTCGCCAGGCTTTTATTCCTCAAGAAGGTTGGCTTTTAGTAGCAGCAGATTATTCACAAATAGAGTTAAGAATTTTGGCTCATCTCAGTCAAGAGCCAGTACTAATTGATGCCTATCGTCATAATCGAGATGTTCATAGCGTCACCGCTAAACTTTTATTTGAAAAAGATAATATCACCTCAGAAGAAAGACGTTTAGGTAAGATAATTAACTTTGGCGTTATTTATGGCATGGGAGCGCAAAGATTCTCTAGAGAGTCAGGTTTTAAGGCTGAAATAGGTAAACAGTTTATCGATAAATACCGTCAAGAGTATGCACAGGTTTTTAAATACCTAGAAGGAGTAAAAAAACAGGCGATCGCTTTGGGCTATGTTAATACTATCTTGGGTAGAAGACGCTATATTAATTTAATTAGCGATTGCCTTAAAGAACTAAAAGGAATTTCGCCAGAGGCGATCGATCTCGACAGCTTAGACATGAGCTATATCGATGTGCAAACTTTACGCGCAGCAGCTAATTCCCCAATTCAAGGTTCAAGTGCAGATATTATTAAAATTGCTATGATCGAACTCGATCGCATTCTACAAGATTATCAGGCGCGGTTATTGCTTCAGGTACATGACGAACTAGTTCTAGAAGTACCCCCCGAAGAATGGTCAGAATTACAGCCGATTATTAAGTCAACGATGGGAGATGCGGTGAAGTTAAGTATTCCTCTGGCAGTCGATATCAGTGCAGGAAAAAATTGGATGGAAGCAAAATAATTGAGCAATAAACAATGAATACCGAGTTTAATTTTTGGCAACAATGGTATCCCCTTTCTCCTGTTGAAGATTTAAATCCCCAAATACCGACAACGGTAACTGTATTAGGAATTCAATTAGTTATCTGGAAACCTCAAAATGCTGATAGTTATCAAGTATTTTTAGATCGCTGTCCTCATCGGTTAGCACCTTTAAGCGAAGGCAAGATAGACGAAGCTACGGGGAATATAATGTGTAGCTATCATGGTTGGCAATTTGATAGCCAGGGAAACTGCACTCGCATACCTCAAGCAGATAATCAGAAGCCCATTAACAATCAACAGCTATGCGCCACTGTATATCCTTCAAGTCACGCTAATGATTTATTATGGGTATGGATGGATGCTGAATCGCCAGATATTGCAGCTAAGACTCCATTACCCTTATCTCCTCAAATCAATGCCGAAAAAGGCTTTGTTTGGTCTTCTTTTGTGCGCGATTTAGCATACGATTGGCAAACTTTAGTTGAAAACGTTGCCGATCCTAGTCATGTACCGTTTGCTCATCATGGGGTGCAGGGAAAAAGAGAAAATGCTAAACCCTTGCCCCTAACAATTACCCAGTCTAGATCGGATTTAATTGAAGCAACTTCAGGTACACCTTTTGAAACTACGATTACTTTTCAACCACCCTGTCGCTTGGAATATGCCATATCTTTTGGTAAAGAAAAACAGTTGGGTTTAGTTACCTACTGTATTCCTATTTCTCCTGGTAAATCGAGAATTGTTGCCCAATTTCCCCGTAACTTTGCTCAAAATCTCCAGCGTCTTACACCTCGGTGGTGGGAACACATTGAGGTACGCAATCAAGTCTTAGATGGGGATATGATCCTCTTAGGTCTACAAGAGCATTTATTACAACAGCGTGGTAATTGGCAATCAGCATATAAATTACCCACCAGTGCAGATCGCTTAGTAATTGAGTTTCGCCGTTGGTTCGATCGCTATTGCCAGGGGAATCTACCTTGGCAGCAGGTAGAATTAGAAACAACTGATGTTTCGCCTATTAATATTGATCGCCATAAATTATTAGATCGCTACAGCCAACATACCCAACACTGTAGTAGCTGTCGCCAAGCTCTCAAAAATATTCAACGCCTCCAGGTAATTCTAATAATCAATTTTGTCCTGACTATTTCGTTTGTGGCGATTATGAATGATCATCTGAGGACAAGCTTTGGTTTACCGTTAACGATCATTGCTCTATCGGGTTTAGGTATCTGGAGTTGGTTGAGGTATTGGCTACAGCCTAAGTTTTACTTTGTGGATTATGTTCATGCAGAAAGATAAGCGTTATTGAACTATTGGCGATCCGTAGAGTACATTCATTTTTGGTGCGATCGCGCTTAAGAAATCCGCATCATAAACTAAATAAAATAGTAAAGTCAGTCCTAAAAGCCTGAAGGAGCTTATGAGTGAAATCATATGTAGGACTGACAATGTTCAACATACCTAAGGGTCATGGCTTTTCTGTGACAAAGAAATGGATTTTTAATGACAGTCTGGTTTTTATAATCTATTTGCGCCAAAATTGGCACAGTTTGACAATCTGAATCAGATTATTATTTATTAATAGTAAAGATCGATCAGTCTGCGGGCATTATAGGAATAGAGCGACATTTGCTGCAATTTATTTGACAAATATCAACATATATAAATCACTACAATGCGTCAATTTATCAAACAGACTTTTGCTAGCACTCTTGGTAGCATGATTGGATTATTTCTTTTTATTACTCTGGGTGCAGGCGGATTAGCTTTTATTTTATTGACCGTAGTTGCTAAAGATGAAGATTCCCCAGGAATTAAAGATAAGTCAGTATTAGTTTTCGATCTATCAACCCAAATAAGAGATTCAAAACCTCCTGTCAACATAGCTCAGGCTTTTTCTAGTCAGGAGCAAGATATTATTACCCTGCGTCGAGTGCTGCAATCAATAGACCAAGCAACTAAAGACGATCGCATTGTAGCTTTATTGTTGGATGGTAGAAAAGGAAGTAGCCTTAGCGGTTATGCCACCACCGAAGAAGTGAGAGCAGCTTTAATTAAGTTTAAGGCTGCGGGTAAAAAGATTATTGCCTATGACGTAACCCTGAGTGAGCAAGAATATTATTTGTCTTCTCTGGCGGATGAAGTGATTATCAATCCTATGGGGATGATGGAATTAAATGGTCTAAGTTCTCAGCAAATGTTTTTTAAAGGTGCGCTAGACAAATATGGCATAGGCGTGCAGGTAATTCGAGTTGGTGATTATAAATCTGCGGTCGAACCTTATATTCGTACCAATCTTAGTGAAGCAAATCGAGAACAAACTAAAGCCTTATTAACAGATTTGTGGGGTAAGTTTCTCAATACCATAGCCGACAGCAGAAATTTAAACGCGGATGAACTCCAAAAAGTTGTTGACCAAAAAGGATATCTTGAGCCTGAAGAAGCTAAAAAAATTGGCTTGATCGATCGCTTAGGTTATTACGATAATGTAGCCTCCAAACTACGAGAATTTACAGGTGAAACTGAAGAGACTGAGAAAGAAGAAAGCTTTAGACAGGTCGATCTGGGTGAATATGCCGATCGCACTATCCGCCCTAATGAAGCCACTTCCAGTGCCGAGCAAAAAATTGCCGTAGTTTATGCAGAAGGAGCAATTGTCGATGGACAAGGTAGCATTGAAACCATTGGTGGCGATCGCTTTGCCGAAGATTTGCGCCAACTAAGGGAAGATGATAGCGTCAAGGCGATCGTTTTGCGGGTAAATAGCCCTGGTGGTGGGGCTACAGCTTCAGATGTAATTTTACGAGAAATACTGCTAACCAAAGACAAAAAGCCCGTCATCGTCTCTATGGGTAATGTGGCTGCTTCTGGAGGCTACTGGATTGCTGCTGGTGCCAATGAGATTTTTGCTGAAGAAAATACTATTACGGGTTCAATTGGGGTTTTTGGCTTGTTGTCTAATATTCAAGAAATTGCGAACAAAAATGGCGTCACCTGGGACGTAGTTAAAACAGGCAAATTTGCCGATATCGATTCTAATGTGCGACCCAAAACTGAGGCAGAGCTTACTATTTATCAAAAATCTGTCAATAGAACCTATCAACTCTTTGTGAACAAAGTAGCCAGCTACCGTAATCTTCCCCAAGAAAAAGTTAACCAGATCGCTCAAGGTAGAGTATGGTCAGGCAAAGAAGCAGTAAAAATCGGCTTAGTAGATCAGATTGGTGGCTTAGAAAGTGCGATCGCCTATGCTGCGAAAAAGGCTGAATTAGGCACCAATTGGCAGCTAGAAGAATATCCTCAGCAGAATCGCTTTGAAACTGAAATACTCCAACGTTTGTTTGGTGTAAAATATCTCGAATCCCAAGCAACAATTGACCCACTGACTGCTGAATTTTTGAAAATCAGACAGGAATTATCACTCTTAGAAGGATTTAATGATCCTAGTGGCGTTTATGCCCGCTTACCTTTTAATTTTGAGATGGGAACAAGTCAATTAATTAAGTAAGAACAATTGAACTAGTAAAAAAGCTAACAGGACATAGTTAAAATTGGAAGTAGTGTTGCAAAGAGTTGAGATAAAAGCAAGAAAACAAAAAGTATGCTCTAAATTAAGCTGTTGTCCTCTTGAATCTAGACAGCTATCTCAAAGAGCGAGTGAATAAACCTAATTTGACCCAAGAAATTATTACGTTCTATATTTTTGATTTGACCTTTACGGATCATATTCATCGATTCATAACCAGAAATAGTCCGACTGGCACTCCAGAAATTTCTAAAGTTTTGACTAGCTATAACTCGAAGTTTAACAAAGCGATGATCCTGTTCAATCAAATTGTTTAAGCACTTCACTGCTCGATGTTCACAATCATCAGGCAGTAAACCAGATTCTTTTAACTCTTTAATTGCTTTTGGAGTAACAGGAATATCTTTGCGGAATTACTTTCTTGAGTCAATTGGCATGATACCGATGACAATTACCTATGTTTATTTTAGTTCTTTAACTGAAAACTTAACCAGCATTGGCGAGGCTAGTCAACTAGCTCAACCTAGACTAAAATTGAGCATCAAAACTATCGGGTTTCTAGCTACACTTGGAGCAATAATCTATAATTCCCATACTGCCCGTCAAGCCTTAAATAAATATATAGATATTGTGCCTCAGACAAGCCAACTTTAAATTCTAGCAATACATTTGGGCAAAAATATACTGATAATACTAAGATCGAGATAGAATAGCTAGATCAAAAATTTAGATATTAGCTATATATTTAGTAGTGGTACTCTCTTAATGAACTTATCAAAAAAAGCTTTAATTGGCTTAAAAGCCGATCTCTTTCGCCATCCTCTAGACCTACAGGCAACCAATACCTTGAAGCAAATACCAGGAATAGATATAGCTATTCGGAGTGTTTTGGGTTCAGTGGGGGAACAGTTTTTTTATCTGAATAATATTGCCTCTAGTGTTCTAGTTAGCGAAAAGCAGCTACCTCATCTCCATAAATTGCTGTTAGAAGCCTGTGAAATCTTAGATTTAGAACCACCTCAGCTATACGTCCAGCAAAACCCTACTCCCAATGCCTATACTTTTGCCATGAGAGGCAAACAGCCTTTTGTGATGCTTCATACGTCTCTGATTGAAATGCTTACTCCCGAAGAAATTCAGGCAGTAATTGCCCACGAATTAGGTCATCTTAAGTGTGAACATGGGGTTTATTTAAGTATGGTAAATATGCTGGTGCTAGCAGCTAACTTACTGCCACCTTGGGGAACCATTTTAGCCCAATCGTTACAGGATCAAATGCTACAATGGGTGCGTTGTGCAGAATTTAGTTGCGATCGCGCTGCTCTTTTAGCCATTCAAGATCCAAAAGTAGTTATGTCAGTCTTGATGAAGCTAGCCGGAGGCTCTCCCACTATCGCCCCGCAGCTAAACTTAGATGCTTTTATTGAACAGGCAAAAGCTTATGATTCTATAACCACAGATAGCCTAGGAGAAGTTTTGCAGGCAGCGCAAACTGCTCAACTAACTCACCCTGTTCCCGTAATTCGAGCCAGAGAAATTAGTCGTTGGTCAAGTTCAGCAGAATATCAGGCAATAATTGATAAGCAGCAAATTAATCAAGAGCAAAAGCTCGGCTGGAGTAATTGGTAACAGATTTTATTAAATATTGATTACTTAATGCCTCGATTCATCAAAGAAGTAAGTGGTAAACCTAATTATTTAAAGTTATGACTAAAGCAGAATCAACATCTAGACAAAACCAAGATAAAAACTTGGAGTCGATGAGAAAATTTGCCGAAAAATACGCAAGTCTTACTGATACCTATTTTTGTAGCGATTTATCTGTTACTGCTGCGGTAATTAAAGGCTTGGCTAAACATAAGCAAGAATTAGGTTCTCCTTTGTGTCCCTGTCGACACTATCAAGATAAAGAGGCAGAAGTAAAAAAAGCTTATTGGAATTGCCCTTGCGTCCCAATGCGTGAGGAAAAGAAATGTCACTGTATGTTATTTCTAACCGCCGACAATGCTTTTGCAGGAAACACTCAAGAAATTACCACAGAGCAAATTAATCAGCTTTATGGAGATATGGAGTGAGCAAAAATGGAAGCAGCAGCAAAATTTGAGCAGGGTATTGCTGAATTTAACCAGCAGCAGTTTTATGCTTGTCACGATACCTTAGAAGCAATTTGGGTTGAAGTTCCTGAAGCAGACAAAAGGTTTTATCAAGGAGTTTTGCAGGTGGCCGTAGGTTGCTACCATCTGAGTAATGGCAACCTACGGGGAGCAATCATTCTCTTGGGAGAGGCGGTTAGACGCTTGTGTGATTATCAGCCAGACTATGAGGGAATAAATGTTGAACTGCTGTTGGAACAGGCTATTAACTTGCTTCAGGCATTACAGCAACTTGAACCAGAACAAGCTCAAGCGTTTTTTCAACAGCTAGAGCAAAAGCATTCAGCCGATTCTCAAAATAATTTAGTTGATGGTTGTCAGATGCCTTATATAGCTAAAGTCTAAACAATTGAATAGACTTCTTGCACAATTAAGTAACTTTGTAATAGAGGCGTTGGTAAATTTATGATTTTTAAATAAGGCGATCGCCAATTAAATAATTAATCATAGTTAAAGGCCAATGCAGTGTCCTAAATGTAAATCTACTCACATACATATTAACCTGAAAGCATTCCTCAAGTAGGAGAATTAGATGAGTTAGAAATATTTGTCGGTTCTAAAAAAATAAGATTTGGCTGTGGACAGCGGTAGATCATTGCTACTCTGAATTTGAAACCATGCTCAAACATTCGATTTGACTACTCATTCACTATCTTAAATTTAAAGATGTCCCCGTTCCTTACATAGAAAATAATTTTTCTTCTTAGCGATCGCATTACTCAGCTATTCATACCCTAATTTACCAACGCCCTTTTAAGCTGCTTAAGTATGCGTCTGTCTTGATCAAATAAAGAAGCCTCTGGGTCAATCAGAGGCTTCTTCGGTAAAACTGAACCTGGCACTGAGCTATTTTCCCAGGGAGCTACCCCCCAAGTATCTTCGCCGCTACAGAGTTTAACTATCGAGTTCGGGATGGGTTCGAAGTGGTTCCACTGCGCTAAAAGCACCAGGAATTGCTGTTGGGATCGGCGTTCCCTCAAGACTGCATAAATCTAGAATTGTGTTGGACAAGCCAAAATACTAAGACTACTAAACAAGTCCTTTAGTTGTTGAGTAGATTGAATCAAGGTCAAGCCCTCGGTCTGTTAGCACGTCTCGGCTACAAACATTGCTGCTCTTCGACCTAACGCCTATCAACGGGTGTTCTTCCCGTGACCTTACTGGATTACTCCATGAGAGTACTCATCTTGAGGTGGGCTTCCCACTTAGATGCTTTCAGCGGTTATCCTCTCCGCACTTGGCTACCCAGCGTTTACCGTTGGCACGATAACTGGTACACCAGCGGTGCGTTCTTCCCGGTCCTCTCGTACTAAGGAAGACTCCTCTCAATACTCTTGCGCCTACACCGGATATGGACCGAACTGTCTCACGACGTTCTGAACCCAGCTCACGTACCGCTTTAATGGGCGAACAGCCCAACCCTTGGGACCTACTTCAGCCCCAGGTTGCGATGAGCCGACATCGAGGTGCCAAACCTCCCCGTCGATGTGAACTCTTGGGGGAGATCAGCCTGTTATCCCTAGAGTAACTTTTATCCGTTGAGCGACGGCCTTTCCACGCAGCACCGTCGGATCACTAAGACCATGTTTCCATCCTGCTTGAGTTGTCTCTCTTGCAGTCAAGCTCCCTTCTGCCTTTGCACTCTGTGGCTGATTTCCATCCAGCCTGAGGGAACCTTTGTGCGCCTCCGTTACTTTTTTGGAGGCGACCGCCCCAGTCAAACTACCCACCTGAAACTGTTCTTCTCCCGGTTTACGGGAGCAAGTTAGAATTCTAGCCTCCCTAGAGTGGTATCTCACATTGCGACTCCAACAATCCCACAAGACTGTTCTCATCGTCTCCCACCTATTCTGCGCAAGGGAAGCCCGAACCCAATTCCAGGCTATAGTAAAGCTTCATAGGGTCTTTCTGTCCAAGTGTAGGTAGTCCGTATCTTCACAGACATTCCTATTTCGCCGAGCCTCTCTCCGAGACAGCGCCCAGATCGTTACGCCTTTCGTGCGGGTCGGAACTTACCCGACAAGGAATTTCGCTACCTTAGGACCGTTATAGTTACGGCCGCCGTTCACTGGGGCTTCAGTCGTTAGCTTTAGAAGCGAGCTTCCTGACCAACTTCCTTAACCTTCCAGCACTGGGCAGGCGTCAGCCCCTATACATCCTCTTTCGAGTTAGCAGAGACCTATGTTTTTGGTAAACAGTCGCCTGGGCCTCTTTATTGCAACCACCTCTCGGTGGCACCCCTTCTCCCGAAGTTACGGGGTCATTTTGCCGAGTTCCTTAGAGAGAGTTATCTCGCGCCCCTTAGTATTCTCTACCTGCCCACCTGTGTCGGTTTCGGGTACGGGTACTCTATTTTCAACACAATCAACGCTTTTCTTGGCACTAGCTTTACCACTCGTTCTCCGTAGAAAACTCCCAATCCATTCAGGGCGTGGTTATTTTTCATGCGTCCCGTTCATTGCTCCAATACAGTAGTCAGGGATTATTCACCCTGTGTCCATCGACTACGCCTTTCGGCCTCGCCTTAGGTCCCGACTAACTCTTCGCGGACGAGCCTTCCGAAGAAACCCTTGGGCTTTCGGGGTATATGATTCTCACATATATTTTCGCTACTTAAGCCGACATTCTCACTTCTGTACTGTCCACATCTGCTTGCCGCTAATGCTTCTCCCTATACAGAACGCTCCTCTACCACTTTGATAAATCAAAGTCCACAGCTTCGGTGACACACTTAGCCCCGTTCATTTTCGGCGCAGGAGCGCTAGACCAGTGAGCTATTACGCACTCTTTCAAGGGTTGCTGCTTCTAAGCAAACCTCCTGGTTGTCTATGCACTCCCACCTCCTTTCTCACTTAGTGTGTACTTGGGGACCTTAGCTGGTGGTCTGGGCTGTTTCCCTTTCGACGATGAAGCTTATCCCCCACCGTCTCACTGGCTAAATTTAATTGGGTATTCTGAGTTTGTCTCACTTTGGTACCGCTCTCGCAGCCCGCAGCGAAACAGTGCTTTACCCCCCAATCAATTCTTTAACCGCTGCGCCTAAACGCATTTCGAGGAGAACCAGCTAGCTCCGGGTTCGATTGGCATTTCACCCCTAACCACACCTCATCCGCTGGCTTTTCAACGCCAGTCGGTTCGGACCTCCACTTAGCTTTACCCAAGCTTCATCCTGGACATGGTTAGATCACCCGGGTTCGGGTCTACAAATTGTGACATCACTTTGCCCTAATTCAGGCTCGCTTTCACTTTGGCTTCGGGTATTACCCCTTAACCTGCCACAACCTGTAAGTCGCCGGCTCATTCTTCAACAGGCACACTATCACACGTTCAATCGTGCTCTAATTGCTTGTAGGCTAACGGTTTCATATTCTATTTCACTCCCCTCGCCGGGGTTCTTTTCACCTTTCCCTCGCGGTACTGTTTCTCTATCGGTTACACAGGAGTATTTAGCCTTACGAGGTGGTCCTCGTTGATTCACACGGAATTCCACGGGCTCCGTGCTACTCGGGATTCAGTCTGGTTACTGCCAATTTCGACTACAGGACTTTCACCTCCTTTGGTGCAGCTTTCAACTGCTTCGTCTATCTTTCGTATTCCGTTGTGACTGTCCCACAACCCCATCAACCTTGGTCGATGGTTTGGGCTGTTTCCGCTTCGCTCGCCGCTACTAGGGAAATCGCTTTTGCTTTCTCTTCCTTCAGCTACTAAGATGTTTCAGTTCGCTGAGTTCGCTCGCTCCTGCCTATATATTCAGCAGGTCGTTCATACGGGTTGCCCCATTCGGACACCCTCGGATCGATGCTTGTTTCCAACTCCCCGAGGCATTTCGTCGGTCACCACGTCCTTCTTCGCCTTTGTGTACCTAGGTATCCACCGTTAGCCCTTTGTAGCTTGACCTTTAGTTAGATTTTGCTAACTTTTTGCTCTCTACTCAATCGGTTTTTACACCTTGGACTTTTTTTTGTTGCCTTAGTTTAAGGTGAGCATTCCTTTGCGTCTTTCGACGACGCGCAGTCTCACCTCTTTTTGACCTAATTACTTAGTTCTTTTTTTTGGCTCTATCACAAGTAGTTCTTCTCTCTGTTTTCACGCAGTTTGATTTCTTACTTATTTCTAGATATTATGCAGTTTTCAAGGTTCGCTCTCTGGACTCATGATTAGTCCAGCATCCTCATTCAATGCCTTGGCAATTAATGACAGTGCTGAATTTTACTTGGTCTATGCTTGGTTTTTTCTATTTTGGTTTGGTGGAGATAAGCGGACTCGAACCGCTGACATCCTGCTTGCAAAGCAGGCGCTCTACCAGCTGAGCTATACCCCCATGATTTCAATGTTCAGTTATCAATTAACAATAGTTTTTATTGTTCGTTGTTTACTGCTCACTGTTCATTGTTTTGTGGTGGGCCATCCTGGACTTGAACCAGGGACCTCACCCTTATCAGGGGTGCGCTCTAACCACCTGAGCTAATAGCCCGTGTTTTGTTTGGTTAGACATACTTTCGATACGTCATTAACCAGAACACAATTAGTTTGACAGTCTTTTATGCCTTATCTGTTTTTTAGACCGACCTTTGGTTTGACCTGTGATAGTTAAGACTTCAATTTTGTTCTTTCACTTCACGGTTAGGTCTCCCTTTAAGGAGGTGATCCAGCCACACCTTCCGGTACGGCTACCTTGTTACGACTTCACCCTAGTCACCAGCCCTGCCTTCGGCATCCCCCTCCAATAAATTGGTTAGGGTAACGACTTCGGGCGTGGCCAACTTCCATGGTGTGACGGGCGGTGTGTACAAGGCCCGGGAACGAATTCACCGCAGTATGCTGACCTGCGATTACTAGCGATTCCTCCTTCATGCAGGCGAGTTGCAGCCTGCAATCTGAACTGAGGCTGGGTTTGATGAGATTCGCTTACTTTTGCAAGTTTGCTGCCCTTTGTCCCAACCATTGTAGTACGTGTGTAGCCCAGAACGTAAGGGGCATGCTGACTTGACGTCATCCCCACCTTCCTCCGGTTTGTCACCGGCAGTCTTCCTAAAGTGCCCAACTTAATGCTGGCAACTAAGAACGAGGGTTGCGCTCGTTGCGGGACTTAACCCAACATCTCACGACACGAGCTGACGACAGCCATGCACCACCTGTGTTCGAGTCCCCGAAGGTACATTCGCCATAAAGCAAACTTCTCGACATGTCAAGTCCTGGTAAGGTTCTTCGCGTTGCATCGAATTAAACCACATACTCCACCGCTTGTGCGGGCCCCCGTCAATTCCTTTGAGTTTCACACTTGCGTGCGTACTCCCCAGGCGGAACACTTAACGCGTTGGCTACGGCACTGCTCGGGTCGATACAAGCAACGCCTAGTGTTCATCGTTTACAGCTAAGACTACAGGGGTATCTAATCCCTTTCGCTACCCTAGCTTTCGTCCCTGAGTGTCAGTTATGGCCCAGTTGAGCGCCTTCGCCACTGGTGTTCTTCCCAATATCTACGCATTTCACCGCTACACTGGGAATTCCCTCAACCCCTACCATACTCTAGCTATCCAGTTTCCACTGCTGTTCAGAAGTTGAGCTTCTGTCTTTAACAGCAGACTTGAATCGCCACCTGCGGACGCTTTACGCCCAATGATTCCGGATAACGCTTGCATCCTCCGTATTACCGCGGCTGCTGGCACGGAGTTAGCCGATGCTTATTCTTTAAGTACCGTCACTTTCTTCTTCCTTAATAAAAGAGGTTTACAACCCAAGAGCCTTCCTCCCTCACGCGGTATTGCTCCGTCAGGCTTTCGCCCATTGCGGAAAATTCCCCACTGCTGCCTCCCGTAGGAGTCTGGGCCGTGTCTCAGTCCCAGTGTGGCTGCTCATCCTCTCAGACCAGCTACCGATCGCTGCCTTGGTAGGCTTTTACCCCACCAACTAACTAATCGGACGCGAGCTTCTCTTCAGGCTATAAATATTTCACCTTGCGGCATATTGGGTTTTAGCAGCGATTTCTCCCTGTTGTCCCCATCCTGAAGGCAAATTCTCACGCGTTACTCACCCGTCCGCCACTAAATGCCGAAGCATTTCGTTCGACTTGCATGTGTTAGGCATACCGCCAGCGTTCATCCTGAGCCAGGATCAAACTCTCCATGATGAACAGAACGTTCATCAAGTCGATACTTGACTTTCTGCTCTGCTTTTTTTTATCCTTAATAATTGACTTCTAAATTACCTCTAGAAGTCACTAAATTTGGGGATGGAATTTAATGTTTTTTATCTAAAAAACTTGTTGGTTTAAAAACTGTCAAACTATTGCTTTGTCTAGGTTCTGGGCGTTGTTGACTGACTCGTGTCTGTTAACCGCGCATTTACCAATATAGGTAATCTCTACCTCTATGTCAACCTTTTTTCAAAAGACAATGAAAGTTTTCTTCCTTTCGAGATTTAAATTTTCCACCAAAGCTTTACTAGCTATAGTGTTATAACATCTTGAATTGTTTTTTTTGGGACAAAAAAAATTTATGACTAGTTTACCTTCCTTAATAATTGTCGATCGCCTGCTAGAAAATTGGTTGTTAGAAGATCTTGGTAGAGGAGACTTCACCACTCAAGGATTATTTGCAGGAGAGGTCAAAGACAATCAGGCGATATGGGTAGTAAAAGAAGATGGAGTAGTTGCAGGATTACCGATCGCAGCTAGAGTTTTCAAACTATTAGATAAAGAGGCAAAATTTACTCTTGATGTAGAAGAAGGGTATTTCTGTAAGTCGGGAACAAAAATCGCCAGCATTAAAGGAAGTAGAGAGGCTCTATTAACTGGAGAGAGAGTGGCACTAAATTTGGCAATGCGTTTGAGTGGGATTGCTACTGCAACCCGTAGCTATGTAGAAAAGATTGATGATTTGCCAGCTAAGTTAGTAGATACAAGGAAAACTACTCCAGGTTTAAGAGTATTAGAGAAATATGCTACGCGAGTTGGTGGTGCGGTTAATCATCGGATGGGTTTGGATGATGCAGTAATGATTAAGGACAATCACATAAAGGCAGCAGGGGGAATTGGAAAAGCGATCGCACTTCTCAGAAATAATATTCCTTATCCTTTAAACATAGAAGTAGAAACAACAAATATAGAAGAAGTCGAACAAGCATTAGAACGTGGTGCGGATATTATCATGCTAGATAATATGTCAACTGAGTTAATGACTCAAGCAGTAAAGACAATTCGCGAGACAAATCCTAAAATCAGAATTGAAGCGTCTGGCAATATCACTTTAAAAACTATTCGCGCTGTAGCCGAAACTGGAGTGGACTATATTTCTAGTAGCGCACCCATAACGCGATCGCACTGGCTAGACTTAAGCATGAGATTACTTTGAGGCATTAGTCGCTAAAATTGCAAATCTGAATAAAACATAAATAGTTCAACTAATTAACCGATCGCCCGATTAACTTTAAGATGTAGCTCTCTAATTCAATAATTATGTTGACATTGCAAGTAGACTGGAATCAATTAGCGAAGATTGATGAACTACAAGATTATTTTCAAACAGATTTTAAAGGATTTCAAAATCTTGTTGAGCAATATATTGACAAGTTTGAACAATTTGGACAAGAAGAATTAAATAAACTTGCATATTTAAGAGTATTGGAAGTGACTAACGGCTGTACTCAATGGGGATTTCGGAGGCAGGATGAAGAAAGCTTATCCGTGGAAGATACTCGGCAATGTATGAAGCTGGTCATGGGATTTATTAAACATAAAAAAGTCTATTTTCCTAGTAAAGGCACAATTGTTTTCGCTCCTGAAGTTGAAAGTTTTATTGAAAATGGTCGTGAAATGTATGGCGATGCTTTCAAAAAAAATGTTCCTGGCATGAAACGAGAATATTATGCTGCATCAACAGCGCAATTTATTGTTTATGGTGCTAAAAATTTAGAGCTAGCAATGGACTGTGTAAAACAAGATTATGAATCCCTTTTCTCCGTCTATTATATTCAAAGAGGACGTAATTATATTGCTCCATATCTCGCTAGTATTTCTTAATAGGACTAGATTGCACTGCTTAAATTCTAAGTATGAGAATAGTTTAGCTAACATATGAAGAAACTTATTCTTATAAAGAGTTATTGGAATTAATTAATGATGATATTTAGAAAAATGTAGATCGGGCTTTTGAACTAATTGCGGTAGAGGAAAGTAAATAAATTCAGTTTAGCGTTTTAAAAAGATCGCTCAAAGTCTCGTGGAATGCGATCGCGCAAGCAAATATTTTAGGATTGGCTGTGGATTTAAATGAACAGAATATATAACAACTACAAATTGACAAACTTATATCTATGAGCTAAGACACATAATCGACTATAATGTAGTCAAGGGGCAAAAGTCGGCTACAAGCCGTGTGTCAGATAGCTAGTCTGTCTAGACCTAGCCCCTATCAAACTCTACTATCTTTTCAAGACACAAAGGGTTTGAATCTGAATAATATTCACCGTATGGTTTTTTCCTTCTATCGTCTAAATCTATAATTAATCTGTATTGATGAGCAATAGGATTAAAAAATTGGTCTTCATGTCTTTCATACAATCGTTGTAAAGCCCATAAGTAATAATCAACAACTTGCAACCCCAAATATTCAGAAGGATATGCTGACTTGACAGTTATGTCACTTTGAGAAAGCTTATCCCACTTTTTTTCAAAGTTATCTCTCGCTTTGTAAATAGAGTTTTTAAGGGCTGTTTCTCTTGGCTTACTACCGCGTCTAGCGAAAATAATTTGGTTTACCTCGGCTTTGTGTAAAAGATTTTTAAATGTTCGAGTCACTAAATCATCATAAATTTTATTTTGATTAAATTTTTTGCCTGTTTTCTGATACTTTTTTTGTGCTGACTCTACTAACTTTTGTTTACTTCTAATAGCTGCGTAAAATTTAGTATTAGAATGCTTCAGTATTTCAAAAACTTTAAGTCTAATTTCAGCCAGATCGTCTTTAGCATGAAAAGCAATAGCAGTTTTGTTAACCTCTGGTTGCATTGATGGAATATTTTTATATAAAGGATTTTGTAAAAGGTTTTGTCTCAAGGATTCAAGCTGTTCACCTAACTGATCAAAATCGCAAATCTGCGCTACTCCCAGCATGAAAAACTGGGATACACCTGGCTTGCTAATAATCATTTTGCCCTTTCTATTAAATAATGTTAAATCTCCTGCTTCATCCACATAGTATTGTCTAATTTCAGGTTTTACTGACATGGACTAGCTTTATAGTAAAAAAAAGACGGCTTTCTAATGCTAACGTAAGTTATTGAATTTCGATGGTGGGCAAATTTCTTGATTAAAATCTTGTGTACTCAGAGTCATTTTTTACCCACTCTACAATTTCTGTAATATAAACCAAAATTTCGGTAATCCCAACCTTTTCGCTACTGCAATATACACAGACAAAGCGTTAGGGTAAATAAATATAGCTAGAATCTACAAACATCTATTTACATGACAGACGCAACTATTACCAAAAATCCTTTATTAATTGGCAAGGGACTACCACCCTTCAACGAAATTAAAGCGGAACAGGTTGTTCCTGCAATGACGCAAATATTGAAAGAACTAACGGTAGAAGTTAGCAAGCTAGAAGAGAATGTAACTCCTACTTGGTCTGGTTTAGTTGAACCTCTGACAGAATTAGAAGAGCGATTAGGCTGGAGTTGGGCAATTGTGGGACACTTGATGAGCGTTAAGAATAGTCCTGAGTTGCGCGAAGCCTATGAGACTATGCAGCCAGAGATAGTCAAATTCTATAATAAACTAAGTCAGAGTAAGCCTTTATACGAAGCATTTAAAGGAATCAAAAAAGGTGCGGAGTGGGACAAGTTAGAACCTGCACAACAACGTATTGTAGAGTCTTCGATTCGCGATTTTGAATTATCTGGTGTTGGTTTAGAAGGTGAAGCCAAAGACAAATTTAATCAGATTCAGCTAGAGTCAGCCGAACTTTCGACTAAGTTTTCTAATAACGTTCTCGATGCGACTAAGGCTTTCAAGCTTAAGCTAACCGATAAAAAAGATGTAGAAGGTTTGCCTCCTAGTGCTTTGGGCTTAATGGCGCAAACTGCTAAAGCCGAAGGAAATGAAGATGCAACTCCTGAAAATGGTCCTTGGGTGGTAACTTTAGACTATCCTAGCTATATTCCCTATATGAAATATGCTACTAACAGGGAATTGCGAGAAAAGCTATACAAAGCCTCAGTTTCTCGCGCTTCGAGTGGAGAATTAGATAATCGCGGTAATATCGATCGCATCTTAGAATTAAGAAAAGAGAAAGCAAATATTCTCGGTTTTGATAACTTTGCTGAGTTGAGTTTAGCCCGCAAAATGGCACCAGATGTAGCAGCAGTACAAAAGCTACAGGATGATCTACGTGGTGCAAGCTATGATGCGGCAGTCAAAGAGTTTGAGGAGTTAAAAACCTTTGCAGGACAAGAACTCAAGCATTGGGATGTAAGTTATTGGGCAGAAAAACAGCGCGAAGCCAAGTTTGACTTCAATGAAGAAGAATTACGCCCCTACTTCTCATTACCTAAAGTTTTAGACGGATTATTCGGTTTAGCTAATCGCATTTTCGGGGTAACTATTACTGCTGCGGATGGTCAAGCCCCCGTATGGCATGAGGATGTTAGATATTTTCAAATTGCTGATGAAAGTGGAGATGCGATCGCTTTCTTCTACCTCGATCCTTATTCTCGTCCCGCCGAAAAGCGCGGTGGTGCATGGATGAACGACTGCATTGGTCGAGCTAAAATGACCGTTGAAGGTCAAACTGAAACTCGTCTACCCGTCGCTTATCTCATCTGTAATCAAACTCCACCTGTAGATGATAAACCAAGCCTAATGACCTTTGGAGAAGTAACTACACTCTTCCATGAGTTTGGTCATGGTTTACAGCATATGTTAACTACCATCGATCATGTGGGTGCATCGGGTATTAACAATGTGGAATGGGATGCGGTAGAATTACCAAGTCAGTTTATGGAAAACTGGTGTTACGATCGCCCTACTCTTTTCGGCATGGCAAAACACTATCAAACTGGCGAAACTCTTCCTGAAGAATATTATCAAAAGCTAGTTGCGGCAAAAAACTACATGAGTGGTTCTGCTATGCTGCGTCAGCTACACTTTGGACTGTTAGATATGGAACTTCATTCTAATTATCAACCAGGGGGAGAAGAAACTCCTAGTGATGTGCGCGATCGCCTTGCAAAAACCACTAGCGTCTTGCAACCTATTTCTGAAGATAACTTCCTCTGTGCTTTTGGGCATATTTTTGCTGGAGGATACGCAGCGGGATATTACAGCTATAAGTGGGCAGAAGTACTCAGTGCCGATGCTTTTGCAGCTTTTGAAGAGGCTGGCTTAGAGGACGAACAAGCAGTTAAGTCTGTGGGTAAGAAATTCAAAGATACTGTACTTTCTCTTGGCGGTAGTTTGCACCCCATGGAAGTATTCCAGTCATTCCGTGGCAGAGAACCACAAACCGAACCATTATTAAGACATAGTGGTTTATTAGAAGCTGCTTAAATCGCTTTTTGAAACAATTTATTTTTAATTAATTACGAATCCATTCCTGACACACTTTTTTACTTGTTGGGGATGGGTTTTTCTGGGAAAATTGTAAATTAATCGATATTAAAATATTCCCGATAAATCTACAGTTAAATTAGATAATATTTCATTTCCAGACAGACTAGTTGGATTGCTTAGAATTTCTTTTTCTACATCAGGACGATAAATTTCCACCTCTTTATCATCAGGGTTAATTAACCACCCCAATTGAACCCCACACGATTTATATTCGAGCATTTTCTGTTGCAGTTCTACTAGATCGTCAGTAGGGGACATTAGTTCGATAACAAAATTGGGATCTAGAGGCGCAAATTTCCTTTGCTGCTGCTTACTTAGACTATCCCATTTAGCATTTTCTACCCAACTGACATCAGGCGATCTTGTTGCACCATTAGAAAGCTTAAACCCAGTAGAAGAGTCAAATACTACTCCCAATTTTGCTCTATTATTCCAATTCCAAACTTGGGCTGCTAAATTCATGTTTAGTCTGCCACTTTCGCTTCCTGTAGGCGACATGACAATTAATCTTCCTTTAGGGGTAGTTTCAAATCTGCTTTCAGGGTTATCCGAACATAATTTTTCCAGATGGCGATCGCTTATTTTATCTATAAATGCAGAAATATTAATGGCAGTCATAATAAGTTGATTTCAACATTATCCGCAATTATACAATGCCTAAAATAAACCGCATCCAGTTTAAAATCAGGAGTTTTTAAGTTGACTGTTCGTAAGTAGCAAGTAGAAATTATATCCTGCTGTGACTAGCTCAATCTCCGATTCAAAAACTACGGTTTTCTATGTAGACGGGGTTTAACTCCAATATTTAAAATATCCAAGCTTCATCCCAAGGTGCGCCTCCAACCTCTAAACCCGCTAAATTACTATCTGCTTCAATAATTACCTTGCCATTATCACGCAATTCCAAATTTAACTTCCCTTTAGTTGTATCGCGACAGTTGAAAACCAAACCTTTAGCCGTGGGAGTACGCACATACGTACCAGGTGAATCTGTTTCTCCTGTAAGTGTTACTGTGAGTTGAGAAGATATTGCCTGCATTTGCCATTTACCCCAAGGCTCTATTTGCCAACTAACTTGAGAATTCCAGGGAGCAAATTCATAAAATTTTCCTTGATAGTGGATGCCAACCAGAGCGACTTTTTCTTGCCACCATAATACCTGTCTAATTCCGCCTCCCGCAGTTAAAGCCAAGTCTAGCCGATCATTAAAGCTATTGCAGTTAAGCCAAAACCACTTTTGAGGAAAAGAGCTACCCCAGTTTTTTTCGCTGTAGGCTGGTGCATCAATAAATTGATATCGTTTGCCCTGCCATTCTACCCAACCTGTTGCCAAACCATGCGCCATAGTAATTTGCCATCCTGGTTCAAATATAGGCAGGTAAGATAACAAGCCTGCGGTTGATTGCTGAAGTTGTTGCGAGTTTCCCCAGCCATAAATAGGTTTGATTTGATATTCCCAACGACAATATTCATTTTTTAGAGGATCGTAAATGCTGCCCTGGTTTAAGGTAGCCGTTGCCTGATATCCTTCCGTAATGAAGTTGTTAAATTCTGTAGTAGTTAGAAGTCGTGGTTTTGTGGTTAAATTTGTTTTTCCCCAATGTCCAAAGCTCAAGTTATTTCTAGCTGCAAAAAATTGCTGCACATTTGGAAAAGTACGCCAGAGATAAGCTTCGTCAATGCCTAATATTTGCACTGCGCCACCACTATTTTGCTGGTTTCCCAGAGGATCTTCGATGGAATACATCAAGGCAAAGGTTTGTTCAACTTCAGGCAGAGTCAGACGAAAATACCAGCCTTCAAAGTATTGAGAATTGATTTGATGACCATGATAACCACTGTGTGGGGTTTGTAGTGGTTCATTATGTGGTGTAAAGCACAACTCGATCATATTCTTTAAAATAAAATTGCGATAATAATCTTCTCTAATTGAAAAAGAATAGCTAGTAATAATTTAAAAGCCAGTTAAAAACTTTTTTGAGCATTATATTTAAAATCACCTCAAAATTAGAATGTCAGAATCAAGCATTGAATCTTCTATTTCCCAAGATAATTCTCAACCAACGCTTACGGAAAAACTAGAAAATGCTCTCAGAAATATCTATTGTATTAGTGGTTTAGGTGCAGATGAAAGAGTTTTTCAAAAGCTAAAGTTTCAAGGTTATCAGCCTATTCACATTTGTTGGTTAGAGCCAGAAAAAGGAGAAAGTATTGCTGATTATGCTCAACGTTTGACTGCTCAAATTAAATCAGATAATCCAATTTTGATCGGCTTATCTTTTGGAGGCATAATTGCCGTAGAAATAGCCAAACAAATTGATGCAGAAAAGGTTATTTTAATTTCTAGTACGAAAAATAGACAGGAAGTACCTTTTTATTTTAAAATATTCCGTTGGCTACCAATTCATCGCCTATTACCTGCAAAGCTGATACTATGGATTGGTCGATTTTTAGCAAGCTGGTTTTTTGGACTCAAAACTATTGATGAACGCAAGTTGCTTAAAGCAATTTTGTTTGACACTAACGCCAAGTTTATGAAATGGGCAATAGATCAGGTTGTTATCTGGAAAAACGAATTGATTCCTAAAAATATTTATCATATTCATGGTGAAGGCGATCGCATTTTTCCCTATAGATTTGTCCACGAAGATTTCAGCGTTAAAAAAGGTGGTCATTTTATGATTATGAGTCAGGCTGATTATATTTCTAGCCTGATTCAAAAAATTGTTGATTTACGCTCAGATGAAACAGGCGATGGGGAATAACAAATACTCTAAAAAGAAGAGTTTCCAAATAAACTGATAGAAATCTGCGATCGCACTTTTTTCTGATAAATCTACGTCACGACTACGCCACCACAGTAATCCCAATAAGACCAAATGACTAGCAATAAAAAAGCGAACGTTTAATGAAGTCAACCAAAACAAACCCGCCCCAATCATGCCTAGATAACAAACGCTAATTACTCCACGAGAAAGGTTAAATACCGCCAGCTTGCCAATGACTAAGGTAAAGGTATTAATGTTGAACTGTCTATCACCTTCTAAGTCTGGCACATCTTTGAAAATGGCGATCGCCACTGTAAATAGTAAGATAAATAAAGTCAACGTCCATACATAGGGATTTAAACCCTCTCTACCGTTTAACTTATCCCCGTAATGTAAAAACAGACCAATATTGACAATAACTCCTCGTACAGTGAGTATACAAAAAGCTGCCCAAAAAGGAAACTGTTTTAAACGTATTGGCGGTGATGAATAAGCTGTACCAATAATTAAACTAGTAGCTACAGTGGCAAATAACCACATCCCCGATAAGCTAGCAGTTAATAAAGCCAAAATACCTGCAATACTTACAATTAACTTACCTTGCCCAATGGTAAGCTCTCCTGAAGCCAGAGGAAGTTCAGGTTTGTTAATGCGATCTATTTCTACATCGTAAAGTTGATTTAAACCAACAATATAGACGTTGCCACACAGACAGGCTAACCAAACTGCCAACATCTGTTCTAAATTTATTATTGTTACAGAATTACCCGTAGTGGCTAACGAAATAAAGTACAACGCCAACACACTAAGACTAGTGCCGATAATAGTGTGAGGGCGAGAAAATTTCCAAAAGCTTTTTATCCAAGTCATATTGCTATAGTTCAATGCGCTAAATCTTTAAAAAGCCTACATACTGCTGTTTTAATAGGCGCGTAGGTTCTAATTGGAATATAGCGTGAATAATAACAGCGAAATACAAAAATGTATTTGACTTAAACAATTGTGTTGCATTAAGGATAATTCTTGTTACTTCTTTACATGAACAAAATTAAAAAGAGAAGCTTGCTTTTGGGGTTCTGTCCGTGTTTCGATCCCAAAAACAAGCTTCTTAGATAGTTCACTCCTCACACTCTTTGTATTTTTGCCTATCTATCTTAAAAAGACGCTTGAATGTGTAACAGTTTAATGATTGTCACCTCGGATTATAGTTATTAGTCTTTAGAAAGCACAGACATAGATAGAAAATGCTCTATATAGAGCATGATTATCCTAAGCTTCTGGCTTCACCAAAGAAATATAGGGTTTGCTTAAGTAGTGGTTAGCCACCTCCTTCACTCTCTCAGGAGTAATAGGAGGAATAGTAGCTTGAAAAGTCTGGTCAAATTCAACTCCCAGTCCTAAAGTTTCATACCAGCCGAATGTTTGAGCAATTTCGCCATTAGTTTGCTTTCCCAAAGCATACTGCCCTAAAAGCTTGTTTTTTGCTCCCTGTAACTCTTCCTCAGTTAAGGTTTCTTTAGTCAATCGCTCTACCTCCGTACTCAAGCCTTCAATAGCTATCTCGGTATTAGTAGGTGCTGTCCCCATATAGGTGATAAATGGTGCTGTATCTAAACGAGTGGGGAAAAATGCCGAAACGTCATAAGCTAACCCGCGTTTTTCTCGCAATTCTACAAATAGACGGCTAGATAATCCATTACCCAAATAAGTACTAATAAGCTTTAACACGGGATAATCTTCCAGATTTACTTTTGTACCCAAATAGCCCAGCATGACGATAGACTGTTGAGTATCTTGAATAATTTCTGCTTGAGAAGGATTGGGGATAGGAGAAGTTATTTGGACAGGAGGACAAGGTCGATCTGGCTTTTGCCAATCACCAAAGACTTGGGCAATGAGATCTGATGCTTGTTCTTTGGTTATCCGTCCAGACAGACTGATGACTAAATTATCGGGACGAAAATAGGTTTGATGATATTGCTGTAGATCTGCGCCAGATAAATTAGCCACGCTAGTTTCTGTCCCCAAAACTGAAACGCCATAGGGATGGTTGGGGTACATCTGTTGACGCAGCTGATCGAATGCCACATTAAATGGCTGTTCTTTTTGCGAACGAATCCCCTGTAAAGTTAACTTGCGCTCTAATTCTACCTCTGATTCAGGAAAAGTAGGCGATCGCATTATCTCACCTAAAAGCTTAAGCATAGGCGGAAAATCTGCCGATACGGTTTTTAAACTCAGGGAAAAATAATCAGTAGAGGTATCTGCGCCTAATCCCGCACCAATAGACTCGATTTGATCGGCAATTTCTAAAGCAGATAAGTTTTTTGTCCCCTTGGTAATTACCGCCGAAACTAATTGAGAGACTCCTGCTTGCTCTGGTTTTTCGACAATTGTGCCAGCATTTTTAAGAAAAAAGCGACCTGAAATGATATCGGCTGCTTGATTTTCAACAATTATCAGCGTGATATCATTATTGAGAACTAAACGATGCAGGTTAGGAATAGCTATAGTGGAAGTGGAATTAGAAGACATTTAAATATTTAATTTATAGAATTGGTTGTTAACTGACTTAACTGCCTGTATATATCTAAGCAGTTTTTCCGTCAGTGTGCTGACTAGCTTTTACCTTTTACTCCTTATCATTCATCCCTCATCCTTTAGAAGAATGTCTTCTTGGCGCGATCTTGTTGGCTATTTTCGTAAGTATAGAGCGATCGCAATTTTTAGTATTGCTGCCTCTAGCCTATTTGAAATTATTGATTTAATTGTTCCTTATGGTATTGGGCAAATTCTCAATATCTTGTCCAATCAGCCATTGGATCGTCCTTTAGCCAATTTAATTGGCGTAGTTCAAAAAGCTGGTAACTTCCCTGACTCTCAATGGTTATCTTTGGGTGTATTGCTGGGCATAATTTTTATAGTTACGGTAGTGCGATCGCCAATTCAGCCTTGGATTGGGGTATGGTACCATTGGGCGATCGCCTTAGAAGCAAGACGGGATCACTTTAGTAAAGTGGTAGGCAAGATTTTAACCTTACCCTTGGGTTACTACGATGAAAATAATCCTGGGCGCATTGCGGGCAGAATAGCTAGAGGCATTGAAAATCATACCTGGACATATCCTGAAATTGCGGGGCAGTTGATCCCAAAGCTGGCGCGGATCTTGGGTATTTTTGTGATGATTTTGTTTATTGCACCAGGAATTGCGATCGCTTTTTTGCTTTCTTTTATTGTGATTTTGGGGTATAGCTTAAAACATCTACAGGTTCTGATTGGCAAAGAAGAATTATTGGCAAAGCATCAGGAAAACACCGAAAGTCGTACCTCAGAAATTATTACCAATATCAAAACCGTCAAATCTTTTGCCACCGAAGCTCAAGAATATTCTAGGCAACAACAGCGATTTGAAAGAGAATTTAAATACGTCAACTATCGCATTCATCGCGGCTATGTAAATTTAATCACTTGGTCACGAACTGTAATTCAAACCTGTGTCTTTTCAGTTCTGTTATTTACCTTAATTTCTACCGTTAGGGGTAATATTACCCTGGGACATTTTGTTACCACGTTGACGGTTTCTAGCATGGCTTATGCCGAATTAGAACCGATTAGCCAACTAGCCGAAATCTTTGCCCGTCGGTATGCTTCTATGAGACTTTTTCACGACTTTATGAAGCTAAAATCTGGAGTGGACGCTGCCAGTTTAGTAAAAGCAGATATTAGGAATAATCCCTATAAATTTCAGGGTAAATTAGAACTAAATCATCTTAGCTTTGGATACGATCGCGATCGCCTCATTTTGCAAGATATTAACCTGCTAGTAAAACCCTACCAAACTATTGCTTTAGTTGGTCGTTCTGGTTCGGGAAAGTCTACTTTAGTTAAATTGTTATTTCGCTATTTTGAACCCGATCGAGGGTCAATTTTAATCGATGGAGAAGATATTCGCACCTTAGATGTGGCACACTATCGTCGCCGACTGGCGATCGTTCATCAGGATGTGGATATATTTAATGGTACAGTCTGGGATAACCTGATCTACGGTAATCCTCAAGCAGATCGAGAAAAAGTTAAGCAAGCCTGTCGCATCGCCAGAGTTGACGAATTTATTGATGAATTACCCCAAGGATATTTAACTGTAGTCGGTGAAAGAGGCGTAAGACTTTCGGGCGGACAAAAACAACGTTTAGGCATTGCACGGGCATTAGTTGTCGATCCCGATATTCTCATTTTTGATGAGGCAACTTCTAGTTTAGACTATGAGTCAGAACGTTCTATCCAGCTAGCGATGAAGTCTATCTTAGGTACTCGTACCACTCTGATTATTGCTCACCGCCTCAGTACCATTCGCGAAGCTGACAAAATTGTAGTATTAGATGCAGGGAAAATAATTGAAGTTGGTAGTCACTCAGAATTATTAAACCAAGGAGGTATTTATCACCGCCTCCATTCTTTACAAGAAACAGGAGAAGTTTTTAGTTAACTGAACTAACTTTTATCAGTATTGCGAGACAGTACGTTGCGGGGGTTCCCCCCGTTGAGGCTATTGAGTAAGCAGGCTCCGTCCGTTTAGGAGTCCGCGTCGCCGTCAGGCGCAAGGGAATGCTGACCTAGCAAGGGAATGCTTTCCGATGCTGAACCATGCGCGGGGGTCGCTCGTTTTAACGACCTACTGCGTCGAAAAATAACGGGCGGCACAAGGTCTTGAAATAAATTCAAGACACGCCCTAAAGCATTTTTAAAATTATCGTGGAATATATCTTTTGCTGGCATAATTTTTAAACCAACTCCAATTCAGGTAAAGCCTTGTGAATTGTACCCAACCAGTCAATTAAGTTATCTAACTGCTTTTGAGGTTTGACTATCCCTAAACCGCGCACAATCACCTTCTTTGGCGCATAGACAAAACGCGATCGCAAGTGCTTGGGCAGATTTTGCGCCAACAAATTCCAAGCAGGTTCAGCCATTGGAGTTTCTAAGACAATATTTGTTTGTCCTTCAGGCTTAATACGGGAAAAGCCGATCGCCTTGGCTATTTGCTTTAACTCCATTACCTGGATTAGCTGTTGAGTCGGCGAGGGAATAGCACCATAGCGATCTTCCCATTCGGCTGCAATCTGTACCAGTTCTTTTTTCGAGGATGCAGTGGCGATCGCCCGATAGGCATCCATTTTTTGTCCAGGATCGGCGATATAGCTGGCAGGAATAAAAGAAGTAAGCTTTAGATCTACTTGAGTATCTTCCACTTTGGGTATTTCTTGTCCTTGAATTTCTTGAATTGCTTCTTGCAGCATTTCCATATAGAGTTCAAAGCCAATATTAGTTATTTGTCCAGATTGTTCTGCACCCAAAAGACTACCCACACCGCGTATTTCCATATCCCGTGTTGCTAATTGATAGCCTGAACCCAACTGGCTAAATTCTTGTAAAGCGCGGAGTCTTTTACGGGCGGTATCAGACAAGGTTTGTTTGCTGGGGTATAGTAACCATGCGTGTGCCTGAATCCCCGCTCGTCCGACTCTACCTCTTAACTGGTAAAGTTGAGATAAGCCAAACTTTTGGGAATCTTCAACGATAATTGTATTGACGCGGGGGATATCTAAACCAGACTCGATGATGGTGGTGCAAAGTAGTAAATCCGCTTCGCCGTTGCTAAAGGTAAGCATGGTTGACTCTAATTCCGTCTCAGGCATTTGTCCGTGGGCGATCGCAATTTTGATATTGGGAATCATTTCTCGTATCTGCGCGCTAACCTCTTCTATGCCTTCGACTCTGGGAACAACGTAGAATGCCTGTCCACCCCTGTCTAACTCATTACGAATAGCATTGCGAATAACTTCAGGGTTGTAGGGTGAAAGATGGGTTTTAATCGGGCGGCGAGATGGCGGAGGAGTAGTAATTAAGCTCATTTCTCTGATGCCCGACAGGGACATATACAGAGTACGGGGAATAGGTGTGGCAGAAAGAGTTAGGACATCTACCTGTGCCTTAAAAGCTTTGATTTTTTCCTTTTGGTTAACCCCAAACCGTTGTTCTTCATCCACCACCAGCATTCCCAAATCCTTAAACTTGACATCTTTATTTAATAGCTGCTGTGTACCAACTACGAGATCTAATTCTCCTGTTGCCAGCCTTTGCATGATTTCCTTTTTCTCAGAGGCAGTGCGGAAACGATTTAGTAAGCCAACATTGATCGGATAAGGCGCAAATCTTTCTTTCAGGGTGTGATAGTGTTGCTGCGTCAGAATAGTTGTGGGTGCAAGAAACGCTACTTGTTTATTACCACTGGTAATAACTTTAAAAATTGCTCTAATTGCCACTTCTGTTTTACCAAAGCCCACGTCACCACATACAAGTCGATCCATTGGGCGATCGCTTTCTAAATCTATCTTGATATCTTGGGTAGCTTTGAGTTGATCTGGGGTAGGTTGATAGGGAAAAGAATCTTCAAGCTCTTGTTGCCAAGGGTTATCAGGAGGATAGGCATAACCCTCTAGCTTGGAGCGTTTAGCGTAGAGTTTTAATAAATCTACCGCCAATTTCTTAATATTTTTTTTAACTCTAGTCTTAGTGTTTGACCAAGACTTTGCTGCCATTTTATTTAATTCTGGCGGACGCTTCCCTGTTTGCCGAAATCGCGTCAGCATATCCAAAGAATCAGCGGGAACTCTTAGTATTCCATCGGCATATTGAACTACCAAATATTCACGGTGGACTAAAGTTTCTAGTTCAATAAATTTTCCTAAGCCGTGATGCTTATGCACCACATAATCTCCTGGACGTAATTTGTTTAAATCGACCTTTTTAGAAGTAGCTCGACGACGTTTACGAATATAGCCAGATGTGGCTAAAGTTTGCTGTCCAAAAAATTCTTTGTCGGTAACAATTACAATACGATAAGTCGGTAAAATAAAGCCTTCTAATTCCGCTAAACCAGAATATTTTACTGCTACGGCTGTACTTTGAATCTGAGCTTTTTCAATTGCTCTAAAGTCTTGAGGATTGGGAATAAACTGTACGGGGCAATCATGTTCTTGTAATAGAGAAGCAGAACGACTAGGCTGTGCCGAAACTAACCAAGTTTGATATTTATCCAAAGTCATCTGGCTATATATTTCTCGCTTGCCTCTTAATATTCCTGCTAGTTTTGCAAACTGGTTAGGCGTAGTAGGAATAGGACGCGCCTGTAAATTATGTACTGATACAGCATCAGGTTTGGCTATATTTAAACGAGGTTTTTCTTCGGCAATTTCAGATAAATAAATACAGTTAAACTTGTTGGTTTTATCCAAACAACTTTGGAACTCAGCGTGAATTTTGGGTAGACTTTGCTCTAAACTTTGCCATTGAAATTCTGCTAGTTCACTCCAGCGATCGCTATGCGCTTGACACTGTTCTAATTCGTCGATAGCTATTAAAGTATTTTCGGGTAAATAATCTAAAATTGAAGCTGGTCGATCAAAAGCAATCCCTAAAAATCGCCTCATGCCTTCTGGCGGATTGCCCTCAAGTAAAGCTTCTAATTCTTCATTATCTAAATAGCTTTCAATACTCTTACCATTTTCCAAAATACTGTTAGCAATTATGGTACTAAAGGTTGTTGGCGTTAACAACAACTGCTCCAGTTTATCTAAAGATCTTTGAGTAGCAGGGTCAAACTCCTTTAACTTTTCTAACTCATCCCCAAACCACTCTAGCCTCACGGGTAATTCTGCCGAAACTGGGAAAATATCGACAATATCGCCCCTTCTGCTCCATTGCCCTTCTGTTTCTACCAATGCTACTCGCTCGTAACCTAATTTAGCCAAAGATTCGTCTAGCTGCTTCGAGGTCAATTCCATCCCCTGCTGTAGCTTCAGACAATAAGACTGAAATACCGCTGGGGGTGGTAAATGAGGCTGAAGAGATCGCTCTGTAGCCACAATTGCTCTTGGTTTATAATTATCTTTTTCATTGATAATTGATAATTGATAATTGATCATTGAAAGAACCTGCATCTGTCCCCAGGTTATCTCTGATTCGGGGTCAAATGGGTCATAGGGACTTGCTTCGGAGGTAGGATAGAAATTTACTGTCTGCCACCCCATCGCCTCCAATTGAGCAGCCCAGCGTCCAGCCTCTTCTAAAGTAGGACAAACTAAAAATAAGTTTTTGTCTTTGGCTTTTGCCAAACTAGAGCTAACAATTCCCTTTGGTAAGCGAGGAATACCATTAAGCAGTAACGACTGCCCTTTATCGAGCTTTGTTAGTAATTCTCTGGTTAAAGGCGATTTTTCTATTGTCCGTACTACCGATGCAAAAGCCATAATTTGAAGGGATGAGGGATGAGGGATAAGGGAATAAAAAATACTTCTTTTCTACCTTAAAAAAAGATAGCGAAAAATAAGACTGATTAGTGCAAGTATATTAGACTTATTGCTAATTATTCACCCTCAGTTTCCGAGGATTTTTCTTTATTATCGACTTTCTGCAAAATTCTGGAACTTATCACCAATAAACATCTACAGGGATGACTTTAGCTCGGCTGTTTATCCGTTAGGAAGCCTTAGGTACTATTAACGCATTTTTGCTACACATAAGCTTCTCTTTTTGGGGATAAAACCATAATGCCAAGATCGTTTTGCAAATACAGTTATCTGAGAAAACGCTGAGTTTTAGATGAGACTTTCAAATACATAAATTTAGGAAATTTATAGAGTTAATTCAGATAAGTTTCATTCGCATTCAGCATACTTGAGTTAGTTGAAAGGTCAAAAACCTTTTAAGTTAAGTAATTTAACTATTTATCTCTCAAGTTCAACCTACAATTTGGATGACAACAATTATGAATATGAATCAGAAAATTATTGGTTTAGTCACTACCTTAACTTTAGTTGGTAGCCTCGCTTCTTGCTCTAGTGCTTCCACACCAGAAAGTCAACAACCAAAACCTGCTACAAGTGCCGAAAACACTACACAACCCGACACGATGAAAGGAGAAGGCGACGCTATGCAACAGGGGGACACAATGAAAGAAGACGGCGACGCTATGCAACAGGATGACACAATGAAAGAAGATGGCGACGCTATGCAACAGGATGACACGATGAAAGAAGATGGCGACGCTATGCAACAGGGTGACACGATGAAAAAATAAACACCTACCAATCCCTATTTGCTTTATCGGCATTGGTGAATCAAAGTATGAAATATTAAGAAGTTTAATTTAATGTACATCTTTAAGAAGCTAAAAGCTATGAACCTTATTACTGTCAGTTTCATACCTGTCTTGAACGAGTCGCTCATGGGGGAAAGCCAAGGCGCGTTTTGCGAGAAAGGACTTGTCCGCATCTCAGTCCGTTGCGCGGGTTTCCAAGGGGCTGTCTGCCGAACCTGCGTCGGCAGTTTATAAGCCCCGTCGCGTTGAAGGAACTGTCGAGTTTGAGTAGGAAGCTTCCTACTCAAAAGCCGCCGTCCCAAGACCGCGCTTGTTCGCTAAATCACCAACGCCACTTTACCTTTTATCCGAACAACTTTCATTAATCGAGTTCTTATACGTTAAACCAAATCAGTTGACAATTATGCAAGTAGTCGATTTGTACCTCATTTTGTAAAACTCTCATGGACAAAGTTTCTCGCCAGCGTCGTCAAGTTTTATTTTATTTAGGTCTAGGTGTTGTTGGAGCAAGCGTAACGACTGCTCTCGGAATCAGCACTCAGGGCAAAAATTCGACAGCCACGACTTTACCCACTCGTACTGCGACCAAACCCAAAACTACTACCCTGGCTGCTGCTAGAAAACCACTCCCCGATTTTCAGGGTATTCAGCAGTGGTTAAATTCAGATCCTTTAACTATCGCCGATCTCAAAGGCAATGTTATCTTAATTCAGTTTTGGACATTTGCCTGCATCAATTGCCAGCGCACCCTGCCTTATATTGTCAAATGGCACAGCAAGTATGCAGCGCAGGGACTAAAAGTGGTTGGCATTCATACGCCAGAATTTGCGTTTGAGCGCGAGCCAAATAACATCAAACGCGCTCTAAAACAGCATCAAATTTCCTATCCTGTGCCAGTCGACAACAATTACGAAACCTGGAAGGCTTACAGTAATGAATATTGGCCACACCTATTTTTGGCAGATCGACGTGGCTCTATGCGCTATGACCACATTGGAGAAGGAGCTTATGATACGACTGAGCAGACTATTCAGCAGCTATTAAAAGAAACTTAACCTGACAATTTGCACCTGCGTTTCTTTTCTTCTGCCATGAATCCATCTACCCTTTCTTTTCAAATTGCGGTTCTCGCTGGTATTTTGACCGCTTTATCCCCTTGTGTGTTGCCAATTCTGCCGATATTAGTGGGTCGATCGCTCCAGTCTCATCGCTACGGTCCAGTTGCCCTCGTCGTTGGATTAATCAGTGGCTTTGCGGTGGCGGGAAGTTTATTAGGTATTAGTGCTAGCTGGTTCAGTGGATTCGCTAATTTTTTAAGGTACGGCGCGATCGCAATTCTGCTAATCTTGGGCATACTAGCGTTATTTCCCAGCTTGAGCTATAAATTGTTCAGTTACTTACCAATCCAACAATGGACAAAAGAACGTCCTCGAATTGGACTGTGGGGAGAGTTTTGCTTAGGAACTCAATTGGGACTGCTGTGGACACCCTGCGCGGGACCCGTTTTAGGCGGAATTTTAGTCTTGGCAGCCGTCAATCATCAAGTAGCAAGTGCTTTTGGTTTACTGATGGCTTATGGGTTTGGGGCAGCGTTACCGCTTATTGCGCTCTCTTATGGTGGGCGAAAAATTAGTCGGCGATTGCTCAGTGTGCGTCGTCACAGTATAGTTTTACAAAAAGCTGGAGGTGCGATCGTAATTATGAGCGCGATCGCAATTCTGTTGGGTTGGGATGTCCAAATTCAGCTTTGGCTAGCTCCATTTTTTCCGACATTTTCAATCTAGAATGAGGAACTTTAATTATGAATTCTGCAATGCCTGCCAAACGTCGAAAATCTAAGCCGTCTCCATCTCAAACCCTCCTCTCAAAAATCTTTCACTGGACAAATTTGATTAGTCTGTTTGTGATGCTTTTTAGTGGATTGCAAATCTACAACGCCAATCCAGTTTTTGGCGGGCGGGTCGGCTGGCATTTTCCTGATTTTTTAACCCTCGGCGGATGGTTGGCAGGCGGACGGCATTGGCATTTTACGGCGATGTGGTTTTATGCGCTGAATCTTCTATGGTATGGATTGTATGTATTGATTTCACGCCGTTGGGAGAAACGATTTGTCAGTGAAAGTGATGTTAAGGCATTGCGAGTGAGTCAGAATCCCAAGCGCAAAAATTACGCACTCCACCGATTAATTTATACAGCAATTCTGCCGATTTTACTCTTGTCGATCGCGTCTGGTTTGGCAATGTACAAACCCGCTTCGTTTCATTGGTTATCCAGCTTATTTATCAATTGGCAGACGCTGCGTACCATTCATTTTCTTGCCGTACCTATTGTTATCTTATTTACATTCGTTCACTCATTATTGGCTCTAAGAGTCGGTAGTATTCGCCTCATAAAATCTATGTTTATTTGAGGATAATTATTTATTTTTTAGAAAAATGTCTAAATTTATTTCTCGTCGTCAACTGTTGCAGTGGTCTGGATTATCTAGTGCCACTTTACTGCTTAATAGCTGCGGTTCGAGTTTGGGGTCGAGAGAAGTCGGACAAGCTTTTGAGCCACTCAATCAAGCATCGCAAGCCTTGTTTCTAACCCACAAAGCCGTCCCTGAATTTCCAGTCAGCGCGATCGAGCCAGACAAACTTCTAATCAATACGTTCGATCAAACACCACAAATCGATCCTGCAAAATATCGTCTACAGATTGAAGGTGAAGTCAATCACCCGATGCAGCTAAGTTTGACAGACCTTCAGGCACTACCCCTAACGTCAATGGTGATTCGCCATGTGTGTGTTGAAGGGTGGGCAGCGATCGTACAATGGGGCGGAGTGCGACTATACGAATTGCTTCGATTGGCTCAACCTAAATCAAATGCCCGTTATGTTTATTTTAAATCTGCCGATGGTTACTACGAAAGCTGGGATTTAGCCTCGGCAACACATCCTCAAACGCTGATGGCATATCAGAAAAATGGACAGCCTTTGTCGGTTGATAACGGTGCGCCTCTGCGTCTGGCTTCCCCAATTAAGTTGGGCTATAAACAAAGTAAATGGGTAACTCAAATTGTGCTAACAAATCAGTTGATGCCGACTACAGGATATTGGGAAGACCAGGGATACGAGTGGTTTGGAGGATTGTAAATTTGCTGCTTTTCTGCAGAAGCATCAAGCTATTTTAGGGATGAATATTTACTAACGTTCTGGGTTTAAAGCCTACCCCTTCAGGGGTACTTGCTCGTAGTCATTAGTCATTAGTAGTCAATTAGTACTAAAAACTAGCCAAGGGGTACTCCCCGCAGGGACTAAAAACCAGAATCTCCGCCCTTATAGGGCGCGAGAGGATGTCAATAAGCCCAAACGCGATCGCTTTTTTTGAGTATTAAGAGCATCAAATTCTAATAACAAGGTAACAACGCCACCGAAAACAATACTTGAGTTTGTTAACGGTTAAAATGTTGGTTGCCTATTATGTGGATATGGTAAATTTTAATATTTGTTAAAGAAAAAAAACGATTAATACTCTATGTCGTATAAACTTGCGAAACTTACTGGCTCTGCTTTTATAGCTCTAGCACTACTTCTACTGCCCACAGTAACCAAAGCTAATTTTGAACAGGCGATCGCTCAATCTAATTATTTAGAGATTAATAACCTGTTACTTAAGGGTAAACAGTATGTAGAAAAACAAAATTACGATCGGGCTTTAAAAACTTACGAGCAAGCAGCTAGTTTAGATCGGCATAATTCGCAAATTTTTTCTGGTATTGGTTATGTGCAGACTCAAAGAGCAGAATATGATGCAGCAGCAAAAGCTTATCAACAGGCGATCGCTTTATCTCCTAACGATCCTAAACTTTACTATGCCTTAGGCTTTTGCCTGGGTAATGCAGGAGAAAACCCTGAAGCAGCAGTAGCCTATAGAAAAGCCATTGAACTAGAGCCAGCCAACATTCAAAATCATCTTGGTTTGGGAGTAGTCTTGCTGCGAGAAAAGGAATACGATCGCGCAGTTGAAACTTATAATCGTATTTTGGCGATCGCTCCTGACAACGAACAGGCTTATAGCGTTATTGCTCGTATTTTAATTGAGCAAGACAAATCTCTCCAAGCTATTTCTTTAGTGCAAAAAGCAATTGGGCAATATCCTCAATTAGCTGATTTACAAATTCAGTTAGCTACCGCACTCTTGAGCAAAAATGACTTCACATCAGCATTAAAAGCATTAAATGCAGCCAAACAAAATGACCCCTATAACCATTTGATTTATTTGCGTACAGGAGACGTACTGTATCAACAACAAAAGTTCGACGCGGCTTTAATTGAGTATCAACAAGCATCTCGACTAAAGCTTAATTCCGCAGAAGCTATTGAAGGTATTGGTAAAGTTTACTTAGCAAAGCATAACTATTTTCGTTCTACCTCTGAGTTTAGACGTATGACGAGCATTGCTGCTGATAACCCTTCTGGATATCGTTATTTAGGCATTTCTTTGAGAGCTAGAAAAAGGTACGATGAAGCGATCGCTGCCTTTAACCAAGCTCTAAAATTATATCAAAGCGCAGGTAATACCCAAGAAGCAGATAAAGTTACTGTATTTATTGACGAACTTAATGGCAAGCTTAATCCAAATTAATTCACCGCATAAATCTTGAGGATTAAAAAAGAGAAAAAAAATTTGTGATTTTGCTCGTATAGCAGTCAAGGGAACAGTTATTTTGGCTTTATATCAACCTCCAGAAGAAATCTTAGAGATAGTAACAGATTTTAAGTTAAAGGATAAGTTTGAATTAAAAGATGGAGATATTATTGAAGTAGAAATAAATGCAGGGCAAATTATACAAATATAGTTATGAAAACGCTTTACAAATGGTCAGTTGAAGACTATCACCAAATAATTGAATCTGGAGTTTTAGAAGGCAAATCTGTTGAGCTTTTAGAAGGTGAAATTGTTACCATGAGTCCTGAAAAGCCAATTCATAGCTCTAGAATTGATGCTGTAGCTGACTATTTACGAAATCTTTTGCGTGGAATAGCAAAAGTTAGAGAAGCTCATCCAATTACCCTCGATACTTCCGAACCTGAACCTGATATCGCTATAGTTCAATTTAATGATCACAATTATAGCGATCGCCATCCTTATCCTCAAGATATCTATTGGCTAATTGAGGTGCGACCCCGCGCCGCCGACAGGCGCAAGGGAATGCGCACCTTTGAAGTGTCTAATAGAACTTTGAATAAGGATTTGAAAGAAAAACCTATTACTTATGCCCGTAACGGAATCTTGGAGTACTGGGTAATCGATCTTCTTAACAACAAACTTTGGGTATTTACTCAACCCGAACAAAATGGTTATTTAAATAAGCGAGAAATAACTTCAGGTATTATTAATCCCGTTTCGTTTCCTAATATAAATATGAAAGTAAATAAGTTAATAGATGCCGATCGTAGATAATCATATATTTGATGTTTGAATAGATTAAGCAATAGGAAAACCACCTAGATGCTCAATAGTTTTATCGATATTTTCCATTAGGTCTATTGTTTCAGAAATTGCGGAAACAATATTTTGATAGTGTATTAAGTCTTCATAACTTAATGTTCTTCCGTTACGATCTTTGAGCCACTTGTGGCACACTTGATAACCGCCAATGTAAAAATCCCAAACTTCTTGCGGTACGCTATCAAAATACTGCGTTTCATTAATCCAAACTTTGCCTAATTCTTCTTGTTTCGGTTTAGAGTAGCGAACTTTGTCTATTATGTTGCCACCCTCTATCGGATAGCTGGTAATCTCATCACCATGCTTTTCCATCAAATGTAATTCGATTAGTCTATCGCCTAAATCGCATAGTTGTTTGAATAGTTTTGGTTGGCTAGTCAGAGGAAGACGTGGAAAATCTGTTTTAAGAAATTCTGAATAGCGATCGCGATAAGTAGGAGAATGAAAAACCGCATACATATAAGCAAAAACATCTTCTGGTGCAAAGGTTTTAACTCTGTCACCTTTGCCATCAGGAATATATTTCAGCTTTAAACGTCGAGCAAAATCTTCGATAAATTCCTCTGAAAGATTTGGACGGCGATCGCCAGGAGTATTTTGAGTTTCTTCTAAATCGAATAGTGTATGTTCTTTTTCAGTTGGGTAAGAGTAAAGTGAAAATACAGAATTGACTTCACGACTCTTATTAGAAATTACTGAACATTCCGATATTTGATTAGTAACCCAACAATGTTTAAAGCCAATAGTTGCTTGTTGTCTACATAAAAGTAGACATAAATTATCTTTGTTTGCAACGTGATCGACTAATTCTTTTCTTGGTCTATCCATTACAGTTCTACTAAAGTAGCAAAATCTATTATCAAAAGGGCGATATAGACATTGCATCAGGTCTTCTTGCCATTCTGAATTTTGCGATATTTCTTTTCTTGCTTTGTTTAATTTCCAGTCTTTGTTATCTTTAACTTGGTATTTAGAAGAATAATTTACGTCAGAAATATCATTATCACGCATTTCACCAATACGTTTATGCAATGTGTCTCTATCTATATCAACAGCAAACTGATCTCTATGTGTTTTGAATCCATTACTACTAACTTTGAAAATTTTTAGTACACTTTTGAACTGATTATATTCTTGCTCTAACTCAATATTTTGAGGAACAAACAGATAATAAGGCGATTTAGGTTCTAACTTTTTCCATTCAGTTGTTTTTAGCTCATTCTCTTCTAACCATTGATATTTACCACCAATTAATTCTTTGTTTTTCCCTTTACCTTCAAACTCTTCTCGCACTCCCCATAAATGAGCATGATGAACGGTTGTTTGTTCTTGTTTGCTCTCAGGCTTCTTAATAAATATACTTATCGCTGCACCTTGTTGAATATCAAAGACGTTTTCATCTTTTGAACCATCTGGACAGCGTTCTTTTTTCTTGTTGTTGCCATGTAAATCTAAAACATATATATCATCAAAAGTTTCCAGCAAACTCTGACGCATTCCGCGAAAAGTCGGATTATCGAGATAACTGTGATTGGTAACAAAAGCTAATACGCCATAGCCAGTTTGTTCGATCCGCCACTGACCAAACCGAATAAATTTCACATAATCGTCATTGAGATATTTGGGATTTCTTTCACCCAAGGGCTTGCCATCAACTTCAAAATAATTGCTGGTGGTTTGTTCGCTGATAGTGTCGTTTCCCCGTAATAAATTTCTAATCCATTCGCCTGTGTTTTTGGAGTTGCCAGAGTAGGGAGGATTGCCCATAATTACCATTACGGGGGAATCTTGCTTGATTTCCTTGGCTGCATCAGATTCATCTTTGATCCATTGGGTAAAGCCATCTGCGACAGGAATCTGAAACCCTTCTTGTAAAGTGTTAGTAAGGAAAACTCCTAATCTTTCATCGCTATCAAATTGATAACCAAGTTCCTTTAGCTTTAATCCAAGCTTCAAATGCGCCACTGTATAGGGAGCCATCATCAACTCAAAGCCGAATAGTCGAGGTAATAGGTGTTGTTTTACATAACTAGACCAAATCCCTTTATTTTTGCCAAAAGATGCAAAAACTTGGTCAATAACTTTTGCCAGAAACGTGCCAGTGCCGATCGCTGGATCTAAAATCAAAACCTTATGGCTTTCTAGCGTCCCTTTTCCACTAGGGTGTGGTATTTCTACTTTGCTATCATCTGCTAAACCCTTGGAAATACCAAAATCTTGTTTAAGAATATGGTCAACACTGCGAACTAAATAAGAAACAACAGGTTCAGGTGTAAAATATACCCCTCTAGATTTGCGTAACTTTGAGTCATATTCGGCTAAAAAGTTTTCATAAAAATAAACTATAGGATCTTCTGTACGAGTCTTTTTTCCAAAATCTTGCAGAATGCTAGCCATATCGCTGCGTCGCAGCATTTCTGCCAAATCGTCTACAATCCAAGCAATACGCTCATCCAGGTCAAAACCTGCAATATGACCAAAAGTTTGACGTAAGAAAGGATTGGTTTTTGGTAGTTCGTGAGCAGCAGACTGGCGACTAAATCCTTGAATGTTATTAGTGTTATAGCGAGCCGTAAACATCCCGTAGGTAATAGTTTGAGCATACATATCAGCAAACTGCTCATTAGTTAAATCTCTCAGTAAGACTTTTCTAAAACTTTCTAACTGACCACGTAATTTACTACTCTCTTTATCCTCTTTAAGTGCATTGTTTATCAAATCCCGAATTAGCTGCGCTTGTTTTGCCATTCTCTGTGCTAATTCTTTTGGGTTATTGACAGTAGGAATCTCAGCCGTTAAAAACCCATTGAGCAATTGAGTTAACTGTTCTGCACCTTGGGGTTCTAGCTGAAGTTTTCTTTTACCTGTAATACCATCAGCTAGTTTGGCAGCTAATCTTTTTTCTCCACTCACATACCAGCGGAATTCAAGATAATCTGTAATTATTAGATTGTTGAGGCTACCCAAATAACGTTTAATCTGACTACTACTTTCTACCTTGGTTAAACACTTTCCGACATCTTTTGCTTCGATATACCCCAGAGGTATCTGACTTTTTGTAACAATATAGTCGGGTGCGCCACAGGCAACACGCTTAGGTTCATTTGTCGCGGTAATACCTTGTGCAAATGATTGAACTAAATTTTGCAATGCCAAACGATGGGTGTGTTCTGTAGAATTACCCGCTTGCAAATTAGTTTGTATATTATTTATATAGTTCTCAAAGCTATACATGAAGATTTGGTGAAGTGTTAATTACTTCACCAATCTCTTTGAGAATTTCTAACTTCAGGGTGACTTATCTCAACCCTCAGATTGTATGTAATCACTAGTCTTAAGAGATCTCGAAACTCAACACTATCTGTAGCGGAGGGCTGAGAGAACAAAGCACTAAGAGCAGAGCGATCGCTTTACTATCTTGTTTGTGACGCTACTCAGTAAAAAACTTATTTAAAATAGCGTAAATATCTCTTTTCGCTTCCTCTTTGCGAATACCCGCACCAAATATCAATACAGTAATTGTTGATTGCTCGACTCGATAAACAATTCGATAACGTTGACCCAAAGCTCTAACGCTGCGATATCCTTTTAGCTTTCCCGATAAGGCTTTACCCTGTTTTTCTGGTTCTGTGGTTAATTTCTCGATCCTCTTTTTCAACCCCTCTTGTTCTCTTTTGTCTTTTATTTTGCTTAATAACTGATGTTACGTACTCACTTTTTTTTGAGGGGTCAAAGTACCAAGTAGCAAGGAGCAGATAGCAAAAAGATGAATATTTGTTACTTGCTATTTGCTATCTGTTACTTATGCCAATAGCTTGATTTTTCATTTTACTGCGTAACGTCAGTTAATAATTCTATTGCTAGAGGAGTAATTTCAAGTTTGTATTGCATTACCAACCTAGCTTTTCTTTAGCCTCTTCCCAGCTAATTGTTTCTCCAGCCTGATCTTGTTGAATGCTTGCAGACAATAGTGAACTAAATTCTTTATCTTCTAAAATTTCCAAAGTTTCTAATAAACATTTCATTTGCTCGTAACTAATAGTTACCATTACTGGCTTACCGTGTTTGGTGATAATTATGGGTTCATCAATTAATTCATCAGGTAAACTTAGAAAATTTTTTCTAGCTTCTGTAATGGTGAGATATTTTGGCATGAAAACTAAATGTACGCTCAAGTGTACATTCAAATTATAATGTGATTTGAAGACTAGGTTATGCGATCGCTTAATCGCCTATATACCAAAGAGAAAATCATTGTGCGTGGTTTGGGTATTGTTAAACCGCAAATATCTTAACCCAAACTAACGTTATTTATGACATCTCCAACATTCTCTGAATAGGTTTTAATGCTCTGGTACGAATATCTTCAGGTAAAGTAATTTCTGGAGTTTTATTTTTCATCGCCAAGTAAAGCTTTTCTAGAGTATTCAGGCGCATATAAGGACATTCGTTGCAGGCACAGTTATTCATGGCTGGAGCAGGAATAAAATACTTATTAGGTGCAGCTTTTTCCATCTGGTGAATTATTCCAGGTTCAGTAGCGACGATAAACTTATCACTACTACTTGTCTGACAATATTTTAATAAAGCCGTAGTTGAACCAATAAAGTCGGCATGGCGCAATACAGGAGGTTCGCATTCAGGGTGAGCAATCATTTCGGCGTTGGGATGCTCAACCTTTAATTCAATAATTCTCTTTTCTGAGAAAGTTTCGTGAACAATACAGCTACCTTCCCATAAAACTAAGTCTCTACCAGTTTGTTGGCTAACGTAACGACCTAAATTTTTGTCTGGGGCAAAAATAATTGGCTGATTTTCTGGAATTTGATTGACTATTTTTACCGCATTAGAACTAGTACAAATAATATCGCTTAGAGCTTTAATTTCGGCAGTACAGTTAATGTAAGAAATAACTATATGATCTGGGTGCGCATCTTTAAAAGCCTTAAATTCTTTTGGTGGACAACTATCAGCCAAAGAACAACCAGCTTCAAGATCGGGTAATAAAACCAATTTATTAGGATTGAGGATCTTCGCGGTTTCTGCCATAAAATGCACCCCCGCAAATACAATTACCTCCGCATCAGTATTAGCAGCCTGCTGAGATAAACCCAAAGAATCACCTAAATAATCAGCAATATCCTGAATATCTGCTTCCTGGTAGTAGTGAGCTAGAATTACGGCGTTTAACTCTTGCTTTAGCTCGTTAATTGCGCCAAACAAGTCATTAGGAATCTCATAAAAGTTTGCTTTAGGTTTAGCTGCTGTAAACATATTAGTTAGTGTTGGTTAATCTAAAATTTAGCTTAATTGGCAATTATAGTAATTTCTACTATAAATACATTATAGTTTATTTCACCAATATTTGCAGAGTAAACCCATAGCAGTTGAGCTTTGCTAAATACGTAATGATTTTAAGCAGATCGCTTGCGAAAAATTTAGCTCTTGGCTTTGATAAAAAATGGTACAATTTATGCCTACTAAGGGATAAAAACCCATCGATAAGCTCGACAGTTTGTCTTGTTAATGATTTGATTCAACGATCTATCATTATTTGCAAAAAAACATGAGAACTGCTGCAAAAAACGTTGCCATTATTGGTGCTGGACTTGGAGGTTTAGCTTGTGCGATCGCTTTAGACAAACAAGGTATTAACGTTCAAGTATACGAGCAAGCAAAAGATTTTCGTCCTGTTGGCGGAGGCTTGGCTTTGTTTCCAAATGGGTTGAATTTTTTAGAGCTTATTGAACCTAGCATAGTTGAAGCTATCAAAAGTTCTGGCTGCTGCATACACACAGTAACAATCAAAGATATCGCTGGAGAAACAGTTAGATCTAACCCAACTACTCAATTAACAGAAAAATACGGACAAACTATCGTAACTATTTGGTGGTGGCATTTGCAACAAATACTTGCGTCAAAATTGCCTGCAAATTGCATTCACCTCGATTATCAATGTATTGGCTTTGAACAGAATAATCGAGGAGTAAAAATTTATTTTGAGGGAGCAAAAACAGCGTATACAGATTTACTTATTGGTGCCGATGGCATAAACTCCGCAGTCAGAAAAACTCTTATAGGAGAAGAGCAACCTCGCTATCTTGACAGTATGTCTTGGAGAGCTACTGTCAAATGCGAGCAAGATATCCTTAATCCCGAAGAAATAGTCCGCATTATTAGTGATGAACAGTTTCTATTTCTTATTAATGTTGGAGATGGATATATGAGTTGGGTTACTCGAAAATATGCACCAGAATATTGCCCTCCAGCTAATAGTGAAGAAATGAAACATCGTATTCTTCAAAATATAAATAATTGGGCAGAACCTATACGTAATTTGATCGAAATTACTCCACCAGACAAAATTTTTGAATTTCCAATTTGCGATTGCCTTCCTCTAGATAGTTGGAGTCAAGGTAAAGTAACTCTTTTAGGCGATGCAGCACATCCGATGAGTCCTTCAATGGGACAAGGTGCTAACAGTACTTTTGAAGATGCTTGGGTACTAACACAATGTCTTTCAAGATTTCCTACAGTTGAAGAAGCTTTTGACGAATATGAAAAAGAAAGGATAGATCGCACTATAATTATTCAAATTAAGAGTGCAGAGGGCGAGAAGAACCAGTGGAAAACTGATGACCAAACCAAGCCACAACTACAACAGCGAAGGGATTTAGGTCGTGAATTTAGTGATTGGCTTTACAATTATAAATCATACTAAATCCTGTTCGGATAGAACACTTTAACGTTAGGTAGGTCAGAGGTTTGAAACCCTTGGTTTTCAGATGTCTGTTTGAGGGGGTAGGCTTTAGGGTGTCGGGTGTCGAGAATAAAAATAAAACTACAGTTTTCTAGATAGACGAGGTTTAAATAGTCGCAAGTTAAGAGTATAACCAGCTATTAACTATTCTCAGCATAGTTTTATCTCCTAATCCTCTAACATTTTCTAACACTTCGGTTAATGATTTAAAAGGTCTTGCTGCGATAATCTTGGTAGCTATATCGTTAGCTTTTTTGTCCGATCGCAGAACTGATTTTAATTTACTGACCAACTCTACCAAACTAGCTTCATTGAAAGTTGTCAGAGGCTCTATTTTTTCAGGAAGCTTGTTTTTAAGAGAGTCAATTTCTTGCTGTAATTTTTTACTATTTTGAGTATATTCACTTTTTAATTCATTTAGTCGATTTTCTATTCTTGATTCAATATTGGTTAAACGATTTTCTATGTTAATTGTATTTGGTGGATGATCTGGTGGAGGCAGAGGTTGGCGAAATATGGCAACCTGATCTTTTATTATTGCTTCGTTTTTTTCTTCAATAATATATGCTGCGATCGCTTCTCCGAGTTCTAGATTTAATTCTCTTGCTCTTGCTGCTGCATAATATTCAAAATGTCCATTTACTACCTGAAAAGAATTAATGCCTGTCCGACTTACTATTATGGGATTAATTATGCCTTCTGCTGCCACAATTAACTTAGCAGCCTGTTCTATTTTCTGTTCATCAAAATTAGAACGAGGGCGATCGCAAGTTATTGTTCTAACTTCAACTAATGATGATGATAAAGTCATGCTACTCCTATTTTTTTCAGTACTTCAGTTGCCAAGTTTTCAAATTCTTGGGAAGATTTAGAATTAGGGCTATAGTCTAATACAGATCTAGGATCGGGCATTTCTATTTCACCGACAAGCTGAACAGCATCAGAACATTTAGCCAAATCTTCACGTTGAAATATAGTGGTGCTTAATAACGGTAAGCTATATTTATTGGTTATTTTGGACAATTGCTTTGGTAAAGTATGTTGAACAAATTTGGCATGAGTTGATATTTTACAGGGAAGAACACCAATTATCTCTAATGGTTTTTGATTAATTACTTTCTTGGTAGCGTTGATATCTTGGATAAAGTTTTTGACGTTTACTAATCCTTGGTTAGCAAAAGGTTTCAAGTCCGAAGGAATTAGTAAATATTGTGCTGTAATTAAAGCAATCCTGGCATATAGATTTAAAGACGGAGGAGTATCAATTAAAACAATATCATATTGGTCTTTAACTTCTTTTAGCTTTTCTAGAAGAATAAAATTTATTGAAGCTAACTGATTTAATCTATTTTCCTTCTCCATCAAACTTATATGAGCAGGAATAATATCAACTGTTGGACTACAAAAATTAGATGTTATTTTAATATCTTTAATCGGATAGGACTCTGAAAATCCTATAACATGAGATACGTTTGCTTTTTCAATATAATCATCAAACTCATCATCAAATTTAACTAAACCTGTAGCAAAAGTTGTGTTTGCCTGACTATCCAAATCTATAACTAATACTTTTTTACCTTTTTTACTTAAGGCTGCTGCTAAATTGACTACGGTGGTTGTTTTGCCTACGCCACCTTTATTATGATACCGCTATAGTTTTCATGCTTTGCTTTGCCTGTAATTTATTTATTGTGGAGGTATTGCTAGTAGCTACTTTACTAGTTTGTCTATTATTTTTTCTAAGACTATTTTTCCCAATTAAAGCTTTAATATTAGCAATGTTAATATCAATCTCATTTCCGCCACATTGGAATAATAGTTTGGGAGAATTAGGTAATAAACCTTGAGATAATCCTGGCGAGTTTACTCTTTGGTAAATTCTAAAGTCTTTACCATTAGTTAAAACTCCGTACTGTACAGATATAGTATGTAGATATCTATTGAATTGCGCTAGATGATTGTCTAAATTCTGTTTTGGATGTTTTGTTTCTACAATTAGACTACGATCTAAATTTACCTTTTGCTGATTAGAAATAATCGGTTTGCTCAAAATAAAAAAGTCAAGGCGAACGTTGCGAATAGTTACCTCTTCATACCAACTATCAGGAGAATAGCCTAATCTTGGCAACAAATAGTGAACTACTAGCTTGCTTCTTACTTCTGCTTCATTACGACAATAGTGATGATTAAAACTCAATTTGTATTTTGAATATATTTATTTTGCAGCATTATTTTTATTAACTGATCTTACGTACTCACTTGAAGGATAGTAGGTAGTAGGTAGTAGGTTTTAAGTACTACCTAATGCTAAAATTGAGTTGCGAAACTTAATTTTAACTTATGAACAATAATAGCATCACTATCCAGGAAAGAAGCAAACTTTTCGCATCTAAAGTAATAAAAGCTTATGCGGAAATAAATCAGAAAAATCATTTTAATAGCGCATCTGTTGTCTTATCAAAACAGTTTCTTAGAAGTGGCTCATCAATTGGGGCAAACTGTTCCGAGGCTTTTTATGCTCAATCCAATGGCTTGTGTGGGAACTTCGGCAACTTTAGGCGGAGATGGAAGACGTGGAGAGGGGGAGACGTGGGGACGCAGTGATGTAGGGGCGTTTCGCGAAAGCGGTCAGACCCCCTAAAGGGTTCAGCAGTTTGCTTATGCTGGGGAACCCGTCCACCGCAACTGCTTCACCGCGTCGGCGTAAGACGCAAGGGAATGCTGACCAAGACACGCCCTTGCTGAGTTATGCGGGGAAGATATTTAATGAGACATTCGATCGCAACGCTATCGTTACCGAAGATAGATTAAGTGCAGCCGAGTTTTTAGCCGATGCCTTTATCGATCCCCAACCAGTAACCAGTCCAGATTTATTAGACTCTTTACTACCGCAAAACTATGACAGCGTAAAAAAATATATCCGCGCCCAATATCAGCTTTGGTTTAATTATCCTCTAGAAGCTGATTGGGATGAAACAGAATGGCGTATTGAATTAGGCGATCGCTTGAAGTCCCTTCCCATAGTTCACAATCTGCTCAAAATCCTTTCAGGCAAACCTACCTCCTTACCTTTTCTTTGGTCGCAGTTAAGCCGTAAAATGCGCCTACCAAATGGCAGGGGCGAATCGCCCTTCAGGTTCAACAGTTTGCTTATGTCGCCACCGCAACTGTCTCACCAATCGCCCCTACAAATAATTATCAAATTGCTTTACTTACCAGTCTGGCAGCCTTGTTTTCCCTTGCACGAGATATCAATAATCGTCCTTGGGCAAATATCCGCATCCAGCTTTGGCTGAGAGAATTACGACGGATGGTAGCCGATATCAGCGATCGCCCTGCACTAACTTTTTCTGACGATCTGACTACGGAAGAATCGGGCAAAAGCTTGCCTGTAATCCACTGTCGTGAATGCGGTGCGACTGGATGGGGCAGTTTACGGCGCAAACAAAATGACCAGCAGCTAGATGGCGATCTCAGGTCATTTTATACGGCATTCTTTAATCGGAATCCCCTAACTGCTTTCGTTTTCCCTGCCAGAGACAATGAAAAACATGAGGAAAAAGAAAGAATTGAGAGAAAGCTATGTCAGGACTGCTTGAGGTTGAATATCTCCAAAGCTACTTACTGTCATGGCTGTAATAATGAAAATTTACTTTCAGTTGTCGAACCAAATATAGTTATAGAGAAAAATAGCAAAAATGGTTTTAAATGGCGTGAATCTAGTCATGATTGTCCTTTTTGTCAGATACATAGAAGCCAAGCTGACGATCTGACAACTCCTGGACTGAGATTAGCTACAATGCACCGAGTTAAAGGACTCCAGTTTGAATATGTCCTTCTAGCTAGTTTAACTAAAGACGAATTACCACCCAAAAGAATACTCGATTGCCTGTCTGATAATAGAGCGCGTCTATCTTTAATCGAACGCGATCGCTGTTTACTCCATGTTGCTGCTACTCGCGCCAAGAAAGAAGTTATGGTTACTTATCACGGTCAACCAAGTAAGCTAATTGAGCGATAATTCTAAGATACATGAGGTTGAATTTCTATTAGAACTTGTCCTAATTTTTGCTTTGCTTCCATAAGTTCATAAGCATTTTGAAGTCGCAAGAAATATCTTTCTGATAATCCAAAGAAACGACATAATCTTAAATCAGTATCTGCGGTAACTCGGCGTGTTCCATTTACAATCGTATGAATTCTGTTAGATGGGACGTTGATGGCTTTAGCTAGAGCATTTTGACTAATACCAATTTCATCGAGAAATTCCTCTTTAAGAATTTCGCCTACTTTTGGGTTATGTAATAGTTCGTTATTCATGACTCGTTTTTTTTGCTTAATTCTTTTATATATCGATTATTCAAAATTTTTTAAGATACGCGATCGCCAATTTAAAAATAATTTCTAACCTATCCCCACTGCCACTGCTGCTGTTGAACTTGTTCTTGTCCTACTTCATCTGCTTCTGGAGTCATTTCTCTTTCAGCAATGCGATCGCCCAAAACCGCTTCTAAATCTTTGGTTAGATCGAGACAGGACATACCTTTAACTCCCCGTATCTCAATCTTTACCTGTCCGTCTTTCTCGATAAAGACATCAATTTCCTGAAGTTCCATTGTTAAACAATTCCTATACTGTACGTCGTAACACTAAATGAAGGCGATCGCCTTCTTGAGTTTCTTCACTGACTAGAGAAAATCCTTGTTCTTCTAATTTGGCTTTAGCTGCATGATAGGCATAGCGTTGAGAAACCTGCTGTAGAAACTGGTCTTGTTTAATATCTTTAATTCCCCACCAGTCAGCAATAATTTCGTAGGCATCATTTGACTGGCGAAAGCCGATATCATAGCCTGTATTTTTGGTAGGAATTTTGATAGCTACAGGTGTTTGAATACCTTGATAGCCGCGAATGTTTACATTGCCTTCCTGGTAGTTATGACCGAGTTCAAATAGAGCTTGTTTGAGATATTCTTGCTCGACAATTTTGGTTTTGATAGTAGTAAAGTGGGACATAAAGATTTTAAATACTTAGGTTAATTTAACTACTGGATAATCGCGATGGGTATATTTTTGGGTTTTTAAATCGCGCGAGGTCATAAGTAATCGTTTGTTGCCATCAATGGAGAATTCCACCTGAAATCTGGATTCTCCCTGATTCGCTGGAGGTTCGGCATTAAGAAAAGTGGGACTGCTTTCATTCATCCAGAAATGATGGCGATTATCTTCATCTTCAGCAGTTACCACCGATAAACGGGCTACACCAGAGGAGTCAAAAACCAATTCCATTGCTGCACCATTACTGCGCTGTCTGCTTTCTCCCATTTCAAACACTGCCAACCCCAATTGGCTTTGACCATCATAGGAAGCTTTTACTGTCAAGCGTGCTAAAATTTCTGCCGTAGGATAGGGCGTACCTTGTTTAACCAACACTCGGTAATCGTAATCTCCCTTCTGACGGTCGAGAAAGCGAATAGCGTAATCGTGTTGGATGTGGTCGTAAAAATCTACTCCCGCTACAAACGCTGCTGCCCCTCTAGCTACAGCATCTAAAGGACGATTGAGCATTACTCTTTCTTTGCCAAAGATGCGTCTGACGGTACGCTGGATGGAGGGAATCTGACTGCTACCACCTACCAGTAATACTGCTTTAATATCTGATTCTTGATAACCGCGTTCGCGGGCAGAATTGAGGGCGCGACGGATAGTTGTATCTATTTGACTAAAGGCTTCATTATCATCGAGTAAATCTTCAAATTTGCTACGGGTAAACTCTGCCGATAAGACTGCACCTGTATTGGGATTCATCACCGTAACGTCAGCTCGTTCGTAGTTAGATAATCTGACCTTAGCCCGTTCGCACTCTACTAATAAAGCCCTGCTTAGTTGACGTACCTCTTCATCATAATCATCTCGTTCTATTTGTTTGAGTACATCTTGAAACAACCACTGGTCGATAGTCGAACCACCAATTTCTACTCCTGCTTTACCCAAAACCCGACAGCGACGATCCCCTTGAGATTGTTCTGATTCTTCAATGAGGACTACAGCCACATCTAATGTCCCGCCACCAAAGTCAAAGATCAGATAAACATCTCCTGGTTGTATATGCGCCCCGTAACCCAAAGCAGCAGCCGAGGGTTCATCAATTAAACGGAAGCGTCTAATGCCAGCAGTTTCGGCAACATCAGTTAGCCAATTTTCGTAATGTTCATAAGATTCTACGGGTACGGTAAAGGCTACTTCTTCATCACCAATATTTAATTCTGTGGCAGCAAACAGCAATACGGTAGAGAGAAAATCTTGACCCGCATCAAAGTGAGAAATTTGCTTTTCGTCAATCTTCCTTTTCACGGGACTGCGGTTGGAAATGTAGCGTTTCATCCAGCGAAAAGTGCGATCGCTTTTGGTGAGATTTTGCTGTTCTACCTGATGACCCAGCCATCTTCTTTTGTCGTTAGCGTAGTGGATTTGAGAAGGAATAACCGAGATTTTTTCGTTGTCGTGTTGGTAAAAAGAACCATAATCGGGGATATGGAAAGGAATTCCCGTTTGCTGGGCTTCATCCCACAGGGCGACTACTGTATTAGACGTACCGAAATCGATGGCTAATCTTCCTGGCATTTTTTACTTAATCTTGAAACCTTTAGTTTTAGAGTTCCCAGGAATCAAGTAAAAGTAACTGTTAGTTTTCAGTTTGCTCTTGAAACTTTATGCTATAACAAGCATACTATAGTTATGAGTACTATTAAATCAAAGAAGCCTGTTGTTTGGATCGGAAGTTCTCTAGACGATCTCAAGAAATTTCCTGAAGAAGTACAGGGAGAAATGGGCTATGCTCTCTATCTTGCTCAAACAGAAAAAAAGCATATTTCAGCCAAAGCACTAAAGGATTTTGGCGGTGCAGGAGTTTTGGAAATTGTCACTAATTTTGATAGCGATACCTATCGAGCCGTTTATACGGTTAAACTAGCAGGAGTTGTTTATGTACTTCATGCTTTTCAAAAGAAGTCAAAAAAAGGTATCGCTACACCTAAACAAAATATAGATTTGATTAAAAAAAGACTCAAAAGGGCAAAACAGCATCATCAAGACAACTATTCCTAAAGTAAACTCAAAGGAGCAAATAAATGACTCAAGAAATTCAAGTAGAAGTAAGTAGTGGTAATGTCTTTGCTGACTTAGAATTACCTAACCCTGAAGAGATGTTGGTTAAAGCTGAATTAGCTAGCAAGATCGGCGAAATTATCAAAATAAGAAATCTTACTCAAATAGATGCAGCAGAAATATTAGGGATAGATCAGCCTAAAGTATCTGCTTTGATTAGAGGCAGATTAACAGGGTTTTCAACCGAAAGGTTGTTTAGATTTTTAAATGCTTTAGGTAGTGATGTAGAGATTTCTGTCAAACCTAAACCTAAATCTCGGACAGCAGCTATAACTACTGTAATTGAGAACTGAATCAATACGCGCATCAATAATGCCAACCAAAGATTATTATGTCGATTTACTAAAACGACTAGCTAATCCTGAATACGCAGCACAGTATTTAAAAGCAGCATTTGACGAAACTCTCGCTGATGGCAACAAGGCAGCTTTTTTATTGGCTTTAAAAAATGTAATTGACGCGACAGGCGCGATGCAAACAGTAGCAAATGAAGCTCAGATTTCGCGCCAGCATTTATATCGAATGCTCAGTGAAGAAGGAAATCCTACTCTAGAAACATTAACCTCTGTACTTCAAGCAGTAGGAATGACCATTGATTTTAAACCTTTGGTTAGTAAGTAATAGATCCCCCCTAGCCCCCCATCCCTCCGCCTTCGGCACCTCCCTTAAAAAGGGAGGCAGGGGGAATCGATCCTTCAAGGCGATCGCAAACTGCCTCAAAATTATGTAACACTTCATCATTAGTAAACCGAATCACTTTTAAACTATAACCTTCGAGAATTGCAGTTCTTTTTGTGTCGTAAGCAATTCCTGCTTCAGTAAAATGAGAATCTCCATCAACCTCAATCACCAACTTTAAAGCAGCACAATAGAAATCCACAATAAAAAAGGCGATCGGTCGTTGTCTTAATACCCTAAACTTGAAATTTCTTAAATACTCATACCAGAGTTTTTTCTCGGCTGGGGTCATATTCTTCCGCAATTCTCTAGCTTTTGCTACCAAGTCAGGATTATAGGGAAGATGGAAGTTATTGTTGTTGCGATCGCGCATAATTATTTAAAGAGTAAGATCCCCCCTAGTCCCCCATCCCTCCGCCTTCGGCACCTCCCTTAAAAAGGGAGGTAGGGGGGAATCGGAAAAGTCCCCCTTTTTAAGGGGGATTTAGGGGGATCGAAACCCCCGCTTTACGAATCACCTTATCCCGATAGGAAACACCTGCAAATCTAACTACTACCTCTGTACCTGAAGTAATAGAAGTGCTAACACTTAAGGGTTCATGGAGATTGGAGTCAAAAGAGACAGTTTCGCCAACCTGACCAACTGTAGTCAAACCGTTATCTTCCAAAGTGCGGATTAGGCGTTTAGCTACTATTAAGACATCTTTAGCCTGTACTGGTTTACCTTGTTCTAAAAGATGTGTCTGGGTAAGTAGTTGGGTGACGGGGACAGCAGTGTCGGTTAGGAGTTGTTCGATTTGGTTCTCAACTGCAGAGGCAATGTTATTGTTTTCGCTAGTGCGTTGCTGTTCTAGCTGTTGTTTGAGTTTATCAATTAATTGGTCGCGTTCGGTTAATTCTAATCGTAGGTTTTGTATTTCTCTTTCTAGAGTTAGTGTTTTTTCATTATCTGGAGATGGGTTTTTGAATATTTGCTTAAGCCAGTTCAGCATTGAATTATACTTCTATTGTTTAAGTTTTCAAAAAATAAATATATTTAGTTTATTTACATTGGCAAGTTCTTACGTTGGAATCCCAAAACCATTTGACCAAACCTGATTGTGAATGGGACAATTTAACAGCTTGCTTAGTCTGGTTAGATGAAGAACGACAAATAGTACATAATTTCTGTCCACTAACTGAAAGAAATGATTTTCCTGGACGAGATCTATACATTCCATCACTGCGAACCCAAATTATAGAACTTGAATTTTCGTGCCAACTGTTGATTACTTCATAAGCCTTTTCATTGTTATCTGAACCATGATGAGGTGTTGTTACAATCATTGAAAGGGTAGGAGATAAATGCTGGATATTAAAAAGTTTAAAATCAGAATCGGCAGTAAAAAGAACACCTGGGTTATTACTGTCTTCTGGAGCTAAGAACACAAGTGATTTCTTGTTACATTCAGTCAAGTATAAATATTTTAGTGCGCTTATTTTTATTGTTCGTAGCGAAGTCTCACAAGCATTAACTGGTTCTAGATTACCTTGTTCACCACCTGAAGGCTTACCTTGAAGTTTAAATTCATTAAAATCAAACCATCGTACTTTTAGTTCGCGAGCATAAGCAAAAATTGCTATTTTTCTGATACGACCTGCTGCATTAATTGCTGATAACCATAAATTTCTGCGTTTTGGTTGAGATAACCATGAACTCGGTTCTAAAATTCTGAATAAATTAGAGTACAGTTTGTAAGCTAATTGTATATTCTGATTACATGAACGTGATAGTAACTCATTATTAATTTCTTCGTACTGATCGACTTCTTGGAAAGAAATAGTTGGATTTTCAAATGTAGATAATTCTTCATTAGAAATTTCAGAGACATCTTTTGCAAGTTCAATAAAAAAATTATCTGGATCCTCAAGAAGTTCTTTTAGTTTGTAAGACCAACTTCCAGGAAGCCAAACTTCACCAATTTCTATCCCTTTTTGCTCTGGATTTAGAAGACCAATTAGACCATTAGTATGGTCAGCATCATTATGAGTACAAATTATAATATCAATTTTCCCAATTTTTAAATGTTTATCAACTAGATTCGGGAAATTTTTCTCGCCTCTACCGCCATCAACTAGAATCGTCAGACTATCTCTTTGATAAAAAAACGCATCCCCTTGACCTACAGGTAATGCTATAAAACGATCTATCATATTTTTTACCCCTCAATTTCGATATCAAATTCACCAGTACCAATTAACTGAGGTGCATCTTCTACCTCAACATCAAATTGTCGATGCCAATCCATTAATGCCTGCGTAAATTCGAGCCAGTGTCTTTCTTCTTCAGTGTCTTTATTGTTTTGTGATGCTTGTTTTATGAACATTCTATCCTGCTGATTTAGCTTTTCAATAGGTAGGTGTGTCAGCCGAAATAAGTATGATGACCACAGCCTAATTGTTAAGTCGAAGCTACAGCTTGCAAGTATTTGACCATCAGGGCTGAAACTTGTTTTCAAGACCTCATCGGTATGACCAGTGAGAGTTACTTGGCAATCTATTGGTCTTGCCATTGATGGTATCTCGTCCAAACATTTATCTGATAGTTGTTTTAACTTTCTAAAACCTACTTGTTCATGCTCTGCTTTCGGAAGCCATGCTGCCTGCTTCATTTTCTTAAATAATTGCTTGCTCCAGATAGCAGGAGCTTTTTGTGCTAGTCGCCACATCTCATCCCATTGCTTACCGCTATTAAGAACTGCCAGTGTTGTTTCCCATTCAGCATTGGTCATTTCTCTCAATCTTTTTTTCTGATGTCCACCAGCAATAACTTTTAACCACTCAACACGACCAGCCTGTCTGAGATTTTTTGCTATTCGTTTACGTATTTGTTCATTCGCTAGTTCATGGGCTTTTTGTAATAAGGTTTGATCGAAATCTAAGCCTTCATATTTATCCCACTGTTCTGTCATAAAATAAAATAAAGCCTTTTGAATTTGGTCTTTTGGAACATATCGAGCAGTAAAAGCAACCTGACGAGCAACTTGATGATCTTGTTCGATAATTAAACAACAAATGCTTTCTTTTGCCTCTGGATTAGTCAGTAAAATCGCACATTCACTAGCCCGATTAGCAATCTCAGAATCCCTATCTTGAAACGCATTTAACAAAGGCTCGACAATTTCTCGACTACCGTTAGTAACAACTTGTAGCTGCTTTGTTTTTAAAGCAGTAAGTACCCTAATATCTACTGGTGCAGAAGCGACCCAGCCCTTTTTAACCAATAAATTAATCAAATCTTGATGGCGTGTATCAGCCCAAACTTGACAAAAAACATTAATACATTGCTGATTTTTAAGCTTACCCAGAGCATCTAAGACAATCCCTTTGATTTCCTCATTTTTAAGAGAAATGACCGCTTTAGCTAACACTTCTACCGCATCAGGCGAATCATCTTCGGCTAAAGCTGCTACTGCTTTTTTCTGTAAACAGCGACCGATAACTGGTACAGAGATAGGTTCAAGTAACCTTGTTTCCAATTTTTTCAATTCTTGTAAGTGCATCTACCCTATCTCCCAATTTCCAACTGCAATGGTACAAACTGTTGCTCTGCTTCTTTTATCTCCTCAAAAGATGCCGACTGCGCCCTGCCTTCTTTTAACCACCTGCGTAAACCCTCAATGGTTTCCTGCTGAGAAACCGATAGGGGAACTTGACGCTTGAGGGCATGAGAAAGATCGCTGGTGGTAAACTCGCGCCCTTGATTAAACCCGACATACATCCCATCGATAATCGCCTGTTCGATTTCCGCCCCCACATATCCTTCAGACTGTCTGGCTAACCGTGCCACATCGAAATCTTGAGGTAAGCGGTTGCGCTTGCGTAAATGGACGGCAAAGATCTCCTGTCGCTCGGCTACGGTAGGTAAGTCAAGAAAGAAAATTTCATCAAAGCGTCCTTTACGCAGTAATTCGGGAGGCAAACTAGAAATATCATTAGCGGTAGCGACTACAAAACAGGGTGCTGTCTTCTCCTGCATCCAGGTGAGAATCGCCCCAAATACTCGCTTGCTTACTCCACCATCACTACCACCAAAGGCAAAAGCTTTTTCAATCTCATCAATCCAGAGGATACAAGGGGCTACGGTTTCGGCTAAGTGTAATGCCTTTTGGGTTCTTTCTTCTGATTCCCCGACTAATGAACCAAATAACGAACCCACATCTAAACGGAGTAAAGGCAACTGCCACAAACCCCCAATCATTTTTGCCGTGAGACTTTTGCCCGTCCCTGGAATCCCAATTAGGGCAATGCCCTTGGGGGCTGGTAAGCCATAGTTACGGGCTTCCTGGGAAAAAGCACGCTCCCGAAGTCGCAACCATTCCTTTAATACTTCCAAACCGCCTACATCTGCTGGTGTCTCGTGAACGGCATAAAATTCTAACGCCTGACTCTCGCGAATAATTTGTTTCTTCTCTTCGGTAACTAAATTAATATCGCGGTCATCTAATATTCCGTTACTGACAATTGCCTTGGCAAATACTCTTTGTGCCTGTGCCGAAGTTAAACCCAATGCTGCCTGTACTAGTTTTTCTCTGCCTAGCTTGGTCAGGTTAACCCTGACTCCAGGGATTTTAGTCAATCTTTGCAGTACGGTTTCTAATTCATCATTCTTGGGTAAGGGATATTCAACTATGACTGCTTCATCCTTTAACTCCACGGGAATCTTCGCCGAGGGTGCGGTAATCAAAATCGACTTTTTACTAAACTTGAGCCGTTGTGCCACGCTGCGGAGTTTGCGTTTAAATTGGGGATTACTCCAACAGTCATGGAAATCTTTGAGGACAAATAAACCATCACCATCGGCTTTATCTACCTGTTCTAATGCTGAAAGAGGATCGCGGGCTGAGGGCATTGAACCTGACCAATTGGTTACTGCCTGAAATCCATCGGCTACATCCCAACTGAGACAGGGACGTTGATCATCAGGGTAAAACGCGATCGCAAATAAATGTCTAATTCCTGCTCAAACGCCATGCTCTACTCCCAATGAGATTTCGCCATATCGGTATTTACCCGAATATAACTACTCGCTCCCAGGAACGTAAATTCGCGAAATTGCTGAAATATAAAGGAAATTTAAAGTAGTGTTTTTCTTATTTGTTTTTACTAACAATTACTAACAAAGCTAATCTAGTCAAAATCAAATTAATTTGATTTATTTTTCTTTTTGCTCTTCAAGAATTAATTCTGTTAACTCTTCCAAAGTACAATCACCAAAGCCTTCAATACTTAATTTATTAATCCCATCAATCAATCTACCCAAAGCTTCTCCACCAATTTCAGGTAATATATCCTGGGTCTTAATTCGAGAAATACTTGTAGGATGTGCTTTCAATTCATCCGCTAAAGCCTTATTGGTAATACGTCTGCGTGCCATTACCTCTCTAAGCTTCCATCTTACAACACTTTTTTTTTGGGAATTGGATACCTTCATCAGTATCTATAGGTTTATCCTCAACCTTATTTTACTTACCAAGAATAGCAAATTGTACAGTTGATATAGCGTTGCCCTAACTAAGTTGCCTGACTGCATAGATTTCTTATCTATAATCATAGCCTTGTAAGCTATTATGTATTTAATAGAGACACCTTCTGATACTCAGCAGGTTGTATTTGCCTCTGGATGGCGGTTTGAATTACTCGACTATCGACTACTAACAACTTAAATGTAAAAAGCGATCGCTTTCATTAAAAGAGCGATCGCTTTTAATTTTCATTCAGAATTTTTGAATCATAGTATTTTGTTATCCATTCAAATGAATGTTAAATCATATAACAATAAATTCTTTATTTGACTTTTTCAACGAGAATAATTTTGAGAGTCTCAAAATATAGTCATTTTAAATAGCAACCAGATTATCTTTGAAGAAAGTAGCAAGTAGCAAATAGCAAGTAGCAAGTAGCAAATAATATTCAACCTTACAATCAATACAAAACTACCATAAGGAAATTAATTGGAATGACTATAGATAGTCGAAAATTACCCAATAAAATTTCGGCTAAAAGAGTATCACCTCAGAATTTTAATTTTCAAAAAATTGAAAGGCTTCTTAAGTCAGTCTTGAGCGATCGAGATAGCACGCCAACTACAATGAAAAAAGTTGCTGGAAAATTAGCTATTGACCAAAAAACCTTATCCAAACACTTTCCAGAACTGTGTAAGGCTATTTCTAGTAAATATCGAAGTCATCAAGCTCAAAGTAAAAACAGAAAGATTGATGAATGTTGTCAGGAAGTCAGACAAGCTGTTGCTCTTTTGTATCGAAAAGGAGAATGCCCTAGTGAAGCTCGCGTATCGGCATCGATCTCTCAACCTGGTTACTTTAGATATAAGAAAGTTAGAATGGCTCTCAAAAAAGCAAAGTCAAATATTAATTTTTAAAGCATTACTTTGCCACAACGGCAAACTCAAACTTTAATTTACAACAAGCGATGTAAGATTAGGCTTTCGGCCGAATGGAGCATAGCGGATTTGAACCGCTGACATCTTGCATGCCATGCAAGCACTCTACCAACTGAGCTAATGCCCCAATACTTGAACAATACTATCACAACTAGATTGTGGAGTTAACTAAAACAGAAGATTAACTAAAACTACTTATACAGTTGCCAGCAATGAAATAGACTACCAGCATAGCAGCAGCAGATGCAGCAACAAGTGTACCAGCAAGCATTAAGGAGAACTCTTGCTGTTCCAAAGCCGATTGCATTAGATGCAGCGACCATGCTACTAAAGCAACGTCAAATATGAGAATTGGAATCAGCATCTTTTACGAAATGTAAACTATTTACTATTCTAATACACAATTTTTAAGTATTGGGAATAAAACTTCTTTTTTTTAAGCTTTACTTAAAAATGCGTGATAAATCACGCCCGCGTGAATATACTGCCTACACTCTTAACAGTTTGACGGGCGATTTAAAAATAAAAAGTTGCCGTCACAAAGGCTTTAGCCGCGTATATGTAGTCAGACCCCTAAATTAAGCTATTCGTACAGGAACTTGACGCTCTTGCAGATAGGCTTTAATTTCTGAGACACTTAGTTGTCCAAAATGTAGTAAAGAAGCTAAAAGAGCAGCTTCTGCTCGTCCCTCATCTAAAGCTTCATAAATGTGTTGACAGTTTCCTGCCCCGCCAGAGGCAATTACAGGAATTTCTACTTGCTCAGCAATTGAACGAGTTAGATTAAGATCGTATCCTGTTTGTGTTCCATCGGCATCCATACTAGTTACTAATAATTCTCCAGCACCTCTTTTTGCCATTTCTTTCGCCCAGGCGATCGCATCAATACCAGTATTTTTCCTGCCCCCACGTACATATACGTCCCAGCCAGGATTATCGAAATCGGTACGTTGACGGGCATCGATCGCCACGACAATGCATTGTTTGCCAAAGCGATCGCTAGCACGATTAATTAAGTCAGGGTTGCGAACTGCTGCGGAATTGATGCTAACTTTATCTGCTCCCGCTCTTAACAAAATTTTAATATTTTCTAAGGATTGAATACCTCCCCCAACCGTCAGAGGAATAAAAACTTGTTCTGCCGTGCGATAAACGACATCCACAATTGTGCCTCGATCTTCATGGGTAGCAGTAATATCAAGAAATACAAGCTCATCTGCTCCAGCATCATTATAAACTTTCGCTAGTTCTATAGGATCTCCTGCGTCTTTGAGATCGACAAAATTAACGCCTTTAACTACTCTTCCTGCATTGACATCAAGACAGGGCAATATTCTTTTAGCAAGCATAGTTCGTTTTTTTCTTATTTAGAGTTAAAGAAAATTTAATTTGTTGCAGAGAAGATTTTACCTCGATCAGTGTAATCAGACCAAATAAACCGCATCCAGTTTGAAACCAGGAGTTTTTGAGTTAACTGTTCGTAAGCTGGCTGCCTGACACATTTCATTTATTGAAGTGGGACTAAATTTTCAAACACTTTAATTCTGAAATTTTAGTAAACCAAATGGCATCATAGTATTTCTGTTTGGCTTTCTTTGAAGCGAAACAAGGTAGGGTATCTTGAGAAAATAGGGGGATGGGGTCAAATAAATTTCTGCCTTGATGTAAAATGCCTTTGAGCCACCTGACACCAATTTTGAGATAGCTTAAACCTCTCTCCCAATGAGGATCGACTTGAGTTCTCAGCCCTTTTAATTGGACTGTCATACCATGAGCGGTAGCAAATAAGAGAGCCAAAGCTACTACCAAATATAAACGTTCCAAAGCTTTGGGATGACGAATTCTAGATTCTTCCAGTTGAAATACTCCAGATTTAGAATCTAGAAATAATTCCTCAATGCGAAATCTCAAGGCATATTGCCATAGAGTTTGCAGAGTCGGGTCTTCGTCAGTAACAACCGCCCAAGGCTCTTTCGCCCCCTTGACGTTAGCCAGAACAAGATTACTTTGGCATTCTCCATCGAGCCAAAGTCCAATATGATGATCCAAAATGGCTTGAGACTTTAATGGACATAGATACTTTACTTCAATAGGATGCTTTCTTGCTCGATGAATGGTTACATCACAAGGTAGGCGTAAGCAATAGTGCCAATCACTATTTCTGAGCCAGTAAATTAACTGATGATTAGCAAAACCTCGCTCAGCTAGAAGCATTACATCGGGATATTTGGAGAGTAGTCGATGTGAAAGCCCAAGCATTAATCTGTATTCTTCAAAAGATACAGTAGAACTTTTGTGTTCTATGACTTTCCACAGAAAAGGAATTGCTCTACCGCCACAAATTACGGAAAGATGAATCATGCAGTATCGATTCCATAAAACTGTTGTATCTAATGCTAGATAAAGGCGTTGTCCATTCCCAGAACTCATTGCTGCCATCACTAACGGCACGTACAAAGATTTGACTTTAATTCGGCTATTGTAAACAAACCTCTGCCATCTCCTTTCGATACTTTGCGCTTGAGTTGCTCTACTTATTACGTAAGACTCCCACTCACTTAAGTTGATTTTGCTGCTACATATCAGTGCATTAATCATCCATGCTAGTGCCTTGAGATGACGAAAATCTTGGTATTGAGCGTGTTGCGAGGCAGTGCGTTGGGCGGGTTCCCCGACTTGAAGCAACTGCCGAGGGCGACTGAGTAAACTCAGTAGTTGATGATCAAGAGGGGTAGATGTTGACGAGCGACCCCCTAAAGGGTTCGACAGTTTGCTTATGCCGGGGAACCCGTCCACCGCAACTGTCTCACCGCGTCGCCGTCAGGCGCAAGGGAATGCGCGCAGTCGTGACATGGAGATAAAGCTTAAAACTATTCATTTTCAGCTAACCATGATATACTTGCCCTTTTTCTTTTTTTACCGTATTTCAATGCTTTCAGACACTTGTGTCAGGCAGCCAGCCCACCAAGTTCTAGTACGAGTATGCGCTACCTCAATTAATCCTGTTGACTATCAAACTCGTCGTGGTGACTACAAAGAGCTAGTAAAGCTACCTGTAATTCTTGGTGTGGATATCTCTGGAGTAGTTGAAGCTGTTGGCGAATCAGTAACTAATTTCTCGATAAGCGATGAAGTATACTACTCCCCACAGCTTTTTGGTAATTCTGGTAGTTACGCAGAATATCACGTTGCTGATGAACATATTGTCGCCCATAAACCAGAAAACCTATCACATATTGAAGCAGCTTGTTTTCCTCTAGCTGCGGGAACAGCCTGGGACTGTCTGGTTGCAAGAGGTCAGTTACAAGTTGGCGAATCAGTTTTGATTTATGCTGGATCTGGTGGAGTAGGTTCATTTGCTATTCAGTTGGCTAAAGCAATGGGGGCTTATGTTTATACTACCTGTAGTGCTAAAAATCACGATTTAGTTAGAAAGCTTGGCGCAGATCGCATTATCAATTATCAAACAGAAGATTATGTAGCAGTTATTAAACGTGAAACCCAAAGTAGAGGGATCGATCTAGTATTAGATAGTACTGGTGGAAATACAATTCAACAAAGTTTTGAGATCATTCGTTCTTATGGTCGGCTTGTTAGCATTGTCGATGTTCCTACTCCCCAGTCGTTACTAGCAGCTTGGGATAAAAATATAACAGTAAATTTTGTTTTTACATCTCAAGAAAGCGATAAATTAAACTCGCTTAGACGATTAATCGAACGCAGACAGCTATTTCCTATAATCGACTGCGTTATGCCTTTACTTGATGTAGCAAAAGCTCATCAACGTTTGGAACAGGGTGGCACAAGAGGTAAAATAGTCCTGCAAGTTTTTGAAGGTTGAGATCCTAAAATCAACTTATTATTAATTTTTGATTTAATTGATAGAATGCGATTGCTACATGCGGCGGCTAAAGCCTTTGTTGATGCAGTCGCTCTAAGAAGGAAACCTTCACCGCGAGAGTGGGTTTGGGCGGTCAACATTCTGGGGAAACCCCAAAGCTTCGATTGGATATGGCGAGGAAACCTCGCCATCCCTCTCGCTCAGAATTACGCCCTCAGAATATGCGCCGTAAAACGACGCATATTCCACTCGCAAAGACCGCGCTGCATCGCTCGTTCTCTCTTTTCTGCTCAAATTTATAGAACAATTGCAGAGCTTTGAAAGGTCAAATGCTAGAATCGTTAACAAATTGAGGAAGTGTAAAAATGACCACCACCACTCAAAAAATGTCTCTAGAAGAGTTCCTTGCTTATGATGATGGCACGGATAATTTATATGAACTAGAGAATGGAGAATTAATCTGGATGCCTTCTGAGAGCGAAATCAATCGCCGAATTGCCATGTTTTTGTTAACATATTTGCTGCAACAGGGTATTCCTTCCTATAGATTGACCATGAAGACAGAGGTAGCAGTTAGTGGAACAAGAGTATCTGTACGCCTACCAGATTTACTTGTGTTATCAGAAGAATTAGCGACGGTACTTGAAGGTGCAAGTAGATCGATCATATTAATGGATATGCCACCACCTCTTTTGGCTGTAGAAGTTGTCAGTCCCAATCAAGAAAAGCGAGACTATCGTTATAAGCGCAGTGAGTATGCAGCCAGGGGAATTGTCGAATATTGGATCGTCGATCCGATTCAACAACAGGTAACGATCCTGGAATTGGTTGAAGGTTTTTATGAGGAAAAAGTTTATCGAGGTAGCGATCGCTTTGACTCACCCTTATTAGCACAAATCGATTTGACAGTCGATCAAGTATTGCAAGGATGCTAAGAGATTGACTCTGTACATAGTGATACTATTTGTTTGACGTATTTTTGATTTAATGACCGCGAGCCTATAATTACTTGAAAATCTGCTTTTAGTAACCCTTAGGCGATCGCATATCTAATCCCGCGATTTGCACCTGCAACTAAGGCTGTTTTAGTTTGTTTGCTGTTCATTTAATATTATTTTTAGGCTGTGATCCAAATTAATTGGCAAAAATTTGTGCTGCTGTGAGGCTAAGTTGTTCAAACTGTGGAGAAAGTAGTTGTGATTTACTCCCAAAGCTACCCACTTCCCGATAATTATTGGCTGATAATTCCAAAATCAACACTGTTTGAGCATTAGGATCGATAATCCAGTATTCAGGAATACCACAGTCTTGGTATTGTATTCGTTTAGCGACGTAATCGCGTAGCGAAGCCATGCCGTCAGGCTTATCGCGCTGTAATTCTCCAGGGCTAACTACTTCAACAACTAACAAAGGGGGAGACATGGTTAAACGAACTGTATTGCGCTTTGCTAACTGTTCGATATGCTCTTCTCTTAAGATTGTCAGATCGGGATAGCGATTTCGAGGTTCGCCATTTACTTCTAACTCCAATCCATGTCCTCGTACCCGACGATAACCAATAAGTGAAGCAAAATGAATTAATAAGAAGGTAGCAATCTGCACATTCTGTCCCGATTCTGGAGGCACTTCAATTAATTCTCCATTAAATAGTTCATATAGCTTATTTGTGCCATCATCGTAGGCTAGGTATTCTTCAAAGCTTTTAAACCTTGGCTTAACTTGAATCATGGTTGTTGCGAGTATTAAAGTACCATATTCTCTATTCTAAATCTTAAGTCGTTGATATTAGGCTAATCGCCAAGCCGATACCGCGATTTGCACCTGTAACTAAGGCTATTTTTGATTTTTAATAATATTTAGTAAATTAATTTCTCCCGATAATTGACAGCAAAATCTTTCCAAGTATTAGGTTTGCGCCCTACTATTGCTTCAAAGTTATCAAATGTAGCATCCGCTTCAGGAATTTTGTTTGCTACATTTAACTCGAATTGGGTATAAACACAGTTCATATAGGCATTAGGATAAATACCGTCCATACCTTCTTGTAGAACATTATTTAAAAACTCTTTCGGGGGATGAGCTTCTGTTCTAAACGATTTTTCCACAACTTCTGTCAGAATATGAGCTACCTCATCCATTGTTTTGGCATCGTAGCCAAGAGGTATAGTTTGACCAGCATATTTCTCTGGATGTAATAGAGTTTGAACTACAACCGCAGCTAAATCGTAACAGTCAATCCAACTCCACCGCGCATTGCCAATATAGTTAGTAATTACTCCCTTATTTAGCCAGCCAAAGCCAAACAGGTTTTGCATAAAAGCTTCAGGACGCAAATGAGTATAGCTAAAGCCTAATTTTTCGATATATGCTTCGATAAACTGATGCCAACCCCAGTGAGCAACTTCGTTTGTAGGTGCGGTAGATGCACCAATGTGAACTATGTGTTTTACTCCTGTCTGTTTGGCAGTATCGAGAAATCGCTTACTTTGTCTAAGCATATCAACGGTATAACCAGTTAGTAATAATGCTCTATCTATATTTTTGAGTGCAGGTGCGATGGTTTCTGGATCATCTAAATCTAGGACTACGCTTTCAATACCTCGATTTTTAAATGCTTGGGCTTTTTCAGGCGATCGAGTAGCAGCAATAACTTTAACTCCTTCAGTGTTTACAAGCTGACTTACTACTTCACCGCCAACCTTACCTGTAGCACCAAGAACTAAAATATTTGGTTTGTTAGTCATAATTAACCTCTTATTGATTTTTGATTTAATTGATAGAATGCGATCACTTTTATTAGAGAACGGCAATAGGATTAATCCAAGTTTGACTTGCCCCTGTAATTGGTAAGGGTGCAATAATTAGTAAAAATGGTGAATTAGTAGCATTAGCATTAATAAGAGCCTGTGTATTAATGTTTTCAAGAACATAAACACCATTTTCTGCTAACAAAATTTGATGTACGGGAAAAAATAAGCCTTCTTCTTCAAAAGGATCTGCTTCTAAACGGCTGGTATCATTTCCCACAGCTACAACCCCTCGTTCTGCAAGCCAGCGTGCAGCTTCAATTCCTATTCCTGGTTCTTCTTTCCAGTAAATATCTTCTCCAGCACGCCAATGATCCATCCAACCAGTGTGGAATAAAACAATATCTCCTCGTTCGGGCGTGGAAAGCTGTTGATTTTTCAATGCTTCCTCAATATCTGAGACTGTAATTACTTCTCCTCCTTTCATTTGCCGTCCTTTTAAAGCAACTATATTTAACAACACACCGCGAGTAACCATCGGCGGAATATGTTCCGAACCTAGTTGTTTCAATCCTTCCATTCCGACAAAATCTTCTGTGCGATTACCATTATAGAATTCGCCATCTACACCTAAATGAGCCAAACCATCGATTTGAGTACCAACATTTAAAGAAGCATTGATAAAATCATCATGATTAGATTCATCAGTGCCAATATTTTGAATCAAATAGTGGGCAAATTTGCGGGGTGGAAAACCTGGAGCATTTTCATTTAAAGGTAATCCCAGGGAAATAACTTTGCCAGATTGAGGAATTGTTAAAGCGCGACTAACGCTTTGTAAAGTTAGTAAATTAGCTGCTCCTATATTATCCTCTGCGCCAAACGGAGAAGATTGCCAGCCATCGCGAACAACATTCCAAGCACTTTGGGGAATGTTAGCTTTAGCTGAAGCAGCAATAGACGCTAAACTTCCAGCTAATCCTCCAAGCAAAAGTTGTCTGCGATTAAAAAGACGCGATATTAAATTCATTAATTTGCTTTTTCTGGTTGAGATAGTGGTTCATACAATTCAATATAGTGACCGCTAGGATCGCGAAATAAAACAATGCGAACACCATAATCGGGTCGTTCGACTTCATATTCTGGTTCGACACCATTTTGCGCCAGATGTTCGAGCGTGCGGTCTAAATCCGAAACCATGAAGCCAATATGTTTATATCCTGTAACTCCATAGTCAGCAGCGATATCTTCTGGAGGCTCTAAAACTTCTGGAGAACCGCCACCTATCAATTCAATGTGAAAACCATCGGCAATATGCAAAAAGACAATTTCTGCTTCGGGATCGATACTAGGAATTTGCGATCTCCTGACTTCAACTGCACCAAAAACTGATTTCCACCATTCTACAGATTCCTCTAAGTCCGTAACTCTTAAAGCTACATGATTAGGTCTAAACATCAAGCCAGTAGAAGTTGACAAAGGTGTTGGTGGTGGAGTTTTTTCTTGAGCGATTGCCAAACTAGATATTCCAATCGCAGCAGAAGCTATGACTGCGAACAAGATTTTGTTTAAAGATATTAGTCGCATATTGTTTAGAAATGTTTAAAGATAAAAACCGATCTACTTCATTTTTTGAAAAGTTGCGTTGTTTATTGAGCAGAGTTCATCGCACCTAAAAACTCTATTACATTTAATCTGAATAAGAAATAACCTCTTTAAATCAAGGCGATCGCTTTTTCACCCACAGCCAGCTTATTTGTTAAAAATTGGGATAAGAATTGAGTTCTTCTAGCTCAATTAAATTGCCATCAGGATCGCGGAAGAAAGCAGAAATAAAGCCCCATCGGGGATAATTCATTGATTCTTTAATCATTTCTACACCTTTGGACTTAAGATGCGAAATTGCTTCATCCAAGCAAGCAACCCTAAAGCTTAATACCACTCCCGCATAGTTAGAATCGTAACTAACGGTTTCAGACGCATCGACAAAAGTTCCCAATTTCTGACGATTAAAAATAGTAATCAGAGTTTGACCCGTAGCAAGTTCGGTATATTCGTCCTTGTCATCGGCAAAGACAACTTTAAATCCTAATACATCACTGTAAAACTGTTTACAAGCTTGATAGTTAGCGACGTTTAAGCGCGTGTAAGTATATTTAAATTTCATGTAATTAGTAAAACTGATTTAATTAGATATCCAATTTACAATTTTGTCCGCAACCAAATCTTTTTTAGTCTTGCGTTATTTCGATCAATCTTGCGATTTTAGGTTCAAATCGCTGAAATATATCTTTGTTCTATAGTTAGTTGTTGCTAGTCATAACTGCCTCTTCTATTTATTTTACGTTACTTAACGTAAAATAAATAAGCCAAAAAAAAGTTACATCGATAATTTGTATGCTTTTCTAATAACCATCCGAGCCTACAGTAAGTAATCATCAGACATGAATTAGATTGTAATCTAATAAATTAACGTTACGCTACGTAATTAATATAACGAAGACCAACTCAATATGTCAACCTCCAAAACAAAAAAAGCTCAAACTGTTGCTAAATCTGGACGTGGGCGACCACGATCGCCTGAAACTAGAGCCAAAATACTTAAAGCAGCTTATGAAATGCTAATTGAAGTCGGATTTATGGACTTAACTATTGAAGGAGTCGCAGCAAGAGCCGAAGTAGGCAAACCAACTATCTATCGACGTTGGAAAACCAAAGCAGCATTAGTAATGGATGCTTTTTTAGAAGCCGTAACTCCTGAGATTGCCTTTCCCGATACTGGTTCGGTTAAAAAGGATTTCAGAGAGCAAATGTACAAGATAGTAAGGCTGATGAATAGTTCTAGGGGAGAAGTTTTAGCTAACGTGATTGGTTGCGGACAAGCAGATGAAGAATTGATTACTGCCTTTCGTGACAACTGGTTAACTCCCAGAAGAAAAGATGCAAAACGAATATTTCAACGAGGCGTAGAAAAAGGAGAGTTGAAAAAAGGTATTGATGCCGAAGTTGCGATCGATGCTTTATATAGTCCACTTTTTTATCGTTTGTTACTCAAGCATCAACCATTAACGGATGAATTTGTTGATGAATTGGTGGATTTAGTAATGGAAGGAATAATGGTTTAGAGAAGCGTACCTTTACGGTAATTATTTTTGTTGATAAAAGGTAAATATTTGTTTAATAGAGCGATCGCGCCAAATATAATCCTTTGACCAAGCACTTAGAAGTTTAAAACGGTTTGATAATCCTGGTAAGTAGTAAACATGAATGCCCAACCATAACAGCCAAGCAAAAAAACCACTCAAAGGAATCTTACCCAACAAATAAGCTACTCCCGCATTGCGGGCAATAATTGCTGCTCTACCTTTATTAAAATACTCAAAATCTTTGGGGGTCTTTCCTTTTAACTGCCTTTTGAGGTTTTCGGCGATCGCACCACCAAGCTGTAAAGCTTCTGGAGCAACACCAATTAAAGGTTTACCATTTTGTTCGACATAGGCTGCATCACCTGCAACATAGACATGAGGATGATTTGGTAACTGGAGAGTGTTTAAAACCTCAACCTTATTCTTATTGGCTGTAGGCACATCTGATTGAGGTTCGGGAAAATTGGCTTCTAATCCTGCTGTCCAGATAATCGTAGCAGTGGCAACACTAGTATCGTCTTCTAAAACAACTGCTGTAGAGGTAGCTGCCTTGACTCGACTATTAAAATGTACTTTTATTCCGCGATCGCGTAACTGTTTCAAAGTATACTTAGACAAGCGTTCGGGGTAGGTACTAAGTAAACTTTCTCCCGACTGTAATAAGATTACTTTTGCTTGGCGTAAGTCCAATTGAGGATAATCTTTAGCCAAGCAATCTTGAATTAATTCTTGTAAAGCACCAGCCATTTCTACTCCCGTAGCACCACCGCCAACAATTACGAAGGTCATTAATTGTTGTTGTCCAAAGGCATCATTATTGTTTTTTAGAGCCTGTTCAAAACAGTTAAGAATATGGTTGCGTAAAGTCACAGCGTTTTCCAAAGTTCTCAAAGGGAAAGTGTGCTGCGGTGCGCCAGCAACCTCTAGAAAGTTAGCCTGACTTCCTGTAGCAATAACCAAATAGTCATAGGCTATTGTTTGAGCGTCGGTAATAACAGTCTTGGCATCCAAATCAATTTGCTGGACTTGTGCCATCAAGAAATTAGCATTGTCAATATTTCGTAATGCGCTGCGTAGCGGGTAAGCAATTAGTTCGGGTTCAACAAAACCTGTAGCTACCTGATAGAGAAGAGGAATAAAAGTATGATAATTATGGCGATCGATTAATAGTACTTCTGCTTCGGCATTGAATAAGTGTTTGACGGCTCTTAATCCTGCAAAACCTGCCCCAATAACTACAACCTTCGGCATAAAGGCGATCGCTATGACTTTTTTCCGTCTATACCTAATGCACCCGAACCTGCATAGATAACCATTAATAGTCCACCAATCAAACCGATGTTTTTGAGGAAGTCATTGATTTGACTGGGATCGGCGATAGGATTGTGAAATAGCAAAGAAGCAGGAATGAGAAAAATGATTAGCAAGATTGAGCCGATTTTGGTCTTGTAACCCAACAATAACGAAACTGCTCCTAAAATTTGAAAAAACACTGTTCCCGCTGCCAACACAGTAGCCAAAGGCAATCCTTGACTATTTATTGTTTCTACTAAACCACTAAAACCAGTAATGTGACTTATTCCCGCTTTAAAAAAAATTAGACACAGACAAATGCGGGCGGCTAGTGCGATGTATTCCATGAGAACAATTTCTTAATGATTGGCTATTTAAATAGATGCTGAAGTTGCGATCGATGCCTTATACAGTTCGTTATTCTATCGCTTATTACTAAAATATCAACCTTTAACTAATAAATTTGTTAATGAGCTAATCAATCCAGTAATAAAGGGGTTTTGCTGCATATAGTCGTAATCTTTTTGTCTAACTACTTATAAAGAGAATTAGAGGATTTATTATCTATCGCAATTGATATACCTAGACTGAGGGAAGATGTTTTTAATTGTTAATACAGGCTACATTAACAATCGTCAGAGTCGATCAGATAATTAAGGAGTTTTAATGCTAGAACTATATCAATTTGAATTATCTCAATACTCGGAGAAAGTTCGCTTCATTCTCGATTACAAGCAGCTGGAGTACCGTAAAATTGAGGTTACCCCAGGAGTCGGACAGGTAGAATTAATGCAGAAGTCTGGTAGTCGCCAAGTGCCTGTGTTAAAAGATGGTAGTACTTATGTGAGCGATTCTACTGAAATTGCTTTGTATCTCGAACGCAAATATCCAGAACGCCCAATTATACCTAGTGATTCTCTTGCCAAGGGACAGTGTTTGCTGATCGAAGAGTGGGCAGATGCGTCCATAGGCTTGAAAGGTAGAAAAGCTTTGATTGGTGCCTTAAACCAGAATCAAAATTTTCGGACTTCTATATTGCCTTCTAACACACCAGATCTGCTCAAAACGGCGATTGGAGCAATTCCTGGAGAACTTTTAGATGTTTTGGGTAGTGGAATTGGTTTTGGCGGTGACGCAGTAAAAGAAGCTAAAAACAGCCTGAAGCAAGATTTAGAGGCATTGTGCCTAATTTTGCAAAACCAGCCCTATTTAACAGGGGATACTCCTACTCTAGCCGATTTATCAGTAGCAGGATTAAGCATTATGTTAAAATTCCCCGCAGGTAATTATTTAGATATTCCCGATCCGCTAAAAGGTAAAGGTATTCCAGGATTGGCAGATAATATCACCTTTGAACCATTTTTTGCTTGGCGCGATCGCCTGTATGCAGATTTTCGTAAAGCTTCTAGTATGCCTGGTAGCAGCAGTGGTGGTTCTTCTCCCACAACTATTAGCATTGACTAATTAAGATTACATCAGAGCTAGATTATTTGTGACAAGCAAATTTTAAACCTGGGGCATTTGGTCATAAATGCTCCTTTTTTAATTCTAGTAATAGCAATACGTATTAACGTTAAGACATTTCCAAATTGTTTATTTGCTACTTGCTACTTGCTACTTGCTACTTTTGAGCAGATAGCGTATGTGTCCGTCTTGGTGCGCGTTCTCTTGCGCCTTTCGGCGACGCGGGGTTGCACCGCTAATCTAACTTTGTACGGCTATAAAATCCACAGTTTAAACCTAAACGATATATAACCAATATCATAGAGTGATAAACTTAATTTTTTCTTGGCGACTATGAAAGTTGGTTTACAATCCTATCTAAGCGATAATAATATTGATGCTCAAATAAACAGCAGTCAACGTCAGCTTTCTATGGCGATATCTGCCGTTGCTGAGATTCCCAATCAAGCTAGATTACCCCTCAATCTTTGTCTAGTGCTTGACCGTAGTGGCTCAATGTCTAATAAACCTCTAGAAATAGTCAAAAGTGCAGCCATAGCTATGGTAGAAAAACTGAAGTCAGAAGATCGTATTAGTGTCGTAACTTTCGATCATCGGGCAAGAGTAATTGTTCCTAACCAGCTAGTTACCGACATTGAATCGATTAAACAAAAAATTAGGCTGATAGCCGCTGATGGCGGTACTTCGATTGATGAAGGCTTGCGCTTGGGTATTAAAGAAGTAGCAGCCAGCAATCAACACTATGTATCTCGTATATTTTTGCTGACTGATGGTGAAAATGAACATGGCGATAATCTTCGCTGCCTCAAGTTAGCTAAATTGGCAGCCGAATATAATATTACGATTGATACTCTAGGATTTGGTGAACACTGGAATCAAGATGTTTTAGAGCAAATTGCCGATTCGGCACAGGGAGTTTTGGCTTATATAGAACAGCCAGAACAGGCAGCTTCAGAATTCGAGCGACTCTATACACGCGCTCAGTCTGTAGGTCTAACTAATAGCAATCTCACAGTAGAGTTGATGCCTAAAACGCGACTAGCAGAATTAAAACCTGTTGCTCAGGTAGCACCTGAAGCTATTGAACTCCCAATTAAACTGGAGGGAAATTATTTTACCGTCCGTTTAGGAGACTTGATGGTAAATCGACCTCGAATTATCTTAATTAACTTTTATGTTAATCAGCTACCCCCAGGTAAACACAAAATTGCGGCTGTTCAGTTACGTTACGACGATCCAGGAACAAATCAGGAGAATTTACATTCTGATATTGTGACTATTGAACTGGAGTCTCAGGCACAGTATCAACCCCAAGCAAATCAAATGGTTCAAAATCATATATTGACCCTGGCAAAATATCGTCAAACCCAAATTGCCGAAGATAAATTACAGGATGGCGATCGCACTGGCGCAGCTACTATGTTGCAAACTGCTGCTAAAACTGCCCTGCAACTAGGGGATAAAGAAGGTGCGACGGTTCTGCAAACTAATGCTACCCGTTTACAAATTGGTAAGGAATTATCCCAAGGCGATCGCAAGAAAACTCGCCTAGTATCAAAAACCATACTTCAATCAGAATAGTTACTTAAGATTTTTAATCTAGCTAAATATATTAAAAACGCCTGAATTTAATTCAGGCGTTACAGATCTAAAAATGTTAATTAAAACATTATAAGTATCGAAAGTATAATTTGCCAAGCATTAAATCGGCTAGTATTCAGACGATAAAACGCTTAGAATTGCCCGCTGGCAAATGACATTAAAAGAATTACGGTCATACTAGTAGCAGCTAAAAGTATGGCTAGGGTAATCGATTGTCCTAAATTTGAAGAAGCTTTCATAATCTTATTCCTTACATCAGTTTATCTGTACGTAGTTATAAAACCAAAATGGGGAACTAATTTAATTAGTCACAGATTGCTCTGCTCTATAATGGGCGAAGTAATCTGTGACCATTGGTTAAACCTTTTAGGGATCGAGTAAAAAATACAAACCGTAGCTTTATTGTTGGTTTGATAACTATATTCTAATAATATCTAAAGTTTTCTCAGTTTTATTAAAAAAAGTAATCCTTATTCACATAAGTTATTTTATCGACATATTATTCTAATCAACGAGTATGAGCGATCGCTAAATTCAAAGATAGAATTAGCAACTTCAGTCCTTTTTGCGCTCCCAAACTCAGGTTAGTTAGTTGTTAATTGCTTATTACTATTCTTCAATAGATACTTATCTACCGCATCTTTATCTAAAAGTTTGGAAATTAGATATCCTTGTCCTTGATCGCAGCCTAAGTTTTTGAGTAGATTTAGTTGAAAATTATTTTCGATGCCTGTGGCTGTAACTACCATATTCATTTGATGAGCGATCGCAATAATTTGCTTTAACAGTAGCGTGGTCGATTTTTCCTGTTCTAAATTAGGAGCTGCTTGACCAATGTGAGCAATTAAAGAACGATCTATCGACAATTCATCAAAAGGAAAACGATGAAGGCAGGTCAAAGACGAATAACCCGAACCAAAATTGTCTAGACAAAGTTTTACTCGACGTTTTTTTAACTTCTGCAAAATACTCAAACTATTCTGAGGCTGTTCGAGTAAAACCGTTTCGGCGATATCAAACTTAATATGTTGTCCCTGAATTTCGGTTTTCCGCAAAATCATATCAACCTTATCAACCAAACTAGGATGAAAAAGCTGTTTAGCCGATAGATTGATACAAATTCCTAAATTGTTTTGAGTTTTATGATTATGTTGCCAATGTTTAATATGTTGACAAGCCTGTTTTAAAACCAAATTACCGATCGCATTCATCAATCCCATATCTTCGGCTGTAGCAATAAAATCTTGAGGCAGAATAACTCCTTGTTGGGGGTGATGCCAACGAATCAACGCTTCTAATTCCACAATTTGCTGGGTTGCTAAAGATATTATGGGTAGATAATAATTAACAAACTCTTGGCGTTTAATTGCCTGTTTTAAGCTCATTTCATGATTTGCCAACTCCCTATCTTCTTGAAGCTGGATATACATTTCTGGCTTAAATACCTGGTAGCGATCGCCCTCTAAGTCTTTTGCCTGCTGCATGGCAATATCAGCATCGTTGAATAGACGGTCTATATCTTGATAATCTTGGCTGCCAATCACTATACCCATGTTGGCATTGATTAAAATTTTTCTTTGTTCGATCGCAAACGGAATGTTTAGCTTTTGTCTGATTTTTTCAACTACAGCGATCGCCTCATTTACATTGCGGATATTATCTAAGAAGATGGCAAACTCATCCCCTTCCAAGCGACTAAGCAAGGCCGAATCGGGTAAACAAGAGTCTAGTTGATGAGCGATCGCCATTAATAGTTGATTGGTTTCAACATTACTGATGGTGCGTTTAATGGTTTTAAAGCGATCGCATTCTAATAAGATTACGGCAAAATAGTAATTAGGCTGCTGTCCCGTAACTTTCAATGCCTGCTTGAGACGACTAACAAAAGAATTGCGGTTACCAAAGCCAGTGATCGGATCATTAAGAGCCATCTTCAATAGTCTATCCTGAGCCTGTTGTCGCCGATTGACTTCTTCTTGTAGCTGCTGATTGCTGTTTTCCAGTTCAGCAGTACGCTCTTTTACTTTTTTCTCTAGTTGATTATTAAGCTCAATAATTTTACTGTTGTTGGACTTAATAGTAATTTGATTGGCAACTCTAACTACCACCTCTTGGATTTCAAAAGGCTTATTTATATAGTCCACCCCGCCAACTTTAAATGCTCTTTTCTTGTTGGCAAAATCATCTAAAGCACTGATAAAGATGACAGGAATATCTTTAGTTTGTGCATCAGCCTTAAGTTGTTCACACACCTGATAACCATCCATTTCAGGCATCTGAATATCTAATAAAATTAAATCAGCCCAACCAGATCGAGCAATTTTTATTGCTTCAAAGCCATTGTCAATATAACAAGTTTGATAACCCCGCTTATTTAAAATAGCAGCGAGTAACTCCAAATTATCTAGAGTATCATCAACAATTAAAAGATTTGCTTGGGGTCTTTCAGTCTGATTAGTGTTCAAGAAACCGCTTACAGGAAATGTTTTTTAGGTGTGTAAATTTATAGTTCCCGAAAATCATTTGAAGGTATCATCTATGAGTTATAAGTTTAATTAACGCCTAAAAGGGGTACTTGCCGCAGGGAGTGTCCTAACACAGCCTCGTATTGCTATATCTATTTTCTATTGATTAGCGATCGCGGTATCTTCATTTTCAGGAACACTATTTGGGTCGATGGTAGTATCCGCATGAGAAAATAGTTAAGCTGTGAATTGTGTCTATCTAGATAGATTTGGTCAATATGACAACTGCGATCGCAACTCAACTAAAATCGCTCATTGATAGCAATACAGAATTAGTCGAACTAAAGAATGCCGATGCTTATTGGCAAAGCAAGATAAATCAGGCAGTGATAAACACTGACGCGCCTGTATACTTACTATTTCCCAAGAGTGTAAATGCCTTAGCAAGAATAGTTAAGCAGGCATATAAACACCAATGGCGTATTCTGGTTTGCGGTAATGGCAGTAAATTAACTTGGGGTAATTTAAGCCAGGATATAAGCTTAGTAATCAGTACTCAAAAATGCGATCGCCTGATTGAACACGCCGTAGGAGATCTTACGGTAACGGCAGAAGCAGGAATGAAACTAGCTGATCTACAGGCAGTATTGCGATCGCATAATCAATTTTTACCCATCGATCCTAGCCATCCTCAGACAGCAACTCTAGGAGGAATAGTCGCCACAGCCGATACAGGAAGTTGGCGACAGCGTTACGGCGGGGTGCGGGATATGTTGCTGGGGTTATCTTTTGTGCGTGCTGATGGTGAAATCGCTAAAGCGGGAGGCAGAGTAGTTAAAAATGTGGCGGGTTATGACCTGATGAAATTATTTACTGGTGCTTATGGTACTTTGGGGCTAATTTCTCAGCTTACTTTTCGGACTTATCCTTTAATTACTACTTCTCAAACTCTATTATTAACAGGAAAAGCAGAGCAAATCGCTCAAGCCTGTCAAACGATCCGTAATTCTGGTTTAACTCCCACTGCCTTAGATTTACTTTCGGCTGCGGTGGTAGATCGATTAAACTTGGGTCAAGATATTGGTTTAGTGATGCGTTGGCAAACCATACCAGAAAGTATCGAACAACAGATTGAGCAAGTACAGGCGATCGCCAAAGAATTAAACCTAATCTCTAAAAACTATCAAGATCGCTCAGAAACAGATTTATGGCAACAATGCGCCACTTTCACCACAACTCCTGATTCAGATACAACAATCACCTGCAAAATAGGTATTTCTCCCACTGCTGCCGTAAATTTTCTACAATTAAAACAGATTAGCTCGCCAAATATCGCCGTTAGAGTTCACGCAGGTAGTGGCATTGGAGAACTACAGCTAAAAAATATAGATTATCAAGCGATCGCCCAAATGCGATTGCACTGTCAACAAAACTACGGTTTTCTTACTATTCTCCATGCACCCAAATCAGTTAAACAAGAAATAGATATTTGGGGCTATACGGGTAACGCCAAGCAAACTATGCAAATAATTAAAAATCAGTTCGATCCTCAAAATATTCTTAACCCTAGCCGTTTTCTAGTGTAGTTAGATTAACTGTCAAATTATGTTTAAAAAGCTCAAAGCTTAAAGCTACGAACAATATTACTCGCAATTTCCTACCGCAAACCAGCAGCGATCTTTAAAATGACTAACTTTGATGCCAAAAATCCTCCCCAGCCAGAATTAATAGATACCTGTGTTCATTGTGGCTTTTGTCTTGCTACCTGTCCTAGTTATCGAGTCATTGGCAAAGAAATGGATTCTCCTAGAGGCAGAATTTATTTAATGGATGCCATCAACAAGGGTGAGGCAACTATCGACATTGCCACCTCTGGGCATTTTGATTCCTGCTTAGGCTGTCTTGCTTGCGTGACTACCTGCCCTTCTGGAGTACAGTACGATAAATTAATTGCAGCTACTCGCCCACAAATAGAAAGAAATCAACCCCGCAGTTTGTCCGATAGGTTAATTAGAACTTTAATTTTTAATCTGTTTCCTTATCCCAATCGTCTACGCAACCTGCTTCCTCCATTGTGGCTATATCAAAAATCAGGCTTGCAAAAGTTTTTACGTAGCCAAGGAATACTCAAAAAGTTTGCTCCTCGTTTGGCAGCGATGGAGGCTATTCTACCTACTATCACTGCTGATGCTTGGCAGGATAACTTACCCGAAGTAATACCCGCTCAAGGAGAAAAACGTTACCGTGTGGGCATGATTTTGGGTTGTGTGCAGCGATTATTTTTCTCTCCTGTAAATGAAGCGACTGCTAGAGTTTTGACTGCCAATGGTTGCGAAGTGATAATTCCCAAAGCTCAAGGCTGTTGTGCTGCATTACCCGCCCATCAAGGAAAAGAAGCACAGGCACAAACTTTAGCCAGACAAATGATCGATAGCTTTATAGATCTTGAACTTGATGCAATCATTATTAATGCTGCTGGTTGCGGACATACCCTCAAAGAATATGGTCATATTTTGGCTGATGATCCAGAATATAAAGCCAAAGCTGAAGCATTTGTCAGCAAAGTTAAGGACGTTCAAGAATTTCTCTCCTCAATAGAGTTAACCGCCCAATTACATCCCTTAACATCATCAGAAATCACAATTGTCTATCAAGATGCTTGTCATCTTTTGCATGGACAAAAAATTAGTTTGCAACCACGTCAACTCTTAAGACAAATTCCTGGCGTTAAATTACGAGAACCTCTTGATGCCAGCTTATGCTGTGGTAGTGCGGGCATTTATAATATGTTGCAGCCAGAAACAGCAGACGAATTAGGCAAACAAAAAGCCACTAATTTAATCAATACGGGAGCAAGTTTGATTGCTTCTCCCAATCCTGGTTGTTCTTTACAAATACAAAAGCACTTAGAGTTACAAAATTCCCAGGTTAAATTATTACATCCGATTGAATTGTTAGACTATTCAATTCAGGGAAAAAAAATAGATGAGGTTAAAGCCTAAAATCCAATCTGTGGCTTTGGCGATCGCTCCTCTTAGTGTTACATAGCAAATTAAGCTATAAACTCGTGTATGCTCTTAAATCCCATCTTAGAAACAAAAAAGAGGTAATTTCAAGTAAAAAACGCTAATATTTTTATTAACGATAATAAAGTTTTGTAACAAAAAGTGACTGCAACCTATCCCAAGATATTTCCACTGCTTCTAGAAGTTGGCACTCCCTAAAACCAATTTGGCAAGGAGGACAAGAAACTGTCCAACAAGGATTGCCCCATAAGCAGTTAGCACCTACATGGCAGATGCTTTTATTAGGAGATGGCTCGCCGACTCACCTTTTGCAGTTACTTACAGGCGAAAGAACCGAAGTAGACGTGATTGATATGTCTTTAATTGGTAAAAGAGACGATGGCGCACCAGAAGAAATCAAGGCGATCGCCGAACCAAGATTAAGAAGACAAGTATGGTTGCGAACTGCCTCAGGTCAAAGGTTAGCTTATGCTGCATCTTGGTGGAACGCTAGTAATGTTGATGATTATCTGCAAAATCGCTCTTTACCCGTATGGCGAAGTCTTTCTACACTCCATACAGAACTTTATCGAGATGTACGAGGAGTTTATTATGGTAATTCTTCGGCTTTAGAGTCGGCATTTGACAAAAAAACACCATTTTGGGGTCGTCATTACCTTTTTTGGCACAATGGTCAACCCTTGACTCTAATATATGAGGTTTTTTCTCCCTATTTACAGAAATATCTCGGAGAAATGACGCAAAAAAATTAAGTTATTAAATCTAAATTCTTTATAACTTCTTGACCCTATCTTTACGTCCTGACCATATACTTACATCCAGAAAGCGCAAATTTGGCGTTTTTGGTTTTATAGAGCAAGAGGATATTATTTATGGGTTTTCTTGGAAAACTGTTTGGCAAAAAAGAAGAAGACAAAGCAGCTCAAGCAGGAAAAGTTAAGGTTGCCGCCGCCGCCAAAGATAACGATATTGCCCCAGAAAAAGTTGGTCTAGATGGTCAATTTGACGAAAGCGGTTTGGCAAAGCGTGTTGCTCAAGCACTTGATGAAGCAGGAATCTCTGATAGTGTTGGACTTTGGGTGGCACAAACAGGCAGTACAGTTGTTTTAAAATATAACCCTGATGCTGAAAGCGTTCTTTCTAAAGCAGAACAAGTTGCTAAAGGTGTAGACGGGGCAAGCGCAGTTCAAACCATGCCTAACAGCTAAAAGACAAGTTAATAAAGATTCAATTATTAGAGCCGAAAGGCTTTGGCTATGATGTTTTTCGCATCTAGCCTTTTTTATGTAAACCGTAAGCTTTGATAGAGAGTTTTACAACTGCTACTAATCCAATATATTCTAGGTTTGAGCGATTATTCCTCAGAAGGAGCAATATATGAAAGATAGACCTATTATTCTCGGTATAGTTGGCGACAGCGCAGCAGGTAAAACAACGTTGACGAAGGGAATTGCTCAAGTATTAGGGAAAGACAACGTTACCGTGATCTGTACTGATGACTATCATCGTTACGATCGCACCCAAAGAGCGGAAATGAAAATATCTGCTCTCGATCCAGACTGTAATTATTTAGACATTATAGAACAGCATTTAGCGTTGCTACGTTCAGGAAAGTCTATCCTCAAGCCTATTTATAATCACACTACGGGTGCTTTTGATCCACCAGAATACATTGAGCCGCGTCAGTATGTTATTGTCGAAGGCTTACTAGGATATTCAACCCGCAGAATGCGAGATAGCTATGATGTGAAAACTTATCTAGCTCCCCCAGAATCCCTACGATCATACTGGAAAATCAAGCGAGATACTCGTAAAAGAGGATACAGTGAAGAACAAGTTCAAGACCAACTACGTCAAAGAGAACCAGACTCTGAAGCCTTTATCCGTCCACAACGTAAATGGGCAGATATGATTGTTAGCTTTTATCCTCCTGATGAAACAGGATTGGAAGAAGACAACGTTATGCTTAATGCTAATTTAATCTTGCGTCCGACAATTCCTCATCCAGATTTAACCACTATTTTAAATTCTGAAGGTAATCATCTTGGTGCAGCTATTCGTCTGGGTTTAAGCCGTGATATGGGCAAACCCGTGGACATTTTAGAAATTGATGGTCATGCAAGTTTAGAGCAGGTTAGAGAATTAGAAAAGATCATGTGTGGCGAAGTTCCCTATCTAGGTCAATTTTGTAGCCTAGAAGGAAACCAAGAACTAGGAAAGTTAACTGGAACTACGGGAGAAATTTTACAAAGTTATCCTCTGGCTTTAACTCAGTTACTGATCACCTACCATATGCTCAAAGCATCTAGCTAATAGGCATTGATAGCAAGTTAAGAAAATGTATAGCAATCGAATTATAGATTAGGACATCTCTTAATTTCTCTGCGTCTGGTGCGCGAGATAATTATTTATAGTCTTAACCTTTACTTCAACTGCTATACAATCTGTCAAGTAGATGCAAATAAAAATCAGATAGGGGGTAAACAATGAGCAAAAATCTAAAACAATCAAAAATAAGTCGATTTGCTCTACTTTACCAAGGTTTAGCCAAATCCTTGGCTATTGGCAGTTTTCTTGGCTTGACTTTGATTAATCCAGCTATGGCGGAAGAAAAATTAGTACCAACTTTGACAGTAACTGGAAATGGAAGCGAAAATATTGCTACTACCCTGACACAAGTTAAGTTAGGAGTCGAGATTCAGGGGAAAACGGCGATGGAGGTTCAACAAGAAATAGCCAAGCGAACATCAGCTCTGGTGGATCTGTTACGCTCAAAAGATGTCCAAGAGTTACAGACGGCAGGTGTAAGCCTAGAACCAAATTATGACTATACTAATAACCAAAGAAACTTAGTGGGTTATATTGGCACAAATACAGTCAGCTTTCGCCTCCAAACTGAGCAAGTTGGAACTTTATTAGATGAAACCGTTAAAGCAGGAGCTAGTCGCATCGATGAAGTAAGTTTTATTGCTAGCCCTGAAGCGATCGCTGAGGCTCAAAAAGAAGCTCTTCGCAAAGCCACCATTGACGCTCAAGCTATGGCAGATGCTGTTTTAAAGACTCTAAATCTTGCTTCCAAAGAGATTGTTGGTGTTCAGGTTAATCAAGCCAGCGTCCCCCCACCAAATCCCCTTCGAGTTCAACAACTGTCAAAAGCAGATGCTCAGGTCAATACGCCTATCATCGGTGGTGAGCAAACAGTTCGAGCTTCTGTCACTTTGCAAATCAGCTACTAGCTAAATCATCTCCAAAAAAGCATCGTCTAATTCATAGCCAAACAGTTGCGCCATAGATTTTAGGCGCGATCGCGATGGGATATTCTGCTCTTGTAGCCAATCACAGAGAACAAAGATCTTATTCATCACAAAAATTTCTAAGGCTTCAGGGTTAAAGATAATACCTTCGCTACGGTTAAATTCATGAGGTACGAGCATCGCCGTATAACGAACTAGTTCTCCTGTTTTCCAATCTAACAAGAATGGTATCCACGGATAAACTGCGTCTAATCGTACAAACCATAGTCTAATCTCTGGTATTTCTGATAATTCGCGGGGATCGCTATCTTCTCGCTGATAGTCAATCAACAACTGTAACTGCTGTTCATAATCAATAATCTTATCTAATATAGGCTCGATTTGATTTTTGGCAGCAGATAAATCTAAATTGTTTATTACTTGGGAATCTAAAACTAACTCGATAGTCACAATAAGTATTACAAAAAAGGCTGAAGGATAATTTTGTTGAGCTAAAATTAACGATACTGAACGAAAGATTCGCTATAAAACGAGTTACTGTTTACCTTACTAGTTTTTAGATTGGACATTTACATATATTTTAAGTTAAAGTGGTAATGACTATGTATAAGCTTGAATCCATCGAGCCTCATCTATGAAAACTCCAGAGGCAAACCTAACACAAATCAACTCTTTAGAAGATGCTCTAGCTCGCTGCCAAGATTTGGGAATGCGGGTGAGTCGTCAGCGTCGCTATATATTAGAGTTGCTGTGGACTCATGAAGAGCATCTTTCCGCTAGAGAGATATACGACCTGCTTAGTCAACAAGGCAAAGAGATTGGTCACACATCCGTATATCAAAACCTGGATGCTTTGTCTGCTGGAGGCATAATAGAATGTGTTGAGCGTTCTGATGGTAGATTGTATGGCAATATTAGCGACTCTCATAGTCATATAAACTGCTTAGATACTAATCAAATTATCGATCTACAAATTGAGTTGCCCAAAGCAATAATCAAGCAGATAGAAGCAGAAACGGGTGTCACCATTACTGATTACCGCATTGACTTCTTTGGTTATAAAAATGCAGCAAAAGCTGATTTAGGCAGTTAGAGAAGAGACAAGGTATTCGGTCAGCGTTCCCTTGCGTCTTTCAGACGACGCGGGGTCTGACCGCTTGTCTGTACTGGGCAGTTAGGGCTGGTAATAAAGCTAATTTTTGTAAGCAGAAAGAGTTAATGACTTGTATTCCTGGTTACAGAAATGAGAAGATATAGATTCTCTGCTCAAGTGCAATCAGTTTAATCTTCATAGTTCTCAACAAAATTCATAGTGGCTCTATAAATTAAGCGCAATTTTTTAGCTAATTAAAGTAAAAGCAAACTAAAAGTTTATGTTTTTATATTTTTCTAATTCGATATTTTGCACTCAGTTGCGATCGCAAACGCTAAGATAAAAAAGAATCTTAAATCACTAAGCAGCACACATAAGAATATCCTTCCTGGTAATTATTTAAGAACAACATGGTTCAGACCCCTATCCAAAAAAAAGTATCCAAACTAGAAAAGTTAAAAGATCGCAGTAATTATCTGCGCGAACCGCTTCTAAGCGAACTGAAAGAAGACACGACGCATTTTAGCGAAGATGCGATCCAAATTCTCAAGTTTCATGGCTCTTATCAGCAAGACAATCGTGACAATCGGGCAAAGGGTCAGGAAAAGGACTATCAGATGATGCTGCGTACTCGCAGTCCAGGGGGATTTGTTCCGCCAGAGTTATTTTTAGCTTTAGATCGCCTATCAGAAGAATATGGTAATCATACCCTTAGAATCACTACTCGCCAAGGGTTTCAGATTCACGGAATCTTGAAAAAGAATCTCCAAGAGGTCATCAAAAATATTTTAAATAATATGGGTTCGACTCTCAGTGCCTGTGGAGATGTTAACCGCAACATCATGTCTCCGCCTGCACCGTTTAAGAATAAACCCGAATATCAGTATGCTTTTGAGTATGCTAACAATATTGCCGAGCTGCTCAATCCTCAAAGTGGAGCATATTATGAAATTTGGCTAGACGGAGAAAAAGCAATCAGCGCAGCAGAAGCTCCTGAGGTAAAAGCAGCAAGACAAAGCCAGGGCAAGGGCATGATTGTTGAAAATAGCCTTGAGCCTATTTATGGAGAGCATTACTTACCCCGTAAATTTAAGATTTGCGTGACTGTACCTGGAGATAACTCCATTGATGTTTATACCCACGACATCAGCTTAGTAGTAATGACCAACAAAAAAGGAGAACTACAGGGTTTTAACGTTATGGCTGGGGGTGGCTTAGGTCGAACTCACAACAAAGAAGAAACCTTTGCCCGTATCTCTGACGAGCTAGGCTACATAGATAAAGCTGATGTCTATGATTTAGTTAAAGCAATTGTTGCCACTCAAAGAGATTATGGCGATCGCACTAATCGTCGTCACGCCAGAATGAAGTATTTAATTCATGACTGGGGTGTAGCCAAGTTTAAAGCTAAAGTTGAATCTTACTTTGGTCAAGAACTTAAACCCTATAAAAAATTACCCGAATGGCAATATCAAGATTTTCTTGGCTGGTACGAACAGGGTGACGGGAAGTGGTTTTTTGGTATTGGCGTAGAAAATGGCAGAATCAAAGATGAAGGTGCTTTTCAGCTAAAATCCGCCCTCAGAGAAATTGTGCAGCAGTTAAACCTACCCATGCGCCTATCTCCCAATCACAATGTTATTCTCTGTGAAATTTCTCCCGAACAAAAAGAAACGGTGGAAAATATCCTCAAAAATAGAGGAATAGAAACCGATTCCAGCGCGATCGAGCCTTTAACTCGCTATTCAATGGCTTGTCCTGCATTGCCTACCTGTGGACTTGCGGTAACTGAATCTGAGCGAGCTTTACCAGGAATTACCGATCGCATTAGAGCATTATTGAATAAACTAGGAATGGCAGACGAACACTTCGTGATGCGGATGACTGGATGCCCCAACGGCTGCGCTCGTCCCTACATGGCAGAGTTAGGCTTTGTTGGTAGCGCACCTGGAAAATACCAAATCTGGCTGGGAGGCACGCCAAATCAGACTCAACTAGCCCAACCTTATGAGCAAAAAATGCCAGTAGAAGAGCTAGAAAACTTCTTTGAGCCTATTTTTGTTTTCTTCCAACAGAATCGCCAATCCCAAGAAAGTTTTGGATCATTCTGTAGCCGTGTTGGATTCGCTGCCATTCGCAATTTTTCTGAAAACTACACAATAGGAAGCTATATGGATATAGATACTACTACCAAACGCAAGTTTCGCAAAAATCAACGTCGCGTTAGTGTCCCCGATGATGTTTTTCCCAAATTAAAAGAGATTGCCGAAAAAGAAGGTAGACCGATGAATCAGATCATTGCTGATGCTTTGAGCGAATATTTTACCAAGAGTAAAGAAGCGTAATCTAATTAGTTATAACTTAAATAATTATTAGTGATTTTGGAGGCTGTCTTTTGGCAGTCTCTTTTTTTTGTGTTATCTATTTAATACAACATTTGAGATCAGTATAATAACTGATTTGAATTTGCCTAAATTTAACTAAACTTAAAAAATCCATTTGGTACAAATCTTTGAATATCAGCAGCATTTGCAGTCTTTTATTATAGCAATACGTATAAATGTTAAGACATTTTAAACTTGCTACTTGCTACTTGCTACTTTCGAGCAGATATCTTATGCGTCCTAATTTAACTTTGTACGGCTATAATTGGCGATTACCATGAATAATGACAATATTAAAGATGAAATAATTTTAGTTGTCAAAGAGCTAAAAAAAGATTTAACGACCCTGCTAAACGCTCTGCAATCAGCTAGATACTCTACTGTGGTGGTTCAAAATCAAGAAGACGCTCTAACTTTAGCTAAGTCGATCGAACCCAGCTTGATTGTGTTAGACATTTCGATGTCCCAGATGAATGGATGGGAAATATGTAGACAGCTAAAAAACAATTCTCAAACTAACGAAGTTCCTTTAGTTTTAATCAATTCTTCGATAAATACTGCACAGAGGGTAACTGTATTAGGTTGGCGAAACCTTAACTGCATTGCTCAAAATAGCCCGTCTCAAAAAATTGTTCATTTGATTGAAACTCTCTTATCTTTTAAAGTCAAGTATTCAGCAGACTTTCTAACCCAAGCAATTCAACCTCATCAAGATTTGGTTTTAAATAATCAACTAAAAGAAAATCATCAGTTATCAAGTTTAGAACGAAATTTAGAAGAATTTACCTCTGTTGTATCCCAAGATCTACAGGCATCACTAAGTTCATTGACTACGTTTACCGATTTACTTACTAAAGAGTATCAGAGTGATTTAGATCAAACAGCTAAAAATTATCTTGCTAGTATCAACAATAGTAGTTCGCGAATGCAAACCTTGATTGAAGACTTGCGGAATTATGCTCAAGCAGGGAAAAGTGAACAAACTTGGCTGATGATTGATTTAAATCAGGTAATGCAGCAAGTTATCACGGATCTGCAACAAGTGATCGCTGATACCAAAGCAGAAATTGTGGTAGGAGATTTGCCCAGCATTTTGATCAATCCCCAAGAAATATATCAGATATTGCAAAATTTGCTAGAAAATGCCCTCAAATTTAGTGGCAGAGATCCCCGTATTGAAGTTGCTGCGGTTCAACAGGAACAAGCATGGTTAATTGCTATAGCTGATAACGGTATTGGTATTCCTCAAGAATTTCATTCCCAAGTTTTTCAAGTTTTTCAGAGAGTGCATTCTACTGAAGCTTATTCTGGGGCGGGAATTGGTTTAGCTGTTTGCGAAAAAATTATCGATCGCTATGGTGGAAAAATCTGGGTTGAGTCCAACGGAGATCGAGGTTCAACCTTCTATTTCACTTTGCCGATGGATGTTTGTCTACAAAAAACAGTTACTTCTACCCAAGTCAACAACTAGTATCGCTATCTAGAAGTAACAGATAGTAAGTAATAGGTATGATTTACAGGCTTTTTGCAGCTACTTCAACTGCTAGGATTATTTGCGCTCACGTCTACCAGCTTTGCTTGAATAGAAATTAGGAATTAAATCATCAAATATTTTTCTATTTTGGTAATAAGTGATACACATTGACTGACCAGAAAATAATGAAAGAGCTATACTATTTTGAGAAATAAACTGAATCTGAGATTTTTTTAAATTCTCTACTTTTATTTCTCATAATTTGCTGATTCAAAAGTAGATTTATCTACTTTTGCTGGAAGAAAAACTTTGTAGTTGTTGGTAGCAATGAGGTCTAATGTGAATGATTACATATCTAAGAAAATTGCAGCTAAATGATTAGAAATACTATACTTTTATAGGCAAGCATTTTGTGTTTATTCTTTGCGGATTCTTTACCTAGCTTATGTAAAACCTTAAAACATCTCAAGCTTAAAGTAATTACTAGTGGCTAAAGTTAGCTTAAAAACAGCCATAAGTAGCTTTATTGTTACAAATATGACAATCTGTACAGAATTTATTTGGTAGAAAAGAGCAGATAAAGTTTGTCTTTATTATGTTTGATCGACGTTTCTGTAGCAGTTTACAAAGTCTTAACTAGATCTTTAAGCAAACTTTATGGGAATTAGGTGATCTTGCTCATGCAAATTAGCTAAATAATCGTGCAGGATAATATTAAGTAAATGGTCAATCAGCCAAAAACTTAATTGTTATATTATTCAACGCCAATCATTAATTAGAACTGAACCCTTTACCGTTGGTCAAAATGTTTTAAGTCTGCACCTGCATTAACTAAAGCAAACCAACATAAGTAAAAGTAAATAGAGATGATAATTTAATCAGCCAAATCTCTTTTCTAAGCAAATTATCAAAGTTGAGGAGTCAACCATGAACGCAATGCAACATACAATTGAAAGCCTACACTTAGAAAACTGGATTTATCCACGCCAGCGTCGGCAATCTTCCCGAAATTCAGTAAAAGCAAGAAAAATAGATTTACTTGCTCCATTACGTCAATGGTTAGACAATATTGAAATAAAAAATAGTGCGATCGCTCATCTTATCTGTAAATCGATTCCTAGCCAATGTCCTTTTGAACGAGAAATTAAATTGTTTGGACGCTCTATTGTTAAAATTCCCCCTATGTGTAAACTAAATCCTCTTTATAACGAGGTGGTTGGTTTGCGTTTTCGGGCAATTTGCTACTTAGCTGATGTTTGTGGAGAAGATGTTAGCCTCTATTGCTAAGATACATTAGAATTTAGACATCTTTTTTCTAATAGACACAATCGTGGCAATTATAGCTCTCAAAGCTTGGTATTTAGAACAATACGAGCCAATCAAGACAGTAATTCAAAAACCCTGTACCCTGCGTTTAAGCAGAAATAGCTTGTTAAAAACGGGTTTACGAACAGATTTTTTAGACGATCGCCTGGAGGTAGAGGGATCTGACTGGTTTCAACTGTATTTAGAAGGTAGAACTGTCGAGTTTTATGTTCAAGGAAGCGGTAGCTATATCGTTTCTAATATCGATTTAGTCTCTCAAGAAATCTATTTTACTAAGTGCAATAGCATTTCAGGACTTGAGCCTGTAATTTACTATAGCCCCCAAGCTCATTATCAGGCTGCCAACGATGCTGTTACTTCAGCTTTAGAAAGTATAGTTGAAGATTTAACCAGGCGATCGCGCATACCTCTATCTTTAGAAGTTACACCTCACGTTGCCGAATCTCCTTTACGCTTAAGTAATAGTCAATTTAGAAAAATCAGTAAAAGCCTATTGTTGATAGCTGACGTTACTCCCATCACTAGCATTCCTGGAGAAAAGCAACCTAACCTGTTAATAGATCCGACTGTATGTGTGGAATTGGGTTATGGAATTCAAAACAAGGATCATGGACAGATCCTATTACTGAATATGGAACGTCCAGACTTAAAAGGAACAATACCTTTTGATATGGTAGGTTACAAACAACTCAGCTTTACTGACGCTGTTCAATTAGCCAAAAGCCTGCCTAAATTGCTCGACACTTTGCTACAGCGATACAATTTATTTTAAACGAGCAACTGGTCGATTAAGCTGCCGATGCACTTAAATTAATTGCATATTATTTTGCTATAGTAAAAATTATCTACTACGTACGGTAGGAAAAGATGATTAAAACCGACCTGGAATATGATGTCTGGCTAGATACCCAGATCGAATTACTAAAGATGGGTAATTTAAGGGAACTGGATGTAGCCAATTTGATAGAGGAACTAGAAGACTTGGGTAGATCGCAAAAGGCTGCGTGTAGAAGTTTGGTCTACCAAATTATATTGCACAAATTGTTTTGTGATTACTGGACAGCAGAAAGAGAGAGAAATCTGGGTCACTGGGAAGCTGAAATTATTGCCTTTCAGTTTCAGTTAAATGATCATCTAACAACTAATATTCGCAACCATTTGGAAGACGAGCTGCATAAAATTTACCTCAAAGTTTTGAAAGCTGCTCTGGCTAAAGCCACTCTCTCCTTAGATCCTAATCCTACTATTGTTGGATCTATGAAGATGAAGACTATGGTTGCTTTTCCTAACTCATGTCCTTATACCCTAGACCAAATTATTGGTGAATAGAAATACTGCGAGCCTGATTGCCTACAGTCAGCAAAAATCTGTCAATTGTAGATCTTCCATCCTAAAGGCGATCGCAAAATAAATATCAGAAATTAGCTGAATCAATTGAATTTCGGCATAGCCTTTCCCTTCAACTTGTCTTTCTTTAAGAGAAGTACCGATAAATTAAGTGCAAATTATGGGTTAAACTTTATATTAATTGAGAATAATTCCTATAAGGTAACCAAATTTATCAATCTGCCACAGCAACTGAGAATAAATACATATTTCAGTTGGCAAAGTAATCAAATATGAAACAATTCGTAATTCTTCAGCTTCATCATATTAGTAAAACTTTTCCTAACAAAACAACATCTTCTATAGATAGTCGTCACACCAAAGTTTTAGATGATGTAAGTCTTACTTTAGAGCATGGAGAATTACTCGGTTTACTTGGACCATCAGGGTGCGGAAAAACTACCTTACTAAGGGTTGTCGCAGGGTTTGAATCAATTTCTGAAGGAACGGTTGAAATAGCAGGAAAGGTAGTATCTACCCACTGTAGCTCTCTAGCTGCGGAAAAGCGAAATACAGGCATGGTATTTCAAGATTATGCTTTATTTCCCCATCTGACAGTGGCAGAAAATATTGCCTTTGGTTTGAAAAATCAAAGTAAGAAACGTAGCAGCAGTATTTTTGCTCATCAAAAAGCATCTAAGGTTCAAATCAAACAGAGAGTAAGTGAAGTTTTAGAACTAGTGGGATTGAGTGGTTTAGAAAAACGCTATCCTCATCAGCTATCTGGAGGGCAACAACAGCGTATATCCCTAGCTAGAGCTTTAGCACCTCAACCCTCTCTAATTTTGCTAGATGAACCTTTAAGTAATTTAGATGTCCAGGTACGTCATCGGCTAAGAGGAGAAATTCGCTCAATCTTAAAAGCAGCAGGAACTTCAGCTATTTTTGTAACCCACGACCGCGAAGAAGCTTTGGCTATTTCCGATCGAATTGCCGTCATGCGTAACGGTAAGCTAGAGCAGATAGGCACTCCAGAACAAATTTATCTTAATCCTGAATCTCGTTTTGTGGCTGAGTTTGTGACTCAGGCTAATTTTCTCCCTGCTACTAGAAAAGGCAACTTTTGGCTGACAGAAATTGGCGCAATAGAAGCAGCACAAGCAAACGTGATTATGAATCGAGATGAGAAATCGGCCAAACAAGGAGATTTAATGTTACGCCAGGAAGATATTGTGTTGGTTGCCGACAGTACTTCTAAGATAACGGTTATCGAAAGACAGTTTCTCGGTAGAGAATATCATTACACCGTGGAAACAGCTTCAGGAAAGAGAATCCAGGCTCGTACTAACTTGAATAAGGCGATCTCCCTAGGTACAAACGTTAGCCTATCATTTAACATCTCTTCTCCGCGCATATTTCTCTCTTTGGTCAAAGACTCTCTAGCCATAGTCGGCTAAAAGTTCAAGGTTCTGGTTTTGGGCAACAAATTGAATATTTGGCATAAGTGAATCTTTGACAATGTGACGAAATTCTACTATTCAAGCAGCTAATTTTTATTGCTATAATGCTGTTGGACGTTAGATGAATTTAATCAAACAGCGATTATACTCGGCGCAGCCTTCGGATCGCAAACCAGCATACTCTATAAATTGCAGAGAAGAGAATATTACAGCCATGGACTACTAGTTCTTGCACCCATCAGATATTTTCATAGGCACGGTAAAAGGCAAAGATTGGTACTGCCAACAATTAGCTTGTGTCTATTGCAGAACATAGTTTGAGTTTTAAATAAAACAAATGCAATATTTCAATTTATTCGCTAAGTATAGCCAAATTTTGCTGCGTTCTTTACCTTTAATTTGGCGGGCTGCGCCTAAAGATGTTACTTTTCTTATATTTTCAATGGTGGTACGTGGCATTGTTCCTGGATTCAGTATTTGGATTAATAAGAAAATAGTTGATGCTGTTGCAAGTAGTATAAACTCTCAGCAGTTAGATAATTATGGAAGTTTGTTCTTTCTAGTTTTTGCTTGGATAGCAGCGATTTTATTAGAGAATATTCTAGAGCCATTTCATAATGCTAGCTTTAGAAACATCACCGAAAAACTAACTGCTGGTATCAATCTATTAATCCTTGATAAAGCCAATAGTTTCTCAGATTTAATTTATTTTGAAGATGCTCATTTTTATAATGAACTTCAATTAATTGAGGATGAAATAAATCGGCAACCCCTTAATGTAATCATGTTTTTCGGCAATGGTTGTCAATATTTACTCAATCTCATTACCATGCTGATTTTGTTGCTTCCCTGGCTGCCTGACACATTTCATTTATTGAAGTGGGACTAAATTTTCAAACACTTTAATTCTGAAATTTTAGTAAACCAAATGGCATCATAGTATTTCTGTTTGGCTTTCTTTGAAGCGAAACAAGGTAGGGTATCTTGAGAAAATAGGGGGATGGGGTCAAATAAATTTCTGCCTTGATGTAAAATGCCTTTGAGCCACCTGACACCAATTTTGAGATAGCTTAAACCTCTCTCCCAATGAGGATCGACTTGAGTTCTCAGCCCTTTTAATTGGACTGTCATACCATGAGCGGTAGCAAATAAGAGAGCCAAAGCTACTACCAAATATAAACGTTCCAAAGCTTTGGGATGACGAATTCTAGATTCTTCCAGTTGAAATACTCCAGATTTAGAATCTAGAAATAATTCCTCAATGCGAAATCTCAAGGCATATTGCCATAGAGTTTGCAGAGTCGGGTCTTCGTCAGTAACAACCGCCCAAGGCTCTTTCGCCCCCTTGACGTTAGCCAGAACAAGATTACTTTGGCATTCTCCATCGAGCCAAAGTCCAATATGATGATCCAAAATGGCTTGAGACTTTAATGGACATAGATACTTTACTTCAATAGGATGCTTTCTTGCTCGATGAATGGTTACATCACAAGGTAGGCGTAATACCAATTCTCAGAAGTAATGCACTAAATTAAGAAGAAAGAAGTGCAAGATGAATTTTTATGGGGAACAAACTGAAAGTAGAAATTACCGAAACTGCCGAAGAGCTTAAACAGCAGCTCAAACACCAAAAAAAAGGTCAAGAAAAAGAACGCCTGCAAATGCTTTATTGGCTCAAGAGTGGTCAAGTGAAAAGCCGTCAAGAACTAGCACAAAGACTAGCTAGAAACGAATCTACTATTTATCGATGGCTCAAAAAGTATCAACAAGGGGGGTTAACTAGATTGTTAGAAGTGAAACTAGCACCTGGAACCAAACCCAAGATTAAGGGTCAAGTTTTAGAGCAACTTCAGTCGAAGTTATCTCAGCCACAAGGTTTTAAAAGTTATCGAGACATTCATTCTTGGTTAATCGAGTTATTCAAGCTGGAGATAGGCTATTCAACGGTACATCGAATAGTTCGCGAAAAACTCAAAGCCAAACTAAAAGTCCCCCGTCCGCGATCGCCATTGACGACGAAGCAGCAGCAAGCAACATATAAAAAAACTGCCCGAACTAATTCAGGTAATGACCAAGCATTTTGCCCATGAGCGTCCGATACGTTACTTCTGTTCAGATGAGAGCCGATGGGGACTTAAGACTCTGACTGGACGGGTAATTACTTTGACAGGAATTAAGCCTGTGATTGAGGTGCAATGGCCTCGCCAAGCCTTTTGGCTTTATGGCGCAGTCGAACCTCTAAGGGGACAAAATTTCTTCTATGCTTTTTCTCATCTCGATGCAATCTGTTTTAATCGCTTTGTGGCTCAATTTTCTGCCGCTTTTCGGGATACCTTAAATCTGTTGCAGTTAGACCAAGCCACTGCTCATATTTCTAGCCAGGTTCACTGGCCTGATAATGTGGTTCCTATCTTTCAGCCTTCTCATAGTCCAGAGTTAAATCCCATTGAACGGTTTTGGCAAGACCTTCTTCACAAGTAGCAAGTACCGCGCTTTGCGCTCAAGTAGCGCAGCCTGGAGGCTGCCGACGTTGCTCCGTAACGGCGAGACGCGAAGCGCGTCTGCAAGTTTTACCTCTCGTTAAAACAAGAGGATTGAAGTCGGGATATGCTGCTTACAAAGCAGCATATAGAACCGACTTGTTGAAACAAAGAAATATAATTTCATATTTTCCTCATGAATGAGGAGGCTTTATACCATCTTCGGAGCTATTTATTTGCTACTTGCTACTTGCTACTTGCTACTTTTGCTCCGAAGGAGCTTGGTAAAGACTTCAAAAATAAAAGCTTTAACAATCTTGCTTCTCTTCAACAGGCTATTTTTAGTGCAGTCAATTCTTTAATACCTGAGAAAGTTGCTTCCTTAACTTCTTATCCTTTTATATTAGATGCCCTGTCTATTTAGTGCATTCTTTTTGAGAATTGGTATGACATGGAGATAAAGCTTAAAACTATTCATTTTCAGCTAACCATGATATACTTGCCCTTTTTCTTTTTTTACCGTATTTCAATGCTTTCAGACACTTGTGTCAGGCAGCCAGGTTGCTTCCTCTTGGCTGGTGGATTCCTTTGTTACTCGTGTCTACATCATTTCCCAAAGTATATTTTTCTTTTAAAATCCAATGGGATATTTGGCAAACAATGACCAGGAAAAGTTCCCAGGCTCGGAAAATGAAATATTATTCTGACCTTTTGTTAAGCGATACTTATGCCAAAGAAGTGCGTCTATTTGGATTGGGTTCATTATTTAAGCAACGCTATCAAGAAGCCTTTGCCGATAAATATCGAGCCTTGAGCAAAATGCGAGGTAAGCAAGCTTGGAATTTAAGCATTTGGGAAATTTTGAGTGCTGGAGGCAATGCGATCGCATTTTATCGGGTAGTTATACAAGCAGTAAATAAGCAAATTACCGCAGGAAATGTCTTGCTATTTATTCAAGCATTAAACTATATTCAAACTAGTTTACAAGTCTTGTTTGGCGAACTTTTTCAATTACAAGAAGCTCTGATTTTTATGGAGCGTCTGTATAAGTTTTTAGACAGTAAACCAACTATGGATCTTTCTGTTACTGATGAAAATATCCCCAACCCAATTGCGTCAGGAATTGTTTTTGATAATGTATCTTTTGCTTATCTCAATGGCAGACTGGCATTAGAGCAAGTTTCTTTCACCCTCAAGCCCAATCAAACTGTAGCATTGGTTGGTGAAAATGGTGCAGGTAAAACCACAATTATTAAACTTTTAGCGCGACTTTACGATCCTAGTGCTGGCAGAATTTTAGTAGATGGTATCAATCTCAAACAGCTAGATCTAGCTCAGTGGCGACAACAAATAGCAGTAGTGTTTCAAGATTTTTGTCACTATAGTTTAACCGTCGGCGAAAACATCGCCCTAGGAGATTTAACCGCCTTAGAAAAATTAGAACGATTAAAATTAGCAGCAACAAAAGCGGGAATTGCCGATAAGATCGATCGCCTAGAACATCAATACCAAACCTTGTTAGGAAAGCAATTCGATGGCACAGAACTTTCTGGAGGAGAATGGCAAAAAATTGCGATCGCCAGAGCTTTTATTCGCGAAAAACAAGCGCAGTTATTAGTTTTAGACGAACCGACAGCAGCTTTAGATCCTCGCAGCGAATCGGAAATCTACAGCCGTTTCTCAGAATTGGTCACGGGTAAAACAGCAATTTTAGTTACCCATCGTCTTGCTTCCATATCTATGTGCGATCGCATTATAGTTTTAAAAGCTGGCAAGTTAATCGAACAAGGCACTCATCAAGAATTATTGCGACAGCAAGAAGAATATGCTCATCTTTGGCAAATGCAGGCTCAAGCATATCAAATTTAGCTGCTTTGTCTGGCAGAAATGAATTTTCTTATTTGGAATAAAGATAATAGCGATCGCCCTAGGCACAAACGTTAGCCTATCATTTAACATCTCCTCTCCGCGCATATTTCTCACTTTGGTTAAAAACTCCCTAGCCATAAGCCATAGCCTGTGAAAGCTGCTTGAGAGTGACCGACCTTTAAATTTTTAAGACCTGGTTATATAGTCATTCCAATTAATTTCCTCATGATTGGCTGGTCAGAGGTCAGAGGTCAGAGGTCAGAAGTCAGAAGTCAGAAGTCAGAAGAATTTGAGGTACTTACAAAATTTTTCCTTTTTCGTATGGTTTCTATTTGCGAGTCAGCGCGTTGTGGAGGGGCTGTTCCCGTACAGCGGCTTTTGAGGCGAGGAAATGAGAGAAGACCCCGCGTCGCCGTTAGGCGCAAGGGAATGCTTCTCGATGCTCTCGCAAACTGGAGTTTGCCGACAGCAAAGCTGGCGAATCCGCTACGCGGATTGAGAGCATATTCCACTCGCCTGTTGAGTAAGAATACTCGTGACGAGAAACGCGCTTTAGCTTTACTGGGGGATTTATAAGCCCCATGGTCTATGCGACTGGCGAGGGTGAAATGACTATAATACCCTTGCTGATTGCCAACGATGAGCGATCGCTAACAAGGGTAGTTATTTACCGCTTACACTTTGCTGGTTTCTACAGATTTTGATTTTATACTGTTGCTTTTTGATGTTGGTTTAGATTTTTGAATCCACAAGGAAGTACAAGGGATTTTACTTTTATCACAACGAGCGGCATACTTCTGGGCTACTTCAGTTACTTCTTTTAGTAATCCCTGACTTAAGGTTGTTGGCTTCAAACCCAAATCTAAAAAGCGTTGGTTTTTGACAAATAACTCGTTTTCAGGTGCTTCATTACGGGGATTTTCTAAATAAGCGATTTCTCCTTGAGTCATATCTGCAATCATTTTGGCGAGATCTCTAACTCGATGAGTTTCTGTCATCTGATTGAGAATTCTCACTCGCTCACCTTTGCTGGGTGGATTTTCGATCGCTAACTGCACACAGCGAACAGTATCTTTAATGTGAATAAAAGCTCTAGTTTGTCCTCCAGTTCCATGCACAGTAAGAGGATAACCTATAGCTGCCTGCATTAAGAAACGATTGAGAACTGTACCGTAGTCACCATCATAATCAAAACGATTAACTAGCTTTTCATCCATCAAGGTTTCAGGAGTATTCGTTCCCCAAACAATTCCTTGGTGTAAGTCGGTAACGCGAATGCCATCGTTTTTATTGTAATAGTAGAAAAATAGCTGATCCTGGGTTTTAGTCATATGATAGACACTGCCAGGGTTTGCGGGATAGAGAATTTCTTGCTGAACGCGATCGCCATTATCGGTAACCACTTCTACATCTAAATATCCTTCGGGTATTTTCATCCCCGCAGTACCATAGCCATAAACTCCCATTGTGCCTAAATGGACTAAGTGAATATCTAAACCAGATTCGACAATGGCACAGAGTAAATTATTAGTAGCGTTGAGATTGTTATTAACCGTATAACGCTTATGTTTAGAAGATTTCATGGAGTAGGGAGCAGCCCTTTGTTCGGCAAAATGCACGATCGCATCAGGTTTTTCTGCCAAAATCAGATTTAGTAAGCGATCGTACTCTTGGGCAATATCAATATTGCAAAACTTAATATTTTTTCCTGTAATGTCTTTCCAGGTATTTAATCTTTGTCCAATAGGTGAGATAGGAGTCAAAGAACTAACTTCTAACTCGTTATCAATGTTACGTCTAGATAGATTATCGACAATAACAACTTCAAAGTCGAGATTCGATAGATGTAAAGAGGTAGGCCAGCCACAGAAGCCGTCTCCTCCAAGGATGATAACTTTCATATTTTACTCCCAACTATAAAATTCACACGTTAGCAATTTCTGGCTAGGCTAAATCGCAAAAATATCAGCCCAGACTTTATTTAACCAAAGTTTATGCCTTTATTTTCTCTTTCACGGAATTACATTTGGGTATGCTAGATCTTGATTCAAAAAAGCAATTATCTTGGTTTTTTCTAATCTTTCTCAGATAAAGCTGATAACCAAAACCTGTAAAGTGAGCTATGGGCATAGTCGCGATCGCTATAGTACAATATAACCAACGGCTAACTAAGCTAGGCATCGGTTTTTCGCAGTAACACCAAAATTCCTCACGAAATTTACTCTTATATTCTAGGGTTATTCGTGCTGCTTCTAAGGCAATTAGGCAAAAGCCCAATAAAACTAAAGGTATTGTATGTAGTAAACCATCGAGTATAGTTAAGTCAGCTAGTATAGCGATCGCTAATCCCAGAATGCCAAAAAAAGGGATTTTGTTTCTTAAAGGTAGTTCTTGGGCATATTTAGATGACACAATACAGCTACCCCTGCCGTATTTTACGTATTGTCGCCATAAACTTAGCCAGTTGCTGCGAGGAAAATAGCAAACCTTTATGCCTGAACTTATGTAAATTGCGCGATCGCCTTTTGCTTTAAGTAAGCGGAAATTTAGTTCAGAATCTTCTTTGCGAGTGATCTCATATCCTCCCACATCTTCTAAATCTGAACGCCAAAAACAGCCTAAGAAAACCGTTTCAGCATAGCCGTTATAGTTAAGATCGCGATATTTTGCGCCTCCACTGCCTAAAAGACTACGAGAAGCTAAAGCAACTCCAGCTTGAAAGGCATTAGCTGCAATAAAACGTTGCGCTCCTCCTACATTTACTGCCTGAGACTTCTGCAAAGCTGCCACACATTCTTCTATATAATTGTCAGCGTAGTTGCAGTGAGCATCGGCTCTTAAGAAGATATCACCTTTACAAGCCTCTAAACCAATGTTGAGAGCAGCAGACTGTATACGACGGAGATTGTTTAGCAATCTTATTTGGGGATAAATGCCTGATATCTCTTGAATTTTAGCCTGTGTTCCATCAGTACTTAGCCCATCGACAACGAGTATTTCTAATAAATTAGAATATTTAGAAGCCAAAAATTTACGTACAACCGCTTCAATATTGTCTACCTCATTGTAAGTAGGAATTACTATTGAAACAGAAGGATTTTTGCTCAAGCTCATGTTGATTTTGGTCTAAAGTATTTATGCTTTTATCGCTAGTGAGTATTAGCGTCAAATACGGCGATCGCAAATAGAGAGTAAGTAGATCGACTCGATCGGTCTGAAAGCTATAGCAAAAGCTTGGCTGGCACCATTGCTAACCGATAAAAAGATTTGAGTAAACAGTAAAAGTCAACTTTCAACCGATTAAGCCAAGACAGTTCAAAATAGCGATTGCGGATACGACGGTGATTAAAAAACTGTTGAAAAACTTTGACTGAGGATACGCCAGTAGTATCGTAATAGGCTATGGGAAAATATAATAATTGGGGATTAGATAATTGATTGGCTCTAATGTTATATTCATAATCCATCCCCATAGATAAAGACTCGTTATATAAACCTAGCTGTTTAATTAGCTTGCGGGTGTAAAAAGTCGATTGATGGCAAACAGGATTACCGTAAAAAAAAAGGCTATTACGCCAAATTTTATGCTGTTGGCGATGCTTTTTTAAATATTTATTCTTGCTTACAGAAATAGTCTCCCCTGTTGCCCACAACCATTTGTTTTGACTATAATCAGCAACTACCTGTTCTAAGATGTTTTCTGCAACTAATGTATCGCCAGAATTAAGAAACAAAACAATTTCTCCTTGACTATGGTTAATTCCATGATTAAAAGCAGAAGAGATACCTTTACCTTTTTGGGGATAAAAAAACAGGTTGGCTCGATCGATAAAAGGATCGAGTTTGTTAAGTTCTAAATTATTAGATTCAGGGTAAATAATAATGTGGTTGATGGTTTGATAAGACTGTTGGCTAACGTTATTTAGAGTAGCAAATAGCGATTCATCAATTTTGTTAGTAATTGTTACTATATCTAGCCAAATTTTATTAACCATTCTCTATAGGTATACCGTAAATTTGGTTACTAATAATTCATAGGGGTAGCTTACTACATAAATCATTAAAAATTCGTAGGTATTTTTGAGCCTGCTGTTCTAAACTAAACCGAGCGATCGCTTTATGCCTACTTTGAGTCGCTAACTGATGGTATCTAGCAGGATCGGCTAAGACCCAATGAATTCCTTGAGCTAAATCTGATGCTAAAAAGGGTTGAGCTAAATAACCATTTTGTTGATGATCGATCAAATCTGGCATCCCACCGATATTGAAAGCAACGCAGGGAGTGCCACAGAACATTGACTCTAAAACAGTGTTGGGTAAGTTATCCTGCACCGAGGGAGCAACAAATACATCGGCTGCACTATAAATCAAAGACAAAGAAACATCATCGTTTAATTTACCCGTATAACGAGCTTTAAAACCAAAATCTAAAGGCTCTACAGGAGCCGAAGCACCAAAGATAACTAGTTCAATTTCTTCAGTAGATTCTAGCTGCTGTAGGCTTTGCAATGCCGATCGCCACAAGAAAAAACCCTTTCGTTTATCTTGAGTGCTATCAAATGCCCCAAATAAAATGATCTTTTTATCCCTAGGTAAATTTAAAATCTTTCTGGCTAATTCGGTAGGATGGGGTTGATAAATCTGAGGATCGATGCCATTACCAATCACCTGGAGCGGAAAATCTTGAAATAATGAGCTAGCCTGAGCGCAGCTAGCTAGCCACCTGCTAGGGGTTACAATAGTCAAATTTAAATCTTTCCAAACTCTAGCTTTACGCTGCCAATTCCAGCGAGATAAATCCCAGCTATGATTACTTCCTAATTGAGGACAAGCACCACAGGATTGTAAATAGCGATCGCATTCTCCACTATAGTGACATCCTCCTGTAAATGCCCACATATCATGTAGAGTCCACACAAAAGGCTTTTTTAATTGACTTAAAGCTTCAATAGGCATAAATCCGCCACATACCCAGTGGAGGTTAATAATATCGGGGTTAATTTGCCTGATTTTGCCAATAATTTTGTTAGGCAACCATTGAGAAGAATAAATATTAACTGTGGTGTCTCGCTGAGGATATAAAGCCAAGGGTAAGCGATCTAGTGCAGGTTTAATTGCCGCAACTCCTCTTTTGACTTTGCTGATGGGGGCGATAACGGTATGATCGTCACCCTGTTTATTCTGCACCAACATTTGGGAGTCGGCTTTTTGTGCCAGCAAGCCCTGATGTAGTCGATAAGCAGCACGGGCTGCCCCTCCACCAAGATCTTTAGCACTTACAATTAAAATTTTCAATTATTAATTATCTTCGAGAAATAAAATCATGCCTTTTCATGCCCATACTCCATCAAAGAATAGCGAAAAATGGCATCTACTTGAATATCATTACCATCCATAGAGCGTAAAAAACACCAGTTCAGGTTGGGAATAACTACTACTTTAGGTTTTTTACTGATGGTTTCTGGAGTTTCGGATTCGGTGGTTTCTGGAGCTTCTTGTTCTAAATATTGCTGGAGCTTGGATTTAATATTATTAGCGTCTGCTGGTCGCTCATTCCAGGGTAACACCTTGACCGATACTTGTTTTTCTTCTGTCCAGTTTTCGATAATGGTAATAATAATGCGGGACACTATCATTACAGGATTAGTTAAGATCACAATCGAGTTTTCAGCACTTTGAGGATTCTCTCGCCAATTTTCAAATGCTTCGTTAATACAAGAGCGAATTGCTTCTGTGTCTCCTGGATTATCTTCCAGCTTGTTAGTTGCCGAAATTAGCTTTTCTCTTTAGCTTTTCTCTTATGAATGGTGGCAACTCAACTAAAGATTTTGTAGGTTCTTGTATTCGATTGTGGTCTTTGGTATACCAGGAATATACAAAGTTACGACTTTCAAAAATCCAAGTTTTAAAACGCTGAAGTACTGAACTCATTATTATTAAAACATAATATTGACGATAAGCGTTCGCACTAGTTTTTGGTGTTAATCCGCAGGGTAGGCTATCGCTTACGACCGATATTTTAAAATTTTAATAAACGCTGAGACAACTAAAAATTAAGGCTTATAGTCAATGTAGTTAAACTCTATACAAATTTAGATGAAGTATTATTACAAGACAAATTATCTATACCTTTTGACCGATAAACAATTGATTCAACTATGAGAAGTTTAGTTGACTATTGATAGAGGTTTTAGATTGATGCTCTTTTATTTTTAATATCTGAATCAAAATTGAATCGAAATATATCTTATTGAAACTAAGTAGGTAACATTTTGCGTTTTAGTAATTTGGTTGGCACGATCGCACTATTAATTGCTGTTTATATTTTGTGGCAAATTAGGTTTATTCTTTTGCTAGCTTTTGCAGCAGTAGCCTTGGCGACGGCAATCAATTACTTAGTAAAGTTTTTGATGAAACTGGGAATCAAGAAACGAGGCACATCAATTATTCTGTCTCTGATTTTGTTGCTATTAATATTTGTTGGCTTTATTCTATTGATCGTTCCTCCCTTTATCGATCAGGTACAGCATTCGCTTTACTTATTTCCCAAAGCAGCAGACAGAATAGCAGTTTGGTTGACGTGGTTGCAAAAACAAGTTCCCGAACAGTTGGTAGGAGAGATTCAAAAGTTAGAGAATGTGACCCGTAACCTACCCGATCTGGCAACTAAACTGGCAGGTAACTTTTATGGAGTTTTTTCAGGTTCGCTAGGAGCGATTGTAAATATCCTGCTGGTTACAGTAGTGACGATTATGCTGTTAGTTACTCCTCACCCTTATGTACGATTGTTTCTGGCTTTTTTCCCTTCTTTCTATCGTCGTCGCGCTGCCAGAATCTTAGAGAAGTGTGAAGCTGCCTTAGTCGGTTGGACTCAAGGAATTTTGTTTAATATGCTGGCGATCGCTATCCTTAGCTGGCTGGGTTTATCAATTTTAGGAGTACAACTTCCTCTGGCTAATGCGCTTTTGGCTGGTTTATTCACTTTTATACCCAATTTGGGACCTATATTAAGCTGTATCCCGCCGATAGTTTTGGCTTTAATTGAAGCACCCTGGAAAGCATTGGCAGTGTTAGTACTTTACATTTTAATTCAACAGGCTGAAAGTAATATTTTGACTCCTTTGGTAATGAAGCAGCAGGTATCGCTACTACCAGCTGTAACCTTGCTCTCTCAAGCTACTTTTGCCGTCTTCTTTGGCTTTATTGGTTTATTTCTAGCGTTACCTCTTACCGTAGTGGCTCAGGTATGGATTGAAGAGATTCTAATCAAAGATATATTAAGTAACTGGGGCAAACAAGGCGATCGCTCTTTAGCAAGACGAGGTAATAGTAGCCAATACCAAATCTCTCGGTCGTCTTCCCCTACAGTAATTACCACTGAGACTGGTTTGAAACGCGAACATTAAAAATAAGAACAACAAAAATTAGTAGTCTAGCAAAACAAGACTCTAGTATCTCTGATGATGAAACTACTATTAGTTTGGCTAAAGCTTTAGCCGATTTGGATATTCCGATAGATATTGCACGCCAGTATAACGATTCTATGGCTGGGGGCAAATATTTGGTTATGGTCGAAGGAAACGAAAATGATATTTCAGGTGCAAAATCCATCTTAAAACAGTGTGGAATTCAGGATTGGGTAGTCTATCAAATTACTTTAGAACATCCTGAAGTAATCATTGTAGATCGTCGTGAAGATTCCTAAAACGATCGGTTTCGAGATTATTAATTAGTTGTCTTTCCCCAAGGTTCATAACTAAAAATTAGTTTTTCAATGAAAGATTTAACGCCACAAACGTTCATCAGTCTGACAGTTAAACTATACAATCCCCATTAACTCCAGGATCGATAGCCTTGACATACCCTTGGTCTATTTAGATTTATAATTACTATCTACCCAGCATTGAGGTAAATTTTCGCCAGAAGGAAAGACTAAATCAGATTTTTTTAGGGGTTCGGGAGGCTGTTCTTCTTCCCCTGCCTGGATTTGTGCCATAACTTCTTTTTTCATGGGATTAATTAGCTCAATAATATCAGCAATTTCAACCAATACATCTTCTTTTTGTTTGATTTTTAGCAGCATTGTTGATTTCCTAATTATGTTTAATGAAAAGATTTACTTCTATAAAGTATTGCCTAACAGAGCCTTTTTCTATCCAACTAAGGGTATATCTTCTACAAGTTTAGATATTAACTAGATATGTCTTTAAAATAACAAATAAATTATCTAAAATAATAATTACTATTGAAATTTGTTTCCTAGCCGAAGATTTAATCTGACAATTAAACTATTAATTTTAATTTGGTCAATATTATGAACCGTAGAGCCTGTTTAATCTTCAATCCTGTTGCTGGTCAAGGAGATTCAGAACAAGACTTAGCTACAATCAAAGCCTGTCTAGAGCCAGAGGTTGCTTTAGACATCCAATTTACCAGCAAAGAAGTCGATGCAGGAGAATTAGCCCGTCAAGCAGTTGCTAATAATGCTCAAATAATTATTGCTTCTGGTGGTGACGGTACGGTTTCTGCTGTTGCCGAAGCCTTGATTGGGACAGATATTACGCTGGGTGTCATATCGAGGGGGACAGCCAACGCTTTTGCCAATGCGGTCGGCATTCCTACCGCTATTGAAGCAGCCTGTCAAAATATTTTAGCTGGAGAAATTAAAAAAGTTGATGCTGCAATGTGTAACGATAAACCAATGGTGTTGCTAGCAGGAATTGGCTTTGAAGCCGAAACAGTAAAGGATGCAGACCGGGAGGCTAAGGATCGTTTGGGTATGCTGGCGTATGTCTTATCTGGCTTAAAACAGTTACGAGATTTTGAAATATTTACCGCCGAAATTGAAACGGAAGACAAGGTGATTACAGTTGATGCTAGTGCTGTCACTATTGCTAATGCTGCTCCTCCCTCTTCAGTACTGGCTCAGGGTACAGCAGGAGTAATTTTTGATGATGGACTATTAGATATCACAATTCTTGCCCCTCAATCCAAAGCAGGAGCAATCGCTACTTCAGTTCAGCTATTGCAAAGTGCTGCCAGTGAAGAGGCAGTTCAAAGAGAAGATGTAGGATATCTGCGTTCTAAATGGATAAAAGTAACTACCGATCCGCCTCAAAGAGTAGTTTTAGATGGAGAAATTATTGGCAAAACGCCAATTGAAGTGAGATGTATTCCTGAGAGTTTAAACATTTTTGTTCCCATCGGAGAAGAAGTTCAAGCTGAGGAACGATTAGATAATTTACCTGGGGTAGATATTCAATTAAAGTAACATCACGAGCGACAAATTTTGCTTTAAAAATAGCAAGGATGCTACATTTTGTCTGCGCGATTTGCGGTAATATAGCCGAAGGCATCGCTAATAGCCTGATAATCTGTTTGCGATTGAGGATTATCGGTAATTATTTCTACACGCACTTTAATATTTTCGACATCAGAGCGATCGGGCATCTTTGCCAGCAGTGCTTTTACTGCCTGTAAAGAAAGAAAATTACTTCGAGTCTGATAGATATTGTTACTATCGCCTAACTCGAGTGATAATCGCGACGTTACCTTAATAAAAAGGAGAAATCACGAGGATGTAGTGCTGCTATCAAAAAGCCATTACGATTCGATCATGGAGACATTATATTTGATGAGGTCTCCTGCTAATGCCAAACATTTGATAGAGGCGATCGCCAGAGATCGAGCTGGAAAAGGGCAACACCATGACTTGATTGATGCGTGATTTAATCTGGGACATCGAAGCTTGGCAGGATTATATCTACTGGCAAAGTCAAGATAAAAAAATTCTCAAGAGAATTAATTGACTAATCCGAGATATTTTGGTTACTCCGTTTGATGGGATTGGTAAACCCGAACCTTTAAAAGAGAATCTTTTTGGCTACTGGTCGAGAAGGATTGAGGAAACAAACAGATTGATTTATCGAGTAAGAGAAAACTACATCAAAATCATTTCTTGCCGATATTACTATTAACGAATTGCACTTTCGCGCCATTTATGAATAACATGGAATATTTTAGTAGAGTAAATCTAGCAGTAAATTAAATATTTTACAGCTTATCAGTTTATTTTATCTATAGATTGAGATTGCCCAACGATGGCAATTGAACCCAAGAAACCAATAGTTCAATTCTGAAGATTAGCTTGTCCTGATTTAAGTTCAGCAATTTTCTCTTGAGTCAAACGATTTTCTTTTTCCAGGGTTTCCAAAACAAAGTCTGGTAATTGTGCTGATTTATTCAAGGCTAAGGTAAAGTTTTGTGTAGCTTCTTCTAAAACCTGAATATCATCTTTCTTTTTGCCAATTTGTCTGAGAATCTGCCCTTTGAGATAATAATGTTCTGGATTATCGGGAGCAGCTTTTATAGCTTTATTGGCATATTCTAAAGCTTTATCATATTGTTTCAAATCGCGATATGCCACCGCTAGACCTCTATCCACTAGATAATTAGGTGCAGCATTTGATTCAAAACGGGCGATCGCCTGTTCTGGTTTAGAAAAAGGCAGGTTAACGGCTAGTAATAAATCCATATAGCCTTTAATCAAGTTCAATTCAGGATCATTAGGATCGCTATCTTCTGCTCGATCGAGATATTTGAAGACCAACTGTAGCTTATTAATAGCATCTAAAGCCCCGTCTTTTTGATAAACATAAGCACCATCCAAAAAATGACCTACTGCCAAATAAAGATTGCCCCGTAGAGGATCGCTTTGGCTTAACAATTGGGCTGACTCTAAAGTCTTATCAGCGTATTTTTTGATGCCTTCCCAGTCTTTTTCTTTTTCGGTATAAGCCAAAGAAGCAAGCAGGGCATAAGTCAGAGGTTCATCTGGTGTTTCTGCTTCAGCCTGTAATAGTTGATCGTTAACTGTTTTGTAGTCTCCTTTGAAAAAAATGGTTTCAAATGCTTGTTCGGTATACTTATCAATATCACGAGGATTTTTTTGACGGAAAGGATCTGCTGCCCAAGCTGCACTGCTAAGACCAATAATCATAGTAATGCTTAATGGTACAGTCCAAATTGTTTGCTGCAACTGAGTTTTAAAACTAGTAAATTTAGTTTCTCTTTTCATTATGCCTAATTATAATTATTAGTATATTTGGTAAATATTGACGTGAGCGACAAAAATCTAGTTCCTGAAAATAGAAGTAATATTATCATTAACAATAACAAAAGCTAAATTAAACCTCGCTCAATTAAAGAGCCTATAATTAAGCTATAAAAATCTAGGTTATTTAGATAATGCTTCGTCTACAAAATTTAACTTATCATCCTCCTGCTACTGCTCAACCCATCTTGAAAAATATTAACCTAGAACTTCCAGCACAGAAACTAGGATTGATAGTAGGAGCAAGTGGTTCGGGTAAGACTACTATTTTAGAGATTTTAGCGGGATTGGCACAACCGACCAAAGGGGAAATTTTTTGGCGCAGCAAACAACTGACGGATATTGAGCTACAGCAGCTAGCAGGACTAGTGTTTCAGTTTCCTGAGCGGCATTTTTGTGGTGGTACTATTTTAGAAGAATTGCGCTTAGGTCATCCAGAACTAGATCTAAAAAGAGTTAAAGATGCTTTGAGCGAGGTAGGATTAGATCGTGTATCTTTAAAAATATCTCCTCATGCTCTTAGTGGTGGGCAACAGCGTCGTTTGGCTTTAGCAGTACAGCTAATTCGTCAGCCTAATGTATTGATGTTAGACGAGCCTACAGCAGGATTAGATTGGTCGATGAGGATTCAACTAGCTAAACTGCTTAAAAATTTAAAAGAGCATTGGACATTGCTAGTAGTTACTCATGACCCTGGAGAGTTGATAGACATAGCCGATCGCTGTTGGACAATTAGCTATGGAGATCTCCAGCCTATTGAGCCAGTGGTATTGAATCGATAATCTAAAAGCTTATGAGTCAGATCGAAACTAATAGATTGCCCCAAATGACAACGCTTTGGCAGCAAAGCCTTAATTGGCAGCCCGACGCAGCCCAAGAGCAATTATTTCAACGGGTTTATCAAGAGGTTATAGAAGGAAATCGTCAGCAGAATCTAACTCGCATCACTATACCAGAAGACTTTTGGGAAAAACACCTTTGGGATTCCCTCTCAGGGATAGTTGGCTTGGAGCGAGATTTTTTAGCTCAAAAACTCCAGGTGATTGATATTGGTACGGGAGCGGGTTTTCCTGGTATTCCTCTAGCGATCGCCTTTCCCCACTGGCAAATTACGCTGCTAGACTCTACTCGCAAAAAGATCAACTTTGTCAATGATTTAATCACCAAACTAAAGCTAAATAACGCCACGGGCATAGTTGCTCGCGCCGAAGACCTAGGCAGAATTCCTGGCGATCGTCAAGCTTACGATTTAGCTTTGGTCAGAGCAGTAAGTAAAGCCTCTGTCTGTGCTGAATATAGCTTACCGCTGGTGAAAGTAGGTGGACTGGCTGTTCTTTACCGTGGACACTGGAGCAAGTCAGATACCGTCAGTTTAAAGTCGGCAGTAGCTCGCTTGGGCTGCAAAATAGAATTAATTTATCCTTGGGAAACTCCCATTAGTCAAGGGGTACGCCATTGTATATATATCCGTAAGCATTCCCCAACATCCAAGAAATTTCCCCGCGAAGTTGGTGTTCCAGAAAAGCAACCGCTTTGAATCAATTAAACGTTAATACAGGCGAGACTTAATTAAATTCGAGCATCAAATTAAAAGGTATTCTGGTTAATCAAGGATTTAACTGTTATCCTGAATTTTGCTTAATTACTTATTTTAAGTACATGACACCTAACTCTCAGATTCCTCATTGTGCTTGGCAACGTCCCATAGGAAAAGGATGGTCAAAACCCTACACTGTTCGCTATGCAAGTAATTTGGATAACGGTCCCTGGCACGGAATGCCTTTGGGTGGAATGGGTGCAGGCTGTATTGGGAGATCCACTAAAGGGGATTTTAATCTTTGGCATTTAGATGGAGGAGAGCATATCTTTAAGTCTCTGCCTGCCTGTCAGTTTAGTATCTTTGAACAGACAGAATCAGCGACTCAGGCTTATGCTTTGTGTACGGAAGCCCCAGAAGATGATACCTTGTCTCGTTGGTCTTGGTATCCCCAAGAAAAAGGTACTTACGGTGCGCTATATCCTCGCAGTTGGTTTGAATATGAAGGTGTTTTTGCTGCGGATATTACCTGTGAACAGTTTTCACCAATTTGGGCAGAAAATTATCAAGAGTCTAGCTATCCGATAGTTAACTTTGACTGGACGGTGCATAATCCAACAGATAAGCCGATAACCCTGAGTATTATGCTCACTTGGCAGAATGTTATCGGCTGGTTTACTAATGCTATAAAATCGCCAACAGTCAAGGTGCGAGATGATGGTAGTCCAGAATATGAATATCAACCAAAGTGGCGAGACAGTACGGGTAACTATAATGAATGGATTGAGGATAATTATCGAGTCGGTTGCTTGCTGAATCGAGTCCAGGCACATGAGGAGGTACAGGAAGGAGATGGACAAATTGCGATCGCCTCTGTATTTAATCCTAGTGTAGAAGTATTTTATCTTAGTCGCTGGAATCCTGATGGTGATGGTTCAGAAGTTTGGGATTACTTCGCCGCCGATGGTTCATTACCCGATCGGCAAGACGAAACTCCTGCCGATCCTGGTGAACAAATTGCCTGTGCGATCGCTATTCGTTTTACAATTAAACCAGGCAAAACTAAGCAAATTCCCTTTACTTTAGCTTGGGACTTGCCTGTTACCGAATTTAAGCAGGGAATTAACTGTTTTCGTCGCTATACGGACTTTTTTGGACGCAACGGTAAAAATGCCTGGAGTATGGTCAGGACTTCTCTCAAACACGGCGACTTATGGAAAGAGAAAATAGCAGCTTGGCAAAAACCTATTTTGCAACGGGATGACCTACCCGACTGGTTTAAAATGGCACTGTTCAACGAGCTATATTTACTCGCAGACGGTGGGACTCTCTGGACGGCAGCCACAGAAAACGACCCTGTAGGACAGTTTGGGGTCTTGGAATGTATGGACTATCGCTGGTACGAAAGCCTAGATGTACGTCTATACGGCTCATTTGGTCTAATGATGCTCTGGTCGCGCCTCGATAAATCCGTCTTAGAAGCTTTTGCTAGAACTATTCCCCATCACGACGATACACCCCGCATAGTAGGTTACGATGGCTCAAATGCTATTAGAAAAGAAGGTGGTGCAACTCCCCATGACCTCGGCGCACCCAACGAACATCCTTGGGAAGAAGCTAACTATACTTCTTATCAAGATTGCAACCAGTGGAAAGACTTACCCAGTGATTTTGTCCTGCAAGTATATCGAGATTATGTCCTAACCGATGGCGCAGATATTAACTTCCTTTGGGAATGTTGGGATAGCATTACTCAAACCTTGGCATATCTAAAGAAGTTTGACCGCGATAACGATGGCATCCCCGAAAACTCTGGCGCGCCCGATCAAACCTTTGACGACTGGAGACTAAAGGGTGTTAGTGCTTACTGTGGTGGTTTGTGGATAGCAGCCTTAGAAGCAGCTATCAAAATCGGCGAAATACTAATTGCCAACCCACCGACAAATCCTAACCTACAGCTCGATCATTTCCCCGCAGGTATAGAAAATACAGTTAATACCTATCGTAGTTGGTTACAGCAGGCGCGATCGCTTTATCATGATGCTCTCTGGAATGGCGAATATTATCGCCTCGATACCGAAAGTGGCTCAGATGTAGTTATGGCAGATCAGCTTTGCGGACAGTTTTACGCTCGTTTGTTAGGTTTACCCGACGTAGTGGAAGAACAATATACTAAATCCACCTTGAACAAAATCTACGACTCTTGTTTTCTCAAGTTTCATAACGGTAAGTATGGCGCAGCCAATGGTGTACTACCCGATGGTAGTCCCGTCAACCCAGATGACACTCATCCCCTAGAAGTCTGGACAGGAATCAACTTTGGTTTAGCTGCCTTTATGCTGCAAATGGACATGAAAGAAGAAGCCTTCAAACTAACCGAAACTGTGGTCAAGCAAATATATGAGAATGGCTTACAGTTTCGTACTCCTGAAGCCATAACAGCAGTTGGTACTTTTAGAGCCAGTCATTATTTAAGAGCGATGGCTATCTGGGGTATTTATGGAGTTTTGACAGATTGGAAATAATTCCGCGACAAGTTCTGGATTAAAATATATTTCAGTATAAGAGCTATTTTATAAGGTTTATTGCACTGTTAAAGATTTTGAAGAAATGGGAATACTAGTTATTAATTAACTAAATAAACCCATAATATAATATGACTCAAGATTCAACAGAAGGCTTAAACAACAAACAAGAAACAAAAAAAGCGACGTATGCAGAAGGGACAAATCGTATTAATGCTTTAGGTGACTTTATTAAATCAGCTTCTAAGATTATCTGGCTTGTCGTTATTCTAATTATTGGTATTAATTTATGGGGAACTTTTTCTGTCAACCAAATCAAAAGTAAAACCGTAGTTCCGCCCCAAACGGTGACCGTAACTATTACAGAACAGAAACGACCTGAGATATCTACTGACGTTGCGCTAGCTTTAGGACAAGCTTTAGTCAGTTCCAAAGAATCTGCTACTCAAAATTTAAATCAGTGGAAAAATGAAGCTATGAAGCGTGTAGACCATCCTTTCTTGGACTGGTACTATGGTTATTTTACTCAGTGGGGAATCGGCTTAAAAGCAATTTTTGCGAAATTTACATCCTCTTCTGACGAGGAAAAAGCTAGCAAATTAATTGAAAGTTTTCAAAAAGAATTCGCTAAACAAGTTCTTCAACCACAAGTAATGCAGCTTCAAATGGAACGTTTTACTAGAGAAGTAATTGATGATTATGTTTCTGAAGTAGAACAAAATCTATCTAGTGTCCAAAGCAAATACAATGTACCTCAACCAGACTGGGAAAGATTCTTAGAAGACTTAGGGACAATAACATACAACACAGGGAGTGAAGAACAAAACCTAACATTAAGAACTATATATGGAGGAACAGCTTATCTTGCCACGGGTGTAATGGTAAAAGCGGTTGGTGTCATTGGTACAAAAATTGCTACGAAAACAGCTATAAAAGGTGGTAGCAAAGCAGCTAGCGCAGTAGCCGCAAAAATCGCTACAAAAACAGCCACCAAGGTAGCAGCAGAAGGTGCAGGAGAATTGACTGCTGGTCTTGTTGGTTTACAACTTCTAAATCCTATAGCTGGAGTAGGATTACTTGCATGGGATATTTGGGATCACTACAATACCGTCAAGGTAGAACGACCAATTTTAAGAGAAAATCTTGAGAAATATTTGAATGAAGTAGAAAATTCATTGCTAAATGATAGAGACACTGGTATCTTGTCTTCAGTATACAAATTCCATGATGGAATTATGGATAGTATTGCTTACAACTTGAGTTGAATCAATCTCAAATTTTTATTTAGTAAAGAACTGAACAGAAGAAGAGATAATTCGCAAATTATCTCTTTTCAATTATTAAGGCATCGCATCTTTTGCTGTATGTGGAACAACTTAAGGTACGTTGAGAACAAACACTTTAGTCAATACTTAAGATGACATCACAAGAAATTTTAAAAATAGCCAAAAAGCTTATTTCTATAGATAAAGTAGGTTTGATTCAACAACCAACACAGACTTATAACAAGAATTATCCAAACAAGAAACTCAACCCGAAAAATCATTTTTGGGTTTGTGTGCTAATTTAGGAAAAGCACCATCAGTAGAAGAAATTGATTTAGCTTGGAGCGAGTCGTAGACTAATTTTCGACGATAAAATGCACAAATGCAATATTTTACGCAGATACTTTTGCTTCAATATATTCAACAGAACTATTTGGTTGAGGAATTGACTCTCCATCCTCTTGTAAACCTTCTAAATGAAATTCTATTGCTTCTTGAATTAAAGTTTTTACTTCTTCTGCTGTATCGCCTACCGCTACACAACCAGGTAAATCAGGAACATAAGCACCATAACTAGTACTACCTTTTTCAATAATTACGGCATAGCGCATTTTGCTAATCCTCTTCTATTTGTGCTTGTTTCCAAATGCTTTTTAAAGTACCTACAGGAATATCTTTACTAAGTTTACCTGATACCGTAACTATTCCTGATTTGATTGAATGTTTGAATTGGCGATGACTGCCTTTAGTTCTTTTCAAATACCAACCGTCTTGTTCTAACTTTTTTATCGCTTCCCTTACTTTCATAAAAGTATCATAGCTAAATGCGATCGCCTTTCTAATTTGAAAAAATGGTACGATATAAGGTACGCATTTAAGATCGAGCCTTATGAAACCGTTCACTGTCAGAGAAGCTAGAGATAATCTATGTGGACAGGGTTTAAGAGGCTGGATATTGGTCAAATTTTTGCATTAATTCCAATAGTTCTTCTTGACTAGGTTGTCGTCCATCTTTTTTCAACTCTGCCAAGCCGATAAAATATTGCTCTCGCGAATCTGCGGGACAAAACATAATTAAGAACTTAGCTCTTTTCGCACTACGATTGGAAAAACCGTGAGGCGTGTTTTCTGGCACGCTCATCAAACTTCCTGAGACGGCGGTTATTTTCTGTTGACCTAGCACCAATTCTAGTTCCCCTTCCACAACATAAAAGATCTCGGTCATCTGTTTGTGTATATGAGGACTTGGACCTTCGGTTTCTGGCTCTAAGATATATTCAAATAGTCCAAAGTGACCATGGGTATTCTTTCCTGTCAGCTTGAAAGTACAGTTACTCGTACCAATTGTTACCGACTGTCCTTCTCCTGGATGAAGAATGATGGGTAATGACATTTTAAAAACCTCTTAAGAATTGGGAATTACTGTTACTGCATCAATCTCAAACAACATTTCATCGGCTGCTAGTCTAGGTACGGGAATTAGAGTACTAGCTGGTTTCTGAGTTAACCAGAAAGAATTTCTCTTGGCAGAGATTAAACGTAGTTTATCTTCATCGTGATCGACTGAAAGAATGGTAATCTTTACCACGTCTTCTGGAGTAGCACCCACTGCGGTAAGTGCTATTTGTAAATTAGCAAATGATTGTTCTAATTGCTCGGCAAAACTACCATAATTGCCGTTCTTATCTGCCCCGCCTTGCCCTGCTATGTAAACTAAGTTTGAACCAGATGGCACAATAACAGCTTGAGTATATCCATAGCCAGATGAATCTCCAAGTTCTGGTGGATTGATATGCTTCATGTTTTTAAAGTGTTTATATGCTTATTTTGTCAATGTTTCTAGACGAAGTTGAGCAATTTTACTAATTTCTGATAAAGCCTGCTGTTTTTCTTGTTCTGGAGTATTTTTTAAACGAGTTTCAAAAGCTGCCAAAATACTATCTTTAGTCTGGTTTTTAACTGCAATAATAAAGGGAAAATCGAACTTATCTTTATAAGCCTGATTGAGAGATTGAAAACGCTGATATTCTGATTCGGATAAGCGATCTAAGCCGACTCCCGCTTGCTCTTGTACCGAAGCTTCTGCCATCTTCGTTTTACTACCTAAGTCGGGGTGAGCTTTGATTAACGCTACTTGTTCGGCCTCACTCATATTATTTACTATAGAAACCATAGCTTTATATAAAGCATCATTATCTTTAAAAGGTCTGCTGTGCCATGTTTGGTTGGCAATTTCTGGCGTTTCTTCCCAAATCTCGCCCAAAGCAGCAGTAAACGACTCTTGAGACATCTGATTTAATTGAGCGATCGCATATTGTTGGTTGTTCATTTTTTCTCGGTTAAAACTGTTTTAAATCTTGTTTTTTAATGATACTGAGTAGCAAGTGCGATCTGCTCGTGAAAGGGTTTCACCGCAAACTAAAGGTTGTTGCTTCTTCCCATAAGCAACATAACGATAGACCAAGATAGGAGTGCCTAAAGGTACTTGGAGATGTTCGGCAATTTCAGATGTAGCATGGGTGCTTTCTAAAACCACTTCTGTAGATGCTAAGTAATAGCCAGATTCATGGAGAGTAGCGTAGGTAAAGCCCTTTTGCAATAATTCTGCCAGATTTTCAGCAATATCTACTGGAAAATAGGAAATGTCTATTGCGATCGCCTGACGGTCTGCTAGAATAATTTTTTGCTGTTGGTAAACCTCAGTTTCAGGCTGAGATAGTTCTAATTGAATAGAAATTTCTGACGAAGCTTTAATAAGTTGAAAACTGAGATTACAAATTTCACCTATTAGTCCTTGTCGAGATAAATCTTCGTTAAAAAAAGTGAGGGGATTTGAGAGGGAAAAGCTTATTTTTTGCTGCTGTTTGACAAAAGCACCTTTACCTTGCTGCGTATATACTAGCCCCTGATTGATTAAATTGGCGATCGCTTTTCTGACTGTAGTTCTACTTACTCCAAACAAAGCACCAAGATCGAATTCGCTGGGTAATAGTTCTCCTGTAGAATAAACTCCAGCTTCAATTTTAGCTCTAAGTTTTTCGGAAATGAGCCGATGCAGTGGTTTTTTTGCTTTTTTGGGCAGCTTTGCCATAGTTAAGAGTACTAATATTTTACGAACATAATTAATCCACCTAAAATTAAAAACAGACCAATAATAGATGTTATGTTAGGTATTGCTTTGTCTAAGAACATCATGCCACCAATTAAGGCAAAGATAACCTCACTTGATTGGGTTGCATCAACACCAGCTAATTGACTTGAACTAGAAGCCATATTTCGAGCATACAGGAAAATACTCGTACCAATGACACCTGAAAATAAAGCTACTAATAGCGTATTGATGCTGACCAAACCCAATGCCCACCAGCAGCACTCATTATTTCATTTATTATGAAAGTTGAACTAAAAAATACATTTGATAATATGCCCATCAAAATCAACTTAGACATTTGCCCTCTTTCTACATATAAGCGTTTATTGTGTGGGAACTGAAGTTTAGACTGGTAAGTTGAAGTTTTGGTCAAATTTTAGTCTAGACCCTACTATTAGCTATGAGAAAGAGCTTAGTTATTCACTTTAAATTTACTCTTATATTAATGAGCAGTAAAAAAATCAACGAGCATCTGTGCAACGGTTGCCGATTCTTCCTCTAAAACTAAATGACCAGCTTTGGCGATAGAACGAAATTCAGAGTTAGGAATTTTTTCATGTAATTGCCAGCCACGCTCAATGGGAATCCAAGTATCTTCTTCACCCCATAAGATTAAAACTGGCTGTCTAATTTCGCCGTATCGCAGTTCAATCTCGTCGGTAAAGCAGCGATCTGCCTGAGCAATCTGATGATAAAGAGCGTGTTGCCCTTTTTCTCCTAACCACGGGGCAACAATATTCGCCAGCACGGTTTTATCCAGTGTTTGGTACATGGCAGTACGAATATAAGCCGTAACCATCGCTTCATGAACGTACCCAGGGATCTGTTGAAAGACTGTTTCGTTTTCAGCTACCAAATTGAAAAACGGCGACCCCCATGGCGCGATCGCAACTGGATCGATTACAGCTATTTTTTTGAAATCACGGTTGTTCAATAAATGAGTTCGCAACACTGTTGTGCCACCAAAATCGTGACCAACAATGTCAGTTTCTTCAAGACTCCAGTAGTCTAGAAGTTCTGCCAGCAATTGATTTTGGATGCCAAGAGAAACATCTTCAGCTTTCTCTGACTGTCCATAACCAAGCAAATCATAGAAATATACCGTTCGATGTTTAGCCAGTATCGGTATGATGTTGCGCCAGTTATAAGATGACCAGGGAGTACCATGTACTAAAACTAGCGGTAGCCCTTCACCACAGTAGTCAAATCGAACCTTGCCAAAGCTTGACTTATATTCTCGTGATAAAGACCAGTCACTCATAATGTCATTTCCATTTGTAACTACTTAATTTGTTTTAGATAGTTACAAATTTATCAAAAAAAAAATAACCAGTCAAATCTGATAAACTGGTTACGCCATGAATGTTTTTACTCGATGATTGAGAAACCAACCCGCTGGGGTTCAGTTAGCTTTGTTGGAGGGACATTATGTCTAGATTTCGTTAATACAGTATTAAACCGCTACACCTCGCCACAATTCGATTGTTTAGGTAGCTATGATGATTTGTTAGCATGGGGAAAAGACGCTGGGATACTAACTATTTCCCAAGCACAAGAGTTAGATCGACTTGCTCAGAAGCACCCTGCCCAGAAAAGAGATATATTCTTAAAAGCTTGTGAACTGCGCGAGAGTCTATACTGTCTGTTTATTGCAGAAGTAGATCGAAGCAAAAGCGATCGCGTCCATCTCGATCGATTTAATAGCATACTTGACAAGACGCTTGTTCAAAGGATGATTGTCCCCGCCGAAAAGGGCTATCAATGGCAATGGCAAACAAACGATGATTTATCGAGGATTATTTGGTCGATCGCGCTTTCAGCTTCAGAGTTGCTGACTTCGAGCGAAATTGAAAATGTTCGGCAATGTCCTGGCTGCGGTTGGCTATTTTTGGACACCAGCAAGAACAAACGCCGTCGATGGTGTCATATGAGTGCCTGTGGCAATCGAGCCAAAGTTAAACGCCACCGTCAAAAGGATACGAATTGAGAGGAATCAAAATAGCTTATTGTTAAATCCCAAGATAGTGTTGTAAATCTATGGAAGTACTATTAAGTTTCAAGTTTAAACAGCAACCTGCTGAAAACGAGACAGTTTGAATAAGCTAGTGTCGTGTTGAGTTTTTCCTTCTAAAGCCAATTCAGCCAACATTTTGCCCATTAGGGTGGTGAATTTAAAACCGTGTCCCGAAAAGCCCGCCCCAAATACTATGTGAGCATGATTAGGATGATGGTCTACTACAAAATGTTTATCAGGTGTCAGGGTATAAAGACAGCGACGAGTAGAAATTGTTTTTCCTGCTGCACCAGGAATGTATTGACGGGAAAAGTTACGGATATACTCAACCCAATCTTCATTGGGAGTGTAGTCTACTTCACTGGGGCTGTCTACGGTTTGCCAGCCATAAAAAGTAGTTACCTTTACTCCAATGCTTTCATCTTCGTGAGGAATACCATAAGGCATCTCACCGTATTCGCCGTTCATATGGGCAAAAAATACGGGAAAGTTTCCAGGCTTAAATTTTGCTGGTTCTTTTGGTTGGTAAAATCCTAATTGACAGGGCATAATTTTTAACGGTAGATTGATGCCTTGTTCGGCTAGCAAAGCTTTTGACCAGCTTCCTGCGGTGATTACTAGTCTATCTGCCAGATATGTTTCTGTTTCGGTATGTATTTCTACACTATTAGTATAGGGAATAATCTTAATCACAGGAGTGCGATCGCAAACTGTTGCCCCATGCTTTTGAGCCAAACGAATATGAGCCAGCACGCAGCGAGAAGCTCTGAGTAAACCTGTTTCCGCTTGATATAAAGCTGCCATACCATCATCGAGATTAAACTGGGGAAAGCGTTGACTAACCTCGTTTTTTTCTAAATACTCATAATTTAATTCCGCCCGATCCATGCTTTGCTTTAGCTTTTGGAATGTCTCTTCGGTGGGAAAGCCAAAATCTAATCCTCCTGTCTTTACATAAAGCTGTTCTCCAACTTCTTCTTCTAGGGCAAACCAAAGAGGATAGGCAGCCCGCATTAGCTCGATATAAATTGGATTATCGTAGGTGTAGCGAATTACTCGTGAGAAACCATAGGAACTTCCTTGTTGATGGTTGAGTTCAAACTGTTCGAGTAATAAAACTTTTTGTCCCGATTTAGCAAGATAGTAAGCAGCAGCACTACCTACTCCACCAGCACCAAGAACGATCGCATCAAATTTTTGTATCATTACGAATCGATAATTTACAGTATTTATTCAGAAACCATTAAATCTTAAATTAATCCCTTTTTCCTTTTCCCTTTTCCCTAAACTTAATCGAAGTTTATCGGGCTTATGCAAGAGGTCTAATAGCTATTTGCTGCTACGACCAGCAAAGGCAGTCATCATACCTAGTCCAATAAATACACCACCAGTTAAGTAACGTCCTTGGCGAAATCCCTTGGCTCGTGTCAATGTTGGGGCAATAGAACCCGCAGCTAACGCATAGACGGTATCGGTCGTCGCTGCTATTGCCACGAATAGCGCACCAAGCGTTGCGCTTTGCAGCATGGACGTTGTTGTTCCCATAAATTGAGGCAGAAAAGCAGCAAAGAAAATGGCTGTTTTGGGATTGAGTAATGCCACCAGAAAACCATCCCGAAGAATTCTCCAGGGTTGAGCGGACTTAAAGTTTTCTGTCTTTGATTTCGACTCAGGCGATCGCATTGCTTGAATTCCAAGATAAATTAAATATAATGCTCCCAAATACTTGACTATGGTGAACGCAACTGACGACACGGCAAATACAGCAGCGAGTCCCACCGATGCACCAATGGCATTGCCAAGGTTGCCAAACGCAACCCCTGCAACTGAAGCCAACCCTGAGCGTTTGCCTTGAGTTAAGCTGCGAGTGACAATATAGAAAACGCCAGCTCCAGGCGTTACGGCAAGAACGAAGCTGGCAGCCAGAAAGGTTGTAAGTAATGACCAAGGAGGTAAAAGTTCATTCATTATCATTACAAGGTGATACTACTCTATTTATTCACAACCAAACTTGGTTCTACTTCCGTTGCTTTAAGTTCTTCTGCCTCTAGCATCGCCATTTCTTCATTTAAACCACGATAGAGACTAAAGCACATCACCAATAGCACCACAGCAAAAGGTAAGCCTGTAGTAATAGAAGCAGTTTGTAGAGCCTGCAAACCACCGCCTAAAAGCAAAGCTGCTGCTACAACTCCTTCGGTAATTGCCCAAAAAACCTTTTGAGGAGTAGGAGAATCTAATTTTCCTCCAGAGGTTATATTATCTACTACTAACGAGCCTGAGTCGGAAGAGGTAACAAAAAATACGGCTACTAAGATAATGCCAATTAAAGAAGTGATGCCAGTTAGAGGTAGCTGCTGCAACATTACAAACAGGGCAGTTGCTACATTATCGTCAACTGCTTGGGAAATTGCTGTCCCCTGTTGACTTAGTTCAAAAAACAGTGCTGTCCCGCCAAAGATAGACATCCAGAGAAAAGTAAGTATTGAAGGAAGCAGTAATACGCCTAAGATAAACTCCCGAATAGTTCTACCTTTGGAAATACGAGCGATAAAAATACCGACAAAAGGCGACCAAGATACCCACCAACCCCAGTAAAAAACAGTCCAGCTATTTTGCCAGTCGGTTTGCTCGAAAGTCTCTGTCCAAAGGCTTAAAGTGGGCAGCGAAGCAATATAGAAACCAAGGGTTTGCACAAATGAGCCGAGAATAAATAATGTTGGTCCAGCTAAAAGAACAAATAGGGCAAACAAACCAGCCAGACACATATTTAGTTCGCTCAAACGGCGCACGCCACCATCTAACCCAGATACTACCGAGGCGGTGGCAAAACCAGTAATGATCGCAATCAAAGCTACCTGTACTGATATATTGTTTGCTAGTCCGAACAAAAAATTGAGTCCCGCATTAATTTGCTGTACTCCCAAACCTAAAGAAGTGGCTAACCCAAACAAAGTCGATGCTACTGCCAAAATATCAACTACGTTACCCCACCAACCATAAATGCGATCGCCTAATAGGGGATAAAATACAGAACGAATAGTTAGGGGTAATCCGCGGTTATAGGCAAAAAAGCCTAAAGCTAAACCAACCAAAGCATATACTCCCCAGGCATGAAGTCCCCAGTGAAAAAAGGTAATGCCCAACGCTTCTTGTGCCGCTGCTGCTGTATCGGGCTTTACGCCACCAATCGGCGGGGTCTGAAAGTGAAAAATTGGTTCGGCAACACTCCAAAACATCAGTCCAATTCCCATCCCTGCACTGATAAGCATGGCAATCCAGGCAAAGGTGGGAAACTCTGGGCGAGCATCTTGTCCTCCAAGTCGGATTTTGCCAAACTTACTAAATGCCAAAATGACAACTACGCTTAAGTAGATACTAACCACCAAAATCATAAACCAACCCATTGCATTGGCGATAAAGGTTTGTAAGCTGCCAAAGGCTGCTTCGGCTGGCTTTTGAAAAATAAGAGTTACTAATACAAAAAGTAGAATTAGACCAGCCGAAACAAAGAATACTTCTGGGTGAATATCAAATCCCCATTTTTGTAGATTCCTATCTCCAGGAACTCGCTTTAAAGAATTAAGGCTAGAACTTTTTCTCGAACGAGGCTCTTTTCCATTCATAATTTTTTCTTCTTGAACAGGGTGTTATCAGCACAAAATTTGAATAGCTATGAATTAAGAAATATCTTTAAAGTTTATTTGGATAACGGTTAAATACTTCTTATTTTTTGGTTATTTTGCCAAAAATAATTGTAATTGTTAGCTACTCAAGTTTTCATAACTTAACAGTTTAAATATTTACTCGGACATTACTTTTGATATTGATCGCCAAAATTAAGTCTATGATTACCCAGAACGCTGATTAAATTAAGCATAATGTTGGGTAATAAACTCAAGATATCCTGACAAACGCTATCAGCATAATTCTTTTGAGTCTAAGTATTTAAACTTGAATCAAAAAATTTAATATTTCAAAACCAGAGTTTTGTATTATTTATATCTTTTTACGCCTAATGCAATTTTAAAACTGTAAAAAAGCTTACATTTTTACAATAAAAAACAAAAGCTAAATTTGAACCTTCTACACTTGTAATTACAAGTCAAATTAGTTAAGCTAATTTTACGTTACGTTTGCTGAGTTGGGCTTATACTTTGTATACTCAACGGCAACTATTGATGTGTTCTTTAATTACTAAAGACAGCTTACGTGCGAATTTTTGTTGGTGAGATTATCACTGTCTAAGCATATTTATAGTTTTTGTCCGTGACGAGGTAAGTCATGACCGAGAAAGTGTTAGCGTGTCTAAGCGATGACCAAAATTCAAATAGCAACAAAATTGACAAGGCGATCGCGGTTGCGGAGCAAGTCCGAAGAACTCAGTTAGCCGAAGGCATCGCAACTTTAAATAATTCTACGGCTGATGCTGTTGGCTTACCTGCCGAAGCATATACCAGTGAAAGTTTTTTAGACCGCGAAAGACGCACCGTGTTTACTAATCATTGGGTTTGCGTGGGTATAGGTTCAGATTTGCCCAATTCTGGGGATTTAGTTCCCGTAGAGGTGGCTTTAATGCCGATTATGCTGGTGCGCGATCGCTCTGGTGAAATTCGTGCTTTTCACAATATCTGTTCACACCGAGGTTTGCAGTTAGTTACCGAACCCTGTCAACAACAAAAGCGAATACGCTGCCCCTATCATTCTTGGTCATACGATCTAGACGGTGAACTTAAATCTACGCCTCACTTTGGCGGTTATTGGCAGGATACCTATGCAGGATTCGATCGCCCTAGCAAAAATTTACAGTCGATTAGGTGCCAACAGTGGCTTGACCTAATTTTTATTAATTTGTCTGGCAATGCACCACCGTTAAAGGATTATTTACAGCCAGTTATCGATCGTTGGTCGGACTACGATTTGAGCTTACTGCGCCACGGACGGGATCTTAGTTTTGAGTTCGATGCCAACTGGAAACTAGCAGTAGAAAACTTTTCTGAAAGCTATCATTTACCCTGGGTTCATCCTCAATTGAACAACTGTTCTCGGATGGAAGATCATTTTGGTTTTGATGTAGGAGAGAATCATGTTGGTCAAGGTAGCAAACTTTATCGCATTGGTGCGATCGGCGATCTTACTTTGCCTGTATTTCCTAATCTAGCTGAAACAGGACGAGAAACCGTAGCCGAGTATATTTCTGTTTTTCCCAATCTAATGCTGGGCATTCACCCCGACTATTTTTTAGCTTTGACCGTTAATCCCCTCAGTCCCAGTCGTTCGGTAGAAAGAATGACATTTTATTTTATCGGCGACGGGGCAGACAATATTGAATATGAAGCTTTACGCCAGATTCCAATTGACCTATGGAAAATTACTAACGATGAAGATTTAGAAACCATCGAACGGATGCAAAAAGGCAGAAACTCACCTGCCTTTAACGGTGGCTGCTTCTCTCCTGCTTTGGAAGCGACCGTTCATCAATTTCAACGTTTGGTCGCTAAAGCAATAAGTAATAGGTAATAAGTAATAGGTAGATTATTCTAACTCCTGACTCCTGACTTCTAACTGGCAAATTTTATAACCATGGAAAATAAGGCAAAACTGGTAATTATCGGTGCGGGAATCGTTGGCTGTAGTACCGCTTACCATCTAGCAAAACTAGGCTGGCGCGACATTGTAGTTATCGATCGCGGTTCTCTATTTGCTACTGGCGGTTCTACTTCCCATGCCCCAGGTTTGATTTTTCAAACCAACTCTTCTCAGACCATGACCCGACTGGCAAAATACACAGTAGAGCTTTACAGCCAGCTAGAAAGTAGTGAAGGTTCGGCTTTCTATGATGTGGGTAGCGTAGAAGTGGCTTACACCGAAGCCCGTTGGCAAGAACTAAAGCGCAAACTAGGATGGGCAAAATCCTGGGGTATTGAAGGTGCGATACTTACTCCCCAACAGGCAAAAGAAAAACTGCCTCTGCTTGATGAAACTAAAATAGTCGGTGCTTATTATGTTCCTACTGACGGTATTGCTAAAGCGGTAATAGCTGCCGAAGCTCTAGCTAACTTTGCCATCAATTCTGATGCAGCTAGGTTTTATGGCGATACCAAGGTATTAGATATTGAAGTAGAACAGGGGCAAGTCAAGTCTGTAGTAACCGATAAAGGTAATATTGCCACCGAGAAAGTTGTCGTTTGTGCTGGCATTTGGGGACCTCTTATCGGCGAGATGGTGGGAGAAGTGATTCCTTTAGTTCCCGTACAGCATCAGTATGTAAAAACTGCACCTCTATCCAAATTAGCAGGAGAAACTCGCGAGGTGGTGCATCCGATCCTGCGTCATCAAGATCGGTCGATGTATTTTCGCCAACACTCCGACTGTTACGGCATTGGCTCTTATCAACATGAACCTTTATTAGTAGACCCCAAAGATATCCTCTCCAAAAAAGAGTCGCCAATGATGCCTTCGGTAAAGCAATTTACCGAATCACATTTTCAAGCAGCATGGCAATCTACAGTTGAACTGCTGCCGAGTTTAGCTGAGGCGGAGTTGCCTTATAAAATAAACGGCATGATGTCTTTTACCCCTGATGGCTTTCCTATAATTGGCGAATCTTCTCAAGTCAAAGGCTTTTGGGTAGCCGAAGCAGTTTGGGTCACTCATGGTGGTGGCGTGGGTAAAATGGTAGCGGAATTGATGACGAGAGGAATTCCCAGTCTCGATCTACATGAATGCGATCTTAACCGCTTTTCTCAAGTTGCTCAAAGCCGTGCATATATCTGGGAAAGTGCAGCCCAACAGTATCGAGAAGTTTACGATATCATTCATCCTCTAGCGCAACCGACTCATTCTCGCCAACTGCGGGTAAGTCCTTTTTACCCGCGCTTGCAGGAGTTGGGGGCAGTGTTCTTTACCAGTGCTGGCTGGGAACGTCCCCAATGGTTTGAATCTAATGCCAAGCTATTAGAGAAATATACTATTCCAGAACGTCAGGGCTGGTCGGCACAAAACTGGTCAATCATCCAAGGTGCAGAACATTTAGCAACTCGTGAAGGTGTTGCCATTTATGACCTGACAAGCTTTACCAAGCTTGAAGTCACGGGTGAGAAAGCTTCAGAATATCTGCAATATCTGTGCGCTAATCAGATTAATCCCACTACGGGAAAAGTAACTTATACCTCCATGCTAGATGCTAACGGTGGCATCATGTGCGATCTAACCATAACTTGTCTGGATAAAGATCGGTTTTGGGTAGTAACTGGGGGTGCAGTGGGCGGTCACGATTTAGCCTGGATGCGATCGCATTTGCCCCAAGACAATTCGGTTAAAATTACCGATGTATCTTCTAGTTATTGCTGCCTGGGGTTATGGGGACCATTAGCACCAAAGGTACTATCAGCAGTCATGGATGCGGATGTTTTAGATAAAGGTTTGACTTTCTTTACCGCCCGCCAGATTTATCTGGGCGCAATTCCCGCTTTAGCCGTGGGCGTATCCTATGTTGGAGAATCAGGCTGGGAAATCTATGTTCCTACTGAATCTGGATTAAAGCTATGGGATTTACTTTGGCAAGCTGGTCAACCCTACAATATCATTGCTGCTGGGGTAGGTGCGTTTGAGTCTCTACGTTTAGAAAAAGGCTATCTAGCTTGGGGTACGGATATTCATACCGAATACGACCCTTATGAAGCTGGTTTGGGTTTTGCCGTTAAGCCCCATAAAGGCGAATTTATCGGTCGAGATGCTTTACTTCAGCGCAAAAAGTATCTCAGCCGTAAACTCTGTTATTTAACCTTAGATGACCCAAGCGTAGCGATTATGGGTAAAGAGCCAATTTTAGCAGGAGAAAAAGTATTAGGTTATGCCACTAGTGCAGGTTATGGTTACAGTTTGGGTCAGTGCGTTGCTTATGCCTACTTACCTCTTGGTTACTCTTCCTCTGGCACTAAAGTTGAAGTAGAATATTTTGGCGATCGCTATTCAGCAACGGTCAAGGATCTAGGTTAATGGTCAATTTACTATTTGCTATTTCCAATCAGGACGGCGAAAATCGCTCATGTTTTTCATATCAAGCTTCTGAAGCTGGTTTTCAGGAATATTGTCATTACCCCCAAGGAAGAGTAAATCGAGCTTATCGAGATTGAGTAACCCACTAACATCATTAATTTGGTTGTCAGCTAACCCTAACTCCATCAGTTTTGTCAAAAACTTTAAACAGTTAATATCTCGAACATTAGTATGCCAGAGATAAAGGGAAGTTAGTTCTTTAAGATCAGCAATTGGGTGAAGGTCATAGAGCTGATTCTCGGAAAGATTTAATGTATTTAGTTTTGTAAGTAAGGATATCCAAGATAAATCTTGTATTTGGTTAGCACTCAAGTTAAGATTTCGTAAATTGAATAAGTTAGCAAGTTGTGAAGCGTCTGCGATCGCATTTTGTGAAAGATCGAGTGTATGCAATCTCGATAGTGTAAGACAAGGAAGCTCTGATATGAGGTTATCACACAAGATAAGCGAACGTAATCGTGTAAGTTCTATAAAAATGGATACATTCTCAAGAAAATTACTGCTGAGGTTGAGTTGTGTCAGATAGGAATGTGATTTTAGTGCAGAGACATCGCTAATATTATTGTGCGAAAGATTTAACCACGTTAACTTAGACTCATTAGCAAGTGATGAGAGATCGTGGATACGATTATGGCTGAGATCTAACGCAGGTAAAGCTGTGAGTGCATTGAGTGGCTTAAGTGACTCAATCTGATTGTGATTTAAGAACAAACCTGTAAGTTTCGTCAAAGATGCCAACGGTGTAAGGTCGTGGATCTGGTTGTGTCCAAGGTGTAGTTTACGGAGATTTCCGAGGTTTTCTATTCCTAAAAGATCGCTTATTCCCTGCCGACAGGCATCAAGCTCAATAATTTCATCATAGGAAGTGACATTAAGTTGAGCAACAATTTTGGCTAGTTTTGGATCTGCAAAAGTTTGCATGACATATATGTTTTCTATAGTTATTTGCCTCTTACTTGTACTCTACACTAGGTACTAAAGTTAAAGTAGAATATTCTGGCGATCGCGAAGCTAGCCGTAGGCATCGCCATTTAGCAACAGTAGTTAATATACTAATGCCAGCTTAAAAATTATCTGCATTAAATAATAATGTTATGACATTCTTTTTGTAGATTTAAATTTTACTTTTTTATATAGGCTGCTATCAATTAACTACTGTTTACCCTTAAATAAACTATTTAAAACTTAAGTCAAAAGCCAAGACTTAGAAATTATAAGTCAAAGCTTTGACAAAGAACAAAATAATTATGGCATTTTTTGTAGAAAATGTTACCGCTTATCTTTTTATAAAACATAATAATTGAGCCAGCTTTGCTAATTAAAATAAAAATGCTTCTTTTATTTTAAAATTACGTGGGTTATCCAAACACTACAACAAAATTTTCATCATAATAAAGACTACAAATACTTATGAGAAATATTCAATGCTCGATCGCAAAGCTGAAAATGCAGCTTGTAAAACAATCATCTAAATTCAAACATAAGTGGACATTATGTTTGGCTTTGGTCATAGTATTCAGCTTTGCTCTGCCGAACGTAGCTCTAGCTGCGGAGTCAGAAGCATAGGGAGGCTTTATTGGCGCGCTTGACAGCGTTTTCTCCAAACTTGTTGATGTTTTAGATAAAGTACTCTTTTTTGAAATTGCTGGTTTTCCTCTAATTGTGCTGTGGTTAATCTGTGGCTCAATTTTCTTTACGCTGCGAATGGGATTTGTTAATATTCGCGGTTTAAAGCACGCTATCGATATTGTGCAGGGTAAATATGACGATCCTAACGATGCTGGTGAGGTATCTCACTTTCAGGCACTGGCAACGGCACTATCGGGAACAGTAGGATTAGGTAACATTGCAGGGGTAGCGATCGCCGTACAGACTGGAGGACCTGGAGCGGTGTTGTGGATGACCCTGGGAGGCTTTTTTGGGATGTCCAGTAAGTTTACTGAGTGTAGCCTATCTCAGAAATATCGACGAGTTAAAGCAGACGGCTTGATAGCTGGCGGACCAATGTACTACATTTCTCGTCCCCTATCAGATATGGGCTTACGTCCTCTAGGCAAAGGTTTAGCAGCTTTGTTTGCCATTCTCTGTATTTGTGGCTCTTTCGGGGGAGGCAATATGTTCCAGGCAAACCAGTCTTATGTCGCTGTAGCCAATATTATTCCTAGTTTGCCTAGCTGGCTCTTTGGTATAATCGTCGCTGCTTTGGTAGGAGTGGTAATTATTGGCGGTCTCACTCGCATTGCCTCGATTACGGGCAGTCTAGTTCCTTTGATGGCAATAATTTATATTGCTTCTTGTTTATGGATTATTTTGAGCAACTTTACTCAAATTCCCAATGCGATCGCTACTATTTTCACTGGAGCTTTTTCGCCTCAAGCCGTTGGCGGTGGCGTTATTGGGGTAATGGTGCAGGGAATTAGACGCAGTGCTTTTTCTAATGAAGCAGGAGTTGGCTCTGCGGCGATCGCTCATTCAGCAGCACGTACCGACGAACCTCTTAGAGAAGGCTTGGTAGCTTTATTAGAGCCTTTAATCGATACAATTATTATCTGTAATATGACCGCTTTAGTCATTGTCATTACAGGAACTTATCAAGATGCTTCTATAGATGACGGGGTGCTATTGACCACTGAATCTTTTGCTACGGTGGCTAATTGGTTTCCTGTAATTTTGGCGATCGCCGTAGCCTTATTTGCTTTTTCAACTATGATTTCTTGGAGTTATTATGGTGAAAAAGCTTGGGAATATTTATTTGGCAATGGTAGCATCCTAGTTTACAAGGCTCTGTTTGTCTTTTGCGTATTTCTAGGCTCGGTAGTTAACCTGGGTGCAGTGCTAGATTTTAGTGACATGATGATTTTGGCAATGTCAATTCCTAATTTAATCGGCTGTTATATGCTGTCAGGAGCGATAGCTTCAGAACTCAAAGACTATATGAAGCGTCTGAGTTCGGGGCAAATGCTTACCTATGATGCTGAAGTTGCCAGGCGCAATCTAAGTCCAGAAGTAACTTCTAAACATTAGAGTTTAAACAAAAACTTTAGTTGCCAAAAACCCCGCCAAAGCAGAAGCTACAGCAGAAGTAAAGCAAATAGCGAAGATCCAGTAAGCAGCAGCAGCGATCGCTTTTCTGGCTGCCTCTACTTGCTGTAAGGTTTGTTGTTTGAGATTTTGAGACCGTTCGTCAACCGTCATTTTAACGGTTTCAATTTGCTGGGCGACATAATCTTGTATTCCTTGAATTTGCTGCCAAGTTGAGTCGTGAAATAGCTCATTGGTATCAGTAATTGTTGATAGAGTTTCGTGGCTTAATTGTTCTAAGCGATCGCCTAATTCTTCTAAAGGTATTTCTGCTATCGTTTTTTGCCACGAATCACTCAAAGATTGGAAGTCAAAATTAGCCAGGCTATCTTTAATGCGTTCATAATCGAGATGAAATAAATCGAGTGAACTGAGATATTCGCCAAGGCGATCCTGTAGATCTTCAACAAGTTCGTTAGTTTGCTCTTGCTCGGTTCTAATCTCTTGGGATAGTTGCTGAGTAATGGTTACAAAGCGATCGCTGATTTTTTCTATCTCAACGGCAGTAAGATCCTGTCGCTCAGAAAGAGACTTGGTAACACTTGCCAGAGTTGATTTGATCGGGCGATCGCCACCAGCGACAGCAGAATCATGCTCTGAATCGAACAGTGTTTTTGAGCGATTGAAAATGCTTTTAAGCTCGTGTTCGAGGTGTTCTGAAGTAAATTCAACTTTATTACTGTGGCTAAAAAAATCTACCAGTTCATCAACTGCATTTTTAGCTTGTCCAGTAGTGCGAGTTGCCCAGCGTCTTGGAGTTTTTATCAGCTTACGAGTTGTTTCTCGTGCCTGTTTAATTGTCGTTTGGATTTTTGTTTCGCTATATTTTTGAGCTTGTTTGAGCTTTGCTTCAATCTCTTGCCAGTTTAATTGAGCCAGTTGCTGATTTACTAAAGTCTTTGTTTGCTCGCGATCGAGATTTAATTGTGGTAGTAAATCTGCTTCAATTTCTGCCAGAGTTGAGTTTTGTTCGATTGCCTGATATAAATAATTGATTAAATTTTCACTTAATTCTGTAGACTTTGTTTGTAGCTGGGAAATTTCTTGAGTTATAGAGTCGTTTGACTTTTGCCATTTGGTTTCTATTTGAGTAGTGACAGCCTCAACCAGATCTGCATCGATTCCTTTACGTTTCTCTAATATCTTGGTCAACTCAGAGCGGTCTATATTTGGCAACTGCTGCTGCGCTGATTGCCAGAGTTGGTCTAACTTGGCATCGATCTTGGCTGGGGTTAAATGGTCTAAATTAGTGTAACGCAGATATGTTTCTAGTTTGTGCTGTAACTCCTTGGCAGTTGAGGCAATTTGAACTTGCCGATCTTTTACTTTTTCAAGTAAGCGATCGCCTATTATAGTTAACTGTTCTGTAGTTTGCTTGAGCTTCGTTGGCTCTAAATCTTGTCTTTGCTGTAACCAGGTGTGCCAATCTAGCTGCTGCCAATCATCTAAAAACTGAGTTAATACCTCTGTAGTTACTCCCGATTTAGTTAGTAGCTGTTCGAGCTTGGATGTTAAATTATCCTCATGCAGTTCGGTTCGTTCTGCTTGTTGTAAGTAGTTTTTGAGAAGTTGGCTTAATTCCTGCTTTCGTTCTGATAATTCTGTCTGCTCGATTAGAGAAAAAACCTCTTGCCTTGATGCTTCTAAGTGTTCGACAATTTCATCGATCTTGGCTGCATCTAAGTCTCGTTGCTGGAGAAGTTCGCTAAAATCTTGTGGCTGAACCTGTTCTAATTGAGAGCGAACCTGTGCTGGATCTGCTTGAGAATCGTAAATTACCTCCTTAAATTCTTGCCAACCCTTTTCACAATTCAAATACCAGGGTGACGCGTGCCATAAAAAGTCTTCCACATCGTTTCTAATAATATTAAAAGACTGCTTTGACCCTGATTCTGATGAATTAATTTTCTGATATAGAGATTGGAGGCTATGCCAAACATCTTCCAACTCTACTTCTGAAAGATCGACTCTGTTGAGTAGTGCATTTTTAATTGCTTTCCAGTCTAGGTTATTCCAGCTTTCAATGATCGAACTAGAATTATCGTCTATGGCGACTTCATTTACTTCATCGACTTCAGCTACTTCAGGCACTTTATCTACTTCATCTACCTCATCTACTTCATCGACTTCAGCTACTTCATCTACTTTAGGCGATTGCCGATCTAAATCGGCTGAATCATCCTGAGATTCCTTGCCTACTATCTGTTCCAAGCGTTTGGCTAGCTCCTCAAATTGCAGCTCTTCGGGATTGACCGACTGAAGAAATTGTAGCAATTTCCCATTCAAATCTTGCTTTTCATCCCTAGCTACTGCTTGTTGCCACACTCCATATAATCGATCGACAATTTGCTCAACAACTGGCTTAGGAAGATTCGTACGTTCATCTATTAAAGCGATAAAAGTTTGTCGATCTATTTTATTTAATAAGTTGGCATCGGCAAAAGATTCTAGGTTCAATTTGCTAAGTAAATCGCTAAATCCCCGATCGACTGCGCTCAGATCTAGCTGAGACGACGGTATTGTTTTTAGATAATCATCAATGCTCTGTTGCAGGTCAAATTCACTCAAAGCAGCCTTTAATTCTTGTTGGATCAGGTCTGATGCTGCTGCTTCAGTCAAAACGTCAGAAGTTGCTGATTCTGTTCCTGGAATCGCCAGCGCGATCGCTTTAATTAGTTGACGTAACTTTGTCCCTAGCGAACCAAATACCCAACCCGTAACCGAACCTATAGCACTGTAGCTCGCCCAAATTAAAATCAGGAAGTAAATTGAGCAAATAACAATCCCTAAAGTTGCTCCCGAAATAGGATCTCTAGCAGTACTAAACCTGACAGCCAAAAAACAAGCAATAAATAAGACTGTGTTTAGGGTAAGTAAGATTCCCAATCCTGCAAAAAAACTAATGTTAACGTCGATTCCACCACTTTTGGACTCAGAGGATTCGGTGGCTTGTTTTGATGAAGCTTGAGGTAGATATTTAAGCAGCGAGATACCTAATGCCAATCCCAAATTAGTCAGCAAAAACTGAACGGCAAAAGCAATTAGTAATCCTACTATCACTGCCACTATAATCTGAGTCCCTACTGAAGCAGGAGGAATGTATGAAATTGTTAACCAGATCTGGGGATACATGACTATACTCTCGATCGAACGGATATGATGTCATACTAAATCCGATTGGGAAAAGTATCTTAAACATTAAGTTGTTAAGTTGGTAGTTCGTAGTTCGTAGTCAAAGAAAAGTACCTGACGGGCGTGGAACAATCTCCCTAAACGGGAGAGTTTCCGCCCGCCCTACCCAACAGTTAAGTAACCTACGCCAACAGAATTTAGTATCAAGGCAACAAAACTCAGCTAACTACGATTTTGAAGACATTGCTTACTAGGTTATGCCACTAGAATTAGAATTAGGATAATATTAGCGAAAATCTTTATTCGGGATTTATTTTCTCCCAAGCAGCCTTGATACCAGCAGCAGGATTAGTAGCGATTAATCCCTTAGCGATCGCCCTGTTATTTAAAGTTAGCACCAACAATCAAACATCAACCAATGAAAATAGCGATCGCACAACTCAACCCCACCATCGGCGATATAACCAATAACGCCCAACAAATAATTACTGCTGCTAATACCGCAGCTAAACAAAACGTGCGTTTGTTACTTACCCCTGAATTATCTCTATGTGGCTATCCACCTAGAGACTTGTTGCTTTATTCTGGCTTTGTGGAGTCGATGGCGCAGGAGTTGAAGGCGATCGCCACGAAATTACCAGATGAGATCGCTGTCTTGGTTGGCACTGTAGAAACAAATCCTCATGCAGACTCCAAAGGACAAAAACCCTTATACAACAGCATGGCTTTATTGGCTGAGGGAGAAATAAAGCAGATTTTTCATAAGCGTTTGTTGCCTACCTATGATGTGTTTGATGAAGATCGTTATTTTGAACCTGGATATGAAGCTAATTATTTTACCTTGGATAATATAAAGGTTGGCGTGAGCATCTGTGAAGACCTGTGGAATGATGAACAGTTTTGGGGGAAACGCAGCTATGAAGTTAATCCCATTGAGGAGTTAGCACAGTTAGGGGTAGATGTAATTGTTAACCTGTCAGCTTCTCCCTATAGCGTTGGTAAACAGAAGTTAAGAGAAGCGATGCTACATCATGCAGCTAAAGCTTATCAGAAGCCCATTTTGTATGCCAATCAGGTTGGGGGTAATGACGATCTGATTTTTGATGGTAATAGCGTGGTGTTTAATCGTGCAGGGGAATTAGTCAATCATGCTCAAAGTTTTGATACAGACTTGGTGGTAGTGGAGTTGGATCGGTTGCTGTCTTCTTCTAAGGGAGACTGGGAGACTGGGAGACTGGGTGACAGAAATAGTAATGAAGAGATATTTTCCGCGTTGATGTTGGGAGTCAAAGATTATGCCAGGAAATGTGGTTTTAGTCAGGCTGTTTTAGGCTTGAGTGGGGGTATAGATTCAGCTTTAGTAGCTGCGATCGCATCTCAGGCTTTAGGTGCAGAAAATGTATTCGGGATACTAATGCCGTCTCCCTATAGTTCAGATCATTCCCTTAGCGATGCGATGGATTTGGTTAATAGTTTGGGGATAAAAAGCCAGCAGTTAGCCATCAAGCCAGGGATGGACGCTTATGATACTATTCTCGATCCTTTGTTTGCGGGGACAGAATTTGGCATTGCCGAAGAAAATATCCAGTCGCGGATACGAGGTAATTTGCTGATGGCGATCGCCAATAAATTTGGTTATTTGCTACTTTCTACGGGTAACAAGTCCGAGATGTCTGTCGGTTACTGTACTCTCTATGGCGATATGAATGGTGGCTTGGCGGTAATTGCTGATGTGCCAAAGACGAGAGTGTTTGAACTGTGTCGCTGGCTCAATCGCGATTGCGAAGCTAGCCGAAGGCATCGCGAAGTAATCCCCGTCAATATAATTACCAAGCCTCCCAGTGCCGAATTAAAGCCAGAACAAAAAGACTCTGATTCTTTGCCACCTTATGAGATACTAGACGATATACTTGAGCGCATTATTTGTTTACATCAATCAACCGCCGACATTGTTAAGGCTGGACACGACACAGAAACGGTAGCTAAAGTAATGAAATTGGTTACTCGTGCAGAGTTTAAACGCCGTCAAGCCCCTCCAGGAATCAAGATTACCGATCGCGCCTTTGGTACTGGCTGGCGAATGCCCATTGCCAAAAAATTGTCGGCGGTAAACTAACTTCTTTCAAGTCAATTAATTTTTAGCTTTTGAATATTCACAGCTTATAATATTCGTCTGGTTTCTATTAGGAATGACTAGCAACTGATCTATGAACCTGCAAAAATCACTGATTAAGCAACAAAAGCTAACTCCATACTTGTTTTTGTTACCGGCGATCGCTTTGCTAGGATTAACGGTATTTTTGCCTGCCCTATTAGCCTTTGCCCTCAGCTTTACTCAGATGTACGATCTGACTCAATTTCCTGAGTGGATTGGTTTAGCTAATTTTCGCAAGCTGTGGCAAGACAAAGTATTCTGGCAAATCGCTATTAATACACTGCTATATCTAGTAGGAGTAGTACCAATTTTGGTAATTGCACCATTAGGGTTGGCAATTCTCGTCAATCAAAAATTGCGAGGCATAAATTGGTTTCGCACGGCTTTTTATGCTCCTGTGGTAATTTCGATGATTGTTGCTGGAATTGCTTGGAAAGCTCTTTATACGCAAAATGGATTGCTCAATCAGTTTCTCCAGCAGCTAGGCTGGATAGAAGGTATTCCTTGGCTAACCGATCCCAAATTAGCCCTCTGGAGCGTTATGGTAGTAACTATTTGGAAAGGACTAGGTTACTACATGGTGATTTATTTAGCTGGATTACAGTCAATTTCAACCGAATTATATGAAGCAGCAGCGATCGACGGCTCAGATAGCTGGAAAAAGCATTTAGATATTACTATTCCTTTGATGCGTCCTTATTTATTCTTAGTAGCAGTAATCTCCGCCATTTCAGCCACCAAGGTATTTGAAGAAATCTATGTTATGACCAAAGGTGGTCCAGGAAATAGCTCCAAAACCGTAGTTTACTATTTATATGACAAGGCATTTGGATATGACTATGATATTAGCTACGCTAATACAATTGGTTTAGTCTTGTTTTTAAGTATTTTAGGTTTATCTATAATTAATCTCAAGCTGACAAACAATTAACCAATTATTGATTATCTCCTACAGTCTTAACAATTTAGCTTTTGAGGCAAAAATTATGAAAGCAGTTGGTTTAACCCAATACTTACCGATTGAAGACGATCGTAGCCTGCAAGATGTTGAAATTGATCGACCTGTAGCTAGAGAATATGACTTACTTGTAGAAGTCAAAGCGATTTCAGTTAACCCTGTTGACACTAAAGTTCGCAGTCCAAAAGATAAAGTCGAAGACCAGCCTCGAATTCTTGGTTGGGATGCAGCAGGTATAGTAGTGGAAGTAGGAGAAAAAGTAACAGAGTTCAAACCTGGTGATGAGGTTTATTATGCAGGGGATATTACCCGTCCTGGCAGCAACAGTAATTTTCAGTTAGTGGATGAGCGGATTGTTGGCTATAAACCAAAGAATTTAGAGTTTGCAACTTCAGCAGCTTTACCATTGACCACTATTACTGCCTGGGAAGCTCTGTTTGAAAGGTTAAACATCAGCAAAAATGGTGCAGATACAGGCAAATCAATCTTAATCATTAATGGTGCTGGAGGTGTAGGTTCTATTGCCATTCAGCTAGCCAGAAAATTAGCCAAGCTTAATGTTATTGCCACTGCCTCACGTCCAGAAACGATCGCCTGGTGTCAGAAACTTGGCGCAAATGCGATCGCCAATCATCGTCATAATCTGGCTGACGAAATTGCGAAATTAGGCTATGACACTGTAGATTATATTTTGTGCTTAAACGATACTGATGGGCATTGGCAGGCGATCGCTCAAGCAATTAAACCCCAGGGCATCATCTGTAGCATTGTTGAAAATAAAAAACCACTGCAAATGGATACCTTAAAAAATAAGAGTGCAGGTTTAGTCTGGGAATTTATGTTTACCCGTTCTATGTATCAGACTGATGATCTGGCAGAACAAGGTAAATTACTCAACAAAGTTAGTCAGCTTATCGAAGCTGGTGTAATTGTTACAACCTGCAACGATATAGTTAAGCCAATTAATGCCAAAAATCTGAGAAATGTTCATCAGCGTATTGAAAAGGGCAGTGCAATTGGCAAGATAGTGCTTGCTGATTGGAATTAGAAGAATCTCTCTTTTGCCACTCTCCGAAAATTAGAATCAACTATACAAAAATCTAAAACCAAAAATAAACAACATCAGTAACTTTGATTACAAATGCGATCGCCTTTTTCTTACAAACTAAACACAAGTTTCGTAAGTGAAAAGACTAAAATTTAAATGAAAACTGCCAAATTATCTTCTAGTTATCGATATTCTGTACTAGTAGCTATCTTAACTGGATTAGCTTCATTAGTTGGCATACCAGATGCCAAATCACAATCTGTAGAGGATGATATAGCAGCAGATCATCTGGTCAAATCTACACCAGAAAATGTAATTTGGGGAAAATTATTTACATCCGATAATAAGCCAATTTTACAGGTCAAATCGGGAGATGTTGTTACTATAGAAACCATATCCCATGAGGGTATCTTACCCGACCAAGGTGATACGGTCGAGTTTTTTACTAAGGCAGGAATTGCCGAAGCAGACATTCTACCAGATCAGCTAGCGGTCAAAGAACAAATAGAAAGAACTGCGCCAGGACCTCATGTTATCACTGGTCCAATTTATATAGAAGGTGCTGAACCAGGGGACGTTTTAGAAATAAAAACCGTTGACATTGATTATCGCGTTCCTTATGGAGTAATTTCAAACCGTCATGCCAAAGGATCTTTACCTGATGAATATCCCCTTAATAATGCAGATATATACACCAAGGTTATTCCCCTTGATACCGAAAAAAACATCGGATTTTTTCGCCCCGCTAATGGTAGACCAAATATAGATCTTCCTCTTGAGCCTTTTATGGGCATCATGGGAGTAGCCCCAGCCGATGCTAAAGAAGCGGTAAACTCAGTACCACCAGGTAACTATGGCGGTAATATAGACATTAAACGTCTAACTGCGGGTTCGAGCTTATATTTACCAGTGCAAGTTCCTGGTGCATTGTTCTATTCTGGCGATCCTCACTGCGCCCAAGGAAATGGAGAAGTAGCCCTAACAGCTATTGAGTGTTCTTTGACTCCTACCTTTCAATTGATTGTACATAAAAATAAAAAGCTAGAATCACCAGTGGGAGAAACTGCCGACGCTTGGTTAGCAATTGGACTAGATGAAGATTTAGACGAGGCGATGAAAAAAGCCGTGCGGGAATCTCTACGAATTATGAATGAAGAATATGGTTTGACCAAGCAAGATGCTCTATTATTTGGTAGTGCTGCAATTGATTATGAAGTTTCTCAAGTGGTGGATATAGTCAAGGGTGTTCATGGAGTTATTCCTAAAAATATACTGCAACCTCTAAAGCAAGAACAGTAAAATCAAAGTTTTTATCAAATTGTTAATGATGTCATATCGCCAACGCCAATAGTTCTTGTTTCCACTGTGTCCGAAGTTTTAGAAACTATTTTGGCGATAGAGATATCTGCTGAAAATGCTCCATATATCGGTCATTGCGATCGCAATCGACATCAAAAGGCTTTAGCCCGCATATGGCGATCGCAAATACTAATATTGCTCATCTTAAAGTAGTTTTATAGTCATTCCAATTAATTTCCTCATGATTGACTGGTTTTAAGTCAGAGGTCAGAGGTCAGAGGTCAGGAGAGTTTGAGACACTTATCACAGTTTTCTTTTTTCGTATGGTTTCTATTTGAAATGACTATAAATATTCAAATAGTCGGCTATGTGATACTGGACATCCATATAGAATGGATCGATCTAACAATAGCAACGTTTGATTGTGAATGTCTTATGTCTAAGATCTTTCAACTCCTAAATCAGCAGTAACAGGGTGCCTTTGCAGAACTTGTCTTAAATACTTTGCTGTATAAGAGTTTTTATTTTGAGCTACTTCTTCTGGTGTACCTATGGCAATAATTTGCCCGCCTTTATTTCCTCCTTCAGGACCGAGATCGATAATCCAGTCCGAACAACGGATAACGTCTAAGTTATGTTCAATGACGATTAAGGAATTACCTTTATCTACAAGACGTTGCAGCACGTTTAAAAGATGATGTACATCATAAAAGGATAAGCCTGTAGTTGGTTCATCGATTAGGTAGAGAGTTTTGCCAGTAGCGCGACGGGATAACTCCGAAGCCAGTTTAACTCTTTGTGCCTCTCCTCCTGAAAGAGTGGGGGCTGGTTGTCCGAGTTTGACATAGCCCAAGCCTACATCCGTTAGGGTTTGCAGCCTATTAGCAGCACGAGGAATATTTTTAAAGATTTCTGATGCTTCTTCCACCGTCATGTCTAAGACATCAGCGATAGAATAGTTTTTATACTTGGCTTGGAGAGTTTCACGGTTATATCTTGCCCCTTTGCAGACATCACACTGCACATAGACATCGGGTAAGAAATTCATCTCAATCACGTTTACCCCTTGTCCACTACAGGCTTCACAGCGTCCACCTTTAACGTTAAACGAAAATCGCCCTGCTTTGTAACCTCTAGCTTTGGCTTCAATGGTTTCGGCAAATATCGTCCGAATGGCATCAAATACCCCTGTGTAGGTAGCAGTGTTAGAACGAGGAGTCCGACCAATAGGAGATTGATCTATGGTAATTACTTTATCGATCGCCTGTAAACCTTCAACTTCTCCTAGTTGCTTGGGGAAAGGAACTTTACGACTGAGATGATGTTTCAAGGCGGGATGGAGTATTTCATTAACTAGGGTAGATTTACCCGAACCTGATACCCCAGTGATGCAGACAAATTTACCTAAAGGAATATTTACGTCAAGATGCTGAAGATTATTTTGATGGCAGTCTTTAAGGGTTATGCCAACTGCTTTACCTCTTCTTCTCTCTTGAGGAGTAGCAATCACCCGTTTACCAGATAGATATGCCCCAGTTAAAGAAGCCTCTGAATTTAACAGGGTAGTTAAATCTCCCTGTGAGACAATTTCCCCGCCATGTACCCCAGCTTTGGGACCTATATCCACAATGCTATCCGCAGCGCGAATAGTGTCTTCATCATGTTCAACTACAATGAGAGTATTGCCCAAATCTCTGAGTTTTCTCAATGTTCCTAGTAATTTGTCGTTGTCTCGTTGATGTAAACCAATGCTAGGTTCATCCAAAACATATAATACTCCTGTCAAGCCTGCACCGATTTGGGTAGCTAAGCGAATTCGCTGTGCTTCTCCCCCAGAAAGAGTCATGGCTGCACGATCTAGAGTCAAGTAGTCTAAACCCACATCTAATAAAAACTGAAGCCGAGATCGAATTTCCTTGAGTGCCAACTCGCCAATTAATGCCTGACGGTTAGTAAGCCTAAGGTCATTTACTCGCTCTAAACACTCTCGAATTGGTACACCTGCCAAATCATTAATGCGGTATTGTCCTAAACTGACGGATAAAGACGCAGGTTTAAGACGTTGACCATCACAGGTTGCACAAGGCTGATTGACCAGATACTGTTCTAGCTTGCTCTTAATCGCATCAGAGTTGGTTTCTTGATAGTTGCGTTGCAACATTTTCAGTACACCTGAATAGTGGCGATGATAGCCTTTGGTTTGACCGTTGCGACTGTCAGACAGGAAGTATACAGGTTCTGCTGCACCAAAAAGAATAACGTCCTGCTGTTCTTCTGTCAGCTTTGACCATTGAGTCTGAATCTCAAAACCAAATGCCTGTCCCACTCCATGCAAGAGAGAGAGATAGTAAGAATTATCTTTATCTGACCAAGGCGCGATCGCACTATATACTGGTTGATGAGGATCGGGAACAACCAATTCAGGGGCAAAAGTCTTATGGCTGCCTAAACCATGACAGTCAGGACAAGCACCATAAGGGGAATTAAAAGAAAATAAACGAGGGGATAGTTCTTCAATTACTGCACCATGTTCGGGACAGGCAAAGTTCTCTGAAAAGACAATCTTCGACGGTTGTTTAGCATCAGCAGCAGGGATAATCTCAATTTCGGCAATGCCTTCAGATAAACGCAAACAAGTACCTAAAGAATCTGCCAAACGTTCAGTGATTCCTGGTTTTTTAATAAGACGATCTATAACTACTTCGATGTCATGCTTATAGTTTTTATCTAGCTTAATCTTATCGTCAAGCTGCTGCACTTCTCCATCTATTTTTACCCGTACAAAGCCTTGAGAAGCCAAACTGGACAATAATTGCTTGTGTGTACCCTTGTTACTTCGCACCACGGGGGCAAGAATCATAAACTTGGTTCGATCGGGCAGTGACCTAATGCGATCGCACATCTCATCAATGGTCTGTGGTACAATCGAGCGATCGCATTTAGGACAATGGGATTCACCCGCCCTACCAAACAGCAACCTTAAATAATCATATATCTCTGTAACCGTCCCAACAGTAGAACGAGGATTATGAGAAGTGGACTTTTGATCGATAGAAATTGCAGGACTCAACCCTTCAATGGCATCAACATCGGGCTTATCTAGCTGTCCTAAAAACTGACGGGCATAAGCACTAAGAGACTCCACATATCGCCTTTGTCCCTCGGCAAAAATAGTATCAAAAGCCAAGGAAGATTTACCCGAACCTGAAACTCCAGTAAAGACAATCAGCTTATTGCGAGGTAACTCTAAGTTGATATTTTTAAGATTATGTTGTCTTGCACCTTTGATACGAATGACATTTTCTGCTAAAGATTCTGGCTGAATTTTACCGTTTTTACCGTTGGGTTTTGTACCGTTGCTGGAGGGAGACATACAGTCAGTGCTTAACAATGCTTAAGAGTTCTTAATTATATTAGCGTTATATAGTGAGTCAGTTAAGTGTAGCGAGTTAAATAGTTTTGTTGGATTATTGTCAGTAAAGCGATCGCATTTTGATGTGTAGGCATCGCAATCGTAATTTTTAAGTCAAGAAAGTTATTCGATCTAAGTTTCGCGCCAAGACGCAAAGGCACAAAGAGTTAAACTAACTTCGGAGTTATCTTGTCGTGCTACTGGTAAAACTTTCTACTTAATTGATAAACCTACTACAGGCTTATCTTTTTATTAATTTAAAAATTCCCAAGAAATTACTCATACAAAAATAATTACCTTTTCCTCCCAAACCGTATCTAACACCAAACAAAAAACATCTTGGCGCGAGACAATACGTTGTAACTTATTTCGTATTGTCAAAATCAACGCCAGCATAAATTTCAGATAATTCAAATTCCCAATCTACCGAACTTAATTGAATCAAAGCATCTTCCGTTTCATACTCAGACAACAACCATTTTCCTGCTTCTGTCTTGGTGTATTGCATGACATGGTATTTCTGCTGAGAAACTAAAATATATTCTTCCATCTCAGGAATAGAACGATAATAAGTAAATTTATCTCCCTGGTCGTAGTTTTGCGTTGATGGGGATAGAACTTCTGTAATCATGACAGGATTTGTTATCGTAGTTGTGCCTCGATCGGCATAAATAGTTTCTCCTTTGATTAGCATTACATCAGGATAAGTATACAAACGATAGCGAGGTATCCACAAACGCACATCAGCCATGTAAACACGGTAATTTTGCTTTTTTAAACTAAATTTAAGATTAGTTACTAGATTTAGGCTAATTTCATTGTGATTAGTCGTTCCTCCTGTTATAGGAATAATCTCTCCATCGCGGTATTCGCTTTTGTATTCTGCTTGTTCTTCTAACTGCAAATATTCTTTTGGGGTGTAGGTACGAGCTTGTAACTGCATAATGAAAAAAAAAGTTTTATTTCTTTTAATTTTAGTCTCGAAGTCGCATCACCATTTCTATGCGAGAGCTAACTTCTAACTTCCGAAACATTTTCTTCAAGGCTTGTTTAACTGTGTTGTAACTAATCCATAATTCTTGGCTAATCTCGACATTAGTTAGACCTTCTTTTAATGCTGGTACTCCAGATAAAGTCGAACAAACCGTCAATCCTTGATAGAGTTCGGAAAACCTGTGATTAAAGCCTTTTTAACTCAAGTTAAAAGCAGTCTCATCTGAAGTAAACAAAAAAAAAGAGTCAAGTTTATAAACTTGACTCTTTCATCTTTTTTTTTTAATACCCCCAAGGGAATTTGAATCCCTGTCGCCTCCGTGAAAGGGAGGTGTCCTAGGCCACTAGACGATGGGGGCTTAGAGCTGTTGCTTACTTTTGCATAGCGCAACGGGCAACGTTTTCAAATATATCGAATATTGTTATAGCTGTCAATGTTTTTTGAAAAAATAGTCATTCAAACCAAAAAAAAAGATTATTGTATACCCCGCTGCATTTGCCTGAGACGTTTTTGCGCTGCGGGATCGAGGGTATTAAATAAAAAACGACCAGAAGGTTTGTTCTTGGTCTGTTTTTTGGTTCTACTTTTAATTTGGCAGTCGGCTCGTTTTACTTCTTTTGCTAGCATGGGAGCGGACAAACATTCTGCACCGTATCCTACTACCGTAAGCTGTTGAGCGCGATCGCTCGTGGCAACAATTAACCGAGTAGACTCTTGCTGATATTTTTTTCTGCCAAATGTGGCACAGAATTTTTCAATGTAGGTATCGGCAGTTTCAGCAAACGCTGTGTAATGAACTGATAAAGCAGCAGTATGATCTTCCACACTGCGGGGAGTATCTTGATAGTGAGCGTCGAAAACTATTTTAGTACGGTAAGCAACCGCAGCAGTATAATTAATTAAGCATTCAACTAATTCATAACGGGCTGCTTCTAAACCGTGGCGATCGCGACTTTTTTTTAAGTCCGACCAGTCGCCGATGATATTGTAACCATCGACAAGTAGTATCGCCTGGTATGAGTGAGGTAACATTGTAGTAAATGGTTTTGTAGGAGAATTGGTGTTAATCTAAAATCTTATTCTAAGCAAAATTGTTAACAAAAAGTTAAACAAAATAGAATCTCGTTGCTGACTTGAACTCTTAAACAGTCAGCAACAACATTCATAGCTTTTAGCTATCAGCCATCAGCTTTTTGAATAAATTTATCACAACTAAAGATAACTAACATCAAATTATCATCAATTCATTATCTTTCTATTGCCAGCAATTTTTCCTTAAGACGTTGAGGATCTCCTTTTGCCATTACCTTTCCGCTCTCTAGCAGAAAGGCTCCGTCACAATAGTCTAATTCTTCTAGGCGATGAGTTACCCACAGAGCAGTAAGATTGCGCTGCTTGACCAAATTTTTGACCTGAGCTACTAATTCGAGTTGGGTATCAGGGTCTAGTAAAGCCGTGGGTTCATCAAACAAAATGGTTTCACAGTTACGGGCAAGGGCACCGGCGATCGCAATTCTTTGTTTTTGTCCCCCACTGAGGGCGTGAATTGGTCGCCTTTGTAAATCCAATAGATTGACTGCATCTAGAGCTTCTCTAACTCTTTCTCTGACCTGAACTATAGACAATTCCTCACTCACCAACCCAAAAGCAATATCTGCACCAACAGTGGGCATAACTAGCTGATGGTCTGGGTTCTGGAAAACAAATCCTGTCTTACAAGGCATGACGATAGAGCCAGCATCAGGAATTAACAACCCTGCTAATAGTCTTAATAAGGTAGATTTTCCGCTACCGTTATTACCCAGCAACATCCAAAATTCTCCTTGAGGAACTTCTAAGGAGCAATCATTTAGTACTATTGCTTCTGGCGACCAGCGAAAACATAAGTGGTTAACTTTAATAACTGATGATTTGTCCAACCTTTGCTCAGTAAGGTAGGTCATTATTCGCTAACGGCAGTAGCAGCAAAGAAACCAGGCACTCGACCTTCTGCCATCCCGCCAGACTTTTTATTCATGTTGACAGCGCAGATCATATTACCTTTGACCGCCACTTTTTTCTGCTCATCTTTATCACAGGTAAGTTCGACGAGATCCGAACTACCTGAACGCATTACCTGGAGGATCTCTTGATAAAGGCTGTTTGCTGCTTCGGACTCTTTGCGATGTACAGAAATAGGTAAAGGAATGTCTTGTAAAACAATATCAATAGTGAACATAGAGCTTAAAAAAAGATTGCAACAGTTAAATTATCGTCTAAATTCCCAGAAATTCCCATCTTTAATTTGGTAGGCGCAAATCAGAGAAGACTCCCTAAAGGATTTTCTGCGTTGAAACAAAATTTATCACTCTATTCTTTAGAAAACTTTAACTTTTTTTTTGGATTAGATCTGGAAATTTTAGTTACTTTATCTTATTATGTGTAATATAAGTAAAGAAAAGTTAACTTTTCTCACAATTGACTTGATGTATTTTCGTGTCAAGTCATTAAAAATTGTAATTATTCCAACGATCTTATTAAGCATAATTTTGGAGATCTAATTTATGACAATAGCAGTAGGACGCGCGCCGTCACAACAGGGCATCTTTGATGCAGTTGATGACTGGCTAAAACGCGATCGCTTTGTATTCGTAGGCTGGTCGGGAATTCTTCTATTCCCCTGTGCCTACATGGCAATTGGTGGTTGGCTTACCTGCACCACTTTCGTAACAAGCTGGTACACCCACGGTTTAGCCAGCTCATACCTAGAAGGATGCAACTTCTTGACCGTAGCAGCATCCACCCCCGCAGACAGCATGGGTCACTCCCTGCTGTTCCTTTGGGGACCAGAAGCAGGCTGGAGCTTTACCCGCTGGTGTCAAATCGGTGGCTTATGGGCGTTTGTTGCCCTGCATGGAGCATTTGCCCTAATCGGCTTTATGCTGCGTCAGTTTGAGATTTCGCGTCTAGTGGGGATTCGTCCTTACAATGCGATCGCTTTTTCGGGCCCCATCGCCGTATTTGTTTCCGTATTCTTGCTCTATCCTTTAGGACAATCTAGCTGGTTCTTTGCACCCAGTTTAGGTGTAGCGGGAATCTTCCGTTTCATCTTGTTTGTTCAAGGATTTCATAACTTCACCCTCAATCCCTTCCACATGATGGGAGTAGCAGGAGTACTTGGTGGAGCATTACTGTGTGCAATTCACGGAGCAACAGTCGAAAACACCCTATTTGATGACGGTGGCGAAGCTGACACCTTTAGAGCCTTTGAGCCTACTCAAGCAGAAGAAACCTATAGTATGGTCACAGCCAACCGATTCTGGTCACAGATATTCGGGATTGCTTTTTCCAACAAACGTTGGTTGCACTTCTTTATGTTATTCGTACCCGTAACAGGACTATGGATGGCAAGTATCGGCATCATCGGTATTGCTTTGAACTTAAGAGCTTATGACTTCGTCTCTCAAGAATTGAGAGCAGCAGAAGATCCTGAGTTTGAAACCTTTTACACTAAAAACATCTTGCTCAACGAAGGTCTAAGAGCATGGATGGCATCACAAGACCAACCACATCAAAACTTTGAATTCCCTGAAGAAGTATTACCTCGTGGTAACGCGCTGTAAGAAACGCCAGAAAATTTGTGCAGGTGAGGATAATATCATTCTCACTTGTTAATGTGGACTATATTTGGTTCTAGGTAAACCCCTCGTTTTTGAGGGGTTTATTTTATGATTAGCTATGATGATTATCTAAATAATTAGATCTGTTGAGGTCTTAAAATCCAGCAAAGTTATGCTTTAGAACCTCAATATTTTTGTCTTATACATTCAGCCTAAATTTATATTGCTTTCAGCCTAAATTCATCTGATGAAAATTTAATGATTTAATATCTAATGTAGACACTGCACTTTTTAAACGGTTCGTCTTCTTAATTCTGAGATTTGAGGACGACTGAATTGTTACACAACTGTTAAGAGGGCTTCAATTTTGAGTTTCAAGGAATATTTATGCTAACTAATACTCGCTGGCTTAAGGCAATTCTTCTAGGAGTTTTAACCTTAATTACCATCATTGCCTGTAGCGGTCAGCCAGAGGTTGAGACGAACCAAAATGCAGCCAATGCACCCGTGACAGACTTAAAACAGTTGGAGTTCGGCGTGGGTCCCTATTTTCCAACTCCCAATGAGAACCGCAAGCAATTCGATCCTCTATTTAAAGAACTAGCAAGACAGGTTAATCTTCCAGCTAAGGTAACAGTTACGGAAGACTGGATTGGAATTTCTGAAGCCTTGCGATCGCGTACCTTAGATGCAGCTTGGTTAGGACCGTGGGGATATGTGCTTGCCAATAATAATGAGCCTTCAATTCAGGCGATCGCTACAGTTGAGTATAAAGATAAACCCACTTATTATTCTGTTTTAATGGCTCGCGCTGATGCCCCATTCGATACCCTAGACGAGGCAATTGCTCAAAGTAAAGCAGGGTCAAAGCTAAAGCTAAGTCTTGCCGATGTGGGGTCTACCTCTGGTTGGCTGATTCCTACGGGCGAATTTAAGCAGCGTGGTATCGACCCCAAGCAGGTCTTTGACTATAGTGAGGGGGCAAGTCATGCAGCGCAAGCGATCGCCGTCATTAGCGGGCAGGTGGATATTGCCTCAGATTACGATCGTAACCTAGATGTGTTGGCAAGTGAAGGACGGATTGATAAATCCAAACTCAAGATTATTTGGCAATCTGAACCTCTACCCAATGATCCGATTGCGATTCGAGGCGGTTTGCCAGAAAAGATCAAAACTCAGCTACAGCAAGCTTTGGTGAATCTATCTCCAGAACAGGCGAAAGAATTATTACCAGAAAATTATACGGGTTTTGTGGCATCCGACGGCAGTAATTATGAACCAATTCGAGAAACTGGTAAGTTGGTGGGCAAACTAAAATGACGGAACGAACGCCATCAATGAGCGAAAAGCTCTACCGGCATAATTACGAAAACATTTTACAAGCAGAACACAATAGACGCGGCGGACTGTGGCACCTATTAAAACGGGGATTTTGGGGACTGTTAGGTTTAGCGATTCTGGTGGCTAGTATCCAAACCACCGAAGTCTCTATTGAAAAATTCTGGCAAGGATTACCTCGCATAGGGGATTGGCTGACAAGACTGTGGCCTCCTGATTTCTCCGAATTCCCGTTTTTTCTTGTAGCTACTTGGGAAACTTTAGCGATCGCCATTCTTGGTACGGTCGCAGCGATTATGGTTGCAGTTCCTTTAGCTATTCTGGTTGCCAGAAATATTACTCCCTTACCGTTATTAGCAATTCCACTGAGATTTTTTTTAAATCTCTTACGGGGCATTGATACGGCTATTTTTGCCCTGTTCTTTGTTTCCATTGTCGGCTTAGGGCCTTTTGCTGGCTTACTGGGAGTAGCATTTCACTCCACTGGTTCGATGGCAAAACTCTATGGGGAAGTCCTGGAAAGCATCACCCCCGAACCAATTGAAGCAATTGAAGCTACAGGAACTGACCGCATCCGCACCTTTGCCTTTGCTGTCTTGCCTGAAGCAATGCCTGGACTAATTAGTATTAGTTTATATCTGTGGGAATTTAACGTTCGTTCTTCGGTAATTTTGGGTATTGTTGGGGCTGGAGGTATTGGTTACGAACTACTAGTTAGCTTGAAACTACTAGACTTTCCCCGTCTGGCTACCATTTTGATTTTGATTTTAGCGATGGTTAGTTTAATTGATGCCCTCAGTGCTTATTTGCGGAAAAGGTTAGCCTAAGAGAGAAAGGTTTCTAGCCCAGTACATACAAGGCATGCCTTGTCTCCATCCTAACTGCCCTAACTGCCCTAACTGTTGTTATGCTTACTGTCGAACATCTTACAAAGTCTTATGGCAAGACATTTGCCCTCAAAGATATCAACTTTAGGATCGAACCCCATACATTTACAGCAATTCTCGGCTCTTCTGGTGCGGGAAAAACCACGCTGCTGCGCTGCATTCTTCAACTAGTGCGACCCGACCAAGGAAGCATCTGGTTTCAGGGACAGGATTTAACCAATTGTTCTTCCCAAGAATTGCGTAACAGCCGTACCCAAATTGCTACAGTAGCCCAGCAATTTAATCTAGTGCGCCGTCGCAGTGCTTTAGAAAATTGCTTGGGGGGACGCTTGCAGGACTTACCTTTATGGCGTTGTTTACTGGGGATTTTTCCCCTCAGCTTGTTAAATGAAGCAATGGCTGCCCTAGAGCGAGTACAGCTACTGGATGTAGCATTTCAACGCGCCGATCGCCTGTCTGGAGGGCAGAAGCAGCGTGTTGCGATCGCTCGTGCTTTAACCCAAAAGGCACGTTTAATTCTGGCAGATGAACCAATTGCCAGCCTTGACCCCCAAACGGCTCACATTGTTTTGAGTTTATTGCGATCGCTGTGTACTCAAGAAGGACTGACGGTCATCTGCAATCTCCATCAAGTTGAATTGGCAACCCAATATAGCGATCGCCTTCTGGGTATTAAAGGCGGAAAACTCTTGCTAGATCTGCCGACCAGCAAATTGAGTACCTCGGATATTAACCGCATTTATCGGTAAAAAATAACGACTGCTAGCTTACTGTCTAGAGATCTTACTTTTTTTTTTGAGATTCGCTTGACGAGTTAGCTCTAAGATAAACAAACTAGACTATGATTTTTAGCTGCTCCACGATAGGCTAGATAATAGTAATTTAAGAATTGATTATTATTAGCTTCAAATTTATTTTATAAAATTTAAAGGTTATCTAATTTCAGTTTATGGTGATTGTAAATTTGCTATTGACCGTTAATTTTTAGCCCATAGCTTTGTTTAATTACGACCAAATTATTACACAGGATAGTTAGTTGTGCCAAAGCCAAAAGCCGGCGTTGTTTATAACGATATCAAGCCAGTAGCTTGCAAAATTGCATCGGAAATAGAAGAAAAACTCACTGCTGCTGGCTGGGATGTACGTATGACCACAGGAGTAGGAGGCATACTGGAGTATTCAACTCCAGGCAGTCCTGTCTGTCATACCAAAATTGAACAATTGACCCCATCCAACTTTGATCGAGATGTCAAATTTGCCGTGGTCTTAGGTGGAGATGGCACAGTCTTGTCGGCATTTAGGCAACTTGCTCCCTGTAGAATACCCTTGCTGACCGTAAATACGGGTCACATGGGTTTTTTGACCGAAACCTTTCTTAGTCATTTAGACGAAGCCATGGATAAGCTTTTGGCTCAAGACTACAAGATAGAGGAGCGTTCTATGCTCACGGTCAGAGTGTTTCGTAATAATGCTTTATTATGGGAAGCATTAAGCCTTAACGAGATGGTTTTGCATCGAGAGCCACTTACTAGTATGTGCCATTTTGAAATACAAATTGGTGAACACGCACCAGTAGATGTAGCAGCAGACGGCATTATAGTTTCTACTCCTACAGGCTCTACCGCCTATTCCTTAAGTGCAGGAGGCCCAGTAGTCACTCCTGAAGTTCCTGTATTGCAGCTTGCGCCAATTTGCCCTCATTCTTTGGCTTCTAGAGCATTGGTATTTAGCGATCGCGAAGCTGTTAAAATATTCCCCGCCACTGCTAATCGCATGGTAATGGTAGTCGATGGCAACGGCGGATGCTATATTTTGCCTGACGATCATATTCAAATCGAAAAATCAGTTTATCCTGCTCGTTTTATCCGTCTCCAATCCCCTGAGTTTTTCCGTGTCCTAAGAGAAAAGCTAGGCTGGGGATTGCCCCATATTGCCAAACCAACTTCAGTTGAGCTTCCTTGAACAACCTTGATTACAGTTATTTGATACTCTCTTTAAAACAAACAGCGAGAAAAATATATTGCTAGCTGCTGAATGATTAGCGATGATTCTCTCAACCTAGAATGGTAAACATATGACCACTAATATAGATCCATCCTTAATTCTCCTACTTACCGACAGTACTTTTGCTCACGCAGCTAGTCAGGATATTCAAGCTGTTGGTTATTCTGTCGTTGTCGAAAAGGTCACAAAAGGATGGTCAAAGCTAAGTCAGTACAAACCAGCTATGGTCATTTTTGACCAGATTTTTACAGGACAACTGGGACTTGATTTGTGTCGTCAATTAAGAAATACCCAAGAGCGAATACCCGTCTTGATGTTAGTCGAACAAGAAACCGTTGCCGAAAGAGTAGCTTGTTTAGAGGCTGGGGCAGATGATTACTTGCTCAAACCCTATCAACGAGACAAACTGTTAGAGCAGATTAATTTGTATCTCCAGCCAGAAGTTAATAGCTCCCAACAGTTGAGGTTTGGAAAATTAGTCTTGGATTTGAGTACTCGTCAGGTAGTTAGAAATGATCGGCTCATCGATTTAACCATGAAAGAGTTTGAACTGCTCAAATACTTAATGTCAAATCCTCAACAGGTAATGACCAGAGAAGAAATAATTGAAAACGTTTGGGGATACGATTATCGCGGAGAATCTAACGTCATCGAAGTGTATATTCGCTATTTACGACTTAAAATAGAAAGCCAAAACCACAAAAGATTAATCCAAACAGTTAGAGGTATTGGTTATGTTTTACGAGAGCCTTAAATGATTAAACTAAAAATTAGCCTTATCTTCTTGATTTTATTATCTGGTTGTTCTTCCTTGGCTAATACCCAAAAAACTATAGCCAATGCTTCAGAAGAGATTCAACAAGGACAGATGTTACCAATTACTGCTGCTGCTGAGATGGCAGGAAAAACTATTCAACTAGAGGTCGCTCAAACTCCAGAGCAACAGGCTATTGGCTTAATGTTTCGCGAGTCTTTAGCAGACGATCGGGGAATGTTATTTCCTTTTGCCCAAGAGCGCATAGCCAGCTTTTGGATGAAAAATGTATCTATATCTTTAGATATGATTTTCTTAAATGGCAACCAGATTGTGAGCATTGCTGCTGATGTACCTCCTTGTAAAGCTGAACCATGTTCTATATATGGGCCTGACGCTTTGGTGAATAAAGTAATTGAATTAAGAGGCGGAAGAGCCAAAGAGCTAGGAATCAAGGCAGGGGATAAAATAATGATTCGTAAATCAGATTCTTGAGTCGAAATCTAAAGTAAATCTAGTATTACAGGGCGATCTCCAAATTCTAAGCTAATATTGAGCAACTTAATTGTTGGCAATGCAATATTATCTAGTAACGATTGATTTTGCCTGCAAGTTTATCACTTCAGACCAGATTTCTATCAATAGGTAGAGTATAAAAATGACAATTGTATATTATCTTTTTTATACTTGCTGAAATTAAGTGATATTACCGACCAATATATGTCATTATAGAAATTCTTAATTTGTTGAACCGTACAGAAATTAATTGCTAAGAAAATTGAAGTTTGAAGCAACTGTGATTTGAAACACGGGCAAGATTTTATTTATTTTCAACAATAGTAAGAATTAAGTCTTAGTGCAGCTTAAGCTTAATTTTTGCTACTTAAGCAATACATTATATCTACAAATTAATCTAAAAACTTCAAGTAAAAGATCAATAGCCATGAAACCAGCCATGTACACAAATTTTGTTAAATTTTTAAAAGAAGAATTATCTCTTTCTAGCGATTCTATTAATATTGTCCAACGCGCTGTAGAAGAGCAGCCCGCACCTATTCCCATGATTTTATGGCAGTATGGTTTGGTTACCTTAGAAGAGCTAGACCGTATTTATGATTGGCTTTACAGCAAAACTAAATTTGATATCAGCTAAAGGCATTGAATGATTGGAACGTTGAGTCAGCATTTAGCAAGCTAGATAACTGTTCACATGGCTAGATTCATTTAGCTCGATCTGCTGCATTTTAGCGTTTGCTCATTTTAATTTTCAACAAAGCTTTTAGCATTTGGGTTTAAGTCCCCTCTTCTATCTCGAAGCGATAAAGAGTTTTAATTAGTTAGTAGATTTAGACTACTAATCAACGTCTGATGTGAATTAAATTTTTAAAAGTTTGATTTGTGAAAGTACCAATAATTCATAAGGTGAGAAGATTTCTTATAAAGCTCAACTCTAATAAGTTTAATTTTATATAGAACCCCTGAAAATTATCTGGAAGAGGAAAAGCCTAATTTTGACCGCGAGGGATGCTCTCGGCTAGAGAGCATATCCAATCGCGGTGTTGACTTGTACGGAAGGGGTTTGGGGAGGGTCATAACGTCAACGGACATCACAAGGGGGCGAGGCAACCTCGCCCCTCGTGTCCTCCCCAACAGGTGGGTCTGGGGGAAAGTTCCCCCAGGAATAAATTATGGTTCTCACAGATAAATTCCAAATATAATGAGAAGGTTAAACGTCTTCAATTCACATTAGACGTAATCAATTAGCTAACAGCTAAGAGCTACCGCGAAGCGGTTCAATCATAGTTCTACGCAATAAATCGAGGGCAGAACAAGAACTCAGGTAACGAGTCAGTTCGCGCCCTCTTTGTTTACCAAACTTATACTCTTGAATGATGGTCTTATTTTCTGGAGTGGCAAGACCTATATAAACTAAACCTATGGGTTTATTGGTTGTATCGCCTCCAGGCCCAGCTATACCAGTGATACTAATACCCCAGTCGGTATGTAGCTGTTGCTTAACTCCTAAAGCCATCTGCTCGGCAACAGTTTCACTCACTGCCCCATACTTAACTAAATCTTGAGAATTGACGTTTAATAAACCTTCTTTGATCTGGTTAGCATAGGCAATTATTCCTCCTAAAAAATAGCTGGAGCTACCAGGAGTTTCCGTCAGCATTGCTCCTAAGCCTCCTCCTGTACAAGATTCGGCAACGCTTAAAGTCTGCTGGGCAGCCTGTAATAGCTTTCCGACTACAGAAGCTAAAGTTTCTTCATTGCTACCAAAATAATTGAGTCCAGCAATATTTTTTATTTCTGTAGCCACAGGCTCAATTATTGCCTGAGCCTGGGCTTGAGAAACAGCTTTGGCTGAAACTCGTAGGCGAACTTCTCCCTTACCAGCATAGGGAGCAACGGTAGGATTATCAGACTCAAACAGATGGTTTACCTGTTCTGCTAGGGCAGACTCGCCAATACCTCGAAAACGCATCATTTCGCTATAAATCATTTCTTTACCCCAACCTTGACTTTTCAAAAAGGGTACGGCGGTTTCGTGCCACATTCGGTGCATTTCTGAAGGAACTCCAGGAAAAGTCATAATGGTAATGCCGTCTTTTGGCTGCCAGATAATACCTGGAGCCGTTCCTGTAGGGTTAGGTAAAGTCTTTGCACCCTGGGGTACTAATGCCTGTTTGCGGTTGCTGGGGGTCATCTCTCGCCCCACTGAAGCAAATTTGCTGGTAATGTCTTGAATTATCGCCCGATCTTCGACGAGGGGAGTATTAAAAAAGCTGGCAATTGTCTCGTTGGTCAAATCATCTGGCGTTGGTCCTAAACCACCAGTAAAAATTAAAATTGATGAGCGATCGCACGCAATATCTAATACTTGGTGAATCCGAGCTACATTATCACCAACCACTGTTTGATAGTAATGGGGAATACCCAAACTGGCTAACTCTTGAGCTAGATACTGACAGTTGGTATTAAGAATATCGCCTAAAAGTAATTCTGTACCAATACAAATAATTTCTGCGCTCATTGATTTTATTTATTAAAAAACTGACTAAGAATTTTTGCTATCAAAATACTCGGCTAATTTCTCTGGTGCTAAAGCGGTAGTGTATTGTTGCGCCAATTCTGGAGTTGCTAGTTCGAGTAACACAGCATTTTCGATCCAAAACTCAATTACATCGAAGTACCCACGACTACAACGCAGGCAACGCCAGTTCTCACGAGTAGCAATAGAATCAATTTGCGAGCGATCGAGCGGGATGGAAATAGCAGCGTGAGTAGCAATAAATTGATTAATAGAATCGGGCTTTTGGTACTGTATCGGTTTATCCTCCTCTCCTGGAATCATTTCAGTGCCAAGAGGATAAACTTCAACCAGAGTTCCGAACTCATCGCCAGCAAATGCTACATAGCTGTCTGGATGGGATGGAAAAGGAGCGCAATAACCTTTAAACAATTCAGCCAATACTCCAGCAACATGAAGTGGATTCTTAGCAGGGATGGAAATGTGATGAATCACTTTTGTAGAAACTCCTATAACTTCATATAACTCTACCGATAGTAGGCAGGTTATTATTCATCTTACCAATATCGTTAACAGTGCCAAATAACTGACGATTGCCTTAACAAATAAAGATTCAACTAGCCTTATTTATGGCTATGGCGCGATCGCCAAACTTGCCAAACTTGCCAAACCTGCCAGACTAATAACATTGTTGCACCAATAGCGTAGCCCCAGCCACTAGGAATATTAGAAAAACCTAAAGCCAAACTACCGACCCAAAAAGTCAGGGTGTAAATCAATAAAACAGTTTGACGTTGAGAGATGCCTGATTTGAGTAACCAGTGATGAAAATGGCTTTTATCGGCAACAAAAGGAGACTTACCTTTGCGAATTCGCGAAAGAATTACCGCAGACGCATCTAAAATAGGCACTGCCAAAATTAGATAAGGTAAGACAACAGCGGTGATGAAAGTGGTTTTAACCAAACCAATTATGCCCACTGCTGCCAGGGTAAAGCCCATAAAATACGCTCCCCCATCCCCCATAAAAATTTGAGCAGGATTGAAGTTGTAGCGCAAAAAACCCAAAGCACCTCCCGCCAAAGCAGCAGCAATCAAGGCAGCAGCAGGCTGATTCATAAATAGGGTTACTACCAGCATTACAAAGGCAGCAATCCCAGAAACTCCTGCTGCTAAACCGTCAACGCCATCAATCCAGTTGATCGCATTAGCCATACCTACTAACCAAAGTACGGTAATGGGCAGACTAAGCCAGTAAATCTTGATTAAAGAGTATACGGGAAAAGACAGAAATTCGATGCGAATTCCCAGATACCAACAGCCAGTTGCCACAGCAATTTGCATCAACAGCCGTGAAATAGGAGTGAGATTGAATAGGTCATCGGCAAAACCAATCCCAAAGAAAAGAACACTGCCAATAATAACGACCTTAATTTCATTTAACTTGTGGGGAGCTAAGGCAGAAAATCCTCCTAAAAGCCAAACAATTAGTAAGGCAGTCATTGTTCCTGCAAAAATCGAAACCCCGCCAACACGCACAACGGGGTCTTTATGAATTTTTCTAGCGTTTGGTCGATCTACGATACCCAACTTCAGACCCAAAGTCTTAACGTCGGGTATAGTCCATAACACAAAAGTTACAGAAATCAGAAAAGCAATCAGATGATATAGTTCCATAGACATCTGATAGGAGTTCTCGAACACCTAATAAAAAAGTACAAAGTAGACTTCAGGTAAGGGCAAACACAGTTATGACCAATGGTCACAGATTACTTCGTCTGTTTAGGAGTCCACGTCGCTTAGGGAAACCCCAGGCGTTTATCCTCATCAACAAAGTGACTTTATCATTCATTCGTCCCATCAAGTCCCCCCATTCGTCCCGTCTACGCGGGATAACAAGGGTAAGCGACTATGTTACCCCAATCGAGACAATCTGTGACACTATAACAATGCTTTCGTTTTCTTAACCTTTAATTTTGGTAGGTACAGGAATCTCCAAATAAGGATAAAGAGGAAAGCGATCGCATAATGCTGCTACCCGATTTAGACAATCACTTTGAGTAGCCTCATCTTCGGGGCGGAGTAGTTTGTCTGCGACAATATTAGCAATCTCTTGGAATTCTGTCTCCCCCATTCCTCTTGTTGTCATAGCGGGAGAACCTAAACGTAGCCCACTAGTCACAAAAGGAGATTCAGGATCGAAGGGAACAGTGTTTTTGTTGGCAGTAATATTAATTTGACTAACTAAAGCATCTGCTTTTTTGCCCGTCATGCCGATACTACGTAGATCGAGTAAAAGTAAATGATTGTCTGTACCATTAGACACTAGCTTGATGTTTCTAGCTCTAAAAGCTTCTCCCATTGCTTGAGCGTTGGCAATTACCTGGGCGGAGTATTCTTTAAACTCTGGCTTGAGTGCCTCGCCAAACGCCACTGCTTTAGCGGCGATCGCGTGTTCAAGGGGACCTCCTTGAGTACCAGGAAATACTGATTTGTTTAATTTTTTCCCTAACTCAGGATCGCGAGTCAAAATCAGACCACCTCTAGGTCCTCTAAGGGTTTTATGGGTAGTGGTAGTTACTACATCACAATGAGGAACAGGACTGGGGTGATGTCCTGTAGCCACTAAACCAGCAATATGAGCAATATCTGCTAGTAAGTAAGCGTCAATCTCATCAGCAATTTCTCTAAATTTAGCAAAATCTATAGTGCGAGAATATGCCGAATAACCACAAATAATAAGTTTAGGACGTTCAGCCAGAGCTAATTCTCTTATTTGCTCAAAGTCTAGCTCTTCTGTTTCTTGGTTTACGCCATACTGAACGACGTTAAACCACTTTCCTGAGAAGTTTACAGGTGAGCCGTGGGTTAGATGTCCACCGTGGGACAAGTCCATACCCATAATAGTGTCTCCAGGCTCTAGTAAAGTAAGAAACACGGCAAAATTTGCCTGTGCGCCAGAGTGAGGTTGTACATTTGCCATAGCTGCACCAAAAAGCTGCTTGGCACGGTCTATGGCTAACTGTTCGGCACGGTCAATAAACTCGCAACCGCCATAGTAGCGTTTGCCTGGTAAGCCTTCGGCATACTTATTGGTCAGTACTGAACCCTGTGCCGCCAAAACTGCGGGAGAGGTAAAGTTTTCGCTCGCAATAAGCTCCAGGTGCGATCGCTGACGCTTTAATTCTAAATTGATAATTTCCGCAATGGCTGGGTCTGTTTGGGCAAGAAAATCTAAGTTAGTTTTAGTCACTGTTCTAATTCTGTATTTATTTTGATAAGTTATGATCTATGCTAGCCAATTTATTGTTCCTTCAAAAGCATCATCTCTAGGATAGCTAAACGATCAGCGATCGCTCAATACTAAAGCTGGACGCTTTTTGGTTTTATTACTATCAATAAAAGGGAATGGTAAACTATAGCAATACGCATTAAAGTTAGGACATTTTAAAATTGTTTATTTGCAGACGCTGGAGCGTCTCGCCGTTGCGGAGCAACGTCGGCAGCCTCCAGGCTGCGCTACTTGCTACTTTCGAGCAGATAGCTTATGTGTCCTAATCCAACTTTGTACGGCTATACCACATCAAACTGCTTCTAAATTAGCATAGGCTTCCTCATCCAACGCCAATAAACACTCTAGTTCTGTGCTGGTGCGATCAATCTTGATACTCCCCATCAGCAACCTCTACTCTACTATAGTTAATTGACCATTTTCTTCATTTAATTTGGGTAGATACTTTGCTTTGGTTTGGTTGACGATAAGTATGTAAAATCTGAAAAAATTTAGCAAAATCAAAGCTTCTAGGGTCAAATCTCTGACCAGATCGGTCTACATTTTTATGGGTAGTAATGCGTTGATCTGGAATGTTGCTCAGGGATAATAGCCAAGCTAAAGCCTTGTATTGAGCATCTGTATAACCACTGTGGCTTGGCTGATTTTTGCGTCCATCTAGTGGTGTTTCCAAAGATATATGATAGGCAAAATTATTTACCGATGGCGGTAAATCAATATTAGTCTTAACTGTTTCAATTCCCTGACTACTCTCAAATACTGAGTTTCCTGCTCCAAAAGCCCTTTTATCAGATGGGACAAGATAAATAATAATGCCATCGAGAGTAATTAAAGCATGGTAACTAACTTGCTTTCTAATATCATCATGAGATGTTCTAAAAGTGTTAATCGCACTCATAGCCGAACCAACGGTTTCATGCAGCACGGCGATCGCTGAATTATTTACAGGATGACCATAAACGTCAGTGCTAAAGCGATCGCCGTAGTTACTAAAATCGGCAATAGCGATTGTATACTTAGGTTTATATTCTTTAAAGGCTTGAGTAGTCTTAAACGTAGCTGGGACTACAGAAGACACCTTGGGGTTTGCTTTTAAAGGAGGCTGAACCTTCTCCTTGGCTGGGGAAATTGGCTTGGCTATTTCCGGGGCTTGAAGGGGATGTTTGTTTTCTGGGGCAATGTTTTTTGTGGGAGCTATATTTATATTCTGACTAAGACATTGATTTGAGCCTTGGTGAGCGTATTTGACATCACAAAAAGCATTAGCAATTCTATCCTGGTGTTGCAGCCATTGATTTAATCCAATTAACAAAATGGCAACCGCAGTTGAAATAATAATTACTGGCTTATGAGAGCGCAGATAAAAGAAAAATGAGTTTGCTTTCATAGGTTGTAAGACGATGATTATTGCTAGTGTTCCCCCAAAGCAGCAAATAAGAAAAGTCCTGGCTAAAATTGAGCGGAACTTTTTCTAAAATGGAATCTATGTCTTTACAGATTGAATTTAACAAAGCTCACCAGGAAGCATCGCACCTTTTCGATTTATCTAGTTAATTTATTAATTTCGTCTGACCAAATTTTAACTAAATTATTAATAGTTTGCTCCCAAGTCCATTGTTGAACAAGTTCTTTTGCTTTTATCCCCATTGATTGACGCAAATCAACATTAGAGATTAACAAGTTTAGTTTATCTAAAAAATCCGCTTGATTCTGTGGTTGATATAAAAAGCCAATTTCCCCATCTTTAATAGTATCTATAACTCCTCCTGCTCGTGGCGCGATCGCAGGTATTCCCGCAGCAGCAGCCTCAATAACGGTCAAGCCTCTAGTTTCTTTTTCAGAATTAGTGATAAATATATCGCTATTAGTTAGCAGCATAGGTACAGTTTCGGGTGCGCTTCTACCTAATAAATAGACATTAGGCGTTAGTTGTTTTAAAGATGCTTCTATTTCATTTTTAAGTGCGCCATCTCCAGCAATAATAATAGCAATCTTGTTTAGAATATCGGGCGATAAATCAGCCAGAGATTTTAAAGTAAAATTCCAGCCTTTGTCGGGAGTCAAACGTCCCAAAAATATTAGTTTTATTTTATTTTCTATATTATGTATACTGTATTGTTCGCTAAAAAACTCAAAACTCTTACTATTAGCAAAATATTTTGGATCGTATCCAAGCAAATCAGCACAATAAATATTTTTAATACCTAGTTTAGTAAGCCTTTGTGTAGTTATAGAACTTGATACCAAAGTTAAATCATAAGCATTATATATTTTGCTAAAAATTAGGGCTAATACTTTTTTGATTAACTTGTTAATACCTAGTGGTAATTTAAAATAATCATCAAAATAATCACTATAGTTAGTATGAAACCAAGCTATACAGGGAACATTATTTTGCCTAGCATACTTCACCCCAGGTAGTTTTAGAAAGCAAAAACCTAATCTTTCTGCTTCATCAACATGAATAATATCTGGCTGAAACTCTTTTAATTCCTTAATTACTCTTTGATATGATTTAATCGTAACATCTCTTTCAAAGTCTAAAGCGATAGATTTTGTACTGGTAAGATTAATTACTCTCACATTAGGAAATATCTCACCAGTATATTTTAGATAGTCAGGATAAATATGCTTAATAGGTTTATAGTCTGGACAAAATACTAGTACTTGATGACCTAAAATACTAAGCTGCTTTAGCCTATTAAATACGGCAATAGTTACACCATCTATTACAGGAAACAAGCTGGAACATATAACTGCTATTTTCATTAAATTGTTGTAGTCAGATTTGTATGTAAATTGAATGATACTGTTTTTAGCTATAGATTGTCTCTCTTGATGGCATTAGCTGTAAAATTAACTTTCCAAAGATCTAAGGGAAATTCATCAGCACTAAATACATGAGGTTTATATACCTGATTAAAATTAACTTGCGTATTATCTTTTAATTTTTGCTTTAACTGCAAAGATGGCTTTAAGACATATATATTTTTAAAGCTTTTAATGTATTTATTTAAGTTTTCTCCCTGATTTATGACTTTATATTTAACCTGTGGAGATAAGGAATAGGCTAAAGAAAAAGCATCCATAGTATTACTATATTCCGCAACTAGCAAAGCTGAATTATTTTGATTTATTATTTGCGCGATCGCAGGATTATTAATATTTCGCCCTTTTTGATAAAATGGCGACAGGGTTAGGTTGCGTGTGCAGGAAAAAATACCTAGCGTTAGAAAAGCTACGGTCACAAACTGCCAAAATTTTTGCCTTTGAATAGCTGTAATTTTACTACCTAATGTATATGCAACTGCTATTAGAATTCCCAACTGTAGCGGAATTAAATATCTGGGTGCAGTCGAACTTTGCCCTTGATTGATAATATCAGTCAGTAGCAAAGGTAATGGTAGAGAAAGCATCAAAGTAATTATAAAAAGCCAGCGATCGCGTTTAGTATTTACTATTAAGTAATATATAGAATAAATAGATAAGCTCAAGATACATAAAGCAACTAATGCGCCAATTATAGTTATCCAATCTAAATATATATAGTTGGACAGTAATAATATACTGCCAATAATAGTTAACCATAAAGCAAATTTGGCTGACTTTTTTTTCCAGGTTGAAGATACTTTTATTGCAGTAGAAGTAAAAATAATAATTGTAATCAAAGCTACTGCTGTGTGAATCGGATTAGAGTCTTGTGATATGGGTAAATCGCCAAATATTAATAGATTTGTACCAATATAAACAGCAATAATATCAGGTATGTTGAAATTGCCTCTCATCCAGCTAGTATTTTTATGTAATAGGTTTATATTATTAATAATTACTAATATCCAGGGAATAAAAGTTACGAGAGAAATAATAGAAAACAATACGTAGTTTTTGCTAAGTTTTGAATGATTTTTAGATAAGATAAGCAAATAAATACCTTGAAAAAAAGCTACATACAGAGAAAATAGGGAAGTATAAAAACCTATTATTAAACTAAGGCTGTATAGTATCCATGATTGCTTATTATTGAGTTTAATTGCCCTTAAAAAACTGGCACTTATTAATAATATAGCTACCGTCCACAAGCTATAGGGGCGGGCTTCTTGAGCATAAGCTACATAAAAAGGTGAAACACTCATCAACATGACAGCTAACCAGCTAATTAAACGTCTGTTAAATAATTCCTGACATAGCCAGTACAAACTTGGGAAAACTAATAAGCTTATACAAGCGGAAAAACTCCGTATAATAGATATTGAATCTCCCCATAATTGCATCCATACTCTGATTAATAAAAAATAAAGCGGAGCGTGTTCTGGGCTTTTAGTTAAAGCATTAAAACTATCTCTAAAAGTTTTATCGGGACTTAATCTTTGATAAGAAAACAAAGCCTTGCGATCGACAATCCCTTGCTGTATCAAATTATTAGTAACCTCTGGAATAGTGTAGCCAGAAGCCCTAACTACGGTAGAAACCTCATCTACCCAAAATACTTTGCTTTCTAAATTGGTAAAACGAAAACAAAATCCTAGTAATAATATAATTACTAATAAAATTACTGTAGATGGATCGAGGATTTTTTGATACTTCTCAAAAGACATTTATCATCAAAAAAAGCTAATATAAACTGTGATTTAAAGAACTAAATAATGTTATCAATACTTTTGAGGCATAAAACCGCAGTTACAGAAAACAAAAATAACACTTATCATGGCATGATATTTTTATTGTCGGTGCTGTTTTTAATTTTGCAATCGCCTCAGGCAGATTCGACTCCAATTAAACAGCTTCAAGCTGATTCTCCTGCTGCTTTTGGCACTAAAGGACAAAAACACTGGTATATTCAGGGTGCAGTAGCAACTACCTTGGATAATGAAGAACCCGATCCTGCTCGCTTTGCTTTGGTAGGTGCAGGAATATCTAAATTTTTATTCAATGGTCACAGCATCAATCTAGAATTAAACACTATTTATTTCAATCAATCAGATAACGATGCTCTTGGACTAAATCTAGCCCTTTTGATGCGATGGCACTTTATTCGTAAACCCAATTGGTCGCTTTATGTTGATGCGGGTGCGGGAGTCCTGGGTACAACTAGCGATGTTCCCAGTAAAGGAGCGAGCTTTAACTTTACCCCCCAAGCTGGAGGCGGAGTGAGTTTTAAACTCAAGCATGAAAGAAGGCTGATGTTAGGGTTGCGCTGGCATCATATTTCCCATGCAGACTTATTTGGAGCTAATCCTGGCAGAGACAGCATTATGGGCTATGTTGGCTTGAAGTTTCCTCGCTAATTTCTATAGGCGAAAACTAATTTAATATTTTTCTATCTAGTAATTTGTGCAGATAGTTCAGAAGTTTGGACTCGCCAACAGTATTACTATTGATTTATTACTATTAATCTCATGTCCAAAATCGGCAACGTCTTTTATTTTGCTGGAATTAATTGTTCTAGCTTTTGTTGCCAAGATTGCCCAGAAAAATCAGGGCTTTGCTGTAAAAATAAGTAGCTGGCAGCCCCAAAAGTAACAATAACTCCTAATGACAAGATGCTGATGATGGTTCTATTTCTACTTTTTTTCTGACTGTTTGTAGTTGAAACCTGCTCAATCGCATTAGATTTGGCTGTAGGCTGATTTAGAGCTTTAGCTTCAGCTATAGGTTTTTCTTTAACCATTACATTAGACTGGTCAAAACTTTTAGTAGAAGATAAATGATTATCATGACTACCAACTGCTGACTTCGATTTTGTTTTTTGCAGATTAGCCTTATCTAGGTCAACGTTACGAATATCTGCCCCTGTAAGATCGGTGTTAGTCAAATTAGCATTGGTTAAATTGCTATAGTTTAAAATCGCCTGAGTTAACTTAGCATTGCTTAAATTAGCTTTCTCGAAGTTAACTCCTTGCAGATTTGCTTGACTAAGATCCATACCGCTCAAATTCCTGCCAACTGCACCCCGATTAACTATTTCCCAAACTGAGTACCATTTGAGATCCATCATAGTTTTGTGACTAAGTTTGGTTGTCTTTAAATTAGCAAACTTTAGTTCTGCATCTTTTAAATATGTACCATTACATGATGCTTCAGCCAGATTAGCATTAGTTAAGTTAGCTTGACTTAAATAAGCATTTTTTAAATCGGCATTTTGCAAATTGGCTTTAGTCAAATCTGCTCGATAAAGATAAGCATTGCTAAGATTTGCACTATTTAAATTAGCGTTAACTAATTTAGCATTGCTAAGATCGGCGTTATTTAAATCAGCACGAAATAAATTAGAATTGCTTAAATCAGCACCTGTAAAGTTTTTATTCTCTGCTGTATTGTTGACGATATCGTAAACAAAACGGTTTTTATCGGCAATTATAGTTTTAGAATTTATTTTGGCTTGAGAAAAAATTACAAAGTCAAGACTTGCTCCTTTTAAATTAGCATCTTGTAAATTTGCTTTTAAAAGATTTGCTCCTTCCAGGTTGGCATTGTCTAGTTGAGCCTGACTCAGATCTGTATTACTGAGATTGGCAGATCTTAAGTCTGCCTTGTGAAGGTTGACACCGCTCAAGTTAATATTACTAAGATTGGCATTAGATAAGTCTGGAACTACCCTTTTATTTTTCTTATACCAGTTATTCCATACTGATACATCTTCTTTGATTAATGCCAAATGTTCCGTGTTTGCCATCTGAGATAATTTCCTAACTTTACTAATGTTTTCAAAGTGTTATACTGCCAAGTTAGTTTACAGGTGAAACGATAATAAAGCTCTTAAATATCGCCCAAGTTTCGTAGTATGACACCTTTATATTTGACACTATACGCAATTAGCTTAATTTTACAAACAAAATTTACCTGCTGGACGAAATAGATGAGAATGTTCAGGATGATATAGGCGAGAACGAGTAGTTACGACTGGTTGCAAAGCAAAACTTATTAAATACAGAGTAGTCCTAATAAGATTGTTCTTACGAGTAACCGCAGCCATCTCTGTCAAAGGAACTACCCAAATCTGTTCATCTTGCCAACCAACGCGGTAACAAACTGCCACAGGGGTATCTTGAGGATAATGTTCTAATAGCTTGGCTTGTGCCTTCTCTATATGACGAGCAGCTAGATAAAGACATAAACTAGCCTTGTGTGCAGCTAAAGAACTTAGTTCCTCTGCTTCAGGCACAGACGAAGCCTCGCCGCTAATTCTGGTCAAGATAATTGTCTGAACCAGTTCAGGAATAGTTAATTCAGTACTAAGTTTGGCAGCGGCAGCCTGAAAAGCACTAATGCCAGGAATAAGTTCAAAAGGAATCTCCGCTTCGGTAAAAGCCTGCATTTGTTCGCCGATCGCACTATACAAAGTAAGATCGCCAGAATGTAGACGGACAACTGCTTTACCTTGTTTGACTCGTTCAATAGCTAGGGGGATTATCTGCTCTAGGGTTTTATTTCCTGTAGGTACTAATTCTGCATCAGCACGAACATCCTGCAATATTTGCTTAGGCACGAGGGAATCAGCATAGAGAATTACGTCTGCTTGAGCAAGAATTCTATAGGCTTTTAAAGTTAATAATTCTGGATCTCCAGGTCCTGCACCAATAATATAAACCGCAGGCTTGAGGAGAGATTTAGTTAATGTCATTCAATTTAATATGTAGAGATTGATTACCAATTACTAATTAGCGATCGTTAATCGCTTTTTTCTGCTGCCTTCTAGGAGATACCACATCAGGTAAACGACGCTTAAACCAATAAAGCCAGGCAAGAATCAACAATCCTAAAGCGATCGCGCTTAAGCTAACTACCTGAGCAATTTTCAACGGGCCCAGCATTAAGCTGTCAGTACGCAACCATTCGATCCAAACTCGTCCTAAGCTATAGCTAATCAAATATACTGCTGCTAAAGTACCAGTTTTGAGACGATTATAATTTTTGAGTCCCCAGAAAAATAATGACAGCAGAAGAATAAAAACGCCAATATCCCACATAGATTCGTACAAAAAAGTGGGATGAAAGTATGCAGAATCAAAAAACTCCACGGGACGATAGGGAGGTGCAATATAAAGCTTCCAAGGCAAATTTGTAGGTTTACCAAAGGCTTCGGAATTGAAAAAATTACCCCACCGTCCGATCGCCTGACCTAAGATCAAAGATGGTGCAATCAAGTCTAGTAATTGCCAAAAAGAAATACGATTTAGTCTAGCAAAAAGAATTGTAGCTATTGTACCACCAATTATAGCTCCATGAATCGCAATACCCCCTTTCCAAATGGCGATAATATCTTCAGGGCGTTGAGCATATTCTTGCCATTCAAATAAAACATAATAAATTCTGGCGCAGGGAATAGCTCCAATAACCAGCCAGATAGCCAAATCGGCTAGGGCATCTGGATTTACCCCACGACGTTTGGCTAAATATTGTGACAAACTAACGCCAATTAAAACCGCTGAAGCAATTAATAAGCCATACCAACGAATCACAATCGGCCCAACTTCAAAAATAATCGGACCAGGAGATTGAAACTGAAAAGCAAATAACATATTTATCTAAGTTGGCAAGATTTTACTAGAACTTTGGTTCTTATATCTTATACTCGCTGATTATTATCTCAGGTTTTCGACGCTCCCTAAAACAACCTCTAATGATTTATCTATGGATTGTAACTACCGTGGAGATTGTGTAGGATTTATCTGTGGCACGGGTATCTCAAGCAGTCGCAAATATTCTTAAATCAGCTAAAACTCTAAGTAATATTTGCCGTTTTCTATTTTATAAAAAACAAGCTCATCTCTCCCATACTCAGTAAGGGTTTCTTGGGTAACAGGTTCGTATTTCTTAAGAAAGCCAGAGCATTCCAACTTACCCTTAAGCCATATACCAAATATTTGTAGGCTGTTTTTAGATAGAACGCCATTCCTAAAAGTAGGCGTGAGCTACCATCAGAATTGGCAATTCTGATACAATAAATCTGAAGTGTAAGTATTAATGATATCGAGCGATGTGTAACCAGAGGCTATAGTAACGTTTGTAGCCTCTCTAAATTCTATATCGAGTACATTATAAAAATTACCACCAAATGCCGCTAAATTGGTAAACATAATTCTGCCTTAACCTTCTCCAAATAAGGCTTGATAGCTTGTGCAAAAGGTAATATGCCAACAGGAGGAACTGAATTGCCAATTTGTCTTCTTACCTCGGTAATTGTACCCTCAAAAATAAAATTATCAGGATAGCCAAAAAGTCTTGCTCTCTCGCGGTTAGTGAGCGGTCTATGTTCAGAGTAGTGATAGCCCCAAGTACCACCTCCTCCAGCAGCAATAATTGTTGTAGAAGGTTTATCTGGATGTAAACGTCGATAAACATGAGATATCATGCCCTTTACATAGTGAGGTGAATTTTTAGGAATATCTGTAAAGTTACCGCCAGCAGGAATAAGCTTTAGTTTCTCAACAGTGCTAGTCTGAATGTTTTGATGCTGATTATTATGCTCTACTTTTTCAACGCCATAAAGTGCTTGCGAGGACGAAACATAGTTGTCAAAAGTATGTGTTGGTTGGGGAATTTCAACAAGCGCGTGGAATAAGCTTGGGAAACCCAAGCATTTCCGCGCTTCAAAAGTATGTTTTATGTCTTTTCTAACGCCAATAATTAAAACTCGCTTTCTTAGCTGAGGCGTTCCATAATCAGCAAAGTTTACTAAGTGAGGTGTAGTTGTGTAGCCATACTGACCCGTTGAAGAAAAGTCTTCAACAATTTGTTTAATAGCTTTACCTTTATTGGCAGTCATTAAACCTTTAACGTTTTCAGCAATAAACATTAGTGGTTCTTTCAAAGCAACAATATCTACAAAGCTTCGATATAGATTGCCTCTTTCGGTTTTAATTCCGCCACGCTTCCATATCATAGAAAAATCTTGGCAGGGAAAACCTCCTAAAATTAAATCTGCATCAGGTATTGTAGAGTAATCGAGCTTTTGTATATCTCCATGAAAAATATGCCTGCCTATATTTTTCTCGTATGTCTCACAAGCTTGTTTGTCGATATCGTTTGCCCAAAGAATATTGAATCCCGCTTGATGAAACCCTAAATCCATACCGCCACAACCTGAAAACAAAGAAATAACATCTATCTTTTGTTTAGACTTTGGTGTAAATATGGGTTCATTAAATAAGTTTAATTGAGTCATTAATTGGCTGGCTTTTAGAAAAATATTGTTTAATTACTTTAATTGCAGTTTTTAGTATCATGCAAAATCTGGGATCGCTTATTCATTACCGATTATTTTTAACATATTTGATAACTACTCTACGCAAAGGGAATGTAGCCAATCTTAGTATCATCAGTAAATACCTATAGAATTAAGATGGTAAATAATTTGGAATTGGGCAAGCTCTATTTGGTGGGGACTCCCATTGGCAACTTAGAAGATATTACCCTGCGGGCAATTCGCACGCTGACAGAAGTTGATTTAATTGCAGCAGAAGATACACGCCGTACTGGCAAATTATTACAGCATCTACAGATTAAGACACCTCAACTGAGCTACAACGAACATAATCATAACTCTCGCATCCAAGAGTTAATCAATCGTCTACAGCAGGGAGAAAGTATTGCTTTAGTTACAGATGCAGGAATGCCGAGTATTTCCGATCCTGGAGTTCAGTTAGTGCAGGTTGCGATCGCGCACAACATTACCGTCATTCCTATTCCTGGAGGCACAGCCGTTATCAGTGCCTTAGCTGCATCTGGTTTGCCCACCGACAAATTTGTTTTTGAGGGCTTTTTACCCCAGAAAGAAACAGAGCGTATTGCTCGATTAGAATTATTACGCAGCGAAACTCGCACCATAGTTTTTTACGAAGCACCCCACCGAATTATTAAAACTTTAACCGACTTAGCTAAGACGGTAGGCGCAGAAAGAGAAATTGTCTTGGCGCGGGAATTAACCAAAATACACGAGGAGTTTTGGCGGGGAAGCATTTTTAAGGCGATCGCTTTATACACAAAACGTCAGCCCAAGGGAGAATATACTTTAGTTTTAAAAGGTGCAGCCGAAACTAATTTAATTGTCTCAGAAGCTGAACTAAAACTGGAATTGCAGCAGCTATTAGACCAGGGAATGACGCGATCGCAAGCTAGTCGTCATCTGGCAAAGCTAACCTCTCTATCGCGACGAGAAATTTATCAGCTAGATTTAAATTAAACCCTGTCCACATAGAAAACCATAGTTTTATATTAATAATGGAAATTTTATACTCGTTCCCCACAAAAAAAGGCAGCTGATTTGGCTACCTTCTTAATTCAATTAGACATTTAGGCTTGATTTATTGACAACTGTTTTTTGGTTTACTAGCTAAATCTCAATTAGCAATCTTACCTATTTGCCAGCTTTTTAGTTTTCAACTTACGCAGACGGATAGATTCGGGAGTTACTTCTACTAGCTCATCAGAACCAATATATTCTAAAGCCCGTTCTAAACTCATTTCTGTAGGTGATTGAAGCTGAACCAGTTCGTCTCCGCTAGCTGCGCGGTGGTTAGTTAGCTGCTTGGCTTTGCAGACGTTGAGGTCTAAATCTTGAGAACGATTATGTTCACCAACAATCATGCCCTTGTATACTTTGGTACCAGGAGTGACAAAGAATACTCCTCGATCTTCAGCGTTTTTGAGTGCGTAAAATGTTGTCACGCCTTCTTCAAAAGCAATAATTACGCCATTGTAGCGAGTTTCTAATTCTCCAGAAAAGTCGCGATACTCTAAGAAACTATGGTTCATAATTCCTTCGCCACGAGTCATCCGCACGAAATCCCCACGGAAACCAATTAAACCCCTGGCTGGAATAACAAACTCTAGCTGAGTACGTCCGCTGCTATTCTGCATATCTTTCATCTCGCCTTTACGCTGTCCCAGACGCTCAATACAGCTACCAACGGCAGCTTCGGGAACATCTAACACCAGATACTCAAAAGGCTCACAAGGCTTACCGTTGATTTCGCGATAGATTACCTGGGGTTGAGATACCTGAAACTCATATCCCTCGCGGCGCATGGTTTCAATTAAAATACCTAAATGTAGTTCACCTCTACCCGATACGAGAAATTGTTCGGCTGATTCTCCATCTTCTACACGCAAAGCCACGTTAGTTTCTAGTTCTCGCATCAGGCGATCGCGAATTTGTCTAGAAGTTACATAAGTTCCTTCTTGTCCTGCAAAAGGCGAATTGTTGACTGAGAAAGTCATTTGTAGAGTTGGTTCATCTACCTTAATCAAAGGCAGTGCTTGTGGCTCACTCGGACAAGTAATTGTCTCGCCGATATTGGCATCGGCAAAACCTGCCACGGCGACAATGTTACCAGCACTGGCTTCCTCTAATTCCACTCTGGCTAATCCTTTAAAGCCCATGAGCTTAGAAATTTTTGATTTAACAATTTTGCCGTCTTCTTTAATCAGCGCAGCTTGTTGTCCAGCTTTGAGGACACCGTTATGAATTCTCCCAATCACAATCCGACCTAAATAGTCAGAGTAATCGAGAGTAGTAACCTGTAGCTGTAAAGGCTTATCTACGTCTCCTGCTGGTGGTGGAACATGATTGAGAATCCCTTCAAATAAAGGCTCCATGTCTACCCCTTCTTCTTCGAGGGTTTCTTTGACATAACCTTCCAATCCAGAAGCATAAAAAGTGGTAAAGTCGCACTGATCGTCGTCTGCACCCAATTCTACAAATAGATCGAATACTTTATCTACTGCACCATCAGGATGAGCGCGAGGGCGATCGATTTTGTTGACCACCACAATAGGACGCAAGCCTTTTTCTAAAGCTTTTTTGAGTACAAACCGAGTTTGCGGCATTGGTCCTTCGTTGGCATCGACGATTAGCACACAGCCATCAACCATACCCAAAACTCGTTCTACTTCTCCACCAAAGTCAGCGTGTCCAGGAGTGTCAACAATATTAATTAAGGTATCTTTATAGCTAACGGCGGTATTTTTAGACAGAATCGTGATTCCTCGCTCTCTTTCGAGGTCATTGGAGTCCATGACACAATCTGGTACATCTTCCCCTTCGCGGAAAATTCCCGATTGTTTGAGTAATGCATCTACGAGAGTGGTTTTACCATGATCGACGTGGGCAATGATTGCAATGTTGCGAATGGGAAGAGACATATGGGTGGTCTATAGACTTTTGTATCGTTAGCTCAAAGTTTCTTAATAATTATAACTCAGTTCCGTTTTTATTTATATTTAGATGTTATGAGCAGTAAATTTATCAGACGAAAACGCAGCTTTTGGCTAGTTGCTATTTTGGGTATAATTTTTGACCAAATAACTAAATATTTAGTAGTTCAGAATTTCACCAACGTCCGCGACAGTCTTCCCTTATGGAAAGGCGTATTTCATTTAACCTACGTAATTAATACAGGAGCAGCCTTTAGCTTTTTTACAGGACAGGTAGATATATTGCGCTGGATTTCGCTAATTGTCAGTTTATTATTAGTTATTTTTGTTTGGTATACTCCAAGACTAACTTTGATTGAGCAATTGGGCTATGGATTTATTTTATCAGGGGCAGTAGGCAATGGTATTGACCGCTTTTTATTTGGTTATGTAGTCGATTTTATAGATTTTCGTTTAATTAACTTTCCTGTATTTAATGTCGCTGATGTAGCAATCAATCTTGGAGTACTATTATTACTTATTGCCAGTTTCGCTCCACCCCCCAGACCCAAAAATCAATGAACAATTGTCAGTCATAAATAAAAATTCCTTAACTAGATACAAGTAAATACCAAGAATCTTAGCTAAGGATATACAAAGGCTTAAAGTTTAGAGCTTAGAGCTTAGAGCCTAGAGCTTTTTAAAAAACTACCTTGTTCTGTAGGTTCGATAATTTATATTGGGGAAAATATTATCAATTTTCTCGACTTTTTCTAACCAACCAGAATCAACTTTGCCAATCAAAATATCATCGTAAATTTTATTAAAGCGAAGTAAATGCGATCGCGTTCTGCGAATAGCATAAGGTACCATCGTCCCTGTCCGCATAATAAATGCCCAATCAGAAGACTGTGCCAACAGCACTTCTCTAGCAGCTTGGTTTAAGGCTCGCCATTCTAATTCATCAGCAGGTTCACGATTGGCTAGCTGAATCATTCTCTCTGCTGCTTTGTGAAGATGGGGATAAACCCAGGCGTTCGTCTCATTTAACCAATACTCGTGGAATCCTTTATAGCCCCAGCTAGACTGAGAAGGGCGACAAACTTGTTGAGTCGGCTGTTGCTGAAGATATTCAGACAGGTGAGTCATTTCGTAAGTATTTTGATCGTACCAACTCTTACGAAACAGAAAATCAATAAACTGAGGTCCTTCATACCACCAGTGACCAAATAATTCAGCATCATAAGGAGATACTACAATCGGTGGACGTTGCAGCATACTGTGCAGGTTGCCAATTTGTTGCTGCCGATTATACATAAAGTTGCTTGCGTGTTCGGCTGCTTTTTCTCTTGCCCAATAAGGATCGTAAAGACCTTTTTCGGATAATCCTCCATCGCGACTAGTAATTTTATGATATTTGATGCCCGTGTTCTTGCGCTGACCGTTGGGCATGATATAAGGCTTAATATACTCATATTCAGCTTCCCAACCCAAATCTTTATAAAATTCGCGATATTCTACTGCACCTGGATAACCTACTTTGGAAGACCACACTTGTTGCGAAGATTCATGATCGCGACCAAAAGCAGCTACTCCCGTTTCAGTATAAATGGGAGCATAAGAGCCATGACGAGGGCGAGGACGAGCATAGAGAATACCATGTCCGTCAGTTAAAAAGTAGCGTAAGCCAGCATCAGCAAGCATTCTTTCTAAACCTTCATAATAAGCACATTCTGGTAGCCAGATTCCTTTTGGGGGACGACCAAAATTATCCTCATAATGTTCGCAAGCCACTTTGATTTGCGACCAGACGGCTTGAGGATACATCTTCATCAAAGGAAGATAACCGTGAGTAGCACCACAGGTAATAATATCAAGGTTGCCACTATCGAGAAACTGTTTAAATGCCTTAATAAGGTCGCGATCGCAATTTAACCAAGTTTTGCGTATTTGGCTAAAAGAATTAGCATAATATTCAGCCAAGTAAAGCATATGACCATTATGCTGATGACGCTCAATTTCTTTGTCAATCAATTCTTGAAGTTGAGCGAGATGATCGTCATAACGGTCTTGCAATAATTCGTCTCGTAACATCGACACCAGAGGAGGTGTCATACTCATAGTCATTTTAAAATCGACCCCATCTCGCTTCAAGTTTTCAAATACCTGAAGCAAGGGAACATAGGTTTCAGTTATGGCTTCAAACAACCATTCTTCTTCCAAGACAAAATCGCTTTCTGGATGTCGAACGAAAGGTAAGTGAGCGTGTAAGACAAGAGCAAGGTAACCAAGAGCCATGATAATGTAATGTTTCTAAAAATTTTTTATTCAGAGGCTGTAAACTTTTAGCGTTAGACTTTAAGACTCCCGTTGAATCGTTAGCTAGACGATTAACGATTTTTTGCTAATGATGAACGGTAACTCACCATTGATTTTCAGCCTAGAGCTTAAGGCTTAGAGCTTAAAGCTGTCGAAGACCTAAATTAGGGAACTAAGGCAATCTGGGTAAATTTTATGATATCTTACATAGTGTCTTTAGAAAAAGTTTAGCTTGTAGATTGACTGCTTTTTAGTAGTGGAAGTTTCTGAGTAATTATTACTTTTTAGCAGACCAAAAATCTTAAGATGACTACTATTTTGTCAATGTTAGAAAACAATCATGTCTGTTGTCTTTTTAACCTATAAAAGTAGAGGCTTTCATAATATATATTGGGTTTTCGTAATCTAGTGTTGCAATCTAATCAGCAATATTTTGACCATCAGGAGAATAGCGTTGAGGAACTATCGCTTCAACTATTATTGTTCGTAGATAAACGCTCATCTTCACAAAAGCAGGTGCGGAAAATTAGAACCTACTTAGAAAAATTAAGCTCTGAGTACTTTTTTAAGCTGGATGTAATTGAAATTGAAAAACAGCCACATCTAGTCGAATATTTAAAGCTAGTTGCTACTCCTGCTCTAGTAAAAATATCTCCTACACCAAGGCAAACCTTAGCTGGTGGTAACCTGATCGAGCAATTAGAGAAATGGTGGCCAAAATGGCAAGCTACTCAAGAGGAATTGAAGGTTAATAGTAGCAATAACCTGCTAGAAAGTATCTCTAAAGGCACAAATCAAAAAGCTAACTATGCAGAACAAATTCAGCTAAGAGATGAAATTTTTGCTCTAAAACAGGACAAGGAAGAATTGGTGGCTCAACTGCGTTTTAAAGACCAAATTTTAGCCATATTAGCTCATGACCTGCGTACACCCCTAACAGCAGCATCAATGGCAGTAGAAACCTTGGAATTATCAGAGCAGAATGAACAGTTAGAGGCGCAAAAGCGCAAATATCTGAAGCAAAAACTGTTTAAACACGCCAAAAATCAGTTTGGCATTATGAATAGTATGATTAGCGAATTACTGCAAAGTTCTCAAAATATAAATGCCAAACTACAGATAAATCCTAGCTCTTTAGACCTTAAACAACTTTGCCAAGAAGTTATTGCTCAGTTTGATTCTAGACTTTTAGAAAAGTCAATGATTTTAAAAAAAGATATTCCTCAAGATATTCCTTGTGTATATGCTGATGAAGAATTAATCCGACAACTGATAAGCAACCTCTTGGATAACGCTATTAAATACACTCCAGAAAAAGGTCAAATATCTTTATCTGTCTTGCATCGTACCAATCAAAAAGTTCATGTAAGTATATGCGATACTGGACCAGGCATTCCTCCAGAGACCAGGAAGCAAATATTTGAAGATAATTTTCGTTTGCAGCGCGATCGCGATCGAGAAGGCTACGGCATCGGTTTGGCAATGTGTCATCAAATTGTCTGTGTTCACCACGGTCAGATTTGGGTTGAAAGTTCCCCCGAAAATGGTAGCTGTTTTCAATTTACATTACTAGTGTATAAGTAGTTTTCTCGTCTCTGACTAGAAAAAGTCATCACTTTTTCTGGTTAGTTCTACCTTTTATAGTTCTGTGTAACTTTAATTTATGCAGTTTTTGATTTTTTACTTGCTATAATCCTTGCAGAATTTAGCTCAAAAATAATACTGCTATTTTTCATCAATCAAACTTACACAATTTTTATGTTAAATCAACAGCATATCTATGTCTTCAGCAACTTTTCAGGATAGACAAGTTAAATACTCTATCGTCATTCCCATTTTCAACGAAGAAGCAATCTTACCTGAATTATGGCGACAGTTAAGCATAGTCGTCAATCGACTTGACGGTGTATGCGAGGTCATTTTTATAGATGATGGTAGTAGCGATAATTCCTATCAGATACTATCAGAATTACACCGTAAACATAGCGAAATTAAAATTCTTCGCCTTTCTAGGAATTTTGGGCATCAACCCGCTTTGACGGCAGGAATTAAAAACGCATCAGGTAATGCTGTGATTTTGATGGATGGAGATCTTCAAGATTCACCTCAGACAATTTTGAGATTTATCGATAAGTGGCGTGAAGGTTACGATGTTATTTATGCTGTACGAGAAAAACGCAAAGAATCTTGGTTAAAAAGATTAGCTTTTGTATCTTTTTATCGTCTGTTAAACTTCTTCTCAGGACAAAAACTGCCTTTAGACGCAGGTATTTTTTCCTTGATGGATCGTCAGGTAGTAGAAGCTTTATGTCAAATGCCTGAACGCAATCGCTATCTCAGTGGCTTAAGAGCTTATGCAGGTTTCAAACAAACAGGAATTATGGTAGAAAGAGGATCTCGGTATAAAGGTCAGCCAAAAGTCACCATAACTAAGCTATTTAAATTAGCATTTGATGGTATCTTTTCTTTCTCAATTATTCCTCTAAGAATCGCCACTATATTTGGTTTTGTCTCCGCCATTGTGGCTTTTGTTTTAGGGTTGATTGGCCTGTATTTTAAACTTGTCTTGGGTAAGACCTTTTTGTCTTGGACTTATGGATTGACCACCACTTTTTTTATGGGTGGAATACAGCTAATCTTTCTAGGAATTATTGGAGAGTATATTGGTCGTATTTATGACGAGGTGAAGCAAAGACCTTATTACTTAATTAAAGAGACTCAGGGTTTTAGTAAATCGGAGCAAAGAATACATGAAGAAATTTCCCTTTAAATTATTAGTAGTTATTCCACCTTTAATCTTAGGATTATTAGTTTGGAAATATGGGTTAAATATTTTATTTTGGGATGAATGGGATATATTTGGTGCAGATATAGTTGCGCACAACTTAGGTACTCTTACCTGGGGTGATATGTTTGCCCAGCACAATGAAAGCCGTAATTTTTTTCCTCGCTTATTATCAGCTTATTTCTCTCGCTTTACTAGCTGGAATCCTTTCTACGGAATGACAACTAGCATTTTACTAGCCTGTCTTACTTCTTTTAATATTTATCATTTAAGCAAAATAACCTTAAACAGTACCTGGGCAAAAAGACTAATTCTTTTAGCTATGGCTAATTTGTTAATTTTTAGCCCTATGCAATGGGAAAATTGGCTTTGGGGATTACAGTGGATTACATTTGTGCCTATTGCTGTAATTACATCTGCCTTATTAATTATTTTTTCGCAAAATTCTCTGTTTATCAAATTTTTCGGTAGCTTATTATTAGCGATATTTGCCACCTTTTCTTTTGCTAATGGCATGATTAGCTGGATTGTTATTTTTCCAGCCTTAATTTTAGTTACCAGAAAAAGGAAAAGCTCTTTAACTTTGATGACTGCTGGCTGGTTATTTTCGTCTGCTTTAACTTTTGCAGTTTATTTCCACAACTATCATCGCCCAGCTAATAGTCCTAACCTTTTTGATGCCTTCGCTCAACCTATTAATGTCATACTTTATTTTTTAGCATTTCTTGGTTCTCCTTTGGGAGTTAACGACTTAGTTTCTAGCCAAATTATCGGACTTTGCATTCTGTTTCTAATTGCTTTGATATGTTTCTACCTAATTAAAATAAATCGTAGTCAAAAACTTTTATTTCAGCTATTTCCCTGGTTGTGCATTGTTAGTTACACCTTGGGAAGTGCAATTTTGACTACTCTGGGCAGATTAGAACTGGGAATGGAATTTTCGCTTTCTTCTAGGTATGTAACCTTTTCTACCTATGCCATTGTTGGTCTAATTTATTTGTTAGCTATTTTGGCTGAAGATTTAAAGCCTCATTTAAATCTTCAAGGCAGTAGATATTTAAAAACGCTGAAAAGAATTATCACTGTATCAATGGTCGGTTTTTTGCTGCTTTATCCTGCCAATTTTACTTCAGGTGTTAGTGCAATGGTCGTCAATCATAAAAACAAGCTTTATGCCAAAGCCTGCTTAAGTATGATATATTCTGTCAAAGATGAGGAATGTTTAAAACAATTTCTTTTTCCCGATCCTGTATTTTTAGCTGACAGGATAGTTGAACTCGATCGCTTGGGCATAATACAACCGCCTTTAATTCTTAGTAACACGATGCAGGGAATGGCAAGTCCCAGCATTTTTGAGGCGATGAAATACGGTCAGTTTGATGGTATAACTAAAGGTGAAAATAATACCTATATAGCATCTGGATGGTCTATCATTCCTCAATATCGTACTGCTGCTCATGCTGTCATTTTGGCATATCAAACCCCAGATAATCTCGATCATCCTTTTGCTTTAGTACAACCTCAGATTGAAAGGTTAGATGTAGCGGCTGAACTAGGGGACTCAAAATATAAAATTTCAGGATGGAGCAAGACTTTTTCTCAAGATTTGATTCCCAAGGACGCAGTTGCAGTAAGTGCTTGGGCTTATGATAGTAGAGTTGGTAGAGCTTACAAAATACAGCTTACCTATCCTGTTAATCCCCTTAAATAGACTTTACTATTCATAATGAATGTAATGGCGATCGCAATTTGGTTCATAAATCTAATAAATCTTGCCTATTGGTTTTTGTCCTTTTTGTGATCCCAAACTCACATCATATTAATAATTTCTTAAATTTTTTGAGTCAAATTTAAATTTGTATTATCCTCTATAAAAAAATTGCTTAAAAGCAAGCAAAATAGATTAATTTTTTCACCAACTTTAATAAACACAAAGAAAAGCTTATGTTGAATATTGTTCGTAAAACAGCCAAAATAATATTGCCAAAATCTACGGTATACAGCATTAAACGTCAGATTGAGGAAAATGGTTTTAAGCGATATGTTCAAGAAAAGCTGGAGTCTAACTACCGCTTAGTCAATCCAGGTGCAGTTCCCCCAAAAGAGCTAATTGCCCAGACTGCTGCACTAAATGAACAGGAATTAGAAAGACAAAGTAATAGTGATGTTTATTTTGAAACTGGTTATTTTGAAGTTTTGCGCCTATTCAAAATCTTAGATCACTTTTCTATTAACCCTAGAACTATTGGTTCAATTTATGAATTAGGCTGCGGTACAGCCAGACTGTTGAGGCATTTTCGCTACATTGATGGTGTTAGATTAGTTGGGTCGGACGTTAATCCTCAAATGATTGAATGGTGTCAAGCAAATTTACCTGAGATGGAGTTTTATCACAACGAACTTACACCTCCTCTCGCTTTTGCCGAAGATAATTCATTTGATTTAATGTTAGCCTCTTCAGTTTTTACTCATATTCCCCTCGAAACCCAAGAATTATGGCTAGCTGAAATGCAAAGAATTTTACGCCCTGGTGGCATATTTATTTGCTCGGTGTTAGGTCAGTTTCACGCCAATGCGCTGTTAGATAGCGAAGAGATGCAGAAGCTACAAACTAAAGGCAACTTAACTCTTACTTCAGATGACTCCCAAGCGACATATTCAACTCGCGTTGGTGGTTCTGCTTGGGATGTTTTTCAAACTCGCGCTGAAGTGATCAAAGTCTTTGGTTCGTTTTTCCAGATAGTAGATTATATTCCTGGAGTACAGGACTTTTTAGTCTTGCATAAGCCCAATCCTGCAGTTTCTATGGTGATGAATTCTGTTCCTTTTCCTGCTCAAAAATATTGATACTTGGTTTTTTGAAGTTAAAAAGCGATCGCACTTTCTGGATCTTAATTTGATTTAGGGCGATCGCTTAAATTGTATATTCGGTCTATATCGGGCAAAAAGCTAAAGTCTGTAATTATAGTCATTCCAATTAATTTCCTCATGATTGGCTGGTCAAAGGTCAGAGGTCAGAGGTCAGAGGTCACAAAGGACTTGTCCGCATGTAGTCAGAGGTCAGAAGAATTTGAGGTACTTACAAAATTTTTCCTTTTTCGTATGGTTTCTATTTGAAATGACTATAAAACTCTAAACCGATCTTGCCCTACATACTTACTTATTTTGAGCAAATTTTACTTAAGTGCTGGCTTCGCTGTAAGCGATTTTCTTTCTCTAACTGCACTATCAATTCTTCTAACTTTAAACTAGCAAACTCTAACTTTTGTCTTTGTTTACGAGACCTTGATACTGTTTTTTCTATTTGTTGGCGTTCGGATATTTTTTCTTTCTTCATAACAAACCCCAATCTGATTTTATTTCTTTGATACTTTGTTGCAAAGCAGGAACTCGATTTTCAACAGTTGTAACTCTTCTTGTTAATAAATCTAACATACCAGAAGTTATGGCTGGCTGTATTTCTGTTGTCCTTAATAATAGTCTGGAGATTTGAATATAAAGCTCGGCTGCTTGTTGGGAAATTGCTGTTAGTTCATCAAGAGTAGCAATAGTTTCATCAGTTTCTCCATAACGCTCTAGCAAATAAAACTCTGACGCTTTTGCCTCATTAACGCTTTCTAAAAGTAATTTTTGTAAGTTTGTAAGAGTATTCATTAACTCGGAAGAAATTTTTGCCATTATCGTATCCGTCTTTTAAGCATAAAAAAGCCCGCCTTAGCGAGCTAAACTTAATTATTTAAATTGAGTAAATTATTTGTTAATTAAATCTTCCACTGTGGAAACTTGAACCTTACTCTGAGGTATTTGCTGAGTAATAATTGCCGATCGCAATATAGGCGTACTAGCAACTGAATTACTGCTCAAGGTAAACAGAGGATTAGATAAAATTCCTGCCAGGGAGGTGATAATAGCAGAAGCGACAATTCCCACCTGTAAAGGACGCATTCCAGGTAGTTTCCAGTTAATTGTGGGGTAGTTCTTAACTGATTCTGACATTTCTTGGGGTTCTTTGACTACCATCATTTTGACGACGCGAATGTAGTAGTAAATTGAAATGACGCTGGTAATTAAGCCTAATAGCACCAACCCATATAGCCCAGCTTGCCAACCAGCCCAGAAAAGATAAATCTTACCAAAGAAGCCAGCCATCGGCGGAATACCACCCAAGGAGAGTAGGCAAATGCTTAGGCAAAGAGTCAGCAAAGGATCTTTTTGATATAAGCCTGCATATTCACTAATTTGATCTGTACCCGTGCGCAGAGAGAATAGGATGATACAGGCAAACGCTCCCAGGTTCATAAATAGATAAATAAACAGATAAAAAATCATGCTGGAATAACCGTTATCAGTACCAGCAATCAAGCCAATCATTACAAAACCAGCTTGAGCAATAGAAGAGTATGCCAACATCCGCTTGATGCTAGTCTGTGCTAAAGCTACCACATTACCCAAAATCAGGCTGAGAATTGCTAAAGCGGTAAAAATAAACTGCCATTGATCGCTGAGGGAACCAAATGCCGTGACTAAGAGGCGAATTGCTAGAGCAAAACCTGCTGCCTTTGAACCTACAGATAAGAATGCCACAACGGGGGTGGGAGAACCTTCATAAACGTCTGGTGTCCACTGATGAAAAGGTACGGCAGATATTTTAAAAGCGATTCCCGCAATGATAAATACCAGAGAAATAGCTAATCCTAATGACTGTATGCCATTAATGGCGGTAATTTTGCTGGCGATCGCATTAAGATTCGTTTCTCCCCCAGACAAACCGTAAAGTAATGACATTCCGTAAAGAAAAATCGCCGAACTAGCAGCACCAATAAGCAAATATTTTAATGCAGCTTCATTTGAGCGAGGATCGCGCTTCATATAACCCGTCATTAGATACGAAGAAATACTCAGCATTTCTAAAGAAATAAACACCATGGTTAGCTCATTTGCCCCACAGAGGAACATACCTCCTAGGGTGGCGGTGAGCATGATGGCGATAAATTCTGCCAAAGATGTTCCCGACTGCTGGATATAGCGAACAGACATGGGGATAGTAACCATTGCTGAGAGGGCAACTATCCCCCGAAAGAGAATGCTGAGGTTGTCACCGTTAAATGAACCAAGGAAAGCGATCGCATTGGGATTACTCCATTGAAAATATAGAGCTATCAAAGTGTTTAATAAACCTGCGACCGCCAAATAGGGCAACCAACGAGAGGAACTACGACCAAAGATTAAATCGCCGATTAAAACACTCATCAGAGTAATAATAACTATGCCTTCGGGCAAAATTGTCCCTGCATGAAGTTGAGAGGCTACACTGCTAGAAAAATCCATAGAGTTTTTTGGGTACTGTCAGATATAGATACAATTGAACAATTGCTAAAAAAGCGTTACAAAGGATTGTAATCCTCTATTTACCTTCTTCTTAAGCTTATTATGTTTTTACTTTTTAGAAATTAAGGTGTTAACTCTTAGCCAATTTTGGTTATGGTGAAATTAATTAAGCTTTAAGCTTCTAAGCTGACAACTGAATAATATTTTATACCATAGCTAATTAGTTGCATCTTACGAATAGTGAGCTATGGTTCATAAACAGCCCAAAGCAAATAAAGTCTATGACTTGAGGCTATTTATTCAAACTAAATCAAAATGATATTTGTCGTTTGAGGGATTATAACTATAGATTAGTCAATATATCTCTATAAAAATCAACATCTGCTATTAAACCCGCATTAACTCTATTTATATGTCAACATTAGTTATTGTCGAATCTCCTACTAAAGCTCGTACTATTCGTAATTACCTACCTTCTGGCTATCAGGTTGAGGCTTCTATGGGTCATGTCCGAGACTTACCTCCTTCAGCCAAAGAAATTCCCCCTGCCTATAAAGACAAGAAGTGGGCAACTTTAGGCATCAACATCGAAGATGAATTTCAACCAATTTATGTTGTTCCTGAGAAAAAGAAAAAGGTAGTCAAAGAACTTAAAACTGCGTTAAAAGTAGCAGATGAACTGATTCTGGCAACTGACGAAGATCGCGAGGGAGAAAGCATTAGCTGGCATTTGTTAGAAATTCTCAAGCCAAAAGTACCTGTAAAGCGGATGGTCTTTCATGAAATTACCAAAGAGGCAATTCAAAAAGCCCTACGAGATTGTCGTGAAGTAGATCAAGATTTAGTTCATGCCCAAGAAACGCGACGTATTTTAGATCGTTTAGTAGGCTATACCGTTTCTCCTCTGCTGTGGAAGAAAATATCCTGGGGTTTGTCAGCAGGCAGGGTACAGTCGGTAGCAGTCCGTTTAACCGTAGCTAGAGAAAGAGAACGTCGGGCTTTTCAATCTGGGGGTTATTGGGATCTAAAAGCAGATTTAGAGCAAGCTAAAAAGCCTTTTGAAGCTAAGTTGATTACTCTCGATGGCAAAAGACTTGCTACAGGTAGCGACTTTGACCCCGACACTGGAAAAATTGCCGAAGGTAAAGACGTAGTATTGCTCAATGAAACTGAGGCAAACAAACTCAAAGAGCGTATTTTTGAGAAGACTTGGACAGTAGCCAATCGCCAAGAAAATGCTTCTAAACGCCGTCCCTCTCCACCTTTTACTACTTCTACTCTGCAACAGGAATCTAACCGCAAACTGGGCATTTCTGCTAGGGAAACAATGGGAGTGGCACAAAAACTCTATGAAAAGGGTTTTATTACCTATATGCGAACAGATTCGGTGCATTTATCCCAACAGGCGATCGCTGCTGCCCGTAATTGTGTAGAACATAAATATGGTAAAGAATATTTGAGTCCTAAAGCCCGTCAATACAGCACTACCAGTAAAGGCGCGCAGGAGGCACACGAAGCTATTCGCCCTGCGGGGGAAACTTTCCGCGTCCCCAAAGAAACACGACTCAAAGACCGCGAATTTAAGCTTTATGATTTGATCTGGAAACGCACCATCGCCTGTCAAATGGCAGATGCTCAGTTAACCCAAATTGCGGTAGACGTGAGCGTCGAGAATGCTGTTTTCCGCGCCAATGGTCAGCGTATTGAATTTCCTGGTTTTTTCCGTGCTTATGTTGAAGGGTCAGATAATCCTGATGCAGCTTTAGAAGATCGAGAAGTACCCTTACCACCGCTTAAAAAAGGAGATAAACCAGACTGCAAAGAATTAGAGGCAATTGGACACGAAACCCAACCTCCTGCTAGATATACCGAAGCTTCTCTAGTTAAAACCTTAGAAAAAGAAGGCATTGGTCGTCCTAGTACCTACGCCAGCGTTATCGGCACTATTGTCGATCGCGGTTATGTACAGATGCGCGGCAAAGCTTTAATTCCTACCTTTACAGCCTTTGCGGTAACTGCCCTCTTGGAAGAACATTTCCCCGACTTAGTAGACACTGAGTTTACTTCCAAAATGGAGCAAACTTTAGATGAAATTGCTACAGGTGGTGCGGAGTGGATACCTTATCTTAAAAAGTTCTATCAGGGAAAAACTGGTCTAAAAACGCAAATAGATGTCAAAAATGAGCAAATCGAACCTGCGGTCGCTAAAACTATCCATTTAGAAAACTTAGATGCCACAGTCCGCATCGGCAAATATGGTCCATATATCGAGATAAAAACCGAAGATGGAGAGACAGAAGTATTAAAAGTTTCTATTCCCGATGACTTGACTCCTGCTGACCTTAATCCAGAGCAAATAGAAGCTCTGATTCGTCAGAAGAAAGAAGGACCAGAAAAAGTCGGTATGCATCCTGAAACTGGTGAACCTATTTACTTTAAGGTCGGTAAATATGGTCCTTACGTACAGCTTGGAGATAAGACAGACGAAAATCCTAAGCCTAAAATGAGTTCGATTCCTAAAAAAGATAGCAAAACCAACCCGACTAAGGATGATGTAACTTTAGAAATGGCAGTGGGCTTATTATCACTGCCTCGTTTATTGGGGCAACACTCAGCTACAGGAGGCAAAATTAAGGCTGCTCTAGGTCGTTTTGGTCCCTATGTGGTTCATGAGTTCAAAGGACCAGAAGACACTAAGCTACAGCGAGATTATCGATCGCTCAAGAAAGAAGATGATGTCTTAACCGTAACTCTAAAGCGTGCTTTAGAATTATTAGCTGAACCTAAACGCGGACGTGGTGGCAGTAAAAAAACGCCCCTACGAGAATTAGGCATTCATCCCGAAGACAAAGAGCCAGTCAATATCTATAAAGGTCCTTATGGAAACTATGTTAAGCACGGTAAGATCAATGCTGGTTTGCCCAAAGATGAAACCGTAGAAGAAATAACCCTCGAAAAAGCTCTGGAGTTGTTAGCAGAAAAAGCAGCAACTAAAAAGACTACCAAAAAGAAAGCTACTACGGCTAAAAAGAAAACTACCAAAAAGAAAACTACGGCTAAAAAGACTGCTGCTAAAAAAGAAGCATCTTAGCTGTAAGTAGTTTATCTTCGATCGCGATCGCTTAGATGAAAAGCGATTGCTTTTTGTTTAGAAGCAGATTTCTGAGTCACTTGGTTTGAATATAAATATCACTTGATAAAATTTACAACTTTTAGCTCTGTTTAAGTCATAAAATATAGTTATAGCTGTATTGTTGAATCCACATTTGTTTTATGTCCCGCAAAATTACGGCAAAGATTCTGTTAACTCTAACTAGTATAGAAATCGTCTTGCTGTTTAGTGCTTTAATTCCCGTAGCCCAAGCGCAAAATATTTATTCGCCAGCCTCCATATCTGCTGAATCGGTTAAGACGGCGACAGAATTATCTCAGCGTGGCAAAGCAAAACTAGAACAGGAAAACTATCGAGGCGCGATCGCCGATCTGAGTCAGGCAATACTGCTAAATCCTAATAATGCAGATTTTTATTATGAGCGGGGTTCAATTTTGGGCAAGCTAGGGGACAAAGAAGGAGCTATTAGAGATTTTGATAATGCAATTCTGCGAAATCCTCATTATGCGCAAGCTTACCTAAAAAGGGGAGGAATGTCCATAGACTTAGGATTAGATCAGCGAGTCACAGATTCTAGAGGCGTATATTTTAGAACCGTGGATTTTAGAGTTAGAAATTCTAGAGCTATACTAGATTTACGAACTGCAAGAGACTTGTTTGCTCAACAAGGTGATCGCGAAGGATATCAAACGGCAAATAGTTTAATTCAACACTTTGCAGGTAGTTTAGAACCAGAAAAGAATCAAAAATTCTAGCTATCTTAATTGGTTTAAAAGCCTTTAACAATACTTACTCACTACTAAGAACAAACGCAAGAGGCGTAGGCGTATTTAGAAATCTTGGGACACAACGTCCAACGTTTTTAGAATGTACTAACTACTGGAGAGTTATTGTGGATCGAGAAGATGCTAACAACCTGCTACGATTTTTAGATGAGGATATTTTTAACATTCTCTGTGCTGCTGCTATAAACCAAAATATCACAACGGATGAGGCTCTGAGGAGTTAATCCGAGGAGGGACTGAGAGGTAAGGATAAGGAGGCTTTGCGAACTATTGGGCTAGGCGGACTCGAACCGCCGACTTCCACAATGTCAATGTGACACTCTAACCAACTGAGTTATAGCCCATTGCTAAATCTTGATTGATTGTATCAAAATAATCTCAAAAAAGCTAGATTTGCCCTCAAAGCAAGAGTTAGGGATTAAAAGACTTACATAGATCTTTTATAATTCAATAAGTATGTCTATAACAAACTACGGGGAACATCGTTTCCTCAAAACTAACGGCATCCAATTACACTATGTCAGCAAAGGAAAAGGAAAGCTGATGCTAATGCTCCATGGATTTCCTGAATTTTGGTATTCGTGGCGACATCAAATTACAGAATTCGCCCAAGACTATCATACCGTTGCTGTTGACTTGCGGGGTTATAACGACAGCGACAAACCAGAGAAATTAGAAGCATATAAAATGTCGGAGTTGATAGAAGATGTTAAAGGCATTATCAGCGGTTTGGGCTATAAAAATTGTATCTTAGTTGCCCATGATTGGGGTGGTGCGATCGCCTGGAATTTTGCCTACGCTTATCCTGAGATGATCGAAAAGCTAATTGTGCTTAATATTCCTCACCCTGCTAAATTTGCCGAAGGCTTGCAAACTCCTCAACAGCTACTTAAAAGCTGGTATATTTTTGGGTTTCAAATACCTTGGCTGCCAGAATTTATTCTACAGTTAAATGACTATCAGGCGATCGCTGATACCTTTAGTAAGATGGCGATCGATAAAACAGCCTTTAGTCCAGCAGATCTTCAGGCGTATAAAGACGCTGCTGCCAAACCTGGCGCACTCACCGCCATGCTCAACTATTATCGCTGTATTTTTCAATCTTTGTTTAAAAACGATCGCCCTCAGTGGCGAGTTTTAAATGTTCCTACTTTAACTATTTGGGGCGAGAATGATACTGCATTAGGGAAAGAATTAACCTATGGTACGCAAGCCTGTGTCAGAGATTGGCAGATTAAATATATTCCCAACTGTAGTCATTGGGTGCAACAAGAACAACCAGGGTTAGTTAATAGTTTTATACAGGAATTTTTAAATAGTTGAAGTGAAGTTTGTCTAGGGCAAACAATTGTTTTTCCTAAGAATTTAGATTCACGTTAGGGCGTGTCATCAAGGCTACTTTCCCCTAAAAATTCTCTAATTTCTTTATCTCGCAATAAACAACTATTGCTAATTTGGAAACAGTTTTCCAGTTCGTTAGATTCAGACAATACTGCTGCAACCAAAGATTTACTCTCAGATTCAGACTTTCTTAGCTGCTTTACCTGTTGTTCTAAAGATTCAATGCGATCGACTAAAGTACGAATAACTGCTGCTTCAGAATCGGGTAAATTTCCATGCTCTAGAGGATCTACCTTGACTCCAGAGCGATAGACTATTCTTCCTGGAATGCCAACTACTGTGCAGTTAGAGGGAACATCTCGTAGAACTACCGAACCTGCACCGATACGGACGTTATTGCCAACTTGAATGTTACCTAATACTTTTGCGCCACCACCCACCACTACATTTTCTCCCAAAGTGGGGTGACGTTTGCCCAATTCTTTACCTGTTCCTCCTAAGGTAACCCCTTGATAAATCAAAGAGTAATCACCGACAATCGCTGTTTCGCCTATCACAACTCCCATGCCATGGTCAATAAAAACTCCCTTACCGATTTGCGCTCCTGGATGAATCTCTATCCCTGTTAAAAAACGAGCAAGATGAGAAATAAATCGAGGTATAAAAGGAATACCAATTTTACATAACCAATGAGCAAAGCGGTGAAAAAAGAGAGCCTGTAAGCCTGGATAACATACTAAAACCTCAAGCCAATTGCGGGCTGCGGGGTCGCGTTCAAATATGATGCGAAAGTCAGCAATTAGTGAGGAAAGCATCAGGTGTTGTCCTTTATTGACTAAGTGTTTGCTAGTAACGAAACTATTTTATCGTTTTCGAGTCAATTGTGAACTCTATAATTTGGAGTAATATTACGCCGATATATCACTAATCTCAAGTATTTTGATTATCCTTATCCCTCATCTTTCATCCCTTATCCCTTTATTAGAGGGTTTTCAACACTTTCGTATTTTGAATGAGCCAGTTTTCTCCTTGAAATATGAGCTGATAGCGCACTAGCAAATTATCGTCATAGGATTGAGCATTATCTAGTTTTCCAGCTTGATAGTGTTTAGCAATTTCTTTTACTTCTGCTTCTACCGTGGCTTTCTGGGGATCGTTAGGATCGATTTGTGCCGATCGCACGGTAACATCGTGTTCATATTCTCGATAGGAATTGCTCTTTTGATAATATAGAGCGCGTTTTCGCCAGGTAGCTAGTAAAGGCTCTGCCAAAATATTATTTAGCTGGTCAATTTTATGTTCTTTGCCAAAGGCTGCCGACTTGCTAGTTAGCCAGGTTTGAATCACCTGCCGGGACTGCTCGGTAAAGTTCACCTTAGGTTTGACTGCAACTTTAGGCTTAACGTTAGGTAACTCAACCGTAGGCTGAGAAATATCGATCCCCAAAGATGTCTGATTGACATTCTTGGCAGGATTCAAGAACAGCCTCATAGCCACAAATGCTAATGTTCCCGTTCCCAAAATAAAAGCCAAGATAAATAACCGACCCTTCCTAACGGTAGCTGAATTTAACTTTTTCTTACGGGCAATTCGCTTTTGCCTGGCTTGGCCCTGAGCTTTTTGAATTACCTCTGGGGGAACAGCCCTTTGTTGAGGCTGTAGAGGTAAAGAAGGTGATTTGGCTGTTGCTGGGACAGAATAATCAACCCGATCTGTAGAATTTTGGGGAACTTTTTGGCGAAACCTCGGTTTACTACTAGTCTTAGAAGCAGCATGATTGTGCTGCGGGGCTGAAGTAGTTGGAGCTTTACTTACTGTTACGCTAATTAACTCTCTTTTAGGCTGAGAAACTTGGTTAGATGCAGTGGATGTCTTTTCAAACGCAAATAGATTACGCCAGCGAGAAAAAAAACCCACTTCATTATTGACCAACTTATTCTTTTGATTATTAGCGGTATCTTGTTGATGAGAATCAAAAGCATTTGGCATCTTCGATGATAATGCTGGGGGAGCAAGCTCTTCGAGATATGCCTGAACCTCTCGATCTGCAAAATATTCTTTGATGGTTAAGCTCATGTTTGCTAAATCAGAAAACTGGGCTATTACATCTTCCTGTAACCACTGTTCGCTATAAAAACAGATTCCAGGCAACAAATCTGTAGTGTCTAAAGAGTGTCGCTGAACTTGTTCTAGCTTGGTTTTGTCTGGACTATTTTGGAGCTTATGAATCGCTTTTTCCGTATGTCCTAGCAGCAAAGCAGATACAGCTTGTTCCCAAGCCACATCCTGCTTTTCGCTGAGATAATCGAGCTTTCTTTGGGCGCGTAAAACCAATTCGGGCTGCTTAAAGCAAAATCCTCTGGCTAAAAGAGCATAAACGGTTAAATAACTGGCGATCGCCGAATCATTTTGAGCCTCGCGATCGAATAGCTGCTGTTGTTCAATGGATGTTAAATAGGTTCTTAACTGCTGTATAAAGCACAAAAACTGATCGAAGTTCAAACCAGAACGATCTTGTCCTTTTCCCTCGATTCCTTGGCGTTGCAACAGCATTTCTCTGAGCAATTCAAATCCTTTTACTCTTTCGGGTGAATTTGCTTGATTTTGCGAGATCAGTTCGAGAACTCGATAAGGACGAAGCTTATATAAATCTAGCTCTATTTCTGCTTTAATCTGAGGAAATAAGTTTTCTCGATCGAGTAAATCTACTCCCATTTGACCAGAAATGGCAGCATTTTCATATTCTCGCCGATGCCACTGTTCTCGCCCCAATTCTAAGTAGGCTAAAGTCAAGGAAAGAATAATATTTTCTTGAGCATCGGTTCTTACTTCCACTTCTCGCTCAGACGATAGTTTATCAAAATCTTGACTGTTGAAATAATCTACCCCCAGTTGTAAAGCTAATTCGTATTCCCCTAATTCGTGCAAAATTAGCAGTGCGCCAATCAGTTGTGAAGGAGCAACTTCTATGGTGGGATTTATCACAGGAACATCTAGCCGAAGATCTTCTTGAATCAAAGATTCTGTAGCTGATTCCTTTGATTCTTCTTCTTTTGATACTATTGCTTCAGGGATGGAAAATACGGGCTGCATATTGACAAAGAATTGAGCATCATAATTAGCCCTTTGCTTGGGATCAGATAGAACCTGATAGGCGTGCTTAATTAATTCTTGACGAGCCTGAATTGCCTGCTCGTTATATTCTCGGCGAGGCTGCTGCTTCATGCGATCGCTATATGCTTGCTCAAGCTGGCTTGAAGTAGCTTTAACAGGAACGCTTAGGATTTGATAATAGTCTAGGGGTATACGCACGATAATAATTTCCTCTGAACGGCTTTAACGTCCTGGTAAGTGACTTGTAAGTGAAAAAATATAGATTAACTATGACTGAGATCGATCATCTTGAGCAATAGCAACGGCCTAACTAACCTCTAGACCAATACCTCACTTTTTGCCATGAATTCTAACGTAGTTTTGATAAACTGCCTAAAAATTTTAGAATTTAGTTAAATAAAATACAAACAACTGTAAATTTTGTTAGCAACTATGAATCCAACACAGCCGAAGATTATTGTTCTCGACGACGATCCTACTGGTTCACAGACAGTACATAGCTGTTTGTTACTCATGGATTGGGATGTAGCTACCCTAAAACTTGGTTTGCAGGATGATGTACCAATTGTATTTATTTTAAGCAATACTAGGGCGATGAGTCCGCACCAGGCAGCAGCAACCACTCAAGAAATTTGCCAAAATCTCAAAATTGCGATCGCACAAGCAGAAATTAAAGACTTTTTAGTAGTAAGCCGTAGTGATTCCACCCTTCGAGGACATTACCCCGTAGAAACTGACATTATTGCTCAAGAATTAGGGGGGTTTGACGCTCATTTTCTAACTCCTGCTTTTTTTGAAGGAGGCAGAATTACCACTGACAGCATCCACTATCTTTTGATCGATGGAGTAAAAACCCCTGTGGCAAAGACAGAATTTGCCCGTGACTCGGTGTTTGGTTATAGTCATAGCTATCTACCTGACTATGTTGCTCAAAAAACTGCGGGGAAAATTCCTGCCACGGCAGTAGTCAAATTTTCTTTAGATGATATTCGCACAGATCAAATCGAGCGACGCTTATTAAAACTTAATGATAATCAATGTGTTGTGGTTGATGGCGAAACTCAAGCAGATTTCGATCTGTTTGCCCAGGCAATCTTAAAAGCCACTGCTAAGGGAAAACGCTTTTTGTTTCGCTCTGCTGCCAGTCTGTTGACCTCTCTAGCTCAGTTAGGAGAACAGCCAACTGCTGCTGAAAACATGGGTGATTACAAGCCTACAGATAAGCCAGGGGTGGTTTTGGTTGGTTCTCATGTGCAGAAAACTACTCAACAGCTAAATCAGCTATTAAAAGAAGATGATGTAGTCGGCATTGAAGTCGATGTATTGCGTTTGCGCGATCGCCCCCAAGAAAAAAACATCATTTTGCAACAGACTTTAAACAAAGTTGAACAAGCATTCAATCAGGGCAAAACCCCCGTAGTTTACACCAGCCGACAAGAGTTAAGTTTTGCTAATGCTCAACATCGACTTCGCTTCGGTACGGAAGTTTCGGCACTGCTGATGGAGATCGTCCAGGGTCTGCCCAAAGAGATTAGTTTTTTAATTAGTAAAGGCGGAATTACCTCTAACGATGTTCTTAGCGTCGGTCTAAATTTAAACGCTGCCAGACTTTTAGGACAAATATTACCAGGGTGTTCCGTAATTAGAACTGAAGCAGAGCATCCCCAGTTTCCTAATTTACCAGTAGTTTTATTCCCTGGAAACGTCGGCAATGAAGATAGTTTGGCTGCTGCGGTGGCATCGCTTAAGAATTTTCTAATTTTCGATTAAGAGCAACTTACGTTAGTATGTGAAGCGTAAAAACTACCTAAAAAGTAGATATACGTAGATATACGGATGATCGGGATGGTTGCATGACTGTTGAGCCTACTATCTCCCTAGACAAAGTTGACGATCAGCTTGATTCGTCTCCCTTGGTTAATCGCTATTCCCAGATCTGCCTGAAAAATGATGGCGATCGACTTTCGCTAGTATTACCGACTCAGGCAGAGATTAATTCTGATTTACCTTGGTCAGAAACTTGGCAAGAATTAAAACATTTGTTACAAACCAAAGAGCAGTCTTGGCAAGTAGGAACAAGAGTATGTTTGGTTGCTAAAGATCGCTTACTCGATTCTCGGCAACTGCAAACTATTGCCGAAACTTTAGATGAGGTTCAGCTATGTTTAACAACCGTTAGCACTAGTCGTCGGCAAACGGCGGTAGCAGCAGCTACTAGTGGCTATTCTGTTGAGCAGAAAACTATTGCTGAATCTTTAAAAGATAATCTGACTAACCTTGGTCAGGAATCTTCTCTTAGTTTGGCAGAGCCACTATACTTACAAAATACGGTACGCTCTGGGGTGGAAATACGTCACCCAGGAACAATCGTGATTTGTGGAGACCTAAATCCAGGCGGAAAAGCGATCGCCGCAGGGGATATTTTAGTCTGGGGACGTTTAAAGGGTATTGCCCACGCAGGAGCGCAGGGAAACCATCAGTGTCGCATTACTGCACTACAGATGGAATTTACGCAACTGCGTATTGCCGATGCCGTGGCAAGAGCGCCCAAGATAAGACCAAGAAGTTTATCGCCAGAATTGGCTTTTATGACCACAGAGGGAATTCGTTTGGCTCAAAACTTAGAGTTTGCCAAAAATTATGTTTTCTCCCCGTCAAAAAAGGCATGGGTTGATAAGCATCAAGCAAAATAAATTATAGCTACATAAATCGTAAGTAAGCAATATGAGTCGAATAATTGTTGTTACTTCTGGCAAAGGAGGAGTGGGTAAAACCACTACCACATCAAATTTGGGAGCCGCAATAGCCAAACAAAATCGCTCTGTAGCTCTCATTGATGCCGACTTTGGATTGAGAAATTTAGACCTACTATTAGGATTAGAAGAACGAGTAGTTTATACTGCGATTGATGTGCTGGCTGGCGAATGTCGTCTGGCACAAGCATTAGTCAAAGATAAACGTCTCAAAGGTTTAGTGCTGCTTCCTGCTGCGCAAAATCGCAATAAAGAATCGGTAAAGCCAGAACAGATGCAAAAAATAGCTACGGCTTTAGCCAAAGGCTATGATTATATCTTGATTGATTGCCCTGCGGGTATTGAATTAGGTTTTAGGAATGCTATTGCCGCAGCCCAAGAAGCTTTAATTGTCACAACTCCCGAAATTGCTGCGGTACGAGATGCCGATCGCGTGATTGGACTCTTAGAAGCAGAAGGAGTAAATAAAATCAATCTCATCGTCAATCGAGTTAAGCCTCACATGGTTGAGGAAAACAAAATGATGAGCGTTGAAGACGTTTTGGAATTGTTGGGAGTACCATTGATTGGCGTTGTTCCTGATGACGAAAAAGTGATTGAAGCCACCAATAGAGGTGAACCTCTAGTATTAGCAAACTATGAATCTGTCCCTGGGACAGCATATTCTAATATCGCTCGACGTTTAGAAGGAGAAAAAGTACCATTCCTTGATTTGATGGCAAATCAAGGCAATCTCTTGTCTCGTCTACGTCGAATGTTTGGTGGCTAATCAGCACAATAAAATTTACAGACAACACTATTGATTGTGTTCGTTTTTGACCATGCAAGCAATTTTAAACATGATTAACGGATTTGTGGAAATGCTTTTTCCCTGGAATAATAACGCTAATAGTCGATCTCACGCTAAGAGCCGTTTAAAGCTCATTATTGCTCATGACCGCGCCAGCATCAATCCAGAAATACTGAAAGCAATGCGGGAAGAAATTCTAGACGTAGTTGCTCGCTATGTCGAAGTAGATCGCGAGGAAATGGAATTTTCTCTTTCTAACGATCAGCGGATGACTTCCTTGACTGCTAATTTACCTATTCGCCAAGTTAAAAGAATGGGTGAACTGCAAGAACAAATAAACAAGATTAATTCCCTGGATATACAAAAGCTAGAAGTAGTGGAAGTTAACCAAGGGAATGAAAGCACGGATGCTAAAGCTTAGTGAAGTAAAATTTAGATTGACTAGAAGTAACTAAGATACGTTCAATATTAATCGATCGCTGCTTAGAACCATAGCTAGTAGTCAATTTAAAGAATCATCATGAACAACAAAGTGAGCGAGTAAGCGATGGCGTTTGGCTAGATATTATCATCTTGCTGGCTCTGCTTGATTAGCAGTAGTTTTAACCATTGCTCCTTGTCATAGCCGCTATTTCCTAGCTGTCTATGTAAATTTGTTGTTCATATTTTTTTGGCTGCCAATTGTAATATTTGCATAATGCTTTCGACTAAAATCCTCTAATTTTAAGGTTAGAAAAATGACTCACACCATTAACATTAAAGCCTTTACTGATTCGATTAGCGATCGCGCCCTAGAACAGTTATGTCGAGAAAATCCCGATCTTAGATTTGAAACCGATGCTAACGGAAAACTAATTATTATGTCGCCAACGGGAAGTCAGAGTGGCAAAAGAAATGCCGATTTAATTTATCAGGTTCAATCATGGAATCGACAATACAAGTTAGGAGAGGTATTTGATTCTTCTACGGGGTTTAAATTAGCAAATGGTGCGACGCGATCGCCTGATGTTAGTTGGATTGCAATTGAACGCTGGAATAGTTTGAGCGACAAACAAAAAAGAGGTTTTGCACCCATCGATCCTGATTTTGCGATCGAATTGATGTCTCCTACTGACAACCTCTCGGAAACTCGCCAGAAGATGATGGAATATGTTATTTGTGGTGTCAAACTAGGTTGGTTAATTAATCCCGATCAAAAAGAAGTAGAAATTTATCGTTCTGGTAGAGATAAAGAGATACTCACTAATCCTAATAGTTTATCTGGTGAAGATATATTACCAGGATTGAATGTAGATTTATCTGATATTTTTTAGTCGAGTACGCTTTTAATGTTTAATGATCAATGTCTAATGTTAAATGATAAAAACGAATGATTTTGCAACGATTATTAAAATCTCTATCTCACAATAAAAATTGGATTCCGCTAAGACAGTCTATTACGAAGACTGCGACTCTGTGCCTATTAATAACTAGTTTTTCTCTTTGCTGGATATCTCCCGCTCTAGCTAGTATTAACGACGATCGCTATGAAGGCAATATTTTTGTTTTGTTTGCTGGCAATGGTTCTTTAGTTCCGCCTCGTATGGATTTACCAACCTCTTTAAAACGGGAAAAGCCAGCTATTTTAGTATTCTATGTCGATGATAGTAGTGACTGTAAGCAGTTTTCTGGTTTGGTAACTCGCCTCCAAGAGTTTTATGGACGAGCAGCAAGTATTATTCCTGTGACCGTTGATTCCTTTATCGATCGGCAGCAATATACTCCTAAAGATCCAGCTTATTACTACAGTGGCGTAGTGCCTGAAACCGTTATCTTGAATCAGCAGGGTAAAGTGGTTTATGACGGTGAAGGACAAGTCCCCTATGAAGAAATAGACGATGCTTTGAGAGAAGTTTTTGATTTACTACCCCGCTCAGAATCTGAAGTTCTCAAACGCCGTTCCTTTAATGAATTTAATTCAGGGATGACTCAGTAATCAATTATCAATTATCAATTATCAATTATCAATAAAAGTTGGTCTTGCTCAGTAAGTAGTAGGTAGTAGGTAGTAGGTAGTCAAAAAAGATTATAAACGACAAACTACAAACTAATAGCTATCTAAGCAGACTAATGTTCTTAACCCGAACTAACGTTAAGGTTAGCGCGAGTGGGTAATACGCCAGCTTAAGAAAATTACGGGAATTATACCGACCAAAATGATTGCTAAAGCTGGTGCAGCAGCTTCAGCCAATCTTTCATCCGAAGCATATTGATAGACTCTAATGCCCAATGTGTCGAAGTTAAACGGACGAATTACTAAAGTTGCAGGCAGTTCTTTCATCACATCAACAAAAACTAACATTGCTGCGGTCAATAATCCTCCAGACATCAAAGGAGTATGAATTTTCCAGAGGGTACTGGTTGAGCCATATCCTAAGCTGCGAGAAGCATCGTCTAAGCTAGGAGAGATTTTATTGAGACTAGATTCTACTGAACCAAAACTTACTGCCAAAAAGCGGACTAAATAGGCAAAAATTAAAGAAAAAATTGTGCCAGAAAGTAGTAAGCTAGTGGAAACATTAAACGTGGCGCGCATCCAGCTATCAATGATATTATCCAAGCCTGCCACAGGAATTAATATCCCCACAGCAATTACTGAGCCAGGAATAGCATAACCCATTGCCGAAATGCGTACGGCTGTTTTCATTGACCAGTTGGGTTTTAGCCTTTTGCCATAAGCCATAAATAAAGAGATAATCATAGCTGCGATCGCCGTTATCATCGCTAAAGTAAAACTATGCCGTGCCAAATCCCAAAAACCATCGTCAAATGCCGATTCTAAATTATTTAAAGTTAGCTGTAACAAATAAACAGCAGGAATTATAAAGCCCAAAGTTACTGGCAATAAACAGGCGATTATTGCCAAGATGTTCCGCCAAAAGCCCAGTTGATAGGGAGTTATACGTTTTAAAGAATTGGAACTTTCATAATATTGTGCCGCACTACGCGATCGCCTTTCTAAAACAATTAAGATCAAAATGAAGAGCATCAGAAAAGCTGCCAACTGGGCAGCAGCAGTTCTTTCTCCCATCCCTAGCCAGGTGCGATAAATTCCTGTCGTAAAGGTATTGACCCCAAAATACTCTACTGTTCCCAAATCATTGAGAGTTTCCATCAAAGCCAAAGCTAAACCCGCCATAATTGCTGGTCTGGCTAAGGGTAAAGCCACAGTAAAAAAACTTTGCCAGGGATTAGATCCCAAAGAGCGACTTGCTTCAATGGTACATACCGACTGTTCGAGGAATGCTACTCGTGCCAACAGATAAACATAGGGATACAGCACCAACAACAGCATTATTCCTGCTCCCCATAGAGAACGAATACCAGGAAACCAATAGTCTTGAACGCTTGACCAGCCAAATAAACTGCGTAGCCACGACTGCACTGGACCAAAGTAATCCAGCATACTTGTGTAGGCATAAGCCAGAAGATAAGCAGGAGCAGCCAAAGGCAGCAATAGCAGCCATTCAAACCAGGTACTTCCCCAAAAACGACACATCGTTACCAACCAGGCAGTACCTACGCCGATTAGACAAACGCCAATGCCAACTACAAGCATCAGCAATAGAGAGTTAACAATGTAGTCTTTTAAGACCGTAGTGGCTAGATGTTGCCAAATTGCTCCCGATTTTGCAAATATACTGCTAAAAATAAAAAATATTGGCGTAGCAATAATTAAAGCGATCGCCATTACCAGAATTGTCCAACCACTTAAAGCAAAACGCTTAATTGTTTTACTGAGTGGGGAGGTGATTACATTAAAAATCCCGTTCACTGTTAGTTATTAGTTATTAGTTATTAGTTATTAGTTATTAGTTGTTAGTTATTAGTTGTTCTTACCTGTAGCGATCGAATTATATATATAAACCCCGTCTACATAGAAAACCGTAGTTTTTGAATCGGAGATTAAGCTAGTCACAGATTACTCCGCCACGTCCCGCATGAAGCTGTTCCTAAACGGAACAGCACGGGGACTTCTAAACGGACGGAGCCTGCTGTGACCGTTGGTCAAACAGCAGAATATAATTTCTACTTGCTACTTGCTACTCGCTACTTACGAACAGTTAACTTAAAAACTCCTGGTTTCAGGCTGGATGCTGTTTAGATTAGGATATTTCTAAATTTCTTTGCGTCTCTGCTAGGTCAGCATTCCCTTGCGCCTGACGGCGACGCGGTGAGACAGTCCGTTGGCGGGGTTCCCCCGCTTAAAGGAACTGTCGAACCCTTTAGGGGGTCTGACCTCTCTGCGCGATATAATTGTTTATGACTGCTATAACTTTTTAACCGCCAGCTAATATGCCCAATATAAACGTAAATTTGCCTCAAGACTCTTACGAAATAGCGATCGCTCCTAACAGTTTAGGACAATTGGGCAGCAAAATGAAACAATTAAAGATCGGCAAAAAAGTTTTAGTCGTTTCTAATCCAGAGATATTTAGTCACTACGGAGATGCCTGTCTTAAATCCCTAGAGAGTGCTGGTTTTGAAACCTGTACTCATTTAATATCCCCAGGGGAAGAACACAAACATCTTCAGTCCATACAGCAAGTATACGATACTGCCCTTGCTAATCACATAGAACGCTCATCTACCTTTATCGCTTTAGGAGGAGGCGTTGTCGGAGATATGACAGGGTTTGCTGCTGCAACTTGGTTACGGGGAGTAAATTTTGTCCAAGTTCCCACTTCTCTTTTAGCCATTGTGGATGCGTCTGTGGGGGGTAAAACAGGAGTTAACCATCCCCAAGGCAAAAATCTGATCGGTGCTTTTTATCAGCCAAAATTAGTGGCGATCGATCCAACTCTATTAAAAACTCTTCCTCCTAGAGAATTTCGGGCGGGAATAGCCGAGGTAATCAAATACGGCGTTATTTGGGACAAGGATCTATTTACCAAATTAGAACATACCGAACGTCTAGACAGCCTAGAATACATAAGCAGCGAGCTGCTAGAAACTATGATTACTCGCTCCTGTCAGGCAAAGGCAGATGTGGTTAGCCAAGATGAAAAAGAAGCAGGGTTAAGAGCAATTCTTAATTATGGACATACCATTGGTCATGGGGTAGAAAGCTTGACTAACTATAAACAGTTCGTTCACGGGGAAGCGGTAGCTGTTGGCATGGTTGCAGCAGGAAAAATTGCCCTAGAGATGGGTATGTGGACAAAACAAGAAGCTCAACGCCAAGATAATTTAATTGCTAAAGCTGGTTTACCAACTGACATTCCTCTAGAATTGACAACAGAAGCTATTTTAGAAACTATCAAAAGCGACAAAAAAGTAAAAGCTGGTAAAGTACGCTTTATCTTACCTACAGCCATTGGTAAAGCAACTATAAGCGATCGCGTAACTCCAGAAATAATTAAAAAAGCTCTTAGCTTTTAGCTACGTCTAAAGTAATCTTAAAAGAGAAAATGTAGGGTGGGCATTGCAGGATCTAGAAAATCAGCAAATATATTATAATTATGCCTACCGCTCAAAAAAAACTTATAAATTTGGTGGGCAATTTTTATACAATAAACAACAATTAACTATGCTTATTTTTTGCCCACCCTACAACTGCTACTTTTTTCCTTTTGAATTTGAAATTTTAAAATTGTTTACACTGTTTTAGTATTCATTACAATAAAAAGTACAACTATTAAAATTAAATCATGGACGTTCTTAGTGCTAGTCAAGCAAGAGCTAATCTATTCAAATTACTAGAGCAAGTAAATCAAGATAGCAAACCACGAATTATCACTTCCCGTAAAGGAGATGGAGTTTTAATTTCTAAAGATGATTGGGAAAGTTTGCAAGAGACACTCTATCTACAGTCAGTACCAGGATTAGTAGAATCAATCAAAGAAGCTGAAGCAGATGATGAATGGGTGTCAGAAAGAGAGTTTATGAACGAGTTAAATGGTTTGGACGATTAAGTTTGCTCGCAATACTCTCAAAGATACCAAAAAGCTTCGCTCTGCTAACTTAATTTCAAAAGTTAATCAACTAGTTGAGATTCTCAAGCAAAATCCCTATCAACCCCCTTATGAGAAACTTTCAGGTAATCTCCAAGGTTATTATTCCCGACGCATTAATATTCAACATCGTTTAGTCTATTCTATCAGATGAAGTAAACAAGGTTATTAAAGTAGTTTCTGTTTGGTCGCATTATGGAGAGTAATTCAATCGGGTAGATTTATTTCTTTGAAGATTTAGAAAAATGCGATCGCTTGAGATTTACTTTCTTCTTTTTCGATAAAATAATTCAGACATCAAGGATGAATTAGAGGCGATATGGTTAATAGACGAGTTGCAGACATTCTTAAAAATGGTAAGCCAGATGAATCTGTAACCATTCAAGGCTGGGTACGTACCAAAAGAGAATTAAAAGGGTTTTCTTTTGTAGAAGTTAATGATGGTTCGTCTTTGGCGGGTTTACAGGCAGTCTTAGATGCTGGTCTACTAGATTATGAAAGTATCTTAAAACAGATTGCTACTGGTGCATCGGTAGAAATCAAAGGCAGTTTGGTAGAGTCTCCAGGCAAAGGACAGAACATTGAGATGAAAGCCGACTCCGTAACCGTATATGGTACTGCCGACCCCCAGACTTATCCTTTACAGAAAAAACGCCACTCCTTTGAATTTTTACGCACAATTAGTCATTTGCGATCGCGCACTAATACTTTAGGAGCAGTTTTTCGCGTACGCAATGCCTGCGCCACGGCAATTCATCAGTTTTTTCAAGAGAAAGGCTTTTTGTGGATACATAGCCCCATTATTACCGCTAGTGACTGCGAGGGTGCAGGGGAATTATTTACCGTCACCAATTTAGATCTCAATAACCTGCCTAAGAATGACCAGGGAGAAGTAGATTATAGCCAAGACTTTTTCGGTAAACCCGCTTATCTAACGGTTAGCGGACAGCTACAGGCAGAAGTTATGGCAATGGCGTTTCAAAACGTTTATACTTTTGGTCCTACTTTCCGCGCCGAAAATTCTAATACTTCCCGCCATTTATCAGAGTTTTGGATGGTTGAACCTGAGATGGCTTTTTGTGATTTAGAAGGAGATCAAAACCTGGCAGAGGAATTTCTCAAGCATATTTTTAAGTATGTGTTGAAGCATTGCCCTGACGACATGGAATTTTTTAATAAATGGGTTGATAAATCTATTTTGACTAATGCAGACAATATTATCAGCAATGAGTTTGAGCGCGTTACCTATACCGAAGCCGTTACTTTACTTGAAAAAGCCAAAAAAAAGTTTGAGTTTCGGGTAGAGTGGGGTATCGATCTACAGTCAGAACACGAACGCTATTTAGCCGAAGATTTATTTAAAAAACCTGTAATTGTTACCAACTATCCCAAAGATATCAAAGCCTTTTATATGCGTTTGGACGAAGGAGAGAAAACCGTCTCGGCAATGGATGTATTAGCCCCAGGAATTGGCGAAATCATTGGTGGTTCGCAACGAGAAGAAAGGCTAGATGTCTTAGAAAGACGCATTCAAGAAATGAATATCGAAGCTGATAATATTTGGTGGTATTTAGACCTGCGCCGTTATGGCACTGTACCCCATGCTGGATTTGGTTTGGGCTTTGAAAGATTAGTTCAGTTTATGACGGGAATGACCAATATCAGAGACGTTATTCCTTTCCCTAGAACTCCTTCAAGCGCAGATTTTTAATTAAGAAAAAGACAACATTAGGCTTAGTTGAGATTTTTTTAATTAAGCCTATTGCTAATAGAAAAAAATAGTTAATTTATACCAATTCTCAAAAGTAACTGGATAGATGGAAAAATATGTTTTAACAACTCAAAAACTGGATGCTTTTATCTAACCCTAGATGCGGGGATTACCCCTTTCTCCTTTACCTTTTACCCCTTACCCCTGTCTCTACCCAAGTCTCTCGCTACTAATGATAAATGGTATTAGCCAGTAAAACCTTTAAAAACATAGCCAAAAAACATACCAATCAGTAATGCCCAGACCTGACCTGAATCAATAAAGTTAAACCAAGCATCTTGTATTTGACCCAAGATATCTGGATCTTCAATCTGTTGAGCTAAAAGGCTAGATACAGGTAATAAATAGTTATGATGAATCTCAATAATTGTCGGTACGAGTTGCTCGTTAAATAAAATTTCCATTGGATTAACAATTTATATATCGAATAAAACTGAATCCAATTTAGTCTTAGATAACTCAAACCGCCACCAAAATTATTAGTTTTTTATTGTAGAGTAGCATTATAGATTTAGTTGGAAAAGCGATCGCGCCCTTTATGTCAGATATCTGATCGTAACAATGACAGAACAAGAACAAAACAAGAAAATTAATGAGCTTAATCGCAGAGTAGCCAAATTAGAATCGACGGTCAAAAGAATTGATTTAGATTTAGAACCTAGTGGCAGAATTAGTAATGCCTTTGACGCTATTGAAGATCACCTTGATGAGCATGATAAAAAATTCGATAAACTGCAATACGATTTAAATCAAGCCAACGGAAAGCTAGACGCAATTTTGGATCGAATTACTGGACTTTCAGACTTGCCAGAAGAATAAATCAATTTTAATTATGTCATGGCGATCGCGGTCTATTTACAAACTAGACAAATTCAATAACAATGCTTAAATTATTTGATCGCTTGAATTTGCATCACAATTGAGGTCATGTCGTCTCCACCTTTGCTATTTACGCCACTAAATCGCTTAACCTGTTCAAAAATGTGGTTTAAGATTTCATCTGGGGTTTCTAGGTGTTGACAAGCCCATTTAAAACAGAGACAGAGGTTTTCTTCATCAAAGCGATCGCCATCTTCATTGGCAGCGTCAGTAAAGCCGTCTGTGTAATAAATAATTGTATCTCCAGGAGCAAGCTGTACCGTAGCGTCTTCGTATTCTGACTCCATATCCAGACCGATCAGCATTCCCCAGCTATCTAATTTTTCTAAGGTATTAGTTGCTTTACGCCACATCAAAGGAGGATTATGTGCCGCATTGGTAAAAGAAAGGGTTTGCTTTTGTGGATCGTATTCTGAATAAAACATACTCACAAAGCGGTGAGAATTTTCTAGATCGGCGTACATTACCCGATTAAGATGACGCATAATCTGAGCGGGAGAATGACGATTAAGAACTTCGGCTCTTAACATTCCCCTGGTCATGGTCATAATCAAGCCTGCGGGGAGACCTTTGCCCATCACGTCGCCGATGACGATGCTCCAAGGAACATCAGATGTAGCTTCTAATTGATTGCTTTGTATGAGATCATAATCAGTGCGAATGAAATCATAATAGTCTCCGCCAACGCGACTGGCGGTTTCGCATTTAGCTGCGATCGCTAATCCTTTGATGTCAGGACACTTACTAGGTAAAAGCCGTAACTGAATTTCTGAGGCAATTTCTAATTCGCGATCTTGTCTTTCTTTAGAGCGTAATTCGACCGTCAGATCGTGATTGGCGATCGCCACCGCGGTTTGATCGGCTACTAGTTGAGTTAATTTTCTTCTGGTGGGAGTCCATACATAGTCAGAGTCGGTACTAAAAACATAAAGACGACCCTGATCGACATTTCTAACTAAAATCGGCGTACCAAAAAATTGAATTTCTAATTTTGACTCTTGACTTAGTTTTTCATCAACAATTTCTGACAGCCGTGGTGAATTAACTGCTTGGTTGTGAAGTAAAGAAGACTGATTAATTTGCAAGTTTACTTGCTCAAAGACATGGCGTATTTCTAAACCAATATTGCTGTCTTGGCAATGAATGTGTTCTAAGTGTACTTTATTACCTTTATATAAAATTAATGCTCCACCAATAGAATCTGTGACCCTAGCCGCCATTAAAGGAGTTAATTCTAAAAACTGATTCAAGTTACTAAAACTACGTAGAGCGAACCCTAATGAGCTAAGTAAATCTTGAATTTTGTTTTGCTCCCTTTGGAGATTAGCCACTAATTCTTTTAGTGCCACAATAGGATTAGAATCCTCTGCTGAGAAATCGATAACGCTATCATTTCCTGGAGAGGGATGGCTATGGGAAGATGCGACAGTCATTGCCTCTACAAATTTAGACATTAATTTTTCAATTCATTAGTCAAGAATATATTTAAAGCAAAATAGAACTTAAGATATTCAATTAGATAGTAACAAAATGTTTTTTGAAACTTAACTTAATTGATCGCTACCTAACAGCAAACTAATCAAAACAGCAGTTATATTTTATTTGCCGAGATATTAGGTTGATTTATGATAACCTGAATTAGTTAATCCGCCAAGAAAGCAATATAAAAACACAAAAACTTTAAATTTAAGCTAGCAGTTAAAATTATTTCTTTACTTTAACCATTTAATAAAGCCTCGACAAATTCATAGCTAGAAAAAGGTCGTAAATCTTCAATCCCTTCTCCTGCACCTATAAAGCGAATTGGTAAATTTAGCTGTTGAGTAACCGCTAAAGCTACACCACCTTTAGCACTGCCATCTAACTTAGTTAAAACTACACCACTTAAGTTTGCAGCCTCAGAAAACACTTGGGCTTGACGTAAACCATTTTGTCCTAGAGTTGCGTCTAAAACTAGTAAAGATTCTACCCTAGCATCAGGAGCTTTTTTATCTATAATTCGACGGATTTTAGTTAATTCAACCATTAGATTTTGCTTATTTTGCAATCTTCCTGCGGTATCTACTAATAGTAATTCGGTATTTTTGGCTTGAGCAGCAGCGATCGCATCAAAGACCACCGCAGCAGGATCGGTATTCTGACCAGGATTGGCAATCACAGGGGTATTACTCCTAGCTCCCCATACTTTTACCTGTTCTACCGCAGCAGCGCGGAATGTATCAGCAGCAGCAATCAAGCAAGTATAGCCAGATTTTTGACCTAAATTTGCCAGCTTCCCAATGGTAGTAGTTTTTCCTGCGCCATTAACTCCTGTTAATAACCAAATATTAAACTCATCTTTTTCAGGCACAAAAGCTTTGTCTTCTTTCCCTGCTAGGGGTTTATCTAAAATATCTTGGAGGATAGTTTTTAAATAGGCGATCGCCCGATCTGGTGGCAAAGCTTCTTGTTTTAATTTGGACTGTAGGGTTTCAATAATATAGTCAGTAGCTTCAATTCCCACATCAGCCTGCAACAGTAGGCTTTCAATTGACATTACCGCATCGTCATTTAAAGGTCCTTTGCCGACGATGGACTTTAACTGATTAACCAGACCAATACGGGTTTTACCTAATCCTTGTCGTAATTTGGTTAGCCAACTAATTTCTTCCTCAGATACGTCTTCTGCTGTTCTACCACTACCCGCTAATACTTTAGATGACCAGATAAAATCTTCATCAAGTTCTACTTCTTTGGCTAATTCTGCTTCTGCGGGAGTGGCGATCGCCGTTTCCTTTAACTTTTCTAAACCCTGAGATTTCTTCATCCAAGCAGGAACATTTGCTGCTGGGGCGATAACTTCTTCTGTTTTCTCTTCTATTGCTTGTTCTCGATCGTCTTCAGGAGTTGATGCTGCTAATTCTTTTTCTTCCTCCGCTTCTTCTATCTCTGCTTGAGTAGTAGATTCGTCTTCATCTGCTTCATCTTCTATATCTACTGCTTCAGATTCAGATTTCTCTATCTCTTCTACTGATGTGGCTTGGCTTTCTCTTTGCTGCTGAATATTTTGATAAGCAGCCTTAGCAAAAGCAAGATAATCTGGTTCAGCTACCTCTGCTTCAGATTCTGCTGCCAATGTAGTTTCTTCTGGCTGAATTTCTGGAGGAGTTGTTTCAGGTTGCTGCTTTGCTTTTTCGTTACGGCGAAACCAATTAAACATTAGAGAAGATGAACTTAGTTGTTATCAGTTGTATAGATGATACCAAGGTTCACTCTAATATTGATTTTTTGCTTTGGTGGTAATTACACTACAAATTATGCAGTTACCAGCGATCGCATTTCATAATCGGGTGGGTTACAAAATATCAGCATTGACACGCATTGATATTTCCGTGACTAAGCCAAAACAAAATAAATTGATCCAAGTCATGATTAGTAATACAGCCAGAATCAGCAAAGGGCGATCGCAATTTGGCAGACTGACTGTATATTCAAGTTGTTAGTTGAAATCTAGACTATTTTGTCGGCAAAAATCAAAAACTATTAGGCTGGATATTGATCGAATTTTTGTGTCAATTCTAATAATTCTTCTTGACTAGGTTTTCGCCTATCTTCGTTTAATTTCTCTTCATCGTGATTAACTGAAAGAATTGTTATCTTAACTACATCTTCTGGAGTTGCACTTACTGCTGCGAGTGCAATTTTTAGATTGGCAAATGACTGCTTCATCTGAATAGCAAAATCATCAGAAACCAGATTATCGTTTTCATCTGCTCCATATTGCCCAGCTATATAGACTAAGCTCGAACCAGATGGCACAACAACAGCTTGAGTATATTCATAAGTCAGAAGGATTGTTGAGTCTAGGTGGATTGATAAATTGCATTATAGTCATTCCAATTAATTTCCTTATAATAGTTTTGTACTAATTGTAAGTTTAAATCTTATTTGCTACTTGCTATCTGCTATCTGCTACTTTTTTCAAAGATAGTCTGGTTGCTATTGAGAATGACTATAGCTTTTCTTTTTTTTAGCTTATAGATTGAAATGTACGCTAATTTTCATAACTATAATTGACAATATGTATTTCATGATTTTGCTATGACTTTATCCAAGGTGTCCGACAGCAATAATTATCTTGTATTGCAGATGTCTCCTGTCTGGGAAATAAGCGCAGATAGTTTTTTTGATTTTTGTCAACTTAATTCTCATCTTCGTATTGAACGTACCGCTACAGGAAAACTAGTAATTATGTCCCCAGCAGGTTCAGAAACAGGAAATCGCAATTTTAAGTTAATTCAACAACTAGCTAACTGGTCAGATCGAGATGGCAGTGGAATTGGTTTTGATTCTTCTGCGGGATTTATCTTAACTAATGGCGCAACTAGATCGCCTGATGCTAGCTGGATTAAATTGACCAGATGGAATGCTTTGTCTGCCGAACAAAAAGCTAAGTTTGCTCCCATTTGTCCAGACTTTGTAGCGGAGTTGAGATCTCCTAGCGATAATCTTAAAATTCTTCAGGATAAGATGCAGGAATATATTGATAATGGTGCATCTCTTGGTTGGTTAATTGATCGCACTACTCGTCAAGTCTATATCTATACCCCCGATAGTGAGGTAAAAAGCTTAGATAATCCGCAAACTATTAGCGGAAATCCAGTTTTATCGGGTTTTGTGCTGGATTTAGCTAAAATTTGGTAATATTAGAAATAATATATTTTATTTACTCCCGAAAAGGTAAATCAGGTTGCCAACGATATTTGCTGAGATCTATCTTGCCATTGTTTTTAAATTCAATTCCTTCTTCTTCTAACAAAACTTTTTGCAGGTAATCTCCACCTTGACGCTGAAAAGAATAAGAAATTTCTCCTTGGGAATTAACCACGCGATGCCAAGGAATATCATCCTTTATATCTACTCGAAACAGAGCATACCCGACTAAACGAGCTTTAGCATATAGTCCTGATAAATCAGCAATTTGTCCGTAGGTGGCAACTTTTCCCAAAGGAATCTGGCGGACAGTGCTATAAATTAGTTCGTATTGAGACATTAGAGTGAATTATTCACTTAGAGGGATTAAAATTGTTACTAAGCAAAATCCAGTTTTCCATTGTCAGATCCTCGGCTCTACATTGAGGACTAAACTCTAGTTTTTCCAACAGTTGACTAAAATCATTAATATCAATCAAACTTTTTAAATTATTACGCAGCATTTTACGACGACTAGCAAAACCCTGCTTAATTAATGTTTCTAGCTGACGGGGATTATCAGCAGGATTAGCTAATCTTCTAGGACGTAATCTAATTACAGCTGAATCTACTTTTGGTGGCGGATAAAAAGCTCTATTAGAAACATCACAAATTAATTCACAACTGGCTAGATATTGAACGCGAATTGATAATGCGCCAAAAGCTTTAGTCCCAGGCGTGGCTACTAACCTTTCTCCTACTTCTTTTTGGACTAGCAATACTATAGATTTATATTGTTGTGGTGCGGGAGTGGCGATTTTACCCAACAGCTTTTCAATAATTGGACCTGTAATATTGTAAGGAATGTTAGCAACTACCTTGTTGGGATTCTGAAACTTAGGAAAGTCTGTTAACAATGCTTCTAAATCTAGCTGTAAAAAGTCACCTTGAGCCAGGAGAAAGTTATCTTGTTCGCCATACTTTCTGGCTAATTTTTTGCATAAATCGCGATCAATTTCTACAGATACTAAAGCGTTGACTATTGAGAGTATTTTAGTAGTTAAAGATCCCGTACCTGGGCCAATTTCTAAAACGCGATCGCTTTTTGTTAACTCCGCAGCAATAATTATTTGCTCTAAGACACTTTCATCTTTTAACCAATGCTGACCAAACTGTTTACGAGGTTTCAAACGGCTACTATTCTTGTTTTTTTACTCAATGCCATCAAGTTTATTGGATGCTTAACAGCTTATAGCAGTATTTTAAAGCCAAATGATACTTAAATTCTGCCAAAAAACAAGCTTTTGCTTAGAATCTAAGCAAAAGCAATCTTTATAATTTGTTAATTAGTTTTACGTTACGATTTTCTTGGCTAATCCTAAACTTTTTAGGACTTGAATTGCCCACCAGGTAACATCAACTTCCCACCAACGTTGACCAGCTTTGGCAACACGAGGATTGAAGTGATGGTTGTTGTGCCAGCCTTCGCCATAAGCCAAAATACCTACCCACCAATTGTTTAGAGAACCATCTTCACATTCAAAGTTTTTGTAGCCCCAGAAGTGAGTTGCACTATTAACAAGCCAAGTACAGTGCCACAAAGTCACCGCTCTAACAAAAACACCGTAGATAACAAAAGACCAACCGCCTATGGCTAATAAGGCTAAACCAAGAGCAATCTGTACTAGGATATAGTACTTGTTTAACCAGCGATAGTAGGGATCTCTATCTGCGCGAGGTGCATATTTCTTATATTGGTCGTAGTCAAAATATTTGTCTTGCTTATACATTAACCAACCCATATGACTCCACCAAAAACCTTTTTTTGCAGAGTAAGGATCTTTATCATTATCTTCTGTGTGAGCATGGTGCAAACTATGTCCTGCTACCCAAAAAATAGGGCCACCCTGGAGTGCCAGCGCACCACAGGTTACTAAAATACGCTCTAACCATTTTGGTACTTCCAAACTATGATGAGTTAATATGCGGTGGTATGCCAAACAGATACCAATGCTACCGCATAACCAATGAAAAAAGATTGCTACTCCTAAAGCAGACCAAGAGAAAAACCAAGGTGCGGTTAAGGCGATGAGATGAAACGCAGCGAAAAAGAAAATGTTAACCCAAGATAATTTTAGTTTTTCTTCTGGTTGAGCCACTGGCTGACTCTTGGGAGCAATTAATTGCTGTGTCATTATTAAACTAATCCTAAAAATATTCTAAGTTGTGAGCTTTAGGGATTACGCTGGTCGCGTATACTATGAGACTCTCGCTGTGCTTATAGTTTTTACTTTAAATAAGTTTTGCAAGTGTCACTTACATAATTGCAGTTTAGCAGGTATTGTTTTTTGGTGCAAGTAGTACTTGCATTCTTTAATTTGAACTAACAGTCATGAAAATTATCTGTTTGCTTAAAATAGAGGCAAATAGCTAGAAAAATGCTGTTTCGTTGACCGAGTTTGTCTAAGATATCGATCTCATATTTATGTCAACCCCCCGAAAATCTACCAAAGCACGATTAATTGAAGCTGCCTTGGACTTATTCGCCGAGCGCGGTGTTACCGAAACTACTACCAAAGCTGTTGCCGAACGCGCTCAGGTAAATGAGGTAACTCTATTTCGCAATTTTGGCAACAAGTATCGCTTGCTTTTAGCCGTGATCGAAGATTCAGCGGTATTTGCTAGATTAGTTCATGCTCTAGTTGAGCAAGCTAACGCCAAAGATAGTGTAGCCGACTTTTTACTGGAATATGCTCAAGAAAGCTTACGTACCCTAAACAAAGCCCCCGATTTAGTTCGTTCTATTGTGGGCGAAGCAGGTAACTATCCCGTAGAAAATAGAATGGCTTTGGGCAAAGGGTTAGGTGAGGCGAATCGTTATGTGGCAGAGTATTTAGAAGAAGCGATCGCAGCAGAAAACCTGGAGAGCGATTTAACTGCCGAACAGATGGTTAACCTGTTTAATTTCTTACTAGTCGGATATTTTGTGGTTGAATCGAGTACCGAAGGGTATACTTATTGGCCTGAAGAGGACGATTTTTTAGAAAGCTTAGTAACTTTATTTCTGCACGGTTCTTTCATCTCATCCAACAGTACGTCAAAGGTTAACGAAACTAGTATTGTCAAGGTTAAGCCAGAAGAAGTAGCTGATTTACCTGCTAGCTTAGTGAGATCGCTATTTCGTCAAGCAAGAAAAACAGGGAAACAGGAATTTGCTCTAGTGTATGTCTTGTTTGGGGCGGGTTTATCCCTAGAAGAAGTGTTGCGCCTAGAGCGATCGCATTCGGTGATTGAACCCCAGCAAAATATCTTACAAATCAATTCTGGAAAAGTGCGTCAGGTGCCAATAAATCACTGGATTATGGGCTACCGCTATGGCTCAAGTTCTGTCAATCCTTTAACTCAATGGCTCAAAAGCCGTAAAGACGATTGGGTGGCAATATTTATCAATGATGCAGGTGAGGCTATTACCAAAGTAGAACTAGAAAACACCTGGCAAAAGCTAACCACAGACTTATTAACGCCCCAAGGAGAACCTCCTGCAATTGAACAAGCTAGACAAACCTGGTGTATAGAAATGCTCATGCGGGGAATAGATTTAGAAGACTTAAGTATTTTAAGCGGGGTGGAAATTCAGCAGCTAGAGCAGTTTGCTCAAAGGGCTAGGAACAAATCCGCATTAGAAGCAGCAGCACGTTTAGATCAGAAAAAATCAAAATCTTAAATTATTTTATTGAGCCTAAAAAGCAAGTATCACACTCACAAGAATTAAAAGCGCGATCGCAACTAAACCCCGATGGCGATATAACCAGTTTTTAATTCCTGTCCAACCTTTTTGGCTAGCAGGAGTATCCGCTTCTGGAACTAAAGGCGTAGAATAATCATGAAAGAGAATACAGCTTTTGGCATTAGGGCGTTGAGGAAAATTACAGCTATCATCAAGGTGATAAATACAGCGATCGCACAACGCTTCTTTGTTTGTTGATTGGTACAAAGGCATACCTGGATGACCAAAAGCTTTTAACTGATTGTTACAGTGAGGACAAGTAGCTGCTTGAGAATCTACAGGCTGTTTACATCTGGGACAACTAAGCATTGTAAAGGGATAAGGGATAAGGGACAAAGGCTTGAGTCGTATGTATGGATGAGGAAAGAATTGATAATTGTTTATCGATCATTGTTCATTGATTTGAGGGAAATTTGCGGATTTGAAACTCTTTGCTTTCAGTCATCTTGTAGCTGATGTTCATTTTTCGCATCGCTTGGGAAAACTTTCGTTCAATAGCTGCCAAATCCTTCGTGGGAATTGATTTCCACTGTTCGCGAGTTTGCCAACGAATGATCATAATCACCTTTCCAGGTGCAGTCGGCTCAATCCAAACCTCTTTACCTATATACCCAGGATAGGTAGAAAGTGCAGCAGTCCAAATTGCTTCATCTCCTTGAATAAACTGTTCCCGCAATTTTGAATCTACTCTAAACTTGAGCCATTCGATAACCATATAATTTTACAAAGAAATTAGTTATATTTACCTTGAGCTATTCTACGATCTAATAACATAGTAAATAAAGATGAGGATACTGAGGAATGGATAATAATGATTGGCTAAAGCAGTTATTGATGGTTGGAATTGGTACAACTTCTTTAGTGGCAGAAAAAATAAAAGAAGTTAGTGATGAATGGGTTAGAGACGGCAAACTCAATTCCGATCAGGCAAAATCTTTTGTAGACGATCTGATGTCTCAGCTAAATACGGAGTCAGGAGGAGTGCAAAAGCAGGTTGAAAGACAAATGAAAAATATGCTGCAAGATTTGGGAGTACCACGTCAGGCAGAAATGGATGAGCTACGAGGACGTATCGATCGCCTTGAGCGTCAAATAAGAGATTTAGAGAATAAAAATTGGCGTTAGCAATAATTAGCGTCAGATATGCTGTAATTTTCGATTTATTTTACCCATTATGCAGCAAAATAAGGACACAACTGTCCATATCGGCTAGTATTGAAATTGTAAATTTGCTTATTTTTACGCTCTGAATTAGAAAATACGACGAAATATAAAGTGTCCTAAATATATCGATCACCAGAATTTTTTCTTCTGGCTTTTGGACCATAAGCTCTCCTTCAAAGGACGTATCTGTGATTACATTAACTTTATTACATCCTCTTCAATCAGTAGCAGTTCAAAGCTGGAGTTTTTATGATGAACCCAGTATCAAAATTGGTCGTGCCACCAACAATGAGGTGGTTCTCTATAGTGCTGTCGTATCTCGCCATCATGTTGAGGTTAGAAAATCAGGAGAAGATGAATGGGAAGTTGTAAATGTTGGTTCTAACGGCATCTATATCGATGGGCAACGGGTTGAACAAACTAAGGCACTGGACGGCATGATTTTTCGTCTGGCAAGTTCTGGACCCAAAATTTTAATCAAAATAGAAGCGTCATCTGGTCAGGATCGATCGAATGCTAATAGCGAACAATCAAGAAGAAGGCAACCAAAAGGTGCTAAAGATACTCTGATTAGTTAGTAGTTAGTAGTTAGTAGTAAGTAGTAAATAGTTCGTAGTTAAGTAAACTCATTAGTTTTTACTCGGCGATTATCTGCTTGATTTGTGCTAAATCTAGGGAAATAGGTTCTAAAGTAGTGTCAGCTTTTAACCATAATAAATACTCGACATTACCCGCAGGCCCAGTAATGGGAGATCTGGTCAGTCCTTGGTATTGCCAACCTAGCTTTTGAGCCGCCTGCCAAACCTGTAAAATAGCGGTGGCTCGATCGTCGAGGTTACGCACCACACCTTTTTTGCCCACTCTGGCTCGTCCTACTTCAAACTGAGGTTTGACTAAAAGCACTATCTCTTTCGGAGTCGTTAATAGATTCCATAAAGACCCTAGCACCTTAGTTAAAGAGATAAACGATAGATCCATGACTCCCAAATCTGCCATTGTCCCATCGTTATATAGCTCATTAGGCGTTAGATAGCGTATATTTGTTCTTTCTTTGAGTATAACGCGATCGCAAGTGCGTATACTCCAGGCAACCTGTCCATAACCGACATCAATTCCGTAGACTAACTTTGCCCCAGACTGTAATAAGCAGTCGGTAAATCCTCCTGTAGAAATTCCCCCGTCTAGACAAATCCGCTCTCGAACATCAATATTAAAGGTTTCGAGAGCTTTGATTAGTTTTTTTCCGCCACGAGATACATAAGGTGGCTTCTCTTTTACTTCAATTTGGGCATCAAGCTTTACTTCAGTACCTGGCTTATCAATAATTTCTTGATTAACTTTTACTTTTCCTGCTCTAATTAAACTTTGTGCCAAAGCGCGAGAATCACAAAGTTCAAGACTGACTAATAATTTATCTAATCGCTGTTTCGCCAATAATCAAATCAAATAATAATAGAATAGCTATTATGCTCAGTTTAGATATCAATGGGTAAAAAGTAAAACCAGAGCCTATAATTTATTCTCACCATGTATAAGCTCCAGAAATGTTCGAGAAGTATCTATAATCATATTAAGTGTTGTGGTTGAGCAAAGCATCAGTCATTTGACTTAACCAACTGATATAAATACGAGCAAAAATCCGCAATATGACTTAATTTGCCTGTCTTTTAAGTCTGTGGGGGTAAAGGTAGCATAGCGACATTTTCCATCAAAACCAATAATTTTATCTAGGCTATAGAGAGTTTCAAGAAAGGGGATTTATTGGGCAAATCTAGATCCAGCCCTAGGTATAGAACAAAGAGGGACAAGAGTGTTGATTATAAGTATTGATTCTTTTAATCAAAATAGCCAAAGTGCGATCGCTTTTGCCATTACTAGCAAGAAGCCTAAACTTATTTACCCTTTAGTACATGAACCAGACAATCTTTTGCCCAAAAAATCGTGGGTAAAAATATCTCAAATTCGCACTCTAAGTACACAGAGATGAGGAAAAAAAATAGCTGTCTTGGAAGATTCAGATATGCTTAAAATACTTACTGGCTTAAATTGGGTGTTGAGAAATAATTTTCTAGTATAACTTTATAGTATAGCGATCGCCTGAATTGATTAAAAATAAATAATGGCAAACAGAGAGAATTAGATTGCCCAAGACTCACTCGATACCTGAAAATTATTAAAATAAGTAAAAAATTAAAATCATAAAATTAATCTATGTTTGATGCTCTAGCCGATAAGTTGGACGATGCCTGGAAAAAGCTGCGTGGTCAGAATAAGATATCTAAAGCCAATATTCAAGACACTTTAAAAGAAGTACGTCGCGCTCTTTTGTCTGCCGATGTTAATCTCCAGGTCGTTAAAGCTTTTATTGCCGATGTAGAAGAAAAGGCATTGGGAGAAGGAGTAATTTCTGGGGTCAACCCAGGACAGCAGTTTATCAAAATTGTCTACGATGAACTAGTCAAGGTAATGGGAGAAAGTAATGTACCCCTTGCCCAAACAGATCGACCTCCCACGGTAATTTTAATGGCTGGTTTGCAGGGGACAGGTAAAACTACCGCCACTGCCAAACTAGCTCTATATCTTCGTAAACAAGAGCGTTCTTGCTTGATGGTAGGAACAGACGTATATCGTCCTGCTGCAATTGACCAGTTGCTTACTTTAGGCAATCAAATTGATGTTCCTGTGTTTGAAATGGGAACAGATGCCGATCCTGTAGAAATTGCTCGTCAAGGGATAGCAAAAGCCAAAGAGCTTGGAGTGGACACAGTAATTGTCGATACCGCAGGGCGACTGCAAATAGACCAAGACATGATGGGGGAACTATCCCGCATCAAAGATGCCATCAAGCCTGATGATACGCTGCTGGTAGTAGATGCAATGACAGGTCAAGAAGCAGCTAATCTAACCCATACATTTCACGACCAAATTGGTATTACAGGAGCAATCTTAACCAAGCTGGATGGCGATAGCCGTGGTGGTGCAGCTTTATCCGTCAGACAAGTATCAGGACAGCCAATTAAGTTTGTAGGCGTGGGGGAAAAAGTAGAGGCTTTAGAACCTTTTTATCCAGATCGTTTAGCTTCCCGTATTTTGAATATGGGAGATATTCTAACTCTGGTAGAAAAAGCGCAAGAAGAAATTGATTTGGCTGATGTCGAAAAGATGCAGTCTAAAATCATGGAGGCAAAGTTTGATTTTAATGACTTTGTTAAGCAAATGCGTCTGCTCAAAAACATGGGTTCATTGGGTGGAGTCCTCAAGCTAATTCCTGGTATGGGAAAAATTAGCGGTGCTGACCTGGCAAAAGGAGAAAGTCAGCTAAAGATTACTGAGTCGATGATCAATTCCATGACCAAAGACGAAAAAGCCGATCCTGATTTATTATCCCAATCTCCTAGCCGTCGCCGTCGAGTAGCCAAAGGCTCTGGCTTTGAAGAAAAGGACGTGGCAAAGTTGGTTAAAGACTTTGGCAAAATGCGTTCGATGATGCAGAATATGGGTCGCGGAATGCCTGGAATGGGGATGCCTGGAATGGGCAGCATGGGAATGCCTGGCATGGCTGGCATGGGGATGCCTGGCATGGAAGGCGGTTATCCAGATCAGAGTAGAAGGAAAAAGAAAAAGAAGAAGAAAAAAGGCTTTGGCTCATTGTAAAGTGAGAGATTGTCTGAGTTTGTTCTAGAGAAAACTGGGAAAGATAGATTACAATCGTAAAGGACAAATTTGAATAACTGATGATTAAATTACGTTTGAAACGCTTCGGTAAGAAAAGAGAAGTTAGCTATCGTATAGTAGCTATAGAAAGCAAAACCCGTAGAGATGGTCGCCCCATCGAAGAACTTGGTTTTTATAATCCCCGTACAGATGAAACTAGACTTGATGTTCCTGCCATCGTCAAAAGGTTGGAACAGGGTGCGCAACCTAGCCAGACTGTAAGAAGTATTTTGAATAAAGCTCAAGTATTCGATCAAGTTCATGCCAAATAAGACCGAATTGTCTGGCGATCAGATAGCGACTAAGAACGATTATGAAAAACTAGCGCGCTTTGTGATCGAACCGTTTTTAGCCAATCCTCAAACCCTGTGCATACACTCTGAAGTAAACAAGAGTAATGGCAAGATTTGGTTGCGAGTTGCATTTGATAAAAGCGATCGCGGTAAAGTTTTTGGTCGTGGTGGTCGCACTATTCAAGCTATTAGAACCACGATTCAAACTTCAGCCTTAGCCCATGGTGAATCAGTCTTTTTAGATATTTATAGTGATGAACCACCTAAGTCTGATGATTTTGGCGGCGGTGGTCGCGGTAGATCCCAGGGCAAAACTCAAAGAAGAAAAAGCCCCGCTAAACCTGCCCCCAAGATATCTAATAAGTAGGAGCGATTCGCGAATCGCCCCTACTTCTGTAACCGTTGCTTGGTGATTTGAATTGCTAGTTCAATTGCTGCCTTCATACTGCTGGCACTGGCGACACCCTGTCCTGCGATGTCAAAGGCAGTACCGTGGTCGGGGGATGTACGAAGAAAAGGCAGTCCAATAGTGGTATTAATTGCCCGATCAAATGCCATCAGCTTAACGGGAATTAAGCCCTGGTCATGATACAAGGCTAAATAGGCATCGGCAGTATTAGGTTGCTGCTCATGATTGCCATACCAAGCCTGTCCTGGTTTGACCCACATAGTATCGGGAGGAATTAGCCCGACTAATTTGGCTTGAGGATGCGTTAATTGGGCTTTTTGCAGCCAGTCTAAGAGCCAGTCTTGTTCTTCTGTACCGAATTGTCCTGCTTCGCCACTATGAGGATTTAAACCCGCGATCGCAATTTGGGGTTGCTCAATGCCAAAATCCTGGGACAAGCATTCAATTAGCAAATCCAGCTTACGAGACATAAGCTGTGGTGTTAAGGCTGTTGGCACATCAGCTAAGGGAATGTGGGTAGTTGCTAGCAGGCTGCGTAAGATCCAACCAGTATGAGGAGAGCGTCCCACAAACAGCATACCAAATCGATCTACTCCTGCTCTTTGCGCCAAAACTTCTGTCTGACCAGGATAATCGTGTCCTGCGGCTTGCCAAAGGAATTTGGCAATGGGTGCTGTGATGATGCCCTGAAACTTATCTTCTAGGGTTAGGGCGATCGCTTTTTCTAAACAGGCAAAGCTAAATTCACCGCTGACGGCATCACCTTGACCTAATGTTACTGTACCGTTAAGAGGAATATTTATCACCGATAGACTTTGAGGATTGGCTAAATCTTGCTCGGTCAACTGGCTTTGCTGTAATAAATGTTCATAAGTAAACTGCAACAACTGACGATTGCCAATCACCATAATCTGACATCTTGCTGACAAAGATCGATCTGTTAAAGCCTTAAGGATAATTTCAGGGCCAATCCCCGCAGGATCTCCCATAGTTATAGCTAAAGAAGGAATTGTAGACATTTGAGCGTTAAGATAATTAGTTACGGATGATGGGACTTGATGATTTAAAATACCTATTATTAATTGTGGCTGAAAGTTAGAAATTTAAGCTTAGAGCTTTTATAAATCCTAATCTCATCTTATTAAAAAAATCTAGCAAACAAGGAGAAACAAGCATGAGCGCAGAAAGTATGTTATTCAATGGAGCAATTTTATGTATTGCCTTGATTTTAGTTGGACTTAGTTTAGGTTTTCTCATTCTCAAGATCCAAGGCGGAGAAACAGAGTAATCAGTTATTTAGGTTGCCAATTAGAGCGATCGCCATATTCAAAAAGCGATCGCTTTTAAGTTGGAAAAGTTTTCCAGTTTACATCTGACTATAACTATAGATTGAGTTTTCAATCTTCTTCTGTACTGGCTTGGATATCTCGGCAAAAAAGTTATAGCCTGTTTTCTTTTCTATTTCATCCACAGAAGATATGTAATCGCTCCAGCTAGTATTTTCTACCTGTTCTGAATTGGGCATCCAGACAGCAATAGTATAGGAATTGTCTGCTGTAATTTCAGCGTTGGGCTGTTCTAAAACTAAAATAACTTTCCAGGTAAACTTAGGAATGTTCACTTTACTTTGAGCGATTTTTTTGGCAATACCACTGCCTCCAGCGATAATATAAAGCTCATTGCCCTGAAAAACTAAATCTCGACAGTATTCTTCTAGTTCTCGCCATACTTCTCGATTGTTAGCAGGAGATTGGGGAATGATATTAGTCATTAAAAACGTATCACTGTTGTCTTTTAGATTTCCAGTGCGATCGCCACTGGGAATAAGATGTCCGCGATCGTAACCACTACCCCGATAATCATTTGGCCTGACTGCGTAGCAATCAGATGGTAAATTTGCATCTGGACGAAAATTATCTGAACGCTCGACTGTACCCAACCAACTTCGGTCAAGTTGCCAACTAACCCAATTGGCTATCCCTGCTTGACAACTATAGGCAAGAGCATATCCAGGTTTTTCGATTAAATAGTTATTAAAATTGCCGTTGGCTTGACTGGGATTGCCATATCTGAGATGGATATTTTGAGAAACTCGATTAGAACACCCCGCCAAAAACACAAGCAACACCAAAACAGCAACCCGACAAAAATTGAAAACAATTAGCCTCAGTTTTATAGTCATTTTGTTAATTGTTTAATACGTCTGATGTGAATTAACTTTTTTGCTATTGACTGGTAAAAATTCCAATTTTTTGCGATCTAAACAGATTTTTTGAAAAACATAAAGCTTAAATAAACTCAGTTGTTTATTTAGATGCTTAGAATTTTGTTGGTAGATAAAAAGTCATAGTTTAACTTTTACGGAAGACGGCACTTAAAGGGGCGAAGAGGTTCGCCCCACGTTGCCTTGGCTTTGGGGAGGGTCGTCACGTCCCCAACAGGGGGTCTGGGGGAAAGTTCCCCCAGTATTATATTTTGGTTTTTACAGACAAATTTCAAATATAACGAGTTTAAAAAGTTTCAAATACAACAAGTTTAATATGATCGCATGATTCATAATATTGCCATCTCACCAACCGCTTCTAAGCGTTTAAAAGGAGTTAACTGCATAAAAGTATCAGATAAATTTTCAGCAATAGCGGGACTAATCCAACCCATTTGCCTTAACAGATGAATCGCTACGGCATATTTAGCTCGTTTTGCGCCATCTTTTACTTTGATAGCCAGCCCCATTCCTTGACCAACTCGACCAACGCACTGAATACCTTCTGCTCCTGACTTGCTAACCAATTCCCCTTCACTCAAGCACATTAACTCGGTATCAAATGCTCCCTCTCCAGCAATCATGCGGGGATGATAAGTCATAGCGCGGGCAATACGCTCTAAATCGATACTGCTGCCATTTGCCAAAAGCGCATATAGATGGGCTATCTGCTGTAGCTGCATCGAATAGGTCATCATTCCACAATCATCTTGGGCGCTAATAAGTTCATCTCCAGGCATTTCTAGCAATTCCGAGATCTTATCAAGGATGATTTTTTGGACTGGATGCGATCGCTTTAGATAGCTATGCAGAGGTAAATTAAGATTTTTGCAGACGGCTAAAACTCCTGCGTGCTTTCCAGAACAGTTATACTCTAAGCGATTATTTCTGCCTGGAGGAATAGGGCATTGTAACGCCGAAGGATCGATATCGGCTTGCCAGAGAATATTAAATGCCTGTCTTGCTTGCTCAATTTTTCCTTGATGAGAGCTACACATAATCGCCAAATCGCGATCGCTCAAGCCATATTTTTGCAAAGTTCCCGTACTGGTAACTGCTAAAGCTTGAAAAGGCTTTAAGGCAGAACGAATAAAAGTTGATGTTTGAGAATCTCCCGCCAGCAATAAAACACGCCCTTTACTGTCGCAAACAGTCGCTTCTACATGATGGGATGATTCTAAAATGCCTTCGCGCAGTAAATGGACTTCTAACGACGATGTATGAGTTCTTTTTCCCCTATTCATTCGGTATTGAATTAATAAAAAATATGGACATAATAAATTTAGGTACAGGTTAGCCAGACTAAACAGCTTAAAGTAATTATTGCTGCGAGCAAACCGTAAGTATTGCCTAAGCGACCTAAAATCGGCTCGATTTGATAACTAACAATTAGGCGATCGCGGTCTAGCATACTACTAGGCTTAAGCCAGGTTTGCCCATCGTACCACCCTGATTCTTCATAAAAAATGCGATCGCTATTAAGACGATTCTTAACGTAATGCCAACCTAAGTAAATTCTCGACAAAAATAACCCAGTCAATAAACAAATTCCAATTGTGCTAGACAAAATAAACTGAAGCAAGTCTTCTTGGGGGGAGAAGATAGACATAGCTAAAGTTGTAGCGAAAATACCACTCCAAAAACTTACCCAAGCTATTTTTTTACTATACAGACCTATTGCCAAAACTCCCCAATCAAATAACCAAGAGACTTTTAACTGCTCGTATTCATGAATTGGCTGTTGTTCAATTGGAACAGGGCAAAAGTTAACTGTAGATTTATTCATGGCAATAAAGGTATTTAATCAGGCTGAGAAAATTCTATACGTTCGGCGTGTCCCCAGAAGGCTTCTAAATTATAGTATTCTCTGTCTTCGGGAAGAAAGATATGAACAATTACATCTCCATAGTCTTGTACTATCCAGTTGCCTTCTCTCTTGCCTGAAACTCTGACAGGCTGTAGATTAAACTTCTCTTCTAAACGATCTTCAATGGATTCAGCGATCGCTTTTAGCTGGGTTGGCGAAAATCCTGTAACGATCGCAAAATAATCAGCTAAATATGAAACTTCGTCAACTTTTAATAAGACAATATCCTTAGCTTTTTTGTCCTCAGCAGCCATGGCTATTTGCCAAGCCAATTCTTTGCTATCAAAATCTGCTGGAATTGAAAAATTTTCTTGAGTGCTAATTGCTTGTTCTGATGATAATTTACTCATGCAAATATATTTTTATGGTTTCTAAGTTAAGTATTTGGTTGGGATTTTTATGAATTCAGTTTACAGCTTAGGTCGAGGGGGGACTTTCTCTGGCTTTAGCTAAAGCCCAATTTCTAGTTAAAACAGTACGAGGATGAATGACTTTTTGCTTGCTTACTAAATATTTTAAGGAATAATCACTAGTTTGCTGTACACATTTGTAAAGATTTTCCTGAGCTACAGTACGCATTGCTGCTAATTCTGGGTTGTCTCCCCGATTTGGTTCAAGGGCATCGGCAATATAGACAACGCAGCTTAATTTGCTCATCTGTGGCGTACCTAAAGTATGGTTACCAATAGCATCCAAGACTTCTAAATCCTTAACTTTAAATTCTCGTTGAGCAACCACTGCACCTATCTCTGCGTGCAGTAAATGAGGATTGCTAAAACATATTTCATCTACGGGAATCTTAGCTTCTGTCGCTAGCTGAAGAAGTTTACGGGGTGAAAAAAACTTGGCTAAATCGTGCATTAAACCAGCCTGTGCTGCCTGCTGCTCATTTACTCGATGGCAGCGCGCCAAGGCAATGCAGGTTTGTTCAACCCCTAAAATATGCTGCAAACGATGTTCGGATACATTTTTTTCTAGCCAAGATATGACGCGATGCCTTTGGCTAACTTCGTAATCGCGCATAAAAATAGAAAATGTCAGTTTTTGAGAAATAGTATTTTTGCTTATCTAACTAGATATTGTAATGTAATAGTCTAAGATTTTGGCAATATTGCTTGATTAACGGCTTAATTATCGATAAATTTCCCCACTTTTCCATAGTACATATAATTGAAGATTTAATAAATTAAGTAAAAATGACGAGGAGAAAGTCAGAAGATAAAGCTAGATCACTTATTGTAAACAAGCTAAAAATGATTAGTTTACGAAAATTTCTCGTTACATTATTGCTAACGGGCTGTTTGTTACTAACATCCTGCACCCAGACTGCCCCTTCTCGTTTTGATGGGGCGCAAACCGAAAGCACCCAAAAAGGTGCAACAGCAGTAGTAGATGATTCTCAGTCTGGAGGTAGCTTTAATCGCTATTTTCCTGATAGTGGGGCAGGATATGAACGAGTATATAGTCAGGAAAAGAAAGGTTTTGCTCAAGCTAAATTAAAAAAAGATGGTCAAGAAATTGCTATCTTATCTATCTCTGATGTTTTAAATAATCCTAGTACAGTTGACAAATATAAAGCTAGCAGTAGCAAAATAGGTGGATATCCTGCTGTCAGCCAAGGAAGTACAGGAACAGCGATTTTAGTTGGCGATCGCTATCAGGTCAAGGTTCGTTCTAAAGATTCTAGTTTTACCCAAGGCGATCGCCAAAAATGGCTTGGTAAATTCGATCTTAAAGGGTTGTCTAAGCTGAAGTAACATTTTAATTCTCTATAGATTGAATTTCACTATTTGATTAACTCAAAAACCATTAATTTTATATAAAGGAGCAAGAAGTGAGTGAATCTATTTTTCAACTGGTAGATAATTTGCCAGAAAAGAACGTCACGACGATGATGCTGAGTTCTTTAGATTCAATTGTCCCTGGTGAATGGGAAAACACCGTTGGCTTTGTCAATACAATTCGTAAAGTGACAGGCGAAAGCGACGAAGATCTAATTCAACAAATAGGCGATCGCGCTGTACATCTGTACAATGATAAATCTCAGGGTTATCGTCGAGCTATGTGGCTTTATCAAACGGTAGATCGTTCAGATAAGGCATTAGGTTCGGCAGCATTGGCTAACAAAGTTGGTAATAAAATTCCTCTAGTTGGCGGTTGGTTGAGCAAAATTACCCCTAATCCTAATAAGGCACAGGCTTTAGATTTGTCAATCAAACTGGTCGTTGAATTGGTAGCTTTCTGTCAAATCAACGGTATTCCTGGAGATAGCATCGGCGACTTTGTAGGGGCATTAGGAGACTATAGTGGTGAATCTTTGATGCGGATGGCAACTTTAGTATGTGTTGATGGTTTAGTGCCTTTAGGTCCAGATTTTCTTCTTAAGGCTCAGTCAACTTTATCAGGAATTGGTCCTCAAGATTTGGAATCGAACTCTACTTTTAAAGGTGTTGAAGAATCAATCCCTGGAGGAAATACCAGAGGCAAGCTTGACTTTATTGGTGAAAGCTTTGACTCAGTAAAAGGCTGGATGGCTAACTTTGTTAGTAGCAAAAATTTAAGCCCGCAAAAAGTAATGGATAATCTCCAGGGATTTCTAGAATTTTCAGACAACAAGCTAGACTATGTTGCAGCTTTTATTGATGTTTCTACCAATTATTATGAACATACGGGAACACAAACGCTAGCTCGAAGGTTAATTGAGCGAGCATTTGATGAGATCTAGCAACTAGACTAAAGATACTTTTTACGCATTACCAGGCAGTTGCGATGGTTTGGCAGGTTGAGGTATTGTAGTTCGTCGGTCAACTTCTTGATAAACTGTAGACCTCTACCGCCTTCTTGCTCCATAGAGCTAGCTTCTTGCTCGCCTTTACGCAGCTTTGCTTGGAGATCGAACGGCTGTCCCCGATCCCAAATTCGCATTTCTAAAGCATTGGGAAGTAATTTAACTTCTAAATCAATGGGAGTTGCTTTTGGCAAATTCTGATGAGCATGACGCACTGCATTAGTAAAAGCTTCTACTAATGCAACTTCACATTGCCATCCCATTTTTTGCGGTACTAGTGGAAAAACTAAATTTTCAAACCACTGTAATACGTCTTTTAATGCTTCTAACTCAGTTTTGACCTGTAAGTGATATTGTTTTACTTTTGGGTTCGCTTTCATTAAATACTAATGACTAAAATTCTGCCAAGTTCTAAATAAATCTTAGCTAGTGAATTCTTAACGTATAGTTGAAACCCAAACCTCACAAAAAATTTACTATAACTGAATCCTAGCTATGTGAAATATGGTAACCTATCGCACATTTATTTCTATACATAATAGTATATTTATTTACAGTCAACTGTAAACAGAATAGTCATGGGATCGAGATAAATAGGGGCGTTGGTAAAGATGTTTTCTATACTGAAATTAATTGTCTCCTTCGCGCTCTTTTTTTAGCTTATCTAGTTTAAAAGTAGGAGGAACTACTGCTGGTTCGGGTGCAAGTCTGATCCGCCAAATTTTAATTTCTCCTTGGGCAATGTCATAGCTAGTTGTACCAGAGGGAACCTGTTGAGCGATCGCAATTGCTTCTTCTAAAGAACTATCAGAAGCTTCTCTTGCCTGGTCTAGAATTTCTGCTGACCAGTCATCAATGCTAGGTGTTACCTCATCGCTATAAGAGCTACTCCTAGGGACTTGTCTTATTACTTCGATTGCTCTAGCTAGAGCTTCTGGTGTACCCTCACTAGCCAGGTCATCAGCTTCGCGCAAGTATCTTTCCCCATCAATTTCCGCTTGCCAACGGGCAATTTTGCTTTGAGCATCTGGATATAAAGCCCTGCCCGAACTGATTTCTTGAGCCGTTCTAATGGCAGCAGTATAGTTATCGTTATAGGCAAAAGCGTCAGCTTCGTCGAGAATTGGCTGGTCTTTTATGCGCTCAATATTAGCCCGCCAGGTACGAACATAGTCCTGTGCTTCTTCATGTAAAGGGCTGTTGCTAGAAATTAGATTAGCTTCAGCGATCGCTCTAGTCCAGGCATTAACGCTATTACCGTAGGCTAATTCTTTAGCACGATTTAAAATTGGCCGATCTTCAATTGTCTGAATTTGTTTGCGCCATTGATTTATCTGTTTACTAGCTTCTTGATAACGAGGATTAGCATCAGGAATTAATCTTGCCTCGGTAATTGCCTCATTTAGAGCAGCTATAGTCCCAGTTCTGGCAAAATCCCTAGCTTTAGAAAGATGACGTACATCGTCAATTTCTTTTTCCCAACGGCTGGCAAGTTTTTGCCCTAAATTGTAATATTCGCTCTTTTTCCCTAATTTATCTATTTCTTCGATTGCATCTTCAAGGCCAAAGACAGTATCTAGCTGCGAGCTAGAACCTGCGTTTGCCAAAGTTTGCCAATCTTTGACTCGCTTTTGTAGCTTAAGGCTACGAGGAACACGGCTGGTTATCCGTAGCAACTGTTGCCAATCACGATCTTCAATTGACTGTTCAATAATAGCTACTAATTTTTCTTTCCCTTGGGTAATAATTTCTTGAGCCTGATCGTAGGCATAGCTTTTATTGTCAATATCGGCTGCCTTCTCAATTGCCAAGATCAAACCATCTATTTGACCGCTGCTAATTTGAGCTTGGGCTTTGTTTAAGCTAGCATTTTCTTCTTGAGCAATATTAATATTATTGATGCTTTCTTCGTACTTAGTAGTTGCCCAATATTTATTAGGATTATCGGTCAAAAGTACCGCAGCACTAAAAGCTCCGTTCCAATCAGCTTCTCGAAGTTTGTCTTCTACCTGCCTGTAGGTTTCTTCCCCGTCTGACCAAATAGATTTCCAAGTAGCAATTTTTTTGTCTACTAATTCTTTGGCAGAAAGTCTGCCAGGAATTTTTTTGGCTGTGGCGATCGCTTGATCCAATTTTCCTGCCTGAAATTCTTCTTCCCCAATAGCGAGAATAGCAGTTGCCCAACGGTTGATATTGCGATTTATTTCTGGTCTGAGGGGATGATTGTTTGGTAAAACTGCCACTAAATTAATTGCCGACAACAAGCCTTCAACATTCTTTTGTTCCGCAGCAGTTTGAGCGCAATAAAGGCGAATTGAAGCAGAGGCGATCGGCCAAAATACCTTGGAACAGCTTTGAGTTTTGGGTAATTTCAGCAACATTGTCATTGCTCCATAACCTATCCCCCCAGAACATAATACTAAGACCAAGCCCCAAATTTGCCACACTTGCCACCAGGATCTTTTCTTGCGGGTTGTGGTTGATTTTGGTCGATCCGCAGCCGAGCCAACTGAAGAAGTTTGTGGAGTCACAGGAATTAAAAGACTTTCTTGGAGACTATTATCTTTACTAAAAGTTTGATTGCGATGTTGAAGCTTATCACTATTAATTTTAGCGTCAGATTCATTTGATATTGCATCTGAGCCTGATTTTTTTGGATCTTTATCTATCGCCATAAACTACCCGTTGTGATGCCAATAATAATCTGTTTTATTTATCCAATAAGGCGATCGGAGATTATTACCTTGTTTACAAGACTTGTCTCCAAGAACACCGTTGATTGAATCGTATCCCATCTTATCACCTGATTTTATTGCGTAAATACTATATATTTGTCTGTTTAATCAAGACTTGATTTAATTGTGAATTTTGGACAATATTTATATTATCAACTTTTGTCAAATACAAAGATTTCGCCCATAATAAAGGCTTCTTCTTGGCCGAAGAAGCCTTTGATTTGCTTTTTATACCTAGTTTAGATCTGCAAAATACTTTTTATTCTGCTTTTAAATCAGCAATCAACTGATTGAGTTGATTTTCATTTGCCTGATAAACTTCACCGCAGAATTGGCAGATTGCTTCTGCTCCCTCGTCTTTTTCAATCATATCTTGCAGTTCAGCTTCCCCTAGCATTTTGAGCGCGCCTAAAACTCGTTCAAAAGAACAGCCACAATAAAAACTTACGTCTTGAGATTCAGGGAAGACAAAGAGATCTAAATCTCCCAATAGCTCTTCAAAGATTGTTCTCAGACTTTTTCCTGCTAAGAGCAAAGGCGTAAAACCTGATAGTTGAGATACGCGAGACTCTAGTAATTTAACTAACGAGCGATCGCGGACAGCTTTGGGCATAATTTGTAATAGTATCCCTCCTGCTGCGGTGACTCCTCCTGCACCCACAAAAACCCCGACTAATAAAGCGGAGGGAGTTTGTTCTGAAGTTACTAAATAATTGGCTACATCTTCCCCAACCTCTCCTGACACTAGCTCGACTGTACTAGAATATGGTTGCCCATAGCCTACATCTCGAACTACGTGCAGATAACCATTGTGACCAACTGCTCTACCCACATCTAACTTACCTCGGTCGTTAGGAGGAAGCTCGACTTGAGGATTTTGAACATAGCCTCTAACCGTGCCGTCTACCCCCGCATCAGCCAAAATAGTTCCTAGAGGGCCATCTCCTTTTAAATGGATGTTAACCCTAGAGCCTTCTTTTTTCATATTAGAAGCTAACAATAATCCAGAAGCCATTGAGCGACCTAAAGCAGCTGTGGCAACATAAGAAAGCTTGTGTCTGCGTCGTGCTTCTTCAGTCAGGTCTGTGGTGATAACGCCAACGGCTCTGATTCCTCCATCTGCTGCGATCGCTCGAATTAATTTATCTGTCATTAGTATTTGTATTTAGATATTTCCGATGTATGCTTATTGGTTATTCAAACATGATGTAAATCATTCCCTATCTCATACTGTACAAGTTAGAATTATATTAATGCTAGGCTAGTTAAAACAATAGCCTGTTAATTCAGAGTATTATTAAGCGACAGGGATTTTATATTCTTTGTGGTCAAGAAAAAGCCACCAGTATTTCAGAATATGTTTAATTAATTTTTCGACTTATCTTCAACGAGTCAAATTAATTTATGGCTTTTGAATTTACGCTAGCCTCTTTTTTTTGTCAGGTCATGGTATTGAATTAGCTGTTTTTATTTGATTTACTCGTTCGTTTCAATGTTACGATTTGAATATATTATTTTCTATCACCATATTAATTTAAATAACTTTTTAGTATCATTATAGGCTGTATTTTTCAGACTTTCAGATATCCTGAGTAACTATATTTATTGCTAACCGATTTTATGATTTATGAACGTTCTATTTTTGTTTTTGCCTGGATTATCTTATCAAGTTTAGTTGCTAGTGCTAGCTCGACAACAGAATCAAAAAATCTCAAGCGTAATTTTGTTACCGACAGGGAAATAATTTTATCTAGTGCTAATACGATCCACGCTCAAGATGAAATTTTGACCAACGGTCACGCGCAGCGCGAAAGTGCGGTCTTGCGGGATCCGTTGCGGAGGAAACCTCGGTTGAAGGAACTGTCGAGGGCGGGGGTCAGGTGCGGGCAAGCCCTTCCCCCCATGAGCAACTTTCGTAAGAAGGCACTTTCGTTTTACGGAGGTGTACGCGTGAATGGGGAAGGCGTTCATCTGCCAGGCGGGAAACAGATTACTGAATTTGGTCAAATGGAGTATCTACAAATCGCCGATCCAGTATTAAATGAGCAAAAAATACTATATCTTTCAAGCACAAAGCCTACACTTACCGTTGTTCAAGCCGTTCAAGATCCTTCAGCAAAAATCGAGCAGCGTTTAGCCGTGGTGGGAATAGGAGTTACCTCAATACTTTTTTTAATACTACTGTGGTTTTTATTTAAACCAGAACCGAAAAATATTGCTAAAGTAACTTCTTTGGATAAACAAGACAGCTTAGATCGCTCATCGTAATTTTGCATCAGTTAATGATATTTTATTTGCTTCTTTGGAAGATAAAAATTCGGAAGTGAGATTCGATTATCGATCGTATTCGTACCTGTTTGAACTTGGGTGAAAAATATAGTGCGATCTCTCCCGAACGTTCTCGTCGTCGCTACTTGGGCATGATTAAAACTTCGGGTTACTTTTGCGCCATGCGGTACATTTTCTCCTTCATTGCCATACTCATCAGCGATCGCAATAGTAAAATAAACCAAAAGGTAGCAAAACAAAATAAGGCGATCGCCATTCCTTTTAACTGACCGACTAACAGTACTGAACCAGATAATAAGCAAAATCCCGAAAGGCAAGTATAAATTAAGCTTTTGATTCCTAACTGAATTTGTTTGAGGGAACGTTCACTTTCTATGCTCTTGACCTTTACCTGTAACTCTCCTAAATCCAGGCGAGATTCTAACCGCATAATCGATAGTTGCGTGCGGTTTGGTTGCTTAAATTTGTATTGGATAAAGTCTTTGGTTTGTCTGGCTAAAATGCTCAACGTACTGCCTTGTTGTTTAGAAAATGCCACTTGTTTTAAAAAAGGTTGTGCTGCTGCCAATAAGTTGTATTGAGGATCGAGAGCGCGAGCAATACCATCTAGTGTAGTCAAAGACTTAACAATAAAGGTCATCTGGGGAGGTAAACGAAATGGCTGCTGCTCAAAAATCGAGTAAACTTCCTCGGTTATTTGTTCAAAAGCTCTCACATCAACGGGCTTATCGCGAAACTCTTCGATCATAAAGGCAATCATCCGCTTTACGGGAGTCATGTCTGCTACAGGTTCAATTAAACCCATATAGACTAAAGTTTCTACTACTTCATCCGTATCTTTTTTAAGCACAGCAAAGAATGTCTTCACCATCTGATCTTTGGCAATGGTTTTTACTTCTGCCATAGTGCCAAAGTCATAAAAAATAATATCTCCTTGTTGGCTAACTGCCATATTGCCAGGGTGGGGATCGGACTGAAAAAAACCGTCTTCTAAAAGCTGTTTTAAATAGCAGGTAATGCCCAGTTGAATTACTTCTTGAGTATTAATTCGATTAGCTTCTAAAGCCAAACGGTCATCTATTTTTATACCAGGTAAATATTCTAAAGCAAGAATTTTGGAAGTAGTATACTGCCAATAAATTTGTGGTACGGCAACTCGATGATAGCCTTGAAAATTGGCTCGAAAGCGCTCGGCATTTTTGCCTTCGTGAACATAGTCAATTTCCATGTACAGAAGCTCAAAAAACTCACGATATATGGCTTCTAAATTAAATTTTCGGGAATTTTTGAGTAAACGATTAAGCCATCTTACTAGGCGGTGTAAGATTTCAAAATCTAAGTTAAATAATTTTGCTAAACCAGGACGCTGCACCTTGACTACTATATCTTCTCCTGTGTGGAGTCTAGCTTTATGTACCTGTCCTAAACTAGCAGCAGCTAAAGGAGTCGGGTTGAATTCGGCAAATAATATTGGAACTGGTTTGCCTAATTCTTGTTCGATAACGGCGATCGCCAAATCAGAACTAAAAGGTGGTACTCGATCCTGTAGTTGGCTAAATTCTTGAATATATTCGATGGGAATTAAATCTGCACGAGTTGATAAAGCTTGCCCAATTTTGATAAAGGTTGGACCTAATTCCAGAATATTTTTGACTAACCACTGTGCCAAACGATATCTACGCGCAGAAGAATTATTGCCCGTTATTTTATTCCACCACAGAGAAAATAAAAGTTTGGTAGCAATGCCAAAAATTTTGAGCTGACGAAAAAATGGCGAATAAGGATAAGTTCCTAAAGACAAGCGGGATAGTTTTGGATTGGTGAGCTTTTTACTACTGTGCCATTTCATAGGAATTTCTGACAATCGACCGATTTAGAGTTGAGATTAATTAAATGCGATCGACTATAATTATTTTTTAATCTTAAATAACCTCCTACCAACCTAGCTAATTGATGGTTGAAATTGAGGTAATCTAAGCACAAAAGTAGTCAGAAATGAGCTGGCGCGATCGCATTTTGCAGGCTCATTGGTAACCTCAATCGTACCGTTTAGATGTTCAACTAAATACTGTACCAAAGTAAGTCCTAAGCCTGTTCCAGGCACTGCGCGGTCAGTTACCCCTTTTCCTCGTCTAAATTTATCAAAGATATAGGGTAGTTCTTCAGGAGTAATTTCTGCACCAGTATTAGCAACAGAAATTACTATATCTTTACCTTTGAGAGTAGTTTGGCTTTGTGCCAATAATTCTACCACCGTATTTTCATCACTGTATTTAGCTGCATTTAATAATAGCTCGCTTAAAATATGCTCTAAGCTTTCGATATCAGTATTAATTTTAAGATCGGGTTTAGATACACTTATTTTCAGTTCAAGTCCCTTTTCCACTTGCCACTTTGTGTTAAAGGATTGAGCCAAATTATCAATCGCTTGGAATAAATTAAGCTCTTGGGGACTATAGGTTAGTTTGCCTGACTCTACCTGCTGTAAAGTCAGCAAATCTTTAATTAAGCTATATTCTCGATTCCATTCTTGCTCTAAGATATCGAAATATTTCTCGTGCATCTTAGGAGATAGTTCTGCATGGCGCAGCATCTTAATTGCTATTTTCATACTGGTTAAAGGAGTTTTTAATTCATGACTCATGCTGTTCATAAAGTCATCTTTTAATTGATTTAAATTTTGTAGCTGATCGATGTGCTGGCGCATTTTTGCTGATAGTTTTGCCTGCACATCCGAACTCCACTTAAGTTTAGCGGTACGTTCTTCAACAATGGACTGTACCTGATTTAAAGTTTGATGATGAACTAAAGCCGTACTAAGCTGTACACATATCCAATCAATTAAATCTAATTGATCTTCCAACCAATGATGTTTCCCAAGATGTTGCAGTACTAAAAAACCAAGAACTCCCGCTGAGTCTGTGCCACTACTTTTTTTGCCCATTAAAGGCATTATTAATAAAGCAGAACCATCGGTGGTAAAAGAATTAATAGCTAATTTTGGGGCTAGATCGGGAAAAGGAGCATCAGATGAAAAACACAGATATTTTGGGGCATTACGCCAAGCTTTTTGGCATAATTCCGAATCACTTAGACTGAAAAATGGTTCATCTTCAGAGGATTTATCTCGATCAGAGTTACTCCAGCCAGAAGTAATTCTAACTGTTCCTTTTACCGAATTATGTTGTCGATTTTTGGCTTTTAAAGGATTTTGATACTTCAACATCAAAATCATGCCTCGATCTGCCTTTAGAGTAGTACATAGTTCTGCTAAACAGGTATTAAAAAGTGATTGAGGGTGTGAACTTTGGCTAATTTCTCTACTAATCTTTTTAAGCAGGGATTGATACTGAGCCTTAGTGTCAACCTGTTGCTGAAGCTGTATTTGAGAAATTGCGATCGCCATCGAGCCTGAAATTTCTGGCAATAGTTTCTGTTCTGAGTTACTCCATCCACAAGAGTCTGGCTTAAAAAGCAAAACCAAACCGTTAACCCTTTGTTGATATCGAGTGATTATACCCAGCCAAGATTTTGCTGGCAGAACTTCTTGAAGTAAATGATCGATTGTCTTAAATAAATAGGAATCTTCTTGTATCAGCACTTGGGATGGAGTCAAATCACCCTGATTGACAGACAAACTAGATAGCTGCTGAGTAATTCTGTTTTGAGTTAACAAAAGATGATCTTCTTGCCAAAAGCCTACTTTGTTGGTGCTGCCGTGAGCATCAATAGAAACCACAATACAGGTTTCTACAAACAGCAAATTAGCCAATTTCCCAGCTAAATTTGACAAAATACTAGGATTATTTAAGTCTGCTTGAATAAATTGAAAAATATTACTGATAATACGATCGATCCCTGATGCTTGCTGCATAGTTTTAGGCAAATCTCGCTGCTCCATAATCAGGTGTGAGAGTACAGACAATAATTTTTATGATTGTTAATCGGGTTGACTATCCTATCTTAGATCTCACTTAATTTATCCTCTGAATAGATATGAGAATTAATAATACAGCCCATGACTTCCTCTCACAAAATTAACATTCCCATTTTCAGGAAATTTATACCAGGGTAACTACTTTTCTCAAAATGTGTTGTGTTTTTCTTGTTTGAAAAATATTTTAAACATTTTAAGTACGTTAATACTAATATATCTAAAAATGTTGAAATCCTTGAGCTTCATTTAACGTTAATGGAAAATTATCATTTTTGTCGTTAATTATTTTAATTTCGCACCCTTGAGTAACTTCACCAATAATTGCTGCTTCTGAACTAAGATTTTTTACCAAGGCAACAGCAGAGCTTAAAGGCAGAGATAAAACCAATTCAAAATCTTCTCCACCATAAAGCAACCATTCCCCAGCCTTTTCTAATCCTGTTAACTTAGTTAGTCCTGAAAAAATATGCAGGCTTTCCCCGCTAATTGTCGCCCCAACACCACTACAGCTACAGATTTGCTTAATCGCATCTGCTAGCCCATCGCTGCTGTCCATACCAGCGATCGCAATATTCTCTGGAATTTTGGCTAAATAGGGCAAAACATCTAGTCTTGGCTTTGGTCTTTGATGAGCTTTAATTAATCTTTCTCGCTCTTGAAATTCGAGACTTTTACTTTTACTTGGATCGAGCAGTATTTCTAGTCCGCCTCTTGAAAGTCCGTGCAAACCAGTAACCACAATAACGTCTCCTGGCTTGGCGTTAGAACGACGAATTATCCTAGTAGGGAGAACTTCACCAAAAGCAGTAATGGCAATACTAGTCACGGCAGAACGACAAATATCCCCTCCTACTATAGAAGTTCGATAAACTTCTAAACAAGCCTTCATTCCCTGATAGAGCTTTTCAACCCAATCTACAGCTTTCTCGCCTGGTAAAGCAAGCCCAACGGTTATTCCCAGGGGATTTGCTCCCATAGCTGCCAAATCCGATAAATTAGCAGCAGCAGCACGCCAACCCACATCAAAAGCGGTGGTAGTGCGATCGCTAAAATGAACCTCATCTACCAAAACATCCGTAGTTACCACCAAAGATTTGCCAGGAGTAATCTCTAAAACTGCTCCATCATCCCCGATAACATCACTCGGACAAAAAGCCTGAAGCTTCTTCAATAAACCACGTTCACCTAAATCTTTAACTAGTAGCGGTTCATCAATCATTTTTCTCGATCGTTGATTATTAAATGGTTGATTTATTTAGTTTTGTTGGGTTTCGCTTTGGCTCCACCCAACCTACTACTGGTATCGATCATTGATTATTGGTCACTGATTATTGGTCACTGATTATTGAACTGGTTCTTTCAAATTATCAATACCATCAATAACCTTGGCAGAGATAATTTTATCGCCTGCGGTTAATTCTTCTAAAACTTCTTTACCTTCAATTAAATAACCAAAGACAGAATAACGTCCATCCATCAGGTTGTAACCAGGAGGCGTAATTTCCGTATCAAACTTAAAGAAGAAAAACTGTGAAGAGCCGCCGTTAGGATCGTTAGCAGGACGAGCTAAAGCGATCGCGCCATAGGCATTAAAAGGAATTGCTGGCTGATCTAAATAACGTCCTAATTCTTCCAAGGTATCCCCGTAAACTGGTAATTCATCTCCTTTGACCAATACCTCCATCGGAATAGCGCGGTACTCATTTGTTTTAGGATCGATAAAACCATCAGCATCTCCAGGTGGATCGCCTGCTTGGAGGATATAGAAATCTTCGGCGCGGTCAAAGTCTAAGTCATCATAAAATCCACGCTTGACCAAATCGACGAAGTTTCCACCGTTGACAGGCGCACTATAGCCATCAATTATAACTTTCAAATTACCTTTGTTAGTTTCCATCTCTACAGTGGCACGACCTAAAAGTTGTGGCAGGTTAGCATATTCTTCTGGGACTTCAAAAGGATAACCTACTACCATCGACTGTTCTAAATCAGTAACCAGGTCGAGTAACTCCTTTCTTTTGAGATAAGTTCCTTCACGATCTTTTGCTGCCACAATTTCTTTTAATTCTTCTGTTCCACTAGCCAACTGCTCGATCAAAGATTCCGCTTCAGGTTTACGCTCTTCAGGAATAGTTGCCAAAAGCTTGTCGCGACGAGCCGATAATACAAAGCTAGCATCTTTGAGATCCCGACTAATATTTTTCCAACGTTTAGCTCGTAGTTGATTAGAAATATCTTCTAAACTTTTTTGCAGTTTGCGTACAGAATCATTTTCTATAGGTAAGGAATAGCGAAGAATGGCTTGAGGATCGGTTACTGCATCTCCCTGAGCCAAAATGGCCGATGCTTCAGGTTGCCAGCCCATTAAGCTAGCACCAAAAACCATAAAAGTTAGGATGCTGCTCAAAACTAACTTAGTTGACCAAGACTGAAACCATTTAAAAAGTATATTCTTTTTTGTGTTCATAAATTTTATTTTGATTGAGGCGCGAATATAAAACGAACCAGATTTACTAAGGTGTATGTTTTATCTACGCACTTAGTTCTTCAACTAATTCACGATACAACTTTCTTGTTGCTTTGAATAGTATGCCTATGATGGCTATGATGGCTATGATGGCTTCTTTACCCTTAACTATCTTCCTCAAGGATGATATTTTTTAAAGCCAGACCTAACTTATTTTCTACCCTAGGTTTTTGGGGAAAATTTGACAAACCACCTATATATCGCAGTACGTTAATCGGTTAGGACAGAAAATTTAATTGTTCGTAAGTAATAAGTAGCCAAGGGGTACTCGCCGCAGGGAGTAATAAGTAGCCACGGTGTACCCACCGCAGGGAGTGTCCTAACACAGCCTCGTATTGTTATATTAAGTAGTTGGGCGAAATTGAAGTTAATAGTCAGAGCAATGAAAGTTAGTAATGTATCTTAATTTTGAGCAAAGTATAAAATGCCGATAGCAATTAACAATACAAGCAATGTCAATTAAAGTTTATGGAATTCCTAACTGCGGTACTTGTAAAAAAGCAATTCACTGGCTGCAAGATAATAATGTTGATCATGAATTTATTAACACCAAAGATAATCCTCCCAGTAAAGCCATGCTTACTAGTTGGGTAAAAACTTTGGGAAATAAACCGATGCGTAATACTTCGGGAAAATCTTATCGTGCTTTGGCAGAAGACAAAAAAACTTGGACAGATCGACAGTGGATTGATGCTTTTTCGCAAGATGCTATGCTGCTTAAGCGACCATTGTTTGTCAAAGATAATCAGGCGATATTAGTTGGCGCTCAAGCTTCTGAAGCTGAAATAAAAGAAAAGTTAAATATTAATCAATAACTAATAACTAAATAGTGATTAAAGCTGTAATTTTCGATATGGATGGCTTGCTGATCGATTCTGAGCCTCTCTGGCAAGAGGCAGAAATACTTATTTTTAAACGGGTTAACATTCTTCTCACTTCTGAGCTATGTCTGCAAACAAAAGGCTTAAGAATCGATGAAGTTGTGGATTATTGGTATCAAAGGCATCCCTGGGAAAATCTGGCTAAAAAGAAAGTTGAAGAGTTGATTATCGCTAAGGTAATTGAGTTGATTCATCTCAAAGGCGAACCTTTAGCAGGAGTAGATCGAGCCATATCTTTTGTTCGGCAAAAACAAGTCAAAATTGCTCTGGCTTCTTCTTCTGCATCTAAAATTATTCAGGCTGTATTACAAAAGCTGGAACTAACAAATGCATTTGCCGAAATTTATTCGGCAGAATCAGAAGTTTTTGGCAAACCCCATCCAGGAGTATATTTGACTACTGCTAAGAAACTAAACGTCTCTCCTTCTGAATGTTTGGCTTTAGAAGATTCTCTCAATGGAGTGCTAGCTGCCAAGGCTGCTCAAATGAAGTGTATTGCTATCCCTGAACTATTACAATATGATAATCCCCAGTTTGCGATCGCCGATATCATTTTAAAATCTCTCGCAGAATTTAACGACGATATTTGGCATAGTCTTAGTTAAGCCAGTTGTTTTAACTCCTGCAACACTTTCTCTACATGAGCTTTAACTCGGACTTTATTCCAAACCTGAGCAATTTTGCCATCTGGAGCAATCAAAAAAGTTGAGCGCACCACACCCATATATTCTTTGCCCATAAATTTCTTTAACCGCCACGCACCATAAGCTTCAACTACATTGTGTTCAGGATCGCTGAGTAGCTGAAGCGAGAGATTGTGTTTATCTATAAACTTACAGTGAGATTTTGCTGAATCTGGACTAACGCCAATAATATCTGCACCTAATTCCTGAAATTGAGGCTGATATTCTGTAAAGCTTTTGGCTTCGGTAGTACAGCCAGGAGTATTGTCTTTAGGGTAAAAGTACAATAGACCTCTTGCATGAATAATAAATTAATCTCTTTTACCTATTACCTATTACTTATTACCTCCTGGTAAGGTAGTCAGTAATGATTCGTGCGAGAACTCTAATATTACCCAACGACCTTTTTTGTCATTTAGGCTAAGGCGATCGCCTTTTTATTAAGAAAGAGTAGTTGACCCGAACCTTCTATTTCCGCCTACCTGCTGCAATTTGTCTAACCACGGTTAAGGCAGAATAGCTGACTCCTGCCGTTCCCTCCCCTGGATGGGTTGAATCTCCTACTAACCAAAGATGTTTGATGGGAGTACGGTTGGCAAAGCCAAATGGACCAAAATTAGCCAAACGCTGTCCCAATCCGCCAACAACACCTTTTTCTCTGGCGGTATAGTGGGCAAAGGTTCTGGGGGTTGCTGCTTCGGCGTGAATAATATTTTCTGGGGTGAGTTGAAAATATCCTCCGAGGCGAGCGAGTGCTTCTTCTGTATAATATTGTTTGATGCGGGCATAGTCTTCTCCTCCTTGCCACCATAAATCAGCATCAGTAAATGAGGAGGCAATGATGGTTGCTTGTCCATTAGGTGCGCGTCCATCCCCAGGCTTGCTTACGGAGACAAAAAGAGAGTTATTTTCGCCAATTACTTCATCTTGGTTGTAAAGAAACTGTAGATGAGGAGAACAGTTTGGGGGAATTGCTTTTCGCTTAACTCCTAAATAAACTACAAATGCCCCTGATGGCTGGGGGAGTTTCTCCAGTCGCCGTTGGTAATTGCTCAAGGATTTATCTGAAGTTAGCTTAACTAAATTCTGGGCAGTAACGTTTGCTACTACCTCATCTGCCTCTTCGATCCAGGTTTCACCAGTCTTTTGATTGCGGACAGTTACCCCCGTCACTTTACCCAAAGTAGTATGAATGTATTCGACGCTATGGCGCATCAATAACTTCCCTTGATATTTTTCTAAACCTGTTACCAGGCGATCGCTTAGTACCTGCATACTGCCCTGAAGATGGAACAGTCCTTGAGGTGCTTGAGAAACCGCTAAGGCTGTGGCTGCATATAATAGGGCGGTTTCGCCTGTATCTACCTGAGAATAAAGTTTTAGCTGGAGATCGAGAAAAGTCTTTAGCCGTTTGTCGCCATATAAGCCGTATAGTTTGAGGGCATCAGCCACCGTCATCAGGGTAAAGGGTACGGTAATTAAGGTATCTGCTCTAACTGCCGAGACTAACTGCCATAAATCCCAAATATTGCGGGGAGGTAACACGGGATCTCTACCTTGAAATCGCCAGCTAGCCTTAAATAGTTTATTTAATAGCTGCCAAAATGGTTCACTACTAGGAAACTGTCTTTGTCTTTCTGCTTGCCATTTAGCAGCATCGCGCCAGACATTAATCGGTTCGATTTCTCCTGGTAAGAATACAGCACAGGCAGGATCGCAGTAAGTAGTTTGAGGTAACTCAATGCCTAATTCTTGAAAAATGCGGTGGTGTATGCCTCCAGGCTCTAACCCTGCCACCTGAGTTGCCCCCACGTCAAAAGTAAAGCCACGACGCTTAAAGGTAGAAGCACATCCACCTGGTACGATCGCCTGGTCATAAATAGTTACCTGATGACCATCCTTGGCTAATAATGCTCCTGTGGTCAAACCACCGATACCAGCACCCACAACTACCACACGAGATTTTTGCTTATTTTTTAAAGCGATCGCCATAAAATCAATTTAATTTATATTTCCTTCTAATTGATTTTATCGCTCGTTCTCCGTTGAAATCCAAAAGCTCCCCATTTCCGATTTTGAAAATAGATTCAAATCAGGAAGGCATGGCTGCTGGAGTTGTTTCTTTCCTGGTAGCGATCGCCTCTGAAAATGACGTAAAAACTAGCTATCATAAAAAATTAACCCTATTTAGACTTTTGTAATTGTTTAAGTCCCATTAAGTAGGCAGGGAACAATAAACTTCGGTATAGATTGACTGGAGGACTAGGGGACTGGGGGACTGGGGGACTGGGGGACTAGGAGAATTCTATTTTTAGTTTAATTATGTCGCTCTACTTAATACCTGTGGGATTTCGGCTTAAGATAGTTGCAAGCTCTATTCTTAAATAAGTATTCAAAAAACTAATGTCTGGTTCGGCTAAAAAAACAATCTATGCAGCAATGGCTGCGAATTTTGCGATCGCAATTATCAAATTCATTGCAGCCTCTATTACAGGTAGTTCTGCCATGCTCTCTGAAGGGATTCACTCGGTAGTTGATACGGGCAATGAACTGTTGCTGTTATTAGGTATTCGACTCAGTAAGAAGCCAGCAGATGATACTCACCCTTTTGGTTACGGACAAGAGCTTTATTTCTGGACATTGATTGTCGCCTTGTTCATTTTTGCCATTGGTGGTGGAATGTCGATTTATGAGGGAATAAATCATGTTCGCTATCCTGAACCATTGACCAATCCTTTCTGGAACTATGTAGTATTAGGGTTAGCGGTAATTTTTGAGGGCTATTCCTGGAATGTGGCTTTACAAGAATTTTTAGCCAGTACCAGTAAAAACGAAGACAGCTTTTGGACAGCAATTCGCGCCAGTAAAGATCCTACGGTTTTTACAATCCTATTTGAAGATACCGCTGCTCTAATTGGTTTGTTTGTTGCTTTTCTGGGTGTCTTGAGTGGACACTGGCTGGGCAACGTCTATTTAGACGGAGTTGCTTCAATTGTGATTGGCGTTATCTTATGTGGAGTATCAATTTTATTGGCTTCTGAGAGCAAGGGTTTGTTAATTGGCGAAGGTGCAAGTGCTGATACAGTAGCCAGCATCAGAAAAATTACTAATGGCGATCCTGCCGTAGATAGAGTAATTAAAGTTTTGACTCTGCATTTTGGTCCTCAAGAAATATTGCTTAACCTAGAAATAGAATTTGCCGCAGATTTAGAGACAGGAGAATTAGCGATCGCCGTTGAACGTCTGGAAACTTCGATTCGTCAGCAACACACAGAAATTCAAAACATCTTTATTGAAGCCAAATCCATCTCTGCAAGACGCAGGGCGATCGCCGAATAGCTGTCTCAAATAACGTGAGTTCGGGTTAACAAAATTAAATTCTTGAGGTAGCTATAAGCTCTAAGCCTTAAGCTTAAAGCTTTTCAAATATTTTTTCGCGAAATAAACTAAACTACGAAAAAATATTTTTTTAATAACTTTATAGCAAAGGGTTCAAATTATCCCGAACTCACGTTCAAATAATTGTTTTCAAAAGGATTTCTAGTTCAAAGCCCTATATATTGATATTGATTTATTTCCTATCACTTACAGCAGTTTTCAATTAGATAGACTATGTTGTTAATTAACTGGTTTCTAGCTATTAGCTATCAGCTATCAGCTATCAGCTATCAGCTATCAGCTTTTCAGATTAAACTTGTGTGTTCTGCTCAACTGAAAAACGCAGTAAACATAATGCTCAAAGTTTTTGCTGAATATAGGTAAATGTATTAATTGTGAATTATGGAATTCATACCTCGGTATGAATTCCATAAAAAAGATATTTTTGAGTTGGTAATCTTTATCTCACAATTGAGAAATAATTTTTATGTTTAACCAAATCTTAAAAGTTGCTGGTGTTGGCTTTGCCACAACTCTTGCATTAGCACTATCGGCAAACAATGCTCAAGCACTCGATTTTGATTTTTCTGGTTTTCAAGCGGGGAAATATTCAGCAGAAGGAACTTTAAGAGTAAAGGATAGTGCAATTACAACTGGAAGTAACTTATTAACTAAACAAGATTTCGAGGACTGGAAAATCACCTTAACCAATACAGACAATAGTACGAGTTATGACTTATTTGGTCCTGGAGGAACTTTCAATGCAACCAATTCCGCTTTCGATTCTGTTTTTGCTCCTACAACTGTGATCGCTTCGGCAACTACATCTTCTCTTGATTTCACTCGGTTTTTCTACTTTAGAGAAAATAATATATCAGGAACTTCCGATCAAATTTTCATTGGCAACAATCCTGATGGGTTCGGAAACTTTGCTTCTTGTTGTCAATTTACTTTTGACCAAGATAATACTCCTAATATTGCATTTCCAACTGCCTCTGCTACTGCAACACCTGTACCCTTTGAAGTTTCTCCCAACCTATCTATAATAATTCTAGGTGGTTTGTATGGTGCTTCCCGTTTGCGTAAAAAATTAGCTGCTAGCAGGTAATCAAGCCAAATCTTTCAGGCTTTATTCAATTTCTTATAGAAAGTATTTCCAAAAAAAAGAGACGGTTTTATAATTGTATCCATCTCCAAATAATCGATAAGATTCATTTTCAAAGAACTAGCGGTTTTTGTTAGAAATCACTAGTCCTTTTAGTTTTGTAGGTTGAGTTAGCGACAACGTAACCCAACACATTGGGGTCTAAATTAATTCATTTCCCCTTTTTTATTTCATCGTTAACCTGAAATAATTGTTAAAAAAATATGGTTTTTAAATGCGGTTTAAGATATCTCTTGCATCGGGCGAGTACGAGACTTGGGGAGTGTTTTGCCCTCTGCTTCAAAGTGTTGAATAACTTCTTCAACAACCTCACACAACTCACTATAAAGTTTTACTGGATCTTCTCCGTGTATCCCAGTAATCAAATCGGGACATTTGCCAATATAAACCCGATCTTCTTCACTCCATTCAATCCATTTATGATATTTATCAATTTTCCTCATAACTTGACGCTTTCTATTGCTTTTGTGATTTGTTTTTCTTGATATGACTTGGCATCACTACCTAACTTACCGCTTACTGTTACAGCACCAGAATAATTAAAATGAGTAAATTTGCGATGCGAACCCTTTCCTCCAAAAATTTCGTAAAATCCCGCTTTATTTAGATCTTTAATTAACTCTCTGACTTTCCTCGGCATTTTTGCAACATAATTTATCAAATACAAAATTGATTGCAAGTATTGTAGTTCATAGCCAAATTTTGTGCTTGTATTGAATCGTTTGATTATCTGGACATCCTAAAATTTCTCTTCATGATGCTTCACAGCAGTTTTCAATTGGATAGACTGCGTTCGGGATTAACTGGTTTTTAGCTACTAGCTATCAGCTTTTTAGATTAAACTTGTGTGTTCTACTCAACCCAAAAGCGCAGTAAATTACATCCTGCTTCGGACAATATTAAGCCCCCTAAATTACCCAAACTCGCGCGTAGATGCGGTGGATACACCTTTGTCTTGCGCCTGACGGCGACGCAGTGAGACAGTTGCGTTGCGGTGAAGCAGTTGCGTTGGGCGGGTTCCCCGACTTGAGCAAACTGCTGAACCCGAAGGGGGGTTCCCCCCGTTGCGAGACAAAACCGTTGCGGGGGTTTCCCCCGTTGAGGTTATTGTCGAGGGCGAGCAAACTGAGGAAAGACCCCGCGTCGGCGTAAGACGCAAGGGAATGCTGACTTAGCAAGGGAATGCTTTCCGATGTTGAACCCTTTGGAGGGTCGCTCGTCAATTCTGGAAGACTTTGAATCGTTTTTCCCCAAAACTTGGGGGTGAGGGGGGCAAACCAACAACCAACAACGTCCTAATTACCTTTCAACGCTGCTTGAGTCTTCTCACGGTCTATCTTAAAGAGCAAAACGCCTAAAGGAGGCAAACATACATCTAAAGAATAGGAATAGTTATGAAAAGACCAGTCATCTGTCCACTTACCGCCATAGTTACCCATGTTGCTACCGCCATACTTACCAGCATCGCTGTTTAATATTTCGGTATAAAAACCTTTTTCAGGAACGCCAATACGATAGTGGCTATGAGGTTGAGGAGTAAAGTTACAGATTGCCACGACAAACTCGTTATTGTCTTTGCCACGGCGGATAAATGCCACGACGCTATGACGATTATCGCTACAGTCGATCCATTTGAAACCCTCTTCTTCAAAGTCAAGACTATGTAAAGCAGGTTCGCTCTTGTAGATTCTATTGAGGTCACTCAAGAACTGTTTTAAGGCTTTGTGTGAACTGTACTGTAGTAAATCCCAGTCTAAATCTACCCAGTCATGCCACTCACTCCACTGACCAAATTCCATACTCATGAACATGGTCTTTTTACCTGGGTGGGCAAACATATAGCCGAATAGACAACGGACATTGGCAAACTTTTGCCATTCATCCCCTGGCATTTTGCCAATAATATTACTCTTGCCGTGGACAATCTCATCGTGAGACAGTGCCAACATATAGTTTTCAGTGTGGTGATACCACATACTAAAGGTCAGATTATTTTGATGAAATTGACGAAACCAAGGATCCATGTGGAAATAATCCAACATATCGTGCATCCAACCCATGTTCCACTTCATATTGAAGCCTAGACCGCCAGTATAAGTAGGCCAAGATACCATCGGCCAAGAGGTTGATTCTTCAGCAATTGAAAGTATTCCAGGGAAATAACTAAACAATAAACTATTAACCTGACGTAAGAAATCAGCAGCTTCGATGTTTTCACAACCACCGTAGTCGTTAGCAACCCATTCTCCATCTTCGCGACAGTAATTGAGGTAAAGCATAGAAGCTACTGCATCTACTCTAAAACCGTCGATATGATATTTGTCAAACCAAAACAAAGCATTAGCGACTAAAAAGTTACGGACTTCGTTACGACCATAATTAAAGACCAACGTTCCCCATCCTTTATGCTCACCTTTACGAGGATCTCCATGTTCATAAAGATGAGTACCATCAAAGAATGCTAGACCGTGACCATCTTTAGGAAAATGACCAGGAACCCAGTCTATAATCACCCCAATGTCGTTTTTATGACACTGATCGATGAAATACATCAAATCTTCGGGATTACCATAACGAGAGGTAGGAGCATAGTAACCTGTAACCTGGTATCCCCATGAACCATCAAAAGGGTGTTCGGCAATGGGCAGAAGTTCAACGTGTGTATAGCCCAACTCTTTGACATAGGGAATTAATCGCTCAACTAATTCGTAGTAGCTCAAAAAACGAGCGTTATCTTTTGATTCTGAGGCAGTTACAGGTTCTGATGTACCTGATAGTAATTTTGTGGGTTCATCCGCAGAAGCGTGCATCCAAGAACCAAGATGAAGCTCATAGACAGAAATAGGCTGATCTAAAGGCACAGTATGGCGACGCTTCTCCATCCATTCTGCATCATTCCAGGTGTAGCTATCGAGATCGGCAACAATAGAAGCCGTTTTTGGTCTAACCTCCTGTTGGAAACCATAGGGATCGGACTTTTCGTAGATGTGTCCTGCCCAATTTTTTACTTCATATTTATATGCTGCACCGACAGTCAGTTCAGGGACAAATAATTCCCAAATACCACTGCTACCCTTACGCATCTGGTGTTTTCTGCCGTCCCAGCTATTAAAATCACCCAGCACAGAAGCATTACGAGCATTGGGAGCCCAGAGGGCAAAATACACCCCTTCAACACCATCAATCTTGGTGTGATGTGCGCCTAACTTTTCGTAGATACGATGATGATTGCCTTCAGCAAACAAATGAATATCTAAATCAGTAACTCTAGGGGAAGGAAAAGCATAAGGATCGTAAATAACTCTTTCGTTTTCTCCTTCTTTTATGCGTAGCTGATAATTAGCTAGATTCGGATTTTGCACCACACACACAAAGAAGTGAGGATTGTGCATAGGCTCCATGGGATATTCTGTTCTTGCTTCTGGGCAAACTACCCAAGCAGCACTAGCATCGGGCAGATAAGCTCGAATTATCCAGCTTTCTACTTTGCCGTTTTGTTCATTAGGATGGCGACCTAATACTTCAAAAGGATTATGATGAAGATTGTGGACGATCTGATTGACTTGTTCGGGAGCAATGGTTGAAGACATTAAAGTAGCAGGATCCAAATATTTACTAGCAGTGAGATTGTTAAAAGAGTCTGTTGCCTAGACGACAGATGACGCTGGTTAAAACAGCCGAGTTTATTTTGTTGTTTTTTTTAAAACATTTGTACACATACTTTAACTATTTATAAGCAATATATAAAAAGTTTATTGATTTTTAGATAAAAAGGACTAATAAAAAGGAATTATAGTTTTAATCAATTTTCTGAGCTGTAACAAAAATATTAGTTCGCGAAGATCTGGGGCAATTTCGGGAGGAAAAGCACTTTGAGCCAACCGTGCCTGTAATTCTTCGTATTCCCCCGCAGACAGAGGTTTTCCGTCTACTGGCGATCGCCCTTCCAAAATAATTTCTGTACGCAATCTTTCCTCTGGAATATCTTGGGCTGGGGGTAAAGCAAAACTTAAACCAGGCTTAAGCAAAGCTACTAAATTGATAGTTAGAGCAAAACATACATTTTTGACCCTCATGGTAAGAATAACTAAATATTTGGTTTAATGATGATTAAACCTTACTGTAGCGATAATAAACTTAAATCATTAAATCCGCATACGTCATTAGCAATAAAGTTAATCATTAATCAAATTACATCTATAATCTGGCGATTATTTTTAGATAATTTGCCAACACACAATTTAGCTTACTTACTTAAATTTATGGCATCAATTGAACAACGTTTAGCAGTCTTTGGTAAACTACCTTTAAGAGCGCAGTTAGCTACTATAACTTCATCTAAAGCCAATACTGTTCTGAATAAAAACCAAGATTATATCGCTAGTCTAGAACAAATACACGCTGAATGTCTGGCTGCTGCAACTCCAGAACAAAAATTAATTTACCATAAATCAAAAGAGCTTCTTGATAACTGATAACTGATTACTGATAACTGATTACTAAATTTCAAATGGCTAATCATCTTGAATCAACTCAAAGTCTTTATTTACAAAAGCACGTTGAAAATCCGATTAACTGGTGGTATTGGTGTGAATCGGCATTAGCAGAAGCAAAACAAGAGAATAAACCTATTTTTCTCTCGATTGGTTATTCTAGCTGTCACTGGTGTACGGTAATGGAAGGAGAGGCTTTTTCTGATCGGGCGATCGCTGATTATCTCAACGCTAATTTTCTGCCAATTAAGGTAGATAGAGAAGAAAGACCAGACATCGACAGCATCTATATGCAGGCTTTGCAGATGATGACTGGACAAGGTGGTTGGCCCCTTAATATTTTCCTCAATCCTGAAGATTTGGTGCCATTTTACGGCGGGACTTATTTCCCTGTTGAACCTAAATATGGTCGTCCTGGGTTTCTAGAAATTCTTAAGGCAATACGGCGTTTTTATGATCGCGAACCAGAAAAACTGGCAGCTTTTAAGACGGAAATTTTAGGTAATCTTCAGCAATCGGCTTTGTTGCCAGTTAATCAGGTAAATACTTTAACCAAAGATTTGCTGCACCAGGGAACTAATGTTAACACTGCGGTACTACAGCCTAACGATCCTGGTCGTCCTAGTTTCCCGATGATTCCCTACTCTACTATTGCTTTGCAGGGTACTAGATTTGAACAAGAATCTAAGTATGATCCTCAAGCACTGTCTGCCCAGCGTGGACTGGATTTAGCTTTAGGTGGAATTTACGATCATGTAGGGGGAGGATTTCACCGTTACACCGTAGACAATACCTGGACAGTACCCCATTTTGAAAAGATGCTCTACGATAATGGGCAAATTTTAGAGTATTTAGCTAATTTATGGAGCAATGGCGTACAGCAGCCTGCAATTCAAAGAGCGATCGCAGGTACAGTAAAATGGCTACAGCGAGAAATGACAAGCCCTCAAGATTATTTTTATGCTGCACAAGATGCCGATAATTTCGCTACTCCAGAAGAAGTAGAACCAGAAGAAGGTAATTTTTATGTCTGGCGTTATGCAGAATTAGAATCTATACTCAACGAGTCAGAATTAGCCGAATTACAGCAAGAATTTATAGTCACACCTCAAGGCAATTTTGAAGGCAAAAATGTCTTACAGCGTTTAGGAAGCGAGGTATTATCATTCAACCTAGAGCAAGCCCTAAATAAGCTATTTACAATACGCTACGGAAAATCTGCAACGGACATAGCTACTTTTCCTCCCGCTAAAAACAACCAAGAAGCCAAAACTAAAGACTGGTTAGGACGTATTCCCCCTGTTACCGATACAAAAGCGATCGCAGCTTGGAATAGTTTGGCTATTTCAGGATTAGCTAGGGCTTATGCTGTATTTAAAGAGCAATCTTATTTAGACTTAGCCACTAATGCAGTTCGGTTCATCTTGCAAAATCAGTGGCTAGAAGGTAGATTACAACGACTTAACTATGATGGAATGGCAACAGTACCTGCACAGTCAGAAGACTATGCTTTTTTAATCAAAGCCTTGTTAGACCTACAGGCTGCTTGTCCAGATGATTCACAGTGGTTAGAACACGCCATCAAAGTTCAAACCGAATTTGATGAATTACTTTGGAGTATTGAAATGGGCGGTTACTACAATAATTCTACCGATGCAGGAAAAGAACTACTAATACGAGAACGTAGCTATATGGATAATGCAACACCATCTGCTAACGGAGTAGCGATCGCTAATTTAATGCGCCTTTCACTTCTAACAGACAATTTGGAATATCTAGATCGGGCGCAAAAAGGACTACAGGCTTTTAGTGCTGTCATGGAAAAATCTCCTACCGCTTGTCCTAGCTTGTTTACGGCATTGGATTGGTTTTTACATGGCACAAGCGTTAAAATTAGCATGGAGAAAATACAGCAGTTAAGTTCTTGTTATTTACCTACTACTGTCTTTCGGATAGAGACTGAGTTACCTGGAGATTCAGTTGCTTTAGTTTGCCAAGGTTCATCCTGTCTTGAACCAGCAACTAGTATTGAGCAAGTATTAGAACAGATACAATCTGTTTATTGACGGTTAATTATTAATTGAAATAGTAATCAATCGCAAAAACTTATAAGATCTCAAATAAAAATTGTAAGGACATCAAATCATTTTGTCATTACAATCTTTATCAGAGCGCAATAAATTAAAAACCATAACTTTGAATTTCGACTAATTCGCGATCGCTAAATGATGCTTTAATTTGGCGATTACAGTTTTCGTAATCGATCCAAATTTGATGTTCAATTCTGCCATTATTAGTAGTTTTTATTTGCTCACCTAAAAATCCTAAAATACCTTGAACATCCCCAAGATCTAATACGTTGTCACGTTCAAACTTCACTGACGTACTACGATATCGTCTCTTTAGTTCATCTAAATCTTTTTTTTCAAGACTGCCAAAAGCAGCACGGGTCAATCTATTTTCGCAAGCTTGGGCTACCTGAGTGTATCCACAGCTTAGAATTACTAAAGTTGATATGGCTAATATTTTCTTAAGCAGCATAATTTTAAATCATTAAAAACTCTTTTCAGAGTTGCATTGATGTTTAAAACCAACTGCGATCGCGAAAGGTAGTTAAGTGTGATAATAATTCTTGCACGGGCGACTGTATTTGTTTTACATCTTTCTAGATAGATTAAGTGGTTCGTTTGGATTTAATTTATTAACCCGATCGCTTAAATCTAAAGCAGGTTGAAGTTGTCCTGGTTGAAAAGTACGACTCATCACCACATAAATAGAAGTGCGATCGCAGCCAATATCTGCTGCTACTACATTAGCCCAAGATTCCGCCGTTAATCGATCCTCAACGCGCCAGTAACCATTTTGCCAAGCTAAACGTCGGCAAAATTTAAAAGGCGCATCTTTCTTACCCGTGATTAAGATTTTTTGTAATATCCGACGAATCAGATTGGGAAAGAACCGCCCAAGAGATAACATAACTAGACGCAGAATAATCAAATTGAGAGAATTCATCTGCTTTTGTTTTGCCCAGCCCAAGTTTCCAGCGATCGCAATTTGATTCGCTTCTATCTCAATTTCATAATTACCTACTAAATGCGCCACTGCATTTTTGAGCTTATTACCCTCTTGGACAAGCAGAGAAAACTGAGTATCTGAAGCAACTAACTGACCATCACGGAATAGCTTAAACACGCCACCTTTATTCAAAGCCAAATATAATTCAGTGGTGTGGCGACGATCGATTAGAATACCTCCTTGTTTTAGATAGACCCGCCCTTGGGGACGGGGCTGCAATGGAGGACGAACAGCCACAAAATCGTTCCAGGCTAAAAGATAATTCCAGGCATGATGACCAATAATGCGATCGTCAGCATAACAAGAGCCTAAACCATTAGCCAATCCCTGTAAAAAGCGATCGTTAATATTTAAAGCTTCTGGTAGCCATTTACCTACCAACTCAAAGCCATGCGGAAAAAAATTGTAGGTGTTGCGACTAGTATATTCTCCTCCATAAGAACCATCAGGATGGACAAATTGGGCTGCAAGTTTGACTGCCAAGGCGATCGCTCTTTTAAGTTTGTCACTCGGATTAAGCTCATATATCCGCGCCAAACAGGAAATAGTTAAAGTATGATATCCAGGATCACAACCCTCATATTCAATAAACCAGCCTTCGGAATTTTGCCAAGCTAGCACCTGTTCTAAACGAGCTTGTTTATAGACATCCCAGCGATCTATTTTAAGTAGGTTACTCAAAGACTCTAAGCACAAAACAATTAAAGCCTGATGATTAGTTAAACGTCCGCTTTCTTGGTGTTTTGCTAACCAGTCTGCCCGTCTACAAAAGAACTTGAGTAATTCAGGGTTATTTAAACCCATTAGTTTATAGCTTTCAATGCAGGCAAGCAAAGAAAAAGCTGCTGCCCCCGCTGCCCTTTCATAGGGAAAATAATCATCACATGAACCGTTAGGATGACTACTCCTGGCTGCATAAACAATACCTGCTTCGACCCACTCTTTAATAGCTGGCTGTTGATAAAAAATGTTGCCGTTTAGGTTGCCATAATATGCCAAAGCCAAAGGATAGACAAATTCCTGGGACATCCCCGCAGGAAAATCAATTACTTTATACTGCCAAAAAGTGCGATCAAAACAACCATAGGTAGGGCTGTGACGATTGCGATCTAACAGAGTCAGAATTTTAGGAATCTGCGCCAATGCCTCGCGAGCAAATAAATCTCGATTACTCATATATATAGTCATGTCCTTACAGCAACAGTCGCGATCTTGAGAAAGAAGTACAAAATTATCATAAAGATAATTAATCGGAACGACTATAGCAGTCAATGTAGAGGTTAAGACAGCGATCGAGACTGTTAGCTAAAAAACAATCCCTCAGAACAATTTAATGCTGAGGGATTAGATTAGGACAAAGTATAATAACCACACTTAATTGAGCAAGTATATTTCTAGGAAAAGCATTTCTAGAAATATATCTATGTTGAAGATGCTTAACTCGCTAATTTAAAATTAGCCTGCACCTGACTCAGGTTCTTTGTCTTTAGCTGGTGCTGGATCTTGTTTAGCAGCAGGTGCTTTCTCCTCAGGGGGTATTTTTTTCTCAGCAGGTGCTTTCTTCTCAGCAGGTGCTTTTTTAGCAGCAGGTGCTTTTTTAGCAGCTTTTTTGGGAGGACCAGATACTTCCTTGATTTCTGCTTCTGCAAAGTTATTGGTATTCACGCCAGCATAGTTAACTTTCTCAAAGCGTACGACTACAGGGTAACGAATACCGCTTGTATCTACCGATGCGACTGAGCCAACTTCATTATACCAATAGGATTCTGGACGAAGAATTCTGACTGTAGACCCTCGTTGAACCATAATTGATTAGTCTCCTGAAAATAAATTTTATTTTGTTTTCGATAAGAAAATACCAAAGGCAGTTTTCTTATATAGTTAGTTTATGGCTAGATAAAAAAATACTAGCTATTTAACTTCACTGTCCAGTTTATCAAACCTACCTAGCCATAAATTCTTACGAAACATAACAATTTACGTTACTAGCTGAGTCACGGATTATCTCAATTAGCGAGAGCTGTCCCGTAGGCATCCCTTTTATGCCGTTATGCTTGGCGACCGTCACCCAAAAATGCAGGTACCAATGTTCTGTAAACGCCTGATGCTAGATGGCAAATTAGCTACTAATACTACAGTCACCAGTGTCGTAATTTGCTTGAAAAGCTATATTTCCACTTAAAATATAGTTGAGGATTCTTCACAATTATCAATTTACTGATTATGACAACATCCGAAAATAAATACGAAATCCAAAAAACCGAGCAGGAGTGGAAAGAAACCCTGACTCCAGAACAGTTTAAAGTATTACGCAAACACGGTACAGAAAGAGCAGGGACAAGTCCTTTGGATAAAGTTTACGATCGGGGGACTTATATCTGTGCTGGTTGTGGTCAACCTCTATTTAATGCTGATGCCAAGTTTGATAGCGGTACAGGATGGCCCAGTTTTTATCAGCCATTAGAAGATGCGATTGATACAAAGAGCGATCGCTCTTTATTTATGACTAGAACAGAAGTCCACTGTAGTCGTTGTGGCGGTCATTTGGGTCATGTATTTAATGATGGTCCTAAACCTACTGGTTTACGTTACTGTATGAATGGTGTATCTCTAGAATTTACTCCAGAAAAATAGTGGCATCATGCCTTATCTAGTGATTTAAGATGGATTGGCGTAAAAAAACTCAAGGTATATCTTTGAACGTCAATTATTTCTTAAAGCTGTTATCTATTCAGATTGGTTGGCAAGTTGCTTTAGTTGGCATTGTCAACCTTCCTCTTTTGGCTCAAGAGTCTAAAATTCCCCCTAATACTGTTAGCGACAAGCTAGATATTCCCGAAAAGGTCATCAAAGAAAGTCCGACTCTACAACGCTGGCTCATAGAAGTTCCTGATGTACTAGAGGACATTCGCCACGATCCGAGTTTTGACACTCGCTTTCGTTTAGGTTTTACTACCTTTCCTTCTAATAATAATGCAGGAGGAATTAATCTTGGTATTGAAGATATATTTATTGGTCGTACTGGCTTAACCTTTAGTGCCGACTATCAATCAGCATTTAATGGCGATCGCAACGCTTTTGGTACAGACTTATATTATTTTTTATTCCCTTTAGGTAGCTATATTAATTTTGCGCCGCTGCTTGGCTATCGTTATGTGCAGAGCAATGACTTTAATACCGATGGTTTGCACGTTGGTTTAAGGTTGATGCTGGCTCTTTCTCGCACTGGTGCAGGAGATATTTCTCTATCACAAAGCTTTATTTCGCCAGGAAGTGAAGCAGAAGTGGGCATAACTTCATTATCTGTTGGCTATGCTGTTACTCCCAACCTGCGTTTATCTACAGATTTAGAATGGCAAAACTCCATAGAAAACAACGATAATCGTGCTGGAATTAATTTGGAATTGCTATTTTAATTAGACCTTTTGCAAAAATAAATTAGGAATTAAAATTAACTCCTTTTCCCTTTTCCCTAAACTCAACCGAAATTTATGGGACTTATGCAAGAGGTCTATTATGGCGAATAAATAATCTGGGCTATTGCTTAGTATTTAATACCTGCTGCTGATAGAGTTTGCTGCACTTCTTTTTGGATTGTATTTACTCTTTTTACCCAGGTAGGACTGGTAGCGTAACCCCTCTCATACAGTTCGGTGGGAGTAATCGATCCATCACTCAAAGCCTTGATACTTTCGGCAAAAATATTAAAACACTCAGAAATATTAGGACAAGTTTCATAATTAATCATCTGTCCATTTTTTTCTAAGGTTATACAGTCATCGCTATCGCACCTTAGACCAAAGTGGTTTCCCTTGCCAATTACATATTTTCCGTTACCGCTTTCTTGACGGGCGATCGCCAGAGTCAGATCGAGAGGAATACCATACTGTTTTTTAATTCTTTCTGCCTCTGGTAAGATGCTATTTAAATAGTCACTATCGGTTTTTTTAGATGCTGGGCGGGCGATCGCCGTAGGTGCAACAGCGATTAATATAGCAAAAATTACTAACTGATTAAAATATTGCCAGTTAAATAATTTTGAAACTAACTTCATATCTGTATGTTTATTTTTGGAAATTTAATTTGAGATCTAGTTTAGTGGAAATTTGACTCCCATACTCCTAAATAAATATTGTCATCTTTGTCTCTTTCGATACTTCCTGACAAATCTCCCAGGCTAAATGAATATTTATTTGCCTGACGCTGATATATTTTTTCTAACTCTTGGTTTATTGATGGAGTAATATTACCCTGAAGCAGACTGCCTAAAATTTCAGTGGTTGTTCCTAAACCTACAGAGGGTGCGATCGCCATTTCGGTTTGTCGCAATTTATTGGTATCGAGATCGAACAAATAACCCATATCTATTAAACCATTACTCCTACCTTTATAAATCCAGGCACTACTATTTTGCCAGTATCCTTTTTGAATAGCGTTAGGTTCTCCCAAAACTTTTCTTAACTGCTTTTTTTGAGTCCCCGTAGCAAAAATTGGTACTTCAACTAAATCTTGTGATTGGCTATTAAGCATAGATGGCTTTTTGCTAACTGCTTCAGTTGGATAGGGTAAAGTAGAAGGGAATGGTGTCGATGGTTCAGGCAATTGAGGAATAAAAGTATTTTGGCTTGAATTCCAGTCGTATAGAGCAATTATACCTGCACCTAAAACATACAAACTACTTAAAATGTAGACAATGATTTTCCACCAATTGAAGTCATAGATTACTCCGCTGTAAAAGCCACGAGACCCCCTAAAGGATTCGCTAGTTCCCTGCAAAGAGTAAGGCTTTGACCGCAACTGACCCGTCCGCAGGATTGGACTCACCGCGTCACCGTCAGGCGACGCGGGGTCTGTCCGCTGCTGTGAGCGTTGGTTATATTTGCTCGCTCGCTTGGCGGCTACAGCCTTGAAAGTTGAAACAAATGTGCTTTCAGGCTTTGATGACGGGGTATCGAGATTAAGGTCGGAATTTTCTGGCTTGTCTTTGTCTAAAGATGGCTGAGATTTTGTTTGTAGTAAAGCATCGAGCATTTCTTGAGCCGAACTATAGCGATCGCTTGAGTTTAAACTGATAGCACGAGCAAGAATCGCTGCTAACTCAGGATCTGTATGACTTATTTCTAAAGGCATTTTAAAGTTGCCATGATTTAAATCAATCTGCAAATCCAGAGGATTTTTAGCCGTCAGTAAATAAACTGCCGTCAGTCCTAAGCTATATAAATCACTAGCAGGTACAGGCTGACCTAGAGCTTGTTCTGAGGGAATATAACCATAAACATTGTTGGAAGAGAATATTTGCCTATCTCCACAAAAATCAAAGGTTGTGACTATCTGCCTAATACTGCCAAAGTTGATTGGCATCGGCAGATGATCTTTGTCACGTAAAATGATGTTTTTGGGCTTAATGTTTTGGTGAATTACTTTTCTTTTGTGCAGATAGTTCAACACTTTTAGAAGTTTGACTAATATTTGTCTAACCTCTATAGCAGAAAGCTTCCCCTTGGTTTCCAGTTTTTCTTTTAAAGTTATGCCTTCAATTAATTCCCGAACTAGATAATAGCCCAAAGGATCTTTTGAATAGGTATAAATTTGAGGAAGATAAGGATTACACAAGCTTAATTGTTTAAGACGGTTTGCCTCTTTTTGGAATTCCTCTTGTATCCATTGAGCAACCTGTGGTTTTTGGACAACTGGTTGGAGTATTTTAATTACACAATTACGTGGTGGATTTTGGTAAGTGTCTAAAGCGAAAAAAACCTTACTAAAATTACTGGTACGTTCTATATGTAAAATGGAATAGCGATTATCTAGTAGAGTTTGAGCCTCTCGCATTGTAATCTAATTTACTTATCTAATTATAGTTTTTGTATATATAAAATCTATGTCTAGCTTTGATTAAATGCAGTAAAAATAATTAAAAGTTACAGCATAAACAGAATATTTTTATCTTTCTTTATTCTAGTTAAATTTACTGGTAAAACGACATTTTATCGCAATATCAACTCTGCTTAGAACAATATAAATTTTAAGAGGGAACGACCGTTTGCCCTTACACAAACCTGATGTCATAACCTAAAAACGTAATGCTATATAATATACTAGATACTAGGTTACGCAATGATCTAAAATGAGTTAATAGTTGAAAAATTACTGAGATTTATGAGCGATCGCCATTGCTTAATCGTTCTAAAGTTTTTGGTAGCTGCCAAGGTGATCTACGTTTTAGTGACAGCAGGCTCCGCCACGTCCCGCATGAAGCTGTTCCTAAACGGAACAGCACGGGGACTTCTAAACGGACGGAGCCTGCTGTCACCGTTGGTCAATTCAAAGAAACTATAGTTAACGCAAAGGCCACCAAGCAACTTTATCGCGGGTTGCTCCATAAACTACCTTCAATTCTTCTGGATTAACTACACTCAGCAGATCACTTTGAGAACCTTTTTGTGATTTAAGCAACTTAACTCTTGTCATTCCTTTTAAGACTTGTTCTACAGTGCGATTATTCAGTTGGCAAGCTTTAGCAATTACATCTACGGGCAAATCAAAAACAAATACTCCATCAGCTTGAGGTTGATTACCTAACTCTCTTTCTTGATAAATCAAAGCTCTCAACAAGGCTGCCACCGCTTGAGGAGGGTAAGTGCTGCAATTAAGTAAATGATATTGAAATTTTTCCTGTAATTCAAACATTAGCCCATAACGCTGACGAAATACTTCACATTCTTGATGTATTGATTTAATTACCTCAAGCGGAATTTTAACTACGTCTGCCGTTTTATAAGCTTCTACTAAACTAGGAAAACCACTGGAGAGATTACCGTAGCTCAAAGCCAAATTTTGCATTCCAAAACAGCTATTGGCATAAGTTAGGGCGATAATGCGATCTAAAGGAGTAGAGCGGACAACAATTGGTCCACCGTTGATTACTACATATAAATATTCTAAAGATGTATCGGGGCGAAATGCCGTGTATACAGGACGGCTAGAGTATAACTTTTCCTCAATAAGCTGCTGTGAAGCGATTTGTTTGGCTAGCCACGATCGATCCAAATCCTTAAACAAAAAATTTTTTTGAGTCAGATATTCAATCATCTCTAATTTTTGAGATTCCACAGTTGATTTGCTCATATTCAATTACTATACAGGTTAGCTAAATTAAGGATTATTATGGTGCAGTAAATTTGAAAATTAAGTAAGATGAATGTTTAATTGCATTTTAAAACGCTTAAGATTTATTCGTGATACACTGACTTAGAAATTAATATCTCTAGGGGATTAAGCATGGAGACGCGACGATTTTCTCGCCGTATTTTCGCTTTTAGAACTCGTAAACAACTATTTTTATTAGCACTAGTAGGTTTTATTGTCTCCTGTGCCATTGGTTTGTTCTTTTCGGTTGCTAATTCTGGTTTCGAGCTTTCTTGGCAAGGATGGGCAACAATTGCCGTTACTCTGGGGGTCTTTGTGCTTAATGCGATCGCGACTTTACCCGCAGAAATTATTTTTTTGGGTGGTACGGCGGTTTTGTATGTTAGCGGCATTTTGACAGAAGAAGATGCTTTGGCTGGGTTTAGCAATCCAGGCATGATTACTGTAGCCGTACTTTATGTTGTAGTTACTGGTTTATCTCAAACGGGAGGTCTAAACTGGATTTCCCAAAGAGTTTTAGGCTTGCCCAAAGGACAAAATGCTGCCCTTTTTCGTTTGATGACTCCTGTAATGGGCATGAGTGCTTTTCTTAATAATACTCCCGTAGTGGCGATGTTTATTCCTGTGGTGAGTAACTGGTCTAGAAAGCTGCGGATCAGTCCTTCTAAATTGATGATTCCCCTGAGCTATGCAGCTATATTTGGGGGAATTTGCACTTTAATTGGCACGAGTACCAATTTGGTAGTTAATGGCTTGATAATATCGGCGACAGATTTACCTGGCTTAAAGTTATTTGATTTAGCAGTGGTCGGATTGCCCTGCGCGATCGCCGGTATGATTTATTTGTTTGTTGCTCATCCTTGGGTCTTACCAGATCGTCAGCCTGTAATTAGCGAAACCGATGATGTGCGCCAATATACTGTAGAAATGATGGTTTCTGAGAATAGTCCCCTAGCTGGCAAGAGTATTGAAGATGCGGGCTTGAGACAACTACCAGGATTGTATTTAGTCGAGATTGTTCGCGATCGGATGGTTATACCTGCGGTTAGCCCCAAAGAAATCTTGCGAGATGGCGATCGCCTGGCATTTATTGGCATGATTGATTCAATTGTGGATCTGCATCGCCTCAGAGGGCTACAGCCTGATACCGATGAGGTGTTTAAGCTAGATACTCCCCGCTCTGAGCGTTGTTTAATTGAAGCCGTGGTGTCTAATACTTGTCCGATGGTGGGTCGAACCATTCGCGAAGGGAAGTTTCGCACTCAATATAATGCGGTGGTCTTAGCTGTAGCCCGTAACGGAGAACGTTTGCGGGGCAAAATAGGTAGTATATGCCTGCTACCTGGAGATACCCTATTACTAGAAGCCAACGCCAATTTCTTGGCTCAACAGCGTATATCTAATGACTTTTATCTAGTTAACGGTATTCCTGATTCTGAGCCTTTACGCCATGAAAAAGCTCCTTTAGCGATCGCCATTTTAGGGGTTATGGTTTTTTTAACTGCTATTGGCTTAACGAGTATGCTCAAGGCAGCAATTATAGCCTCGGTCATCATGATTTTGACGGGCTGTTGTTCTTCGATTAGGGCATTGCGTAATATTGAATGGTCGGTATTACTGGTAATCGGCGCAGCTTTAAGTATCGGCAAGGCATTAGAGTCTACGGGGGCAGCAGGAGCGATCGCATCTAGCCTGACTCATTTTGCAGGAGACAATCCCTGGCTAGCTTTAGCGATAATTTATGCCGTTACCAACATCCTGACAGAAGCAATTACCAACAACGCAGCAGCAGCCTTAATCTTTCCCATTGCCCTAGCTTTGTCTAAAAGCTTGGACGTTAGCTTTATGCCTTTTGCGATCGCCATTATGATCGCTGCCTCCGCTAGTTTTTCTACTCCTATCGGTTATCAAACAAATCTAATGGTATATGGACCAGGGGGCTATAAATTTACCGATTTTATGCGTGTCGGTATTCCCCTAAATGTTTTATTTTGGCTAATTACGGTTACTCTAACTCCTCTATTTTATCCTTTTTGATAAATTCTTAAAGAGAAGCTGGCTGTAAATCAGCCAACCATCATCACTGAAAGCCACGCTGCTCCTTACAGAGCAAAAGAAGCTGGCAACAGGACTTGAACCTGCGACCGGCTGATTACAAATCAGCTGCTCTACCAACTGAGCTACGCCAGCACATAGAAATACATATTAACAGACTATTTAGTACATGAGCAAGTTTTTATTGGGGTTAGTAGATTTTAACCCCAAATCCTTATGCCATACTGCTTTCAATTGCCCAGCGTGCTAGTTCAGTACGATTATTAAGACTAGTTTTATTGAGCATATTTGATACATGGCTTTCAATAGTTCTCTGGCTGACGTTTAACTGTTGAGCAATCTCGCGATTTGCCATTCCTTTAGCTACTAGCTGTACTACTTTTAGTTCTGTAGGAGTTAATTCTACGTTGTGAGGCACAATAATAGTGGGCGCACCATCTAAGCCTTTGGGACGACCTTGCTCCCAGCGTTTAAGCTGACTCAGGGAAGATTCTACCTGAGCGACTAATTCTTCAGGTTCAAAAGGTTTGACCATGTATACATCTGCACCTTCATTTAACCCTTTAACTCTGTCTTGACTTTGACCTTTAGCCGAGAGAAACAATACAGGAATTCGATTGGTAACCGGTTCTTCACGGATATGTTTTACTAAAGCGTAACCATCCATTTCAGGCATCATGACGTCACAAATAATCATGTCAGGAACGTTTTGATCTAGAACTTCTAGAGCTTCCCTACCGTTTTCTGCCGTGTCTACGTTATATCCTCTAAATTCTAAATAATCTTTAACCAGCAATATTAAATTTGGGTCATCATCTATGAGCAGCAGTTTTTTATTGTCTTTGGTGGAAGTGTCTTTCATAGGTAATAGTCTTTAGTTTTTAGCTTAGGAGTGAATCAAATTCACTTTTTGTTATGTCTCTCTATTTAATATATAAATGTTAGAGAGATTACTGAGCAATAAATTTAAGAATATGTTAATTCAACTAGACGGCAGTAACCTAATGTTGTCTGTCATAACTGTAGAATTACACAATATACAATCTAACCTCGATCTGATTTTTCGACACCCTTTACTATTAAATTATTGGTTTAGTTGAAGTTTTGGTTGTCAATGACTTCAAATAGAATTACTTAGAATTCACGACCAGAAAATATTGAATACTTAGGTAAGATTTTTTTTACTCCAAGTATAATTACCAGAGATAATTAACATTTAATAACTTTTACTAACAAAAAATGCGCTACTTTTTTACTTATGGTTATGTTTACTGAACAGCTAACGCAAATAATAAGATCCCGCCGTTCTACTAAACCGCGTCTTTTCAATGGTCATAAAATAGAAGATGAGATCATCTGGAAGATACTAGAAAATGCTAATTGGGCTCCTAATCATGGCTTAACTCAACCCTGGAGATATAAGGTATTTACTGATTCTGGGTTAAAAAAGTTAGCTAATTTTCAAGCAGATCTATATCAAAAACTCACTTCAGTCGATAAATTTCAACCTGAAAAATATGAGCGTATGAAGACCAACGTGCTTAAGTCTTCTCATGTAATTGTTATCTGTATGGAACGACAAACAACAGAAAAGATCCCAGAGATTGAAGAGATAGAAGCTGTTGCCTGTAGTGTACAAAACATGGCACTAACCGCAGCAGCCTACGAGATTTGCAGCTTTTGGGGATCGGGAGGCATTACCTATACTGAAGAATTAAAAAGTTTTCTGGGTTTAGCAGAAAAAGATAAATGCCTGGGTTATTTATATTTAGGATATAGCGATAATCCCTGCACAAAAAGCCGTCGTGAACCAATTAAAGATAAGGTTGAGTGGTTTGATTGATGTCAGAAGAGACAAGGGCCTGCCTTGTCTGTACCTAGTTGTTAAGTAATTCTAATAGTTGGGCTTCATTTAGTTGAGTAATACCTAGCTTTTCGGCTTTAGCTAATTTAGAACCAGCGTCTTCTCCTAGCAATAGATAGTTGGTTTTTTTGCTGATTGAACCCGTTACTTTTCCCCCTGCTTGTTCTATAAGTTGTTGAGCTTCAGTGCGTTTTAAACTGGGTAAAGTCCCTGTAATTACAAAAGTTTTACCTGCTAAGACTTGCTGAGATTTATCGACAGTATCTAAGGTAGATTGAATAGAAACAAACTTTAATCCTGCTGCTTGTAACTGTTTAATCAAAGTTTGATTGTCAGCTATTCTTACCCATTCAAAAACTGACTGAGCTATTTCTTCGCCAATGCCATAAACTGCTTCTATTGATTCAAAAGATGCCTGAGATAACTCCTCAATGGAGGGAAAGTTTTTGGTCAAGATCTTGGCGTTAACGCTGCCTACGTAACGAATACCCAAGCCATATAAAATTCTGTCATAGTCTTGATTTTTTGATTCAGCGATCGCCTGAACCAGATTCTCAGCCGATTTTGTTCCCATTCTCTCTAAACTGGCAATTTGTTCTACAGTCAAAGTGTATAAATCGGCAACAGAATGTACTAAACTGTTTTTTATCAGTAGTATGGCTATTCTCTCGCCTAAACCGCGAATATCTAAAGCATTACGGGAAGCCCAGTGAATAATACTACCTCGTAAAATGGCTGGACAAGAACTATTAATACAGCGAGTAACGGCTTCATTTTCTGGACGAACTAAAGCTGAATTACATTCAGGGCAGCTAGTTGGCATCTGATAAGGGACAGTATCAGAAGGGCGTAAATCCTTGAGAACACGGACAACTTCGGGGATAATTTCTCCTGCTTTGCGAACGATCGCAGTATCACCAACGCGGATGTCTAATTCCGTAACGCGATCGCTATTGTGTAGAGTTGCTCTTTGTACCGTTGTTCCTGCTAGCTGCACAGGCTGCATCACAGCCATGGGCGTTACTGCCCCAGTACGACCGACGTTGACAAGAATATCTTTGACTACGGTGGGAGATTCCTCGGCAGGATATTTAAGAGCGATCGCCCAGCGAGGAAATTTTTGCGTAAACCCTAGCTGTTGTTGCAGTTGATAGTCGTTTACTTTTACCACCACACCATCAGTCAGATAGGGTAAGTTTTTTCTGCCCGTATCCCACTCTTGAAAGTATGCCTCTACTTCTGCTAAAGATGCACACAGCTTACGATTAGGGTTAACCAAAAAACCCATTTGCTGTAGCATCTCTAAAGATTCCCACTGGGAATTAATTTTCTGCTGAGTACCTTCAGTATGCAGAGTATAGGCAAAGAAATTTAGCTTACGTTGGGCAACTATTTTAGAATCTAGTTGACGCAGTGTACCCGCAGCAGCATTACGAGGATTAGCAAATAAAGCCTCTCCTGACTTGCTTCTTGCTTGATTGATTGCTGCAAATACATCTAAAGGTAAAAATGCCTCTCCCCTCACCTCTACTTTTGCAGGTGGGTTATTTAGACTTAACTTCAGGGGAATGGTGCGAATAGTTCTAATGTTTTGGGTAACTTCTTCCCCCGTAACTCCATCTCCACGAGTTGCACCCCTAACTAAAATACCGTTTTTATAGGTGAGTGCGATCGCGCTACCGTCTATTTTTAACTCACATACATAGTTAAACTCAGGCATATTTTCAATCTGTTTTTGCCAGCGAGTTTGCCATTTAGCCAATTCTGCCGAGTTAAAGGCATTTTCTAAACTATATAGAGGAATATTATGTCTTACGGCAGTAAATTGCGATGCTGGCTTGTCCCCTACCCTTTGTGTAGGACTATCAGCGGTAACTAATTCAGGATATTCTGCCTCCAAATCCTGTAGCTGACGATACAGCTTGTCATATACTGTATCCTCCATAATGGGTTCATCCAAAACGTAATAGGCATAACCCGCTTTTTGAAGTTGTTCTCTCAACAGAACAACTTTTTTCTTTGTTTCAGGCGTTACGGTCATTTCATTTAGCATCGATCATTTAACATTTATCATTGGTTTGGAAGTAAGCTTAAAACCGTTAGTCAATGTTCAATAGTTAAGATCATGAATCAGAGTTAAGCAGTCTATCAACTTCTAAGGGGCTTTTCCCGAAACAACTATTTATTATTTTGGTGACTTCCTCACTCTTTAATCCAGGCAAATAAATACTTGCTGTTTTTTCCAAATATCCAACACTATCTTTAACAAAAAACCTAATTTTATTTTGTTCCCAGATCCAAACTTCAGGAATGTTTAAATACTGATATTTGGTCAGATCGTCTATGCTACCTGAAGTGAGATTAACTTCAACCGCCAGATCGGGCTTTTCTTTATTTATACTAAAAGAGTAAGCTACATCTGGCTCTTTGCCTTCCTGCCCTTCTTGCTTTAATCTAGTTTGGTTAAAAGTATAGGGAAGCAACTTAATTTGGCGACAATACCCCCAGATAACTGCTCGAATCAAATCGCCGATCATTTCATGATTTCGCCCAGGGGACACAATAGTTATAACTCGATTACGAAAGGAGACTAAATGATGAGGAAGTTCTAGATTTTCGTATTCCTCCCAAGAGGCATCTGTAATTACAAAAGTGCGATCGCTATTTTGTGTTCCAATAGTTAATTGATTCAACAATGTTAATCCTCTCCAGCAAGCGATCGGCTTTAATGCAATTATACTTTGTTATCTTTTACATCTAATGTGAATTGAAGACGTTTAACCCTCTCATTATATTTGGAATTTATCTGTAAGAACCCTAACTTATTCCTGGGGGAACTTTCCCCCAGACCCCCTGTTGGGGACGTTACGACCCTCCCCAAACCCCTTCCGTAAAAGTCAACACCGCGATTGGATATGCTCTCTAGCCGAGAGCATCCCTCGCGGTCAAAATCAGGCTTTTCCTCTTCCAGATAATTTCTAAGGGTTCTATACAAAATTAAATTTATTAGAGTAGAGCTTTACAAGAAATCCTCTCACCTTATGAATTATTTGTACTTTCACGAATTGAACTTTTGAAAATTTAATTCACATCAGACGTTTTTTTCTAATCACCTACATCATAGGTAAATAACATTGGCTTTTAACCCAAAAATATACAAACAAGTTTGGCAAAAACTTAACCAGAGTCAAATTGTTACTGAAATAGACAATATCTCGTTTATTCCCATATTTGTCTTCGATAGCATTAACTCTACCAATATAAAACTCTGGGAATTGATCGATCGGGGAGAAAAAGTTCCTGTAGGGGCAATTGCCCTTCAGCAAACCGCAGGTAAAGGACAATGGGGGAGAAATTGGGTTTCAGCAGATGGCGGACTATATTTATCTGTTGCCCTAAATCTAGATTTAAATTTAGATCTTAAAAACAATTCTCATCTAGTTATGGCGACAGCCTGGGGAATTGCTACAGTTTTACGACACCATGAATTACCAGTAACTATTAAATGGTCGAATGATTTGATTTTAAATCGGCGTAAGTTAGGAGGGATAAAAATTGAAGTTCGTGATGTGCAGAATAAAATAGCTAAAGCAGTTGTGGGAGTGGGAATTAATTGGCGTAATTCTGTTCCTGATGTTGGTATTAGTCTTGAGTCTTATTATCAAAACAAACCCCAGCCAAATATTGCATCTCTAGAAGAATTAGCAGCAATTACTGCTTACGGAATTGTTTTCGGATATCAATACTATTTAGCAGTAGGAATTGAGCAATTATTAGCTAATTACCTAGCAATACTTGATAGTTTGGGCAAACAAGTAACAGTGAATAACTGTCCTGGGGAGGTAATGGGAGTAACTACGGATGGTAGGTTAAAAGTAAAATTGCGATCGCCTGGAGCAACTATAGAAATTAATTTCGCCCCTGGACAAATCAGCTTGGGATACTAGACAACTTCCGCCATCGCAGAACAAAAAGCGATCGCTGAAATACTCAGCAAGATTGGTATCAGACCATTTGCGTACTTAACTGGTTACAATAAAGAAAAATACGGTAATTATAGCTATGGATGCAATCACATATACTCAAGCTCGTAAAAACTTTACTACGGTAATGAATCAAGTTTGTGACGATCACACCCCGATCATTATTACTCGCCAGTCAGAAAGTCCTGTAGTCATGATTTCTCTGGAAGACTATAGTGCCATTGAGGAAACAATGTACTTACTGAGAAGTCCTAAGAATGCCCAGCGTCTTTATAAGGCACTAGAACAATTAAAAGAGGGTAAATATCAACAACGAGAATTAATTGAAAAAGAGGAAATAGAGTCAGTTTAATTCTCTATGGACATTATGTTTTTAGATGATGCTTGGCAAGATTATTTGTATTGGCAAAAGACAGATAAAAAAATACTTAGACGTATTAATCAATTAATCAAAGATATACAAAAAACTCCCTTTGAAGGAATAGGCAAACCCGAACCTCTTAAATTCGATCTGTCGGGACTTCAGTCTCGTCGAATCAATCAAGAACATCGCTTAATTTACCAGGTTAAAGACGAATACATTATCATCGTTCAATGTCGTTATCACTATTAATTGTTCCAGCTATCAAAAAAAGAGTCTTGACTAATGCCTGTCAGACGACGATATTGAATTACGGCTTCTGCCTCGCTCAACCCTGCTACAATATCTACTGCCATGCGGGTTTTTTCTTGAGTAATTTGGGTAGAGTTAGCTGCATTTTCTTCAATTTCTAGAAATTCGCGCACAAAACGAGCAGGAATAAAGCTTAAATCGCGATCGCCAATTGCTTCTAAATAAATGTCAAACAGAGTTTTGATAATTCTTTTTTGTCCGTATCTTTGAGTAGCCATGCGGGGATTAGAAATAACGTAAGCCCAGACAATACGCTGAAGAAACTTTAGTTCTTCTTCTCGTTCACGATTATATTTCAAATAACCGCGATGGGAAGCCATGTCGCGATCGCCATATTTACGGCTCAACTTAACTGACTGGACATAGGTTTGGATTAATTGAGAGCTAATCCGTTTAATCTGAGCTTTTTGTTCAAAAGAACCAGGACGATATTGTCCCTTAAGATTGTAGGTAGCATTAAGAAAACGTTGAAATCGCAAAGGGTTAGCTTTTACTACATTTGCCACGCGATTATTAGGAAACTCCCGTAGCCATTCTAAGATAAAACGATCTAGCTCATCTCCATCTGTTGCCAACAACTCTAGAGGAATTAAACCAGCCAAATAAAAATCCTCTAAATCATGGACGCTGTAGGTAATATCATCAGCAAAATCCATAATGCTAGCTTCAATTGTTTGAGCATCATTAGACTGTGGGCGAGTAAAATCAAAAGCCGATCGATCTAAAGAATAGATAGAGTACTTGCGATGCTTTTTAGAAGCAAGATCGGGCGATCGTAACCAAGGATATTTTAAGACTGCATTCAAAGTAGCTTTAGTCAGATTTAAACCATAATAGTCAATACGATGGATTGCCAATCTAGTCAAGATCCGAAAAGACTGAGCATTGCCTTCAAAACCATCTGCTAAACCTGCCGCTACAGCACAAGCATCTAATTGTTCTTCGGCGATGTGTCCAAAGGGAGGATGTCCCAAATCATGAGCCAAGGCAGCCGACTCTACTACATCGGGGTCAACTCCGCCGATCTCTTCTGCTACATCTGGTTGTTCTGCAACTAGTTTCTCGGCTAATCGACGGGCTACTTGAGCTACTTTTAGAGAGTGGGTAAGACGGTTATGAAATACATGACCCTCTTGAGAAGTAACTACCTGGGTAATGTGTGCCAAACGTCGAAATGCTGAAGAATACAAAATGCGATCGCGATCGACCTGAAAAGACTTGCGACTATCTCCTGGTTTATCGCCTCGATTCCCAAAAGGATTATGTTGTCTTTGATGTCTATCCAACATAAATAATCCATACCATAAAAAAGCGTACTTTCATCTTGATAGTACGCCTTAACAAACTTTTTAGCCGTATTTCTGGTAAGAAACTACAAAATCTCTAAATCCCAAGTAGAATTAAATTTGGCTTTTCCTTCTTCAACCAATCGCCATGCAGCCTCTTTTAGAGTACGATGAGACAGTTTTGATTGACCGCCCAAGTTAAGCCCCAAATCCTGTAGGCTCATGGGCGTTTGATGTTCCTTTAATTGAGTTAATAGTAGGCTTCTTGCTTGTTCTGCTTGTTCGACAGAAGATAATTTCATTGCAGGTAATAGTCAAATTGATAATTTAGGGGGCTGGATACTACATATAGCGGTTTAAGATGCTTCTTTTTACTTCAAACCCTACCTATAGTGCCACACCTCATTATGCAGCAAGATTAGCAAATCTGTAGCTTATTTGATAAAAATTTTTTAACCGTTTCATAACATTAAATCGTTATGATACTATCGAAGGTAAAAAAAAACGCACAATACAGTAACGAAGCTAATAAAATTTTTCATACAGCGATCGCCTGAATCTAAGAATTAGACTTGACGTTCAAGACAATCGCTTTTCCCAGTCATCACAAAACAATGAGTGCGTAACATCAGTTAATAATTACCCCTAAATACTTTCGTAGCAGAACCAGTCATATACACCTTGCCATCAGCCTCAGACCAGTTTATTTGCAAGCAGCCTCCTGGTAATTCTACGGTACAGTGGCGATCGCATTTCCCATTTAAAACTCCCGCGACTACGGTCGCACAAGCACCAGTTCCACAGGCTAAGGTAATACCAGCACCTCTCTCCCAAACTCTCATCTTCAGATAGTCCGATCTCACTATCTCAATAAACTCTGTATTAGTTCGCTGCGGAAAAACGGAGTGATGTTCAAATAAAGGACCGATTTTGGCTAAATCTATGGCTGCGCTATCTTCAACAAATATAATACAGTGAGGATTGCCCATACTAACCGCTGTAACTGACCATGTGCGATCGCCAACTGTTAAAGATTGAGCCACAACTTTGCCGTCAGGAGAATTCAAGGTTGTAGGAATTTTTGCGGCTGCTAACTGGGGTTTTCCCATGTCAACCGTAACTTCTCCATTGCTTTCGAGTTTAGGTATAATTACCCCTGCTAGAGTATTAATTCTGTAAGATTTATTAATTCTTGCGTTTCCCTCAAGATCGGCGATAAACTTAGCTAGACAGCGGATACCATTGCCACACATCTCTGGTTCTGAACCGTCTGAATTATAAATTCTCATGGTGTATTCTGTATCTTCTTTGCCTGGCAAAGCGAAAATAACCCCATCTGCACCAATGCCAAAATGGCGATCGCACATTTTAGCTGCTTGTTCGGGAGTGACTATGGGTTTGGTGGTATGACGATTATCAATCAAAATAAAATCATTGCCTAATCCCTGATATTTGCTAAACTCAATTACCATCTTTGACTTTCCTCTATATTTAACGAAAATTGATATGTCTGAATTTGATACCGCTTTGCCAGGAGTAATTCAAGTCCAAAAATATGTTAAGGACAAACAGGAGGTAGAACTAAAATTAGTCACTGATGACCTTGTGGTTGGCAAAATAATTTGGCAAGATGCTGATTGTCTTTGTGTAGTAGATCATTACAATCAGCAGACAATTATTTGGCGACAGGCTCTTGTCTTTCTCAAACCAAAAGCGTAATTTTCAATTATAAAAGAGACTTAGAAGCTTTCCAAGTTGTTTATATTTTAACTATCAGACAGACTTGCTGTTAAGACTTGGGCAATCTGTCGGCGATAAATAATTGCCAAAGCGTTAATCAATAAGCAAGTTGCTCCCAGTCCAAACAAAACAAAGGTAACGGGGGTAATTATGCCGATCGCAAACCAGGTTGAAACGTGCATAAACAAGGTTACAGCAAAGATAGAAGCAAATCCCATCGATCTATTTATTGCTGATAATGAATGGCTTTTGATCGCTAAGGTTATGGTGATAATGGTGGCGATTAAGTTAGCTGGAACTAAAAACGAGCAAATTGCTACACAGTTGTGACGAGAAAATTCAAATATAGGTTCTAAATCAAGCATAAGTCGTACAGGGGTTTGTTCATAGTTTAGTAGAAATTTTAAACTTTAAGATCGACAAGCGATTTAACTTTTAGATTCAGTTTTTAAAATTTCTTTAGCTGTAACTCCATCTCCCTGAAATCCGAAGTACCATAACGAAGCAGCAGCTTCAGCGCGAGTTACGGGTTTTTTAGGCTGAAAAAGAGTGGTATAGCCAAAAATACGCCGTACGTTAGAGCGATCGCCATTTTGAAAATCGGCATACAAAGCTCTGATTGCCGTAGAGTCAATATTCCCTGCATCTTGAAATCCCCAGCTTTCCTTGATAGCCTCAATTGATGCTTTTGGTAAAGATTGGCGCATATCTAAAGGAACTTTCCAGGCAAGCAAATCTTCTCTTGTTAAAGGCGCATCAGGTTTAAACAAAACATTATTACTATCTTCGGTAAGTCGAGAAGGTATAAGTCCTGCTTCAGCCAAACTCTGGATAGCTTCAAAATCTGGATTATTTGGCTTCACATCTTGAAAGGCAGGCTCGTCAGTTGTAGTGGCAAGATAAATCTTTTTATCAGAGCTATCTTGAAAATAGCGATTATTAGCTGTAATTAGCCAACGAGCATATTCGCCTCTAGTAATTATTTTATTGGGAGCAAACTTGCTTAATTCAATATTGCCGTTGCCAGTATAGGGAGTCAAAATATTTAAAGCTACTACTGACTCTAAAGGCTGACGTAATTGTTCGGGAGCTAGATCTAAATCTTGAAAATCAACTCCAGACGAATTAAAAGATTTAGTATCAGATGTATCACTAGGCTTTGGCTCTCGATTGCTAGAATTTGTCTGCTGCTGCGGTTTAGCTTCAGGTTTAGTCTGGCTTAATTCAGCTTGAGAATTAATCCCTTGAGAGATACCACGTCCGATATTTGCTTCGATAGGCTGATAGATTACAGATATTTCTGTACCGTTGTTATTAGCTTTATTTTGCGATCGCACTAAAGCAAGATCGACTCTAAGATCATTTTTAACAGCGATCGCTTTAGCTGTTTTCAGTTGAGCATTAAGGTTAAACGGCTTAATAATTTTCCAGTCATTAGCAGCTAACTTTGCTTGATAATAATCAGCGATCGCTTTTTGATTATCTGGGCTACTCCAAGTTAATCTTCCTGATGTTTCATTCTCTCTCTTGGCTTCTTTTAGTTGAGCTTGGGGATATAAAGGGAATGATTTGGGGAAGTTTGGCGGTAATCCCGATGTAAATTTTGTCGATTCTCCCTGAGACTCCAAAACCTTAGCTTGATTGTCGGCTGGTTTGTTTTGAGTGTTATCATCGGTAGTAGATGGTTTCCCCTGATTAGCTTCTATTTGCTGAGATAGTTGTTTTCCATTATTTTTTAGCAATCCTGGATCGGCACCAACGAAACTTTCAAGGGCGTTACTATTGCCACAGCCAGTCAGTAAAGCTAATAGACTAGTAGATATAATATTTTTAATGACTTTTCGTTTATTTTGTTTCAATAACATGGCAATTTGCCAAAATTTATAACCATAATTCAATTTTAGTACTTAGAGAACCTTTGTTCGGGTTAAATTGTGTTGCTCTCAATCCCATGAGCCAAAATAGATAGGCATGAATAAGTAGAGAGTAGAGAATAATTAAATAATCATTACCATCGCTCTGGGTTTAAAGCCTTGCCCTTTTAGAGCAACTTGCTCGTAGTTTTTGGTATTTAGTTTTTAGTAGAAAATTGACTACTAATAACTAAGAACTAACAACCAGAATCCTTGTTCTTTAGGACGAGGAGGATGTCAATTAACGACAGTTATCCGTCATCGCGTTTAATAAGGTTTGCATTACTTGATATTCTTCGGGGTTTACTTGGCGATCGAATAAAGCAATACTGGCTGCTTGAGAAAGTGCTATTGCTGCCACATCTGCATCTAAATCTTTGACTAGGCGATCTATAGATTGTGGTACTTTTAAAGCCGATTTAACACCCAATATTATTGATTCTTTGAGTCCAAGTTTTTGTAACTGAGGATATATTTTCGACCAATCAGTAGCTTGTCCGCGATCGCCCATTTGAATAGCATATGCTAGAATACGATAATATTTTGCTTCTTGTTCGGCAGGGATCGAATTAGAGTGGTTGACCAATTGTGTTTGTGTTGTTTTTGAAGTATCTTGACTAAGATTATCTAAGATTTTTTGCCAGTCGGCGCGATCGCTATTTTCTGGCTGACCAACAGTAATTGATACCTGAATTTTGTCTCCCATGGTGTTAAGTTGATTAACTTGAGCCTCTACCCCCAGAAAACCAAGCCATTTGGCGATAGTTTTGATTAAAGTTATCTTTGTTGCTTTACTTTTAGCCAATAAATGTATCTGAGTATTAACCATCGGGCGGACGATTTGAGAAAGCATATTTTTTAGGTAGGAAGTAGTAAGTAGTAGCTTTTAGTAGCTATTTAGAGCGTGAACCCTTGGTTAAATAAGCCAAAGCAAATGTAGTTAAAAATGCCATGCTCATAGAATAATAGTAATTGATGCCTATAGCAGTAATGGCTATTACTAAAACAATTAAATATTTACCAGAAAAGGCTGGTTTGACGATTTCGCTTGTTATCTGATTGAAATATTTATTACTCATTAAGCTAATGTGCATTTAAACTGTGTATTTTTAAATTGGGCAACAAATCATCAACCCTTCTCCCCGTCTCCTTGTCCCCTAGTCTCCTCGTCAAAGCTAATAGACAAATTAAATACCTGACAGCTTAGCTCTTACCCGTTTGATACTTACTACTTACTAATCCCTGCTTAATCCGTTTCTCTTTCTCTATTCTGCTGCATTGCTTCATAACCAACACCGATCGCAAAACCCAGACCAGTCCCCACAATGACCGCAGCAGGTCTTCTAGAGTCTTTTTCGGCAATATGAGCAACTATTAATCCTAATAAAGAACCAGCTAAAGCGGTCATGATTCCTGAGAAAATTAGCATTCTAATATTCATAATTTTAAAAGGTTATAAAAATACAAACGAACAAATCAAGACCACAATTGTTAGAAAAAACAAGCTGTTATTCATCCAGTCATTAAGATTCCATTCTTTAAACATTTTGTTAGTTGTTAGTTGTTAGTTGTTAGTTGTCGATTCTTGTTCTGCATTTTCTTCTTGTCTATTACTCCCATTATGATGATTATTATTGGCGCGAGCTTCTGATTCTTGCTCTGTCTCTTCCTGTCTTTTTTGCTCCCTGTATTTCTTTCTATCTCCTTTTAAGAAAGACTCTTCAAAGTCTTTAATAACAATATAAAGAATCGGGACAAGGATTAGACTCAAGACAGTTGCCACTATCATTCCGCCAAATACCGCCGTTCCTAAAGACCAGCGACTTACCGCCCCAGCACCAGAGGCAATTACTAGCGGTGTAAAGCCGACTATAGCAGCAATTGCAGTCATTAAAATTGGTCGAAAACGTTGTTCGGAGGCGTAAATAGAAGCTTTGGTGATACTCATGCCCAGATCGCGGTTTTGATTGGCAAATTCCACAATCAGAATTGCGTTTTTACTTGCTATACCGACCAACATAAGCAATCCTACTTGAACATAAATATTGTTGTCCAAAACGGGATAAACGCCCCCAGCCTGTAAAAAAGTTGCCCGAAGCCAAATTGCACCCAATGCACCTAAGACAGCCAGAGGCACGGTGAGCATGATAATCAAAGGGTCGATGTAGCTTTCGTATTGGGCTGCTAGTACTAAGAAAACCATCACAAAACTTAAGCCAAACACTAAAGGTGCAGCACCCCCAGAAGTTTTTTGTTCGGCTGCGGTACTTGTCCACTCATAGCCAAAACCTGGTTGCAGAGTAGCTGTAGTCACTTCTTCCATTGCTTTGATTGCCTGTCCAGAACTGTAGCCATCAGCAGGAGAGACATTAATTTTAATCGCTGGATAGACATTGTAGTGGGTAAGAATCGGGGGAGAAGAAGTTTTCTGAGCCTTTAACAGCTCACTTATTGGAATTGAATTTCCATCACGAGAGCGTACGTAGAGGCTATCGATATCGTCAGGGTTGGATCGACTTGCTGCTTCTGCCTGAGCATATACGCGGTATAGCCTGCCATCTAGCACAAACTGATTGATATAGTTAGAGCCGAGATAGGTCTGTAGAGTACCGATGATTTCGCTGACATCGACATTTTGAGCATTGGCTTTGTCGCGATCAATATTCGCTTCGAGCATCGGGCCATCAAAGGTAAAGGTGCTTATTGCTTGACCAATTTCGGGTCTTTTGCTGGCTGCGGCAATTACCTGTTGAGTATTAGTAATTAGACCATCAATTCCCTTGCCCTGACGGTCTTCGATGTAAATTTCCGAACCACCAAAGTTACTCAAGCCATCTACAGGAGGAGCATTAACGCCAATCACTCTAGCACCACCAATATTTTGTTGAAATTCCTGGTTTATCTGTTGCAATAGTCCAAACACCGAGCTAGAGTTACCAGTTCGCTCATCCCAAGGAATAAGCTTGGCGAACACAATCGCTTTGTTGCTATTTTGACCTTCAAAAGAAAATCCCGTCAGTCCTACAGAATTCTGCACTTCTTTATGTCCCATAACAATCTTTGCTACCTGTTTAGTAATGTTATTGGTGTAGCTCAAAGAAACTCCAGGAGGGGCTTCAATAATGTTGATTAAATAGCCCTGGTCTTCTTCGGGAATGAATCCTTGGGGCAAACTAATATAAGTCCAGCCTGTCAGTACCAAACCACCAATAAACACCACGATGACCAATAGCTTTAAGCCAGTCAAAAATTCAATCAAACCTCGGTAACGATCTTTTATCCAGTCAAAGCCACGGTTAAATCGAGGGAATAGCCAGCCTAAAGGCCCTTTTACAGGTTCTGGGGGACGAAGAAATATCCCCGACATGGCAGGAGAAAAACTTATCGCATTAAAGAAAGAAAAAATCATCGCAAAAGCTATAGTCGAGCCAAACTGTTTGTAAACAATTCCCGTCGTACCAGGAAAGAAGGTCACGGGGATAAACACAGCTAACAAAACTATAGAAGTAGAAAATATCGCTCCCGCCAATTCTTCCATTGCATCTAAAGCTGCCTGAACTGGACGCATTCCCTGAGATAGTTTACCTGCTACCGCTTCTACAACAATAATCCCGTCATCTACCACCAAACCCGTTGCTAGTACACAGGCAAACAATGTTAGTTGATTAAGAGTAAATCCCAAAGCCTTTAGACCAACCATTGCCCCAACTAAAGATACAGGAATAGCGATCGCTGGAATCAAAGTAGTACGCCAGTCCTGGAGAAAGAGAAAGATAATTAATATTACTAGTCCAATCGCCTGGATTAAAGTTACTAATATGTCTTTGAGAGAAGCATTAATAAATGAGGTATTATCGGTAACCACTGCTACTTTCAATCCTCTAGGAAAATCTGCTTTTAATTGTGCCATTTTCGCTTTAATCGCCGAGGCAGTATCCAGGGCATTTGTACCAGGAAGCTGATTGATAACCAATGCCACTGCGGGATCTTTTGCATCAAATACAGCTTTGGTAAAATAATTTTCTACTCCCAGTTCGGCTCGTCCAACATCTTTAACTTTAATTAGCGTACCGTCTGTTCCTACTTGTACTACTATGTTTTCTGCTTCTTCGGCTGTAGTAAAACGCCCGTTGACCTGCAATGGTAGCTGATACTGTTGTGAATTCGGTACTGGTTCTTGACCTATTCCTCCTGTACCGACTTGAAAGTTTTGATTAGAAATTGCATCAACCACATCGCTTGAAGTTAATCCCCTAGCAGCCAGTTTATCTGGATCGAGCCAAATCCGCATTGAATAGGTAGCCGAACCAACTAAGCGGAGACTTCCTACCCCTTCAATTCGCTTGAGTTCATTCCATACATAGCGATCGACGTAATTATAAAGAAATACGGGGTCATAATAATATTCCCCCGCTTCATCTTTATCGGAATACACACCATAAACCAAAGTAATACTGGGAGATTGTTTCTCAGTAGTTACTCCCGTAGAAATTACGGTTTGCGGTAGGTTAGGCTGTGCCTGAGCAACTCGGTTTTGCACTAAGACTTGAGAGGTATTGACATCTTTCGCGATTGGAAAAGACACATTGATAGTTACGTTACCGTTATTGTCGGTATTGGAGTCGATCCACTTTACGTCCTCAGTACCGTTAATTTCTCGCTCCAATACGGTAGTTACATTATCTACGGCAATTTGGGAATTTGCACCTACATAGTTAGCACTTACAGCAATTTGCTTAGGGGCAATTTGAGGGAGTTTATCTAAGGGCAATAATGCTAGACAAATAGCCCCCAACAGCACAATCACAATCGAACAAACGGTTGTTAATACAGGTCTTTTAATAAATGGGGTTGAGATAGACATTTTTTAGAAGAAGATAGTACTTGTGTATTAAATAGCAAGTCAGGAAGTGATTGTTTATTGGTTATAACCACCTAATCTTGTCTACTGGTTTGCTTTTGTCCCCGCATCAGAAACGGCTTGATTGTTCTTTGCTTTGTTTTGCCCAGCAGCCTGGATAGACGTGCCGTCTTTGAGATTAAGAATATTAGAAACCGCGACTCTGTCTCCTGGTTTAAGACCAGAGACAACCTGATAACTTTGATTTTGGATACTGCCTAACTTAATTGGTTGCTGCTGGACAACTAAAGATTTGCCTGAAGACTTGGCATTATCTTGAGGGTTATTTTTGGCTGACGATTGAGGATTATTTTTCGGTTGAGAATTGTCCTTTTTGGCGACATAAACAAAACTTTGTCCTCCCAAGGTTGAGATAGCGGTGGTGGGGATCAATACTCCTGGCTTCTTGTCCCAAATAACTCTGACTCGCACATATTCTCGATCTCTAAGACTTGCCTGATTGGTAAAAGTAACTTTAGTCAGAACAGATTGAGTGTTTTGTTGAACTAACGGAGCAATATAGGTGATTTTTCCTTCGACTCCTGGGCTACCATCTTTGTTAATGGCCTGTACTGATAGTCCAAGCTTGAGGCGATCGCGATATTCTACAGGAATATTAATATTGAGGTTAAAGCTGTGATTATTGGTGATGGTGGTCAACTGTTCTCCAGCAGTAACATAATCACCAACTTTCGTTGTATCAAAACTACCCACAATACCATCTATAGGTGCAGTTATCTGGTGATAATCTAAATTTTGTCTTGTAGAACCTAGCTGTGCTTCTGCCTGTTTGATAGCTGCTGCTTGTCCATCCACATTAGCTCTGGCTTGGTCTACCTGTTTTTCCGCTGCCCGCAGGGATTCGATTCTTGCGTTAAGAGTTGCTTGTTGAGAATTACGTTGAGCAATACTAGTTTTGAGGGTGCTATTCCTATTATCTAAATTCTGTCGAGCCTGAACCCCATTTTTTACTAAAAATCTGGTTCGCTTAATATTAATTTTTGCTAGTTGTACTTGTGCTTGTGAGTCCTCAACATTTGCTCTAGCAGCCTTTACGTCGGCAGCAGCAGCAGCGCGGTTGGCTTCGGCTGTACTCAATGCGGCTTGAACTTGACCTAAGGAAGCCCTTTGAACATTAACGTTTTGAGCAGCGGCATTAACATTTTCCTGTTGTTGAGTTGGTTCAAGCTCAACAATCGGCTCTCCTACACTAACGATATCGCCTTGGCGAGCATATATTTTTAGTATTCTGCCTTGGGTACGAGGTGCTAGGCTAACGCGATTTATAGCCTCTAAAGAGCCAACGTATTGGCTACTATCGATTATGGTCGCTGATTTTATAGTTTTTAATTTAACGGCGATCGCGGGCGGTTGACTGCTGGCTTCTTTTTTTTTGCCACCACCGCAGCCACCAAGACCAATTGATAGTAAAGTAACAGCTACAGCAGAGGTAGCTATACGTATTAAAGAAGCAGATATAAATCGAGGCTTTTTTAGACAAATCATTTATTCTGTTTGACTTAATAAAATTTAGGGTTGATAATTAGAAATAGAATTAAAATCCAAAATATGGGTTTTAAATCAAAACCCATATTTTGGCTAACAGTCTGTTTCTTATAGGATTGCAGTAATTTCGATTGAATACACTGGTAGCGTTGGCGATCGCATAAGACAGTGTACCGATGACTATGTGATCTTTATGTTAGATTTTAGAAAGTAAAAAGAAGAGCTACTGTATCAAAAGCATCAACCAAGGATTTGTCCGCAGGTAGCGGTCGCCTGAGCGATCGATGATTTCGCGACTCAGGATCTAATTTGACAATTTATCAATCGTGCTAAAAAGTAGTTAGTCATTTTAGATCCATAGGGAGAATTCCACCAAAGACCAGGAAGTCCTCCTTTTTCTGCATCCTTAGAGTAGTTAAGATCGCTGCATTTAATCCAATTTCCATTTTCTCGCCATCCCAGGCGATCGCCCCACTGCTCTAATACTTGATTATTTTGTTCGATAGTAGTTTGCTCACTACCGCCTGAATCTTGATATATTTGTACCTGAACACTAAAACCAAAACAATTATCGCTATAAGTAAGCCATAAACGATCTATTACCTGTAATTCGCTACAGTCAATCTGTTTTATTTCATCAGGACGTAAATTTTCTATTTCTGTTTGACCAGCAATTGCTAAAATTAGCTGCACTGTCTCTTTGTCTGCTTCTAACCATTTGCCTTCTTTTAAAAGATTTTGGAGAGTTTCATAACGGTAGATATTGCTAACCCGCAATAATTTTTCTTCTAGACTATTTATTCTTTCCTTGAGTTGTTCGACCTCAGTGTTTGAAGAAGATTGAGTATCTGTTTGGGACATAGAGAGAACCTAGCTGACCTAAATTTATCTTATCGAAATAATAGATAATAATCACACTATCAAAACTAAATAGGGTTTGACTTCTCAAATCTTGTCTTAACTTGCCTATTCTTGCTGCAAACATAAATAAAAAATAATGACTTACATTTTTGAAAAACTACGGTAAATCTTGCAAGCCATTATCGGGAATATTAGAGACTTGTCTCTGTAAATTAGCGTAAGACTGATTGTAGTTAATAATAGAAAACAACAAATTACCACGGGATCTAGTCAGCTGAGTTTGAGCATCAATTACATCAGTTTGAGTCCCTATTCCTGCCCGAAATCTCAACCTAGCCATACTCAAACTTTCTTCTGATTGTGCTACCTCTATGGTGGCAGTGCTAATATTTTGTTGATTAGAGTTTAATTTGAAATAAGCTCGTTTAACTTCAAAACCAATTTGGTTAAGCTGGTTAGCAAACTGGGTTTTAGCCAGTTCAATATCTTTTTCAGCTTGCTGCGCTTGGGCTTTTGCTGCGCCACCATCAAATAATCTCCACTGTAAATTTAAACCGACGCTGTATTGATCGGTAATATCAAATTCGTCTTCAAAGTCGTCATTCAACTCATAGCTGGCAATAGTACTTACTGTCGGTCTAATTTGTGATAGGGCAATTTGACGCTGCTCTTCACCGATTTCGCTCTGAAGCAAAAATTGTTCTAATTCAGCACGGTTTTTGAATGCCTGTATGATACTTTCTGGCAGAGAATGCTGCCAAAGACCAACTTGTTCAATCTCATCGGCTGTGGCTAGAGCGATGTCAGGAGGAACGCTTAAGGTTTCTGCTAACTGACTGCTAGCAATCTGCTGATTAGCTATGGCAGTAGTGAGATTTTGCAGAGATTGCGATAATTGTGCATCGGCTCTTAGCACATCAAATCTCGTGCCTATTCCTGATTGTTCTATGAGTTGGGCATCGCTGAGTGTTTTGCGAGCATCTCTGACTGCTGCCTGCTGAATTTTAACCTGAGCATCACTATTTTGGAGACTATAGTAATCTGTATAGGTATCTAGTCGAGTTTGTTCGACAGTTATTTCTAAGCTTAGCTTTGTAATACTTAATTGTTTTTCGGCAGAGCGAATTAAAGCCCCTCTAAAACCACCATCATAGATATTGTATTCCAGCAGCAAACTTGGATTAAAAATAAATTTACTAGAACCACCAAATGAACCACTAGATGCACCACCCTGAGAAGCAGCCAATTCTGCTTCTTGTTGAGCCATACTTTCTAAAAAACCACTATTTTCATAGGTCAGTACAATAGGGCTTAAGCCACTAGTCAAATCTAAGGTAGGAAAAAGTGCAGCCCTTGCCTGTCTCAATGCTGCTTGCGATCGCTCTACCTGAATTCTAGCCTCGATCGCATTTTTGTTGTTCCTAAGGGATAATTCCAGTGCTTGTTTTAGGGTTATTGGCTGTGGCTGACCGACTTCAACCTCGTCGACTTGGGTAGGAAAAGACAAAGGATTGGCATTAGGATTGAGTCGATTTAGATCGGAAGTTGGCTGCTGTCTCAGCTCCATAATCTTTTTATCCATAATTTCTTGGGGACTAGATGTTTGGGCTAACCTCTCCAAGCTTACGCGAGGCTTTTCCTTGTCAGAATCAAATGATTGTCGTTGCCGATTAACTTGAATAGATGCAATTAAAGTATGAGCCAACGGTACAGTTTGCTCTTTATCCAGGTAATAATTATTTAAATTTGAATCAAGATCGATTTTGGCAGTAACTGGGATTGGATTAAAAATCGATATGGTTATGCCAACACCTACGAATAGAATAAAATTATTTTTCAAATCGTGTGCAAGTATAAACTTGTGATAAATGTTCAATAAGAATTAAAAGAGCGATGGACTGATAGCGATGTCTACAGCTAGTTTTTGCGATCGCCTTTTTAATCGACCTCAACTTAGCGGCTCGCCACCAGAACCTTGAAACATTAGCCAAGAGAGAAAGAAATTAGTGACAAAAATCAAAATCAAAGCTACAACTACTGCCGATGTTGTAGATTCTCCTACTCCTTTAGCTCCTCCTGTAGTAGTAAGACCCCAGTTACAGCCTACTACGGCAATAATTGCGCCGAAAATTACTGCTTTAATCTGTGCTGCTACTAAGTCCCAAATTTGCAGGAAGTTCTGTACTGAATCGAGAAAAACTGTTTGGGAAATTCCGTATAAACTTTCGGCGATAATCAATCCACTAATTATGCCTATTACAAAAGAAACTATCGTCAACATCGGCAACATTAAACAGCAGGCAATGACACGAGGTATAACTAAATAATCGATGGGATCGGTTTTTAAAATATACAGAGCATCAATTTGTTCTGTAACTTTCATAGTTCCAAGTTCGGCTGCAAAAGCCGAACCGATTCTTCCTGCCACAACTACTGCTGTTAATACAGGAGTCAGTTCTCTACTAAGTGCTATGGCTAGAACTCCGCCAATTATTTGAGTTGTGCCAAAATCTTGAAACTCTCTTGTTACCTGAATGGTAAATACCATGCCAATCGTAACAGAGGTAATTAGAGCAATGGGCAACGAGGCAGGTCCTACAGATACCATCTGTTCCAATGCCTTACGAAAGTCGATCTTCTGGTGGATAATATGAATTACTACTTGTCCCATCAAAAAGACGCCGCTAATTGGACGCTCTAGCCAAGATGTGATTCTGCTGCCAAAGTTTACTATTAGACTCATCGTTTAAGGTAATTTGTTGCTCAAAAATTTTACAATTTTACTAGTCTTTCAGCAATTAAGAAATAACACCTAGCTTTTTAATCAGCATGACTTTTTTCAGCCCACAACTGAATCATATATGCCACTACTCCCGTCCAGCCAGTCTGATGGGATGCACCCAAACCCGCACCATTATCTCCATGAAAATATTCATGGAAATAAATGTAGTCACGCCAGTGAGGGTCATTTTGAAACTTTTCTATGCCACCAAACACGGGTCGTTTACCTGAGTCATCTCGCAAAAAGATACTGGTCATTCGTATAGCTAGTTCGACGACAATTTGGCTAAGATTTTTATAATTGCCCGAACCTGTGGGAAACTCGACTTCAAAGTCATCTCCCAAATACTCGTGAAAGTTTTGCAGGGCTTCTAATAGCAAGTAATTAATCGGAAACCAAATCGGTCCTCTCCAGTTGGAGTTACCGCCAAACATTTGCGAAGTTGATTCGGCTGGTTCATAGTCTACCTGATACTTAGTATCGTTGACGTTCATCACAAAAGGATGATCTTTGTGGTATTTAGAAACCGAACGAATACCATAAGGACTCAAAAACTCAGCTTCATCAAACATATAAGAGAGCAATCTTTGCAGCTTATTAGATTGACCATCATCTCTGGGAGTGGCGTAACATAAAGCTAATAATCTTTTTGCACCTACGCCTTCTGTTTCCATACAGGCAACGTTCTTTTTAAGATCGAGACGATTTTTAATAAACCACTCTAGACGTTTTTTAAATCCTGATAAATTTTTAATTGCTGATGGTTTGGCTACGCTTACTCCTAACAAGGGAATTAAACCAACAAGCGATCGCACTTTTAACGGGTAATGCCTCCCATCGTGAAAGTTAATCGCATCGTAGTAGAAGCCATCTTCTTCGTCCCAGAGTGCCACCCCATCACCAACCTGATTCATGGCATCGGCAATATAGAGAAAATGCTCAAAGAACTTACTGGCAATATCTTCATAGGGTGGTCGATCCTGCGCTAACTCTAAGGCAATCTGGAGCATCTTGAGACTGTACGTTGCCATCCAGCTAGTAGCATCTGCCTGTTCTAAATTACCGCCTGTTGGTAACTCTTGAGAGCGATCGAATACACCAATATTATCTAGACCCAAAAAGCCACCTTCAAAAACATTTTTTCCTGCTGCATCTTCACGATTTACCCACCAGGTAAAGTTGAGCAGTAGCTTTTGGAAGATACGCTCTAAAAAGTCCTTATCTTTGCGTCCCCAATACTTTTCTTCTAAGGTATAAATTTGCCAAGCTGCCCAGGCCTGGACGGGAGGATTAACGTCACTAAATGCCCATTCATAGGCTGGTATCTGTCCGCTAGGGTTCATATACCATTCGCGAGTCAACCGAGATAGCTGTAGTTTGGCATATTCGGGATCGAGTATGGCTAAAGGTATTAGATGAAAAGCTAAATCCCAAGCAGCATACCAGGGATATTCCCATTTATCGGGCATGGAGATAATATCATCGTTAAATAAGGTCTTCCATTGCGAGTTTCTGCCATTTTTGCGCGATTCTGGGGGCGCAACTGTATTAGGATCTCCCTGTAACCAGTCTTCGACTACATAATAGTAAAACTGTTTGTTCCACAACATCCCTGCAAACGCCTGTCGCTGCACATGGCGACGATCTTGGGATATGTCTTGAGGTGTTAAACCATGGTAAAACTCATCGGCTTCTTGTTTTCTTTGGTTAAAAATGTCATCAAACTCACCCAAAGGATTTTGTAACGAATCAGAATTACATAATCTTAGTTCGATAGTTCGACTTTCTCCTGGAGGAATAGATAGCTGATAATGCGGTGCAAATTTTGTCCCTATCTTATCTGGATTGACGGCATTGCGATCGCCATTAACTACATAATTGTTGATGCCATCCTTAACATAGGGTGAAGTGTTTTCTTGCCCGAATAATAATTCAAAGTTGGTTTCGTTTTCCGTAAACAGTAAGCCGTGGAAATTATTACAGTACAGCCATCTTTCTCCCAAACTGGGATGTGATGCTTCAATTACAGTGTAGTCATCTTGTTGGGAATAAACCTTTAATTTTGGCTTTTCTGCGTCTTTGTACCAAGACCAAGTGTTACGAAACCAAAGAGTAGGTAGTATATGCAATGGTTTCTCAACCTCGCCACGATTGTGCGCGGTAACTTTAATTAAAATATCCTCCTCACTAGCTTTGGCATATTCAATAAAAATATCAAAATACTTGTCCTCGTCAAATATGCCCGTATCTAGTAATTCGTATTCAGGAGCGTCTTTACCGCGTCTTTGATTTTTCTCTACCAGATCGGCATAAGGATATTCTGACTGGGGATACTTATATAAATACTTCATGTAAGAATGCGTCGGCGTATTATCGAGATAAAAATAATACTCTTTGACATCTTCTCCATGATTGCCTTGATTACCAGTCAAGCCGAACATCTTTTCTTTAATAATGGGATCTCGTTCGTTCCAAAAAGCTAAAGCAAAACAAAGACGCTGATGGTTATCACAGATACCTGCAATACCGTCTTCTCCCCAACGATATGCACGAGATAAAGACTGACTATGAGGAAAATATTCCCAAGCAGTGCCATTTTCGCTGTAGTCTTCTCTGACTGTTCCCCACTGTCTTTCGCTGACATAAGGACCCCAGCGAGTCCAATAGGCTTTACGTTCTTTGTTTTCCTGTAGTCTTTTGGCTTCTGCGGTCATGATTTTTACCCTTTATTATTCAAACGTAGACGAAGCGCACATTAATCCCTGTTGGATTATTAAGAGGCTAAAAAGCTGATTTAATTACACCTCCCTCAACTCGTAATGCTGCGCCATTGGTAGCCGAAGCCAGAGGACTAGCAACATAAATCACTAAATTTGCTACTTCCTGTGGTTCGGCAAAACGCTGAATAATCGAGGTGGGGCGATCTTCGGCAAAAAATTCTTGCTCTACTTCTTGGACGGTAATGTTTTTATCCGTTGCCATTTGTTGAATGAAATCTTCTACCCCTTGAGATCTTGTCGGTCCTGGTAAAACAGAATTGATCGTGACTGCGGTATTCGCCGTAGATTCTGCCAAACCACGGGCGATCGCGATTTGAGCAGCTTTGGTCATGCCGTAGTGAATCATTTCTTGAGGAATTTGCACCCCCGACTCACTAGATATAAAGATAATTCTGCCCCAGTTTTGCTCCAGCATTTTTGGCAGGTAAGCGCGAGACAGGCGCACACCACTCATGACGTTGGTATCAAAGAATCTTTGCCAGTCCTCATCAGCAATTTCGGCAAAGGGTTTAACTTCATAGATACCTAGATTATTAACTAGAATATCTACCTGGGGATATTGTTCTATAGCTTGAGTAATACCTGCATTGGAACTTAGATCCGCAGCCAAACCCATTACTTTGTCCGAATCTGATTTTATAGATTCAACCGCTTTGTCTACTGACTCTTGAGAACGTCCATTAACTATTACTGACGCACCTTCTCTGGCTAAAGTTTGAGCGATCGCCAGTCCAATTCCCTCAGTCGAACCAGTTACTAAGGCTAATTTATTTTTAAGTTGTAAATCCATCTTGCTTTATAGTTATTTGATTTATTTACCAGTCTTGAATTACTTGATTCCTGCTGCTTCAGAAACCTCTAAAGCGATCGCCATCCAATCCATATCACCCCTTCCCTTTGCCATTGCTGCGAGAAATCGATTGTGAACTAAACTAGCTAAAGGCATCGGCATATTACAGGCTTGGGCAGTTTGCAAAGCTAAAGTAACATCTTTTAGCCCCAGGGAAAGTTTGAAGCCTGGTTCGTAGTCATGTTCGACGATCTGCTTGCCATACCCTTTATATACTGTACAAGAGAACAAGGTTTCGCCAAATAGTTCGGCTACTTTGACTGGGTCAACATCATTTTTTTCAGCTAGGGTAAAAGCTTCTGCCATCGCTTCAATTGCTGCTACGATAGCAAAGTTAGCTGACAATTTAACTACGTTGGCACTACCAATAACGTCGCCAAAATCATATACTTTTTGCCCTAGAACCTCTAACAGTGGCTGCACTCGCTCTTTAGCTGTAGAATTTCCCGACAGACAGATATTGAGTTTTCCTGCGTCGGCAGCATTGGGACGACCCAAAACGGGGGATGCTAAATAGTAAGAACCAACTTCTTGATGCGCTTGAGCTAGTTTCTCTGCTGTACTAGGGGCAATAGTACTCATAGCTAGATGAATGCCATCATCACCTAACTGTTTAAGAATACCATCATCCTTTAAAACTACGCTTTCAACTACAGAATCGTTCGATAGCATCGTAATCACAATACCCCCTGATGTAACTGCATCGGCGGGTGTTTCTGCTAATTCTGCACCTTTTTCAATTAGTGGCTGGGCTTTTTCGGCGGTACGATTATAAACCTTGAGCTTGTAACCCGCATTGATTAAGTTGCTTGCCATCGGCAGACCCATGTTGCCCAGACCGATAAATCCAATTGGTTGTTTCATTGTTTGTCTCTTAAAGTTTAATAAATTAATATATGCAAAGGCGATAAGTCTTGTTACGAAGTTTGCTCAAGTCGGGGAACCCTTTCGACACTTGCGTTGCGGGTCTATGACCCGTTGAGCAAAGTGTCTCACCAACGCAACTGTCTCGCAAAACGCGCCTTAACTTCGCGCTAACGGCATGGCTTTGCTACGCGCGACATCTAGCAAGGCCAGCCTACACTACTGATTAGATAGTTCTAAAAAGAGGTGCTGAGAGTAACTTCTTCCCATTCTTCGAGTTCTTTCTGCAAGGATTCAATTTTCTGACGAACAGCTTTGAACGCATCCTCTCCTAATACCAAACGCAGAGGAGGGTTATCCGACTCAACTACTTTAATCATTGCTTGTGCAGCCTTGTTGGGATCTCCTGGTTGTTTACTGCTGTCTGATACAATTTTAATAACTTCATGGGCAGTTTCTTCATAGTCATCAATTTGACAATCGGAAGTTACCATAGAATTTTGAATATTGGTTCTAAACCCTCCTGGTTCGACTAAAGTTAGCTTAATACCTAAAGGTGCAAGCTCTTGTGCCAATGCTTCGGAATAACCTTCGATCGCAAACTTGCTAGCAGAATAAATGCCCGTAGCAGGAAAAGCAGTCAAACCAGCAGCCGAAGAGACATTAAGTATATGACCGCTTTTTCTTTGGCGAAAATAGGACAGCATTGCTTTGATTACATTTAAAGTGCCAAAGCAGTTGACCTCAAACTGATAACGTATCTGTTCGTCTTCGATTTCTTCTACTGCACCCATAGTAGAAATACCCGCATTGTTTACCAACACATCTATCTGACCAAAAGCAGAGAGTGCCGTATCAATTGCAGAATTAATCTCATCTGCTTTGGTAATATCTAAGCTGACTGCCTTTACAGTGTCAGGATATTGTTTGGCCAAATCTTCGATCGCTTCGGGATGCCTAGTTGTTGCCACAACTTTATCTCCTTTGGCTAATACGGCTTCGGTTAAGGAGAGACCAAAACCGCTGTTGCTACCCGTAATAAACCAGACTTTATTATCAGTATTCATGGTGTTTACCTATTTAATTTAATTTTTTTTGCCTCACCTTCAAGATAAAAAATAGCTGCCTATATTAGCTTCCACAATCTTGCTCATACTTGTTAATTATTGCTTTTTACGCGATCGCCAATTCTTTTCTAATCAAAGATAATAATTGCGATCGCTCTTTTCCATTTGGTAAAAAAATTTACTACCATAACTTATAGAATAATTTATTTAATGAGTTGGGGTTGTTGGTCGTGATTGTAGTAATGAAAGTCGGTTCTCCAGAGGCAGAAATTAAGAGAATAGAGTTGGAATTACAGGAGTGGGGACTAACACCAGAGAAGATTGTAGGTAAGCACAAGATTGTAATGGGTTTAGTGGGTGATACAGCTTCCCTCGATCCTTTACAGATCAAAGAAATTAGCCCCTGGATTGAAAGCGTATTACGGGTAGAAAAGCCCTATAAACGCACCAGCTTAGAATTTCGTAACGGGGAACATAGCAATGTTGTTGTGCCTACCCCTAGTGGAAAAGTTACTTTTGGGCGTAGTCATCCTGTAGTAATCATCGCTGGACCTTGTTCAGTAGAAAATGAAACTATGATTATTGAAACAGCTAAGGCAGTCAAAGCTGCTGGGGCTAGTTTTTTACGTGGTGGTGCCTATAAACCCCGCACTTCTCCCTATTCTTTTCAAGGTCATGGAGAAAGTGCCTTAGACTTGTTAGCTGCTGCTAGAGACGCTAGCGGGTTGGGAATTATTACCGAGGTTATGGACACTGCCGATCTCGATAAAGTGGCGGAGGTTGCCGATATTGTTCAGGTGGGGGCGAGAAATATGCAGAACTTTCCTCTGTTAAAAAAAGTTGGCGCACAAGATAAGCCTGTATTTTTGAAGCGGGGTATGTCGGCAACTATTGATGAGTGGCTAATGGCAGCCGAGTATATTTTGGCTGCAGGTAATTCTAACGTGATTTTATGTGAACGAGGAATTCGTACCTTTGAGCGTAAATATGCTCGTAACACTTTGGATTTAGCGGTAGTACCTGTATTGCGCTCTCTGACTCATTTACCCATTGCGATCGATCCTAGTCATGGCACTGGCATAGCTAAATATGTTCCACCGATGGCAAAAGCAGCGATCGCCGCAGGAGCAGATTCTTTGATGATCGAAGTTCACCCCAACCCAGCCAAAGCCCTTTCAGATGGGCCTCAATCGCAGACTTTTGAGGGTTTTCGAGATTTAATGGGAGAATTAAGCGTAATCGGTAAAGCCGTTGGGCGTTGGTCAGAATTGCCCATAGCTTCAATTTAATTTGTCTCAGTGCAATATGCTTGATGTGAATCACAGACGGGATAAACAAACAATTAAGAAGCTTATCTTTACCACCTCAGATCTCAAAAGTTGACCAACGGGCGAAGTAATCTCTGACTATTCACATTAGACATCAATAATAACTATGAAGGAAACTACTCCAACCAAACTTGTTCCTAATTCTGACTCCAACCCAGAAGAGAAAAAAGATAATGTAACTCCCCTCAAGTGCTTCTTATCCTCAATTGTTTCGGGAGGGTTTACTTTTGCTATTTATCTATTGTTCAATTCCATTGTCCAAACTTATGCTAACAAAACAATTACTGGGACAAATCCTTTAGTGATCAATATCACGGCTGCGGTTAGAACTCTGGTGATGGGAACTGTGGCAATGGCAACTGGGATCTTTGGATTAGCAGCCTTGGGGTTGTTTTTGTTGGGTATTCAGCTAACCATTCAGAATCTTAAGAAAGTTTAGGTTAACGTTATGGCTGTAACAAACAAAAATTGCGTTCTTTTTTGATAAGAGCGCAATCAAATAAAATAAACGAATTGAGTTATACAGATTATACAGAAGATTCTTGCTGCTGATAGAGATAGCAATAACGCCCTTTTAACGCCATCAGTTCTTCGTGAGTACCTCGCTCAACAATTGAACCTGCATCCATCATGACAATCGTGTCAGCATTTTTAATTGTGCCTAAACGGTGAGTAATAAAGAATACTGTACGTCCTTTGAGAGCCTCTTTTAAATTACGAGAGACTTCTTGTTCGGTAGAAAAATCCAAGGCACTAGTCGCTTCATCTAATACCATCATGGCAGGGGCTTGCAAAATCGTACGAGCGATCGCAATTCTTTGTCTTTGTCCCCCAGATAGGGATGAACCACGCTCCCCTACCCTAGTGTTGTAACCATTAGGTAAAGTCATAATAAAGTCATGTGCCGCAGCAATTTGAGCAGCAGCAATTATTTCTTCAGTAGTAGCATCAGGGTTAGTTAAGGCAATATTATCCAAGATTGTACCCTCAAATAGAAGCGTTTCTTGAGGCACAACGCCTATTTGACGGCGAATAGAATATAGTTCTACGCGGTTAATATCATAACCGTCAATTAAAATTCTTCCTCCTTCTGGCTCATAAAGTCTAGACAGCAGTTTTGTCATGGTACTTTTGCCTGCACCACTCTCGCCGACGATCGCCACAAATGTACCCGCTTCAAACTCTGTAGTCACGTTTTTAAGCTGAAGCGGACCAGTATTTTTAAAGCGGAAGGAAAGGTCGTCATATTTAACTTTACCTCTAATAGCAGGCATAGGGATGTTGTTGCGATCGGCTTCTCCTTCTTCTGGGTTATCGACGATATCAGCTAAACGTTCTAAAGACAAAGCCGTTTCTTGAAAGTTCTGCCACAGGGTTGCCAAACGCATCACGGGAGAAGTTACGTAACCACCAATAATCCTAAAGGCGATTAATTGACCCAGGGTAAGCTTGCCATCCAAGACCAAATAAGCACCCAAGCCAATGATAACTACACGAGAAAGCTTATTGAGAAAATCACTGGTAGATTTAGCCAGAGTGGAGGTAACGACAGTTTTAAACCCAGTCGAAATATAGCGAGCATAACGCTCTTGCCATTTCCAGCGCGATCGCAACTCAATATTCTGCGCCTTAACAGTTTGAATTCCCGTTAAGATCTCCACTAAGTAAGACTGAGTTTCCGCGTTGCGTTCAGCTTTAGTTCTCAACTGTTGGCGAATTGTGGGCGAAAATATTAAAGTAAGAGCTATAAAGACAGGAATAATTGATAAAGTAACTGCCGTCAGCAAAGGGCTGTAGAGAAACATTACCACTACATAGATTACCGAGAATATACAGTCCAAAACTACCGTTAGGGCTGTCCCTGTCAAAAACTGACGAATTCTTTCAAGCTCGTTAACGCGAGTCGAAATTTCCCCCACTGGTCGCCGTTCAAAATAACGTAGGGGCAGTCTCAGTAAATGATCGATAATTTCCGAACCCAGGGTTAAATCGATCCGATTCGTTGTATCTACAAATAGATACGTTCGCAACGTAGTCAGCAGTGCCTCAAAAATATTAATTACAACTAAGAAGAAAATTAGGTAGCCCAATGTACTAGGACTATTTTGACTAATTACCTTATCAATAATGACCTGAATCATTAAAGGGTTGGCTAGTTGAAATAGCTGCACAAAGAATGAAGCAATAAATACTTCAATCAAAACTCGCTTATATTTTTGTAAAGCTGGTAAAAACCAATTGATCCCAAATCTTTCTTGGGGAGTTTCCTTGGTTTTTTTCAGTAATAAAACTTCTCCGCCTTCGCCCCAGGTAGCGATAAAGTCTTCAGGTTTATAACGACGTAAACCTAGTTCAGGAACAGCAATTACCAATTCAGTTTCGCTATGCTCATAGATTATCACTAGGCTATCTTGCCAAACTACCAAACTCGGTCCTTCAAGACGAGTAATTGCCTGGGCAGGAATATTAATTAATTGCGGATTAAGTCCCATTAACTCAGAAACCGCACCGCATAAAGGCAATGATAAATTTGGTGTTCTGTCTAGCTGTTCTTTTAAAACACGCTTGATTACCTCTTTGCGAAAAGGCATTCCAAAATATTTACTTAACATTTGGAAACAGGCAACACCTATTTCTAAGGTAGTTTTGGCAGCAACAAAAGGATATTCTTTTGTCCCTATATTTACAACCTCTTCCTCCTCTTGAAAAGTGTATCCTTCTCCTAATCCTTCAGCTTCGTCAAAGTTCGTATCATCTAAGTCTAGACGAGGTACAATTTCAAAACCATCTAAAGTCTTGCCAAAAGTTTCGTCAAATATTGATGTTTCATTTCCTCCATCGAACCAGTATTCTCTGGGAATTGAAATAAGACGGGCTGGTTGGCTACCATTAACAGCAATAGTTTGACGATCGTTGGTCAATTCTAGGCGACTGCCAACAGGGTATTCTTTGATCGCTCCACCGCCACTCACCAACCAAATTAAATTGGGATCTTTTAAAGGTTGTCCAAGTTCAGAATTAAGCTCGTGTTCCCCAGGAGGTAAATAATACACCTGAGCAACTTCCGTCATCTTCTCCGCATATTCAGCTAGATCCCAATCTCCTTGAGCCTGTTGTTCTAGCTGAATACCCAGTAAATCAAAAATTTCGACCTTAGCGGGTTTATATTTATATTCTTCTGCTAGCTGAGGATACTGCTCAATCAGGCTCAAAAAATACTCGTTGTCTAAAGCCAGACACACAACTTCAGTACTAGCCATTGCTGTTTCGCATGGCAAGCTTCTAGCTAGATTAACCCAACCAATCATCTGTCCCGGTTTGAGCTTATCTAAAGTAGTAGGCATTTTGGTGCGGGGATCATAACCAAGCAGCCTTACCTCTCCTTCAGAAATAATAGCTACTTGTCCCTGCATTTTTTCCCGCATAATCATTACCTTACCTACTCCAAACCGCAGCGGTTTGAGTTTTGGGGCAATGCTAGAGATAGCTTCAGGAGAAAGTCGGTTAAATTGCGGAACCAAAGAGAGAAATTGTTCGACAATTTTAGTAGTGTTGGTGTTTGTATTGGTCATAGGTTTAAGTACACCTCAAGAAGTGACTGGGCTAGATAAGAAAGATACTTTTTGTTTGATTACCTCATTGATCCATTGATTAAATAGTTCGTCTAGCATCCGTTGTCGCATGGGAGAATCGAGCTTCGCTGAAAGATAATTTTCTAGTCTGACGATGACAATCCATTCACCCACGCGAGCTGGAGGAATTAGCTGTCCTGGTTGACAAGTAGCAAGTATCTGAGCAATTTTAGGATGGGGAGCGTTAATTTCCACAGGTCCAATTAAACCGCCTGTTTGAGCTTCTGTACCTAGGGAGTACTCCATTGCTAGCGCACTAAAAGTGTTTTCGTCATCTTTTATACGGAAATATAGTTCTTGTGCTACTTCTGGTCTTTCCACCCGAATCAAAGAATAAACGACTCGATCGAGCTGAGACTTGCGTTTAATAAAATGAGCATCTACCTGATCGTTCCAATTAGCTTGCTTAAACTTTTCGAGTCTTAATCTTTTGGTAATGAGCTTCTGCAAATGCTCACGGCTCATTCCCTGTTTATTCAGCCAATCTTCCACCTGTTCGTCTGAGGCTAATTGATTTTGTTGACAAAACTGATTAAAGGTTGAGGTGTTTTCTTCTTCAGTACACTCAACCTCAGCAATTAGTCGATCAATCAAAATTTCTTGTGCCAGCTTAGGTAGCATCTGGTACTGGGTTAGCAACGGAACTAAATCTTCGGCGGTATAAACTTGATTATCTACTTCTAAAACTACGCTCATACTTTTTGAGTTAGGCGAAAAGTACGCCAATACACATAAATTAAATAATTACAATTTATTCTATAGTTGTGACATTAAAACGCGATCTTAACTTAAGAATATTAATACTCTCTGCTTCTGAATCTTGCTTGACTCATAGCTCTTCTTCAATTTCGCTATCTTAACTTAACCTACTTTAATGAGAATGACACATCGTCTGTCGTTTTTCTTAGCTTGAGGATTAGGAAAAGTTTGGTTAATTTGCTTCAATTATGATTGATTAGCAAAACTACTACATAGGCACAAATTCCTTCTTCTCTCCCAACAGGACCGAGCTTTTCGTTGGTTGTGGCTTTGATGCTAATTTGGTTCTCTTCAATTTTCAAGGTTTTAGCAAGGTTAAAACGCATTGGCTTGAGATGAGGTTTAAGCTTGGGGTTTTCTGCCACCACAGTAGAGTCTATATTGCCAATTTGCCAGCCTTGAGAGACGATGATTTCGGCAACTTGCTCTAGCAAGACCATGCTGTCTGCTCCTTTCCACTTCGAGTCGCTAGGGGGAAAATAATGACCAATATCTCCTAGTCCCAAAGCTCCCAGCATAGCGTCCATAGTGGCATGGACAAGAACATCAGCATCGCTATGCCCTAAAAGTCCCTTTGAATGGGGAATATTGACCCCAGCGAGGATTAACGGTCTGCCTGCTACTAATTGATGAATATCGTAACCATTGCCAATACGAATGTTCATTGTGAGAATGAATTATCCTAGATTAGTTATGTTTTTATTTAGTTTTGAAGTGTCAAAAATATGCTGAATCGTTCTCAATTTACCCAACAAGCAATTTTGACTAGCATTTTTGCTGCCTCTGTTTCAGCAGTATGTGCTGTTCCTGCTTCAAGTCAAATTTTACCTGAAGTTTGGGGTACGGTTGGCTCAGTAGATGATTTGGTTAGCTATGGTGCTGGGGTCAGGTTTGCTGGGGCGGGGATTGAAATTGGGACGGGTGAAGAAGGTGCAACGGGTGGAGACTTTTTAACTTTTTTTAGTTTACCTATTGTTTCTCCCTATATAGGACTTGGTTATTATAGTGGCGATGAAAACATAGCCTACTCAGGAGGATTACATCTAAATGCAGGCAGCCATATCGTTATCGGTGCTGGATATCATTCTGTTAGGGGTGTAAATGGTCAATTAGGCTTTAGGCTTTAGCAACAGTTAGACGAGCGACCCCCTAAAGGGTTCGACATCGGAAAGCATTCCCTTGCGCCCTTCGGCGACGCGGGGTCTTTCCTCAGTTTGACGGGCGACATAAACGCCTTTTCGGGCGGTCAACATTCTAGGGTTTCCCCAAAGCTTCGATTGGATATGGCGAGGAAACCTCGCCATCCCTCTCGCTCAGAATTACGCCCTCAGAAACCACAGGCGACGCGCCCTCCTTATGCCAGGGAACCTGTCCACCGCAACTGCTTCACCGCGTCGCCGTTAGGCGCAAGGGAATGCTGACCTAGCAAGACAAAGGCTTGAGCCGCATGTACGCGCGAGGGAGGAGTTGGAGAAGAGACAAGGCATGCCTTGTCTGTACTGAGCTTGAAAATCCCAATTTACCGTTAGCTATCTTAATCTCAAACAAGGGTCAAACACCTATTATTTCGTTAACAATAAAATTTTGTCCAAACCATTGCTTTAGTTGATTTGCTAGTAATTTGATATTTTGTCTTTTATATTGATTACTTAAGTAGGTGGGTGGAATTAAATGTAAAACAAGCGTAAGCAAGATATTACGATCTATTTTTTTTACTCATTACTCATTACTCGTTACTCAAGTAACGAGACTATCTTCTAATTAATTTGTCCTACCTACTTATATATTGATTACTTACTTGACAACCAACTAATTAAGTGGCACTTTTCGGCTAAAAATACGTCTAGTTATTTGATAGATTGATCGAAGCAAAATCAAGTATTAACTAACTGCTAAATCAAACAATTTATGTTATTTAACAAATCATTCTACAAAAGTCTTTTAATGGGTTTGGCTCTTACTGCTTTAGCTACAGGCGGGATTGATACCGTTGTTAAAGCCCAAGGAACACCAGGATTGGTCATTTTTGGCAACAGAGACGTTGATATTCTCAACTATTACTTGGACTTTGGAGGGATTGCCGATAATCGCGATCGCTATCGCTTCCGAATTCCTAAAAACAAATTGCCTAATGGGGTGTCTCAATTAAAGATTTCTTATCCTGATTATTTTGATGGCAAATTTGATACTGACAATATTGAAGTTAGACCCAATGGAGATAAGAAAGAGTCTCTACCTCTAAAATCTGTAGTTTGGGACGAAAAAAATAGATTTCTCCAAATAGACTTGGCAACACCACTCCAAGAAGCAAAAAAACTGGAGGTTGTTATGTCTAATACTAAAAATCCTGACGTGGGTACATATTATTTTTATGGTCAGGTTCTTCCTGCTCGCAGTACCCCAGTTCCCGAAAAAATTGGTGCTTGGATTGTAAATATCAATCCCCATTAAAATAAACTTAAAAAAAAGCTTACAGCCTAAAGCTTATGCTTTAGAGCTATATTACGACAGTCAATTTTACCTAGACTATGGCTTTATGTAGTAAAATTCTAGATTGTGGCTTTTTGTCAAACATATTAATACAAGTTTATTGAGGAAATAATTAGTGACTCAGCGTACATTAGGCGGAACTAACCGTAAACAAAAAAGAAAGTCTGGTTTTCGGGCGCGGATGCGTACCACCAATGGTAGAAGAGTAGTTCACGCCCGTCGCAAAAAAGGTCGTCATCGCCTAGCAGTTTAGATTTGTGAGGATGGGATTGCCAAAAGTCCATAGACTTAAAAATCGCCAAGATTACAGGGCTGTTTACGAGCAGGGTATTCGTCGCTACAGTCCTCATCTAACCTTAATTGCGCTTTTGATGCCAAAGCAGTTAGGTGCGGTTTCTACGACCGTGACAATGTTCGGGATTTCTATCAGTAAGAAAGTTAGTAAAAAAGCTGTAGTTCGCAACCGCATTAAAAGACAGATCAAAGGGATAATTAGAATAAATCTCCAGGCGATCGCACCTGGATGGAAAGTAGTAATTGTAGTCAAGCCTAAAGCAATAGAATGCAAATATGAACATTTTTTGCGAGAATTAGAAAAGTTATTAAAACAAGCAAAAATTATTAATGGGCATTAAAGAAGAAGTTTACTTTGAAGGTGGTCCCCACGTTGGCGACCTAATTTTCAATATACTATTAGCGTTTACAGTCATCTGTATTCCCTTGACAGTGGGCGCGATTGTCAGAGCTTTGTGGCTGCGTTACCGCATTACAGATCGCCGTATATGCGTCACTGGTGGCTGGATGGGCAGAGAACGCACAGACATCATTTACTCTGAAGTTATCAAGATTGTCAAAGTCCCTAGAGGAATAGGTCTGTGGGGAGATTTGGTTATAACTTTGAGAGATAAAAGCCGTTTAGAAATGCGGGCAGTGCCTCAGTTTAGAGAAATATACGACTATATCTCCGAAAAGGCAGCAGCGAAAACAGGTAGACCCTTAGAAGCAATTCAAAGCTAACTAAACTTTCGCCAACAGTTTTGATCGGTTTTCCTCATTGGCGATCTACTAAACTGAGTTAAAAATTATAATATTTCGTAAAGGCTGGATAGATTAAAAAATGGATTTTGGTATCGGCTTTCTTTCAAACACCATCATGCTCCCAATCCTAGATTTTTTCTACGGGATTTTTCCGAGCTATGGTTTCGCCATTATCGCCTTGACAATCGTAATTCGTCTGGCGGTTGTTCCTCTAAGTGCGGGACAAATTCGCAATATGCGAAAAATGAAAATTGTTCAGCCTTTGATGAAAGAGCGACAGGAACAAATTAAGCAAAAATACAAGGACAACCCAGAAAAACAAAGAGAGGAACAAGCCAAAGTAATGCAGGAATTTGGTAATCCTTTGGCAGGCTGTTTACCTTTATTGTTACAAATGCCGATTTTATTTGCCCTATTTGCTACTCTAAGAGGATCGCCATTTACCAACACTCCTTACGATATAAATGTGCAAATATTGCCGAAGGAGCAGATAGAAAGGATTGTACCCCAGCCTTTTGCTACTAAGCCCAAGAATATTTATATTGACGAAGGAACTCACGACAAGATTGCAGCAATGTTGCCTGGCGGAAACAAGCTAGCAGTGGGAGAAACCACTAAAGTAGAACTGCAAACCCCTGACGGTAAATCTTTGAGTAATTTATTAGCAGAATATCCCAGCGATAACGATCTCAAGCCTACCTTGGAAGTTACCAAGGGTTCTGAGCGACTACAGATTAATCCAGATGGCACATTCAAAGCCATAGAGCCAGGAGATGCGACTATCCAAGTAACTGTTCCTGGTATTGCAGCTAATACAGGCTTTTTGTTTATTGAAAAACTGGGTCGAGTTGGGGTAACGGATGAAAACGGCAATATAAACTTTGATATCTTGGCAATGGTATTAATGTTTGGTGTAGGTATCTATGTTAACCAGCAAATGAGTGGCGCGCAAAATACTGGTGCCGATCAACAGCAAACAATAAATAAAATTACGCCTTTGCTCTTTAGTGGAATGTTTTTATTCTTTCCTCTTCCTGCTGGTGTATTAATGTATATTGTAGTGGCTAACTTTTTCCAAACTGGTCAAACTTGGTTTTTGATGCGAGAACCTCTGCCAGAAAATTTACAGGAGATCTTGAAAGAGCAAGAAAAAGCAGAAGCAGCAGCCAAAAGAGATGCTCTTCCCTTTGAGAAGAAGCGTTCTAAAAAGAAAGAAAAAACTTCAGGTTAAATTATCAACCATCGTGGAAAGTCAACTAAGCTTAGGAAAACAGTGGTTAGAGCAGCTCTTAGATTCTATGGGTCTGGCTGCCAAGGTAACCACTGAAGGGTTTGAGACAGTAACTACTGATTCAAACTCTAATTGGTTAAATATAGAAGGCAGCAATCTAACCTCAGAGCAAAAAGAACAGCTGATCGGCAATAAAGGTCAAAGTATTGATGCAATTCAATATCTTGCTAACACCATACTTAATTTAGAGGCAGATCCTGAGACTCAGAGCTTCTTTACTGTAGAATTCGATGGCTATAGAGTTGAACGTTATAAAGAATTAACGGTCTTGACCAAAGAGGCGATCGCCAAGGTAAGAGAAACAGGAGAAGAAGTAGAAATACCTGGCTTATCGCCCGCAGAAAGAAAACAGATACATTCTTCCTTGGAAGAAATAGAAGATTTAAGCAGCGAAAGTCGGGGTCAAGAACCAGACAGAAGATTGATTTTGCGATCGCAATAATCGAAATTAACCTCGAAACACGTTGCTAATACACAGCGTTAAACAAGAAGCACATCATGGAAGCGGTATACATACCCCATCTGCTCAAAGCACCAAAAAGAACAGCAGAGATTATTGTCGATGACAATATTAGTGAATTGGACACTTTAATACCCGTAAAAGGCAAAATTGTAGTGCGCCATGGGGGAAACTTTTTAGAAGTAGCATCTCAAGCAGAAACAATTATCACTCTAGTTTGCGATCGCTGTCTACAACATTATAATCAGCGTTTGAAAATTGATACATCAGAATTGATTTGGCTAGAATCTGAACTAGAAAATATTGAAGATCTCCCCGCAGAAAGAGAAGTTTCGATGGAGGATTTATCAGAAGTTCTTCCTCCTAACGGACATTTTGATCCCCAAATGTGGCTTTTTGAACAATTGTCTCTGGCTTTACCTTTAAGGAAAGTATGCGGTGAGAACTGTCCAGGAGCAGCACAAACACCTTTAAAAGATGAATTTCAGCTAGATAGTCGTTGGTCAAGTTTGGCAGCCTTAAAAAATCAATTAAACGGTAGTCAGGATTAATTAGTAATTATTACTGAATACTCAAATCAAAGGTAAAATCATTTATCGGTAAATAAATATCTGATGTTACGCAATAATTAATCTGTTGAGACGGGGAAAAGGTAAAGGGGAAACGGGTAAAGGATAGGTTATTCTATTTTCATTGCTCATTAAAAATATGCTCGTTGTCTTGCGTAACATCAGTAAATATTACTAATAATCACTCAAACTCAACTAATCATGTCTGATTCTCCTACAAATATAGAAAAAGCAGATAACTCAGGGGATTCTAAAGCTCGTCAATTGCTAGGTATGAAAGGCGCAGCGACTGGGGAAACTTCTCTTTGGAAAATAAGGCTGCAATTAATGAAGCCGATTACCTGGATTCCTCTTATTTGGGGGGTGATTTGCGGTGCAGCATCTTCAGGTAACTATACTTGGACAGTCGAAAATGTTCTGCTAGCGGCTGCCTGTATGTTACTTTCAGGTCCATTAATGACTGGTTATACCCAGACCGTTAACGAACTGTACGATCGTGAAATTGATGCAATCAATGAACCCTATCGACCTATTCCTTCGGGGGCAATTTCTCTAACGCAAGCAAAAGTACAGATTTGGGTCTTAGTACTAGCTGCTTGGGCATTAGCTTATGGCTTAGATGTGGCAGTAGGTCATGATTTTCCGACTATTCTTTGTCTTGCTTTAGGTGGTTCTGTTATTGCCTATATTTATTCTGCACCACCACTGAAACTTAAGCAAAATGGCTGGTTAGGGACTTATGCCCTCGGTTCTAGCTATATTGCTTTACCATGGTGGACTGGTCACGCTTTGTTTGGTGAATTGAGTTGGAAAATTGTAATTTTGACTTTGATCTACAGCTTTGCAGGGTTAGGTATTGCCATTGTTAACGACTTCAAAAGTGTGGAAGGCGATCGCGCTTTGGGCTTAAAATCTCTGCCAGTAATGTTTGGAGTAACTACTGCTGCTTGGATTTGCGTCATTGCGATCGACGTTTTTCAAATTGGTATTGCAGGTTATTTGGTGTCAATTCACGAGAATCTTTATGCCACTATTGTTTTCTTACTGGTAGTTCCTCAGATTGTCTTTCAGGATATGTATTTTCTCCGCAATCCTTTAGAGAATGATGTCAAATATCAAGCCAGCGCACAGCCTTTTCTAGTCTTTGGAATGCTGTTTACAGGCATTGCTTTAGGACACGCGGGAATTTAATCAGTGAACAATAACCAGAGTAAGAAGTAATTCACTACTTCTTACTCAAAGCGAAGCGTAACTATAGGTTAATTATTCAATGAATCCCAATAACTGGTTGACAGCCTTGTCCTTTATAGCGATCGCTACTCTCTTAAGTGCGATCTATGGCTGGCTGGTGAAAAAGGGAAAATTACCATTTAGGTCGGGCATAAATTATAGTGATGCTCAATTACAATTTATGAAAGTTTGGGTCAAGGTTGCACTCCTACTTGGGGTGATTATTCCTGTAGTTTTGTGGTTAGTTTTTTGGAATCAACCAGTTATACGCCAGTTTTTTAGTTGTTACTTGTTAGTAGTTGTTGTTCAGTTAGCAAGCGAAAGAAGTTTTAAAAGTATCTTTTGTCCAAGCATTGTTGTAATTATTGGAACTCTTTACACTGGATTTCGGATTTGGCAATTATGGTCGGGGTTACACTTAACAACTTATCCAATGCCCTGGCTTAGTTTATTTTGGTTAGTTGTTCTCTTTTGGGTAGCAAATATGATTATGCTAATCACAATGCCAATTCCTAACATACTTCCCCAATCAAATAATTACAGTTTAGGTAATGAAGAGTTAGATTAAGTTTAACTTACAAATAGTTGAATTTTTGATTTTGTTATTAGACAACTTAAAAGAGTTAGAAATCCATGAAAAACATTCAACTTCTCGCTATATCAGGTAGTTTAAGAACTAATTCATCTAAATTTGTATCTAAAACTTTGCATATCTGTATAACTTCCCGTTCAAAAAATAGCTTCCAGTTAGGATTATGTTCAACAATGATAATTTCATCCATTGCCAATTTATTGACTATATAGTTATCCAATCTAAGCGCACAAAATAGCCAGAATTGCCCGCTCTGTCGGTAATTTTGGTTATTTTTTTGAGCTTCAAATTAAAGGGGATAGCGGTTGTTACATATTTTTGAACATATATGCCAATATTGGGAGCGAAATAGTTAGCAGCAAGGGTGGCTAATCCCATACCCATCAGTTGATGTATTGGTTCTTTAGGCAAACTGAGGTGTGCCATCATTGCCATACTGGTAGTAAGCATCATAGCCACAGAAGAATTTGTACCACAGCGAGGATGAAGTGCTAAGTTCCATTCCCCTTGTTGTAAACGAATCAAAGCTAGATTTACAGCCCTTCTTAATCTCAGGAAATCGACATTACCATAAAGGTAAAATCCTTTCTCAGTAGACATTCCGCCGATATCTTCGTTGTCTGCGGATAAATAGCTGGCTGAGAATTTTGTTGTTGTACTGGAATTATCTAAACTACTTAATACCCAGACAGTAGCGTGTTCTAAAGCGTGTACTTGACGAATGGCAAGAAAGTCTTTCAAACCAGGAATAAAGCCTAGCTGCTTAATTAGTTCAGTATCCCCATGAGAATTAGGAAAGTCAAACCCTGCTTGAGCGTATGTGGCATCGATCATAATGAATTAAGGAGCGATCGCTTTTTGTCTACAGTTTGTAGTCAACAAAATTATTTTGAATCTACTACTGATACTTTTTAAGTCTAATCATTTTATCGTCTATCTTCAGATTGCTTTAATAAAATTTGGACACTCTAACTCTTACTCTGCAAGGATATAAGCTTTTGTGTTCTCAAACACAATTTTTATGATTTGTTTGTTATTCACGAATTAAGTAGCTAGCTTAAATTAAGTAATTTTACAATTTTTTAAGCAGACTGGAAGATTTATTCTGGATATATTAAAGGGCAGAAGTCCGCTATTTTTATTACTAGTAAATTTAACCAGAAACTGTATATGCCTATCCCCTTTGATGTTGCATCTGCCCAAAAACGGATCGATAAGTTTTGGTGTCTGCCTGCTAGTTTTGGTATGGAACGAAACGCTTATCATAATTATCTCAACGAAATTGTCAGCGATCGCTATGTTTTGGTTAATGGATTACAGGTACTAAGAGACGAACTACAGTTTGCTGCTTCTAGTACCAGTGATATACATATATGTGGAGCAGATTTGAGCTTACCCAGCGTCGTGACAACTTTGGCATATACTAACTGTGGCGATCGCATTCACCAAGGAGAAGTCACTAAGCGTTACCGAGATGTAGTAGCATCCCGTTTTGCAACCCTCTCAGAAATTGGCGAACTAAAGCTAGAAGCATTTTTTCCCGCAGGCGGTGGGACAGATAATGGGGCAACTCTCGCTCACGTTACAGTGGCACATCAAATGGACGAACCGTTACGCCGAAGACTATACGAGGGAAATTCTCAGTCAATGGTATTGGTGGCAACAGATCTCAAAACTCATGTAGGGCGTTTAGAAGAAGGAGAAAAGCGCATCTACGGTAAAACCCGTGAATCTCCTTGGCGAGAACCCCGTAATGCCTGTGGTGCAATTGTCGGAGCGTTATCAAACTATCATCCCCACAATATGATTCATCGTCGTATTAGGGATGATTTAGGCGAAAAAAACTTTCAGTATCTTTCTAACCAAAAAATTGTTACTAAGGGTGGAATAGATATCACTATGGCAGTAGCTTCGGCAATTGTAGCTATTCGTGGTATTCGCAACACCGCCATGGCAATGACTCAGGAAATAGATGAACGAGGATTAGCTCATCTCACCGCCAGCACTACGGTAAATCGTCCATCAAGGGATGATCTAGTAATTTATTTAGCCAGAGCTACGGTATTTGGTGGCAAAGTACGAATACAGAGTTTGGGAACAAAAGCCGAGCTATATAGTGGCAAACTAGTTGAGTATGCGGGAGAACGTAGGCTTCAATTAACCTATAACGATTTAGATGGAGAGCATTTACCCATAGAAGAAATTCCTTACAAGGTTAGACATTCGGGATTGTAAAAAGCTATTGAATCGATAATACGTTTATATTAAATTGTTATTTTCAGCGATCGTCTTATTTTTGAAAATGGACTTGACATTCAAAATAACCAGGCTCATCCCCCAAATGTGTTGGAGGATTGGTTATCTTTAACGTCACTAATTTTTAAACGGGTAAATCCACCAAAATTTGTCCACCTTCTACTTTTGTGGGAAAAACTCCCAGAGATTTCTCAGCCGAAATTTTTCCTAAAATATTACCCACAACAGGAGGAAAAGTACACCAATTTTTGACATTGCCAGTTTTTAGATCGAATTCACTTCGATGGAAAGAACAGACAATCGAACCATCGGCGGTGACTTTGCCTTTTTTCAGAGGCAACTTCATGTGGGGGCAAATGCTATCAATCGCGTAAATATTATTCGATTCGTTGAGCAGTAAAAGCGATCGCTGTTGTAATTTTACTACTTGTCTTGTGCCAGGTGCGAGGGCATCAGCAGCCAAAGTTTTAGTCCATGTCATTTTAAATTTTGCCTCAATTTAAATATGTTTTTAACCGTGGAATGAGTTTAGGTTATGGTTTTATAGTTTCACAAAATCGCCTTGCATTTAAGTCTTGAAAACGTAACTTATTGGTTTTTTCTTAATGACTCTTGAAAGAATCAAGACAGTTTACTTAGCTCAATAGCGATAACGCATAATCTTTAATCAATTTTGATATCTCCACCAATTATTAATTAATTTGTAAATTGTCGAGATATCAGGTTACAAAACGTATAGCAAATTTATTAGACTCACGAGATAACTGTGTAATACAACACTGATTTTTGCTCAAGTAAGCAAACAAATTATCTTTGTGCCTACAGAAAAAAAAGAGTTAATTAAAAAACGATTCCCATCCGTGAAACTGCGTTAGCCTTTTCCTAGGTTGTTATCTTCCAGACAAGCAAAGAAATTTTTAGGCAATTTTAATACTATGGCAAAGAGAACTTTTGGTGTAATTGGTTTAGCCGTTATGGGGGAAAATCTCGCCCTCAATGTAGAAAGTCGCGGTTTTCCGATCGCTGTATATAACCGTACTGCTGCTAAAACTGAGAAATTTATGGAGGTCAGGGCTAAAGATAAAGACATTAAAGCGGCATATTCTTTAGAGGATTTTGTGCAGACTTTAGAACGTCCCCGTAACATTTTGGTAATGGTCAAAGCAGGTAAACCAGTAGATGCGGTTATCGATCAGTTAAAACCACTGCTAGATAAAGGAGACACTATTATCGATGGAGGAAACTCTTTATATAACGATACTGAAAGACGGACTAAAGATTTAGAGTCAACAGGACTAGGTTTTGTGGGTATGGGAGTTAGCGGTGGCGAAGAAGGCGCGCTTAATGGACCTAGTTTGATGCCTGGAGGCACAGAGGCTGGTTATCGCGATTTAGAGCCAATTTTGACTCAAATTGCTGCTCAGGTTGATGATGGTCCTTGTGTCACTTTTATTGGTCCTGGTGGTGCTGGTCACTATGTCAAAATGGTACATAACGGCATTGAGTATGGGGATATGCAGCTTATTGCCGAAGCTTATGACTTAATGAAAAACACTCTAGACCTAAATGGCGAAGAGTTGGAAGAAGTATTCAGCCAGTGGAATCATACTGATGAGCTAGATTCTTTTTTAATTGAAATTACTGCCGATATTTTTAGCAATATCGATCCTCAAACACACCAACCCTTAGTAGATTCAATCTTAGATGCTGCGGGGCAAAAAGGTACTGGACGCTGGACAGTGGTAAGTTCTCTGGAGATGGGTGTGCCAATTCCTACTATTTATGCTGCGGTTAACGCTCGCGTCATGTCTGCATACAAAGAAGAACGGGTGGCAGCTTCTAAAGAGATTAGTGGACCTACTGACAAATACGAAGGAGATAAGCAGGACTTTATTGATAAAGTCAGAGATGCTTTATACTGCTCCAAAATGTGTTCCTATGCTCAAGGCATGGCGCTGTTAAGCAAAGCATCGGGCGAATTTAACTTTAACCTCGACTTAGCAGAGATCGCGCGCATCTGGAAAGGAGGCTGTATTATCAAGGCTGCCTTCTTAGACAAAATCAAAAAAGCGTTTAACCAAAATCCTGATTTACCTAATCTACTGCTGGCATCAGAATTTAAACAGTCAATTGTTGACCGTCAGGCTGCATGGCGTGAAGTTTTGGCAACTGCCAACAAGTTAGGTATTCCTGTTCCTGCCTTTAGTTCTTCTTTGGACTATTTCGATAGCTATCGTCGTGCTAGTCTACCTCAGAATTTAACCCAGGCTCAAAGGGATTATTTCGGCGCACATACTTATGAAAGAGTAGATAAACCAAGAGGTGAGTTTGCTCACACAGAGTGGACAAAAGCTGCTGAGAAATCTTTACAAACTGGGACTACAGACTAAAGCTTTGTAGATTTTAAATCTGGAACTGTAGATTATATTGTCTTAGCTTTTAGGTGGGTATAAATTAAACTCTGTACCTTATGTACATAATTGTTTTTCATACCCACCCTATTGCTTTTATTTCTACGCCAATTCAATTTGAGAATCATCACCAATCATAAAGCGTAATGCTTTGGGACGCTTTGGAGCAGCTTTGAGGTGCGCTCTTTCGCCAATTAAACTATCGACGATACGGCTATTGATGCCTTCAATTGTTGCACCTTTAAGAACTACGCTATGCTCAATGTCAATATCAATCAGGGTCGTGTCGTCAGCAATACTACTATAAGGACCGATAAAACAGTTTTCAATTTTACAGTTCTTGCCGATGGTTACAGGACCACGAATCATAGAATTTTTAACCACAGAGTCAATTCCCACATGAACTCGACCACTAACCTTACTTTCTTTGTCTATCGTTCCTTCGTGAGTTGATTCCAAGCAAGTATCTAAGATAATTTGATTAGCTGCCAACAAATCATCTTTTTTTCCTGTATCTAGCCACCAGCCTGATAATTGGAAAGATGCTACCTTTTGCTTTTGGTCGATTAGATATTGAATCGCATCGGTAATTTCCAATTCACCCCTAGGGGATGGTTGAATATTAGCGATCGCCTGATGAATTTCAGGAGAGAATAAATACACTCCTACCAGTGCCAAGTTTGAAGGCGGATTTTTGGGTTTTTCGATTAGCTGCAAAACGTTACCTCGATCGTCTACTTTGGCTACCCCAAAAGCAGAGGGGTTTTTGACTTCGCAGAGTAGGGTTAAAGCATCAAGGTGTTGAAACTTGAATTTATCGATGAACTGATCCAATTCACTTTGAACTAGGTTATCTCCCAGGTACATTACAAAGGGAGAATCTCCTAAAAACGGTTGAGCTACCTTTACCGCGTGTGCCAGTCCTAAAGGCTGATCTTGTTTAATATAGGTGATGTTTGCGCCAAAGCGATCGCCATTACCTGTTTTGGACTCTACTTCGTCTCCTGTTTCAGGACTGATAATAATCCCAATTTCCGTAATTCCTGCTGCCACAATGGACTCAATACCGTACCAGAGAATCGGTTTGTTGGCTACGGGAACAAGTTGTTTCGCTCCTGTATAGGTCAGGGGACGCAATCTTGTACCTTTACCACCAGAGAGAATAATTGCTTTCATTGTTTTTGGATTGGCTTAGTTGATAATTAGACTATTTTGGTAGCTATCAGCCATTTCTAGTTTGTCGTTTGTAGTTTGTCGTTTTTTTGGACTACTTACTACCAACTACTTACTAGTTCTTATTAGCTTTTAAGTTATCCCTCATCATTTATCCTTCATTCTTCAATTCAGTCAGCATTTTTACCAGAGATTCACGCCAATGGGGAGGATAAACTCCTAGTGTTTTGGTAATTTTGACTTTAGACAAGACTGAATAGGCTGGACGTTGGGTTGGAGTAGGATAATCGGCAGTGGTAATAGGTAAAACTCGTTTAATTGCTAAAGGAAAGCCGAGTTGTTTAGCTTCGGCGAAAATAGCCACTGCAAAATCATACCAACTGCAAACACCACTATTGGTGTAGTGATAAGTCCCTTTGATATTTGAATCATTGAGAGATTTATCCACTAGCTGAGTAATTGTCAGGGCAATATCATAAGACCATGATGGACTACCTACCTGATCGGCAACTACCTTTAATTCTTCTCGATCTTTACCAAGTCGGAGCATAGTTTTAACAAAGTTACCATGTCCTTTTGAGCCATATACCCAGGCAGTCCGCAAAATAATAGGTTGATCGCAATCCCTAACTCCTATTTCTCCTAAGAGTTTAGATTTACCATATACTCCTAGGGGATCGGTTTTATCTGTTTCCAAATAGGGAGTGTGATTTTGACCATTAAATACATAGTCAGTAGATATATGCAAAAGGGTTGCACCGATATCTTGTGCCGCTTGGGCGATCGCTTTTGGTGCGTTGCCGTTGATTGCCATAGCGAGTTCGACTTCACCTTCTGACTTATCTACAGCCGTATAAGCAGCAGCATTAACAATCACATTCGGTTTTATCTGGGCGATCTTTTGCTTTATCAAAGCTGGCTGGCTCAAATCAAATTCTTGACGACCAACGCCGATAACTTCTCCCACAGAAGTCAAAGTTTGCTTCAATTCTTGTCCGACTTGTCCTGTAATTCCCGTTAGCAAGATCTTGGTCACGCAAACACCTCCGCTTGCTCTAAAGGTACAGCTTCTTTATCTTTGTTTGATAAAATTGGTTCGCCCGATATTTTCCAGTCTATACCAAGAGCAGGGTCGTTCCATAAAATTGAACGCTCATACTCTGGCGCGTAATAGTCTGTTGTTTTATATAAAAAATCTGCTGTTTGGGATAGCACTACAAAGCCATGGGCAAAGCCAGGAGGAACCCAAAATTGTCTTTTGTTACTTTCGCTTAGAATACAGCTAGTCCACTGCCCAAAGGTTGGTGAGCTTTTACGAATGTCTACCGCCACATCTAATACTTCTCCTAAGACCACTCTAACTAATTTTCCCTGGGCTTGTTTTATTTGATAATGTAAACCCCGCAAAACATTTTGAGCCGAGCGTGAGTGATTATCTTGAACAAACTGACTTGTAACTCCAGTCTTTTCGATAAAAGTCTTGGCGTTAAAACTTTCCAGAAAAAAACCACGGTCATCACCGAATACTTTTGATTCAATGATTAAAACATCGGGAATTGTCGTTTGAATAACATTCATGAAGCCTTTCCATAACTTCTCGTTCAGGTATCAGAGATAATTCTGCCGTAAATTAACGGATAATTATCTGACTGCATCACGATAACATAGCATTTAAGAAATAATATTCCGAGAAATTACTGAGAATTCAATTATTTAAAAAAAAAGGGTGGCTACAAGCTGAACTTCAGCGGTTACCACCCAGTATCTAGATATATCGCGGTACGTTAATCGGTTAGCGGTGCGACCCCGCGTCGCCGACAGGCGCAAGGGAACGCGCACCAAGACAGGACAGAAAATTTAATTGCTCGTAAGTAATAAGTAAAAAGTAATAAGTAGCCAAGGTGTACCCACCGCAGGGAGTGTCCTAACATAACCTCGTATTGCTATATAAACTTGTTAACTCAAAAAGCTAAGGTTAAGATTGACATTTTTTTTTCTATTTTGAATTAATTACAGCCATACTCTCCGCCAATACCAACAATAAAATCATCAAAGTCAGTATCCTCATCAGCATTTTTAACTAATTTTGAGCCAGTATCGTCAATATTAAGCAACAAACCGCCCTTAATCAAATCGTCAAACTTATTAGTATTAAAGTTAGTGTTATTGCGTCGTTTAGCTACAGTTTCAGTATCCAAACCTTCTTCATTAAATAAAGCCTGACGATTACCCTGAGAATTAAACAAGTCTGTAGTGTAAACTGTTCCAGCAGGTTTGCCATCAAACTCAGATTCTAGATAAAAAGCATATTTTTTATTGGCTTTAAATAAAAACTCCGTTTTAAAATTAGGAACGGTATTGCCAGGAGTGCCTAAAAAATCGTTGTTACGACTTTCTATTAAATCAGTCTCGTAAGTAGAACGACGATAAACAGTATCTAAGCTATCAGACGCTTTTACTTCAGAAAGTAAGGGAGTTTTAGAGCAAGTATCATAATTAATTGCTTGTGAAGCACTTGTTTGACAAGAATCTAAATCGATAACGCCAAAAGTAGATTGATATGCGCCGTGGGATTCAATAAATTCCATTTCAATAATTGTGTCTTCTTGAAACATAATACCTTTATTGCCTATAACATCTTCTGCTACAGCTTTAAGGCTCGTAGCATTTAGTAATCCTAATGTAGCAAAAGATATACCGATATAAGTCCAATTGGGTTTAATCATAGTGTTTAATTTGGAGAATAATTTTAGCTGTAATGGCAAAAAAGCTCTTTGACGCGATACGTTTGGTTATGAATATTCAGGTGCAAAAATGCAGAGCGATCGCCTGATAAATTTACTTGTTTTGTTACCAAATATTTTTATCTGGATCGATTTGGTTAACTTGTTGAATGAATTTTTTTGATTCAGCTAATTGTTTTTCAACAATTTGACGAGCTTGAATTTCACGGTCTTCGATTTGACGAGCTTTAGCAGTTGAACCAGAATTAGCACAACCACAAGCTGTAGAACTACTTCTAACAATATGTCTGGGCTTAGAAGATGCTGGGTTGGCGCAGCCACAGGCTCGATTTTTGCTGTCAGAATTTCTTCTGGTAATTCGCCTAGGATTATCAGGAGTTGCACTTGCTGTCTGTCCTGCTTGCCCTGCCTGTTCTGCTGCTGCTAGATTATCTAAGGAGCTATTGAGACTATCTCCTAATATTGTGGCAACATCATTAAGAGTTACTTCTGTATTATTAGAAGCTCCTTTGCTATTGCCTGAAACAGATCCTTCGCTATTGCCAGAACCTGAACCTGAACCTGAACCTGAACCAGTGCCAGAACCTAAACCTGAACCTGAGCCTGAACCATTGTCAGAGCCAGAACCAGAACCTAAACCAGAGGTTCTGGCTCTGGCTGAGCCTGAGCCTAAACCTGAACCTCTGGCTGAGCCAAATCTAATCGGATTTTTTATTCCGCCACCTACAAATTCTCCTGTAGCTGGATTATATTGAGTAGTTGGCGGTATGCCATTACCGTTATTACTATCTATACTGACCGTGGGAGAGCTATAGGTCTGAAATCCAGAAGTATCAGAATTATTGGTGACTGATTGGGCTGTAACAGACGTAGTTGCGGTGAGTATTCCCAAAGTAATTAAAGAACCTAGCCATAATATTTGCTTATAGCGCATAACATAATTGTCCTGATAAAATTGATCTACAAATAAACTTAAATTCCTGCACCAATTCCGAAAACAAAACGGGCTCCATCTCCAGCACCAACAATATCTCTAGCACCAAGATTAATAGTCAGTGGAACAGTACGAAAAGGAGAAACAGATAAACCCATTCCTAAGTCTTGCCCCGTCCATTCCGTAATAAAGCTAACTGGTCGTGCTACACGGAAAGCTAGACTACCAAAGACATTGACATTATTGTCATCATTAGCAATTGAACCTTCGGAGCGGAATTGTCCATTACCAACACCAACGGTCGCTCCAATTCGGCTAAAGGCAGAATTGACATTTTCTCTGGTTCTAAAAATTTTGGTGGTGGCCAGATACAAAGAGTCATCAAGGTCATTGCCATCACCAATTGAAAGAAAACTATTCCATCCAGCAGCGACGCCCCAGCCATCAGCAATTTTGCGATGCAGCTTCAGGTTAAAACCGCCAGAACCAAAGTCACGACCATTCTGACCAAAACTGGCTACGTTGTAGCTAAGTTCTGCACCAACGGACTTCTGGGCATTTCCTAGACCTACCCCAAGTCCCCAAGTTCCATCCTGATCATTGACTCCATCGAGTCCGCCACGAGTATCTGTCTGATAGCTTAGACCGCTAAAAAATCCTCTATCGGCACCAAATCCATAAGGATTGGCAATAGTTAAACTTGGGACACCGCGACTAGGGGTAAAATTACGCTGACTGATATCTTGCAGTTGAAATTTAACGTCTTCTAATTCTTTTTGATTGGAATTACTCCAAGAATTATCAGCAGTAACTGTTGATTTTTCTTGAGATATTTGTTGATTTTTAGTGGGCGGAAACTTTGAAGTTGGTGGTTGAGATTGACTAGCTGGATTTGCCCAAGCATTTAAACTTAAAAGAGGCAAAAGTACAGCTGTAGAGCTAGCAAAAATTAATATACGCATAAATTCATAGGAACAGATATAAAATCGTACTTACAATAAAAATATCAACCAGAAAAAAGCCTATTTTTTGTTAATCAGGTAATACAATAACTTAATTAGTTAAGTTATTGTATTACAGGCTTTTATTTTTGTTTAGTTGACAATTAGCAAGATTCAGTCGTACTTGTGCTGTTATACTTCATATTTTATAAATCCTCAATGTGTAAATCAAAAATATAAAGTAAATAGATATTATTACTGAATAACTAAGTCTTTATACGGTGTTTTTGAATGCCATAACAGCAAAATCGTGCTAGTAAATACTGATATAAAATCAAATAGTTTTGCAAAAAACACTTAACACTTTTAATTGTTTATACACAAGACAATACTATTATTTAAGGTTAAGTTTGATTTAAAGTAGATTCTCAATCTATTTCATAAAAACGTAGTTTTGTCGTTTGCCATTTTGGGTTTTATATCTTTATAAATATAGATGAATAAAAAATAGGTATTTGTAGGTAAATTTTTCCAAGTGGAAAAAAAATTATGAAAATATACTTAGAAAAATTCTATGAGTTTTAATATCAAGTTTGATTATCGTTTTGATGATGCTAATTTTTTTACAGCGAAAAGAAAAGCAATATTAGAACAAGCGGGTAATATTTGGAGTTCTTATATTCAAGATGACTTTACTCCAATTCCCGCAAAAGAAACTTTGAGATTCCCGATCGATGGTTCAGAAAGAAAGGTTACTTTAAATAAACCTATTGATGATGTAATTATTTTTGTCTCTTCAGTCAACTTAAATTCTGATTCATTGACTCTTGGAGAAGGATCGTTTTACGCTGATTTTGTTAATGGTAGCGATCGCGAGTCAAGAATTAAAGGAAGCGATTTTGAACCCTGGTTAGGTACGATTGAGTTTAATACCAATGCAGTAGATAATTTATATTTTGATAGCACCCCAAAAACTGATAATGATATTCCCCCAGATAAACAAGATTTTCTGAGTTTAAGTCTGCACGAAATTGGTCATGTTTTGGGAATTGGAACTTCTGATGCTTTTACAAACCAGATTGAAGAGGGAAAATTTGTTGGTAAAAAAAGCGTTCTCTTAAATCATGTTCAACCAATACCTTTAGACGCGGATAAAAACCATATTCAAGATGGCTTTTCTTTAGATCCTAGAAGGGATGCGTTACTAGACAAATCTTTTACCTTTGGGGAAAGAAATTTGCCCACAAATCTAGATTTAGCGATTTTAGCTGATATTGGCTACGATATCTTCCCGAGGACTGAGGTATATCGATTTTTCCGATACGATAAAGGATTTCATTTTTATACTGCCGATCCAAATGAACAAAAGGTAGTCACAGAGTTGAGTGAAGCGAAAAAATTACCCTATACCTATGAAGGTGTAGCCTATGACGTTTTAGCTCAAGATAAAGATACCTTGACTGGAGAAAAAATCAAGAATTCTGCCTCAGTTTATCGCTTCTTTAATCAAGCTACGGGAGCGCATCTTTATACTATGGACGAAAACGAGAAAAATTATATTCGCCAAAATTTAGGTTATTACAGCTTTGAAGATGTCGCTTACTATGCTTTTGATTCTCAACCAAAAAATATAGAGACAGTTCCTTTATATAGAATGCTTAATACTCAAACAGGATCGCATTTGTTTACTACTGACACTAATGAATTTAACGTTTTAAGTCAAACTCAGCCTCAGTTCCAAATTGAAGGAAATGGAGGAGTGACATTTTATGTTTTAGAGTCACTTTTATAGATTTCTTGCATGGATCACCATAGACTACTTTGCCAAGAGGTAAGTAGGTAGGACAAATTAAATAGAAGATAGTCTCGTTACTTGAGTAACGAGTAATGAGTAATGAATAAAAAAAAATAGATCGTAATATCTTGCTTACGCTTGTTTTACATTTAATTCCACCCACCTACTTAATAGATAATTAGTAGTAAGTAATGGATTAACTACGAACTACTCACTACAAACGACAAACTTCATTCTGCATTCATGGGCATAAGTCTATTAAATAAGAGAATTGATGTACACCAAAAAAATCGGCAATTATCATAAAATTTGGTTATCTTTTAGTTTGGTTGGCATAGCTATTCTCTATCTCATTCTGATGTGGAAAACCACTGGTGACATTGACCAATTAACTACAGACAGTTTGTTTTGGGGAGCAATTTTTTGGCTACTGTGGTGCAAAAAAGATGATTTAGATTTTCGTAGTGACGTTTTTTCTAGTTTTATTAGCTTACTACTATTAAGTTTAATTTTAGCTAAGACTCTTTCGCTTTTTTGGTTTGAATCAACATTGTTACCCATATTACCTATAAGTGCTGCGATCGCTCTAGGTTTAATGGCTTCTGGATTGAAAGGCTTGGGACAATATTTTCCAGAATTATTTTTTGCCTGGTTTTTGTTTTTTCCTGTAGGAGTAATCGGGCATTTTATTGATGGTGTTGTTCACATTACCGTTCTCAATGCTAAGTTTGCTAGCTATTTTTTATACTATGTTGGGTTTAACGTAGCTAGCCAAGGTAATCAAGTATTGTTGTCGCTACCTGAGTCAGGAAATGTTGAGGCGATCGTCGATTATCCTTGTGCGGGAGTATCAATGATTTTGCTGATGCTAAAGCTGTCACTGTTGCTAGTAAGTTTGATAACTTTATCAAGCAAACAAAAAATACTTATTCCAATTTTTTCAATTGGCTTAGGCTTTTTTCTGGGAGTAATTAGAGTTTGCATTTTGACATTATCAATACCAAACCCAACGCAGTTTGATTATTGGCATGGGGCGCAGGGTTCGCAAATATTCTCTACTTTGGCAATTGTGATTTTTGCAGGCTTTTGTTATTGGTTTTTAGAAACGAAGCAAGGGCAGATGGTTAGGGGCGAACGGCCGTTCGCCCGTACATCATTAAATAGTAAGAAGTAATAGTTAATAAGGGATAAATATTTATGATTAACTCGAAGATATGATTAATCAGATTCAATGGCGTAGTTATTTTTTAGCTGTTGCCAGTGTGGGAATTAATGCTGCTGTTATCTGTGCGTTCATCATGCCTAAAGTGGGTAATCGCTCTGTGGCTAATTATGAGTTTCCTGAACGTTTACATCTTGATCATGGCATGGCTTGGGAACAATCAGATTTAAACCAGCGCGCAATTAAACCAATAGACAAAGAAGTAATTAAATCTCAGCAAAGATATCAGTATATCAACAGTGGGACAAAAATGCGCCTTGACATCAGCTATTTGGTTGGTACGAGAGGAGATGTAGAAGCATACTTGCAGAATTATACTGATATAGCCCCAGAAATTATTAAAGCTAAGATAGTTAAACAACTAGATGGAGTGGGTTATCATGCTTTGTTTGCTAGTAAAAATCGCGCTTATTTGAGTAGCTGCATTAGTCCTCGCAGCTTTAGTAATGTAACCCAAAAGCAGTTTTCTCAATATCGTTACGAGAATGATTTACGGTGGCAGGTAGGATGGGACTGGTTGCAAGGCAAAGCAAGTATACGCGATCGCCGTTGTCTTTGGATACTACTCTCGACACCAGTTGACACACCAACTACTCAGGCTGCTTACCAAACCCTCGAAAAAGCCTGGAGAGATGTATATCAATACTGGCTGTCTAATTTTCCACCATTAACCGAAAACTAATGATTTTGGGCTTTATAAATCGCAGTTGCGATCGCCTGATTCAATCTGGGGATTAGTTTTTAAATAATCATGAATCCAATTACAGCCATATTCAAAATAGTTTATTTTGGAAAGACGCTGAAGATCCCAAATTATAATTCGGCGATCGTCGCCAGCCGAAACTAGAATTTTACCATTGGGGCTAAAATCTACGAACAATGATTCCTACTGCCCTCCTCGCGCGTTCCCTTGCTAGGGCAGCATTTCCTTGCGCCCTTCGGCGACGCGGTGAAGCAGTTGCGGTGGACAGGTTCCCTGGCATAAGCAAACTGCTTCACCCTTTAGGGGGTCGCTCGTCTAACTGTTGTTTGAGTCTATTAAAACTTAGGCAATCTGCAATCTGCAAGACTATACTGGACAAGTTTAAATTTAACAAAGATCTTCAAGCAAATTGATGACTATCTTACAGGATCGAGAGAGACAAGTATTTTCTTCTGGTATTTTACGTTTGGTTGGCTATGGCTTGTTGGTCATGGCGATCGTAGATATTTTCTTTTTGGTAATTCCTCCTCAGCTAATGAATCCACTGTGGGAGTTCCAAACTGTGGGCGAAATTGTGGAAAGGATTCCCGTTACTTTGTTAGGGATAGTGCTAGTTTATTATGGCGAGAGAAGCGATCGCGCTCCCATTGAAACTTTTATTCTTAAGGTTTTATCTTGGCTGTCTTTAGTAGCAGCAATATTTTTGATGTTAATGATTCCTCTAAATATCAGTAATAGCGTGCGGATTTATCATCAACAAAATGCGACGGTGAATGCTCAATACGTCAATCAAAAAGACGCAATTCAAAAATTCAAAGAACAGCTTAAAGCAGCTAATTCTAAAGATGAAATTGGAGCAGTCCTACAACAACAGGCAAAAGAAGAGGTTAATATTCCTGACTCAGTAAATACTCAGAAGTTAAAAGCTGATATTATCACCAATTTACAAAATAACCAAGACAACATAACCAGTCAAACAAAGTCATTCAGGGCGCAAAAACGTGCTTTGTTAATTAAACAATGTTTTAAGTGGAATCTCGGTGCCTTAATAGCAGCTATTTTATTTTTTATGATTTGGAAAAGCACTGGCTGGGCAAGAATTAAGACAATTACTCCTGAAGATTAGCTATTAACCAATAAGTTGTTTTGCTCATATCAAAGTTAAAGACAAAACAGTAAAAGTACTGAAGCCTCTAGATAGAAAAAAAACTAAGATAGGTGGTCAGAATGATCGAATTTTTTATCAGTAATTTTATTTAACTTTAACTAAGGTTTTGTAAAGTTCACTTGGCATTGTGATATTTACAGATCAAATTAAATATGAGTAACGAAATAATCAGATCGGAAATTGATTTAGGTGCGCTAAATACTCAAGAACCAGGCTTCTCCGTCGCCGATTTTAAACAGGTCGTCTATCGTCGCTGGAAACCTGCATTAGCTGTGGGAATAACCGCTTTTACAGGCATATTTCTGTTTTCTGCGCTACAAACTCCTAAATATCTTTCAGAGAGCTTGATTTTACTAGAAAGTCCCCAAAATCAAAAAGCCACTTCTGTTGCTCCTACTAATGTAGCTCCTGCTAGTCCATATAACTCAATCAAAGATTTATCCACGGAGATCTTTATTCTCCGTAGTAACTCGATGGTGGAAAAAGCGGTAAAAACCCTCAAAGACCGCTATCGAGATCTTTCTGTAGCTGAAGTAGTAAATAACCTTTCGATCAATCAGGCAGTAGTTAATAAAGTACCAACTGATGTACTGGTTGCTAACTATACCGATACAGATCCAGAAAAAGCCAAGGCAGTCTTAGAGGCTTTAGGCAATACTTATGTAGACTATAGCTTGAAGAAGCAGCGATTACAGGCAAGGAATGCGATCGAGTTTATCGATAGTCAGCTACCTAATGCCCAAGCAGATTTAGACGAAGCTGCCAAAGAAATTCGCACCTTTAGACAGGTTCATGAATTAGTAGATCCTGAGACATCTGCCGTTGCAGCCGAAAATATTCAAAAAGATGTTGCCGAAGAAATCGAAAAAACCCAAATTGCGATCGCTCTTAATCAAAAACAAACTCAAGAGTTAAATCGTCAGATGAAAGAATTGGGTCAAGATTCAGATACCATGGTAGCATCTTCGGTTTTGGGTCAAGATGGAGTTTATCAAGATTTAGCCTCTCAGTTAAGAGACATTGAAACTCAATACAACTTGGGTAAGGTTGATTTCAATGACAACTATCACGTCATGGCTAACCTGAAAGAAAAGCGAAAAGAACTCAAAAAACTTCTGCAAGAAAGAGCTAATCAAGTTTTAGGTAAATCAGTTTCTCCTCAAGTACTAGAGCGTATAGTTCTCGCTCCTAGTTATACAGATGTTCAACCGTCTACAAGTGGGACTGCCAACACTACTAACGCTCCTGCTAATAGTCAATCTCAAACATCCTCAGCTACGGACACAAGCAACGCTCCTAGTAGTAGCGACAGCAGTTCTTCCAACGCTCCCAATAGCAGTTCATTTATAGGAGATCTAGAAATAGAATCAAGCTCAAAAATATCTTCTCAAGGTTCAACTCTAGGAACATTAGCTAGTCGTCAGCTAGAGCTACAGACTGAAGCTGCTAGTCTGCAAAGCAAATTAGCAAGTCTGCGTCAGTCCAAAGCCAAAGCTGATAATCAATTTCTTAATATCCCTGGGTTACAGCAAACCTTTATGGAATTGAAGCGTAAGCTAGAGCTAAAATCTGAGGCATATAACTATCTTCTCGAAAGACGACAAGAGCTAAAAATCTCCGAAGCGGAAGAAATTGCCCCCTGGCGTATTCTTAATGCGCCTTTTCTACCCAGTAAACCAGTTTCACCTATTATCAATCAATGCTTGATTCAGGCTTTAATTGCTGGAGGCTTATTAGGAGTTGCCACTGCATTCATACTGCAACAGTTAGATCAAAGCGTTAAGAAGGTTGAAGAAATCAAGCAGATTACCAAGCTACCTTTACTAGGTGTCATTCCTAAAGTTTCTGAACCAAGAATTGATGCTAATATTCACACGACTAAAAAGTCCTACTCTTATTATTCATCTTTTACCGAAGGATTACGCTCTTTAGCGATGAATCTACGTTATTTGATGGCGGATGATGGTCAAATCAAATCTTTGGTGGTTACGTCTTCCACCTCAGCTGAGGGTAAATCGACAATTTCTCATAATTTAAGTGTCGTTTTAGCAGAATTCGATCTGCGGGTGTTATTAGTCGATGCAGATTTACGCAAACCTAAACTTCATAAGCTTGCCAAAATTCCCAACGAATCTGGACTAAGTGAAATCATTACTACAGAGCAATCTTGGTCCGAGCATATTCGCCAAAGCATTAGAGAAAATCTAGATATCATTACTGCTGGGGCAACTTCCCCCAATCCCATTGCGTTGTTAAATTCTAACAAAATGAAGCAGCTAATTCGCGAATGGGAAGCAGCCTACGACTACGTAATTATTGACACTCCACCCATTGGGGTGATTGCTGATGCCAAAAGTTTAGCAAACGAGGTTGACTCTATATTGTTTATCTCTGGTATCCAAAAAGCTAGCCGTAAGTCAATTAGTAATGCTTTAGACGTTTTAAGTAATAGTCAGTGTAATGTTGCGGGGGTAGTCGCTAATATGGTCGATCCTGAATTTGATTACTACGCTTACTCTTATTATGATTCCTACTATAATCAGCCCCACCATAACTCCAACTCTGAAGATCGAGATAATGAGTCAGAAGTCAAAAAGAAAGGGCTTTTAGAACAGTTTCGTCGTCGTTAATAATTAGGGAAATTTATCTCGATCATGATTACTAGTCCTCCCGAATTAATTATTGAAGCTGGTCGTACCGAACGTCAGTATTGGCAAGACTTATGGCGATATCGTGAATTATTTTATTTTTTGGCTTGGCGGGATATTTTAGTCCGTTACAAACAAACTATGATTGGCATGGCTTGGGCATTGATTCGACCATTTTTGACAATGGTTGTCTTTACTGTGGTTTTTGGAAAAATAGCAAAATTACCAACCGAAGGAGATACGCCCTATCCAATTTTAGTATTTGCAGCTATGCTTCCCTGGCAGTTTTTTGCTAACTCCCTGACTGAATGTAGTAACAGTTTGATTGGTAACGCTAATCTCATTTCTAAAGTCTATTTTCCCAGACTCATTGTGCCGACAAGCGCGGTAGTAGTTAGCTTTGTAGATTTTTTAATTTCGGGGATAATTCTACTGGGTTTAATGGCTTGGTATGATTTTGCTCCTAGCTGGCGTATTCTTACTTTACCTTTTTTTATTGCGATCGCTTTTGCTGCATCTATGGGTGCAGGATTGTGGTTAGCATCTTTAAATGTGCAATACCGTGACTTTCGCTATATTGTTCCTTTTATCGTTCAATTTGGTCTGTACATTTCTCCTGTTGGCTTTAGCAGTAATGTTGTTCCCGGACAATGGCGATTGCTTTATTCTCTCAATCCAATAGTCGGAGTAATTGATGGTTTCCGCTGGGCAATTCTTGGCGGTGAATCTAACCTGTATCTCCCAGGATTCTTACTTTCTCTTGGATTTGTAGCAGTATTTTTCTTTAGCGGTATTTGGTATTTTCGTAAAATGGAACGCACCTTTGCCGACGTTATTTAACCGATAAACTAAGTTAACTTTAGAGAAGTAATCTTCAGCAAATCAATAACACAATGAAGACAACCCTTTCATTATCATCAAAATCTCAACTAGAGCTTGAACAAAGACGACAACAAGCCTTAGTGGCAGCAGAGAAATGTATGCAGGTTTTGCAAGATAAATTTGACGCAACCGAAGTTCTCTTGTGTGGTTCTTTGGCAGGAGAAAGTCCTTGGCATTGGCACTCTGACATAGATATTGCAGTTAGAGGAATGAGTAAAGATGCGGTTTGGGATGCTTATTCAGTATTAGAAGATATTGCTCCCTACTGGTTAAAAGTAGATTTGATTCCTTTAGAGTTTGCACCTACCTATCTAGCTGATCGAATCCTCAAAAAAATACCTATGCCCGATAACAAATATCTTGCTCTAAAATCTCGTATCGAAGATGAATTGAAATCTATAGAAGATACTATCTCAACCATATACAAAATTTTTGAACAGATGGAAGAAGTTGCAGATATTATTGTTGCCCCTGCATTAGCCAGCTACATTGCAGACTTTTATTCAGGATGCGAACGAATTAGCGAACGAGTTGTTGTTTATCTAGATGGTGGTTTACCAAAAAGTAAAGACTGGCATCTTGAATTATTAAAACAAGTAGCTGAACCAGGAGGTAACAATCGCCCACCTTTGTGGAGTGGTGCATTGCTGTTGGAACTAGATGAATATCGTAAATTCCGTCATTTAGAACGCCATATATACAAGATTGAATTAAAAGCAGATAAAGTAATTGATTTGGCTGAAAATGTAGAACCAGTATTTAGCAAAATTAAATTAGCAATTGCCATATTTTATCAGTGGCTAGAAAAGCAAGCAGAGTTAGGGCAAGATTTAAACTAAACAAATTATGTCAGACGCAATTATTAAAGTCGAAAACTTAGGCAAAAAATATATTATTGGACATCAAAAGCAGGAGAAGTATACCGCACTGCGGGATGTGATCGGCAATAGTGTTAAATCTATTTTTAAACCTAATAGTAAAACCCGAAATACGCAAGAAGAATTCTGGGCGTTAAAAGATATCAACTTTGAGATTAATCAAGGAGACAGAGTAGGAATCATTGGGCGCAATGGGGCAGGTAAATCTACATTATTAAAAATTCTTAGTCGCATTACTGAACCAACAAAGGGACAAATAAAAATCAAAGGTAGAGTAGCAAGTTTATTAGAAGTTGGTACGGGGTTTCATCCCGAACTAACAGGCAGAGAAAATATATTTCTTAACGGCGCAATATTAGGTATGAGTCGAGTAGAAATTAAAAAAAAGTTTGATGAAATCGTGGCTTTTGCTGAAGTAGAAAAGTTTCTTGATACTCCAGTTAAAAGATATTCTTCGGGAATGTATGTAAGATTAGCTTTTGCCGTTGCTGCCCATTTGGAACCAGAAATTTTAATAGTAGATGAAGTTTTAGCAGTTGGCGATGCTCAATTTCAGAAAAAGTGTTTGGGAAAAATGAAAGATGTTGGAAAAGAAGGAAGAACTGTAATATTTGTTAGTCATAATATCGGGGCTATTAGTAGTCTCTGTAATAAGGGAATATATTTAAATTCGGGTATACTAAAATACCAAGGCACAATCCAAAAATCTGTCGATTGCTATCTAAAAATTCACCAAAGTCAAAACTATGACTATCCTCCAGGAATTATTTTTAGAGAAAAATTGGGAAAAATTGAGCTGGAGAGAGATAGTTTTAAAATTATTGAGGTTAGTTTACTAGATCGAAACTATCAACCAAAGCCTATTACTAAAACCTGGGATCATGTAAAAATTAGAATTCGCTATTATTCTCCTCGAAATGTAGATTGTGGTTCAGTTATTTTAGAGATTAGTACATTGACAGGAACTAGATTGATTCAATATTCTACCAGTCCTTTAAGCGGTTTAAGCATATTCATAAAACAAGGAGAATCTTACATAGATTGTGTAATTCCTTCATTACCTTTGTCGGCGGGAAGTTATAATTTCGGAGTAGGTTTAGCAGTACCAATGGTGGAATGGCTGTGTTGGGAAGAGCATCTTGCCACTATAGAAATAGCTAGTAACGATATTTATAAATCTAAATTTCCACCTAATCAAGAAAGAACACCTTTGGCTATTGAACACTATTGGGAGTTATATTCAAAATAATGTTTTTAATCAAATTGATTCCTGCTAATTTTCGAGACCGGTATCGTTCTAAATGGAAAGAATTGAAAACAGAAATACAAATTGTTTTAGCGAAAATAAAAAGGCAATTTGCTAGACCATCATTACCTAATACAAAAGATTGCGGTGTTAATTTACACTTAGGATGTGGCACAATTGATTATCCCCATTTTATTAATATTGACGGCTTACCTGAAAAACATATTCACTACGTAAGAGCTATTAATGATCTAGCTCCTTTTAAAGATAATAGTGTTGATTTAATTTATGCTTCGCATTGTTTAGAGCATTTTCCTCATAGTCACATTACTACAGTTTTGAATGAATGGTTTCGCGTCTTGAAAAAAGATGGAATTTTGCGTTTAGCAGTACCTGATTTTCATTGTCTAGTAAATATATATCAAGAAAACAACCAAGATATTCAAATTATTCAAGGAATGTTAATGGGTGGTCAGGACTATAAATATAATTTTCATATGACTATATTTAACTATATGAATTTGGAAACATTGTTAAAGAAAGTAGGATTTAAGCTGGTCAGAAAGTGGCAACCTGAAACTAATAAATTAACCGATTTTGAGGATTGCTCTAAAATCGAAATAATTCTCAACCAAAAATCCTATTTTGTAAGTCTTAATCTTGAAGCAATTAAATAATCAATTTTTAGCCTCAAACAATGTCACACAATTTCATTCAACCTAAGTTGAATAATTTATTTCCAGCACCTTCAGATAAAATAGATAATGCAAGAATATTGTTTGATCCCAAGTTTAGTGACAACTTAACAGATATTCTGCTTTCTCTTTTAGATAGCCCGATAGAATGCGATCGCCTGATTTCTCACGGATATTAGAGAGCAAAATTTTTTTGGTTGGGATCAAACAGTAGCTCAAACTCTCAAAGTATATGAATCAGTATGCTAAATGCGATCGGTTATCTGAATTTCAGCGATTATTTATTTTTATTTAACTACGAAAATTCATGCCATATTCTAGTACTTCTATTAACAGTCTATCTAAGTTACAACAAAGCCAAACATTTCCTGAATATATGCCTGATGGCTCTCAATGGCCTCGCATTAGCATTGTTACTTCTTCTTATAATCAAGGAGAATTTATAGAGCAAACCATTTGCTCTGTATTGCTTCAGGGCTATCCCAATCTGGAATACATCATCATTGATGGTGGAAGCACTGATAATACGGTAGAAATTATCAAAAAATACGAACAGTATTTAACCTATTGGGTAAGCGAAAGCGATTTAGGTCAATATGATGCAATCAATAAAGGTTTTTCTCATTCTACTGGAGAAATCATGGCATGGCTTAATAGTGACGATATGTATTTTTCTTGTGCCTTTAAAACTGTTGCCAGTGTTTTTTCTAAGTTCTCCGAAGTTGAATGGATCACTACATTAAATCCTGCAAGCTGGGATTGGAATGGCGATTGTTCTGGAATTTCTTCAATTCCAGGTTATTGCAAAGCAGCTTTTCTAGATGGTTATTTCTCTCCTGGAAACAAACATTACATCGGTTGGATTCAGCAAGAGTCAACTTTTTGGCGACGGAGCTTATGGTCAAAAGTCAATAGTAATCTGCGAACCGAATATGACTTTGCCAGTGACTTTGATTTATGGACTCGTTTTTTCGCTCATGCAGATTTATATGGAATTCAGTCTATTTTAGGTGGTTTTCGCTTACGATTCAATCAAAGAGTTCGTAATCCGCAATATGCAAATGAAGTAAATAAATCTCTTAAAGAGATGCGAGATTCAATGAATTGGAATTACAGATATTGGAGAGATACTTTGATCAAGGCAAAGCTGCATGAACTTCCCAAATTAAAATCTTTGACTCGAAAAACTTATGGATTTCAGGGTAAAAGAATTGTTAAGAAAAACCACGATCGCCCAAATGCCAATTGGGAAATAGAAAAGTACAAATTCCTTTAAAATCTGCTAGGTAAATCGACATAGAATATTGATCGGCAAAATCCTCGCTCTTATTCTTTTTTAGTTATTGACATCTATAAATTATCCAGGCTCGACTGACGAAGTAAAAATGAAGAATAAAAAGCTCTACAAACAAATTATCAATTCTGCATTAGAACATTTTGACATAGAAATTAAACGTAAAGATCGAAACCAGTACATAAACAGATACAAAGACATGAAGGGTGTTCTAAATCATCTCAAAGAATTAGGTTTTTCTCCTAGTGTTGCTATTGATGTGGGTGCAGCTTTCGGAACTTGGGAAATATACAATATATTTCCCGACACACATCACATATTAATTGAACCCCTTGAAGAATTTCAAGTAAAGTTGGAAGAAGTTATAGAAAAGCTAAATAGTGCGGAATATATTTTGGGTGCAGCATCAACTGATTATGGAGAAATAGAGATAAATGTTCATCCAGATTTGGTAGGTTCATCCATTTATTTGGAAAATGAAAATTCTGATGTTAATGGTATTCCAAGAAGCATTTCATCTGTGACTTTAGATAACATTTTTAAAAAGAAAAATCTACTTGATAAGGGAGTAGATTATTTGATAAAAATTGATACTCAAGGCTCAGAAATAGATGTTTTAAAAGGTGCCGAGAAAATACTTAAATACACTGAATGTGTAATTTTGGAAACTACTTTGTTTGAACCTTTTATTGGTGGTCATAGCTTTTTTGATGTAATTAAATTTATGAAAGACAAAGGTTTCGTAGCATATGAAATGTTTTCGCCATCATATAGACCTCTTGATGGGGCAATGATTCAAATTGATATTGCTTTTGTCAAAGAATTTGGCAAATTTAGGCAGCACCATTGCTATGCAAACGAAAATCAACGTACTTCTCATAATCAAAAATTAAGAAAAGATATTAAGGTATAACATTGAAAACATACAAAAAGATCGTTCGGAAATACTTCTTAGATAGTTAGTTGGCTTGAAGATTCACTAGCTAGTTTCAAAATAGTTAAATATTCAAATAATTAAACAGATGATTGCTTCAGAATTGTTGACTTTACCCAAACTACTTTATGTCGGTGATGTTCCTGTAGAATCTACTGTAGCAGGTTCGGCACTTATCTACCGCTTACTTCAAAAATATCCAGTTTCCAAGCTACAAATTGTTGAAGGAAATACTACTGTCTCTGAGTCAGCAACTCGTTTAGGAGGAGTAAAATACGAAGTATTAAATGTTGGTCGAAAAAGATTAATTAACAGTCGTTTAAATACTCTTTATTCTTCTTATTTATTTTTAACCGCCCGACAAAGAGCATCTCAACTTATAGCAACGATTAAAAACTTTCAACCAGAAGCTATCTTAACCGTGGCTCATGGATTTTCTTGGCTTACCGCAGCCGAATTAGCCAAACATTATAAATTACCCTTACATTTAATCGTTCATGACGATTTACCATCATATATTCCTATTGTTCCCCAGTTGAAGGCAAGTTTAAACCAACAATTTGCAGAAGTTTATCGACAAGCAGAGTCGAGACTGTGCGTTTCACCTTATATGGTGGAGTGTTATCACCAAAGATATGGTGTATCTGGAGAAGTTGTCTATCCCTCTCGTGCTGAAGATTTACAGGAGGTAGATTCTACTCCTAATGCCAAAAAATTGGCGAATAGTTCATTAACCTATGCCTATGCTGGATCGATTAACAGTCAAGGTTATAGTTCAGCCTTAGTCAATCTTGCCTTAACTATAGAGAGATCGAACCACAAGTTGTTGATTTATTCATCTTTAACTCCTGAATCTATTGTCAGAAATGGTATGTGTAAAAGTAACATTAAGACTCATTCACTTGTTCCTTCTCAGAAATTAATTGAAACATTAAGACAAAAGGCTGATGTTCTTTTTGTACCAATGAGTTTTGAGTTTAAGTACAAGTTTAATATGCAACTTTGTTTTCCTAGTAAATTAACTGACTATACAGCGATTGGTTTACCTTTGTTGATTTGGGGTCCTTCATATTGTTCGGCAGTTCGCTGGGCTAAAGATAATCCTGGGGTGGCAGAGGTTGTGGATACCAACAGTATAGATGCTCTGCAAATAGCAGTGGACAAGTTAAATAAAGATTCTCAATATCGAGATCAGTTAGGCTTGATGGCACTTAAAAAAGGGCAAGAATACTTTTCTCACTCTCAAGCCATAAACCAATTCTATCAACATATCACACTCAAAGTTGCTTCAAAGGAGACAATACTGTCATGATTTTCTCTAAAAAAAATCTGTTTTACGGCAGGTTTAATTTTAAATTTCTTAGGTCTAGTTCGTGCAGTTATTAGCGAAAACAAACTGAATATCAGGAGTGTAGTTCCAAAATTGTATGGCAAGTTTGCCACCAGCATAATTATTACTTGAAAAATATTAAACTATGCCTAATATTGCACGTTTGAATCAGATTTTTTCATTTATCAAACTAGCATCTTCTCCAATCGATGCAGTAAAACTAGCTATTTTGGGATTTTCTAGAGGACATACCTTTGATTCTTCAGGTTTGATTTCTAGAATTGGTCGCCAGCTTTTTCCTAAAATCATTGTTCGACCAAATTCGCTCAAAGGTTCTCCAATAGAGTTGAATCCTAGCGATTTAGGTCATCTGATTTCTTTTCAAGAAGTCTTATTAAATAGGTGTTATGACCTAGAGTTAGTTCCATTTAAGCCCGAAAAAATTCTCGACTGCGGAGCGCATATTGGTCTTTTTTCTTTGTTAGCTAAGAATGTTTATCCCGAAGCCGAAATTATTGCTTTTGAACCCAATCCTGAAAATATTAAGTCTATTAAAAGACAACTTCAAATAAATACAGTAGGTACGAAGTTATCTCTAGTCGAAGCTGCGGTATCTCAGGAAGAAAAAGTAGCTTGGTTTCAATCTAGCTATAGTAATGGCGGATCTTTACAGCTTGAAGAGTCAAAAGATTTAGATAGTTATCAAGTTAAAGTTATTGATTTACCCCATCTTTTACAAAAGCTTAATCCTAAAAATCTTCTGTTAAAAATGGATATTGAAGGCGAGGAACTTCAACTAATTCCTGCTTTAATGCCATACTTACCCCAACGTTGCGCCATATTTTTTGAAAGCCACGATGGAAAAGATGGTTGGCAACAATTGGAACAATGTCTGTCTAATGCTGGTTTTCAAGTCCAGCAATTACGTTGTGCTTACCCTTATGCAGACGGATTTGCTTTGCGAAACCCTAAATAGATTCGCTCGACTATATCAATTTTTGGGAACTATACTAAATAATGTCACTACTAAAATGAGAATTTTTACTGCTATACGCCATTCAAATAATCCTAAGTTTTTCTATGGAGGACTTTGGAGTAATAATTTTTATCCAGCTTTAAAAGAGCTTGGTCATGAAGTAATAGAGTCACAAGTTGACTTGTTACCAGCAAGTTATTTTATGGGTATAGCCGATAACTTTACGGCTGAAGAATTAGAAGTTCGCGATCGCATTACCGAGCAGATTATTGAAGAAGTTAAACAGGCTCATCAACAAGAGCCAATTAATCTATTTCTAAGTTATTTTTATAATTCTCATTTTAACAGTAATGGATTTGCAGAAATTCATGATCTTGGTATTCCCACCGTCAATTTTTACTGTAACAATATTCATCAATTTGACCTAGTAGCTGAAATTGCTAGTAAAGTTAACTTTGCTTGGCACGCAGAAAAAGAGGCTCGCGAATCTTATCTCAAAATAGGTGCAAATCCTATCTGGGTGCAAATGGGAGCAGATCCCAAAGTTTATTATCCAACTAATAATAAAAATAAAGAGCAAAAAGCTTGTTTTGTGGGACAAAAATATGCCGATCGCGATCGCTGGATGGCTAGTTTGATTAAAAAACAAATTCCCGTAGATATTTATGGTCCTGGATGGGGAAAAGGAAATTTTCCAGCCAAGCAAAAATCATCTGAACAAAAAAACGATAAGTATCTAGGACGAGAACAAGTTAAGCCTAAAAGCTCTCATAGCTACTTAAAAGTAGTTTGTCAAAATATACATAAAGGTAATTTAGTTGCGGGTCTAATTCGGACTGGTCAACAAATTAAATATCGTCAAGCGACTCATAGTTTGTCGCCTTTATTTATTGATTTTGCTAAAGAAGCAATTCCTTTTCAGCAAATTTGTTCGGTATTTTCAAGTTATGAAGTAGTACTTAATTTTAGTAATGTTTGGGCGGATGGTCGTTCAGGTTCAAAGTTAATTCCTCATGTTCGTTTACGAGACTTTGAAGCTCCAATGTGTCGTAGCTGTTACTTAACTGGTTACACAGATGAAATAGCAGAATTTTATGAACTAGGCAAGGAAATTGATACTTATCGCACTCAAGAAGAATTGGTAGACAAGACTAAATATTATCTCAATCACCCTACCGAAGCAGAGAAACTTAGAGAAGCAGGTTATCAAAGAGCTTTACGCGACCACACTTGGCAATCAAGATTTAATCAGTTATTTCGCACTATAGAATTGCCTGTGCAGGCTACATAAAATCAAATACTTGGAGGAACTAATAATGTTTTTGTTAGAAAAAATAGCTCGCCGTTGGAGATGGTTGAAATTAGTTTTGTTGGGAGCGAAGGTAGATTATGGTATACAAAGTTTTGATAATTTTATCAAAGGAAATATAAGTAATTTTAAATGCGGTAATCTTTATATTTCTCAGGGTAGCAAAATTATAATTGGCTCACATCAAGGTAAGAACGGAAAGTTAAATATTGGTAGTGGTGTTTATATAAATCATTATTCTATAATTGACTGCCATAACTTTATTTCGATAGGGAACAATGTAGCGATTGGTCCTCATTGTTATTTGGGAGACTTCGATCACGATATTAACGTTTATGAAAATTTTTCTATTGGTGGAAAAGGTATCACTAAACCAATAATTATTCAAGATAATGTTTGGTTAGGAGCAAATGTAACCATTTTAAAAGGAGTAACTATTGGTGAGGGTGCGGTAATTGGCGCAGGAAGTGTTGTTACCAAAGATGTCGCTCCACTATCTATAGTTGCGGGAAATCCTGCCAGACTAATTAAAATGAGAAATGTTGTTACAAACTCAAAATCGACCTTTGCCAAATTGACATTAAACGAAACATTATGTTAATTCCTGCTTCTGCTTTAGTAGCCACCCGAAATCGCAGTTTATCTTTAAAGAGAATGTTAGATAGTTTATCTCAACAGTCATTACAACCAAAAGAGATGATTGTCGTTGATGGCTCAGAAAATGATGAAACAAAAGAAGTTTGCGATCGCCAAATTTTCAATCTCAAAACTGAAATTATCTATCATCGAGCTACAGAAATAGGTGCAGCGACTCAACGCAACCAAGCAATGCAGTATGCCACTGAAGATACGATCTGGCTGCTTGACGATGACATTATCTTGGAGTCCAATTGTGTAGCAAGACTTTGGCAAGCTTTAAATAATGACTCTCAACTAGGTGGTGTAAACGCCATGATTACTAATCAAAAATATTTACCTCCTGGTAAGATAAGCCGTTACCTATTTCGACTATTACACGGTAGTTGGGAATCGAGCTATGCAGGTAAGTGTATTGGTCCAGCGTTTAATTTACTTCCTGAAGATAATCCTAACTTGCCAGAAGTTGTGCCTGTAGAATGGCTCAATACAACCTGTGTCATGTATCGCAGAGAAGCTTTGCCCGATCCTTTGTTTCCACCAATTTTTACTGGCTATTCTCTGATGGAAGACTTAACTCTTTCTTTGATAGTAGGCAAACAATGGCAGTTAGTCAATGCTCGGACAGCGCGTATTTTTCACGATTCACAACCAGGAGATCATAAAAACAATCTGGGGGTGCTAGCGAAAATGGATTTAGTAAACCGCCATTATGTAATGACTCAGGTATTGGAAAGAAAAACACTACAAGACTACTTGAAGTTGATTATTCTCCAGCTATTTGGTATTACCGCTTCTTTATTGTCCGATAAAGGATGGAAATCTTTACCCAAGATCCTGGGAGGGAAATTGAGTGCTGTTTCAGAAATAATCTTTAGCCATTACCAAACTAGTGGTGGTGAATTATGAAACTAATTATCAAGATAATTGAGTCTGGAAAACGAATATTTGAAGGATTATCTAGTCGTTGGCGCAATTTTTACTATGGCTCTTTAGGAGTCAAGTTGAATGGCTATGTCTGGATGCGACGGGTTGAGATTCCCCGTAACTATGGCGATATTGCGATCGCAGCTAATTGCGCCTTGGATCGGGGTGTAACCCTACTCTGTAGCGGAGAATTATTACCTCATCCCAAAATAGTTATTGGTGCAAATACTTATATTAATCGCCATACTTTCATTGATGCTATATCATCCCTCAAAATTGGTCGAGATTGTGCGATCGGCCCTAATTGTTATCTTACCGACCATGACCACGGTTTAGACCCTAAGTTTACACCTTTGGAACAACCAATGGTAGCGAAGCCGACGACAATTGGCGATCGCGTTTGGATTGGAGCAAATGTCGTCATTCTCAAGGGGGTGACTATTGGTAATGACGCGGTAGTAGGTGCAGGAAGCGTAGTAACTAAAGACATTTCTGAAGGTGCGATCGCTGTTGGTGTTCCAGCAAAGATAATCAAGTCCAAAAATTTACAAACAGTTTCTGCTTGAAAAGATGACGATCGTAGATTTAAATTTAGCTGATTTTGTATCAATAGGCATTACTACTAAAAATCGTTGGTCAGATCTCCAAACTGGACTTACTAAAATTATTGAAGCTGGTTTAGAATCTTTACCGATTATTATTTTTGATGATGGCTCAGATCTTCCCTGTCCGATTGAGATAGAAGCCTTATTATTTGAGAACCTCAACTTCAAGCGATTTACTAACTCTGAAGGTCTAATCGCCCGTCGTAATCAAATAGCAGAGGCTATAGAAACTAAATATTATCTCAGTCTTGATGATGATTCCTATCCTGTTTCTGGGTCATTGATGGCTGCGGTTAAATTTGCCGAAACTCATGCAGACTTGTTATGTCTAAGTTTTCCTATTTATAATCCCGTACAAGATAGATACGAAAATAGCTCTAGTCAACAACAATCACACCAAGTCAGATCTTTTATAGGCTGTGGACATTTGTTACATCGCGATCGCTTTCTAGAATTAGGCGGTTATCGTCAGGAATTAGTTCATCAAGGAGAAGAAATGGAATTAGCAGCTAGAGCTTTTCAACAAGATCTATATTGTTATCATTTTCCTGGTTTTTTAATCCATCATACAGCTTCTAATGAAGGAAGAAACTGGTGGCGTATGGACTTTTATGGTTCTCGCAACAATGTTTTGTGGAATGATTGGTTTATACCTAAACATTTAAAAAATATTAAGCAACTTCGAACATTAATCTCTCGTATATTGTTATCATTCAAAGTCCGACGTTTGGGTTTAATACAAGGAGAATTAGCTGGATTTAGAGATATAAATGTATACAAAAAAAATCGCCAAAGAATGTCTTTATCAGTTTTTAAACATTGGCGAAGTTTACCCTATAGTTAATAATTATGTACTGTAATAAAACTGGTTTTTTATTTACAAGTATGCTAAATAAGTAGGTAAGACAAATTAATTAGAAGATAGTCTCGTTACTTGAGTAACGAGTAACGAAAATAGCTCGTAATATCTTGCTTACGCTTGTTTTACATTTAATTTCACCCACCTAAATAATAAAATATTACTAGATAGATATATGTTGTAATTACTGAGGTTAAATCATAATTATAGTGTTATTAATAATTAGAGAAAAACACTTAATCAAAATTACATGAACTTTGTAAATATTGGCTAAGTTAACTTCAAAAAAAATTGAAAGAGAAACACACAATGAGTATTCTATCTTATTTAGATAATCCTACTACAGTGGAATGAAGAAACCACTTTTAACTTGGATTTGTTGCCAAATAGGAGCAAGAGAACATTATTCTATTCCTAGAGTCTTACGTAGTCAGGAAAAACTAGAATGTTTAATTACAGATGCTTGGATATCTCACAATTCTTCTTTAAATTTATTACCTAAATATTGTCTAACTAATTTGCGGGAAAGATATCATCCTGAATTAAAAAATACAGCAATTAAATCCTTTACTTCTGCTTCGATTACTTGGGAAATATTGCAGAAATTTAAAAATCGCCAGGATTGGGATAAAATCATTGCTCGTAATATCTGGTGGCAGCAACAAGCTTTAAAGCAAATCAAAAAAGCTAATAATTCTAGTAAAAATATTACTTTATTTGCCTATAGTTATGCTGCATTAGAATTATTTGAATATGCCAAAAGTCAGCAATGGAAGACAGTTTTGGGTCAAATAGATCCAGGTATTATTGAAGAGAAACTGGTATTACAAGAAGCTAAAAAATATCCCCAATATCAATCTAATATAAAATCAGCACCATTACAGTATTGGCAGAGTTGGCGACAAGAATGTGCCTTAGCAGATGAAATAATTGTCAATTCTCTTTGGTCTAAAAATGCACTAGAGAAAACTGGTATTTTAAGTAATAAAATCAAAGTTATTCCTTTAGCCTATCAAGCATCAACAGCAGCTAACAGTTTTGAACGAACTTATCCTGATAATTTCTCTTCTCAACGTCCTCTAAAAATATTATTTTTAGGACAAGTAATTTTACGTAAAGGTATAGCAGCAATTTTTGATGCTTTAAAGTTATTAAACAATAAACCTGTCGAATTTTGGTTCATAGGTCGTGTCGGAATCGATTTACCACAATCATTAAAAAAACATCCCAAAATCAAATGGGTCGGGGCAGTTTCTCGTAGTAATACTGCTTACTATTATCAGCAGGCGGATGTATTTCTCTTTCCTACTCTTTCTGATGGCTTTGGCTTGACTCAATTAGAAGCTCAAGCTTGGAAATTACCTTTGATTACTTCAGAGTTTTGTGGTGCAGTGGTCAAAGATGGAATTAATGGGTTAATATTGCCGAGTGTAACAGGAAAAGCGATCGCATCTTCCTTAATTTTTTGTCTTAATAATCCTCAAAAATTAGCTGAATGCTCTAAAACATCGCACCAAATATTATCAGACTTTAATTTATCCAAATTAGCACAAAAATTACATTTTTTAGATAGCACTGATAGTATTAAACAACCTCCTGTTTATTACTAATAACAAAGATTTTTGTCTGGTTAACTATTTATTTCTATTTATTATTGTCCACAACACTATTCAAATTTCGTAAGTATTTATCTACTTACTTATAAACATGATTCCGACTCATATTTCTAGACCATTACCAAAAGTATTATCTGCTATCTGGCTCAAAAAAGAATATCCGATTTATCCAATTCTGGGCTTATTTAGCACAATTATTGGCACATTGATGGCAATCCTGATGATTCCAGAAGATACTAGTACTGTCGATGCTCTATTTCCTTGTGCAGTGGTGCTGACTTTAGGTTTGGCGATCGCTCCTGTAGCTGCTGCTTATCGTAGTCCGAGAAGTTTATTAAGAACTGAACATATCCTTGCTCTCTCGCCTATATATTGGCTGCTATTGGACTTACTACAAAAGACATATGCGATGGAAAGAATACCCCGTGATACTATCATGGCAACATTTTTTAGCATTGGTTTATTCACTTCTGGAGTATGGCTAGCAGCTTCAATATCCCTTTTCTCTCCACCATCTGTCTTAAGAAAAGCTGCTAATCATCAATTAAATGCACCTATTCTCTTTAAATTAATTCTTATATTTTTTAGTTTAGCTATCCTCAAATATGCTCTTCCCTGTGGCTTTAATCCTCTAGTAATGCTATACCATTTAGGAAGCGATCGCTGGTCTGCACCTTGGTCTAGAGGACAATTAGGCGGTTGGAACTCTTTTCTCGATCATCTAGACTATTTTGGCTATTTATTACCTACCCTGACTACTTTGTTGACAATTAGAAGTCGCCGTCTAAATTATCAGGTCATTACATCAATTTGCCTTTCGGCTATTATGACAGCTTTTTTGGCTCAAGCAGGTAGTCGTAGGATTGTTGGTGTGGTTTTGGGTGCAGCAATTATTTGTTGGATACTAGAGCAGCAAAAGCTGAAAATTAAACAGATGATTATTGCTTTGGTCAGCGTAGTCTTAATTTTAGGCACAATGCAATGGATGTTGGAATACCGAAATATTGGATTTCAAGCAGCATTACAAGAACAAAAAGAATTGCAATATAAAGAGCTTCATGTTGACGACAATTTTTTGCGTTTAGCTCAAACTATAGCTTTAGTACCAAGGCTTTATTCCCACACATACTTAAATCAAATCATTTTGCCTTTAATTCGACCTATACCCAGAGTTTTCTGGCCCAATAAACCAGTAGATCCTGGTTTCGATTTATCTAGTGCGCTGGGTACTGAATACTTAAGTCTAAGCTTTACAGTAATTGGAGACTGGTATGTTTGTGGTGGCATGATGACAGTATTTTTAGGGGGATTAATTTATGGTGGACTGGCGAAAATGGTCAGCCAATTATTGGTTAAAAATACTAAATCATCTAGTGCCGTCGTCTATAGTCTTTGTACTATGTGTATCTTTGCAGGATTTCGCTCTATATTGGAGTTGGTGTTAATGAGTTATGCAGTACTTGCATGGATGTTTATTTCTTGGCTAATGCTACCCAAACAGAAGGCTAATTACTAATTACCAACAGAATGTCTAGACTACTGATCTTAACTTATATACCATCACCCTATCAGGTAGAGCTATTTGATGCGATCGCCAAATCGAAATTATTTACTTTGAAAGTGGCTTATCTTTATAGTCGCTCTGATACTGCGATCGCCAAGCATTGGTTACGATCTAATATTAAGCACAATTACTTAATGTTAGACGATCGCGAAGAACAATATAGTGCTGCTTGCGAACAAATTGAAGCCAGCGATTTAATTATCTTTAACTATTATCAACACCCCCGTATTGAGCAATTAATCGATCTTTGTATCAAAAACAAAAAGAGATGGTGTTTTTGGGGAGAGCGTCCAGGCTGCAAGCACGATGGTCTTTTAGGCTATTTATATAGACGTTGGAAATTATCCAAATTGCATCAATTTCCCGTACCGATTTGGGGAGTGGGAAAATGGGCAATTAATCAATATCAACAGGAGTTTGGCGATCGCCGTAAATACTTTAACCTGCCTTACTTCTCCAATCTCGATCGCTTTCATCATCCAGTAAAGCAAAAGTCATCTGAAGCAGAGTCCTTCGTATTTCTCTATTCTGGTGCGTTAATTCACCGCAAAGGAGTAGATCTTTTAGCCACTTCCTTTGCTAAATTAGCCGATGAATTTCCTCACGTCAGACTAAACATTTTGGGGGCAGGAGATCTTAAAGAAGACCTACAGCAGCAACTTGGGATTCATCAAGAACAAGTAGAATTTTTGGGTTTTCAACCTTGGGATAAACTACCTGCCTATTATCAGCAAGCCGATGTTTTATGTGTACCATCTAGATATGATGGTTGGGCATTGGTTGTACCAGAAGGGTTGGCATCTGGTTTACCTGTGATTAGTACTAAGCGCACTGGTGCTGCGGTTGACCTGATTAAACATCGGCAAAATGGATGGTTGATTCCTGCTGAAGATGAATCCGCTTTATACAGTGCGATGAAAGAAGCAGTGACACTTTCTCCTCAATCCTTATCTGCTTATTCTCAATCTGCTTTCGATAGTGTGGGACAGCATTCTCTTGAAAATGGAGTAAAAAGGTTTGAAGAAGCCATTAGCTTAACTTTGGGTGTCACATAAATATTGAAAATTATAACCAATTTGGTCAAGTAACAGTAATTTATCGCTTTTTAGCTAAAAAAATGAAAATACTACATATTATTCCTTCAATCGCCTTAATTAGAGGTGGCCCAAGTCAAGCAGTTATTGATACCGTCAAAGCTCTACGCTCTCAAGGGATAGAGGCAGAAATCGTTGCCACTAATGATAATGGTGACAATTTATTAGATGTTCCTTTAGGAGAACTAATCGAATATGAAGAAGTTCCCGTCCGCTTTTTCCCTCGCTTTTCTCCATCAATTAAACCAATTCGTGAATTTGCTTTTTCAGGTCAACTAACTCAATGGGTTTGGCAGCATATCGAAGAATACGATTTGGTTCATCTCCATGCCATATTCTCTTACACTTGCACTGTGACAATGGCGATCGCCAGAATTAAGAAGATTCCTTATATTGTTAGACCAAATGGGTTACTCTGTACTTGGTCTTTGCAACAAAGCAGTTTAAAGAAACAAATTTATTTAACCGCAGTCGAACGAGCCAATCTAAATCATAGTCAGGCGATCGAATTTACTGCCGATCAAGAACGACAAGAAGTTGCGCCTCTGGGTTTCAATGCCAAAAACTTTGTCTTACCCTATGGTTTATCTCTACCTCCATCACTACCCAATGCTCCCGTAAGTCTGAGACAAGAACTAGATCTTCCTAGTGACCAACCGATTATTTTATTTATGTCTCGCCTCCATCAAAAAAAAGGTTTGGAATACTTGATTCCTGCTTTGGGGAAATTAAAAGATTCTCGTTTTACCTTTATTTTGGCTGGCAATGGTTCACCAGAATATGAAGCTAAAATAGATAATTTACTCCAGGTTTCAGGAATTGAAGATCGTACCTATCGTGCAGGATTTATAGAAGGAGAAAGAAAAAATCTCTTCTTGCAAGGATCGGACATTTTTGCGTTAACTTCTCATTCAGAAAGTTTTGGCTTGGCAGTATTAGAAGCTATCTTTGCTGGTTTATCTATCGTTACTACCCCTGGTGTTCCCCTATCTTCACTGGTTTTGGAAAATCAGTTGGGTTCAATAACTGAAGTTGAAATAGATCGCATTGCTCATACTATTGGAGAGTCTTTGTCTGGCTTAGAAAACAAGCAACAAACTGAAGCTAGAAGGAAACGTGCATATAAACTTATTACTCAAAATTATACTTGGGATGCTGTTGCTAACAATCTTGTTAGTACTTATCAAAAAATAGTTGAGAGTAAAACATTTGTTTTAGATGACTATTTGACAATTAATCAAAAGTCTTAAAAATATATCAGTTATGAGTAAATATTTTGGCTCTTAATGCAGATTCAAAATAAATTACATAATGATTACTGTACAAACTATTAATAAATCCTAAACAAAATTATGCAAGCTAACACCACTGGCTATGAATACTCTTACCAAAACAGCAAACCTGGACATCACCATGCTTATTTATTAGATCCTTTACTTAAGCTATTATCTCAAGCATCTAACTCTACTCCTAATCAAGTACGCATTTTGGATATTGGTTGTGGAAACGGTAGTTTGACTTTTTTTCTTGCTCAACAAGGATATCAAGTAGTCGGTTTGGAGGCATCAGAATCAGGTATTAGATATGCTCGGCAAAAGTTTAATAACTGCGAATTTATTGTAGGCAGTGTTTATGATGCTGTTCCTCAAAATTTAGAAAATTCATTTGACATTGTTCTTTCTACTGAAGTCATAGAGCATCTGTACTATCCAAAAGAATTGGCAAGATATGCCAGCAAGTGTTTAAAACCTGACGGTCGTTTTATTCTCACAACTCCGTATCATGGTTATTGGAAAAATTTATTGCTAGCTATTTCTGGCAAAATGGAGCATCATTTTGCTGTTCTTTGGGATGGAGGTCATATTAAATTCTTTTCTGTTAATACTCTTAGCAAATTGCTTCACTCAGAAGAATTTTCTGATTTGAAATTTGATTTTGCTGGCAGATTTCCTTATTTATGGAAATCAATGCTATGTTCTTGTTCTTTGACTAATAACAAATAATTTCGGCTATTTTAGATATCTTTTGTGTTAAATGATGCTGCGATCGCTTACACCTTTAATTCTTACTTATAATGAAGCTCCTAATATTGGGCGCACCTTATCTAGGCTAACTTGGGCGAATAAAATTGTTGTCATTGATAGTTGTAGCACTGATGAGACTTTAAATATTATTAAGTCTTATCCTCAAGTAAATGTACTTTATAGAAAATTTGACACTTTTGCTAATCAATGTAATTACGGATTAGAGCAAGTAGATTCTGAGTGGGTGCTTTCGATTGATGCAGATTATATACTTACCAATCAACTGATTACAGAGATTGATTTGTTATCGGCAAAACATCTGTGTGATGGTTATTTTGTAAATTTCAAATATTGTATTTTTGGTAAGCCATTAAGAGGAACATTACTACCACATCGTCAAGTGCTATTTAGGAAAAATAAAGCACATTATGTTGATGATGGTCATGCTCATCAAGTTGTTGTTACAGGACAATCTGGTTGTCTTAATTCTTATATTTATCACGATGATCGTAAATCTTTAAGCAGATGGTTGCAATCTCAAGATCGTTACATGATATCTGAAGCTGAAAAACTATTGCAATTACCTGATAAAGAATTAAGTTTGGGAGACAAGATTCGGAGTAAAAAGATTTTTGCTCCTTTTGTTATTTTATTTTATTGTTTAATTATTAAAGGAGGAATTTTAGATGGTTGGAGAGGGTGGTATTATGCCCTTCAAAGAATGTTAGCTGAAATAATTTTATCGATTCGTTTGATAGAAGCTGAAAGAGAACTTGACTCGTAATTTATTTCTAATAATTAGCTGATTCTAATGGTGACGGCAGAATAAATATTGATAAACAGATTGTTAGAAAGTAATATCTGCCGTGAAAATATCATCGAAAAAGCGTCGATTTATACTTATCATCATAGTTAGTATATCAATCAGCATCATTAGCATCATTCCTATCAAATTAGCGATCGCCCGTTACCAAACACCCATTCCCCAAGCCATTTTAACTCTTGGTGGTGGGCATCAAAGAGAAGTATTTACCGCAGAATTTGCTCAATCTCATCCTCATTTACCTATTTGGGTTTCTACTGGCAGCGAAATAACCAGAGCTAGAGAAATCTTTCACACAGCAGGAGTGGATAATCGTCCAGTCTATCTAGATCGCCGTGCTACAGATACTGTAACTAACTTTACTACCTTAGTTGCCGATTTTAAGAAGCAGCATATTCAGCATATTTACTTAATTACTTCTGATTTTCATATGCCCAGAGCCAAAGCGATCGCTTTTATAGTTTTAGGCAGTCAAGGAATTACCTATACTCCCGTCTCACTGGCAACCAACAGAAAACCAGAGCCAAAGATCAAGATTATTCGTGATGTTGGGCGTTCTATTATTTGGATTTTTACCAAACATACAGGCTCTAGTTTGAATGGCAGATAAACCAAGACCTTCAACTATTCCCCTTTATACTTATGAAACTGGGGGCAAAAACTATATATATTCCGATTTAAATTTTATCAAAAGTTGAAGTTTTAAAATAGTAATCAAAAACATTAGCAAAAAGAATCAAAATGGAAGCGTTCACCGAAGGTACGGCTACGCCGCTTGCTATTCCCAAAGGATTTAAAGTAACTCAAAAACAGTTTGAGCAGCTAGCTGATGCTGAACAAATAGCCAGATTAGAGTTAACTAAAGATGGAGAACTAATTATTATGAGTCCAACTGGAGGTGAAGCAGGCAGAAAAAATTTTAACTTATATTTGGATCTGGGAAATTGGAATCGTCAAACAAAACTGGGAGAAGCTTTTGATTCTTCTACCGTCTTTGTATTGCCTAATGGTGCTAGAAGAAGCCTAGATGTTAGCTGGATTAAATTAAAACGTTGGAACAGTTTAACCCTTAAAGAAAAACAAGGGTTTCCCCCCATCGCTCCTGATTTTGCGATCGAGCTTGTTAGTCTTAGCGATCTCAAAAACCAAAGATATGAAGACTTACAGGTAAAGATGACGAGCGACCCCGCGCCGTCTTACGGCGCAAGGGAACGCGCGAGGATGCAGGAATATTTAGATAATGGCGTTAAACTTGGTTGGCTAATCGAGCCATCATCAAAAACAGTCGAAATATATCGATCGCAGCAGCAAATAGAGATAGTCAACAATCCTCTAACTTTATCAGGAGAAAATGTTTTACCTGAGTTTACTTTAGATTTGACTAAAATTTTTTAATTGCCAAGAATCAAGGATAATGTCGGTGAAATCACTACAAATTACCGAATTTATTTAATCGATTCTACCCAACTTGACTTCTCTTGCTAACAATTTAAAAGAGAAAGCAGCAACTAATTACTAAAACCCGTAAAAACATTGGCGATCGCTTTTATAGTTTTAGGTAGCCAGAGAAGATTAAGGCTATTCGTGATGTTGGGCGTTCTATTCTTTGGATTTTTACCAACCATACAGGCTCTAGTTTAAATCGCTGAAGCAATATTGTTCGGTTGGTCGCTTAAGTTATTTTATCCGCCCCCTAAATCCCCCAATGTTGGGGGCTGGGGGGCTTAACCGAACGGTATCGATCGCTGAAGTGATTTTTAATAAGTAAAATCAGCGACTTATAAAATCAATACTTATTTGGCAACTGTGGAAAATACCGTAAATTAAATTATTTTCTCTCTTTTACGTACATTTTTTGAGTTTTATACTGATGCGATCTTCGATCGGCAAGATTAACTTATAAGAGGTGGAAAACGTGTGATCTAGATTGAACATTCTATGTGATCTTACTATCAATACTTTATTCATCGCCTGTAATCAAAACAATATTTAAAGTCAAAATCTCAAATTAAGTGATTAATTAATCTAACCGATCAACTTATAAATTTTATTTCTATCTCTATTTCTATTACTTACGAAACACAGTAATAACCAAAATTTTATGATTAATAATACTGCGATCGCACCAAACATTAAAAATACTTTTACGTCTGCTCAACAGATTGTCTTCATCGATTCTCAGGTAGAAGATTATCAACTACTGGCTGCTGGAGTTTTACCAGGTATAGAAGTTGTTGTTTTAAAAAGCGATCGCAATGGTATTGAGCAAATCACAGAAGCTTTAAGCCAAAGAATCGATTCTACTACGATACATCTAGTTTCTCATGGTTCTCCAGGCTGCCTATATCTCGGCAACACTCAACTTAACCTTGATACGTTAAATAGTTATCAATCAGATTTGAAAACCTGGTTCAATTCCCCCGCTTTCAGAACCCCCCTTATTAAGGGGGGCTGGGGGGATCTCCTCATTTACGGTTGTAACGTCGCTGCTGGCGATGCTGGCGAAGAATTTATTAATAAGCTGCACAGCCTTACTGGTGCGGAGATTGCTGCATCTACTACCCGTATTGGTAATGCTGCTAAAGGTGGCGATTGGAATTTAGATTACCAAACTAGTAATATTGAGTATTCAATTGCTTTTACTCCAGAAGCCCAACAAACTTATACTGGAGTATTAGTCGATCTTTTAAAAGACAACTTTGATGGGGCTGCTACTGGTTGGACTGTTAATCCTAGTGGTACAGATAACGCTACCACAGATGCTACTGGGAAATGGGTTATCGGTGTTCCTACTGCCCATAATCGCTTTGGAACTACAGCCAATGAGCAACTAGCACCTTATAGCAGTACAAAGGATTTACTTACTGGTTCGGGAGGTAATCCTTCAGATGTTAGTGTTACTGGAGGTACTACTGGTACTGGAAATGGAGTAACTACCGTTCGTTCTCCTAGCTTTATCCTATCTGATTCCCCTAACTTTAATACCCTAGCATTTCGCTATTACCTATCGACAGATGATACTACTTCTGTGACAGGAACAGATAGCTTCAAAGTAGAACTAGTCAAAACTTCAGATAATACTGTTTTATCAACCCTCCTCAATTCAGTTCATGCACAGAAAGCAACAAATACTACCCTCACTCGGACTGGTAATTGGGGTTTAGCGAGTACCTCTTTAGATAGTTATGCAGGTCAAAATGCTTACTTGCGTCTTACTGCCACAGATGCCAATAACAATAGTATTCTAGAAGCTGGTATTGACGATGTTAGTGTTACTTCTATTGATAAAAGCAGTCTCTACACTGCCAACGAAAAGTACAGTTTAGGTAATCGTATTTGGAATGATTCCAATAATAACGGTTTGCTTGATGGTGCTGAAACTGGTATTAATAATGTTGTTGTCAACTTATACAAAGACAGTAACAACGATGGCACTCCTGATGGAGGAATTCTTGCTACCAAAACAACTTCTAACGGAGGTTACTATCGTTTCGATAATCTCCTTGCTGATAACTATATTGTCGAAGTAGCAGCTTCTAACTTTAATACGGGCAAACCTCTAGTGGGTTTAATTAGTTCTAGTGTTGATGAAGCAGATCCAGATAGTAATGTCGATAAAAATGACAACGGTATTGGTACGGCATCAAGTCTCACTAATGGTATTCGTAGCGGTACAGTAACCTTGGGTTCTAGCTTTATCGAGCCTACAGGAGAAACTGACTTAGAACCAGTTTCCTTTAGTACGATCAACGTCACCGCTGCCGACGGTATAGGAACTCCTCCAACTGTTTATGTTAATGCGATCGATGGTAGAACTGATGGTCGTTATGTAAGTAATGCAAGTTTCTTTGAAGCTTTTAATGTAGACGTTACTGGATATGGCAATGATTTTACAGGATTTTGTATTGAATTTGCTGAGTTTGTTAATCCTGGTGATTATACTCCTGTAAACGCTACTGGTCCAGGTCCTTATTACAATAGCTCTTATAATGATTCAGCCGACATAAGTAACTTTTTCGGAGTAGATCCCAACGCAGTTAATTACGGCATTATCACTCAGGCAGAATTAAATCTAATTTCTACTGTTTGGTCGAACAAAAGCAGTACGTTAAAGACCAATGTTGATGATGCTACTGCTATGCAAGCTCTAATTTGGGAGTTGCAAAACGATCAAACCTTCGATTTAAATAGTGGAAATTTTTACCTAGATCCTAATGCTGGTACAAATAGTACCATTATTGCTAAAACCAATTCAATTAAAACTACTGTTGAAACCTGGGTAAATAACTTTAATACTGGAACTTGGACTGGAAGCCTCCCACTGGCAATTCTTACTTATGAAGATAACCAAGATATTATCGTTAATTTAGACCTTGGCACAGGTTCAACCGATAGCCAGTCAAATTTAACGACAGATTTTGGCTTTACAGACCAGATTGACTATGGTGATGCCCCCGATACATTGGCTGGTAATGACACGGGCGATTATACAACTACTTCTGCTAATGGTGGTGCAAGCCATGGTATCGTCAATGGTTTAACTATCGGTAGCACCATAGACAAAGATAACGGTAAACTACAAAATGCTGCTGCTAGTGCCGATGACACCACTAATACTGGTGCTGCCGATGATGAAGATGGAATTACTTCCTTTAGCACACTCAAAACCGATGATAATAACTACAGTGTCAGTGTCAAAGTCACCAATACTGTTGGTGCTGCCAACTTAATTGGTTGGATTGACTTCAATCAAGATGGTATCTTCCAATCTACAGAAGCTTCAAATGTTGTTAATGTTTCTACCAACGGAAGCATTCAAACTAAAACTCTCAACTGGAGTAGTATTCCCGCCAACACTAAAGCAGGTACCACTTATGCCCGCTTCCGCCTTTCGACCGATGCTAACTTAACTACTAGCTACTCCACAGGTGCAGCCACTAATGGGGAAGTGGAAGATTATCAAGTTACGATTGCTGGAGTCGATTACGGTGATGCCCCTGATACAGGTGCCAATACTGGGGTTGGTAACTATCAAACTAGGAAAGCTGATGGTGGTGCATCCCATACTATTGTTTCTGGCTTGAGTATTGGTAGCACAATCGATGGCGATAGCGGAACACTACAAGATGCTACGGCTAATCTCGACGACACTACTAATACTGGTGCAGCCGATGATGAAGATGGTGTTACCAAGATCAAAACTGATGGCAAAACTTATACCGCTACCGTTAACGTCAACAACACTACTGCCACTGCTGCCAATTTACTTGGCTGGATAGACTTTAACCAAAATGGGGTCTTTGATGATACTGGCGAAGCAGCTAGTAGTGTTCAAACAGTCGCAGCCAATAGCGGTGCTACTACTCAAACTCTGACTTGGAATAGTCTTCCTAGTGGTACTAATTTCAAAACAGGTAATACCTTTGCTCGTTTCCGCCTGAATGCTGGTAATTTAAGTAGTTCTAATTCTGCTGGTGCATTGGGTAACGGGGAAGTAGAAGATTATCAACTCAAGATTAAAAATAATGTTCTTGGTACTGGCAGTTCGGAAATTATAAATACAACAACTACTATTAAGACTACTGCTGGAGATGACTTTATTGTTGGTGGTGCAGGACAAGATACGCTTACTGGAGGTAGTGGAAATGATTGCTTCTACTTCAATCGAACCAGTGACGGCATAGATATTATCACAGACTTTGATGCCATTAATAATTCCACTAATAGAGATAAATTGGACTTTAGCAAAATTGTCAGTGGTGAATTAAACGGAATTACTTTCTCTAGTAATCCTTTTGACAATGGCTACATTAAAGCTGTCACTTTTGGCACTGGTGTGATGATACAGGTTGATGTCGATCCTACTGATACTCTTTTCAACAAAAATGTGGCTTTATTACAAAACACTGCTGTTGGCAATATCGATGCCAGTGATTTTATTTTCTAGTTTTATTAGGTGAGTCAAATCTCACCATACTTTATATTCCACAATTCACAAAATTTTTATTTATTATTATGTCTTTATCTCGTTTCTCTAAATCTTTGGTTTCTATTACTAGCACTTTTGGCTTGGTAACGATTAGCAATCTTGTATTTATTGATGCTGTTGGTGCTTTTTCTATTAATTTAAATAGTGGAATCACTAATGGTGGTTTTGAAAGCTCTATTGCTGGTTCTCAGAACGGTTGGTCAACTACTGGCGATGTTACAACCAAAGGAGTATTTGATGGCATCAATCCAACTAACGGTTCTAACCAAGCGATTATTACTAATTCTTATCAAACTGCTGGCGATCGCAATGACAATAATAATTTCAGTTTTAATCAATCAACAACTAATCCTGTTGATGCAGATACTATTCCGACAAATCATACAGGACAAGATCTACAAACCTTTTTGGGTTTAGGAACAAATGCCCTGAGTATCCCCAGAAGTGATGGACTTACTGCTACTCCCCGCACTTCTAAAGAAGGTTCTGGGATGTACCAAGATTTTACGATTAACGTTTCGTCACAAGATGTAACCAATAATAAAAATGGGTTTACAGTAAGCTTTAATGCAGCTTATTTAACTAATGATGGTAAAAGTCCCGCTCTTGGCAATCAAGATTTTGCTTTTTCTAGTCTTTATAAGCGTCTTCCTACTCCAGTTGAAAATGGAGCGATCGATCTTTTACACGATAGCAATGGTACTATTAGCCCTGCAACTGCGAATAATGATTTTAACAATACTAAGTCATACCAGACATTTACTAAATCTGTTACTGGTTTGACAGCAGGTAATTATACCTATAGAGCCGCTTTTGGTGTGGTAGATACTGATAGTTACGATCGCTCTTCAGCTTTAATGCTAGATAATTTTGCAGTGCAACAAGTTCCTTTTGACTTTTCTCCTACCGCAGGCTTAGGCTTGGTAGCAAGTATTTTTGGCTTGACTCGTTTGCGTCGCAAATTTCAGCGAGAAACTGATTAACTCTACTTTCAGGGATTAAGGTAAGTAGCTGGGCGCAATTAAATACCTGTGCCAAATTAAATTCATCGTTTATGGCTGGAAAAAGGGGAAAAGAAATTAAAATGTGTAATTAATTTTTCCCAACTACTTAGTTTTTTTAATATTTAGCTTGTAAAAGTCATAGTACGTAATAGAAAGAGATTTTTTAAAAACTCCACTTAAGCAAATTTAAGTTTGGACTAAAACCCTTAGAAATTATCTGAGCAAGAGAAAGCCCAATTTTGACTTTTACGGAAGGGGTGTGGGGAGGGACGTAACGTCCCCACCAGGGGGTCTGGGGGAAAGTTCCCCCAGGAATAAGTTATGGTTCTCACAGACAAATTTCAAACATAACGAAAAGATTAAATCTTTTTAATTCACACTAGGGATAAAGTACGAACTCTACACTCCCTACTCTTACTTAATGACTAAAACTAGCTTCGGATTAATTCAATCTATCTACTTAATTGAACAGTCGAGATTATTGAGCAAGAAGCTAAAGCTAAAGACTTGAATAGCTTATTCATTTATCATTGTGGTGTTTCTGAGAGATCAAATTTCTCAACCAATACAATAAATGACTTTCCAATTGTTCGGGTAGCCTAATTGGTAGATCTCCTGTTCTCAAATTAATATCTCTTTGAGGAAAAGGAATATTAATTTGTTGTTCCTCAAACAGTTCATTGATCCGAAAATAAAGATCGCTTTTTAAGGGTGCTTGACGACTAGGATCGGATGTCCAAACCAATAGTTCAAAGTTAAGAGAACTATCGCCAAATTCAGTAAAAAAGACTTGGGGAGAAGGATTGCGGAGAACCTCTAGATGTTCTTCCGCTGCCTGTAATAAAGCTGATTTAACTTTTGCTACGTCAGATTCATATGCCACTCCAATCGGTAGATGTAAGCGAGTTACGCTTTTGCGATGATTCCAGTTGATCACCTCTTCGCTGAGAAAGCGCGAGTTTGGCACGATAACAGAGATACGATCTAAGGTTTTAAGCACGATGCTTCGAGTTCTCACCTCTTCAACTACGCCTAAATGTTCCCCCACCTGAATAAAATCTCCCACCTGGATTGAGCGTTCAAACAGCAGTACAATACCGCTGGCAAAGTTACGAGCAATATCTTGCAAACCAAAACCAATACCTACACCCAAAGCACTACCGATTAAGGTTAAAGAACTTAAATTCAAGCCATAAGCCTGGAGCAAAACCACTGAAGCCAATAAAACTAAACCATATTTAGATATTATATAAATGATTTCTTGAGAACCTCTGCTCATTCTGGTAGCTTGGAGAACATTGCTACGCAACAAATTGGCAAGGTATCCACTAACGAAAATCGAACCAATTAATAAACCAATCAAAAATAGTAGCTTGATGATGGAAAAATCTTCACCATTAAAGCTAAATACAGATGTATTAAATGTGCCGATTAAGATGGTGATCAGCGCATATAACCAATGGCGGGTGAGAGGAAAAAGACAGGCAATAGTAAAAGTTGTGACTGTCCAAAGCAGAAACTGAGCAAAACCCAACTTCAGACGGAATAGAGTTGTTAGGTTAGAAGGACTAGAAGTAGTGTTGCTAGGAAATCCAGGAATAACTCTTTGAATTGCTTTTCTCAGTGGATAAGTTTGTAGCTGCTCGATTAACCTGGAGAAGAATAGAGCTATTAACAATAAAACTAGAGCAATAACTCCCTGACGGCGTGTAAAAGCAGCAGTTCTTTCTTTTTTTGCTTGAGCGATCGCCTGATCTATCTCCTGCTTTAAATCTATTGCCGTTTCCAGAATCGACTTTTTAGCGATCGTATCTTCTCTGGTAACTGTAAATAAATACCGTTGCTCTTGGTCAGAAGCACCATCTAATTTTCTTCTAAACTCAGGTTTTGGTAGTTTATTAAATACCAAGTACAATACTGGCAGCCTATCTTTTTCTTCAATCTTTACCCCAGTAAAGTTATCATCCTTGATTGCTCGAACCAACTCTTGGCGAATAACAGAGGCTCTTTCTTCTGCCGAACTACTATCAATTTTACCAACCCTTAATATAACTCTCCCATCAATTTCTACAGGTGCTTTGGAAATACCCCCATCTCGATCTAGCTGTAAATTTTCAAATCTAAGATCGTAGGGTAAGAAATTATAATTTGTCTGAGTTAATCCTGGACTAAGATTAATAACTAAAATCGTAACGCTAGTAATTACTATTAAGGCAGCTTTAGATAGTTTTGTTGACCACATCAATTATTGATTGAAAATAATATTTTATCTTAACTTTTGAGAGCATTAATTATATTGGTGCTTATTTTTGGTAAAAGCTTTCTCGATCTTTATAATGCACCCTAGTACCTGCCCACTGTAGTTTTTCTCTTAGAGTGTCATAAAAAGAATAGCTTTCTCGCAAAATAATAAAATGTGCCTGACAATTTGCCATCTTGATCACTACTCTTTGACCAGGCCAAACCGTTGTACCCAAAGCCCCATCTGTCCAAAGCTTAGTGTTCACCTCATAGTCTCTAATTGGACAGACGCTAACTACAGTACCGGGGGGCAAAACTAAGGGACGACCAGAGAGACTAAGAGGACATATCGGCGTAACGGCGATCGCCCACAGATCGGGATGTAAAATAGGACCATTAGCTGAGACGGTATAGCCAGTAGAGCCTGTGGGAGTTGAAACTAATAGTCCGTCACCGCTATATTGATCTACTACCTGTCCATCTGCCTCCAGTTCCAAAACCGAAGTAGGCATCCGATCGATGCTAGCAGGTTTAATGCACATCTCATTAAGGCAATAAAATATTTCGCTGACGGAGGTTAATTGTGTTCGTCCCTCATATAGCTGAGCCTGTAGCATCATGCGTTTATGCACGGCATAAAGATCTGACTGCAAACGATCCCATATTTCTTCAGTATTTTGAAATAACTCAAAAGGTTCAGTCAAAAACCCCAAATGTCCCCCCACATTTACCGCCAAAATAGGTATGTTCTCAGGAGCTAATTGTCTGGCAGCGGCTAATATTGTCCCATCTCCGCCCAAAACTATTGCCAGGTCAATTTTAACCATTGAAGAAGCTAAAAAGACAGGATAGGGATTATCTTTAATACCGCTTGGTCCGATTAAAACCTGACAGTTACGAGTTTCTAGCTCTCTGGCACATTTTTCTGCCCACTGTCTGCTATTCTTGTCTCCTGCTTTGTAGGCAATAATTGCGTGTTTTAATTCCACTATCTTTTTGAGAGTAACTTAATTACCTTCATCTCATACTATCGTCTATCAATTATCAATGAACAATTATCAATTATCAATTCTTTCCTTATCAATGCCTCTTGCTAAATTTTAAAAACTGATTATGATGGATAAAGTACCACTACCACGTTGGTGACTACCTCTCAAGTTTATTGATCTATGCTTGATTTATGTCGGGAATAGCAATAGCTCTGGTGGCAGTATACCGAGCCAGTACTCGGAAACAGAAACTAGAGCAGCCAATTCCCACCCTGGTATTCCAGGTCATAAACTAAGGTAAAACGGCGTGGCGGTGGGCTATTTTTTTGTCTTAATAACCAACAGTTGGGGCAGTTAGGGCAGTTAAGACAGTTAAAGCAGTTAGACGAGTGACCCCGCGTCGCCGACAGGCGCAAGGGAACGCGCGAGGGAGACAGTTAGAAATGAATAACATCGACTGGAAAAAGCTGCAAAATGGCTCTGATATTCGTGGAGTTGCCCTAGAAGGCGTTGCTGATGAGGCAGTTAATTTAACTTGTGATGTAGCCAAAACGCTTGGTAATGCTTTTGTCCAGTGGCTAAAGGTACAGGCTAATAAACCTGCTGAAGAAATAACAATTGCAGTGGGGCGAGATAGCCGTTTATCTGGAAACGCCCTGAGTCAGTCCGCGATCGAGGGAATTGCGATCGCAGGATGTAAAGTTTATGACTTCGATATTGCCTCTACTCCCGCTATGTTTATGAGTACCGTCACAGATGGATTTAACTGTGATGGGGCGATTATGCTCACCGCTAGTCATTTACCTTTTAACCGTAATGGTCTGAAGTTTTTTACTCCCCAAGGTGGTTTAGGAAAACCAGATATTACCGCTATTTTGGCGATCGCCGCAGCCGAAAAACTAACTATCGGTGCAGCCAAAGGAGAAGCTACCAAGCGGGATTTTATGACTATTTATGCAGCCAGGTTAGTCGAGACTGTTCGTCAGGGAGTAAATAACCTTGATAACTTTGAGCAACCTTTAACAGGCTTAAAAGTAGTGGTAGATGCGGGGAATGGTGCAGGAGGATTTTATGTAGATCGAGTCCTAAAACCTTTGGGGGCAGATACAACAGGTAGCCAGTTTCTCGATCCTGATGGTACGTTTCCCAATCATGTTCCCAATCCAGAAAACAAAGAGGCAATGGAGGCAATTTGTAAAGCTGTTGTCGATCATCAAGCCGATTTAGGAATTATATTTGATACGGATGTAGATCGCGCAGCAGCCGTAGATCGCCAGGGAAATGAGCTAAATCGAAACCGCATGATTGCCTTAATTGCAGCAATTGTCTTACGAGAACATCCAGGCTCAACTATAGTCACCGATTCAATTACCTCAGACGGCCTGACTCAATTTATTGAACAGCAGCTAGGGGGGAAACATCATCGTTTTAGACGAGGATATAAAAACGTGATTAATGAATCAATTAGGCTAAATAATTCTGGAGAGGAATCTTGGCTGGCAATTGAAACCTCTGGACATGGGGCAATGAAGGAGAATTATTTCCTTGATGATGGGGCATATTTAGCCACAAAACTATTAGTTGAATTAGCCAGAACTAAATTGCAGGGAAAACTAATTACAGATCTGACTAGCAGTTTACAAGAGCCAGCAGCCAGCGAAGAATTTCGCTTAAAGATAAAGACTGCTGATTTTCAGACTTACGGTAATAATGTAATCGAGCAATTAAAAGAGTTTGCCACTACTCAAACAGATTGGGAGACTGTACCTAACAACCATGAAGGAGTAAGAATAGCTTGCAAATCTGAGGACGAAGCAGGCTGGTTTTTATTACGCTTATCTCTTCACGATCCTGTTATTCCCTTAAATATTGAGTCCAACGCTGCCCAGGGTGTAAGTAAAATAGCAGCTAGACTACTAGAGTTTTTGTCAAGCTTTGAATTATTAGATTTATCAGCTTTAAAAAGCTATTTGTAGGGCAGTTGGGGCAGTTAGATCTGAAACATTGTTATGAGGACTTATCTAAAAAAATCTCAACTTCAGCCCACTCAAGAACATATAGTGATGATAGATATTAGTCGCTATATAAAAAACATGAAAGCAATTACTATTTTGGGGTCTACTGGTTCTATTGGCACGCAAACCCTGGATATTGTTACTGATAATCCTGATAAATTTCGGGTGGTGGGTTTAGCCGCAGGGAGTAATGTTGCTCTTTTAGCTAAACAAATTGATAAGTTTCAGCCAGAAATAGTCGCTTTAGGCAATGAAAAAAAGTTGGCACAATTAAAAGAGGCGATCGCTTTTTTGCCCAATAAGCCTCAGATATTGGTTGGTCAAGAAGGCATTTGTGAAGTCGCTCGTTACGGCGATGCCCAAAGCGTAGTTACAGGCATCGTTGGCTGTGCGGGTTTATTACCCACCATTGCAGCTATCGAAGCTGGGAAAGATATTGCTTTAGCTAACAAAGAAACTTTGATTGCAGGTGCGCCTGTAGTCTTACCCTTAGTTAAAAAACATCAGGTCAAGCTACTTCCTGCTGATTCAGAACATTCGGCAATTTTTCAATGTCTCCAGGGTATTCCCGAAGGAGGTTTACGACGTATTATTTTGACCGCTTCTGGGGGATCTTTTCGGGATTTGCCTGTAGAAAAATTAGCTTCGGTGACGGTTAAAGATGCTCTCAAGCACCCTAACTGGTCGATGGGACAAAAAATTACGATTGATTCAGCAACGCTGATGAACAAAGGCTTGGAGGTAATCGAGGCACATTATTTATTTGACGTTGATTACGATCGCATTGATATTGTTATTCATCCCCAGAGTATCATCCATTCGCTCATTGAAGTTCAGGATACTTCTGTCTTAGCGCAGTTGGGTTGGGCTGATATGCGTTTACCTTTACTTTATGCCCTATCCTGGCCCGAAAGAATCTCTACCAAATGGGAACAGTTAGATTTAGTTAAAGCAGGGGACTTGACTTTTCGTGAGCCAGACCACCAAAAATATCCCTGTATGCAGCTAGCTTATGCAGCCGGGAGAGCGGGGGGATTGATGCCTGCGGTTTTGAATGCAGCCAATGAACAGGCGGTGGCGTTATTTTTGAAAGAGAAAATTGACTTTTTAGATATTCCGCGTTTAATTGAGCAAGTTTGCGATCGCTTTAGTACTCAAAACACTGCTCAACCTAACTTAGATGATATTTTAGCTGCGGATCGCTGGGCAAGACAAGCAGTTTTAGATGCCCAAATTTTTATCACCTAACTGATGTTACGTACTCACTTTTTTTTGAGGGGGTCAAAGTACCAAGTAGCAAGGAGCAGATAGCAAAAAGATGAATATTTGTTACTTGCTATCTGTTACTTATGCCAATAGCTTGATTTTTCATTTTACTGCGTAACGTCAGTCACCTAATCTAAAAATAAATGCTACACATGGGTTTAGATTAGTTAGTCGCTAAGAGCGAGGTTGTTCGCCCGTACACTAGTTAAAGTGAATTTGGGAGCGTTAGTTATTTCTTTGTAAGTTTTGCTTAGAGACAATAAAAATATAAATTCATAAAATAAAGGCTAGAGCAATTTTTAGCTAAGTAGATAGGCAGAATAATTTATCCTAAAGGATACCGCTTCGCATATAAGACTTGATGTCGAAATTTTATTTCCTAATACCTAATCCCCAGTCCCCAATCCCAAGCTAAACTACCTTATATTTAATTACATTCACCTACTTAACTAAAAATAATAATTATTAATTAACCATATCTAAACATAACTCATTATAAAAATATGAACATAAAGGAGACTATTGCACAAATAAAGTCTCAGCTAGAGCAGATTGAGCTACAGGAAAAAGCTAATCAGCAAGAACAAGTAAAGGTTAATCAAAGTATAGTCGAGTTGGAAATAAAGCTACAGGAAAAACAACAGCTTCGTAATCAGCTCGATCAACAGGCTTTAAGGCTGTATACTCAAGCTGAAGAATTAAGACCTAAACTAAGTAAATTAGAGCGTATTGCTAATTTATCCCAAGAGTTTTTAGAACTACACGCCGAATGTCAGGATAATCAAGATTTATTAAATACTTTATATTCTTCTGTTTCTAATATCTCAGTTGAGGACAATCACAAAACGGCTCTTAATCAACCTACCATCAATTTAGATACATATGCGGTTGTTTCAGAAACTTCAGAAATTCCCGAAACTAATCCCAATAGCTACGCCAATTACTCAATTTCCATTGATGAAATTAGGCAAGCATTACCTAATGCAGAAAAGATGTATCAGCAGCTAGTAGCTCGTAACCTAGAAGAATATAAAACCTATCAAAATTATATTGTCGATGGTTTAGATTTAATCTGGTATGCAGTAGCTTTTGCGCTTTTTGGACGTTCTTCGTATCTTAAAATGAGCTTTAAATATCATCCAGATTTGGATGGCTCAGAAAAAGCGATGCAGCTAATCAATACAGCTTGGGCTATTTCCCAAAACTTTATGGAGGACTCTATATCAAATGGGACTGTTAAAAGCCCGTAAAATTACTAATTACTCAAGCAAAACGGGGTAGGATAAATGAGCATAAGGTACGCTTAAATTTGATGACACCTTAATATTTAAGCTGCAAAAGCCTTTGCTTACGTAGTTTCCCTAACTAGATTGAGAAGTGTATGCCTTGTGAGATCCAAACTTTACCAGATGAGGTGATCGATCTCATCGCTGCTGGAGAGGTCATTGATTCTTTGGCAGCGGTGGTAAGAGAATTGGTAGAGAATTCCCTTGATGCAGGGGCAAATAGAATTACTATTTCTCTACATCCTGAACTATGGCAAGTTCAGGTAATAGACAACGGCAAGGGAATGTCTTTAGATGATTTAAGAATCTGCGCTCAACCTCACAGCACTAGTAAAATTCGTAGTCGTAAAGATCTTTGGTACATTACTAGTTTGGGATTTAGGGGTGAAGCTCTCCATAGTATTGCTCAAGTAGCAGATTTAAACATTTGTAGCCGTACTAAGCATCAATTAGATCCTGTTGGCTGGAAGGTTAATTATTCTGAGGGTAAATCTCAGCCTGAATCGGCAGTAGCGATCGCCACAGGCACGATTATTACCGTCTCTAACTTGTTTGCCAAGATTCCTGTTCGTCGTCGAGGTTTGCCCGCCGTAAATCAGCAGTTAAAGGCAGTTCAAAAACTAATTCAGCAAATTGCCCTGTGTCATCCACAAATTACCTGGCAAATTAAACAAAATAATAGTCCTTGGTTTTATGTCAGCCCTGGTGCAACCGCCAAAGATGTTTTACCGCAATTTCTCAGAAGAGTTAGCGGTAGTGATTTACACCATCTAAAAATAAAAATTCCTACTCCTCTTAAAGATAATTCAGCCTCGCCTAGAATCAACCAGCAGCAGTCCAATTCCCAGATTGAATTAGTCATGGGTTTACCAGATCGCTGCCATCGTCATAAAGCAGACTGGGTAAAGGTTTCAGTCAACAATCGCTATGTGCGATCGCCTGAATTAGAACAGACTATTTTAAATAGCATGGCAAAAACTCTGCCACGCGATCGCTTTCCTGTATGTTTATTACATCTTCATACTTGTCCTAGCCAAATTGATTGGAATCGTCATCCTGCCAAGACCGAAATTTATCTTCATTCTCTTCCCTACTGGCAGACAGAAATTAGCAAAGCAATTTCTCACGCCTTAAAGTTAAATACAGTTAATCTGACTGCTGCGGTAGGCGATCGCCGAATCGGTAAAATGCTACGAGTAGCCGAGGCTTCAGGCAAATACCAAGTAGATCGCCATCTCACCGAAAAACTTGAAGCAAACACACCTTCACCCCAGCTTAATTCTCTAAAGCTAAAGGCAGTAGCACAAGTCAATAAAACCTATATCGTAGCGGAACATTCTTCTGGAGTATGGCTAGTTGAACAGCATATTGCCCATGAAAGAGTATTATACGAGCAGTTACAAAGCTGCTGGGAATTAGTACCTTTAACAACTCCCATCACTTTAGAATATTTAAGACAATCTCAGCTTGAGCAATTACAGAAACTAAAAATTAACGTCGAACTTTTTGGCGAAAACATTTGGGCAATCCGCAATGCACCCAAAATACTTGCCGACCGAGATGACTGTGCTGATGCTTTGATTGAGTTGAGCTGGGGAGGAGACTTGCGATCGGCTCAAGTAGCTAGTGCCTGTCGTAGCGCAATTCGTAACGGTACACCTTTAAGTATAAAAGAGATGCAAAACCTCTTGGATTTATGGCAAGCTACTCGCAATCCTCGCACCTGTCCTCACGGTAGACCGATTTATCTTTCCCTCGAAGAATCTAGCCTCTCGCGCTTTTTTCGTCGCCACTGGGTAATTGGCAAAAGTCATGGTATTTAATTGAGTTAACGCCATATCAACAGTTAGGACAGTTAAGCAGTTAGAACAGTTAGAACAGTTGAAAAGCCTAATTTACCGTTGATTATCTTCAACTCAAGCAAGACTTGCCCTTGCGAGACAGCGCGTTGTGGGTCTGTGACCCATTGAAGCGACTGTCGAGGGCGCGCCTGACGGCGACGCGGTGAAGCAGTTGCGGTGGTGAGACACTTGCGTTGCGGGTCTATGACCCGTTGAGCAAAGTGTCGAAAGGGTTCCCCGGCATAAGCAAACTGCTGAACCCTTTAGGAGCTTCCTTGCTCAAAAAGGGCTTCGATAGCTGTTGTTTCGTTAATAATTAAATTTTGTCCGAACCATTATATATATTAATGCCGATAATATTCGCTTCTTCTAGGATGTTCTTGTCCAGATCTGTCGTCTCTATAATATCTGTTTTGTCTAGATCTGTCGTTTCTATAGTATCTATCTTCTTCTCTACTAGATCGATCTCGATCGTAATAAATATCATTTACATTTTCGCGATCTCTTTCATATTCTATTTCTCTTCGACGCTGTTCTGCCTCTTGGTAATCTCTGCTGCCTCTACCATCCCTATATTCAAATTCATCTTTTCCCAAATCCCGATCTGTTTCTTGTCTGTACTTTGATTCGTTGGGTTTGCCTTTAGCCAAATAGCCTTTTTCATTTAAGGCAATGTTTTGCTGAATAGGATTTAACTCAATTGAGTTTTTACCCTGACAAATATTGAGCGACAAAGCCAATGAACCAGCACAAAATATTTCTAACATAAGATTTTTTTTGTTTAAGATATACAGAAAACAGACATTTTAATTAACGCCTGCACAATTTTATTTTAGAAAGATAGCAATTGCATCGATCTTAATCTAAACAATATTAATATCTTCAAAAGGAACAAAATCAACATTCCCTTCAATAACGGCAAACGCTTCGCCATCAAATGATACTTCTCCCGAACCTTGATTGTAGCTAAAGCGATCTATCTCATCGGTATCTATACCAAATCCTTCGGCAACTACTTCAATCTTGTCATCTTCTTGAAAAAAGAAGTCTTGAATAGTGTCAACTCCTGTACCTAAAATAGTGGCAAAGACAAAGGTATCTGCCCCTAAACCTCCATTAAGAAGATCGTCTCCTGCCTCTCCCTCTAAGATATCGTCGCCGTCGCCACCGACCAAAAGATCGTTACCCGAACTCCCTAATAAAGTATCATTATCAGCTTCCCCATAGAGATCGTCGTCTCCATCTCCACCATCTAAAGTATCGTCTCCATCGAAGCCAAAGAGAATATCTCGATCCAATTCTCCAGCAAGTAAATCATCGCCTTCTCCCCCTGAGAGAGTATCTAGACCATTGTAGCCAAGTAAAGTGTCATCACCATCTTCTCCAGCTACGTAGTCGTCGTTTTCTCCACCGTTAATATTGTCATTACCATCAAAGCCAAGGAGAGTATCATTACCTAAGTAACCATCAATAGTGTCATCTCCTTCGCGACCATCCATTTCATCATTTTCTGCACTCAAAGGAAAAATGACTCGGAAATCTTCGCTTTGTGAAGTACCAATATATGTAGCCATATTGATTATTTTCTCGCTTGTATTAATGTAAAAACTTTACCTGGAAGAATTTATTTATCAATTGATAAATACTCCCATACTTAAAAAGTTAAGGAATTAAGATAAAAAAGTTGGTAAAGCAACTAAATATTATTTAGTTGACAAATTTAAAATTTTTTGCATATCTGAAAAATTGGCTGTAGACGTAATAATTTATTAAATTGTTGCCGACCTAAAATATTTTTTAGTTCACAAAATTAATGATAGTTAAAAAATAGATTTTATTTATTCAAAAGAATCAGGCGATCGCATTTTTGTTCAGCCCTTTATTAAACTCAAAAAATATCTCAGCTTGGCTTAGTACCAATAATTGTCCGATGGCGAGGATCGCTAGCTACAGTAGTTTGATAATCAAAACCCGCTTTAGTGACTGCTGTTTCTACATCAAAAGTATAATAGTCATCACTCCAAGGTTCAGTGCTTTTCATGAGGGTAAATAGTACTGGGGGTAAGCTTTGAATTACAGTAGAGGCGGGATTATTATCCACAATTCCCATTACACCCCCTGGTTTGAGAATGCGTAACACTTCTGAGAAGATTTTTTGAGTTGCTTGGTGGGGTAACTCATGAATGACAAATTGTAGGGTAACTAAATCCAAGGAATTATCTGCTAATTTTGTAGATTCTCCCATGCCATGCAGCCATTGAGCGATTTCTGATTGAGTATCGGTAGTTTTTGCCACAGCCAACATATAGGGAGATAAATCTAAACCAATGGTGTTGATTGCACTCTCTTGTTTCTGGTTAAAGTAGCGATGTAATTCTAGAGTAGAAATACCCACAGAACAACCCAAATCTAAAATATCTGTAATTGTTTCTGGTGTATATTGTTCTAGTATCTGATAAAAACTATGGCGCAATCTTTGCTGTGCTGTTTGCCAGGTAATATCTTCATCTTTCCAGACTCTTAACCCCATAGAGTAAGTTGCAGAAGGAGCTTCAAAAGCTGCTTGCCAACACAGATTGCCTTCATCGTAGGCATGGAAAGGTACTCGATAGTAGTCGGGATAAACTAAATTTTTATTGGTCAGGGAGTCTAATAATTTTTTTGCTCCAGATTTTTCTAATTCCTGATAATTCTTGCGCCAGGGAATACCGTTTTTTTCAGCAGTCTCGATCAATACCTGTCGCGCTTGACGCTGCATCACTCTGTATATTGGTTTGGTTTGAATTAGCAGGTTAACCAAGCGAGAAAGTAGGTCTTCTCCTGCCCAATCTGGTTTTGATTTATCGGTAGAAATTGTCACAGTAGTTAGAATTTACGAGTACTTAAAAATACACTAAATAAAGAAAATTAATCACAATTGCAATCAATGGCTAGCCTAATGTTTCCTCAAGTTTACAAAACATGAATAACAATGAATTAATAGATATAGCCCAATCAATTGTAGGAGAAATTCCTTTAGCTGGCGGAGGAAGTTCAGCAGGAACAGTTGGTGCAGCATTATTGACAGCTAATAAAAATGTTTACAGTGGTATTTGTCTCGATTATGCCTGTGGTCTGGGTTTTTGCGCTGAACACGCAGCAGTCGCAGAAATGCTCAAACATCGTGAAACCAAAATAACTAAAATAGTTGCTGTTAATAAGCATGGAATAGTTCCACCATGCGGGCGTTGCAGGGAATTAATAATTTTAACCAATTTATTGAATCGCAATGCTCAAGTAATCATTTCTCGATCAAAAACAATAAAATTGTCTGCTCTACTACCTTATCATTGGCTGGATAGCTAATCTGGACTAATTTTTAAAAATATCTGAAGCTTGAATACAATAGTTGTGAATTTTTAAAATCCATTGATTTAATGCAGTAAAAATATTATTTCAAGTTTAAATTACCTAATTATCGATCGCTTGTGATTTACTCCCTATTGCTAAACTACTCATATAATCATTTAGGGGCGAACGGTCGTTCGCTCGTACAATAACCATGAGCGGAACTACAGTTAGCAGCGAACAGCACAAGCAGAAGATGCAGCGTCGCCAGGAGGTGCAGGAGAAACGTTTAGCTGAGAAAAACCAAGAAAAGGGTTTAATTGTCGTTAATACGGGCAATGGCAAAGGCAAAACCACCGCTGCTTTGGGAATGGTAATGCGATCGCTTGGTCATGGTTACAACGTGGCAATTGTACAGTTTATTAAAGGAGCATGGGAACCTGCCGAAAAAGCGGTACTAGAGAAATGGTCAGATCGGTTAAAATTTCACGCCATGGGCGAAGGATTTACCTGGGATACTCAAGACCGAGATCGAGATATAGAAATGGCGACTGCTGCTTGGGAGAAGGGATTAAGCTATATCGTTGACCCCGAATATAGATTAGTATTGCTAGATGAGATTAATATCGCCTTAAAGCTAGGATATCTAGACGTTAACACTGTAATTGAAGGCTTAAAACAAAAACCAGCAGATTCTCACGTAATTTTGACAGGCAGAGGCGCACCTGAAGAATTAATTGCGATCGCTGATTTAGCTACAGAAATGACGTTAATTAAACATCCATTTCGTGAACAAGGAGTTAAAGCCCAACCTGGAATCGAATTTTAGGTATTTGAGGGTTGGGACTATAATTAGATGCAAATTTTTGTAAATTTATTCATTCCTTGTCCCTAATCCTTTTAAAAATCACTTAATGAGCAGCACCTTCGATAATAGATTTCAGATTTGGCTGCAGCGTTCGTTAGCGGCATTGTTCCTTACAGGACAAGTTGTTGTTCATTTGCTCAAAGGAAAAATAAATCGCCGTAACACTTTAGAACAGATGGTAATCGTTGGACCAGATTCTTTAATAATTGCTCTAGTAACGGCAGCCTTTGTGGGCATGGTATTTACAATTCAAGTCGCCCGCGAGTTTGTGAAATTTGGCGCAGTACAGGCAATTGGAGGTGTTTTAGCCTTAGCTTTGAGCAGAGAACTATCCCCAGTACTAACTGCGGTAGTGCTTGCTGCGAGGGTTGGTTCAGCATTTGCTGCCGAGATTGGCACTATGAAAGTCACACAACAAATTGATGCTCTGTATGTGCTAAAAAGTGACCCCCTCGACTATCTTGTGATTCCTCGTCTGCTTGCTTGCTGCCTCATGCTACCGATGCTGACCATACTTTCTTTAGCTTTTGGTTTAGCTGGAGGCATTCTTGTAGCGGAGGGTTTTTACAATATCTCTCATGTAACTTTCATCGACTCCATACAAAATTTTATTCAGGTATGGGATTTGGTTAGTGCTTTAATCAAAGCAGTGATTTTTGGAGTATTGATCGCTGTTATTGGCTGCAATTGGGGGCTAACTACTACAGGAGGAGCTAAAGGAGTAGGAGAATCAACCACAACGGCAGTGTTTATGGCATTGATCGCAATTTTTATTTCTAACTTCTTTATGTCTTTGGTAATGTTTCAGGGTTTAGGTCGTTAGTTTCTTAATTAAAGATATTAAATATATTTTTGACTCAAATCGAACCCAGCTAAAATTTGGGTCGTTGTAAAATAGAAACTATTAATCAGCAACTAATTTAAATGACTACTAATATCGAAGCTAAAAACCCAACCGAAGTCGTTGAACTTTCACCAAGTTATAGAATTCCTCTATTTTTAATGGTGGCAGCTGGCACTTTAACCTTAGTTTCCCTATGGTTAGCTGGTGCGATCGCTTTATTTGGTCTATTTTTAACAATACAGACAATTTTAATCAGACTGCAATTTACGGATAAAGCTCTAAACGTTCTACGCTCTGGCAAAGTTATTCGTAGTTTCCCCTATAGTGAATGGTTAAACTGGGAAATTTTTTGGTCACCTATTCCTATACTGTTTTACTTTCGAGAAGTTAATAGCATTCATTTTTTGCCAATTATTTTTGATTCTAAAACCTTATTAGATTGCTTGAATAAATACTATCCTCGTGAAAGAAAATTATATTCATAGTCTTTAACTGTAAACTATATTACTCATTACTCCTGGCGTTCTCATGAATTCTGAAAACCCTTCCATTCCCGAATCAGACAATAGCAATTTTGAATCTATTGAACTAGACAATGAACTACAACCAGACCAAGAAGAATCAAACTTGCAAAACTATACTGATGCTTGGTCTAAACAAGATGATGTGATTGATGTGACTATAGACTCAGAGCTTTCAGGCGATGATTCTCTCCCAGTGGATAATTCTCAGGGGAAAGTTGAACCTTTAGCTGTTTTGGAGCAGTCAGAATTAAATCAGAACGAAATATCAACTAAGCCCAGCAAGGTCGATAGTGAACCAGAATTTACTGCTGCCAAAAACTCTAAAACTGAACCAGAATTATTTGTAGATAGCTGGTTAGATGAACCTGAGTCAAATATATCAGTCAACGGTAATCCTGTTAAAGAAAACCAGACTTCAGATGATCGTCAGACGATTAACTTGAAAGAGCAAAAAGCTAATCTGCAAAGTGAAATTAAAGCACTACAAGAGCAAAAAGAAAAATTACTGTTACAGCAGGTAAAAGATATCCAACAAAGTATTGGACAGATGATTGAAGAGGGAACAAAAGAACTGCAAGAGCGCAAAACGACTCTGCAAATTGAAATTGACAAACTAGAACGGCGTAAAGAAAGAATTAATCAGGAGATGAGACGTAATTTTGCCGGTTCATCCCAAGAGTTAGCCCTTAGAGTTCAGGGATTTAAAAACTATTTAGTCGGTAGTCTCCAAGATTTAGCCACAGCAGCAGAAAAACTAGAGTTAGGAGCTACAGAAGCCTCCCCTAGAAGCCGTGCAAGAATTAGAGACAGAGAAAATCCCCGCAATGAGCCAGAAAGAGATAGAGGTAGACGAGGCGAGAGGGAACTTCGCCGAACTAGAAACACCTCAGACCAAGCACCCTCTGCACAAGCTCAGTTTTCTGAACCTACTTTTACCGATCAAAGTAGGCGCATTCGACAGCTATTAGATAAATATTGTAATAGTCCCGATTATTATGGCTCTCCTTGGCAATTACGTCGTACATTTGAAGCCACTCACGCCAAAAGAGTCCAAAATTGGTTTTTCTCTCAAGGTGGTAGAGGCACAGTTGATAGTATGGGAAGCCGTCTGCAAAATATTTTGGTAGCCTCAGCAGTAGTTTCAGTTCTCCATAGTCTGTATGGAGATAGCTGTAGAATTCTTGTGTTGACAGATACGCCCGAAAACTTAGGTGAATGGCGCAAAGGATTACAAGATTGTTTAGGTATCTCGCGAAATAGCTTTGGTACTAATAGAGGCATAGTGTTGTTTGATTCTCCTGAAGTTTTGGTTCAAAGAGCCGAGCGTCTGATTCAAGAAAAGTTATTGCCTATGATTATTATTGATGAGACTGAAGAAATATTGAACTTATCTGTTCTCAAGTTTCCTCTTTGGCTGGCGTTTGCTTCTGGGGCTAAATCAACATCTTCTAATTATTTGTATTAATCGGCGTTGGTGATTTGATAATTTGATATATGACGTATAAGCAAGACTTGCCCTTGCTAGGTCAGCATTCCCTTGCTAGGGCAGCGTTCCTTTGCGAGACGCAAGCTGGAGCTTGCCGACATTCCCTTTGGGAATGGCGAGTTCGCTTCGCGAACTGTTGTGGGGGTTCCCCCCATTGTAGCGACTGTCGAGGGTGCGCAGTAGAAACGACGCAGGGTCTGCCCTCTTGCGTCGACGCGGGCTTCCTTGCTCAAAACTAAAAACTAAAGGTAGTCCTAATTGTGCCAACAACCAAATCGTCAGAGTCGATATCGGTATCGGGTTCAGTAATTAAAACTACCCCTGGAGTAATGGCAATATTGTCATTGACCTGATATTGATAAAAAGCTTCTAGATGTAAGGAGCGTTGACTATCTTCGCCAAAATTATCAGTGTTGATGCTTGAGCTAGTCACCGTAGGTTCTGAGCCTACTATAAATCCCGCTAAGCTGCCCTCTTTGCCTAAGTCGGGTAAAGCCAAGGTTGCAGCCCAGTTCCAGATATCTTGGGTACCACGCTCAATTTGTTGATTGAGATTGCTAAGATTACTAACCTTGCTCAATCCTCCCCAGCCACCAACGATCAGGCGATCGCTAATTGCCCAAGATAGCTCTAGCCCATAGGAACTGCTGACGGTTGATGTTTCTTCTCCCAGTAACTTGGCAGTTTGTGATTGTAAATTAGCTCGATTAGTTCCTGTCTCGGTGTCGCTTTGATCGTAACTATGAATGTAGGTGGCAGCCAAACTAAGATTGTCTGTTGGGGCGATCGCAATTTGTCCCAGCGCGCTATATGGACCATTAAATAAGCCACTTCCAGGATTTGATTTATCAGCAGTAGAAGCCAAATAACCCGCGCTAATTTCAATTTGCTCCATAGGACGATACACAACTCCCAGTCCCGCATCTTTAGATCGATTGTAAATAGGATTGCGAGTACCGAATCGGGAAATTGCACCCGAACCTCCATCTCCATCTAAGACGCTGATTGTATTGGCAATATCCTTTGCCTCTATTCCTGTTGCTCCTAAAATAAAGTCAACCTTATCACCTACGCCAAAAGTGTATTGTAAGACTTCTAATTGAAAATCTTGTTCTGGCTCGGCAAAAGCCAATTCACCCTGAAAAGTGCCAATTTCTTGGTTAAATCCAGGAAACTTTAAACTAGACAATCTAGTTAATAGTAAATCGTCCCCTCTAAAGCTAGTTTCTATATTTAACCTTAATCTACTGCCAAAAATCGTGTTATTTTCGCGATCGCCAGATAAAAGGCTACCTAGTCCCAAAATCGCCTCTCCCCTAAGCTTACTGGTAGTAGAAAATTGCGTAGCTTCTAAATCTTGCAGTCTTGCCTGAGAGCCGTCTGTTTTCCCTTTAAGAATGGCTAGATCTGACTGAAACTCCTGTATTAAGCGCAAAACAGTATCTACATCTGTCTGGGGAAGGCTGTCAGAATCGCTAATTAAACTTTCGATTTTATTTAGACAACTATTTAATCCTGCTGCAAACTCGACACGAGAAATAGCTTGTTCTCCTCGAAAAGTGCGATCGCTAAATCCGCTAATGCAACCATAGCGTTCAACCAAGTCTTTTAATGCTGCGTAAGACCAATCTGTAGTTTTGATATCCCGTAGTTGATAGACATTATTAATCTGGGTTAATAATAAGGCACTAGTGTTTTGTTCTGAATAAAAATTGCTAGAAATCTGTGGAATAAATTGCTTTTGATTTAAATTGAAGCTGCTCAATTTGGGTAATTCAGCAGCTTCAATACTCGCAGATAACGATAAGTAAGCAGCACAAATAGGCAGTATTTGTCTAGCTTTGACCCAGAATCCAGACATTGCAAACGTTCCTCACTCACACCAATATTGAATTAGATTTTTTTAGTAATTACTAAAGAATTCTGATGATTGTTTCAATTCTCACCATTTTGGCATTGCCAAAAATTAATTGGGAGAAAAAATTGAGATTATATATTTTTATGGACAAGCATAGATTTGGCGATCGCTAATTTAAGAATATGCAGCTAAACCCCGTCTATATAGAAAACCGTAGTTTTTGAATCGGAGATTGAGCTAGTCAAATAGCAGGATATAATTTCTACTTGCTACTTGCTACTTGCTACTTACGAACAGTCAACTTAAAAACTCCTGGTTTCAAACTGGATACGGTTCAATTGTTAATCTCTATTCTGTTTGCGGATAACGTTGCCATAAATCTGTTTTTTGCCTGAGACTTTGATGATCGCCATTACCTAAGATCAGATGATCTAACACAGGAATGTCTAAATATTGCGAACCTTGGAGTAATTGTTCAGTCAAATAAATATCTTCACTCGAAGGCTCTAAATTTCCAGATGGATGATTATGAGCAATAATCAGCTTAGTTGCACCCTGACGAATAGTCTCTCGAAAAACCTCACGGGGATGAATTAAAGTCTCTGTAGCTGTGCCAATAGTTAAGATTTTGGTTGCCAGCAAACGATTTTTTACGTCCAACATTACTATGGCAAATCGCTCTTGATCTTGCCACATTAAATCATTGCTCAAAATCGCAGCAGCCGAAGCGGGACTATCAACGTTGACTCTTTCATTTGGACGAAATTTAAAGGTGCGTTTGCCTAACTCCACAGCAGCAATGATAGTAGCAGCTTTAGCAGGACCAATGCCAGGAATACGCATCAACTCGCGAGGATTAACGTCTCGCAACATATCTAAAGGCGATCGCTGATGTTTACCCAATTCTTGTAATATGTGTTGCGCTAACCCAATTGCTGATAAATTACCTTTTGTCTGTCCAGTACTGATTAAAATAGCTAAAAGTTCTGCTTCGGTTAGGTTTTTTGCACCTACAGCCATTAACCTTTCACGGGGACGCTCACTAATAGGCAAGTCAGCAATTCTGAGGCTATAGGTCATGACAAACTTTTAAATCAGATAATATTTTTGTAACATAAATATAGCTTACAAAATACTAGCCTTCAATCTTCCTTACCTAATCTTTAATTAATTCCACTGCATCTTTACCATCAAGTTCATTGACATAAACCTTGACTTTTTCTTCTGAGGCAGTAGGCAGCATTTTGCCAACAAAATCAGGATGGATAGGTAATTCTCGATGTCCCCTGTCTACAAGTACCGCCAATCTAATGACTTGAGGTCTACCATATTCAGTAACGGCATTGAGCGCAGCACGAATAGTACGACCTTTATAGATTACATCATCGATTAACACCACAGTTTTTCCTGTCAAGTCGAGAGGAATTTTGGTTTGGGCGGGAATGCGAGTACGAATTTTATCTAGATCATCACGATAAAAAGTAACATCGATCGCGCCAACGGCAACGGAAGTACTTTCTAAGATTTCGATCTGTTTGGCTATTAAACTAGCTAAAGGTACTCCTTTAGTATGAATACCTAATAAAACCATGTTAGATAAATCCCCTGATTCTTCAATAATTTGCGAAGCCAGACGATTTAAAGTACGGCGAATTTCTTCAGCAGATAAAATTGTAACGACTATGCCTGACATTTATTACAGTAAGCAGCGAACACTTGCTATGGTATTTATGGATTTATTATATAGCTCACCTGTTTGCTGGTCTGAGAATTCCTAATGAATCAAACAAAACAAGTCGTCATCAATTCGCCCTTAGATATGCACCTTCATTTTCGTGAGGGAAAAATGGCGCAAACGGTTATCCCTCATAGCTCATACTCGTTTGCAGGAGGGGTAGTAATGCCCAATCTTGTTCCTGCGGTGAATAATTTAGAGCGGTTGCAAGGATATATTAAGGAAATTAAATCGATTATTGGTCAAGATGTATTTGAACCTTATATGACCTTGTTTTTCCAGGAATATAGCTATCAAGAGCTTGAGCAACTTAAGCCGTATATTCTTGGGGTTAAGCTTTATCCTGCGGGAGTTACGACTAATAGCGAAGCTGGAGTATCAGCCTTGAGTAAAGCAGAAACTACAGTTAAGCATTTAGAAGAGTTGGAAATCCCGCTAATGGTACACGGGGAAACTCATGGCTTTGTGATGGACAGAGAAAAACTGTTTCTGCCTATTTTTGAACATTTGGCACAGAAATTTCCGAAGCTAAAAATTATCATGGAGCATATTACTACTGCCGATGCCGTATCCTTGCTAGATAATTATGAAAATCTTCATGCAACTGTTACCCTGCATCATTTGATCATTACCTTAGATGACTTGGCAGGGGGACTACTTAGACCTCATTTATTCTGTAAACCCATCGCCAAACGTCCTGAAGACAGAGAAGCGTTAGTTGATGCAGCTATCAACGCTCATCCCAAATTAATGTTTGGTAGCGACTCCGCACCCCACCCCATCGATAAAAAAGAAGCTTGTGGTTGTGCAGCAGGGATTTTTACTGCGCCGATCGCCCTCCAGGCTTTGGTAGAATTATTTGAACAGCATCAGGCGATCGCCAATTTACAGGCTTTTATATCTGATAATGCTCAACGGATCTACAACATTACTCCACCAAAAAAATCTGTAACTTTAGAGCCTATTGTTTATAAAGTTCCCAACCTGTATGGCGAAGTTGTACCTATGTTTGCCAATCGAGAACTTCCTTGGTCAATTACTCAAGTTAATTAGCTAGATTTGAGCCAAATTTTTGATTATTTTGCAATACTTGAATTATAGTAATGTATCAAACGCATATTTGCTTAACTCTTGTTGAGCTTTAGTAAGTTTTGCTACAAAATTTAGCCCGAACCGATGCAATCCTGGGATAAAGCTAGAAAAGAAACCCAAATGAACAACTTAGCATCGTATTTACTTCCTGCAATTTTAGGATTAGTAGCAGGCATCGGACACGGTATTACTTCCCACGATCAAAACCTTCCTTTCTCTTTAGTAGACCAAGTTATTGAATCAGTCACCGAGCAACCATCCTTCAATTAAATAAATTTTTGTAAAAAGTAGCCATTGTTACATTTTTTCTGAGATAATTAATATAGAAAAAATAAAACTTTTGAGGCTTCGATAAATGCATTTACAAACATCTAACAATAATACTTCTACTTTAGACAAAGCTTTAGGGTTTTCTTTAGCAGCTTTTTCTATGTTTGTGGTTGGATACACTGCGACTCGCGCTTATCTCGATCAACCCCAAACTCAAAATGTAGCACCTGCCAACTCTAATTTGGTAATTCCTCATCAAGCGCAATTATGGAGTGAGTTTGGAAGTAGATAATTTATCATTCTAGTCATTAAGAATACTATTAGAATTAATTTTAATGCAAAAAGCGATCGCTCTAATTTATAAGAGCGATCGCTTCTCAATGTAATCGGGTCATACTTTACTGCAAAAAAATGGGAAAGGAAATTGAAAGAAAGTATCTGGTCAAGAAAGATGAATGGCAGTCTTATAAGCATGATTTATCAGTTACAGGAGCAAAATATCGTCAGGGTTATATCCCCACAGGTAACAAGACGACAGTTAGACTGAGAACTATTGATAAGCAAGGCTATATAACGATCAAGGGTGAAACCACAGGCTACACTCGCTCAGAATTTGAATATCCTATCCCAATGGAGGATGCCGAAGAGATGCTAAGTACCTTATGTCTTAAACCCTTGATTGAAAAGATTAGATATAAAGTTAACCTGGATAATCTAACTTGGGAAGTAGATGAATTTTTTGGAGATAATGCAGGATTAATTATTGCTGAAGTAGAATTGGAAAATGAAGAGCAACAGGTAAATTTGCCCAACTGGATTGATAAAGAAGTTAACGATAAAAAGTACTTTAATGCCAGCTTAGTTAAACATCCCTATAGTCAATGGCAAGACAAATCATAAGTGGCGTTGCCGATCTAAATATATGAAACTGTAGGAAGATAACTTTATTTTGTTCAACTGCTTATTTCATGAGCGAAACTTTAATTATCTTCAGTCGTTATCCTGAAGCGGGAAAAACAAAAACTCGCATGATTCCAGCTTTGGGTGCAGCAGGTGCAGCCAAATTACAGCGACAAATGACAGAACATACGCTTAAAACCGCCAAACTTCTTAAATCCTATCGCGACATCACTATAGAAATACATTTTGCGGGAGGAAATAAGCAACTGCTGACAGAATGGCTAGGAAAAGATCTTGAATATATTCCCCAAGCTGCGGGAGATTTGGGTAAAAAAATGCGATCGGCATTTGAGCGCGCTTTTAGTTTAGGAAGCAAAAGAGTAGTAACTATTGGTACTGACTGTCCCGATATTAATCAGCCAATATTAGAAGAGGCTTTTGATTTATTGCCTAAACAAGATTTGCTAATAGGTTCGGCTACGGATGGAGGATACTATCTAATTGGCTTAAATCATACTATACCCGAATTGTTTGCAGATATAAATTGGGGAACAGATCGAGTATTAAATCAAACCAAAGCGATCGCCAATCAATTAAACTTAAACACTTATTACCTTAAAACTTTATCAGATGTGGATCGCCCTGAGGATTTAGCTATATGGCAAAAATATATTTCTAGACAAAATTAGCTAAAAAGTAAACGCTAAAATTTTAAGCGAACCAGATCGGATATTGCGATCGTGCAGAAATTAGGGCGAGAATACTTATCTCATCATCCTCATCCTGAGAATATTTTTTGGTTAATCGAGTATTTTAATACTAGTTTGGAAAAGGACTTAAATATTAAAACCAAAATCTATGCAGAAGTTGATATTAAAAAATATTGGGTAGCTAATCTCAAAAAAAGACAGCTTATTGTTTTTAGACAACCTCAAGATGCTGAATACGCTTCCAAATCAACTCTAAGTGAAGGTTTGATTTATCCTTTAGCATTTCCTGATGTTGCTGTTGCAGTCACTTCAATCATTAGTAACTAAACAAGATTTCTTTGATAATTATCAATTAAAATAAATAATGCGCTTAAATGAGTTACCCAACAACTTAAACTTAATTGTTAATTGAAAAAGTATTCTAAGTAAACTTTATGACTCACTTTGGAATCATCTGCCCTGCTGCTGCTGGTCATCTAAATCCCATGACGACTCTAGGTTATGAACTCAAAAAACGAGGACATAGCGTTACTGTATTAGGTATTGCAGATGCTCAAGCAAAAGCTATTGCAGCAGGATTAGAGTTTCAGGTGATGGGTCAATCTGATTTTCCTCCAGGAGCAACCAAAGAGTTATTTACTCAACTAGGTAATTTAGGTGGATTTAAGGCATTAAAATATACCCTGGACTGGATTGCTAATACAGCCGAAATGTGTCTTCGTGATGCTCCAGAAGCAATAAAAGTAACTGGTATAGAAGCATTATTAATCGATCAAATATCTCCAGAAGGGGGGACTGTCGCCGAATATCTAAATATTCCCTTTATAAGCATTGCTAACGCAATGATGCTTAATCGAGATCCGAGTGTTCCTCCTTTCAATACATCTTGGAATTATGACCCTTCTTGGCAAGGCATTATACGCAATAAAGTGGGTTATATATTACTCGATCTTGTAGGAAAATCTTTACGAAAAGTTCTCTCAGAACGCCGTGAGCAATGGAATTTATCTCGTTATCATAGCTACGATCAAAACTATTCTCAGTTAGCCCAGATCAGTCAACAACCTGCTGAATTTGAATTTCCTAGACAAGAATTACCTGCTTGCTTTCATTTCACTGGCTCATTTAATAATCCAGTTAGTCGAGAGCCTGTAGATTTTCCCTATGAAAAACTAACTGGACAACCATTGGTTTATGCGTCCATGGGAACATTACAAAATCGATTACTTTGGATCTTTGAGATGATTGCAGAAGCTTGTGTTGGATTAGATGTTCAATTAGTTATTGCTTTAGGTGGTGGAGCAACTCCCGATTCTCTACCAGAGTTGCCTGGAAATACTATTGTTGTCGGCTATGCACCTCAATTAGAACTATTGCAAAAAGCCACTCTCACCATTACTCATGCAGGAATGAATACTACCTTAGAATCTCTAAGCAATGGAGTGCCGATGGTAGCTATTCCCATAACTAACGATCAGCCTGGAGTTGCATCCAGAATCGCTTGGACAGGCACAGGTGAAGTTATACCTTTAAAGAAGGTAAGTGTAGAGACGTTACAAAGAGCTATTAAGCAAGTCTTAACGAGTGAATCTTATACAATTAATGCTGTACAATTTCAAAAAGCAATGAGAAAAGCAGGAAGAGTTGGCAAAGCTGCTGATATTATCGAACAGGCGGTGTCTACAAGAAAGCCAGTTCTAGCTCAAATTTAGAATTTGGCGAAGCGATCGTTCTAAAAAGCAATAATCAACAAGTGTTGGCAAGATTATTAAAGCCTATATATGGGCTTTACGTCCAAACATTAGAACAATTTATTTACTCTTTACTCCCTAAGCTCTTCTAACTTTTCGCTTACCCTTTAGATCGCTAGGATAATAAGATTGGCAATTATGGTATTGGAAAAACAAGCGGAGTTTCAATCACAATACAAGTTCCGCGATCGCTTTGACTGTCAACGGTAATTTTTCCGCCCAATCGATCGCAGCGTTGTTGCATTCCTACTAGACCAAAACCACCGCGATCTAAGACAGCCTGCGGATTGAATCCTCGTCCATTATCTTGAATTTGAAGTACAATTGTATCTGGTTTAAAAGTAAGCTCGATCGCCAGATTTTTTGCTCTAGCATGACGCAATACATTTGTTATAGCTTCCTGTCCGATGCGCAATAAATTCATGCCAATATCGGGCGGTAATGGTTGGGGCGTTCCTATAATCTTGAAGTCAGTTTGCAACGGTATATTAAGCGTCAGTTGAGTTAGAGATCGCTGTAAAGATTCAGCTAAGTCTCGATATTCATCGGCATCAGGATGTAACGACCATACAGAGCGACGAGCTTCGGCAAGTCCAGAATGTGCTAGCTTTTTAACCTGCTCGATCATGTTCCAGGCGATCTTAGAGTCATGAGTAGCATAGTACTGTGCATTGTTGAGTTGCAGAGAAATACTAGTAAAGGTTTGAGCGAGGGTATCGTGAATTTCTCTTGCCATGCGGTTACGCTCGTCTATAATTGAAGCTGCTTCAGCACGTTTGCGATCGCTAATATCCCGTGCCAGCCAAATAACAGCATCTTCTGAGATGGGTGAAATGTGAGCAGCAAACCAAGTTTCTTGCCCCCTCAGCATCAGGTTATACTCAGCCGTTACAATCTGTTGAGTCTGTAACGCTTGCTGAATATAACTAAGCAATTTCTTCGCTTGCGGTGGCTCAAAAATTTCGTCTAAGGTTCGATTTATCTGTTCGTCAAGCGGTCGATATAGCTTCTCTGACGCAACGAGGGTTGCTCTTAATATAAGCCCTTGTGCATCAATGACAAAGAGCGGATCGGGAATTGCTAAAAACACAGCACTAAGTTCTGTTTGGGAAGCTTTGAGGGCTGCTTCAACTTTAATGCGTTCCTGAATTTCTTTCTTTAATGTTTGATTGGTGAGAGTTAGGCGTTGAGTTGTGAATCTCAATTGTCCAGTGATATAGCAGATCGCCGAAGCTGTCAGAATAAACTGAGCATTCCGAACAAAGCTAGTAGTGGTTCTGGTGTTAATTGAATCAAAAGGAATAAAGATAAAGCAATTACAGGCGATGATTGCTAAAACGACTGCGACAATCCCTGGTTTTCTCCCACCATACCAGGATGTGATGGCTACAGCCGCCAAGAACGGTGAAACAAAAGAACGCTCCCATAAATTCTCGATCGTGAGTGAAAGAGTCAGGGCAATCGCAACCGATAGTATCGCGACCAAATAATGATTTGATTTCAAGCTAATCGCATTCATGTCATTTCTTAACGGGAAGGAAATTAGTATTGCTTTGCTCAAGTAGGAAGTAGTGAATAACGCTACCTTCGGGTTAAGACAATTAAACGGTTAAGGTAGCTATAAGCCTTTTAACTAACTGCAATAATTAGTATAAATAAAAATATAGAGATAAAACACATTTTTATAATCAGCTTACAGTGAGGGTTTTAGCTTCAATACGAATTCACGTTGAATAACAAGTTAGATATTTGCTACGGTTGAGGGACTTGGGGAAAGTTTATCTGTATCATTCTTTTTTTATTTCATATAACTTACTACTCCCTTTCGCACATTCACTTGCTAGGGCAGCGTTCCTTGGCGATGTTGAAATTGAACTATACGTTAATATCGCTCGCCTACAAAGAGCGAAGCGGTACTATATTGATATAGCCTACTTTGAGAACTATTAATCTTACTGTGTGTAGATCTTGAAGTAGATTGATTAAAATTAACGGGATTAAAAATATGGCGTTGGTAATTTAAGGTATGATTTTGTGGTAGTGCGATCGCTAACCAAGTAATCAATCACAATTTTGAAAATCAATGCAATGCCCTGAATGCAAATCTAAGCACATTCACAAAAATGGCAACAAGAAAGGTAAACAAAACTACATTTGTGTGGATTGCCAAAGGCAATTTCTAGATTGTTATCAAACACACAGAGGTTACTCGAACGAGTTTAAACATGAGTGTTTAAAAATGTATGTTAACGGTATGGGTTTAAGAGCAATAGGAAGAGTGAAGGGCGTAAGTCATGTTGCAATAATGAATTGGGTTAGAGAAGTAGGAGAATTGTTACCTGATGCCTATGAGCCTGAAAACATTCCTCAAGTGGGAGAATTAGATGAGTTAGAAACATTCGTGGGTTCTAAAAAAGCGGCAAGACCCCGCGTCGCCGACAGGCGCAAGGGAACGCTTGCCAAGAAAACAAGATTTGGCTGTGGACGGCCGTAGATCATTTCCAACCAGGTATTTTAGGATGGGTTATTGGAGACCATAGTGCAGCAACATTCAAACCATTATGGGATATGCTCAGTAAATGGAAGTGCTATTTTTACGTGACAGACGGCTGGAAAGTCTATCCGAACTTTATTGCTGATGGCGACCAGATTGTTAGTAAAACTTACATGACTCGTGTTGAAGGTGAGAATACTAGGCTCAGACATTATCTAGCTCGTTTAAAACGAAAAACCCTTTGTTATTCCAAATCTAAAACAATGCTCAGACATTCGATTCGATTACTTATTCATTATCTTCAATTCTGGGATGTTCCTGTTCCTTGTATCAAAAATAATTTTCGTTGTTAGCGATCGCTTTCTCTTTTTCATACCCTGATTTACCAACGCCAAAAATTGAAGCTCATGAAATCAGAATCTCGATCAAAGATAATTATCCTTGTGGTGCAATATTTACCTTTTGTAGCAGCAGCGATCGCTTTCTAACCAACAAAACCAGCATTAAACTGTTTAATAAAACTAATTAAAACTAAGGTATTAATTAACAAAAATAAGATTTAATCAGCTAAATCGACTAAAGCTTTTGAGTCAAAATTAATCGTACCTGAGCTTGAATAGCGATAGCGATCGCCGAGAAACACTGATAGTTTTATGTTGGTTTTATCTGAAATAGAAATATGTTTTACGGTGCATACCTGCATTTTATTTTTAAAGTAGGCAATAATATGATCCCCAGTCTTAATATTTAACGCTTGGATTTTCATACATACTATGATATCATCAAATTAAAATAAAATTTGAATCAAGTCTGAAGATAAAATATCAACAGAATTTAGATTCATGGCTAGAAGATTCTAGATGTTCATAAGCTTTAGCGGTAACCATTCTACCTCGGTGGGTACGACTTAGGTAACCGTTTTGCAACAGGTATGGCTCATAAACCTCTTCAATAGTTTTGCGATCTTCTCCTGTAGCAGCAGCGATCGCTTCTAAGCCGACTGGACCGCCTTTAAACTGTTTGATAATAGTATTTAATACCAAGCGATCTGTCCAATCCAAACCTTCTCGATCCACATCAAATAAGTCCATAGCGATCGCTGCTAATTCTGCGGTAATAGTTTCGGCTTTTTCCACCTCCACGTAGTCTCTAACCCTTCTTAACAGGCGATTAGCAATACGGGGTGTTCCGCGAGAACGACGAGCAATTTCGATCGCGCCTGACTCGGTTATCGGCGTACTAATAATTTCTGCGGTGCGTTTGACAATCAAAGTTAGTTCATCAAGCTCATAAAAGCGTAGTCTTTGAATAATACCAAAGCGATCGCGCAACGGTGAGGAAAGAGAACCAGCTTTGGTGGTTGCACCCACAAGAGTAAAGGGAGACAAAGAAATACTGCGGGTTTTGGCAGTCTGTCCTTTACCAATAGTCACATCCAGACGAAAATCCTCCATAGCAGGATAGAGTAATTCCTCCGTCATCCGATTTAGGCGATGAATTTCATCGATAAACAAAATATCTCCTGGCTGAAGATTTACCAGTAGTCCTGTAATGTCTCTGGGACGCTCTAAAGCTGGTGCGGAAGTTATTTTGCAGTTGACTCCCATTTCTGTGGCTAAGATCAAAGACATGGTGGTTTTACCTAACCCTGGAGGACCGTACAATAGCAGATGGTCTAAAGAATCTTTTCTACCTTTGGCTGCTGCGATCGCAATATTAAGAATCCCCTTGAGATCCTTTTGTCCTATATAGTCTGATAATCGCTGAGGACGGATTTTATCTTCAGTATTTTCCGTTTCCTCTTGGTTTGCTTTTGGCAACATCAACTCTGGTTCAGATTGACGTTGGCGGGGTTGAAATGTCTGTTTCGGGGTTGAGTTGGATGAGTCGGAAGATCTTTTGATTGCCATTGCAGCTAGGAAGAAAGTTTGCTCGGCTTGAATATTATATATTGTGGCACCTAAACTGGAACGGTAAAGATAAGTAGCTATAAACTACTCAAACTGAGAAAGCTAAATATTCTGTCCTGATATTAAACTTATTTTAGGAAGAGAATTTTTAGGAGCAAGTTTTTATATGCGTTTAACTGTACCCATGACCATGATGGAGTTTTTTCGCAAGAGCGAAGGCAAATGGTATACAGAAAGAAGCGTTCATCATTTTGACATTGTGGCGGATGAATCAGGAGAATCCAACTTAATTATTAAGGTTATTAAGCCTGATGACCCAAAAGTTAAGCAGGTTTGCGATGTGCAAAAGATAGATCCTAGTAAGGCGAAGGGTGGCGGTAGCTTTAGTTGGCAAGATAATCTAGAAGAAAAAGAGCCAAATCCTAACTATGCTGCCATTTTAATTGATGTTCCTGATGACGAAATAGGACGCAGTGGCAAACTGATTCGCGATAAAGGTTACGTCGATGGCTTACCAGTGATTAGTCGCTACTGGTTTGGCGAAGACGGCATCTTAACTATTAACACAGACTACGACAATAACCAGGGGCAAGAACGCTGCTGGTTTTTGACCGATGATTTTAGAGTTAGAGTTAGCACGATTCAAATGCTTAATGGTGTAAGTCTCATGGCTTATTGTTCTGAGCGTCGCTGTGTCTCCAATGAGGAACTAAAGAAAATGGCTCAGAGTCATGTTAATTAATGTGCTGAATTCTAACTTATTACTAAATGTTAGCTTTGAGCTTTTGGCTATTAGCTTCTTGCTCAACAAAGGACTTGTCCGCATGTAGCTCAACGGAGGGAACCCCCCTTCGGGTTCAGCATCGGAAAGCATTCCCTTGCTAAGTCAGCATTCCCTTGCGTCTTACGCCGACGCGGTGAGACAGTTGCGGTGGACGGGTTCCCCCATGAGCGACTGCTGAGGGTGTCTCGCAACGGAGGGAACCTCCGCAACGCAACTGCTTCACCACAACGCTTCTTGAAGCAGTCGCTTCTTGATGAAGTTGTTCATGGGGGAAACCCCCAAGACCACACTTCATCGCTTTATGCCAGGGAACCTGTCCACCGCGCTGCTTCGCTTTTTCGCGCTTTTAGCTTTTTGGATTTATATACGCTGTAATCTACCCAAGAGTTGTAACGTCGAGCATAATAATCTAGAATCGCTGCGACTTGTTCTTGAGCAGTTTCGTCTGTTTTATCTGTGTATTTAATTTCTAAAGCTGCAACTTGGCTTTGGTAATAATCAAACTTTTCAGATTCGTCATGTTCAATCGAGCGAAGAATTAGACTGGTATCAATTCCTTGTACCTGTCGTAAATGAGCAGCTACTTCTCGATATACTCCTAAAGGTAGATTCGGACAAGTAAGCTGCTTATGCTGTCCTATAGCTGGTGACTGCATAGATAAATTTTGAACCACAAATATATTAATAGGTCTATTTTCGCACTTAATTCATCGGTCTCCAATTAGAAATCTCAAATAGTAGGGTAGAACCATTGCATAATATAAAGATATACGTGCGACTCGTTTGCTATGAACGTGCATCATAGCATGGGGACTACCAGCAAAGGTTAAGGCTAAAGATGGATTTAACTATCCATCAGCCACAAAAAACCTAGACAACTGAACTTCAAATGAACACTTTCAAAAAGTTCACAAACATTTTGAACAATCAAAATGGATTTGGATTAGTGACATTCCAACTATAGTCTAGCTAGTACTTATATAATCAGAGCCTAATTGGAAAGGAGCGTATTGCGATGAAAGTCGCATGATGCGTTCTGAAGACGAGTCGCCCAGATGACTGGGTGGCTTAGTTTAACATCATATCCTCCTTGCTCTAAATCGCTTTTATTGGCGATATAATTAGATATTGTTTAACTTTTTTTTTATTCCAGTATCAAAGCCATTGATGCTTTTTTTGTTTAAAGCCTTGTTTCACTTTGAACTTTATCAAAGAAGAATATCGGTGGCTGTAACTGCGTAAGTTGGCTGGATAATTAATAGTGAGAAAACAACAACTAAGATTAATTGTTTTAAACGAGCTTGAAGGAAATCAAACATCTTGGCTTAAATAATTTATTCTTAATAAATGAATCAAAAATTACAGCAAGGTCAAACAGTTGAATTAGAAATAACTGACCTAAATACTAGCGGTGAAGGGGTAGGAAGGCATGAAGGTAGGGTTGTTTTTGTGCCTAATACAGTTACGGGCGATCGCGTTTACGCTAAAATAATTCAATCTAGAGCTAAATTTGCTAGGGGAAGAGTTGAGCAATTATTGGCAACCTCGACCCACCGTATACGCCCTAATTGTATAGTGGCTGACAAATGTGGTGGTTGTCAGTGGCAGCATATTACTCCAGTCTATCAAAGGGAAGCCAAGCGTCAACAAATAATTCAAGCTTTTCAACGTATTGGGGGTTTGTCAGACATTGAAGTACAGCCAATTCTGCATACATCAAATGTTCTCAACTATCGTAATAAATCTACTTATCCTCTCGCTAGGTCGGCTACAGGACAAGTTCAAGCTGGCTATTATCAACAGAGTAGCCATAAGTTGATCAATCTAAATCAGTGTCCTGTGCAGGATGAGCGTTTGCATCCATTACTTAAAGAAGTTAAGCAAGATATTCAAGAACGAGGTTGGTCAATCTACAATGAAGCTAGCCATCAAGGGAAGTTACGTCATCTTTCTCTCAGGATTGGTAGCAATACAGGAGAAATGTTACTTACTTTGGTGACAACAGCTCAAAATCTCTTGAGTATAAAAGAACAGGCGCAAATCTGGCTAGATAAATATCCTGAACTCGTGGGAGTATGCTTAAATATTAATAGCGATCGCACCAATGCTATTTTAGGTCAAAAAACTATCACCATAGCAGGTAAATCTTATCTGCGAGAAATCTTTGCAGGAGTAGAACTAGAGATTGCTGCTGACACTTTTTTTCAGGTTAATACTCATGCAGCCGAATTGTTATTTCAGGCAATTATCGAACAGTTGAACCTTACAGGAAATGAAACTGTTATCGATGCTTATTGTGGCATTGGTACATTTAGCTTACCCTTGGCACAGAAAGTAAGGCAGGTTACAGGCATAGAAATTAATCCTACTTCAATTCAACAGGCTCAAAACAATGCTGTGCTTAACCACATTAATAACGTTATTTTCTGCACAGGTAAAGTCAAAAACATAATCGAGCAAATTGAGCCACAACCAGATATTTTTGTTCTCGATCCTCCTCGAAAAGGATGCGATCTTCAGGTGATTGAAGCATTACTTAATTTACGGCCATCTAGAATTGTTTATATTAGCTGTAAACCTGCAACCTTGGCTAGAGATATTAGGTTATTGTCTCAATCAGGTACGTATCAACCTGTATATGTTCAACCTGCTGACTTTTTTCCTCAAACTACTCATGTTGAGTGTTATGTAATTCTAAACAGGACATAAGTTTATTTGCGTAAATAAATAAAACAAAATTATTTAGATTAAATGTCTTGCCGTATACTGTTTTGCGATTGTTCTATTTATAATTTTGTCCCAAAATTTAGTATAATCTATAGTATATGTGAATATAGTGATTACTCGAAAAACCTTAAGAGGAACAATATGCTTTTAGCTGTTAAATTAAACACTTACCTGAGCAATTCATTTCAGGGAAGAAATTGTTAAAGATTATTTTTACAGAAAGTAGGCACAAATATTAATGCATTCAAGCACTGTGTTATCTACCATGAGCAACTTTCGCCATTCTAAAGTTTGAATGCTAGCAAAGCTACAAACATAAATTTTTAACAGCAAAAATCCTATAATTTAACCTAGAGGTACAAATTAGTGATTGCCATTCCTATTCCCTGGAATAGAAGTAAGTGGAGTACGTTGAGCTTCACTTCAACACTTTATCTCTGCCCCGTTCTCGATTTACTACTAGCAAGCGTACCTCCAGAATGGCGGGCAGAAGTAAGGTTGGGATTACAAGAAGCGTTAGTTAATGCAGCTAAACATGGTAATAAGCTCGATCCCAGTAAAACCATTATTGTAACGTTTGTAGTTACTAACCAAGAATACTCGTGGGTAATTGCAGATGAAGGCAGCGGATTTGCTGAAGGACATGAGTGTCTTAATAGTTACCATAGAATTGCTGCACAATTACCCAAAGAAGAAGCTGAAAATGGTAGAGGCTTTTCGATTCTGCACGAGGTTTTTGACTGCGTACACTGGAATAGGGATGGTACAAAACTAACTCTTTCTAAAACAGTATCTAAAACTAGAAATGAGCAATCTTCTGTTGTGTGAATTATTTAATTTTGATGCTTAGTTATTAATAAGCATTAACCTCTTAGCTAGACATTAAAAGTGTGAGCTAATTTAAGGCTGACAAGACCTCCAATGTCAAACAATTCTGGGCGTTGCGTTGCACCTTCATGGGATGGTAGAGGCTGACTGGGGGGCTAAGAGACTAGGAGATATCATTAATTTTCTTTGTTCATAATCATATATGCGGCAAACCAGGCGCCTTTGTGCAGCTATGCAACGCCTAATTCTAAATCGTAAAGCTTAACCAGGTTTTTCCCACCTTTGGCATTAGGTCTATTATGATGTTTTTTGAAGATAGATTATTGGCTTAGACTCTCTCAAATACCGACAATATGATCGATACAATTACTAAATTACCGAAATGGTTGACTAGAGGGTTAGTTTTACCCCTATTGGTTTTAAATGGCTGGCTGCTGATATTGGTATTTGGATATTTTCAATCTTTAGTTACTATCCTTGCCACCGCAACTTTGCTATCATTTATCCTAGATTACCCTGTTCGCTGGTTAGAAGAACGCCGTCTTCCTAGAGCGATCGCAATTCTTATTGTTTTACTATCGGGTATACTACTATTGACCGTAATTGGAGTTACAGTCATTCCCGTCGTGATCGATCAGATAAATGGACTATTAGAGCGTTTACCTAGCTGGGTAGCATCGAGTAGTGAGCAAGCAAAGGTATTTGAAACTTGGGCTGATGAGCGCAATTTTCCGATTAGCATTAGTACCTTAATTACCAATTCTTTAGGTCGCATTTCTTCCCAATTACAGCAGTTAAGCGGGCAAATTTTGGGCAGTTTCTTTTCGGTAGTTGGTAGTTTATTAGACTTAGTATTAACTATAGTTTTAACTTTTTACCTGCTGCTGCACGGCAGCGAACTTTGGCAAGATTTATTCCAAGTTTTTCCTGATGAATCAAGAGTTAGGATTCGTGAATCGCTCAAGCGAACCTTTAATAACTATTTTGTCGGACAGTTAACGGTTGCTTCTGTAATGTGGATTAGCATTACCGTGGCATTTTTCATTATTCAAGTTCCCTTTGGTTTCTTGTTTGGTTTAGTTGTGGGGATTATGGCACTTTTTCCTTTTGGCGCAGCCTTCAGCATTAGTTTGGTTAGCTTACTGATGGCTTTAAAAAGTATTTGGCTAGGATTACGTGTTCTGATAGTAGCCTTTATAATTGAGCAAATAGTTGAAAGCGTAGTTGCTCCTCGTCTTTTGGGAGAGTTTACTGGCTTAAATCCTGTCTTAATTTTACTTTCTTTGTTGATTGGAGCGCAGTTAGGAGGCTTTCTGGGCTTAATTTTAGCAGTACCTGCTGCTAGCTTTATCAAAGCTTTACTGCTTATTTTTAAGTCTGAACCCGAACCAAAGCCTGAAAAACTAACGGTCAATGTCTAAATTTTGTGGAACAGAGAAAAATTTAAAATTATGATTGCAGTTTATCCAGGCAGTTTTGATCCAGTTACTTTAGGTCATATTGATATTATTGAAAGAGGCGCAAAACTATTCGAGCGAGTGATTGTAGCGGTTCTTTCCAATCCGAGTAAACAATCATTATTTACCATAGATGAAAGAATGGGGCAAATCGAAAAATGCACTCAACATATTAAAAATATCAAGGTTGATAGTTTTATTGGCTTGACAGTTGAATATGCAAAACTACATCAGGCTGGAGTATTGTTGAGAGGTTTGAGAGTTCTCTCGGATTTTGAAAAGGAGTTACAAATGGCACATACAAATAAAACTTTAAATCATGAAATTGAAACAGTTTTTCTGGCTACCACTAAAGAATATAGTTTTTTAAGCAGTAGTATTGTTAAAGAAATCGCTCATTTTGGAGGGTCAATCGATCATTTAGTTTCGGCGAATGTTGCTCAAGATATGTATCAAAAGTACCAAAACCAGTAGCAAATTGAGGAAAAAATACTAAAAAGTAATTTTAGGCTGATAAATATCTAATTTTTACTGGCAATTATTAGTTATTTAAGTTACAAATAACTCAAAGAAGCAGTTTAAATTATGGTACAAACAAATTATTATCAAGATAATCTAACTCAAGATAATGAGTTGGAAGGACAAGAAAATATAACTAATAATTCCTCATCTAATTTTAAGATTGAAACTGAATTAGACGACTTAGAAGAAATAGTTATAAGTGGATCTCGTATTCCTTTAACAGAATTAACTGTTTTAAGTCTAAATTTATTGCTAGATCAGCTAAATCAAATTAGAGTTAATTTACCGATTGAATTAGCCACTGCGGTTGAGATTGTAAATCGCCGACAAGAAATTATTAGCGAAGCTGAAGGTTATGCTTGCCTAATGATTAAATCGGCAGAGGAAAAAGCTAGCAAAATTACGAAAAGTTCAGCCATTGTTCGTCAAGCCGAGCTAGATGGAGCAAAAATGCGTTTGAAAACCGAACAAGAGTGTGAGCAGCTAAAAAAAACCACAAAAGAGCAGATAGAGCAGTGGCGCAAAGATGCGATCGCTGAATGTCTAGCAGTTCAAACAGGTGCTGACAAGTATGCTGATTCTGCTTTAGAAGATATTGAACAACGACTACAGGAAATGCTTAATATTGTGCTGAATGGTCGTCAGCAGCTAAATCAAACTTCTCCAGAATAAGTTTTTATATTCTAATACTAACTTATTGAATTACTTACTACCCCCTACCTACTACTTACTACTTACTACCTAAAAGTTAAATGACCTAATTAAATAGAATTTAGTATTACTCATCAATAATTGCATCGCGATCTAACAGTAATAGGTTACGCAAGCTACTGGTATCTAAATCTGTTAGCCATTGTTCTCCTGCATTTACGGTTTGTTCTGCTAGTTCTTTTTTACTTTCGATAATATCGCTGATACGCTCTTCTAATGTACCAGTACAGACAAATTTGTGTACCTGTACATTGCGCTTTTGTCCGATCCGAAATGCTCGATCTGTTGCTTGGTTTTCTACCGCAGGATTCCACCAGCGATCGACATGAAAGACGTGATTTGCTCTGGTTAAGTTAAGTCCTGTTCCTCCCGCTTTTAAAGATAAAATGAATATCTTAGGACCATTAGGCTCATTTTGAAAACGATCCACCATTTCTTGTCTGGCTTCGCGACGAGTTGAACCATATAAAAATAAAACCTCGCCTTTTAATTTCTCTTCTAAATAAGGCTTGAGCATCTTACCCCATTGAGAAAATTGAGTAAAAATCAAGGCTCGATCGCCTTCATCGACAATCTCTTCTAACATTTCTTCTAAACGCAGTAATTTACCAGAGCGATCGCCAAATTTTTCTGTTATATGCTCTTTTTTACTGTGGTCATTATTGACTAATTCGGGATGGTTGCAAAGCTGTTTAAGTCTTAAAAGTAGAGTGAGAATTAAACCACGACGTTTGATTCCCTCAGAATCTTCGATTTCTGACAAGGATTTATCAACTAGCTGTTGATATAGCTCTGCCTGTTCGCTTGAAAGCCCGCAGAAAACGTTCATTTCCTGCTTTTCAGGTAAGTCTTGAATAATGTTTTGATCGGTTTTTAAACGGCGCAGAATAAAGGGCTGAGTCAAGGATCTAAGAATATTTAAAGACTCGCGATCGCCATATTTTTCAATCGGCACAGCAAACCTTTTTTGGAAGAAGTTGCGATTACCCAAAAAGCCAGGATTGAGAAAGTCGAGAATTGACCACAACTCAGTCAAGCGGTTTTCTACAGGTGTTCCTGTTAAGGCAATCCGAAATCCTGCGGGAATTTCTCTAATTGCTTGAGATTGTTTAGCAGCAGGGTTTTTAATATTTTGCGCTTCGTCCAAGACAACTCCCTGCCATTCCATAGTTGATAAAGTTTTAAGATCTCTTGGGATTAAAGAATAGCTGGTAATTACTAACTGTTTATCTTCGACTTCTTTAATAAAAGTTTTGCCCTGCGATCGCTTATCCCCATGATGGATTATTGTCTTTAATTTGGGCGCAAATTTCTTGACTTCTCTCTCCCAGTTATTGATCACGGAAGTAGGACAAACTAATAAAGTCGGCTTTTCTAAACCATTTTCTTGTTTAAGGTTTAATAAGAAAGCTATTAGTTGGATCGTCTTTCCTAAACCCATATCGTCTGCTAAACAAGCACCTAATCCCCAGGTTTCTAGAAATGATAGCCAACCAACCCCTTTTGCCTGATAGGGACGCAATTCTCCCACAAAACCTTTGATGTTATTAACAGGTTCAACGGCTTTATTGTCGCTTAAGTTATCAAGTAAACCTGATAGTACTCCAGTAGATTCAAACTTGACTACAGGCAGTTTAGCTAGGGTTTTCGTATCGCCAGTGGACAAGCGCAAAGCATCTTCTACTGATAAATCTAGCTGCTCATTAGACTGATCTAATACTGCTTGAGCGGCTTTAACGTCGGCAGGTTGCAAAGCAATCCATTGTCCATCGATCTCAACAATAGGCGACTTTTGCGCCAATAACTTTTTAAAATCTTGTTTAGAAACATGGCGATCGCCTACAGCAATTTCTAGCTTATACTTGAGCATACTTTGCAGACTTAAGCGTTCTCCTTTTCTTTTGGCTACGCTGGCAGTCATTTTGATGCCTAATCTTTGCTCACTATTATCAGGACTCAAGCCAGGAGGAACAATTACCCCCAGACCATTATCCTGCAACTGCCAAGAAATTGCTCTGATAAATTCGTAAACCTGGATTGGATCGAGGGAACAATTGACAGGTTGACCTTTTTCAAGGCTAGCTTTAATTGGATCGTAAATTCGCGTAGCCAACCCTAAACCTTTTAAGAGAGTTTCTTGAGGGTTTTCAATGGTACGCAGCGATGCTGGATTAGACTCATCGCCAATATTTAAAAACTCTCCCGCACATTGCCAAATATCTGTTGCAGAAACAACAAAATCAGGATCGTCTAATGCCTGAAGATAATAATTTAAATGCCAGTCGTTTTGTTCTCCTTCAGTAGTTTCCTGAGGAGGAGTCAGCACAAAACAAACTCGATAGCGATTTGAGCCTATGTTTTGATTATGATAATTAACTACATATTCACTGATGGGTAATGCCCAACTATAAAGAGCATTAATTAAACGTTTAATAGTTTTAGGTTCAGCTTCTAATACTGATGATTCGGCTAAAGATCGCAACCAAGGCTGCATCCCATTCTCTCTAACGTTACTATAGTTGTCACTAACCCAGGAACGTAACCGCGTATCTAAAATAATAAAGAGCGATCGCAATAATAAATCTTCATCTGTAGTATCTACTTCTGATTTTTCTGCATCTAAATAAGCTAAACAGGCTTCAGGAATAGCTTGAGTAAATTTAGCCAACCGTATGCGATCGACCTCGCTGTCTATTAATGGTTGCCAGATACCTTTATAAATGTTTTTTTTAGCATCTTGGGCATCAATTCCTGGTAAAAACTTTTGTCTGACAATTAAGTCCAATGCCCAACGATACACATGAGACCAAAAACAAATATCCCCTGCTAAATATTTAGTTGTTGCCTGCAATGAACTAAGAGATAAAACCTGCAATAAATCAACAGCTTCACGGGGAGTTAGGCGAAATCCTTTTACCTCCCAAAGATATAAGTCTAAACTTGACTCGGCTTCGACGATATCTTTTGCATAAACTGGCTGTATTTTTCTGCTTTCTCCCGTACCAGTCACAACGGTTGGCATACCTATTAGTTGAGTTTGCCAATTACTTTTATTTAACAATTCGGCAACGTTCAATTCATGACTTTGAAATAAATCTGTTAATTCTGGGCGTGATAAATCAAATGGATGAATAAAATCCCCAGATTTATTTAAAGAGAAATTTTCATTGACTAGAGATCGCCAAGCTTCGCCCCAGACAAAGAAATAATCTTGTCCTGAATTAACAATCCAACTGCCGTGAATAATTGACATAATTATCTTGAATACAGGTTATTTATCTACTTCTTAAGCCGTAACCTATAGGTTTTGAGCTTTTAGCCTCTGGTAATTACCGAGCGAATAAATCAGCCCGTAGCTCTAGCTAATCTTTTCTGCTTTGTGCAGTTTGGCTATGAACCCTCAATAAATTCTCAGCTTAGAAACGAATAACTAAAAATCGCCTTTCTTTAACCACATCGTCAGTAAGTCAAAGAAAAGACTGAATAACATTACCGATCAGTTTAGCAAGTTTATGTCATATCCAAGCCGAAGCTTCTACATTTATATAAATCTATATAAAACGGATATAAATTTATGTCAAAAGCTTAGTTTTTCGCAGAGATGGAACGAGTTTAATGCTACATACTTACTTACACATTACATAAGCCAAAAACTTTTAAACGTTTCTACGTCGAGCAAAATTAGTAAATTAAATGTTTAATAGCTTACTGCTGCCATATTAGCACAAAAACTCCCAATTACCTTCAAAGTTTGACTGCTCACCGCCCGTTGCGGATCGGTGATTCTCAGTCCCTGCGAGAAAGGACTTGTCCGCATCTAGTACACCTTGGCTAGTCGTTAGTTCTTAGTTGTTAGTACTAAATACTAAATACTAAATACTCAACCGTGCCTCGGAGAGGGGATCTTTAAACCCATTCATTAAAAGGTAATTTGAGTTAAGTAATAATTAATAGCTTTTTTATTATAATTGCAGGTTTAAATATGAGAATAAAATGATTAGATCATGAGTTAAAAATGATATTTATAATCAAATAAAATTACTAAAATAAGTAATAATATAAAATTACTGATAAACTTTTATTTTGAATGAATGAACATTTGGGGAATAATTTTTCTAGCATTAGGATTAGCTGCTGATGCTTTTGCGGTTTCTCTGACTAGTGGTTTGCTGATTCAAAGAATTAAAATCAATAAAGCTTTAAAAATTGCCTTGTTCTTTGGCGGTTTTCAATGGCTGATGTTTTTGCTAGGTTGGCGACTTGGAGTTAACTTTGGTCAACTGATTGCGAATTTTGATCATTGGCTAGCCTTTCTGCTTTTGAGCTTGATTGGGGGAAAAATGATTTATGAGTCACTAGAATCGGCAGCCGATAAACCAAAGTTTAATCCGTTATGTTTTAGTACTCTTTTAGGATTGGCGATCGCAACTAGTATTGATGCTTTAGTGGCTGGTTTGGGATTATCTTTGCTCAATATTTCGATTATTTATGAAGCTACTTTAATTGGCGTAATTACTTTTTTGTTGTCTTTTGCGGGGGTATTTATTGGTCATAAAATTGGCAATAAATTAAATAATAAAATTGAAATCATGGGTGGTTTAATCTTAATCGCTATTGGTAGCAAAATTTTAATCGAACATTTATTTTTGCTCTGAAAAAGTCTCATAATCTCCACCCAAAGACTCGACAATTGACTTAGTATTAGCAACCAGCATTTTGACATAGCTATCACCATCACTTCCTGGTGCGCCAATAGAGTCAGAATATAGTTGTTGTGGTGCCAGCTTTACTCCTGCTTCCTCGGCTACGGTTCTAATTAACTGCGGATTAATAGTTGTTTCGGCAAAAATTGCCAGTATTTGCCTTTTTTTAATATCATTAGCCAAATTTTTCACCGTTTGCGCGCTTGGTTGTTCTTCTGTGCTAATGCCGATCAGCGTTCCAGCCATTTCTAAACCGTAGGCATTGGTATAATATTGAAACGCATCATGAGTGGTGACAAGTTTGCGTTTATTTTCGGGGATAGTCTGTATTTGTTCGGCGATCCAGCTATCAACCTGTTTTAGTTCTTTAATTAAGCGATCGGCATTGACGACAAATGTTGCCTTGTCTTCTGGAGATAATTCTATCAGGCGATCGCGAATTGCCATCGTCATGGCGATCGCATTGGCTGCATCTCCCCACACATGAGGATCGGGTTCTTTTTGTCCTTTGTATTCAAAGTCCAATGGTCTAACTACTTCCCCCACTGCATACTTATCCGCCTTAAGTCCTGTAGAGTTAATCATCTTAATCAACCCAGGTTCAAGATTAAAACCGTTATACAAAATTAAGTCAGCTTTTTCCAACGCCACACTATCTTTTGGGGTAGGTTCATATACGTGAGGATCTGCCCCAGGCTGCAAAATACCCTGATGCTCGATCTCCTCTCCGCCTATACTCTGAGTCAAATCTGCAATAATCGTACTGGTAGAGACTACTTCTAGGCGATCGCTATCTGTGCCATCAGCATTATTTATCTTACATCCAGTGATTATTAGACTCAAACAGACTCCTGCTAACAAAATCCATGATTGAGTAATTCCTAATTGCTTATTTAACATTCGGTATCCCGTATTGACTATTTATCATATTTCTTTCATAGTAATTATCATAATCTTCTCATATTTATTATGAATTTTAGATTATAGACCAAACCAGATTATTTTGATTAAGCTTATTAAGGAGCAGATAGATGAGTTACGATAGTGCAATTGCAGTAAACAATTTAGGAGTTTGTTACCGCACAGTTGAAGCATTGCGTGATATTTCTCTCAATCTTGCCCCAGGTAAGGTAACAGGAGTTTTTGGTCCTAATGGTGCGGGCAAAAGCACTTTAGTCAAAGCCATGTTGGGTTTGATTCCTACCAATAATGGTACGGTTTCCTATGATGGTCAACCCTTACAACGCCATCTAGAAAAAATTGCTTATGTCCCTCAGCGATCGCAAATTGACTGGACATACCCCGTTACAGTTTGGGATGTAGTCATGATGGGTCGAGTCCGTAAAACAGGTTGGTTTCGTCGTTTTTCTAGCGTCAGTCGTCGTCAAGGTATGTCTGCACTAGAACAAGTCAAAATGACAGAATATAAAAATCGTCCCCTTGGTCAGCTTTCAGGGGGACAACAACAGCGAGTATTTTTGGCACGATCTTTGGCGCAACAAGCAGAAGTATTCTTTTTTGATGAGCCTTTTGTCGGGGTAGATCAAAAAACCGAGAACATCATCTTTAATATTTTTCATCAATTAGCTGGCGAAGGCAAGATTGTCGTCGTGGTTAACCATGATCTAGGTGAATCTATTACTAACTTTGATGAATTAATCTTGCTTAATAAAGAACTAATTGCAGCAGGAGATAGACAGCAGGTTTTGAAAGATGAAAACTTACAGCGTGCCTATGGTGGAAAAGTAATGTTTTTCTCTGAAGAGAATAATTAATTTAAAAAACCGACTAACACGAAGATGTAATTAGTCGGCAAAATAATTTAAATATTGATTTTAAACTTATGCTTCTTCTTGGTTGAAGTATTTTTGTATTTGAGCTATAGCAGCACTACCTATGTTAAATAGAGCCCAGCTAGCTGCGATCGCTAGAGGAGCAACGACTATTACTATACGCCAATCCATAATTTTATCTCCTTTACAATTTTCAATTTATTTAAAAGGCTTTTTAACGCCAAACCAGACGTAACCATAATCAAATGTACCAGTTTTCTTAACCATTTATCCATATTTCTGTATTGTGCTTTTAGTGCGATCGCTTTTTAAGCTTCTTCTAAACAAACTACTAAAGAACTATAATTTGAATAATTGCAACGCCATTAAACCGATAGCGATATTAATATGACCTCGGCATTATTAAGTGATTATTTTCAGCTTAATCTTGAAACTAGCGATCGCGAAGAGAGATTTATGTCTTCTGGCGTTAGTTGGAATGGTTATGAATCACTGATCGCATCATTAGGAGATCGCTCTAGCTATCGTCTAGCTTATTTGTTAGGAACTTTAGAAATTATGTCTCCTAGTCGCAGTCATGAGTTAGATAAAAAAGCGATCGCCAGATTATTAGAAGCTTATCTAGAAGAGAATCGTATTCATTTTTGGGGATTGGGTTCAACTACCTTTCGTAGCCAAGATAAGCAAGCGGGGAAAGAACCAGACGAATGTTATTGTATTACTACGGATAAAGATATTCCCAATCTTGCTATTGAAGTTATTTATACTAGTGGTGGCGTAGAAGTTTTAGAGATTTACAAACGTTTAGGTGTTGGGGAAGTTTGGTTTTGGCAAGATCGACAATTTACAATTTATTGTCTGCAAAATAACAGCTATCAACAGCAGCCAACAAGCAAATTATTACCCAATTTGGATTTAGTTTTGTTGGCACAATATGTAATTATTAACGATCCTTTAAAAGCAATTATTGAGTGGCGCAAGCAAATCAAAGCTAGTCAATAAGCTTTTAAAATCGCTTAACTTATATGGTTATAATACGCAAAACCCCATCTAAATATAATAGACAGGGTTTGGTTTCAGAATTTAGTTATTATCCTAAACTAATTTGAGATTGGGATAGTAAGCCAAAATATCATCAGAGGATAAGGTATCACCTTCTGCTTGAGGTGTCCACAGGATCTCTACTGCTAAAAGGCGATCGCTACCAATACTGCCTATTTGTTGTAATGCTTGGCGCATATCATCAGGATTATTAATTTTAGGCAAGTTTAGATTACCTGTTGCGCCTACAACTAGCGTGGCAACGATATATTCTCCATTGTCCCCTTGTCTTAGCTGAATCGCCCCTTCCTCGGAGTTACCGCCCAGAGATTTTTGCTCTTCATTATCAATTACATTATTGATATTACTTAGGGTTTCTTCGCTGAACTTACTGCGTTCAGTCAAAGCTAGCTGATTAAATTTTGCTTCAGCAGCATCTAAACTAGCTTTTTGCGAGTCTGTTGAACCATATACCCAATATTCAGGGTGACGCAATAAAGCTAAGGTGGCTTCTTGAACTACAGTAGCTCTACCTGTGGCTGAACTAGTATCGGCAGTCAAAGCCAAACGGTTTAACTCAGGCTGCAACTCACGAGCATTAGCTAGTAAACCTACCTGCACTTGAGCTACAGATACCTTAGAAGTACTGCCATAACTGCCATCTTCGCCGATTCCTGCACTGCGAAAGCTACGAACTAAGAAGCTGGCGATCGCAAAAAAGATTAAGACAGAAAACAAGCCGCCACCACCAAAGCCAATAAAGGGAAGCAGGAAGGGAAACCCAAATCCGCCACCATAGCCAGGGGATCTATAGCCACCACCATAGCCACCACCACGAGGAGTAGAATAGCTGCGAGAAGGTGCGCGGAATGAACCCCCGCCAATTCTGCCGCCACTACGGGCTGCCATTGCCGTACCAGCATTACCAAGCGCGAGAACGCCGACAAGTCCTAAAGCGACAATAGATTTCAGCCAAAATTTTCGTTTAAAAATCATTTTCATTTGTTCGTTAATCATCTATCTAAAATATTTTTACTTTTTACTAAAGCAATCTACCCACCGCCAACAATGGTTACAATCTCTAAGCGATCGCCTGAGCGCATTTGCGTCTGTTGCCAATACTGACGATGTAAAATTTCTCCGTTGTATTCCACGGCAATTAGACGAGGATTTAAATCTAATTGGGTTAGCAGTTCAGATAAAGGGGTTGACGCTACGCAAGTATGAGGTTCTCCGTTGACCTGTACCTTTATTGTATTAGTTACATTTGACATAAATCTAGCTTTAAATGGGGTAATTACCGTCTAATTAACTGAGACATAAGCTGGCGAGTAACTTGCATTGGTTGCTCTGCCTGCATAATAGCGCGAACTACTGCAACCCTCTGTGCGCCCGTGGTTAGAACTGCATTTAGATTTTTCTGGTTGATACCGCCAATCGCAAACCAAGGTACTGGACACTTAGCATTGACATAATTAATATATTCAACAGCTAGTGCTGCTTTACCTGGCTTGGTAGGAGTTTCATAAAAAGGACCTACCCCAACATAGTCAGCTCTTTCAGAGATCGCTTTATCTAACTCTTGCTTATTGGTAGTAGAGCGACCAACAATTTTGTGTGTCCCTAATACCTCGCGAGCAAAAGCCACTGGTGCATCATGCTGACCCAAATGAACGCCATCTGCATCTACCGCTAGAGCGATATCTACTCGGTCGTTAACAATGAACAAAGCATTATAATGATGGCATAGCTGACACAGTTGATGAGCTATGGCAATGCAATCGCTATCTTGACCTTCTTTTTCGCGATACTGCACCAAGGTTAAACCACCTTTTAAGGCAGCTTCAACTATTTTTTGAATTTCTGGTTTAGGAGAAGTAACTAAGTATAGAGGAGCATTATATAATTGCTGAAGACGATAATTGTTGAATAAACTGCTTTCAATCGTGTAAACGCGGTAACGCATCTGTTTACAGGCTGCTGCCATTTCTGAGCGGTAAAGCTTACTATATTCCTCTAAAACTCTCAAAGCCTCTTGCGATCGACATAAATTTGCCTGTAGCAATTGTTCAATACTATCTCGTGTTTCTTCTTGAGGATGAGATAAATCTGTTCCCACATCACCTGGAGTATCTCGCGCCTGACGTAATTCCCAACTATGCCATTGTGCTAATTCTTGACGTATCTGCTTACATTCTTCAGCTAATGGTTGATTATTTAAACCAAGGCGACACCACTCTTCGATAATCCTTAGTCCTTCTCTGGCGCGATCGAGATTAGCATCCAAAATACGATAAATAGCTTTTTTCATCTTAACTGCGCTTTGTTGATAAATTTATTTTTAAGTTCACTACCTTTGTTAATTGGTTTGATGGTGAAATAATGTGTCATCCTATCTCATAACTATGAGGTGCCTTTGAAAGCCAATGAAGAATTAACAATCTGGTAGGAGTTATGAACATTCATGAGGATATGTAATTTTACTGAATCTAGTCTCTACTAAAACTTTATAAAACTAGCTTTATACTTATTAAAATTTCATAAAATCGAGGTTGTCAATTTTTTTTTGAGTGATTATGATTGTGGTTGAAAACAACCTAAGTATTTTTTTTTTAATATTTATACTGAGACGAACATCAACATTCTTTATTCGGCGTTGCATAGCTACGGGATGATTATGAACAAAGAAGATTAATGATTCCCCTATTCCTCTAGTCCCCCAGTCCCCTAGTCAGCCTCTACCATCCTATGAAGGTGCAACGCCCTTTATTCTTATATAGTTTATTGACCCAACATATTTTGTCCAAAACCCACTCAAGATGAAATAAATTTAGAGAATGCTGGCTTAGATTGCTTTCATTTTAATAGGATTGGAAGCTGTTTGATTTGGTATCGCTATCTTTCTTATATGCGTATATAAAAATATACGTAGTTTTTTCAACTATTTGCAAGTAGCAATTGTATCAACAAATATTTTCAATTCATAAATTTACTTAGCCGATCGCAACTACACAAATGTCCATTTAAATCTCGCAGTTTAAAGCGTATTTCTTTGATGTCTGCGTTTAAATTGCCGAGCGCAACCTCGACAGCCCCGAACCGAACCCGCGCAACAGACTGTCTCGCAAAATTACTCAAGCTGTATATTTCTGAGCCTAATTAATGAAGTTAGAGGATCTTGTTTAGCAGAAATCCTCCAGTGTGCGGGTTTGTTAGTGTATCCTTCTCCAGAAACCAATTCAAAACTAAAATGCGCTTTAGTTAATCCAATTTTACTACAGGCTATGTCTAGGCGATCGCAGACATATATTGCTATAGATCACAACTGGGATCGGGTAGTCTACAAAAATTTATTTCTCTAGCTTAAAAACCGAGTGAGGAGTTTAGAGGTAGTTTAGATGCCTGAAATAAATGGCACTAAAGCCAATATTTTCTAGCCTTAGTACCATTTTTATATATTATTTTTACTTATACTTAAGGTCTTTATATTTGCTGACCTCATTTAAATCTTTCACTATGATTCCAGGTTTTTTAGACACATTTTTATTTTGTAATGTTTTCTTTATATTTACCTGAATCAAGAGTTATTGCTTTTTGTAACACCGTCTAGATTCGCTATCAAAGACACCCCGATCGACTCTGACAGCCAAATTTCAAAATCGCGGATGGGATGAGAGCGAACCGCTATTAAAGGATCGATCATTGGTTCGACCAAAATGGTAAACATTCCCAAACGATTACCAGCTAAAATATCAGTGAACAAGCGATCGCCAACCATGGCAATTCTGTCTACGGGTATCTCCATTGCCTTTGCTGCCTCTCTCAGGCGACGACGAGAAGGTTTTTGAGCAGCAGAAATAAAGGGTAAATCAACAGATTTGGCAATATTGCCGATGCGATTATGACTGATATTATTACTAACTAACCAAATAGGAGTTGCTTGTCGGATTTGCCTAATCCACCGCTGTAATTCCTCGGAAGTTTCCCTTTGCTTAAAAGGAACAAGGGTTTCGTCCACATCTAAAATCAACCCGTTAATATTATATTTCTGGAGTATTTGAGGCGTTAAATCAAAAATAGTCGATCCAAGAATCAAATTCGGTTGCAGTAGGGTAATCACAGACATGATCTAAAAAATATATAAATATGTAGATAATAGGAAAATTTTACTCGACGAAAGCTATGTTAGCGACTTAAGAGGTAGTATGGCTTGGTTTTTGTCTAGTTTACTGTTCAGTTACAAAAAAATACTATATAGTCATTCCAATTAATTTCCTTATGGTAGTTTTGTATTGATTGTAAGGTTGAATATTATTTGCTACTTGCTATTTGCTACTTTCTTCAAAGATAATCTGGTTGCTATTTAAAATGACTATAATACTGCCAAATGTGCTTATGTAATCAATTAAGTTCTGTATACTCGTAACAATTAAACCTAAAGAAAAGATATATTGTTAAAATTAGTAAAGAAACTAAAAATTTAAATAAGCTATTAGAACTATGGGTCGTATTGGAGTTTTACTACTCAATCTAGGCGGACCCGATAAAATCGAAGATGTCCGTCCTTTTTTGTACAATTTATTTTCTGATCCAGAAATTATTCGCTTACCCGTTAAAGCGTTGCAGAAACCTTTGGCTTGGTTGATTTCCACTTTAAGAGCCAAAACATCTCAAGCAAACTATCTAGAAATTGGTGGCGGTTCTCCTTTAAGAGAAATAACTGAAGCACAGGCAGAGGCTTTAGAAGCCAAACTCAAGGAGATGGGTCAAGATGCCAAGATTTATATTGGTATGCGCTATTGGCATCCTTTTACAGAAGAAGCGATCGCTCAAATAAAAAGAGACGGTATCAAAGAAGTGGTAGTTTTGCCACTTTATCCGCAATTTTCCATTAGCACCAGTGGTTCCAGCTTCCGTATTTTAGAAGAAATGTGGGATACCGATCGGGCATTACAGGATGTTAAATATACATTAATTTCCTCTTGGTACGATAATCAAGGCTATCTGCAAGCAATGGCAGATTTGATTGGGCAAGAGCTAGACAAATTCCCCGATCCAGATCGGGCTCATGTGTTTTTTAGCGCGCACGGTGTTCCTGTCAGCTATGTAGAAGAAGCGGGAGATCCTTACCAGCAAGAAATTCAAGAGTGTACCCGCTTAATTATGCAAACTCTGGGACGGCTCAACCAATACACCCTAGCATATCAAAGCAAGGTAGGTCCTGTTGAATGGCTACAGCCCTATACCGATGATGCTCTTAGAGAATTAGGTGAACAAGGAATTGAAGACTTAGCCGTTGTACCCATCAGCTTTGTTTCCGAACACATCGAAACGTTACAGGAAATAGATATTGAATATCGCGAAGTAGCAGAAGAAGCGGGAGTCAAAAACTTCCATCGTGTACCTGCCCTTAATGTTCATCCTGGCTTTATTGATTCACTAGCTCATTTAGTCACCGATTCTTTGGATGCCGCTCCTCATACCTTTGCAGATGTAACTCATCCTAAGAAAAATATGAAAATGTATCCCCAGGAAAAATGGCAATGGGGTTTGACTACTGCCGCCGAAGTTTGGAATGGTCGTTTGGCGATGTTGGGCTTTATTGGTTTATTGGTTGAGTTGATTAGTGGTAGTGGTCCTCTTCATATGGTAGGCATTTTATAATAATAATGGCAACCATTTATCTGTTTTCAGTACAGCTTTTACAAACAAGCATAAAACTGTACTGAAATTTTGCTGTTTGTAAAAAAGTAATACAAAACAGTTTTATTTGCGTAAAAATACTGTAAATAACCAAAAAACTTGTGAGTAAATCAATCTGAACAACAGTAGCTTTACTAGGCTTTGTTGCATGAAGAAAAATTGAGCATCGAAATGAGGCTAACAGAGTCATGGATTTATAATTCAACGACATAACTCTCAGGTTTGCAAATTTGAATCATTCGATTAAGAGCAGAACATTGCAAGAATAGTTCTACTGCCTGATTATCGAACTGGCGAGAAGCCAACTTGCCTCCGAAGATGCATTTGAGGCGAAACATGGTGGTTTCAGCTAAAGAACGGCGATGGTAACCACTTTCTCTTTTCCATTTTTTACGTCCCATTTTACGTATCGCTCTTAAGTTCTCATCTCGTGGTAGTGGTGGAGCTTTACAATTACCATGTTGAGAGATCTTTGTGAGAGGAAATGCTTGGGTTTCCCAAGCTGATTCCACTCTCACGGTGGCATTTTTGCGTGGCGGAATTGTTGCCCTTGATTGTCTTTGCTTGAAGCTCCCCAAACGTCTTGATACTGTACTGTGGTCAGGAACAGGTAGATCTAGACTCATTAGTTCAAATAGTGATGATACAAATCCTTCGGTCTGTCTTCCTGCCAAAGAAAAAATGCTTTTAACGGTACTCATCGTTGCGATCGCCATATCACTATAAGTTTGAGATGCTCCTTTTTTACCTGTTTTCTTTTTGACTAACCATTGTTCTAAAACATCTTCATCTAACCAAAATGTTAGACTTGCTCGTTGTTTTAGTCCTGCGTTATACTCAGACCGCGCAAGGCGGTCGCTCGCAAGCACCTGAATGTATTCAGGTGAACGAGCGACCAGTTGCGAATGCGCTATTGATTCTTCATTAGTAGGTTTTGGTTGTGGTTAACTTGCTAACAAGCGACGGCGGACAGCTCGAATGCATTCGAGCTTCCGTGCGCTTCAATCTACCATTTTCAAGTTTCTACCCTTCGCAACTCTATTTATGCAACAACGCCTCTATATAGGTCAATAACAGGGGTAAAGGTGGAAAAAATGAAAAATAAAACTTTTTCCTCTTCCCCATTTCCCTTGTCCCAAACTGAAAACTATATTTTTCTATAAAAGCAGTTGACCAAAGTACGAAACATCGTTACTATGATTATTGCGCCTAAAAGGTTGTTATCTGCGGATGTCGTATAGTGGTAATACCTTAGCCTTCCAAGCTAAAGCTAGGGGTTCGATTCCCCTCATCCGCTTAATGTATATGTGATGAAAGTTTCAGCAGATTGAAACGGAACGCAAAACGAGCCTGTATTTGTACTATGTCTTTGTTCCGTTCTTAATATAATCAAACTAAACCATACTTTATCGAAGCTTTATAAAAATGTGTCTATCCAAATACATTTTCTTTAAAGGCTTTGGTTTTCTATTTTCTAACGCTTTAGCTTTGTAAAAGTGGGATGCTTCCATTTGCTATTACATAGATTATTATTATTTTGTTTAATAATAGCTATTAGTATATTTTTAATTAAAAATGTTAGAGTTATTATTTGCTCAAAGTCTAGCAATAGCATTAAATCAAAATCTTATTTCTGAAATTAATCAGCCAACAGTAGTAGCAAATGCCTCTACTCTCCAAAAAATTACCCCAAATAACGGTAACTTAAATTACTCAGGTAGAGTAGACTGGGAAAATCCTCAAGCACCAGGCTTTAGTTATCCAGGAACAGCATTGGAGTTTAAATTTACTGGTACTAGTTTGAAAATTGAGCTATCTGAAGATAACTGGGGCAGCGAAAATTATGTTGATGTTTATCTTGACGGTAGTTCTCAGCCTACGACTATTAAGCTAAGACAAGAAGATGGTCAACCAGTTGTTTACGATATAGCTACTGGATTAGAAAACAAGGCTCACAATGCAGTGATAGTCAAACGAGTTGACTACCTAACGGGAGAATTTAAGCTTCACAGCATAGCAATCGACGGTGAGCTACTTCCTGCCGACCCAGACTCCAATAAAAAAATAGAGGTTTACGGCGATTCTATTTCTGCTGGTCATGCTGTAGAGTATGAACCCACAGGAGTTCAAGATCCTCAAACAGATCTAATTCCTATTTCCAATGCTTATTATAGTTATGCTTCTATACTAGCAAGGGATTATGATGCAGAACTTTCTTTGATAGCTCAATCAGGAGTATCTTTAGTCAATGGTTTTGGCTTCTGGAATAACTTTTGGAATAACGGCACAGGAACAGAAGCTTTCTATAACAGAATTAAACCTCTACAGGATGCTCCACTGTGGAATTTTAAACAGTATACTCCTGACTTAGTAGTAATTGCTCTAGGTCAAAACGATGCTGCAACAGTTGGTAATAATTTATCTAGCGAAGCTTGGAAGGAACACTATAAACAATTTATTGCTAATCTGCGAACTAAATATCCAGATTCTTATTTTGTGGGGATGTTTCCCAATATGTACCATGATACTCAATGGGACGGATATTTAACTGAAGTGATCGCCGAATACCGTCAGGAAAACAATGATAATCGTGTCTTTTCGCTGATCCATAGGCAAGTAACCCCAGGTCATCCCCGTATTAGCGAACAACAGATTATGGCAAATACGTTAAAAGAGTTTATTGATGGGACTCTGACTAAAAACGGTTTTAACTGGGATGTGGCTAACTAAATAAATTAATTATAAATTATATCGGATGACCAATAGTAACGAAAATCTCGAACAAATAGTAATGAGCCTGGCGAGATCGGCACAGGCAATTACCGACGACCATGAAGAGAGAATACGCTTTGCAGAACAAAGAATACAGAATCTTGAAGACATTGCAGAAAGATTGACTCGCATTGAAGAGGCACAGAATCGTATGCTTGCTAGTTTCGATGAAGACCGACCGACGGTACTGAGAAAACTCAATTCGATTGAAAACAAAATAGATCGTCTCCTTGAAAATCCGTGACGATGAGCCAATTAATCAAACGAAAACGAATATTAAAAACGGCTGATGCTGCTTAAACTTTAACTTCATCTAATTCCAATGTTAGTAATTCAGAAGATCGATTTGTCGTTAGTAGGTAGTTTAAAAAGACTATAAACGACAGACTATGAACTACAAACTCTTTGATTAAAAATCTATTGAATATATTTGGCTAAAGCTGTTTCTAATGTTGCTATTAACTGGTCAATATCTCCATTGGCAGCAAAAGAATCTGGTGGAGAAGTATTAGGTTGAAAGTTGATCAACTTTACCTGTCCTTCCCCAATAGCAACTATCACAACTTCTGTTTCTTGGTCGTAATTATCAACGATTCCCAAAATCTCTTGTAGTTGTCCTTTAGTATTTTGATTAAGTTTCTCAAGGCTTGCTTGAGAACAAGCAACAAAATGGGGCTGCGGTTTCAAATCAATACCTAAAACCTCTTTTCCATCTGCCCATTCTTGTTGTAGTCCCCAGGCTAAAGCAGCAAGCTGTTGCTCATGATCGTTAACAAAAAGATCTAATTGCGATCGCCATTTTTGTGCGGCTATTTCTGGTCGATTGTTACCTAAATCAAACATATTAACTGTTAAACACCCTAAGTTTTGCCCTACAGCCAGATATAATCCTGCAAAATTTTGGCTTGTGAAAACTACATCCTTATTTATCGTCTTCTTTGTCCACGCTAAAGTCAAGCGTTCTCTAACTTTTCAAGGCAAAACAAACTTTTGAAATGAACTTTTAGCTTAAATTAAAGGATTTTTTGCACCACGGACTAGCTTAACTTAGAAAAGTTTGGCAAGATTTGTGAACCCAATTAAATTTCGCACTCCATACGAGCAAACGTAATAGCATCAAACCCAAAGGCAAACATCAAAGGCATCGGCGATGCAAAAAAATAGCTAGCAAACAATGCCAGCACACTAACAACAGCAGCAGAAACTAACCATCTATATTCGCTACTACTTAGACCTTTTTCACTTTTGATCACTCTCATTACTTTTTGGGGAATAGGTTCTGGCATAACGCCATTAGGAGGAAATGCCCAGTAGTGATTGTAGCGTTCTTGAAATAAATCTGTCCAACCGTTGCGATCGCACCATTCTTGAATCCATTCGTCATGAAAGTGTTTCATCAGATTTTAAGATAACTTATAGTTAAAATTTATTGCTCTAAATTTTTAAATATTTGTCTTTTCCTTGTTTTCATACATTAGCAAAAGCCGTATTTTTTTTAAATATTTATTCCTGCATACTTAACAAATTTTAAATGAAACTTAATTGTTTAATTCAAAATTATGAGCATAATTACTCATTTTATTATTTCCTACTTAATATATCTTCATTCTTTGGTTGGTTAATTAGAGACAAAAAATACTGCCCATAAGCAGTATTCAAAAAGATTCTAAACAAGTTTCAGTACAAATAAAATTCAATTTGATGTCCCATTTATCTACTGGCAATCGGTCAACATAGGCAAAATCAAGTAATATACCAACAGTAGGAATAGTTGTCAACTGAGGTAGACTTAATAAACGATCGTAAAAACCTCCACCGTAACCTAAACGATAGCCTCGTCGATCGCAAGCTACGGTAGGAACTAGAATCAAATCGGCAGAGGAAGGAATAATTATTTTTGCTGTCGCTAAAGGTTCTTTGATACCATATTTACCTACATTCAAAGTTTCTTCAGGCTGCCATAAATGCCAAACCAAAGTTTTTTCAACACAGCGAGGAAAAGCCCAATTCTTAGGTTCAGAAAATAGGATTGTCAAATCAGCTTCTTGACGAAAACTAAAGTAGGCAAAGACTGTTTTCGCTTTTTGAAATAGCGAAAAAGTTTTCAAGCGATCGCAAATAAGATTACTTTTTGCCTGCCATTCATTAGTAGAAAGAGACTTTCTTTGCTGCATTATTGTCCGTCTTAATGCTGATTTATCTAGTTGAGACATAATATTATGAAAACAAAAGTAACGTTAGTTGACGCATAATATTCTAAATACTTTAATTGCTCGGCAAATAGTTTTAAAATAGGGGCGATCGCCAATCGAATGTATCTTATTTCTCATCTTTTAGATAAGAACACCAGTCACTCCAACCACCAGGATACAATTTAGTATTCTTCAACCCTGCCAGACTGAGAGAAAACAAATTAACACAAGCAGTTACTCCAGATCCGCAGTAGACAATTATCTCTTCAGCTTCTTGATAATCGTTCCATAACTTTTGCTGCGCTTGCTTGGACTTGAGATATCCCGATTCATCACTTACCTGTTTCCAAGGAGAATTAACCGCACCTGGGATACTTCCGGCAATCGGATCTATCGGTTCAATTAATCCCAGATAGCGATCGCGTGAGTCTACTACAACTACTCCATCCTTATTTTGAGCAGATTTAACTGTATTTATGTCTACTAACCAATCTGGACTAGGTTGAGGGGAGAAACTTCTGGATCTATTTTTGGGAACAGCCTTGCTTATAGGATAATCATGTTTTAGCCAGTCATTCCAACCACCATCTAATAAAACTACAGAATCATGTCCCAAATAACGTAATAACCACCATAAACGCGCTGCAAACGCAAAACGAGAATCGTCGTAGGCGACAACTAGGGTTTTATTTTTGACAATTCCCATACTTGCCAATTTTTGAGCCAGCGTATCCATATTTGGTAAAGGGTGTCTTCCTCCGTGGCGTTGTACTTCACTAGCTAAATCCCGATCTAAATTTAGATAATATGCACCTTTAATATGACCATGATGATATGACTCTTCTCCCCAATCAGGATCGGCTAGCTGAAAACGACAATCTACTATAACTACGAGGGGATTATCTAATTGCTACATCAGCCATTGGCTATCAACTAGATATTCTGTTTTCTTCATGGGAATTTATCTTCAACGTATCTTTATTTTTATAATGCCTTAATTAACGATTCAGTATCGATTGAAACCTGTGGCTTGAGGCAAAGCAAGATTTATCCCTATACATAACTAGTAAAGAACGCTTGACTTTAAGTTAAACCCCGTCTACATAGAAAACCGTAGTTTTTGAATCGGAGATTAAGCTAGTCAAACAGCAGAACATAATTTCTACTTGCTACTTGCTACTTGCTACTTGCTACTTACGAACAGTTAACTTAAAAACTCCTGGTTTAAAGCTGGATGCGGTTTAAGCAATATTAGGTGGAGTTTGTAGCTGTTCAATTTGGGTTTTGATTAAGTTTGCTAAATGTTCTCTTTTTATTTCCACTCCTTGATTGAGATCGCGGGAATTTTCCAGAAAAATCAGGCTATCTACCTGTTGTAAAGAGAATAGCCTAAACAAAAGCTGAACAATGGAGATTGGTAGGGCAATTAGATTTGGGTTGGTTTTACCCTGAAATGTAGCAGCATCCCGAACCGAAACAAAAGCATAAATCACCTGCTTTTCTTGAGATGTTTGAGGATTAGCAATAGTAGTTAAAACCCAATCCTCTTCAAGATTTTGCAGCACATAGTATTCAAGATACTTTAACTGCTCGGCAAACAATTTTAAAACAGGAGCGATCGCTTTTTCGGCGACGATCGCTGGCACACCAAAGTCAGGTGCTTCCTTAATTATTTCTGCTAACTGTTGTTCCAATTCCATTGCTTCTTATTTATGCTTTGGCTTTTTTCTGTTTCTTCTTGGTAGACTGCTTGGCTTGCTTTTCGGCTTTTTTAGCAGCCTTTTGAGCGACTTCTGCTTTTTGTCTAGCTTTTTCTTTCTCTTCGGCTATCCTATCTATATAGTAGTGATAATCTCCTTGGTAAATTATTAGTTCCCCATCACGAATTTCGACAATTTTGGTAGCAGCTTGAGAAATAAAATAGCGATCGTGAGAGACAATAACTACCGTACCGTCATAGTGCTGTAATGCTTCTTCGAGCATTTCTTTGGCAGGTATATCTAAATGGTTAGTCGGCTCATCTAAGATTAATAAGTTAGCAGGGGTCAAGAGCATTTTGGCTAAAGCCAAACGAGCTTTTTCGCCTCCGCTTAAAGCTGCGACTTTTTTAAAGGCGGTTTCCCCACTAAACAAAAACTGTCCTAACAAAGTCCGCACCTGTTCGTTTTTCCAGTCGGGAACTTCATCATGGATCGTATTCATCACAGTTTTATCCATGTCTAAAGCTTCTGCTTGATTCTGTTCAAAGTAGCCAGGAATGACATTGTGCTTACCAATTTCTACTTCTCCTTCATCAAACTCCTCCATACCCATAATCATGCGTAATAGAGTTGATTTTCCTGCACCATTTGCACCTAAGATGGCAATGCGATCGCCTCTTTCTATAGTTAAATTTGCTCCTAAAAACAAAATATCGCTGTTGTAAGCATGAACTAGATCTTTAATGGTAATTACTTCCCTACCGCTTCTAGGAGAAGGAGGAAAACGGAATCTTAGTGTCCTTAAGCCTGCAACAGGTGCTTCAACTAGTTCTACTTTGTCTAACTGCTTTTCCCTACTCTTGGCTTGGGTACTGCGAGTAGCACTAGCTCGAAACTTTTCGATAAATTCTTGCTGCTTAGCCATTTCTTTTTGCTGTCGCTCGTAAGTTGCTCCTTGAGCAATCTGCGTCTCTGCTTTTTGCTGTAGATAAGCAGAATAATTACCTAAGTAAGTCGTAGAAATTCCTCGTTCTGTTTCTACAATTTTTGTACAAAGACGGTCTAAAAATTCGCGGTCATGGGATACAATTACCATCGGTGTATTAATCCCGCGCAGGTAGTTTTCTAGCCACTCAATCGTTTCTAAATCTAAATGGTTGGTTGGCTCATCCAACAGTAGCAAATCTGGCTCTTGCAGAAGTATTTTACCCAAACTCATACGCATCTGCCAACCTCCACTGTAAGAGCTTACCAGGCGATCGCCTTCTTCGGAGGTAAAGCCCATTTCGGGCAAAATCTTCTCTATTTGAGCATCTAAGGTATAGCCGTCTAAAGCCTCAAATTGTCGCTGTAGCTTGTCTAGCTGATCGATTAGTTTATCCAACTCTTCAGGAGTGGCTTTTTCCATCTCTTGATGGATTTGGTTCATCTTTTGTTGCGTAGCATTAGCTTGGGTAAACACTGTCCAAAACTCTTCGTAAACTGTTCTTGTCGGCTCAACCTCAAACTCTTGAGTCAAATAGGCAATCTTGAGACTAGTTGGGCGAACTACTTCTCCTGATGTGGCTTCAACTTCTCCACTGATAATTTTTAGCTGAGTGGATTTTCCTGCACCATTGACTCCAACTAAACCAACTCTTTCTCCAGGTTTAACTTCCCAAGTGACATCTTTTAAAACCTCGCCCGTTGGATAAATTTTGCTGATGTGTTCGAGTCGCAACATACACTATCTCCTATAAGTTTGAAATGCACTGGAAAAAAATATTTTGTTTTGTTTACTTTTATTGCATTTTCTATACAAGTTATATTATATGATTAATAAATAGAAATGCGATCATATATTTTTTTTGTATTTAATATTGCAGTTTGATGAAGTTTCTCCTTACAAATAATTAGCTTTGACAAATGTGTAGTAATTTTTAGCAACATTTGGTAAACTATTTTTTCATTACCAAAAAACTAATGTGTATGGGCTAACGCCTATGGACAACTTAGTTAAGCAATTTGCAGTTAAGCTCTAAACCACGCAAGCATCAAAGACTCAAGTATACCTAAATAAGCAATCTAGAAAATTTATTCTTTAACCTAATATTTTTCAGTCTTCTCTACAGTGCTGTCTTGATGGCAATTTGTAATGGATCGTTTTAAAAAAGCTTAAGAAAACACTTATTCAATTTATCTATTTAAAATTTTTATCATCATGACTACAGTTCTAATAGTTGACGATTTGGGCAGTATAAGAGAGTTTTTAAAGATCAATTTATCTAGCGAACCAGACATAAAAATAATTGGTTTAGCAGATAATGGTCAAAGTGCGATCGCACAAGTAGGAGAACATCAGCCTGATATCATACTAATGGATATCGAAATGCCAGGAAACATAGACGGTATAGCCGCAACCAAAGTAATTTCTAATCGCTTTCCTAAGAGTAAAGTGCTGTTGTTAACTAGTCAAGATGATCGACAACAGTTAAACTTAGGGCTTCAGGCAGGTGCCAGGGGTTATATTTTAAAAAATACTAGCGTTAGAGACATTGCAACTATTATCCGCCTAAGCGAAAAAGGCTTCTTCCAAATCGGACCAATTCTCAGTAATTGGGATGGTTCTCAACATAACAGTTTGCAATCAGATACATATTTCTCAGAGCCTCAAAAAACCTCTGGTAAAGTTGGAGTGCTAGTTGAGAATAATGGTGCTTACTCATCTGAGTCGGCTGATACATCGCAAATGAATCATGTTCTATCTAATCTAACTTCAGGTTTATTTCGACTACAGGAAACGATCAGATCTCAAGAAGATACTATCATCAACCTAACTAATCAATATTCACAAGTTCAAAAAGAAATTAAAGTAAAGCCTAAAAAAGATAAGCGTATCGTTAGTAGTGGCAGAGTTAATAGCTATCGCAATGTGCTGCCTAGATATAGTAGTCAGAGACGACAAAACTTTTTATTTATTGCTAGCTTTTTATTGGGAGTTTTCACGGTACTAATTATAATGTTATTGATCGTGACTCTTGGTAGCGTTTAAGCTAATAAGCATCAGTTATTGTGCTTGTTTTGTATAGCAGTCTCTCCAATCAAATTTGATTCGCGTCCACCAAAAATTACTGATGAATTGCTATAGTATTTAAATTCAAGTAGATTGTGAAAAGGATCTTCGAGAAAAAAACTATAATGTTCTAATAATTGATGAGGAAAACGTATTTTTGGCTGTTCGTAAAATGTAAGCTGTTTTTCAGTAGCGAGATCGCAAATTGTTTGCCAATCTAGTTTAGTAGGCAGGATCAATCCTAAATGTCGGGGGTAAATTCCTAATTGTCTGTTTAGTTTCTTGTGAGAGATATGACCAACCAGTTGAGTTCCGTAAAAGTTAAAAATAACGGCTGCTTTGTTCTCTCTACCTACCTCACAGCCTAAACTTGCTCCATAAAATTGTTTTGCCTCAGTAATATTGTTAATCGGTATAGCCAAATGAAAAATAGGCGCGTTAATCATAGCAACATAAGGGTTATAACGCTTATATTTTATCTAAATTTGAGTTTTAAAACTTGAAAATATGAAAAATGTGAGTCGATTGAGTTCAGATAAACTCCTCTATCCTATTTAGGCATTCTCTAAGCTCATTAAGGTAGTATATTGTGGGGTATAAAAACAGATTAAAGACTATAAACAATTATGAATCAACGTGGAGTGGCCGTCTGGTTTACAGGATTTAGTGGTGCAGGCAAAAGTACTATTGCTGATGCACTTACTAATGAACTAAAATCTCAGGGGTGTCAGCTTGAGGTTTTAGATGGCGACGAAATTAGAGAAAACTTGACCAAAGACTTAGGGTTTTCCAAGGAAGACAGAGATACTAACATTCGCAGAATTGGATTTGTTGCCAAACTCTTAGCTCGAAATGGAGTCATTGTTTTAGTTCCTGTAATTTCTCCCTATCGCGCTATTAGAGAAGAAATGCGGGCAAATATTGGTAGCTTTATAGAGGTATTTGTAAATGCTCCTCTTTCTGTTTGCGAAGATCGAGATGTAAAAGGACTTTATAAGAAAGTCCGAGCAGGAAAAATAAAGCAATTTACGGGTATTGATGATCCTTACGAACCACCAACAAACCCTGAAGTAGAGTGTCGTACCGATTTAGAGGAAATATCCCAAAGCGTAGACAAAATAATTAGTAAACTAAAAGAATCGGGCTATCTCTTGGGGTAAGTAACAAAGCGTTAATCGGCGTTTTGTTAGCTGAATCATCATAATTTTAACTCTGAAAAACAGGATAAATGTCGATAATTGCTATTTTTAGCGATCGCATCTCGGACACATTTGGGGATGGAAAAGGTTTAACTACGTAACAACCACTTCTAATCATTATATATGCTTTATTTGTTATAGGCATAGGTTAAATACAGCTATTTTTATACCGTGATAATTAAGCCAACAAAAAATTTAATCTCTGACCGTTAATAAGAAAATGCAGTTTCACAGCTAAATTTACTATGAGAGACATTGTGTCTAATGCTTCAGATTTGCTTTTTAAAACAAATCAAATCATCTGCCTAGAAGATCGGCATAATTGCCTTTACGGAGAAGTAATTCAGTTAATACCTGACCGCAAATTATGCTGGTTCAGACCAATGTGCTTAGTTGAACTAAGCTGTGAACACAGCCAAGCAATAGACGTTAACCAAATAATTGATTTACAGTCTGGATCTGATTTGCTGTGGCCAATGAATTTATTTAGACCTGCTTTAGATACTGAAGTTATTTCTTTACTGAGTAGGTTAAAGGATCTTGATGAAACATTGATGCCGAAAGCATCGAGTCGCCAATATTTGAATAGGTTTATTCAGCAGGTTTGGCAAGCCAATAAAGATAAATTTTAAATATGAAAAATTATTTTATTATTACTATTGCTTGCCAATCAATTACATATCCATAATGTTCTTCGAGTTCTTTACATTTATGCTTTAGCCTTATATTCATTGGGAAAGACCAGATATGTCTACAAGAAAACTAAAATTTAGTAAATTTTAATACCAACTTTTGACAAAAACTAAATCATAATAATTTATACCAATTAATAACAGCAGTTCAGTTTATCTAAAGTTCGGGTGAAAATTCAGTGATTACCACGGTATGAAACCGCTAAAAATCGATTATAAATGTAGGGTGTTTCTCATAGCAAAAGCAGAATTAAGCTGTTAAGCTTAATCTTAAGTCTTTATAAGTGAATAGGTTCAATATGTTTAGCCAGTATTTAGCCTCCCTGTAATCAGATTTTAGTAGTACTTCATCTTCTTATCAAGATTCTGTAAAGTAGATTGAATCCGTAAAGTTACGGATTATGGTTGGGACATAGAACTATTTTTTTAAGTAATATCTAAAGCGGAAAGTAATAAAGATGAGCAACACAAAGTTACGAACAGAGTTCACTACTTTTAGACCAGAAGGTTTTTTGAGTGCAGCCAATGCCACGGAATTCTTGGAGAAGTTAACTGCAGAAGTCAAATCTTCTGTAAACTCTGCTCTACTTGTAAATATGGAAGCAGTAGAGTTTATGGATAGCGCAGGATTGATGGTCTTAATTAAAGCTTTTCGCCTAGCTCAAAGCCTAGGGCATAGGTTTGGAATTTGTTCTCTAGCTCCTTCTGTACGCATCATGTTTGAGCTTACTCAATTGGATAAAGCTTTTGAAATCTTCGAGAATCAAGATGCATTTCAAGGAGCAATCGCTCAGTAGCCTTTACTAGGCCGATCTATTCAAACGCTATTGGCGAAAAAGAAGTTAAAAAGGCAGTGAAGACTTGGCTTTTTTAGCTTTAATTGTTTTTATAGCTCTTCGTTGCCTGGAGCATCTGTAATTTGACATTATTATTTGAGGTTATTAGTCTACTTTAGCCAAAGCGACTAGTAACCCTTCCCATTAGATTCTTATAATTCACTGCACCCCAATGACGACTATCTGTACTGGCTGCCAGATTATCGCCAATTAGAAAGCAGTTGCCATCATTGTCAATAGCTGTAACTCTTTTGATTATGGTTAACTCCGAATTCAGAGGATGAGTTGTAACTACAACATCATTAATTTTGGGCAAAGTTCTGTGATAAGAATAGGGATTGACAAGGATTTCTTCACCTGGCTGTAACAAAGGCAGCATTGATTTTCCAGTAACTTTTAAGCGTTTTCTTTGACGCAAGAGCCACCATATAAATTCACGGTAGTCAGCCTCTGGTAGGGTAGGCATCATTTTTTTGCTGGTTAAAAAATAAAAAAAATTTTTTGGTATTTAACTTAAACCTAGGTTATTTATCATATTGCCCTAAAAAGCCGAAGAAGGTTATTAGTTTAAAAGTAGCAATTAGCAAAAGTTATGTCGCTCAATCTTCTGTTTCTAATTCCTGCTGTAATTCTTCAATAGAATCGATAATCGGTAGAAAACGCTGTCCAAAATCTGTCAGTTGGTATTCTACATGAGGAGGAACTTCAGGATAAATAACCTTTTCTAAAATGCCCAATTCTATCATGCGACAAAAATAATAATTTTTGACGCGAGGAGTCAAACCATCTATTTTTTTCTCAATTGCACTAGGGCGACATACGCCGCGACGAATTAAACCCAAAATTCTTAATGACCATTTACAGCCAAAAACAGCTTCTACGGTAGCAGCAACATTTACATTTCTTTGCAGATTGATTTTCTCTTGACGAGTCGGTAATTCTTTCATAAAAGTACTATACCTCACAAAATTGTGCCTGATTGTCAGCATAATCCATCGCCAATTACGATCGCAGTTGTAAATCAATCGAGAGAAAATTATGAGTCTGCAAAACAAAGTCGTATTAATTACTGGTGGTGGTAGTGGCATTGGTGCAAATACAGCACGAGCTTTTTGTGCAGCAGGGGCAAAAGTAATTTTAAATGGTCGTCGTTTAGAAGTATTAGAGAAAACCGTAGCCGAAATAGATCCAACAGGGGAAAATATAGCTTGTGTTGCTGGAGATATTGGTAAAGAGGAAACTAGACAGGGTATGGTTTCATCTGCTGTTTCTCGTTTTGGTGGAGTGGATATATTGTTTAACAATGCAGGTATCTTTGAACCGAAACCGTTTTTAGATCATTCCGAAGAAGATTTAGAGGACTATCTTAATTTGTTAAGAGGATACTTTTTTCTGACCCAGGCTGCGATCGCCAAAATGCAGAAAAGAGGTAGTGGAGCAATTGTTAATATTGGCTCAATGTGGTCATTACACGCGATCGCAGCTACTCCCTGTAGTGCTTCTTCTACTGCCAAAGGTGCAGTTCATGCACTAACAAAAAATTTAGCAATTGAATTCGCGCCCGATAAAATTAGAGTAAATGCAATCGCTCCTGCTGTAGTCGAAACGCCTCTGTTTGATTCGCTGTTAACCAATGAACAGTTAGCTTCGTTTAATGACTTTCATCCTCTTGGTCGTAATGGACAAGCTCAAGATATTACTGAAGCAGTTTTATTTCTAGCCGATAGCGATCGCTCTGGTTGGATTACTGGTGTCGTATTACCTGTGGATGGAGGAGTTACCGCAGGGCGTAATTAAATAGCAAATATACAAGAAAGATCGCTTTATTGATGTTTAATAAAGCAATAATTCATTCAAGGCGATCGCAATATCAGGAAAAGCTAAAGATGAAACCGTACCTGTTGTATATTCAGTAATTTGAGCGTAACCATTATTTTGTACTTGAGTATGAATAATTAGTTTTTTATTAACTAAATCGATTACCCAGTATTCAGGAATACCATTACGAGCATAGGTAATAATTTTCTGATTTAAGTCTTTGTTTAATGTCCTATTAGATACTTCAATCAGCCAATAAATATCTTGAGGATAAGGGTGATGATTGAGATATCTAGTTTCTGGTAGTTTGGCAACAGTAACATCAGGTTCAGGTTCGCTATTGTCTAGTGTGATGGGTTGAGCCTGGATAATCTCTGCTTTTTGAGCAAGTAATTGTCTTAAATATTTAACAATAGAACGATTAGTGTAGCTATGTTCAATTCCCTCTGGACTCACTTCAACAATTTCCCCTTCTAAAAACTCAACTGGTTTTCCTTCTAGCAATCCAAAGTCAACTAATTCATGCCATTCTTCAATTGACCATTTGTAGGTAGTTAAAGTCATATAACCTCGTTATTTTTTCTGCTAACTTAACTATTTTATTACCGTTAAAATCATTTCTACATCTTTAATTAAGTTGCAGTATATTTCACTTTCTTTAAGTAACAAATTGTGGTCTGATGAACTATTTGGGTATCGCTCAAACCAAGCTTCGCTAGGAGTATATGCAACGTGAGTTAACTCAAAGTCAACGTCTAAATACAAAGCCAGTAAAGTAAATGCTTTTCCCTTTGCTTGCCATTCTCGGTTGTTTTGTTTTGAGAACATACTCAATCCTACAGGAGTTATTGGACGAACATGGGTCGGATCGTGATAATATCTGTCGCTGCGATGATGGGGAACAGTTATATGGATTTTAGCTTCAGGTTGGCAAATTCGATAAAGCTCTTGAATAATTTTTAAATAAGTTTCTGGTTGTTGCCCAAGATGCTCTAGAACATGGTGCATCTCAATTTCAGCAAAACTGTTATTTTTCCAGGGATAGGGAAACGTTTCTAGATCGAGGCAAAGATCGGGATCGCCAAATTTGTCCACATTAATATATCCGTCAAGAAGTTTTGTTCCGCACCCTAAATTTAAGCTTAAATTAGTCATGTTTGAGTTGTAATGGATATGGTAAATTACTGGCTTTTATCTTACTGAAAGTTGTAAGTTGTAGTTAGAGCGTTTTTTTGTTTACGATCGCTTTACTCGACTAATAACCTGTAGAGGATTTGGAAAGTTATCTCAATTTACTACGAAGATACTTTTTTCTTTCCCAAGCTGCGATCGCCTTTTCTACATTTGGCAATTTTTGATTAAAAGCTGAAGATTAGCCAATGTTATGAAATTTATAGATCTGGCGATCGCATTTTTTAGATTTATGCTGTCTATATTGTTCTCACCTATTCTCCGTAATGAGTTCTAGCCCTAATAATTAAAACAGTCTTGTCTTTTTCGTAAATCTCATACAAAATTCGATCTTGGCGATTCAATCTATAAGAATTTAAACCTTTTAACTTGCCCTTCAAGGCTTTTCCATGATGAGGATTAACAGCAATAACTTGTTCTAAAATTTGCTTGAGCTTGGTTTTTTGTTGCTTTGTTAATTCTGCAATATCTTTCTGAGCTTTTTTGCTAAATCGAACTTGATATTTAGGAGTGTCTTCAACCAAATATATCCTCCATGGTTAAAGTTTCTTGCTGTTGATATTCTTTTCTTGCTTGAGATACATCTGTCAATATGTCAGGGATCTCAAGCAATTCAGCAGTTTCAATCAAGGCTTCTAATTCTTCTCGATCGATTAGTACAAAGCTTTGATTGTCTTTGACGATTGTTACTCCTTCGGCTTCAATCTTAGCTCGTTGAATAATTTCATTAAAGTTTTTACTGGCATAGTCTGCTGTAACGTGATATGACATGGGAGTTTTTTGTTTTTTGCTTAGTTAATTATATGCTGTCTCCAAAAGCACATCTTTTTTATCTATAAACTTCAGCTGGTTTTGAATGCGATCGCACTTAGAACCTCCATTAAAACTGGATGAATCTGATTTAATCATGAGTTTCTCAACTGATCGCTGAGATGCAATCTTAAATCTATCTAGAAATTGTTAACTATCCTAATCGCGACTAGCAGTTGAGCGATCGCTATATCTTACTAATAATCTGGTTTTTGCCTTGTAATTGAATTAATCCTTTTACAGTTTGTTTAAATATCTCTACCTGTTCATCATCAGGTTGGGTTTGCTGCCAAACTTGTCTTTCCATCAAGCGATCGCACCACCGCTCAATTTTTTCTACCTGGCTCAGATCGAAGCCTAATTTAGAAGCTAAGATAATCGCATTTCCCGCAACAATATCTCCTAGAGAAAGGCTATCTCCACCAAAATAATTATCTTCATCTAACAACTCTCCCAAAAAATCAAGTATTCTGGTGATTTTACGTTTTGTCCCCGCTAGCTGTGGCGAATCTGCTGTTTCACCAATTAATGGAATTATTAGAGAAGACAACTCATTATTTGCCACCATTTGTGCCATGCGTACTTTAGCTAACTGGCATGAATTACTAGGGAGTAAAGGATTATCAGGATATTTACTTTCCAAATAGTCTAATATCGCCAAAGACTCTAAAACTCTCAAACCATCATCAATAATGACTGGCACATGATGAAAAGGATTGATTTTGAGAAAATTAGATTTAAATTGTTCTCCTGCTTTGAGATTAACGATTATAGACGTAAAAGGTATGTTTTTTTCTAACAAGGCAATCCAGACACGACGGGCTAAAGGAGATAGGGGATTGTAATAAAATTTCAACATGAATATTAATTATTTGATTACCGATCATTCGCTTTTTGGTGGGCAATAGAAGCTTATTGTCTACGGCGCGTAGAATTATCTACTTTGCCCACCCTACAACTCTGTATTCATCTTTCTGTCTCCTGAATATTGCGCCATTCTTGAGCAGTTAAAATTACCAAGTCGTTTTTAACCTCTATTACCTGAACCTTCATCGCCTTCGATAAAGCAATTTGCTCGTATAAATAAGCCTGAATTTCTCTACAATGCTGCTTCATTTTCAGCTAGATAAATGTGTTTGAGCTTTTCTGGAATAGGCAATGGGCGCATAGTTTTTAGATTGATAAAAAACACTACTTGAGTTGCCAAAGTCACTATTTCATCATTGTGATAAATCTCAGCCTGTAAAGTGCAGCGCGATCGCTCTAATTTAGCTATCCACATCTTGCCCACAGCCAGATCGAACATCCGTAAAGCCTTTTTGTATTTGATTTCGGTAGAGGCGATAATTGGGCAATATCCTTCTGCCATCAACTGTTCTAAAGGTAAATAAGATTCCAGCATTTTTAGTCTCAAATCTTCTAGCCAGCGAATATAGACAATATTGCTCACAATTCCTGCAAAATCGATGTCATAAGTTTTAACAGGAAATTCCAGGCTTACTTTAAGTGGTTTTTGTTTCATCTGAGATTTAAAACTATATTTACAAACCGATCGGTCTTTTTCTACATAAAAAAAAGCAGTAATTTGAGTTGGCTTTAAGTAAGATTACTTTGAATATAGCTTTGCAGATGAGCTACTGCTCTTTGTAGATGGATAGGATTCCGTTCTAGTTTGCTCATCATAATTGCCCCTTCTAAAGTAGAAAAAATGATTGTGGCGACGGTATCGGGTTCAACAGTCGATCGCACCTCTCCTTTTTTAATACCTTTTTGCAAAATACGAATTATTAAGCTACGGCTAGAGTTCATTGCTTGCAAAACGCGATCGCGTAAGGGCGAATCTGTATCATCAGTCTCGATCGCTGTATTCAATATTGGACAACCTCCAACAATGGGCGGATCGTTAATATAAATCAAGTAACTAGATACGAGTGCCTGTAATCGTTCAATTGCATTACGCTTAGTTTTTACCACACTCCAAATCCTTTGACTAAGTAGGTTAGAAGCATAATCAAACGCCTCTAAAGCCAGTTCATCTTTACTTTTGAAATGGTTATAGATTCCTCCTTTCTTTAAACCTGTTGCCTGCATAATGTCGGCAATAGAAGAACCTGCATAACCCTTGAGGTTAAACAATTCTGCTGCTTGATGAATTATATGAGCTTTGGTTTGTTGTGCTTTGGACATTAAATTAATGTTTAAGACCGTTCGGTCTGTAATCAAGATAATATGAAAAGTTATTTTTGGCAAATATGTTCTAAAGCAAGAATAAGTTTTGCAGTTTATATCTTCTTAAGGACGATCTGATGAATTAGCCTTTATCATGCGAAATAGACTTTTAGAGCATCATACTTGGTAATGAGCAACAACCAGTTTTCTTGCCTGTGGCAACAATTATGCAAAATTTATAAATATATAGTCTTATTTTCTTTATGTTTTACTTTAACCGTTGGCTGTAATGGTAATAAATCCTCTGAGAAAAATACCGTCGATAGCGATCGCATTTCTGTCGGCACAACTCTTAAACCCCGTACCTTAGATCCAGCCGATAATTATGAGTTAGCGGGATTAAACATTATTTATAACGTTGGAGAAAGCCTATATACCTACGCAGTGGGAACAACTGAAATCAAGCCATTGTTGGCAACGACTATGCCACAAATTAGTGAAGATGGTTTAGTCTATACTGTTCCTTTGCGCCAGGGCGTGATCTTTCATGATGGTGCTAAATTTAACGCCGAGGCGATGGTATTTTCTCTGCAACGCTTTATTGAGAATGGCGGACAACCAGCCTTTTTACTGGGGGATGTTATAAGTAAAGTAGAAGCAACGGCAGAATATGAACTAAAGATTAGTTTAAAACAGCCCTTTGCAGCTTTTCCTGCTTTATTAGCTTTTCCTGGTGCTTGTGCAGTATCTCCTCAAGCATACAAAATTGGCGCAGGTGAGTTTAATCCTAATATCATGATTGGTACGGGAAAATATAAGCTAGGTCAATTTAAAAGCGATTCAATTAGCTTAAATTCTAATGACAATTATTGGGGAAACAAACCAGCTAACAAAGGTATCGATCTACAGGTCTATGGTGGAAACTCAGCCAATTTATATAATAGTTTTAAAACTGGAGCAATAGACGTAGCTTATCAATCTCTCGATCCCCAACAAATTGACAAATTGATTGATAGCGCGGACAATAATTGGCAGGTAATTGAAGGCTCAGGCACAGTAGTTAACTATCTGGTTCTTAATCTAGAGCAAAAACCTCTGAATCAGCCAGAAGTACGTCAGGCGATCGCTTCAACTATTAATCGTGCTTTAATTAACGACAGGGTATTAAAAGGGCAAGCCGAACCAATTTATAGCTTAATTCCCACCGCTTTTGATAGCTATAGACCTACCTTTGAGAAGCTGTACGGCGATGCTAATACGGCTAAAGCTAAAGAGCTATTGACTAAGGCGGGTTACTCCCCAGAAAATCCAGCAATTATTGAAATTTGGCATCCTTCTGGCTCAATTACTCGTGGTATTGTAGCTGATACGATTAAGGCATATACCGAACAAGAGTTAGGGGGAATTATTCAATTTATTCCTAACAGTGTAGAATCTGCCTCCTTTTTTAGCAACCTAAGCCAAGGAATATATCCTACTGCTTTGGTTGACTGGTATCCTGATTTTCTCGATCCAGACAACTATGTACAGCCATTTCTTAGCTGTAGCAAGGGTTCACCCAATGTTGGTTGCCAAGAAGGTGCGGCACAGAGTAGAGGTTCATTTTACTATAGCGATCGCGCTAATCAGTTAATCGAGCAATCTCGACAGGAACAAGATCCTAGCAGACGGGAAGCTGTTTTTGTCGAACTACAGGAATTGCTGGCGCAGGATGTTCCTTATATTCCTCTTTGGCAAACCAAAGACTATGTTTTTGCTCAAAATGGTATCGACGGCGTAGCCATTAACCCCAGCCAAAATTTTCCTTTCTGGACAATTAAGCGCGACAATCAACCATCATCTTCTGCTAGCTAAATGAAACTGATTATTCAAATTCCTTGTTACAACGAGGAAGCAACTTTAGGGTTGGCTTTGTCTGAACTTCCTCGCCAGCTACCAGGTATAGATCGGGTCGAATGGTTAATTATCAATGATGGTAGTCGCGATCGCACCCTGGAAGTTGCTCAAGCTTGTGGTGTAGATCATATTGTTAATTTTCAGTATAATCAGGGTCTAGCAAAGGGCTTTATGGCAGGAATTGAAGCTTGTTTGAAGGCAGGAGCAGATATAATTGTCAACACCGATGCTGATAATCAATATTGTGCTGGGGATATTCCTAAGCTCATTGCGCCTATCTTAGAAGGTAGGGCAGAAATAGTCATTGGTGCTAGACCTATTCAAGAGATCGAGCATTTTTCGCCGCTCAAAAAATTCTTACAAAAATTAGGTAGTTTGGTTGTACGCATCGCTAGCAAAACCAATATTCCTGATGCTCCTAGTGGGTTTCGGGCAATTAGCCGCGAGGCAGCTTTAAGACTAAATGTCTTTAACGAATATACCTACACCCTGGAAACAATCATCCAAGCTGGTCAAAGAGGTTTGGCAATTACCTCTGTGCCGATCCGTACTAATGGTTACTTGCGTCCTTCTCGGCTGGTCAAAAGCATCTCGGCATATATACAGCATTCGATCCTAACTATCGTGCGGATCTTTATGACCTATCGCCCACTACAATTTTTTATGGTTTTGGGAAGCTTACCTTTAAGCTTGGGGTTTTTATTATGCTGCCGTTGGTTATTGCTGTTTTGGGGCATTATCGGCGATAATCCTGCCAAACCTCGTGTTCCTAGCTTAATTTTGGCAGCAATCTTAATTTTGATTGGGGTACAGCTATTAATTTTTGGTTTAGTTGCCGACTTGATGGGGGTAAACCGCCAGCTATTAGAAGATATTCAACTACGCTTAAAACGCAATGAATTTAGACCACAAGACAGAGATCGAATTAGTCAACAAGATACTATCTTGAAGTAGTAAGTCAGAAGCTTTATTTCTTAAATAAGTTAAATATATGTCTCAAGAATCGCCATCAACATCTAAACAATTAAAATCTACCTGGGGAAAGTTTTTGATCGAACAAGCAGCGATCGCAACCAAAACTGAGTTAGAAGAAGCAGGAATCGAGCCTGAAAAAATTACTTTGGAAACAGAAGACTTTCAACCACCAATTAAAATAGAAGACACAAGCGCGATCGCTAATCTTAAAACTGGCGCGCTCACAGGGGCGGTATTGGGAGCTTTGATTGGTTTATTTATTAGCTTAATTCTGACTAATTTTTCTGGTGTTGGGCTAGCAGCATTTAAAAACTTTCAGACTATAAACTATCTAGCTCCTATAATGGGTGCAGTAGTTGGTGCTGTAGGAATAAGTTTAATTTCTGGGCTAAGTGGTGCTAGCGTTCCTCAATCTGATTCAGACATCGGCGATCGCAGTGAAGGAAAAAAATATTTGGTGGTGGTCAAAGGAACTACAGAAGAAGTTAGCCTTGCTAGAGAAATCATTAATCGTCAAGGTGGTGTAGTCGAAGAAGCAGATAGACGATAATTCAATTTTTCTTATTAAGACCAGGGTAAAAAATATGGAGACTACTTTTGAAGTGCGCTGGTTTGTCAGAGGAGTGCCACCAGCAGTTGTGCAGCGTTGGTTTAGGCTGGAATGTCCAGGAAGATTATTAGAATTAGAAACTAGAAAAGACTGGTATGCCTACCAACAAAAAACTTTTGTAGATAAAATTGGCAGATTTTCATGCCGTGCTTTAAATACTGACGAAGTTAACCTTAAATTGCGCCAGGGTAGTCCTGAATTAAAACTGAGACAACAAGAATTTGGGACTTATGGGTTTGGTCATCAAAAGCGATCGCGAAGCCTGGATGTAGCCCAATCACCTATCTGTGAAGGCAAAGTCGAACAGTGGTGTAAATTTAGGGAACAAGAATTAAGAGATTGTGCTTTTACTGCCTATGATTTAATATCAGAAACAGACTGGATTGGCGTTGAAAAAGAGCGCAAGCAAAAAATAGAACAGGGTGTAGCCAGTGAATTGACTTGTCTAAAAATTAACAATGAACCCTGGTGGAGTATTGCTTTTGAACTGACTCAAAATAATGACGATCGACAACAAGATGCCTGCTTTAAAGAAGTTGTCGAGAGAGCTTGTCAAACATACTATGGTCCTAAATTATCAGCAATCAATTCTTATGGCTATAGCCGCTGGCTGCTTGAGCTTGAACCCTATATCAACCTTAGTTCGGGTTAAGACAACTAATAGGGAGTAGTAATTTACAAAATTTCCTAACCTTTATCAAAAAGCTTTAAGCCTTAAGCTCTAAGCTAAGAGGGTTTAAGACCCCCATCATAATCTTAGATTTGATGGTCTTCAATTAGTGGTGGGTCACAATCCCCCACTAATTGTTAAATTCACGGAGCTGACAATTGACTTCAGCTGTGCGGTAGCAGCGAGTCGCGCCTAGCGACGCTCTGGGCGCATAGCCCTGCGCTTAGAGCTATTGAAACGTAATGCCATATTTTTTTTTTATTGCCATACTTTATACTTATCCTTCATTACTCAAAAAAAAGCTCTTTTGAGAAGCTATATAGCCTCATCTAAAGAGCTAGTAAACAAATTGTTTTTGTCTGTTAATTATTACTATTAGAAGTAGACTCAGAAGATTGATTTTCTTCTGTTTCTTGTTTTTTATCGTTGCTGTTGTAGTTTTTTCGACCACGATTTCCATAACGGCTAGTTTGCTTACGGAATTTACGAGCGTTAATTTTATTTCGAGCAGCTTTTTCTTTTTTTGCGTTACGACGTTTAGCCATTTATAGTAGGATTCCTCATTACACAATAAAACGCTTCTGGGAGTCTCTAGTATAATATCTAGCTGCTCTCCAGAAGCGTAATTCAATTTAGCTTTGGAGCTTAGAAGCGATCGCGATTACCACCACCACTAAAAGAACTTCGATTTTCGCGAGGTCTTGCCTTGTTGACCTTGATCTCACGACCCATCCATTCTGCTCCGTCTAGAGTTTCAATAGCTTTATCTTCTTCTGCTTCTGTTTCCATTTCTACAAAGCCGAAACCACGTTTGCGACCAGTTTCACGGTCAGTAGGAAGATGAACTCTTTTAACCTTGCCGTACTCTGCGAATACTTCGCTTAAATCTTCTTGGCTAACCTCATAGTTGAGATTACCGACGTAAATTGACATGAACTGAGTGTCTCCTGAATGCACATTAGATGTAGAGAGCTAAAATTTCGGAAAAAAACCAAATCAATACTATATGGAAAAACCTATCAATACTGAATACAAACTGGATTGCCGATCTTTATCTCAATATGAATCTTAACACTTTATGATTTAAAAAAGAATATGGCAATACCTACGATTAAAATTTATTTAACTCCAGATTGCAGATGGCTTTTCAGCATACTAATTAAGCTATCGACTTCTTCAGATAAGGTCACATAGTGAACACAGGCGCGGATGCAGTCAGGGTCGGCAATGGTTCTAAGTAAGAATCCTTGCTTTTCTAGAGTATCTACCAAGTTTTTGTGTTTGATTCCTTTTACCTGAAAAGAAACTAATCCTGCTTCGGGGGGAGTATGTTTGAGACAGGTAATCTGTTCTAGCTGCTGTAATTGTTCCCAAAGATATTTACTAAGTTCACAAATTTTCTGATAGCGTTGTTTGGCTGTACCCCATTCTTGGTGAGTTGCGATCGCACTTTTTAAGCCTTCATATTCAGGGTAAGCAGAGGTAGCCACTTCAAACTTCGATCCGTCTTGTTTCCAGGCGACAGGCTTTCCCTGGGCATCCATCTCCAATCCCCGCCAACCAATAAAGGTAGGGTTTAATTCAGCAAATGCTGCTTCACTAATATATAGTCCGCCAACTCCGGCAGGACCACACCACCATTTATGTCCTGTAAAAGCATAGAAATCCACTCCTAGATCGGGTAAATCTAACGCTAGCGAACCGACAGATTGTGCTGCATCTACCATCACCCTAATTGTCTGTTGTGCAGGAAAATCATGACATACTTGCGCTATTTCTTTGAGGGGTAATACCTGTCCTGTGTTCCAAAGCAGATGACTCAAAACCACAAGGCGCGTATTAGGAGTTAGATTAGCGCGAATTACCTCTACAGGATCGCCATCATTCAAAGTATTCATAATCGGACAAATAGCCACCTCTACCCCAAAGCGTCGAGAAATTTCCTCTACCGTGGCAATAATGCCTGGATGTTCGCAGTCTGTCATGAGAATGCGTGAGGCAGTTGTGCTATCCGACTGATTATCTTTTTGCCAATCAATACCCCACAGGGCAATATTACATCCTGCCGTTACATTTTCGGTGATGCTAATTGTTTGAGTAGGTGCGCCTAACTCGTCGGCAATTATTTCTCGTAAGGAATTGACTTTTTTGGTCAGCCAAGTATTTATTTGTCCCGAAAATGGTCCTACCTGCTGAATATATTGATGGGTATCAATGATTGCTTCAAATGCAGCCTGGGGCATTGTTCCCTGACCACCAAAGTTAAAATAGGTCTTATTAATTAATCCAGGAAACTGTCGGCGATGTTCTTTAAGCTCGGTTAGCGATAATATAGTAGTCATAAATGAATTTTGCAATCTAGCGAGCCATTCTAGCGAACCATTGTTAGTATATCGATATTTATCAGTTAAGTTTCAAGGACACATTTTTATTTTGGGAAGAAGTAAGGCTATTTTGCCAATAGAAAGCAGGATATTTTTTCTCGTTCCTTCTTTATTTTGCTTTCTCCCTAAACAATGCTAATCACCGATCATCTTTTACTAAACTATAAACGCTGTAATCGTCGCACCTATCTAGAAATATACGGCAATCCTGAACAAAAAGATCCAGAGAAAGATTTTTTGCAGAAGTTAAAACGAGAAAATCAAACTCACATTACCAACGTTATCAAAGAAAGATACCTTGACTACAATAAGCCAGAGGCATCGAGAAGAGATTGGCAGTTAAATAGTCAACAAACTATTGCTTTGATGGCACAAGGAGTAGAATGTATCGTTCAAGGAAGTTTGAGCTTGACTTTTGCTCAGTGGCAAACCGCTTTAGGAGACAAGCCTTTATTTAGCAAAATTGCAGATGAGCAGCAAGACTTTATAGCAGCAACTATTTTTCTGGCTAACCCAAGTTTATTAATTAAACAGCCAGGAAAATCTAAATTTGGCAACTGGGAATATATACCAGTTAATATTAAGCTTGGTCGTCGAGCCAAACCAGAATATAAGCTAATTAGTGCCTTCCACGCTCAAATCGTAGGCATTATTCAGTCAACAATTCCTGCTTACTCACAGTTAATTTTAAAAGAACACAACGATTACTATATCAACCTCGATCATTGGCTGATTAAAATGCAGCACGAGGTAGCTGACTGCTTGGTGATGTTAGCCCAAAAACAGAAGCCTGAAGTGTTTATTTCCCGTCAAAAATGTAGCCTCTGTAGCTGGTATGGCTATTGCTATGAGGTGGCAAAGTCAACCAATCATTTGTCTTTAGTACCTGGAGTAACTCCTAAACGCTATGAGTATATGCAGTCGATAGGAGTTGACAGCGTTGAGTCTTTGATGAATGTTTCAGAAATAACTTTGGCAGAAGCTCTTAATACTAGTGTGGCACAACAAATAAAACAGCAGATTACTGCTCTGCAAAGCGATCGCGCCTCGGTAAAATCTAGTTTCGATCTGCTTAATACTCAACCTATTCCTAGCGGTGCGATCGAGCTATATTTTGATATTGAAGCTGAACCAGAACGTCAAATTGACTATTTATTAGGAGTTCTGCTAGTAGATCGAACCACCAACACTGAGAAATTTTATGCTTTTGTAGCTGAAGATCCAGTCGATGAAGAGAAAATATGGCAGCAGTTTTTAGACTTTATCTCTTTGTATCCTGATGCACCTATTTTTCATTATTCTGAATATGAAGCAGATACAATAAAGCGTCTAGCTCGACTTTACGATACGCCCAAAGCTAAAACTAGAGAATTATTATCTCGCTTAGTCGATCTTCATTTTTGGGTCACTAAAACAGTTGTTTTGCCCGTAGAAAGTTATTCCTTAAAAGCTTTAGCTAACTGGATTGGTTTTTATTGGCGAGAAACTCAGGGCAGTGGGGATCAATCAGTCTGCTGGTACGATCGGTGGTTAAGCACTCAAGATCGAGCTTGGCTAGAATTAATCTTAAGCTATAACGAAGATGATTGTCGGGCAACTCGCCATCTCAAAGACTGGCTTTTAGATTTTTTGGAGTATCAGAGAAATCAGCAAATTGCAGTTAATAAGTGAAAGAGCTTTTAAAGATTCTCAGCAGCTTGGTCTAAATCAAATTGACATTTATTTTAGCTTAATTATTTCTGTTTGCTTAAACTAAGTAGTGGTAAATATTTTAGGACTTACGCAAGAATCATTTTGAGAAAATCATGATAAAATCTACAATACCGACAATTTTAATCACTGGCACAACTGGCAACATCGGGCGAGAGCTGACCAAACAACTACTCGCCCAAAAAGTGCCTTTTCGCGCCATGGTTCGCTCGACCGAGAAATTTGAGACATTTTCTAAGATGGAAGGCGTAGAACTAGTTGTCGGTGATTTTAATGACGCAAGCACCGTTGCTAATGCCTTGAAAGGTATTGAGCGAGCATTCCTTTTGACCAATTCTTCCGAACAAGCCGAAACTCAGCAGTTAACATTTGTAGAGGAAGCGAGTCGCGCTGAAGTTAAACAAATCGTCAAGCTATCGCAATGGGCGGCTGACGTAGATTCACCCGTGCGATTTCTACGTTATCACGCGGTGGTTGAAAATAAAATCAAAGAATCTGGAATTGCCTATACTTTTCTGCGTCCAAACTTATTTATGCAAGGTTTACTCGCTTTTCGAGAAACGATTGTCGATCGAGATAAGTTCTTCGCTGCTGTCGGTGATGCCAAGATTAGTATTGTAGATGTACGGGACATTGCAGCAGTCGCAGCGGCAGCATTGACTGAAGACGGACACGCAGGCAAAATTTATAACATTACTGGGCCCGAAGCACTGTCGCATCAAGAGATGGCTGAAAAACTTTCTGTGGCTCTCAACCGCCAAATACAGTTTGTGGATATTTCGCCTGGGTCAATGCGAGAAGCATTGGCTAGTGTGGGATTTCCGAACTGGCAAGTCGATGGCTTAATTGAAGACTACGCACACTATCATCGTGGGGAAGCTTTAACCATCACAGACGATATTAAGGATGCGACAGGCAAACCGCCACATTCATTTGAAGAGTTTGCACGTGATTATGCTCCTGAATTTTGCTAATTAATTTGATTCAGTATCGAACAATTTCGAGTACGAGCAAAATTAGCCATCAGAACTAATTTATTTTGCGCTTTGTGAGCCTTCTGTCAATTACAAACCATGGCAGTTAAAGCCTTAATCAATAACCTCTATCAATTATCGAAGTAGCTATTTGTGCCTGCCATTCGTCAGTTTATTACCAAAAATATCTTTCAAACAATTAATACTTGACTAACGGTCTGTGCCGTCTCCGTCCGTCTAGGGCGGAGTAATCTGTGACTCTATTCCTCTCTATTTTTGTCAATGCGTAAGTCTGATAATATACTTAATTAAAACAAGATTGTATATTTACATTAAGAAGTTTAACAATATTCGTAATTGACTCATTATTCACAAAATTATACGGGGATCATACGCTAGATTATAAGAGTGAAAGATAAATAATCTTTATTGGATTAATAAGTAAAGTTTATTTTAAATTCACTAATTGCAGTCTGGACTTTTATTAACCCTCTCAGTAATTATTTTCATCTGTGTAACCAACAGAATGATGTTCTACTTAACTGGTGTGATAACTATGTTTCTTCTTTTATTATTTATTACCGCTTTAGTTAGCATCGTTATTTACCTCCGCACTGATAACGATATTTTTGCCCTCCTAGGAGTAGGGATGACCATAACTTGTCTAATTTGGGGCTTGGTGATTGCCCATTGGTCAATTCATATTTTGGCTTTACTAGCATTATTATTCATCGGTAGACCAGTAGCAGTGGCTACAGTTGAGTCTCGTTACAAATAAAATAGGCTTAATGTGAATTAGCTTCGTTCAGATTCATTAGTTTTTAGCTCTTAGCTATCAGCTTTTAGCCATTAGCTACTGAAAATTACTCAGACTTACAAATATATAGGATACGGTTTTTTAAGCGATAAATCTGCAAAAATAAGGGTAAGTTTATCGCTTCTTCGATCGAGCATATTTTGACAAATCCTTATACTTGGCTAAATAAATCCTTAACCACTATTCATCAAGCAAATTGGTATCGTTCGGTAAAGGCGATCGCAGGTCTTCCTGGAGCAATAGTAGAATTATCAGGTAAGCCTGTAGTTAACTTTGCCAGTAACGATTACTTAAGTTTAGCAGGAGACTCTAGACTGATTCAGGCTGCGGTAGATGCTACTCATGCCTATGGAACTGGCAGTACGGGTTCTCGGTTACTCAGTGGACATAAAGAACTACATCGAGAGTTAGAAATAGCGATCGCCGATCTGAAGCAAACAGAAGCTGCTTTGGTCTTTAGCTCTGGCTATTTGGCTAACCTGGGGACGGTAGCAGCCATAGTCGGACAAAAAGATTTAATTTTAGGGGATCGATACAATCACTCCAGCCTGAAAAAAGGAGCAATTTTGAGTGGGGCAACGGCAATTGATTATCAGCATAACAATGTTGTTGACTTGCGCCAAAAGCTAGAAGATAACCGCAGCTTATATCGTCGCTGCTTAATTACCACTGATGCTGTATTTAGTATGGATGGGGATTTATGTCCTTTGCCTGAGTTGATGGCGATCGCGGATGAATTTGAGTGTATGCTGTTAGTAGATGAAGCTCACGGCACAGGAGTTTTGGGCAATAGTGGTGCTGGCTGCGTAGAACACTTCAACTGTACGGGTAAAGAATTGATTCAGATCGGTACCCTAAGTAAAGCTTTAGGCAGTCTAGGGGGATATGTGGCGGGAAGTGAGGCTTTGATCGACTTTTTACGTAATCGTGCAGCAAGCTGGATCTACACTACTGCCTTATCTTCTGCCGATACCGCAGCAGCGATCGCAGCTATCAAAATAGTCAAACAAGAACCAAATCGACGTAAACAACTATGGCAAAACATTAACTATCTTAAGCAACAGCTATCAGGCTTGAAGCTTTTACCTTCCGAGTCGCCTATTCTCTGTATTGCTCTTAACACCCCAGCAGCAGCATTAGATAAAGCCCAACAGCTTATGGATGCAGGTATCTTTGCCCCTGCTATCCGTCCTCCCACCGTTCCCACTAGCCGTATCCGTCTGTCTTTGATGGCGACTCACGAGCGATCGCATTTGGATTTAGTAATTAATAATCTCAAAAATTAAATTAATAAACTGATATATGGTCATTCCAATTAATTTCCTTATGGTAGTTTTGTATTGATTGTAAGGTTGAATATTATTTGCTACCTGCTACCTGCTACCTGCTATCTGCTACTTGCTACTTTTTTCAAAGATAATCTGGTTGCTATTTAAAACGACTATAGCTTCACCAAACCAATATTCATCAAGATCGTCAAAGGTTTTTATTTGCATACCTTCTAGAGGGTTACCAATTAAAATTAATTTTCGCTCAGGATTGATAGATAACAGCGCGACGGCATGAGAAAACCGAACGCCTTTACCTGTTTTACTTTTTTCTTTGACGTGCATCAAAGCAGGTTTATTTAAAGCAATTAAGTCATCAATGCTTAAATTATGACGATACTGAGGATGCAAATCCAGCTTTGCCATCGCTTTAATTTCTGATAGAGTCGTAGTGCCAAAACGATTAGTTTTAGTTAGCTTGACTGCTTCTTGCTCTGTTATATTAGGGCGTTTTTTAGTGTAACGAGCTAAAGTAGCAATAGTAGAAGGGGCGCAAGTATAGGGAGTCGTTTGCAGGACAACATTGTCAATAATTTTGGGTTGAGCAACTACTTGAACAGGCTGAAGAAAAAAGAGCAGAATGCTAAGGGCAAAAGCGATCGCACCTAAAGCAACCAATAATTGAGCTATCTGTTGCCTCGAACGTTTTCCAGAGAGTTCTAAAAGCAATAATAAACCTAAAAAGAAACAGCCCAAGCCTACAAGAGCCTCATTAAAATAACTCGCCACATAGATTAAAAGCAGGGGCGGAAAAATCTTGGGTAACAAAGGAGCAAGATTAAATTTATCGAGGACAATTAATAAACTGAGCAAAGGTGCGATCGCCATTAACAACCATACCAAAGGCTTTTGATAGTTTTTTAAAGCATTGTCTGAAGTAATACCAGCAGCAGCCAGATTTCTACCAAAAAACCCTCCTCCGCTAAAAGCCAAGACACATACTAAAGCTAAAGTCATCATAAATAGTTAACAGATAAATAAATTTATCCTGCCCCAATTGTCTGGCTCTAGTATGCAATTCTTAGCTATCAGATGGTTGTGATCTCAAAAGTTTGATCGACAAAACTTTTCTTACTTTTTACTCCTCATCCCTTTATTCTGGTTCTACCCAGCGATCGTCAGACTTAATTAAATTAATTAATTCCTTAACTCCGCGATCTTCAGGTACTTTTTTAATTTCTTCTCGACCACGATAAAGAGAAATATATCCTGGTTGTCTGCCCACGTATCCATAGTCCGCATCAGCCATTTCCCCTGGACCATTAACAATACAGCCCATAACGGCGATATCCAACCCTGTAAGGTGTTTGGTTGCCTCACGCACCTTATGTAAGACTTCTTCAAGGTTAAATAAAGTACGACCGCAAGAAGGGCAGGCTACGTATTCCACCATGGTTTTCCGCAGTCCCAAAGCCTGTAAAATACTGTAGCAAACGGGTATTTCTTTTTCAGGCGATTCTGTTAAGGAAACACGAATAGTATCACCAATACCCTGTGCCAAAAGAGTGCCAATTCCCGCAGTAGATTTAATTCTGCCATATTCCCCATCTCCCGCTTCGGTAACTCCTAAGTGTAAAGGGTATTCCATACCCAATTCATTCATTCTCTGAACCATTAAGCGATAAGCTGCCAGCATTACGGGAACGCGAGAAGCTTTAAGAGAAAGAACAATATTATAAAAATTGAGAGACTCACAAATTTTGATAAACTCCAGGGCTGATTCCACCATGCCTTCGGGAGTATCACCATAGGTAAACAGCATTCTCTCAGATAAAGAACCGTGATTAACGCCGATCCGCATTGCTTTATTTTGTTCTCGCAAGGAGATTACCAGGGGTTCTAAAGTTTGACGAATTTTATTACCAATTTCCGCAAATTCCGCGGGTGTATATTCAGTGCGATCGCTTTTTGGCTTTTCAAATACATATAGTCCAGGATTGATTCGCACCTTATCAACGTGCTTGGCAACTTCTAAAGCAATTTTCATGCCGTTATGATGCACATCTGCCACCAGAGGCACTGTTTGATATGTCTGAGCTAACTTCTGTTTAATTTGTGCTAGAGCTTTTGCATGAGCCATACTGGGAACAGTTACTCTCACTATTTCGCAGCCAATTTCATGTAGACGACGAATTGCTGCTACTGAGCCATCAATATCTAATGTATCTTCATTAATCATCGACTGTACCACTACGGGATTGTTACCGCCGATAGTAATATTACCGACTTTTACGCCACGAGTTTTACGCCTGTGGATAGTAGTATCAAAGGCGGGTGTATCAGTAAGATTAAGATTATCCAGGGTTTGCATAGTAACTAACTATTGCTCTAAGCAAGAATTTTAAATTTAAATTTATGTTCCATTGTAAAGCTTACGAGGATATCTAAGAAGCAAAAAATCTATTCAGGCGTTTAACTTCATCAAATATTCTTGTATTTACCACTTTAAAGAGCCAGCATCATTTCCCTGTTCGCGCTTGATCTTACTATCGTTCTCAAACCATTGAATAATCTGCTGATGAGTTAGTTCTTCAACGGAAACTTGATAGTCTTGGGCGATTTTTTGCAGCAATCTTTGAGAAGAAATAGTCAACCGTGTAAGAAACTTTTCCGCAGAAGAAAGCAGTGCTGCCTCTACATCAGCAGACTCTTCTGGAGCTAGATATTGGTCTGGTGCTTGAGACATTTTACAAATTTAAACAAAAGCCAGTTTTTTCATGGAAGCTTGAAGCGGATTAGGAGAATTGAACTCTAGCTTTAGCTTAGAAGGCTAAGTCGAAATATTCAACCTATTGATTTAGAATTGGATTTATAACTCATATACTAACTTAGAACCGAATAATTGGGTCACAAAATCTAACTACTATAGTTGGTGACGGGGTGACAGGGTTAAGTTTTAATGGCGTTGCACCTTCATGGGATGGTAGAGGCTGACTAGAGGACTAGGGGAATCATTAATCTTCTTTGTTCATAATCATATATGCGGCAAACCAGGCGCCTTTGTGCAGCTATGCAACGCCGTTTTAATTTTCATCTTTCTCCCAGCCTTACAGAATCAATGAGTGCGTAACGTCAGCTACCTACTTAAACAGGCGATCGCTTTTTCTTCATAGCATAATTAACGTAAGCAACAAAACTGGTGATATAAGCAGTCAAGAACAGTTTAAGCTAAATATTTATAGCTAAAATTAAGCAGAGATGACCAATCAATTCCCACTCCCACAACTGCCTAAAGTTACAGACATCGAAAAAATTAAAGCCTACATCAAAGATACCTGGAAAACTTTAACTCGTTCCCAAAAGGATCTTTTAGTAGCAGCAAAAGATCCTAAAATCGAGCATGAATCAGAGCAATCTTGGTTAGTTTATGTCTCACCACAGGAAGATCTCGATCGCATCAAAGCATCTTTACAACAAATTCTGACTACTGAAGAATGGCAACAGCTTGAATTGCGGGTATTACCTGCTGAGGTAGAATCAATCGCCGAACATGGTTTGCTTTATCTGCCTCATCCCTACGTAGTCCCTGGCGGACGTTTTAACGAAATGTATGGTTGGGATAGTTATTTTATTATTTTAGGACTGTTGCAAGATGGGGAGTTGCAGCTCGCTAAAAATATGGTCGAGCAGTTTGCTTATGAAATTGAGCATTATGGGATGATTCTCAATGCTAATCGTACCTATTTTTTAACGCGATCGCAGCCTCCAATATTTACTCCTGCAATTCTAAAAGTTTACGAACATACTCAAGATAAACAATGGTTGCGCTCTTTGCTAGCGACTATCGAAAGTTATTATTATTATTGGAATGTTCCTCCTCATCTTAATCCTAGTACGGGACTTTCTCATTATGCAGCTTTAGGATCTGGTGCTGCTCCTGAAGTGGTAATGTCAGAAATAGATGAGGAGGGAAAGACTCATTACGATCGCGTCAAAGAATATTACCGCGACTTTCGGTTCGACGATTACGATGTTAACCTGTATTACGACCGCCAGACAGATGAATTAAGCGAGTTATTTTATCAAGGCGATCGCTCGATGCGAGAATCGGGATTTGATATCACTAACCGTTTTGGTCCTTTTAGTATCGACATTATTCATTACGCTCCTGTATGTCTTAATGCTTTACTATTTCAAATGGAATCAGATACCGCCAAAATCAATGAAATTCTCGGTTATGATGCAGTAGCAGCCCAATGGCGCGATCGCGCTTCTTTACGCCAGCAGAGAACTAACCAGTTTCTGTGGGATGAGGAAGCAGGACTTTATTTCGACTACAATTTTCGTACTGGCAAACGTCGGCAATACGAATACGCTACAACTTTTTATCCTTTGTGGACGGGTATTGCTTCTGATGAACAGGCTCAACGAGTTTGCCAAAATTTAGCTAAGTTTGAAGTAGCAGGAGGAATTCTTACCAGTACTCACGTTAGTGGAAATCAATGGGATGCCCCTTTTGGTTGGGCGCCTTTAAATTTAATTGCTGTCGAGGGCTTGCTGCGCTACGGTTACGAAGAAGATGCCAAACGTATTGCTGGCAAATTTTTGACCATGGCAGTTCAAGAATTTAATAAAACTGGGACGCTAGTAGAAAAATATGATGTTTGCGCTTGTTCGGCTAATGTTTCTGACGAAATCTTTTTTGGCTATAGTTCCAATGAAATTGGTTTCGGTTGGACGAATGGCGTAATTTTGGAGTTGTTGAAGATTTTGGATTTGTAGAAATTGGGTAAAGAATTAACAATTGAACTTTGTAGACATCTCAATCAGCACTTCTCGATCGCCGATGCTAAAATAATTATGACCATGGCTATATGACCATAATCAACTATGAACCAAGACACTAATCAAATAGGTGCAGGAGAATTTAAAACTCATTGTTTAAAACTAATAGATCGAGTCAATCAAACCAAACAGCCCATAACCATTACTAAACGCGGTAAACCAATGGCTAAATTAACCCCTATTGAAGACGAGACATATTCTCTGTTTGGTTGTCTACAGAATACTGTTGAAATTGAAGGGGATATTGTTGAAAGTACAGGGGAAATTTGGTCAGTAGATGTCTGAGGTAGAGAAAGGCGTACTTCTAGATACTCATAGCTGGATTTGGCTATTTAGCGGATCGAGGAAACTATCTCAAAGGATAATTGACAGGATAGATAAGATAAAGCGGGAAAACAAGGCAAAGTATTTATTTCAGCTATTTCTGTTTGGGAATTATCAATGTTAGTTGCCAAAAACAGAATTACACTATCCAAACCGATACATCAGTGGGTAGAAGAAAGTTTAAGTCAGCCTGGGGTCAATTTATCTCTTTTAAACCCACAAATAGCTATTGACAGTAGTTTTTTGCCAGGGGACTTTCACGGAGATCCAGCAGACAGAATCATTGTTGCTACAGCAAGAATCAATGATTTAATTCTCTTGACCAGAGATCGAAAAATTTTGAGTTATGGAGAGAAAAATTATCTTTATTGTCTCGAAGTTTAGTTTAATTAGTATTTTTAAGATGTTATAGATAGTAAAGCTAACAAAGCTCAACAAAGCGATCGCAAATTAAAAAGTGATAATATAAAATACTTTAATGTTTGCTACAGATACTTAACTTGGGGACTGGGGGATTTTGAAGGGTAATAGATTACCTCGTTATCAATCACCTTATTTGTTGTATCATTCTTTTGGGTATTTCATCTAAATATTAAGCGGGAATATAAACAACCAAGATTCCTATATTATCAAATCATTAGATAGCAACTAGATAAATATGAAAGTTGGTTCTCAATATCTGGGTGATAATGTTTGCGAGTTTACTCTTTGGTCGCCTTTAAAAGAAAAAGTAGCCGTACATCTTGTTTCCCCTGAAGAGAAGTTGCTACCAATGACCAAGCAGGAACAGGGTTACTGGTATCTCAAAGCCGAAATTGAGCCTGGTACGCTTTACTACTATCAACTTGAAGATGGAGCGGATAGACCAGACCCCGCTTCACATTTTCAACCCCAAGGGGTTCACGAAGCATCTGAAGTAATCGACCATAGTAACACCAACTGGCAAAATTCTCAGTGGGCTGGTATTCCTCTAGAAGGGATGATTATCTACGAGCTTCACGTCGGCACTTTTACTCCTGAAGGAACTTTTGAGGCAATTATGACTCGGTTATCAGACTTGGCGGAGTTGGGAGTCAATGCCATTGAAATTATGCCAGTGGCTCAATTTTCTGGCGATCGCAATTGGGGTTATGATGGGGTATATCCTTATGCGGTGCAAAATTCTTACGGTAGACCAGAGGATTTAAAGCAATTAGTCGATGCAGCACATCAGCAGGGAATAGCGATAATTTTAGATGTAGTTTACAATCATTTTGGTCCTGAAGGTAATTATATCGCCCATCACGCTCCTTACTTTACTGATACTTATCGAACTCCCTGGGGAGACGCAATTAATTTTGATGATGCCTATAGCTATGGGGTACGCAACTATTTTATTGAAAATGCGCTGTATTGGCTGGAAAATTATCACATTGATGGACTGCGGCTAGATGCAATTCAGGCTATTTACGATTCAAGCGCAAAGCATATCCTGCAAGAGATGGCCCAAAGGGTAGAAGAATTGTCCCACAGGGTAGGCAGAGAAATTTATTTAATTGCCGAAAGCGATCTTAATAATGTGCGCGTCATTCGTCCGCAAGAATTAGGGGGATATGGAATTGATGCCCAATGGAGTGATGATTTTCACCATTCCCTCCGCACAGTCTTGACTAAAGAGTCAGGGGGATATTATGCCGATTTTGGTAGTTGCCAACAGCTAGCTAAAGCTTATCAAAATACTTTTGTCTACGATTGGCAATATTCTCCGTTTCGTAAAAGATATCATGGTAATGTTACAGGCGATCGCCCAGGACATCAATTTGTAGTTTGCATCCAAAATCACGATCAAATTGGCAATCGAATGTTGGGCGAACGTTTATCTGAGTTGATTGATTTTGAGGCGACAAAATTAGCTGCGGGGGCTTTATTGTTGTCTCCTTATATTCCATTATTATTTATGGGACAAGAATACGGAGAAGACGCTCCTTTTCTTTATTTTGTCAGTCATAGCGATCAAGATTTAATTGCAGCAGTAAGAGAAGGCAGGAAAAAAGAGTTTACTGATTTTCATATTGAGGGAGAATACATCGATCCTCAAAGTATTGAAGCTTTTAGTTTATCAAAAATTAATTGGCAGCAAAAAACTGAAGGGAAACATCAAGTTTTATGGCAGCTTCATCAGCAATTAATTAATCTGCGACGAACTGTTCCTGCGTTAAAAAAACTTGACAAACAGAATTTAACGGCTACTGCTAGAGAAAACGATAAGGTTATTTTGTTACATCGTTGGCAAGATAATAGTCAGATATTTACTATTCTCAATTTTAACGATCAAGATGTTGAGTTAGAAAGTATTTTCCCCGAAGGAAAATGGCAAAAAATCTTAGACTCTGCCGAACCTAAATGGATGGGAACAGGTTCAGATTCACCTGAAAAAATTGCTTCAAAACAAAAATTATCAATCAAGCCTCATAGTTTTGTAGTTTACCAACACTTTTAAATTAACAGTTAATAGTTGAAATAGCTTATTAAAAATTGTAAAAAAAATTGTTAATGTTTTTTTATAGCAGTTTTCAAACTTATAAAATACAAACTTAAAATTACCTATTACCTACCACCTATTACCTATTTATGCGTATTCCGACAGCTACCTATAGAATCCAGTTTTATTCCCAATTTAATTTTGTGCAAGCTCAAGAAATTGTTACCTATTTAGCCAATTTGGGTATTTCCGATCTTTATGCTTCGCCTATTTTCCAAGCTAGTAAAGGAAGTACTCATGGCTATGATGTGGTAGATCCAACTATACTCAATCCCGAACTAGGAACTGAAGCAGATTTTAACAAATTAATTGACGAAATTCATCAGCATCAAATGGGATGGTTACAGGATATTGTTCCTAATCACATGGCTTATGACAGTCAAAACTTGTGGTTAATGGATATCTTAGAAAATGGTAAAGATTCAGAATTTTTTGACTTTTTTGATATTAATTGGAATCAACCTTACGAAGAAATGAACGAACGAGTACTCGCTCCTTTGTTAGGTGATTTTTACGGTAATTCTTTAGAAAGAGGAGAAATTAAGCTTGACTATAATGAAAAAGGTTTATCAGTTAATTATTTTGATTTGGAATTACCAATCAGGATTGAGTCTTATATTACTTTTATTACTCACAATTTAGGGAAATTAGCTAGAGAAATAGGTCGCCAACATCCAGATTTTATTAAATTTCTAGGAATTTTGTACTTACTCAAAAATATTCCTGAAGAAACAAAAGGAAAAGAGCGTTACGACCAAATAAATTTTGTTAAAAGTCTGATCTGGGAAACTTACCATCAAAATCCTCTAGTAGAAAAATTTATTCACAATAATCTCCAAGAATTTAACGGTAAAGTTAATAATCCTGAAAGCTTTAATTTACTAGATAAATTGCTTTACGAACAATTCTATCGTTTGTCATCTTGGAAAGTAGGTGCAGAGGAAATTAATTATCGCCGATTCTTTACAGTTAATGAGTTGATTTCTGTCAAGATAGAAGATTTAAAAGTATTTAATAAAACTCACGAATTGATTAGTCAGTTAGTGAATGAAAATAAATTTACGGGAGTGCGTATCGATCATATAGATGGCTTATACGATCCTGCTGAATATCTAACAAGGCTGAGAGAAAAACTAGGAAATGCTTATATTACTGTTGAAAAAATTCTTGAATTGACCGAGGATTTACCACAAAATTGGCAAATTCAAGGTACGAGTGGTTATGAATTTCTCAACTATGTCAACGGCATATTTTGTAAGCTAGAAAATGAACGAGAATTTAGCAATATCTATACTCATTTTACTGGTTTGAACGCAAGTTATGAAGACTTGGTTTATGAAAAGAAAAGCTTGATTTTATCAAAAAACCTAGGTGGAGACTTAGAAAATCTGACTCAAATTCTTAAAAGAATTTCCTCTCATACAAGAGAAGGAAGTGACTTTACTATTTATGGTTTGAGACAAGCTTTATTTCAAGTATTAGTGCTTTTCCCCGTTTATAGAACTTACATTGATGCTAATGGAGTTACTGAAGTAGATCGAGAATATGTCAAAGAAACTATTAAAGCTGCCAAGAAAAAAGCTCCTTTACTGATTAACGAATTTAACTTTATCCAAAAAGTATTGCTTTTAGAATACGAAGATTTCCGCAGTAAAACTCAAAAAGAAGAATGGCTGCATTTTGTAATGCGATCGCAACAATTAACAGGACCATTAATGGCGAAAGGAGTTGAAGATACGCTTTTATATGTTTATAATCGATTACTATCATTAAATGAGGTAGGAGGCAACCCTAGTCATTTCGGCATTGAGCTAAGTTTGTTTCATCAATTCAATCAAAATAAAGTTAAAAATTGGCAGCATGGCATGAATGCCACTGCTACCCACGATACAAAACGAGGTGAAGATATACGCGCCCGATTAAATGTGCTTTCAGAAATTCCTCAAGAGTGGTCACAACAAGTTAATCAATGGCGTGAAATTAACCAAGCTTATAAACAAAACGGCAGTCCCGATGCAAATGATGAATATTTCTTTTATCAGACCCTTTTAGGTGTTTTTCCTTTTGAAGAAGATGATTTGGCTAATTTACCTAATAGAATAAAAGATTATATTTTAAAAGCAGTGCGAGAAGCTAAAGTTCATACTGCTTGGTTACGTCCCGATGAAGAATACGAACAAGCATTTTTTAGCTTTATCGATCGCCTTTTAGCAGCAAAAGAATCGGATTTTTGGCAACAATTTCGACCTTTCCAAAAACAAATAGCCGAATACGGTATCTACAATTCTCTGGCTCAAATATTAATTAAAAATACTGCCCCTGGCGTACCAGATTTATATCAAGGTGCAGAATTATGGGAGTTAAGTTTAGTCGATCCTGATAATCGTCGCCCTGTAGATTATGAACAGCGAATAAATTTTTTAGAAGACATTAAAGCAAAAATTGAGCTAAATATTCTGCAATTAATTAGAGAATTAATTGAAATCAAAGAGAACGGCAAAATTAAACTTTTTCTAACTCATCAATTACTACAGGCTAGAAAAGAATATTCAGAAATATTCTCAAACGGCGACTATCAACCAATAGAAGTTACTGGAAAATACCAAAACCATCTAGTTGCTTTTGCTAGAAATTATGGAGACAAAACTATAGTTGCGATCGCGCCTCGTTTTTTAACTGGAATTGTCAAACCAGGACAACTTCCTCTTAGTGTAGAAGTATGGTCAGATACAAGCCTGAAGTTGGCACACAAAAATTGGCACAATCTAATCGACCATCAAACAATCGTCGGCGAAAATTTAGCAGTTGGCAAAATTTTACAGAACTTTTCCGTGGCTTTATTAATTGGATAAACAATTTAATACGGGAGAAAATTTAAAAGTCCCCCAAACTTGGGGGATTTAGGGGGCTTTAGTGTAATAAATTAGACTTTTTAGACGACCTCTAAAGTCGGCAACTATTTAATCTGCTATTTGCTAATTTTCATGGTGAATAAAGGGTACGCTTTCTAGCGTGCCGATCGCATCTCCAATCTGTACCTGTAGTCCTTCTCCTCCCGCTTTGGTACGTACATAGCCTAAACCATAAGCACCTGTAGGAGTTTCGGTATAGCTGGTTAAAATTCCGACTTTGTTGTCGTCTAAGGTGATTGGAGTTTGAAGTTTCACAACCTTGTCTAACTTAATTCCCCAGAGTCTCTGTTTGACACCTTTGTAGGTATTCAAACGGGCGATCGTCTCTTGCCCAATGTAACAGCCTTTTTCAAAGGAAATAGTCTGCCAAAGTCCCGCCTCAAGAGGGTTATAGTCTTCGGTCAATTCTCGGTCTGGAATCGGTCTACCCTGTTGAATCCTCAGACTTTCCCATAGGCGATCGCCAAAAGGAACTACTCCCGCCTCGGTTAATTTTGACCAAACCGTAACCGCGTTGTTGTTATCTAAAATCAAAGTATAGCCAGGAGTCGTTAAACCGCTTCCCCCAGCAACTCTTAGGTCAATATCGTCAAGAGCTACTGTACTGTAGTTTCCCAAGCTATCCTGGGGAATTTCCCCTGTAACAAGTTGAGAGAGGATAGCTTTACTTTTTGCGCCAACTAAACTAAATACCGTTGATGCTGCGGAAATATCTGTCAATTCAACTTTGTCAAAGGGAAAAATAAAGCGATCGAGCCAGCTTAATAATTGCTCTCGGCGATTAGGAGATACTAAAACTAAGACAGCATCTTCAGTGACGTAGGCACTAGCTAAATCTAAGGTGCGGGCAGTGGAGGTAACAAATACAGTATTGCAACTCTCTCCAGGCTTTAATTTTTCAAAATCATTGGTACTTTGGTTGTGAAGATAACGCAGACGGTCATCGCCAGTAATTTTTAATAGTCCCCAGTTAGAGCGATCGCATATTGCTACACCATGATCGATCGCTTCTAAAGCTTGCTTCTCATTATTAAAACTTTGAGCAACGCTTGATTCATCAAAAATTGCTCCTGCTGTCTCTTGAACTTGTCTTAAATTCATCATATTTATTAAATTATCCGAAAATTTTTGATAACTGGTCGCTAATCTAACAACTTGTAAGGTGGGCAAATTTTGTTTCAAAGTATATCGACACGGTTCGTTTTTAGTTTGCCCACCCTACCTCTGGTCTGATTTCTACTCAGGTAAGGTACTAAAGGCTTTTCTAACTGACTGCTGCGCCTTGGACTCTAACAACTGCCAGTCTACCTCGCCCAATTCGTCGATTAATCTTGTGTCCACCTCAACGGGATAAGCAGCTTCATTCTCCTGGCTAAAAAGATGTTCGACAGGCTCATATTCTAGAAAACAAACCTTATAGCAAAGTTCCCAGACATCAATCTCAACTTGATAATTAGAGCGAGTCAAGCAAAGATGATAACCAGGAATGGGTGCGGTTACTTCTTTATATTTGCCTTTCCAGTCTGAGACTTCCAATTCTTTACGGATATTATCCACTACCCGCAGCATTGCTGGCTGCATTAGTAATTGAGCTTGTTCCCAAGCCAGCGTATTCTTAAAAGTCGGTTTCATATCATTTTGCTTTTGCGCCCATACTTAATTCTAGAATCATGCAGTCGCGATCCAAAAATTAAGTTGTAAATTTACAACTTAATAACGGAGTATGTCACGATACACAAAGAAGCAATCAAACCAAAAGGAGGCTAATTATGGTTAACGTAGCAGTCATTGACTATGAAATAGGAAACCTGCATTCTGCTTGTAAAGGCTTAGAAAAAGCAGGGGCAACTCCCAAAATTACTAGTTCTCTTGCAGATATATTGAAGGCAGATGCGTTTGTCCTACCTGGAGTTGGTGCTTTCGATCCGGCAATGCAGCATATCAGAGAGCGTAAATTAGAAATGCCGATTAAAAAAGCGATCGCTTCTGGCAAACCTTTTCTGGGAATCTGTGTCGGTATGCAAATCCTTTTTGAGCGTTCAGAAGAAGGACAAGAATTAGGCTTAGGCGTTATTCCAGGAATAGTTCGACGCTTTAAAAGTGAACCAGGAATTACTATTCCTCAAATGGGTTGGAATCAACTGGAATTAATTCAGCCTGAACTTTCCTTGTGGCAGAATCTACCTACAGATCCCTATCTTTACTTTGTGCATTCTTATTATGCCGATCCTATAAATAAAAGCTTTAATGCAGCAATGGTAACTCATGGCTCGCAAACGGTAACTGCTGCGATCGCTCGTAATAATCTGATGGCAGTACAGTTTCATCCTGAAAAATCATCAGACAATGGGCTGCAAATTCTTTCTAATTTCGTCACCTTAATTAAAAAGCAGCAAAACTTAGTTACGAGCGTTTAATTCAACCCAAGATTAAAATAGTCATCATTTTAGGCTGAAAACTGAGATTTAAATTAATTGGCTGTTGGTTTGATTAAGAATAATTTAGCTGCCATTTTGCTGATGCTGAGGGAACTTTAGGCTTTTCTCAATCAAGTCTGTAGTGTTAATTAATTATTAAATAAATATTGCGCTTTATTACAATCAACCTTAATTATTAATAAATATTGCAGAGTCTTGTTTTATTAGTTAGCTTGTGTCTAGTAAAGTTAACTAAGCATTGTGTCTGTCAAGGAGACTAATGATGATTTTAATTTGTAGCCTACTGCTTTCTTTTATACTCGGCTTTTTATTAGCCATCAATGTGATTGCAGAAAAAGATCGTCAGCAACAATCGACAACATCTTTTACTTCTAAAGATTTTGTCTCTGCATACCACAGCAAACAGATGACCTTTTCTTTAACATCTTTAGTATTGTTTGTGTTTTTTCCCGACTCGGAAATAGCTGCCAATTTTTTATCTAGAGACTAATACCGTTAGCTCTATAATCAGTAATCATGTTTTTCTTGGCTGCTGAAACAGCCTATTATAGAAAATAGAAGCCTACGAGCGATCGCATTCATGATAACCTGGGATGGTCTATCCTCTAATTTTTTATTCAGCTATACATCTTTCAACTGTAGCCGATGAAACATTAGACTTCTTGCACGAATCATAATGAACTACCTGACCAAGAGGGGAAAGGGAAAAGCGGTGCGACCCCCTAAAGGGTTCGACAGTTTGCTTATGCCGGTGAAACCTTTCGACACTTTGCTCAACGGGTCATAGACCTGCAACGCAAGTGTCTCACCACCGCAACTGTCTCACCGCGTCGCCGACAGAGGTCAGACCCCCTAAAGGGTTCAGCAGTTTGCTTATGCCGGGGAACCCGTCCACCGCAACTGCTTCACCGCGTCGGCGACAGACGCAAGGGAATGCTGACCTAGCAAGGGAACGCGCACCAAGACAGGGAAAAGATGTTAATCTGCTATTCATGCAAGAAATTTATTACCAGCCGTCACCTTGGCTCTGGGGGAAAGTTCCCCCAATTGGTTAGACAGAGAATAATTATCTCAAAGCGCGAGAACGTTATGCCATTGCTCCCGTACCAAAAAACTTAGGTGGTTCGCTCAGGGTATAAACAATAGTTTCTGTAACTATAGCCTGGCGAATATACAGCGGAGTTTGTAAGATGCCCAGAAAAGTCGTACCATCAATAAAACGACAGCCTCCAGAGGTTTTATCGGACAATAGCTTATCTATCGATTCTGGCTGTGGTCTAAGGTCGATTTCTTCATCTGAACATAAAGCAAATCCCCAAGAGCGACCATAAGAGGGAGTAGGAGCAGATAGAGAAATTACCTGACCAAACACCGCTTTTAGAGTGTTAACCAAACGCGCATGATCCTGGACTTCTGGCGGAGATATGGAGCCTGCCTGTACCATTACATATCCTCCAGGGTTTAATACTTGCTTGAGTTTGGCAAAATACTCTTTAGTAAACAGGGCAAAAGATGGACCTGATTCAATCGGATCGCTTAGATCGGAGATAATAATATCCCAGGTTTGGGTAGTAGTATCTAAAATCTTGAGCGCATCGGCGATAATTAACTCTACACGAGGATCTTCAAAAGCATTTTGGTGCATTTCTGGAAGATGTTTTTTGCAAGCTTCTACTACATCTCCATCAATATCAATCATCGTTACTTTCTCGACGGTTTGCCAACGCAGTATTTCGCGAATTGTTGCCCCTTCTCCACCACCGAGAACTAAAACATTACGAGGGTTTTGATGAGCAATTAATCCAGGATGCACTAATGCTTCATGATAGATAAATTCATCAACGGTGCAGGATTGCCATTTGCCGTCTAAAACTAATCCTTTGCCAAAAGCTCCTGTTTCGACAATATACATCTCCTGAAAGGGAGTTTTTTGATATGCCAAAATCTTGGTAACTCCATGAGTATAAATATCCCATGGGGTTATATATTCATTGATCCACAAATCTGCCTTTAATTCGCTACCAGACATAGATAATTGTTTGCTTAACTACACACAAACATTGTTTGTAGCATTTTTTAGCATTAAATGAATATTTTCGCTTTTTTAAAAGGCAATTTAGCTAAAATCCTTATCTCTCATGCTTTGATAGCGATAGAAGTTCAAAATATCTAATAAAATACCAACGATACAAATGGTAATACCAAGGGTGATAGCACCCTGTAAAGGTTTTCCGCTGCCAAACACAGCTAAAAAATTGAGAATATAAAGTTTTCCCAGCTCACTGAGGTTTAAAAAACCAGGAACATAGCCGACTATGTTTAACAATCCTAAAGCGCAGCCAATAAGTATTACTGGAGCAGCAAAGCTCATGGCAGCAGCAAGAAACAATGAAAGAAATAAATTTGACACAACTTCTAAAACAATTTCAGGTATAAACGTTTTTTTAATAAGGAGTAATTAAAACTTACCTCATTCATTTATTTATTAAGATATAGGCAAAAACTGACTTTGGAAGATAATTTTAAAAATCTTAAATAACTACTTAAAATTTGGTTAAATATTACTTACTTTTAAGTCTTTAAGATAATATACATAGAAAAAATTAATAGAAAAGTAACGATTTTAACTAAAAGCGTAAGCAAACTTAAACTTTATTAGTCGATTAGTTAAGAACTATATCGACTTGAGCGATTGTTAATTTTACTTCTGTCATAATTTGCCAGACTTACACTATCAACCACTTTAAAAGCAACGTAATATGGTGTCTTGGCAACGTTTTGATAATCGTCAACCTAACCAACTCCGCCCTCACAGGTTTCAGCTAGATTTTATCGATAATCCTCTATCGTCAGTGACTATTGAGTGTGGCAAAACGAAAGTTCTTTGTACCGTTAGTATTGAGGATAGAGTTCCTAGGTTTTTGCTTAATAGTGGTCAAGGTTGGCTGACGGCAGAATATAGGATGTTACCAGGAGCAACAAATACTCGTCATTCTAGAGAGTTGATGAAGCTTTCAGGACGTACTCAAGAAATTCAACGGCTGATTGGACGGAGTTTGAGAGCAGCTATCGATCTTAAGGGTTTTGGGGAAAGAACAATTACCATCGACGCGGATGTATTACAGGCAGATGCAGGAACACGCACTGCATCGATTACAGGCAGCTATGTGGCATTAGCTCACGGAATTGATAAACTAATTGTAGCAGGAGAACTTAAAAAATCGCCTCTATTAGAGCCTGTGGCAGCGGTTTCAGTAGGCTTAATTGATGGATCGGGGTTTCTAGATTTAGACTACCCTGAAGATGTGGCAGCAGACGTAGATTTAAACGTAGTTATGAATAGCAAGCTAAAAATAATTGAAATTCAAGGAACGGCAGAATCTAATAGTATGACGCGATCGCAATTAAATCAAATGCTAGACTTGGCAGAAACAGGAATCAAAGAATTACTAGAAGCTCAACAGGCAGCATTGCAACAAAAATGATCGAAACTCAATCTAATTCCAAATCTACCAACGTCTGGGACTACAAACCTGGGTGGTGTCAACCCTGGTCAATTATTTTGGCAGGACTGACTATAATTTCGGCTAGCTGGTTAGTTTTACACACTATCTGGATTACCGTTGGCGTATCTGTCCTAATTACCGTTTGGTGGGTATACTTTTTAATTCTTTATCCCAGGGCATTTGCCGACTATATAACTTCCCAAACTGCTAAAAGCTAAAAACCGAATAAATTCAGAACAAAAACAATTCACCTTATGCGTAATTTACGATCTGGAGGAAACAGTTTGACGCTTAAACATTTCTTTAAGAACTAAAGCAGGATCTACGTAATTTCCATTATATTTGAGTGTCCAATGCAAATGAGGACCAGTAGTTCTTCCGCTTATGCCAACCCGACCAATTCTCGCTCCTGCGGGTACGTCTTCTCCCTCAACAAGCTGAATACCGCCAGGACGATCTATAAGATATGTACCTTGAGAAGAAGTTTCTACAGATCCTTCCATATGACAGTAAACGTGTTCCCATGCTCCTGACTGGATAGTCACGGATGTACCGCAAGCATCATCGTCTGATAGTTTCGTTATTTTGCCACCCCACCAGCTACGAATATAGCTACCAAGAGGAGCAGCTAAATCTAAGCCATTATGAAATTGTCGTACTCTGGTTACAGGATTAATGCGATAACCAAAAGGAGAGGTGTAGGATTGAAAATTTTCTACGGGAAAAGAGCCTTTTTCCCAAATAGCAGAAACATCTTGAGCAATTAAATTACCTTCAGGCAGATCTGAAGCTTCAGTCTGAAGTATCTTCCAGTTTTGAAATCCAAATGACACCAGGAAAGTTGCTATTGTAGTGCCGAGTAAACGACTCCATCGAACTTTTGATTTGTAGCTCATTAATTTTGGCTCATCAATATAATAGTTAGTGCTTGGTGGTTTAGAAATAAGCTTTTTAGCTTTTTATTGAGAATTAAATATAAAAAGTTCCCCACAGCATTTTTAGCAGATAATAGATAATTTTCAAGTAATAATTGGCAGAAAAATTAATAACTTTTTTACGAAAGCTGAAAAACCTTTCCAAGGATACTCTTTAATTTTTTAACCAGCAATACTAAACTAAAGTACTTATAGGTACTCATCATATCTTTGAGTTAAAAGCCATTTTGATAAGTTTTGATGAACTTATGCCTCACTTTCAAGCTAATCGAAACAGATTAGAAATAAATATTTACCAATAAGTATGAAAATTAATTTTGTTCCCTTTGTTTTTGACCTAGATACAGTAAGCATTGCAGGAAGTTGTATCTGGTCTTTGGCTTTGTATATTGGTTTAGATTCAACAAAAAGCTGGATTAGTAAACAATTAGAGAGATGGTTGAACTTTGCTGAAGGGTGGCTTTATACTTCGGTTGAAGAGTTTGATGCAACTCGTCCTACCAGAGAGTCACAAAATGCTTTTTATGCTTCGATACTGGGCATTGTGCCTTTTTTAGCTGTAGGGGCATTAACCAATTGGCTGATAGATATTAGCTTCGGTGGCAGCAGTTGGGCGATCGCTTTAGGTATTATGACTTGTGCTATTTGTGGCTTGTTTGCTCTGGCTAATCAAGATTATGAAGAGGAAGAGAATTAAATAAGCTTTGTCGTCATTTAATTCTCCTATTTTTTTATTCGTAGAGCCAGGCTTTTCTAACAGGTTCCCAGTTGATCAGTTCTTCTTCTTTAAACCACAAGGTTACTTCTGTTTGAGCAGTTTCAATCGCATCCGAACCATGAATCAGGTTACGTCCAATACTAACTCCAAGATCGCCACGTATTGAACCAGGCGCAGCGGTTACAGGATTGGTTGCACCAATTAGGTTTCTAGCAGCACTAACTACGCTATCGCCTTCCCAAACCATCGCAATTACTGGCGCAGAAGTTATAAATTCAATTAGGCTATTGAAAAAAGGTCTTTCTTTATGAACACCATAATGTTTTTCTGCTAGTTCGCGAGAAACCTGCATCATTTTTAGTCCTACTAGGGTAAAACCTTTAGTCTCAAAGCGATCGATAATTTCACCTGTTAGATGACGCTGTACGCCATCGGGTTTAATCATGATAAAAGTGCGTTCCATAATCTCCTCAATATTTGGTTACAAAATGTCACAAACTTCCCTTTGATTTAAATTAAGAGAAGTTTCATTGACAAGTTCATAAAATAATACCCTGGTTACCAGCTCCTTCGGAGCTAAAGTAACAAGTAGCAAATAGCAGATAGCAATTAAGAAAAACTCCGAAGTTGGTAATTGCGCCTCTTCATTCATGAGGAAAAGGTGAAAAAATAATTCAACTCTTGAATCCTCTGACACAGAGCCTATCGGCTCAAGTCGCGACGCTTGCCTGCGATAGCAGGCTGTGGCAGAGGTTGAACTTGCGCGAACTGGAGTTCGCCGCCGTTCCAAGGGAACGTCGAATCGCGAGGCGCGATTGCTACTTGTTGAAGTTGATTCTCAGATTTTGATAGCGATCGCTAATTTTTTTAGCAACTTCAGAGGGTCTAATGTTTTAGTCTTCATCCAACGGCAAACCAAATCTGACTTTGCCCCTGGCGAAATAGCGACCAAACTGCATCTCGTATACTTCGTCTTCGTCTTGTGTCTCTACTTCCAAATCTGAACGAGGATAACTAACGCACAGTAGAGCATAACCTTGTTCTTTGAGCTTGGGAGATAATCCCATTGCTTCTGGCTGCTCTAGTTCCCCTGAGATAACTTTTGCCGCACAGCTGGTACAGGCACCATTGCGACACAAGAAAGGTAATTTGGCATCTTGTTGTTCAGCAGTTTGCAGGATGTATCGATCTTCTGGGACTTCGACAATGTAGTGTTTTCCCGTAGCGCGATCGCGAACTTTTACTATATGGGTTTTGCTCATTTAATTAACGGGGAATGCTTACCGATGTTGAACCATGGGCGGGGGTCGCTCGCCTACAAAAAGCGAAGCGGTACTAATGTGTAGTCTACAGCAAAAGAGAATGGCTCGAAACTTTGACAGGAATGGCGAACCATGTATAATGATAAATTGTGCGCCCCCTGGAGAGGTGGCCGAGTGGTCGAAGGCGCAGCACTGGAAATGCTGTAACGGGGTGACTTGTTCGAGGGTTCGAATCCCTCCCTCTCCGTTTTGAGCTTTAACGATTAATTACCTTTGCAGCTTCGGCATTGAAGCTAACACACTGGTTGTGATTATTCCATACTTTTTAGAGTTTCTTCGCGAATAACTTCAAATACTTGACGACTGAGTTGAGTAAACTCTGGTGTCATGGTGTCATCGATGTGACGCGGACGTTTAAAGTCAACTAAAAGATCTTTTTTAAGATGTCCTGGATTTACACTCAAAATCAAAACGCGATCGCCTAAAAAAACTGCCTCTTCAATATCGTGAGTTACAAAAACAACGGTAGTTCTTAAATCGCTCCAAATCTCCATCAACAGTTCCTGCATCATATGTCGCGTTTGTGCGTCCAATGCGCCAAAAGGTTCATCCATCAATAAAACCGAAGGAGAATTGACTAATGCCCTGATAATACTAGCTCGTTGCTTCATTCCTCCTGAAAGCTGGTGCGGATAAGCATGACGATGCTTGTACAAACCGACTCGATTGAGATATTCATCGACTAACTCGCGTCGCTGCTTTTTTGCCATACCTTTAATCCGCAAGCCAAATTCGACATTTTGGGTGGCAGTTTTCCAGGGAAGCAGCGAATACTGCTGAAAGACAAAACCGCGCTCGGCTCCTGGTTTGGTTACGGTTTGCTTATCTACTGAAATACAGCCTGTTGTCGGACGAATAAATCCCGCGATCGCATTGAGTAAAGTTGACTTGCCACAGCCAGATGGTCCTAATACACAAACAAACGAACCAGGTTCTACTTGAAAATTAATATTATCTAATACTTTGATGGTGCGATCGCGACAGCTAAAAGCAACCGACAAGCTTTCTACCTCTACCAAGCCTTTGATTGATTGCGCCGTTATTGGCGTTTGTACAGCGATATCTTGCATAACTTTATTCCTAATTCCTGAATTAGTTTATTTTTTAATCGTTCTCCAAGGCATCAATGCAGCAGTCAAACGACTAACCGCCCAAGAACTAAAGGCTCCCATCAATCCAATTAGCAGCATCCCCATGACAATTGGTGGATAGTTGGAGGTAACATAAGATTCCCAGGTTATATAGCCCACGCCATAGCGTCCTGCCAGAATTTCTGCCGTTACCAAACAAAACCAGGCATTACCCATGCCGATAACCAAACCACTAGAAATGCTAGGTAATGCCCCAGGAATGATGATGTCTATAAAGGTATGTCGGGGTTTTGCCCCCAAACACTGTCCGACCTGAATCAAAAGCGTGTCATTGATGGTGCTTTCTACTCCTTTAATAGTGCTAATCAGAACGGGAAAAAAGCCACCTATAAAGGTAATAAAGATCATCCCTGCTTCGGCGGTGGGAAACATTAAAATAGCCAGAGGAATCCAGGCTACTGCGGGAATTGGGCGCAATAATTCTAAAGGTGGCGATAAAAAATCATCGACTTTTTGAGACGCACCGATAAAGATCCCCAAAATAATCCCCAAACAAGAGGCGATCGCATAACCGATTAACACCCTAGTAATACTGGACTGGAAATGAATCCAAGGATCGCCAGTAAAAAAATCCCAGGTGGCTGCGACTACTTCTATGGGTGAAGGTAAAAAGTTAAACTTGATGATGAAATCAAACTTGATCTGGCATAAAAACTGCCAAACTCCAAAAAAGACGATCAAAGATAAGATACGTCGCGCCAATTTATGAGTGCTAGTGTTCCCAAATATTGGGCTGATTAGCTGACGAAAACTTTGAATCAAAGGAGTTCTAGTTAGTTTAGAAGAGCTAGTCATCTCAGAGCCTTTGAATTGTGATTAATAGTAAACGTTTTAATGAAATTCGGTCGAGACAAAGGGTAGATTATTTTTTACCAGCAGCACCGACTAATGCAGGTGCAGTTTTCCGAGCTAAGGTTTGCTGTAATTCTTTAAATGCCGTTACCTGACCTCCAGAGGAAGCCGCAAACTGGTCGGCATCTTGTTTGAGCAAAAAAGCGGAAACCTCCTCGCCGTTGTTGACATAGTAAGAATTCTCGGCAAATAACTTCCAGCCATTGTTTTTGTCGTGTACAAACATGACACTTGCGGCTTTTCCTTCTTTTTGCAACTGTCCTAGCATTTTCATCATGTTGGCAATTGAAGCAAAGTTAGTCACAGTTGGTTCGTCTTGAATCCATAACTGAGCAGCCTTTTGGGGATCTTTTATTGGTTCTCCCGTCAGGGCATCTTTACCCGTAATTTTGTAGTTTTCGGCTGTTGCGATTACCTTTTGGCGATCGAGCTTCATCTCTTTCATCGCTGTTTTTAAATAGCTTTCGTCAACCCATCCCGTGACCTTTTCTGGGTCAACTTCTCCTTCGACTTTGCCCAACTCAGTCAAAGTCGTAATACTGTTTTTGAGTGCGTCTAGATTAACCTGGCGAATTGTCGGATCGAGAGGCTGTAAGCCAGAAGGACCTAAAAACATATAAACTACCTCTTTTTCTATGCCCGACCATTCCTCAATCTTGGCTGAGATCTCTTCGGGATTTTTTCTAAAGGTTTGGTTGGCTTCTAAAACGGCTTCGAGATAAGCTACCACCAATTCTGGATACTTTTGAGCAAAGTCCGAGCGCACGACAATACCGTGTAAAGTTGGTACGCCTGTTTGCGCTCCATCATAAATCTTTTTGGCAAAGCCTCGGAAGGGAAATAGTTCGCCAAAAGGTACAAAGTCGGCGTGAGCATCAATTTGACCAGTACGCAGGCTCGTGCCACCTACTTCGGGAGCTTGCGAAATTAGTTGAACATCTTTTTCTGGATCGATTCCATTATCTTTTAAAGCTTTTAATAGCATACCGTGAGCCGCAGAACCAAAAGGAACGGAAACCGCTTTGCCTTTAAGCTGTGCTAGAGAAGTTACTTCGCTATCTTTAGGAACGACTACGGCATTCCCCGCACCACTAGCACTATAAGCTAAGGTACCGATATAAATAGACTTGACATCTCCTCCTGATTCGCGAAACTTAGTCAAGTTAATAGCGGCGGGAAAATCCCCCATTAGACCAATATCAATTTGATCTGCCAGCATTTTGTTGGTAATCGGTGGTCCCGATGTATAGCTAGACCACTGAATGTCATACTTGACATTGGCATATTTACCAGTATGAGGTAAATGCTTTGCCAATAATTTTAATTCTCTTACTGTAGCTCCGCCTACGGCAGTATTAATTACCTGATCCTGCGTACCAATTGAAATGCGAATTGTTTCTTTTTTACCAGAGTTTTCTGCTGCATCTGTTGTTCCTGATTTTGCTGAAGGGCTATTACTAGTACATCCATTAGTGAAAATTGTGATGCCTAGAAATACAAAAGTTATAACTATTTTTTTCTTCCAAGAACGATATCTAAGAGCAACCATAGTGTTTTTCTATATTGTTTTTTGTTACTCTAAATTTAATAGTTGAAACTTACGCTTTTTGTAATTTAAGCTACACAACATTAATCCAATCAACAAAGAAATTGATAGATTAATAGATTTTTTTTATATTGTTTTTGCTGAAATCGCAATGCATTTTTCTGGTTATTTATCTGGTAAACTAGGCACAAAAAATGATTCTTAACACAATTAAATCTCGATCTTGATTAATTAGTACTATTGAATTGGATAAGATTAAATAAAAGTAAAAATGCCAAACCGAAAACACTTTTAATTTGGCTTGGCATTTTTTTTGTTATTATGAATAAGTCAGATAATCTACTAGATAATTCTAAATAAATTAAGAAAAAAATACCTATTTTTCTAACTTAGTAAAATAAAATTTTTAAATGTTAAATAGCTCTTTACACCTTGAGCTTTAAATTTTGTTTCTAGTAGACGTGGGCGTAAATAACCTGAGTTCGGGTTACTAAAATCATCCCAAGCTAGCACTTAGAAAGATCAGCATTGAAAGAATCGCTAGAAATATTTAGTCGAGACTCCGAACTCCCTACTCCCGACTACCAGGCACAACTATATTGAGAACGAGGGCTGCTATGCCTCCCGTAGCGATGCCAGAGGAAAAAACGCTTTTAATTAAATAGGGCGTATTTTCGAGTATTTCTGGTACGAACGAGACCCCTATACCAAGTCCTAAAGAAACAATTAAAATCAGCGTATTGCGCTGACTCAAATTCACTTCATACAAAATCTTGATACCAGCTGCTAGAACTGAGCTAAACATCAGCAACGTTGCGCCTCCCAAAACAGGTTGAGGCATAGCTTGAAACAATCCTCCAATGATGGGAAAAATTCCAAGTAATACTAAAATTCCAGCAATAAAATATCCTACATAGCGACTGCCCACACCTGTCAATTGAATCACACCATTATTTTGACTGAAAGTTGTGTTAGGAAACGTGTTGAAACAAGCTGCAATGAAGGAATTTACTCCATCTCCTAAAATTCCCCCCTTGATTCGCCGTAAATAGATTTCTCCCTCAATGGGTTCTCCTACTAACATTGAGGTTGCAGTCAAGTCACCAATGGATTCGATAGTCGTAATTACATATAAAAACGCTAAAGGAATAAGTCCAGCAAAGCCAAAATCAAATCCATATCGAAACGGAATCGGCACAGTTATATAAGAAAGCTGACCCAGACCGCTAAAATTCAGCATTCCTAGAGGCAACGCTACGATATAGCCAACCACTAAGCCAATGAGAATTGCCAACATACGGAGGAAGTTACTGCTAACGCAATTGAGGACAACAATTACAGTTAATACCAATAGCGAAACACCAAGGTTTTCTAGGCTTGCGAACGTACCTGTTTTCACTGACTCTGGTCCACCTGCCATTGCTGTAACTGCTACTCGAATTAAACCCAACCCAATCAGCACGACAACAATGCCACTCACCAGAGGAGTTATGACTTTTTTGAGGGGTTCAATGAACTGGCTTAGAATAATCTCAACAAACGAACCCAGTAGACAAACAGTCAGTAAGTAAGCCAAGGTTTGAGTTGGCGAACGACCAGACTCGATTGCTGCGGTGCCAACAGTCACAATCGTTCCGACAAATGCAAAACTAGTTCCTTGTATACTCAATAATCCAGAGCCAATCGGACCGATACGATGAATTTGAATGAATGTGGCAATACCAGAGATGAATAGCGACATGCTAATTAGAAAGCTAATATCACTAGCTTCTAATCCGATGCTGTTTCCAATTACGAGAGCAGGAGCAATGATATTGACGAAGGCTGCTAGTACATGTTGTAGAGCAGCAGCGAGAGTTTCCCGCAAAGCAGGTTTAGCCTCCAACCCATAAATCATATCTGTGGCTTGGGTTTTTAGCCGTGGAGATTCATGTACATGAGTGGTTTCAGCAGGGGTATCTAATTGCAATGGATTTTGATCGGTCATTAGAGTTTAGCTCGTTTCAATTAACAACATCAAGAGAGTGACTACATTCGCACCAAACTAGCTCACTAAACGGCAGTTATCAACAAATGCACAGATTAGTTCAAAATTAAATTCGTGTCATACATACAACTTATTTTGAACTTTTAGAATCTAAGTTACAAAACAGAGGTGTTAATTTGGGGAGTTGATGTAATTTCGCCAGCCGCCGTATTTAGTGATGTCTTTACCGCGATCGCAACAAATCGATTCGCCAACCACTCCGAGAACTTCTACACCATCAGCGAGACTTACTTTACCGATACATAAGCCTGGAGGTTCTTTGAGTAGAATCTGCGCTAACCCTGCGGGGGGAACTACCCAAACTTCAACGGCGATCGCCGCACCTCCAGTTTCTACTCGCATCATCGCGGGATGGATATCATCGATCAAAAACAGCCGATAGATGGGTTCGGTAATGGCTTCGCGGACGAAAGTAGCTCCTACTGACAGTAGATTTTTGTTCAGTTCCAATCCCCGCATCAAAGTTCCATTGACGGCTATGGCGATCGCTTCGCTCATGATTCGACTGGTGTAGAAATGGGAATTTGTTGGTATTCTCTTTCTTTGAGTTTGTGCTGCCAAGTCATCGGTTGTTACCAGATTAGATAGTTTAAGCTGTACCATAACCATACCAAGGACGACTTCGGCAGGAGATTTATTTAATCCGCTAAGTCCATTCATACGTTATCAGTTAGTAGTTATTTATCAACGCAATTAAAGTAAAAACCCGTTTGCCTAGCTGTTTTGTTGTTTTCGTTACGCTTTAGCACTTCTCAGATTAGTTTTTTTTCTGAGTCCACAATTTTTATTTATAGCTCTAGTTTTTGAGCGCAATAGCTTTAAAAAGATAAGAAGCAAGTTTATCTAGCAGGCAAGGTTTTGAGATCGGCAAAGCTAAAGGGGGTTGCACCAAGTCGGTTAACCCTGTAGCGGTGGAACGCTGAACCAAGTCCAGTTAGATAGGTTTCGCTGTAAGGCGGTGCGATGAGTGTTACCCCAGCAGGCATACTATTTGATTGAAAACCGTTAGGTACAGCAAGAGCGGCTAAATCTAGCAAATTAACAAAATTTGTATAGTATCCCAAATTGGCGTTCAACGCTATTGGACTGCTCTCTACCTCGTCAATTCGATAGGCAGTACCAGTAGTCGGTACTACAAATACATCGATCTGCTCCCAAAGCGATCGCACTTCTCTTTTAAGGGCAGTCAGGCGATAGAGTCCTTTAAACACATCCACTGCTGTAAACGCTTTAGCAGCTAAGATAATCTCACGGGTAATCGGTAAAACTCGATCGAGATTAGCTTCAATAAAAGACCCAACCGAGGCATAACGCTCAGCTAACCAAGGTCCGTTAAAAAGAAGCTTATTGACTTCCAAAAACGGCTCGTAGTCGATCTCGATGCTCCTACCTCCCATAACCATGAGCCTCTCAATTGCTTGAGCAAACAAGGCTTCAGCCTCGGCATTGCCAAAAAATTTTAGCTGATTTGCCTTGGGAACGCCGAATCGAAACGCTTGTCCCTCATGGTAAGTATTGAGAATTTTAGGAGAAACTTCGTCACGGAAGAGGTTGTCAGGATCTTCCGCTACCTGCATAACTTTTAATGCATCGTCCGCCGTTAAGGCAAAGATAGAAATACAGTCGATGGTTTTGCACGCATCGACTATGTGAGCTGCATTTAATAATCCACGGGTTGGTTTAAGTCCGATAATATTGTTAAATCCTGCTGGCACTCGACCTGAGCCTCCAGTGTCTGTGCCAATCGCAAAGGAAACTAAGCCTACGGCAACTGAGAGAGCAGCACCAGAACTTGAACCACCGGGAATATACCCTTCGACAAAGGAATTTTGCGGGATACTGAAGCCCGTTCGGATACCAACTAATCCTGTAGCGAACTGGTCTAAATTAGTCTTACCAATCAGAATTGCGCCTGCATTTAGCAGCTTTTGGACAGCAGGGTTTGTCTTCGCTGCAACATAACTGAATCCTGGACACGCGCAGCTCGTCGGTAGATTGGCGACATCAATGCAGTCTTTGACACTAAACGGGATGCCCCATAATGGAAATTTTTTTCTAAAAGCAGGTTCAATCGCCTCTAGCTCAGCAGCTCGTCTTAAAAGAGCATCCTTGCTAAGAACGTGCGTCCAGATACCATCATCGCCATGAGCAACAATACTATCGGAAATAGTTTCCATAACATATTTTAGAGCCAACCCCCGTCGATACTGCTCGATCAAATATGCAAAACTAAGGCTACCGATGTCAGTCGTGTAAGTCATAGTATATTTCTGTAGCGATCTAAAATTTAAAAATTATTCAAATCTGAAAGATTTAAATCTCTTTCTCAAAAGAAAACTTGCTCCGCTGCTTTTGGAGAGTTGAATTAACCTCAGAGGTAATATGGAGAAATCAAATGCTAAGCAGGTGGATTTAGTTTTTTTTTGAAAGTTTGACTCAGAGCAACGGCAATTTGGTTAAATATCTGAGTAGCCAAAGAATCAGGTTGACTAATAGCAATAGGCTTTCCTTGATCTCCACCGCTACAAATAAGAGGATCGAGAGGGATTTGTCCGAGCAATGGTGCTGACAATTCCTGAGCAATTTGTTCGCCACCACCGCTACCAAAAATCGGGATGCGTTTCCCTGCTGCATCTTCTAAATAACTCATATTTTCGACAATACCCAACACAGGAACGCCTACTTGACGAAACATATAGATTCCCCGTCGCACGTCAGATAGGGCTACCTGTTGGGGAGTCGTTACCATAACCACACCGCAGATGGGACTTTCTTGCACGATGGTAATTTGAGCATCTCCCGTACCTGGAGGTAGATCGATTAACAGATAGTCTAATTCGCCCCATTCCACATCATTAATGAACTGAGTAATAATTTTGTGAAGTACTGGACCACGCCAAGCCAAAGGACGTTCGGGTTCGACCAGTGAGCCTACAGACATTACTTTGATTCCATGGGCTTCTAAGGGAATAAATTTTTGTCCTAGGGGAGTATCGATCGCCTGTACATCTGAGTGTTTTAATCCCAGCATTTGCGGAATATTAGGACCGTAAACATCGGCATCGAGTAAGCCAACTTTTGCCCCAGACTGACTTAATGCCATTGCTAAATTGACCGATGTCGTGGATTTACCTACTCCTCCTTTGCCACTAGAAATTGCCAGAGTAATCTTGACCCCAGGAATAGTACAGACTTGAACGTAAGGTTTTTTGCACCAATCGAGAGTAGATAAAGTAGTTTGAACTTTGTCTTTTAAATCGGATTGATGAGAACCTAAATACAGCTTGAGGTAGACGTAATCATCTATTAGCTTGAGGTTACGCACCATACCTAAACTAACAATGTCCTTATTCAGATTTGGTTCGATAATTTGTTTGAGCAGTTGAATGGTTTCTTGTTCTTGGTCATTCATGAAGCAACGCCCTCTGTTTGGCGAATTTGATCGATCGCCCGTTGAGAGAATATCCGTACATCGGCATCGGGATCGTCTAGGGTTTGCTGGAGAGCATTTAAGACATCTCGATTGCCTATATTCCCTAGTGCGATCGCTGCATCACGACGGATATCAGAGTACTCATCGGTAAGACATTTGACTAAAGCAGGGGTAACGCTTTTGTCGGCAACTACTTGCAGGGTTCGAGCCGTAAACTTCCGTACTTGCCAATGTTCGTCTGTTAAGGCTTTGGCTAAAGATGAGACTGAACTAGCATCTTTGTGTAGAGCTAGAGATTGAGCAGCCCTACCGCGTACTTGCCAATCAGGATCGTCGGTTAAAGCTTGACAAAGCAATTCAACTACTGACTCATCTTTTAGATGACCTAAAGTTAAAGTGGCTTCTCGGCGCACCTTCGGGGCTTTATCATTCATCAAAGTTAAAGCAGGGGAACAGGTTTCTACCTGATTGAGATAGCGCAGGGTAGTAATAGCTGCTTCTCGTAGTTCATCTCTTTCTGATTCAAAAAACGGCAATACATAAGGTAATGCTTGTGCGTCGTGTATCTTCCGTAGCAGAATTAATACATTAAGCTGTATATAAAAGTTGTCTTCTTGAACCGCATCTAGAAGCATCATCAGATCTGCTGGTGCAATTAATTCTTTTAATGCCGATAATGCTTCTTTTCTGACTTCTTCATCGGGCGATCGCAAACAGGTCATCAATGGTTTGATGGCGATGGGATTGTTAAGTTCCCAAATACCAGTTATGGCAAGCTTCTGGACAATTGTATTTTCATCTTGTAAAGCCTGAATTAAAGGCATAATTGCCTCTTCATCTCCAATGTGTTGCAAGGTCTTGACTGCTACCAAGCGATCTTCAACTTCTGAAGAGCGAAGCATTTCTACCCATGGTTTCAATTCGTCATTTATCTCGTCGTACATGAAAATAATCCTAATTTTTATTGTTTGATACCAACTCTCTATGACAATGCACTAAATAAAATCTAACCCCTTAGCGTCTTTGCGTCTTTGCGAGAGTTTTAAGCTCAAATAATTAAGTGCAACTTCAAGGAGAAATGGTATGAGTAATGCCCCCTAAACCCCCCAAATTTGGGGGACTTTGAATTATCTTCCCCAATAGGGGTTGGAGGGCAAAATCATATCTGTAATCAGCAACGCCGAACGTTTACCTCAATAAAAAAGGAATTTGTACCGTAATTGCATTTGTCGGACATTCTTTTTCGCAAGGCAAACAAAACCAGCATTCGTCATATTTCATGTAAGCTTTGCCTGTTTCTGGATTCTTGACCAAGACATCTAAAGGACAAACTTCAATGCAAGCACGGCATTTTTCTAAACATTTAGATTCGTCTACAATTACAGGAACGTCAGCGCGTTGAGTAGTTAAAGCCATATTTTTGTTAGTGGGTAGGGTGGGCAAATCTCAATCTAAACTCGACCAATTAACAACAACTTATGCTTGCCCACCTTACAAATATGGTTATAATTCCCCCAATCTTGAGGGGTAAGGGGGCATATAGCGATCGCACTAAGCTGTAGTCACCTTTACGTCGTAAACTTCTCGCTCTAGATTGACATCGACAATATAAGGTTCTACAGGACGCTTAAAGAGAGTCATGTTGTCAGCTTCTTTCTTGATATTGACGTGGCAGAACCACTCTTCATTGTTTTTCTCTGGATAATCGATGCGATAGTGATATAAACCCCAACGGCTTTCTTTACGGTAGAGAGAAGCCCTCGCTGCCATTTCCGCGCAGTCGCGAATAAAATGAACTTCCATACAGCGCATTAATTCATGAGGATCTCTAGCTCCCATGATGTTTAAACTGTCGTAGTAGTTGACAAATTTATTTAAGCCAATCTCCATTTTGTGAGGATTTTTGGGCGGTTGTAAATAGTCATTAACAATACGGCGCAGTTTGTATTCAACCTGGGTGTGAGGAACACCATCAGGGTTTTGCATCGGTTTATAAATGCGCTCTTTTTCTGCTGCCAACCAATCGGCATCGGGTTCTAAATGTTCTACATCTGCCACGTATTCCATTGCATTGGTGCCAGCAAGACGACCGAATACAAAAGCTCCAATCATATAGTTATGAGGAACAGAAGCCATATCTCCCGCAGCGTACAATCCTGTTACTGTGGTTTCGGCTTTTTCATTAACCCAGACTCCTGAAGCACTATGTCCGCTACATAAGCCGATTTCAGAAATGTGCATTTCTACCCCGTGAGTGCGGTAGTTTTCCCCTCTGTTTTGATGAAATCTTTCTCGACTAGGACGCTCATTTGCCCACAAGATTGTTTCAATTTCGGAGATAGTATCTTCATCTAAATGGGTCATTTTTAGCTGGATTGGACCTTTGCCAGAGTGTAACTCTTTCCAAACCTCCAGCATCATCTGACCACTCCAGTAGTCGCAATTGACAAAGCGGTGTCCTTCAGCATTAGCCGTGTATGCCCCAAAGGGACTAGCAACGTATGCACAAGCAGGACCATTGTAATCTTTGATCAGGGGATTAATTTGAAAGCATTCAATGTTGGTTAATTCTGCGCCTGCATGATACGCCATCGAATAGCCATCACCAGCGTTAGTGGGGTTTTCATAAGTGCCGTAGAGATACCCCGATTCTGGTAGTCCCAATCTACCACAGGCTCCCGTACTGAGAACGACTGCTTTAGCCTGAATGACCACAAAATCGCCATTGCGGACATCAAAACCCACTGCGCCGATCGCTTTACCATCTTTGACCATGACGCGGGTTGCCATGACGCGATTGGTAACTTTGGCTTTATGCTTTTTAACCTGACGAGTGAGAATCTTTTTAAGATCTTTGCCTTCAGGCATCGGTAGAACGTATTTACCAACGCGATGAACCTGCTTTAAGTCGTAATTACCGTAAGTATCTTTTTGAAACTTAACCCCCCAACTATCCAACTCTTGAATGACTTCGTAGCCTAAGCTGCCCGTCTGATAAACTGCTTTTTGATTAAGGATGCCATCGTTAGCAATAGTAATTTCGCGGACATATTGTTCGGCAGTAGAGTTACCTGGAATGACTGCGGTATTAACTCCATCCATCCCCATGGCGATCGCGCCACTGCGTCGTATATTAGCTTTTTCTAAAATTAATACTTCGGCTTCAGGATTGGCTTGTTTGGCTTTAATCGCTGCCATTGTCCCTGCCGTACCGCCGCCGATTACCAAAACGTCTGTCTTGAGATGTTGGGTGTTCGTCATGAACTGTTCTCCGTTTAATAGTGGGGTTTAATAAAGACAAATTTCTAATAAAGACAAATTTAAAGAAAAGATACAAAAAGACGATAAAAATTAGAGATCTTTTATTTTTGTTATTCGCCAATATTCAACTTGAAGTTACCTTTTTGACCTTATAAAAATTATCCCTCATATGCTCAGAATCATTTATAAAACTTTGATATCGCTCTATAAATTATTTTAATAACAAGTAGTTTATTTAAAAATGGAAATATATCAGTTAAAAGTTTTTTTAGAAGTGGCTCGCTGTTTAAGTTTTACAGAAGCCGCTGATGCTTTGAACCTGACTCAACCCGCAGTTAGTGCCAAAATTAAATCTTTAGAATCAGAATTAAAAACTTCTTTATTCGATCGCCAAGGAAGACAAATACAGCTTACCGAAATTGGTAATTACTTGGTAAAAGAAGGAAAGAAGTTAGTCGAACTTGAAGCAGAAATTAGTAACAAATTAGACAACTTTAAACAGCAAAAATTATCCCGTTTGACTATCGGTAGCTCTTACAGTTTGGGTAATAGTTGGCTGCCTCAGCTTATTTATCAGTATCGGCAAAAATATCCTGAGATTGAAACTCAATTAAAACTTTTTAGCGATCGCCCATTACTTTGTCAAGCAGTTGAGCGTGGTATTGTTGACCTTAGCTTTTGTGAAACCAGATTTATCGATCGTCCTGAAATTTTGCAGGAGGAAATTGCTACTATTCAATACGGTTTATTAACTGCATCTGGTCAACCTTTAGCTAAAAAAAATTGGCTCTCTCTTACAGATATCAAACAAAAACCTTTGGTGTTGTTAAATGATCGTTTTGCCAGCCGTCAAATTTTTGAATCTAGACTGTCAGAGTTGGGTTTAAAACTAACAGATTTTTCCCGCTTAGAGACTGTAGATACTATTGGTTTGATGCGAACCTATCTTACTCAAGGTAATTATTTAGGATTTGCTTCTAATCTAGAATTTCAAGCAGAGTTAGATTCGCAAATATTAACCTCAATTACTCTTCAAGAATTTGCTCTAGCAGCAGGAATATACGTATCTCAGTCGCAACCGAGTGAAAGCTCTCTAAACAATCCAGCTAGCAAATTTCTGGCTTTGCTTTCTACTTCTACAACCCAAGCAAATAAGATTGATTCTTCCTTGCCGTTTCCTAAAATGCGATCGCCTGCTTTTTATGTAAATCGCCCACAATCTTCTCAAGAAACTATTGCTATTAATCTTGGCGTTCAAAACGTGACAATTCCTACCGTTACAGCAGGGTTAATCGTGCAGCGTTTGGGATTACTCGAACACTTTTTACCCCGTACTGGACGTTACAGTCAGGTCAAATACGAGCTTCACTGGCATAATTTTTCTTTGGGAACGCCAATAGTCAAAGGATTGCATTCAAAAAAATTAGATATTGGCATATTAGGAGACTATCCCCTACTTGAAAGTGCGACTCAACGTGATGATGAGCAATTTGAACCTACTCTGCTGGTCAGCTTTGTTTCCATCGATCCCAACGGAGAAGGCAGTGCGGTTATCGTTCCTCAAACATCAAAACTAGAAACTGTTGAAGATTTGCAGGGACAAACCGTGGCACTTCCTTTTGGTTCATCCGCTCATGGAATGTTACTTAGAACCCTATCCAATCTCAATTTGCTTTCGCAAGTACGGCTGTTTCCCCTAAAAAATTCTCTGATTCAAGCACCACGGCAGCAAAAGATAGCAGCAGGATATGCTTATTTTTCACCATTTCATCAACTAGCCAGCGATCGCGGCAATTTTAAATACTTGTATAATGAAAATACTAGTAGCTTACCAGGATTTTATGGTGTTGTAGTGCGCCACTCTTTTGCCGAGGCATATCCCGAAATAGTAGTTGCCTATCTCAAAGCCTTGATGGCTGCTCAATATTGGCTAGCTAACAACCCCTCAGCCTTTTCTTTAGTGAGTCAATGGACAAAAATTAAGCCACAAATCTTAGCAAGTATTCTCAGTTCTACTCAAACAGAAACTTCAAATCTATTCATAACCGATTGGCAAATCCGTCAAGATTGGCTAGAAAGTCATATCGCTCAACTCAAATCAATTCCCACAGCCAAACATTTGGGTAAAATTAACTTAAATCGCTGGATTGAGCCAGAATTTCTGCAAACAGCAACAAAAAACTAAGAAGTAAATAAGGTTATGTTTCTTATCTGGCGATCGCCCATAATCAAGTATATAGTTCTATCCAAATTATGGAGCGTTGAATTGTAGTCAGTCCTAAAAAATACCGCTTCGCAACCGTAGCTAGATTAAACACGGACAATATTAAACAGTCAGTTACGGATAGATAACCTTACCCAAAAATACTGGAATCGAAAAAACTAGCTTTAGGCTAACACTCACCACGACTATTTTTCTTTCTCCTGGTTATAGCTAGAAATACTGTCATACACTCTCTCAGGAAAGGTCAGATCTTGGTAAACATTACCCGCATCGGGATCTTCTGGATCTAAAACCATCTGAAAGTCTTGTTCAGACTGCCATTCCAATAGGCTATCACGACTCGGCGGGCTGTATTCTTTGCTAATAACCTGTTGATAAAGCGATCGAGCCTCTTCTTCGGTAAAGTCTTTGTCTTTTTTCAACTGGGTCACGATTTCCTCTTCATCTGCAAAGTATTGAGCAACCATTGCAAACGTGAGTCGTCCGTAGTGTCCGATGTCTTTCCCATTGTCTAAGGCATCGAGAATATGTGCCATCGTGTTGTTCTTGCGGAGATCTTTTATCGGCATGAGATAAACAAGTAATCGTGTACTATTTATTTATACGTTGTTTGGCAGGATCTAAAATCTATCTCAAGAAATAAAGAACAGACCGTTTGTTTGGTTTAAATTCATTTCGTGAAAAGGAAGTCATTATTGACTTTGATGAGGCGACCCCCGCGCATGGTTCAGCAGTTCCTTCGCCCTCAGCAGTCGCTCTTTGTACGGCGCGTTTTTTGTATGAGTATTCACACACGGCGCGTTTTGAAGTGCGGAAATGCTCTCAATCCGCTACGCGGATTCGCCAGCTTTGCTGTCGGCAAACTCCAGTTTGCGAGAGCATATTCCACGCACTTGTTGGGACAGAATCTTCTGACCCAAAAGCCGCCTTAAAAAAGCCGCATGAACGACCGCAATTAATTATGACGCCATCTAAAAAACGACCGCAGCAGACAATCTAATAATTTTTACAGCCTTAAAACAATTCAACAGAAACAATCAATTAATCATGAGCAAGACAGCAGAAGCATTTAGAAAAGAGCGATCGCCACAAAAGAATTTAGTTCGAGAAAGCCGATCTGTTAATCAAATTGGCTGGTGTACCGCCTTCTCTTAACTGGTTTCTAATTATCGTTGCCACCTATCTTTTTTGTATTACTGCATATATGGCTATCAAGCAATGGACTGGGTGAGTCGCTTCGCCGTTCCCGCGATGATTATTCTGATGCTTTGGAGTCTTTTGATCGCTTGGGGAGATGTCGGCGGTTATGCCAAGCTGCAAGCACTTCAGCCAGCAGGAGAAATTGGAGTTGGCGAAGCTTTAACCGTGATTATCAGTACTTTTGTTATAGCCTATATCTTGGCTAGCGCGATCGCTTATTTCTCTCCTGGAATCAAACCAATTAACGGCATCATTACTGCTGCTTTGATTTACTGGCTTGTGGGTTCTGTTCTGAAAAACTCCTCAAAGGTACAAACTTAGTTGTTATCAGTTCATGTTCCAATATCTTCATTCCATAACAAGGGCTTAGATAGTATAAAGTTTCTCATTAGTTCGATACAGTCTTGCTCGTTGAGAACTTCAACAATTACCTTTTTATCTCTCAATAAATCTTCTGACCCCAGAAAATTGCAATTTTCACCAATAACAACGTGAGGAATTTTATACAAAAGAATCGCACCACTGCACATACTGCATGGAGAGAGAGTAGTATATAGAACCACATCAGAATAAAAAGAGCCACTTTTACGACCAGTATTTTCTAAAGCATCCATTTCTGCATGAAGAATAGCACTGTTTTTTTGCATTCTTTGATTATGACCGCGCCCAACTATTTCCCCGTTTTTGACCACAACTGAGCCAATAGGTATTCCTCCCTCTTCAAGCCCTTTATATGCTTCGTTTAATGCTTCGGTCATAAATTTGTTCATCAACTTTTTTCGCTCACACGACAAGACTTTCTTAAGCAGAGGCGATCGCTTTGGCTACGGGTCGCGTCGTAATCGCACTAAACCCGCGCCAGACTATTTACATTGCCAAAACTATTGTTAATCCAAGATTTGTTCTAAATCTGCCACCGATTCCAATACTCTATCTGGCTCTACATCAGAAAGCTCTACTAATTCTCGGCGATATTTACCCGTTTTAACTAAAATACCCCTCAGCCCTTCTCTTTTAGCCCCTCCCACGTCTGATTCTATATCATCTCCTACCATCAAAACCTGACGGCACGGTAGCTTCAGTTCGTTCAAAGCCAACCGAAAAAAAGAGGAGGAGGGTTTACCGACTACAGTTGCATCTTTTTGGGTCGCGTACTCTAGACCAGCTACCATCGCTCCGATATCTAGCTGCAAATCTCCCTCGGCTTGCCAGTATTTTCCTTTATGGAGGGCAATTAGTTCTGCTCCATTATTCAGCATCTTAAAGACTTTATTCATAACCTGGTAGTTCCAGCGATCGCCAATATCGCCGATAACAACTACATCTGGTTTCGTGTCAGATTGAGAAAATTCGGTAAAATCCCTCTTTACATCTTCCGATAACAATAAATAACAAGAAGGATTATTTAACTGTCGCAAATACAGAACTGCTGCGTAAGGTGCGCTGATTATCTCCGATTTGGATATTGGCAGTCCCATGTCAACCAAACTTTGATGAAAGGTTTGGCGAGATTTAGTAGTTGTGTTGGTGACGAAGCGACAGGGAAATTTGGCTTTAATCTTTTTGATAATTTCAACTGCTCCATCAATGGGTCGATTATCGACATGAAATACTCCATTAATGTCAAAGAGAATGCCTTTGATGTTAGATAGATTGTTTGCCATTGCTCTTGATACCTAAACTACCCTACATTTTAAGAATAGCGTCAACACCTCGATTGAAGAAAAGACTTTGTCCGCATCTAATCCTTTCTTGCGTATGGAGCCTTAATGGGACGGGGCTGTCTACCGACGCAGGTTCCGTCCACAGCCCAGTCGCGAACCCGCGCATCCCTCTCGGTCAAATTTCTCATCCCAACCACTGAGGATTTTGAGCCGTACCGTCAAATTTGCTACTCGTTTTAAATAGTTCATACTGACCTGTTGCTGCTGCTTGACGAGTGCGATCGAGCAGTGCATTAACTTGTTCTTCACTCATGGGTTGAAAAGTCTTGGCTGCCTCAAATGCCTGATCTAAAATCGGCATTTTTTCAATGCCCGTAATCACTGTCGAAGTGGGTAAATTCATCGCGTAATGAAGGCATTCAATTGGACTAACGGTTTTGCTCTTAAGAATGTAATGATCGCCCATTGTTTTCATTCCTAATACGCCGATTTCGTTCTCGACGAGAACGGGTAAAACTTGGCGTTCAAAACTTCTAAAGTGAGCGTCCATTACATTTAGAGGCATTTGCACCGCATCAAAGCGGAAATTGTTTTGTTTGGCAATTTTCAACATTCTCAGGTGAACCAAAGGATCTTTATGACCAGTAAAGCCGATATAGCGAACCTTGCCAGCTTTCTGAGCTTCTATTACTGCTTCCATCGAGCCACCAGGTGCAAAGACGCGATCGGGGTCTTCTAAACGAATAATTTCATGATGTTGTAACAAATCGATGCGATCGGTTCGTAAGCGTAGAAGGGACTGGTCGATTTGTTTAGCAGCAGATTCTTTAGTTCGACCATCAATTTTGGTCATCAGGAATACTCGATCGCGATAACCATTTTGTAAGGCTTTACCCATTCTTAATTCGCTACCGCCATCGTGATAATCCCAGCAATTATCCATAAAATTAATACCGCGATCGATTGCTGTTTGAATAAGCTTAATCGCGAATTGTTCATTTTTAGGTCTGCCAATATGATGACCGCCCAAACCAATTACAGATACTTTTTCTCCAGTACGTCCTAGCTGACGATAAAGCATTTCCCCTTCTATTACCCCAGTAGCTGGTGCATCTTGTGCCAAAAGAGGTCTAATGATTGGCTTTGAAGCTGCTAGACCCGCAGCAACTAAACCCGATGCTGAAGCTAACTTAAATACATCTCGTCTGCTAATATTCATGATTTCTTCTAATAAGCGTGAACTTTCAACAAGTCGATTCAATATGCCGAACTAAATTCTAAGGGCGTAATTTGTGGGTCAGTTATTGATGTAATTAAATATAAAACGGTGATAATTAGGTAGTAGATAGTCCTAAAGAATACCGCTTACTAATTACTAATAGTAATTGTTTTTAAATTAAAATTACTTAAGTATTTATTTCCTCTATCTAATGATGGAATAGATTTGTTTATTATACGCTAAACAAAATTTGCTTATAACGAACAGTAAGAGTTTATTTTTATTATTTATAGAACCATAATTAATGTTGTATCTAAAAAAATAAGAGACTTATCCAAAGTTAACTAACTATTTTTCTCAGTTTCAATAACAGTTAAGCGATCGGGCTGGCATCGTTGAATTGTTGCACTAACTACTATTGCTTTTTCATCAATCAAATCCTGGATATAACCTTGCTGCATAAGTTTTGCTGCCAGTGGATGCTCGAAATGCCCAAAATAATATGTGCAGGTAGGATTTTTGGTTTTAATTTCTATCCAATAAGGAGGTTTAGGTGAATGAAAAACCAATAAATCGAGTAGCTCGGCTATCTTATAAGTCATACTCATTGATTTAAATTACTTTACTTTTCTAAAGTGTTATTTTGATAATCAATGTTTAATTTAATATTTGATTTTGGAAAAAACTTTCAACGTCAACCATCTCCTCAAACATTGTGTCAACTCTGGCTCTTTAATCTCATATTATAAACCCAATTTATAATATTAATCTTACTAAAGATATAAACTTATTTTTAAGTTTAAAAATTTTCATAACAAATAAAAAAAGGATATGTACGGTTCAAAACATAAGGCATCAAATAGAAACATACTGTAATATTTTGGGCTTGAGAAATAAAACTAAGCTTAAGATAGATTTACCAACAAAATATCTTATCTAATATTCAAAATCCAACCAATAAAAGTCTCTAAAAATAGATGGGTTATGAAAAATAATCAAAACCGCATTGATAAGAATAGTTTTAGTTTCCTTGAACAAGATAAAGCGATCGCCGTGTTATCTTTTTCAGTTTTACTATCTTCTTTTGTTTTGCTGTTTACTGCCTGTGACGCATCTCAAACTAAAACCACCTCACCCAATTCCAATGTTGATACTTCTATGATTGCTACAGTTAAAGCGCGAATAGCCTAATGGTTATTCAAGCCTTACCCTAACATACAATCGCGAGAAAATTATCATGACTAAAAACAATAGAACCAATGATTAAAAGGTCTAACGAGCGTACCAGCACCTCTAATGGTGCTGAATTTGCCCCTGGCTGAATAATCCTGTGCCGTCAGACTGGACTCGGTATCGCAATCAGTGGAAATATGCACACGCAGTCAATGCTTTCATCAAAATAATAGGGTTTAGTTCACTGGTCATTTCTGTGCTGGTTGAAATACCGAAGCGAAAGGCTGCTCATTCTTCTGGTTTGTAAAGCTGATTTTTACTTGCGATCGCAACTACTAAAGTATTTCTCTAACTAAAATGAGATGTAAAGCTAATGTCCATTTGCCACTATATGGATAGAAACAAATATCGAACTCTAAGCTTCAAAGATAGCAGAGACAACTTGGCAATAATAGAAACTTTATCCTTAGAATAACCATGAATCAAGCCGAAAATAAATCCTATATTTGTTGGTTTGCCGATTTAACTAACAAGGATGTAGAGCTTGTAGGGGGTAAAAATGCTTCCCTCGGAGAAATGATCGGTACGCTTAAAGAAGAAGGGATAAGAGTACCCGACGGTTTTGCAACGACGGCTGAGGCTTATCGGCAGTTTTTGCAGCACAATGACTTAGAATCGCAAATTAAATCTCATATTAGAGATTTAGAAGCTGAGAAGCAATCTTTAGAACAAGTTGGTAAAAATATACGTCGCTTATTCTATCAGGCGGAATTTCCCCAAGAGGTTCGCAAAGCCATTCTCCAGGCTTATCGGGAATTGAGTGAAAATTACGATACCGAAGAAGTAGATATTGCAGCAAGAAGTAGCGCGACAGCCGAAGATTTACCAGAAGCAAGCTTTGCCGGACAACAAGAAACTTTTCTCAACGTAACGGGAGAAACAGAAGTATTATCAGCCTGTCGTAAGTGTTATGCTTCGCTGTTTACCAATCGCGCCATTAGTTACCGTAAAGAAAAAGGTTTTGATGACCTTGAGGTTGCTCTTTCAGTCGGCATCCAAAAAATGGTCAGGAGCGATCGCGCCAGTGCAGGAGTGATGTTTTCTATCGATACAGAAACAGGTTTTCCCGATGCTGCGATTATAACTGCTGCTTGGGGTTTGGGAGAAAATGTCGTCCAGGGGACGGTTAATCCCGACCAGTATACGGTGTTTAAACCTTTGCTCAAAGAAGAATTACAGCCGATTATTGAGAAAGTCAAAGGTAGCAAAGAGAAAAAAATGATTTATGCTACCGAAGGCAGTAAAACGATAAAAAACGTTGATACTTCGGGTAAAGAACGTCAGGCTTTTGTTTTATCTGATGAAGAGATCCTACAGCTTACTCGTTGGGCGATCGCCATTGAATCTCATTATGGTAAACCAATGGATATGGAATGGGCAAAAGACGGTGATACAAGTGAATTATATATCGTTCAGGCACGTCCTGAAACCGTACAGTCGCAAAAGTCGGCTAGTTCTCTGCAAACTTACAGACTAAAAGAAAAAGGGCAAGAAATCTTAGCAGGATTGAGTATTGGCGAAGCGATCGCCTCTGGTAAAGTTTGTCGGGTTGAAAGTTCTAAAGACATAGATAAAGTTAAAGATAATAGCATTCTCGTCACCGAAATGACCGACCCCGACTGGGTGCCGATTATGAAGCGAGTAGCGGGAATTGTTACCGATTACGGCGGACGTACCTGTCATGCTGCGATCGTTAGTAGGGAATTGGGTATACCTGCCATCGTGGGGACGAGAGAGGCTACCCGTAACCTAGAGGATGAACAAGAAGTAACTATATCCTGTGCAGAAGGCGATCGCGGTATAGTTTATCAGGGAAAGTTGGAGTTTGCTACCGAAGAGATCGATCTTAAAGATGTTCCCGAAACCAAAACCCAAATCATGATGAATATTGCTTCTCCCGCAGCAGCTTTTCGCTGGTGGCGACTACCAGCCGAGGGAATTGGTTTAGCGAGGATGGAATTTATTATTAACAACATCGTTAAGATTCATCCGATGGCTTTGATTCACTATGATGAGTTAGAAGATAAAGAAGCATGGCAGCAAATTCGCGACATGACTCAAGGTTACAAGGACAAGAAAGCTTATTTTGTCGAAAATCTGGCTCAAGGTATTGGTAAAATTGCTGCTTCCCAATATCCCCATCCCGTCATTGTTCGCATGAGCGATTTTAAAACCAACGAATACGCTAACCTAATTGGCGGACAAGAGTTTGAACCAAAGGAAGATAATCCCATGCTGGGTTTTCGGGGTGCAAGTCGTTACTACAGCGATCGCTATAAGGCTGGATTTGCTCTCGAATGTCGTGCTATTAAACAAGTCCGAGAAAAAGTCGGCTTTGATAACATTATTATCATGATTCCCTTCTGTCGCACCCTAACTGAAGCAGATAAGGTTATGGAAGTGCTAGCAGAAAATGGCTTAAAAAGAGGCGAAAATGGCTTGCAGGTTTACGTCATGGCGGAAATTCCCTCTAATATAGAGCTTGCAGATGAATTTTCCGAGCGGTTCGATGGCTTTTCTATCGGTAGTAATGACTTAACTCAGCTAATTTTAGGCGTAGATCGCGATTCTGCCGAACTCGCCCATCTATTTGACGAACGTAATCTGGCTATTAAACGAGTTATTTGCCGTCTGATCGATACTGCCAAACAAAAAGGGCGCAAAATAGGTATTTGCGGTCAAGCACCCAGTGACTATCCTGATTTTGCTGCTTTTTTAGTTGATGTGGGCATAGATTCAATGTCTCTCAACCCCGATAGCGTTATTCAAGTTAAGCGCAGGGTAGCAGAAGCGGAAAGCGATAAGTAACTAATCAAAATTTTAACCGATTGATTGTCTATCTTTAGTGGGAAGCACGATGGCTGCTTTATTTTCTACAGTTTAGTTAGATAAATACTTTATCTTGGCATCGAATAAGAGTTTTGCTCTAGTGGTTTGTTGCTAGATACTTCAGTAAAGCAATATTAGATATTTGGACAATAAAAAAATTGCCAAGACTATTAATTTGATTAATTAAACATAAAGTATTTGCAAGACATTCAAACAGAAATAGCGGTAAAGAGTTTCTGTCGCTGACTCTTGTTGGCTGTTGCTAAGGAAAAATAGAACTTGCCATCAAAACAGTCCAAAGTAATAGAAGCGAAGAATTAGAAAAAGGAGGATAATCAATGAGTTTTACAAACTCGACAATCTTATTATCCCTAACAGTTATTGGAATTGTTAGCTTGAGTAAGATCTTAACTGAGAAAAAACGTATGCTTCACTCTACTACGGTGTTGCTAGGAATTGCTATCTTTATTTACTCCAATAGTTTTCCAGCTATGGCCGCAACCGACTTGGGAGCTTTAGGAGCGAACGAAAGTACCCTACCCAAATCACAGCAACAAATAGAAGAAGATCTGAAGGTGACTCCAGGAGGCACTCATTATAGTGGCATCGAGTATGCTGAACGAACTGCTGGAAAGGAAAATGCGGTAAGTGACGACAGCATAAAAAAAAGCATTAAAGCATACACCAGCGATGGTCTAGTTGTCGAGGTGGCAAACGGTTCGGTACAACTTTCAGGAAGAGTTGAGGACAAAGAAACTGCTCAAAATATCGTTGAGCATACCAAAGCCATTCCAGGGGTTCATGAAATCACTTTCAACCTGGGATTGGATAACAAAGCATCTTAGAACAAATTAACAATTTTGGAGTCATAAAATTATGAGTATTACAGTGGGCGATCGCATTCCTTTAGGTACTTTTTCTACAATGGGTGATAATAAGCCTCAACCAATATCCAGTGTCGAAATATTCCCTGGGACAAAGGTGGTATTAGTTGCTGTAACTGGAGCGTTTACGCCAGCTTGTTCTGATAATCATCTTCCTGGCTTTATTGAACAGGCTGATAAAATTAAAAATAAGGGTGTAGATACAATTGTCTGTGTATCTGTTAACGATGCTTTTGTGATGGATGCCTGGAGTAAAGCTGAAAATGTCGATCGTAAAATAATGATGTTAGCTGATGCTGACGGAAGTTTTACTAAGGCGATGGGGATGTTGGTAAACGTAAATGATAATGGACTTGGTATGCGATCGCAACGCTATGCAGCAATTATCGAAGATAACGTTATCAAATATCTTGCCGTAGATGAAATGGGTGAAGTAGAAAAGACTACGGCAGAAAAAGTTTTGGAAAAACTGTAAACAGATCGAAAAATAAATTGATGCACTATTTTCAGTTTTGAATAATCTACAAGCCATTAGGTATTCTCAATTTTCTCTTTACAGTAGAATTCATCAAGAAAGCTCAAGCTTAAGGATTTACTCTTAAAGAAATCAAACAAATTCTCGATGTATGCGATCGCGCAGAAAAACCTTGTGGTTTGGTGCAAAATTTATTAGATAGAGCGTTGCATAACTGCGGGATGATTATGAACAAAAAAGATTAATGATTCCCCAGTCCCCTAGTCAGCCTCTATCATCCCATGAAGGTGCAACGCCCAGATTGGTATAAACCCTATAAAGAGAAATTGCAGTGGTGATGAACATCCATCCACAACCCCGATTCTATAAGGTTTATACAGTATGAGCGCGGGGTGACTCGAACACCCGACCTACAGGACCGGAACCTGTTGCTCTATCCACTGAGCCACGCGCCCCTAATCAATTTAACGGAAAAACTATTTTTTAAAAACAGGCTTCCATAAAAAATTAATAGCATTTCAATTGATTCTAACTTTATTCTATGTCCAAGACAAACTCCGTCCGTTTAGAAGTCCATGTCGCCTGAGCGAGAGGGGTGGCGGAGTAGTCTGTGACAAGAAAAGCTTCAAAAACTACCACTTAAGCAAATTAAATTGCTCCATGTCGATAGTATCACGGTTGCGATAAATAGCCAGCACAATTGCCAGACCAACCGCAGCTTCTGCTGCTGCTACTGTAATAACAAATACTGAAAATACCTGACCTCTAATATTGCTAGGGTCTAAATAGTTAGAGAATCCTACTAAATTTAGATTAACGGCATTAAGCATCAATTCAATTGACATCAAAACTCTTACCGCATTACGGCTGGTAATCAAACCATAAATGCCTATACAAAACAAGGCTGCTGCCAGTAGCAAAAAATATTCTAACTGCATTACTTTAATTACTGATTACTAATGTATGGGCGAAGTTCGTTCGCCCCTGACTGATTAATAATTAACATTACTAATCTTGTTTATCGCTATCACTGCCTAGAGTTGCTAATTCACGGGGGCGTTCTGGCAACGTGAAGCTAGTTGTAACAGTTTCTTTTGTTGCCAAGTATTCGGGAATCATATCACGACGAGCCAAGATAATTGCACCTACCATTGCCATCAAAAGTAGAACTGAAGCCAATTCAAAAGGCAATAAATAATCACTAAAGAAATGCTCACCCAAAGCTACAACTGTATCAATTACTTGAGGAGAGGTTTTGTCTAATGACCATGGCGTTACCAAAACCATTGTTCCCAAAAGCGCAAATAAGCCAAAGCAAACTAACGCAGTTGCTACTTTGCGAATTAAACGACCAGGAAGTTCAACATAGTCTTCTTGTTTATTCACTAGCATGATAGCAAACAAGATTAAAACGTTTACCGCGCCTACATAAACCAAAATTTGAGCGGCAGCTACAAAATCGGCATTTAGCAGGATATATAAACCAGCAATGCTGATAAACACCCCAGCTAGCAAAAAAGCAGAATGAACAATTTTGGGTAAAAGAACAACTCCCAAAGCTGTCCCAATCATCATTACTGCCAAGATGCCAAAAGAAACTATCTGTACTCCTTCAGCTAAATTCACTTTTTTCTCCTCTTTATAATTACTTCATCAATCAAACAAAAGATTCATAGTGAATGATAAAGGAAGAAATAATAACCTATCGGCTATGTACTTTCCTTATCCCTTATCCTTCATCCCTTATCCTTCAGATTTAGCTTCTTCTTTGGGTTTGGCTGCTTCAATTTCTGCTAAAATCTCTTCTGGACGTTTACCAGCCCGTTGCGCTCCTTTAGGTATACCATGAGGGTCAACTTCGCCTTTTGGCAAGTAAGCGAACTCTTTAAGAGGAGTTACCATCGGATCTTGAGTTACCTTATAAGGCAATCGTCCTAAAGCAACATTATCATAGTTAAGCTCGTGGCGATCGTAGGATGCTAGTTCATACTCTTCGGTCATAGAAAGACAGTTAGTAGGGCAGTATTCGACGCAGTTACCGCAGAAAATACAGACTCCAAAATCAATACTGTAGTGATCGAGCTTTTTCTTCTTGGCTTTTTTATCAAACTCCCAATCAACTACAGGAAGGTTTATAGGACAGACACGAACACAAACCTCACAGGCAATACATTTATCAAATTCAAAGTGAATTCTACCTCGATAGCGTTCGGAAGGAACTAATTTTTCGTAAGGATACTGAACTGTAACGGGACGACGCTGCATATGGTCGAAAGTAACAGATAGACCTTGACCAATATACTTTGCTGCTTGCCAACTTTCATTGGCATAATCTTGTACTTGTTTGAGAACTTTAAACATAATTTTTGCGCTAACTTTGCTCTAATATTTTTAGTTTAACTAACCACCGAATGCTACGGGAAAGGACAATTTTAAAGCAGCGGTAATTAATAAATTAGCTAGAGAAACTGGTAATAAAAACTTCCAACCCAAATCTAATAGTTGGTCAATACGAACACGGGGTACAGTCCAGCGTAATAAGATAGCGATAAAGACTAGAAAATAGGCTTTAACTAAAGTCATAATAATACCCAAAGAACCAGTCAATACCTGTAGCCAAGGAGTAGTTTCGGCAACACCAATCCAATCTGCCAAACGATCTAAAGGAATAAAAAATTCCCACCCACCTAAATAGAGAACAGCAAAAACTAATGCTGATAAGACTAAGTTAACGTAAGAGCCAAGGTAAAAGAGGGCAAATTTCATGCCTGAATATTCGGTTTGATATCCAGCAACCAATTCTTCTTCGGCTTCTGGTAAATCAAAGGGTAGACGTTCACACTCAGCTAGGGCTGCAATCCAAAAAATAATAAAGCCTACGGGTTGTCTCCAGATATTCCAGCCCAAAATACCATAGCCTGACTGCTGTTGGACAATATCGATAGTACTAAGACTATTAGACATCATGACAATCGCCAGTACGGATAGAGCTAAAGGGATTTCATAGCTAATAGACTGTGCTGCTGCTCTCAAGCCCCCTAATAGTGAATACTTATTGTTAGAAGCATAACCAGCCATCAATAAACCAATCGGGGCAATACTAGATAAAGAAATCCAGATAAAAATACCTATATTTAGATTTGTAATTACTAGATTTTGTCCAAAGGGAACGATCAGAAAAGACAAAAACACGGGAACAACTACCAATACGGGCCCTATGGTGAATAACCAGGGGTCAGCTTTAGCAGGAATAACATCTTCTTTAAAAACTAACTTGATTCCGTCGGCGACTGGTTGTAAGACTCCCAAAGGTCCTGCATATTCAGGCCCAATTCTTTGCTGGGCAGCAGCCGAGATTTTCCGCTCAAGCCAGACAACTACCAAAACCCCTACAGTTGCGCCAATAATCATCAATATCATGGGCAACGGCAGCCAAATAGCTTTAGCTAAACCCACCGAAAGCCCAAAATCTTGTAGAGTTTGCACAAAAGTTCCTTGTAAATCAATTCCTGAGTTCATGTTGGTATATGATATTGAGTTTGAGCTAATTTCAGACTATATATAGAGTTTAGACAATTTTTTCCTGACTATGATTGTTAGTATATCCCTGTCCGCTGATCTATAACTTTTGAATTAGTTATAAAAACTTTAAAGCATGATTATAATAACTTCATCTAAACACAAAGCTTGGTCAAAAGCGATCGCAACACCCGCTACGGAATTTGATTCTACTTCTCTATCAATCATTGAAGGAGACATTCCCACCGACCTAAGAGGCACACTATATCGTAACGGTCCAGCCAGGTTATCTAGAGGGCAACAACGAGTTGGACATTGGTTTGACGGCGATGGAGCTATTCTCAAGGTCGATTTTACCGATTCTGGAGCGACAGGGATGTATCGTTACGTACAAACCGCAGGATATATAGACGAGCAAAAAGAAGATGCTTTTATTTACCCTAACTATGGCATGACGGCATCAGGAGCATTTTGGAATAATTGGTTTAAGCCGCTTAAAAATGCTGCTAATACCTCAGTTTTGGCATTACCAGACCGCTTATTAGCTCTTTGGGAAGGTGGCAAACCCCATGCTCTAGATTTAGAAACTTTAACTACTATTGGTACAGATACTCTATCGGGTCTAAAAAAGACACAGCCCTTTTCAGCGCATCCAAAAGTCGATCCCGTGACAGGCAAAATATTTAATCACGGTGTAAGTGGAGGAGTAAGCGGCACTCTCAACCTTTATCGTTGCGACTCTAAAGGAAAAATTGAGCAGCACAGTTCTTTTACTCTATCTGGACTGCCTTTGATCCATGATTTTTGTTTAGCAGGTGAGTATTTAGTCTTTTTAGTCTCACCAGTGCGGGTAAATATTGCTCCTGTTGCCCTAGGACAAAAAAGCTATAGTGATTCTCTCGAATGGAAACCAGAATTAGGCACAGAGATTTTAATTTTTGCCAAAGACGATTTATCTTTAGTCAGTCAGGGTAAAACCGATCCTTGGTTTCAGTGGCATTTTGCTAATGGTTATGTCAACAAAGAAGGAAATATCGTCACTGAATTAACTCGCTTTGAAAACTTAGACACTAATCAATATTTAAAAGAAGTGGCATCTGGCTTGACCGAGACTGTCGCCAAAGGAACTTTATGGTCACTTACTATCGATCCGCAAACTGCCGAGGTAATTAATAATAAACAGATATCAGATGCTGCGGGAGAATTTCCCCTAGTTGCACCATCAAAGATAGGACAAGATTGGCGTTATACCTATCTAAACGTCCATCGTTACGGCGTAAAGCCTGGTCAAGAATTATTTGAGGCGATCGCCTGTTTTGATCGTCAAACTGGGAATATGGCGATCGCCGACATGGGCGGTAACTGCTATCCATCCGAACCAATTTTAGTTCCTCGTCAAGCTGGCTTAGAACAAGGTTGGCTCTTAACTATTGTCTATGATGGAAATACCGATCAAAGCGAAATCCGAATTTACCAAAGCGATCGCTTGTTTGAACCGCCTGTATGTCGTCTTGCTTTACCCTCCGTCATTCCCCATAGTTTTCATGGCACTTGGAAGAATCAATAGAAAGTAAGATTTTTATCTCTAATACGCTCTCAAAAAGCTAGCACCCAAAACGACGAGTATAAACTGAAGGCATTGTTTTACAACAAAACACAGGTGCGATTGCACTATTGATTTTTACGATAAAAGAAGTAATAGCGCAGGAACTTTACTAATGGAAAAATTGAAGTTTGTTTAGCAAATAAATTTAAGTTTGAAAAAGGTTAGGTGCTGGCAACGCCACATTATCTTGAAGTAATATTTCTAAGACTTCTTGAGCATTTTTCAAAGCTTCTTCATAAGTTTCGCCGTGAGTTACTGGCTGATAATAATCACTAAACTCTGGAATTGAGACAACGTAACATTGATCTTCTTCTGACCATTGAATAAGAATGCTATAAGGTAAATTCATAACTCAGCCTTTTTTATGTCTTTTAACAACTGCATAACTTCTTTTTCTTGGTAACGTTTTGCATCTGCACCATCTTTACCAGATAGAATAATTTTACGATTAATTAAGGGATGTTTCCATTTTATATGACTTCCTTTTCCTGGTTCGCTTATGCAACCCGCTTTTGATAATAATGTTTTCAACTCCCGAATCTTTTTGGGCATTTACTTTAAATATTTTGAGAACATTCGTTAATTGAATTTTTGCTAGCATTTTATGATCGAGATAACAATAATTAGAGTATCAAAAATAATTGGAACTTAAGCTACTCTGAAGATAGCAATCGAGACACAATTAAAATCTTTTTTGATCTTCCTTGCTAAATGCAACGTAATCCATCATCAGTTGACAAGACAAATAAGCGATCGCCAATATTCTGTAAAAGGTGAAAATTTTCTCAAATGAAACTTTCTCAAATCAGGTCGTTTGTGGCAGTAGCTAAATGTGGCAAATTTAGTCAGGCAGCGATGGAATTAGATTTAACTCAGCCTACGGTGAGTCATGCGATCGCTAGTTTGGAAAATGATTTGGGGGTACAGTTACTGTTTAGAAGCCAAAAAGGTGTCAATCTTACCCCCGTTGGTGAAAGCGTTTTAGCTCATTGCGATCGCATTTTAAAATCCGTTGAAGATATAAAGCAAGAAGCCAATCGTTATAAAAGTCTTGAGGGCGGTAAGGTTAGAATCTCTGCTTTTCGTGGTGCAGCATCTCAATTATTACCCAAAATAAAAGCCAACTTCAAAACTAAATATCCTCAGATTGAGATAAAAATCACGGAAGAAAAAGACTGTCCTCAAGTAGAACAGATGGTATGGTCAGGTAAAGCAGACCTTGGTTTTACTATTTTGCCCACTGCTAAAGAGCTAGAAACTATAGAAGTGTTGCGAGATAACTATATTATTTTGTTACCATCCAAAACAAAATTTTCTCTGGTTAACATGAGTAAAATTAGCTGGACAGAGTTATTAGCTTTACCGATTATTTCTTATCCAAATCAAAATACTTGTTTTGGGCAAATTAAAAGCTACTTTGAAGCTGAAAATTACCAGTTTCAACCATCAGAACAAGTTAGAGAAAGTGACACAATTGTCAATTTAGTAGCAGCAGGTTCGGGTGCAGCCATTTTACCTCAGCTATCTGTATTTCATATTCCCCAGGGTGTAACTGTCTGCCAGCTTCCTAAACCCCTACAGCGCATTGTGGTTATGGCTACTCCTAAAGACGCGGATTTATCCCATGCAGTCTGGGCGTTTATTGATTTTCTTAAGCAAACTGATTTAACAGCATTGTAATGATTAGTTAGATCGCGCTCAAAATTTTTAGCCAGTTTATTGCTTCAAAAACTGCTGTAATATTTGTATATAGATTTTAATTAGTCGTAGGTCATAATCTCAAGTACTTGTCATCTGGAGTTTCTAGATGTTTATACACCATGCCCACTAATTGCCAACTGTCGCATTTTACAGATAAATTAAGCTTAGAGCTATTGAATTAAAATATAACTGATATAAAAATGGATACTAAAGCTTTTAAACGTTCTTTGCAACAGTCCCAAAACTATCATCGTCGAGGATTTGGACACGATGAAGAAGTAGCCGGAACAATGAATACGGAGTATCAAAGTGATTTAATTCAAACTATTCGCGATCGCAACTATCGTCTACAGAGAGAAGATGTTACCATCCTTCTAGCGGAATCTTTTGGCTTTTGTTGGGGCGTAGAAAGAGCCGTGGCTATGGCTTACGAAACTCGTCAGCATTTTCCTAGCGAAAAAATTTGGATTACTAACGAAATTATTCACAATCCTTCAGTTAACCAACGTCTGAGAGAAATGAACGTTGACTTTATTGAATTGGTTAATGCTGAAAAGGATTTTAGCGTTGTTGGTCATCAAGATGTAGTTATTCTACCTGCTTTTGGTGCAAGTGTTTCGGAGATGCAGCTACTCAATGATAAAGGCTGCACTATCGTTGATACTACCTGTCCTTGGGTATCAAAAGTCTGGAATTCGGTAGAAAAGCATAAAAAACGGGACTACACTTCAATTATTCACGGCAAATATGCCCATGAGGAAACCGTAGCAACTAGTTCGTTTGCCGATCGCTATCTAGTTGTTTTAAATTTAGCAGAGGCTGAATATGTGACTAGTTACATTCTTCATGGCGGCGATCGCCAAGAATTTTTAACTAAGTTCAAAAACGCTTATTCTCAGGGTTTCGATCCCGACCAAGATTTGGTTAGAGTTGGTATTGCTAATCAAACTACCATGCTCAAAAGTGAAACCGAGCAAATTGGTAGGCTTTTAGAGCAAACAATGCTGAAAAAGTATGGTCCAACTAAGTTAACGCAGCACTTTATGAGCTTTAATACTATCTGCGATGCTACTCAAGAAAGACAAGATGCCATGTTTAATTTGGTTGAAGAGGACTTGTCTTTGATGATTGTAATTGGAGGTTTTAATTCTTCTAATACGACTCATCTACAAGAAATTGCCGTTGAGCATCATATTCCCTCTTATCATATTGACTGCGTTGAGCGTATTCTAAGTCGCGATCGCCTAGAATATAAGCCTTTAGATCGAGAAATTACGATAGCCGAAAACTGGCTACCAGAAGGGGCAATTACTGTAGGCATAACTTCTGGTGCTTCTACCCCCGATAAAATCGTGGCTGACGTGATTGAAAAAATCTTTGATTTGAAAGCTGTAGCGATCGCTTAAACCGAATTTTATTTATAGCAGTAAGTAAGGAAAGAAAACAAGCTGAATGTCGCTTTTCTTTCCCTGAATTAATGATTAGGTAAGCTTACAAGGAAAATCATAGCTAGACTCGAAAACCAGCATTTTTTCGGCTTTCTAACACTTGCTGATACTGGAAAAGCATTTCTCGACGCTTTTCCAAATTTCGCCTTTGTCCCACAAGAGTTTCATCCAGCATACGTTTTCTTTCTTGCTCCTGATTTAATAGATTTTCTAGATAGAAAAGTTCATTTTTATGAGAAACATTGGCTCGTCGTTGCAGTTTTTTGACATTCTGACGCTGCAATAAAAGTTCTTCTTCTTGTTCTTTAACCAGCCTACTTAAATCTGCTAGATCTTGCTGTAAATGAAATACCATCGACCCTAGCTTATCGAGTGGTGCTAATTGCAGCTGATCTTCATCAAGGTTGGCATCTAATCTATCTTTTTTAGACTCTATTACCATAGAAGAAATAGTATCCCAAAGCTCTTCATTCTCTACAGGGCTAATACGTGGAAGCTTATTATGGGACAGCATAACTGGTGACTCTTCAAAAGCATTGTAGTAGTAAGAGCGTGAATCAAATTGAGGCTCAACTCCATTGAAGACAATCCCCAACATATTGAGTCCTGATTGCTCTAAAATTTCTTTAGTGAATTTTACCTGCGATCGCTTTACTAAACCAAGTCTGACTACTAACAATATCCCATCAGCCATACGACCCATTATGGGAGCATCGGCAGTTGAATCTAAAGAAGGGGTATCAAAAATAACAAAGTCATAGCTTTCTGACCAGTAATCTACCAACATTCTCATTCTTTGAGAATCAAGTAAAGTTGCAGGAGAGGGATTTAAATTTCCTGAAGTAAGCAAATCTAAATTTGGCATAACTTCATTAATAGCCATTCTGGGATCTAGGCGATCGGCAATTGCATTACTTAAGCCATTGTCGTTATAAGTATTCCAGATCCGATCTTGAATAGGATCGTGTAAATTAGCATCAACTAGCAAAACTCTATTGCCTACTTGAGCCATTGCTGCTGCTAAGTTAGCAGCTACCGTGGATTTGCCCTCCTGCACGCCAGAACTGGTAATAACCATAGTTTTCACCTTTCTATCAGTCTTTAAAAACTTAATATTAGACTGTAACATTCGATAGGACTCACTGAATGCTAAGGAAGGATAGTCTCGGACTATTAATTTAGGAATGGAGGGGTCTCGATCTTCTAATTCTGGTAGAGCTAATAGCTTGATTCTGTCTGTGCCTGGAATTGCTCCTAAAGACGTATAACCATATAGCTGTTTAGCTTCGTCAATGGTTTTAATCGATCTATCACTAATTTCTAGAAGATAAACAACTCCAGCTGCGGATAATAAAGCTAGAGAGCCAGCAGCTAAAAAGCCTACTGAACGGGAAGAGACTGGCTTATTAGGGACATCGGCATTAGAAATCACCCTAACGTTGCCAGGATCTTGAACTTCAGCAATTTTTATAGTTTGTAGCTGTTGCCACAAAGCGTCGTAGGTTGACTGAAACGAAGTTCGCTGTCTTTCAAGCTGACTTAACTTTTGCTCTAACTCTGGTACTTTCTGGATTCTAGCACGGCGATCGCCTTCAAATTTGCTCAAGCTGTCAATTTGCTTTTGCAGACCAGATTTAAGAGCTTCTAGCTGAATTAACTCGGTGGTAAGTTCTTTTTGAATTACGGCTGTTTTATGCTTTTGTACTATTTCTCTAGCTTTCTCTACGCCAACCGATGCAGTTTGTCGATCGAGTAATTTTGAGAAAGAATCTACTTGTTGTTGCAGTTCGATTACATTCGGACTATTAGCTGTAAAACGAGATCTGGCGATCGCCAGATCGGATTCTGCATTTTGCAGTTTAGATATCGTCTCTCTAATTGCTGGAGATTGGCTAATCGTAGTTAAAACTACCGCCTGTTCTGCGGTCAAGCCAAGCTTTGTTCTGATATATTCAGCTTGAGATTCAGCATTAGCCATTTCTCCACGAGCTTGGGCTATGTCAGCCTGTAGCTGCGGCATTCCCTGAATCAAAGAGCTAGTATTTTCATTAGGGTCAACAAATTCATTTGATTCTTTTAATTGCCGTATTTTTGCTTCAGTTTTGCGTAGGGAATCTTCTGCTCTTGGTAGTTGTTCTTCCAAAAACTCTCTAGCAGAAACTGCTTCAGCTTTGTTGACTACTAAATTATTATCTAAATAATTTTTGACCAAAGTATTAACAACTAAGGCAGCTTGCTCTCGATTATGACTAGTATAAGAGATCTTAAGAATATCTGTAGCAGTTATCGAAGAAACTTTTAAGTTGGCGAGAAAATCTTCAACCGTTAGCTTTTTGCCATCGAGATCTTTTAACTGAAGCTTGGGATCGTTAATAGTTTTTTTAACTAAAGGAATTGAACGTAAAACCTCTGCTTCTGTGCTAATAGGATTTCCTTTCTCAGCAATCGGTGAAAAGCCTTCTAAAGCTTTATTAACCTCTGTCAGAGAAGAACTAACGGTGTTACCTTTAAATTTTAGTCTTGCTTCAGCCTCGTAAACGTTTTTCTTTAAAGTAGTAGCAACAATACCCAAAGTTAATACAGTTAGAAAAACAATTGATCCAGGCAGCCAGCGCCTTTTAATCATTTGCCAATAGTATTCATTATCTAAGGGCCTTTGTAGGAAATTCATACTTAATATTTAATAGCGATATTTAAAATATTTAAAGAAAAAGTACATACGTAAAACTACCAAAATTATAATAACGGAATAATAAGTAAGTTTTCATCAAGTTTCATCAAGGAGTAAACATACTTTTAATTTCAATAATTACTCGCTCTAAGTCCGACTCGGTTAGGTTAGAGCCAGAGGATAAACACAAACCTTGTTGAAATAGTTCTTCAGCTACTCCATTATTAATACATTCACAATCTGCAAATATTGGCTGTAGGTGCAGGGGCTTCCAAACTGGTCTAGTTTCTATCTGTTTATCTAACAGTTGTAGACGTATTTGTTCTCGATTAGTGCCTGAAGATTCAGGCTCAGAGGTAATTTAAGAGATAAGTTTGATTAAATTAGACTAATTATAGTCACAATAAGTAATATAAATCTAAAAAATTGTCTGTTTTTTAGTAAGGAGACGTTGACATAATTGAAATTTTAGATTGTAAGCTTAATCAAAACACTTTGATTAAAATGTTAAAAAATGATTGGTTTTAGGGAACTATAAAAGGCAAATATACTTTGTAACTGATGGTTATTTATGCCTGCTACTGTTGATTTGTCATCAATTTCCCTTAGTGATTCTATGCCAGTGGTACAAACTTGGAGTTTGGGCAAAATTTATCGTACTGGCTTTTGGATGAATCAAAAAATAGAATCGCTCAAAGATTGTTCTTTGAGCATTCATCAAGGAGAAACTTTTGGTTTACTTGGCCCTAATGGGGCAGGGAAAACAACGCTACTCAAAACTTTATTGGGAATTACCCGTCCAACTACAGGCAGGGCAGTAATTTTAGGAAAACCAATTGGCGATCGCACTGTTAAACAAAAGATTGGTTACTTACCTGAAAACGCCTTTCTTTACGATTTTCTCACCGCCTGGGAGTTTTTAGAATTTATTGCTGGCTTATTTCAAATTCCCCAAAAAATCCAGCGTCAACGTATTGCTGAATTGCTCGATTTAGTCGGTTTAGCTAAATCTACAGCCCGCAAAAAGAAATTAAAGCAGTATTCTAAGGGTATGCTGCAAAGAGTAGGCATGGCACAGGCTTTGATTAACGATCCTGAAATTGTGTTTTTGGATGAGCCGATGTCAGGATTAGATCCCATGGGACGCTATCGGATGCGGGAAATTGTTTTGTCTTTAAAACAGCAGGGCAAAACTATCTTTTTTAATTCCCATGTTTTGTCAGATATTGAGCAAATTTGCGATCGCATTGCCTTCCTTGCTTTAGGAGAATTAATCTGCCAGGGATCTCTTGATGAATTATTAGGTACTAGCAATGCTTATCAGGCAGTTGTAACTGGTGCAAGTTTGCAGGCTCTAACTCCTTGGATGACCAATTTAACCCAAGAGAATAATCGTTGGCATGGTCAATTAAAAGTTGAGCCAAATCAATTTGTATCTCACCTAGAAAATGTCGAAGCTCAATTAGTTAGTATTCACCAAGCAAGACCTTCTTTAGAAGAGTTTTTTATGCAGCAGCTAAGGTCTAGAGGTATAGAGGTAAGCCGTTAGATACCGTGACCAGTGACCAAGTGACTAATAAATGATTTACTAGAATAGATTAAAAGTCCTGCCTAGTAACGAGTTTGGGCTTTTTTACTGGATGCCAATCATTGGAGATTAGCTAAACAGCTTGTAATGTATGTGGCTTATCTGATTTAACCTCTGTAGATTTGGGCGGTCGGGTTTGATATTTAATTAGGTCTGCTAAATCCTGTAATTGATTAATCGCTTCTGCCCCTTCTAACTTCATTAGTTCACGGTCATCTCTCATTTCAGTCCAGGTAATTCCATAGTCTGAAACTAAAAAACGAATCAGATGTTCATCTTTTAAACTAACCATAAAAGAGGCGCTATTCATTTCACCACCACAGGTATAGCAGGATGCTAAGTAACCTTGATTCTCAAAAGCGATCGCCAGGGCTTGAAGAGTCATTACCAGATCCTGTACAAATCGACGATGCTGTTGTGCGAGTCTTGTAAACACTTTGTTCCTCCGAACACCTCAAGTTTTATTGTAAACGCTTCGGTATTTTTTTATATTTTCTTAATAATTATCACCATCCTAAATTTAATTTATGGGGTGATTAATTTTTATCAGTCTAACTGAGTTTCAGAAAAAGTTTATGTGTCGTTTAATTCAATTTGTGCAGATTTTAGCAGAAAATCACATAGAGGAACGATAGTTTCGTCCTCTAAAAGAGCTTCAAGCTTGAATTGTGCCGATTCTGGTATTCCTGCCACAGAGATAGAAAATTCAAACCCACTACTTTTAGCTGTAGGAATATCTGGATATCTTTGCATCACTGTCGGACGAGAATGCTTAACGGGAGTTTCTAATAAAATATCCGTCTGATAAATGACCCGAAGGGCTTTAGCGGTCGATTTTTTGCCTAAAACCCAACCTTTGACTAATATTGCCCCAGCGACGGACATAGATTGAGGTTGGGGGGTAATGATTCCAAATCCCCAAAGGGTATCAAAATTTTGTTTGGGAAGAGTTTTTTGAATATCAACAATTTGAATCGGTGTTTTTAATAGATCTAGCCAATTTTGGGATCTAGCTAAGGCTTGCTGTGTATATTTTAATTGAGACTGAGTGAGGTTAAACTGTTTCTGCTGTTCAAATAATGCTTTTTTGTAGAGTTTTGCTTCACCATCAACTTTTTGTAATCTTAGCTGAGTTTCTCCTAGCTCGATTTGAAAACCTTGGTTAATCTGAAGTTGAGCTTGGGTTTGTGCTAATTCTTTCTGAGTTTGCTTAAGTTTTACATTGAGGCTTTCTAACTCAGACTCCATAGATTGCAGCTTCGATTGCTCCTGTTGAGCTTGCTGGGACTGTTGTTTATATCGCTCTAAATCTCCTTTAGATAGCCAATTAGCAAGTTTTAGAAGCTTCAAATCTTTACTCCTCAAGCAGTAGTAATTAAAGTCAGTTAAATTTTACTCTAAGATTTTAGATTATTCTAAAGATTGGCGAGTGTTTTTAAATTAGATCCTTGGGTATACACAAAATCAAGTGGTACAAAAGCTAAGTCACAGTCGTAACAGCGCATTTTATAGTAAGCATATTGTTCCAAACTAGTAGTGTATGAGCGACGATCGCAATCTTCCATCAATTCTGCGTTTGGAACAGGTCAATCTACAGGCTTCTTTAGGATCTAGTTATTTATTAGAGGATATCTGTTTTAATATTCCTCCAGGAGCAAAGGTAGCTGTGGTTGGGGCATCTGGTGCTGGCAAAACATCTTTACTCAGACTGCTTAATCGTTTGGTTTCACCAAGCCAGGGAGAAATTTATCTTAATGGTCTTGCGATCGAACAATTAGAAATAATTCAACTGCGTCGTTTAATCGTCTTAGTTCCTCAAGAACCTAAGTTATTAGGCATGAAAGTAGCAGATGCCCTAAGCTATCCCTTACAGCTACAGAAATTACCAGAGCCAGAAATTCGCCAGAGGCTAGATACCTGGACAAATTTACTGCATATACCAACTCAATGGCTAGATAGAACTGAATTACAGCTTTCTTTAGGGCAGAGACAATTAATTGCGATCGCTCGTGCTTTGGTAATGCAGCCCCAGGTATTACTCTTGGACGAACCGACATCAGCTTTAGACATTGGGACGGCTAATCATCTTTTAAGGGTTTTAGAAGAGTTAAACCAAAGTCAAAACTTAACTATAATCATGGTTAATCATCAGTTAGGATTAATTAAAAATTTTTGCGATCGCCTTCTTTACTTAAATACAGGCAAGCTAGAGTTGGATATTCCAAGCACCGCAGGCAATTGGCAAAAAATCGAGCAAAAACTAATTCAGCTAAAGACCGAACAAGAACAAGAATGGAGCTAGCTAGACAGATTGCTATACTAATTCCAATTTCTAGATAAGTTAAATGCTGCTAGGAAAACGAGTCAGGTTAGAAGCAGAAGCAGGCAGCACTGTTATATCTGTATTTGTTATATCTGTATTTGCTTCAGACGAGTTAACGCTATTGTCAATTAATTCAGGATTAAAACGATAGCCCACATTTCTGACAGTCTGAATAATATGTGGTTGCCGAGGATTAAACTCGATTTTTTTGCGTAGAGAAAGCACATGAGTGTCCACCGTGCGAGGGTTATCAATTGCTTCTGGCCAAGCTCGCTGTAGTAATTCCGAACGGCTTAAAGGGTTTCCTTCCGCTTGAGCTAAGACATAGAGCAAACTAAATTCTTGAGGTGTCAGTTCAATAAAATTACCTTGAAGCTCTACCCGCCGTTGTGCCAAATCTATTTTTAGATCTTTACATTCCATTGACAGAGGAACAGCGGTAGTTATGCGCATTCTTCTTACCAAAGTTTCTACCCTTGCTAGAAATTCCTGCATCCCAAAAGGCTTGGTCAGATAGTCATCAGCACCAGTTTTTAATCCCCTGACAACATCTTGTTCAGTATTACGAGCCGATAGCAAAAGAATCAAAGATTTCTGCTGTTCATATAGCCAGTGCGATAGTTCTAGTCCATCTCCATCGGGCAAATCAGAATCCACAATGACCAATGCTGGCTGATGTTTATAAAAAGCATCTCGACCCTGTTGCAGACTAGCCGACTGGCTGACAGTGTACCCTGACTGTTGTAAATGCCAACCTAATAGCGATCGCAAGTGAGGATTACTTTCAACTATCGATATATGTGCTGAAATCACTTTTGCCTCATTAAATTTAGGGAAAGTTGCTATACGCATAAGGCTAGCAGAGGCATTGAGAAGATTTTGTAGCGATGGTTACGAGGAAACCTTACTATCCCCGCCTTCGACAGTCCCGCCAAGCCCCTACTTGAAGATAAATGAGATGCCTATGGCACAGCTTACAAAACACAACAACTCTGTAATAATTCGCTTTAGTCATGACCAGTGCTTATGTACTAGTAAATTTGAGATACCATCAGATTCTACAATAATAAAAAAATACTAGAATAATTAGATTCAAAAACTGCTGTATGGCTTATAGTGTAAGTCTTTGATGCATTAACAAAAACGGGACTGACGGGACTCGAACCCGCGACCTCCTGCGTGACAGGCAGGCATTCTAACCAGCTGAACTACAGTCCCACAAAACGTTTTAATAACTCAGGAGAGCCTTTTTTAAATTGCCACAAAATACATATTAACATATTAAATAAGAACATCAAGCATAAAAAAATGAGTTTAGGAGAGAAAACTTGTCATTTTATAATGATTACCGTTCTTAAAATCTAGGATATATTTAAAGTCAAGGTGATTTATTTTTAATAGAGAAGACATTTTGGTAACATGACTTTACATTAAGTTGCTAGTAAGAATTTTTTATAGTAAAACAATAAACTGTCATTCATTGGCTATCAACTGTATATTTCTTTAAAATTACGGATATACAACTTAAAATCAGCTTTATGGCAAAATTTTCGGCAAGAGAAGTAATAATTTAAATATATTTTGTGAGGAATAGTAACTGTTAGTACTTATTTTTGTAGTTAACTTACTATTCAATATAATTGATTATTGACATTATAATTTTGCTGCAAGAAAAAGAATTATCAGACATAATATCTAATAAATCATTAAATATATATAATATTATCTTTAATATTTCATGTAAAATATTGTGTCCAACTCAAAAGATAAAATACTCTTAGGTGCAGTTTTACAGCAAGCTGGTCTTGTATCTAACGATCAAGTTAAAACAGCTCTCATTCAACAAAAGCAAACTGGCAATAACTTGAGAATCGGCGAAATTTTGGCTTTTCAGGGGCGTATTGACCCGAAAACGGCAGATTTTTTTGCAGAACGTTGGTCTACTGTAACTAAAGAAAAAGCACAGCAGCCTATAGGTCAATATTTAAAGCAAGCTGCGCTATTAAACGAACAGCAGATTCAGGAAATTTTAGAGGAACAGCAGCAAAGCAAATTAAAGTTTGGCGAGATGGCGATCGCCAAAGGCTGGCTAAAACCAGCAACAGTTAGCTTCTTTGTAAAACACCTCACTTCTCAGTCTAAGTCTACTTTAGAAGTTAAGCAGTCAGTATTTGGTAACTCTTTGGATTCTTCTCAAAAAGTTCACCAAGAATTTCTTAAAATCAAGTTAAGATTGCTCAATTTAGAAAATCAAGATATTTATTCAGAAAAAGCTTTAAAAACAGTACTTTTATGGACTGGAGGACAGTCTCCTTTAACTCAAAAGTTATTTGAATTTATATCTCAAGAAAATATTATTAAGGGCAGAGAAAAAGAGCAGATTGATTATTTGATCGAGAATAAAATATTAAATAATCTGCAAGATAAAAATCTGATTAAATATTTTGAAACTGTCAAAAAACGCTTACTATATAATCAACAGTGTGAGCCAAAGACTTTGCTGCGACTTTATCGACAAGTATTAGAAGACAAAGTATTTACTGATGAAAGCAAGGAACAGCAAGAGCTATTAAAGACTGGTTTAGTAATAAAGCAGCAAGACAAACTAGCTGTAGCTAACCCAATTTATCAATCTTTGTTTAATCTGGTTTGGATAGAAGAAAATTTAAACGGCTTAGACAATCAAGACACATCTGCACTTGCCATTGTTCCTGAAATTTCAGTAGCCACCTCACCTGAACCTGCTCAAAAGCAAAGTGAAAGTAGATTAGCCAAAACTAGAAATTTTTTGCTTTTATTAGCTTTTATTGTCTTATTATCTGTGTTTTTAAACAATATGTTTGAGCGTATGATGATCAAATCAGCGTTCAATCGGGGTAACGCTTTGCTACAGCAAAAATCTTTTGAAAAAGCGTTAGAAAAATACAATGGACTGCTAAAGACTGACAGTAATTATTTTCAAGCTTGGACTAATCGAGGTTATGCTTTGGCAGGGATGCAGCAATACGAAGAAATGCAGAAATCTTGTTCTACTGCAACTATAATCAAGCCGACGGCTGTATATGCTTGGAATTGCTTAGGAGAAGCATTACATAATCTAAAAAGACCACAAGAAGCAATAGCAGCTTTTAATAAAGCGATCGCTTTAGAGCCTAGCGATCCTATCTTGTTAATCAACAAAAGCGAATCTCTCAAAGCTATGGGAAAAGAAGCAGAATCACTGGCGGTGACCAAAGAAGCAATTCAAGTTTTAGAACAAACAGAATCGGTTAAAGGCAAAGAAGCTATAAGTGGCGAATTTGCTGTAGCGTTGACTTTTTTGGGTAATAGCTATCGGCAAAGAAAGCAGTACCAAAAAGCGTTCGAGAGCTACGATCGCGCTTTACAATATTCCTCTGATTATTTTCCTGCTCGTATAGGCAAAGGAATTTCCCTCAATCAAGCACAACAATTTCAACAAGCTCAAAATGAATTTAGAGCTATTCTGAATAATAGCCAATTAGCAGATAGCAATAAAGCTCAAGCTTGGTTTTATCTGGGTAAAACCTTGTGCGCTTCTGAACAAAAGGCTGCTGGAGTTGCTGCTTTTGACCAAGCTATAAAACTCCAACCTAGCTATGAGGCAGCCAGAATAGCTCAACGGCAGTGTAATTAATTAATCATATATTTATTAGAAAGGCCACCAAGGCTGCTTTAAATCTGTATAGATACGGCTAACTGTTCGAGAAGAAGGAACTTGTGAACCTTTAAAATCTTTTCCCAGCATATCGTACAAAAGATTTGTAGGGCTGACAGGCTTGTTGAGGGAAAACAAAATTTGGCTGTTGTAGCTATCACATCTTGAACCCCTTCTAGAAACTGCACATATTACTGGCTGTTTGTTAATAGTATCGCTAGCTAAATAGTTCATTTTACCCTGTCTATAAATGGCATCTAGCTTTTGAGCAGTACTATTACAATTTAGCGAAGCTTCTTGGGGTGAAAAATATTGTGGTAAAAAAGATAATATAGGTGTAACTTGAGAACGGGCTTGGTTGGAGAATGTGGCAATTACCGTAGGAATAGAGGTTTGGCGATCGCAACTTACTTTTAACGTGTTGGCTGTTTCACCTCGCGTCGCAAATGACATTACCGCTGCTATAGCTAATGCTGGTAAGGCTACTAAGTTTGCCCAGATATTTGAATTTTTCATAGTTGCCTTCTTATCTAAATACTCTAGAAAATACTTAATATTTTTAAATATTGCAATAATAAATGCTATCAGTTACTACGGTGAGGTAATAGCTGATTGTAGCAAAAAACTATTTTTAAAGTAACCTAAGTAACCTAACTTAAAGTAACTTAATTTAGAATACTGACAGCACATCTTTGGCAATAATTTGAATTTAAAGGGTTATAGACTGCTGAAGTTGCTGTTTACATGGCTACTATTTATTACATTTCTCTACCATCTGTATATTTTGTTGGCTTTAAATGATACTTAATAAATAGAAATAGTAATCAGTCCAGCAAATTATTGAAGTAACTGATGTTACGTAGCTTAAAGAAAAATTAGTACCTTCATGCTTGCTACAAGCAGTAGGACTTTAGAGACTTTAGAAGAGTAGAATCGATTTGTTGTCCCCAAGATGCGGACAAGCGCGAAAAGCGAAGCAGCGCGGTCTTTGCAAGCGGAAATGAGAGAAGACCTACGCCGCCAGGGTGGAAGCAAGGGATTAGCCTTTGTCTCATGAGCGAATGTTTCTTGAAGCCGTTGCGGCATATGCGGAAGTGCGCCTTTGTGCGACCTGTTGAGGCTCTATACGCAAGAAAGTGGTATTTTCCATTTCCCAGTCTTTGTGAATCAACAAAATCGCGTAATATCAGTTAAGTAAAACTAAAGTCAGTCGTTTAGTCAAACCCATTGTTCATATTATTTAACCTGAAATGAATCGTTTTCTAACTATTAGCAGTATTTTAGGATGTTTGTTCTTTAGTTATGTCAATCCTGTCAAAGCTCAAGTTCAGAGCGATCACAGCGTTGGCACAGAAGTTAACCAAACCGATAATGTCTCAGAGATTACGGGAGGAACCACTAAAGGTGAAAATTTATTTCATAGCTTTCAAGAATTTTCTCTCACTTCGACAGATACGGCTTTTTTTAATAATGCTGTCAATATTAAAAATATTATTAGTCGAGTTACAGGTGGTACTGTTTCAGACATTGATGGCTTAATTAAAGCCAATGGAAACTCTAACCTAATTTTAATTAATCCTAATGGCATTAATTTTGGAGCCAATGCCCGTTTAGATATCGGTGGCTCTTTTTTAGGCAGCACTGCCAATAGTATAATTTTTGAGGACGGCACGGTATTTAGCGCGAACGATTCCCAGTCACCTCTACTAACGGTAAGTGTACCCATTGGTTTACAGTTGGGGCAAAATTCAGGGGCAATTAACGTCCAGGGAACAGGAAATAATCTCAGCTTGGAAAATCCGATCTTCTTCCCGTTTAATAGAGGAAAAGTAGCAGGATTGAAGCTACAGTCGGGAAAAACTTTGGGCTTGGTTGGAGGAGACATTACGTTTACAGGTGGGGTTGTAGCTTCTGAGAGAAGAATTGAATTAGGTAGTGTCGCCGAGGGAATAGTTAATCTAGATTTTGGGTCACAAAATTTCTCCCTAAGCTATGAAAATATATCGGCGTTCAAGGATATCAATCTAACCCAGCAGGCTTTGGTAGATGCTAGTGGAAAAGGTAGTGGCTCAATTCACATACAGGGTAATGCAGTCAACGTCAATGATGGTTCTGCTGTATTGATTCAAAATCAAGGTGAGGGAGTATCAGGTAACTTAACGGTTAATGCAGCTAAATCTTTATCTATTAATGGCACTAGTGCTAATGACATAATTTTTAGCGGTTTATATACCGAAGCATTGGCTGGTGGGAAAGGGGGGGCAATTTCCATTAATACCCCTCAGCTAGAGGTTGTAGAGGGAGCAAGTATTACAGCGGCTACCTATAGTTCAGCAGCATCAGGTAACCTGACCCTCAATATTGCTGATGATTTTCAAGTAGTCGGATTTGCCCAGATAAATCCTGATAAATTTAGCACTGTTTCGGCTCAAGCTTATGGTACGGGAGATGCAGGTTCAATAGACGTAGTAACTAAGAATTTTACAGCTTTGGGTGGAGGAAATATAGCCTCTGTAACTGGGGGAGCGGGTACTGGTTCTGGAGGAAATATCAGTATTAATGCCTCAGATTCAATTAAACTGATTGGTGTTAATCCTGTTGTTTTTGCTCCTAGCCAAATAACCGCAGGTAGTGGCGGAGCAGGAAATGCAGGCAATGTTTCGTTGGAGACGAAAAATTTAATAGTTCAAGATGGTGGGAGAGTAGATGCGTCCGCCACAGCTTCAGGTAATGCAGGAAATTTAACTATTAATGCTTCAGATTCAATTGTGGTAAAGGGAACAGTGCCAAATTCTTTGAATCCTAGTTTAATTATTGCCTCGGCGAATATTCTTGACCCTGAACTACGAGAGTTTCTTGGTTTACCAGATCAACCCAGCGGTAATTCTGGTAGTGTAACTATTGATACTCCTCAGTTACAGATTATGGATGGGGGACAGGTAACGGTTCGCAATGATGGGACGGGAGATGCTGGCAATTTAGCCGTTAAAGCCAATTCAATCAACTTAAGCAATGGTGGAGGAATCAGCGCGGCGATTAAGGGAGGAACAGGAGGCACAATTAATCTAGAAGTAGCTGACTCAATCAACCTAACTAGTGGTGGTCAAGTACAGAGTGATAACCTGGGTGCTGAAGATGGGGGAGAAATTAAAATTGCTGCTAAATCTTTAGATATAAGCGATCGCGCCTACATTACAACTACTAGCTTTGGTGCTGGAGATGGGGGAGATATTTCTTTAAATATTGCCGAATCTTTTAATATTAAAGGTCAGGGATTTGAGCAGTTTCAACAAGCCTTTCAAGCATCTATTTTAAATGGTTCACTAAAACCAGACGCTAGAGGTACGGGTATATTCATTGGTACAGCTGCCGAGGGCAATGGGGGCAATCTTCAGATTGATGCTAATTCCCTAAGCCTTACGGATGGAGGAATTATCTTTGCTCCTATTTTTACGGAGGGCAATGGGGGCAATATTACTGTTAATGCCACTGATCTAGAAATAGCTGGTTCGGCATTACAAACTGGGGCAGTGGTAAATAGTTCCAGTCTTGCTTCAGTGGGAGATATTGCCGTGGATGCAGAACGGTTAACAATTCGCGATGGAGGAACGATTGCCAATGCTACTTTTGGTGACGCGACTGGAGGCAACATCGATATTAAAGCAGCCGAATTTATTGACTTGAAAAATACCCCAGATAACGCCCTAATATTTACTGGAATTTATGCCAATACCAGTATTGGCAATGGTAAGGGAGGCAATATTGCAGTAAAAGCTGGTAATTTATCAATTGACGATGCTTTTCTGACCAGCAATACAGGAGCATTTGTACGTGGAGGTTTAACCCTTGGTGGTGATGGTAATAGTGGTAATATCTTAATTCAGGTGGATGACACAATTAAAATTGCTGGTATTTTAACCGATCCCAGATTTGCTAGCGGCATTTTTACTAGTTCTTTTAGTAGAGGGAAAGCAGGCAATATTGAGATTTCTACCAGCAATTTGTCGCTTGGCAAAGGTTCAGAAATAGCTGCCACAACGGTAGGTTCAGGAGATGGAGGTGACTTGACAATTAACGCCAGAGATTCGATTGAACTAACTGGTGCAACTACCGTCAACAATATGCAAAGAGGCGGTTTGCGCGCAGCTTCTGGAAGAGAAGTTTTCCCTGAACTAGAAGCAAATGGTGATTCAGGCGATATTAATCTTACTGCTAAAGAATTGACTATTCAAGGTGGAGCAGGCATTGATGCTCAAAGTTTAGGAACTGGAGGTGCAGGAAATGTAAATATTGAGGTCGAAGATTCCATTTTACTTGACGATCGGGGGACAATTTCTGCTGCTACCAGCACAGGCAAAGGTGGCAATATCAATATTAATGCTGGCAATATTTTTTGGAAAGGAAACAGTACCACAACCGCCACTGGTAATGCCGACGGTGGCAATATCAGTATTAAAGCGAGAAATCTGGTCGTTTTAGAAGCTAGTAGATTAGCTGCCGATGCCAACACAGGCAAAGGGGGCAACGTTAATATTGATGCTCAAGGACTATTTATTTGTAATGAATGCGTCGCTAGTGCTAGTTCCAGGCTCGGTATCGATGGGATGGTGAACATTAATACCTTAGAGCCTAATCCTAATTTAGAAATTGTCAACGTTCCCATTAAGCTAAAGCAACCAGAAGAGGCAGTGGCGCAAGCTTGCTCCGCAGAGCAAAAGCCCAACAAGAGCCAACTTACCATTAGTGGTCGAGGAGGCTTGCCAAATCGCCCTAATGATACGCTGAGTAGCGAGTCTATTGTCAACGTTGGCTTGCCTCAAAATCTAGCTCAGACAGATCGGAATAAAAACCTAGAATCCCCTAGTAAATTGCCTGCTCCTGCTCACAACTGGTATGTAAACAGTCAGGGGGTAGTAGTTTTAACTGCTCAATCTACGGCTACTACTACTAATTCACAATTTAATTCATCTGACTGTCATGTTCGCTGAATTACGCCCTGCCAGACTTAAAGTCAATTTGTATCAGTCGCCAAAAGCCCCTGAATCTCTAATTGATTTGGATCGTTATGAATTTGGAGTGCAGGCTAGACATCAACTCAAGATAGCTCAATGGGAGCTTTTACTATATCGAGCTTTAATTTTTAGCCGTGATTCTTCTGTAGCGGATAAAAGTCAAGAAATTAAAAAGCTAATAAAAGCATTTAGTTATAGCTTGTTTTTCTTGCTAGCCATGGCTTGTTATCCCGTTGCAGTTTTTGCTCAATCTATAGAGCCTCTACCTCCAGATCGTCCTCGTCCGCCTCAACCTCAACCCTTACCTCCAAATTCTAATCCTTTAAATGAATTAAATGCTCCTCCTCTACCTGGATCTGTCTTAGATATTCCTGGGACAATTGTGGTGGAGAAGTTTCAGTTTGCGGGGAGTACGGTATTTAGCCAGGCAGAATTAAAGGCGGCGATCGCGCCTTTTACCGACAAACCTATTTCCTTTGCCCAACTGGTACAGGCAGCAAACGCTATCACCCAGCTATATGTCAAAAAGGGCTATATCACCTCTGGGGCTTATGTTCCCGAACAAAATTTAAGCTCTGGGGTCGTGCAGATTCAGGTAGTAGAAGGTAGTTTGGCAGACATTGAGGTAAATATTCTCAAGGGCAGATTAAGAGAAAGCTACATTCGCGATCGCCTAACTTCTAAGATTGCCACGCCCCTAAATATTAATAAACTACAAGAAGCTCTCCAATTACTACAGCTAAATCCTCTAATTGAGAGCTTGAACGCCGAGCTATCGGCGGGTATCAAACCAGGGACTAATTCCTTGACGGTATCGGTGACGGGGGCAGATACCTTTAGTATAGCAACCAGGCTCAATAATAATCGCAATCCTAGTATTGGTACCTTTGAGCGAGGTATCAACCTAGAAGAAGCCAACTTATTCGGCATTGGCGATCGCTTTTTTGTGGCTTATAACAATACCGAAGGGAGTAATGAGTATCGAGGCAGCTACACTCTACCGATTAACGCTAGTGATGGTTCTCTCCGCTTTGATGTTCGTTTGGGCGACAACCAAATTGTCGAATCTCCCTTTGATGAGGTAGATATTGATATCAATTCTAATAACTATGATTTAACTTGGCGACAACCCATATTTCAAAAAGCTAATTCCCAAGTCAGTCAAGAATTGGCTCTCAACTTTACGGCATCGAGACGAGATAGTCAGACTACAATTTTAGATATGCCTGATGGTATCTCTCCAGGGGCAGATAGCAAGGGTAGAATTAATACTTCTACTCTCAGTTTTGGTCAAGAATGGTTACAGCGCAATCGCCAACAGGTAATTGCTGCCCGTTCTCAATTTACTTTGGGTGTTGATGCCCTTGGCGCAACAATTAAGGAGGAAGAACCTGATGGTCAGTTCTTTAGTTGGCGAGGACAGCTATCCTATCTACGACTATTGAGTACTCCTAAAGGAAATCCCGCTATAGGTTCGACAATTTTGTTGCGTTCAGAAATACAGTTAGCAGCAGATCCTCTAGTATCCACAGAACAATTTAGCCTAGGTGGTGCAGCAACGGTAAGAGGTTATGGTCAAGATGCTTTACTGACAGATAATGGTTTTTCTGCCTCTGCGGAATTGCGTTTGCCTATTGCTCGCCTATCAAAACTTGGTGCTACGCTCCAATTTAGTCCTTTTATTGACTTTGGTACGGGATGGAATACTGGTGGGGAAAAGACAGAGTTTAATACTTTGTTGGGAACTGGATTTGGTCTAATCTTACAAACAGAAGATCGATTATTGGCTCGTGTAGACTGGGGTATTCCTCTGCTTAATCAAGATGTAGAAGGTGGCACTCTACAAGAGGATGGAGTTTATCTACAGCTAGAATATAAGCTTTTTTGACAAACTTCGTTTGTAGCTATAAGCTCTAAGCCATTAGCTATAAGCTTTTGAATACTACCTTAAATATTAAATTTGATTTTCCTAACTTCGATTCCACAACGCAATTTTTATTAGTAAAGAGTTAAATAAATGTACCGTTGTCTTATAATTTTTATAGTTTCAGCTTGGTTGGCAATTACCCTACATTTGTCAGTCCAGTCTCAAGAGTCTAATGGTTTAGATTTAGCTGTCCAGGCTCAACAACTATATCAGGCAGGTAGCTTGAGCTTGGCAGCAACTACCTGGCAAAATTCAGCAGCAGTATATGAAGAGTCTGGCGATCGCCTAGGCAGAACTACAAGTTTGATTAATCAGGCTCAAGCTCTACAAAATTTGGGACTTTACCCCAAAGCCTGTACAACTTTGTTAGAGGCATTTGAAATAAAACATCCTGACTGTAATGGTGAAAGAATAGATAAGCTGATTGAAAATGTCACCATCTCAGCAAAATCACGTTTGACCACCACTCAAGCCATTGGTTTGCGTAGTTTAGGCAGCGTTTTGCAGCGCAAGGGAATGTTGGCTCGCTCTGAGAAACTATTAAAGTTAAGCCAAACCGCTAGCTCGAATTCTGCCGAATTGGGGGCAACCTTACTAGCACTGGGAAACGTAGAAACATCCTTGGGTAATCAAACTCGCGATCGCTGGGGCTATAATACAATTACTGAAATTATTGACCGTCAAGACCCCAATATTGCCCTGAAGCCCTATCTAGAATCTTTTCTGGCTTATGAGCAAGCTACTGCTAACAAGCGTACCTTACTAATTACTCAAGTCCAGGCGCAACTCAATCACCTGTCTTTATTAATTGAGATCGAAAACTGGTGGCAACAGCAAACTAATCGCCGTTTAAGATCCTGGCAACGACTTGATCAGAGCGAATTAGTTAAAGCAGCCAATAATTTTATGGCTTTGTTTAACAAAAAGCTAGATCCAGCTAAAAATACTCTCGTTGCTGCTATTGATGCCAGTTGGCGACAACTCCCCCCAACTCGTCAAGGAATTTATGCCCTGATCAACTACTCCAAAAGTTTGAGCCAACTAGGATATGCAGCCAAAATTGAAACAATCTTGCAAACAACCTTACAGCAGGCTCAAACCATACAGGATACGCGGAGTGAAAGCTATGCTTTAGGCTACCTAGCTCAATATTATGGTCAACAAGGTCAGACAAATAAAGCGATCGCTTTAACCAACCAGGCATTGCTCTTAGCCCAAACCCAGAATGTTAACGGGGATGCTAGGGAAGTAATGTATCTTTGGCAGTCTCAATTAGGAAAACTACTAAAGCAAAAAGGTAAAATAGCAGAGGCAACAAAGGCGTATATCTCGGCGTTTAATACTCTTCAGTCATTACGCACCGACTTAAATGCCAACAATCAGGTAGTTCAATTTGACTTTCTCCAAGAAGTAAAGCCCGTTTATCTTAGCTTGGCTAATTTACTTTTAGAAACAGACAGCAACAATAATTTGGCTCAGGCAAAATCTCTCACCGCAGTTGATGTAACCAATCCCCAAAATGATCCCGAGCCGAATTTAGAGTTAGCGCGTCAAGTGATAGAATCTTTGCAGCTAGCCGAATTGGATAATTTCTTTCAAGATCCTTGCTCGCAAACCGCTGACGTTACCGTCACTATTGATGAGTTGGATCCTCAAGCAGCAGTAATTTATCCGATTGTTTTGAGCGATCGCTTAGAAGTAATTCTTTCTATAGCGGGACAACCTCTACAAAAATTTACTACCCCTATTCCTGAAGCAGCCGTCAATCAAACCTTAGATTTGCTCTATGACAGTTTGTACAATCAAAGCGTTGATAATTCAGCAGTTAATATTTTTAGCACCACCCCGATCGACCCCCAAGAGTTAACTGAAAACACTCTAACTTTGTTGCCTTCTCTAGAACAGGTTTACAGTTGGTTGATTGAACCTCTAACTACAGAATTAGAATCCAATCAAATCGAAACCCTGGTATTTGTCCTCAATGGACGCTTACAAAATGTGCCGATGGCAGCACTTTATGATGGCAAGCAATATTTATTAGAAAATTATGCTGTAGCACTCGCCCCTGGTTTACAATTGCTTGATACTCAGTCAAAGCCAAAAAAACAAATTAAAGTGTTAGCTGCGGGGTTAAGCCAGCAAGTAGAAATCAAAGGAGATATCTTTCCTGCTTTAAGCAATGTTCCCAGAGAGTTAAAGCAAATCGAGTCTGTTTTTCCCCAGTCCCGCCAGTTGCTTAATCAAGAATTTACTCAAGCTAGGCTAGAAAATATGCTGCAAGAGAGTTTTCCCATAGTTCATTTAGCGACTCACGGGGTGTTTAGCTCTGACCCCAACCAAACATTTATTGTAACTGGCGATCGCCATACTATTGGTATTAATACTTTAAGCAACCTGTTAACCGAAAACAGTACCAAACCAGAACTATTAGTGCTTAGTGCTTGCGATACTGCCACAGGAGATGAACGAGCTGTACTTGGCTTTGCTGGAGTTGCGGTAAGGTCTGGGACTCCTACTATAGCTTCATTGTGGTCTGTCCAAGATGCGTCCACGTCTCAAGTGATGAGTAAATTTTATCGAGAGTTTAAAAGTTCTACCGTTAACAAGGCAGATGCACTGCAAAAAGCTCAACTATCTTTAATCGAGTCTTTAAAAGCTAATCCTCTTACCCCCGAACTAAAGCAACTGCCTCCCCACCCCTATTATTGGGCTGCTTATATTTTAGTCGGCAACTGGCAGTAAGGACAGTTAGAGAAGAGACAAGGCATGCCTTGTCTGTACTGGACAGTTAGGACAGTTATATAAAGGTTAGTTGTTTATTTCAAAGAAGAGGTTTAATGAAAGCATTAATTATCGGCTGTGGTTATGTTGGTAGTAAAGTAGCTCGCCTATGGCATGAAGCTGGCAACGAAGTTACTGTAACCACTACAACTCCAAGTAAACAATCTACATTAGAGGCGATCGCTTCGGAGGTTGTCATCTTAACAGGAGATGATCTGGCTACTTTAAAACAAGTGTTAGCCGATCGAGAAGTGGTTTTACTGAGCGTCGGGGCAAAGCAACGCAGCCTAGAAGGTTACACCAAAGCTTATTTAGAAACAGCCAAGAATGTTGTTACTGCTCTTGGTGCAAATGATAGTGTTAAACAACTTATTTATACCAGTAGCTATGGCATTTTGGGCAATCAAAACGGTGATACCGTAGATGAGGCTGTAGCGGTCGATCCTGCCACGGAAATAGGTCAAATACTGCACCAGACTGAGGAAGTTTTATTTTCAGCTTCAGAAAAAGAACTAAACACCTGTATTTTTCGCTTATCTGGCATTTACGGCACAGGCAGAGAATTGATTAAAATATTTAAAGGTAGAGCGGGAACAACTCGACCAGGAGAGGGAAAAGAGTACACTAATTGGGTTCATGTAGATGATATTGCACGGGCGATCGCGTTTGCACAACAACAACAGCTACAGGGTATCTATAATCTTACTAGTGATGAAGTATTGACGACTAAAGAGTTTTTCCAGAAATTATTACAGGCTCATAACTTACCCGATATTACCTGGGATAACTCACAGACTTCAAGTCGTACCCTGAACATGAAGCTTTCTAATCAAAAACTAAAAGATGTAGGCTTCAAATTTACACATCCACAGATTGAGTTTGAGTAAATCCTTTATCCTTTTTCCTTTCCCCAATGTTTAACCATAACTCAATCTTTAAACTTTACTGAATTATATGTCTGTAACACTCCCCGATATCTTGGCACTGGACTTTGATGGTGTGATTTGTGATGGTTTAATTGAATATTTTGACAGCACCAAAAAAGCCTATCAACAGATATGGCAATCAGAAGAAATTAGCGATCGCTTTGCACCAAGCTTTTATCGATTACGTCCAGTGATTGAAACAGGCTGGGAAATGCCTATCTTGTTAAGAGCCTTAGTTTTAGGTATTCCCGAATCAGAAATCTTACAGGATTGGCACAAAACTGCATCAGAGATTGTCACCACCCAAGGGTTAGATAAATCGGCGGTAGTGCAAAAGCTAGATGGAGTTAGAGATAAACAGATTAAAAATAACTTAGATAGCTGGTTAGCATTACATCGTTTTTATCCTGGTATAACTAAATATCTGCAACAAATAATCAATTCCAGCGTCAAGCTATATATCGTCACGACTAAAGAAGGACGCTTTGTAAAACAACTATTACAGCAGCAGGGAATCGATCTACCCCAGGCGCAAATTATGGGCAAAGAGAGTAAACGTCCTAAATATGAAACCCTGAGAATTTTGCGAGATCGACATCAAAAACTAGAGAAAAACATTAGTATTTCCTTTGTAGAAGATCGCCTTAAAACTTTACAGCAAGTAGCAGAACAAGACGACCTAAGTTTTGTAAATTTGTTTTTAGCAGACTGGGGTTATAACTTAGAAAGCGATCGCAATCTGGCACAACAAGATGCCAGAATCCAGCTATTGTCTTTAGAACAATTCCCGCAAGAATTTATTAAATAAGTAAAATAGTAAAATAAAACAAGGTGTCTCAAAGCCACATTTAGCGTTGGGCGAATTGATTCAATTATGCAAGTAGCCTTAGAAAAAATTGTTGTAAAACCAGGTCAGCAATTATTATTGCAGGACATTAGCTGGCAAGATTTTGAAGAGATTTTGGAAGAACTAGGCGAACATCGCAGTTCCAGAATTTCTTACAGCAATGGAGTTTTAGAAATCATGGTTCCCTTACCAGAACATGAAAAAGACAAAGAGATAATAGGGGAAATGGTCAGAATTTTATTAGACCAATTAGAAATTGATTTTGAACCATTAGGTTCGACAACATTCAAAAATGAACAAATGAGTCAAGCTGTTGAACCAGATACTTGTTTTTATATTAAAAATTATCAAGCAGTTATTGGTAAGAATAGATTAGATTTGAGTATCGATCCTCCACCAGATTTAGCTATAGAAATAGATATAACCAATAGGACGGAATTAAATAACTACCTGCTTTTAAAAGTACCAGAGTTATGGAGATATACTAGAAAAGGTCTTCAAATTGATTTACTTGAAGGAAACCGCTATATCAAATCTCAAACAAGCCCTAATTTTCCTGAGATTCCCATTGTCGAACTAATAGAACGCCATGTCAAACAAGCTCAAATAGAAGGCAGAGGTAAAGCTATTAGAGCCTTTAGAAAATGGGTTCGAGAAAATATTTAATATACTCTCTTATCTACCGCGATTAAAAAACGAACAGGTTTTACTAGATGCGATCGCTTCTAGGTTTTGAGCTAATAATTCCTGAAGTTTAACTGGTAGATTCATATCAATGGGACTATAGAAGAGTTTTGATTAAGCTCAACTTCAGAATTGAAATAGGCTTATGTCTTTATAATTACCAAATTTTTATCTAAATTTTTCTTAAGATAGCTTTTTTTATTTCTATAAAAGTGCAAACTTATAGTTCAACCTGAACTAATTCATATCATCAAGTTCTTGAAACAAGCAATCTATCTCATTCAAAATCACCTGTTTCATATTTGAAGGTTGCATAGGATCGAAATTTGAGGTTTTATTTATGTCACTTAATCTTCGCTGGATATATGTGAAAATGTCGAAAAATTTCTCTCTTTGATTTTGATGGGATCTGCTGATAGATTCAATTCTTCTGTTGATGTATAAGAAGAACTCTCCTGGATTGTCGAAGGGGTCGGGGTAATTTCGGGTTGTGGTTTTTGTAATGTGGTAAATTTGATTATCAACAGTACGATCGCGATTAACAAGATTATTGCGATCGCTATGCCCAGGAATACTGTTTTTTTTTGAGCCTGTTGATTTACAGTTCCTAAAAAAGAATATTCTTCAAACTCTTCATCTTCAATTCTGTTAGACAAACCACGCCAAACAGCAGCTTCTTTTAAGATCGAAGCAGATTTAATGCTGGTAACTAAGATCAATAAGCCGTTGCGATCGGGGAGAGGACTGGTTTGTAACTCCAAAGCAATTTCTTGTCTTAATGATTCAGAATTACTGCCGATTTTGCAACTTGGATCGGTATTTCGATTATTTTCTACATCTAAGACTGAATCAGATAACTCTACTAGACTTTTGTAGTCAACTTTAAAACCATATTCACCACAAGCACTAATAGTTTTATCTATTTCTTGGTCTAATTTTCCCTTTAAAGCTCGAATTAATAATGAACGTACCTTTGCATTTTCACTATCTTTTTGGCAAATCCAAAGAATAGAATTGCGGATAGAACGCCCTGTAAAGTCAGTTCTATTTTCCCTTGCTTTTAATCCAGTAACCAATAAATAATAATTATTTCGATCTGCGACTAGAATGATAGATTGTTTTTGACTTTCAATCAAATTAACTGGTTTTAATGTGGAATTACCAAGGGACTGCATTAAAAAATCTGGATTTTCTGGATAATATTCAGCCGATTTTATTCTGAACCAACGATAATCTTGGTCTTGGTTCTTGCCACGACTTTGAATATAAATAGGCATTTTTTGCTTTCTCCTAAATATTTAGCCACTTTTCACCTTTAACTACTGCAAAACTGCCGTTAGCTTTGCAACCACGGGAAAATTCGTCAACTGCTTTTTCCAGATGATTATCTAACTCCAGCCAATTACGAAGAAAATTGAAAAATTTCCATTGTCGAGAGTCAAGATGTATTTTCAACAGGAAACGTAGTAAATAACGCAAGGGTTGTTCGCTGTCACTAGGAGAGTACTCTGCATCATGTCTGGTTTTACGGAAGTAAAAATGAGGATTATTTTCACTATCTACTTCCATGCGGGAAAATATGACGCTACCAACTGTTTGAACTGGAGTAATTACATTAGCAACCCAAGGATTTAGACTCGGTGAATTGAAATGATCTAGTAGTGGTGCATATCCTTGTTTTACTTTTTCTAATAGCTCTTTGGCAGTTTTATTGTTTTTCAGATATTTCTCGCATTTGACAGGAGCAAATATTATTAAGCGAGGGGAATCTAGATTTTGATATGCTGCGTTAAATAAGGCTTTGATTTGTTGAGGTCGATTGATTTTTTCATGAAATTTACCGTTTTTCTCCATTAGAGAGGGAGCATCAATGGGAATTAGAACGGCTGTTGATTCTCGCAAGGTCTTTTTGACAAATTCTTTCTCTTCTTTGGAGGCTTGAGTTGCATGATATCCTCCTGGATAATCGTAAAAACGAAGGTTAAGAGAGGGGGTTTCTCCTTTTCTACCTAAACCAAAAGAAAATGAACGTAGAGACTCAGGACCAGCCATTGCCTCTGTACCTTCAATTCCTACTCTTCCTCTAGCTTCAAAGACATCTACTAGGCTTTTTAACTCGATTAAACGATCTTGTAGAATTGCAGCACTTTCGTCATCGGGGGTTAGTTGCAAATCAGTATTGCCAATGTTAGTTTCAAACTGTTCGTACATTGCTGTTAAGAGAGTAGTCTTACCTACTCCACTTGCTCCCAGCATAGTGATTTTGAGTTCTTGCATTTATATTTCCTTTTAAAACGTAAAATTATCCTTTGTATTGGCTGCGATCGCACTTTCGATTCCTGCCATCCACTGTTGACTTATTTTGCTATTATGACCAAACTCTTCAAATTCTTCGCTCCAGATGCGATCGTAGATTTCTTGTAGAAATTTAAGCCATTCTTGTCTGACTTGTTTGGCTCTTAAAATGCGATCGAGAAATTCTTCCACAATGGCAAATGCAGCTTGATTAGGTTCGGCTAGTAAGTCGTCTAATGCCGTCTCGCATTTATAAATGGCTTCGGCGTGGAGGGAATTTAAGCAGCTTAAAACTTCAGCAGCAGAAGGAGAAGGAGAAAGCTGTAATAAAGTTTCATCAGGGGTGAGATCGTCGAGATGTTGGCGAATACGGTGCTGAATCAGACCACGATAGGAAAGATCGAATTCTGTTAAGGTTTGAAAGCCTAATTTGAGACGTTTGAGATTATCGGGAATAATATCAGCGATCGTACTAATAAATTCTGCTTCTCTGACTTCGGTTAGATTTCCTAATTTACCTTGCTCTATAAGTATCTGAGAGACTTGAGTTTTTACTTTGTTTATTGCTTCTTTAAGAACATCATCTAGAAGCAGAAAGTGTTGGGATAAGTGAGCGCGAACTTGATTGAGATACTCGTAGTAAGCATTGGGATAACCTCCTTTGCTGTGGCGCATTTTCTCAATTTCATCCTCTGTAGGAATGCCGTTATCTTCGCGACAAGCAGCAACCGCAGCCTCTACCTGCTGCTTAAATTCCAAGTTTTCTATGTCTCTCTCTTCTCGTAAATCCTGTAGTAATCCTTCTAAGCCACTGGCTAACTCTACCCAAAGCTCATCAAACAATTCGATAAATTTAGGAAAATAATTACTGTTTTGAGCAAAACCTTTTAATACATGACTTGCCTTTTCTAATTCTGCTGCTACATCTTGCTGTAATTCCAATAAACTTTCCTGACAGGAAGATACATAGGCGCGATCGAGTTCGGTAATGCGATCGACTAGATAATTTAAAACAGGATCGAGTAGTTTTTGGTTTACTGCGTCAGGATCGGCACAATTGGCGGTGATACAGTCAGCAAAATATAATCCCTTATTTTCGCGTTTGCGTTCTAAATCTTGACAGAGAATTGAATTATCGCCGATTGGTGAATTTTGTTTGGTATTGTTAAGAATCAAAAATGACCATTGTTTCAGAGGTAAAGTAGTCAAAGCAGATTTTGCTGTATCGTAAAGCTTAACATCTACATCTGCCCAAAAATCTCTCATAGGTCGAGGCATTCGTACAAATAATGCCAGATCGACATCCTGCGCCAGAATTTCGATTAATTTGCCTTCATCTCCTATACCTGTATCGCCTAATCCTGGCATATCAATTAGAGCAATTTGCCCTACATCAGATTTCGGAAAAGTACAAAATATTTTTGCGCTTTTAACGGCAACGTAATTGTAATATTCCTCGTTACCGTCAATAGAATCTTGAGCGACATATTCTCTGATATTTTCTTTGGCAACTTTGAGCGAATCTCTCTTTTCTAATAGATGACGATAAAAAAGTAATTTATCGCGGTATTTCTGAAGATGATCTTGATATTTTGCGATCGCCTCGGCACTATCACCAAGATTTTCGGGCAAAGGAGGTAAGCTATTGTTTTTAAACTCGTCCAAACTATAGGGAACTTTACCCAAGCCTAACTCTTGATAATAGGGTGCAATAATTTCTTGAAGGAAAGAATGCTCTGAATGAAAAGCAATCTCTCCATAGGTATCTATGCCAGGCTGATGTAAAATCGTGCTACGAACACCAGTACAGTGTCCGCGATCGCCTGTAGGTATTTCGTTACTAGATAATCCCGTTAAACTTTGCAATAATTGGCTTTTTCCTTGTCCCGCACGTCCAATCACTCCAATATTAATCGTGTCACGGTTAAAGCGATTTTTGAGTAAATCTAATTCCGCTAGTTGAGATTGAATTTTAGTTTGTAGCTGTATAAAATTTAGTGACTGTAGAGTACTTTGTAATTCTGGTTCGGTAACTTGAAAGATTAGGCGATCGCGATTAGTGGCTAAAGTTTCTAAGGAACGAGACAGCGATCGCAAATTACCTTCAACAGTAGCAATTTTTTCCCTCAAAGGGAGGCGTTGATCTAGTATTGCTTGAATTTGTTTTGTTCGTTCTGCTGTAGTAATCTGCATTATTGTCTATCGGTAAATAGTGTTTTCTACTCAACTGCTTGTTCTCGTTGATATGACCAAAGTGCGATCGCGCCAAAAACTACCGTTGCCCAAATCAACCAGATTAAATGGATAAATATCTGTTTGTCGTAGTCTAACCCTGCTGCCCAAAGAATTGCTTCTTTGTAGTGATAAAAGGGCGATAGAGTAATGGCATCCTGTAGATAATTGGGTATGGGCAAAGAAAACGTACCACAGGCTATGGGGATAACAATAAGGGATAAACCTAAGATGGAGTCGGCACTTTTGGGATTGAGTAAATAACCCAGAGTCAAGCCGAGAATAGCAAAGGGAATTATGCCAGCTATTAGCACTAAAAATAGATTTACCCACATACCGAAACTAGCGTTGATTCCTAATTGCCAATGTCCTAGAACAAACGCCAAGAGAATACTTACAGAACAAATTAAGAGAGAAGTTGCAACCTTAGCAGCAATATGAATATAGGAGGGTAAACAAGTAACCTTTAGCATTTTGAGCCATTTTTCCGATCGCTCAACTGCAACTCTTTTACCCAAGCGATCGATAACTACCGTAAATAATGTCAGTCCACAAATGCTAACCATTGGTTGAATAGCAGCATCACCTTCAATGCCTAGCTGTTTTAGCAATGGTAGAAAAGCAACTAAAGCTAAAGTCATTACCAAAAATACTGGAGTACGTATTAACTGCTGAAGTTCAAAGCGCAACTGTCCGATCAAGGCGGATATTAAATTAGAGGCTGTTTCGGGTACGTGAGGCGTATTTTGTTTTGAGGTAGTGCGATCGCTTTTAAGCATCTTTTCGGAAATCTGTCCCGTTTCTGGTGTTTCTGAATACTTATGCAGAGTAATTTCGCGAGTCGCCAAACGCTCTAATTCTTGCCAGTCAGATTTATTGTTTGTCACCATCAAAATAGTTATTCCCGCTTGCTGACAGAGTTCTATTTGCTGCCAAAACTCTTCATAGCCTTTGTCATCTAAATTTCTCGTCGGTTCATCTAAAATAAGTAATTCGGGATTACCAACTAACGCCAAGGCAAAATAAAGCCTTTGTTTTTGTCCTCCAGACAAATCACTAGCATCGAGATGTTCTTTACCCTTCAGGTTAACTTTACTGAGAATTTCTGCTGTAGATAATGGGTTAGGATAATAGCTGCGCCACAGTTCTAAAAGATTAATTACTTTGGCATTGGGAGGAACTTGGGTATCTTGTAAGACGACTCCTACTTTAAGTTTAGAAGTACTATCTTGAGGCGATCGCCCCATTAATTTAACTTTGCCACTACTAGGTTTAAGCAATCCTAAAGCCAGATTAAGAATAGTGCTTTTTCCCGTACCGTTTTCCCCCCGCAGGATGACAAATTCACCTTGTTGAATGTTAAAGCTGATATTTCCGAGGATAGTTGTTTTTTGCCCAAATCCTTTACTAAAAGTTTTATCAACGCGATCGAAGGTAATTAAGTTCATGGTTTTATTTGAATTGATTTAAAAGCTAAAAATCTAATGAATCATTCGCACCAGAAACCAAATTCCAGTGGATATTGCCACCGCAGGAAGTAAGGGAACACCAACCACAGCAGTCAATACTAAAAGACTGGCTGCACCACCCGCATAAGCTACAAAATCATTACCAATGGATGTAGAAGAAGCCGAACCTGTGGCTACGGAATCACTGTATTCGGTACAGTTTATTGCCAGACAAACATCTGTACCTTTAGCAAAGATGAAGAATATTGATAGTGCTAATATTCCAGCAGCGCAAAAGATAGCCATTTTTTTTAGGTCAAAGGAATTATCGCTTTCAGTGTTGATAACTGAGACAGGTTGAGTTTGTAAGACGGTTTCGGGGGATTTGTTTTGGGCGATCGCGTTTTGAGTTTCGTTGTTGGAAATGATTTTGGAAGGTTGATTATTGTCCATGATTTTTGCTGTTTCTTTGTTTAATAAAAAAATGATTTATGAGAGCTAGAAGATGAATTCTCCGTCTGATAGCTGAAATTAAAAAACTGATTTAATGGCTTTCCAGACACCTATGGCAACACCCAAGCCAAGTAGTACAGCACCAGGAGGAGTTACAGAAAAAACGCCAATGGCTACAGCAGCAACACCAATCCCTGCTGCTGCTCCTTTTGCAACCCCAACCAAGTCAGAATTTGAATCGACACGAGCTTCTGAACTAGGCTGAGTTGGCAATTCCAAGTTAATATATGGTTCGTGTTCCTCAGTTTTTTGAGCAGTTCGAGATTGTTGTTTTAATGTTTTTAATTCTTGTTGTCTGGGATAACTAAACTTATCAAAACTGTCAAAGTCATTTTTTACCGCTACTTGACACTCTGTAGGAAATTCTCCAGACCAATGAATCATTGGATTACATGAATGTTGAATCTGTAGCGTTTGTCTGACTAATAGTGACGTGAAGCTAATCAAACAGACTAATATAATTATCTTGAATTTGGAAGTGGTAAAATGCGATCGCAATGAGTTAAAAGTTTCCATGTAGCGCGATCTCTTTTCTGAATTATCAGTATTTTTTTTAGATGTTTGCATAGTCTTGTATGTAAAGTATCTCAGTAAATGCTAACAATTGAGAATTGTTGTTTTATTGCTCAAAAGAATTTAAATTTTTTAGATGTGGTCGCCAAATTTGCCAAATAATCTCTAATCATCTAGATAGATAATTGAATTTGCTTTTTGCAAAATCTTGTTGCTCTTTGAAATATTAGACTTTCATAAGCCGATCGTAAAAAAGCAAATTCACATCAGACGTAAATTGCAATCGTTTGTACTAAACTAATATGGGCATAGCCAAAGAGCATTATCATTAGTTTAGTTTAGTTATCTTCTCTACAAATTAGTATTTTAGACTCTGGTTATCTAAACCTCATTCCCTTTCTACTCAGGCACTCAATGAAAACATAATGACACTTCAAACAATAAAAAAATCAGATAATTCTAAAGTTCTCTTGGGCAAATCTTTGGCTGAGTTAACCGCTTGGGTAGAAGAACATGGGCAACCTACCTATAGGGGAAAGCAACTATACCAATGGTTATATCAAAAAGGAGCGCGATCGCTTTTAGATATTTCTGTATTCCCTAAAAAATGGCGGGAGGAGATGGCTGATTATCCTTTAGGAAGATCTACAATTCACTATCGTAGCGTTGCTGACGATGCTACCCGCAAATATCTCTTGCGTCTTGGAGATGGATTAATTATTGAAGCAGTTGGCATTCCCACCGCTAAACGTTTGACGGTGTGTGTTTCTTCTCAGGTTGGCTGTCCAATGGACTGTGATTTTTGTGCCACAGGTAAAGGCGGTTTTACTCGCAATCTCAAGGCTTACGAAATTGTCGATCAGGTACTAACGGTACAAAAAGATTTCCAACAAAGAGTAAGTAATGTAGTGTTTATGGGAATGGGAGAACCTATGGCAAATATTGAGGAGGTTGTGGCTGCGGTAAAATCTCTCAATCAAGATGTAGGCATTGGAGCGCGATCGCTTACTGTATCTACAGTGGGTATTCCTGGTAAAATCCAACAGCTAGCTCAACATCAACTACAGATTGTGTTAGCGGTCAGTCTTCATGCCTCTAATCAAGCTTTGCGAGAACAATTAATCCCTAGTGCTAAAAAATACAGCTTAGATAACCTATTAAATGAATGTCGCGATTATGTTCAGGTTACGGGGAGAAGAGTAACCTTTGAATATGTTCTACTGGCGGGAGTTAATGACCTATCAGAAAATGCTAGGGAATTGGTTCAGTGTCTTAAAGGCTTTCAAGCCCACGTCAACCTTATTCCCTATAATCCCATTTCTGAGGTTGATTATCGAAGACCAGACAAACGGCGCATACAGGCATTTACTGATATTTTAGAAGAGGCAAATATAGCCGTCAGCGTTCGCTATTCTCGTGGCTTGGAAGCAGATGCAGCCTGCGGACAGCTAAGAGCCTCAAAAATTTAGAGAGCGTGTTTGTTACGCTGAAACAGAATTGAGACGATGGCATTCTATACCTGGAGCATAAGCTTCAATCACGTTGCCAGTTTTAACACATTGAACTAGCAAATAGTCACAGCTACGGCAAGAAATGCGCCTAATAGAATTGTCTATACTTTTTATAGCGCGATCGCCACAGTTAGAGCAAGGAATTATTTGTGTCTTAGTCATTTTTACTTCGCAGAACCTTGAGACTTAAATGATCGAGTCCTGAATTCTGTTTGCAGGTAAAGTTTTAATTTTAGTTTACATTGATAAGTATAATTACTTTTTAAGTATTTCTTTTCAGTCTTTAGATATATTTTATATATTTCAATATTGATCCCTGATGACACTACGTCTAATTCAATCTATATTTTCTGTCTCAAAGGTGTTTCTAGCTCATTTTCAAATATTAATTATAAAAACACAATTTATCTCTACTCCTTTCTAAGCTTTCATTTTTTCTGCGCCATTATGCTAAATAATGATTTAATTTTAGAAAACAATTATTTTGCTTTGTATGGCAACAATTTATGCAAGTTGAATGGCAGACAGTTAAAAGTTACGAAGATATTTTCTATCAAAAATGGAATGGTATTGCCAAAATCACCATTAATCGTCCTCACAAGCGCAATGCGTTTCGACCCAAAACTATATTTGAAATGTATGATGCTTTTATCGATGCGCGCGAAGACAATAATGTAGGGGTAGTTCTATTAACAGGTGCAGGACCTCATACAGACGGTAAATATGCTTTTTGTGCTGGTGGCGATCAAAGCATTAGGGGAAAAGCAGGGTATATAGATGAGCAAGGTACACCAAGATTAAATGTCTTAGACTTACAGCGTTTAATTCGTTCATTACCCAAAGTAACCATCGCTTTAGTAGCTGGTTATGCGATCGGTGGAGGTCATGTACTTCATGTATTATGCGACTTAACTATTGCAGCAGATAACGCCGTTTTTGGGCAAACTGGACCAAAAGTAGGCAGTTTTGACGGTGGATTTGGCTCTAGCTATCTAGCCAGAATTGTCGGTCAAAAAAAAGCTAGAGAAATTTGGTTTCTCTGTCGCCAATATAGCGCAACTGAAGCTAGGGAAATGGGCTTAGTTAACTGCGTCGTGCCAATAGATAGCCTAGAAGCCGAAGGAATTAAGTGGTCACAAGAGATTCTAGCCAAAAGTCCCATTGCCATTCGCTGTCTAAAAGCTGCTTTTAATGCTGACTGTGATGGACAAGCAGGTTTACAAGAATTAGCTGGTAACGCTACTATGCTCTACTATATGACAGAAGAAGGAGCAGAAGGAAAACAAGCCTTCTTAGAAAAGCGATCGCCAAATTTTCAGCAATATCCTTGGTTACCTTAAAAAACAAAGATGCAAAATTCTGGCATTTTTCTACTTAATTATTTGTCAAATAAAATGCGTCCCCATAATTTAATTTTAGGACGCACTTTTTCTTATTTGAGTTTAATCTAACTACTTCAGGTTGCAGGCAAAAAACAGCATAGAAATATATTAGCCTGTCAAGTTCAAATTAATTAAGAGCTTCATCTTTATTGTTAGCAAATGTTTTTATGCGAGTAGCTTCGATCTCGTCAGATATGTTTGAGGTTAATTGGCTGGTTAATTTCGGCTCTATAGAAGTAGAATAGTGAAAAATATCTTCTAATTTTTTTAAAGTTGTTTCAAAAGGATGAGAGGCTAATGTACAAGCTTTCCAACTGCCTTGAACAGGTACTCCCAACCTCTGGCAAGAACCACCTCTACGACCTTCTGGCTTATAAGAGCGACAGAAGCGACAGGCTGAAGTTGAAAAATTTATTTCTTCCATTAGGTTTGTAGGTCTCGGTTTAATTTCATTCCTTTACTTTTATTTTGTGCTTACTTCATAAACCAATAAATTCAATTGCAGTCATTATCTACTAAGGCTTATAGTGATCCCCAGGTACTATAAAGCTTTAACAATTTCTTTATAATTGAGTAATGAATGGAAACAATAACTTTATAAAACGGTATCGAAAATAAATTTGTTCTCAGTAATTTCCCTGAAATTACTGAAAAACCTATAGGGATCGTTAATAAAAAACTGATAAGCCTTTATATTTTTTTTACTAAAATTAGGAAAAAGTTGAGGGAATATATTCTGAACACCATTTTTGAGCAATGCAGTGATAACACGAATTCCACCGTTCAATCTCCTCCATTGGTGTAGCAGCATTACATTGAGGACAACAAGAAAAAGATGATGATTTCTTTTTGATAGTTTTTAACCAACGTCTAGCTGCAAGTTTTGCATCTGTAGAAGAAGATACACGATCCTCTTTGCTCTTCAAATTTAAGGCTTTATATTCAATAGAATTATGTTTAAATTTATGCTGTTCACTAACACTAAATAAGTTGGTATTAATAGTATTTTGAGCAGTTGCTTGATGCCATTGGGAAGATGAAAAGCGGACATCTTTAAGTACAAAAGGCAGTTGATTGTTAAGCTTTTTAAGTAGAGTATAGCGTTGAAAAGAAAGCTCTTGCGCTCTTGCTGCACTAGATGTTGCCACCCAAAGCACCTGCCTACTAATGTAAAGAGGGCGAGTATGTTGAGCGGTATTTTGACTGACGGTATTGTGCCAGCATTTTAAAAGTTGACGATGTTCACGAAGTTTCTCCCAACCTGGCTGTTGCTCAAGTTGAGCTAGTATTTGTTCTACCGAATCAAAAAACAAAGAAGCTAGGGATCTTTAGATCATAAATTTACCATTATTATTAGCATAGCCTTTAAATTTGCCGAAACTAACTTAATCTGAGTTCGGGATCGACCCAAACCTTTGTTCCTTATGATTAAAAATATTTTTCCTTGGTAGAATCACTCTCGAAATCGTCTCAACCTGAACTAACGTAACTTAGTCAGAGTTTTTTTTTGGTGCTGGTACAGGATCGTATCCACCTGGATGAAAAGGATGACAGCGCAGTATACGATTAACCGCCAGCCAACTACCTCTAATAGTTCCATAAAGCGCGATCGCATCAATGGCATATTGTGAACAGGTGGGTTGAAAGCGACAGGTGGGAGGAAAAAGAGGAGAAATAAAGCGACGATAACATTTAATTAGCCACAGTAGTAAAGTTTTCATGACTTCTTACTCCACGGGTGTTCTCATCAACAGACAATAAAATAAATTCAAGCACATATCTTATTTTATATATGGGTAATTTAGAACTGTCATCTTCTGCACAAGAAGGCATCGCCCTTTTTTTATATCCCCTAGGAACTGTTTTTGCTTACTTAGCAATGTTAATCATTGTAGCTGACGTTCTTAGTCGCTTCATTGTTGATGATCCCGAATTAACCCGCAAAGTTGTTCATATTGGTAGTGGCAACGTAATACTTTTAGCTTGGTGGTTGGATATATCCTCGGCAGTAATTATTAGTGCAGCCATAATTGCTGCGGCGATCGCCATAGTATCTTATCTTATTCCTATTTTGCCCAGTATTGAAAGCGTTGGGCGCAAAAGCTTTGGTACGCTATTTTATGCCGTTAGCATTGGTGTCTTGGCTGCCTGTTTCTGGCAAGATAGCCCTCAATATACAACAATTGGCATTTTGACTATGGCTTGGGGAGATGGCATGGCAGCCATTATTGGTCAGCGTTTTGGCAAACATCCTTATCATGTCGGCGGGATAACTAAAAGTTGGGAAGGCTCTTTTGCCATGCTGGGGGCAGCTTTTACTGTTGCTGGGGCTATCTTATTGTTTGTAGAGGGGAATAGTTGGCAAATATGGTCAGTTTCTCTAGTGGTTGCTATAGTTGCCACAATATTAGAAGCTTTTTCTAAGCTAGGTGTAGATAATTTAACTGTCCCTATAAGCAGTGGTTTTTTGTGTTTTTTTTGTGTTCAGGCACTATCATTTAGTTAAGTATTATTCAACCGTACAAATCAAAAATTAATTAATAACTCTAGATAATGACTAATTCTGCGCCGAAACAAGCACCAGAAACCACTATACCCCCTGAAGCTACGTCAGACGGGACTAGAGATAATATCTCGGAAATTCCCAAGCCCAAAGATAGCTATGTTAAGTTAGCAATGCGGAACATGGTTCGCAAAGGCAGACAATCTTTGTGGCACTTTTTTCTAACTACTGCTGGTCTAGTCGGGTTTTTGGTCGGTATAGCTTATCTGACCAAACCATAAATTAAGCAAGTCTATGGACATAAATGTTAAACAGCCTATAAATACTCTCATTTACGTCGAAAACATATATGAAGGGAACTTATCCCCAAATAGTTTAAAGGCTGTTGAATCTATTCCTTGGGATGACTGGATTAAAGCCTGGTTTGATTCAATTGGGTCTATAAGTAATTTAAAGCAAGACTGCGAAATTGGGTTGAGATTAACTGGCGATCGCCAAATTCAGGCTCTCAACTGTCAGTATCGCTCAATAGACCGCCCTACTGATGTTTTAGCTTTTGCAGCTACCGAAGCCTATATACCTTTACCCTTAGATATTGCCGAACCCATTTATTTGGGAGATGTTATTATTTCACTGGATACGGCTGAAAAACAAGCACAGGAGCAAAATCATTTATTAACAACGGAGTTGGCTTGGTTGTCTAGTCATGGCGTATTACACCTGCTAGGTTGGGATCATCCCGATGAGATTAGTCTAGAGAAAATGTTAAAGCAACAGTCTAAACTGGTTCAATTGTCAAAAGTTCCGCCAAATCAGTGAGTAATGTTAAGTAGTTGTACTGTTTTATTTGAACATAACATTATGTAATTGTTGAGTTACTATTACATTATAAATAAGCAAATATACGGATCGAGTTTGATATCAAGATGATTGAACCAAACAAGACTAATAATCAGACCTTATCTTTATTAGATATAAATATGAAATCCTCTATTATTGCTTCCCCTACTAACGAAGCTTCTACAGTTAATAAAAAAATTATTCGCGATTTAGCTTGGCAGGTAGCACCAAATTTATTTTTGAGCTTTAAATATGCTTGGGCGGGAGTGCGTTACTCATTTGTTACCCAGAGAAATTTTCGTATTCATACTATTATTGGTACCCTGGCGGTTTGCTTGGGTATTTTTTTAAAAATTCAAGCTATGGAAATGGCAGTAATCGTCATGACTTGCGCTATGGTAATGGTTCTAGAATTAATTAATACGGCTCTTGAGGCAGTGGTCGATCTGACGGTTAAGCAAACTTATCATGAGCTAGCCAAAATAGCTAAAGATTGCGCTGCTGGTGCAGTTTTGATTAGTGCGATCGCTGCGGTGATGGTAGCATCTCTTATTCTGCTTCCCAATCTGTTAAAACTGATCGTACCTATGTTGTAATGGAGATTTGACTTGATTTTAGTTATTGATAACTATGATAGTTTCACCTATAACTTGGTGCAGTACTTAGGAGAGTTGGGTCAAGAATTGCCTATAGCATCAGACATTCGCGTTTACAGAAACGATGCAATCGATCTTGAGACTATAAATCAGCTTAAGCCAGACGGTATTTTAATTTCTCCTGGTCCTGGTCGCCCTGAAGATGCAGGAATATCATTACAGTTAATTGAAAAACTTGGTTCTCAAATCCCTATTTTAGGGGTTTGCCTAGGTCATCAAAGTATTGGACAAGTTTTTGGCGGTCAAGTTGTATCGGCACCAGTTTTGATGCACGGTAAAACATCCCCAGTTCATCATCACAATATGGGAATATTTGCAGGGCTAGAATCTCCTTTTACCGCCACCAGGTATCATAGTTTAGTGATTGAGCGTCAAACTATCCCTGACACCTTAGAAATAACGGCTTGGGTGGAAGACGGCACAATTATGGGAGTTCGTCATCGCGATTATCATCATCTTCAAGGAGTGCAGTTTCATCCTGAAAGCATTTTGACGGATAATGGGAAATCACTGTTACGTAATTTTTTAAATTCTTTAGGTAGTAAATAAATATATGAAACGGCGACAGTTAATCCGCTATGGTGGAGTAGGTTTGACAACGGCGATCGCCACAAGTTTAATTCCCCGTCAGTTTTCTTTGGCTCAAGAAGTTACCGATGGAGTGACTGTTCAATATTTGGGACATACCTGCTTTTTGTTTACGGGTGATGGTCTAAAAGTTCTGGTTAACCCCTATGAATCGGCTGGCTGTACTGCTGGCTTGACTCTGCCTGATGTGCAGCCAGACGTGGTGCTGATTAGTAGCTTTCTTTTAGATGAAGGAGCGGTAGAAAAAGTACAGGGTAATCCTCAAGTTATTACTGAGCAAGGTATTCATCAGTTTAAAAGTATTAAGTTTCAAGGATTTTCTATGCCCCACGATCTTCAAGGAGGTAAACGCTTTGGCAACAATATTGCCTGGCGGTGGACTCAAGGAGGAGTAAACATTCTGCATCTTGGCGGTGCTGCTGCACCTCTAACTACAGAAGACAAAATATTGCTCGGTGGTGCAGATATACTGCTTGCTCCAGTGGGAGGTGGTCCAAAAGCCTATGATGCATCCGAGGCAAATCAGGTAGTGAAAGTTCTTAATCCAAAAATGGTGATTCCTACCCAATACCGAGTTGCCACAGCCGACAAAGCAAGCTGCGATCTTGCTCCTGTGGATGACTTTTTGGCTTTGGTAAAAAGTGAGAATATGGAAGTCGCCCAGGTAGGTAGAGATCGCTTTCAAGTCAAAAAATCTTATTTAAAAGGCGATCGCACTTTAGTCAGAGTTTTAGACTATACCTCATGAGCTTTGTAGTTTTTCTCGGATTAGGATTAGGCGCGATCGCCTGGGGTTTAAAAGCCACCGAAGAAGTAGCTCAACTGTCTGGGGCAATCATTGGCGCAGTCCTTCTGATTTGGGGGCTGTGTTTAACTCCCCAAGTGTATTTAGTGGGCGCAGAAATTTTGGCAGTACTTGCCGTGTTTCGCATTTGTATTCGTTGTTGCGAATGCGATTAATTAAAATTATCGTCGAGGCGAACAACCGTTCGCCCCTACTTAAGTTAATTGCTGTTTTTCTTTTCAGATTGAGAATCGACACCTTGTTCAAGCTGCCAGGCGATCGCATTTAAAACTAAACTACCATTACCTGTACAAGTCTCTTGGTATTCTTCCTGTGCTGCGACAATAGAGCCTAATTTCTCGATGGTTTTGCCGTACTTTTTATCTTTAGCTAGTTCTTTTTCTTCAGCAGTCAAAGGGCGCGATCGCTCCAAAACAACTTTGATAATCGGTATATATTGCTCTGCTTGTTCTGATGCCTCTTGCACCTCTAATTGCAGCTTGGTAAGTTCAATAATTTCTTTTGCTCCCTGAACAATGGGCAATAATTCTTGACTATCTGACACGGTTTGAGTGGATTTTACTGAAGGACTAGCCGATGGTACATAAAAAATGTGGTCTTGTGTTAAACCATCAGGAAAACGATTGACATCAATCTCTTCTTTTTCCCACATTTCTTGCACAATCTCTAAAGCTTTGACACGATTTTTTTTGGTATCTCCTGTTGTACCAGACACCTCTACCAAAATTCCTTCTTGCTCTTGAACTGGTTTAGAAAGATCGCTGACTGCAACAAAATGAGAAACTGCTGGGGTTTTTGTCATCTTGAGAAAGATATGAATTTTTCAATATTATTGTACTACTTTTACTTCAGAAAGAATTTAAGAATTTAAGAATAAAGTGTAAATCTTAAAGCTTGAAAAAGATAAAGGCTCAAGGATCGAGGATTTGCTGTTGTTTTAACAATTAAATTTAACAACAAATTAATTTTTTAAAAGCTTAGATAACTATCTAAAAAACTGTTAAACGCGCGATATTTTCATACTAATCTTATTGATACTATATTGATAGCTTAATTTGCTCTTAATATAAAAACTATATGATTTTAGATAGCTAAGTATTTATTTAATATCACCTCAAGTCTAATTAACTTTAATTGCTTAATTATAGTTACAGTTAGTTAGTGATATTTTTTCAGCTAAATATTAGGAACATATTCGACAAATTGTTCCTTTGAATATCGATCTTTTATATACTTCAGAACTGGTCGATCTTTCAAGTTTAGCCGCACTAAAAATAAATCAAGATCTAGAATTAATTAATACTCATCCATTTGTGGCATAGCAGCAGTCAATGCCTGCTGGAATATATAGGAAATAAAATTCATGAATGATATTTTAATTATAGGTGCTGGCTCGGTTGGCGCACTGATGGGAGCGTCTTTAGTTAAAGCAGGTTTAGATATAACCTTTGCAGGAAAACCTAATAGTAATTATACAAAGCAACTTAAAGAAAATGGTTTACAGCTATTTTATCCTTATTCAAAGACAAGTGCTGCTGGGGAAAGGTTTTGGATTTCACCATTGCATCCGCGAGTTAGATTTGTTGATACGGCAACAGACCTAGACAAAAAATTTGAGATCATCATTGTCGCCGTTAAAAGCAATAATTTAATCAAAGTTGCCACCTATATCAAAGCTCATTCAAACCCAGACACAATTTTGATTCATGCCCAAAATGGTATTCCTTACTGGTGGTTCAACAACGATAATTACCTCTCAAAGCTCAATACAAACCTGTTTGAAAAAATAAGATCCTATCGCCACTTAAATACTGTTGATAGTAACGGTATTTTACAGAATAGTTTGGGCGATCGCAACATAGTAGGATGTGTGGTTAAAGCTCCCTGTCAACGAAAAGATGGGCAAGTTCAAATAAAAAAACCGCCTCGATTAACTTTAGGTTTAACCAAAAGCGATAGTCACAATTTGAAACAAGAAGTCCAACACCTGTGTGATTTATTTTCTCAACATGGTATAGCTGCTGCCTACACCGATAAGATACGTGCTGCCGTATGTAATAAGCTAGCCCTCAATCTAATTACCAATGTTCTTTCAGCTTTGAATGGCAGGGTAATTGGCGATTTAACCGCGAACCACCATACTAACAGTTTAGTTAAAACCGTTATTGCCGAGGTTAATCAAATTTTTTGCTGTTATGGCATCAAGCCAGAAGATTTGCCAACCGAACAAGCAATTTATGCTTATATCAAAACTCCAGGCAGCCAAAGTCATTTACCTTCTCTCGCCCAAGATTTTTCTCAGCACAAACCTGGAGAAGTAAGTTTGATTACTGCACCTGTAGAAATGGCAGAAATTGCCCAGCTTAAAGTACCAACTTTATCTAGCCTGAGTGAGTTGCTAAAAATATGTCAGACTTACAGCCTCAAAAACCATAACGGCAGATCCCATATTCTTACCATAAATCATTCTACAGATTGCTATATGTTAAGCGATGATGTTTGCCAGAGCAATTTAGTAGATAAATGGCAAATATCTAATTTACTAGCTCAAGTCAATCTATCGGCTTTAAATAATTAACTTGCAGCTAGTTTATGCTCTTAACTGCCAAATACCAAAGACTTAGCCAACATTAAGTCTATTTATGTTCATCTTGAATTGCCTGTAGTGCAGCCTTGATCAATTGCAAATAGGGTGATTGAGTTACATTGACCTGTTTAGCGACCTCTCTACTTTTACCTAGTAATCCCAGAGAATTTCCTTGACTGACGGCTAAAACATTACCGCGATCGTTTCTAATACGTAGTTCAAAGAGAGTTTTGCTACACACATAAATTCTGCCACTATGGGTAAATACAGCTTTTTGAACCTTGTGGTTAATTCTTTTATTTAAAGCAGCGATCTGATTACTGGCTTGAGTTTGAGATAACTTTACTCCGACTATTTCTAGCTCAATGTTGGTGTTGCCTTGCCAGTGGTTTTCTTTTAATTTGTAAGCAATATCCAAATGTTCTGGTAGAGGGCAATATTCTCCCCATCTCCATGCCAGTGCCTTAATTTGTGTGGAGGTATCAGCTTCTTGAACAGTTAATTTTAAATGAGCCTGGCTTTTGCCGATCGCTCTTTGTTCAACAACTCGCACATTGGGAGTCCAAAATATGGGAGTACTATTGCCAATTCCCCAAGGCTGTAACCCTTCTAGCTGTTCGTAAAGGGTAAAATCTACCTGTTCTAAGCTTGCTTGAGCATCTATTTTAACTAAGGGTTTAAGATGTTCTATTTCTAGACATTTATGGGCAAACTCACTCAATCTTTGCTTAACCTGTTCTAGATGTGCTGCGGGAAAGCTAAACCCGCCTGCTGCGCGATGTCCGCCAAATTTACCTAATAAATCGCTGCAATAATTAAGAGCTTCAAAGACATTAAATTCATCAATACTTCTGGCAGAGCCACGAATCATGGCTGGAGGTAGAGCATCTGAGGATTTTGACTGCTCGTCTTCATAGGTACCAATAAACACAGGTACCCCATAGCGTTCGACTAAACGGGATGCCACAATACCAATTACGCCGTGATGCCAACCAGCCGAGACTGCAATTAAAACGCGATCGCTTTGCCAGGGAATAGGTGTAGATTCAATTAGCGAGATCGCCTCTTTCTCTATTTGTTCACATAGTTGGCGACGATGTTGATTTATTTGTTCACACTGCATCGCTCTTTCCAAAGCCACCCCAGGATCGTCGGTGGTTAATAGTTCAATCACCATTTGCGGATCGCCAATCCTTCCTACAGCATTGATTCTCGGCCCTAAGCGAAAGCCAATATCATCGGGCTTTAGCTGTTTTTGTGCCTCGTCAATTCCTGTCACCTGCATCAAAGCTTGAATACCTAACAACTGAGAATTAGGTAAGGCTTTTAGTCCCCGCTTGAGCCAACGACGATTCACGCCGATTAAAGGAGCAAGATCGGCAATTGTTCCCAAGGTAAATAATTCTAAAATAGGATTGGTTAAACCTTTGAGTTGTCCTAGACTTTGTGCCGTGGCGATCGCCAATATATATGCCACTCCTACTCCTGCAAGCCCCTTATAGGGAGAAGTATCTGCTAATAGTTTGGGATTCAAAATAGCGTCGGCGGGGGGAAGCTGGGCTGGCAAGTCGTGATGATCGGTAATGATAACGCTCAAGCCAAGTTCTACAGCCCTAGCAATGGGTTCATAAGCCGAAATACCGTTATCAACCGTCAGAATTAAACCCACCCCGTTTTCCGCAAATTCTTCAACGATGCGCTTATTTATACCATAGCCATCCTTCATACGGCTAGGAATAGCATAATCTACCTTTGCCCCCAGGTGTTTTAACGCCCTTAACAATAAAGCAGTGCTAGTCATGCCGTCGGCATCATAATCGCCACAAATAGCAATCTGTTCGCCCTCGGCGATCGCTTTTTTGATTAGCTCGACGCTTATCCATAAATCTTCAAACTCATCTAGAGGCGAGGGCAAATCCTGAGATTCTGGTTCAATATAGGTATGAGCCTGTTGGGCAGTAGCAATATCGCGATTAATAATTACCTGAGCTACCAAGGGCAATAAGCCTGTAGAGATGCTCAACTCCTGGACTGCCTTTGGCTGAGATGGTGCAATGTGCCATCTTTGATTAGGCAATCGTTTGCGGGTAGGGCGATTACGCTGTGCGTAGCCTTTGGGGTCGCTCATACTAGAATCAAATATCTATAATGTAATGTAGGCAACCAAAAGTATAACAATCAGCACCTGAATTAAAACATTAATCGGCAGTGGGCATCTAACCCTTTACTTACTACTTATCCCTGGCGACTCCGTTGATTCAATTAATCCTTTAACTTGTTTTTCCCAGTCTCTACCAATTTGGATGGTAATGTCAGATCCTAAAACTCCAGTGCTTTCTACCACAACATCACCCACACCCAAAATTGAACGTGCTTCTTTTGCAGCATCATCATCTCCTGACTGAGCAATTACTCTGGTTTGCGCTAAGGGTTCTTGCCAATTCTTACTGGCAAATACTCTTGTATAACCTGCTTCTCTAAGTGCATCTAAAGCAGACTGCAATGCCTCTTGGTTGCCAATACTATCCTGTACATAAATTCTCAGGCGAGGATTAAGGATGGTAGGAGTATTAGTATTGTTTAGATTAGTGTAGCGGTTATCAGAAAGTGCATAATCTTTCTCATTCTTCGGCAGATTAAAATGCTGAGTCATCAACTTGTGGATACCTCGATCGTTGGGCAACCAATAGCTAACGGGTTCATTTCCACTATTGAAATCTCCTGGTAACATCATCATTTTGATGTTATGTCTGTCAATTTTGGAAGCAAAATTAGATAGAGCCATTAACTCTCTAACGCTTAGATTAGTGTCCAAATGAGATTGAATTACGGAAAGTAGTTTAGGTATTTTGACTACTGTAGCAGGTTTAAGCGTTTGCTCTACCGCAGCACGCATCAGCATTTGTTGACGCTGCACTCTAGAGATATCGCCAAAATCATCATAGCGAAAACGCAAAAACTGCATTGCCTTATCGCCGTCTAAATGCTGAGTTCCTTTTTTGAGATTGATATAAAGATGTTGACTAAAGTCAGTGTACTTCATGTCTTTGGGGACATCAACCGTTACGCCACCCAAAGCATCAATGAGTTTTTCTACTCCCTGAACATTAACCCGCACATAGCGATCGATATTAATCCCGCCCAGCAAATCACTAGCAACCGCAGCAGTTAAGGCAGGACCACCATATTTATTTGCCTGGTTGATTTTTCTGACTCCATGCCCATCAATATATACACGAGTATCTCTGGGAATAGAAAGAACAGAAACCTTTTCTTTTTTTGGATCGAATCGTACGAGCAACATACTATCACTCAAACCGTCAAAAGAGTTAACCAGATTAAGATAACCAGTATTTTTTTTATTATATTTTATTCCTTGTTCATCAAGGTCAGAGGTAATCACCTTAATGCCTAAAACTAAAATATTTACAGGGCGAGATAATTCTGGCAGGTTAAGATTTTCGGCAGTTACGGTTTCACCTTTATTAAAAACTTTTTGCTCTTCGTTGCTTAATTCTGCTTGTTGTAGTGGCGAAGCAGTAGATAAAACAACGGCTAAAAACGCCCCTACGGCTGCTGAAACCATAGAAACACCAGCTAAACCAAGTCCAACTAAAATCGCTCTTCCTTTATTCAATTTTCTTTTATGGCTTTTAGAGTGGTAATTAATAGAATGACCCCGAACAGGTTGCTGTCCTCCTGAAGGATTAGACCGATAGGCTTTTCTAACTGACACTGAATACCCTCACACTAAATAAAGAAATATAGAACACACTACCAAAAAATTCAAGTATATATATAAATATAATTCGATCAATGGTAACAGGTATTTGCTATAAAAAAAACTTGCTACAGAATTGCCTTTAGTTAGTTACCTAATCTTATTTGCCCCACTACTTACTATTTTAGAAAAACTTTTTGGTTTCAGCTTCTTCATTAGGGTAACGATAGTTTTAACAAGTGGCAATTTTTAGGATTGGTTTTCTAAAGACGGGGCTGAATTCATTTGCTTGGTTTCAGCCGTTAAGGACAAACTTTTTTTACTAAGACGAGTCATTAAGAAAGTACAGGTTAAAAAATATTCTGTAGTTAGAATGGCGTTAGCATAAAGGAAACGAAAGGACACAATATTTACAGCATTAGATGCACCCAAAGAAAGTAAAGAATAAGAACTTAACCAAACTAAAACTAAAGAAATAGCTAGACGGCTAACTTTTTGTTGTTCACGATCTACTGTGCAAGCTTGTATCTGGTTTTGAGAGCGATATATAGTCCAAAGAGCAGGAATTGTCCCCACAATGGGTAATAAATAAATCCACAGTTTAAGATGTCGCTCTATTTGTCCTGAGGAATGATGTGGATGATTCATAATTGTTTTTTCATATACAAATTAAAGTCTAGTGAGAAGATTAATTAAAGACGAGATTACGGCAATTGTTTTGGCTGGAGGCGAAAGTTCTCGTATGGGACAAGATAAAGCTTTACTAGCTATAAAAAATAGAACTCTATTGTCTCAAATTTGTCTGATTGCTAGTGAATGTGTTACCCAAGTTTATGTAGTCACACCTTGGATTGAAAAATATCAGGGAATTTTACCTCCAGGCTGTCAGCTAATTGAAGAAAAGCTAGTTTTAAATGCTAAATCCAATACGCCTTTAATTGGCTTTGCTCAAGCATTACAGATAGTTAATACAGAATGGATATTGTTACTAGCTTGTGACTTACCTCAGTTGTCTTCGTCTCAAGTAAAACAGTGGTCGCAAATTTTGGCAACAGTATTACCCACAGAAATTGCTTTGTTACCCCGTCACTCTAAAGGTTGGGAACCTTTGTGTGGTTTTTATCGCTCTAGTTGCTTGTCGTTGTTAGAATCTTATCTAAACGATGGTGGTCGATCTTTTCAATCCTGGCTCAATCAGTATCCTGTTCGAGAATTAGCGATTGGCGATCGCAGTTGTTTATTTAACTGCAATACTCCTGATGACTGGGAATTATTCCAAGAAGAGCGAGGCATTTTCTTCTAGTCAAGGTTGCAAAAGTTAAAATAGTCGATAGAATCGGGAATAATATTTTCCCTCTTTATTCTTAATTCTTACCAACAAAGTGATTAAAACTCGCTCCCAATCTAGAAAGCCTAACCTCGCTAAATTTAGGCTCAATTATTTAGGACAGCAAATATTAGATTCGCTTGATGACTGGCGACGGCTAGACTGGTTTCTACTCTTATCAGTAATTGCTTTAACTATCTTTGGTGGTTTTACTATTTACAGTACAGAATCGTCTTCAAGACATGACTATAGCTATCAACATTGGACAATTAGCCTATTGGGTTTAGGATTAGTTTTGCTTTTGTCCCGTTGGCGTTATCAGTCTCTATTGCGCTGGCATTGGGTAATCTATGTTCTGACTAATCTTTCTTTGATTGGGGTGATGGTTACAGGGGTAAGTGCAAAAGGAGCGCAGCGTTGGATTACAGTGGCGGGATTTAATGTTCAGCCCTCAGAGTTCGCCAAAATTGGCATGGTAATTACTCTTGCTGCCCTGTTACATAATCAAGATAGAGCCAACCTAAAAACAGTTTTACGCACCCTAGCAATTACAGCTATTCCCTGGGGACTAGTTTTTTTACAGCCAGATTTAGGTACTTCTTTGGTGTTTGGCGTAATTGTATTAACCATGCTGTACTGGGCTAATGTTAATACAGGTTGGTTAATTTTAATGATTTCTCCCTTAGTTTCAGCTATTCTTTATCACCTTTACCTGCCTGGATGGCTGATTTGGGTTCTAGCTGTAGGAGGAGTTGCTTGGCTAACTTTACCAGCAAAAATTGTTTCTACCCTCAGTGCGATCGCCATAAATTTGGGGGCGGTAGAATTGGGCAATGTCTTCTGGGGACTGCTTAAGGATTATCAACAAGCTAGACTGATTATGTTTCTCAATCCCGATCGAGATCCTTTGGGCAATGGCTATCATCTGATTCAGTCTCGAATTGCGATCGGCGCAGGTAAACTTTGGGGACAAGGATGGCATCAAGGAACGCAAACAAACCTTAATTTTATTCCCGAACAGCATACTGATTTTATTTTTTCGGCTGTAGGAGAACAGTTTGGTTTTATTGGGAGTATTCTATTGCTAGCAGTGTTTTGGTTCATTTGTATGCGTCTTATGTGGATTGCTTCTACCGCTAAAGATAATTTCGGCTCTTTATTAGCCATAGGTATTCTCAGTATTATTGCTTTTCAGGCTGTAATCAATATTAGTATGACTATTGGATTAGCACCTATTACAGGAATTCCTCTACCCTGGATGAGCTATGGGCGATCCTCCTTGTTATCCAGTTTTATTAGTATTGGCTTGGCAGAGTCAGTAGCTAATCATCGAGAAAGCAAAACCAGAAAATCTTACTAGAAAATTATAGCAATACGAGGCTGTGTTAGGACACTCCCTGCGGGAGCTACCCCTTGGCTACTTACGAGCAATTAAATTTTCTGTCCAACCGATTAACGTACTGCGATAATAGGAGTAAATGCTCTCGGCAAGGCGAGCATATTCCACTCTGGCAGTTGTATTATATCTGGCTAAATTTGAATCTCATTATAGCTTTTGTACTAATACTACTAATTGATTAAAAGATTGAGTTATGGTCATAGAGTGTGCCGAAATCCGCTCGGCAATGCTTGCCACTTCCTGTACAGAATCTTTGGCGAAGGTTGAACTCTGCGTCTGATTTTCTACAGATCTAGAAATATTTTCAATCAGAGAATTCACCTTGTTGTGTAAAGTAACAACTCGCTCTAACTTTTGACGAACTGCTTGAAACTCTCCCACGCCATTAATTAACTGCTGTGTTCCTGAGTCTAAAGTAATTGTCTTTTCTCTGATCTCTGTCTGAATATTGGCAAACAATGGTTCAACTTTAGCGGAGGCTTCATATAGCTGCTGCATTAAAGAGAAAATAGTATCAGATAAATCCATAACTGAGTTTTGATTACTTGCTTCAATCTGACTACGATTTACTGCTCTAGTTATACTCATAGACTGCTGAACTATTTGCTTACTCAAATCTCTGATCGTATTAACTATTTCAGCCAGCTTCCCAGAAGAATCACTGAGATTGTCAAATCCAACTGCGACACCTTGAACTTTGCGTTGAATATTAGAAATGCTGTCTACGGCACGATCTAAACTTGTTTGGGTATCATGTACCGCTAATTCATTTTGTTGTTCTTGGAATTTAACCTGCTGCACATTTAACGCTATGCCGTTGAATGAATCAGCAACCTTTTGGATTTGGTGGAGAACGTTAATTGTAGTCTCTGATTGACGCATAGCCTCCTGAGAAAGAGTTTGATAGGCGTCTCCATTGTCTGCCAGGATCTCAACTACCTGATTTTTAAGAGTCTCTGTTTGCTCATATTGCTGATGGGATGCTTGGTTGTTTGTCTGCTTAGATTCTTGAAGCTGTTCGAGAAGTTTAGCGTTGTCTAGGGCAAAACCAACTTGTGTGGCAATTTGAGCTATCCAACGAATTTCAGGCTGCTGCCACTTACGGAAGTCAGAACATTGATGAGCTACTAATAAGCCAAATAGCTCACCTTCATTGATAATAGGCGTAACTAAATTGGCTTTAACTTCTAAATCTTCTAGCTGTTCAATGTGACATTTAGTCATCCCTGCTTCGTAAATGTTATCCCAAGCTCTAACTCTACCGTTGCGATATTTATCTCGATAAGTAGGTTCAAAGCAGGGATCTTCGATCTTTTTACCCAATGCTCTTGTCCAACCAGGAGCGACGGACTCGGAAAGTACACTACCATAGCGCAAGTTTTGATTGAGACTATACACGACCACGCGATCGCATTCTAAGATTCTGCGTACTTCTTTGACGCTTGCTTTCAAGATGTCTTCAGTTTTCAGGGATTCTCTAATGTGCTGGATGGCATCGGTGAAGTACTCTGTCCACTTGCTTTCATCTTCTACCTGATGCTGTAGTTGTTTGGCATCAGCTAATAATTCAGCGTTATCTAAGGCAAAACCAACTTGTGTGGCAATTTGAGTTACCCAACGAATTTCTGGTTGCTGCCAATCACGGAAGTCAGAACACTGATGGGCGACTAATAAACCAAATAGTTGACCTTCGCTAACAATTGGCGTGACTAAATTAGCTTTAACCTCTAACTTTTCGAGCTGCTCTATGTAGCATTTGGTCATTCCTGCTTCATAAATATTACGCCAAGCCCTAACTCTGCCGTTGCGATATTTGTCTCGATAGGTAGGTTCAAAACAAGGATCGTCTATTTCCTGGTTTAAAGCTCTTGTCCATCCAGGGGCTACGGATTCAGCAATTACCGACCCATAGCGAAAATTTTCATTTAGGCTATAGACAACCACGCGATCGCAATTTAAAACCCGCCGTACTTCTTCGACACTAATTTCGAGGATATCTTCTTGCTGCAAAGATTCTCGGATATATCGAGTCGCATCGGTAAAATACTTAGTCAGTTTGACTTCATTTTCTAACTGATGTTGGAGTTGTTTGGCATTAGCTAGTAATTTGGCATTATCGAGGGCAAAACCGACTTGAGTAGCAATTTGGGCTACCCAACGAATTTCAACCTGTTGCCAATCACGAAAGTCAGAACACTGATGGGCAACTAGTAAACCAAAAAGTTTTCCTTCATTGATAATTGGCGTAACTAAATTAGCTTTGACCTCTAACTCTTCTAACTGTTCTACATAACACTGAGTCATGCTCGCTTCATAAATGTTGTTCCAGGCGCGGACGCGACCATTAAGATATTTGTCTCGATAAGTAGGTTCAAAGCAGGGATCGCTTATTTTTTGACCTAAAGCCCGTGTCCAACCAGGGGCAACGGATTCTGCCAGTACCGTACCATAGCGAAAATCCTGGTTTAGACTGTAAACTACTACGCGATCGCATTCTAAAACCTGTCGTACTTCTTTGACGCTGGCTTTTAAAATATCTTCTTGGTTTATCGATTGACGAATATATTGAATTGCATCAGTAAAATGTTCGTTCCATTTATTTTCACTTGCAGCTAATAATTTTTGTTCTTCTGACTCTGTTGCGACCAACACTTTGGTATATTTCAGCAAAATACCTACTAGTACCGCAATTTCAGTTATCCAGTTAATTTCTTGTTCTTGCCAATTACGAGAAGCCGAACACTGGTGGGCAATTAATAGACCGAATAATTGACCCTCACTGACAATTGGTGCAACCAAGTTGGCTTTTACTTCTAGTTCTTCTAGCTGTTCGAGATAACAAGGGGTAATATTCCTGCTATGAATATCATCTATGGCGCGGACTCGACCATTTCGATATTCTTCGATATATCTAACCGCCAAACAGGGGTCATCTATCATTCTCCCCTTAGCTTTAGTCCATTGGTCGGCAACGGATTCGGCTACTACTATTCCATAATTATTTTCATCTAAACTGTAAACCACCACGCGATCGCACTCAAGCAGATGACGTAATTCGTTGACTGTAGTGTTAAGGATATTTTCTTGTCCCAATTCATCAGCTATTCTGTCATTAACATCAGAAAACAATTTAGTTTTGTTCTCTTGAATCTTTGTCTGTTGTTCTGAATGTTGAGTATTTGCGTTGCTGTTACCGTTTTTTTCTCGATCCATTGTTAAAGGAGGGTTGTCGCTTTTTTGGCTTTTTACTGTTTGTTGTGCTGCTTCTAAAACTTCATTATTAGAAGACGGACTAAGAGATATACTTTCATTTTCGCTTGACTCAGACTTTCGAGCTTTGACAATATTAGAGAGAGCAAAGCCTGTCATATTAGCTTTCTCGGTCAAAAACTTTCTAGTTTCAGAATTCCAAGCGCGAAATTCAGAGCATTGATGAGCGGCTAAAAAAGCTAATAATTCTTGATTAACAGAAATTGGTGCAATTAGTAGACTTTTAATTTTGAATTTTTCTAAGTCTTCTAATTTGCTTTTGCTTATATCTGTGGCATAAATATTATCTATGGCTACAGCTTGACCATAGCAATACAGCTCTAAATAATCACCTGCTAAGAAAGGATCTATAATTGTTTTTCCTAAAATAGAAGCGTATTGAGAATCTACAGACTCGGCTATTATTTTCGATTTGAGCAGTTCATTAGCATCATAAATAATGACGCGGTCGCATTTGAGAGTTTTTCTGGTTGTCTCAACAGTAAGCTGGACAATTTTTTCAAGATGCTGGTAGTTATTTGTTTTTAGATTAGGAGATTGAGTCATTGATTGCCTGGCTAAATAGCTTCTTAACAGTTAGGACAGTTGGAGCAGTTAGGACAGTTAGAGCAGTTGAGGCAACCTGAAAACCCCAATTTACCGTTAGCTATCTTAATCTCAGATAAGGGTCAAATACCTATTATTTCGTTAACAATAAAATTTTGTCCGAACCATTGCTTCTAAAACATTTAAATAGATCGATAATTGCAGTTAAAACATTCGTTTAGCTGTTTTAGACAATAAAATTTCAAGAGCAAAAGTAATATTCTAAAGCAATTATTTACGTAAAATTACTTAATATTCTCTAAATATAGCTTATATAAATCGATAAAATAGTCTGAAAATTTTTTATGCACAATCTTATTCGAATTTCCCTGGCACAATATTTGGTCGATATTTTCACGTAGTATGAGTAAAAAGTAAACACATCACTGACTTCAAAATTGATTTTATGGGCAATCCGCATGAGAAAAGTTATGAGAAGCTAACTTTAATTACTGTAGGTATAGTGGCTTTTGTTTCTCTAGCATGGTCGATAGGATTAGTCGGCAGAGGAATTTGGCAATTGTCCCATTCCAGAATTGAAGCTGGATCGAACAGAAAAAATATTCCTGATTTTTCTGGTGTGCCAAACGTAACCACTGGAGTCTTCAATTATGGCGGTAGCACTGCTTGGGCTTCTCTTCGTTTAGCCGTAGACTCAGTTATTCAGTCAGAACGACCTGAAATACAATTTCGCTATGTTCAACCCCAAAATGAGCCACCAGGCTCTAGCCCAGGAATTAGAATGCTGCTCGAAGGTCAAGTAGATTTTGTCCAATCTTCTCGTTCTCTGCGTCCAGAAGAATACAAATTGGCTAAACAAAAAAACATAAAGCTCAAACAAGTGCCAGTGGCTGTCGATAGTATTGCTGTAGCTGTTCACCCCAAGCTTGACATTCCTGGTTTAACTATTAGCCAACTTCAAGCAATCTATACAGGAAAAATAATATCAAATTGGCAAGAAATAGGCGGACCAAATCTACCAATTACCGTCTATTCTCGTCCTGCCAGTACAGGAGAAATAGTCGATTTTATTAATTCTAAGATCTTTCAAAATAGAGAAATGGGTTCAAATGTTATATTTGTGCCGACAGCTACTCAAGCTCTGCGCCAATTAGCTAATAATCCAGGAGGCATTTACTATGATTCTACGGCAACAATTGTGCCTCAATGTACTGTCAAACCGTTGCCTCTAGGGAAGCAAGAGAATAATTTGGTTGCCCCTTATCAACAGCCTTTAGTACCTGCTTCTGAATGCCCTCAAAGACGTAACAGACTAAATGTTAAAGCTCTACGTAGTGCAAAATATCCGTTGACTCATTATTTGTATGTGGTATTTCGGCGAAGTGAAGACGGTGAGTCACAAATTGGTCAGGCATATGCTAATTTCCTACTTACTCCCCAAGGTCAAAAGCTGATAACCAAGGCTGGCTTTGTTCCTCTTGACTAGTTAGTTTCAAAGTTTTTTACGTTCTGATAGCTGTTGAGCAAACTCAGCTAACTTCTGAAAAGAATCAGTGACAATTAAAGATTGTTGGGAGATCTTATCTGACAAGTCAGTAATATCGTCAATAAATTGATTCATTAAAGGCAAACTTGGTTCTGGTTTTGAGCTTTTAGTTAGCTGCCCTGTGATCACATCTAGATCATAATCATAGCTATCCATTGGCTCTAAGGTTATTTCCCTAGCTTCAAGGGTGATTTCTCCCATTGGTAACTGGGCTGGTTGATTCGGTGCTAATGAGAGATCGATCTTTTCTTTCATGTCATTAATTAGATTGACCATTTGGTGCAGATTTTGGTGTGACTGATTTGGTATTTCAACTTTTTTGACAGCATTAATATCCTTTTCTATTTGAGTATTTTTTGATTTACTAGCCGTTTCTTGTGTTGCTGCTGAGCGATGGCTAATTTTTGCTCTGAGATCCTGCAATGCAGCTTGGTTTTCTGTCAGTAGCTTGGATATCTTTCGATCGAGACTTTGTTGTTTTGAGTGCTGTTTGTCAGTCTCATTTCTTTGGGCATTCTTCGCTGCATCTAATGCTTCTCTTAACTGGACTCGATCTAAAGCCAATCCCAATTGCAGAGCCAGTTGAGCAAACAGATCTATTTCCGACTGTGACCACAGGCGAGGCTGTTTGCATTGATGTCCAATAAGTAAACCAAACAATTGCTCGTCCTGCAAAATTGGTACTATCACACTGGCTTTGACCGATAAAGATTCAAGCTGTTCTAGATGATAGGCTGTTAGGTTAGCCTGATGAACATTAGAGATCGCCTTTGTTCTACCTTGACCATATTTTTCGCCATATTCTCTAGCAAAGCAGGAGTCTTCGATCTGAGAATTTAAAACTCTAGGATAACCAGGGACAACTGATTCGGCGACAATATTTCCGTCCAAATTGTCATCAAACTGATAGACGATTACGCGATCGAGCTTAATTACTTTACGAGCTTGTTCGACGGCAATTTTTAGCAGTTGCGATCTGTTGACTTTTTCACTGATACCAAGACTAAAGTTATTTAATAGTTGAGTTGGCAGACCGTCATTTTTTAATTTTTTTAGCAGTCTGGCATTATCGAGGGCAAAACCTACTTGGATGGCAATTTGTGTCACCCAGCGAATTTCATAATCCTGCCAGTTGCGAGGTTCACTACACTGATGAGCTACTAGTAAACCAAACAGCTTTCCTTCATTGATAATAGGCGTAACTAAATTGGCTTTTACCTCTAGGTTTTCTAGCTGTTCGATATAGCAAGGAGCCATTTCTGCTTGATAAATATCATTAATGGCTCTGATCCTGCCATCACGGTATTTATCCAGATATCTGGCTTCAAAACAGGGGTCTTTAATGGTTTTATTTAATGCCCTGGGATATCCCGCCAATACCGATTCGGCGATTACCACACCGTACTTGTCTTGATTAAGACTATAAACCACTACGCGATCGCATTCTAAAACTCTTCTAACTTCTTCGACGCTGATATTTAGGACTTCATCTTGTTTGGTTGAGGCGCGAATGTAGCCAATGGCATTGGTCAAGTGGTTAGCCCATTTGCGTTCTCTTTCTGCTTGAATCTGAGTTATCGCCAATGCTGCTAATACCTTGGCATTATCGAGGGCAAAACCTACTTGGATGGCAATTTGTGTCACCCAGCGAATTTCATAATCCTGCCAGTTGCGAGGTTCACTACACTGATGAGCTACTAGTAAACCAAACAGCTTTCCTTCATTGATAATAGGCGTAACTAAATTGGCTTTTACCTCTAGGTTTTCTAGCTGTTCGATATAGCAAGGAGCCATTTCTGCTTGATAAATATCATTAATGGCTCTGATCCTGCCATCACGGTATTTATCCAGATATCTGGCTTCAAAACAGGGGTCTTTAATGGTTTTATTTAATGCCCTGGGATATCCCGCCAATACCGATTCGGCGATTACCACACCGTACTTGTCTTGATTAAGACTATAGACCACAACGCGATCGCATTCTAAAACTCTTCTAACTTCCTCGACGCTGATATCTAGGACATCATCTTGTTTGGTTGAGGCGCGAATGTACCCAACGGCATCGGTAAAGTAGTTAGTCCATTTGCGTTCTCTTTCTACCTGAGTTTGGAGACAAACCAGATCATCTAATAACTCAGCGTTTTCCAAAGCTAAACCAGCTTTTTTAGCAAGCTGGCGTAAAAACTCAATTTCCCCTTGCTGCCACTGTCGCGGTTTATCACACTGATGAGCTACAAGCAACCCAAATAGCTTATTTTTATTGATAATAGGCGTAACTAAATTGGCTTTTACCTCTAGCTTTTTTAACTGTTCTCTATGGCAAGGAGTCATTTCTGCCTTATAGATATCATCGATTGCGCTGACTCTGCCATCACGGTATTTATCCAGATATCGAGCTTCAAAACAGGGGTCTTCTATTGTTCTATCTAACGCTTGTGTGTAATTAAGGGCTACTGACTCTGCTACTATCACGCCGTATCGATCTTGTTTGAGGCTATAAACTACAGCGCGATCGCAATTCAAATAGTTGCGTGCCTCTTCTACAATTGCTTTGAGAATATCTTTCTGTGAAACAGACTGGCTTGAATTATAAATAAACTCTTTATATACTTGAGGTTTAGATTCTTCAGCGATTTCTGAGCTTGACTTTTGAGACATCGAATCGAAAAGCCTTTTTGTCCCCCAAGCAGCGATCGCACCTGCCAGTAAAGCTGTTATTCCAGTACCAATCAATAGAGCAGCCAGTAGTTCTTGTTGTCGTGCTAACTCTGTTTCTGCCAGGTCTATATTATCAGATCGTTTTGCCAAGATTGTCTGTTTATCGACGGCTTGACTACCAAAATAGTAGGTTGCAGTTCCTACTGCGAGTATAGGTAACATTATCGCACTACCTATCAATGCTGCTGCTGTTTTAGCTTTCAGCCTTTGAAAGATTGATTTGCCTAGGTTTTTACTCGGTGATTTTGTCTCAACCCTGATTATTTCACCTCTTTTGTCAACATTCTCTGTATGGGAATCAGCTTGCTCTGTTGCTGGTTTAAAGACAACTGATTTAGAGACTTCAACTAATATAGGTTCATCTTCTCCATTATTCGATGAAGCAGAACTCTGAGAAATATTAGTTAAATTAACTTGGCGATTAATACCAGTTTTAAGTACCTGAGAACTAAATTTATCTTTGCCGTTATTGGTTTTGCTGTTAGGCATTTTAGTCATTATTAATCTATTAAAAAATGGAATAAATTCTTTTTTAATCAGGTGTTGAAAGCAGAATATTCAGAAATAAGAGAATTTATGACAAGCAAATAACTTTTGATCTGAAAGATACCAAAAATCTACGTATTTTCACTTAATTTATCATACTATATTAGTTCAAGAAAACTGTCGGCTTAGTTATGTCATCTGAAGGGTTAAACTGGAAAATGCTGCTATACTAAATCCGATTACCAAAGTATATGTAAAATTAAAGATAAAAAACCAAAAAAATTTAAATTCCAAAAACAGCCTATTTAGCAAAACACTTGAGTTTTTCTGAACTATAAGAAAAATATCTTCAGAGTCAAGATTCAGTGGAAACAAGAAGATGGCACTTAATAGATGAACCTCTGGTAAATCAATGTTTTGAGACTATCAATGGGATAGAAGACATTTTAGTTGAACGTTGTTGTGTAGTCAGCGAAATGAAAGATGACGTTCGTAAATAAACTAACTATCATTGGCTTCAATGTTGCGATCGCTTACCTTCTTTCCAAATCGAATTTAGTATTAGAGGTGCAAAGAGTCATATCTCCCATCGACTCAACCCAACGCCTAGTGCGTTTCCTCTTGAGCGATCGATGGTATGGTGCTAGCGCGCTTACCATGACAAGCGCGCTATTAGGCAACGTATATACGAACGCGATGGCATTCCCTTCGTAGACTCGTGTCAAGGTCTGCGTCGTCTCAATTCAACAGCCGTCTGGTCCACAGAACTTGTGCGCGCTCAGTACCTCCGCGTCACAGAGATAGACGATGCCCGAATAATCGTCGAAAAACTGCGCTGCCACCTCATCCGAAATCCTCAAGGCCATATCCCGAGTGTCGGTGAGCACCTCAAACTTTATATTCGAGAAGTTGTCGGAAACGCTGGGTTGTCCCGACGAGCGCACGTTGCGACTGCCTTCACCGCCAGCGTCTACCACCGTATAACCGGTAGCCCCGGCTTCGTGGATGATCTTGGCGATCTTTTTCAGCAGCAACTTTTCCGTGACGATGACGAGCTTGCTGGCTTGCTTGGCCATGTGGGTTACCTCTTAATGTGTGTATTCATTGAACTATATAGAAACTCAGGAAAACGGCAGCACCGCGCGCTATCGCCCTGATATTATAATTGTCGCGTTGGTCGCCAGGCCTTGGGAGTACCGGCAGACCGTGACCCGTCTGGGATTAGCCGCCCATCAGCGCCTGGGCAAGCCCGATGTAGAGCGGTATTCCCAAGGCAATCGCAACTGGCGTGCCGATGGCTGTGGACGAGCCTATGTATGCCGAGGGATTGGCCGACGGTATACCGGCTCGTAAAGTGGGCGGACCTGAGATGTCTGAACTGGAGGCGGCGATGACGGCCAGCAGCACGACGCCACCAGGGCTGAATCCCGTGGTGTAGTGGGCAATCATGCCGAGACCGAAGGCGATGAATCCATGTAGCAGCGGTGCGACAAAGGCATATACGGCGTACCACTGAGCCACCTTGCGCAGCTCTTTAAGCCTTGCAGCGGCCTCCATACCCATTATTAGCATCAGTACCGAAAGCAGCCCGGCAAAGAGGGGAGAGTAAAAGCTTTCATAGACACTTTCCGGCTGGGTTATCAGACCTAGGGCGAGGCCGAGCAGCAGTGCCGATAGGGCAGAACCCTGGAGGCTTTCCTGCACGATGGACCATACCCTAACCCGCTTGCCTGCGGTACCGCGCCGCTTGCCGGTATAAATGCTGGCCAAGACGATCGCAGTCACGAGCGCTGGGATGTCCATGAAGGGATAGAGTGCTGCGGCTCAGGGCTCGTATGCCATGCTTTGCCCATCCATTAGCGTCAGGGCTGCCGCGAGGGTAGAGCCACTCACGGCACCGAATAAGCCCGCCGTCGCAATGCCATCCTCGGTTTTGACGTTCGGCAGCTTGCACAACGTGTAGCGCCCGATGAACACGATAAGGATCCCTATTACCACGGCGAACAGCGCAGGCAATAGTATCGCTCCGAGATCGGCGTCGCGAATCGCCTGCCCACCAGTCAGGCCGACTTTCATAAGCAGCATGAAGACGATGAACTTATAGACCGGATCTGGAATTGATAGTCGGCTACCGACGGAGGCAACGACTATACCACCAATCAGAAAGCCGAGTGTTGGGGACTGTAACTGCGCCAGAAAGCGCATTAAGAAATCGGACAAAAAATCCACTTGTTATAATTCTCCTCGATCAGAACTTAGGGGTCAGGACGGCAGGCAAGCGTGGCCTCGAATTCTGGGTGGCCAGAGCCAGCCACCCAAGTGAGCAGCGAGTCAACCCGCCACTACATAAATTAGTCATGGTGTCTCCTCCCAGCATCTTTGGCTAAAGGCCAAACCGTCGCTTGTCTTAATATTGCAAAGTTATAAAAAGAGTATTGAAGCACTCTGGTATCGGAAAGATACCGTTTTTAGTATATTGACTAAAGTAAATCATCAGCTCGTTTTGCATTAACTAAAGTCTATACTAAAAAGTTCACGGAATAATAAGTAAATTTGTAAACTTCAGAACAGATTCCTAAATCTAGGTCATAAGTAAAACTTTTAAAACTGCCTTACAATCATTAGGTGAAGCTAACCTAGTCAGCAAAAAGCAGGCCTTTAGCTACTTTTCGACGCCTGCATAAATAGATTCAAAAGATGTCTATCAGCTTAGTCGGAGGATGGCAACGATTCGTGAATTTTACTCTCATATCCGCCTCAAAACATTTGTTTACAGTAGTTTCAAGTTTTGGTCACAGCTAAAAAATATTACTAAAGGCATTATTAACATTTTAGGCTGAGAAGTCCCGCGTTGTATTTCCAGGTACGTAGAAATCAACGTCGGGATGAAAAGCCTCCGAAGCTCTGCGAACAAATAGTCTATCAGTAGCTACTAATTGTGATCAACTATTGTGTATGATTCTAAATTACCGTTATCGCATATACCCTGACGCGCAACAAGTTGGACTGCTCAATGAGTGGTTGGAAACTTGCCGTGTTAGCTATAACTATGCTTTGCGAGAACTCAAAGACTGGATTGCTTCGCGTAAGTGTTCAGTCGATAGATGTAGTTTGACCTATGCTACAAACAACTGCTCAAGGTTTTTTTTCGGCGCAACGCAAGCTTGAATGTATTTAAGTTTGCGTTGCGCCCGTTAAGCAAAGTCATCTAAATCAAATCATCCTTCAGTAAAACAAGCCTATTTAGGTAAGAGGGAATATCTTCGACCATTAAAAGTAAAAGAATTAATAAAGGCCGATCGTAATGTGGGAAGACATAGAGTGAGAAATGCCACCATTATTTTACTGAATAAAAGATTCAGAAGCCAAGTCCTCTAAACCAACCGTCCCTAATAATTCTGACCATTTCTTTCTGACTACAGATTGTTTGGCATTAGAGTTTTGCTCTTGAGCTAGTGTAGCTAAAGCATCATACCAAAAACCATGCTCATTATATAATTCAGCCTTTTCTACGGAGGTGGCAAATTGAAGTTTCTGTTTAACAGCCCGATCGATTTCCTCCTGATGCAGCCAGCCTTCGACCACTACATCGCGTGAACGCTCTTGAGGATTACAAATCATTGATAGATACCAATGATAATTTTGATTGGTTTCCAGTTGATTTGAATTAATTACAGCAGGAATTTTGACGCTCATAATCCCTTTTCCTGAAGTGGTCAAAAAAGCCTCATATATCAATTCATCTTGTTCATTGCGCAGCACAAACTCAATAGTTTTTTGCTGGCTAACTTCTGGGACGTAAAAGAAAAGTGTAGGAGAGGCAGAAGCATTAATTCCTACGGTTTCATTGGGAATTAATGCCACTAAATTGCTATCACTAACATTTGCCAAACAATTATCACCACTACTTCTACTTCCGCCATCTCGACGATTAGTAGGTAAACCATAATTAGAATTGGCGGACTGGCTTTTTTCTGATTTTTGTTCGGCTGTAGCTGGATTAACTAAACCTACCTGTAACAAATTTAAAGTAATTAATAAGCCGAATAATCTATTGAGTTTACCTAGCATAAATTTAATATTTAACGTCTTTTATTAACTAATAAGTTAATTAATAATATATAAATATATTAGTCTTTTCTGTTCATTAATGTCCATAATTATTAATTCCAACTATACTTGTTCAAAACAACACTTTTTTAGATAACAAATTAAACATTTTTACTGAATACTTTAATAAATTTGCTTTTTTGTCAGTAGATCTACTTAATTGGTAATATGCTCTTTTGCTCTTTAAACTCTCGATTGTGTAGGAATTAACTAGTTAATGAATAACGATAATGCCAAAACGGTTTATAAATACTTTAATTTTAAAAAAGCCAAGAACTGGATTGGCGCATATAGTTTTTCATTACTGTCATTAACGGCTTTTGTTACGTTAATAGTATTAGGAGTTAGGCAGCTTGGTGGGTTACAGGGATTAGAATTATTGGCTTATGATTGGATGGTCAATTTTAAAAGCAAAAACAAAATTGATTCAAGATTATTAGTAGTTGAAATTACGGATAAAGATATTGAGTCACAAAATAGCTGGCCAATTACTGATGAAACAATGGCTCAGTTGCTCAAAAATATACAGCAGCATCAGCCAAAGATAATTGGCTTTGACCTCTATCGAGAAGTGGCTTATCCTCCAGGTACAAAATTACTGAGACAAGAATTACAAAAAGGTAATATAGTAGCCATTCAACTATTAGGAAATGGTGATAACAGTGTCTCTGCTCCTCCAGGGGTAAAGCCTGAGCAAATTGGTTTTAATGACATAGTTATCGACGTAGAAGATGATGTCCTGCGTCGTAATCTGATGTATGTTCAGTTGGGTAAAAAAGAAGAGGAAAAGATGTATGGCTTTTCGTTGCGCTTAAGTCTCAAATATTTGGCAGAGCGTAATCTTTTATTCCAAGTTCATGATGATTCTTTGCAAATCGGTAATGCAGTTTTTCCCGATTTAAAAGCAAATTCAGGTGGTTATCAGCTAAAGTCATCTGAGACTGCTGGTTGGCAAACTTTAATTAATTATCGTTCTTCTAATATTGCCCAAAAAGTAACTTTGTCAGAAGTATTAGCGGGAGAAGTTCCACCCGATCTAATCAAAAATAAGATCGTTTTAATTGGTACTACCGCCCCTAGCATTAAAGATATTCATTCAACTCCTTACAAAGGTGCTAAGGGATATATGCCAGGAGTAATGACTCACGCTCAAATGGTCAGTCAAATTCTAAACGTGGTTTTAGATAACGGGTCTCTATTTTGGTTTTGGTCTGAATGGCTTGAAAAAATCTGGATTTGGGGCTGGGCATTATTAGGGGCAGCGATCGCCTGGAGACTAAAACACCCTTTAGCAATTGTAACTGTGGGTATAGTGAGCATAGGCGGTTTATGGGGAATTTGCCTAGTTACCTTCTATTTTAACGGTTGGATTCCCTTTGTTCCCCCTGCTATTACCTTAGCGATAACCACCGCCAGCGTTTTAGGCTACAAATCTCTATATAACCTGTTTTATGACTCTTTGACGGGACTACCCAACCGTACTTTATTTACCAAAAAACTTAAGGAACTCAAACAGCGAAATCGCTTTAAATCAAAAGGATTAATTGCAATTCTCTGTCTAGATTTAGACCGTTTTAAATTAATTAATGATGGCTTAGGATACCAGGCGGGCGATCGCATTTTGATCGAAACGGCTCAACGTTTGCAGGACAATTTGGATTCAAAGGCAATTCTGGCTAGAGTCGGGGCTGATGAATTTGCGATCGCTCTTAAAACCACTGAAGAAACTATAGAGGCGATCGAGATAGCTAATAAACTGAATAAAGTATTATCTATTCCCTTTAAACTTAGTCAGCAAGATATCTTTACCTCTGCCAGTATTGGTTTAGCTCTCTATCGCCTGGGGGAAGATTTTCAACCAGAAGAACTATTGCAAGCATCTCATACCGCCATGTATAAGGCTAAAATATCAGGGAAAAGCCAACATGAAGTATTTGCCACTAAGATGCACGAACAGGCACTAAAGCGACTGCAATTAGAAGCAGATTTAAACCAGGCGATTACTAATCAAGAATTTGAGCTTTACTATCAGCCCATTATCTCTCTCTCTACAGGAATGCTCAGTGGTTTTGAGGCTTTAGTGCGCTGGCAATCTCCTTCTAGGGGTTTTATCTCTCCCGGGACTTTTATTCCCGTCGCCGAAGAAACAGGTCTAATTGTGCCTATGGGAAAATGGATTTTAGAAACAGCCTGTAGTCAGATGCAGGCATGGCGCAGAGAATTTGCTCAAGCACAATCGGTAGTTATGAGCGTCAATCTTTCTAGCCGACAGTTTGCTCAAACTGACCTGATCGCTCAAATTCAGGAAGCTTTAATCATTACAGAATTAGATCCAGCTAATTTGAAGCTGGAGATTACCGAAAGCATGGTGATGGACGATGTGGAAAATACAATTATTTTACTCAATCAGTTAAAAAAATTAAATATCAAAATCAGCATGGATGACTTTGGTACAGGGTTTTCTTCTTTTAGTTATCTTCATCGTTTTCCCACGGACACTCTCAAAATAGATCGTTCTTTTGTCAGTAATATGAGTCAGGGAGTCAAAAATTTAGAAATTGTTAATACTATCGTCATTTTGGCTCACAAACTGGGTATGGATGTCATCGCCGAAGGTATTGAAACAGAGTCAGAAAGAAAAATCATTCAAGACTTTAACTGCGAATGTGGACAAGGTTATCTTTTTGCTAAACCTTTATCCCAACAAGATGCTACAGAGCTATTTGTTCAAAATAGGCAGTGGTAATTTTAAAACTGCTTTTATTTGGATTTAGCAGATAACTTATTCTTTACGTATTCTTAATGAGAGTAGGGTAAATAAATACTAGTAGAATATTTGTCGATCGCTATTTTAATTTCAATCATTATTTTCAATACCAATAGAATAGAAAGCAATTTAATCAAGTTATGAAGGATAATTATGAGCCGAGAATTGAACCCCGTTCGGGAATTGAAAGAAGTTTAGACACTAGTTTTTATTGGATATCAAAGATTTTAGCTTTTGCGATCGCCGGTGTTTTAGTTTGGATTACAGTTCAAGTAGCTATTAAAGCTATGCCTGCAATCAGTGAATTTGGCTTAGGCTTTCTGACTAGCAGTAGCTGGAATCCTGTCAATAGTCAATATGGAGTTTGGCCAGCAATTTACGGCACTTTGGTTAGCTCATTTATCGCCCTAGCGATTTCAGTACCAATTGGTTTAGGAGTAGCTATTTTTCTGAGTGAAGATTATTTGCCTCCTACAGTGCAAAGAATTATTGTTTTTTTGGTAGAGTTATTAGCAGCCGTACCCAGTGTTGTCTATGGCTTGTGGGGAATTTTTGTTTTGATTCCTTTTCTTAAAGGCTTTACCCCCCTTAGAGGGCCTGGAATGTTACCCGCTGCTTTAATCTTGTCGGTAATGATTTTGCCCACCATTGCTGTTATATCTCGCGATGCAATTATCAATGTAGACCAAGGTATGCGTCAAGCTGCCGTTGGCTTAGGAGCAACTCGCTGGGAAGCTATTTTACAAATTGTTTTACCTGCTGCCTCTTCTGGTATTATCGGCGGGATTATGCTGGCTTTGGGTCGAGCTTTAGGAGAGACAATGGCAGTAACCATGTTGATTGGTAACTCTAATAAAGTCGCTGCTTCGGTTTTTGCTCCCTCCAATACAGTTTCATCTCTTTTGGCAAACCAGTTTGCTGAGGCTAGTGGCTTACAGGTAGCAGCTTTGATGTACGCGGCTTTAATTTTGTTTTTTATTACCTTGGTAGTAAATGTTTTAGCTCAGTTATTAGTTACTAGGCTACAAAGGATTTAAGGGATTGTCAGAAATTAAGCAAAACAAGTTAAAAAAATAATGACCATAAACACCTCACAAAAATCAGGTTTTGACGTTGTAAGCCTCAAAAAAAATTCTTCCTCTCCCCGTACTCTGTTTGGCTTGATTATGAGTAGTATTGCTGGCTTTTTCACCCTGCTAGCAATAATTCCTTTGTTTATTATCCTGACTTATTTAATCACTAGAGGAGTTAGCTCTCTTTCTGCATCTGCTTTTACCGAGCTACCTCCCCCGCCGATGGTAGATGGCGGAGGTTTTGGAAATGCCATTTTAGGTACGTTAATCATGGTCGGCATTGGCGCATTAATTAGCGTGCCGATAGGAGTTATGGCTGCAATTTATCTCTCGGAATTTTATGAGGGTAAAGCCGCGGATTGGATTCGTTTTGCGACGAATGTACTTAGTGGCGTACCTTCAATTATTGTGGGCGTATTTGCCTATAGTGCAGTTGTGTTAACTTTTGGAACATATTCTGCTTGGGCAGGAGGATTTGCGTTGGCGATTTTGATGTTGCCAATCATCGTCCGCACCACTGATGAATCTCTTAAACTTGTTCCCCAAGAAGTGCGACAAGCATCAGTAGGTATTGGCGCAAATCAATACCAAACAGTTTTGCAAGTAGTCTTACCTGCTGCCATACCCGCCATTATTACAGGTGTTACTTTAGCGATCGCTCGTGCTGCTGGGGAAACCGCCCCGTTGCTGTTTACCTCATTGTTTACTCAATTTTGGCCTAATTGGGGTAATGGTTTAGCTGAACCTACGGCTTCTCTGGCAGTACTTGTCTATAATTTTGCGATCGTGCCTTTTAAAAACCAGCAAGAATTAGCTTGGGGTGCAGCATTTATTTTGGTGCTAATGGTTTTAATTACTAGTGTCGCTTCCCGTTTGGCAACGGCAAAGAGGACTTATTGATTTTCTGCTATTGTAATCAAAATACGGTCTTCGCGAGCGAGATCGCTTTTCTTGGCTCTATAAGTTAAACCACGTCCATGTAGAAAACTGGAGTTTGGGGTAGTTTGTTTTTTCTTCCCTGAAACAGTTATCTCAAAAACTATGGATTTCAAAGTAGACGCGGTTTAACAAGATAATTGTAAAGCGACTCAAGTTGCCACCAAGTTTAATTAACAAATGCCGATAAACTGACGTTCTAGCTTAATTTTCGTAAAGAATTATTTTCGCTTTTATTACTTTGTTTGAGAATAATAAAAGATGTAATAATAATATATAACATTATTAAAAAGACGCTGAAAAATAAGGCTCTAGGTATAATAAGAAAACCAGCTATACTTAATAGCATTCCAGATAAGAAAATAAAAACTATCTTATTATTAATTAAATCTTTGGCATCTATTTGGCTAATTATAATCAGTAAAGGTAAAATCATTTGGACATCATAATAAGAATATCTACCGACTGGAATAAAAAAGTCGCCGATTAAACATATTAAAGTTCCCAATAAAAATAGATGAGCCATATTCTTGTTTTTCAAGGAAAACTTTAAAACATATAGAAAGAAAAATACCATAGTAATTACAAATCCAATTAACAAAATATCTCGCTTGTTGGGTATGTCTAAAGCATTTAAAACTTCAAGCAAAGAAGTATTGTCAAGATAGTATTCTAAAGGATTTCTGATATCCCAATTAAATCCTTCAACCATTTTCGGATAAACAATATCTGGGCTAGGAAGAGTTCTTGCTTCTAAGGGTAAATATGTATTTAAATCTATAAACCTAGTCATTCCTAGCATAGTCAGTATGTATTTCTTCCAAATAAAAATACTGGCTACCGTAAAAGATAAAGATATGCTAATTAATAAACCAAGGCATCCCCCTAATAAAAAAGAATATCTCTGGCAGATTAGAAAAGGAATAAAAAATAGGAGAAAAGAAGGTCTTAGGCTAACCGTTATGCCTACAAAGAAACCACTAAGAATATTATTAAATTTTGATGGTTGGTTGAGAAAAAACCAGGCTATTGATAGCAGAAAAACATAAACGATATATATTTGACCTGAGCTTACGTGAAAACGCCAAAATAAGCTATTGGCAAAAAAAAACTAACAATAAATATTAAGTTATTTTTAGGCTGAGAATTGCTAGTTTTTAGAAAGATTAGTACAGTGCCTAATAATGCTGCCCACTGAACTATTAGCCAAATTACTTTTTGCTGTAGATAAGATAGCCCGGCAATTACTGAATGCAAAACTAAGACAGTGGGTGGAACACTAACTTTGGATAATAATTCGGTGTGAATATCTAATGGATCGTAAAATCTTGCTGATAATCCTGGTTGCCATTTAAAAAAATAAGGATCTATTCCCTTAAGCATTAATCTTGCGCCGACAATCCTATTTCTGAGATCTGTACCTGGATATATAAGGGTATTTCGTAAATCGACTAAAAAGCCGATAATTGTAATAACTACTGCTGCTATCAACACTAAATTTATTATTTTGCTCCTTTTAGTTAATTTCATGTCTTATGTTTTATTGTTTATTATATTGATAATTTTGTTCAAAAAATCAAACAGTTTTAGTCGCTTTGAAATTAAATTTTTCCCAGAAAAAACCAGCAACGTTAGCCACTTGAGAGAGGAAAAACAAACCAGAGATAAGTAATTTTGGTTGCCGAGAAGCTTGAAAAAAAGGATAAGAAAGCAAATTAAAATAAAAGGATAATGGTTCGACTTCTATATCTTTGGCTACTCTTTGCGATTGCAATTGATGAAAACAAAAAGCCCCTCTACCATAGCCAAAGTGCTGTCGCCAAAATGAGGCTAAACTGAGCTTGTGATAGTGATTGACTTGAGCTTGGGGAACATATAGCATCGGATATTTTAAGTTCCAGCGATCGCAAAAGTCTCGATCTTCCGCAGCAGCTAAAGGGAAAGATACATCAAAACCATTCAACGCTTTAAAATTAGCAGCGGGCATGGCAATATTATTAGAGGCAAAAAAAGCGTCTTTGCCCTTTGCAGGGTTGTAATATTCGTAGAGATAGTCAATTAGCTTTTGGGATGCAGTCGAGAAAGGATTATTATCTAGGGCGTTAATTGTCTTGCCACCAATCATGGCTTCTGGATTATTATCAAACCCAGTCGCAAACTGAGTTAGCCAATTAGGGGTAGGCTGACAGTCATCATCAGTAAAAGCCAAAAATTCTCCTGTTGCCATCTCTGCACCCTTATTTCTGGCAGCAGCAGGTCCAGCATTTTCTTGACGTAATAATTTAATATTTATCTTGTCTTTTAAAGGTGCAACTGTTGAATCTAAAGGTGTTTTGCTACCGTCATCAACCACGATTACCTCAAAACTATTGCGGGGATAGTCTAAAAGTGCGATCGCATCCAAGCAGCTCGCCAATCTTTCAGGTCGATTATAAGTAGGAATAATAATTGAAAAAAAAGGTTTATTCATTATATTCTTGATGTTAAATAAAGTAAATTATGAGTATTTATGATTAAAAGGTTAGATTTAAAATTAAAACTCTTTATATATAGTTTTAATTATTTATGATATCAAGCAAATTATCTATCGTAACAGTAGCTTATTGAGTAATAGAAAAAATCATCAGTAATAGACCTAGATCATAGCAATTATAATTGGCTGTTGCTAACTATCAAAGTTAGGCAAAGCAGTTAAAGATAATATAGTCACAAATAAAATTAGAGTGATAAAGCCATTGAAGTATTTATTCTCTTGAGTAAGAAGCTGTTTATTCGCTTAATTAACATAGTAAATAAAGTATTTTTCTTGTTTAACTATAGAATCTTCATATGATACAAGAAAATCAATATCTAAGGATGTAGATGTTTCACGCAATCTATTATCAAGTATCAAAAGTAGACTATCAGAATCACCGACCTTTAACTGTTCAATCTGTTTTAGAATATCTAGCTGAGTTATTTGTGTGTTAAGCATTACGTTTTCTGAAGTCCAAACAGTAAATGTTCCAAAATCTCTAATTTCTGGATAATATATTTTGCGATTTAGCCAAGCAGAAATCGAAGATACTATTTTATAGTCGCTGCCAACAATAGTCAATTTTTCCAATTGATTATCTTTGATAAATTGAGCAGCATTTTGGCTATTTGAGAACAATTTGATTGAATCTACGGCATACATTCTAGTTCCAGCATAAAGCTGTACACACAGTATCAACGTCAAAAAGAAGTTTTGGTATTTATGAATTAATTTGGTAACATGATTTTGACTTAAATTATGGTATTTTCCCCTTGGTTCGTAAATATGTATCCAAAAGCAACTGATTAGCAAAATAAATAAATGTCCGTTATGTCTTATTGCTGGTGACTTCACTGCCAAACCAAAAAGCATAATCGAGAAGGTGCCAACAACATAGAGAAACAATATCTTGTAGTTGTTAACAAAAATAAAGGCGAAAATTGAGAACAATACTATTGATAAAAATGCAGCTATAAAAAAGCCCAAATTTATACTGAATATTTCTGGTAACTGATGGTTATCTATCAGAATATTTGTTCCCCAAGAGCTATCAATAGAAAAATCAGGAATAGGAACGTAACTACGCCAGATGCTCGTAAAGGTTCTTCCTAATACAAGTCTCATAGATTCTGATAATTCACTAGAAGTTTGAGCTAGATCGATATTGCTTTCATTTTTCAATAAATTGATGTTGATTTCACTTTTGCTATCTAAAGGAGGGATTATTTGAATAGTAGATGCTGACAAACTCAATAAATAAATAGTTGCACTAATTGCTAGTTTTATTGCCAAATTTTGCTGGCGTAAAATAGTTTTTTTGACAGAATATGTTTCCTTGATTATTGTAAAAGCAAGCATGACTGCAAAAACAAAACTGATAATCAAACCGTAAACACTAGTGTTAGATAATAAAGCTAAAATAGCAGCTAAGTATATATAGTTATGTGTTTTACGACAAAACAAAGCACAAAAGCTAAAAATAAGCAGTACGCCAAGAGCGTAGCTTCTACTGATTACTCCATATTCATACAAAGGAAAATATCCAAAACAGAACAATACTTTTTGTAGTTTATTAAATGGGGAGTAATGAATGAAAATAAATATTACTCCAGTAGCAACAATTAAGTGGAACGACTGCATTATTAGAGGATTGCTGGTAATTTTTGATAGCAAATATAAGCATAAGTACCACAAAGCAGGATGACCTGTATATTCCAAATTGTTTAATAATTCATTGACAGATACGCTATCTCTTGCAATCAACCAAGCCTCTAATTCATCTCGCCACATTTCATGATGAATGATACCAAATGCAACAACAATAAAAAAGATCGACAATAAAAAAAAATTAAAATTGCTCCAGTTAACGTTTTTAAAACTGAACTTAGAAGCTGATAATGCTTTCATAGTATTTATATTTTTAATTTTCTAGGCTCTAATGATATTATTTATGTTAATCAGAAGGTGTTTTGCTATCGTCATTTACTACAATAACTTCAAAGCGATCGCGGGGATAGTCTAAAAGAGCGATCGCCTCTAGGCAGCTTACTAGTCTTTCAGGTCGATTATAGGTAGGAATAATAATTTAAAAGAAAGGCTGGTTCATAATATATTATTTAAAAAAAGAAAGATTAAAATGTTTAAAATAAACGATCGTATCGTGATTTTAAAATTTTTATAACCTTAATAATTTCCCATATCGAGGATGTCTGTCTTGGGAAATGTTAACCAATAGACAATATATAAATCATAAATAATCCGCATTTTGATTACGGGCAAGCATCTCTTGTCAAAATTTGAATAATTTTGTATGCTGCTATGGATTATCTATTTATTTTTTTTGCCCTGATTTTATGATAATTGTTATTATTAAGTACTAATAAATTTAGGTTTTAAGGTATACCATTATGTCTCAAGTTGGCGATACTATAGCCGTAGCAAACGCTCGATGGTCTTTTAGTAATAATGTGGCAAAAACCTTCGATCGACACGTAGGTCGTTCTGTTCCCCAATATCAGCAAGGTCACGAAATAGTTGTGGCACTATCTGATTTTTTTCTGAGAAAAAATGCTTTGGCTTATGAATTAGGTTGTTCTACAGGAGAACTTACACGCAAGCTAGCAGAAGCCAACCAAGACCGCAATGTTCAAATTGTTGGTTTAGAAATTGAGCCAGAAATGGTTCAAGTAGCCAAGGAGAAAAATTCGGGCTTTCCTCAAGTTGAAATACGTGAAGCTGATATCTTAGATGCTAAATTTGCGCCTGCTGATTTGATTATTGCTTATTATACTGTCCAATTTGTCAGACCTGCGGTTCGTCAAATATTGTTCGATAAAATTTATAACAGCTTAAACTGGGGTGGCGGTTTTCTTTTATTTGAAAAAGTACGAGCGTCTGATGCTCGTTTTCAAGACATGATGTCATCGCTGTATGTAGATTTTAAATTACAGCAAGGATTTACCGAGCAAGAGATTGTCAACAAAAGCCGTAGTCTTAAAGGGGTACTTGAACCTTTTTCAACCCAAGGAAACATAGATTTAATGAATCGTTCGGGGTTTGTTGATATTATGACCGTGTTTAAACATCTTTGTTTTGAAGGTTTCTTGGCAATTAAGTAACAGTAACCGAAATAAATAATACATATACATACAAGCAAAAAATCAAGGACTTTTCCGTATCTAGAAAAATGAGCATATACAATACATTTCGTTCTTTTTGGTGGGATATTGCACTGTTGACTCGACACACCAAGTTACAGGCTAAACGTATTTGGTGGAACACCCTGCTTGCTTGGGAAAAAGCAACACCTGCTTTATACGACAAAATTCAAACTGCTTATCGTCAACAAAGACCATCACCAGAAGCAGTACTGTCTTCTCAAACCTATGACAAAGTGGTCACTGTAGATGAGATTAAAATGCGAGTCGATCGCCGTATGAGTCCGTTTCAAGTCAATAAGCTCATTTCTGGCAGACACACCAGAGAAGAACGACGTTTGTTGATTCATCGATTAGAGCCTGATGATATAGTCATGGAACTTGGGGGTGGAATTGGTATGTTAGCTATTGCTTGCGCTTTAAAAATTGGTGGCAACAGGGTTTATTCTTATGAGGCTAATCCTGTGCTTGAGTCTTTAATTCGCGAAAACTACGCTCTTAATCAGGTAAACCCCGAACTAAAAATGTGTATGCTAGAGCAGGAAGCTGGTAGTCGTACATTTCATGTTTCCGAACACTTTTCACGTTCTTCTGCTTATAAAGCTGCCGATGATAAAACAACTGCCTACGAAGTTACTGTTGAGCCTTTGAATGATGAAATCGCCCGTATTCAGCCGACAGTCGTAATTATGGACGTTCAGGGTAGCGAAGGTGAGCTTTTAAGCTTTGCAGATTTATCTACTGTTCGTAAGCTTTTGGTGGAAGTGCATCCAGATATGTTGGGGATTAATAATGCTAATTCTCTACGCCGAAGCTTAAGAAGCCAAGGTTTCTCGGAAGTAGCGCGTTCGGGACAAAGTTTTTTATATATCAAATAATAATTTAATTTGCATACGATCGCACAGCTAATTAAGCTGACTTTATGAATACTCTTTCTATAGCCCGATTGTCAACTTTGCCCCCCCTTGCCTGGTTAGTTTCACTTGAAGCATCAAAATCCCCATCAGACTCACCGTCAGAACCTCTATTAATTTGTGGGCAAAGTATTGAAATCCAGGAGTACGAAGAAAGAATGAGCTTCTTTGAAGGATGCTGGGCTGGCGAATATACGAAGGGCGAATTGCTCGACAACGCCAATTTTTTTGGCTCGGGTGGTTCGATTGCTGCTGACGGCACAATAACCTTTGCGACTTCGACTCATACCCTCGATACGCTTTTTGTCCTTCGAGATCGATCTCAATACATCGTCTCAAATTCTCTGGCATTTCTGATTCGTTTTGCTGGGCTAGAAGTCACATCTATGCTTTCGCTACCGAAAAAAGTTGCCACCGTTCTTCGCGGACTAGACTCAAGCGATGTAGTTATTCATCAGCAAGACTCGCTTCGCATTGAGCGTTACGTCTACACCAATCTTGAGATCGCTGGTGAAAAAATCCGTTTGATTCCCAAGCTGCGACCTCCTAAGCTTACTAACTACAAGCAGTATTATGAATATGTTATGACAGTCTTGGGCGCAGCAAAGGAAAATGCTCAGCATCCTCAACGTAGAAAGCAATATGAGCTATTAACAACCTGTTCGGCAGGCTATGACTCGGTTGCAGGGGCTGTACTCGCATCCAAGCTGGGGTGTCGCGAAGCCATCAGCTTAAAGAACGCTCGTTTTGGCTTAGAAGACAGTGGCAAGCCAGTTGCCGACAAGCTAGGACTCGAATGTACTGAATGGAATCGTCCCCAAAAAGCGTCCTCAGATAGCTGGAATACAGGAGCAGAATCCTTAGCCTCGTTTTGTCCTGGCGACTCAGTTTTTCATGTTTTTGATGGCAAGATAGAGGGAAGATTGCTCATCACTGGTCATCATGGCGATAAAGTATGGAGTTTAAAAAACGCGGATACAGATCCTTTTCGACGAAGTGGAGGAGGTAGCGGCATGGGGCTTCACGAGCTACGCCTTCGGAACGATTGCATTGTCGTGCCGATTCCCTACATAGGCTCGTTTGACCAGCCGTCTATTACCCAAATTAGCCGATCGCCAGAACTTGCTCCCTATCGTGTTGGCGGAAGCTACGATCGCCCTATTCCAAGACGAATTGCGGAAGATGCGGGTATTGAGCGACATCTGTTTGGTCAACGTAAGGCGGTAGTTAGTTTGGCTTTCTATGAGTGGCGTTTTCGAGATAAAACATTGAAAACCGCTGATGAGTTTATCCAGACAGTAACTGGACCGATGTTTTGGATTTTAGAACAGCTTTACAGGTGGGTAGCGATTGTCCTCAACGCAGGTATTAATCTACCTTCTGGCAATGGCTACTTGTCGTTTATTTATGATGGGATACGCCAGGTTTGCCTGCGCCTAATGAATAGGTACAGGTGGATATTTCAGCAGCGACCGTATCGAGACTATATCACGCTCTGGGCGATCGCTGAGGTGGGCAAACGCTATCCACTTCGGTCAGAGATCGAAGAAGTATAACGATTTTAGGTAATGTGAGTTTGAGTCAACAAGATTAGTTTATTGAGGTAGCTATCAGCTATTAGCCTTTGAGAGATTCTGAGTTAATGCTTAACCCTTCATCTTTTTGATACCTTTGAGCGTGTCAATAGTCGATCGCCAGCCTCCAGGTAACAAAATCCAAAAGACAATATAAGCAATTCCATAACTAGCAGAACGCAAAATAAATTCAATTAAGAGGCGATCGCTCTTTATCCAACCTTTACTAAAATATAGACAGGCTGCTGCCAAAATTGAAGCTACAAGTGGTCGCCAGATTGCACCCATAAAATTACTCCAGTCAAGGGGAGAAAACTTAAGGCAGTAGTCAACAGCAGGATAGGTTAATAAACAAGTCCCAATCATATATCCCATTGCCACACCATATGCCCCCCACTTTGCCCCAATGACCACCGCAGCAATCATCACGGGAGTGTGAATCAATGCCCAACGAAACTGTCTTTGAGTCTGACCAACAGAGACATAGAGCCATTTGGTCACGCGGTACATACCAACAACGTATACGGCAACAGATAGTAGCCTAAATAAAGGTACAGCCTCTAACCACTGTTCTCCCAGTAGGATTAAAATTACGTTGCGCGCTTCTACAAAACAATAAGCCAAGGTAGGTAAACAAAAGGCAAAAATCGGCATTAGTCCGTGGCGAGAATAGGATCTATACAAATCAGGGTCATGCTGGACGCGACTGAGGCTGGATACAGCAACGTCAAACATGGGAAAGTAAACCTGCTCAAAAGGAAAATATGCCCACTTATACGCCACAAAATATAAACCCAAGGCATTAGCACCACTCACATAGCCGATTAATATACGGTCGAGGTTCATTCCAATGCGAGTGAGAAAGCGAAAGCCAGTTAAATGCTTGCCATAGCTTAGAGTTGAACTTAATTCGGCATTTAATTTATCGTCTTTGACATATTTACTAGGTCGCCAATCGCAAACCCACCATTGAGCAATGCTTTGAGTCACCTGCATTACTGATAGTTGCAATACTAATGCCCAATAACCCCAGCCAATTTTAGCAGCAGCGATCGCTATAATTGAACTGATTACTAGAGAAATTAACTCAATTACAGTCAGTGTCCCAAAGCGCATTTGCCTCTTTAGCAAAGACTTGTGTTGGAAAGCCAAGCAGAGACTGAAAGCTCCCACGGCTGACCCCAAAATCATCCCTGTAAGTCGCTCTTCATGGTAAAACCAAGCAGTTACTGGAGCAAGTAATACGGTTATGCCAATTAATAAAGTGTTGATTGCTAGCGATCGCCAGAAAATTGCGCTTGCCTGCTGTTGATCGAGATAATCTTTTTGTATTACTGCGGTTTCTAAACCAAAGTTGCTCAAGCTATCTACCAGCGCAAATAGAGGAGTAATCATAGCCAGTAGCCCAAAATCCCCAGGAGTAAGTAAACGAGCCAAAATAGCGGTTGAGCCAATACCCAGAATCAACTTTAGAGGCTGAGAGGCAAAAGTAATCATACCTGACTGGATTGATTTCTGCTTCAAATTGGCAGACAGATCGTCAGTATTAAAATGCTGCTGGGAGGATTTCTGGGTCATAATTTCCTCTATGCTTATACTAAGCCTTTAATTTTACCTAGTGACCAATCTCTGGCTAGATTAGCTTTAGCTGAGATGCTGTATTCACTGTTAAGAAAACTATAGAAACGATTTACGTGGTCTAAAGCAGAACGATGAGAAGTAGAGATAGCGTTATCTAAAACTGCTGGATTTATGTTTTCAGGCAGATTGGGTATATTTCTTTGTATTAAAGAATATCCCAACAAATTTAACATTGGTGCTGCTATCTGCTCTACTTTTTGTTTTTGGCGATCGCTTAAAATCTCCTGCCATTGACCCGAACTACCCTTTCTTAGATGCTTAGGGCTTTTTTGCTTCATAGTTTTGAAAGCAACATCGTGTTTAATTTTAGCGATCGCTTCTGGGGACAATTCAATTTCTAAGTAAGCCAGTAACTCTTCTAACTCACTGTCAAATGAATGTAACAATCGCTCATAAAAAATAGGATAAATATTTAATGGCGATCGATATTTTAAATAACCGCCTACGTGCTGTACCCATTGGCGTGTCATCTCTTCGATTCTATTGTCTAAATAAGTTTCAGGACTTTGTTCATAATGAGGCGAACCATTTTTGAGCTTGTGTTCGGTAAAAGCAAACTTAGAATAAGAGATTGCCACGTCACGAGGATCGCGGATAATATAAATAATTTTCTTAAATTTTGGTAAAATTGATTGTGTTAAAGGATTTAAAGTTGAATGAGTCCATACCTGACTACATTGCTGAATATAACTGTCAATGTCCACAACTTCTTCCCGAAAAACTCCGCTAAGACGACAGTAGCAATGCCCTCCTTCAATAGTTAAAAAATCCATTTGAGTTTGTCCAGCAAAGCTTAACTGCCAATTCTTTGCTTGCTGTTGAATTGGGTGCTGTTGAATAAAGCTGCGATGTTTTTGTCCTGTTGAAGCGAGAATATTGCCAACAATGTTATAAAGCCAATAATTTCCGCTTTTAGGAACTCCTGCCTGTAAGATGGTCATTGCATTTAATGTACTTAATATAGATTAACGACCTTCAGATTTATTTGTTTTGAGCTTTTGGCTCTTAGCTTTTGGCTCTTAGCTTTTGGCTACTATTATTCAACCATTTACCCTTTGGTAGATCGGCAACTGCATATTGAGTCTGTAGGCGATTGTAAATCTCCAAAAACCTTTGATTACGGGTATTTTCGCTAAATTTGCTAATGGCGCGATCGCGTCCCATATTGCCCATTTTTGTAGCCAATTGACGATTAGATAATAACCGAGACAAATTTATCGTCCAAGAGTTAACATCTCTAGGGGATGACACCAAAAAACCCGTTTCGCCATCAACGACAATTTCTGGTTGCGCTCCCACTGCCGAGGCAATTACCGCCGTACCTCTCATCATTGCTTCAGTTGTAACATTCCCAAATGGCTCTGCCCACTGAGAGGGGACTACCTGCACCCATGCCCCTGCAAAATGCTGTTCCATTTCTGACTGTGGTAAATAGCCTAACCAAGTCACAGCCTCAGCAATGCCTAAATCTTGGCTCAAAGTCTGCAAGCTTGCTTTCTCTGCTCCATCACCAGCAATCAAAAGTCTAGACTGGGGTATTTGAGCTTTAGTTTGGGCAAAAGCTCTCAGTAAAATATCTACGCCCTTTTCTGGTACTAAGCGTCCTGCATATACCACTGTCGGCATTTCCTTTAAAGGCGATTGTTCTTCTCTAACAGGTACGCCGTTATAAACTACTTCAACAGGTTTGATTCCTGCTTCTTCTAATTTTGTCTTCATACCTTGACTCAAAGCAACCACCACATCAAAGGCATCTCGCCAATATGACCATAGCTTGTGCTGTATCATCAATACTGCCCAAGACTGAAAAGTAAGACAACCACTGCTCAAACAAACTGTTCCAGGGCTACTATGACAATCACTACCATCGGGTAATACTTTTGTTCCTGCGGGGCAAATTGCTTTATAGACTGCGGTTTGATAGATACAGGGAATGTCTTTGAGCAAAGACAAAATTGCTGGAGACATTTGCCACATAAACATTCTGACGTGGACTACATCGGGTTGAAATTCCCGTAAAATTTGGCGCAGCTTTAAATACGCACTAGGGTTAATGGTTTGAGATATTACCTGTAGCAGAGTATTAGTACCAAAACAGCTATAGTCGGCTAGCAGTTTGCTATCTTCTACTGGCGTAGCCAAACTAGAAAACAACTTCACATCATGACCTAAATCCCGCAAACCCTGGCGCAAAGAAAGCATTTGTAATTCTGCCCCTCCCGTTGCCGTGCCGATATCGTGAATCAGAAGAATTTTCATAAGATCAACGATGAATTAATTTTCTGGTATCGGCTTGTTTTATGGGAGAGCTTTTTTGTCTTTGCTGGTGGGCTTGTTCGTGGCGAGAAGTCAAATACTGATTTAAGGTTTTTTCCACAGGTGCTAACAACCCAAACATCACCAGTTTTTTGAGAAAACGATTGTCGCTCCCTAGAGTTAGTTTTTTAACCATAGGAGACAAGATTGTATCTCTGCGTCGCCAACCTAATGCTTTGTGCTTTTGTTTGAAGTAGCTGTCCTCTGCCAAGTCCCATTTTTGACGCATCCGAATCAGACTTTTGCTTTCCCAGTCATCGCTCCAGCGCAGCATATAGTATTGGAGATCGCTCCACTTGAGAGGAACAGCAGGAACATAGGTAACTAAACTATCTGGCTCAAAGTAAACTTTATAACCTGCTTGCATTACGCCTAGGCAAAAATCAATGTGTTCTTTGGTATTAAGCATTTCTTCATCAAAATTGCCCAATTCCTCAAAGATGCTAGTTCGGACGAGCATACAGTGAAATTCACACAGTTCGGTTTCGCTGCGCTGCATTTGCGATCGCATTTTTCCCGTTGCATGACCCTGCTTGTACATTTTTTCGCGCATCCGCCTTCTACCTTTGGCATCAACCACAATACGAGACTCTCCACCAGCACAATGAATTTCTTCATGGATTGGTTCGTATTGACACATCAACGGACCAACAACTACTGCATCAGTCGTTTCGGCACAGTCTACTAGAGTTTTAAGCCAGCCTGGCTGCACGACTATATCGTTATCGGCAAAAACCACATATTTGGTATCAACCTTGGCTAAACCTAAATTGCGCGCCTGATTGGGATACAGGTAATAATTAGTTCTAATTAGCTCAAACTCTTTTTGTTGGGCTTGAGTTTCTAGATATTCCTTTATTGGTCTAGGAGAATTGCCGTCTACGTAAATAAGCTTGAAAGGTAATTCGGTATTTTGATAAATACTTTCTAATGATTCGCGAGTATAGCTAAAGCGTTCACGAGGAACGACAACTATCGTAACTAAAGGATTATTCATATTGTAATCTGAGTCGATTAATTTTTTAAAGCTTAGAGCAAGCGAGCTTAAAGCTATGAACCAATATTTAAACGAAGCTAATTCATAACCAGAGCGTTAATTAGATACAGCATAAACCTCTTTTTTTAGGTTGGAGTAAGCTTTTTTGCTATCGGTAAAGTCTTCGTGATAAGAACGCTCAACGTTTACATTCCAGAGATCGTGTTTTTCACCCAGAATGTTTTTCGCTGCCAACAAACCAGTCAACATAGAGTGGTCGCTGTTATTGTAGCGGTGCATTCCATTACGACCTACCGTTTGTAAATTCTCAAATCTTTGAATATATTCCTGAATTATTTCCACGTTTTGACGATACTCGTCATCATAAACAGGATAAGCTTTGAACTGGCGAATGACCGTACCGTCTTCAATGTTAACTTCTGGATCTACTAACCCCAAAGCTTTTACTTCACGACTAGCTAGTTCAACCAATTGGTTGTTAGACATTTGCCAAATGCGATCGCCTTCGTTACAAAAGTATTCCATTCCTAAACAGGTTTTACTTTGGTCAGGCACCATTGCTTTACTCCAGTTTTTGAAGTTTTGGATTCTGCCTACCTTAAATTCAGGACTATGAATATAAATCCAGTTATCAGGAAATAGTTCAGCCTGGTCTACTACCAAAGAAACAATCAGGAAATCGCGATACTTAAGGCTGCTAGCAGCTTTTAGCACGACTTCTGGGGGTGCTGGATTCATTTTTTTTAGCAACAAAGATACAGGCATACTAGATACAAAGTTCTCCCCTGCAACTTTGCTAGTTTCACCGTCCTGTTTTATGGTGACGCTTTTGACCCTATAGCCATCTCGTTCTACTTCAACCACCTCTGTATTGAGATGTACGGGCGAACCTTTACTATCTAGCTTTTGTTGAAAACGTTCCCACATTTGCCCAGGACCATATACGGGATAGTTAAATTCTTTGATTAAAGTCTTAGTATCATTACTGCCAAAAAGAGCGTTAGTAATAGCTGTTTTAAGAGATAATCCTTTAATACGCTGCGCTGCCCAATCTGCTCTAATTTCTGTGCAGGGTATACCCCAGACCTTTTCTGTATAGGTTTTAAAAAAAGTTTCAAATAAACGCTTACCAAAGCGATTAGAAACCCACTGCTCAAAGTTTTCCTCTACAGGGTTGGGACTAACTTTGGCTTTAAAATAGCTCCACATAATTAGGGTACTATTGATTAGACCTAAATTAGATAAGGCATTGTAAGGTTCCAACGGATAGCTAAAAAATTTATTTTTATAATAGATTCTTGACATCCGAGGAACTTTGATAAATTCATCTCCCATCACTTCTTGCCAAAGCTGTTCTACTTCTCCAACTTTAGTAAAAAACCGATGCCCACCAATATCAAAGCGGTAGCCTTTATAAGTTTCTGTGCGCGAAATACCACCAACTCTATCTGCTTTTTCAAACACAACTGATTTCTTACCGTGCTTACTTAGTTCATAAGCAGCAGTTAGACCAGCAGGACCACCACCAATAACAACTGTCGAGATTTGATTCATAATAATTGCCTGTAAATAATTTTGGCTCGTTTGTATACTATATATGTTTAATATGCTTAACTTGTCTTAAAGGCAATCATTCATTGATTTGGCAAGAAAACTTTCAAGGCAAATATGATGATTGGCAGTCTGGCGAATATTAAACAAGAATATTTGAGAAATGTTCGCAGTATATTTGTTCTAACTTTCTGTCATATATATTTAGATGTATTTTATATAAATCTGATATATTATGAGCCTGATGATAATGTTAGCAATATTACTATTTAACTAAGTATCTTCACTCTTAACAGTAATTATAAGTTTGAAAAATATATTATGTGAAGCATGCTCTACAAATTTCATAGAATTTTTATATGAGAAGTCACTTTACCTGCATAAAATAAAGTCTATGTGAAATTGAGCATTTTAAGTTACTCATCTTATGTTTTTATGGTGTTTTCGTATTAAAGTAAACTTTAAAGAAAGGCTTTATCCTAAGTAATTTTCTATTGTTCAAAGATTAAGTAAAAGTTGCTATATTGGCTACTTTTTATACAGTATTAATTTTAATCAAATAGTAAGCTCTATAGTTCAGTTAAAATTGTTTTTTTAATTAAAACCAAAGCTAGTCAAGTTTCAGTCTCGTATAGAAATAAATGCTCTGTTCGGTTTTTATAATGATGAACCCTGATGTTAACCAGGCTAAAAAACTATGAGAACAGCGCGTAAAATAACTTTAATAGCGTTGTTGTGGCTTATTTTCGTTAATACTGGCATTCTAACTAGCGTTGACACAGTTCGCAGACTAAATATGTCTCATGCTTGGTGGACTAGAACAGGAGAAAATTTTCCAGGAAATAACATAATTATTGATATTAATGGCAAAAATTATATTCCCTATGATTTAGGTCAATCAATGCTCATGCTGCCTGGGGATTGGTTAGGAGAGCAACTAGGTAAAGGTATCAAAAACGAAGACGAACGTCAGCATTTTAGAGAAACTGTGGTTAGTTTCTTAATTTTTGTGCCGATAAATTTGCTTGCCGTACTTACCTGTTTTAGATTTCTAAAATTATTAAATTATTCAGAAAAAATTGCTGGATTATCTAGTATTGTTTGGTTACTCGGATCTAGTGTATTTTTCTACTCAAGTTTCCACCAACAAAATAATCAAATACTATTATTTGTCTTAATTAGCTACCAAACTGCTTTAGCTTACGCCATCAAAGCCAAAAAAAGATTAGCGATCTTGAGTGGAATAGCTTTGGGAATAGCTTTTCTAACTAGAATTACTAGTATTCTATACGCTGTTAGCGTACTCATATTTATGATAGGGTGCGTTGCTCGTCAATATAAGTTTAAACCCGTATCCCAATGTCTAAGATCGATAGCTTTGTGGATGGCTGGCTTTATTCCTTTCGTTTTATTAGAAAGAATATTGACCTATTATCGTTACGGTAGCCCGATAGCAACTAGTACTTCGCTTCATTTACAAGTATACGCCAAAGCAGATAGTTTAATAAACCCAAACGCGATCGCTCATGGAGAAAATAGCGGTTTTTCTTTTTTCAAGCTACTTACAAAAGTTAAACCAGAGGGATTGTTAGCACCTTTAATTTCTCCAGAAAAAAGTATTTTTATTTACGATCCCTTATTACTACCATGCTTAATTTTATTGTTTGTCTGCTGGAAATCTTTGTCTCGATATATTAGATGGTATGTAGTAACTGTATTAGTTAGCTTTTTGCTGCATTTATATATTTATTCCTGGACTTCTGAGTGGATAGAACAAGGAGAATGGGGGGCAAGGTATCATATAACCTCAATTCATTTGTTGCTAATCCCTTTGATCCCCATCTTAATTATAGGTGCTACCAAAAGAATCACTAAAAATGCAGACCCATCCAAAATTTTGTTGAGCGCGATCGCCAAATTCGTAGTTGTTATGGCAATATTAATTCAGTTTACATCGATAGTTCTGCCCTACGGATTGGAAGCAAATCAGCAAGAACTGGGCATTGGCTCTAGGTTTCGTCTTGTCCAAAGAATGTATAACATCTCTTATATGCTTGACTCAAAACCCAACTTTCAAATATCAAAAGTAGAGCAGAAATGGCAAATACACGAACCAAATCGTAAAGTCATCTGGGATTTACTACCGTTTCGGTATCAAGATAAGCTACGAAATAATTCTTCATTGAACAAATTTATTCCAATGTTGTTTATGGTTTGGAGCATGATCTTGATAGCTGCGATCGCTTCTACCCTATGGATGTTTGTTGAGTAGCGATCGTCATAATTTAGCTAAAAACTATTATTGATTGAAATTAACATACTCTTAACCTCAATAAAAGAAAAGGAAAGTATTTATGTTTTATTGATGCTGACTGCGAATTCTATTAAACGTAGGGTCGCCATGCCATAGGTTTATCGCTCTTTTAGCTCAAACGCTTCAGTCTCGTATAGAGATAAATGCTCTGTTCGGTTTTTATGATAATACACCCTAAACGTTGACCAAGCTAAACAACTATGACCACAGCGCGTAAAATAACTTTGTTAGCGTTATTATGGCTTATTTTCGTTAATCCTGGTAGCATAACTAATCTTGATACTGAGCGCAGATTAAATATGTCTCATGCCTGGTGGACCAGAACAGAAGAAAGTTTTCCAGGAAACAAGGTAGTTATTAAGATCAATGGGAAAAATTATATTCCCTATGATTTGGGGCAGTCAATGCTGATGCTTCCAGGAGATTGGCTGGGAGATAAACTTGGTCAAGATCTTGACAACAAAAAAGAACGTCAATATTTTAGGGAAGCGGTTGTCAGCTTCTTGATTTTCGTACCAATAAATTTGCTAGCTGTAATAACTTGCTTTAAATTTTTACAGCTTGTTGGTTATTCAGAAAGAATTGCTGGTTTATCTAGTATTGTTTGGCTTCTGGGGACTAGCGTCTTATTCTACTCTAGTTTTCATCAACAAAATAACCAAATACTGCTGTTTGTCTTAATTAGTTATCAAGCTGCTTTAGCTTATGTTCTCAAAGAAAAGAAATCCCTGGCGATATTAAGCGGAGCCAGCTTAGGAATTGCTTTTCTCATCAGAATTACTAGTATTTTATACGCAGTCAGCGTTCTGATATTTTTGATAGGATGCGTCTTTAGTAAACGTAAATTGAAGTCATCATTCTTTAAGGCTTTTAAAGCTTTAACTTTGTGGATGACTGGTCTTATTCCGTTTATTTTATTAGAAAGAATTTTGACCTATATCCGTTATGGAGATTGGACAGCAACCAGCACTTCGTTACATTTACAAATATACTCTAAAGCCAGTAGCTTGAGCGATCCCAATGCTATAGTCGAGGGAGCAAATAAAGGTTTTTCCTTTTTAAAGTTGCTGACAAAAGTTCAACCAGAGGCATTGTTAGCACCTTTATTTTCTCCAGAAAAAAGCATTTTTCTTTACGATCCGCTGGTGCTGCCATGCTTGATTCTTTTTTTTGTTTGCCAGAGATTTTTATCTCAATATATCAAATTATATGTTACAACTGTAATAATTGGCTTTCTACTGCATATCTATATCTACTCTTGGACTTCCAATTGGATAACGGACGGAGTTTGGGGAGCTAGATATCATATAACCTCAGTCCATTTGCTGCTTATTCCTCTTATTCCTTTACTAGTTAGAGGTGCTGTAAAACAAGTCAAAAAAACTACAAATCTATATCAATTGGCTTTACGCTGGATTGCTAGGATAATAATTGTGATAGCTATTTTAATCCAATTTGCCTCTATTAGTCTACACTTTAGCTTAGAGGCAACTCAACAAACATTAGGTGTTGGTTCTCGATTTCATATAGTCCAGCGATTTGATAATATTTTTGCAAAAATAAATCGTGCCAATCAGAACAGTCTCTATCTACCAAAAATTAAAAACAGTGCAGATAAAACTGCTTTAAAAAATAAACTACGCTGGGATTTTTTACCGTTTCTGTATCAAAATGATTTAAAAAATGATTCTTCCCTAAACAAATTTATGCCTGTATTATTCGGAGTTTGGGCATTAATTTTTCTATTAGCAGCTATTGCTACAGCTTGGATGTTTTTTGAGTAATTATATTATAAACTAGCTCAAATTATTTAAAAAAATAAATTATTTAAAACCTAATTAAAATACTATGAACAAATTTCCTTTGATCTCAATTATTACTCCTGTATACAACGGTGGCTATCCTTTTTTTTGCTGCTTACTAGCCATGTCTAGAACGCAATTTACTGACTATGAGCTAATAGTAGTAGATGATGGCTCTACAGATGAATCAGCAGCGATCGCTCATAAATTCGGCGCAAAAGTGTTACAAACAAGTGGCAGAGAAGGTCCTGGTGCAGCCAGAAACCAGGGAGCAGAGGTAGCAAAAGGAAAGTATTTATGCTTTATTGATGCTGACTGTGAAGTCTGTGAAAATGCGATCGCCGATTTGGCTCAAAAACTCCAGTCACAGCCGCAGATAGATGCGTTATTCGGCTCTTATGATAATGCACCCGTAGCAACTAATTTTATCGCTCAATATAAAAATTTAATGCACCATTACGTCCATCAACAAGGTAGCGAAGATGCTTCGACTTTTTGGTCTGGTTTTGGTGTCATAAAGCGCGAACTCTTTCTAAAATTGGGTGGCTTTGATATTAAACGTTATTCTCGTCCTTGCATTGAGGATATCGATCTAGGTTATCGGCTAAAACAAACTGGTGCAAAAATTCATTTGGCTAAGGAATTACAGGTAAAGCATCACAAAGCCTGGAAGCTATTTGGCTTAATTAAAACAGATATATTCGATCGGGGTATTCCCTGGACAATATTGCTTCTTAGCAATAAATCAAATCGGATTAATGATTTAAACCTGCAAACCAATAGTCGTATTAGCGCAATTGCCACCTATAGTTTGCTTGTTTGTCTATTGGCTAGTATTTTCTATGCTGCTGCAATGATTCCCAGTCTCATATTAATTATGTTGCTTTTGATTCTGAACTGGGATATATACCTGTTTTTTTATCAGCAACGTGGTTTTTGGTTTGCTTTAAGGGTAATTCCCCTGCATTGGCTGTATTACTTTTATGCAGCATTATCTTTCGTCATCGGCACTTTAGCATATTGGAAAACTAATTTGTTGAGCAAAGATACAATTTCTGTCGAGTCTCCAGCTTCGTTTTAATTTTGAGCTACCCAGATTAATTTTTTGTATGAGAGTAAATTAGGAGCGATCGCGGATAATAGCCAGAATAATCATCGTGTTAAATCGTATTCATGATGCCACAAGCTAAATAAACAGGCAGTATAGTTCTTATTACTTAACGTTTATGGCAAAACTTGGGTCAATGTCTCGACAAAGTTAGGATAAGAAATTGAAGCTGCTTCGGCGCGGTGAATAGTCGTTTTTCCTGTAGCGTTTAAAGCTGCGATCGCCAAACTCATGGCAATGCGATGATCGGTAAAGCTATCTACTTCTGTCCCCTTAAGCTTGTTTCCGCCAGTAATTTCTAAGCCATCGGCTAATTCGCTGATATTTGCCCCCATTTTGCCTAATTCCCGCGCCATTACCGCCAGGCGATCGCTTTCTTTTACTCTCAATTCTGCTGCATCCTTAATCACCGTTGTTCCTTCGGCAAAAGCAGCAGCCACCGCCAAAATTGGTATTTCATCAATCAGACGGGGAATGATATCTCCAGATATTTCACAGGCTTTTAGCTGACTATATTTGACTCGCAAGTCCGCTACAGGCTCTCCTGCTACAGTTCGCTCATTTTCCCGCCCGATATCTGCTTCCATCATCTCTAAAGCTTCTAATACCCCCGTGCGGGTAGGATTTACCCCAACATTGGTAATCAGCAAATCTGAACCAGGAACAATTGCCCCAGCTACTAACCAAAAAGCAGCCGAACTGATATCCCCAGGTACAATAACCTGTTGTCCCCTTAGTTCTGGTTGTCCTGTTAAAGTGACGCTATGGGTATCTGTATCAATAGCTAAGGTTGCGCCAAAAGCTTGCAGCATTCTTTCACTATGATCGCGAGATAATGCAGGTTCGGTTACGGTAGTTTTGCCCTCTACCATCAAGCCTGCTAGCAATACACAGGACTTAACCTGCGCCGAAGCGATGGGAGAATGATAGTGAGTTGGTTTTAACTGTTGTCCTTTTACCGCTAGGGGCGCGAGAGAATTGCCTTTTCTACCCCAAATACTTGCTCCCATTTGCTCTAATGGTATGATTACACGCGACATAGGACGCGATCGCAAAGAGTTATCCCCTGTCACAGAAAATAAGCGATCTGGGTGAGAGGCTAATAACCCTAACATCAAGCGTATAGTTGTTCCTGAGTTGCCAGCATCTAAGATATCTGAAGGCTCTTGGAGATTGCCCAAACCTACTCCTCGTACTACTACTCGTTGGGAATTTAATTCTGAGATCTCTGCCCCCATTGCCCGAAAACAGGCTGCTGTGCTGCGGGGGTCTTCTCCTAAGAGTAAACCTTCAATTACCGTTTCTCCTTTGGCGATCGCTCCTAGCATCAAGGCACGATGAGAAATAGACTTATCCCCAGGAATGGCAATACTACCTTTGACTGTAATTCCTGTACTGTGAGGAGCGATCGATAACGTTTGCGAATTTGACGCGCTGTTTTGAATGCTTACAATAGGGGAAGACATAAAGTAGGTAGGTAAAATTAATTAGAAAATGCTTTGGAATGACTATAAGTAATGAGTTAGGGGCGAACGTTAAGGTAGCGCGGTCTTTGCAGGTGTGGAAGCAAGGAACTAGCCGCACCCTTTAGGATCGTTCGCCCGTACAGTCAGAATAATTAACAGATTAGAAATAAAATAGCGATCGCATATAAAGAAATTGCCGAATCAAGTCAAGGTATTGGTTGAGCCTCCTCAAAGATAACGAATACATATAGATTACAAAATCTGCTATTTACTGTTTATTGTTTAATCAAAGCTATAGATAGTTTGGCTTTCAATCCCATCAAGGCTTGAAGGCTTTTGCTCAAGACTATAATTTTGACGATCTAATTTGACCTGTAAACCAGTCATTGGGTCATCTCCAGAAGCAATCAAAAATTCTAAACGACTGACATTTTGCCATGCCGCTAAAGTATCTAAAATTTTGATTATTCCCCATAGATAAGGATGGTTAGAGTCTTGATACCAATCTGAACTAGCCAAATTAGGTTGATCAAAACCGAGATGAAAAATTAGAGAAGATCTGCTAAACAAAGCGATCGCAATCGGTCGAGCCTCTTCCTGGACTAAAAAGTTATGTTCTTGAGCAAGATAGCGGATTTTATCTAGCTTTTCATAGCTCACTTCAGGGGTAATATCCTCTTGCCAAGTAATTCCTACGGTAATCAAATAAGTCTGCAATAGCAGATGACCCAGTTTTTTGGCTTTAGTAGCCAGGTATCCAGAGTTGTAGTCAGTGGCTTCAATCAGTAAAGGCAGGCGATCCACCATTTCTAAACCATAACCTTTCAAACCAGCTATTTTCCTGGGATTATTAGTGATCAGGCGAATCTGTTTGATACCTAAATCATTGAGAATTTGCGCTCCCATGCCATAATCTCGTAAGTCGGCAGGAAAACCTAGCCTCTCATTAGCTTCTACGGTATCTAGACCCATATCTTGTAAAGTATAAGCCTTGAGCTTATTTACTAGCCCAATGCCTCTACCTTCCTGGCGTAAATAAACTACAACTCCTAATCCATGCGCCTCGATCATTTTTAGAGCAGCCTGTAGCTGCATCCGACAATCACAACGCATCGATCCCAGAGAATCTCCTGTTAAACATTCAGAGTGCATCCGTACTACGGCAGGTTTAGTTGCCAGTTCCGCTAGATCTCCTTTAACAATTGCCAAATGTTCTGTATTGTCTAAAGTGTTGCGGTAAGCGTAAATTTGAAAGTCGCCAAACTGACTAGGAAACTTGCAGACTGTCTCTCGATAGACAAAGCGGTCGTGCTTCAGACGATAGCTGATCAGGTCAGCAATGCTAATCAGTTTAAGCTTATGTTCACGGGCATATTCTACTAATTCTGGTAGCCTTGCCATCGAACCATTTCGATTTTGAATTTCACAGATGACTCCTGCTGGATATAAACCCGCCAATCTTGCCAAGTCTACTGCTGCTTCTGTATGCCCTGCCCTTTTTAAAACTCCGCCATTTCTAGCTCGTAAAGGGAAAATATGCCCAGGACGAACCAAGTCATCGGGAATGCTGGCGGGATTGATTGCCACTTGAATAGTGCGGGCGCGATCGTCGGCAGAAATGCCTGTGGTTACCCCCAATTTTGGAGAAGCATCAATACTAACCGTGAAGGCGGTTTGATTGCGATCGGTGTTTTTGCTAACCATTAGAGGTAAATCTAAGGTATCTAAGCGATCGCCCGTCATCGCCAAGCAAATTAACCCCCTAGCTTCTACTGCCATAAAGTTAATCATGGCAGGAGTGGCAAATTGGGCAGCACAAATAATATCTCCCTCATTTTCGCGATTTTCGTCGTCTACTACAATTATTGAGCGACCTGCTTTGATCTCAGCCAAAGCTGAATCAATAGAATCAAAATTGACGGAACTGGTTTGAGGCGTTTGCACTACACAAATTCAAATTAAATTAAAGTACCTGAAAATAAATTCTGAGTACTTAAACAATTGTAACTTTTTCTCTCTGTAATTTTTACTAGCTAATTTTTAATTATTGGCTTATGGCTTTTAAATTGCTTTTTAGTATGAGCTATGTATCAAAGTTCGGTGTTTTTGTTGTCGAAACGAAAAATATGAAGGGCTGGATTTTTGGTGACCCTTGGCAAGCAACTTGGACACAGCAAATTTATAAGAGTAAGTACAAGTTTCAAAATCCACTAAGGCAAAACTACAAGCATACGAAAGCACTTGAATCTTTGCTCTCTATTCCTGAATCTGCTATTTACTCGGTGATTGTATTTGTCGGTGAAAGCACATTCAAAACCACCATGCCTGACAATGTTACCTACGCTAGCGGTTTTATTCGTTACATAAAATCAAAGACACAAGCTATTCTAAACGATTCGCAAGTACAAGCCGTGGTTTCAGTTATCAAATCGGGTAATCTTAAGGCTACGTTTCAGGCGCAACGAGAACATATTCGTAATCTTCAATCCCGAAGTAATCCAGACTCCCAGCGGCTTTGGCCTAAGTGTGGTAGTTTAATGCTTTTAAGAACTTCAAATAAAGGTAAAAATCACAGTAAGCAGTTTTGGGGCTGCTCTCAGTATCCTAAATGCCGAACCATTCGGTCTGTCATTTGACTAGACGCTGCAAGGAATAGAGACTCTTTCTACTGCTTAAATTTCAGTTATTAGGTAAGATACATAAGAAAATTAAACAGCTTGGCATAAGAATTATCAGACCAAGTACAAACAAAAAGAAAAGATTATTATCTTCATCAATCTTTCTTAAAAGTTTATTGATTTTTCTGACAAGCTGGTTAATTGACTATAAACTTAACTTAAATAAAATATTTACAGTCGCTACACTTAAACACAATTAACTTTCCCCAATCTATTAGTTTCTAGGTTTGTCTTTTCTTCAAACACTCAAAGAGATCTATTTAGTTTTTAAATATCCAGCTAATCTTTTATTTATAGAGAATATTCGACTATGGTATCCAGTCTACCCAGCAAAACTATTGCCCCTCTTCAGCCGACAACAAAAACTAAGCACGATCCCCTCAAAACTGCTCAAGGAGTATACATTACAGTTCACGGACATTTTTATCAGCCACCGAGGGAAAACCCCTACCTCAATACAATTGAGAGGCAGCCCAGCGCGCACCCATATCATGATTGGAATGAACGCATCCATCATGAATGCTATCGTCCTAATGCTTTTGCCCGCATCCTTAATCATCAACGAGAAGTAGTGGGGATTGTTAATAACTTTGAATATCTCAGCTTTAATATCGGTGCGACTTTGATGTCGTGGTTAGAGAAATACGATCCCGAAGTCTATCAACGCATACTAGAGGCGGATCGCCAAAGTTGCCAAAGACTAAATGGACACGGTAATGCGATCGCCCAGGTTTATAATCACATTATTCTCCCCTTGGCAAATCAGCGAGATAAAATTACGCAAATTCGCTGGGGAAAAGAAGATTTTCGTAACCGTTTTGGACGCGATCCCGAAGGGATGTGGTTAGCGGAAACTGCCGTTGATTACCAAACTTTAGAAGTTTTAATCGAAGAGGAGATCGAGTTTATTATTCTTGCTCCTTCCCAGGCACAAAGATGTCGCTTGATGTCTACCAAAGAAGAAACCGAATGGCAAGAAGTGGAAGGCTCGCAGATAGATCCTACTCGTCCCTATCGTTGCTTTGTAAATGAACGCTATCTTGATATTTTCTTTTATGATGGTCCAATCTCCCGCGACATGGGCTTTAACGATGTTCTCGAAACAACGGATAACTTTGCCATCAGATTAGGACAAGCCGTTCAAGGAGATCAGCGTCTTTCCCAATTAATTAACGTTGCTACCGATGGTGAAACCTTTGGACATCATAAAGGCGGGACAGAAAAATGTATTGCCTATGCCTTCAAGCAAGAATTTGCCAACTATGGCTGGACGGTTACTAACTATGCTCACTATCTTAGTATTTGTCCTCCTACCTGGGAAGTTGTACTCAAGCCTGTAACAGCCTGGAGTTGCGCCCATGGAGTCGATCGCTGGCAAGATGATTGTGGCTGCGCTGCTGGTGGGGGTTGGCACCAAAAATGGCGTAAACCGTTGCGAGACTCTTTAGACTGGCTACGGGATCAATTAATAACGGTATATCAAGAAAAAGGAAGCGAGTTTTTCCGCGATCCCTGGCTAGCTAGAAATGAATATATCGAGGTGCTGCGCGATCGCTCTTCGACAAATATCGAGAAGTTTTTACAACGTCATCAGCAAAAAGAATTATCCTCCCCAGAGAAAATTGATGCTCTACGCCTACTAGAAATGCAGCGTCATGCACTGCTGATGTATACAAGCTGCGGCTGGTTTTTTGAGGAGATTTCTCGTCCTGAAGGTACTCAAATTCTGTGCTATGCAGCCAGAGCTTTGGAGTTGGCTGGAGAAGTATCAGGGATCGATCTCAAGCAAGAATTTGTGCGTCATTTGGCTAAAGCTCCTAGTAATGTTGTGTCCTTTGGAAACGGCGAAAAAGTATATCAGGAGCTGGTTATCCCTTCTCAAGTTAGTTTGCAGCAGGTAGCTGCTCACTACGCTATTAGCTCTCTATTCACTAACTATCGGCAACAAAAACAAAAACGCATTTACTGTTATGAAGTAGAGCAGTTAGATTATCAAAAGCAAGAGCTAGGGACGCTGACTCTTTCTCTAGGGCAGGTGCGTTTAACTTCCGAGATTACCTGGGAAAGCCAGCATTTTGTCTTTGCGGTGCTGCATCTTGGAGGATGGGATTTTCATTGCTGCATCAATAGTTTTGATGGTCGTTTGGCTTATGCAGAATTAAAACAACAGCTATTTACTAGTATTCAACAGGCAAGTGCTGCTCAAGTGATTTTAACCATGAATCATTTAATGGGGAATCAATCATTTAATCTAAAGCATCTATTTGCTGAAGAAAGACAACTTATCATTAGACTTTTGACCGCTAAAACTAAAAAGCATTTAGATCAGCTATACACCCAAGTTTATCGTGAAAATTACAGTATGCTGGCAGCTTTCCACAGGGAAGAATTACCTGTCCCCCAAGAATTAAAGGTTGCTGCGGAGGTTGCCCTATCATATCGTTGTCTAGAAACAGTCAAGAGTTTAGAAAAAGCGATCGAGGATCCGCTTGCCGTGGATAGTTGTTTGGCAGAATTAACGGCAACGGCAACGGAAGCTTATTATCTTCAATGCCAGCTAAATATCTCCGAAGCCAAGAAAATTCTTGAGCAAACGCTTTTACGCTTGCTATGGAAACTACTTTATAATGGCGATCCCGAAACTTTAGAAGCAGATATATACAGATTAGAAAAAGCGATCACTGTAGGCGAGCAATTGAACCTTGATTTAGCTTTAGACCGCGCTCAAGAAGTTTACTTTAACTGTTTGCATCAACGTATATTGCCCGACTGTTTGCTCAACAACCATAGCTGTCGTTGGAACAGTGGACAATTAAAGCCTTTGCTAAAACTAGGACAAAAACTAGCGATTAACGTTAGTGGTTGGTTGAATTAAAGGTAAGGGCAAACAACCGTTCGCCCCTACCTCTAACTTTTACCTATTTTTCATCTTGAATAGAATTGTAACGACTTAGCCAAATCTGTTGTTGAGGTATGGGTAAGGGCATATCTGCTGCTTCAAAGGCATTTTTGAGCCGACGGCGGAATTCACGAGATATATCCCACTGCTTGAGGGGTTCGGTTTTGAACCAGATACGAATAACAAAGCCTCGTTCGGCGAAATCTTCTACACCTAATACCTGTGGCGGTTCGAGAATTTGAGCGCGATATTCACAGTCTTGATACATTTGCGTTGCTACCTGTTCAATTAAGGCGATCGCTTGATCCACATCGACTTGATATGCCACATGAATTTTTAAGTCAGATCTCGACCAGCCATTAGAATGATTGGCGACAACGTTGACAGAGCTATTAGGAATAGTAATCAAACGCCCTTCTCCATCCCGAAGCTGAGTAATCCGTAGATTCAAATTTTCAACTAATCCTCCTACTTCGCCGATAGTTACCACATCACCGACGGCATATTGATCTTCCAAAATAATTAGCAAACCATTGATAGTGTCTTTAATCAGGTTTTGCGAAGCAAAAGAAAAAGCTAAACCCAAAACTCCCGCACCAGCTAGCAAAGGAGCGATGTTCAGACCAATAATGGTCAGGGAGATAAATAAAGCAACACCCGCCCAAAAGAAAGTGACTATGCCTCTAAACAGACGAGAAAAAGTATTAACCCTAACCTGGAGTCGGTGATTTGTATCGGGGCTTAATACATAGTTATCAGTAAAAGCTTTCCCCGTGATAACTGTATTAATTCTAGCGATCGCAGCGAAGCTTAGGCGAATCAAAACATAACAAATCCAGATAACGACCAACAACCGCAGCGGAATCCTGAGGATGGTAACGATCCACAACTGAGTTGGGCGAGTGTCAGCAAATAAACCCAAAATTAGCAAAATTCCGCCAACCCAGACAGTTATTTGAGTCAGTTGCAATAAACGGTGCTGTACTTCTTTGAGATTAAATGTTTTTCTTTGCTCTAATTGAGATGATAAAGACTCGGCATCTAGGCTTAAGGTAACTTTGTCTTTGGTTAGACGTTTGCTCCAGCGCAATAGAACAAAGTTTATCAGCACCATCAGCAGCAACACAACTGCTGATAATTTGGCTTGCTTGAGCAGAAATACAGGCTGTCTTTCTGACTTGGCTTTTTCTAATCCTGTTTTGATGCGATCGGCTATTTGCTGTGCCTGAGATTTTAGATTGTCATCGCGAACAGCTACATCGCTACTATCAAGCGTCAAAACAGGGATTTTTTTATTCCCTACTGCCACATCAAGACTTTGTTTATTTTGATCTCCTTGAGCAGAAACGTTTAGTGGGGCATGGTTAGATTTGAGATATACACTTTTGATATCGGCTAACTTTTCTTCTGTATATTTAATTCGTTGACCTAAATCTGCTTTTTGGTCTGATAATTTAAATACACAACGACCATCCAAATATACGCAAGCTGAAAGAGTAGTATTAGTTGAATCACTATCTAGCTTGAGGGTTTCTAAATTCAGTTTAGGCAATAGTGGTAACTGCGCCCAAATTGGACTAGCAAAAAGATTAATAAAAACAACCGTGCTGATTAATACCCATAAGAGAAAATTTTTTTTAGTCATGCTATCTATAAACTAATCTGCCATCGACTAGCGATCGCCGTCAATAATGTTAATAACTTGTCTTATTTATTGATTTGATTTACGTTTGACTTTTAATCATTTATAACTCAACAAATATTAGGACTTATATCCACTAATTTGTTAATCTTTCATAAAGTCGTCTTAAACTTAATTTCTCACCTTAATTCAGCGTTTATAGCAGCAACGCCTTATGCCCTTGTCTCGTATAATAAGCTCAGTAGTAGCGATCGCCCTGGCTTTGGGAATGATTATTCTCGGAGGATGGTATTTTACCCTTGGTATAGGTATTTTAATTGTCTTGGCACAATTAGAATACTTTCGATTAGTTCGTGCTAAAGGAGTAGAACCTGCTGCAAAAACCACTTTAATTGTGTCTCAACTTCTGCTGATCAGCTCTACCGTTGCGCCGAGCGTAACTGATGCTATGTTTTGCTTGGGAGGAACAATTATTTGTTTTTATCTGCTGTTTCAACCTAAAATGGCAACTATTGCCGACATTTCCAGCTCTATTTTAGGCTTATTTTACACAGGTTATCTGCCTACTTTCTGGGTACGGTTAAGAGTTAGCTTACCCAATACAAACAACGGCAGTAACCTTCCTTTAGACGGTTATTGGCCAGACTCTTGGCTTAATCCGAGTCAGTTTCCTACCGCTTTAACCCTGACGTTTTTGGTGATGGCCTGTATTTGGGCAGCAGACATTGGCGCATATACTATGGGTAAAAGTTTTGGTCGTACAAGACTTTCAGATATTAGCCCTAAAAAAACCGTCGAAGGTGCTGTATTCGGGGTAATTGGTAGCTTAATAGTGGCAGAATCGGGAGCTTGGTATTTTGATTTTCCTGCATGGCAACTCAGTGGAGTTATGCTAGGCACACTGATTGGTATTACAAGCTTGTTGGGGGATTTAACCGAGTCAATGATGAAGCGAGATGCAGGAGTAAAAGATTCAGGACAGTTAATTCCTGGGCATGGAGGTATTTTAGATAGAACGGATAGTTATGTTTTTACTGCTCCTTTAGTATATTATTTTTTTACTTTATTATTACCTTTACTCTCAGCTAATGTATAAACATTACAAAAAAAGGCGGGCTTTTAATGCTCGCCTTTTAAATAACCTGATGTAATTTTATTTAACCTGGTTCTTCCTCATATTCAGGAGCTTTTTCTTTTTTGGGAATATTTACGGGAGGAGGATTATAGGGTTCGGGTTTGATATCATCATCCCAAACATCCTCATTTGTCACTTCTTCATATTCATATTCCTTAACTGGTGGCGCGTTATAAACTGGTGCGTCATAGACTTCAGATTCTGCATCTTCCCAATTATTTTCTTCATACTCTTCTTCATAAGGAATTGCTTGTGCCTGCTGTCTAATTGGCTGTTGAGCAACACGATTTTCTTGCCATTCGTCTTCATCCCATCTTTCTTCCATTACGGGTTCTCTAGCATCTATAGGGGTAGAAATTGGTGTACGAATAGGAGTTCCTGTGCCTAGCTGGTTTTCCGCATTGATAGTTTGAGGATAATAGTCTTCGCGATCTTTTTCCCAAGGAGGACGACCAATACCCAAACGCTCCAAAAGACCGACTGAAATTTGTTCGATCCGTTCTTCTGAGCCTTCAAAAACAATTAAGCGATTAGGACCACTGCTAACCACCTCTTCGATAGATAGTTCGTAGGTACTAATAAACTGTTCGGGGATCTGCGGTATTCCCAGTGAAGCAATCACAATCGAGTTTACTGCTCCATTTTCGGCATCAAACTGAAAATCTCTAACTTTACCCAGAGGTTCACCAGCTTCAGTAATCACTTCACAACTAACTAGCTTACTGTAAGCCTCAATATCTATATCTTCAATTACACTTTCATCGTCGACTAAAATTACATCTCCAGTCTGACGAATACTGTCAAGGTACATATACTTTGGTATTCCAGAAACCGAAAGCAAATTATCTCGCAGTCCTAAAGCCACTATTTCTCTGCGATCTATATCGACTAAAACCTCTTTTACCACTCCTAATCGCTTACCGCTATTACGAGCGATAACCTGAGTGTTGATAAATTCAGAGCGCAGATGTATGTTTTCAGTTGTCATTTTATTGTTTGGTTAATGTAAGCTATTGCTTGCACTTGCTATCTATATAATAATTTTTTTAAATCGAGACAGTGTAAGTATTTATTTTAAGATAACGTCACAAAAGTCACTAGACTAAAATAATCTACAGGTATCTAAATACTATTTTAGCTAATCCTGATGCGTTTGCCTTATTGGAGCATGAATAATACCTTTTGGCAAGAAAGTCTAGACGTGATTGACAATAGAACATATAAGGATACATTCAAAATTAAGAATTAAACTTCAGATTCAAATTGCCGTGTATATTACCCTCAAACTGAGCTAAAACAGTATGTATAAAAAAACCAAAGCAGTTTTTATCTATTTGAGCTGTTAATCTCCAGACATAAAGTGGGTATTTTAAGATTGTGCCGTCTGATTTAAAGTAGCCTTGAGAGTGCATGAATCATCAACATTCTGTAGATACCAGAAAAGATCGACAAACATTTTTAACCGATACATTAGCTAATGTATTAGACCAAATATCTCATCTACAAGAACATAATTGTTTACAAGTTGTCTATAATTCCATCACTTTTTTTATCCATTTTAATCATGAGGATAGATTAGTTTATGCTACCAATTCCCTAGCTCCTTTTGAAAGATTAGAACGTCATTTACGCCGTTTAAGCAATCAAAACCCCAAGCTTGACAATTCAATTATCAAGCAGCCTCGCGTTCAGTTTAACAACGATCTGCAATCATGTACTCGATCGCCTTCAGATTATCAGGCTATTTTCTGGCTAGCAGAACAAGGTCACTTGAACTCTCAAGAAGCCACAGCTATAGTTAGAAGAATTACCAAGGAAGTATTTGAATCTTTTTTGTGTTTACAAGATGTTTCGTGTCAGTATAAGTTTGCGCCAAAGTTAGAACAAACTGAGGAGTTGTGCCAATTTGACCAACGGTCAGAGCAGGCTCCGTCCGTTTAGGGCGGAGTAATCTCTGACTTAAAAGTTTACACAGTTTAATGTCGCCAAAGATTAAAAGCTTGGAATGCCTTTGCCGATCAAATTTGGTCTACTTATCAGCGTCCATATTTGGTTACAGAAAAAACTAAAGCTATTGGCGACTTAACAACCCAACAAAATCAAGCTATCTGTAAGTTACTAAAAGGATTAAATTTTCGCCAAATCAGTGCTGTGCTAGATCTTGATGAATTGGTAATTGCCAAATTATTATATCCCTCGATCCTAGATCGGGATATTATTGTCCGAGATCCAAAACCTCCGTTTGACAAACTACCTAAACTGCCTCAGTAAAAAAGCGACAAAGCATCATTAAATTCTAGTTGGTCAGATGATGATAACGATAGTGGGTTTAATCCCGATATTCATAGCTAAAGCACACTTCTTCTTCAGTTACTTAGTGTAATTCGGCAATATCTCAAATAAAATAATTTCTTTACTAAGAATTGCGATTGCGGAGCTAGCCGTAGGCATCGCCTTATTAAAAAAGAACATAACTAGATATAAATCTCAATTAAAATTACATTCTTTCTAAGACATTAATACCCAACAATGATAAGCCCAATTTAATAGTACGTGCTGTTAAGTTAGCTAAGATTAGACGAGATGTCCGTTGAGGTTCATCTGCTTGAAGAATAGGGCATCGATCGTAAAATTGATTGAACTTCTGACTTAGTTCAAACAAATACAAACAGATACGGTTGGGTAATAAATCTTTTTCTACATCTTTAATAACTTCCTCAAACTGCAAAATATGTTTGGCTAAAGTTAATTCGCTGGCTTCTGCTAAGGTAATTTTGGCATCAGATAGCCGTTCAAAATCAATATTGCCTTTACGACTAATTCCCTGTACTCGTACGTAAGCATAAAGTAAATATGGTGCAGTATTTCCTTTGAGATCTAGCATTTTATCGTAGCTAAATCTATAGTCAGAGGTGCGATTTTGACTCAAATCTGCATACTTGACTGCACTGATGCCAATGACTTTTGCAGACTCGTTGATAAATTCTAGGGTTTCGGTTCGTTTTTCTGCGGTAAATCTAGTTTCTAAGTCAGCGCGCACTTTTTCAATCGCCTCGTCTAACAAATCTTTGAGCCTAACGGCTTCACCTGAACGAGTTTTTAGCTTTTTGCCATCTTCGCCCAGAATTAGACCAAATTCTGCATGAACAAAGTCATGCTCATCTGTAATCCAGCCTGCACGTTTGCCTACCTGAAATATTTGAGCAAAGTGATTGTTTTGTTCTGAACCAACGGGATAAATAACTCGTTGTGCCTTATCTTCTCTAACTCGATAACGAATAGCTGCTAAATCTGTAGTAGCATAATTGTAACCACCATCTGACTTTTTAACAATCAAAGGTAGAGGATCGCCGTCGCGATTGGTAAAACCTTCTAAGAAAACGCACATTGCGCCTTCGCTTGCTTCTAAAAGACCAAGTCGATCTAATTCTTGCAGAGTTTGGGGGAGAAAAGGATTATAAAAAGATTCTCCTCGCTCGATAATAGAAGAAAGTCCCATTAAGTCATATATCTGACGATAAGAACGACTAGACAATTCACAAACAATTTTCCAGGCTTTAATTGTCTCCCCCTCTCCTGCTTGTAACCCTACAACTGCCTGCCGAGAAGCATCTCGAAAACTTTCGTCTTCGTCAAACCTTTTCTTTGCCTGACGATAAAAAGTAGACAACTCTCCCAAGTTCATTTCTTGCTCGGATGTTAATGCTTCAGGATAAGCTTCTGTTAGATAGGCAATCAACATTCCAAAAGGTGTACCCCAATCGCCTATATGACTTATACATAGGACATCATGACCAATAAATTCTAAAATCCTACTCAGACATTCACCAATAATCGCCGATCGCAAATGTCCCACGTGCATTTCTTTAGCAACATTAGGACTGGGGTAGTCTACTATGACTCTCTGAGGATTTTTTGTCGGTTCAATGCCTAATCTCTCGTCCGATTGGATTTTTTGCAATAGCTCCCCAATATAATTAGATTTTAGCGTAAAGTTGATAAATCCTGCTCCAGCGATTGTGGGAGTTTCACACATATTCTCTATCTGAAGCCGATCGATGAGCAATTGGGCGATCGCTCTGGGATTTTGCTTGAGAGGTTTTGCTAGAGAAAGAGCTACATTAGACTGATAGTCACCAAACTTAGGATTATTTGTCGGCGCAATCAAAGGATCGGTATCTGCTAATTCTGCACCAAAAGCAGCAACCAGAGCTTGGCTAACAGAATCTTGAAGCTGTTTTAGTATAGAAGTCATGATATTAGTTTATTAAAGCTAGCAGAAAATAGTTGTAGCCGAACAGCAGCTATTCCTAGAATAATTAATTTATCATCAATCTAGCTAGTAAGGGCGATTCGCGAATCGCCCTTACTCATGAATCACCTCTACTAATCTTGTGTAGACATCAAGATTGAACCCTGATGGGCTTGAGGAGCAGATACGTCCTCAACAGTTATAGCAACTATTTTGATTGTTTTGGGTTCAAGATAAGGTTGAGGAACAGCAATTTCTTGGGTAAAATTGCCTGATTTGTTTACTTGAAATACCGCAGTTAAAATAGCTCCTTTCTCATCTGAAGTATAGGGAACATCTTTACCCACCAATGTCCACAGAGCATAGGCTTTTTCTGGAGGGAGAGGAGGTAAATTATTAACGTTGAGGGTAGCATTTAGCCGGTCTGGGTAGACAACTAACTTGGCTGTTGATTTTTTAGCTGCATCTTCACCCTTTAATAAATAGGTAAGTCGATCGCTTTGTGTATCTGTTGTTTTTGCGGTTTGAATAGATTGCCATAGGCGATAGTTAGCAATACCTAATGTCGTAATTGCAGCTATGGCGAGCGCAGCTAAGATTTGGTTCCAGGGGAATTTAGACTTTGAGGTAACAGTACTTTCTGAGTTGCTAACGGCGGGAGGTGTTACTGCTTCTATATTTGTCTGAGAACTAGCTGCTGTTAAAATGCGATCGCGAAGGGTCGCCGTCGGCGATACCTCTGGGGGAGCGTAGGCTAAATCTAAAGCTTCTTGCATAGCTGTAACCTGCTCCATTAAATCAGGATTTTCTGTCAGTAACTCTTTAAATAGTAAAGCTTCGGCTGGACTTAGGTTGCCTAATACATAGCCTGAAACTAATAACTGTTCGCATTCTGGAGGTAGTGTTGACATGATGTTATGACTGCCTCCTAGAATTTGTCAGAGCCTGACGTAATTTAAGTAAGCCACGACGGGTTCTCGACTTCACCGTTCCTAGTGCAGTGCTTAATCTTGTAGCAATTTCTGACTGGCTTAATCCTTGATAGTACGCCATTCTTAATACTTCTCGTTCTTTGGTTGACAGCTGTTCTAAAGCCTCTAAGACTTCTTGCGATCGTTCTATTTGAGCAACCTCTTCCATGGGACTTCCAGACAACAATTGCTCATTCTGTGCTGCTTGATAACGAAGTTTTTGTTTTCTTCTGGTGCGGGTTCTGAGGCAATCTAAGGCACGCGATCTCGTTAAGATTCTTAGGTATGTGCGTAAACTTCCTCGCTGAGGATCGTAAGCAGAATTTTTAGTCAGACTTAGAAAAACATCCTGAGTCAAGTCTTCTGCTTCGGCTGTATTGGCTAGTAAATGCAACGCTATCCCATAAACCAAGGCAGCATGGCGGTCGTACAAACTAGCTAGAGCATCGGTTTCTCCATTTTGCAGTCGCAAAAACAAGTCTGGATCAGTCTGATTGGGATTCTCATCCTCAGAATAATGACTAGAGGGTTCAGGAGACATATATAACGATCGAGAAATATGGCATTGCTACATAATATCTTTTCTTAGACTATATAAATTCAGCTAATCTTAAAAATTACTTTAGAGGTTGTCTAAGAAGTTAAAATTGCTACGTAAAAGCCCCCCTTGTATCTTAGAGATAGTATAGAAATTTTATAATCCTAGAATCGTTCGCTAATATTTAATTCCCAGAGATAAAGCCAGAAGTACTGTTTGTACGGAGAGGGGGGGATTCGAACCCCCGTGAGGTTTGACCCCCAAATAGTTTTCGAGACTACCGCATTCAACCGCTCTGCCACCTCTCCAGGTTAGGCATTACATCATAGTTATTCTACTGAGGTTTTGCTGTCTTTGCCTATTATGCCTATTATTATTTTACAAAAGTATGGTTACGTTGCGATATAGCTTATTTGCTTAACGTCAAATCTTGATTTATAGTTTGATTGCTATGCTAAGTAGAGAGAACTGCGACTCTTCAATTGTGTAGTATAATTTCCAAGATTTAGCATCTATCTTGATTTTTATGGGAACAAAATTAAACTCTTTTTTTGAACATCAAAAGTCAGGTTCAATACTCAAATTTATTTTAGTTTCCCTGATCTTTAGTTTAGCTTATACTCAAGATCCTATTTACAATTCGGTTGAAAACCAAAATACAAAATTTCTCCACGGTTTAGCTAATGCTGGCTATGGTTTTCTTGACGAAGATTGGGTTGCAAATACAATAGATCCCCTTCCAGCTTTTACATGGCTGGTGCAAACAACATATGAATATATTCATCCAGAATATATGTTTTATGTATATTATTTTTGCTTATTTGGCATTTATGTCTACAGTATGTTTGCCATAGTTGACCATGTTTTTAACTTTAATAAATCCCAATTAAAATATCTTGTTTATTTCGCTGCATTTATTGTTATTCATACAGTTCATCTGAAAATATTTGAGTTTGATACAGGAATTGATTTACACTATGGTGTAGCCAAGCAATATATTTTAGGACCTGTATTTCAACCATCAACATTTGGTGTCTTGCTCGTTTGCTCAATCTACTATGCTCTCAATCGCAAATACTATTTAGCGGTATGCTTAACTGCGATCTCTGCTACTTTTCATCCAGCTTATTTAGTTAGTGCAGGTATCTTGACTTTTTCTTATCAAATTACGATTTTAGTAAGAGAAAAGAACATTTTAAAAGCAATTTTAGTCTGCTTATTATCTTTAGCTTTAATATTACCTGTTTATAGCTATATGTCCTTGACCTTTACGCCGACAACTCCTGAAATTTGGCATCAGGCTCAAGATTTTATTGTGCGGATCAGAGTGCCTCATCACTCTCTACCTCAAGTTTGGTTAAAACAAGATGATCATAAATCTTATATTCAAGCTCTACTAGTTATTATTGCTTTATGGATAGTCAGGAAGACAAACCTTTTTTTGATTTTACTAATTCCTTTTGTTTTAACGGTAGCTTCAACGATTGTTCAATTAATAATAGATAGCGATACTATTGCCTTTATAGCTCCTTGGCGAATGTCAATTTTTTTAGTGCCAATTTCTAGCAGCATAATTATAGGTAAAATTGTATTTTCAGCTTTCGATAAATATCAGGTATCTATAGCTAAATATCAAAAGTTAATCACTCGTTTAAGCATTGCAATTATTTCTATCATAGTCATCGCTGGAACTGTAGATCAGATTTTGTCTTTTGGCTATGGAAAGACATCAAATCAGATGCTAGATTTTGTTAAAGAACAGAGACAATCTGGGCAAACCTACCTTGTGCCTCCAGATTTAGAGAGCATAAAGAAATTTAGGCTTCGTACTGGAGTACCCATCTTTATTAACGATAAAACGCATCCTTACAAGGATACTGAGGTATTAGAGTGGATTAATCGTCTTGGTCAAGCTAGAGAGTTTTATCTTATGGTCGATAAGCCTAACGGCATGGCGACCCTACGCAGTTGTCAGTTGTTAGATAATCTAGCTGCAAAGTATAGCTTAACCCATCTGGTACTCTACAAAGAACAGCGCAATCTTAAATGCGATCGGCCTAACGGTATGGCGACTCTACGTCTTAAGCCAGTTTTTAACAATAAAAGTTATCAGGTTTTGCAGATTGAAAAGTCACCTTCCTAAAAGGTAAGAAATAAGATAAGTAGGTGGGTGGAATTAAATGTAAAACAAGCGTAAGCAAGATATTACGATCTATTTTTTTTATTCATTAGTCATTACTCGTTACTCAAGTAACGAGACTATCTTCTAATTAATTTGTCCTACCTACTTAGGACTTATGCAGTTCAATTAATTTAGCCCTCCTTAGCCCATCAATAATTTGACATTCAAGACAATCGCTACTTTACTTTATGCTTGACAATTTAAGATATGGGTCAATATTTTATCAAAAGATTATTGATAGCTATACCAACTCTCATAGCTATTAGTTTAATTATTTTTACCATTTTGGCGTTAGCACCAGGAGATCCTCTGGGAGAATTTGCTTCAAATCCCGCAATTACAGCAGAAGTGAGAGAAAATATCCGTAAATCTTTAGGTTTAGATCGCCCAGCCTATATTCGTTACTTTAAATGGTTTGGCTCATTTATTCGAGGCGACATGGGCTATTCTTTTAACAGTCGCAGTCCTGTGGCACAACTACTATGGCAGCGTTTACCTACTACCCTTTTAATTGTCGGGACAGCTTATATCATTGGTTTATTAATTGCTTTTCCCCTAGGAATTATTTCAGCAATCAAACGCTATTCTATTACGGATCAAGTAATCACGACGATCGCCTTTTTAGGTTTTTCGATTCCGCCTTTTTTTACAGGCTTACTTTTTATCATTATTTTTAGTGTTAAGCTGCGCTGGTTTCCCTTTATTTTTAATAGCACTTTACAGGTAACAGATTGGCGAAGTTTTATTACCCAAGCCCAACAATCAATTATGCCCATAGCTGTTTTATCGTTATATCATGCAGCAATATTAATGCGCTTTATTCGCTCGGCGGTTTTGGATGAATTAAAGCAAGAATATGTCACAACAGCTTTATCGAAAGGTTTGAGTAAGTTTGCGGTTATTAAAAATCATGTCTTGCGGAATGCTTTAATTCCTGTAGTTACTCTAATTGCTCTAGATATTCCCACTATTTTTACAGGTGCATTAGTTACAGAACAGGTGTTCCGCGTTCCTGGCATTGGCGCATTATTAATTGAATCTATTTACCGTAGCGACACCCCTGTGGTGATGGCAATTACCTTTATCTACGGTATTTTAATTGTCTTATTTAACTTATTAGCTGACTTAGTTTATGGTGTCTTAGATCCAAGGGTCAAATATTAATTAATATAAATATTAGGATTTACACAGCGAAAGAGCTTTAATAAAAATTCTTAGCTTTGTCGTAATTGTTTATTTCGTTAGATAGAGGTCTGGGCTTACCTTTTCTTGTTAGTAAATAAGAGACGTTGCCATAACAGTGGCTTTTAAAAAGCAAATATTTTCTGTTATGGTCAGCAACTTCAATTTACCAAAAAAATCTTTTAGAGTTTTTATAGTATGCCCAATCAAGAACAACCCAACTACATAAATCGCGAAAAAGACGAATTTGATCGAGATCTCAATCCCCATCCAATGGCTGGTCAAAATATTGGTCCAGAAGCTAACCAACCAAAAAGATTTGAACGGACGGCTATGGATGTCGATGGGCTACAGCAGAAGCTAGAAGGCTTTAGTCATGATGAGTTGAGACAAATTCCTATCTTAAAACCAGGTACTCGTCTCAAACAGGGTGCGACCTATATCAATCTTAACGATCCTGCCCGTCAAAAATTTACGGGAATGGGAGATATGTTAGCTGATGAGAATAACTTATTCGTACCAAAAGATGAAGTAGGCTATCCAATTTGGAATCGTTTGATTGGCGTAGATAGATAAAGCTTAAAGTGCGATCGCGCCTTGTAGTCTATCACGCGACAGGCAAGCAGGTACGCGAGCTACCTATCACTCCCGATCAATTGTTGTAAAGTGACAACAAGACAAGTTTAAAGTAAAGGAAAAAAATAAATATGAGTAATCCTGACTCAGATCGGCACTTCTCAATACTCGACCAAATGCCACTACCGCAGAGACAAACTGCTTCTGTTAATTCTAACACGATGGAGGTGAAGTTAAATGTTAACGGGGAGAAACACGAGCTGCAACTCGAACCCTGTGTAACTCTACTCGATACCCTGCGTGAATATTTGGGCTTAATGGGAACTAAAAAAGGTTGCGACCATGGACAGTGCGGTGCCTGTACGGTTTTAGTAGAAGGAGAGCGCATTGTCTCTTGTCTATCCATAGCAGCAGCCTACGAAGATGAAGAAATTACCACTATTGAAGGTCTGGCAAAGGATAATAAGCTACATCCGATGCAGGAAGCCTTTATTAAGCACGATGGGTTTCAATGCGGGTACTGTACCCCAGGACAGATTATGTCTGCCGTTGGTTTGATTGCTGAAGGACAGGCTCAAACTGACGCGGAAATTCGCGAGCTGATGAGTGGGAACATTTGTCGCTGCGGGGCGTATTTAGGCATCCTAGAGGCAATAAAAGAAGCAAAAAGCGAGGCAGTAGCATGAAACATTTTACTTATGAACGGGCAGGCGAGCGCACTAATGCTGTTACTCAAGTTGCTGAAAACCCCCAAGCCAAGTTTATTGCTGGGGGAACGAACTTCATGGATATGTGGAAAGAAGGGGTGGAAACTCCAGAACTCCTGGTAGATGTTCGTAAACTCGGGCGTGAGATTAGCGTTAATGATGGTGTGCTGCGTATCGGCGCATCGACTACTAATTCTCAGGTAGCTTATCATCCCCAAGTGCGCGATCGCTATCCTGTATTGTCTCAAGCAATTTTAGCTGGTGCATCGCCTCAGTTACGCAACATGGCAACCACAGGGGGAAATTTAATGCAGCGCAATCGCTGTTTTTATTTTCATGATGTTTCTTATCCTTGTAATAAACGCGAGCCTAATTCGGGCTGTCCGGCAATTGAGGGCATAAATCGAATGAACGCTGTTTTAGGGACGAGCGATCGCTGTATTGCTGCCCATCCCTCGGATATGTGCGTGGCTTTAGCTGCTTTGGGTGCAGTAGTGCAAACCCGTAAACCCAATGCTGAAGAAAGGAGTATTGCTTTTGAAGATTTTCATTTGCTTCCAGGGGATACTCCAGAAATTGAAACGGCATTAGAACATGGCGAACTAATCGAAGCCGTAGAAATACCTTCTTTACCCTGGGCAAAGCGATCGCATTATTTAAAAGTACGCGATCGCCATTCTTATGCTTATGCTTTAGTTTCAGCAGCAGTAGCTTTAGAAATAGAGGGGGACAAAATCGTTAATGCCAGAGTTGCTATGGGAGGAGTCGGCACAAAACCCTGGCGATCGCCTGAAGCAGAAAGCGTTTTAGTTAATATGCCTGCTAACGAGGAAAGTTTTACAGCAGCAGCAGAAGCAGCATTACAAGGAGCGCAACCCTATCTTTATAACGCTTTTAAAATCGATTTAGCTAAATCGACACTGGTACAGGCATTATTGACCGCCTCAGCAATGGAGATAAATTAATGACCAGCACTCAAGACAGAACTAATATCCAACAGCAAACGGGAAAAGAGCTTTCTCGTGTAGACGGAAGGCTCAAAGTTACGGGGGAAGCTTGTTATTCGGCTGAATTTCCTTTAGAAGGAATCACTCACGGCTATTTAATTCAAAGCACCATTGCTAAAGGAAGAATTAAAGCGATCGATACTTCTACAGCAGAATATTTACCTGGAGTATTAGCGATACTCACTCATCAAAATGCACCTAAGCTAAATTCTCTAGAAGGGGCCGATTTTGATAGTGGTTATAGCGTAGAAACCCTTTTACCCTTACAAAGCGATCGGGTTTATTATGACGGTCAACATATTGGCATTGTCATTGCCCAAACCTATGAGCAAGCCAGACTCGCTGCTTCCTTGACTGAAATAACTTACGAAACAGAAGAACCAATATTTGACCTAAAACAAGCCTTAGAACAGCCAGAAAAACATGATGCTGAAAAAACATTGACTGAGGAAAGCTTGCAATCCGTTTGTGGCGATGTGGTGTCAAGCGCACTCAATCAGGCATCGGTCATCCTCGAAGAAACTTATACAACGCCCTTAGAACATCACAACCCGATGGAAGCTTCTGCCACTACCGCCGAATGGCACGATGATGAATTAATCGTTTATGATTCGACTCAGTGGGTAGTGGGCACGCAGAGAACATTGGCTAGATGCCTGGGATTACCCGAAGAAAAAGTCTGGGTAATTTCTCATTTTATCGGCGGTGCTTTTGGTTGCAAAGCATTTTTCTCGGCGCATTCTCTCTTAGCGGCGATCGCTGCTCGTAAAGTCAATCGTCCCGTCAGGTTAATGTTAACCAGACAGCAGATGTTTTCTGCTTGCGGACATCGTCCACGCACCATTCAAAAGCTGACGTTAGCAGCAGACGAGACGGGAAAACTAACTGCTATTCGCCATTTGACCGATACCGAAACCTCATTTGTCGGCGACTTTATAGAACCCTGTGGCACGACAACGACTACTCTACTTTATGCCTGTCCCAATTTAGAGATCAAACACAACGTAGCTAGAGTAAACGTTGCTACGCCAACTTACATGAGAGGACCAGGTGAAACATCAGGTACTTATGCTTTAGAATCAGCAATGGACGAACTGGCATATAAAGCAGGTATCGATCCAGTAGAATTTCGCATCATCAATCATGCAGATCGACATCCTCAGTCTGATAAACCCTGGTCGAGTAAACATTTAATTGAGTGCTATCACCGCGCTGCCGATGCTTTTGGTTGGCAAAATCGCGATTCTCGTCCTGGCTCAATGCGAGAGGGAGACGAGCTAATAGGTTGGGGTATGGCAACAGCGACTTATCGAGCCGTTCGCAGATCCGCTGCTGCTAAAGCCCAAATTTTGGCTAATGGTCGAGTAGTGGTGAGTAGTGCTACCCACGATCTCGGTACGGGGACATATACAATTATGACCCAAATTGCTGCCGATACTCTGGGTTTACCCATAGAGCGAGTTAAATTTGAATTGGGCGATACCAAATTACCCTTTGCCTTTCCATCGGGAGGCTCTTCAACCGCAGCTAGTGTTGGTCCTGTGGTGCGTTCGGCTTGTGAGGCTGCTTGTCTTAAATTAATCGAACTAGCAATCGCCGACTCTGAGTCACCACTTTATAATTATGCTGTAGAAAAGATTATCACCGAACAAGGACGCATTTTTGTTGCCGACTCGCCTAGTGTTGGAGAAACCTATCAAGAAGTTTTACAGCGTCATAATTTACCATTCGTAGAGGCGGAAGTATTGCCCCAGGATCAAGGTGCGCGCTATAAGTATATAGCAGCCCGTAACAAACCTGGAGTAGTAGAAGATGAAGGCGCGGATTCAGAACAATTTGCTTTTCAATCTTTTGGGGCGCATTTTGTTGAAGTGCGGATTAATCCCCGTTGCCATCAGGTGAGGGTGACCCGGATCGTGAGCACTTTTGATGTCGGGCGGATACTCAATCAAAAAACTGCTCGCAGTCAAATTTATGGCGGGATTATTTTCGGCATCGGTATGGCACTCATTGAAGAAACACTACTCGACCCCCATTCTGGTCGGGTGCTTATTCACAACTTAGCCGATTATCACGTACCAATTCAGGCAGATATCCCCCAAATTGAAGCAATTTTTGTGGAAAAGCCAGATTATCACTTTAATCCTTTAGGAGCGAGGGGCATCGGTGAAATCAGCACCACTGGAGTAGCAGCAGCGATTGCTAATGCAGTTTATCACGCCACGGGTAAGCGAGTTCGCGATTTGCCTATTACGCCCGATAAGTTGCTCTAGGCAAGACATCATCTTTACCGTCTGAACCTGTAGCTAAATCGACACTGGTACAGGCATTATTGACCACCGCAGCAATGGAGATAAATTAATGACCAGCACTCAAGACAGAACTAATATCCAACAGCAAACGGGAAAAGAGCTTTCTCGTGTAGACGGAAGGCTCAAAGTTACGGGGGAAGCCTGTTATTCGGCTGAATTTCCTCTAGAAGGAATCACTCACGGCTATTTAATTCAAAGCACCATCGCCAAAGGCAGAATTAAAGAGATCGATATTTCTACAGCCGAACAGTTGCCAGGAGTATTAGCGATACTCACTCATCAAAATGCCCCAAAGATCAATTCTTTGGCAGGTGGCGATATGGCTAGTGGTCATGCAGGAGAAAACTTTTTACCCTTGCAAAGCGATCGCGTTTATTTTGACGGTCAACATATTGGCATTGTCATCGCCCAAACCTATGAGCAAGCAAGACTCGCTGCTTCCTTGACTGAAATAACTTACGAAACAGAAAAACCGATATTTGACCTGGAACAAGCTCTAGAAGAGTCAGAAAAACACGAAGCTGAAAAAACAATGACTGGGGAAAGCTTGCAACCCAGTCGGGGTAATGTGTCAAGCGCACTCAATCAAGCGACCGTAACGATTGAAGAAACTTATACAACTCCTTTGGAACATCATAATCCGATGGAAACTTCTGCCACTACCGCCGAATGGAACGATGATGAATTAACAGTTTATGATTCGACTCAGTGGGTGATGGGTACGCGGGGAATGCTGGCAAAAGGCTTGGGCTTACCTGAAGAAAAAGTAAGGGTGATTTCCCATTTTGTCGGCGGTGGTTTTGGTTGTAAAGGATTTTTCTGGACTCATCCTCTCTTAGCGGCGATCGCTGCTCGTAAAGTCAATCGTCCCGTCAGGTTAATGTTAACCAGACAGCAGATGTTTTCTGCTTGCGGACATCGTCCACGCACCATTCAAAAGCTGACGTTAGCAGCAGACGAGACGGGAAAACTAACTGCTATTCGCCATTTGACCGATACCGAAACCTCATTTGTCGGCGACTTTATAGAACCCTGTGGCACGACGACGACTACTCTACTTTATGCCTGTCCCAATTTAGAGATCAAACACAACGTAGCTAGAGTAAACGTTGCTACGCCAACTTACATGAGAGGACCAGGTGAAACATCAGGTACTTATGCTTTAGAATCAGCAATGGACGAACTGGCATATAAAGCAGGTATCGATCCATTAGAATTTCGCATCATCAATCATGCAGATCGACATCCTCAGTCTGATAAACCCTGGTCGAGTAAACATTTAATTGAATGCTACCACCTGGCTGCCGATGCTTTTGGTTGGCAAAACCGCGATCCTCGTCCTGGTTCGATGCGAGATGGTTCGGATCTGATTGGTTGGGGTATGGCAACAGCAACCTATCCAGGCTATCGCTTTCCCGCCTCTGCTAAAGCCCAAATTCTGGCTAATGGTCGAGTAGTGGTTAGTAGTGCTACCCACGACCTCGGTACAGGAACATATACAATTATGACCCAAATTGCTGCCGATACTTTGGGTTTACCCATAGAGCAAGTTAAATTTGAATTGGGCGATACCAAATTACCCCAGGCTTCCGTATCTGGTGGTTCTTCTACCGCAGCCAGCGTTAGTCCTGCAGTGCGTTCGGCTTGTGAAGCTGCTGGTCTTAAATTAATCGAAATGGCGATCGCCGATTCCGAATCACCACTTCATAATTACGCTGTAGAAGACATCGCTACCGAACAAGGACGTATTTTTGTTGCCGACTCGCCTAGTGTTGGAGAAACTTATCAAGAGGTTTTACAACGTCGTAATCTGCCGTCGGTCGAGGCGGAAGTATCTCCACAGGATCAAGGTGCGCGCTATAAGTATATAGCAGCCCGTAACAAACCTGGAGTAGTAGAAGATGAAGGCGCGGATTCAGAACAATTTGCTTTTCAATCTTTTGGGGCGCATTTTGTTGAAGTGCGGATTAATCCCCGTCGCAACCAAGTTAAAGTTACCCGTATGGTTGGGGCTTTTGATGTCGGACGGATACTCAATCAAAAAACTGCTCGCAGTCAAATTTACGGCGGGACTATTTTTGGCATCGGCATGGCATTAATGGAAGAAACACTACTCGATCCTCATTCTGGTCGGGTGCTTATTCACAACTTAGCCGATTATCACGTACCAATTCAGGCAGACATTCCCCAAATTGAAGCGATTTTTGTGGAAAAACCCGACTATCACTTTAATCCTTTAGGGGCGCGGGGCATAGGTGAAATTAGCACCACTGGCGTAGCAGCAGCCGTTGCTAATGCAGTTTATCACGCCACGGGTAAGCGAGTTCGCGATTTGCCCATTACGCCCGATAAGTTGTTGTAAAAATAAAAAATTGATAACGAAATTAAGTTTTCGGCTAAAAATTTCATGCTGATTTAGAAAAAGAGTAAGTTTCTTAGTTTGCTAAAAACGCAGCATAATTAAGTAGTAGCCAAACTATAAATAAACAAAAGCAGTTCATTGAAAAACTATAAAACTAATTAGATTCATAGTATTGTAACGACAATTTATAGTTACAATGTAAAATATGCAATTTGAATGGGATGAATCAAAACGAATTTCTAATCTCCGTAAGCACAGTATCGATTTTCTAGATGTTCCGCCAGTTTTTAACGGAGCGATCCTAACTATTGAAGACGACCGATTTGATTATGGAGAAGAAAGATTCGTAACTTTTGGTTTGCTTTAAGGGCGCGTTGTTGCCATTGTTCATACAGAAAGTGAAGATCTCATCCGCATCATTTCAGTCAGAAAAGCAACTAAATATGAACAAAAAACCTACTTCGAGCAAATCTAAAACAGACTGGAACAGGCTCGATCTTATGACTGACGAAGAGATCGATCTATCCGATTGTCCTGAGATTACGCCAGAGCAATTTGCCAAGGCAGTAGTCAGAAAGGGTTTACCTCAAGATCGAAAGAAGTCTCAAGTTACTTTGCGAATCGATCGCGATGTTTTAAATTGGTTCAAATCTCAAGGTAAAGGCTATCAGACTCAAATCAATAAGTTACTACGAGCATATATGGAAGCTCATAATCCTCGAAGTTAAGATTAGGCAAAAAAACAGTTTGGCGACAAAAGAATTACTTGTATACAAAACTTAGGTCAAAGACTTCATGTCCAATCGCTAAACTATCGACGTTAAAGCTTATGAAAGAACTACAAGATATTATTTCAGCCTGGAAACAGCTTAGAGAGCGACAGCAAACGGCAGCTTTGGCAACTTTAGTAAAGGTAGAAGGCTCTGCATATCGTACACCAGGGGCGAGAATGCTAGTAACCTCAGATGACAAGCAAATAGGAACGATTAGCGGTGGTTGTTTGGAAAGTGATGTCGTAAAGCGATCGCACGAAGTTCTTAAAACTGGCATACCTAGTCTGGTTAAATATGATACTACTTCCGAAGATGACCTGATTTGGGGTTTGGGCTTGGGCTGTCAGGGTCTGGCATATATCCTCATTGAACGATTGAATGCAGAACAACTAGATGCTTTAAATGTCATAGAACAGTGTTTGTCTACTGAACAAGCTGGTGCAGTAGCAACTGTATTTAACGCAGAGACAACTGGGGTAAAAAAGAGTATTGATCGCGTTTTACTTTATCCAGACGGTAGGATGGTTTCTAGCATCGATAATCCAGAATTAGAAGCGATCGCTAAAAAAGCTCTTCAATCAGTATTACAACAAAAAAAGTCTATATCTCAAGCTTATGTCTTAACAGAGGGCATAGTAGAGGTTTTTCTAGAGGTAATTGTTCCACCGATTAATTTAGTTATTTTTGGTGCGGGTTTTGATGTACTTCCCGTAGTCCATTTTGCTAAACAATTAGGCTGGTACGTTACTGTAATCGATCCTCAAGCACGTATCCAGACAAAAGAACGTTTTCAATCAGGCGATCGCGTTATCCTTGGTTCTACTGATAAACTCAGTTCGCAAATTAATTTTAACGATCAAACTGTAGCCGTGACAATGAGCCATAATTATCTTGACGATTTAGAGTTTTTACAGACGTTAAGCAACATTTCTGTAAAATATATTGGCATACTTGGACCAAAAAAAAGAACTAACCGACTGCTTCAAGATTTGAAAGCTGAAGACTGTATTTTTCCACCAGAACAAGAATTATACAGTCCTGTAGGATTGGATATAGGTGCAGATAATCCAGAAGAAATCGCTTTATCAATTATTGCTGAAATTCAAGCCGTTATCCAAAACCGTCAAGGCGGATTTCTCAAAGATCGCAGCGCACCGATTCATTCTGACGCGCCGAACTATGTTTTGAGTAAGAATAGCGAATAAATTATTAGTGTTGTGATCGAGTTTGGCAAAATGACAGTAACGCAGAGTAAGAACCTATTTTTTAAGCCACTCACCACCGCCCATGCTGACGATCTGTTTTCCATTCTGACGACACCCTCCGTCCTCGCTTTTATCGATCCAAGACCACCGACACTAGAGGAACTCAGGGCAGAATACACTGCCCGTATGAATGGACCTGTGAATTTAATAACGCCTGCCGAGCAATGGTTTAACGTAGTAGTATATCTGAAGAATAGATGTTTTACAGCTATCGGTCGGCTTGAGGCTACAAGCTACGGTGGGTGGGGCGAGGTAGCATATTTATTGGGTGAAGCCTGGTGGGGGAAAGGATTAGCATTTGAGGCGATGCATTGGTGGCATGAATACCTTGCGGTAGCTGTACCAGGAACTAAATGGTGGGCTACAGTGCATCCAGAGAACCGCAGAAGCATTAAACTCCTGATCCGACTTGGGTATGAGGAGGTAGATTTAAGCGATCAATCTAAACTCCAATCTTATGATTTAGGAGATCGCTGCTTTGTTCATTATCTCTAAGTCCGATCTATGAATTATCCCCAAGTTTCATTAGTCTTATTAGCTGCTGGAGAGTCTAGAAGAATGGGAACGCCTAAGCAGTTATTATCCTACAAGGGAACTAGTTTGATTCGTCATGCTGCAAATATAGTGGTTAAAAGTAATTGCGATCGCATTATAGTCGTGCTTGGAGCAAACAGCGATCGCATTTCGACCGAAATAAGCGATCTACCAATATGTGTTACTTATAATACTCAATGGCAACAGGGCATGAGTACTTCGATAGCGACAGGAATTAAAGCTTTGCTACAGATGAAGGTTAATTTTGAAGCAATTATTGTGGCTTTAGCAGATCAACCTTTTATTACCGCCCAAGTTTACAATCGCTTAATAGAGCGTTATTGTCAGAATCAATTAAAAGCAGTGGCATCTAACTATAGTGACACTCTTGGCGTACCTGCTTTATTCGATCTCACTCTTATACCTGAGTTACTTAAAATGAAGCAAAAAGGCGGTGCCAAACAACTATTAAATCAATACAGCGATCGCACCTTTAATTTAGATTTACCAGAAGCTGCGGTTGATATAGATACTCCAGCAGATTATCAAAAATTACTAAAAATATGACTATTACTTTAAAAGAACGTCGTTTATATCAGCAAACTATTTTAGATCGTGCCAAAAATCCCCGTCACTTTGGTAAAGCAAATCCCGTTAATCGAGCTAAAAAACTAGAGAATCCCTATTGTGGCGATCGCATCGAAATAACTATGGCTGTGGACGAAACAGGCACTATTAATGACTTAAAATTTACGGGTTCGGGTTGTGCTTTATGTTTAGCCTCTGCCGATCTAATGATTGAGACAGTTAAAGGCAAAACAATCGCTCAAGTGCAAGGAACAATTGAGCATTTTCATCAAGTAATGTTAGGTAAGACCAAGTTAGATTCTGACTACGCGCGTTTAAAAGCGATCGAGGGTGTCAGCCGTTACCCAATCAAAGTTAAATGTGTAACTCTTGCTTGGCATACTCTCAAAGCGGCAATTATCGATCGCTCTGGGGATGATTCTTGTATGAACCTTACTGATACCAAATAGAAAAAAGAACACAACAGATCGCTCGTAGGGTGGGGTGTGCCTCGCCCTACCCTCAGATTATTTTTATGTGTCGCAAACATTTACTGATTTGGTATGAATTAGAAATCGAAGCACCATCGCTCTACAGCAACTGGCTGGGTTTGTCTAGCGGTTAATTTTCTCGCCCAAGGTGTAATCAATCCAATTAATTCTCAAACAAAAAGTACTGGAATGGGCTTAATCGTCCATTTGCCAAGGTTGAATAAGATTGCCTTCATCTAGTATTTTCTTGGGACGCAAAATCAGGACTAGTTGACCAACAATTGCTACATTGGGTTCAGTTTCAAACCAACGTACCTCTAGTTTCTTTTCTATTTCGGCTACAAAATAGCTGCCAACATCCCAGGTTTTATTAGTTCGATCTAAGATGACCAAAACTTCTTCGATATTGCCACCAAGATATTTTGGTAGGAGGTTACTCGGACATAAATACGCTACAGGATCATCTGCTTTGAGAACCGTTTGCCAACCAGGAACAGGTATATAAGTACCAACCGTAGCCTGTATATTGCCAAAAGGCTGTTTAATTTCTACTTTATCTATTGCCTGTATCTCTCGATCGCCAAGGGGATATGAACCAGCCAAAGGCACAATACGAGGCAACTCTTCTTCTGATTCTAAGCGATATAAGGGTAACAATGGTGCAGTGGCAGTTTTGACTACGGTAAAGTCACTTAAAAGCTTGGTGATTTCGTCTCTAGCAGCACTAGAATGGGCAAATTTTAATCCTTGAGCAATTAAACGCGATCGCTCTTGAAGATCTTTTTTGCTTTTGGCTCTTTTCCAAGATATGTATGCTACCCAATCTCCAGGATGATTAGTAAAGGCATCTGGTAGTTGAGACATCCGCGACACATCCTGTACCGCTTTGGCTACTATATGCGCCCCGTCTATGTCCAGGCGTTTTTCATAAGCAAGCAGGCTAGCATCAACTCGCTGTTTCTGGTTTAATACCCGAAACTCATATAATACATCGCTGCGAGGTCCTCTATAGTATTCTAATATCTCTGGTGCAACATCACCCTGAACTAAATTATCAAAAACTTGAGCAGCCACAATGACCAAATTTTGCTGGCTATTTTGAAAGCCAGTATCTTCAAAGATTTTCTGGCTACTATATCCAGCTTTTTGCAGCTTTTGGCAAATTTGCCCCCACTCTACCCAAGTACCTTCCTTATGCAAAAGAGATCGCATTAATTCTTGTCCTTCTGCTGCTGATATTTGAGTCTGACTATCTGGAATATTATTCATAGCTTTTAAGTTTACTCTTTCCTAACGTCAGTAGTTAAGCTACACCAGGAAAACGACGATATTTAAGCAAGAAACCAGCAATCATTAGCAAAATGATCATTGCTGTACCGATACCGATGGGGCTAGGTAGCCAAAATACGGCTTTAATATGATTTACCTCTCCTGGATGGAGTTGCCAAACTAAACCTTTTTTAAGGGTGTTTTTGATTGGCTGAAGGTTATTTGCATTGGAGATGCTGTGAGCAATCCAAGGTGTATTTAGCTGAAACTTCAAGTCAGCCAAAGAATCTCGATCGATGACAATATTTTCTTGTCTACTTAGGACTCCTAACGCTCTCAAGTCTATAGCCAAATCGATGCTGTTACGTTCAACAAAAATCAGATTGCTTTGATGTAAATCTACCTGAGAATTAAGCTCAATCAACTCAACTTTGTCTTGAGGGATAGTCGCGTTGGGAACAATAGTAGTTTGAAAAAGCTGATTGAACTTTTGTGCTAATTCTGTACCGTTACTAAAGGGAATGGTTAGCAAAAGTTCTTGAGAATCAAGCTTTTTGACGCTTCCTCTGAACTGGCGCGATCGCTTTTCTAAACTGTTTAACCACTGTCTCGTATCTGATGGTGCAAGGCTGGTTAGCTTGTCGTCAACTTTAATATGCTGCGTAATCTCGCCACTATAGGGAGTCTTAAAATTTACCCCCACTTCGTAATCAACGCAGCCAGTCAATAAGGTTATCAAACACAAAATCGGCAACAAAAATCTTAAAAAACTGTTCATTGTTCATTGTTCATTGATAATTGTTCATTGTCTAGCTGCCACGCCTAACTTGGCAAAAAGAATATGGGGAACATAAGAACTGCTACCTACCCATTCAGGGCGATCGCTCATATCCACCACATTATTGAAAGCTTCAAAAATGTTTCCTGCCACCATTGTATCTTTTACCCTGCCGACAATTTTTCCCTGTTCGACTTTATAACCTAAATCGATGTTGACGGAAAATTCTCCTGCCAAAACATTAGATTGTCCTGCACCCAAAACCTGATCGACAATAATACCTTCCTCCATGCCAGCAATGAGTTTATCGACGCTGGTTTTACCAGGGTCAAGACAAACATTGGCTAGACTGGGGCTAGGACGAGATATACCACCCCGAAAACCATTTCCACTAGACTGTACACCATGACGGGCAGCCCAGCGTCTATCCCAGTAAAACTGCTTGACAACACCCCGATCGATTAAATGCTTTTTGCTGGTTTCTACTCCTTCATCATCAAACTTACAGGCAGAAACTCCCAAACTAGGATCTTCAAAGACATTGATGCGCTCATCAAATATTTTTTCGCCTAATTTATCAGTTAAGGGAGAAGCTTTCTGCACTATCGATTGACCAGAAAAAATTGTGCCAAACATACTGCCCATGGTGCTGCTGGCTGCACTGGGGGTAAACAATACAGGATATGTCCCGCTGGTAATACTTGCTTTGCCTTCTGCGTGCTGATATTTTTGGATTAGCTTGTGTAAAATTGCTTCATAATCAGGCTGGCGATCGCTTGTTACTTCATAAGCATAAGCCTGTAAAAAGTCCTCGCCTCTTACTAAATTACCTGAGATGACTGCACTAAGACTTTGACCATTTTGCTCGGTATAAACATCGGTAGTAGTAGCTAGCTTTTCAATACCTGAACGACTATGAAAACTGACATCAACCAATATATTTTGGTTGTACTGATGAACTTTGCCGATTAAATCTTCTCCCACATTGACTAGCTTCTCAGTGTTGGGAAACTGATAATTATCTTCGGGTTCAACATAATTAACGTCTTGAGTAAAATCAAACTCTACAGGATCGCCAATCTCTGCCGTAGCCACTGCTGCATCTACTAAATCTGCTAAACGAGTCAAATCTGTAGAGCTAGCAAAACCCAATTTATTATCGGCAATTACCCTCAAGGCAATACCTTCAGATGCTTTTGTTTCTAACGACTTTAAGCGATTGTTAGCAAATTCAATCGGCGTATCCCGACTAGAAGCATAATAAACCTCGGCTTTGATACCCTTTTTTTTTGCTAGGTCGATTACCTGCTCAACTATCCGATCTTTCAATGTACTCGCTCCTTTGAAATGGTGCTTATTTTCTGCAATTACTTTATGGACTGGTTATGGGGGATTGGGAACAGTAAACTTATTACCCATTACCCATTACCCATTACCTATTATTCCTCTTCCCAATCAGCATTCTGTGCCTCGCTGCCACCGCCAACGGTAACTAGATCGATTTGCTGACGATAGTAGTCTACACTTTTTACTTCTACCTCGACGCGATCGCCCAAACGATATGCCGTACGATTTTTTCGACCGACTAAACAGCTATTACGAGAGCGGTATTCGTACCAGTCGTCTTTTAGAGAACTAACATGAACTAAACCTTCTACTAGTAAGTCTTCAATTTCGACAAAGAAACCATAGGACTGTACTCCTGTGATTAAGCCTTCAAAGATTTTACCTGTACGTTCTTTCATTTGTTCGGCTTTTTTCAGTCCCGCCAGATCTTTTTCTGCATCTTCTGCCTGTTTTTCGCGGTCATTTAAAAATGGTAGCGTAGTTTGAATATCGGTTTCAATCTGCTCTTGAATAGTCGGAGGCAATACCTTCCAGTTGATTTGTCCGTGACAACTGCTGCTAGTTAGGTCTACACCCTCTTTGGTACGACTATGACGGCGATCGCGTCCATGCTCAAATACTGCCTTCAAAATCCGCTGAATGATCAAATCGACGTATCTCTGACCAGGGGAGATGCAGTGAGTATAACCATTGTCATAAGCCAAGCCAAAGTGTTTTCCTGGTTTAGTCAGATACTTGACTGGTTTAAAGGTGGTTTGCAACAGATAATTTAACACCATCACTGCCGAAGACGTATTAAACTGCTCCGTAAGTCTTTGATAGTCTTGGGAAGATACAGTGTCTTCTACATTAATATTAAGCTCTAAGCCTAGGTTATTACCCAGCTTGATTAAATCTTCAAGCTCTTCTATGTCTGGCTCTGCTTGAGTACAGTAAACTCCTGGTAGTTCCAATGCCTGTAGATGTTCGGCAACTACTTTTCCTGCCAGGATTGTTAATTCTGTTAGCATCGAATGCACAGGTAAAGCGGACACTCCCAAAATTGTTCCCACTCTTCCCTCATCTTTGAAAAGACTATGAATTTCTGGTGTGGTTACTTCTAAACCTCCCCTTTGCAGGCGTTGAGCTTTAACTAATGGACTTAGGGTAAAAAACAAATCTGATAACATCGGCACGAGAGATGCTAGCTTTTTCCCTGGTTTTTCTTCGCCACTGATTAATTCTTGGGTTTCTTGATAGGTAAGCTGATGATCTACAGAAATTACGGTCGGTGCAATTTGATATTCAACAATATTGCCTTGGGCATCTAAAGTAATTATTACCGAAACTGCCAGACGATTTTTACCTGGAATTAAAGAACAAAGCTTACTAACTTTTTCAGGAAACAAAGGCAAAACTTGCTTGCGAAGATTTACGGCAATACCCCGTTTTCTGGCTATGCGATCTAAGATCGTATCTTGTTCTATGTAATGAGCTACATCGGCAATGTGTATTCCTAGCTGCCAGTTGTCTGATTCAGTTTTTTCTAAGGTAAAAGCATTCTCAATCCAGTCACTATTGGCTAGATTAGACTCAGATTCAATGGTAAAAGTTAGCTTGTCTTTTAAATCCAAACGACTTTTGCTTTCGGCTGCGGGTATACGCGCACTGGGTAATTTAGCAGTAGCAGCGATCGCTTTTTTAGGAAAATCCTGGGGCAAATCGTGTTTACAAGAAACAATATCAACATCGGCAGCTTCCTCCGCATCACTACCTAACACTTTGGTTACCTGACCTAACGGGGGATGTTGCCCTAGAGGATAGCGCAGGACTGATACGTGGACTAGGTGTTCTATAGCTGCCTGGAGGTCTTTGCCGTTGTCTTTGAGGTCAAGTTCAAATAATAAGCGGTCATCAAGGGGTATGGCTCGATATTTTTCTTCTTTTGCCGTAACCGTGGCTAATAATGAAGGATTAGACCGTTCTAAAATTAACTTAACTTCACCTTCAGGAGAGCGACGACGACTGCCTTCTTTGATGATTTTGACAAAAACGCGATCGCCATTCCAGGCATTACTTAAGTGGCTTTCTCGCACATAAATGTCATCGGCATTTTCTTCATCTTGAATGGCAAAGCAAAATCCCTTACTAGAGCATCTTAATTTTGCTTCGACTACGCCATCTTCATACAGACGACGATATTTGCCTCTTTCTTTAGTTAAAACGCTAATTTTTTCTAAAGCATCAAGAGTTATCTGTAGTTTTTGAATTCCCTCTTCGTCTTCACAACCAAGTTTTTTTTCTAAATTTTTGCCCGCGACTAATTTATCATCAACGAACTGAGCTAATAATGTAGCGATTGAAAATTCCATCTAAAAATTATCCTTATCCAATAGTAATTTAGTAACTACAACGAAAATGACTATATTAACCAACGGTCACAGCAGCGCGAAAAGCCGTTGCGGGGGTTTCCCCCGTTGAGGCTATTGAGCAAGAAGGCTCCGTCCGTTTAGAAGTCCCCGTGCTGTTCCGTTTAGGAACAGCTTTATGCGGGACGTGGCGGAGTAATCTGTGACTCGTACCCTATGGTCTGCACCTCATGCCAGGGTTTTCTGAGACCGAAACTACTTTCGCGGTTGGGGTGTCCCTGAAAAGGGAATCTCTCTTTACATACACAACAGAGGTTAAGATATCAAAATGTAGGTCGCTAGGTTGTTACTCTGCATTTTTATAGAGTTTGAGAGAGTTATCGGCCAATAGTCTCCTTACTTAAATAATGGCTTTTACTCACTTCGTTGGGAGCTTCTAAGCTCTAAGCTCTAAGCTTGGATTTGAGTCCCGCCTTCTATCTTGAAAAGATGAAGAGCCTTCAATTAAAAGTAGTTTAAATCTAGTTTTAATTGGCTTATAGCTTAAAGATTATAGCCTGTAGCTAACCGCGAAGCAGATTTAAAAGTTATGGTGAGATTTATCATCCACCCAATTTGCACTTTTTACAGCCAATAGTTCTAGCTTGCGATCGCCAATAAATCAATAATAATCTAAATCGCAATTACAAAAACTACGAGTTATTTTATAGTCAAGTCAGTATCTATTGTAAATTCTCAATGCTGATTGGCAAATTTCTTTTTTCTGTGAGCAATAAATAGTAAATTAATACTAACAAACTAAAGATAAATCTAAAGGATATGATGCTAACTAAATTTCGTGAACGATATCCTCAAGGAAGTTTGGTCAGTGATTTGGTAAAAATAGACCGAGGAATCTACATTGTCAAAGCTTCAGTTCAGATAGACAATATTGTTTTAGCTACTGGTTTGGCAGCAGCGGACAAAATCGAAGTGGCAGAAGACAAAGCCAGAGAAAGAGCGATCGCCACTTTGGCTTTAGATCTGCATCAAACTGCTGCTTATAATCTGAAAACAGAAAAATCAGCCGTCAACTCTACTTTGCCAGATAAGCTTAGTAACTCTAAGCAGATGCCCTCAGTCCTAGCAAATACGAACAGCAACATTAGGGATAATAACGATAGCAGCGATCTATCAAAACCTTCACCAGCTATTGAGCCTGAAACTTCTACAGCAAAAATCGAACCAACTATAGTTTCCGAACCGCCACCACCAGAACCTTTTCTCGAACCTGAAAATCCAGAAATCAACTTAAATCCTGAGCCAGCAATTAATTCTGGTAACTTATTCGAGGGGACGGCTGCCAAGGAGCAATACAGCAATCCTCTAGCTGAAAATAATATCACTTCTCAACTGCCAACTTCTAATGTTAATTTAAATCCAGAGTCTGAAGCAACAGAAACCATCGATTTTAATGAAATTAAGCAAAAAACTGATATTGAAATCAAAAGATTGGGCTGGACAAAAGATGACGGACGAGAATTTTTAAAGACTCGCTACGGTAAACGCAGTCGTCTTCACTTGACTGATGAACAGCTATTAGAATTTTTGCGTTACCTAGAAAAAGAACCAACGCCAGTAAAATAACCCCAGAATTCACCTAAGATTTGTTACCATCAAATACTAATCGCAAGTTAAGCCTTGTGTTATCGTGCCAAAATAGGAGTTACTCACAGAGGAAAACCCATGTTACACCGCAAGATTTATCAACTCTGTCAAGATGGTCGTGAAGTTTGTATTTTCTTGCGGGATCAGCAACGCTGGATTGAAGGCGGATGTATTGTTGATTTCGAGGGAGATATTGTAACAATTCGCTATGAGACAGAAGAAGAAGACGAAATTAGCTCCTGGGAAGAAATGGTGCGCCTAGAAAGTATCGGTGCTGTTACCCAAAAGCTGGCTTCGGTTTCCAAAACCAACAGCGAAATTACAGTTTCCGATGACTGTCCTGAAGCAGAGCAGATCCATCCCCCCTCACCAGAACACAATCAAGATTAGCTACTAATTGATGTTACCCACTCATCGATCTGTAAGACTTGGGGACTTGGGGACAAAAGGACTTGGGAAAGTAACAAGTATAGAGTAGCCAAGGGGTACCCCCCGCAGGGAGTAAAAAGTTTTCGGAAGTAGAGGCAAAATTAACTAGCTATTGGGACAGTTTAACTAGCTGCATATCTTTACTTGTTACTTGCTACTTGTGAATACGCTCCTCGTCACCCCGTCACAGCAGTTAGATTAAATGCGCCCCAGGTCAGGGGGTCTCAATTGGCTTCTTCTTTGGCTTCAAAAACTGGACAGTAGCCTTCTGGCACTACCTTAAAACCGTAAAGAGGCGACATTTGATTCCAGCAACGTTGATTGCCATAGTGTAAACAGCGATCGCAGCAGTCTAAATCTGATGCTATTCGCCCTTGGCTATTAGAACTAAGTAGTTCTCTTTGAGATACTCCCCGAACTACTAGCTCATCTCCCTGCCAACGTACTTGGATAATGCCAGTATCGGCGATGTTTTTCCATCTAGTGTCGTTGCTGATGTGATCGGGTAAAATCATGGCGATCGCCGAACCAACTTCATTTAGCTCTCCTTCATAAAATATAGGCTGAGGTGCTTTTGGCTGTACAAAGCGATCGCCAATGGGCAACTCTACTAACATTTCTCGAACAGGAGCATGAATCTGATAGCGGTTACGCAATTCTTCTAAACTAGCAAGCTCCAACAAATAGTTTAACGAGCCGTGGACAAAAATAACGTGCTGGGGTCGTAAATTGTGTATTAATTGTGTAGTGTTGCGCCCATCACTATGTTCAGCCAATAAATAAGTCTCAATAGACACCGAAGATAGGCTATGGAGCAACTCTAGCTGTGGTGAATCAGGGTGAATGTATTCCTGGGGATGTTCTGGTAATAAGATCGACCATTCTCTTGTCTCTGTAGCTGGATATTCCCATAAGTCACTGCGATAATCTACCAAAAATACCCCAGCTTTCTGGTCAGAAGCTATATTATCCAAAGAATTCAGACGACGCATTTTGGGGGAGATCCGTTCGTCCCAAAACAAAGATTGATGCTTGGCAAAATTGCGGACAGATACAGGAAATTCAGACAATAAATCTAGATAAATATCACAGGCAACAGCGACAGAATCATCCACCCAAATATCAATATTTTTGCCTGTAAACTGATGGTGCGATCGCAATAATTTGAGTATTTCTTGCCCTAAGCCTATTGAAGGCACAGGAAGTAACACATTTTTGTCCTGCATCAAGGCTTGGTAAATACGCTCCATTAACTGCTTTTCCTGGAGGCGACGATGGGGATGCCGTACAGTGCCATAACTGCCTTCTATAATCAAAATGTCAGGAGATAGTCCCCGCAGACTATCAATGGACATTCCTTCGACTAGCTGAAAGTTGGAAACAGAAAAATCTCCCGTATACATCACTCTGTAGCTACGTTCTGAAGTAGTGTAGGTAACGACAATAGCAGCAGCACCAGGCAAATGTCCCGCAGGCAATAATTCTATCTGTAGGTCTTGGCTAATGTTTACTGGCGATCGCCAGGGAACTATCGTACACCAATTTGGCTGCTCAAGACGATCTTCATCATGCCAATGAACAGCCAGTAATTTAGACGTAACTTCACTAGTATAAATTGGCAGTTGAGGAAAAGCCTGATGTAGCTGTAATAATCCCCGACAGTGATCCTCGTGAGCATGAGAGCAAAAAATCAGATCTACTGGAGGCTGATTTTTTTCAAGCAATAGTGGCAAATTTTCTAAACCGCAATCTAATAAAATGCGATAATTACCAATCTGCAACAGTAAACAAATGCCTTCATCTCCGTGACCTGCTCCATACACAAAACAGGATAAAGGCAGGGGGCTAGATAAAGCTTTTCCCTGACTCTTACTCATATAAAGCTCCTGACAACTAAAGATCGCCACAAACATTCAACACGCGTCTTTGTTTAAAATCTTAGGTTATAGCAGCAACAAAGTTCGATCTAATTTAAAGAGAAGTTAAGCTTAATTTAAACGATTGAGCAAATACTTTCTAACTAATAATTACTGATTATAAGTTTAATAATCAAATAATCAATGGGCTGAACCGTTACCATCATATTTGTCGGTGTCATAATAACCGCCTTTAGTACCAAAGAACAAACAGGTAACGGTGAAAATTCCTGTTAAAACTAGCAGAATTAATTTAACATCCATGATTACAAAATCTTGTTTACTAAAGCTCTTCCTATATGATAGTGCGATACCTTAGAAACAATTCTGCAAAAAATCTATTAAATCATGCCTATATGTAGTTGCCCTAATCTTTTTTATTCATAGCACCAACGCCTTGAAACAGCAGAAATAAACCACTAATGACAATAAATAATGCCACTACACCAAATGTCAAATCCATCCAACTGCTTTCCATTTGCTTTCCTAAATTGAAGATAGAATAATCAGTAATACTATTTACATTTTTTCATAATTAATTAGATTAGAATGTTTCGAGTTATAACTCCTGGTTTTGCGGCACAGTATACTCGTTGGACAGATGCTTTAAACAAAGCTAATTCTTTGATACCAAGCTGCAAAGGTTTATTCAAAGATGTACGCATTTATTATGGAGATAATTTAATTTGGCTTTACAGTCGATCGCATAAATATCCTCAATACATTGGCGCAGGTATTTACGATAAGTTAGCTAAACTGTTTATCGTCGAGGCAATGGAAGAAGAAACTGAAGCTGAAGAGGTAAAACCAGACGAAATGTCATAAAAAGCATTTATCGAAAAAGCTATTAGCTATTAGCCCGAACATGGTAGCAAATAGCAAATAGCAAATAGCAAATAGCAAAACAAAATAGTTATTTATTTGCTTTTTGTTTTATACTGACTGCTTCACCTACAACTCGCTGCAAAATTACAATGTAGTAAATTATACTTCAAAAAATAGTTACGCTAATAATTTTAATCAAAATAAAAAATACCAAATCATTTTGGACAAAATGATTTGGTATAGGTTGCCTAGCTAACTGTAGTAAAATCTAAAATCTTGAAGTATGTACAAATTGTCCTCACCCAATTTGAGCAAGCCAGTCAATCGGCTCTTAGCTGCTCTATCAACCGAAGATTATCAACGCCTTTCTCCCCATTTAGAACCAGTAAAGCTGACTCAAAATGAAGTTCTTTATCATGCTGGAGAAGACTACAAATATGCTTACTTTCCCTCTCACTCAATTGTTTCTACCGTGGCAATTATGGAAAACGGTTCAACAATAGAGATTGGAATCATTGGCAATGAAGGCATGGTGGGACTACCAATTATCTTAAATACTGGTCATACAAACTCTGCCGCTGTAGTTCAGGTGGGTGACGGTGGCTATCGAATTGCTGCCGAACATTTAAAAGCAGAGTTGGATCGTCAAGGAGCGTTAAAATTTCTGCTGATGCGCTACATTCAAGCTCGCATCATCCAGCTTGGTCAAACTGCTGCCTGTAATCGCTATCACAACCTCGAACAGCGATTTGCTTATTGGTTACTCATGCTACGAGACAATCTTCAACAAGATGAATTTCAGTTAACTCAAGAATTTATCTCCCAAATGCTGGGAGTTCGCCGTACTGGTGTAACCGAAGTAGCTAACAATTTCAAAAAAGCAGATATTATTCACTATCAACGTGGCTTGATACGTATTGTCTCTCACGAAAAGCTAGAAGCTCATGCCTGCGAATGTTACTGGCTAATTGCTAAAGAGTTTTCTCGCTTACTCGATTAATTTACTTCCTAACAAAGTTAGGCGTTGCTGATTTAATGCATGAAAGTCGAAGTAATACTGCTCGTAGTTATTAGTTATTAGTTATTAGTTATTAGTTTCGATTTAATACCAACTCTCTATGACAATGCACTAAATAAAATTTAACCCCTGTCGTCGCACCGCTTTGCTTCTTTGCGAGAGATTTAAGCTCAAAATTACGCCCTCAGAATATGCCCTTTAACTCAAGGCATCAGTTGCGGAAGTGCGCCTTACTTCTGGTAAAGACCGCGCTCGTTCGCTAAATCAGCAACGTCGAAAGAGTTATACTACTGAGTTGTTGTTTTGTTGTTGAAAAGTGTCTATGGTTGACTTGTTGCGATATTGCGCTGGAATAACTCTATGGGCGTGTTTTTTACAAACATCTTCTTTAGCTTCGCCATTGTCTGAAGTTAAGACAAAAGCGAGTTTTCTGCCTAGTAAACTAAATTTATTAACCACGCAGCCAGATTCAGACATTACAATAAATTCTCCTCGTTATTTAATTACTCAAGAACGCCAAGGTGAGCAAAGAAAATTTCAAATACCGACTAATAACCAGTTTCAACCATCAATTCCGATTGAAGAAATTGAGGTAATCGAGGTAATTGCCGATCGCCAAGAATATGACGAACAAAGAAAAGTAATTACGGCTCAAGGTAATGTAGTCATGCGTTTTGCTCAATCTGTGATGACTAGCGATCGCCTGGAAATAAATTTAAGCGATCGTCTGGCAGTTGCTAAGGGTAATGTCGTCCTTAAACGAGGGCAACAGGTATTACGGGGAGAAAAATTTGAATATTATCTAGTTAGCGATCGCGGGATGATTTTTAATGCCAGGGGCGAAATCTATCAGCCCAGCCTAAGTCAAGACACTAATGTTAACCAGAAATTATCACCAGAACAAACGATTTTCGATCGAGCCTTGAGCGATCGCTTGATCAACGCCCAACCCTTAACAAACGTCACTGCTGGTGAGGGTATTGGGGCAACTATAGGCAGCAGCAGAGATGTAAATAATAGCAATAATTCCGTAGGCGGGACAATTAATCGTCTACGCTTTCAGGCTAAACAAATAGACTTTGCAGGAGCTAACTGGAAAGCAGACAATCTACGTCTGACTAACGATCCTTTTTCTCCTCCTGAACTAGAATTACGCGCCAAAACCGCTACTTTTGAACAGGTTTCTCCTTTAGTAAATAAACTGACTACTACCAAGTCTCGTGTGGTAATTGATGATAGTTTGGCTTTACCGCTTTTAGCTAGTTCCTATGTCTTTGATGGTCGCCCTGGTCGAGGTGGTGGATTATTTAATCTGGCTTTTGATGGGGAAGACAGAGGCGGTTTATATATAGAGAAAACTTTGCGTCTTCTTGACGGGACAAAATATAGCTTGAATATTACTCCACAATACTTTTTGGAGAGAGCTTTATTTCCCACTACTTTTAGCTTTAGCAATGCTGATGAAGGGGGATTTGATTTGGCAACATTGGGCTTGAGAAGTAATTTTCAGGCAAATTTGACCCCTCGCAGCAATTTTGGAGCAAATTTTTCCTTAACCAGCTTTAATTTTGACAATATAGGAGACAATTTACGAGCAAAGGTTGGCATACAGCAAACGGTAGGTAATTTAGCTAATCCTTATACATTCGCTCTGGCATACAATTATCGCGATCGCCTATTTAATGGTTCTTTAGGCTTTCAAACAGTCAGAAGTAGTATTGGTGGGGTGGTGACTTCTCCCAATATTGCGATCGGCAATACTGGTGTTAATTTAAGATATCAGGCTTCAGTTCAAAACATCAATGCCGATACCGATAGACAAGACCTGCTTAACGCAGATAGAAACAATGACCGCATCAACCTTACTCGTTATCAAGGAGCAGTGTTTCTCAATAAAAACTTTCCTATCTGGTCTGGAACAGCGTTGCCAAGTACCCAATACCAAGGATTGCGCTATACTCCCGTGCCTGTAGTTCCCTATTTACAAATATATACAGGAGTTTCAGGAGTAGGTAGTTTTTATAGCAATAGTGATAGTCAATTATCTTTAGAGGGAACTATCGGTATTCAAGGACAAATAGGTCACTTTTCTCGTTCTTGGCTCGACTATACAGGATTTAAGCTTGGTTACTCGCAAAATCTCCGTGGGGATGAATCGCCTTTTCTCTTCGATCGCTTGGTCGATCGTCAAGTCCTCGATCTGGGATTGACTCAACAAATTTATGGACCAATTCGCGTAGGGGTTCAGACATCTATTGATTTAAATGATAACCAGGAAATCAGTACAGATTACCTTTTAGAATACAGTCGTCGAACTCACAATATTACTCTTCGCTATAATCCTGTATTAAAAGTTGGTTCGTTTAGCCTGCGCATCAGCGATTTTAATTGGCAAGGAAATCCTCAACCTTTTGATAATGAAGGAATTAGCCCAGTGATTCAGGGAGTTAAACAATAACTAATAACTTAAGTAGCAATTAGCAGATAGCAGATAGCAATTAAGAAAGTTCAAAATTTGCTACTTAAGTAAAGCTTGTCAATGATAAAATTAAGTTGTGTAACTTAATTTTATAATGAATAATCATAACATTTCGATACAAGATAGAACTAGAAATTTTGCGAATAGAGTAATAAAAGTCTATGTAGAATTAAACAAGAGAAAATACGATGATGCTGGTAAAGTTTTGTCTAAACAACTTCTTAGAAGTGGCACTAGCATTGGTGCAAACTGCTGTGAGGCTTAGTTCGCACAATCGAGAGCAGATTTTAAATCTAAACTAACTATTGCTTTAAATTATATAACCCTCAATATTAATAATAAACAACAACAACAATGGTTGTATTTTTTTCTGTTGAGTAAAGTTACAATTACCCAAATTCTATATTCTTTTACGAGTATTATGGTGTATAGTTAATACATGATGCTCACACTACAGAAAGGAACTGACCCACACACAAATAAAACCATCTGGATAATGCTGGATGAAGACTATCAGGTAATCGAACCGATACAGCGTTATTTGACTTCTTTATGCGCTACCAAGTCGCCTAATACTGTACAAGCCTATGGAACAGATTTAAAGCGATGGTGGGAATTTCTCGACCATAAGTGCTTGGATTGGCGTAATGTAAATATTCATCAGGATTTAGAGGACTTTGCTTATTGGTTGAGAGTAGGAGATACAAAGGTGATTTCTCTACAGCCAGTAGAAGCCGATAGATCGGAGAAGACTATTAATAGAGCGATTACTGCTGTGTCAACTTTCTACGACTATCACCTGTGCAACCAAACAGTTGATTTTAGCGAGTTTGAGAGGTTTCATGCGATCTATAAAACGGGGAACACCAGAGTCGGTACGACAGGTATATTGACTGGTATTGCCAAAGCAAAACCAACCAGGGAAAAGTTAGTCAAACTCAAAGAAACTAAGAAATTCCCAGGCTGTCTGACCGATGAGCAAATAGAAACATTAGTTGATGCCTGTAGCAATCTTAGGGACAAGCTAATGATTCTGATGTTTAACGGAACTGGCATACGTAAAGGTGCGCTTTGTGGCTTAAAACACGAAGACGTTGGGGATTTTGGAGATTACTTTATTCGAGTAGTCAGAAGAGAAGACAACCCTAATGGAGCATTAGTTAAGACAAAAGAGAGGACAATTCCAGTAACTAAGGAGCTGCTCCAACTATATGACGAGTACTTAATGAATGAGTATCCAGGCGTGGATTCAGAATATGTGTTTGTCAATATCTGGGAAGGGGATATCGGTGCGCCAATAATGCTGACATTGCCTAACAAAATACTTACAGGCTTGGAAGAAAAAACAGGTATTAGAGTTTATCCACATTTATTTAGACATACTTATGCCACTCGTCTTTTGAAAGCGGGATATTCACCAGAGAGAGTCAAATATTTGTTGGGTCACGCTAGTATTGCTACCACTTTGGATGTCTATTCTCATGTCATCAACGAAACAAATCTATGGGAAGTAATCGAGAGAGAAGAAAAATGAGCTTAAATCAATTTGATTGGCTAGACGATTATCAAGATCTATTTGAAGAAAAGCTACCGTCGCAATTATTATTAAATCCTCTGCTACAAAAAAATATATGGCATACAGTTAATGATTTAAACTTGAAGATTAGTCCGCATCAAAAAGTATGGACTCTTAACTTTCAGAGTATTTCTCAAGATTGGTTTAGACTTCTTGTCAAGCTATACATATTAGTCAAAGCCAAACCAAATCAGCCTGGTAATACCATCAAAGGGTTTGTTATTTATTTGAGAGGATTCTCTAAGTTTTTAGACAAAAGAAATATTTACAGTCCCAAACATATAGATAATCAAGTATTTGAAGAATTTGACTATTATCTAAAAGCTAAAGGGCTAAAAGATAGCTCTCTGGGACATTATCGAAGTACAATCTGCAATTTTTTCGATACCTGCCGTACTGAAGGATGGATTGATGTTAATACTTATTGGTTTAGAGGCAAGCGCAACAGAGTTCATGTTAACAACGATGAAGTTGACTACATTCCCGAAGAAGTTTGGCATCAACTAGAAGAAAATCTACATTACTTGCCAGAACCAGTACAGAGGATGATCCTGGTAATAAAAACAACAGGTATTCGAGGTGGCGAACTTTTAAATTTACCATTGGACTGTCTGAGGAAAAGAGGTAAGCAATGGAGGCTTCGTCTTACAACAGAGAAATACGACATTAAAGATGAAATACCAATAACTGTTCCAGAATTAGTTGCAGTAATTAAAGAACAACAAAAATACATAAAACAAATTTTCGGTGATAAATTTGATAATTTATTTTGTAGCAATCATCCTGGTCATCATCGCAAAGATGGAACTCTTTCTTTTTCTCCTAACTCTAGTGTGATGAGTACAGGTACTTTTAACTTATGGCTGAATAGATTAGCCGAAAAAATTAACATCCTTACTTCAGAAGGTGAAATCTACGAGTTTAAATCTCATCAATTTAGAAGGACAGTGGGTACTGTTATGACCAATGCAGGTGTCAGAGATTTAATTGCTCAAAAATATCTCAGACATCGTAGTCCAGATATGTTGCCCCATTATCAACATCTTCTTAAGCAAACATTAGGAGATGAATTTGAGGAGTTGATTAAGGATAAAAAATATCATGATATATCGGGAAAAGTAGTCGAAATAATTAAAGGTAAAAATCCGATTACTGAATTTATTCGTCGCAAAATGTATCCTTTTACAACCCAATACGGGGAATGCCATCGACCAATTTTAAAATCACCCTGTCAAACAGTTAATGCTTGCTGGAGATGCGAATATTGGCGAATAACCGATGGTGATTTGAATTATCTCAAAGAAGATTTTGCGAGAGTCGAGGAAGAATTAAAGGTAGCCAAAACACTTTCTATGACTAGGCAACAACAAGGATTAGAAGATGACAGGAATAACTTAAGTGCGATTATTCAAGGTGTAGAAGAAAACAGATGATGGAAATAAATTGGTCTAGAGATTATCAGCATGAATTTATTTGTCCTCATTGCGATATTCAAGGTTTACGTTTAGCTGGCAAAGACAATTATACAAATAGGAAACTATTTAGATGCTCCAAATGTAGAAAAAGAATTTCTCAGTGTGTAAATATAAAATTTCCTAATAGTAATACTGGTATTAATTGGAACAAAGATTATAAAATAGGAGAGTTTGCTTGCCCCAATAAAGAATGTAATTCAAGGGATATCAGGCTTGCTAGCCAATCTAAAAAAAAGCAGCGTTTTACGTGTAATATTTGTGGAACTAAAACTAGAGAATCAATAGATCTTACGGAAAGCAATTTAGGTCAATATGCTCATAAAAGACCAGTTAAGCCATTTTCTTTTCAAGACGATAAATGGGATATTAGGGCAATTAAATCACCAGCAAATAAACAAGAGAAGATTCTAATTGCTAACTTTCATACTGTAAAAACAAACTGGTTTAGAAATTTAACCAAGCACTACACATACCACCTCTGTAAGCTCAATAAACCTATAGGTGCAATTGAGTATCATTTGATTAATCTTCGTATTTTTTCTCGGTATTTAGTAGAGAAAAATATAACTAATATAAATTTAATTAGCCGAAGTTTAATTCTTGATTTTCTCGCTTGGGATAATACGGGTGTAGACGCTACCAGAAAAAGACTCTCGACACTTAGAGATTTCTTCTGGACTGGTAATGTGCAGAATTGGTTTGTACTTGACCCAGATCTTGTAAGAGATAATGATTATCCTAAAGCGAAGGTAAGCAATCCTGACCCAATACCAGATAGCGTTCGAGAACAGATTGAAAGCAATTTACATAAGCTACCAGAGCCTATTGCTAGAATGTGGATTATTGCTTTTTTCACAGCAATGCGACCTGGAGAACTAGCTTTATTAAAGAAAGGCTGTTTGGTACAAGAGGGTAGCCACTGGAGCATTACTTGGCAACGTGGAAAAAACCGAGATTTTCACACAGTTCCAATTACAAGAATCATTGCCAAAGTAGTTCAAGAACAGCAGGATTACATAGAGCAATTATGGGGAACTGAATGGGATTACTTGTTTTGTCATTATCAGCGACCTTCAAGCACAAGGCAATATAGCAATATAGATCCTGTTCAAAAAGTAATACCGAAAAATAATAGCCTGTTTTATGGAGCGATTGAATATCTAATCGAAACAGAAGATATTCGGGATGATAATGGTAAGTTAGCGACATTTAGTCCACATTTAATTAGGCATACACGCCTAACTCAATTATTTGAGCAAGGACACGACTTGTCAGTAGTTAGTGCATGGGCTGGACACAAAAGATTGGCAACAACGAGTAATTTTTACACTCAAGTTAGTTGTGAACTAATTGAAAAAGAAGCAGGTCATATTCAAAAAGCTCTGTTTAATGCAGATGGTCAATACCATCAATATGAATCATTACCTAAATCCTTCTGGAAAGATCCTCAAGCTCATAAATTAGATCTTCCTGGCGACCATATTAACACACCTATTTATGGCTACTGTGGGCTACCGTTAAATGAGCGTTGCAACAAGTTTAGAGCTTGTTATACTTGTCACTCTTTTGTTGCCTTCCCTGAGAAACTTGGACAATACATCAAACTCCGTGATGAATTGAGAGCCAAAGAGTCACGAGCTTTAGCGAATGGTCAAGGTGTATTAGTAGAACAATTTAGTAGACAAGCCGACCAACTAGACAAAATAATTGCATCGTTACAGGAGGCAGCATGAGCAGCGGTAACGATGATACAAGAGAGTTTAGAGTCAATAACCTCAAAAAGACTCAGGAACAGAGGAAGCAAGAATCTCAGGATCGAGTTTATCAAGCTATTGAGCGATTGCAGAAACTCAATGCCAAGATCAACTTTCACACTATAGCTAGAGAAGCGCAGGTTAGTGTTAGTTATCTCTATAAATATCCAGAGATAAAGCAACATATAGGAGTGCTAAGAAGCAAACAAAACTCTTTACCTGTTTCTCCTGTAGCCAAACCTAATTCTACGTCTCATGGCAAAGTAGTCACCCGTCTTCAAGAGAGAATCAAAAAGCTGGAAGCGGAGAATAAAGAACTCAAACGTAAGTGTGAAGCTTTAGCTGGTCAAGTTTATCGAGTTCATTATTTGGAATCTCAGGTAGAAAGATTACAGAAACAAAATGAAGACTTGAAAAGTAAATTGGGCGAACAAGAAATTGCCAGAAAAGTTACACCTATTGACAAAAAGAGAAAGACCAAATCTGCTGCTTTCAAGGATGTCCAATCGGAATTAGATGAGCTGGGAATTACTCTGAATCCAACTCTCACTAAAACTATTAAGGTAGCCAGCGAAGAAACTGTATTAGCTGCAATTGAAGCACTCAAAGAGCAATCTTTCAAACAAGATATTCCTAACCCTGGCGGTTGGCTGAACAAGGCAATCAAAGAAGGTTGGATAAAAGCAGAACCCACCTCTAGTAAGCCATCAGTTTCCCCACAACCAAAAATCGTTACTGCTACAGATAAAGCAAATAAGAAATTAATTTCTCCTAACAAGCTCAAGCAATTAAGCAATTTATTCAACAATCAAGATGACTGATAACAAATTCCCCCCCACTAACATAGAAGCTGAAGAAGCCATATTAGGAAGCATTTTATTTGACCCTGGTGCTATTAGTATTGCTGCTTCTATCCTCCCTGTTGAGGCATTTTATGTTGCTGCCCATCGTCATATTTACAAAGCAGCATTAGAGTTACATAATAAAGACAAGTTGACAGACTTTATGGGCATTTCTACTTGGTTAAAAGACCATAAATCATTAACTAAAGCAGGAGGTACAGCCAAGTTATCTCAACTGCTTAATCGTACTGTCTCAGCAACTAATATTGACCGCTACATTAATCTGGCTTTAGAAAAGTATCAGCGTCGTCAACTCATAGCAACAGCTAATGAAATTGAGGCTTTGGGATATGATAATGCTACCGAACTAGAAACAGTTTTCAATACCTCAGAAGAGAAAATATTTAACCTTACTACCAACAAGCAAGACAAATTCAAACCTATACCGATTGACGATTGTCTGGCATCAGTATTCAACAAAATAGAACAAGGTTCATCTCCTGCCTATTCTACTGGATTAGATGATTTAGATGCTCTGATTGGGGGATTAATTAAACAAGATTTGATTGTAATTGCTGCTAGAGCTTCTATGGGCAAAACTTGGTTGGCTTGCCATCTGGCTAATCACATTGCCAGCGAGCAACAAAAGCCTGTAGTCTTCTTCTCGGCTGAGATGTCGAGCGAACAGCTAACTAAAAGATTCCTCTCAATGCACTCTGGTATTGATTCTCATAGGCTAATACACAATGAAATTTACGAGGATGAATATGATGTTTTAGTTAATGGTTTGACTCAATTGGCTGAATTACCTATCATCATCGACGATACTCCTGCTACTCAGCTAACACCTTCTAAAGTTCGTTCTGTCCTGCGCAGAATCGTTTCTGAGAAAGGCGAACTAGGCTTAGTAGTCTTAGATTATATTCAGAAGCTTGGCGACAGAGCAGCAGGGAATAGAGCGCAGACAGTAGGTAAGTTTTCAGGGGCATTTAAAGACATTGCTAAAGAGTTTGACGTTCCTTTTGTGGCATTGGCTCAAATCAATCGAGGTGTTGAATCTCAGGCAAATAAACGCCCTTTAATGTCTGATATAAAAGACAGTGGTGATATCGAGCAGGACATGGATTTGGGTTTGATGCTGTATCGGGACGATTACTACAACGATGATACTGACAACTTAAGCATAATGGAGATAATTGTAGGAAAGAATCGTAACGGTGGAACAGGGACTTGTAAAATTTTGTTTGAGCTAGATACAGGGATTTTCAAAAGTTTAAACAGTGTAAAATAATCGCAAGTAATTCAATATATTTTAATATATATTAAACAGTACAAATGTATACTAGACTAGGCTTCCTAGTTTGCAACTCTGAAGTGAGCATTGAATTTACAATTATTTTTTATAAGAATTTTAAATGATAACCACAGATATATTTAACACAGATGTTGTAAACAAAGTTAGAAAGATAAAGCTCCCTATTTCCAAAGTTATGCTTCCATTATTTGAAGCAGTAGTAAATTCAATTCAATCTATTGAAGAAGTTAAAAAAGAAAGCATCAAAGATGGTGTTATTCAAGTTATTATCAACAGACCTTTTGAGGAGATAAGACTTCTTGACGGTGGAGATACCTCTCCAGTAGAAGGATTTACTGTTATAGACAATGGAATAGGGTTTAATACGCAAAATTATAAATCTTTTCTAACTGCGGATAGCTCACACAAACTTGTCAAAGGATCTAAAGGTGTAGGTAGATTCTTATGGCTAAAAGCATTTACAAATGTAGAAGTAGAAAGCTATTACCAAGAATTAGGAAAATACTATCATCGTAAATTTAATTTTACAAGTGCAGAAAAACCAATATCTTTTCATGAAAATAAAGTTATTGATTCTACAGATATTAAAAATAAGACTACTATTAAGCTGAAAGGTCTACAAGGTCACTATAAAATAAAATGTCCTCAAGATATAGAAAAAATAGGACTTAAAATCTTTGAGCATTGTATTTCATATTTTTTACTAGAAAATGTCCCTACTATAGAAGTTATTGACGGAGAAAAGAGTCTAGATATTAATAAATTCTTTGCTGAGGATATAAAAAAATATACTGAAACTAAAGACATTAACATTGGAAAATGTAATTTTAATATTAAAAGCCTTAGATTTTATAACAGCAGTACATCCGATCACAGACTATTTTTCTGTGGACATCAGAGAGTAGTTTTAGATGAAGATCTCAGTCAGTATATAGTTGACTTATCACCTACAAGAAAAATCAGAGATGAAAATGGAAAGTTGTTTAAGTATTTAGCTTTTGTTTCTGGAGAATATTTAGACAATAATGTTAACTCTGAAAGAACTAGCTTTACTATCTCTGAAGATTATGATTTGTTGACTTCTAAAGAGTTTGGAGATGTATCTTTTTATGATCTTAAAATGGCAGTAACAGAAGTTATTGACAATACATTGTCTCCATATCTCAAACAAATACAAGAAAACAAAATAGAAAGGTTTAAACAGTATATTCGGAAAGATGCTCCCGAATATCGTCCTTTATTAAAATATGCTTCAAAAGAATTAGAGCATCTTTCTCCTAGTTTAAATGATACTCAGCTTGAGTTTCAGCTACATGGATTAATGTCCCAGTTTGAGATTTCATTAAAAGAGACTGGAAAACAAATATTAAGCGATCCAATTGATTGCTTTGAAAAATATCCTGAATATAGTCAGAAATATCACGAATTTTTAGAGCAGTACACAGATTTTGGTCAGGCAAAATTAGCAAAATACGTAGTTCACAGAAAAATAATTCTGGAACTTTTCAAGAAAAATCTTAGAAAAGATGATGACGGCAGATTTAAGCTTGAAAAGGATATTCACGAAATAATTTTTCCTTTGAGACGAACATCTGATGAGATCAATTTTGATGAGCAAAACCTTTGGATTATTGATGAAAGGCTAACATATCATAGATATTTATCTTCAGATCAGGCATTAGATAGTCTAGAAGATCTAAGTGTAAATAGTACTAGACGACCAGACCTACTTGTATTCAATAATCCTATAGCTTTGGTGGAAGGAGAACAACAGCCTTACTCTTCCGTAGTTATAGTTGAATTTAAACGTCCTATGAGAGATGGTTATTCTGAAAAAGAAAATCCAGTAACTCAAGTTTACGATTATGTAAGAAAAATCCAGTCTGGCAATTATGAAGACGAGAACGGTAGGCTAATAAGCCTAGCAAATAGCACTCCCTTTTATGTATACATAATTTGTGATTTAACATCGAAAATAAAAGAATTTGCTGAAAATGCCACTTTTTTCCCGACACCAGATTTAGGGGGATATTTTGGATACAATACAAGACTTAATACTTACGTCGAGATTATTTCTTTCACAAAATTAATCAATGATGCAGAAAAAAGAAATAGTGTATTGTTTAAGAAACTTCATATAAATTAAAAACTTATCGTATAAAGTATATACAACGATATAATCTATGTCACAAAATATGTGTGGAATTTTTAGGTCATATAACTTAAAAGAAGCCAGTGAAACTCGCTACTGGATATTACTTTTAATTGATAATAATATTGTCTCAGAATCAAAATTGGCAATGATGCTAGATGAATTAAATCAAATAATAAAAATTCAGATTGCAACAACGAAAAAGCTGAAAGAGTAATTGCTACTTGTTATCTGCTATCTGCTACTTTAAAGCATTGCTACTTTAAACCCATTTATTACTCGATAAAAACAAAGTAGCTTAGAGTACACACAGTGAAAATCAAAAATAGATTAACCATAAGCTGTACTTTTATAGCCAAACCAGTATTTTTTTCAAATTGATTAATTTTATGTCTTAAACGATCCAGCTTGAATTGCAGATTGGCATCTCGCTCTCTGCGAAGGTGCATTTCTTGTTTAACAATATTTTCCACAGTTTCATTTAAGTTTTGGAGAGTCGATCTTTCAAATGTACTAACTTTTTGTTCAATTTTAGCCAAAACCGAATCGACAACTTCTAATTTATGATTTAGATCGTAATCTTGTTTTAATGGGGAACTTGTTATTGTGGCTTTACCAAGGTGTTTTTCTACTAATTCCAATGCTAATTGAAAATAGCCTTTGTGAACGTGCCGAATTGCATCGGTTAATTCTTGGGCAGTGGTGTTTTTTAGCAAATAACCTTTTGCCCCCAACTCTAGAGCATCAGCAATATCCTGCTTTCGGTCATGGATACTAAGTATTAAAACTTTGGTATCGGCAAATTGTTGAACAATAGCTTTTGTAGCAGCAAAACCATCCATAACTGGCATCTCAATATCCATCAAAACCACGTCTGGCTTTAGTTTTGTCACTTGAGCGATCGCGACTTCTCCATTTTCAGCAAAACCAATTACATTAAGATCTAACTCTGGCTTTAGATATGATTCTAAAGTTTTGCGGACAAAATTTTGATCGTCAGCTATAAGAACATTAATCATCGCTATCTTAATTTTTATTCGTGGGAAATTTTAAAAAACAATAAGTCTCGAAGAATTACCAAGAAACTGACCGAATTATAATGTATAGAGGTCTGGTTGAAGTATTAACAATTTATTAGCAAGTTACATCTCGAAAATAAGTTTGGTTTTGAGCTTTAAATCGTTAACATAAGATCGTAAATGGCATACAGCAGCCGAACGTTAGCTTTATCACAATAGACTTAAAATAAAAATAATCTTAAATAGGCTTTTATCGACGGTAATTCTCGTATACCAGAATAAACAATAATTGTGACTTCACTATCCTTGTTATCTAATGTTGAACAATTTTTAGAATATTGCAGCCATTCTAGTGCCAACGCTTTTGCTGCATTTAGCGAACTTTTAAATAGTTTAAAATCTCCTGAGACACAAGCTCAAAGTCGGCGATTTTTCGGCTTAATTTATCAGACTTGGCAGTCGAAAAATCAGCAAGATTATTACTTTTCTTTTGTTACTCAAACGGTTAAAACCTATAGTGGCGATCGCCGTGAGCTTTTACTCTTGTTATTTCCCAGTATCTTTGCCCCTGAAGAATGGTCGTTTACTTTTTACGAGGGCATATTACGCTATCCCGCCGAGGAGTTTTATACTCGTCGGGTGGTAGAGTTGGGCTGTGGTAGTGGCTGGATTACTTTGGCGATCGCTTTAAATTCTTTACCTGAAGTTATTTATGGAGTTGATATTAATCCACGGGCGATCGTCTGTTCGCAATTAAATCTATATTTAAACGCTTTAGACGAACAAGGGAATCCTATCTTAGATAGGGAACAAAAGACTTTAATTGACCGCGTTAAATTTGCCGAATCAGATTTACTAGAATTTTTTGACGATTATCCCCATCCCTTAGATCGCATTGTGGGCTGTATTCCTCAAGTACTCAATCCAGAACTAGAGGTAATGCGAGATTTGGTTAATCAAGGAGCTAATGACGAATTTCTCCATTCTTTGAGTAATTATTGCGAAAAACAGGGCTATGTAGAGGATCAGTTTGGCTTAGGTCTACTCGCAAAGGCGATCGAACAGTCAATTCAATTGCTCAGACCAACAGGCAAAGTTATCTTTAACTTTGGGGGCAGACCAGGCGCATCCGTACTAGAGCGACTGATGACCAGACGGGGTTTAGAAATTCGCCATATCTGGCAAACCAGAGTCGAACAAGATCCCGATACAGATATTTCTGGCTTAGTAGAGATCGAACAGGCTACAGGTCATCGGTTTGAGTTTTTTATGACTTCCCGTAGTAATGTGCCAATTAGTGCTGCTACTGCCCAAGTTTACAGCCAGCAGGGAGGCAAGATATATCATTCCGTCTCCGTATATGAAGGAGTTTTGGCTTATCCCAGCTGGCTCAAACAAATTTTCGCCGTACTACAGCATCCTAGCTTGCAAGGGGTAAAAAACGCGCTAGATTTGACGGAAAATGATGCAGATGTGGCGGAAGAAAGATTTTACTGGCTAGCATCCTTATTTAATTACCTCAATAACCATAGCTATTCTCCCTATGGGCTGACAGCAGGAGAACCAGGATTACGCGATCGCATTACGGCTTATTTTCGCAACTATCATGCAATTCTTTGGCAGCCTGATGATTTGATTATTACCCCCTCTAGAAAAGAAGCGATCGCTAACCTGTTAACAATTTATGAGCCATCATTAATTCTTATTGATGAAGGTTTGCAGCACCTACTGCCCCTAAGTTACCATGGCAGTCAGCAGGTTGTTGAAGCCCCACGACGCATTCCCTTAGTTGGCAAATTGATGACCAAGCTACGTCCAAAGCTAGTAGTTACAGGACTCAAAGCTTTTGAAATGACTGCTCAAGAGCCTTTTGAATCTTTAGTCAATACAGCCCAAGAAATTGGCGCACTACTAGTAGTGGATATTTCAGATAATTTAAATCTTTCTAGCAACCCTGTAGACAATGGTTTGTTTGAATACCTAGCAGATCGAGGTCTGCCAGATCGTGTAATCTTAGTGGCAGATTTAATTAAAAATAGACTTTATCCGAGCTTATCCTTATGTATTTGCATAACTAACTCTAAGCCAATTCAACAAGATTTAATTAGAGCAGCAGAGTTGAGCTACAGTCGCGTTTGCTTGATTACCCAATATTTCTATCAACAGCTTTTAGAACAGTTATTACACTTCCAGACTACAAGAGTGCAGCCAGCTAATAGTGAGCTTGATGGGTTTCGAGCCTCTGTCTCTTCTTTTACCTTAGAGCGTTCAGCCAGTGCAAACAAAGCCTTTGCTCACCCTGCAATCAAGGAAAGTGAATTACCTTTTAAACCATCAACTATTCGCCTAGACTATGGTGAAAACTGTTTACCAAGTCCTAAAGCACTCAATAAAGCGATCGCCGAAGCCTTTGCCAGACAGGATATCACCTCAGAAGAATGTGAAATATATAAACCCCTATCTGCTATCTGTTCGCAAAAATACGGAATTAAATACGGCGATCGGGATAATTTTATCTATGGCTCTGGAGTAGCATCCTTATTTAGTGCGGTGGTGCAGCAATGCCGTCAAGAACAAGGATCTTTTATCTTTCCCCAAGGTGCTTACGGTTATTTCCGCGCAACCCTAGATTTCTATGGAGTTAGAGTACAAACGGTATTGGGACACCCAGCCAAAGGTTTTAAAATCGATTTATCTAACCTAGAGCAGATTCTTAAAACTACTGCTAATCCTTGGCTTTATCTTAATGCACCTATTGCTAATCCCACAGGAGCGTTATATTCTGCTCAAGAATTACAGTCAATTATTCAATTAGCCTGGCAGTATAAAGCAAAAGTTGTCTTAGACACGATTTTTTCTGGTCTGGAATTTGACCAGTCCCAGCCCAAAACTGATTTATCATGGCTGCAAGATCGTCGTCACAGCAATTCAACTAACTTAATTTTACTTGGTGGCATTTCCAAGGAATTTTCCGCAGCGGGAATACGTTTTGGCTATTTATATTCTCCCAGTGCAGCTATAGTTGGGCAAATAGCAGAATTTATTCCTGGTCAGCTTCCCCAGACCACTATGTATGCTATGCGTCGATTTTTTGAGGGGGTGGTCAGAGGCGATGCTGAACTTATCCAACATCGAAAAGCTCAGAGTCAACTTCTACAGCAAAGAGCAAACCAGTTAACAGAAGTATTACAGCAGTCTGGTTGGACATCCATTAACCCACAGGGCGGATTATTTTTAGTAGCAAAACCAAGTTTCTTTTTGGGCAAAACAGTATCTTACGAACAAAATAATGTTAAATATGAAACAGTTATTGATGGCGATTCTATTACTACCGTTTTGTTTTCAAGTGTCGGACTAACGATCAATGGTGCTACCTGGACTGGGTTACCAAACTATTGCCGTTTTGTACTGTCAATTTCCGAATCTGAGTTTCAGGAGGCTTTGCAGCGAATTAAAGAGTTTTACAGTTTATTTGAGATTTGAACTAAGTTTTTCTATCTAGTCTCAGAAATTGTATTTTCTTTAGCCAAATTGAAGAAAATGGTATAAAACGCGACGAAATCGCGTTTTCAATCATTATTAATGTTATGAGATATAAATAATTATAACCATATAAATTAATAATATTAAGTTTACAAGAGCTTTTTAAAGGGCTAAATTTTTGACATAAATAAAAAAATACTGTTTAAAAAGAGGCTTAAGCTAACAACTGAGGCTAAAATGCCAATATAAGCTTTTTTTTAACCATTTAATCTATTTTGGCTCTTATATTGCCAAACCAGGAAAAAGATTTGCATCTATATCATCTATATTAAAATGTCTCAAAGGTAGTTTATAAGATCGAATGAACCTAGTTTTTATCCTTCTAGTGATGGTAGGATACCTGTAACAAGTCACCAAAGCTTGCATTTAAAAAAAGTTAGAAGTTACGCATTGACCCGTTAATGATGCCTGTGGCTTATAGCTTTTAGGCATTTACAATTCAATTGATTAGCGATTTCCTGGCGATCGCTATTGACCAGAAAACTAGAATACAAGCTTAAAACAACCAAATTAACTTGATGCACAGAATACGTAATTTGTACAGTTTTGTACAGTGTGTCAATCCCGTAAAACGAAATATTCTGGGGATTTTTTGAGCTGAATTTCATAAACACCAATCATTGAATTTCAAAAAATCTAAGTTTTAATTATGGTGAGAAGTAATCTTGATTTACAGCAGGCTATCTGCATAATAGATGACAAAATACATCCCAAGCATCTTAATAAAGTACAAGAAATAATTTTTGTCAAGTCTTTGCAAGGAAAAACTTACTCGCAAATTGCCATTGAACATAATTATGGCATGGAGTATATCAAAACATCAGGGTCTGAACTATGGAAAATGTTATCTCAGGCTTTTGGACAACAGGTAAATAAAAATAACTGTAATAGTTTTATTAGAAGGCAAATTTTAGAATTTGCTTCTAATACATTTTCGGCGACTAAACAAGCAAAAAGTACCAATATCCAAGAAGCAGCTACTGTTGTTAGTAGTTCAAAACAAGAGATAGATAGTATTTCTTTAATAGCTCCAAAAATAGCAAATTTTCGAGGCAGAAAAATAGAGTTAGCCCAGCTAGAGGAATGGAGTCGCGATCCAAATTGTCAGTTTATTATGATGACAGGAATGATTGGCTGTGGCAAAACTACTTTGGCAATAAGAGCAGCAGAAATATTAAAAGATAAATTTCATCGAGTTATTTATTTATCAATAAGTAATAGTTTGGAATTAAAAGATTCAATTCAGTTCTGTTTACACATTTTAAACCCTGATTTAGATACTAGTTCAGATCTAAATAAGCTACTAGTAAACTTAACTTTATATTTACAAAAATATCGATGTCTATTAATCTTAGATGATTTAGATTCGATTGTTGAATTCAAAAATATGGCAACTCACTATCTTTCGGGATACGAGCAATATGCTCAGTTTTTACGTTGCCTAATTACAACCAATCATCAAAGTTTAGTAATTGCAACCAGCCGCAATAGTATCAATCAGTTAAGCTATTACAGTAGCGATAGAGTCAAATTACTGGCTTTGCAAGGAATAAGATCTGATGTTCTCTGGTCAATTTTTCAAACTAAAATTATTAAAAACATTTCTCAAGAAGTTTGGGGGCAAATTTGTGCATATTATCAGAACAACCCTGAATTAATTAATATTGTGATCGAAAATTTTACCTACCTGCCAGTATCCGATCAAAATATTTATCATATGTATGTGCCTTACATTAAAGAAATAGATATGATAATTGAAAAAGAGTTAAGATTTCTAGATGGTATTGCCAAAGAGATAGTTTATTGGCTGGCTTTTAGCTTCAACAATCATACTTTACCTAAGTTATTTCATAGAATAAACTATCCTCAAAATGAAATATTAAAGGTTATTGATTTTCTCAAAGAGCATTCTCTGATAGTAGAAAATGAATGTAGTTATGCTTTGCAACCTATGTTCAAAGATTATATCCAGCGTTATTTAATTAAGGCTGCTAAAGAACTAGATAATTAGTAGACGCGATCGCAAGTAAATTTACTTTACCATCCAATTAGATAACGACTATTTTGTTTGAAAATTGATTTTATGATTTGGGCTACTCCCATAGAAATAAATAATAAGCAAAAACCAACAGTAAACCAAAGTAAGTAGTTACCTTCATAGTATAAGTTATTTCTAAATAACGCCCACCGTCCCAAACTCATCAAAATGGGATGAATAAAATAAATTGCAAAGCTTTTCTGGGCTAGCTGGTTTAGAATTTTGATGTCTACTTTTTCATAAGCATGAAGCCAGGACATGAGTAGAAAACAAACTATTAGTTTTTGAATCAAAATAATATCGATAACATTTACTGACCAGGTTTCATCAACAGAAAATAAATATTTTCGTTGTAGTCCACCAGGATAATCCCAAAATATAGCTTCAATTAGTGCTAATAGAACGGCAAATCCAGCAAAAAGAATTTTTTTGTTTTTCATATATGAATATATATCTTGTCTGTGCTTAGAAGCATGACAACCTAAAACGTATACAGGAAAAAAATACAGGGCTGAATGAATTGGATTGAGATTAAGAAAAGGTCGATGTATAACTAAAGAGATACTAAGCAAAAAAATAATTATTGGTAAACAGTATTTGGATCTTATTAACCAAATAACTAAAGGAGAAAGAACAAACAAGATCATGCCAGTAGGAATATACCAATAAGCAACAAATATTCTACCTGTTCCTATATACCATAATATTGATAGTAATTTGTTGTTCGCTGCCCAGCTAGCTACATACTCTCGGTTATCTAAATATAAAACTCTAGTAACTATAGGAATAATAGAAATCACTAAGTAAGGAATAAATACGTAGTTTATTTTCTTTTTTAGAAACTTTAGATAATTAAAATTTGCATTTTTGACAAAATATATATGATGAAACAAAAACCCAGAAATAAATATAAAATATACACTACCTTGTTTAATCAACGAAAAAAAAGTTTTGTCAAATAGTGTATCTACATCAAACCTAGACAAGCCATAGCTATGACCGAAAACAATAATTACTATGGCTATCCCTCGAAAATAATTAATTGAATTTAAAAAACCTGTTTGCATTTTGCATTTATTGGTTATTTTCTAGAGTTCAAGGTGAATACTATTAATTAGATTCCAAAAAGCTGTTTAATAGTTTTGATAACTTGATAGTCAATTACGATTTTTGGGTTCAGGTTTTTTTTAATCAGCATTTAAAGCTAAATTTTGAAATATATTTTTGATTGTGATATAAATGCTTATTTGATAATTATTGCAATAATCATCAACTATTATGTATGACTTTGATTATAAAGCTTTAGTATAGAAGAAATAGCTAAATGTTAATCTGAATTAATCTGACCAAAACCAAAATCACAGCATTAATTTCGATAACTTTGTAATGTATTTTACTTGTTACTTAAGATCGACATTGACAATATTACTATGTAATAAAACATCAAATAGTGGTGCAGTAACGAAAGATTGTAGTTATTCTTTACTTTGATTAAAGTCTATCTTTAGGTTAACTTAGTAATAAGTATAAATGCATACCTTTTTGTGCTTTAATTACTATTTAGCCACTATTTACTTACTTTTATAAGTGCATTCAAGCTTTTAAATATTATATATAAATATACTGAACAACACAGTTGAAATTGAGCAAAGATTGAGCAAAATTATCCTTAATCAAATTATTGACTGGATCTAACAAACTCATCTTTAATTTTATATAGTATGTGCGGTATACCAAACTTGGGTTGCAACAGTGAAATTTAATCAATATAAAATTTTTAGATATGGCTTTTTGGCTATTCTGGCTAGTCTCATTTCTTGCATAATAATTTATTCTTCATCTTCCTTGGGAATAAACATAGTATCTTCTTATACCGATCCTGCGTATTATGTTGATATTCCCTTTGGCTATCATTCTCATTGGATTCAGCCCTGGAGAGCATATTTAGATACCATTCCTGCGCGCAATTTTATCGATGGTATTGGTGTGGTTTTTAATATCAACCTGAAAAAAACCAATATTAACCCAGATTTAATAGCTGAGATGGTAGCTCGTCACGGAGTTAAGCAAGCCCGTGTCGAGATTAATTGGAACTACATCAACTATGATGATGAAACCAAAATAAACAATCCAGAAGAGATTGCTCCTAAACTATTGGCTCTTCAAAAGCACAATATTCGTCCCTTAATTCTGCTTAATGCCAATCAAGGTGCGCCCTGTCCGATGAAAATGTTCCGTAAAAAATTATCGAGAAACGCCGATGTGGGTGATATAGAAATTAGGCTAGAAAATACTAAGGGTATTATTCCTAACTATACTGGTTTATCCCACATTACTGATAAATCTTGGGCTGCCGAAATTTTAATTACTGAGGTTAATGGAAACTGGGTCACTTTATCAAAACCATTACCAGAATATATTAGTCTTGACACACCGTTGGAGATTGCAACTTTGAAATATCGTCCTTTTGCTGCTCTTGATAGTCAAGATTATCAAGAAACTATTGCTGGATGGCAACAGTACGTTGCTACCGTCACTAGGTTTGTTACAGAAACTTTAAGGACAACAGACAGTAAGGATAAAGGTTTCGATTTAGAAATTTGGAATGAACTATCTTTTGCTTCAGACTTTCTCAATATTAATAATTACTATGAGGAAGAGATTGCCAAATATAAGAAACAAGATGTTTGGCTAGATATAGTTATAGAAACAGTTAATTATATTGAAGCTCATTCTCAAGATTTTCTAGGAGTAGAAGTTAGCAATGGTTTTTCTAACACTACTCCTTGGCCCGCTGCTTCTCAGATGCCCCCTCGTATTACTGCTTTGAATAAACATCCTTATCGCGGTCGCAAAGAATTTCCCGAACAAGAATATGATGGCAGTATAGCTCTTGATGCTTTGGGAAACGAAACTACCTTTACACCTACTTACTCAACCTGGTTTCCTGAGTATTTTGCTACTTTTTTGCAGACTGAAACTATACTTAGAGAGATGTCTCCATTTCCCTCAGAATTTGGAGGAGCAATTCACGGAAGCAATGCACGAGTAAGAAATGGCGAAGTATTGCCCACAACTATCTGGATTACGGAAGTAAACATTCATCCAGGGGAAGATGATCCTGGTGTAGATGAAACTAGAGCCTTGGCACTGAAAGCAAAAGCAGCAATGCGCTACTTTTGTTTTTACCTTAACAAAGGAGCAGAAAGAGTATATCTATATAATGTAATGGGCAAAAACACAGGCTATGGAGTGGTGCAGGCTAACTTCGCTAAGTATGCAGCTAAAGAAAACAAAAGCTATCCCCAGCCTGACCAAAAATATTTGTCTCCTACTCTACTAAGCACCAGTCGTATAGTGAAGCAAATGAAAGATGGTCTCGATCCAAACTTGGTCAATCCCAGACAGCTAGAAGTTACCTCAATTAAGGAAGGACATAATAACTACCAATTTGAAGGCGATGGTTCTAAGCAACATCCAAATTTATATAATAGGGAGGTATTTACCTTTCTTCCTTATCAAGTAAATGAGCGCAAATTTGTCATCCCCTACTATATAATGACCAGAGATCTCAAAAAAGATTTGAATGCCGAAGAGTATAAATTAAGCATTAAAGGATTTAGCTTAGAAAAGTTGCAGCTAAAAGTGTACGATCCTCTTAGCGATCGCTATTTATCAGAGATTTCTGTTAAACAAAATGGTGATGAGACAATTGTAAGTCTAAAAGCCGAAGATTACCCTCGTTTACTAATAGTTGAGGAAGAAAGCTGACCAACGGTCACAGCAGCGGACAGACCCCGCGTCGGCGTAAGACGCAAACGTCCAGTATAAACGCCTGGGGAGACCCCAGGCGACCATGGACTTAGGAATGCTGAGGGGGCAAGGGAATGCGCTCCGATGTCGGACGTGGCGGAGTAATCTGTGACTAAGCTGATATGCATTTAAACTGTATATCTAACTGCATATTTACTTGTTAAACGTTAACCTTTATTTAATTCCCAACAAAGCTATGTGAGAAGCGTTACGGTATAAATTAATTCCACTCCTTTTCGTGCTTAATAAATGAGTTTTCTGACACTGCTTTTCGATTTGACGATAATTATCAAATACTGAGTAAGAATAAGACAGACCATCTCCTTGAGATATAGTGTATCCTTTCCCTTTTGTCTTGATTAAATGGGCAAATTTCCAAAGTCTGAAACACTGAAGAAAATATTTAGCCAGACGCAAAAAATAAGCTCCATGGGCAAAGTGATTATTGTCAGAAATAAAAACAGATTTATTAGCTACTCTGAGCATTTCTGATACAGCTTTTTCTGGCTTTTTAATATGATGTAATACACCAAATTCGCAGACTAAATCAAATTCGTTATTGGAAAAAGGTAAGTCGATCGCATCTCCAGGTATTAATTCATTTTCGCTAATGCCTTGAGCATAAGCAACATTTCTTAATTCGAGAACAGGTTCTATGCCTAAAATCTTAATATCGGGTCGATATTTTTTGATGTATTTAATTGTTCTACCCGTACCAGAGCCAACATCCAAAATTGATTTAATTTTTAAATTATCTAAGACAGAAAGCATAAATGAAAGGGCAAAAAAATGTTCATCTTCTTCTTTTACATGGATTTCCTCATACTGTTGAGCAGTGTTAGCGTAGTATTGTCTTTGAATTTCAATTTCCTGGTTGATGGGATTATTCATAGAAATTGTTTCTTTGATATTATGTTTTGGTTAGAGCATACGAACTACTACGCCGCTCTTATCTATGTAAATTAATTTTGCATTACTCTGATTAAAAATATCAGTTTTATATTTAAAAGTAGAAGGCAAAATTTAAAGTACGGGTAATTTCTTTTTAGTGCTTATATATTGTTTGTCGCGATCGCCATGGTAAATTAGAAACTACTAAATAAGTACTATCCTATTAGACCGACGTTGTGAAGTAGACGGCTAGCAATTTGTTTGGGCTTGGTAATGTTTTTCTGAGCATTTTTGATAGGGAAGGGAACTTCGGGAATAGGAACACCAAGAAAGGGACAGAGTTTTGACCATCCATCGCCCTGACAAATATCCATAATCAGAAAATCGCTTTCTCTATTGGCGAAATAATCTTTTACTTCCTGATTGTATCGATGATAGCCATCTAAAAATTTTTGACGATCGAAGTAAATAGTCCCGTATAGCTGCATGGTTGCTAACAAAGCATCACTCCGCATCTTGGAATATCTTTTTGTCCATTCCTGTCGTTCAGCATGATTCTCAAAAGATTTGACCCAATCTTCAGCATCTCTGATGGTTAAAACAAATTTTGACTGGGGATATTGTCGATCTAAAGCTTGATAAATTACTGGAACAGGAGTATCGGCAATGGCATCATACTGAGCAAATTCATGAATTTTAATAAAATGAGCCGACTTATAACTTAGTAAAGCTAAGGCTCTAGTGAGAGAGGATGTTCCTGTTTTGCTTAATCCTAAACCAAAAACTTTATTGTTCATTTTTAATCAAACTTTTTTTAGCTGATAATTAGTAAATTTTAGTTGTTCAACTTGCTTATAAAGCTGTCAATTTTTAAGATGCAAAAGTCCAGTAGCAAAAAACTTGAATTATTACTAAATAATATACCTTTTAGAGTTTATGGATAAGTATATATCCTTACTTTTTGCTTTTTTGGTTACTATTTACTTACTTTTAGATCCATTGGCAAAACATCAAAAGTAACTATAGATACATCACTTAAAACTTTAGTTGTCATCAACAATTTTTTGCAGCAACCTTGTCACTTCCTGTTGATTTTTTTCGAGCTTGTATAAGCTGCTAGCCATAGTTTTTGCCTGAACAGCAATTTTGGCAGTTTGTTCTGGTTGTTGATAACGTTCATTGATAATTTTTGCTAAAGCCAAAGCATCTCCAGAAGGAAATAGCCAACCCATCTTGTCTTCTTGAACTAACTCCATAGTGCCGCCGTTTTTGCTGGCGACTAAAGGTTTGCCCGATAACATCGTTTCTACTAGAACTCTAGAAGCTGGCTCTGGGGAGGTAGATGTGTGGGCAACTAAATCGCACCCTGCCATTAGACGAGGTACATCGCGACGAAAGCCTAGAAACCTGACTCGCGATGTCAGGTTTAAATCGATTATCTGTTGTTTTAACTTGGCTGCATATTCTTCTTCGCCAAACAGCGCGTCGCCGACAAATACAGCCACAATCTGATCTTGACAGTGAGTTAAAGCTTCTAGCAGCACTTCCTGACCTTTCCAGGGAGACAGCCGACAAAAATGCCCCACAATATATTTATCGGCAAAACCCAACTCTTGTCTTACGGTATCTCTTTTGGTTTCATAACCTTGAAAGTTGCTGGCTTCAAAGCCATTGTAGATAACTTCTATTAGTTCTGCTTTCCCCCCTGCTTCAATAAAAGCCGTCCGCGCTGCTTGGGATACTGCTATTATTTTATTGGCAAAACGATTTGCCAGGGTGACAATTAGACGGCGATTGGTGAGGCTAAAGTGTTCGGGGGTAAGAATGTCGTGGAGATGATATACAAAAGGGCGATCGCTTAAAGCACTAGCCAAAGCTCCAATTATCAGTGCTTTGGGGGTATTGGCGTAGATCAAATCATAGTTGCGACTTAATTTAACTACCCTCAGCAACAGAGGAACAAGATTACCCAGGCTGCTGATGCCCTGTAACAAACTACTTTCTCTTTTAACCTTAATCGGTTTACGAGCTAAAACAGTTACAGGGGTATTCTGTTTTGTTAATAATTCTTGAAATAGTCCATTTTCAAACAAGCCCACTAAACAGTCTTGTTTGTATGGTTTAACTAAGTCTAATAAAACTCTTTCTGCCCCTGCAAGTTTTCCAGTCTGGTCTAAAAAAAGTACCTTCATTTTTGATAAAAATATATTTGCTTTAAAAAGTATTAAACAGTGCCAAAGCCAGGAATTATTTAAATCCAAAAACGCCAAAAAAACATAGTTGGTTAAAGAGTTTGTAGTTCGTAGTCTGTCGTTCGTAGTCGAATATAAACTACCTATTACCTACTAACTACGCGCCTATTAACGACGAACTTTTTTATCAGGCTTTTTGAAAAAAACTCTTGCTGATAAAGGTACAATCCCAAACTCTTGCCTGATTTGCTCTGACAATTTTTGTGACTTGAGCCTTTTATAAAAGTTTCCTGCCATAAATTTAACCTGCTCCTTGACTGGGCGATCGCTTTGAGTAAAAAAGCTTTTTTGAAGCCAAATATTTTCTTGATTGTCGGTCATATAGATTGAACCAGGAAAGGCTAAAGGACTAAGAGGTGTTCCTCGTTCGGCTAAATATTTGCCAAACATTTGATGACGTTGATAGTCTCTAGTGATGGCATCAAATTCAACCCATTGAGGAAATACTAAGTCGAATTTAAAAATGTAGCTTGTACCACATTTTTGATTAAATTTTTGCTGTCTTAAAAAGATAGTATCTTTACCTTCTTCGTACTCGTAACCCTGACCAAAATACCAACCGTTGTGATTGGAATCTTGCTGCTGAACAAACTCTACTATTTGCTTGCTAATGCAGTCGTCAGCATCAACAAACATAATGTGGCTAGGATTGAATTTCTGAGCCTCTGCTAAACCAAGCCACATTTTGCGTCCTTTATCAACACATTGGTAATGATTTTCTGTCCTGACAAAAGTTTTTTTATTCCAGTAGGGAACAGGAAAATCAACCTGTAGGTAGCTAACGGCGGGATGAGAAAAATTCACCTCTGGTTTTTCGTGACAGACACAGATAACTCGGAAATTTTGCTTGGTTTGCTGGCAAATAGAACCTAGGGTACGTTCAAACAATTTACATACCTGTTGCCAAGAATTAGATACCTGAGAGCTTTTGAGCGGGACAATGAACACAAGCATAGTTAGATGTTTTTGATCGTTATGTGATAGTTTTCTGGTTTACTGCTGATTCATGAGCGATCGCTTTTTGAGAGTCTAGATTTTGGCTATCAAGCAAGCGATGGACAAAATCACGGAATTTTGGGGCAATTACTCCATAATCAAAGTACTTGGCGGCTAATTCTACGGTCGCTTTTTTTTTGCTCTTAACTTCTTGCCAATCTAGCCGATCGAGCCATAAAGCACACCGATCGAGGAATTGGCGATCGCTGGGATGTCCTTCAGGTAATGCCCATCCTCCCTGGGCTGCATAATCATAAAAGGCAGCGGTAGGATTCATGGCTACTGGTACGCCACAGCCAAAATATTCAGGTAGTTTGGTAGTCAAACGATATTTGCCCATCTCCCCAAATAGAGTCACAAAACCAATATCCATAGCATTCATGGCATCTACTACCTCCGATTCTGGTAAACGCCCTGTAAACACAATGCGAGAAAGTAATTCTTCGGGGACAGCTTTTTCCATACGCGCTTTGCCATCCCCATCACCCACAACTAAGAAAGAGATATCTTGACGTTTGACTCTTTGCAGAATTTCCACCAACTCATAGCCATAGCCATAAGCTTGGCGCGGTACCCAAATTAAACTACCCACTACTCCACAAACCAAATGATGTTCGGGGATACCTAATCGTTGACGAATTTGGCGACGTTTTTCTTGGCTGTAGGGATAGAAAATATCAGAAGCCACCGCCCCCTCTACGGTAACAGCTTTGGGTGCGCCCATTGCGATCGCAACTCCCGTAAGATAAGGAGTCCAACCGATAAAACCAGCACTATGGCGATAGAGCAAATGTTCATAGATTTCAAATAAATTGCCAAGCAAATTGCCTTTAGTAGTGCGAAAAAAACCAGCGATGGGATCGCCAGAAGATACTACGTAGGGCTGTTTGTAGCGTAAAGCAGCCAAAATCAAGTTTGCCCCGCTAGCTATTCCTGTACCTTCTTGATAGACTAAATCCCAAGGTTGGGACTGTAATACTCGTCGCACAGCTTGAGCAGACTTAAGCTTGGATAGAGTACGGTCAATAAAATAATAAGAGACATCAATATCTGCCCGAAGCCATTTAGTGAGGCGATAAATTCGGCGTTCATCTTGACCGCCTTTTCCTGCTGTACCAATGCAAAGAACTTTTTTCATAAAATTTATTACTATATGTCTGATGTAAATTAACTTTCTTTATTTATCTCTAGAGAAAACCTATATGTTTCAATAAATAAAGAGATTTTTTTAAAAAATTAAACTTAGGCAGATCCAACTGCATTATGCGGATTTAGAGTATAGTCAATCACTGGAAAAATCGATGTTAATGTTTACGGAAGGGGTCTGGGGAGGGTCGTCACGTCCCCAGCAGGGGGTCTGGGGGAAAGTTCCCCCAGGAACAAATCACGGTTTTTACAGACCAATTTTATTAAGATTCTTGGTCAGCATTCCCTTGCGCCTTGCGTCGACGCGGGGTCTGACCGCTAATTCAGATTAGGCGTAATACCGTTGATATCATTTTTGATTTAACCGCCAAACTGATAACCAAAATTTTCGATATCTTCGGTGTATCTTTGTTTAACCAGTGCCAGTAGTCGGGCAGTATAAAATTCAGTGTAGGCAGGATACTGGGCTAGTTGACGCAGTTGAGCAGGAGTAAAGTCTGCATATTTTTCCTTTGATGCTGAATTCTCGGTAACTTTGGCTCTTTGGCTGCGATTTGCCCAGTCCAGGTTAGTTTCAATGCCGATCCGTTTGGCGATCGCTTTAAAGTCAGTATCAAGGGTTTCAATCCGACCAAGATAGTCAAACTGATTTTGGTTAATAAACATCGACTGGGGTTGCCAATGTCCATCAATTTCTAGGTTTTTGTGAGCTAGCAAATACTCAATAAATTCTTTGAAGGTAATGCCTCTAGCGTAATCTACGGGTAAATTCTGGCTTCGGTAGTGTTTTTCTACTACCTGTTTTCCAGGAGAGCTAGACTGTTCAATATCTATGGGTTTAACAAATTTGTTGAGATAGGCAGAAGTGAGTCGATCCCAAGGATTTCTAACGATGGCAAATTTAAAATAGCAAGGATTTTCCAGTAGTGCCATCGCCTCTTGACGACGGTGGAGATAATTAGCAAAAAAAGATAGGTTGTGGTCTACGTAAGCATGAAACAGCTTAGGAGGAAGATTGAGAACTTCTTGCTTGTTATTTAAATCACTCAACTCCACGGCAAATCGCTTAAAACTAGAGCAAGCGACTTTAGGAACAGGACAGTAGACAAAATTGTATTGATGATTAGCGATATAGGCTTTTTCTGCCCAAGGTTCTGCCAACCAACCAGGTTTGGTTTTAAAAATTGCCTTATCGGCGATCGCTTTAACCGCACGACCATAATAGTTCATCGCCTCTCCTATTTTGCCTTCTTTGATAAAATTATTGGCTAAATAAGCAGGAGCTTTGCTACCAGAATCATTAAGCTGTAACAGACCAGTAATGGCATTGATTTGAGTTGTTTTTAGGATTGACATTTTGCTTAAAATTGGTATTTGTTTTGCTAGACAGTGATTAAATTTGCTCTCAAATAAAAAAACTAAAAAAATTTCCCAATTACCCTGACAGAATGCTTTTCTTCTCAGAAATGTACTCTTGTTTCTGCTGTCTCCAAAGAGTTTTTTGGTGTTGATGATATTGATGGGCTGCTACACCTATGCCCAAGAAAGCCCAAAAAATAATTCCCTGAACCCCAGCCAAGGGGCTATTTAGGGGCAAACGAGCGATGATAGTCATGACGACTCCCCTAGAAGCAGTGGCAAAAGCATCGTTGCTACTAGCTGACTGATAAAAAAGGTTACAAATCAACAGCATGATTCCCCCCACATAAAAAATCGTGCCTACCCAACCCAAATTCATCAGCAAAGCCAATAAAGTACTGTCGTATTGCCTACCACCAAGTCCATCTCCCAACCAGTTAGTGAGGGCTTCACCGATAACTTCTTCATAAGTATCTTGTCTGGCACTAGCACTACCATCACTTTCTAAATTGCTAAAAGTGCTAAATTTTTCGGTAATCCCAGAAAACTGCTCTATTTGGGTCAGGGGATAAATACAAACTGCAATCACCAAAAAGACGGCAATTAGGCGAATTTGAAACTTTTCCTTGAGAGAGAAGATCAAAAAGAAAAAGCCGACAAACCATCCCCACCAGCTAGTCCGTACCATTGCCAGCAAGAAAGAAAGATAGCCTACAATTTGGGCTGGCATACTCAATTTGCTCGTGCTGCACAGCAACAAGAGTAATCCAGCAGCCATAAAGCCAGCAAAAGGTTCGGGCGAATTGAGAGTAGAAAAAACTCGACACTTTAAAGCTTCAAATCCACCGTCACAAATACTATCTATAGGTGCGTTTCTTAACCAGTTGACATCCCATTGGGGCAGTGCCAAATATTGAATTACGCCGTAAAATCCAACTATCAAGACTCCATACAAAAAAACCTGTTCCAAATTGCGTTTATATTCAGGGTAATTGCGCCAGTTAACATAAAGATGAAAGCCAAAAATAACTGGAGTAAACCAGTCAAGGGATGCAATGAGCAGTTTTGATGGCTCGCGGGTCAAAACGCCGATCACCAAGCTATAGAACAAACCGATCAAGGAAACAATAAATGGTGTTCCAAGCTTTCCTAAGCGGTTTAGCTTAGGTACTTGCTTATATAAAGTAATTAAGCATAAAGCAGTGACTAAAAAAGGAGTCAAGAGGATAGGACTTGGCTCTGTATAGACCCCGCCCATATCTGCCAACCTTCGCACAAAGGGGTTTAAAAACCACAGCCACCAAGTAAAGCCAAGATACAAAATCGGATAGCTGTTGTATAAGAAAAAACCCACCCCTAGAGATGCTAAAGGAAAAAACAGGGTAACAAATCTGCCAAAAGGCGGGACGGTACCAATTAAAACCAGAAGCACAAGTCCCAGTATGGCAGTCCAGGCGGGGGCTGGTTCTAGACTAAGAGAAAAGTTTTTGGTGAGTTTATTAGCCATTATTTTAATTAAACTTCAATTAACCTGGAGCAGTGATGTATCTAGATTGGGTTTAGAGACTGATTGTTTAACCAGATATTGCTGTTCAAATAGCTCTAGATATTTGCTGGCGGTATTACTCCAGCTATGGTTTTGGGCGATCGCTACTCCAGCTATTCCCATCTGCTGACTTTGGCTGGGATTAGCCGTTATTTGGGTTATAGCGTTGACTAGGGTATCTACATCTTCTGTATCTGAAAGAACAATTCCTGAGTCGGGAGTCACCAAAGCAGACACCCCCATTGCCGTGGTGGTAATTACTGGTAAACCGCTAGCCATCGCCTCTAGAACTACCAGCCCAAAAGTGTCGTACCGTGATGGCACAACAAATAAATCCACAGCCCGCATAATCTGGGCAATATCTTGACGGAAGCCTAAAAAGTGAACGCGATCGCCTAATCCTAATTGCTTGACTAGTTTAGGGTAGGGACTGCGCTCTAATTTGCCCGCCACCGCCAAATGAACTTGAGGCAAAGAGGTTAAAGCCTGTAGCAAGGTTTCTAGGTTTTTGCGCGGTAGTTTCAGATCGCCGACAAACAAAGCTAAAGTTGCAGCTTCTGGTAGCCCCAAGGTTTGACGATTTGCTACTCCTGGATAAAACTCTTTTAGCTCTACTCCATTGTTAATGACCGTAATTTTGGATGCAGAGATACCCTTGGCGACTAATTCTTGACGCAAAGTGGCAGAAACTGCAACTAAAGATGGTGCTGCGGGAAAAAGTTTATTTTGCCAATAGTCAAACCATTTAGCAACAATTAAATGATAAAAACTACGGGGAGTTGGTTTAATTTGCCAGGGATGAAAGGGAGAAGCCAACCAGGTAGTAAATAAAAAATGAGAGGTAAAAATATCCGCTCCTGTCCATAATCTGGCTTCGCTGACATGAACCAGGTCATACTGATGATGATGTTGCCGCCACCATTGAGTAACTCGATAACAAAATTCTGTATAGGACAAAATTTGAATAGAAAACTTTTGTTTAGGTATCTGTTTCCAAGTCAGGCGATCGCTTTTTAATAATTCAGGAGCAATGTTTCTCGCTACCAAAGTTACTTCATGACCCCGTCGAATCGCTTCAGCGGCAATTTCATAATTGACTCTACCTTCCCCACGATGTTTCCAGAAGTTGACTGCGACTAAACAAATTTTCATCAGAGTTTTTTGGTTCCTAACTATAGTTTTTCTGCTTAGAGCGAATTGATTGCCTAATAAAATCTAGATCCTGTTTGTTTAACAGCAAACTGGGCGGCTTGACTTGTAAAATAAATCCAAAACTTCCATATACCAGGACTAATCTGATAAAGCTAGAACACAACAGGGCTATCCCCGCTCCTTCCATACCATAAATAGGAATAAGCACCAGCATCAACGGCACGCTAATTGCCACTCCCAAACCCTGAAGCAAGGTAACAAAACCTGGTTTTCCTACCGCCATAAAAGCCTGTAAAAAGACCCAGACAGTACCGCTGATGATAACTTCTACTAATAAAATTCTAAATACGGCAATTCCCGCCAAAAACTTCTCACCATAAAGCGCATCTAAAACTAACGGAGCCAACAAGCTAACTACAATTCCCGCACAGCAGGTCATGGCTAGACTAACCCTCACTGCTCTGCTAGTCAGAGCTACCACTTCTTGTTTCGGTCGTCCAGCTACAGTAGGAAAAAGCACCGTTACAAACGATGTCTGAAACACAGTCATCATGCGCGAAAGATTGAGAGCGACAACATAAACCCCTAGATTGCTACTGCTCAAAAGACCGACAATCACAACTTGACTCAATTGACCAGATAAAGTTTTCACTAACTCCACCCCATAGGAACGAACGCCATAACTCACTAAGCGGCGATAAGCTCTCGTTAGACCAGACCATTGAAACTTAAATATCTGTCGCAGATAGGCAACTCTAGACAAAAAAACGACAATTCCAGGTAAAATGTATGCCATAGCAGCGGTGTAGGAAGTCATATTGTCGGTGACAACTAAACCCACAAGTATTATTAAAGTGCCTACTGGCATCATGTATTTCCCAATATTAGAAATAGCAAATTGAGAAGAAGCTTCTAGGGAAACGGCAAATAATTGAGCCAGCAGAAAGATAGGCACAATTGGCATAAACAACTGAGCTACACGAATCATTTCGGGCGGATATTGAGATAGCCATTTGGGCAAGAATAAAAGCCCGACAATAGCCGAACTTATACTTAATACTGTGCAGATAATCACCGCAGCCGAAAAGAATTTGTTTCTTTCTTCGGGGTAGCGTCGCAGATTATAAACCAGAGCCGAAGGTATACCTAGAGTGACGACATTGGCAAGAAATTCGGGCCACAAAATTAAGGCAGCTTGCTCCCCTCTACCCCCAGGACCAAGATTCCGTGCGGTAATCATTCCCGTCAAAACATTGATGGCTAAAATTCCGATCATGACAATCATAGTCTGGGCGGTTGCTGCTACGCTCCCCTTACCTTGGATCAGCCAACTGACTTTTCGACTAACTTTTTTACTGACATTTTGGAGCATTTAATTGATTCCTCAATTATGGTGGGGAGATAGTTGGGTAATATAGTTGTCAGAACTTAATTCACCAAGGAGACAAACACTGCACCGTATTTAGCTTTATTGTCGGTTAGAGTATTGTTAGCTGTTTAAAGCTTGATAGTTTTGTGAGTAGAATCTTTACCTTGAAATAATCGGGGTAAAATGAGCAGCAGAATTTTGAGGTCCGAAATTAAAGACCAATGACATAGGTAATGATAGCTTTTGGCAGATATAGCTCTTAGGTCTGATCTGGGAGATCGCCAGGGGGTAGTGCTAATAATTCCTGGAACAGTATTTAAGACTTTGCGTTGCTGGGTATTTAGATCCAAAGCTTCATCCAAGGAAAAAGGATAATGACCTACCAAGCTCATTTCTCCTCGTAATACATTGATTAGTTGAGGTAACTTATGTAGTCCAAATTTAGACCCCTGACGACTCCAAAAATTATTTGAATTGTTTTGCGCCCAACCAAAAGTCCGAAATATTAACCCTCTTCTGCCTACACACCAACGCTTTTCTAAAACTGGCTGACCCGACAATTTGTGTTTGAGAGCGATCGCCAATCCTACAGGACTAAGCAGCAATAACACCAACATAGCTACAGCACAGTCAATAATTCTTTTGGTTTTCCAAGCCCAAGTTTTTTGTAAAATAGACAAGTTTAGATCAGAGCTTGTACGCAAAAATACTTGCTTGTTGGTTTTCTCTCCTGCCAAAACCCAGTTTTTTACTCCCACTCCACCCAATTTTTGAGAAACACGAATACGCTTAACAGGGGATTTTTGCAGACAGTTAACCAACCACCAGTCTGACTTTAAGGCAATGACATCTGCTCTACCCAAACTAGGGTTAGTGCTGACTACCAACATTTTGTTGCGCCATTTTAAATGACATTGAGCCATACAAGCTGAATCTAGTTCAGCATCTTGGTTAGAGCTGATGGTTTTAATTTTGGTTATTCCTACATAGTTAATCATTATCTTTTTTTCCCTAAAAATATTAAGATGTTGTTTTTAAACCTTGGCATAAGGTAGATAACGCTTATTTTTCACGTATCTCTGTTGAGCCTCTTTTGAGTCATTGGCAACAATTCCTAGAAGATTTATCCGCTTAAGCAGATTGAACGTTTCTGATACCTCAGTAAAACTAGCTTTTTCTAATCGAGCTACCACTACTGTTCCACTACAGCAGGAAGCAACTTTAATGGCATCCACCATCCCAATCACGGGAGAAGTATCAACTAAAACCAGATCATAGGCATTTTCAAAATTTTCGATCAATTCTTGTAGTTTGTCAGAACTGAGTAGCTGCACTGGATCGACCGTAATCGAACCTGAAGTTAAAACATCAATAGTTAAGTTAGATAAGGCAACTGTTAATGTATTTGGAATTCTAGTTGTTCCAGTCAGCAGATCCGACAGTCCAATATCATTGAGAATGCCCAGCTTTTCATGTATGCTTGGACACCGTAAGTCTCCATCAATTACCAAAACTCTTTTCTGACGACGAGCAGCACTCAAAGCCAATCCTAGAGTAATGGTAGATTTGCCCTCCCCAGGGATGGCACTAGTAACTGCTACAGATTTAATCTTAGAATCCTGCTGGTTTTGACCAGTCTGAATATTTTCATACACCAGATCGAGAGATTCGCGGAATGGCAGCCACTCGATAATTTTTATCGGTAATTGTTCTTGGCGAGGGTTAGAGAAAAAAGGCAGGTGGACTGCAAATCTATCATCCTTGACCTTGGGTAACCCTGGAGTAGTACCTAGCAATGGCAAATTAGCTTTGTCTTGTAACTGTTTAGAGCCACGAATCTTATTATCCGAAGCTTCAATTATAAAAACACAAATCGCACCAGAAAAGAATGCCAAAATACCACATAGGGCGATATCTTTTGGTAAGTTGGGACTAACTTGCTCTCCCAATTTAGGAGGCTCAATTACTTCCCAACTAAAACCACCACGATTGATAATAATGCCAATTTCTTGCCGATTTTCCAGCAGTTTCTTTAATGTTGCTTGATTAACCTGTACTTCCTGCTCTAGGCTATTGTATCTAGCAATTAAGTTAGGAAATTGATTTAGTCTTGCTTTTAACTGTTGTTCTGTTTCTGCCAGGCTTTTTTCTTGTGATTTAATGTCAATTAACTCGTTTTTAGTTGCGCTTAAAGTTTTTACCTTTTCTAAATCTTCAGCATCTAAGGGACGGCGATTTTCCAAGTTGTTCAGATTTGATGCTTCAAACTCTTCTGTACCCAAAATTTTCTTGGCTTCTTGTTTTAAAAGTAGCTGTTTATTACTCCGTTGGCTCAACAAATTCTGAATTATTGGACTAGATTCTGTAAATTTGCTACGTTGTTCTTCTAACTCTAGATCGACCTTTTGCAGCTCGTCTAAGAGACTTTGATAACGAGGAGATTGAGTTAACCTAGAATCAATAGCAGCGGTTGCGCCAGAACCTTCTAACTCTTGTTGTAGAGAATCATACTTGCTTTTAGACTGTCTTGATTTGGCTTTTAATTCTTCTCTTCTTTGTTGAATTTCTTTTAGTCCTTGAGACATACTAAGAGCCTCAGTAGAAGGAGCAATCAAACTATATTCAGTTAATAATTCTTCTAGGTTTCGTTCTGAACTAGTCAGTCGTTTACGAACTTCTGGAATCTGCTCATTGATAAAGCTAAGACCTTCTTTTAACCTTGTACTTTGCTGATCTAAATTATATTCTAAATAAACTTTTTGAATTGCTTCTAAAACCTTGAGAGTTTTTTCAGGATCTTCTCCTTTAAAGTTTGCTTGAAAAATCTTAGTTCCAACTTCTTTTTTATCTTCTTTTTCTTTTAACTGAGTTACTGTTAAATAATTTTTAATTTCTTCAATAGTAATATTAGGATAGTCAGATTCAAGTTTTTCTACCGCTCTACTTAGCAACTGAGAACTACGCATCAAATTTACCTGAGTAGCATAGTCGATTGCGACACTAGATTGAGTAGGATCGAATTCATCGCTGTCGTATTTACTCTGGTAATTAGGCTCAATTAGTAGCTGCATCAAACTTTCATATTCAGGCTTCTGGGTGAATACAAAAGGCAGGGTAAGAGCTAACATTCCACTACATATACCTACAAAATACGATCGCCGTCGCCAAAAAATAGAAAATAGTTCTCCGTATCCCAGTTCTGTGGAACTTTCCAAATTGTAGATATCTTGATTCATGCAATCATTCGTCCTAGATTTAAATTTTTAATTAGCTGAATATTCAAGATTTTTATCCAAAAATTTCTAGAGCAGAAGAGCCGTAAAATTCACTAACAATTTGTTTGACTCTGCCAAAGAATACTGATTCTGAAAAATTGTTAACAGCGTGATTGCGAATTGTGTGATAATTCCAATTAGTCTGCTCTGCTCGAAATAGAGCGTTGTGTAAAGCTTCTGGAGTTTGAGGCGAAAATAGAATTCCTGTCTTACCATCGATTTGTGTATCTAAGACTCCTCCAGCACCATAGGCAATTACAGGAGTACCGCTAGCATTGGCTTCTATAGGCACTAAGCCATAGTCTTCAAGAGCCATCACAACTACCCCCTTAGCTTTTGCCATCAACTGATTGCGAAAATTATCATCAACATAGCCAAGAAATTTAACGTTCTCTAAAGCCAAAGATTCTAATCTTTCTCTTTCTGGACCATCACCAATAATGATTAATGACCAACCAAGCCAGTTAAATGCTTCAATTACAATATCAAGTCGCTTATAGCTAATCATGCGAGAAGATACTAAATAGTAGTCATCCTTGATATCAGAAAAAACGAATTTATTAGTATCAACAGGATAATTAACGGTTAAAGCGTTTCTTTTGTAGAGTTTTTCGATCCTCTTGGCAACTATAGTCGAGTTTGCTATATACAGGTCTGGCTCTTGTGCATATTCTATGTCAACTCTTCTAATCAAATCAAAAACCTGATTGATTAGAGGTGAAAATGATTGGAAGCCACTATTTTCTTGAAGATAAGTCTTTGTATCCCAAAGAAAACGAGTTACATTGTGACAAAAGCAAATATGCATTGCCCCTGGCTTCTTTCTTACTGCTTTAGCAAAGCAAGAGGTACTACTAATAATCAGGTCGTATTCCTGTAGGTTTAGAGAGCGAAATGCTGGGTAGTAAAAAGGAGCAAACAAGCGGAAGTAGTTAGTCACTCCAGGAATATCTTGAAGAAAAGTGGTGTTTACTTCTCTTCCTTCCATGCTTACTGTTTGCTCTTTGCTATATATAGATGTGTATATATCTCCTTGAGGAAAGTATGAGCAGAGCATGGCAAATATTCTTTCTGCTCCTCCTTTTTGGGTAAGATAATCATGAACTAAAGCTATTTTCATAACATAATCAACTTTTGAATAGTTATTTTTAAGAAGTAATTTCTGTCGATCCTTTGGTTATATTGCTTTTGACTTCAATTCGAGCATTCCCAAGTCCGCGTGGCTTTCCGATGTTAAACCCTTTAGAGGGGGTCGCTCGTCTTTATGCGGGACGTGGATGCCCTCGTGTCAGGCGCAAGGGAATGCTTTGCGATGTTGAACCCTTTGGGGGGTCTCAAAAAAAATGTTTTCTTAAAGTTGTTGACCTTCAAATCCGCTTGAACTATGGGAATATGCTTAAATCCGACTAAGTTTGATTTAGCAAATACTATCCCGAATAGCTTCTAACTTTAGTAAGGAGGAAGTAAGGTTTAAGTAATTATGTAGTATGGCAAATAATGCTAAAGCTCTCTGACTATATGTCCCTGGCTTGATTTCCTTGACTATCTGTAACTGATAAAGATGCTCCGCTACTAACCAGTAACTCAACTATTTCCATTCTGGCGTTTCCAGTGGCATACATCAAAGCAGTCTTACCATTTGGCGTTTGAGCATCGATTTCTGCACCACTTTCGATTAGGTGCATAATTATTTGTAGCTTGTCCTTGACTGGTCTGGCATCTTGAATACCTAAGATAGCCGTTTTCATCAAAGGAGTAATGTCATTTTTATCTCTAAAATTAGGATCTGCTCCATGAAGCAATAATAGCTTAACAATATGAGGCATGCACCAGAGAATAGCTATTTCTAAAACACTACGCCCCAAACTATCCCTTACATTAGGGTTTGCTCCGTATTCTAGTAGTAACCGCAGACACTTTTCTTTGGCTGTAATATAATAACTGGTTCTTAAGCGATCGCTAATTAACTGCTGAGGCAAGGTGAACCAAACTTTCTCAAATGCCAAAAATATCAGTGATTGAGATGCTTGCCCCACTATTTTTGTATTGGGATCTACTCCCTGCTCCAATAGCTTTTTGACAGCAGCAACATCATTAGTTGCCACTGCCTTAGCTAGTCTTAACTCTTTTCTTTGGGAGTAAAGTCTAATTTTTTCGACAACATTGAAAATAATCCAACTCATGCTGCTTCAATTAAAATTTGCTACCAGCTAAAAGTATTAAAAATTAAGAAAATTAAACTGTTCAATGCTCAATGTTAACTGGCGTGCGTCCATAAAGATAAGTTAGATATCGTAAACGACCGCTCAACTCATCATTAAAAGCCTCTGCACGACAACGCCATGACCAATTTCCTGTAGGTTGAGCAGGAGTATTCATTTTAGCATCTGTACCCAAGCCTAGAATATCTTGAAACGGCAACACCACAGTATTGCCTACAGAACCTAATGCCAAGCGAATTAATGCCCAGTGAATACCGTCTTCACCAATACAGCCTAAGTAGTCTATGACCTTAGCCTTGTCTTCAGGCGATCTCTGTTCATACCAGCCTACAGTAGTATTGTTATCGTGAGAACCAGTGTAAACAATACAGTTGCGGTCTGTATAGTTATAAGGTAGAAAACCATTGTCACGGTCAGAATCAAAGGCAAACTGAATGATTTTCATGCCTGGAAAACCAAATTTGTCACGCAACGCTTCTACCTCTGGCGTAATTACTCCCAAATCCTCCGCCACAATTGGTAGCTTACCCAGCTGTTTTTCCAACTGTTGGAAAAATTCATCTCCAGGAGCCTCAAGCCATGTACCGTCCATTGCTGTGTCTGCCCCTTGAGGCACTGCCCAATATGCTTGAAGCCCTCTAAAATGGTCAATACGAATAATGTCTACATATTCTAGGATGCCTTCAACTCTTCTAATCCACCACTTAAAGTCTGTTTTGGCTAGTTCTTCCCAGTTATAGACAGGATTACCCCAGAGTTGACCAGTGGCACTAAAGTAATCTGGAGGAACACCAGCCATTAAGGCTGCTTCTCCCGTTTTTTCATCTAAACAAAAGATTTTGCTGTGCGCCCAAACATCAACGCTATCGTGCGCCACATAGATAGGGATATCGCCAAAGATTTTCACTCCTTTTTGATTGGCATATTGCTTCAGGTTTTTCCACTGAGAGAAAAACTGATACTGGACAAATTTGTGAAAGAATATCTCGTCGGCTAACTCATTTGCCCACTTGACCATAGCTTGAGGCTGTCGATAAGCAATATCTTGTGACCATTGATTCCAACTAGCATGATTATGAACTTTTTTGAGGGACATAAACAGAGCATAGTCACTTAACCAGTCATTTTGACCGTTACAAAAACGTTGAAATTCTTTATCTGTTTCTGAGAACTGTTCTTTAAAGCGATCGCTTGCCAGTCTTAACAAAGGCATTTTACTAGCAATTACTCCTCCAAAATCAACATGATCTAGAGGAAAGTCAGGTAGCCTGTCTAATTCTTCTGTGGTCAATAATCCTTGACCTTGTAAGATTTCAGGGCTAATTAACAGCGGATTTCCTGCTAAAGCAGAATAAGATAGATATGGTGAGTTTCCGTAACCAGTGGGTCCAATTGGCAAAATTTGCCATATTTGCTGGTCACTGTTGGCTAAAAAGTCGATAAATTGATATGCGTTATGTCCCAAATCGCCGATGCCAAAACGGCTAGGCAGAGAAGTTGGATGAAGCAGAACACCGCTAGCTCGAAAATCTAACATTTATGATCGGAAAATTTTAGTAATTTTTACCTAAATATCTCAGAAAAACTAAAGTTTTCTGGTAGATTCAAGATTATTATATTTTACAAAGTTTGCAAAGGTTTGAGTAAAGTTATCTGGCATAGTGTCAAAGATCCCTTCTCAGATGTAGTCAATTTTTGGTAGCGTAATATATTAGGAAAAAAAACCAAATTAAAACATTATTTAAAGATTTGCCAGTTTGACCTTGGCTATCTTACATTTAGGAGAATCAAACAATGACTATTTTATTTCAGTTGGCATTAGCTGTTTTAGTTCTATTTTCATTTGTCATGGTAATTGGCGTGCCAGTTGCCTATGCTTCCCCCCAGAACTGGGAACAATCCAAATCCTTGATCTACGTTGGTTCGGGAATTTGGACTGTTTTGGTTGTAGCAGTTGCTATTTTAAACTTTTTTGTTATTTAAGGAATAAATTAATCGAGGCGATTGTCTTTTTAACAAAGCGATCGCCTTATTTAAGATTAAACATCCAAAATTACTATACTTATTGTTGAACATTAGCTTATGGCTGTTTTTGAAGGAACTTTTACAGGGGATATATCTTCTTGGCGGATGGCAATCGTCATTGGTCGTTTTAATGATCTGGTTACAGAAAAACTTATTTCAGGCTGCCAAGACTGTCTCAAACGTCATGGCATCAACATTGAGCCAGAGAATGGTCAAGTAGACTATGTATGGGTTCCAGGCAGCTACGAAATTGCTATGGTAGCTCGACAGTTAGCCCTTTCTGGCGGTTATAATGCCATTATCTGCCTCGGTGCGGTAATTCGTGGACAAACTCCTCACTTCGACTATGTGTCGTCTGAAGCTGCTAAAGGCGTGGCAGCAGCAAGTTTTCAGACAGGCATTCCCGTTATTTTTGGGGTGCTAACTGTTGATACTATGCAACAAGCCCTAGAGCGCGCAGGTATCAAAAGTAATTTGGGTTGGAACTATGCCCTAAATGCTCTAGAGATGGCTAGTTTAATGCAGCAGCTAGGAAACAATAGCTCAACTAGGCTTCGTTCTGATTTACCTCCAGCAAACGAAACTATTGCTTTACCTAGAGTGTCTGCTCAAAATGTGAACAATGGCTAAAATCATCTCAATCATGATAGAAACAAAGAAATTAGCATCTCCTACCAATAGCCAGCCATTTTCCGTAGTTTGCTTGGCAGCATAGGATAGGCGTAACAGTCGAGTTTTTGAAGTTTGCTGCGCTGACGGTTATGTTATAAAAAAACTACTTTTATCCTTTGTCCGATTATTTGGTTAAAATATGCAGAATATAGGGTTTTTGAGCGATCGCCTTGATATATTCTGCGCTCAAATAGGGGCGATATTCTCGATCTTGGGCAAGGTAATTTTGAAAGAAAACTAAAGAGAGAATATTTTGATAAGTTTTTGCTACTTTGAAAGCCTTTGCTTGCGAAAGTTGCTGCTCGTTTGCTAAAGTGACATTAGAGTGGGGTAATTTTTCGGAAATTACTAAATGGCGTTTGCTATTGCCTAAAGATTTAAATAAAGGCACCTGTTCATTTAGCAGCGAAGTTAAAAAATCTCGATCCACAACCTGCCACATCATAGGGATTGATATTTCTTTAAGCTTCTGTTTGTTAAAAAGACTATTGCCAAAAGGAACAAACATATATGCAGCTTTGATACGATCATCTTTTAAAGACTGCTTTTTTCTCGGCATATCTAAAGCACGACACTGATATAAGACAGAAATATTGAGCAGATCGAGTTGTTGAGCGCAATCTCGTTCTAATTGAGTAAAATCAATCTCTGCCCCTGCCAAAGAAAGAGCCGTCGTCCCGCCGATAGAATAGCCAAAAATACCAACCTGTTCTAGATTGAGACTATTATTTAATTGTTTTTGATTAATTTTTGCTAATTCATCCAAAATATAGCTAATATCCAAGGGACGATCTGTATATTCTGTGGCATCAAAATTCTCTTTGTATAAACCTCTAACGAAGTCTAATTGTCGTTGGCGATCGCTCCCAGGATGATCGGGAATAACCACCGCAAAGCCATAGGAAGCTAAATGATTTGCCAAATCTTGAAAGCGATCGCGTTTTGCACCTAAACCATTAGAAACTACTATTACAGGAGTAGATTTGTTGTTTTTAGGTAGATAAAGATCGGTAACCAAATTGCGATCGCGTTTGGGGTCATAAAAGTCTAATGTCTGTTTAGTTACTTGAAATTGACCCTTCTTGGAAAAATCAGGAGCTTTTTTAAAATCTGCTAAAGTTGCTTTTGAAGTTTTCCCTTCGTCTAAGCTGGCAATAAACTCTTGAGTATCATCTTCGGCATTGGAGACTTGCTTAACCAGCCTGAGTAATCCTGAGAGATTGAGGTTAATGTCTGTAGGGAAACGTTTCAAGAAATCAACTAAGTTAACCCCCTCAGGAGATCCTGCACTCTGTACCACCGCAGCCCGCAAACCATAAAAACCATTAATGCTTCCAGGTAATTGAATAATCTCGCCGATGCGCTGCAATATTTTAACGCCAGAGTCAGTGCGGGAGTAGCGATAGACCAAAACTCGATTAACGTTATAAGTTTGGCGCAAAAGCTTTTGTAATCTCTCAGTTTGCTTCGGTGAGATACGCTTAAGATAAAAATTGAGACTACTGCTAATTTCTCCATGTTTGGCAAAGGCTTCTAGGTCTTCGACCTGGATCTTAAAACCTAGCAAACCATAGTTAAAATCAATTCTCTCTGCTGAGATGGCGGGAGATTTAATTGCTAGTGTGGTGATAATTGCGATCGCCAACAACAGAGTATATTTAGCTAGTCTATGTTTTTTAGCCATAAATATTAATACGTCTAGTGTAAATTTAAAAATATCTAATCTTTTTTTTCTGAAATTTATCTGTAAAAACCATATTTTAATACTGGGGGAACTTTCCCCCAGACCCCAATCTCGCGCGTTCCCAAGTCCGCGTGGCTTCCCGTTTAGGGATGCCCTCGTGTCGGACGCTTGCGCCTAACGGCGACGCGGTGAAACAGTTGCGTTGCGGGGGTTCCCCCCGTTGAGCAAACTGTTGAACCCTTTAGGGGGTCGCTCGCCTGTTGGGGAGGACACGAGGGGCGAGGTTGCCTCGCCCCCTTGTGATGTCCGTTGACGTGACGACCCTCCCCAAAGCCGAGGCAACGTGGGGCGAACCTCTTCGCCCCTTTAGGTGCCGTCTTCCGTAAAAGTTCAACCATGACTTATGTTCAATTGAATTTGTTTGGGCTCAAATTATTAAAAAATCTGTTTATCTCTCGAAATATTAGTATTTTAAAGATATTAATTGTTTTACTAGTACGAGCAAATTAGTTTAATTATTCCCTGATTTTTGCCCAAAACTGATTCTAGATTTATTTAATAAATACCAGAAACGGCGTATTCTGCCTCTGGCGATCGCCGACAACATTTTAAGATAAGTAATTGGATTAGTATATCTTTGGAACAATCCTGTTACGTCGCTGGACTTAACATCATTCAGATACCACTGTGACCAAATATCCAAACTATCATCGAGGAACATGGCTTTACACGCACTACGTTGAACTTTGCCACTTGAAGTCTTAGGTATACGTCCTGGTTTTAATAACACAATGCCGTAAATGTCGATAAAATGTTCTTGAAATATCTGCCAACGGATAGCTGCTACCACTTCATCCATAACTAAAAATTGGCGATAAGTGCGCTCTATTTCTTGAGCAACCACTAATCTTGCTTTTCCCTCCACCTCAATCGAGAAAGCAGCACCACAATTAGGTTTTAATCCAGGATGACATTGTTCTACCGTTTGTTCAATATGCTGCGGATAATGATTCAAGCCCCAAAAGACAAGCACATCATGAAGACGACCAGTAATATATAATTCTCCATTATCAACAAAGCCTAAATCTCCAGTACGTAAATATTTACCTTGAGATGAATTTTGATAATTTGTGTTTGTTGCCCCCCCAGCCCCCCAATTTTGGGGGGAGGATAATTGAAAGTCCCCCACTCGCGCATTCCCTTGCGCCTGACGGCGACGCGGGGTCGCTCGTTTTGGGGGATTTAGGGGGCTTTGAAGTAACAAATTATTTGATAATCTCTGACCATTTAAACTAGCCTGAAAAGTCTCTTTGGTTTTGGCTGGTAGCTGCCAATAACCTTGTCCCACACCTGAACTAGAAAACCAAATTTCTCCGATTTTATTTGCCGTACATTCCGTTAGAGAATCAGGATCGACAATCGCAATTTTGCCATCCAACCAAGGATAACCCGCGCTAACTATCGTAGTTGTTCCTGGCTGGGATTTATCTACAAAAACTACTTTGTTTTCTTCTAAAGCAATCTTATCTAAATACTTGAGCGTCGGTGACTTGGCTTTATCTCCGCCTGTAATCATTAGAGTAGCTTCCGCCATGCCATAGCAGGGATAGAATGCCGTCGATTTAAAGCCACAGCTAGCAAATTTACGGCTAAATAGCTCCATAGTTGCTGTTTGCACTGGTTCTGCGCCACAAAACGCCACTGACCAACTACTCAGGTCTAGTTGCGCTGCTTGTTCTTCCGTGATGCGATCGCACAATAAATCATAAGCGAAATTGGGCGCACCGCTGGTAGTTGCTTTATATTTACTTATCGCCTGTAGCCAACGAATTGGCTTTTGCACAAAGCTAACGGGAGAGATCATCACACAATATGCACCCATGTATATCGGTTGGATCACGTTACCAATTAAGCCCATGTCATGAAATAACGGTAGCCAACCTACACCCACTAAGTCTTGAGTATGACCAAAAGCCTGTTTCAACATCTCCTGGTTTTGCATCAGACACCCGTGAGTAATCATTACTCCCTTTGGTTCGCCTGTAGAGCCAGAGGTATATTGTAAGAAAGCCAAAGTATCGGCATTTATCTTTGGTGGAGTCCAATCATCAACTTTCTGATTGATTTTATCGGTATTTAAACAATATAGCGAAGCGTATCCCCACTTAGATAGCTGAGTTTTTAGCTTATTAAACAAACTAGATTCGGTTAATATTACTTCTGCACCCGCAGACACAATGCGGGTTTGTACTTCTAAGGTAGTCAAACGATTTTTAGGCGGATGACAGGGTACAGCCACAACTCCCGCATACAAACAGCCAAAAAATGCGGTAATAAACTCTAAGCCACCGCTATAAGGATATACCAGTAAAGCTCTAGAGCCAGGATCGACTACTTGCTGTAGTGAAAGCGCGATCGCTTTTGCCTTAGCCTCTAACTCCTGATAGGTCAGTATAATTTCTTTATTTTCACCATCCTCAAGAAAAATATACGCTGTATCCTCGCTTTGAGATATGGCTCGCTGCTGTAATATTTCAACGATGTTAGAGTTTGGCTGACTAGACATTATGGCTATTTTTAATTCGATGCAAATTAGACCATAATATAACCTGGGTTCGATGCAATCTTAAAATTTGAATGTTGCGATCGCTCACTTATCAAAATTTTAATTATCAAACCAGCAAAAGAGGGGTATATCTTAGAATCGCAAATGAAAAAGCTGCATTTAGCAATTTCAACTAATAACATCGAAGCAACGATTCAAGACTATAGTAAACGATTATCAGCGAAACCCTGCTTAGTCATTGCCGGCGAATATGCCCTGTGGCGAACAGAAACTGTCAATCTTTCTATTAGACAAGATCCAGCTTGTCAACCAGGAAAATTAAGACATTTGGGATGGGAAGATTCTACTGCTTTAGGTATGTCAGTTTCAACCGACGTTAATGGTATTGTTTGGGAAAACTTTACCGCTAGTCAACAGGCAGAAGAAATTAACGAAATATGGTCAGAAGCTAATTATCAACCAGAATCTTGAATTGATGCTTGTTTACTATCTAATGTTTACGGCGCAATTATTTCTTAAAAACCTATTACTTATTACTTATTACCTAAATCAACCTTCCTCCAAACAATCAGGAGAATTAAGAGCAGCTTCAATTTCTAAAACAACTTGATCTTTGTTTTCATAGAGCATGATTAAATGATCTTTTGCTCTTGTTATCGCTGTATATAACCCCGCTTTAGCTTCAAAACTAATTTCTTTTTCTTCTGATTTATGTGCAGATAAACTATCTATTCCTGCAATAATTACTGCATCAAATTCTACACCTTTTAAAGCATTCCAAGAATCAACAATTAAAAAAGGACGATTAACAACATTGCGATCGCGATCGCCTGAAGTTTCAGGAGCATGATGTTCTAGATTTAACTTGGTTAATTCTTTGCTTATTTCTTGTTTTAAATCTTTAGCTTGGGGATGCACCAAAATACCAATTGAAGATTCACTATGAACCTCTAAAGCCTCTTGAACTTGAGCGGCAATTTTATCTGGCATATCTTCATAATAGACTTCGAGTAATAAAGGCTTAATACCTGAACTACGGGAATGTTTTTTCTTAGGTTCAATTACACTACCAATACTAGGAGTATAAATCACTTTTCCAGTTTCATCTCGTTCTTTTTTTTCTACTTTTATTTCGGCTGTGGCTAAGGCTGGGGCAATAAACTTCCAGGCAAGTTCCAAAATTTCTGGAGAATTACGATAGTTAAGCTCAAAAACTTGCGATCGCCCTCCAGGAATATTGATGCCTAAACTTTTCCAACTCCAATCTGATTTGCGTCGATGAGATTGTCCATAAACTGATTGAGTATTATCGTAAACAATAAATAAAGCGTTAGTTCGTTTATCTAAAACTTCTAATAAAGCTTGAAACCATTCATCAGGAAAGTCTTGCGCCTCATCAATTAAAATTGCTTGATATCTTTTAGGACATTTACGAGCTAATTCTACCAGTTTGCTAACATCATCATCGTAACTGTATTTTAAATTTCTATATGCCCACTGATGAAAAGTTAAGCATTCAAACTTCTTAACTTGATTAGCTTCTAAATTAGATTTCAACCAGCTATTCATAAAGCGATTGTAGGTCAAAATTAAAATTTTATTATAATCTTCAGCTAACTTTTTAACTCTATTTCTTAATACTAAAGACTTACCAGATCCAGCAACACCCCTAACAATTGCTGCATCTTTAGAACGCAAATTCTTAGACCTATCTTGTTCTTGATTTAACTGTTCAAGTTCTAATCTTTGCCCCAAGCTTTGTTCAAAATTAATCCACATTTTAAAATTATCAAAATCTTTATTTAGATCCTATGCGGATTTCTTGGCAGCGTCTCTACTTAAAACTACTTAGGGCGTAACTTTATTTCAGGTAATTATCCGCACTTGATATTCTAGCTAAATTAGCGATCGCTGTGTAATTAATTTTGTTTAGCTACTAACTAATTACCAATACAGGACAGTTAGCTAAATTAATGACGCGGTTGGTTGCACTATCCATGGCAGCTTCTTCATCAATCAACCCCAAACCGCGACAACCCATAATAATTAAATCTGCATTAATCTCATCGGCAACATCACAGATAGTAAAAGCGGGAATTCCTGATTTTTCTATAGTTTCGGCAACAATTCCCTGTTGGGCAAAAAACGATTTAGCTTCTTGAAGTAACTTAGCTACCTGTTCTTCTGAACCCATTGCTCCTCGGTCGCCAGTTTCGACTACGGATAATATAGTTAACTTGCTATTATGAAACTTGACCATATTTGCCGTAAGCTCGATCGCTTTGCGAGCCTCTCTAGTTAGTTCGATGGGAAACAAAACAGTTTTAAACATTTTTAAATCTCTAAAAAAAAGCTAAATTAATCTTAATACCGCTTTCTTGACTTATTGTTGCAGAAAAACTCCGATTAATAGCCAAAATTAAATTTATTTAATTAATTATTAAATGATCGCGCTGATAATCGATCATCATTTCTCTTTTTAGTAAATTAAGTCATAAAAAAAGAAGCCTCAAGACTCATAACTGCTTGCAGCTTCTATGGTTAATTAATTATTACCATGCTTCTATTAGTTCAACCATCCCTTAAGACGGCGAGCTACTTGAGGGCGACGTAGCTTCCGCATTGCTTTGCTTTGAATCTGACGTACTCTTTCACGAGATAGACTAAACATTCCTCCTACTTCCTCTAGGGTGTAAGGTTGGCTAGTAGATAAACCGTAACGTAAACAAATCACGTCTTTTTCCCGCTGAGTCAATACATCATCTAAAACATCAGTGATTTCCTGACGCATCATGGTTTCATTCATCCGCTCTTCAGGAAGCTGTAAATCGCTATCTTCTAATAGATCGACTAACTCTGTGTCTTCTGCTTTACCAACGCGATGATTGAGGGATAAAGACTGGCGACGCAACTCTAAAAGTTGACGCAACTGCGAAGTAGATATTTTTAGCTCTTTGGCTAATTCAATTTCGCTAGGGTTGCGCTGTAACTTTTGCTTGAGGTTACGCTGGGCTTTTTTCAGCTTGTTGAGTTTTTCAACTATATGAATAGGTAAACGAATTGTGCGAGCATCATTGGCAATAGTGCGGGTAATTGCCTGACGAATCCACCAATAGGCATAGGTAGAGAACTTATAGCCTTTATTGGGGTCGAACTTTTCAGTAGCTCTATTTAAACCGATCGCACCTTCTTGAATCAAATCTAGAAAAGGCACGCCGCGATTAAGATAGCGTTTGGCAATGGAGACTACCAGACGTAAATTAGAGCGAATCATTTTACGCTTGGCTACTTTTCCTCGGTAGAGCAGCAAATCTAGCTGTCGTTCTGATTCTAATCCCATTGCTTGGCTTAATTCAGCCTTGGTAGGTTTTGCTTCTTTTTCCTGCGCTAATTTTTGTCGAGTATTTTCCACCTGAAGCAATAGCTTGACATCATTAGCTAAGATAATTTCTTCCTCAGCAGTTAATAAAGGATAGCGAGCCATTTCTTTGAAAAAAGCCCCAATATTATCCTCTAAAGGAAGCTTGCGCCGACTCCCAACTTCAGCACCATATTGATTTTCTAAAGAAAATTCTGCTTCAACCAGCTTTAAATCTTCTTTAATAAATTCCGAATCTTCATTGCTTAAGATGTCTACGCTGTAATTATTGTTTTTTACTAATTTCACTGTAGTCATTGCTTTGCTTCCTATTTTATTAAAAGAGGTCTTATTTTGAGGAAATATTGATAATTAACCTTTACTGATGTTATAAATGTCTATTTGCTTTACTTATGTTTTTAGGTTGAATTTGTGATTAGACTTCAAAACTTTGAAAGTCAAAAAAAGAGTAATTAAGTTGGGTAACTTTGCTTTTTTAACTTAGTTTTTTGCCAGTTTAATTTATATTTTAGTGACTAAAATCTCATGTTTATGAATTACCGTTACAAAAACAAACCTTTTCTTAATATTTTTTTAGCATGAATTGGAGTGAAACTTTACGATCTAGCAAATCCCTTACAAAAATAAGACTAACAGCTTTTGTTTACTTATGTTTAGTTATTTGAATAAATTCTGGCTTAGTTACAAATTTTCTGGGTAATAATATTGTATTTTTTCATAGGATCTAGATAAAAAATGTAGTCGTTCTTACTTAAAATGAATGTTTGTAAGGAAGCTATGACTTATGTTTGGTCATTTTTAGGCACTTGCTACTAATTAAAGATTAATCACACTTAAATATTTTTGTTTGTCAAATTTTATCTACTTGAAAACCCTAAATAAATAATATGAGTAGCATTTATTTAAATTAAAAATTGTAACTTGAGAAACACTAGTTATCTTTTTTCCTAAAACAACTATAATTTCTTATGTAAACGAAATTTAAAATTCTTCAGTAAAATTACTTAAGTTCAAGTAAATTGCTCTAGATAAAAGCACAAGAATATAGGATAGTATTTTTGTACGAGCAAATAAAAGTTTTGTTTTAATGTCAACTGCTATTTATAACAATTTGTCTGAGCTAAATTACGAAGACTTATCTCGCTCAAAATCAGTTACTCCTTTAGCTGTAGCTGAACCTCAAGGGAGCTATAGAGTCAACAATCAGCAGTGGGTTGAAGTTTTAGTTGATTGTCCTGGAATACAAGGACTATATACCTACAGCATTCCTGATGATTTGCTAGTGTATTCAGGAGATATTGTCAGCGTACCCTTTGGAATGCAGATAACTGGAGGAATTGCGATTCGTTTGTTGACCTCTCCTCCTCAAAACTTCGACGTTAATAAGATTCGTCCCCTTGATGACGTAATTATATCGGGTTTTTTTGCCGATACGTATTGGCAGTTGTTAAGTCGAATTGCCGACTATTACTGTGCCGATTTGATGAGCGCGATTCGCGTCGCCCTTCCCCCTGGTTTATTAGGGCGATCGCAAAGAAGAATTAGATTAAATACTGAGGCTATTCCCCCTGGTGCAGAAGCATTTTGTAGCCTAGTTGCAGGCAATATTTTACGGCTGCTGCAAAATCAAAAAGAAGGCAACTATAGCGTTAACTATCTCAGAAATCAGATCAAAGGAGCAAGTCGCGGAATCCGCGAACTAAGCAAACGAGGCTGGATTGAAAACTATCTCGAACCACCAAAACGAGCCAAGCCAAAATTAAAAACTGCCGTTACCTTAGCAGCAACAAGCTTTTTAAATGATTTGACGGCTAGACAGAAAGAAATATTACAGGTACTCAAAAATCGAGGTGGTGAACTGTGGCTAAAAGAATTAATTCAGCTATGTCACACTACATCGGCGACGATTAAAAAACTGGAAACAAAAGGCTACGTGATTCTCTCTGAGAGGGAAATTCTACGTAAAGAGCAAGGAGTTGTTCAGGTAAAAGATCAACCCAAAGAACTTAATCAAGCTCAAGCAGATGCTCTAGCCGTAATTAATGCTCAGGTTAATTATGCCCAGATTCTTTTACACGGAGTTACAGGATCGGGCAAAACTGAAGTATATCTTCAGGCGATCGCAGCAATTTTGGCACAGAGAAAATCCGCTTTAGTTTTAGTCCCTGAAATTGGCTTAACTCCCCAACTAACAGATCGCTTCCGCGCTCGTTTTGGGGAACAAGTATGTGTATATCATAGTAAGCTTTCTGACGGTGAACGTTACGACACCTGGCGACAAACAATCCAGGGAGAACCCCAAGTAGTTATTGGCACGCGATCGGCTATCTTTGCACCCTTGCCCAATCTGGGCTTAATTGTTCTAGATGAAGAACATGACTCCAGTTTTAAGCAAGATCGCCCTATACCTACCTATCATGCCCGTACAGTGGCACAATGGCGAGCAGAATTAGAAAATTGTCCTCTAGTATTGGGTTCAGCCACGCCTTCTTTAGAAAGTTTGGTAGCAGTCACAGACGTAGGGGCTGTTCGCCCTTCGGGTTCAACAGTTTGCTCAACGGGGGGAACCCCCGCAACGCAACTGTCTCACGAACAGCCCTTACAAGATATAGACATAAAAAAATTATCTCAAGCATTAGCATTTTATCTATCCTTACCCGAAAGAATTGGTTCTCGCCCTTTACCCCAGGTAGAAATAGTTGATTTACGGGAGGAATTGAGTCGGGGAAACCGCTCGATCTTTAGCCTGTCTCTGCAAAATGCGATCGCCGATATGCAGCAAGAGAGACAACAGGGTATCTTATTCATTCCTCGACGGGGACACAGCACCTTTGTTTCCTGTCGCAGTTGCGGTTACGTAATGGAATGTCCTGACTGTGATGTATCTCTTTCCTATCACTACAGTCATGAAGGTGCTGCAAAACTATTGCGGTGTCACTATTGCAATCACACTCGCTTACAGCCAAAAGTCTGTCCTGAATGTAACTCTCCCTATCTCAAGTTTTTTGGCAGTGGTACACAAAAAGTCACTCAGGAGTTAGCTAAACTCTTTCCCGAACTCAGGTGTATTCGCTTTGACAGCGACACCACGAGAAATAAGGGGGCGCATCGCCAATTAATCGATCGCTTTATCCATAAAGAAGCTGATATTTTGATCGGTACCCAAATGCTTACCAAGGGTTTAGATATCGCAGGAGTGACGGTAGTGGGTATCGTCGCCGCCGATGGCTTGCTGCATCGTAGTGATTATCGTGCTGCTGAACGGGCTTTTCAAACCTTAACCCAGGTAGCGGGAAGGGCAGGCAGAGGAGACATTCCAGGTAAAGTCATTGTGCAGACCTACTCCCCAGAACACCCTGTAATCCAGGCAGTCAAAACCCATGACTATAATAATTTCAGTCAGACAGAATTAAGCCAGAGAGCAGAATTAAACTATCCTCCTTACGGCAATCTAATTTTACTTAAGCTGAGTAGCATCGACTCACGAGAGGTAGAACAGGCTGCTGAAACTCTGTGCGATCGCCTAACTGATATCCTCAACTCAGAATACGACATATTAGGTCCCGCACCCGCCAGCATTATGCGGGTTGCCCGTCGTTATCGTTGGCAAATTTTACTCAAGTTTCCCCCAGCCGAGAAAGCCAATTTACCAGATTTAAATAACTTGCGATCGCACATCCCTCCATCTGTCAGCCTAACCATTGATGTCGATCCCATCAATATGGACTAAATTCGATTATCAATTTTATCAATTATCGAACTTGCTACCTACTACCTGTTAGTAGAGACAAGGCATGCCTTGTCTCTACTATTCCTCTCCTGCATGATAAGAACTGCGAACCAAGGGCGCAGAGCGAACGTGAGAGAATCCTAACTCTTGGGCAATTTCCCCTAGACGGGTAAACTCATCAGGAGTCCAATATTTGGCTACGGGAAGATGAGCCAAGGAAGGGCGCATATACTGACCGATAGTCAGGCGATCGCAATTTGTTGCCCGTAAATCTTTAAGAGTCTGAATTACTTCGGCTTCTGTTTCTCCCAAACCCAGCATCAAACCTGATTTAGTAGGAATAGTAGAATCTAGTTCTTTGACATAACGCAAAACATTCAAAGAGCGATCGTATTTTGCTCCTCTTCTGACTGGTGCTTGCAAACGAGCTACAGTTTCTAAATTATGATTGTAGCAGGCTGGTTTTGCTGCCACTATCGTAGCCACGCGATCGCGCTGTTTACTTATTGCCTCCTTACCACTCCAAAAATCAGGAGTCAAGACTTCTATCTGCGTTTGTGGATTAGCTAGACGAATAGCATTCATTACCTTCACAAACCACTCTGCACCCCCATCATTCAAGTCATCTCTAGCCACAGAAGTCAGCACAACATAGCGTAAACCTAACAAACTAACCGCATCAGCCACTTTTTGAGGTTCATCAGGATCCAAAGCCATAGGTGCATGACCTTTTTCTACTTGGCAAAAAGCACAGGCGCGGGTACAGGTTTGTCCCATCAACAAAAAAGTTGCTGTTTGATTAGCATAACATTCACCTCGATTAGGACATCTACCCTCCTCACAAATAGTGTGAATGTTTCTTTGTTTAATAATTCGCTGTACAGTAGAAAGTTCACTCGCCTTGCCAATTGGTCTTTTTAGCCAACTAGGTAAACTAGCCAATTCAGTATGCCAATTATTTTTAGTGGGCGGAAATGCTGCTTTGCGAGACAGTCCGTTGCGCGGGTTCCCCGCGTTGAAGGAACTGTCGAGGTTGTAAGCAGCATATTCACGCGGGCGTGATTTATCACTTGAATTTATTTGTTGAGATTTGTTTATCATGCTCAATGATCGGCAACATTATTTACAACAGAATACAAAAATAATTGCTGTTTAGATATTTTTTCCTGTTATTTTAGTAGTTTAAAAGGGAACTCTAAGCTTGTAAACCAAAACTAACTGCCAAAACCAGTCTAGTAAATATCAGGCATGAGGAAGTTAGTCGCTCAGGAGTAAATTGTGTCAACCCACAAAATTCTAGTTATTGATGACAGTAAAGTCATCAGGATGCGAGTTAAAGATATGTTGCCAGAAGGCAATTTTGATATCATCGAAGCCAAAGATGGTTTAGAAGGATTCAATCTAATTAGAACAGAAAATCCTAATTTGATTATGCTGGATTTTTTACTGCCAAAAATGAGTGGCTGGGAAGTGTATCAAGAGATACAGAAACAACAAAAGTTTCGCTCCATTCCTCTAGTGTTGATGTCTGGTCGCAAGGAAGAAGTTACAGACAAAATTACTGAGCCTTTTGAGTACTTTTCTTTTGTAGAAAAGCCTTTTGATCGCGAGCAGCTAGTAGATGCGATTCGAGATGCTATGCTCAAAGCTAAGAGACAGCCCCAAGGCACTGCGGGAGATTTATCTCAACCATCCAGCAGCTTTACTACTTCGGATACATCTGCTTTAACCTCCGAGATTGAACTCTTGAAACTTAAAATTGCCAAACTGGAAAAAGAATCTGAACAAATGAAGAAACAATTCAATCAACTGGTTGGGTTTATTAAGCAAAAGCTGAAATAAGAAGTAGAATTACCTGCTTTTAGATAAATAAGATGCTTTCCTTAAGACAACTAAATTCCGACGGTTAATCTTAAGCAGATACTTATAGGCACTGTTTTGTTGGTTTGAACTTTATCTCCAGCTTGATTAAATTCCGTGACAAGCCCTAAAGATATATGATTATTTCGTGGCAGCAGCTTTCTTTCTCATACTCCTAAAGCTACATGAATACTCAAATAGGCTTTGTCTTTAAAATATTATTGCTCTCGGCTGGATTATCTTTCTTAATTAAGTATGGAGGTCAGCAGCTACCGATCAAGGGGACAAACCTCACTGCTATCATTATTGTTTTGCTACCTTCAGTGGTCATCGGCTTAATTTTAGGTCGGCAATATTACCGAAAATTCATGTCCAATGCAGATTAGCTTTGCCTGTATACCAAAAGAAATTACTTTGCTAAATTAACATTCAATAAAATAAAATCGCAAAATTATGAAAGCAGGTTGGCATATAGACCAAATTTATATCCAGCATCTTTCTCTAAGGAGATTTTCAAGGTGAATTTCGGTACTTGGATCGGTCTAATTGTTTTTTTCATTTCTTTGTATGTTTTATGGCAGATCAAGCAGCTATTGCTATTGCTGTTTACCGCGATTGTTTTGGCTACCTCGCTTAATATTCTGGTCAAAAGCATTCAAAAGCGAGGCATCAAGAGAAGCAATGCAGTTTTGATTTCTGTGCTGGCTTTGATTTTCGTGGCTGCTGGCTGTATCTGGATTGTTGTTCCTCCTTTTATCGATCAGTTTCAGGCTTTAGGAAACTTAATACCCAAGGGAATAGAAAAATTAGATACCTGGATTGACCTACTATCAGAGCGACTTGACCCCAGAATAATTAATTTTTTACCAAATACAGACGAATTAAATAAACAAATACAGCCTCTAATTCGGCAATTTTTGGGTGGTGGATTGACAGTTTTTTATAATTCCTTGGGAATTGTGCTGGGTATTTTACTATTGCTAGCAATTACTCTAATGCTGCTGGTAGATCCAAATTCTTATCGTCAAGGATTTATTAGGCTTTTTCCGTCTTTTTATCGTCGGCGGGTTGGGGAGATTTTGGATCTTTGTACCAAAGGTTTAGAAGGTTGGCTGGTGGGAATTCTCTTTAATATGGTAGTCATTGCTGTCCTGAGTTTTATCGGCTTGTTAGTGCTAGGCATTCCCCTCGCTTTATCCCAAGCAATGTTAGCAGGGGTGATGACCTTTATACCCAATATCGGTCCAACTTTAAGTGTACTTTCACCGATGGCGATCGCCTTAATTGAAGCTCCCTGGAAATCTTTAGCAGTCTTAATTCTTTATATAATTATCCAACAGCTTGAAAGCAATGTCTTGACCCCTGTTGTCATGGCACAACAGGTATCTCTTTTACCTGCTGTTACTTTAGTGTCTCAAGTATTTTTTGCGACTTTCTTCGGCTTTTTAGGCTTATTTCTCTCATTGCCTCTGACGGTTGTTGGTCAAATCTGGTTTAAAGAGGTAATCATCAAAGATGTATTAGATAATTGGAATTATTCGTTTGTAGGACACAGAAGAATAAAAGAGCAATCAAAAATCGAACCAGCTACAGTAAATGAGGAAGAATAATCGGTGATTATTAATTACTGGTCATTGATAATTGATAATTGAATAACCATGCGGACGATCGCCGAAATTAACGACAAAATTAGCCGTGGTCAAGTTGTTGCTTGGACAGTAGAAGAAGTTAAAGCAAAAGTAGCCAAGCTTGGGGTCACTAAAGTTTTTCAACAGGTTGATGTTGTTACCACAGGGACATTTGAGCCGATGGAGTCTTCTGGGGCAATTATTAATCTGGGGCATACCGATCCGCCGATTAAAATCCGTCAGTGTTGGCTAGATAATATATCTGCTTATGCTGGCTTTGGGGCGGTAGATCTCTATTTAGGAGCTACAGCAATGGCTGATTATAATCTCAATCAGACTGACCCTAATCTACGAGAAGGAGTAGGTTGGGAAAGAGGGGGAGGTCATGTAATTGAGGATCTAATTGCAGGTAAATCAATTCAGCTAAAAGCGATCGGGCAAAAGACTGACTGTTACCCCAGGGCAGTTTGGGAAAATACGATTACCAAAGACAGTATTAATCAGTTTTATCTATTTAATCCCCGCAATCTTTATCAAAACTTTATTGTGGGGGTCAACGGTGGCGATCGCACTTTGTATACTTATTTAGGATCATTACAACCTAGATTAGGCAATGCAGTATATTCCAATCCTGGAGCAATTTCTCCCTTACTAAACGATCCAGATCTAAATTTAGTTGGTATCGGTAGCAAAATCTTTCTAGGAGGTGGTATTGGCTATATAGCCTGGGAGGGGACACAACATTTCCCCTTACAAAAGCGTCTTGCTAACCATACTCCTATTGGCCCTGCTGCGACTGTGGCGTTAATTGGCGATGCTAAACAAATGAATCCCTATTGGGTAAGAGGCTGCTATTTCAAAAACTATGGTTCCTCTTTGATGCTAGGAGTAGGAGTAGCACTACCAGTAATCAAAGAAGAAGTGATCCAAAACTGCGCCGTGGGCGAGCAAGACGTTGTTGCCCCAGTAATTGACTTTTCCATTCCCCGCCGAGTTCGACCCACCTTTGGGTTAGTTAGCTATGAGCAACTACAAAAAGGTCATCTGACCATTGAGGGTAAATTAGTTAGAGCAGCCCCTCTGGCTAGCAAATATCGATCGCGCCAGGTGGCACTAGAATTAAAGCAGTGGATCGAAACAGGCAAGTTTACTCTAACTGAGCCTGTTGCTTCTTTGCCGAGCGATCGCACTTTTGTACCTCAAGACACCAATAGATCGATTATCTCTTTGGAGTAACCTGTTAATTGATTACCCTTCATCCCTTTTTCTTGGTTTTGGTCGAGCAGTAGGACTGGGCTTACTTACTCTAGAAGACTTAAGCTGAATCTTTTTGGGATCTTTCTTGAATTTTGGCTTACGTTTTTGAGCAAAGCCTAGATCTGTTCCCTCTTCAATAATTAAATTTTCTTGTTCTAAGCGAACTTTTAAATCCCAAAAGCGTTTTAAAGGCCTTTCTCCTGGAATACCCTGCAACTTGAGTTTAAAGAACTTAGGCTTTTCTCCTTCCTTACGAGGAAACTGCTTAATCTTGACAATTACATGATTTTCTTCAGTGGAGTAAAAAATTACCTCGCCTCTAATCGAAAAATAACCATGTTCAGCTTCTTCCCCTGGTAATTCTGCCTGATCTCCATCTTGGCTAAGGGTTTCTGGTTCCCAAACGCCGACAATTTGCACGTGGAGACGATCTTCGTTTGTCTTGGTTCGTGGATAAACCACCCACAAATGTTCTTGTTCTAAATCGAGATGATTTTTAATTAGGCTAATCAGCCGACCTAATAGAACAGCCTCGATTTCTGCTCCGTCTGTGGTGATTAAAGTACCTTGGGTCATCTGTTCTGCACTTTGCTGATACTTAGCTTGAATCAAGCCAATAGCCCGATACTGTCGAGGATGGGAAGGAGGTGGAATTGGTTGATGTCTTTCGGGACTAGATTGAGCGGAGGAAGTAGGTGAGGCAGAATCTTGAGATTGATTAGACATGATTGACTCGGCAGATTTATTGGCAGCAGTAAAAAGTGGATCTGATATTTTGAGAGAATTATTTTTAGCCAAATTCATCAAGAGAATAAATAGCAGAAATATTATTCAATAGTAAGAGAGATCATATTTTATATTCTCATGGAAGCTAAAATAACTCGCAGTTTTTATCAGCTAAATAAAGCCTATAATATTGGCTTTCTGGTTGAAGATAAACCATACTAGAAGCGACACGGTGACTATAGTAAACAAGTCAAGTATAATCTGCGATCTCAATTTAGCTATAAGAATATGAAGAAAAAACGTAGTAGTTGGATTTATCTAGTTTTGGGGATAATGTTGTTTTCCCTTATAACTGTTTCGGCTCTTCCTTTAGTAGGAAGCGTTGTCGAAGGTACACAGTTCGCTAAAAACCCCAACAGCGAGGTTGTTGTGCTTTCTCAGCAAGAATTAGCCAAGCTAGAAGCCGAAGCTTCTGGCTATCAAAAAGTCTTGGAAAGAGAACCCGATAACAATACTGCTTTAAGCGGCTTGTTAAGAATTAAGCTTCAGCAAAAAGATATTCCTGGAGCGATCTCTCCTTTAGAAAAATTAGCGAAACTTAACCCAGGGCAAACAGAATATGGAGTTCTCTTAGCTCAAGCAAAGCAACAGATCGAAGACTATGAAGGGGCAGCAGCAGCATATAGCCAAATTTTAGGCGAGCATCCAGGAGATATATATGCCTTGGGAGGCATGACGAATTTATATCTAGCTCAAGATTTGCCTGAAAGAGCGATCGCTCTATTAAAGAAAACTATCGCAGTAGCAAGCAACGATAGCCCCAACGCTGACTCTATCGATCGAGATTCAGTGGAACTACTTTTAGGGGAGCTTTATACTAATCAAGAAAGATACGGTGAGGCGATCGCTCTTTATGATGAGCTAGGCAAAGCAAACGAAGACGATTTCCGCCCAATTTTCGCCAAAGCTCTAGTTTTAAAAAAACAAGGCGATTTAATAGCAGCAAAACCAATCCTGGAAAAAGCCTACATTGCAGCACCAGAGCAGTATAAAGATCAAATTGGCGATGAAATGGAAAAGATTGTTCAAGGTATTAAAAAAGCTAAACAGGTTAAAGCAGAAGAAACCGAGAAGTAAAAGTAGGGGCAAATGGTATTTGCCCTTTAATTTAATAATTTAAGTTCACAAGTCGTATTTGTCATGTCACGAAAAGATATAGTTGAAAACTGATAAGTTATTAATTGAGATAAGTCTGTGGAAGGAAAAAATCGAGAACCGTTTGCTAGTTTGACCTTATATCATCTGCTCAAATGGTCGGTAGTTAGTCCTCTGCTGCATACTTATTTTCGGCTTAAAATCTATGGGGCAGAAAAAGTCCCCCGCTCAGGAGGGTTAATAGTCGTTAGCAACCACGCTAGCTATTTCGATCCGCCAATCATCTCTAACTGTGTTGGTCGTCCCGTGGCTTTTATGGCAAAAGAAGAATTATTTAAAATTCCTGTATTTAAGCAGGGAATTAAACTTTATGGAGCATATCCGGTCAAACGCAGTTCGGGCGATCGCACGGCTTTACGTGCAGCCATAAAAGCTATGGAATCTGGCTGGATAGCCGCGATTTTCTTACAGGGAACTCGCGCTGCTGATGCCAGAATTACCGACCCTAAAAGAGGAGCAGCTTGGATTGCCTGTAAGGCTCAAGTTCCTCTGCTACCTGTAAGCCTCTGGGGAACAGAAAAAATATTAACCACAGGTTCATCCTTCCCAAAACCTGTACCTATAACTGTGCGTATTGGTGATGTAATTAAACCTCCTTTATCTACCCAAAAAGAGGATTTACAGGTCGTAACCAACCAATGCGCCAGTGTAATTAATTCTCTGCATGATTTAGGAAGATGAATTACTTTATATTTACTAAGCCCAGTACAGACAAGACATGCCTTGTCTCTTCTCTAACTGCCCAGTTACTGTTATTTAAATAAATCCAAATGATAGCGATATAGTGCCACAGGGCGATCGCCTGCGGTAAAATAATCAGGATCTTGAGGAGAGAGATAAATAGCCGTAATTTGCTCGGCACTAATGTTTTCTGAGTCTAAAAAGTGATAATCAGAGGTGGTTTCTACCTCATTTAAATAGAGTCTTTGAGGAGATCTAAATAGCTGCTGAGTAACTTCGGTAGCAATAAATTGCTCTTGACTAGGAATTTCTTTTGCCCGTCCTGTTATTTTAGAGATAAGCTTGCGTTCACCCCGCAAGAAAGTAATCTGCTGATTGGGATTATCAGGATCGATTTTCACCTGATAAACATTATCATTTCCTAAATATGCCTGGGCAATTTTTTTACCGTTAAAGGCTCTATCTGCTACTACAAATGGTTGAGAAGAATTAAACTTTGAGAATAACCCCGTGGGGGGAGAATAGTATTCTGTGCCAAATCTAACCTGAAAAGCGATCGCCTGATTGAGATAATTATCGTTATCTTCAAAGCCAGGAGTGACAATTTCTGGGGCGAGGGGAGCTATTTTTTCGACTAATGTGCTTTCTACGTTCCAAGTTCCAGCCATCCACTCAGGGTATTCTAAATCTCCTTTGGCAAGCTCTACTGGTGGTTTATTTTGCCACTGAGGAAATTGTTGCAGACGCTCGGCAATTGGTGCTGCCAACACAGAGTCAGCAAAACTAAATAGTATGCCGAAAATCAGCAGAATCTTTAATAGACTTCTTGTACAAATCATTGTTAAGTACCTTAGTTATACTAAATCCTATTCGTATATGTGAGTTATTTATTTCAGAAGTCAAAAGTTTTTGATGTTTAGGGTTTTTAATCAATAGTTCGGACAAAATCATGGATGATGTATAAACTCAAACTGCTTTAACTGTCCTAACTGTCCTAACTGTCCTAACTGTCCTAACTGTCCTAACTGTCCTAACTGTTGGTAAAACATGGCTCAATATACTATTAGCATTATTATCCCAGTTCTTAACGAAGCAGGGGTTATCCAACAAACTTTAGAGCGACTTCAGGAGAATCCTGGTGTCGAGATAATTGTGATTGACGGGGGAAGTCAGGACAAAACCGTAGCTCTAGCACAGCAAACAGGGGCTAAAGTGCTTACGGTGAAAAGTAAAGGACGAGCAGCCCAAATGAATGCAGGAGCAGCTATTGCCCAAGGAAGTATTTTATTGTTTCTCCATGCAGACACTCAACTACCGTTAGATTTTAATTATTTAGCTGTCCACACCTTAGAACAGCCTGGAGTAATTGCAGGAGCGTTTGAATTGGCGATCGCAGGGACAGATAAATCACTACGCTGGATTGAAATCATGGTCAAAATGCGATCGCGCCTGTTGTCTTTACCCTATGGAGATCAGGCAATTTTTTTAAAAAAGCAGACTTTTAAAGACATGGGAGGATTTGCTGATTTACCAATTATGGAAGACTTTGAGCTAGTTCAGCGACTTAAACGTCAGGGAAAAATTGCGATCGCTCCTGCACGAGTAATTACCTCTGGTAGGCGTTGGCAAAAGTTAGGAGTTTGGCAAACAACTTTAATCAATCAACTAGTAATTGCGGGGTATTATTTGGGCATCCCTGCCGATAAACTGAGTAATTTATATCGAAGTCGAAATAACTAACTAAATTATATTTTCTATATGCTTTAGATTAGAAATAAAAGTGTCTTATGCGAATATTGTTAGTAGAGGATGAACCCGATTTAGGTGCAGCAATCAAACGAAACCTACATCAAGAAGCTTATATCGTTGATTGGGTTCAAGATGGTATAGAAGCGGAATGGTATTTAGAAAATAAAGGTCAAGAGTATACGGTAGCTATCTTTGACTGGCTCTTACCTGGGCAAACTGGTATCGAGCTTTGTAAAAAGCTAAGGTTACAAAAAAATTCATTGCCAATATTGATGCTAACTGCTAGAGATAGCATTGAAGATCGGGTAATTGGTCTAGATGCTGGTGCTGACGATTATCTGGTTAAGCCATTTGGTACGAGTGAGTTGTTAGCCCGATTGAGAGCTTTACAAAGAAGATCTTTGTCTATTCAACCTCAACAACTTCGAGTAGGTAATATAACTCTTGACTGTGGCACTCACGAAATTTATTTTGACAATCCCTCAGAAAAAGGGGAACAGATCTTACTCACCAATAAAGAATTTCAGATCCTTGAGTATTTTATGCGCCATCCCAACCAAATTATTACCCGCGACCAAATATTAAATCGACTATGGGAGTACGGTATCGAACCGGCAAGTAATGTAGTAGCAGCCCAGATGCGACGGCTACGACGTAAGTTAGAAGAACATGGTGGAAAACTCCCAATTGAAACCATCTACGGTATTGGATATCGCCTCGGCGTAAACGATGAATCAAAATAGCATTTTTCGTTCGACTCGCTGGCGACTGACGGTTTTCTACACGGGCGTAATTAGCGTTTTGTTTCTCTTATGTGGCTTTGGGGTTTGGCGGGCTATAGTTCATGCTCATCGCGTCACCTTAAAACGAGAATTGAAATCTGTTGCGGGAAACTTACATGACAATCTTGAATCTACTTTCAAGCGGTCGGGAAAATTAGAAACCGCATCTTGGCGATACTTGCCTAACTTATACATATACCAAAATTCTAACTGGATTCTAGCCGAACAATCCGAGCGTCATATCCTCAATCCAATCTATCGAGGTGATTATTACGTCAGGCTATTAAACACCAAAGGCAATCCAATTGCCCAAGCGGGTATCAAGCCCGATAGTTTACCTTTAAAAAAATCAGCAGCAGATACTCAACTAATTGAGGATAGTCAGGGAGATCGCTATCAGCAGATTTCCATACCATTATATCTGCATGATGTTAACGGCAAAAATGTGCTTTGGGGCTATATGGATATGGGACTTTCCTGGCAGGAGTTTGATAACTATCTCACGTCCTTGAGACGCACAATTTTCTGGACAACACCGATAATTACTTTACTAGTGACAGGAGTCAGTTGGTGGCTGGCAGGTTTGGCAATGCGACCTCTATATCAATCCTATCGTCAGATTCAGCAGTTTACGACCGATGCTGCCCACGAACTGCGAACGCCCCTAGCTGCCGTCCGCGCCACCCTGGAATCTCTTGTTAGAATGCCCAGTTTTTCAGAGGCTGAAGCGCGAGACATATTAAAGGTAATCGAACGCCAAAACCTGAGACTATCAGAACTCGTTAGCGATCTACTATTTCTTTCTCGCCTCGATAGAGAAATACTAATAGGCGATCGCAATATCTGTAACTTACAAGATATTATTGCCGATATTGAGGAAGAACTAGCAGCGTTGGCATTACAAAAAAGAATTACTTTGACTGGCGATGTTCAATCATCAACTCCAGTAGAAGTGATCGGCAATGAAGAACAGCTATATGGGGCGGTCTTCAATCTGGTCGCTAATGCTATTAACTACACCCCCACTGATGGTCGAATTACTATTTCTCTCCGTCAAAGCGATCGCAAGGCATGGATTAAGGTCAAAGACACGGGAATTGGTATTGCACCCGAACACCAAGCAAAAATATTCGATCGCTTTTATCGCGTTATGGGCGATCGCTCTCGTCATTCTGGTGGTTCTGGATTAGGACTGGCAATAGCCCAAGCAATAGCCAAGGCTCATCAAGGTAATATCAAAGTCCAAAGTGAGTTAAATCAAGGCAGCATCTTTACGATTCAACTTCCCATTAGCAGTAAATCAAATTGAGGAAGTTGTTTACAAAGCGATCGCCCTCTCTTTTCTCAATTGATAAGTTCATTTCATCCTCATTTCATATTCTAATGCCATTCTAAAGGTTGGTCTGACTACTATTTTCTGTCTCTATGGAAACCCAGCAAAAACCGATAGTTTTTCTTGCTTTACTCTTGGCATTGTCGCAACCTTCAGTGGTTTTAGCTCATGGTGGACATGGTGATGAGTTTAGCCATGATGGTGCTGTTACTCAACCAACGGGGATTGAAGTAGATGGGCAAACCCAGAAGCGATTGGGAATTATTACTCAACCTCTGAGCAAACAACTGTTGGATTTTGGCATAAAAACCACAGGGCAAATTGAAGCCCAACCCAGTAAGCAAACTGAGATTACTGCCCCAACGGCGGGGACATTAACCAAGTTATTAGTCCAGCCAGGAGATCGAGTTCAGCAAGGGCAACCCGTAGCAGTTATTTCTAGTCCCGAATTGTTAGAATTACGGGCTGATTCTTTAGATCGCACTACCGAAGCCGAGGCATCCTTACGAGAAGCTGAAGCCAATCTAAGTCTTGCCCAGCAGAATTATAGTAATGAGCAGCAAATTGCTCAACAAGAAATTGCAGCAGCTAAAACAGAGGTAAGTACAGCCCAGGAAAGGTATGACAACGATCGGCAATTAGTCAAGGAAGGGGCGTTACCTCGTCGAGAAATGCTTGATTCGCAAAATCAGCTATTGGCAGCCAAAACAACTTTAAAAAGAGCGATCGCCTCTCGTGAAGTTTTAGAAGCTCAAACAGCCGTAAAACGCGCAAAAGTTGAAGTAGATGCTGCCAACTCTCGTGTCGGACTAGCAGCAAATAACTATCAAGCGCGACTGCAACAGTTAAATACCACTATTAATGATCGAGGATTAGTAACGGTATTAGCTCCCATTAAAGGTTCGGTAGCTAATTTAAATATTACCTTGGGCGAATCGATTGAGGATCGAGGGACAAAACTAATGAGCGTTGTGGACAATCAAAAAGTTCTAGCAACTGCAAATATCCAAGAGCAAAATTTAGGACGAGTTAAAGTCGGACAACAAGTCAGAGTTAAGGTTGCAGGTATTCCCAATCAAACTTTTGTCAGTCGCATTGCCCAGATCGATCCCACCGTAGGAGATACTCGCGTCGTAGCGGTTAGAGCTAAATTGAATAATGCCATTGGAGCATTAAAACCAGGAATGTTTGCCGAGTTGGAAGTATTGACCGATAAAACAGCAGAGGCGGTGTTGGCAGTACCTACAAGTGCCGTGATCGACGCAGACGCAAATGGTAAACAGATAGTCTATATCGAAAATGGCACTAATTCCTATCAGCCAGTGGATGTTACCTTGGGGCAAACCTTTGGGGATTCAGTAGCAATTCAAGGCAGTTTGTTTGAGGGCGATCGCATTGTCACAGAAGGGGCAACCATGCTCTACGCCCAATCCTTACGGGGCGGTACTCCTAAAGCAGAACCAGCAGCAACAGATACAGAAGCTAGTCAAGCAGTATCTAAGCCTAGTTCTTTATCTTTATGGTTAATGTTATTGGCAACTACGGCGATCGCAACTATTGCTTTTTTCTTAGGCAGCCGTACTGGCAGGAAACCCCAAGCTAAAAAAGAACTTATTTATCAAGCTAATCATAAAGATCTTCCTCTGGCTAGAGCAGATGAACCGATTACGGCGATCGATTCTAAAAATATTGATTAATTAAACACTATGCTTAATTCTATTCTCAAATGGTCAATCGCCCAGCGTTGGCTAGTGGTTATTGGTGCAGTGGTGGTAACTGTCTGGGGCTTTATTACTATCTCTCAAATGCCTCTAGATGTCTTCCCTGATTTTGCCCCACCCCAGGTAGAGATTCAAACCGAAGCCCCTGGACTCGCCCCAGAAGAAGTAGAAACTTTAATTACCCTACCTATCGAAAGTGGCATCAACGGTACGCCTGGAATTACCACAGTGCGATCGGCTTCGGCAGTTGGACTATCGGTAGTTAAGGTGATTTTTGGCTGGAGTACGGATATTTATCAGGCACGTCAACTGGTTACAGAACGTTTGCAGCAGGCTGCCTCTAGATTACCCGAAGGAGTAGAAGTTCCGCAAATTTCGCCTATTTCTTCCCCCATCGGTACGATTTTGCAATATGCCTTTACGACTAAAGAGGGTGGAAAAACTACCTTAATGGACGTGCGACGGCTGGTCGATCGCGATCTTACCAATCGCTTATTAGCCGTACCTGGAGTTACTCAGGTAATTGCTTACGGGGGCGATGTTCCTCAGTATCAAGTTTTGGTTAATCCCAATAAACTGCAAGCCTTTGATGTCTCTCTAGCTGAGGTAACCGAAGCCACCGCCCAAGCTAACAATAATGCCCCAGGTGGGTTTTTAGTTACCAAAGATAATGAACTGTTAATTCGGGGAATTGGCAGAGTTGAGACAATTTCCGACCTTGAAAATTCAGTGATCACAGCCAGAAACGGTACGCCGATTTTACTTAAGGATGTGGCGGAAGTTCGCATCGGTGCAGCTTTAAAACGAGGGGATGGCAGTTTTGATGGCAAACCTGCGGTTGTGGTTATGGTCAATAAGCAGCCCATGACCGATACTCCTACGGTGACTAAAGCTGTCGAGGCAGCGATGGCAGAATTAGAGGCTGGTTTACCTAAAGATGTTCGAGTTGCGGTTACTTTCCGTCAGTCTGATTTTATTGAGGCTTCGATCCGCAACGTCAGGGATTCCCTGCGAGATGGCATTATTATCGTGTCGATTATCCTGTTGCTGTTTTTGATGAATTGGCGCACGGCGGTAATTAGCCTCAGTGCCATTCCCTTATCTTTGCTAATTGGCTTGATGCTGATGAATCTTTTTGGTTTGGGCATCAACACCATGACTCTGGGGGGATTAGCCGTGGCAATTGGTTCAGTAGTAGACGATTCGATTGTTGATATGGAAAATTGCTATCGAGGCTTGCGAGCCAATCAATCCGCAGCCAAAGCGATCGATCCTTTGCGGGTGGTTTATAACACCTCTGTAGAAGTGAGAGTCAGCGTCTTATTTTCCACGGTAATTATTGCCGTAGTGTTCGCGCCTATTTTCTCTTTAACGGGAGTCGAAGGTCGAATTTTTGCCCCAATGGGCATCGCCTATTTAATCTCAATTTTCGCCTCTACCTTAGTTGCGTTAACCCTTTCCCCTGCGCTGTGCGCTTTCTTGTTGGCTAATCAAACTTTGCCTGATGATGATACTTGGGTGGCGCGTTTATCCAAACGCCTATATCGTCCCGCCATTAAATTTTCCCTCAAGTTCCCCAGCATAGTTATCTTAATTGCTACTGCTGCTTTTATTGCTTCCTTAATTGTCTTTACCTCTTTAGGCAGAGTATTTTTACCCGAATTTCAAGAACGTTCTTTAGTCAATGCCATCAATCTTTATCCAGGGGTATCTTTAGAGATGACCAATCGGGCGGGATTTGCCATTCAGGATGCCCTCAAAGATGACCCTAGGTTTGATAGCGTACAGTTGCGTTCTGGACGCGCCCCAGGAGATGCCGATGCTGGTAGCGTAACATTAGGACACTTAGACATTGAGTTGAGCGAAGAGGGAATAAAAGACCGCGAGGGGAGTATTGCCAAACTTAGAGCAGAATTTGCCAAACTACCAGGAGTTGCCCCTAATATCGGCGGCTTTATTTCCCACCGCATGGATGAAGTCCTGTCGGGAGTGAGAAGCGCGATCGCCGTTAAGGTTTTTGGTCCCGATCTCGCCGAATTACGCAACCTGGGCGCACAGGTACGAGATGCCATGCAAGATATCCCAGGCGTGGTCGATCTGCAACTCGAACCCCAAGTGCCAATTAAACAAGTCCAGATTAAATTTGATCGCCAGGCAGCAGCCCGTTATGGCTTAACTGTGGGTCAGCTTTCAGCAGTTATAGAAACTGCCCTCAATGGCAAAGTTGTCGATCAGATATTGGATAACCAGCAGCTATTTGATTTAGTAGTCTGGTTGCCCGAACGCGATCGCAATAATCTCGAAACTATTAGTAACTTATTGGTTGATACTCCCAACGGTATCAAAATTCCTTTAACTCAAGTTGCCCAAGTTAACTATGGCACGGGACCGAATACGATTAACCGCGAAAATGTTTCTCGTTTAATTGTAGTTTCTGCTAACGTTTCCCAAAGAGATATCGGTTCTGTTATCACAGATATTCAGACAAAAGTTAAAGATCAAGTGACTTTACCATCAGGATATTTTATTCAATATGGAGGTCAGTTTGAATCAGAACAAAGGGCTGCCAAAAACTTAATTGTTTTTGGTACTTTAGCCTTAGTTGTAATTGCGATTTTAATGTATTTTGCCGTCAAATCTTTTGCTGCAACAGTAATGATTATGCTTAATTTGCCTTTGGCTCTAACTGGCGGTATTTTTTCGGTAGCTTTAGGAGGAGGTATTCTTTCTGTAGCCTCAATGGTGGGATTCATTACCCTATTTGGCGTAGCAACAAGAAATGGTTTGCTATTAGTTGATAACTACAACCAAAAATTTGCTCAAGGAATGCCATTAAGAGAAGTATTATATACAGGCTCAATGGAACGCTTAGTTGCCATTTTAATGACGGCTTTAACTTCAGCTTTGGGCATGATTCCTCTAGTAGTTGGTACGGGGGCAGGCAAAGAAATCTTACAGCCGTTAGCTGTAGTAGTATTAGGCGGTTTATTTAGTTCTACTGCCTTAACTTTATTAGTTTTACCTGCTTTATATGCTCAGTTTGGTAAATACTTTATTACCAAACCAAAAAGTAGCGACCTAAGTATTTATCAAGGAGGAATTAATGAAGAGCAAAATGTAACGTTATCAAACCATAAAACTCCAATTAACTAAACCAGGAAAAAATCATGAAAAAAACTAACACTATCTTATTAAGTCTAACTACTGCTAGCTTGATGTTTCTCGCTGCTTGTAACAACTCCACTCCCACTTCCACAACCTCTACCCCCAAATCAGAACCAACCACCGAAGCAAATTCTGCACCTGCTGCTAACGAAGTATCTACTGAAGACCATTCCCAGCCTGCTGCTGGGGGTCAAGTTGTCGAAGCAGGAAAGTATCATTTAGAGTTTGTTCCCGAACCAGAAGCCGATCGATTTCACCTCGATTTCTATCTCCAGTCTGGAGATAGTCATGAACCAGTTAGTGATGCCAAGGTAATAGGTCAAATTCAGCTACCGTCAGGGAAACAAAAAAGCGTCGATTTTACCTACGATGCAGAAGGTGGACACTATACTGCGGTTCTTCCTGCATCAGAATCTGGTGAGTACCAAGCTGTGATTCAAACCGATATTAATGGCGAAAAAGTTAACGGTCGTTTTAATTTCAGCAAATAATGGCGAACGGCTGTTCACCATTATTCGTCAACTATGTTTGTTAGCGTCTATATTCAATTCGAGGAAACATTAACTATGAATCGTTTTATTTCTACTTTCTTATTTGCTTCAGGTTTATTCTTGTTCCAAGGCTGTTCGCTACTTTCTAAAAATGTTGAGGCTTCAGATCGAGAACAGCAAACGATGGAGCATCATGATATGAGCAACATGGATGAGGGTAGTTCTCACCATGATATGAAGAATATGGATGCCGAATCTGGTTCTCACCATGACATAGACAACATGGATATGGGAAAGAAAACAGTACAAACTCAGACTGAAGCCAAACTAACGGTACCAGATGCGATCGCACCAAATCAATCCGTGCCTCTTGCCATAAATATTCAAGATTCAGCAGGAAAACCTGTAAGTAATTTTGATATATTTCAAGAAAAGCGAATGCACTTGATTGTGGTTAGCGACGATTTAGAGTTTTTTAGTCATATTCATCCTAAATATAACGGCAAAGGAGAATTTGACATCGAAACCAGCTTTCCTCAATCTGGTAATTACACTCTATTTAGCGACTACGAACCAGCAGGAGACGCTGACAGGGTTTCTTTAATGCAGCTATCAGTTACTGGGATTAAAGCAACTTCTGCAAAGATCGACAAAAGTGCGACTAAATCTTTTGGTAAAACCAAAGTTAATTTTAGTACCGACAAAGAACAAATAAAAGCCAACGAACCAGTTACTTTACAGTTCAATCTCAAAGATATAGCTAGCAATACTCCTGTAACAAACTTGCAACCCTACTTAGGCAAAACTGGACATTTGGTAATTATTAAGCAGTCAAATCCTCTCATCAGTGAAGATTACATTCATGCCCATGCCAGCGAAGGAACATCTTTAGGTAAAGTTGATTTTCACACTCAATTCCCCGAACCAGGAAAATATAAACTTTGGGGTCAATTTAACCGTAACGGAGAAATTATCACTGCCGATTTTTGGGTAAATGTAATTTGAGAAAACTGCAAAGATTTATTCAATAGACCTCTTGCATAAATATCTTACGGGAATTTTTGGCTACCTCAGTCATTTAATTGTCTTAACCTGAAAGTGGCGTTAACTACTTAACTGCTTAACCATTTTTACGTGGGAGATATTAGCTTCATCAAACTCTTTGCCCACTATTTCAAATCCTAGCTGTTGATATAGCTGGGCGATATAGACTTGAGCATGAACTATTGCTTGGGATTTGTTTTGCAGAGAGATAGTTTCTAAAGCTGTTATCATCAGCTTTTTGCCAATACCCTGCTTTCTTGCTTCTGGTAAAACTGCTAGCCTTTCAATTTTGACGGCATTATAATCAACTTCTCTAATTCTGGCTGTTCCTACCGCTTTGTTGTTCCAGTATGCTAGAAAATGGGTTGCATCTCGATCTAATCCATCAAATTCTAACTCAGATGAAACTCCTTGTTCTTCCTGAAATACTGTGGTTCTGATATTTTTGATTGCTTCTATTGCATCTTGATATACTACAGTTTCAATTAAGATTGAACCTTTGCCAGGAGCAAATTTATTCTCATTCATCAATAGATAATCTCATGCAATACAAGTATAGTAATTAAACTCAATACGTCTGATGCTTACCAAGACGGTTTTTAAATATTTAGCTTGTGAAGATTATAAAATAGGTGATAAAAAAAATTTTTTATAAACTCGACTTAAGCAAATTTAATTTCGGATTAGAACCCTTAGAAATTAACTGCTCGAGAGAACGCCAATTTTTAAGTTTTACGGAAGGGGTGTGGGGAGGGACGTAACGTCCCCACCAGGGGGTCTGGGGGAAAGTTCCCCCAGGAATAAGTCACGGCTTTGATAGATAAATTAAAACATAACGAGAAGATTAAACGTTTCTAATTCACACTAAACGTTCAATATATATTCTTTAGTTCTAATTTACAATTCGGTTAAAGAACAGCTAAAAAAAATGGATATAATTCTATGTCATCAAACTGTAGATTTTGATGCGCTAGGTTCGGCAATTGGCTTATCTCGGCTCAAATCAGGAGCAAAAATTGTCCTGACTGGAGGCGCACATCCTACGGTGAAAAACTTTTTGGCACTATATCGAGATGAATTTGACTTTGCCGAAATGCGAAGTATTAACAGTAATGCGATCGCTATTATTTATATTGTCGATACCCAAAAGAGCGATCGCCTGGGTGCAGCAGCAGACTGGTTAAACCTACCTAACCTTAGGGCAATTGAAGTATTTGACCACCACATAGATACTAATTCCGATATTCGGGCAACCGAGATTCACACTGAAGCAGTAGGAGCAATTACCACCTATATTACTGAATTATTGCAGGAGCAGAATGTTACTCTAACATCATTTGAGGCAACGGCGATGGCGTTGGGGATTCATGTAGATACGGGAAGTTTAACCTTTGAACAAACTACCTCCCGTGATGCTAGAGCGATCGCTTGGCTGATGGAACAGGGCGCAAATGTGTCTATAATTGCTGAATATAATGAGCCAGGTTTATCCAATGAGCTACAGGACTTATTTAAAGAGGCTCTGAATGATCTTAAGCAAACATCTGTGCATGGATACACTGTAGCCACCGTACTGTTGCAAACGGACAAGTTTGTCAACGGTTTGGCTACTTTAGCAGCAAGATTAATCGATCTGACAGAAAGCGATGTCTTATTGTTAGGTCATCAGTTCAAAAAAAGCACAGGTCAAAAACTAGTTGTAATTGGGCGATCGCGTATACCCCAAACCAATCTCAATCAGCTTTTCACGCCTTTTGGTGGAGGTGGTCATGGTCAAGCAGCCTCTATGTCAACGCAAACAGATGAGCCAAAGCAAGTATTTGGGCAGTTATTAAACGAGCTACAGCAGCAAATTCCCCAGCCTCCCACCGCTAGAGACATTATGTCTTCCCCTGTTAGAACTATTCGCCCTGATGTAACTATTGAACAGGCACAAAGAATATTGTTCCGCTATGGGCATTCGGGACTATCGGTAGTGGATGAGAGGGATAGTTTAGTGGGGATAATATCCCGTCGAGATCTGGATTTAGCTATCCATCACGGTTTTGATCGCGCCCCTGTAAAAGGTTATATGAGCCGTAATCTTAAAACCATTACTCCAGATACCCCACTGCCTGAAATAGAGTCTTTGATGGTAACTTACGACGTGGGTAGATTACCTGTATTAGAAGCTGATGAATTGATTGGCATTGTGACTCGTACCGATGTTCTACGCCAGCTACACGATCAGCGTTCAGATAATCAAGTAGATCCAAGCGATCGCAAGAATCTAACTTCTCGTTTATTACCCACCCTGCAAAAACGTTTAGAACCTGCTATTTGGCAACTGCTACAGCAAGTAACCAACGCAGCACAATCAAGAGGCTGGAATCTTTATTTAGTTGGCGGAGGAGTCAGGGACGTTTTGTTGACTAGCGATAGTGAACCCTTGTTGCTACAAGATATTGATTTGGTCGTGGATGGCTATCATCGATCTGCCGACGATCGCGCTGGGGTAGAATTAGCTCAGACAATTCAGGCTATGTATCCGAACGTGAGCGTATCTATACATGGAGAATTTCAAACGGCAGCCTTGTCTTGGCATCAAGATCCCGCGTTGGGTAATCTTTTAATTGATATTGCCACTGCCCGTACTGAGTTTTATCCTTATCCCGCTGCCAACCCCCAGGTAGAAGCTAGTTCTATTCGTCAGGACTTATATCGCCGAGATTTTACGATTAATGCTTTGGCTGTCAGACTCACCCCCCCCAAACGCGGAGAGTTTTCTCGTAAAGGAGACTTGTTGGACTTTTTTGGCGGTTTATTAGACTTGCGATCGCGACAAATCCGTGTACTTCATGCCAATAGCTTTATTGAAGATCCTACCCGCATCTATCGCGCGGTAAGATTTGCGGTGCGTTTGGGTTTTACTATTGAGCCTCAGACGCAAGAGTATATCGACTATGCTCTTAAAAGTGGCGTGTATGAAAAACTGAGAATTGGCGATCGCCAAGCTCCCGCTTTAACTACCAGACTACGAGCCGAATTAAAATATATCCTGCAAGCTAACTACTGGAAACCTGCTCTAAAATTACTGTCCAAGTTAAATGCCTTGAGTTGTTTACATCCAGATTTAAGCTTAACCCCAGCCTTGGAATGGGAAATACACTGCGTTTCCAAGTGGTTATCATACTTAGAATCTCAATCTGTATCCCAACACTGGTTAATTAGATTAGAAGCTTTGATTGCTCACTTAAAACTAACTGATAGAATCACAGTCGCAAATAATCTTCAGCTACCAAAAGATAGTTTACAACGATTACAGCAGTTAGAAACCTTAGAAACAGAAGTTACTACTAAGTTGAATAGTTGCCGTTCTCCCAGTCAAATATATCAGACATTGCATTCTTATAAAACTTTAGGATTAATTTTATTTGCTGCTAGAAGTAAGAAGAATATTCGTCGTTTGGTTTGGCAATATATTACTGATTTTTCTCAAGTAAAACCACTGTTAAATGGTCAAGATTTGAAGACCTTCGGTTTTAAACCAGGATCATTATATAAACAGATTTTAGACGATGTTTTAGCAGCTACTCTTGATGGTAAGATAGGCGATCGCGCTACTGCTGAAGAATATGTAAAGGCTAAATATTAGTCAGGATAAATTACTGTGGCAAGATTATTGTTTACCAAGCCCTTAGAACTATGCGCTTTTGTCTCGTTTTAACGAGAGGTAAAACTTTTTACTTTTTACTTGTGAATTTTAACGCTGAGATTACCGATCGGGTAGGAAAAGCAGAGGGATATCGGTTATTGCTCAAAAGCGATCGCATCTTTTATTAATCTTGAAAGTGATATTGTTGGTAAAATTTAATTGTTAACGAACATGAATAAAATTTAAGAGAAACCTAAGAGTTAAAACATCAATCAATCTGAGACTTAAAGATTAAATCGACCTAAAATAATGATTTCAACTTCGACACAATCTACTAACAATCGATCAAAACCAGCTTGGAAAATAAAGCTGCTATATGACGGACAATGCCCCTTGTGTGTGCGGGAAGTAAACTTTTTAACCAAAAAAGACAGAGGCAGAGGAATTGTCTGCTTTGTCGATATTGCCGATCTAAACTACAGTCCTCAAGACAATGCAGGAATAGACTTTGCCACGGCTATGGGCAGAATCCACGCAATTTTACCTGATGGTACTGTAATCAAAAATGTCGAGGTATTTCAACGAGTTTATGAAGAGTTAGGCATGGGGTGGATTTATGCCATAACCAAATTACCAATTTTAGGCGCGATCGCCAACTGGCTTTATGGTATTTGGGCAGACTGGCGACTGAAGCTTACAGGTAGACCAAATATTGATGCTGTAATTGCCCAAAGGCAAGAAAAACTAGATTTGAAATTAAATTCAGGCAGATGTAAGGTAAATTAATGACTAGTAATTCAAATAAATAACCATTACTATTCATAAAAAACAGTCGAACTAGGTTAGTTCGCGATGTTATTATCAATGTGCCAGTAATTATTTTAAGGTAACAATTATGGATCGAGCACCTATATCTCCAGTGGTGCTAGCTATCTTAGATGGTTGGGGTCATCGTGAATCAGCAGAGGCTAACGCTATTGTCACTGCCCAGACACCAATATTTGATAGCTTGCAAACTGCATATCCCCACACGCTAATTAATACATCTGGTAAAGCTGTAGGCTTGCCCAATGGTCAAATGGGCAATTCGGAGGTGGGACATTTGAATTTGGGTGCGGGAAGAGTTGTTCCTCAAGAACTGGTTAGAATATCTGATGCCGTTGAAGATGGTTCGATCTTAGAAAATCAAGAATTAATTGCTGCCTGTACCAAAGCTAACGCTGCGGGAGGAAAACTGCATTTGATTGGTCTTTGTTCTGAAGGTGGGGTTCATTCTCATCTTAACCACATTTTGGGGTTACTAAAATTAGCCAAGTTGAATAATGTCAAAGATGTCTGTATTCACGCTATTACCGACGGTAGAGATACCTACACTACAGAAGGAATTAAGGCATTAAGCAAGATTCAAGACTTTATCAATAAGGTTGGCATAGGGCGCATAGTTACTATTAGTGGTCGTTATTTTGCCATGGATCGCGATCGCCGTTGGGATCGGGTTCAGCAGGCATACGAAATTATGACTGGGGACAACATTACCGATAATCGTTCTGTGTCCAAGATTTTAGAAAGTTTTTATGCCCAAGAAATTACCGATGAGTTTATTACACCTACTAGAATAGCTTCAGGCGCAGTTGAACCAGGTGATTCGATTATCTTCTACAACTTTCGCCCAGACCGAGCAAGACAGCTAACTTATGCCTTCGTAAACGATAGCTTTGATGGCTTTACTAGAGAAAAAATAGACCCCCTACATTTTGTTACTTTTACTCAGTACGATGCCAATGCCCCTGTAGAGGTGGCTTTTAAGCCCCAAAACTTGACTAATATCTTAGGGGAAGTAATTGCCGATCGTGGTTTACGTCAGTTTCGCACCTCAGAAACCGAAAAATATCCCCACGTTACTTATTTCTTCAACGGCGGTTTAGAACAGCCTCTAGAAGGAGAAGATAGAGAAATGGTTCAAAGCCCGATGGTTGCAACCTATGACCGTGCGCCAGAGATGTCGGCAGTAGCGGTAACGGATGCAGTTTGTAACGCAGTTGAAAAGCAGATTTACTCTTTGATTGTGGTTAACTATGCCAACCCAGATATGGTGGGGCATACAGGTAACTTAGAAGCAGCAGTTAAGGCGATCGAAACTGTAGATAAATGTTTGGGAAAATTAGTTAAAACTATCAATCAAGCTGGTGGCACAGTCTTAATTACTGCCGATCATGGTAATGCTGAATATATGAAAGATGGAGATGGTAATCCTTGGACAGCCCATACCACCAACCCTGTCCCCTTTATCTTAGTTGAAGGCGAAGCCAGAAAAATAGTGGGACACGGGACTGAGGTACCACTGAGAGAAGGTGGTTGCCTAGCAGATGTTGCACCAACCATCTTAGAAATATTACAGCTGACTCAACCAGAAGAAATGACTGGCAGATCTTTGATTGAGCCAGCAGTTTACGAAGCCAGAAAAGAGCGCACTCCTATCCAGATATCAATGTGATTAAAGCTATAAGCTATAGGCTATAGGCTACTCTCGATAAATTGTGCTTAAGAAATCTAGTTGAATATAGCTCTGTTGGCAGCTTACAATTAGAGTTTACTAGCCGAGAATTAAAAATAAAAACTTAAATTAATGAGTACTTATAAAATAGTTCAGATTATTTGGGCAGCTTGTGCCTTTTTAACAGTTGTCTTAATTTTGTTGCACAGTCCTAAAGGAGATGGTTTAGGGGGAATTGGTGGACAATCTCAAATGTTTACCAGTACCAAAAGTGCTGAAAATGCTTTAAATCGTATTACCTGGGGTTTGGGTATTGCCTTTATAGCTCTAACTGTTGTCTTGAGTGCAGGTTGGTTAGGATAGTATAGTCATTCCAATTAATTTCCTTATGGTAGTTTTGTATTGATTGTAAGGTTAAATATTATTTGTTACTTGCTACTTGCTACTTGCTACTTTTTTCAAAGATAATCTGGTTGCTATTTAAAACGACTATATCTTCGGGGAATAAAAGTTAATGAATCATTGGCGATCGCCTTTTCCTAAGCTTGCCGTTCTAGCGATCGCTACTTTTGTCACCTTGATTTTTAGCAGTAGCTGGCTCGATTCTCAAATTTCTTTCTCTGCTGATTTACCTGCTGCTAAAGTCCATTCTCTGCCCAAATCTTTAGCTAATTGGCAGGATCGAGCAAAAAACGGTGACTATTTTCGCCAGATTGAGTCAACTCCCTTGGGCTATTTAGTTTGGTCTAAGTTTCCCGTTACGGTTTATCTAGAAAAACCTCTTGAAGCAAGTATCGCCAATACCGCAGCCGATCGGCGTTTTCAACAGTGGGTGATAGCGGTGCGTAAAGCGATCGCCGAATGGAATGTCTATTTACCCCTCAAAGAAATAACCGACTCAGAAAAAGCCGATATAGTTATCTGGCGATCGCAACCTAACAGAGAAGTCAAATTAGATCCTGATACAGGACTTTTTGATATCTCCAGAGCAGTCACAGCCGAAACCAACTACAAGTTTTATTTAAGACAAAAACCTCGGTTTATCGCTCATAAAATAACGGTAGAGATCAGTCCTAGCTATACAGGAGTCAGTCTTTTAGCTACTGCACGCCATGAATTAGGTCATGCTTTAGGAATTTGGGGACATAGTTCAAATGAGAACGACGCGCTGTATTTTTCCCAAGTAAGCGATCCCCCTGCAATTTCTCCACGAGATATCAATACCCTCAAAAAAATTTATCAGCAGCCAACCAAATTAGGTTGGAAAATTTAGCTACTAAACGCTCAATAAACTAAAAAGGCGTTGCTAAATCAGAAGCTGACAGCTAAAAGCTAATAGCTAAAAACCAGTTAATCAACAACGTAGTCTATCAAGCATGAAAACTGCTGAAAGTGGCTAAACTTTGTCATTACTCACTTTAAGGCGATCGCCGTCTTGAAGATAAGCTGTACCATTGATTACAATGCGATCACTTAATTAAAGATAATCTTCATCTCCGCTTTCATCATCAGTAAGTAATGCTTGAGAAGTATGACGCACAAACAGAATGTAAACAATATCTTCGCCAATAGTAAACAAAACTCGATATCTATTTCTCGACTTACCATAAAGTAGTTGTCGTACTTCTTCTAAAAACACTTCATTTTCTATTGCTAAAGAACAACGCCGAGGTTTTCCTGCAAAGAAGCAATAGCATTCATCAATCCTTTAAACCATTCATCAGCATAAATAGAATTGCGTTTTTTTAGCCAAAGATAAACAGTTTCAATATGTAATTCTGCTGCTTGGGTAATTTCAACTTGAAATGCCATGTTTTTGCTGCATTTCCGTGGCAAACTCAGTTAAGGGGCGAGTTTTGCTCAATTCTATATCTTTCAAGCCTTGCTCGATTCCTGAGATCGTCTCTAATTTTTCAATTCTGTCCAAAAGCTGTTGATAAGATTTAGCATCTTGTACCACAACTTCGGCTTTACCATTTACCGTTAAGATCACAGGCTGTCCTGTTCGCTTCATCTGTTCGACAAAATCAGAGGTATTGCGTTTGAATTTTGAAAGGGATTGAATGTCCCGACTAATATCCAGCATAAAACTAAATAAGCACTAAATTTGATGCAAATTCAATTTTATCATTATTTGATTATTTGGTATTGTAGTCTGAATAAATGAGGTTAATCTTGTATAATTATCAAATCTCATCACCTCTGACGGCAATGCGATCGCCGTCTTGAAGATAAGCTGCACCTTTGATTACAATGCGATCGCCTGATTGTAAACCTTTAATCACCTCTACTTTTTCACCAGAGAGAATTCGTCCATCATAGGAGCATTTATAGCAGTCGTAAATTCTTGACTATAATTATTAGATTTTTGCTTTACAATTTTTTAAAAAGTATATTTAAATTAACTAATACAATAAATAATTTGACTTATTAATCCGCACAAATATACAGAATAGTAATTGGCTTCATAGCTTCATAAATGTTTTAAAGTTTTGAGAACTGAAAATTTTTATTAAATAAAGGTTGAGCAATAGCATTAAAAAAATAGTTGGTGTTAATCTAAATAGTGAGCTACGAGATAATTTTCTTTAAATTCTCAAGCTTCATCAGTCTTTTCGTTGGTTCCACTGGGAGTTTTTCTTACAGATCATAAGAGTCGAAACTATGGATTTCCCGCTTAACTGTACAAGTACAAACTTCGAGCAGGCTGCTTTAACTAAGTTCCGTTTTTTAGCATCTTTTCTACCCAAGGATAGCAAAATTTCTCGTGAACCTTGGGGTCGCTCCACAGTCTTGTGCATTGACTTTGCCAATTGTCCTCATTTATCTAGCTTAGACCAAGAACAAGCTCGTCTACTATCTCAGGCGATCGCTCGACTTGGTTTAGCTAATTCGGTTATTTTTCGGATTGGTAGTAAAATTATTGGCTGGAAAAATATCAAGGGATAAGACTAAACTGCATCCAGTTTGAAACCAGGAGTTTTTAAGTTGACTGTTCGTAAGTAGCAAGTAGCAAGTAGCAAGTAGAAATTATATCCTGCTGTTTGACCAACGGTCACAGCAGCGCGAAAAGCGAAACAGTTCGTTGCGAGGCAAAGCGTTGTGGGGGTACGTGCGGCTAATCCCTTCGTCCCCATTGTAGCTATTGCCGAGGGTGCGGAGGTTCCCTCCGTTAAAGAAACTGTTTTAACAAAGGCTTTAGCCGCATGTAGCCGTTGCGGTGAAGCAGTTCGTTGGCGGGGTTCCCCCGCTTAAAGAAACTGCTGAACCCTTTAGGGGGGTCAGATGCGGGCAAGCCCTTTCTCCCGTTGAGGCTCCATACGCAAGAAGGCTCCGTCCGTTTAGGAGTCCGTGTCGCCTGGGGTTTCCCCAGGCGTTTATATCGGACGTGGCGGAGTAATCTGTGACTAGCTCAATCTCCGATTCAAAAACTACGGTTTTTTATGTAAACGAGGTTTATAAGTATTTTGGGCATTGCTAATTTAAATCATGATAATGATAGCTTTTTAGTAAGCTTCAGTTATCTTCAGAAATCTGGTTTATAGCTGATAAATACTCTTCACTATCTTTTGCTGCAACTTCTTCTGACTCCTCAATTCCTTCTACTGAGCGATCCTGTAGCGGATTTTTAAGGCGATCGCTCAATCTTCTCAGCACACCATTAATAAATCTAAATCCTTCTTCATCAGAATAGCGTTTAGCTAATTCTACCGACTCATTGATGGCAACCTTTTCAGGAATTTCTAGATAAATTATTTCAGCTACAGCAATTCGCAAAATATCTCGGTCAATTCTTGGTAAACGACTCAATTGCCAAGCTACCAAGACGTTTTCAATAGACTGCTCAATTTCATAGCGATTATCATTAACTGCCGTAATCAACTCTATGGCATACTGTCTAACCTGATCTTGATTAGTAAGCTGCAAAAACTCAGGAAACTCGATCGCCATTCCCAAACGATTGACTGCGGTTTGCGAGACTTCCAAAGCCTCTTGAATCATGACCCTCGCACCATCTAGATCGCTGGCGCGGGTTTCACTATTGAGCAGACGGTCTTCGCCTCGTTTAATTTCAGCAGAAGCAGCCTCAAGATTATCTTGAACTTCGATAGTCAAGGTACGTATGGCAGCTAACATCAAGTAGTCTAAATCTTCTTCTGTAAGTTTGTTTTTTTTGCTTTTAACTTGACTGATGCTCAACAATGCCAATTCGCGAGCGATGCTTCGGGGTTGTTTGCGGAGAGCCATATTCTGTCTAATGTGGGTTACCAACGTTTCGATACGCAGCTAATAGCGAGACAGTTGCGTTGCGGGGTTTTCAAGGGGCTGTCTGCTGATGCAGGTTCGGCAAACAGCCCCTTTTCCCGTTGAGCAACTTTCGTAAAAACTGTCGAGTCGAGGGTTCTACTTAAGCATAGCGGTACTAGCAATAATATCTAGCTTAGTATTGTTTAACCATCTTCTTCCACAGAAATTAATGCCGATCTCTCAGCCGCAAAAGTATTTTCTACAGATATTTCTTGGTGCGCATCAGCAGTAGGTGGAGTTTTTGGGGTTGGATCGGGATTAACAATTCCACCTGATATAAGCACCTTAAAAGCGTCTTCAATAGAGATGTCAATATCTATCGCCTCCTTTTTGGGAACTACAGCATACCATCCCGAAGTTGGATTGGGGGTAGTAGGAATAAAGACGCTAATCATCTCCTCTGCTAAATGAGTTTGCAAAGTAGAACTGACTTTTCCTGTCACAAAGCCAATTGTCCAGACTCCTTTGCGGGGATACTCCACCATCACCACTCGTCTAAATTTAGTTTTAGAATCTCCTAAAAGCGTTTCTAAGATCTGCTTGAGAGTTTTATATACTGAACCTGCTAGGGGGATAGCCTGAAGAAACTGTTCACCAAAATCTAGTAGCCAGCGACCTGCTATATTTCTCGCCATCAAACCAATAACGAGAATAGTCAGTAATGGCACTGCCAAGCCGACAATAAGATTAAGGAAATTGGTTAAAATAGGATCTAATCCATCAAATGGATTGATCTGTTTAGGTATACGGGTAAATAAATCTATCGCCCATTTTGCCAGTGAGATGGACAGCCAGATAGTCGTGGCTAAAGGAATTACTACTAATAATCCAGCAATTAAATCGCTTTTTAAATCTTGCTTTAAACGTTGCAGCACAGAGCAAGTACTCTCCTTACAACTAATTTGTAATAAATTTAATGTCTACTATAGGTTGTAAAGCTTATAAACAATTGTTGCAAGTACTGACCACCGTACAAGCGATAGATTTCTCTCAGGGGTGATGCTTACGGCTAGACTATAGAAATCAAGATAAACCGTAACTTTTAAAGAAGTTGCAAATGCAGCTTAAATTTTCTTAAGCTCAATAGACCACCACTATAGTCACTAGTTCTGTCTGATATTGTTATGCTGCAACATAAGAGAAATGTTCGTCATTGCGTTGAGCAAGAAATAAGCAAATTAAGATTGAAGCTTAGACGCTTTTATTTTTTGCAGTTTTAGCATTGTGATACAAAAAGTTAGCCACAAAAAGCCGATACCGTAGCCACCGATAATGTCAGTAGGCCAATGCACTCCTAAATATAGTCTACTCAAGCCAATCATACCAATGAGAAATATTGCTACTGTATAAATTAACAGGGCAAATTGTGGGTATCGAGTTGCCAAGAGATAAGCGAGAAATCCATATAAAACTGTGGAACCTAGAGCATGACCGCTAGGATAACTAAAAGAAGTTTCTTTGATCGCAGATTGCCAAAGAGCGGGTCTAACTTTACCAAATACGGATTTAAGACCATAACTCAGAACTACACCGCCTAAACAGTCGATCGCAAATATTTTGGCTTCTGAATAATATTTTCGCCATAAGAGTAATGCCAGAGTGAAAATAGCGATCGCAGTAACCGTATTAGGATTATTTAAGCGGGTGAAAGCGCGCATAATCACATCGAGAGTTGGGTTAGAAAAGGAGTGAATCCAAAGCAGAATTGTCTTGTCAAAACTAAATGCTTCTCGTTCTAATACTTCATCAGAAATTTGAGCCACAACATAAATAATGATTAAACAGCTAAGTATCCCTACAGTGCCGATCGCAGCAATTAGAGAAGTTAGCCTCTGATGAAGGTTACGCTGCCAAAATTTAACTAGTTTTTGTAAAAGAGTTTGCATAGTAAAACGCGATCAAACATTTATCGGTATATTACTGATTGATGCTTGACTGATTTTAATCAATTTAATATTTATAATTATTCTGAGGTAGGTATAGCATAACAGTTTGCCAATTAGGAGAGATTAAACTATTGAAACGTCGTCAAATACTATATAGAGGAATAATAAGCGGAATTGGATTGGCTTTGGGGAGTCATCATCTGATTTCTAAAGCGATCGCCTCTAATAAACCTTCCTCGTTTCGCTTCGTCGCCTTAGGAGATGTAGGTACAGGAAATATCGGACAGTTAGCGATCGCCGATGTGATGGACAGTTATTTCAAACAGGATTCTTTTAAGCTGGTTTTAATGACTGGAGACAATATTTATGAGGATGGAGAAATAGAAAGAGTTGGAGCAACATTTGGCAGACCTTATCGTTTCCTCAGAAAACAACAGGTTCCATTCTATGCCGTTTTAGGTAATCACGACATACGAACCAAGAACGGTGTCGATCAGGTCAACTACTCAGCATTTAATATGCAGGGACGACGATATTACACTTTTACCCAGGGTATTGTGCAGTATTTCGCCCTTGATACCAACAGTAATGCCAACTGGTCAAAACAGCTTAATTGGTTAGCCAAGAACTTAGCCAAATCTACCGCCACTTGGAAAATTGTTTATGGACATCATCCTTTATATTCTTCTGGAGTTCACGGTAGCGATCCTGAACTAATTGCCAAGCTATCGCCGTTGTTCGCGCGCTATGGAGTTCACTTATATATTAACGGTCACGATCATGATTACGAGCGCACCAAACCAATTAAAGGAACGACTTATTTAACCTGTGGTGCGGGAGCAAAAACCCGTCCAGTGGGGAGTTCTGACTGGACTGCTAAATCAGCAGCTAAATTAAGCTTCGCTACTATTGATGTTTATCCAGAACGTTTGGAAATTCAAGGCATTGGCAAGGATGGGGAAGTTTTTGATCGTGGGAAAATAGTTGTCTAGATAATAATAAAAACGATCATTCTGAATAGTATTAAGAATATATCGCTCCTTTTACTTCTAGGTCTGTAGCTTCTTGCCAATTAGCACCTGTAAGATTTGCTCCCTTGAGATTGGCACTTTTAAAATTCGTCATAGTTAAATCTGTATAAGATAAATTGGCTCCATGCAAATCAGCACCTGTAAAATCAGCCCCCGTAAGTGATGAATGTACAAAATTGACATTTCGCATAGATGAGTTGCGAAAATTACTTTTATTAAGTTCGCACTTGATAAAAGAAGTTCTAAAAATATAAATTCCCCCAAATAGCAAAGACCATGACATACCACTTTTTATTATTTGAACAATCTTCTTTATACAGAAAATAAGAGCAAACAAAAATGACAAAATAATAAAAATAAACAAATACAAATTATTATCCACAAAATTTAAACCCAAGTTAGATAAATAAGATATGTTTATTTGTTTTTGAATAACAGGCAAAGAAAATCGTAAACCCAATATTAAAGATGAAATATATATAGATTTCATCATAGTAGAATAAGATTGAGCATAAATTTTGCTGTATATATTATTATTGTCATTTATTTTCTCTTTTTCTGTATTTTCTACATTATTTTTTGCAGGTAAATTTCTCATATCTATAGTTGCAGCAAAAATATAGTGGCTAGATATCAGATAACAACCAGCTAGTAAAAAAGGCGCAAAGTATTCAAGATCTAATTCAGGGTCTTTTTGAATAGTTGTGAACATACTATTCAAAACAAAAATTGTTAGTATAACGGAAAATACAATTAAACCAGGTCTAAAAAAAGAAAATCCTCCCACCGCTTCTTCAAAACTACTTTCCTTAAGATTAGATTTATGTGCCGTTAATCCTTTCACATTATGTTTACTAAAGTTTTTATCTATCAGATCTAATTCTCTATATCTTACTCCCTCTAAATTTCTAACAAAATATATACTTGCTTTATTAAGTGTATTAATAAATATCGAAAATAAAAGCGTAACACGACGATCTATATTCATATTTAGTTACCTTGAATTTAATAATTATATTAATAACAAAACATATACTTGGAATTATAACTTAGGAATATTGTAACTATTAATTTTCTTATTTAATTTTTTGCTTTTGATTTTGCTACTTACAATTGACAGCAATTAGGCTTTTTCTCGTCGCGTAAATAAAGAAACTATGAAATAACAAGAAAACCAGCAGCTATACTTGCAAAGACTTCATAGACTATATTTGATAATTCTAAACCTAATTTCCAAAACAGAGAAACTGCAATACCTAAAATCATAATGGCGATCGCGCGATCGCTATTGTTTTGAATAAACTTATTTTTGCATCTACAATATTATTACAATTATTTCAAATAAGATTAGATCGCTTAGTAAGCACTATTAAAACTAGCCGATGAATATAAGCAATCTTTTACCCAAACTAAAAAGATTATCTTATGCTGACAAGCTAAAAGTAATTGAATTCTTGGCTACGGAAATCGACCAAGAGCAAACGGAAAAAAAAATAGTAGACCAATCTGACATAGTAATTCTTAAAACTGCTAATTATCAAAAAATTCTTGATGAATTAGAAGAACTAGAAGAAATTAAAGCTTATGATGAAGCTATAGCATCAGATGACGAAGTTATTCCTTTTGAACAAGCGATTTTAGAGATAGAACAAAATCGCTAATGAGCTACGAAATTTCAATTCTCAGACGCGCTCAAAAAGAATTAGCTAAGTTGCCTCAACGAGACTATCAAAAAGTTGGTGATGCTATTGGTAATTTAGCTGCTAATCCTAGACCTACAGGATGTAAAAAATTAAAAGGTCGTCCTGCATGGCGCATTCATATAGGAGTTTATCGAGTAATCTATGAAATTAGCGACCAAAAATTAATTATTATAGTTATTGATGTTGGACATCGAAAAGATATTTATCGTTAGTAAAATCAAACTTTTTCTTGTTGTATGAACAGAGAAGCTATCAAATAAACAATAAATCCCGCAGCCATTCCTAGAAAGACTTCATAGACTGCATCTGATAATTCTAAGCCTAATTTCCAAAACAGAGAAACCGCAATACCTGAAGTCATAATGGCATCGCACTTCTCAACAGAGATGAATTGTATGCGCGATTTCTATAGTCATTTCAAATAGAAACCATACGAAAAAGGAAAAATTTTGTAAGTACCTCAAATTCTTCTGACCTCTGACTATATGCGGACAAGTCCTTTGTGACCTCTGACCTCTGACCTCTGACCAGCCAATCATGAGGAAATTAATCGGAATGACTATAATTTTATTTTTAATAAATTCGACTGGCCCATAACAGTTTTAACACAATAAGAAAAGCCGATCGCGATCGCACTAGAGCGACAATGTCTCAGCTAGCCTAAAAGCTGTAGATATAAAAATATTTTAAAGAATAATGAGTTCCAAAAAATCCCGTTTGGGCTATATTCCTTTATTAGGAATTGCGATCGCTTTAGGCTTTGGTGGACACTATCTTTTCCGTCAGGTTATCGGCAAGCAGTTAACTCCCCTTGATGCTGCCGAGATCATTCCCGACGAAGCAACTATAGCTGGTTTTATCGAAACCGACTCCCAAGAGTGGTCACAAATTAAACAACTGGGCAACTCCCAAACAAAGAAAATCATCGAGACTCAAATTGAAAATTTTCAGGCAGAATTAGACAGCGAATCAAAAAATTTTAATTATGAGCAAGACATTGAACCTTGGTTAGGGGGTGCAATGTTTACTCTGCTTCCAGAAAATTCAGATATTGCCAAGCCTAATCTTTTGCTAGTTTTAGGAATTAAAAACAAGCTTAAAGCTCGTGATTTTCTCAAGAAAGTTCAAGCAGAATCTCAGGTAGAGGTAAAAAAAACAAAATATAAAGAAGTCAAGATCACCGAATCTACTGGTAAAAACAATAGCGTGACTGCTTTTGCCTTACTAGGTAATAAACTGTTGTTGGCTGAGGAAAGCCAGGTCATTGAACGGGCGATCGACACTTATAAAGGAGAACCCTCTCTGGCTAGTACCGAGCAAAATGAACAAATGCTCAAGCAAAAAATGACCACAGGAGACGCTTTGGCACAGTTTTATATTCCCAAATATGGTGAATTAATTACTCAAGCTCTTAAAAGTAGCGATTTCCCTTCAATGCCTGCTAATTTGGCAGCATTGGAGTCTATCGACTCGACAGTCATAAATTTTGGCGCAGAAAGGCAAGGATTGCGGTTGCAATCCGTAACTAAATTTGGTTCAGATAAGTTTGAGCAAAATTTTTCCCCGAACAAAGGTGAGCTATTGCAGAGTTTCCCTGAACAAACTATGGCAATAGTTAATGGTCAAGGAATTGATCGCTTTTGGACTGAGGTTTTAACTTATTTAAAACAAGACCAAGCAATCAGTGCCAATTTAAATTCAGCTAAATCATCTCTCCAGCAAATGGCTGGTCTAAATTTAGAAGAAGATATTTTTAATTGGATGAATGGTGAGTTTGCTTTGGGCATTGTTGCTACCCAAAAATCGCTTGTTCCTGAACAAAATATTAATTTAAGTGGTGGAATTATTCTAGAAACTAGTCAACCAAAGCAAGCAAAAAATACTTTGGCTAAATTAAACAATACTTTAGAAAAATATCTATCCTTTACCTCTACCGAAAACAAAGTTAATCAAAAAACGGTAACTCAACTGCGTGCTTATGGTGCCGAAGATAGCTTAAATTATGGTTGGTTGGATAATAACAAGCTGTTAATTGCTTGGGGTGACTCGGCATTTGAATTGATCGGCGAATCTAAAAAGTCATCTCTAGCTAACAACCAAAATTTCAAAGCGACAACGCAACGAGCCTCTAATAGCACCCTAGGCTCTTTATATATCAATGTTCCACAAATTATGTCAATGGTTAATCAATTCCCCATTCCTGAGTCAAATCAAGCTCAAAATGCGATCGCCGTATTGAACTCAGTAAAAGGTGTAGGTTCTACCGTTACCATGACTGACAAACGAACTAGTCAACAAGATTTATTCATTCTGTTTAAAGATGATTAAAACTTGTTAAGACACCATAGAAACTTTCGTTTTGTCTAGGGGTTGAATTATTTTTAACCCCTATGATTATTGGTTTTATAACCTTATTTTAGAATTATCCACATCAATTATTGCATTTATATTCTCTTAAGAAATTCATTCTTAATAAACCATCTGTAAAGCTACTAGCAGGTAGATGTAGTACCACTATAAAATAGTTTCACGCTTTATTACCAAACAATTAAACCAAGGTATCTCTATCTGCTGCAAATATGTTTTCTCTATAATCTTAGTTCTTAAATATTTATATAATCTTGCAAACTATCCCACTAATGAAAGTCTCTGAAGCTAAATGTGAATGATTCCCTGAGTAATAAAGCCATCGAATGATAACCTTTACTTAGCTCTGAGATTAAAAAATTTAAGCTATAAAGATTGCTTTTAAAACTTTATCATGGTGCGATTTATATAGATTTGAGTCAATTGAAAAATAATAACAATAGTTTTTAGTCAATGGTTTGGGAAACACCATATACAAAATTATTTTGTCAATAATTAAAACTTAGAACATAGCAGAATTTATCAACATAATATTTAAACCTGTCATCATGTCAATTACTAACACAATTCACTTTAGAAACCTCAAGGGCGATATCTTCGGTGGTGTTACCGCTGCGGTAATCGCCTTGCCAATGGCTCTGACCTTTGGTGTTGCTTCAGGTGCGGGAGCTTCTGCGGGGCTTTGGGGTGCAATTATAATCGGTTTCTTTGCAGCTTTGTTCGGTGGAACTCCCAGCCTTATCTCTGAGCCAACTGGTCCAATGACCGTGGTAATGACTGCCGTAATTGCCACTCTGACGGCTGCCGATCCTGAAAATGGCTTGGCAATGGCATTTACCGTCGTCATGTTGGCGGGCATTTTCCAAATCATCTTTGGATTTTTTAAATTAGGCAGATACATTACCCTAATGCCTTACACGGTAATATCTGGCTTTATGTCAGGTATTGGGTTAATCCTGGTCATTTTACAAATTGCGCCATTTTTAGGTCAAAATAGCCCTAAGGGTGGCGTTTTGGGTACAATCCAAAATTTACCAAGCCTACTGGCAAATGTTAATCCCCTAGAAGCAGCACTTGCTGCTTTAACTTTGGCAATTTTGTTCTTTTATCCGTCCAAGCTGAAGAAATTCATGCCTCCTCAGCTATTAGCGTTAATTGTGGGCAGTTTAATCGCCATCCTTTTCTTGGGTAACGCTGATATTCGCACTATTGGTGAAATTTCAGTAGGTTTACCTCAGTTAGAACTCCCTACCTTTTCTCCTGAGCAACTGCGAACCATGATTGTCAATGGTCTAGTGTTAGGAATGTTGGGCTGTATTGATGCGTTGCTTACTTCTTTGGTGGCTGACAGTCTAACTCGTACCGAACATAATTCCAATAAAGAATTAATTGGTCAAGGTATTGGTAATTTGGTTGCTGGTTTATTCGGCGGTATTGCTGGTGCTGGTGCCACTATGGGTACGGTAGTTAATATCCAGGCTGGTGGTCGAACGGCGTTATCTGGTTTAACTCGGGCATTAGTTTTATTAGTAGTTGTTTTAGGTTTAAGTCAATATTTAACAGGTATTCCTAGCGCAGTTTTAGCGGGTATTGCTTTTAAAGTTGGTTTTGATATTGTGGATTGGGGTTTTCTCAAACGCGCTCACAAAATTTCTCCCAAAGCAGCATTTATTATGTATGGGGTAATTATCCTCACTGTTTTTGTTGACTTGATTGTAGCTGTAGGTGTCGGGGTATTTGTTGCCAATATTTTGACTATCGAACGTCTGTCTAATTTGAGAGCCGAAAAAGTTAAAGCTGTTACTTATGACGACGAGGAGATTGAATTAAATGGCGAAGAGAAACAGTTACTTGAAAGAGCCAATGGTCGTGTACTCCTATTTTATCTAAGTGGTCCCATGATTTTTGGGGTAGCCAAAGCTATCTCCCGCGAACACAATTTAATTAATGACTATCAGGCATTAGTTTTAGATTTATCAGAAGTACCAATTTTGGGCGTAACTTCTGCCTTGGCTTTAGAAAATGCCATAAGCGAAGCAATAGAAAAAGGTCGTCAGGTATTCTTAGTTGGTTTACAGGGTCAAGCCGAAAAACGCTTAAGAAAGTTAGGTGTAATGATAAAAATACCCAGTAAAAATATAATAGGCGATCGCACTACTGCCTTAAAACAAGCGGTTGATTATGTTGATGAACATATTGCCGACTTTGACACCGACCCGATTAGTTCTCAGGTAATTGGATAATTTAGAGCTTCTTGGCGCATTCGCTCTTTGTACGGCGCATATTCCACGCACTTGTTGAAAAAGAATACTCTGTCTCAAAAGCCACCTTTGGCGTAACATCAGTGAGTAAGTTGAGCTAGTATACTTGATTCTGGAAAGGTCATTTTCGGGCTTTCTTCAAGCAAATAGTTTAAAAATGTTTCGGCAATCACCGAAAGTTTTTTACCTGTTAGGTGAGTTACAAACCAACGTCTTTTGATGGGAAAGTTCTGGAAATCTAAAATGGTCAACTCGCCCAATATTCTCTCAGAAATGAGGCAGTGTTCTGAAAGGATAGATATGCCTAATCCTCCGGCGATCGCTTGTTTTATCGCTTCATTACTGCCTAACTCTAGCTTGACCTTTACAGCAATATCATGCTGACTGAATAGCTCAAAAATTGCTTCTCTAGTTCCCGAACCCTTCTCCCTCATAACAAAAGACCGATCGTTTAATTCAGTCAAACTAATGTTTTTTTGCCCTGCTAAGGGATGATCTTTCCTGGCGACAACAACTAAAGGATTGTTCAAAAATGGCTTGCTAATGAGGTCAATATCTCGGTGAGGATTACTAACTACATACAAATCATCTTTATTTTCTAGCATTCGCTGCTGAATTTCCTGATGGTTAGTTACTTGGAGTGCCACATCAACACCAGGATAATGCTGACAAAAAGAACCAAGCAGCCTAGGAACAAAATACTTAGCGGTTGTAATTACCCCCAGATTTAATTGTCCCTCTTTGGTGCCTTTGAGATCTGCTACCTTCATCTGAAAATTATTTAGCTTCTCAAAAATATCTTGGCAGGTAACTAGCAACTCTTTACCAGCATCGGTTAAGTAGAGGCTTTTACCTATTTGCTCAAATAAAGGCAAGCCAACAGCCTTGGTCAATTGCTTTACTTGGCTAGAAACAGTGGGTTGAGTAATCAGTAATTCTTCGGCTGCACGGGTAAAGCTGCCGTTGCGCGCTACCGTCTCAAATACCTTTAACTGATGTAGAGTTGCTGGAATCAAAAACTGATCCTCCTCAATGGTAATTAACTGATTATCTGCTTTAATCATATACAAAAGTCAATGTTTTGTACAAAGATCATAATCAATTCTATATAAATATTTTAAATTAGTAAGTTTCTATTTACTTATTTCTTAGTCCACAAGACTCAGCAAAGCGCATTCCCAAACCAGTCGAGGCTGCACATAACTCAAAAGGTAGCGACGAGTTTTTTCCCACTGGTGCATCAGATTACTTTGCTGGTTTTGCTGCCAATAGTAATATTGTAGATAGTCTATTAACCAAAGTTGAGTTTGCGGATCCAACTCGTTAGTAATTGTTTGAGCTAATTGGATAGCCTGTAGAGGAGTTTTAATTGACTGTTTAAGTTGGTACAGTAGTCGATCTGGAATTGTCTGTAGCTGATTCCAGGCAGCGATCGCTTTTCCTGGACTTCCTTGGGCGATCGCCATTAGCTCGGGGTATTCTAGAATTGCCTGATAGCCTTGGTTTTTGAGTATTGTGGTTAAATTAGCTTCAGATAGAGAATAAAACTGAATACGCTGGCAGCGCGATACTAATGTACTTAATAATAGATCCGCATCAGGAGCAATTAAAATCAGGGTGGCTTTGCCTGGCTCTTCTAAGGTTTTTAGTAAGGCATTAGCTGGTGCTTCTGCCATAGTTTGAGAATCTTCAATAACTACAACCTTTCTACTGGCTTCAAGTATAGGGCGATGAAGAAATTGAGTCAGACCACGAATTTGTTCAATCCGAATTTTGGGAGGTGTTTTGTATTGCAAACCCTGTTCGGCAGCTTGTTTAACAGTATACAGTTCACCTTTATTAAGGTAGGTAGGCTCTACCCAAAGTAAGTCTGGGTGGTTGCCTGTTGCTAGTTTTCTGCCAGCTATAGGTAACTTTTGGGGAGTTAAACCCATACTAAGCAATAGCCAAGTAAAACTTTTCGCAGCCATACTGCGACCAATACCCGAAGAGCCACAAAACAAAAAGGCTGGGGCAATACGGTCTAGCTTTATCGCCTGTTGTAATAATTCAACCGCTTTATCTTGACCCAGTAAACCCTCAAAAGCTCTCATCCTTCATCCCTTCGTTACTCTCCTTCTTCATCTACATCCATCATGGCAGGGTCAATTAAGGTAATGTCATAGGGATCGTCAGGAGGAATAGTCGGAAAAATATCATATTCACGATACTGATATACTGCTTCTACCTGAGGACCGAAAATAACTTTATCGCCATGTTTTAGATCGTGAAACCTAACTTTTTTACCGTTAATTAATAATCCATTGACGCTGGTATTGCCTTCGGAGTCACCATCAATAAGCCGATAGCAATTACGCTCTTCTTCTTTTCGCCTCACTAAAGTAGCGTGATGACGAGATACAAATTGAGATTGCAGTATGATACTGCATTGCATACCTCGACCTAAAGAATAAACTTCATCTTTAAGTTTTATTTCTCGGTGTCCTTTGCCATCGGTAACAATTAAAATATGCTCTTCTCGATGTATTACAGGTTTTGCAGTCATGAGCCAAGTCTATATTCACCAACTTATTGTACCCAGGTTTGTTGCTTAAAATAGTTATTAGTTATTAGTTTTTGGTAGCAAAATTGAAATTCAATAAAAGAGAGTTGGTCACCACAATTAAAGAACTAGATGCCATAGCCAATGCTGCTAAACCAGGAGACAACAGTAAATTATATTGAGGTAATAAAATCCCTGCGGCAATAGGAATAGCAAAGACATTGTATGCCAATGCCCAGACAAGATTTTGCTTGATTTTGTTGACTGTAGCACGACTAAGCTCAATTGATTCAATCACATCTGCTAGCTTATTTTGCATCAAAACAATATCAGCAGTAGCGATCGCCACATCTGTACTGCCTTGGAGAGATATGCCTACATCTGCCTGAGCTAATGCAGGAGCATCGTTAATGCCATCTCCAATCATAGCAATTTGACCTTGTTGTTGTAATGACTGGATTACTTTTGCTTTGTCTTCTGGCTTTACTTCGGCAAAAAACTGAGTAATGTTTAACTGTTGAGCAATCCCTTGAGCTACTTCCAAGCGATCGCCAGTGAGCAAGACAGTATTCAATCCCCAGGCTTGTAATTGCTTAATTGTTTCTAGCGCATCAGGGCGTAAACTATCCTCAATCGCGATTAGACCTTTTAAAACGCCATTTATAGCCAGATAAACAACTGTTTTACCCGATTGAGCGATAGATTGAGCTTTCAACTCATAATGCTTACTAATTGTAATCTCATGGGTGATTAGCCACTGCTGATTTCCTAGCAAGACTTTTTTATCTGTAACAACGGCTGATATTCCCTGTCCAACAGCAGTATTAAAATCTTTTGTGGCTAAAAATAATAGATCTTTGGCTCGTGCTGCGGTTGTTATAGCCTCTGCCAAAGGATGATTACTACCATTTTCTACTGATGCCGCTAGCTGCAATAATTCTTCAGAAGTTAAATCTGCTAGAGGAATACAGTCGGTAACTTGAGGTTGACCCTGAGTTAAAGTGCCTGTTTTATCAAAAACTACCGTATCTAGCTTATGAACCCGTTCGAGAATATCTCCGCCTTTAATTAAGATTCCTTTTTCTGCACCAATACTAGTACCCACTAAGATCGCTGTGGGAGTCGCTAAACCTAAGGCGCAGGGACAGGCAATTACCAGCACGGCGATCGCTAATTTTAAACTGAGCAATAAAGGTGAAGTTGCTACTGTCATCTCTCCCATTGCCATAGACATCGAGTGAGATGCGCTTAGTAAGACAGAATCCCAAATTTGCGTGCCAGCAAAATACCAGAAGCAAAAGGTTATAGTAGCGATCGCCATTACGCCATAGGCAAAATAACCCGCAATAGTATCGGCTAACTGCTGTACTGGTGCTTTGCGAGTTTGGGCATCTTCTACCAAATTAATGATTTTTGCCAGGGTGGTATCTTGACCAATACCTTTGACTTCTAGGGTGATAACTCCTGACTGATTAATCGTACCTGCACGAACTAAATCTGATTTAGCTTTAGCCACTGCCACCGATTCTCCCGTAAGCATTGATTCGTCTACGGTGCTTGACCCTGCCACAATTACTCCATCCACAGGTATTTTTTCTCCTGGTAATACCCGCAGCCATTCAGATGGCTTAACTTGTTCTACGGGGATTTCAATCGTCTCGGCATTATCTTGCTTGCCAATTAAACGAGCAATGGGAGGTTGCAAAGAAACTAGCTTCTCTAAAGCAGCAGAAGCGCGGTTACGAGCTTTCCCTTCTAAAGTACGTCCTAATAAAATAAAGCCCAATAGCATCACAGGCTCATCAAAAAAGCATTCCCAACCCAATTGAGGCAAAAATAAGGCAAAACAGCTAGCTAAATAAGCACTGGTTGTACCTAAGCCAACCAAGGTATTCATGTTAGGCATTCCGTGACTTAGGCTACGCCAACCATCAATTAAAAGCGATCGCCCTGGAATTAGCAAAGCCAGGGTTGCCAAGGCAAAATGAACCCAAATATTACTTAGTACAGGAATATAAGGTAAACCCAGGTGATGTAAATGTCCTATACTCGAAAAAAGCAGCAATACAGCAGCGGTAATCAGTTGCTGAACTTGTTTTTTTGACTGCTGTTGTCGTTTTGCCTGATTTGACTGGGCGATTTGATAAATACTGCGATCGCTGGCTCGCAATTGACTGGGAAAACCAGTCTTAGTTAACTTCTCGGCTAAAGCTTCTGGAGCGACGCTTTGGGTCTCGTATTCTACTACCGCCACTTCTGTAATCAGGTTGACGCACGCGGATACTACTCCTGAATTTTGCTCTAGCTGTCTTTCTACCGCCTTGACACAGCCAGCACATTTCATCCCCCCTACGTCTAAGGCGATTGTCTTTAGTTCTGATTTGGCTAAGTTAGAAGAGTTTATCCGTTCCCGATCTGGTGGTGATAAGGGAGACTTGACCATGAATTAAGTAGCTTAAAAAGTTTTGTATCTATAGAAATTTTAATTCAAATAGTGGCGTTGGTGATTTTATGTATGACGTACAAAATATTTCTGTTCGTAGCTCTTAGCTCTTAGCTTTTAGCCTTTAGCTTTTTTAATCCTGTAAAAAATTACAATCTCAAAAAATCATACCTTGATTCACCAACGCCCAAATAGTAAGTAGAATAACTTATTCATAAGTTATAGTAGACGGGAGTGCAAATAAACTACTAGTAGATCTGTTTATGAAGTTAATATTTTTAGTTTTTCCTGCTCATCTTGAGTCAAGTCAGTTGATTGACCAAGAGTTTCTTTATACATCTTGATGTATTCTATAGCCGATTTTACCCAGCTAAAGTTTTGACCCATGGCTCGTTGCTGTAATTCTTGCCATCTATCTTTATAGACAAATCCTTCTGAAGCTCGAACCATACAGGTAAATAGATCTAGGGGTTCATAACGATCAAAACAATAGCCAGTACCTGCTTTGTTCATCGGCTCGTGATGACTTACTGTATCTACTAAGCCACCAGTGCGCCTCACAATCGGAATGCAACCATAGCGCATTGCCAACATCTGACTAATACCGCAGGGTTCAAACTTAGAAGGCATCAAGAATACATCACAACCACCGTAGATCCTACGTCCTAAAGAGTCGTTATAAAGTAGCTGTACTGACACTCTACCAGGAAAACGAGTGGCTACCTCCCATAGTTGGGTTTCAATTTGGCGATCGCCCGTACCTAAGACTACTAGCTGAGAATTGCTATATGCCATAAAGCGATCGATTATCTGCAACAGCAGGTCAATTCCCTTCTGGTCAACTAATCTTGAGACAATTCCCATGAAAAAAACGTTGGGATCTACCTTCAAACCTAATTCTTTTTGTAAAGCGGATTTATCGATCGATCTCTTGGCTATAGTATCTTGAGTAAAATTTTGCTCAAGAGCTTTATCTTTGGCAGGATCGTAACTATCCGTATCAATACCATTTAAAATTCCTCTAGTCTTACCGCTAATAAAGGAAAGTAAACCTTCAAGTTTTTCGCCATATTCAACGGTTTTAATTTGTTGATTGTAGGTAGGAGAGACAGTATTAACGCGATCGGCAAACTGCACCGCAGCAGCCATCACATTATGCCCCTGCATATACCAAGGACACCAGGTAATCTGCTCTAAATACCATCGCCAAGGACCTTGGTAAGCTAAATTATGAATTGTAAAAACGCTAGAAATATCAGGTGACTGATTTAACCACACAGGAAGCATTCCTGTATGCCAGTCATGACAGTGAACTATTTCTGGCTTCCAGTAATTCCAGCAAAATTCTGCTGCGCCATTACTAAAGAAAGTAAACCGCCAAGCCTCATCTTCTCCTGCATAAATTCTGGGAGGATCGAAAGCAGGATGACCAAATAAGTAAAGTGGGACATCACTATCTGGTAAAACAGCTTCATAAACAGCAAAGCCATTGAACATGGCATTTCCCCACCAGACGGGATTAGGGGGAATATCTATTTTGTCGTTTAAAAAGCCATAGTAAGGCATAAAAATACGGACATCATGACCTAGCTTTTTTAATACTTTAGGTAACGCACCTACCACATCCCCTAGTCCCCCTACCTTGGCAATAGGAGCGACTTCTGCTGCTACAAATAAAATCCGCATTTAATTACTATGGTGCTTATTCCTGCTAACGCTTTCTGTGTGATTATATAGGTCGGAGGGTACGGGCGATAGGGGATCGAGAAAAAGATTTAGTATAATTTATTTTGAGCAAAGGTCACAGCAAAGATTTTGTAGGGTGGGCAAAAGCTGAAAAATATAAAACCGTTTCGGAAGAAACCCTTTGCCCACCAAATTAAAAATCATAAAATTAATAATTTGTGCTTGATTCTGATTTTGGTGGGCATCAAATAAATATTCTTATTTTAATCATGGTTTTTCTCTGCCCACCCTACGATTTATATCTTTGGTAAATACAAAAAAGGAGTAAGGCGATCGCCTTAATAATATAGAATCAGTACAGTTGTTTTTCTGCATGAACTCGTGAATCATAGCGATATATCTGACCTCTGACCTCTGACCTCTGACTTCATTTTTAGCCAGTGTTTTCGATTCATGTAAAAAGTCTAGTTATCGACGAGCTACGTTATTTATTTTTAGAGCAGACAAATAATAAGTTAACTGTCAAAATCAATTGGTGATGGTATTACTTACAATTAAATTAATTTAGAGCAAAAATTTTGGCGTTCTTTTCGCGAGATGACTTAATGACTACCAAACCTCCTGCTAGTGGCAATAATTCTCAATCACCCATTAGTAAAGCTGTCACCCAAGCGGTACAAAAGATTAAAGTTAACTTTAGCCGTGGCAATTTTCAATCGGGCAAGGCGACTCCAGAGTTAAGAATTAAAGAAGCTAATGGTAAAGAAGAAACATATCCCTTGGTTGGCGATCGCTATACTTTAGGACGTAGTTCTAGCTGTGATATCAGTATTCGCAATGCGGTAGTTAGTCAAACTCATTTAATCTTAAAAAGAAATCGCAAAAAACCTCGTTCGTTTTTAGTTCAGGATGAGCAGTCTACTAATGGTATTTACCGAGGTAAGCGACGCTTTAAAAATTTCTCTTTATTTCATGGAGAAAGCTTTACCTTGGGACCTCCAGAATTAGCTGCTGCCGTTACGGTTAAATATATTAATCCTCCTCCACTGTGGCTATATATTATCCGTTATTCTCTCTATGGCATGGGAGGACTGGTAGGTTTGATGTTATTGATTTTGGGCATTGAATGGCTCAAAGTTCCTGTATATCCTATACCTAGAGAATCAACTCTACCTGTAGTGGTTTATGCCCAGGATGGAGTAACGCCGATTAATCCTACGGCACAAAATAACACCCATCGCGAATTAAAAAAACTTTCGGATTTTTCGACCTATTTACCTAAGGCAGCGATCGCTTCTGAAGACAGTCGTTACTACTGGCATTTTGGCGTTGACCCCATTGGCATTAGCAGGGCGGTAATGATTAATCTTTCTTCTTCCCAATTACGCCAGGGTGCAAGTACCCTAACTCAGCAGTTGGCACGTAGTCTTTTTCCTGAAGTCGGCAGACAAAATACGGCAGGGCGTAAGATTCGGGAAATGATCGTGGCTTTGAAGCTAGAAACTTTTTATAGCAAAGATTTTATTCTTAAAACCTATCTCAACCGCGTATATTTAGGCATCGGTAGCTACGGTTTTGAAGATGCTGCCCAATTTTATTTTGATAAGTCGGCAGCGGATCTCGATCTATCTGAAGCTGCTACTTTGGTAGCGATCTTGCCCGCACCAAACTTATATAATCCTGTTAAAGATTATGATACTGCCGTTGGCTTACGTAACCGTATTATCGACCGTATGCTGGCATTGGGCATGGTGAATGCAGAAGATGCAGATCGGGCAAGGCGATCGCGTATTGAAGTAAGTCCTAATGCCAAAGAAACACTTAATAGTATGATTGCTCCTTACTTTTATAGCTATGTTTTAGATGAGCTTAAAACTTTATTGGGTGCAGACGTGGCGCAGGAAGGAAATTTTATTGTCGAAACTGGGTTAGATCCTCAACTACAACAAGAAGCGGAAGAATCTCTGGAATATTCTGTTAATAGTGATGGCGATCGCTTTGGCTATTCTCAGGGGGCAGTAGTTACACTAGATAGTCGAAACGGCAATATCCTTGCCCTAGTTGGTGGCGTTGACCACGAGCAAAGTCAATTTAATCGGGTAGTCCAGGCAAAAAGACAGCCAGGTTCAACCTTTAAGATCTTTACTTATGCAGCAGCCATTGAAGAAGGCATCGACACCGATACAAAATATTCCTGCGCCCCTTTTTCTTGGAAAGGACAACAATATCGCGGATGTGAACGTAGTAGTGGCGATATTGATATGTATCAAGGTTTAGCACAGTCAGAGAACGTTATCGCTCTTAGGGTTGCCGAAGAGGTTGGCTTAAAAAAAGTTATGGAGGTAGCTCAACGCCTTGGTGTCTCTTCTCCCCTTACAGAAGCCCCTGGGTTAGTTATCGGACAAAGTGAAGCCAACGTACTGGAAATGACTGGTGCTTATGCCACTATTGCCAATGACGGCATTTGGAATAAACCTCACGCCATCAATCGCATTTTAGATGGTAATGACTGTAAAAAATCAGGCGAGAAAAATACCTGTCGGGAAATTTATGTTTTTGAAGACGACAAAGCAACCTATCGCGATGTCATCTCTCAAGATGTTACCGATAAACTTACCGATATGCTTAAAGATGCCATAAAAGACGGTACGGGCAAAGCTGCATATATAGATAAAGGGGAAGCAGGGAAAACTGGTACTACCGATAACAATGTCGATCTTTGGTTTATTGGCTATGTACCCAAGGATGATTACGACTACGTGACTGGAGTATGGCTAGGGAATGACGACAATTCACCCACCAATGGCAGTAGCTATCAAGCAGCTAGCCTTTGGGGTAGATATATGAAACAAGCGGTTAGTAATTAAGTGAAGGGAAATAACTTTAGGATCATGACTACCAAAATACCAAATCTTAACCAGTTGTATGACCGCGATTATCATTTGTGGCTAGAAGAAACTGCACAACTATTAAAAACTAAAAACTTTAGCCAACTAGACATTAAAAATTTAATTGAAGAAATAGAAACCTTGGGCAGAAGTGAACGCAATAAAATAATATCTAGCCTCAGATTGATCTATCAGCATCTACTTAAATGGCAATATCAGCCAGAAAAACGTAGTACAAGCTGGACAAACACTATCGATCGCGAACGAGATAATATCTGTGACTATGTAGAAGATATGCCCAGTCTTAAAAAAATGTTAGACAATCCAGAAATAATAGCAAAAGCCTATCGTCGAGGTAGAAGAGATGCGATTAAAGAAACAGGAATAACAAATCTGCCAGCAGATTGTCCTTTTACAATTCAGCAAGTTCTTGATTCTAACTATTTACCATCCTGCGATATCTAAATATTCTGGGAGTAGAATAATTCAGCTAATAATCTACCAGCATTGGGGGATTTAGGGGGCAGTATTCATTCCCAGTCAAACAGAGTTGGCGATCGCTTGAGTCTTAATCTACGCTGTACACTTTCATCCCAAACCTGGGGGGAACAAGATCTAAAAGTCCCCCAGAATTGGCGAGCGACCCTGCGTCGCCGACAGGCGCAAAGGAACGCGCGAGTTGGGGGATTTAGGGGGCAGTATTCATTTCCAGTCAAACCGAGTTAGCGATCGCTTGAGTCTTAATCTACGCTGTATACTTTCATCCCAAATTTGTGGTTTTGCCCCCCTAACCCCCCAAGCTTGGGGGGAACAAGATCTAAAAGTCCCCCAGCATTGGGGGATTTAGGGGGCGGTATTTGTTTCTGAACTAAACTTAAAAGAATAAACTAAACTGCTTCTAGGTTTTTCTCTCCAGTACGAATGCGGACAACCTGATCTACAGGATAAACAAAGATCTTACCATCGCCAATTTCGCCAGTGCGGGCAGCAGCGATAATTTTATCTACCACCATATCTACCTGATCGTTTTCGATCACGATTTCCAGCTTGAGCTTTTGCAAAAACTCTACGGTATATTCCGAACCACGATAACGCTCAGTCTGCCCTTTCTGGCGACCAAAACCCCGCACCTCAGAAACCGTCATCCCCACTACTCCAGCGTTAACTAAAGCAATTTTGATTTCATCTAATTTAAAAGGTCTGATAATAGCTTCTATTTTTTTCAATTTACAATCTCCTGTCGTTGCTATAAAAGTTAGACTTTCACTATTTTACGTATATTCATCCAGAAAGCTAGCTAGTTAATGCTATTTTTATAGATTTCCATTATTTAACTTCGCTAGAAAATTGATTTTTACTGTCGAGTTATAATTTCGATCAAAATCGACAAATTAAAAACCAGTTATGTCAACTCTTGAGCAAATTGAAGCAGCTATCCTTACACTTTCGCCAAATGAGTTTCAACAACTCAGAAAGTGGCTCTTTGACCTAGATTACGAGCGTTGGAATGAGCAGTTAGAGCAGAATGTCGCAGACGGTAAGTTAGAGGCTTTAGCTGAAGAAGCGATCGCTGAATTCAAAGCAGGTCGTTATCCAATACCGTTCGGTTAAGCCCCCCAGCCCCCAAATTTGGGGGAGTAAGATTCGTTAAAGTCCCCCAATCTTGGGGGATTTAGGGGGCGAACGAAATAACTTGAAAGACTAACCGAACAGTATTGGGTCGTTATCGATAAATCTGATGCACGATACAACACGGCGATTTTGGAAGTGCTATGATAGTTTGCCAAAAACCGTACGGGAAACAGCCGACCAATGTTATCGACTTTTGAACCGTCACTGCATTTCAAGAAGATTGGTAAAAAGTACTGGTCAGTTCGAGTGGGATTAGATTACCGTGCTTTAGGTGTTGAGGTAGAAAGCGGTATTACTTGGTTTTGGATTGGAACTCATGGAGAATACGACAAGCTGATCGATAAGTTGTAAACACAATAAGCTTGACTCTTACTATTTTGCGTATATCTACCCTGAAAGCTAGCCCTTCAGTTTGTACATCGTAATTGTCACTTTTATGATGCGGGGTTTGTTTACAGATAAAAAAGCGATCGCACCGCCTAAAAGTAATTTCATAATTCAGCTTAAAAGTTGAAATGCTTTGGTGACTTATTTTTAGCTATCAGAAAATTACTCTAAATAATATTTAGAGTAATTTTATCCAAATCGCAAGTTGATATATTTATCAGTAATTACCGATAAATATTTATCTGAAGTTCATATCAAACTTTAGTACAAACATCGAAGCAGAGTGTATTTGTAGTCGAATAAGATATGAGTAGTGTAAAAAAACTTATTTATTAAAAATTTCATGAAAAAAGTAATTTATTTATCTACTGCTGCTTTATTATTAATATTTCCTAGCGTCACTAAAGCTGAAGCGTCTAATGATTTAACTCCTAGTGAAGTTTTCTGTTCAAATACAAATGCTAAATCAGGTAATGCAATTGCTGAAATTAATAAAATGGTTGGATCGACATCTAATAGATTATCTATGAAAGAAAAACAGGTTTTAAGAACAATGGCAGAGATGCTTGATAACAATGATACTGTTCAAGATATATGTTATCCAACAGAACTTTAAAATAAAAACAGAATATTAGCTTATTAAAACTTAAAGTAAGCCTGAAGTCAGAATTAAATAGCTGACTTTAGGCTTTTTGTTTTTTGTCAAATTAATTAAAACCTAAATTTTTAAAAAGTATCAGTATATGTAGTTGTTGTTTATACAAACTTTAATTCGGCAGACTAAAGTTCAATGATTCTTTATGTAAAAAATCCCGATTATTACTGTGGCTGTCGTTAGTAATAGTAACTTATATTGTTGGAGAACAAACATAAATGCTTTAAACGAGCAAATTATTTAAATTACATCGTATTATTATGAATAACATCCACTCCAGCTTTTTAAGTAAATATTTTAAATCAAATCTAAATTTATTTTTAAAAATTGCTGGCATCAGCTTCTTAGCAGCAAGTCAAGCTTTTATTGCTTCTAGTGCATCAGCAGGAACAGCACTTAGTGCTAAAGAAACTTTTTCAGGTAAGGTAAACTACACAGGTACAGGTGGTACACTAAGAAGCAATCCAGATCCAATTATCGTCAATAGAAGGAATACTAACTCAGGAAATGCTTGCAGTTTAAATTCCACTTCTACAGCTCAACTATCTGGAATCCCTAGTAATGCAACTGTAAAAAAAGCATATCTTTATTGGGGTGGTTCAGGTTCTACCGTAGATAGTTCAGTTAAATTAGACGGAACATCTTTGACAGCAGACAATACTTATCAAGACAGTTATCCTCTACTCAGTTTAAACTTTTTTCAGGGTGTAAAAGACGTAACTAATATAGTTGCTAATAAAGGTAATGGAAATTATCAGTTTTCAGATTTAAGCGTAGATAATGGCGGAGATCAATGTGCATCTAGTGCTGTTTTATCTGCATGGTCTTTGATTGTAATTTATGAAGATCCTTCAATTCCTCGTGATAAATTAAACACTATTAAGTTATATGAAGGCTTTAAAGCATCAAGATATGAGAGTATTAACTATACTCTTGGTGGTATTCAAGTTGCCAATAATCCAGTTGCTAAATTCACAATGCTACTTTGGGAAGGTGATGAATTGCTAGGTGGAACTAATGAAAAATTTGGGTTTAATAGTCATACTTTAACCGATTTACTGAACCCAATTAATAACCAGTTCAATTCTTCGATTAATACTCTCAATTTATCAACCACTTATGGTGTAGATTTAGATACTTTTAATATTTCTAGTTATGTAACTGCTGGACAAACTTCAGTCACAGGAACTGTCTCTACAGACGCTGATTTAGTACTTCAAAGTGCTGCTTTAATTATGGTAACTGACACCCTGGCAAATGAATCTCCTTCTGCACAACCAGATACAATTACTACAGATGAAGATAACAGTGTAGATTACAATTTAATTAGAGGAAATCCTGCAAACGACAATGGTAAAGATACCGATCCTGAAGGAGATGCTTTAACAGTAACTAAGTTTAATGTTGGAGGGACTGAATATACTTTAGATGCTCAGACTACCAATCGACAAGTCACTATGCCTTCTGGTGCATTATTGACAGTTAAAAGTAATGGCGATGTTATTTATAATCCTAATGGTAGATTTGAATCATTAAATCCAGGTCAAACTGCACAGAATCCCGATCAGTTTACTTATACCATTAGCGATACTAAGGGTACTAGTAGTGCTATTGCGACAGTAAACATAAATGGTGTTGCAGATGATCCTGTTGCTGAAGATGATACGGCTACTACAGATGAAGATACAGTTAAATGGATTTCCGTTCTAATGAATGACAGCGATCCTAATACTCCTAAAGAAAATTTAACTATCACTAAGATTAAAAATACTACTGTTAGTGTTGGAAGTGTAATTACTCTTGATTCTGGTGCTACTGTAAAACTTGTACAGAGATCAGATTCGTCAAAATATAGCACTTTAGGGAAGTATCTTTTAAAATATGACCCTGAACCTAGTGCTTCTTTGAATCTTCTCAACGAAGGACAAAAAGGAACAGAAACATTCACCTACACAGTAAGTGACCCAGAAGGTAATACTGGTCAAGCAAATGTAACAGTTACGGTAGATGGTATTACAGATACTTACTCTGACTAATATTCGATTACTCCAACTTTGAATAAATAAGAAAAGCGATCGCATTATATAGTGCGATCGCTTTTCTTTTTGGATTGATAAATAAGGCGATCAAATTTTAGTTATTCTATTGTCAGGTAAGATAGACAGTCTAAAGAAACAAACGAAGTTATAGCGATCGCTTTTATCTCATTTCTCATATTTAATTTCGACTTATGCCTGAAATATATGTTTTTGGAGGCTGTAATGGTTCTGGAAAAACTACCCTAGCTATAAAAATCTTATCCTCACTTAATAATCAATTGGAGTTTATTAATGCTGATATAATTGCTGCTGAAATAAATCCTAATAATGTTAATGCTGTAGCAATTCAAGCTAGTAGGCTGATGCTTGAAAGACTTAATACATTACTTAGACAGGGCAAAGATTTTGCTTTTGAGACTACGTTAGCAGCCCGTACATTTGCTAAATTTTTGAGAAAATGCAAAGCTCAAGGATATAGAATTAACTTGATATATGTCTGCTTGGAAAGTGCAGAATTAGCAGTAAATCGAGTAGCTAAAAGAGTAGCATCTGGTGGACATAATATTCCAGAAGATATAATACGAAGAAGATATGAACGAGGTAAAAAAAACTTTGTTGAACTTTATCTGCCAATTGCAGATCGCTTTCAAGTCTATGATAACTCTGGCAATAACAATAACCTAATCGCTTATCGTTCTGACTTAAACCAAAAAATCATTATTATCAAACTAGATATTTGGAATCAAATTATTAACAATTAACTATGGATAAAATAAACTTTTCTCCTGACAACATTGGAAAATTATTTCAGCAAGCCGTAGATGAAGCGATTGAACAGCACCGAATTAAAGGCGAGTCTATTGCGATTTCTGAAAACGGCAAAGTAAAAATTATTCCCCCAGAAAAAATTACTCCTTTAGTAGATAAGCTAAAAAAAAGAAAAGCTCAAGAACAACTTCAGCATAAAATTTAAAACATATTTTCCATAAAAGCGATCGCACGTGTGTAATGCGATCGCTTTTTTAGGTAAATGACCTAACAAACAGAGGGATTGGCTAGGTTTGGTAAAACGAAGTTTAGAGCAGCATCGACAATAAGTTATCAAAGATGATAACCTAGTTATATAAAGTGGCATATTACCTTCTATAACGAAAAAGTAGAACAAGGAACTTTGAACTTTCCACCAGGCATTCTCGCTAATTTTTTGCACATTGCTGAGATGATTGAAGAGTTTGCTCCCGCCCTCGGTAAACCATATACAGCACCTATGGGTGAGGGACTTTTTGAAATTAGGTCAAAAGGTAAAGAAGGTATCGGTCGCTCTTTTTACTGTATGGTCAAGGGAAAAGAAATTGTTATTCTACATTCCTTTATTAAAAAATCGCAGAAAACACCAAAGAAAGAATTAAACTTGGCAAAAAAACGTATGAAGGAGATCGAGAAATGACACGCCCCACATTAGCAAAATTCAAAGAAAAAGCTTTAACAAACAGTGAAGTAAAAAAAGAATATGAGGCTCTTTCTGTAGTTTACAATCTGCGAAAGAAACTTATTGCCATGAGAAAGACAGCAGGTTTAACTCAAGAAGAGTTGGCAGAAATTCTCTCCACAAAGAAAAGCAATATTTCTCGTTTAGAAAATGTGTATTCATCTTCTTCTCCCAAACTTTCAACTATTGAAGAATATGCTCAGGCAGTTGGATATAAGATAAAAATTGACTTTGTGCCAATTAAGTCTTCTTGATAATTTTGGTTTTTTTTTAATTCACTGAAAAGCGATCGCATTATATAGAGCGATCGCTTTTTCTTTGACTCGGTGTTAAGGCGATCGGATTTTAGTTATTCTATTGCTAGCTAAGATAGGCAGTTTAGAGGAACAAAGGAAGCCCTGTGTGAAAACAACTCGTTACTTTGAGGAACAAGTATTAGCAAAAAGACCTTATATCAAGCGAGAATGGTGTCACAGAGCAATTCGAGAGTTTGTCAAAAAGGAAAAACAAACCGATGGACGGATTCGTCACTGGATATACATTGCCGAACTAAGTAAACATCTTAGAGTCGTTACCCTAGAAGATGGGGAAACAATTCATAATGCTTTTCCCGACCGAAATTTTAAGAAATAATAACTATGAAATTTAATTACTATTCCGAAACAGACTCTCTTTATATTAGCCTGAACGAAAAACCTAGCACCGACTCTCAAGAAGTTTCTTCTGGCATCGTACTTGACTTTGATAGTGAGGGAAATTTAGTTGGTATTGACATAGACCATGCTAGTAAAATTGTCGATCTAACTCGTCTAGAAACAGAAGCCTTACCAATTACTTCTATTGCATTAGCTAAATAGAAAAGCGATCGCTTTATGTAAGGCGATCGCTTTTTTTTACGTAATTAACAGTATTTATACGTATCAAGCAACTATCAAGTAAGATTTTCAAGAATTGATAAATTGGCTAACTGTGACAATAGAAATACCTCGAAATGGATTTAAAACCAATAAATCCCGATCTCCACTAACGATCACAGTCGCTTTTCCATTAATAGCTAATTCTAAAAACTTATTATCTTTTGGATCGCGACATTCTTCTATCTTTTCTTGAATTTCTATTAGCACGGATTTTTGAACAAAACCAAGTAAAAAATCTTCTCGTTGTGGTGGTGAAATATATCGCTCAAATTTTGGGCGACTTAATACATTATTTAGTTCATCTACTGTCTCTTTTGATATCAGTATTTTGCCATTGTTTAAAGCTAGTTCCAAAGCTTTTCTTGGTGAAGAGTTAGCAAATAATAAAGCACTTACTAAAACGTTAGTATCAAAAACGTAACAATTACTCATCCTCAAGTAGAGATTGAAGAATTTCTGGAGTTAGCCCTTTATTTATAGCTTCCTGACTGATTTCATCCATAATTTTCAAGAGAGAATCGCTATTATTTAAAGATTCTTTTAATTTAAGACTTAGCAAAAGCTCTAATTTCTGGCGTTCTTGAGCAGGAGTAGAGTTAAAAGCTTTAGCTATTTCAGTATCAACGCGAATTTTTATTTCTTCAGTTGTCATGATCGAGCAATTAGAGAAAACTTGTTTTTCTTTCCATCATACAACCTAAATTGAGGTTATTAATTTAAGATCGCATTAATAACGCGATCCCTTTTCTATTTGAATTGATAAATAAGGCGGCAAATCTCAAAACAAGATGATTACTAAATAAATTCCACTTTTCCTTTGATATCCTCTAATTCCACCCATTCCCAAATTAAAGCTAAGAGATTAACAATCTCGCCAATAGTTCTACTTCTTTGACGACAATATGTAATTCCATAATGATTAACACCAGCTTGATGAAGCCTTAAAAAATCATCATCTTGGGTAAAAATAACCCTTTTTTCCGTAAGTGCAAATGCAACTTGCTCTTCATCGGATGCGCTAATCAAGCCCATCTCTGGAGTTGTAGTAACGTCAATTTCTCGTCGTTTTAACCCGTCTGCGATCGCATTACTTACATTCTCATCCAGATGAAACTTAATCCTATTTGACACTTCTTTGTTTTAGTTTGCGCTGGAGAATTGAAGGCGTTTTGTCCGCTAACTCTTGAGCAAAAGTTTCACTATCTCTAATATTTTGCCTAATTTCTGCCAAATGATCGTAATAATAGGACAGAGCAGCGTACACATTAGCTAGAGTAATGCTAGGGTAATGATAAATAATTTCGTCTGCCGAAAGCCCCATCATTTCGTACCAAACAACTATATCCTGTACTCTAATACGATGCCCAGCGATACGAGGTTTTCCACCGCATACTCCTGGGGTGATTTCAATGTGTTGGGTTATTGATGTTGAAGACACTATTTTTGTTTGCTGCTCAATTATTGGAATATTTATAATTCTACAAACTATAGAACTAATTTGGTATTATGTCTGGCTTGGTAAACAACTACGGTAAAACTAATACTTTTGATCTCGATAATAAATAAAAAAGGGCGTTGGTAATTTAAGGTATGATTTTGTGGTAGTGCGATCGCTAACCAAGTAATCAATCACAATTTTGAAAATCAATGCAATGCCCTGAATGCAAATCTAAGCACATTCACAAAAATGGCAACAAGAAAGGTAAACAAAACTACATTTGTGTGGACTGCCAAAGGCAATTTCTAGATTGTTATCAAACACACAGAGGTTACCCGAACGAGTTTAAACATGAGTGTTTAAAAATGTATGTTAACGGTATGGGTTTAAGAGCAATAGGAAGAGTGAAGGGCGTAAGTCATGTTGCAATAATGAATTGGGTTAGAGAAGTAGGAGAATTGTTACCTGATGCCTATGAGCCTGAAAACATTCCTCAAGTGGGAGAATTAGATGAGTTAGAAACATTCGTGGGTTCTAAAAAAGCGGCAAGACCCCGCGTCGCCGACAGGCGCAAGGGAACGCTTGCCAAGAAAACAAGATTTGGCTGTGGACGGCCGTAGATCATTTCCAACCAGGTATTTTAGGATGGGTTATTGGAGACCATAGTGCAGCAACATTCAAACCATTATGGGATATGCTCAGTAAATGGAAGTGCTATTTTTACGTGACAGACGGCTGGAAAGTCTATCCGAACTTTATTGCTGATGGCGACCAGATTGTTAGTAAAACTTACATGACTCGTGTTGAAGGTGAGAATACTAGGCTCAGACATTATCTAGCTCGTTTAAAACGAAAAACCCTTTGTTATTCCAAATCTAAAACAATGCTCAGACATTCGATTCGATTACTTATTCATTATCTTCAATTCTGGGATGTTCCTGTTCCTTGTATCAAAAATAATTTTCGTTGTTAGCGATCGCTTTCTCTTTTTCATACCCTGATTTACCAACGCCTAAAAAAGTTGTTGCCTACCATAAATAATAAGATGCGATGCCCTAAGGGCTGACGAAGCCAATCGACTTACCTAAAGCGATCGCCGATCGCTTTTCTTTTTGAATTGATAAATAAGGCGATCGCCACACTAAATAAAATACATTGAGATTTTTAAAGGAAATTCTTCTAAACACAATCTCGTAGCTTCTTTTAAACCTGAAACAGCTTGTTCAATTGTTTCTCCTCGATCTACCGTACCAATTTCAGGACATTCGGCAATATAAATATTGTCTTCTTTGTAAACTATTACTGTAAAACTACGGCTTTTCATCTCGATCTAGTTTTAAGTTTTTTGTAATTTTAGCTCATCAAAATTATCAAGAGCGATCGCACTATCGCAGTACGTCAATCGGTTAGGACAGAAAATTTAATTTCTCGTAAGTAGCCAAGGGGTACCCCCCGCAGGGAGTAGCCAAGGTGTACCCACCGCAGGGAGTGTCCTAACACAGCCTCGTATTGCTATACTTGTACAGGTAAGTAGACAGGTTATGTCAATGAAAATAGTAACTTTTACCGAAGCTAGAAACAAACTGAAAACGATTTTAGATCGAGTAGTCGATGATGCTGACTATACGGTAATTACCAGAAGGGATGCTAATGATGCCGTGGTTATGTCCCTAGAGTATTTTAACAGCTTACTAGAAACTGTTCATTTACTCAAATCTCCTGCCAATGCTGCTCACTTGGAACGTTCAATTGCTCAATATAGACAGGGACGAGTGACAGAAAAAGATTTATTGGATGAGTAATCGCATATTAGCCTGGACGGATGAGGCTTGGGATAGCTATGTTTATTGGCAGCGTCAGGATAAAAAGACCCTTAAGAGAATTAATAAGCTAATAAAAGCAGCCAAAAGTGCGCCGTTTACAGGAATTGGCAAGCCAGAACCTTTGAAGGAGAATTTATCTGGTTTTTGGTCACGTCGTATCGATGATACTAATCGCCTTGTGTATGCAGTAGATGATAATTATTTAACCATTATTTCTTGTCGCTTTCATTATATTTAAAAGCGATCGCATTACATAGTGCGATCGCTTTTTTGTATTTCCCGTGCCTCTAACATATCACACTACAGTTGTACCATAAAATACAAAATATATGCCAACACGAAAGCAGCTATTAATGGTTGTCCAAGTTTGCCACTTGCTATCAGAAATGATGCAACCTATCGAAGTGTTTTTGTGTACTAAGAGAAATGCACAATTCTTTTTGATAGCAGGAAGAAAAGCCAATATTAGAATAACGTTATACCCAGACTTAACAATGGAGATGGAAATTGATGTCTGATAACTTTAAAGAAATGACTACCAAGGAGTTGACTGCTTATTTTTTGGCGAATCGCCAGGACATGAAGGCTTTTGAAGAGTTGAAGACTAGAAAAGGAGATATTTCAATCAAAATCTCAGCAGATGCGACACCGAACGAAATGTGTCGCATTCTTAAAGAGGGAATACAATCTATGTCAAATTAATAATTAATATTGTTCAACTTATTTAAAAGAGATCGCATTAATAACGCGATCGCCTTTTCTTTACAAGATTCGGCATTATAAATTGTTTCTACCGCTTGTTTCCATTGTGTCTCGTCATCTTTGGTTAAATATCGCACCAAAACATTAGTATCAAGTCCGATCGCTAGCACCCTGAGCGATCGCTTTTTTTATTTCTCTGGCTTGAGAATGCGATCACAAAATGAGTAGATTAGTTAAATTAGTATAGTAAAGCGGCGTTGTTGCATAAATAGAGTTGCGAAGGGTAGAAACTTGAAAATGGTAGATTGAAGCGCACGGAAGCTCGAATGCATTCGAGCTGTCCGCCGTCGCTTGTTAGCAAGTTAACCACAACCAAAACCTACTAATGAAGAATCAATAGCGCATTCGCAACTGGTCGCTCGTTCACCTGAATACATTCAGGTGCTTGCGAGCGACCGCCTTGCGCGGTCTGAGTATAACGCAGGACTAAAACAACGAGGAAGTCTAACATTTTGGTTAGATGAAGATGTTTTAGAACAATGGTTAGTCAAAAAGAAAACAGGTAAAAAAGGAGCATCTCAAACTTATAGTGATATGGCGATCGCAACGATGAGTACCGTTAAAAGCATTTTTTCTTTGGCAGGAAGACAGACCGAAGGATTTGTATCATCACTATTTGAACTAATGAGTCTAGATCTACCTGTTCCTGACCACAGTACAGTATCAAGACGTTTAGGGAGCTTCAAGCGAGACTTGCCTTTGCTTGCGGGTGTGGAACAAGGCTCTTGAACAGAGCCGTTTCCACCCGCTCTAACGGCGACGCAGGCTTCCTCGCTCAAAATTGAGTTGCCTGTCCAAAAAAGCGAGAAAGCACTTCATTTAGTAGTAGATTCAACAGGGGTAAAAGTATACGCAGAGGGGGAATGGAAGACTAGACAGCATGGAATTGTCAAAAGACGAACATGGCGAAAACTGCATTTGGGTATAGATGAGAGGACCGGAGAGATAGTAGGTGCAGTAGTAACGACCAATGACTATCATGACTCGCAGCTTTTAGAGGACATTCTCGATGGAATAGAAGAAGAAATTTTACAAGTGTCTGCCGATGGCGCATACGATACCAGCAATTGTTACGAGCAAATCAAGCAAAGACAATCAAGGGCAACAATTCCGCCACGCAAAAATGCCACCGTGAGAGTGGAATCAGCTTGGGAAACCCAAGCATTTCCTCTCACAAAGATCTCTCAACATGGTAATTGTAAAGCTCCACCACTACCACGAGATGAGAACTTAAGAGCGATACGTAAAATGGGACGTAAAAAATGGAAAAGAGAAAGTGGTTACCATCGCCGTTCTTTAGCTGAAACCACCATGTTTCGCCTCAAATGCATCTTCGGAGGCAAGTTGGCTTCTCGCCAGTTCGATAATCAGGCAGTAGAACTATTCTTGCAATGTTCTGCTCTTAATCGAATGATTTAAATTTGCAAACCTGAGAGTTATGTCGTTGAATTATAAATCCATGACTCTGTTAGCCTCATTTCGATGCTCAATTTTTCTTCATGCAACAAAGCCCTATATAGATAATAATTTAGAAAGTCTGAGCAGGATATCTGGTAATGATATTGGCTTTTTCCTCCGTCCTTATCCCTAATTCCTCATCCTTTATCCCTCAATTCACCCCTGCCACATTTTTTCAATTATCGTTTCGGGAGTGATATCAGACAAATTGGCCGTTGACGATTGAACAGCAACACAGTTTTCATTATGGGGTGGAAGTTCTTTGTTATCCTGGGCGTTTAACAAAGCAATCGTATATGTCCCTGTAGCTACTGCTAGCTGCATTGAAGTACTGTTTCCACACAGAATTAAGTTAGCACCAGCAATCATAGCTGCCGTTTTACCCACATCGGGTGGCGCGATCGCCTTAATATTGTTATTGGCTGACATCATGACGCTCACCCAGTCTTGATTAGTATCTGTTTGTAACAGCACAATAGATAAGCCTGTATTTCTCTGTTCAATATCCTCAATAATTCTTTGCCAACTTTTGATGGGATAGGCACTAATATCTGGTGTCAGAGATTGCTCGTCACTGAGCAAAATGTAGCCACTATCTTTTAGATTTAAACGCTGCTGCTCTGATTCTGCCCAGTTAATATCTTCTGTAGGCACATTGATAGTGACGGTCGGACAGGGAGCAGCAATTCCCAAGCCAGCAACCAAATCATGATACATCTGGGCTTTATATTGCTCTGGTTTACGAGCAACAGAATTGGATAAATACATCGAGGAATCATCCTGAAAACCCACTCTAGTAGGTATACCATTAAGCCACAGCAGTAATTTAATCCGCCAAGTAGTTTTAAGGCTAATAACTGCATCATATTCGCGATCGCGCATAATCCCCAAAAGATTAAGATAATCAGCGAAGCTATTGCGATCTTGAAAATCGAATACCAAAACCTCATCAACATTTTTGCAGACTCGGTAAGCTTTTTTAGAACTAGGTTCTACCAAAACATCTATCCTAGCTTGAGGATACTGTTTGGTTAAAGTCTCTATGGTAGGGAAAAAGAGAAGTTGATTGCCGATGGAGCCAGGCACGAGGGCTAGTATACGCATTCTTATAAAGAAGATATAGTCCTTAATTTATCTGTGGTCAATTTTAGTAGATGATAGAGCTAAACAGTCGTATCTTTAGGAAAACATCATTAAATGCACTTATTGATTCCTGCTGCGGGGATGGGTCGTCGAATGGGTAGCGATCGCAATAAGCTTCTCTCAGAATTACTCGGAAAACCCTTGCTGGCATGGACTTTACTTGCAGCAGAAAATTCACAGAGTATTGAGTGGATTGGTATTATTGGACAACCTACAGATTTTGCCGATTTTAAAGATATTCTCGATCGATTAAACCTTGTCAAACCAGTAGAGTTAATTGTTGGTGGAGATACTCGTCAAGAATCTGTTTACAACGGCTTACAGGCTTTACCTAAGAGTGCTGAGAAAGTTTTGATTCATGATGGGGCGAGATGTTTGGCAACTCCTGAATTACTCGATCGTTGTACTGCTGCCCTTAATAATTGTCAGGGTTTCATAGCAGCTATACCCGTTAAAGACACAATCAAAGTAGTTAATCGGCAAGGAATTATTATTGACACTCCAGATCGCAGTAACCTATGGGCAGCCCAAACTCCTCAAGGGTTTGAGGTGAAGCTCCTGAAACGTTGCCACTGTAAGGGTCAAGAATTAGGTTGGTCAGTTACCGATGATGCTGCACTGTTGGAAAAATGTGAGATGCCCGTCAAAATTGTGGAGGGAGAAGAAACTAATTTAAAAGTGACTACTCCTGTAGATTTGGCGATCGCCGAATTTATTTTACGCCAAAGATTGAGCGTGGGTTAGGGGTGAACGATCGTTCGCCCGTACAAGTTAATTTCGATGTCTATAGTTTTTATCTATAGGAAGAATTGGTAAATTCGATCGCAATCAAAGCAAATATTTCGGTATCGTATGTTTAGATAATTTTTTAATCAACATTATTTGGATTCAAGTTCAATTCCCGTCAACGATAAATGTTCGCCCTCAACAGTTTGCTCAACGGGTCACAGACAAGGCGCGTTTTGAGTGGGAAGCTAGCTGCGGCTAATCCCTTGCTCACTCAAAAGCCGCCGTCCGCAATGCAACTGTCTCGCAATGTTAAATAAAATAAGGAGATGCAATAGATGTCTGACAATCGCCGAAGCCAAGAAGTAACCCAGGGAAACCAAAGATCCCCCAATCGCGCCATGTTGCGGGCGGTAGGTTTTGGGGATAATGATTTTACCAAGCCCATAGTCGGTTTAGCTAACGGGTATAGCACCATTACTCCCTGCAATATGGGAATTAATACCCTAGCACTACGAGCCGAAACCGCCCTCAAAGAAGCTGGGGCAATGCCACAGATGTTTGGCACAATTACGATCAGTGATGGTATCTCTATGGGTACAGAAGGAATGAAGTATTCCTTAGTCTCCCGTGATGTGATTGCTGACTCGATTGAAACTGTCTGTAATGGACAGAGTATGGATGCTGTACTGGCGATTGGTGGCTGTGATAAAAATATGCCTGGGGCAATGCTGGCGATCGCTCGTATGAATATTCCTGCTATCTTTGTTTACGGTGGCACTATTAAACCAGGTCATCACAACGGCGAAGATTTGACCGTAGTTAGTTCTTTTGAAGCAGTAGGAAAATTTAGCGCGGGAAAAATAGACAAGGCTGAGTTAGATGCTATTGAACATAAAGCCTGTCCTGGTGCTGGGTCTTGTGGCGGGATGTTCACCGCCAATACAATGTCTTCGGCGTTTGAAGCGATGGGCATGAGCTTACCCTATTCTTCAACTATGGCAGCAGAGGACGAGGAGAAAGCCGAGAGTACAGAAAAATCAGCCTTTGCTTTGGTTGAAGCGGTCAAAAATCAAGTTTTGCCCAGCCAGATATTGACTCGTAAAGCTTTTGAAAATGCCATTACGGTAATTATGGCTGTAGGAGGCTCAACTAATTCTGTTTTACACTTACTGGCGATCGCTAATACGATGGGAGTCGAGCTTACCATAGACGATTTTGAAACCATTCGTCAGCGAGTCCCCGTAATTTGTAATCTTAAGCCATCAGGAAAATACGTTACCGTAGATCTGCATAATGCGGGTGGTATTCCTCAAGTTATGAAAATGCTTTTGGCTCATGATTTGCTCCATGGAGATGCTTTAACGGTTACTGGTAAAACTATTGCCCAAGTTTTGGCTGATATCCCTGAAAATCCTCCTACAGATCAAGATGTAATTCAACCATGGGATAGTCCTGTCTATGCAGAAGGGCATCTTGCCATACTTAAGGGCAATCTTGCTAAAGAAGGTTCAGTTGCCAAAATCAGCGGAGTAAAAAATCCGCTCATAACTGGTTCTGCCAAAGTGTTTGAATCGGAAGAAGAATGTTTGTCCGCAATTCTCGACGGTAAAATCAAGGCTGGAGATATCATCGTTGTCCGTTATGAAGGTCCTAAAGGTGGTCCAGGAATGCGAGAAATGCTTGCTCCCACTTCGGCAATTATTGGTGCTGGCTTAGGAGACTCTGTAGGACTAATTACCGATGGTCGTTTCTCTGGTGGCACTTATGGCATGGTTGTAGGTCACGTTGCCCCCGAAGCTGCCGTCGGCGGAACAATTGCTTTAGTTAAAGAAGGAGATAGCATTACTATTGATGCTCGTCAAAAGTTATTGCAGCTAAATGTCAATGATGCAGAATTAGCCAAACGTCATAGCCAATGGCAGCCACGTCAACCTAGATACACTAGAGGAGTTTTGGGTAAATATGCCAAACTGGTTTCGACTAGCAGTCTTGGTGCAGTTACAGATCTAAATTTGCATAATTAAACGGTGTTGTTGCCTGAATGAAAAAGCGGGGAAATAAAAGGAGTAAACCAAAAACCCTTGTTAACTTCTTTGCAATCGCATCTGTTGACAGCGAAAATTTGATGCTTCTCTATATTTAGTCCTGAATTAAATTCAGGTAAACGATCAATCGGTTGCGAACCTTGTAACTTACTGATTGATTCACGATGATTGCTTTAAATTTAACTCTCGCGTATTTCTTATTCATGCAACACCACTCTCAGTCATAACTTGATTAGATAAATTACTCAAGCTAGCTTTGGCTTGTTCTAAATCATAGGGAAAAGGTTTGGGCAATGGCTGATAATCTTTTGCGCTTGGTTTCCCATTTCGCAACACAGCATTAACTAGTAAGCAATCTCGATTTTCAAAATTAATTGCACCATGTAAAATTCCTTTGGGAATTATCGCCACCTGTGGCACATCTTCGCTCAAGGGAATATATTGATATTGCTTATTATGTAAAACTACTAGTACAAAACTTCCTCTAACTACTAGTAGCTGGTCAGTTTGTTTTTTGTGAACAAAAAGGTCATCAATAACATTAGCTGGTACTTTAACAACAATAGTTTCATTACTAGATTGAGGCGTATAAAATTCCGCCATTCCTCCTTGAATAGATTCAATTGGTTGAATGGTTACACCTTGAATTAACCCCATAATTTTATTTAGCTATTAAAAGTCTATAAATTAAATTTTATTCTTCCCTTTTTGTAGACTAAGGTGATGAATATTAATTTCATTGTGGCAAAAAAATGTTGACAATTCACTAAGGTTAGTATCTAGATACACAAAATACAGGTTTTTTTTAAAAATAGTAGCAAACCCTACACTTTATTGGTGTATTTCTATCTTTAATATTTTCAAATATATTTAATTTGTTTTAGATTAAAAAAACGCTCTGTAGTATGTTTTTTGCTATTTCCAATTAATCTTGTTCATAATCGCCACCTGAACCATATTTCCAAGCATCTAGCCAACAACGATAGTAATATTGCCGGGCTGGAGATAAATTTTTGGCTATTGGTTGAGCAAATTTTGCAGCACTATATAAACCGCTGTATATTGCCAAATTAAAATAGTGAACAATCCAGTTAACAAAAGAGCTAACCCCAATCTGAGGTAATAAAGGAAATACTAGTTTTGGGTTAACTAACGGCAAAGTTTTAGCGAGAGGAACAAATTGAATTACATCCTGCAAAAATGGTTTTAGGACATTATCTCCCAAACGATCCATTACTGCGAAAACACCATTCATTAAGTTATTGATCTGTTGCGGATTTACTTCTTTGCCTACCTCGACGCTCATAGTTTGCTGAAATAACCAGGTGACAGAAATATTGGGTTGATATGGTTGCAATAAAGCTAAATCTTTACCGCTCAGTTTATCTACGGTTAAAGCCTCGTTAACGCCTTCAGTCAGACGTTTTAAATGGCGAATCATTGCCCCAAAGCCACCAAAGCTGACGGGAGATTGACCCCCTGCACTGTCACCTACAGGTAAAATGCGATCGCATTTTAATCTGATCGGACTATTTTTATAAGCAGGAAAAAAGCCGAACAGAAATCGCTGAAATTCTAGCTGCTCTAGATCAATGTTTTGATACTCTGGCAAAAGCCTAAGATATTCTTCCATAAAATATTCTAAGCTAGGTCTTTGGGGGTCAGCATCAAGATAGCTAAACATATAGGTAGTGCGACCATCTTGGGCAGGAAAAGCCTCCCAAAAGTACTGACAGTGGTTAATAATTGGCGTGAAAGAATAAATCAAATCTCCCGTATTGTTCTCAGGAAAACCTTGAGCGCAGCTACCAACCACAACGCAAACTGCTTCGGGTTTTGCACCTTTTCTTGCCTGTTTGATAATCGGTGAAAAATGACCCATCGCATCAACTAAAAGGCGAGCTTTGAAAGTTTCATCTCCTGCTTCAACTACTACTCCATCAGGATGAACTATAGCTGATTTAAAGGCTGTATTTTCTAACAATTCGCCTCCTGCCTGCAAAAACTTTTGTTTGAGTTGTTCGAGTAAATAAACAGGATAAACGCCAATATTTAAGACATTTTCTACCCAGACTTCTTGTCCTTCTTGAAAGCTAACTCTGGCGGGATTATATTCTGTGGCGATCGCCTTTTCTAACTCTTCTTCGGTCAAGATTTTTAATTCGGTCAAGATTTTTAATTCATGACGAGAAATATTCCATTCTTGCTCTCTGCCTTTTAAAATACCTTTTTCAATCAAGCTAACCTGCCACCCAAGCTGCTGTAGTGCTGCACCCAGCAAGATGCCTAATGTCCCACCACAGATAACAATGTCTGTGTCGCACTCTCCTACTGGCTCTAAACTATTAGTAACCACTTCGGTTGCGTCAATTTCTCCATTACGCAAGGCTGACCAAAATTTATCTGCTTGTCGTAATCTGGCTAATACGTTATCTGATTGTTGAGCGAGTATGGTTTCAGTTAGACTCATTTGGAACAGTTAGGGCAGTTAGGATAGAGACAAGGCATGCCTTGTCTGTACTGGGCTACAATCTATTATGGTGTAACCTTGAGTATTTTGTTGCATCGCTTAAAGTTATTAGAACAAATAAGAATTATGGCTAATAGTCGTCGCGTAGCTCGTGTAGCTGCTTTAATTAAGCGGGAAGTGAGTCAGATGCTACTCAGCGAAATCAAAGATGATCGCGTTGGTGCAGGCATGGTAAGCGTTACCGATGTTGATGTTTCAGGTGATTTGCAACACGCTAAAATTTTTGTCAGCATCTATGGCACAGAAGAAGCTAAAGAAGAAACAATGGTTGGTTTGGAGTCTTCTGTTCATTATGTTCGGAGAGAATTAGGTAGTCGAATGCAGCTAAGACGCACCCCTACGGTAAAGTTTCTCGAAGATCGTTCTTTAGAAAGAGGAGACAATATGGTTAATCTGCTGAATAAAATTAGTCAAGAGCGACAAGAAAATCCAGAGACAGTAGAATTGGGCGAAGATTTATAAACATTTGCTTGTGCTTAAATTACAAGATTGGCAAGATTTATCTCTCCAAGAGCAAATCGCTCAAATGATTGTTGTCCGCGCTTCTGGTTATTTATTTGACCATCAGATTCGCTATCCCGCTTGGGAAGCTTCTAATGCTCAGTTACAACAGTGGCTAGAAGAGTTTAACTTAGGTGGAGTTATTCTTTTAGGAGGTAGCAGCATTGAACTGCAAAAGCGATCGCAACAGCTACAGGATTGGGCAAATATTCCCTTATTGATCGCAGCAGATATTGAAGAAGGTATTGGACAGCGTTTTCCTGGAGGCACTTGGTTTCCGCCACCGATGGCTTTGAGCGCGATCTATGAGCAAGATCCTTTGCAAGCACAGCAGTATGCTAACCAGATGGGAAAAGTTACAGTGCAAGAGGCTTTAGCCGTGGGCATAAATTGGCTACTTGCACCTGTCGTAGATGTAAATAATAATCCTGATAATCCTGTAATTAATATTCGCGCTTTTGGCGATCGCCCTGAAGTGGTAAGTGCCTTAACTACTGCTTTTATAAAAGGTGCAAAATCTGTTCCTATTTTAACCACCGCCAAGCACTTCCCAGGACATGGAGACACCGCCACCGACTCTCATTTAGACTTACCTTCTCTAGCTCATTCTAATGCTCGACTAGAAGCTGTTGAACTATCTCCTTTTAAAAATGCGATCGCTTGTGACGTAGATAGCATAATGACGGCGCATCTTTTAATTCCAGCTTGGGACAAACAAAAGCCTGTTACGCTTTCATCTGAAATTATCACCAAAAAATTAAGAAAACAGTTGGGTTTTGCTGGTTTGGTGGTTACGGATGCTCTAATTATGGGAGGAATAACTAAGTATGCGTCTCCCGAAGAGGTTGCTGTAATGGCTGTAGAAGCAGGAAATGATATTTTATTGATGCCTGATGATCCTGAAATTGCGATCGCCTCTATCTACGACGCAGTAAAATCAGGACGCATTAACGAACAAATAATTCATCAGTCTTTAGCACGTATTTGGAAAGCTAAACAAAAGGTAACTCAGTCTAAAGCTAAAGCCTTAGAGTTATCTAGTAATGCAGCTAGAGTGATAGTTGATTCAATTTTGCAAGACTCTTTACAAGCAAGAAATATTCCTCTAATGGTTAAAGATGAGCAAAATTACCGCAACCTGATTGTGGTTGATGATGTATTGAATGCCCCATTCTTAGATATTCATACTCCTGCTATTGCTATTCCTCAACAGCTTAACTATCAAAGACAAGTAGCAGATCACAGTACTCTAAACTGCATCCTAGCAGATCTGCGACCTACTCTTTTACAGGTATTTATTCGGGGTAATCCTTTTCGGGGTAATGCTGGTTTAACCGCCAATGCTAAACAAATTTATCAACAACTGATCGAAAGCGGTCAAATAGAAGGGATAATTATCTATGGCAGTCCCTACGTATTTGATTGGTTCAATTTAATTAATACAACTCTGCCCATAGTATTTAGTTATGGGCAAATGTCACAAGCTCAAGCGATCGCTTTAAAAACCTTGTATGGTCTTGATTCTCAAGCTTTACCGTCTAACTTTCAAAATAATTTTGGATTTTAAGATCCCTAGATTAACCAACGGTCAGGCAAGCCCTGTATCACAACGCATTCCCTTGCGCCTATCGGCGACGCGGGGTCGTTGCTCCGTTTTACGGCAGGGATCCTGACTTAAAATAAATAGTAAATCTTTAAAAAGATCATAGGAATTCTTGATATTAGTAGAGTTTTGTTACTTTTTATACAGCGAAAAAATAATTTTCTCTCAATCTTTAACTGTTTTAGTTTATAGTTAAAGAGTAAGATTTTAAATTAATTCATAATTATTTCGGTAATCGATCATGTATATTACTACTGCATCCCCCTCTTCTATTAGATATTCTATCGAAACCTTGAAAGATGAAGCGCGTCAGTTAATCGAAACAGGGGTAGTAAATCGTCAGCAATCTATCTACACTCTCTGCAAATACATTCCTGCCCGTGAATGGGGAAAATTGGAATGCGAATTAGAAAGATATGACTATTTATTGCGTGATTCTATTGGTGATTTAGTTGCTTACGACAATTGGGAAAACGACTAAGTAATTTGAGATTTGAGCAATTGCTCATGGCAAATTGTCAGTTGTTGTTGAGAAAATGCAGATTTGTGACCGACGGTAGTTAAAATAATTTAGTCGTCTAATTCTGTTTTTCTACTGTGAGCAAGCAAAAGACCTGGAGCGATCGCTTTGAATCGGCATTAAATCCTGCGATCGCTATTTTTAATGCCAGCATTGGCTTTGATATTGAATTGATTGAGTACGATCTAACTGGCTCAATTGCTCATGCCAAGATGCTAGGTAAAACTCAAATAATTGCTGATAGTGAAGCAGAACAATTAGTTGCTGGTTTGGAGCAAATTCGCACAGAATACCAGCAGGGTAATTTTAATCCTGGGGTAGAGGCAGAAGATGTCCATTTCGCCGTAGAAAGACGACTGACAGAGATTGTCGGCGATGTGGGTAAAAAGCTGCACACGGCGCGATCGCGCAACGATCAGGTAGGTACAGATATCAGGCTATATTTGCGAGCCGAAATAAGAGAAATACAGCAATATTTAAGGCAATTTCAGGCAGCCTTACTAGCTGATAGCGAACAGCACGTAGAAACTTTAATTCCAGGCTACACCCATTTACAAAGAGCGCAGCCAATCAGCCTAGCACATCACCTTCTAGCATATTTCCAGATGACCCAACGAGACTGGGAGAGAATGGAAGATATTTATAAACGAACTAGTATATCTCCTCTTGGCTGTGGTGCATTAGCAGGAACAACTTTTCCCATCGATCGAGCATATACAGCCCAATTACTAGGATTTGATAAGGTGTATGAAAATAGTCTTGATGGGGTAAGCGATCGCGATTTTGCGATCGAGTTTCTCTGCGGGGCTAGTTTAATTATGGTGCATCTAAGTCGTTTAAGTGAAGAAATGATTCTCTGGGCATCCCAAGAGTTTAGCTTTATCACCCTCAAAGATACTTGCGCTACGGGATCGAGCATTATGCCTCAGAAAAAAAATCCTGATATACCTGAACTAGTACGGGGCAAAACAGGTAGAGTTTTTGGACATCTTCAGGCATTGCTAGTAATCATGAAAGGTTTACCTTTGGCATATAACAAAGACTTGCAGGAAGACAAAGAAGGGATTTTTGATGCGGTCAAAACGGTGAAAGGTTGCCTAGAAGCAATGACCATTTTGTTAGAGGAGGGAATTGAATTTAAAACAGCCAGACTAGCAGAAGCCGTCGCCGAAGACTTTTCCAATGCTACCGATGTTGCCGATTATTTAGCATCTAAAGACGTTCCCTTTCGTGAGGCTTATAATTTGGTAGGTAAAGTGGTAAAAACCAGCCTAGCTGCGGGAAAACTGCTAAAAGATCTAACATTAGAAGAATGGCAACAACTGCATCCTGCTTTTGAAGCCGACATCTACGATGCGATCGCTCCTAAACAGGTAGTTTCTGCCCGTAATAGCTATGGTGGTACTGGTTTTGAGCAGGTTCATCAGGCGATCGCTAGAGCTAAGTCTTTACTAGAAATCAAGGCTTAAAACTTGAATTTCGGCATTTAACCACTTAACCACTTAAATCTGACTAATTAATTTTATTTGACATTTATTTTATGGGTCGTTTTTGGCGATTTTTTTCGACTGTACTTGGTATTATCTTCCGCCATCCCGTTGCAGGTACAACCATTATCCCCGTGTTACCTGATGGTCGTATTGTCTTGATTAAGCGTAGTGATACTGGGCAGTGGGGATTGCCTGGAGGCATGATCGACTGGGGAGAAGATATTCCTCATGCTGCTAGTCGAGAATTAAGGGAAGAAACAGGCTTGAAATTAACCAAAATCAAAAGTTTACGAGGCGTTTACTCAGATCCTCAGCGAGATCCTCGCTTACACTCAATTTCTATTTTATTAGAAGTAGAAGCAGAGGCAGTGGGTGAGCTTATCCCAGAGGACAAACTAGAGGTATTGCAGGTTAAAGCATTTACCAAAGATGAATTACCTTTGGGTAATCTTAGCCACGATCACGATCGGCAGTTAAAGGACTACTTTAATGGTGCTGTAGCGATCGCTTAATTCCGTTTAAAAGATTCTATTTCGTCTGGAAACTATTTTTAATCCTAAAGTTAGAAAAAATTATAGTCTAAAGAAAAATAAATCCCATCTTCCTGTAGAGAATTTCCCTCAGTCTCCACATTGACTAAAGGAATACCCCAGTCTAAACGGGCATTAAAGTTAGTACCAGTAGAAAAGTTTAAGCCAACTCCTATAGAGGGTAAAGCAGAATTGCTAACCTCAAGCTCATCGCTGTTCCAAACCGTGCCAAAGTCAAAGAAAGGGGCAATTTGAACTAAACCATCAATCTTTTTAAATCGCAATACGGGTATTCTCAACTCGGCGGAGGTAAATATACCATTGTCTCCTAAAATCAAGTCTTGGCGATAGCCTCTGACACTGTTAACGCCACCTACTCGAAACTGTTCAAGAGGTACTAAACTACCTCCTGATAACTGAATATCCCCTCGCAGCAGGAATAGAAAATCTTCACCAAGCCTTCTTACCCATTGGCTTTGCCCACGCCAAGCAAAAAAGGTACTGTCGGGTTCACCATTATCATTAATTGTGGCATTAAAAGCACCTACGCCAAAGCTAAATTGCGATCGCAACGCTAAAACTTTTTTGTCATTGCGATTAACATACTCTTGAAATAATCTAATCGCACTGATTTTTGTTTCTCCATCTTCATTGGCACCACGAGATAGCTGAGAATCATTATCCCGTAAAGAAGTCTCACTTTCAGTACGGGCAAGACTCAAGCCAATGGCAAATTCTTGGTTAGGTTTGAGTGTTAAAGGCTGGCGCAAATTTAACTCGTAATAACGGGATTTTGACTGAATATCTAAGACATTGAAAGGTTCTTCAATAATATTATTAGAGTTAGTACCAAATCCTGCTTTAATCGTACCGTTTTTGGAGTTTATAGGTAGGGCATAAGCCACATCAAAACTATTGCTACCGCTAGTATTGGTGTAATTAAAGTTAAAGCGATCGCCAAATCCCAACAAATTACCGTCGTTTAAACCTACCGAACGTTGGTTTGAGCCGACGCTAGGAGATCTGTTGTTATTAAAACTAGTAGAAACATGGAATACATCTGCTTCAGTAATCTTAATATCTAGCAAGCTTGTTCCTGGACGAATTCCTGCTGATAGTTCGGCTGAGACATTTTCTACCAAAGGATCGAGACGGAGTAGCTGTAAAGCAGACAAAAGAGACTCCACATTAACTGGCGTACCAGCAGCGGTTTCAATTCGAGAAGAAATATATTTGTCCGACAGATGTTTTGTACCAGAGACGTTGATTCCTGCTAATTTTCCTTCTAAAACTGCAATTTTTACCGTGCCATTATTTAGTTCTTGAGGCGGAATATAAGCACCTGAATTGACGTACCCTCGATCAGTATAAAGCTTTGTAATTGTACTGCGGGCTTGAAATAGCTCTGGCAGAGTTAAAGGGCGATCGCGATAAGATTTAATTGCCTTATTTAGCTCTTGTTGACTAAATACACTACTGCCAACTACCTGAAATTTCTCGACCATAATTTGCTTGGGAACATTAGGTTCTTTGGCGATAAATGATTCCTGATTATTAACTTCAGGTAATGATTGTGCTTGAGATAGCAAAGAGGATAAATCACCAGTAGTTTTTTGTCGATCGCTTTCTAAAGCCTTGGTTGTTTGCTCTAGCCGTGGTAAAGAGACTGTTAGAAGTTCTGAATTATCTTTTGTGACTCCTGGAGTTGAGCTAATTTCGACTGCATTTGCCGATCGCAATCTTAAGGTTATTATCGAGGTGAGGAGAAAGACTAATAAATAAGATGTATATCGACTTATGTTCCTGAGATCAAATAGATTTAATGCTAGATACCCAAAAGTATCTGGAGTAAACATCATAATTTATAAGTATTTTCCAAGAGAGCCGTTTCTCTAACGTTCCCAAAAATACTTAGTAAATAACGTAAAAAGCAAAAAGTTGTTGAATACACGCAAAAGTGAGCCAAAGTTTATGGTCATAAATACTTACTCATTAATTTGATAGCGCATTCCTGGTAGCTGAGAAATAAGATCCATTATTTCTAATTGGGACAAAATTGCCAAAATTTTACTGGTGTCTAGCTCTGTTTGTTCGGCGATCGCATCTAACGATATTGATTCATGAGTGAGTAAACTATAGACTTGTTTTAGCTCTGGTTCTAAATTGGGTATTGATTTGGGTATGGACGAGATACGATCTAAACAGGGCATTGTCCCCAGCATTTCTAGCAAATGTTCGATGCTCAAAATGACGTGCGCCCCAGAATTAAGTAAACCTAAGCAGCCTAAAGATTGGCTATTATCTAAAGAGCCTGGTAATACATATACATCACGACCAAAATCATTAGCAAAGCGAGCCGTAATCAATGCCCCAGAACGTTCTGGAGCTTCGATGATGATTACAGCCCGACATAAACCAGCAATGATGCGATTGCGTGCAGGAAAATGATTGCGATCTGGTTTAGTTTGAGCTGGGTATTCACTAACGATTAAGCCTTGAGTTTTTAAACGCTGATAAAGAGGGCGATTACTGTAAGGATAAATTGTATCTACTCCTGTACCTAAGACAGCAATAGTTCTGCCGTTGACTTCCAAGCAACTGTGATGAGCCACCGCGTCAATCCCTGCTGCCATGCCTGAAACAATACCAAAACCGTGATTTACCAAAGCTTGGGTAATTTTATTCGTCCAGCGTTTACCGTATTCAGTCGGATTACGAGTGCCGACAATAGCGATCATTGGCTTAATGCCTTGGTTTTCGGTAGAATCAACTACGCCTAAATAATATAGTAATGGTGGCGGACTAGGAGTTTCTAAAAGCAGTCTGGGATATGCTGCTTCTGCTGGTATCCAAAACTGAGGATTTTGCTTTTTATGTTCAGATATAAGTTCTACTGAATCAAATTTTGCTCGTCCCTGATTTAAAGCATTAAAAAACTGACTATTCAAGCCGTCAATCTCACCAAAAGCGATCGCCCGGGCGTGCCAAGCTTCTTCGAGGGAACCAAAATGCTGATAAATCTTTTTTAAAGAAACCGCCCCAATACCTTTAATTTGCGACCATGCTAACCAATAAGCTTGTTCCTGTTCCATAAAGTTTACCGTTGCGATCGCTTTTGCAATTATTATTAATCGCCTTTTTTTGATTGTCAATTTATCAGTCAGGTTTTTGACAGCATCCTGACTGATAAGATTACATGAATTCTAAAAAAGAATGATACGAATCAGGTGACGGGGTGACGAGGAGCGTATTCACTTCTTAGCAAGTAACAGATGCGTTTCGCATCTCGACTTTCCTTCCCAAAGGCGGCGAACTCCAGTTCGCGCAAGTAACAAGTAAAGATATGCAGCTAGTTAAACTGTCCCAATAGCTAGTTAATTTTGCTTCTACTTCCGAAAACTTTTTACTCCCTGCGGGGGGTACCCCTTGGCTACTCTATACTTGTTAGCTCCCCAAGTCCCCCAGTCCCCCAGTCCGCAAGTCCCCAAATTAATCATTCGTAGCAAACATTTAAGTATTTCATATTAGGCATTATTGAATAATGAATAAGGATAAAAACAAGTAATTATCAATTGAGCTAAAAATCGCTTTTTTCTATATAACCACGAACGTCATTAAGATCTATATAGCGATCCGTAGCATTGCGTAGTTCTCTGGCGATCATGCCTTCGGTTGAGACTACGGTAATGTGAGTATTTTTTGAGCGCAAAAGTTCGATCGCCCTTTCAAAATCTCCGTCACCACTAAATAAGATTACGCGATCGTATTGTTCTACGGTGTTAAACATATCGACCACAATTTCGATATCCAGGTTAGCCTTTTGAGAATAACGACCAGAGGCATCATCATAATATTCCTTGAGAATTTTAGTTCTGACCGTATAGCCCAAACTAATTAAGGCATCTCTAAAGCCACGTTGATCTTGAGCATCTTTTAGCCCCGTGTACCAAAAGGCGTTAATTAAAACCACAGTAGGATCTTTAGTGAAGTATTCTAATACTCTTCTAGGGTCAAAAAACCAGCCATTTTTCTGTTGAGCATAAAACATATTGTTGCCGTCTACAAATATGGATAGACGGTCTCTCAAGTACTTGTTATGAGATTCCATATAATTTTTACCTATAAAAACTTAAATATATTTAATGGCTAAAATTGGCAGCGCAACCAACAGCCATAACATTAAATTACGCCATAACAATTAAATGAATAAACCAGTAGCAATAACTACGACCAAATATTATTAAATAGAAATCAGCTAATAAGCATTAATTTCTACAGGGTACTACCCGAATAAAATTTAATTTAGGTATATTTCACACTCATACCAGTTTAAAACAAAAAAAACCTGGATAACAACCTAATTTGCTCGTGCAAGATTTTTTTACATACGCCAATTGTAATCTAGCTAACAAAGAGTAAATTTATTAGCAAGCAATTGAGATAAATTTATTAAATATGATAAGAAAAAGTAGTGTTAACGTTCTACTCAATAGCGATCGCCTAATTATCAATAAATTAAAAAAAGATGTATTTTTCAGAGTGATAGTGATAGTTATATCGTGCAGGCGATCGCTTCTGTATCTTCTTCAAAACAAACATAATTTAGACAGTGGGGATTCTCTCTTAATAATTTTGCTAGTAGCCATCCTGCAACCGTCCAAGTTTGAAATTTGCGGGAAGATTTACCAATTAAACGACCATTTTTACCATCATAATATTCAGGCCATTCATCATTCATCAGGCGCATTTCCGCGATCGCCATTGCTCGATCAGCCAGATCTTCGCGACCCATTTTTTGACAGGCAGCCATCATCATCCACAACAATACAGGCCAGCTACCGCCGTTGTGGTAAGACCAAGGAGTATTTTTGGGATCGCAGCCAGTAATAATTTTCCAAGTTAGCCCTTCCATGGCAGGATAACAGAGTTTTATGGGCATTTTACTCACTAGATCAGACCACCGATGCTCAATTAGGGTTAATATTTCTTGGGATTGATGTTCGGTAGTCAGCGATCCCATAATTGCTGCTAGGTTGCCCAGAGCAAAAAAGCGGAAATCCATTTTTCCAGGTCCCAAATTTCCTGCTAAGTAGCCTCCTCGGTCGGGCATCCATTCGGTTAACCAGTAAGGAATTGATTCAGGGTATATATTAAATTTATTAACCACCGACTCGCCAAACTGCTCTGCACGATAACGGTGGATTTGATTTAGTTTTTTAAGATCGAGCCAATAATAATCTCGCAGATGAAAATTCAAGCTGCCGAGACGATTATTAATACTGTCAACTAAAGCCCGACCTGCTGCGTTTTTAATCAGCATTTCACGGGCAGCCCGCAGTGCCATATAAAATAGAGACTGTATTTCTAAAGGATGTCCGCTTAGCCCCATCGGGCGATCGATCATGCACGCACCATCAGGGACAAGAAGAGTAGGAGTCATTTCAAACTGAGGACCCAGGCAAATTTCTAAAATAAAGGTCAAAGCTTCCTGAAAACTGCTGCTATGTGCTAAAGCTCGATCGCCTGTTGCTTTGACATAGGCCCGCAATAATATAATCCACCACAAACAAGAATCAATTGGAGTGACTCGACCAATTGCCTTATCACCAAAGTCAGCATGAAGGTATTGACTATTTCCCTGAGATTCGACTTTAAAGCTAGCTGGCATTAAGCCTGTGGGTGGCTGATAACAGTCAACCCGCCTCTTTTGCTTTTGCAAACCGACAGTTTCAATCAGAAAGTTATAAACAATCTCTGTTTTGCCTTGAATTAGAAATACCAAAGCTGCGGGGATAAAATCGCGAATAAAACACTGATCGTAATTTAGTGCTTCTCTTTCTGAGTCTGTAGCTGCTACTACTCCCACAGGCTGATGATTGTAATAAATAATCGATTCTTCTAAAAGCCGATTTGCCTGCTGTTCAATGCTTTCTTTTGCTATCAATACCATAATACAAAGCTATCAAAATCAAATAATTAACTTAATTTAAGAAATGTAAATCTATCTTGGAAAATATATTAATCATAAGAGAAGACTCAATATGTAATCCTATCTTGATATTTGGCTTTTTTTAGCACACAAATTATTAAACTTTAGATATAGCAATCCTAGATGATAGTAGAGAAAGCATCATAGCTATTCAAATTGGGTAGAGTGAACAATCGGTGCTTGATAAACAGCTCAAAGAGTTTCTTGGTAAATTTGAAAGACCGACAGCGTAGATGAAGTTGCTGTAGCAGTTGTTTTGCCTGTCCCCAAAGGTTTTCAATCGGGTTTTCTTGTGGTGCATAAGGAGCAACCTCGGCAGTCGCTACAACGGGCGGAACACCCGCAACGCGCTGCCTCGCAAATCGAAGTGAATCTGCCAATCGTCACCTTGATTAACTTGAGCAAGAAAGTCACGAAATTCTTGAGAGCGATGATAACTGGCTCCGTCCCAGACTAGAACCAACTTCACACCTGGGTTTTGCGCCTGTATCTGTTGGACAAACTCGATAGTCGAGGTGCTGTTGGCTGTCGAACAAGAACTCAAAAACATTTCACCACTGATACAGTCTAAGGCACCATAATAGGTTTGACTAGCTCGATAATTATCCATCTCAACTTCTCTTCTGTGTTGACGATTACCCCAACCTCTACCGCAGATATCTCCTGCCAAAAGATGGCACTCATCAACAGCTAGAACTCTGATTTTGCCCTCTCGGATATCTGGTGAATGTTCTTTGAGCCAGTCGGCAATCATTTGGTTGTGGGTCTGCACCACAGATTCATCATATCTGGGACTTTGCTTGGTGCGCGTTCCCTAGCGCGGGAAACCCGCGCGGGGTCGCATCCGCTTTTTACCCCCTGATGCCAACTCATTCCTGCGCTAAAAAGCAGTTCGTAATAACTTTGAAGCGAACAATAAACCACATCGTAGCTGTTTTCGATCTGCTCGATTACTTCCCACAAAGTCCTTTGAGTTTTTTGTCCAATCCATTCAATCACTGTCAGTCGTTGTTTGGGACTCAGGTATCCTATGCTACCTCTGTATTTGAGACGTATACCTGCCACTCCCTGTTCTCGATAACACTTCTGCCAACGACTAATGTAGCTCGAATGAACTCCTCATACCGATTGAATTTCGCGATGCTTGTGTCCTTGAATTCTCATCTTTACAGCTAATGCTCGTTTGAGTTCTCTGGGGTCAGGGTTACTGGCGATTAATTCTTCGAGAGTCATGGCAAAATCAGAACAACTGACTTACTATTATCTCTAAATTCATTTAGGATTGCTATAGAGACATTTTATTCAATACTGTCTACAATTGATCGGGTCTTTTTAAAGAATTATTGTAGTTGCGATCGCAATTACCGCAAAAACTTTTTTGAATCCTTATAATTTATGGGCATCATTTGCTATAAGTTACAGTTATCTGGTCATTCCGCCTATGTTTTTTAAATTCCTATCCAGAGAAGAATCTAACTTAGTCGTAGTCAATCCTCTTAGTAAAATCAGAAAGCTGTTGTTTTTGTCTATAGTTTCTGCCTCTCTTTGCGTTGGATTCAAACCAATTAATCATTCAGTCGCCACCGCACCAGAAGCTTTACTAGTTTTGGGTGGACATGAGGAGCGAGAACGTTTTGCTGCCAAACTAGCTCAACAGTATCCTCAACTGCCAATCTGGATTTCTTCAGGTAGCCCTCAGCAATATGCTCAAGAAATTTTTGCTCATGCGGGAATCAAGCGAGATCGCCTACACTTTGATTATCGTGCTAGCGATACCGTCACTAACTTTACTACTTTAGTTGACGAACTTAAAGCACAAGGAATAGATAATGTTTATTTGATTACTTCGGAAAACCACATGAACAGAGCTAAGATAATTGGCGATATTGTTTTGGGTAGTCGAGGTATAAATTTTGAGCCTATTGCCGTCCCTTCAAGCAATCCCCCCGAACCCATAGAAAAATGCTGGCGGGATGGTGCTAGGTCAATTTTATGGCTGATAACGGGGCATACAGGAACTTTACTAGTTAAGCATGGGAGCAAAAACTTTAAGCTTCTTCTTTAGAATGTCATAGCGTAGGTTTCGATCCTCTCAGAAGCTATCCTTGAGTCAGTTTACCATTAGCAAAATTTAGTGAATACTCCTAGTCACTATATTCTCAATTTAGCTTTTTTAGGAAAAACCATTGCTCCTAAAAATAATACCGCGATCGCTATCGGTGCAATTCTTCCTGATGTGCCGATTTTCGTCTTTTATTTTGTCGCCAAGTATATCTACAAAATGCCTCCAGGCAAAATTTGGTCAGAGGCATACTATGAACCTTTCTGGCAAAATACAGTTGCTTTATTCCACTCTATTCCCTTAGCTTTAATTGGTGCAGCTATTTTTTATCGTTTAGACTCGAAGCCAGGGGTAATTGTCTGCATCAGTATGATTTGCCATTCCCTACTGGATTTGCCCGTCCATAACGATGATGCCCACCGTCACTTTTTCCCATTCTCTAATTACCGTTTTATTAGTCCTTTCTCCTACTGGGATAAAAACCACTACGGCGCAATTGTGGCATTTATCGAGATGGCTTTAGTGATTGGCGTAAATCCCATCGTCTTTAGCTTACTTAATTCACCCTGGACAAAAGGAATTGTAATTGCGATTGATTTATATTATTTACTTGGCTATTCTCGCTCTTATCTTTGAGCGACTCAGGAAATTGCAGTATCGGTTGCAGCCTTATCTAGATCGTTTCTACCAAAGATAGTGTCGGTAATAATGTGAGAAAGCAAGCCCACAGGACCAAAAAACAGACATAAGATTAAAGAATGAACTGTCCAGATTTGCTTTTCTTGTCCTTGCTGATAAATCCATCGTCCTAAAAACAAATCCATTACTAAAAAGTGAACCCATCCTGCACCCGCAGCACCCTCTTCACCAAAAAGGCGAGCAATATCTGCCAGTTGAGGATTTGCCAAGGCAGCAGCCGATTCTGAGTCAAATGTAGCCATTAAAAAATATATGTATGCACCAATCAAGGGAATAAAAGGTAAATAAGACCCCATTACCTTTTTGGTAACGTCCCATTTAGGAAACAAAATTATTACTGTCCAAAACGGCAAAATATAAAGATTGGCAAGAGAAAACAGTTGAGAGAAAGACATATTTTTAAAGGATGAGGAATAAGGAATGAGGAACAATTGCCTCATCAGTATTTATATTATCTATAACTGAAAAGATTTTGATAGTGAGCCTACCAATAACCGATAATTGATTGTTGTTGATCGATCACTTGTTAATTGATTATGCTTGCTCCTTGGCGATCGCCTTTGTCCAGTGCCATACACCGTAACCGTTCTAAACCTTTTTCTCGCTATTTTCAGTTGGCTACCGTTACCTCAGAAGGTTATCCTGCTAATCGCACAGTAGTTTTTCGTGGTTTTTTAGATGATGAAGACAACGCACTGAAAATCATTATTGATTTACGTAGTGCCAAGATACAAGAAATTGAACATCAGGCAATTGGTGAAATTTGCTGGTATTTTACCAAAACCCGCGAACAGTTTCGGATTGCGGGGAATCTACGTTTAATTACTTCTAAAGATACCGACACTGACTTACAACAAGTACGTCAAGCTACTTGGCATGATATTTCCGATTCAGGGCGATCGCAATTTGCTTGGCCAGATCCCGCCCAACCCGTAGCAGATAAATCAGCCTTTGACATATCGCCTTTAAATCCCAATATCCCTTTAGACAATTTTTGTTTGTTGTTGTTAATCCCCAATAGAATTGACCACCTACAGTTACGAGGCGATCCTCAACAACGCTGTATATATACTCTCGAAAACCAGAAAACTTGGTCAACTCAGTCTGTCAATCCTTAACTGATGTTACGCACTCATCGATCTGTAAGACTTGGGGACAAAAGGACTTGGGGAAGTAACAAGTATAGAGTAGCCAAGGGGTACCCCCCGCAGGGAGTAAAAAGTTTTCGAAAGTAGAGGCAAAATTAACTAGCTATTGGGACAGTTTAACTAGCTGCATATCTTTACTTGTTACTTGCGCGAACTGGAGTTCGCCGCCTTTGGGAAGGAAAGTCGAGATGCGAAACTCATCTGTTACTTGCTAAGAAGTGAATACGCTTCTCGTCACCCCGTCACCCCGTCACTCCGTCACAGCATTCGTTCAATTCTGCATTCTTTTCTGGATAAATAATAATTGCCATACTAGACAATAAAATGAGTTGCAGTCCAGATTGTCCAGCCATCAATGAGCCATAAAAACATAGTGCAGACGAGCAAAATCAGGTACATCCAGGGTTGAGCCAGAGGACGAACATCAGCGGTATCAATACCCGTTTTCTCGGCAACTAAATTAACCATTTTATTAAATCCAGCAATCCGCATGGGCAGAAGATAGGCTTTTTCTGCTGAACAAGTGGTGAAATAATAAACTAGTCCCCCTTGTCCTGTAGTCCGCATTTTTAAATTGTCGATTTCCTGCCAGGTCAATGACCAACCCTTACGAAAAAATTTAGGTACCCACTGAGGATAAGCAACTTTGATTTGCTTATCATCTAAAATTACTCTTTCACTAAGAGCAGCATAGACAGCGATCGCACCTATAATAATACCAATCCACAGGACATTTGATGGAATAGGGGCATCTGTAAAATCTGCTAAAAAAGGTAAGGGAACTGTCAAAGCGATATAAAGACATGAAAGAGTGATACGAATAATAGGAGAAATTTTAAAAATGTGCATTCATTATAATTACCGATCATCTCCGAGTAATTTAACATTTCTTAACTCTGATTGGAGTAATAATTGACTTCATGAATCAAAAATCACCAATTTGGATTTACGACACCACCTTAAGAGATGGTTCTCAAGGAGAGGGAATTTCTCTGTCTTTAGATGATAAGCTCAAAATTGCTCACAGGCTCGATCGGATGGGAGTTCCTTTTATTGAAGGAGGATGGCCAGGAGCAAATCCTAAAGATGTGCAGTTTTTTTGGCGATTAAAAGAAGAACCACTAAAAAACTCGGAGATAGTGGCTTTTTGTTCTACTCGTCGTCCTAATTTGGATGCAGCAGAAGATAAGATGCTTCAGGCGATTTTAGCTGCGGGAACCTCTTGGGTGACTATTTTTGGTAAGTCATGGGATCTCCATGTCCAAGAAACTTTGAAAACTAGCCTTGAAGAAAATCTAGCTATGATCGTCGATACAATTGAGTATCTTCGTAGCCAAGGTAGAAAAGTAATCTACGACGCTGAACACTGGTTTGATGGCTATAAGCATAACTCTGAATATGCTCTTAAAACTTTGAGAACAGCCTTAGAAGCTGGGGCAAAATGGTTAGTTTTGTGCGATACCAACGGCGGCACTTTACCCCATAAAATCAGCCAAACTGTAACCGAGGTAATAGGTGCAATTCCCGAACTAAAGAACACTGAAGTAGTGCAGCTTGGTATTCATACCCACAATGACTCAGGAACGGCGGTAGCTAATGCGATCGCTGCTGTTAGGGCGGGAGCAACCATGGTACAGGGAACTATCAACGGTTATGGAGAAAGATGCGGAAATGCTAATCTCTGCACTCTGATTCCCAATCTACAGCTAAAGTTAGGCTATCAGTGTTTGGGAGATCGACAGCTAGGACAGCTAAGTCCTAACAGTCGTTATATTAGCGAAATAGTCAATCTTGCTCCTGATGATTGTGCGCCGTTTGTCGGGCGATCGGCATTTGCCCACAAGGCGGGGGTTCATGTGTCAGCCGTCGAGAAAAACCCTTTAACTTACGAACATATTCAACCCGAATTAATTGGTAATCAAAGACGTATCGTTATTTCCGATCAATCAGGCTTAAGTAATGTTTTACATTATGCTGCTAAGTTTGGCATTAACTTGAGTAAACAGGACGTTACCTGTCGTCAAATTTTAGAGAAGCTAAAAACTTTGGAAAACCAGGGATATCAGTTTGAGGCTGCTGAGGCTAGTTTTGAATTACTGATGCGTTCGATACTTTATCCTCATAAACAGCTTTTTCAGCTAAAGGGTTTTCAGGTTCACTGCAATATTCATCAAGAAGATGACTTTGCTAGCAAAGCTTTAGCTACCATAAAAGTAGAAGTAGATAGTAAAAAATTATTAGAGGTGGCAGAAGGTAATGGACCCGTGGCTGCTCTAGATAGTGCTTTACGCAAAGCGTTGGTTAAGTTTTATCCTCAGATTGCCGACTGCTATTTAGCAGATTATAAAGTGCGTATTTTGGACGGTAGTACAGGTACAGCAGCTAAAACCCGTGTACTAGTAGAATCAAGTAATGGAGTAGAACGGTGGACAACTATCGGCGTGTCGGTAAATATTCTTGATGCTTCTTATCAGGCACTAGTCGAAGGTATAGAGTATGGTTTATTATTGCAGGCTGCCCAGAAAAGTAAAGTAGGTATTATTAATTAAGCAAGGTAATTTAGAATATTTATGACGACTCTCCCTCCCACCACTAGAAGTAGACTAATAAAAATTGCCCAAGTTCCAGGCGTTTGGGAAGGCGATCGTCGTCCATTAGGAAATATGGCATTTCATTTAGACAACGATCAAAATGCCGATGAGGAGTGCGTAATTTGGGTAGATGGCTCTGAAGGAGCAGTTAGAGCCATGGATGTCGTTTCTGAAGATACAGGTATTGAGGCGATCGCTAGAACCTTATTACGAGCCATTGAATCTCCTCATCATCCTGGACAACCCAATCGTCCCCAAAAAATTATCGTGCGCGATCGCGAACTTCAGTTTTTCTTGCGGGGTGTATTACAGGATTTAGAGATAAATATTGAATATTCTCCTCAGCTTCCCTTAATCGATCGGCTATTTGAGGGATTTTCAGAGATGGATGATAGTCAACTATCTACTTTGCCAAAACTATACGCAGAGCCAATCGAAGAGGTGGCTGACAAAATTTGGCAAAATTCTCCTTGGGAGTTACTAGCCGATAGCGATATTGTGCAGATTGAATTTAAAGATTGTGAAATCGAGCGGGTATATTTGTGCGTTATGGGCATGATGTCAGCAGAATACGGGGTATTGCTATATCGCTCTTTGGATTCTCTGAAAAATTTTCGCTCTGCTGCTTTAGGAGAAAACAAGTCAGCAGCCGAATTAGAACGGGCTTTCTTAGCTCAAGACTGCTGGTTTCTGAATTACGAAGAGGTAGAGTTAGAAGACGAAGACTCATTAGACATCGTTCAAATTGAACCTTTTTTTGGTAGCCTTCATCCTTTTGAGGGAATGCGTCCTTTCTTGGATGAGGAAGAAGCAAAAATAGTTTATATTGCTCTAGAATCTTTGTTGCGTTTTTGTAGAAACAATCGTCAAGCACTAGAAGCAGAGCCAATCAAGGCGATATCGAAATCCTATCGCATATCTTTACCAGAATTTGCCAAGGATAAGAAAACTATATCCACTAAAGTTTCTACCTTACCAGAACTGACAGAGGAATTGTTGAATCTGGGTACGAGCGATCGCGACCTAACCCAAGAAATAGATATTCCGATCCAAGAAGATTTAATCCCTGATGGTGCTTTGATTAGCCTTGCTAGTATTTCTGGGGAGCTAATTGAACAAGCAAAACATCAGTCAAAAACTTACTATCAATCTTTGGGAGTTGCATCTAAAGGTAAAACATTGCCGACAATTTTTATTCAAACTACCCGTCCTAAAGCCAAAGAACTCATTACCAAAATTCACGCTGCTGGAGGCTTAAAAGCAGTTTGCTTCAATCCTGGTAACGATCCTTTTAGCGGAGAAATTTATGATTTGGGTATGTTACAAACAGGAAGTGATGAGCTATTTATATTTGCCGAATATTCTCATGATGTAGCGCAGCAGGTTGAAGCCCTAGAAAAATGGCATCAACGCTGCCAACAAACAAAAGGATACTGTAGTTTGGTAATTGCCATGGGAGTGACGGGAGTTAATCGTGGTAATCCTCAAGCAAAAGATATATTGGCTTTATTTGAATTGAAGTCCATTAAAGGTTCAGAATTAGGCATGGGAGTTTTACAATTGATGCCTAATTTTGAACTATAGTTTGTTGTTTAACCTTGATATATTTATTTATCAATAATGATATTTGATTGCTAGCCGTGTTGTCTGGATATTCTACATAACCTAAGCGATCGCTCAACTCTGGTATTGTGACTACAAATAATCGATCTTAATCCGATTATTGACTAACCATACTATATTGGCTTATTTACTATTATTCTCTTTGTACTTCTTTTAATTCTTCTAATAATTAGTTTCATCTTTAATTTGTATCTTTATCTACTATATAAACAGCTTAGTTTATGGCTTATTTTAATGAACATAACATGAAAAAATAGAATTGGTAAATTAGAGCTTGTAGGAGTAAAATATATTGCTTGCTGATTCTAAAATTTTAAATCTTCCAAAAGTAAGTTTGGAAACAAAAGAGTTATTACCAGAATATTCGGGGATATACTATGTTGTTGATGAAAACAAAATAGTCTGGTACATAGGAAAAGCCAAAAATATAAATAAACGTTGGCAAGGTAAAGCCCATCATCGAATTTACCAGTTGAAACAGTTAAAACATAAGTACTTTGATATTTATTACGAAAAAATTAATTTCTCTGACTTAGATCGAAAAGAAAAACAACAAATAATAAAATATACTCCACATCTTAATAATAGTCCTGTTAAAAGTAAAAAAGTTCATCCTACAGAAACTTTATTGAGAGAAACAATTGCTACTATATCTGACTTTGCTTTCATCTTAGGAGTCGAACCACCTCGAAGAGAAGTAAAAGATAGAATTGGCATAGCATGGCTGATACAAGAGCAAATATTAGATTTACCAATTATTCATATCTGTTTGGATTTAAATGCTTTTAAAACCACATTAAATCCTCAATCGGTCAACGAACATCAAGCATTAATCAAAAAAGCATTTAGTACTCGCAAAGCTTACGCAAGTAAATGGGAAGGTTTTCCTAAAGGCTATCCTTTTATGTTTCGTCTAAATGTCAATGGTCATGTCATCGAAGTGAATGATTTGAGTGTTTGGCTAGGAAAGGAAAATATTCAAAAATATAATGATACCAAAATTGCGAAAGAATCATTCAAAGTTGTAACTCCAGAATCACTTTTCACAATTCAAAATTGCAATTCAGAACAACAATCAAACAAAATAAGATTACAAAGAATTAAACCTTACACCTTAGATTTAATTCCTTTACTGTTTAATGAATCGGTAGATACTGAAGCTGTAAAACAAAAATTCTATAAATTTAGCGAAGATCATAAAATAGGAAAAAGAGGAGTAGGCAGCCGTTGTCGCCCAATCAAATCAAGATTAATTGATTCTGATTTTACTACAATTGACGAATTATTAATAAGTAGAGGAATTAATAATAATCAATATGATGGAAATAATATCATATCAATGAAAAGAGGTATGCAAGACCGTATAGGATTATATATTCAATGTTTTAACCTAGATCCAAAGTGTCCTTGTCTTTACGCAAAAACTACTGATGGTTCAAAAGTTCCAGTGTACAATCCTGTAATGGAAATAGTCGATAATCAAAAGATTACTTCAGTTTCATGTAAATTTGATATAGTTTATCTTTTGGCAAGCGTAGACAAAAAAGCATGGCTATTAGTAGAAAATTATTTAAAAGATTTTGCCTCTGCACACAAAAAACTCAATAACAAGGAAGGATTCATAGATAAATTTTATGTATCGCCACGAAAATTTATTGCCCCAGCGAAAGTTAATATTAAACTGGAAAAAATGAAATATAGTACTTGGATTCCTTTTGGTATGAGTGAGCAGTATTCTACTTTTGAAACTGCAAAACAAGAAATAATAAAAAGACTAAGTGAAGCCGATTTACCTGGATTGAAATTGACGTTTAGAAAAGAAAATATTACCAAGTAAAAAATAGGGGCAATTGAATTAATTACCCCTAGGATTAAACTGTTTAATTACTACCTAAACTTTTGCTTCTTCTTGAACTAACTTATCCCAACCCAATTCTTTCAAGTTAGTATTACGACGCAGGGGACGAGTTGCCAACTCAAGAATATCGCGGGCGTTAGTAAAGCCGTGGATTTGGGCAAAGGTAAATTCAACTGACCACTTGGTATTAATACCTCTGGCTTCTAGAGGGTTGGCGTGTGCCATACCAGTAATTACTAAGTCGGGTTTAAGGTCATAAATGCGCTGAATTTGGTTGTAGTTATCAGGTTTTTCAACGATCGTAGGCAAAGGAACACCCATATCATTACAGGTTTTTTCTAGTAGTTCTAGTTCCGCTTTTTGGTAACGTTTGTCCATGTAGGGAATACCAATTTCAGGACAGGTCATACCGCAACGAATAAGAAAACGTGCTAGAGATACTTCTAAAAGGTTATCCCCCATAAAGAAGACAGACTTACCGCGAATTAACTTAATGTAGTCTTCTAGACTCTCCCAGATTTTCGCTTCTCTTTCTTCTAATCCTTGGGGTTCAATATTTAATACAGAACAGATTTTTTCAATCCATGCTCTTGTACCATCAGGACCAATGGGGAAAGGTGCGCCGATAAGCTTTGTTTTACGGCGACGCATCAGGGTAGTAGCAGTACGAGAAAGAAAAGGATTAACTCCCGCTACATAGTATCCTTCTTCAATTACGGGTAGTTCGGTAAAGCGTTTGGAGGGAAGCCAGCCAGATACTTTGACTCCTTGCTTTTTGAGTTCTAAGGTAAGATTAGTAACTACAGGATCGGGTAAAGAACCAAATAATACTAAAGGCTGATGGTCTTTGTACTCAGATTCTTGTTGCGTAACATCTTCTTTTTTGCGCCCGAAGTTGAGTAGGCTAGAAACAGCATTGCGCTCTTTTTTCTCTGTTTCTAACTTAGGTGGTTTGGTAGGACACTTATGCGCCATAGAAGCCAGAACAGTATCTTCTCCTTGAGTAAAGGCATAGTCTAAGCCATTAGCACGGGCGGTAACGATGGGTATCCCGATTTCCGCTTCCAATCTGGGTGCTAAACCTTCCAAATCCATTTTGATGATTTCGGTGGTGCAGGTACCAATCCAGACGATTACACTAGGATTGCGATCGCGCTTTATCTGCAAACACAATCTTTTTAATTCTTCGTAATCGTTTAACTTAGCGGAGATATCTCCTTCTTCTAATTCCGCCATCGCGTAGCGAGGTTCGGCGAAAATCATTACTCCCATAGCATTTTGCAGGAAGTAGCCACAGGTTTTTGTGCCAATGACAAGAAAGAAACTATCTTCAATCTTTTGGTATAGCCACGCGACACAGCTAATCGGGCAAAAGGTATGATAATTCCCAGTTTCACATTCAAAGTTTAATGCTGAAGGTTGTTCTTTGGCTAAAGTCATGTTTTAATCTCTCTAACTTGGTCTAAATATTGTGAATCTAAATTTAATTGTTGATTTGTTGCTTTTTGCGATCGCTTTTTTAATTCCAATTCAGGGTCAAAATTTAGTCCCAAAGCTTCAACTAATTGTTCTGATTCGGTAGTCAAACCTCCCGCAAAGGACAATAAACCCTGAATTGATGGCTCTAGGACACTCACAACGCCTAGAATAAAATAACATTCTGGACGACGAGGATCATAATCTCTATCAAGTTCCAAGCTTTTCAACTCTTTTTTGTCATATTCAACATCATCACTCCAGCCACTATCATTATCCATATAGTGCTGTAGCCAACTGCGGTTTGCTTGGTAGTAATTCAACCACTTTTCTTTTAATTCAGTTTTAAATTTTTCTGGTTGTGCAAGAATGTCTGACATGATTTTTCCAGTCCAAATAAATTTGTTGATAAATCTATTTTTCCCAGAATTAACCCTAGAGTTGAAAACTGACTTAATTTATTATTAATCCTTATTAGAGACACAATACATTGCATCTCTAAATTAAATTGCGATCGCTAATTATCCATTGTTCATTGATAATTGTTCATTGATCATTGACTTAAACCATCATCATGTCTAATTCTTCTTTATCTGCTTTGTCTGCTTTAGCTGCGGGAGGATTGAGGTAGTAGTCAGACAATAAGGAGAATAAATCTCTATCTTGTGCCTCGTTAGGTACAATTCCTTCTGGTGCAGCCAAAACCTGATCGGCAATGTTGAGATAGTAATCACAGACGTAAGCCAAGGAAGGATCGCTTTCTGCCATTTCAAACAAGGTTTTACCCTTAACGCGAGATACGCGAATATCTTCAATTAAGGGCAAGATCTCCAACACAGGCATAGGTACGTGTTCGATGTACTTGTCAATCAAGTCCCGCTTGGAAGTACGATTACCAATTAAACCCGCTAGACGTAAAGAATGGGTACGAGCTTTTTCTCTAACGGAGGCTGCAATGCGGTTAGCTGCAAACAAAGCATCAAAACCATTATCAGTCACAATCATGCAGTAGTCTGCATAGTTTAGGGGTGCAGCAAAGCCACCACAAACTACGTCACCCAAGACATCAAACAAAATAACGTCATACTCGTCAAAAGCGTTTAATTCTTTGAGTAGCTTGACAGTTTCGCCCACTACATAGCCACCGCAACCAGCACCCGCAGGAGGTCCACCCGCTTCTACACAGCTTACGCCACCATAACCTTCATAGATTACATCTTCAGGCCAAATGTCTTCATAGTGAAAGTCTTTTTCTTGAAGAGTATCAATAATAGTAGGAATGAGAAATCCTGTCAGGGTAAAGGTGCTGTCGTGTTTGGGATCGCAGCCAATTTGTAATACTTTTTTGCCTCTCTTTGCCAAGGCTGCGGAAATATTGCAGCTAGTTGTAGATTTACCGATTCCGCCTTTGCCGTAAACTGCTAATCTTATTTGACCCACGTTTGTTTCTCCTTGCTTCTTAATATAAGAGTTTATTTAAGCTCGATCGCCAAGGGCGTAATTTTTGTATCTGGTGTTACGTCCATGTCTGCATTATGAGCTAATCGAGCCAGAAAATAAAGGCTGTTTATCTTTAAAAAGTGGCTCCGTAAAGAGTATTTGAGATTAAATAGCTTTAAATTTGCTTTTAACAAGTTTATTATACACCAGAAATATAATAAAAACTAAAAATCAGATTTTATAAGCTTATTTATAATAAATAAAGACAAAAAACAAAAAAATCAATTATTAAATAAAAAGCTAAATTATTGGCAAACTCCCTAACTAAAGTAGCTTTAAAATAGGAATTAGCTCAAAGCATTGATAAATATAATCTATAGGCTTCAAGAAGCTGTTGAGTATAGAGTAGTTATAGCGATCGCAACACTAGCAATCTCGGTGAATACCCACTAATTTCTGGTTGATTAAAGATCGAGATTTTTTTTAAGTAACGAAGAGTTAATTTTTTAGCGATCGGCTATTAAATATCAACATATATAAAGTTTGCTAAAAATTAGGGTCGAAAACTATTGGCAAAGATAGCAACCTGAGTGCGATCGCGTAAATCTAAAGAGCGTAAAATACTATTAACATGATTTTTCACAGTACGCTCTGTAATGTATAATTTAACAGCAATTTCTTTGTTACTATGTCCTGTAGCAATTAGTTGCAGTACTTCTTTTTCCCTGGTGGTTAAGAGGGCAAATTCTGCGGGGATATTGGCAATAGCATCAGGTTTTTGTTGAATAGAAGAGTTATTCATTGCTTTAGCCAACAATCCTGGTCCCATTTGACTATAGCCTTTATTGAGTAAACGAATTGCCTGAGCTAATTCTGCTGAGGGGGTATCCTTGAGTAAATAGCCTTGCGCGCCATAGGCTATTGCTTGAGCAACGTATCGATCATCATCAAAAGTAGTTAAGACTAAAATCTTAATTTCTGGTGCTTGTTCTTGAAGAACACGAATTGCTGCTACTCCGTCCATAATAGGCATTCGGATATCCATCAAGATCACGTCTGGTTGTAAAACGATCGCTTGTTCGATTGCTACTTGACCATTTTCTGCTTCGCCGACAACTTCTAAATCAGAATGAGTCTGCAAAAGGCTAGATAATCCCTCACGTACAATACTTTGATCGTCTACTAACAACACACGAATCATAATTCTAACTTACTTCGTTCGTAGCTCTAAGCTTATGTCCCCTCTTATAATCTTTGAATCAAAAGTCTTTAATTAAAAGTAGTTTAAATCTGCTTTTAATTAGCTTAAAGCTTAGAGCTTTTTTAGTAAATAATCAATAATTAAGCTTAGATAAGAGAACTTCCACATCGATCAGACATCCTTGACCATAATTACTTATAATCACAATTTTTCCTGGTAATGCTGCGGTGCGCTCTTTCATTCCTTGTAACCCAAAGCCAGTAGTATTATCGCTTTGATTAAAGCCACAGCCATTATCTTGTATAGAAAGCAAAATCTTCTTTTCTGTTTCTTTTAAAGACAAATTTACTTTGGTTGCTTGACTATGTTTGCTAATGTTAGTCAGTGCTTCTTGAACGATACGGTACAAGGCGGTATTAACTTCCGTTGGTAATGTAGAAATTAAATCAATTTCTGAGGCGATCGCTATATTTGTATTAGACTGAAACTCTAGGATTAATTTTTCTATGGTTGTCAAGAGCGATCGCTCTTTGATTGGGTCATTTCTTAAAGTCGCTATAGAAGCACGAATATTAGCCAGAGCATCTTTGCCTAACTGTCTGGCTTTTGCCAAATGACTAGCGGCTTTGAGCGGATCTTGAGCTAAAAACACCGCTGTATTTTCCAACTGAATACTTTGAGCGGTTAAATAATGACCAACTGAATCGTGGATTTCTCTGGCAATGCGATTTCTTTCTTGTAAGGTTGCCTGATTTTCGATTTGTAGCGCATATTCTCTCAAACGACGATTGGCTTGAACCAACTTAGCTCTACTCTCATACTCTGCCAATAGCGCACCAACTAATAAAAGTACAAATGCCAGGACAAAAGCGAATAATAATGCGGAATTAAAAACCAAGCCAAACATTACTCGACGTAATTCATCTGGTGGTAAACGTCTGAGAATAGGAGGCAATGGTCTACCCAAACTAATGCCCCACAAACTAATTCTCATCAAAGACATTATTTGTACGGTTAAAAATGAAATATAGGCAAATATAGCAACACAAACTCTGCCACTCCAAGAAAATAATAAACAGGCGCGAATTGCCACTATTAAAAGTAAAACTGGTAAAATCCTCTCTCCGCTGATTGCCAACAAAGTTATTAACCAACAGAGAACAAACCCACACATAATATGAACTTGTTTTAATAGTTGAGAGTTGCGTGGCAATTTCCAACCCATTAAGCCCAAAATGGCGATACAGAAAATTCCCAAAAAACTAAACCAAGTTGGCTGAAGTCCCGAAGGATGCCGAGGATGAAGATGAGGATGAGAAATTAATCCACTAAATGAAGTTATTAAGGCAATTCCCAACAAGATCCATTCTAGATAGAGAAGTAATCGCCAAGGGTGTTTACGGGAAAAATTAGCCATTGATTACCAGGATAATTTTTTAATTTATTTACTTAGTATGAATTATGGCAATAGTCCTAAAGTACCAAAAAGATTTGGGAGTTTAGATCGAGGTAGTTTAATACTTGGTTTCTTAGGATTGTAGTAACTAAATAATTCTCGCTATTTGAGGAGATTTCAATTGATGAAGAAAACTTTTTCAGCAGTAACAGCAGCTTTATTAATCTTGCCCCTAGGTGCTTATGCTGGGACTTTAAACCAAGACAACAACACTCAAGAATCTGTGACAACTATGAGAAAAATAGCACAAAATCACGACAAACACGGAAAAAGAGGCGATCGCAGTGAAAGAATGGATAAACTATTTGAACAGCTAGATCTTACCCCCGAACAATCTCAAAACGTTGAAGCCATAAAAGAGCAGTCTAAAACTGAGGCAGAGGCTTTACGATCGCAAATGGAGACACAACACCAAGAAATGCGTAGCGAAGCCATGCCGTTAGGCTTATCGCTATTAGCTAGTGATGCTAGTACCGAAGAATTGCGACAACAACACCAACAAGTTGAGGAACTCCATCAGCAATTGGATAATAATCGTTTTGAAACTATGCTGCGGATTCGGGAAGTACTAACCTCCGAACAAAGAGCAAAAGTAGCTGAATTGATGGAACAACATCGCGACAAAAGATTTAATCCCTAACAGACCTTTTTGATAACAATTTTCCTATTTATGGCGATCGCGCTTTGAACGGTAGCAAGATTACAGTGGATCGGCTAGATGCTTGTAACGGCATAACTAGTGCAACACCTGAATTTCCGCAGGGCATTTATCATTATGTGTTGCCAAATATCAGGGATGCAAATTCATCGATTGGCTGCTTCACAGAAAAAGTGAGTAAATCGATGTCTAATTTTATCAAGCAGCATCAGATGCCACCTATACCCAATCGTGGATGACATCCTTCGTCATTCCCCCATTCGAGGGCAAGCCGTCAGGGCGAGATAATAAGGATAAACGGATAAACGGGATCGAGATAAACAGTAATTAGTTAGCCTTTCAAGCTGGTACACTATCCAAATTTTGTCCGAACTATTTGTGTTATATATTTGAAGAAAATCTATGATGTTTGTTTAACTTAGCATTGGAAGCTCAAATGCCATGTTGTCTAATATATTTTTTATTTCTCTGATGGGTTTTATTACCCTGTATATCCTTAGAGGAATTGGTTTTATTACCTTTTTGCCAGGAGGAGTAATTATAATATTTTTATTAACTGCGGTGATATCTGGCTTGATATGGGGAATTTTGAAGACAAGAAGATATTAGAATAGATTTTAGCTCTTAGCTACTTGTTGGACTATTTTAGTAATCTAGATTTTATAAGCCAGTTTTGAACGTAATTGTTATTGGTGGTGGTGCAGCAGGTTTTTTTGGCGCGATCGCCTGTGCAGAAGCCAATCCCCAACTTAAAGTAACTCTCTTGGAAGCTGGACAAAAGCCTTTGGCTAAGGTTCGCATATCTGGTGGTGGCAGATGCAATGTAACTCATCACTGTTTCGATCCTGTTCGTTTGGTTGAACATTATCCTAGAGGTGGAAAAGCGTTGCGGGGTGCATTTACTCGTTTTCAACCCAAGGATACAGTGCAGTGGTATGAGTCTCGCGGAGTACGCCTAAAAACCGAAGCCGACGGCAGAATGTTTCCTGTTACCGATGATTCGCAAACAATTATTAATTGCCTGATGCAGGCAGCAGATAAAGCAGGAGTTAAATTGCTGACTGGGACTGGAGTAAAGACAGTTAAGCAGTTTTATGACGAAGAAAACAAAAGTTATTTTCAGGTTGAATTAAAAAACGGCAAAGAATTAAAATGCGATCGCCTGTTAATTACTACGGGAAGTAATCCTTTAGGATATCGTTGGGCAAAAAACTTAGGACACAAAATTGAGCCAGCAGTCCCATCATTATTTACCTTGAATGTTAGAGATCCTCGTTTACAAGGTTTAGCGGGAGTAAGCGTTAGTAATGCCCAAGTTAAACTGGGTACAGGCAAACATAAAATAGAACAAGCAGGGGCGTTATTGATTACCCATTGGGGCGTAAGTGGTCCTGCCATCCTAAAGCTATCTGCTTGGAGTGCTAGGTTTTTGTACGATCTTAAATATGATTCTGGCTTACAAATCAATTGGCTATCTGAATATAACCAAGAGACTTTGAAGCAAAAGTTAATCACAGTAAAAGAAACGAATCCTCAGAAAAAAATAGTTAATTACTGCCCTGTAGAATTGCCCAAACGCCTTTGGCAAAGCTTTGTTAGCTATGTGGAAATTAAACCAGACAAAATTTGGTCAGAGATAAGTAAAAAAGAATTAAATAAACTAGTGTTGGAGATAGTGCAAGGACAGTATGAGGTTAAGGGCAAAGGAGTATTCAAAGAAGAATTTGTTACCTGTGGCGGAGTAAGTCTTAAAGAAGTAAATTTTAAGACGATGGAAAGCAAAAAATGTCCTGGGCTATATTTTGCAGGAGAAGTATTAGATATTGATGGCGTGACGGGGGGTTTTAATTTTCAAAGTGCCTGGACGACTTCTTGGTTAGCGGGTCAGGCGATCGCGGCTGCGACCAATGCCCTAATTTAAATAACTGATGTTACGCACTCATCGATCTGCAAGGCTTGGGGATTTGGATATCGATAAAACCGAAGGTTCCCCCCGTCACCCAATTTGTATCATTCTTTTTTAGAATTCATATAACTTGTGAAATTTAGGAAAATAAAAGTTTATAGCCAATTATTGCGATCGCTATATCTGCAAATATATGACTAATATAGCCTGGAATAACTGACTGATAAAAGTTATAGCACCAAGCCCAAATAATGCCCGCTAGCAAAACTCCTGATGAACCAATAGAAACAACTAGTAAGTTATGGGTGTAACCATAAAGAGCAATGCTATGGTGAACTGTAAAAAATATTGCTGCCAGGATTACAGCGATCTTTTGAGGAAACAGCACTTTAGATTGAGAAACTACAAAGCCTCGCCACGTACATTCTTCAATCAAGGAATTAATAAAACTCCAGTAGAAACAGCCCGCTACATAGAGATAAGGATTCACAAGACCAACCTCCCTAGCTTTAGCTTGAAGATCGGCAGTATTAATAATTTGTTGTCCTACAAAAAGATAGGTAATGGCGATCGCACTAAACATCAAAATACCTAGACTCAGACCAACTTTGATCTCTGTCCAATTTAGCTTAGGTAAACGTATTGCATTAGGATTAGTTCTAGCTGTCCAAAACAAAGGTAAAACAACCACCCAGATCTTGACCGCCGCAAAAACACCATTGCCGATCTTGCCAGGGGCGATAAACAATGACATCACAACCCCAATACTACAGGCTGGAACAAACAGCAATAAGGCAATTGAAGCTAACATTTTGGACATAGATTTAGATTAGTTCAAATTTACGAGCGATCGCTTTTTTATAAATAACATCTTTTTGCCTTCTAGATGCTCATTAATCAGAGAATTTAGCCATAAATAGCAAATTAAAGCTAAATTATTGCACTATCAGTTCGGAGGTTCTTGAGCGTTTCTACTAAAAGGGAGCAAATCACAACTGATTGATAATTGGATAATTTAAACTTGAAATAACATTTTTACTGCACTGAAGATAAAATGGATTTTTCTAACTTACAGCCACATTTTTTATCTAAAGTCTTGTCTCCAACGGGAGTAATTTTATTAGATGTAGAAAACTTTCCATTCAAGTTGGATTTGGCACAAAATCTCAAGTCACATTGCCAATATCCCGCAACAATTAAATTTGCAGTAGCAAACTGGTTTAACAATAGTATTGCCAAACTAGACAAATATTTGCATCAGCAAGGATATCAATTAATTCATGTACCTAAAGAAAAAAATGCTGCTGATGCGCAAATTCTCACTTTAGGAAGTTCTTTACTATTACAGTATCCTCAAGTAAAAGAAGTAACCGTTGTTTCTCACGACTCAATTTTTAATTGTTTACATCAAACTTTACAAAGGCAAGGATGTAATACTTACAAAATCTATCAGCATTCAGGAAATATTTATATACATGATTTTGCTAATAGTCGTGCTTCGGTAATGTCTACAATCTCTAATTCTAAGCAAGAGCAAAATATTGAACATTCAATTCAAAATAAAATTGTCTTGACTTTGGACAAGCTTGTGGATGAATTAAAAGAGCCAGTTACTTTGTCACAACTTTCTCAGCAATTTAAAAATGATTACCAACAATCTATCTCGGAAATTCTCAAAAAGAATAAACTTCCCAAATCTACTCTGAATTTTATTAAACAAAGTTGTGCAGATGCAATTGACATCAAGCAAAAAAATCAAACACACTATCTTTTACCAAAAAGCAAATAAGCTGTTCTATTTATTAAAAATTTTGCCTTATAGCGATCGCCAATAATACCTAAAATAAGATACAATTAAATTTATTGAGCAATTTTCAATGTTCTCTCTTCGATTATAATACCGACTACAATATCATCCATAATCAAAACTGGACAAGGAGTAGTCAGTGGTTGCCAAGTTTATTTCTCAATTTTGCTTATCTTTGAGCTTAACAATTGCAGTTACTGCCTGTGGTAATCCCTCAGATTCATCTGGCAGTCAGCAAAATAGCACTCTCAAATTACTTTACTGGCAAGCACCCACTATTCTTAATCCCCATCTCTCCACAGGATTTAAAGACTCAGAAGCTAGTCGCATTACCCTTGAGCCTTTAGCCAGTTTTGATAACCAGGGCAACTTGATTCCCTTCTTGGCTGCTGAGATTCCTAGTACTGAGAATGGTGAAGTGGCTGCCGACGGTAAGTCTGTTACCTGGAAACTGAAACAGAATGTCAAATGGTCTGATGGTCAACCTTTTACCGCTCAGGATGTAGTTTTTACCCATCAATTTCTTAGTAATCCCAAGGTTGGGGCAGTCACTTCTGGTACTTATGATGTGGTAAAAAATGTTGAAGCAGTTGACGACTACACGGTTAAAGTAAACTTCAAAGAGGTTAATCCCGCTTGGTCACTAGCTTTTGTTGGCGGAGAAGGGATGATCTTACCCAAACATATTTATCAAGCTTACAATGGTGCAAACGCCAGAGAAGCACCAGCCAATCTCAAGCCTGTTGGTACAGGTGCTTATCGGGTTATAGACTTTCGACCAGGGGATACGGTGATTTATGAACCCAATCCTGAGTTTCGAGTAGATCGCTTAGGCTTCAAGAGAATTGAGCTTAAAGGTGGTGGTGATGCCACATCCGCAGCCAGGGCTGTACTGCAAACAGGTGATGCAGATTTTGCCTATAATCTCCAGGTTGAAGCCCCCGTACTAAAAGAACTAGAAACAGCAGGACAAGGAGTAGTAGTTTCCAACTATGGCGCGCTGATGGAACGAATTATCATTAACCACAGCGATCCGAATAAAGTAGCCCCATCGGGAGAACGTTCAAGCATCAAGTTTCCCCATCCCTTTTTAAGCGATCGCAACGTTCGTCAAGCTTTAAACTTAGCAATAGACAGAGATATTATCGCCGAACAGCTATATGGCGTGACGGGTAAAGCTACACCCAACTTTTTAGTTGCCCCACCAGAATATGCTTCAGCTAATACCAGCTATGAATATAGCCCAGAAAAAGCAAAAGAACTATTAGACCAAGCAGGCTGGAAAGATACCAACCGTAACGGTATCCGCGATAAAAATGGTATCGAGATGCAGATGGTGTTCCAAACTTCAGTCAATCCTCTGCGTCAAAAAACGCAAACGGTAGTAAAGCAAGGTTTACAGTCTATCGGCGTAGGAGTCGAGCTAAAAAGCATTGACCCCAGCGTCTATTTTTCCAGTGATGCTAGTAATAACGACACGGTAGAACATTTTTATGCAGATTTACAAATGTACACCACGGGCAATACTAGCCCCGATCCTGGGGCATATATGAATTTTATGACCTGCAAGCAAATTCCTCAAAAAGCTAACAACTGGTCAGGAGACAACAATTCTCGCTACTGTAACCCTGAATACGATCGCCTATGGCAAGAAGCCAGTCAAGAATTAGATCCCAACAAGCGTACTCAGTTGTTCATTACCATGAATGATCTCTTAATTGAAGATGCAGAAGTCATTCCTTTAGTTCATCGGGCTGACGTTGCTGCCTTTAGCAATAGTCTGACTGGCTATCAATTGACTGCCTGGGATATGCGAACGTGGGACATCATGAACTGGAAACGCCAAGAAGAGTAATTAAGTCAACCTGTATGGTCTTCTGGCGATCGCTTGAAACTCTCGGAAAATATTCTCAAGAAAAATTAAATTTAAAATTTCCTAAACATCTTCTGCCTTAAGCAAATCGCGATCGCCAGTTTTTGCTTTGTTGCCAATAATTCTACTCTCAATGCTTTAAAATTACCGATGACAGTTACAGTTTAAGTTGAAAAAGTTTTTTAATAGAAAATGAACACAATAGAACAACGCCTTCCACTTCCCCCTTTCAATCAAGACACAGCAATTCAAAAAGTGCGGATGGCAGAAAATGCCTGGAATACTAGCGATCCTCAGAAAGTAGCACTAGCTTATACATTTGACAGTATATGGCGTAATCGTGACGAATTTTTTCAAGGTCGTGTCAAAATCATCGAATTTCTAACTCGCAAGTGGCTTAAAGAACTAGATTATCGGCTTATAAAAGAGTTGTGGGCATTTGACGACAATAAAATAGCAGTACGCTTTCAGTATGAATGGCATGATAATTTACAGCAATGGTATCGCGCTCATGGAAATGAATTATGGGAATTTGATGAAAATGGCTTGATGTCTCGTCGAGAAGCGAGTATTAATGACGTTAAAATTAGCGTAGAGGAACGTAAATTCTTTTGGTCAGGAAATATAAGACCAGAAGACCATCCAGGTTTAAAGTAATGAGGATAGATCGGCAATATTAATTGCTATTTTGAGAACCGCTATATCAAAGATCACTTCTCGTTCCCCAGAGGAGATTAAGCCACATTTAGAACAGTTGCTATCGGAACTGAGTCAGAAACCTGCTGTGACTAAAAACCATTTTTTTGAGACAGCTACCGATGATGAATGGATTTCCGCGTTCAGCAAGTGGTCAGAAAGCCATAAAGCCAAAGAGTTACCCGTACTAAGTGAAGAAGCAATGAGTAGAGAAAGTATGTATTCCGATCGCTGGTAATGTCTTATCTTTTAGATACAAATATTCTATTGAGAATTTTAGTAACCAACGATCCAAATTATCAAATTATTCAAGAAGCGATCGCTTTTTTGAGAAGATCGCGAGAGAAATTATTTATTGCTTCACAAAATCTGATTGAATTATAGAATGTAGCGACTCGTCCCGCAGATAAAAATGGATTAGGGCTTTCTCCCTCAGAGACAGAAGAGGACAACAAGCTTGCATCAGAACGCTTTTTACATTTTCAATTGCGCTATAAACAGTCTCAATCGCACTATTAGAGCTACGTATAAAATCTAATCCGATATATCCTCTTCGGACCTATACCAAGTAAAGCATCATCACATCCTGCTTCAAACAACCTATCTTCATAGATACTTGGATCTGCTTTGTTGTAGTTGAACTGCTTCGGGAGTCGCGATCGGAATTATTTGTAAGCTCGACTTAATCTTAAAGATTATTAGCAGAGTAAGTATTTTAAAAATGTCGTAACTACCCAGGTAGAAGAAGGGAGGTAGAAAACTAAAGAAAAAAATGATAATGTTAGTTTTATGACAGAGTCAGAAAAAGACCAGAAAATAGTCGCCTTAGAGGAAGAAAACAAAGCACTGCGCTCAAAAATAGCAGAGCTTGAGAGGCGAATGGGTCTAGATAGTAAGAATAGCTCTAAACCTCCATCGAGTGATGGACTAAAGAAAAAAACTCATCGAACAAAGAGTCTACGAGGTAAGAGCAAAAGAAAAACTGGGGGACAACAAAGTCATCAGGGTCAGACATTAGAACAAGTAATTAACCCAGACAAAATAATTAATCATTCAGCACCAAAGTCATGTTGTGGATGCGGATGGGATGTCAGCCAGTCAAAAGTAATATCAGTAAAATGACTTGGTATCGAGTAGCAAGCAAACGTAAAAATCTCGAACCCTTAATGGGGATGACAGGAATAGCAGTTCACGATCATTGGAAACCTTATTATCAGTTAGAAGGTGTACTTCACAGTTTGTGTAATGCTCATCATTTAAGAGAACTTCAAGCTTTAAAAGAAATAGAACTAGAAGGTTGGGCAAAATCGATGAAACAGCTTTTGTGTTTAGCGAACAAATATCGAAATCGTTACCCTGAAGCTCTCCCTAAACTAATTGTGATTAGACTAAATCAACTTTATGATTCAATCCTGACAAGAGGATTAGATTTTCACGAATCTCTGCCACCTTTGGCTCGTAAAGGAAATCGAGGTCGCCGTAAACGCCGAGTCGGTCATAATTTGCTGCTACGGTTACAAAACTTTGCCGAAGATGCGCTGCGCTTTTTGTCTGACAGTAGTGTCCCCTTTACTAATAATCAAGCCGAACGGGATTTGCGAATGATCAAATGCAAACAAAAGATTTCTGGTTGCTTTCGTTGTTTTAATAACGCTGTTGACTTTGCCAATGTACGTTCTGTTCTTTCAACCGCCAGAAAATAAAACCTTAATCTTCTTGAAGTTCTTACACAGGCTTTCTCTGGTCAACTTCCCGTCTTTTCTTAAACTACCTGGGTAGTTACGGTAAACGTAATAATCAGAATTTCTATCAATTGCCGACTGCCAAATTAAAAGAACGGTTAAAAGTTGTACTTACTGAAGTAGGAGTTGATTTTCTAGAAGTTAATGAAGCTTACACTAGCAAAGCCTCATTTCTTGATGGAGATTTCATCCCTAAATACGGAGAAAAGCCAGTAAATTGGAAGCCATCAGGGAAAAGAATAGCTACCAAGCTTTACTGTACCGCTAAAAATTGGATTTGCAACGCCGACAGTAACGCAGCTGCGAATATTTTAAAAGTGGCATCAATCCCAGGTGTAAGCTTGGGTGAGATAACCAGGGGTGTTGTGACACGCCCTGCTAGGTTAAACTTGTACGATCCTGTATTAGTTTAACTCTATCAGAAGCCTCGCCCAAAACGTAGTGACGGGCGGGGAGAGTCACCAATTCTTTTACTGAGGAGTAGCTTTGGTTACCGAACCGTTATTGAGTCCCATAGTAAAAGTTAAAGGCGTATCAGGATAAGCTTTGACTACCTGTCGATAAACATCATAATTAGTTGGTAAGTTCAATCTCTCCCCATCTTTGTTGAATTTGACTCGATATTCGACCTCTCGCAGTCGTTCGGGTTTGCCAATTTTATCAGAGGGACTTTTTTTTGCTTCTATTTCATCAAGAGTAGGTTTAGGAGGTTCTTTGAGCCACCAAATGCCTTGGTCATCTTGATATACTGCGCCGTCTGGCTTTTCTCCGTTACGGTTAACTAAAGAAACCGACTCAAACTTCTCAATTTTAGGTCGCTTACCCTCCAATGGATCGTTGTAGTTTACTACCCAAGTAATTTTAGATGTGGCGGTTGCCTCATATCGATCTGATTGTTGTGTTCCGCAGCTATTGAGGGCTATCGCAAAACCTAAAGTAGCCGTAGCTAAGGAAATTCTCTTAAAATTTCGTCGAGAAAAGAGTTTAGATGAACTTATCATAAGTATTTTTTGAATATTTATTAGGTATATACCGTAATGATTATTTTAGATAATGTTTGAAAAAGCTATAAAGTATATTTGATTGACTACTAACTACTAACTTTTTTATGTTTCATTAATGCCTAAAAGTGATCGCAACATAGAACTAACCGACTGTTGTGCCTTAACTAAGGACTGTTGCTGATTGAGAAATACGCGGGCGCAATTGCGTCCAGGCATTCCCGAAATTGAACCACCTGGATGAGTCCCCGCCCCTGTAAGATAAAGGTTTTTGATTGGGGTAGTATAGTTGGCAATTTCTGGCAGAGGACGTAAAAAGATCATTTGATCCAAGGTCATATCTAAATGATAATAATTGCCCTTGTATGAACCTAATCTTTCTCCCAACTCGGCGGGGCTTTCTACGCGACGGGCAATGATTGAATCTTTTATATTTGGCGCATAGTCAGCAAGCTTATTTATAACATTATCAGCTACTTGGTTTTTTAGTTCATCTGTCCAGCCAGTACCGTATAAACCAGTACCTTCTTTTCCTGCTATCTGATAGGGCGCAAAAAATTCAATCCAAAAGGTATGCTTGCCATCTGGGGCGAGAGTAGGATCTAAGACGGAGGGAATATCTAAATACATCGACGGGTTAGCATCAGGGATTTGTCCCATGGTGGCTAAAGAGTGTGCCTGTTCGACATGGGCAACTGAATCGGCAATTAATACTGTGCCAATTAAATGCTCATTGTTTTCATCTTGATAGGCTGTAAAATGGGGAGCTTCAGATAAAGCACAGTCAATCTTGAGTATGGTTTCGTTGTTATTGGTAATACGGCGATCGACCTTTTCTCTTAAATCTGGCTTAACTGCATCTCGATCGATTAACTGTAAAAATAGCCGACGGACATCAATATTAGAAATTACGGCTTTATTAGCTCGATATTCCTTGCCCCTAGCTACCTTTACCCCAACAGCGCGGTTATCTTCGACGATCACCTCTTTGACCATTTGTTCGGTTAAAATTTTGCCTCCCTTTGCTTGAACTAATTTAACTAATGCCTGCGTTAATGCTCCTGTGCCACCTTGAGGGCGAGCCATGCCTGGGTGATGACGCATCGCCAACATCATTAAACCTGCGGTAATGCCTTTTTGGGAAGGTGGTGCGCCAATTTCGGATGCCAACCTAGCCAAGGGAGCTTTAACTAACTCCGTATCAAAGTATTCATTAAGCAGATCCTCTGGAGCGGTAATCATGGTGCGGATAAAGTTTAATGCCTTATCTTTTGAGCCTGCGATCGCCAAAACATCTGCTAAGTTTTTGCCCCTGTAGCCTTTAGCAATACCGAAAATAGACTGAGGTGGAGCATTAAAAAAAGGCGCGATTGCACTCATTAATTTTGACCAATAACCGATAAACTCAACGTATTTAGCTGCATCTCGTTCGCTGTAGCGGGCGATCGCAGCTTGGGTTCTTTCCAGAGATTGGTGTGCCAAAAAGTATTTACCGTCTGGGTGAGGACAAAAAGTATGAGGATCGCAGCTAAGATACTTCAAGCCATATTTGTTTAGCTGCAATTCTTCAATAATAGGACCAAGAAAAATAAACTCATGGTCAATGGCACACAAATTAAACTTAAATCCTGGAGCTTCTTTGGGTATTGCTTCTTCTGTAGTTGCTGCCCCTCCAGGTACAGGACGCTTCTCTAGTAAGAGGACGCTGTAACCAGCATTTAGTAAGTACGCAGCACATACTAATCCATTATGACCAGCACCAATGGCGATCGCATCATACGCTTCCATTAAGTTTATAATTCCTTTTTTGTCTAAATTTTCTTTTGATTACCTATTATCAAGGTAATCAGGGATGATCTGTACAATCAATCTCTAGTATTAGATAGAAAAGCCTAAATTCAAATCAATCATTTTACGTATTGCATATTTAATTTTTATCTGCTGCTAATTTACTTAGGTATATTTCGTCATAAATATTGGTCGATTATTTTGTTATACTTACTTTTATCTTGACAAGATTAAATTATTTTTAATATATGAATTCTATTGTTCAAATAATTGAACCTATAGGTATTTTAGACGGCACCAAAGCAGCAGATTTTCAACACCAAATTAACCAAAGTGTAGAAAGTGGTGTACACACTATTCTAGTTGACTTCAAGGAAGTTACGTTTATGGATAGTTCTGGTTTAGGAGCTTTGGTCAAAGCTTTGAAGACTTTACAAGCTGCTGATGTCAATCTTTTTATATGCTCAATTAATGAACAAATTAAGATTTTGTTTGAATTAACCAGCATGGATAAATACTTTTCTATTTTAGATAGTCGCGAAGAATTTACCAAACAGTTGAATAAATCGGCATGATCTTTAATAGCATTGCTGATTTAGCGTTCCTTAAGCCGTTGGGGGTCACATAGGAAGTGCGCCTTAGTCCTATAAGCAACTCCTTCAAGAAAAACATGAAGCCGATAGTATTACTATTTGTAATAAATTTTTTTACTGAATTCTAGCTGCTCGGATCTGACAGTTCCTAATATGCTCCTTCTCTTTCAATAACAACTGAAATAGTTTTAAGTAAAATAAAAAAGTCTAGAGATAAAGACCATTTTCTGACATAAAAGCGATCGCATCTATCAAAATATTCCGAACTACTTACTGAGCGATCGCAGACTTGCCAGAAACCAGTGATTCCTGGCAAAACCTCATGACGAATAAACTAATTTTTTGGTAGCATAACTTTAACCTATAAGTGCGTGCTTCAACAGTTATATCTAAATAAAATATTGTTTTTTCCTTTTTACTGAATAACTTTTGCTTTTAATGATTCGGTATTTTGACTAACCGAATCAACCGTGTTTTCTACTCGATCGATATCGAATTCTTGAGAATATACCGCCAGGTTATCAGCAGTAATTTTCCCCCAGGTATAATTATTTTGGATGTATCTCTGTGCTTTTTGTGCCATAGAAGCCAATTGCTGTGGCTGACGTAGCGCTTCTTTTAGAGCAACAGCACAAGAAGTGATATCTCCCGCTTTAAATAAAATTCCGCGATCGCTTCCAACTAACTGCTGATGAGGAGAAATATCACTTGCTACTACTGGAACTCCCTCTCGCATTGCTTCTAACATTGCTAGGGGTAATCCTTCTAAATCTGAAGGAAGTACAAAAACACCTGCTCCCCTAACCATTTCTGCTAAATGACTGCCTCTAAGTTCTCCTGCAAAAACTACGTTTGAATTTTCCCCAGCAAGATCGCTAAGCTCTGAAATATAGTCTGTGGTGTCACTATCTCCCCCAGCTAAAACTAGTTTCCAATCCGATTGACTAAGCTGCCCAAATGCCTGCAAAAGTAGATCGGGTCTTTTTTCTGGTACTAGTCGTCCTAAAAATAATAAGTATTTATTTGGCTGTAGTCCAGTAGATTTAACAAAAGCAAAATTTGGATCTGATTTTGCATATATCCCTGGAGCGTTGGGGATATAAACAGAATCAAGATTATAGGTATCTTTAAAATAATCTTGTAATGCCCTAGAGACTACAATTACATTATGAGCGTATTTAGCTGCCGTTTTTTCGCCCAGACGAATTACGCTACTAGAAGACTTGCCCCACTTTCCCCGTTGCCAATCCAAACCCTGACAGGTAGAGATTATCTTAGCTGAAGATAGAAGTCGAGGAATAAAGCTAAATAAAGATGGTCCTAAAGCATGAAAATGAATCACATCATAACCTCGCAACGTACATACCAAAGCTGCAAGACCTGAATTAGTTAAGGCATCTAATCCTCTAAAAGGTAGAGAAGGCAAGCAAATTACCCTTACTCCATGATGCTCATAAATAGAAAGCCAGGACTTTCTAATGTAGCTAGAACGAGCATACAAATCTACAGTATGACCCTGCTCGACCATTCTCGGATACAATGCCTCACAGTAGTGTTCTATACCACCTTGTTTTGCGGGAAGTCCTTTGACTCCTACAACAGCTATTTTCATTGGTTGAGACTGATAAATTTTATATAGAGTTTTTTGAAAAATTTGTATGTTGTCAGGTAGTCAACGAAAGAGGAAGATTAGTTTTCGTATTAGAGGAATTACTCAACTTCCATCGTTCAAACATATTTCGATAAACTTCAGCCACAACATTTTTGGCACTGTAAGGTTTGGCCGTCTTTACGCAGGCTGTGGATGGATATTGCTCTGGATAGCGTAATATTTTTTCTAAAGCACCAGCGATCGCCTTTGGTGTTCTTTCATAGCAAACGATACCGCTATCAGCACCTAAGAAATTTGGAGTTTCACCTGAGTTGGTGGTAACAACAGGAGTTCCACAGGAAAGTGCTTCTAGAACGGTTAACGGTAGTCCTTCATAAACACTAGAAAGAACAAAAATATCGCTAACCTGATGCAAAGCAGCCAGCTTGGCTTGGGGGACTGCACCTAATAAGGTCACTCGCTCGGACAGACCATATTCAGCAATTGTGGCTTTAATTTCTGTCTTAAGCTCTCCAGCACCAGCTACCAATAGATGGACGTTGGGTCGATCTAAAACAGCAAAAGCTTTGATGAGCAGTAGAGGATCTTTTTGAGGATGTAAACGACCTGCAAACAAGACAAATTGAGTATCTTGAGGCAATCCCATTTCTTTGGCTAGAGCCATCGTTTGCTGCTGTTTTGAATCTGAATCTAACGAATAAAATACTTCTTCATCTACAGTATTTTTAAGGTAGCTAACTCGATCTGCGATCGCAGGATATCTTTGCTGATAGAACTGTGCGGTTTTGGTGTGGCAAGAATATATCCAGTCAAACTGTTTGATTAACTGATTTTCCAAAGCAAAATATATAGCAGGAAACTTTTGCCACAAAATGGCGCTATTACCTTGCTTTACATCCATTTGCTTCTGCAAATCATTGTGCATCAAGAAAGTTTTTTCTCCCTGCCACCTATAGGCAGCCAACGCTGGCTCAAGGCGATTAAAGTGCATAAAATCGGAGCTAAAATTATGCTTGAACAACGCAGCTGTGTACTTAAGCGTTGTCGGAATTAGATGCCTAACATCGTCATTCTCAACCTTAATCAGAGGCATAAATTTAACGACTCTACCTGCAAATTCCTTTTCAGACCATTTCTCAATAGCTGCATTTTTATCACCAGTACCAACGAGCCTTACTTCAAACTCTGGTGGAGCGTATTTTAGAAATGAGCAAATGAAAGTCTGAATACCCCCAATGCTACTACGCCAAGGATCGAATTGATAAAAAATTGTGAGAGTGGGCTTATTTTTCATGAGCGGTAAAATAAGATAAGCTTATACATGACCTGGCAGCATTTCTAAATTACTAATTGAGGCTTTGTAAATAGCCTTGGGCAAAAAAAAGTTTCAAACTGCTTTTTGATTTACCATACAATGTAAATTAAGCGATTATACGTAAAAGTTTTCACTTAGGACAATAACATACATAACTTCAATTTTTCAAGAGAATTTTTATTATTTTTGTTATTTTCAAAAACTACGGACAAATGTATTATTAAACACAAAAAATATTTTGTAGTCAATGCTATACTTATATGTTATTTTAAATTACACCTTCAGAAGCCAGTTAACATTTATCAAAATTCATAAAATGTCTGCTTTTGAGGAAAAATCTCTTTGTAAAGGTTGCGTTTGAGCTTATAGGATAGATAAGTTTGGACTTGAGTTTACAAAAACATGCTTTAAATGTATGTTGTTATCTAAGAAGTCATTAAGGGTTTAAAGCTCAACTTTTTGTTCTTATAAACTAAATCTAAACTGAATTTATTTATCAGATTCTTAACTAATAAGTGATTTAATTAAGAAAATTAGCGATTATAAAAAGCTTTTTATAATATGTAATGAAGATATGATTCGCATTTTATTAGTTGACGATCAAAGAAGTGCAAGAGAATCACTCAAATCTTTGCTGAAGCCAATACCAGATATGGAAGTGGTAGAAACCGCAAGTAGTGGGCAGACAGCGATCGCCCAAGTGGGTAAGCTGCATCCTGATGTAATTCTTCTCGACATGGAGATGGCTGGTTTAGATGGGATTACTACTACACGCATTATTCTCCAGCAATTTCCTGAAGTTCGAGTAATTATCTTAAGTGTGCACGATAAAGCTTACTATGTAGATCAGGCAATAAAGGCTGGAGCAACTGGTTACTTAATTAAAACTACTCCTCCTGACGAACTAATAGAAGCGATTAGATTTGTACACAGAGGCTATGCTCAAATTGGACCTGGGTTACTGGAGCGAACACTGTCTCAAACCCCAGAGTTTAATTCAAATTTGCTACCAACAAAAACTAATGAATCTAGAAAGCCAAAACCACTAGAAATAAGTGCAATTCGTTCACCTATAAAAACCGCAAGCCTACCAAACTTCCAAACCAGGTTTAGTTTACGTCGATTTCATAGAAATGAGAAATCTTATTTGGCAATATGGCTGATTGGGAATGCCTTATTATGGACTACAGCTTTAGCCTATTTAATATTGAAAGCTCCGATATATAAGAGTGAATGGGCAATTAGCCTTCCTACAGGCAGCAGCTCTACCAATGTCAATTTACCCGAAATTGCCAATGCTTCTTCTCAAAGCGATTCTCCCTTCAGCAATAGCGATGTTTCCGATCCCAGAGAAAACTATAAATTTTTTGCTGAAACAAAAGAAGTTCGAGAAGCAGCAGCAAGTCAACTCTATATTCCGATTGGAGAATTAGGAAAGCCTCAAATCAACATTGTGGATAATACCACCTTGATGAAGTTTGAGATTGAAGGAGAAACTCCCCAAAAAGCTTACGAAAAGGCGTTAGCTCTCCAAGATGCTTTGGAAGCGAGATTAAATCAACTTAGAGAACAAGAAATTGAGCAACAAGATTGGAAGTTGCAAACAACTCTCAATTCATCAAAAAAGCAGTTGCAAAAAGCACAGCAACGTCTGTCTGAATATAAAGCTCTCGCACCCGTCAGTTCGAGAGAACAAATGCAAAGCCTATCGACCAATATTGAGGATCTGCGACGACAAAAAGCAGAAACTTTGGCACAGCTACAGCAAATAGGCGCCAGTTTAAAAAATCTGTCAGCTAATCTAGGTATGTCTGCTAAAGAAGCTGCTGATGCTTTCGTGCTTCAATCGGATCCGCTCTTTCAGAAATATCTTGCTGATTACAGCCAAACAGGTGCCGAGTTGGTAAATTTAGAATCAAAGTATTTACCAGCCAATCCAGTCGTAATTACTAAACAAGCAGAAAAAAATGCAGCTTTGTCTGCACTCGTGCAACGAGGTCAGTCTTTACTAGAGAAATCTGTTTCTAGTACTTTTTTAGAACAATTGAGTTTAAATAATGGTAGCTCATCCAATTCAAACAGAGCAAGCCTATTACAAGAATTAATCTCACTACAAACACAAGAACAAGGTCTTCAAAACCAAGCTCGAGAATTGGAACGACAAATTAAAAATTTAGAAAATAGATTGTCAAGTTTGTCCCCACAGGAGTCAAATTTAGCTAATCTTCAACGCGATGTTCAAATTGCAGAAGCAGTCTTTTCTTCTACCATGACCAAACTAGACTTGAGTAAATCAGATATTTTTGCCTCTTATCCTCGAATCCAAATGGTAACTAAACCTAGTATTCCAGATGAACCTAGCAATCCGAAGTCAAATTTTGTGCTTTTAGGTTCTTTTATGGGTTCTTTTTTCTTAACTACAGGATTGTTTTCGCTATGGTGGCGCGATCGCCAAAATCGGCAAGCAGAAAAAGAAGAAAAACAGCTCGAACTAAATTTGTTGCCAAGCTTCAATCACAATAATAATTCAGTATCGAGTAAAAAATGAGCAGCAATTTAATAAAACCCCAAAATCTGCCAGAAAAATTGATTTGGTGTTACATAGTTGGAACGTATCCTATCTACTATTTGGGAGGGCAATATTTACTCGCACCATTACTCGGATATTTTTTGGTTTTATATCTTTTTTGGCAATGGTGGAATCAAACGGACACAACCTCTTCCGAAGAAAAAATAACTATCCCCTTCACTGTCTGGTTGTGGATTATTGGAATTTTGATAATTGAAGTAGCTTTGATTGTAGGGCATTTCAATTTTGACTTGGGTTTTACAAAACTAATCAGTTCTTCAGTTAACAGATGGTTGAGAACTTGGGTTCTTTTTCCCGTATTTATGCTAGTCGGCAGTCTTAAAATTCGTCCTCAAATAATTTATCGGGCTGCTTGCATTCTCTGTATACAAAGCATATTCATGGTAATAATAGCGAGTATTATCAGAATGCCCGATGTGATTTATGCGTCTCCACTGCAAATTTTTGGTGGAGGCGAATTCTATAATGTGTACATTTTTGGTAGCCTTTTGGACAATGGAACCGAATTTCGGTTATTGTTATTTGCTCCTTGGGCACCTGCTCTAGGTTTGGCTGCAAATATCTATTTTTTTCTCGCACGGCAAGAAAAAAATCATAAATTAAGATGGTTGGGAATGCTTGGCGCAGTTGCGATGGTGATAGGTTCTGCCTCTCGATTATCAGCTATTTGTTTACCTTTCGTCTTGTTTTTAACTTGGTTTTTATTGAATATTTCCCGTCCTTTAATACAGTTAATGACTGGACTAGTTGCTTTTTGTGGGGGGTTTTTAGCACCGACACTCATTAATATGATGCATATTTTTCGAGAAGACTTTACCAATACTAGACCTAGTTCTTCTAAAATCCGAAGTGTTTTACAAAGAATGGCTTTATACCGCTGGCAAAATGAAGCTCCAGTCTGGGGACATGGTTCGATCAACGATCGCGGACCGAGAATAACAGCTAATCTACCTATCGGAACTCACCATACTTGGTTTAGTGTTCTCTACGCTCAAGGTTTGATAGGTTGTTTTGGTTTGGCAATACCTTTGGTTTGGAGTTTGATCGAGTTAGTTTTCAAAGCCCAGAAATCTCTAATAGCCGAAGTAGGTTTGAACATTATTTTAGTATTGATCATTTTTTCTTTAGGAGAAAATATTGATGGTTTAACTTATCTTTATTGGCCAGGTTTAATCATTCTGGGAATTGCCTTTAGAGAAAAATTTTCTCGGTTTTCGTTGTCTAAAAATCAATTAAGCACATTAAATTAAGATAAGGGAGTTCGATCAATGTCTAAAGTTTCCGTCGTCATTCCAGCCTATAATGCTATGGCTTATTTACCAGAAACGCTCGCGAATGTTCTAGAGCAAACCTACGCCGATTTTGAAGTGATAGTAGTTAATGATGGCAGTACTGACAATATTGAAGAATGGATAACTCAAATAGGCGATTGCAGAGTTAAATTAGTTTCTCAAGCTAATCAAGGATTGGCAGGTGCGCGAAACACTGGCATCAGAGAATCTCAAGGAGAGTATCTGGCTTTTCTCGATGCTGACGATTTGTGGGAGCCTACGAAACTAGCCAAGCAAGCACAAATATTAGACACTCATCCTGAAGTAGGTTTGGTCTATAGCTGGGTTGCGTATGTTGATGAGCGAGGAAAATTTACTGGTAGAACAGTTTGCTATCAAGCAGAAGATAATGTCTGGGGTGAGTTGGTTAAAAGAAATTTAATTGAATGTGGTAGTGTGGCGATGGTTCGGAGTTCTTGCCTAGAAAAGGTAGGATTATTTGATGAGCAATTAAGCTGTCTTAATGTTGGCGAAGATTGGGATATGTGGTTGCGAATTGCCGCACAATACCCTTTTAAAGTTATAAAAGAACCTCTAGTTAGCTATCGACAATTAACTGGAAGTGCCTCTAGAAATTGGGAACTAGTCGCAAAAAGCCTTCGTGCTGTCATTGAAAAAGCTTTTGCAGATGTTCCTTTAGAACTATTGCCCTTGAGAAATAGAAGCTATGGTAACTCTCATTTGGTTTTAGGATGGAAAGCAATTCAAAGCCAGGCAAAAGATTATCGACAGGCTAGTTACTTTCGTTCTCAAGCTCTCAAACACGATCCTTGGTTATTCTTTTCTAAAGAATATCTGCGTTTGAGTGTAGCGATCGCTATTATGCGTTGGTTTGGTTCTAATAGTTACGACAAATTTTTGTCTTTATTTCATACTTTACGTCGGCGCACAGTGTCGCTTTCACGATGATATTTTACTAGCTTGAAAATTTATCAATCGAACGCTTTAGTGTTATGCCTCAAATTTCTGTTATTATTCCCGCCTACAATGCCGAAGGCACAATTGTAGAAACAATTCAATCCGTTCGGCAACAAACTTTTCAAGATTTTGAAATCATCGTTATTAATGATGGTTCTACAGATCGAACTGTAGAATTAGTTCAAACTATTAAAGATCGACGTTTAAAGGTATTTTCTTATGAAAATGGTGGATTGTCAGTAGCTCGCAATCGTGGTATTGTGCGCGCAACTAATGAATTTATTGCCTTTCTTGATGCCGACGACTTATGGACAGCTGACAAACTGGAGCTACAGCTAGTAGCTTTGCAACAGAATCCAGAAGCAGGAGTCGCCTATAGCTGGACTTGCTTCATGGATGTTGATGAACAGGGAAAAGCTGTTTCTTTTCTTCCATCACCTCAATATTCTTTTGCTGGTAATGTTTATAAAAACTTGCTAGTTAGTGACTTTGTTCATAGTGGCTCAAATACTCTTATTCGCAGAAAAGCGATCGATACAGCAGGAGAATTCGATCCAGCATTAAAATCTTGCGAAGACTGGGACTATTGGCTGCGGCTAGCAACTAAATGGCATTTTGTTGTAGTACCGAAGCACCAGATCCTCTATCGTCGAACTCCTAATGCAATGTCATCTAAAGTTGAGGTTATGAAGGAAGCATCTCTAATCTCAATAGAAAAGGCATATCAAGCAGCTCCACCAGAACTACAATACCTTAAAACTCATACTCTGACTAGTTTTCATATTTATTGTACTAGTCTATATTTACAACATCGTACCGATAAAGATGGAACAAGCCATGCTCGACAACATTTGTGGTCGGCAATTCGCCTCAATCCTAAATTATTACTAGATCGAACTACTCAAAAACTATCAATCAAGTTTTTATTAAAACAACTATTTCCCACAAGTGCCTCAAGCTATTTATTAGGAAGAATAAAAAAATCTATTTCTATGAGCGATCCGAGGCTGGAACTATGAAAGATTCAGCTACTTCAACGTCTTCAAAACTTGACAATCTTATGGAACAACAAATACCAAATAACCAGTCTCAGCCGACTATCGCCTTACTACATTGCTACGATCTGATCGATGACTTTTTAGATAGCATTAATATTTCATTTGAAACTTTCTCTAAAGAGTTTGTCGGTAGCTGGATGTTTGGCTATATCAATGCTCTCAAACAAGTCGGCATACGGACAGTTCTATTTTGTATTTCAGCTCGTGTCGAACAGCCATCTCGCTTTATTCATGAGCCTACAGGCACTACAATTTGCGTGCTGCCTGCTTCGGGGATTTATCATGCTTATCGGGCTGTGCGACGCAATTCACTCAATGCTTACGGAGCAAGTGAGGCTCAATCTTTCAAGGATATTCGAGATGATCATACTATCCGCCATTCTTTACTCACACCCGTTAAGGATTTGGCTAAGAGTTTGGGGACTTACCTTTCTACACCTTTGGGTTTGTTAGCCCATGAACTTCGGCGTGAGAACTGCCAGGCGATCTTGTGCCAAGAGTATGAATATGCCCGCTTTGATCCTTGTGTGCTTTTAGGAAAATTGCTGCATCTGCCCGTATTTGCCTCTTTTCAAGGAGGCGATCGCACTCAAAGCTGGCTTGAAGTTCTTCCGCGACAACTCGCGTTTCGTGGCTGCACAGGGGTAATCGTGCCTACGCAAACCGAAATTGGGCGAATTCAATCTCATTATCGTGTACCCTCTAGCAAGATTGCCCGTGTTTTTAATCCAGTAGACACGACAACTTGGCAAAAGAGCGATCGCGCGGAGGCAAGAGCAGCACTGGGTGTTCCTCTGGCTGCTAGAGTTGTTGCATGGCACGGAAGAGTTGAGATTGAACGTAAAGGACTAGATGTTTTATTAGAAGCGTGGCAGCAAATCTGTAATGAGCGTCCTGACAAAGATCTGCGTCTGCTACTAGTGGGAACGGGAAGCGATGCCGAGAAATTGTGCCAGTGTATTACTGCTATGGAGCTAAAGGGTGTACAGTGGCTAAACGAATTTGTCAGCGATCGCAATGTAATTCAGCAATACCTCTCGGCTGCTGATGTTTATACTCTCCCATCCCGACAAGAAGGCTTTCCCGTAGCACCAATTGAAGCAATGTGCTGTGGTTTGCCCGTAGTCGCTGCCGATGCTCCTGGTGTACCCGACATTCTTGAAGAGGGAGAGGTTTCTGGGGGAATAATCGTGCCGAGAGGAGATGTATCAGCCCTGGCATCAGCACTTAGTCGAGTTTTGGATGATGAAGCCTGGAGTCGAGAGTTGGGTCAAAATGCTCGCTATCGTGCCGAAAGTTGCTTTTCACCTGAAGCGATCGGTAAGCAACTACACAGCTTTCTACTTAGATAATAATTTTCTCTTTTATACTTCTATATCTCCAACATACTTAATGTTCATTGTCAGACTTCAAAAAGCTTTATCAGGTGCCTATATCCGTAACGTTGGCTGGATGGCTGGCGCAGAGATTGCCAATCGCCTTATCCGCTTAGCAAGCACTGTTATTTTGGCGCGGATGTTTAGCCCACAAGATTATGGATTAATGGCAATTATTTATACTGTAAGTGACTTTTTTCAGGTATTTACCCTTAGAGGCGGGGTTGGCTCCAAGATTATTCAGGCAGATAAACAGGATGTAAAAGCGATTTGTAATACTGCCTACTGGCTAAACTGGATTGTCTGTGGCTCACTTTTTATCATTCAATGTGTTGTTGCCCTGGTTCTTCCATACTTTTCGGAGGATCGAACCCTCACTTTACCCTTAATTGCTGTTGCCTTTACCTATTTAGCATATCCGCTTTTTACCATTCATCTCACCTTAATCGAACGAGAGAACCGATTCCAAGCTGTAGCAATTTGTAATGTCCTTGTTTCTCTGGTTTCGAGTGTTGTTACTGCAACGTTGGTTTTAATGGGAATGGGCATTTGGTCGATTATTTGGTCGATGATCTCAACGTTCCCTATTTGGATTATTCTTACTTGGAAGTATCAAACCTGGAGACCACCTCTTCGCTTCGATTTAGAGCGATGGCGCGAAGTTCTTGATTTTGGCGGCAATTTGTTAGTGAATGAACTGTTGATCAAATTCCGCACTAACGTAGATTATTTAATTGTTGGAAGATATCTTGGAGTTGAAGCTTTGGGAATGTATTACTTTGCCTTTAATGCAGGTTCGGGAATTACGATGAGTATCCTTAATACCTTTATGTCTCCTATGTACCCTTACATTTGTACGGTCAGAAATGATTATTGGCAATTTAAGGAACGATATTTTAGCAGCCTCAAAAAAGTAACTGTGATCCTCGTTCCAATTATCTTATTACAAGCTTTTTTAGCTCCTATTTACGTACCTATAGTTTTTGGCAGTAAGTGGATTTCTGCAATTCCAGTCTTGATTCTAATTTGCCTTTCTGTGATTCCAATAATATACGGTTGGGCTGCCTCTTTATTATTGAATTCAATTAATAAACCAAGAATTTCATTGCAAATAAGCTTGGTATTTACAACTATTTTGGTTATTTCTCTCTTTGCTGTTGTAAAACATGGTATCGTTTGGGTTGCTTCAACTGTATTTTTAAGTCAGCTAATACTAACATCTCTTGCTACTATTTGGATAAACCGATTTGCCCTAAATCAAAAGCATTTTTTAAAACAAAAAATATAAATTTAATGGAGAGGTGATGATATAAAAATTCAATAATTGGCTTTCATGTCTGAGATTTTGTATAAATTGGAGTTATTTTGATGCCCCTAATTTCTATTATCATTCCTGCCTATAATGCTGAACGCACAATCATAGAAACAATCCAATCTGTTCAGCAGCAAACTTTTCAAGATTTTGAAATAATCGTCATTAACGATGGTTCCAAAGATCAAACTCTAGATTTACTTCACAATATAAAAGAACAGCGTTTAAAAGTATTTTCTTATGAAAATGGAGGGTTATCTACAGCTCGTAATCGTGGTATTGTTCATGCTAGGGGAGAATTTATTGCCTTTCTTGATGCTGATGATATGTGGACATCAGATAAGCTAGAATTGCAAATTGAAGCATTACAAAAGCATCCAGAGGCAGCAGTGGTATATAGCTGGACTTATTTCTTATATGAGAACGAGAATCAATCCTATGTTGACACTTCATGTTTTTATGAAGGCAATGTTTATGCCAGCTTACTTGTTAAAAATTTTCTTCACAATGGCTCTAATCCTCTAATCCGTAAACAGGCGATAGATGCTGTAGGTTCATTTAATGTAACTATTCTTTTTTGTGAGGATTGGGATTTTTACATCAGACTGGCATCTATTTATCCGTTTGTGTTGATACCAAAACCTCAAGTCATTTACCGACAAACAGCAGGATCGCATTCTTCTAATCTAAATGGGCTAGAAAAAGGTATGTTGACTGTAATCGAGCGCGCATTTAAAGCTGCACCTCCAGAACATCAATATTTAAAACATCAAAGTCTTGCCTGGTGCTATAAGTATTTAGCACAACAGCATTTGAAGTATAAAAGTAATGTTGATAGTTTAAGATTGGCAACGAGAAAAATATTAAAAGCAATTTATATACAACCCTCAATTTTGCTAGAAGACTATACTCAAAGCTTAATTCGACGCATCATTAAGCAGTTGATTTTAATGTGTATACCCTTGATAGCAGGACAAAAGTTGAAAAAGCAGTAAGAAAAAGGGTTTCATGAAAAGTAACTACACTTCAATCATGACAATTTGCTACGCAATATTACGCAATATATTGAAAGCTCACTTTAAATGGCATGGAGTTAATACACCTATTGTTATTTAAACCTTATTGACATCGAGTTTAGCTTTTATGCCAATTATATCTGTCATTATTCCAGCCTACAATGCCGAACGCACTATTTTGGAAACTATTGAATCTATTCAGCAGCAAACTTTTTCTGACTTTGAAATTATTGTCATCAACGATGGTTCTACAGACAAAACCCTAGAACTACTTCAGAATATCAAAGATAATCGTTTAAAAATTTTATCCTACGAAAATGGTGGGGTGTGTGTAGCTCGCAATCGTGGTATTTCTCATGCCACTGGAGAGCTTATCGCCTTTCTTGATGCTGATGATATGTGGACACCAGATAAGCTAGAACTGCAATTAGCGGCTTTACAACAGCATCCAGAGGCAGGGGTTGCTTATAGCTGGACTTACTTCATGTACGAGCAAGAAGGCTCTGTAGTTCCAGGTAAGCCTGTATTTTTTGAAGGAAATGTTTATCCTAAGTTACTGGTTGAAAATTTTATTGCACACGGCTCGAACCTCCTGATTTGGAGGAAAGTGATTGAGTCTGTAGGAGAGTTCGATTCTACTTTTCCCCACTGCGCTGATTGGGACTTCTATCTAAGACTAGCGGCTCAATATCCTTTCGTTCTAGTTCCAAAGCACCAAATCTTTTATCGTCAATCTTCTGGCTCAATGACCTCCAAAATTGATGGGATAGAAAAACAAATGCTGAAGCTATTTGAAAAGTCTTATCAAACAGCTCCATCAGAGTACCAATACTTAAAAAATCAAAGTTTAGCTTGGCTTTATGCGTATTGCACACAGCAATACTTGCAACATAGTACCGACCTTAATGAGGTTAATAAGGCTGGGCATAAATTATGGACAGCAATTTGTTGGCATCCGCAAATTTTGTTGGGAGATTATGCCCAAAGTTTAATTAGATGGTTAATTAAAAAATGGATATTAATACTAATAAAACGGGAGCCTCTCATTATGTCATAAAAAACCAAAAAGAGCGTAAAAAGTGCCAAAATTAGTTAAATTGAAGAGTGACAAGAAATTGAAGCTTTTGATAAATTAGATTTTATATGTACACTTACCGTTGCCTCAACTTCACTTTATTATGTCAACAATATCTGTCATTATTCCTGCTTACAACGCTGAACGTACAATTCAAGAGACGGTTGAATCTATTCGACAGCAAACTTTCCAGGATTTTGAGTTAATTGTTATTAATGACGGTTCTACAGATCGAACTTTAAAACTACTTCAAACTACTAAAGATGAGCGACTGAAGATTTTTTCTTATGAAAATGGTGGAAATGCTCTGGCTCGCAATCGTGGTATCTTTCATGCAACTGGAGAGTTTATTTCCTTTATTGATGCCGACGATCTGTGGACACCTGATAAGCTGGAACTCCAACTTATAGCCTTGCAGCAGCATCCAGAAGTTGCAGTTGCTTATAGTTGGACTTCTTATTTTATGGATGGGCAAGAAAAATCTGTATTCCCATACAAACCAGTATTTTTTGAAGGTAATGTCTATGATAAATTGCTGGTCAATAATTTTATTGCCAGCGGATCTAACATTTTGTTTCGTAGAAAAGCTATTGAGTCTGTGGGAGAATTTGAGCCGACCCTTCAACGTTGTGCAGATTGGGACTTTTATATACGGCTAGCAGCCAAGTGGCATTTTGTTGTAGTACCAAAACATCAAATTCTGTATCGTCAGTCCTCAAGTGCCCTCTCATCGAAAGTCGAGATTGTAGAACAAGGAGCTTTAAGGGTGATTGAAAGAGCATATCAGTCAGCTCCACCCGAATACCAATTTCTTGAAAATCAAAGCTTGGCTTGGATTTACGAATACTGTACCCAACAATACTTAAAATATAGTACTGATATTAGTGGAGTTAAAAAAGCTAGTCAAAAATTTTGGACGGCAATTCGTTGGCATCCGCAAATTTTGTTAGGAGATTATGCTCAAAGTTTGATGAGGTGGTTAATTAAAAAGTGGGTTTTAATACTGCTAAAACAGGGACAAGTTGGGAAAAGTAAAATTTTATCATTGACTAGCAAATCTAAATAGAATTGTTGGGTAATAAACTGCATAATCATTGAAATTCATCACCAGCAAGCCTTGTGACGTTTTCGTATTATGAAGCTTGAAATTTATTATTTACAATAGTGTATGCGACTTTATTCCCTATTTTTTAACAAATATAGTCATATGCGAATCAAAAAATTACCCTTACTGTTCTGTCTCTTTGCCATAGTACTTGGCTGCTGTTTTGCCTACAGAGTAGATGCACAGACTCAAAAACCAATCAATTCAATTGCAACGATCATTTACGATATGTCTCCCCCTCACGAGGGAATGCCCCAGGGTGTTCCAACAAATTTGAATTGGGCTTCTGGTCCTCGTGTGGGTATGGGAGACAATCCAAAAGGATTCAAAGCTATGACAGCATGGGGACAACTGTATGAAGCTGCTACAGGGAATCCTGCTACCAACAGCAGAGTACAAATCAAAAATATAAAAGCATATATGCTCAGCAAACAGGATGGCAAATGGCATCTTCTGCAAAGATCGAAAAAAGTTGATGGTGCTGCATATAGAGAGGATTATACGGGGGATGTTAATAAACCCGCAAACATCCGTTACCATAAAAATGGTAGCGTATCGGTCAAGGCAGGTCAGGGATACAACTTTCACTTCTGGTGTGCAAATGGTCGAGCGTCGGTCGATTCCAATGATATTGCTGGCATTTTTACCACTGTACAAGCACGGCTTATAATTGATAATCCTCAACAAGCAGACGATAGATCTAAAGCTCGTTATTTACTCAGTATGGGCGGCGATTACTGGCTGAGTTTAACCGCTAAGTGGGATAACTGGACTACTAATAGCGATATAGGAATTGGTAAATTTAAGTACGTTACAACTAGATGGCAGGCTTTCAATATGGTTACTCTTTCACCGACTGAAATTCGTCAAAACCCACCTCCCGTGTGATGGTTCGCAAAAAGATTACTAATTAGTTTAGTTTATCTTCCTTGCCGATCCTTTTAATTAAGATCCCAAGCCACTTATTTTCTTTGGCTTTATCTTTATGCCAAGTTTGTGCGCGATCGCGCACAAACTTGGCATAAACTAGATGACGTTTCCCTGTTTAATGGCGATGGTGCAAAAACTATCCGAGTTCTAGAAGCTAGCAAGCAAAAATCTGGTCTGATTTTTATAGGAACAGATGGTAGAGGAATTTACTATCAATTTGTCAATCCAGAGAAAGAGAACTAAATCAGACCGCGTATCTCATCAATACGAGAAATGCTGTAGTTGGTTTTTTGCCAATCTATCTATATTGAACAACTAAAATCATTAAAATAAGATGACTATTCTAAATACCTAAAGTATTACGATCTATATGTCAAGCGATCGCCAGTGGCACATTGAACGCAGTCAAAAAATCCTTCAATCTCACCCCTGAAATAGGCGACTATGAAAGTACAAGTATAGTAACAGTCGAAAGTGTTAAGACGTAATTTCTAATGTAGGGGCGAATGGCATTCGCCATTGAAATACATTTTGTCCTAATAAAAGTGTCTGTAACTATATATCAGTCCTGTCTTTTTACCTGCGTGCTTTAACATACAAATTTGTAGCAACTTGCCATTCTCCATGTTTTGCAATCAATCGGTCAACAGCTTTTTTGTATTCAGCTTGCAGTAGTTCTTTTTGTTCTGTGGATAGATTTGATAAAGGATTCCCTCTGGGATAAAATTCCTGTTCAATCCTTACAGAATCATAATTTTTGTCAAGCTTATATTTGTTGTATTGGTAACTTTTAATCTCAATATTTTGAAAACCAGACTGTTGTAATAATAAACGGCATTTGTCAGGAGTCCACAGAGGTCGAATTATATGAGGTAAATCGATGCCAAATAAGTCTTGACAGACTTTTACTTTAATCTCTGCCAAGTAAGATGTTTGATCGGGAGTGTTAAAAGCAAGGTATCCTCCTGGCTTGAGCCAACATACCTGATGATATATCAACACCAATTACAGAACCTTCGGGAGCTACTTTTTTAGCAGCAGGAATTGCCACCAAACCTGTCCCCGTAGCCAGATCGAGAATAGTCTGTCCAGATTTAGGAGGCACATATGCTAATAAACGCTCTGCTTCTTTTGAATGGATATCTCCTTCATTATCGTATGCGGTTCGGTGATTAAAAGAATCAATCACCTTTTGCTTATAATCTTCTGCCATTACTTTTCTGGTTGCCAGTTGCTACGATATCAATAATTCCTTTTAAATAGGTTGGGTTGAAAGATAAAACCCAACAGCCATAAATAATAGCTGGGTTTCACTATCGCTTTACTCATCCTATCAATAATTAGGTTGACCTACTTACCTTAGCCCTGGCACGATCGATTAATCTTCATACCAACTTGAACGCCAGGCAGCTTGGGCTTCTGCAACATCAGATTCTTGCTTAAGTATTTGATACTGCCTATTTAGTTTACTAATTTCGCCCATTAAATTACGCAGTTTTCCTCTTTGAGCATTAAGTAAAGGATCGCCAAACTCAAGTTCAGCTATACGCAAACGTAGTAGGCTGACCTGAGCTATATTCTTAGGAGATTGAGACTTATTCTTGTCTTGCTCACTTTCAATTGCCAAGTTAATAATATTAGGAGAATTTTTTAATTTACTGCCTTTTCCTCCTTTGTTACTATCTGCCTGAATTGCCACATCAATAATTTTACTGGGTATGCGATCGGGTATAATTCCTAAATCCTGCAAACATCGATTAGCTTTTTGAGAAGTGTAGTCTAATGTCTTTTTTACAGTTCGTTCGATTTGCTTATGCCACAAGACAAGATGTTCTGGATTTTTAAAGTCAATCTCCTGCTTCGGCTGCGTTTGTGGAAAGGTATTTTCAGGCTCTAATTCGTCTTCTAAAGAAGCATCTATTTCAATAAACTCAATTTTCTCTAATTCAGCCTTAATTGATGCAAAATCAACTTCTGCTGTGCTGTTTGCGTTCTCTTCACTAACGCTGTTTTCCTTTTCTTCTTTTCTTTTTTTGGTTTTAGGCAAATTTTTGATTAATTCTGCCATCAAATTTAACTCTTGTGGCTGCGGATCCAATTCTTTATGCTCAATAATAAGAGACAGAGCTGGTTCAACCTCAATGCCGATTTTTCTCAAAGCTTGCTGTAGGTTTTGCCGATTGCTTAAAGATAGCCCTAAAAATGATTGGGGATAAAACTGAGTACAAATTTGATAGCTTGCCAAGACTAGCTGTTGTTTGGCTGAATGGCTGAGAGAATTTAAGTAATTTTCGTATAGATTTTCAAGTTCAACCGCTATTTTGGCTGTAGTTGATTCTAAGTTGTTGAGGTCTTGTTTGATTTGCTGAATCGATTTTGTCATCCTATATTCAGTTATCCGTTGGGAAATTGGCTTAGGACTTAGGAAAAATCTCCTAGCACATAGTTAGTTCATCTTAATTCTATCTTTTTAAAAAAGCAAAAATTATAGAGCAGCAAGATTATTATAAGTAGGTTGGTGGAATTAAATGTAAAACAAGCGTAAGCAAGATATTACGATCTATTTTTTTTATTCATTATTCATTACTCGTTACTCAAGTAACGAGACTATCTTCTAATTAATTTGTCCTACCTACTTAAAAGCCATAGATGCACTTGTTAAACTTTAACAATCTAGTTGCTAAGTACAGTGCAATCTACGACCAATCTATTTTTTAATCTATTAATCAATGCTATTTTTGGCCTGTTTGAGCAGCTACTTCATCAGCAAAGTTAGATTCTTCTTTCTCGATTCCCTCCCCCAGAACAAAGCGCACGAAACGGCGAACCTGAATGTTTTCTCCCAGTTTGGCAATGCTTTGCTTTACTAGGTCTTCAACGGTCATAGTTTGATCGCGGATATAAGGTTGAGGTAACAAAGCTATTTCATTTAGACGCTTGTCAATTCTACCAGAAACAATTTTTTCTTTGATGTTGTCTGGTTTACCGTCTAGGTCGTCTCGACCCATTTCAATTTCTTGTTCCTTGGCAACTGTTGCTTCAGGGATATCTTCTACCTTAACAAATTCTACGTTAGGGCAAGCTGCAATTTGCATGGCAATATTTTTTACCAATTCTTGAAACTCTTCGCGACGAGCTACAAAATCTGTTTCGCAGTTTACCTCAACCAACACCCCAATACGTCCACCAGTGTGAATATAGCTTTCAACTAATCCTTCTGCTGCTACCCGACCTTGTTTCTTGTCAGCAGAAATAGTTCCTTTTTGGCGTAGCCATTCTGTGGCTTTAGTCATGTCGCCATCATTTTCTGTCAAAGCTTTTTTACAATCCATCATCCCCGCGCCAGTTTTTTCGCGGAGTTCTTTAACTAATTTTGCCGATATACCTGCCATATTCTTTTCGTTTTAATTTTGATTAACTTAGTGACGACAAAATAATTTTAAATTATGTTTGCGGAGGCTTAAAACTTTGCCCCCGACTTATAGTATTTAGTAAAGCAAGATTCTATTCTTCGCTATCGTCTCCAGACTCAGATTCAGGAACTTCTTCGGCTACTGCTTCTTCTTCAGCAGCAGGATAATCATCCTCTTCAATGCCTTCATCTAGTTCATCGTAGTCATCTTGGTTGTCTGGTTGACCATGACGACCTTCATAGATTGCATCAGCTAGCTTACCGACAATCAGCTTGATTGAACGAATAGCATCATCATTTGCAGGAATTGGTACATCAGCAACCAAAGGATCGCAGTTAGTATCTAAAATAGAAACTACGATAATGCCTAATTTTTGGCATTCAGCGATCGCATTATGTTCGCGTTTTTGATCGATAATAACTACAATATCAGGCACTTTACGCATTGATTTAATGCCACCTAGATATTTTTGCAGCTTACCCATCTCGCGACGCAATACTGAACCTTCTTTTTTTGGTCGTTTGTCAAGCGCACCACTTTCTTCTAAATGCTCAAGTTCTTTGAGTCTTTCTACTCTAGTTTTGATGGTTTCCCAATTAGTTAGCATACCGCCCAACCATCTTTGGTTAACGTAGAAAGCTCCACAGCGGGAGGCTTCTTGAGCAATAATTCCTGCTGCTTGGCGTTTTGTACCTACAAACAATACTCGTCTGCCTTGCTCGGAAGAAGAGCGCATATATTCATAAGCTTCTTCCATTAACTGTGCTGTTTGCACTAGGTCGATGATATGAACACCGTTACGAGCGGTATAAATGTACTGGGACATTCTGGGATTCCAACGGCGCGTTTGGTGTCCAAAGTGAACCCCAGATTCTAAAAGTTCTGCGAGAGAAACTACTGGCATATTATTTTTACTCCTTTTTCGGGTTAACTCCTCCATTCAGGAGAGGCTGTATTTTGAGTCAGCTTTGAATGTGGTCAAGTTTGGTTTAGCCCAAACTGCCACAGTTAAAAAGCTTCTTCGCCTCTTGCATATTTTCTCGATGCGAAAACACCCGAAATCCTGAATGTGTGAATTTTTTAAAGCCTATATAGTGTAGCACTATTAGCCGTTAGGTTTTTTAAGTTTTTGGTCGGTATATAGTGGGCGGAAATGCTGCTTTATAAGCAGCATATTCCACGCCCAGTGATTTATCACTCGGAAATTACCCTCTTTTTCAAAATTTTCAAAATAGAGAATCGCTATTTTGATAGAATTCTAACCTTCCTGCACCCAGATATAATCCTTGTGCCTTGCTGCCAGTAGGAAAAGCCGTTACGCCAAATAAATATGCTCCAGCAAAGTCGGGATTGCTTTTGGGTTTTAAGCCAATAGTTAGCTTGTTGCCAGGTGGGATAGCTTGCTTCAGTTGGACTGTAATTGCCCCTGTTGTTTCATCTTGAGCAGTAGTCACCTCAAGCTGCTGTTGCTTATCATTATGATTTCCGAGGTAAGCTTTGGTTTTATCCAGCCTAAATCTTATCTCATCGCTCCCTGTTCGTTGCTTGATTTTCACCTTTTGCAGAGATTCTCCTGCATTCTTAGGTAATTCGAGATCGAAATAGTAAGTTGCCTGTCTAATCCTAACGCCACTAAAAGTAGTATAACTATCTACTAGTAAAACAGCAGAGTCAAATGCTACCGTTCCATCAGGAGATTGAGCAGCTTGAACTTGAGGATTAATTTTATTGGTAATAGCTATAGTAACTAAGCAAGCTAATAAGAATTGCCAGAAATAGACTATTCCTTTGGTTAAAATGTTTGGCGATCGCTTATACATAACTTAATTATGTTAATTCAAAAACTTATAAAGGTGTTAGTATAAATGCTGAGAAAAAGATATGAAAGATAGAATTTGTATTCAGTATTGCAGGGTCTAGCCACAATGTATTGATTTAGCTCTCTTCTAATTATCGTCTCTCAGCGCAACATCTAACAAGGAGACAATCGATTTATGTCAATTTATGTGGGCAATTTATCCTACGAGATTAACCAAGAAGACTTGAGTGAAGTCTTTGCAGAGTATGGAACCGTAAAACGAGTTCACATTCCCACTGACCGCGAAACAGGACGGGTTCGCGGTTTTGCTTTTGTAGAAATGGAATCAGAATCAGACGAAGATAAAGCTATTGAAGCTTTAGATGGTGCTGAATGGATGGAAAGAAATCTCAAGGTCAACAAAGCAAGACCTCGTGAGAACAGAAATTCTTTTAGCGGTGGTAGCCGTAATAATCGTTTTTAGGCTTTAGATTTAGCATTGAGCTTAGGCTGAAATTTAATTACGCTTTTGGGAGAGGATTAATTCCACAGGCTTTTCCCTGAAGCGTTTTTGTTGTTTAAATGGAGATTATTATACAAATGGCAAAACGCCGTAACGCTAAGAAAGAAAAAGCTGCTCGTAATAAAATCAACGCTCGCAAGTATCGCAAGCCAACCTCTCGGTACTCCAAAAAAGGCGGTAGAAGATGGTCTAATCAAAATAATCAAGATTCTGAGAACAAGACTAATGACAATAATTCTAGTCAAACTGGAGCTTCTGACATCAATTCCAGTGGAGATAAAGCCAGGGATAAATAATACTAAATCCTGTTCGCGTAGGTTACTTAACTTTTGGGTAGTAAGTAGTAGGTAGTAGGTAGTAGGTAGTAGGTAGTTTTCTGTGACTATATGCGAAGCTATCCTTTAGGGCTTAGTTTTGTTTTGATTTCTAGTATGATTGGTAAAGAGTGATGTTAATTTGAGATATTAAGCGGATAATAATGCTGTTGATAGTTTTAGGCTGTTATCGTTTAATAGATGGGTTTAAAACCCCGTGCTTTAGCACGATTGAGTAATTAGTAATTAGTTGTTAGTAGCAAATTAACAACTAATTACTAAGAAATAGAATCACCGATTCCTTTAGGGCGGTGAGCAGTTATGAAAAGTACAGAAGGTTGACCAACGGTTAAATTTTCTGGCTTTCATTCAGCAACACAATCATATAAAAATGCTAACCTCATGGCTAATTGCTTTTCTTACTACTTGATACGCGATGAGTTTCTTATTTTTATCTAAATTATTACCTTTATTTATTTATCCTTTAGGATTATCCTGTCTTCTATTAATAGTAGCTTTATGGCTTTGTTATAGGCGTTCTCGCTGGGCTTTTATACCTGTTCTATTTGCTTTTTTGATTTTAGTTATCGCTAGCAATGTCAGAGTTAGCAATAATTTGACTATATCCTTAGAAAGACAATACCTACCCCAGGAAAATATGCCCTCGGCAGGGGCAATTGTGGTTTTGGGTGGAGCTACCAGAAACAATGAATCACCAAGGATATTGCCAGATATGAGCGATCGCGGCGATCGCCTGCTATATGCAGTTAAACTATATAAAGATGGGGTTGCTCCCTTGATTATCCTGACTGGAGGACGGATTCGATGGTACGGAGGCGGATCTTCTGAAGCCCAAAGTATGGCGACGATTTTAGAACTTATGGGTATTCCTGGCGATGTCATGATCTTAGAGTCAAGGGCATTAAATACCTACGAAAACGCTGTCTATACCAAAGAAATTTTAGATCGTCGAAACATTAAGAAAATTGCCCTGGTTACCTCTGCTGCACATATGCCAAGGTCTATGGGTATTTTTAAAAAACAGGAAATGAATCCCATTGCTGCACCGACTGATTTTTTAATTAGCGATCGCAAATTAATTGAGCATACATTTTCTGCCGAATCGAAAATACTGAGTTTTTTCCCCGATACAGAAAGCCTTGATCGCACCACTCAAGTTCTAAAAGAATACATTGGTATTGCTATTTATCGTTTACGAGGATGGATGTAAAAACAATTGACTCCTCACCTTCGTAAACGGTTGGCAATTCTCAAGTAGCAAGTTTCGCTCTTTCTTAATTGCTACTTGCTACTAGCTACTTATAAATTTTTTTAATCACTTTCCCATTCAAGTTTACCAACTAGGTCGATAATGCGATCTCGCAAAAGGTAGTCGTATCTTTCCAGTTCACATTCAATCTCATTCCACTGCTTCGCTGGCAAATAGTCATATAAAATTCGTAACGGCTGATCGATGGTAATAATTCCAATTTCTAGCAAGCTATAGACCTCTTGCTTAATCATGTCTATAGAGTAGCGTTTAGTTGATGTTGCCAATGCCATGAGCAGTATTTCACCTCATAATACAATTTTACTGAAAATGAGAATAAATTATTTTAAAGGAGTTATAAAAAAGCCGAAAAACCAGTTGTTTTGTTAGCAGAAAAAACTTGTGCTTTGCAAAAGCAAATGGAGAGTTAAAATTATTTATTTTTAATAGATCAATCATAATGCTTTTAGCAACGATTGCTTATTACTAAATATTAAGAAAATGTCATTATTTATACATAATTATCAAGATCTCACAAACGTTTCAATATTAGGTACGTCTACCCAACTTTGCTGTCGATAAGACTGATGAGTTAAATCCATCAGTAATTGAGAATACACGCCTTCCTTCAGAGAAGGAACAAGAGATGTGCCAGAATCAATAGCTGCCACAAAGCGATCTACAACGCGAATAAAGGGAGCTAACCTGCCGTCGGTAAACACCTGAGTAAAATCTAATTTCTTGGGAATAGATACTTTTTTTAAAGACTTTCCAGCAGGCGCAGCAAACAATTCAAAGCCATGAACGTAATCTTTGAGGTTACTACTGCCTAAGACCAATGTTCCTTTTTCCCCATATATTTCTACCCAGTGTCCCCTACCTGCATAAGTAACCGAACTAATAGAAAGCTGTACGGGTGTTCCGTCTGTCAACTCCAGCATAATTAAGCAAGTATCGTCAGCATCAACAGGCTTCATTTTGCCATCATCATGGCGATCTCGACGTTCGGGAATTGCACAGTTAAGATAGCCACATATTCGAGATACTGAACCAAACAGCCAGTTAATATAGTCAAAAGCATGGGAAGCCACCGCACCTAATGCGCCTCCCCCAGCCTCTTGTTGCGAATACCAATTCCAGTCCCGTTTGGGGTTGGCGCGACTAGTTACCAGCCAATCAATCTTGATTAATCGTTTCTTGCCTACATAGTCATTTTCGAGATGTTCGGCTAACAGTTGCCAAGCTGGTACATAACGAAATTCAAAATCGGCGATCGCGCAAACTCCTTGAGCCTGAGCTAAGTGATATAGTTCTTTAACCTGGGCAGCATTCATTGCCATCGGTTTTTCTAATAGCAAATGCTTTTTCGCCTCCAATACTTTCTTTGCCATTTCATAATGTAAAAATGGCGGAGTCGAGATACTTACTGCATCTACTTCAGGTAAAGAAAAAATTTTATCTAAATTATTGTAGGCATAATAAATCTTGTTCGCGTCAGCAATTTCTTTGGCTTTACTCAAGTCGCGATTATATACAGCCACTAATTCAGTGCGGGGATGATGCCTAAATCCTGGAATGTGTATTTTTTGTCCAAACCCTGTACCAACTACGGCTACGCCAATCTGATTAGATGTAAATGTCATAGAAAATCTCTTGCTTAAAAATAACCCAACTTAAAAATATCAAATTTTTGCCAAATTACCGTTTACTAGCATTCTCGGTTTATCTCAAGACAAATGAACTCCTCAATCTAATTGATAATTAAAATCAATTAGAATAAATTTAGTTTAGTAGAGATTTATATGATGGTATCAGTGCAGCCTCTAGCGTCTGAGTTTACTATTGTGGGCAGGTTAGAAGATTTTGTGGTCAATTCTAAAGGTTGCGTCAAATATCTCTACTTATCTACCCCAGAAGAAGACTATTCAATGGTCGTAGCTAAAGAACAAAAAAATGTTCTTAATAAATATCTCAAACCTGGCTGCCATTTGAAAGTAACTGGAATGCGCAAATACAAGTTACATCAAGAAAAGATTGAATATAAAGCTTACAGAATAGAGTTACTACCTCAACAAGCTATCACTAATACAATCTCCACAACCGCTAAACCAAAAGCCAAGGTGCTAATTTGTCAAAGCTCAACCTGTTGGCAGAAAGGTGGAAAAGCAGCTTATGAAACGTTACAGACAGAATTACAAGCTAAAGGTATAACAAACGAAGTAGAAATTATAACTACTGGTTGTTTGAAGCAATGTAAGCAAGCTCCCAATTTAGTGATTATGCCAGGCAAAAATCGCTACAGTAGAGTGCAGCCCAAACAAGTATCACAGTTTATCGTCAAACATTTACTATAAAACCGATTAGTTAGGATCTTCTTGTGTTTTAATCAAAGCTATAAGCTTATAGCTTCGCGGTTTTAAAAAGCTTGAATCCATTCTTTTATTTGATACTCAGTCCAGATGCCATTTTGCCAATAGGGATCAGATTCTACCAACTGGCGAACAGTTTCTTGATTGTCGGCTTCGTAGATACCAAAAACCTGAGTATTGTCTTTGGTTGGTCCTAAAGTAATTAATATTCCCTGTTCTTTTTGACCGCCAAGACCATCCAAATGTGCTTGACGGTGAGGACTACGCTTTTCTATGGCGTTTTCGCAATAGCTTCTCCACATAATATATTTGGGCATAGTATTTTCAATTTAGTATTTCCATCCAGGGTAATGCTTTGTGCTTCTGAGGAATCAAAAAATATCTCTATTCAAATCAAAAGCTTGAAAATTTCTATACCCAGTCTGAAATGAAATCAAGATTGTCATTAAGATTTTAAAAAGTGAAAGTAGTGCGTAAAGTACCAATAACGATATCATTATTTTGGCTGTCATGATCGGGAGCAGTGATCCAGACTGCACCAGGAGTAACCGCAATGTTATCTGTTAGCTGATACTGGTAAAAAGCCTCAACGTGCAAGGAAGTGTCGGGATCTGTATTTTCTGCTACTCCTGCAATATTGACATTAGAACCTGTAACTTTAGGTTCCATACCAAAGACAATCCCACCCAAACTTCCCTCTTTGAGAAGATCGGGTAAAGCAAGACTAACTGCCCAATTCCAAACATCTCGATCGCCACGATTGATTATAGTTGCACCATCTCTAACAACAGCTTCAAGAACGCGATTGGTAGTATAGCCACCCCAGCCAGCAATAATAAGGCGATCGCTGATGTTAAAAGAAGCTTCTACACCATAAGAATTACTGGTAATAGGTACAGTTTCACCTACTGTAGCTTGGGTAAAAGAATTAAAGTTAGATAAATTACTACCGCTAAAGTTATCGCTGCTATTGTAAGAATTAACGTAGGTTAGACCCAATTTAAAGCGATCGCCTGGCTTAAATACAACTTGTCCTAGGGCAGAATAAGCACCATTAAATAAACCATTGCCAGAAGTAGGATCGGCTGCATTGGGAGATAAATATCCTGCACTGAGTTCAAAGCTATCGCTCAGTTCACTCTTAATACCGATTCCCGAACCAGAAACCTGATTATAAATAGGGTTGCGTACCCCAAACGCCGAAATAGCACCACTAGCACTATCGTTAAATTGATCGAGAGGACTAATAGTATCGGCAAAGTCAAAAGCAATTCCGCCAAAACCCTCTAAAACGACGGTAGTGCGATCGCTAAGCGGAAAAGCATAAAGGGCAACCAACAGGTTCAAATCATTACCATTATCGGCAATCAAGCCCAAATCTCCTTCAAAAGTTCCTGTCTGCTCACTATAAAAGGGAAAGTTACCAGCCGTAAGCTGGGTAAGTAGTAAATCTTCCCCTGTAAAACTGGTATTAAAAGCTAAACGGGCCCTATCACCAAAAACAGGTTGACTATCAATTTCTTGACCAGAAGCATTATCCCCAGTAAATATATCACCAACGCTAAATACTACTTCTCCCGCTAATTTGGTTGTGGCAGAAAACTGCCGATCTTCTAGCACTGCCGTACGCTCTTCTACCGTATCGAGACGCCCTTTCAAAGTTGCTAATTCTGCTTCAAACTCTTGTTGAAGACGATTAATAGTATCAAGGTCTTCTTGACTAACCGATCCTTGAGAAGCAATCAAACGTTCAATTTGATTTAAACAAGAGTTCAAACCTGCTGCAAATTCATAACGAGTCAAAGGTCGATCGCCGCGAAATGTTTGATTAGGATAGCCAACAATACAACCATAACGATCTACCAAACTACGAAGTGCCTCGTAACTCCAATCAGTGGGCGAAACATCTTTTAGCTGATTAATATTAGTAACTTGCCCTAAAGCATCATCTTGTTCAGGAATAGAATAGCGATTGATTTGCTCTAGCAAACTATTATCTGATAATGATTCTGTCGTTTGCGAGTATGCCGTGGTTGCTGTCCAATTTAGCAACAACGCCATCAAACCTAAAGTCAGACCAGTGTTAATACCTAAAGCTAGTAATTTATAATTTCTCTGGAAACGATTCTCTCTATTATCTAGTAAATCTTTATCTCTAATGGGATTAACTGCTGTCATTTTTCTCCTCACTCAAGCTCACAACAAGCTATAAAATCGCTAATCCATAGTTCCCCTTTTTGCCAAAAAAGGAACATTTTCTAGATAAAAAAACTTAGATTAGAGTCAAATAGCCTGTAAATCAACGCTTTTGCTCTCAGTAATACCTAGGATTGAGCTTGGAGATAAACTTCACCAATTAAGTAACTTTGCTTACTCTTATGGCGATCGATAACAATTGAATCTACGCACTTTTCCAGTTAATATAGGGCAGCTTTGCTGCTGTGGCTTTAATGCTTTGGGCATTACCAACCAACTGTCCACAATTATCCCATGTACCTTCAAGAAACATTTGTTTTGAGCCTTCATTCATTTCAACTGGAACGGAAAAATTATCGCTCTTGACTTCCATTGTTTCTAAACTAAGGGTTAAATTAGCCTGAGGATTTTCGTTAATTAATGTCTGCAACCGTTTAATTTCTTCTAAAGAAGCGATCGCACAAGGAACACCTATCGCTACGCAGTTACCAAAAAAAATCTCGGCAAAGCTTTGACCGACGATCGCCTTAATCCCCCATTTAGACAAAGCTTGGGGCGCGTGTTCACGGGACGATCCACAGCCGAAGTTATTATTGACGACTAAAATAGTGGCATCTTGATATTGAGGTCGATCAAATGGATGTTTGCCCTCAGTTTGGGCGCGATCGTCAGCAAATGCGTGTTCTCCTAAACCATCAAAAGTCACACAGCGCAGAAAACGAGCAGGGATTATTCGATCTGTGTCTATATCATCTCCTACCACTGCGATCGCTTTACCAGATATTTCTTTAATTTGGCTCATATTTTGATTATTGATTACTTGGTGAGTATTTATAAGTGTGTTTTTTGATAAACAAAATTTTATTTCCTGCCCACCCTACTCTTTATGAGCCTGATTCTAATTGATCTTGCCAATCTCGATCTATTTTGTCAGCATTTTTAATGTTTTGATCGAGAAGATCGTCTTCAGTAGTGTATGCCAGATCGCGATCGCTTATTACTTTTTGTTGAGCGAACTGACTAGCATAGGCTAGTTTCTGATGTAAAGCTCGATCGGGTTGATTAAGAGCGATCGCTCTTTGTTGACGAGATTGATTGCGCTCAATAATCTTCGGGTTGCGCCCTTGAATCCAGAAATAACGCACCAGAGGAACTAATAAATATAATACGCCGTAGCCAAATAATAGCACCAGGATTGACTGTACAAACGCTACTATTCCACCCAATTGTGCTGCGATCGTACCATCCTGTAAAAGATTACCTAAAACCAAAGCCAAAACAATGTTTAATACACCCAAACCAGCAGCCATGGTAATTTGACCACCATTAGCCTGACTAAAACGCCAGGGTTTTTCCTCAAGATAACCCGCAGCAGAGATTTGCGCTGGTTGTCTATCTTTTGCCGTTATTTGAAGTTCGGGGAAATAGTAGATTATTTCTCCTTGAGGTGAAACTTCAGGATAACCATTAAAGCGACTAAGCACAGGAATCATATAGTCTTCATCCCGATCCATCTTGTCCACATAGGGCGCAATTTGTTCTCCTGCTACTGCACCTCTTTGGCTACGAATTACCGAACCAATAGTTTGCCAGCGATGTTCTTCTAGATCGGCATTGGGGTTTCCATCTCCAAACAAAAAGGAAAAAACTGATTCTAGAAAATTCATTTGATAATTACTTGTCTGTCTTCTGCGCTGGCGACGACGACGATTATAGCCAGGATCGAACAACCAAAAAATATCGCCAAACCAAAAATGGGGTACAAAAAAGCCTCCTCCGAAACCTCCGCCATAGCCTCTATTGCTACCACCTTCTCTGTCGTCGTTACTCGAATTTGCAGCGACTATAATGGCAACAATTGCTACTGCCATCAATAAAATTGAAGCAATTAAAATAATTCCAAAAGAAATCCGAATTATATAAAATAAAACTCGCCAAATTTTTGACCAAGCTTTTTGCCAGCGCAGTCGCCAATATTTGTTACGCAGAATTCCTTGAAAGTTTTTGGGAAACAGATAAACTACATCTCCCGACTCTGCTACCTGGAGATGTCCCCCAGCCTCACTTGCCAGGGCTAACAATCCCTGCTGGGCAAAATTTAGTTCTAACCCTGCTTGCGCTGCTACATCGCCAACGGTAACACGATAATCTAGCTTTTCAATTGATTGAACAATTTTGGGATTGGGGGTCATTATTGGTCACGAGAATAGTAATACTTGCTTTCTCTATATTTTATCGTTTAAATTTTTTCTCTTGGATAAGCTTTGAGCAGAAGACAGCAAAAAGACTAAATGTTATTTTTTAAGTATCAAAAACATTTAGCCCAAGATAAATTTTGTTTAACTAGTGCTGGTCTTGTCAAGAAAGGGAAAGCTAACGTAAAAAACAGCTTACTAGCCAAAATAGACATAAGGTTACCGCTGAAGCAAATTGATCTACACTCAGAACAGCTGCACCACCGTGAGCAAGCAGGTTAGCCAAGCCAGTACCAAGAGCAATACCGACAAATAGAGTAATAAAACTGATTAAAAATGCGCGCCCCGAACGTCCCTCTTTACGATTGAGAAAATAGATATTGGCAATAAAGCCTAAAGCCATCAGGAGAGGAACAATAGAAGCTGCTGAATTCTGAGAAAAAACGGCGATCGCTGATAGAGTTAAGAAAACGCCTGTAGGCCAGAGAATATCAGCTTGAGAAGGGGTGTCTATTAGCTCTTGCAGCCAAACAGCAGAGTCTTGCTTGACTATTTGAGGTACTTTAAAAGATTTCTCTAAACTGCGCTCAGGAAAGCGAATTTTCTCAGGTACTTTGATTTTACCTTCTTGACGTAAACGTAAGCGATCCATAATGATTGAGTCGTAAGCAATTTCTACTTGTTCTACGACAGTACTATCATTACCATGCTGCTCAAACAGTCTTTTTTTAGCAGCCTGTATTTCTTCAAAAGAAGAATTTTCTGTGACCCCAAGTTGTTCGTAGGGATTTTGTTCGCTCATCTCTTAACCTGCCCTTTATTTGTCTATCTTAATTTTAGTTCTTAAAATTTTGCCAGAGGCTTTTTCTAATAAACTTCCCAGAAACCGAATGCCGGTCCAATAAATCTGACGGTAAACCAGACAGCAATCATTACACTTATACCTATCCAAGCACCTTTACTAGTTAGTTTAATAAATTTTTCTGATTGAGCTTTGGTAATTGGTATGCCAGGCAAAATTCTTTCGGAGTTTTGCCCATATTGTTTTCCTAGCGATTCTTTACGGCGTTTTGATTCTCCCATAATATTAACTATTGATTGTTAATTAGTCAGTCATTGGTCGATCATAACGTTTTCTGGTCAAGCAAGAAACCAGTTTAAGTCCTACTTTTTGTTAATAATATATGAAATCTTCTAGAGTTGTTTTCTGTGATTTTGATGGCACAATTACCACTGAGGATACTTTTGTTAAAATGCTAGAAAAATTTGCTCCTGAAGTATCTGCTGAACTTCTACCTATAATATACAGCCGTGAGATAACTCTAATTGAGGGAATACGGCAAACTGTAGGCTCAATTCCTGCCATATATTATCCCCAAATTATTGAATATATTGCTTACCGTCCAGTGCGTCCTGGACTAAAAGAATTGATAGATTTTCTTAATTATTGTGAAGTGCCTTTTGTAGTTGTTTCAGGTGGATTAACAGATATAGTCAAAGCAGTATTAAAACATCAGCAGCTAATCGATGGCGTAGCCGCAATTCATGCAGGAGATGTTGACATTACAGGTGAATATCTGCGAGTTTATTCGGCAATTGGCAGTAAAACTGAATTAGTTGCCAAAGCAGAGGTAATGAAAAAATATCCAGCAGCAGAAAAAATCGTCATTGGTGATTCTGTCACAGATATTAGTATGTCATTAGCTGCGGATTTAGTTTTTGCTCGCGATCGCCTGAGCGGATATTTAGATGAAGAAAATAAGCCCTATGTCCCCTGGCAAGATTTCTTTGAGGTGCGTGACTACTTAGCTCATCGTTGGCAAGTAGATATTTAAGCAAAACTTGAGTCAAAAAACTTGTATTTACTGTCTGTTTCCAGTATCATCATAAGTTTGTTGTTTTTTACTTGATTACCTTAATTTACATCAAAATAAGCGAGTAAGCCTTTTTAGCTGCTTTAAGCCTTGATATTTCAAACTATCAAATTAATTAGAGCTCAAAAACCATCAGGCAGAAAATATGAGAAATTATTATGGCTAAATTTGTATTTATTACTGGTGGTGTCGTTTCCAGTATTGGTAAGGGAATTGTAGCAGCTAGTCTAGGCAGATTATTAAAGTCGCGGGACTATTCTGTGTCTATTTTAAAATTAGATCCTTATATCAACGTTGACCCAGGCACCATGAGTCCCTATCAACATGGGGAAGTATTTGTAACTGATGATGGTGCAGAAACAGATTTAGATCTCGGACACTATGAGCGTTTTACTGATACTTCCATGTCTCGCCTCAATAGCGTGACTACGGGATCGATTTATCAGGCGGTAATTAACAAAGAAAGACGAGGCGACTATGAAGGAGGTACTGTTCAGGTAATTCCCCATATTACTAATGAGATCAAAGAAAGAATCCATCGTGTCGCTAATAATACCAGTTCAGATGTGGTGATTATTGAAATTGGCGGTACAGTAGGGGATATTGAATCTTTGCCGTTTATGGAGGCAATTAGACAGTTTCGTAAGGATGTAGGCAGAAATAATGCTGTCTATATGCACGTTACCCTGATTCCCTGGATCACCGCAGCAGGGGAGATGAAAACTAAACCTACCCAACACTCTGTCAAAGAATTACGCTCAATTGGTATTCAGCCAGATGTCTTAGTATGTCGTAGCGATCGCCCATTAATTCCTGGAATTAAGGAAAAAATAGCCGAATTTTGCGATGTTGACGTAAACTCTGTAGTTACTTCCCTTGATGCCAGTACAATCTATGAAGTTCCTTTGATTCTAGAAAAAGAAGGATTGGCACAACAGACTCTAGAGTTATTGCAGCTAGAACAACGTCAGCCCGATCTCCAAAAATGGCGTGACTTGGTTACTAAAATGAACTCTACGCGCCCAAAGGTTAATATCGCTATTGTCGGCAAATATATTCAACTGAGTGATGCCTATTTGTCTGTAGTTGAGGCTTTAGGACATAGTGCGATCGCTGCTGATTGTGAAGTTAACATACGTTGGGTAAGTGCCGAAGATATTGAAACTCATGATGCAGCCAAATATTTACATGACGTTAATGGGGTAATTGTCCCTGGAGGCTTTGGTATTCGTGGTGTAGACGGTAAAGTGGCAGCGATTGAATATGCTCGTACTGCTAAGATTCCCTTCTTGGGTTTATGTTTAGGAATGCAGTGTGGTGCGATCGAGTGGGCGCGTAACGTGGCTAAATTAAAGGATGCTAATAGTTCAGAATTCGATCCACAAAGCCCAAATCCGATTATTAATATCTTGCCAGAACAACAGGATGTAATTGACTTAGGAGGTACGATGCGCCTAGGCACTTATCCTTGTCGTTTACAATCTGGCACTATAGCCTTTTCCTTGTATGAAAATGAGGTGATTTATGAGCGTCATCGTCACCGATATGAATTTAACAATGCCTACCGCAGTTTGCTGCTAGAGACTGGTTACGAGATTAGCGGCACTTCTCCTGATGGACGTTTAGTAGAAATCATTGAACTGCCAGATCATCCATTTTTTGTTGCTACTCAGTTTCATCCTGAATTTCGTTCTCGTCCCAACAATCCCCATCCATTATTTTTAGGATTTGTGCGTGCAGCTTTTAAAAAAACTAATCCATTTGCAGACGAATCTATTCTTGCTTCTACACAATCTAAATTTCAAGATAACTAAATCCCAAACTAGCACATTCATAATTAAAGCGATCGCACCAACCTATTCTCAAATAAAGTTCAACTTACCGATACAGATCGAGGTATTGACTGTACCTTATTTAGAGTCAGAATAGCTATAGTTTGGTAAGAACAAAAAATTACACATATCGATAAGTTGGAAAGAGGCATGATGGGCGAATCAAATGTAGCGGAAGTTTTAGTTAGATGTTTAGAAAATGAAGAGGTAGAATACGTCTTTGGTTTACCAGGAGAAGAAAATCTTCATATCCTAGAAGCTTTAAGAGATTCTCCCATCCAGTTTATTACTACCCGTCATGAACAGGGTGCTGCGTTTATGGCAGATGTCTATGGTCGCTTGACAGGTAAAGCAGGTGTCTGCTTGTCTACTTTGGGACCTGGGGCAACTAACTTAATGACAGGTGTAGCCGACGCTAATCTTGATGGTGCGCCCCTAGTAGCAATTACAGGACAAGTGGGTACAGACAGAATGCACATTGATTCCCATCAGTATCTCGATTTAGTTGCATTGTTCGCCCCAATAACTAAATGGAATGCTCAAATTGTCCGCCCTGATACTACCCCCGAAATCATTCGCAAAGCCTTTAAAGTCGCCCAATCAGAAAAGCCTGGTGCAGTTCATATCGATCTGCCAGAAAATATTGCTGCCATGCCCCTTCAAGGCAAACCTCTTCATCGTGATAACCGGGAAAAAACCTATGCCTCAACCCGTAGCTTAAATGCTGCTGCCGTTGCTATATCTAAAGCCAAAAATCCCTTGATCCTGGCGGGAAATGGTGTAATTCGTGGTTGTGCCAGTGAGGCATTGACTGAATTCGCTACTCAGCTAAGTATTCCCGTTGCCAACACCTTTATGGGCAAAGGAGCAATTCCCTATACTCATCCCTTATCTTTATGGACAGTTGGACTACAGCAGCGAGATTTAATTAGCTGTGCTTTTGATGAAGCGGATCTAGTCATTGCCGTGGGTTATGACCTAGTTGAATATTCCCCTAAAAAATGGAATCCTGATGGCGATAAGCAAATTATTCACATTGACGAAAGCAGATCTGAAATTGATAGCAGCTATATTCCAGAGGTAGAGGTATTTGGCGATATTTCTGACTCTCTTAATGATATTGTCAAACGTTGCGATCGCGAAGCGTATCCTGGGAATAATCGCAACGGGAAAGAAACTACTTCGGCGATAAGCTTGCGACATCAAATCAAAGAAGATTACGAACAGTATGCTAATGACAACGGTTTTCCTGTAAAACCCCAAAAAATTATTTACGATTTACGTCAGGTAATGGCACCAGGAGATATAGTCATTTCTGATGTAGGAGCGCATAAAATGTGGATGGCACGTCATTATCATTCTGATTGTCCAAATACCTGTATTATTTCTAACGGCTTTGCCGCTATGGGCATTGCTATTCCTGGGGCAATGGCTGCTAAATTAGTCCACCCAGATCGCAAAGTTGTGGCAGTAACTGGCGACGGTGGCTTTATGATGAACTGTCAAGAATTAGAAACCGCCTTAAGAGTCAACACTCCCTTTGTTACTCTGATTTTTAATGACAATGGCTATGGTTTAATTGAGTGGAAGCAAATTAGTCAATTTGGTCACTCTACTTCGGTTGATTTTGGCAATCCAGACTTTGTTAAATTCGCTGAAAGTATGGGACTAAAAGGTTATCGAGTCGAATCAGCAGCAGACTTGATTCCCACCTTGAAGAAAGCTCTAGCCGATGATGTGCCAGCAGTTATTGATTGTCCTGTAGACTATAAAGAAAACTTACGCTTTTCGCAAAAATCAGGAGATCTTAGCTGTCAAATTACTATCTAGCCAGAAAAAGCAGAGAATTAGCTGCTTGTTAGTAAAAACTTTGGCACTATAGGCTACAACGGCGTTGCTGAATTAGAATGTTCATCAAAATAATTAATTTGAGGTGTCTTGTGAACAAGCTAAAAGCTAGCAACCTTACCGTTATGAGTTTTACATTTCAATCTAGCAACGCTGTTAAAACTATATTTAACTTATAGTTTTTAATTGGCGTTTGGAGTTAATATCAAAAATAACTATGATTAATTAATTTTAAAATTTCCTATGCCACGTACCCAAAGAAACGATAACTTTGTAGATAAGACCTTTACCGTCATGGCAGACATCATCCTCAAAGCCCTGCCGACCAATAGAAAAGCCAAAGAAGCTTTTGCCTATTATCGCGATGGTATGTCTGCTCAAGGTGATGGAGAATATGCAGAAGCTTTAGAAAACTATGAAGAGGCATTGACCCTCGAAGAAGATCCTAACGATCGCAGCTATATTCTCTATAACATGGGCTTAATTTACGCTAGCAATGGAAATATTGACAAGGCGATGGAGCTTTATACTGAATCTATCGATCTTAACCCCAGAATGCCCCAAGCATTGAATAACATTGCTGTTATCTATCACTATGAAGGGGAAAAAGCCAAGGAGGTAGGGGATGTAGAAAAAGCAGAGTCTTATTACGATAGAGCTGCTGAATATTGGAAACAAGCAATTCGTATTGCGCCCAACAACTATATGGAAGCCCAGAATTGGCTCAAAATTACGGGACGTTCGGAAATGGATGTATTCTTTTAACAATGAACAATAATCAATGACCTGTAATCGGTTGTAGGGTGGGCATGAAATACAATTTCGTTCATCATAAAAATATACTCAATTAATGCCCACCAAGTAATCATTAATCAGTAACTAATCAAATATGATCGATCGCCAAGAAGTAAGAAAAGTTGCCAATTTAGCCAGACTCAATATTACCGAAGCAGAAGAAGAAGAATTTACCACCCAGCTTAATAGTATTCTTGAATACTTCGATCAGTTGAGTGAGCTAGATACTACCGATGTTCCGCCAACTACTAGAGCCATTGAGACTAGCAATATTACTCGCGCTGATGAGCTAAGTCCTTTCCCCGCTAAAGAAGAGTTATTAAAGGCTGCTCCCGAACAGCAGGGAGAATTTTTTAGAGTACCCAAAATCATTAGCACAGATGAAGAATAAAAGGAATAGTTTGGCTTTGACTTTAGATTGTCTCTCATTTGTGGGAGGCAATTTTTTTATGTTGTTTTATCAAAGAGTTGGTAGTTCGTAGTATGGCAGTATCCACGCCTTATTTTCTCCCGATTCTGGGTGAACAAATCCATCTAACCACACCCACTCATACTTAGTCTCAACTTAGGTTCAAACTATTCAATTACCCTGATTGCTATTAACCCGAAAGTACCGTTACTTATTACTTACAAGCAATTTACTTTTCTGTTTTAACCTAATCTTGTACGGCTATATTAGCTGGCGATCGCAATAATGTTAACAGTAGTTAATATTTGCGCAAAATTAAACCTAACCAGAAAACTATCTGATTGGGTCTAATCTTCAAGATTGTTTTAAAACTTAAGCATCAATTACGATTGAACTAATAGGCTTGGAGCAACAGGTTAAAATTTCTCCAGGTTCTAAATCACTGAGGGCATCATAATCTTGTTCATAAGTTACCTCTCCCTTCAAAATAGTCGCGGTGCAGGTGCCACAAGTACCTGCACGACAGCTACTTTCAATTTCTATGCCTGCTTTTTCGGCTGCTTCTAAGATGTATTCACCGTCAGAACAAGCTGCTTCTTTCCAAGAGTTAGCAAAAAATACTTTGGTAGCTGTACTATTTGTGTTAGTTGCTGGCGATTTTTCTGGGTCAGATTTTGGCGTTTCTGCTATTTCTACTGTAGGTAAAGGTTCTTCGATAACTACATTATCTTTTAGCTTGGCATCAAACTTTTCAATCAATAAACTTCGCAACGTGGTTTTGAGATCTTCGCAGGCAACACCTTTGTTGATTTCTGTTCCTAATTCTGCACCATGACCAACCTTGCCTCCCGTAAATATTTTCGCTCCTTCTACAGCTTTACCGTCTTTACGTACCTTAGTCCCCATTAAGCCAATATCCCCTGCTTGAGGCTGTCCACAAGAGTTGGGGCATCCTGTCCAATGAAGACGCACACGGTTAGGTATCTCTAGTTCTAGATCTAGTTCTTGAGCTAGTTTTAAGGCTCTTTGCTTAGTCTCAATTAAAGCAAAATTACAGTAACGCGCTCCTGTACAGGAAATAACTGAGCGAGTAAGAGTACTAGGACTAATTGTAAACTTTTCTAATAAAGGTTCGCTTAAAAAAGTCTCGACATTTTCGTTAGCAATGTGAGGAATGATGGCGTTTTGTTCTACTGTCAAGCGAATTTCACCATTACCGTATACCTCAGCTAATCTGGCTAATTCAAACATGGGTTCAGCGGTTAATCGCCCCATAGGAACGTGCAAACCAACATAGCTGTAGCCTTCTTGCTTTTGAGGATGTACTCCTAAATGATCTTTTTTGTCTTGGGTAACTTCGTCTTCGGGTGCAGCATCAGCCAATGTTTTACCAAATTCTTTGGCTATCTCTGCACGGAACTTTTCCATTCCCCAAGTTTCGATCAGCCACATCATACGGGCTTTAGGGCGACTAGCTCTTAGACCCTCTTTACCGCCGTTTTCAGTGTAGACAGTTAATACAGCGCGGGAAAATTCCACCACATCTTCATCATTGGCCAGAATCCAAACTCCCATCGGAATCGATTCAGCGCAGCGTTGAGCCGAAAGATATCCTCCTACCAAAACATTAAAGCCTAAAACATCATCTTTATAGGCTGGAATAAAGGCTAAATCATTTAATTCTGCATGAATAGAATTATCTCTGCCACCTTCGATCGCAATATTAAATTTACGAGGCAAATTACTAAAAGAATAGTTACCTTCACCACTGTTGGTAATCATATCCTGAACCTTTTGGTTCATGATGCGAGTATCTACTAATTCATCGGGGTCAATTCCTGCTGTGGGCGAACCTGTAAGATTGCGGACATTATCCATCCCCGACTGAATGCTGGTTAGACCTACTTCTTTAAACTTACTAAAAATATCGGGAATGTCTTCTAGTCTCACGCCTCGCAGCTGTATATTTTGACGAGTGGTAATATCTGCCGTACCTTCCTCACCATAGCGTTCAATTGCACCAGCCAATACTCGCATTTGCTCACTGGTAACAAAGCCATTGGGAACGCGCATTCGTACCATAAACTGTCCTGGCGTAACGGGACGATAAAAAATCCCTAACCATTTAAGGCGTGTTTCTAAATCTGTTTTGTCAACTGCCTCCCAGCCAATTTGAGCAAAATGCTCAAGCTCACCCTTTACATCTAGCCCGTCTTTAGCTGCTTTGGCTTTTTCTACTTTGTTGAGTTTGATTGTGATATTAACTTCAGTACTCATAAATCTAAATCTTGGGTATTTACAAAGGATGAGGGATAAGGATGTATTTGACACCATTACCCACAAGATTATGAAGATTTCTTAGTATGATTTGTATCTTTGATTACGAAATGAAATTTAATATGCAATATTTGCATGAATTAAATTACTTTTTGGCATGGTATATGTGCGGTCAAAGCCTTTGAAACCTATATATTATAGAAAAATAATCTATGCTGCTTGCTCTTTAGTTGAATTGTTAACTAATTTGCCGTCTTCTAAATGAATGATGCGATCGGCTACGTCTAAAATACGATTATTATAGGTAACTAGTAGAATAGTACTTCCTTGTTCTTGGGCTAATTTCTGCATAAGATTAATAACATCAATACATTTCTCTATCTAAAATAGTTCTCTGACAAAATTTGACTATGTTTGGTACACAAAATATTTCTATTTTTTTATTAGCAGCAATCTCCCTCAACTTATTGCCTGGTGCAGATACTTTGTATATTATCGCTCGTAGTATAGCCCAAGGACAAAAAGCTGGTATTGTATCAGTTTTGGGGATCAGTACAGGTTCGTTGTTACATACAACTGCTGCTGCATTTGGACTCTCAGCTATTTTAGCCACTAGTGCGATCGCCTTTGCGATCGTGAAATGGATTGGTGCTGTGTATTTAGTGTATCTAGGTGTCCAAATGTTTATCAATAACAGTTCCCCAGATGATATTAACATTGCAACGGAAAGTCAAAGCTTATGGAACATTTATTCCCAAGGAATTTTAACTAATATTCTTAATCCAAAAGTTGCGCTATTCTTTCTAGCATTATTACCACAATTTGTCGCTCCAGCTAGCACCTATAAAATGTTTTCATTTTTCTTTCTTGGTTGTTTGTTTGTTACCACTGGTACTTTATGGTGTCTGTTTATTGCTTTGTTAGCAGCTAAGGCTTCGAGTATTGTGCGTTCCAAAACTCGCTTAATAAACATTGTCAAGCGAATAACAGGAGTAATTTTTATCAGCTTGGGAATTAAACTTGCTACTGAACAAGCAAAGTAGATTGCTCAAAGCTGCGATAATTTAGTATAGTTTTACATTGAAGAAAAATTGTTTACTAAGTTTTACTTGGTTAAAAAATGATTTAAGTTATGAATTAAAAATACTAGTTAATTTACTTGTTTGTTGCTCATAATTAATATGTGTAAGTAATTAAGGTTCTTCGATATGAAAGATGAATATTTATACATCGAATTTGAATTTTTTAGTCCTGCTAGATTTGCAAACTTGCAAAAAATATTTGAGAAACTGAAGGAAGTTAAAAATGATTTGATGCAGGATTTGTATCTAGAGCAAAAACAAAATAATTTAGATGACATCGATCCAGTTGATAATTTTCCTTGGAAAGATTATTTAGATGACGAAGCTGTTGAGTGGTTTGCTAATACCTTCGATTTTGATAGTGAGGAAGGGATGATATATTGGCAACTTTTAGAATTAACTGAGCCTGAAATTCGTATACAACATCCATTTTTCAAAACTCCTGGTAACTGGTATTTTGAATCTATGTTAGATGCCATTTTTAACAGTGATTACTCTTTGATAGCTTTGGTTAAAGAGAAAGAAAATCAAGGCTGTTTATATTACAATCCTCGTGCATATCCTTTTGGTGGTTCTGATAGCTTAGTTGAATTAATTCAATCTTTTGGTAACAAGATAACCTATAACTCTTGGCATAAACACATTAATCCAACAATAAAATCAGAATGGAATTTTGAATTAGCCAGAGAACTAGTTAGAAAAGGCATCGGTTTTACTCCTGAGTTATTACAAAATTAAAATATTTAACAGTGTAGTTATTAGTGAAAATAATCAAAATATAGGTTGATGAAATATTGGATCAATACAATTTCTAAAGATCATGTGATGTTAGGAAAAGAAGGTAGTTTTGTACAAACAGGACATGGTAAAGAAGCTTCCGTTAAGAAATTACAGCCAGACGATATCATGATTTTTTTTTCTCCCAAAACATCATTACAAAATGGCAAACCAGTTCAAGCATTTACTGCAATAGCAAAAATAAAAGAGCAAGATGTTTATCAGGTTGCAATCAACGACGATTTTCAACCATACCGCAAAAATGCTAAATATGAAGACTGCAAAGAAGTATCAATTAGACCTTTAATCGAAAAATTAGAGTTTATTACTAATAAAAAACATTGGGGATTTAGATTTAGATTGGGCTTGTTTGAAATCAATCAACATGATTTTGAGTTAATTTATAGATTAATGTGTCCTTTCGGTAAAAACCAAACGATAAAATGAAAATAATTAATAATTTCCAAGATTAACGGAGAATAAGTTCCAATGATAGATTTATACACTTGGACAACACCTAATGGCTACAAAGCATCTTGTACACTAGAAGAATTAAGCATTCCCTACACCGTACATCCAATTGACATTACCACTGGTATCCAGAAAGAAGCAGATTTCCTAGCTATCAATCCTAATGGCAGAATCCCTGCAATTGTTGATCGCGACAATGATGATTTTGCAGTATTTGAATCTGGCGCAATCATGATTTATCTTGCCGAAAAAGCAGGGAAACTATTGCCCACAGACACTAAAGGAAGATCGAAAGTAATCCAATGGTTAATGTTTCAGATGGGCGGCTTAGGACCGATGCAGGGACAGGCTAATGTATTCTATCGTTATTTTCCTGAGAAAATTCCTGCTGCTATTGAACGTTATCAAAAAGAAACCAAACGACTATATGGAGTTTTAGATCGGCACTTGGCAGATAATGAATATTTAGCTGGTGATTTTTCCATTGCTGACATTGCTAATTGGAGTTGGGCGCGTATTCATGGGTGGGCTGGAGTTTCTATCGAAGAATTGCACAACCTGCAACGATGGTTGAAGCAAATTGAGTCTAGACCAAGCTGTGTTAAGGGTCTTAATGTTCCTTTTGCCACAGATCCTTTAGAGGACGAAGAAGCTGAAGCAAAGGCGATTAATGGCGTTCAAGGCATACTGTAGGTTGCGTTTATTTATAGCAACTCTAGGTATATAAATGAGACTCTAACGCTTTAAAGCTGAGATATCAATCAAAACTAGCACAGGCAAAGAAGAGCAAAACTATTCCTGTTTCTCTAGAGCGATCGCTAATCTCAGCTAATTTGCGAATATTTTTATGACTAGCCAACAAAATTCTTTGCTTGTTGAAAACGGTTATTCACCTCGTCCCAATTGACTACATTCCACCACGCATCGAGATAATCTGTTCTCTTATTTTTATATTTAAGATAGTAAGCGTGTTCCCAAACATCGTTGCCCATAATAGGATATTTTCCTTCAGTCAAAGGACTATCTTGATTACTGGTACTGGCAACTTCTAATTTGCCATCACCATTCATAAGTAGCCACGCCCAACCACTACCAAAGCGATCTTTGCCCGCAGTATTAAATTCTTCTTGGAAGGTTTCAAAGTCGCCAAAAGTATTATTAATCGCCTCAGAGATAGCACCTGTAGGTTTACCTTGACTATCAGGAGTCATAATTGACCAAAACATTGTATGGTTAGCATGACCTCCACCATTATTGTTCACGGTGGTCAAAATATCTTCAGGAATGGTATCAAGATTGAGCAAAAGTTCTTCTACGGACTTACTCTTTAATTCAGGATGTTGGGCGATCGCTTCATTTAGTTTTTTGACATAAGCTGCATGATGTTTATCGTGATGCAAAGTCATTGTTTTAGTATCGATGTATGGATTTAGAGCATCATAGGCATAAGGTAAAGGAGGTAAAGTAAAATCCTCAGTATTGGCTTGAGCAATCAGGCTAGTCTGGGAAGATGCTATTTTATTAGTCTGGATGACGTTGTCATTTGTTTCGTATGCCATACTAGGGTTTGACCAAAAGCTACCCAGAATTAGAAATGTGCTTAATGCAATGGAAAAAACGAAGCCATAAAATTGTTTACTGTACATAAATCTGATTTTTTAGTAAATTAGTTGGTTATAATTTTATAGTGCTACATTGGTCTATTTCTTGAACATTTCCTAAACATTTTCCGCTCAACTTCTATCAAATTAAATGTTTATACAGCTTATTGCAATGCCAAGCACAATTGTCGAAAATGATCGCCTCTGTCCTCAAAGCTGAGATATTGATCGAAACTGGCGCAGGCGGGAGAAAGTAAGACAACTTTTGCCTGTTGCTTTTGAGCTAGGGTAATACTTCGGTTTACCGCATTTTCCATAGTTTCGACGATTTGATAATTGTTATAACCGCGATCGCTCAATCTCCGAGCAAAAGCTGGTGCTGCTTCGCCAATAAGCAGTACTGTAGCAGCCTTAGCTTTAATGGTATCAATCCAAGCAAGATCATCTCCTGTTTTAGCTTGTCCACCTGCAATCAAAATGACAGGCGCATTAAGGGAGTTTAAGCCTACTTCTGCTGCATCGTAGTTGGTGGCTTTACTGTCGTTGATAAATCTAATTCCTTGATGGGTGCAAATATATTCGAGGCGATGTTCCACTCCAGGAAAAGAAGTTATAGCTTGAGCGATCGCATTTTTCTCAATTCCCGCTAATTTTGCTGCTGCTACAGCAACCAAAAGATTTTGTAGATTATGTTTACCTGGCATTTTAAAGAGAGATACAGGGGCAATAAGTTCGCCAAACGCTACAATCCAACCATCTTCAAGGTAAACTTCCAAACGGCGATGATCTCGGAAAGTATCTTTGCCTCTAACACTTGTCCAGATAACATCTTTACCAAATTCTAGTCCTGCCTGTTCTAAAAAGCGATCGTCTCCATTAATAATTTTTTGCTTACAGCGACGAAGTAAAGAAGCTTTAATCTGATAATAATTCTCTAAAGTTTGATGGCGATCGAGATGATCGGGGGTGAAAGTAGTAAAAATACCGATTTGCGGTGCTAATTCAACAGTAGATTCAATTTGGTAACTGCTTAATTCAGCAATAATCCAATCAAAAGCTTTGGACTTGGCAGCATCAAAGTTTTGAATTGCTAATTCACAAGCAGCATTGCCAATATTGCCACAAGCAGGAGCATTTAAACCCGCAGCTTTAAATATTGCTGCAATCAAAGCTGTAGTAGTAGTTTTGCCGTTGGTTCCCGTAATACCAACCCAGGGAATCTTATTTAAATAACGCCAAGCCAATTCAATTTCGCCGATAGTCTCGATACCTTGTTTTCTGGCTTTTTCTAAGCTAACAGTATCCCAAGGTACACCAGGACTGACGACGATTAGATCTGCTGCATTTGAAGATTCTAGAGTCACACTACTATTTAGCTGAACTCTAACTCCTTCTGCGATCAACTTTTGTTGTGCTGCTTTTAGTTGAAGCGCGTTAGATCTAGAAGCGATCTGTTCTTCTGTTGCCGAATCTACTAGGGTGACTTGCCAACCATTTTTGTGAAGTAATCTCGCAGCAGCAATTCCCGATCTTCCTAATCCAATAACTTCGCCTTTGGGCATAAACTCTGTAAGGTAACAATTCCCATAGAATGTTAGCTTATTTTGCCTCTTGGTAGCTGACGATTTCTTTTTCTCTGGTGTAATGCTAATCAGATATTGATTTATTGATTAAAAATTTTGATGAGCGCGATCGCAACCATGCAAGATTGAGATTATAGCTGATTGTTGGCGGTGTTTAAAATGAAAAATCACTCTATAGTAAAAGAGTATTTTGTTAGAGAGTTAAGTTATCGTGTCCCGTTTTATTTCAATTATCATTGGTATTATTATTACCCTATCGAGCAGTCTAATATTTACTGCCTCGGCTATTGCAGCTATTGGCTTAGATAATAATCGTTTATCCGCTTGTCCTAGTTCTCCTAATTGTGTTGTGAGTCAATATGGTGATGAGAAACACGCAGTTGAGCCTATTACTTATAAAAGCGATCGCGCTACGGCTAAAGAAACTTTATTAAAAGTTTTGTCAGTTGTACCTCGCACGCAAGTTATTGAAGATACAGGTAACTATATTCATGCTGAATCTACCAGCCGTATTTTTAAATTTGTAGATGATGCCGAATTTTATTTTCCTGAAGACGAAAATGTAATTCAAGTAAGATCTGCTGCACGAGTAGGAGAATCAGACTTAGGAGTTAACCGCCGACGTATTGAGCAAATTCGCTTGGCGATGCAAGATCTAGGTGTCTAATATGGCTATGGAAATTTCTGCCTAGCCATGCCTTCTCAAACTTTGAGCGAACATACAAAAAAAGTTAACGGCGCAGATTGACCTGCTGGGGTCAAATGTTCGACCCCAGCAGGTCGAGCAGGTATTAGATGATCTAGCCCATACGCTCAATGGAGAACAAAAGCTTTTGCCCTTACCACCTTTAGATGAATATCTCTCAACTATTAGCGATCGCGTTAAGCAGCTACACACCACTCGAATTTTAGAGATTGCCACACATCCTGTTACGGCAACGACTACTTTGCAGCCAGTCCGAACACATACGCCAGTCGCTAATGAGCTAAACAAAATTGTTAGAGCCGTCACAATTATGCATTGCACCATCCATAGAACTTAAGGGGTTGCTGACTCAAGTAGGCAGAATTAAATATAAAACCGAATAAGCAAGATTTTATTCCCTACTTCCTGCTTATTACTTTTTACTTTTTAATTCCTACTAAGACTATCTTCTAATTAATTTTACCCACCTACTTAGTTGTACTGCAAAGATACAGAGGATGACGGGGACAACTACTGACTGCTGAATTTGAGCTAAAGACTAAAGAATATTATTAATAATACTTAGATCAGATTCAATACTTATTTTACTGTTTATCTGTAGGCTGTTGACATTTACTACATCTAAAGAATTGAGCCAATTTTTCTTAGTTTTGGATAGCGATCGCTTTTGAAACGGTTTTTATATCTTCGATTATTTGTTAGTTAGCAAAGCGAATAATTTTTAATTCTTTGGACTGTAAAATTAATTCTCTGTTGCGATCGCGAAGCTAGCCGTAGGCATCATATTCTTTTTGCTTGTCGTGTATCTTGCCATCAACTTCGATTACTAATTCCAAGGAGTTACAGTAAAGATCAACAATAAATCCTTTAATTATTTGCTGGCGACGAAATTTTAAATTATGGAATCGTTTCGCTTTTAAATGTTCCCATAATATTTTCTCTGCGGAAGTCATGTCTCGCCGTAATTCTTTGGCACGTTTGACTTTTTCTGGCGATACTTTTTGTTTGATTATGATGTTATGTGGTTTTATTTGACTTCTCCCCTAGCCCCTCTCCTTGCAGGAGAGGGGAGTAATATAATCAATAGATATTACTTGTTTGTTCTACCGTTAGGCATGATTGCTCCAGTTAAAATAGTGCCTTCAAGATTGGCACCACTTAAATTTGCCCCTTTAAGATTAGCATTACTCAAATTGGCACCACTTAAATTCGCATTTTCCAAAACTACATTTATCAAGATAGCATCTTCAAGATTAGAGCTTTTTAAATTGGAATTGCTCAAATTTGAATTATATAAATTGGCATAATTTAGATTTGAATAGCTGAGATCGGAATTAACTAAGTTGACATGATTTAAATGTGCTTTTTTCATATTAGCTCCAATCAGAATAGTTTTTTCCAAATTAGCTTCGTCTAATTTAGCGTTACTTAAGTCAACATCTCCGCTTATATTTGCACCATATAAATCGGCTTTTACTAAGCTTACATCTTTGAGAATAGATCCTTTGAGATTGGCATTTTTTAAATTAGTACCAGAAAGATTAGCTGCACCTGTCCAATCACTAAATTTAGTTTCGTTTAAGTTGGCACTACTAAGATTGGCAAAAGCTAGATCTGAATCACATAAATTAGCCTTAAAAAGACTTGCATTACTCAAATCAGCACCGCTTAAATTACTGTGGCTTAAATCAGCATAACCCAGATCGGCATTTTTCAGATTAGAGTAACTTAATTCTGCATAACTTAAGTCTGCTTTCATAAAAATAGCATCACTGAGATCGCTAATACTCAAATCCGAATATCCCAAACTGGAATTTTTAAGATTAACATTGCTCAAATTTGCACCACTAAGGTCACACCAAAGACAAGAATTTTGCCCTAGTAGTAAATTGACATCTTTAATTTTTTCAGCTTTAACTGGTGTAATTATGCTGAATGTGAAAATTAGTGCAAATAATATCGTGGCGATAATTCTCTTTGTTTTCATGTTTAGTAATATAAAAAGATTGTTTCTACTTTATATATTTCCCAAAACACAGCTATTAACCGCTAAGTAGGTGGATGAAATAATTTAATAAGATGTCAAAGTTTAAATTTTCTCTACTATCTACTACCTGTCATCACCGTTTCATATTTAATTACACCGATCTACTTAGCTAATGGTCTCATCTTACTTACCAACATAGCTAATCCGATAAATACGACCGTTGCCGTCTTCTGCCAAAAGTAAGCTACCGTCAGGCATAACTAATAAACCAACGGGACGAGCAAAAGTATCAGGGCCATCGGGATTAACTAAAAACCCAGTCAAAAAGTCTTCATAGTAACCAAGAGGCTGATTGTCTTTGCCAAAGGGTACAAAAACAATCTTATACCCTGTACCGCGATCGCGATTCCATGAGCCACGAAAAGCTACAAAAGCTCCATTATGATATTTCGAGGGAAATTTTTGTTGGTCATAAAACTGCACTCCTAAAGCAGCAGAATGCGCCTGAAACAAAACATCGGGTGTAATAGTTTTGGCTGCTAAATCTGGTTTTTCGCTTTTATTTCCCTGCATACGGCGAGGATCGAGTAAGTCAGGACTCAGATAGGCATAGGGCCAGCCATAAAAGCCACCCTGTTTAACTTGGGTAAAATAATCGGGAACTAAATCATCCCCCAATAAATCTCGCTCGTTAACTGCTGCATAAAGCTTGCCTGTAACTGGCTGAAAATCTAAGCCAACAGGATTACGTAAACCATAAGCGTAGGTAGAGCGATTTGAACCATCTAAATTCATTACCTGCACTGAAGCACGGGGTAACTCTTCTGGCTCAACATTAGTTGCCGAACCTATAGAGATATAGAGCTTATTGCCATCAGGAGATGTAACAAGATTGCGTGTCCAGTGTTGGTTGTAGCCACCTGGAGTTAATTGAGTAATTTCTGTGCCTGTACCGTCTAATTTTAGCTGTCTAGATTGATAGTCAAAGCGTAAAACCTCTCCTGTGTTGGCAACATAAAAAGAGTTCTTGGCAAAGGTCATTCCCAGGGGTTGATCTAAACCGTTACTTTGGTCGGCAAATACTCGATCAACTTCGGCTACACCATCTTTGTTTTTATCCTGCAACAAGACGATTTTATCTTGTCGAGACTGCACCGCTAATACATCTCCATCAGGAGTTAACGTCATCCAGCGCACGTCTTCTAAATTGTCGGCAAATACATTCACAGCAAAACCTGGAGGAACTTGCAACACAGGATTATCTGGTACGGGAATGACGTTAGGAGATTTACTAGCTGAGTTGGTGGCGTAAGGTTGGGGTAAATCAGCTAGGGTAATTTTAATTGGAGTTGGGGTAAAAGACTCGGTAGAGATTGTCTTTTGGGTTTGTTCAGGAGCAGAATCGGCAATAGAGGTTGCAGGCACTGAGTTGCAGCCAGTCAAAATAGCAATTAGTCCGAGATAACTTATGCTTGTTTTCCAAGGGATAGTAAACATTTATTGATTTAGTTGTCAGTAGTTAATTGTTTTTTTAGAGGCAACTTAATGTTGAGGCTTTTTAAGTAAGATGAAACTATACTTATCAAACTTGATTGCATTTTTGATAAACTATATTAAATTTATCAAATAAGCTAAAAATGGATGATCCAAATATCTTAATTAGTATTGCGGGTATTGTGGCGACAGGAAGTCTTTCTAAAGTTGGTGTGAACATTACTGAAAGTGTAATTTATAAAACGGATCAACTATTTTCTTATATTCAATATATAGCAATTCCTACATCTATGAGGTACACTTAGACATTGAATAGTAACTACTAAAATTTCCTAATGAAACCTTACTCAGTTGATTTTAGAAAAAAATAATTGAGGTTCATGAACAAGAAGATGTTTCAATCAGAAAACTTGCTCAACGTTTTAAAGTAGCCAAAAGTTTTATTCAAAAACTGCTCAAGCAATATCGAGAAACAGGAAATATTCATCCTTAGATTCAAGGAGGACATCCTCCAAGAAAACTCCAAGGAGAACAATTATAGTCATTCTAATTAATTTCCGTACCTTCTAATTTATCCTTGAGAGGTAGTAGGTAGTAGGTAGTGATATCCATCTTTATCGTATGGTTTCTATTTGGAATAACTATAATTACTTTAATGGAAATTATTGAAAGTAATAATGATGCAACTTTGACAGAATTATATGAATTACTTGAGGAAAAAACAGGAATCAATGTAAGTCGCTCAACGATGGGAAGAATAACTCTTCAGTTAAACTATACTGTAAAAAAGCGGCGAGACCCCGCGCCGACGTAAGGCGCAAGGGAATGCTCGCCAAGACAAAACTTTTCAGGCGACAGAAAAAGAAAGCGATCGCGTTCTGTTAAAGCGAGTCGAATTTTGGTTGATAATCAAAAATATTCCAGTTGAAGACCTAATTTTTATCGATGAGTCAGGAGTTAATTTAGCTATATTAAGGATCTACGCTAGAGCTTTAAAAGGTCGAAGAGCAAGAGGACGAAAATTACTAAACAGAGAAAAAAATGTCTCATTGTTAACTGCTTTATCCTCGAATCAAATCGTCGTGTCTAGCAACATTTATGGTGCAGTTAATGGAATAACATTTGAAGCTTTTATTGCTAACAAATTAGTACCCAAACTTTGGAAAAATGCTTGCGTTGTCATGGACAATGCTAAGATTCATTTAGGAAAAGAAATTAGAAGATTAATTGAAGCAGCAGGTGCAAAATTAATTTATTTACCTCCTAGATGCGGCTAAAGCCTTTCTTCTCCAGAATTTTCTCCAATCAAAAATTTTTGGTCAAAAGTAAAGGCAGTTTTGAGAAAATTGAAAGCAAGAACTTATAAGGATTTAATTAATTCCATAACTAATACCAATTCTCAAAAAGAATGCACTAAATAGACAGGGCATCTAATATAAAAGGATAAGAAGTTAAGGAAGCAACTTTCTCAGGTATTAAAGAATTGACTGCACTAAAAATAGCCTGTTGAAGAGAAGCAAGATTGTTAAAGCTTTTATTTTTGAAGTCTTTACGAAGGTCTTGCCAAAACCGTTCAATGGGATTTAACTCTGGACTATGAGAAGGCTGAAAGATAGGAACCACATTATCAGGCCAGTGAACCTGGCTAGAAATATGAGCAGTGGCTTGGTCTAACTGCAACAGATTTAAGGTATCCCGAAAAGCGGCAGAAAATTGAGCCACAAAGCGATTAAAACAGATTGCATCGAGATGAGAAAAAGCATAGAAGAAATTTTGTCCCCTTAGAGGTTCGACTGCGCCATAAAGCCAAAAGGCTTGGCGAGGCCATTGCACCTCAATCACAGGCTTAATTCCTGTCAAAGTAATTACCCGTCCAGTCAGAGTCTTAAGTCCCCATCGGCTCTCATCTGAACAGAAGTAACGTATCGGACGCTCATGGGCAAAATGCTTGGTCATTACCTGAATTAGTTCGGGCAGTTTTTTTATATGTTGCTTGCTGCTGCTTCGTCGTCAATGGCGATCGCGGACGGGGGACTTTTAGTTTGGCTTTGAGTTTTTCGCGAACTATTCGATGTACCGTTGAATAGCCTATCTCCAGCTTGAATAACTCGATTAACCAAGAATGAATGTCTCGATAACTTTTAAAACCTTGTGGCTGAGATAACTTCGACTGAAGTTGCTCTAAAACTTGACCCTTAATCTTGGGTTTGGTTCCAGGTGCTAGTTTCACTTCTAACAATCTAGTTAACCCCCCTTGTTGATACTTTTTGAGCCATCGATAAATAGTAGATTCGTTTCTAGCTAGTCTTTGTGCTAGTTCTTGACGGCTTTTCACTTGACCACTCTTGAGCCAATAAAGCATTTGCAGGCGTTCTTTTTCTTGACCTTTTTTTTGGTGTTTGAGCTGCTGTTTAAGCTCTTCGGCAGTTTCGGTAATTTCTACTTTCAGTTTGTTCCCCATAAAAATTCATCTTGCACTTCTTTCTTCTTAATTTAGTGCATTACTTCTGAGAATTGGTATAAATATCTCACAAATTTTAACTGTGAATAAAGCAGATCTTGTACTAGAAGCAAAAATAGGCAAGTTATCAACTCAAAAGATAGAATTTATTGGATCTAGATTACAAGTTATTTTTTAGTATTTGAGCAGTAATCATCACTTAAAGCCGATTCTTGGACATATTTTATTATCAACCTCAAAGAGAATTAAGCGATCGCTTTTTTGTGTTCCATGTTAATACACACAGTATTTGTGAGCTAAATTATTTCAATTTCTCCTGTCTGTGGTAGATTGGCAGATGGTAGTAAAAACAAAAGTATAATGCTGCTCAAATCGGTTTTAATGATGACCAGTCATTAAATGTAAAGGGGAAAGTTCAGTGAAAATCTGGCACTGTCCCGCAGCTGTAAGGAAATTGTCCTCAATTTCTGTAGTCAGAATGCCCGCCGATATTATCTGCAACAACACCTAAATCATATCTGCGAGGTACAGATCGTGTTAATTTCACTTCATAACAATTGTCGTTGGCTTACTCTACATAGCTTTGATTTTTTAAGCATTTATTACTAGTAATAAACCAAAATAATTTAAACCAAAAAGTATCGATCTTAATTCAATTAAGATTAATACCGATTGAAATATTATGTTTTTTGCTGGCAAACAGCTAGTTAATTGATTAGTGTCTACATGGTTTTGAATCAAATTTAATCATAAATTATGAACAAAAATAGTGCGATCGCGCAACTTTCTCGTAAGGTAACTGCGTTGGGTTTTCTGGCTAGTGTCTTATTAAGCATCAGCTTACTGCTTATCCCCTCCCCCGCCTTGGCACATCATGCTAGCGGTGGAAAACTTCCAAGCGGTTTTGCGTCAGGATTTATTTCTGGTTTAGCTCATCCTGTAATTGGCATCGATCATCTCGTTTTTGTGATCGCTATTGGCTTGCTGGCAGCTTTAAGCAGCAAATTAGGTATGGTTATTCCTCTGACATTTATTCTGGCTACGGCTATGGGTACAGGCATACATTTACAAAGCGTCAATCTACCGATACCAGAATTAATTATTTCAGCTTCAGTGCTAATTGTGGGTATCTTCTTGGCAAGAGAAAATAAAACTAATTTAGCTTTATTAATTATAATTGTTGCGATCGCCGGTATTTTTCATGGTTATGCCTATGGCGAATCTATTGTTGGTGCTAGGGCTGATGCTGTAGGGGCTTATCTACTTGGTTTTTGTTTAATTCAGCTAGGGATTAGCGCGATCGCTTTCTACATCGCTAAATCAAGCCTTAAAAGATCTGCCACTTTATCTGGTTTACCTCTACGTTTTGCTGGATTTGCCGTGTGTGGTATTGGGTTTGCTTTTCTCTCTAGCAACATCTTAGGTTAATTATTTATCAGACTTTAATTATTATGCACAAAATTCCCGTTACCGTAATTTCAGGCTTTTTAGGCGCAGGAAAAACTACCTTAGTGCGTCATCTACTGCAAAACAACCAAGGAAGACGCATCGCCGTCTTAGTTAATGAGTTTGGCGAAATAGGTATTGATGGTGATTTATTGCGATCGTGTCAAGTTTGTGATGAAGATGGCGATCGCAACATTGTTGAACTTACCAATGGTTGTTTGTGCTGCACAGTACAAGAAGAGTTTTATCCAGTTATGCAGGAATTGCTAAAGCGTCGCGATAAAATTGACTGTCTTTTAATTGAAACATCGGGATTAGCTTTGCCCAAGCCTTTGATTCAAGCTTTTCGCTGGCCCGCAATTCGCAACAGTGCCACCGTAGATGGAGTGGTTACTGTAGTAGACTGCCATGCTTTGGCTACAGGCAACTTAGTAGGAGATATAGACGCTTTAGAGTCTCAAAGACAGGCAGACCCAAATTTAGAACACGAAACGCCCATTGAGGAGCTTTTTGAAGATCAGCTAGCCTGTGCTGATATGGTGTTGCTGACTAAAACTGATTTGGTTGATGAAGATAGATTAAGCAAAATCAAAGCTTGGCTAAAACAAGAATTACAGCCTGGGGTAAAAATAGTCACCGTAAGCAAAGGAGAAATCGATCCAGATCTTTTATTAGGGTTTAATGCTGCGGTTGAAGATCACTTAGATAGCCGTCATTCTCATCACGATAGCGAAGCTGAACATGAACACGACGATGATATTAACTCCATCGAACTATTGTCAGAACAAGCCTTTGAGCCTGAAACTTTAATAGAACAACTCAAGCAATTGCTTCAAGAACAAGAGATTTATCGCGTTAAGGGATTTATCAATGTACCAAACAAGTCAATGCGCTTGGTGTTGCAGGGAGTAGGCAATCGTTTTGATACCTTTTACGATCGCCCGTGGGCAGCCGATGAACCTAGACAAACTCGTTTAGTGCTAATTGGACATAACTTAAAGCGAGATTTAATAGAACAATCTATTTTGGGCGATAAGGCATTAATATAGTTTACGCCTAATGTGAATTGACTTTTTGACTATCAGCTTATAAAAAGTCCAATATTTCAAGAGAAATAAAGATTTTTTTGAGAACCTAACCCAAGCAGATTCAATTCTCCATCTAAATAATTAGAAATTAACTGATGAATGAAATCATGATTAATGTTTACGGAAGGGGTTTGGGGAGGGTCGTCACGTCCCCAACAGGGGGTCTGGGGGAAAGTTCCCCCAGTATTATATTTTGGTTTTTACAGACAAATTTTGAATAAAAATAGAAAAGTCAGCTTTTTTTAATTCACATTAGACGTAGTTTAGTTTCGCTCATTGACATCGTAGTTAATTCGATTTTGGGTAGTGTGCAGTTTATAATTTGTCAAGGTGAAAAACTCTGACGAAACAAACTTTGCTACATTAGTAGTAAATATAAATACTTAATGTATCCTTCTTTCTATAGCTCATACTATCTATCTCAAGAATTATCATGAAAATAAAATCGTTAGCGGTCATACTTGCTGGATTAGGCGTTATTATTGGTGGCGCGATCGCATCTCCAGCTAAAGCACAAACTAAAGACACCAATACCTATTATTGCGCTCAACTTAATGGAGATTGGACTACCTTTGTTAATACCCCCAGAGGCAGAATATCCTTAATTAACTGGCAAAATAGCTTTTCTGGTGGATGGACTCCTAAAAACCGATGCGGTGCTGTTTCACAGCGTTTCCAAGGATTTTTAGACAAAGGCAATCTCAAGTTTATTCGTACAGGTAATGTAAACAAAATGCCTGTACTTTGTGTAGCCAATACTCGCGGCGGTACTTGTCCTGAAGAAAACGTCCTGGTAACTTTAAAGCAGGGTACAGATCCAGAAGGAGTACTAGTCAAACTTGTGGATTTCCGTCGTAGCGTTAGTGGACAAACTTTGACTCTAAGTGGAGATGACCCTGGTTTCTACTCTGACGGTGAATTTTATGTAGATATGGCAAAATTTCTCGACGCTGTACCCGTAAACAATTAAAAATAGAGATAAGAGTAAACTTATCAAGACTAGTTAATGAAATGGCTACCTAATCAAGGGTCAGAAAACAAAGGCTTTGGGAAAACAATCTTTGCAAGCATTAACTTCTTACAATCCACATCCCAGCTAACAAAACTGATAATCTGTTTAATTGGCACTGGGATGTTTTTGTCTGGAGATGTTTCTAAGTTAAAACCCAAAATTGTTGGTAGCACTACGAATCAAGAATTAGTCAAGCAAATCAGTCACCATGCAGCTAGCATCAGCGTCAAAATATTGAATGGTGATTTTTTGGGTTCTGGCTTTATTGTGCTGCAAGAAGGTCAAAAATATACTGCGATTACCAATCTACACGTTTTGCGGGCAGGAGATGCTCCCTATAGGATTCAGACTGCTGATGGAAAAATTTATTCAGCAAAAGTTGCGACCAATTTAACTTCCAAACAAAATTATGATCTGGCTGTATTAGAATTTAACTCCAATAATACCTATCCCACAGCAAAAATTGGTAGTTCTTTATCTCTTGAGGTTGGAGAACCAATATACGCTGCTGGGTTTCCCCGTTCTGAATTAGAAAGAATATCTTCTCCCTTTATCTCAAAACAGCCTCAAAATGATGAGCCAAATGGTTTTGTGCTTAAGTCAGGTCGAGTTGCTATGATTTTAAACCAAGCTCTTGAGGAAGGATATCAAATAGGCTATACCAACAATGTTCAAAGAGGGATGAGCGGAGGTCCTTTATTAAACAGCCAAGGAGAAGTAGTTGGGATAAATGGTAAGCACGCCTATCCTCTTTGGGACTCTCCTGAAATTTATCAAGATGGTTCTCAACCTTGTCCTGCGTTACAGCAATTAATCACACGCACAAGTTTAGCGATTCCCATTGAGAAAACCACTGGATTAACACCACATTTAGAGTCTCTTGAACCACTACCTAACTCAAAAATTACCCGTAAATCTATGTCCCTAGCAGATTCCCAATTAGTTGCTAAAATGCAGGCAGAAGCAGAAGTAACCAATCAAAGCTGCAAAAAATCTACTGATGAAGCTCCAAGAAGAAATAATAGGTGACTCTAAAAACTAAAAAATAATCTAGATGACTGGATCAAAACAATAAGTATTGAGCAGGATTATTTTTAAAGCTAATAGCTCACCGTAAAGCGATCTTAAATTCACTTTAATCTTTAAAAAGGTCGAGACAGGAGACACCTGCCCAACCGATTAAAACTATACCGCCCAAGAAAGAAGCAATATAAACAATTGGACCCCAGCCGAAGTCTGTAGTCATGATTAGGCAAAAGAAACAAGTTGAAACTAATAGTACAGAGATTGTCACCAAAAAATTCATAAATTCTAGCCTAAGTACTCACTAATTTTTTCAGTTTATTTAAACCAGAAATTACAGTTTGTTGTTCTTTAACTAACGTCACTTCTGTGAGAATTAGATTAGAAGAGTCAACTTCTTCTAAGTCTCGACATCGTTGGGTTTTAATCATGGTAATTTGACTAGTTAAGACAAAACTGACAAAAGAGGCGATCGCAATTACAGGTAACATTGCTGTTCCTGAAAGTACACTAAGTATAATACTAGTGCTAACTGGAGTTTTGGTAACAGCTACATTGATTGCTGCCATCAAGCAGACCATGCCAACAGTAGGGTGAACTTGTGGTACTGCTAAAGATATTGCATAGCCGACATTGGCACCGATAAAGAACAAGGGGAAAATAAAGCCACCCAAAAAGCCAGAATGTAGGGTAAAGCTAACAGCAAACATTTTCGCCACGGCGATCGCCAGCAACAAACCGACACCTAAGCCAGCCCCTGTTTCAATTACGGTTTGAATTTGTGCCTCACTAAAGAACAGGGTTTGCGGGAAGGCAAAAGCAATTAGACCGATTGATAAACCACCCGAAGTTGCTAAAACAATCGGATAATGTTCTAAAGGTTTAAGTAGCTTACCAATGATGCGGAAGATGATAATAAACATCACTGCCAATCCAGCACCAATTACGCCCAAAATTAAGCCTTCTAGTAGGTTTTGAGGAGATAATGCAGGAACTTCTTCAAAGTGGTAAAAACCACCGATAGTTATGCCCGTGTTTAGTCGGAAGACAGCAAAGGAGAAAATTGCTGCAATAATCGTAGGTACAATCGCTTCAAAATATTGTAAACCTCGGCGGTGAGGAATTTCTAGGGCAAACAAAGCTGCGCCAATCGGTGCGCCAAAAAAAGCCCCCAAAGCTGCACTCATCCCGCAAAAGGTGAGAATCCTGACTGAGGTTTTAGTTAGCTTTAATTTCTCTCCCAACCAGCTACCAAAGCTACCGTTAACCTGAACCAAAGGTGCTTCCGGTCCCGCACTCCCACCAGAGGTAATGGCAATCAAAGAAGCAATAATCATTGCTGGAGTTTTGCGAATATCAATTTTGCCTGGGTTATGAATATTATCGACTACTTGAGCCATTTCTCCAGGAAGCCCAAAGAAATAAAGAGCTAAACCGACAAAAAAACCGCCAACAGTAGTGGCAATCCAGACATAGTTACTGACCCCAAGCCAGCCAGGAAAATAAGGCTTGACTATTTCAGGCAGAGTGTGCCACATACCGTGCATCATCGCTTCTAGCACGAAGTAGTAAATAGTAGCCACTATACCGCCAAAGATACCTATAACTACAGCACAAAGATCGAGCTGTGAGTAAGTCAGTTGTTTATTGCTAATGCTTTCCAAACTATTATCAGTCCCGTTGCGATCCGTAAGGCTACGGCTCGCGTCGTAATCGCTTATTTCGATTTGACTATCCGACGACATAATGTAATGACTCCTAACTAAATAAAATCTGTTAATTTCCTTGCTCTTTTTGAGAAAAACGGTAACAATAGCTACATTCTTCTCGTTTTTTTGTATAATTGAAACGTATGCTCTTAACGACTAGAGCGATTGTGCAATTGCTAAAAACTTGTTGACAGAGTAAAAGAGGTTGAAATGAAATCCCCAAAAATGTCCCGCGATACACTGTATGTTCCCTTTTACTTAAGACATTTCAACGTTAGCGAAAAAATAATCATAGCTTTGTTGGTTTTTATCTCTTCAATTACTGTGGGTTTGATTCCCATTATTTATGCTTTGACTAATACAACAGAACCGACCACAACACCGATTTACAGGGGCGAAGTCGAACTCTGGAAAATATTAGGCGAAAGGGATTAGAGTTATCTGATAATCCTAAAATCAGGCAGAGTAAATAATCGGTACTTGATGAACAAATCGAAAAGTTTCTTGGTAAATTTAATTGTGAATTGGGTTTAGCCCTGTTATCGCTCATTCGTCAATTTACTAGATACTGCTGGCGTTTGCAGTTCCAATTCTTCTTCCTCATGAGAGCCTGTAGGTTCTTTGAGAAAGAACCAAAGCAGAAAAAACATAATCAAGCTACTGATTCCCATTGTCGAGAAGAAAATCTTGTTACCAGCATCAGTCTTAGGTAAGAAACTGAAGAGAAGTAGGAAACTCACCCCGCCTACATTGCCCCAGGCACCAACGCTTCCAGCAATTTGACCAGTAATCTGTGGCTTAATCAGGGGGACTATTGCATAGGTGGCGCCCTCCGCTGCTTGGACAGAAAAAGAGGCAAACATAGTCACGCCAATTGCCAAGGGAAGCAACCAACCACCGTTGATTAAGCCCATTGTTAGATAGCCAACTCCTGTCACAGCCTGCAAGATAACCAATGTCCATTTTCGGCTGCCGATTGTATCAGAGATCAAACCACCTCCAGGACGGGCGACTAGGTTCATAAAGGCATAGCTAGAAGCTACCGCTCCCGCTAACGCTAGAGGTAAGTTAAAGGTCGCTCGAAAAAATAGCGGTATCATCGAGACAACGGCTAGTTCTGAGCCAAAACAGACAAAGTAGGTCAAATTTAGCAGGACTACTTGGGAAAAATCGTAGCGTTCCTCGGGGGTATAACGCTTTTGACCTGCCATTAACTGTCGGTTTACTTTCCAGTTCCAGTAAGTTTGGAATAGGTATAAAGCGAGTAAGGCTACACAGATAATGAATACCGCCGTGGAATTTAAGGCTTCAACTACGTTGAATCGCCAAGCTACGATGCCTAAAGCAGCATATAGAGGCAAATTCGACATTGTCATCAGCCAGAAGTCCTTTTTAGTCGTCACTTCGATCGCGCCTGGATTCTTAGCTCGCTTGAATTCCTTATCGGGTGGTGAATTTTCAACGTTGAAAAAATAAAACACCCCATAAACAGCAGCAACGATACCGCTAAGGGCGATTGTATATCGCCAGCTACTTTGACCACCCACAAAAAAACTTGCCCCAGTCGCAACCAGAGGTAGAGCGATCGCAGCCACACCAGAGCCAAAGTTCCCCCAGCCACCGTAAATTCCTTCTGCAAAGCCAATTTCTTGAGGAGGAAACCAATTCGCCACCATCCGAATGCCAACGACAAATCCTGCTGCAACCACGCCAATAGCTAGACGGCTCCAAAGCAACTGGTTATAGTCCTGGGCGAAGGCAAATGCGAAGCAGGGAATGGCAGCATAAACCAAGACACCTGAAAAAACGATGCGAGGACCGATGCGGTCTACCAACATACCAAAGATAATCCGAAACGGAATCGCCAAAGTTAAATTGCACAGGAGCATCGTCCGATATTGCAGCTCGCTTAGTCCAAACTCTTCTATGATCGGTTCAGCTAGAGGAGCTGCGTTAAATATGACTACAAAGGATAATAAGAAGGCAAACCATGATAAATGTAGAATGCGGTATCGACCACTGAATGACCATAATCTTTTGAGCATAATTTATTTTTTGGTGATTTAGATTTATAAGTTTGAATGCCAATAATGTCTTATTTATTCTGATGTTTTAAAAACATTAGAAAGATATTAATAAAACACTAATCAATCGGCAGTAGGGTTTGTTACCGCTTGGCAATCAATATAGAAGGATGCAAAATCTACAAAACGTATTCATAGTTACTGTTTCTACTTTTTATGACTCTTTTAATGCTGTTTAGGTTATTTATTGATGCAAATATTGAATCAAGTTTTTTAGGGTTGTGAAAATTATTAAAATATAGACATTATTTTAAGAAGCGATCGCCAAAATTTTCTGAAAAACTAAGGACATTTTTTAGGTCTATTAGTCTGAGTCAGAAGATCTTTTACAGATTGGTAAAAGTTGATACGAAAGTATTAAAACGACATCATCTATAGTTTAAACATCGAGTATTTTCACACCTTCTAGGCTAGATAGACTGTACTATTTTTGATTTTTTAAGCTACTCGAACAACATATTTACTAATGTCCCAATTTTCCAGAAGGCGATTTGTTGGTTCGGCAGGCGCGATCGCTGCTAGTCTTCTCGGTTATGGCTGTGCGTCTAAAACTCCAGAAAAAACCACTCAATCTGTTAACTATGCAGCCTCTACTAGCAAAGGGCTAGAAGTGAACCAAATTCGCTTGGGATTTATTGCTCTGACTGATGCTGCTCCTTTAATAATTGCCTTAGAAAAAGGATTTTTCCGCAAATATGGTTTGACTCAAGTTGAAGTTGTACGACAAGCATCGTGGGGAAGCACTCGTGACAATTTGGTGCGAGGTTCGGCAGCAGGTGGCATAGATGGAGCGCATATTCTTAGCCCCATGCCTTACTTAATGACTGCGGGAACAATTACATCAGATCGGCCACTAGCAATGAATATTTTGGCGCGATTGAATGTCAACGGTCAGGGAATTTCTTTAGCGAATATTTATAACAGGGTTGGTTTAAAAAGTGAAAAACTTAGAGAGGAAGCAGAACGAGCCAAAAGCAAAGGTCCAGGAAGAAAACTCAAGGTAGCAATGACCTTTCCAGGAGGGACTCACGATTTATGGATTCGTTACTGGCTAGCAGCGGGAGGCATCAATCCCGATACAGATGTATGGATGTTTGTCGTCCCACCACCACAAATGCTGGCAAACCTCAAAACAGGAACGATGAATATGCTCTGTGTGGGAGAGCCTTGGAACGCTCAGATAATTAGGCGTAATGTAGGTCATTCTGCTCTAACTACGGGACAACTATGGCAAGATCATCCTGAAAAAGCTCTGGCAATGCGTGCCGATTGGGTCGAGCGTTATCCTCGTGCTAGTAAAGCAATGTTGATGGCAGTTTTAGAAGCGCAAATATGGTGTGAGGATCTGGCTAATAAAGATGAAATGTGTCAGATAGTCTCGGCTCGAAAGTATTTCAATGTCCCAGTTAAAGATATTTTGTCGCGAAGTAAAGGTAACTTTGATTTTGGTAACGGACAAATTCTAACTAATAGTCCGTATCGGATGAAATTTTGGCAAGATTCGGCTTCCTATCCCTATCAAAGCCACGATCTTTGGTTTTTGATTGAAAACATTCGCTGGGGATATTTGCCAGCCGATACCAATACTCAAGATTTGATTAAGCAAGTTAACCGCGAAGATTTATGGCGAGAAGCAGCACAGGCGATCGCTCAAGAGCAAGCAATCCCTAAAAGCACATCTAGAGGGATTGAAACCTTTTACGATGGCGTGCAGTTTGACCCTGAAAACCCCACCGCTTATTTGAATAGCTTACCAATTAAAAAGCAGCGAATATGACTAAGACTAAACCACGTTCAGGATATGGCGATCGCTCTACCGTCAGACGGAGAAAGTTTAAAAGAAACCGTTTTAAATATTTTATTTTCAAAATGTTAGAGGTTACTCACTACGATGACCTGTTGGGCAAAGCTTTTGATAACTTTATGATTGCGCTGATTTCTTTAAACGTTGTTGCTTTTGCTTTTGAGACTGTGTATTCAATCTCTATTCCCTACAAAAGCTATTTTAATAACTTTGAAACTTTTTCCGTTATTATTTTCACCATCGAATACTGCTTACGCCTATGGATCTGTACCTTAGAGCGACAATATCGCCATCCTCTTTGGGGCAGAATTAAGTTTATCTTCAAACCCTTATCGGCGATCGATTTACTGTCAATATTGCCCTATTATTTATTTATATTTTTTCCTAATTTAGTTTTTATTCCCGAAATTCATCTGCTGCGACTGGCACGATTATTAAAAATAGGTCGCTATTCCGAATCCATGAGAACTTTGGGAAAAGTTGTTGCTGCTAAACGCCATGACTTGCTTTCAGCTACTTTCACAGTGTTTACCCTACTCATGTTTTCTGCCAGTTTGGTCTATTTCGCCGAACAAGCTTCTCAACCAGAACTCTTTTCTAGCATTCCTGCTTCAATGTGGTGGTCTGTTGTTACCTTGACCAGCGTTGGTTATGGAGATGTCTATCCCATCACGCCGATGGGCAAATTATTAGGCGGAGTTATTGCAGTGTTGGGATTAGGGTTGGTAGCACTACCAACGGGAATTTTAGCCTCTGGCTTTGCTGAAGAAGTACAGCGTAAGCGCAGTAATCCTACCTGTCCCCACTGCGGAAAGCATCTTGAATAAATGAATTACCTTAAGAATTGCGATCGCAACTTAATTTCATCTTCTTTAATTAATTAAGTAGTAGATGCTATACTATCCTAGACTCTAAACGCCCCGATGGCTCAGTGGCAGAGCGCGTCCTTGGTAAGGACGAGGTCGCGAGTTCAATCCTCGCTCGGGGCTTGATTGAACTATATTCACATACCTTTAATAAAGTAACTGACGTTACGCAGTAAAATGAAAAATTAAGCTATTGGCATTAAGTAGCAAATAGCAAGTAACAAATATTAATTAATTGCTATCTGCTACTTGGTACTTTAACCCCTCAAGAAAAAGTGAGTGCGTAACATCAGTAAAGTAATAAAGATGAGGACGCTAGTTCAAAGCCCGTTAAATTAATCACTTGATGTTACGCAAAATAGTCAGAAACTAAGGGATAATTAAGAATACTATTCTAAAAACTATTATCAAACATTTATGGATGCTTTTGCTTTAGTACCTCCAGAATGGACTAAATCAGCAGTGCATGCAGTTGATTTTTGCTGTCCTAGCTGTAAATCTAACCCTAAAAAGGCGCGAAATGTTTGGCTAAATCGTCGCGCACCTGTAAGTGTAGATGGTCGTCGCAAATGGCAAGAATTTTATCAGTGCGAGTGTGACACTGCTTGGTGGGGCTGGAGTGATGATCGCCCAGCTTCAAAATCAGGTAAATGATCAATCTTATCTCTTCTTAGTGCCATAAAAAGCTCTATTCTAAAACATGACTCTAGTTATCTACTCAAAGAATGCAGTTTGACAAAATTCTAATCGCCAATCGAGGGGAAATTGCTCTACGCATTTTACACACCTGTGCTGAAATGGGCATTGCTACCGTAGCCGTCCACTCTACCATTGATCGCCAAGCTCTCCACGTTCAGTTGGCGGACGAGAGTGTATGTATTGGCCCTCCCCCATCTGGTAAAAGCTATTTAAATATTCCTAACATTATAGCTGCTGCCTTGACCCGTAATGCTAATGCCATTCATCCTGGCTATGGTTTTTTAGCCGAAAACGCCCGTTTTGTAGAAATTTGTAACGATCATCAGCTTACTTTTATCGGCCCGTCAAAAGAAGCGATGTTAGCCATGGGGGATAAATCTACTGCCAAAAAAACTATGGAGTCAGCGGGTGTCCCCACTGTACCTGGTAGCAACGGTTTACTACGTGATGAAGAGGAAGCAAAAACAATTGCCAGCCAAATTGGTTACCCCGTAATGATTAAAGCCACTGCTGGTGGTGGTGGTCGAGGAATGCGTTTAGTATATGCCGAAACAGATTTAGTCAGAATGTTCCAAGCTGCTCAAGGAGAAGCTGAGGCAGCTTTTGGTAATGGTGGGGTATATTTAGAAAAATTTGTGGAATGCCCTCGTCACATTGAGTTTCAGATTCTTGCCGACAGTTTCGGTAATGTTATTCATTTAGGTGAAAGAGATTGCTCTATCCAGCGTCGTCATCAAAAACTTTTAGAAGAAGCACCTAGCGCGGTCTTAAGCCCCCAGTTGCGCCAGAAAATGGGTGATGCTGCGGTCAAAGCAGCCAAATCAATCGATTATGTAGGTGCGGGGACAGTAGAATTTCTCTTGGATAAATCTGGGGACTTTTACTTTATGGAAATGAATACTCGTATTCAGGTAGAACATCCCGTTACGGAAATGGTCATAGGGATCGATCTGATTGCCGAACAAATTCGCGTAGCTCAGGGAGAGAAACTGAGACTTACCCAAGATCAGGTGAAATTGACGGGTCATGCGATCGAATGCCGAATTAACGCCGAAGATCCCAAACATAACTTCCGCCCCCATCCAGGACGAATTAGTGCCTATTTACCCCCAGGAGGACTAGGAGTGAGAATGGATTCTCATGTCTATACCGACTACGAAATTCCTCCTTATTATGATTCTTTGATCGGCAAACTAATTGTTTGGGGCGAAAATCGTGAGGTAGCAATTAAGCGTATGAAAAGAGCTTTAAGAGAATGTGCTATTACTGGAGTACCCACTACCATTGAGTTCCATCAGCGTATTTTAGAAACTCCTGCTTTTCTTCAAGGCGAAATATACACTAATTTTATTGCCGAACATCTGAGTGACTAATTGATGGTTTTTTAGGATTAATGGCTTAATGCCATAGTTACTAATCCTTGTTGTCCAACTAAAATTTCTCTGATCAGAGTTAGAATTCCCACCCAGATAATTGGCGTAATATCTACTCCACCAATGGGAGAAATTATTTTACGCAAAGGCTTCAAAAAAGGTTCAGTTGGCAAAACAACTAAGCTAAAGGGAAAACGAGTAAGCTCTGCTTGAGGATACCAGGTAAGCACAATTCTAAAAATAAACAAAATTGTCATTAACCCCAACAAAAGACTTATACCCAAAGTACCTAGACTTGATAAATTCATAACATCAATACATCAATGAGATTTAATCTGATAAGTGCTGCTAATATTACACGATGTAAATATCTACTATTTATTGTACTGCTGTTTTACGGGCTAGTCGGTTTAAGCTCAAAACTAAAGTTTAAGCAGCAAAAATTGTATTCGATCTAGCCTCTTCTGAACTTGATGACCACCATCCCTTTACAATATATGATGGGCTTTTTAAAGCGTCGTGTTGTAAATAGCTTTAGTTTTGGTTAAAAAACTTTTAAAATTACTACACAACCTAAATCATTACTAAATAAACAAAATTAATCAGGATAAAAAATTATGACTCCTTCATTAACCAATTTTCTTTTGAGCATAGCCTTGGGTGCTGTGATTGTAGTTATTCCCGCAACTATTGCCCTAATTGTTCTGAGTCAGAGCGACAAAGTTAAACGCGGTTCTTGATTGCTTGTCAGTACTGACATTAGAATTATTATGGTTTTTGTGGGCAATGGGATATTCTCTACGTAGAGAAAAGACAGTAATGGTAGTGTCTATGTTTCATTGCCCTATTACTTTTTATAAAAATACACGATCGCCAAAATAGCATTAGATAATAGTTATTTAATAAATTTAGCCAATTATTGGTCAAGGTAAAGATATTCATCAGTTAAAATTTATAGAGCAATAGGAGAACATTAATGGTCAATTTCGGGCTGAATGCAGCAGCTATTTTAGGTATATTCTTGGCAGTGGCAGGGGCTGGGCTGTTTTTCCTGCGTTCAATTCGCCCTGAGTTGGCAAGAGATTATGATATTTTCTTTGCTGCGGTGGGTTTACTTTGCGGTATTATCTTGTTGTTTAATGGGTGGCGACTCGATCCAATTTTGCAGTTTGGTCAATTCTTGCTTACGGGGACAGCAATTTTCTTTGCATTTGAAAGCATTCGGATGCGAGGTGTAGCGACTGAGCAAGCTAGGCGCAATACTCCTGTTGTCGATCGCGATCGCCCAGTCAGCCGTACTAGAGTTTATACTGAAGCAGAATTAGATAAAATTGACCCCTATGACAACGCTTATGAAGGGGCTAAACCAAACTATAATAGCCCCAGATTGAGAGGCTACGACGATCCTCAACCTCGTCCTGCTCGCCGTCCAGCCGAGAGAAAAAGACCAATTTCCACTTCTGATCTAAGAGATGAACCCCGACGCAGCAAAACTCGCCGTCCTGAACCCGATAATTTTGCAGAACGTCCCCGTCCCCGTCAACCTGAAGACAGTTATGTAGCCAGAGATGTTCGCCCTCGTCGTCGTCCCTCCGCTCCTCCCTCTGATAACTATAATAGCTGGAACGCTCAAGATGAATGGGCAGATAGCTCTCGTAGTGCTTCTCGCCCCAGTCGTCGTCCAGTCAGAGAAGATCGCGCTCCTAATACTCCTCCATCTGTTGCTAACAGTAGACCAAATCCTGCTAATTTGGCTGATTTAGGTAGAAGCTACGATGAACCAGAAGATGATTATGATTCTGAGGTAGTAGACAGAAGCAACGATGAGCGGAATGAATCTATTCCTGGAGATTTTGTAGTCGATTATCAGCCATTAGATGATTCTGAAGCTGACTATGCAGACGAATATAATGACTACGATGACTACGATGATTCTGAGCAAGATGACTATGATAATTACGACGATTCTGAAGCTGATAATTATTCAGAAGATTTCAGAAGACAGCCAGGACGTAAGCCCATCAACTTTAACGAATAAAATACGCAAGCGTGTGAATTTAGCGGTGAGACCCCCTAAAGGATTCAGCATCGGAAAGCATTCCCTTGCGCCTGTCGGCGACGCGGGGTCTTTCCTCAGTTTGCTTATGCCGGGGAACCCGTCCACCGCAATTGCTTCACCGCGTCGCCGTTAGGCGCAAGGAAGTCCTATGGCAAGAAGTTTTTTGAATATTTAGTTAGCTTATGAAAGTCATAGAATACGCGATAGAAAAATATTTTTGATAAACTCAGCTTAAACAAATTTAACTTCGGACTAGAACCCCTAGAAATTAACTGAGCCAAAGTAAGCCAGATTTGAAGTTTTACCGAAGGGGCTTGGGGAGGTCGTCACGTCCCCAACAGGCGAGCGACCCCCTAAAGGGTTCAGCAGTTCCTACAACGGAGGGAACCTCCGCAACGGACTGCTTCACCGCGTCACCGTCAGGCGCAAGCGTCCGACACGAGGGCATCCCTAAACGGGAAGCCACGCGGACTTGGGAACGCGCGAGATTGGGGTCTGGGGGAAAGTTCCCCCAGGAATAAATTACGGTTCTCACAGATAAATTTCAAACATAACGAAAAGATCAAACGTTTTTAATTCAAACTAGACGTAAAATACAGGTTTAAATCTTAAGTTTATCTAGCTATAGTTTATTCCTGTAGTAATTGAGCAGAAAGATATAATTTTGCTATGGCGATCGCTCTAAAATAACCGAAACGTAAAAAAAACTTAATAAAACATTTCTAAGTCCTGACTTTGCTGTAAACCTACAAGCATAAGTAGAATTTGGGTATTATCAATGACCGACACAAAATACATTCTTTCCCTAGATTTAGGTACTACAGGCAATCGAGCAATATTATTCGATCGCCAGGGGAATATTGTCGGTCAGGCATACAAGGAATTAACTCAACATTACCCCCATCCTGGATGGTTAGAACATGATGCAGTAGAAATTTGGCGGGATACTAATGACTCTATGCAAAAAGTTATTGCCGATAACCAGATTACCGCTTCAGAAATTGCGGCTATTGGCTTGACTGTTCAAAGAGAAACCTGTTTGCTTTGGGACAAAACTACAGGAAAACCACTACATAAAGCAATTGTTTGGCAGGATCGCCGTACCTCTACTATGTGCGATCGCCTTAGAGCAGAAGGACAAGCAGAGGTCATTCAACAGAAAACTGGTTTAGTTTTAGATGCCTATTTTTCGGCGACCAAACTAGCCTGGCTAATTGATTGGGTAAAGCAAAATCAGCCTGATACTAATTGGGACAACGTGATGGCGGGGACAGTAGACAGTTGGGCGTTGTGGAATCTAACGGGCAAACAGGTTCATGCTACTGATGTGAGCAATGCCAGCCGTACCATGTTGATGAACCTTGACACTAAAGATTGGGACGAGTCGTTGCTCAAGCTATTTGATATTCCTCGTCAAATTATGCCAGAAATTAAACCTAGCATGGGGTTGTTTGGCAAAAGCGATCGCAATTTGTTGGGGGCAGAAATTCCCATTGCTGCCATCTTTGGAGATCAGCAAGCATCCTTGTTTGCTCACGGCTGCGATCGCCCTGGATTGCTCAAATGTACCTATGGCACAGGCTGCTTTTTAGTGGCACAAACAGGCACAGAAGTAACCCGTTCAGACAATCAGCTTCTTTCTACAGTGGCATGGAGTACTCCAGAACAAACAAACTATGCTTTAGAAGGAGCTATTTTTACTACGGGAGCATCTATTCAATGGTTACGAGATGGTTTGGGTTTGATCGAGGATGCTGCTGAAACTGAGTCTTTATCTAATCAGGTAGAAGACACTAACGGAGTTTACTTCGTTCCTGCCCTTAGTGGCTTGGGTGCGCCCCACTGGGATATGAAAGCCCGTGGTGCATTTTTGGGCATTACTGGCGGGGTCAAGAAAGAACACATGGTTAGAGCCGTCTTAGAAGCGATCGCCTATCAGGTTAAAGAAGTAGTCGATGCGGTCAACAAAGATAGTGACAAGCTCGTATCTCTGCTCAAAATCGACGGTGGGGCAGCCAAAAACAACTTTTTGATGCAGTTCCAGGCAGATGCTTTAGGAGTGGCATTAGAACGCCCTGTGGTGCTAGATGCCACCGCCCAAGGCGCAGCTTTTGGGGCAGGTTTAGCGGTTGGGTTTTGGTCTGATTACCAAAAGTTGATTAGCGATCGCCAAGTAGACAAGGTATTTGAACCAGGAGCGGGGCAATCTCAGGCTCAAGAGAATTTTGCTATGTGGTCAAAAGCAGTCACCAGAGCCAAAAATTGGATCGAACAATAGGGGCGTTTCCCGAAAGTTTTAGTAGGGTGGGCATCGAAATTATATTCTGTTATTGACACTCATTTACATCATGCCCACCTAATTTGATATTTTGGGAAAGATTTTAGTCTAACGATGGGGTGAACGATAAAAAGGTTTTTTAACCACAGTCGCAGGATAGGTTTTACCGCGAATTTCAACTTCCAAAGCCTGTCCGACTTTGCTCAAAGACTTCGGCACATATGCCAGGGCGATCGCTTTTTTGACTGTAGGAGCTAAAGTACCGCTAGTTACTTCTCCTACGGCTTTCCCTTCAGACATAACGCGATAGCCATGACGGGCTATGTGTCTACCTGACATTTCCAAACCTACTAAACGGCGTTTTACTCCCTCTTCCTTTTGTTTTTCTAAGGCAGAGCGTCCGATAAAGTCTTGCTTGTCATCTAGATGCACCACCCAGTTTAAGCCAGCTTCTAGAGGCGTAATTGTTTCATCAATCTCTTGCCCATAGAGGCTCATTGCTGCTTCTAAGCGTAAAGTATCTCTAGCACCCAAACCACAGGGAATTACCCCCGCCTTTAAAAAAGATTGCCATAACTGTTCTGCTGCTGCTGGTTCAAGCATAATTTCAAAACCATCTTCTCCTGTATAGCCAGTTCGAGCAATAAATGCAGGATTACTATTGATGCTGACGGTTTGATGAGTAAAAGCCTTCATCGCGCTTATATCTTCTGTCACTAAACTTTGTAAAATCTGACTGGCTTTAGGCCCTTGTAAAGCAATTAGAGCCTGTTGCTGGGATATATCTGCCATCGACACCGAATCAGATTGCATATTTGCTAAAATCCAGGCTTTATCCTTGTCGGTTGTTCCCGCATTAACAATAACCACAGCTTTTTGCTCTATATCTCTTTCTCCCTGGTAATAAAAAATAATGTCGTCGATGATTCCACCTTGAGGGTTAAGCAACACCGTATACATTGCTTCTCCAGGTTGAAGACGGCTCAAGTCTGAAGGTACCAAACTTTGCCAAGCACTAATTAAATCTTGGCCCACAAAAGTAAACTTACCCATGTGAGAAATATCAAACATTCCTGCTTGGGTGCGGACTGCTTGATGTTCAATTTTTAACCCTAAATACTGTACGGGCATTTCCCAGCCAGAAAAGGCAGTAAATCTTGCTTTTTCGGCTTGTGCCAAACTATAAAGAGGGGTTCGTAATAACGGAGATAATTCGGAATTAGCCATAGGTAGGTATGTTTTAAGTACTTAAATCTATATCAGAGAACAAATCGAATTTATGGTAGTGTATTCGGGTATGATTTAATAATTACGTAATATTTGTTTCAAAAATTTTGATTACGCTCGTGACTTGCAGTCGCATAACGTAGTTATTCCCAATAGCATTATTGGTTACTGGGTCTACTTTTAAAACTAGAAACGCTTATTAATAATTTGGTCAATTTATTTGTCAACATTTTTTTAGACTCATCAGGAGATAATTAACATGGCTACTCTCAAAATTGTTGTTTACATCACCGTATTTTTCTTTATTGGAATATTCATATTTGGCTTCCTATCTAGCGATCCTACCCGTAATCCTGGTCGTAGTGATTCAGAATAATTTCTCATTTCGTTTAATTTAAAATATCAAAAGCTGGGGCAAGTATTATAGCCCCTTATTTTTGGCTAAGTCATGAGCGATACGCAGTTTTGGTACGTAATCAAGCAAGAAAATGGAACTTGTGCAGTAGTTGTTTTTGACAAATCTCAAACAAAAACCCCAGAGCAAGAACAATGGGGTTCATTTACCAACGAACAAGAAGCGATCGCCAAAAAGATTGGCTTAATTAGAGCGGGCAAATGCAAGCCCCAATAGCTAATAACTTTAGTTTTATTTAGCTGCTTGAGGTTTAGAACCTTGCTGTGCCAAATCTTTACTTAATACATCAATGGCTTTAGAAAATTGCAGATCATTTTTTGAACCCAAATTATCGGCACCGCCACCGTAAAGCTCTTTTAGCTGTTTTTCATTCAATTTTACTAATACATCGGGATCGATTCCATGCTTGTTGATATCTCTACCGCTAGGGGTAAGATATTTAGCAATGGTTACTGCTAATCCAGAGCCATCCCCCAAAGGACGAACTGACTGTACTAGACCTTTACCAAAAGTTTTTGTTCCGAGTAAAGTTCCTCGTTTATTGTCTTGCAGCGCACCAGAAAGAATTTCGCTGGCGCTGGCTGAACCTTCATTGACCAAAACAACTAAAGGCTTTTGCGTTAAAGCTTTGTGGGTTGCTGATTCGCGATCGCTTACTCCTTGGCGATCGACAGTAGAGACAATCGTACCGTCATTAATCCACATCCGAGCAATATTAATCGACGAGTAAAGTAAACCCCCTGGATTAGAGCGTAGATCTAGGACATAGCCAACAACACCTTCTTTTTCTTGAGATTCAATCGCCTTCTGCATATCTTTAGCAGCATTCTCATTAAAGGTTGAGAGGCGAATATATCCTATCTTGCCAATGTTACTATCTTTAACGGATGCTCTAACAGGATGAATCTCAATTTTTTCGCGAGTAATATTGTAGTCTTTCTTTTTACCCTGGCGATCGATTGTTAGAGTAACCTGAGTTCCTTCTTCGCCTCTAATTAATTTAACCGCATCGTTGACATCCATTCCTTTAGTATCTTTGCCGTTGATTTTAGTGATTAAATCTTGTGCTAAGATACCCGCTTTAAACGCTGGAGTATTTTCAACTGGAGATATAACTATTAGCCCGTCTGTCTTTTCATCTTTAGCAATGGTAATACCTACTCCAGTTAACTCTCCTGAAGTATCAATGCGCATATTCTGAAACTCCTCTGGATTCATAAAGCGCGTATAGGGATCTCCTAACTTACCCAGCATTTCTCGAATTGCTTTGTAAGCATCTTGTTTATTTCCATAGGTAGCATCCTTGACATATTGCTGACGAATTTTTGACCAATCAGTATGATTGAAGCTTGTGTCTACATATTGATGATTGATAATTTGCCAGACTTCGTCCACTGTTTCTTTTGGACCACTTTGCATGAAAGCCTGACTTTGAGATAGGTACATACCTGTTCCAGCAACTGCAACAGCTGATAAAGCTACAGCAGTTGTTCCCAAAATCAGCCCTTTTTTTGTAATTACCATAAGTTTAAAAATAAAATAAACATTGTCAAATTAAGAAACGACAAGCAATTCCCACAGTTAAAGTCTAATCTACCACAGATGACTTCTATAATTAGTGATTTGGCAACGTCTAAACGTAATAGCCTTAGCAAGCTATTCATTCTGACAGAGAAAAATGATAAAAGGCAGTGAAGATTATATTTATTTTTTCTACAGGCTAAAGACAGAACTGAGTAACTACTAGTATATTCTAGACATCATGGTTAATGTATAACGTGAATTATATAAATAGGACTTACGCAGTTGAACGTAAAATTAAGCTCTTGGCAAGGGGTAAAAAGGAGACAAAGGGAATACTCGAATTACTTTAACCTCTAACCTCTAACCTTCTTACGAAGTTTGCTCAAGTCGGGGAACCCGCCCAACGCAACTGTCTCGCAAAACGCGCCTTAACTTCGCGCTTTTTCCAGTCTCAACCGACAACTAGATGCCTAAGTCCTAATAATAACTTTCTTAAACCAGGAAATAATAGTTACCCTTTTGAATAAAGCTGAGATCATGAGCTCATTTCCTCCACCACAAATAAAATATAAGCTAGCTTTGGTTAAAGCTCAGGATCTTCGTTTATCTCGTCAGACTCTTTGGCGTTCTTGCTTCGTAGTATTTTGTGCCGTGAGCATTTTTTTGCTAGCAACTTTACCTTACTGGCAAATTAAACATCAATCCCAAATTGAGATTAATGGCGAAAAGCTGATTAGCAAAAGCTCTATTTATAATGCTTTGAAAATTTCTTATCCCCAATTTATTTTCCAAATAAATGGGTTAAATTTAGCCAAACAAATAGAATCTATCCCTTCAATTGCAGGGGCAAGAATTAATCGAATAATTATTCCGCCCAAATTAATAGTTTCGCTTCAGGAAAAAGTACCAATAGCTTTAGCTACATCTCAAGGGAAAGTTGGTTTTTTGGATACGAATGGTCTATGGATAGATCAAAAATTTTATGACAATATAAGTGCAGATTTTGCTTTGCCAAAACTTAAAGTATTAAATTATCAAATTCAGTATCAGCCAGAATGGGTTGACATATATCAACTAATATCTTTATATCCAGAATTAGAAATTACGGAGTTACAGTGGAGTCAATCAGGAAATTTACTTTTGCATACCAAAATAGGAAAAATATTTTTAGGTTCTGATTTGTTGCAATTAAAAAGGCAATTCAAAACGATGCTTAAACTGCAAAATTTACCTGACTATATTGAAAATAGCAAAATCGCCTATATTGACTTAAGCAATCCTAATTTAGACTTAATTCAAAAGTACTAATCTTATTTATAATTTTAAGAGATAACATAAGTATTTTCTCTGAGACAATTGGCTGATTTAACTACTTATTCAGTAAATATTTGGAGGACAATTGAATTTATGTGTTTAATAGTTACAAAAACTTTAATATTTTTTGCAGTTTGAATTACTTTAGATGATAATAAAATGAGCTAAATTGCAGAGTTAAGTTAAGTATTAAGAAAACCCAGCTCGGAAACTTTGATTTACGCCCATGTCTTTAGAAAAAAAAACTGTCCGTACCTTCAATAACGAAAATAATTATAGTTCTGAGTTACCCTTAGCTTTAGGAAATAATTCTTTGAGTCACACAATGGGAGTACCTTTTAAAAATAATCACAATTCTCAAATTCCCAAAGAAGAGAGTAGGAGTAATAAAATAGTGCCTAGCAACGTCGCCAAAATTAAGGTAATGGGAGTAGGTGGCGGCGGCTGTAATGCAGTTAACCGCATGATCGACAGCCAAGTTACAGGTATTGAGTTTTGGGCAATCAATACTGATGCTCAGGCTTTAGACAACGCTCAGGCTCCTCAAAAGCTGCAAATCGGGCAAAAAATCACTAGAGGGTTAGGTGCGGGAGGAAATCCTGCTATTGGGCAAAAAGCAGCAGAAGAATCGCGAGATGAATTAGCTCATGCTCTAGAAAACACAGATTTGGTGTTTATCACCGCTGGGATGGGAGGCGGTACAGGAACTGGAGCAGCCCCAATTGCCGCCGAAGTGGCTAAAGAAATGGGCTGTTTGACTGTAGGTGTTGTAACTCGACCATTCACTTTTGAAGGCAGAAGACGCACTAAACAGGCGGAAAAAGGTATCGATGCTTTCCGCAGCCGAGTCGATACTCTAATTGTTATTCCTAACAACCAGTTATTGTCGGTAATTTCTCCAGAGACTCCAGTACAAGAAGCTTTTGGAGTGGCTGATGATGTATTGCGCCAAGGTGTTCAGGGTATTTCTGACATTATTACTATTCCAGGTCTGATTAACGTTGACTTTGCCGATGTCAGAGCAATTATGGCTGATGCTGGTTCGGCACTGATGGGGATTGGCATGGGTTCAGGTAAATCTCGCGCCAGAGAAGCTGCGATCGCTGCTGTTTCATCGCCTTTATTAGAGGCATCTATTCATGGTGCTAAAGGTGTGGTAATTAATATTACTGGAGGCTACGACCTGACTCTCCATGAAGTAAATGCAGCAGCCGATAGTATTTATGAAGTGGTTGATGAAGATGCCAATATTATCTTTGGTGCGGTAATTGATGAAACTATGGATGGAGAAGTCAGAATTACCGTTATTGCTACTGGTTTTGATGGGGATACGGGAGAAGATATAGACCTAGAAGAGTCTCAAGAAGAACAACGAAGTGTTTTCCCGACCATGCCTGCTGCACCTCAGCCAGAAAGAAATAGACCCGACCAAAGCGATCGCTCGCGCATCGAAATTCCCGATTTTCTTCAGCGAAGACGTTATCCTAAAAACTAAATCTACAGGGTAAATCCATGACCCAAACAGCTTTAACTATTGCTGGTTCTGACAGCAGTGGCGGGGCAGGAATTCAGGCAGATTTGCGAACTTTTGCTATGTACTGCGTTCATGGTGCTAGCGCGCTCACCTGCGTTACTGCTCAAAATACTGTGGGCGTGACTCAGGTTGAGGCTATTAAGGCTGCTATGGTAACAGCACAAATCGAGGCTGTAGCTACAGATTTGAAAGTTCAGGCAGTTAAAACAGGAATGTTATTAAATCGTGACATTATTGAAGCGGTAGCTCAACAAATCGAAAGATTGGATTTACAGCAGTTAGTGGTTGACCCTGTAATGGTTTCCCGTACAGGAGTACAGTTGATTGATGATAGTGCGATCGCGTCTCTAAAAGACCTGCTGATACCTCAAGCTGTAATTGTTACACCTAATCGCTATGAAGCCGAAATCTTGAGCGGTCTAACGGTCAATACTTTAGACGAACTAAAAAAAGCGGCGATCGCCATTCATGAGCGTTCAAAGATAAACGTAGTTCTGGCTAAAGGCGGAGGACTTTCGGGTAGCGATCGAGGAAAAGATATTTGGTACGATGGGCAAGAAATTAAAACTTTATCAACAAAAATTATTGAAACCAATAACACTCACGGCACAGGTTGTACGCTTTCAGCAGCAATTTGTGCCAATTTAGCTTTAGGTCAAGATTTGTGGTCGGCGGTGGTTGATGCCAAGCATTTTGTTACTAGTGCTTTGGAATGTTCCCTCGATATCGGTGCTGGCAGTGGTCCTGTAGGTCATTTCTTTCCTTTGACAAAACTTAAACCAACACCGTGATTGGATATGCTCTATAGTTGATAGCATCCTTCGCGGTCATCCTAAAAACCTTTTTAATAACAATCTTTGGCGATGAAATTAACCACCAAAATTGAAGCAATTTTTTATATCAAAGGTAGACCACTTTCTATTGAGGAAATAGTCGCCTGTCTGATTTCCTTAGCCCCTAAGTCAAGTAACATATCCCCAGAGGAAGGACCGCAAGCATCTGAGTCAGTCAATCATGAGTTGGTTGAAGATGCTTTGATTGAGCTTATGAATGACTATGCTCATCGTCACAGTGCCTTGGAAATTGTAGAAACAGAAGCAGGCTATAGTTTGCAGCTAAAAGCAGAATATGAAAATCTACTCCAGGAATTAGTGCCAGCAGAATTAGGTAAAGGAGCGTTACGAACTTTAGCAGCGGTGGCTTTAAGAAACCCTATTTTGCAAACTGAACTGATCGATCTACGGGGCAGCAGTGCCTATCAACAAGTTGGCGAACTAGTCAGGCTGGGATTTATCCGCAAAAGAGAACAGGCTGATGGTCGCTCCTATTGGTTAGAGGTGACCAATAAATTTCACCAATACTTTGAAATTAACGATTTGGCTATATCTTAAGTATCTTTTCCCGTATTTTTTACTAGCGACATCATCCAAAATTGTGTCAAAGTAGAGTCAAGATAAATCCATTTTGGGTAACGAATGATATTTAACTTTGATTTTTTAAATTCTGAAACACAAGAACAGCACTATAATACTTTGATGCAGTATTTGCGTCAGCAACATCCTGATGTTTTGGCGCAGATTGCCCAATCTGCCAGTCCTGAGGTCAAACAAATTATCTCTCAAAATGTTCAGGGACTTGTAGGAGTGCTGCCCGCAGGAGACTTTAACGTTAAGGTAACTACGGACAGAGAAAACTTGGCTCACCTGCTTGCCTCGGCAATGATGACAGGCTATTTTTTGTGCCAGATGGAGAAAAGAATGGATTTGGAAGAAAAACTAACCGATTCTTCTATTTCTAACCATTCTTTGACAAAAGAACCCCCAGAGCTTTAGATTAACCTGCAACTGCTTAAAATTGCGAAATTTGCCATTTTTTAAGATAGCATTACCTAACAAAATCAGGCATTTATCTGCGATCGCTTTTTTACTGTCTCAAGAAAAAATTATAAGTAATAGAGTCAGCTTTAAATACTAGTTGACCGCTATTTTATCCTGTAAGCAGCTTAACCACCTTTGGCGAAAGTCAACATAATCAAAACAGACAAAGCCATACCAGGAGCTAGTAAAGCGATTAAAGTTAATAATTCAGTAGAGGTCATGATGCTTGAAGTCTCTTTTTAGTAGCGATTTTAAATTCAGCTAATTAATATACTTAGATCTTAACTTTAAATCCTCAGCAAGTAAGCTTAAATATACAATTAATTAATAAATAATGCTTTTCTGAAAGTTTTGTAGCTAGTTTATAGCTTTAAGTATTTCTAAAAGGCTGATTGCCATAAACAGTGACTTCTGTAATGTATAAAATTCAACAGCAAGCTCCGCGATGCCCCAAATATAAAGCTTGTTTTGACACATAATGTAATAAAATATCTATCTAATAGCGAAAGCTGATTACTTTTCAAAAGTAGTTATTAAACTTAATAATTGTTGATTGCGAAATAATAAGATAATTAAATGAATGCTTTTCTATTTGTCAGAGCTTATTAAAACTTAATAAATATCTGAGATACATCTCTCTGGTAATCTGTGACTTGAGTAAGCATCGCTTCTTGATGAAGTTGTTCATGGGGAAAACCCCATATACTACACTTCATCGCTTTTGAAAAGAAATTTAAATACAAGCAAATAGGGAGGAAAACCTTGCTGGAAACAACCCTCGGTTTAGAAATTATTGAGGTAGTAGAACAAGCTGCTGTCGCTTCTGCTAAGTGGATGGGCAAAGGAGAAAAAGATACTGCTGATGAAGTAGCAGTAGAGGCAATGCGTGAGCGTATGAACAGAATCAATATGCGTGGTCGTATTGTAATTGGCGAGGGAGAAAGAGATGATGCTCCCATGCTTTATATTGGTGAAGAAGTAGGTATTTGTACTCGCGAAGATGCTAAAGATTTTTGCAACCCAGATGAGCTGATCGAAATTGATATAGCCGTCGATCCTTGTGAGGGAACTAACTTAGTGGCATATGGTCAAAATGGCTCTATGGCTGTTTTAGCAATCTCCGAGAAAGGTGGATTATTTGCTGCACCAGATTTCTATATGAGAAAACTAGCAGCACCTCCTTTAGCGAAGGGTCATGTAGATATTAATAAAACTCCTACCGAAAACCTTAAAATTCTATCTGATTGTCTTGGTCGCTCTATTGAAGAATTGGTAGTAGTAGTCATGGATCGTTCGCGCCATGAAGATTTAATCAAAGAAATTCGTGGTGCAGGAGCTAGGGTAAGATTAATTGCTGATGGTGATGTATCTGCTGCTATTTCTTGCGCTTTCTCTGGTTCAAATATCCATGCTTTAATGGGTATTGGTGCTGCTCCTGAAGGTGTTATTTCTGCTGCTGCTATGCGCTGCTTGGGTGGACATTTCCAAGGACAGTTAATTTACGATCCCGAAGTTGTCAAGACTGGTTTGATCGGCGAAAGTAAAGAAAGCAATCTAGCTAGATTGTCTAAAATGGGCATCAATGATCCCGATAAGGTATACACCGCTGAAGAGCTTGCTAATGGTCAAACAGTTTTGTTTGCTGCTTGCGGTATTACTCCTGGCACATTGATGAACGGCGTTCGCTTTTTTAAAGGTGGTGCTAGAACTCAAAGCCTAGTTATTTCTTCTCAGTCTAAAACCGCACGTTTCGTAGATACAGTTCATATGTTCGATCAGCCTAAGTCTTTACAGTTAAGATAAAGGAGTAGTCGTGTTTACCTTTGAAGTTATGTAAATCTTGATTGAGTAGACACGCAAATGGCTACGGTAAAACTGTATAAATGATTAAAGGTAGGAAGAGATCTATAGCCAGAAAATCTTTTTTCTGCTGTGGTCTCTTTCCGTCTCAAACTTAAATAAAAAAATTTGATTGAGATACATCTCTTGGGGCGAACAGCCGTTAGCCTTTACAAACGATGATCTGTCATATTTTTAATTTGAATTGGTATAACTTTTTTTTTTAGAAAATCCTTAGCTTTAATATTTATGTTGAGCATCTAGGCATAGATTGCGTTGTCTTTATGCAGTACTAGCTATAAATATTAATTAGAGCAAAATTTGCCGAAAATAATGAATATTGTAGTTGTTGGTTTAAGTCACAAAACTGCTTCAGTTGAAGTGCGAGAAAAATTAAGCATTCCTGAAGCTCAGATAGAAAATGCGATCGCAACGCTCAAAGGTTATCCTCACATCGAGGAAATAGCCATTATTAGCACCTGTAATCGCTTAGAAATATATGGTGTAGCTTTAGATATAGAACAGGGTGTTAAAGAAATTAGTCAGTTCTTAGCTGAGAAAGCCAAGATTTCCCTGCGGGAACTTCGCCCTAATCTATTTACCCTTCTAAGAGAAGATGCGTTGCGTCATTTGATGCGTGTGTCCGCAGGCTTGGAAAGCCTAGTTTTAGGAGAAGGACAGATACTAGCTCAAGTAAAAAATACCCATAAGCTAGGACAAAAATATCAAGGTTTAGGCAGATTACTCGATCGTCTATTTAAACAGGCTATCTCTACAGGTAAAAGAGTTCGTAGCGAAACTAGTATTGGTACAGGTGCAGTTTCGATTAGTTCGGCTGCTGTAGAGCTAGTTCATACCAAAGTTGATAATCTTCCTGGACATAGCATCACTATTGTTGGTGCAGGGAAAATGGCTTGCTTGCTTGTTAAGCATTTGCTGTCTAAAGGAGTAACAGATATTTCCCTCGTCAACCGTTCCCATAGACGAGCGCAAAAACTCTGCGAACAGTTTGCTCAAGCCAACATTACTATTTATCCGATTAGCGAGATGATGAAAGCAGTTGCCACATCAGATCTGGTTTTCACCAGTACTGGGGCTACTGAACCAATACTAAATCGAATCAAATTAGAAGCTGAACTAACATTGGATAGATCTCTGATGCTAGTGGATATTTCAGTTCCCCGTAACGTTGCTGCCGACGTAAACGAAATCAAATGCGTTAACGCTTATAATGTTGACGATCTCAAAGCAGTAGTAGCAGCAAATCAAGAAAGCCGACGTAAGATAGCCCAAGAGGCAGAAGGCATTATCGAAGAAGAAGTTAATAATTATATATTATGGTGGCGATCGCTTGAAACAGTCCCTACAATTAGCTGTTTGCGTAGTAAAGTAGAAAGCATTCGCGAACAAGAAATGGAAAAAGCTTTATCTCGCTTAGGCTCAGAGTTTGGAGAAAAGCACCAAGAGGTAATTGAAGCCTTAACCAGAGGGATTGTGAATAAAATTCTTCATGAACCGATGGTGCAGTTGAGAGCGCAGCAAGATATCGAAGCGCGCCGTCATTGTTTACGTTCTTTACAAATGCTATTTGATTTAGATACAGAAGAACAGTATGGTTAATGCTTAGGAGTGAACCAATTAACCTTGAAGATAAAAAATTGAGATAGCCATAAATTGATTATGTTATTAAAACTAGGGCTATTATATTATTTTTAACAATGGAAAAAACGCGACTTATTCTTTAAGCCGCGTTTTTAATTAAAGTAATTTTCTAACAATAGCAATAATAGAAGTTTTTAAAGATCCCAGCAGAATACCCCCATGTAAGGAATTTCTACACACCATTGAGCATTAGCGAGCGATATAAATTTGGCTTGGGCATCAGAAATCTTTAAATCGATAGTGCCAATAGCTCTTGCTGGAAGAACATTAAGACTAAAAATACTAACGGTTAGTAGGGCAAAAGATAGTTGTTTTTTCATGATTTATACTGACTAAGTTTAAAAGGTTGTTAAAGTTTTTTCTTTTCTATAAAGCCAGTATAAAGTTGCTAAATAAGATATTCTATGACTGAAGTCACTACTAAAATAGGTATTCGATCACTCATTAAAATGATTGTTGGTCAATTAAAAAAGCACGACTTACTATTCAAGTCGTGCTTCTAACATAAATATTTAATTAAAATAATTTTCCAACAATAGTAATAATTAAGCTTGGGACAATACTTCGTCTACTCGGTCTAGCTCAATTTCTAAAAAATTATCTACTGTCCAGTTAGCTTGTCTTTGCAACATATGTAGAGGATAAATAGAAGAAATACCCACTACTTGTATCTTGGCTTGTTTTGCTGCTTCGATACCTACGGGGTTGTCTTCAATTGCCAAGCACTCCGATGATTGTAAGCTGAGGTTTTTTACCGCTAGCAAATAGGGTTCAGGTTCAGGCTTACTTTGTTCGAGGTCATCTCCTGCAACAATGACATCAAAGTATTCTGCCAGTCCAGCTTTTTGCAAAATGTATTCAACTTCAGAACGGATTGCACCAGTTACTAAGCCAATGGCAATACCTTGTTCTTTCAACTGCGCCAAAAATTCAGCCAAGTGAGGAGATAAAGGTAATTTATCCAACCGCTCGATTTGCTGTCGGTAGCCACTGGATTTAGTTTTGATTAGCTTGTTTAAATATTCATCAGGTAAAATACGACCACGATTAGCCAATATATCTTTTAAGCAAGCGCGATCGCTTCTACCTCGACAATATTGAGCATATTCAGACTCATCAGCCCGTAAATTTTCACTCAGCATTATCTCTGCAACTAATGCCTGGTTTATCTCTTCATCATCGATAATTACACCGCTAAAATCTAATAAAACCGCTTTCAAACCCATATATCTATTGTATCGACTATCAAACTATAAATTGCTAATCGATTTTACTCCTGTGCTTAGTTGATTTGTCCACCAAACATCCTCGGTTAATACCTGAGTAAATCCTGCTTTACCTAACCAGGCATCGACACTACCCGCAGCATATTCTTCGATATAAGGTTCTTCAAATATGTCCGTAAGCCAAGTGGTGTTACGCAGAGTCTTTTGATGACCATCCAAAATTATGACCTGTCCTCCTGGTTTCAGCAACCGGAATCCCTCCTTTAATACAGCTTGAGAAATTGCCGAGGGAGTTTCATGAAATAGCAATGAGGCGGTAACTAAATCAAATTCGCCATCATCAAAGCTAGTTGCTTCAGCCAAGCCATGTAGCCATTGAATATTTAATCTTTCTTGCTGCGCCTTATATTCTGCCATAACCAGCATTTGAGGCGATAAATCCAAGCCAATAACTTCGGCATTGGGAAAAGCCTGTTTGAGCATGATCGTGGTTGAACCTGTTCCGCAACCAAGATCGATGATTTTAAAAGGATTGCCTGTGACTGCTTTGATTACTGCCTCTCGATTCCAATCTTCATTAGGAGGTAAGGCGTGTTTGGTAACAGGATCGTAACTTATGGCTGCACCGGAATTAAGATAACCTCCCTTAATGCCGTGAAAATTTTGAGATTTATAGTATTCAGGATAAATTAAATCAGGATTGCTCAGGCGATCGCTTTCAGTCTCCCAGTCAATACTGTCAGATAATTCTTTTAGTGCTTCGCGATCGATTAAAAATCCAAATAACGGTTGGATAAATTTTTCCCACAGGGTATCTTGTCCAATAGCCATATTAGCCGAAAATAAAATTTACTATACGTAACCTCTTTTAGTCTAAGCAATTATTTTCAGTTATGCCTTTTGACATTTGGCATTAAATATTAAAAATATTTGGTCTAAGTAATTGATTCCTTGCTTTACCTGAATAATTTCTGACTGAGAGATTTTCCCGATCGGTGACGATCGTCATTTTGACTTGGTAGAAGGGAATAATATGGCTATGAATTTTTACTTCAGCCCCTATGAGCTTTAAGCTAGATCGTCAATTATTGACAACCTATAAGAATAATATACCCAAACAAAAAAAAGGTATTGCTTTACCCTTAATCTTAGTCGTTCCATTTATCTTACAAATTTTTGCAGCGGTAAGTATTACTGGTTATCTATCTTTTCGTAATGGACAAAAAGCTGTAAATTCTCTGGCTGCGGATTTACAAGTAGAAGCAAGCGATCGCGTTTCTTTACATTTAGATAATTATATTAAAACTGCCGTTGCCATTAATCAAATTAATGTTGATGCAGTCAAACTAGGATTGCTAAATCTTAGAGATTATAAAACCGCAGGACTTTATCATTGGCAACAGTTACAAGTATTTAAAAATGTCGGTTATATTTCCTATGCTTTACCCACGGGTGAATATGCAGGGGCGGGAAGATGGCTAGAAAATGGTGGTTTTACGATTGATGAGCTTTCTGCCGAGACAAACTGGAATTCTTATGGTTATGGAGTTGATGAGCAAGGTAGGCGCACTGAGATAGTAGATTATACTCCCTATCACCCTTTACAAGAATCTTGGTACACCGAAACAGTCAAAAAAGGCAAACCAACTTGGACAGATGTTTATGCCTGGGATGGAATACCAGATATCTTGTCCGTCCCCGTTAACTATCCTCTCTATGACGAGGATCACAATTTATTAGCTATTTTAAGGAACAATCACTTCTCGTTGGATAACAAAGCCGATTCGTCGCCTCAGTAATGCCAGTATGGCGATCGCAAGTGGCGATTTAGATCAAACTGTCAGGATTAAAAGAATCAATGAGTTAAGTGTTTTAGCTGATTCCTTTAACCAGATGGCAAGCCAGTTAAAGTCTTCTTTTACCCAACTAGATGCCACTAACCAGGAGTTGGATACGGCGTTGTTGCATAAATAGAGTTGCGAAGGGTAGAAACTTGAAAATGGTAGATTGAAGCGCACGGAAGCTCGAATGCATTCGAGCTGTCCGCCGTCGCTTGTTAGCAAGTTAACCACAACCAAAACCTACTAATGAAGAATCAATAGCGCATTCGCAACTGGTCGCTCGTTCACCTGAATACATTCAGGTGCTTGCGAGCGACCGCCTTGCGCGGTCTGAGTATAACGCAGGACTAAAACAACGAGGAAGTCTAACATTTTGGTTAGATGAAGATGTTTTAGAACAATGGTTAGTCAAAAAGAAAACAGGTAAAAAAGGAGCATCTCAAACTTATAGTGATATGGCGATCGCAACGATGAGTACCGTTAAAAGCATTTTTTCTTTGGCAGGAAGACAGACCGAAGGATTTGTATCATCACTATTTGAACTAATGAGTCTAGATCTACCTGTTCCTGACCACAGTACAGTATCAAGACGTTTGGGGAGCTTCAAGCAAAGACAATCAAGGGCAACAATTCCGCCACGCAAAAATGCCACCGTGAGAGTGGAATCAGCTTGGGAAACCCAAGCATTTCCTCTCACAAAGATCTCTCAACATGGTAATTGTAAAGCTCCACCACTACCACGAGATGAGAACTTAAGAGCGATACGTAAAATGGGACGTAAAAAATGGAAAAGAGAAAGTGGTTACCATCGCCGTTCTTTAGCTGAAACCACCATGTTTCGCCTCAAATGCATCTTCGGAGGCAAGTTGGCTTCTCGCCAGTTCGATAATCAGGCAGTAGAACTATTCTTGCAATGTTCTGCTCTTAATCGAATGATTCAAATTTGCAAACCTGAGAGTTATGTCGTTGAATTATAAATCCATGACTCTGTTAGCCTCATTTCGATGCTCAATTTTTCTTCATGCAACAAAGCCGTTGGATACTGCCAATCAAGAATTGGCAAATACCAACCAAGAACTAGAAAATCGGGTTGTAGAGCGTACCAAAGAACTACAAACTGCCAAAGAAGCAGCAGAAGTAGCCAACAAAGCAAAAAGCTCTTTTCTCGCCAATATGAGTCATGAATTACGGACTCCCTTAAATGCTATTTTCGGCTTTACCCAAATTATGCAGCGGGATAAATCGGCAACGCGATCGCAATTAGAAAATCTGGCAGTAGTTAATCGTAGCGGAGAACATCTACTAGCTTTGACCTACATCGCCTCCTCAATACCACGGTCGAAATGTTAGAATTTAAAGCTGATGCCAAAAGCCTACAGCTTTTATTTGAGCGTCATCCAAATACACCGAACTACGTACGTACCGATGAACGTAAATTACGGCAAGTATTAATTAATCTACTAAATAATGCTCTTAAATTTACCACCGAAGGCGGAGTAACTTTACGAGTCAAAGCAGATGCAGCCAACGATAAGCTCTTATTATTTGAAATTGCCGATACTGGTGCAGGAATTGCCCCCGAAGAATTAAATACTTTATTTGATGCGTTTACGCAAACAGAAACAGGCAGACAGTCAGAAGAAGGAACTGGTTTAGGCTTACCCATTTTATCGGCAGGATGTAACGATTTTGTCCGTAAACCCTTTCGCGAAGAAATTCTATTTGACAAAATGGCACAATATTTACAGGTGAATTACATCTACGATCGAAATGGGGATTCTTCAGCTATCGATCTAGCTTTAAACTCTGATTTCCTGCTTAACTCTACCTCTTTAGAGGTCATGCCAAAAGAATGGTTAACTCAGCTAGAACAAGCAGCATCAGAATTAGATGAGGATGCGATCGCCAAATTAATCAATCAAATACCTGAGGAGCATACTCTTTTGACTCAAACACTGCAAAATAAAGTTGATGATTTTGATTTTGATGAAATCGTTAACTTAATTCAGCAAACAATACATAGTTAACATCAATTAAATCAAGATGGATACATCTCTAGTAAAAAGCCAAAATATCTTAATTGTTGACGATATTGTCGATAATTTACGGGTTTTATCTAGCACTTTAGACGAAAAGGGTTATAAAATTCGCTGTGCTAAAAATGGTGCTACTGCATTAAAAGTTGCGGCTAAAGTAACTCCCGATTTGATTTTGTTAGATATTAATATGCCTGATATGAATGGCTATGAAGTTTGTCAACAGCTAAAACAAGAACCGCAAACCAAAGATATCCCTGTAATTTTTCTCAGTGCTTTAGATGATGTTTTAGATAAAGTTAAAGCTTTTGAAGTTGGAGGCTTAGACTATATTACTAAACCTTTTCAGATTGAAGAAGTCTTGCTACGAGTCAAAAATCAACTAGATCTACAATTAGCCAAAGCCGAAATTTTGAGCTTAAACCAACAGCTAGAACAAAAAGTCCAGGAGCGAACTCTACAGTTAAAGATTAGTAATCAAAAGTTAGTAGCTCTTAACCAACAGCTAAAACAAGAAATTATCGAACGTCAAAAAGCAGAACAGCAGTTAATTCATGATGCTCTTTACGATGGCTTAACTAGTTTGCCCAATCGCACCTTATTGATGGATCGCATCGAGCGCGCTTGGCAAAATTCTCAACGCAATCTAAACCACTTATTTGCGGTACTTTTTATTGATTTCGATCGTTTTAAAATTATTAATGATAGTTTGGGTCATTTAGTTGGCGATAAATTACTGATGGCGATCGCCAAAATCCTCTCAGAAGACTTGCGAACTATGGATACAGTGGCTCGTCTGGGAGGAGATGAATTTGTTATTTTACTAGATGATATTCATTCTCTGCAAGATGCGATCGCAGTCAGCGAGCGTCTCCAAGAAAAGTTTAAGATACCTTTAAATATCGAAGGGCAAAATATCTTTACTAGTGCCAGCATTGGTATCGCTCTTAGTTCATCTGGTTATCAAAATAGTTCGGAAATTTTGCGAGATGCAGATATAGCCATGTATCGCGCCAAACAAAAAGGCAAAGCTTGTTATGAAATTTTCGACCAGTCTATGTATATTCAAAGTCTAAAAACTATTGAATTAGAGCATAATTTACGTTTGGCTCTAGAAAACCAAGAATTTGAACTCTACTATCAACCAATTATTGCTCTAGAAAATAATAGCCTAGCAGGATTTGAGGCGTTAATTCGTTGGCAACATCCCCAGCATGGTTTTATCTCGCCTTTGGATTTTATTCCCCTGGCTGAAGATACAGGTTTGATTGTAGCTATAGGCGACTGGGTATTAACCCAAGCGTGTCAACAATTAGCAACTTGGCAACAGCAATACAAGGATATTCCAAGCATTGCCTCTTTAAAAGTTAGCGTCAATGTTGCCTGTCAACAATTTCAAAAACCAGACTTTATTAGTAGATTAGAACAAATTTTATTAAAAACTAATCTAAAACCCAGTTGTTTGAGACTCGAAATTACTGAAAGAGTGTTAGTAAACTCGGAGACAAATACCCAAGAAACCTTATCAGAAATAAAAAAAAGACAAATAAAACTAAGTATTGATGATTTTGGGACTGGATATTCTTCCCTCAGCTATTTACGTCGTCTACCAATTGATAATCTAAAAATAGACCGTTCCTTTATTGGTAATATAAACTCCGATACTGAAAGCTTAGAAATTGTCAAAACTATTATTACCCTAGCTCACACTTTAGGGATGGATGCGATCGCCGAAGGAGTAGAAACTAAAGAGCAGTTGCAGCAATTAAAAGCTTTGGGTTGCGAATTTGCCCAAGGTTATTTATTTGCCAAACCCCTTGATGCAAAGGAGGTTGAATCAAAGCTATTTAAGGCAAAAGCAACGGTTTAGATAAACTTTTGCTGCTGGAATTAATTGCATTGGCGATCGCTTTTGATCGATCATTAATTGTTACCTACTTTGACAGAAGAAAGATTAACTATTAACTATTGATTTAGTACATTTAAACTGAGACTTGAGATTGAAGGCAAATCCAGCAACTAAAATAGTTAATACTCCTGTGATCCACAAGGGTGTAGTGTAATTTATGCTAACCAATAAGCCTGAAATGACAGGACCGATCGCATTAGCCATACTTAAGTAAGAAGAGTTAATCCCCAACACTTCTCCTTGTTCTTTATTGTTTGTATTAAGAGATAACACTGTGTCGATCAAAGGCATGGGAAAAGAATTAACTAGACCAAACATGACCAAAATAACCACAAATGCGCCATAGGTAGGGAAAGTCGGCATTAATAAGAAAGTTATCCCCCGTAAAAACAAGGAAACGCCAATAATATTAATTAGATTGAATTTTTTACTTAAAGGTTCAAGGGCAAATACCTGAGAAATAAAGCCCAGTATCCCTACTAAAGCAAACATGATTGCCAATCCTTTAGCATCTTGGTTTAAGACAAACAGGAAAAACGGCTGAAAAGCAAAGGTAAAGATAGTAAAGGTACTGCCGCTTAAAAAGGTGAGGATAAACAATTTACCCAATTTTGGTCTAGTGGCAGACTTGGCAATTTTACCAAAGGCAAAATCGTCCCAGCTCAATTTTGACTCTCTCTGTTGGGAAGTGGTTTCGGGTAGAAAAAATAAAGTTAACAAAGAAGCAACAGCAGCGATCGCTGCACTAACTAAAAAGCTCATTCCTAGGGAGGAAACCCCAGGAAAAGTCGGCAACTGCTGCGCCAGATAGCTTAAGACTGGACCAATTACAAACCCCAAGCGGAAGGTAGCCCCAAAAATACCAAAGGCTTTTGGACGCTGCTGGGGAGTAGTAATATCGCTAATTACCGCACTGGCAACCGAGTTATTTCCCCCAGTCAAACCATCTAAGATACGCGCAGCATACAGCAGCCAAGCAACCCCCGCCACACTAGCAATTAAATTAGCTACCACTGTTCCCACTAAACTAAAAACTAATATATATTTGCGTCCCAAGCGATCTGAGAGTTTGCCTAATATGGGAGTACCAAAAAACTGTGACAAGGCGAAAGCTGTAGTTAGTAAACTAGCCTGCAAGTCGCTTAACCCAAACTGTTTGGCATAGGGATAAATTAGAGGAATGATAATGGTAAAACTGATGGAGTTGATTAGAGCAATTAAAGCTATCAACCAGAATAACGGGGGCAAATCGAATTTTTCGCGCCAGCGATCGCTTTTCATAAATTAGGTTTGGTCAATTAGCTTTTAAGTATATCTTTAGCCGAACTTTAATAAAAAAACACTAATAATCTTTAGTGACTTCAGCTAAACTGCTGATAGTGCAGATTTAATTATTTATTATTTTGGTTCAAGCCAGCCTAATTTTATCTAGATGCTCGTTAATCTAAAAATTAATAATTTTGCCTTAGTTGATTCCTTAGAACTTAATCTGCAAAACGGTTTAAGCGTCTTAACAGGAGAAACTGGCGCAGGTAAATCAATTATTCTTGATGCAATTGATATTGTTTTAGGCGGAAAAGCCAATATCCGCATGATTCGCAGTGGCAGCGATCGCTCTATAGTGGAAGCGACTTTTCAGACTAATTCTCGACTCAATAAATGGCTAGAAGCACAAGAAATAGATCCTTTAGAAGAAGATGCTCTAATCTGTAGCCGTGAAATAGTCAATGGCAAAGCCAACCTTAGATCTCGCAGTCGGGTAAACGGGGTGTTGGTTAATCGTCAGTTGATGAGTGAATTGCGATCGCGCTTGGTAGAGATTACAGCCCAAGGACAAACCGTAAATTTATTAATTTCCGAAAAGCAAAGAAACTTATTAGATGCCTATGGCGGCAAGTCGATTGACAAACAGCTAGCTGTAGTAACTCAGGCTTATGAAACTGCCCAGCGGGCAAAAAAAGCTTTAGATAAAAGGATTCAGTCAGAACAAGAACTATTGCAACGGCAAGATTTATTACAGTTTCAGCTTAAAGATTTAAAAGAGGCTGAACTAACTGATGGGGAGGAACTAGAAGAACTTGAGCAAGAAAGCGATCGCCTGTCGCATGTGGTAGAGTTACAGCAGTTAGGCAATCAAACCTATCAAATGCTCTACGAGGGAGATCGCGATGCACCTGCGGGGGCAGATCTTTTGGGTAAAGCCGAATCTTGTCTGATGGAAATGGTGGAATACGATCCCGAATTAGCTCCTATTTTAGAAATGGTGCAGTCTGGTTTGGCGCAAATAGTAGAAGCAGGGCAGCAAATTAACAGCTATAGCGAGGGACTAGAAGCCGATCCAGAGCGTTTAGAGGAAATTGAATCGAGAATTAGACAGCTAAAAAATATCTGCCGTAAATATGGCCCAGATTTAGCTGATGCGATCGCTTTTTACGAGCAGCTTCAGCAAGAGTTAGCTCAAATTACTGGGGCTGGGCAATCAATTGAAGTTCTACAGCAGGAATATGAGTTAACAACAGCTAATTTGACAGTAGAGTGTCAAAAACTAACTCAGCTACGACAAAAGGCTGCTCTTAAGCTGGAAAAGCAGTTGGTCAAAGAGTTAAAGCCTCTGGCGATGGATAAAGTAGTATTTGAATGTCGCCTCATAGAATGTAACCCAACGGCGATGGGTGCAGATAAAGTTGTGTTTTACTTTAGTCCTAATGCAGGAGAAGCAGTGCAGCCATTATCAGTAATTGCTTCTGGAGGAGAAATGAGTCGCTTTTTGCTCGCCTTAAAAGCTTGCTTTAGTGATGCAGAATCAAGTTCTCATACCCTGATCTTTGATGAAATTGATGCAGGGGTTTCGGGTAAAGTAGCTCAAGCGATCGCTGAAAAGCTGCACCAGCTAGGCAAACAGCACCAGGTATTATGCGTTACTCACCAACCATTAATCGCGGCGATGGCAAATGGGCATTTTAAAGTTGAGAAAACCATTATCGAAGAAACTGCTAAATTTAAACAGGAAAATGGAAACTCTGGTATAGCTGATATACGCACAGTTGTTAGGGTAAAACCCCTAAAAGATCGTGCTGTACGTGCCGAAGAAATAGCGCAAATTACGGGGGGACATTCTGCCGAGGATGCGATCGCCTTTGCTGAATCTCTACTAGCAAAAGCAGCTAAATATCAGGCATCTCAATCAAAGTAAGTCTCTGTAAAAAAGTTGGTAGTTAGTAGTTAGTAGTTGGTAGGTAATAAGTAGTTTATATCCGACTACGAACGACAGACTACGAACTACTAACTCTTTGATAATTCCCTAAGTCCCCAGATTAAAACATTTAACTGTTCATCCCAACCCGACATTATAAGCTGCTGCAGTTGAGACTTTCTTCTTCCCCTGAAGTTTGCGGTAAATGTAAGCCACATTCTTGTTTTAAACCATTAAAACGAGTATCTCTACCATTAGCGTCATCAGCGGTTAAAGGGCGACTAGAATGCCAATCACCCACAGAAACATAGCCTAGATCGAAAAAAGGATGATAAGGAAGATCGTGAGCAGTTAAATACTGATAAATATCCCGCGCGTTCCAATTTAAAATAGGGTAAATCTTATATAGTTTATCTTGCTGTTCTACCCTAGTTAAATTTCGACGATGTTCCGTTTGGTCTTTACGTAGTCCCGCTAACCAAGCAGTAGCATTAAGCTCGTCTAGGGCGCGCTGCATTGGTTCGACTTTGCGAATGCGATCGTAGAGATTTAAGGCTTCTACATCATTTTGTTCCCATAGTTTTCCAGATAAAGCTTCCATTCGCGCCGGAGAAATGGAAGACTGATAAACGTGAAGATTAAGATTGAGCTTTTTGGTTAGCTGTTCGGCAAATTGATAAGTTTCGGCAGGAAGATAGCCTGTATCGATCCAAATTACAGGAATTTTAGGAATTATCTCAGTTACAAGATGTAACATAACCGCCGCCTGAATACCAAAGCTGGTAGTCATCACCAAGCCATCGCCAAAAGTTTTACAACTCCATTCAACCACTGATGATGCTTTGGCATCTTCTAATTTCTGGTTGGCTTGAGATAAATTGAGAGTATCTAATTTAACTGTGGCACAGGTCATTACTTCTAGCTCTATAAATGCTGTAAATGATCGACTAAAGGGAATGGTAACAAATTATTGGCATTTGTTTGTTTATCAATAATATATTGATTATGCTTATAGTCTTATGATCTAATTATTTTATTTTGACACAATTAAATAAAACTAACGTTTCTAGAGAGTATCCCAAATCACCGTCATATATTTTGTTTCATTTCTAGCTTTAGTTTGGCAATGTTTTCTCTCAACCTCATCAAGTAAACTAAGCAAAGAAAAGCATAAAGCAATAAACAATTTAGAGACTAAAAATATGGTTGCAACTACAGGAATTAGCGATCGCTATCGTCTTAAAACAAAACAGCTTGATATGCCTCCTCGTCTATTGTTAGGTCCTGGTCCTGCCAACGTTAACCCTAGAGTTTTGGCTGCTATGGGCATTAGTCCTGTAGGACATCTCGATCCCACCTATTTGGCACTGATGGACGAGATTAGAGATCTTTTGCGCTACGCTTGGCAAACTGAAAACGAACTTACTATTTCGGTTGCTGGTACAGGTACAGCGGCAATGGAGGCGACTTTAGCTAATGTGGTCGAACCTGGAGATGTGGTTTTAGTAGGGGTAAAAGGCTATTTTGGCAATCGTTTGGTAGATATGGCGCAGCGTTATGGTGGAGATGTCCGCACCATGAACAAACCTTGGGGACAGGTGTTTAGCTTAGAAGAAATTAAAAATAATCTTCAAACACACAAGCCCGCAGTTTTAGCTTTAGTTCATGCAGAAACTTCAACAGGGGCGCGTCAACCGTTAGAAGGAGTAGCCGAACTGTGTCGCCAGCAAAATTGTTTGCTTTTGGTAGATACAGTCACAAGTATGGGCGGAGTACCTTTATATATAGATGAATGGGGTATCGATCTGGCATATAGCTGTAGCCAAAAGGGTTTGGGCTGTCCTCCAGGAGCTTCTCCTTTTACCATGAGTAAACGTGCAGTAGCCAAGCTGAATAATCGTGCCAAACCCGTACCTAACTGGTATTTAGATATGTCCCTGCTGGCTAAATATTGGGGCGAACAGAGAGTGTATCATCATACTGCACCTATTAATACTAACTATGGTTTGCGAGAATCTCTACGCTTAGTAGCAGAAGAAGGACTAGAGCAACGCTGGAAACGCCATCAACAAAATGCCGAAATGCTCTGGAATGGTCTAGCAGACATAGGCTTAAGCTGTCATGTAGAGCCAGAGTTTCGTTTGCCTACCCTAACAACCGTCAAAATTCCTGATGGCGTAGATGGAAAAGCGATCGCCAAACGTTTACTAACTGAATATAATATTGAAATTGCAGGTGGTTTAGGGGAATTAGGCGGAAAAGTCTGGCGTATTGGCTTAATGGGCTACAATAGCCGTCCTGAGAACGTTTTACTACTCTTAGATGCTTTAGAAAAAGTACTTAAATCATAATCCAGACAGCAGGACTTTGTTGGGTTTAGGTCATTTCCATTAAAAAAAATACCAATAATAGTAGGGTGGGCAAGAGTATTTTTAAAATCTGTTATTTGTTTGAATCTTATTATTGCCCACCTTACCAGATTGCTTATTTTCTGCCCGAATCCGTATTTTAAATTGTTTCTTCAATTACTTCTGGAGACGCTTGAGGTATGGGGGCAGCTAAAGGAATCTCTTCTACTTCAGGTAGTTTTTCTAACAATAGGCGAGAAGATTGATTTCCACCCGACAGACGCTTTAACAATTTTGGTCTGGGGTCGTGTATTAGATAATAGATTTCGTCTTCGACTTGCCATTCTTCGGCTGCCACTGCTACCTGTAAATTACCGCTTCTTTTCACCAATAGGGGCAACATTTCTCCTGAGCGAACCAATGCCTGCAAATGAGCTACCTTGAAAGAAAATTCAGGCTCTTTCAAAATCGTCCAGCCTAATTTTATTTGTCCATCATCAATATAGCTGTTCCAGGTTTTGATTTGTAGCTGGGGAATTAGAGCTTGATTAACTTTTTTACTGCTGGTTTCGGCAGAGTCATTTTGAGGAAATGCAGCTAATACTTTAGGTGGCTGAAATTCTTCAATCGCTCTTTGAGCCAACACTAAATTAACTTCACCATTACTAGTTAAAGCGAGAAATGTCCCCATAGACTCAATTCCCGCTTCGGCTAAAACTTCAGGATCTAAGGCACTACTTTGAAATACGGGCAAGTTCTCCGCTTCAGCTTTTTCACAGGCTTCGGGATCGGTATCAATCATCACCACGGATTCCCCTAGCTGTTGAAATAGTCGTCCCATAAAACGACCCAAAGGGTTACAACCAATAATAACTGCTCCTTTAGCATCGCTAGAGGAAATCTTCAACCAGCCAGCTACCCACTGTGCAGTTAAGCCTTGCAAAAATACGGTCATGAGAATGGTTAAAAAGACTAGAGCTTTAATAGCATCACCACCATTAATTCCTCGCTCCGTCAACAAAATAGCAAACAAAGAAGCTACAGAAGCTGACACAATTCCTTTTGGGGCAATCCAAGCTAGGAATAATTTTTGTCGCCAGTTCATGGTGCTATTCCAGGTACAGACAGCAATGCTAATTGGTCTTACAACTAACATCAGAACGAAAACCGACCAGACGCTTCCCCAGCCCAAGGCAAAAACGCTGTCAATAGAAAGATCGGCAGCCAACAGAATAAATAGTACTGAAACACAAAGCACCGTTAACTGACCTTTAAATCTTTTTAAAAGTCTTTCTTCGGGAATGGCGGAGGCTTTAAGCACAATGCCAGCTATAACAGTTGCCATTAATCCTGATTCACTGCCTAGGCTTTGAGACAGCACAAATAATCCCCATACCGCAGCTAGGACGACCAGGTTTTTTAATTCTTCGGAAAGACTGTTAGCTTTTTTGAGAAATAGCCCCAGCAACCAGCCTCCTAATCCACCTACAACCGCCCCAATGCCTAATCGCAAGACTAAACCACTCATAATGTCTAGAGGGGCGGCATTAGTATTAAGGATGGTGTTTAAAACTACTACCGCTAAAATCGCGCCGACAGGATCGATTAAAACTCCTTCTCCCTCTAAAAGAGTTGCCACCTGACGATCGACCTTTACCTGCTTGAGTAAAGGGCTAATTACTGTCGGTCCAGTTACCACGACTAAAGAAGCGTAAAGAAAAGCAATTGACCAAGGAAACTCCGCTAACCAGTGTGCCGCCATGCCACCACCAACTAGGGTTATAAGAGTGCCAATTGTTACCAGGTTACGCAGACTGCCTGAAACTTTGCCCAAGTCGCGCAACTCTAGGTTAAGTCCGCCTTCAAACAAAATAATAGCCACAGAAAGGGTAACTAAAACTTCCAAGCCAATACCAAGATCTTGAGGATGGAGTATGTTCAAAGAGTCTGAACCTAAGAGGATGCCGAAAATCAATAGAAAAACTATACTAGGAACTTGAAAATATTCGGCTACTACTTGTGCGCTGATTCCTGCAAGAACAGTAATAACTATTTGTAGAGTAATTTCAAAAGATCCTTCCATAAGCTAAGTAAAAAATTGGCTTTTTTGGCAGATTGGCAGTTCAATAATTGAAGCAAATTATTTGCTTCAATTGGATAATTTGAGTCATGCTTAACTTATTTTTATGAGTCCGTTAATTATAACGAATGCATTTTGAACTAAAGTAAAACAAACGTACGAGTCAAACCTAGCTGTAGCTGTTTTCTTGGGTCATATTTTAACATCTCGGTTAAAAAATTAAATTATTTAGCACTTCGATAAAAGCTGCCTCGGTAATAGCATTAAGAGATAAACTAGTGAAAGCGAATATCCTTCTTATCAAAAAGTTAAATTTAAGAATCGATGTGATTAAGTCAAATTAAATTTAAATATTCATATATTTGTCAGCTTAATAAAAAACTCAATTCCAATTAATTTATTTTTTGTAATTTTTTAGCTATGTCATCCCATCCTACATCCATTTGGAAACGCTCTCCTAATAGACTGCGCCAAGGTGAAATTTGGCTAGAGTGCTTTTGTTTTATTAGCTTGTTTTTAGCAGCATTAGTTTTATTTTTGGTTAATTTAGGAAATCTGCCTTTAATAGACTCAAAAGAAGGAGTCGTAGCACAAGTAGCAAAAGAAATTTATCAAGGAATCGGGTTGGGAGACAACTGGATTTTTCCAACTCTCTGGGGCGAGCCATATTTAGAGCAACCAACCTTAGTTCCTGACTTAATTGCGATCGCCTATAAAGTTGCTGGAGTTAGTGAGTTCACAACCCGTCTTCCAGGAGCATTATTAGGGGCAGTCTCAGTTCTGTTGCTTTACAATATCGGGCGGGAAATTTTTGTAGCTCGTCTGCCTGCTCTCTTTTCTGCCTTGGTGTATTTAACCTGCTTGCCTGTACTGCGCTTGAGCAGATTGGCGATGCTGGATGGACCGTTACTATGTTTTGAATTATTGACGATCTGGGCAATATTGCGATCGCGTCGAGATTTTAGATGGTCTTTACTGGCTGGCATTGGTTTGGGACTAATGGCTCTAACTAAAGGAATTTTGAGCCTACAGATATTATTAATTGCGCTCGTTTTTTTGCTTTGGGATACGCCCCGCTTACTTACTTCTACCTATTACTGGGCGGGGATAATTTTAGGAACTGCACCAGCGATCGCTTGGTATGTTTCTCAATGGTTTCGCTATCACGAATTTAAAACTACTGGGGATTTTTTCCATCTATTTCTAGGGGATATTTCTGCTACTGCAATTCAGGCTCAGCTATTTCCTGAATACTATTTATTATCTGGTCTGCAATATTTATTGCCTTGGTTAGTAGTAATGGCGATGGGTTTAAAATTGATTAGTCTTAATCTTCAATGGGGATGGGGTAAGCTACTGATTACTTGGATCGGCATTTATACTATTTTGAGCTTACCGATCTTTAGCCAAGGTTACTGGTCAATCTTGCCTCTATATCCTGCTTTGGCATTAGCATCAGGAAGACAGCTAGATGTGGTTCGCAATGTACCTAGCTATATAGCTTATCCCCGTATCTGGATCTACAGCTTTATGCTGATGGCTGCTGTGGCTGCTTTTGCAGGACTACATTGGGGGATAAGAAACTATGTAGATTTTTACCTACCCTTTATCTGTGGTTCTTTGGCTATTACTTTTACGGTTACGGCAATTGCGATCTCTCAAAGAGAAAAACAGTTTGTCCCTCTACTATTTTGGGGATTGTTTATCTCGATGTTTCTTTTGATTATTTCCCCTCATTGGATTTGGGAAATAAACACGATTGAGCCTGTTGAACCCATCGCTTCTCTTATTCGTAAACATACTCCTGCTGAGACAATAATCTATACTTCTATGCCTAAAGAACGATCTAGCTTGAACTTTTATAGCGATCGCCAAGTGATTCCTCAATCTTTTACTCAATTAAAACAAACCTGGCAACAAAATTACCCCGTTTATTTGCTGATAGATCCCATCACTCTAGAACAATTAGATCTTCCTCAACAGATTATAGTTAAAAGCTCCCAATTTGAATCTCTAAAGTGGGTACTCGCTATCAAAAACTCTTAATTAAATTGCATTTTTAATTGGATTACTAAGAGCAATAGTTTGTTCCCTGCTTGAGCAATTAAGCGTTTTGTGTTTAATGTACATTAATATTTAACGTTTATATAGTAGTATAAATAGAAAAGAACTATTAAAAACAAAACAGAGGATGAACGGTCGATAATTTCATTTTCAACCGAACCCCTCAAACAAGTTTATTGGTAGTTTAGAAAACTCTTAAAATTTTGCTAGGATTTAAACTACTCTATTAAAACTATACTCAACATTACTCTTCGTCATCAACACCAATTTGTCTCAGGTGGATATGTTTTCTGCCCAGAGTTATTTCAAACTCATCACCTTGTTTTAATCCCATTTTCTTAGTATAGGCAGAGCCGATTAACAGATTACCATTTGATTGAACACTAATACGATAGCTAGCAGAACGACCACCTCTACCTTGACCATTAGAAGTACTGTCTAATTCGATTCCTTCTGCATCAATTAGTGCATTCAGGAATTTCATCATATTGACTCGTTCTACGTTGTTTTTAGTGACTGTATAATAGCCACATTCTCTAGCTTTTTCCTCTTTAGAGAGATTACCTAGCTCTTTTACTTTATCGATTAATGTTGCACCTACTAAAGGTTGTGGTTGGGTTGCTTTTGCCATTAACTTGAAACAACTAAAAATTTACTTGGTTTACAATTTTGCTTTTCGCTAAAGCTATACAAAGTTTATATATTTTACTTTGATATCTTTATATAAAACTATATTACACTTATTGAGCATAATTGAATAAATAAAAATTTAAATTTTAGCTTTATTGATATAGTTGACACTACCAGAAATTAATATTGCTAACTCTATAAAAAATATCAAATTATTTAAATAAGTTTTACCAAGGATTTTAAAAACAATAATGAAATTAACAACTCGTGGACACTATAGTGTCAAAGCATTATTAGACCTTAGTTTGCAGCCAGAATATCGACCAGCATCAGTAAAGATGATCGCTCAACGACAAGATTTACCTGCACCTTATTTAGAAAAGTTATTGATTGAAATGCGTCGCGCTGGTATTGTTAAATCCGTTAGAGGGGCAAAAGGAGGTTATCAATTAGCCTATAAGCCAGAGCAAATTTCTTTAGGCAAAATTTTAGAGGCTGTAGGAGAAACTATTGAACCTTTACCAAATTACTCTCCCGATCATAATTTGGCTGAAGATTGGGTAACTTTTAGCCTCTGGCAAAGATTACATCAAAAATTAAAAGAAGCTCTGCACAGCATAACTTTAGCTGATTTATATTATGATGCTAGGAGTTGGCAGGCATCCCAAGGAGAAGAGAATAATTTTGTTGTTTAGCTGTCAAATGTTTTTATGAATAAAGCTCAAAATTCTTTAGTTTATGAAGGCGGTTGCCATTGCGGAGCAGTTCGCTTTCAAGTATTAGTCGATCGCTATATTGTAGACGATTGTAACTGCTCTATCTGCCGTAAAAAAGGCTTCCTGCATTTGATTGTTCCCCCAGAAAACTTTATCTTATTACAGGAAAGAGAGTTTTTAACTAATTATACATTTAACACAAAAGTCGCCCAGCATACTTTTTGCTCAATTTGTGGCATCCATTCTTTTTATCGTCCTCGTTCTCATCCAGACATGGTAGATGTCAACATTCGTTGTTTAGATGAAGATCTACTGGAGCAATTTACAATAAGATTTTTTGATGGACAAAATTGGGAAGATAACGTCGATCAAATCAGATCTTAGTCAATTGGAAATTATCTTTTCTGCTGTTTTTCCAGTTCAATCTTCACCCTTAATTTTACTCTTAGCAGCTATTGAAGATTACTTAATAGGAGATCCTTGGGCATGGCTTCATCCAGTCCAAATTATGGGCTGGCTAATTAAAAACTATGTAGACTTAGCAATCAAATTTGTTCAACCTGGATGGCAACGTCGTCTTGCAGGAGTACTATTAGGTCTAAGCTTAATTATTGGCAGTGGTTTAGTTGGCTGGTTAATTATCTGGGGTTTTGAGATTATCCATTCTCTATTAGGATCTGCCGTGGCAATAATATTACTAGCTAGTTGCTTTGCAGGTAAGAGTTTGCGAGTTGCAGTGGAAGACGTATTGCGATCGCTAGACACTGAAGATTTAACCATAGCTCGTTCCCGTCTCAGCTTATATGTAGGGAGGGACACAGATAATTTATCAAAGTCGGAAATACTGCGGGCATTGCTGGAGACTATAGCTGAAAATACAGTCGATGGAATCACTGCACCTCTTTTTTATGCCATTTTAGGAACTTTCATTCCAAGTATAGGTGCTGCCCCCCTAGCATTGGCTTACAAAGCTGCAAGCACCTTAGATTCAATGGTGGGCTATCGCCGAGAACCCTATAGCGATTTGGGCTGGTTTAGCGCGCAATTAGAAGATCGCTTAACCTGGATTCCCTGTCGTTTAACTGTGTTGACTTTAAGCTTGTTTTCTGGTCAACCTTTAAAAACATTAGAGGTCTGTCGCCGAGATGGAATCAAAGATCCTAGCCCCAACTCAGGCTGGAGTGAAGCAGTTTATGCAGCAACTTTAAACGTACAGCTAGGAGGTCAAAATACTTATCAAGGGGTAGTGAAAAATAAACCTTTGCTGGGAAATCCTTTAGAAGCAATTTCTGTTACTAAAATCGATCGGGCTTTAACGTTAACTCGCTACTGTTTTCTAACTTGGCTGGGAATTAGCACAACTCTATGGTTTGCCATGACCATGCTCAATTTCTAAGCTAAAACATTTTGTTTAATCAATAAAGTTCTTCTAAATTCTTATTTACTTCTCATAATCTAGTTGGGTTTTTTTCAGTTAAATCAGCAATATTAAAGTTGTAAATTACATCCTCAATAGTTCGGCAATCCATACATCAAGATTGGTCTTGCATAAACTGTTTAGGTCGATCATATAAAAGTAGGGAAAACATTAGTGATTTTTTATTACTAAGCTTATAGCCTAGGGCTTAAAGCTATCAAAAAATTAGTTGAACCTTTATAACTAATCCCACGTCTAAACATTCAGTCGGACAGTTCGCAAAAAGAAGTATCGCTGACTTTTAATCAGTTTATAAGGAGTCATAACTGTACAGATGCCCAAAGCCAAAATCGACAAAACCAACCCTAGAAGTAACTATTCAGCAGATATGGTTAGAACTTATCTGCATGAAATTGGACGGGTACGCTTGTTGACCCATGAACAAGAAATTGTTTACGGCAAGCAAGTACAGAAAATGATGATCCTGTTAACCGAGAAAGAAGAGTTAGAGCAACAGTTAGACACTACACTCAGCCTGAAGGAGTGGGCAAAATCAGCCCAAATGAGTGAAATTGAACTTAACAGGGTTATCACTGAAGGTCAAAGAGCAAAGCGCAAAATGATTGAGGCTAACCTGCGTTTGGTAGTAGCGATCGCTAAAAAATACCAAAAGCGCAATATGGAATTTCTCGATCTAATCCAAGAAGGTAGTCTTGGCTTAGAAAGAGGAGTAGAAAAATTTGACCCTACCAAAGGATACAAATTTTCTACCTATGCCTACTGGTGGATTCGCCAGGCAATCACCAGAGCGATCGCTCAACAAGCCCGTACCATTCGATTGCCGATTCATATCACTGAAAAACTTAATAAAATCAAGAAAACTCAAAGAGAGCTATCCCAAAAGTTAGGACGTAGTGCCGAACCCCAAGAAATTGCTCAAGAGTTAGATCTCAAACCCTCACAAATTCGTGAGTATCTGAGTATTGCCCGTCAACCAATTTCTTTGGATGTGCGTGTGGGTGACAACCAGGATACTGAGTTATCAGAGTTGTTAGAAGATGAAGGAGCTTCACCAGACAGCTATGCGACTCAGCAGCTTCTGCGCCAAGATCTATATAATTTGATGGCTGATTTGTCCCCCCAACAGCAAGAAGTCATTACCTTACGTTTTGGTTTAGAGGATGGTAAAGAACTGTCCCTTGCCAAAATTGGTCAGAGAATGAGTCTTAGTCGGGAAAGAGTGCGACAGTTAGAGCATCAGGCTATAGCACAGCTTAAACGTCGTCGAAGCTACGTTCGAGAGTATATTGCAAGTTAAAACTGACGATATATTTACTTGAATTACTGGCGATCTACACTACTTTGTTATAAATTCGATCTATTATTTATGATCTATAACAAAAGGTGAGGTCGCCATTATATTAGTGTTATTAATCAAGCAACTAAAACAAGCCCCTGCTGAATACCCTGGTATTTTGGTGGGGGTTCGTGGCAAAACAGTAATCAATAATCAGTAAAAGCGATCCCCAAGATTTGCATTATCTGTTGGTGGACAATATCCCCGCAGTAAATTTTCAATTAAGTGGTGTAGGAGTGAGTAATGACGCTGTTCAACGAAACCTTAAATGGTAAAGATACAAATATTTCTGCCAGCAGCAATGGCAAATTAAATAGCCTCAACGCTGCATCTAAAGCAGAGGCAATACAGGGTTGGTTAATTGACAAATTAGCAGAAGTATTAGAAATTGAGCCAAATCAAATTGATGTTGTCCAAAATTTTGAAGAATATGGTTTAGAATCAGCCGAGGCGATTAATTTGTCTGGAGATTTAGAAGACTATCTTGGTTGTCGTTTACCACCGACTTTGCTCTGGGATTATCAAAATATTGAGGCTTTGGCACAATATTTAGCAGCCGATAATCTATCATCAACTCAGGTAAATTCTGCTCAAGATCTAATTTCGGCTTCTTTGGCAATAAAAGGTAATAAAGATAATTTGATTACTAGCAACAGTAATAATCAATTAGAAATACCTTTAGAAAATTACCAGTTTACAGAATTTCCCGAATATAAAAAATTATTGGCACAACAAGCGCAGGTAGCCAGCTTGGGTAACGGCAATCCTTTTTTTGTCCCTCAAGAAACCATAGTTAATGACCGCACTACTATTGATGGTCGCGAATTAATCAACTTTGCTACCTATAACTATATTGGGATGTGTGGCGATCCTCTAGTTAATCAGGCTGCTAAAGATGCCACCGAACTTTATGGTACGTCTGCCTGTGCTAGCCGCCTAATTTCAGGTGAAAAACCAATACACGGAGAATTAGAACAGGAACTTGCTGATTTTATTGGCGTAGAAGACAGCATTGTCATGGTTGGTGGTCATGCGACTAATGTTACTACCATTGGTCATCTGTTTGGCAAAAATGACTTAGTTATCTATGATTCGTTGAGCCATAACAGCATTCTGCAAGGCTGTTTTCTTTCTGGAGCAAGTTTAGTTGCTTTTCCCCATAATGATACGGAAGCATTAGAAATAATTTTACGCGATCGCCGACACCGCTATCAAAGAGTAATTATCGTCATAGAAGGGGTATACAGTACCGATGGTGATATTGCCGATTTACCTCGCTGTATTGAGCTTAAACAGCAATATAAAACCTTTTTAATGGTAGATGAGGCACATTCGATGGGAACAATTGGTAAAACTGGTCGAGGAATCAGTGAACATTGCCAAATTAACCCCAAAGACGTTGATTTATGGATGGGAACTCTCAGTAAATCTTTTGCTAGCTGCGGTGGCTATATTGCTGGTTCTCATGCCTTAATTGAATATCTCAAATATACCGCGCCTGGCTTTGTGTTTAGCGTTGGTATGTCTCCACCAAACACAGCAGCAACTTTAGCTGCAATCCACGTTTTAAAAGCAGAGCCAGAGCGAGCTATTCGCCTCCAAGCCAGAGCGAAATTATTTCTAGATTTAGCCAAAGAAAAAGGTTTAAACACGGGCATGAGTAAAGATTCCCCTGTGATTCCTATTGTTGTCGGTGATTCCTTGAAGTCAATTCAGCTATCTCAGAATCTATTTAAACGCGGGATTAACGTACCGTTTATGATTTATCCTTCTGTACCTCAAAATGGGGCGCGATTGCGATTTTTTATTACCTGCGATCATACGGTTGAGCAAATACACCTTACCGTAAATATTCTGACTGAAGAATTAAAAAAACTTTAAACTTTATCTAAAATAATCAAAACTTTACTACAGGAATAGTGGACACTGTTCCTGTTTTTTTTTGCTATTTTATACAAACATTTGATTTTTGATTTTGTCAAGATCGTTATAAAACCCGATACTTTTTATGTATTTAAGACCTAACATAGCTTAATTTAATTCATTCAAAATAAGTAGTTTATAAAAAAAAATCTTCCCAAAACAATTCTATATCTAATGCGTGTTTGCTCGGAGATCAAAAAAGACAATCGTGAGTTTTTCCGTAAAACAACTATGGTGTAGATTTTTCTGGCAACAGAAAATGAAATTTAGATTCACATAAATAGATTGTTGATACTGAAAACATTATTTTTATGGCTACTCAAACTCTTAGTTATCGTTGCATGGAATTCCTTCAGGATTATCATCGTCATCCATCTTTAAAATTACGCAATAAATTAGTTGAGTTGAATATAGGTTTAGTCAGAAAAGTAGCTCATCAAATTTGCCGAAAATGCGCTGAACCCTATGAAGATTTGGAACAAATCGGCTATCTTGGTTTAATTAGAGCTATCGAGCGTTTTGACCCTTTACAGGGTTCTGCATTTAGCTCTTTTGCAATTCCTTACATTCGTGGTGAAATGCTTCATTACCTTAGAGACAGAGGTAGCATGATGCGGATTCCCCGTAGATGGCAGGAACTTTATACTAGAGGTAAAAAATTACGCAAAGATTTAATTGAAGAATTAGGACGTTTACCTAAAGATACGGAGTTAGCTAATGGTTTGGGCGTACCTTTAGAAGAGTGGAGTGAATGTCAATTGGCACTGCAAAACCGCTTACCAATTAGTTTAGATGCGGTGATAAATAATTCTTTGGACTCTTCAATTACCTTTGGTGATACTATTGCCGATCCTAGCTATCATCAACAGCGCAAATTAGAAGACGATAAGCTACAGTTACAAAGAGCAATGAGCCAGCTAGAAGAAAAAACTAAAGCAGCTATTGAGTGCGTATTTCTCTGGGATTTACCTCGTAAAGAAGCAGCCCAACATATTGGTATTAGCCCTATGACTGTCACCAGACATTTACATAAAGGTATCGAACAGTTGGGTACAATGCTTGAGGCTCAAGCAGCATGAATTGAAGCGATTAACTTTATCTAGCCAAAAAATATATAGATATTTATAAGTCAATAATCACCTCAATCTACAGAAATAATTATTTCAACAGTCTATTTTATAAGCATCTAAATGTTAGATGCTTTTTTTTATTGGATATCAAATAATTTCTCAGGAATAAATAATTGTTTTCTTTGAGAGAAATAAAATGCTTGATTAAATATAATTTCTCAACCAGATAATTTTGCTTTTGTAAATACGTTAAGTGCTAGTTGAATATGCAGTTATTCGATGTAATAAAAGAATTATTAAAATAGACAAATTACATCTATCTCCTCAAACGGTAGCAAAATAGACAATCTTACTTTTAGCCACCAACTAGATTTAACGCAATGGTGAAAAAACAAAATTAGATGCAGGTCAGCGGTGACTAAATCTATCATCTTTGACATCTAATCCTGGCTAAAATTTTGAGGTAAAAGGCATTGACTACCCAAGTAGATAAAGATATTCTTTTAGAAAAAATAGCAGATATTAATCTGGATAAGCGATCGCTCACCTATCATCAGATAATTCTTTGTTCAGTGGTGATTGGTATTGTCGGCGGTTTGGTCGCTACCATTTATTATTTTGTTTTAGAAGGAATGATGCACGGGGTTTGGCATACAGTTCCCAACTTTTTACAGCCCTATTTTCCCAGTTGGCTACCAGCTAAAAATTATGTATTGATCGCCACTACTATTGGCGGTTTTTGCGTGGGCTTAGTGCTATATTTTATGGGCTTACCAGGAGAAATGGCTCAGGTAGTCGATCGCATTCATAGTCCTGGAAAAATTGACATTAAAAAAACTCCGGCGATGATTATTGCCTCTTTGATTGCCATTACTGCTGGAGGAAGTGCTGGACCTGAAGCTCCTTTAGTCCAGGTAAACGGTAGCTTTGGTAGCTGGTTGGGAGACAAGCTAAACGTTACTAGCGATTCTGTCAGAGTTATGACATTCTGCGGTATGAGTGCTGCATTAGGGGCATTTTTTGGTGCGCCGATTGGTGCTGCTTTGTTTGCCCTAGAGATTCCCCATTGTAAAGGACTAGAATATTATGAAGCGATCGCCCCAGCAATTATTTCGGCAATTTTCTCCTTTGCTATTTTTAGACTTAATACTGGCATCAGCATTGGGGGGATGTATCACTTTAACGTGATTCCCAAACTGACTTCTTTGGAGCTACTTGAAGGCATCGCTTTGGGTGCAGCGGGAGCATTGGTAGCAACTATATTCGTACTTATTTTTCGTTTAATCGGTAAGCTAGCTAAACCTTTGGAAGATCAGCGAATTGTTTTAGCAACCTGTGGCGGTCTTTCAATTGGTCTAATCGCCTTCGCCTTTCCTCAAACTCTCTTCTTTAGTGAATCACAAATTGAAACCGTTATCCAAACAGGAGCAACTTTAAGTGTAGCAATGTTAGTTGCGATCGCCGTTGCTAAAATGTTTGCCATTAGCTTTACTCTTCACTCAGGCTTTTTGGGCGGGTTTATTTTTCCTTTGTTCTTTATTGGTGCTAACGTTGGCTTGGCGATTTCTTTGGCTATACCTCAAGTTCATCCTACGGTAGGAATGGTTTGCTTAATGGCTGCGGTTAATGTGGCGGTTACCAAAACCCCGATCAGTACTAGCATCATTCTCAGCGTGCTTTCGGGGACGGCTATGCTGCCTGTAATTGCTATCTCAAGCTTTGTAAGCTTTCTTTTGACCACAGAATTATCCATGTTAAAGACCCAGCGATCGCGCGATATGGATGAACTGTATTCTATCCAAAAATTACGCCAGCAAAAAGTCTAATTTAAATTGACTCAAAAATTGAAGATTTACACAAGATTGAAGTTTCATAGCTTCGATCTTTTTTTGTTTATTTTCATCAGCATATCTATTTTTTTAGCTGTAAACTAAATATCAAATATCTACCTTCGTAATCTAATAATTACCGATAATGCAATAAAAGTATTTTAATTATGTAAAAAATACATAAAAATGCTTGATTAATAAATTTCAGTAGCCAAATATACGATAAAACCTTTTTTAAAATGTAACTATTACCTCAAGATAAATACATCTTAAGGACTATATGCAACTTAATTTAGTTCCCCAGATGTAAATAGAGACAGATAGATTGAAAAGCAACAATTGCGTAATTACAAAGGGGAATTTAAAACCCAAAAAATAGATATTAAAATTGTGCATCATTCTGGTATTTAGTCTCTCAACTTGAACTTTTAACTATGATAATTTTTGACAATCAGGAAGGTAAATAATGCTCGGAGAAATGTGGCAATTCAGGGGAAGATACAAAATACTCCATATAACTTGGTTTGCGTTCTTTTTAACGTTTGTAGTTTGGTTCAATTTCGCACCTCTGGCTACTACTATTCAAGCCGACTTGGGTTTGACAGGAGAACAGATTAAAGCCTTGGCTATCTGTAACGTAGCCCTAACTGTTCCCGCGCGAATCATTATTGGAATGCTGTTAGATAAGTTTGGTCCTAGACTAACTTTCTCACTGCTGCTAATGTACGCATCCATTCCCTGTATTATGTTTGCCTCAGCGCAAAACTTTAGTCAGCTAGTAATTTCTCGTTTACTTATGGGGATTGTGGGTGCAGGTTTTGTAATCGGTATTCGTATGGTGGCAGAGTGGTTTCCCCCCAAAGAAATTGGTCTAGCCGAAGGTATCTATGGTGGCTGGGGTAACTTTGGTTCTGCTTTCTCCGCATTTACTTTAGCTACCGTTGGTGGTTTTCTAGCTTTTGGCGCACCAGGTGCAGATATTAACTGGCGTGCCTGTATTGCTGGTACTGGTATTATTGCCGCGTTGTACGGGATATTTTATTTATTTAATGCTAAAGATGCGCCTCCAGGCAAAGTTTACCGTCGTCCTAAAAGTGCTAGGGGTTTGGAAGTTACCAGCAAGAAAGACTTTGGATTCTTGTTGCTAATGAATGTGCCTCTAACTGGAGTTTTGATGCTAGTTGCTTGGCGTTTAATGAAGCTGGGCTTATATGCTACTGGCACAATGTATATTATCTGGCTTGCTTTATTGGGTTTATATTTATTCCAAGCTTATAACTGCTGGGAAGTTAATAAAGACTTGATAACAGGTAAAAAACGTTATCCTGCTGATGATCGTTACAATTTCTCTCAGGTTGCTATGTTAGAACTTACCTATTTTGTTAACTTTGGTTCAGAGTTAGCTGTTGTTTCGATGCTACCTGCCTTTTTTCAAGGAACGTTCAGCTTAGCTGCGGCGGCGGCGGGGATGATTGCTGCTAGCTATGCCTTTATGAACTTAGTTGCTCGTCCTGGTGGTGGTTTCATTTCTGATAAGCTGGGTAGTCGTAAACTAACTATGAGTGTAATAACTGGCTGTATAGGTATTGGTTATTTACTCCTGAGCCAAGTAGGAAGTGGGTGGTTCTTACCCGCTGCGGTTGTCTTAACTATGTGCTGTTCTTTCTTTGTACAGGCGGGAGAAGGTTCTACCTTTTCGATCGTTCCTTTAATTAAAAAACGCGTAACTGGTCAGGTTGCTGGTAACGTGGGAGCTTATGGTAATGTTGGCGCAGTAGTTTATTTGACTATTTTCAGCTTGCTTCCTAGTTGGTTAGGTGGTGGTGCAGATCCTTCTCCTGCTATCGAAGCAGCGGCTAATGTGCGCTTTTTCCAAATTATGGGTGTGGCAGCATTAGTCGTGTCAGCGTTATGCTTTGTAGTTCTCAAAGAACCTAAGGGTTCATTTGCTGAAGCTCATCATGACGAAGATCATGAGATAACAACTGTTACATCTAATCCAGAGCCAGCGCTGGGAGTAGAAAAGATCTAGTTATCTAAAATCTTCCACAATACTTAGTGCTGAGAAAGCATACATCCAAGTATATGTTCTCAGCACTTTTTGCTCTGATCGAAAAAAATTAAAAAAATCTTTATTTAGTATTATTGCCCACAGTAGTTCAGGGTCACGATCCAATACAACTAATTAGTAGAACGTAAATAGTAAAAATTTTATTTATTTTAAGCATAAAAATTTGACGATATTTAACCTGGAGAAAAGCAAAGTGAGCGAACCGATTAAAACCTTGTGTCCCTACTGTGGAGTTGGCTGTGGTTTAGAAGTTTTACCTCCTGCACAATCGGGAAAAGCTACCAATAAAGACAGTCAAGGAAACCCGTTGTGGCAAGTCAGAGGCGATCGCGCTCACCCCTCCAGTAAGGGTAAGATATGTATAAAAGGTGGCACTGTTGCTGAATCTTTAGACAAAGACCGTCTTAAATACCCCATGATGCGAGATTCTTTAGACCAAGAATTTCGTCGCGTTAGCTGGGATGCAGCTTTAAACCGTATTGTCTCTCGAATTAAGCAAGTCAAAGACACTCTGGGGGCTGAGGCAATATGTATGTATGGTTCAGGGCAGTTTCAAACCGAAGATTATTATATTGCCCAAAAATTACTCAAAGGCTGTCTAGGTACAAATAACTTCGATGCCAATTCTCGTCTCTGTATGTCCTCAGCCGTAGCTGGATACATTCAAAGCTTTGGTTCAGACGGACCACCCTCTTGTTACGATGACTTAGAACTAACTGACTGTGCTTTTCTAATTGGCACTAACACCGCCGAATGTCATCCCATTGTTTATAATCGTTTGCGGTTACACCACAAGAAAAACCGCAAGGTCAAGATGATCGTTGTCGATCCTCGTGAGACGAAAACAGCAAAGGATGCAGACCTCCATTTAGCTATCCAGCCAGGCACAGATATGGATTTGCTCAACGGCATTGCTCATCTTCTACTCCGCTGGGGAGAACTAGATACCTACTTTATTGATGAATGTACTCAAGGCTTTAGTAATTATGTGCAGGTCATTCAACAATATCCCCCAGAATCAGTTGCTCGTCGCTGTGGTATTCGGATCGATCATTTAGAAGAAGCTGCTCGCTATTGGGCAGAATCAGATAACGTGCTTTCTATGTGGTCGATGGGAGTAAATCAGTCCTCAGAAGGAACAGCTAAAGTGCAGACAATTATTAACCTACACCTAATGACGGGTAATATTGGCAAACCTGGGGCGGGACCTTTTTCTCTGACAGGTCAACCTAACGCTATGGGTGGAAGAGAGGCAGGTGGCTTATCCCATATCCTTCCTGGTTATCGAGTAGTCAAAAATGCCCAGCATCGGGCAGAAGTAGAACAGGTTTGGCAGTTACCTCCTGGCAGTATTAATCACCTTCCTGGTAGAGATACCTGGAGCATGATTACAGGTTTAGAAACAGGAGACGTAGGCGTATTTTGGGTAGCAGCTACCAATCCTACGGTAAGTATGCCCGATCTAGTTAGAACCAAAAAAGCCCTGTTGCGATCGCCTTTTACTATCGTCCAGGATGCTTACTATCCCCTGGAAACCGCCAGTTTTGCCCACGTAGTCTTGCCTGCGGCACAGTGGGGAGAAAAAACGGGAACCATGACCAATTCCGAGAGAGTTGTCACCCTCTGTCCTCAGTTTCGCAACCCCCCAGGGGAAGCCAGACCAGATTGGGAGATATTTGCCGAAGTTGGTCGCCGTCTGGGTTTTACCAAAGAATTTGATTTTGCTAACTCTGCCCAGGTGTATCAAGAATTTGTCCAGCTAACCAAAAATCGTCCCTGCGACGTGAGTGGTTTAAGTCATGGTCGATTACGCCAGCAAGGAGCAATTCAGTGGCCGTGTCCCCTAGAAGCAACAAGACAGGACGATTCATTAGCCGTTTCTTTGACCTGTAACACCCAAGGAAATGTTACTGAAGATAATGAAGCTAAAAAAGGTTTGTTTTCTAATTTGTTTCTCAGCAAAGATGAAGCCTTTGTAGCCAAAAGACTCTACACCGACGGCAGATTTAATACTCCTGATGGACGGGCAAAATTTGCTGCTTTTCATTCTAAGGGACTAGCTGAACCTATCGATCCAGATTATCCCTTTGTTCTAACTATCGGTCGCTTATACGAACACTGGCACACCATGACTCGCACTGGGCGCATAGACAAAATCATGAAAAAGCAACCCCAGCCCTTTATTGAAATTCACCCCAAAGATGCTGCCAAATTAGATATCGAAGCGGAAACTATGGTAGAAGTGCGATCGCGCCGTGGTGTAGGGCGTTTTGCTGCTAGAATCACTAAGGCGATCGTCCCTGGTACGGTTTTTGTGCCAATGCACTGGGGCGCATTGTGGACAGACAACGGCGAAGCCAACTCACTAACCCACCCCCAAGCCTGTCCTATTTCTCTTCAACCTGAACTAAAAGCCTGTGCAGTAAGCTTAACAACAGTAAAGCTAAAAGACTCTCTAATTGATGAGACATCTAGTGAATCATATCAAGGCGATTACGCTACCCGCAGCCGACCAATTGCCATTTAGTTGAAGAGTCACAGATTACTCCGCGGTAAATTTGATCCAGGCTATTCAGTTACTGGGACGTAAATTGAATAAACTCCGCGTTGATTTTAACTTATAGCGATACGCACTCTTTTTTAGGACACCGATTACTCATTACTTGTTACTGGCGTTGTTGCATAAATAGAGTTGCGAAGGGTAGAAACTTGAAAATGGTAGATTGAAGCGCACGGAAGCTCGAATGCATTCGAGCTGTCCGCCGTCGCTTGTTAGCAAGTTAACCACAACCAAAACCTACTAATGAAGAATCAATAGCGCATTCGCAACTGGTCGCTCGTTCACCTGAATACATTCAGGTGCTTGCGAGCGACCGCCTTGCGCGGTCTGAGTATAACGCAGGACTAAAACAACGAGGAAGTCTAACATTTTGGTTAGATGAAGATGTTTTAGAACAATGGTTAGTCAAAAAGAAAACAGGTAAAAAAGGAGCATCTCAAACTTATAGTGATATGGCGATCGCAACGATGAGTACCGTTAAAAGCATTTTTTCTTTGGCAGGAAGACAGACCGAAGGATTTGTATCATCACTATTTGAACTAATGAGTCTAGATCTACCTGTTCCTGACCACAGTACAGTATCAAGACGTTTAGGGAGCTTCAAGCGAGACTTGCCTTTGCTTGCGGGTGTGGAACAAGGCTCTTGAACAGAGCCGTTTCCACCCGCTCTAACGGCGACGCAGGCTTCCTCGCTCAAAATTGAGTTGCCTGTCCAAAAAAGCGAGAAAGCACTTCATTTAGTAGTAGATTCAACAGGGGTAAAAGTATACGCAGAGGGGGAATGGAAGACTAGACAGCATGGAATTGTCAAAAGACGAACATGGCGAAAACTGCATTTGGGTATAGATGAGAGGACCGGAGAGATAGTAGGTGCAGTAGTAACGACCAATGACTATCATGACTCGCAGGTTTTAGAGGACATTCTCGATGGAATAGAAGAAGAAATTTTACAAGTGTCTGCCGATGGCGCATACGATACCAGCAATTGTTACGAGCAAATCAAGCAAAGACAATCAAGGGCAACAATTCCGCCACGCAAAAATGCCACCGTGAGAGTGGAATCAGCTTGGGAAACCCAAGCATTTCCTCTCACAAAGATCTCTCAACATGGTAATTGTAAAGCTCCACCACTACCACGAGATGAGAACTTAAGAGCGATACGTAAAATGGGACGTAAAAAATGGAAAAGAGAAAGTGGTTACCATCGCCGTTCTTTAGCTGAAACCACCATGTTTCGCCTCAAATGCATCTTCGGAGGCAAGTTGGCTTCTCGCCAGTTCGATAATCAGGCAGTAGAACTATTCTTGCAATGTTCTGCTCTTAATCGAATGATTCAAATTTGCAAACCTGAGAGTTATGTCGTTGAATTATAAATCCATGACTCTGTTAGCCTCATTTCGATGCTCAATTTTTCTTCATGCAACAAAGCCTCAGAGTGCTGGTAAATAGTAAGGTAGCTTTAATAGGGAAAGAATTAGAATTAGCTAAGTTCATTCACCAACGCCATTATTATTGGTTGCCTGTTAATTTTGGGCGAAAAGGATGCGGAGGTTTCCTCCGCTTGACCAATTGAGCCGTTGCATTAATATCCTCTGGGGATTTATTGCTTATTGTCATTAGCCTAAAAGATCTAGCCTAAAACTTGATTGGCTTTTACCTCAAGCTAATCAAGTCAAACTCAGGTTGATTTAAGCAAACCATTCTTCAACCGCTTCGGCTTTAGTATTAGTATTACGAGAAGGAGTTTCACGTTCAAAGTTCATGTGAATAGAACGAGTTTGCTCACCATCAACCGCTACTGCCTTGATAGGATAGTCAATTACACCATCTTGGAAAGACATCTGGAAACGGAAAGTACCGTCAGGGTTAAGTTTAATTTGGCGATCGCCGATAGTTACTGTAGCATCAGGCTCTGTTGCACCATAAACAATAAGTTCGGCATCAGCCACTAGCCAAAATTGACGAGGACGGGCAGCAATATCTCCAGAGAAACCTGCACCAGACATATTTTGCCCAGAAGCAGTTGGTAAAGCCCACATTCCTGCACCAGAAGGAAACACATAGGAGCTAACCGCTGATTCAGGGGTTTGCTGCATTGAACCAAACAAAGAACCTGCCATCCGCATAGATTCGGTGGATTGAGTTATGCCAAATACAGCGTTATAAAGGCGGTCGCCTTTGGGAGCGTTCATATTTGTACTTGCAGTCTGCTTTTTAGCAGGAGGTACAAGATCGTAAAGAGTCTCACCTTTAAGATTATCCTGCCAGTCTACGGTAATAAAAGCATCCTCAATCCAATCAGAAGGATAGACAGGAGGAATACTTACCGAGGCAGAGCGAGCTAATACAAGCCACCGTCCATCAGCACAGCGATAGCCGATGTCAGCAACATAATCGCGATCGCTTACGGGAATAGGCAAATACCATTCTCTTGCCATCTCATCGCAAAGATATTCCTGTACGCTGTGGGGTGCTTGACTGTTGATGTCAATATCTGTCACATCATAAATACGCAAAGCTAGCTGTTGCCCACCTTGGCGACGCAACTCTTCTTTGTGAACATGAGGAACGTCCCAGTAAGCATAAGCCCACTGTGGATCGCGAGGCATCAACACAATACGGCTGTCTCCGTAACCGTCAGGAAGCTCTCCTAAATCTTGGTCGACAGAAGCAAGGCTTTCCCTCAAATTATCTTCTTGACCGACTTCAAATTTTGTAGCTTTCACTTGTTGTTCCTCCTGGGTGGCTGATTGATTTTGATAGAGTTTTTCTGGTTCTGTTTTATTAATTGCTTCTTTGATAGAAGTTAGCAGTTGTGCTTTACGCATTCTGCTGTAACGGGATATTTTATATTCGCTGGCAACTTTTCTAAGCTGCCTCAGGGTCATTTCTTCTAATGGTGGTCGTTCTTTCGCCATTGACTTACAGCCTCCGATTAGTTAGACGGTGTTTAGCTGCTGACAGCCATATTTAAGACAGAGAAGCTAGAAAAAGTAACTAGTACTTCAGTCGTCTTTCAACCTTAATTTTCGTCTACTTAATATTCTTATTTATTTGTACGTGGGTGGGAAAGGTCTTAACCACTTGAATATGTTATAGCAGCAAAATAAGTCAGGGGATCAAGATAGAACCAGCAAAAACTAAATGAATAACGAGTTTATTAGACTTAAGCTCTTTTTTTGTCATGTAAATATGACAAATAGCGAGATCGATCTCTAAGAAAAGGAGATTATGTCACGTTTTTATGACATAATCTCCTTTTCTTAACTGCTATGACTTAAAACTGTGTATCACTTAAGTTTTTGCATCAAGTTACAACAAAATCAATTAAATATTTGAGAGCTTGAATATAGTCAGAGATTACTCCGCTCGTTGGTCATTCTATTTTTTAAAAGAAAAAGACTTTGGTGTGTGAGGAAAATATTGTATTTCATTGTAGCTATCTGATTTATTTTCTTGTTTTTCCTGTTCTATTTGGTAAGGTTTTTTTGTCAGACCCAGCTTGTTTAGTAAAAAATATGTACCTACCCCTAAAACTGCTCCCAATGCAAGTCCAAAAGCAATCAATTTAATAAAAATTTTCTCTAACTGTTTTTTCCGAACTGCAACGTTTTTGGGTGATAAATTAGCGTCTATATTATCTGTATTTTTATTAGAGTTAGAGTTTTTAGGCAGATCTCGATCAAAATTATCTTCTGGTTGGTACATTAGACAGAACTCTGAAACTTATTTTTAATGGTTGATTCTAGTTTAACTCCATAAAAAAAACACTCATATATAATGAGTGCTGTTTATTTAAAAATTAGTTAGATCAAAGTGATTTGTTTATGCTGCAACTTCAGCAGCAGGGTAAACGCTAACTTTTTTTTGCCCTCTTTTTCTAAATTCAAATTTAACAACGCCGTGGACTAAAGAATACAAAGTATCATCTTTACCGCGTCCTACGTTATTACCAGGGTGGAATTTAGTTCCTCTTTGGCGAACTATAATACTTCCTGCTGTAACTTCTTGACCGCCATAACGCTTAACGCCGAGGCGTTTAGAATTAGAATCGCGACCATTACGAGTACTACCCGTTCCTTTCTTATGAGCCATTTTATCTTCCTCTGTGAATTTTGCTGATAAATTAATGCCTATTTATTCTGCCGTAGCTGCTTCTACTTCTGATGCTTCTACTTCTGATGCTTCTGCCGTAGTAGCTTCAGCTTCTGCTTGGGCAATAGCTGAACCATTTAAGCTAATAGAATCAATCATCAAGCGAGTTAATTCTTGACGATGACCGCGCTTTTTGCGAGTTTTCTTTTTAGGCTGCATTTTGTAGACAATGACTTTTTTGCCTCGTCTATGACGCATTACAGTACCTTCTACGGTAGCACCTTCAATCAAAGGACGACCAATAGTCACTTCGTTGTCGTTGTTTACCAATAAAACTTTGTCTATGGTGTAGCTAGATTCAGGATCGGCAGCTAGTAAATTGATATCGTAAAAACGACCAGGTTCAACCTGAATTTGTGTACCGCCGATTTCAACAATTGCGTAAGTCATAAAATTTGTCTATTGTGATATTGCCGTAAGGGTAGCCATGTCAAACTAAAGCCGACTGAAACTTCAATCGGAATACTTAGTTTCTAACTTGGCGTTTATTTAAAAACCCGATCCGAGCAGGTATTGAATGCCCAATCTCTTATTCTCTTGAGTTATTTTGATTTTGTCAAGATTTTTGAGGAGCATTTGGCTTTCGGTTATTAGCTGTCAGCCTTTTAAATTGCTTATCCATAGCTATCTATGCGCCGACAGATTCTTTAGCAGCGTACATAACTTCTAAGGTAATTTCTGATAAATTGCGATCGCGGGCAAACTTTTCGGTATTGCGCTTGACTTTACCCCGTACAAAACCAGGAATTTTACCTAGTTCTACCTTGGCTTCTTTATCCCAGTTTAAATCAGAATCAGCAGAAATACCTTTGGTAATAACTTCTTTGGTATCGTGTCCGCCAAAGATTTCTAAGAGGTGATCTTCCATACCCAAAGTGAAAGAGTTATAAACCAAATCGGCAATCTGATTAGTTCCTTCGTAACCCATAAATGGCTTGTAGCCAATGGGGAAATTCTGAATGTGAATTGGTGCTGCAATTACACCACAGGGAATGTCTAAACGTTTACCTACATGACGTTCCATCTGGGTTCCAAAGATAGCTGAAGGTTCGTGACGAGCGATCGCATCGCCTATTGCGCCATTGTCATCACTGATTAAAACCTCATCGCAATATTCGCTTACCTGCTCTCTAAACCAATCTTCATCATACTTACAGTAAGTACCAGCCAAGACAACCTGAATACCCATCTCTCTGGCTAGAATCTTAGTCATGGCTGCTGCATGGGTGTTATCGCCGAACACCACCGCTTTTTTGCCTGTCAGGTTTTGACAGTCAATCGAACGAGAAAACCAAGCTGCTTGCGATACATAAAGAGTTTGGTTATTAATATATTTTTCGTAATCTACTTCTGCACCCTGAGCATTAACTACCTGTTGAATTTTGCGAATACAGCGAGCAGTCTCGACTACACCCATCGGCGCAATGTCTACACAAGGCAGGTCAAATTCAGACTCTAAGTATTCCGCCGTCATCATGCCCAACTCGCGATAGGGAACAAGATTAAACCAGGCACGGGGTAAATTTTTAAGATTATGTACCGAAGCACCATCGGGAATAACTTCGTTTACTTCAATTCCCAAGTCCGCCATTAAGCGTTTTAATTCAGTACAATCATGCTGATTATGGAAACCGAGGCTAGAAATACCGATAATATTTACCGAGGGTTTTTCAGTTTTAGCTGTGGGTAGCTCGTCTTTTTTACGTGCTTTTTCCAGATAGAATTTAACTACCTGATGCAAAGTGCGATCGGCTGCCTGCAATTCATTGTAGCGATAGTGATTTACATCAGCCAGCATCACGTCCCCTTGAGTATCCATCGAGGCACGGCTAACAAAGTTTTGTAAGTCTTCCTGCAAAATACTAGAGGTGCAGGTAGGAGTAAGCACAATCAGATCTGGACGTTCTTCTTTATCTTTGCGAGTAATATTATCTACTACTTTTTCTTGTGAACCCCGCGCCAAAACATTGCGATCAACAATGCTGGCGGTTACGGGAGTAAAGTTACGCTCTCTTTCTAGCATCGATCGCATAACGTTAAAATAATCATCTCCCAAAGGAGCGTGCATAATAGCGTGAACATTCTTAAAAGAACTAGCGATACGTAAAGTGCCGATGTGCGCTGGACCAGCATACATCCAGTAAGCTAACTTCATTATGTATTTTCTCCTAAATTACATTAACGGAAGGGGTTTAGATATTTGGATAAAAAATGGCGTTTAAATATTAAAAACTTAGTTCTGATTGTCCCAGAATTAGGGGAGAGAGTGCGACTAGCTATTATGCTCAAAAATCCAGAAGGTAATTATCGCCACATTCTTTTGCTGAAGATAATTTCAGCTTGCTGCTATTAGGGTAATATATCAAGTTTTTGAGCAACAAATCTTAATGTCAATTTCAATTTGTTAGCCAGAAAACTTAGATAAAAGTCACAGATTACTCCGCCACGTCCCGCATGAAGCTGTTCGGGGACGGAACAGCACGGGGACTTCTAAACGGACGGAGCCTGCTTACGTATGGAGCCTCAACGGGTCGCAGACCCGCAACGGCTACATGCGGCTAAAGCCTTTGTTGAAACAGTTTCTTTAACGGAGGGAACCTCCGCAACGAACTGTTTCGCTTTTCGCGCTGCTGTGACCGTTGGTCAATATCGTTCTGTTAAGCCCCCCAGCCCCTAACTTTGAAGAAGCCAGATTCAGAAAAGTCTCCCAGACTTGAGCGAGTAACCGAACAGTATTAAGACAAAAGTACTTCGACTACATACCTTTGGGAAAGAATCTCAAACTTCTTCGATCGCCGTTTGACGAATTTTAATATTTAACTGACAACCTTATGCGAGTCGTTTTTATGGCTTTTAAAACTGGGAAAACCAGAATTGAGCGGTTGGGGTATCCTACCTAACTACGTGCTTTTGTTCTCGCTACAATTACATTAAATCAAAGAATAAAGCAACAACAGTTAGGGCAGTATAAACGACATTCATAGCCGACAGTATATGCGTTTTCGACTGCTAATAGCCTGCTGTGACCGTTGGTCAGATTAGGCATATATTTTTAAGTGATAAATCAAATTATTAGATCGAAGTTTTTATCCCCTAGTTAAGCAAGAAGAAAAATATGCAACCAAACAACCCACAAAAGTTTACCGCCAAAGCTTGGCAGGCGATCGCCAATGTGCAAGACATCGCTAAAAACAGTCAACAGCAACAGGTAGAAACAGAACACCTGTTTAAATCTTTAATCGAAGAAGAAGGATTAGCCAGCAGTATTTTCAACAAGGCTAATGTCAGCGTACAGTTGCTGCGTAATAAAGTCGATCAGTTTATTAATAGCCAGCCAAAAGTCAGTAATTCTAACGGTAGCGTTTTTTTAGGATACAGTTTAGATAGCCTACTAGATCGGGCGGAAAAATATCGTACTGAATTTGATGACGATTATATTTCCATTGAGCATCTAGTTTTAGGCTTTGCTCAAGACGATCGTTTTGGACGTAAATTACTACAAGATGTTGGTTTAAGCGAAAAAAAACTCAAGGAAATTATTAAACAGGTGCGTGGAAAGCAAAAAGTGACGGATCAAAATCCCGAAGGAAAGTATGATGCGCTAGAAAAGTATGGGCGGGAACTTACTCAACTTGCTAGAGAAGGTAAACTAGACCCTGTAATTGGTCGTGATGAAGAAATTCGTCGTACCATTCAGATACTGTCTCGTCGTACTAAAAATAATCCTGTACTCATTGGTGAGCCTGGAGTTGGTAAGACAGCCATTGTCGAAGGATTGGCACAAAGAATTATCAATCGAGATGTGCCTGAATCTTTGCGCGATCGCCAAGTTGTCGCTTTAGACATGGGTGCGTTGATTGCTGGTGCAAAATTAAGAGGTGAGTTTGAAGAACGTCTTAAAGCTGTATTAAAAGAAGTTACCGAATCTCAAAGCAATATTATCTTATTTATCGATGAAATCCATACCGTTGTGGGTGCAGGTGCAGCACAAGGGTCAATGGATGCAGGCAACATACTCAAGCCCATGTTGGCTAGAGGCGAATTGCGCTGTATTGGGGCTACTACCCTAGATGAATATCGTAAGTATATTGAGAAAGACGCAGCTTTAGAAAGACGTTTTCAATCTGTCTTGGTCGATGAACCCAACGTAATCGATACTATTTCTATTTTGCGCGGGCTTAAAGAACGTTATGAAGGACACCACGGGGTAACAATTGCCGATACGGCATTAGTTGCTGCTGCTAGTTTGTCTAATCGCTATATTAGCGATCGCTTTTTACCTGATAAGGCGATCGACCTAGTAGACGAAGCGGGGGCAAAACTAAAGATGGAAATCACCTCCAAGCCTGAAGAGTTAGACGAAGTTGACCGCAAAATTCTGCAATTGGAAATGGAAAGACTCTCTTTAGAAAAAGAAGACAATCCCATATCTAAGGAAAGGTTAGAAAAGCTAGAGAAAGAATTAGCCGATTTTAAAGAAGAACAGTCAGAGATCAACGCTCAATGGCAGTCCGAAAAAGAAGTCATCGATCAAATTCGCGCTCTTAAAGAAGAGATCAATGCCGTCAATTTGGAAATTGAGCAGTCAGAAAGAGCTTATGACCTCAATCGTGCTGCTGAACTACGTCATGGAAAATTACCCAAACTCCAGGAAGAAGTTGTCGAAATCGAACAGAAGCTGGCTGAGAGACAAATTAGCGGTAAATCTCTGTTGCGAGAGGAAGTATTAGAGTCTGATATTGCCGAAATTATTGCTAAGTGGACAGGTATACCGCTCAAAAAACTGATTGAATCAGAAAAATCGAAGCTGCTCAATCTAGAGGCTGAACTCCATGAACGAGTAATCGGTCAAGAAGAGGCTGTAAGCGCGGTTGCTGATTCTATCCAACGTTCTCGCGCAGGACTAGCAGATCCCCAGCGTCCTACGGCTAGCTTTATTTTTCTGGGTCCTACGGGGGTTGGTAAAACCGAACTAGCAAAGGCTTTGGCTAAAAGTCTATTTGATACAGAAGAGGCTTTAGTTCGCATTGATATGTCTGAGTATATGGAGAAACATTCCGTATCTCGTTTGGTCGGTGCGCCTCCAGGATACGTGGGTTATGACGAAGGAGGACAGTTAACCGAAGCAATTCGCCGTCGTCCCTATTCTGTGATTTTGTTTGACGAAATTGAAAAAGCTCATCCCGATGTCTTTAACATCATGCTGCAAGTCCTTGATGACGGCAGATTAACAGATTCTCAAGGGCGTACCGTAGACTTTACCAATACGATTATCATCATGACCAGTAATATTGGTTCCCAGTACATCCTAGATGTATCGGGGGATGATACTCAGTATGAAGAAATGCGATCGCGAGTAATGAACGCGATGCGGGATAACTTCCGTCCTGAATTCCTCAATCGGATTGACGAAATTATCATCTTCCATGCTTTAGTCAAAGAACAGTTACGCAATATTGTTCAGATACAGGTAAAAGGTTTAGAAAGCCGTTTAGCAGAACAAAAGCTGTCTTTGAAAATCTCCGATGCTGCTTTAGATTATCTGGCAGAGTTGGGTTACGACCCCGTATACGGTGCCAGACCTCTAAAACGCGCTATTTCCAGATACTTAGAGACAGCGATCGCCAAATCTATTTTACGAGGAGAATACAGTCCTGGTGATACTATTTTTGTCGATGTAGAAGGGGAAAGATTAACCTTTAAACGTCTATCGGTCGAAATGCTGGCTAAGTAATTGGCAAATACAATCTAATCAAAAGTAATTTTAGAAATCGAGATAAACAGTCTCACGCCTTGATTTCTATTCTTTTGACATTGCTAGCCTATTTAAGCAATTTTTTAGGCAGTTTTCCGACAGAAGGATATCCAGACTTTTTCTTGATATCATTCTATGTAGGGTAGATATACAGAAACTTTCTGTATAATAAATAGTTAGTCGGCAAGGGAGGAACCCAGATATGACGGCACCTTTTACTGGCGGTTGCGCATGCGGAGCTATTCGCTATGAGTGCAAGCAAGAGCCTGTCGCAATGCTTAACTGTCACTGCCAAGACTGCCAGCGTTCGAGCGGCGCCCCGTTCGCGTCAGGCATAGTCGTCCCAGTTTCGGCTACAGAAATTACTGGCACTGCCAAGACGCATGTCGTTCGTGGCAATACCGGCGGCGCTACAGCTCGTAGCTTTTGCGCTGATTGTGGAACTCCACTTTTCACGCGCGGCGAAGCAGTCCCAGAATTCATGTCCATCCGCTTCCCAACCTTGGACGACCATTCTTGGTTCAAACCCATGCTGGACATCTGGACTTCACGCTCACAGCCATGGGTGTGTCTTAGCCAAGGAATTCCTTATTTCCCTGAGTCGCCCTAGTTTCTGGCAAATCAGGATGCCGCCTAACAATTCATTCAAGCCGAACCCGCGTCGCGGGTCGGCTTAATTCAATAGCAAGTTGACAGCCTCCTATACGCTGCAAGACCTCTAAAACGTGCTATCTCTCGCTATTTAGAAACGGCGATCTCCAAATCTCTTTTACGGGGAGAATACAATCCTGGCGACACTATCTTTGTGGATGTAGAAATCGTTGCCCATGCCTTTCAAAATGCATACAATATATGTATGACCTTTGAATATGATCCTCAAAAAGCCCAAACAAATTGGCAAAAGCATGGTGTTTCACTTGCTGAAGCTGAATTGGTGTTTTTTGATCCTCTTGCCATTCATGACGCTAATCCTGATTCAATCGCTGAGGAACGCTTCATCGCAGTGGGAATAGGAAACTCAGGACTACTCTTGGTCGTTGTTTATACAATGCGTGGTGAATGCAGTGCGCTTAATTTCTGCTCGTCGCGCAACTCGAGAGATAAAAGCTTATGAGGAATGAATATGATTTTTCAAAAGGAAAACGTGGTGCCGTTATTCCATCTACGGGTAAAACACGCATCACGATTTACTTGGACGACAATATCTTAGACAGTTTTCGGCAAAAAGCAGAAGCTAAGGGTCTTGGTTATCAAACCTTGATCAATGAAGCATTGAAGGCTCATCTAAAAAAGCCAGCAAAACAGCCGTTGACCGAAAATGATCTTCGTCGTGTTCTTCGAGAAGAGTTAATTCAGTTACATAACTCGTCTCAAGCTGCTGGTAATGCCTAACAATCCTATGGAAGAGACGCTCGAAATTAATTCTCGCGCCCCTGATAGGGTGGTCGTTATACGGCTTCGTTTTTAGGTAGTGACTGGAAAACCGAGACACGGATCGGTTTTTCAAGATTCAACCTCAGAATGATATTCAGACTTTTTCTTGATATCATTCAACATAGGAAAGATTAACCTTTTAGGAAATTAATTATCAATCACTGCAATACATTCAATTTCAACCAATACATCTTTTGGTAAACGAGAAACTTCGACACAGGCACGGGCTGGGGCTGTTTCCTCGGCAAAATATTGGGCATAAACTTGATTCATTGGCACAAAGTTGGCTAAATCGGTCAAGAAAACGCTAGTTTTAACCACACTATCCCAATTAGCTTCAGCAACCGTTAGTATTGCCTCAATATTGCTCATTACCTGCTTAGTTTGGGCGGTAATATCTCCTCCCACAATATTTCCTGACTGAGGATCTAAAGGTATTTGTCCTGCAATAAAGAGCATTTGACCAGAAGCTGCGATCGCCTGATTATATGGACCAACTGGGGCGGGAGCGTGATTAGTGTGAATCACTTTTTTAGACATAAATTGTTAAATATGTGGGCTAAGAATTAATCCTAATATTAGTAACAATGAGCTAGAAAGATAGAGATTTATGGCAATAAACTTACTGTTGCTTACTTTCTGGGGCAAGTGATGATTTTGATTGACGTGGCTTACGAGTTGATGAGCAAAAGGAAGACTGCCAAAAATAATTAGACTCAAAAACGGTAGTGTACCTGTGATAACCAAAATTGCTGTCAGAATATAAATACTTGCGGTTGACCAACTTAATATCTTCGCGCCTCGACCTGTTCCTAAACGGACAATAGGCGATCGCTTGCCAGCAGCTAAATCATCTTTTACCTGATGAAAATGGGAACAAAATAAAATAATTGCCGTGCTTACCCCAACTATAGTCGATACTGCTAGGTTACTGCCTGAAAATGTCTGAGTTTGAGCATAGTATGCTGCCGATACTGCACCAGGACCAAAAGTCAAGAAACAAATTATTTCTCCTAAGCCGAGATAGCCCAGACGAAAAGGAGGACCTTGATAGGTGTAGCCTAAAAAACAGCACAGCAGCACCAGTCCTAACACAGTCGAGTCCTGCTGCTGCCAAGAAATAGATAAAATACCTAATATGCCGATAATTAGACAGAAATTTGCCAGCCAGAAGATCAGGGATTTATTGTCTGTCAAATTGACTACCGAGTGGTCTTTATGGATATCAATACCCGTTTCTGAGTCAAAAACATCGTTGCTGAGATTTAGCCAGGCAATGATCAAAATTGCCGAGCCGAGAAAAGTAAAAAATATCTGGGATTTAAACAGATGAGTTTGGGCAAAAGCTACTGCTGTACCGAGCGCAATCGGCACGATCGCCACACTGTATATTGGTGGTTTAATAGCAGCTAGCCATAACTTAGAATTTTTTTGAGTTATTTGCTTAGTAGTCATAAAAATGATGAAGCGGGCAGAAAGTGCGATCGTTTCGCTCTGAAGACGACCTCTAATACACTATCAGGTATAGCTATAACGTATTTATCGAGTTTCATGAAAGTTTATCTTCTACCTCATTTTTTTTGTTTGTAGTCGATCGAGCTGAACCAACCCAAAGCTATGTATTGCATTGATTTACTATCACTATTGCAGTTAGTAGCCTATAATGAATATCATAATTTTGCTTTTTTTAATTAGTTATTTACTAATAGATAGCCAGCTCAATATTATTTGGTAATTTTGCTGCCGAAACTTTTTTGAGAATGACACAATTTAAAAACTCTATGTCCTTTTTAACTCAGTCTAATAATTTAGTTTTAGAAGATAATCATGCGGAATTTGAAAACTTTTGGCGCAATAATAAGTTAGATTTTGTAGTAACTAAAGATACAAAAATCATCAGCTTTGCTTGTCAAATTCCCAGCGTCGATCCTCTTGCTTGCTTACGAAGCTTTAGTCCTACTAATACTCTACATTTTTATTGGGAAAATCGCAGTAAACAAGAAGCAGTAGCAGCTTGGGGCATTGCTCGTCAAAATTATACGGGGTCTAAATCGCGATTTGGCACTGCCCAAAATTTTGTACAAGAATGTTTTGGGCAGACGATCAGAGAAGGTGAAAATACTTTAAATTTAGGCAAGCCAAGTGTATTTTGTAGCTTTACTTTTTTTGCTGATCCCAAAGAATCTGAACCGTTCAAATCAGGTACATTATTTTTGCCTCGTTTTCAAATAGTTAAAAAGAATAAAAACTGCTGTTTGATTGTAAATTATCCTCTCGCCCCAGAACAAGATAAAAGTCATTTTGTCAACCTTATTCAACAAAAGTTAAATAATATTAAGTGGTCTGATGTCGGACGATTAAATGTTGAGGGGGAAAACAATTTCTTGTCTTCTGAGCGAGATCAGTCCCAAGATCCTAACTATTTTAAGTCTGTAGTGGCATCTGCCTTAGATGCGATCGCCGTCGATGAATTTAGTAAGATTGTCATTGCTCACACCACAGACATACACTCCCCTGTTCCTTTTCAGGTAATTGAATCTCTGAGCAATCTGCGTCAGCTTCATCCAGACTGCTATATATTTTCCACCAGCAACGGTTCGGGACAGAACTTTATTGGTGCTAGCCCAGAACGCTTGATTAGCGTTCAAAATAGACAGCTTGTCACCGATGCTCTAGCTGGTTCTGCCCCTAGAGGCGCAAACAGTACAGAAGACTTACATCTAGCTAATTTGCTGCTCAAAAATAGAAAGGAAAAACGGGAGCATAAAGCCGTTAGCGATTTTATGATTGAGCGTTTAGGAAGCATTGGCTTAAAACCTCAGCAATTACCCTTGCAACTGCTCAAATTATCTAATATTCAACACCTTTGGACACCAATTTATGCTCATTTACCGCCAGATATTGAACCTTTAGAAATTGTGGCTCTGCTTCATCCAACCCCTGCTGTTGCTGGGGTATCTACCAAAGTTGCCTGTGAAAAAATTCGTCATTATGAAAAATTTGATCGTTCTTTATATGCTGCTCCTTTAGGGTGGGTAGATTCCGAAGGAAACTGCGAATTTATTGTCGGTATTCGTTCGGCGTTAATAGATGGCGATCGCGCTCGACTCTATGCGGGGGCTGGTATCGTTTCTGGCTCTAACCCAGACAAAGAATTTGACGAGGTGCAGTTAAAATTACAGTCGCTTTTAAAGGCTTTAGTTTAATTTTTAATTGCCCCACCGAGGGAAATAAAGGCGTATGGTTCGTCATATGTAGCCAGATTCGTACCGCGTAGCGTGTTGAAATCTGGTAGTTCACTGGTCATTGATAATTGATAATTGATAATTGATCATTGATAAATGATTGACTTTCGGAATGTAAATACACTATGGGCATCAATACTAGTAGAAACACTGCACCATTGTGGCTTGACCATGGCGGTAGTCTGTCCTGGTTCGCGCTCTACTCCTTTGACCATGGCATTTGCCAATCATCCAGGGATTGAAGCCCTTCCCATTTTAGATGAGCGTTCAGCAGCTTTTTTTGCTCTGGGGAGAGCTAAGAAAACTGGTTTGCCGACGGCACTAGTCTGTACTTCTGGCACAGCAGGAGCAAATTTTTATCCTGCGTTAATTGAGGCAAAAGAAAGTTATCTACCTCTGATTGTTTTAACCGCAGATCGCCCTCCAGAATTACGTCATTGTCATGCAGGGCAAACTATAAATCAGCTCAGGCTTTACGGCAATCTACCCAACTGGCAGTGTGAACTAGCATTGCCCGAAGCTAATTTAGCCATGTTGCAGTATTTGCGCCAAAATATGATTCAAGCTTGGCAGCAGTCTCTTTTTCCCTACCCAGGGGTTGTGCATTTAAATGTTCCTTTACGCGAACCCCTTGCACCGATTAAGCAGCACTTAGCTGAGATTGACCAAATTCCAGCAGATTTTTTTGATGCTGTGTCTCAAAATTCCTCTGGACATCCTGCCAAATTTACTAGCTATTTACCCTGGAATAGTTGGTTAGGTAAGTCGGGAATCATCATTGCTGGTTTGGCTCAACCAAAAGATCCTCAAGCTTATTGTCAGGCGATCGCAACTTTATCGCACCTGTTGTCTTTTCCTGTCTTAGGCGAAGCATTATCTCCTATTAGAAACTACAGTTCTCTCAATCCTTATTTAATTTCTACCTATGATTTAATTTTGCGTCAGGATCGGGCAAGCAAAGAACTTATTCCTGAAGTAATTATTCAAATTGGCGAGCTTCCCACCAGCAAACAGCTAAGAAACTGGCTGAATGATATTACTGTCAAACGCTGGATTATCGATACTCGGATTGAAAACTTCGATCCTCTCCATGGAAAAACGATTCATGTTCACAGTTCAATTGAGCAAATTGCCTATAATCTAAATTCCCAGCTAGAAAACCGCCCCTGCTCAAAATACTGCCACCAATGGTGTGAATTAGAAACTGCAACGAGAACTAATTTAGATGATATTCTAAAATCTCTAGAGGAAATGTACGAAGGAAAAGCTGCCTGGTTGCTCTCTCGTAGCTTACCATCGGCTACACCGATTTTCTTAGCTAATAGTATGTCAATACGTTATGCAGAATATTTTTGGCAACCAAATGATAATCATCTTGTTCCTTATTTTAATCGTGGAGCAAATGGAATTGATGGTACCCTTTCTACTGCTTTAGGAATTGCCTATCAAGATACAGGAATATTGTTAACAGGAGATTTAGCTTTACTACATGATACTAATGGCTTTTTGCTGCATGAAAAATTTCAAGGGCATTTAACTATCGTGCTGATCGATAATAACGGTGGCGGAATTTTTGAAATGTTACCGATCGCTAATTACGCCTTATTTGAAGAATATTTTGCTACGCCTCAGTCAGTTGACTTTGCTCAATTGTGCGCTGCTTATAGTATCGAACATAAATATGTAAATGATTGGCAGCATTTACAAGAGTTGCTTGAAAATCTGCCGACAACAGGAATTAGAGTTTTAGAAGTTACTTGCGATCGCGTCCAGGACGCTGCTTGGCTCAAAAACAATCTGTCTCAACCTCTTCATTATACCAATTTTCCAAAGTAGCTAGAGAGATAAGCACGTAAGGTTAGATCATTACTTAAATCAGCAACGCCAAATAGAGTAGTTTACTCAAGTTGTCTAAACAATTCCAAACATTCATCAGCTAAGACACCGCCGACAACCTCCATATTTTGAAATCCTTTTTCGGCAACAGTTTCGCACGATATATCTATTTGTTTTGTACCTAAATTAATCAACTGCTGTGTTGATGCCCCAAAAACAACTTTAGATACTCCTGCCCAAATACAAGCTGCTGAACACATAGGGCAAGGTTCACAGGTAGTATATAAAATACAGCCAGAAAGAGCATCTAATGAATAGCCCTTTTTTTTGGTAAAGGTACGTAGAGCATTAATTTCTCCATGTGCCGAAACATCATTATCTGTCTGGGTTGTATTGTAACCACGAACAATAATTTCATTATCTTTAACAATTATTGCGCCATAAGGCAAATCACCTTTTTTTGCTTCGATTAGTGCTTCATTCATGAATTTTTCGTGATCCATTTTTTTACCAATTAAGTCAATTTAAATAAGTAGAACATCAATGGAGTTGCTAATCAAGATAATTGATACATTAATATGTTCTGAGCAAAAATCCTTGATTTGCGATTGTCATAATTCTAAAGTGTAGTTCAAAAAAGCTATCTCTGAAGTTCCAAAATTCAATAAATCTAGAGTAAAAACCTGATAAACTGCATCTACCAAAGCAGGAATATTTTTTCGCCAATTATATCTTAGATATTTAAACAATATTTATTGATTGTACAAAAAAATGATTAGATAAAATTTAAAAGTGTGATTAAATATTTACCATATTATCTATCTTATACTTTAAATAAGCAACATCTATTATTACTCTAAATTAATAGAATATGACGAAAGTATATACTAAACTTCAATACATTGATTTATTGAGCATAATTGCTGCTGCACTTTAATTTGCTATAATCAGTATTCTTCCTTTTTGCACATCAGCCAATTATGTATTTGCCTAATTTATGCTTTAGACAAGATTTAATCAAATTTATGATAGAGTTTATTTCTCTTTGAGCTTAATTTTTACATAGCTAAGATTAATTAATAAATAAGGTATTAAGTGAATTAAAAAACTATAGCAATTAAATAATGAGTTTGTGATGCTTAGAAGCTAAAGTATAAAATATTATAAAAACATCTTTTTTTTAAATCTCCAAAATTCAAATATTTATCAGCTTAAAAAATTACGATATTTCAATGAAAAGAATTATTTTGTTAGCTTTGCTGCTTTTGTCAGCTTGTCAAGCCAAAACTATTAATACTCAGTCTGAAGATGCTAACTCTACTGAATCTGGTGTGAAGATTAGCCAAGTTAATGCAGCAACAACTGTAAAAGAAAAAGTTCTCATATCTTCTAGTGGCATAGGTAAAGCCAAGCTTGGCATGACTTTGGGTCAATTAAAACAAATATCACCAGATACTAAATTTGAAGTGATATCATCTTTTACGGTTGATACTAATGCGATCGCCGTAACTAAAAAAGATATAGTTCAATATTATATTCTTTACCCAGTAGGAACGACTTCTCACTCTAACGGGTCAACTCCTAGTGATGACGGTCTTATTACTACATTATTGACCGACAATGATAACTATCAAACTGAAGCAGGAATAAAAGCAGGTATGCCAATTAAAGAAGCAGAAGAGATTTATGGAAATGCCGTGTTGACATACAACACTGAAGGCGAATCAAGAGAATACGTAACGTTTGAAGATCAAAAGCCAAAAAATATTCGTTTTAGAGCCTCCACCTTTAAATCAACTGCCAATGGAACGGAATTTTCTGGTATTTATGCCGACTATCCAGGCGTTTCTTATGTGACTGATAAATATCGTGATAATGCAGCGATCGCAGCTATAGAAGTTTCTTGTAATCCTGAAAATTGCCTTGAACAGTAATGACAAGTCCTACTAAAAGCTGAATGATATACTAATAAGTCCTCAACAAGTCCAGAATTTAGATGTACAAGCATGGCTGAAAACAACCCAGGAGTCAAAATTGTTAGTGATAATCGTCAGGCTCGTTATCTTTACGAAATTCTAGAAACCTACGAAGCAGGAATTGAATTAGTTGGTACAGAAGTAAAGTCAATCCGAGCAGGAAAAGTCAACCTTAGAGACGGCTATGCTTTCATCAAAAACGGTGAAGCTTGGTTGAGTAATGTTCATATTTCTCCCTATCAAGCAGGAGGGACTCATTTTAACCATGAGGTTCGCCGTGTTCGCAAATTACTGCTCCACCGTAAAGAAATCAATAAACTCATTGGGCAAACCGAACAAAAAGGTTTGACTCTTGTTCCTTTGAAAATGTACTTCAAAAAAGGCAGAGTTAAAATTGTCATTGGTTTAGGTAAAGGTAAGAAACTACACGACAAGCGAGAAACATCGAAAAAACGTGACGATCAAAGAGCTATGGCCAGAGCCATGAAGCGAGATTAGATAATTGCTGATGTACGGGCGAACGGCCGCCGTTCGTCCCTAACTTGTAAGGTGGGCAAATTTGGTTTTAATATGAATTGACACACTTTATTTTTAGATTGCCCACCCCAATATCGTTCGGTTAAGCCCCCCAGCCCCCAAATTTGGGAGAGCTAGGTTTGTACAAGTCCCTGCCCCCTCTAATCTCCCCCAAGTTTGGGGGAGACCAATCGTTCCCTCCCCAGAATTGACGAGCGACCCTGCTGCTGTTTCAGCAGCCAAGGAACGCGCGAGTTGGGGAGGGGTAGGGAGGGGCGGGGGATTTAGGGGGCGGACAAGATAACTTGAGCGACTAAATGAACAGTATTGTTGCCCACCCTACTTACTGATTTTTGAGCGTATTAACATCGTCGTAGAAGCTGGCAATAATAGCTAAAGTCAACCACCAGAGCGTATTAATTTGAGGACGATACCAAACAGTATCCACGAAGCCATGAAAAGCCAGACTTGCGATCGCAGCAACCGCAGCAATCAGATAGATTCCTCTTTTATTCTTGCTCTGGCGTAAACGAATTAATTGACCTATGCCATGATTAAAAGTGACTACCAAGAGCCAGATAAAGCATCCCAAGCCAATGTAGCCCATTTCTACTATATGTTCTAGATAGATTGAATAGGCACTTAGGGCAGGATAGCGTGAGTCCATGTAGCGGGGATAAATTTTATTAAAAGCATCATGTCCTGGCCCAATGCCAATGATTGGGTAGTCTTCAATAATTTTAAAGCAAGCTTGCCAAACGTTAATCCGAAAATTATTGCTGCTATCTTTTCTACCTGCAAAAATACTCATAACTCTGATGCGTAAAGGCTCTAGAGAAATAAATGCCAAGAAAAACAATCCTGCTAAACTGCCAAATACTAAAGGCAATAACCAAATTTGCCAGAAGCGAGGTAAATATTCACGCCACCAATAGTAAAACAGCAGCAGCATTACGCCAATTAATACTGTCATAGCCAACCATGCCCCACGACTACCAGTAAAATATAGACAGCTCGAATTAATGACAACCATAGTTACCGCTAGGGTTTTTTGAATCGGGCCACGCCAAATAAAAACCGCAGCTATGCTTAAGGCGATCGCTGGCAACAAATATCCCCCCAACAAATTAGGATTGCCCAAATAGCTATAAACTCTAGTCTCGTTTGCCAAGGGTGAGGTGGGATCGTTCCAAGTAGCTAGCTGCTGCACGCCAAAAAACTCCTGACGCACACCATAAGAACTAACTACCAAAGCAGTTAATAAATAGCTAGTAATAATCCAGTTATATAGCCTAGGCGATCGCAATATTTGGGCTGCTAAAGCAAACAAGATTAAATAAATAGTCAAGGTTACTAAACCATTTAAGGCAGCAGACTTGACTGGAGAAAAAGCTGTAGCGATCGCTGCTATACACCAGTACAAAAAAACTAAAATATGAATCGGCGTAATGCTGACTTTTGTAGGTGCAGAAATACTAGTTAAAATCCAGTAGGCTGCTACAGCAGCTAACAAAACACCAATTAAAGCAGTAGAAACAAAAGGTGCAAAGATAAAAACTAAGCTAATTAAACAAGCTCCAATTGCTTCAGACCATTGCAATAGCCAGCTTCCCTGTCGCCAGTCAGATAAAGCGCCAACTGCTCGATGAAGATAGCTACCTTTGCGCCACTGATGCAGCTGTGGCTTTGAGAACGTGATGGTTGACCAAGCCGATTTCATGGATAGGATTAAGTAAAATTGAACATCCTTATCCTAAACCACGTATTGACTATATGCAGATTTTACTCTTGAGGCAAATAAGTTTTAGGAAATTGCAGCACATAACGATAACTAGAATTAAGAGAACCCTGAACAACTACATATCCTTCATGTATTTCAGTTAAATGACAGCAAAATAATAGTCCCAAAACATCACGGGGAATTTTATTAACCGCTTTATCCAAAGAATCTTCCTCATTAATAACCATCATCAATGCAGCCGAGGTTAATATTTGATGATTACTCAAAGCAATATCGCTCATCCCTGCATTAAAACCATCAAAGTTTTGAGAATTATCTTGATTAAGACTCAAAGCCTTGGTGATTGCTTGAGAATGGAGATTTAATTCGCCAAAATTTTCTCCTAACCAAGGATGAGAAATGCCTACTGCAATATTTAAGGCTTTATTTCTGCGAGAAACATGGATTTTTATTTCGCCACCAGCTTCAGACATTTCCAAAATACTGGTAATTAAATAGTAAAGAGCTTGTCGTACTTTTTCTTTATCTAAAGTCCAAATTCTATTGCCAGGCTCAATCGAAAGACATAATGCTTGCTGATGCTGTTTGGCACTGTCTTCCAGGCTATTAATTACCTGCTGACAAAGCATTTCAATATCTACTGCTGTGGTGTTGATCTCAGAATTTTGCGTGTTTAAAATTCCTAGACTGACAATTTCATCGACTAAGTTAATCAAATTTTGACCACTATCGTGAATAATTTCTAAATACTCCCTTTGCTTAACGGTCAAAGGTCCATACACCTCGCGATGTAGCACGCTCGCCATACCAATTACCGAAGTTAGAGGAGTTTTTAACTCTTGGGTTAGTTGAGATAAGAGCTTAATTTTAATTGGATTAGTGGCAGCTTTTAATAAGGCTTGACTAGCTTCATATGATTGATCTGCATGAGCTAATTTTTTCCCCGTAGCTGCACTGTTACTTGAAGCCAAATCTACTACAGCAGGCAAGATCAAGCCATTAGCTTTTTGCCACCTAGGTTCAGTAAAACTCGAAGAATTTGCTTCTTTAGTTTTGATACTTTGATGACGTTCAAATTCTCCTAAACACCAGCGAGCTAGTAAAGCTAAATAATCTATATCACGCTCATTAAACTTTCTAGTTTTCCAGTCCATTACTTCTAGAGTTCCGATACATAAATCATCAGAACTAATGAGAGGAACTCCTAAATAAGCTCGAATCCCATAGTGCTGAGTCAAAACACTGTGGGCAAAAACAGCATTACTTAAAGTATTATCTATAACTAATGGCTGCTGACTATCAATAACATAACTACTAAAAGACTCGTCAAAAGATATTTTCCGTTGAGATGCTAACTGATTCATTAAACCAGTTGTTGATAGACCAACTGCTGATTTAAACCATAGTTCACCTTCAATAGCCAGACCTAAAATAGATATTGGCGCATTGGCAAAAGTTGCAGCTTTTTGGGTCACTTCTTCAAAAACAGGAACTGACTCAGAAACCAATAAGCCTAGTTGACTTAAGGTGGTTAATCTTAGCTGCTCTCTCGTTGAAGAGGTAAGACCATCTAAACGGCAAAAAAGTTGGTTTTGTGGCTTAGTCATATTGGTGACTGGTAACCCTAAATCTAGTGCTTCCACTGGTATTACTTAATTTTTAATAAAAGTTATTGTATATGGACTCCAAAAATATTCTGCTACAAAATTTTGGTCAAGAAATTGAACCAGAATTTTGCCCAACACAGCGTAGCTAATGCATTGCTATACCAAATATTTAGTCATAACTCTGGTGTAAACCAATACTGCTAAATTATGCTTTAAAAGCTTAATAAACCAATAAATTTGAGCATATTTTGACCAACGGTCACAGCAGGCTCCGTCCGTTTAGGGCGGAGTAATCTGTGACAACTTTATAAAAATGAACATATTTAGATTAGATGGCTAATTTTAGATCACTAAATTCTTTTCTAGTAAATGAAAAAGAATTTATGCTTCGATTAGCTCGCTTCTTTTAAAGTTCCCGAAAATCTGCTTGAACGAACATTTTTAGCATAAATCTTGAAAATAATAGTGTTTAGAGAGTAAAAACTATTTTTAATTCAGTATTTTGGCTCTCCAAGAAGTTGAGACTTGATTATAGTCAGAGATTATTTTGCCATCCAAGAAATTAAACTTTTCGTTTTTAACCAAGCAGCACGAAATTTTAGCTAAACTTATTTAGAAAAATGTTTGCTGGTACTAAACTATTTAGTCCAAGCTGAATGAGCAAATATAGCATCTATGACTCTTACACCACGCAATTGATTAGATAAAGGTAAATGACCATCAGGAGCAGTTAAATCCCAGGTAAATTCTTTAGGGTAACGTGTCCATGTATTTTCAGATTTCCAGCCTATCTTAGTCCACAATTTAGCAAAATCTTTACCAACAGATAGCCAAATTCGTCTTTGTACAGAGAAACCAAACTTTCCTTGAGAATGCATCAACCATAATCGATTCAAAGTGTGGAGATCTGTGATAGAAAAATTTTCTACTTCTGTAAAGTAAACCCACTTTCTCTCAACTGCTGCTGCACCTGCTAACTCACACAGCTTTTGTAAGGTCACTACATCAGCACCTTGAAAATCTTGTTGAGCCAATAATTGTTGTAAGGGTTGATAGTCAATATTTTGCTCTGACTTGAGGGGAACAACACCTTGAGGAAAATTGTTGGCTAAAAAATCTTGAATGGCAGGACTACTATCAAGATATAGAGCTTGATATGCTTTGCCTAAAGCTAAATTGTTTTCACCCTGAAGAGAAATCATCCAATCTGATAAGATATCTAAACCAGTTTCTCTTGCTTCTAGTAATTGAGAAACTAGCTTTAATTGATTCTTCTCTGATTCTGAATATATTGGGTGATTTAAATCTCTAGTATCGTCCATATAAATTTTTCCTCAGGCGGTTAATCTGCTGCTATTTAAAACCTAGTGCAGAGTAAGCTCTAGACAAAATCGCTTTTTGCTCTAAAAAGAGATGAGTGTTTGTACTTAGTTGTCTATGATGAAAATCCTATCACGGTTTGGCTGTAGTCACTGCTTAAAATTATGGTCAAATTAGCAAATCCTAATTTTTTAGATTTAGCCGTCGATCGGCGATCGCTTGTAGAAGAATTTGTCTAAAACTATACTTTCTCATATCCTTGTTCGTAGGCAAGACGAACTAGCTGAGTACGATTGCTTAAATTAAGCTTATTTAAAATGTTACTTAAATGAGTCTGGACAGTTCGAGGACTAATGAATAGACGCTCGCTAATTTGTTCATTGGTGCAGCCTTGAATACGGTCTTCTAATTCATCTTTTGCCGAGAAGAAAATAAATGGGATTAATTTACCAGATGTTTGCGATCGCAATTGGCGACAAAACTCAAATCCATCCATTTTTGGCATCGAGACATCGGAAACAACAATATCTGGTATGTCCTGATTAAATTTAGTTAAAGCCTCTTTGGCAGAACCAACAGAAATAACTTGGTATCCTTTTTGTTCTAGAGAATTTTGCAGTACCTAGCAGAAAATCAAATCGTCATCTACTATAGCATTTCTCAGTTTACTGAAGTACATCTAACTTCTGCCTAGCTGCGGCGAACAAACCTTTCTGCCTAGCTGCGGTGGGTACACCTTGCTGCCTTCTGCCCTCTGCCTTAAAACGATTTACTTTGTACCTGACTAATTTGAGAACCGCTATATTAATATTTTTTTCATGCTTTTATATCATTAAAGTATTTAAATTAAATTCTATATATTTGCACCTTTAGGTATATATATGTGTTAACCCTGGAAAATTTAATAATTATTTAATTTCAGTTTTCTAGATAGTAATCTGTTTACAGACTTCAGGTAAAAAATGCTGCTACTGTCAAATCAGAGCGATTTAGTTGTACTGTAGCTATATTCATTTTTTCTTAATCACAATCGTATGTACGAAAAACTCACACCACCAAAGGCTGGCTCTAAGATAACTTTTCAAGATGGCAAGCCTATTGTCCCTGACGATCCAGTCATTCCTTTTATTCGTGGTGACGGTACTGGAGTAGATATTTGGCCAGCTACCGAGGCTGTAATTGATGCAGCGGTCAAAACTGCCTACGGTGACAAGCGTAAAATCAATTGGTTTAAGGTGTATGCAGGAGACGAAGCCTGTGAAAAATATGGTACTTACCAATATCTGCCTCAGGATACTCTAGATGCGATTAAAGATTATGGAGTGGCAATAAAAGGTCCTTTAACTACTCCTGTAGGAGGAGGGATTCGTTCCTTAAATGTAGCTTTGCGCCAGATATTTCAGCTTTATGCCTGTGTGCGTCCCTGTCGTTACTATCAAGGTACTCCATCTCCTCACAAATATCCTGAAAAGCTGGACGTAATTGTTTATCGTGAAAATACCGAGGATATTTATCTGGGTATTGAATGGAAACAAGGGGACGAAATTGGCACTAGGTTGATTAATTTATTAAACACAGATTTGATTCCTAACACTCCCGAACATGGCAGCAAGCAAATTCCTCTAGATTCAGGGATCGGCATCAAGCCGATCAGCAAAACTGGTTCACAACGCTTAATTAGAAAAGCAATTCAGCACGCTTTAAAACTAACTGCCAACAAGCAACAGGTTACTTTAGTACACAAAGGTAATATTATGAAATATACCGAAGGTGCTTTTCGTGACTGGGGTTATGAATTGGCGACTACAGAATTTCGGGATGAATGTGTTACCGAAAGAGAATCTTGGATTTTAAGCAATAAAGAAGCAGATGGCGATCTTTCAATTGAAGATAATGCTCGTAAAATAGAGCCTGGATATAATGCTCTAACTCCAGAAAAACAGCAAAAGATTAGCCAAGAAGTTCAAGAAGTTCTAGACAGTATTTGGGATACTCACGGGCAAGGTAAATGGAAAAGCAAAATCATGGTAAATGATCGCATTGCTGACAGTATTTTTCAGCAAATTCAAACCCGCCCTGATGATTATTCTATCTTGGCAACGATGAACCTGAACGGCGATTACATTTCTGATGCAGCAGCAGCAATTGTTGGCGGTTTGGGTATGAGTCCTGGGGCAAACATTGGTGACGATTGCGCTATCTTTGAGGCTACCCACGGCACAGCACCAAAGCACGCTGGACTAGATCGGATTAATCCAGGCTCGGTTATTCTCTCTGGAGTAATGATGCTAGAGTTTATGGGTTGGCAAGAAGCGGCGGATTTAATTCAAAAGGGATTGGCTAAAGCGATCGCTAATAGCGAAGTTACCTATGATTTAGCTAGATTGATCGAGCCTCCTGTTGACCCTCCTTTAAAATGCTCTGAATTTGCTCAAGCAATCATCAAACATTTTGCGTAAATATTACATATATAATACTATAGCTTACTTTTGTTATTATCTTGGTAAGATCGCAGATTATAAATTTATAAGTTAACAGACTTAATGAGAGTAATGCTTTTCTCAAAAACTCTTTAATATAGTTTTGTATGTCGATTATCAATGATAGTACTAATTCGTTGTTGGTTTTAGTAGCTGGTAATTGTTAATTTTATTACTCAGTTGAACTAATTCAATTCCTAAACCTTATGTCTGATGAGCTAATAGGAAGACGCTACCAAATTATCGATTGCCTGAGAACTTCGGGCTTTTGTGAAACTTATGTAGCAATTGATACCCATTTACCAGGACATCCTCGCTGTGTAGTTAAAAAACTACAGCCACAGTCTAACCAAGATTTTGTCTTAGAAACGGCAAGGAGGCTATTCGATAACGAAGCCAAAGTTCTCTATAAGTTAAACGATCACAAGCAGATTCCCCGTCTATTAGCTCACCTAGAGGTAGATGAAGAATTTTATCTGGTACAGGAATATATTGAAGGAAAAGATCTTAGTCAGGCAGAAATTATTCCAGGAATACAGTGGTCAGAGTCTAAAGTCAAGAATTTATTAGTTGAGGTACTAGAGATTCTGACTTTTGTGCATCAAAATAATGTGATTCATCGTGATATAAAACCTTCTAATTTGATGCGTCGTGCTTTTGACAATAGAATAATTCTGATTGACTTTGGTGCAGTTAAAGAGATTTCCAATCTAACTCTTACTGAGGGACAAGAAAACTTTTTGACCGTGGCTATTGGTACTCCTGGCTATATGGCTAGTGAACAGCAGAGAGGAGATCCGCGATTTAACAGCGATATCTATGCTTTGGGAATGACAGGGATTCAAGCTATTACTGGCTTTTGTCCAGATCGGCTACCCTGCGATCGCGATACAGGAGAAGTTAAATGGCGCGATCGCGCTCCTAACTGTAGCCACGAACTTGCTTGCATTCTCAGCAAAATGGTGCGCAATGATTTTTTGCAGCGTTATAAAAGTGCCAACGAGGTTCTAGAAGATATATCTCATGCTCAGGAAACTATTACCGACAAAATACAAGATGCACCCTTAAAAGTAGAAAAACAGGTGCTTCATAATACCTCGACCGTTCTCCCCGCAAAATCTTCAGGCTTTAAACGACTTTTGCTGTTTGCTGTTTTACCTTTGGCTTTAGGACTGCTGTTTTTAGCTCCCAGAATATGGCACACTTTACAGGCATTAAAACACTATAACGAGGGTAATTCTCTAGTTGACGCGGGACAATATGAACAGGCAATCAAAGCTTACGATCGAGCGTTAGCAAATCGTAATAATTTTGCTCAAGCCTCAACTAACAAGGGATTTGCTCAGGGTAAGCTAGGCAATAATGTAGAGAAATTTGCTTCGTGTGCAAATGCCACTGATGTTGCCCCTGATTTTGCTGAAGCCTGGAACTGTAGAGGTTTAGCTAGATTCGATCTCAAGCAATATGAACTAGCTTTGCAAGAATATAATCGAGCGATCGCCATTGACCCAGACTTTTATCGTGGCTGGTACAACAAAGGACAAGTATTGCTTAAGCTTGGTCGTCCTCAAGAGGCAATAAATGCCACCAGACAAGTTCTTCGTATTGAGCATGACTATTTTTTAGCTTGGACTCAAATTTGTCAGGCTTTATATGAATTAGAACAGTATCAAGATGCTAAAGCACACTGCGAAGAATCATTAAAAATAAACAGAGACTATGCCCCAACGAATGCACTTTTAAAAAAAGTGAATCAAAAATTGAATTAGAAGGTTAAATCTTCCAGAATTTGGCTAACCAAGCAAGCTAATATTAAAGTAATGAAAATCATTGCCTATATTTATAGCGATCCTCTTTTAGAACCTACACCGAATAAAGAAATATGGGGATTAGAAATAGATCGAGTTTACCAAGATATAGGCAACTACCAGCAGTTAAATCAACTACTTGCAGACTGTGATGACGAACATCCAGACATCTTGTTAATTCGTCGCCTAGAAGAATTGGGAGACAATATAAATATTATTAGCGATCGCCTGAACCAATTAGAATCAATGGGCATTCAGGTTATTGCTACAGAACAAGATTACAGTTCTCGGATGTGGTCACAAAATGGCAGCTATGACTTAAAATCGAATCTAGCCAAAATCCTGCATCAAATACAGGCAAATAAGCAGCGTACGCGGTTAAAGCAAGGTCATGCTCGTAATCGCTTAAAAATTCTGCCTCCTCCAGGGAAAGCTCCTTACGGATATCGTCGGGGACAAGATAAATATATTATTGATAAAAGTACCGCTCCAGTGGTTAAAGATTTTTTTGAGAGATTTTTATTATTTGGTTCATTGCGCGGTGCGGTTAAATATTTAGAAAAGCGTTATGGCAAAAAAATCTCTCCTTCTACTGGACGTAACTGGCTGACAAATCCCGTGTATCGAGGAAATTTGAAGTATAAAAAAACAGAACTGATTTCTAATACTCATGCCTCAATCATCAGCCGTGAAGAAGCAGCACAAATAGATCGTTTGTTGCGACGCAATAGTAGCTTGTCTCCTCGCACAGCTAGCGCGCCTCGTTCATTGGCAGGATTGGTTATTTGCCAACAATGTCAGCTAACGATGAATATTGCTCGTGTTACCCAGCATCAAAAAAAAGCTGAATATCTTTATCTACGTTGTCATCAATGCCCTCAAAAACCTAAGTGTAAAGCGATCGCTTATGCTCAGGTTTTAAATCAAACCATCAATAAAATTTGTGTTGAACTTCCTTTAGCTGTAGAGCAGTTAAACCTACCAGACAATACAGTTATTGAGGATATTTTAAGACAGCAAATTGACCAGAAGCAATCAGTAATTGTTCAATTACCCAATTTATTACAGCAAGAAGTTTTAGATCCAGAAACCGTCGAACTTCGCAACTATAAATTACGCGCCGAAATAGCTCAACTAGAAAGCAAAATGGCACAGTTGCCTCCAGGAAATCTTCAGGCGATCGCTCAGGCTGTTTCTTTGCCTCAATTTTGGTTGGATTTATCAGAAGCAGAAAGACGTTTTTATTTTCGTGAATTTATTAAACAGGTTGAAATTTTACGCAGCGAATCTCAATTATGGAGTTTGCAGTTGAAATTTATCTTTTGAACCCAATCTTATATAGCAGTAGCAACTATGATTAGGACAAAATCTTAAGATACAGAGCTTTTAACAAAACTATCCTAGTTTTAAATATGGCTGATGAAATATAATTTTAGACAAACCAACATAAAGACAAATATATAGAGGCTATGCCACTAATTACCACTGGAAAATCATTTATTCGCGCTTTAGAAAAAAATGGTGCTTTGGGCTTGTATATGCCTCTAGAAGGGGGATCTGAAGGACGCTATCAAAGGCGTTTGCGAGCGTATGGCTATCATACTATCAATATTACCGCCAGAGGTTTAGGGGACTTAGACGCTTATTTAACTAGAGTACATGGGGTACGTCCTCCTCACCTAGGTAATAGAACTATCGGACAAGATGCTGCGGTTGGTGATATTTACTACATACCACCAATTGCTACTTATGAGTTGAGTTCTTTACCTGTCAACGCTAAAGGATTAGCACTGTGGATTATGGAAGGACAAATATTGTCCCGCCAAGAAATTCAGTATTTAGTTAATTTGACTAAAGAAAAGCCAAAAATAAAGGTTGTTTTAGAAATGGGTGGCGATCGCTATGTTAACTGGAAGCCTCTGGCTGACACTCTAGCTGCTGCATAATCTAAAATTAAGATGAGCATTGAGTAAGGGGATGGTATTGATGTCGGATAAAAATATGGATGATTTACTGGCTCAGTTAGAAGAGGAGTTTGAGCCTAAACAATCTAGAAGATCTAATGTTGAGAAATCTCAATCTCGCCCAGCCAAACCACCCCAAAGCTCGAAGCCAAAAGCCTCAATGGATAAGATGTTAGCAGAGTTGAGGGCAGAGCTAGAATCAGGAAGAGGTAGACCAAATAAGATGTCAAGTATGCCAGAAAAACCAGCAACTTCTACCCAAGCAAATCAACTTAGTACTACGGCTAATTCAGCTAAATCCCGCGGTCACTTGGAATTAATGTCACGAGATCGCCTGAACGCTTTAATAGATACAGACTATCGCCGACAAGCACACAAGCGTGAAGAAAAACTTGCCGAGATTAAGCGTCAAGAAGAAGCGAAGCTTGCCGAGATTAAACGTCAGGAAGAAGCAAAAATCGCCGAGCAAAAACGCCATGAGCAAGAACTTATAGAGCTACAAAAGAGAGAAGAATTACGAGAACGCAAGCGTAAAGAAGCACTGCGAGAAGCAGCTAAAGAGTGGCTGATCAAGCTTAATCCGCGTTCAGAAGAAGGGAAATGGTTTGAAGAGTTTTCCTATTCCTATGAGGATAAATTGAAGGCTGCGATCGACTATTTAGAAGCAATGCGGGAAACTGGACTTTAAACCGCATCCAGCTTTAAACCAGGAGTTTTTAAGTTAACTGTTCGTAAGTAGCAAGTAGCAAGTAGCAAGTAGAAATTATATTCTGCTGTTTGACTAGCTTAATCTCCGATTCAAAAACTACGGTTTTCTATGTAGACGGGGTTTAAGAAACTGTTTGTAAAAAGAAAATTTAATTTTCCTGCTGTTGGGTAGGATCGTGTTTGGGGTAGTGAAGATTCTACGCCTTTCCTCCCCACCTCTCCATCTTCACCACTTCTCTATCCTTAACATTTACTTTACAAACAGTTTCTAAATTAGGTAGTAAGTAGTAATACTAATTTAGTATTTCTTGATTTCGGAGAGCGACAAGAGAGGAATAAGCTCTAAGCCTTTTACAAAACTTTTTCTGATTTAGCACAGGGATCGAGAAAACCTGAGCGAACCTTATAAGTGTAGCCAAGCTCTGGATGAAACCAAGGAGTATAAGCAAAAGCATAAGGATATAGTTTTGGTAGACAAATTTTATCTCCTGGTTCGATTTGAGCCATAATTTCGGGGATAATTTTTTTGTCTTTGAATGCAGCTAGCGTATTGAAGCTAGGGTAAAGATAAACAAAATTTGTCTTGACACCAACAATAATCAAGGCAATTAAAGAGATCGATCCTAGGCGACGGGGGTTAATTAAGCGATCTTGATAATTAGTAACTAAGTATAAATTAAGGGAAATCAAAACTATCATCCAGTACATAAAGTATCTTAATTCATGGGACTGAGGGAAATTGGCAGCGACTAGAGACATTACTCCTACTACTATTCCCGCCGTGTAATGATTACGGTTGCGATTTCTGGCGATTAGATAAATCAACAATAAGATTTGGAACAATACATAAGCACCAAAGAAACCTCCCATACGGTTGCGGTCTGGATTTTGGCTGTATTGATCGTGATTCCAGTAGGCAGGTTTTACTTCAATAATAGAATAAAGCCATCGTTGCGCTCTTGGTGCATCCGCTAAGTAGCCAGGGGCATCATCATACATAGGCAGGGCATGATTGAGTACTTTGCCTGCAATTTCGATTCTGACGGGGTAAAAAGGATTACCGTGAATTAGGGTATTTTTGATTGGGGTGGCAAAGATTAATAGAGAAGCCAGTAAAGCAAGGGGAATTGCTTTGGATATCCAAGAAATTAGCTGTTGCTTATCAGAGGAATTATATAATCGCAACCAGACAATTCTGAAGGCAATAAATACCAAGACAATAAACACTAAAGGCTCTAGCTGCGGTTTGCAGTTTGATGCTCCTACTCCAGCTAAAAAGATAATTAATAAATCGCTTATACTAGGTAGTTCTCGCTGCTTGTAGAGTATATAAGCCATCATAATCATCATTGCCAAAAATATATTAGCAATCAGGTCTACATAGCTATTAACCGCATGAGCCTGAATCAAAGGCACGGCTAAAAAAGCGATCGCCGATAGATAATAAGCAACCTGAAAATAACGCTTGAGAAAATAGCTATATAAAACCAGGCTCAAAAACCCGACCAAGTTGGCACTCTGAACCCTTTGAGTGATCGACCACAAAAAACCCTGAAAAAACTCGCCTAGCAGAGGAAAACCGCGAAACCTCTCTTCCATATTGATAAACTGCTCTGCTGGGACAATGCCCCAAATTCTGGCGGCATAAGGCAGATGATAGCCCCAGGTATCAAAAGTACCGTCAACATCGATCGCCCCTTTGAGCAATACAGAGATAGTTAAGCCAAAAGCGATCGCCTTTAAAACAGTTTCTAGTCGCGATCGCAATTTTTTAGGTTGGGGATTTTGCTTAATGATTGAAGTCATACAGTTAGGATAGAGACAAGGCATGCCTTGTCTGTACTGGACAGTTAGATGAGCGACCCCGCGTCGCCGTTAGGCGCAAGGGAATGCTGACCTAGCAAAGGAACGCTGAGGGGGCAATTATTAATTATTGTTAATTATCAACTTGTCGATCAATAAACTCTTGAGCGTTGGGGGGAATTACTTTTAAATCACCACAGTCTTTAGGATTTATCGCAACTTTGATAGCATAGTCATATTTAATCTCAGGATGAAAATAAGAACTATAATAAAAAGCATTTTGAATTTGAGCAAAAGGCACGCTTTTTGGATCGGGGATAGCATGACGAGCAATCAGGCAGGTGCGCTCATTGGGTGTCATCTGCTCTAAAAGCTCTGGCTTGACGGTTCTGGCTACAAACTTGTCTAATGATGAGAAGCTTGGCTTGAGGTAATAAGGTGTAATTTTGCTAAAGGCGATCGCCATAAATAATAAACAAACTAAGCCTAAGTACTTTGGCTGCAACCATTTTGGGCTTTGATTTTGTAACGAGGCAACTACGCACAAGTTTAAAGATACTAAAGTAATCATCCAAAACATGAAGTAGCGCAACTCATGGGATTGAGGAAAATTTGCAGGTACAAAAGACACCAGCAACATTATTACAAGTGCTGTAGTAGCATTAGCAGATTTATCTTTGAGAGGCAATTGTTTATTTTTAAACTGCTCGTGAACAGCCAAACTTAATATGAGCAACAGGTTAAACACTACATAAGCACCAAAAAATCCTCCTGCTCGATCTAAGTACTTTTTATTACCACCATTCCACTGATCCGCCGACCAATTGGGAGTATTAATTTCCAAGATTGACTGCAGCCATTTCTGCGGTCGATTGCCTTCACTATAGGTTTCAGGGGTCAGTTTATGGTTTAAAACAATTCCTGCAACCTCAATTTTGATAGGGTAAAAGGGATTACCGTAAAGAGCAACGTTTTTAATGGGGGTGGCAAAAATTAAGCTAGAAGCGATTATTGCCAGAGGCACAGTTAGCCATAGCTGACGCTGCTTAGGTTGAGTATGTTTAAAGTACAGCCAAACCAATCTAATTCCTACTATCCAGTAAAGCAAAAATATTAAGGGCTGAAGTTGAGGTTTGATATTGGCTGCTGCTGCTGCACCTAAAAAGGTAACCAGTAGTTCGTTTCTATTAGGTAATTTAGATTGCTTAAAAAATTGATAGGTCATCATCATTACTACCGAAACCGCGACATTGCCTGGCAAATCTACAAAGCTAGTGGCAGCATGAATCAGTACCGCAGGAATGGTAAAGAGCGCGATCGCTGATAAATATAGAGGGACTTGGAAGTAGCTTCTTAGAAAGAAAAAATAAATAATCAGGCTTAGATAGCCAACTAGATTCGTGGACTGAATTCGCCCTGTAATTTTCCAAAGGAAGCCTTGAAAAAAATTCGCCAAAAGAGGAAAACCATCATAGCGATATTCAAAAAGAGATTCTGAGATAAAAGACTTTTCTGGGACTATACCCCAAATTCTGGCAGCAAAAGGCAGTTGATACCAACCGACATCATAGTTACTGTCAATATCCATAATGGCTTTGAGAAATATCGATGTTGCCACGACTAGAGCGATCGCACTGAGAATTATTTCTAATACTTGCCTCTTATTTTTCTGCACTGCTCACCTCTGACCATAATGACTACTTTAAATTACTTGGTATCCTAGTGCGATCGCCACAGGCTTGGGGATCGAATGCCGTTTGAATTGAATAGTCATAATCTAATTCAGGATGAAAGTAAGAACTATACACAAAGGCATACTTTAAGGATGCTGTGGGTGCGGTTTGAATATTTTCTCCCATATGTCTAGCTAGCAAACAAACCTGTTCGTTAGGCTTTATTTGGGCGATAAATTCTGATTTAGCCCCATGATCAACATATTTGTCTAAAGACAAAAATAATGGTCTGGCGTAGAAGCTACCGATTTTAACCAAGACTATGATTAGGAAAACAACATAGACTAAGCCCATATATCTTGGCTGTAGCCATCGTCCTAGAAGCTGTCTATTTTTGGGCAGAGAAATTAAATAAAGGTTCAAAGATACTAAACAGATCATCCAGTACATAAAGTATCTCAGTTCATGAGATTGAGGAAAATTCAAAGGAACTATTGACATAACAATTGCTGTCAAAAAAGCAACGCTAGCCTCTCTGGATTTGGCATGATTTTTGCCTTGTTCAGCTTTTAATTGTGTAGCGTCAATTTGGTCTCTATTAATTAACAGATATTTATTGAGAGTCATCTCTCTAAGCAAAAATCCCGCCAGCAGCAGCAAATTAAATACTACATAAGCTCCAAAGAAGCCTCCACGTCGATTTCTTTGAGGGTAATCGCTCCATTGATCTGGTTTCCAAAAATAAGGCGCATTTATTTCTAGTACTGAGGTAATCCAGTTTATTTGACGATTGCCACCTTCGTAAGCATCTGGAGCTAGCTTATGGTTTAGGACAATTCCCGCTACTTGAATTTTGATAGGATAAAAAGGATTAGCGTATACAACTGTATTTTTAACTGGGCTGGCATAGATAATTACGATCGCTAATAAAGTAATTAGCAGAGTTTTGACTATTTGTTTTGCTGCTGGTCTTTGCTGCCAATAAAGCCAAGCAAGTCGAGAAATGGTAAAAATTAAAATAAATAAAGCTAGAGGCTGTAGCTGAGTTTTTGTATTAACAGCGATCGCAGCACCGATAAAGGCAATCAGTAATTCTTGAAAGTTTGGTAATTGCTTATTTTTATAAAAGCTGTAGGTCATCATTACCAAAATAGAGGTGCCAACATTGCCAAATAAATCTACATAGCTAGTGGTAGCATTAGTCAAAACTAAAGGAATAGAAAATAAAGCGATCGCCGATAAATAAAAAGGAACTTTGAAATAAGCTCTTAAGAAGAAAAAATAGCCAATAATACTCAAAAAACCAACTAAGTTAGTTGATTGAATTCTTCCCGTTGTTTTCCAAAAGAAACCTTGCAAAAAGTGCGCCAGCAAAGGAAAACCATCAAATCGAGGTTCAAACCATTTTTCGTCTCCTAAAAACATTTCTTTGGGCAAAATACCCCAGATTCTGCCAGCAAAAGGTAAATGATACCAACCAGGATCGTAATTATTATCAATATCAATAATTGCCTTGAGGAAAAGAGAAACAACTAGGGGTATGACAATTAGATATAAGATTGTCTCTATTCCTATACTTGTTACTTTTTTTAGCCTGTATGATTTTGATTGTTCTTTTCTACTAACTAAATTCAACATCGGCAATGATTTTAAGGGATGAGAGATAAAGTATGAGGGATTAAGTTAGGACGATGAGGCTGATTTGCTTGTAGGTAGTAATTATTAGTAAAAAAACGTCCTAATATTTTCACGTATTAATATAAATGCAATCTTGCTGATAATCGATTACTGGTTTTCCTTTGGTGTAAATAAAGCAAATCGCTCAACTAAAGCAACTACAGCAAACACGGCTAAGACAATTACTACCGCAACGATGTAAAGAAATCTTTGCATTAGCGAAAACTGAACTGCCACAGCATCTGGTACATTAAATAGTCTTAATAAACCAATCCAGCTAAATTCCATTAGTCCCAAATTAGCTGGAGTAAAGCTGAGTAACATTGCCAACTGGACAATGGGCGTAACGAAAACTACTGCCCATAACTTAATTTTAAAGCCTCCTGCGATCGCAATTAAAATTCCGCGAATAATCCAGACGATATAGCGTACTATGGAAATCCAATATAGGTAAAGAGTAAAATTTTTACTTAATACAGAATCTTTTCCTACCTTTGCCACTGGTTGAGCATCAGCCTTCCCTTTGCCTTGCTTTAGTCCTTTAACCCAGGTTAGAAATTTAATCAGTGAAGTAATTAGGCTACGGTGCCACTTATCGATCATAAAATGAACCGCAATAATAGTGGCAATCCACATCCAAACCGCTACAGATAGAGAGATATAGTTGAATACGAAAAGAATTGCAGCGGGAAAAAGTAAGAAAGGAATTAAAAAATTAAAAAATTGATCGTAAACAACTAGTAAAAAACCTTTGGAAATTGAGCTAATTTTATGAACTCTTAAAGCCAAATTCTGAACCATCACCATGCCCACATATTGAGGCATAAACTGCATGGTCAATGAGCCTAACGTAGTATAAAAGAAGTAAAACTTAATTGGCTGTTGACTGTCGGGAGTCAGCTTTTGGGTAACTAGGCACCACTTATATGCTGATAAAAAAGTATGCAGAATTAAAGCCACAACTGCCAGTCCAGCATAAAGTGGATTGAGGCTATAAAAGGTAGTAACAATTTCCTCAACATCTACATTGGTAAAGCGCAGAATCAACCAGACTAAGAAAAATCCTAGACCCAGAGATAAGATACTAGATATAACGTTTTTCTTAGTTAACATTTGTCTTTTATTATTCAATATTTGGCTATTGACAAAATTGCACTGTAATCGAATTAAATAATCATAGATCACTCTAGCTTAGAATCAAGTCTGCTTTAAGCAACGGCTTGAGTATCGTATCCCCATTTGGTTTCCAAGTCCAAGCCAGTCAGTGCCGATATTTTGACAACTTCTGGCTGATATTGCTGCATTAATTTGAGTCTGATTGATTCAGGCATACTAGCTTTGGGTGCTTGATGCCAAAAGAATCTTTCGACAATGTTGTCCCGTACAAAATCATTAAATTCTTGAGAAAGCAGGTTTTTGGAAATATTTTTAACTACGGGATTGTTAACTAAATTGTTAATCACTGGGAATTTAACTTCTTTGTTAACATTAACTGCATCATATTCGGGAGTAAAGTTAGGATTTACGCCCAGAAATTCTAGAATCTCTCGATAGATACGCTCATTGGCTGACTTAAATTCTTCAAAAATTACTATCTTAATTTGTTCTGGTTCAAAGCGATCGCAATATCTTTTTACCTGCTGATAATATTTAACTCTTCGATCGTAGTAAAGATAGCTAGGGCTGGTAACTCTAGGACTTGGATACTTTTCCTGTTTACGCTCGGCTTCTAGTGCCAAAGCGGTCAAAAAGTCTGGCTCGTTTTCTTCAGTAAACTTGACGTAGTGGCTGTGAAGAGAATAAAGATATTTAGCTGGTTCACGGAGAATAATAATTATTTTAGCATCAGGATTAAAGTTGTGAATTTTCTCGGCTGCTACCTGAGAATAGAGATAATTAGTCGAAGATTCGCCGACAATTTTTGCCCCATCTGTCCGTGCAAAAAGCTGTAGATAAGCGGACTCACTTCTAAAGTCAAAAAAACGCCGTTTGCCGTAAAAGCGATCGCTTTCTAAATGAAAGTCAGAGCAAAAAAAATGTGGTTCTTTGATACTCGACATAAAAATTTCAGGGTGCTGTCCCAAAAACTGATGTAAAGCCGTTGTTCCAGATTTTGGCTGACCGACAATAAATAAATTAGGCTTCATGGATTTTGACAAGTTGTGAGTAATAAAAGCTTAGGTTTGGGTCTGTAGTTTTGCCTTCAGCCTGGCAGATACTCGCTCCTGGATACGGGAATCTTGCCAGTATCTGTGCCACCCCCCAGGACCTAATAAAATAAAATCAGTAGCAAGCTTAAATAGTTGAGTCGATTCACCATGTACCATTGCTGCTAAGGTAGTGTTCACCTCTGTGGAGAAAAAGGCAACTTTGGCTACTTGAGTTGATTTTGACTGAAGATATTTGTCTACCACCCAGCGCATCTGTTGACGAAACTCGGCTACGCTTGAGCTTCGACGTATGGTTTGAGAATCACCATGCACTCTAAAAGCTGCTAAAGGCTGAGAAATATAGTAGGTTTCCCCTGCTGAAGCTAGCTTCAGCCAAAAGTCCCAGTCTGCGGTATACCAAAGCTTGTTATTTAGTCCACCTAAATCAAGAGCAGCTTGGCGATTAAATACGGGAGCAGGGATGGAAATAAAGTTTTGGATTACCAGCTTTTCGATCATTTCTTGAGCAAATACTACCTGGCTATTCTTGATGGGACATTGCCATAGACCTAGGGGTTTACCTTCTCGATCAATAAATACTGAATCGTGCAGGTATAAACTAGCCTGGGGATGAGTTGCGATCGCATTTTTAACTACATTTAAACGTCCTTGCAGCCAAAGATCGTCCTGATGCAGAAAACAAGCGTATTTTCCCCGCGCCACGGAAAGAGCATGGTTAGTATTGGCTACCCAGTTACCCTGTCTGGCTTTAGTAATCAGCTTGACATTAAGCTTGTCCTTAAAGCTCTCAACAATGGCTAAGGTATCGTCTGTCGAACCATCATCAATGACAACACATTCTAGTTCAGGGTCTTGCTGCACCACTATAGAATCAAGTGCTGTTGCCAAATACTTACTGCCGTTATAGGTAGGAACAATTACCGATAACCAAGGCTGTTCAATCATCGTTTTAATCCTAAAATACTTAAGAAGAAACTAGAGAAGATTGTTTGGATACCTAAAGCTAAACAAGTTACCCCAGGAATAATGATAGGCATGGTTTCAGTGGGATTTAGTGAACCAAAATCATGTTCTCCCCAAATACCAAAAGCATATACTGAGGCTGCTGTACCCATTAAAAAGAGGGCGCAACCAGCGATCAAACCTGTTTCGAGGTTGAGATATTTTAACAGTCTTTTTAAGCGTCTATCTTCAGGTAGTAGTCCTTCACTAATGCCAAACACTTTAGTAAACAAAGCAAACATAACAATTTGAAAACCAATAGTCATGGCAGTGGAGGAATATAGCAGGCTATGCACTTTAGGACTTGGCAAAAGGGATAGAGTTGCCAGCAAACCACCCAAAATTAGCAGGATGCCAGGATAGAAAAACAACCAACGAGGGCTATACATTAATAAGAAACGTAGATGTCTCCAACCATCCCGCCAAGTATTAAGGTGAGGAGGGCGACTACGACCATCAGGAGATAGAATTGTAGGCACTTCGGTAATTTGCATTTTATAGAGAGTAGCTTTGACTACCATCTCGCTGGCAAATTCCATGCCTGTAGTTTGCAAATCTAAATTGGTAATTGCATCCTTGCGGAAACCTCTTAAACCACAGTGAAAATCGTCACAGGGACTACCAAACAAAAGCTTACCAATACCAGTTAAGACGGGGTTTCCTAAGTAGCGGTGGAGAAAAGGCATTGCTCCTGATTCGATACCACCTTTAAAACGATTCCCCATTACTAGGTCGTAGCCATTACGTAACTTTCTGACAAAAGGATTGAGATTACTAAAGTCATAGCTATCGTCAGCATCACCCATAATGATGTACTTACCTTTAGCTGCTTCAATACCGCCTTTGAGCGCGCTACCATATCCTTTTGTAGGGATATTAACTACTCTGGCATTGAGTCTTCTGGCAATTTCCTGAGAGCCATCGTCACTGCCGTTGTCGGCAATAATCACTTCCCCTGCAAGGTCGTTTTCAGTAATAAAGCGTTGAGCTTTTTTAATACAGGTTTCTAGGGTTTCTGCTTCATTCAAGCAGGGCATAATAATGGAAACTTCAAGCGCATTAGTTTGCTCAATACGGTTTATACGTCCACTAACTGGTGTTTCTCTTGTGCTTACGTTCCCCAACATGATTAATCCTCTTGGTGATAATTATTAAAAAATCTTAGACCGAACCTGACGATTTCTTTGGTAAATACTCATTGTTTCAATGCACTTGATTTAATAGCTAAACTCAAAAAAATAAAATATGAGATAACTAGTAACTATAAAAAAGAAATCAATTAAAGTATTTGTTTCCAAATGCTTGTTAGACAAGGTTTGTAGTAAACAATAGCGTTTGTTATAAAATCAGTACAGTTTATATCTAAATAAAATAAGAGCTAATCTAATCAAGACTTTTACATTTGCCCAGGTCGAAATGCTTTTATAAATGAGATTCATTATCATTTTGGCAAAAGATTTTTCAACACAAAAAGTAAAAAAATCGGGTAATGAAGAAGTTTGAGATAATAATTAAGCTTCTGTTAATAAAGTACCTAATTAGTGTAAAAGTCTGGTGAATGAAATTTAAGTAAATTTGCGGTAATGATCGAGATTAAATCAGTCGATAAACTGGGGTAAATTTTTCCTTCTGCTCTTTTTGACAGTTGCAGATCTACCCAAAGGTAATAAGAGAGAATCTTGACGTTGCTATAAAAAATATAATTATGTATACAAACAATGTAGAGCAGAAAAATTGAGCAATAAAATGTAAGATATGATGATTTTGATTTACATGAGATATGTTTAGCATTGGCGCATTAACAAGTAATAAAACTGAAGCTTTACTTGTTGATAGTTGATGTTTTACTTGCCTCTTACTAAATCCATCCGCTCGAATAGGCATAGATTTTAATCAATAACTAATAATTGAGTAACAACATTCCTCAATGCAATTTAAGCAAAAGATAATAGTCACGCTGCTATTTATAGCGATCGCAATTCTTACCTTGGTTTCTAGTGCCGTCCATCTGTTAACCGAGTCTTGGTGGTTTGCAGCAGTAGGTTTTGAGTCGATTTTTTGGCAGCGGATTATTTGGCAAGTAGCTATATGGCTAGTTACTTTTACGGTTTTTGTAGGGTTTTTGGGGTTTAATTATTGGCTAGCGTTGAAATTTACGGGCGATCGCAGCTTTAGATTTCTAGAATCTAATGAATTTGAACCTTATACTGTCAAGATTGCCAACTATACGGCTGCTCTGCTTATTTTCTTAACTTCTCTAACCATTGCTAATCTCAGTGCAGCATCTTGGGAACAAGTTTTGCAATTTTCCCATGCTTCTGAGTTTAATCGTCTCGATCCGATCTACCAAAAAGATATTGGCTTTTATTTATTCCGTTTACCTTTTTTAGACAATTTAGAAAATTGGTTTCTTACCCTTTTAATTTCAGGCTCAATCTTAGCAATCTTAGTTTATGTATTTAAGGGAACTATTCGCTTTAATTGGCAGTGGAAAAGCTTAATCCTTGAGGACAATTGGCAAAAGCTCTTAACTAAACCAATCAAGGTTCATCTAAGTTTTTTACTGACGGCGATCGCTCTTGATATTGCCGTTGATTTTTGGCTGGAGCGTTATGAACTACTTTATTCTGCTCAAGGAGTAGTTTGGGGTGCAGACTATACTAGTACCCATGCCCGTTTGCTGGCATTTTGGGTGATGATTGTCGCTTCGGTACTCTTAGGGCTGTGGTTAATTATTTCTACTTGGTCTGATAAACTCCAGCTTCCAGTATACGGTATTGGTATATACGCCGTAGTTCTAATTCTTTTTAACGGGATTTTTCCTGAGTTGCAGCAGCGTTTTGTAGTCGAACCCAACGAATTAGCCAAGGAGATGCCCTACATTAAGCATAATATTGAGTTTACAAGAGCCGCGTATGACTTAGACAAGATTGATACAAAAGATTACCAATTAAATTTGTCAGGCAATTCCAATCCTAATGTTCTCCAAGAAAACCAAGCCACCATTGGTAATATTCCCCTGTGGGACTATCGCCCCTTACTAACTACCTACCGACAGCTACAGGAAATCCGCTTTTACTATAAATTTCTTGATGTTGATGTCGATCGCTATACCCTCAACGGTGATTACCGTGAGGTAATGCTTTCCCCCAGAGAATTTGATTATAGTCAAGTTCCCGCCTCTGCCAAAACTTGGGTCAACCGCAGGCTTAAGTACACTCATGGTTATGGCTTAGTCATGAACCCCGTCAATGAAGTCACTACCGATGGTTTACCAGTCTTATTTGTCAAAAACATTCCTCCCATTTCTGGGACTAATTTAGCAATCAAAGAGCCAGGAATATATTATGGTGAGTTGACCCAAGACTATATTTATACGGGAATGAATACCCCTGAGTTTGATTATCCCCGTGGAGATGAAAATGCCTTTATAAAATACGATGGTGTAGGTGGTGTCCCCATTGGTAATTTATTACGCCGACTTGCATACGCCTATGACCAAGGCAGCTTAAAAATTCTTATTTCTAGTTACTTTACGACCGATTCCCGCATTCACTATCACCGACAAATATCAGAGCGAGTGCGCCATGTTGCTCCTTTTCTGCAATTCGATAATGACCCCTATATGGTGGTGGTAAATGGTAGGCTCAAGTGGATTATTGATGCCTATACTACAAGCGATCGCTATCCTTATTCCGAAGCCGTGGCACACGAACAAAAAACAGAATTAATCACCGATAAAAATATCAACTACGTTCGTAGTCCCGCGAAAGTAGTTGTAGATGCCAAGGATGGCACAATGCAGTTTTACGTTGTTGACGAAAATGAGCCTGTCCTCAATACCTACCGCAAGATATTTCCCAATCTATTCAAGGCAAAAGATACCATTCCCCCAGAAATTCAGGCTCATTTTCGCTATCCTCAAGATTTATTTAAGGTTCAAGCCAGAATGTACTTGAGCTATCACATGGAAGATCCCCAAGTATTTTATAACCGTGAAGACGACTGGCGTTTTGCTACCGAACTTTATAATGGTCAACAACAGCAGGTTGAACCTGATTATCTAATCATGAAGTTACCAGGGGAAACCCAAGAAGAGTTTGCCCTAATTTTACCCTTCACTCCCGTCAACCGCGATAACATGATCGCCTGGATGGCTGCTCGTTCGGATGGCGATGATTACGGTAAACTTAGCCTTTATGAATTCCCTAAACAAGAACTAGTGTATGGACCTTTTCAGATCGAAGCCAGAATCGATCAAGATCCTGAAATTGCTCAACAAATAACCCTTTGGAGTCAAACAGGTTCTAGGGTAATTAGAGGAGATATTCTGGTTATTCCCATCGATGGTTCAATACTTTATGTCCAACCTCTATATCTTCGCGCTGTCAAAGGTCAGTTACCCGAACTCACCCGCATTATTGTCTCTTACGACAAACAAATCGTTATGACTCCCTCTCTAAGTCAATCTCTAGCTGCGGTATTTAAACAAGTCCCTACCCAATTAAATCCCTCCATAAATCCTGCTACAGCAGATCCTCAAGTCCAGCAATCTGCATTAGAAATATATCAGCAAGCTCAACAGGCTTTACAACAAGGAAACTGGGTAGAATATGGACGCTATCAACAACAGCTACAGGATATTTTGCAAAAATCAAATTGATTAAATATTAACTAATATCTTCTCGTTCGGTGGCAACTTCCAACCATCCTTGAACAGCATCTTCAAGCATCTCTAATAATTGCTCGTAACTTTCTCCCCAAGTATGACATCCTGGTAATGCAGGTACAGAAGCACACCATGTATCATCTTCTTGCCAAACAATTGCCTTAATTTTCATCCTATATAACTCATAATATGTTAGTACTTAACAGAAATTTTAACTTCAATTTTATCTGGACTCACTTTTAGACACGATTTGTACTCTCAACCCAAATAATCGGCATTAGAAATTTACCAGCAAGCACAACAATAATTAAAAAGTAAATCTTGTACGTATGAAGCTCAACGTCCGCGACGGTTTTTATTTGACAAGTGTTCATCCGAAACCGCTAGATTACGTATTGATATATTTTTTTGGGCAGTAGTCTTTTGATACTAAATATAATTAGCACTGATAAAGGAAACACAATCAGCGGTAGTAGATAATTACTTATACCAAAGCTCAAAAGAATCAAAATCAGCGCAAAATGGACTAAATATACCCCTAACATCAGTGATGAAATAGGATAAATATTTAGCTTATACTTAGCCAAAACATCTGATCTCAACAATAAAAGACTTGGCAACATACCAAATAGATATGGAATACCGACATTTTCTTGAGCAGTATAGACCATTAACAATATAGAAAAAATTAATCCCAAAAGAATAAACAACCTGGATTTTATTTCCATACTGAAGTAGCAACCTAAGTAGATTCCAATTAAAACTGCTGGTAATGCGTGCGCATATAAATCAAAAGGGTCAATATAACCAAATTCTCTCCATTTAGGAGCTAATATCATCAGGATGACTGCCATTGCTCCAGAAAACAATCCCAGAGTACTTTGGGAAAAGATAAGTTTAGCTCGATCGATTAAAATCAAAACAATACACATATAGGGTAAATACCAAAGATGTGGTGATGGAGTCGAAAAAATGCAGCTTACAAAACTGTAGTTTTCAGGACAAATTTGCCCAAGTCTTACAAAATTTAACAAACTGTAGGGAATAGTCCAGATAACGCAGGGAACAATTAGCCTTTTTATTCTTTCTAGAGGCTTGTTTTGGCGTTTAGATATATTAGCAAAATAAGATGAAATAATAATAAAAAAGATTAAGCCACCATAAGAGATCTCTCGTTCAGGCAAGATTCCTGAATGAAACCAAACAATTTCAAAGGCACTGATAATCCTCAATAATTCAATGTCATTCCTCATAAATGTAAAGCAGTTATATCTTGAACATATCGATCTGTGCTTCCAAACTATAAGTGCTTTTTTCTCGATCTGGGCGTATCGTCAATGACAAAAAAGCGATCGCTGTCGGTTCGTAATGATTAAAGAGAATTATTTCAGCTTTTTACTTTATGTTGTGGCTATAGAATACTATCGAGACATTAGAAAACAATTAACCTTCTGTCAATTGAAGTTTTTTTATGTCGAATATCTGAAATATTAGTTATAACGGACTAGTTATGTTAAATATTAAAAGTATTCTGATGTATTTAATTTGTAATTTACACCAAAACTTGATAATGGGTGATGTGTATTAGTATATTTTTTTCAAAATAGTATCAATTTATAAGATTAAAACTAAAGCCAAAGTGCTTAAAAATATCCTGTGTGACATAGCTAACTATAATTATTGTTTCTTTTAGCAGCTAGTCCGAAACTAAAAACTGACACGAAGTTACTAATTATTTTAACCATGAACTCATCCAGCAATGGTAGCAGCGACAACTTTTCAGGCAATAGTTTGCCTCAACCTAAACGGGATAAATTGCTTAATCAAGGGCAATCTAATCAGGGAAATGATCGTGCTGCCGATTCTTCTGATAGTGCAATTCGTATTTTAATCGTTGACGATCAAAAAATGATTAGGGAAGGATTAAAAGCTCTAATCAAAACAGAAGCAGATATTGAAATAGTTGGCGTTGCTGAAAATGGAGAACACGCTGTAAAACAGGTAGAGTCCCTTGAGCCAGATGTCGTCTTGATGGATATGGAGATGCCTGGAATGAACGGCATGGAAGCAACTAAAATCATTTGCCAAAAATTTTCTGACGTTAAAGTATTGGTGCTTAGTACCTTTGATACTGAGGAATATGTTGCTCGCTCCCTTAGCTCTGGAGCAATGGGTTATTTACTCAAAGGCACTCCCGCCAAAGAACTGACCGATGCGATTAGATCGGTACATCGTGGTTATGCTCAAATTGGTCCTGGAATTTATCGCAATCTAGCCTTGCCTCAAACACAAGAAGCTAACAAGCTCCCTGCAATGTCTTCGCTGGCAACCAAAAGTCAGACAGAAATCAAAGAACGCTCTTATCCACCAGGACAGCTTGTTACTACAGCCCCTCAAAACAACGGTTCTAGTTTAGTTAGGCGCGATCCTGCATCAGTTAAATCTCGCAAGTTTGAGCAAACAGTAATTTTGCGTCCTTCTCCTAGATGGTCTAGAGCGACTATGGCGGGAATTATGGGGGTCACTATCTTTACCATTGCCTGGTCTTTGATTGCCAAGATTGAACGAGTAATTCCTGCACAGGGTATAATTCAGCCTACTAATAAGCTACAGGAAATACAGGTGCCTACTAATGGCGTAGTTGAAGAAGTAAAAGTAGAAGAAGGGCAACGAGTAGAAAAAGGTGATGTTTTACTAGTCTTAGACTCCACAACCTCCAAAGCTCAGGTTGATTCCCTGGGTAAAGTGAGACAGTCTTTACGACAAGAAAACAAATTTTATCGCGCCTTGATGTCAGGAAAAATTGATACCGAAAGTATTGATGAAGTGATTGCCTCTTTAAAAATCCCCAGAGAAGTATCAGAACTGACTCGCAATAGAGCAGCATTAAAAGAGGAAAACAAAATGTTTAATTCTCTTTTAGGCAATTCCAATCAAAAACTAGCTCCAGAACAACAGGCTAGATTAGAAGCATCGAGAGCAGATTTGCAACAAAGAACTGCCTCAGCCAGACTAGAAGTTGAACAACTCGAAAAACAGCTAGAACAAACCAAAATTCAGCTAGGGGATAATCGAGCGCAGTTAGCTACAGCTAAACAAAATTTAAAAGAGATTATAGAGCGTAACACTGAAGCAAGACAACAGTCTGAAGATAGCTTGAAAATTGAAGAAGGAACCTTGAAAGCTATTATTCCTGTATATCAGCAAGGAGGAATTGCCAAACTTCAGGTAGACCAGCAAAGACAAAGAATCAATGACCGCAAGCAGACAATGGTTGACGATCTCAAGCAAGGTAATCTAGAGCGCGATCGCCAGCAACAGCAGGTAACAACTTTACAATCAGAAATTAATCGTCTATTGCAAGAAGAACAGCGATTAAGCCTAGATATTTCTCAGGCTGGAGAACAGTTAAATAATACTGGTACTCTCTCAACCAAAGACTTATACGACCGAAAAGCCGAAAATAGCAAACGACTGTCAGAAATTGACAGTCAGCTTAATAAAACAATCGTTGAAAACGATAAACAGATTGCTGAAATTAATAGTCAAGTCAGCAGTGCCGCACAGAATCTTAAATATCAGACGATAAAAGCTCCTGTTACAGGTGATGTTTTTGACCTGAAGGCATATCCAGGATATGTTCCCCCTTCTGGTCAGGCAGCTAGTCCTGTATTACAAATTGTGCCGACAGAAAATTTAGTCGCCGAAATCTTTATTACCCCCAAAGATATTGGCTTTGTGGAAAAAGGAATGACCACAGATGTGCGGATTAGTGCTTTTAACTATAGTGAGTATGGGGATATCAAAGGTAAGGTCAAGTTTATTAGTGCTAGTGCCTTAGAACCCGAACCTCCCTATGATTTTTTCCGTTACGTAGCTAAGATTGATTTGGACAAAGACTATCTCAATATCAAAGGCGAAAAAAAATATATTCAGCCTGGGATGGAAGTTCAGGCTAATATTCGTATCAATGAAAATCGTACCGTCTGGAATCTTCTAACCGAGCAATTCTTAGGAGGATTGGATAAATTCAAAGAATTGGAATAATTTCTATCATACAAACTGTGTTTGGGAGAAAATAAACGGCTGCGCCGTAGTTATTAGCTGTTAGAAACTAAAGACTAAAAACTAAAAACTTTTTGATAAATCTTCAGGACGTTTTGCAATATCTTTACACAAATCTTAAAAAAAAAGAATATCAATTTGTTCAATTGTCTACTTACTTTGGGAACTGTGCAGGGGAGTATGGTCAAGGCTTTACGATCGTAGCCGAACAAGTGGGTGCGTTAGCAGAACAATCGGCAGCAGCAACTAAAGAAATTGCCAGCATTGTCGCAGCAATTCAAGCCGAGACTCAAGAAGTAAACCAAGCAATGGAATCGGGGACAATTCAGGTAGTAGAAACCACGCGCCTAGTAGAAAATACCAAACAAAGTATGGCACAGGTATTAGAAAAAAAAATCCCAAACAATTAACCAACTGATGGAATCGATCTCTCAAAGTACCGTATCTCAGGCAACTACTTCGGAAAATGTTATTAACCTGATGCAAAAAATTGCTCGACTGTCTGAGGCTTCATCTCAATCTTCTACCGAAATTGTACAGTCAATTCTGGAAACAGCCCTAGTTGCGGAAAAACTAGAATCGACTGTAGCCCAGTTTAAAGTCGCTGAATCAGTCTAATCATTTATTATTCACAACCGACATGGATATAGAACAACAGATTCGCCTCAATTTTCTTGATGAGGCTGAAGAGCATTTTAATGCAATGGAATCTAATCTTCTGGGATTAGCCGATACTGAGATCGATACTCAAAAAGTGGATATCATATTACGTGCTGCTCACTCTGTAAAAGGTGGTGCGGCGATGATGGGTTTTGATATTCTTAGTGGAGTTGCTCACCGTTTAGAAGATTTTTTAAAAATTTTGCGGGTTCGCTATGCTGCTAGTCGTATTGAAAGGGAAGTAGAAACACTATTGCTACAGAGCGTTGATTCTTTGCGTCACATTGCCGAGCTTCAGCGTCAGGGAAAAGAAGTCTTAGAGTCGGATATCAATCAACACACCCAGCCTGTTTTAGATAAATTACGAGAACACTTAGGTGATTTAGAAGTTGCCGACGAAAATGCTTTGCTAGCACAAAATGAGGATATCGATCCTGCTGTATTAATCTTTGAGGAAGGAGTTGATGGGGTTTTAGATCGCTTTGAAACTAAATTACCAGCACTAGAAATTGATGAGTTAGCTCAAGAACTATCTGCCACGGCTCAAGAATTAATTGGCTTTGGTTACATGGCAAGTCTCGATCCTTTTATCCAACTCTGTGAATCGATCCACCAACAGGCTGCAACTCTAACTCCATCAGAGATCGCTCCTTTTGCCGATCGCGCTTTAAAAACCTGGAGGCGATCGCACGCTTTAGTTTTAAGAGGCAGCATTGCCAAACTACCTTCTTATTTAGAAGGTTATGAAGATGTGGGTCAACAATCGAGTATTAGTAATGATACTGAATTTGAAATTGAACAGCTTGCTGCTGATAGTTTCTCCGAAGCAGATTTTGCTCTTGCAAGTGCTTTTGAGCTAAATGAATTGCAGTCAGCTTTTGAACCAGATACAGAAGATGAACAAGAATTTGACCCCTTAGCAGCATCTTTAGAATTAGGTGAATTACAATCTGCTTTTGACCTAGATACATCTGAAGATTCAGAGGCTTTCGATCCACTTGCAGTAGATAGTTTAAAACTTGGTAATTTACAATCTGCTTTTGACCTAGATATACCTGAAGAAATACCCGCCAAAATTCAGCCAGAAGTCCAAAATCCTTCTCCTCTGCCAAAAAACGTTTCATCTGTCGAACAAGTAGAGAAGATGGTCAGAGTTCCCGTTTCCCAACTCAAACAATTCAATACCCTTTTTGAGCAGCTAGTTTTGAACCGTAACGGTATTAATTTGCGCGTAGAACAATTGCAAAATGCCATGTCTTTGATGGGTCAAAGAATGGTGCAAATGGAACGTTCTAATACTCAATTACAACAGTGGTATGGTCGTGCTTCGGTTGAAGGACTTTTGAGCGAGAAAGAGCAGCTAGTATCGAGTTCAGTTGATACCGTAAACCAAAAGCCGAATCGCTTTGATAGTTTAGAAATGGATCGCTACAGTGACATTCATCTGATCTGTCAAGAACAAATAGAAACTATTGTTCAATTACAAGAGGTGGCAAAAGATATCGATCTGGGAGTACAAGAAGTTCATCAATCAGTGCGAGATCTTCACTACACCACCAAGTCCATGCAGGGTAACGTTACTCGTACGCAAATGTTGCCTTTTGCCGATGCAGTACAGCGTTTGCCCAGAGTAATTCGCGATCTTAATCTTCAGTTTAATAAAAAAGTAGATCTCAAAATTATTGGGGAAAGCACCCTTTTGGATCGTTCTGTAATTGAGGCTTTAGGCGATCCTCTGATGCACCTGTTGCGTAATTCCTTCGATCATGGCATCGAAGACAGCCAAACTCGTATTGCTGCTGGCAAACCAGAAGCAGGCACAATTACCATTCAGGCAAGTAATCAAGGAACTTATAGCGTCATTACCTTAAGCGACGATGGCGGGGGAATTTCTCTAGATAAAATTCGCGATCGCGTCTGTCAAATGGGCGTTTCTCAATCTGAAGTAGCACAAATATCTGAAATAGAGCTACTTAACTTTATTTTTGAACCTGGATTTAGTACGGCACAAAAAGTTACAGAGCTTTCGGGCAGAGGCGTGGGTATGGACGTTGTTAAAACCAATCTCCAGGAAGTTCGCGGTGATGTTCAAGTGTTTACAAAACCAGAACAAGGAACAACTTTTACCCTCAGAATTCCTTTTACCTTATCTATTTTGCGGGTAGCAATTGTTGAACAAGGAGACATGGTTTTTGCTATTCCCGCCAATAGCATTAGAGAGTTAATACCACTAGAGCTAGAACCAATCTTAACTTCAGAAAATACTAAAAAAGTAGATTGGAATCAGTCAGAAATTCCCCTGATCGAAATAGAAAAAATACTTGTATATGGTCGTTCTCATAAAGCCCTCTATTTGACAGGAGAACCTACCATTAATCGCCCTATGACTTTAGTGGTCGGGAATAAACAATCATTTGCTGCCTTGAAAATTGCTCGCTTTTGGAATGAGCAAGAATCTACGATCAGAACCATAGAAAGTCCGATTCCTTTACCTCCTGGAGTAATTAGTTCTGTAGTATTTGGTGATGGTAGAGTTATTCCTCTAATCGACCCGATGGCATTAATCAATCGAGGTCTAATCAATTCTTTTGCAGACGATCGATCTGATTTAGATCTGCCAGAAATTAGTAATCTACCAACTACACCAACTATTCTGGTAGTCGATGACTCGATTAATGTACGTCGTTATCTAAGTGTGACTTTAGAAAAAGCAGGTTATCAAGTTGAGCAAGCCAAAGATGGTCAAGAGGCTGTAGATAAACTCATTAGTGGACTGGCTGTACAGGCTGTTATCTGCGATCTTGAAATGCCTAGATTAAATGGCTATGGAGTTCTCGAAGAAATCAAAGAGCGACCTGAATTTGCCGATCTTCCTATAGCAATGCTCACCTCTCGTAGTAACGAAAAACACAAAAAACTAGCGATGAATTTAGGAGCTGCGGCTTATTTTTCTAAACCATATGATGAAAAAGAATTGTTAAATAAATTAAGCGAATTATTACAATTGGCAATGGAATGATGCCATAACCTTTTAAGTAAACATAATTTTACGCATCATAAAAGCTATCAGACTAACTGCACAGACAACGGCTAGCTGTCCTGGTAGAGGATGAATTGAATAAATGGCGATCGCTTGCCATAAAGATATACCTTCTCCTAAACCCGTTGAATAGTAAATCGCCGTTAAATAAATCAAACCGACTAAATGAATAACCATCAATCCCGCTAAACAACTAGCAATCAGAGAAGAGAATCGCACCAAAGTTTGAAATGCTAGCCAGCCACAAAGCCAAGCACCAAGTATAAATCCCAAAAGATAGCCAAAATTTGGCTGCTGTAAATAATTCAATCCACCGCCTTGATCAAATATAGGTAGTCCACAAATTCCCAACAGCACATAGGCAGTTTGCGAGATTAAAGCAGCATTTTTTCCACCTACACAGGCAATAAATAAGGCTGCTCCAATTTGATAGCTTACTCCTAAAGTATGAACTCCAAAGGTATCACCAAACCAAGACCAAGGGGCAGCAATGGTATAGGCGGGAATAAAAGTTCCGCCTATAGTCAAAATTAGACCAACTCCTGCCCACAGGAGCATCTCAGGCACAGAAGGAACATAAGCCCGATTTGGCTTATCTAATCTAATGTCCAGCTGATCTCGCAACCACTTATTTTCTTTTTGTAGGCTCTCTAAATTTTGCTGCTTTTGTTGAGTAAGTTTTTGTAATCGCTCAATAACTTCTTTAACTGTACGGGGAGTAATTTCCCATTCGTAATCAGTAATGTCAGCATTGGGCTTAGACGATTCTTTCAGGTTGGACATAGACTGAGGCTGTTGATGGCATTTCCCAGTTTAGCTTTTGATTAGTTATTTGTTGAGCAAATTAACAATTAACAATCAATATCAGTCCACCAGCCTGATGTCATAATGATTCCTCGATAACGCTTAACTCTATTTACAGTCATAAAATAAGCCCAGGCTTTGCCTAAAAATCGATCATCTAAACTATAAATATCAACCAACTGACGATAGTATTCGTTGAGACTTGAATCTCGCCCTGGTTGATAACCTTCTAATCGGTCTAAGCTATTTAAAATATTAGGATCAATAAAAGTAAGCAAAATTCCCCTAACTTTGTTTTTTCCTTCAGTCATAGCAGGATAACCAACGGGCAAAGCATATAAATTACCCCAGGTATATGCAGAAATTTGTTTTTGAACTCCACCGCAATAGTAAGCAAAGTTGGCTTCTCCTGGCTTGAGTGTACCGTAAACAAAAACATTAAGAGTTAACGAGTCAGATTTCATTAGATAATTAATATCTGATAATTGATAATTAGGATTTAATCATTGAGAGTAGCTACTTGGAACGTTAACTCAATACGGACTCGCCAGCAGATTGTCATTGACTGGCTACAGCAACATCAAGTAGATGTTCTTTGTTTGCAAGAAACTAAGGTACAGGATCGTGAATTTCCGCGATCGCCTTTTACAGATTTAGGCTACAACACCTACATCTCTGGTCAAAAATCTTACAATGGTGTCGCAATTTTTAGTCTTCAGCCTTTGAGTGAAATTAGTTGTGGCTTTAGTCCAATTGTGGGAAATGAGGCAAAAGATTTTGATGAGCAAAAGCGAGTAATAAGTGGTGTGATAAATAATATACGAATTGTTAATCTTTATGTTCCCAACGGTTCGGCGATCGCTAGTGAGAAATATGAATATAAGCTAAGCTGGCTTAAGATTTTGCGGAGATACCTGCAAACACTACAGATTCAAGAACAAGAAATATGTGTCTGTGGCGATTTTAATATTGCTTTAGAAGATAAGGATATTTATACTTCCAAGGGTAGAGCCAATCATATTATGTCTTCTCCTATTGAGCGGGAAGCCTTGAAGCAAGTATTGGAATTAGGCTTTCAAGATGCCTTTCGTAAATTTACCTTAGATGAAGGTCATTATAGCTGGTGGGATTACCGCGCTGCTGGCTTTAATCGTAACCGAGGTTGGCGTATCGATCATCATTATCTAACTCCAAAGTTATATCAACAGGCAACTAAATCTTGGATTGATGTTGAACCCAGAAAGCTAGCCAAACCTAGCGATCATGCTCCTGCGATCATCGAATTTTAATCTGCAACAGCATTACGAACTCAGGTCATATTTGGGCGATCCGCAAACGTTCGATATCTTTAATTGGCGGTGCGCCGAACTTTTGGGAATATTCGCGGCTAAACTGTGAGGGGCTTTCATAACCAACCTGATAAGCAGTACTAGCTGCATCGGCGTTTTCTGCAAGCATCAGGCGACGTGCTTCCAATAGCCTCAATTGTTTTTGATACTGTAGCGGACTCATTGAGGTGACTTTTTTAAAATGGCGATGGAAAGATGAAGCAGACATATTGGCTTGCTCAGCAAGATCCTCAACCCGCAGTGTTTTGTCAAAATCAGTCTTAATCAGTTTGATCGCCTCAGCAACGCGCTGCATATTGCTGCCAGATGTCGCGATCTGACGAACTGCTTTGCCTTGTTCGCCCATTAAAAGGCGATAATAAATTTCGCGAACGATCATCGGTGCTAGGAACGAAATATCCTGCGGCGTATCCAGAAGTCGTGTCAGTCTGATGACGCAATCAATTAACGGTGCATCGACATTGCTAACTAACAAGCCTCTAACTGAATTTTCTTTTTTGTCCGTGTGGGGTCGAATTTGGGCAACCAAATCGCAGAGTTGAGAAGGGGATAAATTTAGGAATAATCCTAAATACGGCTTGTCTGGCGTAGCCTCGATAATAAATCCACTGACAGGCAGATCGACCGAGACAACTAAATATTGAGCCGCGCCATAATAATACGTTTCCTCGCCCAGCAACACTTCTTTTTTGCCCTGAACGATGATGGCGAGACCAGGTTTATACACACTACATATTGCCGTAGCAGCAGAATTACACATAAATTCCAGTAGATCTATTTCTGTTTTATGGACACCATTCCCCTTACCTTTAGTGTGACGAGTTAGTATTGCTGCAAGTTCTTTACACTTATAAAAAATCGCGTCTTTGTGTGTTTCAATTCCCATGCTCGATTCTTGGCTAATTTAATCGTTCTCATGCGCTCATTATAGAAAATATTTTTCTTTGCCTATCTCTAACTTGAGAGGATTAGGCAATAATCTGCGAGGTTTTGGTATTTAAAGTCTGGTTTTTCAAGCCTATGATGAACCCAGACTAAGAAAATAGTGAAGGAATAAAGCAATGACACAAGACACAACCAAAATTGCATTGATAACGGGAGCAAGCAGAGGACTAGGCAAAAACACCGCTTTGGCACTGGCAAAAAAAGGTGTCGATGTCATCGTGACCTATCACAGCAACGAAGCGGAAGCTGATAACGTTGTTTCTGCAATTGAAGCAAATGGCGGACAGGCGATCGCTCTACAGTTAGATACTGCTGACACAAAAACCTTTGATGGGTTTGCAGCACAAATCAAGCGATCGCTTCAGGACAACTGGCAGAGGGGACAGTTTGATTTCTTGGTCAATAATGCTGGTATTGGCATCAACAAACCCTTTGCAGAGACGACCGAATCAGACTTCGATCGCTTGATGAATATTCAGCTAAAGGGCGTTTTCTTTTTGACCCAGAAGCTTCTACCAATGATTAAAGATGGTGGACGGATCGTTAATATTTCATCGGGACTGGCTCGTTTTTGCCTACCAGGATATTCTGCATACGCAACTATGAAGGGAGGAATAGAGGTATTAACTCGATATCTGGCAAAGGAACTGGGAGAAAGACAGATTACCGTCAATGTAGTTGCCCCAGGGGCAATCGAAACAGATTTCGGTGGTGGCGTAGTGCGTGACAATCAACAGATTAATGACTTTGTTGCTTCACAAACTGCCTTGGGTCGCGTGGGAGTGCCAGATGACATCGGTGGTGCGATCGCCTCTTTACTATCTGAAGACAACCGCTGGGTAAATGCCCAGAGAATTGAAATCTCTGGCGGTACGTTTCTTTAGACCTGAGCTAAACAGATTGAGTCCAGCGAGTATATATTCTCCAGACTCGACCCTATACATCTACATCAGACAGAACAGAAAAAATTAAAACCTACTCAAGCAGCAGTCTATTTTGAGAAGGATAATTATCATTATTCTCACAAGGAAAAACCCAACTGTTTGCGCTGGGTTGACAAAAGTGCCGAACAGTTGAAACTGGCTCGTAGAGTTAAGCAAGAAACCCTTCAAAAGATAGATTCATAAGGTCACTAAAAAATAAGAGGTCATTAAAATGCCAAATCCATCAAACACCGCAGCCTGGCAGCCAGAACTAGGCGTTGCACTAGAGATTAAGCCAGCCCCCTATACGTCACCAGGCGAGCATGAGATTGTTGTCAGGAATGTCGCGATCGCCATCAATCCCATCGATTGGATAATCCAAGACCGGGCTATGTTCGACTGGCTTGAATATCCGCTCGTTCCTGGCAGCGACGTGGCGGGAGAAGTCGTAGAGATCGGCAGGGGTGTATCCCGCTTTAAGCTAGGCGATCGCGTACTCGCTCAAGCAACTGGCGACCTGAGAAACGAGCCTGCCAGAAGCGCCTTTCAACAATACACCATTGTTGCTGAAAATATGGTGGCGCATATTCCTGACACCATTGACTACGCGAACGCTGCTGTTTTGCCACTAGGTCTTGGGACTGCATCATGCGGTCTGTTCGAGAAAGACCAGTTGGCACTTCAACATCCTTCAGTGCCGCCGAAACCAACAGGCAAGGCACTGCTCATTTGGGGAGGGTCTTCGAGCGTCGGTTGCAATGGTATTCAGCTTGCCGTGGCAGCCGGGTACGAGGTTATTAGCACCGCCTCGCCGAAGAATTTTGATTTGCTCAAGCGATTGGGGGCTAGCCATGTATACGACTACAATAGCGAGAATATTGTCGAAGAACTGGTTCGGGCATTGGAAGGCAAGACAGTAGCTGGTGCGCTTCATACTGTTGGAGATTCGGAAAAATGCTTTGCCGTTGTTGACCGCTGTTCGGGACGAAAATTTGTCTCAATGACTTTGCCAATACCCGAAAGCAAGCCTGCTAACGTCGATGCCAAGCAAATTTTCGGCTCTACGCTCAAGGATAACGAGGTCAGTCGAGCGGTCTATGTGGATTTCCTGGCAAATGCTCTCAGTAAGGGTACCTATGTTCCCGCGCCTGAGCCTTGGATCGTCGGGACTGGTCTTGAGTCTCTTCAGAAGGGGCTGGAAATTCAGAAGCAAGGTGTGTCCGCTAAGAAAGTGGTCATCACACTCGAATAATCTCAAATATATGCGATCGCTTCTTAATGCAGTCGCTTCACCCTCGACAATAGCTTTAACGGGTTGCAGACCCGCAACGCTTTGTCTGGCAAGTCGAGAAAGGGTTACTAGATGCGGACAAGTCCTTTGCTCGCATCTGACCCGCCCAACGCGCTGCATCGCCTCTTTACTGTCTGAAGACAACCGCTGAGTAAATGCCCAGAGAATTGAAATTTCTGGCGGTCAGTCGATCTAAATTAGAAACATTTCCAGAAAACTTTAAAACTTTAAAAAAATGAAGAAGATATTAGTAACAGGTGCTACGGGAATTTTGGGTAGTGCAGTCATTGAAACTTTGTTAAAGAAGATCTCCCCTCAACAAATTAATGTCCTCGTTCGACAAGAGGAACAACAAACAGAATTTCAGTCAAAGGGGTTTGTCGCCTATCAAGGTGATTATGAGGATCCAAATTCTCTTGAAAAAGCAATGAAGGGTGTAGATACAGTTTTACTTATTTCTGGAGGTGACAAAGGCGATCTTCTGCAACAACATCACAATGTTGTAGATGCTGCCAAAAAAACAGGTGTTAAGGGTTTTGCCTATACGAGCCGAGCTTTACGCGATCGCGCTACTCTATCTAATCAATTAATGGTTAGACACTTTGACACCGAAGATTATATCAAAGACAGTGGATTAAAATACGTCATTTTTCGCAATGCCCTGTATATGGACGTTATTCCGCTATTTGTAGGCAAGCAGGTATTTGAAACAGGCATTTTTCAGCCTGCGGGAGAAGGGAAAGTAGCTTTCGCACTGAGAAAAGAAATGGGCGAAGCTATGGCGAATGTTTTATTGAATGAAGATTGTGAAAACCAAGTCTATAAGTTGACGGGGAGTCAAGCATATTCATTTTATGATGTTGCATCTGTATTAACCGAACTTGGGAGCAGAGAAGTGAAATATACACCTATAGATGCCCCTACATTTAAAGCAAAAATGGCAGGAAAAATTCCCGATCCCATGCTGGCAAAAATAATCGATTTTAATACAGATATAAAAAACGGACAGGAATCTGAAGTAACAAAAGATTTAGAAAACAAGCTCGAACGCAAACCTACTTCTTTAAAAGAAGGCTTGAAAGTTTTGTTTGGACTTTAGACGCTCGAATTAAACACAAATAGTTATGAAAATTGTAGTTACAGGTTCAAAAAATGTAGGTAAATCACCCAATTACAGAACAAAACTTGAAAAAGAAGATAGATGAATACGATTCAGGCGAATTAGCTAAACAAAATTATTAGAGGAAAATTAATGAGCTTATCAAACAAGGTTGTAATTATTACAGGAGCTAGCAGTGGCATTGGTGAAGCGACCGCGAAGCTACTAGCCCAAAATGGTGCAAAGGTAATTCTGGGCGCACGGCGCACCGAAAAGCTAGCCAAGATTGTTGAGGCGATCCGTAGTCAAGGCGGTATAGCAGAATTTAAAGCAGTAGATGTTACCAATCGCCAAGATGTAAAAGCGTTCGTTCACTTTGCCAAAGACAAATTTGATCGCGTTGATGTTATTTTTAACAACGCAGGGGTAATGCCCTTGTCCCCAATGAATGCCTTAAAAGTCGAAGAATGGGACAACACCATTAACGTGAACATATATGGTGTGTTGAACGGGATTGCGACAGGTTTGCCAATTATGGAAGCGCAAGGTGGTGGACACTTTATCAATACTGCTTCCATTGGCGCACACTTAGTCTCACCCACTGCTGCGGTCTATTGTGCAACCAAGTATGCCGTTTGGGCGATATCTGAAGGACTGCGACAAGAGTCACCAAACATCCGCGTAACTACTATTTCTCCAGGTGTGGTAGAAACAGAACTTGGCTCAGATATTACGGACGATTCAGCCAAAGGCTTTTTGCAAGAGTTACGCAAAACTGCACTAACTCCAGACGCGATCGCCTGTGCTGTCTTATATGCCGTGTCTCAGTCAGATGATGTGGATGTTAATGAAGTGATTGTTCGTCCAACGGCGAGTGCATATTAATTATTAGAAGAAAGTACTTGAGTTTGACGCTCATTCTAAAACAGAGACAATTCTATTACTATCGTCGATTTGATTGAAAGCAGAGATGTTTTTAAGCAGGTTTAAAGTTATTCATGGCTTGTATGTCTGGACAAACAAAGCAAGGTTTAATCAAGAAAACATTAACTTAAAGATAATTCCAGCCAAGGAAACGCTTTAGCCGAAATAAAATTTTGCTCAATTAATATCTGATAAAGATCGACCTCGGTTTCAAGAAGGCACGCATGACCACTTTGAGGTAGTATCGCCATTTTTGCTTTGGGCATTAGGTTGATCAGCTTTCTAGCTTCTGCCACTGAAGGCAATAAGCCATCGGCTGCACCAGCAAGAATTAAGCTAGGAATTTTCAAACTGCGTAACTCCTCATCAGCGATTTTAAAATCTCTAAGCAGAGATAAACGCCAGCTAATTACCTGGGGTGGCAAAGATTTCATGCTTTCTACTAAGCTAAGGCGATCGCATTCATTAATTCGATTTAGTTGCGCCAAAAAAGGTAATAACCCCGCAGCCGAGTAGCGATGTATCCAGGTAGGTAGCCAAGGAGCAATATCTGCGCCTAAACCTAAAATAGGTAGCTGGTTAGAAGAGGAAGCGGGGTTGACTAAAACTAGTTTTTTAATCAATGGTGGTGAAGCTAAAGCTGTTTTTAATGCCAAACAACCACCAAAAGATTCACCGCACAGATATACTTCTTTATTTGTCTTACAGTTTAATTCAGATTTAATCAGCCTGACAGTATCTTTAGCTAAATCTTGCCAATTACTGTAGTTGTCGCTACGAATCGTTAGACAACGCAAATCAAAACGTGCTACTAACTTGTCTGCCTGAGTTTGAAATAGTCTGCCTGTACCATCCATTCCAGGAAGATAAACGAACAATGCAGCATCTCGATTAACTTTCCTGGCTTCAATAAAATCTACGCTATGTTCAAAACTCATAAATTAAAAAAAATAAATATGTAAACTAAAAAAATCAAAACTTAAAATTACTTTATATACACTATTGTCTTATATTCCTCTTCAAAGATAAATTTACTTACACTTTTCTTTATATTTTGTTTACAGCAAATAGAGAAAAGCTACCTGCTAGTACAGACAAGGCATGCCTTGTCTCTTCTTGCTACCTGCTACTTACTACTCACCCTTTATAAGTCCCTTCTTGTAATAACTCTGTGATCTGATTCTGGCAATAGTTGGTTAAGTCTGTAGCCAGTATTTTCGCCTGTTTACCTTTATACTCCTGTTTTTGTGCCGTATTTATCAAGTAAGGACGACCGATCGATACTTTAACGCGGTGGTAAACCAACATTGGATGTAACCCCTGGTGTTCAAAAAATGGTTCATGGCGATCAAACTGTTTAAGCCAACTAATAGGAATACTGGGATAATTTGTTTCTGCTAAAGAAGCGATCGCTACTGGCAAAATAGCTAAATTATTAACAGGAACTCTCCAGGCTAAATGAGCAAAACCACGCTGGAATTCGCCCATTTCGTAGGGTGCGGTAGGCTCGATCATTGGTTTAGTACCTTCAGGAAATAAACCAACCCACTGTCTAGAAGCAAGAAGATTGTTTGCCTGGGCAAAAAACTGCTTTTGTCTTTGATTAGCTTCAGCCAAAGGAAAGCAGCCTAAAGAATTGACAATTTCTTTGACCACTGGAATTTCTCCCATGTAATGATGACAGGCAATTCTTAAAGAATAAGGAATTGTTTTAATCAGAATTGGCGCATCTAAAAAACTACGATGGTTGCTAATAACAATAGTCGGAATATCTTGAGGAATGCGATCGGCATAAGACAGAGTTAAATTTAGATCAACTGCCGATATTATAGACTGAGCGATTAAACGAGGTGGAATAGATGGCATTTAAACAGATTATCAGCTGATCTGAAGCAGAATAAACAATACCTTGATGTTATTGCTGGTTTAGGCTTATCTATAGTATGAAGCACTGTCCAACAATTAACAAAGGTTTTATATTTTCTCGGTCTACAGAACTTATATTGAAGCTGAAATCATTAATAAAAAAGTTCGTCGTTAGTAGTTGGTAGTTAATAGGTAATAGGTAGTTTATATCTGACTACAACAAGTCGATTGCGAGACAGTTGCGTTGCGGGTCTGTGACCCGTTGCGAGACAAAACCGTTGCGGGGGTTCCCCCCGTTGAGGTTATTGTCGAGGGCGAGCAAACTGTCGAGGGTGGACTTGCGCCCTTCGGCGACGCGTCCCTCGACTTCAAACGACAGACTACGAACTACAAACTCTGAGATAAAAAGTTAAGCAAGTTTTTTACTCACTTTGTTACTTTGTTAACGAAGACGAAAAATTATTAAGTATTTTCCTCAACCCCAATTTAATCATCATGTTGTAATTGATACTGTTTATCTATAGTTCTCAAAATATATTCAAATTAATTAAAATCTGCCGATTTACTAAAATATTTGTTTTAGAGAACTTTAAAAGCTAGATTAAAGCGTATTGAACGTTAATTTATCGGCTATATTGCGCTTAAATACTAAAGGTCATGAAAGATTATCCTTTTTTTTAAGCGATCGCGATCGCTCTTTTTTAAATGAATAATTCAGATCATCATAAATTTGCTTTAACTACTCCCCTTTATTATGTTAACGGCGTACCTCATATTGGTAGTGCCTACACTACTATGGTGGCTGATGCTGCTGCTAGATTTCAGCGTTTGCAGGGAAAATCTGTTTTATTGATTACTGGAACAGATGAACACGGACAAAAGATTCAGCGTACTGCTGTTGAACAAAACTTAGAGCCTCAAGTTTTTTGCGATCGCAACGTTGAAAGCTTTAAATCTCTATGGTCACAATTAAACATCAAATACGATCGCTTTAGCCGTACCACTGCGCCTAATCATCAAGCAATTGTTAATGAATTTTTTGAGCGTGTTTGGCAACAGGGTGATATTTACCTCGATCGCCAACAGGGTTGGTATTGCGTCTCTTGTGAAGAATTTAAAGAAGAACGAGAATTAATCGACGATCATTATTGTGCCATCCACACCAGCAAGCAAGCAGAATGGCGAGATGAAGAAAATTATTTTTTTCGTCTTTCTAACTATCAGCAATATTTAGAAGAATTATACGAGTCTCAACCAGACTTTATCCAACCAGCTACCCGACGTAATGAAGTTATCAACTTTGTCAAACAAGGCTTAAAAGATTTCTCTATTTCTCGCGTAAATTTAGACTGGGGTTTTCCGATTCCTGTAGATAAAAAGCACACTATCTATGTTTGGTTTGATGCTCTTTTGGGCTATGTTACCGCTTTACTTGAAAGCGATCGAGAACCAACTTTAGATAATGCCTTGTCTCAATGGTGGCCGATTAATTTACATTTAATTGGTAAAGATATATTACGTTTTCATGCAGTTTATTGGCCGGCTATGTTAGCTTCTGCTGGTTTGCCTTCACCAAGTAAAGTGTTTGGTCATGGTTTCTTGACCAAAGATGGACTCAAAATGGGAAAAACTTTGGGCAATACCGTCGATCCCTTTGAGCTAGTAGATAAGTATAGTGCAGACGCTGTACGCTATTATTTCCTCAAAGAAATTGAGTTAGGTAAAGACGGGGATTTTAATGAAACTCGTTTTATCGAAGTGCTTAATAATGATTTAGCTAATGTCTTGGGCAACTCGCTTAACCGAACTCTGGGAATGTTAACCAAATATTGCCAAAGTAAAGTTCCGCAGTTAAACAGTGATGACTACGATTCAGACCATCCACTTTTTAGTATTGGCATGGATTTAGGCGATCGCGTGGCTTTAGCTTACGAAAATCTGCAATTTAGTCAGGCTTGCGAAGAAATATTAACTCTGGTGCGCTCTTGCAATAAATATATTGATGACAGTGCGCCTTGGAGTTTATTTAAGCAGCAAAAGCAATCTGAGGTAGAACATATTTTATATGCCGTCTTAGAGTCTGTACGTTTGTCAGCTTACTTGTTGTCTCCTGTGATCCCCGGCATCAGCAGCAAAATTTATCAACAGTTAGGATTCGACTGGGATTTTAACAGTAGCGATCGAGTACAGACCAAAGAAGATTTTCTGATTCATTCAAAGTGGGGCAAACTGTCTATTAATAAAAAACTAGATAAGGCTAGTCCAGTCTTTTCTAAATTAGAATTACCGTCGAAAGATTAAATGATCGCGAGTAATTTAACACAGTATATTTTTTACTGATATAAGATTACTAGCATAAACGACAAGCTAAAGTGACATTATCGTTGATATTGAAGTCTATCTATACTAACTAATACTTATAGATAGAAAATTGATTATTTACTTTAACAGTCAAATGTACACCGCTTTACGCGGTCAAAATTTTAAAAGCTCGATCTTAACTTATAAAACTAGAATACTCGGTTTGGCTGTTTTACTCAGTCAGTAATTATAGGGTTAACCCACCCAAATAGAAAAACTTTTTTGAATAAAAAACGAGGCTTAATAAAATGTTGGACAACTTCGGAAGTGACCCTATCTTTACATCTGAACAGATTTTAGAAAATAGAGGACGGGTGGGAATTTTTATTGATGGTTCAAATTTATTTTACGCTGCACTACAGCTAGGTATTGAAATTGATTACAGCAAACTCTTGTACCGTCTTACGGGAGGTTCAAGATTACTCAGATCATTTTTCTACACGGGAGTAGATCGCACTAACGAAAAACAACAGGGCTTTTTATTGTGGATGCGCCGTAATGGTTATCGCGTCATTGCCAAAGACTTAGTACAGCTACCAGATGGCTCTAAAAAAGCCAATCTAGACGTAGAAATTGCCGTGGATATGATGGCTTTGGTATCTGCCTATGACACCGCCGTATTGGTCAGTGGTGACGGGGATCTTGCTTATGCAGTAGATGCAGTTAGTTATCGTGGTGCAAGAGTAGAAGTTGTCAGCTTGCGATCAATGACCAGCGATAGCTTAATTAATGTAGCCGATCGCTATATTGATTTGGATCAAATAAAAGAAGATATCCAAAAAAATACCAAACATGGCGATCCCTATCGCAGTTTTTCTGGATTTGGCATCTTGGATGAATAGAAAATTTCTGAGGAGGAGGGTATTGCTTTTCTCCTACAGTTTGTTGTTGGTGTTATTGCTGGTTATTTTTGTAGGCTGTCAAACATCGCCTCCTAATCTCAAATCCAAACCTGAACCTAAAAGTACAGAGAAGACTAGATTAGATACTCAGTTAGTTTTAAACAACGCTATTTTAGAGCAGTCTAATCGGCAAGAAAATACAGTCTGGAAAATTAGGGCTGATAGTATTACCTACAGTGAAGACAAAGAGATCGCTAATTTAAGTCAGGTTGTGGGCAATTTATTACAAAATGGCAAGATAATCTTGCAAATTAGTGCCAACAGGGGAGAGGTTCGAGATAATGGCAACGTAATAGTTTTAAAAGAAGATGTAATTGCCAGCGATCCCCGCAATCAAAGCACCATTGAAGGCAACATTGTAGAATGGCGACCTCAAGAAAATTTGTTATCGATCGAAGACAATTTAAAGGGTATCCATTCTAATTTAGAAGTTACTGCCAAATCAGGCAAGTATTTTACTGACCGTGAAAGCTTAGAAGTACAGGGTAACGTTATTGCTACGACGGATAAACCTGCTTTGCAGTTAACCAGCGATCGCCTGAGCTGGAATATGGCTCAAAACCAGATCGAAAGTCCTGGCGCGGTCGAAATAATAGGCTTCGACAAAGATGAAACCGTTACCGATAAATTGGTGAGCGATCGCGCTGAAGTCGATTTGACTCAAAACATTGCTACTCTATACAAAAATGTTGAATTTACATCACTTCAGCCAAAATTACAGGCTGCTACAAATTTTTTAACCTGGAATTATCAAAAGCGGATCGGTAAAACAGATAAGCCAATTGAAATTTTAGATCGCGATCGCCAAACTAGTCTTACAGGTAACGCGGGCGAGATTAACCTTCAGCAGCAAATAGCTAAATTACAAAATGGAGTGCGAGGAATTAATCAGCAAAAGCAATCAGAATTGTATGCTCGTCAATTAACCTGGAAAATCGATACAGACGAAATTACAGCAACCGATAATGTAATTTACGAGCAAGCAGATCCAAAAGCTAGATTAACGGGAGAAAAAGCAGTAGGTACTTTGAGCAACGATAACATTGTCGTCACCAGCAATGGCAAAAAACAAGTTACTTCAGTTATTGATAACTGATTGACATTCCCTCCCCCGTCCGCTGCGCTAAACGAGGGAGATTCCTATAACAAACTTAATTGCTCGTAGGTGGTTAACGGCTCAACGCAAACTGCTACCACTAGCAGACTGACATTCGCTCCCCGTTCATTTTTATATTGGTCGGATTGCCCACCCGCCCATCGGTTTAAATTTTCTGCTGCATTAATGTCTCTATCATGTACGGTATTACAGTACAAGCACGACCATTCACGAATATTAAGCTCTTTCTTGCCTCCAGATTTACTACAACACGAGCAAATCTGAGAAGATGGATACCAACGATCAACGATAGTTAAATCGCGACCGTATTCATCGCACTTAGCCTGTAGAATAGTTTTAAACATTGACCAACTCGCGTCCGATATAGCGCGAGATAGCTTTCTGTTTTTAACTAAACCAGCGACGTTGAGATCCTCAATTGCTAGGCTTTGGTTTTCAGCCACCAATCGAGTAGTTAACTTATGCAGAAAGTCCGTCCTAGCGTCCTTCACTTTGGCATGAAGTTTTGCCAGTCTTAATTTCCTTTTCTTACGACTATTAGAATTTTTCTTTGCCTTAGCCAGTCTGCGGTTAGCCTTTTTGATTTTCCTCAACATCTTTTTATGCAGTCGAGGATTTTCAATTTTCTCTCCACTGCTAAGGATGGCAAAATGAGTCAGTCCCAAATCAATTCCACAACTGTTATCAGTTTGGGGTGCAATTTCCGTTGGCACATCTACTACAAACGAAGCAAAATACCTGCCAGTTGTATCTTTGATAATAGTTACGCTACTAGGCTTGCTTGGTAGCGGTCTAGATACAACCATTGGTATATGACCAATTTTAGCCAGCTTAACAGAGCATGAATGCACAGTAAAACCACCTTTTCTAAACCTCATCGACTGTCTAGAAGTTTTCTTTTTTAGTTTTGGTTTACCAACTGGCTTGCCTTTGCGAGTTCCTTTTAGACTAGAAAAATAGTTATTCCATGCTGTTTCAAGATCTCTGAATGATTGCTGCAAAACAATATTTGAGACTTCCGATAGCCACGCTCTAGACTCAGTTTTCTTTGCTTGAGGATAACTAGCTTGTCTACATCTTTGGGTCTTGGCAAGCCAAGTTTCTGTGCATTTTTATAGATCCACAACGAGTCGTTCCAAACCACACGAGCGCAACCAAAAGCTTTTGCTAGTAGCTCAATTTGAGTTGGTCTGGGGTAGATTCGGTACTGGTATCTCGCTTTCATAAGGTATATTATAACATTGGTCTGTTATAAAAAATATGAAATACAGAAGAGAGAGACATAGCGTTACAGACTTAAAAGTTCATCTGGTCTGTGTTACTAAATATCGCGTGGATATTTTTTCAGAGGCAGAGTTAAACCTGATTGAAAAAGTGTTTAATGATGTGGCAACAAAGATGAATTTTCAAGTCTTGGAAATAAACGCAGAGAAAGAGCATCTTCACGCCTTGATTGAGTATCCACCTAAGTTATCTGTATCAAAGATAGTTAATGCCCTTAAAGGAGTATCGAGTCGTAGATATGGGCAGGCTGGATTATCCAAACCTAAGAAGGGGAAAGCTTTATGGTCGCCTAGCTACTTCGCGGTGTCGGTGGGAGGCGCACCCATCGAGGTACTGATAAAATATATTAAAGAGCAACAAAGACCAAAAAATTAAAGCCGTCCTAAAAAGACGGGGCTTGTATCCCAAAGTTTTGGTCAGGGGTCAGAGGTCAGGGGTCAGAAGAGTTATAGCTGTTTCAAGGAAAGAGTACTTTTATCCTAAGCAGATTGAGCCAAAATCTTGATATATTCTTTAACGGTGGTGGCAAATCCCATTTCCAGAGCCTCTGCTGTCAAAGCATGACCGATAGATACTTCTAAAATGCCAGGAATAGTACAAAACTTAGGCAAATTATCTAGATTAAGGTCATGTCCTGCATTTACCCCCAAACCCAATTCTTGGGCTTTTTTGGCTGCATCGGCAAACTTTTGCCAAGTAGCTTCTAAATCTTGATTGGCTCGATATGCCGTAGCGTAGGGTTCAGTATAGAGTTCAATTCGCTCTGCACCAGTGACAGGGACAAGACTAATTTGCTCAACATCTGCATCCATAAACAAACTAACTCGACTCCCCAGACTTTGTAACTCTTTAACGATCGCAATCAATCGCTCTTTATCTTTAGTTAGATCCCAACCGCTATCGGATGTAAAGGTGTCAGGGGCATCAGGAACAAGAGTGCATTGAGTTGGCTTTACTTGGCGGGCAATCTCCATAAAAGAGACTTCTAAAGGATTTCCTTCAATATTAAATTCCACGGGAGCTACTACATCTAGCAAATCATAAACGTCCCCTGGTCGAATATGCCTTTGATCTGGGCGAGGGTGAACCGTAATTCCTTTAGCACCAGCATCAATACATATTTGTGCCATCTTCGTAATGCTGGGAATACCAATATTACGAGTATTTCTAATCAATGCCACTTTATTTAAATTGACGCTGAGATTTGTCATTTGCTAATTGTTAATTGCTAATTTGGGGTTGTTTACCCTTCATTAAATATTAAACAACGAATTAACTGACAAATGCAGTGCGCCCAGCGCAATCAGGTTAAGAGTAATAAATGGCGATCGCTGTTTACGAAAAAGCCTAGTTTTGTTCAAACTCTTTAATTTTATCGAGACGAATTATTGTATCATCGTCTAACCTACACCAATCCGCACCGTCAGCAGCGTACACATCTATTATCTGACCGCGCACTTCATTTGGTTGATTGTTTTCATTCAAATAAGTTAAATGACATTCTTTTTTTAGTGTTGCTGTAGCTTCTAGGCGATCGTACAGTTCGCAGCTTACAGGAGTATAATCATTCATGATTTTTCCTTCAATAACATTTACCAATTCAATTCTATAAACTCAGCCTTGACCAAAACATCTATAAGAAGTAAACCAATAGAGTCGAAAAATACTCAATATACTAGCTCTTAAGTCATACAATAGAACAATTAATTGTTTTATGACAATACTTACTGGACTAAATGCGCTTTAGGTTGTAATTACGAGCAAACCCAGATTAATTTTTAAAACTTCAACATTCTGCGTCTTGAGGTAAGTTGTCCATCATCCTACCTGATACCTAGAATTTAAATAATGATATTCAGTCATTGTTAATTGTTAATTCTATGAAACGGCTTTATAAATCGGTATTAGGCGCGATCGCAATTATTGTAGGCTTGTGGCTGATCTTTGAGTTTTCGGCACGCTTGTTTGCAGAAATTCTTTGGTTTAGGGAAGTAGATTATCTGGCAACTTTTTTAATTCGTCGGCTGAGTCAATATCTACTTTGCTTTTTAGTAACCAGCGTCTCAGGACTATTTTTGTGGTTCAATCTTCGGTTGGCAGGGCGTTGGCAGTGGCAATGGTTATCAAAAGATGATTGGTATGATGCGGGTATTCCCTATACTCCTCAACAGAAACAGCCAGTTTTGCCAGAGGCTGCCAAAGTCACCTGGGGCAAACAATTACCCACCCGTCATTATCCAGATAAAAAGACTTATTCTCCTCGTTTAAAATTACCTTTATTATTATTTGCAGCGATCGCTCTTGCCGTTGCCATTACCTGCATTATTTTAAACTATACTCAATCTGCTTTGACTGTATGGCAGACTAGCTATCGCTTACCGCAAATTGCTGCCACCTTAAGACCCCCTTTGGATGCCTTTAATTTTGCTGATTTTACGGGCTTTATAATTAGCTATTTACGTCAGTTAGCAATAATAGTTATCGTTGTCAGCCTGCTGTTGTGGAAACCTCAAGTTATTTTAAAAGCGATCGCCATTTTAATTAGTCTAGTTTTTGGTCTGATTGCTGCGGGCAAATGGATGGTATTTTTGCGCTTCATTAACATCTCTAACTTTGATTTTACCGATCCACAGTTTAATCAGGATATCAGTTTTTATATCTTTCGCTTACCTTTGTGGCAGTTAGTAGAATCTTGGTTGATTGGCTTGTCCTGCTTTGCTTTGATGTCTTGTACCTTATTTTATCTACTATCGGGCAATAGTCTATCTGAAGGTCGCTTTCCTGGTTTTGCCAAAATTCAACTGCGTCATCTTTCTTTTTTAGGTGGAGTAGTAATGATTGCCTTGGCTTGGCAACACTGGCTCAATCGCTATGATTTACTCTATAGCTCTAGGGGAGTAGTTTATGGTGCAGGATATACCAATATCAAAGTTCAGCTACCTATTGAAATATGTTTAACTGCCGTATCTCTTATTAGTGCTATTTGGTTGTTTTATAAAAGCTGGACTGGCTATCAAAATCTTCAGATCCAGCAGCGCAAATTTAAACGAATTATTTTTCTGGTTTTACCTTTTGCAGCTTATCTATTAATTTTTTCTCTTAGCAGTGTTTTGAGTTCTACGGTGCAGCGTTTAGTAGTTCAACCTAACGAGTTAGTCAAGGAACGACCTTATATTCAGCGTAGTATTAAAATGACCCGCAAGGCTTTCAATTTAGATAGTATTGAGGCACAAACCTTTAACCCTCAAGGTCAATTAACTGCTCAAGATATACAGGATAACGACTCGACGATTAAAAATATTCGTCTTTGGGATACTCGCCCTATCCTGCAAACTAACCGTCAACTCCAGCAGATTCGCCCTTACTACCAATTTTATGGTGCAGACATCGATCGTTATTTACTAGGCAAAAACGAGGCAGCAGCATACAAACAGCAGGTAATTATTGCAGCTAGAGAGTTAGATTATCGTCAAGTTTTAGAGATCGCCAAAACCTGGGTTAATGAACATCTAATTTATACTCATGGCTATGGTTTTACTTTGTCTCCCGTTAATCGCGTAGCAGCAGGAGGTTTGCCCTACTACTACGTCAAGGATATTGGTACAGGTAGCCAAGAGTCAGGCACGTTGACGGTATCTGATGAGGTGATTCGTCAAAGTATCCCTATAGGCAAACCCCGCATTTACTACGGTGAATTGACTAATCCCTACATTATGACCTCGACCAAGGTTCGGGAGTTAGATTTTCCTAGTGGCGAAGACAATGTTTATACAGTTTATGAGGGTACAGGAGGAATTAAAATTGGCAACTATTTCCGACGGATATTGTTTGCCGAATACCTTAAAGATTGGCAAATGCTGTTTGCCCAAAACTTTACTGTGGAAACCAAGCTACTGTTTCGTCGCAATATCAAACAACGGGTAAAAGAGATCGCTCCATTTCTCAATTATGACCGAGATCCTTATTTGGTCGCTGCTAAACCCGATGACCAAACTAATAATCGCGATTATCTTTATTGGATCGTGGATGCTTATACTACCAGCGATCGCTATCCTTATTCCGATCCAGGCAAAAATAATTTTAACTATCTGCGTAACTCGGTTAAAGTTGTTGTGGATGCTTATAATGGCAAGACAGATTTCTATATTGCCGATCCTACAGATCCTATAATCCAAACCTGGGACAAGGTTTTTCCTCAGCTATTCAAACCTCTTTCTTCAATGCCTTTAGAGTTGCGCCGACACATCCGCTATCCTGAAGATTTATTTAGTATCCAGTCAGAAAGGCTACTTACCTATCACATGACAGATCCCCAGGTATTTTACAACCGAGAGGATCAGTGGCAAATTCCTAAAGAAATTTATGGCACAAAATCCCAAGCGGTTGCGCCCTATTACCTAATCATGAGGCTACCCACCGCCACCCAAGAAGAATTTATTTTACTCCATCCTTACACTCCTACTAGTCGTCCTAACCTGATTGCTTGGTTAGCAGCTAGATCCGACGGCGCAGAATACGGCAAACTCTTACTCTACAAATTTCCTAAGCAAAAGTTAATTTATGGACCAAATCAAATAGAGGCTTTAATCAACCAAGATCCCGTAATTTCTCAACAAATATCTCTCTGGAATCGGCAAGGATCGAGGGCAATCCAAGGAAATCTTTTAATTATTCCCATCGATCAGTCCTTGCTGTACGTAGAACCTTTATATATTGAAGCAGAGGAGAATAGTTTACCTACTTTAGCTAGAGTAATTGTCGTTTATGACAATCAAATCATAATGGCAGAGACTTTGAATAAAGCTATTGAGACAATTTTTAACGGTAAAAGCGATCCCAAAGCTATTATCCGCCCTTTGAAGGATGTAAACACCGATCGGTAAAGGCAGATCGTCTTAGTTACTGCTAACTGCTAGAAAGAAGCCGCTTAATAACTGTGACCTGGGGCGCATTTAATCTAACTGCTGTGACGGGGTGACGAGGTGACGAGGTTAAGTTTTAATTTTCATCTTTCTCCAAGTCCTTTTATCCTTTTGTCTTATAGATCGACGAGTGCGTAACATCAATTAATAAAATTAATTTTATCGCCTTTAAATCTCATGTTCCCCTAATTTAGACTTGCTATTAATTGATAAGAAAAAGCGATTATCAATTAAGCAATCCTAAACAACCTCTTATAAAAAATACGCAAAATAATGAAAATATATTTATTAATTGCTGGTATTACTAGCATTATGGCTATTTCTGCCTGCACAGATTTAGTTAACTCTCAACAGACAGCATCCCAAGCAGTTACCAAGACATCTTCATCCATAAAAGTGGCAGCTAATCAATCTTTTAGCTATCAAGATTATGCAGAGGTACTACAAACTTATGTCAATAAACAAGGACTAGTTGACTATACTAAATTACAGGCAAATAGAAAACAGCTAGATCGTTTTAATCAGTCCTTGGGTGCAGTAAGTCCCCAAACCTACGAGTCATGGAGTGAGAATGAGCAAATTGCATTTTTAATTAATGCCTACAACTCTTTTACTTTACAGTCAATTATCGATCGAGATCCTTTAAAAGACAGCGTCAAAAATATATCTGGAGTATGGAATAAACGCCAATTTACCTTGGCAGGATCGGCAAAAACTCTTGATAATATTGAGCATGATACTTTGCGTCAAAATTTTAATGAACCTCGAATTCATGTAGCTCTAGTTTGCGCTGCTATTAGCTGTCCTCCTTTGCTCAATCAACCCTATCTTCCAGAAGAATTAGACACTCAGTTAAATAATCAGACAGTCAAGTTTGCTTCTAGTCCTCACGGCTTGCGCATAGATAAAACTGAGCAGAAGGTCTATTTGTCTTCCATCTTTAAGTGGTATGGCAAAGACTTTATCAAAACCTACGGCGTTGAAGAGCAATTTGCTGGCAACGAACAACAAAGGGCAGTTTTGAATTATTTTAGTACTAAATTAAATTCTGTGGATCGCCAGTATATAGAACAAAATGACTATCAAGTAAAATATTTAGATTATAATTGGTCACTGAATAAGCAATAACCAGGGCTATTTTATTAGAATGAAATAGCCCTGAGCAATAGCAAATGCAAAATTGTGTTTTACATCACAAATTTTGGTCTAAAACTGTATTTTCTCAAAAAACAGTTGCTTAGTATATGTTACTTAGCTATATTAATAGACTATTAGTTTATAGTCTTATAAAAGACCATCTTGTCTGACGAAATACTTGCTAAATTTAGTTAGCAGGTGCATCAAAAATTGCGACTAGCTGTGACAAAGATGTCAATGTATTTGCTGCTTTTAATTTTTTAAATTAAATACCTATATTGCTAAGTATCGCAGTACGTTAATCGGTTAGGACAAAAAATTTAATTGCTCGTAAGTAATAAGTAAAAAGTAGCCAAGGGGTACTCGTCGCAGGGAGTAAAAAGTATCCTAACACAGCCTCGTATTGCTATATTTTTAATTTTGCTCTGCATTTAATATAAAGTGTGCCTTTAAGTAGCTCTTTGTTGGTCAATTGTTGGAAATTATTTTCTTAGATTAAAAGCTAAAATTTGCGATGTAAAAAAAATGTATTTAAATAATTTCAATTTGCATTAAATGAATTGAATTTTTGGTAAACGCACGCTTTTAAGATTCAGTTAATTAGATTTAGCTAATGGTTAAACTATAAAAAGTAAAAAACCAGATAAAGTGAGCAACAGCTACCCTTGATAAAATTGTATATTAACGAGAAATTTACATATCTTTTGTTAAGCTGTGGCTACTTGAATAGGTATAAAAACTCTGATAAATAATGCAAACCATCAAGCAAGTCTCAGGAGCGAAAAGAGGGGTTTACGTTGCCAAGAGGTCATTGAAAAGATTTCCGCTGCGTATTCCTACCTTGCTGATTTTGTCTGTGTCGGGTTGCCTAGGTGCGATCGCAATTTCTTGGCTACTAGGTAATAGTCATGTAACTGAGCTATTTATTCAGTTACACTTAATTGAGCAAAATTCTTCTAGTTGGTTAAACCCTCCCCAAGTAAGCAATAAGTACTATTTATTAGTGCCAACCTTAATTCTATTTCTCCTGGCACAAGCCGTAATCAAGTTATCTCCTCAGCCAAAACCTTGGTCAAGACGCTTAGTAGCGACTATTCTGCTGGCATTATTTATCCGCTACTTTTTGTGGCGATCGCTTTCTACTCTCAATCTAGCCGATCCAGTAGACGGCATCTTTAGCATTTTGTTATTAGGAATGGAACTACTAGCTATGACTGGTAGCGCATTGCAAGCATTACTGTTTTTTACCGTCAAAAATAGAGAGGGAGAAGCCAATAAGTATAGCGTAGCGGTCAAGGAAAATAGATACAGTCCCAGCGTGGATATCTTGATTCCTACCTATAATGAGCCAGACTTTATTCTCAAACGAACCATCATCGGCTGTCAGGCAATAGACTATCCTCATAAAAAAATTTATGTTCTCGACGACACCAATAGACAAAGCATTAGGCATTTAGCTCAAGAGTTAGGTTGTCACTACATCACCAGATCTGTCAATTCCCATGCTAAAGCGGGTAATTTAAATAATGCCTTGAGGAAAACTAATGGCGAATTAGTAGTGGTTTTTGATGCTGATTTTGTACCTACAACTAATTTTTTAGAACGTACCGTTGGTTTTTTCCAGCAAGACAAGGTCGCTTTAGTCCAAACTCCCCAAAGCTTTTATAACTGCGATCCTATTGCTCATAATCTTGGGTTGCAGAAGGTTCTAACTTCCGAAGAAGAGCTTTTTTATCGTCATTTACAGCCCATCAAAGACGGTGCTGGTAGCGTTGTCTGTGCAGGTACATCCTTTGTTGCCAGAAGAAAAGCCTTAGAAGAAATTGGTTACTTTGTTACCGAATCATTGTGTGAAGATTACTTCACAGGTATAAAATTATCTGCTAAAGGTTACGACTTAGTTTATCTAGATGAAAAACTGAGTGCTGGTTTATCAGCCGAAAGTATTGGCGCACATATCGAACAGCGTCTACGCTGGGTGAGAGGAACTTTACAGGCTTTCTTTATCAAATCCAACCCTCTAACTATTCGCGGTTTGAATTTGTGGCAAAGATTAGGGCATTTTGACGGCATATTTCACTGGTTTACCTGCATTCCCCGCGTTTTCTTTTTGATTTTTCCTTTAGTCTGTATTTTTATTCGAGTCAATCCTGTTTTAGCCAGCTTATCAGAACTTGTTTATATTTTCTTGCCTTATTACGTAATGCAGCTAACTGTGTTTGCTTGGATGAACAAGCGATCGCGCTCTATCTTACTATCTGATGTGTATTCACTAGTTCAGGCCATCCCCGTTACCATTACAGTATTCAAGGTAATGTTTAGTCCCTTTGGCAAAGGATTTAAAGTAACCCCAAAAGGTATGGCTAGAAACAGATTTAACTACAATTGGTCATTAGCTTTACCCATGACTATTTTGTTTGTTGCCACTGTCATTAGCTTTAGCATGAGTATTCTTAATCCTCCTGATGCTAGTTTCAATCTGGCTCTGTATTGGAGTAGCTATAATTTGCTAACCATTACCGTTGCCATGATGACGTTGTTAGATTTACCCAAGCCAAGTTTTTATGAATGGTTTGACCGAAAAAAAGAAGTCAATATCTATAGTGGTAACTTTGCCTATCAGGGGATTACTCAAAAAGTATCAGAAGAGGGAGTAGAAATATTTTTAGAACAGACAACCAACTTAGCCACAGATGTAGTAGTTGAACTAATACCAGAAGTATTATTCCTCTCAGGAAAAATAACCCGCAGCTATCCCGAAGATGGTTCTTTACGAGCGGTTATTAAGTTCCAAAATCTCAACATTGAGCAGCAGCGAGAATTAGTTCAGATGTTGTATTGCCGTCCTGGTCAATGGCAAGCACGAAACACTCCCAATGAATTACAGTCCGTATTGATTTTATTCAAGCTTTTATTAAGACCTTTGATGTTTTTGAACTCCAAGAAAGTTAATCAGCTAAAAATACAGTATTAATCAACACTAACCCTCAAAGATTATCTCAATTGAAATATAGTCATTCCAAATAGAAACTTTATTAAAAAAGAAAGCTGTGATAGAAGCCCTGAACTCTTCTGACTTTTGACTTCTGACTTAAAACCAATTAATTATGAGGAAATTAATAGGAATGGCTATACTTTACGTATGATCCCAGTCAGGTTTGATTGTTTTGCGATGGTTTAGATAGCGATCGATAGCCATAGCAGCAATACAGCCATCTCCCGCAGCTACCACAGCTTGCTTATAGGGAGTATTGCGAATATCTCCAATTGCCCAAACCCCAGGGACGCTAGTAGACATATCATCATCTACCTTCACGCCACCGTCAGGATTAATTTCTACCTGATCGCCAATAAAGTCTGTAATCGGCTTAGAGCCGTTTTGATAGACAAAGACCCCTTCTACTTCTAGAGGTAATGGTTCTTCTTCACCTTTTGTTTTTACTTTAATTCCTGTTACCCCAGAATCATTACCCTCAATAGATGCTAAACGGGTACGTCGCCAGTGTTTGACATTAGCCATAGCCAATAGGTCGTGGGCATGATGGTCTTCTTCTTTGGGATCTTTAAAAGTAATCCAGTGAACTTTAGAAGCAAACTTAGTCAAAAACTGCGCTTCTTCAACAGCCTCTTGGTTTAAGCCGACTACAGCCACTTCGCGATCGCGATAAAATGCCCCATCACAGGTAGCACAGTAGCTAACGCCACGACCTAAAAACTCTGACTCTCCTTCAAAAGATGCTCCACTGCGACCCATTGCCCCCGTAGCTAGTACTAGAGATCTACCGACAAAAGTACCTTCTGGCGTGTAGACTTTTTTCATCTCGCCACTAACGTCAATACCAAAAACTTGAGCGCGCTGATAGGCAGTACCATATTCAACTGCCTGTTCTCTCATGCTTTTAAGCAATTCATCCCCACTCATTTCGCCAGATACCCCAGGGTAATTAGCAATTTTGTGGGTAATAGCCAATGCGCCAACCGCAGGATTTTTGTCTATAATAACCGTTTTGAGGCTGGCTCTTGAGGTATACAGCGCACAGGTACAGCCCGCAGGACCGCCTCCAATAATGACAACATCATATTCGTGTGTATCCAAAATGCCAATCCTCAGTTAATAATTAATCTATATTTATTATATTTATTCAGGATACATCTGAGATGGGTCTGGTTACAAATATTCTGATTGAATTTGCGTACTTTTGTGACAAAATAACTCTAGGTTAGCTTACCTGTCACAATTTTTCTTAAGGCGATCGCCATGCAATTTATTTTAAGTAATTTTTATATTGATTATTTTATTAAATTGTTGGGAATAATAGATTTTATAAATAGTCAAAACTGCTTAGCATTTAATTGAGCTTACCAGATATATATATTCAAGATCACTACAGAAGCGATCGCAATGATTTAATTCAAGATTTTTATATTCCCTGTTTATCTCAGGCTACTTTATACAGTCGGGCGGTAGGATATTTTTCTAGTACTTCTATTGTTGCCGTTTCTCAAGGGCTAGCTGCATTAATTGAAGCAGGTGGCAAAATGCGCTTGGTAGCGTCACCTCATCTTGCTAAAGAAGATATCAAAGCCATAGAACAGGGCTTAAAGCAGAGAGAGGAGATTATTAGTTCTGTAATTATTAAAGAGTTTGAAACAGTTTCGCGAGATAGACTGGCTTGTTTATCATGGCTGCTTAGTCAGAATATATTGGATATTAAATTAGCAGTAGCTAATAATTTTGAAGATCCTGGTCTTTATCACGAAAAAATTGGAATTTTAATAGATGATCATGACAACAAGTTAGCTTTTACTGGTTCAATTAATGAAACAAAATCGGGACTAATTGATAACTTTGAAAATATTGAGGTTTTTTGTTCCTGGCGAGGAGAAGAAATCAACAGAGTCAAGCGTATCAACGAAGATTTTGAAAAGCTTTGGTCAAATGATACTCGTAAGGCAGAAGTGATCGCTTTTCCTGAAGCAGCAACCCGTAAACTACTAGAATATCGCCCTGATATAAAACCAAAAGTAGCAGTTAAGCGGAAACCGAAATTAGTAGCGGAAGCTAAAACTGATTATAAAGTAAATGAAAATGATAAACCTTTACTTCACAGTTTAAATATTATTCTAAGACCTTATCAAGAAGAAGCTTTAATTGAGTTTAGGTCTACGGAACATAAAGGTATTCTAGCGATGGCTACGGGGGCAGGTAAAACCATTACTGCTTTAGCTTGTGCTAGCAGTATTGAAGATTTGGATTTGATCATTATTATTGTTCCGATCAAAGATTTAGTCAAGCAGTGGATGGATGAATTAGATAAGCTGACTGATTTTTATTATCCTATTGCAGCAGTCGGCAAATCTGATGTTTGGAAAGAAAAGCTATATAGAAAGTTACGTTTAATTCACGCTAATGTACAAACAGTTAAAAGATTACCTACTGTTTTGGTAGGTACTTATAGCGGTCTATCTAAATCAACAGTGGCAGAACTCATTGAAGATGCTGGAGGCTTACCTAAAAAATCTCTCATTATTGCTGATGAGGTTCACACCGCAGGGGCAGAACAATATCGCAGGGTCTTAAGAGATGATTTTACTTATCGCCTGGGTTTATCTGCCACTCCCATACGCCCTTATGATGAAGAGGGAACAGATTTTGTGTTGAATTATTTTGGCGGTATTGTTTACGAGTTGGATTTAGAACAGGCTATTAAGTTAGATATTCTTTGTCAGTATGAATATTATGTCTATGTTGTTACTCTAACCGATGCAGAAAATGAAGAGTATCAAAAGCTTACTAAACAAATTATCAAACTGTTTAAAAGTGCTAACGATCGAGTAAGTAAATCAATTAATCGCTTATCTATAGAGCGATCGCGTATAATTAAATCTGCTAGTGATAAAATAGCCATTCTTGATCGCATTATTCAAGACCATTCTTTAAACAGAGGCATGATTTATTGTGCGGATATTGAACAAGCAGATATCGTATGTCATCGGCTATCTCAACAAGGAATGATAGTCTCTCGTTTTACTTCTAAAGAAGATAAACAACGCCCTCAAATACTCAATGATTTTAGTCAAGGTCGTCTTGATGCTTTAGTAGCCGTAAAATGCCTTGATGAAGGTGTAAATATACCTGCTGCAAAAGAAGCCATAATTTTAGCCAGCGACACATCAGAACGTCAATTTATTCAACGCCGAGGCAGAATTTTAAGGAAAGCCAAAGGAAAAGAAACTGCTATTCTTATTGATATACTGGTAGTCCCACCAATGGGAGATGAACGAGTAAAACTAATTACATCTGAGGTTAAAAGAATTAAACATTTTGCTAAAACTGCTAGCAATAAAGCTTCAGTTATTACTAAGCTAGGAGATGAATTATCTCATTACGGTATTACTTATTCAGATTTAATTTAACTAGTTAAATAAAGTTTTATGGAAGAAAAGATTAAAGAATTAGCAAAAAAATATAATATACTTGCTTTTTTATTGAAAGAAGTAATTCAGATGGAAAAAGAAAAGGCAGTATTAAAAAATCGTCAGTTAGTTCCAAAAATAGTCCAACTAATTGAAAAATATTCGGAAGCATCAAATTGAACGAGGATTTGAATAAGTGACGCTACAAATAAAGAAAATCCATCTACAAAACTGGAGATGCTATGAAAATCAAATCATTGAGTTTGATTTAGATACAGATAAAAATATTTGGATTATTTGGGGATTAAATGGCTATGGAAAAACTTCTATTTTAGAAGCTGTTTTATGGTGTCTTTACGGTAACGAAATAGTTTCGCCGAAGAGGTTAATCAAAGCTGAAGTAGATTCAGCGGAACAATCTTCAGAAAAACAAGGCTATTTTTATTTTCCTAATGTCAAGGTTAACTCTGAATTAGAATTATCGGTCAGTTTAACATTACAAAAAGAAGATCATAGTTATGTGATCGGTCGAGTGGCTAAAAGGATAAAGCGAGGACAAACTTTCTTTGCTGAAGTCTCAGAAGCTTCATTCAATTTAAACGGTAAGCTTAAAGCAGATTCACGAGAACATATAGATTCACTATTACCTCGTTCATGTAGAGAATTCTTTTTCTTCGATGGTGAAAAAATAAAAGAATATTCTAACATTACTCAAACGGCAGAAACTCGCAAAGCCATAGAAAGCATTTTAGGAATTCCTGAAATTATCAATCTGAAAACAGATGCTAAAAATGTTGTCAAACAATTTGAGCAAAAAATTAATCAGGCAAATTCTAGCAACAAAAAGTTACAAGATATTAATACTAAGTTATTCCAACTAACACATGAGATTGCTGCGAAAAGAGATCGGCTACAAACAGCAATAGAAGAACATAGCCAAGAAATAAAAATACTCGAAGATGTCAGAGAAAGGGCAAGTCAGATATCCGAATTACGAGATAAGCTAAATCAATTACGAAAATTAAAACAACAACAGCTAGAATTAACACAAAGGTTAGAAAAAGACGAACAAGAGATAGATAAAGTCTTAAAAGTCGCTTCCATTCCTATGATGCAGAAACATATCAAAGAAATGGCAGATGACTTACAAACCAAAACTTTAACCAATACTAGGATATCTATATCTATCGATCAGTTGAGAGAATTGCTGGAAGCTGATACTTGTATTTGCGGTAATTGTATTGGAGAAAAAGAGTCTAACTTTATATCTCAACAATTAAAAAGTATTGAAGATGCAGGAATTGTACTAGAAGAGAATTCTCGTATTGAAGGTCTGCGTATGGATCTCAAGAGAATTTATAAATATAAGATTCCCGATCTCGATCGGCTTTTATTAGATCGCGATCGCTTTGTAGATGATATTGAAGAAATTAAACAAGTTGCTGACAAACTTAAGAAAGATACCGAAACAGTATCTGAAAAAGAAACTGATGAAATTTGGCGTAAGTTCGGTCAACAAGAACAAGCTGTCAAAGATGTAGGTCAAACAATTGAACGTTTGCGTAATGAAATAGAATCTTTGCAACAACAGCAAGAAACTCTAAAGAGGCAAAGAGGAGAATTATTGAATAGCGATCGCGAAATGTCGATGTTAAACAAACAATCTCAACTAGCCCAAGGACTTTACAAGGCAGCAGATGAGTTGATTGACTGGTATACAGAAAACTGTCAGCAAACTATAGAAAATCAGGCTTCACGCTTTCATAAAATAGTTACCAATAAGCCAGATGAGTATGAAGGTATAGTTCTTAAAAATGGCTATAATCTACGGCTTAAACAAACCAATGGCGATATTGTCAATCCTCAATCCCTTAGCGAAGGAGAAAAACAAGCATTAGTATTTCCTTTTATTGCAGGTCTTAATTTAGCATCTGGTAAAGCTGCCCCTCTAATGATTGATACCCCCTTTGGCAAACTTGACGGAACTCATCAAGAAAATATAGTTAAGTCTTTGCCTCAGATACCCTCTCAAGTGATACTGTTAGCAACAGATAGAGATTTACCTGAGAATATTTTAAACCTGTTGCGACCTAATATCGTACAGATTCACAAAATTAAGCGGTTAGGAAGTACGAAAGATGGTTCTGTTATTGAGGTTGAAGAATGAAACGTTTAGATGAGACTAAAAAATTTGCTGCTACTTCTGAAGCCAAAGGATACTTAGATTACTTAGTAAATAAGAAACAAGTTTTTAAACGGGCAATTGATGCTTATGTTTTCGCTGCAACATACGCTATGAAACAAAATGCCGATATTTCTCAACCATTATCCAGTAGATCGAACAGTTTGGTAGAAGTATATCGTCTTGATCGTGATGTTCGTTTAGCTTTGGAAGCAGGAATACACACTATTTGCAAACAAAACCATCAACCAGAACCTCAAAATAGTGCAGAAGTAATGAAACTGTTAACTCAGTATGCAGAGACGGGTATTCAGTTATTACAGCAAAAGTGGAAAGATAAAACCTCTGCATCCCAGATTCAAAAAGATATTTGGCAAATGATTAACGAATAGTCTGGATTTGAATAAATCTAAATCATGAAAACAAAATCAAAGATAGAACAACCAGAATTAACTCAACGTACTGTTAAAGATTTAGTAGACGATGTAGATAACTTAACTAAAGAAATCCAAGAACTATATCTTCAGGACGAAGTACCATTTGTTATCGGTTGGAGTGGAGGCAAAGATAGTAGTTGTGTATTGCAATTAATCTGGAATGCGATCGCAGCCTTGCCAGTCGAAAAAAGAACCAAAACAATTCATGTCATTACCAACGATACACTAGTTGAAAATCCAATAGTTACAGCTTGGGTGGATAAATGTGTTAAACAAATGGAAATTGCTGCCCAAAAACAGCAGATGCCGATTCAACCTCATATAACTTTTCCCGAAGTAAAAGATCGATTTTGGGTTTGCTTAATGGGTAAAGGTTATCCATCTCCCAGAAATAGATTTAGATGGTGTACCGAACGCCTAAAAATTAAACCTGCCGACTCATTTATTCGCGAAATTATTAGGGAAAGCGGTGAAGTTATTTTAGTTTTAGGAACTCGTAAAGCAGAAAGTGCAAAACGGGCAGCAAATATGGAAAAACATCGGCAATGGCGGGTACGCGATCGCCTTAACACTAATCCTAGTCGTCCTAATTCTTTGATATATCTTCCTATTGAAGATTGGACTACCAATGAGGTTTGGATGTACCTTATGCAGTGGGATAATCCTTGGGGTGGAGATAATAAAGACTTATTCGCTATGTACCGTGGGGCAACTGCTGACAGCGAATGCCCGATGGTAGTAGATACGTCTACTCCTAGTTGTGGTGATTCTAGATTTGGCTGTTGGGTATGCACTATGGTAAGTAAGGATAAATCGATGGAGGCAATGATTCAAAATGATGAAGAAAAAGAATGGTTGCAGCCTCTATTAGATATTCGTAACGATTTGGAAGTAAAAAACGATCGCCATCGGCGAGATTTTCGTCGTCTTCGTGGTAACGTACAGTTATTTGAACGTAACAAAGATGGAGAAACTTCGATCGAACCTATCCCAGGACCTTATACTAAAAAATGGCGAGAGACTTGGTTAAGGCGGGTATTGTCTGCACAAGTAGAAGTTAGACAAAATGCACCAGAAGATTTTAAAGATATTAGTTTAATTACTGATGAAGAATTAAGCGAGATCAGAAGGATTTGGCTGGAAGAAAAGCATGAGTTTGATGATAGTCTGCCTCGCATATATAAGGAAGTAACAGGAGAAGAGTTCAAAGATATTAGAATTGGTGCAGATGAGAAGCTATTAGGTAATGATGAGTGGGAAACTTTAGAGGAAATATGTGATGACGAGATGCAGTTAGAATTGATGTCGAAACTGTTAGATACGGAAAGGCAATTTCATACTAAAAATCGTCGTTTAGGTATCTATGAAAGCTTGGAAAAGTGTTTTGATACTAGTTCTAGAAGTCAAGAAGATGCGATCGCAAATGCTCATCAGAAATATAACTTAAAAACTGCTGCTGAACAAGGTGATATTCAAGCGGTAAGAGAAAAAGTAGAACAGTTAAATAAACCAAGCAATGATTTAGAAGAAGATAAAATTGGTTGGGGAAGTATCAAATTTGCTCCCAAATCTTAATAGTTATGGCGATTGTAAATCACTCTTACACGGACAATAACCGCCTGCGCGGTTTTAAATTTAGTAAATGAGAAATAATTATACGCAAATGTATATCCACTGCGTTTGGGCAACTTGGGACAGATTACCTTTAGTTACTGCTGATATTAAGCAGCAGATTTATGCTGTAATCATCAATGAATGTAAAAAAATGAAATGTACCGCAATTGCTATAGGTGGAATTGAAGATCGTGTTCATCTATTAGCGGGATTTCCCACAACAATTACTATTGCCAGTTTAGCCAAGCAAGTTAAGGGTAGTTCATCTGATTGTGTCAACCATGTTATTAGACCAAATCAATTCTTCAAATGGCAAGGAAGTTATGGTGCATTTACCGTGAGTCATAGCGGAATCGATCGCGTTGCTAACTATATCCGAAATCAAGAAGATCATCACAAGCAAAAGTCTTTTATTAGTCATTGGAAAATATAGTCCGCGCAGGCGGACATTGTATGTATAGCTGCAAATTCTATTTGCCTATTTACGGAAATATATTTTAATCAAATATGATTTTTACCGAATTAGTTATTGAGAATTTTGGTGCCTATGCAGGAAAGCAGACGATCAATTTGCGTCCAGATAGCATTGATAGTAATCGTCCTATTGTTCTAATAGGAGGGATGAATGGTGGCGGAAAAACTACCTTGATGGATGCAATACGTTTGGCTTTATACGGACAAAGGGCTAAATGTTCTACTAGGGGTAATTTAGGCTATGGTGAGTTTTTATTTCAGTCGGTAAATAGTCAGGCTACTTTAGCAGATATAACTAAAATTGAGTTATCTTTTGAAGATATTTTTGAAGGACATTGGCAACAGTTTAAAATTATTCGTGCTTGGAATAAAGAGCTTAAAGACGGCAAGGATAGTCTTAGTATTGAAAAAGAAAATAGGTTTGATAGCAACCTAGAAGATAACTGGGATGAATATATCGAAAATATTCTACCTTTAGGTATTTCTAATTTGTTTTTGTTTGATGGAGAACAAGTTAAAGAGTTAGCTGAGTTAGATACACCACCTCCTGCTGTAGTTGAAGCAATTAATAATTTATTAGGTTTAGAATTGGCAGAGAAGCTATCTGTTGATTTGTCAGTTTTGGTTAATCGTAAACGTAAAGCAGTAGCTAATAAAGCGCAGTTGTTAACTATAGAAGAAATTGAGCAGAAGCTAGTAGTTAAAAAGAATAATAAGCAGCAGTTGCAAAAAGATTTTGCTGAGATAGAAAAGAAATTAAAGCAAGCACATAAACAACGCGATCGCGCTAAAAGCAAATTTAATCAGCAAGGTGGTAAAATTGCAGCGACTAGAGAAGTAATTGAAGCTAAAATTCAAGATTTTAATAGTCAATTGGAACAAAAAAGACAAGAATTGATTAAAGTAGCTGAAAGTAGTTTACCCTTGGGGTTAATTAAACCCTTATTAGCCGATGCAAGTCAGCAGGGAGAACAAGAACTTAAATTGCAGCAGTTTAAACAAGCACAAGTTGTTCTAAAGACTAGAGATAAAAAGTTATTAGATTATTTGAATAGCATTTCTTTATCGTCAGAATCAATCAATAAAATAGAATTTTTTATTGAAACGGAAAATAAAACTATTGCAGATTCTATTAAAGCTACAGCAGATAATTATTTAGATTTAACGGAGAAGCAATTACAGCAGTTAATTAGTATTCCTCAAGATCGTTTAGCAATAGAAACTAAGCTATCACAAAATATTATTCAGGAAATTGAACAATTAAAAACTAAGATAAATAATACTGAAACTCAATTAGCAAGTGCTGCATCCCCAGAAGATTATCAAAAATTGGTTGATGCAGTAGAAGATGGAAAAGCAGCAGTGAGTAAGTATAAAATCTTATACGGTTTAGCTCAAGAGAAACTACAAAACATAGATAAAGAAATCGATCGCATTCAACAAGAATTAAACCGCAAGCTTAAAAACTATAGTGAAAAAGCTATTGATAAAATTGGCGATGAACATATTATAAAGTCGGCAACTAAGGTACAAGAAACCCTCAAGCTGTTCAAAGAAAAACTTACCCTCAAAAAACTTAATAAGCTTGAAACTGAAGTCAAGGACTGCTTTCTATATCTGCTGCACAAATCCAATTTAATTAATCGCGTGACAATTGATAGCGATCGCTTTAAACTAGAGCTATACGATCGCGATGGTCAACCTTTTCCCAAGCAACGGCTATCGGCAGGGGAAAAACAACTGCTGGCAATAGCCTTTTTATGGGGTTTGGCTAGAGTATCAGGACGTAATTTACCGATTGCGATCGATACTCCTTTAGGCAGATTAGACTCCTCTCACCGTCATAACTTAGTCGAGCGATATTTTCCTACCGCATCCCATCAGGTAATTTTGCTTTCTACCGATACAGAAGTAGGAGAAAAGGAAGTTACTATGTTACGTAAACAAGAAGCCATTTCCCAAGAATATTTACTTAAATACAATCCTGATAGCCGTCAAACCACTATAGAGCAAGGGTACTTTTGGTAAAGCTTTCCTGTGGCAATGCTGATTATAAAGTTATTAACTGACGTTACGCAACATAACGAAAAAATAGTGGTTTCAATGAGCAATGAAAAGAGAACAATTAACCCTTTTCCCATTTCCCCTTAACCTATCTTGGTGCGCGTTCCCTTGCGTCTTACGCCGACGCGGGGTCGCACCGCTTTCCCAGCCATAGCAAATCAATGAGTGCGTAACATCAGTTATTAAATAAAGGTCTATTTAATAAATAAAGGTCTATTTAATTTTAGGGATACCGTTTAAATTACGAATCTTAGGCATATCGCTTAAGACAAGAATAATTCCTGTACGACCAGTATTTAAAGTAGCATCACTTAATATATCAGCAACTTTTTCCGCAGTTATTTCTTCAATTAATTCTTTTAGTTTTGGTTGAATAGCCTTATCTAAATTGAAGCGCACTTTTTTGGCTAGATCGTTTTTCCCTTCATCAATTAAAATCAGTTCAGCATTAGTGATTGAATTTTCAAGAATTAAGGCGATTTTATTACTAAAAATTTGACAAGTTACTTTGGAAGGTTGATGTCCTAGATAGCAACGATAAAATGCTTGGATCTCTTGAGATATTTTTCTCTCTAGTTGTCCGCGAGTTAGCAAACCACCCATTTTATTTTTTTCCTAAACAAAAATTATTATTCGTAAGTTAATTTAGTTAGTTACGAAAAATAATGTAAATATGTAATAAATATACATAGAAAATATTTTAAGCAATTTGTTATTGGCTTTTTTTGTAATTCTATCTATATGAGAAAGCGGTATATATAACCTACTAGTTCTAATTAATAATTGTTATCTATCATTGGACATAACTAGCCTTAAGGCATTTTGTACACTGCTTACATTTAATGCTAGTTAACTTTTCTTTACTTAATTTTTGAGTGCTGAAAATTATAAAACTGTATTGGATTTATGGTATATATTCAGTTACTTGAATATCAAAATCATGATTTAAGTCATACACAATATCGTTTATAAGATAAATTTGGTTGCATTTTTTCGCCAGTATTGTTTTAATGGGATATCGTTGATTACGAAACTGTTGGCTTTTAGCTATCATCACTAGCAACTGTAAAAGAGAACTTTGTTCTTGGTCGCAGGAAAAACCTCGAATCAAGAAACTTTAGGACGCAAAAATAAGTTTTTGCCTTTAGTACTTAAGATTACGATAGGAAGCTAGAACCCGCAAAGCGATTTACGCAGGTCTTGTTGGTTTGTGATTGAGATCTAAGAACAGTGATCTAAAAGCTCTTACTACCTGAGTTTTGCTGCTATGTTTAGCAATGCTCGAACTTAAATGCACAATAATTAAACTACACCAGACGATATGCACATTACTCCATCACTACTTATTCCTTTCCTTAGTGGAATTTATCTTTTAAGCGTTCACATTTTACTTAAATTTTGTCAGCTAAGTAGTTCTAAGAAACTATTTAATTATTTTTTGGATAATTAATGATAAGCCAAGATTTAAAAGAAAATATCAGCGTCAAGCTGGTTATGCTCTTAGATAGAGACTATTAAAGAGTCTAGACCTACAAAGTCTCTATAAAATAAGAGTTTAGGTTAAATTCTTTTAGTCTGGCTCAAAATTTAGTATCTAATGTCATATTCATTTTCTATTTTTAAAGGATTAAATATTCGTGCCAGGCGATCGCATTTTGCTTTAATAATAATGGCGATCGCTTTTTCAGTTCTCTTTGCACCTATCGCCCTGACTCAAGAAGAAGAAAATATTACTACCCCATCTGAACCTGTTCCTGTAGCTATTCCCAGCGACGGTCTTTATTTCGCCGATATTTTGGTCAGAAACCGCCCTGTGTTTCAAATTGGTAGCTTACCTCAAATTGATGCTAGTGCTAGAGCAGAAATTATTAATCGCCGTATAGCCAGTCTTTTAGCACAAAATGAAAACCCAGACAAAGTAGAAATTACCCCTGATAATCCTCGTAAAATTGCCACCCTGAGAATTAAAAATCGCATTTTGATGACCGTTACCCAACAAGATGCCGAGGATTTTGGCTTAAGTACCGAAGCCTTAGCTAAAAGATGGTCGCAACAGCTAAATACGGCTTTTGATAAACCACCCCTGGCGATCGACGTTAGCCAGCGTTTATATACAACTACCAGAGAATTACTACGAAATATTGTCGGCAATTTACCTTCATTGGTAGGTGCAATTATTGTCATTGGTATTACCTGGGGTGTTGCCAAAGTATTGCGCTACCTTGCTTATACCTGGGCAAAGCAAACAGAAGGAGATTCAAATACCGAACTTTTAATTAGCAGGCTTAGTTATGGTGCAGTCTGGGTAATTGGTTTTATTGTTGCTCTGGGGGTTATGGGACTGGACTTTGGGGCGTTGTTGGGTGCATTAGGACTTACTAGTGTAGCGATTGGTTTCAGTCTCAAGGATGTATTGAGTAACTATATTTCTGGAGTTATTTTACTAGCTGCTCGTCCGTTTCGGATTAACGATCAGGTGGTTATCGGCGAGTACGAAGGCACGATCGCTCAAGTTCAACTAAGAGCCACAACTATGAAAACCTATGATGGTCGGCTAGTTTATATTCCTAACCAAGAAGTATTTCAGGCAAGCATAATTAATAATACTGCTTCTCCTCGCCGTCGTAGTTCGGTAATGGTAGGAATTGACTATGGAGAAGATGTCAGTGAAGCGATCGCGGTAATTAGCCAGGCATTAGAAAACTTTCAAGAAGTAGAAACAAATCCTGCACCAGATGTATTAGTTAGTGAACTTGCTGCTAGTACGGTTAATTTAGAAGTCCGCTTTTGGGTAGACTCCCGCAGATCTGGGTTTTTGGCAACCACTTCTAAAGTTGCTCAGCGAGTCAAAGAGGCATTGGAAGCAGCAGATATTGATATGCCTACAGATATTTACACTTTAATTTTGCGTGAGCTACCTGGGCAAGTTCAGTTGAAAGAGAAATAGATTAGTTAATAGTTACTGCCAAAAGTATCAGGACATAATTTTAGCTATAACTCGAAAGATATATATCTTTATTAAGATGTGTATAACCAAATGATTAGCTAAATTAAACTAGTTGTAGTTAATTAGCGATCGAGTTTGTGAGTAAATCTATTTTGGTGGTGGAAGATAACGATGATATTTCGTTGTTGTTGAGTTTGGTTTTAGAATCAGCAGGATATCAGGTAAAAGCCATAAGTAATGGTAGAAATGCCTTGGAAACTGTTGCTCAAATCCAGCCAAATCTAATACTAATGGATATCATGATGCCAGAAGTTAGTGGCTTAGAGGTTGCTCGTGAAATCAAAACCAAGCCTGACTATCAATCTCTGCCGATTTTGCTTGTCTCTGCTATCGATCGTCTCCATAAAAAGCAGTTTGATAACAGTAAAGCAGACGGCATAATTTATAAGCCATTTGATTTAAACTACTTAGTTTCTAGAGTTGATGAACTGACAAACGTTCGTCAAGCAGTAGCCAGCTAAGGCAAATATCCACGATTTACTTAGCTTCAAGTTCTTCAATGTCTAAAAGATGAGGATAAGCAAGCTGATGTTTGGCAAAAGCTAGTTTAGCTCTGGTAATTAGATCGGTTTTGTAAATGAATTCATCTCGCGCATCAAGGGGATAAGCCTTGAGCTTAAATAAGCTTCCCCAAGATTTTTCTTCCATAACCACAACGATAGGCAGCTTAAGGTGGGTATACTTACTTGTTTGAGCTACTCGATAAAGAATTTTTTTGACTATATTAATATTAATCTCGTGAGCAAAATAAAACTTAGTCACTACCTGAGCTTCTAACTCTCCTGCATTAGCATTAGATACTGCTTCTGTCCAGATTTTATTGTGGGGAATGGTAACAGTATTGTCCTCTGGGGTTTGAATCTTGATGGAGCGTACACCATAGCTAATTACCTCCCCATAATAGTCCCCAATTTCAATACGATCGCCTACTCGATAGGGAGATTCAAATAAACCGACAATTCCCGCAATAATTGAACTGGCAAAATCTTTAAAGGCAAACCCCAAAGCTACAGCTACCGTACCAGTTACCGCCAATATGTTTTGTTTGGACAAATTGAGAAATAAGTTCATCAAAAATACGGTAACAAAGGTAAACAACAGCAGTCGCAAAAAAGGTAAAACTTGCTTGACTCGCAGTCGCCATCCCCTGGCAATTCTTTCTGAAAGCCAATTAACCAGCCAATCTAATAGCTTTAAAATTAGATAAGTGGCTAACAGAATAAAGAACGCTTGGGCAAGTTTTCCTGTAGTAATTTTGGAAACGATATCCTTGGTTTGCTCGGCTGTTTCATTGGCAGCATCTCCAGCAGATTGAGCCAACCAATAGAATTGATAGTTGTTCACTATTATCTAATCCCTTTTAATTACAAAGTTATTGCTTGCTAATTCTCGTTTAATATTTGGATAGTGTATGGGATTTATTTTGATAACCTCTTCTTGTTGTTCGACTACACCATGATGACGCAGCATTAAAACTCTGTTTTGTACTTGCGATTGCTCGTCTCCCAGACTTTCAGCTAAGGCAGATATGGTTATGTCTCCATGAAGCAAAAGAGAGTACAAAAGATAATGGTCTGCTAGCTCTAAATCAGATAGATCGGGTAGGTGAGGAATTTGAGCCACGATAATTTTGTCAGATAGCTTGTGTTCTACATCTGTTTCAATGTCTTTTAGAAAATCCTCAACTTTATCTATTTCTTTATGGTGAATTGATTTTAAAAAAGCCTGGACGGCTACAGTGCTAATTCCTTCTGAAATATCGGCTAGGCGATTGAAATAATTGGTTTTATTTGACTTGTCACCATCTAAAAACCGTTTATCAATGCCTGGCTTATCAAAAGTAATGTCCAAATCCTCAATAATAGGCTCAAGCCATTCTTGGAATTCTTCAGGCTCAATTTTGGGTAGCGTCATCACTTTTCCGCAATATGCCTCTAAATTGCAGACTGAGTTTAAATATTCCCATCCTACTTGACCTCCGCCAATAATCCAGAAGCGGTTTTTAGAGCCGTCACATAGTAGCGACTGTAAATATTCAATTCCTTCTAAACCTTCAAGCGATCGCAAAAAACACCAGCTAAGGTTAGGAATTACTATTACCTCTGGCTGTTGTCCTTGTGGGTCATTATTTTCAGACTCTTTTTGCTTGAGATAATACTCCAGTTTAGATTTAATCTTTTCCGCAGCAGTTGGTCGTGCTTTTATGGGTAAAAGCTTCATCGGTATTTGCTTTTGCTTTGTCCAGTCTTCTAATGTCTCCGATAAAATACGAGACACGGCAGCAACGGGACTACTAAGGATTGCAATTGAGTTATTGCTATTATTCAGATTTTTACGCCAAAGCTCAAAAGCTTCATCTAAAGCAGAGGCGATCGCCTTTTTATCGGCAGGGTTGCTAGGTAGATTTTCAGTATCTTCAATCAGCTTTTTTCTGACTTCTGGTGACAATTGAATTAGCGATTTTTCAGGCTCTTGGGTTTCTTCGGAGTCTTTGGTGTACCGAGAAAAGATAAAATTACGACTATCAGCCAGCCAACTTTTAAATCCCTTGAACATAATTAGCCGTGACGTGCATTGTCATAATTATTTCTGTCATTGTTTTTACTACTACGCACCTGAGCTAATTGTCGCAGAGAATCACTAATTTTTCTAGTTTTAGGGTTATCTCCTTTAACTGAGGGCCAGCCTTCTCTTTGACGAGCGCGATCGCCATCTGTCTCTTCTGTTTGGTCGTGAAACAGGATTTGCTGAGTAGGGAAGGGTAAATCTATACCAGCAGCTACTAGCTTATTGCATAACTCAGTTAACACCTGATCTTGAGAGTCTATGACTTCGGCACGGCGAGGAGGATTGACCCACCAGCGAGCGCGAATATTGATAGTGCTATCTGCCAAATCTACTACTAATGCTTCAGGAGGTGGATCTGATAAGGCTTGAGGATCGTCGTGAAGTACCTCTAAAATAATTCTTTTTGCTTCGGCAATATCGTCACTGTAGCCGATGCCAATATCATATTGTAAACGTCGTTTCTCAAAGGCTGTATTTACCTGCACCGAGTTAGTAAACAACTCGGCATTAGGAATTACAATTCTAGTCCCATCATAGGTTCTAATCATAGTAGCGCGGGTTTGAATCTCTTCTACCGTACCTTCAAAGTCATTAAATACTATCTGGTCATCGATGACAAAAGGTTCAGTGATTAAAATCAAAATACCTGCCAAAAAATTTTGCAAAATATCGCGGAAAGCAAAACCGACGGCAACCCCACTAACTCCTAATAGCTGTACTAAATCCCCTGGCTTGAAAGAAGGAATAATAATTGCCAAGGCAATAAAAGCACCGACTAAGATAATAAATCCTTGGGAAAGCCTAGCTAAAACCAGACCTAGATTACGGGACTTTTTACGCTTGGTGAAATTTTTAATTAACCTGCGGGAAAATCTGGCAATAAACCAAAAAATAATAAAGACAACAACTGCGATTAATATATTCGGCAACAACTGAATCGTACTTTTGACCATTGAGGTCAACTGTTGCGTTGCGGTTTGTATAGGTGTAAAAGAATCCATAAAATGAAATTGGTATATATTTTAGTCATCAGTCATCTTGCCATAACAAAGTATAGCAACAACTTCGATAAACATATCTGTCTGAGAAAGGAGAAACTTATCTTTGTCAGCATTGATTGTCCATTGATAATACATTTGATACCAAAGAGGGATGCAACGGCAAATTAATTTGCTACATGATTGTTGACAAGCAGATTAGTAATCAAGTTGATTAATAAATGAAGGGTATTAAAGGTAAAAACGTCTTAGTCACAGGGGCAACTTCGGGTATTGGACAGGCGATCGCAGCCTACTATATTACAGAAGGTGCTAACGTTGCGCTCAACTATCGTAACGACCCTAAAAAGCTAGAAGAAACTAAAGAATTAATTACTCAGATGTGTTCTTCCTCTGAAGACTGCACGGGTAAAACTATTCCCGTTGAGGCAGATGTATCCGAGGAAGCAGATATTGTGCGGATGTGCGATGAGACAGTCAATCAATTAGGTAGCCTAGATATTTTGATTAATAATGCAGGTATTCAAACTGCTGCACCTTCCCATGAACTAAAAACTGAAGACTTTGATAAGGTAATTCAGGTTAATCTGCGGGGTGCTTATCTTTGTGCCAGAGAAGCTATCAAACACTTTTTAAAACGCGACAGCAAGGGCATTATAATTAATGTCTCTAGCGTCCATGAAATTATTCCTCGCCCTACCTACGTCAGCTACTCTATTAGTAAAGGTGGCATGGAAAATATGACGAAAACCTTGGCTTTAGAATACGCACCTTATGGTATTCGCGTAAATGCGATCGCGCCTGGTGCTACCGCTACACCAATCAATAGCTGGACTGAAGATCCTCAAAAACTGAAAGAAGTAGAAAGTCATATTCCCATGGGTAGAGTCGGAACTTCTGAAGAAATGGCAGCTATTACGGCTTTTTTAACCTCTGATGATGCAGCCTATATTACTGGTCAAACTTTATTTGTAGACGGCGGTTTGACTTTGTATCCTGATTTTCTCCAGCCTTGGTCTGCGGGAGAATAAATTTTAATAGCCTAGCCTAAATCTAGTTAATTTAAATGAGGTCATATATAGCAATACGAAGCTGTGTTAGGACACTCCCTGCGGGGGGTACCCCTTGGCTACTTACGAGCAATTAAATTTTCTGTCCTAACCGTTTAACGTACTGCGATATATATCTCATCGCCTACTAAAACAACAAGCTTTATAACTAGCGAATGATTACGAGCAACTATCTTTATGGGAATAATTAAGTATTACCAAAAAAACTTTGAACAAATTTCTTTTTTTGGCAAAATTACTCCAGACTTAATGGCATAACTTTTTCTTAATGACCAAAGTATTTTATTTTTCTCAAACGATTCTAGTCTTGATTCTCACAAAGTTTATGGCTTGCGAACTAGAAGTTTCTCAGTAAACAAGTGCTGAAGAAAATACAGACGGTTACTTCTCGTTTAAGAATTTAAAAGTTACAGGTATTATCTTTTGTCACCATTTCGATACTCATAACGAACCAGTCAAACAAATATACTAAGTAAATTAAGCTAATCATGGTAACTATTTCTGACAACAGCATAGCTAGCTACTTAAAAGAAATTGGTCGTACTCCTTTACTAAGTTCAGAGGAGGAAGTCACACTGGCTAACAAAATTCAAGCGATGCTGCCTTTAAATGAGAAAGAAAACTTAACTCCAGAAGAAGCAAGAATTGTGCAGCAGGGTCAGTTGGCTAAAAAGAAAATGACTCAGGCAAATTTACGTTTAGTAGTTTCAGTAGCTAAAAAATATCAGAATCGTGGTTTATCTATACTGGATTTGATCCAAGAAGGTAGTATTGGTCTAATGAGAGCCGCCGAGAAGTTCGATCCTAGTAAAGGTTATAAATTTTCTACCTATAGCTACTGGTGGATTAGGCAAGCAATGACCAGAGCGATCGCTAATTCTGCTCGTACTATTCGCTTACCAATTCATATTACTCAAGATTTAAATAAGGTCAAAAAAATCACTCGCCAGCTTTCACAAAATCTAGGACGCAAACCCACCGATAGCGAAATAGCAGCGGAATTGGATATGGACATTGATAAATTGAGAACTTTAGCTCAAACTGCACGGATTACCAAGCCGAAAAGCTTAAACGCCACTATTGATGAGAATAAAACTGAATTAGGACAAATTTTGGCAGACGATTCCGATTCTCCCGCAGATTTTGTAGCGGAAAAAGAAATTATTGATAAGATTGAAAATTTGTTATATACCCTATCTCCCAAGCAGCGAGACGTAATTATCTTACGTTATGGTTTGAAAGACGGCAAAATCATGACTTACGAACAAATCGGCGAGGTATGTGGTATTAGTAGAGAAAGAGTCAGACAGATTAAAAATAAAGCCATGAAGCTGCTGCAAAAAAGAGCAATCGATTTATCAAGTATGGCAGGGTAAATTCTTATGGCGATCGCCTTTAGATCTTACAAATATATCTTTAAGAAATAATCTCTAAATTGCAGCTAGCTTATTCTCCAGGTGAAATGCGATCGCTGTTTGTAATTCTTCTAAAATATAAGGTTTGCAAACATAATCATCAAAACCTGCTGCAAAAATTAGGTCTTTTTCTTGCTGTCTAGATAACCCTGTAACCGCAATTAAAGGAATATTGCGAGTCTCACGATGTCCCTTAAGCATCATTGCTATCTGCAATCCGTTAATGTCTGGCAAAACAATGTCTAGTAAAATTAAATCTGGCTGATGTTTTTTAGCCATGCTTATCGTTTCTAAAGCATTAGCTGCAAATATAGATGTCCAACCATAGATGTCAATTATATATTTGATTAGTAGCTGGTTATCCAGGTCGTCTTCCACTGACAAAATCAAAGGAATTGGCTTAACTTCTGATGATTCTGATGTATTTATAGTTTTTTCACAGTCCATTTTTATTTTCCGTGATTGAGAAAATAACGACGCTTAACTACCATGAAATAATAAAATTCTTATTTCACTAATTAGATAATGGGTCGTAATTTATTAAATATTTTTTATTAAATTATTAAAAATTAAAGAGAGATAGTGTCTTTGACTAGCTTGGCGATCGCCTTCAAGTTATCTTATCGAAATTTTTATTTTTATTATTAATTTTAAGATGATTATTATTTATCTACTTTTTTTTGTCAAGATCGTAATTACTATTATTAATGATTATTCGCAAAACTTTAAGCTCAATCATTGACTAATACCGTTTCTCTTTAAATTGGCGTGACTATGATTGACTCGGAGACTCGGAGATTTATGTGTAGTGGTGATTTGGAGAATTGGTATAACAGATAAAGTTTAAATTACAGACAAAAAAAAATGCAGGTAAGGTTTAATACCCACCTGCATTTACTATGAAGAGATTAGATAACACTTGAATTAGATGTTGTCTATGCTGTTTCTGTCAATATCTCTGTTTCTGTTAATATCTCTGTTTCTGTTAATATCTTCGTCTCTGTCAATGTTTCTGTTGACAACGGCATCACCGTCTGTTTCCACGTCAAGTTCTTCACGACGTACAGTTTCATTAGAAGTTACAACATCTTTCTCTACTTCTTTACGAACGCTTACCTCTTCTCGGACAAATGCTTGCTTTTCAATGTTGGCAGACTCTTCGTATAGTTCTACACGAGCAACTTCGCCACCGCCAAAAGCAGCTTCTCCAGGCGTAACCATATTGGTATCGGTAGGTGTGGTACGCTCAATTACGACCCTTTCTTTTTCTACAGGGACAGAGACATTTGCAGTTTCAGTTTCAACTCTTTTTCCTACTGTTACTCCACCTGCACGGAAACGTTCTTTGTTAGCTACCAAACGCTCTTCGTAAAGTTTTAAGCTTTGGAGACCATCTGCTTCTTGATGAGAGTATAAATCTGGCTCACGATCGTAGGTATAGTCATTAGCTGTAGTAGTGTTATAAGCACCGCTATCGTATTGTTGCGCTACTCCATCGCGAACTGTATTTGTGTCGTTATATCCTACACCGCGATATACGTTTCTGACTCTTTCTTCGTAATCGTGATCGACAGTCATATCATCGCTATATTCAGGCAAGCTTTCTGCTTGGTCTTTAGTTAGACCCTTTGCATAGACTCTTCTCTGACTATAATCGACATTTGCTTTACCTACTGGTAACAAGACCTTTTTACCAAAAATCCAAAATCCAGTATCAAGAACTAGGTAGCGAAAACTACCAGTTTCATCAACGATAATATCGTAGACTGAACCAATTTTGTCATTGTTAAGGTCATATACTGAAAAGTCTTTAATATCTTCGCCACCGAAAATATCTTCTTTGTAATTAGGATATAAATCTGCAATTTTTGCTAATGCCATAATTATTTCTTTCTCAAATTATTAAATAATTTCAACTCTCATAATATTGTTAGTGGAATATACTTACATCTAACTATAGATATAGTTTTTTTGTACTTAAGAACTATTGTATTAAAGATCGACTGTTGGAAAAAAAATGTTTAAAAAGTATGTTTATGTTTTTGCTAAATATTCTTGCGAGTGCATCTCAATATTGTCTCTGACATAGGTACGTATAAGCTCTCGATCTTACTATGTATCATCTCTATCCCAAGATAGTTTTTGTGATTGAAAAAAACATAAATACTGTTAATAGCTAATAATAATAATGTAATAGGCAAAAATTATGACAGATCCCAAAGAAAAAGAAACAGATAAAGAAACAGAAACTCCTGCTGCGGATGGTGGATTCCAAACTCCTGTAGATCCAGAACAGCGTCTAACAGGACAAGGTGTAAAGCAAGAAACTAAAAATGCAGCACCAGAAGCTCCTGGTGCTAGATCCGAAACTCCAGGTTCTCCTAATCAAGGTACAGAAGATCGTTAATCAATAAGCTTGGTTAACGCTAATTATAGAAGGTCGGTAATTCATCATAAAATACGATCGTTTACCGATCTTTTTGCTGGCAAAAAAATATATAGTATGTGAAAAAACAAAGCAAAAATCGCTATAAAACTCTAAAAGGAGATAACTGGCGAGATGAAATAAAAGAAATTGTTAGCGGAGCATCTGGAGGCTTTCTTTTCGGGATTCCTCTTCTGTATACAATGGAAGTCTGGTTTATTGGTTCTTATGTTCAACCAGCAATATTACTGGGCATATTAGCAGTTACCCTGATCATTGTTTTCTTGTTTAACCGTATCGAAGGATTTCGTCCTCAAGAAAGTGATACTTTACTAGGTGCGATCGCCGAAACGATAGAGACTTTAGCAATAGGTATTACCTGCGCTACTATGATGCTAGTTATTTTACAGCGCATCGACTTACATACATCTTTAAGCGAAGCATTGGGCAAAATAGTATTTGAAGGCGTACCTTTTTCTTTAGGAGTCACTTTTTCGCGATCGCTTTTAGGCGGTGAAGCTGAGGTTGATTTAGATCGACGTAAGCCAAATAAATCTAAAACTAATACGGTCGATCGATTAGTTTGGCAAGATACCATAGCCGACTTTAGTGCCACTTTGATTGGAGCCTTATTTATTGCCTTTAGTATTGCGCCTACAGATGAAGTGACTTTATTGGCAGCTTCGTCTTCTCCTTTTTGGCTGTTACTTATTATGGTAGCTTCTTTACTAATTTCTTATGGTATTGTTTTTGTTTCCAATCTTACCAAATCCAAACAGCGTCGTCAGCAGCAGGGACTCTTTCAATCTCCTCTCAGTGAAACGGTTATATCATATTTAATATCTCTGTTGACGGGAATGCTAATGCTATGGTTTTTTCAAAAATTAGCTGTTAGCGATCCTTGGTTTATCTGGCTACGCTACAGCATCATTTTGGGGTTACCAGCAACAATTGGCGGTGCAGCAGGACGTTTGGCAGTCTGAAACAGTATTTTTTATAAAATTAAGCAATGCAGGAAAAATCAACAAGGCGATCGCGAAGAGGTTGGCAAAGTAAATCAATGGCTGAAAGAGTTAGCTTTGGTGTTTCTCTGGCGATTGTGGGTATTATTGTCGCCTTAATATGTTTTGCTTGGATTACGGGAGACACTAACCCACCAATTCTGGCGATCGCTACCGACTCTAAAATCAGAGAAATTAATCAACAATATTATGTACCTTTTACAGTCAGTAATTCTGGAGGAAAAACAGCAGAGTCGGTAGAAGTTACGGCTAGCCTGTTGTTGGATAATAAACTAGCTGAGACTGGTAGACAAGAAATCGATTTTTTATCCCGCCAAGAAAAAAGATCTGGTGAATTTATATTCACTCATAATCCACAGCAAGGAAAATTAATAATTCGGGTAGCCAGCTACAAATTACCCTAATCTTTTCTGACCTCTGACTATATGCGGACAAGTCCTTCGTGACCTCTGACTTCTCTTCTTAGCTAGTTTTGATTCGACTATAACGAGCCTGTATAAAAAGATAAGCTGCATAGGCAATTAAACCCGCTGCAACCAAAGCCAGAAAAATTTTACCAAAAGGCTGTTGAGCAAAGGTAAGCAAAATGCCGTCTAGTCCTCTTACTTTTTGAGGATCGTACTGATAAGCAGCCTGTAAGATGAAAAAGCCTAAAGCGACAAACACTACTCCTCTAGCAGCAATGCCAAAACGACTAACATTTACTAACCAATTTTGCTGTTGAGAATTCAATTCACTAAGGTTTAGTTTTTTGCGAAACTTAATTTTGTATGCTTGGTAAAGTCGCCAAAAACCAATGCCGATAGTTATCGCCCCAGCTATACCAACTAGCCATCTCCCCAGTGGTTGTTGCATTACTATTGCTGTCCAGTCTTGTTTAGATTTGCCACCGCCACCACTGCTTGAACCAATAGCTAACAAGCCTGCATTGGCTGCAACACCTGCATAGGCTATCCCACTCAAAATGTAGCCGAGTCGAGTAAATATACCTTTTAGATCGGAGCCTTTATTTCGAGGATCGTTAATAGCCTGGATAAATCGCCAGATAACATATCCCACTAAACCAATGGCGATTAACCCCAATAAAATTTTACCAAAAGGCTGTTGGGCGATCGCCTGTAAAGCTCCAGTAGTATCAGTGGTATCACCTCCACCAATATCAAAAGCTGCCATCAAGGCTAAAATACCAATTGCTCCATAGACAAATCCTTTCGCTGCATAACCAAAACGCGCAAATGTTTCCATTGCTTTCCTAAAATTTAATTCTAAACTCTATATGTTAGTTTTTTTTGGTACAGTCGGTATCTATACAAAGGTATATTTTGCCAATTTGTATTATCCTAAACACAATTGATACTGCCATACAAAAAAAGAGGAAGAGTTTACCCTTCCTCAATACTATTTGTTCAAGCTATATTTAATTTGCTGTTAATTAACAGTAATATAACTAACTTCTGTTTAACGATATCTAGTAGTAGTAGTTGGATCGTTTAATCCTAAATCATCGCGACGCTCGACTACAGTAGTTTTCTTGCCGCCAGCTAGACCAAACAAACCAATTAGACCAAGCAAACCTAACCAGCCCCAGTTAGAATTTTCTTCAATGGCGTTTCCAGCATTTTCTAAACCTTGTCCTGCTGCTTGACCAGTATTTTTAACACTATTGCCCAAAGCACCGCCTGCATCTTTAAGATTTTCGCCAGCATTATCGGCGTTTTGTCCAGCTTGGTTTAGGTTCTGGTCAACAGTTCCATTCTTTTCTTGAGCTAATGCTACTCCAGTAGGCAAAGCGAGACTAAGACTAATAATAGTAGCAGTGGCTAATTTTGTTAAATTCATAAAAACTCCTGATTAATTAATATTTATTGAAAATTCATCGGTAACATGGTTCGTAAAGAATTAAATTAGTTTAACTCTGTATGTTAATATACCAAAAAATGTTCAATAATTTGATACATTTACCTTAACTTTATAAGTACTACGCAAAAGCTACATCTTTCTTTGGATATATATTTTTAGTTAATTTTTAGTTGACATTACACCTCCGTCTTCCGAGATTAGTTCTAGAATAGAAAAGCCGTACTTCATGGAAAAAGTACAGCAGATGTAATTAAGAATTTCTGCTCAGAGTTCACTATCCCTCAAGCTCAATCTAAGTCGAAAGGTTCAAATCTATTACCATTGGCGATCGCCATCTTCATCAACTCTAGCTTGGCGAATTACATCAGAGATTTCTTCAGCATCTTCAACGTGATGTAGTGCTTCTTCTTCTCCTTCTTCATTTTCTACAGGAAAGTAAGTAGGGACTTTAACATGACCAGCAGGATCCCAAGTATCTACCGCAACCTGATCCTTTTTTTCTTCTAAAGATTTAGATTCATCGACAACATCACCTTTGTTTGCCGTGCGACGACCCTCATCGCTATTACTTTCACGATATACTTCTTCGTGTTCTTGATTACTCATAGTTTTTTTAAAATTAAATTCTTACTAACATTAAAAACGATCTAGAGAAAAATACGCTCTAGCTATTGATAGATTTTTGCCCAAGCTACATCAAAGATAAAACGTTGTTTTGATATTCGGTTTTATCCTGACCTTTGTTGCTAGAGGCTTGCCCTACTTTGATTTTTTCTCTGATAGCCTCAATGCGATGCTTACTAGTAGGGTGGGTGCGTAAAAATTCAGGTGTACCGCCTCCACCGCCCAATTTAGCCAAAAAATCTGCAAAAGCTTCTGCTGGGTAGCCAGCCTGCTGCAATCTTGTTAAACCTTTGCTATCTGCTTCGTATTCAAATGAACGACCTTGTGGTAAGTCTATTGCCACCTGATAAGCAATTTGAGCTAGGGCTTTGGTATCTACTCCTGCTGCGGTAGCGATACCTTTGGCAGCAACTGCTTGTTTTAAGCCTTTAATGCCGTGTCTTTCATTAACATGAGCAATTTCGTGAGACATTACCGATGCTAGCTGCGCTCTATCTTCGGCTGTTTTTAGTAAGCCAGTAGTGACATATACATATCCTCCAGGTATGGCAAAAGCGTTTACCTCATCACTAGCCACTGCTTGAAAATTGAAGGGAATATTTCTACTGTCGCTACTATTTACTAATTCCTGTCCCAGATTGCTAACATACTGTTGAACTTGAGGATTGTTATATAGCTGGTATTGGTTTAATACTTGAGTGTTAGTCTGTTTGCCAATTTCGACTTCTTGCTCATCAGAAATATTTGCTACTTGAATATATTCAACCGCACCTTTGAAAACGTCGAGAAAATCGATCGCGACGGTGATTGGTTGCTTTTCAACATCTGACTTAGAATAGGCAAAAACAGGTAATTTTGCCAGATTAACCATACACAAAGCTAAAAAAAAGTATGAGAGCAAAACTACCCAAGGCGATAACTTCATTGTGCTTTGCTTACGCCATACCTTAAGGTATTTGAACTTGAAGACTCTATCCAGCATAAAATAATATTATTCAATAATAGTTTGTTTCATCAATCCTCTTATAATATTATCCTTAACCATTAGCAGTTGAGAAGCTTCTAATAACAAAGAGCGAGCATCTTCAGGATTCATAGTTTTAACTGACTCTTGAAAAATCCGCATCTTGAATTTTTGTTCGATGCTTAGCTCTAGATTGAATTGAAAGTTCGGTATGTTTGCATCCATAATCAAAAGTCTCCAGGCAGAATAACAGTCTATTTAGTTTGCTAAGAAAAAATATCTCGAAAATTTCGATTGCTCTATATGCAATTAAAACTAGCTCCTTAAAATTTATGTTTCTTCTGTCAAAAGATGTAATATTTTAAGTTTCTTTACAGCACCTTTGATATGGAGAGAATATTGTGCATTTAAAATACAAATCAAATTAAGGTCTATCTCTAGATAGATACTTAACCTGCTAAAAAAACATTTATTAATTAATATAAAATTAACAATCATTTATTATTCATGTATATCTATAGCTTTTTTCCGTATATGAGCAAATATATATGTCTTAAGTCGGATGTAATTATCTTACGGTAATTGCTATTAATATAAGTGATAAAAAATTATTGAGGAAAACGTATGTTATTTAATAAGTTGAACAACTGGTTGAAGACTTCTATTCGTTTATTGTTGACAGTTGTAGTCTGTGGAATGCTGTTTATTTCTAGTGCTTATCCTGCTAATGCAGTAACTAGCAAGACTACCGATGGAGAAGCCAATTTAAATAAAATCCAAAAAGAAACTGATGATGTAGCTCGTTCTAATCCGAGAGGAATCAACGAAATAACAGAAAAAGCGCAACAAGGAACAAATGCCGTCCAGGGTGCAGCAGATGCTGACAAAATGAGCAATCCCAGTGATCCTGATGCAGAAACGGTAAAGGAAAAAGCAGCTAACTTCTTTGATAAGTTGAATAACTAATATTTTTAGCTAGTTGCTTACACAGAGCGATGCTAATGCCAATAGTTTGTAGGCAAGCAATTACCTTAGTTGCTTATGCTTAAATTGAGAATAGTCAACTGAACTATTGATAAAATTCTGCCATCTCAAACATTAGAATAAAATAAACTATTTCCTGACTTTCCTAAACTCTATCAAAGGTTCAGTCAGGAATTTTTAGTATTTACATTAGTATTTATATTAGACGCATTACAATCATTACCATGTCAAAACCAACCCCACCCGAAAACTTTATTAGCGACGCAATCAACACTATAGGTAACCTGACCGTAACCCTCACCACCGAAGCTCAAAAGCTATTAGAGCATACCACTCACTCTACAGGCGAGACTTTAGAGTGGATTGCCTCTAATCCTATTTTAAAGTCAGCAGATAAGATCATCGGTTTAGATTGGTTAATGACTTTTTTAGGAAAGGTTGACACTACTAAGGTACAGGCTACCGTAGATAAAGTGCGATCGCAATATCCTGATGAAACACCCTATCAAATTGCTCATCGTTTAATTGTGCAAAAAACCTGGGAGGGTGGACGTTTAGGACTACTTACCAATATTATTCCGCCTATTGCAGCCTTATTTTTGGGCATAGAATTAATCGCCACTACTAAGCTGCAAACCGAAATGGTGTACGAAATTGCAGCAGCCTATGGCTTGGATTTAGATGAGCCTGCAAGACGAGGAGAAGTCTTGGCTATCTTTGGTTTATCATTAGGTGCAGACGCGATCAAAACGGGTTTGACCATTGTAGAAATCATTCCAGGTATTGGTGCAGCAGTGGGTGCTTCTACTAATGCAGCTATGCTTTATGTGTTGGGTCAAACAGCTTGTCGCTTTTATCAGGGAAAGATCGATCATACAGAGGTTGCATCTATGCACCAAAAAACTGATGCTGATTGGCAAATTGCTTTAGAACAGTCTAAAATCATGGACTGTATTTTGGCACAGATGATAAGAGTTAGCTATCCAAACCAAGATTGGTCAGAAACTTTAAAGGTAATTGAAGATATTTCTCCTTCTTCGGTGAAAAATATCACCGAAAGTTTGGAGCAGCCTCAAGATTTATCTGTGTTATTAGATAAGCTGTTGCTAGAGTTTGCACCTTTGACTTTAGAAAGGTGCTACAGAATTGCTAAATTTAAAGGCGAAGTCACTTTAAAAGAACAAGAAATACTGAGTCAAATTGCTATCAAATTTGATTTAGATATGTCTGGGCTAAGTGATAATCAAGCTATTGATAAAAGCTAATAAAGTATGTACTACTTATAAAAGACAAAACTGCCACAAAAAAAGGACATTTTATTTTACTCAACGTCCTTGTAATATTTGGCATTGCTGGATCGAGATATGAAAACTAAAGTTGTTTTCTTTGCTGCATTTTCCGAAAGCTGATAGCTAAAAGCTAAAAAAGTTCATTATCGGTTTCACGCCTTAATTCAGCAACGCATAATATATTGCTCTGAGAATATTAGCAAGTTATTTGAGTTAGCGATGTAACCATTTAGCTGCTACTGCACCCAAAGCTGCACCAACTAAGGGATTGCTAAAGAATTTTAACAGTGCAGGTTGATCCGCCATGACTTCTTGAAAGATATCAGGATGAGAATGATAGGCAAAACTTGCAAGTTTGCTAACATCATCAGCATTCATGCGGCTTGCATGATGGGTAGATAAACTAAGCTGTTTTTCTAAATCTCTTTCCTTTAAACCTCTTTTTTCTAGATGCTTAATAAATTCTTTGGCTACATCATCTCGCTCATTAGGCTTAATTTGAGCGATCGCCTTTTGCAATTCAGGCTCCATCTGTTGCGGAGAAACATTATCATGATGAAAAGCTTTTTGAAACAAACCGTGCCTCTCTTCTTTGCTGCTACGTTGAGCAAAATCATCAAAGTTGTCATAATTTTCGCTTACAGATGTGCCATCGAGAGATTCGACGTTACCACCTGCTAGGTCGTTCATTATTTGCTTTTTATACTTGTCACTGCTCGACATAATTCTTGCTCCTAAAATTAGTAATACGGTTAAACCGCATCGGGATAGTTACAACTACCCTTGGTATTCAATATTGTTAGACTGCACGTCATATTTAGCAGTCAAAATTCTTTCTTTGTCAGGCGCATACATCAAAATAGTTAAATCTCGATCGGGAAAATTCTGATGGAAACCCATTGCCAAAGCCTTAGCTAATGTTTTTACTTCTGTAGGCTTAACTTTGTCCGAAATAACTACACCGAGCTTATTGTTATCACGTACAAAAGAATCTTTAACTAATCCTTGACTAGTGCTAACTACCCAATCACCAAATTTTTGTCCTGCAACACTGTCTCCTCTTTCTAATTGAGTGTAAGCATTAGATCTACTGTCTAAAGTTGGATTAGGAAGAGTGGCAGTACTACTCGAAGAACAGGCGGTAGCCGTAACCGTTATCATTAATGCTAGTAGGGTAGCCGTTATGATACGGCGAATTTTGTTCAACTTCATTTTCTTACAATGAAACTCCAAATGTTATTTAACAAGGCGATATTTAAACAAAAGAGAGAAGGAAAATTTTGCTTCCTTCTCAATTTTTAATGAACTAAATTACTATTAATTGAATTTAAATTAATTAGTCAACTGCATCTTTGACTGCATCTTTGCCGTCTTCAGCAGCGTGTCGAGCAGATGCTTCGCCTTGTTTGGCTTTACCTGCAGCCTGATCGCCTTTATCTCCAGTAACTTTACCCATAGCTTCTTGGGCTTTACCTTCTACATTTTTAGCTGTAGCCTTAGCTCTATCTTCAGTACTCATATTATTATCTCCTGTTTAACTATCTCTTCCGAGATTTCTGTATTTATTGATACTACTTAGATTAATTTAAATTTCATAACAATTAATCTACCAAAAGGAATAGTTTTGCTTTTCCTCTTTTTGTAATGTAATTTGGTATATTTACTAAGATTTTTAAAAGATAATTGAAATTTACTTATCGCTTTGATATACAAATGATAGGTTCAAGATATAACTTTAGGTGTATGACTTGAAGATATGCAGTTTATAAAATAAGCATTCCTATCTAAAGAAAGATGATGATTGGGTAAAAATTTGGTAATCTAATTGAAAACCAAAGACACAATTTTTGGAAGATTATTCAAGAATTTACTCTACCTATTTAATTCTCATTTGCTAATAGGTTTTTTTAAGAAGATTAATTATTAAAGGGAAGAAGTCGTGTTTTATACGAAAATGTTGCTCCAGGCACCTGTCATAGTACAACCTGAGCCAAATTTAGAAGCAGTTCAAGATGCCTCCTTTGTATTCAATGGTCCTCAGTTTTTTGCAGCTTTAATTGCGGGGATAGTTTTAGCTTTTGCTTTCCAACTATTATTTACTAATTTGGGAGTTGCTGCTGGTATTTCTATGGCTGGCGGAAGTTCTAGCAAATCTTCTACATCTGATACAGAAAATCTACAGGATTTAGAAGGGAGAACTGTATATGACGTAGCAGACGATAGTTCTCACAGTTCTAGTGGCTTGGGCAGCACCATTAAAAAAATAGGTTTTGCTGTTGGTTTGGGTACGCTGATTAGCGTTAGTCTGGCTTTATTTATTGCTAGTTTTCTAGCCGTTAAGCTGGGCTTATTTGTAGCTCCTCTTTCAGGAGCAATTGTTGGCTTGGTTATCTGGGCGGCGTTTTTTGCTCTCATGGTAACTTTTAGCTCCAGGGCAATTGGTTCATTATTAGGTTCGGTTGTTGGTACTGCCACATCCGGAATGCAGTCAATTTTAGGTACTGCCACCGCTGCTATAGGTGCAGGTGCAGCTAGCAAACAGGTAGTCAATACAGCAGAAGCTGCTGCTGCTGCGGTAAGAAAAGAATTGGGAATGGCGATCGATCCTGTCTCAATGCGAGAAAACGTCGAGGACTTTTTGCATTCTCTCAAACCAGCGGGATTAGATGTTGACAAGATCGCCCAAGATTTTGAACGGCTATTAGATGATGAGAATTTACATACTATTTTAGATAGCGACAGTATTCGCAGCGTCGATCGCAACACCTTTGTCCAGTTAATTAGCGATCGCAGTGATATCTCGAAAAAAGATGCAGATCGTATTGCTGGTAAGTTAGAGTCTGTTTGGCGCAAAACCCATAGCAAGGCGGCTTCCTCTGGCAATCCTGTTAACGATTTTACGAACTATCTCAAGTCGGCAACTAAAGAGCAGCTTACAGGTACAGATTTTGGAGACAAGATAGATTCTTTGATTGGCGAAATCGGTAAAAATCGTCGCTCTCAGTCTACTAGTCCTTTAACTCAAGCAGCCACCATGAGCTTGAATAGCCTAATGGGTATGGTCATGGGGCGTAGCGATCTTACGGATATAGACGTTGACAAAATTACCGAGAAGTTACAAAGTCTGGGAGGACACTTAGGAGAACAAACTAATAAGGCTGCATCTCAGTTAGGACTTGCCAGTACTCCTGAAACTACAGTTAAGAAGGATATCAAAAACTATTTGCTTAATGCTTACCCTTGGCAGCTAAAGCAAGCTAACTTAGATCGCGAATTTCGCGATTTGATTTACGATCCTGCTGCCGATCCTCTTGCAGTGGCATCAGACTTAAGGCAAATTAGCCGTCCTGATTTTGTCGAGATTCTTAAGCAAAAAGGATTATTATCTCAAGCTCAAATTCGCAGCACGGCAAACTTACTCGATGCAATTCGTTTAGAAGTAATTGCTACAGCCGAAGCAGCCCATGCGCGACAAAAAAGTATTGAACTAATGGTGGAAGTAGAACAATATTTAACTACCACTCCCAAAGAAAATCTTACTCCTGAGAAAATACAGATTGAGTTCAAGCCCATATTAGAAGACTTTGACGCTAGCTATGAAGAGCTAAGTACTCGTTTAGCCGTGCTAGATCGCCCTACTTTAGAGAGAATGCTAGAGTTACGGGTTGATATGGATGCAATTGAGGCATCGGCTATTACAGGGGAATTAGAAATAGCGCGCGATCGCGTTTTGGCAGATTCTCAGAAAAACCTCGGTCAAGCTCAAACTGTTGCCGACCGACAGTGGATGCAGGTTCAGTCTTATCTAAGGGATACGGGCAGAGGCGAATTAAATCCAGATGGCATCAAGCAAGATTTACAGCTAATGCTTAATAATCCTCAAGCAGGAAGTTCGGCATTAAAAGCCAGATTATCCAACTTCGATCGCGATACCCTGACTCAGCTACTAGCTCAACGTCAAGACTTAAGCGAAGAGCAAATAGAAGATGTACTCGATAGTGTTGAAGGTACATGGATGCGAGTTGCCAATGCACCAGGGCAACTTGTAGGAAAAGCCCAAGAACAATACGACCAGGCTACCTCGGCGATCTCTGACTATCTGCGTCAAACTGGTAAACCAGAACTTAACCCCAGAGGTATCGAACGGGATCTGAATTTATTATTTAACGATCCTAAACTCGGATCTAGAGCTATTCGTCAACGTTTAGCAGCTATGGATCGCAATACTTTGGTACAGCTATTGGCACAGCGTCGAGACTTAAGCGAAGATGATGCCAATCGGGTGATCGATGATATTCAATCTACCCTCCGCAGCATTGCTAAAGCACCCCGTCGCGCAGCTATTCGTACTCAGGAGAAGGTTCAAGATTTCCAAAGTGCGATCGCTGATTATCTACGCTCTACTGATAAGGCTGAATTGAGTCCTACAGGTATTAAGCGCGATGTAGAACTACTGCTCAACGATCCTCGTGCGGGTGCAGAAAGCCTCAAAGACAGATTGGCACAGTTTGACCGCTCGACTTTAGTAGCCTTGCTATCCCAAAGAGAAGATATCTCTGAAGAAGATGTTAACCAAGTAGTCGATCAGGTGTTAGCCGTGAGAGATAACGCTATGGCACAGCTACAGAAAGTACAGGATCAAATCAAGTCTGTACTTGACCGTATTCTTGCCAAAATCAAAGCCTACCTCAATAGCTTAGATCGTCCTGAACTAGCTTATGATGGCATTAAACGAGATGTAAACGTGATGTTTGACGATCCTCAAGCTGGCTTTACTGCCCTGAAAGATCGCTTTTCTAGCGTCGATCGAGACACCTTAATTGCCGTGATGAGTTCTCGCGATGATATCTCTCAAGCCGATGCTGACCGCATTGTTAGTCAGATAGAAAGAACTCGCGATCGCGCTTTGCAGCGTGCAGAACGTATCCAAACCGCGGCAGCAATGCGTATAGAGTCAGCCAAAAAACAAGCTGCCAAACAGGTAGAAGATACTCGTAAAGCTGCGGCAACTGCTTCGTGGTGGTTATTCTTTACCGCTTTGGTTTCCGCGATCGTTGCTGCTGCTGCTGGTGCATTAGGGGTTGTCGGATAATTGGTTAGTTAACGATAATTTAGTTTTAAAGGCGCGGTTGTAAGGCTGCGTCTTTTTCTATTTTCTACCGATCGATCTTTTGTGGATCGATATTGATAAAGGGCAATGCTCCATCACCTCCCATCACCATCGGGAATTTGCCATCCCGTTTAGTAATTGCCTCTTTTTGCAACAGTGCAGGAGTCAAGGTCAGCTTTTGTAATCTTTGAGCCTCTGCCTGACCTTTTTTTGTACGCGCACGGTTAAGGGTTGAACTGAATTAACCACAGGAATAATTGGATGAATACCTTCATCAAGAATTGCTGCTTGAACTTTTCCAAAGCGCATTACCACACCGCGATCGCCAGATTTTATGATAGCAAATGGCTTAAATACAATTAAAGCTAAGAGTAACAAAAATCCTAGACCAGAGTATGTAATTAGTTTATAGGGAAAACTATTTTTGGCGGTCATAATAAAAATATCTCTATTATAAATTAAAAGTTATGAGAACTTTGTGGTGTATTTGTACAGGAAAATATTAGGGCGTTGGTAATTTAGTGTATGTCGTACAAAGTGTGTCTTTTCGTAGCTATTAGCTATTAGCTTTAAAATTGAATTGAGATTTTCAAGTCTGAACAATTATACTTGAATTTATCAACGCCGAAATTCAGTAAAACAAAATAAATTTACCATTGAAAAGCAATTTTAATTTTCTGTGTTTCCTCTAAATAATTCGATACTTTCTTCGAGGATTTCAAGCATTCTTTTTTGTTTATCTATTAAAACTTGAGCTTGCCTAGTTGAGTAATCATTTTGTTTTTCGATCATCTTAATAGTTCTAGATGGCGTTGTTGCATAAATAGAGTTGCGAAGGGTAGAAACTTGAAAATGGTAGATTGAAGCGCACGGAAGCTCGAATGCATTCGAGCTGTCCGCCGTCGCTTGTTAGCAAGTTAACCACAACCAAAACCTACTAATGAAGAATCAATAGCGCATTCGCAACTGGTCGCTCGTTCACCTGAATACATTCAGGTGCTTGCGAGCGACCGCCTTCCGCGGTCTGAGTATAACGCAGGACTAAAACAACGAGGAAGTCTAACATTTTGGTTAGATGAAGATGTTTTAGAACAATGGTTAGTCAAAAAGAAAACAGGTAAAAAAGGAGCATCTCAAACTTATAGTGATATGGCGATCGCAACGATGAGTACCGTTAAAAGCATTTTTTCTTTGGCAGGAAGACAGACCGAAGGATTTGTATCATCACTATTTGAACTAATGAGTCTAGATCTACCTGTTCCTGACCACAGTACAGTATCAAGACGTTTGGGGAGCTTCAAGCGAGACTTGCCTTTGCTTGCGGGTGTGGAACAAGGCTCTTGAACAGAGCCGTTTCCACCCGCTCTAACGGCGACGCAGGCTTCCTCGCTCAAAATTGAGTTGCCTGTCCAAAAAAGCGAGAAAGCACTTCATTTAGTAGTAGATTCAACAGGGGTAAAAGTATACGCAGAGGGGGAATGGAAGACTAGACAGCATGGAATTGTCAAAAGACGAACATGGCGAAAACTGCATTTGGGTATAGATGAGAGGACCGGAGAGATAGTAGGTGCAGTAGTAACGACCAATGACTATCATGACTCGCAGCTTTTAGAGGACATTCTCGATGGAATAGAAGAAGAAATTTTACAAGTGTCTGCCGATGGCGCATACGATACCAGCAATTGTTACGAGCAAATCAAGCAAAGACAATCAAGGGCAACAATTCCGCCACGCAAAAATGCCACCGTGAGAGTGGAATCAGCTTGGGAAACCCAAGCATTTCCTCTCACAAAGATCTCTCAACATGGTAATTGTAAAGCTCCACCACTACCACGAGATGAGAACTTAAGAGCGATACGTAAAATGGGACGTAAAAAATGGAAAAGAGAAAGTGGTTACCATCGCCGTTCTTTAGCTGAAACCACCATGTTTCGCCTCAAATGCATCTTCGGAGGCAAGTTGGCTTCTCGCCAGTTCGATAATCAGGCAGTAGAACTATTCTTGCAATGTTCTGCTCTTAATCGAATGATTCAAATTTGCAAACCTGAGAGTTATGTCGTTGAATTATAAATCCATGACTCTGTTAGCCTCATTTCGATGCTCAATTTTTCTTCATGCAACAAAGCCATTATTAATTAAATACCATCCTTCATTTTTTCTTTTACCACTAGTTATTTTGCTCCAATAGAAAGCCAGATTTACTCTGGACATTCCTGTTTGTTTAGTAAATCTAACTTGTTTTAAATAAAAAGATTTTCCTGGCTTTAATCCTAAAGATATTAATTGCTGGTCTTCTTCTCCTTCTTGTTGAATATATTTATTGCTTTTAGTTCTCAAGACATATTGACAGCCTTGCTTGGATAGCCAGTCAGCCAAATTGATCTTGCCAAATTCTCGGTCTCCTATCACTACTACTTGATACCCCTTCAATAATCTCAGAGTTGATTTAAGCAATCTTTTTTGTTCGGCTATGTTACTATTGCCTTTCTTATTTAGTAACATCATACATTTAGTTGATAATTGTGGTAGAACTAAAAATCTTTGAAGGTGACGACGGCGACTTTCGTATTTGATTGGAATTGGCAGGATTGACGCTAGTTTTTCTATCTGAATTGTTCTATAGCTTTGTAATATCAGTACGGTTATTCTCAGAGTTACATATTGTCTTTGGGTTAATAATTGTGAGATACATTTGTGATAGTATTGTGGCAACATTTTTTAGTTTGGGGTCTTCTTAATTATCTTGACCCCTCTTTTCTACCATTTCGCTGCTACATCCTACTCTCTGTCTTTCTTTTAACTTCTTTGTCACCCCGTGAGAGCCAAGCCAGAAAATTAATTTCCTGGCTTGGCTAAATCTATTTTGAATACAGAATATTTCCTTAATTGGCTGTCGAAGTATTTTTGGCTTGAGGATGGGCAATATATCTGAAATCTGGCTCTTGATTCCAAGGGCCACGTTGGTCAACCTCTACGGTTGAGCCGTCGGCTGGAGTAGAAGTAGATAGATTGTAATAAAGATCTACTGTCTCATCAGGCTGAACGTTGCCAAAGAAGGGATCGGTAAGCTTGCCCAAATCATTTAGTGCATTCATGAACATCTGCGTATGAGAAATCTCGCGAGTCAGCAAATGTACTAGGGTTTTTTTAGTTCCTTCATCTGGTGCTATTTTAATTAACGCCTCATAAGTTTGACGCGCTCCCGCTTCTGCACCAATATTGGCACGTAGATCGCGCACCACATCACCACCTTCATTGAGATAAGTAGCTGTCCAAGCACTACCCTGACTATCAAGAAAATGCGGTCCCATGCCTCTTACGGCGAACAAGGTACTTTTATATGCGTCGGTCTGATCTACATTTTTAGTGTGAGCTTCGATCATTTTGCCCACCATTTCTAGGTGACCGAACTCTTCAACCGCAATATCTTGGAGCATATCTTTAATCGCTGGATTTTCAACATGGAATGACTGCACCCAATATTGCAAGGCAGCAGATAGTTCTCCAGTCGCACCACCAAACTGCTCTAATAACAGTTGAGCAAAGCGAGGATTCGCTTCTTTAATATCGACATTGTGAATGGTTTCTTTTTTGTGAAAAAACATTAGTCTGTCTCTCTAGGTTAATTGTTTAAAGTGTATTTAGGCTAAGTTCGATAACAAGTTTTGCTTCGCCTTTTTTTGAAAGAGTTTCTTACCTAAAGTCAACTTATGAACTAATGTTAACGCGCCTAATTTGATAGCTACACTATCTTCGGATAGAGCTTTTTATAAGCTCACAAATACTCGATAAACTGATGTTTTTTTTGCTTTTTTTTGTTATGGCTATGGCGTTTTTTGGTAGATATTAAAATGTAGCATTGATCGCATTTTTGAGATTATAGATTGTCAAAAAAATTAGATTAAAATTATTATTTTTAAATGTCAATCTTAAAGTGAAAATTAAATATCAGCTTGGTTTGTTTTTTGCTTGAGATAATAGCTCTTCAATTTTATTCAGGCGATCGCTCAACTCTTTGTGTCGATTATCTTCAGAAGAGGAGGGGTAACGCTCTATAGTCATTGTGCCATCTGTTTCTAGAATTGCTAACCTGACATCAGCAATATTTTCAAATCCTTTTTGAGAGAGTTTTGAGCGCAATTCTTTTTCGGTTATTGCTTCTTTGGCTAAGTGTCTGGCGATTGCTTTACCATCTCTAACTAGCAATGTGGGAGTACCTTCAATCAGCCTCTGTAGTTTGTTAAAACGATAACTCAGTCGAACCATTACGTAGTCACAAAGCATTAAAATAACAGCATCAATTAATCCACCCATTAAAGAGTAATCTTGACCAATAATGGCATTCTGAACTGCATTTCCCAAAACAAGTAACACGATAATATCAAAAGCAGTCATGCTTCCTAGTTCCCGTTTACCCCCAATACGAATCAAAAATAACAAACAAAAATAAACAATAATCGGTCGAACAATTTTTTCGATTAGGGGTAGTTGGGGAACAAATAAATCGTGCCAAATAGTCATAGCTAATACCAAATGAAATCTTAATCAATTAATTGGTTTCATCTCTGATTAAACTATTTTTTAACTGATGACGGTAGAGATTTTGATAATGAGGGTTTTGGAGAATTTGACCAACGGTCACAGCAGGCTCCGTCCGTTTAGGAGTCCGCGTCGCCTGGGGAGACCCCAGGCGTTTATGTCGGACGTGGCGGAGTAATCTGTGACTGTGAGGTAAATTCATCGAGCAGCTTCATTACTATGACCGCAGCAGGAATAGCGAAGATCACACCAATAATACCTAATAATTCACCCATAATTAAAATTGCCATAATGACGGCAATTGGATGCAGATTTACTTGATGTCCCATAACCAGAGGTTGAATAATATGAGCATCAATTTGGTTGAGGATTAAAAATAAAACTATTACTAAAATTAACTTTACTGGTGAGATAGTTAAAGCAACTAGGGCAGGTAAAAAGCCTCCCGCAAAGCTACCAATATAAGGAATTACCTCCAGCAAACCAGCAATAATACCAAAGGATAGAGGCAAGGGAATGCCGAGAATCCAAAGTCCTATTACCGTATCAACACCGAGAAACACCATTGCCCATAGTGTACCAGTCATCCAGCCTTGAAGCCCTGATGTGATATTTGTTAGTATGCGCTTTGTTTGCTGATGATGACGGCGCGGTGTAAATCTTAACAGTCCGTTAATCAGAAATTTGGGGTCGCTGGTAATGTAAAGAGCTAAAACAACTGTAGCAAAAACCTCAATGGTAATCCCAAAAGCTTGTGCCAACATCTGGGGTAATGACCCGATAACACCATTGATAAAATTCTTTAATTTACTAATTTCCTGAGAGATATCGGGAACAAGCTGATATTGCTCGTGGAGATTGTGAGACTCTGAGGTTAAATTATTGATGTATTGTGGTAATTGTGAAGATAGTTTTCCCACCTGATCTAAAAGACTGGGGACAATAACGAGGGGGAACATTATGGTTAAACCAATGATGGCAACGGATAGAATTAGAACTGCTAGCCAAGGCTTTTTTACCAATTTTTCTAGCTGATGCAGTAGGGTTTGAAAAATTAGCGATAATAAAATCGCGATCGCAATAAGCTCTAAAACTGAACGAAGTTGATAGAGGATGAGGAAAGATAATAACAGTAAAACAGCAAACGGCGCACCTTGAGTAAGCCTATCTATCAAAGAAAGAGATTGTTTTCTAGTCATCGGTCGATCTCTGGCACTGGTATTGAAGTTAGAAATGTTATTACCTCAATGTTATACCAATTCTTGAATATAGCGAGATACTAGGGTTATGTCATGTAGGATGTGGGGTGTAGATAAATATAGGGTTACGAGTTTTTAGTTAAAAGAGATAGATCGTTCCATGTCTTCAGTTAATACATGAGAATTGGTATGATTATCTCAACGAAAAGCCGAGTTTGATTGTTCGAGCTTGCAAAGAAAATACTAAAAGACGGTTCAGGAAAATCAATCGCTTTTCACTGCAACTTGATAGTTACGTCCTTCCCAGCTATGGGAATTGCTCCAGAAGAAAGTAAACTCAATCGCTGTTGCTTTAGTATCTGAAATCGTCACATCGACAAAATAAATTGCCAAAGCTGTAGAACTTGACGAGGTATCTTCTGTGGTGTGCCAATTATCCCGTGTCCAATGGAGTTGGAAAGGTGCAGTTGCTTGAATGCGTAAGATATGTCCTGGAGCGATTTTTTCTACCTGACGGTTGAATTTCCAAACTTCTAAAGATTTGCATTTTTGGCGTTGACCTAAGTACCGCTCGGCAACTTCAGGGATCGAATCAAAAACCTGACCGTCACTAGCAGAGCGTAGCAGTTTGATATACTCCGTCTGCGCCCAGAGTAAAGGCATTGCCGAACCTGTAGGTATTCCCAAATACATATGTGCGTCGGGGAGATCCTCTTCATCCCAGGCTTGTTCTGGCAGTAAGCCCGTACTAGTAGCAAATCCTTCCATTGCCTGAATATAGGGTTTTACATCTTTTCCCAATGCCAGTTCGTAGTGTCCTCGTTCTCCAGTTAATAGTGGCCAAGCGCGTCCAGTTCCCCAGCCATCATAGGGACTACCGTCTTCTCGCTGTCCGTAGCCATCGTGATTATAACGATGCCAGAGGGAACCGAAAGGAGTGTCTACCTTTAAGACAGCATCAATTACTTTAACCGAATCAACAATAATCGGCTCGTCGGCGGGGCGAATACCATAGCGAACTAGCTGCAAAAAGCCTCCATCAACAATTTCTTTGGCGGGAAAGGCACTTTTTTCATCAGGGGGACGGCTACAAAGATGTACAGTTCCGTGGTTAGGATCTTCATTAGGATGGGGACTGCTAGCATCTGCTGGCGTAATCCGAATATAGTGCTGTTTAATATCTGAAACCAGCGTTCCTTCTGTCGTTACCGTCCAGGCTTCGATGTGGCATTCTAAAAAGTCTGCATATTCTTCGATAAACCGAGCAGTATTTTCATCTCCGTATTCGCGGACTATACAAGCAGCACAAATTAAGGCAGCAATACAGGCAGCTAGAGTTGAAGGAGAATAACCACTATTTTCTTCCCACCGTTCCTGTTGAGTAGCTGGTTCTTGGCGAATTAAATATTCTGCTGCTCGCAGAACCATTGAATAAATATCAAAGTTAGAAAGAGCGTTTTCTTGGTATAGTTTCCGCGCCAATAAAATGGGAAAAGCCACTTCATCTAGTTGTATTCCCGTCCAGTAAGCCTCCCCATCGATCCAGAAGTTTTGAGCGAACCCGCCATCTTCTTCTTGAGTAGTGGCAAGATAAATAAGCGATCGCAAAGCCGTAGCGTTGTGTCCTGCTGCCATCAATCCTGCTGCCGAGCTAACCATATCCCGCGTCCAGACAAGGTGATATCCCCCGCTATCGCTGTCCCCTTTAGATTCACCCCAGGGAATTGTCAGAGAAGCAATTAAAGCACCAGGATAAGTTTTATCTTCGTGGGTCAATAGTAGACTATGGCTAGTGTGATATAGCTTACCTTCATCGCCAGAAACTTTCTCCAAAGGCAGAATGTCATCGCCAGTACGCGACCACTGTTTTTGGTAGTCTTGCTGTTGCTCTTGAAAAGGAGTTGACAATGATTGATTGCCACAAGGTTGAAATAGCATTGTGAACGGTAGCGCCAAAAGCAAGTCCGAGAGTAAACTCATGACTCTGTTTTAGGTCTAGTTCCCCCGTTAATGCCACGTTACCATTTATTGCTCGATCAAATTCCCAATCTAATTGGTAGTTATCAGCTAGATCGGTCCAACCATCGCTGTGACCGACATAACCGCAGGAAACATGAGTAAAAGGAATTGCTGCTGCGATCGCTAGCCAAGTTTCTCCTTTTTGTACTGTCAGAATTTTTTTTCCGCCGACTTCAACAATTTGAGCATTGTTTCCCCAACCGCCAACTTCAAGATGAGGCGCACACAAAGCATATAGCTTCAACTTAGAGAGAACTTCTTCATCTCCACTCAACTTGGTATGTTGCAAAAGGCAAGATAGATGAGGATCGCTAATTATTTCTTTGGTAATGGTATAACGTCCATCTGGGTCGCTGTCTTGGTGCGCGTACATGCGGGCAAGCCCTTTGTCTTGCGTCTTACGCCGACGCGGGGTCGCACCGCTATTAGTAATGCGATACCCTAAAGCATCATGCTTAATTTTTTCTACTAAGGATTTGAGATCGTCCTTTTCTTCGTGAACAAAGCTGTTGCCGTCAGTAACAAGATATTGGAGATCGCGAACTTGAGGACGATCTACGGTAGGATAGTAAACTTCGGTAACAATACCGTTCCAGAGCGTAAACCAAATGCGACTAGCGGTTGAATAAGCAGTGCCAATTCCTTCTTTATTGGAATGAGTCCAACGAGGTTCAATGCCAGGTGCGCCAAATGCCTGTTGTCAATCGAGAAATTTAACCATAATCACTTCCTGAAAATATAGTTAAGCTGTTTATTTGTTCGTTAACTAAGAAAACTTGTCTTTAAGTATTGAAATTTATATTTGCTACTCCCTAGAAAAGTTATTTAGATTATCTATTTAACAGCAATTTTGTCATTTCATTGACCTAATTTGATTTTGATTGTATTTTTTTTAAATATAAGTAAAATCCATCTTTTGACATATAAATATTATCAATAATCACTTTTAAATCGGTAAATTACAGTAAAATATTGAGTTTATTTTTATGAATGTAATTAATGTTACCAATACTATAAGCAAAGAAACAACGTCATGAAAAATTAAAATTATTAATAGTTCAAAATAACTTTAACACTTAAAAAATATATCTATAAAAAATATGTTTATAACCTTCGGTAGATGTTCTAACTTAATAAAAAAAATATATTGTAATCAAAAGTTTTGCTAACAAAAAGTGAGGTTATTAACCGTAATAATTCGCTCGTAGTAAACTGTAACTAAGATTTCAACGCTGCGAATACTTGACTGCAAAGCAAATGCAAATATTTAAATAAAACTGGAGCAATGAAAAATGGTAACTCAAGAACGTCGTCCTACTCCCGATGATATTCCAGCACAGCAATTACCTTATCCTGCTTCTCAAGCAGATATGACTCCTCAGCCAGATAGCGACCTGTCTAACTATTCTCCAGCAGGAAAACTCAAAGGAAAAGTGGCATTTATCACTGGCGCAGACTCTGGTATTGGTCGAGCTGTTGCGATCGCCTATGCTATGGAAGGAGCAGAAGTTGCTATCTTTTACAACGTAAATGATGGTGATGCCGAAAAGACTAAAGAAATGGTCAAAGATATCGGTAACAAAGACTGTTTGATAATTAAAGGTGATGTTCGCAACTATGAAGACTGTGAAAATGCGATCGCCTCTGTAGTCGAACGTTTTGGTAAGTTAAATATCTTGATTAACAATGCTGCTTACCAGATGGTGCAGAAGAAGTTTGAAGACATTTCCCTCGAACAGTTTCGTCGCACGATGGAAACCAATGTATTTGGCTATTTTTATATGGTCAAGGCTGCATTGCCTTATTTAGAAGAGGATGATGTGATTATCAATACTGGTAGCATTGTCGGCAAAATGGGTAAAAACTTTCTAGTTGATTATGCCACTTCCAAAGGTGCAGTCCATACTTTCACCAAATCTTTGGCATTGAATTTAGGCGATCGCGGTATTCGAGTTAATTCCGTAGTTCCAGGACCCGTTTGGACTCCTAATATTCCTGCTACCATGACGGCAAAGCAAGTAGATAACTACGATAGTGACGGTATCATTAAGCGTACTGCTCAACCAGAAGAACTAGCTCCTGCTTATGTTTTCTTAGGCTCTTCCGACAGTAGCTTTGTCACAGGCGCACTTTACGACGTAACTGGCGGACAGTTAGCAGCTTAAAATCGATAATAGTTTAAAGTAAATTATCGTCACAAAAAAAATGCGTGCCAGTCGTCTAAAAAGAATTAAATATAGCCTTGCTCCCTTTGTAATTATTCCTCTAATCCTGACTCCAATAACTGGTGGGCTTTTCCACCTAGCGGATTTAGCTGGAAAAGAAGAGCAATATGGATGGTTGATGAGTATCCATACAGGCAAATTTGGGATAATCGACTTGAGTTCTTTTTATCCATTTTATAATGCTCTAGCCTTATTAATTATGGCAGGAGCAGGAATTTGGCTTTGGTTTAAAGGTTTACGAAGATGACTATTTCAACTCAGACTAATAACGTTCAAGTACAAAAAGTTCGAGCTATTAGTTCGACAGTAAGCGATGCAGAGCGATCGCTCTTATTTTATACTCAAGCATTTTCATTTAAAGTAGTTGCCGATCTTACGATTGAAGAAAGTTACTACAGCAAAGTTGAAGGAATAAAACCAACTAAAATTCGGCTTGTTACTTTGCAGCTTGGTGATGAACTTATCGAGTTAATAGAGTATCTCGATCTAGAGGGAAAACCCATTCCGACTGATTCTCAGAGTAATGACCTGTGGTTTCAACATCTGGCGATCGTCGTTAGCGATATAGATCGCGCTTACGACCATTTAAAATCTTTTGAGATTGAGCCGATTTCTAGGGGACTACAAACCCTTCCTTCTGGCATTCGCGCTTTCAAATTTAAAGATCCCGATGGTCACGATTTAGAAATAATTTGGTTTCCACCTGAGCTTAGCAAAGATAAGTGGCAACAAAATACGGAAGAATTATTTTTAGGCATCGACCATAGTGCAATTACCGTAGCCGATACCGAACAAAGTCTCAAATTTTATCGAGATCTTTTAGGTATGGAGGTAGAAGAAAGCAATATTAACTCTGGACAAATTCAGGCTCATCTTGATGGCTTACCAGAGGCTAGAGTAAGAGTAACGTCATTGCGATCGCAACAAGAGGGTTTGGGCATAGAATTACTTGACTATATCGTTCCTGGAACTGGTCGTCCCTTTGCCGATGATTGGCAAAATTACAATATTGCTACAATGCAAATACAGCTTGTGGTTGAGGATATTGATTTAGCAGTAAGTACCCTGCAACAAAAAGGGGTTGAAATTATCTCTCCCAAAATCATCAAGTTTCCCAACTCCTATCCTTATTCTCAAGCTTGCATCATTAAAGATCCTAACGGACACGCAATGATGTTAATCACTGTTTGAATTACTCTTAAACAAACTCAATTCAGATTAATAACTTTCGAGTACAAAAGTAAATTAAAAGGAAAAAAATGTCAGCTAATAGTCAATCACAAATGCTATATCGAGAGCTTGGTAGTACAGGAGAACAGGTTTCAGCCATTGGACTGGGCGGTTGGCATATCGGCTTGCCAAACGTTGATGAGCAACTAGGTATCCGAATTGTTCGTACGGCGATCGATCGCGGTATCACTTTTATGGATAATAGTTGGGATTACAATGATGGAGTCAGTGAGAAACGCATGGGCAAAGCTCTTCGCGACGGCTATCGAGAAAAAGCGTTTTTGATGACCAAAATTGATGGTCGCTCGAAAAAAGAAGCGGCAAAACAGATAGACGAATCTTTACAGCGTCATCAAGTAGACTGCATCGATCTGATCCAGTATCACGAGATTATTCGCTACGAAGACCCACATCGAGTATTTGACGAACAAGGAGCTCATGCAGCTTTTATTGAAGCAAAAGAAGCTGGCAAGCTGCGATATATTGGCTTTACGGGACATAAAGATCCCCAAATTCATTTACATATGCTCAAAGTGGCAGCCGAAAACGACTTTAAGTTTGATACAGTTCAAATGCCTTTAAATGTAATGGATGCCCATTACCGTAGCTTTGCTAAGCTAGTTGTTCCAGAATTAGTTAAACAAAACATCGGAATTTTGGCGATGAAAACTATGGCAAACGGCATACTTTTACGCTCTAATACCGCAACCCCCATTGAGTGCCTGCATTATGCCCTCAATTTACCTACTTCAGTGGTAATTACTGGAATTGATAGTCTCGAAATTCTCGACCAAGCATTTGAAGCTGTTAGTAGTTTCAAGCCAATGGACGAGCAACAGGTACAATCTTTGTTAGATAAAACGGCACAGGCAGGAGCAAAAGGAGAATTTGAGCCATTTAAAACCTCTTCAATTTTTGATAGCACTGCTCAAAATCCTGATTGGCTGGGAGAAGAACCAGAAAAACTTCAGCAATTGATGCCTACATAAATCAGGCACTATAACCTGGCGCTGTTATTTTATTCATCATAAAAAAGCTAAAAAAATATGAGTAAACCAAAGGTAAAATACTGGCACGTATGGACAGACGAAGATGGTATAAGTCACCAAACCCAATGTGAATTGACCAACTTTGCCAAAGAAAGTATGGGTGGCGATGCCGACCCGCAGTGGAACGATCGCTTGCTTACTAGTGATGCAGAGATATTATTTACCGTCCAGCCAGTTGGCTGGGTGGGGGAATGGCATGAAAACCCCAAGCCCCAGTGGATCGTACCTCTATCTGGTAAATGGTTCGTCGAGACAACGGACGGTACGAGGGTCGAAATGGGTGCAGGGGATATTTCTTTTGGTGGCGACCAAAACACAAAACCCAATGAAAAAGGACATAAAGGTCATTTATCGGGTACGGTAGGTGATGAGCCAGCAGTACTAATGGTAGTGCAACTAAAAGATGAGAAATGGCTAGCGGCACAACCTGGTGACTTTGCTTAAATCTGAAAAATTATTGCTAATAAGGTAGGCTTATTATGCCTGAAAGTATTGAAATTTATGATGATCGCCTGAAACCTTTATTGCATCCAGGTGCTACCCTCCAAAAGCTTACAGATGGAACGGTTCATGGAGAAGGACCTGTTTATTTTTCTGAGGATGACAGCGTAATTTGGAGTGATGCCCACGATAACCGCCTGTTGCGTTGGAGTCCGACTGATGGCAACAGCGTTATTCGTCAGCCATCCCACTATCAAAGCGGTAATTATCGCGATCTAGAAGGTCGTCTTGTTTCCTGTTCTCAGGGTCAACGAGCAATTATCCGACGCGAAGCAGATGGTGAGTGGCGAGTGTTGATAGATCGTGCTTGGGGTCAGCGTTTTAATAGTCCCAATGACTTAGTAGTAAAAAGCGATGGGACGATCTGGTTTAGCGATCCGACTTTTGGGATCACTCACGAAAACCAAGGGTACGGGGGCGAACAAGAACAAGCTGGGGATTTTGTCTATCGTTTCGATCCGACAACGGGGGAAATAGATGCAGTGATTAAGGAGATGGCAAAACCTAACGGAATTGCTTTTAGTCCCGATGAAAGTCTGCTATATGTATCGGATACTTCTGCTGCCGAACATCCCCAGCAGCTTCACGATATCCGCGTTTATCAAGTGAGGGAAAATCGCTATGTAGGAGAGGGTCGCGTGTTTGCAACTATAGAACCTGGCGAACCCGATGGATTTCGCGTAGATGTGCATGGCAATATTTTTACCAGTTCTGCCGATAGCGTACAGGTGTATGCCCCTGACGGTACTCGCTTGGGTAAAATCTTTGTGCCAGAAGTATGTACTAATCTTACTTTCGGCGGCAAAGAGAAAAATCGCCTGTTTATTACCGCTAAAACTTCTCTATATGCGATCGACCTGAACACAAGAGGCGTACAAATACCTTAAATACTAAAAATTGGAAAATAATGAACAAATTTATAAGCAAATTTATTTATGCTGTAGTTGCTTTAGTTACTTTTTTAATAACTAGCGGCATCTTGTTAAAAATTCCTGCCCTATCTGCTACAGGTTCATTTGCTTTAATCTACCCTAGTGATAGTTTCCCAGGAGAACTAAAAAGTATAATTTTACTAATTTTTCGCGTCGGCATGGGTATTCTCTTTATCTTTCACGGCTACCCCAAACTGACTCACCTCAAGCAGTGGTCTGAATCTCTAAAGATGTCGATCTGGCTCTGCTTTATTGGCGCATCAGTCATGTTTTTTGGTGGTTTTTGTTTGATTGCTGGTTTTCTTACCGCTTTAGCTGCTCTTGGTATTTTTGGCTCGATGGGATTTGCTCTAGTGCTACACATCATGCACGGAAAACCCTTTGTGGCTCGCGACCCTTATTTGAATCCTCCAGGAGTCTATGAAGGACCAGAAGGTAAAGGTGAAGCACCAAGCATGGAAAAAGCTTTTATTTATGTTATCTCGATGCTGGTAATTATCGTCTTTGGACCAGGGTTATATTCTCTTGATGCCGTATTGTTTCCTAATTTAGTTTTTTGGTAGGAAGTAATAAGTTATAAATAGAAACTGTTCTAATATGAGTACGTATTGCAGTATTAGATTTGAACGAAGTAAATCATGAAACTACAAGAAAAAGTCGTCATTGTCACTGGTGGTAGTGGTGGTCTGGGACAGGGTATTTGTAGGCGTTTGGCACAGGAAGGAGCAAAAATTGTAATTGACTATCACACCCACCCTGATGAGGCGGAAAAAGTCAAAGATAAGATTAAACAGATGGGGTCTGAAGCACTAATAGTTCAGGCAGATCTGAGTAAAGTCGAGCGAATTAATAATTTGGTTCAGCAAGGTATTGACCATTTTGGTAAGGTAGATATTTTAGTTAATAATGCAGGTTTAGAAAAACGTGCCGACTTCTGGGATGTAACCGAAGCAGATTACGACCTAGTATTAAACGTCAATCTCAAAGCGGTCTTTTTTGCTACCCAAGCCGTAGTCAAGCATTTTCGAGCCACAAATAATCAAGGCAAAATTATCAATATTAGTTCTGTCCACGAAGAACTACCTTTTCCTCACTTTACTTCTTACTGCGCCAGCAAAGGCGGGGTCAAAATGATTACTCGTAACTTAGCTGTAGAACTAGGAAAACTGGGCATTACAATCAATAATGTTGCTCCAGGCGCGATCGCAACTCCCATCAATCATAACCTACTCAACAACTCCGAACTACTAGCAAAAGTCACCCAGAATATTCCCTTGGGACGTTTGGGAGAGCCAGAAGATGTATCGGGACTCGTGGCGTTTTTGGCATCCGATGAAGCTAGATACATTACAGGTTCAACTTTTTATGTAGACGGGGGTTTGCTGTGGAACTATCAAGAACAGTAACTAAGATAAAGATATTATGCCCGAACTCCAACACGATGCTTACTTTTTCAATCCTCAAGCAAGTAAACCAAATCTTCCCCTGTTAATTTTTTTACCAGGATTAGATGAAACAGGAACAGACTTAATGTCCTTACAGACAGATAGTTTAGAAATTGGTTTTGATGTACGCTGTTTTGTCATCCCTCCCGAAGATATCGATGACTTCGATCTCTTGGCAGAGTCGGCACTAGCTCTTACCGAAGCCGAAAGAGCTTCTACTCCTAACCGTCCTGTATATCTTTGTGGCGAATCATTTGGCGGTTGTATAGCACTTAAAATGCTGCTGCAAGCACCTGACTGGTTTCAAGGAATTATTTTAGTCAATCCTGCTTCTTCATTTCATCGAGTTCCCTGGCTAAATTTTGGCTCGTTGTTATTTCCCCTAACGCCAGACTTTTTTTATAATCATTCTGCCTGGCTTTCTCTACCTTTTTTGGCTCCCATCAATCGCCTTACACCCCAGGCTCGTCAAGACTTAAAAGAAACGATTAAATCTGCTCCTAAACAAACTGCCCAACAGCGTTTGGCAATGATGCGAGAATTTACTATTGATGAAACCAAACTACGGCAGATAACTCAACCAGTCTTGTTAATCGGTAGCGAAGAAGACTTAATTTTGCCTTCGGTAAAGGAAGTAAGACGTTTGGCAATGATTTTTCCCCAGGCAACAGTAGTCACTTTACCCCATAGTGGTCATGCTTGCTTAGTTGAACTAGATGTTAATCTCTACCAAATTATGGAAGCCAATAATTTTGTTATCAAAACAGAAAAAAGCATCAAATGACAAAATTGCCAAAGAAACGACACATCTCTGACATATAATCGCGATAATTTTGACAGTAATGGATTAGAAAAACTAATGAAAACTAGTCGAAATTTAAAAAGCTGGTGGCAACAATATCGTGAAAGTGTTGAATGCTCTCGTCTTCGTCAAGAACTACGGCTCTTGCTGTATGGTGAAGCTGGTAATGAAGAAGATATAGCTAAAAAACTGATCGACTTTGAAAAGTATGCACATCCAGGGGAATTAGAAAGCTGGTATCTAGAGAAGGTTATTTACGATTTAAGAAAAAGATTTTTAGTACATCAATAGTTTTATTAATTGTGCCACAATACATCCAGGCATTAAAAGTTTGGTAAGGAAAATGAAAGAAATTTCTTTAGATGCAAAAGTTGTTTGTGTTGATGGTGAATGCGGTAAATCAACTCATGTAATTATCGAGCGCAATAGTCAAAAGGTAACTCACTTTGTAGTTAAGGTTTCCGATCTGTTGGAGTCTCATAAATATTTGGTGTCAATTGACCAAGTTGTGAGAACTACCCCCGAATCTATTGCCTTAAGCTGCACTAAAAAGGAATTGGCTGCTATGCCTCCCTTTACTGAAATGCGGTTTCTCAATCCTGTTACGTATAAATATGAAGCGTTAGAAGACTTTAGCGACAAAGCGATCGCCGATCGCACCTCTTATTTGATGTGGTCCGATCCTACTATGGGCGCAGATATGAGTACAGATATATTTTCTATGCCAGTAGAAGAGGAAATAGTTCCTGCTGGGGAGATAGCGATACACAGAGGCGCGTCAGTAGAAGCCATCGACGGACATATTGGGCGGGTAGAAGAATTTTTGCTCGATCCAAGGGATCAGCATATTACCCATTTGGTACTAGAAGAGGGGCATTTATGGCACAAAAAAGAATTAACCTTACCCATGTCGGCGATCGCTCGTATGGATGAAGACTATATCTATTTAAATTTAGACAAAGAAGCAGTTAGATCTTTCTCTGTTGAACCTTTTGATCGATAATTTACAGCCGTTTTTAGTTGAATAGACTAGGTTTTCAATTGGTTAGTTCGTAGCTATAGCAATACGAGGCTGTGTTATGACACTCCCTGCGGTGGGTACACCTTGGCTACTTATTACTTATTACTTATTACTTATTACTTGTTACTTACGAGCAATTAAATTTTCTGTCCTAAGCGATTAATTTACGGCGATATCAGCTATTAGCTCTTTTAAATTTAATGATTATGGTCTACTCATTTGAGCGCGGGGGATGCCGAACCTGAGTCGGCAATATGCGGGCAAGCCCTTTGTCAAACCGCGCTGTTGAAAAGCGCAGTAAGTAAAAAACAATTATTTTGGCTAATATAGGCAGGAAATGATTAAAAGTATTCAGGCAATCGCGCCTGTAGCAATTTTATGGAGTCAATTGAATCAAGTTTATTACCCAAATTAATTAAGGTAAAGAAATATCTAGCTACAAAAGTCGAGCAAAAAGCGGTTTATCTAGATTTGATCGCAGAAATAGATGCTCTTATCGATCAATTACCCTACTGCAAGCCAAAAATAAAATTAGTTAGTTCTCATCCATCTTTATCGAAGCAGCTAAAAGATATTAGCCAACAAGATTTAAATCTCAAGCAGCAATATCAGCTACAAATAATTTCCCCAGATGTAAAAATTCAGCATATCGTACATGGTTGCGAATTTATTTTATTGGTATGCGATCGCCATGAAAAAATTTCAGCTAGAAAAAGGTTAATTCAGAAAGCAATTGCCAAAAATATTGACATAGCGATAATTGTAATTAATGATAATCAAGTAGATTTGAGTAGTTGGCTTAAACGGCAAGCCTATACATTTCCTTCAGAAATTATCTTTCTTTTAGATAATTTCTTGGTAGTTACAGATCCTGCTTGTGTTAAGCAATATCAGCATAATTTGGGGCAGTTATTTACCGCAGCCTTAGTCAAATTAGAAACAAGATTATCTCAAAAGCTAATCGGGACTATTAATAGAAGGATTAAAGTTGCTAATCAACAGAAATGGCAGGCAATTAAAGCATTACAAGAACTATATTGCCAAGCAGAAGGAGTTGAATTTGGGCAACAACAAATTAATCAGCTAATTCCTAAGCTCAATAAAAAGCAACAGCACTCTTTACAAATAATTAAGCAAGAAATAAATCACAAAAAAGCTATCTTAATCAATCCTTTTGCTAAAGACAATTTAATTTGGTCAACACAAGAAATTATTCATCAATCCGAAATTAAAATAATTAAAGAAGAAAAGAATACCTATTTATTACCGATTGTCAAAAACAATAATATCGAGTCACAGCTTTACTTGTATATAGCCGATTTATATCAGTGCAAATTTCAAAATTATTTAGAGCAAGAATGGCATAGCTGCAATAACACTTATGCTAATGGAGGCTTAAAACAATTGCGATCGCAAATAGCAGTAGAGCTTGAATCTATATTTCACTTAGCCGATGTTAGTATCAAACCCAAAGTTGTTACCGCACCTAAATTTCAGCTAGCCAACTTAGCTTACTTACCAATCTTAGAAGCAGGAAGCAAGTTAACTTTTGACTATCACTTTAGTCAAGGTAAGTGGTTCAGATTCTTGATGGTTGCTAGCATTATGCTAATGATTTATCTGGTTACTAAGTTTTTATCAGGTCAGGGTTTTATTTTAGGCTTTATAATTATAATTTTTCAGTTTATAAATCTATTCACAGGACAAGATGCCAAAGCAAATAAACTAAAACAGCAAAGCAAAGAATTAAAGCGGACATTAGATAACAAATACCAGATATTAATCCGCTTATCGGCAGAAAAAATTACGCGGGATCTGATTGCTGTGGTGGATGAGGAGAATAGATATTATCAACAGCAAATTGAGGCGATCGCCCAAACTGCCCACGCCAAACTAGCAGAAATCAAAAAAACAATTGAAAGCGATCGCCAAGAGATTAATCAGCTAAAGCAAGATCGAGAAATAATATCAACGATCGCCGTAGGGGCGATTCGCGAATCGCCCTTACCGTAATTATCCAAGCCGTTTAGGAAACCAAAAAGAAAAAGTAGTACCTTTACCGACTTCAGATGTCACCGTAATTTGTCCCTGATGGGCATTGATGATTTGCTGACACAGATAAAGTCCTAAGCCTTTGCCCGATCGCCTGTGGTTGCCTTGATGGTAACGTTGGAAAACAGCCTCTCGATCCTGTGGGGATATGCCAATTCCTGTATCTTCAACCGCAACTAATACCTGAGACTCATTGTGATCTAAAGATACTTTTACTCCACCCTTGTCGGTAAACTTGATGGCATTGCCAATCAAATTAGTAAAAACTCGACGCAACTCAAGGCGATCGCCCTTAATTTCTGGCACTTGCGAAGCTGTATTCTGCTTTAACTCTATTCCTTTTTCAATTGCTAATGGCTGAAGTTCGCTCACCACCTCCACCATTAGCTGCTGAAGATTTACAGGGATAAAGCTTAGAGTTTTTTGCCCCAATTCATATTGATGAGTCTCTAATAGGGTATTGAGCATTTGTAGCATATTTTGATTGCTGCTGAGGATGCTGGCGATCGCTTCTTGCTGCTCGTTGTTTACATCACCAAATGCCTGCTGCTGAATCAAATCTAACATTCGGTTGGCAGCTACCAACGGAGTCCGAAGATCGTGAGTCAGACAAGACACAAAGTTTTCTCTTTGGTCTATTGTTTCTTTTAGCCTCAACATAGAGCGCACCCTAGCCTGTAACTCATCTATTTGAAAAGGTTTGCGCACAAATTCATCTGCACCTGCATCCAGTCCTGCAACTAGGCTAGATTCCTCTCTAGCTGTAACCAACAGTATGGGAATAAAGGGAATATTGCGGTCTTCGCGAATGCGTCGTGTGACTTCATAACCATCCATCCCAGGCATCATCACGTCTAATAAAATTAAACTGGGAAGAGCTTTTTTGATCTGTTTTAAAGCTGTTTTGCCGTCATTAGCCACAACAACTTGATGACCTTCTTGTTCTAGGGAAAGCTGAATTAGTAAAAGATTATCAGGAATATCATCTACGGCTAAAATATAGTTGCTTTTGGTGGCTTGTGTAACAGACATTGCTTAGTAAAATATTATACATAAATACCACTTAATTTAACTGACACACTGAGATTCGGGCATCATACTTGCGAGGTATTTCTACAGTAAAGGTCGAACCTTCATTTAGTTTGCTCTCTAGGTCGATCTTGCCACCCATCATTGTCACTAGAGATTGGCTAATAGCCAATCCTAAGCCTGTTCCCGAATGTTGGCGGGTGAAACCTTGATCTATCTGGCGAAAAGCCTGAAATATCTTCTCTCGATCTGCTGGAGCGATGCCAATTCCCGTATCCGTAATGGCGATCGCAATTTTGTCTGGATTTATTTCCCAAACCTTAATCTTTACTGTTCCTATATCGGTAAATTTTATGGCGTTAGAAACTAGATTGACGATGATTCTTTTAATAAAATTAGCATCCTGGACAACATAGGAATCTTTTAACTTTACCTCTGCTGTTAAATTTAGCTGTTTTTGGACAGCTAAAGAACGTAGCTCTTCAATAGTTAAATTAATTAAATTGCCTAGATTGAATCTTTGGGGTTTAATTTCTAGTCTGCCTGCCTCTATCTTAGAAAAGTCCAGCATTTCATTGATCATATCTAACAAATTTTTACTGTTGTTGAGAATGCGCTGAATGAGGTTTTGTTGTTGCCCAGAGAGAGGATCGCCGTATTGACGCAACAATAGCTGAGAAAAGCCCATAATAGCGTTCATGGGAGTCCGCAATTCGTGGGACATGGTTGCCAAAAACTCGGACTTAAGCTTGTAGGATTCTTGTAGCTGAATATTCTGGAGTTTAATTTGTTCTTGCTGTTTTTCTAATTCTTGATTTTTGAATATCAATAATTCATTGCTAATCCGCAGACGTTTATTTGCCAATTCGGCTGCCAGTTCTGCTTTATGAATCCGAACGGCACTATTTATTGCCTTAGCTAAACTTTGTGGTTCAATTTTGCTTTTCGATAGGTAATCTGCTGCTCCTGCCTTCATAATCTCGACGGCAATTTCTTCATCTCCTTGTCCCGTCAAAACTATTACAGGCAAATACAGATTAAAAGCTTTGATCTGGGATAGTAAATGTAAACCGTCAATATCTGGCAAACGATAATCGAGCAATACTAAATCAAAACTATGTTCAATATGGCTGGAAGCTGAGTCAGAACAATTAGTTGAGATAACATCGTGAGAATTTTGCTTAACCTCTAGCCGAGAAATTGCATCTGCTCCATTCGTGGCTTCGGTTAAATTTGCCGTCAAACTAGCTTTGCTTAAAGCTCGTTTAACCGCTAGGCGATCGACTTCGTCATCGTCAATCAACAGTATGGAAAATTGCTCTTCTCTCATTATTTACTATTTCATGTGTGGCTATGGCATTTCGCATAAAGTCCAATACTTATTGAGGGCAACCATCACCTCAGCAAAATTTGCAAAAGTGACTGGCTTGAGAATATAACCAGCAACGTTTAAATTATAAGCCTCGATTCTATCTCTGTCCTCGTCAGAAGTGGTTAAAACGATTACAGGAGTGCGTTTTAACTCCTCGTCATTTCTAAGTTCTTGTAAAAATTCTAGACCATTCATTTTGGGCATATTCAGATCTAGTAAAATCAATCTTCTGGTATCTGGTACGGTTGGCTGCCCATCTGGCGATCGCAACATCTCTAAACCCTCTAAACCATTCCCTGCAACGTATAAGGGATTAAATATCTTAGATTTTTTAAATGCCCGCTTGATATTCATTACATCAACTTCATCATCTTCCACCAATAAGATGTTAGTTATTTTATTTTCCATACCTGCCTTAAATTCGGTTCATTGTGTAAAATATTATTATTTTTAAACATAGGTAATTAAATTTACGCTCACTTAAACTTAAACGTTTGATGTTATAAACATTTCTTATATAAATATTTTTTATTATTATAATCATACTGTTACTTACTAATAGCCAGTGTCTATTAAAGGTTATAGATTGTTAGATAAAATTAGCAAAAGAGCCAAATTTCAGATATTTGAAATTCTGGCAATAAATTAATAAATATACTTCTAAAGAAAGATGTTATCAACATTAAAATATTGCATAGTCTAAAAGATGTAGGTAAAAAGATATTCTTTTATTAAATTTAGAATGAGCAAAATTAGTGTCGTCTTAATTGAAGATCATGACTTAAGCCGAATCGGTTTGTGTGCAGCCCTCAGGCAATACTCAGATATAGAAATTATCAATAATGCTGCTAATGGGGAAGACGGCTTTAAGAAGGTGACGACTCATCAACCTGATGTAGCCTTAGTAGATATAGGCTTACCCGACATTGACGGCATTGAGGTAGCTCAAAAATTAAAGCAATATCAGGTAGAAAATTCTGACTTTAATACCAAAATTTTGATGTTGACGATGCACGATAGCGAAGATTCAGTGATGGCTGCTTTTGCTGCTGGGGCTGATTCCTATAGCCTCAAAGATGTGAGCATGGACAATCTGGTTGAGGCAATTCGCACTACCCACGAAGGAAACGCCTGGATCGATCCTGCGATCGCTCGTATTGTGCTTAAGCAAGCTCAATCTACTAAAGGCACTAGCGTACCTGTGGTTGAAAATATTCCTCAAGTTGAAGACGATACTCAGGCTATTACTGCTGTAGCCGAAGAATATCAGCAGCTAATTGAAACTTATCCTCTCACGGACAGAGAATTAGAAGTATTAGAATTAATTGTAGCTGGCTGTAGCAACGCAGAGATATCAACTAAGCTATATATTACCGTAGGCACAGTTAAAACTCATGTATGTCATATCCTTAATAAGCTGTGTGCCGATGACCGTACCCAAGCAGCGGTTAGAGCTTTACGGGCAGGATTGGTTAAGTAAAGAAAAAAATCTTTCATTAGCAGGATTTGCTTTATCTTCCTATATCTATAAAAAGAGAGATGCAGTAGATGAGATTGGTGATATAAAGTTAGTAGTCAATTGAAATAAGAAATAACGGGAAAAAAATTTATGAATATCTTACTACAGGTTGCTAACGCTGAACCTCACTTTCCTTACTTAGCAACAGGAGCATTGGTTGTAGGCTTCATTGCTGCGGTGAGCATTGGTTCTATTGCTTGGTACAATTCCAAACGTCCTGCTGGCTGGGAAGAAAAAGAGCGTCCTGATATTGTTCCTAAGGTTGACAAGTAATCGTTGCTGAATTTTTGGTACTCTTAATGTACTATTATAACAAAATTTAAGAGGAAAATGACATGGAAAACAAAACACCCAACGACGCTAACTATGACCGCGGTATTACCTCGGCAGAAACAGCAGCCAGAATGGAAAGAGAGGGAGAGGACTTTAAAGATACTTCTAAAGGAGAAGGAGATTTAGACGCAACTGATGGTCAAACAGTAGACAGAGAAGGTTTAGCTAATAATTATGCTGTTGAGCCTGAAATGTATGTTGAAGAACCAGGTGATTTGCGAGAAAAGCAAAAAGCAGAGAAAGCAGAGCGTGCCGAAGAATTAAAAGATGTTAATACACCTGGCGGTAAAGGCACGGGTATAATTTAGGGAATCTAAATGATGGTATATACATTTTGTTTACCGACATTAGCATAAAGTTGTCTGTAATGTAGGAATATCGAATGTAAAGCTATCTTTGAGACATTTATTAAAATTTGGTTTTCGATCGCAGCCTCAGAAATTCTGGTTTCTGAGGTTTTTTAACTATTTTTTTCATTATTCCCATGACATATCTGTAAACTAATAACTGAGTTTGATTATGTATTTTTAAAATAATTAATTGTTATTGGTGAGTATGAGCAATACAGTTTGGGAATTAGATTTTTATTCACGTCCAGTTTTAGATGAGGAGGGAAAAAAGCTTTGGGAATTACTAATCTGTGAAAGTTCTGATGATATTACGCGATCGCCTGATACTCTATTTAAATATGCTCAATACTGTTCGAGCAAAACGGTTAACTCATTGTGGTTGAAAGAAGCTATTGAAAAAGCGATCGCTCTTGCCGAAACTCCCCCCAAAAAAATTCGCTTTTTTCGCCGTCAGATGAATAATATGATTGTTAAAGCCTGCAACGATGTGGGCATAAATCCCGTCCCTAGTCGTCGTACCTATGCTCTTAATAAATGGCTCGAAGAACGAATCAAAAATGTCTATCCCCAAGAATCAGGGTTCGATCTCAATACTGCCAATACCTCTTCAGTACGGTATCCGCCCCTAAATGCTATTTCTTTACCCGATGCTGTAAAAGGAGATCGGGGAGATAAATGGCTTTTTGTGAGCCTCAGCGCAACAGACTTTGATGACATGAAAGAATGGGATATTGATTTTCAAGAATCCTTTGCTCTTTCTCTGCTTAATATTGCCTCAGATACTATCATCCCTGGCTTAATTATCTATTCTCCCCGCGCTACACCTTTAGCTGCTTGGATGTCTGGTTTAGAAATGGGTTATTTGAACTTAGAAAAAGATATGCGCCCTCAGTTACGCTTAGAGACTGGATTGAGCGATAGTTGGACGCTAATTAATCTAACCAACAAAGAAACTGTCAAACAAGCAGAAGATTTTGAAAAAGCCAAACAAAAAGCTGCTGGGGTTCACTTTTTAGCTGTTCAATCATCTCCTGATTCTGAATCCTTTGCAGGATTCTGGCTGCTTAAAGAGTAGTATTGTACATTTTGGATAAAATGGTTATAGTTTTCTCAAACTCTTATGGTGCTGGATTTTCTAACCTGATTTCACCCTTAGCAACATCAATTATTGCTTTGACTTGACATAGAAAATCCATTCCTAATAAGCCGTCAGTAAAACTATTAGTAGGTAAGTCTAATGCTACTACGGGATAGTTTTCTTGTAATACTCCCAAGCAGTTAAAACTCGGTACTACTACTATCGGCACTGTAATTACACCATTGGCAGTAACAATTTTTTTGTTGCCTAAAGTTTTGCTTAAATTACAACCTACTCGTTTTAATATTTTTTTCGGTAAGACTGTATAACTTGCTCCTGTATCGATTAATAGTCTTACTAATAAAGGTGTATTATTAATACTGCCTACCGCTGCTCTTAACCACAGTACATTTTGCTGTCGTTGAACCCGATAAATTATTTTTTGGCTCATAGAATAAATGCGATATCTTCAGGCACTTGACCCATATATTCAATAGCCAGAGGTCTATCTTGAGCCGATTCTAAGGCTTGATAGATTTCTTCTTTATTGACAGAATGCGCTAGTACTTCACCTTTAACTACTTGTAAATTTTTATCGGTTTCGGAATAGGCGATTAAGACCCATTCACCATCATAGTTTTGCTGTATTTGTTCAAAGGTCATTATTGCAGACATAATTTTTACCTCTCATAAAGCATCAAAAAAGGAAAATTAAGCCTTTTTTTCTTGGTCAGCATTACTCTGATTTAGAAGGAACTAGGCGTTTCTCAAGAGACTTGAGGCGTTGCTTGGCAGTATCGTTTTCAGAATCGTATTTGGTAGCTTCTCTATAAGTTTCTACCGCTTTAACGATCATCTGCTTTTTCTCATAGACATTGCCCAAATTGTTTAGAGCAATCACATATTCAGGATATAGCTTTAGTGCCTCTTTATATTCTCTGATGGCAATGTCGTATTGTTCTTGAGCAAAGTAAGCATAGCCCATGGCATTGTGAATCAAAGCTTGATTTTCTGATGGTAGCTCTTTGTCTACTTTTAACGCTTTTTTGAGCAGGTTAAGAGATTGAACAAACAGTTTTTTATCTAAATAAAGACTACCTAATTCGTAATATTCTTCAGCAGTGCCTTTTTCGTTTTTAAGTTTACTTTGTAGACGAGAGAAAGTGGTTTCTTGCTTACGAGTTCTAATTACTTCGCGCAAAATATAAATAGCAGCGAGAACAAGTATGGCAAGTAAAGCGGAGATATATATTACAGGTAGATTCTCATTCATGAGCGATCGCAGTATAGTTTATTTTGTCAACTTGATATTTATGATTACTGTAATTTTCACACACATATCTATCTAAAAAGCCCAACAGTTAACAAAATTTTGGATATTTTTAATTTATTATCTACCAATCCCTACTCTCGATCGGCGATTGGCAATCACTCTAGCAGTTTCCAATCAGAAAAAGTGGCTGCTTGTCCACACTTTTTGCCAAGTTCATCAGTCAAATTCCAGATTATCGCCTGTTCGATGAGGAATCTTTGACCAGTACGAGAAATACGTATTCCCTGATAATTATCAATATATCCCTGCTTTGCTGCTTGCTCTAGCATTTGCGCTCTAACAGATTGATTGACAGCTTCGGCGGTAAGACGAGAAGGGGTTGTAACAAGTTCATCCCAACTTATTGACCACAGTTGCAAAGCCATCTGATTGCCGTAATTTAAAATAGGATCCGCTTGAGTTCCATGAGAAACCACTACAAAAGGTGCATTAAATAACGTTTGCGCTAATTGCTCTGGTGTATTTGCAGGCGCAACTAAGTCTTTGTCTAGCAATTGGTTAAAATTTCCGCTCAAAATTTGACTCCAGCGAATAATTTCTGGCTGTTGCCAAATTGAGAGAGACATCTTTAAACTCCAGTTTTACGTCACAGAAGAAGTTTGTAGCAAAAAATAGGGAAGTTAAATTTATAAATTTAACTTCCCCAGAATAATAACTATCAATGAAATGAATGTACTAAACTACCCAATTAGTTGCTGCGCCTGATACTAAGCAGCACGACGGGTAATTAGACCCCAGATAAAGATAAGTAGCATTGCGCCAAGTACGGCGAAGATAACGCCAGGAATTGTCAAGGCACCTACAGAAGCTGCTCCTGCCCCTGAGCCACTACCCAGCAACATTGAACCAAGGTAACCTCCGACTAATGCACCTAAAATTCCTAAGCCCAGTGTGGCAAAAATACCGCCACCCTGATGTCCAGGATAGATTAATTTTGCTAATGCACCTGCAATTAATCCTAAAACTAACCAAGCTAAAATACCCATGTGTTGCTCCTAAAAATTTGTTTATTGTAATTTACTTGCTGTAATTAGAATATCCATTATTTAAATCTTATTCGTCTATCTAATGGCATATTTAATTTATACATCTAATTAAATAGATCGATGCATCAGCTTAAGATAAGTTAAAGAAAACCAGCCGAGTAAAAACCAGACTGGTTATTATTTTATAAATAGAATTGTTTAACTTCCTAATCTCTGCCTGACAATTAATTAGCTATTAGCTGAATCTAACAAATTAACTTTAACAACCTTGTTTTTCTCTTCCTCAGCTTTAGGTAGCGTTAGATAAAGGATACCATCTTGGTATTCAGCTTTCACTTTAGTATTTTGAATTCGCACAGGTAGAGAAATTACTCTTTGAAAACTACCATAGCCCAACTCAGAACGGGTTTTGTCTGCTGATTCTGTTTGAACTTCAGACTGGCGATCGCCTCTAATGGAAATACTTTTGGCTGTTGCTTCAATATCAATGTCTCCAGGCTGCATTCCAGGAACTTCTAACTTAAGAATCAATGCTGATTCTGTTTCTGTAAGTTCAGCAGCAGGAGCTTTAGAAAAGTTAGCCAACTCGGCAAAGGTAGCAGGGGTTAAAGTATCACGGACGGCTGAAATGTTTGAGGCAACCTCAAACATCGCGTCTTCATCAACATGGCGATTTAATTGACGTTGAAAAGAGTTTATTTCTGTCCAAGGACTATAACGCACAATTGCCATAATCAATTTCTCCGATGAATTTGTTTTTGTTTCTTTTTTAGCTTTGATATCATCTTAAGAAAAATATTTAATAGCTGTAAGTGTGGTTTATTGCCTTTATTGGTAGCGTTTTCTGCCCAGACAAATCTTGCTAGAAAACCGAATCTTTTCCCCGATCGATGAGTAGTGAACAGCAATTGGTAATCATTTTTAATCGCTAATAAATTCCCTGCTATCTATTTCTACTACAGTCTCAGATTCAGACGAAAACTCTTTGTTTTCTATTTGTATTCCTGCTAAATGTTCCAATCTTTCTTCAGCTTGAATAACTTGTTCTAAGGGAGTAAATACCGTTAAGCCTTCTGGTATACATTTAACTTCGATAGGAGTTGAACCAACTATTTCCCCATCTAGAACGACTTTTTGAAGTGGGTCTGTAGTAACTTTTATCCACTTAGTTCGTAAATAGCCAATATCATCTCTTTCGGCAGCTTCATCATTAGTGCTGCTTTGCAAAAGATGATAGGAAATTGCGATCGCCCCTGCTCTTGTCTCGGCAGCAATGATCGTGACATCTAGTAGTCCATCATCATAAACTACTCCTGCTGTACCCTGAGCCAATACAGAGCTTGGAGGAGCAGCATTTGCAATAGTGATAGCATTAGCATTCACCTTAATAATTTTGTCATCGGTTTCAATAGTGGTGGCAAACTTATCAAATTCTCTTAGCTGTTTTAGTCCTGATAGTACATACGCTAACATTCCTAAACGATTTTTTGCCTCGCGATCGGCATCTTCTACAGTTTCAGCTTCAAAACCAATTCCCGCCAGCAAAATCATTGGTTTATCGTTGCACATTGCTGCATCTACTTTTTTGGTAGCACCATAGACAATTACCTTACAGGCTTCTTCTATGGTGTCGGGTATACCCAAGGCATTGGCAAAAGCATTAGCCGTGCCTCTGGCGATCGCACCTAAGGGTATATTGGTTTCTATAAGCGCCTCCGCCACTGCTGAAACCGTCCCGTCTCCCCCAGAGGCAATTATTATCTCTGCATTATTTGCTACTGCCCTACGAGCTAATTCGCCCCCACTAACTTCTTTGGATGTTATTTGAATATCAAGCTCAAATTCTGGCTCTAAAATACTTTTAATCGTAGCCAAGTCCTGCTCTGAGTTGCCTTGTCCAGCAACAGGATTAAAAATCAAACAAGCTGAACGAGTCATAATATTAAATAAAACATATAAATTTTTTCTACCCTAAATAATCTTGTCCAAAATTAGTTCTATCGTAAGAGGGATGGAGTTGTTTAGTCATTCTGGTTTTTACAACTACGTTAATTTTATTCCTTTTAAACTAAATTATTGGCAGATTTGTTAGGTTTTTTTTTATCATTTTTTAGATTCTCATACCAAGCCATTAGAGGATAAGCACTAATACCGTGGGCGATGACAGACAAGACGATTACGGTGTAGGTAATCCAAGCAATTTCTTCGGCAACCGCTCCTGTAACTCCGTCGCCCAAAGCATAGGTCAAATAATAAAGTGAACCCAAACCTTTGATGCCAAACCAACCCATCAGATTGCAAGTTGTTTTTGGTAAACCCCCTCCCAACATACTTAGCCATACTCCAAAAGGACGAATGATTAGAAATAGCAACCCTGCAATTAATAAAGATTCTCCTGCATATTTCAGCATCGGCTCAATCAATAAAATTGTGCCTAAAATGACTATTGCCGTTACTTCTAAGAGCTTTTCTATTTGTTCGGTAAATTCTAGCTGCGCCATCCGTTTATCTTGCTCAGCAAAGTAGGTGCCCTGCACCACTAAACCCGCCACAAATACCGCTAAAAAGCCATAGCCATTAACTAATTCAGTTAGGGAGTAGGTCAATAAAATAATACTTATAGCCACAAAGTCTTCTAGTAGTTCATCTGCTTCACGACGTTTTTGGAGAGTACGATCGAGCCAAACTACTGCTTTTGCCACCACTATACCCATAACAATACCCGCTGCGATCGCCCAAAGTAAATCAATTGCCACCCAGCTTTTAAACCAGTTATCCCAATTAGGATCTTTAAACGCATAAATGCCGAAGTAAACAAAGGGAAACGCTAAAGAGTCGTTTAGACCCCCTTCAGAAGTCAAGGCAAAGCGCAACTCATCTTTATCTTCTACGTGGGCAAGCTGTACCTCTGAAGCCAATACAGGGTCAGTAGGTGCTAATATTGCCCCCAACAACACCGCAGCCCCCCAACCCATGCCTAAAATATAATGAGCAGCCAACGCTAGAGCTAAAATAGAGATCGGCATTAATAACCCAATTAATCTAATCGTCGATTGCCATGCCCAAAATTTTAAAGGGCGATTAATTTTAAGTCCACAACCAAATACCGAGACAATAACCACAAATTCGGCTAGTCTTTCTAAAAACTGCGTATCTGGTTTAATCTCGATCAGTCCAAACCCATAAGAACCAAGTAAGATACCCACTACAAGGTAGATCAAAGCATAAGAAATAGGTAGTCTTTTAATCCAGCCAGAACCCAAGGTTACTGCCAATAACAGCAATCCCATTACTAACAGGCTGAGAATATAAGTGTGCATTATTATTGTTTTGTTAAAGCAGCCTCAACTTAACTTAATATTAAAAACGATTAAATCAATCAATGGCTAGATATCTAAATCAAGCGTTGATAATTTGAAAGTATGATTTTGTAAAAGTCAATCTTGCGAAGGATGCTAACAAGTGCAATATACTTATACTGGGTTAATAGGTAGTTGAAGTCGAGAGAGGCTTTCGGTCAGAAAGCATCTCTGCCCTCGACAATAGCTCTTTGTACGGCGCGTTTTGTGTAGGAAGCTTCCCACATAAAAGCCGCCTTTGGAAACCAACAAGACCGCTTTGTCTCGCAATCGACTTGTTGAAATATTATTAAATCGCCTGCAAAAATGTTTATATTATCAAAAGTTGATTTTCGCCGTCTTTTGGCTGCGTGTCTAATTTCAGTTGTTTTATTTATCGGTTCAGCGATCGCCATTGGTCATCAAGATACAGCTTTTGCCGAAGTTTTAGAAAGAGATACGGTAGGCATAACAGAAGAAAAAGCTCTAAGTGATACAGAGTATGAATCAGCAAAGGCAAACCGCAATCGATTACAGGCAGAGTTATCACAACAGGCTGAAGCTGAAGCCAAAACCAAAACTAATTCAGAAAGTGCTGCTGAAAAACTTAATTTAGGTGAAATTAAGACTCCATCAACCGATGGTGTTCTGAATAAGTAACTACAAACTTTAAGTTACCCTTGCTTTTTTAATTGAACAAAAAAACGATGCCCACTTCTTGAATGCTTTAGCAGAGAAGATGGGCAAAGTATTTTCAGATATTTTTAGAAAGACTTAAGAATCTAATAAATCGGATGATTTGGGAATCCAAACAGAAATCGAACCTGCTAGACAAGGAAAATCAGCCCAGCCCTCTTCGTTGGTAGTAACGGGTTCTTTTATGTGTTCGGTAAAGTCAACGTAGGTGTGATTAGGTTTACCAACCTCCATCCATTTAGTACCGTCTCCGCCATTACTCAAAACTACTGCCATCCCCCCTGGATGTTCTTCATCACCAAGTCTTGTCCAGCCAATACAGTTAGCATGGTCAAAGTAATCGTATTGCTCACCATAAGCATATTCTCGGCGTGTCTGAAGGAATTTATCAATTAGCCACTGATGGGAGTCCATAAAGATTTCATGCTCTTGTCCATCTCTGCCAGTGTCTTTGTAATATGCGCCATAGTAGTCAGCATAAAAAACACAGGGATAGCCATCTCTCCTTAACAGAATTAGGGCATAAGCCAGGGGTTTAAACCAAGCTTCTACAACAGATTCTAAAGATTGTAAAGGTTGAGAATCATGATTTTCGACTAAAGTTACCGCCAAAGTAGGCTGATCTTTAACTAACGTGCCATCAAAGATTTGACGCATATCGAAATTGTTGCCTGTTTTACTGGCTTCAGTAAAGTTGTAGTGTAAAGGTGCATCAAACAACGCTACATCTCCACCTGTAGTAGCGATAAAGTGGTGCAAAGCTTCAATATTGTCTGACCAATATTCCCCTACAGCAAATAAACGTTTGCCTGAGTATTTCCTGACGTGATTTAACCAATTAGGAAAAAATCCTGCCTTGACGTGCTTAACTGCATCAAAGCGAAAACCATCAACATCAGTCATATCTATATACCATTCGCCCCAGTAGTTAAGTTCGCCCCGCACTTCTTCAGATTCCATATCGAGGTCACAACCCATTAGGTAAGCAAACGTACCTTTTTCTAAATCTACCTGCTCGTCAAATTGCTTATCTTTAAATAGATAAATAGCATTGGCATCGCCGTCATAGGCATTGTAATCAACCGCGTCAAAATGCCACCAATGCCACTCTAGGCTAGAATATTTGCCCTTACGTCCAGGAAAGGTAAAGTGTGTCCAGGTTTTTACCTTCTGTAAATCACCTATAGGTTCATGACGATTATCGGGACTCATTGGTATTGCTTCTGCCTCTTCTTCCTTGTCAGCACCAAGCATATGATTGAACACTACATCTGCATAGGTGCGTATACCAGCTTTTTTAGCTACTTTAATTGCGTTGATGTATTCTTCTTTGGTACCGTATTTGGTTCTGACCGAGCCTTTTTGGTCGAACTCTCCTAGATCGAATATATCGTAAACGCCGTAACCCACATCGTAACCACCACCAGTACCTTTATATGCAGGAGGTAGCCAAACAGAAGTAATACCTACCTTCGCTAAATGCTCGGCATTTTCTGCCAACTGATTCCAGAGGCTACCATCGGGTTCGTTGTACCAATGGTAGTACTGCATCATCACACCGTTAAACTCGGACATATTGGAACTCCCTCCAAAGGCAGCTAAATAGTTATATATTAGTTAAATAAATTTTGTTCTCAACAATTGGGTTGCAAATATTTTTAGTATTATTGTAGTTTTTTATTGAATGTTAAGCAATATTAAGCTGCTGGTTGATAATTCAAATCATTCTCAGGATAGATTTCTTTTTAGGCAAGATTGATTAATATAGATCGCGATTTACAATGATTACGCGATCTACAGTAATCAACATAAAAGCTAATCAGTTGGGGACTGTTATACGTTGTAGAGGAACCATTTCCACATCAAGGTAGATTTCTCGGTCAATTTTTTGAGCGAGAGTGTGTTTTACTCGCTCGATTTGCGCTTGAGAAATTGAATCAAAGGGTGCTGCTATTTCCAAATCTACCCTCAAATAGCCTTTTTTCGGCGTGACTACAATTGAGTTGATATCGGCATTAGCAAAAGCTTCTGTTTCATTGAAAATAAAGTATTCAACTTGATGGCGAACATTCTTAGTTACAATCAACTCGCGCATTGAAAGAGTTAGGGGAATACCCAATAAGAACATGACTGCGGTAGACATTGCTAACCCTTTTTTTGCCCTCTTAAGATTGCCATAGGACTGAAACAAAAATACCAAACTGCCAAAAAAGATAATGCAGGTGAGGTTAGTCAAAAATAACAGCAGCGCACCAAAGGCAATATCACCTTCTCCCTGTGCCATACCAATACCCACTACGCTGAGAGGAGGTACCAAGGCAACGGCGATCGCCACTCCAGGCATAGCAGTAGAAATACTCCGACGGGTATTAGCAAAAGCTCCTGCTGCCCCTGCTGCCATGGCAATACCAAAGTCAATCAAAGTTGGCTTGACGCGAGACATGATTTCTGAATCTACGGTATCTAAACCAATAATTGAAGTAGCAAGCCAAGAAACGCCAATTGTGAGCAAGATTCCTTTGAGTACCGTAAAACTAGAGCGACGCAGTAATTTACGATTACCCATTGCCGTAGAATAAGCCATGCCGACAATAGGTCCCATTAAAGGTGCAACAATCATCGCTCCAATAATTACCGCAGCACTATTAGCCAGCAGCCCCAAAGTAGCAATAATTGCTGATAAAGCCAGCATAAAGTGAAAGCTAAATGAGGGAACCGATAATCGCCAAATACTTCGGTTTAAGCTGGCAATAGGGGTCGCCTTTTCTTTTAACCAAAGCCAATCGCCGTTATCCTGTTCCCAAAGTCGTTTGAGATGAAATTTACGATTTATTTTACGCAGAAAATATCTGATGCGAGTAAGATATCGAGGATTGTAGGTCAGAATAACTGTCATATATTAGTAAATATAAAGTAAAAGTGCTTAATAAAATTTGGCATTTATTAAAGTTAACTCCATCATTGGTTAAATAATCATTATCAGAATCATTATCAAGATATATACAAAATAAGCATAGTACCAAATTAAAACAATTATGCTTCTCTCGAATCTAAATTTTCTTGCAAAATATCTAAAACAGCCTGGGGATCGGTTGCTTGCTGCATAATTTGTGCCTCAAAATCACTGCGAACGCTTATATCAGGAAGATCTTCTCGTAATTCTGTCATTAGTTTAATTAATTTGGCAATCTTCTGTTCTGTTAATAAATTGATTTGCAAGATTAAATGCGATCGCTGTTCGGCTAATTTATCTTGGCGAGTTTGCTGTACTAATACCCCTGTAGTTATTAACAAGGCAGAAACATCAATTCCCATTTCTTGGACATCAAACAGAGGCAAACCAAAGGGTAATATTTGTGGTGCTAGATGAGAACATATTGCCCAACTGGCAAAAAATAATAATTGCAGATATAAAAAATCCGACTTGCCAAAAAAAGCAGCTATCTTGTCAATGATGCGATCGCGCCAGGGTAACTTTTGTTCTTGTTTTGCCTGAAAACCGATAATTGCTTCAATATTTTTTACCACCTGTTCAGATAAAGGATACTTTTTTCCATCGATATAAACTGATTTGACTGACGGAGGAACAATGGGAGGTAATTTATTAGAGGGGAAAACCATGGAATGGGCATCCTAAGTTTAAAGTTTAAAATAATAAGTAATTATATCTGCACTTTAAGCTAATTAAAATTAAACTGCTTCTATCTATCGAGAGAAAAACATTTGAGACATATATCAAGTAGATTGAGCAATCAATAGCTTATTAACGTTAATTTTAAGATCGGGAAAAGCAATAGGTTTAATTATTCCTTCAGTTGATTCTTGCCTATTGAAATACTGAGAATCTTGAGAATAAGGATGATGTTCGGCATAAGTAGGTAAGACAAATTAATTAGAAGATAGTCTCGTTACTTGAGTAACGAGTAATGAGTAATGAGTAATGAATAAAAAAAATAGCTCGTAATATCTTGCTTACGCTTGTTTTACATTTAATTCCACCCACCTACTTATGTAGTATCAGGAAGGCGAACTACTGCAATATCAGGTTCTGGTTCAGAGTTATCTAGGGTAATAGAATGAGCTTCTCTAACTTCTGCTAAACCATTTAATAACTTTCTAAGATATTTGACTACATTGTGATTGGTATAGCTATGGGGTACGCCTTCGGGACTCATTTGGACTATTGCACCCTCTAAAAGTTCTACGGATTTATCTTCTAACAATCCCGTTTCGATCATCTGATGATACTCTGCTACCGACCATTTATATAGTGTTTGCATAGATTGTTCTCCAAAGGCTTTCCCTGAAAGCTATTATTGCATAGTATTATATTTGACGTATAAACTACAATATTATGCTGAAGTCTCCCAAACTCATTTGGTTATCCTGTCTTTTACTACTGTTTATTGCCTGTAGTCGAAACCAAACATCAACATCGACTTCATCAGTTCAGGCTCAGAGTTCTCAAAGTTTTCGTGACGATTATGAGTCGAATAAACCGGCTAATTCTCCTCAAGATCCTGCGGTCGATCGCTTTGTTGTGACTCCCGAAATTGCGATTATGAGTGCCAAAATTAGCTCTACTGCCAATTCTGTTGCAGAAGCTAATCGATTATTAGAATTAAACTCAGACAACCTATCAAAAAAAGTTACTGATGTTCCAGGCTGTTCTGCAAACATGGTCAATTATGAATCTCCCTTAGCCGATTCAAGAAAAGTAAACAATTCAGAAAAGCAAAAATACTATGGTTACATCGAGCTTGAAATATTAATTTCGTTTGCAAATGCTAAAGTCATCAAACAGCGAATTAAACAAGTAAGAAACTGTCTACAGGCATTTTCTACTTTAAAAATGGTTAAATCTCAACAAGATGAAAACAGCAAGGTTGATTTTGTTTTATCCAAGATCGTGCCAACAATAAAAGACGCTAGTAAATATCGAACCAAGCTGCTAGAAGCTAAAATCAAGCCTTTGCAGGAGGTAGCAGCATTATCTAATTCTGCTACCCAATTTAATCCTGTAGTTCTCACGGGGTGACAAAGAAGTTAAAAGAAAGACAGAGAGTAGGATGTAGCAGCGAAATGGTAGAAAAGAGGGGTCAAGATAATTAAGAAGACCCCAAACTAAAAAATGTTGCCACAATACTATCACAAATGTATCTCACAATTATTAACCCAAAGACAATATGTAACTCTGAGAATAACCGTACTGATATTACAAAGCTATAGAACAATTCAGATAGAAAAACTAGCGTCAATCCTGCCAATTCCAATCAAATACGAAAGTCGCCGTCGTCACCTTCAAAGATTTTTAGTTCTACCACAATTATCAACTAAATGTATGATGTTACTAAATAAGAAAGGCAATAGTAACATAGCCGAACAAAAAAGATTGCTTAAATCAACTCTGAGATTATTGAAGGGGTATCAAGTAGTAGTGATAAGAGACCGAGAATTTGGCAAGATCAATTTGGCTGACTGGCTATCCAAGCAAGGCTGTCAATATGTCTTGAGAACTAAAAGCAATAAATATATTCAACAAGAAGGAGAAGAAGACCAGCAATTAATATCTTTAGGATTAAAGCCAGGAAAATCTTTTTATTTAAAACAAGTTAGATTTACTAAACAAACAGGAATGTCCAGAGTAAATCTGGCTTTCTATTGGAGCAAAATAACTAGTGGTAAAAGAAAAAATGAAGGATGGTATTTAATTAATAATTTGTCTAATTTGAAGCAAACGCTCAAAGCTTACAAAAAGCGAATGGGAATTGAAGCTATGTTCCGTGACTGTAAATCAGGTGGTTATAATTTAGAGCAATGTCAAGGTAAAGATGAGCGTTTATTATCTTTAATTTTACTGATAGCAATTGCTTATACTTGCGCTATCAAAAAAGGTCAATCAATTGCCTTTAAAGGCATCAAAGAATACGTCTGTCGATTGAAAGAAAACTTGAGGAAAGATCGAAGACATAGCAATTTTTTAAGGGCGTAATCCTGGGGTTTCCCCAGGATGTTGACCGCCCGAATTGGGTGGGCTTGTATGGTAATTTGTGGGTTGAAGCTTTTCAAATGTGCCATGAGTGGGTCGAACAGCTAATGATATTTACTCCCAATAAGCTACCTTTTTACCAACAGGGTATGAGGGCTAAAATGCTTGTCTTGTCTTCTTTTTAAATCCATTGTCACCCCGTGAGAAAACGAGCTAAAATTTGATATAAAACAGTAAAGAATTTGATTCAACAAAATAAACTATTCTAGGTTCATAAGTTTTATCTTAATAAACATCAGATTCTAAAAAAGGTAATTGACTTTAAAGTGCGATCGCGCTTTGGAATTATTCTCTTTCTGTTATTAGTTTGAGCAACGATCCCACAATTTGCGTAGCGAAGCCATGCCTTTAGGCTTATCGCTGTCATGCTGCATTGAAAGGCGAGTTTTAACTAGCTGTAGAGATAATTCATAAATTATCCCTACAGAATTTTGTTGTATTGTGTTAATACTATATATTTTGAGGATGTGGATAAGCAAAAACCAAAGTTTATCGATCTTTTTGCTGGAATAGGAGGATTTAGATTAGCTTTTGAACAAGCTGGATACAAATGTGTGTATTCGAGTGAGATAGATTCTGCTTGTCAAGAAGTTTATTTTAAAAACTTTGGAGAAAAGCCAAACGGCGATATTACTAAAATAAGTATTGAAAAAATACCAGATTTTGATGTTTTAACAGCAGGTTTCCCCTGCCAACCTTTTAGTATTTGTGGAAAAAGACAAGGTTTTGAAGATACAAGAGGTACTTTATTTTTTCATATCTGCAAAATTATAGAAGCTAAACAACCTAGCGTGGTTCTTTTAGAAAATGTAAAACATTTAGTTCATCATGACAAAGGAAAAACACTAGATACAATTCTTTACTCTTTAGAATATCTAGGATATTTAGTTGATTGCAAAATACTAAATTCTAGAAATTTTGGACTTCCACAAAATAGAGAGAGAATAATAATTGCTGCAACTAAAAATAAAAAATTTGACTTTCAACAAATTAAATCCAGCAATCTTTGGGAAAAATTAGAGGATTATCTATGTCAAGATGGAGAATTTGAATATTTACCAACTCAAGAATATACTTTAATAGATAACCCTAAACAACAAACTTCAGGACTAATTTTTGTAGGTTATAGAAGCAATAAAACTACTTGGAGAAAAGGAGTTAGACCAAATACACAACATCTTTCAAGAGTACATCATCAACCAAATCGGATTTACTCAGTTGAAGGAGTTCATCCCACAATTCCATCCCAAGAAACTTCAGGTAGATTTTTCATTTATATTCCTGAAGAAGGCAAAGTACGTAAATTAACTATTAAAGAATGCTACAGAATCATGGGATTTCCCGATACATTTAAAGCTCATGATTCAATAGCGGAATGTTATAAGCAAATTGGAAATTCTGTATCTATTCCAATGGTTCATCAATTGGCAATTCAAATCAAAAAAGAACATTTATTGATAGAAAAGGACAAACTAAACCAAGAGCATTTTAATTTTTATCGACCAAAACCATTGCAACTTGATATTTTTGCAACTATTATTATGAACCATAAGGAAAAATTGATCGAGATTTATAATCAAAATTTAGAAATAGAAAAGGTTTTAAATATATTACCAGAGCTAATATTTACTTATATTCAAACTATTGCTCAAAACTGTTCTAAACAAAAGGGTGTTTATACTGTATTAATAACTTTACTGATACACAAAATTATTAAACCGACTCAAGATATTCGATATCATCAATCAAATATGCCAAATGGTTTTTCTGGTAGAACAATTGATACTCAGTATATTACACCTACACTCAAAGAATTAGGATTGCCTGCTATGGCAGAAAGTGGCTGGTTAACTCGCTCTTTAGAACAGCCATATCCTTATACTTTGAATTATAATGGCAAAATTAATAATAAAGCTGTTAAAGAAGCATTTTTAAAAATTATTGACTTTGTAGAGAAAAATCCAAAGCTCACAGAGATTATTAGTAAAATACTAATTTATCAAGTTAAACGAGCTACACAAGCTAATCAAATTTCTATAATTAAGCTAGTCAATCCAGAAAAATTAAATATAGTAACAGTAACAAACTGCTTAGATGCTCATTTTAGTCATAACTATAAAACTTTTGGAGCTTCTAAATTACCTGTAATAGCATTTTATGCTATCTATCAAAGATTAATTCATGAAATAGAAAGATATAAGGGCTGCAATTTGAAAGATTTAGGTAGTCATACTGCCTCAGATCGCACCTCTAAAACAGCAGGAGACATAGAAATCTTTGATAAAAACAAAAAGCTTATTGAAGCTATAGAAATCAAGCATGGTAAACCGATTAATTTACAAATGGTTTTAAATGCTAAAGACAAAATATTAAAGTACAATCCTAGGAGATACTATATATTTTCTTCTGCTGATATCCAAACAGAAGATAAAATCAAAATTCAAAACGAAGTTGAGCTTATTACAAATAATCATGGATGTCAAGTTATTATTAACGGTATTATCCCGACACTCAAATATTATTTACGACTCATTAAGTCGGTGAAAAAATTCGTTGAAGATTATTCTAAACTTGTGGAGCAAGATAAAGAATTACAGGCTATCCATAAAATCCAGTGGAATAATATATTAAAAACTCTTGAATAACTTGAAAAAAGTTAGAAACAACTAAATTTTACTATTAACAATAAAATACCTGACAAAAAAACTAGAGAAAAATCAGTATCACGCCTTAAAAAAGCTTATTTGATGTTGGATGCTTTAAATATGACGCTAGATAAAGCGATCGCTTTTAATCAAAAACAAAATGTTATCAATCATCCCCGTAACCTAAAAACGGCTCAAATAACAGATTATATTACCGATGACTATATCAGTGCCTTCTCGCACTCGCGCCCAAGAATCTAGAGCAGCGATCGAGCGAATTTATGTAATTATGCGCCATTTGTTTGTGCGCGGACACTATAAGCCCGGTGGCGTTTCGGGTTCAGCTTTGAGTGAGGCTTTGCTAACTTTGCAGCCCGAAATTTATGGTTCAATGGCTGATACAGAAAAAGTAGAGCTAGACGGACTAGCTTATGTAACTGCTCGTTTACCAAAAGGGATTGAAAGGTGTCGTTTCATTAAGCTAATTGCAGCCGAAGGCTATAACAATTCAAGTTTTGAAAAAATTGTTCCTGCTAAACGTCGTCGCAATTGCTATCGAGTCGATGAAGAAACAATGTTGATTGAGGTGACTAGAGGGCGTAGTGAGATTTATGATATTCTCACCCACCTTACTTTCATTTATATCGAAGCCGACAAAATTAGGGCGCACGCTTTAGACGATGGTCATCCTACCCAAGAGTGGCTTAAGTTAGAAAAAATAGTTTTAGAGCAAGCATCAGCAGGTTTTTCTATTGAGGAGGCGGAAATTAGAGAACAGGCTATTTCTTACACCAGCACTTTATTAGGTCGCACTTTTGAAGAGACGCTAGCAGCAGAGCGTCGGTTTTTTCAAGGCGAACCCTACAATAATAGTTTATTTCAAATAGTTTACTGGTTGGGAAGAGTCGCGATCGCCGAAATGCAGCATAAGCGCGATCGCCAAGTTACCTTTAGTTCAGCATTACGAGAACGTATCGGTAATCATATCCACGGCGAAAAATGGGCAACGGAGGTAAAGAAGTTTCTCTGGTCACATAATTTATGGCAGCGTCCTTTACATATCATTAGTGCTAATTTGCACAGTATTCTTAATTGTCTTTATGCCTTTCCCGCCTTAAAATACAGGCTAGAAAAAGAAGAAACCATTGAACAAATTGCTAGTGAGCTTAGTCTACCCGAAAATGCCACTCTCAATCAAGAAGTACTAGAATTTGCGCTACAGAAGGGAATGTATTTTCTCGAAGATCGAGCGGGGACAAATATTCATGTGCAGATTTTTGATATTTCTTTATTACCTCTAGATTCTCTTTCTCCTGAATTGAAAGTAAATAAAGCTTTTATAGAAAAAGAACAACCAGTAATTCTCGTGATGGATTATGCTTTTGGCGAACAAGCCTTTGAGCTTTTTGATGAGTTGCTTAAGCCTTATAAAACTGAGGGAATATCTCAAAAACTCAATCTTCACTCAATTTCCGTGATGGGTAAAGCAGGAACTTTAGTCGGCAACAAGGGAGATTTGATGCTGCCAGCGGCTCATATTTTTGAAGGTACAGCCGACAATTATCCTTTTGATAACGACATGAGCCAGTCAGACTTTGAACCAGTAGAAATCCCTGTTCACGAAGGAGCTTTATTAACCGTCTTGGGAACATCTCTGCAAAATGCCGATGTCTTAGAATATTTTAGAAGTTCTTCTTGGAATGTTGTCGGCTTGGAAATGGAAGGAGCGCATTTACAAAAGGCAATTCAAGCAGCAGCAAAGATTCGTAAGAGCATTAATGAAAATGTCATCTTGCGCTACGTTTACTATGCTTCGGATAATCCCTTGATGACTAACGCTACATTAGCATCAGGAAGCCTGGGACAAAGTGGAGTCAAGCCGACTTATGCGATCGCTCTAAAATTCCTGCAAAAGATTTTAGGTCAGAAAAATAATTACTTCATGTCGTAACCAAATAAATTAGCATCCACTTCTTTTAAATCAATATCTCCTAGACCGTATTCTTGCCAGCGTCTAGTTACCATCGCCCCCGTATCGGCATCAGATTCTAGAGGTTCACCCCATTCATGGTCAGTTTCAGGAGGAATTTTAGTAGTGGCATCTATACCCATGCGTCCGCCTAAACCAATTTTTTCACTGGCAAAATCTAGGGTATCAAAGGGAGTATCAGGCAAAATAAAGACATCGCGGACAGGATCGACTTTAGAACTAATTGCCCAAACTACCTGACGGGGATCGCGGACATTAATATCTTTATCGACCACAATCACAAACTTAGTATAAGTAAACTGAGGCAAGGCACTCCAGAATGCTAGGGCTGCCCTGCGGGCTTGCCCTGGATATGCTTTATCAATGGAGATAATCGCTGCTTTATAGCTCAAAGCCTCCATGGGTAGGAAGAAATCTACTATTTCTGAGACTTGCTGGCGCAAAATAGGAGTATAAATCCGATTAAGCGCGATCGCCATCATTGCTTCTTCTTTGGGAGGACGACCACTAAAGGTAGTTAAATAAATCGGATCTTTACGGTGAGTCATACAGTGGAAACGCACCAGGGGCGAATCTTCCACACCGCCGTAATAGCCCATGTGATCGCCAAAAGGACCATCGGCTAACATTTCTCCTGGGGTGATCGTGCCTTCTAAGACAAATTCTGAATCTGCTGGCACTTCTAAATCGACGGTTTTACATTTAGCTAGCTTGACTCCACTACCGCCATACAACCCTGCAAACAACCACTCAGATAGATCGACAGGAATAGGTGTGGCTGCTGCCATGATAATCATCGGATCGACTCCCAAGGCGATCGCAATTTCTAATTTTTTACCCGCTTCGGCTGCTTTACGCAGATGTCTTGCCCCACCCCGCACCGATAGCCAGTGAACCGTCATGGTAGTTTTAGACTGTAGCTGGAGTCGATACACGCCCACGTTAGGCGTACCAGTTTCTATATCTTTGGTAATTACCAAACCCAAGGTGATAATTTTGCCCCCATCTCCACTGTAAGGACGGATCATCGGCACTTTATTTAAGTCTACTTCTTCTCCTTCTAGAACTACCTGATGGCAAGGAGGAAAGAAATCTCGTCCTGGTTTAGCTTTTAAAACATCGAACAGCACCTTGCCAAAATCCACGGCTTGCTTAATTTTCTTAGGTGGTTTTGGTTGCTGTAGCATAGCTAGCTTTGACCCCAAAGTTTCTAATTCTTCTGGGGCTTCCATGTTCATTGACCAGCAGATTCGCTCTACTGTACCCATAAGATTCACTGCTACGGGAAAGGGTGAGCCTTTTACATTCTCAAAAAGTAACCCAGGTCCACCAGCCTGTAACATTCGATTAGAAATCTCTGCAATTTCTAAATCTGGATCGACCAACGCCGAGATACGTCTAAGCTGTCCTTTCGATTCTAAAATTTTAATAAATCCCCGTAAGTCTCTAGCCATGTTAAGAAATATAAAGTATTTACTACTAGTCTAGAAGAGTTAGGGATTAATCTCCAATCTCTTTAGACTAGAGATTGGGAGCGATTTCTTTGTTCATTGCATCAATGATATTGTGTAGAGCTTCAATAAAAGTTCGTTCAGATTTAGAATTCAAAGCGTTGAGTAAATAAATTCTGCCACCTTGAGGCTGGCAGAGAAACTGAAGCACTTGTTTTTCATTGTTTTGCTTAGGCATAAGAATATTTAACTTTAGTAAATGTTATTAATAATTAGATAGTTTCAAATTATCTACTTTTGATGAGCTATATTTCCTCCGCCATTTGACTGAAATGAATCTCTGGTTAAAAATACATTTTATTACTTATGGTAGATGTTCAAACAAGCATTCTACAATTTTGACGAAAAAGGATTAAAGATTTATTTAGTCAACGCGATTAAAAAGATCATCCCTAAAATTGCCAAAAATTAATCTGTTGTTTGTATTGTAAATAGGTAGATGGGAGAAGAAGAAAGTATTTGCTATTTATTTCCGTAAGATAATTATAAAAAATAAAAAATTTAGCAAAATAGCTAATCGATTTTTGATTCTAGTTAACTATTTAAAACAACATATATTGCCAAGGTATTGGGATGAATAATTGATATTGCTTGGCTCAATAGATTTATTAATCCTGCCAGAGAATATCTGGCTAATTTACTACAAATATGTATCTTTAAGCTATAAAGAAGTACTGTAATTTGTTTTTGATAATGATTAATAATATTTTCCTGAAAAAAAGGCGATCGCTATATATTGCGATCGCTCGCCAATTTGAGAAACGCTATAGTGTAAGTCAAATTAGTCTTTATATTCATTTTTAACGAAAAACACCCTATAGCTACTTAATTATGGATACAATTCCAGCAAATATTCAATCGCCAAAAGACGCGGATCCAAAAAAAGACAAGCCTGTCTATCAACACGAAGTTTACACTCAAATATCCCAAAGCATTTGTCTTAACAGCACGGAAGTTTCACTGGTTATTCTATCTACGGCGATCGCAGCTATCGGTTTAGTGGAGGGAAATCAAGTAGTAATTATTGGGGCTATGGTCATTGCACCTTTACTCAAGCCCAACATGGCATTAGCTATCGCTACTACGTTTGGTGATTTATCCTTGGCAGTTAGAACTATACGAGTAGGTTTGACACAAATTTTTATATCTTTGCTACTGTCAATTTTATTAGGCATATTTGTACCAGTGGATTTGGAGATAAAAGAAATTGCCATCAGAACTAGTGTAAATCTTTCTGATGTTGTTTTAGCTTTTGCTTCGGGAGTAGCAGGAGCAATTTCTTTGACGGCTGGTGAGCAAAAAGCAGTAGTAGGAGTTATGGTTTCAGTAGCACTATTGCCTCCTCTAGTAGTTTTAGGAATGCTAATTGGTTCTCAGCTATGGGGATCTGCTGTTGAAACCTTTGTTTTAGTGTCTACTAACATTGTTTGTCTAAACTTAGCTGCGATCGCAACTTTTTGGATACGGGATGTCCGTCCCCAGCATTGGTGGCAAAAATTTCAGGCTAATAAAATAACTGGGATTGCTACTACTTTTTGGTTAATTATTCTAGCTTTATTAATTAGCGTTATTTTTATGTTTCAGTTTAATCAAGCAAATGCAAGTACTTTCGTATTATTCATATTGTCCTGGTGATTTAATCGCAGTAATATTACTGTTTCCGATTCACAACTGACACAGATATGATTTACTTTTAAAGGGTAAATTTTATGCGCATCCTAATTGTAAATCCGCCCCATTTATCAATAGGTAGCCGTATTCCCCGCGAACAATTACCACCACTAGGGCTTTTATGCGTTGGTGGGTCTTTATTAGATGCGGGACATGATGTTATTTTGCTTGATGCTGAAATTGGGCCACTACCCCATGACGAAATTGTTCAACGAGTTATTACGCACTGTCCTGAAGTAGTTTTAATCGGTCATTCTGGCTCAACATCGGCACATCCGATAGTGGTTGAATTGACTCGTCGTTTTCGTGAAGAGTTACCAGACTTGAAAATAATCTACGGTGGAGTATTTCCCACTTATCATTTCCGCGACATACTCGCTCATGAACCTCAAATTGATGTAATTGTGCGTGGCGAAGGTGAAGCTACTGTACCTAAACTTATTGTTGCTATTGAAAATAACCAAGATCTTGCTAGTGTAAACGGTATTGCTTTCCACTGTAATGGTCAAATCATTGAAACTCGACCTGCTCAGATGATTGAAGATCTTGATGCTTATCGTGTTGGTTGGGAACTAATCGATCTCTCGCGCTACAGCTACTATGGTGGGAAACAAGCTGTTGTAATGCAGTTTTCTCGTGGATGTCCCCATCTTTGTAACTACTGTGGTCAGCGTGGCTTCTGGGCGCGTTGGCGACATCGCGATCCCCAAAAGTTTGCTAAAGAAATAGCCTGGCTGCATCGTACTCACGGGGTAGAATTAATCAACTTAGCTGACGAAAATCCGACAGTAAATAAAGCTGTCTGGCGTGAACTGTGTGAAGCAATTATTGCCGAAAACATTAACATAACTATTATTGGCTCGACTCGCGCTGATGATATTGTTCGTGATGCGGATATTTTGCACTTATACCGCAAAGCTGGTGTTGAAAGATTTTTAATGGGAATGGAAAACACCGACGAGGCGACTCTCAAAAAAATTCGTAAAGGAGGTGCAACCCAAAAAGACCGTGAAGCTATTCGCCTGTTAAGACAGCATGGTATTCTCTCTTTGGCAACTTGGGTAACGGATTTTGAAGAAATAACCGATCGCGATTTTATCCGTTCTCTAAAACAGTTGCTTTGGTACGATCCAGACCAGATTATGACCTTATACGTTACCCCCCATCGTTGGACTGGCTATTATCGTCTTGCAAGCGATCGCCAAGTAATTCAACTCGACCAACGGCTATGGGACTACAAACATCAAGTACTCAAGACAGTGAATATGCCACCTTGGCGTATTTTCCTCTGGGTCAAATTTATCGAACTTGTTTTGCAAGCTAGACCAAAAGCATTGTGGCGATCCTATCTCCAGCCCGATCGAGCAGCCCGACACGGCATGAATTGGTTTACCCGTATGGGAAAGCGCGTTTTATTACATGAATGGTGGAATTTCTGGTTTCGCGATCGCCGAGTAAAAGATGGTCCAACTTTAGAGCAATTCTGGGGTGCGCCTCAAGATCATCAAGAGATTCCTCTACAGATTAAATCTGGGAATAAACTTATTGAGTCTTCTAAACCGCATCCAGCTTGAAACCAGGAGTTTTTAAGTTAACTGTTCGTAAGTAGCGAGTAGCAAGTAGCAAGTAGAAATTATATTCTGCTGTTTGACTAGCTTAATCTCCGATTCAAAAACTACGGTTTTCGTTTGACAGACGGGGTTTAAGTAGAATTAAGTTGCAATGGTTGAAAAAACCTGTGTAACAATTATTTACAAGACTAAGTAATTGGAAATATACAGGGCATGACCATCACGACCAATAATCTAAATACAGCAATACTGCCTGGGGGTAGTGACTCTACTGTTTTCGATCCATTAGAAGCTTGGTATCCTATTTATTTTGTGGATGATTTAAATCGCAATAAGTTAGCTCGATTTATTTTACTCGATACAAATTTAGTGATTTGGTGGGATAAGTCGGCGCAGACGTGGCAAGTATTTAAAGATAAATGTCCCCATCGTCTTGCGCCGTTAAGTGAAGGGAGAGTAAATGAACAGGGTTTATTAGAGTGTCCCTATCATGGCTGGGCATTTGCGGGAGATGGGGACTGTGAAGTGATTCCGCAGCAGCAGCTAGAAGGAAAGGCGCATACTTCTGCTAGAGCTTGCGTTAGATCTTATCCTACTGCGATCGCCCAAGGATTATTGTTTGTTTATCCAGGTGTCAAGGAAAATGCACTTCATACCCCCGTACCAATTATCGAACCTATGGAAGAAGCTAAAGATGATTGGGTTTGCTTAAATATTTTCCGCGATCTTCCCTATGATGCTCTAACTCTGCTAGAAAACGTAGTTGATGCCAGTCATATTCCCTATACTCATCATAAAACCGTCGGTAATCGTTCTAACGTTGCGCCTTTGGAGTTAGAGGTGACTGAATCAGGCAAACAGGGTTTTAAAGGCGTTTGGCAAGAAGGACCTCGTAAGGGTCAATTAGGCACGCAATATACAACTTTTATTGCACCCTGCTTAATATGGCACGATCTTACTTCAAAGCAGTTTGGACGCACTCTAACGGTGGTTTATGCAACACCAATTAGTAAGGGAAAATGCCGTTTGTTTGCTCGTTTTCCGTTCAAGTTTGCTTCTCCTTTTCCTCGCTTCATGATTAAACTTGCACCTCAATGGTATTCCCACATCAATCAAAACGGAGTTTTAGAAGACGATCAGATTTTTCTGCATCATCAAGAGCGTTATTTAGCAGCCTTGGGTGGTGGCGAGAAATATAGTCAGGCTTTTTATCTGCCTACTAAAGCGGATTTGTACGTCTCGGAGTTGCGCCAGTGGGTTAACTTATATCATGGCGATCCTTTTCCCCATCAAGATTTACCAACCGCCTTATCAAAAGAACAACTGCTAGATCGTTATCATTCCCACACTAAAAACTGCGCTAGCTGTAGTCAGGCTTTAGAGAATATCAAAAAGATTAAAATAATTGCGATCGCACTTGTCATCTTAATTTGGGCAACTATTCCCCCGATCTCTTTATTTGTTGGGATACCTTCAACTTGGAGCATAATAAGTTTATCTGCAACCTTACTTATCTCCAGCCTAGCTTGGTGGCAACTTAATAAATTTGAAAACAAGTTCTATCATGGCGTAGAAATTCCACCACGTAATTTACCAGGAAGCTGATAATTGTTCATTGTTAATTGTTTAAAGGCTAATTCCTCGTAGACTGTTACGCGGGTTTTCGCTGCGAATATCCCGAATTTTTTCGTAATATTCTCTTTCTCGGTTAGTAATTCGTTTTGGAGTAGCAATAACAATACGTACTAGCTGATCTGTACGACTGCCTTGAGGAGAAGACCAACCCTTGCCTTTTAGTCGCAATACCTGACCTGAACGAATTCCCGCAGGAACTTTCATACTGACTATGCCATCGGGGGTAGGAATGCTAATAGATGCACCTAAAACTGCCTCATCGGGGGCAATAGGTACTTCGCAAACTAGATTATCGCCCTCAAAATCGAAGAAGGGATGGGAATTTAACTTGACGTTGAGATACAAATCTCCTCTTTTTTGACCATAAGTACTCTTTTGTCCTTTTCCCGCTAAACGTATACGAGTACCTGGTTTAACACCAGCAGGAATCCGAGCCTCTAAAGACTCTGTACCTAAGTTTAGACGTTTAATAGTACCTCTAAATGCTTCAGAGAAGGTTAGATTAATACTAGCTTCGCTATTGACTGGTTTAGATTGCTGATTGAAATCGTTAATGTCTTGATAAGTGCTGTTGAAATTGCTGTTGGAATATGACCCCGTGGTGTTACTTTTATTAGAAGTTCGATAAGAATAAGTTTGATTGCCATTGTCTGTACCAGGAGTAGAAAAACGTCCCAAAAGCTCATTAATAAACTCTTCAAAGTTACCGTATTGGCTAAAATCTGTGCCACCAAAGTCAACTTGAGTATTAGTAGTGGATGTAGTGTTGCTAGAATATCCTGTAGCGGCACTATGTTCCCAATACTTGCCAAAGCGATCGTATTTGGCGCGTTTATCAGCATCAGAAAGCACTTCATAAGCCTCGCTGACTTCCTTGAATTTAGCTTCGGCTACTTTGTTTCCTTGATTGCGATCGGGATGATATTTTAAAGCTAGCTTACGAAACTTTTTTTTGATTTCATCTGCACCTGCTGTTTTTTGGATTCCCAAAATAGCATAGTAATCCTTAAATTCAGTGGAAGACATTAATGGCTATCTCCTGATAAAACTTTCTAGTATGAATATCCTGGGCAATATATAGAAAAATAGTAATTTTAGATGATCTTACTTTAAAAGTTTAACTCTATAATTACACATCAAAAAAAGAGTGTAGTTATATCAACTACACTCTCGCCAATATTTTAAAATTTTGCTAGTAGACTAATTACAGCAATTGTTGATTTCAAAACTAACTTTTCAAAAGTTGATGACTGCATTTTAAGTTCTTAGATAACCGTGTTATCTGCGATCGTTGCATTTTTGAGAATGACAACAATACCGCTACGAATATAGAAGCCGTCATCTTCTTTCTGAGATTCTTCAACCCGATCTTTGTTAATAATCTGCACATTACGACCAATACGCGCATTCTTGTCAACAATGGCATGACGCACCGTCGTTCCCTCGCCAATTCCTACAGGAACTCCTCCATTTTGCAAGCCAGAATTTCTTTCTGCAAAAGGCTCATAAAAATCAGCCCCCATAATCAAAGTATCTTCAATGGTGCAGTTGCCCTCAATTCTGGTTCTCACACCAATTACAGAATGGTTAACATGACAGTTTTTCAAGATACATCCTTCACCAATCATGGATTCGCTAATTTGACAATCAAGGAGCTTGGTTGGTGGTAAATAGCGGGAACGGGTGTAGATAGGATACTTTTCGTCATAAAAGCTAAAATCGGGATGAGGCTGCTTTGTAAGAGCCAGATTAGCTTCATAAAAAGATTCAATTGTTCCAATGTCTTCCCAATATCCCTTAAATAAGTAAGCCTGAAGATTGTGGTCTTTAGCTGCCCCAGGAATAATCTCGTTACCAAAGTCAGTTTGGTCTGAGTTACTTTCTAGTAAATCGATTAAAACATCTTTTTTGAAGACATAAATCCCCATGGAGGCAATGTAAGGACTTTGTTTAGCTTTTTCAGCTGTCAAACCCAATACACTAGTATCCACCTGCATCTTTTTAAGGTCTTCTCCCTTAGGCTTCTCGGCAAAATCGATAATCCTACCTTGATTGTCGATTTTCATCAAACCAAAACTAGAAGCTCTGCGATCGTCAATTGGCACTACCGATAGGGTAATGTCGGCGTTGGTTTGCCGATGATGCTGGATAAACTGGCTGTAGTCCATACGATAAAGATGATCGCCCGAAAGAATGATAATTTCATCAACATCCCAAGCCTTGATCGAATCAATATATTGACGAACAGCATCAGCAGTACCTTGAAACCAACCAGAATTGTCTTTGGTTTGTTGTGCTGATAATACTTCTACGAACCCTTCTCTAAACCCAGAAAAATTATAACTGCGATTTAAATGTCGATTAAGAGAAGCTGAATTAAATTGAGTCAGAACATAAATTTTGAGAATCTCTGAATTTATACAGTTACTGACGGGAATGTCGATCAAACGATATTTACTGGCTAGAGGTACTGCTGGTTTTGCCCTTAACTTGGTCAGGGGATATAAACGAGTACCCGCACCGCCTCCAAGAATAATACCTAATACTCTTTTCACTTCTTATAACCTCTTGACTGCCTGTGCCTCTCCAAATAAAGTTTATCCGAACGGGGGACAGATTCGGTAAAATGAAGTGGAAAAGGATGTGTTTTGCTAAAGTAATAAGTGAATATAATATAAGCGATGCCGACAGTTAACTAGGCGATCGCAAGGCTGGGGTCGCTAATCTCTGTCTTTGAAGCTAGAGTTGTCAACTTATATTTTAATTTTTTAAGATATTTATTTGCGAATAATGTCAATGTCATCAGCAGAAACATCATTACCTCCCAAGCTAGAGAAAATAGTTGAACGCTTTAAGCGTCGCTCAAACCCCAAACAAAAGTATGAGCAATTGCTTTGGTATGCTAAAAAGCTGCCAGCAATGCCTGAGTCAGCTAAAACAGATAACAATAAGGTCAAAGGGTGTGTATCACAGGTATATATCACTGCCAGCCTGGAAAATGGCAGGGTATGTTATCAGGGTGATTCTGATGCTCAACTAGTTAAAGGTTTGGTAGCTTTTTTGATTGAAGGACTAAATGATTTGCCTCCCGAAGAGATTATGCAGGTAGAACCTGATTTTATTGAAGATACAGGATTAAAGGTCAGTCTTACACCTTCTCGCGCTAATGGTTTCTTTAACATTTTTCAAATGATGAAGAAAAAAGCTCTTGGTTTTAGTTTAGGCACCCTCGAACATTAAACAGTAGCTAAGAATATTTAGGGTGACTAACTACTAAGTTAACTTTCTCGTCTCTTCTTTGGCTTCTCTTTCAGAAATTACACGAGTACAGCACCAGTCTGTAGGCAAAGCGGATGGCCATCCTTTACGAATGGCTTCTGGGCAGATAGTCATCACCGTTAACTGACAGTCAATAAGTTGAAATCCTTCTTTCTTACACTGCTTTAAACTGTGTTTTAAAATTGTATCGTCTCTAAATTCAATAGTGTTATTACACTGAATGCAGACAACGTGATGGTGATGATGAGGATAAGGTTGATTCAGTTCATAATGTTTGTGTCCTTCTGCTAATTCTAATTCTCGTAGAATACCCATGCGCGCCATTAGCTTGACGCTGCGATAAATTGTAGATAAGCTAATAGACTCATCTCGCTTTTCTAGAAGAGCGTGTAACTCTTCCGCGCTCAGGTGATCGCCTTTAGGAAGATTTTGAAACAGATGGAGAATTTTTTCTCTTTGTGGAGTCATGCGCCAGCCTTTAGAGTTGAGTTCTGCTTTTAGGGAATCTGCCGTGTAGTAAGCCATACCAATCTTTTATCATTTATTTCTTGCTTATTGACAATGATAACGGGGATTTCGCAACCTTTGCAATAAAGTTTAGTTACAGTGATTTTTCTGAGAAAAGCTAGCAATTCAACCAAAACAAAAACGATTATTAGTACTTATCTCAGCCTTTGGCATTTCATCATCAACGCTAAAGACTTGATTGATTGTTCCATTCCTCAGCAGCATCTTTAACTGCTTGTTCTACAGTTTTTTCTTCAAGCATTGCTGCTTGAAGATTTTCGTAAATTGTTTTTTGTAATATTTGAATATTTTTTCTGACGGGAATTAGCACTTCTGCATCTTTAAGTTGAGCTGCACTGACTTTTTTTGCTTGTTGCGTTAAATCAGTTTTCTCTTGCTGTTCAATGTCATTTATGTATTGATCGACGCCCTCAACTGTAGAGGGAAGAGTATTAGATGCCTGAGCAAAAGCCAACTGATTTTTAGTATTAGTTACAAACAAAGCATATTTAAGTGCCTGAGCAGATTTTTCGCTGTCGCGAGGAATGACCAAATTCATAATCGCAACACTTTTTTTGCCAGTTTTACCAGTAATTTGAGAGGTAGCTTGAGAAACTTCAGCAATACTAGGTGCATTATTAGTAATGCTTTCAATAAATTCGGCACCAGAAGATAGTAGGGCTATTTCTCCCGCTTGATATAGCTCAATTCCGTAACGATGACCTTGAGTTAGTACTTCTGGAGGTAATAATTTTTGTTGATATAAATCTACCCAGTACTGAAAAGCAGCTTCGCCTGCGGGTGTATCAAAGGCTGCTTTGCCTGATTCATCAACCAAATTTACACCCATCTTAACAAAAGACTCTAATACGTCCCCTGAATCATTGGGTACAAAACTTATAAAAAAAGCATATTTGCCTGTTTTTTCTTTAATAGTTTTGGTGGCTGCAAATAACTCTTGATAAGTCTGAGGCGGATTAGCGATATCTGCTGCTGTCAAAAGTTGTTGATTGTAGATGGTAATGGTAGTTGTCAAATACCAAGGAATTCCAAAAGCCCGATCTTTACAGTTGTCTTGTTGGCAGACTTCAATTGTGCTGGCTTGCCAAATTTTTGGTAAATAGGCTGCTTTAGCTTTAGGGGGAACTACTTCATTCAAATCTAACCAAGCATTGCGAGTTGCTAATTGTGAAGCAAATTTAGGATTTAAATTGACTAAATCTGGTGCTGTTTTAGCAGAAATAGATGTCAAAATCTTATTTTCCATAGCAGACCAAGGAATATCCACCCAACGTATTTCTACTGGCTTATTTTGAGCTTCAAAAGTGGTATTTAAATCTTCAAAGTATTGAGTAAAGTTTGGTTTAAGCTGCATAGTCCAAAATTCAAGCTGCCCAGGATCTTTATTGGCACTAGGATTACAACCCCATAGCCAGCTTAAAATCATTCCTATTGATAACCATAGGTAAAATCTTTGAATAAAAGTAGCTTTTTTCATTGTTTGGTCAGAAATAAGGCATCAAAATAAACAATATTACTTATAAGTAAATATGGCAATGCTGTATACGTATTTTTAACTATTTACCTATATGTATGTTCTGTTTTTTTCGGTACAAGCACTTATCTATATAGCTGTTTATAGCAGCTACAATATCCAATGTGACCAGCCTATTATCGAAAAATAATCAAATATTTCTTAACTTATACTTGGCTATTTGACAAGTCGTTAATCAACGAAATAAAGATGTTAACTCGATTTTATTTATTATGGATAAATCTTAAAAATGCTTTTGCAGGACAAGCAATTAAATCAGATTTTCATAGCTAAAAATGAGGTACAAGTTTGGAAATACTACTTAGGAAAAGGGGATGCTGAACACTTTAACTAATATCTTTGCCAAAAGTGGCGACAGTGTGGGAATTGAAATAAATCCCCAAAAAATTAACATTGCTCAAATAGTCAAACAAGGACAGCAATACAAATTGCTAAAAAATGTCTCAGCAGATATCCCTGAAGGAGTGTTTGAAGAAGGGCAAATTGTTGATTCCTTGACTCTATCAGAACTAATTAAAGATACTCTTAAAGCCAATAAGATTAGTGCGACAAAAGTATTTACGGCAGTGCCGATGCGAGAGGCTATTATTCGTGTTATTCCTGTTCCCGCAGAACTAGATGAAGCAGAATTAAAAGATATGGTAATGGTACATGAAGCTGGAATGTATCTGCCCTATCCGCGAGAAGAGGTAGATTTAGATTATGTCAAACTTGGCTATTTTATGGATGAAGATGGTATAGAAAAGGTTAATGTTTTATTAGTCGCAACTAAGAAAGAAGTAACCGATCTTTATACTGAAGTTTTTGAGCAAGCAGAATTAAAGTTAAACGTTTTAGAAATAAATAGTTTTGCTTTAATTAGAACTATTAGAGAGCAGCTAAGGCAGTTTGGCTCAAAAGAAGCGGTGGTATTGGTAGATTTAGAGTTTGATAGTACTGAAATTGCGATCGTAGTTGAAGGAGTACCTCAGTTTTCAAGAACAGTACCTATTGGTACTTATCAAATGCGTGCAGCATTCTCCCAAGCTATGAGCTTACCAGATACAGGGGCAACTGAAATGCTCTATGAGATAGATATATTAAAAGGTATAGGAGATTCAACGGGCGTAAATTCAGCGCAAATTGAGTCGGGAAAAGCAGCGTTGATCAAGATTTTGGGGGAATTAAGTGATGAATTAAGTCGCTCAATTAACTTTTATATTAATCAAAGTGAAGACTTAGAAATAGTTCAGTTATTATTAGCTGGTCCAGGAGCAGGTATTCGTCAAGTGGATGAATTCTTTACCCAAAAACTAAATTTACCTACCATAAAAGTCGATCCCATTGCAACTTTAGGACTCAATCTAAATGAAGATATTGCGTCAGATCGCCGTCCAGGTTTAGGAATTGTCTTGGGACTAGGAATGCGGGATCTTTAAGTTTGCTTGAATATCATTTATCTGGTGTTTATTAAGCCAAATAACGATCGTTAAATGTATTAATTATTATTGAAATTAGCGCGACTTTATGTATAACTTAGATATTAATTTTCTTAGAGATAGAGGGGGAGAACAATCTACTGACATGAGCAGTAGTATTGCTCAAAAAAGAGAACCCGCCATTGAAGACAAAGTCCCCATTGTGGTGGGAATAGCATTGGCACTAATAGCACCAGCAATTACCTTTGGCTATTTACAAAGTGTTAAGGCTAAAACCGCTACCGTAGAAGAGGAAGTCACACAAATTGAAAGCGAAATTGCCGATTTGGGCAACCAAAACAAAAAGATTGAGGCAGCAAACGCTGAAATTCAGCAGACACAGCAAGAAACTGCTGCTTTGGTAGGTGTATTTGAGAAAATCAAGCCCTGGGCAGCGATTATGCAGGAAATTAGCGATCGCACTCCCCCAGGAGTTCAGGTAGATTCAATTCAGCAAACTACTGGAGCTTCAGCCAGTCCACCTCCACCCACTGAAGCCAAAGAAGGGGAGGCGGAGGCAACTCCACCACCTGCACCTAGTCCAACTATTGGGGTTAATTTAGCAGGGGTGGCACGTTCTTATGATGATGTGAATGACTTTGTTTTATTCTTACAGCGATCGCCATTTTTTGATAGCAAACAGGTTAAATTAAATGGTGCCAGCACCAGTGATTTTCCAGTCGAAGTAGAAAACACCGAAGATTTGCCAGAAAACGCTTCTTTGGAAATTCCCGAAGGAGTTAAATACGCAATTTCGGCACAGCTAAATAACGCTCCTTCCTCGCAATTAATTCAGGAAATAGCCAAAAAAGGTTCGATTGGTTTAGTAACCAGACTAAAAACATTAGAACGTAAAGGAGCGGTATTGAAATGACCTTTGCTGATGATTTCGCCACGGAAAAAGGGTTAGCCGAAGATTATCCCGTTGCCTTTGGAATTACCTTTACACCGACGATTACGGGAATTGCGATCGCCGTTGCGGGGATCGCTTTGGCTGCTTATGGCTATATCAACTTTGTTAATCCTGCTAAAGCAAAGTATAAAGAGGTATCGACCAAAAAAGTTGAGCTTCAAGCACAGTTAGAAAAGATTAAAACAGGGGATCTGCAATTAAAATTAGCCGAACTAGAAGCAGAATTAGCCGACCAGAAAGTAGTAAAGGCTCGTGTGCTGGCGATGTTTACTAGCGAGGATGATCTTGAAACACTGTTAATTGACTTAAATAATTTTGTTGCCTCCAATCAAGGGACTCTAATTGATTATCAGCCTGAAGGGGATATTACTACAATTGATGATGCTTCCTTGGGTGCTGAAGTACAGGGAAAACTGAAGCGCAAAACCATTTCTCTAAGTATTAAGGGAACTTTTAATGAAACTAAACAAATTTTGCAGGATCTAGAACGACTGCAACCTTTATTGATGGTACAAACTATTAGTTCAACCGTTGAGGATAAACCCACCGCAATTTTGACTAGTAGTAGAAGCGAGATTGTTCCTAAAGACCAAGCAGAATTAAAAACTCAAATCAAGCTAGACGCTATTTTGCCTTCGAGTCAACAAGAGCTAGAACAAGCTCAAAAAACCGACGAGGAAGCAGAGCTTACTGCCAGAGAAAAACGTCAAATTAGACGAGATAAAAAAAATAAAGATAGTAGCAATAGTCAGTCAGAAACTGATGCTACCAAAAAATAATAGTTCTACAAAAAATATATTTACTAATAGTATAGGTTGAGGATTAAAAGAGTGAAAAATTATTGCGATCGCCTGGGATTTTTGACAGCATTAACCGTTATGCTAATGGCTGCACCGTCTAATGCTGCGGAGCGAAATATTACCGATATTGAAATCGATCGAGATAATAATCAACTAGAGTTAAAACTATCAGCAAATAAGAGGTCGTCTGAGAAGTCAAACTTGCTACACAAAAGCCCCCTAAATCCCCCGCCCCTCCCTACCCCTCCCCAATTCTGGGGAGGGAACGATTGGTCTCCCCCAAGTTTGGGGGAGATTAGAGGGGGCGGGGACTTCAAATCATTCTCCCCCCAACCTTGGGGGGCTGGGGGGGCAAAAGCCAGTAAAAGTTCAGCAAAAACAGCTTTTCAGATATCCCCTAACAAAGCTGATGCTGATACTTCTTTCTTCACTCTACGTAAAGACAATCTTATTGAAGCAAATTTACTCAACACAAACTTAGATTTGCCCGCAGGAAATTCTTTTAAACAAGATAATCCGATTGCAGGCATTAAATCAATAGATGTTCATCAGGTTGATCGCGAACATACTCAGATTTTGATTTCTACCGAGCCAGATGTGCCTATTGAGCATTTACTAGAGCAACAGGGAGATAATTTGGTTCTTAGCCTCAACCGCCTTACCAAAGCTCAATCATTTCAAAGAGAGTTATCACAATTTGGTAACAAGACTGTTAAACAGATTAAGCAAACCTATAAATCTGCACTAGGTCAAAAGAAGACGAAAGATAACGAAAAACCGACTCTAGTTGCTCAAACAGATGACTTAAAAAAACCTGATGTTTTAATTCCCAATCCTAAAATCGATATTGAGGACAATGGTTCTAACAAAACCAAAGAACGGGTATATAAAGCCCAGGATGATCCTAGTCCCGCAGCCAATGCAACCCTTCCCAGAGCCGTTGCGCCTCCCGTGGGCGATATGGCGGTTTCTAACATTAACACCATGCCCGACATGGTAGATTTAGGCTCATCAGCCTCAGTTCCCCGACTAGTCTTGCGGGATGCTCCAGTCAGAGAAGTACTGTCTCTCCTGGCTAAATCTGCTAATCTAAGCCTAGTATTTGCTGACAGTAATGCACAAGGCGACCAAGCAAATCAAGGAAATCAAGGTGGTAATGGCGCAGAAACAGGTTCGACTATTTCTTTAGATCTAGAAAATCAGCCTTTACAGGAAGCATTTAATTCAGTTCTGCTTGTTTCTGGTTTAGATGCTAATCGTCGAGGCAATATTATTTATGTCGGTGAGCAACTACCAGCCCAAGCTCGAAATTTAGTCAGCCGTACTATTCGCTTGAATCAGGTTACTGCTGAAAACGCAGCTTTGTATTTATCAAGTCAGGGTGCAACAGGAAAACGACTAACTAACGATGTCGAGGAAATCATCGATCCTGAAACTGGTAAAGTCGTTCAAAGAAAAGAAACAAGTCCTACATTAAGTGATTTGGATGGCGGTAGCGAAGACGATACTGGTTCTAAAGCATTAATGCTTCAAGGATTACAGGTTTCAACCGATGGCAGACTAAACGCCATCACTCTTATAGGCGAACCTCGCAAGGTAGAAGTTGCTACCTCTTTTCTAACTCAGCTAGATGCTCGTCGTCGGCAAGTATCGGTTAACGTGAAAGTAATTGATGTAAACTTGCTCAATCAAGATACAGCTAACGCTAGCTTCTCTTTCGGCATTAATGACACTCAATTTCTTCAAGATAGAGGTTCCGCTGCAATCAACTTTGGTGGAGACAACCCTGGACTGAATGAAACATTTACTTTTAGACCCAAAGGAACTGATAATGAACAAACTACTACTCAGATTATAGATTCAGGTTCTCAAGTAATTCGAGATACAATTACTATTCCCAAACCAAGCGAGATACCAGATAAGTTTCTTGCCCTGCTAGAAAACAAAATTACTAGCGGTAATGCCAAAGTTTTAACCGATCCAACTTTAACAGTACAAGAAGGACAACAAGCAACTGTTCGCTTAGTTCAAGAAATTATTCAAAGCGTCAAGACAGAAATTGATGGAGATTCAGGGGCAAGAACTACCACTCCAGAAATAGGAGAAGCTGGATTAGTACTAACCGTTAATGTAGAAGGGATTGACGATAATGGCTTTGTTTCGATGTCCGTAAGTCCTAGTGTTAGCTCGATTGGTGCAACCCAAGAGTTTGATAGTGGAGCGGGTGCTACTAATACACTTAACTTATTAAGTAAACGTGAAGTAAGCTCTGGTTTGGTGCGGATGCGCGATGGTCAAACTTTAATCTTGTCGGGAATTATTCAAGACCAAGAGAGAACTACTGTTTCTAAAGTTCCTATTTTGGGTGATATTCCTCTGCTTGGTGCTTTATTTAGAAGTAGTGACAAGACCAATGAACGAGCAGAAGTAATAGTTTTGTTAACTCCTAATATTATTGATGAGAATGCAGGGCTGGCAAGTAACTTTATGCCTAGCAAGGAAAGCCGTGAACTCCTTGAGAAATCTGGGGTTGACCCGCTTGGAGAACCAGGTAAGTAACCTGTTTTGGAACTCGATCTAGGTGGTTAAAATGGAAAAAATTGTTGAAATCTATGTTAAATAACGCTTTCAACGATCCATATTTGTCTTGTAGAGCTTAGAATAAGGCAGTGAAAAAACTGTAGCCTATGAAATACTGTGAGTTTTTAGAACTCTGATGCTATAAATTAGGCTGGTGAACTGTACTTCGTCTGATGAAGAGAATATCTAAAGACTAATATTGGCTAAATTTCTAATGGTTTTTGCCCCCCTAACCCCCCAATTCTGGGGGGAAAAGATTTTAAAGTCCCCCAAATTTGGGGGATTTAGGGGGCTTTTATCAAACTAATTAGGCTTCTTAGATAACCTTTTCAAACGACAGGACTTATGTTCACTTTATGTTGATTCATTTTCTAACTACTAAGTTCTCAGATACCGAGAACTACATGACACACAAACCACAAATTCATATAAGAAGGAGACCACTAAAATGAATAAAGGTGAACTAGTCGATCGCATTTCGCAAAAAGCAACTGTAACAAAAAAACAGGCTGACGCTGTATTGTCCGCAGCCGTCGAAACTATCATGGAAGCTGTATCTGATGGAGATAAAGTAACCCTAGTTGGTTTTGGTTCTTTTGAGCGTCGCGATCGCAAGGAAAGAGAAGGACGTAACCCCAAAACTGGAGAAAAAATGTCCATTCCTGCCACTAAAGTTCCCGCTTTTTCGGCGGGTAAACTATTCAAAGAAAAAGTAGCCCCTGCTAAAAAGTAGTTTTTGAGATAGTTAACTTATCTTGAACAGACCACAACACGGTGGAAATTTGAATTGGGCAGCCAGTATTGCTGGTTGTCCAGTTTCTGCTTTAACGGATTTTTCCGCCAGCATTAACCCCCTGGGAACTCCCCCCAGCGCGATCGCTGCCATAGTTAATAGTACCAGTCAGTTAAATGCTTATCCCGACCCTGAATATCCAGAATTGCGATCGCACTTGGCAAAGCATCATCAGATTGACCCTAAATATATTCTTCCTGGTAACGGTTCGGCAGAGTTATTGACCTGGGCAGGTAGAGAATTAGCGCAACAAAATGTTACATATTTAATTACTCCTGCCTTCAGCGACTATGCCAGGGCTTTGAATGCTTTTGATGGCAAAATATTACCCTGTCCTTTATCTTTAATAAGACTTGCGCAGTGTGATAGAACTACCCCCCCTAGCCCCCCAAATCTGGGGGGAAGAAGAATTAAAAGTCCCCCACTCGCACCAAGACACACCCCTACGTTGCCGATTTCTGTAGATGTTCATCCCGAAGCGGGGTTGCTGCTCAATAATCCCCACAATCCAACGGGCAAATTATGGACGAGAGAGGAGATCTTGCCCTATTTAAAACAATTTAGCCTAGTGGTGATTGACGAAGCCTTTATGGACTTTCTAACGCCTTCTCAGGAGCAAAGCTTAATTCCACTGATTCAGGATTATCCAAATTTAGTTATTTTGCGTTCGCTAACTAAGTTTTACTGTCTGCCTGGGTTGAGAATTGGCTATGCGATCGCCCATTCCGAAAGACTACAAAAATGGCAAAAGTGGCGCGATCCTTGGTCAGTCAATACCCTGGCAGCAGCAGCAACCGCAGCAGCACTACAGGATAAAGAGTTTCAGCAACAGACTTGGAACTGGTTGCAACCAGCGCGATCGCAATTATTTGAGCAGCTAGAAGCAATTCCAGGAATCCAGCCTTTAGCCAGCGCGGTTAATTATCTGCTGGTTAAAACAGAGATGTCAACAACACAATTACAGCAGAAGTTGCTAGTTAATTATCAAATTGTGATCCGAGACTGCATTAGCTTTCCTGAATTGGGCGATCGCTATTTTCGCATTGCGGTACGTTTACCCGCAGAGAACGATCGTTTGGTAGAAGCTGTAGCTGCTATGGTTTGCTCAGATGACATAGATGTGACCAGCTAACTTGTTGACTCATCCATTGATTCAAGGCATTGTAAAGACGGGAGTTGTCTTGGTGCGCGTACATTTGTCAACCTCCTTAATTCCTTATACCAATTCTCAGAAGTAATGCACTAAATTAAGAAGAAAGAAGTGCAAGATGAATTTTTATGGGGAACAAACTGAAAGTAGAAATTACCGAAACTGCCGAAGAGCTTAAACAGCAGCTCAAACACCAAAAAAAAGGTCAAGAAAAAGAACGCCTGCAAATGCTTTATTGGCTCAAGAGTGGTCAAGTGAAAAGCCGTCAAGAACTAGCACAAAGACTAGCTAGAAACGAATCTACTATTTATCGATGGCTCAAAAAGTATCAACAAGGGGGGTTAACTAGATTGTTAGAAGTGAAACTAGCACCTGGAACCAAACCCAAGATTAAGGGTCAAGTTTTAGAGCAACTTCAGTCGAAGTTATCTCAGCCACAAGGTTTTAAAAGTTATCGAGACATTCATTCTTGGTTAATCGAGTTATTCAAGCTGGAGATAGGCTATTCAACGGTACATCGAATAGTTCGCGAAAAACTCAAAGCCAAACTAAAAGTCCCCCGTCCGCGATCGCCATTGACGACGAAGCAGCAGCAAGCAACATATAAAAAAACTGCCCGAACTAATTCAGGTAATGACCAAGCATTTTGCCCATGAGCGTCCGATACGTTACTTCTGTTCAGATGAGAGCCGATGGGGACTTAAGACTCTGACTGGACGGGTAATTACTTTGACAGGAATTAAGCCTGTGATTGAGGTGCAATGGCCTCGCCAAGCCTTTTGGCTTTATGGCGCAGTCGAACCTCTAAGGGGACAAAATTTCTTCTATGCTTTTTCTCATCTCGATGCAATCTGTTTTAATCGCTTTGTGGCTCAATTTTCTGCCGCTTTTCGGGATACCTTAAATCTGTTGCAGTTAGACCAAGCCACTGCTCATATTTCTAGCCAGGTTCACTGGCCTGATAATGTGGTTCCTATCTTTCAGCCTTCTCATAGTCCAGAGTTAAATCCCATTGAACGGTTTTGGCAAGACCTTCGTAAAGACTTCAAAAATAAAAGCTTTAACAATCTTGCTTCTCTTCAACAGGCTATTTTTAGTGCAGTCAATTCTTTAATACCTGAGAAAGTTGCTTCCTTAACTTCTTATCCTTTTATATTAGATGCCCTGTCTATTTAGTGCATTCTTTTTGAGAATTGGTATAACATTAGAAAGACGCATTTTTATCACTTCAAAAGCGATCGCTCTGTTAGAGGAGCGATCGCTTTTATAAGTAACAAGTTTTAGTAATAATTATGCAAAGGCAAAATTATCTTCATTAGCCAGAAAATCAGCAGGGGTATTACTAACTATTGCCAAATCATGACTGTTAGCAGAAATTAAAGCCCCAGCATCAATTTGAGTAATACTGAGATCGTCGTAGCCAATACCCAAACCAGAAATACCGATGACATCTTCGCCACTAGTAAAGTCGGTAATGTCGTTGGTAGATTCAGGATATTGACCGTTAGCAATCCAAAATTGATCTGAACCTAAATTGCCAGTGAGAGTGTTATCACCGCCAGAAAGAACAAATAACTGGTCATCATTTCCATCGGCAAAAATGCGATCGCTTTCGCCTAAGATAAAGACATCTTGACCATTGCCACCATAAGCGCGGTTATTTCCTTCACCAGGAGAAAGATCGATTAAATCATTCCCGTCTCCAGTAAAGATTAGGTTGTTACTAGTATCAAAATCTAGACCAGCTTCTAAAATATCGTCTTCTAAAGTACCAAATACAGATGTTGGAGTGCCTTCACCCAAATCCGAACCATCTTCACCATTCCCATCTTCAGGTGCATCCGTAGTCAAGAAATTTAATTGACCACCCTCAACTAAATCAGCCTCGGCGATAATGCCATCTTCGACACTGTGAGCTTGAACATCAAAGATAAAGCGCGTCCCAGGTGCTTCATCAAACAACTCAGAAACATCGAGAATTCCCGAAGATTCCCAGTTACCAATATCATCAGGTTCGGGGTCAGTTTGTCCTTCTGGTAAAGCGGAACGATCCATTTGAGCAACACGAGTCAATTTGCCACTTTCAGGATCTAGCTTCCAAATTGAAGCTTCTTCTCCAGAAGTTCCGCCAAAGTCTTCATCTTCAGCCGTAGCTCGATCTTCTTGAAGATAGATATAACCATCATCTGCCCAATCTGTATTATCAGGACTACGTACACCGAAGTCAGAACCTTCAAATTGACCGTTTCCTGCATCATCTCCGTCATAAAGAATGTCAATTTTTCCCGTTAAAGGGTTGCCAGATTCGCTAAACTCAGTATCAATTTTGTAGGTAGTTCCAAAGTTGTCCTCTGCAAAACGTCCACCACGACCCGTAGAATTTAACACCGCTTGAGTGCCATCTTCTGGGTTAGTCGCTACATCTTCAGGACGAGAGAATTGGAAACCACCTGCATCAATAGACATTTGATCTTGCTGTGCTTGGGTGGCAAATCCTTGGTCATCATAACCAAGCTCGTCTTGGATCTCGCCATCATCATTTGTATCTACCGCCGAACTAGCCAAGTCAGGACGATAGTAATCAAGTTCTACCCAACTACCAGCTTGACTGTTACCAGTACCATTAAAACCAGCAGGATCGGGGGCATTATCATCGTCTACTTCTTCCCCATCTTCATCGGTAAAAGTGGGAGTGTCAGCCAGATCGCCATCGGGAACCCAAGTATAGAGTTTACCGCCTACCAAACCATTACGTTCGAGTAAATCCGCGCCTTTACTAGTATCTTTTTCGCCAACGTACATGATCAAAGGCGCAGCTTCACGATCGTCCCCAACCATAAAGGCTACCTTATTGGTCGTGCCAGTATCCAATTCAGTCACATTTTCCCAAGCAGCGCGACCCATCCAAGGCGCAGCCTGAAGAGTATTAGTGGCAGGATCGAGGACAAATTCTGTACCGCCTGCGGTTTCTTCGCCAGTAAAGAACAAACTATCTGTTAGACCGCGACCTTCTCCAAATTGATTTGCCTCAATATAGTGTGCCGAACAAAGACGATTAAGACCTTCGTATTCTAGGTCTGTCGCTTCGTCTACCTCTTCGCCATTGCGGTTAATGATGGTATCGTAAGCCAAGCCAGCATCTTCAAGTTCTAAACTTTCTTTGTTGATATCAAAGAAACTAACCCTTCCGCCAGTCAATTCTGTACCATTAGCTAAAGTGTAGGCGTAACCTTCCTCACTAAGTTCGTGGTTGGCTACTATTCTCACCGTATCGTCATCTAGAGCAAATGCACCCAAGCCATCAAGATCGCCTGGAGGTGCATAACCGTCAAATTCTTCGCCAATGGTAAATATTGGATCTACCTCATAACCGTTCAAACCTGTCATTTGTGCAGGTTGTTCTGTAATTCCAGTGTTTTCGATAAATGTGGGGTTCATAATATTTCCTCCTAGATTTGAATCTAAATTTAATGGGGTGTCTAAATTGATGGCAATTACTTCGTTGTTGTCGATATTTCCTTCTCTTCCCTGGGAAAAAGGATAGTTATTGTCGTTAGCAACCAAGATGGTATTTTCGTCAGCGACTACTATGTTTTCAATAGTTTCAAAAGGAAAATTGAAGGTAGTGTTGCGATCGCCATTTAAGTCATTTGGATCTTCAATATTCAACAGATCGACAACTTCTTCTTTGACAACAAAACCGTTCTCATCTACTTGGGAAATATCGATTTTGAAGATCTTTTTGAATTTGGCTTCTTCTCCCTGATTGTTATCCCGTTCGATAACAAGAAACTCATGGTCATTGATAGGAGTAAAGTCACCAATAGGATTACCCTCGGTAGTGGGGTAGTAACCAACCAAGCCTTTATAAGCAGCAGACTCTACATCAAATTCATAGATGCGTAGGGCATTCTCAGGATCGCCATCTACTGTCCCTTCTAAAAGGGGATAAAGGGTTTTGCGGTCGGGACTAAACGCCATGCCTTCAAAACCCTTAGAACTAGCCAGGTCAGGTAAGTCATCACCTAAATCAGGATTTTGAGGAGACTGGACAAACTCGCCAGTAACCGAATCTACTACCGCCACTCCTGTTGCAGGAAAGTCAGTAAAGAAGCCATCCACGCCTACATCAATGAGTTGTTTAAACTCTGCTTCTGGGGTTTGGGGATTACCTTCGGCATCTAAAGTTAAAAATCGTTCTTCATTTCGTAGGGTATAGGGATGTACCTGTAAACCTGCATCGTGGGCATAATCCACCAGTGGAAAAACTTCCCCCGTTAGCTGAGTGGTAATTTCGGCGTTGCCATCGCCATCACCGTCTACAGGTTCTTCTAAATCCTCTCGTAACAAAATATTGTTCTTCCAAGGTCCTAAACCACTAGCGTAGTCGCTAATAATTTTGATCGCTTCTGGATTAGCAAGATCACCATAGGTAATTGATTGAGCGACTTCAGGTTTATAGCTACCGTCTTCGCCCAGAATGCCTAAAGCGGTAAGTAATTCCTCGCCATAAACATCCACAGCATCTTCTTGAGTAAATCCTTCTTTGCCAAAGTTAGCAACAAAATCGTAAGGGACAGAAAAACCACCACCACCTTCGTTGATGTCGTCGTCTTCGGTGTTACCAAATAGCTGTACCAAGGGAATATCCCCTAGACCAAGCTCTTCTAAAGTTGCGTTAAGCTCAATTAAATTACTAACTTCAAAAGACTGAATAAAAATGCGATCTGGATCGGTAAAGCCAGTATCCTGTAAAGTTTTAACTAAAGGTTCTTCTAGAGATAAACCCTGCTCATCAAAAAATGAAGGATGTTTAGTTTCAGGATAAATTCCCACCTTTACCCCTGTTTCTGCCTCCGTCTCTTGAACTAGTTGAATGACCTCTTCTAAGGTGGGAATTTCAAAAGCATCATTAAAACTTTGATCGCGAAAATCTTGGGGTTGAACGGCTCGTATCTGCTTAATTTCTTCTAAAGTAAAGTCTTCAGCAAAGTATGCCGTCACCTCTTCGCCATCCAGGATCTTAGTAGACATCCTGTCTTTACCAAACACTTCGGCGACGTTGGTAGTGTCGTCTAATATTGGTTCATGACGATCTATCAGAACCCCATCTTTAGTAGATACTAAGTCTGGTTCAATAAAATCTGCTCCTTGAGCGATCGCCACACGGTAAGCTTCTAAGGTATGCTCTGGTAACACCCCACTTGCGCCACGATGTGCAATAACTAATGGGTCTTGACCATTCAGTGTATTTAAATTAGTAATGTTAGGAGTTGCAATTGGTGCTTCGAGTAACTTACCTTCTGAATCAAAGTGCAATAAGTAAGGACCAAATTCATCTCCTACCCAAATATCATCATTGTCGTCAATTACAAAGGACTCAACATCAAAGTCTCCCCCTGTAAGCAAACGCTCTTTACTATCTTGATTAACAATATCAAAATCAATAAGCTTGTCAGGATCTGATAGTTGAATAAAGTCTTCTATCTCGATAGTTCCGTCACCATTTTCTACTCCTGCAAAATTTGGATCTGCTTGATAGATGCGTAATAGATAATCTTGGCTGTTTTCTTGGCTACCAAAGCCATTATCAGATAAAAACCAAAATGCCCCTGTATTTCCTGGAGCAAACTGTACGCCACTAAAACCTTGTATAGGTTGTCCTTCAAAAGGACCAGTACGTCCATTGGCATCTATAGGATTACCTTCGCCATCATTGCCCCCCGCGGGACTGCCCTCAGCGAAAGTATCTGCTGGCAAAGTAGCAAAACCAGCTAGTTCATTAGCCATGTTGTATTTTCTAGTTAAGTGAAATGTAAATTCCTAAAATTTGCAAACAAAAACATAGAAATAATTTGATAGTGTTATTTCCATATTTTTGCTCTTTCACCTATCAGAATTGCACAGTTAAATTAAGAACAAGCAATTGGTTATTTAACAATTAACCAAGCTTGTTTAACAACTGTTTAACTTAAGTTCAAGTATGAATATTTATCAAGTATGAATATTTATTAAGATATTATCTTATCTATTGTAGTGTTTTTTATGATGGACAGTATATCTTTGTATCAATTTTAACTAAGCCTTTAAAAATTACAAATTATTAACCTTAATATCATCTTAACTCTTAATTTAACTAATATTTACCTAATTATTAATTCGCAATTTTACCTAAATAAATTCGCTTTGAATTATCATTTTTTATAATCCAACCTAAAGATTTTAGGCGATAAAGAAGATTAGATATTGTTACTCCAAATTCATTGGCGAGCGCATATAAATGTTTCCAGTTAGTTAAGTCTCGCCCTTGTCTGGCCTCTACCAACTTATATTTAGGCATCAACAGGCAACCCGCAAAATATTGAGCTTGCCATTCAATACCTTTTGCAGACTGCTCACTACGGCATAAAAAAGGTTGAACTTCTATTTTGATTCCCTTTTCTTCGCGATCGATATATTCTCCTACCGCTTGCCGATCTATATGTAATATCCAGTGTCCAATTTCATGAGCAATTGTAGACTGTCCAAACCCTCCTTCTAAAGCTGAAATATCCTCATTGATATAAACCAGCTTTTTAACTGGAATAATCATGGCAGCAATATTTCCTTGGCTATCGGCAGGAATGCTTTTTCTCACAATACATAAATCTAAGTAATCAGCTATTCCTTCAGCTATGGAATCTGCGTTTAAACGGCGACGACGATTTTGCTCTACTTTTAGACGCAGCTTAGCAGCTATGGTTTCTAGTTCGGCTTTAGAATAAAAACGAAAAGGTTTAATTACGTTCAATTTGCTTATTCTTCCTCAGTTTTATTTTGATCGGCTTCTAAAAAAACTTTTTTGGCAAACTCAGGATTATCTCGCATACGGCGCAACAATACAGGCATCTCCTGATATTGCTTAAATAAGTCTTGAAAAATTTCAGCATCTTCAGGATTAATTCTCCCTGCTAATTGAGTCAATTCTGTCTCGTCAAGATTGAGATGCCTAGCTAGAGATTGAATTACCTCTTGGCTGGGAGGATAATCTGCATGGTCATTTTCTAACTTAGATAGATAAGTAAAATTAACTCCAACTATTTTTGCTAGTTCTCTTTGGCTATATTCTCGATCTCGACGAGCTTGACGAATTAGCTTGCCAAAAGTTTTACTGCTCACTGTTTTTACGACACCTGTTAAAAAAAATAATAAAGGGTATTGATTGATTTAGTCAACCAATGTTATTGTATAGCTGATTGAGTTGATTGATTTAATCAACCAAGATAGATAAATGAGTAATGATTTACTAGAGATATAGTTTTGACGCATTTCGTCCCACATTCAGCAAAGTAAAATTTATATATGGGTAAATATTGGGAATATTACGCCAGCTATAGTATTTGGTCACAGATTTCACCGCCAATAGGAAAAGAAGACTGGCATTGCGATCGCAAACGAGGTTATAGCAGAGCTAGAAAAAAAGAGCCTGTAATTAAAGAGTTAGCAACTTTAGATAATACTGCTCAAAGAATTGGTCATTTGGCGCAAAGAGGAGTTTATGAATTTCATCAAAATGTTCAGTTGCTATCTAAACCAGATGGAGTAGAAAAAGTTGCTGAGATACTAAAGCTATCACAAGAGTTAATAGAAATTAGAGAAAGAGTTGAATTAATTTTAAACAACTACTATCAAAAACCAATCCTACTTGACAAAAATATTGTAGAACTCTCACGCGGAGATGAATCTTATCCCGAACCAATACCAATTAAATACGGTAGTTTGACTTTTGCTTTATTTGCAGCCTTTGACTGCGTTTTACTTGAACCAGATAACACCATCCATATCTTAGATTTTAAAACTGGCAAAAGTGACTTTGATTTACGCCAAGCCTATGTATATCTGTTAGCAGCCAAGCATCTTTATCCCAGTCAAAAAGCGATCGCCTCATTCTACAATTTAGAAACGCAAGTTGCATCAGAACCACTTCCTGCTTCACCCCAAGCCATTGAATCAGTTTGTATAGAACTGTCTTTGGTAGCCAAAAAGCTGCAACAAGATTTACAAAGCTATAAACGTAATCCCGATTTATTCGAGCGCATCTTTCCTGCTAATCCTGGCTCTTCCTGCAAATACTGTGCTTTTAATTCTGTATGTGAATATGCTGCACCAGAAGTTGATTCAAAATAAATTTTGAGGCTAATTAATGTCTAATACTCATCTGAGTGAAATTTTTCCCTTAACCTATTCCCAATTAAATGTAAAAAGTTTTCGTCTCAGCCCAACAATCAGTCAAGAACTAGGAAACAGTGTGGGTTGGCACTTTAGTAAGCAATTTCCTGGCGTTGTTGTTATTTGGGAGAAAGGATATTTTTGGGTTCTAAGTCAACCAAATATAGAAATACCTCTAAAAGAAAACTGGAAGATAGCTTCAGAACATATTCAAGAAAAACTTAAAGATAAATTAGGCGATCGCACTTACTTTATTCAATGGGTGGATGAGCCAAAAGTTACAGCGTCAATTATTGCTCAACTAGCAGTACGTATTTTACAGATAAACTGTCGCTTCTCCTCTGAAGTAGTCTTTAACCAAGACAAGGTAATAGTCAAAAGAGAATGTGAATTCTGGTCGGAAACTGTTGAAATAAATAATAAAACACTATCAGCAATTAGTTTTACCTCAAAAAGTGCTTTTTTATACAGAGAAAGTTTAGAGCATTTTTTAAACAATCATCCTGAACGTAACGAGCCAGAAAAACTATTAATTGGTTTACTAGTTAGAGATACAGATAGTAATAGTACGGCAACTATTGTTGAATTCAACAGAACAATAGGAGAACAAAGAGAAAAATTATTGAAACAGGCATCGGGTTCGACTAGCAAAGAACAATTGCTGATAGCACCAGACGATCAGCCAGTTGTCAGTATTAAATTTAGTAAAAATTCTCGTCTTTATGATTATGCCCTGGCTGCCTTACGTCCTTGTGTTACGTCTTACACTGCGAAGAGATTTAATGTTGAATATGGCACTTTGCTGAAGCACACAAAAATAAAGTATCAAGAAAGACAACGGTTGTTATCTCAATATAAAAAAGAAGCTAACAAGATATTGATTGATTATCGATTAAAGATTAATAGTAAATGTATTAATAATAAACAACATTCCAATTTATTTTGGACTCCTGATGCAAAATTAGAAGATACTTTAATGCTCTTTGGTAATGGCGTTAAATGTTCAAAAAGTAAAACATTACGAGGATTATCTCAAGGAGGCGTTTATTCCCGCCACAAAAACTTTGAGGATCTAAAAAGACCAATACGTTTGGCAATCCTCAATTTTATGTCATTGCCAGACAGACCTTTTTATGATGGATTGGAGCGACAGCTAAGACAATACAAATTCGGACTACATTTAACCCGCGAAAATATAAAATCAGCATCTTTAGAAGGACTATCGGAAACAGAAGCAAGAGTAAAAGTACAAACTTTAGTTGATGAAGTTGTTGTAGTTCCACCCGATCTAGTTTTGGTATTTTTGCCAGAAAGCGATCGCGGTAAGGATGATAGTGATGGAGACAGTATTTATGCCTGGGTTTACAGTCGTTTACTACGGCGCAAAATTGCCAGCCAAATGGTCTACGAGAAGACAATGAGAGGTCAACTAAAATATGTTTTTAATCAAGTTGTTCCTGGCATTTTGGCTAAACTGGGTAATCTACCCTTCGTTTTAGCAGAACCCTTGCCAATTGCTGATTATTTTATTGGCTTAGATATTTCTAGAAGACCGAAGAAAAATGGGACGGGAAGCATAAATTCCTGTGCTTGTGTCCGTTTGTATGGCAAACATGGAGAATTTATCAAGTATCAATTAGCTAACGATTCGGCAACCGAAGGAGAAGAAATACCTGCCAAGATTTTACAAGATTTTTTATCGTCGGAAAAATTAAAAAATAAAACAATCTTAATTTATCGCGATGGTGTGTTTCGTGGGAATGAAGTAGAAACAATCACGGCATGGGGTAAAGCAATTGGCTCTCAGTTTATTTTAGTTGAGTGTGCTAAATCACAAATTCCGCGCTTGTATAATTTATCTATTCAAGAAATGCAGAAAGAAGATCGAACTCGAAAAATATCCCAATTACAAAAACCAACTAGAGGTTTGGCATTGAAATTATCATCTTCTGAAGCAATTCTGGTTACTACAGAAGTTGATGAAAAAGTTGGTGTCCCCAGACCACTACGTTTAAAAGTTATACAAGATAGAATATTTATTGATATTAAAATCATAGTAGATATTACTTTAAAGCTTACCTTATTGCATCATGGCTCGTTGAAAGACCCTCGTTTACCAGTACCCTTATTTGGCGCAGATCGTATCGCTTACCGAAGATTACAAGGTATTTATCCAGGTGAGCTTGAAGGAAACGTACAATACTGGCTTTAATTTGCGATCTTCAAACTGTTTACTCCAAATCAATCCTACTTTATAATTGAGCCAGAAAAGCATAATAAGCAATTCCTACAAAATTGTAGTTAGAAAGATTTTCTTCTAACAAAACCATAGATGTATTAAATGTTGACGATCCAAATAACCCGATCGCAACTATATAACTTAGATTGAATTAAGGGGTCTTAGTCTTGCTATAATCAGCTTTAAACTGACCTTTAACTAATGAGAAATAATGGTGGACTGGCAGGTAGTCAACGGTGGAATCACTGCACCCAAAGGATTTAGAGCAGCAGGAGTTGTTGCGGGATTGAAATCTAGTGGAGCAAAAGACCTAGCTTTGATTTTATCGGAGACAGATGCGATCGCCGCAGGCGTGTTTACCACTTCGCAAGTACGGGCTGCCTGTGTGGATTATTGTCGTCAGCGTCTTCAGACTAAGGCAAGTGCTAGAGCTATTCTATGTAATGCAGGACAGGCTAACGCTGCTACAGGAGAACCTGGTTGGAATGATGCAGTTGAGACTGCCAAATTGCTAGGCGAAGCACTAAATATTTCTGGGGATGCTGTACTCCTTGCCTCTACAGGAGTAATCGGACAAAGAATAAAAATGGATGCGCTGCGCCGAGGAATTCCCCAGGTAGTTAGCGAAGCTACCGTTGAAGGTGGTGCTGATGCTGCCAAGGCGATCGTTACTACTGATTTGGTTATTAAAGAAATTGCCTTAGAAGCTACTATTGAGGGTCGTCCTGTCCGCATTGGTGGAATTGCTAAAGGGTCAGGCATGATTGCACCCAATATGGCAACTATGCTGGGGTTTATTACCTGCGATGCTGCTGTGTCTACTGGTTTGTGGCACGAAATGCTAAAACGAGCCGTAGATAAAAGCTTTAATCAGATTACCGTAGATGGGGACACTAGTACTAATGATTGCGTGCTTGCTTTAGCTAATGGGCAGTCTCGCACTACCGCCATTACTAGTGATAGTGCTAACGCTAAAAAGTTAGAGGCAATGCTGACTGAAGTCTGTCAATATTTAGCAAAGGCAGTGGCTCGTGATGGCGAAGGAGCAACCTGCCTGATTGAAGTACAGGTATCAGGAGCAGCAGACGATCGCGCTGCTTCTCAGGTAGCCAAAACTATTGCTGGCTCGTCTTTAGTCAAGTCAGCAGTTTTTGGGCGCGATCCTAACTGGGGAAGGATTGCAGCAGCAGCAGGTAGAGCAGGGGTCAAGTTTCATCAAGACGAGTTGAATATTAAGCTAGGAGACATCGTGTTGATGAAAAATGGTCAACCCCAAGACTTTGACCGCAGTGCAGCAAGTGACTATCTCAAGCAAGCAGCAGCAGGAGAATATTTAAAAACAGATACGGTATTGATTTCAGTAAATATTGGCGTGGGTACAGGCAAAAGCACCGCTTGGGGCTGCGACTTAACCTATAAATATGTCGAAATTAACGCTGAGTACACTACTTAAATCTGGCTTTGATTCTTAATCATCAATTTTTTCGCTCACCAAACCACTCATAGCGATGGTCGCGTATTTGCTCATAACTGCGATCGCCAAGCCATTTCATGCCTGGAATAGCTCGATAGGCTGCAATAAATAGATCTCCCAAGGGTAGCAAGCGTGTAATCTCTTCTGCTGCTTCACTACCCTGCCATCTTTTAGCTGGCTGATTACCATCAATTAAAATCATACCTGCTTTGCAATCTGTAGGCACAATGCCGAATTTTGCCAAAGCTAATTCATCCTGCATGGGAATATAGTCAAAAAGCTGACCGCGATCGTATTGCTGCAAAAGTTCGGTAAAAGTTGAGCAGAGGTTGCATTTGCGATCGTAAATAACTTTATATTTCATATTAAATTTTTTTGATTAAACAGCACTGAATAGCCTAATTGCTAAATTCTACATTCTTCATAGATTCAACACCTTCATTAAAAATAAAAGCACTAAAAAGCTGGCTGGCGATCTCTTTGTGAAATACTAATATTACAAACCACTTAAGGCGTGTCATCAATTACAAAAGCGATCGCCGATGAAACAAGAAAAAGAACCTCAAAAAATTACTAAAATGGAAAAAGCAACCCCCCTCAAGCAGGCTTTTATATCTATAATTCATTGACCATCTCTAACAACTTGGACTACTGATAATCATGACTGCTATTAATGTTTCTGCTTTTACAGAGAGGATAAGCGATCGCGAATTGGAAAAGCTGTGCGCGGACAATCCCGAAACCAAATTTGAAACTACTCCTCAAGGAAAATTAATCGTTATGTCGCCGACTGGAAGTGAGAGTGGAAAAATGAGTGGAGATTTATTCTTCCAAGTCGAATTGTGGAATCGCCAATATAAATTAGGAGTTACTTTTGACTCTTCTACTGGATTCAAACTCCTCAATGGTGCGACTCGTTCTCCCGATGTTAGCTGGGTAGAAAATGTCAAATGGAATAGTCTCAGCAAGCAGCAGCAAAGGAAGTTTGCACCTATAGAACCCAATTTCGTAATTGAGTTAATGTCTCCTACCGATGATTTATTCGAGTTACAGCAAAAGATGGTCGAATACATGAACTGTGGTGTAAGACTAGGTTGGTTGATTAATCCCGATGATAAATTGGTAGAAATCTATCGTCAGGAAAGAAACAAAGAAGTTTTAGATAACCCCGCCAGCTTATCTGGAGAAAATGTATTACCCAACCTAAATGTCAGTCTAGCTGAAATATTTTAATATATTTAGCTGATTTTTTCTTTATGAAAGTCTGGTGATTTACTGCTTCTTATTGGTATGCTAGATTCAACACCTTTATTAAATTGCGTTACATAATCGTCTTCCAGAAAATTACCATAAACCTCGATATTTTTAGCGTCGATAGTTTTCAAATACGATAAATACCAATTGTAGGCTTGAGGAGAAAGCTGATTGATTTTAAATTGGTCAGTTTTCATTATTTATATAAATCTTCTATTGTATTTAACTTTTTTCCTTTGATTAATATTTAGCTTCCACTCTATAAAGATTGGGGATAGCTTCAACGTTCAACTGCTTTTCCATAATTTCTACATTAGATTGAGCAGTTTTAAATGCTTCAGTACTTTTCCAATGAGCTACATTAACAAACTGATACTTGCCGTTTGATTCTAGATTGCGATGTAGCTTGGTAGCAATAAATCTTGGCTGCTGTTTCATTTGTTTCGCGGTTTTATGCCAGCTTTTAAAAAATTCTGCTTCTATTTCTTGAGGTACGGAAAATAAATTAATTAAAGTTACGCTGTTCATGTTAGATCTTTATACTGAATAAAATTAACTAAGGTGCTGGCTAGACCGTGCTAAAGGGCAATAAACGGTGCGGTACAATGTTACACAATTCCTCCAGTAGCACGAATATTTTGCCCTGTAATCCAATTAGCATCATCACTAACCAGCATGGCAATTACAGAGGCAATATCGTTTGGTTTGCCTAAACGTCCGAGGGGAGTCTGAGAGATTAGCCGATCGACCTCTTCTTGTTGTAGTACCAAGCCATCTGTGTCGGTAATGCCAGGAGCAACTGTATTAACGGTTATTTAACGCTCTCCTAATTCTTTTGCCAAGCTATTACTGAATTTGTTCCACTGCTGCTTTTGAACCTGCATATGCCCCACCTGCGGGTATTGTCATTGACGTTCCTCCTGTAGAGATACTAATAATTCTGCCACCGTCTGCTAACTGTTTGGCTGCTTCAGCTAGAGCAAAATAAACCCCGCGAGTAATATCAAACATACTGTCATATTCTTCTGGAGTCATTTGGGCATTAGGCTTGAAGATGTTTTTCCCCGCAGCATTATTAACTAAAATATCTAGCTTGCTAAAATGTTCGATCGCCTGACTAAACATCTTACGCACATCTTTGATTTCTCTAACATTTACCTGAAGAGCGATCGCATCTACACCTTTATTTTTAACCCAATTGTGAGAGAAATCCATATCTTCAGCGAAGCAAGGTATGGATGAATTGAATATCCCTAAACAATTTTAGCTCCTGGTAGATTATTTGCAGTTGTAACCTAGATATAAATCAGAGAAGGATATGCAGCTCAAATATGTTTTTGAAAATCTAGACTTGTATACGAGATTTCTGTAGGTTAGGATTCTTCTGTGGGTTACCCAAAGGAAGAAAGATAGTTAGTTCTTTACCTTGTTCTTGTCTCTGTCTGACGGTGAGTTTTCCTCCCAAAGCCTGAAATATATTTTTAGTCACCTCTAGATTAAGGCTGAGACATCCTGTTGCTGGTTGAAAAGCTAGTAATTGCCCTAGAGATTTGAGTGGATTATCAGTATTACTTGCTTGGGATAGCACCTGCAATTTAAGCTGATCTCCGGCGGTAGACACTTTGACATCTATGTGTCCTCCAGTAGGCAGGCTACGGGTACAGCTTTCGATTAACCCAGTCAAAACCTTATCTAGCATAGCAGGGTCGCTCACTACTTTTGGTAGTTTTGAGGGGAGGGTAAAATCTAAATCTACATGACGACGTTTGGCTTTCTCCTGCCAACGGGGAATACTTTGATGAAATACCTGCTCCAAAGAAAACTGTACTAACTGTACTGGTTTAGCAGCGGGAGGAGTGGACTCTAATTCAGCAGCTCGAAAGATTAACTCCATGCGTTCTATCTGTTCAGTACATTCGCGATCGATAGTTTGTAACCGCTGCACCACGTTGGGTTTAAAATCCTGCTGACGCTTAAGAAGCAGTTTAGTTAAGGTGCGAATAGTAGTTAGGGGGGTTCTTACTTCGTGGGTAAGAGCCTGTAACAGTTCCATTTCGGCGTAGCTGCTAGTCTTTTTGGATGCCAAGGTAGACTGAATTTTAGCTAATTCTGAAGCTGCTGGAATATTTTCAACTTGACGAGTTTTAGCTACTGACAAAGTAGCCGAATCGGGTATATTTTGTAACAATTGACGGCTAAAGTTAGTTACTAGGCGATAGCTGGGATTTGGTGGACTAAAATGCTTCACTAGATTATCTAACTGTTCTAGATAATGAAAGTTGGTTACAACTAAGCGCGATCGCAATGTTGCCCAAACTTCACCGATTGTGATCGGATCGAAAGAAAAATGAAACTTAGTAGCTGACTCTCTATCTTTACCTAAAACCAAAACTAGACCAAAGTTAGCGGTTAAAATTAGACAAAATTTTTCTTGGCTAATGGGATCTTGAGGAATTAAAGGTAGCTTAACTACTGATGCAGCATCTTCATTAACTGCTTGATTGGTTTCTACAGAATGACGGCAGGGCATTAAAGCGTTAGTATTAAAAGCATCTGTGGTGAATACCGCCGACTGAAAACAGGTAACTAAATTAGAATTACTTAATAAAGGAACAGGCGCAGAAAAGATTAGTCCCTGCTTTCGGTGGGGCAGGGTTTCTTGATTAGAATCAATTTCAAGCAAGAGTAGTTTTTCGACTGAAGCGATCGCCCCACTCCACTCTTTTTGAGCTTTTAATTCTGCTAAACGGTTTTTTTCGCTATAGTATTTCTGTCCTGTATTGCTCTGGGTTACTGATTGAGCATCAGAATTATTGTTGGTTATACAAGTACCCTCGTCCTGTAATTCCCGATTTAGTACATCACTTAAATTTTGTAGTAACCAGTTTTGCACTTTGATTCTTGAACCTCTTTTTGCTTCTCTTATCTTAAGTAGTACCCAAATATAATCTGGGCATGGCAATAATTTTCTATTTGTTTTGATGGTATCTGTTTTTATAGTCTCTTACCAAGAAGTAAAACCGAACTAAGGAGGTGGCAATCGCCGATAATTTGTTGGTCAACTTTTTTAGCTCATACGACCAGACTTTTTTAAACTTATTCTTTCTTTTCCCTTTCTTGACAGCATTATTCTGGGATTTTGTATCGAATAAATCTTTTTTGATTGGTTCGATCGACTAATTTTTAAATAGATAATTTTCGAACACCTTTAAAGAACGGATCTAGCTAATAAGGCAAGCCCCGTGGTACTAGCTGAATCTGTTTTGGTGTCGGCTTAGAGAATTTTTTGATAATGTTGAGTTACTGAATGAGCAGATCTAAGTAGAAAACTAGTGAAACAATACTATTAACCTTTGTAAGAACCTAATTTACTGTTTGACGCTTGACGATTTTTGTAGATTTTAGGAGAAACTATGACAGCGATTGAAGCACATGATAAAAATTCAACATCGCTCCAGTCGCAACTCCAAAAGCAGGGTGTAAAATACGCCCTCGCCAGCTATGTCGATATTCATGGTATGTGCAAAGCTAAAATGGTTCCCTTGACTCATTTCGAGCAAATGTCCCAGGGTTCAGAATTATTTACGGGGGCTGCTTTAGATGGAATTCCCCAATCCATTCATGATGAAGAAGTTGCTGCTCATCCCGATTTAGATAGTGCGATTATCCTTCCCTGGAATCGGGAAGTCGCATGGTTCGCCAGCGATCTATATCTGAAAAATGCACCTTTTGAAGCCTGTTCGCGAAATATTTTAAAGCGATCGCTAGCACGGGCGAATGAAATGGGCTATACTTTTAATTTGGGGATTGAAACCGAATTTTTTATTCTGCGAGATACAGAGGATGGTCAATTTGCTGCTGTAAGCGATCGCGACAACTTAGCCAAGGCTGCTTATGATGTTCCAATCTTACTTGATAACTACCAGGTGATTGATGAACTGGTCACTGCTATGAATGAGTTGGGGTGGGATGTCTACTCCTTCGATCACGAAGATGCTCAGGGGCAATTTGAGATTGACTTTAATTACAGCGATGCGCTGACTATGGCAGATCGCTTTACTTTCTTTCGATTAATGGCAAAAGAAATTGCGCGAAAACACGGCTGTTTCGCTTCTTTTATGCCCAAATTATCGTCGGCACGGACGGGGAGTGGCGCACACTATAATATGTCTTTAGCAGATAAAGACACTGGAAAAAACCTATTTTTCGATTTGGAAGATGCACGAGGTTGTAAACTCTCAAAACTGGGTTATCAATTTATTGCAGGTATCCTCAAACACGCTCCTGCAATCTGCGCTGTAACCTGTCCTACCGTTAACAGTTACAAAAGATTAGTACGCAAAGGAGCTATGTCAGGTTCGACCTGGGCACCTGTATATATTTGCTATGGCAACAATAACCGTACCAATATGCTGCGAATTCCCCTGGCTGGTGGCAGAGTTGAGTGTAGAGCAGCCGATATTTCAACCAATCTTTATCTAGGTGCAGCAATGATCTTAGCAGCAGGATTAGAAGGCATCAGAGATGAATTAGATGCTGGAGAACCTCACACTGAAAATATGTATGAATATACCTTGGATGAATTGATTGTCAAGGAAATTCAATCTTTGCCTCGTACCTTGGGAGAAGCGGTTGAAGCATTCGCAGCCGATCTTTTGAGTAAAGAAGTAATGGGAAACACCATGTACCAAGCATATATTAAATACAAGCAGCGGGAATGGTCAGAATATCATAATCACGTTTCGGATTGGGAAATTAAGCGTTATCTAAAATTCTTTTAATATTTCTCACTTTTACCAACGGTCAACCGCAATTCGAGCATTCCCTTGCGCCTGACGGCGACGCGGGGTCTCGAAAAGCCCCGCCTTTGCAACGCGGGGAACGGTTGACTCATCTTCTTCAAAGGCTGGTTTCCAATTACTATTAATTGAGGCACCATTGACTGCTCACCGCCGTAAACGATCGGTGATTCTCAGTTCTTAGTCGTTAGTTTTTAGTCCCTGCGGGGGGTACCCCTTGGCTAGTTTTAATTAACTACTAATAACTAATAACTAATAACTAATAACTAATAACTTAATCGTGCTAAAGCACGGGGATCCTTGAACCCATTCATTAAAAGGTAGAAACTGCTCGATAATTGTCAATTAAAAAGCACAAAGCGCGAGAGTTAGACCGCAGTAATTCATTACCTTCTGAGGAGAAAAAATGTCCGAGCGAAGAACTGTAGTTTTTGATATCATCGGCACTTGTTTTTCTTTAGAAAAGCCTCGACAGCAATTAATTGAATTGGGTGCGCCGAACTATACTTTAGAACTCTGGTTTGCTCAATCATTAAGAGATGCCTTCGCTTTTTCTCATGCAGGGGGATATCAACCGCTCAAGGAGTTTTTACAGGCTGAATTGCCACGAACCATGAAATTGCTGGGTGTCAACCTAAGTTCTGTGCAGTTGGAACAGATTATGACAACTTTTAGCGAGTTAGAGTTACAGCCTGGGGCAAAAGAAGCATTTCAGACCTTAACAGAAGCAGGCTGGAGAGTTTTTGCTCTTACTAACGGTAGCAAAAGCTCTACCCGTAACTTATTAGAACGGGCAGCAGTACAACAATACTTTGCTGAGATTTATTCTTGTGATGCGATCGCCCTTACTAAACCCCATCCTGATGTTTACAAGATGATTCAAAATAATTTAAAAGAGACTTGGCTAGTTGCTGCTCATGCTTGGGATATTGCTGGGGCTAAAAGGGTTGGCATGAAGACTGCTTTTGTCAGACAGCTAGAGAAAGATTATTTGGAAGTTTATCCTCAGCCACAGATTACGGTTGAGAATTTGTTAGAAGCCGCTCATCAAATCATTAATACTTCTAAATGAACTAAATTTTAGTAAGAGAGGAAATCAAATGCAAGCCGTTGTCTTAAATGAATACGGAGGACTAGAAGTTCTTCAAATACAGCAAATTCCCCAAAGCGAACCAAGTCCATCCGAAGTACGGATTAATATAGCTGTTTGCGGACTCAATCATGCCGATCTGATGCAACGCCAAGGCAAATATCCTCCTCCAATACCAACAGATTATGAAATTCCTGGTTTGGAGTTTGCTGGCACTATCGATCGGGTAGGAACTGCGGTTAAAAATTGGCAAGAAGGCGATCGCGTTTTTGGCTTGCTTGCAGGAGGTGGCTACGCTGAAAAAGTAGTAACCCACGAGCGAATGCTAATGGCAATTCCTAACAACCTGTCGTTTACTGAAGCCGCCGCTATTCCTGAAGTTTTTCTCACCGCCTACGATGCACTGATAGATAAAGGAAATTTTCAAGCAGGGGATATTGTTTTAATTCATGCAGGAGGTAGTGGAGTAGGAACAGCCGCAACCCAATTAGCCAAAGAAATGGGAGCAAGTCGCATTTTTACCACTAGTCGCAGCAATTCTAAGTTAGCCCAATCTGAGACAATAGGAGCAGACAGAGCAATTAACTCGACTATTAAAGACTTTGTTCGAGAGATTCAAGAGGCTACAAATGGTTATGGGGCTGATGTTATTCTTGACTTTGTGGGAGCAGACTATCTGGACAAAAATTTAGCAGTAGCAGCAGTTGAGGGACGAATAGTACAAATTGCCACTCTAAGCGGTGCGAATACCCAGATTAACCTTCGTCAAATGATGATGAAGCGACTCAAGCTTGTGGGAACGACTTTACGCAGCCGTCCAATCGAGCAGAAAATGTCTTTAACCCAAAAATTTGCCAAGCAGATTTTACCGTTATTTACTCAAGGAAGATTGCAACCCATCATCGATCGCAGCTTCAAACTAGAAGAAGTAGCCCAAGCACATCAATACATGGAGTCTAGCAGCCACTTTGGTAAAATTCTGCTTCAGATCGATTAATATCTAACGAAGTTCGATCGAAGCCCAAGCAGTCGGGGTCTGTTAGAGCAACTTCTCAATCAACTCGACAACGCCATCTCCGCAACTTTTAGTCATCACCCAGTCAGAAGCCTCTTTTAGTACAGGTACAGCATTATTCACCGATACAGACAGACCGCCTAATTTCAATAAAGGCAAATCGTTTTCTCCGTCTCCGACAGCTACCACTCGATCGGGGGATAAATTCATCTCGTTTAAAGCAGTTCTCAATCCAAAATCTTTATCAACACCCTCTGGCAAAAGCATTACTGCCCCTTTGTTATAGCTAATCTGCCACGCCAAACCTAATTCTTTGATGACTTCAAGTACGGTTGTATCGTGGGGAATCTCAGTAGATATAATTCCCCGTCCTACTTTCAATGGTTCGACTTGCCGTTGTCGTAAGGCTTCAATTAGAGAATCGGGAGGTGGCGAACCCAATAATTTTTCTTCTCCAATAATTGGCAAAGAAAGTAATGCTCCATTTTCTGCCACAATACAGTCAAATGATTTAGCCTGGGGAAATACATCGTAGAGATTATCGAGTCGTCTTCCAGTTACTAAAATCAGCGATCGCCCTGTTTGTTGCCAGCGTTTTAAGGCTGAATAAGTAGTTGCGCTAACTTTCCCTTCTGTTGCTATAGTGCCGTCGTAATCGGTTGCAAGTGCTTTGTATGACATAACCTAAATTATATTAGCGATTCATCTAGACCATACTATATGCCACGAGACTAATCAGAATTAAGAAGTTATAGTCATTCCAAATAGAAACCAAACGATTTTTTTAAAAGTAGCAGATAGCAAGTAGCAAGTAGCAACTAATTTTAACCTTGTTATTAATACAAAGTTACCATAAGGAAATTAATTGAAATGATTATATTTAGCAGAAATTTCGTCTTCAAGCTGATATTCTAGGCGATCGCTAGTAACTTTAGTGACTTTTGCTCCTAATTCTATTATTCATCAACGCCAATAATCGCTTATCAAACAGCCTACTTATAACTACGTTGGGTTAATTCTACGTTGTCAAACTCTAGCTGTTCTTTGTGTAACTCTGGAGTCTTTTCATCGCCTTTGTATTGCCAAGCTGCGACATAAGCAAACTGCTCATCATTGCGTTGTGCTTCTCCTTCTGTTGTTTGGCATTCAACGCGAAAGTGTGCGCCACAGGATTCTTCTCTAGCCAAGGCATCCCGCGCCATAAGTTCACCCAATTCCAAAAAGTCGGCGACTCTTCCAGCAAATTCTAAGCTTTTATTGAAAGTCTGCTTATCGCCAGGAATAATCACGTTTTGCCAATATTCTTGTCTCAAGTCTGAGATCGAGGCGATCGCTTGTTCTAAACCTGCTTTATCTCGCGACATTCCTACATAGTCCCAGAGAATATGACCCAATTGGCGATGAAACTCAGTCACGGTTTTATTTCCCTTAATACTTAGTAATTTACTTACTTTAGACCTTACCGTGGCTTCTGCTTCTTCAAAAGCAGAGTGAGTAGTTTCTACAGATGGTAAATCGGCAGTAGCGATGTAGTTGCCCAAAGTATAGGGAATGACAAAATAACCATCGGCTAACCCCTGCATTAAGGCACTTGCACCCAGGCGATTTGCCCCGTGATCGGAAAAATTCGCTTCGCCTAAGATGTGTAAACCAGGAATAGTACTCATCAAGTTATAGTCTACCCATAAGCCACCCATGATGTAGTGTACGGCGGGATAAATACGCATCGGTACTTCATAGGGATTTTCGCCTGTGATGCGTTGGTACATTTGGAATAGATTATCATAGCGATCGCTAATTGTTTCTTTGCCTAAGTTCTTAATGGCATCTCGAAAGTCTAAATAAACCGCTAGTCCTGTTTCTCCCACTCCTCTGCCTTCATCTGTAATCTGTTTGGCATTCCGAGAAGCCACATCGCGAGGGACGAGATTACCAAAGCTAGGATATTTAGTTTCTAAATAGTAATCTCTTTCTGCTTCAGGAATTTGACTAGGATGACGTTTATCTCCTGGTATTTTTGGTACCCATACTCTGCCGTCATTCCGCAACCCCTCACTCATTAAGGTTAACTTCGACTGGTATTCTCCCGACACAGGAATGCAGGTAGGATGAATCTGGGTATAGCAAGGATTGGCAAACAAAGCCCCGCGTTTATAGCATCGCCAAGCAGCAGTAACGTTTGAGTTACGAGCGTTGGTAGAAAGATAAAAGACGTTGCTGTAGCCTCCAGTACAAAGTAATACTGCATCCCCTGCGTAACGTTCTATTTCTCCCGTAATTAAATTGCGAACAATAATGCCTCGTGCTTTCCCCTCAACTAAAACTAAATCCAACATTTCTCGACGGGAAAACATCTCGATTTTGCCCTCGGCAATTTGACGAGACATGGCACTATATGCCCCTAACAATAACTGCTGTCCCGTTTGTCCTTTGGCATAAAAGGTACGAGATACCTGCGCCCCACCAAAAGAACGATTCCCTAACAGTCCGCCGTATTCTCTAGCAAAAGGAACACCTTGAGCCACACACTGATCGATAATTTGGTTACTAATCTGCGCTAAGCGATGCACATTAGCTTCACGAGAACGATAGTCACCGCCTTTGATGGTGTCGTAAAACAATCGCCATACCGTATCTCCGTCATTAGGATAATTCTTAGCACCATTAATACCCCCCTGTGCGGCTATACTGTGGGCGCGACGAGGAGAATCTTGAATGCAGAAACTTTTGATGTTATAACCCAATTCCGCCAGGGTAGCAGCAGCCGATGCACCCGCCAAACCCGTGCCGACAACTAAAACCGTATGCTTTTTCTTATTAGCAGGACTAACTAACTTGCAGTGATCTTTATAATTGTCCCATTTGTCTTGTAGTCTACCAGCAGGAATTTTAGGATCGAGCATCTTTAAAAAGATAAGGGATATAGTAATTTCAAATAGCAACAGTAGAGATTTCTAGCGAGTAACGAGTAACGAGTAACGTTTAATTTTGTTTCAATACAAAATTACCATCTCTGAAATTATTGGGATGAAAAATATAAAGTTTTACTCAGCTTGCTTCTCTAAATTATCCTAGTTTAACTAAAAAATTTACTGAACAGTTTCCGCTTTTCCTAGTGGGGAGAAGCGAATTTCAATTCGGCGACGGTTGGGATCGCCTTGCCGATTGACTTGGGCAAAATCTCCGTTGGGAAGCTGTATTTGTGCTGCTGAATAAGCGCGAAACTGTACTCCTTTAAGTTTTCCTGTTTGTTCTTGTACCGTTTGGAGTTCTTTAACCACCTCTAGGGCGCGCATTAAGCCCAGATCGGCGTTAGATCCAGGTTTAAGACTGTCTACAGGCTCTTTTCCCTGAGCTACTTTTTCTAGCTGCTGGTCTAAATTACCCCCACCAAAGTTTACTTGACCATCAGTATGCCCGATAATTTCAACAACGTAGAGATTGCGCTGTTGGCTAATTTTTTCAATGCGATTAACAAGATCTTTGGTGATGTAGCTTTTTAATTCTTGAGGTAAATTTGCACTACCAGAGTCAAACTGGTATCCTCCAGAGTCTTGAATCACCACCACAGGAGGCGCAGACTTTAAACGCTTTATTTGTGATTGTAAAATATCTTCACGACTACGACTTTGTTCGTTGCTATTGAGTAATAGTCTTTGCAGTTCGGAAGAGGCTTTTTTAAGCTGACGCACGTTAGAAGTGCTTTCTCCTAGTTCATTTTCTAAAGTAGCTATTTCTCTTTGAAGTAACCGCACCTGTCTTTCAGTATCACTCAAGCTTTGCTTTGTTTCTTGGGCAGTATATTTGAGAAATAAAGACTTGAATAAAGCTAATAAAAGAAACAGGCTAATAATCATAAAAGCATTAGCCATCAAGTCTGTAAAAGAAGGCCAGACGTTGAGGCTTTCTGTGGCTTCATAACTACGTATCTTCCGTTTTTTATTCATGAATAATGATTATCTTGTTTTTGCTTGATGGAACTGGTTATTTATTACTCAAAAATCTTATATTTGTAAGCTGGGCAAAGTTGAAATAAAATTTAACAACTTACTAAAAAATTAAATTTGCCCACCCTACTGTACAGACGAGGCATGCCTTGTCTCTTCTAACTTCCGCGTAGCGGTACTATGGGGTTTGAATTTTATTAATCAGTCTTGATAGTTCTAGTTGAATCTCTTTTAAACCTGATTGCTCAATAAAATTTTTCTGCTTATTAAGATCGATCAAACTTGAATATTGCTGATTAATATTGCTTACCTGTTGATTTAATTCCAAGAACTTTTTCGTTAGTTTTTGCATAGAGTCTAAATTATGATCGAAAGAGAGGGTAGACTTCTGCAATACCAGAGAAGATTGAGAAAATTGATTTTGAGCGATCGCCAGATTATTGGTAGCTGAATCAAGTTTTTCAGGAAAGCGACTATTATCAAAAGTGTTGGCTGCGTGTTCAAAGGTGGCTGCGCTATTTTCGATACGGCTAAAAGCTCTCGTCATAGATGCTTCAATTGTGTTTCCTAGTTTATACACCATGCCATCAAAGTCCTGTCTAAATTGAGAGATCGCTTCTTCTAGAGAACTTATAGGCTGTATTGTGGGTAAATAGATATTGTCGATGTAGTCTTCGAGATGGCTGAGTAAACCTGCTTTAACAATATTGGTATTCCACAGTAAGTTCAAAACTGTCAAAAGAGAACTACAGGCAATCGCAATTAAACTGGTAGTAAATGCCACCCCCATACCCTGTAAAGGCTGGTTTAATTGTTCGACCAAGTTTCTTACATCATTAATATTAATCTGGGTAATTGTCTGACTTAAACTAGACAAGTTAAATGTAATACCTAAAAAAGTTCCTAATAGCCCAAAGGATAGCAGTAAATTGGGTAGAATACGGCACAAACTATCAATAAACTCGCATCCTAAAGACATACCCAAAAAATAAAATTTTTCCTGGCTATATGTTCCTTCAATTACTGAGGCTGTATTAATTTGATCGGGGTTAAGATTACTATCTACAAACCTGTGTTCTAATTTGCTAACAATTTTAGGAGTGGATTCTAACTTCATTCCTCCTAATAGTTGCCGAGTTTTCCCTGCTAAATGCTTTAAATGTCGGTACAAAGCATAACGTAATAATATTGCCAAAATAGTAGGCAGTACTACCAGAAAAATCGCCAAAATTATTAAATAACCAGGAATTAAACTAAAAATACTTAATATTTGCTGCATAGTCTCTAAAAAAGTTGATTAAATTACGCCATAGCCGTTAGTGTAGCTAAATTTCACAGCAGTTTTAATTTTGGCATCAACTCAATTCGGTAGGTAGGCAGAATTAAAATATAAAACCAAAAACAAGATAGATTGTGTAGCTTAGTTGATATCAATAGTTTAGAAATCAAACTGCTTTGACTGTTGTAATATTGCGGTAGGGAGTAATCAACTTGACAATAATCTAATGGTTTCACCAAAAGGAAACTGGGATAAATCTAAGCCACCAGGAGTCACTACCCATAAAACGGGTAATTCTGGGGCAGTATCGGGAAATGTACCGTAACCATCCGTAAGATAAACACAGACTGCGGTTGTCATTCTATCCCAGCCATGACTAATCTTATTAAAAAAGGGGACAAAAGATGTTCCTCCGCCTCCCTGGGGTTGAGGGATATCGCTATCGGGATTTAATTCGTAAGCACCATAAATATCTGCATCAGCATAATAAAGTTCGCATTCTAAATGAGGATAGGAATTTAAAATCCCCTTTACTTCACTCAGGAACATTTTCAGTAGTTTCTCATCTATCGAACCGCTGGTATCTACAGCTACATATACCTTTACCGATTCTCCCTGTAAAGTTTCTAGATATAAACCCTGTCCGATAAAACGGCGATCGAATTCTGTATAGTCTGTGGGTGTTTTGACTAAATATCGCCATAAATAACGCTAAGATGTTCTAATTTAGGATCGCGGATACCACCTTTTGGCAATTCAAAACAACCCTGCTGGCAAATTATGCCATTGACTACAATATCCGCTGCAATATTCCAGGTTTCTTTCTCTCTTACTCCTCTACGTAAAACGTGAAGTAAAGCAGCGTGTAATACTTCATGCAATAATAAGCCATCTTGTTGAGGTGCGGTAAGAGACTGTAAAAAGCCGGGATTAAAAAAGATATCTTTGCCGTCAGTTGCCGCAGTAGGAATATTTGAAGTCGAGATAAATTTGGCGAACAAAGCTAAGGTAGCAAAAAAAGGCGATCGCATTCGCAAACGCAATAAAGATGCACTAATTATTTTTTGGTTAGTTAATTGCTGATTCATAAATTTACTAAATTGTATTCATGGCATAAAATGACATATTATGACATTTAAAATTAATTTGATTTAAAACAAATGAAAAGTATGAACATTTCTCTACCTGAGTCTATGCGTACTTATGTAGCAGAACAAATTAAAAATGGTGATTATGGTACAGCAAGCGAATATATTAGAGATCTAATTCGTCGCGATCGCGCTCAAAAAGAACAGAACAAGCTAGAATCCCTTTTATTAGAAGGCTTAAACTCTGGTGAAGCTACCTCCATGACAGAAAACGATTGGGCTAACATTCGCACTAAGGTACAAGCCAGGATCGAGCAAAAACAGAAATAATGGGCAAAGTTATTAAACGCCTGATTGTTATTGGTGATTTAATCACATTAGCAACATACATAGCTGAGGGTAATCTAGACATTTCAGACAGTTTTTTGATTGCAGCCGAAAAAACACTTTTCAATTGGGTAACTTTCCTCAGTCGGGTAAATCTAGTAAGTTCGATCATGCTGACTTGTTAGACATTAGACAAAAAGCGATTAGAGGTTTTGAAAAATATTTAATTTTTTATCGACTAATTGAAAATGGAGTAGAAATAATTAGGATTATTCATGGATCTAAAGATATTGAAAATATTTTAAAATCAAATTTAGATGAAGATAGTTAATCTTCTTGGCGATCGCATTCGTAAACGCAATAAAAAAAGCACTAATTATTTTGCGATCGGTTAATTGCTGATTCATTTATTTGTTTGTTTTTTAAGTTATCTTTAGCAGCAGCACGAACTACTTTATTACCATCATTAGTTAGTTTTTGTATGATATCAAGAGGTGTATTAGGATTTTGGGCGATCGCTCTACGAACTATTGCAACAGGATCTTGGGCTAAATTTTTAACGATTACGAGAGGGATATTTTGGTTCTCAGCAATTTTCTCGCGAACACTTACATTTTCGTCAGTTTTTAGTTTGTCTAAGATTTCTAGTGTCGTTTTAGGATGTTCTGCAACGCCTTGGCGTACTAAATAATTTGTATCTATCGCTAAGATCTCCAATATTTTTGGTGGTACACTAATATTTTGAGTGACACCCAAGCGAACAGAAGAGTCTGCATCTTCACTTAGTTGTTTGATTATTTCAATTGATATATTTGGATTGATTGCCAGCAGCCGTCTAACATAATTAGAACTATTTTGTGCCAGAGTAATTGCTGTTAATTCTGGTATGGCAGTATTCAATAGTGATAATTTTTTCGACTTTTCGTATGTTGTTCTAACATCCTTTGAGGTTGTAATACTGGTAGAAGATTCACGAATTGCCTTTGATAATTTAACAACTTCAGGTGAAATACTAGTATTTGTTGTAAGCTGTTGCCTGACATGATTAGAAATATCATGAGCTAATATCGTGGCTATCTCTTCTGATATGTCTTGGCGTGTAGCGACGCAGCACGCACATGATGATGAACATCTTCTACTAGCTTGTAGAGAGTAGCTAGCGATACTTTAAGATTTGCTGCAACAGTTTTCCTTACATACTCATTGTTGTCTGAACTTAGTTTATCCAAAAGCTCAACAGATGCATTGGGATTTGCTGCAAGATATATTTTAATCCATAAATCGTTATCCAAACCTATTTTATCCAGAAGCTCAACAGATGTATTGGGATTTGCTGCAAGACCTTCTTTAATACCCAGATGATTATCCGAACCTAATTTATCTAAAAGCTTAACAGGCGTGTTAGAATACCGAGCTATCAAGTTACGAATTCGATAGTCTTTATGATTGGTTAATTTTTCCAAAATATAGTAAGGAGTATCGAGATCGCTATTCCTGAATCTTGCCAGCTCAATAGTAGCTTGGGAGGCGTTGGGATGTTTAAGAATCAAACTATAAAAATTATTACTATCTGACCAGCTAGAAATAACTATCTCTTCCAAGATAAGATCTGAAGTCCTAGGATTTTCTAAAATTAATTCTGATAACCTATAGTATTTATGTTTTTCATATAATTTATCAATAACATTTGTAGAAGTTCTTGAATTTTTCACGATAGCTTCAAGAACATCTATATGCTGATTTCTTTGTATCGCAAGTGACTTTAATATACTTACAGTAACATTTGGATTGTGTGCTACCGCTATAAGGATTTCTGTGTCTTTGTGATTAGCTAATTCGCTTAGTTTTTTTTCTGAAGTTGTAGAACTTCTAGCTAAACAGAGCAAAACAAATTTGTTTTCTGGATTTTCTAATAGCAGCAAATCAAAAATAGGATTAACTGTAATTTCATCAGGAAATTCAGATCCTAACTTTTGCAAGATTTCTATAGATGTGTTGGGATTACTTGCTACACATTGACGAGTTAGTTTATCTTCACTTGTGGCTAATTTAGCTAGTATTTCTGTTGCTGTATTTTCATCTTGTGCCTGTTGTCTTTCCTGTTCTATGCTCATACTAGAATTCAATTTCGGATAATAAGCAAATATCTATATTGGAAACACTGCATTTTATCGAAGTATCGTTGGTTATAAAAAGCTGGCATTCTTGTTTTATAGCTGTAGCTAAATGCAGAGCATCGATTAATTTTAAATTGGTATTGCCTCGTAATTTTGCTGCTGTAATTATTATATTACGACTAGGTGGTGAAAAACTCAAATTAGGAAAAGAAGGCAATTCTAAAGCATATTCTTCTGCAATTTCTGGCTTTCCTTCACGTAAAGGCTTAACCATTAATTCGGCTAAAACCAAATCGCTAGCAAAACCCCAACACTCTTCTTTCTCAATCATTTCCAAAAGTAATCTGGCGCACTCTCCAAATTTTTTGTTCCCTTCCAAAGCATAAATGAAAACTACTGTATCTAAAGCAATTTTTTTGCCTTTAATATCATTTAATTGCGCCATGATTCTCTTTCATTACGAACATATTCAACTGCGTCGGTGTTCTGCCACAGTTGACGATGTTTACCAAATAAGCGTGAAGTATGGCTGGATTGGGGAATCATGACTACTTTGCCATTTTCCACCTTAATTTCAAGTCTATCACCTGGCTTTAGCTGCAATGCTTCTCGAACATCTTTAGGTACGACAATTTGATATCTTCCACCTAATTTAGCTGTTGTCATACGTTTTTAAAATATGTCATTTTAATTAGTATATCTCGGTTGATTTTTGTTTTTATTTTTCACAAAAAAACTGCAAGTTTTAAAAGCCAACTAATTCTTGAAAATCTTTTAAAAACTTCTGTAATTGACTATCTTGTTTTTAGATATACACAAAGTTTTGATATATCTATTTCTATCGATTATTGTAGAGGCGATCGCAAAAACAAATACATAAGAACCACCATAAATTATTTTTCCGCATCACCTTAAAATTAAAGCAGGTCGCTTCACAAATAGGAATAATTCTCATTTGTATCCGAACCTGTAGCTATATACCCAAGTTGCGTTAATGCTAAATAAGACAAATGTATTGAGGAGTTTTATAATTAGCGATCGCGCTACTATGAACCGAGCGGTCTTCGTAATCTAATAGCGTTTTTAAACCACTAGAGGTTATATTTGGGTGAAATGCAATAGTTTCCAACCGATCGCACAAAGAATCTTTGTTAGCTAGCAACCATCAAAGTCTTAACTAAATCCTGCCAAATCCAGGCAAAATAGGTTATCAAGATATATGTTCGCCAAGAAAACAGATCATGCAACTATTGGATCGAGTTCGTTTGGGTTTGGCTGTAGGGGTCGCAAAAATTGTTACAGGAGTGGTGCGATCGCTGCGTTTAGGTGCAGCTTCTGTCCTACCAGGAGAAATATCTCGTCGTCTTCATTCCCGCTTGCTGCCACTATTATTTGAGCAAGTAAGCAACGGGGTAATCTTAGTAGTGGGTACAAACGGCAAAACCACTACCTCTTTGTTACTTAAGCAAATTTTAAGCGATCGCGGTTTTGATGTAGTTCATAATTCTAGCGGTGCTAATCTTCTCAATGGTTTGATTACTGCTTTGTTAAACAGCACAAATATGACTGGCAAACTAACCGCTGATTACGCCATCTTAGAAGTAGACGAAAATATTTTGCCCCTAATTTTAAAAGATTGTCAGCCAAAGTATATTCTGGCGTTAAATCTCTTTCGCGATCAGCTAGATAGATACGGTGAAGTAGATACAATTGCTCAACGTTGGGTTAAAGCGATCGCACCCTTACCAGCAGATACAACTATCGTTTTAAACGCAGACGATCCCAGCCTTTCAAGTCTAGGACAAAAACTCAAGCAAAAGGTTCTTTATTTTGGACTTAACGAACCAGAATTATATCTTGATGAGATCCCTCATGCCGTTGATTCAATCTATTGTCCTAGCTGTGGACATCTTTTAGACTATCAGGGAGTTTATCTTTCTCATTTAGGAGATTATCATTGTCCTAGCTGTGGTTTTGAGAAAAGCAAAGCATCTTTGGACAGTAAAGAATATCCGCAAATTTTAATCGGAGTTTATAATAAATATAATACTTTGGCAGCAGCTTTGATTGCTCAAAAAATGGGCATTAAAACTAACCATATCTTTGGTACGATCGAGAACTTTAAAGCTGCCTTTGGGCGCGCGGAAGAACTAGAAATTGATAACAAACAGGTTCGCATAATGTTATCTAAAAACCCTGTCGGCATGAATGAAACAATCAGGGCGGTGAATAATATTAAAAAGACTGGTAAATCTGAGGTAACACTTTTAGTATTAAACGATCGCATTCCCGACGGTACTGACGTTTCTTGGATTTGGGATGTAGATACCGAAGAGTTGGTTAAGCTAGGGGGGACTCTAGTTGTCAGCGGCGATCGCACTTACGATATGGCATTAAGATTAGTTTATAGCTCAGAAGAAATTGAACCCGATAAAATTAATTTTCAACTAGTAGTTAAAGAGAATTTACAAGAGGCAATAACTACTGCTCTAGAACATACTCATCAAGCAGACACTTTGCATATTATTCCTACTTATTCGGCAATGTTAGAGGTTAGAGAAATTTTAATCGGACGCAAGATTCTTTGATTTTTATAATTAATAATTACAAGCTATTTATAAAGGCTTAGATATTAATCTAACCCTTTATAAAGTTCGTGTTTGATGCTATTTTTACCATTTTTTTTCACTTGATACATCAAGCTATCTGCTCTTTCAAGCATTTTATCAACTGAATCTGGTAATTTTACAAAAGTAACAGCCCCAATGCTAAAGCTTACGTTAAATGGTTTTTCTTTAACCTTAATCATCAATTCTTGCTGTATGCGTTTTAAGACTAACTGAGTCGATTCATAGTTTGTTTCAGGTAGCAATAAAGCAAACTCATCACCTCCCAAACGAGCAAAGACATCAGTTTCACGAATACATTGAGTAACTGTATAAGCAATCAAACACAACAATTGATCTCCTTTGGCGTGTCCAAACACATCGTTAACTGACTTAAAATTATCTACATCAAAATATATCAGAGTTAAACATCGCTCGTTACGTATGCTTCTTTTGCTTTCGGCATACAGCATTTCTATAAAGCAACGACGATTATATATTTTGGTCAGGCTATCAATACGGGCTAGATTTTTTTCTCGTTCATAGGCATTTTTAAGAGCCGATAGTAAATGAACCACTATTAAAAATACTATCAATCTAACCAGAGCATTCCAGATTAATATGACAGTACTTAAGTCTGTTTTAGCCGCTTTCTCAGCTATGTACCAGCTAAGCGTACAGATAATTGATAATGAAATGCCTGCTTGTTCATCTAAATACTTGGTAACGATCAATACTGGAACAAGATAACAAATTGACAGATAAATATCGACAGTAATCAAGTAATCGAGTACGCCGATCAGCACAATGCTAAATATCCCAATAATCAAAGTGCCACGATTAGAAGTAGGCATAAAATAAAGCAGAGTCTTGATATATATCTTTTTTAGGCAATAGGTTAACTCGATTATCAATATATAACCACTGTGAATTTATGGTAGCTTATCTGCTTTAAAACTAGAGGATATGAGCAGAGAGCTAAACTGCTTAAAAGCTAATAAGCTAATAGCTTTTGGCTACGAACAACATCATTATGTACCTCATTAATCTGCGATGCTGAATTTCTATCTAGTTTCTTTTTCATCACCTCCATCATTATCGTTAGGTTCATTGGGGATTTCACGAGTTTCATCTCCTCCTCGATCTTCAGAAACTTTTTGAGTGCGATCGCTTTGACTGGCTTGAGTAGACCCATTCTCTTGTGAGTTTTTCTTTTCTAATTGGGCTTCTAGGGCATCATTTATTTCTCCATCCCCGTCACTAGCTTCTGCTATTTGAGTAGCATTATCCCATTGAGAAATAGTGTGATTAGCTTGATTTTTGGTCGATGCTTGTGCTACTACTCCACCTAAGACGACGGCATTAATTAAGGACGTAGTTAGAATGACTTTAGTTAAAGAGTTCATAAGTGTTCAATTTTTTTTGGATACCTCACTTTAAGCAGTAAACGTCAGGAAGTTTGCAAGATTTTGCTATGTTTATTTACTTGAATGTTAGTTAATTTTAATAATTATGATCGATCGTCTTTGAAGTCAGGCATGGCTCGCCTTGACATTGATTAACTTCTACCAATACATGAGTTAGAGAAGGTATTCCCTGAAGTAAACTTTTATAGTGTTCGGGCGATCGCGGGAAATGTGTAATCAGGGAAATAGTTGCAGCTAAACGATTTTCACCGATATACCAAAGATGCAAGTCAGCAACACGATTATCAGCGTCAGCTTCAATAACACTTATAATATCTAACCTAGTTTGCTTATTAATCGCCCCATCAAGCAAAATAGCACCCGTATCTCTAACTAAATTGTCAGCCCATTTGAATATAACCCCCGCACCGACTAATCCCATGGCTGCATCTAACCATATCCAACCTAAATACTTGCCAGCGATTAAAGCAATAATTGCCAAAATAGAGGTTAAAGCATCTGTAACAACATGAATATAAGCAGCTTTGAGGTTGCGATCTTGGTCATGGTGGTCATGGTGGTCATGGTGAACACGATCGTGGTGATGATGGTCTTGTAATAACCAAGCACTTGCCAAATTTACAAGTAAACCTAAAACAGCTACAGCGATCGCTTGATTAAATTGAATTAAAACAGGCTGAAAAAAACGAGTTATAGATTCAATGGCAATAATTAGAGCCGTTACCCCAAGGACAACAGCACTGGTATAACCACCAAGAATAGTAACTTTTCCTGTACCAAAGGTATATCTAGGGTTGTTAGCATGACGGCGAGCATATCGGTAAGCAAACACTGCAATGCCAAATGCTGCTACATGAGTTGCCATGTGCCAACCGTCAGCTAATAAAGCCATTGAACCGAAGAAACTTCCCGCTATAATTTCCAACACCATTGTTACGGCTGTTAGCCACATTACAGTAGTAGTATTTTTTTCAGCGCGATCGCGATTAACTGAAAAATCATGGGAATGTTGCCACTGTTCTAATGTATCCTTGTGCATAAAAATACTCCTAGATTAATTGCCTTGTATTTACTTTACCAATTAGAAATTATGGGCAAACACACTGTAAAACAGCTACCGATATCTACCTGGCTGGTAACGGTAATTGTCCCTTTATGGTTACGAACGATCGCCTGGGTAATTGCCAAGCCCAAGCCCGATCCTCCTTGGTAATAAGAGCGAGAGCGATCTGCTCGCCACAGACGTTCAAAGATGAGATCGAGATGTTCTTTTTTAATACCAGTTCCCGTATCTTCTACAGTTATCATGATTTCTCGACCAAGGCGAACGCTACTTACGTCAATTTCTCCGCCAGCAGGAGTATATTGAAGCGCATTTTGAATTAAATTAGTAAAAGCTCTTGCTAATTTGGCTTCATCCCCGACCAACCATAAATTATTCTCGATCTCCGCTTTAAGCTTAATTTGTTTAGTTGCTGCTTGAGATTTATACAGGTTAACCAAGTCGATCAGTAAAGCCGTTAGCTTGATTCTTTTGAACTCAAAATCAGCAATTTTGTCGCTGCGGGTTAGCAGCAATAAATCTTCTGTAAGCTGGGACATTTGCTCGCTTGCCATGGCGATCGCCTGAAATTTTTCGCCATCGCTGGCTCGCATCCCTTGAGGATAAGTTAAAGCTACTTCGGCGTTGGCGCTAATTGCCATTAAAGGACTCCGCAATTCGTGAGAAGCATCGGCGGTAAATTGCCTCAGACGTTCAAAGCTCTCTTCAATGGGCTGCATTGCCTGAAGGTTGAGCCAACCGCTACCCAAACTACTGAGAAACAAGGCAACAATCGCACCTACGGTTAACCCCGTATCAAGTCTGGCGATCGTTTCGTTCACTTCTTCTAAGGACTGACTAACACGGAGATAGCCCATTAGCTGTCTACCATCACTTTTAAAAATCGGTAAGGTAACGACCTGAAGCCTAGTTCCCTCGGTTTGAGTCTGGATAGTTGCATCGGCTAAAAGTGGCAAAGCAGTAACATAGCTGTTGCTACCCTGTTGTTCAATTAATTTTCCTTGAGTATCAAACCATTGAAAAGTTTGTTGAGCTTTCTTTAACTGTTGTGGGGAAAAATTTGTTTCCGATTCAAAATATCCTTTGTCAAACTCTGCATTAGCTGCCGTTCCTTGAGCAACTGCCGTTAGTCGTTCGCTTACCTGCTGTCTAAGATTACGAACAAACACCAAACGCACCGCAAAAGCAGACCCCAGAAAAACTAGAGCCAAAACAAGTAGGTTAGATAAAAACAGACGATAGCGAATCTTTTGAAACACAATAATTAGCTGCTAAGCAATACTGTTCATTTAGTCGCTCAAGTTATCTTGTCCGCCCCCTAAATCCCCCGCCCCTCCCTACCCCTCCCCAACTCGCGCGTTCCTTGGCTGCTGAAACAGCAGCAGGGTCGCTCGTCAATTCTGGGGAGGGAACGATTGGTCTCCCCCAAGTTTGGGGGAGATTAGAGGGGGCAGGGACTTGTACAAACCTAGATCCCCCAAATTTGGGGGCTGGGGGGCTTAACCAAACGATATTGAGCTGCTAAGTTGATAACGAACCTAGACGATAGCCGATGCCATAAACTGTTTCAATTAAATTATCCTTACTTCCTGCTGCTTTAAGTTTCTGGCGCAGGTTAGTGATATGAGTTTTGATCGTTCCTTCTCCCGATGAGTTGTCAAATTCCCAAAGTCGATCGAGAATAGCCGAGCGGGTTAAAATTTGCTGGGGATGACGTAAAAAGTATTCTAAAATCAAATATTCTTTCGGGGTTAATGAGAGTGAGTTACATCGATAGGTTACTGCTCCCGTACTAGGATTAAGCTGTAATTCTTCGTAGCTAAAAATCTGTGGTTTGAGTTCATAACTTCTGCGGGATAAAGCCCTGACTCTGGCTGCTAGTTCTTTAAGTTTAAATGGTTTAACCAAATAGTCATCTGCTCCCGCATCTAGCCCCATCACCTTGTCATCAACAGTATCTTTAGCAGTGAGCATCAGAATTAATGCCTTAGATTTAGCTGTTCGCAAACGCTTACAAAGCTCAATTCCATCGAGTTTTGGCAACATCAGATCCAGCAAAATCAGGTCAAACTCAGCCCCTTGAGCATATTCCCAACCCTCCAAACCATCCTTGGCTACTTCCACTACATGACGTTCGTTTTTTAAACCTTCTACTAGGGGTTTAGCAATGCGATCGTCGTCTTCTACTAACAAAATTCGCATAATCTTATTTCTTATTTATGGCGATCCATTTTAGCGACTCAAATTCTTGAACCATAAAATTAATAAAGCACCTGCTAAAAACCAAATTCCCAGAATAATTACAGTCGCGCTCTGACGATAGAATTTACTCTTGGGTGATGCGATAAGCCTGACGGCATGGCTTCGCAACGCCGTTTCTGCTTGGCGACGACAATCATTCATAATATCGGTTGGAATTAGTTTCAGAATCAAAGTGATTGCCAATGGTAGTAAGATCAGATCGTCAAGCAGTCCTAAGACTGGGATAAAATCGGGAATTAGATCGATGGGACTAAGAGCATAGGCGATCGCGCAAATAGCTAAAAATTTTACGTACCAGGAGATTCTCCCATCTTGGCAAGCATAATAAAGAGCATGGATTTCTTTTTTAAGTTCTCTTGCTTTTTGTCGCCATTGTTTCATCGTCAAAAGAAGGCAGAGGGCAGGAGGCAGATGGCAGAAGGCAGAAGGTCGTCAAATTCGGTTTTGGCGGATGTTCTACTAAATCCTGTTCAAATAATTTGCTTAACTGTTGGGTTGGGTAATTAGGTAGGACAAATTAATTAGAAGATGGTCTCAGCAATGAGTAACGAGTAACGAGTAATGAGTAATGAGTAATGAATAAAAAAAATAGATCGTAATATCTTGCTTACGCTTGTTTTATATTTAATTCCACCCACCTACTTAGTAGATAGTAAGTAACTGTTTGATAAGTTAAAAATTTTAAAATACTTTTCCCAATCGGATTTAGTATTACTTATATAGCATTGCGTGTGAACGTTAGAACTTTTGGTTAAATTACTACTTCTTACTGCCAATCTTGTACCCATCGAACTCACGTTCACTCAGAAGTACGCTTAGTATTTCCCCCTTTTACCCAACCTTCCTGCTCACTCCCAGGAATTCTAACTCTTTGCCACTCGCCATCAGCAGAATCTTCGAGAATGATAATATTTTCCTCAAAACCTACTCCACCAATTCTCTCAGCATTTACGTCGGGTTCGGCTCTTAAACTTAGACCTTGAGGCCAAGTAACCTCGGCGCGATAGGCATTGGGTGGTAGCTCAGATTCGGGTTTGGATTCAAGTTTAGCCTCTTCCTGAGCTAACTTCTCTGATTCCTCAGCCATATTAGACTTGGACTCTAAAGGTTCAATACTTGTGGATGGTTGAATGTCTTTGGATGCTGATGGTTTTGCTGGGACTTCAGGAAAAGCTGGTTTTTTTGGCAAGGTAGACATTTTCTTATAGTAAGCAAATATTACTGTGCCTGATATTCCCGCAATTAAACTAATGCCAAGAACAAAGCCCAAGATAAATTGGACAGTGGATGATAAACGTTGAACAAAGCTAGATTTAGTCATCTATTAATTAAGTTGACTTTGAATGCGATCGCTTAAACCATTGTTTTTGGAGGCAAGACGAGCTTTTCCCGCTGCCACCCATTTTTGCAGAAATTCAATTTGTTCTTGAGCTGTTTTTGCCAGGGGAACAATTTGACTTGCAGCCTCTAGAATATCATCTGTAGTAAAATCGCGATTTTGGCTAAAGCCAATGTGCATTGCTTCGATGATAGTCTGTTCAATTTCTGCCCCAGAAAATTCTGGTGTTTCATATGCTAACCGCTTGATATCATAATTGCCTAGATTATGGGGACGTAATTTAACTAAATGTACCTTAAAAATAGCCTGTCGCTCTTCTTGATTAGGTAATCCTACAAAAAATATCTCATCAAACCTGCCTTTACGCAACATTTCTGGAGGAAGAGAGCGAATATTATTGGCTGTAGCCACTACAAATACAGGCGATTTTTTTTCCGCCAACCAAGTAATAAACGTACCAAAAACACGACTAGTAGTCCCTGAATCTCCTTTTCCGTCTACCCCTGAAAAACCTTTGTCAATTTCGTCGATCCACAATATACAGGGAGAGAGAGCTTCGGCTAATTCGATAGTTTGGCGAGTACGAGATTCTGATTCTCCTACTAAACCTGCAAACAAACGTCCTACGTCCAACCGCAACAAAGGTAAATGCCAGTGATGAGCGATCGCCTTTGCCGTTAAAGATTTTCCTGTCCCCTGTATCCCCACCAATAATAGTCCTCTGGGATTAGGCAGACCGTAGGCTCTAGCTTGCTCGCTAAATGCACCTCCTCGACGCAGTAGCCAGCTTTTAAGATTGTCTAGACCGCCTATATCAGAAATTTGTTCGGTGGCGGGATAGAAGTCTAATATTTGTGTCTGACGAATTGACTGGCGTTTTTCTTCGAGGATTAGCTCCACGTCTTCTGGTTCTAGCTGACCCGTGCTGGCGATCGCTTTAGTCAAAACTCTTCTAATCCTTTCTGTAGATAGTCCTTTGGCTGCCCTGACAAATTCAGCTAAAAGTTTATCCGATAGAGTTTGTCCCGTTGCCGAAATTAAGCGAGTAATTTCGGTTTTGATTTCTGGGGTAGTGGGTAAAGGAAAATCAACTATAGTAATTACTTCGGCTAATTCTTCGGGTATGTTTACTTGAGGAGCAATAATCACTATATTTTTTGGTTGTGATTTTAATATCCGCGCTAGGTTACGTAATTCGCGGGAAATAGCAATATCTTCTAAAAAACGCTGAAAATCACGCAGTATAAATACTCCTCCTGCATTTTTTGGCATATTGGTAATAAATTCCAATGCCTGTAAAGGATTGCGCTTACCAAATCCTGCATTATTAGGGTTTTCTTGATAGCCGTTAACAAAATCCCAAATAAAAACATTACGCTTGCCTACTTTCTCGGTAATAGCAGCGATCGCTTTTTCTGCCCTTTCTTCCTCGTTGGTAGGCAGATAAATCAAAGGGTAACAGGCGCGTAATAGAAGGCTAAACTCTTGTTGGAAGCTCATTCTGAAATTTATTTTATTGCTTGTTTTTAAAAATTTATCTTACTTCTTAATCATACGTCTGATGGGAATTAGCTACTTTTTTCTCTTTTACCTCGAATGGGGACAAACAAGGTAACGATTGTAATCATATTATCTCAACTGTCTCTACCGACAAATATCTAAATAAATAACCAAAACTTTTTTGTCACTGCTTTTTAATATTTAAATCGAACGGTATTCCAACTAACAATTTTTTTATTTATTGACACCTAACATAATTGCCAAGATTCATTTTAGATATTAGGTATCCTGAGCTTATTCAAAGTGTTGGGACACAGTAATCTGTGACTGTTGGTTAATACTCCAACAAAACTAAGTTTGCTTTTTAAGAACAGATATTTGTTTGTATTTTACATATCCCTCATACAAAAATTGGTCAATAAAATTTAGGAGTAAAGATTATGGTCGGTACAGTTGGTAACCAATCCAAAGTAGTTTACGGTGCTTGTCCTCATGATTGTCCAGATACTTGCTCAATGCTGGTAACAGTTCAAGATGGTCAAGCTATCAAAGTAGAAGGAAATCCAGACCATCCATTTACGCGGGGGACTTTGTGCGGGAAAGTAAGTGACTATCTAGACCGCGTTTACAGCGAAAAGCGTGTATTGTATCCGATGCGCCGAGTTGGAGCAAAAGGCAGTGGCGAATTTGAGCGCATTAGTTGGAATAAAGCTTTAGATGAAATAACAAGTCGTTTTCAGCAAATAATCGCCAAACATGGGGCTGAAGCAATTATGCCCTGTAGTTACCTGGGTCATGAAGGCTTACTTAATGGATTAACAGTTGGAGATCCCTTCTTCAATCGCCTGGGAGCAACTGTAACCGAGCGTACTATGTGTATTTCCTGTACCAGCACTGCCTACTTAATGACCTACGGTCCTACTCATGGAACTGACCCAGATACATTTGCTCACTCCAAATATATTGTTCTTTGGGGCTGTAATGCTCTTAGTACCAACGTTCATATGTGGCCTTTTATTCAAGAAGCTCGTAAAAATGGAGCCAAGCTAGTTTCTATCGATCCAGTACGAACTCGAACAGCCAAACAATCCGATTGGCATCTTCCCATCCGTCCAGGAACAGATGGAGCTTTAGCATTAGGAATGATGCACGTTATTATTAATGAAAATCTTACCGATGACGATTATATCGAGAAGTACACTACTGGTTTTGCAGAACTAAAGCAGCGCGTCCAAGATTACCCTCCAGAAAAAGTTGCCAGCATTACAGGCATTGCTGTAGAAGATATTGTTACTTTTGCTAGAGAGTTTGCCACAGCTCAACCTTCTGTAGTACGTATTGGTGTTGCTCTAGAAAAACAGGCTGGAGGCGGTCAAGGAATCCGTGCTATTAGCTGTCTACCAGCTTTGGTAGGGTCATGGCGACACTTAGGAGGGGGAATGTTACAAGCCCCTATGTGGCCTTTTCCGATTCGTTGGGACGTGGTTCACCGTCCTCATTTCATCAAACCAGGAACGCGAGTTCTCAATCAGTGGCAACTGGGGCGCATTTTAACGGGAGAAGTTCCTCTCGATCCACCAATCAAAGCTCTGTTTGTCTATAACTGCAATCCTGTAACTCAAGCTGCTGAACAAAACAAGATTATTGAAGGGCTTGGTCGCGACGATTTGTTTACGGTAGTCAGCGAGCATTTCTTCACCGATACAGCAGATTACGCGGATATTGTTCTACCAGCCACTACCCAGGTAGAAAACTTGGACTTGATGTTCTCTTGGGGACATACTTATGTAACTTTAAATAATGCAGCTATTCAACCAATAGCAGAAGCTATCCCCAATACGGAACTGTTTCGGCGTTTGGCAGAGCGCATGGGTTTTGAAGATGAGTGTTTTCAGCTTAGTGATGAGCAGCTAGTTATGGAGGTACTTGACTGGTCATCTCCCGTAATGGAAGGTATCGATCTAGAAGAGCTGAAGTCAAAGGGCTTTGCCAAGCTAAAAATTGAAGCAGTTCCTCACGCTGAAGGTAACTTTCCTACACCTTCAGGTAAGTGTGAATTTGTGTCTGCCATGAAAGTAGATAGTAATTTTGTGTTGCCAGCTTTTCGTCAAGGATTTGAAGAGTACGAACCAGGTGAGCCAGTCGATCCTCTGCCAACTTACACTCCACAACGGGAATCTTTGTCAAGCAATCCCGAATTAGCTAGTCGCTATCCCCTCAGCTTAATGTCTGCCAAGCCTCACCAGTTTATTAACTCTTGTTTTGCCAATTTGCCCAAACACTCCAAACTTCAGGGCGAACCAAGAGTAATTATCCATCCTGATGACGCTATTAAACGCGGTATTGTTGAAGGGCAAATGGTCAAGGTACATAACGATAGAGGAGCTTTTCAGGTGCCAGCAATGCTCAGTGATATAACTCGTGAAGGAGTTGTGGTTGCACCATTGGGATACTGGCGAAAAATTAGCCATGCCAACAATACGGTTAATGCAGCCACCTCTGCCACCTTTACTGATTTAGGACGTGCCGCAGCAGTTGGTGATTCTCTGGTGGAAGTTGAGCCAGTAAATAGGTAACCTACTGAAGAACTAGTCAGGTAGCTTTTGAGTAGAGAATGTTGTGTAAGTAGTGTGATCGATTAAGCTAAGTAATAGAAGCAAAAAAATAAATAGCGATCGCATTTCTAAGCGATCGCTCTAGCAAAGGAGCACTTACGCATATAGAAAGTCCTCGCCGTGAAAATGGAATATGGTGCAAAACAAGTTCGCCGTTTACTTTTACAAGAACATCTACCGCATCGCGCCCTGTAACGCTATTGACTCTCAGCTTTTTTCAATTGAACTATTCTATAATGTGACCAATAACAAATAACAACTTTAAGCATCTAACTTTAATTTATATCAATCTATATTAATGCCTAAAATAGACTATCTACGCATCAGCTTGATTGATAAATGCAACTTTCGTTGCCAATACTGTATGCCAGAAGAGGCAAAGCTTAGTTATGTCCTTAACCAAGAATTATTGACCAATCAAGAAATTCTGACTTTAGTGCAAGATGTATTTATTCCTTTGGGTTTTACTAAGTTTCGCTTAACGGGAGGAGAGCCTTTATTACGTCCTGGCTTAGTAGATTTGGTCAAAAATATTGCCCAATTGCCCGCCTGCGAAGATCTTGCCTTAACTACCAACGGCTTTTTATTAGCAGATTTGGCACAGCCACTTTATGATGCAGGATTGAAGCGAATTAACATTAGTTTAGATTCTTTAGATCCTCAAATATTCGATCGAATAATTGGTAACCGTGGCAAAAGTCGCTGGCAACAAACTTGGGAGGGGATTTTAACTGCTCATCAAGTAGGATTCGCTCCTTTAAAGCTTAATGTGGTGGTAATTCCAGGCTTAAACGACCAAGAAGTTTTGGATTTAGCTGCTTTGAGCATCGACCGCCAATGGCATATTCGTTTTATTGAATTTATGCCTATTGGTAATTCTTATCTATTTGGCGAAAAAGCCTGGATAGACTCCGAAGAGATACGGCAGTCAGTTCGTCAAAAATGGGGTTTAGTAGAATCAAACATCAAGGGAAATGGTCCTGCCGATGTGTTTCAAATTCCCAATGCCAAAGGTACACTGGGCTTTATTTCTCAGATGTCTGAATGCTTTTGCGATCGCTGTAATCGTGTAAGACTATCAGCCGATGGTTGGCTACGCCCTTGCTTATTAAACGAAACTGGTCAAATTGATTTAAAAACTGCCTTGCGTGACGGTGTAAGCAGTAAAAAATTACAGGCTAAAATTAGTCAACTATTGCTAATCAAGCCTGAGATTAACTTTAAAGATAGGGACTCTGGTACTGAAGCAGGAACTTATGCTCGCACCATGTCCCAAATTGGCGGATAAAAATGAGTTGTGTTGAGCTTGATGATAGATAGTGTTTGCTCAAATAATGCCTTTAAAGCTAATAGCTAATAGCGCGACACTGCGATCTTTGCGGGAATTAAGGCTTTAGCCGCAACTGATGCCCTGAGTTAAAGGGCATATTCTACTCTCGCGGTGTTGGTTTCCATCAAAGAGCAAGTGTCGCAAGAAGCTTAAAGCTAATAGCTAATAACCAAAATTGATCGACAAAGCAAAATAACTGAACTGATAATTAAGCCATCCGAGAATAGTACTCAACAACGAGTAGTTCGTTCACCTGTAGGGCAATCCATTCCCGCTCAATTATGCCGTTAACCTTACCTGTAAAGGTATCTTTATTAAATTCCAAATGACTAGGTAAATTAGCCAAACCTGGATACTCCATGTTAGTTTCTACTAGCTTACGTGAGCGATCTCGATCTCTGATTTTGACCACATCTCCAGGACGACACTGATAGCTGGCAATATTAACAACGCGATCGTTTACCAGAATATGTCCATGGTTGACTAATTGACGTGCAGCAGGAATAGTACCAGCCATTCCCATGCGGAAAATGGTGTTATCCAAACGCATTTCCAATAATTCTAGTAAGGTCTGTCCTGTAGAACCAGCAACTCGACGAGCTTTGCGGACATAGCGCACTAATTGTTTTTCGGTAATGCCGTAGTTGAAGCGAAGTTTTTGCTTTTCTTCTAAACGAATAGCATATTCAGAACGCTTGCGACGATTTTGTCCATGCTGTCCTGGTGGATAAGCTTTGCGCGCGCTCTTTCTAGTTAGACCTGGTAAGTCTCCTAAACGGCGGACGATCCGCAAACGCGGACCTCTATAGCGAGACATATATTATTTCCCCTCTGACATTGACACTACAGTTACAAAAGATGTCCAAATATATAATTATACAGGATTATTATCTTTTATTAGAGTTACATTTTGTCGATCGCTGTTTATCTAGCCATTCTGCAAACAGGCGATCGATAAATTATCGCTCGCTCTTAACTTTTAAAACTATATTCCGCCTTTTTATAAGCTTTTAAAGGGAGCAACAAAATCTTTCGATGTCGTCATACTAATTAAACTTAGACAGCTTACTAACTTTTGAGTACTATATGTTTTTCCGCGTCAATGTAAAGCAATTCTTGACGTTGAAAATCTCCTAAAGTTCTGGTCACTGTAACTCTGGTAGTATTAATAGTTTCTGCTAGGTGCTGATGAGTAAAACGCACCTGCAAACGAACGCCATCGCTTACGGGTTGTCCAATTTCTTGCTTCATTAATAACAACAAATTTTTTAAGCGATCTTCAACTTTTTTGATGGCGATAATTGTTAACAGGTGCTGTGATTTGAGCAGGCGATCGCTAAATTGAGTTAAAAATTGTTGTCCTAACTGAGGATAACTGATTATGTCTTGAACCGCATAACGTCTGGCATAAACATCCCCCAAAGCAACAGCGCGATAGGATATAAGTGAATCATCTAGACCACCAAAAACACCATTTGACGTTACCCAGCCAACAAATACTTCCATACCATTTAACTGGACACGGCTTAACTGCACTACGCCACGATAAATCTGCCAAATCTCCGAATCTAGAGTAACGATTTCGTCTCCTTTTTCATATTTTTGTAAATGTAATTCTTCAAGGCTTTTTCCTAGATACAGTTTAGAGCTTGGTTTGTGACTCAGAAACATAATTTGAATGAGTTGTTATAAGGTGATTTTGCTAGCCTAATTTTTACTGTAGATGAGAAAAGTAAACAGAGAATAAGGATAGGGTTAAGCTTTGGATATATCTAAAGGCTTTTGATACTTTTTCTTCAAAGAAATTAAAAACTGCATCCAAGCTATAGCAGGAAGATGAAAAAAAGTAAAAATGTCTCCATATGCCAAATTGACATTTTGATGATGCTGCCAATGTCTTTCTGGAGTAGTAATAAAACATAATCGACAGCAAAAGGCGATCGCCTTGGGAGTTTGCCAATTGATAATAGAAACGTGTCGCCAAATAACGTGCAGTTCACCCAAAATAAGTCCAACAATCGTACCGACAGGAGATATTTGCCAACCAAAAGGTATGAAAACAAAGTATGGTAATGCTCCCAAAAAGCCATCTGCAATTACCAGAGGATTTTTACTCAAAACTGCATAATGAAAAAAACTACGATTTTTGCCATGATGAACTATGGTGTGAATTTTACCAAAAACGTGTTCTGGTACATGATAAGCAAAAGTAGATAGGAAATCTCCTATTAGAAGCAATAATCCTGCAACAGCAACAATTTTAATTAATAACAAAGCTAACTCCATGAATACAGGTGTTAGCTTAATCTCTATAAGTTAAGGTTTTTTAAAAAATAGTTTAAAACTGTAAGCACTTAAAGTTAAATTGCCGTAATCCCTATTTCTTTTGTTCTAATTCTGATAATTTGCTCGACACTAGAAACAAAAATTTTACCATCGCCAATTTCTCCTGTACGACCAGCCAAAGATATTTGTTGCACTACCATATCCTGCATTTCGTCTTCGACTACAGCTTCAATTTTGATTTTGGTAGCAAAGTCAACTCGATATTCCGTACCTCTGTAACGGGTGGTTGAACCCTTTTTGCGTCCATATCCTTTAATCTCTGAGATGGTCATACCAATTACGCCTACAGTAATTAGGCTGGTTTTAACATCATCAAGTTTGTGGGAATGAATAATTGCTTCAATTTTTTTCACTTCTTACTTTTTATGTGTATTATTTATTTTTCGAGAACACCGCTGCTAATTTTTGACGCTTTGATAAATCTTTTCATTAGCTTTAACTGATTTAAAAAAGTCTACGACTGGATGGGGATAATCTACACCTAACCTCACTCCATAGCGTTTTTGTTCATCCTGGCTTAGTTTCCATGGTTCACGAACTCGATCGCCAGTCAGAGATGTTAATTCTGGTAGCCAGTGCTTAATATATTCTCCTTGAGGATCGTAATCTTTGGTTTGTTTAGGAATATTAAAATAGCGGAAGCCTCGTGCATCGTTACCAACTCCTGCGGTGTAGTTCCAGTTACCCCAGTTGCTGTACACATCGTAATCAACCAAAAGTGATTCAAACCATTCTGCGCCCATTATCCAGTTAATACCCAGGTTTTTAGTTAGGAAACTAGCTACATTTTGTCTGCCTCGGTTAGACATAAAGCCTGTGGCTGCTATTTCTCTCATGTTGGCATCAATTAAAGGATAGCCAGTTTTTCCCTCTCGCCAGAGATCGAACCTTTGCCAATCTTCTTTCCAGGGTATTTCTACCCCCTGCATTCCTGTAATTTTAAATACTTGATTGCCGTGTTTTGCCACCATAAAGCGAAAGAAGTCACGCCAAAGTAGTTCAAATATTAGCCAGTAGGTAGAGTTATTTTTTACTCTTTCTGTTTCGTATTCAATTACCCGATCGTTAATATAGCGCGGAGAAATACAGCCCATAGCCAACCAGGGAGAGAATTTAGACGAATAGTTGGCACCCAACATTCCGTTACGAGTTTCTTTATATTCTCGCAGACAGTCTGATTGCCAAAAGTAGTCCTGTAGGCGTTTGATGGCTTCGGTTTCTCCACCTTTAAATTTTAGTACTGCTCTTCGGTCAAATTCGGCAGTTTCTAAGCCTAATTCGGCTAATGTGGGAATATCTCCTATTTCTATTTCTAGAATGGCTGGTAACTTCTTGGGTGCAGGAATAGCCTCGTTAATTTTTGCTTTCTTTTCAACCTGCTTGCGAAAATTTGTATATAACTCTGGTGTCTCTTTAATACCGAAAGGCAAATTTTCTGGTGAATATAAAGTTGCATCCCAATAAGTATTAACTTTAATTTTATGGGCTGATAGGGCTTTTCTCAGCTTTTTCTCAACCTGTTTTTCCTCAGACGTAACCTCTTGGTTATAGTGAACCCGATCTACATTTAGCTGTTGGGCGATCGCGGGAATAATTTCTTCTGGTAAACCTCGACGTACAATTAAGTTACTGCCTAACTTTTGCAGAGAAGAACGTAAATCGGTAACGCTTTCAACTAAAAATTGAGCGCGGAAGCTACCCGTTTTGGGAAAGCCAAAGGAAGTTTCGCCAAAGTTGCGATCGTCAAAACAATAAACAGGAACTATTTCTGCTTGTTGTTGAACTGCCTCATCAAGAGCTAATAAGTCATGTACTCTTAAATCGTGACGATACCAAATTAAAATACGTTGTTTAGTCATGAAAATACAAAATGGAAGATTAGGCTATTTTTAATAATTAAAGCAATAATTGTTGCCAAATAATTTATGAGTATTATCGATCGACCAGATCCCGTTCGTTTAGAAATCTTTAAAAATCTCTATCAATTTATTGCTGAACAAATGGGTATCGTGCTGCAAAATACCGCAGCTTCAGTAAATATAAAAGAGCGATTAGACTTTTCTTGTGCAATTTTTGATAATTATGGCTTATTAGTCGCTAATGCGCCCCACATTCCCGTACATCTTGGCTCAATGAGTGCTAGCGTGAGCAGTTTGATTAACGAATTAGAAGCTGAAATAAAACCAGGTAACGTTTATTTATCAAACAATCCTTATAACGGTGGAACACATCTGCCCGATGTGACCATAATTACGCCTGTGTTTGGCAAGCAAGATCGAGTAAAACCAATATTTTATGTCGCCTCTCGTGGACATCAGGCAGACATTGGTGGGATAACTCCAGGTTCAATGCCACCCCAAAGCAAACATATTGAAGAAGAAGGAATATTACTTAATAACTTTCTACTGGTTGAGGCGGGAAACTTTAAAGAGAATGCTATCAGACAAAAATTGGCAGATCATAAATATCCTGCCCGTAACCCTGACCAAAATATAGCTGATTTCCAGGCGCAGATTGCAGCTAATAACCGAGGTCAGACAGAACTTTTAAAGATGGTTGAGCAATACGGATTAGAAACTGTACAGGCATATATGCAGTTTGTACAAGATAATGCTGAAGCAGCCGTCAAAAAAGCGATCGCCCTATTACATGATGGCGAGTTTACCTGCGAAATGGACAACGGGGCCAAAATTCAGGTCAAAATAACTATAGATCGTCAAAATTTAGCAGCGAATATCGACTTTACAGGTACTTCTAGTCAGCTAGAAAATAACTTTAATGCTCCTGCTGCTGTATGTCAGGCAGCTATTCTTTATGTTTTTCGGACTTTGGTTAAAGATAATATTCCCCTGAATGCTGGCTGTCTCAAACCACTAAAAATTATCATTCCCGAAGGCTGTATGCTCAACCCGCAATATCCCGCGGCAGTAGTAGCAGGAAACGTAGAAACTTCTCAAAACATTACTGATTGTTTATACGGTGCTTTGGGAATTATGGCAGCTTCTCAAGGCACAATGAATAACTTTACCTTTGGCAATCAGCAGTATCAGTACTATGAAACTATCTGTGGTGGATCTGGTGCGGGAAAAGACTTTAATGGCACTGATGCAGTACAAACTCAGATGACTAACTCTCGGCTTACCGATCCTGAAGTATTGGAATTACGTTTTCCTGTATTGCTTGAAGAGTTTAGCATTCGCGAAAATAGCGGAGGTCAAGGCTCAAAATATGGTGGAAACGGTGTGATCAGAAAAATACGTTTCCTTGAAAATATGACGGCGGGAATTTTATCTAATCGTCGTCGTATTTTACCCTTTGGTTTGGCAGGGGGAGAAGCTGGAAAAGCTGGTGAGAATTATGTACAACAAAATGAAACTACTGAAAAACTAGATAGTAAAGCTACTGTAGAAATGCAGCCTGGTGATACTTTTGTGATTGAAACTCCTGGTGGCGGTGGTTACGGCAAACCCTAATTTTTTGCTTAGCGGGAAAAGCTGTTAGGCTGTCAGGTATTTAATTAAAGAAAAAAGCGATCGCCGCAAATTCAGGCGATCGCTTTCTTGACAATTGTATAAATTATATTAGGCGAATGAATCTAAAGAAGTAGTTAGCTGCAATTCTTGACAGTCGATTGTCTCAGATAAAATAGAACTAATAGCCGTACCTGTATGAATTTCCAGTTTAGCTATAGCTGGAGCTTCAAAAATCAGACGTTGCCCAGGAAAAACGACTCGCTCAAAGTACCAGTGGGGAATATTAGTAATGCGTACAATCTCGGTATGAGCAGTAGCATTTACATAACAGCAGAGTGTGGCTTCAGAAGGAGGGTGTGCGGTGGAAGATAACATTATTTCAATCTAGCTATAGGTCTGTGGTTGGTATGCTTCTTGCTTAGGAATCTGTACTATTTAAATATTTATTAAATGCTTCACTTGAGAAGTATCTTTTGGCAATTAAGTGAAAGTAGAAAAAATATATTTTCTGCTTGATTTAATAAAAATTCAAGGCTCGATCCCTGATGTATATTATATCAATTTTATTAAATCTTAAATGGATTTTATTTTTCTGATAAATTTACAATAGGCAATTGCTAAGATTTAATAAATCAAACTTTAGCCTAAAAAAACTATTGTAATAGAGATTTATAGAAGAATTTGTCTCAAAACTTAACTATGTATTTATACTGAACATTCAGTAATTTCTCAGACCTTTATTGATTATTACTTAACATAACTTATCTACGTAAAAATACAGATAAATAGCTTTTTTATGGTTTTAAATAATTGGCGACTGATGAATGTTTTGCTGCTTTCTAACTTAATCAAAGGTTCAAAACAACTGCATATTATCAGGTATTTTTTGCGTTTTTAAAACTTGCTCTCTAATTGTTGTATCAAATTGCCATATTTGACGGTTAGATAGCATAAAGATTTAGTAGTGAAAATTACATAAATCTTTAACGACTTTTAACCTATTAGGCAGGTAAGCTTATATAACTTTAAATTGTTAATCTGAGGCATCACATCATGCGGGTTTTATTGTTATACCCCCTATTTCCTAAAAGTTTCTGGTCATTTGAAAAGACTTTGGCTTTGGTAGACTGCAAAGCCCTTATGCCACCTTTAGGTTTGATTACAGTAGCTGCTATTCTGCCTCAACAGTGGGAATTTAAACTAGTAGACCATAATGTTCAAGAGATTGTTGAGTCAGACTGGGAGTGGGCAGAGTTAGTCATTGTATCGGGCATGATTGTGCAGAAAAAAGATATGCTCACACAGATACATGAAGCTAAAAAAAGAAACAAGCTGGTAGCCGTAGGTGGTCCTTACGCTACTACATCTCCCCAAGAAGTAGAGGCTGCGGACTTTTTAGTTTTGGATGAGGGAGAAATTACTTTACCCATGTTTATTGCTGCTATTGAGCGTGGCGATCGCCGTGGAGTTTTTCGCTCCACAGAAAAGCCTGCGGTAACGGAAACTCCAATTCCTCGTTACGATCTACTAGATCTTAACGCCTACGATAATATGTCGGTGCAGTTTTCTCGTGGCTGTCCTTTTCAGTGTGAATTTTGCGATATTATTGTCCTTTATGGACGCAAACCCCGCACCAAAACTCCCGAACAGTTATTAGCTGAATTAGAGCGTATCTACGATTTAGGTTGGCGCGGTGCAGTGTTTATGGTAGATGATAATTTTATTGGTAATAAACGCAACGTTAAATTGTTGCTTAAAGAATTAAAAGTTTGGATGGCGGACAAAGGCTATCCTTTTGGCTTAACTACAGAAGCTTCGGTAGATTTAGCACAGGATGAAGAGTTATTGAAGCTGATGGTGGAATGTAACTTTAAAAAAGTCTTCTTGGGCATTGAAACCCCAGATCAAGATAGTCTGGCTCTTACCAGTAAATTTCAGAATACTCGCGATCCCCTAACCGAATCCATTGATAAGATTACTAGAGCAGGGATGCAGGTAATGGCAGGGTTTATCATCGGCTTTGACGGCGAAAAACCTCATGCAGGCGATCGCATTGTTCAGTTTGTCGAACAAACTGAGATTCCTTTGGCAATGTTCAGTATGCTTCAGGCATTACCTAGTACTGCTTTGTGGGATAGGTTAGAAAAAGAGGGTAGATTGCTTAATTCAGCAGCAAATATCAATCAGACTACCTTGATGAATTTTGTGCCGACTAGAAACATTGAAGATATCGCCACCGAATACGTTAATGCGTTTTGGCAGCTTTACGATCCTTCAGCTTATCTAGATCGCATATTCCGCTACTACATGAAACTAGGTGAAGCGAAAAACGTGGTGTCTAAAAGACCAAGTATTAAGACAATTCGCGCTCTTCTTTTGATTTTATGGAAGCAAGGAATTATAGCTCAGACTCGCGTAAAATTTTGGACTAACTTGATTCAAATATTGCTAAAAAAACCTCGTCAGCTAGAAATATACTTGACTCTCTGTGCCTATTTAGAACACTTTACTGAATATCGCTTTATTGTTAGAGAACAGATTAACACTCAGTTAGCTAACTACATGGCTTCTAAACCAAAGGCGGAACAAGTTATGGAAAAGGCTAGTAAGTAGTGAGTAGTGAGTAGTAAAAAGAGACAAGGCATGCCTTGTCTGTACTACCTACTACCTTTGTTGGCGATCGAGGCGATCGCCATTTTCGGCATTAAACCAATGAATTCTCTCTGGTTTAATTGCTAGGGGAATAGTCTTATCCTGCCAATCACCATCACTGGGTAATAAGGCCCGAATAGTCATTTTAGAATCTGCAATCTTGAGGCTAACTAAATTATCTTTCCCCAGCTGCTCAACTAAATAAGCCCAACCCATAATATTAGACTCTGCTTCTGAAGAGGCTAATGATACATCTTCAGGGCGTATACCAAAGATGATTTGAGATAGTCTATTTGCTTTAGGAGGTAGCTCAAATTCATATCTGCCCAAAAGTGCTTTATTGCCCTCACATCTAAGGGTTAAAAGATTCATTTGCGGACTACCAACAAAGCTAGCAACAAATTCATTGGCTGGATGGGAATAAATGCGACTGGGAGGATCTAGTTGCTGAATCAATCCATCTTTTAAAACTGCTACTTTAGTAGAAAGAGACATCGCCTCAGTTTGATCGTGGGTAACATAGACTACAGGCTTATTTTGATCTTTAAATAGCTGTTTCATCTGCGCCCTAACCTGCTCCCGCAGTAAAGCGTCTAAATTACTAAGAGGTTCATCTAGTAAAAATACTTCAGGATCGCGCACTAAAGCCCTTGCTAAAGCTACCCTTTGTCTTTGTCCACCAGACATCTGACCAGGCTTGCGGTTGAGCAAACTAGTTAACTCTAATTTGTGTGCTGCATCATTCACTTTAAGATTGATTTGCTCCTGGGGCATTTTACGCAGCTTCAAAGCCGTGGCGATGTTTTCGGCTGCGGTCATGTGGGGATAAAGGGCATAGCTTTGGAATACCATTGCTATATTGCGATCGCCTGGAGCAGCCTGATTAAGGTTTTTTTGCCCAATCATCACCTGACCTTTGGTGGGTGGCTCTAAACCCGCAATCAGCCGTAATAAGGTAGACTTACCACAGCCTGAAGGTCCTAATAAAGTCAAAAATTCACCGTCATCAACTTCTAAGGAGATATCTTTAACTGGAATTACATCAGGACGATATTTTTTTTGTAAATTTTGTAATTTTAGTTTTGCCATGTTCTAATAAATGAGTTGTTATATTTCAGCTTTTATAATAGGAAGAGAGCCGATAAGATTGTACAACCTAGCTTAAGGGGCAATGGCAGTAACTATACAGCAATTAACTCAATGGAAAGAAGCAGGGAGATCCATTATTTCCCTCACAGCCTGGGATTATAGTCTGGCGCAGGTATTAGATTTAGCAGGAGTAGACATAATTTTGGTGGGAGATTCTCTGGCAATGGTGGGCTTGGGGTATACTAGTACTCTTCCTGTAACTCTAGACGAAATGATCCATCATGCTAAAGCCGTTTGTCGCGGGGTTAAAAAAGCCTTGGTTGTCTGTGATTTGCCTTTTATGAGCTATCAAGCTAGTATCACGCAGGCAATGGAAGCAGCAGCAAGAGTGCTAAAAGAAACGGATGCAGCAGCTATAAAGTTGGAAGGAGGAAGTTCGCGCATCATTGAAACTGTAGCTGAATTAACTGCCGTGGGTATTCCCGTCATGGGTCATGTTGGCTTAACTCCCCAGTCATTTCGGATTTTAGGCTACAAGCAACAGGGAAAAACGATTGAAGACGCAAATTTAATTATCGATCGGGCGATCGCGCTACAGCAAGCGGGAGCATTTGCGATCGTCCTCGAACATATCCCCAGAGATTTGGCTGCCACCATTACTTCTAAGCTGACTATTCCTACAGTTGGTATTGGTGCAGGCAATCAGTGCGATGGTCAGGTTTTGGTTACCGCCGACTTATTAGGCTTATCCGCTAAACAACCGCCATTTGCTAAATCATACGTCAACCTACGACAAGTTATTACTGATGCTGTCCAAGACTTTAGCCAAGAAGTACAAAATAAAGAATTCCCTCAGTCATAGCTGTTTTTCTCATGTCTTATATCATTGCTACTTTTTACAAATTTGTGACCATCTCGGAAATTGAAGCAAAAAAAGCGCAAATATTGGCATTTTGTCGCAAAAATCAGGTCAAAGGCACGATCATTCTGGCAAAGGAAGGGATTAACGGCACGATCGCAGCAAGCAGTAAGGCGATCGCAACTGTATTATCCTATTTACGTACTATTCCTGGTTTAGCAGATTTGGAACACAAAGAATCAACATCTCAAAAGCTACCTTTTGTCCGACTAAAGGTAAAAATCAAATCAGAAATAGTTACCCTAGGCATAAGCGAAGTAAATCCAACTCAGCAAGTGGGTACTTATGTTGCACCCCAGGACTGGAATCAAATAATTAGCGATCCAGAAGTAGTAGTAATTGACACTAGAAACGACTATGAAGTAGAAATAGGCAGTTTTCAACGAGCCAAAAACCCCAATACCCAATCTTTTCGTGAATTTCCTGAATACATAGCCAAAAATCTCGACCCAAAACAGCATTCAAAAGTAGCGATGTTCTGCACAGGAGGAATACGCTGCGAAAAAGCCTCGTCTTATATGCTTTCCCAGGGATTCAAAGAGGTCTATCATCTTCAGGGAGGAATTTTGAAGTATTTAGAAAACGTACCTCCAGACGAAAGTATGTGGTCAGGAGAATGCTTTGTCTTTGATGAGCGAGTTGCAGTTAAAGAAGGATTAGAGCCTGGTAATTATGAACTATGCTATGCCTGTGGACACCCTGTATCAGAAGCGGATAAAAACTCTCCCCAATATGAATCTCATATCTCTTGTCCCTACTGTTACGAGCAGCTAACCTCAGAGAAAAAGGCGCGTCAAGAAGATCGTCGTCAAAATAGAGAATATCAAAAACAACAAAACAGTTTAAATACAGATTTTTAACATCCTCGCACTGTTAAACGCTAATGCACAAAAAACTACGCTTAAAATCGATCATAATATCTATAAGAATCGATACAGCAAAAAACTATAGATTATGGAAACGCGATCGCTAGGAAAATCTGAGATCCAAATTACTCCCATCCTGATGGGAACTTGGCAAGCAGGTAAAAAGATGTGGGTAGGCATTGAAGACGCAGAAACCATCAAAGCTATTCGCCAAGCTTATGAAGCTGGGATAACCACTATAGATACAGCAGAAGTTTATGGCGCAGGACATTCAGAACAAATTGTCGCCAAAGCCTTAAGTGACATGCGCGATCGCGTTGTTTATGCTTCTAAAGTATTTGCCAATCACCTTCAATACGATCGGGTAATCGAAGCTTGCGATCGCTCTTTAAAAAATCTCAATACCGACTATATCGATTTATATCAAATTCATTGGCCTTCTGGTGCTTTTAATAACGAGGTTGTGCCTATTGAAGAAACCATGAGTGCTTTAAATAAACTTAAAGAACAAGGCAAAATTCGCGCAATTGGCGTTTCTAATTTTTCTGGTACTCAATTAGAAGAAGCAAGCCAGTATGGACGAGTTGATAGTTTACAGCCTCCCTATTCCCTTTTTTGGCGCAAAATAGAAAATGATGCTGTGCCGTATTGTGTAGCCAATAATATCTCGATTTTGGCTTATTCCTCCCTGGCGCAAGGATTACTTACAGGTAAATTTGGCTTAGATCATCAGTTTGCCGAAGGAGATCATCGAGCTGATAATACGCTTTTTCAGGGAGAAAACTATCAACGCGCTCAAAAAGCTCTAGAACAGCTTCGTCCCATCGCCAAAAGCCACAATTGTACTTTGGCGCAACTTTCCTTAGCCTGGTTAATCGCTCAACCTCAAACAAATGCGATCGCTGGCGCACGCAATGCAGAGCAAGCAGAAGATAATGCCAAAGCAGCCTCAGTCAATTTGTCTGCCGATGAATTGCAGGAGATAGATCGAATTGGTAAACAAGTAACCAATCATCTTGATAACAATCCCGTAATGTGGGATTGGTAATAGCCCTTAACTCAGAATATCAATATAAAACCATAGAAGCGATCGCGCAATTAGAATCAGACTCTTCTCTTGTATTAAATAATACTTGAGCATCATGTTTCGTATTTACAAGTATAGTCATTCCAATTAATTTCCTTATGGTAGTTTTGTATTGATTGTAAGGTTGAATATTATTTGCTACTTGCTATTTGCTACTTTCTTCAAAGATAATCTGGTTGCTATTTAAAATGACTATAAAAGGTTTAAGATATGCGATCGCTTGTACTCTACTGTTTGATTAGATAAATTCTTCACAACCTTTTAAAGTAACAACAGGTTCGGATATAAATGAGAATTATTCCTATTTGTGAAGCGACCTAGAGCAATACTGTTCATTTAGTCGCTCAAGTTATCTTGTCCGCCCCCTAAATCCCCCAATCCTGGGGGACTTGTACAAACCTAGCTCCACCTAAATAAAAGTAAGATAGAATCTGATAAATTTGAGATGGTAATTGAGCAGTGCCAGCAGGATTTAAAATAACGCTAACTCTCGATGAAGATCAAACCTTGAAGGAGTTGGAGTTAGAAAACAAAGTTCCTCGACGAACAAGAAATAGAGCAAGCATCTTGCGGATGAACAGTAGAGAATGGACAGTCAAAGAGATCGCCGAATATCTAGGCTGGGCAGAATCAACAGTAAGACAAACGATTCACCGTTGGAATAAATCGGGATTATCAGGGTTATGGCTACGGTCAAATAAGTCAACAAAAAATAATTACTCAAAAAACGAGAAAAGGAAGAAGAGTAAATATAATGGGCGTTTGGGAGGAGAAGCAGAGATTTGAATACGCTTTAAAAGTTGGAACTTATTGCAACTGTGAATACAGTAATCAAAAGCCGAGAATAAGCTAATATGAACGTCTGATTTGATCAAGGTAATATGTATATGTATTTACTTCGATGAATACCACAGTTGAACTTATCTGTTACGAATAGTTAATTATGGAATATTTCCAGTTATTTCAGCCAATCTTTGATGCTTTTGATAGTCAAGTTGCTTTAATCGACCGAGAAGGCAAAATTATTGCACTGAATAAAGCTTGGAAAAATAATTCAATTAATAGTGGTTTTTCAAAGAACACGAATATTGGAGATAATTACCTAAATGTATGTAAGACTTTAGTCGGTAGCGAAGCAGAATTAGCTCGAAAAATTGCCACAGAGATTAAGGCGATCGCTCGCTCAGAGAAAACCGAGTCTAGACTTAACCACAATAGCGAGAATTTTAAGCTAGAAAATCCTTTAGTTATTCATATTAAACAAGTCAAGCAAGATAACTGGTTTGGAGTCCTGATTATTCAGGAAAATATGACCAAGCAGATGCAAACAGAAATATCTTTACGTTCGGTAGTTGAAGGTACGGCTGCTGTAACGGGGAAAGACTTTTTCCACTCTTTAGTCTATCATTTGACTTGCGCGCTCTCGGTTAGCTATGCGTTTGTCACAGAATGTTTAGAAAAAACTAGCCCAGAGCGAGTCTGTACCTTAGCTTTTTGGTGCAAAGAAGACTTTGGTGAAAACTTTGAATATGCTATAGCAAATACACCTTGCGAGCAGGTTATTGCTGGTATATCTTATCACTATCCTAGGAAGTTACGGACTATTTTTCCTCTAGACCACGATTTAGCCAAATTAAATGCGGAAAGCTATGTTGGTGTTCCTTTGGTCAATTCATCAGGAACAATTCTGGGACATTTGGTCGTCATTGATGAGCGTCCGATGGAAGACGGATCGACTGAGCTAGCAATCCTCAAAATTTTTGCAGCCAGAGCAGCAGCCGAACTAGAGCGTCAAAAAGCCGAACGACAATTAGCTTATGATGCTTTGTATGATCGCCTGACCAATCTACCCAATCGTAACTTATTAAGCAATCATCTTAATCGAGTTTTAGAAAAATATCGACGCGATCCCAACCGCAAATTTGCGGTCTTTTTTTTAGATCTAAATCGTTTTAAATATGTTAACGATAGTTTAGGTCACAAAAGTGGCGATCTACTTTTAGTGGGGATCGCCCAGAGATTAAAAACTTGTTTACGTGCCAGCGATATTTTAGCTAGATTGGGAGGCGATGAATTTGCAATTTTGCTCGAAGACATTCAAACTTTATGTGAAGCAACCAAACTTGCAGAACGTATTCGACAAAGCCTAAAATCCCCATTTCATTTAGGCATACACGAAGTTTTTACCAGCGTCAGCATAGGTATTGCTTTTAGTGAGCCTGACATAAATTCGTCAGAAGACTTATTACGCAATGCCGATATTGCCATGTATAAAGCCAAGGCTTTAGGGATTACTAATTATGAGTTGTTTGATGAGAGTTTGCATACTCAAGTAGCAAATCGACTAAGCCTGGAAACTGATTTTCATCATTCTCTCGACAGAGGAGAATTTCGACTGCACTACCAGCCGATTGTTTCTTTAGTTGATGGTCGAGTAACTGGTTTTGAAGCTTTATCGCGCTGGAAACATCCTCAAAGGGGCTATGTATCTCCAGGAGAATTTATAACCCTGGCTGAAGAAACAGGAATGATAATTCCCCTTGGCTGGTGGGTTTTGCAGGAAGTTTGCTATCAGTTAAAGGAATGGCAACTTCAGTTTGATAATCCTAATTTGACCATAGCAGTTAATATTTCTCAAAAGCAGTTTTCTCAACCTTATTTAATTGATTCGTTGATTCAGATTCTACAAACAACTGGCTTAGAACCTCGAAGTCTGCAATTAGAAATTACTGAAAGTCTTTTGATGCAGGATGTCAAAATAACCACGGAAACTTTGAGGCAGATTAAGATTTTAGGTTTTGGGCTACATTTAGATGATTTTGGTACGGGTTATTCTTCTTTGAGCTATCTCCATAGCCTACCGATTGACTCACTTAAAATCGATCGCTCTTTTGTTCAAGCAATTGATTCTAAAGGAAATAATAGTGAAATTGTTGAAGCTATTGTGATGATGGCTAAGAGTTTAGGCTTAAAAGTGATTGCCGAGGGAATTGAAACTAAAGCTCAACTTGCTAAATTACAAACTCTTCAGTGTCTTTACGGACAGGGTTATCTATTTTCTAAACCTTTAAACCCCAACTCTATTTTTAATTGGTTAGTAACTAGATTAAGTTGAATATTTATCTAAATAAAAATATTTAAATATTTTTACTTAAATATTTTTACTTAAAATTATTTTTTCATCGGCACTATCACTGATTTTTGTCTTATTTACTAATATTTGGACGTTCAAATTTAAGTAATTACTACATTATCAAATCACAAAATAGAAGTTACTGTTTGATTGTTCAAGTATTTTACTTAAGTAAGCCATGAGCATTAACACTGAACTTCAAAGCAATCGTGCCAAAAACTGTTCTAAAAGCGAATATAAGGTTGTAGTAATCGGTGCTGGTCCTCAAGGCATCTTATATGCTTCTTGGCTGAAACAAGCACGCCCCGAACTGCAAGTAGTAGTTCTAGAAAGAGAGTCACAACCAAAGTTTAAAATCGGAGAAAGTACGCTTTCGGGGTTTTGTAAAGCACTTCGTTCTGTAGGAATCTCCCAAGAAGCTCTTGAACTACTATTTTTTCCTAAAAATGGCTTAGGTTTTTTTCACGTTGACGAATCAATTGAAAATGTCACCGAAGCACCAGAATATATTTTGGAAACATTTGATGAAACCTTTCAGGTTGAACGACGTTTACTAGATGGCTTATTAATTACCAATGCTCGTCGCTTAGGAGTAGAAGTGATTCAAGGGGCGCGAGTGGATCTGGCTAATTCTCAATTGAGCGATCTCGGTAACACTATTGCCTATCGTTTTCAGCAACAAAAATACGAAATTAAATCTCAATTGGTAGTAGATGCTAGTGGTCCGGCCAGCATAATTGCCAAACATCTCGATTTATATAACAAAGAAGACGTAAATTTTCAAAGCAATGCTGTTTGGGGCTATTTTAAAAACGTCAATCGTCTCGGCGATCGCACTGACTGGCAAAAGGTGGCTCAGTTTAGTCGCGATCAGTATACCCAACATTTCTGTTTCCGTGAAGGTTGGATGTGGTACATTCCTCTAGTTTCTTGGGAAAACGTACCCGAAGCCGACAGAGAGTCGATGTTCAATCGCTTTTTGGGTGGAGAAGAATTACCCACTAAAGCAGAATTAGCTGCTCGTCATGGCTGTCCTGAAGAGGATATCATCAGTATTGGCATGGTGTTGCGTCAGGATCGCGATGACAAATTTGCCGAAGGACGTAAAGTAGCATTCGACCATTATGTCCAACAATATCCTGCGCTCGCTGAATTACTTGAGGGTGCTGAACTCGTCTCTGATCTTTATGACACTCAACAAGCTTTAAGAGCGCGGGCTAACATTCGTGGCTATGCCGGACAAGCGGTAGGAGATGGTTGGTTAAGCATTGGCGAAGCAGCATTTTTTGTCGATCCTCTAATTTCACCAGGCTTAACTGGTGGTGTGGCAACTGCTTATTTTGCTGCTCAAAGCACCCTTAGAGCGATCGACCGTAACAATTTCTCCCAAGAAGCTTTTGCTGATTATGAAGCTTTTGTGGGCAAACTTTATGAAGCTCTAGAACGAGACAATCAGCTTGTCTATATGTCGTTTAATCACCCCAGAGCGATCGAACTAATTCAACGTTTCCAAGAAATTGATGCTCGCCGACACTTTAATCAGCATATTATGTCCGATTACTGTCTTGCGGATACCAACGTTTGGGGAATTCTCAATCCAATCTATCAATCATTACAAAAGCAGCTTTGGCAAATCATGCGAGAAGCAGAGATGGCAGTAGGCGAACAAAAAGCAGTCAATCAGCAAACAATGGAAGATTATGAGGTGATGGTCTCAAGAATTGAAGCTTATTTAGTTAATTATTTAGATATTCACTCAGAGTTGACTCCTTACATTGTCCAAAATGAGGCAACTGAAGAGTTACAAACTGAGCTGACTTGTGTTGAATAATTTATTCGCTCTCGAATTTAGTATCTTTCCCGATCGCTCTGGGGAAAGATACTTTGGTAAAAATTTTTTGTCTACTACACTTATTAAATCGAAGTTTTAAAAGGAGAATTTACCCCATGCCAGTACCAGAATGGTTACGAACTAAAGAAATTACTGCCCGTTTTCGAGTTGCTCAAGAAGATTGGCAGGCAGTAACAATTTTATTAAATGAAGACGGTGGAAGATATGTAACTCCCGATGGTAATGAATCAGGAACATTGCAATATCTTGCTCACGGCAAGCATCCTTTAGGAGGAGAAGTGCTAGTTTTGCACTGGCTAGAACAAAAAGGACCTTTAAAGGGTAATACGGGCATAGACACCTTGTGGTTGCAGCCCCAAGGTGACTATGCCATTAAAGTTTCTGGTACGTTTTTTCTCGATCGCAGCCATGACTATGGCGAAATAATTAGCTAATCTTGTCAAGAATTTTTATTTTAAGAGATGACTGCACGCGATCTCCCCAATTATCGGGCAACCACTGCCAAATTCCCGACCAAAAGCGACCGCCATGAATTAAGAGGTAGCGTTATTTTTAAGACGGCACGGTACTGTTCAATTACCATCTCAAATTTATCAGATTCTATCTTACTTTTATTTAGGTGGAGCTACTTATTACCATCGTCGCATTAATATTCTATGTGAAGATATTCTCAAAAGCCTCGAACAAGATAATAAAAGAACTTTAGATCGGGCAGAGGCTGACTTAAGTGATACTTTATATGAATTAAAACGTGGAGTTAGACTGCAATATGAAGATTACGAAGATGATAACTTCGCAACAGATCCTATACGGATTTTATAGATTAAAGCAGAAAATGTATAGTTACTTTACTTAGAGAACAGCCAAATAACTATATCAGTAAGATTTCCAGACTGTTATTGAAGCAAATCTGCTGGATTGACTCTAATTCAACAATGAATAATGGTTAAAAAATATCGTATTACAGCTTTGCCAGGAGAGGGGATAGGTTTAGAAGTAGTAGATGCCACGCTGACTATTTTGCAACAGGTAGCTAAAAAGCACGATTTTAAACTGCAAATAGAATATGGCGTAATTGGAGAATCGGCATTTCAACAGTATGGCTCGTATTTCCCAGATAAAACATCTCAGCTATGTAGTCAAGCAGATGGCATTCTTTTTGGTGCAGTCACTAAAGGCGGATTATTAGAACTAAGAAAGAAGTTTGATTTTTTTGTCAATCTGCGTCCAGTTAAAATAATTCCTAGCTTATTAGATAAATCTAGTATAAAAAGCGATCGCCTTGCAGGAGTAGACATTTTATTTGTTCGGGAGTTAGTTAGCGGAATTTACTTTGGCGCATCAGGGAGAGGAAAAGATGCGCTGGGTAGCTATGGCTATCACACCATGCAGTATTATGACTGGCAAATTAAGCGTATTGCTAAAGTTGCTCTAGCCAAAGCCAAAGCAAGACGAGGGTTACTTACGGTAGCGCATAAGGAAAACGCCTTACCCCATTTACCCTGGACAAAATTAGTAGAAGAAGTTGCTCAAGAATATCCTAATGTTATTGTTGAGCCGATGCTGGTAGATAATTTGGCAATGCAGTTGATCATCAATCCGCAACATTTTGATGTTATTTTGGCAGGTAACTTATTTGGGGATATCTTAAGCGATCTTGGTGGTGCTTTAGTTGGTTCAATTGGTTTATTAGGTTCTGCTAGTCTTAACGAGTCAGGCTTTGGTATGTACGAAGCGATTCATGGCACTGCACCCGATATTGTAGGAAAAAATTTGGCTAATCCTTTGGGTACTTTAGCTAGTGCAATGATGATGTTAGAACAATGGGGCGAAGTAGCTGCGGTAAAAAGTTTACAACAGGCTTGGGATACAATTCTCTCCCAAGGTTATCGCACCCACGATTTATACTCTCAAGATACAGAAACTCTAATTACTACCCAAGAATTAGTAGAATTGTTTGTCGAAGAAGTGAGTAGTTAATAATCAAAAACTTGCTGCCTCAAAAATTGCATCTGTTGTCAATTCAAGTTCAGGAAAAATGCTGGATCTTAAAAGATCGCCTTTAACAAATTTTTCCATTTGATATTCATTTTCAACTAACTTACAAATAGTAATGGTTGGTTGTTTGGGTTTACCAATATAGCGTACTGCACCTAATGCACGGTAATCGACAATCCAATATTCAGCAATTCCCATTGCTTCATATTCAACAAATTTGTGTCCATAATCATCTCGCCAGTTGGTACTTACTGCTTCAATTACCAAAGGTACAGTTTGACCTTCTTGAATAACTGATGATTTGTTCCATAGAAGTTCATTTTGAATTTGTTCTCGATTGATTACTGCTACATCGGGTAAATATCCAGAACGAGGTGTAGGGGGTTTAAGGAGACAGTTTTTAGGAATCGAATATGGGATTTTTCGCTGGCGAATCTCAACATTCAACTCCGCAACCAAAAAACCACTAACATCCTCATGAGAACCTGTGGTTAGCATTTCAACAATTATCCCTTCAATCAATTCATAGCGTTTGCCATCATCTGGATACCATTCCAAAAATTTCTCAAAACTTATAGGTTCAATTTGTGGCGCAATCATTTTTAGTACCTCGCGATCTTTATAAGCAAGATGTTGTCACAGCCTTTTTAAGTTCTGCCACTTCTTAAGAACCAGCCAAAAACAGTGCTGGCAGTACCAGTAATTATTACCAATGCTATTTGTCTCCAATTCTTTAGCTCCCCTACTTTTTCCGCTAAATCAGGAATTTTAGAAACATAACTTTGCTGCTGTTCAATGACACCTTCGAGTTTGGCTAGTCTTGTATCTAAACTAGCAGTGTCTTTTTTTACATCTTTAATTTCCGACTTGATTTCTATTAGCAGATCGCGAATATATTTAATTTCGTTATCTGTGGATTGTGTCATTTTTAGCACCTCGCGATCGCTGTTACAATTTTACCTAAATTTATAGTAAAGTCTTCGTTTAGTACGTTACTTGGTAGTTTTTTGCCCATCTTTCTTTTATTTTTTCTTGCTTATGGTTCTATCTCCTACTAAAAAAGCATTACTCGCGTTAAAACAAATTAGGCTAAACATGAGCCGATAGCCATAGTGGGATGGGATGCAGATTTCCTGGTGCAAATCACCCTCGAAATTGTTTTGTTTTAACCCAGACTTGACGTTATACCATTTTAATTTGAAAATTAAGTCAAAAATTTAAGCTAATGATAATTTTTGTCGATCTGAGCTGTTTTCGCTAAGTGTTTCTTTAGTAATTTACCCAGAATGCTAATACCTCGATCAATTGTTTCTGGAGTATGGGAAAAGTTGAGGCGCAGAGCGTTATAACCTTTTTGTCCAGGGAAAAATGGCATACCAGGACATACGAACACATTTTCTTGCCAAGCTTGACGAGCAATTGTCACCAGTGAAACTTCATCTGGTAACTGCACCCAAAGAAATAAGCCACCATTAGGTATAGTCCAAGTAGCTTCTTGAGGGAAATAACGTTCTAACGCTTGTAGCATGGCATTGCGACTACACAAGTTGCTAGTTCGCAGATGGTTGAGATGACGGCGATAGTGTCCCGAAGCAAGATATTCACTGACAATGGCTTGAGAAACTGTGGAAACGTGAAGATCGTGAAATAATTTCTGTTCTAATAAAGGACGATAATGTTTTCCAGTAGCTAACAAATAGCCAACTCTTAAGCCAGGCATCAAAGTTTTGGAAAACGTACCAGTATAAATAACTGAATCAGTGCTAAGCTGTTAAGCATTTAGATTGGGTAGAATAATAAGGCTAAAAAACGTGCGATCGCGAAAAAAGATGCCAGCAAAAAACCATTTGACATCAGAACAAAAAGAGAAATTGCAAAAAGCTCTAAAAAGAGAAGAAAATGGAGACATTAGAGAGAGAATATTAATTTTGTTATTGCTGAATGATGGAAAAACCCAGCAAGAAATAGCGAAATTTATCGGCTGCTCAAAAAACAAAGTAGGTTATTGGTGTGTACATGGTGATCCAGATAACTTAGAAAGCCTCAAAGATGAAAGAATGAAAGGTAATCACCAAAAAGCCACTGAAAAATACATAGAAATATTATTAGAGACAATTGAAAAAGAGCCAGAAGAGTTAGGATATGAATTTGGTCGATGGACAGCACAAAGATTAGCAACATATTTGGAAGAGAGAACAGGAATCAAGTTAAGTGGTTCACAAGTAAGGAGGATATTAGATAGAAAAAAGTACGTTTACCTTTGGGCAAAATATAGCTTAGAGTCAAAGAGAAGTCCGCCGAAAAGAGAAGCATTTAAAAAGAAAATAGAAGAGTATTTAAGTATTTAAAAATAGAAATAAAAGAGAAGACTTTGCTGAAAAAGGAGCAAAAATAGTAATTATTTTAGATAATGCCAGTTTTCATAAAAAGAAGGAATACATTCAGAAAATAGAAACAGAAATGCCCAATATACATTTGGAGTTTTTGCCTGAATATAGTCCAGATTACAACTTAATTGAATTAGTTTGGCATTCAGCAAAAGAATACATTGCGGGTAGACTTTTCAAATCAATCGAAGAGTTGGAGATTTTATTACATCAGCTTTTAAATCAAGGAGAATTAGTTATTAAATGGGGACGACAACTAAAAAACAAAGGCAATGCCATTATCACAGTTTAAATGCTTAACAGCTTATCCAAGGATTTGATTGGTGGGGGTACAGGTTCAAAATTTAAACCTTCATAAGCGTTGTCTTCTAAAATTAAACACTCATATCTTTCGGCTAAAGCCAATAATTGCTGACGATGCTCAAGGGTGGTGGTAATACCTGTAGGATTTTGGAAAGTTGAGACAGTGTAAATTAGTTTAGGGCGATGACTCTGCAAATACTGTTCTAAAAGCTCTAAGTTCATTCCCGAACCCTGCATAGGAATACCAATGGTTCTCGCGCCAATATTTTCAATAATGTCTAGAGTGCCGTAATAAGTTGGACTTTCGGTAACTATCCAATCTCCAGCCTGGAGATAATGATTCATAACCAGGGATAGTCCTTGTTTTGAGCCATTGGTAACAATTAAATCATCGGCACAAACTTCTAAGCCCAATTGAATCAGCATTTTGGTAATTTGCTGTCTTAAAATAAGTTGTCCTTGGGGTAAGTCATAGTTAAACAAGGTTTCTGTTACCTGTTTCATGGCTCGCCTGGCATGACGTTGTAGATCTTTTAAACCAGACGAAATAGGAAAACCACTACTAAAATCGATTACTCCAGGTTTATTTTTTGCCTGTACGGAAAGCTGATAAATATCAAAGAAAGAAATGCTTTTTTGTTGGGGAATAATTACTTCTTGAACTGGATCAAAATTGGATTTTGGCTGAACAGAAATTAGAGATTTAGAGTTTACAAAATATCCAGAACCTGGACGAGCATGAATCAATCCATCTGCTTCTAAAACACTATAAGCCTCAATTACAGTTAGTTTATTAACCTGAGCATTTTTAGCTAAAGAGCGAATTGACGGTAAGCGATCGCCTGTTTTCAAACTTCCCGATTTAATTAAACGACTAAGGCGATCGCGAATTTGTAGGTAAACTGGCTTAACTGCTTGACGGTTGATAGGAATTTTCACTTTTAGTTCCTGGTTACGCCTTCAGTTATCTTACGTTATCTTTCCTCAGTTTTGCTGGTACGGTTTTGATTAATTTTTACTAGAACAGTTTTTGACAAAAAGTAACTGTACTAGCAATATTTTTAAATTTTGTACCTTCTTATTTTTAATTTAATTGGCGATAGTAACAGTAGGTTTAAAACTATTGTCAATCCGATCGTTGCCATGAAAATTATTTACAATCCAATCCGCATAATTAATAATTTTTGGTCGCAGCTAATAAAAAAAAGAACCGAACCAGAAGTTTGGCAAAAATGCGATCGCCAAGGTAATAGTTATTGGTTAGCCTTCGATCCAATCACAGGTTCATATAGTTCTTTTAGTTCCGAACAAGAGGTAAGAATCTGGATTGAGGAGCATTACTATCGTTCCCCAAAATAGATAAATTAAATTTACATTATAGAAAAAATAGACAATGAAATTATCTAAAGGAAACCCAGATTTAGCTTACGAAAAAATAGAAATCGAGGAGAACAAAATAATTGTTTTTTTACAAAATTTTTGGCAATTTAGTAAATTCTATGGTCAATATCTTGCTAGTCTCCACTCTAAAGACAAATAACTAATGCCATATACAAAATCGCCACCAGAATTAGTAGGTTTTGGATACGGATTTTTAGGAGTACTAATTTTCAGTCTAACTTTGCCCGCTACTCGTCTAGCTGTCGCCGAATTAGATCCAGTTTTTGTGGGTCTTGGGCGATCGATTGTAGCAGCAGGGTTATCACTAGTTTTATTAATTGCTACTCGTCAAACCATACCGCCTTGGAGATTCATACCTAAATTTGGAATTGTAGTTGTTGGGGTAATCATCGGCTTTCCGTTACTAACGGCGATCGCTTTACGGAATACTCCTGCTTCTTATGCAGCAGTCATTACAGGACTTATTCCTTTAGCAACTGCTCTATGTGGTGTATGGCGAGGAAATGAAAAAGCCTCTGTCTCTTTTTGGATTTTTGCCCTAATCGGCAGTGGGTTGGTAGTCAGCTTTGCTTTCATTTCTGGTGCAAAATCAATTAGCCTAGCAGATTTCGCATTATTAGGAGCAGTTTTAACTTGTGGTTTAGGATATGCCGAAGGAGCTACTTTAGCCCGTACTTTTGGTGCCTGGCAGGTTATTTGTTGGTCATTGGTACTCTCTATACCAGTTTTGTTGCCTATTGTCTTAAAGCACTCACCTGCTTCGTTCAGTTCTATTTCAGTTGATGCTTGGCTGGGCTTCCTTTACGTAAGTATTTTTAGTATGTTTTTAGGCTTTATTGCTTGGTATCAAGGTCTTGCCATAGGTGGCATTGCTCGTGTGAGCCAAATTCAACTAATTCAACCTTTTTTGACAATTTTGGCATCGGCAATATTGCTTAAAGAGACTTTGACAATCACAACCCTTGGTTTTGCTTTGGCGGTAATTATCTGCGTCGCATTAGGTAAACGTTTCTAGCAAACGTTCAAAACCTTTTTCCCTTTGCCCCTTAACTCTTTCCCAGTCTCAACAAATTAATGAGTGCGTAACATCAGTTATTCATTCATATTTTTATAAGTTGCCACGGAAGAAGGAGAAATTCGATTGAGATAGCGGAAAATCCAGTATTTTAAAACTGTGTCTAAAATTACGGGAAAAGTAGCAATAAATAGAAAGTTAAACTCTCTATTTTCAGGTAGTCCTAGGTGACGAGCAATGCCTTCTAAGATGATCTCCCAACCGTGAGGAGAGTGATAACCTACAAACATATCAGTTAACAAAATAATTAAAAAAGCTTTGGCACTATCGCTCAAACCATAGGCTATTTCATCCAGAAAAGATTTGATAATTTGAATTTCTCGTTTACAGAAATAGATAATTGCTGCAAAAGCTATTAAAGAAAATAAATCGGCAAAAACATTGCCGATCGCATTAATTCCTCGACCTTTGAATGCTAATGATAATTCTTCAGCTTTGTCTATGATTTTCTTTTCTTGTTCTTCTAGAGAAAGAGCAGGTATCAAACCAATCATACTTTTGAAATGAAGCTCTTCTTCATAATTATGTAGCTCTAGAAAAGCTTCTTCTTCCATATCTTGATTGATAAATAAAACTTGTTGTTGATGATCGACAAAATATTGCCGTACCAAAGGAGTTATAATCAAGCTTTTTGATACTTGATGGGTTAACAAAGGAACAATAATTAGAATTAATAAAAACCGAATTGAAATTGCAGTTTTATTACGGCTTTTACGAAATCTTTTAACTACTTCTTCTTCGGTATTTTCTGCTTGGGGATCGATTTCTTGCCTAATCCGACCCAGAGTCCGCATAAAAGAACGAGGTAAGACGCTAGTTTTATCAGTAATAGTTTCTGTATTGGGCTCTTTGCCGTTTTTCTCAGAAATAGATTGATTTAAAGTCAGCGATCGCTTATTATTATTAATAATTAATCGGTTATTCTTTTGATTTTTCTCTAAACGGCGGGTGGGGATAACTTCAATATCTTCAACCGTAGGATTCTTATATTTGTAGGTAATAGCGTCAATATATGCCAACTTTTCTACTACTGTAAGTTCGCCACGGGCATCATTAAAACCGTTGGTATAGCGAACGATACCTTGACTAGAATTATTGGGCTGGGTATCAGAAAAAATCAGCAAACCTCTGCTAATCCTAAATTCTGCTAGCCTGGCTTTGATGGTGCTGAGATAATTATTAACGTCACTGCGGAATACTCTGATTACGCTGTCTGAATATTCCACTGAGCTAGCAGACACCATTTGCCCATCGAAATGATCATCTTCGATCGCCTTAATCTTAATTGCTGCTCGATAAGCTGCATCTAAAGCTCTTTCAGGAGTGCTAGATAACCAACGTCTACTGGCATTAAAAATATCTTGAAGTTTCATTAATTTAAAACGACACCATCAGTAATCAGGTTGAACTTTTGCTTGATTATAGAGAGCAGAATCATAACCTTTATGATACTCAAGTATTGGGCGTATATATACTAATAGATTGGGAAAACAACAAATCGTGCTAACTTCATCCCTTTGGATTACAGGAACAAGTCGTACGGGCAAAACTTCTCGCTTGGTAACGGAATTTTCTGCTTGGGTAAGAAAACAGTTATTAAAACCTAAGATTAAGGCTCTGCCTCAAAATTTAGCTTCTGCTATTTTAGTCTTTGCTGCCAATAATCAAAACCGTCGTCAATTAAGCGATCGCCTTGTCTTAGCTGTAGATGGAACTTATCCTGTAGTTTGTAAAACGACCGTAGGCTTTATTACCGATGAGGTGATGTTATTCTTTCCCTTAATTTTTGAACAGTTGCACCTCAAGGCACAATTTCCGTTGCGACTGCGCCCTGAAACCGAACAAGAGTTGGCAACTCAGCTATGGCGAGAACAGCCAGATTGGGAGGCTCTGTGTGAATTTGACAACGAATACCGTCTGGTAAGACAAACTCTAGATCTAATGCAGCTAGCGGGGACTAGCGGTGTGCCAACCGAAGATATCTCCATCATGTTATCTCAAGGTTTAGCAGGATTGGATTCAGTTGAGCAAGATAAAAGCCATCTTTGGCAAAGAATGGGAGAATTATTGTTACTTTGGCGAAAGTGGTGCTTGGAACGGGGCTTGTTGACCTATGGTCTGATTTACGAGCTTTACTGGCGTTATTTACTACCCAATCCTCAATATCAACAACACTTGACAAACCGTTATCAGGCAGTTTTTGCCGATGATGTAGATGATTATCCCGCGATCGCCCGCGATCTATTTGAGTTTATGCTCGATCGAGGTGCATATTCCGTTTTTACCTATAATCCCGATGGCAAAATTCGCTTGGGCTTAAACGCCGATCCAGATTACTTAGAAGGTTTAGCTACACGCTGTCAGCAGGAAAAATTATCTCCTGATGCTGGTAATCTAGCCCTAGAATTTGCCGATACCGCAGTAAATTTGGTGACAGAAGCAGCTTATCTTGTTGATGCCCCTGATGCTATTGCGTCTGTACAAACCATCTCCCGTGCGGAATTATTGCGTCAAACCGCCGAGATGATAATTCAGGCTGTTCAACAGCAAAAGCTCAAACCTTCAGATATTGCCATTATTGCCCCTGGTTTAGATGAAATTGCCCGCTATACTCTAATCGAAATTCTAGCTGCTAAAGGTATTCCTGTAATACCTCTCAATGAACAACGTCCTATTATTAGCTCGCCTTTAGTCAGAAGTTTACTGACCTTATTATGTTTAATTTACGCCGATCTAGGTCGCTTGGTTGAGCGTGACTCCATCGCCGAAATGTTAACGGTATTTAGTCAAAAATTTCAAAATAATCAATTTACTTCTCACATCGATCCAGTACGGGCGGGCTTAATCGCTGACTACTGTTATCATGTCGATCCAGAACATCCTTACTTGTCCTCTGTAGAAACTTTTCCTCGTTGGGATCGTTTGGGACATCAAGCCACCACAGCCTATCAAGAAATTGTTAGCTGGATTGAAAGCACCAAAGTTCGACAGCAGCAGCAAAGTTTTTTTACGCCGACTATTTTGTTGTCAGAAGCTATTAAACACTTTTTAGACAATGGCGCACATTTAACTAGTGACAGGCTGGCAATACTGCGAGAATTAATGGAAACCGCCCAACACTTTTGGGAAGTAGATCGTCGCCTGCGGCAAAATGAACCTAGTTTTCAAACCCAGGCTGCTACCATAGCCCAATTTATCAACCTGTTACGTCGTGGCACAATTACCGCTAATCCTCGCCCAGTGAGTCAATTTTCTCCTCAAGCAGAGGCAGTTACCCTAGCTACTGTATTCCAGTATCGTTCGCTGCGATCGCATCATCCCTGGCAGTTTTGGCTGGATGCTAGTTCGCCTCTCTGGTTACAGGGCGGTGCTGCAACTCTATTTGCTGCTCCTTTATTTCTTAAACAATGGTCAGGAAAAGTCTGGATGCCTGAAGATGAGTATGAAATGGATAAGGCGCGTTTGGAGCGTATCCTACGAGATGTTATGGCAAGAGCAGAAACAATATTTCTTTGTCATAGTGACTTGGGAGTTAACGGTACAGAACAAGCTGGGGCTTTATTGCCTTTAGTTCATGCAGCCAGACAATATGTTTTTCCATTATCCCAAACAGCACCGAGATAATCAGCAATTGCTAACTGTTTTTCCAACGCTTAATCGGAATGCAATCAATATCGAGAGTATCTAAAGCACGAGCTACCACAAAATCCACCAAATCTTCAATAGTTTGAGGATGATGATACCAGGCGGGAATGGCAGGAACAATTTTAACCCCAGCCTCAGCCAGAGCAGTTAGGTTACGCAGGTGAATGAGACTAAATGGGGTTTCTCTGGGAACAACTACCAACGGCTTGCCCTCTTTAATCTGTACATCTGAGGCTCTTTCTAATAGATCGGAGCTTAAACCTGTGGCAATTTTAGCTACGGTACTCATGCTACAGGGAATAACGATCATACCCAAAGTCCGAAAAGAACCACTAGCGATATTGTCTCCCACATCACCCCAGCGATGACAGTTAAGGGTTCCCCCCTGCATAATTCCCGCCTTTTTTCGCCAAAACAATTCTTGTTGTTCTGGGTCTGCGGGCATCCGAATGTTTTCTTCTGCTTGCCAAACCATATAAGTAGCACGGGAAGCAACTAGCTCAATTGAATAGTCAGCAGCCAGTAAATACTTCAAAGCGCGCACAGCATAAATTAGTCCCGAAGCACCGCTTACGCCTACAATCAGGGGTTTTGTCATGTAATATTTTATAGATTAAATTAGTCCTTCAAATTCCAATTCTTCGATCATTTGTAGACCGCCAGGATCGCCGACCTTGAGAATAGCACTTCTGGCATCATCTTTGACGCTCAAGTCATCATCTTCAACTAAAGACTCAATTAAAGCATCGATCGCCGTAGCATAAACCACGTTAGAAGGTAGTTCGCGACATAGTTGCCCAATTGCCCAAGCACAGTTACTGCGTACTGCTGCGGTGGTGTCTCGTCTTAAACCTTGAATCAAAGGCGGAATAGAAGCAATGATATCTTCATAGTCTAAAGGAGCTATCTGCGCTAAACCACTAGCTGCCCAAAGTCTAACCGCCGAGATATCAGTTTTCAAGGCGTGAATTAGGGGTTTGAGAGCGCGACGATCTTTACTGTTGCCTAAAGCCCAAACAATTCCCTTACGCACATAACCATTAAAATCTCTGGCTAATAATTCAATCAGCGGTTCAACAGTACTAGCATCAGTATTGCGACCTAAAGCATAGGTAGTACTAACTCTAACTAAAGGACAAGTGTCATCTAAAAGTTTAATTAATAGGGGGATAGAACGGGGATCTTTTAATTCGCAAAAAGCCCTTGCTGCTAGCATTCTATCGGCAGCAGTTGTCGATTCTAATAACTCCAACATTCGCTCTGGGTCTGGTAGAGGAATTTCTGATGATAAGTCTGTAGAACTTGTTTGACCTAAAGGATTGCTGGATTCGTTTTCGATTAAATTTAGATCATCATTTTTCATCATCGCTTCTAAAGACTCTTTTTATTATCTAATTCCTAAGTAGACTAGCTAAAATCTTATATTTTCCCATACTACTATTTGATTGTATTGGCGCAAAACTATTAATTGATAATCATTCATTTGGTATAGCTAAAAGAGCTTCTTTTGCTGCTGCTTGTTCAGCAGCTTTTTTAGAACGTCCTATACCTGTACCCAAACAACAATTTTTTAACCAGACTTCAGCTATGAAGCGATGAGCTTGATGTGAAGAGGGATCTGGTGTTGCTTCGGTTTTGGATGGTTTGAATTGGTTTTCTTTGACTCTGTATTCAGGCAAAATTTTGTGTTTTCTCTGAGTCCATTCCTGTAAGGCATCTTTATAGTTAAAGCGAGCAGGATCATTTAAAACTTCTGCTGCTCTAGTTTTTAACGCCCGATCTAGCCAAGGACGAATTAAGTCCATATTATGAGTGCTGAGGTATAAAGCCCCTAATACTGCCTCAAAAGCGTCTGCTAGCCAAGACTGCCTGCCAATGGGGTTGCCTGTGGCATTTGTCCCAATCAATAAATATGGTTCAACTCCATAACTTTGAGCCAACTCTGCCAAAACGCGATCGCTTACTAAAATAGAACGAATAGCAGCAAATTCCCCCACCGACTCTTGGGGATAGGTTTCTAATAATAGTTCTGCTGCAATTAACCTGACCACAGAATCGCCAACAAACTCTAGCTGCTCATAGTTGTGGGTGCGAGAGATACTAGGATGAGTCAAAGCTAAATCAAGCAAAGACAGGTCAACGTCCACAGCAGACGGTAACCCAAGCTTGCCTAAAAATTTTTCTAATTGTTTTTGTCGTCTGGGATCTGCAAACATTTAGCTAGAGACGAAATAGAATAGAGAGAGTTAGAACGTAAGCCGGATTCTGTTCTCAAACTTAGGCAATGTAACAAAGTGCTACATCAACTTCAGCCAAGGGTAGTTATCTATCTGGGGTGTTTGTTACCAAACACCTCGATGCGGTACTCCACAAACGGGACTGGAAAAAGACCAACCATAATCCCTCCGTCCTTGCTCCCTACCGGGGTTTACCGAGCCAGTACCTCTCGATACTGCTGGTGCGCTCTTACCGCACCTTTGCACCCTTACCAGATTCAATTATCAATTATCAATTATCAATTATCAGTTGTTGCTGTTCATTGTTCATTGTTTATTGTTCGTTGAACTTGGCGGTATTTTTCTGTGGCACTCTCCTCGCGATCGCTCGCACTGGGAATTATCCAGCAAGTATGGTCTTTCGGGAGTCCGGACTTTCCTCAAATCTGCCTCCAAGGACAAATTTGCAACCACCTCGCTAACTCTCTCATCTATCTAGTTTATTATTGATTGATATATCTCAAATAATTAATTCAATAACTATAGTTAAAATAGCCATTGCTGCTCAGAAAACTGACCACAAAAAATTTACTAGATATAGATATTAAGTGTACTTTTATTAATCATCAACTACCAAGGAAAACTCAATCATGGCAAAAGAATCAGAAATTACCCCATTTTCCAAAGATCCTAGTTCTGGTAATTCCCCAGCTACAAAATCTGCTCGTATGCTTCAAGCCGCTAATGCCCTCAAATGGGGGGGGTTAGCTGGATTCTGGATTCAGGTATTTTTAGGAGTTGTCTCTTCTGTTACCTTAGCTTTAGCCATCACCAATCGAGCGCAAAGAAATACTCCAGGAGTTGGATTTAGCATATTTTGCGGTGTATGTGGATTGATCTGCCTAATCGTCGGTATTTGTATTGCCTTTAGATATGGTAAGATGGCAACTAAATTTGCTCAACCAAACACTGCTCCGCCCAAGAAATCTACCACGCTCAAAATAATTCAAATTGGGATTATTACTAGTCTAGTGGGTACATTAATCACTATATTGGGTGCGGAAACCATCGCGGGTCTTGTCCTCTCGAAAACTTTGTCTTTCGATCCTGCAAAAGTTTTTAATAATCAAAGCAATACAGAATTTGTTAATTCTTTAGATGTATTTATTATCCAAGCCTGTATCAACATTATTGCTGGTCACTTTATTGGTTTGGTGAGTTCTTTTTGGATTTTTAACCGTATAGATAAGCATTGAGCATTTAACAAATTAAACATTTAACATTGTAGGGTGGGCAAAAAATAGCTTTGTATTTTACCTGCCAATAAGCTTTTGTTGCCCACCAAATAGTAATTGATAATTGAAATGCAACGTACTCGTCTTAACAGTTTGGTAGAGATTACAGGCTCACGCGTAGAATTGATGTTTAGTAATCCTTGGCGACGTATTGCCTTGAGTTCGATTAGTTTCCTCTTTGGATTTTTTATGGGTTCGGCAATTGCGACTACTGCGGGACAGGATGCGGTCTGGGATGTTCCCGCAGCAGCGGTTTTGCTTATCTTTACTGAATTAACCAGTAAGTTTGCCTATAGTCGTCGTAACCGTCAACAAGCAGCTTCTTTACCCGTCAGGCGATCGCTTTATGTGGACGTATTTAATTTATTTAAAATTGGTTTAACCTTTAGTTTATTTCTAGAAGCCTTTAAGCTAGGTTCATGATCAAAAAGTTTAGCCGTTGCGAATAAGCATGATTGAAAAGTAAGACAGCTTAAGCTGAGGATAGTCAGTAAGGTCATCATATATTTTTTGCTCAGGGAAAGTTGCCTTTTCGACAATATAGCTAGAATTTAATAGATTTCGCTGCTCTAAAATTTGCCAAACCTGCTGGTAAACAGAACTTACCTTAAGCAACACTACCATTTCCGCCCAGTCTAAAGCTATTTCTAATTCTTTAACCGTATGTAAAGCAGGCAATACTGCCAGACGTTGATGGTTGACGGTGAGAGGAATCTTTAAGGTAGAAGCGATCGCCATAGGCGAACAAACTCCAGGCACGGTTTCGATCTTTGCTTCTGGATGCGATCGCTCTAGAGCTTGAGCTAAATAAGTAAAGGTGCTATAGAAACTAACGTCTCCTAAACAGGCAAAAGCAATGTTTATTCCCTGGACAAGATAATGCCAAATTTGGTCTGCTGCTTCTGACCAAGCTGCTTGTAAAATTTCCCCATCTTGAGTATAAGGAAACTTTAAGGGCAAAATTTGCTGTTGTGGTTGCAACCAACGCTCAATAATGTTTTGAGCTATTCCTGGACGATTATTAATACCAGCGGGGAAGGCAATAATATCGCTGGTTTGTAAGATTCGTAATCCTTTAACAGTAATTAATTCAGGATCTCCTGTGCCGACACTAACGCCGTATAAAATACCTGGTTTCACGCTTTAGTCTCGATTCATGATGTTTGAGCCAGTTTTTACCATAACGTTTATAGCTGTACAAAGTTAGATTAAGGCACATACGCTATCTGCTCGAAAGTAACAAGTAGCAAGTAAACAATTTGGAAATGTCTTAACGTTAAATACGTATTGCTATAAGTCTTCACCGTTATCAGATAAGTCTAGCTGCTTAATTTTTTCTTTTCCCACTCCAAAGCCGAACTAACAATCTTGTCTAAAGAATTGTGTTGTGGTTGCCAGCCAATAACTGCGCGAATTTTGTCTCCTGATGCTACTACACAAGCAGGATCTCCTTGTCTACGAGGAGTCTCCTCAATCGGAAAATCTACTCCCGAAATCTCTTGAATCTTGGATAATACTTCTCTAACGCTATAGCCAGTACCATAGCCACAGTTTAAAATTTGACTGGTGGATTCTTTTGCTAAATAAGCTAAAGCATATACATGAGCAGCAGCTAAGTCTTCGACATGAATATAGTCGCGGATGCCTGTACCGTCTGGAGTTGAATAATCTGTACCAAAGATACTAGCAGCTGGACGAATACCCAAGGCTGCATCACAACCTACCCGAATCAAGTGAGCAGCCTTACTCATTTGACCAATTTTGCCTGAACTATCTGCTCCTGCAACGTTAAAATAACGTAAAATTATGTATCTAAGTCTTGAACTTTGAGCATAGTCACAGATGATCCTCTCGCTCATCAATTTAGATTGACCATAAGGATTGATCGGCAAAGTTGAAGCTGTTTCTCGAACAGGGTAATCTTTAATTTCTCCATATACGGCTGCGGTACTCGAAAAAACAAACTGATTAACACCAAACTCTTCACAACACTGCAATACATTAATTACGTTACAAGTATTATTGTGATAGTATGCCAAAGGTTTTTCTAATGATTCGGGAACAGAAATACTAGCTGCGAAGTGTAGCACCGCGTCGAATTTGTGTTGAGCAAAAACTTGTGCTAGCTGTTCGGTATTGCTAAGTTCACCTTGAATTAATTCTCCATATAATACAGCGATCGCTGAACCTGTAGATAGATTGTCGTAAATCACAATTTCGTAACCTGCTTCTCCTAGCTTTTTTACCGTATGAGAACCAATGTAACCCGCACCGCCAGTAACTAAAATCTTTGACATGGTGAGACTTATGCCTAAAAGATCTTTAACCTACAATTTATCATAGAGAAAGATAAATTAACCGCTCTAAATTTTAGGAAATTTCAAACCTATAGTTCAAGATTATTAGTGTCTATTGATAAGATTTTTAGTTAGTCAGAGAAATGTTTTCTGCTTGTTTTTAGCTTGTATTACCTATTTTACAACTTTGTTATCCAGTCTTGATATTTGAAATATTGAGGCAATAATTGCTATGTTTAATAGCAGATTAATTCTTTTACTTAAGTGTCAAAAAATCAGCTTTACTAATAGTAATTAGCAATTTGGCAGTTAATAAATAGATTGTTTTGTTCTTTATTTTGTCTGGATATGCCTCGCTCGCCTAAACTAAAATTCGATCGCGGGACTCTAATTCTGCATCCTCCACCAAAAGGAAAAGCCTGGTTAGACTATGCGACCTGGGACGATCGCGTCGAAAAGTTTCGCATACCTGCAATCTATTATCGTCCTTTAGTTGAAGCACTTAAAGCAGACGATAAAAATATTATTGATGATGCTAAAGAATTTTATAATTTAGAGCTAAAAGCTGTATCGCAGTTTGAACCCTATCCCCATCAAGCAGAAGCACTAGACGCTTGGAAACAAGCCAAAAGACAGGGAGTTGTAGTTTTACCTACCGCAGCAGGAAAAACTTATCTAGCACAGCTAGCTATGGAAGCGACTCCTCGCACAACCCTAATTGTGGTACCAACTTTGGATTTGATGCACCAATGGTATGCTCAAATTGAAGCCGCTTTTCCCAAGGCGGAAATAGGCTTATTGGGTGGTGGTTCACGCGACCGCACTCCTATTCTGATTGCCACCTACCACAGCGCAGCCATACACGCAGAAACCCTGGGAAATCGCTATGCGCTGCAAATCTTCGATGAGTGCCATCACTTACCTACAGACTTCTTTAAAGTAATTGCCGAATATGCGATCGCGCCCTATCGGTTGGGCTTAACCGCAACTCCCGAACGTAGCGACGGTACACACCGTCATTTAGATACCTTAATTGGCAAAATAGTCTATCGCAAAACCCCTGAAGAATTATCTGGGGGTGCTTTAGCCGAACATAAAATAGTGCAGATGAGAGTCAAGCTGTCGGCTGTAGAACAGGAGAAATATGAGAAAGCGATCGCCGTGAGAACCAAGTTCCTGCGACAGTCTAATATATCTCTTGGTAGCCTTGAGGGATGGCAGCTATTTGTTCAAGCTAGCGCGCGATCGCCCCAGGGCAGAAAAGCCATGTTAGCGCACCGTGAAGCTAAAGAGATTGCCTTGGGTACAGATGCCAAACTTCGTATCTTAATTGACCTGATCGAAAAACATCATGCCGAACGCATTTTAATCTTTACCAACGACAACGCTACGGTTTATCGCATCTCCCAACAGTTTTTGATTCCTGCCATCACCTATCAAACCGCAGTCAAAGAGCGTCACGAGATATTAACCAGATTTAAAGCAGGTGAATATAAAACCTTAGTCGCTTCTCATGTACTTAATGAGGGTGTAGATGTTCCCGATGCCAGAATAGCTATTATCCTTTCGGGTACAGGCTCAACTAGAGAATATATTCAGAGGTTGGGTAGAGTGTTGAGAAAAGGCAACACCAGCAACAAGCAGGCAATTCTCTACGAAGTTGTTACCGAAAACACCAGCGAAGAAAGAACCTCCCAACGTCGTCGGGGTGAACAAGACGACGATCGACCCAGACAGCTAAAGCTAATTACAACTCCCAAACCTAAAGTTAAAAAACGGCAGCTTAAAGCAGCGGAAGAATCTAGGCAATGGAATACTGAAGAAGAATAATTGACCAAACGTATGCTCAAAGATAAATTTTGCCAATTTATAGATAAAAGTTTTTACATAAAAAACTTTTATTACATTCTGATAACGGCAACCAACTTAAGACGGGACATACTACTATCTGGCCTCCATCTTCTCGATCTTGAATGCGATCGCCAATATCTACTAAATTACTGAGTGCGATCGCCGAGTTGAGATTTTAGTTTAGCTATAAATTTAAAAATACATATATCTTAATAATGCTCTTAAAACAAGACCTGTTATACAGAACATTAAAATTCTGCGCTTAAAAAAATTTTTACTGCGAATAATATAGACAAGTACAAAATCTGGTTGAAATCGCGATCGGTCTACGACATAGCTTCGCTACGCAATTTTGCAACTATTGAAAGTTTTCTTAACAATACTTAAAGTTCCTAAAGCTTAAAAATCATGGAAAATTCCCCAGAAAATCTAAGTCTAAATAATCCTATCGTCACGATTTTAAATGACGAAGATGATGGAAACTTAGCTGCAAATGATATCTCCCTGCGAGAGGCAATTGTCCATAGCCAAGATGGAAGTAAAGTTAGCTTCGATAATAGCCTGAAGAATAAAACTATTTTGCTGACTCGTGGCGAATTAAGTATTGATAAAAATCTAACTATTCAAGGTTTTGATAATGGTCAAGTGACTATAGATGGTAACAACAAAAGTCGAGTTTTTAATGTTAACGCCAACAACCCCGGTCAATTTGTAGATGTAACTATAGAAAATTTAACTATTACTGGTGGTAATGCTGGCAATCAAGAAGGTGGTGGTATTTATAACACCGAAAAATTAACTATTAATAACAGCATTATTACTGATAATTCTACAAATAGATTAGGCGGTGGTATCTACAATGATTTTCCATATTCAATCGATAACGATCCTGCCGTAATAATTAACAACAGCGTTATTGGTAATAATTCGGCAGCAGATGCAGGCGGCGGTATTTATAATGCAGCTTCTGGTTCTCTCACTCTAATAAATGCCAGTAGCGTCATTGGCAATTCCAGCGATGGCTTTGGTGGTGGTGGAATTGATAACTCCTACGGTGAAATAAAGATTGATGATAGTACTATCGATCAAAACACGGCATCAGGCTCTGGAGGTGGTATCGATTCTGGTGGTCCTACCGAAATAGTTAACAGTACTATTAGCAACAATCAAGCAGATTATGGAGGAGGCATCACGATTAGTGGATTTGAGGGCAGAGGCACCTTTGTCAACAGCACTATTAGTGGCAACACTGCTAAGATATATGGCGGTGGTATTTCATTCAATGCTACCTATGGTTCTGAAAGTGTTACTAATAGCACCATTACTAATAATTCGGCTCCAGAGGGTGGAGGAATAAATCAATTTCAAGCTAGGGCAAATATTACCAGTAGCATCATTGCAGGCAACGTAGACAATAATGATGTAAATGGTGCAGGTATCATCTCTGGAGGTAATAACCTGATTGGCAATGGCGATGGTGCGCCAGATTTTGTCAATCTCTTTAAAGGCGATCTCGTCGGTACTGCTAAAAAAACAGTAGATCCACAACTAGGTGAGTTAAAGGATAATGGTGGAAATACTTTTACTCATGCTCTTTTACCTGAAAGTATAGCAATTAATACAGGTAGCAACCCTGAAAAATTAACTACCGATCAACGGGGGAAAGGGTTTGAGCGTGTTTTGTTTGATGCTCCCGATATTGGAGCTTTTGAAGCCGATACCGACTCGATTTACGATCTCCCGTTTCTGCCACCAGAACCAACATCAAGGATAGTAACAACTTTAGATGATGAAGATGATGGTGATTTGAGTGCTAATGATATTTCCCTGCGAGAAGCAATTCTAGAGAGCAATTCTGGAGATAGTATTACTTTCGATCCTAGCCTTAGTGGTGGGAAGATTACTCTGACTTTAGGAGAGTTAACTGTAAACAAAAGCCTAAATATCACTGGTTTGGGTGCAGATAAGTTAACCATAGATGCTGACAATAAGAGTCGAGTATTCAACGTGGATAATGGTTCTAATAGCGATCTTGATGTAACCATCGCCAAACTAACTATTACTGGCGGAAATGCTGGCAAAGAAGGTGGAGGAGGGATTAATAATCAAGAAAATCTGACAGTTAATCAATCAATTATTAACGGTAATGCAGCCAGCTCTGGCGGTGGTGTATCGACGAACAACTTTGCTAAAACAACTATCAACAACTCTACTGTTAGCGATAATTCAGCTGAGTTTGGCGGTGGTGTGTCAAATTCTACCTCTATTACTACTATCAATAACTCTACTATTAGCAACAACAATTCGACGAAATATGATGGCGGTGGTATTTTTAGCAGCAGTTCCGCCGAGTATATTAGCTCAACCATAGTCAACAACAGTACGATTAGTGGTAATACTGCTAAAGGTCAAGGTGGCGGTATTGGTGCTTTTGATATCGATTTAGAAGTTACTAATAGTACGATTACTGATAATACTGCTCAGAATAATCGTAATTTTGATGAAGGTAATGGTAGCGGAGTTTATGCTCAATTTTCCATCAGTACTTTTACTAGCAGTATCATTGCTGGCAATGCTAAGAATGATTATTTTGCTAGCCAGGGAAATACAACTAGCGGGGGTAACAACCTGATTGGCAATGGGGATAAGACTGATTTTGCTGATGGAGTCAAGGGAGATTTAGTCGGCACTGCTGATGCTCCTGCCAAATCTCGCTTAGGTGAGTTAAAAGACAATGGCGGTTTAACTTTTACTCATGCTCTGCTTCCCGACTCCTCAGCAATTAATGCAGGTAACAACTCCAAAAAACTAACTACCGACCAGCGAGGATTAGAACGTTCTGTTCTACAAACCGACATTGGTGCGTATGAAGTTCAACCAGGGTCGATTGATTTTGCCAATCTTGAGATTATTAATGGCGGTCTAGGTGATGATATCTTAACTGGCACCACTAAGAAAAATATCCTGAACGGTAAGGCTGGCAATGATACTCTCAACGGTAGTCAGCAATTTGATCGACTAAATGGTGGCGATGGTGATGATGTTTTGATCGGCAATGGAGGGATTGATGTTCTTCTTGGGGAAGAGGGAAAAGATCTGTTTTATTTAGAGAATATAAAAGGAAGTCTCGATTGGATTCGTGATTTTGAACTTAATCAAGATCGCCTTGGTTTAGCTAATAATATTACCGACGATGAACTGGAAATTGCTGGTAGAGTTAATAGCTTTATTAGTTATCAAGGTGAAGAGTTAGCAGTGGTGCTAGGTGTTAGTCCAAGTCAACTGACCATCGACCAGTTCAAAGAACTATAGACTAAAAAGCCGATTCTGATTCGACGTACTAAATAATACTCAAGAAAAGAGCGATCGCTTTTTCATTCTCCGATCTAGCAAGCAAACTCAAGTTAAAATAAACCTTAAAGCTATTTTTTTTGCTCTTAGGTAATTACCAATGAATCCTGCTCTATCTCAATTTGGTTCGCAGATGTCTCAACTAACTGGAGTTAGAGCAATCATGAAAGACATTATTGAAACCTTGAGCAATAGCGCAGGCAAAAAATTTATTAATCTTAGTGCAGGTAATCCTGTGATTTTGCCTGAAGTTGAACAGCTATGGCGCGACTGTACCCAAGAATTGTTGGATAGTGATGAATACGGCGAAGTGGTTTGTCGTTATGGTTCATCTCAAGGCTATGCACCTTTAATTGACGCAGTAATTAACGATTTTAATGCTCGTTATGACTTAAACTTGAGCGATCGCAATATTCTCATTACAGGTGGTTCTCAGGCTCTATATCTCTATGCTGCTAATGCTTTTGGTGGCTATACCGCATCGGGAGAACTAAAGCAGGTTGTTTTACCCCTTAGTCCCGACTATACAGGCTATGGTGGCGTTAGTTTAACCCCAGAGGCGTTACTGGCATATAAACCCAATTTAGAAATCGACGAAGACAAACATCGGTTTAAATATCGTCCTGATTTTAGCCAACTGCAAATAAACGAGCAAACTGGCTGTGTAATTTTTTCTCGTCCCTGCAACCCTACAGGAAACGTAATCAGCGATGAAGAAGTAGCTAAAATAGCTGCCTTGGCAGCCAAGCAAGATGTTCCTGTATTTATCGACTCTGCTTATGCACCGCCTTTTCCCGCCTTAAACTTTACCCCCATGACTCCCCAGTTTGGCGAGAATATTATTCACTGTATGAGCTTATCCAAAGCAGGATTACCAGGGGAAAGAATTGGTATTGCTATTGGCGATCCTCAACTGATTCAAATATTAGAATCTTTTCAAACAAACGCCTGTATACATTCTTCCCGCTATGGACAGGCGATCGCTGCTAGGGCGATCGCCTCAGGTAAACTAGCTAATATTGCCACAAATGTTATTCGTCCCCACTATCAGCGCAAAATCGAAGTTTTAGCTAATACTCTCGATGCAGCTATGCCTCAAGACATTCCTTGGTATCTCCATCAGGGGGAAGGAGCAATTTTTGCCTGGCTATGGCTTCAGGATTTGCCGATGACAGACTGGGAATTTTATCAGCAATTAAAAGCGGTGGGAGTAATTGCTGTACCTGGAAGCAGCTTTTTTCCTGGATTAAAAGAAGATTGGCAGCATAAACAACAGTGTTTACGAATTAGCCTAACTGCAACCGAAACCGAAATAGCCGAGGCAATGCAGCGTTTAGCCAAAGCTGCCAAAAATGTTTATCAAACAGCAACAGTTTAAATTAAGTATCAATAATGAACAATCCCCAATTAACCATCAACCAAGACATAGAATGGTTAGAAGTAGGAACTATCACCTCGCCTCAAGGTTTAAAAGGAGAATTACGGATATATCCAGACTCCGATTTTCCCGAACGTTTTACTAAAGCAGGTACTCGTTGGCTCAAGCATCCTCAGACTTCGGCGATTACAGAAGTCCAGTTGCGAAGAGGCAGATATATTACGGGGAAAAACCTGTATGTAATTAAATTAGAGGGAATAGAAGATCGCAGCCAAGCTGATGAACTACGCGATTATAAACTGCTGGTGGATAAAAGCGATCGCCCAAAACTAAAGGCAGATGAGTATCATGTTGCTGATTTAGTAGGCTTGGAAGTCTATCACCAAGAAACAGGCGAAAATATAGGAGTAGTTGTCGATCTGTATACAGCAGGAAATGATTTACTAGAAATTAGGTTGTACCAACAGCCAGATATAGAAGCCAAAAGCAAACGAGATTTATCTGAGATTAGCCGACGCAGCAAACGCAAAAAATACAGACCAAAATCGTCAAAACCTGTTACTGTTTTTGTTCCCTTTGTCAAAGAAATAGTTCCTGTAGTCGATATCGCTAACCAACGTTTAGAAATAACTCCTCCGAATGGCTTGTTAAATATCCACGAATAAGTTCAGGCTAATTGGGGCTAAACAATTCTTCTAAATTACACATAGAGAAGATTTACTTTTTGTGTGCTGAATTATCCCACATATTAGTAGATCTAGAGCGAACTTTCCGAGCGTTTGCTGCTGCGTCATCTTCTTGTTGTAGCTCTGCTAATAGAGGTTTAACTAACTTAACTATATTTTTCCAAGTTAAGTCTTTTTCAGGCAGGTATTCGGCTAGCTCTCTCAAAGCATCTTGAGCTTCTTTAATGACTCGATCTAGATCTTGTTCTTTTTCTGCTGTTAAAGGAATAGAGCTACGCAAAAGATCTTTTTGAACCGCAGCCAATCCCTTGCGAACTTCCTGAGTGATTTGGACGCTATATTCTGAGCGTCCCTTCAATTTTTGTTTGTTATATCCTTGCTGGGAAGAAGCGTATAATGCTGGCAGTCTATTAAGAGCATAAGTAGCTACTTCTATGGGGTTGACAAATTTTTGAATATTATTAGGCAGGCGAACTATTTGCCTTTCGATTTCTTCTGAAACCAATATTTCCATAACATTGCGATTAATATAATCGTTTTCTGAGCGGTTAATTGCCATCGCTGTAAATTTTACTAACAAATAATATTAGAGCAAATAAGAATTTAAAATTAAATCTTGCTCTCTCTATATATACATAAATAATCTTGATTGCCTAGGAGCAAGCACCGTGAAATAGCGGATATTTGCCCAAACTTTATTTTTAATAGCTATTAAACTGCATTTCTTTACGGAGAAATTAAATTAGACTTGATTAAATTATTAATCTTCTTTCGGTAATTAAGCTATTTCATTTGCTCTTTGATTAATTTAATTACTGGGTCAACTTTTTCAGGAAAAATAACTACTAAATCATTGGCTTGAGCTAAATTTAAAGCTTTGTTAATAGCCTCTATTTCATCTAGCATAATTTCATAGCTAGCAACAGAATCCTCTTGACAGATACCTTTGACAATCAGATCGGCAACTTCTTTTGGTTCTCTGCCTCTAAAGTCTTGGTCTTCTTTAATTAGAATATGATTAAAATTCTTGGCTGAAATGTTACCCAATAAAACTAAATCTTCATTACGGCGATCGCCAGGACCGCCAACTACGCCAATTCTTTTGCCCTGCCAGTTACAGACAAAATCGCCCACAGCCTTATATCCATGAGCATTATGAGCATAGTCTACTAGCACGTGGAAGTCCCCTACATCAAATAGGTTCATTCTGCCTGGAGTTTGTTCGGCAGAAATTTGAAACGTACGTATTCCTCGGCGGATAAGCTCTATATCAACCCCTTGGGCAAAAGCTGCCAAACAGCCAGCTAAAGCATTAGCAATCATAAAGGGAGCCATGCCTTGCATCGTCATGGGAATATTAATCGCTTTCTCAATCCTGAGGGTCCATTTCCCTTCTAAAATTGAAAGATAGCCATTTTCATAAATTGCTGCAAACCCGTTGCGACGGAGATGCTCGATAATAATTTGATTATCAGGATTCATTGAAAAATAGGCAACTTTGCAGTTTACCCGCTCTGCCATTGCTGCGACTAAAGGATCGTCGGCGTTTAAAACTGCATAACCGTCAGCTTTAACTGTTTCGGCAACTATGCTTTTAACTCTTGCCATTTGTTCGATGGTATCAATACCACCCAAACCAAGATGATCGGCAGCGACGTTTAAAACCACTCCAATATCGCAGCTATCAAAAGCCAGTCCTGAACGCAACATACCACCCCGCGCAGTTTCTAGTATGGCTACTTCTACTGTAGGATCTCTGAGGATTGCCCCTGCACTATAAGGACCTGTATTGTCTCCTTGTTCGACTAAATATTCTTGGATATAAATGCCGTCGGTAGCAGTAAAACCTACTATTTTATCCGTTTGGCGATAAATATGAGCAATCAGACGGGTAGTAGTAGTTTTACCATTTGTTCCCGTAACTGCCACTATAGGAATACGGCTAGGAGCGTCATTAGGAAACAACATTTCCAATACTGAAGCGCCAATGTTACGAGGAAGTCCCATACTGGGGGAAGCGTGCATTCTAAAGCCAGGAGCAGCATTAACTTCGACGATAACCCCTTTTGTTTCTTTTAAAGGGCGACTAATATCCGAGGTGACAATATCAATGCCTGCAATATCAAGACCAATTATTTTAGCCACTCTTTGAGCTATCCAGATATTTTCGGGATGAATCTCGTCGGTGCGGTCAATAGCAATACCGCCTGTACTTAAGTTAGCTGTTGCTCTTAAATAGGCTATTTTCTGTTCGGGTAAAATTGAATCTAAACTATAGCCTTGTTTGGTTAATACTGCCTGAGATGTAGGATCGACGATAATCTTAGTTAAAACGTTGTCGTGTCCGTTACCTCTTCTGGAATCTTGATTAGTAATATTAATTAGCTCTTTGATGGTAGATTTACCATCGCCGATTACGTGAGCAGGAACTCTTTCGGCTACAGCCACAACTTTATTGTCGATTACTAAAACTCGATGATCGTTTCCCTGATAATACTGCTCAACAATTACCGATCGCGTTTTGGCAGCCTTGCTAGCTATGTCATAGGCTTTTTCTGCTTCTGACCAGTCATTAATATTGATGGTAATGCCTCGACCATGATTGCCGTCTAGAGGTTTAAGCACAATGGGATATCCCCCAACATCAGCGATCGCGTCTCTTAATTCGTCTGCGTATTCAATTACCGTACCTTGGGGTACTCGAATTCCTGCATTACCCAGCATGGTCTTGGTGCCTTCTTTATCACTGGCAAGCTCTACTGCCAGAATGCCCGTGTTATTGCTCAAGGTAGCCTGAATTCTTTTTTGTCTGGCTCCATAGCCCAACTGCAACATCGCCCGCGCACCAAGCCACGCCCAAGGAATCTTGCGTGCTTCTGCTTCTTTGATAATAGTTTCTGTAGAAGGTCCTAAAGCAGTATTGGCATATAGTTCCCGCAGATCTGCTAAATCTTGCTCTAATTCGACCTGGGGATAAGTTCCTTTTTCTACAATTGAGCTGCATAGTCTGACTGCTGCTCTACCTGCATAGCGACCAGCCTGTTCTTCTACGTATTCAAACACCACGTTGAACACACCTGGAGTAGAAGTTTCTCTAGTACGTCCAAAGCCCACAGGCATACCCGCGAGTTCTTGTAGTTCTAAAGCCACGTGTTCAACAATGTGACCCATTAGCGTCCCTTCACTGACTCTTTCTAAAAACCCTCCACGATACCCACGAGAACAATAATGTTCGATGACGCTAGGCAATACTTCTACTAAACCATCATAAAATCCAGAAATCTCGTTAGAGGGTTTTTCGATTAGCTCCTCTAGATCTAATACCATAGCAATCAACTTATTGCGTCGGATGCTCCAGTAGTTTGGTCCACGTAACGTTTGAGTTTTCAGAATTCTCATTGTGGTTTATATTTCGCTGCTTAAGGCTGATTAACAGCGTCAAGATAACTAAAAAATAACTAAAACTATAATCTCGCTTTTTTGAGCTATTAAACTGTTCTCAATGAACAATTTAATCACCAATTCAATAATAACTCCAGCCTTTTGCTTATTATATTTAGTTCAGGGGGGTATGCTGGTACAAATCATAGTAATCGCCATGCTCTAAGATATGCAGCTTTAGATTATGCAGGCTCAAAGGCTCGTTTCCCTGTACTTTTTCTAAATTAGTATGGGTCATTTCCCGTGCATCAACAATGGTGACGGTGCCTTTGCCAATTACTTGAATTGTGTCGTCATTTTCAAACATAGCGCAGGTGTCTTCATCAATACCAATTCCTAAAAGACTAGGATGGACAGCGATCGCACTTAAAAGCCTTGCCAAACGATTACGATTATAAAAATGCTGATCTACTAAAACTTCTGGAATAATACTTAAGCCTGTAGACATATCCACTAAAGCACGATTAGGAGATTCGGCACTGCTTCCGCCTGAGATCATATGATGACCCATCACCGCTGCCCCTGCACTAGTTCCCGCTAAACTAATTTTTCTCTGTTGCGCTCTTTCAATAATTCGATTCATTAAGGAAGTACCAGCAAGCAAACTACATAGACGAAGCTGATCTCCACCAGTCATAAAAATTCCCGTGCAGTTCTCGACAAAATTAAGATAAACTAAATCATCTGCTCCATCGCGATCGCGCACATCTAAGACCTTAATCTCCTTTGCTCCCATCTCACTAAAGAGCCGATTGTAGCGTTCGCCAATTAGATTTGGTTCTCTAGATGCACAAGGAACAATGCCTATAATGGCATCTGTTCCTCCAGAACGATTAAAAAAAGTTTGTAGTATTTGTTTGCCGTGTACTTTATCTTCAGCACCGCCAATAACTAAAATAGCGTTTTTGGTGGATTGTGAAGATTCGATAATGTGATTTTTAACTTCGATATTGATCATAATTGAATTTGTGGGCAGGAGACAAACCCTTGACTACTGCTGATCGTAACGACACTAACGATTTTCTGCTGTGTCAAAAAATACTTAACTCCTGTAAATTGTAAAGCTTACACTAAACCCTTATTAGTTAGTATTCTCTATTAATTATCGTGCGCTTTGATATTATCACTCTTTTCCCCGACTTTTTCGCTTCTCCTCTCAACACTAGTTTATTAGGTAAAGCGATCGCCAAAGAAATTGCTACGGTTAATTTAATAAATCCTCGTGACTTTACTACAGACAAGCATCGCAAGGTAGATGACATTACCTATGGCGGGGGTGTGGGTATGTTGCTCAAGCCTGAACCTATATTTGCAGCAGTAGAATCGTTGCCAGTTTTGCCTCAACGGGAGATTATTCTCATGACTCCTCAAGGACAACCTATGAGTCAACCTTTACTCAAAAATTTAGCTAGCAATTATCAGCAGCTAGTAATTATCTGTGGACACTATGAAGGAGTAGATGAAAGAATAAGGCAGCATTTGGTAACAAAAGAAGTATCTTTAGGCGATTTTGTCCTAACCTGTGGTGAAATTCCTGCTCTTACCTTGATTAATGGCGTAGTTCGGCTTCTACCTGGAACAGTGGGCAAAGTAGAGTCACTCAAGGCAGAAAGTTTTGAAACCGATTTATTAGACTATCCTCAATATACTAGACCCGCAGAATATCGAGGCTGGCAAGTGCCAGAGGTATTGCGTTCAGGCAATCATAAATTGATCGATCAATGGCGTAAAGATCGGCAGATCGAGCGTACTCGCGATCGCCGTCGGGATCTTTGGGAAAAATGGCAAGAAAATAATTACTGATTAATAATGAATCTGTTCTGTTACTTGCACAAGTATCATATTGTTGGCAAAAATATTACAAGTAAGTAGGTAGGTAGGCGGAATTAAATATAAAACCAAAATCAAGATAGATTTTGATGGCGATTGGTTGTCTCTTCCGATTCCCGGTTCAAGCCATCTTCTAATTAATTTTATCCACCTACTTATAAGGTAGTAATTGTTGATTTTTGATTGTTAGGCGATCTTTATTCAATTTTTACAGATTTTTCTTCTATCCATTTAGCTAAGTCAGCTTCATTTATTTGACTACTAGCTAGACTTATCCAAATCTCATATTTTTCTTTTGCGGGTGCTTGAATACTATAACCATTAAGTTTCAAAAAGGTACGCATCACAACATAACCAGTTCTCTTATTACCATCTATAAATGGATGATTGTTAGTAATTCCGTATCCATAAGCTGCTGCTAAATCAAAAATAGTTGGATTGCCATAATTGTATTGATTCTGGGGTCTAAATAATGCCGACTCCAGCAATCGTTTGTCTCTAATTCCATCACTACCACCATGTTCTGCTAATTGGCGACGATGGATAGCAATTACTACGGCTTCATCAATCCAAATAGGTGAAATCATTCAGCTAATTTTTTTAGCACATCGCGATCTTCACGCATAATTAATTCAGCTATTTCCATTTGCTGGACAAACTCTTCATCATAAGGACTAAGTTCCACTCCTTTTGGTGTTTCGGTAACGTAAAGTGTATCGCCCTTACCAATACGTAATTTTTCTAGTAATTCTTTAGGTAATATCACACCAGTGGAATTGCCAACGGTAGTCACTTTTAATTTCATGGTTTGACTAAAATCAAGCTTATTATAACAAATTATATAACATTACCAAATACTACGGAAAAATTTACCAGACAAATAATTTATTTTTAAAAGAAAAGGCAAAAAGGCAAGAGTTCCTTAAATTGAAATTAATTCCTCAATTCCCCGCTTGAGCAGTTGCTATCCTCTTACATAAGCCTTGGAGGTAAACCAAAAATGACAAATAATAATATCAAACTCCTTAATGTAGTGGCATTAGCCACCGATCTACCCGAAGAAAATATTTGGCGAGGTCAAGTGGGAACTGTAGTAGAAATTTTAGCTGATGGTGCTGCTTTTGAGGTTGAATTTAGCGATCGAGGACGCATCTATGAAGCTCTAGGTTTACTTCCCGAACAGTTGATGGTGTTGCATTTCGAGTCAGCTTACCCTAATTCTCAGCCTGAGATTATTACAGCCTAAATCTGACGAAATCAACTTTTCTAATCACTCGCGGTTGCCGTCCCGATTTTTAGGAGAAATGGCAGAATAACAATAAACAATTAACAGCTATTATTCAGTTGATAATGAATACTCAAAATATAAATACTCCGAAGGTGGCGTTGATAACTAGTGCATCTTCAGGCATAGGCAAAGCGATCGCCTTTCAGTTAATCAGTGATGGTTTAACTGTCTATGTGGCTGCTAAACGAATAGAAAAAATGCAGGATTTAAAGTAGCTTGGAGCGATCGCCTTAAAGATGGATATTACTCAAGATAATGACGATCGCATCTTCGATAAAATCATCGTGAGTTCATCATAAAATTATTTTGCAACAGGTCTAGTAATCAGTAATTTTTGTTCGCCAATAATTATAAAACCCAGTTAGCTTTCCCAAACCCTGGTGAGGTTTAATTACCAGCAATATTAAGGTGTTGAACAGCATTCGGATATTAGTTATCAGAAAAGTTGAATAGTTGCCATATTTTTCGATGTGAATTAAATAGCTGTGGGTAATATGCTTGTACTTTTGAAATGTATCACGATTAGTAATTGAAGATGTATCGTGTATAACTTTTATTAAGTGAGTTATGGCTATCTTATGTCCTTGCCGACCATAGCGCAGACAAAAATCTAAATCTTCGTAATATAAAAAATAGCGATCGCAAAATTGAGGACATTGGGAAAAGTTTTGACAGTTAATCAACAAACTACAGCCACTTACCCAATCAGTTTTGATATAGTCCTGGCTTAAATCGTTTGGTATCGTATCAATAATAGATATAGCAGCACTACCAGAGGTGAATGTTCCCCCAGCAGAAGTTATTTCTCCTGCCGAATTAATCACTATAGTTCCCAAAATTGAAATTTGGGGGTGTTTTTCAAAAAAATGTAAGATGGTTTTAACAACGTCTTGTTTAAAGTAGGCATCAGGATTAATTAACCAAACAATAGCTTGATTATTTTGATTATTAATCCAATTCAAACCTATGTTACAGGCTTTTCCAAAACCCAGATTACAATTGGCTTCTATTATTTTTAGATGCTGGTTATCTAGTTTTGACAACTCTCGATCTTCAGGAGAATTATTAACAATAACTACCTGATATTTATCATTATTTTGTTTGGGCAAAGATTCAAGTAAACGAGCGAGCAAACTACTTGAATTGTAATTAACTGTTAAAAAATAAAGATTAATCATAATTTTATGTTTGAAAATAATATAATTCTGCTATAGCTGTTTTCAAACTAATGAGATACAGAATTGATTGCTTTTAGGGATTAGAGATTAGGAATCGGAAATTAAGAAAGAACTAGTCCCCAGTCCCCAGACAGAACTAATGTGTACCTCGTTAATACGAGAAACGCTATAGTTGCTCAATTGTTACCCATGACTTCTAAGCGTAAAAGATTACAACATGAGTAAAAAAGTTTTAATTATTGGAGGCTGTGGCAGAATTGGTAATAGTGTTGCCCAGGATATTGCCAACCATACTGACGCAGAAGTTACTATAACCTCTCGTAATCCTCAACAGGTTAATTTCCCTTTTCATTTCCAGACTTTAGATTTGGCAGATCGAGAACAGCTAAAAAAGGCGATCGCCTCAAAAGATTTGGTAGTTCACTGTGCAGGTCCTTTTCACCATCGAGACGGTAGGGTGTTAAAAACTTGTATTGAAGCAGGGATAGATTATATTGACGTGAGCGATCATCGCTCTTTTTATGAACGGGTAATCAAATATGACGATAGAGCGATCGCATCTGGAGTCACAGCCATACTTAATACGGGCATTTTTCCTGGTATTTCTAACAGTATGGTCAAACAAGGCGTTGAGCAATTTGATCGACCTCAAAAGATCCATTTAAGCTATGTAGTAGAAGGATCGGGGGGAGCAGGATTAACCGTGATGCGGACTACCTTCTTAGGCTTGAGAAACAAATTTTCGGCTTGGATTAATGGTAAATGGCAGAATACCGTACCCTACACCGAAAGAGAAGTGATTGAGTTTCCTCAGCCCTATGGCAAGACGGGGGTGTATTGGTTCGATATGCCAGAAACCTATACTTTTGTTGATTCTTTTGCTGTAGATACCGTAATTACCAAATTTGGCTCAATTCCTGACTGGTATAACCATTTAACCTGGATTACGGCTCACATATTTCCTGAAGCTTGGGTAAGCAGTCCCCAGGGAATCGAATTTTTCGCTCGCGTTAGCTATCTGATGACTAATGTTACAGATAAGTTTAGCGGCATCGGAGTGGCAATGCGGGCAGAAATTACAGGAGAAAAAGAGGGCAAACCCCAAACCTATCGCGCCACTATGGTACATGAAAATACGGCGATCGCGGCGGGGGCTGGCACAGGTGCGATCGCCGAGCTAATCTTAAATGGTAAGCTGAAGCAGCCAGGTATTTATCCTGTAGAACAAGTTTTATCTACTCAATTATTTACAGAAATTATCAACAGCCGTCAAATAAAAATAACTGTCAGTTATTAATTCTTTAAAAGCTTTGAACGCAAAGCATTTTAACCTTTGAGATTTAATAACAATTAATAGTGATATCGACAAGAGATAATTGTCAGATAATTGTCATCAACAGCATAAACTAGACGGTTGGCATCATCAATTCTTCTCGACCAATAACCAGTAAGATTCTCTTTTAATGGTTCTGGTTTACCAATACCTTCAAAAGGATTAGACAAAGTATTCTGAATAAGCCGATTAATTCTTTTGAGGGTTTTCTTGTCCTGGGTTTGTCTTGTTGCGCTTTCCCTTGCGTCTTTCGCCGACGCGGGGTCGCAACGCTGCCAATATATATAATCCTGCCAACCATTTTTATCCCAAGCTATCTTACGCATCAATTAAGTCATGTTCTTCTATTCGACCTTTTTGATGGGCTGCGATAGATTCAGTTAAACGTTGAGCATTTTTTGGCGATCGCAATAAATACATAGTTTCCATCAAACTGTCATAGTGACTTTTGGACATAATCACAGCATCTTCCGCGTTACGTCTAACAATGACGGTACAGTCTCGATCGTCCGATACTCGATCCAGAACCTGCTTGAGGTTTTGTCTTGCCTCAGTGTAATTTACTATATTCATGCTTTTTACCTGTACTCTCACAAGTACAAGTATAACAAATCTAGCACTTCACTTAGTAAAATGTCTTACCTCAACTGATAATTGATAATTGATAACCGATAATTGATAATTGATAACCGATAATTGACTTACCGCTTAGTTGTTAGATCCCAACAAATACAAGAGCATAAAATAACTCTGGATGCTCAACAACAACACTATTTATTGCGAGTATTGCGGTTAGGAAATGGCGATCGCTTTATTGCCCTTGATGGTGCTGGTAATTCTTGGTTGGCAAAAATTACGGCTCAATCAGCACAAATTATTGAACCAGTTGCTATCAAAACAGAACTGTCTGTATCTTTGACTCTCATTACTGCTTTACCCAAAGGCAGCGGTTATGAACAGGTGGTGCGCTGCTGTACAGAATTGGGAGTAAGCAATTTTATGCCTGTAATTAGCGATCGCACTATTCTTAAGCCTAGTCTCAATAAAGTTCAACGCTGGCGCAAAATTGCCATCGAAGCAGCAGAACAATCTGAAAGACAAATTGTTCCGAATGTTTTTGAGCCAGAAAAATTTGCTTTAGCAATTAATCACCTTTCAGCTAACCAAGGCAAATATATTTGCGTAGCGCGAGGCGATGCACCGACTCTTTGGAGTTGTTTACCAAAGCAAACCCAATCAGAAATAGTTATTGCCACAGGCTGCGAAGGTGGCTGGACTGAAGCAGAAGTAGAAAAAGCGATCGCCGTTGGTTTTCAACCAGTATCTTTAGGCGATCGCATTCTCCGCGCCGTTACTGCACCTATAGTTGTCTGTTCTTTAGTTATCGCTATTTTAGAGTAGAAAAAGTTATTTCTTCATCCCCCATCTTTCATTCCTTTTTTGGTAACATTCAATACGAAACAATTACCAATTAAAAGAGGACGAAATCGTAATTTTGAGCTTTAATCTAAATCGATACAGCATTTTTTTAGGAATACTATGAAATTATCAAAAAAGTTAAAGTTAGCAGCAGTTTTCTTGAGTGCGATCGCCCTAACAAGTACTTTCACTCCTGCTTGGGCGCAATTTACCGCAGCACCTATCCCAGCAGATCAGGTAGTAGCCGTGGCAGTTCCCGCAGGACAAGTTGGCTATAGTTTAACAATAGTGCAGCAAATTCCTGGGAAAAAGCAGTGTTTTGCTGAAAAAGGTTCTCAACCAACAATTATCGATCCACTCTGGACGACTTTTGACTTTACAAATAGCTGTCTTCGTTCTACAGATAGTAATGGCTATTCAGTAAGTCTAGATGGGCAGGATAATGGGCTAGACTATCGGCTAGACGTTGTTCCTAAAGGGAACGAACTTCAACTAGTCGCCAACAGCTACCAAGATCGTTCTAAACTAGTGGTAGGTCAGACCTTTGGGAAACCTCCCAAGGGAGAATATGCCAAAATTCAGTTAAATCCAGGTTGGGAATTAACCAAAAAAGTATATCAAGGAAAAGTTTTAGGATCTTTTTTGCTCAGTGGCGATTCACAGGCGATCGCAGCAGCAGGTGGTACAGTTCCCCAACCTAGTGCCAATTTTAGCGATATTGCCAACGATATCTACAAAAAAGAGATTGAACAAGCTGTCGCCCTAGGATTTATTGCTGGTTACAAAGACAAAACTTTCCGTCCTACAGAACCTCTAACCAGAGAACAATTAGTATCAATGGCTTATGGTGCATTAGAAACAGTTAAAAGCGTACAGCTTGCTGCCCTTCCCTCTGTTCCTACTCAGCCTTATGCTGATGTTGATTCTTCTCGCTGGAGTGCTACTAAAATTCAATGGGCTAAAGAAAACGATATTGTTAAAGGTTATCCTGATGGTTCATTTAAACCAGAACAACCTGTAACTAGAGCCGAGTTAGTTGTAGTGTTACAAAATCTAGCTAAATTTGCTAATACCAAAGAGGGCAAACCAGCAGAATTAAAACCTACTCAGCAACCCAAGGCTTTTTCTGACACTGCCAATCATTGGGCTAGTCAAACTATTCAAACTACGTCAGCCTATTGCGGAGTAGCTTCAGCGTATCAAGAAATGGGTAATGCTTTCCAGCCTGATACCCCAGCAGCCAGAGATTACGCAGCAGCAGCAACCCTCAGAACTCAAGAGTGCTTGAGTGGAAAACCCAAAGGTGAGATGAATATGCAAGAGGGTATGCAGGAAAACATGAAAGAAGGGGAAATGAATATGAAAGAGGGTATGCAGGACAATATGAAAGAAGGGGAAATGAATATGCAGGAAGGTATGCAGGACAATATGAAAGAAGGGGAAATGAATATGAATAAATAATTAGCGTTAATCGCAGCTAATTTTTACAACCAAAAAAGAGGGTCTGCAAACAGACTCTCTTTTTTATTGTTGGCGTTGCTTTGCTTCTATAATGGTTCGGACATCTTTTAGAAACTAGGAAAAAAGCTATCAATTTCTCTTAGGTAAGAATGTTTAATAGTCAAGGCAGTAGAAAGGATTGATATGCACGTTTGTTTTCGGGTGCTAATGGTGGAATGGCTGACTTCCAAACTCACTGCTTTTAAGCTTTCTAACTGTTATTCTAGCCAACTGAAGAGAAATAAACTTTAGATTTTACTGGATCGGGATTCATGGTTTGATCTCCTTCTTGCCATCCCGCAGGGCAAACTTCATCGGGATTATTCTGTACGTGTTGAATTGCTTTTAAGGTACGTAATGTTTCATCGACGCTGCGACCAAAGGAAAGGTTGTTAATTGTTGCGTGTTGGATAATGCCCTCTTTGTCAATGATGAATAGACCTCTTAGAGCTACTCCAGCTTCAGGATCTAAGACATTGTAAGCGTTGCTAATCTCTTTTTTAATATCAGAAACCAAAGGATATGCAATATCACCAATACCGCCTTCTTTGCGCTCAGTTTGTATCCAAGCTAGGTGAGAAAATTCACTGTCTACAGATACGCCTAAAATTTCAGTATTGACAGCCTTAAACTCTGCATGGCGATCGCTAAAGGCGATAATTTCAGTAGGACAAACAAAAGTAAAATCTAAAGGATAGAAAAACAAGACAGTATACTGACCACGATAATCAGAAAGCTTTATAGTCTTAAATTCTTGATCGAATACAGCAGTAGCCATGAATTCAGGTGCTTCTTGCCCTACTCTTAAACATCCTTCTGTAGTCATATTTTTTATCTCCCTAAATACCAAGCAGGATTGGTTTACGATTTATATATATTTTACGAATCTTAATCAATATATCATAGTCACACTTTAGACATCTTCAGATACTTGAAGAAATTGTTAACTGGCTTTGGGCAATTATTGCCTCACACAACTAAGATTTTAATTACTCAAATCTTCAATCATTTGTAGCGTTAGTTTTTCAACGTTACTAAAGACAATTTCCGCACCTGCTGCCATTAATTTTTGGGCATAATCCGCTTGTCTGTCGGCAGTTTGCACATGAGGCGGGAGTATTCCTACTCCAATCCATTTACGTTCTGGAGCAAATTCGCTTGCTCTAGCTATGGTATACATATCCGCCACCGTGTCTCCTAAATAGAATACGGGAACAGTGCTTGGATTTGTTTCCACTTGAGCTATAGCATTAAACATTCCTGTAGGATCGGGTTTGCTTGGGGCATCTTCCATTGCCACTAAGATTGGGTCATCTAGCTTCAATCGCTGTTTTAAAACGTATTCTGCCGAACCTCTAGTTGCACCGCTAAAAAATCCCCAGCCAATTTGGTTGTCGCTTAACTGTTGCAAATATCTTGGGGATACGAGTAAAGGCTCGTGAGCAATGTATCCATCGAAAAGTTCTGGATTGTTCCCCCGATAACGAGATTGGAAAAATTCAACTAGGTGATTATAGTCTAACTGAACTTCTTGACGGGTTTTATCCATTGCTTCAAAATAACGATAGGTTAATTCTTGAGATGCTTCCCAATCATTATTCCAAATTCCCTCTGATTTGAAATTGTCCAGGTCTTCCATCGTTGGTCGCCAACTTCCACCAGTAAACTCTTCTACGGTATCGGCGATCGCTTTTCGATAAGAATTACCTACATCCCGAATTACCCCGTCAATATCAAAAATAACAATTGCCGTTAATTGATTTTTATTCATGTTCGCAATCTTGTATAATTATCATGGGCTAAATATGTCAAGTATTTCTTAATATAATTATTCGGAGGTTTAATTGGAGTCAGAGACAAGGTTTAAATTAAAAGTTTTGTGGTTAGATAAGAACGTGGCGATCGCAGTAGACCAGATAGTAGGCAAAGGTACAAGCCCTTTAACAGCTTATTATTTCTGGCCTCGCAACGATGCGTGGCAACAGTTAAAAGACGAAATAGAATCAAAACACTGGATTGAGGAAGCAGAAAGTATCGAAATCCTCAACCAAGCTACCGAAGTCATTAACTTTTGGACAGAAAGGGGCAAGACTACTCCCATGACCCAAGCGCAGACTAAGTTCCCTCACATTGAATTTACTGGAACTAATTAAAAACTATTAAAGCAGACAAGTAATCTAAATTTAACCCTCAGAATTTAGAATCCTAATTACTTCAATAAATCAAATAAAAAGGGCAGCAACAGTTAGATTCTGCCCTTTTTCTATATTCACGTTTTCCAAAATTATGAATTGCAAAAACAGAGGAAACTACATATTATCGGCGTAGTTCCTTATTCCTTATACTTCACCCCCAGCAGCTTGAAGACGCGCTCTAGCTTTTCGCATTGAGCTTTCAGCCTGAATTCTCTCCTGACGATCTTCGCTATTTTCTACCTTCTGAAAACGAGACTGTGCCTGCTCATATTCTGAACGAGCAGTGTCTCGATCGATGTTATCTCCTAATTCTGCACCGTTGACCAGAATTTTGATTTCATCGTTTTCCACTTCGGCAAATCCACCCATTAGGACAATATTTTTCCACTCTTTTCCAGGACGAACACGCATTACACCAACTTCTAATGCAGTGAGTAAAGGCGCGTGACCTGAAAGAATTCCTAATTGTCCTGTGGTACTGGGTAGAATAATTTCGTCTACACTATCGTCCCAGACTGTTTTATCTGGAGTAATTACTTTTACAGTTAACGCCATTTTATCAATTACCAATTATCAATTATCAGTATCTAACTAGTAGTAACCAGCAATCAATAAAATCAAAGTGTTTAACAGTTAACTAGGCATTAGCCAGTTAATTTGCCTTCACTAATCACTGATTACTGGTTATTAATAGCTAAATTTATGCCGCAGCCTTTAGTTTTTCAGCTTTTGCTTTTGCTTCGTCGATGTTACCTACTAGATAGAATGCTTGTTCTGGCAGATCGTCTAATTCACCTTTCAAAATAGCCTGGAAACCTTGAATAGTTTGCTCAAGGCTTACATATTTACCAGGCGAACCTGTAAATACCTCAGCTACAAAGAAAGGCTGAGATAAGAAACGTTCGATTTTACGAGCGCGGTCTACTATAATTCTGTCGTCTTCTGATAGTTCATCCAAGCCAAGAATAGCAATAATATCCTGTAGCTCTTTGTAACGTTGTAAAGTAGACTGCACTGCGCGAGCAGTGTCGTAATGTTCTTCGCCAACAATATTTGTTTGGAGCATCGTGCTAGTAGAAGCAAGAGGATCTACCGCAGGATAAATACCTTTAGACGCTAAACCACGAGACAGTACAGTAGTTCCGTCTAGGTGAGCAAAAGTTGTGGCAGGAGCAGGGTCAGTAAAGTCATCCGCAGGTACATACACTGCCTGAATAGAAGTAATCGAACCTTCATTGGTAGAAGTAATACGTTCTTGTAAGTCTCCTACGTCAGTACCTAGAGTAGGTTGATATCCTACCGCTGAAGGCATACGACCTAATAGTGCAGATACTTCAGAACCAGCTTGAATAAAGCGGAAGATATTATCAATAAACAATAATACATCTTGCTTATTAACGTCACGGAAGTATTCAGCCATAGTTAGTGCTGATAAACCAACACGCATTCTGGCTCCAGGTGGCTCGTTCATCTGACCATACACCAGAGCAATTTTAGACTCTTCGGGGTTGTCAGCATTGATTACGTTGGACTCGATCATCTCGTTATAAAGGTCATTTCCTTCACGAGTACGTTCGCCCACACCGCCAAACACGGATACACCGCCGTGCTGAATGGCAATATTGTTGATCAGTTCCATCATAATTACGGTTTTACCCACACCCGCACCGCCGAATAGACCAATTTTTCCGCCCTGACGATAGGGAGTTAGTAAGTCTACAACTTTAATCCCAGTTTCAAATACTTTGGGTGCAGTTTCTAACTCAGTGAACTTAGGAGCAGGTCTATGAATTGGGAAACTATCTTCTGCATTGACAGGACCTTTTTCATCTACAGGCTCGCCTAGAACATTAAAAATTCTACCTAAAGTTGCTTTGCCAACAGGTACGCTAATAGGCGCGCCACTATCGACAATATCCATACCTCTGACTAATCCATCAGTACCACTCATGGCAACAGCACGAACCTGGTTGTCACCAAGCAGTTGTTGCACTTCGCAGGTAACTGAGACATCTTGTCCAGCAGGATTTTTACCTTCTATTTTTAAGGCATTATAAATACGGGGCATATTACCGCTGGGGAACTCAGCATCGAGTACAGGACCGATAATTTGAGTAATTTTACCAGTGTTTGTTTTATCTGTGGTGGCTACCATTTTCTAATATCTATTTGGTGGTTAGCTGTTTTATATGGCAGGTAAAATCTTAAAAAAAGTGTAAAATTTTGCCATCTTTAAGATTATCACTTTATCGATTCATCTGAAAACTTTCCTCTCGTAGCTGTTGGGGCTTGTTTGATTAATATTTGTTTTTTTGAGTATTTAAACTGAAGATAAATAAAACAATATTGCGATCGCCATTCTCGGAAATATTAGTTTTGACTAAATAGAAATTTCTTCAATCTCCTTAATCGACTTACTTGATTCTTGATGGCTATACTCGTCAGTCTCGTTTGCCAATAAAAATTGACGATAAGGACATTTTTGCTGGCAATTAACTCTATGAGGCAACTTAGAGCCTAATTGTCGATAATCAGACAACCACGTTTTTAACTCATTAAGTAAGTCTGCCAAATCTTGTTCTGTTTGCTGATGTTGCTGTTCACTGTAGTCTAAAGTAACGCTTTGGGGTTGACCAGATTTAACAAACCAATAAACCATTTGAATTTGTGCAGGGCTATATTCAGAAGTTTCGGCTAAAACATAAAGATAGAGTCGCGTTTGCCAATTGTTAACTAAGTTTTTAGAGTCACGTGGTTGACGATATGTTTTCCAGTCGAGAATTATTGCTCTATCTGTTTTAGCAATTAGCAAATCATAAATGACCGTGAGTAAAAAGCTACCCGAAGTGATGGTGCGACAATGTTCAGCCTCACGCCAAATATCAGAATTTTGTTGTTGAAGATCGCCATTAGCTTGAACTAGAGCTTTAAAAGCAAGATCTAGATCTCGATCTGTTGTTAGCAATGAATCAATAGGTAAAGTTAGCTCTCTTTGCTGCATTAATAAGTGAAAACGACTTCCCCATTGCCTACTTTTCTGTTGCTCAGGTTCAAGTAGAGAAGTCAAGCCATCTAGATAAACTTGCTGAAACTTTGGAGGACAACATTCCAAGAGGTTGAGATGCCCTTGGGATAGACGAATTAGAGGTGATAATACCTGGTCTGGCAGATTACTCATTTGATGACAGTTTTGATATAATCTAAACCTATAATTTTAATAGTTGAAGCTGATTTACTAGCTTGGTTGCGATCGCTTTGTCGATCTATACTCAACTACTACGCCTCAACAGCGAATACGTTAATTATATTATTCCCGAACGTCAATTACCCCAAATAACTCTTTTGCCTCTTGGAGATCCTCACTATTTCCCTGTGGGTGTTAAACATCGCTATACTCCTACTTAACAGCTAGTCTTTTTCTCTACACTAATTTATAAGAGACTAAGCAAGGGTTGTTAATTAGGCACAAAAATTATGGAATGGCAGGAAATTTCAGGAAACTGGGTATATCTCCCTAATAGAGAGATCGTTGGCATCGTTCATTTTTTAGGTGGTGCATTTGTGGCTACAGCACCTCAGATATCATATCGTTCAATACTAGAGCAGTTAGGCAAAGCAGGATATGGAATTATTGCCACTCCTTTTTTAAATACTCTAGATCATTTTGCGATCGCCCGTGATGTTTTGAATCGTTTTGAAACAGTCCTAGAAAGACTGCATAAAAATAGTAAATTAGGTAAAAGCTATCTACCAATATACGGTGTAGGACATAGTATGGGCTGTAAACTACATCTGCTGATCGGCAGCATATATGATGTCGAAAGAGCAGGTAACATTCTTATTTCGTTTAATAATTATCCTGTCAACAAGGCAATTCCTTTTATGGAACAGCTTAATCTATCTCCCATGCTGGAGGTAGAATTTACCCCTTCTCCCTTGGAAACAACCAAATTAATTGCCGAAAATTATTGTATTCGTCGTAATTTGCTGCTTAAGTTTGATCGAGACAACATCGATCAGACAATTAATTTAAATTCTGTTTTAAGCGCTCGTTTTTCTGATATGATAACCATGAAAACCATGACTGGAAATCATTTAACCCCCCTCAATCAAAGCGTTAAGTGGCAATCAAGCAGTTTTTTTACTCCAGTAGATGCAATCGGACAGTGGTTTAATCAGGGAATGTCGCGAAATTTACAAAATTTGCAGCAAGAATTGATTATTTGGCTCAATCCCTTGTCAGCTTTTTAAAGTTTTCATCAAGATATCAACTTTATGGTTATCAAGACTTTGAGACTATAAGAGCGTTTTTTTTGCCAAATAAAATTTATCTAAAGCGGTTTACTCGAAACAACTTCACTGAATCTTTAAACCAAAGTATCGAAGGTGTATCTACAATAAAAGTAGTCGAAAGCTAAATTTTTACACGATAGTAAAAAACTCATTTAGCTCATTAATAAAATTACAAATTGCTCGATTTTATATAAGCCTCTATACGCTCAAAGCGGAGAAAAATTATGAAGGTAGCCTTTCTTGCTGGTGGATTAGGAACTCGAATTTCAGAAGAAACCGAAAACAAACCCAAGCCAATGGTCGAAATTGGTGGACAGCCTATTTTGTGGCATATAATGATGCACTATCATCAGTATGGTTTTAAAGACTTTGCTGTTGCTCTAGGGTATAAAGGTGCAGTTATCAAAAAGTATATGGTAGATTACTGCGCTTTAAATAGTAATCTTACCGTCGGTTTCCGTAATGGAGAAGTAAAACCTCACAATGGTTCTAGGCTTGATTGGAACGTAGATCTAATTGATACTGGGCTTACAACCAATACAGGGGGACGTATTAAACGTCTTGCCCCCTATGTCGGTCGAGAAACATTCATGTTAACTTGGGGTGATGGAGTTTCTAACATCAACCTGCACGAGCTACTAGCTTTCCACCGTTCTCACGGCAAACTAGCTACTCTCACTGCTGTTCGACCCCCTGCGCGTTTTGGTCACCTAGATTTGAAGGGGAATCAAATTTCTGAATTTTCAGAAAAACCCCAAACAAAAGAAGGTTGGATCAATGGTGCTTTCTTTGTTTTAGAACCTGAGATATTTGATTATATAGATGGTGACGAAACCCAATGGGAAAAAGAGCCTTTAGAAAGGCTTGCCAGGGATGGTCAGTTGATGGCATACAAGCACGATGGTTTCTGGCAGTGTATGGACACCCTAAGAGACAAGAATCGTTTAGAAACTCTATGGGCTAGTGGAAACGCGCCGTGGAAAACATGGGAGGATCAAACATATGAGAATACTGGTGACTGGTCACAAGGGTTACATCGGAACGTTAATGATTCCAATGTTGCTAGACAAAGGGTATGATGTTGTCGGTTTAGATACTGATTTATATGCCAGAAGTACATTTGGATCGGGGATTGTCGAAATCCCTGAAATCAAAAAGGATGTTCGGGACGTAAAACTTCAGGACTTGGAAGGATTTGAGGCGGTTTTACACTTAGCTGGTCTTTCCAATGATCCTTTAGGAAATCTTAATCCCAAACTAACAGAAGAGATTAATTATTTGGCTTCTGTAGAACTTGCCAAATTATCTAAGCAGGCTGGGGTTGGTCATTTTATCTTTTCCTCATCCTGTAGCAACTATGGTGCAGGGGGAGAAGATTGGCTCAACGAAGAGTCTGCTTTTAACCCTGTTACTCCTTATGGAGTTTCTAAAGTAAAAGTAGAGCAAGATGTTAGCCAATTGGCTGACGACAATTTTAGTCCTACTTTTTTACGTAATGCTACTGCCTATGGGGTATCACCGAGATTGAGATTTGACTTGGTACTTAATAACCTAGTTGCTTGGGCATTTACTAAAGGGTTAGTCTATATTAAGAGTGACGGCACTCCTTGGCGACCTATTGTTCATATTGAAGACATTTCCAGAGCTTTTTTAGCTGTATTAGAAGCACCTAGAGAGCTAATTCATAATGAAGCCTTTAACGTAGGTCGTAACGAAGATAACTATCAGATTCGCGATTTGGCTGAAATTGTCATAGACACAGTACCAAATTCTCGCATAGAATATGCTCCTGATGCTGGTCCTGATAAACGCTGTTATCGAGTTGACTGTAGCAAAATAACCAGAGTCTTACCTAATTTTAAGCCTCAATGGGATGCCCAAAAAGGAGCAGTAGAGCTATACGAAATATATCAGAAAGTTGGCTTGACCTTAGAGGAATTTGAAGGTTCTAAATACCAAAGAATTGCTCATATTAAGTATTTAATTAGTAATGAATTGCTAAACGGGGAGTTACGTTGGCAAAAAGAGCAGCTTGCAACTATTGAATAACCTGCATGAAGAAACTTTGCTTGACATATACATAAATATAAGGCGAAGTTGATTTCAAAATGTTTAAATAGGAAAAAATTGGGGCAATCATTTTATGGTTGCCTCGACTAGTAAAGCTAACAATTAAATTAAATAAAAGATAAGCAATATTATGAATGCTTCTAAGCCAAACTGTCTTTCCTGTGGTAATTCTGACTTAAAGTCAATTATTTCCTTCGGCTATACTCCCCTTGCTGACAACCTTTTAACCAAAGAACAGTTAGCTTCTCCTGAATATACTGCTCCATTGGATTTAGCTTTTTGCCCTGACTGTAGTTTAGTACAGATTACGGAAATAGTTCCCCCAGAAATATTATTTTGTCGGGACTATCCTTATTTTTCTTCTGTCTCACCATCTCTATTAAAGCACTTTGGGGATAGTGCTAAAAATTTAATTAAAACTAGAAATCTAGATAACAATAGTTTTGTGATTGAAGCAGCTAGCAATGATGGCTATATGCTCAAAAACTTTGTAGAACATCAAATTCCTGTTTTGGGAATAGATCCTGCTTCTGGACAAGTAGAAACTGCCAACAATGCGGGGATTTATTCCATCTGTACTTTCTTTGGTAAAGAGCTAGCGCAAAAATTGAAAGGCGAAGGAAAACAAGCCGATGTATTTTTGGCAAATAATGTTTTGGCTCACGTACCAGATTTGAATGGCTTTGTGGCTGGCTTTTCTATCCTCTTGAAAGATACAGGGGTAGCAGTGATTGAAGCTCCTTATCTAGTTGATTTAGTGCAACACCGTGAATTTGATACTATCTATCATCAACATCTATGTTATTTTTCTGTCACGGCTTTAGACAAGTTGTTTAGACAGCATTCTTTGTATCTAAACCATGTTGAGCGCACCAAAATACATGGTGGTTCTTTGCGCCTATACATAGAGAAAACTGAAGCAGTTCAAGATTCAGTTAAGTCTTTGCTAAAAGAAGAGCAAGAATCTCAGGTGGATAACTTCAGCTACTATCAAGATTTCGCTGATAATGTAGCTGCCTTCAAATCTGCTTTGATGGATATTTTATGGGATTTGAAAAAGCAAGGAAAAAGAGTTGTGGGCTATGGTGCTGCTGCTAAAGCTACAACTATGCTGAGTTATTTGGGCATAGATAAAACTCTTCTAGACTACATAGTCGATCTGAATGAATTTAAACAAGGTCGCTTTATGAGCGTTAATCATTTACCAATTTTTCCTCCCAGCAAGTTTTTAGAAGATAAACCAGACTATGTGCTAATTTTAGCTTGGAACTTTGCTAAAGAAATTATGGAGCAACAGCAAGAATATCGAGCATCTGGAGGACAATTTATTGTTCCTATTCCCGATCCCAAAATTGTTTAGTTTTTGGATGGCAATAGTTAAACTAACTTGATTTTAGAGGTTAGTAAACCTGAAATTCTCTCTACTGCTACTGGCAAAGTGGAGAGAATTAAGTTATCACTAAGGAATTAATAATAGTCAAATAAATTTTTATAGGAGTATTTAATTATGTTGCAAAATTTAAGTTCTACTGATAAGCAGTTAAAGTCAGATCATAAGAAAATAAAGCATTCCTGTCCTAACTGTGGACATGATGAATTGTCAGTTTTTTACGAAGTTCGCCAAGTTCCTGTACATAGTTGCCTGATGATTTCTAGCCAGTCAGAGGCTCAAGATTTCCCTTGTGGTAATGTTGTCCTGGGTTTTTGCGATCGCTGTGGCTTTATTACTAATACAGTATTTGATGCAAAATGGTCGGCTTATGCGCCTAACTACGAAGATCAGCAAAGCTATTCTCCTACTTTCAATAAGTTTTCCCTCAAGCTGGCTAATCACTTAATTGATAAATACGATCTGCACAACAAAGATATTATTGAAATTGGCTGTAGCAAGGGTGATTTTCTTTTATTGCTATGCGAACTAGGCAATAATCGTGGCGTAGGCATCGACCCAAGCGTAGTCCCTGGCAGAGTAAATAGCGAAGCAGCAGATCGCGTTACCTTTATTCAAGATTATTATTCCGAAAAGCATTCTGAGTATGTAGGCGATTTTATCTGTTGTCGTCATACTTTAGAACATATTCAACCAACTTCTGAGTTTATAAAAACTGTCCGTAAGTCAATTGGCGATCGCAACACGACCGTTGTCTTTGAAATTCCTGATAATACTAGAGTTTTGCGAGAGCAGGCTTTTGAAGACATTTATTACGAACACTGTTCTTACTTTAGTCCTGGAACATTGGCTCGCTTGTTCCGTGATAGTGGTTTTGAAGTAACTGATTTGTATTGCGACTATGACGATCAGTATCTTTTAATTGAAGCCAAGCCTGTAGCTATACCTTCTGACAAAATACATCCTTTTGAAGAGACTGTAGCAGAGGTTGCCCAGGATGTACAGCTATTTACTGAGAAGATTACAGGTAAATTAGATTATTGGAAAAAGTTTCTTGATGACGCTCAGGCGAAGGGAGAGAAAGTCGTTGTTTGGGGTTCTGGCTCTAAGTGCGTAGCCTTTTTAACTACCCTAAAAACTATTGATAAAATTCAATATGCGGTAGATATCAATCCTCATCGTCATGGTAAATTTATTCCTGGTGTAGGCAAAGAAATCATGTCTCCAGAATTTCTTAAAACCTACCAGCCAGACAAGGTAATTGTGATGAACGCTATCTACACAGATGAAATTAGCAAAATGCTCAAAGATATGGGTGTATCAACTGAGGTAGTAGCACTTTAGTATTTATCATTTAGCATTTATCATTGGCTTTTTGTTGCCTTTGAATCAGGGGGGCGAAAATATTCGCCTCCTTTATTATTTTTACTTTGATATATAAGGCTCGTATAAATTAAGTATGTATGTATAACTATATTATTGTTGGTGGTGGTATTGTTGGCTTGTCTACAGCAGTGGCTCTCAATCAGAGATTTCCTAACGCCAAGATTGCATTATTAGAGAAAGAGGCATCTTGGGCTGCTCATCAGACAGGACATAATAGTGGCGTAATCCATTCTGGTATCTATTACAAACCAGGCAGTTATAAAGCCAAGCTTTGTCGTGAAGGCAATCGTTCAATGGTGAATTTTTGCGAACAACATAATATTAACTATGAAATATGCGGTAAGGTCATAGTTGCAACCGAGCCTTATGAACTACCGCTTTTAGATGATCTTTATCAAAGAGGTTTAGCTAATGAGCTTGAGGTTACTAAAGTTACCCAAGAGCAGGTAAAAGAAATTGAACCCCACGTTAATTGTTTAGCAGGAATTTGGGTTAAATCGACAGGAATAGTCGATTATAAGCAAGTCTGTCAGAAATACGCCGATCTTGCTCAAGAACAGGGAGTAGAACTACACAACAAGACTCGTGTTCAAGCCATTAAATCCACCGCCGAAGGTCATGTTCTGCAAACTAATAATAGTGAATATCAAACCGAGTTTATGATTAACTGTGCTGGATTATATAGCGATCGCCTTACCAAACTTGCTAATGATCGGCCACCAGCTAAAATCGTTCCTTTTCGGGGTGAATACTACGAGTTAACCCCTGAAAAACGCTATTTAGTCAATGGAGCTATTTATCCTGTTCCTAATCCCAATTTTCCTTTTTTAGGCGTGCATTTTACCCCTGGTATTGATGGCAGCGTCCATGCAGGCCCCAATGCGGTATTAGGCTTTAAACGAGAGGCTTATCGTAAACTGGACTTCGACCTCATAGACTTTATGGACACCATAACCTATCCTGGCTTTTGGAAATTGGTAGCCAAGTATTCCAAAGAAGGGATTGAAGAGATGATTCGCTCTTATAGTAAAGCCATTTTTGTCCGTAGTTTACAAAGGCTAATTCCCGAAGTCCAGGCTCAAGATGTAGTGCCTACTCCAGCAGGAGTCAGAGCGCAGGCGCTAAAGAGCGATGGCAAAATGGTTGATGACTTTTTAATTCTTAATCGCAACAAAGCCATGCACGTCTGTAATGCTCCTTCCCCTGCTGCCACTGCCTCGATTGAAATTGGCAAACATATAGTTTCTCAAATTCCTGAAAGGATCTAAGTTAGAAATACCCCTAGAATAGCTGTTTATTTGATTAACGCGATTGGGCTATACATAGCCTTAGGATCGCTGTTCACTATAAAATGTCGAGGTATTATTTTCGTTGACTGACCAATCTTCGTTTTCACCACCAATTATTAGTTTGTCGATTTGCACAAATTCTTTACTAAGCTGATTCATGGCATTAATCAAAATGTCGATCGCAATTAAATCGCTCGTGCCAAGATCGAACCAACATCGACCCCATACCCCTAAATATTCAATTTCTCCCATATTGTGCATCGGCGACATGAAGGCATTGTCTAAGTTTTCTTGGTCATATTCCATATAGCTGATTTCTACACCTACATCCTGCACAGGCAAATTCTCAGCATTATAGCCACCCAACTTACCAACATAAAACCAAGAATCAAAAAGCTCCTCTATGTATTGTTGTTCTCTTCTCGATGGAACTGTAGGAAACTCTAGCCAAATCCATAAATCAAAAGGGTTAAATTCTCGAAATTGTATTTCCATAATTTTTAAGTAATAAAGAATTTTTTAGTAAAGTTAATTTATTTCCATTTCCTAATTACTTCATATTTAACGCTACATTTTTGTCCGAACCGTAAAAGTGTAGTCGCTACCTGCTTCAAGCTGATAATCGCAACGCTCTAAAAATCTTTCTAAGGGTTCTTGTATCAAAGCTCTTCCCAAAGAAGGTTGAACAGATAGCCGACGTTGACGAAATCGCCAGCGAAATTGCCATTCGTATTCAGCAGCTTTGACTTCTCCTTCAATTTTTCCCATCGATAAAGATTGTTGAGTAATTCGGACGTGAGCAATTGTTTCTGGTAAATAACGACGGTTCACAGTTTCAGAGAAAATTCAATTAGTAGATAATTTTTATAATTAATATAGCGACTCTTTGGTGAATAAGGTATAAAATTAGGCTCAATATAAAATTACTTAGTATCTACTGATACCAAATTTAAGAGCTTTATTTACGGTTTGTCTCTTCTAAAAATTTAAATTGCTACAGCTTACTTGAATTTGGAAAAACTTAAGCTTACCTAAACAAAATTAAAACTACTGCAAAAAAGGTAATTATGAATTAATAAGCCAATAAAATAGTATTATGAATAAAATAATTACCTGGAAAAATAGCAATAGATAAAGTCTAAATTCTACCTTTCTGACATAAGCCAAAAGCTGATTTTGTTTTTTCTTGAAGCTGAGTGTTTTAAGCTCCATCTCATACTCAAAGTGTTTATTAATTTCTAATAATTCTGTTTCAACCAATTGATCCAATTGTTTATTGGTATCCTGCTTAAATTTTTTGAGGGCAATAATTAACTTTTGCTCTAAAGATCTATTATTAGTATCAGCCGAATTGCTTATGGAAATAACAAGTTTTTCCATTAAACCAGGTCCAAGCTGAAAATAACCTTTATTAAGGCTGCGAACTGCATTTGCTAATTCTTGAGCAGGAGTTCCTTTGACTAAATATCCTTTCGCACCAGCTTCAATCGCTTGATTAATATGTTGTTGATCGTCGTGGCTACTAAGAATTAAAATTTTAGTTTGGATAAAGCGATCGCGAATGATTTGAATGGTAGTTAAACCATCCATATCAGGCATCTCTAAGTCCACGATGGCTATATCAGGCTCTAGTGCCTCAATTTGTTTTAAAGCTTCTGTCCCATTTTCTGCATAGCCAATGATTTCTAGATCTGGCTCTTGTTCTAAATACATTTGTATAGTCTGACGAATTAGATCTTGATCGTCGACTATTAAAATACGAACTGTTCTTGATTGGGTTTCAATTATGGACATAAAAACAAAAGTAATTCAATTTTTTAACCAAAAAAATACAAAAGCAAAGGGTTAGCCAAAATTTACCATGGTCATGCCACAATTTAACTTAAAAAAATACGATAGTTTTTAAAGTTTTCGTGAGGATTGTGTAGGAAGATAATTTTATTCCCAATCTAGATCTTTAATAGAAGTAAACTTTTAACAGCTTTTTTAAAATATATCCGCAGGATCGGCTGATTGAAGTTTGCCAGTGGCGATCGCTCCTGAAATTCCGCAGATGATTATCGTCAGAATCAAAACAAAAACTGCTCTAGCAAGCATAGCTAACGATATAGTCTTGCTGCGATCGCTACACTAGGAACAAAGCCAATTATAAATAGGATTGCGACTTCTTCAAATACGACCAAGAGCAAATAATTAATAGTAATTTATTTACCAGAATGGCTACTAAAATACTAATTAATACTCAAAGCGATCGCCCGATCGATACTTTTACTGATTTAATTACTAAACATCAAAGCTAGGCAAGTTTGACTACCAAGAAAAAGCCAAGCTAGTACTCGATCAATTCTCAAATTTGCCCATTTTTCCTAAACGTATCGTCATAAGTTCAACATCGGTAATTGCCTTATGTTCTCCTTGGCGAGTATTGGCTGGAGTCATCCAAAATGTCCCAATACTATAACGTTGCCCCCCAGTTTCAATTTCTCCTTTTAAAACATAAACATATTCGTCACCAGGATGAGTATGAAAGGGAATTATTGCACCTGCTTTCATTCGTAATCGATGAATTGAACCATTTTCTACAGGTTCAGCTAAAGGTAAAAACTGTGTTCCTGGAAACTGTTCTAAATCTTGCCACGGTTCATGGTTTGTCTGGATAAAAATTTGTGAAGCCATATTTAACAATTGACAATTATCTGTTGATAAAATATGTGCTTTGATTTAATACACAAAAGCATGAATGAATAATATTCACTCGAATACTATAATCATAAAAAAAGTCGATATTGTCAAGTTAGAATACGAAATACAATTTCATTACCTTTAATTTATATTTTTTAGAAGATATTAGTTTTTTAGAGTATGGCGATCGCTTTCACGCCATACATCAGCAAACATTTAAAAGTTTGAACTATGAACAAAACGTCTCAACCTAGATATAATGTGGCACAAAGATATGCTGCCTTATTAGATGCGGGAGAAATATTATTTTGTCAGGGATACGATCAGGCACAGCCCAAGCGGATAGCAGAAAAAGCGGGTGTCTCTGTCGGTTTGTTTTATCGACATTTTAAAAACAAAAGAGAAATGCTGACTGAAATTATGGTTAAGCATTTAGACAAGCTGCATCGGCAAATTGCTGAGGCATTAGAACAAAACCAGGAAGTAGAAGCAGCACTACATATGGTTTTGCTACAGACTCTGCGTTATTTCCATCAGCATCAGCAAATTATTAAGCTTTTTTTCCTGCAAATTGGCTATGGAGATTTTGCCATAACCAGCAAACTCAGTCAGGCTAGACAAACTTACCGCAGTTTTTTAAGAGATATTATTCAAGCAGGAATTGAACAAAAGATTTTTTGGGATTCTGAATTACTCGATCTTGAATTAGCTATAAATAGTATTATTGGCACAATTAACTGGTCTATTTATGATTCTTTAGTAGTTAAAAATAAACCTTTAGAACCTGAAAAATTTATCAAAAAGCTGTTGCCTCATTTACTTAGAAGTCTACGAAAATAATATCTTCCAAATAAAATGAATCATATTTTTGGCTATAAAAAATGGGGTTATTTGTTATTAGTTGCTAGCCTATTTTGCATATTCATCGCTACTATATCTCCCTTTGAGTTTATTACTCTAGAAGGCTTTTCTGTAAAGTTTATTGTGGAAAAATTTAATTTTGGCAGCAGTCTCAAAGACTATTGGCAAAACATTCTATTATTTATTCCTTTGGGAATTAGCTTATCTATAACTACTATTAACAAGTACCGTAATATCTGGTTAATTTTAATTGTTTGCTGTTTATTTAGTGCCGTAATATCTACTGTAGTAGAGTTGACTCAGTTATTTATTCCCACACGAGTTTCTAACTTAAGCGATATTATTTGTAACACTATAGGTGGAGGTGTAGGTGGGATTCTATACCTTTGGCATAAAAATATTATCCAGTTTCTGGCTGGTATTTTGACTGGAAATCGCCATAAGCTTAGTTTAAAGTCTTTACTTACGGCGATCGCAATTTATTGTTCCATTGTTATTTTAGGAGTCGGGATATTATTAAACAGTGTTAATTTATCGAATTGGGATAATGATAATTATTTAGCAATCGGAAATGAGGTTACAGGCGATCGCCCTTGGCATGGCTATATAAATAATTTATATATTTGCGATCGCGCTTTGAATCAGTCAGAAGTGATTCGGGCTTATGAAGATAATAATTATTTTCAACCTCAATTGTCTAGTTTAATAGCATCTTTTACTTTTACAGATCGGCAAAAATACTATCAAGATAAAAGTCAGCATATTCCCGATTTGAAATATTATATATCTCCTCAATCTAAAATAAATAAAAATAAGGATATACAAGACCATGAATCAGATCGATACTTGGGAATCTTATTAAACAAGAATCAGTGGTTAAAAACAAAAGACAGCGCAGTTTCCTTAAACAAAAGACTAAAGCAAACTAATGAATTTAGTTTTTTCCTAACGGTTGCTTCTAGAGATCTTCAGCAAACTGGACCAGCAAGGATTATTTCTATAGCCGATAGCACAGTTGCTCAAAATATTATAATTGGTCAATCAGAAAAAAACTTAAGCTTGCGTTTGCGAACTCCGACAACAGGAAGCAGCGCGAATCAGCCTGAGTTTTTAGTTCCCAATGTTTTTGATAGCTATGGTTTTCATCACATATTAGTTACTTTTGCTCGCAAGAAGCTATCTGTTTACATTGATTATCCTAAAAATTTATACTCTTTTAAATTTGATGTTTATAATAGTTCTTTGAGCTATTTACCCTGGAGTAAACTAGGATGGATTGTTAATTTAGCAGAATTTGACGACTTTAAATATAAGCTAGGTTTTTATATAATTGTCTTTTCACCCTTAGCCATTTTAATTTATTATTTGATATCTAAAATTTTGCTTTAATCATTGCTCGTCACCAATACTCTTATTTATTATTTTAATATTGTTAGTAAAGACAAGGCATGCCTTGTCTCTACGTTTATCAAAATTCAAGATAACGAAATATTACTAAGTGTAAAAAAATACGGGTTTTTCCACACATCTTGGCAGATTGTAGGTACAACCAGTAGTGTTCCCGATAGTGTGACTGTCAACTAGTATAAAAATACTATCTATCTTATCGAGTCGAAACTGTAGTTCATGGTTCACATAAAGCGCATCGAACTGTCTCACTTTAAATCTTTTGGTGGTACAACCAAAGTACCCATCTTACCTGGTTTTACGGTAGTCTCCGGACCAAATGGTTCAGGAAAGTCCAATATTTTAGATGCGCTGCTATTTTGTTTGGGTTTATCTAGTTCTAAGGGGATGCGTGCCGATCGCCTGCCCGATTTAGTTAATAATAAACATATTGGTAGTGGCAAAGCAGCAGAAGCAATTGTTTCTGTAACCTTCGACTTGACTGATTTAGGTGACTTAGAAGATGTGGTGACAACGGTAACCGATGCTCATAATTTAATACCTATTGACTCTTCACAAGAGTTAGCAGCAATGGGAGATAGCGATCGTAATACTGGTAACGGTAATAGCAATGGTCATGCACAACAACTAGAAGACAATGACGAGGAAAACGAGTCAGAACAAGCAATCACTACAGTAGATGAAGACGATAAAAAAATTGTCGCGATCGCCAACGGAAATAGTCTTGAGTGGAAGGTAACTCGCAGGTTAAGAGTCGCAAAAAAGGGAAACTATACCTCAACGTTTTATATAAACGGAGAAGTGTCCTCCGCCACAGACGTTCACGATCGGCTACAAAAACTGAGAGTTTATCCTGAAGGCTATAACGTGGTGTTGCAGGGTGACGTTACCAGCATCATTACTATGAATTCTAAAGAAAGAAGAGAAATTATTGATGAGTTGGCAGGAGTAGCAGCTTTCGATCGCAAAATTCAGCAGACGCGCAAGACGCTGGATAAAGTGCAGGAAAGGGAAGAAAAGTGTCATATTATTGCTCAAGAATTGATTGCCAACCGCGATCGCTTGGCAGCAGATCGGGTAAAAGCGGAAAAATACCGCAAGCTAAAAGAAAAGGTACAGGAGAAGAAAAATCAAGAAAAAGTTTTAGTATGGCGATCGCTTACTCAACAGCAGTCAGAGTTACAAGAAAAGTTAACGACGGGAGAAACTGAGGCGGTACAGCTAAATGAAAGTATTGCCAAGCTAGATATAGAGGTTAAAGAACATAGCGAAAAGCTAGAAGTTCTTAATACTCAGGTAAAAGCCTTGGGAGAGGATGAACAGCTATCGGTAGCCTCGGATCTGGCTACTCAAAAAGCCAAACAGCATCAGCTAAAACAAAAGCAAGAAGAATTAATCAATACCAGCCAGCAAAAAAGATTGATGTTGGTGCAAACGCAACAAAACTTAGAACAGTATCAGCAAGAAATTAAACGGCTTGAACAAGAGAAAAGCAAACTAGAAAGTGAAACTATTCCTCATCTAACTCAAGAGGCTGTGGTAGCCAGAGAAATAGTCACCCAGAGTAAGGAAAATGCCAATGCGATCGCCGAAGCCTCCGAAGCGTGGGTACAAGAACAAGCCACTATTACCCGTCAAGCATCAGCTATTCAAGATGTTCTTAATCCTCAACGTACCGAACAAGCGAGAATTAGCGAGAGATTTAACCAGTTAGATAGCACTATCACTGAGCAAGCTGAGTCTTTAGAGGCGGTTGAAGCAGAATTAAAAGGCAAACAAACAGAATATGATTCACTATCTAGTCAGGTAGCCGAAGAACAAGGTCATGTGCAAAAAATTGCTCAACAGTTAGCAGAAGCCGAAAGCGATCGCGCTTTGCAACAAGAAACCCAACAGCGTCTTTTAATTGAGCAACGAGAAAAACAACGGGAATTGGATAAGCTAGAAGCCACCAAGCAGGCACAACAAGAAGTTCAGGGTACTTATGCCAGCAAGATCATCTTAAACTCTAATCTAGCTGGCGTAGAGGGGCTAGTTGTGCAGTTAGGACAGGTAGAACAACGTTACCGCTTGGCATTAGAAACTGCTGCGGGAGGAAGATTAGGCTTTATTGTGGTAGAAAGCGATCGCGTGGCTGCACAGGGAATTGAATTGTTAAAAAGAGAACGGGGAGGTAGAGCAACATTCTTACCCTTAAATAAAATTCAAGCACCACGAGGCAATATGGCAACCATGCGTTTTGGTCGGGGTTTCGTTGATTTGGCGGTTAATTTAGTTAATTGTGAGTCTCGCTATGACGAAATCTTTGCCTATGTGTTTGGCGGTACTATTGTCTTTGATACCCTTGATAACGCTCGTTCCCAATTGGGTAAACATCGCCTTGTTACTTTAGAAGGGGAAATCTTAGAAGTCAGTGGGGCAATGACTGGAGGAAGTAAATCTAGTCGTTCTAGTTTGCATTTTGGTGGTGCTGCAAACCGCGAGTCAGGACGAGTGGAAGCCTTAAAAGAGCGTTTGGCAGAGATAGACCGCATCTTATCCAGCTATGACCAAAGAATAGCAAATCAATTGTTACAAATCAAGGATCTGGCAGAAGAATTAACTGAAGCAAGGCAGTTAGGTCGAGACAACAAAATGCTCTGTGAACAGCTAGAGAAAGAGATCAAGCGTCTTAGTGGTCAGAAAGAATTATTGATCAATCAGTTAAACAATAATCGCCAGGAAAGAGCGACAATTCAATCCCGTCTGGAAATATTAAACGCAGCCATTCCCGAACAGGAAATCAAGTTACAAGCTTTGCAGCAGCAGCTACAAGACCTAGAAGAATCTCACTCTCAAAGCGAATGGCAACAGGTACAGGCAGTAATTAACAGCCAAGAAGAACAGCTACAGCAGCAAGAAAAGAATTTAAGACAAGCAGAAACGCAACTATTAGATTTAAGCAACAAATATCAACGCTTGAATGAAAAAATATTAGAAGCAGAACAATATAATGAACAATTAAACAATGAACAATTATTAATTAAGAAGGAGCAAGAAGAAATAGGCAAAAAGCTAATAGAAATAGAAGCGAAAATAACTGATTATGAAGCACAGTTAGAACAACTATCAGCAAAACTAGGAGAGACAAAACAAGAACGCGATCGCACCGAAAAAAAGCTTAGAGAGTCGCGCGATCGCCATCAAAAACAAGCTTGGCAACTAGAAAAACTTCAGTCATCTCAACAAGAAAGACAAGCCACTTTACAAACCTTACAGCAACAAATAGCCGAACAAGAGTTAGAACTACCCGATCCTATTCCTGAGATATCACAGTTAGTAAATGAAGACGGTATTGAAGCAGGAGAATTAATTACCTTTGCTAATCTTAACGAACACGTAGAACAACTCCAAAAGCAAATTCGTAATGGAGAAAAACGCCTTGAAGCAATGGAACCTGTCAATATGTTGGCGTTAGAAGAATACGAAAAAACTGAGACAAGATTACAAGAACTTTCTCATAAGCTAGATACTATTGAAGCAGAAAGAACAGAATTATTGCTAAGAGTTGAAAAATTTACTACCCTACGTTTACGAGCGTTTAAAGAGTCTTATGATGCGGTAAATGAAAACTTTCAAAAGATATATGCCGAACTTTCTGACGGTGACGGACATCTTCAGCTTGAAGACGAAACAGATCCCTTTAATGGTGGTTTAAACTTGGTTGCTCACCCTAAAGGTAAGGCAGTACAAAAACTAAGTTCTATGTCTGGGGGCGAGAAATCTTTAACAGCACTCGGCTTTATCTTTTCCTTACAAAAATATCGTCCTTCCCCCTTCTATGCCTTTGATGAGGTAGATATGTTCCTCGATGGTGCAAATGTCGAAAAACTATCCCGCATGGTCAAAAAACAAGCACAGTTAGCACAGTTTATTGTTGTAAGTCTGCGTCGTCCGATGATTGAGGCTTCTGAAAGAACTATCGGCGTGACTCAAGCTAGAGGCGCACATACTCAAGTATTAGGAATTAAAATGAAGTAGTTTTTAGTTTCGCTCAGAGGCGCATCAGACGCAAAAAAAGTAGAAGATAAGCAACAGGATTTTGAAATGAACAATTTTAGATTAAACTTAATCAATGAAAATAATGTTCGAGTGTAAATTTACAGTCAAAATATGTTACTATGATATATATACTACCGATATCTTTACTAATATTGTTTAGTTCACAAATAGGGTAATTGTTTTTGCCTTCTTTTAAAGAAAATTCATGAGCTAATATCTCTTTATTATCTAAATCTTTAAAAATGTAACGAGTAATATTACCGATATAAAAACAGGTTATTTAAGTTATTTATTTTTTAACAAAGCTAGTAAAATTTAGCTCATTATTTAATATTGGGCAGACTATCTACTTGAATACTGGAACTGCTACTATTATTAGTTTGATCGCAGGCAACTAAAATAGTGCTAATGGTGGCAGAGATCGCAATTTTATTAAGTACTTTTCTACGTCTCATAATTCTTATTTTTATTCGGTTTTATATTTTCCTTTAAGCAACCGTTAATTGTATCAGAGAGTACTAAAAAGGGATTCTGTATTTACGATCCTCACAATCAAGACATTTATACAGATAAAATTGCCCCTACTGTATCCCGTTCATTGGTCTAAATTAGCAATTAGGCTTACACCAAACAAGAGCGATCGCCGTATTTATTTGATTAAAGTTGATTGCTCACCGCCATTTAGAATCGGTGATTTTAGCTCTTAACTCTTAGCTGCACGAGAAGCATCGAAGCCCTAAGAGTGCTGACTGCGCGAACGCGCTGGCTATTAGCTACCTTTGGATATAGCGTAGTTTGGTTGGTTTTAAATAGCTACGCAGGTTTTTAATTAAAAGCCCCGTGCTTAATCGTGGCTTCAGCACGGGGCTTTAAACCCATTTATTAGGTGGCAATTTTTAGGCTTTACGATTAATTTCAAAGCTAGAGGTCTAATGAATCGAGTAACCGAGAGTATTCTTTGGCAATCAGCCAATAACATTCGCAAGCACTATCCTCTAGCTTCTTTTTAGAGTCAATTTTTATCAGACCACGTTTATAGTGAATTATTCCTGCTTCTTGAAATTTGCTGGCTACTTCGGTAACTCCAGTACGGCGCACCCCCAACATCTGAGAAATAAATTCTTGAGTTAGCTGATATTCATCTTTTTGTATATTGTCTCGTACCGATAGCAACCAACGCGCAAATCGCTGTTCGAGATTGTGATAGCGATTACAGGCAGCAGTTTGACCAAGCTGAATTATTCGAGCTTGAATATAGCGCATTAGCAGTTTTCTAAAAGCTCCCTGGCGATTTAACTCTTCTTGTAGTCGTTCGGCAGTAATTCGATAACCATTGCCACCCACCTGAACGATCGCGGTAGAATTTGTGTAGCTGGTATCTAAAATGATGGGCAATCCCACCATGCCCTCATTACCAATAACTCCGATTTCTGTAGTAGAACCATTTTCCATGATCGCGACGCTAGAAACAATCGAGTGGGAGGGGAAGTAAGCATATTTATAGTGTTCTCCAGCATGATAAAGAACTTTATGCTGAGGAAGCTCTACAAATTCTAAATAAGGATAAAGGCGTTGATAATCTTCTTGAGGTAGAGCAGCTAAAAGCCGATTGATTGGCTTCTCTTTTGAGTTTTGTAAAAGCACTTTGAATATATTTATCTATCAAAATTTAAATACAGTCCAGCTAGAAATTTCAGCTTCAATAACCTAGAGATTATTGATACAGAATTTTAAGATAAATTGCACTATATTAAGAATACTAATAATTTTAAATTATTTTTGTCCGCTGTCCGACATAAATAAATAATTTTTAACAATTATCGATCTAATTAAATAGAAGACCAGTCTTTGAGAACTTGATAGCATTCACAAGCAATCGTTTTTAATGCTTGGCGATCTAGAATTTTAATTTTTCCTCGCTGATAGTCAATAATTTCCTGTCGCTGAAATTCCTTAGCGACTTCGGTAACTCCAGTACGTCTGACTCCCAACATCTTTGAGAGTAATTGGTGAGTCATTAATAGTGTGTCTTGGTCACTGCGATCATCAAGCATCAACAACCAACGAGCAATTCGCTGCTGGACGGTATGGTGATTATTACAGGCAGAACATTGGCTTACCTGATTGAACAGTTTTAAAGCATAGCGCAGCAGTAGTTTTTGTAGTACTTCACCGCGATCGTATTCTGCTTGCAGTGCCTCTACCTCAACTTTCATTGCCCATCCTGGAGATTGAACGATAGATTGGCTATGAGATGTTCCTTTGCCTAAAAATTGTAATGTTCCCACCATTCCTTCTCGACCCATTAATCCAATTTCTGTGGTCGAACTACCATCTAGCACTGAAATTAAAGATACAATTCCTTTAGTAGGAAAATATAACAATTCACTTTGCTGATTGGGTTTCAACAAAATGTCATTTAAAGAAAGTTGAACTGGTTCGAGATAAGCACTAAAACGCTGATATTCTTTTTCTGGTAATGCTGATAGTATATGATTGTTTTGAGGATTATTCAAAATACAGGAAACATATTTTCCTACTGAGTTTGGTCGTTGCTGTAAGCATTGCACTCTATTGAACTGCAATTAATTAAGAAATCTACAGGCACTTTGATGATGAAATTAAATGCAGCTAAATAATCGATTGATTTAATTAATTTTTTAACTTGACCGTTTAGGGCAGAATAATCTGTGACTATAACTTTGACATAGTTTTAACAGAGTGTCTGACCTCTAGCCGACTTAGCAATAGCAATAGCTTCTTGATGATTGTGCTTTACTACTCCCTTTTCTTATCCCGAACTCAGGTTAATTAATCTAATCAAACATCTATACGCTCAATCTGTACGTCCATGTTATTTAATTGAGTAGCACCAAAAACCGTAGCAAAGGCTGCATCAACTGCATCTCTACCTGTGTCAATCCGCACTAAGCCATCGGTGGGTGCGAGGCGAGTTGCATCAAAGAAATACCATTGATTTCCTATATATGCCTCAAAACAAGCATGAAAATCTGGTGGCTGTAGTTGCCAAGCATAAGCCGAGACGAACCTGGCGGGAATATCTAAAGCACGACATACTCCTGCTCTTTCGGTGACAGTATCGAAGGCAGAGGTATGAGAATCTGTGCTGCCAGATATATAGGTTATTTTGTCATAAATCCAGTCGCAAATAGCCTGAACTCTGGCGTATCCAGGCTGACAATCTCCAAATTCGTCCTGTGCTAACCTCATCAGGCGATCGCTTTGACAGTATCGTGAAGGATATAGATAGGGAATAATATCTAAAGGTATGTTTGCGGGTGAATTTTCTGTAGCTTTTGAGGGATGATGCTGCTGCCCAATTAATTCTACCGTTGCCTGATAGGAAAGCTTGAGATTTCCTGCTGGTGCTTCTAGTCTAAAATAGCTATTTGCTAGATCGCTTTCTTGATAGCTTTCATAATCTAACTGAGGTTCGATTTGCAAATTTTGCTGGATGATTTGTTGCTGCTTATTGGCTACCGCCCGAATATTAAAGATGAATGTGCTGGCAATGGAAATCTGATAATCTAGGTCACATCCAACTTTGAATTTCATAGCGATTAATACTGAATTAAATAGCCGAATATATATCATAAGGGTTTTTGGCGAAAAACCCTTACTGTCTAATTACTTGACAAATACCTGTGCCTCATATTCAGATAAATCGAGCGTAATCTGACTATTGCCAGCTTCAATGTCATAATTACCAGTCCACTCATGCCAAGTACCATCAGCAGGAAAGTTAGGTATAGTATAATCGGCTAAAAAGTTGTCAGAGAAGTTAACCACAACTACTATTTGTGAGCCTTCATCATTCCAACGAGTATATGCCATTACCTTTGATTCAGGATCTTCATAAAAGAAATCAATATTTTCTGTGTATAGTGCATGATTATTTTTCCGTAGATCGATCAAACCTTTGTAATGAGCAAAAAGATTTTTATTGTTGTCTCCTGCAAATAGCGTCCAGTCGATTTTGCTAGATTCTTGGTTTAGTGGCTGATAGTCGCCAAACTCTTCACCCATCCAAACCATCGGAATACCTATTGCGCTCATTAATAAAACTGCACCTAGCTTGACTCGCTTAAAGGCAGCCCCGTCTACAATACCTCGATTGCCCAACTCAACCATTAATCTTGTCTGGTCGTGATTACTCAGATAGTTAACTACGTTTGTTGCTCCCAAAAAACCTTTACGTTTGCAGTCAAGCACGTCTTTTAATTCTTCTGGATCGTAGCGATCGCCACAAAGATGAGCAACTACGTTAGCATAGAAGCTATAGTGCCAACAGCTATCCATCGGTCCATCAACATTAGTAATTGCTGCTTTTTCAGGAATGTGTTCGGCGACATTAAAAAATGGCTTCATTCCGCCATATTCTTTAGTGCGATCGACAATCCAGTGCATGAAATCGTAGTTGGCGATTTGCTTGGCTGCATCATAGCGAATGCCGTCAATATGATATTCATCGATCCAAAAATTTACATTTTCACCAATAAATTTCCAGGCTGGTTTAATATCTAGATTTTCATCGTACATTTCGTAATTAAATTCTGGTCCCCAGCTATTGTCAGGATCGGTTGGGTCATGATGAAACCAGTAGTCGTGGTCTATTTGCGTCAAAGGACAGTCGGTATTAGCATGATTGTAAATTCCGTCTAGAAATACTCTAATTCCTCTGCTATGACATTCATCAATCAAGTGCTTTAATTCTTCGGTAGTGCCGTAATTAGATTCAGCTGCAAAAAAATGTTGGGGACTATAACCCCAACTATAGGTGCCTGGATTTTCCTTAACGGGCATCAATTCAACGGCATTAATGCCCAAGTCCGTCAGATAGTCTAGCTTTTCAATTACGTGCTGGTATTTTCCTCTGGCTTTGGGGTCATTTTCCCCACCTGAAAAGTCGCCGACATGAAGTTCATAAATAACTAATTGATTATCCGCAGGTAGTGGTTTATCGTCATGCTGCCAGACATAGGTATCAACAATTTTTGCACCATCTTTAATAGTTATTGTCCCATTTTGGCTTTCTGGAGCAATATCTACCGCATAAGGATCGATTATTTCTACCCATTCATCTGGTTCTAAAAACCAGCTTAAGGAACGAACGCGAAACTTATATTCATATTTTCCATCTTCCAATTCCACTTTAGTTTTAAAATAACCATCGTCACCCTTGGACATTGCCACAGGTTGCCAATCAGAAAAACAACCAATAACGGCAACTTCTTTATTATATGGAGCAAATAACTTAAATTCTACTAAATTAGTCATAATTGTTACAGATGTCCCACAGTGATTGTAAATATCGGGACTATGGATGCAAGTATAAAAAAATTAACAATTGCCAACATCTATCAAAAGATGGATGCAAGTATAAAAAATCAACGATTGCTAACATCTATCAAGAGAATGAGTTGTTTCGCTTCCATTCAAAGTTATTAGGATTTACGCATCTGGCCCCTAAATCCCAACTCGCGCACAGTTGGGGCAGGTGGGCGAAATTAATATCGTTTTTTGTACGAGTACGACATTACTTAATCAGCAACGCCCTTTTTGTCAGAGATTACTCTGCCCTTTTAATCTCTGGGCGTTGGTCAATTCTGCCTGTGGACAATATGGTGCTTGTAGAAATCGGATACCATGTTCAATAAACCTTAAGTTACTGTACTGTTAATTTCTGCCATCTCGTAAATGTTCAAGTTTACTAATAATCGCTGGAATCAATTTCGGTCAGAGATTGCTTCACCCAATAGCAATAGAGACTATTCTGATCGTTGGTCAAAATTACCAATCGTGTATCGTGGTGCGGTAATTATTGCAATTCCGATCATTTCTATCATACCAGCGATCGCAGGCTGGATTTGGTCATATCAAGCCAAAAGTGAAGCTTATTTCGAGATCGATCGAACCGAAGAAGTGATTAGAAACAGTGATGTTTTGATGTTGGCATTGGTAGATGCCGAAACAGGAATTCGTGGCTATATCATTACCCAAAAAGCTGAATTTTTAGAGCCATACAACCAAGCAAGACCAGAAATTCCTTTGCAGTTACAGCAGCTCAAAGAATTAACCAAAGACAACCCAGAACAACAGCAGCAATTACAAAAAATAGGGAAACAAATACAAAGTCGATTAAACTTGTTAAGCCAAATCTTAGATACAGTTAAACCAGTACCAGAAGTAACAAATTTGCCACGGTTGACTCAGCTTTTAACTGGAGGCAAGACAGAAATGGATGCAACCCGCAATTCGCTAAGTATTTTTAAAAGTAGAGAGCGACAGTTGCTTAATCTTCGTCAACAGCGTTTGGATAAAATTGGCAGAATTACCAACGTTTTGATAGGCGTAACTATATTTAGTGGACTAGTAGGTTATTGGCTGGCAACCGAATTTTATTATAAATCTGAACGTGAGTTAGCACAAAAAGCCAAGGAATTGACTGGGGCAAACCAGAGTTTAGCTATGACAAATAAACTCGTCAAAGAACGTAATCAGGAATTGAATCAATTTACTTATATAGTTTCTCACGATCTTAAGGCACCATTACGGGCAATTTCTAATTTGTCTGAATGGATTGAGGAAGATATAGAAGACAAGCTAGATGAGGATACTAGCCAGAATATGGCTTTATTGCGTAATCGTGTTCAGCGCATGAATGATTTTATTGACGGATTATTAGAGTATTCCCGCGTAGGAAGAGTCAAAAGGGAAAAAAGCACGGTTGATGTCCGACAACTTTTGCATGAGATTATCGATTCAATCGCTCCTCCAGCTAAATTCACGATCAATATTGATGCTCAGATGCCAGTTTTGCAAACAGAAGCTTTACCTTTACAACAAGTGTTTAGTAATCTCATTAGTAATAGCATTAAACATCATCATCGCGATGATGGCACAATTACTATTTCTGCCGCAGAAAGTCAGGAATTTTATCAGTTTTCAGTAGCCGATGATGGCATGGGGATTGCTCGCGAACATCATGAAAAAATCTTTACTATTTTTCACACTATTGCTTTAAAAGATACCAAAGAAAATACTGGGATTGGCTTATCTATAGTCAAAAAAATTGTCGAAAATCAAGGGGGCAAAATTTGGTTGGAATCGGAGTTAAATAAAGGAGCAAAATTTTGTTTTACCTGGAGCAAAAGTAACAAATCACTTACTTAAATTTTTTGGCAAAAAAGTTAAGGTTGATAGTTCCATTCAGTTTTTAGCCTAAATACTCCTTTAAGTAAAATTAATTATAAATATTAGTTTCCCGACTCTCAGTAATTATAAAATATATAGTGCGATCGCCTTACTGTGGCTTTACTTTACTATTTAGTTAGATCTGCTTGAATATTATTTAAGTTTAAGTTGCGATCGCGTTTATCGCTTTTCAAGGTTTATTTATACAGCGCGATCGATGAAGTTGGATCGATAACTACAACTCTATCGGCAGTAAGATTACCCGCTGCTGCCCCTGCTGCTGCACCACCAAGAATTTCTCCTGCACCTGCATGACCAAATACTTCACCTAAAATAGTGCCACCTGCTGCACCGATACCCGCATCTTCGGCGATCGCACCTGCGGATGTATCGCGGGGGTCTTTAGTATCTTTGATTACTCCAGAAGAGGCGTTAATACTATAGCTATGACCATCGTAAGTTACAGCGTTAGCAACATAGCGCAATCCGCCTTCGGCTGGAACGTATTTACCTACTATAGTTGCTCCTGCGGGAACAACTACACCATCAATTTCACCTTTTTCTTTTGCTATTAGGTTATAAGAATAAGTGCGATTGTTATTGAGATAAAGCGTTTCTTTTTGCGCGCTTTTAGCTAACAAATCAGAACGAGAATTTTGAGCAGCTAATATCTCTGGCTTTTGCTGACTTAATGCTGCTTGAGGATATAATGATATCCCACCGATTATGACTGCTGCCGTTGTCATCCAAGCAGAAATTTTAGAGCTATTTTTTACTTGATTATTATTAAACATCTTTAAATAATTCACCTTTAGTTACAATAGATCTTTAATTCTATTCTTTAAATACTAATAATTTATCTATAGAAAGTTAGATTTTACTATTGCATTTACAATTTAAAAAGAGCGCGATCGCTTTAAATTAGCAGAAAATACCTACATGAAGTTTAAAGCTGCAATTAAAACTAATAGATATTAATCAAAATCACGTATTTCTCTGTATAGCTTAGGGCAAATAGGCGGGAACGCTATCTATATCAGTTATTGGACTAGATATATGGTAGCTACACCCCAAAGTCTGAATGAGTTTGTTAATTATCGTTTGCAATACATTTCAGGTAAAGAACGACAAGATGCCCAGATTTTTTTGGATAGATTCTTTCAGGCTTTTGGACATAAAGGCGTAAAAGAGGTTGGCGCAGATTGTGAAATCAAAATCAAAAAGGGTAGTAAGAAAGGTAATACTGGCTTTGCCGATTTGGTCTGGAAACCCCGCGTCTTGATTGAAATGAAATCTCAGGGGGAAGATTTAGGCAAACATTATCGTCAGGCTTTTAATTATTGGACAAGAATTGTTCCCAATCGTCCGCGCTACGTGATGCTGTGTAATTTCGATCAGTTTTGGATTTACGATTTTGATAATCAAGTTGACGAACCTGTTGATGTTATCGAACTTCTGAAATTACCAGAAAGAGCATCTGCTTTTGGCTTTATGGGGTTGGAACAAAAAAACTCCATCTTTCAAAATAATCAAGTAGAGGTAACTAAAGAAACTGCCCGTAAAATGGGTGAACTGTGCGAAATTCTCAAACAAAGAGGTAAAGGGGAAGGTTTTGATACTTTAGCTGCTCAAAGATTGGTTTTGCAGTGCGTATTGGCAATGTTCGCTGAAGATCGCGGTTTGCTACCGCCAGATATGTTTGTTGATTGTATTCAAGACTGTCTGGGAGGTAAAAGTTCTTATGATGTTTTGGGTGGTTTATTTCAAGAAATGAATCGCCCAGGAATTACTCCTGCGGGTAAGTATAAAGGAGTAGATTATTTTAATGGAGGTCTGTTTGCTACAGTTTATCCGATTGAATTAACTAAAGAAGAATTAAACTATCTCGATGCAGCAGCGCGAGAAAACTGGAAACAAGTTCGTCCTACAATCTTTGGTAATATTTTTGAAGGTACAGCAAATCAAAAAGAACGTCATGCTTACGGGATGCATTTCACCTCCGAAGCGGACATCATGAAAATTGTTAAGCCAACTATTAGCAATTATTGGGAGGCAAAAATAGATGCTGCTAATACTATTTCTGAACTAAATTCTTTACAGTTAGAATTGCAAAATTATCGTGTTTTAGATCCCGCTTGTGGTTCGGGTAATTTTTTATATTTAGCGTACCAAGAGTTAAAAGAAATTGAAAAGTCACTCCTGGATAAAATTTCTAATCGCCGTCGTTCAGAAACAGGCAAGCAACAAACACAAATAGGTTTAGTTACCCCGTTGCAGTTTTACGGCATGGATATAAATCCCTTTGCGGTAGAGTTAGCCAAAGTTACTTTAACTATTGCTAAAAAAGTTGCGATTGATCGCTTAAATTTAACCGAACGAGAATTACCCCTCGATACTTTGGATCAGAATATTGTTTGTCAGGATGCTTTATTTACTCCTTGGGTAAAAGCTGACGCTATCATCGGCAATCCTCCCTTTTTAGGTGGAAAACACATGAGATTAAATCTGGGAGATGAATATGTAGAGCAAGTATTTAAACAATTCCCCAATGTTAAAGATGTTGATTTTTGTAGCTATTGGTTTCGCCTAGCACACGATAATATTTGTAAGGGCGAACCGCCGTTCGCCCTTACCCAAACAGGACGAGTTGGTTTAGTAGCGACTAATTCCATCAGTCAGGGAAAAAGCCGTAAAGCTACTTTAGATTATGTGACTAATAAAGGTGGACATATACACGAAGCAATTTCAACTCAAGCTTGGTCTGGTGAAGCTAATGTTCATGTCAGTATTGTTAATTGGAGTTATGAACAACCTGAGCAATATTTTTTAGATGATAAGCAAGTTAGCTTTATTAATTCTTCTTTGCAGCCTCAAATTGATGTTAGTCAAGCGAAAACTTTGCAAGCCAATTTAAATCAATGTTTTCAAGGAGTAAGTCCTGTTGGTAAAGATTTTATTGTTACTGAAGATCGAGTTAAAGATTGGATTGTTAAAGATAGCAAAAACCAACAAATTTTAAAACTATTTTCCATGGGTCATAATTTGGCTCAAAATATTAGCGGTAAACCCGATCGCTGGATCATTGATTTTGCTAATCTAGCATTAGAGGAAGCAAGTGATTATAAATTACTTTTTGAATATATAAAAACTTATATAAAACCTGAGCGAGATAAAAATCGTAGTGACCGTAGAAGATTAAATTGGTGGAAATTTGGTGTGAATGCTTTAAAAATGAGAGAAGCGATCGCACCTTTATCTTATTATTTTACAGTACCAAGAGTTTCTAAATGGGCGATCTTTATCCCTGCACCTATTAACTGGCTTCCAGGAGATAAATCAGTAGTTGTTGCTTCAGAAGATTATTATGTTTTAGGTATTCTGACATCTAAAGTTCATCGTCTTTGGATGGAAGCACAAAAATCCACATTAGAAGACAGAACTGCTTATACTCATAAAACTTGTTTTGAAACCTTTCCTTTTCCGCAACATCTTTGTAAGGGCATTTCGCGAAACGCCTCTACGGAAAAAATCCGTAATAAAACCATTGAATTGCATAAATATCGCACCGAACAAATGGAAAAGAAACAATGGGGAATTACGCAACTTTATAACCAATACTTTCATGAACCAGCCAGTAAACTTTATCAGCTACATCAACAGCTAGATAAATCAGTTATGCAGGCTTATAACTTTAAAGCTGACGATAACATCCTGGAAAAACTTTTAGAATTAAATCTTGAATTAGCTGAAAAAGAGAAGCAAGGAGAAATAATTATTGGTGCGGAGTCTCTTCAAACCGAAACCGATCAATGACTATTTTTTCTCCAGCATATTCCTGCTGCGATCGCTTCTGCTAAGATGCTAATTAGGCGATATAAAGCAACTGCCACAATTTCTGCGGGAAACTGAGAATTATCTAAAAGACTAAAAGCGGTAACTTCAAATACTCCCAATCCCCCTGGTGCGCCAGGAACAACTAAACCCAACAACCAAGCAAAGCTAAAGGCACTGGTTAACTGAGGAATTTGTTGCCACGTCACAGACTGCAACGCCATAAAAGTCAGCACAAATCCAGTTGCTCTAAAAATAACAAATCCAATTTCCCCTAGAAATGGAATAAAAGGATATCGATCTAATTTAATAACTTGGGCTGCGATGGCATCAGCTTTGTTTTTGCTACGGCTCAATCGGTGTAAGAGTTGATTGAGAATGAAGGGATGTATGCCGATTAGCACTACCACTAAGCTAACTATACTAAAAATTCTGATAGCAGATAACAAAATCTGTGAATCAACATTAATTGCAAGCCAGCTTAATTTGCTAGTAACTAAATTAACAATCTTCAGGATAAATAACGAAATTGGCGAATTTATATCCTTTGACCAAACCAATCCGCTACTGGTCAAACCAACAAATAAAGCTGCTGCTGCCATCAATAATGGCTCTAATAAAACACAAAGAGTTGCAGCCCCTCGTGAGCCTCCTTTGCGCCCGATGGCGGTTATTCTGCCGTAAAAGTGCCAAATATTACCTGGGGAATATTTAGCAATATTGGTTAATAGATAAACTCTAATACCTTCTTTGATGCTTAAAGGCTGTTTAAAAATTTTGATAATCCATGTCCACACCCACGCAGACCAAACATGAGCGCAGATAGTTATGATTAATGCTGCCGTCAATATCAGCCAGCCTTGAGTATTGATTTCAACTGAAGCAACTTCTATCAAGCGATCTTTAAGTGTCTTGATCAAGAAAAATAATATACCTCCCAAAATAAACCAGCGTAGATAAGGTTTAATTTGAGCAAAAATTTGTTTCATTTAGTAAATTGTTGATTACCTCAATCAACTGCCCAGTTTACGATCGATTCTCTCTAAAGCTTGATTTGCTGCTTGCCAATCTGGCTTTGAATCTGCTGCTTTTTGATAGTATTCTTTAGCTGTCTGATACTGTTGTAAATATTCGGCGACTGACCCTTTACCATACCAGGCTTCATGATAATCGGGATTAATAGCCAATGCTCGATCGTAAGAATCCACAGCTTGAGTATATAGTCGGCTGGATTTTTGCACATTGCCCAATCCAATTAAGGCAGGCAAATAATCTGGTTTAACGGCTAATGCCTCTAGATAGGCTTCTGATGCCTGTTGATAATCTCCTTTTTCAAAGTATAGTTTGCCTAAATTATTCCAGGAAACAAAACTTCTATCTGGATCTAAGGAGATCGCTTTTTGAAAATCAGCTATGGCTTTGTTTGTCTGCCCTAAACGGGTGTAGGTTTCACCACGATTGTTCCATAACCAGACATTTTCAGGAGCAATCTCAATAGCTTGATTATACGCTGCGATCGCCAAATCATATCTTTCAAGATTATAAAGAGTCAAAGCTTTACAGTTCCAGAGTTGAGGACTTTGATAGTATTTCAAAGCTGTGTCACAAGTACTCAAAGCTGCTTGATAATCATCCAGTTGTCTTTGTGCCTTGGCTTTTTTTAACCAAACTTGTTCAAAATTTCTTACCTGTCCTCTAGTATTTGGTAATCTTCCTAGTCCACTATCGTAATAGTCAATAGCTGCTTGATATTGATTTTTGTCTAATTTAGTATCGCCGCGATAAAACTCCAAAATTGCTGCCCTCTGACTATATTGAGTCCAGGCAAATACAATCCCCAAAAATAAGATAGGAGCAATTATAAAATATTTATATAATCCCCTATATCTAGATTTGTGCTTGATTTTTTTGAGGTCTTTGACTACTCGGTTTACTGATTGATATCGTTGATTTTGCTCTAGATAAATCATTTTATCGAGGATTTTGGCAAAGTTAGGGCTAATTCGAGCTTTTCGATGCCACAATATTTCTCCCGTGCGGGGATTTTTCTCCAAATTTTGCGGAGAAGTTCCCGTTAGTACATGAATAGCAGTCATACCTAGAGCATAGATATCGCTTGCAAAAGTAGGACTGTTGGCAATTTGCTCTGGAGGAATATAGCCAGTTTTGCTTTCAGGAGTTAAATTGATAGCTTCGTTGACTAAATTAAAATCAACCAAAGTAATTTTATTATCCTTGTATCGTCTGATTAGGCTAGAAGGTCTAATGTTGCCATGAATAATTTGCTGTTTATGAAATGGACGTAAAACAGTAGCAGCATTAATTAGAATCTCAACTACCTCAGTTTCTGAAAGAATAAACTGATCTTCAATAATTTGCGCTAAATTTTTTCCCTCTACATACTCTTGAACAATATAAATTCTAGACTCATCAATAAAATATTCAACAACCTCTGGAGTTTTGCGATCGTTATCAATAGCTGATAAATTACTAAAGCCAATCATTATCTCTTGATTCATTGCCGATACTGACGATTCTCTCAATTGTAGAGGTTGGAGAATTTCTAAATAATATCTAAGTTTACTTTCCTCTAGGCTATTAGCTACATAAGAGTGTGTTTCTTTTCTGCCACCTAGGTATTTAGCTATCTGATATTTATTAGCGATAGTTTTACCAATCATTTCTAATGGTTGAAGATCGTGCAATACTTCTTTGGCACTGTTGTAACGCTGTGAGGAGTTACCAGCAGTCATGCGATTAACAATCTTCAAAAAAGCTTCACTGATGGCTATTTTTTTATTCCAGGCAGTTACGCCACTAGCTTCAGCTTCCTCCCACTCCAAGGGCGATTTATTGGTCATCCCAAAAATAACTGTTTTACCTAAAGCAAAAATATCGCTACTATAGATTGGCTTGCCGTTATTTTGCTCTGGGGGCATATACCCTGGAGTACCAATAATTTGAGTTTTGACCTGCTGTTTGCTGGTATCAAAAGCTAAGGTGCCTATTTCTTTAACTGCACCAAAATCAATCAGGATCATTCTGCCATCTTGTTTACGTCTGATTAGATTGGATGGCTTAATATCGCGATGTATTACACCTTGCTGATGAACAAACTTGAGTATTTCTAAAATATCAAATAAAAATTGAATTGCTTGAGCTTCATTTAATACTTGTCGATGGGCCTCCTGCTCAAATTCTTCGCCTTCAATAAATTCTAAAACTAGGTAAAACTGTTTTTTCTCTTCAAAATGACCGATAAATCGAGGAATTTGATCGTGTTTGCCTAGCCACTGCAAGACCATCGCTTCTGTTGCCAACCTCTCTTTGGCACTTTCCCATACGGCAGAAGTATTAAATCTTGGCTGTAGTTGTTTAACAGCGCACTTGTATTCACCTGCCAGTTGTTTGTCTAAAGCCAAATAAGTGGTAGCAAATCCTCCACTACCTAATTCTCTAACAATAGAAAATCTTTCGTTTAATATATCTCCTGATTTAAGAGTTTTGTAGCCATACTCAGTATTCCGTTGAGGGTTTAAGCCTTCGGATTGAGAAATAGGAATAGTGAAATCTGAATCTGACATGGCATATCTGAGACACAAGATTTTTAAATTGTAGCGAACATCGTTAAAAGATTGAACCTACTTTAGATTGCAGTTAGCTGTAGTATACAGGGAATCTTATACTTATATTTATTTGGCGTTTATAATTTACTGTACAAAACTGAAGCGTCATAAGTGTCATACTTTAATTTTCTTGCTATTTGAAATATAAAAGCTCAGGTTAACGATAAAATTATCGTTTAGCCCGTATACAAATTAGCTTTCATTTTGATCGCTTTTATAGTTTACTATCGCCAACTTTCTGGAATTATGACATTTCTTCGCCAATATATAGCCCCTTTAGCCGTACTAATAATTTTTCTGCTGGCTTTGTTTGCAGTGAGCGCGCGTATCTTTTTACCTTCAGATATGGCTGCTCCTGCTCCAGTTGCATTAGATAATTTGAGTACCATCATGCCCCAAATTGGATTAAATATATTTTAAAGACGTTGTTGATTCAATGTGTGAAATTAAGAGAAATACTGTTCGTATACAGTGCTATCGCGGGTTAAGCACATAGCCCCTTCTTTTAGCTCTCAACTATTAGCTTTTGATTTAATACTTCTGGATTGACATTTGTTTTGCAGATTTATATTGAGTTTTGTTTATTTGTTTATTTGTTGTTGACCTTAATTAGAGATTTGTAATCAACTAACTGCCACTATTCTTGTAACTCAGTGTTCTTAATCCTTGTACCTTCTATCTACATAAAAAATCTATTATCTACCAGCAAATACAGACTTCCTTTTTTACTACTATAAATATATTCTTCTCTTCTAGGAATATTATCAATTTTAATACCTTTGCTATATCTTTGCTGTTGATTTATGACTAAACTCCGTAGTCCTTAAAAAAGGCGTGCAAAGCGCAGAATTAAATGCAAAATCAAATATACGAATGGTGAAATGCTATAGTTTCCTTAAGATAGATATTTATTATTTTATCATTTAGATTAGTAGTTATTAATCATTTTAATAACTGTTATTTTTTACTTTTTAATTTTATTTATTTTAATGTTGTGAGCCAAAAAAAAGAAACTACGGTTTTACTATTGACATTATTAATTACTATCAGCGCAATAGGTGGTGGTTTGTGGTGGCTGACTAAAGATAAACAGTCTTCCAATCCAACAGAAACTATTGAATCTGCTAACAAACCCCAATCTACTAAATCGACTTTTGATCGAGAACAAATTAGCACAGGAGACAAACTTTTAATTAGTCAAGATACTACTCCCCAAAAGCAAAAAGCAGTACAGGCGATCGCAAATGCTGATTATCCTCAAGCAGTATCTCAATTAGAGCAATCATTAAAAGTAGAGCGCAACGATTCCGAAGCACTTATTTATCTTAATAATGCCCGTATTAGCAACAACAAAGTTTATAGTATTGCTGTACCAGTTCCAGTAGGTACGGAAATGACTACAGCCAGAGAAATACTTAGAGGTGTGGCGCAGGCACAGAATGAAATTAATCAGCAAGGAGGAATTAATGGTGTTCCTTTAAAAGTAGTTATTGCCAATGATGATGATAATCCTGAGTCAGCTAAGGAAATTGCCCAAAACTTGGTCAAAAACAGAGATATTTTGGGAGTAGTGGGGCATTTTTCCAGTGGAGTTACTTTAACTGCTGCACCAGTTTACCAGAAAAATGGCTTGGTTGCTGTTTCTCCTACTAGTACTTCAGTTGCTTTATCGGATATAGGTAATTACATCTTTCGTACTGTACCAAGCGATCGCTTTAGTAGCAATACCCTGTCTAAATATATGCTGGAAAAACTCAACCAGTCTAAGGCTGCGGTAATTTATAATTCCCAAAGTGCCTATAGCAAATCCCTCAGAGATGCTTTTACTACTAATGCTGTCGGCGATGGAGGTGAAATTATTTCCGAAATTGATTTATCCCAAGGAAACTTTAATCCTGTCGAAACATTGCAGTCAGCAGCTAGTAATGGCGCAGCAATATTAGTCTTTCTCAATGATTCAACGACATTAGATAAAGCATTTTTGCTGATGCAGCTAAACAATCGTCAATTGCCAATGTTAGCAGGAGACAGCTTTTATAAACCTCAAACCTTACAAATCCTAGGCGAAAAGGCAGAAGGTTTAGTTGTAAGCGTGCCTTGGCACATTTTAGTTGATAATAACTCCAATTTTCCTGATGCTGCCCGTCGTCTATGGGGAGGAGATGTTAGCTGGCGAACAGCTATGGCTTATGATGCTACCAAAGCCTTAGCTGCGGGTTTGACTAAAAGTCCTAGTCGCCAAGGAATACAGCAAACTTTATCTCAGTCAGAATTTTCTTTTAATGGTGCATCGGGTAAAGTAAAATTCTTGCCATCGGGCGATCGCAATTCGGCAGTACAGTTAGTTAAGGTGCAGCCTGGAAATCGTTCATCCTATGGTTATGATTTTGTACCTGTAGATTAACTATCTTTAATTCCTTTGGCCTATTTATTATTCTATATAAAAAAGAGAAGCATTAGTGATGACTATCGCTCCTCAATTTCAGACGAACTGGTTTATTAGACTTCTTGCACAAATCGTTATTAACTACCTTGCTAAAAGGAGAAAAGTATTAATCTATTATTCATGCAGGAGGTCTATTGCATAAGAATTGCTTCTTTGGGTGAAAGTTCGAGCAACCTCGCACTAGATTCCCAAAGTTCGGTTGCTTTCTTCTCATCGTAGGATTCAGCAGAAGATGGAACTTCCTCCAGTCCATCAAAATATTTACCTGTAACCTGATTCAGTGAGGGATCGAGAATGAGTCTGGCAAGAGCGCTACCCATAGTTTTAGAGTCTCTAGCATTCTCCATAACAGACTGTGAAATGGTTGTAATAAAAGCAGAGAGTTCTGCTTCGCTATAGTCTTTAGCCAACTTTGTGTCGAGCATCAAACCTGGGTTAAAAGCATTCACCGTAATATTTGACTGTTGCTTTTGCAAGCGACGTGAAAGCTCGTAAGTACAGAAAATATTACAGAGTTTAGAAGTGGTATAGCGTCTCCGCCCCGTGTTTCCGATGTCTGTATTATTGTCATTATCAGCAGGAAATGCGAGGAGTTCCGCATCTTGGTATTGCGGGTTTGGCATTCCCGTGTTTGCATCTGGATTATGTACGTCGCTGCTGACAAATACGATGCGAGAGCGATCGCCCAACTGTGGCAAAAGCAGATTGACGAGTAAAAAATGTCCTAAATGGTTCACACCAAATGTCATCTCAAACCCATCTTCTGTGTAGAGCGTATCTGAAACGATTTGAATTCCTGCATTGCAAATGATCGCCTGTAAAGGCGGGCGTTCTCCAGCGATGAAATCCTGCACGAACTGACGCACTGATGTCAAAGATGCTAAATCGAGAGCCATCCCCTCAATAGATGGATATTCAGTTTCAGCCATTAAGGTACGAACGGCTTCTTCAACTCTAGACAAATTTCGACTAGCGATGATGATGTGCCAGTCTTGCCCAGATCTGGCGATCGCCTCAGCGCAGTAATAGCCAAGACCACTGTTTGCGCCAGTAATGATGACAGTTTTTGTTGCTTGGGTTAGATTTTGCATAGTGTTCAGTCTGTAAATTTGAGAACTATGCTAATCTTAAAGTGTGGAGTATACTCCAATGTCAAGGAATAATTTTAAACTTCCTAACTTCAGTATTTTATGTTGATTAGTGAACTCTCCCACAAAACAGGAGTATCGAAAGACACGCTTCGTTTTTACGAGAAAGCTGGACTCCTAAACTCAAACAACAAACGTAGAGAAAATAACTATCGTCACTACGATGATGAAGATGTATCGCGTTTAGAATTTGTCAAGCATGGAAAAGCCCTTGGATTTACGCTCAGGGAAATTAAGAAAGCGATGGATGAGTGGGACTTACTTTCACCCAAAGATAAAGCTCAGCTTACTTGCAACAAAATCGCCGAAATGGATGAGAAGATTATTCAACTGCAAGAGTTTAGGTGCCATCTTGTCGATAAGCTAAAGTGGTTGGAAAACATTGGCTAATAAATAGTTAGACTGAATCGATCAAAGTTAAAATTTGCTATTAAAAACTGAAAAAGCAAGATTGTTTAAAATATTTAGAGAATTTAGTTGTAGCTTTTTAAATTACAATATTGCTAATTTTAATTTTATTGACTAAACCTCTCGATCAATTACAAATAGATACAATAAGGCAATACAATCATCGGCATAGTAAATTTTGAAGAAGTCAGAAAAAGACTCTATTATCGAGATGAATATTGATTTAGAACCATGAACCTGACACCCATTTGGGGTTGCCTTACCATTTTTATTGTCTGTCCTTTATTGGGGGGAATTCCTCTGATCGACTGGATTACATATGCAATAACTGGTCGTCAGCTAAGAAAACTGGGAACTGGTAATATTTCAGTATCAGCAGCTTTTTATCATGGCGGTAAACTAGCAGGAATCTTGGCTGTACTCTCCGAAGCAGCAAAAGGAATTATGGCGGTATTGTTAGCCAGGATCTTTTTTCCTACTGGTTCAGTGTGGGAGATTGTGGCGATAATTGCTTTAGTGATGGGGCGTTACTGGATCGGCAAAAGCGCGGGGACAACTAATGCAGTCTGGGGAATTGTGGCACACGACCCTATTGCTGCGGGGCTAACATGGTTGATTAGTCTGGTTAGCTTTACCATAATTCGCGATCGCACTGCGGGTAAATATGGTGCATTAGTTTTACTGGTGGTAATTATTGGCTTACGCAATCCCAATCATATAGAGTATGCGGTGGCTACTTTTGCTTTGGCAAGTTTGTTAGCTTGGATTTATCAAAATATACCAGATGACCTAGATTTGACTGATACTACCGCACAAGCTAGCACTAATAAAATATTTCGTTTTTTTCAGGGAGACACCAGTATTATTAATCTCAACAGCCGATTAAATGCCGCTAAAGTAGGTGCAAAAGCAGCTAATCTTTCCTGGCTTAAAAGAAAAGGATATCCCGTTGTCGATGGCTGGGTATTGCGTCCAGGGGATAATCTAGAGGCTTTGATAGCTGCCCTTGAGCCGTCGCCCCAATCTCCTTTAGTTGTGCGCTCTTCAGCGGTGGGGGAAGACTCGGCAACCGCTTCGGCGGCAGGACAGTATTTAAGTATTTTAAATGTTACTAGTAAAGAAAAACTACGTTCGGCTATTATTAATTGTCAAACTTCTTATTCCCATAGCAATGCTGTAGAGTATCGTCGCCATAATCGGCAATCAAACGAGTCAATGGCGGTTTTAATTCAAAAGCAGATTGAAGGAATCTATAGCGGGGTTGCTTTTAGTCGCGATCCTGTAGATCGGCTAAACGATACCGTAGCCGTAGAATCCCTGCCAGGTAAAGCTACCAAAATTGTTTCTGGCAGGTTTACCCCCCAAAGATATCGTGTAGCGATTCCTGACGCTTCTTTGAGCGATGCAGCTGTAACCGTAACCGCCGAAAATGTCCAGGATGATGGGATAGTTATTCCCGCAGATATTATTGAATCAGCAGCACTTCTAGCCAGAGAAATGGAAGACCTTTTTGAAGGCATTCCCCAAGATCTTGAATGGACTTACGATGGTGATAAGCTGTGGCTGTTACAGGTGCGTCCAATTACTAATCTCCAGCCGATTTGGACAAGACGAATTGCCGCTGAGGTTATTCCTGGCAAGATTCGCCCTCTTACTTGGTCAATCAACCAACCCTTAACCTGTGGTGTGTGGGGTAAACTGTTTACAATTGTTTTAGGCGATCGCGCTAGAGATTTAAACTTTGAAGAGACTGCAACTCTGCATTTTGCCAGTGCCTATTTTAATGTAACTTTATTAGGAACTATCTTTCGTCGCATGGGTTTGCCTCCAGAAAGTTTAGAATTTCTGACCAGAGGCGCAAAGTTTAGTAAACCGTCCTTGATGTCTACGATTAAGAATCTGCCTGGGCTGTGGCGACTGTTTAAGCGAGAGTGGAATTTGAGTAAAAGCTTTAATGGCGATCGCCTTAAGTTTGAGCCGATTTTATCGGTGATTGAAACACAACCTGCTAATGAGTTGTCCCCAGCCGAACTTATTGACCGAATCAACACTATTTTAGGGTTACTGGATAAGGTTACCTACTACAATATTCTTGCACCTTTGAGTTTGGCAATACGTCAAGCAATTTTTAAAGTAAATGAAGCCGAATTAGATAATAGTCAAATACCAGAAGTCAAAGCCGTCAAAACTTTGGCGGAGGTTGCTACCCAAACTCGCAAATTGTTAACCGCAGAAAAAATTACTTTTGACTCTAGCGCATCTTTATTTGCTCATATTGCCGAGAATCCAGAGGGAAGCAGCATTATAGACCGATTTAATCTCTGGCTGTTTGAATATGGCTATCTTAGTGAAGTAGCGACAGATATCGCCGTTCCTCGTTGGCGAGACAAACCCAGTATCCCCAGGCAAATGTTTACGCGATTTTTCTTTGATGCTCAAGGAGCAAAACAGGCTCAATCATCAGTGATTCTTCAGCAGACTTGGAAAGCTAAACTAATTCAAAAAAGATTAAATCTAAAAGCCGTAGTCGGGGAAACATATAACAAGCTGTTGGCAAATCTACGCTGGAACTTTCTAGCATTAGAGCAACAATTGTTAAATCGAGGTTTGATTGATAATTCAGGAGATATATTTTTACTCAAGCTAAAAGAGATTGTTTCTCTAGTCGAACAAGATGGTCAGGCAATTGGAGTGGCTGAGTTGGTTGAACAGAGAAAACGACAGTGGCAGCAAGACAAAAAATTAACTTCCATGCCAAAGCTTATTTACGGCAAGCCTGAAGCTTCGGTTTTAATACCAGCGACAATTACAATTTCTAATTCTCAAACAAAGTTTCAAGGAATTGGCACTAGCGTTGGTCAGGTAGAAGGAGTAATTAAAATTGTGTCCAGTCTTGAGCAAATGACCAAGATTGACGGTCAGACTATCCTAGTTGTTCCCTATACTGATGCTGGTTGGTCGCCAATTTTAGCTCGTGCAGGGGGACTGATTTCAGAAGTTGGTGGTCGTTTATCCCATGGGGCAATTGTTGCTAGGGAATATAAGATTCCTGCGGTGATGGATATTACTAATGCTACTAATTTGCTTCAGGACGGTCAAAGGGTAAGAATAGATGGTCAGACAGGAACTGTTGAATTGCTGGAATAATTGATCATGTTTATTTTGGCTTTTAGATTATATTAGAGTTAACAATTAATTTTTTATATGCTTGCTCTGATTATTGTCGTCACCATAGTTATACTTGGTTCGGCTATTTGTTCGGGAACGGAAACGGCACTACTAACCATTTCTCCCATTAAAGTTAGACAACTGGCTCAATCGAAAAAACCAGCATCCTTAGCCTTGGCAAGCATTCGTCTCAAGATAAATCGACCTCTCGCCACAATTGTAATTCTCAACAATATTTTTAATATCGTCGGCAGTATTTTTATTGGTAGACTAGCTGCCGCACAATTAGGTGACTGGTTTGGTGTTTTTTCAGGGGTTTTGACCTTCTTGATTATAGTTTTTGGTGAGATTGTACCCAAAACTCTAAGTCAACGCTACGCTAAATCAATTTGCTTATTTGTGGCGATTCCTGTTAAATTTTTAACGGTAATTTTTACCCCCATAGTTCTGTTAGTCGAATACGCTACTGCACCATTTACCCAAGGAAAAAAACTTCCTACTACCGATGAAGCAGAAATTAAATTTTTAACTAATATTGGTTTCCAAGAAGGAGTAATTGAAGACGACGAAGCGGAGATGATTCAAAGAGTATTTCAGCTAAACGACCTTAATGCCTCAGATTTGATGACTCCCCGAATTATTATTACTTACTTAAAAGGCGATCAAACTTTGGATGAATGCCAGCAGGATATTATTAAATCTCAGCATACTCGCATTTTAGTCATTGATGACACGATTGATAATGTAACAGGCTTGGTGCTAAAGGATGAACTATTAACCGCCATGATTACAGGCAATGGCGATCGCCAAATTAATACTCTCAAGCGTCCTGTTCATTTTGTCCCCGAAACTAATCGCGCCGACAAACTTCTCAAAGTATTCCAAGAAAACCGCGAACACTTGGCAGTAGTATTAGACGAATATGGTGGCGTGGCAGGAGTAGTTACCCTAGAAGATGTTTTGGAAGTTCTCACAGGAGAAATTGTCGATGAAACCGATCGCAATGTAGACCTACAGGAAATTGCCCGTAAAAAGCGTTTGCGCCTCCTTCGGTCTAGAGGAATTAACATTAATAACGAGAATGAATAATTATAGTCGTCTAAAATTGGATTAGCGGTGCGACCCCCGTGCATGGTTCAGCATCGCAAAGCATTCCCTTGTGCGAGAGTAGGGAGTAAAGAGTAGTAATTTACAAAATGTCAAACAAGTTTATACGTAATGCTATACATACTAAGAAGCTTTAGACAATCTCAATAAATTCACGTAATTTCTCATCATACCTAAACCATTCACCTAGTAACCTTAAATCATCAAACTGATTATGAAATGCTTTTTCTTTTTCTTTTGCCTCGTTATTAGAATTGACTTGAACAGTTTTTAACAGAATTAATTCCATAGGATTTGCAACCTGAAGCGATCTTTGCCTCTTTAAAACGTCTTTTGCTCTGCCAATCTTGACTGCGTTACTATCAATATTTAATATGAAATAAATGTATTCTTGTGTATTTGATATAGCTTTTTCGTTTGACAATATTTTTACGCCACCTGGAGTAAATAAAACATCTTCTTTACTAATCCAAGCTTTAAACCATTCGATAATTTTCTGATTAGAAAGTGAACGAGGATAAATAGAAATTTTAATTTTGATATTTTTTCTAATCAAGAAGAACTCTTTGCGTTTGTAACTCAATCTGACTGGTATTTGAGGATCATGAAAATATGCGCTTCCGCCAATGAAAAAATATATCTTTCCAAGCTCAATTTTATTCATTAAACTAGGCTTACTATATCTCCAACAATCATAGCATTCACCTAGATAAAATATTTTATTTTGTAGCTTTACAAGAAATTTACATATCCTTGTTACGGTGCAAACCGTCAACATAAAACAAAATAAAGTTGTTCGATCCACAGCTAACGACTTAAGGTTACCTGGCCGTTTCTTAAGTGCTTAGAGTGTATCGGCTTACTTCATCATGGGAGTTTGACTAAATGCCGAATGAATCTATAGACGTAAACTATTCCCAGGTACAAGACTGGGGTAATGTTTTTCAAGGAGAAATATCTATCGCTAACAACGGTGATAGCAGCTTAGTTAATTGGGATCTTGAGTTTGATTTACCCGCTGAAATTACTAAGATTTGGGATGCTGAAATAGCAGAAAAAGACAACGGGCGTTACACCATTGAAAATGCTTCGTGGAATCGTGAAATTGCTGCTGGCGAAACCATAACCTTTGGGTTTACTGGTAATGGCGATGGTAAACCGCAGAATTTTGACATACAAGGATCGAGTTTTGATAGTCCTAGTAGCAGCGATAGTCTCTATAGCACTTCTAATGCCAGCATAAGTTCTGATTTGTCGTTAGGTGAGACTTATCAAGGACGGGCAACCTTTTATGATGCAGCTAACCCTGCTGGTGGAAAAGGTGCTTCTGGTTATGATAATCTTTCTGGAGGTGCTTTGGCGGGAATTACTGCCATCAATAATGTGCAGTGGGATAACTCCCAAGCCAGTGGTGGTTTCTTAAAAGTCTCTGGACCAAAACAAAGAGAAGGTGCAGATCCCATTGTAGTTCAGATTGCCGATCACCTGTACGAACGTGCCGATGGTTTAGATTTGAGTGCTGAAGCTTTTGCTAAGCTTGCCGATCCTGTTGATGGCGTAGTAAATATTGATTACGAACTAATTGGGCCTGGAGACGGCTTCAAAACCCCTTATGGCAACACAATCGGTCAAGGGATTGTAGCTGAAGGTATTTCTGGATCTAACCCTTGGTATGCTGCAATCAGGTTAAATAATCATCGTTATCCAGTTGAAAGCGTGGATATATTGAAAGATGGTGGTGGTACTACATCAATGTCACGAGGTGCTGATAACCGTTTTGTGTTGAATAGTGGCTCTGGCATATCTGGATCACAAGATTTGTTGGTGACAGATATTTTCGGTCAGCAAGTTACTCTAGACAATGTTAATATCACTAGTGGCGATACTGTCGATCAAGTTACAGGCGAACAATTCGACATGATTTAAGTCATAGTTTTGCAGTGTCATTGAATAAAAGTAGGGTGGGGTGTACCTCGCCCTACTAAGCCGTCAATATTGGTCTGATATATTAGTCCACAGATGAACGCAGATAATTTTATTACACTACTTTAGCTTTGGTTGATTTCAGATGATTTATCGGTTGCGCGATCGCTTTGACTACTATTGATTAAATGGTAGTGCTAAAGATGTAATGAAGCATTATAGTAATGTACGAAATACCAAATAGCTCCTATATGATTTTTGAGAGATTTTGAGAAGGACAAAGTTTTTCGTACTAAACGAGATACTCTCTGTCTTAACGTATTGTTAAATCTCTCGATGTAACTCGTTTTTCCTGTCTCTTCTTGAAACAATCGCTCATGGGGGAGACCCCCAAGACCGCGTTGTTTCGCTTTTCCTACTGCTCGATGTCTTTTAGCTGGCAATACTGCCCCGTAGGCATTCCAGAAATCCGTGTAAACGACTGCACACTGGCGATAGACTGGGGGCAAGGCAATGAATTCCACAGTTTTCGGGCTGCTGATTCGTCGCGATCGCCAATATGAACTCCTACAATTTCACGAGACTCTGCATCAAGAGCTAACCAGATCCATTGTTTATTTCCCTTATTATCTACAAATGACCATAGTTCATCACACTGCATTATTAGCTTCCCTTTTTTTTCGATGTTACTTTTATCTCTTTTGATACCTGAGCATATTTTTCATTAACATAGGTCTGAAGCCATTTTTCCGAAACCTTTACTGCGCGAGAAATTCCAGCCAAGGAAATTCTTTCCAACAGCAATCTATCAATTAGCTCTCTTTTTTCTTGCTCGATAGTTATCTTCTCTGGATTTTCGATAAATTGACGACTACATTCATTGCATTTGAACCTTTGTTTGCCATTGTGAATATGACCATTTTTAACAATTTTCTCCGAAAAGCAATTTGGACAATTGATCATCGATGGTAATTTTTGGAAGCTAACAATCTATTTTAAATCATTACTTCTACAGGATCACCTTCTTGAAAAGCCTATAATCACGTTGTATCTGAAAAATTAAGGAAGACGAATTTAATGGCTTTGAGGCTTATATGACCCTCTGATTCAAGAATCGTTGCCACATGCCAATCTTGTTATCTTTTATAATTTGAGACTATTTTTACTTTAATTGATGTAAATATCCATTTAATTTAGTGCAAAAGCAATCCTTATTCTACGTTTACTCGCATTTGACAACTGGTGAAGCCGTTGAATAAATAGGTCGATGATATAATGCTTGCGAATTATCAGGTCGAAAAGGTTTCTGAAAAACAGATTCCACTAGCTTATTGAATATCCCATATTGTTTAATTTCTGGAATCTCGCTTGTTTCTTCTTTTAGTAGGTGAAGCTCTATTGTTTGAGTAGAGCGTTCTCCCTTGATAAGCCATCCTATCGATTTATTAACTATAGAAAAGTCAGAAACTTCAATCGGTAGTTGCTCTGAAGACGATTCCCAAAAAGGAATAAATTGATCTACATAAAAAGCAGTAACTAAAGATCTCAAAGACCATAAACAGCTACCCGCTCCTGAATATTTATTCAAAACACTTATGTTCTGACCACAATAGCCTTGTGTTACTGTACCCTCACGTAAGGCATCATGCTGAATAAAAAATGACCAGGTTAGATCTAGAACTCGATAAGCAAAACCTGGAGATATGAGGTCTGGTGCTATTAACGTTCCCGCGATTATTGGTGCTGGAGCTCCAAGACGATAACAGGTACTTCTTCCCATCATTGGAAATCCATTCTTACTGAATAAGTATCGATAAAACTCTAAAAACTCTGTCTGCGTAGATTGAATAAAATCTGGATCGAATTGCGGGTCTATTTGATCTAGCCAGAAAAGAGTATAGTGAACTGCCCAGGCATTATAATAATCAAATCCCTTAGGAGGATCGTTAAACCAACCTTCGCCGGAGTAAAGGCGTTTGTACTTTTGGTATTTTTCTTGGATTTCCTTATTGTATTTAGGATTATTAACTCCCAAACCTTGTAAAGACTTCAAAGTAACTACTGGAAATAGTAGCCAATTATTATCATAAACTTTTCGCTTTATAACTCCCTCTAGCCAAGATACAACTTGATTTTGTTCTTCAATCGAAAAATTTGAGTATAAAATATTGCGACTAATCCACAAACCTAGCGCAATGTCTGCTGCTTCGACAATGCGCTGGTCGTAATCTTTTATGTCTCCCCAATATTCAGGGTTGTTTGGATCTGTACTAGCAATTATTCCTTGACGCAAAATTTGAATGAGATTTACTTTTTCGCCATCAAGCTCTAACGTAGCCTCATTTCCAGATGCGAGATATGCCGCCGCTAGAGGAAAAAAGCGAGAAAATCCTTCTAAAGCATCAACTCTGAGTCCATGAGAACTATGTTCTCCAGGATAATAGACCAATGCTCCATTTTGTGACCGATACTTAACGAAACCCAACGCAAAATACTCAAATAGCGATTGATAACGAGTAGCTGGCGATTTATTATTATCGGTAAGAAAAGATTTTTTGATACTTATATCGGCTATATTATGGTCTTGAAATGGTTGATTTTTTTTACTCCAACCCTTTACAGGTGGATATTTATTTGTCAGTAGTTTTATGCTTGCAATTGTTACAAGCACAATTAAAAAAATTGCTACTAATTTAACTATTTTCTTTGATGAAAGCATTATCTGAATTAAAACTTTTTGACAATTTTTTTTTTTTTTGCCGTAGTTGCACTATTACAAATAAAACGATTAGTTTTTCCGTTTCTATTTCCTCGCTCTGTACTGCTAAAAATTGCTTGCTCTCTTTTTTTTCGGCTACTAACTTTGGTTTTTTACTCTAATTTCTCTTTTGGAACTTTTTTCATGAGATTTCTGCTGCATCAAATAAATCGCAGCAGCTCGATCTCCCTACAAATGTGACCTCGAACTCAGAAGCAAGATAGTATTTTAATTCATTCAGATTCCATTCATTTTTACTTTATAGAAAAAAGGCGAGTTGCATTTTTGATAAAATTGTAGTAGGGTGCTGCATATTTGTCTATCAATATTACCACAATCAATGGGATTAGCAAAAAAGACATCTCCAATAACTTGTAACTAAGTTGGTGATCCTGTAGAAGTAATGATTTAAAATAGATTGTTAGCTTCCAAAAATTACCATCGATGATCAATTGTCCAAATTGTTTTTCGGAGAAAATTGTTAAAAATGGTCATATTCACAATGGCAAACAAAGGTTCAAATGCAATGAATGTAGTCGTCAATTTATCGAAAATCCAGAGAAGATAACTATCGAGCAAGAAAAAAGAGAGCTAATTGATAGATTGCTGTTGGAAAGAATTTCCTTGGCTGGAATTTCTCGCGCAGTAAAGGTTTCGGAAAAATGGCTTCAGACCTATGTTAATGAAAAATATGCTCAGGTATCAAAAGAGATAAAAGTAACATCGAAAAAAAAGGGAAGCTAATAATGCAGTGTGATGAACTATGGTCATTTGTAGATAATAAGGGAAATAAACAATGGATCTGGTTAGCTCTTGATGCAGAGTCTCGTGAAATTGTAGGAGTTCATATTGGCGATCGCGACGAATCAGCAGCCCGAAAACTGTGGAATTCATTGCCTTGCCCCCAGTCTATCGCCAGTGTGCAGTCGTTTACACGGATTTCTGGAATGCCTACGGGGCAGTATTGCCAGCTAAAAGACATCGAGCAGTAGGAAAAGCGAAACAACGCGGTCTTGGGGGTCTCCCCCATGAGCGATTGTTTCAAGAAGAGACAGGAAAAACGAGTTACATCGAGAGATTTAACAATACGTTAAGACAGAGAGTATCTCGTTTAGTACGAAAAACTTTGTCCTTCTCAAAATCTCTCAAAAATCATATAGGAGCTATTTGGTATTTCGTACATTACTATAATGCTTCATTACATCTTTAGCACTACCGATATTTATTATTGATGCGGGGGAACTCTAAATGAAGTAGTACAACCTATTTAGTTTTATGAGTTTTCTGACTCCTCAATGTTCTGAACTTTCCCCTAACGTCAACAGCATCTTAGATTTGGCACAAGAATTAAATACAAATCAGCAAGTTCGAGTTGCTGAAGCCTCTTTAAAAAAGGCGATCGCGCCTAAGTTTGAAATTGTTTTTGCAGGGGCATTTAGTGCAGGAAAATCGATGTTGATTAATGCCCTCTTAGAACGGGAATTACTTTATAGTGCCGAAGGACACGCCACGGGAACAGAATGCTACATAGAATACGCTGAACCCGAAGCCGAAAGAGTGATTCTGACTTTTCTGAGTGAAGCAGAAATTAAACAAGAAATAGCTGGTTTATGTCAACATTTAGAACTATCGGTAGAAAACAATACGACTGAATCTCAAGTAATCGATGTACTGACTCAAGTTTGCACTGCAATTATCGCTAAAGAAGGTGGTGTCAGTAAGTCAGAAAGGGCAAAAAAGGCAAACGCTTTAAACTTGCTGCTAAAAGGATTTGCAGCAAATCGCGATCGCATTGATGCCCAGAAAAATAATACTTATTCGATGGAGGAATTTAATTTCTCTAATTTATCCCAAGCAGCAACCTATGCCAGACGGGGTAGTAATAGCGCAGTATTGACTAAGGTTGAATATTACTGCCACCATTTCCTTTTAGAAGACGGTAATGTTCTTGTAGATATGCCAGGAATTGACGCACCTGTAAAAAAGGATGCCGAACTTACCTACAGCAAAATCGAACATCCTGATACTTCGGCAGTTATTTGTGTACTTAAATCTGCCTCGGCTGGAGAAATGACTTCCGAAGAAACCGAGTTAATGGAAAAGATGAAGTCTAATCTAGGAATACGCGATCGCGTTTTTTATGTCTTTAATCGCATCGATCAGACTTGGTATAACGGACAATTAAGACAGCGTTTGGATAGCTTGATTCAAACTGAGTTTAGAGGTAACAAGCGAGTATACAAAACCAGTGGTTTATTAGGATTCTACGGTAGTCAGGTCAAATCTACCAGCAGCAGCGATCGCTTTGGTTTAAATTCCCTATTTGCTGAAAGTGTCAGAGGCATTGGCGGTGAGGAAGAAACGCCCCAGTTTGTGAGTGAATTTAACAATTACTGTGCCAACTCAGGTAAACTTACTCGCACGAACTTTCGAGTATCCGTCAATAGCTACGAGACACAAAATGAAAATTATACTCGCATCCTCGGCGAATTTGGTACGCCCTTAATTGAACAATTGATTGCCGATAGTGGAATCGAAGAATTTCGTAGTGCGATTAGTCGCTACCTGACAGAAGAAAAACGCCCTCAGCTATTTGCTAACCTAGCCGAAGATCTCAAGCCTATCTGTAACAACCTTAAACAGCATTACCTCAAGCAACTTCAAGAGTTAGATAATCAGCCCCATGAGATTGAGGCAATGAAGACTCAGGAGTTGACGCTACTCAACCAAAGGTTACAGGTAATTGGTAAAGAATTCTCGCAACATTTAGCCAGCGAAGTAAATTCCATCGTTACCAACCAAAATTCTGAATTTGAATCAGACTTTCAAAAACTTAAAGCGCAAATGGTAAGTCGTCTTGATGAACTCCTGCAAACCTTTTCTGTACAGGGTGCTTATAGTCGCGCCACTTTATCCCATCCCCGTAATGCAACCGCGCCTTTGATTGCTGTATTAGTAGAAGCTTTGTACTACTTGGCTAACGAACTTGAGGTTATTTTAGTTGCAGCATCAGAGGTACTGGTTCAAAATTTTTGTCAGCGTTTGAGCGATCGCTTTAAACAACAAGAATATTACCGTCAACTAGATCGTTTACTGGGTGAAGATACTGGTATTCAAGCAGAACTAAAAGAATTAGAAGCTAAATTAATTCATGCCCTAGTTAGTGAAGCCAAAACAGAATGCGATCGATATGTTCGGGAAAGCCCACGCTTTTATGATGAAGGAACGTTCTCTATCTATCAGTTTCGCCAGACATTACAGCAGACTTCTCAAGGTTATGACTGCGCCAGCATGGTAGAAGCCGAACCTGCTATCCGCCAGCTATTAAAGTTAGACTTTGAACCAAAAGTTTCGACCACAATTCGTCGTAATTTCCGTCAAACAATCAATCAAACTATCAAGACTCAATTGTTACCAATGGCGCAACAACAGGCAGAGAAAATCTTACAATATTATCCTCAAGCAAGAGTATTTCTAGAACAAACTTTAGAACAGGAAGCTATTACTAAAATTGCCTTAAATCAAAAATTGCAGTTAGAAGTAAAAGAGAAAATAATACAGTATAACCAGTCTATAAATGGCTTGAATGAATGCTTGCGATCGCTCCAATTATCTGACCATCAATTACCAGTTATTAACCAACATGAAATGGCTATCAATATTGAACCGAAAACTCAAGCTTCTAATAATGATAACGGAGATCACAGTCATTTTGATACGGTAACTGCTACGACAGAAATGTAGTTTATTGGTAATAAATAAATTAAATCATGCTAAACGATCAATTAAATACTAACAAGTACTTATCTGAGTGCGATCCTAAAGACGTTATATCGTTTCAAAGCGAAACATTAGCTAGTATTGGCAAATTTAAAGATCTTATTCTTCGCGCATTTAAGAATTCTGGAATAAATTATATAGCGAGTTATATTTCAAATGAATCTGAGATTAAGAATTCCAGCATCGTTAAAACTTGGTTTTACGAAGGAGAAGAATGCGAAATTTTAAAAGCTGGTTCTAAAGGATGGCAAAAAGGAAAATTAAAAATTAATGTCACGTTAGAATTTATTCCTAACGAACCCGAACAAGATAAATCACCTCTTGATGATGTTCGACAAGAATTTAATCAAAACAATTCATAACTATATTGAGGTTTATTTGCTATGAGTAAAGATTTAGAAATTTTAAATAACGATGATGTTGTTTCGGTATTCAAGCATGATGCAGGAAGGTTTGCTTCAGGTGACACATTCAAAGTACAACAGTTACTTACGGAATACGAAGAATACATCGCAGTACAAACTAAAACTACAAATAATTCTGAGATTTGTACTCAAGGTATTGAATGCCAAGTTTTGAGACAAGATAATAATTCAAAAGGATGGAGGAAAGGAAAGATTAAGTTTGTAATTCAGTTTGAACCTGATGAAGCAGTTAACAGCGTAAATTCTAATTCTCTAGATGATATTCGTCATCGTATAAATACTCCAGAATAGTAAAAATCAAAAGTCAATAATAGTAATTATGTAATTTTAATTAAAGACAGGCAAATTATGGAAAATGTAGAGAAAATTATCAATAGTGATGAAGTAATTTCAATTAATGATAAAGAAAATAATGTTTTAATTAATCATCATACTTATAAAGCTTATAAAGCTGAAGAATTTCTAAGTAGACTAGGAGAACATATTGATCGCAATAAGAAAGAGAAATGGATTGACAAATGTGGTACATCTAAGATCCTGGGTTAGCCCCCCAGCCCCCAAACTTGGGGGAGCAAGATAACTTCAAGTCCCCAAAGCTTAGGGGATTTAGGGGGCTTTCAAATGATAATTTATACTTCTCAGACAACTTCTTGTAAATTTACCAGAATTATCAATATGAACTCAGAAATTAATTTCAAGCAAATGGAACATGAAGACTCTAATGCGGTTGTTTCTTTTAATAATGGAACGACATTTAAAGTCAGTAAGCTTATGGAAAATATAAACACCTTTTTTAGACAATCAATACTTGGTGAGTTATCAGAAAAATTAAAACAAGCAGGACTAGGAACTCCTCCTGTCTATCGGGATGATTGGAGTAACGGAGTTGTTGCCGAAATTTTAGAACCCAAATCTGGAGAATGGAAAAAGGGCAAAATGAGGCTGAGAGTAATTTTAGAATTTTGCCCTGATGAACCAGAAGATGCAACAATTAATAACGTTCAACAAAACAGCAATTCTTTAGATGACATCCGTCAGACCATTTCTTAACAATGTCTAAAATACAGAGAATTAATATTCCTCAGCCTGTTAAAAAATATGTATTGCAGCGAAATAACCACCAATGCCAAAGCTGCGGTAAAAAAAATACCGAAGCCCGACTAAATATAGATCATATTATTCCGTTGGCTAAAGGCGGAAGCAACGATATAAGTAACCTGCAAGTCTTATGTAGCCCATGTAATCAAAAGAAAAAGCATCATTTTGATTCTCGTTTTCGGCGTAATTATAATTAGCTATATTATCTTTACCATCGTTCTGGGTTTAAAGCCTACCCCTTCAGGAGTACTTGCTCGTAGTCATTAGTCATTAGTCATTAGTAGTCAATTAGTACTAAAAACTAAAAACCAGAATCTCCGCTCTTATAGGGCGCGAGAGGATGTCAATTGAGCTAAAAATACGATAGTGACCCTGTTCTAGGCTTCGCTAAAAGCGCATAAAAACTCCAATGTAGTCTCAAAATGCTTTTGTTACAAGTCTTGAAGCGTTTCGCTACAAATTAGCTTAATCAAAAATAAAACCCTGTCTAGTAAGTGGAGAGCAGAGATACAATAAAAATATAAAGGCTATAGCTGCTATTTGACTGATGACTTATACCACCGACGAACTAATCCAAATACTAGACTGCGAGCTAAAAGAAAACTGGAAAGGTAAACGAATTGTCTTATCATCAGCGAAAAGACTTAACGATCCTGTAGTGGCAAAAGCCTTGGATATGAATCAGGTCAATAAAGTATTTGCTTATCGCGATTTTCGTTCTCAAATCCATAAATATCAGCGACAGCACGAAGTATCAGGAATTATTTGGCGCACCTGTAACTTCAATGGACAAAGCATAACCTATCCAGAAATACACAATCAATTGATTCCTGTCCCAGGAGATAAAGATATTTTAATTGCTGCTCGAACTAAAATTCTAGATTTCTGGTATTCAATGACGGACAAAATGAATTTCTGGCTAGTTAACAATCGTCTTGATAACAACGGTAGTCATCATCAAAAAATCACCTTTGGCTATCTACAAAAGCTAGTTCAACAAACAGAATGGGCAGAAATAGACGCAGCCCGCACGGAAATTTATCTGGGCTTGTGTTGGGGAAAACCCCAAGAACATATCTATCAGTGGGCAAAACCAAAGTCTGGTTGCGATCGCATTATTGCAACTATATCCGAACCGAGCGCAATCAAGATATAGTAGTTTAGATAATCATCTCACTATAATTTCATTTTTAAGTTAGAAAAACTTATGTCTCAACAACACGCAGTAGGAGTAATCCAAGCCCTTGGTTTCCCTGCTGTCTTAGCTGCTTCTGATGCGATGTTAAAGGCTGGTCGCGTTACCTTAGTTTATTTTGATAAAGGAGAAAGCGGCACTTTTGTAATTGCTATTCGTGGTCCAATTGCCGAAGTTAAACCTTCTATGGAAGCAGGATTACTGGCAGCAGAAAATACTTTTGGTGGTGAGGTGACTACTCACTATACTGTACCCAACCCACCAGATAATGTAGTTGCTGTTTTGCCTATCGCCTATACCGAAGAAGTAGAGCAATATCGCTTTTAATTTACTCTACAGCGAAAACTAAATTTATAAAAATCACCGTCAGTCAGCTAAAATTAGTACTCGTTACCGATTACTTCGCTGTTTTTATCAAGTGAATCAAAATAAGACAACGAAGTCTGCTGTAACCGCTAGTAAATGTAATTAAGCATTACTTTTATTTGTATTTATAATTAATAATTTCAAGGAGCAAATTTTATGCCGTCTCAATCTGCGGTAGGATCGATTGAAACCAAAGGATTTCCAGGTATTTTAGCAGCAGCCGATGCTATGGTAAAAGCAGGTCGAGTGACCTTAGTTGGTTATATTCGCGTAGGTAGTGCGCGCTTTAACGTTAATATTCGTGGTGACGTATCTGAAGTAAAAACGGCTATGGCTGCGGGAATCGAGGCAGTAAAAAAAGCAGAAGGAGCAACGTTAGAGTCTTGGGTAATTATTCCTCGCCCCCATGAAAATGTCTGTGCCGTCTTGCCTATTGACTACACTGAAGAAGTGATGCCTTACTTCGATCGGGTAGAAGGAAGAACATTACCTATCGCTCCTAGTCCTAATTCTCTACTGAGTTAATTTATTAAACATTACTTGATAGCAAGATGAGAAATGGTTAAGGGAAGAACACACAAAGAAAGACAATTTTGCTCTGATACATAAAATATAAGCTGTATTAGCATCAATCTTTATTCTTTTTTCCCTTACTCTTTCACCAAAAATTTGGCTAAATTAGCTTATCAATTCACTCACAATTTTCCTATAACCAAAACCAGCTAATTACCTAGTAACGATAGTTTCCTTCTCAAAGCTCTAAAGTAGAGAAAAACAGGAAATTGATAATATTCAATTATTAGCCAAACAACACAAAGTAGATGGGCGCAAAAAGTGAGAATCGTCCAGGTTAAGGGAAGCCAGGACAGCAGACTATCCTCTGTTGGTGGAAATAAATACATTCCAGAAGCAATAATTGACGTAGGAATACAGACAAAACCAAAGGCAAATAACAAATAAACCCAGCCTATCTCTGCACCTTCCCTATGAATTCCCTTCCAGGTTTTACCATTCCAGTACCAAGTTAAGGGCAATTGACTGTCTGCCATCTTCAACAATTGTTTGTCAAAATTTGTCGTAAAAATATGTTGACAAAAGCCACAGGCAAAGGTTTCCATCATCGGCATCTCTCTTACTCTACCGTGACGACAAACAGGACAAGGATATTCTCCTTCAAGATGAAAGCGATTGAATTCCTTCCATTCTTTTTGTAATAAATCTACTCCAGAATTAGCTGAGGAACTATTTAAGTTATAAATGTTAGACATACAATTCAAACAGCGTGATACTTTCCAAGTACTATATTTTTAGGCTTAAAATGCAACCAATCTTATATTAACGCTACTTTCGAGTCAAGAATATGTTCGGGTAAGGATAGCTATAAGCTATATGCCTTGAGAACTTTTTGCTCAAGCCAGTTAGAAATTAAACGAGAACAAAAAAAGATTCTTCAACTGACTGTACAGTGAAAGTCTTAACCTACTCAGGTTAATTATAAGATAAAGGTTGGCTTGAGTTTGTTTATGCCAAATTGTAATTATAACGAGCCTAATATAGTTAGTTTGGTTGTCGCTCTACATAAAGATATAAATATCAATATTAATTAGTAGTAAAATAAACTTTTTTTGCAGATCGGCTTTTTCTTCATCAGAAGAATACGATTATGTAAAGGCGAATAGTCGTTCGCCCTTACAATCAAACTAATTTCCTAGCATTTGTAATTTGTATAAGCTGGCATACAATCCTTCGGTAGCTAATAATTCATCATGACTACCAAATTCTACTAACTCGCCACGCTTTAATACCAAAATTTTATCTACATTACGGATAGTAGAAAGACGATGAGCAATAATAATTGCCGAACGATTGATAAGTAGCTGATCTAAAGCTGATTGAATCAAAGCTTCGGTGGATACATCTAAGCTAGAAGTAGCCTCATCTAAAATCAAAACATGAGGATTACGGATGGCAACCCGCGCAAAAGCCAAAAGCTGTTTTTGTCCCCCCGAAAGGTTTGTACCTCTCTCTCGTAAGGTTGTGTCATAGCCATCGGGCAAATCTTCAATAAAGCTATCAATATTAACTAATTTGGCAGCCTGTTTAACTTCTTCTAGAGAATAGTCATCGCCCAAGGTAATATTGCGTTTGACATCTCCTGCAAATAAAAAGCTTTCTTGTAAAATCACACCAATGTAGCGACGTAAATCTGCTTGAGGAATATCTCTAATATCAATACCGTCTACCAATATTCTGCCCTTACTGGGTTCGTAGAGACGACACAGCAAGCGAATTATAGAGCTTTTTCCTGCACCTGTAGGACCGACCAAGGCTACTTTTTCTCCAGGTTTGATAGTGAAGTCTAAATTTTTGATTACGTATTCATCGCTTTTATAGCCAAACCAAACGTTTTCAAAGCGAATTTCCCCCGTTTGAGAATTACTAGCATCATTTAATAACAAAGTACGGTGTCCCTCGGCAACAGAGATGACTTTATCTCTAATTTCAATGGGTTCTTTTAACAATTCCGTAATCCTTTCGATCGCCGTAAATCCAGACTGAAACATGGTAAACTTATCAGCAAACTGGCGGATGGGATTAAATAACCGTTGAGCATAGAGAATAAACGCCGTTAGTTCTCCATACTGCATACTATCGCGAAGAACAAAGATTCCTCCTACCCAGAGAACTGCTGCGATCGCCACCAGCGCAATCCATTCCAGCGTCGCTGATACAGCCGAATCATGAAAGATCGTTTTATCAACTTCTAAGCGGTAGCGTTCATTAATTGAGCGATACATTTCGCTGTTGTATTTTTCCCGCCGAAATAGCTGCACAATATTAATTCCTGTAATATTTTCTTGCAGCATGGAGTTAAGCCCAGATAGTTCCTCTCTAGCTTTGTAGTTAGCTTTACGATACTGTTGCTGAAAATAAATAATTAGTGCCGTCACGGGAATCAGCATAAAAACCAGAATTGATGCCAGCTTCCAGTTAGTGAGATAAATCATCACTATAATCGCCAAAATGGAAACAAAGTCACTAACAACGCCAATTGCACCGCTGGCAAAAACATTGCCTAAAGCCTCTACATCACTGGCAATACGAGTAATTAGTTTGCCCACAGGAGTGCGATCAAAAAAGCTAGAGGCTAAAGAAGTAACGTGAGTGAACAAATCTTGTCTGACTTCGGCAGTAATCTCCTGTCCAATTTTTTGTACCAGGTAACCCTGCACTGACGCAAACATTAGCTTTATTAATACCGTGATTAATAATAACCCTGATAAAAGATTAATTCCCTCTTTGATAGATGCCCCATGCAAAAAACTCCAGGTTGATTCTCCTTTAAGCAATGAAATAGCTTGACCAATAATTAAAGGTTGAATTGAGCCAGCCACAGCCAAAGGAACGAGTAAAACCAAAGAAACAATTAGTATTCCTCTGCTTTGGCGAGCGTAAGGTATTAGCTTCAGAAATAACCGCCAATCATTTTCTTGTTTTTTAGTTTTAATTTCTGGGTTTGGGGAAGCGATGGTCATAATTTTGATTATTATTGAAAACAGAGTTTATCTGTGATATTAGCTGTTAGCTATTAGCTTTGATTTATGATTAGCATCTAGTCTTTTATTCAAATTATGACAACAGATCTCAAATAAAAGTAGATTTGGAAAAATATACTTTTAACTTTTGACTTTTAACTCCTGACTTAACTTTGCTACCAAATCATTAATATTGTCACGATTTAGACGATAGCTAAGGGGATGGGCAATTAATCTGGCACTGCTTTGGTAAAGAATATCGGTTTCAACTAAGCCGTTTTCCTTAAGGGTTTTGCCTGTAGAAACCAAATCAACAATAGCTTCAGACATTCCTGTAATTGGTCCTAATTCTACTGAACCAGACAAAGGAACAATTTCCACGGGTAAATCAATACTGTCAAAATGCTCTTTGGCACAGTTGACAAATTTAGATGCCACTCTACCATGGGGCGGTAATTCAACCGAACGTTTATAAGGACTACTAGCGGGAACTGCTACCGATAGACGACAATAACCAAATTCTAAGTCAATTAAGTTAGCAACTTCTGGTTGTTTCTCTCGCAATACATCATAACCAACAATTCCTAATTGCGCTTGACCATACTCTACATAGACGGGTACATCTTGCGCTCTAACTAGTAAAGCTTTGGCTGTATTTGTAGGATCGCTAATTTGTAGCTGACGGTTAGTTTTATCTAGAAAGGCACTAAAATCTAAGCCTAAATTGCGAAACAATTCGATACTGTCTTTTAATAATGCGCCTTTGGGTAAGGCAATAGTGATCATAGAAATTATGGAGCAAAAACAATGTTAACAAGATTAATCTTAGCAAGGCATCGATTGAGATTGATTCGGGCATTAAAAAGCTTTTGTAATAGGTAATAAACTTACTAGTGCCTAATGCCTATAATACTAATTACTAACCTCCGTATTTAGATCACACAATAACTTGACCTTTCAAATTAGACTTATAAATAAATTACAAACATAAAACTATGAAAGGTACAGCACGAGTATTAAATTTACCAGAGTCGATGAGAGATAGATACGATCTTATTGATGGCAAAATTGTCAAAAAAGCCAATCCGAGTAAAAAGCTACCAAAAAAAAGAAAGGATCGCTTAAGTGCAGGACAGATAATTTTAGTTCTGTTCTTAACAATAGGATTTCCTGTAATTAGAACATGGATTAACTCTACAGAACTTCAAACTAAAGAGGAACTTTGTCTAGAACTTTATGCTGCGGATTTATTCACTGAAGCAAGGGAGTCAAAGTGTTACCTCTTAGATTAAATCACCTTACTTTATCAGTTTCTTGTATAGAAACATCCTTTAATTTTTATACCCAAACCTTGGGCTGTAAACCTCTGGCTAAATGGAAACAAGGAGCATATTTATTAGCAGGTGACTTGTGGCTATGTTTATCTGTGAATCCTAATCTTGATAGTTCAATATCTTCAGACTATACTCATATCGCTTTCAGCGTTGTGCCAGAATTTTTAGAGGAGTATCGCCAGAATATTGATCGATCTAATCTCAAGCTATGGCAAGAAAATACTAGTGAGGGAAATTCATTATATATTTTAGATCCTGACAATCATAAATTAGAACTTCATCTAGGTAACTGGCAAACTCGTTTGGCAGCAATTAAAGAAAATCCTTACGAAGATATGATTTTTTTCGACTAATACTCAAATGCGCTACCTTAAAGAATTTTACTTTCAATCGTAGAGATTATGCTAGTCACGATCGCCATTAATCAAAATCCCCTCTATTCATCTCATCTTCGATGATTTAACAAGGGAAGTAGCCGAATAAATTGCTAATGCAGTCCAAATTAAGCCAAAGACGATCGCGTTATTTCTCGTAAAGGGTTCGTGGTATAACCAAACTCCAATTATTAGTTGCAGACTGGGTGCAATATATTGCAAAAACCCGATAGTCGAAAGTCGTAGCAGTTGTACGGCACTGTTAAAGCAAAACAAGGGAACAGAGGTTACAAGCCCACAACCAATTAAGAGTAGGGTAATTAACTCATTTTGTCCAAAGTGGTTGTCATTGTGCCATTTAAGATAAGCGATCGCCACAGGAGCTAATAAGCAGGTTTCTACGGTCAGTCCTAGTAAAGGGTTGACAACAATTATTTTCCTTAAAAGTCCGTAAGTTCCAAAGGAAAAAGCCAAACCCAACGCAATCCAAGGAACTTGCTCCACTGCAAAAATCGAGTAGCCAACACCGAGAGTTGCTAAACTAAATGCAAGCCACTGTAACCATTGAAGTCGCTCGCGCAATATAACCACGCCCAACAGCACGCTAACTAGAGGATTAATAAAGTATCCTAAACTAGTTTCAATAATGCGATCGCTGTTAACTCCATAAATATATAATCCCCAATTAAAAGCCAAAATGCTGCCTGAAGCGAGTAAAGGTAGTAATTGCCTTGGTTTCAAAATCAGCTTGCCTAACTCTTGCCAACGCTTATAGCTAAACAAAACCCCTAACAGTAATACGCTAGACCAAATGACACGATGACTTAAAATTTCTAGAGCAGGAATTGAGCCTAAAAGTTTCCAATACACTGGAAACAATCCCCAGATGCCATAGGCTAAAACTGCATACAATATCCCCAAACGCTGAGAATTCATCAATAATTGTTCAGCATAATTGAATGTTCTTCTTTAATCTAACTATTCAGCTTAATTCCCACAACTGCGTTCCTCGCGCGTTCCCTTGCGCTTGGCAGCATTCCCTAGCAAGGGAACGCTGACCGAATGCCTTGTCTCTTCTCTAACTGTTAAATAGACACTTTCAATGTCAGGAAATAAAGACACATATCCTGGATATTGAGCCAAAAAGTTACAAATATATCTGTAAAATGGAAAAAATCAACAACCAATAAATTGGTGTTTTAAATCACACTTGAATTAGAAAAAATCAAGCTAGATTTATACGTAAATATCAAAAGATTTTTGGTAATTTTTTTAAGAGGTATCAACCGCAATGGATTGTAGTCATGTTCAGTTTTGTGTCGATAAATTAAAGGTAGATTTTGTACAGCTACAACGTTTGTTTGCGAAAACTGCTTTTTGGGCGCAAGAACGAAATATAAATGACTTACAAATTGCGATCGCCAACAGCAATCCTGTCGTTACAGTTTGGGATGCTCAACGCCTTATAGGTTTTGCCAGAGCAACTTCTGATGGTGTATACCGTGCAGGAATTTGGGATGTAATAGTTGACCCCGATTATCAAGGCATAGGCTTAGGCAGAAAGCTAGTAGAAACTGTTATATCTCATCCTTTAGTTAGCAAAGTAGAAAGAGTTTATTTAACTACCACCCATCAGCAAAGCTTTTACGAGCGTATCGGCTTTAAACAAAACGAAACTACTACTATGGTGTTGTACAACAACTTAAAACCTTCGGAGGACTTAGCTCGACGAATCCAAGAACAGCTTCCAATGATCATTGAACAATAAACAATTACTCTGAAAAGCTAATAGCTTAGAGCTTAAAGCTACGAAACAGATAATCTTCAGTTAGAACCATCACATCCACAGCGATTTTAAGCCATCACCATTCCCCCATCAACGTTAAATACTTGACCTGTAATATATGCCGCTGCGGGATCGGCTGCTAAAAAGCGGATTGTGCCTGCTACTTCTTCTGGCTTGCCATAGCGACCAAGGGGAATAAAATCGATGATTTTATCTGACTTAAGATCTTGGGTCATATCAGTCTCAATAAATCCTGGTGCTACAGCGTTGACGGTGATACCACGATTAGCTAACTCTTTGGCGACAGTTTTGGTAAAGCCAATTACTCCAGCCTTGGCTGCACTGTAGTTTGCTTGTCCTGAGTTACCCATTTGTCCTGCAACCGAAGCAATGTTAACAATTCTGCCACTACGTTGTTTAAGCATGATTTTACTAACTGCCTTGGTACATAAAAATACTCCAGTCAGATTTAAATCAATTACTGCCTGCCATTGTTCAGGCTTCATTCTCAGTAATAAAGTGTCTTTGGTAATGCCTGCATTGTTTACCAAAACATCAATGCGCCCAAACTTATCGAGGGTTTGTTTAATTAAATTATCTACCTGTTCAGCTTGAGAAACATCTGCCTGTAATGCTATTGCTTCTCCTCCTGCTGCGGTAATTGCTTGGACTATAGCCTCTGCTGCCTCACTTGAACGAGCATAGTTAACCACAACCTTTGCGCCTTGACCGACTAGAGCGATCGCTGCTGCTTTACCAATCCCTCTAGAAGCACCTGTGACTAATGCTACCTTGTCTTTTAAATGCTGTAAATTTTCTGGTAATAACTCCATATCTTGCCCCTTGGAAATAAGCTTAAGAAACTCAACAAAATTCTGATACTTCTGATTAACTTAGCTATCATATAGGCTTATTAGTCTTTTAGACTAGTTTTTCGCGACTTAATTACTTGTATATAAGGCGATCGCTATGGCAGTTAAAAAACAATTCTCCAGTTTTGAAGATCTATTAAAAGGTTCAGAGCTTCCTGTTTTAGTAGATTTTTACGCAACTTGGTGTGGTCCTTGTCAGATGATGACCCCGATTTTAGAACAGGTAGGGGCTAATTTACGCGATCGCCTTCAGGTAGTCAAAATTGATACTGACAAGTATCCTAATCTGGCTACTAAGTATCAGATTGAAGCATTGCCGACTTTAGTTTTATTTAAAGATGGTCAACCCGCAGAGAGAATAGAAGGTGTATTGCAAGCATCGCAGCTAATTCAGCATTTAAGCAATTTGGTTTAGAAGAGATCATTTCAACTACCACCAACATGGAATGCTTAGAAAATTATTTCAATTGAATATGAATTTTGGCAAGGTGATGCTAGCAGATTGCACAAGAGACTACGCTACAGATTACAAATACCCAATATAAACCCCGTCTATATAGAAAACCGTAGTTTTTGAATCGGAGATTAAGCTAGTCAAACAGCAGATATAATTTCTACTTGCTACTTGCTACTTGCTACTTACGAACAGTTAACTTAAAAACTCCTGGTTTCAAACTGGATGCGGTTTAGATGTTTCACAAATATCAAACTTCGACGAATTAGAATTAACCGAGGGAAAATGGATTCAACAACGGTTACAGCCTTAAGGATTTGTCTCAAAAATATCGATCGAGCGTAAATAACAATATGACTATAGCTACTTATAAATAGATTATAGTTATCCAATATCGATTTCTTACATCGCTATTAACTTCAGCTTTATTTTTCATTTGTTAGATCAAAACTGACTTGCTCTCTTGGTCATTCTATTATTCCAAAGATCGAACGGATAATAAAAAGCTGGACTCCAGAGGCTATTTATAATTGCCGAGATGATAGCTATCTGCTGATACTTATCGATAATTTCTGAGATACTAAAAAAGTGATATCTTGCATATTGCAATCCATAGACTGTTTCAGCCAAAATCGTCATAAAAAAGACAATAAAAGCTACAGAGATAAAGTCTTCCCCGATATATTTTTGCTTTTGCAAACTGGATGTTAGCACCCCAACTAAAACAAAACTAAGTATATAAGAAGGGGTGCTAATAACTATACCGTCATAGATACAGCCCATAATCAATCCTGCGATCGCGCCTTGCCAAATATTACGCTTGATACTCCAAGCAACTACCCAAATTAACAGCCAATTGGGATTTGTGCCTAACAGTTCCATTCCAGGAATATGCAGCAGCATTAAAAAAGAACATATAACTACAGAAGCGAAAATAAACAAGACATTTAAAATTTTTAATACGTCTATCGATGGTGTTTTTTTACTAGACATTACTCACTTCTCTCTTCTGTACAGACAAGGCATGCCTTGTCTCTTCTTTACCTAATCTTTGGTTCAAAAGGTTGAACAATAACCCATTCTAAAACATCAATAGGTGCAGTTAATTCTATTTCAATTTCCGAAACGGCTTCTTTTTTTAGTTCTTGAGGCTTTACTTTGCCGATAGGTAATCCAGGCGGATATAGCTTACTCAGATTTGAGGTAACTATTCGATCTCCAGGTTTGATGCCTGTAACCTCTTCAAAAAAGTGCATTACCACACTAGATGCTTTTTCTCCTTGAACATAGCCCAATTGACGACTACGGCTGATAACTGCGCCAACTCGACTAGTATCATCGCTAATTAGCAGTACTTTACTAGTGTGGGGGGTAACGCTGGTAATTCTACCTACCAAACCGCCAATTCCCGACACGATAAAACCTGGTTTAATATTATTTTGGCTACCTTTACCTAGGGTAACTTGCTCCCACCAGCGATCGCTACTACGGCTAATTACTGGTGCGGTTATAGTTTTGGTTGTTTGAGTCGAACTGTAATTCAGTAACTGTTTTAGCTGCTTATTTTGCTGTTCTAACTCTGTTACTCGCTGTTCTAACTCTAAAATACGAGCGTTGGTTAATCTGTTTTCTAAAGTTAGCTGCTCTTGGGACTGAAAAGGACTGACCACAAAATAATACATTTCTGATAAAATTGCAGCCTGAGTTTGTCTAATCAAGAGGGCAATTATTAAAGCCACTATAACTATTGTTGTGCGAAAACCAAATTTATCCCACCAGCGATCCATATTTCATCCAATTGGTAATGACAACTTAAATAAGTATGGAGCGATCGCTAAATACTCGATCTAAGGTTTTATCTTCCAATACTCTACCTGTACCTAAAACAACGCATTTTAAAGGTTCAGCAGCAATATGAGTGACAATTCCTGTCTCATGGCTAATTAAAACGTCTAGCCCTCTCAATAATGCTCCACCTCCAGCTAACATAATGCCACGGTCAATAATATCCGCAGCCAAATCTGGGGGAGTTTGTTCTAGGGTAAGTTTAATCGTTTCAATAATACTTTTGACTGGTTCTTGTAGACATTGGCGAATTTCTGATTCACTAACTTCAATGGTGCGAGGTAAGCCTGACAATAAGTGTAAACCTCTTACTTCAATGGCGTGATTGTTGGCTTCATCCACAGGATAAGCTGAACCTAGTTTGAATTTGATCGCTTCGGCTGTATTTTCGCCAATAGCTAGCTTATGCTCTCTTTTAATCTGATTCGCGATCGCTTCGGATAATTCATCTCCTGCAATACGGATCGATTCGCTAATTACTTTGCCCTGAGAACTAATTACCGCTACCTCCGTTGTGCCACCACCAATATCGACAATCATGTTACCTGTAGGTTCACTAATAGGTAATCCTGCGCCAATTGCTGCTGCTAGAGGTTCTTCGATCAAATCTACCTCTCTTGCCCCTGCATTAGAAGCTGCTTCAATTACAGCCCGACGCTCTAATTTGGTAACTCCGCTAGGAATACCAATAACCATGCGGGGATGAACTAAGGGATTACCTTCAAAAGCTCGTTTGACAAACTCATGAATCATGGCTTCTGTTGCATCAAAATCAGCAATTACACCATCCTTGAGCGGGCGCAAAGCCTGAATATGTTCGGGGGATCGCCCCAACAACAATTTTGCTTCTTTACCAAATGCCTGTGGGATTTCCGTTTTGCGATCTATTGCTACCACAGAAGGTTCTTCTAAGACAATTCCTTTACCAGATACGTAAATTAATGTATTAGCAGTACCTAGATCGATACCCATGTCCCGCGAAAGATTAAAACGATTAAGAAAACCCACTTTGATTTATCTCTCCGAAGAAATTTAGCCTAGCTTTATCTGAGTCGGATCTAATTTACTCCTGATATATCGATTAGTCTAATCGAAAATATACTTAATTCGACAAAACTCAGCGTAACTTAATTTTTGAATACGTATTTATACGACAGTTAGACGAGCGACCCCCTAAAGGGTTCAGCAGTTCCTTCGCCCTCAGCAGTCGCTCTTTGTTGGAAACCAACAAGATCGCGCTGCTTCGCAAGTCGGAGAACCCGCCCAACGGACTGCTTCACCGCGTCGCCGTTAGAGGGCAGACCCCGCGCCGACGCAAGGCGCAAGGGAATGCTGCCCTAGCAAGGGAACGCGCGAGGAGACAGTTAGAACAGTGTGCCACTGAATGGCTATGAAATATTTTTAACTATCCCAACTGTCGATCGATCGTAAGATTGGAAAAATAATTTTCCTTATTAAGAAGAATGTGCAATTATTTAATTAGTACTTTTTGATACTGCATTGTATTTTTGCTTGATTATTTAAAACTGAGAAATTAGTTAAATAAAATTATTTTTTATGTCCGATATATTCCCATTAGACCGTCAACTGAGAAGTCGTCGGCAGATTATTCGCTGGGGTTTGTTGGCAGCAGGCATTTCAGCTACGGCATTAAAGCTCAATGGCAGTGAGGTTAAGGCTGCAACCGAACCGATAAAAATTCCTCCCCTTCCCCAAACCAATAATTTGTTGGCTCAAAGTTTCAATCCAATGGCAGTTTTAAGAGATTTTGATTACGGCACAGTCAAAGAAGAAGATGGGCGCACCATTAGAGAATATGAGCTAGTTGCTGGCAGCACAACTTTACAGCTTAATAGTGCAATTACTTTTGTTAGCTGGAATTTAAATAATCGCGTTCCCGCCCCTACCCTCAGAGCAACAGAGGGCGATCGCGTCCGCATTATTTTTCATAACGAAGATGGACATTCTCACAGCCTGCACTTTCATGGCACTCATCCTGAAGAAATGGATGGAGTTACATCTGTACGTAGAGGCAAGACTCAGATCTACGAGTTTGATGCTGAACTTTACGGTGTTTATCCCTATCATTGTCATGTTGCTCCCGTTACTCGTCATGTAAGCAAAGGTTTGTATGGCTTATTTATTGTCGATCCTCCAGAAGGTCGTCCCCCCGCCGATGAAATGGTGATGGTAATGGGTGCTTACGATCTTGATACTGATGGCAAGAACGAACTATACGCTTTTAATGGTATTCCTAACTATTATCGCGATTATCCAATTCCCATTTATCAAAATCAGTTAATTCGCCTTTATATTCTCAACATGATTGAGTTCGATCCAGCTATTACTTTTCATATTCATGCCAATATGTTTCAGGTTTATCGTACAGGTAGAAGTCTAGAACCCAATGAAGAAAGTGACGTAATTACTATGGGAACAGCCGAGCGACATATTCTAGAATTTGCTTATAAGTATCCTGGCAAATATATGTTTCATCCCCATCAAGACTATATTGCTGAATATGGCTGCATGGGGTTTTTTGACGTAATTCCTGAAGATACTTAGTTGCAATTAGCTTTAAACCGAGCTTGATATTTTTTGAATTATTGACTTATATTCGCAACAATAGTAAATTACTAATTTAGTACATTTACGTATAAATACTAAGTAAAAACTCAATGTCTACTCGAATTAAAACTATAGAATTATTTTTAGCCCTAGGTTGTGCAACTGCGGTAGGGACTCAAGCTTTACCTTCAAATGCCCATGAAACTAATGAAATGTTGGAGGCAAGTACTTCCCAAACTTATTTACTGTTGGCACAAGGCGGTGAAGGCGGTGAGGGTGCAGAAGGCGGTGAAGGTGGCGAAGGCGGAACTGCTACTGGCGATCCTAATGTTGACTATATGACTTCCTTGGGCTTGATGAAAGGTCATTTGCTCGCAGCCAAAGAATTGATCGCCCAAAAAAACTATGAAGAAGCCGAACCTCATATTGGTCATCCTGTAGAAGAACTTTATAGCGATATCGAAACTGTATTACCAGAAAAAGGAGTATCCGACTTTAAGCCAACCTTAAATCAACTACATGATTTAGCAATATCTGCTCCCAATTCGCCTGAGATGAAAACATTGTTTGATAAGTCTGAGGCTTCTATTGATGAAGCGATCGCTGCTATACCCCAAGAGCAACGCAACTCTCCAGAATTTGTGCTAAACGTAATGGTAGAAATGCTGAAAAATGCAGCTGCTGAATACCAGGCTGCGATCGCCAACAATCAGTTTGTAGAAGTGGTAGAGTATCAAGATTCTAGGGGATTTGTCTATTATGCCGACGAGCTATATCAGACCGTAGCTGACCAAAAAAGCCAAGCAGATCCAGAGGGACATCAAGTGATTACAGATAGTTTAGCCGAATTAAAAACAGCTTGGCCCTCTATTGAACCACCCGCAAAACCGATTAAACAGCCTGGTGAAATTTCGGCTCTAGTGACTCAGATCGAATTTAACAAGTAAGTTGAATGTGCGGGAGAATGTTAATAACTGATGTTACGAATTTAATCTAACTGCTGTGACGGGGTGACGGGGTGACGGGGTGACGAAACGTCAGTTATTAACTACAAAGCATCAATTCAAGAGTTAAAAGTCAAAAGTTATGATTTTCTCAATTGACCAAATTCTCTCCCCTGAAGAGTTAGCCGAAGTTAAACAAGTTTTAGAACAAGCAGAATTTATTGATGGAAAGATTACGGCGGGTTGGCACGCTAAGTTAGTTAAAAACAATCAGCAACTAAAAGCAGGAACTTTTCAAAAAGAACTTCAAAGAAAGATTGGTATTTCCTTATCCAATAATATTTTATTCCAATCGACCGTTCGTCCCAAAGCAGTTCATTCATTGCTCTTTAGTCGTTATAGCGAGGGAATGTCTTACGACACCCACGTAGATAATGCGCTGATGAAAAACAGCTCTAGCTTATGTCGCTCAGATGTTTCCTTTACCTTATTTCTTAATTCCCCCCAAGACTATGAAGGAGGAGAGCTAGTCATTGAAGGAGTACAATCAGAACAAAGCTATAAGCTTGAAGCAGGTTCGGCTATTGTTTATCCTTCAACTACCTTACACCGTGTAAATCCTGTTACCAACGGCGTAAGGTTAGTTGTTGTTGGTTGGGTACAGAGTACAATTCGTAATGCGGGCGATCGCGAAATTCTTTTTGACCTAGATACGGCTCGTCGCGCTATCTTTGCTAAATCTGGTAAAACCCCTGAGTTTGATTTGGTTTCCAAAAGTATTGCCAATCTATTACGTAAATGGGCAGATGTGTAAGCTACATAACAAACCAATACATATATCTCTTAGATTTACTGCTAAATGGTAAATTAATAGCTGTTATTCAATTGCAACTCTAAAAATAATTTACGCTGCTACTATGACTAAACATCACCACATTACTTTACTTCCAGGGGATGGTATTGGTTCGGAAATTATGTCGGTGGCGGTAGATGTATTAAGTGCGATCGCACCTAAACATAATTTAAAGTTTACCTTTACCGAAGCTTTGATTGGTGGTGCTGCGATCGAGCAAACAGGTGAACCTTTACCCAAGCAAACATTGACAGCCTGTCGTCAAAGTGATGCAGTTTTGTTAGCTGCAATTGGTGGTTATAAATGGGATAATTTACCCCGTGAGCAACGTCCTGAAACTGGCTTATTGGCAATGCGAGCAGGACTGGGATTATTTGCTAATCTCCGTCCTGCGACTATTTTACCCCAGCTAATTGACGCTTCTTCTCTCAAGCGAGAAATAGTAGAGGGAGTAGACATTATGGTGGTGCGAGAGTTGACTGGAGGTATATATTTTGGTCAGCCTAAAGGTATTTTTGAAACAGAAACGGGGGAAAAACGGGGCATAAATACAATGGCGTATAGCGTTAGCGAAATAGATCGCATTGCCAAAGTTGGTTTTGAAATCGCCCAAAAGCGCAGCGGTAAACTATGCTCGGTTGATAAAGCTAATGTACTAGACGTTTCTCAACTGTGGCGCGATCGCGTTACGGCAATGGCAAAGGATTATAGTGATGTAGAGTTAAGTCATCTATATGTAGACAATGCAGCGATGCAGCTTGTTCGCGCTCCCAAACAGTTTGATACCATCGTTACGGGCAATTTATTTGGTGATATTCTTTCTGATGCTGCGGCAATGCTGACTGGCAGTATCGGGATGTTACCCTCTGCTAGCTTAGGGGCTGCGGGTACACCTGGAGTCTATGAGCCTGTACACGGCTCGGCACCCGACATTGCAGGACAGGATAAAGCAAATCCTCTGGCACAGGTGCTTAGTGCTGCGATGATGTTACGTTATGGTTTAGATGCTCCCGATGCCGCAACCGAAATTGAGAACGTAGTCGGTCGAGTTTTAGATCTCGGATACCGCACAGGAGATATTATGTCACCTGGGATGAAAGCAGTGGGCTGTAAAGAGATGGGTGAGATACTACTTAAATTATTAAATTAAATGTTAGAAACCATATTTGAACCCTTGCAGTACGGCTTTATGCAGCGATCGCTTGTAGTGGCGATCGTCGTTGGCGTAATTTGTGCGGTGGTAGGTAGTTACCTGATGGTGCAAAAATTGGCGTTGCTAGGAGATGCTATTAGTCATTCTGTTTTACCAGGATTGGCGATCGCCTATTTGCTTGGAGCAAATATTTTCTTGGGTGCTTTTATTGCCGGTATCATCAGCACCATCTTGATTAATATTATTAGTACTAGGTCAAATATTAAAGAAGATACGGCGATGGGGATTGTTTTTTCAGCCTTTTTTGCCTTGGGAATTACCCTGATTACCGTGGTGCAGAAGGATAATAAAATTGACCTGAATCATTTTTTGTTTGGCAATATTCTGGCGGTGGAAGCAACAGATGTCAGAGATACCTTGATTATTGCTGGTATTGTTCTAACGGTAGTTGTGCTGCTATACAAAGAACTATTGTTTTATACCTTTGATAAACTTGGCGCCCAGGCTGTAGGTTTACCCGTAGGCTTATTAGATTTAGGCTTGATGATGTTAATTGCCTTAACTATTGTGGCTAGTCTTAAAGCTGTTGGGGTAATTTTGGTTTTATCTTTGTTGATTACTCCTGCTGCCACTGCCTATTTATTAGTAAATAGATTACATTTAGTGATGTTATTAGGAGTAATAATTGGCGTGATATCTAGCATTGCGGGAATGTATCTCAGCTACTACTATAATTTGCCTTCTGGTCCGGCGATCGTGCTTGTTGCTTCAGGAATTTTTGTTTTGGCACTGTTATTTAGCCCTACTCAAGGTTTATTAACTAATCCCAGCTTTAATTTGGGCAATTCTGGTTTGCTCAGAGAAATAAAAAGCTTGATTCATAACCAAAAATTATAATTCTGCCCCAATATTTTTAGGTATAAATATTAAAAGAGTTGCATTTTCCTTGACGATCGCTATAATTTAGAATTAATTAAGAAACTAAGCAGATGTTAATAATATTGATTCTGATTGATGCTTATAGCTGATAGCTCTTAAAAGTAGTAGTTCAACTAGCAATAAATGGCGATTGCAAATGGCAAAGAAAATTTGGTTTTTAGCTATTTCTCTATTGTTGAGCTTTGTAATTACAATCAACTGGCACAAAATACCTTCAAAGGCTTCTAGTAATCCATCTCAGAACACAAAACCAGCAGTGGTAATTGGTTATAGTAGTTGGGCTGGCTGGTGGCCTTGGGCGATCGCCGAATCTGAGGGTTTATTTACCAAGAATGGAGCTAATGTCGAGCTTAAATGGTACGACAATTATACTAAATCGATGGAAGATTTGGCTTCTGGTTATATAGACGGCAACTGTCAAACCCTCAACGATACTATTAGCTTTGCCGTGGATGCAGTAAAAGGAGAAGTCGCAGTTTTAGTCAACGACAACTCAGCAGGTAATGACAAAATTATTGCTGCTGCGGGAATTGACGGAGTTAAAGACTTGAAAAATAAGCGTGTTGCGGTTGAGGCTGGGGTTGTAGATGATTTTCTTTTGACTTTGGCACTAGAAAAAGAGGGAATGTCCCGGGATGACGTACAAATCATAGATATTGAAACTGGTGCAGCAGCAGAAGCTTTTGTTGCTGGGCAAGCTGATGCGGTAGGCGCGTTTCCTCCTTTCTGGTTAAACGCGCTGCAAAGAAAAGGATCGAAGGAAATAGCCTCATCCAAAGAATTTCCTGGAGCAATTCCCGATCTTTTAGTCGTAACCCAGGAGTTAATCAAAGAACAACCAGAACAAGTACAAGCTTTGATCGATACCTGGTTTGACATTTTGCAGTTTATGTCCGAGTATCCTGCCCAAGCCGATAAAATTTTGGCAAATAGGGCTAGCGTAAGCTATAAAGAATTTCAATTATTTAAAGAGGGAACTAGAATATTTACCCTTGAGGAGAACTTGGAAGCCTTTAGTAAAGGAGATAATATGAAACATTTACCCTATGCTGCCTTCAAAATAAGCGATTTTTTGGTCAATAAACTAAAGTCTATTGATAAAAAGCCCAGTTTAACCAAAATCTTTAATCAAAACTTTATCAAAGCTTATGCAGTCAAATAATCAGCAAAGAAAGGCTTTTATGCTCAGGAATCAAGAGCATATTTGTCCTAAATGCAGTTTTGAAAACCATAATTCTGCCGTTTATTGTGAAATTTGTTTTTATCCCTTAAGCATTAATGAACCAAATGCTGCTCAATCATTAGCTACAAAACCGTCCGAAGTTAAGCCTCAGCGAGCAAATACACCTAAGTATTCGACAAATGGTTTTAAACAAGAGCTTCAAAAGCCAAGCGTGCTTAGTGGTTTAGTAGTTTTAGGAATTGCGATCGCACTTTGGGCTAATTATTTTATTTCTCGCCGACCTGCATACATCAACTCTTCTCAAGGAGATAGTCTTGCTCTTTACGACACTATGAGTCAAGTCCCAGATGTACCTGATGGCTTATTTAGTTATGGAGGCGCACTATATTTTGCTTCTTTAGTGGCTCATGGTATAAATGATGCTATGCTTTGGGTACACCCTAACTTTGACTTAAGATATACCAAACCTACAAACAACGATCAAAGCTATAGCAATGGCATCAAAATGCTTCTCGATGGCGAACTCAGCTTTGCTTTCAATGGTCGCCCTCTAGCCGATCGAGAATATTCTCAAGCACGCTTACGGGACATGAACCTGCAACAAGTCCCCATTGCAATTGACGGTATTGTCATTTTTGGAAATAATCAAATTCCCATTAAAGGTTTGAGTTTAGATCAGGTTAGGGACATTTTCACTGGCAAAATTACTAATTGGAAACAGTTAAAAGGTCAGGATCTGCCTATAACTCCAGTTTTACTTAGTCCAGAAGATATTGAGCTATTGGGCTTAGATAATGCTGCCAACATACCTTCAACAACTAAATATGTTTCTAACTATACTCTTGCTTTGCGCAAAGTAATCGCCACGCCAGGGACAATATCTTTTGCCTCTTCATCTTTAGTTCAAAATCAGCAATTAATTAAAGTATTTGGTTTAGCTGAGGAAAATTCCCGTAACTATATCAGTCCTGTGATAGCAGGAAAGCCTAATTTAAAAATATTTAAAAGCGGTAACTATCCCCTGACGCGGAGATTGTTTTTAGTTATTCGCCAAGATGGAACTCCCGATCGGTTGGCAGGAAAAGCCTATGCCCAAATGTTACTGTCTCGTGAAGGTCAAGCAATAGTTAGAGAAGCAGGACTTGTTCCTCTGTATGGAGAATAAATAATAGGGTAAATATAATTTCAGTTAAAATGAGGGTAATTTTCATTAAACGATTTTGGATAGTGAGCTAGCATTGATTCAACTCCAATAGAGGGCAAGGGCTTAGAAAATAAATATCCCTGACCAAATTCGCATCCAAGAGCTTTTAGCTGCTGGAGTTGCTGGGGTGTTTCTACTCCCTCAGAAATAGCATCCATGCCTAAGGTTTTGGCTAAAGTAATGATTACTCTAACAATCTCCAAATTTTCTAAATCATAGTTCATTTGTTCGATAAAAGAGCGATCTATTTTTAAATTATCAATGGGAAATCGGCGTAAATAGCTCAAAGAAGAATAGCCAGTTCCGAAGTCATCAATACTGAGCTTGATATTTCGCTCTCTAATTTGCTTAAGGGTATTTTGTATACCTCCTTCTGGATCGATCAAGACGCTTTCTGTAATCTCTAAACGTAAACAATTACCGTTTAAACCAGTTTCTTGTAGTATACGATCTAGCTTTTGGATAAACTCTGGTTGTTGTAGCTGCTGACTGGCTATATTAACATTCATTTTGAGAGAAGCGACTTGAGGAATCTGGGCAAACTTTTGTTGCCACCGCTTTAATTGCTGACAAGCTTCCTTTAGTAACCACTCGCCAATTTCTAAAATTAAGCCTGTGTCTTCAGCAATGGGAATAAACTCGACGGGAGAAATAGAACCCTTAGTAGGATGTTGCCAACGAATTAAAGCTTCAAAACCAACTAATTTACTATTGTTCAAAGAAATAATTGGCTGGTAGTGAAGCACAAATTCATTGCGTTTGACAGCCTGACGCAGATGATTTTCTAATTCCAATAGCTTTAAAGTTTCGTAATACATTGCCCGATCAAAAATTTCATAGCGTGCTTTTCCCTTCTCTTTGGCATAATACATGGCAATATCAGCGTCTCTCAGCAATTCCGCAGCGTTGATGTAGTTAGGAGAACTAAAGACGATGCCGATACTGGCACTGGTAAAGATATTTTGACCTTTTAGCTCAAAAGGCGATCGCAATTTTTGTTGAATGCGATCGCCGATCGTAGTTGCATCTTCAGTACTGCTAATGCCGTCTAATAAAATAACAAATTCATCTCCTCCTAAACGTGCTACTAGGTCGTTTTCTCGCAGACATTTTTGCAGTAAATTTGCCACCGCAATTAATAATCGATCGCCAGTTGAATGACCCAAACTATCGTTGATTACCTTAAAGCGATCGAGATCGATAAACAATAAGGCATACATATAATTTGGATGACGTTGGGCGTGTTTAATAGTCCACTCAACTCTTTCCATTAATAAGCTACGGTTACCCAACCCCGTTAAACTATCGTGGAGAGAATCATAGACTAACTTTTGCTGAATTCTCTGACGCTCATTGATTTCTCTGATGAGGCTTTGATTAACACTTTTTAGTTCAATTGTACGCTGCTGAACTCTGATTTCTAACTCTTGGTTCAACTGAGATATATTAGCGTTAGCTAACTGGAGAGCAATTTGATTTTTAACCCGTACCAATACTTCTTTAATCTGAATCGGTTTGCTGATAAAGTCTACTCCGCCAACTTCAAATGCTCTAACCTTGTCTAATACATCATCTAAGGCACTTAGAAAAATCACGGGTATATTGCAGGTTAAAATATCTGCTTTAAGTCTTTGACAAACTTCGTAGCCATCTAGATCGGGCATTTTTATATCTAGCAAAATCAAGTCGGGCAAAATTGCGATTGCACCTCTTAATGCTGTCGAACCATTTGTAGCGCAGCGCACTTGATAGCCTTGCGTACTTAGAGTATTGGCAAGAACTTTCAAATTATCAGCCATATCATCCACAATTAGAATCTTGATGTCTTGAGCGGAAAAAGAAATCATCGTTTTTAGTTTGTAAAGATGAAAGTGTGTAATACTGGCTATCGCTTAGTAGCTTTTTTCTTGAGCTAAATAAATAATTTGCTCAAAATCAAAATTGTTGACCTGTTTTTGGAGTGCATCTCGCAAATCGGGATGTTCTGGGGGGATTTCTTGTAATAGTTGAGTTAATAACTTATCGTCTAATACTGCTGCTGCTTGTCCTAAGCGATCGATCCAGCTATCGGGCATAACTTTTAAAGCCTCTGAAGTCAATCTAAAAGCGTTAGGCGAAGGCGTTATCGATTGATAAATATAACGTACTCCTAAATGTTGAGCGATCTTGTCAAAAATAATATTTTCCGAGAAAGGTTTCTCTACAAAGTCATCACATCCTGAAGCTTGAAATAGCGATCGCTGTTCTTCTAAGCTGCTAGCGGAAAATGCCACAATAGGCAGGCTTTTGGACTGAGGGTCAGATTTAATTTGCTCTGTTGCTTCATAACCATCCATCACCGGCATTTGAATATCCATCCAAATCATGTGAGGTTGCCACCGTAGCCAAATATCAACTGCTTCTTTACCGTTAGCTGCTTCTTGGATTTCAAAGCCTACTTTTTCTAATATCTGCACCATGATTTTACGGTTGGTTTTAGAATCATCCACAACTAGAACACGATAATTAGGCTGCTCTAATTCTAGACTAATAACTTTTTGAGGAGAAAATTCAGATTTAATCTCAACTTCTTGATTAGTAGCTACTTCAATTTGCAGATCCAAGCGAAAGATCATTCTTCCTTGTCGATGATTATCATGCTCAACGGTTATGCCCCCTTTCATTAGTTTTGCAAGCTGACGACTAATAGGCAAACTCAAAGGACTATGATCGTAAAACTTACCTTTTTGGCGAACGCTGACGGCAGGATCGAATAAGTCTACAAGCTCTAGTAAGGCGAGAGAGAAATTAAGATTTTCGATGACAAAATGAAGATTTTGCAGTTTAGATTCAATCGAGTCTAAATTAACGGCAGAAGAACTTATCTGCACAATTATTGATTCGCTCTGATTGTGTTTTAAGCAGTAGCTGACTAAATTAGTCAAGATCTGACGTAATCTCCTTTCGTCGGCGCAAATATACTGTGGTAGCTGAGAATGTTTAATTAGAGAAATATCTAAACCTTGATTATCTGCTTTATGTCTGAGGCTGCATTCAAAACTATCAAGCCAAAGATAAAAATCAAAGCTATCTTTGGCTAAAACCAGACGATTAGCTTCAATTTTAGACAAGTCTACTAAGTCATTAATCGTTGACAACATCCGCTTGCCACTGTGATTAATGATTGCCATATTTTCTTGTTGCGATCGCGTTAGGGATGATTCTTGCTCCATAATCTGCGCGAATCCTAAAATGGCATTTAAAGGCGATCGCAATTCATGGCTCATATCAACTAAAAGCAAATTTGTAATATAGTCAGACCTTCTTTTTTCCTGTTGCTGAATTATTTGTGGCTGGCTGACAATTTGCTCAGAAGATCGCTCAACATTACTTGGTTCAACCCCAGAGACATTTTTTAATTTGCTATCTTGTTGATAAGCGATCTCTGAAACTGTTTGAGTTAGATGATCGAGCAGACGCACAAACCAAATATAGATAATTGCCCCTAGAAAGATGGTTAGCAATAAATAGTCTAGAATTTCTCTTCTCTTTTGACCAACGGTCACAGCAGGCTCCGTCCGTTTAGGGCGGAGTAATCTGTGACTAGACTTTTGAGCTGGATAATCAACTAATTCGGACTCAAAGTGGTTATTGTTAATTTCTAAGTATTTATTCTGACGTAAAAATACGCGATCGCTAATTTGATTTTGTGCTTGTTTAGCTACATTTTCTATAGTTTGTCGCTCTTTATCAAAAGAAAAATATTTTATTAAGCCACAAGTAATGCCAATATCAATAATAATTGGTGCTGCTACTACTAAGCATAGTGGCACGTTGCGTATAATCTGAATCAGCTTTTGTTTAGGCGATTTTAAACCTGGAATTTGATTCTTAGACTTCATGACTATTTTCTTTTTACTTTGGCGATCAAAGACAATTCCCTAAATTAGACCGATTATGCAATTTCTGATTTAAAAAATGCTCTAATTACTATCGGCAACAAATAGCCTATTATTTACAATTAGCCTTCCTGAAAAAATTAAACTGCATTTAGATTAATTACCAGAAAAATTAATGCTCAAAAGGACAAATAAATTTATTTAATGCTATTAATCAATGCAGATTAATAGCATATACTGGCTAGCAACAGCATTTTCATAATAATAGGTACAGATTTGGCTGGTTAGAAACAATGAAAAGAAAACTTAATCAACAGCTATCTATTATGTATCAAATATGTATTTAAAAATATATTTTAGTACATAATTTATTTTTTATTGCACTAATTTTGTAAAAATGAACGATCTATCACTATACTCAGCTTCTAATCTTATCTGAAGCTCGAACTAATTTTTGCTCTAGATACTTTATAGATATCTGGAAATCGATCTAGATTTTGCTATTTAAACCCCGTCTACATAGAAAACCGTAGTTTTTGAATCGGAGATTGAGCTGGTCAAACAGCAGGATATAATTTCTACTTGCTACTTGCTACTTACTACTTACTACTTGCTACTTACGAACAGTCAACTTAAAAACTCCTGGTTTCAAACTGGATGCTATTTAGATGTTAATTATCAAACAAGAAGTTTGATTCGTGTAAATTATGGCTGTCGTCTTTGAGCAAATATTTCCGAACAACACTTAAAAACCGTGAAAATACGGATGAGTAAAATTGCTGAGATGAATACAATGTGCGCAAGAACATCCACTCACCTAGGATTTACACTTAGAAAATTCTTAAATATATGATGAGCGGTAACTGATAAATTTCTTGGTGAACTCTAGCAAATCAGCAAATCGTTTTCTTCTCCAAGTGTCATAAATATTTCAAAAAAACGCCTACATTAGGCTGTTTAGAGGAAAGCGAAGTTGATGTTGAATTTATTAGGTACTATTCAATCATCACTAATTTAACGCTTAAGAATATTTTGCGTAAACATTCTCTCAATCAATAGTGACAAAAACAAGTTAACTATGAAAAAGATTACCTATCAAGCTACCCTCAAAGATCTTGCACTTCTAGTTCCCACAGAAAGTTATACCGACCCAGAATTAGCTCAAAGTCTTTTGCAATCTGGTGTTAGTACGCCTATTATTTTTACTGCTGATGGTGCGACAAGCCGATTTGGGATGAAGAAGCTAACTGTAAAAGATGGTATGAAAAGATTAAATTTGGCTGCTTCTAACCCAGAAATTGGTAAATTGACCACTACAGTAATTTTAATTGAAAACTCAGTTGCCGAGCTAATTTCGACCGTTGAGATAAAGTCTACTGCCAAACAGTCAGATATACCCTTAGATCAAAATACCTACAGCTGGAAAAACGAAAAGAGAAATATATCTGAACATTGCACAGCCAAAGAATTAGGCAAGAAGTATGGTATTAGACTGCAATACCTTAATACTGTGATTCAGGGCAAAGTAAAATGTACTAGAGGTTGGAGTTTAGCTATTGCGCCAAACTTACTTTAAGGGATGAGGATTGAGGGCGAAGGAATAAAATTTCTTTTTATTCCTTCGCCTTTGTTTCACCTGTATAAGCTAATCTGGTTGGTATCACCTAAATTGTGATAGTTAAAATATGAACTCCTCTGATTTAGTTTCTTTTTTACAGCAGAAAACTTGTTTGGGTAATTTATCATTAGAAGTTTTAGGGGCGATCGCATCTTTACTAGATGAGCAAACAATCGCCACAGACGAGATTATTATTACTGAAGATACCCAGCCTGATGGCTTGTATATTATTCATACAGGAAAAGTATCAAGCGATAGTCAATCAGAGTCGGATCCCAGCAGCTTATTATCAGGGACAGTACTAAATTTATATGCTCTATTATTAAATCAGCCGACACAATATACGATTAAGACTGTTAGTGAAACTAAGGTCTGGTTTCTTGAGGGAAGAGGGTTTCAAAAATTAGTTGAGCAATATCCCGCCATTGCTCAGACTTTTTCCCAGCAGTTAGCTACAGATGTTAGAGAACTATCTGACAAGCTTCAGTTTGAACAAGAACGTCAGATAACCTTAAGACCTTATCTAGTTAGTAAAGCTAAACGGGGAATAATTGGTAAAAGCCGTTATGCAACTAGATTGCGATCGCAAATCAAACAGGCTGCTCAAACCAGAGACTCGGTACTAATTTTTGGTGAACCAGGATTAGAAAAGGATAATACAGCAGCTTTAATTCATTTTGGTTCAGTCGCTCGCCGACAACCGATTATCCAGGTTGACTGTAACAAATTACAGACTAGTGGGGCAGAGTTATTTGGTCGTAGCGGTGGGAAACCTGGACTAATTGCCAGCTTAGGTACAGGAACTTTGGTTTTAAATAATATTCATTTATTACCCACTGAATTAATAGATGCGATCGCCAATTTAATTAAAAACAATCAGTATACTCCCATAATGCGTCCTGGGGGAGATGTTTCTCAAGCGCAAACTTGTCAAGCCAGAATAATTCTCATTTCTGAACAAACCGTTAAGGCGATCGATTCTGTAGTTGCTAATTTCATTAAAGTTCCTCCTTTAAGAATCCGCAAAGCTGATTTAGATGAACAGATTAATTATTATCTAAATCTAATTGGACGCAACAAATCTCTGCGAAAAACTCAAATAACCCCCGAAGCAATTAGAAACCTTCAAGCTTATGATTTTCCCAACAATCTCAGGGAACTAGAAAGTCTTATCGAGCGAGCTTTAACTCAGCTACAGGGTTGTGATGACATTACCGAAGAAGTTGTTTGGCACTCTCAAAGTAAAAAGAAACAGTATCGCCTAAATCTCCTCAATAAATATCCCAAGCTACGTTACTTCCTGCGTAGCGACTGGTACCCTGACAAGATTAATTATGGCTTTACTCTCACTTTTTTTGCCTTTATTGTTTTAGTCCTTTTTCTTGCCCCTCAAAACCGTCAGCATAACTTTGCTTTAAACTTATTTTGGGCTTGGTGGTGGCCTCTAATTTTAGTTACTTTTCCCTTTGTGGGAAGGTTATGGTGCGCCGTATGTCCTTTTATGATTTATGGCGAAATCACCCAGAAACTGTCGCTAATTATGTTTCCGCGACAGCTTAAAAGATGGCCGAGAAATACTGCCGAGAAATGGGGTGGCTGGTTTTTATTTGGTTTGTTTGCCTTAATTTTGCTATGGGAAGAACTATGGGATTTGGAAAACACCGCCTATCTTTCCGCTTGCTTGCTGCTACTCATTACCGCAGGAGCAATGATCTTTTCTGCCATCTTTGAACGTCGTTTTTGGTGTCGCTATCTTTGTCCCATCGGCGGGATGAATGGCTTGTTTGCCAAACTTTCAATGACGGAATTGCGAGCGCAACAGGGTACTTGCTCGGCAGAATGCACTACCTATCAATGCTACAAAGGAGGCCCAGCCAAAGGAGAAGGACAAGAAACCAATGGCTGTCCTTTATATTCCCATCCAGCACAGCTAACGGACAACAAAGACTGTGTATTGTGTATGACCTGCTTAAAAGCCTGTCCTCATCGCTCAGTAGAAGTTAATCTGCGTCCCCCTGGAATTGAACTGTGGACAACCCACATTCCCCACAGTTATGAAGTAGCTTTGCTGTTTCTGTTGTTAAACGTAATTTTTTTACATCGTTTACCAGAAATATCAACTCGATTGAGTTTAAACCTGCACCTTGAGCAATTTAGCAACCATGCTTTAGTATCTGTTATTGCTTTGAGTTTACCCCTTGTTGTGCCTCTGCTGGCGCAAATCGCATCCGAACTTGTCGGCAAATTAAATAATAAATATAAACCCCGCAAGTTTATTGAACTGGCTTATGGCTATTTACCTTTGGTCTTAGCAGGGAACTTGGCTCACTATCTCCGCTTGAGTTTAGCAGAAGGAGGAAAAATATTACCCGTAACTATGGCAACCTTCGGCTTAGATGGTGCAGGTCTACCTATCTTAGTTGCTCACCCCGCAGTAATTGCTTTTTTGCAGGGATGCTGTTTAATATTTGGCGTATTGTTATCTATTCTGCTGACGCAAAAAATTGCTCGTCAACAATTTAAGTATCTATTACCGCAGCATCTAGCCTTCGTAGTTTTGGCTGTAGCTATGTGGCAGGTAATTATTGGGTTTTGAATATTTCGTTTAATTCTACAATTAATTCAGGCATCAAGTCTTCACCTGATAAACTTTGAGGATTAACCAGCACTTTGGTATCTTTTCCTAGACGGTAAATCTCGACCTTGGTTTCATCAGGATAAATTAACCAACCAAGCTTTACTCCACATTCTCGATATTCTTCCATTTTCCGCTGCACGTCTTGTAATCTATCATTCGGAGATAATAACTCCAAGACAAAATCTGGTGTGATTGGTGCAAATCCTCTTTTTTGTTTCTGAGTTAATTTATTCCAGCGTGAGATTTCAACCCAACTAACATCAGGAGAACGTTTAGCACTATTTGGTAGCGTAAAACCAGTAGAAGAATCAAAAACAACTCCTAATTTGTTTTGACGATTCCAAGTACCAATTTGAATTAATAAATCTGCATTTTGTCTGCCGCTTTCACTTCCTGTCGGTGACATGACAATTAATTCTCCTTGGCTAGTCATCTCAAATTTTGTATCTCGATTCTGAGCGCACAATTGCTCGAATTGTTGCTCTGTAATGGGATTAGCTAAGGCTCTAATGTCTATGGTTTCAATCATTAGTCATTCTTCTAAATTGAGAATTTGAGATCGATAAATCTGACTATATCTTACTGTTATGAATGTTTATTATTCTAAACCCCAAAGCAAATCAAGTTCGTAACGTTTAAAGAGTTTGTCAGCACTCATCAAATACAGATTTTCTAGCTTTGCTTGAGCAATTAAAATGCGATCAAATGGGTCACGATGATACAGAGGAAGGTTGTAAACTTCAAAGGTGTGATGATGTTTGACATCAAGAGGTGAGATTTTAAGATCCCTCATTCTGCTAGAAATATAAGCATTTGGGGTTTCTGGTAAAGGCAGTTTATCTAATCCAGCTTTAATTGATATCTCCCATGAGCTAGCTGCTGAAAAATAAAGCTGATTTTGTTTACTCTGTAACAGGGACTGGGAATTTTTACCCAAGCGTTTTGGTTCTGCCAACATCCATAAAAAGATGTGGGTGTCTAACAAAATTCTCACTCAGTATTACCTTCAAAAGCAGACAAAATATCTTTTGGTAATGGATCGTTAAAATCGTCAGGTACTACAAATAAACCTTCATCCTGACCTAAAATACGATCTTTGAGAGGTTCTTCAATCGGAACTAGACGAACAATAGGCTTTCCTGCTTTGGCAATCACTATTTCTTCACCTAGAACAGCTTGAGACAGCAACTGAGATAGGTGAGTTTTGGCTTCGTGGATGTTAACTTGCTTCATATTATAATAAACTTAGCTAATCGCTTAGTCTATTATAAAGTTAACCAACATCAATCTGAGATAAAAACTCTGCTTTACCCGTGACTCCAGGATTGAGATAAAAAATAGAGCCAGCTAAGTTATCTTCAGTTGAGCGATTTTGCCCTCCTGCGGTAGTAACATACAGTCTGCTGTAATCAGCACCACCAAAAGTTAAGCTACTAATTTGAGCCGTGGGAAAGGGAATCCGCAGCACTTCTTCTCCTTCTGGACTGTAGCGAAAAATATGTCCCCCATCCCAACGCGCAGACCAAATATATCCTTCACTGTCTATCGTTAATCCATCGGGAACGCCATCGATTTCGGTAGTTAAAATATGAACTTGAGGATCGCTTAATTCCCCCGTTGCCAAATAATATTCAAAACGATAAATGGTATGAGTATCTGAATCTGTAGCATAAAAATACTTGAGGTCTGGAGAGAATCCCATGCCGTTGGGAACGGTTAATCCCTCCATGATGACCTGTAATGAACCATCCAAATCCAAACGATATAGCCTCCCAGAACATTCGGGAGTGGCTACAGTACCACTATAAACTCTTCCTAAAGGATCGGCGATCGCATCATTGAAGCGGGTTAATCTCTCAGCAGGAATCTCAGCCACAATAGTTTTGATTTGTCCTTCTTGCCAATGTTCAATTGTGCCTTTGGTTTTGAACAGCAGCAAAGAACCATCTTTTTGGATAGTAAAACCACCTACAGGTTCTCCAGCATAGATTTGCTCGGGTTTTCCTTGAGGATGATAGCGATACATTTTTCCTTGAGGAATATCTGTCCAGTAAAGACATTGCAGTTGAGGATGCCAGGTAGGGACTTCGGCATTGTGATGAGGATGATCGAGTAAAATACTTGGCTGTTTGGTTTTTATATTCACGATCTTAACTTGATGATTTTTAGCTGTACAAACCATCAAAACCCGTCATGATTTATTTTGAAACAGCAATTTAATATAGATTAATATACGTATTGTCTTTGATTAAATGACCAAGCGCGATCGCCAATTTTATGACTCTTTAGTTACTAGCAAAACAGATTTAATTGGTCTTTGAATCCTATTCCCTTCTTTGTCTACTCTGCCATAGACAGCTTGACCATCGTAATATAGAGAAGCGGAACTTCCTCCATCCAGATTCATGGCTTTGACTGCACCAAGACTAGACAAGAAATTAGCAAATTCTGCTAAAGATATGCCCGATAGAGGTTGTGGCTGCTGCGCCACCATGGCTAGAATTACGTCGCCATTGTCGGTAATTCCCACCGCGCTTCTGGCATTTAAACTATCACTACCGATCGCATCACGGATTTTTTCGCCATCTTGATAAGCAATAAACCCCTCGGCGACAGAAGTATCTTTAGGTAATAAACCAGGCCCTCCTCCTAAAGACGCTTTTAATGTACAATCAGAAAGTATGGGTGCAGAATGTAGCTGAATATCGTATTGTGTCTGTTCTCCACATTTGTAGCGACGAAACTCAGCACGATTAAATATTTTCCCTAAATATGGTTTTAAATCGGGATTGTCTACCAGCCTTTCATTAAAGCGCGGATCGGCAACAATCTTTAATTCTTGAGTAATAAAGGAAGTAGTCTTTTGATTTACGGGATCGAAGTAACCGCCATTGATAGCTGCAACAACGTTATCTTTGTCTTCTACGAACTCTTGAATAGATTTGAGTTCGCCTGAAATTTTAGGAGCAACAATATAATTACTGTTGTGAGGAATAGTAACGGTGTGGATCGTATGTTGCGATCGCTCAATAATATTATAATGAATCTGATTACCTGAAGTGACTGGTTTAGCTAGAGATAAATTGTTGACGTTGAAAGATAAAATCAAGCCTACAACAGTTAATCCTAAAAAAATCCATCCTGTTCTTTTCATTATTTATTACTCATTACTTATTACTCAACCAGGATAACTATTAAGATTTCGGATAGTAAATCAACCCCACACCCACTTTATTCTTATGGGTAAAAATATCTTCAGAAGCAACCAAATCTTTGAGACAAACTTGAATCATAGAAACAGGACGATTAACAATTTTGCTAATTTCTTTAATAGTTATACCAGTATTTCTCGCCTGAATTATCTGTAAAATTTGTTCGTGAGTACTAATGCCAGGAGTTGAACTGATAATATTAATTTCTATCACTGACTAATATCTCCTTGGTCATTAATTAAGTTGATTGCCGGAAACTTAATTTAGTAAAAGTAAAATAACGGACACAACATATAGTTATCCCCGCAGTTATATCCGCTATTTTTATTAACGACTACAGTAAATTTACGTAGAATAAAAAGATTGAAATTTTGCAAAAATAACGAAAGTTTTACCAATCTACGATCGCAATTTTGTCATCAAGCAAGTGCTAGTCTTAATTAACTATGAAAGATGAACAAAAAATATCTGCTTTTGATGCTGAAATGATGCAGAGATGTATACAGTTGGCGCAGCGCGCAGCAGGAAAAACGACACCTAACCCTTTAGTAGGTTCAATTGTAGTTAAAGATGGCAAGATTCTCGGCGAAGGCTTTCATCCAGGTGTAGGACAACCCCACGCCGAAGTATTTGCTTTACAAGCTGCGGGAGAAGAAGCCAAAGGCGCAACAGTGTATGTAAATCTTGAACCCTGCAATCACTATGGCAGAACACCACCTTGTTCAGAAGCCTTGATTAAGGCACAGATAGCCAAGGTAGTTACGGGAATGGTAGATCCCGATCCTCGCGTGGCTGGAGGCGGAATCAAAAAGCTAGAGGATGCAGGAATAGAAGTCATAGTCGGGGTAGAAGAAACCGCCTGTCGTCAGCTAAATGAAGCTTTTATTCACCGTATTAATTACCAACAGCCTTTTGGCATACTTAAATATGCCATGACCTTAGATGGCAAAATCGCAGCCACCACAGGACATAGTGCTTGGGTAACAGGAAAAGCATCCCGTCATCTAGTACATCAGCTAAGAAGCACCTGCGATGCGGTAATTATCGGCGGAAATACGGTACGCCAAGATAACCCGAACTTAACTACTCATGGTGTAACAAAACATAATCCCCTGCGAGTCGTCATGAGTCGTAGCCTAGATTTACCTACTGAATGCAACCTCTGGCAGACAGATATTGCCCCAACTCTAATCTTTACGCAAATAAATAGTAACCCCGTGCTTCAGAAAAAACTAACCAACAAGGGAGTAGAAATTATCGAGGTTACTCAACTCACCCCCAAAATAGCCATGAAACATCTATATCAAAAAGAACTATCTAAAATATTATGGGAATGTGGTGGGACATTAGCAGCTAGTGCGATCGCCGATGGTACAATTCAGAAAGTAATGGCATTTATCGCCCCCAAAATCATTGGTGGAACATTTGCACCATCCCCTGTAGGCGATTTAGGCTTTGGCAAAATGACAGATGCACTGCAATTAAAACAAATAACCACTCAGGTAATTGATGCAGATATTTTAATTGAAGGCTATTTATCATAGTAAAGCTCTTTGCTAAATTGATTTCTTGTTGAGTCAAATATTGCTAAAATTTACTTAAAATCTCTACCAAGCGATCGTTAAGTAAGTCAATATTATAATCTTGAACAACTTTTTGACGACCTCTTTGACCCATCTCAACTCTAAGCGTAGGATTAGTAATCAGATGCTCTATCTTACTAGCTAATAGGTCAATATCTCGTTCTGGTAGCAAATATCCTGACACACCGTCTTCAATCAATTCAGGAATGCCGCTGTGATAAGTGCTAATTACGGGTAGACCTTTTGCCATAGATTCCATCAAAGATACAGGGATACCTTCGCAATCACCATCAAGGCTAGTAACACTGGGAGCTAAAACTAGATCGGCACGGTTAAGAATAGCTGTAACCTCCTGTTGTTTTTTCCAGCCCAATAGTTTGATGTTATCAGCAGCCTGCAAACTTTCTATTAAATGCTCTAATTCTGCTCTTAAAACTCCATCACCTACAATTTGATATTGCAAATCAGGATAGCGAGGAATTAATTGAGCCACCGCTTGAATACTGTATTGCAAACCTTTTTTTTCTACTAGGCGAGCAATACTAAGTAAACACATCGAGGAAGAATGAGTTTGATTGTTGACATATTGAAACTTATGACAGTCAATTCCCATATGATGTACCTTCGCTTTGGCAGAATTACATCCAAGTTCAATTAGCTTTTTTTGCCAGTGTTGACTAATTGGCTGGAGTAAATTTACCTCCTCAAAAAGATGTTGATAAATATTTTCTCCATGTATGTTTAGATAGCAAGAAATGTCGTAGCCATGAAAAGTGACTACGATTTTTGCCTGAGTTATACCCAAATCTTTAAATAAACAAGCTTTTAAACCATTGCGTCCATAGTGGCAAAGAAGAATATCGTAAGGTGGTTTATTCAGCCAAGGAAGAGCCAAGTAAAGAGGCTTTAAAAAACCTGCTGGATCTCCATAGCAAGAACGATTATATTTAAGAAAATTAATAGTTCGCAGCAAAATTCTGGGGGCTTTAAAGAAATTTAAACCAAATAAGAGAATTGCTTTAAAAAAGCGTACAAATAAGTTGGTGGGAATAAATGTTCTGTAGGTGCGCTCTAAAAGCCTGTATTCTTCTACTTCGGGGTGAATTTGGCTAATATCTTCAGGGCGATCGCAATATATATCTACTTCATGACCGCGATCTATTAATCCTGTAATTTGCCCTAAGATAAAGGTTTCGGATAAAGTTGGAAATTGATCTACTATAAAGGCAATTCGCATTTCTTATTTTTAGAAAATTAAATTAAATACTGCAATTTGCAGATAAACAAATGATATTTTTAAGTACTTAAAGGAATACATAATAATTAAATCACTTATTAGATTGCTCGGTATATTTTCGTTTTATAAAAGGCAACAATAATTTCGATTTATAGGCTCTGATTTTACGTTTTACTTTTGTTAAAAAACTGATTTCGGCAACAGGATTACAGGCTCTTTCTTTGCTAAACACACAGTGAATGTATTGATTCTGTCTCCAAACATCAATATAAGAAAAGTACTCCAAATTAAATCCAGATTGTAGAGCAAATTTCATCAAAGTTTTGATTTCAACGACTTCATCAATAATTTGCAATTCTTGAGGATCGTGCTGCTGTAAATAAAGCTGGTATTCAGGACTAGGATAAGTCAAAATTAGTTTAGCGCGATCGCTTGTCACTTGACTTAGATTACTAAATAGTTGACCATAGCTCTCAGGTGGTAAATGTTCAATTACATCCACCATAGTTACTAAGTCCACTGGAAAAGACAATTTATGGCAAATTTCTGCAAAGTTGGCGATAATATCAACGTTAAAAAACTCAATCTTATTTGACTTAACGGTCTGTTGAGCGTATTTAATATTATTTTCTCCCAAATCACAAGCCAAAATTTTACCTCGATCTAACTTATTAGCTAATTGTTCGGGAACAATGCCAATACCACAGCCAAGATCGAGAACGTTACTATTAGGAGTTAAATAGTCTGTAATCAATCTAATTGCTTTTTCAAGACGCAAATTACCATAGAGCTTGTATTGCAGCATTCTGGTATTAGTAAAATTATCATAAAACTCTTTAACTTCAGTACTAGTCATATCAGTTTGCTGTGGTTAATTAGAAGGTTTTTAAATTGATTGATTAAAATTAATAATACAAAAAAACCAATAAACTTTTAGATTTTTTGTTTATCTGTTTTTAAGTTTTTAGCTATATAAATCATATTTAATAAAGTAGAACGACCGTTAGGCAAAATTAGCCAAAGAGCAATGTAACTCAGACCATAGAGAATTGCATAAATTAATAAATTAACGGCAGGCTGAATATCAACTACCGACCAATATTCAAGGAGCATAATTATTCCTGCTGCGCCGATCGCAGCTATGGCAGGTCGATAGATTGTACGCACCAAATCAGCAGGCTTTAAAGGCGTTTTGTGATAGCAGTAAATAATGGAAGGAATTTTGATCGCAGCTATAAAAATACTGTAGGCGATCGCGACACTAACGATTCCTCCGCGCACACTAAACACAAACACCAGTACGTTACAGATAGAAAAAACTATTCCCCAACGAAACATACGGTCAGTAAAAGCCAATGATTGATAGACCCAGCCTTCAGCTACGTTGATTGTACCAATAAAGGCAGCAGGAGCTAGACAGCGAAAAACTAGCACCGCCTCCAGCCATTGTTCCCCCAAAATAGTTAGGATTAATGGTTTAGTACAGGCAAACATAAAAGCTACCATTGGCATACCGATGGTGGTAATAAGTAAAATAGCTTTGAAATAATAACGGCGATATCGATCTGGTTGATTTTGTAAGCGGCTAAGGGTGGTAACTGCCACATTACCTATGGGATTGTTAATCTGCTGAATTGGCAGCAAAATTAGCTGATAGGCTCTTTCATAGATACCCAGAGGCTGCACACCCCAAATTCGACCAATTAAAATATTGTCTAAATTACGAGCAAAATAATTAACCGCATTAAAGCCTGATAAATTGCCACCAAACGCCAACATCGAAGCAATATCAGCCTTGAGACTAGGCAAACTAGGTCGCCAACGACAGTAAATCCAGACACAGAAGGTATTGGCTATAATCGTTGCTAACTGTAAAATGACTAATGCCCAGTAGCCACTCCCCATAGCTGCGGAGATAATAGCAGCACTCACTCCTGAAATCAGAGAAATAATTTCGATTTTAGCTAAAATAGCAAACTGCATTTTGCGCTTGAGCAATGCTTGATGCTGAACACTCAAACCGCTAAAAATAAAGATGCTAGCTAACGCTAAAACGATTCCTTCTAGATTTGGTTGATGATAAAAGTCAGCAACCAGTGGTGCGATCGCAGCTACGATCGCAGCAATTAAACAGCTAAAGGCAATGTTGATCCAAAAAAGCGTACTGATTTGCTGATGATTGACCTTTAACTGCTGAATAGTAGCATCAGACAAACCCAAATCTCTAAATAACTGCACAAAGCGAATTATTACTGTAGCCATGCCAATCAAGCCATAATCATTGGGGGTAAGAAGCCTGGCTAAAACCACTGTTGACCCCATCTGAATACAAAACTTACTAAACTGGGTAACAAAAACAATTGCCCCACCACGGATAGATCGCTTTTTCAAATCCGCAGTTAAATTATCAGTATCAAAGTAATTTTGATATTTGGTCTGTGAAGATTTCTGATTCTGTGACACAAATTGACCCTAATTTAACCTGTTGGTCGCAAATATATCGGACTAATCTTTTTAATAGCGTTGATGATTCTATGTACACCACAAGGCTACAAAGTATTTCGGGAGGATATCTAAGAAGTCTGATTGGCTACCTCCGATCCCTCTAAATCTCCCTTACGAAGGGAGACTTTATACTTAATCCCACCCTGCCTCCCTTTTTAAGGGAAATGCCGAAGGCGGAGGGAAGGGGTTAGGGGGGATCTTAATAACATAGACTTACTTTTCAGACATCCTCTAAAATGATAAAGACTAAAAAGTAAAATATCTAGAAGTACCGTATTTGCATTCACAAATTAATGCTTGCTCAACTTTGGTTACTTATATTGTGGATAGTTATTGGTGCTGGTTTCCGTTTTATACACCTAGGAACCTTACCTCCTTGGACGGATGAAAGTGCCACCCTTGTATTTAGTCTGGGCAATAGTTTTTATAATGTTCCTTTAAATCAATTTATCGATCTATCAACTCTGCTCGAACCTCTTCAACTCAATGGGAGTGCAGGAATTAAGGATGTTACCAATCTTCTGCTTACCCAAAGCACTCACCCACCACTATATTTTGTCTTAACCCATCTGTGGTTGAAGCTTTTTCCGCCCGTAGATGGGTTAGTTTCAATCTGGGCAGCCAGATCCCTGTCTGCTTTGTTGGGAGTTATGGCTATTCCTGCAATTTTCTTTTTTGCCAAGCTGGCTTTTAATTCCCTAATCGTGGCTCAGATTGCAGCAGCAATGATAGCAATTTCTCCCTTCGGAATTTTTTTGGCGTTACAAGCTCGTCACTACACACTGATAATTTTGCTAATAATTGCTTCACTATCCTGTTTTATCTGCGCTTTGCGCTCAGTTAATCGAGGGGTAATTATTCCTCTTTGGCTCGTTTTAGCGTGGATTGTCATTAACTGTCTGGGAGAGGCAACTCATTACTTCTTTGTTTTGACTTTGGCATCAATAGCGATCGCCTTTATGCCTCTTATCTGGCAACAGTTTCGCCAAGACAAGACCGTACTTGGCACATCTAAATGGCGACGCATCTATTTTGCGGGCATGGGTTCTTTAATCGGCTGTTTGGTATGGCTACCTAGCATGATGGCGGTTCGCCATAGTTCCCCAACTGAATGGATCTATAACAGTAATGCCAGCTCAAGATGGCTTGAGCCAATCGGACGGTTTCTTTTATGGCTGATGAGTACAGTTATTCTTCTGCCTTCATCACTATATGATTTTCCCCTGAGCGTAATTATTATATCGGGGATAGTCACCTTGATTTTCTGGCTGTGGCATTTACCACCCCTAGTTCGCGGACTGAAATTACAGAGGCAAAATATTGCTAGTCGAGAAGCGATCGCAGCATTAAGCGGCTATTTAATAGCTGCGATCGCCCTATTTTTCTTTTTTACCTACATATTGGGGATGGATTTGACTTTAGCAGGGCGGTTTCAATTTGTTTATTTTCCTGTAGTTATTGTCTTAATTGCTGCTGGTTTAGGTCATATTTGGGATGCTAAAAATAATGCTGCTTTGAAAAAGCAATCTGTCCAGCCTTCCTGGTTCAATCCCCAGAACTATTACGGCAAAAAAATAGTTGTTGTTTTTCTCACCGTGGGATTTTTGGGTGGAGTAATTGCCAACTTGAATCTTGGCTATCTGCAAAACCATCGCCCCGATTTGGCGATCGCCAAAATTGCTGAAGGTAGCAAAGCACCTATAGCTATAGCAACTACCTATAGACATCATGGACAAACTGGAAGAATGATTGGACTTGCGTGGGGATTAAAGAATTTGTCCAACATCAAATCTCCGCAATTTTTTTTGGCTAGGCAAGAGCTTAAAAATGCTTCTGAGGATTCTGCCACAATTTTATCTCAGAGATTGTCTCAAATAGTGCGACCTTTAGATTTGTGGTTAGTAAATTTTGATGATGATGTTGAACTTGAAACGCAAAATTGTTTTGCCGATTCTGAATATAAAGGTATGGTCGGTCAATATAAATATAAGCTTTATCGCTGTCGAGATTGAAAAAAGGTATTAGGATATATAGAAAAAAAATACCATTGCAGAACACAATAAGTGCGATCGCAATGGCAGGATTATATTTTAACTATCTTCAGGTTTTAACAATAAAGCCTAAAATTCTGAGCTTTTAGCTGGGTTGATATCTACAGGCATTCCTGAACCACCACCAGATAAAATATCCGCTTCTTTTACAAAGCCACTATATGCTTCCATTCCGTGTTCACTGATGTCTAAACCACGTCTTTCTTCGTCTTCGTGGACTCGAATACCAAGAGTTACTTTCAGTAGAGTCCAAACAATGGCACTAAAGACTACAGTAAAGGCACCGATAGATGCAATACCGATAATTTGCGTAATAATATTCGCTGTACCAAAAATACCGACTGCTAGAGTTCCCCAAATACCACAGACTAGGTGAACAGAAGTTGCACCCACAGGATCGTCAATCTTGATACTGTCAAAGAAAGCAACAGAGAAAACGACGATAATACCAGCGATCGCACCAATAATTACAGCCGATAAAAGGCTGACATCATCACAACCAGCAGTAATACTGACCAAACCAGCCAAAATACCGTTGATAATCATCGATAAATCTGGTTTTCCGTCTTTTAACCATGAGGTAATGGTAGCCGTCACACCACCTGCTGCTGCTGCTAGGTTTGTAGTCACAGCGATATAGGGAACATTAGCATCTGCTGCTAATTCTGAACCAGGGTTAAAACCAAACCAGCCAATCCAGAGAATCAAACAACCTAAAGTAGCAAAACCCATGTTGTGACCAGGGATCGCGCCTATTCTACCGTTTTGGTATTTACCCAATCTTGGTCCTAAGATTGCTGCACCGACTAAAGCTGCCCATCCACCAACAGAATGAACTATAGTAGAACCTGCAAAGTCATGAAATGCCAGTGCGCCATCTGCACCACTATTCAACCAGCCACCGTCCCAAACCCAGTGTCCAGTAATAGCATAGGAAATAGCTACTAATAAAGTACTAAAGATTAGGAAAGCACCAAACTTGATTCTCTCTGCTACCGCACCAGAAACAATGGTTGCTGCTGTAGCTGCGAAAGCTACTTGGAACAAGAAAGAAACTGTTTCGGGAACTGCCGCGGGATAAGGCTCGTTACCATAAGGAATAGAGTCGCCATTAAAAAAGAAGCCATTTAAACCGATAAAAGGATTGCCATCACCGTACATCAGAGCATAACCTACTGCCCAGTATGCTAAAGTGGCGATCGCAAAAACGATTAAGTTTTTCGCCAGGATATTGACCGCATTTTTCTGACGACAGAATCCTGCCTCCAGCATCCCAAATCCAGCATTCATAAAGATTACTAGAATAGCGCTTGCTAGAATAAAGACCGTGTCTACGACAATTGTTAGTTGCGCCAGATCTGTAGGCGGTTCTAATCCCTGAGCCGTTGCTGCTGTATTCCAAACGATAACAATAATCGCTGCTAGGGGAATACATATAAACCACGCAGGAGAAAAAGATTTAAATATTGTTCTCAAAGGTCTTGGAACTAGGTTTCTCACCTGTGTTCCCATCTTGTCATTTTCGTGTCCAAGAGATCTACTTGTTTCTAAGAATTTAGAATTCATCTACACTTCAATTAATTTAGAAAATATATTTAGTTTGTCTAAATTTGCAAACTATAATTTGTCTAGTTTGTGATTTTTTTCTTTCTATTGCCGTATTCGTTAATACAGTTTTATTTTTCTTTTTAAATATATAATTTTAAGCTTTTGCTCAATATTAAATTTTATAACTGAATTAAAATATTTACTTTAAGCAAATTCTTTCTATTGCTGTGACCATCGATCAAAATCTAGTCTTTAAGAATATATAAAAAAAACCGTTCCCTGGAGAACGGTTTGTCAAGTAATTTAGACCTGAGTTACAAAAAGTCAGAGATTACTCCGCCACGTCCGACATAAATGCCTGGGGTTTCCCCAAAGCTTCGATTGGGTATGGCGAGGTTTCCTCGCCACCCCTCTCGCTCAGGCGACGCGGACTCCTAAACGGACAGAGCCTGCTCGACCGTTGGTTAATGTTTAATTACTTAATAAATAACATTTCTTGATAGGTAGGTAGAGGCCACAGATCATCAGCAACCTCGCTTTCTAAAGCATCAACATCTGTTCTAACATCATCCATCATCGGACGAATGGTCTTAGCACAATATTTCATGTGTTCTTCGATGTTGCCAAAGTCTTCTTTTTCCAAAGCCGAACTTAACTTAGTCACTTTAGACATCATAGAGTTAGTCAACTGGGCAACTTTTTTAATGTTGTCTGGAGCGAGACTGATGCCCATCTCTTCTAAACCTGCCACAGTACCAGCAATGTCAGCTAGATGTCTCATGGCAGCAGGATAAATACTGGTTTTTGCTATGTCTATCACTAGCTTGGCTTCAACTTCGATAGAGAGAACATACTGCTCAGAATATACTTCATAGCGACTTTCCAATTCCACAGGGGATAAAACTCCTGTGCTTTCAAATAGCTCTTCAATATATTTTTCTTTTAAGTAGGGAAGAGCATCAGCAGTAGTAGGTAAATTAAGCAAACCTCTCTCTTCTACTGCCATTTTGTGCCATTCGGCAGAATAACCGTCGCCACCAAAGATAACTGCACCGTGTTTTTGCATTATTTCTTTAAGGACAGTTAGAATAGCAGCATTTTGGTCTGTTCCTTTTTCTAGTTCGCTTTCTAATAGATCTCCTATAAAGTCAAGCGAATCTGCCAGCATAGTATTAAGAGCAATTAATGGTCCTGAAACAGACTGGCTAGAACCAACTGCACGAAACTCAAAACGATTACCAGTAAAGGCAAAGGGAGAAGTTCTATTGCGATCGCCAGCATCTTTAGATAGAGGTGGTAAAGTATCTACCCCAATCTGCATTACTCCTTTATGGCTATAATTATCGCTCATTTCCCCTGTGGCAATTTGGTTAAACAAAGTCTCTAATTGGGAACCTAAGTAAACCGACATAATTGCTGGAGGTGCTTCATTTGCGCCTAAACGATGATCGTTACTGGCGTTGGCAATTACAGCCCGCATCAATGGACCAAATTTATGCACCCCGCGAATTACCGCAGCGCAGAAAACTAAGAACTGTGCATTTTCATGGGGAGAGTCTCCAGGATCTAATAAGTTACCTTGAGTTTCATTACCTACAGACCAGTTAACGTGCTTACCAGAACCGTTAATGCCTGCAAAAGGTTTTTCATGCAGTAAACAGACAAAACCATGTTTTTTAGCAATCTGACGCATCAATGTCATGGTTAATTGTTGATGGTCAGAAGCTACGTTGGCTGCTTCAAAAAAGGGTGCGATTTCAAACTGTCCAGGAGCTACTTCATTATGTCTGGTTTTAGCAGGAATACCCAAACGATACATTCTCTTTTCTACATCCTGCATAAATACCTGAACTCGCTCAGGTATTGCGCCAAAATAGTGATCGTCAAACTGCTGACCTTTAGCAGGTGGCTTGCCAAATAAAGTTCTTCCAGCTAATAATAAATCTGGACGACTATTGGCAAAATGAGCATCTACTAAGAAATATTCTTGCTCAGAGCCACAGCTAGAATTAACAGGAGCAATATCTGTGTGACCTAGTAAATTGAGTACTTTAGTTGCTGCTTTATTCATTGCGCCAATAGAACGCAATAAAGGAGTTTTCTTATCTAAGGCTTCTCCTGTCCAAGAAATAAACACAGTGGGAATGCAAAGAGTAATACCGTTATCTGTTTCCATTAGATAAGCAGGACTAGTTACGTCCCAGGCTGTATAACCTCTGGCTTCAAAAGTAGAGCGAATACCACCATTAGGAAAAGATGAACCATCAGGTTCACCCTGTACCAAAAGCTTGCCTGCAAATTCGGAAATCGCGCTACCATCGCTTTGAATGGAGACAAAACCATCGTGCTTTTCGGCGGTGGCATTAGTCATCGGATAAAAAACGTGGGCATAGTAGGAAGCACCCCTAGAAATAGCCCAATCTTTCATCGCTGATGCCACCATGTCAGCAACGGAAACGTCTAGTTGTTCTCCTGCTTGAATTGTTTTTTTAAGAGATTTAAAAACGCCTTTAGGTAAGCACTGTTTCATTTTGCTTAAGCTAAAAACGTCTACTGCCCAAATATCTTCTAAACGGCTAGGGGGTTCAGTAAGAATTGGTTCGCGCTCGGTAATTTGATAGATTGCTTGCGTGCGAGATTCGTATCCCATGACAGTTTTATTTTCTAAAGATATGTGTATGTGTTTTAGTTCAACTGATCGTATCCTGAGAAAGATCTAACAAATTGTAAAATTGACTACAGAATTTGCGTTAGCTCTTTAAATTGTTAAAAACTTTTATATTTAGGTTCATAGGCGATCGCTTTTTAATAGCAGACTTTTTAGTCTAATGCCTTATTCACTAATCGATCGGGGATATAATCAATAAAGATGTCAAAATTTGAAGCTAGTAACTGTAGTCGTCGCTACTTGTGAGATTATTAATAGATGTAGCTTATGACATAGCTTATAAAAGAAGCTAATATTACTAGCCAAAATTTAAAAATTGCTGTTGGGAGAAATCAAGAGAAATGCGTGACGCAGTTACCAACCTAATCAAAAATTACGACATTTCAGGTCGTTATTTAGACCGTAATGCTATAGATAGTCTGCAAGACTACTTTACTTCTGGAAAAGCTAGGGTAGCAGTAGCGACAATGATCAGTGGTAATGCTGCCACAATTGTACGAGGTGCAGGACTTAAACTGTTTGAAGAAGTTCCTGAATTGCTTAGTCCAGGAGGCAATGCCTACACGACTCGTCGTTATTCGGCTTGCTTGCGAGATATGGACTATTATCTACGCTATGCTAGTTATGCTTTAGTAGCTGGCAGTATGGATGTCCTAGACGAAAGAGTATTGCAGGGTTTACGGGAAACTTATAATTCTTTGGGTGTGCCTATTGGACCTACTGTGGTAGGAATCAAAATTATGAGCGATATGCTCAAAGAAATGGCATCAGAAGCAGGAATTGAGAATACTAGCTTTATAGACGAGCCGTTTGAATATATGAATAGTCAACTCAGCGAAGTTTCTATTTAATTTATTCAGCTGATAGCTATTAGCTTTCTTTTCCAAGCAAACTTGTATATTTTAGGCGATCGCTTTTCTTCAAAGAGCAATCGCTTTTGTCTTTTATTTCCTTATTCTTCATCTTTTATCCCTTATCCTTTAAAAATTTGTACGGTAACCCACACTAACAAAACCGTTGCCAGAGGTAACCTACTTTAGCTAAATTAGCAGTCGTAAGGTGAGAGTGCTAATTTAATTAATAGGCAATCTCTAAACTCAAAAAATATTACTCACAACTAAGCATTTAGTTATCTGGAGAATTTTGCATGGCAGCTATTAGTATTAACGTTACAACTGTAAAGCCTTTAGGCGATCGCGTATTTGTCAAAATCAGTGCAGCCGAAGAACAAACCGCTGGCGGTATTATTTTACCCGATGCAGCCAAAGAAAAGCCTCAAGTTGGCGAGGTAGTTGGCGTAGGTCCTGGCAAACCAAAAGATGATGGCGGTGGTCATGTACCTTTAGAAGTAAAAGTTGGCGATAAAGTTCTTTACTCTAAATATGCTGGTACTGATATCAAGCTAGGCGGTGAAGATTATGTGTTGCTATCTGAAAAAGATATTTTAGCAGCAGTTGCTTAGACCATCAGCCAGTTAAATGATTTATTGGTCGCTTACCAATAAGCAATAACTATTGACAATGATCAAGACCGATCTTTACAGCATCAATTTAATTTATTCCTCGTTCATCACTCCATTGAAGGCAACCTAGTTTTATGGCTAAATCTATAATTTATAACGACGAAGCTCGTCGCGCTCTGGAAAAGGGCATCGATCTGTTGGCTGAAGCGGTAGCAGTTACCCTCGGTCCAAAAGGACGTAACGTAGTCCTGGAAAAAAAATTTGGCGCGCCCCAAATTGTCAATGATGGGGTAACGATCGCCAAAGAAATCGAATTAGAAGATCACATCGAGAATACAGGCGTATCCTTAATTCGTCAAGCTGCATCCAAAACTAATGATGTAGCAGGTGACGGAACTACTACAGCAACAGTTTTGGCTCACGCCATTGTCAAAGAAGGTTTACGTAACGTGGCAGCAGGAGCAAACCCCATTGCCATCAAGCGTGGTATTGACAAGGCAATTGAACATTTGGTCGGCAAAATCAAAGAGCAAGCTCAACCTGTTGGCGATTCCAAAGCGATCGCTCAAGTAGGTACAATTTCTGCGGGTAACGACGAAGAAGTTGGCAACATGATCTCGATGGCGATGGATAAAGTCGGCAAGGAAGGGGTAATTTCTCTAGAAGAAGGTAAGTCCATGACTACCGAATTAGAGGTTACAGAAGGGATGCGCTTTGACAAAGGCTACATTTCTCCTTACTTTGTGACTGATACCGAGCGTATGGAAGCTGCTCTAGAAGAGCCTTTAATTCTGATTACAGATCGCAAGATCAATTTAGTTCAAGACTTAGTACCTGTACTAGAACAAGTCGCTCGTCAAGGTAAACCTTTAGTAATTATCGCCGAAGACATCGAAAAAGAAGCTTTGGCTACTTTGGTAGTTAACCGTCTACGGGGTGTACTAAACGTGGCTGCGATTAAAGCTCCTGGATTTGGCGATCGCCGTAAGCAGATGTTAGAAGACATCGCTGTGTTAACTGGCGGTCAAGTAATCTCAGAAGATGCAGGTCTAAAACTAGAAACTACCAAAGTTGAATCTTTGGGTACTGCCCGTCGCATCAACATTACTAAAGACAGCACTACTATTGTGGCAGAAGGCAACGAAGCAGCAGTTAAAAGTCGCTGTGAGCAAATTCGCCGTCAAATAGAAGCTAGTGACTCCTCTTACGACCAAGAAAAGCTACAGGAGCGTCTAGCCAAACTTTCTGGTGGTGTTGCGGTAATTAAAGTTGGTGCTGCTACGGAAACAGAAATGAAAGACCGCAAATTGCGTTTAGAAGATGCCATCAACGCAACCAAAGCTGCGGTAGAAGAAGGCATCGTCCCTGGTGGCGGTACTACCCTAGCTCACCTAGCTCCTGGCTTAGAAGAATGGGCAAAAGCTAATCTCAAAGATGAAGGTTTGACTGGTGCAACCATTGTGGCTCGTGCCTTAACTGCTCCCTTGAGAAGAATTGCCGAAAACGCTGGTCAAAATGGCGCGGTAGTTGCTGAGAGAGTCAAAGAAAAAGACTTGAGTATTGGTTTCAATGCTGCTACAAACGAATATGTCAATATGTTTGAAGCTGGTATTGTTGACCCCGCTAAAGTAACTCGCTCTGCTCTGCAAAACGCTGCTTCTATTGCGGGAATGGTATTAACTACTGAATGTATAGTCGTAGATAAGCCAGAAAAAAATAAAGGTGGCGGTGGTGCTGGCGGTGGTGCTGGTGACTTTGATTATTAATTTTGAAAGCTATAAGCTATAAGCTTTAGGCTCTAAGCCTTCAAAGATCAAAGGCTGTCTTGTAAAGATACAAGACAGCCTTTTTTTTAGTTACTGAGAAATATTAAATTCCAACAACTACATAAAGTCTATTTATTTACTCATCCTTCATCCCTTAAAAATAATACATTTATAGTTATTTCACCCTCGCCAGTCGCTTCAGCTAATTCTTGATGGGTTAAACTAAAGTCAATTAGGTTTCCCTGTTTAATTACCCGTCCAAACTTATTGCCCAACCATTTCAAGAGCAGCCACAAGCGTCTGGCAATTCGACTGTTACGAATAATATAGGTTAACTGTTAAGTTTGTCCATGATACAAAAGCTGTGTAGCTAAAGTAGCTTTTTTTTGAGGAATTGCGATCGCTCCTGCATCACTGAGACACTTGAGCCGATAAGAGTCGCGACTAGTTAAATGATTACCAATCACATCGTCTTTTTCCCTGTGACAGAGTAAATTTAAGGCGTAAGTTTTATGGCTGTGTTTTACTAGGATGCGTTGTCATAAATATACTGCTCTATGAATCGCCACAGTTGGATAATTCTTTGTTTAGCATATATTGTCAGCCTATTATCAACCAATTTGTTTGCTTTTTCTAGCTCTGGTTTTACTAGACAACAGTTACTTTTGCTCGTAGGCGGATTAATTAGCTTAAGCGCGATCGCTGTTTTGGTTGATAATGGGTTTGGGACAGGTAAACCACCAAGATTAAACGCTCTAAAAATATTAAAAAGAGCTTACAAGCAGTGGTTGAGTACAGCAATAGTTGCTATTTTGGCGATAGTTTATTTTCAGTTACGTATCCCTCAGCCACAAGGCAACGATATTAGCTATCAAGTTACTGCTTCTGATAGTGAGTTTGTTACTGTATCAGGGAAAGTTTTAACCGAACCTAGGTTAAACGATAGTCAACGTCTCAAGTTTTTGTTTGAAGCTTCTAGGGTTGGAGACAAAGAACAAGTATCGGGAAAGCTCTATACAACTTTACCATTATTGCAGGGGACAGGAATTTATCCTGGGCAAAATTTAAAGCTCAAAGGGTCTTTATACTTACCCCAAGCTGCCAAAACTCCTAATGGTTTTGATTTTAAGGAGTATCTTGCCCATCAGGGAGTATTTGCAGGAATACAGGGATTTGAAGCAATTTTTAGTGAACAAACAGAACCTAGCTGGGGTTGGTGGAAGCTACGCAGGCGAATTGTCAGAAGTCAGCTAAAGGGTTTGGGTAGTCCGATGGGACAGTTGGTTAGTTCAATGATTTTAGGGCGTAAAGCGGTAGATCTACCTACGGATATTCGCGATCGCTTTATTGAGGCTGGATTGGCTCATGTGCTGGCTGCCTCTGGCTTTCATGTATCATTGTTGTTAGGAATTATTTTAAAAATAACTAATCGTTTTGCTGCCAAACCTCGACTGGTTATCGGCGTAGGCACTCTGTTGGTTTATCTAGGTTTAACAGGAATCCAAGCTTCTGTATTTCGTGCCTGTTTAATGGGGGTAGCGGTACTAATAGCTTTAGTAATGGATACTAAAGTTAAGCCGTTAGGTTCATTGTTATTGGCTGCAACCATCATTTTGCTATTCAATCCCTTATTTATTAGCGATCTCGGTTTTCAGCTTAGTTTTTTGGCAACCTTGGGCTTAATTGTGACCATGCCTGGTTTGATAGCCAAACTAGATTGGCTACCTTTTACCGTCGCCACTTTAGTTGCTGTACCTATGGCTGCTTCTATTTGGGTACTGCCATTATTAAGCTATAAATTTAATTCGCTTGCTACCTATAGCGTCATCGTCAACATTATTTGCACCCCTTTAATTACCGTAATTAGCCTGGGTGGAATGGTAAGTGCGATCGCCGCTTTAATTATGCCTATCTTGGGAAGCGCGATCGCCTGGGTATTGCTTTATCCCACCCTATTACTGATGGCAGTAATTAGCTTTTTTACTAATTTACCAGTCAGTTCTTGGGCGATCGGACAAATCTCTTTAAGTGTGTTGTTAGCTGTATATGGGCTATTCTTACTAGTTTTATTAAACAACTGGTGGCGCAAGCATTTAAAGCTAGTTTTGCTCGGCGTTTTAACTTTAATTATTGTTCCTGTAACATATCACCATTTAAATTTAACCCAGATTACCGTCTTGCCTGCACACCCTGAACCAATTATAGTTATTCAAGATCGAGGCAAAGTAGTATTAATTAATACTGGTGAACCAAAGGATATTAAATATAGCCTGTTGCCATTTTTGACAAACCAAGGGATTAATCAAATAAATTATGCCATTTCAAGCCCAGGGTTTGAATCTAATTGGTCAGCAATTAGCGATCGCCTGTCTATCGAGCATCTTGTTTCCAATCTCAACTCAAAACCTCTTTCAACACCATTTAATAACCAGGCAGTTCAATTTGAGCGAGTAGTTGCCACCAAATCTTTAACAATGTCATTTGACACTCAACTATCAATTCTAAAATTAGATACAGCAATGAATACCTGGCTAATATTAGACAATACAAAGCCTGATGCGGATCGGCTTCAGCAATATATTCAAGCAAGTTCAAATCAAAAACCGCTTATTCTTGTAGGCACCAAGATTGAGGCAGCCTGGTTAAAATTACAGCCTCAATCAATCATTGCCTCGGATCAACCTCAAGAAATTACTCGACAAGACACAGACAAAATTCAGGTTTATAACCTTCAAGATGGAGTAGTTCATTGGACACCTGATGACGGGATCGATTCGTTAGTAACCGATACAAATTGGTAAAGTCACTTCCAACTTTTAATTGTCTAGCCTGAACAAATTTACCGACAGAAGTCTCTAAGATTTTTTGGAGAAATAGTTTGATTTTAAAAACCTTGAAAATAATATTAAAAGCTACAGGAGTATTATGCTTATTTTTTCTAATTGATGCTGCTATTTTCGGTAGCTTTTATCATCCTTTAACTTATATTTACAAGTCAGGTAGTTGGCTTAATTGTCGGGCTTTAACTCCTAGCTGTCAAGAAGTTTTATCGAGCAAAATTGATAATTCCCAGAAAGGGAACAGTATGGTTGTTAGCTCTCAACATATAGCATCACAAGTAGGGGCGCAAATACTGAAAGATGGAGGAAATGCAGTCGATGCTGCTATAGCTGTGGGTTATGCTTTGGCAGTTACCTATTCTTGCTGTGGTAATTTAGGCGGTGGTGGTTTTATGACTCTTCGTTTAGCCGATGGCAAAGAGACTTTTATCGACTTTCGTGAAACTGCCCCTTTAGAATCAACTGCTGATATGTATCTTGATGCAGAAGGGAATGTTGTTGAAGACTTAAGCACTAAAGGCTATCTTGCTGTAGGTGTTCCAGGTACGGTAAAAGGATTAAATTATGCTCTTGCTAAGTATGGCACCATGAGTCGTCGTGCCGTTATTTCTCCTGCAATCAAACTGGCTCAAAAAGGTTTTACTCTCCAGCAGGGAGATGTAGATGTATTCAAGGCGGGTAGGAGTAGATTAAAAGACCCAAATACAGCAAAAATATTTCTAGACAGTAAGCTCGAAGTGAGAAAAGCTGGAGATGTTTTACAGCAGCCAGAATTAGCAGCAGTTTTACAGCAACTTATTTCCCAAGAAGATGCTTTTTACCAAGGAGAAATTGCCAAAAAGATTGTCGCAGCTAGCGAAGCCAATGGAGGCATTCTATCTCTAAAAGATTTTGCTACTTATGAAGTTAACGAAGATGAACCAGTTAGCTGTAACTATAGAGAATATAGAGTAATTTCTTCTCCGCCTCCAGGAGGTGGCACTACTTTATGTCAGATGTTAAATATCTTATCTGGCTATAACTTGAAAAAGTCGGGTTGGAAGACTCCCCAAAGCTTAAATTATCTGTTTTCGTCCATGTTACTGGCGTATGGCGATCGCAATCGTTATCTAGGCGATCCTAATTTTGTTGATAATCCCCTAGACAAGTTATTATCTCCCAAATATGCTGCTAGCTTGAGAGACAAAATTGGTGATAATGCTATTTCTCCTGAATCTGTCTATTCAACAGACATTCAATCTGAAGGAACAAACACCACGCATTACTCGGTAGTAGATAAAAATAATAATGCAGTAGCCGTAACCTATACTATCAACTCTTATTTCGGTGCAGGAGTAGTTGCCCCTGGTACGGGATTTCTACTCAACAACGAGATGGATGATTTTACTACCAAATTAGGGGAGGCTAACCAGTTTGGTTTAAGACAGGGAAAAGCCAATTTAATCGAGCCAGTCAAACGCCCCCTCAGTTCCATGTCCCCCACAATAGTCACCAAAGATGGGCAAATTTATTTAGTTACGGGTAGTCCGGGAGGTTCAACAATTCCCACTACCGTATTACAAACTATTGTTAACATGATCGACTATGATATGAGTCTGAGCAAAGCAATCAATACACCTCGTCTTCACTATCAAGGTTTACCAGACGTTGTTTTTTCAGAGCCTTATGCTCTAGATTCTGAGACTTTCGTAGCTTTATGGAAAAAAGGCTACAAGATTGCTCCACTTCCGTTTTGGGGTGCAGCCGAATCAATTCATGTTGATTCAAAAACTAAGTTAAAAATTGGAAGCAATGATCTACGAAAAGCTACGGGAAAAGCCATGACTCTAGAACCAAAACCAGATCGTGATTTAGATCCTCATCCAAAAACTCTAAAACAAGCTGATTAAATTTAGGGCGTTGCGTAGCTGCGGGATGATTATGAACAAAGAAGATTAATGATTCCCCCAGTCCCCTAGTCTCCTAGTCAGCCTCTGCCATTCTATGAAGGTGCAACGCCAAATTTAGTTTGGATCACAACACCTTCCTCACTATACTATAAGCACTATACTATAAGCCTGTTAATTTTGCGAGTAACTGACTAAATTACTTTGCTTCTTCTAATTGATCTAAACGCAACCAAATATTAGGAGTAGGAACATAAAACTGAACTAAGGCATATTCATCATTAAGATCTAAAACTTCCCCTTTACTGTCAAACAAGTAAGAAGGAAGGCGAACATCACTAGCTTTTGCTTCTAAGCTGCCTTCGAGTTTTTCCTTGACTACATGAACTAGCGTTCCCTTTTTAATGCCTGCCATAATTAATTGAAGTTAATTCTTTAATTTCTAACTTGATTATATAGATTCGAGCCACTCTAATAGAAGAGAATTGAATTTATCTGGATATTCATCATGGGGACAATGCCCTGCATCTGGTAATTCTAATAACTTCAAGCGCGGATTGAGAGATGCGATCGCTTTTGCCTGTTTTGGAGGTATAATTTTGTCTTGCAGTCCCCATATTAATAGCATAGGTAGGGCTATCTGTGGCAATAAATCCCTAACTGGCTTGGCAAAACCAGCTTTTCTGACGCTACGGAATAAACAAAGAAAAGTTTGCTCTGAACCTTCATCATAAGCAGGACTTGAAAGAATTTCTACAAGCTCATCTGTTATTGCTTGCTTGTTAGGATAAGCTATTCCTGCACCACGACGGATTGAGTTTGGTCTTCTAACTATTTTAAGAATTTTTTTAATTAACCAGGGAAATGCAAACAAGCTTTCAATTTTTGTTACCAGAGAACGGAAAGATGATATCGTATCTTCTCTTTCAGATGCGTCAACTAAACTAAGCATTACCAAACCCTTAACCATTTCTGGATAGGTAGCAGTAGTATTTAAACAAACTAACGAACCAATGGAGTTGCCAACTAGAATTACAGGTGTACCGATAAAAGTCTGCCAAAAGTCATGTAATTGCTCTGTCCACAAACCTGCACTATATTCTGTGTCTGCTTTCCTTGATGCACCAAAACCCAGTAAATCTATTGCATATACTGTATGGTATTTGGCGATCGCTGGTATATTGTTACGCCAATGCTCAATACTTGCACCAAAACCATGAACGAAGACTACGGGAGGGCGATTATTATTATCTTGAGCTTTTAGATAACTATAGCGAGTTTGCCATCCTCGCCAAACCCAGTCTCTTTGATTGCCAATACGCTCTTGCCAAGATTGGTTTATAATCAAACTTCTTACTTTAGAAATATTTACATACTATACTATTGTTACCCAAAGTATATCTATTGTTAGATTGAGGATAGTTTAAATAAGAAGATAAAATTAACTTAATATTCTATTAATAGCAATGTTAGTAAAATAGGAAAAGATATAACTTTTTATCATCTTATTTTTTAGTTCACCAATATTACTAGTACAAAAGGAAAGAAAAAATACGCCTGTGAGAGATAGAAGACGCAGTAATAATAGTCGCGATCTAACCAAAACTAACGAAAGAATCCGCTTCCCCGAAATTCGTGTAATCGACTCTGAAGGTGAGCAATTAGGAATAATTACTCCTAGAGAAGCTTTGACCATAGCCCAAGAAAAGGGTCTAGATTTGGTCTTAGTCAGCGAAACCGCCAAGCCTCCTGTCTGTAAGATTATGGACTATGGTAAATATAAATACGAGCAAGACAAAAAACTTAAAGAAGCGAAGAAAAAACAGCATAACGCTGACGTTAAAGAAGTAAAAATGCGCTACAAAATTGAAGAGCATGACTATAATGTGCGCGTCAAAAATGCTCAACGCTTTTTAAAATCTGGCGATAAGGTCAAAGCCACTATTAGCTTTCGTGGTAGAGAAATTCAACACTCTAGATTAGCTGAAGATCTGCTACGTCGCATGGCTAAAGATTTGGAAGAGTACGCTGAAGTTCAGCAGTTTCCCAAGCGGGAAGGACGAAACATGATGATGATGTTATCTCCCAAGAAATAAGCAAAGCATCATTAAAATCAGTATCTTAGGCAAAAAGAGAAGGAAATACTAGCCTTCTCTTTTTTTCTAATTAATAATGTTGAAGCTATTACTCGCCTTGATTAGCTCTAGTATCTTGTACCGCTACCCAAAACAAAATTCCTGTGAGGGGAATGCTGGCAGCTAAGATTAACCCTGTAACCATGCTGCCTAATTCAGGATTACCAGAAGATAGCTCGAAAACCGAACCTACTGCGGCGATCGCCGTAATGCAACACAAAAGTAAACATACGCCACTCTTCGGTGTCATTGAAATCATTGTATTTGCTCCTCTTTTAATTAACCGCTTTTATATATTTATTACTTAACTGGTTTGACTGCACTGACGGCAAAACCTTTTTTATTCAACTCTTCATTGAGAGCAAGATTATTATCTACTCGATCTACAAACATTACACCATTTAGGTGATCCATTTCATGCTGTATGGCACGGGAAAGTAAACCAGTTGCTTTTAGGGTACTGGGTTTACCCTGTTCATTTTTATAAGAAACTTCAATGGCTTCAGGACGAATTACGTCCAAATATACTCCAGGAATACTTAGGCAGCCTTCTTCACCAGTGCAAAAGTTACTGCCAGATTTAGTAATTTTAGGGTTAATTAAAACTAGAGGCGGTACGTCGGGGTTGTCTAAATGAATATCAATAACTACAAGTTGTTTATGAATCCCTACCTGGGGTGCAGCTAGACCGATGCCATCAGCACTATACATAGTCTGTAGCATCTGCTTAATGATTTTACGGATATTATCATCTACTTTGGCAATGCGCTTGGCTGGCTGGCGCAAAACGCGATCGCCTAAATAATGAATATCTAAGGGAGGTTGTTCTAATTTCTTTTTTTCAACTGCAACAACGGTAGCCATATATCTAGTAACAATATCTTATGTTTTTTCTATTTATATTTTATCGTCAATTAAAACTAATCGACTTTCTGCAAACTAAGCTTTTGTAAACGCAACGGAGAAATTTTGGTCACTAAGGTCAGGAAGTAGGATTTCTCAAGTCTTTTGAGGGGTGACTCTTCGACTTAGTTTGACTGTATGCTGATCACAGCTTAAATACAACTACACCTATATAAAGAAAGAGTATAGTTACAAGGTGTAAAGTGATGAAGATTAGAGTATTAGAGGGTTCGATTGATAAAGGTAATTGGAATTTCAATAGTCATTTGAATTGTATAAGCAAAGGCGGAACACTAAATAGTGTGACATTAGACCTGAAAAAAAACATCAAGAGTTTAACGGTTTTAAATCAAGAAAACTACAAAAGCTTCACTGGTACGGCAGGATGGGGTTTTGTAGGATTAACAGTCGGTGGTTTATTGTCAGGTGGTGTTGCATTAGCAGGTTTTGCTGGTGGTTTAGCAGCAGGTGGAAAGAAACAAAATAGTTTGGTTGCAATTGAATTAAAAGATGAATCAAAGTTTCTAGCTGAAGTAAATAAAAAGGTGCTTGAAGAACTGCAAAAATACCTTTATGTATCAGAAAAATCTAACCTAGTAAAGAAAAATAGTGTTTCAGGATTCATTGAAGAATCTATAAAAATAACTATCTCCGACTTAATAAAGGAAAGTGATTTTTTAAAGCCATGTGAAACATATAATGGTGTATTTAGAATCTTTTATCAAGGAAAGCAAAAGTTTTTAGTTATAACTAATCTACGATTGATAGGTTTCCATGAAGCGAAATCAATTGAGAAGATGTGCTTTTCAATATCAATTGCAAATATTAATAAGATATTAATTGGTAAAAACGCTATTAGAATTTTATACAAGGGAAAAACTCTAAACCTCTACTACGGTTTTGAGACAAATGAAGAAAATATTACTAATGCTTTAGAGATTTTACAGAATACAACTATTAGTAAAGTGTCTTTAATTCCTAAAGACCAATATATGAAGAAAAGAGATCGTGAAATGAAAATAGTAGTAGGAACTATTTTAGCTGCTATTAGCGGTATGTTTCTATGGCACCAAGCCTCCACCAAAATTTTGCGTGTATCTACATCTACTCCTAATAGTAAACATTCAGTACAAACAAAAACAGTAGCACCAAGAAAGAAAAATCCAGATTGTTTGTATGTATCAGAGTCAGCAATTCCTATTGGTATGTCTCACAAAGAATATAAGAGGCGAGTAAAACAAGAAACTGGAGCTAAGTGTCTTTTGTTTACTGGTGAGTAAAATGTTACTAGTTTCCCACTGTTACTTTTTAATGTGACAGTTTTTTCTCAATCAATTGCTAAATTCTTATCACAGGGGATAAATAATTAAATTGCTAATCATCATAAATGGAACAATTACTATCGAAAAATTTCTTAGCGACCAAAATTTTTTGTTTACTATACAAACATCAACTAACGATAAACAAATAATTGCTGAAATACGTAAAACTACTCTCAGTTTTGAGAAAGATCAACCTACGGATAGCCATCAAAATTTACTTATTAAAATTTTCTCTGGGTCAAAGGCAGATTTAACCATTGACTAAGTTCTTGTGCTAACCAATCAAGTTCTATGTCTGATAGGCTGTCCACGCTAAAATCATTTTTCTCGTGAACAGCACTACTCAATCTGTAAGCCTGTCCATCAGCCCAAACGATCGCAGATGATGCTGCGGGAGTATTATCCGTGTTCTGAATTTTCCAACCTGACGAGGTACGTTCGATGGCGGTGATATTTTGTCTGGAGGTTGGTTTTGGTCTTTGATACTTTATCTTTAGACATTTTAACTATCTCAGCGTCTTTTTTTAGAGTAATAGGATTTTTGAGAGCCTGTAATGCTTCTGTTGCTGAACGAAAACGGCGATCGCAGCAATTGTGAAGGCGAAAGTATCCGAAACTCCTGAAAAGGTGACCAAAATAAATTTTGCCTAAGAATCGGCTTTATTGGTTTTATTCATTAAAAAAAGCGATCGCCTGCTAGAATTATTTTAGTGGCGATCGCTTTTAGAAATTAAACTCGATCTTTCGATCTTATTTGCTCTAGCTATGCCGATTCAGGCTTGCGATAAGAAGTTGGATGGATAATTAACTCAGCAGTAGAGCGTTTTTCTACCATTTCTTCGGTAATAACGCATTTACTCAAATCTTCACGAGAGGGAATTTCGTACATCATATCTAGCATCAGTTCTTCAACGATACCCCGTAAAGCTCTGGCTCCAGTTTTACGACGATAAGCCTCTTTGGCTAATGCTTTAATTGCACCTTCGGTAAACTCAAGCTCAATATTATCCATTCCCAATAGCTTTTTATATTGTTTGACAATAGCGTTTTTCGGCTTAGTCAATATCTGTACTAATGTAGCTTCGTCTAAAGGCTCTAACGCTGCGGTAACGGGAATTCTACCCACAAACTCAGGAATCATGCCGAACTTAACTAGGTCGTCTAACTCCAGCTTCTGTAATACGTCGGCGGTACGCTTTTCCTTTGAAGGAGGGTTTTCTCCCTTCTGGATAAAGCCCATTGACTTTTTACCCAGACGGCGTTCTACTACCTTATCCAAGCCAACAAACGCACCACCACAAATAAACAAAATATTCTTAGTATCAATTTGAATACAGTCTTGATATGGATGCTTACGACCGCCTTGGGGTGGTACATTAGCTACTGTCCCTTCCAACATTTTGAGTAATGCTTGCTGTACCCCTTCACCTGAAACATCGCGGGTAATTGAAGCATTCTCGCTTTTACGAGCTATTTTATCAATTTCGTCAATATAAATAATGCCTCGCTGTGCCTCTTCTACATCTAAGTCAGCTACCTGTAACAAACGAAGTAGAATATTTTCCACATCTTCTCCCACATATCCTGCTTCTGTAAGAGTAGTGGCATCGGCAACAGCAAAAGGTACTTGCAAAACTTTAGCCAGAGTTTGTGCCAAAAGAGTTTTACCACAGCCTGTAGGACCAATTAAGAGGACATTAGACTTTTGTAGCTCTACAGGGTCATCAGCATCCTTTGCCTTATTAGCCAAGCTGAGACGTTTGTAATGATTGTATACCCCAACCGAAAGAACTTTTTTTGCTTCTTCCTGACCAATTACGTGTTCGTCTAAACAGCTTTTTATCTCAATTGGCTTAGGAATGTCTCCAAAAGAGATGCCACCCGATTTAGACTTTTTCCTTTTGGCTGGTTTAGCTTCAGGATTTCCAGATACGGCAGCCGAAGATACGACAGCTCCTTCTTCAATCAACTCCTCATCTAAAATTTCGTTACACAGTTCAACACATTCATCACAAATATAAACCCCAGGTCCTGCAATTAACTTTCTGACTTGTTCTTGTGATTTTCCGCAAAATGAACATTTTAGATGGGAGTCGTATTTAGACATATATACCTCGTACTATATAGAGCAATTTTAGGTAGGTGAGCTTAACGCTTCTGGCTTAATAATGACTTTATCAATTAAGCCATATTCCACAGCGTCCTCAGAAGACATATAGAAATCTCTTTCTGTATCGGCAGCTATCTTATCAAAGGGTTGGTTAGTATGTCCTGCAATCAGTTCGTTAAGTCTCTGTTTGATATAAAGAATTTCTTTAGCTTGGATCTCAATATCTGATGCCTGCCCTTGAGCGCCTCCTAAAGGTTGGTGGATCATGATTCGCGAACTAGGCAATGCCATTCGCTTCCCTTTTGTACCACCAGATAGTAAAAAAGCACCCATACTGGCAGCAATTCCATAACAAATTGTTACAACATCGGGCTGAATTTGCTGCATGGTGTCATATATTGCCAATCCTGAATAGACCGAACCACCAGGGGAATTGATATAAATTTGAATATCCTTTTCAGGATCTTCAGCCTCTAAATACAATAACTGAGCTACAACCGAATCGGCTACCTTATCATCGATAGCTGTACCTAAGAAGATAATGCGTTCTCGCAAAAGACGAGAATAGATATCAAAGGCACGTTCGCCAATACCAGACTGCTCTACAACCATTGGCACTACGTTACCAGTTGGCTGAGAAGACTGGATCTCAGAAATATTATTATTGACTTGAAAGTCGTAATTTGAAAGCGATTCCAGCATAGGTTCTTGCCAAAAATTTTTCACTAATGAAATATGTTATTAAATTAAGCTTGCACAACTATGTTCAGCCAAGAGATGTATTTAACTCTTTTATTTATTATGCCTTAACTAAATTACGATCAGTTGCTTAATTAAGGTGAGGTTACCTGGGAAGGATCGAAGCAAAAGAAAGAGAATAATCATCAGCAATTCTGTTTTCCCCAGGTAATTGTTACTTAAAATCTATTTTCGTTGACGGCTTATTCAGAATCTTCTACTACTTCCACTTCAGCCGTTTCCACTTCCTCATCAGTATCCGCTTCTTCAGCCAAAGAACCTTCGGGGACAAGCTCTACTTGAGCTTTATCCCGTAACCACTTAAAGGTGTTTTCGCTCAACAAGTCTTGAGTAACCATTTCGTTTAAACGGTCTTCATCAACTTCTTGCCCAGTCAATTGTGGTCTAATTTCCGCTATTTTGGCTTCAATTGCCACCTTATCTGGCTCTAAACCTTCTTTTTTAGCTATTTCCTTAATTATTAAAGTCTTTTTAAGATTGGTCAATGCTTCAGGACGAGCATTATCTCGTAGCATGGGAACATTATCAGAGTTGAATAGCTGTCTAACGTCTAATCCCATCTGCTGCATCTGCATTAAGGTTTTCGTGAGAACATTAGTTACTTCTTCTTGAACCAAAGATTCTGGTAAATCTATAGTATTCTGTTCTAATAGAGCATCGGCGATCGCATCATTTATATTATTATTGGTTTGGTCTTGCGCTTGCTCTTTAAACTGTTTCTCAATTGATTCTTGATAGGCAGCCATGGTTTCAAACTCTTCGTCAGTTACCTCCTGAGCAAAGTCGTCGTCTAACTCAGGCAAATCTTTAGTTTTTAATTCATTTAAAGTAATAATAAAGACTGCTGGTTTACCTGCCAAATCTTCCTGAGGATAATCTTCAGGAAAAGTTACCGCTACCTCTTTTGTTTCTTCAGGCTTCATGCCTGCAATTCCTTCAACCATGCCAGGAATTAGCTTACCTTCTACCAGTTCTACTTGGAAGTTAGTAGCACTACCGCCTTCAATTTCTTGACCTTCTTCTCCTTCTGCGCTTAAAGTTCCTTTAAAATCTACAAAAGCAACATCTCCCATTTCGGCTGCACGATCTTCTAAGGGAACTAAATCAGCTTTTTGCTCTCGACGTTGTTCAATAAACTCATCTACTTTTTCTGGCTGATAAACTATTTCCTCAGCCTTGACGCTTAAACTGCCATAATCGACAAGTTCTACCGATGGTGGCACATCTACCGCTATTGAAAAAGTAAGAGTATCTCCAGGATTATACTGTCCTAGCAATTCTTCAAAATCAGTGCGTAAATTTGGTTGACCAAGAGCTTCAATGGACTCTTGTTCAATGGCATCCTTTAATGATTTTTGAATCAATTCTTCTAATGCAGCAGCCTTGATCCTTTCGTTGCCAATTCTTTGCAACAAAACTTGACGCGGTACTTTCCCTTTCCGAAACCCAGGAATATTGCTGGAACGGGAAAGGTTTTGCACCATTTTCTCATAGGCACTGCGAGATGCTTCAGGTGCAATTTCTATATTTAAACCTAATTGACTTTCAGGAAGTCTTTCCTGGGTTACTTTCATGTCCTGCTTCTATTCCAAAACTATTTAATTGAATCTATTGTGGATCTTTATAGGGACTAGCTTAAAGTAAAGTCACAGATTACTCCGCCTCGCAAAGGTAGTGCTTGCCGTTGACTGCCTTTGGCGGTTAAAAAATACAATACTTAATTGATGCTTGAGAACAAAATTAGTTTTTTTGTACTGTGTTGTTGCTCATTAGAATGATTTTTAACAGCTTTTCCCTATCAGTCAATAGTCATAATAGTATATCTATCGCCACAGCTACACTTTTTCTTCCCGTTTGGCTTTCTATTTTAAAAAGCTCTAGACAAATAGTGAAGACGAGTATTAAACAAATACTTATTGCAGACTGTAAACCTTAACTCATCATGATTGAAACATTATGATAGGATTATTCGGTACTCAGGTTACCTATCCTACATAAACAAACATAAACAAAATTTTAATAACATCAATATTAATTGCAGCTAATTAGTATTAGTTATCAAAAACAAGCGATACATACAGAAAAAGAAGAATTTTAAGTCTGTTAGTTTAATTTAAATTACGTTAAAATAAGTTATGGAGGTCAATTTCATTGTCTAAAGAAGTAAATGTCGCTATTTTGGGGGCGACGGGAGCAGTTGGTCAAGAATTGTTAGAATTGCTAGCAGAACGTAAGTTTCCCCTAAAAGAATTGAAGTTATTGGCTTCACCTCGTTCTGCTGGTAGCAAGATTATATTTAACGGTCAGGAGATAACTGTAGAAGCAGTTAACGAAAAGTCTTTTGAAGGCGTAGATATTGTTTTGGCTTCTGCCGGTGGCTCTACTTCCAAAGCCTGGGCAAAAAAAGCTGTAGAAGCAGGAGCAGTAGTTATTGATAACTCCAGTGCTTTTCGGATGGATGATGATGTGCCTTTGGTAGTTCCTGAAATTAACCCCGAAGCAGCAGCGAAACATCAGGGAATTATTGCCAACCCCAACTGTACAACTATTCTAATGGGAGTGGCTATTTATCCTCTTCACCAGGTGCAGCCAATCAAGCGGGTAGTTGTGTCTACCTATCAATCTGCTTCTGGTGCTGGTGCTAGAGCCATGGAGGAAGCTAAGATCCAAGCTAGAGATATTTTAGATGGCAAACAGCCCCAGGCTGAAGTATTACCCTATCCCATTGCCTTTAATTTATTTCCCCATAACTCTCCTTTAAATGAGCAGGGATACTGCGAAGAAGAGATGAAAATGGTTAACGAAACCAGAAAAATTTTTGACGCTCCTGAATTGAAGATCACTGCTACCTGCGTTCGCGTGCCTATTTTACGCGCTCATTCTGAAGCTATAAATTTAGAGTTTGCTCAACCCTTTGAAGTAGCTAAGGCTAAAGAAGTAATTGCTGCTGCACCAGGAGTTAAAGTAGTTGAAGATTGGCAAAGTAATTACTTCCCGATGCCCATCGATGCAACGGGACAAGATCCTGTATTAGTTGGCAGGATTCGCCAAGATATTTCTCAAGCTTGCGGTTTGGAACTATGGCTGTGTGGAGATCAGATTCGCAAGGGTGCTGCCCTTAACGCTATTCAAATAGCGGAATTACTGTTAGCCAAAAATCTGTTAATAACGTCTGATTCAGCAGTGAGCGTCTAGCTTTTGCTTTTCTTGATTGATAAATTAATTATTTGAGTCTAGATTTAATGAGTGGAGAATACTTTGGTAGGGTAATTACGGCAATGGTAACGCCGTTTGCCGAGGATGGTAGCGTAAACTATGGAGTAGCCGAAAAGCTAGCGAATCATCTGGTAGAAAATGGCAGTGATGGCTTAGTGATCTGTGGTACAACAGGAGAATCCCCCACCTTAAGCTGGTCAGAAGAATATGAGCTATTCAAAGTAGTAAAACAAGTAGTTGGAGCTAAAGCTAAAATAATTGCTGGTACAGGTTCCAATTCTACCTCCGAAGCGATCGCAGCGACGCAAAAAGCAGCTAAACTAGATTTAGATGGTTCACTACAGGTAGTACCGTATTATAATAAGCCACCCCAGTCAGGACAATATCAGCATTTTAAGGCGATCGCCGAAGCTTGCCCAGATCTGCCGATGATGCTATATAATGTACCAGGAAGAACTAGTAGCAACTTAGAACCAGAAACAGTGGCAAATCTGGCGCAAATTGCTAATATAGTAGCAATTAAAGAAGCTAGCGGTAATTTAGAACAGGCTTGTAAAATTAAATGTTTGACTCCTGCTAATTTTGCTATCTATTCAGGAGAAGACGCTTTGACTTTGCCAATGATGACGGTAGGAAGTGTCGGCGTAGTCAGCGTCGCTTCCCATTTAGTGGGTAAGGAAATGGGAGAAATGATTCAGGCATTTAATCAAGGAGATAATCAGCAAGCCACTAAAATTCAGGTAAAGCTTTTTCCTTTATTTCAGGCTTTATTTATGGCTACTAATCCCATTCCTGTTAAAGCAGCTCTAAATTTACAGGGATGGAATGTGGGCAAGTTGCGTACGCCTTTATGTGAGCTACAATTAGATTTATTAGAAAGTTTAAAAATAGTTTTAAAAGAATTAAATTTAGTTTAATTTTATTATCACTTAAGCCACTGCTAAAATCAGATCTATATATAAGTAAACAAGCTAGTTTAGATTCTCTATCATTAATAAAAATAAACCACTATTAACAAAAATAAGGTTAAACTACCATTTCGATTCATTCGATGGCATCATCAATATGAATAATCGCTAAAGTAAGTAATCTCAGCAATTACCAATAGTAATTTTAGGAGATTTACTGTGGCAAACAATTTTTTAAACCGTTTAGAAAAAGCCTCAAACGACAAGATTCTAAGGCATATTTTTCGATTTTTATTGATTAAATAAAAAAGTCCAAATAACTAACATAAAGTAGAAACATCAATGACCAAAGTAATAAAAAAAGCCAACAAGCCAACCGTAAAAATCATTCCTCTAGGAGGATTACACGAAATTGGCAAAAATACCTGTGTTTTTGAATATGAAGACGAGATTATTCTGCTGGATGCAGGATTAGGTTTTCCTTCAGACCAGATGCATGGCGTCAATATTGTTTTGCCTGATATGACGTATCTCAGAGAGAACTCTCATCGGATCAAGGGCATGATTGTGACCCACGGTCATGAAGATCATATAGGTGGAATTGCATATCACCTAAAGCAATTTGACATTCCCGTAATTTATGGTCCTAGACTAGCAATGTCTTTGTTAAGTGATAAGCTTGAAGAAGCGGGAGTAAGCGATCGCACTACTCTTAAAAGCGTTGTCCCCAGAGAAATTGTGCAAATTGGTAAGCATTTTCGCGCTGAGTATATTCGCAACACCCACTCGATTGCCGATAGCTTTACCGTTGCTATTCACACTCCCATCGGCGTAATTATTCATTCAGGAGACTTCAAATTTGACCATACTCCGGTAGATGGAGAACATTTTGACCTGCAAAAATTAGCCGAACACGGTGAAAAAGGCGTATTGTGCTTGCTGAGTGACTCTACTAATGCCGAAGTACCAGGACATACCCCCTCAGAACGTTCTGTGTATCCTAATCTCGATCGTATCTTTGGACAAGCCGAAGGACGCTTAATGGTTACAACCTTTTCCTCTTCAGTGCATCGGGTAAATATGATTCTCGATTTGGCGCAAAAACATGGTCGTAAAGTTGCGGTAGTTGGCCGTTCCATGCTCAACGTCATCGCTCATGCACGCAAGTTAGGATATATCCAATGTCGTGATGATATTTTTGAACAGATTCGCACAGTCAATCGTTTACCAGACAATAAGGTCTTGGTTCTCTGTACTGGTTCTCAGGGAGAGACTTTAGCAGCTATGACCCGCATCTCTAGAGGCGAACATCGACAAGTTAGAGTTAAAGAAGGAGATACAATTGTATTTTCGGCTAATCCTATTCCTGGAAACACGATTGGGGTAGTCAACACCATCGACCGCCTAATGATGCAGGGGGCAAAAGTAATTTATGGTCGCGCTCAAGGAGTTCACGTTTCAGGTCATGGTGCGAGGGAAGATCATAAGTTAATGCTCAATTTAACCAGACCTAAATTCTTTGTGCCTGTTCACGGTGAGCATAGAATGCTAATCGAACACGCTGGGATGGCGAAAGCAATGGGTATTCCCGAAGAAAACATTGTAATTATCAAAAACGGTAATGTGATCGAGCTGACCGAAAATAGTATTGGCATGAATGGTGAAGTTCCCTCTGGTATTGCGCTTGTAGACCGCGCGGGAATTGTCCAAGACGATGTGATGAAAGAAAGGCAGCAGTTAGCTGAAGATGGGGTAATTACCGTCGCAACAGCAATTGATATGTCTGGTAAATTGGTAGCCTCTCCCGCTTTACACCTACGGGGTGTGGTAACATCAGTAGAACAATCTTTATTACAGCAATTAGTAGCAAGAACCATAGAACGAATTTTAGGCGATCGCTGGAGTGAATTTAGCTACACAGAAAATGGCGAAACGGAAGTTGACTGGAGCGAAGTACGCTTAGAAATAGAAGGTGGTTTGCAGCGTTTAATCAAGCGAGAATTACGTAGTCGTCCTTTATTAGTCTTGCTATTGCAGACTCCCGAACAGCAGCCCATAAAAACCACAAGAAGAAGAAAACGCTCAAGCTCTACAGCTACCCCTGCCCCTGTTATCGCTCGTCGTTCTTAAACCACATTTGAGACATACATCCTGAAGTTAGCTTATTAGCTTTATCTAATATCATCCCGCTTTTATAATTATGCTAATTCTGCATTATAAAGGCGGGATATTGAGTTTAAAGGCTACCTTTGAAAAGTCAAGCTCGGTAAATATTAATGTACGCCAAGGGACATATAAAAAGGAGACATTTATATACAATATAAAAACAGTGAATGAGCTTAATAAATCACGCCAGAATTAATGCCCTTATTAATCTTAATCGCCGAAGATGATCCAGGAATACGCTTATCTGTAAGCGATTACTTAGAGCTATGGGGATATTCAGTTATCACAGCCGAGAATGGTGATCAAGCCCTATCTAAATTAGATAAGTATCATCCTCACCTGCTCATTTCTGATATTAAAATGCCCAAAAAAGACGGCTATGAATTAGTCAAAAATATCCGTCAATTGCCTCAATATCGTCTTTTACCGGTGATATTATTGACTGAATGTAGAGAGACAGCCAAGCGGATTCAAGGGTATCAAGTAGGATGTGATATGTACCTATCTAAGCCGTTTGAAATGGCAGAATTGAGGGCGATAATTCGTAATTTGTTAGAGCGATCGCAAATTGTTCATTCTGAGCTAAGATTTCCTCAAGGTGGCAAAACCCTCGAATCAACACAAAATTTGCCCAGCAAGGCTCAAGAAATTCAATTAAATCAGCCAAAACTACAGTCACAGCTAGAGCTAACTACTAGAGAAGAAGAAGTTCTTAAATTTCTGATCGATGGCTATTCAAATATTGACATTGGTTTAAAACTTCATTTATCCCACCGCACGATTGAAAAATACGTCAGTAGCTTGTTACGCAAATCAGATACCAGTAACCGAATTGAATTAATTAGACTGGCTTTAAAATACAGCTTAGTTCAGTAACCTAAGTTCGGATTAAACATTAAAAAGAGTGGAAGCAAATAATTCTCACCCTAATATCTCTGTTACAGCTTAATTTTCAACGATAGTATCAAGCTTAAACATGAAACATCTTGATGTTATACGCGCTTTTAGTATATCTATTAATGGAGAGCGAAGCTTTGAGAGTCTCTATACTTATGCTCCCGTATATCGCTTTAATTATGCAGATCGAGATTATGTGCTTAAACGTACTGGAGTAAGGAGCGAGCAAAGTGCGATCGCTGCCTGGACAAGTTACCTTGTCTCTTAAGGAGTTAAAAGCGTTGCTCCTGTAAAAGATTTCGATCAAAATCCCAGATGTTTTCTTAGCGGAGAAAATAACAACAATATAGAAGAAAACTGGGTCATATATCCTTTTATAAAAGGAATTCCCTACACGGGAAACACGACTCAAATTAGTTCTGCTGGCGAACTATTAGGTCAAATTCATGCTGCGGGAATGAAAAAAACTTTAATTTAAAGACGAGCGAAACCGCGATCGCTATAGAAGCCAAGAAAATTAAGTCAGAAATAAGCCAAGTATGCCAAAAAATTGAGCAATATGCCCAAGATAAACTTGAAACTACTCACAAAATTTTAACTTCTTATTCTCGACGTTACTTAGAAAATGCACTCCCCAAACTATTAGAAATAGATTTACCTTTAACTAACGCTAGTTGGGACTATAAAGCAGCTAACCTAATTTATCAAACCGATGACTCTCCAGTATTGGTCGATCCAGATCATGGAGGACGCATTCCTCGAATGTATGATTTAGCAACTGCTCTATTGTTGTTTCATTGCGATCTTCCACCTGCTCCCAAACGGATGTTTACAATTGCCGAATGGACTGTGTTTCTAAAAGGATATCAACAACATATTCAACCAACAACTGAGGAAAAAAAGACTTGGAACGATTTGCTATTGTGTACTTGGATAGATCAGGCTTTGTGGTTGCTTAGTCATTTTCCTGAAGGTTGGGCAGATTCAAACGAGTCTCTTTATTTATTGGATTTGCTAACTGTCAATCTTTCTAACTTTTCCCTGTCGTCTTAGATAGAAAAAACTGATTTCAACTCGAATAACTTAATTATTCAGAAACAACATCATGCAATACAAATTACTTGGCAAAAGCGGACTCAGAGTATCTGAACTATGTTTAGGAACAATGACCTTTGGTGAAGACTGGGGTTGGGGTTCGTCCAAAGAAGAAAGTCAAAAGATCTATCAGACTTTCCGTGAAGCTGGTGGTAACTTTATCGATACTGCCAATATTTACACCAACGGTACGAGTGAAAAGTTTTTAGGAAATTTTATTAGTTCAGAAAGAGATGCTATAGTTTTAGCGACTAAATATACCAATGGCGCAGGTGATGGAGATCCCAACAGCAGTGGCAACCAGCGCAAAAGTATGGTGCAGTCAGTAGAAGGCAGTCTTAAAAGATTAAATACTGATTATATTGATGTTCTATGGCTTCATACCTGGGACTTTATGACCCCAGCAGAAGAAGTTATGCGAGCCTTTGACGATCTGGTTCGGGCAGGAAAAGTACTTTATATTGGTATTTCCGATGCTCCTGCTTGGGTAGTTTCTCAATGCAACACTTTAGCCCAATTGAGAGGCTGGACACAGTTTATTGGTTTACAGATTGAATATAGCTTAATTCAACGCACTCCAGAACGAGATTTATTACCAATGGCTCATACATTGGATATCGGCGTAACAGCTTGGTCGCCTTTGGCTAGTGGTTGGTTAACTGGAAAATATAGTAAAGGTAGTGAATCTGGGGAAGAGAGACGTTTGGATAATGAAATGATGGAGGGATTTGTCGATAAAAGCGATCGCAATACCGCTATTGCTAAAGAAGTAGATAAGCTAGCCGAACAAACAGGACATAGTTCTTCACAAGTCGCTTTAAGCTGGTTATTAAGTAAAGGCGTAATTCCTATTGTTGGAGCAAGAAAAGTATCTCATGTAGAAGATAATCTTAAGTGTGTTGATATTCAATTATCAGCCGAACAAATAAAGCAGCTTGAGGAAGTAAGCCAGATCGAACTTGGTTTCCCTCATAACTTCTTTAAAGCTGATATGGTCAGAAACTTTGTTTACAATGGCACGTTCGACAAAATTGACAATCACCGTTATTCGCAATTAGACAACTAAGCAATTGTACCAAACAATTTTGCTCGGAGCGTTCAAACTAAACAAATTAATCTGGATGCGCTATTTCCTAGCCTTAAAAATTTTCATTTTCAGCTTACTATCTGTCTTTTTTGCGATCTCGAACTTAGGTTTAGTAGCCTGTGCGCTTTTAAATTAGCCTCCCAAAATAATAAACTTATTTTGGGAGGCTTTTCTTATGTCAAGTCGGAGAGGAGATCAATGTACCTGAATAAACTATGCCCCGTTTAGCATCAAGTGTTAAAATTGCCCCTTCTCGGATAACTTCCGTGGCATTTTTAAAACCAACAATTACGGGTATACCCAAACGCAAGCCAATTACAGCAGCATGACTAGTTAAGTCATCCTCTTCTGTGATAATCCCTGACGCTTGACGAATAATATCAACAAATTGAGCGTTAGTTGCAGGCGCAACCAAGATCTCCCCAGGATTAAAATCATGAATATCTCTGGCACTATGAGCTACTCTAGCTCTACCGCTAATAGCTCCCTGCCCAATGCCTGAACCTTTCCCCAAAATAGCCTTAACCAGCTCTACTTTAATCAAATCCGTTGAACCAGCTACACCCTGGAGAGTTCCTGCCGTCATCACTACCAAATCTCCAGCAAACAGCCAGCTTTTTTCTTGAGCCACATTAATTGCTGCTTCAAAAGTTTGAGTCGCCGAAGCCAGATCTAAAACCAACAAAGGTTTTACTCCCCAAACTAACTGCAACCTACGGGCAACATAAACATGAGGAGTTATAGCTAAAATAGGCGTTTTTGGTCTAAATTTAGAGACATTGCGAGCAGTTGCACCTGTTTTTGTTAGGGTCATAATTGCTGCTGCATCTAGTTGAAACGCAATTTGACCTACCGCAGCGGATATAGCATGGGTAATTGAACGTCTAGTTCGTTTCAATTTAAGATTGTTTGTTGGCTGTTCTTGTTCAATACGACAGGCAATAGTCGCCATTGTCTCGACAGCCTGGACTGGATAGTTACCAACTGCCGTTTCATTTGATAGCATTACTGCATCCGTGCCGTCTAAAATAGCGTTAGCCACATCTGATACTTCGGCACGAGTTGGTCGCGGACTATTGACCATGCTGTCGAGCATTTGGGTAGCAGTAATAATTGGTATACCCAATCTATTGGCTGTAATAATTAAGCGTTTTTGCAGAATTGGCACATCTTCTGCGGGTAGTTCTACACCCAAATCTCCTCTTGCTACCATTACACCATCACAAAGAGAAAGAATCGCATCCATTTGCTCGATCGCTTCGTGTTTTTCGATTTTAGCAATCACAGGAATAGATTTACCTGAACTAGATATTAAATCTTTGATTTCTAAAATATCTTGAGGATTACGCACAAAACTTAGAGCAATCCAGTCAACTCCTTGATCTAAGCCAAACATCAAGTCTTCACGATCTTTTTGAGTTAAGGCTTTAACTGAAAGAAATACACCAGGAAAATTCACTCCTTTATTACTAGAAAGATCTCCCCCAACAATCACTCGACAATGTAAATCTTGATTAGCCACATCAATTTTTTCTACCTTCATTTCTACCTTGCCATCGTCTAGCAAGATTGTGGCATCTTCAGGAACTTCTTGAGCTAACTTGTCATAGCTGATGTAGCTTATTTCTTGGTTACATTCGACTTGGCGACTGGTCAAAATGTATGGATCGCCATTTTTAAGCTTTATCTTGCCACTAGCAAACTTACCTAAACGAATTTTTGGTCCCTGTAAATCTTGCAAAATGCCGACTGGCTGATCTAGTTCAAAAGCTGTTTGTCGAATTAAACGTATTGCCTTTTGATGGTCTTGTTGCGTACCGTGGGAAAAATTAATTCTTAAAGTTGTTGCTCCTGCTTTGATTAGCTGGCGAAGAACATCAGGTTGTAGCGTTGCGGGACCTACCGTGGCGACAATTTTCGTCCGACGTTGGTTGTTTGGCAATGGCATTACTTTACTTTATCTAGATTTACTAAATATACAGGGTGGATGCTTGCTCGACGACTCAAACAGAGCAAATTATAAAATTTGTGTCGCCAGCCTAGTTTACAACACTACAATTACGCCATGCACATTTTTTGGGGAAGCGTTGACATTTAATTTGCTCTATTAATTAATTTTCTAATACCAGTAGCTATCGATGCAATGCACAAAATCCTATTAGAGCTTTCACTGCATCACATTTTAAAGTCGAGCAATCTCTGTTCTTTATATAAAGTTAAAGTACAAATTTAGTAGCTTTTGCCAATTAATAAATAATAGTTTTTGATTGCTATCTATTAAATTTTGCCATATTCTCGATCATTAATTACACCATGAAAAGTAGTTTTGGTAAATTACATATCTAGATTTGGGAAATTTTAGAATTTGTATGTTTTATGGAACTTGATTTCCTCCGAGAAAATTGGCAAAGGTTATTGTGGCAATTAGACTCTCAAACAGATGATAATAGACTGTTTTTTGAAAAGTTGATTTTGGAATATAGTAGTTTTGAGCGACATTATCATGATTTAACTCATGTTCAACAGCTTTTAAAAACACTAGAAGAAGTAAAACAAAGTACTAATAATTACACGGCGATTTTATTGGCAATCTGGTTTTACGATTATGTTTACAATCCTCAATTTAAAGATAATGAGATCGAGAGCGCGCAGTTGGCAGTTAAATTTTTAGAGCAGTTAAATGCTGCTGAAAACCTAGTTGAATTGGTAGAAAAGTTTATTCTTAGTACTCAACAACATCAACCGCTTATTGATGACTGGGATTGTATGATTTTTCTTGATGCTGATTTATCTATTCTAGGCGCGTCAACTGAAAAATACTGGCAGTATGCTTGTGATATTCGTCGAGAATACAAACATTTAGGCGATCGCGATTATTATCAGGGTAGAGCTAAGGTTTTGAAAAACTTTTTATCCAGAAGTAGGATTTACTATACCGATTATTTTTATCACAAGTTAGAAAAACAGGCTAGAGCTAATATGAAAATGGAAATTAAATCATACTTATTAGTGTAATTGTACACTCAATTATGTATAAACTTTTATTTTCTTATCACTATATTTATCGCTAACCAGCTAATATTGAAGTGGAAACATTTTTGGGTTTGGCTCTTTCATTTAAAGGTCAACTAGCAATTGTTAATCGACAATAAAAACTATCGTTTGCCAACTTTATTCAGCATTGGGAGTAACCTGAAGGTTGCTAGGTAAGGAAAGATCTGCTCCAAATCCCCGATCGTAAATCTCAATATCCCATTGACCAGAGCGATTAGCCTCAAAAGCAATAAAGCGTCCATTGCCACTAATACTGGGTTGGCGAACCTCCCCTAAGAAATTTTTAGTTAGGTTCTGGCTTTTTGCGTTTTGACGGTCGTATAAAAAAATATCAGTTTTACCTAACTGTTCGGATACATAAACAATATAGCGTCCATCAGCACTGATATCTCCTTCATACTGCATACTACCTGGCTGATTTACTCCAGGCAAAGCTATTGAACGACGACGCTGCATATCAAATAAAAATATACTGCGTTTGCTAGCGCGATCGCTAGTAAAAATTAGATAACGACCATCATGGGAAAAATTAGCATCTCCTTCTGCTGAAGCAGAGTTTAGCGTAGCGTTAAAGGTTTGAGTGGGAGGAGTGATATACCCTGAATCTCTACAGCCACTCAATACCAATATTAAGGTCGTCGTAGCTAATTTAACTAGATGTAGTTTAAGAAACCATTTCATTACGGTCGATAGTTTTGCTCGCTTCAGGTAAGGAACAGCAGTTGACGTTATCAAGACATACTTTTCCCCACTGCAAAGACCAACGTACTAGTTCAACACGGTTGATAGCACCAGTTTTTTTGAGAATATTGCTGATGTGATTGTCAACTGTTCTTTTGCTGATATCCAATTGTTGAGCAATCTTATGGTTACTCAAACCAGTCACCACTAGCTCCACAATCTCTAATTCTCGCGTCGACAATAATGCTTCGTGACTAAGCTTTTCAGCTTCCATCGGTGTTACCTAGTATATTTACTTATTACTCTATCTATTTTAGAAGGTAATGTTTCTAGCTAATTGCCTATAAACTAACATTTAAATTAATATTTAACAATTTTGTAAAACTGCAAACTGTTGCTAGGCATGGATTTGAATTTGAGCCAGCTCATCTATCAAAGTAGGTATTGACCTCAGTATCAAATTTTACGTCTTTTACTTTTCTTAATTAATCATAGTTATGGTAAATATTTTCGTAACAAATATCTAGTTTAAACAGTAATTTGAGTTGCCGAATTAGCAAATGTCTATTTATTTTTCGTAGGTGCGAAGCTTTAGACCTTAAAGTCTTTACATAACAAATTTTAAGAGGATCATTCCTTTACTTAAGAGTCGTACTACCTTTATAGCTTAAAAAGATCGTTTTACTCCTATATAATCTCTAAAGTTTTAAATAGCACACTTCACCCTACATTGTATTGCCTACTAGGTATACAAATTGATTTATTAGCTCTACCAAAAAGACTAAGCATTTTTCAGTAGATTTTTAACCAGATTATCTTTCACCATCGTTTGGCGAAACATTTCTAATAAGTATTCTTGTGCTTCCTCTTTGCTAAGATTTTGCACTTGTTCTTGGAGAACCTTTAACTTGAACTTTTGTTCTAGGCTTAACTGTCCAGATAAATCCATCAGCTTTACTCCTTACATCTAAAAATATTTAGCTAGTAGAACCATATTTTCCTACCCAACTACGGCTGAATTTTATTAAAGGCTGAATTTTATTAAATTTAACACCCACCAGTATAAGATGTCTACGATGTCAAGTATTAGTTAATTAAAGCAACAAAAAGTTATAAAATACTTATCAAAGAAGCAGCTTTTTGGTGTATTTCGATGCGGAAAAAACCTGAAAGTTTGCCATGAACAATCTTGGGCAAGCCGACAATAACCAATTCTAGTTATAGTGATAATACAAGAAATAAAAGATATTAATTATAGACATGAATTCTATAAAAGATGCCAAAGAGTTTTTTCAACAGAGTGCAGGAAAATGGCGATCGCAACGCACTACTCATCACCTACCATTTAGAAGAGCAGAAAGCGGAAATTCCGACATTAACGTTGAGTTTCTCGACGCTGGTGACGAAAAAATTGCTGCCATCTGTCAAATGCACAACGTAGACCCGCAAACCTCAATTGGCGGTGCTTTTGTTAGCTGGGATGGTTCAATGGCATGGGATAAAGAGAACGAAGACCATAAAGGCACAACCGTGTTTGCCTTAATACCTGATGCGACAGACCCTAGAAAAGGCAAGCTACTTAGAGAAAGAGGCTATGCTGAGATTGTTCCTGTGGCTGGAGAATACGAAATGGACGCAGAAAACGGACTCGTATTAATTACTGAATACGAAACCATGAGTATTATCGAACGTTTTTGGTTTGTTAACCCAAATTTACGCCTGCGAAGCAGTACGGTAAAAAGATTTGGTGGATTTAATACTGCTACTTTCTGTGCTGAGTCTAGAGTAAAAGAAAAAGAACCAGCAAAAACTACAGAAAACATCGATACTAAAGCTTTCGCTATTTCAGGCTGGTAATTGATTACTGTAGGGGCGAACGGCCGTTCGCCCCTAACTACGAACTACTCTGTAATATTTTGTTACTGCTGTTTATTCCGACCCCTCAACTACCGTATGATAGGGACTAAGAAATTTTAATATACAAAACAATAGACGGAGGTTTTGACTTGTCTATTCCCTTATTAGGCTATAAGCCTAGCTCCCAAAATGCCCGTGTCGATGGATACGATATTGGGGGTGATGACCAACCCAAAATTTTTTCAGCAGAGAACACATTTTCTTTGTCTGAGATGAATAACCTGATCGAAGCAGCATATCGCCAGATCTTTTTCCATGCTTTTCGCTCCGATCGCGAAATATTCCTAGAGTCTCAACTGCGTAATCGTCAGATTACAGTCAGAGACTTTATTCGTGGACTTTTGCTCTCTGAAACTTTTTACAATAGTTTCTATGAGAAAAACAGCAACTATCGCTTTGTTGAGCAATGTATTCAAAGAGTTTTAGGGCGAGACGTCTATAACGAAAGAGAAAAAATTGCCTGGTCGATTAAAATAGCCACCAAAGGTTTAGCTGGATTCATTGACGAATTGCTAGACAGTGACGAATATATGGAAAACTTTGGTTACGATATTGTACCTTACCGTCGTCGTCGGGTACTTGCTAGTCGCGATCGAGGAGAACGTCCTTTTAACATCACTTCTCCTCGTTACGACGAATACTATCGTGCTATCTTGGGCTTCCCCCAAATTATTTGGCAAACCGAAGTTCGTTCCTATCGCCCTCAAGAGCAAAAAGCCCAAGCAGGAAGTCCAGCTTTGTATATGGATATGGCTCGCAGCATACCTAGCAGAGCAAATGTTCCTAGTTCAACATCTGTGTCCAACATCAACTATATGAGCAAAGTTCCTTATCGCAAAACAAATTAATTTAGAGACATCTAATTTAGGTTTAGTTTTCAAGATTTGAAATAGGACACTTTAAAGAGGGAGTTGTCAATTAGCAGAATAGTTTTGCGAGAAATTATGTTGTTAATCGATGATCTCCCTCTTTTTGCAGTAGGGGCGAACGGTGAGGCAGCGCGTTGGGTCGAGACCCCCTAAAGGGTTCAACAGTTTGACGGGCGGTATAAACGTCGCAGCAAAGCTACGACGACACGCCCTACTCAACGGGGTTTCCCTCACAAGGGTAGTTTTTTTACAAAAGTGTGAGTAACGACTCAAAAAGAGTGTATGAATAGAGTCAAAACTAAAAACAACTTCACAGAGATGAAAATAAATCAACATCTCATATCAAGTACGGATGAACAGTTAAATTAAACTGCTCTGGTCGTCGGCCACCAATGATAGCAAGTTAATCCCTTGACTAAATCTTGTTGTTTTAATAATTTTTGACACCGAATCACCAGTAGCTCTTCTAGCTCACATAGCGATCGCGGAGTATGATTGGCGATAACTTCGTTTGTTAACGGCCACAAACGCTCTGCCGGTTGCAACTCTGGAGAATGAGCAGGCAGAAAGAACAGATCCAATCCTTTTGGTAGTTTTAATTGATGAGAGATATGCCAGCCAGCTTGGTCTAACACTAGTAATACTCTCTTGTTGCGATTGAGCTGAAATTCACGAGCAAAATCTGCTAAAACTCGATTAAATAATTGAGTGTTAGTGTATGGCAGAATCCACGCCTTATTTTCTCCTGACTCTGGATGAACGAATCCATAGAGCCAAAGCCACTTATATTGTATCTTGACCCCTGCAATAGGCTGCTCTCCAACTGCTGTCCAGACACGGCGTAAAACTGGTTGCAACCCTAAACGATGCTCATCTTCACTCCAAACTTCAATATCTGCCTCTGGATATTGTGCTTGAAGCCGAGATAATTCACAATTCAGTTTTTTTTCCACTCTTGTTGCTCGACCAAAGAAATTTCCAAATGTTCAGGTCTTGGTACTTTGAGACTATATTCCATTTGCTTGAGGTATTCCCACCCCCTCATTCGACTAACCTTCTTGCCTGTTACTTGACTCATCCATTCAGCAACCTTTCGACCGTTCCATAGTCCTCCATCGGCAGCAGGATTAGTCAAAACCTGATGTAATTGTGCTTGCTGTACATCGTTGAGCAACGGCTCTTTGCCTCTATTTGAAGCTCGTAAATCTCCCAATCCCTTTTCTCCTTCTTGATTATATCGATTGATTAATTGATAAATCCAGGTCTGACTATCTGCCGTTATTTCGGCTACTTGTTTGGGAGTTTTGCTCGTCGATAGCAACCAGATTACCTGATAATGGCTCTTCAGTATTACGTTTCCAGCGTTACGATATCTATCTAGTAGCTCTTGTGTACTTAAATGCTGAGTCAGAGAGAGTTTTTTTGGCACTATTCCTTTGTTTAATAAATGCCATTCTATTTTAATTGATTATCCGTACTTGATATAAATCAATAAGAACACTTTCCTGCTGAAACTGTTCGATATATTTACCAACAATTTCCTTAATAGCAGTTTCATTTGCTGCTGTATATTCAAGAATTAAACTAACGCTTGAATTCACTAGACGGCGATAATACTTGCATTACAATCGCTCAACTTTCAGCGGTCGGTGTGCATGGGCGTTGTTATATGGCGGTGGTAGCTTTTTCTACTGCTGCTTCTGCATGAATTCTTGTTGTCGCAAACAAGCCAACCGTCGCATCTCTGGTCTGAACTAATAACTCAATCTCTGTGCAGCCTAAAATAATACCTTCTGCGCCTAATTCAACTAAACGATTCATAATCTCGATATATTGCTTCCTCGATTCTGGATTAATAATTCCAAGGCACAGCTCTTCGTAAATGACTCGATGCACCACCTCTCGATCATCGTCATTGGGAATAAGCACCTGTAGCCCATGTTTATCGACAAGTCGCCCTCGATAAAAATCTTGCTCCATCGTAAAATGAGTACCCAACAAGCCTATCTTTTGAATGCCACTGGACTGAATCTTTTCGGCCGTTGCATCCGCAATATGAAGAAACGGAACTTGAATATTTGCCTCAATCTCATCCGCGAGCTTATGCATGGTGTTCGTGCAGAGAACCACAAAATCTGCTCCCGCCCGTTCAATACTTTGCGCTGCTGAAACCATCAAGTCTGCCGCTTCTTGCCAACGACTTTGATGTTGCAAAGCCTCGATTTCTGCAAAGTCAACTGAGTACATCACGCTCTTAGCAGAATGCAATCCACCCAATTTGCTCTTAGTGACTTCATTAATGATGCGGTAATACTCAATTGAAGACTCCCAACTCATCCCTCCGATTAACCCAATTGTTTTCACGAACCCTCTTCAAATAAATAAGATGATTTAACTGAAAAAAAACCAAAATTTCTCCATAGAAGCTTTTATGAGGCATAACTATTTATTATACGGAAACTTTCTGGATATCATACCAAATAGTTAAAATATCAAGAATTTTTTCACTTATTTAATATATATAGATAGACTAATCAAGGTACATTTAATCAAGTATAAATATGGCAAGAGGATTATTATGGCTGCCTTTATTAATAGTATTTATTTGGTTGGCGTGGAGTGGCTGGAATGAATATCAAAAAGTAGAGGCTTATAAAATTTGGGCAGAAGGTTTTGATAATGCTAAGTTTGATATTTACTCTGTTTTAGGTGTCAAAAATCGTCAAATCACCTGGGGCAAGCCCACCCGCAAAGGAATGATTGACTTGGATAGCTTTTCTTTAGATCGAGTGAAAGAGATTAACTTATTGGTAAACGATAAACCTGTTGGCATTACCTCAAACAGTTCAGAAGAACTTGATAATCTCCCTCGTAAGGGTAAAACCGCCTTAGAATTTAGCTTTGTTGACCAAGAACCAACTAGACAAATACCTTTTACGGATATTTCTTTAGCTGCTGAGTGGTGCGCGTATCTACAGAAATAAAATTACAACTATGAATCCTCTTAAAATATTGGTATTTACTATTTTTTAGGATATTTTGTCATGCTGTGTTCGTCAGAACTTTTGAGGCTGGAACTATTTCAGACATTACCAAGCGATCGCCTAGAGTGGATTTGCGATCGCGCTACAGAAATAAAGCTTAACAAAGGAGAAATCTTAGTTAGAGAAGGAGATCCTGGAAGGGGCTTTTTTATTATGCTTTCAGGCAGCATCAGCGTTACTCGATTGAGTGAAGGCTTACAAATACCTGTGGGGCAGCATCAAAATCTTTCTTTCTTTGGAGAAATTCAGATTCTTAGCGACGATCTTGTACCTGTTACCCTACAGGCTTTGACTGACTGTTGCCTATACGAAATTGAGGGGTCAGATTTTCTGGAGATAGTACACGAATGCCGTGATTTTGAAAGAACAATATTCAAGATAGTCCAAAATCGAGTGCGAGGATTAGAGTCATTTGTGCAAAATCGCGAGAAAATGGCAGCTTTGGGTACATTAGCTGCTGGTTTAGCTCACGAACTCAATAATCCTGCTGCTGCGGTCGTTCGCGCCCTCAAAGATATTACTCCCGCCATGCTGGAGTTGCAGCGGATGAACTTGGTTTACGGACAGCATAATGTAGATGATGAGCATACAGAACAATGGCTCAAGCTTCGAGACGATGGCTATGAATTTATTATTAATAATTGCTCAGAACCACTAACCATGATGGATCGCGAAGACGCGATTCTGGAGTGGCTTGAAGACTATGGGGTTAAAGATGCCTGGAAGCTATCAGAACCTTTAGCAGCAGGAAATGTGGAGACGCAAATTCTCGATCGGCTGATGTCTCGTTGGCGAGACGATCCCACAGAATTGCGAGATATGGGTTTGCGTTGGCTAGCTTTATCTTTTGAAGTGATGACGATGATTCAATCAGGGTTGCGGGGTGCGGAGCGAGTTTCTGGGCTAGTTCAGTCTATGCGTTCCTATTCCCACTTGGATCGTGGTGCTAAACAGCTAGTTGATGTTCATCAAGGCTTAGAAGACACTCTACAATTATTGTCTCATAAATTAAAACAGGGAGTAAAAATCAATCGCATTTACGATCGCACTCTTCCCCAAATTCAGGCTTATGGGAGTGAGCTAAATCAAGTTTGGACAAACCTAATCGATAATGCGATTGATGCGATCGAAGACCAAGGCACAATTGAGATTGTTACTTTGAATGAAAGCGATCGCCTGAAAATACAAATCATCGACTCTGGAACAGGCATTTCCTCTGAAATCAAATCTCGTATTTTTGAGCCATTCTTTACTACCAAATCTGTAGGTAAAGGTTCTGGTTTGGGTTTGGATAATGTCCGACGCATTGTGGAAAATCGTCATCGTGGGGCTATTTATTTAGAGTCTGAACCCAATAGGACTTGCTTTACTATTTGCTTGCCAGTTAGCGTTAAGAATGCTGATAATTAAGATACTTCTAAGATAAAAATGAGCAATATTAATTGGATATTGGGCATAATTTCCGTAAAATAGGCAGTATCTTTGAATCTTACAGGCGTAAGCCAGCTAAAATATTCACCAGCACAATTTTAAAGCATATAAATGGCTACAGAACGTATTTCAACTGGAATAGATGGCTTAGACGAAATTCTTGTAGGCGGCTTAATTACTCGCCAAGCTTATCTAATTAAAGGTCAACCAGGTAGCGGCAAAACTACTCTGGGATTTCATTTTCTTGGTGCTGGCATTGCTCAAGGAGAAACATTATTATTTATTAGCTTTAGCGAACCAGAAACAAGGCTGCGCGGTAATGCCCAATCAATAGGAATATCTTTGGAGCAAGTGAAGTTTCTCGATCTCAGTCCCACAGAAGACTATTTTAGCGAAGACCAAAGCTACGATATTTTTTCTCCTGCTGAAGTAGAAAAAGCACCCATAACCCAAAAGATTATTGATGCTGTCGAACGTATCAAGCCACAACGTATCTTTTTAGATGCTATAACCCAATTTCGCTTTTTGACAGCAGATGCTTTTTCGTTTCGCAAACAGGTGCAGTCTTTTTTGCGCTTTATATTAGAACGCAACATCACTCTTTTGTTTACTTCCGAAGGAAGCGATCGCTATCCTGATGATGACCTACAGTTTATGAGTGATGGGGTGATTGAGCTACAGATGACCTCAGATAGACGCACCATCAAAGTCAATAAATTTCGCGGTTCTGATTTTGCCAAAGGCATCCACGATCTGAAGTTAAGCGATCGCGGTATGGAAGTTTTCCCTCGTTTAGTTCCCGAAACTCTTCAGCGCGAGTTTAAACCAGAAGCTATTTCGGCTGGTATTCCCGAAATTGACGAACTGCTCCACGGCGGTATTGAACGAGGAACAACCACAATTATTACTGGACCATCAGGAGTTGGTAAATCAACCTTTGGGATGCAGTTTATGAAAGAAGCTGCGGGTAGGGGAGAGCGTTCTGTTGTTTATGCTTTTGAAGAGGGGACAGAAACTTTGCTCAAGCGTTGTGAAGCAATTAATATACCCGTTCATGCGATGCTTAAGCGCGGTACTCTAGGGGTGATTTCCGTTGAGCCACTTCAGTACACACCCAATCAATTCGTTTATTTAGTCCGCACCGAAGTAGAGCAAAACAATGCCCGAATAGTTATGCTTGACAGCACATCTGGCTATAAACTCTCTATGCAGGGAGAAGATTTGGTGCGTCAGCTACATTCTCTTTGTCAGTATCTTAAAAATATGGGAGTGACGGTTATTTTAATTAACGAAACCCATAGCATTGCAGGGGGAGAATTTAGCGTTACCGAGGGAGGACTTTCTTATTTAGCAGATAATTTGATTTTTCTGCGTTATCTAGAATTAGATGGTCAGTTACGCAAGGCGGTCGGTGTATTGAAGAAAAGGGTATCGGATTTTGAGCGGACTTTAAGAGAATTTGAAATTACCAAATATGGCATTAAGGTAGGAGAACCTTTGACTCAGCTACGGGGAATTCTTAGCGGTGTACCAGAATGGATTGATAAACATTGAATATAGTGAAGGCATTTTTCGATTAAAACATTTTTAATTGTTTGTAGTGTTCGACTACAGGAAAAGGATCGTAGAAATGATGTAGCAATTCTTTCCAAGCTTGATATTTTTCAGACTGTCTAAAACCAACGGTATGATCTTCTAGAGTTTGCCAATTGACCAATAATAAATATTGGTTATCTACTTCTAGACACTGCTGTAAACTGCAATTGATATATCCTGGCATCAAAGCAATAATACCCGAAGCTTGACTAAAAGCAGCCTCAAATTCTTGATTCATACCTGGTTTAATTTTTAATATGGCAACTTCTAAAATCATGAGAATTAATCAAAAAATAATTTGCTAATTATTATTGTTGAAATTTAATATCTAAATGAGTTTTGTAAAATGTGCCTTTAAATTCGCTAAAAAACAGAAGTTTTATCTAGAAGATTTGGAGACTTGATTATTTGGAGGTATACCTTCAATATTAATTATTCCCTGAATGACTGAACCGACTATAGGTGCTGCTACAGTAGAGCCAAAAGTATATTTACCATGAGGCTCATCAACTACGGCTAACACTGCGTAACGAGGTGCTTCCACAGGAAAGATACCAACAAAACTGGTAATTTTAGCAGTTGCGTCATAACCACCTTGAGTCACTGCTTTCTGGGACGTTCCCGTTTTGCCTGCAATTCTATAACCAGGAATTTTAGCAGCATAACCACTTCCGTCTTCCACAACTTTTTCCATCATTTTTAAAACAGTAGTGGCAGTTTTAGGAGAAAATATCTGTTTGCTGTGAGGAGGCTGAGAATAATGCAAATAACCTTTATAATCTGACAAACCTCTAACTACGTGGGGAGTAATTAGTTTACCTTTATTCGCCAATGCTGCATGAAGTTGAATTAGTTTGAGAGGAGTGACCGAAAAGCCTTGACCAAAAGCTGCGGTGGCTGATTCGATTTCTCTGACGGTAAATTCTACTTCGTCTTTAAGTCTACCCCTAGTGTATCCAGGAATATCAAATTCTACCTCGTCTTCAATACCTATTTTTTGTAAATCTCGATAATAGTCGAGGGGATTCATGTGTCGCATTACCCTGATCATTCCTACATTACTTGAGTGCTGGAGAATTTGTGTTAGAGTTATTTTGCCTCGTGCGCCTTCTGTGGCAAAATCGTGATTGCGAACCAAGGCATCCTTGATTTGAATCTCTCCCGTATCATTAAACGTATCCTGGGGAGAAATCACCCCTGCATCTAAAGCCAAGGCTATATTAATCGGTTTAAAAGTTGAGCCTGGTTCGTAAAGATCGGTAACTGCCCAATTTTTAAACAGTCCAAAATCGTTGTATTTATAATAAGTATTGGGATCGTAAGTGGGTTCTGAAACTAAAGCTGCGATCGCACCATCACGCACATCCATGACAATTACGGCACCTCGCTTTGCCTTATATTCCTTCATTTGTTTAGCTAAAGCATTACGGGCAATTTCTTGCAAACGCAGATCGAGAGTCAACTGCAAACGCAGATCGTCAAAGTTAAAAAGCTGTTGGGATTTTTTTAGATCGCCTGGATAAAACACTGGTTTATTGTTGTCAAAGCTACGCTTCATTTTCCAGCTAATTGGCTTTCTTTCTAGTAGCTTATTTTGAGTATACTCAACCCCAGCTTGAGGAGTACGGCTACTATCTCGATTTACATATCCCGTAACTTCTGCTGCCATTTCTTTATGAGGATAAAAACGAGTATAGTTTTGCTTGAGATCTAAACCATCAATTTGTAGTGCTGCGATTTTTTCTCTGGCTGATTCTGGTAAATTTTCTGTCAAAAGTATTCCCCAGTCCTGCTTACTAAAAATTGCTAGTAATTCTTCAGGAGTTTTAGTCCCTAATATATCTGCTAACTTTTCAGCGATTTCTTTTGCAGGTACTGCTTGGGAGTTTCTTGTGAATAAATGGGGATGGACATAAAGAGTATAGGTAATGCGATCTGTTGCTAGAACATTTTGTTGGCGATCTACAATCTGGCGACGAGGAATGTAGAATTGTAACTGTGTGGTTTGTTGATCTAGTGCTATTTGAGTTAGTTTTTTTCCTTGAGGTGCTTGCTCATAGACTATTACAGGGTTAACTATCTGTAAATAGTAAAGTCTTGTAGCCAAGCCTAGCGCGCCTATAACTAATATTCCCCAAACTATAAATAAGCGCAGTATGGCTTGATTTGACTGATTTGCTTGCTTAGGGTTGGTATTTCGATGACGGTGTTTAGAGGTTGAATAATTAGATTTGACTTTAGCTTGGACTTTACGGCTTTTAGATGATTTTAGGGGAATTTTAAATTTAGATTTGGTCATAATTAACCCATAAGCTATCTAGTATTGATACTATCTTTGACAATTAATCAGCAATCATCTAAAAATTGCTTAAAAATCAGCATTAATCAAGTTGCTGTTAAAGATAAACCTGTATCACAAGTAAGTTGATATTGGGCAATGCTATCTATATGTTCGTTGGCTCAAAATTTACCAGCGAAGAATCACTAAAGATATTTTGAATTTGTGCTATTGCTTATTGATTATCAAACAACTATAAAATATAATCTTGTTGAACGGCAATTCTATATTTTCTATTAAGAATTGGTTTAAAAGAATCTACAGCAAAATCAATAGTTTAATATCCCCAACTATTGAGTTTTAAACTAGCTACCTTAGCTCGATCATCTTTAATTTGAGAGGCAATTTTGACTTGAACTTTAGCTGGATTGATAAACAAGGCTGATTCTGGTGTTGAGATAGCAAGCTGATTGTTTTGACGAGCCTCTTTAGCAATTTGATATTTAATAGTTTCGTTAATTGATACTAATTGACGTTCTTGAAGCTGTAGGTTTTCAAGATTTTGATATTCCTGACTCCAAAGCTTGGGAATTTGCACAGTAGATATATAAAGACCAAAGCTTGCCGTCATTGAAACTAAAGCTAAACCAAAAGATCCTTTTTGTAAAAAAGATAAAGCCTTAAGGTTATTTGGCAGAACATTTGACTGAGAAAAACGACGAGATTTGACTACTTTTTCTCGTTTAATTTGAGGTTGCTTAACTACCTCTTGGTGTTGGTGATTATTATTTTTTGGCTGTAGTTCTGGAGAATAATATTCAGTGGCAAAATCAGGTTGGCGAAGAGCAGACATTTAGTAATCTCCGTGTTTTTTGAAAGGAATCCGTTGGGCGAAATTCTAACCTATTTTCGACAAGATGATAAGAGAGCAAACAAAAAGTAATACTTGAACCAACCGTTAGGAAATGCTACCCGAAACTTTTATGACTTTAGCGATCGCTTTTTATTTCCGTGTGGCGATCGCTATTTTCTATATTATGAAGATTTAGATTTTTAATTTAGTCAAGCAAAAATGCCCGATTTTGATTTTACTATCATGGGATCTTTTTAAAGATAATTCCATCATCTTCTTCATTCTTATCAAACATAGTTGTCAAAATAGCTCCAAATTCAGATTTTTCAATCGTAATTTTTTTAGAAGGTATATACAACCGATCAAAATAAGGACTAATTAAGTCTAAGTAATCATCCACTCCCACCCCGCTTACGTACTTTAAATGGTGCGGAACAAATTCGATCTGTAATATTTTTGAACAGCTTAATATTTTTTGCATTCCTTTTAAGGCAAAATATTCAGATCCTTCAATATCCATAACAATTAAGTCATAGTAACTTTCGTTTAATCGCTCATCTAAGGGAACTGCCTCAACCTTGATGCGATCGGGATTGTCATAATAGTATATTTCTTTCTTGACCTTTGGTTCTCGTTTACTTCCTCCCGAGTTCAGCTTGTTAAGCAAAAATGGTAAACTCTCGACTTTATCATTTGCAGCAATATTAAGTAACTCGCAGTTATTTATTTTATTAAGGGTGATGTTTATTTTTAGTAATTCAAAAGTATTGGGGTTTGCCTCAATTGCCACGACTCTGGCACAATCTTTAGCAACTGGAACAACTAATGAGCCAATGTGCGCGCCAACGAATAAAACGGTGCTATTATCATCTACGTATTGACTAATCTGCGTATACTCCTCACTGCACCAATTCCCATGCCTTAGCAAACTGCGCCCAACAGCTAGATCTTCTGGATCGACTGCAAATATTCCACTATCTGTCCTGGCAAGAATAGCAAAGGCATATTTACCAAGCGATTTGTTGGTAAACTTCATACTAATGGCTTTTAGCTTTGTTTTGAAATCCATAGCTTAATCCTTTATATTTGAGTAGAATTCAGTTCCATAATGTGCCAAATTCTTGATTGAAGTTATTTTAATTATGGTAAGAGCTGCTGGCTTATATATATAGTAAATAACTTACAAGGTTTCTAAATCAGAATAAATTTACTGATTACTGATTACCTAAAAAACTCTCGATCATAAAGATGTTTGACTATAATTGTATCGCTAAAGCCGATTTTCATAACTCATATAGAATTGCCTTGGTAGAGGACAAAGATGGAAGTATTCAAACCTTGGGTATTGAGCATTGAGCAAACTCAATGGCAATTTAGAAGCAAATTCAACATCTTGACTTTAGCCATTGTTCGCCAAGGAGTGGTATTTCCTTAACTATCCTAAAGGATACCTGCGGGCAAAGGCTTAAGCCTTTTATACTCACCGCGCTATTAACTTTCTAAACTAAGATTTACTAATAGTCTAAATAATGTTAATACTATTAGTTTTTATCTATGTTTAGCTGATATTTTTTATATTTTTCTACTCGTTCAAAGATTTTTATTTATTATCATAAGCCAAGCTAATTAGTATCTTTAAAAATTAGTATTTTACAAAATGATAGATAAAATGCAAACATAAAAAAAGAAAGCAAAAAGCTTTTTTTTATTAATAGAACGTATTAATAAATTTAGATGATAGTTGATAGATAGTATGCAAAAAAATCTATCGTCATTGATGTATTAAGGTTCTATTTGATTAAATACCCAATAAAAAATAAAATACTTAACCAGGAGTAACTAACTTATGGTTGCAACTACAAATATTAACCAAGTCACAAAATCTACAGCCAGACTAACTCTACAAACTGTCGAAATTGCCCCTGAAACTATTGCTATTCGTTGTCTAGATTGGGATCGCGATCGCTTTGACATTGAATTTGGCTTACAAAACGGCACAACCTACAATTCGTTTATCATTCAGGGTGAAAAGCTCGCATTTGTTGATACCTCTCATGCTAAGTTTCGTCAGCTTTATCTAGAGTTATTAACAGGTTTCATCGATTCATCTCAACTTGATTATCTAATTATCAGCCATACCGAACCAGACCATAGTGGTTTAGTTAAAGATATCTTGGCGTTAGCTCCCCAGGTCACGATAGTCGGGGCAAAAGTGGCAATTAAGTTCTTAAGCGACATGGTGCATCAACCTTTTGAACACATAATCGTCAAAAATGGCGATCGCCTAGATTTAGGCAACGGACATGAATTAGAATTTGTCTCTGCTCCCAATCTACACTGGCCCGACACTATTTTTACTTACGATTACAAGACCCAAGTTCTCTATACTTGCGATGCTTTTGGGATGCACTATTGCGATGAGCCTACTTTTGATGAGGATCTCGACTTAATTGAGGCTGACTTTGAATATTACTATGACTGTCTGATGAAACCCAATGCTCGTTCAGTTTTAGCTGCCATCAAACGGATGAATAAACTAGAACTAGGAATGATCGCCACAGGACATGGCCCTTTGCTACAAAAGCATCGCGCCGAATTAGTAAATCGCTATCTGCAATGGAGTCAGGCACAGACTAAAACTGAAACTCTAGTCACGTTGTTTTATTCTGAAGACTATGGCTATAGTGACGATCTGGCGAGAGCGATCGCCCAAGGTATTATTAAAACAGGAGTAGCAGTCGAATTAGTTGACTGGAACGATACTGAACCTCAAGAAGTAAGAGAATTAGTGGCACAAGCAGCGGGTTTAGTTATGGGAATGCCAGCCCAATCAGATAAAGAAGCTCATGCTATTCTCAGTACTATACTTGCAGCAGCCCATGGTAAACAAGCAATTGGCTTATTTGAAGCTGGTGGTGGCGAAGATGAACCTATTTACCCTCTACGGAATCAGTTTCAGGAAATTGGACTAATTGAAGCCTTCCCGCCAATTCTAGTTAAAGAATCTCCCGCTCAAGCTATTAATCAAGTCTGCGATGAAGCTGGGACAGATTTAGGACAATGGTTAACAAAAGATCGCACCGTCAAACAAATTAAAGCCATCGATAATAGTTTACAAAAAGCCTTGGGCAGAATCAGCAACGGCTTATACATTGTAACTGCTACCAAAGACGATATCTCTAGTGCCATGGTTGCATCTTGGGTAATACAAGCTAGTTTAACTCCTTTGGGAATTGCGATCGCGATTGCCAAAGATCGTGCAATTGAATCTTTCTTACAGATTGGCGATCGTTTTGTGTTGAATGTCTTAGAAGAAGACAACTATCAACATCTAATTAGACATTTTCTCAAACGTTTTCCCCCTGGTGCGGATAGATTTACAGGTATCAAAACCGTACCTGCTAACAATGGTTCGCCGATTATTGCCGAATCTCTAGCTTACATCGAATGCGAAGTTAGTAACCGCTTGGAGTGTAGCGATCACTGGATTGTTTATGGTACTGCCCAAGCTGGCAGAGTAGCCAAACTAGATGTTTTGACGGCGGTGCATCATCGCAAGGTGGGGAATCATTATTAATTAGCTCTTAGCTTTTAGCTTTTTTAAAATTCTCCCAGTCTCCCAGTCTCCCATTTTCATAATGCACAAACCATTTAACGACTCACCAACTCCCTGGCACAAATGGCTAAATAATGGCGGAGTAATTAAAGTTCTAGAATTTATCCAAGACTTTATTATTATTTCTCTCTGTATCGGTCTATTTGGCTTTATGACGCTTCAGTTGCGAGAGATGTTTGTATCTCTGCTACCGCCTTTAAACTTTACCCAAGTCACGGCTGATATTTTATTTATCCTAATTTTAGTCGAATTATTTCGCTTATTAATCATTTACCTCCAAGAACGCCGAGTTTCTATTGGTGTGGCAGTAGAAGTTTCCATTGTTTCGGTTTTGAGAGAAATTATTGTCAAGGGAATTTTAGACATTCCTTGGAGTCAGGTATTAGCCACCTGTTCTTTTTTATTAGTTTTGGCAGTTTTGTTAGTAGTCAGAGTTTGGCTACCGCCTACCTTTGAAGGTGTCGATCCAGAACAAAAAATATCCGAACGATATAAAAAAAAGTAGGGGCGATTCGCGAATCGCCCCTACAGTAATCAACCATCACCGATCGAACATCAAAAACCATGAAACAAACAACCATTCAACCCACAGCTAAAAAAAGAGATGTTCAAGTAGCCCAAATTGCTACTAATACTCAAGTATTGCGATCTCGCACTTGGGATAGATTAAAGTTTGAAGTGGAATATTCTCGTCAAAAAGGCACGACTTCTAATTCTTATCTGATTCAAGCTGATAAAGTGGCATTAATCGATCCGCCAGGACAATCTTTTACCAAAATTTATCTGGAGACTTTAGCACATCTTGATTATCGAAAATTAGACTACATCATCTTACAGCACGTTAATCCTAATCGATTAGCAACTATACAAGTACTAGCAGGATATGCACCTCAAGCCAAAATAATTTGTTCTAAACCAGCAGTCAAAGCTCTAAAGGGTGCTTTAATTTTTCCCCAATGGCGATCGCGAATTCAAGTAGTTAGAGACAATGATACTTTAGACTTGGGACAGGGACATCAACTAAAGTTTATTAGCGTAACTACTCCTCGCTGGGTAGATGGATTGTGTACTTACGATCCTCAAACTAAAATTCTTTACACCGATAAGTTTTTTGGAGCGCACTTGTGCGATGATTCTATCTTCGATGAAAATTGGAAACAATTAGATTTAGACCGCCGTTTTTATTTTGACTGTCTTCACGCCACCCAAATCAGACAGTTGAAAGCAGCTTTAGCCAAATTTACGGCTTTTGACGGTAAAATATATGCTCCTGCTCACGGTTCGCTAATCAAATATAGTCTCAGTCGCTTTAGCTACGATTATCGTTCCTGGTGTCAAGAACAAAAAGCACAAGAATTTAAAGTAGTTTTGCTTTACACCTCTGCCTATGGTAACACCGCAACTTTGGCTCGCGCGATCGCTCACAGCTTAACAGAGTCGGGAGTGGCGGTAGAATCAATTAACTGCGAACTAGCATCAACGGGCGAAATTACCACAGCAATTCAAGCTTGTGATGGTTTTATCATTGGTTCGCCCACATTAGGCGGTCATGCACCAACTCAAATTCAAACAGCATTAGGAATTGTGTTAGCTAACGCAGCGAAAACTAAGTTAGCAGGAGTATTTGGTTCTTTTGGCTGGAGTGGGGAGGCGATCGATATGTTAGAAAACAAACTAAAAAATGCTCATTATAACTTTGGGTTTGAACCAATCCGCGTTCGTTTTAGTCCTACTGTTAATACTTTAAAAGAGTGCGAACAGGCTGGAAAAAAGTTTACTCAAAGACTAAAAAAAAGTAAAAAACTCCGTAGTCCTCGACAAGCAGTAACAGAAACTCGGATCGATCGCACCGAACAAGCAGTCGGTAGAATTGTTGGTTCTCTCTGCGTCCTAACTACCTGTCAAGATAATCATCATAGCGGGGTTCTTACTTCTTGGGTGTCTCAAGCAACTTTTAATCCTCCTGGATTAATGGTTGCGGTGGCTGAATCACAAAATGTAGATTTGATTAGTAACCAAGGAGATAAGTTTGTGCTAAATATCCTTAATGAAGGCAGAACTGTCAGGAGAAATTTTTCGGCTCAAAGTACTAACTCGTTTGATAATGTAACTACCAAAACCGCCACTAATGGCTGCTTAATTATTGAAGAAGCTTTAGCTTACGTTGAATGTACTGTCCAAAGCCGTTTGCCATCGGGCGATCGCACTTTGATTTATGCAGTAGTAGACCAAGGTGAAGTATCAGCAACAAATGGGATTACGGCAATTCAACATCGTAAGTCAGGCAGTCATTATTAGTTTCGGTAAAATCAAAATAAATGCGATCGCCAACAGTAAAAAGAAAAACTCTTGCTAAATTAAATCTGTCTATTCTTATCTTAGATGGGTTTTGTATAAAGGTCGTGATTTATTTGACCCCAAACCTCTATTTTTCAATGATATTTAACAATGTTTTTTTGCTTGATGCCATAGAATTTTGCTGTTAATTTATATAAAACTCTTGACCATAAAGATGCTTAACTATCGTTGCATCGGTAAGATTGTATTGCAGGGGAGTAATAGTAATATAGCGATCGCGAATTGCCTGAACATCTGTCAAAATATGAGGCGGTAAATTAATATCTTCTGGCTGTTCAATATCTTCGATAATTTCTCCTTCTAGCCAATAGTAGCTTTTGCCACGAGGATCTAGTCTTTGGGCAAACTTCTCAATGTAGCGACGTAAACCCTGACGGGTAACTGATACTCCTGCTATTTCTGAGGCTGGTACAGGGGGAATATTAACGCTTAATAAAGGTGGTTTGGGATAATCTTGACCTGCCATCTGCTGCACTAGCTTAAGAGCAAAATCTGCTGCGGGTTGAAACTCTAGGACAGAAAAGCTTGCCAAACTAAAAGCAACGCTAGGTATACCTTCTAGTACTCCTTCCATGGCTGCTGATACCGTACCAGAATATAAAACATCCGTACCCAAATTAGAACCATGATTAATTCCCGAATAAACAAAGTCGGGTCGAGTTTTGAGAACAGCACTCAGGGCAAATTTAACGCAGTCGGCGGGAGTTCCCGAACAAGACCAAGCAATCACGTTATCATCAAAGACAGAATCCACTTCTTTAGCTCTAATTGGTTGATGAAGAGTTAACCCATGTCCAGTAGCCGAACGTTCGCGATCTGGACAGACAACCGTTACCTGATGACCAGCCTGTGCCAATGTATTAGCTAAAGTACGTACACCTAAAGCAAAAATACCATCATCGTTACTAATTAAGATATTGCTCATTGGTCATTTACGTATGTTGAAGTTAGTTATTGCTACAAACCAAACCATAGCAAAAAATGATCACGAGAGAGGGCGACGGCTAGTCGCCGAATTTAATCGCGGTGTTGACTTCAACAAATTCTTAAGTCTATCTGCCATGAATATTAATATTTTATGATTATCTAAAGCATCAGCCAATTTTTATAGGGGTTAAAGCTAAAACCAACGGCTTCAATCGTTGGATGTAAGCGTCGCGTCTTTTAAGGCGCAGTCATAGCTTGTGATTGGCTATATATTTTTAATAGTAGTAGCAGACATTTCTCCTGCCGTCCCACGTCCAGCACGAGCATCCGAGGAAACTTCGGATGACGTGGACTCACAATAATAACTGCGAGTCCACATTGAAGGCAATTTCATCAAATGTGGGTATTGCTTTCTTAATGTTCTAGAAGTATATCCTTTTAAGCGAAACATAAAGCTGTATTATACTTTAAGTTAATCGGCGGACATAGTCAATGTTTGAGGCATATTGTTTTAAACTAAAACCGAATACAACTCAAACAGATAAAATGACTAATTGGCTTTTCATGTTGAGAGCTAATTACAATTTTAATCTGAGAGATAGAATCGAAGCTTACGAACAAGTTAAACAAGTAAAGTTAGGTAACTATTCCCGCTTGGACAATCAAGGTGAATGCTGTCCTCTAACTTGTTCGGTTAACAAGAGTGCGACTAACGGATACCCTTGGAAAAACAATGGCAAAAGACGTAGTGCTTACGAACAGCAAAGTTCAGCATTGCCAATTCTCAAAAAAGAACGATTTTGGTACAAGACAATTCATTCAACTGTCTTGCAGCAAAACCTAAAAAGATTGAATATAGCCTTTGATAACTTTTTTAATGGTCGCGGATATCCTAAATTTAAAACTAGAAGTAAGTTTAAAAGTTTTACTTATCCTCCAGGACAAGTAAAAGTTGCTGAAAAAGCAATTTACTTACCTGGAGTTGGTTGGCTAAAATACTTTAATTCCAGAAGTATTCCTACTGATATGACAATTAAATCTGCAACAGTTAGGCGCAAAGCCGATGGCTGGCATATTTCTTTAAGACTGGAAGACAAGACTATCCCTGATGTACCTAAAATAGAATTGAGTAAAGTTAAAATTGCGTTAGGGGCAGATTTAGGAATTAAAAAACTGATAAGTTTAAGTAACAATGAGATTATAGAAAATCCCAGATTCGCTCAAAGATTAGAGCGCAGAAAAAGTATCAGACAAAGACGTGCTTGTCGAAAAAAGAAAGGCTCTAAAAACAGAAGTAAAGCATATCAATACCTAGCCAAAATAGACCAAAAGATAGTCAACCAAAGGCAAGACTATCACTGGAAAATAGCCAATAAATTATGCCGACAAGCAGAAGTATTGGTGTTTGAAAACCTCAACATAAAAGGGCTTTTAAAGAAGTGCCAGCCTAAAAAAGTTCAAAGAACGGGCGTGGAATATGCGCCCACAGGTGGCGCATTTGGACTCGATGAAAATGGAAAGTATCTTAAAAATGGACGCAATGCTAAGAAAGCATTGAGTCGATTGATTAGCGATGCGGCTTGGGGAGAATTAAAACTCAAGGTACAGTCCGTAGCTGAGAAGTTAGGACGGCACTATGTTGAAGTTGACCCCAAAAATACAAGTCGCGAATGTCATAAGTGCGGTCACACAGCCAAAGAAAACCGTAAAAAAGAACGATTTTTTTGCCTTGAGTGCAATCATTTGGAAGATAGTGATATTCAAGCCTCAAAATCAATTTTAGCTAGGGGTTTAAAGCAACTGGGAGTTAACCCTAACCAGCTACCGACGGTGCGTCGGAAAGTTACGGCTACTGAGATATCATTGGGGTTGCCCGATGAGCATAGCAACCCAATAAAGATTAAACAGTTAAGCTTGTTCGATCCTAACTTGTGGAGTGTTAGTTTAGTAATGGACTAGCCAAGATTCCCACTGCTTTTTAGCTGTGGGAGTGGTCAATTCTTAACAACTCTATTATTTAAAGACAATGGAACCTCTTCAATACTTTTTGCCCCAGGTGTGGTTTGCTATTTTGGCATTGTTCTTATTTCTCTATGTGATGCTCGATGGCTTCGATTTGGGGGTAGGAATCCTTTCTATAACTGCATCTAATGAAGAACGGCGCGGCATCTTAATGACTAGCTTGGGCAACGTTTGGGATGCTAACGAAACTTGGCTGGTTTTGATGGGAGGGGCGTTATTTGGGGCGTTTCCCTTGGCTTATGGCACAATTCTTCAGGCTTTGTATATTCCTATTATGGTGATGATTTTTGGTTTGATTTTTCGCGCTGTGGCGTTTGAATTTCGCGAACACTCGGAAACTAAGTTTTTGTGGAATATAGCTTTTGGTGGCGGTAGTTTTTTGGCTGCTATCGGTCAGGGATTTGCCTTGGGGGCAATTTTACAGGGTATTGCCGTAGATAGTGCTGGTCATTTTATTGGGGGAACTTGGGACTGGTTGAGTTTGCGATCGCTTTTAGTGGCTTTAACTCTAATTCAAGGCTATGTTCTGATTGGTTCAACTTATTTAATCTTAAAGACTGAAGGTGAACTACAAACGACCCATTACTTGACTGCCAGAATCTCAGCAATAACTACTTTTGTCGGTGCGGTATATTTAACTATCACTACCCCCCTTTTTTCTGAAAGCGTTAGAACTAAACTTTTTGAAGCACCATTAGTTTATATTTTTATTTCGATTCCCTTGTTAGGAGCATTATTAATCTTTCTACTCCTAAGAAGCCTTTATCTAGAAAAAGAAAATAGCCCCTTTGTTTGGACTCTATTGCTGTTCTTTATTTCATTTCTAGGATTAGGATTAGTTGTCTTCCCCTATATTATTCCCACCCAAATTACTATCTACCAAGCTGCTGCTAGTCCCAGTTCATTGGTATTTATGATTATTTTTGTTGGTTTTTTGATTCCGATTATGTTGGCTTACAATATTTATAATTACATTGTTTTTCGTGGCAAGGTAATCAATTTTCACTAGTAGCAATCTAGTCTTAGGAACTGTTTGCAAAGTAAATATTAAGGATAGTGGAGATTGATTATTAATCTACTCCAAATACTTCACTACCCCAAATACCCCAATATCCAACAATAGAAAAATTTGATCCTTTGTTTACAAACAATCTCTTACGATCTACAGGGAGAAAGCTTTAAAAAGTTGACCAGGAAGGATAGAAGTTAAGCTTTTCCGCCTTTTCTCATTTTCAGGCTATTTTTGATAACATTCTTGTACTTTTTTTCGCTTAAATCCACGTAAATTGAATTTGTGGTCTAGAATCTTAATAAAAATAGATAATTATAAAGTTTTATTAAGAGAGGATCTAAAGTATGTACGTCGTGCAGATTGCCTCCGAATGCGCTCCTGTAATCAAAGCTGGCGGTTTAGGAGATGTCGTTTATGGGCTGAGTAGAGAATTAGAAAATCGCGGTAATTGTGTCGAGCTAATTCTGCCGATGTATGACTGCATGAGATACGACCATATTTGGGGTCTGCACGAGGCATACAAAGATTTGGATGTACCCTGGTATGGTGGCGAAATCAAATGTGATGTCTTTTGTGGTTGGGTACATGGTAGATTATGCTTTTTCATCCAACCCAAAAGTCAAGATCAATTTTTCAATCGTGGTTATGTCTACGGTGGTGAAGATGATCCCATGCGCTTTGCTTTCTTTAGTAAAGCAGCGATGGAATTTTTGCTTAAGAGCAATAAACGTCCTGACATTATTCATTGTCATGACTGGCAAACTGGATTGATTCCCGTAATGCTATACGAAATGTATCAGTATTATGGTATGGAACGCCAAAGAGTTTGTTACACCATCCACAATTTTAGACACCAAGGCAGTTGTGGCAACGAAATCTTAGAAGCCACAGGTTTAAATAGACCAGATTACTATTTCCACTACGATCGCCTGAGAGATAATTTTAATCCCTTTGCCTTAAACTTAATGAAAGGCGGGATCGTTTATGCCAATTATATAAACACCGTTTCTCCCCACCACGCCTGGGAAGCTCGCTTTACTGATGTTGGCTATGGCTTAGGTCATACTCTAGAAATTCATCAAAGCAAATTTAGTGGCATTCTTAACGGTATCGATTATAAGCTGTGGAATCCTAAATTAGATGAGCTTATCCCCTTTGAGTATGATGTAGATAGCTTGGCTGAGAAAGCCAAAAATACAAAAGCTTTGAGAGAGCGACTATTTTTGCAAGATGCCGATAAGCCTGTAATTGCCTACATAGGTCGTTTAGATCAGCAAAAAGGCGTACATTTGGTACATCATGCGATTTACTATGCTTTGCAACATAATGCTCAGTTTGTCTTATTGGGTTCGGGAACTTCGGCAGAGGTCAATAATCGCTTCCTCCATGAAAAATATTTCCTCAATGATAATCCTGACGTACATCTTGAAATTGGTTTTAATGAAGAACTAGCTCATCTGATTTATTCAGGGGCAAATATGATCGTTGTTCCCAGTAACTTTGAACCCTGCGGACTAACTCAGTTAATTAGCCTAAAATACGGCACAGTACCTATTGTGCGGGGTGTTGGTGGCTTGCTAAGTACTGTTTTTGACCGCGATCACGATTCAGATCATGCTCCCGAAAAACGCAATGGCTATGTCTTTTATCAGATGGACAACCATGCTCTAGAATCAGCTATAGAAAGAGCGATCGGCTTGTATTACGATTATCCCAAAGAATTTGAGCAGTTAGTCCAGCAGGGCATGGAATGCGACTATTCTTGGAAGAATGCAGGGTCACAATATCTTAATGTTTATGAGTCTATTCGTTATCAATATGAATAAAAAAGAGAAAATCGCTCTTTAAGCTAGCAAAATTTATTCAAACCACAAAAATTAAGTTGATTAGTGACAACCTTTGCTACAATGCAGTATTTTCTACCTAGGGATTTCATACACAAAATCAACAACTTATGCAACAAGATAATAGAAAGCCTCGGAGAATATTAATTACAGGGGGAGCAGGTTTTATTGGCTCTAATTTTGTTCATCATTGGTGCAACAGTTACCAAGGCGATCGCATCGTGGTTTTAGATGCCTTAACCTATGCGGGAAATAAAGCTAATTTAGCAAGTTTAGAAAACAATTCTGATTTAAGGTTTGTCAAAGGAGATATATGCGATCGCTCTTTAATCGATCATCTTTTAGAGTCAGAAGATATTGATACTGTGGCGCACTTGGCTGCCGAATCTCATGTAGATCGTTCTATCATTGGTCCTGGAGCATTTGTTCAAACTAACGTGGTGGGGACTTTTACCCTCTTAGAAGCTTTTCGCCAACGCTGGAACAAAAGAGAGCAACCACAGAATGACCGTTTTCTCCATGTTTCTACTGATGAAGTTTATGGCAGCTTAGAAGCTAACGATCCTGCCTTTACCGAAACAACACCCTATACTCCTAACAGTCCTTACTCCGCTTCTAAAGCAGGAAGCGATCATTTGGCGAGGGCATATTTCCATACCTATGGAATGCCTACTACGATCACTAACTGCTCTAATAATTATGGTCCTTATCATTTCCCAGAAAAGTTGATCCCTTTAATGTGCATCAACATTCTTTTAGGTAAACCTTTACCTGTATATGGTGATGGGCAAAATATTCGCGACTGGCTTTATGTAGAAGATCACTGTCGTGCTTTGGATGTGGTAATTCACAAAGGTCAACCAGGAGAAACTTATAACGTCGGTGGTAACAACGAAGTTAAAAACATTGATTTGGTAGAGCAGCTATGCAGCCTAATGGATGAGCTTGCCCCAGATTTACCCGTTACCCCTGCTAAAAACTTGATTACCTTTGTCAAAGATCGTGCAGGACATGACCGTCGTTATGCCATTGATGCCAGCAAAATTAAACGGGAGCTAGGCTGGACTCCTCAAGAAACAGTTGCAGCAGGTTTGCGCCACACGGTGAAATGGTATTTAGCCAATCGCGATTGGTGGCAACCTCTGTTGAGTGAGGAATACAAAAATTATTACGACCAGGTGTACGCCGAGCCAAATCTAAATTAAGTGTTGAGATTAATTACGCTAGTGGGCAAAAACAAGTTTTGATGTTAGATTCTGCGGTGTCATCTTCACCATTTCTTGTTTGTCCTCCTTGGTTTGAGTCTAAGAGTGGTTTACTTGCCTCTCTTTGTGGGGATGATTTTGACAATATTACTTCGCTTAATTGAGATAGGGAGGCTGACCGCTAATGAATTTTTGATTTAAATTTGCCGTGGGTAATTAGCGTTAATATGCTGCGTTGATTAGTTAGGGTATATTTTCAAGATTCTTGCGACTGAAGACTGCAAATGACTTTTCTTTTTACTAATAACGCAGATGACCCAGATAGATGAGGCTCAAGTTTGTTTAAATCAAGCGCAGATTTATTGGCAAAAGCAAGAGTGGCAATCAACAATTCAAGCCTGTGCTGAAGCACTTGTCTTAAATCAAAAACTGACGGACGCTCACAAGTTAATGGGCGATGCCCTCCAGAAAATAGGCAAAACCAAAGAAGCTCTTGGCTGTTATCTTCAAGCAATCTCTATTGAGCCAAATTTTGCTGAAGTCTATGCCAATCTAGGCTATCTCTACGCTAAACAAGAACAATGGTCACAAGCTATTGTCCATTATCAAAAAGCAATTCAGGTTAAACCTGAACTGGTTGGCGTATACCGACAGTTAGCAAAGGTATATCAAAAGCAACAACAATCTGAAAAAGCCCAATTTTATCTAACTCAAGCTCATGAAATAGAGAAAAGGTCAACCAAAGTTTTTTCTAATTCAGAACGCCAGCAATCTTCCACAAGTGCTATAAATTCAGTTCAATCCTTAGATGAATATTTACGTCAGGGGCAACTATTAAAGCAACAGGGAGAATTACAGCCTGCCTTAGAACAGTATTTCCAGGCAGCCAAACTTGAACCACGAATAGATATATACCGAGAAATCGTTGCTCTTTGTGAGCAATTAGAGCTGTGGTCAGAAGCAGCCAAATACTGTCAGGTAATCTTAAAGCTAACCAAACCTGCTGGTTTAGACGTTCAAGCTAATTCTCAAGCTGTCAGACCACTACAAATAGCCAGTCAACAATCTTCTAAATCCTTTGCCGAAGAAGCCGAACATCACTATAGTTTAGGCACTCTGCATACTAAAAAACAAGAATGGTCAGAAGCAGTTGAATCTTACCAAAAAGCGATCGCCTTGAACCCCAAAATGGCAAAGGCATATCGCGATTTAGCCCGCGCCCAAACTCAACTTGGAGACAAAAAACAGTCTGCTGAACATTTGTTAAAGGCTATTTCTTTGGACAATGAAAACGCAAGTGCTGCTGAGTATTTAGAGTTAGGCAAAAACTTGGTCAGTTGGGGCAAGCAACGCTCAGCCCTTACCTGCTATCATCGAGCTATAGTCAAGCAGCCCGATCTGATAGCTGCATATTTGGGTTTAGGAGAATTATTAGTTCAGTTAGGAGCTAGAAAAAAGGCGATCGCCTGCTACGTTGAGGCTTTAAAATATGGACAGAATGATCCTCAATTGTACTATCGTTTAGGTAGTCTTTATCGGCTGCAATCACAGTGGTCACAGGCTACTCTTTGCTATCAAAGAGCAACTCAATACGATGCTAAAAATAGTGCTGCCTTTCACCAGCTAGGAGAGGTTTTAACTCACCAAGAACTATGGTCAGAGGCTATTGTCGCTTATCGTCAGGCAATTGAGCTTAATTCTGATTTTTTCTGGTCATATAATAATTTGGGCTATGCTCTAATTCAGTTAGAACAATGGTCAGAAGCCGTTCCTATCTATCAACAGGCAATTAAACTTAATCCCCAATTTCCTTGGTCATACTATAATCTGGCTGAAGCCTACGGCAAACTAGATCGCTGGGATCGGGCGGTGGACTTCTACCAACAGGCAGCTAAAATTCAGCCAGATCTGCCTAAAATTCAGCTAAAGTTAGGAGACGCGCTATTTCGCCGTAGCCAACAGGATCGAGAGGTTGCCCTAAAACATTTTCAGCTAGCTATTGAACAAAATCCTGACGATCCTGAAGTTTACCATCACGCCTTGGCAATTGATAAAACTAATCTGAAGTTTTATCTCAAACTGGGGGATATTCTAGTACGCTCAGGAGAAATAGATCAGGCAATCGTTACTTATCAGATGGCTTTGCAAATTCAGCCAAAAAACGGTGCAGCAATGGCACGTTTACAGGAAATTCTGCTGAAGCGACCCAACTGCAATGTCGGGCAATATATTAGCAATGTATCGACTGCTGTAGCTGAATATAGTCAGTCAGATTTAAAGTCCTTGGGGGCAGAACTACAGCAGATTTTGCCCCACAGTAACGAGCCTCAGGTTTCAATTATCATTCCTGTTTACAATCAGCTAAATTACACTCTAGACTGTTTAAAAGCGATCGCCACTAATGTTCTTAAGTCTACGGCGATCGAGATTATCTTGGTTAATGATTGCTCTACGGATGAGACAAGAAGTATCCTAGAGCCAATTTCGGCAATTAACCTAGTTAACAATCAGTCTAATCAAGGCTTTATCTATTCTTGTAATCAAGGAGCATTATTAGCCAAAGGTAAATACCTTTATTTCCTCAATAACGATACGCAAATCAAGCCTAACTGCATTGAAAGCCTGATAGAAGTTTTAGACCAAGATGATCGGGTTGGTGCAGTAGGTTCAAAATTAATTTATGCTCAAGGTGCTTTGCAAGAAGCAGGAGGAATTATATGGCAAGATGCCTCAGGCTGGAACTATGGCAGACAAGATAACCCAAATGCCCCTGAATATAATTATCTGCGTCCTGTAGACTATTGTTCGGCAGCAAGCCTAATGGTTAGGACAGAGATCTTTGAGCGTCTTAAGGGTTTTGAACAGGATTTTGCCCCTGCTTACTATGAAGATACGGATCTTTGTTTTGCTATTCGTCACCAACTAGGGCTTAAGGTAATGTATCAACCCCAGTCAGAGGTAATTCACTACGAGGGAATTAGTTCTGGTACTTCTACCAGTAGTGGTACTAAAAAATATCAGCTAGTCAATGGAGTTAAATTTCGGCAAAAGTGGCAGAATGTCCTCAACGGTCAATATTTACCTAATACTGGCGTTGCCAATGTTCCTTTAGCCAGCAGGAAATATTTGGGCAACAAAACTATCTTGGTTATCGATAGCTATATGCCTTGCTACGACAAGGAGTCTGGTTCTCGTCGTTTGTTTGAACTGCTAAAAATATTTAAATCTCTTAATTTTCACGTAATTTTTGCTGCGGATAATGGCTATAAAGCTGAACCATACACCTCAGTTATGGAGAATTTACAAATAGAAGTTCTCTATACTCAACAGGGTTACGGCAATACTATCGACCAACAAATAAACGAACGACTTTCTTTGATTGATGTGGCTTGGATTTGTCGCCCCGAACTAAATGAAAAGTACACATCATTAATTAAATCAAAACAGTCAATTAAAGTTATCTACGACACTATTGACCTACACTATCTACGGCTAAAAAGAGCCTGGGAATTATCAGCCAAACAAAGCCCAGAGTTAGCAAAAGACTGGCAGCAGATGCAAGCCACAGAATTACGCCTGGCTTCGCAGGCAGATTTAACTATTACCGTAACCGCGATTGAACAAGAAATATTACAGGCACAGCTTGAACCAAAAACAACATCTACAGATAAAGTAGCCGTCGTGCCTAATATTCATTTTTCCTATCAAGGAGATATTCCTAGTTTTCATGAACGCTCAGGAATATTGTTTATCGGTAGCTATAATCATCCCCCTAATGTTGATGCAGTTTTATGGTTATGCCAAAAAATTATGCCTCTAGTATGGCAAAAACAGCCCGATATTAAAATAACTTTGATCGGCAGTAACGTAACGCCTGAAGTGAAAGCTCTAGCAGGGGATAAAATTACGGTGACTGGATATGTAGATGACGTTAGCTCCTATTTTTTAAGCCATAAGCTATCAGTTTCTCCGCTTCGGTATGGAGCAGGAATGAAAGGAAAAATAGGTCAGAGCTTAGAATATAGCTTGCCCGTAGTTTCGACTGAGATTGGCACCGAAGGCATGAATCTTCAGCCTGAAGAGCATATTCTAGAGGCTAACAATACTGAAGAGTTTGCTAAACAAATTTTACGTCTTTATAATGATGTCAATCTTTGGAATAGCTTGTCTTTTAATTCTTGGCAAGCGATCGCACCTTATACCCCAGAAACAATCAAACAAAGCATTAAAGAATTGATGCAGGGGTTAATTGAATACTAAAGCTAAAAGCTAAAAGCTTAATCGTAACCTGAGTTCAGGATAAGCTAAAACCCTTGCCAATGGCTTGATTAGAAAATTATTTTTTCTGAGCAAATTTCTTAATCTAGCTGGTCAGAAAATCTTTTAAAGGCTTAAAACTTAAAGCTTAGAGCTTATAGCTACCCTAACCCTTTAATTGTCTTAACCTGAACTGACGTTGAATAGTAGTGGTAGTTACAAACATCTACAGACGATCGCTTCATAGTAAGAGTTAGTTGTGTGAGGTATTGTCAACCACGATGTTATTATCAGAACTAGCTCGCGATCGCAAAATCCGTTATTTTCTCATTTCTTTTACCGATCTATTTGGCGTGCAAAGAGCCAAACTTGTTCCTGCCCAAAGTATCGACGAAATGGCAAAAAGTGGTGCAGGATTTGGCGGATTTGCTGCTTGGTTAGATATGAGTCCCGCCGATCCTGATATTTTCGCCATGCCCGATCCCCATAGCCTCTTTCAGTTACCCTGGCAACCAGATGTGGCGTGGATGCCAGCCGATCTCTATATAAATGGAGATCCTCTTATGCAGAGTCCTAGGGTAGTACTAAAGCAGGTACTTAAAGCAGCCGCAGAACGGGGATACACGATTAAAACTGGGGTCGAATGCGAATATTTTCTGTTATCGGCAGATGAGTTAGAAATTTCCGACAGTCGCGATCGCTCTTCTAAACCCTGCTACGATCAACAGGCATTGATGCGCCGTTATGACGTGGTTAGTGAAATTTGCGATGCCATGTTGACTTTGGGTTGGAAACCTTATCAAAACGATCATGAGGATGGTAACGGGCAGTTTGAAATGAACTGGACTTATGATGAAGCATTGATTACAGCCGATCGTCATGCTTTCTTTAAATATATGGCTAAAAGTATTGCCGAGAAACATGGATTTCGTGCTACCTTTATGCCCAAGCCTTTTGCCAATCTAACTGGTAACGGTTGTCATAGTCATGTTTCCGTCTGGGATAACACAGGCAAGACTAATTTATTTGAAGACGAAAAATCAGAATCAGAGCTTTCAGCCATAGGCTATCAATTTATTGGCGGAGTTTTAGAGTCGGCTTCTGCTTTGTGCGCTTTTACCAATCCTGCAATTAACTCTTATAAGCGGATTAATGCCCTCAATACAGTATCGGGCGCAACTTGGTCGCCTAATACTATTAGTTACACTGGCAACAATCGCACCCACATGATTCGTATTCCCGATCTTGGTCGGTTTGAATTTCGACTGGCTGATGGTGCAGTAAATCCCTATTTACTTCCCGCAGCAATTATTGCAGCAGGATTAAACGGTATTGAGCGTAAAATAGATCCAGGCGATCGCTCTAATAATAATAGCTACACCGAACCATCATCAGATAAGGACAAACGCCTTCCTGGTAATTTACTAGATGCTTTACGCTGTCTAGAAAATAATACAGTTTTGGCAAAAGCTATGGGAAAAGATTTTGTAGATTCTTATTTAAAATTAAAATACCAACAGTGGAATCAATACAGTAATCATATTAGTATTTGGGAGTTAGATAATACCCTGAATTGCTAATTAAAAATTTGGATTCCACAGCTAAAGGCGATCGCGCTATATCATTCTTAGAATAGAGCGATCGCCTTACTTTTTATTTGATTTTAATTATAGCAATACGAGGCTGTGTTAGCGGGACTTAAACAAAAATTAAGCCCAAACAAAGCCTAAACTAGCTTTATAAGCGGTAAATACGTCACGATTTTGGTTGAGCCATTTTACAAAACGATAAGATATAGCAGTACGAAATGCCTCCAAAGCTTCAGGAAATGTGTTCAAAGGTTTATTTGCCCAACGTCGTCTCAATCCTCCAGTAAGCTTATGCCAAAGTATAAAAGTGTAGGCACAAAATACCAAAATAAAATGTCGCTCTAAACTATTTTTTTCTCTAACTTGATATTCACTTAGTCCTAACCAGCCCTTAGCTTCCCGATAGAAAACTTCTACCCAGTTTCTTTGACCGTAAGTCTCAACTATCCATTGCTCTGTTACTATTTCTCCCTCAACATTTGTAATTAAGTAGTCAATATCTTCCGCTGCTTCAAAGACTGGTGCATTCATAACGATAGCTATTTTTCTTAGTCCTTTTAGTTGAGATATTTCAGCCGATAGTATTGCTACCCACACAGTTCTATGTTTTTCACCTGGTATTTGAATTTCCTGAAATTCCTCATCAGATATCCATGGGGCGTATTCATCTATTCTTATTGCTTCTGTTCTTCCTGATTTATCTTTAATTAAAATGTGGCGATTTTTAGCAATTCCTCCTATGTAGTTTAATTTCCTTTCTTCTAATTCCTTCAAAAAAGAGGTGTTATTACCATAAGATGAATCTATTAAAACTATTCCTGGTCTGGATTTTCGGTCTAAACTTTTATCAATTAGCTCTAAAGCTAAAGTAGGTTTTTTACGGAAATTTTTGTCCAACTTTCCTTCAGGTAATGAATCGCCATGTTGATATAACTCTATGTCTAAAGGTAAGCTTTTTTTGCCATCATATAAATGAGTTGTTACCACAACATTGCCATTATCTGTTTTCCCAATTTCGCGCCATATACTGTCGTCCCACACCTGCGGTAAAGTTACCACTTTTCCTATGCCCAGAATCATCAACAATTAGGCTAAATCCTCTACTTATTCTTGTTTGGTTGCATTTATTCATCACCTCTAAACGACGCTCATTTATCTTCTGCGCTGACCAAGGTGCTTCGGTTAAAAAATGGTGTAATTTGTGGTATGTGACTTCTACCGCGTCTTTAGCCATCTGAGACACATTTTTTCGCTCACTTCCTCCTAATAATCCCCCTAAATAATGCCTAAACTCTCTTTTTTGTGCTTTGTTTTTCAGCAAATCATCAAACTTTTGACACCATCTATCGAAGCAAGGAGGCATGGCTGCGGGAGTGGTTTCTTTCATCGCTAGCGATCGCTATTTAAGATAATGTTCAACTCAATCAGCAAAAGTATTTTATCTCATTTTGACTTCTAAAATTGTTTAAGTCCCGTTAAAAAAGTTTGGATGTGAAAGATTTCTCAATAGCTTGATTGCGAGACAGTGCGGATTCGGCGGTTTTCGTCGATAAGCAACTGTCGAGGGTGGACAAAGCCCTAAAAGATTAGCTTCGCGTCCTGCTCGACGTTGCAGCGTCCCTCTCGCTCAATACTTCGCTGTCATGCCTACATTTAGCAAAAGAATATTCATGTCGGAGAAGATGCTATGTCGATGCACTCTTCTACTTTGAAGTCGAGGCAAGCTGAAGTGGACTCAGTTTGTGAGATTAACTTATTGAAAAAATCTGGATATATTCTACAATCTTTTCAATATTATATAAAGTAGCGATCGCAACTAAAAAGTCAGTCTGCCACTTAAAGCAATTACTCTTTTCTAGCTCTTCAGAGAAATTTTGATACCATCATCTAACCAAAAAGCTGGTCAGGCGTTGGTGATTTAATGTATGAAATATAAAATGTTTCTGTTCATAGCTCTAAGCTTTTTTAATTCTATTAGATATGACAAATTGAAGAATCATACCTTGATTCACCAACGCCAGCTGGTCATAGGCTTTGTAGTTTTAAATTAGGTTTCATACAGTTATGAAAAATAGCACTTCACCGAATATCATTTCTAGTAGTATCGAAGATAATTCTCTTGACATAGCAAATTCTACAAAATCAGAGCAAAACTATAAAACGGTAATTAGCAAGAGTCTTGAAACCCAAAGTTTTGATTCCCTGGCATTTGAAGTAGATAATTTTCAAGACAATAGCGAGCGGATTTGCCAAAATTGGCTCAAAGCTCACAAAACGAAATCTCTATGTTCTAGAAATGTTCGAGAATATACGAAAATTGTAATTTTACTACAAGATATAGTTGAATTAATCCAAAGAATTAAAACAATAATTAAATGCGCTCAGTTACAAAAATTAGAAATTTCAGAAACAGTAGGCAATATTGTCTCGAATTGCCTGGATATTGAACCAGAGCAAGTTACTTCTACGGCAAATTTAGCGAACGATTTAGGAATAGATTCTTTAGAATGGCAGGAATTAATTATTAATAACTATAGAAGAGACATTCGCTATAAGAATTTCTGACGAAATTGCTGGGACGTTAGCGACAGTACAGCAGCTTATCGATTACATACGAGAGCGAAAAAAAGCGGGGGGTGCGATTCGTTGATACCCAAATCCTCTGGGGAACAGAGAGTATAAAGTATCCAAGGGATGACGGGGAGAAAACGTGCGACTTTTTGAAGTCAGGAAACTCTAGAGATTAGAGAGGTATGGACTTCCAAAAGATATTAGAGACAACAAAAATATCTTTTGAACTGACAATTAGATGTGGGTTAAAATCCCACCACTATGGAGATTAGTAACTCCTTATCTGCCCACGCCGAACAGACTCGGAATTCGTGCGGTTCGTTCATGACGAAAGTAGACAAAAACCTACATAAATCATGGCTTCTAACTAACAAGTTAGATGATAACTGATTAGTTGATGAGGGTGAAAACCCCTCCCTTGAAACTCACAAGTGACTCCCAATCTACCCACGATGACCCGACTCGGAATTCGGGAGATCGAAGCTGGGAATAGGGCGTAACCAGAGCGTATTCACAGCGCACACTGACGCTAACGGGGAGTTCTCACGGTGAAACAGAGCCTAAAAAAGCAACCTAGAGTTAGAAGGATGTGACAACCAAAGATGTAAATCTTAATCCTATCTTACCTGAGCTACGTATCCCGCCAAGTTATGGATTCGACATTGGCAAAGAGTATGGGATTCAGGTGGTTGAAATGGCTACGCCTAAAAGAACAATCAATCAACATATCGGAACGAATAAAAACGAATCTAAGGTCTGTAAATAGGTCGTATTTACGGTAGACCAGACGAGAGGATTAATTCCTTAGATTCGGGTAGGACAGACCGTAACTGGTCTGAGGAACTTAGAACACACAAATTGGAGGAGAGCATGATTGGACACACTAATCAGATTAGTAGTGAATCTTGGGAATTTTTACCCTGGAAGAAATTTCAGGTGAATCTTTTCCGCTTACAAAAACGAGTGTATAAAGCGGTTCGAGCAGGAGATAAAGCAAAAGCAAGGTCACTGCAAAAACTGATTCTACGTTCTCAAGCAGCAAGATTCTTGGCAATACGTCAAGTAACTCAGCTAAATAACGGCAAAAAAACGGCGGGAATCGACGGAAAACTAGCCCTTACATTTAAGGAAAGGTTTGAACTCGAAGAAAAACTGAGGTTAGAAGCTAATGAATGGAAACACAAAGGGTTGCGCGAAATTCCCATTCCCAAAAAGGATGGAACAAAACGCATTCTAAAAGTCCCGACAATTAGTGACAGAGCTTGGCAATGCCTCGCAAAGTACGCCCTAGAACCAGCCCACGAAGCAACATTTCATGCCAGAAGTTATGGGTTTAGAACAGGACGCTCGACGCACGATGCTCAGAAAGTTCTGTTCCATAACTTGAATTCTCAAAGCAATGGTATACAGAAACGAGTTATCGAACTGGATATCAAGAAATGCTTCGACAGAATAAGTCACTCCTCGATAATGGAAAACCTAATCGCCCCATCAGGGCTGAAGCTTGGCATCTTCAGATGTCTCAAAGCAGGAACAAATGTAGGATTCCCAAAACAAGGAACACCGCAAGGTGGCGTGGCAAGCCCACTTTTGGCAAATATCGCCCTCAATGGAATAGAGAATATTCACACTTCAGTTCGCTACGCCGACGATATGGTGATTATTCTCAAACCCAAAGATAACGCGAACAAAATACTTGAGAAAGTTAAAGAATTCCTAGCTGCACGAGGAATGGAAATCAGCGAACACAAGACCAAGCTAACAGCAACGACAGATGGGTTTGATTTCCTGGGTTGGAACTTTCAAGTCCAGAAAAACGGAAAGTTTAGAAGTCGTCCCTCAGTGGATAATTTTCAAGCCTTGCGTAAGAAAGTAAAAACCATCATTAACTGCTCGAATTATGGAGCAACGACAAAAGCTGACAAATTAGCTCCCGTTGTTAGAGGATGGAAAAATTACCACCGCTACTGCAAAATGGATGGGGCTAGAAATAACCTTAATTTCATCCGCAAAAGAGCGTTCAAGGTATTCAATAAGGAGACAAAACAAAATCGCTATACCAGTAAGAAATTACTAAAACAAGCGTTTCCATCAGTCCCCTACTCCGAAAATAGATTCGTCAATGTCAAAGGGAAAAAATCACCTTACGACGGTGACCTTATTTACTGGAGCAAGCGTAACAGCAAGCTCTATGGCGGAGAAACCTCTAAAGCCCTTAAAAGGCAACACCATTCATGTGCAATCTGTAAATTAAAACTCGCAGGAAATGAGAGAATACATCTACACCATGTCGATGGAAATCATAACAACTGGAGTCATGACAATCTTGTAGCAGTACACGAATCTTGTCACGACTATACCCACATGAGCAAAAGCAGAAAGCTAAAAGTTTCGGGAGCTGTATGAGGCGAAAGTTTCACGTACAGATCTAACAGAGAGGGGCGAGGTATAACAACCTCCCTCGACTCTACCTACAGGCTGAAGCTGGGAACAGGACGCAATCAGTTGAAATCAAAGCAGATAGCAACACTGGCGTTAAAAGGGAGATGTCACGGGTAAACAGGTTCTATAAAAGTGTCTTATGTCAGAGCCATAATCTGAACAAACAATATGGACTTCATTATCGCTTATTCTCGCAGCATTATCGCTGTGTTAGCTGCTTCTCCGAGAAGATAATAGGCAAAGTGAACCGCCCTAAAGCATCAGTCAATCGACTGTCGGAACGAATAAAAACGTAGCACCAGATTCTGGGGATCGTAAACCTAGATAGGATGGACGAGCATCGGAAACTCTGGCTACGGGTAGGATGAGGCGTGCAGAGTGCGAAGCACTCAGTTCGTCGTCTTCGACGACTGGGAAAGCTTTGCTTTCCGCGCTAAAAGGAAATCAGAAGATGTTTATTCTTTGTAGAATACATGATTATGACGCATAACATAAGTTATAGCGATAACTGGGAACTTCTGGACTGGAAGAAATTTCAGAAAATATTGTTCCGACTACAAAAACGAATATTTAAAGCGGTAAGAGTTGGAGACAAGGCAAAAGCTAAACGGCTTCAGAAACTAATTCTCTCCTCTCACTCAGCAAGAATGCTAGCAGTTAGGCAAGTAACCCAGTTAAACACTGGAAAGAAAACGGCAGGAATTGATGGAGCTAAATCTTTAACGTTTAAGGAACGATTCCAATTAGAGCAGACTCTAAAACAAAATACAAAGACTTGGCTACATCAAGGTTTACGTGAAATTCCCATCCCTAAAAAAGATGGCACTAAACGACTATTAAAAGTCCCTACCATTGCCGATAGAGCATGGCAATGTCTTGTCAAATATGCTCTAGAACCAGCACACGAAGCAACATTCCACGCTAGAAGTTACGGGTTTAGACTCCCGTAGAAGCACGCACGATGCTCAAAAAATCTTGTTTTTAAATTTGGCTAGCCACAAAAACGGAATCAACAAAAGAGTTCTCGAACTCGATATAGAAAAATGCTTCGACCGCATAAGCCATAAAGCTATCTTAGATAGGGTTATCGCACCTGAATTCATTATAAGCAGCTTACGCAGATGTCTCAAATCGGGCATTAACCCGCAATTTCCCAATCAAGGAACTCCTCAAGGTGGAATCAGTGCGCTGCGAAGCGTACTTTGGTAATGCTCAAGGAGAGTGAAAAAACTACCAAGAGATAGTACATTCCCTAATGTACTAAGGCTAACCCAGCAGGCAGGGGGCAATGAGTAAGAACCTGTTTGAAGCCTGGGGAACAAGGGGCAAAGTACTGGCACTCTGTTACAGTATGAGGCTTCGAGCCTGAATTTAACTATGGCTACGAAAGGAATCTTCGTCCGACGCTCCTACACCTTGGACACGCTGTTAAACAACAGAGATGGCGTGAGACATCAGGTAAGTCAATGTCTACTCGTTTGACTGAAAAGATGGTGTTAGAGCCTATCTATGAAAGCGATTTCCTGAACTGTTCAAATGGTTTTCGACCAGGACGCAGGACTCAAGACTGTATCGCCCGATTAGATAGCTACATCAATCGGCGCAACAAATACTATTGGGTCATTGAAGGGGATATCAAAGGAGCATTCGATAGCATACACCATCAAATACTGATGAAACTGCTGGCAAAACGAATAGCTGATAAAAGATTCCTAAATCTAATTGAACGATTTCTCAAAGCGGGAATCATGGAAGGTCGCCTATTCAAGCGCACCGAATTGGGAACTCCCCAGGGCGCAATTTGTTCGCCACGGAACTTTGTTCCGTCCACATCTTCGATGTGGGTGCGCTCCAGCGCACAGCGAACATCTATCTTCACCAGCTAGACCTCTACTGGTGGAATAAATATGGCAATCTACACCGCAAACAGAAAGAACGTCGTCGAACAAACCACATGGGAAATTGTGCGCTGATTCGGTATGCTGATGATTGGCTAATTCTTACCAACGGTGGTAAAACAGAAGCTATCAGGCTAAAAGAAGAGTTTCAGACTTTCCTCTGGGAAGATTTAAAGCTCGAACTCTCTCCCGAAAAAACGCATATAACTCATGTAAATCAAGGTTTTAACTTCTTAGGTTTTCACGTTCAAAGATACGTAAAATCTAACGACCGACCTAAAATGTTGGTCACACCAGCACAGGAAAACATCAAGAAGTTAAAGCTCAAGGTCAAGGAAATGACCAGACGGAAATGGTTTCAAGACTCACCACTGCTTAAAATCTCGGCTTTGAATGCAGTACTCAGAGGATGGATTAACTATTATCGCCATACCAACATCAAGAAAATAGCTAAAGACCTAGATTTCTGGGTCAACGAAAGGCTATTTCTTTGGCTAAGTAAACGGCATAAGGTGTCCAAACGAAAGGTACTCGACAGATTCAAACTCCGTGAAAACGGCAAGAGATGGAACTTTGGTGTGGTTAACGGGGACAATTACCTCTTCCTTTATCGGATGAGCGATTTGCCCTTAAAGAAATACCGTTCTCGTTCTCCAGATAATCCTTATTTAGAAGGATTTGGAACAACTACAGCTAGTCCGCCAGAAAAAGCCTTATTTAACCAAATCTGGATGGGTAATGTTGAGAATGTTACATGGCGCGAACTCAAAGAGAAGATTAAAGCTATAAGGGGTGCAAAATGCGAATGTTGTGGCGCACTAGGTAAACTAGATTTACATCACATCACACCGCGTAAAAACAAGGGCAAAGATACTGAAGATAACCTTCAGCTATTGTGTCGTCCCTGTCATGCACAAACCCCTTCTTTTGGTCGGAGGTAACAATGATGGAAAGCCCAATGACGAGAAATTGTCACGTTGGGTTTGGGGAGAGGTATGAAGAAACACACCAATCGCAAGATTGGGAAGTGCGCTTTGTGCCTACTCCATTTTCGCCGTTATTAGCAAATATCGCTCTTAACGGAATAGAAAAAATTGGGGAATACAGACAGAGCGGACAAACCGTTTCTCGATGTATTAGATACGCCGACGACATGGTTTTTTTCTTAAAACCTGGAGAAAGTGAGGATAAATTACAAGTCGAAATTGAACAATTCCTTGCTGAAAGGGGAATGAGCGTCAGTAAAAAGAAGACCAAGGTAACAGCCTCGACAGATGGATTTGACTTTTTAGGATGGCATTTTTACGTCCAAAAATCCAACGGAAAGTTTAGAAGCACTCCTTCAATGGATAACTTCAAGACCTTCCGTGAAAAAGTCAAAAAGATTATTAACAACTCTAATTATGGCGCGGAAACAAAAGAGTCAAAGCTAGCACCTATCGTTAGAGGATGGCGAAATTATCATAAATACTGCAAAATGGACAGTTCGAGGTTCAAGTTATGGAACTTATCCTACAGAACATTTAAAGTGTTTTTAAAACAAAAGAACCAGAACCGATATAAAGCAGAAAGCATGGTAAAAAATGCCTTTCCAAGCGTTAGCTTCTCAGAGAACAAATTTGTCAACGTCAAAGGAGAAAAATCACCTTTTGACGGAGATATAAATTATTGGTCAAAGAGAAACAACGTTCTCTATGATGGAGCAACAGCCAAAGCACTTAGAAAACAAAGACATTCATGTGGCAGTTGCAAACTTCAGTTTATTGACGATGAAAAGGTGGAACTCCACCACATTGACGGTAATCATAACAACTGGAATGATAACAACCTTCTGGCAGTACATAGAAGCTGTCATCAATATATTCACATGAGCAAAAGTCAAGACTAAGGTTTTCGGGAGCTGTATGCACTGAAAGGCGCACGTACAGATCTAACAGAGAGGGGCGAGAGGTAATATTCTCCCTCGACTCTACCCGTAAGTACCTTGAACTGTCTCGTGGAATGTGGGTTCAACTCCTACCACTTTTTTTCGCTCTCCTCGTAGGCGATTTCACCTAAAAATCAAGTAGTACAAATTGCCTAACCTTTTTTAAACCCAGATAATTACCATTATCGCTGTTAAACTAAAGTCAGACTAAACAAGTAAATTACGACGATAGATTGAGCTTCTTTTCAATACTAGCACCAGGGTTATGTTCCCAGCGATTGCCTACATGAGTATAAATAGAAGTAGTTCTAGGATCGGCGTGACCCAATAAATCTTGAACCTGTCGCAAATCCGAACTAGTCCTCAACACCAAAGTACCAGCAGTATGTCTCAGGCTATGTGCCGACAGCGTTCGACCAGGAGTATGTTTTAGATTGGCAGCTTTTAAATAGCCATCAACAATTGCTCTAATGCTACGTCTAGATAATTGTTTGCCTTTGCTATTGTTACTCAAGGAGATAAATACATAATCTATTGGTTTGATTTTTCTTCTCAATACTTTTTGCCTTATCTGGAGATACTCGTCTAATTGAGCGACTAGATTATCGGTTAAAGGAACAACTCTACTAGCTCGTTTAGCCGATACTTGTAATCCTGTTTTTAACCCTTGCCTGACAATATCTTCTATCTTTAGTTGATGCATCTCAACCGTTCTGCATCCTTCCAAACTCATAATGCCAATTAAAATGCGATCGCGTAACAAGCTCAGTTTTTCTTTATTGGTCTTGGTATCTTCTAGTTGAGATTGAATATATTCCAAGAGAAACTTTAATTCTTCTGCTTCCATGAAGGTAATCTGAGCAGCAGGATCTTTTCTGTCTTTGGGTGCTTTGACTTTAGCAGCGGGATTGCTTTTAATTAATCCATGAGCCAGAGCAGCCTTGTAGAAGACTCTGACAATATTGAGCTTGGTGGCGATGGTAGAGTTGGCGAATCTCGATTGCACTAAATGTTGACGGTAAAGTTTAATGTCTTCTGGTTCTGTCTCTATGGGCGAGAGTAAATTATCTCTACACCAATCAAGATATTGCTTAGTTTGAGAAAGATAAGAGCGAATCGTATCGGCTGAAGCAGCACCATCTCCTACTTCCAGTTCTAAAAAACCAGCAAAGATATCTTCTAAAGTGATGGTTGATTCAGGTACAACTATAGCAGGTTCTCTAATTTCAACTCCCGCTTTTTCTTCCACATGAGTTAGTTTTGTTTCTACTACGGGAACAATATAAATTTTCATAGTTCAATCTCAACTAATAAATTCAATTGATTGGCGATCGCCAGTATAGTTTCCCTAATTGTTGGCTCATTGAGATTGAAGATAGAGACATCAGCAGATAATAATTTAGAAGATGCTCGTTCGTATAAAGCGATCGCGGGTTTACCGTTATGAGCATTATCAAAGATAAGTCCGTCTACGTAGTCGTATAAATCTGGATTTTCATAGAAATAACGACTCCAGGCTTGAGTTAGCCTTCGTCTGCCATCAACTGTCATTGCTGCAACCGAGCCAGCATCCCAAGCTCCAGATTTTCTTATATCGAGTAATTTCAAGCTGTGATTTAGAGTAATGTAAGCAATCTGTTGTTGCTGTATTTTAATTATTTCATCATCGCCAAATACCTCGATCAAACAACATGATAAATTTAATCCTGCATAAATAATTCCCCGTTCCTTATCTATCTTGGGTTGCTTGTTGCCCTGTTGATGGTCGAATCTACTTAATGAACCATAATATCTGAACCCCGTCGCGGTAGCTCCATAACTGTTAGGATCGAATATCCTTTGAATTGTCGTCCCAGATTTCAACTCAAACCACTGAGGACTAATATTACGAGTTGGTGGCGGATATCTAATCTCTACCATTACTGGGCTACACCCACCCCTCTAGCTTCCACGAGCAAGTCTTCAATATCCTCTTCATTACTGCTTTTCAATACCTCAACGGGAGTGCGACTTTCAAAAGCTCTTAATGGTTTGCTCAACCAGTTCAATTTGGCAAAATCAGATATTTGTAGAGTTTTTAATATTTCTGGCAATCCATCTACTACCCCATCGTCTCCTTCTGGATCGAACTGCCACAGGGGAAATTTATAGACACCATTATCTTTGAGTCCCAAAAGCGTACCTGCTTTACGGCGATCATGTACGGTGGTAATTGCCTGACAGCCAATTAGTTTCGCTACTTCGGGTGTAGTAATGCTTCGGGCTAATAGTTCACGACGACGTTGATAATACCGTTCTAGGTTAGCCAACTCTAACACGGCTAAATTACCTTCGCTATAATCATCTCCCGCAATTTTCTTGGCTAAAGCCTTAGTATCTGCTGCTACTACTTTTGGCTTGAGGGCATCGATTATTCTTTGAAGATGTTCTGAAGAAGATTCTGTTATGGAAGCTTCAACGTGATGCAGAATAGCTTTGGCTACTTCATCTTTGTCTTGGGGAACCTCAATCTGATGAATAACAGTATTTTTCATGTTTGACTACCAAATTACTTGCTTTCATTATAACTTGTGTAAGAGATATAGCTCAATTATTTAGCTTACATAAGAGATATAGCTCAACTTCCGATTAGTGTCCAAATAGGTGGTAGGGATTAGCAGTTATTGTTATAAACGTTACCAAATAAACGTTTATAACAATAACTAACTTAGACAAACATAAAATGATATGCAATTGATACGCTATTATTCAAGCTCGATACTCTTAATACCACAAAAAAAAGTTATTATTAAGTCATCGCACAATTCAGGAGGTTTTTGTGATGACGGCAATTAATATCTCTGCATTTACTGAAAGAATAAGCGATCGCGAATTAGAGAAGCTTTGTACGGACAATCCAGAAACTAGGTTTGAAATTACCAAGACAGGAAGACTAATCGTTATGCCGCCAACAGGAAGTGAAAGCGGTAGAAAAAACTCAAAGCTATTAATTAGAGTGGGGATTTGGAACGAACGAAAAAAATTAGGCGAGGTGTTTGATTCATCCACTGGTTTTAAACTATCTAATGGAGCAACTAGATCTCCCGACGTCAGTTGGATTGAGTTAAATCGATGGCAAGCTATACCAAAACAACTGCAACGTAAATTTGCCCCTATCAATCCCGATTTTGTAATCGAGCTTATGTCTCCCACTGACGATTTAACTCAACTACAGAAAAAAATGGTTGAATATATGGACTGCGGTGTTAAGTTAGGCTGGTTGATTAATCCCGATGATAAGCAGGTGGAGATCTATCGCAACAGTAGAGATAAAGAGGTACTAGACAACCCCCGCAACATAGACGGTGAAAATATCTTGACTGGTTTGAGCGTAGATTTTACAGATATATTCAACTAGAATTAGTGGGAAGAAAATCTGGCGTTGGTAAATCAGGGTATGAAAAAGAGAAAGCGATCGCTAACAACGAAAATTATTTTTGATACAAGGAACAGGAACATCCCAGAATTGAAGATAATGAATAAGTAATCGAATCGAATGTCTGAGCATTGTTTTAGATTTGGAATAACAAAGGGTTTTTCGTTTTAAACGAGCTAGATAATGTCTGAGCCTAGTATTCTCACCTTCAACACGAGTCATGTAAGTTTTACTAACAATCTGGTCGCCATCAGCAATAAAGTTCGGATAGACTTTCCAGCCGTCTGTCACGTAAAAATAGCACTTCCATTTACTGAGCATATCCCATAATGGTTTGAATGTTGCTGCACTATGGTCTCCAATAACCCATCCTAAAATACCTGGTTGGAAATGATCTACGGCCGTCCACAGCCAAATCTTGTTTTCTTGGCAAGCGTTCCCTTGCGCCTGTCGGCGACGCGGGGTCTTGCCGCTTTTTTAGAACCCACGAATGTTTCTAACTCATCTAATTCTCCCACTTGAGGAATGTTTTCAGGCTCATAGGCATCAGGTAACAATTCTCCTACTTCTCTAACCCAATTCATTATTGCAACATGACTTACGCCCTTCACTCTTCCTATTGCTCTTAAACCCATACCGTTAACATACATTTTTAAACACTCATGTTTAAACTCGTTCGAGTAACCTCTGTGTGTTTGATAACAATCTAGAAATTGCCTTTGGCAATCCACACAAATGTAGTTTTGTTTACCTTTCTTGTTGCCATTTTTGTGAATGTGCTTAGATTTGCATTCAGGGCATTGCATTGATTTTCAAAATTGTGATTGATTACTTGGTTAGCGATCGCACTACCACAAAATCATACCTTAAATTACCAACGCCATAAAATTCATGGCAGCAGAAACAAAAATTGTCCTCGATGCCAACAGACTGATTCGGGCAGTGTTGGGTAACAAGGTGCGAAATACCATCCTAAAGTATGTTAGCTCTACTCAGTTCTTTACTCCCGAAGTTTGTTTTGCCGATGCCAGAAAGTATCTGCCACCCTTATTCGAGAAACGTAATTTGCCCGCCGATGAAGCGATCTCCGTATTAGAAGGATTGACCAGCTTAATTTCTGCTGTGGATGCTAACTTATACAAAATTTACGAAATAGAAGCCAAGCAGAAAATTGCAGTTCGAGATATAGATGACTGGCCCATAGTGGCAGTATCACTCATGCTAAATTGCCCTGTTTGGACAGAAGATACTGATTTTTTTGGCACAGGAGTAGCTACCTGGACAAGCGATCGCGTTCATTTATAGCAATCGAATAATAGATTAGGACATCTTTTGACCTCTTTGCGCCTCTGCGTCTTTGCGCGAGATAATTATTTACCGTCTTAACCTTTACTTCGACTGCTATATATCTATCTAAAGGCGAGCAAAATTTGCCAAATGATGACTAGTATTTAATGATGACTAGTATTTAAAGTATTTCGTTTGAACAATGGCAGTAAATACGTTGTGAAGCCAATAGGCTATGGATTGATTTCAAGCCACTACAAAGCAATTCACAACCAATCCCAGAAAGTAGACTTATCAATCATCGTCTCTACCGAATCCCGCTCCCAATCTACAGGAGTAGGTGGATGTAGAACATAGTAGAAAGGGAAAGTCTGATATTCGTAATCAATGGTAAAGCATCCATCCTCACCGTCGATAAAATTAGCCTCAAACATTCGGCGATAATCTTGAATACAGAGTTGCAGGGCGACATAACACCCTTCATCCGCTAAAGAAACTGGCTCTTGACGTTCCAATGCTTGTTCCACCGCATCGTAATTAAAACCTTTGGGGACTTTTACTGGAAAATTACTGCATCCGACGCTCATAGCAAATAAATTCTCAATTATGTATGGGACTTTAGTACGACCTAGTTTGTTAGGTAAATTAGGTCTAATTCTATCAGCTCCAACTAAACTGCGGATGTAACTTTTAAGATTATACGAGAAAACCATGAGCAAAATCCTAGATTCTGGCTTGAAGGTCAGGGTTTACAATATCGCTCATCAAAATTTTGACGGACATCAAGATCTGGGAAATTGTGTTTTATCCCAGTTGATTCCCGATGCAGAAGAGCGAATCATTGCAGTAAAGGTTGATGACGAACTGCTGAGGGCTACACAAGACCCTGCCTACAACCTCCAGGCTTATTTTTCGCAGCTAGATCGCCTCAGCTTAGGCAACTGTACTGAAGTCTTATTAGCTTCTGGTGGTACGGTGTACATGGCTGAACCAGAAGTAGCAGCGCAGGTACGCGATCGCTTCTTTGCCTCTCAACCCGACCACTGCTGTAGATATGGTTCTTTATTAGTATCGAGCTGTACCGAAGGCATTGCTAATTTAGACAAGCCTATCACCGTTAAGATCGTCGATTTCGAGCATGAAAATGAAATTGAGCGGAAGGTAGCTAAAGACCTGCGGGTGGGAGATTGTCATGGCAAAATTTCGTCTCGTCTGGCACAAATCTTAGGAGGAAAAGAAAACACGCCTTTTCAATTTTGTCTGGCAAACTCCAGTCCTGATAGTCCTTTGCCAGCATTTATCGCCAAAGGTACGCTAGCTATAGACAGTAGACGCACTGAAAATCGCGGTTATGACTTAGTTCTCGATCGCAGTTCGATTAAAGGATGGTCTGACAATACGGGATCAATGCAGGTCAGTCAGATAAATAACCAGTGGCGGTTAACTCCTAAACCCAATCTCAACCCGCAGCAGCTCGCCGATTTAAGCTATTTACCTACCATCTTGCAAAACCAAGGAGTCCAATACCAAGTAGATCCTAACGACCAAAGCTATATCCTCCAGCAGCCGAGCAAACAAGCTTTAGATGTCTTATCCCATGCTTACGATTGGGGTCGCGATCGCCTTGCCTGTGGAGTATATAAAATGCCAGAAGTGGTGTTGGGAAATAATTCCAACGCCGAGCTTCAGGATTATCGTAACTCTTGGCAGTTAACTCAATGGTACTCTCCCTGCCGACATTAAACCAGGTACGGTAATAGCCCCTCATATAATTAGTGGCACTGAGGTTATCGTCACCCGCTATCCGATTATCAATAAGGATAATATCCGTCGTTATATTGTAGATAACGATCAAATCCCCGAACTAATTGATACTAAAGGTTGTGTCTTTATCAATCCCGACGATGCCATGAAGTACCATCAGTGTGACTTTGATGGCGATCAGTTAGTTTGTACTCCCTGCGATCTACTCCCTACCATTGCAGAGGAGACTCGTACCGCACGGGTGCAGTTAGACTCGGACGGTAACGATCTCAATCGAGACTTTAATCCTGTAGTTCTCACGGGGTGACAAAGAAGTTAAAAGAAAGACAGAGAGTAGGATGTAGCAGCGAAATGGTAGAAAAGAGGGGTCAAGATAATTAAGAAGACCCCAAACTAAAAAATGTTGCCACAATACTATCACAAATGTATCTCACAATTATTAACCCAAAGACAATATGTAACTCTGAGAATAACCGTACTGATATTACAAAGCTATAGAACAATTCAGATAGAAAAACTAGCGTCAATATGTCTTGAGAACTAAAAGCAATAAATATATTCAACAAGAAGGAGAAGAAGACCAGCAATTAATATCTTTAGGATTAAAGCCAGGAAAATCTTTTTATTTAAAACAAGTTAGATTTACTAAACAAACAGGAATGTCCAGAGTAAATCTGGCTTTCTATTGGAGCAAAATAACTAGTGGTAAAAGAAAAAATGAAGGATGGTATTTAATTAATAATTTGTCTAATTTGAAGCAAACGCTCAAAGCTTACAAAAAGCGAATGGGAATTGAAGCTATGTTCCGTGACTGTAAATCAGGTGGTTATAATTTAGAGCAATGTCAAGGTAAAGATGAGCGTTTATTATCTTTAATTTTACTGATAGCAATTGCTTATACTTGCGCTATCAAAAAAGGTCAATCAATTGCCTTTAAAGGCATCAAAGAATACGTCTGTCGATTGAAAGAAAACTTGAGGAAAGATCGAAGACATAGCAATTTTTTGAGGGCGTAATCCTGGGGTTTCCCCAGGATGTTGACCGCCCGAATTGGGTGGGCTTGTATGGTAATTTGTGGGTTGAAGCTTTTCAAATGTGCCATGAGTGGGTCGAACAGCTAATGATATTTACTCCCAATAAGCTACCTTTTTACCAACAGGGTATGAGGGCTAAAATGCTTGTCTTGTCTTCTTTTTAAATCCATTGTCACCCCGTGAGGTTATGTACTTAAAAATGTAAACGCAACAAAGATTTCATGAAGTTTGCTAGATTACAAGACGCTTGTGAAATAATTAAATTGGTAATGACAGACTAATTTTGTCATTATCATCAACTCGGTAATATAGTTGAAGAAGCAATCCAATAGGATGTGCTTCTTTTTCTTGTCTGATATTTAATCGAACGGTATTAAGATGCAATATGTGTTCCGTCGTTTAAGTGAGCTTTGGGTTTATGGTTCAAGCTTTGGTTGTTGAGGCAAGGGGGTGTCTTTCAAATCTGAAGGTTTGCGACTAGGAAGTTTTATGTCTCGTAAGCGATCTCGTAATGACGGTAGTGATTCTTGCTCTGGTGCAGGCGTAGGTGCAGGTGCTGGCTTTGGTTCGGGCTGCGGTTCGGGTTTTGGCGTAGGTGCAGGTACAGCTTTTTGTTTCTCTTCTGTTCTAATAGATGGCAATGTCAAAGAAGGACAAATTTCGGGGTCATATTCATAATTGAGCTTTACCTGATAGGGTTTTGGTTTTTTTGTTTTGTTCTCCAACACAAGCTGACTAAGATCTTCGCCCCCCTGTTTATTGAAAATAGGGTATTTTGCACCTTTAATTAAATCTAGATCGACAACTTCACCTTTGGCATTGACGACAACTCCAAATACACTAGTCCCTTTGAGTCGTCTAATGCAGGCATCTCGCGGATAAATTCCTTTTACTTCTATCTCGTCAGGCTTTACTTCTTTTACCTTAGCTAGCCAAGCAATATAGTTTTTTTGGGCATCTTCATCAGTTGTACCCTCCTCATTTTTAGTCAAGCTTTGAGTCAAATTAGCAATGCGTTTTTGAGAATTATCGACTTTTTTGGCTGCAACTTGTTCGGGAGTGGGTTTTGGCTTTGGTTTTTCTTGAGGTTTTGGCTCTGGTTTAGAGACTGTTTGAGGTGATTTTTGAGCTTGCTGTTGTGCATTTTCTGGCTTAGAAGGTGGCACAGGTTTTTTGGTCGGATTGGCAGAGGAAACTTTAGATGGGTCTACTTTAAAATCACCAGGCTCGATCTTTGGTGGTAGGGAAAGTTTTGATAAATCGCCAATAGGAGGCAAAGTAATATCAGTAATGGGAGGCAGAGGAGGAAGATTATCAAAATTAGGGGGAGGGGGAATAGCAACAGGAGGTAAATTAGAAGGATCTCCTAACCCAGGAAATAAAGAACGAGGTATGGCAAAAGGCGCAGCAGGTTCGCTATTGTCAATCGGTGGCAGATTATTAGTATTAGGAGTATTTAACTGAGGAGATAAATTTGGTAAACGAGCCTGTTGTTCTGGGCTAAGTTCAATTACAGAAACTTTTCTCTTCCCAGGATCATTGTCAAATTTTAGGCTAGGTAAGCCGAACTTGAGAACCAGCAGGTGTAGAGTAAGAGATAATAGTAAACATAGCTGGGCTGGATTAATCAGCTTACTAGATTTATTATCTAATTTTGATTCGTAGACCATAACCAGCAGCGATAAAAATAAATATATATATGGTTATCTAGTTTACTAAACAATTTTGAAAAATAAGATAATTACAGATTAGGTTATGCGTAATTAGCCAAGATGGCAATAGATAGTTTTAATTATTTGCTTTGAGGTATAAGTTTGAAGATTCGCTCGCAATTTATTGTAGTATTATGTCTTTAATACAATAAATAGTTATACTGCTTCAAATTATCGGTATTTAAAAAACTATCGAAGGGTTGATTGCAAAACCTGTTCTGTAAATCAACATCTTTGGGATTATCTATAAGGAATTTGACAATGAGTACTCGAAAATTTATTACTCAGGGCAAGGGTCTCCCTCAGTGGTCAATGCCAATTAGTCATGCAGTAGTAGTAAATAGTACTTGCTATATTAGTGGACAAGTTTCAGTTGATGTCTCTGGAAAATATGTGCCTGGTTCGGTGCGTGAAGAGGCAGAACACGCCTTTTTAAACTTTTTTGCTGCGATTAGGGCTGCTGGTTTTTCAAACGATGAGATCGTCTTCGTCGATATTGCTTTTGCTGACTTGGCTGATTTGAATGAAGTGAATGCGTTGTTTGCCGAGCTTTTTCCAGAAGGCAAACGACCTGCTCGAACAATTTATCAAGCAGCAGCATTACCCTTTGGTAGCAAAGTTAAAGTGATGGGAACTGCTGTGAAGGATGAATTAGATGAGCAAAAATAAGATGAAACTCGATTAACGTAATAAGTTGCTCAACACAGCCCTAAGCCTAATAGAAGAATCAAGATTACAATTAAGAGGTATCTCACATCTTGCACCAATATATAGTTACTAATTTTGAAAATAGCTCAAATACCGATCGTGAGCGTTTTCCTTTTCCCTTTTCCCTACTTCACTAGGGATTTTGGATCTGGTGCAAGATGTGAGGTATATAATCTCTGGAACAAGCAATATGTCACTTAGCGAATTGTTACCCACTGTTAATCAGTTATCTCATCAAGACAAGCTGCGACTCATCCATTTTCTCCTCCTAGCGGTTGCTAAGGAAGAAGGATGCAACCTAGAATCAACAAATAAGGTTGATTCAGAGCATATAATGCTTCAGCAACTTGCATCGACTGAAGCAGTCGTGTGGTCTCCCCAAGCAGATAGCGAGGCAGTTCAAGCATTGTCAAATCTTCTGACGGCTGCAAAGAAAGCAACGAATGTTTAATGGGCAACGCTATTCTTTCACTGAGCGAATTGATAGTCTTGGGCGCTCTATTATCATGCCGTATCTACCTTTGACTCTCATACTGGGAGATCGTTCTATAGAAGTGACTGCGCTACTGGATACGGGCGCAAGTGTTAATGTTCTACCCTACGAGCTTGGTATCCAACTAGGGGCAGTCTGGGAAAACCAAACGGTCTTCATTCCATTAAGCGGAAATTTGGCAAGAAGCAACTCGCGAGGTTTGGTTGTATCTGCTGCGATCGCAGAATTCCCTCTTGTTCTACTCGCATTTGCTTGGACTGAATTGAGAGATGCTCCCGTCATTCTTGGGCATATGAACTTTTTTGCAGAGTTCGATGTGTGTTTTTATCGCCACGAGTTAGCATTTGAGATCTGCCTAAGAGAAAGTTGAAGTTGATCGTACACGGCCCTCAGCCTAACAACGCAGTGGAGCGGACGGTATGAAAGTCTTCGCGCTTCGTCTGAGTCATATCTACCGCCGCTCGCTTTTGCCGTTAAAAATATTTTTATGTATACTTTATAAGAACTTTCTAACAATTAACTAATTTCTAATTTGGACAGGCATTACTAGGTAAGTCATCTTTAACCCCCCTAAAGGTGTAAAGATAACGGGTTGATTCCACTCGTTTAACTGCATTTTAATCTCGGCTGCGGGAAGAGCCTTTAGTCCGTCCATTAGATATTTAATATTAAAAGCAATGTCTATATCTTCGCCGATAATTTCTGCGGGTAAAGACTGTTTGGCATTACCTATATCTTGAGCATCTGCTGAAACTATTAACTCTCCCTGGTCATTATTGATGCTAAATTTGACTAAGTTGTTTTTTTGCGCCAGTACCGCCACCAATTCTAAACTACTCAACAATCTTTTACGATCTAAAATAATTTCACGGGTAAAACTACTAGGTATTAATTGTCCGTAGGCAGGATAGTCTCCTGGTATATTTGCACTGGTTAACAGGCGATCGCCCAACTCAAAAATGATTATTTGTTCATCAAAGCTAACCTTAACTAAATCCGTTATCTGAGAATCTCCCACAATTTTTTCTAGTTCTCGCAATGCTTTGGCAGGAATAGTTAGGGAAAATTCGGGTAAGGTAATTGCTGACTCTTCTAATTCAGAATTGAGATCGGCAGCGACAACGGCTAAACGATGACTATCAGTAGCAGCAAATTCTAAAACATCTCCTAAGTTATCCGTTCCTAAACCCTGAGTTTTTAAATGTACTCCAGTAAGTACTTGTTTGGATAATTCTGTAGAGGCAGCAAACAGGCATCCCCCTAATCCCTCGTTGAGTGCGGAGATGGGCAATTCAATTGTTTTTCCAGTTTGTACAGTTGGTAATTCGGGAAATTCGCTGGCTTCAATACACGTTAGTTGAAATTGTCCTGATGCAGAACTGATGGTGGCGACAAGGCTTAATTCATCTTCAGGAACATCTAGAGTAATTTCCATTTCTGGTAAACGAGTTACGATATCATTTAACAACTTTGCTGGTAGGGTAATACTGCCACCTTCGATAACTTCGGCACTAAAACTAGTTTTAATACCCAAGCTGCCATCAAAAGCAATAACGCTAATCTTCTGCGTTGTTTCTATCGCCTCAAGCAAAACATTCCCCAATACTACTGGTTCTGGGCGAGAAGGAACGGCACGGCTGACTAAGGAAAGATTATTTTTTAGATCGCTTTGACTACAAACAATTTTCATCTCGGAATTAAAATCAACTGATACTTTAAAACAAGTGTACTATGAAATTTTCTTAGCAGTGTGTGGAAAAGCTGTGGATAAGTGCGAAAATATACTCTTAAGCTGTGGAAAAGATTAATCTTGAGATTTTTGCCGACTGACAAAATTAATGCGATCGCTCAATAAAGAAATAGTTTGATTTAGCTGACGATCTACTCTGAGTTGTTTAGAAATCTTGTCACAACTATACATGACTGTGGTGTGGTCTTTGCCACCAAACTTTTCACCGATGCGCGGTAGACTCAAATCGGTATGTTGCCGCATCAAGTACATGGCAATATGTCTGGCGTTACTAATTTCTCGCCGACGAGAACTCCCTTTGAGATCTTCGGCAGAAATATTTAAGATCTCCACTGCCACATCAATAATCGTATCGGGAGAAGCAGTAATCTGCTCTATCTTAGGATTAAGTACCGTAGCAATATTCTCCACCGTCATCGACAAACCAGACAGAGAAATATATGCCGTTGCTCTAATTAATGCTCCCTCCAATTCTCTAATGTTAGAAGTATATTGACTAGCAATATATTCGATCGCTTCTCTAGGAAGATCGACATTTTCATATTCTGCCTTTTTTTGTAAGATTGCCATGCGAGTTTCTAAGTCTGGCACTTGAACATCGGCAATCAAACCCATAGAGAAACGGGAACTCAGACGTTCTTGGAGTTTAGGAATTTGGTTTGGAGGGCGATCGCTAGCTAAAACTACCTGTTTTCCTGCTTCATGTAGGGTATTAAAGGTGTGAAAAAACTCCTCTTGAGTATATTCCTTACCCTCAATAAATTGAATGTCGTCTACCAGCAAAATATCGGCATAACGATAGTGTTCGCGAAAGGTTTGAATGCTATCGTTGCGAATTGCCGTAATCAGATCGTTAGTAAATTGTTCTGTGGAGACATAAAAGACTTTAGCATCGGCATTAATTTCTAAATGATAATGCCCAATTGCCTGCATCAAATGAGTTTTGCCCAAGCCTACCCCACCACAGAGAAAAAGAGGGTTGAAATCTCGTCCAGGAGACTCAGCTACAGCTAAAGAAGCAGCGTGTACCATGCGATTAGTTGGCCCCACCACAAAGCTATAAAAAGTATATTTAGGATTTAATTTAGCTGGCTTAAGTGAATTTCTAGTTGTCGGAAACCCATACTTTTGAGAGGCAATCTTAGCCCGATCGGTCAAAAAAGCCAGACTTCCTCCTTGTTGAGATGTTAAACGAATCTCTAAAGTTTGACCGCTGACTTCGGTAACCACATCACTAATAATATTAAGATAGTGCTTTTGCAAATGATTCATTACAAAGGCATTGGGAGTCAAAATAGTCAGATAGTCTGGATTAAGATCTTCAATAGTGGCATTTTGAATCCAAGTCTCAAAAGTAGGGCGACTAAGCCGTTGTTTGAGATGTTCTAAGACTTGTTCCCATAGCTGTTCTGAAGAAATTGTCACTCTATCTTTATGTACTTTAATAATAATAGTAATTTGAAGATCTTATCAGTTGATTTGAATTAAAATTGCTAATATTTAACATCTATATCTTAATGATTAAAATGTACTAATTAAACAAAGATCATTTAAATAAGCTCAAAAAACAGCTTTAGAGAGATAAATATGGCAAAATTACCGAAAATTGCCCAAATAGGCGCACAAATTCTCCGAACCAAAGCTAAATCTGTAATCGAGATTGAAGATAAAAATATCTTATCTCTGATTGACTCTTTAATAGCTACAGCGATCGCCAGTAAAGGCGTAGGCATTGCTGCACCGCAAATTTCCCAACCCTGTCGACTGTTTATTGTGACATCTCACCCTAGCGATCGCTATCCCCACGCCCCAACTATGTCCCCAACGGCAATGATTAATCCGCAGATTTTGAATCATAGTGAGGAAACAGTAAAAGATTGGGAAGGCTGTTTAAGCGTACCAAATGTTCGGGGTTTAGTGCCGAGATATCGCCAAATAGAAATAGAATACACCACTCAAGCAGGAGAAATCAAACAGGAAATATTTACAGACTTTATCGCCCGTATTTTTCAGCACGAACTCGATCATCTTGACGGTATTTTATTTATAGATCGAATTGAAAATGAGGCAGATTTATATACCGAAGCAGAATACCAGGAAATAATTCATAATGCAGCAAACGACCAACGTAGAGGCGATTCGCGTGTGAGGGCGAACAGCCGTTCGCCCCTAACCTAAATGAAAGAGGCGATCGGTGTAGACTTGGGCGGTACAGCAATTAAGATGGGGCGATTTCTCTCTGATGGAACTTGTCTTGAGTCAATTTCTTTAGCTACACCCCAACCAGCCAATCCTCAGCCAGTAGTAAAAGCGATCGCATCTGGAGTCAATCAGCTTAATCAAGATCGTACCTGTAGTGCGATCGGTCTAGGTGTTCCTGGTTCCACAGACACCACCAGGCGCATTGCCAAAAAATCAATTAACCTCCCAAGCTGGGACAATGTATCTGTTGCCGATTGGTTAGAGGCGCAAACTGGATTACCAACTATGTTGGAAAATGATGCTAACTGTGCTGCTATAGGAGAAGCATGGTTAGGCGCAGGTAAACAATTTAAAGATTTTATTCTCCTCACTCTAGGAACGGGTGTGGGAGGAGGAATTTTTCTTGATGGCAAATTATTTACTGGACGCTGTGGCGCAGCAGGAGAGTTAGGCTTAATTACTCTCAATTTTGATGGTTTTCCCTGTCGCAGCGGTAATCAGGGTTCATTAGAACAATATGCCTCTATTGGTTCAGTTATTCGTAATACAGGCAAGCAACCCGCAGAAATAGGAAGATTCGCAGAATCGGGAGATAAAACTGCTTTAGCATTTTGGCATAACTATGGCAGGACTTTAGGTGCAGGTTTAGCTAGTTTAATATATGTTCTAACTCCTGAAGCCGTAATTATTGGCGGGGGAATTAGTGCAAGCTCTCGGTTTTTTCTGCCGAGTACTTTAAAAGAGATTGAGCGACGAGTAGTGTCTCCTTCTCGTCCAGGCTTACAGTTGCTTACTGCCAAATTAGGAAATAAGGCAGGAATGTTAGGCGCAGCTAAATTGGTTTGGAATGAGATGAAATCTAGTGAATAAAAAAACTATCAGTGTAGCCGATTTAATTTTTAGGCATTGGTGAATGCGTAATGTAATGCTTGTGGTATTAGACATTAGAGCCAAAAATGTATGCGATCGCTCTGGAGTTAGTGAATCGAGGCTGTCGCTGTTTCGGAGTGGAAAAAAAGCCAATATGGGAACTAACTTTTTAGATGCCCTCCCAGAGCTAGAGAGGTATTTGCCACATACATAGGGGGAAAAAACAAGCTAATTAAAGAAATGACTTTAAGAGAAAATAAAGATAAGCCTCAAATCAAATTGTCTTTTCCCCAATTTTAGACAGCTATCCCAATTGACATCCTCCCCCACTAAACGCTTCGCGCTATAGTGGGGGATTCCTAAGACTCACGACTTAAGTTTTCTGTTTCGTTCTGTGCCAACTAAGTAGGTGGGTGAAATAATTTATAAGATGTCAAAGTTTAATTTTTCCCTACTACCAACTACCCACTACCTACTACCTATCATCACCGTTTTATATTTAATTAGACCGATTTACTTAGAATACTGTTATTAATACTCCCCGTCGCATCCAGTCCACAGACATTTTGAGCAAGGGCAAGTCTTGCTTGAGAGACGATCTGCCCGACCGCCTGTATACCTCTATTTCTTACTTCTTGGCTAGCTGCTACATCTCTAGTGGTGGTGTAATTGCACTCTTGACAGTGATAAACCCTAACATCTAAAGCCTTTTTACCTGTATATGCACCACAATTAGGACAAGTCTGACTTGTACCATCCTTATACCAATTCTCAAAAAGAATGCACTAAATAGACAGGGCATCTAATATAAAAGGATAAGAAGTTAAGGAAGCAACTTTCTCAGGTATTAAAGAATTGACTGCACTAAAAATAGCCTGTTGAAGAGAAGCAAGATTGTTAAAGCTTTTATTTTTGAAGTCTTTACGAAGGTCTTGCCAAAACCGTTCAATGGGATTTAACTCTGGACTATGAGAAGGCTGAAAGATAGGAACCACATTATCAGGCCAGTGAACCTGGCTAGAAATATGAGCAGTGGCTTGGTCTAACTGCAACAGATTTAAGGTATCCCGAAAAGCGGCAGAAAATTGAGCCACAAAGCGATTAAAACAGATTGCATCGAGATGAGAAAAAGCATAGAAGAAATTTTGTCCCCTTAGAGGTTCGACTGCGCCATAAAGCCAAAAGGCTTGGCGAGGCCATTGCACCTCAATCACAGGCTTAATTCCTGTCAAAGTAATTACCCGTCCAGTCAGAGTCTTAAGTCCCCATCGGCTCTCATCTGAACAGAAGTAACGTATCGGACGCTCATGGGCAAAATGCTTGGTCATTACCTGAATTAGTTCGGGCAGTTTTTTTATATGTTGCTTGCTGCTGCTTCGTCGTCAATGGCGATCGCGGACGGGGGACTTTTAGTTTGGCTTTGAGTTTTTCGCGAACTATTCGATGTACCGTTGAATAGCCTATCTCCAGCTTGAATAACTCGATTAACCAAGAATGAATGTCTCGATAACTTTTAAAACCTTGTGGCTGAGATAACTTCGACTGAAGTTGCTCTAAAACTTGACCCTTAATCTTGGGTTTGGTTCCAGGTGCTAGTTTCACTTCTAACAATCTAGTTAACCCCCCTTGTTGATACTTTTTGAGCCATCGATAAATAGTAGATTCGTTTCTAGCTAGTCTTTGTGCTAGTTCTTGACGGCTTTTCACTTGACCACTCTTGAGCCAATAAAGCATTTGCAGGCGTTCTTTTTCTTGACCTTTTTTTTGGTGTTTGAGCTGCTGTTTAAGCTCTTCGGCAGTTTCGGTAATTTCTACTTTCAGTTTGTTCCCCATAAAAATTCATCTTGCACTTCTTTCTTCTTAATTTAGTGCATTACTTCTGAGAATTGGTATGAGTACTGCATTCAAAGCCGAGATTTTGAGTAGTGGTGAGTCTTGAAACCATTTCCGTCTGGTCATTTCCTTGACCTTGAGCTTTAACTTCTTGATGTTTTCCTGTGCTGGTGTGACCAACATTTTAGGTCGGTCGTTAGATTTTACGTATCTTTGAACGTGAAAACCTAAGAAGTTAAAACCTTGATTTACATGAGTTATATGCGTTTTTTCGGGAGAGAGTTCGAGCTTTAAATCTTCCCAGAGGAAAGTCTGAAACTCTTCTTTTAGCCTGATAGCTTCTGTTTTACCACCGTTGGTAAGAATTAGCCAATCATCAGCATACCGAATCAGCGCACAATTTCCCATGTGGTTTGTTCGACGACGTTCTTTCTGTTTGCGGTGTAGATTGCCATATTTATTCCACCAGTAGAGGTCTAGCTGGTGAAGATAGATGTTCGCTGTGCGCTGGAGCGCACCCACATCGAAGATGTGGACGGAACAAAGTTCCGTGGCGAACAAATTGCGCCCTGGGGAGTTCCCAATTCGGTGCGCTTGAATAGGCGACCTTCCATGATTCCCGCTTTGAGAAATCGTTCAATTAGATTTAGGAATCTTTTATCAGCTATTCGTTTTGCCAGCAGTTTCATCAGTATTTGATGGTGTATGCTATCGAATGCTCCTTTGATATCCCCTTCAATGACCCAATAGTATTTGTTGCGCCGATTGATGTAGCTATCTAATCGGGCGATACAGTCTTGAGTCCTGCGTCCTGGTCGAAAACCATTTGAACAGTTCAGGAAATCGCTTTCATAGATAGGCTCTAACACCATCTTTTCAGTCAAACGAGTAGACATTGACTTACCTGATGTCTCACGCCATCTCTGTTGTTTAACAGCGTGTCCAAGGTGTAGGAGCGTCGGACGAAGATTCCTTTCGTAGCCATAGTTAAATTCAGGCTCGAAGCCTCATACTGTAACAGAGTGCCAGTACTTTGCCCCTTGTTTCCCAGGCTTCAAACAGGTTCTTACTCATTGTCCCCTGCCTGCTGGGTCAGCCTTAGTACATTAGGGAATGTACTATCTCTTGGTAGTTTTCACTCTCCTTGAGCATTACCAAAGTACGCTTCGCAGCGCACTAATGCCACCTTGTGGTGTTCCTTCCTCTGTTATTAGAAAGGTATTATTATCAATTACACCTGACTTTAACCAGGCTTTTATCTGTTGTCTAACCTTGCCGTTGTACCCAAGTTTATTGAGTAAAGCGTTGTGGTCGATTTTATCAAAGCATTTAGAAATATCAGCGTCCAAAACGTACTTGGGTACTCTATCTACTGATACTCTGATTTGCTGAATGGCATCTTGACAGGCTCGTCCTGGTCGAAAACCATATGAATTTGGCTCGAAGACCGCTTCTCTTTTCCAGCATTACCTGTCATATCAAGTACGGATGAACAGTTAAATTAAACTGCTCTGGTCGTCGGCCACCAATGATAGCAAGTTAATCCCTTGACTAAATCTTGTTGTTTTAATAATTTTTGACACCGAATCACCAGTAGCTCTTCTAGCTCACATAGCGATCGCGGAGTATGATTGGCGATAACTTCGTTTGTTAACGGCCACAAACGCTCTGCCGGTTGCAACTCTGGAGAATGAGCAGGCAGAAAGAACAGATCCAATCCTTTTGGTAGTTTTAATTGATGAGAGATATGCCAGCCAGCTTGGTCTAACACTAGTAATACTCTCTTGTTGCGATTGAGCTGAAATTCACGAGCAAAATCTGCTAAAACTCGATTAAATAATTGAGTGTTAGTGTATGGCAGAATCCACGCCTTATTTTCTCCTGACTCTGGGTGAACGAATCCATAGAGCCAAAGCCACTTAATATTGTATCTTGACCCCTGCAATAGGCTGCTCTCCAACTGCTGTCCAGACACGGCGTAAAACTGGTTGCAACCCTAAACGATGCTCATCTTCACTCCAAACTTCAATATCTGCCTCTGGATATTGTGCTTGAAGCCGAGATAATTCACAATTCAGTTTTTTTTCCACTCTTGTTGCTCGACCAAAGAAATTTCCAAATGTTCAGGTCTTGGTACTTTGAGACTATATTCCATTTGCTTGAGGTATTCCCACCCCCTCATTCGACTAACCTTCTTGCCTGTTACTTGACTCATCCATTCAGCAACCTTTCGACCGTTCCATAGTCCTCCATCGGCAGCAGGATTAGTCAAAACCTGATGTAATTGTGCTTGCTGTACATCGTTGAGCAACGGTTCTTTGCCTCTATTTGAAGCTCGTAAATCTCCCAATCCCTTTTCTCCTTCTTGATTATATCGATTGATTAATTGATAAATCCAGGTCTGACTATCTGCCGTTATTTCGGCTACTTGTTTGGGAGTTTTGCTCGTCGATAGCAACCAGATTACCTGATAATGGCTCTTCAGTATTACGTTTCCAACGTTACGATATCTATCTAGTAGCTCTTGTGTACTTAAATGCTGAGTCAGAGAGAGTTTTTTTGGCACTATTCCTTTGTTTAATAAATGCCATTCTATTTTAATTGATTATCCGTACTTGATATAACCTTACAATTAGTACAAAACTATTATAAGGAAATTAATTGGAATGACTATAGTAATGCTGAGATCGATCCTCAAGACTTAGATCGAGAAACATATCTTTATCGAGTTTTGATAATTTTTGTTCTCCTGACAAAGACGGTATAGCCAAAGCCATGCTACTATCTGGTTCTTGGGACGAAACAGGAAAGCATATTCGCGATCGCTACAATCAAAAATATTTTTACCGAATGGAATCGATAAAATACTTTTAGTTTCCTGATTGATAATGATATCGAGCCTGTAGAAAATAAACTCGATTATTTTTTACCTTATAAACTAAACGATGTTCCAAATCTATGCGACGTGACCAAGTATTAGAAGCTATATATTTTAAAGGTTCTGGTTTACCAATTCCTTCCAACGGATCGCCATCTAAGATATCTGCAACCAAGTTCATAATCTTATCTCCCCTCTTTGGTTCATTTTGATACCACCAACGCAAGTCCGCTTTAAAATCTGGACTAAATAGAGGAGCAAATCCTTTGTTAACTACATTTTGAATTTCTGAATTGGATTTCTGTTTCTCCTTCTTACGGCTCAAGATTTAATTCCTGCTTTAACTCATCTACAGTTTGAGGTTGAGCGTCTTCTAATTCAGACCATTCCAAAGCGCGATGTAATCTACGCGCATTTTTAGGCGATCGCATTAGATGCACACATTCCAACAGACTAGATAGTTCATCTTCGGCAATTAACGCCACATTTTTACTATTGCGACGCTTGACTACAAATATTTGCTGTTGGTCTACTACCTCATCTAATATGCTGGCTAAATTAGCTCTAGCCTGGGAATAGCTGGTTTCTTTACTTAACACGATCTATTTTTTGCTAGTTGTACAACTTTATTGTACATTAAATTAAGTTGAAGCAGCAAAATAAAAATATCTATGGCTTAGGGCTATCTCTTTCGGGTAACGAAAGTGCTGATGTTGGGATTGACGAGTGACCCCGCGTCGGCAGAAACAAAGGGCTTGCCCGCAGATACTTATCCGCATCTAGACGCAAGGGAATGCTGAGGGGGCAAGGGAATGCACGAGTTATGCTGTATAAAATTAAGAGTAAAAAAGTTAATTTAATGGTTATTTCTTCTTTTCTACTCTTACTCTTAACTCAACTTTTTGCAACCCTTACAAGCGATCGCCTGTCAGCAGAAGCTACAGCGGTTGTGGTGCATTATAGCGGGCATGAATCTGCTGCCCAACAGATCGTACAACGCATTGAGGCAAGCAAGGGCAAAGCAATCGCCGTGCAGGCAGATTTGAGTCAGAGCGATCGGGTAACAGCGTTATTTGACCGCGCCGAGCAGCAGTTTGGCAAGCCTGACATCCTAGTCAATGTTGCGGGAATTCGTTTGATTAGTGCGATCCGCCGATACGGACGATAATACCTTCGATAAAATGTTTGGACTAAATGCCAAAGGTGCGTTCTTTTGTATGCGAGAAGCAGCGCGACGACTTAATAATAATGGTTTGTAAAAACCAAAAACTGCTTCAACAAAATTTTCATGATGAAGTAAGTTTTTCTTGACTATATAAATTAAACATCAAACCTGGAAACAACCAAAAATATAAACTATAAATGCGAAATTCGATAGTTCGATTGAAAAATAGTAAAAAAACAGTAACTAAAGTTATGGCTAAAACAGATAAAGATATTTCTTTAATTACTTTTTTTTGGGTTCGAATATATATAATTTTAGCCCACCTATATAATCTATAAAATGTCCATATCATAGTAGACAAACCAGCAACACCGTAGAATGCCATGATCGCAACCCAGTAAACATCTTTAAACCCCTCTTTTGTCCACACCTTTGTCAAAAATGATGTTGGACTATTATTAAGATTTTCAATTGTTAAAAGCTGATCTGGACCATATCCTAAAAATGGCTTATTATAAATCACAGTTAATGGAATACCTGTCAAAGCACCAAGTCTTTGTTTTTTGGCAATACTAATATATTTTTCTGTGAAAACACCTGTGATGTTATCAACTACGCTTTGTTGTATTTGACGGTCGTTTCCAGCATATTGTGGACCACCAAAATCCTTAAAAAAGTTAATATTGATCGATATAATAGGAATTAATAAGCTAATTAGGATCAGTATCATTCCTATACGTTTTTTCTTTCTTTTGTAAAATTTAAGTAGCGAATATGCTAGCACTATCATTACAGCAGAAATAAAACATATTCGCACATAGCTTAAAGCAATTGCAATTATTGTGCCAAGTATTAAGATACTCAACATTACATTTGTTTTTTTGCTGCTACTCTTTACCAAATAAGCTTTGTCATATTTTATAACTTGATGATTTGCTATATACATTTTACTGATGATTAATATCAAAAATAAAGTCATAAAGGTAGCAAATAATACTGTGTCTCCTGTAGTTCCATAAATACTACCTATTTCTCTTCCTGATAAGAGTGCATAATCTTTTGTAACCCCCCCAATGTCAATCTCGCTAGACCTTGGTTTAAGAAAGTTATCAATTGCTCCCCTACTTAAAAACTGAACAATGCCAATAGTAAGTTGAGCTGTTCCTACATAAATAAAGTAGCGTATAATCGTATTCGCCCGCGTTAAAGTAATATTTATATTAACTATTAGATAAAATAGAATTATATATCTTATAACAGGTCTAATACTTGTTATGCTTTCAAACACATTTGCTTTATTTACGATTGCAGACATCAATGCTATTCCAAAAAAGATGACTATTGGTAAATCTAATGGCGTTTTAAAAAAAGATATTCCTTTAATTAGTTTTTGAACAATAATAATGGCAAACAAAATATAAATAAACAGTTCACTTAAAAACCGGGCATAAAAATAAAGTCGATCCGAAACTGGTAAAAATTTAAGTATAAAATCTTCAAATGGTATAAAAACAACAAGAAACAGTATTAGCCAGTAGCTTAGTCGATCTAAAAAGAAGCCTTTTTTGGGTAATAAATTATTTTGGGTATTTGTGGATGACAGCATAAATATTCTATAATTTAACTTTTAATTTAGAGTCTATTTTGATATAAATCTATTAAAAATATCATGTTTAACACAAAGATTTTAAAGGGTCTGATTTTAGATTGATTGTTAATGTTAAACTTCAATGAAACTTCAAATAATCTGATTGTATACTAATGACGGAAGCTAAAAAAATTTTGTTTAATGAATTCGTCATACCTTTTTAACAAGTAGAGATAAAATGCAACTCTAAATTATATTTCAATGGATAATAAATAAAGGAAGATATTGTAATTATAAATTCAGCTATTACTTAGAATCTGCCCAATACGGTAGAGTTTATCCCTATTTTGTTGCGTACCCATATAACTTGTAAAGTATTTACTATAACAGTACTAACCGCGGTAGCGGCCGCCGCACCATTAATTCCCCAGTTGGGAATCCACAACCAATTTAAAATAATGTTCAGCAGTACGTTAACCACACTCCCTTTTAAGTTATATTTTTCGTTACCTGTCATATTTAATATAGTACCCACCGAACCAGCGGCAATACTAAATAATTGTCCCAGACACAAAATGGTTAAAGCCGATCTAGCCCGTACAAACTCAGAGCCAAATAAAGATAAGTACCAGTTACCACCAAAGAGCAGAAAGGCAGCAATTGGTAACGATATTAACAACATCATCCGCGAGCTCTTGGTAACTACTTGTTGAATTTTCCCAAGCTTTTTTTCTGTATATAGACTAGCTATACTAGGACCCAAAACACTATTAATAGCCGTCAAGACAAATGCAAGTAATTGTACTCCCTGAACAATAGGACCATAGAGACCTGCTGCTTCAGTTCCTTTTATTGCTCCAATCATTAACATATCACTACGAGAAGTAATTACATACATCCCACCTAAAAGCATAAAAGGCAAAAGTTTAGTCGACCAAGTTTTGGTTCTATATTCATATGCTGTATGCTTAACCGGTTCTGGCAAAGCTTTTTGCAATAAGTGAATTCCGATCGCAAAAGTGATAATAGTAGCAATTAGTCTTGTTCCTAAAACCCAAGCTGCTGTTAATTGTTGGTCAACAAATAGATACAAACACCCAGTTAAAACCATTACTACTAGAGGAACAATGAGCATTTCTGGCATTAATCCCATAAACACTTGATTTAAACCTCTCATTGTCGAGAGCCTGACGTTTCTCAATGCCGTTAGTGGCAATAGCAACATAGCTATAACGAATGCCAGAAACATCTGAGGTTGATCTTTAATATCTAAATTCCAGACAATTGCGATCGCAATAGACGCGATGGCAAAAGAACTTACTAGTACTATTTGATTTGACCAACGCAAAATACCACGAAGTAAACCCCAAGAAGATTGCGCCTTGTATATAGCAACTTCCCGAACTAATAAATTATCTAGTCCTAGAAGTGCTGGAATAATTAGTAACTGATGCCATGCCAAAGTATAATTGTATACACCAAGACCTTTCACTCCCAAAAGACGAGCTAGCAAAACATTAAGTACAAAACCCAAGCCTGAAGATACGATCTTTAAACCCATCACACCCATAAAGCTTTTAAAAAAAGTATTTTTTAGCTTTTTTAACAGAAAAGATGGTAATAAATTATTCAAATATTTTTTCAACTTGGTCATAAAAATTTAACCAATTTTTCTGGTAAGTTACACTCTGTATAAAAAGATAATGAAGATTAGAAATTGAGCTTGGCAATTTTGTACATATATTTATTTAATAAGTTCTCAAGCATCCTTAATTAATTACCTACTGACAACAATATAGTATAGTTATCGTTCAAAATGATGTATTATTATTTGTTATCTAGGTATTGTTTAATTTTTAGTCATATAAAACTTTATTTCTGACCAAACTCCGAAGTAATGCAAGATAAAAATAACAGCTATGAGCTTAAATTTTTGTCTTATATTAATTGAAGAATCTAAACGATACAGCTTGTCAAAAGCGGATTTTGTCGGTGGTTTTAAACGCCATAAGATTTTCATCAATCTATGATAATCAAGCTTAAATCTATTATCTATAGATAAACTATCAATGTCATAACCTCCTTTTCTAATCCTGGCTATTTTTTTAGATATTTCTTTTAAAGAAGATCTGGCAGGATGTTCTACACAAGCATTTTCAGCGTAAAGTTGGGAATATCCATGTTGAAAAACTCTTTCTCCCCATTCTTTGTCTCCTCCAGATTTTAAATTAGTGTTAAAAGTACCTACGCGATCGACAACTGTTTGACAAGTAAATAAATTAGCCGTCGCACCGTATTGATGCTGTTTAATATATTTTTTTTGATCCATAAAAGATAAGCTATCATAAAGTTCGACGGCAGTTGGGTTCTGAGGATTTTGATAAAAAAAATTAATTTTTCCTGCTACCAATCCACAATTCGGTACTGATAATAAACGCTTTACACCATTTACTAACCAATCTGAATTGGGAATGCAATCCGAATCTGTAAAAGCTAATATTTCTCCTTTAGCAATAGCAATGCCTCGATTGCGAGCAGCATAAGAACCAGGCTGATTTTCACGGGTAATTATAACTTGCTCAAACTTAGAGATTAACTCCGCCCAATTTTCCTTTGAGCCGTTATCAACAACTATTACTTCATATAATTCTTGAGGATAGGTTTGATTATCTAAGGCGACCAAAGTTTTACTTAATCCTTCAAGATTATTCAGGACGGGAATAATGACTGAAACAAACTTGTCTAGAGAATTCACCACTTTAAAACCTTGCTATCAACGACTAAATTAAAATAATTTGTTGTCTGAGATTTAAAATACAGTTATTAGGAGTAAATAATATTTATTGTTGTTGAGCTAATACTCATTTAAATTAGGATTTTAAAAATTTAGACCTTTTATAACTAAGCTTTTGGACGAGCGAAATAAATGGACAATAGCTTGTTGTTTTTCATAGTGCTGAGATTAATAATGTTCATCATTCCAAACAGTGCTTTCTCTCTCGTTACGTAGAAGGACTAAACCAACAAGAGAAATAACGGTAAAAACCATATTAGCCAGCAAAAGTGGTTTTATATCAGAATTACTAGCTTGGTCTGGTAATTCTGGTTCTGACAGTAATTGTATAGGTGGAAAAGTTGGAGCATCATCCTTGATATCGGATTGAGCTGTCTTCGAGGTTAGGAGAGCCTCAGTAAATTCAGCCTCTCGCTGAAGATTCTCTAACGGTAATTGTTCCTGAGCAAGGTATTTGAGGCGGGAATTTAGTTCCTGAATCTGGTTGTTCAAGGTTTGTCTTCTCACGGTTAGACTTTGTTGAGTAGTCCAAGTCGCTGCTAATTTTTTCATCATACTTTCTTCATCTTCACCTTTATCTCGACTACCATCAGAACTTTTAAGGTTTAATTTTTCTAAAGTTGCTCGCTCTACAGGTTTGCCAAGAACTAAACTACCTCGATTTAACAGAGCAGTTTCGACTTCTTTCAATTTTTCCTGTTCGTTTTGAATGATGGGAGCATCAAATGTAAATCTGGATTGTGAATTTATAAGGTTTGCACTAAGCTGACTGTACTCTTGCAAATATTGTTGAAACAGTCGATCGGCCTGAAGACTTGAAGCATCAACTGCTTGCTGAGGAGAAAGTTTTAAAATATCAGATAATAACTGAATAGAATTGTTTGTCTCTTGTAATTCTCGTTCTACTTGACCTTTTTGCTTGCGCAAATCTTCTACTTGTTCAGCAAGATTATTAATTTGTTCGGGATTAATTAGATCTGAATCTATCTTGCGCTTATTTAATCGCTGTCGCAATTCTCGCAACTTATTTTGCTCGACTTGCCTTTCACTACGAACTTTTTCTGCATCTTGTTTTGCTTGACTGACTTTAAGAAACTCTATCTGTTTGACCATTGACTGCTGTAAAGCGATCGCTTTAGATTGAGCTTCTTGTGGAGTATTTCCTTCAATACTAAAGGCAATGATAGAAGAATTATCAATTAGTTCAATTTCTGGTTCGCCAAAATCTGCCAACGATAGATTAACTGTCATAGCAGCTTTTGATAATACTGATGAACTGCTGGCTAGATATAATATGTCATTTCGAGGATCGAAATCTTCAACCGAATTATCAGTTCCAAAATCAGCTTGCCCCACATCTGGTAAATCAAGATTTACTTTTGCTTTTCCTGGTAAAATTACTGACCATTCGCTGGTGTAGATAGGAGGCTTAAATTTAAAATATAACAAGGTTAAACTCCAAACAGAAATGTTTAGAACAGCCCAACCAATTAGCCAATGTTTCCAACGAAACCTTTTTTTTGGTTTTGCTTTATTCCACGATTTTTTTGTAGTGACAATCGCGCTATTGTTCGAGTTTAAATCTAGTTCATTTCTGGAGTTGGGTTCTAAAGTTTTAAATTTATTCAATTGTGAGTTATTTGAGTTGTTTGTTCCCACAGAACTGGATGTAGATGAATTAGCTTCAACCCAGTGATCCTCAGCTAGTTGCCCTGGTACTAGTGAAGCGATCGCTTCACTAGTACCTTGGGATACAAGTCTAATTGATTTTTTTATTTCTCTCGCTGGAAGGCTTTTGGATAGAAAAATTTTTGCTCCCGCTTCTAGAGATTTAGCAGCATATTCTTCACTATTAAAATTACTGAGAACTATAATTTTAGTATCGGGGAATTTGTGACTAATAATTTTGGTAGTTTTGATGCCATTCATCTTAGGTATATCAAAATCCATTAGTACAATATCTGGCTGCAAAACTTCTATTTGTTTCAGGGCGCTATCACCATCAGTGGCAGTACCAACCACCAAAATATCAAGGGCTTGCTGAAACATATAAAGTAGCTTTTCTCGAATTACTTTTTGATCGTCTACGATAAGAATGCGAATCATAATTAAAAAACTGATATTTATGAGTATTTAATTAGTTGATTTATTGGTAAAGTTATTAGTAATAAAGCTAGAAATTCTACAGTCAAACTATTTCTCGAAACAAAGTTTATGGGCTACTCGGCAATACTTTGTGGAAATGACAGGCTTACACTAAATGAATGCCGTCTATGTTTTCACCTTTCAAATCCATTAGCAGAGCCATCAAAGTAAAGTGACCAAGTTTGGGCAGTGGTATCAAAAGCCAAAATATCTTCATCTTTGAAAGAGATCCCATCTACTGTACCATTAGTAGAAGAGCTTGCATATATAGTGCTGAATTCTGGTGGTTCGGACGATCCTCCTCCCAACGAAAATTCGTATATTTTACCGTCATTTTCGGTAGAAACGGCGTCATTATCCACTGCGCGATCGGTGATATAGACGCTTTTGCTATTAGGATCGTTACTGCTAGGTTCTAAAGCCACACCGGCAGGTTTATCAGCATTGGCAGCCGAAATATCATACGTGTTCAAAAGAATTCCATCAGTAGATACCTCGAATAGTGTATCAGGATTGCTAGCTAGAAATAAGTTACCGCTCTCTGAGTCGAATGCGATTCCTTCAAGATCGACCAGTCCAAATCCAAATGTATCAAAATTACTAATTAATTGACCACTTAGTGTAGTTCGATAAACCTCGTTATTTTTTCCATCTGCAATAAAGAGAACGTTTTGACTACCTAAATCAGCGAAGGTAACACCCTCAGGATCTCTACTACCAAAAGAGTTGGTTACAGCAAATCGCAGTAAACTATCATCTCCGCCACCAGGCGCTTCTTCATTTCCTGGGTTAATTGTATATATTCCTCGGAAGGTTCCAGAGTCATCGGAAATGAAGAAGCGCCCGTTCGAGCTAAAACTAGGGTCGAAGCTAATTCCAGTCGGTTCATCGGAGAAGTTTGTTGTATCACCAGTACCAACCATCCCACCAGAACTATTAATATTCCAGACGTTCACACCTTGGAAAGGAAGCCCAATATCTTCCTCTATTTCTCCGTCACTAATTGCAAAACTATCAGTAGAGCTGACGTAAGTAATGCCTGACGGGTCAGGATTGGGCGGTGAAAATTGTGAACTGTCGATGGTTTGCACTAGCGTCAAAGACTCAGTAGACTCACCAAAGGTAGATGCTTGAGGACTAGGTGGTTCTACAAAAGACAACTCAACGACCCCTAATTGTCCATCCGTAACGTACAGACTCAGCTGCTCTTCGGGATCCGTGCTGTCTCCGCTTTGGGCAAAAACGATTGCCTGGGGATCTTGCAAGCTAAGTTCAGATAAATCTCGAGTTGCCACCAACTGACCATTCTGGTTTAATTCGTATAAAGTCCTTTGATTGGGACTTAAAACCTGTAAATTGTCAGTGCTTGGATCGAAAGCGATGCCTCGGGCATTATTTATGTTAAACGGCAGGTCTATCTGAGACATTGTGGCTACATTAAAGTTTCCATCAGTATCAGGTTCGATTCTGACAATCTGTTTGGCAGCACCATCAAGAACATAAAGAGTTCCGTCAGGAGCAACAGTTATACCTCGAGCGTTTTTAATGCCAAATGGTTTAGCATCAATTTTGGTTAAGGTATCAGAATTTAGTTTGCCGTCAGCTCCTAGCTTTGCTTCGATCAATTTGTTACCGCTAGGATTCAAGCCTAGCAAGCGCTCGAATTTGGGATCGAAAACCGTGTTGAGTGGACGGATCGAAACTGGTTCTACAGACCCAACTAGCTTGTCGTCGGTACTGATTTCATTGCCTCTAGTTGGCGCGGAAGGCTGACTTTCCAAAGTAAGTAGATTGCCATTAGGCAAGACGAGCAAACCTTCAGGCTGGACGACTTCATCCTGCTCAAAAAGATCGTCAAAAACTTGTGCTTGCCTAACGAAAGCATTATCCTGCTGCTGTGCTTGAATTTCCTGCCCGTTAATCTCATTAGAATTGTTTGAACTAATGTTTTCCACTATGTTTTTATCTGTTTGCTTGTGTTTTCAATATATACTGTTTTTTTGACTACGTATTAATACGGTTAAACTTCTTTATTTATTTTATGTATATTCAGATAAATATCTGGATAACGTTAATGAATAATTCATACTTAAATTTTGTTTAAGTCTCGATAAAATTTGTGGTAGTCAACCAGACGTAAGTCCTATATTATTTGTTTGCTTTAAGGCAAATTTTTCCTGACATATTTAAGCCATTTATTTGTATATCCACCATATTGCTGATTTAGATATAGCGGTTCTCAAATTAGTCAGATACAAAGTAAATCGTTCTAAGGCAGAGGGCAGCAAGGTGTACCCACCGCAGCTAGGCACAAAGGACTTGTCCGCATGTAGGCAGAAGTTAAATGTACTTCAGTAAACTGAGAAATGCTATAGTAGATTTCGTCGTAATAAATCTGCGATAAATACTGGGCTATATATTCAGGAATAACACCTTTATTACTGTAAGTATTCACTTTGTTCTTGTTTATTTTATTCAAGTAATCTGAAGATGCTTCTGCCCCTATAAAATCACAGATTCGAGCTAATAAATCTTCAGGACAATCAACTATCTCTTCAAAAAAACCAATAAATAGTTGTTCGGGTGCAAAATAAGTTTGCCACACTTCAAGTGTCTGTGAATAACTCCTCACAAGGGTAGGTTTTTTACAAAGGTATGAGTTATGACTCACTATAAGTGTATACGTAGAGTCATAACTCAAAATAAGATTGTAGAGAAGTTAACAGTTGTTTTAGTTCACTCTTAAAATGGGTGATTGACTTGTTGCCTAGGGGTAATTAAGAGCTACCGATGGCGATGGATGCGACTAACATCGGTCAAAATTTTACAGTACTTTCAATTAATGTACTGTATCGTCGATGTGCCATACCCATTGCTTGGAAAGTGGTCATTTGAATCCCATGGAGGCAGATGTTCGCTGGTACGGATTTCGTTCCTGGATCGAGTGTTCCTACCGAGATGTCAAAAGTGATGGCTTTTGTTGGCATAAAACTCGTTTAAGACAACCAGATCGAGCCGAACGTCACTGGTTAGCAATGTCTGTTGCTATGCTGTGGATGCTCACTCTTGGTGGAGAAGAGGAAATTTCTCATGATGAATCTTTGATTAGCGATCGCTCTTCGGCTTCTTTCCCCATTTCTACTCCCAGTCTTTCTTGTTTTGTTAATGGCTTGTTAACCGTGATAGCGCAACTACTCAACGGTCAGTCTCTGACTCTTGGTCGTCTATTTCCAATGCCTCTTAATCATTTCAGCAATTTAGCTTTTTCTAATTCTTCTTGATTGTAAAAAAAACTACCCTTGTGAGGTTACCACCTCTAACTTGATATTTAACTTGCTTGACTTCTTCAGAGTTCAAAATTTTAGTTTCAATTATGTCAAAACCACCCCTAATTAAAAGATCTATAATTATGGGTTCTAACTGGCAATCGAGTGCCTTTTGACGAACAAAGAAAACAGCTAATCCATTTAGCTCTAAGTTTTTATTATGAATAGAAGAAGACTGAGGCTTGTCTTTCTGCCAAATGTTACTGCTGTCAAGACGAGCTAAAGTATCCTGTGAAGATCGCCAATTAATACTACGCAAAAAATCATCTAAACTTTCTAGGGTAATATCAACCTTAATTCCTAAAGATTGTGCCAGATAATTTAGAATCTTAGTATATTCATGCTCTGGTGCTTGGTCTAATTTTGAGTCAGCATTTTCATTATTTTCATTTAAAGATAAAACAATGCCTGAATTTTGACCTTTATGATAAATCGCATGATAAGCCAAACTATAAAAATGGATTTCTGGTTTTGGTACGCGAAAATGTTTTTTAAATATAATCGAACCCTCTAATATTTGTTCGGCTAATAGAGGAGGATAGTATGCCATATTTTTGTAGGTAGTTCTAGGTAAACTAGAAACCGTGTAAATATCACAGGGGATAATACCTGGTTGTTTTTGTATAAGTGATTCGATAGTCTCAATATCCTCATCAGCGATAAGCATATCAATATCTTCGCCTGGCATAATTGCTGGCAAATCTTCAAACCAGCGCAAAATTGTATATTTAACTTGTTTTTGATTCAGAACTTTAAAAAAACTTTCCACACCTAAAATAGGCGAAATATAGCGTCTAGCGTTCGGAGAAACTCTTTTTAAGACCTTAATAATTAAGGTGGGTTGTTTAACCTGCAAATTGTCTTCCAAGCCAAAAAAACCAATTACTTGAATCCGCTTGAAAAGGCTATTTTTTAATAAACCTGGAAGACTTGAAAGTCGATCAGCTTCGCTGGTGCGCGCAGCGCAATCGCAGTAGCTCTAGTTTTCAAATTTTATGGTCAATAATCAAATGTTGGCATAGCTTTTGGTATGTAACATATGGATGGAAAGTATAGTCATTCCAATTAATTGACCTATGGTGAGAGATAGTATTAGAACGGATAATTCACGTGGTTTCTATTTAGAATGACTATATACCCTGGATTCATCTTCGTATCTTTCTTTTTTAAGTAGACTCAGAAATAAAGATTCATGAGCTTTTAAATCTAGGTTGTCAGAAAAACTCTCACGATATCTAGCCCAACTGCTTTGTTTCATTGTTTTTAATTTTGTTTCATCATGTAATATTTGAGTCAATTTTTGAGATAAATCTGTTTGATCTTTAAAATAGCCAGCACCTTCTCCAGCTACCCATGAATTAAAAGGATTATCATGTGCCAGTACGGGACTGCCTGCGGATAATGCTTCTACTAAAGATGGGTTAGTCCCTCCTACCTGATGTCCGTGAATATAAAGCCGATTATAATATCTCAAGGTTTGAACTACTTCTTGCTCGTAAATAGCTCCAATAAACATCACTTCATCACTAGCTGATGCCACAACCTTTTTATGATAAGAGTTTTTCTCGGGAAAATAATTCCCTAAGACTACTAAGGGTAAGTTTCTCCGTTTTTGGGAAAAAGCAGATACAATTTCTAAAATAGAGTTTTCTGGTTCGGGTCTAGCAATTATTAAGGCGTATTTTTTAGGAACAAGACAGTATCTTTTGAGTAACGTTTCGTCAGCCTCGGATATAACTTCTGCACTGTAGGGAATTACTGTAATTGGCTTAGTAGTTTTGACATCTTGACGCAAATAAAATTTAATCTGTGGATGGTCTGCGATTAAATGGTCGCTAAACCAAACAGCACAACGCTCGTTACAGTATAGCCAAGCTTTCTCTAAAGGGTTCCATTTCTTTCTCCACCATTCCATGCCGTCCATATTAGTTATGCTCACTCGGTTTGTGAGGCGATACAGTAGTGAAAAAACGGCAGTATTGTAACCTAATGTAAGAACAATACCTTTTTGATTCAAAGTATCAATTGCTGCTTTAAGATCGAATATGATTGACCAAAAAGGACTATTTTTAGGGACTGGAATGTGAATTAGATTGATTCCCTGCCAAGTACTATAGAAACGTTCATTACTATTGGCTTGACAGTAAACTGTTACACGCCACCCTTTATTAACTAAGTAAAGAGCTAAACGTTCTGCAAACGTTTCAAATCCACCATGATTACCAGGAATCCCACGAGTACCAAGAATCGAGATTTTATGCTTTTCCATGAAATTACTTGTAGTGTAAAACTGTTAAAAACTACCAAAACTCCTGCACAGGACATTTAAGCCTTAGTTTGATTTTGCTAATACTGAGCAACCAGGAAAATATTTCAAATTATGTTCTAGGTTTAAATATTGCATAAATTAGGTTGAGTGTTGTTTTAAGTATTTTTAACGTAAATTAATCTTTACGTCAATACCTTTTTAAGTATAACTACTGATGACAGATGGAACTAAGTGGTTTCGTCTAATTAAACGTCAAACGTTTTACAGAAAAATCACCTTGTTAAGGCTTCTGCCTTCGTTAAATTATTTTGAGAACATTAACAAGTAGTAGGAAATCATCATGAGTGCTTATTTAATGATTAGTTTAAATACTCAAGTTTTCTTATCTTTGAATACATTCGATAGTCAGGATTTTGAGAGAACAACCTCAACTATTGATTTTGCTACTCATCCACCATGGAATCATCAAACAGGTTGGTTGAATGTCTTAGATAATTTTCGTTTAATTATTCAACTAATCCTTTTATTATGGTTAATTTCTCCTTGGTTAAAATTGTTTTCTAACTCTTCTTTATTGCGTCGCTTTTCCTTTCCTGTAACTCCAACGACCGCTGAAGTAGACGGCGGTTTTATAGTTATTTTTCGTGACTTACCAGAAGCTATTACTTAAGGAGAAAATATTGAGGATGCGCTTAATAAAGTTGCCGATTGTCTGGAAGAAGCGATCGCCAATAGAGTTATACGCCCTTTGTCAATTTTTACCCCTTCCGAAGCAGCTAAAAATGAATATTTGGTATCAACACCACTACAGACTTCTTTTAAAGCTTCGATCTGGTTGGCAATGCAGGAGAAAAACCTGAACCAGACCCAGCTTGCTAAGACTTTGAGCGTCAATGAACAAGAAGTTTGGAGAATACTCGATCCCAGCCATAATACTAAATTAGAAACATTAGAGCGATCGCTTCTTATATGAAATACTCAAATGTTTGCTACGAATGATTAATTTGGAGACTTGGGGACTTGGGGAAGTAACAAGTATAGAGTAGCCAAGGGGTACCCCCCGCAGGGAGTAAAAAGTTTTCGGAAGTAGAGGCAAAATTAACTAGCTATTGGGACAGTTTAACTAGCTGCATATCTTTACTTGTTACTTGCGCGAACTGGAGTTCGCCGCCTTTGCGAAGGAAAGTCGAGATGCGAAACTCATCCGTTACTTGCTAAGAAGTGAATACGCTGATTCATATCCCGTGATGGTACAGCTAGCACTCCAGAAATTTTTGAAGTTTTGACTGGTTATTACTCGCAGTTTCGTTTAACGGTGATCTTATTCGATACAAAGGGCTTGCCCGCATATACGCGTGAGTCGCGATATAAGTCTCGTCTATTTTCCACGAGTCATTCGTAGACCTCAAATGCTTTCGACAACGCTTATTAATCTCTATTTTGGATTCATTAGACCTCTTGCAAAAATAAATTAGGAATTAAAATTAACCCCTTTTCTCTTTTCCCTTTTCCCAACCGAAATTTATGGGACTTATGTAAGAGGTCTATTCGTGTTGATTTTTAGACAGTAATTATATACTACTTTATTCTCATTTCAATTTCTGGCAATACAACCATTGGAAGTGATGAGTGTCTACTATTCTTTGTGATTTGACTCACAAGGAATCTGCCGAATGCAGATTAACTTGGGATTATAAAAAGAATTTTGAGAAGAAATCAATATGGCTTCAATTCATAGCAATAATATTATATATGGCAGTTCTGGTAATGACATCTTCTGGGCTGGTGACGGAGATGATCTTGTGTATGGTTATGCAGGTGATGATAGGCTGAGTGGATATCTGGGCAACGACACTTTGTTTGGTGGTGATGGCAACGATGAAATCTATGGCGGTGATGGCAATGATAGTATGGTTGGTGGTCTAGGGAATGACTCTATATGGGATGGTATTGGAGATGATGTCTTAGATGGTGGTAACGGTAACGATCGCCTGGATGCGTATATAGGAAACGATACGCTAATTGGTGGTAACGGCGACGATTTACTTATGGGTGGTGAAGATGTCGCTTGGGAGCCTGGTAAAGATTGGGGTCCTGATAGAGATGTTTTATATGGTGGTGCAGGCAATGATACATTATCTGGCGGAGCCGACGAAGACTTGCTTTATGGTGGCTCCGGTAACGATTCGTTAGGAGGAACCTCAGGAAATGATACGCTATTTGGCGACTGGGGTATGGACAGTCTTTACGGTGGTGTGGGGGATGATCTTATGTTTGGAGGTGCTGACAGCGACCGATTGTTGGGTAACGAAGGCAACGATAGAATGTCAGGAGATAGCGGTAATGACTATCTGTTCGGTGCAGAAGGTAATGACATCCTTATTGGTGGCCCAGGCAAAGACACATTAGACGGAGGTTCAGGCTCTGATATCTATGTATTAGAACAAATTAGCGGTAGGGATTTTCTAAAAGGTTTCCAAGATGGCGTAGATTTTCTGGGTTTATCTGAAGGATTAAGCTTTAGTGACTTAACTTTTGTCAAAATAGGATACACTGGCAAAACCGAAATACTAAAGGATGGAAAGCTTTTAGCCACTTTATTCGGTGTTAATCCTAACTCGATCACTGAAAGTGATTTTGTAACAGGTGAGTTCGACAAAAATTTATGGAGCTAACAAGAAAGTAGTGTTGCAACTTCAACATTGATAAATTCTAAACAACCCTTTAAATGGAGCGTTGCTCAATAGTCAGTAGATTAAAGAATAATGTGAACAATTAGGCGTTAATTTGTGGTTTGATGATATGGATATGTTGCAAGAAATTGAGTTTTAGCTTGTTATCTACCCATTTATAGGCAATTTAACTAAAATATTTGTGCTTTTATTTAGCTGACTGTTGATAGTAATTGAGCCTTGATATAACTCTACAGCTTTCTTAACTATGGACAAGCCTAAGCCAGTGCCAGGAGTATTGTCTACGTTGCTAGCACGATAAAAAGATTCAAACAGGTGTTTTTGTGATTTTTTAGGAATACCAATACCGCGATCGCGTACTTCGATAGTAATCCTTGCGGGGAACCCGCCCAACGGACTCATATGCGGGCAAGCCCCTTTGTCGCAAAGCAGCATCGAGAAGCATTTCCTTTAGGGGGTCTTCTCTCATTTGCGCCCACTAAAAAAGCAAGGCGATCGCATCTGTTATCTTACTCCAGAGCGATCGCTTTACTTTAGATATGGTGATACCGCTTTGCTAACTATGTTACTGACCACATATTTGTTTTTATTTTCCATCTATCTGCTGATGCAGAAGATGAATTAGATTTATATATGGGTAACGAGAGTAAGCGCAACTGTGAAGCCGTTTAACGGTAACGTTTTTTGCGACGAGCAATTGCTTTGCGTTTGCGCTTCTCAATTGGTGTTTCGTAGTGTCGCCGACGTTTAATGTCGGCGAAGATACCTGCTTTTGATACTTGACGTTTAAACCGACGCAGTGCAGATTCTATATTTTCGTTTTGTCCAACAACCACTTGGGTCATTAAAAATCATCCTCCAAATTTGCTTACGATAATCGTGAATAGTACCATGCTCTAAAAGTGGTGCGACTGCGGATTAAGTAATCCGCTTCGGGATACGATCTAAAACAAACCTTTAGATTACGCCTTTATAAGGCACACCAAATCAAAGCTGGCGTTCACTTTGTTAATATTTCGTTTATTGTCTAGCAGCCTATTGCTGTTGAGCTTTTTATTATAGCCTTGAAACAAACAGCCTATCTAATGTTCAACACGAAACCCTAATTATAACTATTTAATATTCTCATCATTACTAGAATAGTATAGATCAATAAGGCGTTGTTGCATAAATAGAGTTGCGAAGGGTAGAAACTTGAAAATGGTAGATTGAAGCGCACGGAAGCTCGAATGCATTCGAGCTGTCCGCCGTCGCTTGTTAGCAAGTTAACCACAACCAAAACCTACTAATGAAGAATCAATAGCGCATTCGCAACTGGTCGCTCGTTCACCTGAATACATTCAGGTGCTTGCGAGCGACCGCCTTGCGCGGTCTGAGTATAACGCAGGACTAAAACAACGAGGAAGTCTAACATTTTGGTTAGATGAAGATGTTTTAGAACAATGGTTAGTCAAAAAGAAAACAGGTAAAAAAGGAGCATCTCAAACTTATAGTGATATGGCGATCGCAACGATGAGTACCGTTAAAAGCATTTTTTCTTTGGCAGGAAGACAGACCGAAGGATTTGTATCATCACTATTTGAACTAATGAGTCTAGATCTACCTGTTCTTGACCACAGTACAGTATCAAGACGTTTGGGGAGCTTCAAGCAAAGACAATCAAGGGCAACAATTCCGCCACGCAAAAATGCCACCGTGAGAGTGGAATCAGCTTGGGAAACCCAAGCATTTCCTCTCACAAAGATCTCTCAACATGGTAATTGTAAAGCTCCACCACTACCACGAGATGAGAACTTAAGAGCGATACGTAAAATGGGACGTAAAAAATGGAAAAGAGAAAGTGGTTACCATCGCCGTTCTTTAGCTGAAACCACCATGTTTCGCCTCAAATGCATCTTCGGAGGCAAGTTGGCTTCTCGCCAGTTCGATAATCAGGCAGTAGAACTATTCTTGCAATGTTCTGCTCTTAATCGAATGATTCAAATTTGCAAACCTGAGAGTTATGTCGTTGAATTATAAATCCATGACTCTGTTAGCCTCATTTCGATGCTCAATTTTTCTTCATGCAACAAAGCCGATCAATAACCCAATTCTATTTGGAGCAATATCAAAGAAAATCTCAATCTAATTCTTTAATATTGGTTTGGTTTCAATTGTCGAATAACCGTTTGCGCTTACAGATTTAGTTCGTTGGCAAAATTTTGACATTTGTTAAAGTGATATGCACCCATTAGTGCGCCCCAAGTCCCTTTGCCTGTCTCTGGGTCAATGCCTTTATCAAAGGTTTCTAATTCGTTTTCTATGGCTTTGAATCCTAAAAAAACTTGGAAAGTAGTGCCTTGGTAAGTAACGCTACAGGGTGTATCTACTAGAGGAGTAGTTTCAAAACAGTATCGGTCGTTGACAAGCTTTTTGGTCGCTACTTGAAGGGTACAGTTAGGCAAAAATTCAATTTTCTCTGGTGTTATTTGTTGAATCAAATTCTTATTTTGTCCTGCGCCCTGAGCTGTAGTAATATCTTTAAACATATAAAATTCTACTTCTATAGTTTCTTTTTGCCTAAGTCGCATAATCCTTTGTCTATAGGGCCGATCGAGCTTTAAGACATTGGCTTGTTCGGCAAATAAGGTAATACTGTCTTCTGTAAAAATCGGCACTGGACGTATCCAAAGCCGCAAATTAACATACCAGGCTGGTTGTTCTAAAGCCTGTTGTTGATTAGCAAATTCTCCAGCTAAATAAGTGGCTAAAGTAGTTAATTGAGTCGAAAAATTCATTTAGGGCAGTGAGGACATTTAGCAGGGCAGTAGAGACAAGGCATGCCCTGTCTCTACTTAAATTAATAATCTCATGGAAGATAGATCTTTTACACCTCAATTTACAGAAGATGGTTCATATACCTTTTTTTCAGAAGAGTTTCAAGAAACTTTTCATTCGTCTTTTGGTGCCAAACAAGAAGCCAAAGTAAGATATGTCGAACCATGTTTAATCAAGCAATTGGCAGCACAACAGTCTACTATACGCCTTTTGGATATTTGTTATGGTCTTGGCTACAACAGTGCTGCTGCTTTAGAGGCAATTTGGTCGATCAACCCTAAATGTAAAGTAGAATTAATGGCATTAGAGATATCAGCAGATGTTCCCCGTCATGCTATAAAGCACGATCTATTATCACAGTGGCAACCTGCTATCCGTCAACGATTAACACAATTGTTGAATAAATCTTTAGTTAAAGATGATTTATTAGAAGCAAGGTTAATTTGGGGGGATGCGAGAAAAACGATAAAAGCGATCGCCCTCAAAAACTGGCGGGCTGACGCTATTTTTCTAGATCCTTTTTCTCCACCAAAATGTCCTCAACTATGGACTGTAGAGTTTATCAGTTTGGTGGCTAAATCTCTCAATCAGCAAGGAAGACTGGCAACTTACTCTTGCTCTGCTGCCGTTCGCACAGCGTTTTTGTCAGCTAATCTAGATATCGCGCCCATAACTGGTGCTGGTCGTAAGTCTCCAGGCACTTTGGCTGTTCATAAGTATAAAAAATTACCAGCACTTTCTCAAAGAGAGCAAGAACACCTTAAGACTCGTGCTGCCGTTCCTTATCGAGATCCAAATCTAGAAGACAACGCCGATATAATAATTGCTAGACGGCAGCAAGAGCAGCAAAGTAGTAATTTTGAACCTACCTCTCAGTGGAGAAAGCGTTGGCTATAGTTATATATTTAACTTACGGTTGACCGTAAATTTATTTAAATGCAATTTTTTGCTCTTGCTTGTGGGGTTTCCTCTGCTTATAAACTCCGTATTATGACCGATCTCAGACAATAAATTAGTATTCATAATGATGTTATTAGCAATTTAAAAAACTTTGTATCAATTTTGTTTTCAAATTAAAAGATCCGAGCTAGGCTTAGAGCAATAGTCAGAGATTACTCCACCACGTCCGACATAGCCGACGCTCAGAAACGCCTTTTTGGGAGGTCAACGGTCAACTATGATTAATATTTTTTGTACCAAAGCTTAAAAGTTGAATGCAACGGTTTATTAAGTATCTGGAATTTTTTTAGCATAAAATAATGAAGAAAGTTAGCGATTTGCCCTTGGCGACAATCAACAGCAATAGTTATGAAGTGAACAAAAATCCTCGTCTTACCTCTGCCAAAATTCTTGTTGTTGATGAAAATCCTCTCAGTCGGATGACGGCAGTCGATCTTTTATCATTAGACGGATATGAAGTAATTGAAGCCTATGACATAGCTTCAATTTTTGAACGCATTAATCAGCAAAAGCCAGACTTAATCTTGCTGGACTTGATGATGCGACAGATAGACAGCTTTGCTTTATGTCGTCAAATAAAAGCAGATTCTCGTACTGCCAATATACCCATTGTTTTGACAACTTTAACTGATAGCCGAGAAAATCGGATTAAGGTCATGGAAGCTGGGGGAGATGATGTTCTGGTTAAACCTCTCAATCGGATTGAACTATCTACAAGAGTTAAATCTTTAGTTGGTCAAAAACCTGCCAATCAAGAATTAGATCAAACTGAACAGGTTTTATTTACCATTGCCAAGGCAGTAGACAGTCGTTCAGTTAGTCGCGGTAGTAGCGATCGCGTGGTAACTTTAGTTGAGTCATTTGGTAAGTATCTTAGTTTAGATGACAAAGATATAGAAAATCTAGCTTTTGCGGCAAATATACACGATATTGGGACGATCGCTATTCCTGATGCGATAATGCTCAAAGCTGGAGAATTAACCGCAAAAGAGAAAGAGTCGATTACTCAGCACGTTTTATTTGGTGAAGAAATTTGTCAGCCATTACGCAACCGTAGCGGAGTTTTACCTATTATTCGTCATCATCATGAGCGATGGGATGGAACAGGATATCCTGATGGTTTATCGGGTGCAAAAATTCCTTATTTGGCGCAAATATTTCAAGTTATTGATATTTATGATGCTCTGACAAGCGATCGCCCTCATAAAAAAGCCTATAGTCCTGCTGAAGCTTTAGAAATTATTGTCGAAGAAACTAACAAAGGATGGCGTAATCCTAATCTAGTTGCCGAATTTACGACCTTTATTCACTCTCAATCACAATAAATAGATGAATTAGTCTTCTTTTGCTCCAACCTGCTGAGAAATCTAGTAGTTTTTTTTGTATTCCGAGTGACAAAATTTCATCAGTAGCCAATAGCTTTTTGATAAAAAGATACCTGATGACAGATAATAAGATGCGGGGACTACGATCAAATACAAAATCACTCATCAGCTATGCCCAAAACTAAGAAAAAAACCTTTTTACTAGATTTTGAGAAGCCTCTTTGTGAACTAGAGTCTAGAATTGAGCAAATTAAAACTCTAGCCGCAGAAAACCAGGTAGATGTTGCCACCGAAATAGCTCAATTAGAAATTAGGGCTGAACAACTGCGCCAGGAAATTTTTAGTACTTTAACTCCATCCCAAAGGCTTCAGCTAGCTCGTCATCCTCGTCGCCCTAGTACATTGGATTATGTGCAGGCAATCACCGATGAGTGGCTGGAGTTACATGGCGATCGCGGTGGCTATGACGATCCAGCTTTGGTAGGCGGAGTTGCCCGCATAGATGGTCGCCCAGTAGTAATTTTAGGACACCAAAAAGGTAGAGACACCAAAGATAATGTAGCCCGTAATTTTGGTATGGCTTTTCCTGGTGGCTATCGCAAAGCAATGCGATTGATGAACCACGCCAACAAGTTTGGAATGCCTATTTTAACCTTTATCGATACCCCTGGAGCATGGTCAGGAGTAGAAGCAGAAAAGCTCGGTCAAGGTGAAGCGATCGCCTATAATCTCAAACAAATGTTTGCTATTGATGTCCCTATCATCTGTACTGTAATTGGCGAGGGAGGTTCGGGTGGTGCATTGGGTATTGGTGTAGCCGATCGCCTATTGATGTTAGAACACTCTGTTTACACGGTTGCCAGTCCTGAAGCCTGTGCTGCAATTCTTTGGAAAGATGCCAAAAAATCAGATAAGGCAGCAGCAGCACTCAAGATTACTTCTTCAGACTTAAAAGAGTTAAAAATTATCGATCAAATTATTCCTGAGCCTAGCAGTGGTGCCCACGCCAATCCTGTAGAAGCAGCAGCCAAGTTAAAAGAAATTATTTGGTCAAATCTAGAGCAACTATGGCAGATGTCACCTCAACAACGAAAAAATTTGCGCTATGATAAGTTCCGCAATATAGGTCGGTTTGAGACAGCTGTAGTTTAATTTTGTTGGATTAGTTAACTTGAGTTCGGGTTGATAAAATCAAACTACGAAAAGATATTTCTTTAATAACCTTGTAGCAAAGGGTTCAAATTATTCCGAACTCACATTAGTTACTGATGTTACGCACTCACTTTTTCTTGAGGGGTTAAAGTACCAAGTAGCAAGGAGCAGATAGCAATTAATTAATATTTGTTACTTGCTATTTGCTCCTTAATGCCAATAGCTTAATTTTTCATTTTACTGCGTAACGTCAATTAGTTAGTTAATTTAGTTAGGATAGGGAATTTTAGCCGTCCCAGACACTCTAAATTAACAACTATGAACAAATTCATCCAGGACTTACCCAAAGCAGAACTCCATCTACATATAGAAGGTACACTAGAGCCAGAAATGATGTTTGAATTGGCTCAACGTAACAATATAGATTTACCTTACAAATCGGTGTCCGAAGTAAAAGAAGCCTATAATTTTGCAGACCTGCAATCTTTTCTCGATATCTATTATCAGGGGTCGGAAGTATTACAGCAAGAACAAGATTTCTACGATTTGACCTGGGCATATCTGCAAAAAGCTAACCGTCAAAATGTGCGTCATACAGAAATATTTTTCGATCCGCAGTCCCATACAGACCGAGGAATTGCGTTTGAAACCGTCTATCAAGGAATTTATCAAGCCTTACAGGACGGTAAAACTCAACTTGGTATTTCTAGTCAGTTGATTCTTTCTTTTCTGCGTCATCTCAGTGCCGAGCAAGCATTTGCTACCTTAGAACAGGCACTAGCCTATAGAGATACTATAGTAGCAGTCGGTTTGGATTCTGCCGAACAGGACAATCCACCTTCCAAGTTTAAAGAAGTCTTTGATAAAGCTCAAGCAGAAGGCTTCTTAACTGTCGCCCATGCAGGAGAAGAAGGACCTCCAGAATACATCTGGGAAGCAATTAATTTACTCAATGTATCTCGTATCGATCATGGTGTTCGCAGCCTGGAAGATCCAAGATTACTCGACTATCTAGTAGATCGACAAGTTCCGTTAACCGTATGTCCTTTATCTAATGTTGAACTCAAAGTGTTTGATTCGATGACAAGACATAATCTCAAACAACTTCTAGACTTGGGCATCTGCGCTACGGTTAATTCTGACGATCCTGCCTATTTTGGCGGCTATATTGCCGAAAATTATCAAGCAGCACAAGTAGGCTTAGATTTAAGCAAACAAGAGCTTTATCAGCTGGCAAAAAATTCTTTTCAAGCTTCTTTTTTGTCCTCAGGATCTAAACACCAATTAATTTCTGAATTGGATGATTATTGGGAAACAGCCAAACTTTGGTAAAACATCTTTAGCAACATTGTTAAGTAGGTGGGTGGAATTAAATGTAAAACAAGCGTAAGCAAGATATTACGAGCTGTTTTTTTTATTCATTACTCATTACTCGTTACTCGTTACTCAAGTAACGAGACTATCTTCTAATATGAAATACTTAAATATTTGCTACAAATAAAGCATCCAGAATGAAGTCCCATCCTGTAATTGATGCAATCTTGGAAGGGGTTAGTCGCGACAATACTTGGGATAATTTTTGTTTTAGGCGATCGAGGTTATCGAACAGTTTCCATTTGAGGTGTTTCTTGCTCAATATCCTCAACGGGAGAAAGGGCTTGCCCGCATCTGACCCCCGCAACGGATTTTCGCGCTTTTTAATTTCTTTCCATAACCGCTCAATTGGATTAACTTGAGGAGTATAAGGAGGTTGAAAAATTAAAATTACATTATCTGGGATGTCTAGTCCCGACCAAATATGCCAACGACCATTATCCAGTTGAATCAAATGTAATTGTTTTGGATCTGCTTGGGAAAACCAATCTAAATATTGCTGAAAGCAAACACCATCGACATGAGAAAACGAGCGCGAAAAAGCTGGCTCCTGAAAGCGGTTCGACTAGACCATATAACCAGAGGTAATCAACATGGGGCGCGTTCCCTTGCGTCTTACGCCGACGCGGGGTCGCCCCATCAAAACACCATTGCTCGATACTAACTGGCTGGATTCCTCTGGCGGTTAATTTTCTTGCCCAAAGTGTGATTAGTCCAATTCGAGTTTCACGCCACGGCACCAATATCTAACCCGTTGATATCGCTGTACCTTATCTTGGTTTCGCTCTAAAACTTGCTGAATTTGGTTTCCTAGTTTTCTTGGTGCGCGTACATGCGGCTAAAGCCTTTGTCTTGCGCCTGACGGCGGCGCGGGGTCGCATCCGCTTTTTTAAAGTTCTCTGCTGCTCCTTCTTTTTGTTTAATGTGTACTGGGCGAGGAACTTTTAATTTAGCTTTTAATCGATAGCGTACTAGTTGATGCACTCCTGTGTAGCTCATTTCCAGATCGTGAACTACTAGAAGCCAAGTTTGAATCTCTTTGTAGCTGGAAAACCCCTGTTCATCTTCTAATTTCTGTTTTAAGCTTTCTTCAATCTTAAAATTTAATTTTCTGCTTCTACCAGTACTTTTGCCTTGTGTTAGTAGAGTTTCAATTCCACCTGTTCGATAGCTTCAACCATCTTGATATTGTGGTTCGATGTTTGCCTGTTAAGTTAGCGATCGCATTTTCGCTTTTCACTTGCTCGCTTTTTAACCAATACAAAGCTTGAATTCTTTCTTTAATTTTCTGGTTCTTAGTCGAACCTAATAGTTTTCGTAGCTCATCGGCTGTTTCTGAAATTTCGATTTTGAGTACTCGGCTCATTTATTTTAAATTATTTTTCTCTCTTCTTCTATTTGTATCATTCTTTTTCGTATTTCATATAAGTAGCTTGTCTTGGCAAGCATTTCCTTGCGAGATGCGACGCGCGAGCCTTTGTCGGTTTACTCATAAGTACTCATAAGCTTAAAAATTAATAACGAGGAAACGTCATTGTAAGCTTCATATTTTACTCATAAGTCAAAAAAAATTACTCATAAGCCAAAAATTTAATGTCTTTTTTACTCATAAATTATTAAAATTCTCAAACCCTTACATAATAAGAATTGCAGAGTATATTAAATTTCAGAAGCACATTGAATATTTAGTTGCTAGAAACTGAAAAATAATTTTGAGGTTTATTTTGTGGTCTTACTATATGAAAAACATATACACCGTATTCAATTTTGGGTTTAGTTGAGATAGATAGGTGTGAATAAAACCTAACGAATCTAATCCCACTTCTTCTAAGTTACGAACGATCTCGCTGCGGGGTTTTTCCCGCAATTTTTTAGTGTCTTTTTATCGCATGATAGATAGATGGAAAATGTTGGCAAAAGGTAGCTAAATTGCGAACGTTGGGAATAGCGATCGCATAACCGTGTAATTTCGCCAAGTAGTTTCTGGACTAACTGAAGAAATAGGGGAATCTGCTCCCATTCTGTTCTGATTCTTAGCCTAGAATACTCTGTAAGTATAATCTCTCCTCGACCATCTAGCGTTCCACTAATTGTTGCCATTCTCCAGCTATTGGATTCGTGAATTGTAGGAAAGATCCGAGACATTGCACCGTAGAGACGATGCCCATGATCTGCTGGCAGTGATTTGCTAATTAGTGAATATCTTAGTTCTCTTCCCAGTAAGCTTTAGTTAAATCCTTGGTCGAGGACAAAGCAAATACAAGAATATTTGTACTCTTTTAGTTTACCTTTTACAAGTGTTCAGAATGAGTTCTATACAAATAGCTTCCAACTTTTCTCTTGGTGACCGAAATCAAATACTTGAGGATGTAAAATCTCGCTAATATTTCTGCCGAATCAACTAATCGAGGACCAGGACGATTGAAATAGGCATTGCCATCGACAATGAAAACTTTGCTGTTTTGAACTGCTTTTAAACTGTTCCAATTTGTATGTTTAGTTAGGACTTTTGATTCTTGTTCTGTACGTTTTAGATCGAAGCCACAGGGCATAATTACAATTACATCTGGGTCTGCTTCAGTTAAACTGTCCCAGGATATGTAGGGGGAATGTTTTCCTTCGACGCTTAATAAAGATTTTCCACCAGCAATTTCAATTAATTCGGGAATCCAATTTGCTCCTACCATTAGTGGTTCAGTCCATTCAATAGGGACGACAGTAGGTTTTTGACTTAGATCTTTAACTTTTTCTGAGATGTTGTTAATCCGACTCTGTAATCGATCTAAAGCAGATTGGGAATCAACTCCCAAAATTCTAGCTACTCGTTCAATATTGTCCCAGACTTCATTAAGTAGATCTGACTGGAGAGAAATAACTTGGGGATGGGAGTTAGTAAGTTTGGCGGTCGCCTTTTCCACTTCTGGCAGATTAACGGCGCAGACATCACATTGATCTTGGGTGATGATGTGAGTAGGTTGAAGCTGTTCCAAGACTTCTGTTTTAATTTTGTAAATACTTAAAGCCTTCTGCATCAGAGTTTGGACATCAGCATCAATCTCACCACTATTTTTATGACTATTAAGTTTGGCTTCTGTACAGACAGGTAACTCTTGAACTGAAGGGGGATAATCGCATTCGTGGGAACGTCCGACTAAAGCACTTGTTAAACCCAAACAGTCAATAATTTCTGTAGCAGAAGGAAGCAGGGAAACAATTTTGAGCGCGAGATACGCGAAATTTATTTCCGCTTGTGGAATCGCGCTGTTGAGATTAGCTGAATCAGTCATGGGTTATTTATTTGCTTAAATGGGGTTCTACTTACAATCTATATCTAATTTGATTTCAGATTAAGTCTGGCTTTTTATTCAAGGGTAGAAAAGTTTGCCTTATTTCTGTAAATACGATTTTCTGTATTTACAGAAATACTTTTTTAAGACTGGCTGGCGGTCAAAAAACAAAAATACGATCGTGTTTACCATCGTTCTGGGTTTAAAGCCTACCCCTTCAAGGGTACTTGCTCGTAGTCATTAGTAGTCAATTAGTACTAAAAACTAAAAACTAAAAACCAGAATCTCCGCCCTTATAGTGCGCGAGAGGATGTTACACGTCTTTGATTTATTTGCTGCGTAAAAAAGTTGCTTCAAATGCTTTACAGCCTCTAAACTCCTGCAATCTGTTTGATACCGAAAATACATTATTCATTTCATAATGTTGAAAAATATCGAGTCCACGATCGAGAGATATCTTCCAGTTAGTGTCAGTCACTATATGACGGGCATGAATAGTGTTTGTACCATCAAATTCCCAACTAAATTTTATACCAGCAATAGAAGCCGACTCCCTAATGCTTTCAAGGTAATCAACTTGAGACTCACCTTTAAATTCATCTAAAGTAGTGATTAGATAAATGCTTAACTCGTCTTCTTTGGCTTTTTGTTTAATTGCAGTTTCAATAAATTCCATCAAATTTCTCGCCTGATGAAAAAGACGAATATAGGGATCGGTAATCACAATTTTCTTAGCATTTTTTAGGTAGGGTCCTAATAGCGTGTCAAATGAAATACCGCGCTGGTTTTCCTGATATACAACGTGCTTCTCCTTGAGTATGGATGAAGTAATTTTTTCTTTTTGTTTATCAATCGAAGATAATTCAGATTCCTTCTCAATCTTAGAAGTCGCTTTACGAGCTTCATTTTCTGGTTTTTGATAGTAGTAAGTCGGATGTTCTTCTTCTTCGAGGGTTGTGACAGCCTGAGAAATACCTTCATTATTGTCGTAGGCAAAGTGAACCTCAGCATAGGTAGAATCAATCCGAAGTAGCTGGTCTTTTACGCGCTTGCGCCCTTCCATTGAAAACCGCAGTAAATCTTCTATTTCCTGTTTAGTTGCCCTACCATCGGGGAAGAGAATTTTCATCAAGCCTGAGAAAGTTTTGTGAATGGCATCGCGATCGCGAGTTGAAATATCCGATGATAAAGTAAAGTGATTTTGGTAGCGATCTGAGTAATCGTGATTTCGCATCGAACGCAGAATTTCGGCGAGATAATCAACTACAAACCCGTAGTTATTGGAGAACATTTCACCTCTAATGATATCCACCTCCCATCCTGGGATGTAGAAGTGAATTCGATCTAAAAATGCCGAGTCGTGGAATTTATCGGGTAGTTCTTCAAATAGGTCTGAGTGTTTGAGCATATAGGGAACGTTGTGCTTGGTGTTGCCGACAAATACCATTGAAGCCTCAGCACCTAGCGTTTCCACACCCCGCGAAAACGATTTGTTTGCCATGTAGTTCTTCATGATATCGACGAGTCCTTTATTGACCCTCTTTTGCTGCCCAGCAAACTCGTCAAACGCTACTACATCCCAGTATCCAACTAGACCAATTTTGCCGCTGGAATTATTGACAAATAGTTTGGCAACGGTCACTTCCCCGCCCGATATTAGGATGCCGTGAGGAGAGAATTCAGAAAATATGTGAGATTTTCCCGTTCCCTTGGGACCTAGTTCGATTAAGTTGTAGTTGCGTTCGCAGAAGGGAATCAGACGTATGAGTTGGGTTAACTTGCTGCGTTTGCCAAACAGTTCGGGATTAAAGCCAATACTCTGCATGAGTAAATCGATCCATTCTTCTGTGGAAAACTGTTGGCGCGCTTCTACGTAGTCATCAAAGTCAAAATGAGATAGCTGAATCGGCTTGAGCGAGGACAGAATCCAAGGACAGGCATTTTTATTTTCAGTAAACTCATATTCAACATCGGCAATGCACCATACACCGCTTACCAGTAGCTTGGGGTGTTTTTTTACTGTAGTAGAGTCCACCAGAACCTTTTTAATTCCCAAGTTGGCAAAGGCAGCTTCGTAAACATCAGCTTTTTCATTGAGGTTGACCTGAATTCGATCAATAATCTTATAGCGACCTTTTTCTTTGATATTTGAGCGGATTAGCCCTGCCTCGTTACGATGAACGTAATGTTGGCGTAGGATTTCCTTGACGGTATCGATGCCCGTTTCAATTGTAGCCTCATCGCTGGTGGCACAGTATTGTCCCAGGAGATATTCCAGCACATATGAAGGAACAATCGCGTTACCTTTGACCGTTTTCACCAGATCCTTGCGAACGACAAGACCCTGAAAGTGATTATTGATCTTTTGGTCAAATTTGTTCATGACGATTTACCCCTTTAAAAATCAAAATCACTAGTAAAAGAACGGCGCATCGTATATTGAAGCGACCGATATTCTTGATAATGGGATGTTCCTGAAAGCTTTTGGTCGAGACGTAAAATCACCTGCTGTCCTTTCAATTCATCGGCTTTCTTGGTTAAGATAAACGTTACTTTCAGCTCTCGTTCTCTAGGATTTGTCGAGGGAATGTTGAAGGTGAGTTCATGAGGATCGGATATTAGTTCGCCGTTTTGGGTATAAATACCTGCTTTGAGGCATCGAGGATGCAGTTTCTCGGTAACGGCTTCTGTTTGATAGAGCATCACTGCCAGTTGCTTGGAAGTAATAATCGAACTTGCCCCAGGTATGATGTCTACCTCGACGAAGGCTGTATCACTCTGACGCTTTTTATTAACTTTAAGCACGGGAATTACTATCTCTTGAAGTGATGCACCGCCATGAACGTATCGGCTACCAGAACCCTTACGGCGCAGACGATTAATGGACTTGGGAATTTGTACCTCTAAGTTTCCCGAAAGTCCCAGTTCCTGAGAAGTAAACTTTCGCAGGCTTGAATTTTCCTTCAGACCTCTGCCAAGTATAAAACGACGATCTCGAAATACAATCTCGTCGCCTTGAGGTTCGACGCTGGCAAAATCACTCTCGTCAAGGTTTTGGTTTTGGTAAATAAACCCGTGATCTGCGGTAATTAAAATATTACTGACATTAGCATTAGCCAGTTTCTTGATTAGCTGAATTAGCTCCTTTAGCGTGTCTTCTACTGCCTCAAAGACCCGTTCCTCAGAATCTCGCTTATCACCCGTAGCGTCGATGCGGTTGTGATAGATATAAACAAGATCGTGATGGCGAACGAGCGATCGCCGATCTTCTTGGTTGAGCTTCATCAACTCTTCTGCTCCAATTGCGGTAGCACGTTTGGGCAAGGCGCGATCTAGCTGTTTTTGGCGATTTACAAGTCCTTGAGAGCTTTGTTCGTCCACCTCCACAGTACCTTTATCGGTTAGGCTCAGAGAACCATTAGGCAGTAGTGCAGCCATTCCCAGTTGAGTGTAGCTAGGTAACATGGTCATGGCAGCTTCTAGATCTGCTTCATAGCGGTCTTCGCTGCGAATCAACTTCAAAAGCTCTTTGCCGATTTCATAGCGTAAAGCATCAGAAATAATCACGAATATTTTGCGCTCCTTTTTCAGGAATGGTTCTATCCAGTGGGAAAAAAATCGTCTCTGGAGATATACTTCAGCAGCAGACCATTTTTCTGTAGCATCTACGAAGAATTGCCAGCGATCGTTTAAGGTTAAAAGATAGTTGTTGACATAAAGGTTCTCAACAAGGTTGCACAAACTCTCCATCACAGAAGATTCACCAGACTGGCGTACATGATAAACAAATTTACGGTAGAGCTGGTCGAGGCAAAACCAGGAGCAACAGTACTTTTGAATTCCTTCGGTGAGAGAATCCATTGTCAAATAAGCTTCATCAAGCCTACTTATAAACTGAGCTGCTGCGTCGATCGCCTCGTATAGATGTTCAAATTCGCCGTACCAATGGCTTTGTTTGCGCTGTCGTATCCAGGAAGTGACATCAAGAGCCGTTACGGTTTTGGCTGCTACATTACTAACGAGGTCGCTGACGAGCTTTTGGTCGATTAGACGAAAGTAGTCTATCTCAATTAGCGAGCTAATTTCTCGCTTGCCCAAATCAGCTTCGATTCTGAGATCTTCGGCACATTGGGTTGATAGAGTTTCAAAGGATTCTTGCCATTTGATGCTATCTTTCCAACGCTTGAGAAACACCAGCGCATCATCAGTGAGAGAAACTTCCTCTTTAATACCCATCTTGTAACAGGAGTTAAATAACTCGATCGCCAAGTCCCGTATCCCTGGTTCATCGGAGCTGTATCCGTAGTCGTGTTTTACTCGATTCCATAGAAAGGCATCGAGTTGGCAGCGGTCGATTAATTTGTATTTCTCTTCTCGTTTGCTTGCAGCTTCAGCTAGTAGGGTTTCTAGAATTGTATCGATACGTGCCTCTGCTCCCGCACACACTGCCAGCATCTTCAGCTCAATATCATTTGAGGTATCGGTCGATTTGAGCAGACGTTTGAGAGAGTCCTTGCGATCGCGTGACTTGAAAAACTCAAGGTGGTTCTGGACGATGGCTGAAAATTCTAGCCCCAGCTCCAGTTCGGCAAGCCACATCCCAACGCGATCGGTTCTAAATTCTCCGTGAGCGAGCTGAACATCTAAAAGCCAGTTATCTAAGTCAGCAGGTGGAGAACCTTCTTGGTAAAGTAAAAACTTCTGTTTTGGTTGTTGGCGCAGAATGCGGTATTTAACGCCGAATTCATTGTTGTCGAGTTCGATCTTTTCAATATCATTGAGAGTCAGTGCTTCATATTCAGAGCGCAGTTCCTGTTTACTGTCGTACCAAAAAATAATTCGGTGTTTATCGAAGAGTTTGGTTAGTGCTTGAGCGATTTCAATTGTCATACTAAATTCGATTTACCATCGTCGTGAGAGTATGCGCCTTTTAGGAAGAGTTTTTAGTCTTTAGTTTTTAGTTTTAAGTATTTGGTTTAGAGAGGTTATCATTTTAGAGACTTCGTTTATTTTATCCATGAGAAGTTGAGACTTATTATTTTCAATATAGCCTAGATCTTTAGCAATTAATATTTGACACTTTACTTCAAAAGCACTGCCTTGGGCTATGTCTAAAAAACGACCAAAATCTTTATTGCTATTTCGTCCTGCGCCCTCTGCCAAATTAGATTCAATTGAAATAGATGCTCGACGCATTTGATTGGTAAGTCCAGATTTTTCTTCGCTAGGAAATATCGAACTTATTTTATATAAGTTAATAGTAAACGTATGGGCTTTTTGCCATACTTTTAATTTCGTGAAGTCTTGCATATAGTAATAATTAAATAAAGTTGTTAGTTGTTAGTTATTAGTTGTTAGTTTGTATTTACTACTAAAGACTAAATACTAAAAACTAAAGACTAAACCGCCAATCACGGGCGGGGCAATAAGACCCATTTATTAAACGGTAAGTCATAGACCACTAATTTTTTTCAACGCAGCACCCAACTTAGGGTAATTCACCTTTACACCATCGTCTAGATCTAGCTGCACTTGTTGAATAGCAAAAGGATAAAGAACATCGCGCTCGTAGTCTTTTAATTCCTCGATCGCCTTGGTGAGCTTGGCAATTTCCTTAATCGCCTTGGTCTTTTCTGACTGGGAAATATCCGCACTTATCTCTATCTGTCTTAAATTTTCGACTCGTGCATTAAGCTTGGCGAGAAATTCCCGCAGGTAGTCGTTTAAAACCACGCTTACCGTATCGGGACGGTAGCGGTGGAGATAAATCAGAGCGTTAAAGCTCCCTTTGGGGCTGGAGAATAGCCAGTAAATCGGGCGTTTTTTGTAGCGTTTTACATGATCGTTGTAGAAATCTTTGAGAAAGTAGGTACGGATTTTTTTACCGATCGCCCGTTCGATAAACTTTAGATTTTCCTGGTAGTGTTCTTCACCAAAGGTTACGCGGAGAAATTGGCGAAAGCGATCGCAAATATCATCGGCAAACCAATCCCCATCGAGTATTGGAATGACGTTGTTTTTGTTGGGGTAAAATGTTGGTTCGGGTACTTGTCTCTCGTAGTCTTCAATGGTTTCTCCCTGATTGGCAAGAATCAAACCTGGCTTATCGAGAGAGTAGCGACCGAACATACAGCCCACGGCATAGGAGATGTATTCCTTCATCGTGTCCGCTAGCAGGAGGGCTTCTAATTCTGCTTCAGGTTTGGTATGGTCGTAACGGTAGTAAGGATTGCAGGTTAGGGTAATTTCGTGGAGGGGAACTTCAGGAGTTAGTTCGTCTTGAAGTCCGTAGGCTTCTATGAAAATACGGTTGTTTTCTTCTTCGAGACGTTGCATTTTTAGAGTCATTTGTTGCCAATAAATGCGAAGCTGCCGATAAGAATCTTTCAACGTATACTGACGAAAATCAAGGTGTAGAAGTGGTAGTCTTTCAAAATTCCATGATATTTCGAGAGCGTTCCAATCCTTTCTAGCATAGTCAACAAGAGAACTTACAATTTTGATTCCAGTTGCATTATCAGAGATATTACAAAAGGGAAACTTAGATATTTGACCCACTTCGTAATTAACTGTCGGCATCAAAGCCCTATAAAGTTCAGTCATAACAGGTGCATTCATTGCGCCCAAGACACTATAGATTGAAACATCTTCTTTCGGAAAAATAGAACAGCCCGCTACATCAAAAATAAACCCTTGAGGATAATATCTTAAAGAAAAACCACCAATAGTAACTTTTGACCAACTAGCCGAAGGTCTGAAGTATTTATGGGGGCTTCGTATTACTGATTTAGGTCTATTTCCAAGCAATTCTTTTCCGTCATTTTCCCAATTAACAACATAATCCTGATTGCCGTACCACTTACGAAATTCACCGCCTTTGTTATAAGGAAACCATTTGCAAGAACTCTCAACAGCCTCTGCTCGCGAAGCCTTATCAAAGCCAATATTACTTATCGAAACTTCATGCCAAAGCCTGAGAAAACGATTATTATCGGCTGTTGCCATTCCCTGCTTTGCCTCACACATTTCTTCAAGCGAAGGATGGTTGTCAAACACTTCAATTGCCTTATCTGTAAACCAGTAGGCTACAGGCGTTCCTGGTAGTTTAATAAAGTTTTTTTGACATGAAATATATCTGGTTTGCTTATCTTCAAGAAAACGTTTTTTGATTTCGTTTGGTTCTCTAACTGTTGAATTACTATCAAATAGTTTTCTATAAGATCCATTAGTAGAAATAGATTCTTGTATATATGCCTTGTGTGGTTTATAGAAGATGAAAGCTGTTGATCCAAAGTCTGATCCAAAAATACCTCTGCCTAGATGTAGTAAAGAACTAAGTTTTAAATTAGTAAATAAAAAAGAGCGAAGTTCGATAAATGACTGCAAGAACATCCAAGATGGAAGGTTGATCATCCCCCAAAAACAACCTTCTTTTATTAAGCGATTTGAACGTTCCATGAAGCAGGTCATTAAATCTGCTTTTCCCTGCGGATACTTTTCTTCTAGAAAAGCTTTGAGCTGCCCATTCATTCCCTTACCACCCATATAGGGCGGATTTGCCACCACCACATGATATTTTGAACCGAGATAATCAGCTTGTTTTAAAACCTGTAAAACCTTCTGGTGGATCTGATAAAGTAATAACTGCCCTCCAACATTTTTATTTTTTAGCAGCTTCAGCATATTCTCCACATCTGTTACAATTGGTCTAATTAAAGAGCCAAAGTTGTCGGCTTCTTTAAACTGGTCAAGTGTCTCTAATAGCGGAACTGTAAATAGATCCCGCCCGACAAAATCCATGTAGTCGGACAATTCATTATCGGTTAACTCAATCGGCTGTAACACGCAAATATTGGGCTGCACTGGTTTACGCAAAAACCTGCGATACTTTTCCCGCGCCTTCATAGTTAAGGCAAAGGCTGCCAGTTCTCCCGCCCGTTCGTCGATTTCAATACCGTAGAGATTATGAGTTAAGATCTTTTCGGGAATTTCCGATGGTTCGTACCCTTCTTCTTCGTAGATGGCGTAGAGTAAATCGAAGGCGTACACCAGCATATGTCCGCTACCGCAGGCAGGGTCGCAGATCTTAATTTCTTCAGGTGTTTTTACCTGTAAAAAGTTCCTTTCTGCTTCTTCAGGAGGAATATAGTATTCCATCTTTTCAATCAGCTTAGATCCTGGCTGGTTTAACATCCATAACCGCCCCAAAGAATTCTCTACCAAATACCGTACAATCCAGTGGGGCGTAAAAAGTTGGGTAGCTGCGGGGATATTCTCGGTTGTAATTTTCTGTTTCTTTTTCAGTCCCGCAAAAACCTTATCTTTTTTCTCAGAGATATAAAACTGATACAGCCAGCCAATTACCTCAACATTCTCACAAGCCTCTGGGGACATCGCTTCACGAGTGGCAGCCAGAATCGATTCTGGCGAAAGCAGGTCATCGGGAATTAACAGTTCTACGTAGTCAGCTATCCTCTCGAACAGATACGGCATGGCGCGGTGATAGGAATTACAGACCGCGACTAACAGCAGACGATAGGCTTCACCCTGGGGGTCTCGACTTGGTGTTTCCCCGCTTAAAAGGGCAGCAACCTCACTCTGGGTCTTGGCTAACACCATTTTGTCTTCAATATGACCCATCTTGGCTTCGGCTAAAATCTCTGGTTGCGATCGCCCGACCGCAGCAGAGACTATTCCCATTGGCGTATAGCGATTGACATCCATAAAGCGCAAAGCACAAAAGCGGTTAAACCAGGTGTATGCCACCTTCTCAATTACCCGCTCTTTGGTAAGAGTGCCAATTTCTTTTTCTAGCCGTGCTACAGCATTGGGATATTGGCGACGTGCTGCACTGTGTTCGGCAAGTACTAAGGTCAGTTTACTGCCAACCTGCTCGATTAAGCTTCGGCGGGCATTTCGGGCAAATTTTTTGAGGGTCGAGGTATCCATGTTGATAACTGGTAAAGTTTTTAGTCTTTAGTTTTTGGTCTTTAGTAGTAAATAAGAACTAATAACCAATAACTAATAACTTCTTAAATGCTTATTCTTTTGCCGTTTTGAATCTCCTGTCGTAAAACCTCACCTAGTTTTTCCAGGTAAGAATCTACGTCTGATAGTTCGCTGAGGATAGTTTTGTCCAAGTTATCCAGAATATTTTGAATAGAAACGTACTCAACTTCTGGGTCTGTATCTGAGTCTTTACGAGTCCAGCTATGAATTTGAGCCAGTAATTTGATGTAATCGTTTTTTTCAAAGCTTCGTAAAGTTTCGCGAATGACGGCAATGGTATTTTGGGTTTTTAGTTTTTCGGTCAGGCTAGTGAAGGGTTGTATAGCTTCAGCCTGTTGCTCTGATAAAAGTGCGCCATAATCTGAATGGTTTACGAGTCCGTTTTTCAACTCGTCGATTTTTCGTTTGGCTTGCTGAATCTCTCGTTCTATTTGCGCCGACACCTTCTGTTGCAGAGTTTCTAACAGGGTTTTTGCCTGCTGCATCAGACCACCTTTAAAACACTGTGCGTCTTGTAATATCGTTCTTATTTGCTCTGCTTCATCTCCTTCGATGTAGGCAAAATTTGCCTCCTGTTCCTTTAAATAGCTGTAGGCGCGATCGAATATTTCTTTTTGCGACCCGCTGATGAATTTGCCAATTGGATCGATAACATCTTCCTTGAGGTCTAGAAGTTCGTCTTCTCGATCTAATAGCTCGGTGAGATACCAGGCATAGGGTTTACCACTGACTTGCTTCAAAGTTGCGATCGCCTTATCTAGTCTTTCTCGAAAAGGATATGGTGCATTTTCTGAGGTAAACTTCTCAAGCTCGGCGATCGTTCGTGCAAAAGCATTACCCGTTGCTTGACCTATTACTTTTGCCTCTCCTAGAGAAGCTGGTTCGTCGAAGAACTCCTCATAAAAATCTTTCAGAGCGCGAACCTGAGAGGGGGTAAAATCAAGCTGCGGGTCGAGAATGAGCTTGCTATGCTCGTGAGAATTTAGCAGAGATTTTAGTAGCTCGTCCCCATCGAAAAGATTGCTATCCAAACGAATTTCTAGTTTGCCCCGCGCCAATAGACTTCCCACCGTGCAGAGAATAGCAGCATATCCCCAGCCGTAGGGTTTGCGTTCAAACTTATCTAAAAGCTGTTTGAGTGTCGTCCTAACGCCTTTATTTTTATTAGTCTGAATAGTACCCAGCACTTCATCTTCTGCATCAGAAAGAGATGGTACAAACAATCCAGCAGATTGAGCTAATATTCCTGCCAAATTCTGCTCGTGATAGACTACGCCCCGCAGCATTTGTAGGTTGGGATAGGTTTTGGTGATAAGTTGCTGAAAGCCTTTGACAATTGAAACTTGGGCATTCTCACTACCTACCTCAACGTCACTTCCTTCAATAATCAATTTAGCTTTGCTTAGTAGCGTTTGCACTCGCTGCTGTAACTCGCTATATCGCTGGTTATTTTGAATACCTTTTTCGATGAGTATTCTCTTTATGGCTTCTTTTTGGGTAACGGTAATGTTTTGCCTGATAAATTTCTCTGTCTGCTTGTACATCAGCAGATCTCGCATGAGTCGTCCGTCCGCTGGCATCAGAACCAAAAGTTCGTCGCGCCCCATACTCTGCATTCTTAAAATATCTTCGCTTTCGGCGTATTCGCTAAAGGGAGTAATAACGTGCAAAGTAAGTTCTTGCTGATTGTTGTAGAGACGGTCATCCATTTTCCTGGAAAAAGGGTAATCCTGACCATTCGACTCAGAACGGATCTTTTTCTGCTTGAGGGTATGTTCAAAAATAAGTTTGGCTAATTCCTCATTAACCGCCGTAGACTCTACATCCGTATTCTTAATCTCCTGCTCGATGTCTTTTTCTTCATCAGTAAGATATTCGTATAGATCTCCAGTCCGTTGAATATAGGTTTGCTGTTCTAAAAGATTCAATCCCTCATCGACTTGTTTACGCAACTGCACTAAATCTCTGTCAAATTCATTTAGCATCAGCACGCACAGATTGCGCGGAGTTGGCTTGAATTCCCTAACGTACTTTACTAGAAATAGTGCCTTGAGGAGTTGGACGGCAAACTTATCATCTAGATGCTGTTCGGCTCGTAAGATAGATTTTTGAATGCTCGATTTGAGTGCCGAACTAATTCCTTCAAACATGAGATCGAAGGTAGCAAGTTGACCTATTTTATAGTCTTGGATTTTAACGGCAACTTCTTGAAATACCCCCAGCATCGAGCGTTCACCTACCGAACTGTGCTTACCCTCAAAAGCACTATGTACGGACAGATTTTGAATCGCCGATTGAAAAAGCGCAAATTGGTACGGAACAAAGGGATAGCACTGAATAAAATGATCGCAGTCTTGAAAATTACGATAATTTTGAGAGCCATCGCTAAAATCAAACAGAGTTTTGAAGTTATTCGATTGGTCATTATAGAGAGTAGTAAGCTCGCTCAAACCTTTTTGATTCTTCAAGAGCAACCGTTTTTGAATAACTTCAGCAACATCTTGACTGGTAAGCTTCATCCGATTGGCAAAACGAGCCTGAATCTTGGAAAAATCGTTGCTCTGCTGGTGGCTTTGTTCGCCGACAACCGCATCCATATCTTCTTGAGCCGTAACAATTATCCAGGCACGACCCCGACACTTGGTAGCCAGACTTTCAGCTATTGTTTGCAGGTTGGTCATTAGTTTCACGTTGTCCGCGATGTACTGTCCTACCTCATCGACAAAGAAATTTAGGCGAAAGTTTGACGGCTGCTGTTCCAGGTAAGCTTGTATCTGCTCGGCAAAGTCCTCAATTGAAACTTTGTACTGACTGCGATACTTGTCGAGAATTCCATCCGCAGCAGTGACATCGTTACCTGTAGCCTTCGCGTAAGCCTGGGCAATATTTTGAGACTCCAAAAGTGCCTGTTCTCTTCCATCCTGCCAGTCTATTCCCGCTATGTCTCGATATGCTGCTTTAAAATCCTGATAGCGATCGCGTTTGTCTAGGTCGCGCTCAAACTGGGCGATGTGACCTTGCTTGCCATAATAGCCACACATTTCATCAAAGACCTTCACAAAAACGGCTAGTAGCGCATCTATCTGAGTTTTACTGATGACATCTGCTTTTTGATCGATGTTAAACAGAATACTTTTAGAGGGAATTTCAGCAGCCTTTTGGAAACCCCCCGGCAAAAATGCGTTGTTACATTTGGGCAAAAAGCGATCGAGTACGGGAATATCGTCGATAACATGATTTTCCAGAAGGAAAGCCAACATTTTGAGCAGGTGCGACTTTCCCGAACCAAAGAAGCCCGATATCCATACTCCATTAGCTACTTCATAATTGTTGTAAGCATCTAAAAAGTTTTCGAGACGCTTTTCTAGTTCGTTAGTCAATACGTACTCTTCAATTTCAATCCGCAGACTGTCGCGGTCGTCTGCTTTGATGACCCCATCAATTGATCGGTCTATCGGTTTGGCAAAAATGCTTTTTAAGCTCATTGTTTTCTCCCTAGTTATGCTTCGCAGTGAAAGATGTTGAACGCCCGATAGTATTTGTCATCGTGCAGCCTCTCAAACAGATCGAGAGAAGCACCAGATTCGAGTGAATGAGTATAAGCACCAGGAAAAAACACCACCGTAGGTTGCTCTTTAGCAGTACTCTGTAAATTGTTTAAAATATTGTGAGAACGAATATAGGGAAATACCTCACCCACGCCAGAAAGGAACATTACCTGAAATTCTGCATTCAACATTTTGTTAGAAATGGCAGGAATTAGATGTTTTTCAGGGTCGAGAACACCCTGCAACAGCTCTTGTAGCTGGTCTTTTGATACCGATTTTTCTCGGTCGAGAACACTCTCCCAAATTCCACGCTGCTGCAATATCTCAATCGAAAGATTGTAGAGGTTTATTTCCATTACAAACACTCCTTTCTTTTGCAATTTATTACAAAGCGATTTTCTCAATCGCCCCATCTCAATAGATTCTTCAGGTTTGTAAGGACAGATAAAAAACGGTACTTCGTTACCCAATCCCTGCTTTTTGAGAAAGCGATCGCCTGAAATGACCGTTTCAAGATGTTTGAAGCGGATATTTAAAGGTTTTGTAGCTATGTTTGTGCCTATTAATTCCATATTCTGAGTTAAGATTCTAATAATGGAAAAAATAAAGCTTCTTTTTGTCTCTCCAAAAAAATTGCATTTACAAAAGAAGCACTCGGCATAGCTGGATAAATTCTATTCTCAGCACTTAAAAGATCTGCTTCTCGCAGCATTTTGAAGAGCATTCGTCGTCCATGAGATTTAGTCACTGGCTTGAGAGCCTCTAACTCATCGTGCCACTCCGCCTTGCGATCGAAAAAGACCTCAAAATCTTTGTAGTTGAGTTCTGTTTCCAAATTCAAGAGTTTTTCTCTCAAAACCTCAACGGCAAAGTCGCGAATAAATTTGTAGCGTCGGCACACCGCCAGCCAGAGAATATAACCTCTATCTCGTACTGTTCCCTCAACAAGCAAATTCAGTTCTTTCTTGTCAAGGGTCTTCAATCGAGAACAAATTTCCCGACAAAGCCTTATAGAAGATTTTTCTGTTCTGGTTTGAAGAAGATTTTGATCGACAACAAGATCTCGCACATGATTCCAATTACCAAACTCCACAAAAAGAGTAGCAAGCCTTACCGACTCTTGATAAAGAAGACTTCCAGTCGTAAATGAAAAGGAGTATCTCTTGGTATTAGAAGTTATTTTGACTCTATCAATTGTGCTTTGAAACTTCACTTTTTGGGGTGTATGTTCACTACCCTCCAAGTATTCCCACTTTTGAATATAAAGTTACGAATAGCCGTGAATACACGCAATGTAGAATAATTACAATTGTTCTGCATTACCTTATTGAATTCATAGCTATAGAAAAATACACAGTAAGTAACCGTAGGCCTTTTCGATAGTTAGGCTATGATTTTTGTTTTTCATACTTCCCAATCTCAACTCCTCTATACCGTAGATACTTGTAGAGAGTAGCTTTAGAAATATCCAAATTAGGTAGTCATGTAGAAGTAATGGTTAGACTGAAATCTGACATTTAAGACTTCTTAACAATGCCGATTTGTTTAAACTGTGGTTCGGAAAAAATAGTTAAAAATGATCGTATTCACAACAACGGAAAACAAAGGTTCAAATGCAACGAATATAATCGGCTGTCTTGGTGAGCATACATGCGGGGAGTCTAAGTAGACAAAAACCGAGCAGATCAACACGCTCTTTTGTCCTGTACTTAGGAGAAATATAATTGTTTCAACATTTTTGCTACACTACCCTAACGTTTTGCAATTACAAAATGCTGCTAGAGAAATAGCGCGTATAGATTTAATCAATAGTAGTCAAAGCGATCGCGCAACCGATAAATCATCTGAAGTCAACCAAAGCTAAAATAGTGCAATAATTGCTGTAAATAATACTCTATATCTATTTAAAATAAAACTATTTGGGAAACAAAAAAATTATCTGCGTTCATCTGTGGACTAATATATCAGACCAATATTGACGGCTTAGTAGGGCGAGGTACACCCCACCCTACTTTTATTCAATGAAACTGCTAAACTATGACTTAAATCATGTCGAATTGTTCGCCTGTAACTAGATCGGCAGTATCGCCACCAGTGATATTAACATTGTCTAGAGTAACTTGCTGACCGAAAATATCTGTCACCAACAAATCTTGTGATCCAGATATGCCAGAGCCACTATTCAACACAAAACGGTTATCAGCACCTCGTGACATTGATGTAGTACCACCACCATCTTTCAATATATCCACGCTTTCAACTGGATAACGATGATTATTTAACCTGATTGCAGCATACCAAGGGTTAGATCCAGAAATACCTTCAGCTACAATCCCTTGACCGATTGTGTTGCCATAAGGGGTTTTGAAGCCGTCTCCAGGCCCAATTAGTTCGTAATCAATATTTACTACGCCATCAACAGGATCGGCAAGCTTAGCAAAAGCTTCAGCACTCAAATCTAAACCATCGGCACGTTCGTACAGGTGATCGGCAATCTGAACTACAATGGGATCTGCACCTTCTCTTTGTTTTGGTCCAGAGACTTTTAAGAAACCACCACTGGCTTGGGAGTTATCCCACTGCACATTATTGATGGCAGTAATTCCCGCCAAAGCACCTCCAGAAAGATTATCATAACCAGAAGCACCTTTTCCACCAGCAGGGTTAGCTGCATCATAAAAGGTTGCCCGTCCTTGATAAGTCTCACCTAACGACAAATCAGAACTTATGCTGGCATTAGAAGTGCTATAGAGACTATCGCTGCTACTAGGACTATCAAAACTCGATCCTTGTATGTCAAAATTCTGCGGTTTACCATCGCCATTACCAGTAAACCCAAAGGTTATGGTTTCGCCAGCAGCAATTTCACGATTCCACGAAGCATTTTCAATGGTGTAACGCCCGTTGTCTTTTTCTGCTATTTCAGCATCCCAAATCTTAGTAATTTCAGCGGGTAAATCAAACTCAAGATCCCAATTAACTAAGCTGCTATCACCGTTGTTAGCGATAGATATTTCTCCTTGAAAAACATTACCCCAGTCTTGTACCTGGGAATAGTTTACGTCTATAGATTCATTCGGCATTTAGTCAAACTCCCATGATGAAGTAAGCCGATACACTCTAAGCACTTAAGAAACGGCCAAGTAACCTTAAGTCGTTAGCTGTGGATCGAACAACTTTATTTTGTTTTATGTTGACGGTTTGCACCGTAACAAGGATATGTAAATTTCTTGTAAAGCTACAAAATAAAATATTTTATCTAGGTGAATGCTATTGTTGTCGAAAAAATAGCTCAAACACTTTAAAACCAAGGTTTGCCTGATGGTTATGAAGCTAGATCGGATTGTTCCCTTGGGGCGATTGGCGAACTCTAGCCGTCCTTCGCATAAAGGCATCGCTAGATAAAAATAAACCGATCTTCGATCTACTGATTTTAGGCATTCAAAGATGACCCTACAAACTTTAATGCAGAAATAACAAAAGCAGGAGCAAGTATTATACCAATTTTATAAAGTAATCAGAGAGATAGGGCATTAATAAAACAATTCCACTTGGCTTTGTTGCATGAAGAAAAATTGAGCATCGAAATGAGGCTAACAGAGTCATGGATTTATAATTCAACGACATAACTCTCAGGTTTGCAAATTTGAATCATTCGATTAAGAGCAGAACATTGCAAGAATAGTTCTACTGCCTGATTATCGAACTGGCGAGAAGCCAACTTGCCTCCGAAGATGCATTTGAGGCGAAACATGGTGGTTTCAGCTAAAGAACGGCGATGGTAACCACTTTCTCTTTTCCATTTTTTACGTCCCATTTTACGTATCGCTCTTAAGTTCTCATCTCGTGGTAGTGGTGGAGCTTTACAATTACCATGTTGAGAGATCTTTGTGAGAGGAAATGCTTGGGTTTCCCAAGCTGATTCCACTCTCACGGTGGCATTTTTGCGTGGCGGAATTGTTGCCCTTGATTGTCTTTGCTTGAAGCTCCCCAAACGTCTTGATACTGTACTGTGGTCAGGAACAGGTAGATCTAGACTCATTAGTTCAAATAGTGATGATACAAATCCTTCGGTCTGTCTTCCTGCCAAAGAAAAAATGCTTTTAACGGTACTCATCGTTGCGATCGCCATATCACTATAAGTTTGAGATGCTCCTTTTTTACCTGTTTTCTTTTTGACTAACCATTGTTCTAAAACATCTTCATCTAACCAAAATGTTAGACTTGCTCGTTGTTTTAGTCCTGCGTTATACTCAGACCGCGCAAGGCGGTCGCTCGCAAGCACCTGAATGTATTCAGGTGAACGAGCGACCAGTTGCGAATGCGCTATTGATTCTTCATTAGTAGGTTTTGGTTGTGGTTAACTTGCTAACAAGCGACGGCGGACAGCTCGAATGCATTCGAGCTTCCGTGCGCTTCAATCTACCATTTTCAAGTTTCTACCCTTCGCAACTCTATTTATGCAACAACGCCATTCCACTTTGTCAAAGAAATGATAATTTCTTCAGATAGAGAATTCACAATAGCTGCCACTTTTTTCTCTACATCATATAAATCCGTATACCATAGCGATCGCATTATGGCTGATTATGCTGACTATAGATTGCTAACTAAAAAAAATTAGTTGAAGCACTTTCTGAAGTATTTTTTGACTTCGGTAATATTGCTTTGGCTCAACATACACTGTTCAAGTAACTTAATGTCTAGGTCGGGTAGCAAAACGCTTGTTTGAGACTGAAAGTATTTATTGTCAGTAAGACTATAAATATAAAGGCGGTCGCCTTTCCAAAACCAAACTTCAGGTACTTTTAAAGAGGTATAAATTTCTAAATCGTCTAATCCCCCACTACTAAACACTATTTCAATAGCCAAATCGGGTACATCTTTATCCGTACCAATACAGTAGCTTTGATCTGGCTCTTTACCTGCTCTTGGCTTTTGCCTAAAGGTTGTTGAGCCTAAAGGGAAATACTCAATCTCTTTCAAGTCAAAATACTCTTCAATCAAAATGCCGATAATCTTCTTTGCCAACTCATGATTTCTACTTGGCGACATTATTTCAAGATTTTTATCAAAATAAGAGATCCTACCTACTAAATTTTCGTTGTCGGACAAAACGCTCTCATATTCAGCCCAGGTAACATTGTTAATTAAGCAAATAACATCTCTGCTATCGTCAATTAGATTCTCGATCGCGCGGTCTTTTAAAAAAGGAGGTTTTAACATTAGGTCTGCTCTTTGGTGTCTTGATGTAAAGATTTTATTTAAAAAGCACTTGAAGAAAAAGAACAGTTAAGTAACCTAGCTTATTAAATCACTTGTGTCAGTAATTAATCACTTACCTTTTTCTCTATTTATTTCAAAGCCAAACAGTTCCCCCAGCTTGGCAGCCGCAAGCTCGATTTGACCACCCTTGTTGCTTGGAGCAGAAAATAACTCTTCAAAGACAGCTAATGCAGTTGTTCTATCGTAAATTTTATCACTTGTAACAGTGCTTGATACTCCGCCATTGTCTATTTCTTTGGCAATCTCTAGTACGCGATCGGCGATCGCGATCGGTACTCTTATTGTTTTTGTTTTCCCAGACTTCCACTTTAATGAAGTGTTTTCAAATTTGCTTGCTTTAAATAAAAGCGCGATTTTAGATCAAGGACATTTTTGTAGGAAAGATATCCTTATAGCTTAATAAGTTAGTAATGGTCGTCATGAGAATAGGACGTAATCTTCAATCTTTGGGGTACTGCTTTTAAAATTGCTGTGATGCGATCGCATTTCTTGAAAACCCATAAAAAATATGGCTAACCAATAAAGATTAACCATACTCAAATATTTCACTTTATGCTTTAACTCACATGATTAAGAGACTGTTTGTAAACAAAAGATTAAGTAGTGAGTTGCTTATTCTAAGCTAGACGTTTAGACATTAAATGAACCATTGCGATATAAATTAAAGATTCACTTCACTGATTTCAGGCAGCTTTTCCTAATCTACTACTAAGCGAAGTTATATGGCAATGGTTCTTCTAGTCGCTCTTTATAGCTAAGTACGGCAATTGAGGCAACGGGAATTTGATAATCGATGTTGAGCAGTTGGTTACACTGCCTGACACGATTGGCAAAGTTGGGGTCGTAAGAAGACTGGGGCAAGTTTGCAAAGCTTGATTAAATGTACACAGCGAACGTTATCTGCATCCAAAACGCTGAAAACATTGGCAAAAAAGCTTTCTAGTTTGTGAATATGTCCACGAAGTAAGTAATAAAATTTCTCCACTATTCTTGTGTTGAGCATTTAAATTAATCTGAATTTTGGCATTTTTGGAAGAGTAATTTGCTTAGTTCCATTAGAAAATCGACAACCAACTTAAGACGGGACAGTAGGCAGGGTAAAAGTTTTGGGCTTGGATGATTTTCTCGATTTTCTCGGTTGAGGTAATTCACCAATATTTTTCATTAAATATTCAAACAAGTCAGGAAATTGTTGACCAAATAGTCTCTCCGCAGCAGTAGTACCATCATTTCGTTTGAGAGCAAAATTATGAATTACCGTAGCGACTTTTAATCGTTTAGAGGACAATCCTCGTCGGTTGTGATGGATTTGAGACAAATAACCGTTACGCCCTTCCACAGCAGAAGATGAACGTTGGAATTTACTAACCATCCAAATACTCCAATTCCACCATTGTTCTAGATCTGATTCGCTTAAGTTCTGGGTAAATGGGTGTTGTTCAAAAATTTGGTTGGCTCTATGGCTGGCAGCAGTATAATCTTGTCTTAAATGAGGATTTTTAGTTCTTGAAGCTTGCTGTTGCCAGTAAACAACTGGAAGGAGATACTCTCGAACCCAACAACGAACATTGACCTCATAATCCTGGTTGGCTAAACATTCATCAACCCAAGACCACCAAATATCAATGATTGCCGATAAAGATTGAATTTGGGTTTTGAGCTTTCTAATACCACTACGAGGGTCTTGTAATCGGTGAGTTGTATAGATATTTTGAAGAGTCCCTTGAATGTTTTCAAGGGATTGTTTAACCAGCTCGGTAGTTTGAACTGTATTGTAGTTGATATCGAACGGATGTAAACAAGTGCTGATACTGTAACAGCAATGGTTATAGCTTACTTGGGATTTCTGTAGTCTTAATTTTTTCAGCTCCAGTTCTTTGATAATTTCTGGTTTACTCTGATCTCGTAACGCTCTTGAAATCTGTTTTTCTAGTCGACTACCCAAGCGATTAAGTTCAAAGGCAATACTTCGATTTAAGTCATACAGCACATGAAACAAATCAGAAATTGAATTAGTTCCTAAATCGTTCAAAGCTAATTTAATTATGGCTTTGGCTCGGTCACTGACTAAATATTTAACTTTTAGACCCAATGGTTGAAAAATCTGAATGATTCTTTGTTGCCAAGTCTCATACTGACAATCTTCGGTTATTTCTTCTACGAAGATATAGCCTGACGGCAAATCCAGCATTACCAGAATCACCCCCTCAAAAAAGGTTTCATCTGCTGCCAAACAAACTTCCACATCAGACGAGATTTGGCTCAGGACTTCGTTTTGCCGTTGTTGATATTCAATGATGGCTGATTCCATTCGGGCGCGTAAGCTGCGTAAGGCTGTCGGCGACACTCCAATATGATTTTGTAAACGCAACAAATGAAAGAACCTAGAAAGTCGCTCGCAGCCTATCCCGCCCTGAAGGGCAAAAATAAAAATAGTAGCTAAAACTAATAGGCGAAGCCACTTCTGCCCCTCTGAGCTTTCCCACAGAGAAGATTCTGGATATTGATTTCGCCTTTTTATTCGATGATAAAGTCGGTGTACACTACTCTTGGAGAGGTTAGTTTTTATAGCTAAAGTACGAAATGAATCTTTGCCAAGCTGATATCCTGCTTGAAATACAGCCAAACAACGTTCTCTTAAATTCATTGTGGGACAGATTGAGGAACAATATTGTTCGCGATTGTTTTTCGCGAACAATGCTAGGATTATATTAGTTTTTCAGAGTGAATTTCAATCATGTCTGCCAAAACGAAAAAGGCAAACCAACTCGATAAAATCAACCGTGCTGAAAGATTATTAACGACCATTGCTACTCTCGAAGAACAGATTAAAATCATTTCTGCCGAAGGAGAAGTCGCACCTAAAGGTTGTCATCTGGCTCGTTATCAAGCGCGAGGTCAGTACAAAGCTTACTGGTACTATAAATTACAGGCAAAAGAAGCAATCTTTCCCTCGAAAAAAGAGTCAGGTCAACTTTCTCGTTATCAGCATCTAGGGGCTGCTGGCACAGAGTCTCATGTTCAAGGAGTAATGATGGTCATCAGAAGAAATCAAATTGATGAGCTTCAAAAATCAATTGATGCCCTTCGAGACAGTTGGTCAGATTTATACTCCGATCTAGAAGAGAAGAACAAACCTTAGTTCTCGATTAAGACTCGCGAACTAATTCCTCTTTTTGTCCCGTCTTAAGTTGGTTGTCGAAAATCTGATGCTACACTTCATAGCTCAAAGTTAAATTAAGCAAATCAACTAACTACCCGAAAGCAAGCAAAGTTAACTAGTAATTTACTATCAATAATTTTTCTAAAGATCCAATTCCGAGACAATTTGGCGAATGCGATTTAACTTGTCTGCCATCGAAAGAGAGTGAACAATATTGTCGGGTCTTTTCTCGTAGTCTTTGCCCCAGTTGGCAATGGTCGTTTCGCTCAAACCAGTTGCTTTGGCAAGAGCAGTAATACAGGCTTTACGATATCCTCTCTGTTCGGAGGGTACATCAACCCACTTCTGACAGTACTCCAATGGCTCCAAGATACTAGTTCTCAATATATCCACATCAGTATCATCTTGCTGCTTGTCTACAGGGGGTGTCTATGGTTTGTTAGTTATCAATTAAGTATTACTAGTAAATTACTAGTGATTTTTGAGTGTTTACTGTATGATATGAAGGTGTTATTTCATCAGTTTGAGGTCTTTTATGAGTAGCAATATGCTCATGTTGATGGCGGAATTTATTCACACTCACCCCGAACATCAAATGCAGCCCCCTAGAGTTTGGCAGCTTCACTATCAAGATGAATGCAAAAAAGAGAATTCAGCTTATTCCTTTTCAGCTTTGAGACAGTATCCAACTCTAGTCAGAATCAAGAAAGTAGGTCGTAACAATCTCTATGGTTCCGCCAAGCTTCCCGTTAGCGTAATGGAGGAAGTAAAACAGACTAAAACGAATTCTACTTCTACAGGTACTGTAGCCAAAGTTGCTTCTATTGGTTCAAAGCAACAGCTAAAAATACCAATCAATAGTCAGCCAAACTCTAATCTGACTCCTGAGTTAGCACTGTCTCGAATCGAAAAAATCATGCGTCAAGCTACAGCAGAAATGGATCTAGTTTTAAATCAGCTTAGAACTAAATCGACAAAGAACTAAAGCAGTTTGGGGCATTAGACTAGGATCGATAACTTGGAAAAACTGCTGTTGGCGATGCTCAGATCGATTTCGCAATAGGTCGCACCGTAGCTTTCGACCGTAGTATTGTCATAAAGAGCAACTTTATCTAGGTTTACGTTGCTACTATAGGCTAGAATCGCACCACCAGTCTTTAAGATGTTGATTTAATTTCATCTTGCTCCAGATTTTATTTACTCACTACCTTCTGTTTATCTTACTTCTAAGCTTCTGCTTACACCTTTGTAAAAAACCTGCCCTTATGAGGGCTTAATAACCTCCCTCGACTCTACCAAACCCAGAACGACGGTAATATTCAGATATGATAAAAAGCGAGGAAAAGTTTATATTTTGGCAGTCACAACTATGAATGAAGAAATTCAAATAGAAGTGTACAAAACAGGAAAATACGATTTTACTAATGATGAAACCAGACTTTAAAACTATACCACTTAAAGATTTAAGAAGTTACATAAAAGTAAACCGAAAAGATATCCAAGCTTGGGATATTTTCCTCGACCGCATAAATAGTGAAGCGACTAAATCGCCACTTTATGATGTACCTAGTAGTTTTGAGGAGTTTGAGTTAATTCTCGAACAAAATCCCGATGTTAAAGCAAAATTAGGACGAATTTAGTTACTGTTTATGAACGCAAGCAAAAATTAAAACCAGATCGCTTGGACATTGGCGATGGTCTTAATTTAGTGTATTAACTGACCCGATCTGCGATTTTTGTAAGCTTCTGCTTTGGTGTCATAAGCGCCACAAAAAACTTTGATGAGTCTACCATATCTATCGTGTCCGTAGTCGTAAACAAAGTATTTTCCTCGACTTCTCCAATAATAGATTGCTTCATCACCTTGTAAATAATCGATTCTACTTTGTTCGCTTTCTTCGCTAATTTCTACAATAATTCTTCCCGCTGCTAGGGCAGCTTTAGTAATAAACTCAAACACGATCTTAATATCTCTAATAAATAAACAATTTTACCCCTTACGCATCGCCGTAAGCACCAGAAATAGCATAGCTATTTCTGTATGGTAAACAATTGTTCACCACATCTTCTATTCAGTTCTTAGTAATTAGTTTTTAGTTATTAGACTAAAAACTAATTACTAAATACTAATGACTTAAAACCAATAACTAAAGACCAGCAAGCGTGGCATTTTCCGCAGCCAGACACCTGCGGAGAAAATTAATCTTTGGTTAGGCAGTTTTCGATCTAATTAATTCTTCCCAAAATTTCTCTTCTTCTTCAGGAGAAGAAAACTCAGGTTGCGCTTTCCAATCTAGCCTTGAGTGGTATTCTTCAAATATATCCTCATTATTTGGATCTCGATGAAATAGTTCATCTATTTTTTCATTGCTCATACTTTTATAATCATTAGTTGACATATTTAAATCTTCCCTGTTCGTTAATTACTGCTTTAATTTTACGATTTGTTTGCGTTTCAATTATGATTAATTTTTGTCTGGCAGAGTACTGAAAAACTTTTATTTGCAAGCTTTTCTAGTCAAAAATTGAGCTAGGATACAGGCTTTAATGGCTTGTTTGGTTGCGATCATATTATTGTTTCTTAGGTAAAGGCAGCAAGAGGTATTTTTTGTAGCGAGTAGGAAGTGTGCTGCGTAATTTATCATTTACTACTTATTACTTACTATTCACGCGAACTGGAGTTCGCCGCCGTTCCTTTGCAGCCTGGAGGGCTGGACACGAGGGAATGCTTTGGGATGCTGAACCCGAAGGGGTCTGCGACCCGTTGAGCTTACTGAGCAAGAAGCGCGTTTATTAAAAACTAGCCAAGGTGTACCCACTGCAAAGACTAGCAAGTGTGGCATCTTCTGCTGTTTTAATGGCGAAGCCCGATAAAGCTACTAATAAACTGCTTTTGTTCCTCCCAAGTTGCGTCTTTCGGAATTTCTTGCCAGTCTGCTTTTTTAGTAAAAACGAAGATGCACTGTAAATGAAATTATTAGTTATATGAAAAATCGCAGCAGCAGAATTGGAATCTATAGCAAACAAGATTTTGAAAAATGCGTCAGTAAACACCAGGAAGTTTCTGCATGAAAAAAAACATGGGTGCTTCAATCAGAAAAAAGCTATTAAATGAAGCAAAAACTACAGGTGAACAATTTAACGATCTGTTGCAACGCTATTGTCGTGAAAGATTTCTTTACAAACTGACACAATCAGAACATAGCGAAAAATATATACTCAAAGGCGCAACCGTCTTTCAGGTTTGGCATGGAGATTTACATCGACCAACCAAAGACATCGATTTGCTCAACACCATATTTAGCAAATCGGAAAACATAGTAAAAATTTTTCAAGGTATATGCAATATCAAGGAAGGCGATGGACTGATTTTTGAAGATATTGCTATTAACCCTCTTCAAAGCGATCGATTAAAAAAAGTTGTGATATAAATGTAATCTAATATAATAATTTTAAGAAATCTTAAAGATTTCCAATCATGCTATTGGTTAAGTTTAAAACAGTCTTTATTGGAGTTAAAAAGACTGATACAAAGCAAAATACATAGCAGAAATTGTAAGACCATTCTGCTCGGCAGCAGATTTAATTTCAGCCTTTTGAGCTGAGGTCAGTCGCAACGTTACAAAATCATCCTTGTTGTCGAACGGGGGGGAACCATACTGATTTGCACCCTGGCTGTTGTTTGAACTTTTGCCAAGAAAACCATGTGCAGTAGCCATATTAAAAAAACATTAATGTTATCAATTTAATAAATGGGTTTAAAACCCCGTACGCAATTCACGATTGAGTTCTTAGTAATGCGGACGCTTCGTCCGCCGCCTGCTGAAGGCAGTCGAGACGCGAAGCGCGTCTGTTAGTAGAAAAGCTTGCTACACAGCCCCTACGGGGCAAGCGCGCTTCGCGCTTGGGGCGCAAGCCCCGTGACTAAAAACCGCGGTAGGGCGGTGAGCAGTCAAAAATTGATAAATATAGCACCAAAAATAAACCTGAAATTAATAATTTTAACCTCGTAATACGTAATAGAACTACAGACAGAAAACAAAGTCGGCTACGCTGATTTATAGTAAGGGGCACTTTAAAGCGTTTATACCCTACAAAATTTGCCAAAAAAGAGAGCCTTGAGGGTGCAACCTCAAAGCTCTTTCTGGCAGTTAACCACCATAAAATTAAAAAAGAACACAAAATGACCTATATAACCGCAGCACCGATAGCTGTTGAAGCGATCGCCATCAACGATCGCAACATGAATCTGTTGTCACAAAATTTGTATTCAGTTGATATGAATTTTAACGGAATATCCCTGCAAAAATCAATAATTTCCTGGGATAACCTCAATTTAGACGAGGAATCCAAGCAGAATCTGGTCGGCAGTAAAGCCAAAATTTCAGCGTTACCGCTGTTTAGCAGACCAGAAGAATACGGCAGCGAACTACAAAAAATCAGAAACGAAATTCACAAATATACTGTATTTTCTGAGGGGCAAAGAGTAGCAATCACCAGCAGAATTGGCTTAAAGAACTCATTGAAGCCAAAGCATCTCAAAACTCAGGCTCGATCGTTAATCTGATTAATAAAATTAGCGTGGATTGAAAAATGAGCTAAGTACTAATATAAACATTAACTTGTATAGGTTAATAGATAATTTTTCTTTAAGTCTAGCCTGTTGTTTGTTTTTCGCTCATCTCTCTCAACTAGACTAACTCACTACCGACCCCGCGAAGAAGGAACAACAGGCATCTCTTTGGTTTAACACTTGATTCTTGATTTTCCTCAATAATGACGATCGCTAACAATTTCTTTAAATCGCCTCTACCTACGTTGCAGCAATTATGATTACTATCTGGCATCAAACAACTGCTCCAACAAAAGCGAGAAGAAATTTTAACGCTCGCCACTAAACACGGAGCTTATAACGTGCGAGTTTTTGGCAGTGTTGCTAAAGGTACAGCAACATCAACCAGTGATATTGATTTCTTAATCGATTACGATTTATCAAAAACTAGCCCTTGGTTTCCTGGCGGTTTACTAGCTGATTTGGAAGATTTGTTGGGTTATAAAGTTGATATTGTTACCGAAAAAAGTCTTCATCAACTCATACGCGATCGCATTAAGAGTGAAGCTATACCACTATGAGAATAAAAGTTTTTCACCTTCTTTCAAAAAGCGATCGCCCAACAGATAAAGTCTCTTAAACCGAATTAATTGAATTTTCTAACTGAGGATTTATTTGATTTTCAATCTTTTAAAATGGACTGTTTTATAGAGAGCGATCGCACTCGTAATAGTATCTAAAATTAGGACACTTGACTGAGTGCTGTTTTAGTCTTTGATCGCCTGTCTTACTACTTCCTGCCAATCTTTAACTACTCCTGCTTTAATTAATAATTAGAAAACAAAACATGGATAATCAAACAGATAAAATTAACTTAATTCCTCATTCTCTAATGGATGCTACCTATAAGCAGCTTCAAAGAATGGCTAAACATTACGGCATTAAAGCCAATCTCCAACGTGAAGATTTGGAAACTGCCCTCTATGAGATTATAAATAAGTAGATGATAATAGGTACAGCACCATGAGCCAGCACTTTAAAGATACGCCGAAAACTGATAGGGAGTCAATAACAGAGGTACTTAGTACACTTGCCAAAATCACCTCGCGATCGCCGCAACAAATAAAACCTTACTTAGATGAACTGCTTTCTCGTCTTAGTCAAGATTCATCTCCTTATGCTCGGCACTTTTTTAATACCGCCACTGATGATGAGTGGATCGCATCGTTCAGCCAATGGTCACAAAGTCACAAATCCCGAAATTTGCCTGTCTTGAGTGATGAAGCCATGAGCCGAGATCGTATTTACGACGAGCGCGGTTAATGGGATATTTGGTAGATACTAACGTTTTGCTGCGTACCTTGATTACCGACGATCCTCAGTATCAAATCACTCAAGAAGCAATAGCCATCTTAAGGAGGTCAAAAGAACAATTATTTATCGCTCCGCAGAATTTAATTGAGTTGTGGAATGTCGCCACCCGTCCCAATGATAAGAATGGCTTGGGGCTTTCTTCTGCCGAAGCCCAAAAGGAGGTTACCAAATTAAAACAGTTGTTTATTTTGCTTCCTGATACCAGCCAAATATTTGTCGAGTGGGAGCGGTTAGTTTTTACTCATCAAGTCAAAGGCTCCAAGGTTCATGACACTCGCTTAGTAGCGTTTATGCTGGTTCACCAGTTAAGCCATATAGTTACTTTCAACGTGAAGGATTTTCAGCGTTTTGAGCAAAAGATAATCGCCATCAGCCCCATGGATATTATTAAAGCTAACTAACAAAAGCTCTCTCAATAAAACGCTTTTTTGAACTAAGAAAAACTCTCCGCTCAAGATCGATCTTTTCCCGAAATTGTTCATTTAATAGATTCTTTCGTTATGCCACTTTGTTTAGTTTTATCTGAGAATCAAGGTACAGCAATTTTTCTCAAAGTAGCACCATTCATCTGGTGTTTCGCTCAGAAATGAAGTTGTTCATGGGGGAAAGCCAAGGCGCGTTTTGCGAGACAGTCCGTTGCGCGGGTTCCCCGCGTTGAAGGAACTGTCGAGTTTGAGTGGGAAGCTTCCCACTTCATTAGCCGCCGTCCCACCGCGAGAGTGGAATATGCTTCTTAGCCAGAAGCATATTCCACTCTCGCAAAGACCACACTTCATCGCTTGATTATCTTCTTGAGATAATCCAAGCTATTTCTCCTAATTGGCGATTGCTTTGTGCTTTTAATCAGCGTCTCAAGTATTTTTTATACTTGAGTTCCCTCAATATCATCTTTTTCCCATTGAATTTCTATGAGATCGGATATGCTTTTTAATCCAAAATACAAACAAAGTTGAAGCTTTGATTGATAATCAACTTAAATCTCAAGACGATCGCCAACTCGCGCACATCGATCGCTTGGGCAATGGAGTACTTTTAACTAAACGCGGCTGTAATCAAACAGCTACTTACACTGTAGAACGATATGTCAACGGCGAAATTAAACGTCGCGATCGCTATCTGGCAGCAGAATTTGAGTGTAATTATCGCTGGTTTACTTAGAATCAGACAGCGATCGCTATTTCTTTTCACACAAATGATACAATTAAAATGGCGCAAAACCCTGATGCAACAGGACATTCACGACTCGCACCCCCAAAAATACTAAATAAAAGTTAGAGGCAAATTAATTATATGACAAATCCAGTCAGTACGCAGTGGGAAACGGCTCTACTGAACAAAATAACCAGTAATGGTGAAAGAATAGCTTTGATCGAAAGCGATGTAAGCGAAATTAAAGCTGATATCAAACTTGTTATCAAAAATCAAAATCAAAACAATCGCCGTTTAGATGATGCTGAAGAAATTTTGAATACAGTAAAAACAACTCTTAAATTAATTGTCTGGATACGTAATGGTATTATCACGATCGCGCTATTTTCAATTGCCAATTTTATTTATTTTTTAGCAAAATCTATTTAGGCGAAAAAGAACCCAACACAAGCTACGTTGCTTATTAACTCTGCCGCTGCAAGGTTTTCACAGAGGTTAAAGGCAAGCCTTTTCAGCTATCTATTCTCCTACGGAGTAATAGTTAAAAATTGCTTGAAGCAAACAGTAAAGATGATATCATTTTTTGCGAAGACTACAAAATTATTACAGTTTCCCGAGGCAAAGAAATTTACACTTATCCCAATTACTGCCTTCTCAATCAGAAAAACAAAACTTTACCCCTAAACCATAAAATCTTAGATCAAATTAGATTACTGCTGACAAGCTACCAAAACCAGGGGCTAGGGCAATCAGGAATATGGGGTAATACATTCTTTAACTGCGATCGCCTCTTTACGAAATGGGACGACAATCTAGTCGCAGCTTTTTATCACCCACCCATGCGATATCTGGAGATTACTGAAAATGTTTACTATAAAAAGCTGGAAGAGTTGCCACCACTAGCTTTTTCTAGTTTTGTTAGAAGTCAACAACAGAGCAGATTCGGCTCTCGCCTGCCTTTGGAAGTCGGCGTTCTCCAAAACTTGCTATCAGCATCCAGTAAATTTTATCGGTGAAGAAAGCAACTTCTTTGCTGCATACAAAAACCAATAAGGCTACTATTTACTCGGACTACCAAAAGATACATTAGTAATTCCCTAAAAACGCGACCGCAAAACTTGAACAATTCTAGAACTTTACAAAAATAATTATAATATAGTTGCATAATGCAAACACTATAAAATTACTATGACAACTACAACTATTAGAAATATACCAGAAAGTATTTACGAGAAAGTCAAAGAAAGAGCGATCGCCAATAAGCGTAGCGTAAACTCTGAAATCATCCTCATCTTGGAAAGTGCAGTTAATGAACAAAGTCTGAATGTTGAGGAAAATTTAGCGAGAATCAGAAAATTTAGAGCTGAAACTGCTGGAAAAAGCAGTTTAACTGAATCGCAAATTACTGTCGCAAGAAGAGAGGGACGATCTTGATTGTCGCAGGTACTAATCTAATTGTTTACCTTTTAATTGAAGGTAATTTAACAAGTACAGCAGAAAAGGTCGATCGAAAAGATTCAAACTGAATTGCTCCCCCACTCTAGTGTTACAGAATTCCGTAACGTGTTGCTACTTTACATAAAGCAAAAAATATTATCTCTTCCTGAAGCTAAAAAAACAATAGCAGAAGCAGAGAAATATTTGATTGATGAAACAGTGACCGATTCAGATTTAGTTCTCGATCTTGCAATCGAAACAAAAATATCCGCATACGATGCGGAGTATGTTTACCTCGCAAATCTTCATAAAATTCCCCTGGTAAAGGCGCATAGGTATAGATGTTTAATATTCATGTTTCGCGCTTGATGCGACAATTGCTTATGGGGGAAACCTCAGTCAAGCAGAAGAGGTTCAATGTTTTGCGATTCGCTACCTTTGAGTGAAGATGTGTCTTGTTTCTGACCGTGCTGTCGCAGCCAATTATCCATGTTTTTTGGTTTTTCAAAGGCAATTGCAGCACGTATCAAAGTTTCTAGCTGACTGACACTTAACTTGGAAATCTGTCGTTTTAAATTGCCATCGAGAATTATCGATCTAGCGTTGAGAATTACATCGATAGACTTAATTAATCCCTTGGCTTCACCTTCCAATCTAAACTTTGATTTAATTATTTCTACTCCTTGTAAAATGTTTTTATTTTCTAGTCGTCTCTGATAGACTTTTTCTTGCTGTTCATCCAGTTGTAGGTAACTTTCAATAAATGAAACTATAATTTCCTCGTTATATGCCTCCTCCAAATTACATTTTAGTGCAGCCTGGAAGCTGCCGACTTGCGATCGCGCTTCGCGATTCGCGAAGCGCGATTATGATAACATTCTAGCCTTAGCTAGAGGTTGTTCTTTTTGGCTCATGGACATCACCTGTGGGGTTATAGAACCCATTTTTGCCATAAAAGGAGCAGCGCGACCCGCGACCCCCGCGCATGGTTCAGCAGTTCCTTCGCCCTCAGCAGTCGCTCTTTGTACGGCGCGTTTTGAAGTGCGGAAATGCTCTCGCAAACTGGAGTTTGCCGACAGCAAAGCTGGCGAATCCGCGTAGCGGATTGAGAGCATATTCCACGCACTTGTTGGGTAAGAATCTTCTTACCTAAAAGCCGCATGACCGAAACCAACACCGCGAGAGTGGGTTCGGGCGGTCAACATTGGGCGCGAAACCCCACGAGGGCGATTATTCAAGGCGAACTAAATTCTAAGGGCGTAAATGTGAGGAAACCTCACATTGTTGACCGCCCGCATTGCCGAATCTCGCCCTCAGAATTACGCCCTCAGAATATGCTTCTTAACCAGAAGCATTTCCTCTGGCAAAGATCGCGCTGCTTTGCAAGTCGGGGAACCCGACGGGGCTTATAAAGGGCAGACGCAGGTAGATGCGGCAAACTTACGCCTTTCTGCCCACAGCCCCTTCCCAACGGACTGCTTCACCGCCCATACGCGAAACTGGAGTTCGTCGCCGTTGCGGAAGGCTTTGGAGAGCCTCGCCAACGAAGTTGTCGGCAAGCTCCAGCTTGCGCTTTTAGCTAAATGAAATAGTTAAATACGGATATTTAGCGGTTAATTGGTGATTTTTTGTATGTTAGCGACTAATTTCTTGGGTTTTTGTACTCGCGATTGACGGGGATTATTGGGGGTATAATGCGATCGCTTGTGGGTATTTGCGGTGAAATGTAGGTATCGTGTAGTTGAATCGCGCCTGTTTTGTATGCGCTGATATTGAAGGGTTTAAGAGCGCAAAAGAAAGGTGCAGGCTGGCGATCGGTTTCGTTCAGGAGCAAAAAAATAACCACGTCCTAATTATAGGAGCGTGGTTAAACTGAAATTAATTTGGCGATCTTAAGATTGCCTAGTTTATGATTGCGGGGCGTTTTCCTGTAACCAGAGTTCTAGATCCTCTGAGCTAGTAAAATTAATCGTCTTGCCAATAAGAGTATCAAGTTTATCAATGCTTAAGGCTGACACTCTTTGTTTGAGATTATTGTCAAAGGCGATAGATTTAGCGTTGAGGATTATGCAGATATCTTCGGCTTTACCTTCGGCTTTACCTCTAGCTTCGCCTTCAAGCGTAAATTTGGATTTGATCATTTCTACTCCTTGTGAAATTTCTTTGAGTTCTAATTGTTGTTGAAAGACTTTTTCTTGCATGGGATCTAGCTGAAGATAACTTTCAATGAAAGCAGTTAATACATCTTGATTGCGTGTATCTTTTAGATCGCACTTTATCAGGCTATTGTAACATTCTGCCTTTACCAGAGGTTGCTCTTGATAAGTCATGAGCTTTGGTTCGCCATTTTGTTTACGCGAACCCATTTTTGCCATAAATGCTGCTGCTATTGCGTTATCGGTACTTCTGTAGTCGCGCCAATGCAAACGGGCTAGCTGAATCCCAGGAAAATCAAAGCGAAGTCTAGACCCAGAAGGATCTCTTATTTCGTATTTTGTTGGTAGAGCTTGGTTTAGCCGATCCTCATAGCTAAAAACAGCAATCGAGGATATTGGAAGTCCGTGATTATATGTCAATGCTTCCCTGTATCCATTCATCCGTTCAGCAAATCTAGGATCGTAAGAGGACTGTGGTTCTATGTTGATGATTCTATATCTGTCTTTTTTCTTGAGGGCAACTTTTGCTGCAATATCGACGATTAGTTTGTCGCCTTTTTTTTTCTCGCCTGGAATCTTTGTTCTCAGCTCGTTTTCCAGAAATTCTACAGGTTTGGTGGTGTCTATTATATTTATGAGCTTGGGATAAAACAGTTTGAGAAAATCCCAGAGGTTTTTTTTGATTACTTCCTTAAATAGGGCGTCATGGTCAATCATTGAGTAAATTTTATAATTGGTTATTTTAAATCTCCGTAGGGGAAATATTTTTACCTTTCATTTCCATTGATTTTCCGATGAGCGGAGCTAGTTAATCCCCGCTCGGTGTTTGCATTCAGCGAAATGTTTGGTGTGGCTTCAGTGACTTTATCAAAAATGTTTTCTAGCTGCCATTTGCTATTCTGCCACTGCTGATTGAAAGGTCGATCTTTGCTAGTGGCGCTAAAAATTGGCATGATAAATTTGGCTATTTCTGCTTGGGCTTGAGCTAGTGTTGGTCTGCGATCCATTGTTCCCTTTAGATAGAAACGTTTCCAGATTTTCTCGCGATTTTCAGTTTTGGAATTAAAATCTACATATTTTTGTGTTAAACCTACTGGTATGTCTTTTGGGATGGGTATCTTTCGGTGGCTGAAGGTGTTTTCGATGGCTTGAGTTAACAATTCGCCGTTAAATCTATAGTTTCTAGCTAGATACAGCAAGTCATAGTAGTCTTTGAGGCGTGAGTTATTCAATCCCTTTGTTACCATTGCCTCCAATTTTTCGGCGATTACTGTTTCAGGAGGATATGTTCTGATTTTGGGTGCAGGCATATCTAGCAGGCAGCTTATTGTATAGATTTTTGGTTCGGGAGTGATTCTATTCCCCATCCTGCCGATATCTATCTGTAGATCTATTTTTGCTCCGTCCAGTTCTGCCCTAATTTTTAGGCGATCGCCCTCATATTTTTGCCCTATTTGCAAGGGGCTGGTGCTAATATCTTTAAATATCAGCCCATCGTCTTCTTGGATATTGCATATATCTTGGAAAATTTCTACTACATTTTCCGATTTGCTAAATATGGTATTCAATAGGTCTACGTCTTTCGTTGGACGATGTAAACAACCATGCCAAACCTGGAAGACGGTTGCGCCTTTGAGGATATATTTTTCGCTATGTTCTGATTTACTCAGACGGTAGAGAAATCTTTCACGGCAATAGCGCTGTAAGAGATCGTTAAATTGTTTATTTGTAGTTCTTGCTTCATTTAATAGTCTTCTTCTAACGGAAGCGCCCATGTTTTTCATCGAGCAGCAGTTCCTTGGTATTTACTGACGCACTTATTAAAATAGTGTCTGCTAAAATCGCTCATTTTACGTTTTTCTGTATGCTTTATAATTTGTTTCACCGTACATCTTTCTTCTCTGATAGCTTGTTCAAAAGCCTCGATCGAGACATCATCGCCGACAAGATGCTGATAGACAAAGCAATCGGCAATAGTTTTTGCCACGCTATAAACTTTTACGGGAATTCCTTCAATTATATGGGTTTCAATCCCCTGCTCAAAATCTAGCTTGGGCAGCATTATAGTCCTAATTGGTAGTTTGGGTTCGACAGGTTTCTTTGTTTTTCTTAAATAGGCAATCCAAGCTACGATTGCACGTTCGGAGGTAAGATCGTGAAAGTTTAAAGCATGACTCAAGCAGATGACAACATGAGGAAATCTTGCTGCTACTTCAACTTCAGTATGTCTCTCGTAGAAGCTGGCGTCTTCGGGCATATAAATTCCCTCTGCTGATGGGTAGAGAAAGCCAGAGTTTACCCAGTAGTTTATTTGATCGTGAGTTGCTCCCATGTTCAAAATCTCAGCGGTAGTAAGTATAGATTTGGTTTTACTAATTTTGGAGATTTTAGTTTCTAAAGTTTGTTGGTTCATGGGCTAAAATTTAAACTATTATTTCAAACCTTCGTAGAAGAACTACTAAATAGGTAATAGTTAATAAGTAAGCCCAAATCTGTCTTCTTATTACCTTTTACCTCTTACCTATTTATTACCTATTACTTATTACTTATTACCTAATTATAGATCGGCTTTTTCAGCTAATTCTTCTTGAGAGAGATCTAATTCTCGTCTGCGTCTTTTTATAGCTTTGCCAAAACGTTTTTTAATATTTGAACTGCTTTTTTCTTTCACAGAACAATAGTCGAAAAATGTTATCTTCTTGTCTTAGCATATTTGGTGGAAGTGCGCCTTTCTTTGGTTGAAACCGACTCATTTGACATATTCCACTTGTTTGCAAATGGTTTGACCGTTGCTTGCATCGAGACAATATTCAGGAATTACATCTACGCTTCTTTGTGCAAACAAGCTTTCGGCAAAATCAATTAGGGCAAAATAATTCTCTGTAGTCGTAAATTCATAGTTGACAAGCAAATCTATATCGCTGTCCTTGTTTGCTTCATCACGGACAAAAGATCCAAATAGTCCTACTTCAACTGCACAAAAAAGGGCAAAGTTATCTAGATTGCGCCTGATAACTTCGATTACTTCCTGTTTGGTATTGACAACTGTGGGCGCTACCTTAATTTTGGGTATTGATTTATCTAAGTACATAGTGAATATTATATGGCGTTTTACTGGTTGAAAAACAATCGGCGATCCCAAAGTACAGGCTTGTTTAGACTAGTTTTAATTGTGGGAAACTGCGGGTGAGCTTCATTGACCAAGATATTGTTTTCTACAGGCGCGATCGCAGAGGGAACGATTAAGATACAGGAACGATTTGAACTAAGCCATTCGTCTCCATAGCTTTTACTAACAGATATTTCTTGCCAGTTGGGGAGGTTATATGTGGTAACTATTTCATAGGTGGTTTTAGTGGGAATAGCAATCTCAATCCATTGTTGATTCTTGGGAATACTGCCAGTATTGCTATGGACTAGTTTTTCTAGCATTGCCAAGGAGTAATTTTCTCCACAGTAGATTACTGGGTAATTGGCGTTCCATCGCCCAGGATATAGCTTGGCTCCTGTACCATCAAAGATGGGATAGCGATTGTTGTGTATGCTAATACGATATGCCTTAAGAGGACGATCTAAAATAGAAGCTGTCATTTATTAAAAAAGCTTTTGGCTCTTAGAGGCTTTGGAAAGCCTCGCCTCTTTGGAGAGTCGGCAAGCTCCAGCTTGCAGCTATTAGCTAGAGTGCAGCCCATTATGCAGATATACCAAACATTAATCTGCCTAGTAATTGCTCGACCTGTCTGGCTCCTAGCTCGTTTAAGCTAGCTTCAAAGGGAGTGCGGTTATCAAGCATGGGGTGAGACTTTTGCATAAACTCACGGGCTTGATTTTTATTTCCCCACACCTCTATAGCAAAGGAAAATATTCTTGCTAATCTTTCGGTTCTTTGACTTTCTTCAATACTGAGAAACGAACCTTCTTTGTGTCGTCTAACCAGCGTAGAGCGAGGTATCAGTTCGTAGACTTTATCAGTTTGCCCAGGATAAATTTGTCCAATTATAAGGGCGATCGCATCGGTGGGTAAGCCTCGGACAATAATCTTTTCTAAGTCGCGATCGCTTTTGACCTTACTGCCTAAAATTTTTGCCCCGCCTAGCATTTTCGCAGTCAAAATGGGATTTAGAGTCATAATAAAGGGCTTCGCCCAGCTAAGAGGCTTTCGCTTATCTTGCTAAAAGCTTTTTAGATAATTGTTTATTTGGTTGTTCTTATTGTACCATTTAAACTATAAATACTGTTATCATCGCTTTGGGTTTAAGACCTACCCCTTCAGGGATACTTGTTCATAGTCTTTAGTATTTAGTTATTAGTTTTTAGTACTAATAACTAAATACTAAAGACTAATAACTAATAACTAATAACTAATAACCAGAATCCTTGCTCGTAATAGGCAAGGAGTATCAATCAATTATGGACGAAGACAGACTGAAACAAGAAAAAATAATCGCCAGAGAAAGGCTTAATAGACTAGATCCAGAAGAGGCACAAAAGATTGTTACTGGGGTACTCTATGCAGATATGTGGAAGCCCGATCTCGATAAAGATTTGGATTGGGACGGTGCTTTTCCTTTAGATGAACATGAGCAATAAAAAGAGTCCAGAACAGCTAAAGGATGTATTCACGAAAATCCAGCAGCAAGAGCTAATTCTAGTTGGGGGTCAAGCGGTTAATTTTTGGGCTATAACCTATCAAAAAAGTGTTCCAGAATTAAAGCAATATATACCTTATGCTTCTGAAGATATCGATTTTTTAGGCGGTAAAATCGAAGCTAATCTGTGCCAAGAAATATTAGGGGGAAGTCTAAAGCTAAATAAAGATTTTAGTCCTAGTCCCAATACTGGAGTTTTGGTTACGAATTTTGAGAATGAAAATTTGAGAATAGATTTTCTCTCCTCTGTATTTGGGCTGAATGACGATGAGATTGTTAGGTCGGCAGTTAATTTTCGAGGAGAACAAGCATTATCTGGGGTAAATCTCAAGATTCTAAATCCAATTTTGATTCTAGAAGGCAAGCTTAAATCATTAGTAGGTCTGCCTCAAAATGGTAGACAGGATGAAAAACACCTAAAGATGTGCCTGCTAATTACCAGACAGTATCTCACCGATCTTTGCACTAGAGATTCAAGAAAAGCATTAAAGCTAATAGAGCGATTGTACCGTACTGCTAAATCGGATTCGGGTCTTCAGGTATGGGAGCAAAACCAAATAGATATATCTAGTTCTGTACCAGTAGTCGCGATTAAAAATCTGAAAGACCCCAAGCTGAACAAATTCCAAGAAACAAGACGAACTCAGCTGGTAGAGGATTTGACAGCAAAAAGAGAAAAGTATTCTCAGATACTAGCGTTCTCTAAAACTACGAGGCGTAAAGAAAAAACAGATTGAGCCTTATGAACGTTGATTATTATCTGCCTAGATGGGGAAGTGCGCCTTTCTGCCTCCGACCGACGGGCAACGCGTTGCCCGTCGCAAGCGGAGTGCATTCCGCACCTCTGCTCTAAAACTTCTGCCGATCTTTGGCGAAAGCCTTGGTAATAAAAAAAATAATTAATGATAGCGAATTAGAACTACGTTTTTTTGTTTCTTACCTAATTCTAGCTATCTATTTTTAGTTTAAAGCTAGAACTGTTGACAATCTATTTAAGAATTTGCCTTGCAACCACTTCATCAATAGAAGTGGACGTTACCTTTCCTATGGCTACTTCAAGTAGATCGGTTGCGGCTTCAATCTGAGTTTTGAGCCTTTGAATCCTGTTTCGGCGCTCTAACTGTTGTTCTAGTAAGTTTGTCTAATTGCCAATATGTCATATATGACATAAAATGATGAAGACAAGCAAATAAAATCCACAAGGTAATGAGTCTCAAAGATAAAGAGCTGGTCTGGTTTGCGAGTGAGGTCAAAACTCCTCCTTTCTCCAGTGAGGCTCGTATCGAAGCGGGTTATCTAAAAGTTATTAGTTATTAGTTGTTAGTTTTTAGTTTTGGTCTAACTACTAAAAACTAATAACTAATAACTAACTACAGGGCGCGAAGCCGTTTATTAAGCTATGTCAGCAAAGACTGAAGCTGTATGACGTGACTTAGCAAAAGTAGAGGATATGATTATGGACTCTGAAAAACGCAAAAGATTAGAAGCTGCTGGTTGGGCTGTGGGCGATGCCAGCCATTTCCTGGGTCTAACTCCTGTTGAAGCTGAACTGGTTGAACTTAAAACAAGACTTGTTTTATTTGTCAAAGAACAAAGAAAAGTTAGTAATCTCTCCCAAGATGCTCTAGCTAAAAAGATGGGTTCTTCTCAATCTCGCATAGCCAAGATAGAATCTGGCGATCCTTCTGTATCACTAGATCTGATTGTTCGCGCATTATTAACTGGTGGTGCTACTCGTCAGGAATTGGCACAAGTAATTATGGGTTCCGATCCAAAGGACGAACGCGAGTTAGTAACTCAGTAACTCATTAAACATTTACCATTAAACATTAAGCGCAGGGCTAACGCCCAGTCCGCCCTGGCGGGCTTCACAGCTTTGCTGTGTGCAACATTGAACGAGCGAACATTGAATGATAAATGATGCACGATGCGAAGCATCGAAGTCGTCGCGAAGCACGACGATCTGGGCGATAGCCCTGCACTAAAATCACCGATCTCGTCATTGGCGGTGAGCAGTCAAGAAAAGTATTTTTCTACTTCTAAAACATTCTGCCCAAAGCAATTGTTGACTATTTCTGTGACGCGATCGTTTTTCAATCCAGGCAAATACCTGCTTGTGGTTAACTCCATATATTCTTCGGGATGATAAGCGAAGAACCTAATCTTGTTTTGTTCCCATAGCCAAACTTCAGAGATGTTGAGATATCTATATTTAGTTAGATCGTCAAACTCGCGCGTTCCCTTGCGCCAAGCTAGGCGAGGGCTTCGACAGACGCGCTTCGCGTCTCGACTCTCCTTCGGAGAGGCGGCAGCCTCCAGGCTGCAAAGGAACGGCGGCGAACTCCAGTTTCGCGTATGGGCGGGGTCGCTCGTCAATACTGCCAGAGGTTAAATTAATCTCTACAGCTATATCTGGCTTGCTCTTGTCTGTGCCAAAAGAATATGCTACATCGGGTTCTTTACCTTCTTGCGTATGGAGCCTCAACGGGACGGGGCTTATAAACTGCCGACGCAGGTTCGGCAGACAGCCCCTTGGAAACCCCCCTAAAGGGTTCAGCAGTTTCTTTAAGCGGGGGAACCCCGCCAACAGTTCGCTCTGCGAACTCGCCATTCCCAAAGGGAATGTCGGCAAGCTCCAGCTTGCGCTTCACCGCAACGGCTTCTTGAAACAGTTTCTTTAACGGAGGGAACCTCCGCAACGAACTGTTTCGCTTTTCGCGCTTCTTTTCCTTCGTGCTTTAAGGTGTACGAGTTAAAGGTATAAGGAGTAATTCGCTGCTGCCGACAGTACGCCAATATAATCATTCTAATAAAGTCAGCGTAACGTTCGTGGTTTAATCCTGGCGACACGATTGTAATTACTCCGTTGCGAAATGAGATTCGTTTACTTGGTAAGTCCAGCGCAATATAGTCGTCCCAGGTAGTGCTAATAATTGTGGTGATGCGATCGCTATCCCGTGTTCCGATTTCTAGCATTGGCTTTCCTCTCTCAGGCAAATAACTTTCTAAAATCAACTTCTAAATTTATTGGTTCGATTATTGAAACACTTTCGCCTTTGAATACTTCTTCTTCATACAGCCCATCTACTAATTCTAAACAGGTCATTGTCTTGTATTCTGGATCTACAATCCAATAATGAGCGATACCTCTTGCTGCATATTCTGACCTTTTGTAACGATAATCGCGATCGCGACTGATTTTCCCAGGTGAAACTATTTCTATCACCAGCAAAGGAGGGAGCATATCTAAATCGATAGTGGAAGTATTTTTTTGCTCCATTTCCTGCATCCCAGCCTCACTAAATACGGTCACGTCGGGAATTCTCGAGTTTACTTTTGCTCCACTGATAATTATCTCGGCTTTGTTTGACACTCTGTCAATGCCTACCTCCGACGCGATCGCCATCATTAATACCAGGGCAATACGCATATTCTCAGGACTTTCAGGTGGCATCTTTACTATCTTTCCTGCGATTAATTCGTAGAGATATTCTATTTCTGGTCTGTTTTCTAAAAACTCTCGATAAGTATATATGTGTTCGTCGGCTAACATTTACGTTTCATTTTGTATAAAGAGCGATAAGCCTGGACGCATGGCGACCCTGTACTTTAAAATCATTATATGATGTAATCTTTTTGTATTGTTCATGCCTATTTTTTTCTAGAGTGGCAAAATTGACTAGAGTTGAATCGAAATCTTCAGTAGGCTTAGAAGAGAAAAACAAGGAAAAGCTCAAGAAGATCGATGGCAAGAAAAATGTCAGTTGCCAAAGCCAATCAAAAAGTAGTTCTGAAGTGTATTCATGAACCTGTCCCACTAATAAGAGTTTTTGAAGCCAAATATGAATACTCCCAAGATGAACAAAGGCATCGAAACAAATCTTTTGACGTTCCCATCGAACTATAAGGCGACGATATTTTCTCTGAAGCCCTCGTGAAACATCGCTCTCGGTACGAAATCTTGGAACAGAAATTTTAATTGGTCTTCCTCGATTTCTCTTCGTTTTATAATTTCGCGATTGGTAGTTGAGTTAGTAAAATTACCATTTGCAAGCAAAACAGCAACCATACTGCCCATTCCAGCCTTAAAAACCGACCTTCAGTCTTTTTTTCGACTTTTTTCTCTTCTTCTCGGTTGTCTAATCCTACTGGCTTCAAGTTATCTGTAGCCGTAGAATTGCATTCGGCTCGAATTTTTCTTTCTCTGATGCTGTAGGTGTTTGATTTTGGATGACACAACTGACGATATTTGGCTAAATCCGCCATAGCATTTTGAGCATACAACCCGATCCAAAGTAAGTCACGGCGAACATTTTGAGTTAGTTCTAGATAAGTATCGCTGTGAGTTAGGTCAAATCCATCAATCGTTGATAATAACTCTGCTTTATCAGCTTCAAATTGAGTAAACGTAGCCAAAATCCCATTGAGATGATTGGCACAATCGACTAGTTTTTTTTGTTTGTTTAATTCGGCTTTTTCTATTTCATTCACGATCAATTAAAAAGTTAAGATATTTTACTTACTACAGATTATATTTTATACATCAAAAATAGAGCGTATCTTTTATGCGATTCTACTAAATACATTCGTGTTGCGAGCGTAACTATTTCTGTTTAAGTTATAGATTATGAAAAAGATGTATTGTCGATTGCGAGTATTGATGGCAGAACAAGAGCCTGCTTTAACCCAACGAATTTTAATTGCTAAGTTGGGTTTAGCCAGTCACACTATTAGTAAACTTTATGGCAACAAGTTTAAACGAGTAGATAAGGAAACGATTGAAAAGCTATGTGATTTTTTTGATTGCCCTCTAGAGGGAGAGAAAGGTCTATTTCAAATGCGAGAGATGGATTAACTGTTTGGCATCTTTACTTCTGCTGAGCCAATTATAGTCTCAGCATACCGAACAGATTCTCAATCTGGAAAATTCAGGATTTTCATTTCTTAGATAAGATGCGATCGCTCTATTCCACTTCTATCCCACCAGTAGCTGATAACAATCCCGCCACTTTGTTCGCCAGACATACAAGGTAATGCTCCATTTAACTTCTTGGTTAGCTGTCGTTTGAGTAAAGGGTCGTAGCGATCGCTTTTACCGTTAATGACTTTTATACTGTCTGCTTGCCATTGATGAGCGAGATCGAGTAATGGAGAGATATAAGAATCTCGTTCTAGGGCTAGAACGTATAAGGTGTCGGCTATAGATAAGTTAGCTAGAGTTTGAGGATTTCTCCTAACTTTTGCTTCTCCTTCAAGTTGAAGACGCTGACTCGCCAGAGTAGAAAGAGTATCTACCAAATTTCTCAAACCTAAACTGGTGGGATCGGGGGCATAAATAGGACGAATAAACAAAAAACTAGCCCATAATTTTCCATTGCCATAAAGATCTTCAATTACTTTCTGTCCGTTAAAAGTGTTAAATTTTTTTTGGCAAACCAAAGCAGCATAAAGTTCTTGAGCTGTGGAAGACTCTGCCATCTTTTCTATTTTTGTTAGATCGAGCATTGAATCAATAGAAGTTATTTTGTCTTGCTCTAGCCAAAAATAACTAAAGCTCAGTTACTTACTATATTATACTTTATACATCAAAAACTTATTTTAATACATCCAAAAATAGAAAAATCAGCGTTGTTTTTGTAAAGAGTCGTCAATCAGAACTAGATAGTTCTCCTGAATCTACACTCTTGGAGATTCGCGATACTATGTTGGAAACGTCTTAAAAGGACGAGTAAATTGTCCAACGCAGTAAATTTAATTAAAACGATAGAGAATGAGTAGTTTTATTTCTATGAACCAGCGCCCACAATACTTAAATTGCTGTGTGACATTCAACGAAAGCGTAGCGACAATTGAAGAGACAAGCGATGCCTACAGGCCGCGCTTCGCAATCGCACTAATAGAGAAAAAGCTTAATGATTACAGTTTATCTATCATGATCGCGATCGCCACACTAAAATACAATTAATTTCAGCGATCGCTCCCTCTTTTATTGTTCTATTTATTGATTTAAAAGTCAATGAAATGAAAGATTATAAAGTAGCAGAAATAGGCTCAGATATGTGGAAAATAGCCTAGATATCTTTGTAAACAGCGATTGCTTTTTCGGGCATAGCAATAGCCTATTTTAAAAGTTATTTAAAAATTATATTTTTGGCAAAAGAGTAGCTAGTTAAATGCTCTACTTTTAAATTACAGTCAGCATATCATCAAGATAAAATTTAAGTTTATATGGCTAAGTTTGGCGAAACAATCAGACAACTTCGAGAAGCTCAAGGATTGGGATTAAGAGAAGTGGCAGAATTGAGCGATATTGCACCTACCTATTTGAGTCGGATCGAGCGAGGTAGGGAGTTACCGCCACAACAAGATGTTATTCGTGCAATCGCTAAAGTTTTAGCTGCCGATCCTAATGTATTGATGAGTTTGTGTATTCTTGAAAGCGATCGCGATTTGGTTAATTTAGTTAAAGCCAGACCGAGAATTAAACTCTTGTTGCGCCAGATCGCCGATAATCATGTTTCTGACAAGCAGTTGGAAAAGATTATTAGTTTTATGGAGCAAAATATTCTTGAAGATAGAGATCGCGATAATTCAGCCAAAGTTTTGACTACCACTGGCTCTTAATATGTTAGCTATGCCGATATAGGCTTCACCTTTATAGTTTGACTTTGATGAAAAAAAAACAATTATCAATTGAGCAATTAAATTTAGAAAAAGAAGATTTTACTATACCTGAAGGCTACATTTTAGATTTTATTAGTGGTGAGAAGCCTTTAAAAAATACGGCTAAAGAAAAGGTCAGACAGCGTATTGCCAGAGCCTTATTCCACGAGTATGGCATCTCTGTAGAAGATATGGAGGCGGATTTTAAGGCGACTATTGATGGCAAGCATAAGAAATTAGATATCGCTATTTTTCATCAAACTACAGAACATATTGTAGAGAATTTAAGCCGAGTGGTGGTGTGCCGTCAAGAACCAAAAGTAGGCAGAAATACGGTCAGAATTCGAGATTACGAACAAGCGCAGAAAGATTTAGATGAATTGGAAACGATTATGGAGTTTCTCGACTCCTGTAAGTTTGGTTTATGGACTAACGGGCTAGAGTTTTTCTATTTAGAAAAGCAGCAAAAGCGTTTTGGCATGGAGTTTGAGCCGATTGGAGATTGGCCTCCTGTTGATGAGTCTTTAGATTCTCAAGAAGTGGTTTCTTTGGCAAGAACTCGCAAAGCCGATCCAGAAATGCTCAGAGTTGCCTTTCGTCGCTGTCATAACTTTATTCACGGTAATGAAGGAATGCCAAAAGATGCTGCATTTTGGCAGTTTCTCTATCTAATTTTTTGTAAGATTCACGATGAGGATTCTCCCAGAGAACAACGGAAGTTTTGGGCGGGGGCAAAAGAACAGTTTAACGCCGAAGGTTGGAAGGCGATTCGTAGAAGAATTGAGCCTTTGTTTGAGGTAGTCAAGCAAAAATACGGCAATTTATTCCGAGGGAATGATGAAATAACTCTCTCGGATAGGGCATTAGCATTTATGGTGTCGGAACTAGCCAAGTATGAGTTTCGACGTACTGAGGTAGATGCTAAGGGTGCTGCATATCAAGAGATTGTGGGTACAAACTTGCGGGGTGACAGGGGACAGTACTTTACTCCTAGAGGAGTAATTAAGTTGGCGGTAGAAATGCTCGACCCCAAAGAAGATGAGCGAGTATTAGACCCTGCTTGCGGTACGGGTGGTTTCTTAGTAACGGTTTTGGGCTATTTGTTGGAGAAATTTCGTAAAGAAGAGGAAGTAATCCCAGGAGCGGAATCAACAGAAGAATTTGATTCAATTAATGACCGCTTGCGTGAGTTTGCGAATAAAAATATATTTGGGGCAGACTTCGATCCATTTTTGATTCGCGCTTCCCAGATGAATATGGTGATGGCAGGAAATGGACGCGGACACTTGTACCACATCAATTCTTTAGAGTTTCCTAAAGGACATTTAGATGCGGTGGAATCGGCACAAAAAGATATTCCGCTGGGTTCGATGGACGTAGTATTAAGCAATCCTCCTTTTGGTTCTGATATTCCCATTACCGACGAGAATATTCTCCAACAATATCAACTTGCAGGGGTTTGGGAAAAGCTAGAAGATAGCGGTTTTCGCACTACGGGGAAAAGACAGAGTAAAGTTTCTCCAGAGATCTTGTTTATCGAACGGTGTATTGCTTGGCTGAAGCCTGGAGGAAGAACGGGAATAGTTTTACCTGATGGTATTTTGGGGAATCCAGGCACAGAATATATTCGCTGGTGGATCTTGCGTCATTGTTGGGTGTTGGCGAGTGTGGATATTCCCGTTGAGGCTTTTATTGTGGAGGCAAACGTTAATATTCTTACAAGCGTTTTGTTTCTTAAAAAGAAAACTAAAGAGGAAATACGCGCCGAAGATTTGGGTGGAAAGCAAGAATATCCCGTGTTTATGGCGGTAGCAGAAAAGGTAGGAGTAGATCGACGGGGCAATACTTTATATAAGCGAGAACCTAATGGGGAAGAGGTGGTAGTTGTCAGCGATACGATTGAGAAGATTCGGATTGGAGAAAGAGTTATCGAACGTCCTCTCAAACGTAGAAAAAAGATTGTGGATGATGATTTACCGATTATTGCTGAGAAATACCGCGAGTTTCGCTCCAAGTATTCCGAACCAGGTGTTTAAGTAAGGTGGGCATTGTCAACCTTACTTAAAAAATAGGCTAGGATTGGCAACAGAATAAAAGGAATAAAATTATGAAACTAAAAGGAATTGTTAAAGGACAATCTATCGAACTATTAGAACCTATTGCTATAGCAGAAGGGTCTGAAGTTACTATTGAAATTTCCGACTTGGGGTCGGAAGTAAAACCAAATTGGACTGAGTTACAAAAGGTAATTGGAGTTTGGCAGGGAGATACTGAAATTGAAGAAATTTTTACCGAAATAGATCGAGATCGCCACTTAGATTTGGGTAGAAAAGTAGATCTTGATACTTTATAAGGTTAGTAAACAATGTATTTGCTAGATACAAACATCTGTATTACTATTCTAAAAAAGAATGAAAATGCTGTCTATAACTTCAGTTTAAAATACCAGGATTGTTATCTTGCAACATTAGTATTGGCAGAATTATATAAGGGTGTTTATTGTTCTACAAAAGTAGAGAATAACTTAGCTCGCCTGAATCAATTTGAAAGACAATTACCGAAAGTTTTCTTTGATAAACAAGCTGCTTTGGAATTCGGAAAAATTCAAGGTGAATTAAGAAAAATTGGCAAGCCTACTGGACATTTAGATGCTTTGCTAGGGGGACTCGCTCGTTCTCGTAATAATGTTTTAGTTACTGACAATACTCGTCATTTCATTAATGTCGATGGTCTAATTTTAGAAAATTGGCTTAATGCTTGAGGAGGAATGGCAATGAAAATTACTAAGTTAAATCTACCCGTGATGTCTTGTTGGCTGGAGGATAATCAGCGGAGATTAGATGCTAGTCCGTTTCTCTCTGGTGCATTTGAAGCCAAAGTTATTTTAAATAGGTTAAAAGCAAAAAAAGAACCTCTAGAAGAATTAACTAAAGATAGAATAAATGGAATTATTAATCCAGGTCGTATTACAAGAACTTGGGTCACAGATCCTAAACATGGTGTTCCTTTTCTTTCGGGAAGAGATATTTTACAGGCTGACTTAAGTAATATAAGCCTTATTTCAAAAAAAGCTGTCAAAAAAAATCCTAAGTTAATTATTGAAGAAGGATGGACATTAATAACTCGTTCGGGAACTATCGGGAGAATGGCTTATTGTCGTTCCGATATGGCGGGAATGGCTTGCACTGAAGATGTTTTGAGAGTTATTGCAGATACAGACAAGATTTTACCTGGATATTTATATGCTTATCTCAGTAGCAAATTCGGTGTTCCTTTAATTATTTCTGGTACTTATGGGGCAATTATTCAACATATAGAACCTCGTCATATTGCTGATTTACCCGTACCAAGATTAGGGGAAAAGATTGAAACTGAAGTACACAATAAAATCGCTGAAGCTGCCAGATTAAGAACAGAATATCAAACGCAAGTTAAACAAGCTACGAATTTGCTTTTTAGTTCTGTTGGACTTCAGGACATTACTTCTGCGGATTGGCATAAACAAGGTGCAGACTTGGGATATTCTCATAATCTTAGCTCTCATAATTCTTTACGAGCAGCTAACTTTAATCCTCGCTTCAAAGATTTATGTAATCAAATTAAATCGGCAAAATACAAAGAACTAGGCGAAGTTTGTCTGCCTGGAACATTAAAACGTGCAGGTAGATATAAAAGAGTTGATGCCGACCCTGAATATGGAGTGCAATTAATTGGACAAAGACAACTATTTGCTTTGAAGCCAGAAGGAAGATGTGTTTCTAAAACTGTATTAGGCAAAGATATGTTTGTTAAACCAGGAACGATTTTAGTAGCTGCTAGGGGAACATTAGGGGAAAGTGAACTTTACTGTCGTTCGGAGTTTATTTGGAGTTCGGCTGTAACAATGGCATATTCAGAAGATATATTGCGAGTAATTGCAGATGAAAAAATAATGCCGAGAGGTTGTTTATTTGCCTTTATGCGTTCTGAGACTGCTTTTAGAATGCTAAGATCTTGTTCAATGGGAAGTAAATTACAAGATCATCATCCTGCTTTTCTACCTCATTTACCCGTTCCCTATCCCGACAAAAAAACACAGCAAGAAATACATGAATTAGTTATTGATGCTTATAAAAAACGGGAACGTTCCAACCTACTTGAAGAGGAAGCGGTTAAATTAGTAGAACAAACTATAGAAGAGGGGGCAAATGGCTAAAGCAGTTGCTATCGGTCAACCCGTAAATGAGTCAGAAAAGTCAGCCATTAAATATCTGTGAGATAATCTGCCAGATAGCTATACCCTATATCATAATTTCGAGATAGCACAAGGAAAAGAAATTTACGAGGTTGACTTGGCGATTGCTGCTCCCCATAGTCTCTTTATAGTCGATATCAAAGGAATACGCGGGAAAATAGATGTTTATGGCAATCAATGGTATCTCGAAGGGCAATCGCCGATTTATTCTCCCCTGCCTAAATTAAGGCAAAATGCGAAGGTTCTTAAAACTGCTCTTATAGACGATAATCCAACGATAACAGGACTTAGTAAGCTTTATACCCATGCGGTTGTGTTGATGACTGCCAAGAATGCTCGCGTTGATGCTACTGGCGATCGCGATGAGGATAATATAACTTATTTGGATGGTTGCTGTCTGACTTATTTTAAAGGCAAGGGTCACATACCAGATCGTTTTCATAAAGATATTCGTTCTTTTCACGGCACTGTCGAGCGCACTATTAAAGGAAAAGCCAAACCGAATAAGAGCGTAACTACCTATCGAGACTGGCAAATTACCGATAAACTGAGTCAAAGCGATCGCTATACCGAATATCGCGCCAAACACATTCTTTTAGGTGCAAAAGCGGGAACAGTGCGCCTCCGTCTCTATAGAGTTGACCCCTATGAGGACAAGGAGATTCAAAATAAGCAACTAAATCTAATTAGTAACGCCTATCGTTCTGTAGCTCAAATTGATTCTCATCCTAATATTTTAGGCGTAAGAGACTTCTTTAAAAATGAAAATGGCGATCTCTTTATTTTGGTAACGGAAGATCTCAAAGGGCAAGCATTAAGTTTATATAATAAAAAACCGTTACTTACCCTGACATTCGACCAAAAATTAAGCATTATAAAGGACATATTAACTGCTCTAGGCTATGCTCATAAATACGAGGTCATTCACCGCAATTTAACTCCCGATGTTATTTTAATCGATGCCCAAGCCCAAGCTAAACTTACAGGCTTTGATTATGCCAGAGTTACTCAAAACCGAGACAGTACCATTGCAGGAGACATAGTTGAGGATCTTGACTATAGCTATCATGCCCCCGAATGTTACGGCGATCCGAGTAAAGCTACTATTGCATCCGATGTTTACTCGGCAGGAATAATATTTTACGAACTGCTGACCAAACAAAAACCTTTTGCAGATAAGAACCAGGTTTTTAATGGTGACGGTATTTTTCCAGTTAAGGCTTCTGAAATTGTCGGTAACTTACCCGAAGGCATAGACCATTGGTTGCAAAAACTATGTGCTTTCGATGTAGAAGAACGCTATCTTAGTGCAGCAGTAGCTTTAAAGGAACTATCCCAACTAATTACGCCTCAAGCTGAAGCATCCCCAACAGAATTACCAAAAACAACAATAGATAAAGATATCGACCTAACTAATTTACCTGTTGGTCATATTCTTCAAGATAGATTTGTTGTGCAGCAAAGGCTAGGTAAACCTGGCGGTTTTGGAGTAGCTTACAAGATTAACGATCCAGTGGGAGACGTAATGTTAGTAATTAAACTGATAACACGCGATCGCATTTCTGTTTATCAACGTCTTCGCCAAGAATATCAAATCCTGAAAAAAGTTCCCGATCATCCCTATGTGGTTAAAGTAGTTTGGGCAGATAAATTAACTGCTGATGATACACCTTATATTATCTTTGAATATGCCGATGGGTTTAATGTAGAAGAATTAATAGAACAAGAAGCCCTTTCTTTAGATGATGCGGTGAAAATTGCCCAACAAACCGCCGAAGGATTGGCTCATCTCCATAATAATCAAGTTTATCATCTAGATATCAAACCCTCTAACCTGTTGTGGACGGAACAGGGGGTCAAAATAATTGACTTTAATGTTTCGGTAACGAAAGAAAACAACGATCATTTAGGAGGAGGAACAAGACGCTATTTACCTCCAGATTTAGATCTTCAGCAAGCGGCTAATACCGAAGAAAAAATCGACCGCGATCTTTATGCTTGGGGAATTACCTTTTATGAATGTCTTGCAGGAAAATATCCCTTCAACGGAGAATCTCGCCCTCCTGGGGGCAAAGAAGCGGACGATCCGCGAAAAATAGATGGATTTGAAGATTTGAACTCAGAATTAGTTAATATCTTACTCCAGGCGATCGCGCCGAAGAGAAGTAATCGCTTTACTTCTGCAAGTGAAATCGCCGAAAAAATCAAACAAATTGAGCATTACCGCAATCCTCCCCAAATAGTTACCCTTTCCACCGAATCTTTTCTCCCTGCCTTCACCACCAGCAAGCCTAATTACAACCCCTTTGTTACGCACCTCCTTACTCTCTACAGCCAAAGCCAAAGCACTAATGCAGGTACGAGGGGTTTTGATAAAGTTAGCGAGGCTACTTATGTCGAGACTCTTTTAGACAAAGAATTACTTCCTGCTATCTTAGGCAATGAATTTTCTCTAGTAATGATATCGGGGAATGCGGGAGACGGGAAAACCGCCTTCATCCAAAAACTAGAACAATATGCTCAAGAAAAAGGTTCTAAGTTAGAAAAAGGCGCAAACGGCTCTATCTTTACATTTAATAACCGTCAGTTTCTGACTAATTATGACGGTAGCCAAGACGAAGGGGACAAAACCAACAAAGATGTCCTCCTAGATTTTTTTGCTCCCTTCCAAGGCACAGATGAAACAGCTTGGCAATCTTCAGAAGTTCGTTTAATTGCCATTAATGAAGGACGACTAGTCGATTTTCTCGACGAATATCAGGAACTCTTTCCTCAGTTAATTGCAATCGTACAGGAAGGTTTGAAAGGAAACAATCCCACAGCTAAAACAATTTTAATCAACCTCAATTTACGTTCTGTAGTTGCCGATCTTAAAAAAGAAAACGATTCTATTTACGATCGCCTGATTCGCCGTTTTACCAAGCCCGAATTTTGGCAAGCTTGTGATAACTGCAACCTCAAAGATAAATGCTACATCTATCATAATGCCCAAACCTTTGGCGATCGCAAAATGGGAGCAAAAGTTATCGCCCGCCTCAAAACCCTCTATACATTGACTCACTTTCGCAGCCGTCTCCACGTTACCCTGAGAGACTTAAGATCTGCCTTGGCTTATATGCTAGTGGGAAAAAAAGATTGCGATGGTGTTCATCAACTGTACAACAGTAAAGATGACAAAAATAGACAAGAAATTCTTGATGGCTTTTACTTTAATGCCTGGATGGGAGGAAGCAAAGGCAGCAGAGATCGCTTTATAACCCTTCTTCGAGAGATTGATGTAGGGGAAGTGAATAATGCCAATTTAGATCGGCAAATTGCTTTTCTCGAACCCGATGCCAAGCAAATGGGACAACTTAGCTTTGATCGTCGCTATCAGTATGCTAACGATTTATTAACCAAAGAATTCAACGATCTCAATCAAGATTTGGAACATAAATGCGATCGCCAACGGTTTAAGCAACATCGTAATTATGTGGCTACTCTCAGACGCAGATATTATTTTGAATGTCGGGGGGAAGAATGGCAACAAATGCTCCCCTACCATCGAGAAACTAAAGATAATTTCCTAGAATTAATCAAAAGCAAAATTAAAAATCCAACCGAAGAAATAACTAATTTGGTTCTAGCTATTAATCGAGGGGAAGGATTGCGAAATCCCGAACTATTAAGAGGCAATCTAGCCTTGAGAGTCAGACAAGTGCTTAAAGGGACAATTCGTAGTTACCGCCTGTTCGATAAGAGTCGCTTGTCCCTTAATTTACCTCCTGTCGATCCTAAAAGCGATCGCTTTATTGAATATTTACCTCAAACGTTAGTTCTTATTTACGATGCTCCTACGGGATATCAAGCCAAACTAACCATCAATTTAGATATTTTTGAAATGCTCAATCGTTTGAATCGCGGTTACAGACCCAGTGTGGAAGAAAAACAAGGTTTTTATCGTAGCCTGAGCGTTTTTAAAAATATGTTGGCTTCTGCCCCCTATCAGGAAGTACTGCTAACAGAAACAGGTCAGGATTTCTATCAGGTAAAACGCCATCCAGATGGCAAATTAGCGATAAATAAATTGATGGAGGAGGAAGTTTAATGTCTTTAAAAAAGCAAGACAAAGAATTCAATCTTAATAAGATCACTTATCTCGAATATAAATATAGCGAGATAGAGCGAACTTTCCTAAACCTATTTCCTCGTCTCAAGTTCGACGGCTATCTAGGTAAAGTTAGAAAAGGCATTCAAGAACTTACCCTCGATACATTTACAGCAGAATTAACCGACTTAAATAATCAAACAGAATTTATTGATTTTCAAGAATATCCCGAAATCATTTACAAGTGGTTAGAAACCGATCTTCTTGACTTAGTAAATCGCGGTCGGGCAACGGAAACAGTGGCATCTTTTCGCCCTCTACACGGTAATGTTTACAAATATCGTAACGCCCGCCACGCTAGAGATTATGGTACATCACAACAAGTTTTTTGGATGCTTTATCATGGAGGGAAAAAAGGTCAAGCCGCTAAAAATGCTCTAAAAGATTTTCTTTTTACGGGGTGGGATGCTAATACCGACAAAATAGACCTAGACAGCACCAAAATTGATGTTGAAACCCAGGTTATTCTCCATTTTGATAACAAGGCTAAGGTTACAGATCGCCGAGATGAAAAAAAAGAACCAGATCGTTATCCTCCTGTAGATGATTATCAATCACAATTGCTAGCAGATGATTTGCTAAGGTTATTAACTTATGAAGATTATATGCCGCGATCGGTATTAGTAGATTATCTTAAAACCCTTATTTCGTTTCATCTGGCTCTTTATCATTTAAGGTTGTTAAAACTGCTACCTTGCCTAACTCAAAACACAAAATATCCTCATCCTACAGGTATTGTTTTAGATTTAGGAGATCCTCACAATCATCAGATGAGAGATATTGCTCGTCGCAGTGCAGATTATTACTACCGTTCTATTCCTGCCTATATTGAGGCTCATTTTACTATTAAAAAACTCGATGAAATGGCTAGCTATTTACAGTTCAGAGGAAAGCTATCCCCCTCGGGTACTTTTTTTACAGTGCCTGAAATTCTAGAATTATTAAAACCCAAATGGGAACAAGATAGAGAGAACTTTTTTGACTCTAGACTGGTTCGGTTGAGAGAAAATTTTCTCGAGGTAAAAGATGGTTGTTTGCCTCCAGAAGCAGAACAAATATATGGCTTAAATCTATCTAGTTTTGATACTTATATTGAGATTCTAGTCGCATTGAGAGGTTCTTACAACAACAAATATATTATCCAAAGTCTTGATGCTTTGATGCTTAAAAATAAGTCTTCTGGCTTGCTTAGTCAACCTGTTAAAAACAAAAAAGAGCGTCACTTTGTCTTAGGTAGTCGTCTGTTAGAAGTACTATTACAAGTCGCTGTGTTAGAACCAGATAAAGATGGTTTTAAAACTCGCGAAATTCGCCTAGATAACTTGTTAGATTGGTTGCGAGAACGTTATGGCTTGCATATCGATCGCTTTCCCAATGGATCTGGTTTTGGAGAAGCAAGTATCAAAGATCGTCAAGCATTACGCAAAAATCTAGAGACTTTCAAAACCCGTCTTAGAGAAATCGGCTTTTTTCAAGATCTTTCTGATGCCTATATTACTCAAACTGTAACACCTCGCTATACCATTACTAGATAATTAAGATCGGACATGAGTGATTCTTTTCAAAAACTAACCACACAGAAATTAAATAAAGCTTTGGCAGAGTTACTAGTTCCTCAGCTAGTTGAAATTATTAGGGATCGAAAACCAGGTCACTGTATGCGAGTTGCGGATCTAGATTTACAGTTAATTCTTCTGGTAACTAAAGCCCTGCATCAAAGAATCAAAGATGCTCAAGTTTATGTTCTTAGTTCTTCGTTAACGGAAACAGATATAGCTCGCGAATCAAACTTTTATATTACGTCCACTAAACTGGTCGAATTGCGTAATGTTGATAATAGCTCGCGATCGCCTTTGTTGATTTTCTTACCCGCAAATCTCCATACTAATGCGGAGGATTCTTTTAACATTGCTTCTTTTGAAGACATAGATTTGAGTGATGTTTATCAAAGATTGGCGATCAATTTATCTCGCCAACTTCCATCTACTTTACAGGGCTATGTTAGAGATATATTTCAAGAACTTAAAAAGCAAAATTGGGCTTATATTAATGCTGTCGAGCGAGCAAAATTCTTACTAACGGCGATCTCTAATGGTAATGATGGAGAAACCATAGGTGCAGCCTTGTACGAACTAGGACTTGTCCCCGATTTTGCCCTGTTTGACGATACTTCATTGACTCTAGGAAAGATTGTCAAAAATCAAAAATGTGTTGAGGAAATAATCACCTCCAGTTTTTCCTTGAGAAGAAGAATTTTAGAATTAGGAATTACAGATTTAACTGTTCAAAATAAACTAACCAATTTGTTGCTTAATTTTGGTTACGAGTCACCGCAAAACTGGACGAGTCAGATTGCTTTAAATCACGATTATTGGCAATTGTCCTTTGATAAATGGAATTTAACGAAGAAATTAATCTAGATAAGATACTAATCGAGAATGTAACGATTGATTTACCCGAAATTGAGGATACTAATCCTAACGAACAACTACAAAGCTTGATGGGAACTCAGGTTCTCAATCCTAAAGAAAGAAAAAAAATTCAAATAGAGTTTGATATCGAACCTCATCCCTCGCAAGTACAGGGCTTGAGTTACTTCATCGTTCAAATTATTTCTGAAGAATCAGGTGCAGTAGGAACGGCTAAAAAGGTTAAAGTCTGGAAACCAAGATCTCTACATAAAAAAGTAACTCTGGATAAGTTAGAACAAGTGGATTTTGAAGATGGGTGGCACTTTATTAGGGTTCGCCCCTGGACTGAAGATAGTAATCCTATCCCTTTACAAGATTGCAATGTAGCTACAAAAATATCTCATAACAGGAGTAACGAAAGTGAACGATTCTATGTAGTTTGTGATGTCGAGTTAAATGATGAACCACCACAAAGATCTATCCCCAAAGATGTCAGCGTCGAACACGCTAAATTAAGACTTCAGTTTCAAGCAATTAACAATCAAAATAATCCTCAAGATGTTGTAACTAAAGATGTTAACTGGTCGAGTCCGAAAGCGCAAACGAAGAAAACAGCCGAAGCAAAGCTAGAAATAAAATTTGGTAGGGAAGGGAAAAGGCAAATCCTCGTCCCCACCTTTCTAAAAGAATTAGAACAGCAAATTCTCAATAGTCCTAACTTTACTTTTCAATGGTCTTTAAAGATTAATCGCGATCGTCCTGAAAAAGTAGTCGATCGTCAAGTTAATCTTAGTCCTAGTACTGAACTAGACAAGTTTATTGATGATAGAACCAATTACTTTCAAGCAATCTCCCAAGATTCCAAGCAGCTAATTTCCCAAGCAGCTAATTTCTGGGAAATTAAGCAAATTGGTTTTACCTACGTTCAAGCTTATCAAGATTTACTGCGGCAATTACAAAACAAAATAGAACAATCTGAAGGAAAAGATACTCAAGCCTTTGAAGACTTAAAAAATATCTTAGCTATCGACACCATAAAGTTAACAATTACCAACTTTCGAGGTCAAACCAAAGAAGCTTTGCTTCTGAGTCCTACGCATCCTTTACGCGCTCTATGGTGGATTACCTGGGCTGCTACAGGGCGAGAATGGTTGGAAACTACTCAAATCAATAGTAAAGAGTCAATTGGCGATGTAAGAGAAGGAATTCTCAAAAAACTTTTCCCGCTTAATTTTCCTTTAGCTTTGCCATTAAGCGATCGCCGTTTTTTTGTAGCCGTTGATAATATTCATCCTTTTTGGTCGCTTTATGCCCCCACGTCAGAAACAGATCCTCGCGGATTACTAGGGGAAATTTGTAATGCTCTAGGAGTTCCCGAATTATCCAGCGCAGGTTCTAGCATTACAGGAGAACTTATCGCTAACCGTATCGAACGCTATTTAATTCAACATCCTTATATTTCCACCCTAACAATCAATCTATTCAATCCAGGTCAAGCAACACTTTTAGCTAAATCCATAACCCTCTTACAAGAGCGTTCCGAACTCAAAAATCTTCGTTACGAAATTCGCCTCTTTGTTACCGATCCCGAAGCTTTTGGAGTTGGAGAAGCGTTGGAACAATTACTATCTAGCAGCCAGATAGACAATTTGAGTACTTCTAGTGGCAATCATCTTTTTCCTAAGCTCAACCTTGCTATCAAGAGTATCAACGCTTTTCAAAAAGAACCAATGGCATATCAAGCACACTTAGCTATCCTCATCGATTTATTCCCTGCCCAAGAATTAGGTGTTGCACCGCCCTTTTATTCTCAAGATAACGTTCCTTTACACGGTTTAATTCAAGATTTTGCGATCTCTTTTCAAGACGATGAGAGAAGAACATTTTGGCAAAGACAGCCTCGTCACGGTAAAACTGCTCAACTAAAACTAGATTCTTCTCTCACAACACTATTAGCTAAGTTGCCCCAACAAATATCTGGAGCAATCGCAGCTGTGGCGACTGGGGAATCTGCTTTTGACAAACAGCCTACCATTACTCTGGGTTTGCAACTTCGACAGCGAGAAATTATTAATAACATTCATCAAGCTTGTGACTGGGTATTTACAATCGATCGCAACTTAGGCATAGAATTCTTTGATCGCGGGGGAACAACAGAGCATTCGGCTTATTTAGTAGACCATACTCCCAACTCAGCAACTAGTTTGGGTCATCAACTGGTTATTACCTCCCGTTCTCTCTTAGAGTTAAAATCCTTACTAGCTAAAGTTTTGCAGTCATACCAACTAAGCTACGAACCAGCCAACTTAGAAGCTCTCCTAGAATATTTGCGATCGCTATCTGGCAGACTCGCTTTAAAACTCCTTTCAACACCTCAACATCAAGCGGAAGTACTAGGATTGGCTCTATCCCGTCAATTTCTACAATATCAGGGAGCTTTATCCAATCAAATAATTATTCCTCTCGACGCTCATACCGATTTATTTAGAACCGTTCAACAGCGAGCTAAAGAATCGGGAGAGTACGGGAGTTTGCAAAGAACCGATCTGGCTTTATTCGATCTCAATCCGATAACTCGAACTATCGTTTGTAATTTAGTAGAAGTCAAATGTTACAAAAGTCTTGGTGGTCAAGACAATCTAGAGAAGTTTAATCAACTAAAAGACAAAATTGCCGAGCAAATTCAACAAAGTGAAAAAGTTTTAAGACAACATTTTGAAGATAGCCAGCGAGCAGATCGGTTACTAAAAATAAATGAATTCACGACACTGTTAAATTTTTACTTAGAACGTTCTTTAAGATACCAATTAATCAATCCAGATATAGCAGCAGAAGCCAGAGGTTTCCTTTCATCTTTAGAAGATGGTTATCAACTTGATTTCACTCACAGTGGACTAATCTTTGATTTTGAACAAACGGGAACAGAATCTCCAGATTTGGAAGAGGGAATTGAATATCATCGTATTGGGTTTGATTTGATAGAGAACTTAATTGCGACGGCAAAGATTACTGCCGACTTTGAATCTACAGCAACTGCAACAATTCCCAAACTAACTACAGCAGCTTTTCTTGTTCTAGATCGAGAGCGAGCCATTCTATCCGCAGAATTAATAGATAGCAAATCTAATCCAGATATAAAGCCTGTTGCCCAAAAAGATGTTTCGGATTCAGACCCAGATACTTCCAGTAAAAATGATAAATCAGTAAAAGCATCTTTAATAAAAGTCTCGAAACCAGCAATTATTAAAGAAATAGCTGAATCTCCAGTTGATTACGATGTCTTACTTGGCTCTCAATCCTCTAGTCCTCAGTATGGAATTTTGGGCGATATATCAGGACGTAAGATAGCCCTAGACCTCAATCAAACCCATACAATAAGCTTGTTTGGCGTTCAAGGTGCGGGGAAAAGTTATACTTTAGGAAGCATAATTGAAATGGCTTGCTTGCCCATTCCAAAAATCAATAACCTTCCCAGTCCATTAGCAACGATAGTCTTCCACTACAGTCCAACTCAAGACTACAAACCTGAATTCACCTCAATGAATAAACCAAATAGGGAGGAACAACAGTTAAAACTACTTAGAGATCGCTACGGAGCAAACCCCTCTGCTTTAAAAGATATTTTAATTTTGACCTCTGCATCTGAAGTTGAAACTAGGCAAGCAGAATATCCTGATATTGACGTCAAGCCTATTACCTTTGCAGCCTCAGAATTGAAGGTAACACATTGGAAATTCCTTATGGGTGCATTGGGTAGTCAGAGTATGTATATGCGATCATTTAAAGGAATTTTGAAAAATCTGCGAGAAAACTTGACTCTTGGTGCATTACGCGAAGCTATCGAAAACTCAAATCTTGCGGATAACTTGAAGAATTTAGCCACATCTCGACTCGATTTTGCTGCCGATTATATTGACGACAATTCTACTTTGACGGATGTTATTCGCCCAGGTCGTTTAATTATTGTTGATGTGAGAGATGATTTTCTGGAAAGAGAAGAAGTATTAGGATTATTTGTCGTGCTGCTACAAATTTTTTCTGAGGCAACTTATGAAGGCAAATTATTTAATAAACTAGTTGTTTTTGATGAAGCTCACAAATACATGGAAGATAGAGACTTAGTAGCTGGGTTGACTGAAACAGTTCGAGAAATGCGTCATAAGGGGACAAGTATTCTTATCGCTTCTCAAGATCCCCCTTCAGTACCTATTTCTTTAATCGAGCTATCATCGCAAATAATTTTGCATCGCTTTAACTCACCAGCTTGGCTCAAGCATATTCAAAAAGCCAATGTAGCTTTGACTAGTTTGACTCCAGAGAAAATGAGCAATCTTACTCCTGGAACAGCATATATATGGTCAAGTAAAACAACGGATGGAGATTCGGCATCTTCTAAAGAACCAATTAAAATGAGATGTCGTCCTCGTGTTACTCAACATGGTGGAAGCACAAAAACTGCTGTCTAAGGTAGCATTTACAAATTAATTTATAGTTTTATAAGAGCAATTTTAGACAGTGCAAACATCTTTGTGCTTCTCAACATCATCGATCAAACTTGAATTAGTTATACATTTTTGTTCTGGAAAAACCTATATAGAACATCTTTTATCACAGATTACGATAAGATAATTTTTTTTGGCGATCGCTGGGAACATAACCCTGGAGCTAGTGTAGAAGAGAAGCTAAATTCATTGTCATAAATAAACCTAACTGAAATCTCTTCCACTTTTTTTGCTCTCCAACTTCTAAAAAAATATTTTCTCCTTCGATCTAGCCTTTAACGATCGAATTAATTAGAAGTAGAATTGGCGATGCCGATTACGGTGGCACTACCATTAAAAGTAATATTACCCTTGGCGGCAATCGATCCATACAAACTAGAACTACCATTAAAGAAAAAGTTTTTAGCAGCAATCAACTCGCCACGAGTATTAGTGGCCCCATTGTAATTGAGATCGCCTGCGGAAATTACCCGTAAACGACTCGACTCATCAACGGTATTAGTCGCCCCATTAAAGATAATATTGCCATTGCTCGTGCCTGTGGTCAGTAAACTGTCTCCTGCAAAACGAGCGCCACTATTGGTATTAATCGAACCACTGGCGAAGAGGGACAAATCTTTGGCAGTGACATTAGCCAGGTTGACATTACCATTATTGGTTTTGAGCATCGCGTTATTGAGATTGTGTCCGCTGCCATTGAAATTGATGTCTCCCGATTCTACGGTAATCACATAATTATTGAGATTGACGTTACTGGGAATATTTAAGCCACCACCAGTCACTTTAACCACGGTAGGACGAGTTGGGGTGCCTGGGGCGGGGAAACGATTTGTCCAATCAGCAGTATTATTCAGAGGATTTTGAGCAGCATTAAAAGTAACGGTGGGTGTACCAGTCGGAATCCGTCTGGTTAATTCTTGAGCAGATAAATCTCCATAGACGGGGACATTGACCGTTTGTGCCTCGATTACTTGGGGTGGAAGCAAATTGGCATATTGATTTTGAGCGGACGAGGCATTACTAGTCAAATAACCTGGTGCGACTGCCACAGCCCGCTCGACCAGGACGAGTTTGCCGTTACTGCGGATGGGATTACCAGCCTCGTCTAATTTGACGGAGAGGGCGATATTGCCATTAAAGGTAAATCCTTTGCCCGCATAAATCTTGACATCATCGTTGGGATTATTGGCAACTCCATCAAAATCACTGCTGCTATTAATAAATACTTGTCCTTCTGCTTTGATACCATAGCTATTGAGGTCATTATCAATAATTGTGCCAAGCCCTTGAGTATCGGCGATAGTGGCATTCACTGGATTGGTTAGATTGAGTAAGATGGTTTCGTTATTTTCGGTGATGCGATCGCCTGTGACGGAAACAGCTACGGTTTGACTGGTTTGTCCTGGGGCAAAAGTCAGAGTGCCTGAAGTAGCGGTATAGTCAGCTCCAGCAGTAGCCGTACCATCAGCGGTACGATAATTAACCGTCACGGTTTTACTACTAACAGCGGAAAGATTAACGTTGAAGACCAAGTTTTGATTGCCACTATCGCCTTCGGTGATGCTGGGGTCATTCAGACTGAGACTAGGAGCAGGATCGTTATCGAGGATCGTACCCACACCAGTGCCATCAGCGATGGTCGCGTTAGTAGGATTGTTCAGGGTAACGGTTAAGGTTTCATCGATTTCATCTAAGCGATCGCCTGTAATGGGGATGGTAATAGTCTGACTGGTTTGTCCTGGATTAAAGGTGAGAGTTCCCGTAGTTGCGGTATAGTCTACTCCAGCAGTGGCCGTAGCATCAGCCGTAGTGTAATTAGCCGTAACGGTTTTACCACTAGCCCCAGAGAGGTTAACGGTAAAGGTGAGATTGCTCGTACCGTTATCGCCTTCGGTAATAGTGGAGTCATTAATAGTTAAGCTGGGAGCGGGATCGTTATCGATAATCGTCGCTATGCCCCTGTTATCGGCGATAGTCGCATTAACTGGACTGGTGAGATTGAGACGGAAATTTTCATCGATTTCATCTAGGCGATCGCCTGTGACGGAAACAGCTACAGTTTGACTGGTTTGTCCTGGGGCGAAAGTCAGCGTACCTGAAGTGGCTGTATAGTCAGAGCCAGCAGTAGCCGTACCGTTAGCCGTAGTGTAATTAACCTTCACGGCACGGCTACTGGCTTCATTGAGACTAACGGTAAATAGGGCATTAGCCGTGCCACTATCCCCTTCAACAATGCTGATGTCATTGACCGATAGGGTGGGTAGCTTCTTAACCGTTAGCTGTAGGGTATCGCTGCTACTGGCATTCCTGTCATCCCTGACGCTGTAATTAACCGTGTAAATTCCCTCTGCCGTATAGGTATGGGTGGGATTGTTGGTAGCGCTGGTGCTGGTGTTGTCACCAAAGTTCCAGGTAATGGTGTGGGTATCGAGAGAACCGCGATCGCTAAAGGTGCCGTTGAAGTTGACGGCTTCGCCGATGTATACCGTTTGGTTACTGCCAGCTTCGACGGTAGGAGGGAGATTATTGACCGTAATTTGAGTGGTTTGGCTGGTAGATGCACCGTCTGAATCTGAGACGGTAAGGGTGGTGTTATATATCCCATCTTGCAGATATTGATAAGTAGCGTTTTGACCGTTTATTGGGGTAGTGCCATCGCCGAAGTTCCAAGTGTAGGTAAGTTCGTCGGCTCCTGGGTCAGTAGCTACGGCACTAAAGTTCGCCACATCACCTTCATTTATTTCTGTATCACCAGTAATAGATGTAATCGTCGGAGTAACGTTATTTACCGTGACCTTGAGAGTACTGGTGGTGCTTGCACCCTCATCATCCTTAATAGTCAGACTGACATCATATTCGCCATTGTTGATATAAACGTGAGTAGGATCCAAGGTGTCAGTAGCTGTATCACCATCGCCAAAGTCCCAGGCAATTGTATGAGTATCTTCTATACCAGGATCGCTAAAGCTGGCATTAAACTGAACGGGCGATCCTTCATCACTGGTCTTATCTTCTCCTGCATTAACTACAGGGGCAAGGTTATTGACGGTGATAGTTAGGGTCTGTGTGGCAGTCGCACCATCATCATCGGTCACGGTAAGGTTAACATCATATTCACCATCTTCGGTGAAGGTTTGAGTGACGTTTTCTCCCGTTAATTTCGTTCCGTCAGCTAAGTTCCAAGTGTAGGTCAAGGTGTCATTGCCAGGATCTGTAGCCGACGCTGTAAAGCTGGCTGCATCACCTTCATTAATAATGCGATCGCCATCAGCATTGGTAATAGTAGGAGCTATATTACTTACTGCCACGTCTAATGCCTGACTAGTGGAAGCTCCATCAGAATCTGTAACAGTTAGGGTTACTGTATAGTCGCCGTTATCAATAAAGGTGTGATTTACATTAGTACCAGTTACAGCCTCGCTATCATCGCCGAAGTCCCAACTGTAGGTTAATTCATCGTTGCCAGAATCAATGGCGATCGCGCTAAAGTTAGCAACATCCCCCTCATTAACCTCTGTATCACTAGTCAAGCTTTCAATTACTGGAGCGACATTATTGACAACTACTTCAAGAGTAGAATTTGTAAAAGCTCCATCATCGTCGGTGACAGTGGCGGTAACGGTATAGTTGCCATTTTGAGCAAAGGCGTGAGTAACGTCTGTGCCTGTGGCAGTCTCCCCATCCCCGAAGTCCCAAGTGTAAGATAGCTCGTCAGAGCCTGGATCTGTGGCAGCTATAGAGAAGTTAGCGCGATCGCCTTCGTTTATCTGAGTATCACCTGTTAAAGATGTAATTGCAGGAGCAGCATTATTTACTGTAACGTTGATGCTACTGCTAGTACTGGCACCATCATTATCCGTAACGATTAGAGTTACTTCATAGACTCCATCATCTGTATAAACATGACTTGGGGTTAAGGTATCGCTGGTAGTATTACCGTCGCCAAAGTCCCAGGCAATGGTGTGGGTATCTAAGATACCCCGATCGCTAAAGCTGACAGCTAGTTCAACGGTGTCGCCTTCTGTGGCAGTTTCATCATCCCACGGATCTATAATTGGGGCAAGGTTATTGACGGTAATAGTCAGGCTTTGAGTTACAGATGCGCCATCGTCGTCTGTTACGGTAACGCTTGCTTCATACAGACCATTATCGACAAAGATATGTTCGACATTTTCACCCATGAGCGTCTGGCTACCGTCGCCGAAGTCCCAAGCATAGGTAAGCACATCATTTCCTGCATCAGTAGCAGAAACATTGAGGCTGGCGGTATCTCCCTCATTGATGATTAAATCATCTGTAATGTCGGTAATAACAGGAGCTGTATTGTTCACGGTCACGTCGAGAGTACTGCTATCAGTAGCACCACTAGAATCTGTAACAGTTAGAGATACGCTGTAATCGCCATTGTCAGTGTATGTGTGGGGTATAGGGGTTAGGGTGTCGGGTGTCGTGATGGCTTCGCTTCCATCTCCGAAGTTCCAGGTATAGGTAAGTTCGTCGTTACCAGGGTCAGTGGCGATCGCACTAAAGCTGGCGGTATCTCCTTCATTTATCTCTGTATCACCAGTGAGGCTTTCGATAACGGGAGCAGTATTATCGATCGTCACATCAATAGTAGATTCTGTTATTGCCCCATCACTGTCGGTAACGGTTACTGTTGCTGTATAGGTGCCATCGCTGGTATAGGTATGGTTCTGAGTTTCTGAACTAACGTTAGATGAGGCAGGATAGTCTGTGGTAATAGCTTCACTACCGTCGCCAAAGTTCCAAGTAACGGTCAAGTCATCGTTGCCTGGATCGTTGAATATAGCCTCAAAGCTTACTGCTTGACCCTCTTGTCCAGTTTTGCTTTCTGCTGTATCTAAGGTAGGAGCAACATTATTTACCGTAATGGAGAGATTGGAAGTAGAGGCTGCGCCGTCATCATCATTGACGGTCACAGTAGCATTATATGCGCCGTTATTAGTAAAGGTATGAGTGGCATCTGCGCCCGTTACCTCTGGTGTGCCATCACCAAAGTTCCAGATATAGGTAAGTTCATCGTCTCCAGGGTCGGTGGCAACAGCACTATAGTCAACTGCTTCCCCTTCGTCAATGGTAGTCTCACCATTAATCTCAGTGAAAGTGGGTGTGACATTGTTGACGGTGACATCAAGGGTTTGAGATGTTTCTCCACCATCTTCATCGGCTACGGTTAGGGTAACGGTATAATCACCATTATCGGTAAAGACATGGCTGATATCTGCACCCGTACCAGTCTCTCCATCACCAAAATCCCAAGTATAGGTAAGAGTATCATCTCCTGCATCGGTGGCGATCGCATTAAAGCTGGCTGTACCTCCTTCGTCTATTTCACTATCTCCTGTTAGAGATTCAATTACGGGAGCAGTATTATTTATTGCAACATCAATTGCTGATTCAGTTACTGCTCCATCGCTATCGGTAACGGTGACAGTGGCGGTGTATGTACCATCTGCTGCGTAGACATGAGATTGAGTTTCTGAATTGGGTGTAGATTCAGCCGGATATTCTGTGGTTATGGCATCACTACCATCCCCAAAGTCCCAAGTTACTGTTAGATCGTCATTACCAGCATCATCAAATACAGCTTCAAAGCTGACTGCTTGACCTTCCTCACTCGTTTTACTTTTATCCGTATTTAGAGTGGGAGCGACATTATTTACCGTAATGGAGAGATTAGAAATGGTAGCTGCACCGTCATCATCAGTTGCGGTAACTGTGGCATCATAAATACCGTTGTCAGCAAAGGTGTGAGTAGCATCGGCACCTGTTACTTCTGGTGTGCCGTCGTTAAAGTTCCAGGTGTAGGTAAGCTCATCATCTCCTGGATCTGTGGCACTAGCACTATAGTCAACTGCTTCTCCTTCATCGACGGTAGTTTTACCATTTACTTCAGTGAAGGTGGGGGCAATATTCTCCACGGTGACTTCTAAGGTTTGGGCTGTTTCTCCGCCATCTTCATCTGATGCAGTCAGAGTTACGTTATAAATGCCGTTATCACTAAAGACATGGCTTGCTTCTGCACCTTCGGCTGTTTCACTGCCATCCCCAAAGTCCCAAATATAGGTGATAGTGTCAGACCCTGGATCTGTGGCAGTGGCACTAAAGTTAACTGTATCGCCCTCTTTGACTGAACTATCACCTGTAAGATTAGTAATGGTAGGAGCTACATTGTTTACGGTAACTGTAAGCTCATCGCTACTTACCGCACCGTCATTATCTGTAACTGTATAAGTCGCTATATACTCCCCATCATCAGTGTAAGTATGTTCTATTGATAATTGTTCATTGTTTATTGATAATTGATTAGAGCCATCGCCAAAGTCCCAGGTAACTGTGTGGGTATCGTTGATGCCAGCATCGGTAAAGCTGCCAGTAAAGGCTACACTGCTTCCTTCATCAACAGTCCGATCTTCTCCTGCATCAACTACTGGTGCAGCATTTTCAACCACTACTTTAAAGGTTTGGGTATTGCTACCGCCAAAGGTATCTGTTACCGTAACCGAACCTGCATAGGTGCCGTTGTTTGCATAAGTGCGATTTACACTTTGACCCTCAGCTTGACTGCCATCACCAAACTCCCAAGTGTAGGTCAATTCATCATTACCTGCATCAGTTGCGATCGCCTTCAGTGTAACTTCATCTCCTTCAGTAATGTTATCGGGAATCTGAACCTCGGTAATCTCTGGCGCAGCATTTTCTACCGTGATGTTAACCGTAGCGGCTTCGGAGGATTGAGTATCGTTATCTTGGACTGTATAGGTAAAGCTGTCTGTACCAACAAAGCGATCGCTTGGAGTATAAGAGACAGTGCCGTCATCATTAACGGTTACTGTACCGTTAGTAGGTTCGGTGGCGATTTGAATTGAGTCAGTTGCGATCGCGCCATCATCGTCTGTATCATTGGCAAGGATATCAATAATGGTAGATTGTCCTTGAGTAGTCGTAGCAGTGTCGTCTACTACCGTAGGCGGTAAGAGATTTTGGTCTGATAGGCGTACATCATCAATTACCACGCGGCTATCTACATCACCAAAGCCAAGCAGGTCGAAGTAGAGTGTGGCTTCTGTACCTGGAGTAAGGTCGGAGATATCTACGGTAACGGTGCGGGATCGATCGAGTCCGATAATGTCTCCCGATGTTGCTCCGCCGATTCTTACCTTATCGCTAAAGTATGCCGTGCCGTCATTCTGGATATTGAGTAGAGAATCTGTTTCCGTTAAGCCAGTATCAGTTACTAGAGATTCATTGGTGTTGGCATCAAGTAAAGCCACCTCAAAAGCATCGGGTGGTGCTAATTCACTCGCTCCTAGTTGAGTCTCGATTAACTTAAACTGAATTGTTTTCGCCTCTTCAGGAACGGTAAAGGTTTGGGTGAAGTTACTTAAGAATGGAGAATTTTCTGTCAGTACTGCTTGACCGTTTTCTATACCGCTAGCACCACGAGTATCCCAGGCAAAGCTATCGGTAGTGGTGTCAGATATCTCAAAGTCGCCGTTATTGATAGCTAGCAAGGGATCTGAAGTTAAAGATGCCTCCAAATTCTCCCCGTCGCCCCGTCTTAAAGTCGCCCCGTCTGACTCAGCCAGAATAGCCTGTAGTATTTGTACGTCTAGCTCGGAAGGTAGTTTACGCATTCCTGGCGCGAGATGGGTATTCAATAGATCGTAAGGATGAACGGATTTATCTAGGTGTTCGCCATCAAAAGATAAGGTTTCGCCTTGGTTAAAGGTTAAGGGGTCAGGGGTAAAGGTATCAGATTCTTTCCCTTCACCTTTTACCTTTTCCCTTTCCCCAGACACAAAATCGTCAAACCCTGAATACCCTTCTATAAAACCGTACAGGTGAGCCAGTTCGTGAAGAACGGTAGTTAGAAGATCGTACTTACCTTCAGCTTCCGATTCGGTGGCAGCAAGTAGGAAACTGTCTGTATCTTGGGCGGTGAATTCGGAGTTATCTAATGGGGTGGGGTCGATAAACCAGCCGACACCGTTGGCATCATGGTCTATAAGGATTGTTCCTGCATTGGGTTTTCCTGAGTCGTCAAAGCCAGTAATGGTAGCTGACGCTAGTTGTCCTTTGGGTAAGTCGGTAATTTGGAAATCGATGTCTAATTGTGTTTCGGATTGGAGTAAATCTGACCAGATATTAGTTGCGCTATTATTGAGAGCATTGATTATTTCAGGGTTTGAATTATGGTTTGCGAGATTACTACTGATGAATTGTTGGCTCGGTACAATGCTGGAGAAAGGAATTTCGCTGGGGTTGAATTGTTGCGAATCGTCGGAGAAATGGGTGAAAGAGACGGAATTAGTGGATTGATCACTGGACTTGAAGGGACTGACTTGCGGGGCATCAATCTGCGTGGGGCTAATCTTGAAAAGGTCGATCTCAGTGGGGCTGATTTGACTGGAGCCGATTTGTTCGGAGCTTATTTGGGTCAGGCTGGTTTGGCTCAAACGATTTTGAGGGATGCTAACTTGTTCTCCGCTAACCTTAGTAATGCCAATCTGGTCGGTGCTGATTTGACTGGAGCCGACTTGACTCATGTAAGAGCGGTTGGCACTGTTTTCATTGGTGCTAAACTTCCCGGCTTTGAACGTGCCGATTTGTCCTATGCTAACTTTCGAGATTCCAGTACTAACGAGTCCGTTCTTTGTCGGTGGTTTAATGTAACTTGGCATACCACTATGCCCGATGGCAGTATCAAAGAAGGGCCTCACTGTAAATGGTGATAGTTCTTCCTCCGTTGCAGCCATTAGAGGAGCAGGTTCGATAACACTGAGTTTTGTTCTAATGTCTGTAACATTACGATTTTCAATCGCTTCTTGAATTTCTGTAGGAATATTGTTTAAAAAGTCATATCCAGTTATACTTTCAAGCTGTTCAACATTAAACAGCCCAAACTTCGTTTCGTTGATTGTGAAGTTTTGTGTCCAATCGTTATTAGGATCTTGTCCTTTACCATTTGCATCAAGAGCGTTCGGTAAATAAACACCAAAAGCTAAGGTATCTTTAGTCGCATCAGCAATACCCATACCTGGTTTGTCAAGAACTAAAACCACTTTCCAAACAGCTTCAGGAACACTAATCTTATTGTTGAGTATAAGAGGGTTGCCAGAAGCATCAACTGCTTGTCCATCCCTTCCTGCAACAATATATAGCTCTTTGTCATTTGTATTTACTAACTGATCTCGCAAATATTCTTCTAGTTTTGTCCACTGAGAATTGCCCGTGGCTTGTTCTAACGGCTGAGGTAAAGCATTAGTCATCAGGAATGTTGCCCAATAATCCTGTTCATTTCGACTACGATCTGAAGCAGCACTCATATGCCCCCTGCTATAGTTGCTACTTGACTTAATGTCTTGAGGAGCAGGGCCTTTGTTCGTTCCAAAGGGTAAACGGGGATCGGCTTGAAAATCTGGTCTTTCATTTTCAGTACCAAGCCAAGATTTATTTAGTTGATAGCTAACCCAATTAGACGTTCTCGTATTATCATTGTAAGAAAAAGAGTATTGTGGTTTTTCAATCAGATAGTTAATTTTAAATGCGCTAAACGGCTCTTGGTCATCACGAATAAAATAAGGATCGCTAAAAGCAGCAGTATCTATATCCTTTCTCGCTTCTTTTCCATTTAAAGCTGGATTGCCAAATAGTAAATGTTGACTCTTGAAGAAAACGTTATCTAAATAGACTGTTTGTCCCCCATCGACCTGAAATTTTAGTGTTGCTATCTTGCTACGAAATTCATCAGGAATATCAACTTGAAAGGTTTGAAATCCTTGTTCTGCAAAACCAATTCTGTTAGATTGAGCCTCAGCTAGTCTTGGGTTTAATCCTGCTGACGTAGCTGAACTAGAATTAAATTCACGCAAATCAACTGCTGGGTATTCATCAACACTAACATTCGGATTACCATTACTTCTTCGCTCATTTGGACTTAATCCTTGATAAGCAGAGCTTTTAAGTTCTTGGTCGTTAAGAAAAACCTTAACCGTACCAGAACCAGGATTAGGAACGTGCAAATCAAATCTCAAAGCACCCCAATCAGGAACAACAAAGTTATTATGAGTAATTTTATCTCGACCATCTAACTTCAAAGCATAATTTGGCTGTTTTGGATCGTAACCAACTTGCTGGCGATAAGTATCTAGATTAGGAATCTTACTCCACTCAACCAATTTATCAGTCGTTAAATCTTTTAAATCACCTTCCTCATCATTAAAGTGGTTTGACCAACCAGGAACAGTATTAAATAGAGGGCGAGAATCGGGCTTGGTAACAGCATCAAAATTACCGTTAAATAGAGTAGGAACGGCAAAATCACCCCGCATTCTAGTGTCATAAGTATTATCAAACGCAAGTGGAACTCTACCTGTGGTTGGTTTCGGTCGCTGTTCGATACCACCACCAAGAGCAGAATAGAACCAACCAGTACCAATACCTTCCCAAGGTGCATTGGCTTCACCAAGTTTGAAGCTATTAAGATCGTCTTCAGGCAGAAAATCAGGAGTGTACCAAGGATTGAAACGTGGATCTCGACCTAAATTATAGAAATCAGAGTCGAATAAATGCTCGTAATATCCATCCCCACGACGACGATAAATCTGGTCAGGAAATTCAGTCAAGTCAAAGTTAGCAGTTCCTGTATACCAACTATTAACTCTGCTATGTACCGCACCAGTACCATCAAAGAAGAAAGGTATGGGATCGGTTTCTTTGGTAAAACCAGCGCGACTGTTTTGATGATTGTCAGCATCATTTTTATTCGCGCCAAGGCGGACGCTATGGTTTGGTACTCCCAGTAAACCTCCTTGGTCAGGATTTATCGGCCAACCAGTTCGAGGTAATTTAAGTCCTGGAGGAGCATCTGGAGCGTTGGGATTTTCCGTATCTGGTAAATTGGGAAGATCGCGACCAGCAGGAGTTTTACTACTTCCATTAAGATTAGGAACAGTTTGGAAATAGTTATCGGCAAAACTTACATTATCCCAAACCTGCACTTTGGGTTCGTAGAAGTTGGCAAAGTTGCCAATAATCGGTAGGTTTAATCCAGGCTGATTGAAGTCATGAGGATCGAGGGTGGTCATCTGTAAATCGCCACCGATTCGCTCACCATTTTTAGCTTTGGTAAAGCCTCCTGCTAGGGGATAAAAAGTACCCAAACGCTGAATAATTTCACTATTAACAACCGCACCACGACTAAAGCCAATAAAGTGTAAAGAAGAATTTAACAGTGAACCTTGTTTGCGGATTATCTCTCCAGTTTTCTCGTCATATAATTGGAATCCATTGGCAGTATCTTTACCAATTTCACCACCCAGTTCTTGGTCTAACTGTACTAATGAAGCATAGAAAGCATCGGCAGCAGCTTCGGTGAAGCCAGAATCAGGAGTCGCCGATTCAAAGCCTTCTGCCCAATCGGGAATTAGAACCAATGGTGCGTTTTCTGCCAAGTAAGGTGCGATGTAACTCTTGAGATTAGCTAAATAATCAGGATCGTCACTGGGATTTGCACTACTTGGGAAATCTTTTACTGGTTTGCCGTTTTCGTCTACTGGAACCCAATAACCAGTAGTGCGGTCATATTTCATCACTAGTCCTTCAGTCTTAGTTCCAGGATTAGCAATACTATCTGCCATCTCAAAAAAGCTTGGTGGAATTACATCATCTTGAATATAGGGCGGGACAAATCCATGAGTGAGAACAGTTACATTGCTAAAGACATCTCCTTTAACTATCGGTTCGGGGACTGAAGTTTCAAATTGTCCAATTTTAGTCCCCGAAGGAGTGCCATTTTCCTCGATCGCTTCGACAGCCCAATAATAAGTTTGACCAGCAGTAAGAGTACGATTATCAGGCAAAGTAAAGTTATTGATGGTATTGAGATTGTCTGGATTAGTAATTAAAGTCCCATCTGGGAAATACCAATTGCCGCTTCCGTCATCATTCTTTTTCCAACTAGCTGTCAAAATCCGATTGGGATTATAGTCCCAAATACCCGTATCAGGATCTTTGACTCCTAAGAGTTGGCGTTTTTCTTCGGTAGTTAAACTAGGGAGAATTGAAGAATTTTCTAGCTCGCTGAGTTCGTCCCAAGTGTCTCCTAATAATAGTCCTTGACCGTCAGGAAATACGCTGACATAAAGATTGACTTCTTCTACCTTGTCAGGATTTTCATCAAATTCCCATTTAAAATCGGGCGTTAAATCCTGTTCATTAACTGGTAATAAATCTAACCAATCGCGATGGCTAGCATTAGTAACCGACCAAGGATTAAAGCCAACAGTCAATGGTGCGCGTTTTGAATCTTCAGGTACGCCAAACTCAAACTTATTTTCAATGTAAGATTCTTTAACAAGCTGAAGATCTGAAGCAATGGTAATATCTGGATTAATATTATCAATTGGCACACTGCTCAAATCACTTGCAGTAGCACTTTTAGCCGTAGAGGGTAAGAAAATCGGCGAACCGACTCCCCGCCCTAGATGATCGATGGTAAATTCACCTGGATTATCCAGAGTTTTAATCATCTCCTCCACAGACCAAGCATAAACTCCACCTACCCCTGGATAGGATGCAAATAGATATTTATCATCGCTAGAAATACTAATACTACTGGTAAGTCCGTTAGGAATTGGTCTAGTGGCAGCAACTAGCTTGGCATTTTCAGTTAGAGGATCGACGATAATCCCGACGTTACTACCAGCTTTTGGTCCGTCGATACTAGGGATACCACTACCAAAATTACGTGCATTAGCTCCTGCCACAAAGCCATATTTACCATCACTGGTAATCACTACATCTCTGGCATCATTAACGTCAAAATAGTCCCCTGTACTTCCCAGTCCTAGAGCTGTATAGCTAACTTTAGCAGCAAATTGGGTGGGGTCTTCACCAGTAATCTTAATACGACCAAAACCTTGAAAATCCTCAACCCGATTAGTGAAAACCATCACATTGGGATCTGGTGTGGCGGATATTCCCTCAACACCTTTGGCTACTTCTAGCACGCCAATAACATCATGCCATTTCTGGGTATTGGGTTCAAATTGTCCTGGTGCATCTTTTAATTCCTTGGGCTTGTCTTCGGGGTCGATATTAAATACAAAAACTTTGCCCTTATCTGCTTGGGAATTAGTACTAGGTACGCTGGCAAATAGTTTCTTACTATCGCTGCTAACTGCTAGTGAATGGAAACCGTTGGCTGCATCGGCAATATTAATTACCTCAACTACCTGATGATAAGTATCAGACCTAGAATCTATATCGACAATATACAGCGTTCCACTGCGATAATCTCCGACATAGAGGTAACGGTCATCATAAGAAGTAGCTATGGCATGAGGTGCAGCATTAGCTGGTAATTGGATTGGGTCGATAATATCTTTTGTTTCAGGCTTGGTGTCAACCTGCTGCAAACTTAGCAAATCGATTACGGCTAATTTACCCGAACTTCTGAGAGATACATAAGCACGAGTCCCATCCTTAGTCGCCACTAAATCTCTGGGTTCATCATCGAGTGTACCTCCCGTACCTACAGGAATTTGAGCCAGCAATAAATCTCTGCTGGTTAAACCATTTGTTTCCAGTATTTCCTCTGGGTTTAAAGCATTAAAGACGCTAACCTGGTCATTAAAAGCCTGTGGTGCCAGGGTTAGTTCAACATCATTAGGTTGAATAGTAATTGTTCTCTTACTACTATAGGGTACGGGTTCAGTTGAGGTGGGGTCGTCAATATCGCTTAATTCTAACTGTGTTCTCGTCAATCCAATTCGAGACTCAGCCAGAATTACTGTTTGGGGTGCGCGGACTCCAATACGGTACTGATTGTCTCCCAGGTCTTGGCTTAGTTCGGGAATTATTTCGCCTTCATATTCATCTCCAGCATATTTAAACGTTACTGTTAGATCGTCAAAAGAAGTACCTGAAACATCAGAATCATCGTTATCGATTAAGAAATTACTACCAGTTAGGTAAACGATAGGTTCTTCTAGTTCGCCAAAATCTAATGTTCCCTGTTCTAAAACTGGCGGTGCAAAAGGATCGTTTTCGGTGACAGGTATTACATCGTCAAAAACTATATTAGCAGTAGGAATTCCTCTGGGATTAATAGTTACTCCTGCGGTAGTAGTGAAAGGCAAAGTACCGATTTTAGGTACGCTAATCACTTCTAGGGAAGACTCAATCTCAGTTGTTTTATAGAGAAAAGGAATACTTAAATAAGCCAAACCAATACCACCAACTAAAGCAGTAGTCACTCCACCACCTGGTATTCTTTTAGCAAAACCGACACCAGTGTCCTTGAGAAATACTCCAGCTTGAGAGACAAAATCTACGTATTCGGGAGTTAAATAAGCATTGCCAATCTTGTATTCAAACTTCGGTACGGTAATAATATAGTCATCGCCTTTGGCAACTCCAGGCCAAGGGGGTGAAGAAGTACGAATCATGCCATCATTGCCGACAATACCCGATTCTTCTACCAACCACAGAGGATTCCAGGTGCCAGTCTCATCGGGTAATTCTCCGTCCCGCATAAAGAAGACTTCTGTACCTGGGGTTAGTCCTTCTGGTGCGGGAATTGCTAGCTGACTGGGAATGGTTAAATCTTCGTCTCCCAAAGACAAGTTGAACGCATCTATCACCTCGAATTGTTCGGGTAAAGGAGCATTTAACTCCGATTGCTCGACACTAGTAATATTGATTTCAGCTTCTTCTGCTAAAGCACCTTCAGGAATCATTACCTGATAACCTTCAGCATTTTCGACAATACCGCCATCAACATCCAGATTGGTTGCACCAAGATTAGGTGTCTCAACGTTGACAGGAATAATTGATTCTGCCCCACCATGAATTACCGTAACTTCTGCTTCTCCTACCGTCAGAGTGGTAATCAAACCATCTTCATCAACGGAAATGACATCAGGATTATTGACAAAGTAGCGCGTACCAGTCTCATCATCACTGAGATCGGCAGAGTCAGCTTGACCTTTAATGCCGACCAATATTTGTCTCTCTGTGCCAATAGTCAAAGTACTAGCATCGGGATAAACATCCAAGCCATAGTATTCAGCGATCGCCGTATTCAATTCAGCCTCAGTATTAGGGAAACTAGCTTGACCGACTCTAGAAGCGGTTACAGCAGTTAAATCATTACGTTCGATGCTAAAGATCGTAGTGCCGTTACTAACACCAGTGACTACTCCGCGATCGCTTACACTCGCCACTCCTTCAGATTCAGAACTCCAGTTCAAATAATCCCCAGGCAGAACCACATCTTTTTGGTCGGCAAAGTCAGCCACCACTTGTAGTTCAGCTTGTTCACCCACCTCTAACTTGGGATTCCTTTCTACAAAATCCAGACTAGTTAACGGCGCATCGCTGACGTTTATCTCCACAATAGAAGCGTCACTGACTGCATAACCATCATCGGCAAACAGTCTAAAGGATGCCGTACCCGTATAGCCCACTTCTGGCTTAAATATTGCCGTCTGACCATCGGCAGTAAAGGATACCTGACCGTGTTCTACATCAGTAGTCCTAAAGAAAACGCGATCGCCCTCTGGATCTTTTGCTAGATCTGCTAAAGGAATCTCAACGCTAAGATCCTCATGAGTTATAGCCTCATTATCAGTTACTACGGGAGCCTGGTTATAGCGGAAGCCGTAGTTACTACCGAGTATCTGGATATCAGCAGCGTCGATCGTGCGATCGCGATTAATATCTAAGGTGGCATCATAACCCGCTTCTCCAACAGATAGACCCAAGGCAGCTTTTACTAACTGACTATCCACCCCATCAACAGCATTGTCGCTATTTACATCCCCTGCGATGCCTAACTCTAGCTCATAATCTCCGTTGCCCTTAACCGAGAGTAGATTTAATCCTTGCTTATCAATAGTATAGATAGCAAAACTGCGATCGGTGGATGTCTGGGTACTAACAGGAGTTAAGCCTTCAATTGTAGGTAATTCATCAGTACCAGTTAAATCTATTCCTAATAAAACATTGCCAGTATTCGTAGACTTGATTTCCGAATCTCTAAAGCCAAAGCTGTAAAGATTGGGGATTGGGGATTGAGGATTGGGGATTGGGGAATTGCTAATAATTGTTTTACCTGTAAAGCTGCTAGCAGTACCCAAATCTTTAGTAATTGGTTTAACTACAGGAGTATCAAAATACTCAATTGCCTCACCTGTATCCCCTGCAATCAGATTCAATCCCTTGTCACCGTAGCTATAGCGTACAGAGTCACCCAGGGCTAGATTTCTGGCACTAACTAAGTTACCCGCCTTGTCATAATCATAAATAACCGCCGTGCCGTTAGGTGCCGTTACTTGAGTCAATCTGCCAGCTTCATCAGCTTCAAACCTCACAGCATCTCCCGTATCGGGATTAAGGATACCGCTATCGCTATAAATCAGGCGCGTACCATCACTTGTTATCTGTTCCTGTAATTCTCCAGTTGCATTTAACTGATAAGCAGTACCGTCACTTGCTGTCAGAGTATAAGCAGTATCCTGTTCAGCCTCCAAATTATAAGGTTTCGCTGTTTGCAGATCGTAAAAACGTTTACCCGCCTTACTCAACAGTACATCAGTAGATTCTAGAGTGTAGTCAACTCCTGCATCGGCTACCCAGGCTGGACGGTAGTAGGTTAAACCAGTAATCTTTTCGGCTACTGGCTCGAAGGTAAAGCCGACTCTTTCGCCATCAGGTGTAGTAAGGTAGAGTCTCGTACCTGCCTCATAGGGTTGAAGAGCTTCTTTACCAGAACCTCGAACCGTTACGTCTGTTTCTAAAGCAAAGTCCCAACTACTAGACCAACCATTACCAAAGCTGCCAGATTGGTTACGCTGTAAGGAATCATAACGGCGAGTCAGATCTATACTAGTACCACCAAAGTCAACGGACAGATCGTTATCAATCCTTTGATACTGTGCCTGCTTCTGATTTCCCTCAATCTCAACAATAATTTCAGTAGTGGAAGTACGTCCTTTAATATCAGTAGCAGTAAGTTCTAAAGTGTAGAAACCACTACTATAAAGAGCAGGATCTAACTTGGCGATCGCATCATTGCTAACATTTCCATAGCCAGTAGCCAAAACTTCTGCCTTCTGCCCCCTGCCTTCTGCCTTTAAAACCCATTCATCCAAATTACTGTCGTTAACCGTCGCCCTAATATCAGTCTCGCTACTAAACGCTTCCCCATTCAAGCCCAAACCAAATGCTACAACTGGCTTGGCATTATCTTCTGGATCTCTTACCTTGAGGATTTCTGTCTTAGTAGCTGTGCGCCCGGCAGCATCGGTAGCGGTAACTTCCACCTCAACTCTGCCTGTAGCGTTGGGAATATATGACCCTCGGTTGCGCTTATCTAAAGCTAATTGTTGACCATTGACTTTAACAGATACTTCTTTAATCTCAGTAAAGCTATCGGCTAGGGCATTGATCGTTACTTTCTGACCAGGAATAGGCGGGAAGCTGGGGGTAAATTCTAGATTTACTACTGGAAGAGTAGGTTTAGCCTCGACGCGAATCAAGGCGTTTTTCTCAACCAGATCTTCACCGTCAGATACTTGATAGGTAACTACATAATCCCCTACCTGTCCTGGAGATGGCTGCCATTTGACCAGTCCCGTTTCCGAATTTAAGGTTGCTCCTAGGGGTAGATTCTCAACGCTATAGGTCAGGGTAGTCCCCGCATCGGGATCTGAACTTGTGAGAGTAAACTCTAATTCTTCTCCTAAAGCTACTATCTGAGGCTTAACCTCAATACTAGGAGCGCGGTTGACGTTAGTAACAGCAATCTCAAACTCTTTAATATCCTGGCTACCATTGCTGTCGGTGACGGCAAACTCAAGCTTGTAGTCTCCTGCCTGTCCGTAGTTGGGCTTCCACTTAAATTCTCCCGTGCGACTGTCAAGTTTGGCTCCTTTTGGTAGGGTTGATACAGCAGAGTAAAGTAAGGGATCGCCATCGATATCGTTACCCTTGAGGTTAAAGACAAGTTCGGTATTCTCTCTAGTGGACTGGAGTGGCAGTTGAGTTAAAACGGGGGCGCGATCGCTATTGGTAACATTCAAGTTCGCAGTTTGAGAACTGCTGCTGTGTCCATCAGTGACAGTGAATTCAATATTTTTATAAGTACCCGCACTCTTGAAGTCGGGAGTCCAGGTTAATTTCCCAGTTACAGGATCTAATTCTGCACCTTTAGGTAAGTTTTTCGCCGAATAAGTAAGAACATCATCGTCGGCATCAGTACCGTTTAGCTGTACCGACAGGGTATCGCCTTCGGCTACGGTCAAGTCTTCAACGGGAGCTAATACAGGGGCAGTATTGCTAGTGCGAACTACTAAGTTGAAGCTTTGTTGGCTAAATAGTTTTTCATTCTCGTCGCCATTACCACTATCTTCTACCTTAATGGTTATAGGATAATCGCCCAGATCCCCTGCTGTGGGCGTCCAGCTAAAGGTGGCTTTGCCGTAGATATTGCTGGGAGTTAAAGTCGCACCCTCTGGTAGTCCTGTAGCTGAGAAATTGAGGGCATCTTCATCTAGGTCAGCTACCGCCACGGTAAATTCAATCGGTTCGCCCACAACCGCCACTTTATCGCCGACATATTCAAGTAATGGTCTTTCGTTAAATGCTTCTACGGTGACAACAAAGGAGTATTCTTTTGCTGCTCCCAATTCATCAGTGGCAATAATAGTTACAGTCTGGTCGCCTCTGTCCCCATCTTTTGGCGCAATCTTGAGATTAGCCGTACCGTCGCCATTATCGGTCAGGGTGACAAAATCGGGTAAACCAAAGCCACCCGAACCCGTACCCGTTACTGTTAGGGCATTACCATCGGGATCGGTAGTATTGACCGTTAGGTCTAAGACTTCGCCCCTTTGTACCGTAGGATTGGCAATCTCTTCAATTACGGGAGGACGATTGGTATCGCCAACGCGAATTGGTACGGTTTTACTAACTGTTTTCGCATCTAGACCATCGCCATCGTCGGTAGCGGTAAAGGTGACTTCGTATTCCCCTGCTGCACTGTAGCCTGGCTTCCAGTTAAAAATAGCGGTATTGGTATCAAAAGTAGCGCCCTCTGGCAATCCCGATACGCTATAGGTAACGCTGGGGTCGCTGCTCTCCTGGATAGTTAAGTCTCCCTTGGCAGTACGTTCGGGAGGCACGAAGCCAGGATTATCCCCGTCGAAGGCAAAAGCTCTAAAGTTAATCGTCTGTCCTTCGGCTACTGCCCAGTCTCCCAAGTTGTCGAACTTAGGAGCAGCATTGACGTTGAGTAATTCAAGCTTAAAGGTTTTGGTGGTGCTTAATTTTCCATCGCTAACGGTAAAAGGTATTTCATAATTACCAGCCTGGAAGAAGCCTGGTGTCCATTCAAATACGCCTGTATTGGGATTGAGGAAGCTACCACCAGGGAGTAGGTTACTGCTGAAGGTTAGCTTGTCGTTTTCGCTGTCACTGGCTTGGAGTTGAACTCTAATGGCATCCCCTTCTAAGAAAGTGCGCTCGCTTACTGGCAGTAGTTTCGGTGCCTGATTACCCTGACCGATTAAGAAGGAAGTCGCAATACTCACCTCTGACTTGCCATCGCTGGCTACAAAGCGAACGTTTTCGTATTGGCCCGCACGGTCAAATCCAGGTAGCCAAGTAAAGACCTTGGTTTTGGAGTCAAAGCTGGCACCAGGAGGGAGATTATCTACCCAGTACTGGAGGTTGTCACCATCAGCATCGGTGGCGTTGAGATTGAGTTTAATTGCCTTACCTTCAGTACCTTTAATCTGCTTGGCTAAAGGCGAGAAGACTGGTGAGTGATTACCGCCCTCAACAGCGAGCGCAAATTTTTGAATTGCTCGACCACCACGGCTGTCATAGACGTGAAGGCTAACATTAGCGTTAGCTGGACTAGCCGTAGTGGGATTCCAGGTAATCTTGCCGTCTTTATCTACTGCCATGCCTTTGGGGGCATCGTAGAGGAGATAACCAACTACAGTACCGTCAGGGTCGTTGGCTGCCACGTTATAGACATAGCTTTCTCCTGCTGTTGCTACCTTGACTGGTTGGGAGGTGAAGACTGGAGCCTGATTGTTGGTGGGCAGAGTGTAAATTCCTGGCTCATATTCAAATCTCAGGTCATCAGGATTATAAATAGTAACGGTTTGCTCGGTGATTGATTCTCCTGGTTTGAAGACTCCATCGGGGAGGGAGTCACTGAGGTCGATGAAGTAAGCTCCCCTATCACTGATACTGCCGTATTCAGTGGGTTGAGCCGTATCGCTATTGTCCCCTGGTTGCAGTACTAAATTTAGGGGTAAGGAGAGGTCGTAATCGGTTTTATTGGTTAGGGCAAGATCGAAGGAGACTGTATCATTGGCTCTGTCGGAGCGTGTATTGGTAAACTCTAGATCTACCAGGGCAGAGAAGTCGGAGACGGCGGTGAAGTCCACCTGATAGGGAACTGGTAGGGTAATGCGATCTGGGTTACTGAGAGCATCTGCTACAACTAAGCGATACTTATCCGTAATTAAAGCATTGTATTCTAAGTTAACCGTACTACTAGCTGCATCATAGGTAACTTTTTTAGGAACTAAATTGCCTCCCTGCTCTCCAGTTAGGGTGTAGTTAGCAGGGTTCAGGATTGAACCCGCTTCACTGGCATCCCCTACATACATTTCCTGGTCGAAGGTGACAGAGATAGTACCTTTTGGCAATGCCACAATGCCCTCATCGGCAGGATTAGTAAATGCCACCGAGGGAGTAGTAACAGGAGTAAAGACATCTATCTGATTCGATTGAGAAATTAATAATCTACCATCGCTAGTAGTTTCAACGATATCTCCTCGACTACCGCCCTCGGCGACAGTTAGGTATTCGCGGTTAGCCAGGTTCATCATGCCTAACTTGCCGTCATTGTTGGAGATAAATAGTAGGTTGGCAAGCTGTGTGTCTGCTTTACCAAATGCTAGAGAATCTACCTCTGTATCTAACGCCAAGATTAGCTGGGGTTTTTTATCTAAGCGGGCATTAGCCTGCTGTCCTGGGATTTTGACCTTGCGGGGGAATTGAACGACTTCCCCTCGGTCGGGCCAGCGAGTTGCCCAGAGATTGCCATCGGGGGCAAAGGCTAGGTTGCCGACTCTGAGGTTGCTAAAGTGGGTAAAGGTTTCCGTAGCTGGGTCAAAGATTTCAATGCCGTCGCCAGAGGAAAGATAGATTAATCCAGTTTCAGGATCGACTGCTAGAGACTGGGTGATACTATCGCCGTATTCGTTAACTATTTCCCCTGTGGTTGAATCTAATTGTAGTAATGGTCCACCACCAGTAGTCGCCCAGATGTAACCTTGGCTATCCAACTCCATTTCAAATACGGGATAGGGCAGTTCAATTAGAGGACTACCAACTTTGCCGCCAATGCGGTCTACCTTGTAGAGAGAACCCCGATTTTTGCCACCACTAATTAAGAATGTATCATCTTCAAGTTCGGCGATCGCCAATGGGGCAATATTAGCATGGCTACTTTGAACTCCCGTAGCAAAGGCGGTGGCTTTAAAGGGTCGTAGTACCGAATCAAATTCAGATGGGGTGTTAGTGTTAATCGTATTGGGAACGTTAGTTTTAGCTTCGGTAAAGAAGGGGTTGGTTTTGTAGTTGGGATTTGGTGGACTAGCAGGAGCGGGAGTTGGTTCGCTGCTGCGTCCCACATCGGGTAAAGAACCCAAGTTTGTACCACTGCCATCATCGGGTAAACTTGTGCCTAAATTGGCTACCTCTCTATTACCCGCATTATCTGTAGCTAGAGCTAAGAATTCATAGGTTTTCCCTGCTTTTCCTGTGAATACCCCTTCAGTATCTGTGGTTTGCCGTTGCCAGATCGTAAAGTCACCACCGTCTTCAGCCACATAGACGGTAACGTGCTTGACTCCCGAACCATTGGCTTCTTCTACCGCAGACCACTTGACTAAATAATCCGAACTACCTTCGCTTAATGCTTCAACGGTAACGGTAGTATTAGGGGCAGCACCGTCAATTAGATTGCTAACAGTAGGGGTATCAATTGGTGGAGCATTGTTATAGAGAATCCGCGCCCGTGCCGAAATTTCCGTTCCCGTGGCAATACCTTCAACTGGTTTCGCACTGTAGCTAATGAAGCCACTACCAGCCCCCCGAACATCATTGGGAGGTAAAATACCCAGGTCGGGATTGGTAATTAATTCTCCCGTTTCGGGGTTGATTGCCTGTAACAGCCAGGTGGCAGTATTAGACAGGGGATCTATACCCGCGCTAACTCTTAAAATAAAGCCTTTAGTAGCAGTAAAGTCAAATTCTCCCTCAAAGGTTCCCCGCTCGTCGGGAATACTCACCTGAATGTCGCCAAGCTGCATATCTCCCAAACGGAAGCTGCGGGGATCTAAGTTGGGGTCGAGTTCGGTGACAACGCGAATCTCACCCACGGTGCTGCTGGCGTTTGGGTCATTGGCAAACCCAATCGTGTAGGGTAGAGTCTGTCCCGTGGGGATAAAGCCAGCCTCATTGGTACTTACTGGTCCTGTGATATTTGCCAGTCCCTGTTCCCCTTCACCAGCTAGGAAGTTAGCAAAGTTGGGGTTGGGGACTGTTGCTCCTTCTGGTAAGTCTAGTCGTTGTTCGCCAAAGGGAACGTAGATATCAAAAGCTTCCTGGTGGGTAGTCTTAGATGTGACTAAGTCATAGTCGGCAATGTCTTTTGCCCGATCTACTCCAGTTAACTCTTCATCGTGACCGTACCATTTACGTAACTGAGCAAAGAAGCCCAGTAAATCCCCATCAGTAGTAATTGATTCTCCTGCTGCCCCAACTAAAATACCTGTAGCTAAGGTTGCCATGTAGCTGAGGACTAAAGTATTTTCTCTGACTGGGGGAGCATCTTGTTCGGGACGCAGTAAACCAGCCTCCTCCAGTGCTGCCAAGTATGATGCTACCCAGATATCAGGGTCGGCTGCTAATACTTGGAGAGTTTGTGTAGCTTCACTGTCTTGAAGGATATTTTCCCTGAGATTTAAGGCAGATTCGGTTTGTTGAGCGATAAATTCATCGCGAGTTAAGACTGTCGCCGAGGCTTGAATATGGAATTGGAAGGCAATCTTCTTGTCATCTTCTGGTTCTAAATCGCTTAAAGCATCAGGCTCGATTTTGAGTAAATCATTTAAGCCTGGATAAGCTTGGGCATTAAAGCTCAATCCCGTAGCCGAGGCATTGGGTAAATCGTAGATATAGCCTGGTGCCAGGATTTCTCCATCGGTATTCACATCACTCTTGAGACTTGCCCAAGGGAGATCTTTGAGGCTGTCGTCAACTTCAGGTGGAGTGCCTCGAAGATTTGTGCTAAATCCGACGTAAGGTAGTTCTTCAATTCCAGCTTCAGCTTGAGTGGCTGGTTCAAATTTACCTAGAAGAAAATCATTGTCTCCCAGTTCGGGTACGCCATACTGGAAATGGATATAGGGAGTGTCAATATTGGTAAGACTATTAAAGGATGTGCCATAAAGACCAGTCTCGCCGATACCCAGTACTCTATTTCCTCCTAAGCCAACGGTAACATCGGTTTCAATAGTTCTCTCGACTAAATAACGATAGGGAACGATTGCTTCTGCGCCATCGGGGTTAATTACTTTGGCATCATATAAACCGTGAGGTGCATCGGTAAAGTCAAAGATAGCGATAATATGAGTGCCGTCGATTACCTCATAGCTAACGGGCTGATATTCAGCAATGCCAGGGCGGACAAATTTAACAATGGCATCTTCATCAAATCTTGCACCATAAATATGTGCGGTTACATACTTGCTGTCTCCCCCCTGGTCGGCAATCACGTCAGTAATACTAAAGGGAAGAGCTTCTGCCAGGATACTGGTTTTAGTGTTTTTGCTTGGTTGAGAGAAACCTTTAACTAGGACATAGTAAGTTCCAGGTTCGGTAGTGGGAACGATAACGTCTTGGTCGGCTTCTAAACCGCCCTTGTAGGCATAGTCGTAATCTGTACCTGTAGGAATAGTTCCCTGTTTGATAAAGACTTCATTAGCAGCATTATTAACGGCAGAGTCTACATTAACTCGTAAGGTTTCTCCCGCTCCCACCTCAACTTGATAGAGGCAAGACTGCCCCGTACTGAGAGTAGTTTCTTTAGCTACACCCAAGTTTAATTTTTCTACCGTAACGTTGAGGGGATTTGGTGATGCAGTACGATTGTTAACCTCATTTTCCGCCTCATAGACCTGATTTAAAATATCGGGACGCACGATAATGCGATACTGTCCTGGTGCAGCGGGTGGTAGAATCGTGTCTAGATTTTGCGTATAGGATTCTCCAGGTTCAATTGTACCGTTATGCTTGACCTTACCCAAAGGACGGTCTTTAATATCCCAGATTGCATCAGTGGAAAGGTATAGCGCATCACTCCACTCACCTTTAGCTGCATTTGATCCTGCGTTAGTAACAGTCCATTCAAGGCTGATATTGTCCCCTGAGAGGGCAGTATTGGGAACTTTAATATCCTCCACCTGAAGATCTGCTGGGGGTGGGAAGTCTAAAGATAATGGTTGCGTACTGGGACGGGAATTATTAAAGTCCAGTCCGCCTTCAAATACGTCTCCTTTAGTTCCTTTGCTGGCAGGGTCGCTAATTACAAAGACATAATAAGGTCCTGATAGATCCGTCGGTAGATTAACAGTTTTGTCAACGCTATAGCTGGCTCCTGCATTCAAGCCCCCAGAGTGATCGAAGGAGGTCAAATAGCGATCGCTCTGTAGATCTAAGAACTTATCGCGGGAGAGATAAACGCGATCGCTCCAGCTAGTTTGAGTGGGATTACCTGTTCCCTGGTTGGTTACGGTGTAGCTAAGGTTAAAGCTCTGTCCGACGGTAGCACGTTGGGGAATATCTACCGTAGTTACCTGAAGATCTGGAGGATCTCTAAGGATAATGCTGAAGGGAGCTTCTGTAACGTTGTTGCCTTCATCCTGGAATTCGCCAATACGACCTAAATTGTCACTCGTTGCTGCTTCATAATAGTTACGAGATCCTTCAGGATCACCAGGTTTTGTATAGCGGAAATCGCGAGTACGAATATTAGAGTCGGTAAAGGTTAAGAGATAGAAGTCGCCCTCTATATTTTCAGGCAACGTGACATTGCGCGTTACATTATAGGACTGGTCTATATCTAAGTAACCCTGGTGTTCATAACTACCTAGTAAGCGATCGTTGAAATCTAGAGTAGGATCGCTAGATAGGTAAACGCGATCGTACCATCTTTGAGTGCGAGTTTTTCTGGTGCCAATATTGGTAGTTGTCCAGGTTACGGGTACGGTATCTCCTGATAATGCTGCTTCATTAGGAACTACTAGATCGGTTATTTTTAAATCGGGTTCTTTGTAAATTACTGGTAGAGAACTACTGTTTAAATTGTTGCTAGGGTCTTCAAAACCACGCTTATCATAACTTTTACGGTTATCTTCATTTTCATATCTCGAACCTAGAGACAAAGTGCCACTATGTTTCTCGTTATTTCTCAAGTAGCTAAAATCAGTGCTGACATAAACATAATATTCTCCTTCAACACCTGCGGGTAATCTAATATCTTGAGTTTGAGTATAGGTCTTACCAGTACCTAAAGGAGCGTCGGCGGTATGAATAAATGAACCTACGTTTGTTGCTCGCTCTTTGATAAAGGTAGGATCTTTAGAGATCCAAACCTCGTCATACCAGTACTTTGTGCCAGACCACATGGGTGCGCCCTGGTTTTCTACCGACCACTCAACGGTAATTACTTCACCACTATCGCTAGTTTCAGGTAGGTTGACGGATTTAACTACTAAATCGGCAGGATTGTTAGTAACGTTAGTATCAGTCTTTCCAATGTTGTTATTGGTGTAAGGACCTTCCCAGACTTTTGGAGAACCAGCATTAGTGTCGATAATCACATACTTGCCAGCAGCAGCGGGGGACAAGTCAAAACTGGCGGTTTGAGTATAGCTTTCTCCCGATGCTAGACTACCATTGTGAACAAAGTTGCCTAAATCCCAGCGTTTTGACCCTGGGGCATCAAGAGTTGGACTGTCGGATAGATATACTTTATCTGTCCATTGATTATCGGTAGTCGCTCCCGCACCTTGGTTTTTTACCGTCCAGTCAACTTCAAACGGTTCTCCCCCCTTAGCTTGGCTAGTAGAAGAAACATTGTTGACTACCAAATCTGGGGGAGGAGTGAGCAATAAAGTTATGGGACGAGCTTTGTAGTTATTGCTGTCTAGCTCGTTGGGGTCATCTGGATTGATATTGATATCAAAGGTGTCTTCTAAAACCACATCGAAGGTGTCACTCCAGGGAGTGATGTACCATTCTCCCGTTGTTTGACTGGGAATAGTTACCCGAACTATCTGTTCGTATTCTTCCCCTACCGCTAATTCACCAATGTGGGGGATAGTTTTGAGTAAAATATCTTCTGCTTCATCATTTCTGTTTCGGGCAGAAGGACGATTTTTATCTTTGGTTAGCCAAATTGTATCTTGCCAAGTATCGACATCTGTAGTATCAATGCCTTTATTGGTAACCTTATAGCGGACTTCAATAGTTGACCCTTCAAAAGCTTGGTTAGGAGCAACTACATTGCTGGTAACTAAATCTGAAGGTTGACCGCTACCGCCAGTACCGCTACTTTCAAACTCAACTTTGATTTGTTTGAACTGAGTATTGTTATTTTCTTGAGGCAGTTCGTTAACCTGATTGCTATTATCTGCTTGAACGATTAGGTAAGCATCGCCTCTAAAGCGTTTGGGAATGACAATGGATTCGCTAAATGACTTATAGCTTTCCCCTGGCTTGAGTGCCGAACCATTATCAATAGTGCCAAGGATAATATCATCACTGCTGATTTGATTATCTAAAGATAGATAAATACGGTCTGTCCAGTTAGGAACGTTAGTGTCTGCCGTTCCTTGGTTGATTATGTCAAATTCAACCGCAACCGTTCCTCCCGCTGAAACTTTGTTGGGGGCGACTATTGACTGCACCTGTAAGTCTGGTCTAGGTGGCAGAGTTATCTGTAGAGTACCATCGTCTACCGTTTGATTATTATCTTTGTTTGGCTCAAATAAATCTGAATTAGAAGCAGTATTTGTTCTAACTACAACCTGATAGAGTCCTTGTAGTTCTCCTGGAATACTAATTTTTTCTTGACGAGTATAGGATTTGCCAGGTTCTAATTCTCCTTCATAAGAATAACCTGCCAAACTAATTAAGTTGGCATCGGGATTACCAACCTCTTGCAGATAGATATTATCTCGCCAATTACCTGCTGCATTACCAGTTCCCTGGTTGGCAACAGTCCAGGTTAAATCAATTTTCTGCCCTGAAGTTATCGCTTCTGGGGCAACTATGTTGGTTACTGCTAGATCTGGTGGAGCGGTAAAAGTAACATTAAAGGGATTTGAAACCAAAGAGTTATTATCGTTATAGATAAATTCAAATGGGCCACCAGTTTTAGCAACTATGTAGTGTTCACCTGAAATGCCTTCAGGTAGAGTCACCTGTACCGAACGATTGTAGTTTTTACCGACTGCTAAAGCTCCTGCCCTGTCGAATGTACCTAAATCTGCAACTATATTTTTGCCTTGAGGATCTAAGGCTAGATACAGGCGATCGCTCCATTCGCTAATGTTGGTTAAACCGATACCAGAGTTAGTTACTGACCAGTTTACCGTTATGGGCTGTCCGCTATTAGCAGTACCTAATGTTTCCACTTCGGTGATTTGCAGGTCGGCATAGGGGATGGTCATTACATCGAAGAATCCATTCTGGCGACCGACGTTATTTTCTTCTAGACCGTTTTCAAATACCCTTGTCTTGGCATCTGTCTTGACAAAGAGGTTGTAGCGACCAGTAAAGGCAGGAGGCAGAAGTATATTTTCGCTTCTATTGTAAGATTCACTTTCTGCTAAAGAACCTATATGGGTATACTCGCCAATAACAAGATCGTCACCATTGCCAACAGTTTCATCTTTTGAGACAATAACTCGATCTACCCAAGTATCGCTGTAGCCAGTTCCCGTTCCTTGATTCGTTACCGTCCAGCTAACCTTCACTTTAGCTGGGTCATCAATGGTTAAGTTAGGTGCAGTGACGTTAGAAACCGCTAAGTCGGCGTAGGGAGCGAGTTCTATTTCTATGGGGTTAGCGACAACGTTGTTGTTTTCTCCTTCAAGTTCCTCGATCTCATCTTCGCTATCGCTAACAATTAAAATATATTTATTGCCACTTACATTTACAGGAATTTGATAGGGAGCGATTTCAACTTGCTTGGTTTCTCCTGGAGCAATTGATTCGTTATGCTCGTATTCTCCAATAAGCTCATCTTGACTGGGATTAAATGTTTCATCTTCAGAAAGATATACCTTGTCTGTCCAGCTAGTTAAAGTTTGTCCTTCTCCTTCATTAGTAACTGTCCAGTTGAGCGGAAGAATAGTACCAGAAGTAAAAGAAGTAGAAAAAGCATTTGTATTAGGCACTAAGTCGGGGTTGACTATTCGTAACACCTCGGAAACCCCTTGATTGTTAGTTTCTCCTAATGAAGTTTCAATTAAATTATTGTCGGCATCAGTAACCACAATGACAAAATAATCTCCGTCGGGACTGACTGGCAAGGTTACATTAGTTGAAGCTGTATATTCTTCCCCAGAAGCTAAAACTTGATTGCTATTAATAGTTTTTAGCAATGTAGCATTATCGAGCGTTCCATCTTTAGATAAATAAATACGATCGACCCAAGAATCAAGGGTATTTACAGCACCAGTATTATTTACTTTCCAAGCAACAGGAATTATGGTTTTAGAAGTCGCAATATTTGCTGACAAACTAACGCTGGTTTCTAAATCAGGATGACCTATTGTAAAAACATTAGATAAACTTTGATTGTTATTTTCACCTGCCAAACCTTCAAATATATTATTATCAGCATCAGTGACAACAACAATTTGATAATTTCCATCCAATACATTACTAGGTAGAATAACATCAGTCGAGAACGTATAGTCTTCTCCTACAGCTAGCGGTCGACCGCGTTGAATAGTTTTGAGCGGTATTGCGTTGGTAAGAGTACCATCTTGCGAGAGAAAAAAACTATTTTTCCAGTTTTTGTTGTTAGCTTGATTACCAATATTACTTTCTTTCCAACTAACATTAATTGTTTGTGTCGGTTGCTTAATGTCTGAATTAAAAACAGTAATGTCAAAGTTTATAATATCTGGGGCAACTAACTCAATTGGTCTAGTTAAAATATTGTTGGATTCATCAATTTCAGGTTGAACGTTATTTTGGTCTGAAACGAACAGCAAATAATAGTTTCCTTTGGCTGCTGTGTTAGGAATGGTAATATTCTTGCTAATTGTATAGCCTGCATTGGCAGCAAGAGGAGTTTCAGTGCTAATTGCAGTAGAATTGAGGAGAATATCTTTATCTACTTCAAAAGTATCATTTGTTGACAAATATACTTTGTCAGACCAGTCTAATAATGCAGCACCATCACCAGTATTAGTGGTCGTCCAGTCTATCTCTTTAGTTTCCCCTAAACCAATTTGTGCGGGACTATTAACATCAGTAATTCTCAAGTCTGGAGCAATTATTTTAAAAAATTTTCTAAGAGTATTATTATCTTCATTTAGCTCAACCTGATTATTATTTTTGTCTGTTTTAAATAGTAAATAATAATTTCCTACTTCAATATTAGGAATATCAATATTTCGGCTAATTGTGTAGTTTGACTCTTCTAATAACGGAGTCTGGGTATTAATTGTTTCGGAAATTAGTAATCGATCTGAGCTATCAATAAATTCATCTTTAGAAAGATAAATTACATCATTCCAATCTGCAAATGCTTTACCGTTTCTCGTATTAGCGACTGTCCAAGTAAAATTGACTTTTTCATTCCAAGTAGCTTTTGAAGGTGCATCTACGGCTTCAAAAAATAGATCGGGAGTTTTAAGACTAATGGGTTGAGCTAAAAGATTATTGGTTTCGTCTAATTCTCTTTGGTTTGCTAATGCATCAGTTTTTATTAGAATATAGTAATCTCCACCCTGAATCTCTCCATTTAAAGGAAAAGTGATTGAAGTATTTTGATTATATTTGTCTTTAATGTTAAGAGATTGCAATTTCGGAATAGTCGACAGCAAACGATCGTCTCCGCTTAGGACTGAATCTTTAGAAAGATAGATGCGATCGCTCCAATCTTTATCAGCTACGTTATTTCCTTGATTTGTAATCTCCCAATTTAAATCAATAGTTTCACCTAAACTAGCTTTTTCAGGAATATTAGATGATTCAACTATTAAATCGGGTTTTTCAATATCATTTATTACATCTTCAATGTCGCGGTCATCTAAACTGGTATAGTAATCAAAACTATTTGACTGTCCTGGTAATAGCGTTCCTACATCGAAATTCAAACTAATGGCTTGATCTGCCCGCACTGAAGTGCCTTTTGGCGATGGTGCGTCATAAGCTCTAGTATCGTATGGATTGCTATTGGTAAATCCATATGTCGAAGCTACTGCTCTACTATCTTGAGAATAAAAGAAAACTGGTGCACGAGATCCTGTTTTTTGGTAGATAGGATCTCCATCACTATAAGTGCGAGCTTCAACAATAGCTTTTCCATCTTCTTCAACTGTAGCCTGTACTATGTTATCGGTAGTGTAAGAACCTCCTAAATCAACGGTATTATCTGGATCGAAAGACCTCATATAGCGTACAGAGTTTAATCTTTGTCCTGATATATTAGTAAAGGTAACAGTGTTTTTGAAAAACTTATCATCTACTTCAAAACTAATGTTTTGAACAATTTCGAGATTATTATTATGAACACCAGTACTAATTGCTGCAAGTTCGTTTTCAGATGATATATTTTCTACCTTATTAGATATTTGAGTAGAACCTGTAGCTGCAGAGTTAGAAGCCGTAATGGTAGAGTCGTTAATTTTATATCCAATACTCCAGCGTTCTTCTGGAGTTCCAGGCAAGAAATAGTCAATACGTAAATCCTGTCCTACACCGAATCCATCAAAATCAGCGCTCATGCCAACTTGCGACCTTGAATTGGTTCCAAAGAAATAATTCGGCTTTCTAGAACTAGTTCCGAAAGAACCCCATTTGCTGATACCCAATTCAATATAATTGCCGCCAAGAAATACGTCACCTTTGACATTTGCACTTCTGTAACCTTCTTGAAAAGGCTCTATAGTAATTGGCAGTGCATTAATATTATCAGTTTCATCCTCTTCAAACTGACTATCACTATAATCAGTTGTAAATAGTAGATAGTAACTACCAGGCACAGTATCAGGAATAACTATACTTTTATCAATTTTGTAATTTTCACCAACCGCAAGCGGAGTTTGTATATCTATATATTCATCTAATAATTGAAAGTCTAAATTATCAAGAATTTTGTCTTTAGATAGATAAACAGAATCATTCCAATTACTCAGTGTAGTGACGCTCCCAGAATTTTCAACAGTCCAAGATAAATCTATTGTCTTTCCTAAAGAGGTAGTATTTGTAGATACAGAAGCAAAAGACAATGCTAAATTTGGGTTGTTTATCTCAATTGGTATTGATTTAGTATTGTTTACTTCATCTGTTTCGTTCTGGTTGTTGTCATCATCTGTATTAAACAATAGATAATAACTACCTGATGCTGTGGTAGGAATAGTTATATTTCTATTGATTGTATAATCACTAGCTTCGGCTAAAAGAGTTTGTGCATCTATAGATTCATTAATTAATTGAGTATCTGAATTATCTATGGTTGTATTATTAGATAGATAAACACGGTCGTACCAATTATTTAGTGCAGTAGTATTTCCACCAGAGTTACTAACCGTCCAAGACAATGAAATTGTTTCTTCTGATGCAGCATTTGATGGCGCAGTGGCATTAGATACAACTAAATCTGGTGCAGTTATTTCAATTGGTACAGCTCTAACATTATCTGTCTCGTTAGTTTCGCTTTGGTCATTATCATCATCGGTAACAAATAGTAAAAAGCGATCGCCTAATTCTGTGTTGGGAATAGAAAAGCTAGCTTCAGCAGTATAAGAATCTGAACTTTCTAATGAATCCTGGTTATTTCTCGATTGAGAATAAATAGGTTCATCTTCATCATCTAAATATTCGTCTTCAGAAATATATATGCGATCGTTCCAATTCTCACCGTAGGCTGTTTCACTACCTGAATTAGTGACTGTCCAGGATACAGAAACAGGATTTGAAGTAATTACTTCGTTAGCTACTGTTGCACTTGTAACTGTAAGATTAGGTGAATCCGTAACTGTAATTGGCACGAGGCTGGTATTGTTTGCCTCATTGTTTTCTATCTGTTGGTTGCTTTGATCGGTAATAATACCTATATAATAATTGCCAGGTTCAACTTCAGGAATATCAATATCAAAGCTTTCTGTGTAGGTTTCTCCAGCATTTAAAGAATTATTTATGCCTTGGTGATAAGAAGTATAAACTCGGTCGTTACTATCAAAGATTTCATCAGTAGAAAAATAGATGCGGTCAACCCAGTAATTAGTAGTCGTGGGAGTCGTACCAGTATTTTGAACCGTCCACTCTAGAGATAATGTACTATTTACGTTGGTTATATTTTTAGCAGTAATATCATTTACGAGTAAATCTACGTCAGATTCAAGTAATTCAATCGGAACTGCCCTAGTATTGTCATTTTCATCATATTCACCCTGTCTCTGATATTCGTCTGTCTGGAATAGTAGATAATAATCTCCGTTCTCTCGTTCGGGTAAATATATATTTGTTGAATATGTGTAGCTATCTCCTGCTGCCAAAGGAGTGTAATAACCTGTATAACTTGAAGCTAATTGAGTGTCGCTACTATCGTATACTTCATCTTCTGAAAAGTAGACGCTATCATACCAACGAGCATTGGCATTTGCTTCTCCAGTGTTATCTACCGTCCATGAAACATTGTAGACACCACCACCATAAAGTGGAACATCTAATCCACTAGTTTCAGAAATACTGAGATTTGGCCCTTTTATTTCTATAGGTGCAGCGTATACGTTATTAGTTTCGTCAGTTTCTCCTTGCTGGTTATAGTCATCGCTCACAAATAAAAGATAGCGAGATCCAGGTTGAATATAATTGTAAATCGTGATCTTTTTCTGGTTACTGAAGCTATCTCCTGGTGCTAAAGGAGTATTATCGTTATATTGAGACGAAATATAGGTATCACTGTCGTCAAATACGGGATCGTCAGAAATGTAAATGCCATCGCTCCAATTCGCCTTGGCTGGATCTGAACCATCATTGCTAACCGTCCAAGCAACATCAATACTCTCTCCTAGAGAAACAGTAGATGGAGCAGTTGCTGTAATACTTAAATCTGCTTCTGTTGCGGTAAGTTCAATGGGAACGGTATAAGTATTATTAGTTTCGTCAGTCTCTCCTTGGTTGTTATATTCGTCAGCTGCAAAAATTAGATATTTGGAACCTGAAGATGTATTGGGAAGATTAATATCTTTAGTAATCGTGTAGCTATCTCCTGCTGCTAGGGGAATATAGCCAGAATTGAAAGTTGGTGAGTTTTGCTCTTCTTCTCCTTGAGCGGACAAAAGTAAGGCTGATTCTCCTTCATCATTAAAACTTTCAGAAATATAAACATCATCAATGTAAATATTATCGTTCCCGTCAAGGTATTCATCATCAGAAAGATAAACCACATCATACCAATCAGCAGGTGCAGCGACATCGCCGATATTTTCTACAGTCCAACTCGTTGTAATAGTATCATTGACTGAAGCCGATGTAGGAGCTTGTGCATCAGTAATGGTGATGTCAGGAGCTACTAACTGAATGGGAAGAGCAGTTAGATTATTATCTTCGTTTGCTTCTGTTAGATCGTTGTACGTATCGGTAGCAAATAGTAGATGCCAAACACCATCTAAACTTTCTTGGTTGCTACTACCGTAGCCGTCTCCATATCCACTACCATCTCCATATCCACTACCATCTCCATATCCACTACCATCTCCACTACCGTAGCCGTCTCCAATACCGTAACCATTTCCATATCCACTGCCATTTCCATTACCGTAGCCATCTCCAATACCGTAGCCATTCCCACCCCGATCGACATAGGGTAGTCTATTGATAGTTATTTTTTCATTGGCAGTGTAACTTTCACCCGAGGCTAAAGGGGCATTGTTGAATTTACCTGTAAGATTAAGATCTTCATTGAAATCTAAAATAGTATCTCTTGACAAATAAACATTATCATACCAAGAGCTACTTGTATTGCTGTTACCTTGGTTATTTACCGTCCAGTCAACATCGACTTCATCGCCTAAGATAATTACTTCTGGAGCAGTAGCATTACTAATAGTTAGATCGGCAAAATCTTCTGACTGTTCAATTTCGACAAATTGCTGTCCAATTTCGACGATGGCTGAATCATTTTCAGCTCTTAATTGTTCCAACTCAGCCGACTCAATCTCTTTTCCTAAAGTTAAGGCAGCAAAAATTGCTCCTTCATCTCCTGGCGTATCCGACTTATTTAACTGAGAATCTAGATAATGTCCTAGCTCTTCTAGAATTACTTCAGTTACAGTATCAGATTTATTTACGTTCTGCTCTAAAAATTCCTGAGATAGATATACCGTATTTGTAGCTTGAGCATATCCTCCATTTGAGTTGAGTTCACTATGGGGAACTATTTCAAATTCAATCCCTGCGTTGCCGCCGATTAACTCAAATATTTTAGCTTTAGCACCCTTGAGATCGCTTATATTGCCAAAAGAGCGATCTAAAATGGATTTTACATTGTTACTGCTATTTAAAGATGCCAATGAAGAGAGTGCCTGATTTAGTCCAGTAGCAAAAACCTGCCCTGCTTGATTTTCAGCTACTTCCCAATTTAGTTTTTGATTATTGACAACTGTTTCTCCGCCCGTCAACCAGTCCTTTTGTTGCCAGACATCAAATAAATCACTTTCAAGCTGTGTTGAATCTGTATTTTTGACCTGAAAAATATTATCAGAAAATATTAAATCATTATTCCAGTCATCATAGGATGTTACATCTAACTCTGATTCGATAATAGCTGGAGAAATACTTCTTGAATGATTGTCGGTCGATAAATCATCTATTTTTAATATTGATTCGGTAAATAATTCAGTAGCTTCATTGCCAATTGAATCAAAAGGTGAATAATTATTTTCAATATTTTCCATTATTATTACAGGTCAATATATTTTTGAAATACAATTGCTTTTTAGTATTTATTTTTACTGACAATCTTGCTTTGATAAATAATAGAAAAGTAAATCAAAACCTAGACTTTAAAAACGCACACAGCAGAATTTACAATTGTTAGTTGCAAATTCTGCGTTGATTATCAATTTAAGGTAAGTAAAAACTACACTGCTACTGCTTCTTTATCTTTGCTAGAGTTGGCTGTAACTTTTTGATTAGTTAATTTACCAACAACATCAGTATATATTTCCAAATCCTGCTGCCAATTATTAACAATTGATTCTAGTCTTTCTAGACCTTTACCTGGCTCATAGTCTTGCAAGTCGTAATTAAAATTACCGCTATAGAGAACTATTGCTGCTTGTTCGGATTCAGGTAGTTTTAATCCTGCTTCGTTAACGGCTAGATTAAGCTGTTTATCTTCATAGGAGAACATTAAGTTTAATCCTGCTTTAACAGGACTAGTACCGCAATTTTGCCATTCTCCTGGCTGAATAAAGTTTTTGATTAGATAGTTGTTGTCTTCAAAGTTGTATTCGTACAGGTAGAGTAGCCTCTAAAGTTAATTCCCACAGCTTGATATTCAATAGTGCGTAAGATTTCTGTATAGCGATGTGCTAATTGAGGAATTTCTGCTTCGCTGATGTTTTCTTTGGTATTTAGAGCTTCTACAAACATCAGACGATTAGGTTGAGCAGCGATATAGATTCCATTATTGAAGATAATTTGCGAACCACGACTACTAACAACTGGTTGTTTAGCTAGTTCCCAATCTGGAGAAACAATACCGCTGTATTTAAGAAATCCTGGATTTAAAAGGCTTGGATCGTAGTTTTTGGCAGTAATAACAATTGCTAGTTCTTGAATCTCTAATGCTTGATTCATAAGTCGTCGAAATTATAATTTTACTTAGGTGTATCTACTGTGTACAAGATAACTTTAAGCACCTAACATGACTTCGTTGTATCTACCCTTATTTTCAATTTTGAATAATATTAGCTAGTGATTTATATCATTGACTTTTTAAGATAAGTGACTTAATAATATTGTTTACTTATAATCTGAACAAATAAGTAAACAATATTAATTCCCAATTAAAAACTTAAATTTTAATTTGAAGCTTTGAAAACACTAAACATTAATTTAACTAATGGATTTAAGTGAACTAAAATTATTAGACTCAAAGCAGAGAAAGGAATTCTCTTTGGTTACACTTACTCAAAATAAAATTGCCAGGAGACTTATCGACCGAGGTTTTGATAATTCTATAAACGTTAAGCTAAAGCTTCAGCCTAATTTTTTTTTACGTCCTCAAATAAATTCTGTTTCGAGTTTTGAAGTTCAACAACTCGATGGGGTATGCACAGGGTACCCCAGCACCCCTCTGGTTCAACCTAAACCCACACCAATTACTCCTATACGGTCAACATCAGACAGCCACCTAGTTTCTCTGGTAATTCCAGTTTATAATCGCGACACATACTTAAAAACCACTATCGATAGTATTTTGGCTCAAACCTATACTAATTTTGAACTAATTATTTGGGATGATGGTTCGACAGATGACAGCCTTGCCGTAGCAAATAAATATGCAACAGAAGATTCCAGGATTAAAGTTTTTACTGCTGACAACACAGGACAAGGAGCAGCTTTAGTAAAAGCGATCGCCCAAACTAACGGTAAATATCTTGGTATAGTCGATAGTGACGATTTACTACACCCTGAAGCATTGGTTAAAACTCTAGCTGTATTAGAATCTAATTCCAGTGTGGGTATGGTTTATACGGATCATGTAGTTATAGATGCTAACGGAAAAGAAAAGGGGATAGGAAAACGCTGTTCAATTCCCTATTCCCCTGAGCGGTTACTGATTGATTTTATGACCTTTCATTTTCGTCTAATGCGTCGAGATGTCTATGATGCTATGGGTGGCTTTGACGCTAATCTGGGAATAGCAGAAGATTACGATCTTTGTTTGCGTTTATCTGAAGTGACTGCGGTCGAACATCTAGCAGAACCCCTTTACTATTATCGTTGGCATTCAGCTAATATTTCTACGACTCAACAACTAAGGCAAGCTAAATGTTCTACAATTGCCGTTAATAGAGCATTACAAAGGCGAGGCTTGAGTCAAAAATTGAGGCTTGAAGTCAAATTAAATCCTAGCTATAAACTCCAGAGACAGAGCAAGGTTGCCAATAAAGTATTTGGTATAGGATTATCGAAGACTGGAACTACCTCTTTGAATGATGCTTTAAGTTTGTTAGGAATTCCCTCTATACATTTACCTCGTTCAATTGAGCAGGTTGAAGAATATGATGGGGCGACGGATACACCTATTGCTCTAGCCTACAAAGAATTAGATTTAAAGTATCCAGGGTCTAAATTTGTTCTGACTATTCGTGAGTCTGATAGTTGGTTAAATTCTCATCAAGCTCATAAAAAACAATTGGCAAAGATATTTGATGAGCAAATATCAAAATGGATTCAAGATTTGGAAACTCAATGTTATGGACAATGGGAGTACGATCCTGCTCTTTGGCTTACCGCATACGATCGTCATCTTCAATCTGTATTGGAATATTTCCAAGGCAGAGAATCCGATTTGTTAATCTTAAACATTTGCCAGGGACAGGGATGGAAAGAATTATGTACTTTCCTTGGTTGTTCTATTCCTAATTCACCTTTTCCCCATCAAAACAAAACGAAAAAGTCTTTGATTTCTAATAGTCTATAACTTTTCTTTATTTGTCTTGGTGGCTTCTATGTCTAAATCAAATCGGGGAATTAAAATTGCTCATATTGTTAATCCTGTAGTAGTTGAACCTAATTCTTCTCTATCAGTGGCTCAACCTATTACTTTTGAGAGGTGAAAAGTTGGACAAAATTTAATTGGTCTGAGGATGAGTAAATAAACACTCATCCTTTTCTTGTGGGCAATGCTTGGTGCGTCCCTGAACTCCTAATTCTCGGCGACATCGGTTCAATTCCGATATTGTCCAAACCTATCCCACAAGTAAGACTATTTTATCTCTTATCGCAAATACTTATTCCTCTTCTGAAAAGACATCTTTAGAACTTTCAATTTGTTTTTGACTATTTTTATCGTCCTCGACTTGTTTTAATTGCTTTGAACTAAAGATCTGCCCAGCATAATTTAAAGCTAGAGTGCCTATAGTCCCGCCAAAAATTGTTATAGCAACTCCTTTATAACCTTTGTGTATTGCATATCCACCTAGTCCAAGAGAGATCAACAGTAAAAAGAAAGCAGAATACAAACCTACTTTAGACCTTTGAGAATTAGACATAGCTACTTCCCTTTGGATATCAAGGTTTTTGCTTTCAAGTTTTAAAGATTCTTTGTGAAGGTTTATGTGTTCTCTATCTACTTCTCTTCTATGGGTTACTTCTTCGTTCAATATCCTATTGTGAGAAGTCAAATATTCTTTAGAAAAGCCAGGACAAAGCTTATCAAATTCGGCAAGCTCATCTGCTGGATATATTGAACTAGCGCGAAAAGAAAAACGACTTATTTCTTGCCTATCATCTTCAGTATCACTACTCATGGCTCTTACAGGGGTGATGATATTTTCAGAAGCCGTTTTTCCTATGCAGGAAGACTCATCTTGTTCTATATTTTCTGGATGTTTATTTTTAACGGTATTGTCTTTCATAAACTTGTTCAAATCAAATCAATTCAAACACTCATAAAAGACAAGTAAATTATACGGATTGCAATCTTTTACGGCATTTCTGCTCCAGTTTAGCCTCAGTATTTTGTAAATCGCTACTAATCTTTTCGTAATCCTCTGATATTTTGTTAAGGCTATCTTCTAGTAAGCTTTGTGTAATTTCTAACCTGACTACATAAGTGCCGTATCTGTTTCTAAAATACTGGTAGTCATCATCGCCTAGTACATTTACTAAATCTATTGCACGAGCAGCACCCTCAAAAACAGATGGCTGCCTTACCCCTGTGAAGCATAATTTACCTGGTCGTTTTTGTTCGCTCATTTATACTCCTAATTTACCTTGTTCATTTATAGAATAAGGCTTTACGTAAACAACTTATTTACTTGATGGACAGATTAGTCGTATGCTATCAAAAAAATGTAAATTTGATAACAACAACAATATAATTTTATTTAGAAATACTTAACAAAAGCACTTTTTTCAAGCGGTTGTTGAGTTCAGTACCTATTAATATATATAAACACTTTATGTAAATTGTAACATATTTGTGGTTGTAGAATTTAACTTAAAATGACGTATTTATAGCTTTTTATCTGAATTTATTTACAAACATCTTAGAACAGGTATGTCACTTTAACCTGAGTATTTACCTAATCTTTATATAAAATTAGAACGATTTTTCAAATACCAAGCCCCTTTTCTTTAGCCCTTTCTTCAGCCCAAACTAAGTTTTCTGGTTGACTACACTTACCAGAGTTTAGTTTGTCTCGACGGGCAAAACCTCTTTCGATTAGCCAAGTATTCAAGTGTATAGTTTCTTCAACAAGGTAGTTAGGTTGGCTAGAGATGTGTTTTACTAGCTCAACATCATAATTTTTATCGATTGATATCCAAGCTTCGTAACTATCTCCTACGTGCTTAAGATTTACTGTTCCATTTCCTAGATCAATTACCTGTCGTAAGAAGTTTCTAGACCTGTTTCCTGAAGCCTTTACGCCACACAAATTAATGGTTTTGGTTTTATTGCCACCATGAACCGTAAACTTTTCACCTGATTCAACACTAACAATTTGCCAAGGGTTACGGCTAAAATTTTTATCTTTGTATTCTACCCACTGGTTTAGACTCACCATCACTAATGTAATCAAACCAGTAGTTGGAATTATTGGCTTACGAAAACGAAGATAAAAGAGAAATAGTTTAGCTTTCATGAATCAAATTCAAATAGATATGTCTATAAAGTAGAAGCCTTGTATGTCGCTGCTTTTGACATTTTTGATGTAGATAAAATTAGGTAGTTTACCTCCTACTTACTGCAAAAAATACCTCTTGCTACCTTTACCTAAAGCACGATATATGATGGTCGCAACTAAACAAGCCATTAAAGCCTGTATCCTAGCTCAATTTTTAACTAGGAAAGGCTTGCAAATAAGAGTTTTTCAGTACTCTACAAAACAGAAATTAATCGTAATTGAAACGCAGGCAGATCGTAAAATTAAAGTAGTAATTAACGAGCAGGGGAGATTTAAATATGTCAGCTAATGATTATAAAAATATGAGCAATGAAAAGATAGATGAACTATTTCATCGAGATCCAAGTAATGAGGATATATTTGAAGAATACCACTTAAGACTAGATTAGAAGACACCACCTGAGTTTTCTTCTCCCGAAGAAGAGGAGGAATTTTTGGAGAAATTAATTAAATCAAAAAGTGCTTGACGTAGCACTACGTGCAACTTATCCACAAATATCCTTAAAAGATGCACTTTGATATGTTCGCAATGAAGATCCCTTCGCATCTGACTGCTGTAGATACATTCTACAACCTTCTTAAACAAAAAGTTACAAAATAAAAATTCTCACACTAAAGGTCAAAAGTCTAAATAGAAGATGTGGTGAGCAATCGCTCACCATGCAGAAATAGCTACGCTATTTCTGGTGCTTACGGCGATGCGTAAGGGGTAAAATTATTTATTTATTAGAAATATTAAGATCGTGTTTGAGTTTATTACTAAAGCTGCCCTAGCAGCGGGAAGAATTATTGTAGAAATTAGCGAAGAAAGCGAACAAAGTAGAATCGATTATTTACAAGGTGATGAAGCAATCTATTATTGGAGAAGTCGAGGAAAATACTTTGTTTACGACTACGGACACGATAGATATGGTAGACTCATCAGAGTTTTTTGTGGCGCTTATGACACCAAAGCAGAAGCTTACAAAAAACGCAGATCGGGTCAGCTAATACACTAAATTAAGACCATCGCCAATGTCCAAGCGATCTGGTTTTAATTTTTGCTTGCGTTCATAAATAGTAACTAAATTCGTCCTAATTTTGCTTTAACATCGGGATTTTGTTCGAGAATTAACTCAAACTCCTCAAAACTACTAGGTACATCATAAAGTGGCGATTTAGTCGCTTCACTATTTATGCGATCGAGGAAAATATCCCAAGCTTGGATATCTTTTCGATTTACTTTTATGTAACTTCTCGAATCTTTAAGTGATATAGTTTTAAAGTCTAGTTTCATCATTAATAAAGTCGTATTTTCCTGTTTTGTACACTTCTATTTGAACTAAAAAGCTAATAGCTTTTTAGCGCGAACTCCAGTTCGCCGACTTGCGATTACGCAAGGCGAATCGCGCTCTCTGCTGCACGATGCTCCGCATCGAAGCCCGCCAGGGCGGACTGGGCGTTAGCCCTGCGCTTTTAATTAAGTACCTGCGTAGCGAGGCAAAACTAACTAAATTGCGAGGCAAAACCGTTGCGGAGGTTTCCTCCGTTGAGGTTATTGCCGAGGGCGCACAACATTCGAAGCTAGGAGCTAAGAGCTAATAGCTAATAGCTTGAATCACCAATCCCTTCAGGGCGGTGAGCAGTCAATTAAAGACTGTAAAATATTAATTATTCTGCATCATTTTACCTATAGCAGATATTGCTTCTTTTCTCGAAAATAAATACTGTCTTCCACCATCAATTACTTTACCAGTCACAGGTGAAATATTGCTCTCCATTAATAGATAAACTACCTTTTTAGGAGAGGAATCGATCTGACTAGCTAATTCAACAGCAGTAATATACTTAAGATGAAATTCTTCGATTGAGGCTTTTAAGACTCTTCGATGTAAATGTATGCCAGACTTAATTTCTGTGGCAATAAAACCTCGATCGATCCAAAATGCAGCTACTTGTTGTTTTACTCCCAACAAAATGGCAATGTCTGAAACATTTAAAACTTGCTCGTCTTTCTTATAGTATTCTTCTACCAATCGGTCTATATCTTCAATATTGAAACAATATTGCTTTAGTCCAGTTCCATTAATTTTGTAAATTGGAAGGATTGACTTCTCTAAGATTTCGCTAACAAAAAGACCAATCGAACATCCCGAACCAGTTAACCTGCGAATTGCTAAATCAAAAGAACATTTGGCTGCTTTCTCTTTGTCTGTTATTTCGTTCAATAAACCATCTATTCGATTTACTAACTCAATCGGCGCATTGCGATCTATCAGCCATTTGGAGTATCCATCTGTGGTACGTCCCCGAAACGCATTTAAACATGAATGTTCGATGAGATCGACTACAGCTTTACGTCCGATTCCTAAAATTTTGGCTACTTCTTTAGTAGATATAGCATTGGCAAGATTTTGTAGATAAGCTTCTGCACTCTCTCGCTCGACTAATATTGATGTTCGCTTGCCCATTTTACGCAAGCGACCTTTTAATGTTCCACATTCTATCGAGCGCAATACCCAAGCCTCAGTCATCTTAAGCAATTTTGCCGTTTCTACTCCTGAGAGGAATTTGCGATCGCTATCTTCTGGCAATTGAATCCGTCCCAGCTTTGTATTTAAGTAGCCTCCATCCCATTGAGTTGCTAAATAATTCTCAAAAGCTATGTGTAGAAAGCCAAATGTTTGTCTAGGAAAGTTTTTATAGAGCCTCAAATAGAAGTTACCAAAATCTCTGGCAATTCCAGTATCTCTCTCTGGATGAAAGCTTTTGTTTTTGTACCACTCTAAAAAGCGTTCAAAGCCTTCGGGGAAATCTTTAAGGTAATCCCATGCCGATACTAATAGTTTGTGTAATTCTGCATTATTGCCAGAAGTGGCGATAAATTTACCTGTGGTATCACCAATATTAACTAGTTGACCTGCCATGAAGGAAAAAAGACTAATTAGGTGTTCTAGTTCTAAATTTAAAATGGGATGGCGATCGCTAATAAGTTGAAGTTCTGCTTTGCCTAATTCCCCTAAACCGCAAGCTGCGGACAATAAATGGGATGGAATAGTATCTGTCAATTCAAGGATTTCTGAATGAATATCGCGCCAATCTAACTCACAATATTTACATTCATTAACAGAATTACGATCCCAGCGAATAGGACGATCGCATTGAGGACAAATATCCAAAAGTAAGCAGTGATGAACGGGACAAACCGTGAGAGGGATTAAATTCCAAATCTTTCGACAATAAGACTTTTCTGCCAGACAAAGAGGACAAACTTTCGCCTTTAGCTTGCATAAATTATAAGTTGGCAAGGATCTACCAAAAAACTTAACTCTGGCTACTTTGTTTGATTTATACTCACAAAAAGCCATTTTCCATAGTGTAGACTCTTCAACTGAAAGTAATCGAGCTAATTTTAAAAAATCTTTGGTAGTGCGATCGCAAAAATTTCCATTGGCTGCATATTGAGAAATTTCCGCCAGATTGTAAATCCACTGGGGTGAAGAATAACGGTTAACTTGACTCAGGCGAAGAATGTAACCAGCTAAATCTTCATCTACATACGGTTTAGGACGACGAAGTAGAATGTTTGGTTCTAAATTCCCGATTTTCATTACAATTTGTATTTTGCGATCGCTATCTGTTAAAAAACAATATCACACATTTACATTTAAAAAGATGTAAATAAACGTCATAAAAGCGCAAGTACTATATTATGGAACTCATAGGATTAACATGATTAAAGATGTAAACTATGAGTTTTTATAAATTTGTGAGCAAGCGAATCAATGTCACCTTGCCAGATTCTGTGGCAGATGAATTGGAAGACTGGGCAAACGCTCAAGGGCGATCTCTAGCAAATTTGGCAGCTTTTTTACTGGAGATGGCACTAAAAGAAGCGAAGGAAAAAGGAGACATTCCGTCTCAAGGATTTTCGGTTAAGCACAAAAAGGAGCGATCAGACTGAAGTTGTTCTGTGCTAATCTCTCTAGAGATTGCGATCGCCAAAAGTCACTATCTCAGACGAAGATCTTCTAACTTGCGTCGAAAAGTCGCAACGAGGCTCAATTTCTGTAAATGGTTTTTCCTTTGACCAAATCGCTTGTACTCCAGTCGGTAAAAGCGATCAAACCACTTAATAAAGTACGACAAATTCCTGGACTCAGATTGATATACAAGTGTCGATTTCGATAGTAATCTGTGTAAATCTCTGTTAGTTGATGGTAAATTTAGTTGATATAAACTATCTCCTGGATTGTATAGTGACAGAGCAGTAGATATCATTAGAAGTGATATCTGTGACAGGCTAAGATCGAAAAATGGAGACTTGCGATTGATCGCAATTGGTTCTGCTTCTACTAGTTGGCAGCAATGAGCTACCAATTTGCCTAAACTATTTTCTTCTGGCTGTATTTTTTCAATTGATGTTTCAGAAAAATTCCATCCGCATTGGCATTTCCAGTCGTTCTTCAAATCGTTCCACTTCCACACAGACTGACATTGAGGACAACAATCGACTAATAAGCATTGGTGAATATGACAACTGGTATAACACCATAAAGACCAGTGTTTGTGGTAGTAACCATCAGTAACGAAACAACTGGGACAAATTTTAATTTTTTCTCGCTCTAACCATTCATAATCTAAAATAGAGCCATAGGCTTTAATTTTACGATCTGCGATCGCAGGAAAGATCGTATCCCATAACTGCGTCTTCTTTATCTGTGCCATTTGACCTAATACCGTCAAGTCAGCTTCATCTTCGGACAAATAGTTCAGTTTGCGGAGATCTGAATTAATGCCTACATAATCCAAAATTGCTTGATAATTACTGTAGCCATTCTCTTGTGTAAGCCGTAGCAAATAGCTAGAGAAAATTTCGTTTGCTTTAAGTCTGGGTCTACGTAAAAATGACATTTTAAACTAAGCTCGTAAAACACCTTTTACGTTGTTGCCCTTGTTTATCTTTCTCTGTTTGCTTTTGTCAAAAGCATAACTACTCTCAAGGTCAAACTTATTTACCAAAAATGGCTCAGTAACTTTCAGGGGTTTTTCATGCTTAAGGTGCTTATGATAAACGACATTTAGAATCTCCAAATTGAGACAGTCTAAGTCTCGTCTGATTGCTAAAGTAGCACCTTTGCGAATCAAAGTCATAACATGAGCAATAGTACCGTCAGTCGCATAATAAATACGTTCTGCTAGCGACTTTTCAGCAAGCCTAGAATTTGCTTCTAGTGGTAGTTGACCTTCTATGTCGCTAAGAAATTGACGAAACAATTCCATTCCTGACTCGCTATAGGGAAAAGGAATTAATTCATGGCGATAAGTAAATCTTCTACTTAATTGCCAGTTATCAACCTCCAAGATTCTATTAGATTCAGGTAATCCAAATAGTACAACGGGTATTCTAGTATTTAAGATCAAATTTTTTAACCAGTCGCAAACGTTTTTTAAAACTTTTTTAGATTCGCGGTCTATAAAATGATGAAATTCGTCTAGTACAATAAGTTCGACTTTGCAAGCGGCTAGGAGATCGTACGCTCTGCCAGTCTGATTAGTGGTAGTTCCCTTGTTATACAAAGGATCGCCTAGCTGTTTTAAGATGGCTTCTACTAGCCCTTTAACCGTTGCAGGTACAGGGATTGGAGTATAAACGATTGGTACAATACTGCCCTCATTTGTTTCTTGCCGAGGATGGTTTTGAGCGTAAGTCTTATAAATAGTGGTTTTTCCTGCTCCTGCTTCACCTATTAATAAAAGACAATCAGGATCTCTATCTAAATTAGTTTCAGGACTGTAATGGCACTCGTAAATGTCTTCTAGCACCTGAGTAAACAACGGATAAGTTGCATATATTTGATTTGCAGCTATTATTTTTTTTCTAATTGAAGTCTGTTTATTTTCTTGAAGCACAGCTATTAATCTTGAAGTGAGTTTCGATCCAAATGAGTAAAAAAGCTAGTCGATGTGATATTGCCTAAAGGCAATTATCGAGAAGGAGGTTTCCACTGCGGTACGCCAATACTTCCTCTGGGTTTTTGTTCTTCTTTGGGGGGTTGCTTTTCCTTTTTAGAAGAAGCCTTTTGAACGGATTTATCGGTAGTTTGCTGTTGTGTATCAATAGGACTGGTTGATTTTTTATTAGCAGTTAAATCTTTTTTCGTTCTTTGATTAGATTTTGATTGTTTGGTAGACGACTTTTTCTTGGCTTTGGACTGAGAATTTTTCGTAGTTTTGCGAGTTTTAGTTTTGTCTTTACTGCTATCAGAGTCTTTTGAAAGTATTTCGACCGCTACTTCTTCAGCCTTCAAATCTAAATCTACTGCGCTGGAAAAATCTGATATTCCCGAATTAATATCGGCAATTCCTGACTGTGCCTCAATCACAATAGTATTTGCTGTATTAACTGGCTCAATGGCATTTACTGCTCTTTCTTGTGCCGCTATTACATCTTCACCCCTACCCGTTCCCAAATACTTAATAACTTGCTTAGAGGTTTTTGCTACTTTAGTTTTCTTGATAGCCTCTCGAACAATGTCTTGTATTTGTTCCTTTGCTAATGCCAATGCGACAACATCTATTTTCAATCCACCTTGAATAAATCCATGTTCTGAAGCGTATTTGCAAATAATTCGATGCTGATATAGCGAAAGACCTTGAGTATATGATTGGTTAACTGCTGGGACTGCTATGTATTCTCTTGTTTCAGGATCGAATACATAAATGACGGACAGATCGTTCCGATTGTACTTAAATTTAGCCTTTTCCTTTCCTTTTCTGTTGTTGCTTCTACGCAAATCCGTCGCTTCGTAGCGATCGCGTAAAGCTTGAAGGCGATCGCTGTTGTAATATATATATTCAAGTACAATTCCTTCTCTCTGAATAGTTCTCTCATCAATATCACCCAATAAAACTTTCAAATTATCGTCGGAGCTTGGTAGAGAAACTGGATAAGACTGAACTCCATGATTCCATACAGAAGCGCGAGTACTCTTCAGCTTAGTGTGAGAACTCTGATTGTGAATATCTATCAAAAATAGGTGAATAATCTCTTGTAACTCTTGTAATGTTACTACTGCTTGCTTTTTAGGATTGTAATCGTTATTTTCTAAAAACTTCCCACAGTTTCCTGGAATTTGACCACCCAATTGTTGTTGAATACCGCCAAAAAATCTCTCAACTGTTCCTTTATACCAAGGCATCCGAACGGGACAAAACTCCAAGGTAATTTTGAGTTCGCGACAAGCATCTTCTAACGATTTTCCTCTGAAGTCTGAACCGTTATCGACCTTGAGGGTTTCCATCAGACCATAGGAATTCCAATCATTTTTGACGCGACGGTACTCTGACTTTACGTACTCTTTAGACCTAATGCTATGTAGTAGACAGTACATAACTGAAAGATAGCTTGGTGTGTCGAAGGTCAAATAGTAGCCAATTACTGTCTGCGAGTACAAATCGACAGCAGATGTTAGCCACGGCAAACCTACTGGCAATCGATATTCGTTGTCCAGGACGTAGAAAGGTAAAGGGCTATGATCGATTTCTACGACTTCCAATGGTCTAGTTGGATTAGCACCTTGACCGACGTTCACAGGTTGGTGTATCAAATCTGCCGTTCTTTTTCCTAACCTGGCTCGATTTCTTTCGTGAGAAGGAATCTAGTAACGTAAGAGGGTATTTTTAGCTCTGATAAGTTCAAGCTCTGTCTATACCGATTTTCTTCGACGATTAAGACAATTACCCGATCATAAGTATCTTTAACTGAACCTTGATTGCGACTGAGATATATTTCTTCTATCGCTTGTTGAATAATGCTATATACTTCTGAAGCTAATCTTGATTTACGATTTCCTTTTTTGCTTATATTCGAGACTAACGCATGAATATCACCCTCCGACTGTTTGTATTTTTTGAGCCATCTATAGACAGAAATAAACGAGGGTTTCGGTTTATCTTTAGACCTCTTGTACTAAGTTCTCTGCTACTTGTATCTTGTAATATACTTCCCTTATTATTGGTTCTACATTTCTTTGGATAAACTGTTGTACCCCCTCATCTAAAATAGCTGCTACATATTTTTCTCTCCATATCGCATCATTCTTTTTCTTTTCGTTCAGGTCGGGAAAAGCAATATGACTTTGATGTAAAGCATTGATAAATGACAGTTCTCCTTTAAACAAAAAGTTTGTAATTATGTCTTCGGATAAATTACTTTGTCTACCTGTTACAACATCAACAATCTTCCATTCTCCAGGCGATACAGATTCAATTATTTTGTATTCTCGACTATGTAATTCAAATCTTACACCTTCCTTCAGTGTTATTCTACGCATTAAATAGTACCTTCCAATTGGGTTTACTTAAAACCGCCGTAATCTGACTATTGGGGTTAATAGATTCCTTTAGATTTATTTCCACAAGTGAGTAAAATAGCAATTTGAATAGCACGTTTTTACGAATATTTTGACAGTCTAGTAGTTCGTAAATCTCTAATAAGGAAGCTGGTACTGTAGACTTTAAAATGGACAAACAGTTTTTGTACTCATCAATATTGAAGTCTTCTCTTGCGTATCGATATAGCAGCTTAATGTTAGAAATCGTGGGTTCTTGTTTTACTTGTAATTCTGTTAGAGCAGTATATTCCCATTCAGCATCTCTACAAACTTCGCGCAAAATCGGATAGAGTTGCCTATATTTTTTACTTTTAATCGCTTTCTGATATTTTAGATCGATAACCTGTTTCTTTTGATGGCGAATAATTTGAAAATCGGGATAGTAAAGTTCCTCTTTACCTTTGTTGTAATATTTCAGTGGCTCTGTTAACGTAGTATATAATATTACGTCAGGATCGAACTCTAACCAATACATAAAATCTCTTTGAAGAACAGATTTATACCAAACGCTAGTCTTCATTTTGCAACTGATAAAATGACCAGCAGTTCGTTTGTATTGGCGAGGCATGCTTGATTTTTTTGAAACAGCCATAAAATAAGGGCATCTCATATAATTAGGAGGAGTTCATTTAAACTCCTTGAGATACCCTATATAGTACATGAAATTTCAGCTTATAGTTTAATTATTTTCACTTTATGCTTTGAAATTTCACTTTATGCTTTATTTTTTCAAGTTATGGTTTAATCGACAATACCTAAATATCCAAATCATCTAGATTTAACTTGGGTGCGTTGGCTTCGATAAACTCTCGTCTGGGAGCAACGCGATCGCCCATCAGGACAGTAAACATTCGATCTGCTTCGGCTGCATCATCAATTTCTACTCGTTTCATAGCGCGGGTTTCAGGATTCATTGTCGTATCCCAAAGCTGTTGAGGCATCATTTCACCTAGCCCTTTGAATCGCTGAATAGTATAGTTAGCATTGGCGGGAAACTCGGCAATACGCTCTTGTAATTCGCGATCGCTATAGCAGTATTGATGGTTGCGTCCTCGTTCAAGTTTATACAAAGGAGGACAGGCAATATAGATGTAGCCTTGGTCTACTAACTCCCTTTGATAGCGATAAAAGAACGTCAGCAACAATGTTCTAATATGCGCCCCATCTACGTCAGCATCTGTCATAATTACAATGCGATGATAGCGCAATTGAGTTGAATCAAATTCGTCCCCTTTGATGCCTAACCCCAAAGCAGTAATCATTGACTGAATCTCATTATTCTTGTAGATTTTGCTGTCATCAGTCTTTTCAATGTTGATGATTTTACCTCTAAGGGGTAAAATTGCCTGGAATCTTCTATCCCTGCCTTGCTTTGCTGAACCTCCCGCAGAATCCCCCTCGACAAGGAAAATTTCTGATTCTTCAGGATCGCGAGTACTACAGTCGGCAAGTTTTCCAGGTAAAGGAGAAGACTCTAAAACAGATTTACGGCGAACTAATTCTCGCGCATGGCGGGCTGCTTCGGCTGCTTTAAAAGACTGGACGGCTTTTTCGATAATGGCATCGCCAACATTAAGATTGAATTCTAGATAGTCGTTTAGAACTTCTCCTACCAAAGAATCAACAATCCCGCGAACTTCAGTGTTGCCCAGCTTGGTTTTGGTCTGTCCTTCAAACTCAGGATCGGGTACTTTAACCGATACAACTCCAGTCAAACCCTCACGGACATTCTCTCCGCCAAGGTTAGATTCGTTTTCTTTGATCTTGTTACGCTTGCGGGCAAAGGTATTCATTGTCCGAGTCAGGACGGTTTTTAAACCTTCTAGATGAGTACCGCCATCAATGGTACGGATATTGTTGGCAAAACCTAATAAATTATCACTATAGGAATCAATACACCACTGCAAAGCAACTTCTACAGTTACGCCATTTTTCTCTTTGTTGACATAAATAATATCTTGATGCAGAGGATCTTTTTCCAGCGTCATGTATTCAACATATTCTTTGATGCCACCTTCGTAACAGAATACATCCTGGCGTAGTTCTTCTAAGCGATGGTCGCTAAACGTAATTTTGATGCCCGCATTGAGATATGCCAACTCTTTTAACCGTTTTGCCAAAATATCGTATTCAAAAGTGGTTGTTTCACTAAAGATAGTCTCATCAGGAATAAAATGAACTGAAGTTCCTGTGCGCTTGGGCTGATCTTTATTTGGTTTAACAGCTAATTGTCCTTGAGCTTTTCCTTTCTCGTAGCGTTGGAGATGAACTTTTTCGTCTCGCCAAACCGTTACCTCTACCAATTTTGATAAAGCGTTGACTACCGATACACCTACCCCGTGTAAACCACCCGAAACCTTATAACCGCTTCCGTCACCACCAAATTTACCCCCAGCGTGCAAAACAGTCATTACTGTTTCCAAAGCTGACTTGCCTGTTTTAGAATGGATGCCTGTGGGAATACCCCGTCCATCATCGGTGACGGTGACTGAACCATCAGGATTAATCTCAACTTCTATATGAGTACAAAAACCTGCAAGTGCTTCGTCAATAGAATTGTCTACTACCTCGTATACTAGGTGATGCAGTCCTTTTGGCCCTGTCGAACCAATATACATCCCTGGACGTTTGCGTACTGCCTCCAGACCTTCTAAAACCTGAATTTGATCTGCATCGTAAGTGCTAGCCATGTAGTTTCTCCGAAAAATGCCTGATTAGCTTTGTATTTATTACTTAATGAAAAAACACTCAAAAATTCTAACATAAAAGCTTTGTTGACCGCCTCAAAGCTTTCTGCAATGGTTTTTGACTATAGGTTGAATCCTTTGTTTAAAGCTGATTTGATTTGGCGATCGCCATTTGTCTATAAAATGAAAATTTCTGCTGACTCTCAAATGATTGTTATCAGGGATAGCTAGTCAGTAATGCAAAACTAATTTGATTCATATTTGATTTTTTGTTCAATATAGTTTTATTGTACTATAAAGCGAGTTACAGATTAGCTAGATAGTAAAATATAGCTAGAGCAATTTTTCGGAAAATAGCAATGGGTAGTCGTATTATAAAAGAGGCTTTATTCTTAACAGGATTAGCATCTGCAACATTATTTGCCGATCCAGCCAGATCCCAATCAGTTGATGGCGTAAATAATACAATTCAAAATTCAGGTCAAGTACCTGTTCAATTTAATAATGTTAGACCAGTTAGACAACCAAACTTTTTAATTGATTCGGATAGTAGCTCACAGCGATTTTTTCAACAAGGAAGAGAAGAACTTTATTTCTTACCAGAAAAGAAAACCGAACCAATTTTAAAAATAGACAAGACTGTTAAAGCTGATGGAGTAAATTATGAGGACTTGCAACGAAAACCTTTAGATAAGTAAGTAGTAATGGTTGAAGATTTTAATGAATTACCGCCAAATTTACCTATACCTATAGATGATGGAGCAAGTTCTCATTTATTAGGAAAAAATCTACCTGATGTTGTTCTTAATTCTACTTCTAATAGACAGGTAAATATTTCCCACATTAAGGGTAAAGTAGTATTTTATTGTTACCCAATGACAGGGAAACCAGATATCAAACTACCCGACGGTTGGGATTTAATTCCTGGTGCAAGAGGATGTACTCCACAGTCATGTAGTTTCCGAGATCATTATCAAGAGCTTCAAGCACTCAAAACTCAAGTTTATGGAGTAAGCACACAAGAAGCTTATGCTCAATCCGAAGCACTGAAGCGTCTTCATTTACCATTTGAACTTTTAAGCGATGCAGATTTACAACTAACACAAGCATTGCAGTTGCCGACTTTTGAAGTAGAAAATAAGCAACTCATCAAACGTCTAACTCTAATCGCCAAGGAAGGAAAAATAATAAAAGTGTTTTATCCAGTTTTTCCTCCTGATAAAAATGCTCAAGATGTTATTAATTGGCTAAAGTTAATAAAGAATAGCAACTCTAACTTTATAAACTAGCTTAACCCAAACTGAGGTTATTTTAATGCTTTCTACAGACCGACTATCACATCAATACACTTTAGATGAGTATTTAAGTTGCAGTGACATTGCTGATGATAAAAGTTATGAACTAGAAAATGGACAAATACGAGAAATGCCTCCCGAATCCTGGCAAAACTTACAAATTGTAATGTATTTGATCGCTGAAATTATAAAAGTAATTCCCTATCAACAGGTTACTAATAAAGCTGAAATTATTATCAGTGGAAGTAGAGTTACAGCTAGAGTTCCCGATTTAACCATACTTACTCCTGAAGGAGCTAAAGAATTAGAGCAATACAAACGTTCAACTATAATTCTTGATATGCCACCACCGTTATTAGTGATAGAAGTAGTTTCTCCTGGCAAAAAAAATCGCGATCGCGATTATCGCTACAAGCGATCTGAATATGCTGCTAGAGGTATTAAACATTACTGGGTTATCGATCCTCTAGATGAAAAATTTGTTTCTCTCGAACTCAAAGATGGTTTGTATGAAGAGAAAATTTTTGATGTACAAGAGGCAATTTCTTTTAAACTTCCTTTTGAATTAAACATTGAGTGGAAAAAAATATTTTTTTAATATTTTTTTTAAAGTCTCAAATCAACAACTAGCATTGAGCAAGTGTGGGAATAGCATCAAGCTATAAGCGATTACGCTACCGCGTACCCTACGGATCGCACTTTACCCAAGAATTTAATAAATTTGATCAAATAAATAGAGACAAAATGACAAAAACATACTTAATTACGGGAACAAATAGAGGCATCGGCTTAGAGTATTGTCATCAGCTAAAAGAGCAAGGACATGAGGTGATTGCTGTATGCAGATCGCCTTCTAAGGAGTTAGAAGCTTTAGAAGTTCAAATAGAAAAGGATGTAGATCTTACTTCTGAACAAGCAGTCAATAGTTTAGTTGCCAGGCTAAAGGGAAAAAAGATTGATGTTTTGATTAATAATGCGGGAATAGTAGAGCGAATAACCTTGGAAGATCTTGATTTTGATAGTATTCGTCGGCAATTTGAGGTAAATGCGATCGCACCATTACGATTTACCAAAGCACTTTTATCTAATTTAGATAATGGTTCAAAAGTTGTTTTGATGACTAGTCGTATGGGTTCAATTGAGGACAATACATCTGGTGGCTCATACGGCTATCGAATGTCCAAGGTGGCTTTATCGATGGCAGGTAAATCTTTATCTCATGATTTAAAGCCTAAAGGTATTGCGGTGGCTATTTTACATCCAGGGTTGGTTAAAACTCGCATGACTAATTTTACCGATTCAGGAATTACTACCGAAACTTCAGTCAAAGGTTTACTGGCTCGTATTGAAGAATTAGATCTCAACAATACAGGAACTTTTTGGCATTCTAATGGGGAGATTTTACCTTGGTAATAAGTACCTATATAATTTAATCTAGTCAAGATTTTGCTTCAATAGATAATTAGAGCGATTCTAACCAAGAAAAGATACAAAATGCCCAGAGCCAAGATTGGTAATATTGAGATGTACTATGAGGTTCACGGCAGTGGTGAACCCGTAGTCTTGATTCACGGCTTGAGCATGGATAGCAGCACATGGTTCAACCAAATTCCTGTAATCTCTCAGAAATATCAAGTCATCGTGTTCGATAATCGTGGTGTTGGACAAACTGATGCTCCTCAAGAAGATTACTCAACCGAGATGATGGCGGATGATGTTGTCGCCTTATTAAAATTTTTGAATGTGGATAATGCTCATATTGTAGGCTTTTCAATGGGTGGTATGATTGCCCAAGCCGTTGCCTTGAAATATCCTAAGTTGGTAAAAAGCTTACTGCTAAACGCAACAGCAACTCAGTTTCCTGCTAGAGCAAAACATTTAGTTCAGACCTGGATAAGAATGCTCAACGAAAATGTGTCTATAGAAACCTGGATGAGAGATATCTGCTTGTGGGTTTACACAAATGAATTTTTTGAAGATGACGAAACTGTGACGGCTTTAGTCAATCTTGCACTTAATAATCCTTATCCACAATCCACTCAAGGTTTTGCAGGACAGGTTGCTGCGCTGATGCAACATGACACGCGATCGCAAATCAGCCAAATCTCAGTCCCGACTTTGGTGTTGATTGGTAAAGATGAAATCTTTATTCCTGTAAAATATTCAGAAGAACTTGCTGCCAAAATCCCCAAAGCTGAGTTAGTGATATTAGAGCGAGGCGGACATAATAGTTTGATAGAATTTCCTGAGCAGTTTAATCAAGCTGTAATGCAATTTTTAGACGGAGTGGCATAGAGCATAGATCGTAGGAGTAAAATAAATTTAAGAGGCTTTTCAGCAATTTTTATAGATTCATTGGCAAATACTTCCTGAGAAACGTTAACATAAGTTAACAACGTTAAAAGTTAAGAGAGTAATAAAGGCTGGATTTTTTGGATCTTTGTAGATAGTAATCTGTGACCGTTGGTCAAATCCGATGATGTCAGTGTATTCAGCTTATAATTAATCTAAATAATCTTTAACAAAGAGCAACAAAGCAGAAATCATTAAAATTAAAGTAAAAGAATTCCTAATCTTCAGCGCAGGGAGGCTGTCAGAGTGAGTAAAGATAACAATAAAAAATGGCGCAATGCAGGACTGTATGTTTTGTTAGCTATTGTAGTGGTGGCGTTAGGTACGGCATTTTTAGATAAGCAACCTCAAACCCGTCAAACTTGGGCGTACAGCAAATTAATAGACGAAGTTCAAAACCATAAGGTAGAAACCGTTAAGATTAGTGCAGATCGCACTAAAGCGCAAGTTATTGACCGTGAAGGCACACCCATAACTGTTAACCTACCTAACGATCCTCAATTAATTGATATTTTGAGTGATAATGGTGTTGATATTGCTGTTCTGCCTCAAAGTGATGAAGGATGGCTGTTTAGAGCTTTGAGCAGTCTTTTATTCCCCATATTATTATTAGTTGGATTGTTTTTCCTTCTTAGAAGAGCGCAGAGTGGTCCAGGCTCACAGGCTATGAACTTTGGTAAGTCTAAAGCCAGAGTGCAGATGGAGCCTAAAACTCAAGTAACTTTTGGCGATGTAGCAGGTATCGAGCAAGCCAAGCTAGAGCTTACTGAGGTAGTAGACTTTCTCAAAAATGCCGATCGCTTTACCGCTATTGGCGCAAAAATTCCCAAGGGTGTATTACTTGTCGGACCTCCAGGGACAGGTAAAACCTTACTAGCCAAGGCGGTAGCTGGTGAAGCTGGCGTACCTTTCTTTAGTATTTCTGGTTCAGAGTTCGTCGAAATGTTTGTGGGTGTCGGTGCTTCTCGTGTCCGCGACCTGTTTGAGCAAGCTAAAGCTAATGCACCCTGTATCGTCTTTATCGATGAGATTGATGCCGTTGGTCGTCAGCGTGGTGCTGGTTTAGGTGGTGGTAACGATGAGCGTGAACAGACTCTTAATCAACTGCTAACCGAGATGGATGGTTTTGAAGGCAATACAGGCATTATCTTGATTGCTGCTACCAACCGCCCTGATGTATTAGACTCCGCCTTAATGCGTCCTGGTCGCTTTGATCGTCAGGTAGTAGTAGATCGTCCTGACTATGCAGGCCGTCAAGAAATCCTCAACGTCCATGCTCGCGGTAAAACTTTAGCTAAAGACGTAGACCTAAACAAAGTTGCTCGTCGTACTCCTGGCTTTACTGGTGCTGACTTAGCAAACTTACTTAACGAAGCAGCAATTCTAGCAGCCCGTCGCAGTTTAACTGAAATCTCAATGGATGAAGTCAACGACGCAATCGATCGCGTCATGGCAGGACCAGAGAAGAAAAACCGCGTAATGAGCGAAAAACGCAAAGAATTAGTGGCTTACCATGAGGCTGGTCACGCTTTAGTTGGCGCATTGATGCCTGACTACGATCCCGTACAGAAAATAAGCATTATTCCTCGTGGTCGTGCTGGTGGTTTAACTTGGTTTACCCCTAGTGAAGATCGCATGGAGTCTGGCTTATACTCTCGTTCTTATCTTCAAAACCAAATGGCTGTAGCCCTTGGTGGTCGTCTAGCTGAAGAGATTATCTATGGCGAAGAAGAGGTTACTACTGGTGCTTCTAATGATTTACAGCAGGTAACTAAAGTAGCGCGTCAGATGGTAACTCGCTTCGGAATGAGCGATCGCCTTGGTCCTGTAGCTTTGGGTCGTTCAAACGGTAATGTCTTTATGGGTCGCGATATTGCCTCAGACCGCGATTTCTCCAATGAAACCGCAGCAGCGATCGATGAAGAGGTTCGTAATTATGTCGATCAAGCCTATGGTCGTGCAAAAAAGGTCTTGCAAGAAAATCGTCACATTCTCGATCGTTTAGCCGCAATGCTAATTGAGAAAGAAACAGTAGAAGCAGATGAACTACAAGATGTTTTATCTAACAATGATGTAAAAATGGCATCTTTAGCTTAAGTTCAGTTTAGTCTGGTTAACGTGAGTTCAATGAAGTTTTTATAACCAAAAAAAGGCTAAAATATATGCTAAATTGCCGTTCTAAACATTAGTTAACGGCGATCGCTAGCAAAAAACTGATACATTCATGAAATTAAAAATTCCCGCCCTAATTTGCTTCTTCAGCGCATTTTTGGCGGGATTTATTTTGTTTCAATACCCGAATCAACCGACTAACGTTACTGCACAGTCTGTAGAGATTATCAGTGAACAGAAAATTAATCAACTTAAACGGCATGACGTAATTTATTTAGGAGAAAATCACGATCGCCCTAAAGACCATGTAGCAGAGTTAGAAATTATTACTCAACTTTATCAGGCTCAAGCAAATTCTAATCCAAAACTAGCAATTGGCTTAGAAATGTTTCAGCGTCCTTTTCAACCAATCTTAGATCGTTATTTATCAGGAGAAATTAGCGAGGCTGAGTTAAGAGAGCAAACTGAATATGATACTCGCTGGGGTTTTGACTGGGAATTTTATGCTCCTATTTTACGCTTTGCTCAAAAACATCAAATTCCCTTAATTGCTCTTAATACTCCCGCAGAAGTTACGCAAAAGGTAGCCCAAACAGGCTTAGATAGCTTAAAAGACGGCGATTTTCGCTACATTCCACCTTTAGCGCAAATTAAGCTAGATAATCAAGAATATCGTCAGAAAATGGCACAAGTCTATCAAGCACACGTTCAAAATGGACAGGAAAATAGCAGCGATAAAGAAAATTTCTATGCAGCACAAGTATTGTGGGATGAAACTATGGCAGATGCGATCGCTCGTTACTATCAAAAACACCCTCAGACGCAGATAGTTGTCCTGGTAGGTAAAGCTCACGTCATGGATAATTACGCAATTCCCGATCGTGTAGCCAGACGTATCAAAGACAAGTCTTTTAGCCAAACAAGCTTTTTGTTAGAAGAGTAATTTTTACTTCTTACTAATTGATTCTGGAGACTCATCTCGCCAGAAAACAATGGTGTCATCTAATGGCTTAATTTCAGTCTGAGGATAATAGAAAGCTAAGATGCGCTCTGCTGACCAACCAAGATTTGCTAAGTTATAGGAACCATATTGGCTCATGCCTACACCATGACCAAAGCCACCACCAATAAAGTCATAAGCCTGTAGCTGCTTCTGTTTATTGTAAATAGGCTGGAGATAAAAGAAGGTACTGCGGGGAGGTTCTAAGGCACTACGAATTTCGTTTTTATGTAGCTCTAGTTTGCCCTTGTCAGTTTCGATAGCCAAAGTCAACATTCTGCCAGAGCGCGATCGCTCTTGAACCTCCATTGATTTAATGGTATTAAAATCAGCCAGAGGATGATGAGTTTTTTGCAGGTATGTACGCAGATCTTGATTTAAGTCAGCAATGCTTCTGGTTTTGTGCCAGCGAAATACGCCTTGTCTCTCTGTTTCATTAAACCCCTGAGTCATTTTAAGAAAGTGACGAAAGTTTCGTTCATCATTCAAGGGATATTTGACCAGATCCCAAAGGGGACGAGGGGAATCAATTACAGGCTGAAGGTAGGGACGTTCTGCACCATTCCAAGTGTCTGCAAAACTAGCCGTTACCCCGCCAGTAGTAGAAGAATAAAGAGCATCAATTAGTTCATTGTCGTAGGTAAGAACCAAACCTGCGGTTTGGGCGATCGCTCGATCGCTGATAGGATTAATATCATTCAAGCCTTTGTATACCTGACAGTGAACGGTGGCGCAAAGTTGATAATTGTCTACCTTAAAACGTCGCAGATTGCGTAAAGCATAGGTACGGGCAATAATTGTTTGAGCAGCAACCGCTTGAGCAGGAGCGTTTGCGCCAATTTCATAAGGGACAACTCCTCGCAGATAAGTTTCTAGGGGAACATGATTAACTAAGCTAAACTCCCCATAAGCATTAGGTTGCAGCTTGAGACTGCCTCCATAGGTACGAGCGGACTGAGAATTATCGGTAGTGTTAACCTTGACTAAATTTTTGCTGCTGGTAATTTCTACTTCATCTTGGTTGTATTCTGTTTCACCAATTTTTAAGATAATATCGGGCTTTTTAGACAAAACTTCCGTGTCAAGATAGGGATCGGTGTAACCATTAGCTTCTAGACTATGAAGCAGCCAGCGACGAACCAAAGGAGTACTGTAAACATCTCGTTTTGCCCAGACTTGCCAGCGTCCAGGTTGAGCCACCTCTACCTCAATCCCCAGTTTCTGCCAAGATTTGGCACTATCTTCAGCAGTTTCAAAGGTAGAGCGATCGCTCAGGATTAGCTTTTCTTCTAGTTTAGGTTTAGTCAGAGGAGTAGAATCTACCTTTAAGACAACTTCTTTCGTTTTAATCGCCGAAGCAGATGCTTGACCAGGAAAACTAACTTTTAATAAATCGCCAGGAGTACTATTGATTTTAACTTGATCGATCGACGGATCTCCATCAATCATTGGTTTAGCACCTAAACGCTGAATAATCCCAATTTCCAAATCAATCTTTTGGGCTTTAGCTTCAGCAGCAATTGTAGACTTTATTCCCCATAGGCTTGATATCCAAACAACACTTAAAAATACTGTAGCTTTTATCATTTTCAATTTTGCTTCCTATGAATATCGCAAAAAATAATCTTTTAAATAAGGTGGGCAAACTAAAAATTAAACCTTACAACGTATCAAAAAGCAAAATTTGCCCACCCTACATTTTCTGACTTCTGTACAGACAAGCGGTGAGACCCCCTAAAGGGTTCAGCAGTACATGCGGACAAGTCCTTTGTTTCAAGTCGGGGAACCCGCCCAACGGACTGCTTCACCGCGTCGTCGTCAGGCGCAAGGGAATGCTGACCTAGCAAGGGAATGCTCACCAAGAGAGGCATGCCTTGTCTCTTCTGTACTTAATCTTCGTCTTCACTTTCAATTAACATTTCCCCATCCATCATTCTTTTGGCTGCTTTTAATAGATCATCTTCTACATAGGGTTTGACAAAATAGCCATTTGCCCCGCGAGACGCTGCTATATTACGCATTTTTTTCGCTCCACGGGAAGTTAGCATGGCGATCGGTAAAGATGATAGTTTTTCGTCTTGTTGCAGTTGAGACAGCAATTCTAAACCGTTCATGCGGGGCATTTCAATATCACAAAAAGCAATATCACACTCTAAACCATCCCTTAATTTTTCCCAGGCTTCTTGACCATCTCGCGCTTGTTCGACACGATAACCAGCTTTTTTAAAAGTCATGGATAATAGCTCTCGTACCGTTACCGAGTCATCAATAATTAGGACTAGAGGCGCATTTTCAAATTCTGCTTCTGCCTGATTGTTTTTAACTCGATTAAAGTTAACGGTGACGGATTCGGCTTCTTTATTTGCCCGATTGATGTCAATCAAATGTTGCGCCACATCCATCAGCTCTTTTTCAGTGTAGGGCTTAGTTAAATAAGCTTTTGCACCCAAGTCATTAGCTATTTGTCGATGTTTATCGGCACCACGAGAGGTTAACATAGCAACAGGAATAGATCTAAGGGATTGATCCTTATGCAGATTAGACAGCAGTTCTAAACCATTCATGCGAGGCATTTCAATATCACTAAAGATCATGTCGCAGACTAAACCACCCCGTAGCTTATCCCAAGCTTCTTGACCGTCTCTAGCTTGCTCAACACGATAGCCCAGCTTATTAAAACTCATTGATAGTAGCTCTCGAACCGTAATCGAGTCATCAACTACTAGTACCATTGGCTCTTGCTGAATACTTTCAGCCTGGGACTGTTTTCTGGCAGCTTCACCAGCCAGGACATCAAAGCCAATTTCAATAGTTCTCTTACCTTGAGCAATTTCAATTAGCTCTAGTACGTCACCAATCGGCATGATTGTACCATCACCCAAAACTGTAGCTCCTGCAATGCCTGGTGGCTTTGGGATTGCGCCATCAATTTGTTTGATTACGATTTCTTGTTCGGCTTTAACTTCGTCTACTTCAACTGCTAACAGGTTATCTATACTGCGCAGAATAATTACAGAAATAGTATCGTCGTTGTTTTGATTTGCATTATATATTCCAGCCCTACGAATTTTGCGATTGTAATTAAGTAGAGTCTTGAGAGGTCTTAACGGCAATAAGGTATTTTTCCAGGTAATACAGCGCACACCGTTGGCATTAGTTGTAATATCACTGGGCAAATATTCTTTGGTGTCTTCTACCCCGTCAATGGGAAAAGCAATCTTGCTATTGTCGTCTACACAGGTTAGGGCTTTACAGATACTTAAAACAAGGGGTAAGCGAATCGTAAAAGTAGTACCTTTGCCAACTTCTGATTCAGTGCTTACCGAGCCACGAATTTTTTTGAGGTCGGTATTAACTACATCCATGCCTACGCCACGACCAGCAAAGTCATCAGCCTGGTCTTTGGTACTAAAGCCTGGATGGAATAGCAATTCATAAACCTGTTGTTCTGTCAAATTTTGTGCGATCGCCCAAGTGATGAGATTTTTCTCAACCGCTTTTTGCTTGACAATTTCGGGATCGATTCCCGCCCCATCATCACGGACGGTAATTACTGTCTGATTACCCTGTATAAAAGCACGAATATTAATGTTTCCTACTTCTGGTTTACCTTTTTTCAGTCTTTCTTCTGGCTTTTCAATCCCATGAGAAATGGCATTATTTACCAAGTGAGTCATGGGATTATAAAGATGCTCGACGATCATTTTATCGATCAGTACATCTTTACCTTCTATATGGAGTTGAGTTTGTTTTTTCTGCTTACGGGAAATATCTCTGATTGCTCTAGGTAGTCGGTCAGCCGTTTGCCCAAAAGCAACCATCCGTGAAGAGTTCATGCCATCCTGTAGCTGGCTTGTTACCTGACGGAAAGTTTGAGCAACCTTGTCTGTTTCGTCTACGACAAACTGGATATCTGATGCAGCTTCTCTAACTCGAACAATTAGCTCAATAATGTCTTGAGAAACTAAATGGAAACCGCTGAAGCGATCCATCTCCAGCGCGTCTAATCCTTCTGCTTGAGCTTCTCTGGTACTATCAAAACTAGAGCCACCAGCAGCCACCGCTGAGTTGGCACGGGATTGACGACTAGCGATTAATGCTCCTTCTAAAAGCGATCGCTCGTACATATCGTGCATTTTAGCTCCAGCTTCTCCTAGAGACTGCACATGACCTAATAAGTTATCTAAAAAGCGACGCAATCTTTCTTGGTCGTCTTCTAAACGATTACGTTTAACTACTAATTCCCCGATTAAGTTATTGAGATCATCCAGCTTCTTGACCGAAACCCTCATTGTTTGGTCAAAACCTTGGGATTTATTGACTGGGGAAAGATCGTCTACATTATTACTTGCTTTAACAGTTGCTGGTGCAAAACTAACCTTGGGTTTATCAAATGCGACAGGTACAACCTCTGGCAATGAATCAACCTCATCGCCAAGCAAGGAGTCTAAGGATAATAATTCTAAATCAGAATCTAAGGAATTTTCTATTGTTTCTAAATCAGATGTAGATTCTAGCACTAAAGAATCTAAAGACTCTATTTCTGTCTCTAAGTCTAATATGCCGTCGAGATCATTATCCAATCCTTCTGCCGTCAGCGAATCTAGATCGTTTAAACCTTCAAAATCATTAAGCTCAAGACTATCAAGCTGTAAATCTTCAGAACTATCCAAGTCTAAAGCTGAGTCATCTAAAATATCTAGGTTAATCTCGTCTAAATTATTCTCCTGAGCATATTTGGCTGTCAATGATTCAAACTCGCCCAAATCATCAAGCTGAATGTCTGCGGAATTTTCTAGATTCAATGGTGGTTCTGCTAAAGACTCTAAGCCATCAAGTTCTAAATCTGCTGAACTATCTAAATCAGTATCTTTGGCAATATCTTTTTGAAGATCTGCTTCAACTAGATCTATTTGTTGAAAATCGTTAGTTATGATTTCGTCTACTTCATCTACTTCATCTGCTTCTTGGCCTGATTCAGTTTGCTCAGGAGAGTTATCTAAAACTAGATTTGATTCTAATGTATTTTCATCTTCAGCCAATAGTGGATCGCGAAAATCCCAGTTATCAAAATCGGCATCTGACAAAACTTTCTTTTTAGTCTGGTCAGCTTTTTTTTCTATTGAAGACTCTTCAGAATCTAAAGTTTCGGCAGATATAAATTCTGTTACTATCTCAGAATCATCGTCTTCTGTCCATAAATCTGCTGAACCTTCAGAAGCTTTTGCAGGTTCATTTAGATTGTCATTTGCTTCTAAAGGCTTGTCTTGACTGCTCATAATAGTTATTTTTGACTGAATATTGCTTTATTGCTTGACTTGGAAAAAAGAAAGGTAAATTTTAGATTGCCTTTGGGAGATTTTTCGAGATGATTCGCCTAAAGTCTGGGATTTTGAGAATATGAGTATATATAAAAATTGGCTACATAATTTTAGTTTGCCCAAAAATAGAGTATCAAATTAAGTTTGACTAAAAAAAAATACGGAGGTCTTGAATAATAAGAGTATATTGTGATTTTTTACTTTAGGCACTTATCATTTTTAGTCATTATAAAAAATATTATTTGCTGAACATAGATGAGCGAACCTACTGCAACTTTACTAATCTCTTGTCCTGATAGCCCTGGATTGGTTGCCAAGATTGCCAACTTTATTTATGCTAATGGGGGTAATATAATTTATGCCGATCGGCATACGGATTTCGCTACAAGTTTATTCCTGATTCGTATAGAATGGCAACTTGAAGGCTTCAATTTACCTCGTGAAGCAATAGCTACGGCTTTTAAGGCGATCGCCAAACCTTTAAATGCCACTTGGCAACTACACTTTTCTGACACTTTACCCAAGATTGCCCTATGGGTCACCAAACAAGAACATTGTCTTTTGGATTTGCTTTGGCGTAATCAAGCCAAGGAATTACCAGGAACTATTGCTTTAATTATCAGTAATCATGCTAATTTAAAAGCGATCGCCCAGCAGTTTGGCATCGATTTTCATTATTTACCGATTACTAAAGAAAATAAAGCCGAGCAAGAAAAAAAACAACTAGAGCTTTTACGCCAATACGAGATAAATTTGGTAGTCTTGGCTAAATATATGCAGATTGTTAGCCCCAATTTAATCACTCAATTTCCGAATATTATTAATATTCATCATTCTTTTTTGCCAGCTTTTTCTGGAGCAAAACCTTATCACCGCGCTCATGCTATGGGAGTTAAAATTATTGGTGCTACGGCTCATTACGTAACCAAAGATTTAGATGAAGATCCAATTATTGAGCAAGAGGTTGCTAGAGTTAATCATCAAGACACTATTGCCGAGTTAATTCGCAAAGGCAAAGATCTTGAGCGACTAGTATTATCCCATGCTGTCAGATTGCATCTACAAAATAGAGTTTTAGTTTACGATAACAAAACAGTAGTGTTTAGCTAAAATTCAATCAGGTGCAGCATTCTCAAGCTAGCAATTTCAATATTTAAAATGGAAGAATTAATCGAGTTAAGGAAAAGTATTACATCAGGAGATTACAGTAAAGCTTTAGAAATCGTTGATGAACTAGAAGAAATGTCTCTAGAAGACAAGCTCAATAAAATATATAGCTACACGGTTATCTTATTGCTGCATTTGATTAAACAAGAAGCTGAAGGAAAAACTACTAGGTTATGGTCAAATTCTATTCTCAATTCAGCAGAACAAATCAACAGAATCAACAAAAGGCGCCAATCAGGAGGCTATTACGCCAAAGCTGAGGTTTTACAAGAAATTATTGATGACGCTTTTCCTCGTGCTTTGAGAAATGCTGCCTTAGAAGCTTTTGGTGGTGCTCACCAGGAAGAAGAGCTATTAAAAATAATTAGTTTATCTGACATTAAACAAAAGGCACTAAATTTATTAGAATCCAAAACTTAAAATTATTTATTCTTTAACTAAACGAAAGCCAAACAAAATATGGCGGGAGTCAATTGGGCGAGTGTGTTCATAGGCAGCGCGACAAAAACCAGGTAAATCGTCCCAACCGCAACCTTTCATGGTGACGCGATTTACTGATGATTTTAGGGTTGACGTATATTCAAAAACATTTCCCGCCATATCTTCTACGCCATAAACGCTTTTACTCAGAGGGAATTTGCCAATTTCGCTAGTATAATTCAATCCGCTAGTTGCTGCATTTGTTGCTCGATCTTGCCAATCATTACCCCAAGGAAAATATCTGCCATCTTCTCCTCTGGCTGCTTTTTCCCATTCCTCCGCCGTTGGTAGGCGATAAGCTGCCCCCGTTTTTTCTCTCCAGTCAGCATAAGCTAAGGCATCTTGGTAAGATATAAGCACAACTGGTTTTTGAGCGGTATTTGGGGGATATGTATTATTAGTCCAGAGGAATTCTTTTACCTTGGAATAGGAATGGACTAAAAACCCTTGTTTTTGATAATCTGCTTTGCTAATTCCAGGGGTTTGATAATTGGTAGCTTGAATAAATTCTTGATAGTCTTGGTTGGTAACTAAATTGCGACTAATGCAGAAACCTGGAAGAGATGAAGTTTGGCGATCGCTTTCCCCATCAAACCAACCTGTTTTACGTAGTTTCTGTTCGGCTTGCTTAATTTCTGCGTCTGTATCAGCAATTGATTCAGCCGAAATACGATAGGCATAATCTCGTTCTTGGCGATCGCTGCCTGAAATAAAATCTCCAGCAGGAACATACACAAAAGATTTATCTGATGTACATTCTTCAGAGGTAATAGCTGCCGATGATCTGGCTGATGGAAAAACGTTACAGCCGATAATGGCGATCGCTATTATGACTAAAGCTATTATTTGTATAGGCAACTTATTAAAATTTTTTCTAGGCATTATACTTTCTATAAAAAAAAGTGAAAGTGAACTATTTTAGCAATCTGTAATTTATTTACTACTAAGCATTTACCCGTTAAAAAATTATGCCTCAGAATCTTTCAACTAATACTAACGATCGCCTTATTGAAGCCAGCCCAGACTGCGAAAACTGGATTGTTCATGACGATAGTTCCACCGAAGCTTATTATCCTCAAGAAAAAGAGTTAACCGTAGATCCCTATCGCCTTTTTCGGTTTTTAACTGATTTAGAAGATATTTTGCTGGATATTCCTGGCGATCGCGATCTCCTTAAAGCCATCATGCCTTTAGTACGACATTTGTTAACTAGCTCTTATTGGTTACAGATGGAATACGATCGTCCTTCGCCTAAAACTGGTTGGTCTGTCAAAATGCTGTATCGTGAACCAGAATATCCTCTGACGGTACAGATGGTAGCTTGGCAACCAGGAAGCGTATCACCAATTCATAATCATGGTGCGTGGGGAATCGTGGCTTTAATAAGTGGCGAAGAAAAAAATTGTTTTTGGAAGCGATCGCCAACTGCTGAACATCCCGATCGTCTAGAGTTAGTTGGAGAAAAAATTCTGCAACCAGGAGAAATCATTAGCTTTATGCCTGGTGCTATTCACAGCGTCGAATCTATTGGCGATGAGCCGACTATCTCCTTTAATCTTTACGGTGAGACTAACTATAAGCAACGTTATGAATTTGATGTCGCAAATCATACTGCCACTAACTTTTAAACCGCGTCCACACTCAAAACTGGAGTTTTAAACTAGGGACGTAAGCAGACTAATAAAACCTTTTCCCCTTAACCTTTCCCCTTTTCCCAAACCTCTCTAAAAACTATGGTTTTCAAACAAGATGCGGTTTAATTACCCACAATTCCTGACCACTGCACCTGCTTTTCCCCCGTGTGTCGATAAGAGAAAAAGCGATCGCCTTGTTGATAAGTACAGTATGGTGCGATCGCTATATATTTGGGATTAATATCTAATTGTTCTAGCTGAATTTGATTTACCCGTGGCACATCTATACGTACCTTTTTTGATATGTCATCAGGCGAAATCGGGGAATTAGGTAATTGCCTTAATGCTGCTAATATTTCAGCGTCAGTTTTGCTCTGGGCATCAGCAACAATAGTTTTGCCCACTTCTACAGCAACATCTTCACCTACCTGATAAACTTCACCAGCGATCGCTGGACCAATAGCAATCCGCAGGTTTTCTTTTTCGCTATCTAACTCTAAAAATCGAGCGATCGCACCCGAAACTATTTTTTTTGCTGTACCTCGCCATCCTGCATGGATAGCACAAACTTTACCCGTAACTATATCTCCAATCAAAACAGGAGTACAGTCCGCACTAGCTGCCCAAACAGATTGTTGTGGCTGTTGGCTCATAACTCCATCAGCATCAGGAAAAAAGCCAGCTAAACAATTTTTTTCTTCAATTTCTTGGGTTGTTAATACTATATTGCCATGTACCTGCTTAACTCTATAAGCAGTTGTATTAGGTTGCAAAAATAGAGTTAAATCTTCTGGAGTACGGGGATAAAATTGCTTAGTAAAAAAGCCATGTTGCCAGTTAGATAATACATTACAGGTTAGGTAGGAATAATCCTGCCAAGTTTGCCATTGCCAAATGCGATCGCTATTTCCTGAGTCAGTCACAGAATTAGAATTTGAAAAGGACTAGCAATTATTGTATGTTGATTAACCATGAATTATAGAAAGGTGACATCAATTCTAATTTATGCAGATCGCTTGGCATACCAAGCATGAATAAGAAGGGTTTGTAAGAACAACACGGGAACATCAAAGTCGCTCGATGCGATCGCTGATTCAATCTCCTGGGGCGATAATATAGCGACATCTTTGCCATAAGAAGTGCGAAATTTTTCAACCTCCTCAATAGCTACTTCAGATTTCAACATTCGCAGCCAAAATTCAAACAAACTTTTATAAGTTGAAGTGGGCATATCAGCAGCCAAGGTAGACATAACCAAATATCCATTAGGGCGAAGTCGCGAGGCAATTTGACGTAAAAAGCTGCGTCGCTCATCTGGCTGAAACAGGAAATGAAGCACTACAAAGCAAGTGACCGCATCAAAAGCGTCCGAGGTCGGCAGTGAATCGAGATAGCCTTCGTAAAAATTGCAGCGCGACGCAATACCGCTCTCTTCTGCCTGCTGGCGACAGATATTTAGCATAGGTGTCGCAGGCTCTACAGCCGTAAACTGCCACTGGGGAAATGCTTGGGCGAGATCGATCAGTTCTGCGCCAGTACCCACGCCAACACAGAGAACTCGTGCATTGGCTGGCAGTTCAGAGAGTAGCGCACGGGTAAGTAAATGAAGTACGCCGTTCAGAGGAGCCAACTTAGCAAATCGTTTGTCATAGGCAGATGCGCGTTCTTGGTCGAAGACAAAAGGTTCTTGGTTCTGCATAAAAGTAGGGAATAAGTACAAACTTGGACGTATTCTAGTCTTTATGTAAAAATGCTTTTCTCTCAACTTAAGGCGTTTGAGAGGCTGTGAACTGGGAGTAAAGTTGCTACGTAGCGAATTTACGCTTCTAATTCATGTTCCTCAGGCATCTATCCCTTTAGGGTGGAGTTTGCTCTAACCTTTGTTCAAATAGACTCCGCCGTAGAACAACGGAGTTTTGCCAATCGAGATAATCTCTTACCGCTGACTATTCAAGAGCTTAAAGTTTTAATTTCTGCCGAAGCCTATTGCTTAATATTTTTGTTAAAATCAACTTAGCAATATCTGAACGAATTGAACCTCCCGTCGCTAAAAGCGAGGGATTCCCATATAGACTCTTGACTAGACATATGCCCCCGTCAGAACGCCAACAGCGCGATTATTCACGGCGAACTAAATTCGCCGAATCTCGCGCTCATTACTGGGCTGTTTCTTGAACGGGTCGCTATACTTGGGCAAAGCCCAAGACCGCGCCCGTCCGCTTAAGTACGGTAGTTCCTACCGCAATGTTTTCTAGACCTCTATTTTTTACTACTTCTGCTGCTGCTACATCTCTATTTTGGATGTAGTCACACTCATGGCAACTGTGGACTCTTACACTTAAATCTTTCTTACCTGTATGAGTTCCGCAATTTGGACAAATTTGCGAAGTGTAGTTTTTATCTACCTTGTCGAAATAGGTGTCAGTTTTTAAGCAAACATATTCGAGGATGTTGAAAAACTGTCCTAAACCCATATCTAGAGACTGCTTACCAAACAAACCCTTACTCCAAGACACAAAGTTTATATCTTCTACAAATATCATTCCAACTCCATCACATAATTTGTGAGCCAAGCTGAAATGATACTCTTTTCGTTTGTTTGCCACAGCTTCATGAAGTAGTGCAATACGATGTTGTAGCTGCTTCCATTTGCCTGACCCTTTTTTCTTATTCCTTAGCTTTCTTTGTAGTAATTCAATCTTACGCAGTGCTTTGTCTAGAAATTTAGGTCGAGTAAGTATCAAACCATCGCTAGTCGAGATCATGCTCCCAATACCCGCATCGATACCTAGAGCATGACCATGAGGTATAGGTTTAACAACATCTACATTAAGTTCAATCATCAGATTCGCATAGTAACCACTGGCTTTTTTAATGATTTGCACTTGCTTAATCAGGAACCCTTCAGGAATGTTTCGTGACTTTCTGAACTTCAGTTCTTTGAGTAAAGGCATCTTGATACAGTTACCTTCAACTGAGATTTTGCCCAAAAGATTAAAAGACTTGGCTTTCTTCTTATAGCGAGGAAAACCCATTCCTTTGGATTTCATCTCATTAAATGCTCTATCTAGCTTACGTAATGTCTGCTGCATTGCTTGAGCATTACCTGACTTAAGGAAAGGATTAGTTTTCTTGAGGGAGGTTAATTCGTGAGCTTGAGTGTGGTAATTAGGATAGTCAAAAGGTTCAACAATATACTCGTGAAACAGAGAACATTGATTAATCTTACAACTACGGCTGTTATACCAAAGCTTTCTAATGTACAGAGCATGATTCCAGACGGACTTGCAAACATTAAGATTATGCTCAATGATTTCTATTTGTTTGTCTGTTGGCTTTAGCTTGTAGTTGTAAGTTAGATTAAGCATCTCGACCTCATGCAATTTCTGTTGCTATACTTACTATACTACAAGTTTTACAAAATGCAGAAGCTAGTTGTAAAATCCTTAGAATTACCCGCTCAAACCTTGTCTGGCATTCATCCCATCAGTAAAACTGAGAGTCTTCTGCCAGAAGAAAGATAAAACTTAGAATAATCCAACGCCCAAACAATAGCAGTTAGTTTGAAACGACTGCTACATAAAGCTTGGTTTCTGGTTCATATTTCCAGGCTACTCCTTCTGGATCTTTGCTTTGACTCCACTCTTCAAAATCAGGCTCAGATTTCCGTCTGCCAACAGTACTGGAGTTAAGATCGAGACGTTTTGCTAGTTCGGCTTGAATTAATGATTGTCCAGCATCAATAGAAGTCGGTTGATTATCTGTCGAATCTTCGACTTCAGATTCAGTATCTATTGCAGCTGAAGTCTCTGCTTTAGTTAGTTGAGCGACGGCAGATGATTCTTGAGAATCGTCTAGGTTTTTAATTCCTGAGTTTTGTTCTTGTTTTGCCAATTGAGCAATACCTCTAACAGATAATTTGTTAGATTCTTTAGCTGCTAATTGATAAGAGTTTATAGCCTGATCTGGTTCGCTATCGTCAAAAATACTGCCTAAAGCACTAGCAGTAGGGAAATAATAAACAACTCCTTTATCTTTGACATTTTTAGGCTGAGTACCATATTCCTCGCTTTTACGGCTAAGAAAAATTTTGGCATCTCTAGCAGTGAGGTTTGCTTTAACGGATAGATCCACTGGAGTTAGGTAGCCCCGATTTTCTTTAATTAATTGATTAAAGTAGGGATTGATATCTCCACACCATTTTTGCCACTGAATATTTTGCCAAATTCTATAAGCTACGATTAATACTGCTAATGCTAGCAAAAAAGGCCATAGCTGATACAAAACCACAAAACCAAAGGCAAAAGGCAGAATGAGAACTAAAATTCCAGCAGAACCATTATCTAGTACTTTTCCAGTCATAGTTTTGGTTGCAATTGCATAAGATTTACAAAGTGAGGCTTCTAAAATAGCCTCGTGTGAATGCAAGCACTGTCGTAACTCGGTACGTTTTTCCTGACGTTATTCGTCAATTGCTTTAAAAGACAATAACCCTTGGCAACAACCTTTTTACGAAAGTCTTTTTTAAATTGCAAGATATTCTTGCATAATTTGTCTGATTGCAATATTAAGGCAAATTGTGTTGCAACGCACGCAACTAATGCAAAGTTTAACAACTTATTTCTAAACTGTAGCCATAAGGTTTGATAATTCAAGACGTTGCAACATTGCTTGACGGGCTGCAATAGCTAAGGAATCGTCTAAGGGAGTTAAGGTAAATTCTTGCTCATATTTTTTTTGCAAGGCTTTTTTGATTAGCCAATCTGCAATAAAAGGATTTTTGGGTAATAAAGGTCCATGAGCATAAGTAGCGATCGCATTTTGATAAAATGCCCCTGCGGTTTTATCTTTTCCGTTATTGCCATAGCCTTTAATTACTCTACCCAAAGGCTGAACATCTTTGAGATACGTTCTCCCTCCATGATTTTCAAAGCCGATGGCGATCGCTTTTTCTCCCAGCATCTGCTCTAATTCAGAGGCGATAGGATTGGCGGTAATCTCAAAGACTAAGTTGCCTATACAGCGTTGTGCTTCAATACCTGGATGTTGACTTACCATGTCTAGTAAACCTAACCCCTCAATTCTTTTACCCAATGCTGGTTCGTAGTAGTGTCCCAAAAGCTGTGGTGAGCCACAGGTAAACACTCCTGGCGTACCCCAGTCGAGCTTTTCTTTAATAATCTGGGCTTTTTCTCCCCGCAAGTCACGCATGACAATTTCTTGCTGACGATCCTGTGCGCCCCCACCCACAATCAGGTCTACCTGGCTGAATTTTTGCGCCTCGGTTTCTCTGGTGAGAGGAACAATCTCTACCTCGATTCCTCGCCACTGACAACGCCTTTGCAGACTAATTACGTTACCGCGATCGCCATAAGTACTCATCAGTGTCGGATAAAGCCAGCCAATTGCAATTTTCATCAAATCTGATAGTAAAAGTTAAACAATAGCAAATTCAAGGCTAACCGCCACTGATAAAATCTATTTTGAAGAAATTGTTAAAAATAGGTAAACTAGAATTTTAGGCAGCCTGACGATTAAGACCAAGTGTTAACCGTCAGGCTGCTAACCTAGTGTTTAGATAAACATTGTTTAATTGACATAATTTTAGGATTTATTGGAATGACTTCCACTCCCACCGTAACCAAAGAGAAAGCTGGTCAAACCATCAAACAACATTACCCCAACTACAAAATTATTGTCCTAAATGACGATTTTAATACTTTTCCCCACGTCACAGAGTGCCTTATGAAATATATCCCTGGCATGAGTGGCGATCTCGCTAGGGAATTAACCGAACAGATTCACTTTGAAGGACAGGCTTTAGTTTGGGTAGGACCTCAAGAACAGGCAGAACTGTATCATCAGCAGTTAAAACGGGCTGGCTTGACTATGGCACCATTAGAAGAAGCTTAAAATTATTAATTAGCAAATAGCAGCAAATAAAGATATGGCTTCTGATGGTCGCTTAGTCTGGAATCACTCAACTCATCTTGCTGGCTTGATTCCTATATTGGAAAAACTAGTCAAGTGTGAAGGAATTACCACCGTTACTCCAGGCAGAATCAAAAAGACCAGAAGTCATATCCCGAAAATGAAGCTGCGGATATCTGTTCCCATTCGTGGTGGGTATAAAGTTATTGCTCGCCAAGGAAAAACAGTGCAGGAGGTTTTTGTCCTTAGTACCCTAGAGCAGTCAGAGTTAGAACAGGCGATCGCTGATTTACTTTGATAGCAGTTTAAATTGAAGACATGATACATAATTGTTTGTAGGGGCAAACGGCCGTTTGTCCCTACAAAATATTTGTAATAAACTAAAAAACTTTAGTCATATCTTTAAAGCTAATTTTTAAATAATCATCATCCATTTTTGCTCCTGATGGCTCAAGTGCTGCCAAAGCTTGAGGTAAAACCAAGTTACGACGATGATTACCAATTCTGACGTTTAATTCATCACCAGTTTTATTCAACTGGATTTTTTCTTTAGGAATCCCTGGTAGATATAGATGAAGGCTATAGTTACCTTCTTCTTGAATTATTTTAATCGTGTTTTCTTTATAATAAACTTGAGTAGGATCTTCGTCCTTATACAAGATCTCTTTAAGCTTTTCTAATGCTTCCATGCCACACATCTCTGTGGGAAATAAAGGGGCTTCCTTAACTGGCAGGGGATGAAAATTATCGTAAATTTCTTGTTTATAGACGTTTTGGTTTTCTTTCCAACGTTTAAAGAAAGGATCGTTCACTTCATCAGGAATCACTCGATTGGCAACTACTAAGTCTGTAGCCACATTATATAAACTTAGATAAGCATGGGCGCGTAAAGACTCTTTGATAACCATTTTTTCAGGGTTCATCACCAAACGCACCGAAGTTTTGGTATTGTCGGTCAAAACCTTTTCTAATGCTTCTATCTGCTCGTAAAATTCATAGGGAGCATCCATTACTTCTTTATCAGGTAAAGAAAAACCGGCAATAGGTTTGAAGAATGGCTCGACTAAAGGACGCAAAGCTGCCGACATTCCCTGTAAGGGCTTATAAAAGCGTCTCATGTACCAACCACCAACTTCAGGTAAGCTTAAAAGTCTCAAAGCCGTACCTGTGGGTGCAGAATCAATAATTAAAATATCGTAGTCGCCCTCATCGTAATGACGCTTCATTCTGACTAAACCAAAAATTTCATCCATTCCTGGTAAGATTGCCAATTCTTCGGCTTGAACACCATCTAAGCCTCTGGCTTGCAAAACCTGGGTAATATAACGCTTGACCGCACCCCAATTTCCTTCTAACTCTCTCAAGGCATCAAGCTCTGCACCCCAAAGATTAGGACGGACTTGAATTGGGTCGTGTCCTAATTCAAGATCGAAGCTGTCTGCCAAAGAGTGGGCAGGATCGGTACTAAGTACCAAGGTTTTATAACCCAACTCCGCACAACGTAAACCAGTGGCAGCAGCAACGGAAGTTTTACCTACTCCGCCCTTGCCCGTCATTAAAATTACTCGCATAAAAAATTTAGATCCTAGATTAAATATATTTACATTACTTAATTTTATTGTGACGCTTTTTTACCCGAAAAGAAATTTTGACGCAAAATATTCCAGGGTGAAATATGCCAATAGTCAATATGCGATGAAATTAAATTATCATCGTTAATTCCTAATTCACTCCAGCCAGGAATTGACAAGCGGGGTTTCCAAGGTAATGGAGGAGTCATATTTAACGTCCATTCGGTTTTGATTTTTGCACCTTCTTGAGTTACGTTATATACTTCCATTTCAACATTGCTAAAGAAGTTACTCAAAAAGCCGATCATTGCCTGATACTTTTTAACTCCCCGAAATTCATTCAAAGGATCTTTAAAGTAAACATCGTCTGCGTAAATATCAAAAGTTTGATTTTTAGGAAAATGTTGATAATCTTCTTGGAGAATTGCGACTAAATCCCTTTGCTGTTGATGATTAATCGTTGATGGTTGATTGTTCATAATGTTTGTTTGTTTCTTGCTTTTCAATTACTAAAGATAGTTTTGAGCAGCCTCATAAATAAATAATCAAAAAATACTCAGAAACTAGTTAGTAATCAGTAATTATTAAACCTCAACCTCAGACCACAAACGCTCTAACTGAGACTTCCAAGCTGCTAAAAATTGCTCTCTTTGATTTGGATCTTGATCGATTCCCCCCATTACTCCTTCTTGGTAGAATCTATCTATAGTTTGATAGGTAGCTTCTAAGGTTTGTCCTTGAGCTTTGGCAGCCTTGACAATTTGAATGATTTGCTTTTCAATTAGCTGATTAAAAGAGCCTGAAAGCCCTTTGGCTATAAGACTTTGTAAAGATGCGATCGCTCCTTTTAAATCTTCTACAGTTAGGCTTTCTAAACGGTGGTGATATACTCCCCATAAAACATCTTGATTGATGGCATAGCGAACTTCTTGAGTAAGATCGAAATTATCTTCTAATAGTTGAGGTAACAATGACTTAGCTTCTGAGGCTGTTGCAATAGGAGTTAATAGTCTCAACCAGGAACTATCTTCTGAAAGAATTGCCAGCAAATGAATTTGGGGATTTTTAACTTGCCAAGCTTCGTTTACATCATGCTTGATATCGTTTTTATCAAATAACTCTTCTAAAACAATTGATATTTCTGCTGCTTTCATTTTCAGACTTAAAAATAAATATTTATATTGTCAGGTTTAATCACAGTCTAATAGTTTTTAACATTTGGCAAATCTGTAATTGTGTATATTTTTGAGGTTTTACTCAATGGCAAAACAATTTTCCTCACGCTATCGTAACGTTGAAAAAACTTTTGCCCAGCTAGATTACAGTGCTTACTTAGTTCACTGTCATTGGATGAACTATGCTCTTGAACTAGCACAGATAGCAGGAGAAAAGGGAGAAATACCTGTGGGGGCTGTAATCGTTGATCCTCAAGGAAATTTGCTATCTAAAGCTGCCAATAAAAAAGAAGAAAATCAGGATGCTACCGCCCACGCCGAAATTGAAGCGATTCGTAGCGCAAGCCGAGTCAAGCAAAACTGGTGTCTGCAAAACTGTACCCTTTATGTGACTCTAGAACCTTGTGCTATGTGTGCAGGAGCAATTATTCAGTCACGCCTGAGTTTGCTGGTTTATGGTGCAGATGAACCAAAGTCAGGAGCAATTCGTACCGTAATGAATTTGCCAGATAGCGAATGTTCTTATCATCAACTACAGGTGTTGGCGGGAATTAAAGAGGCTGCTTGTCGTCAGCAATTACAGACATGGTTTAGTCGTCAAAGAAACAAAAGTAAATAACCATCTAACAAACCTTCTGTTGCTATCGCTTGCTTTGCTTTACCTTCATCTTTTTAAGCAAAACTCCTAAGAAACAAATTAATTGGTTGAGACTGGGAAAAGGTTAAGGGGTAAATTGTTTCTCTCTGACATTACGAATCTAAATTTGTTGGACGCTCACGTTAACTACTAAAAACTAAAAACTCTTTAATAAAAAGTAAGTAACCCAAGTTTAGTATTAGTTATTGAAATCCTAACAATAAAGCTGTTTGATAAAAACAAAAGCTTGCTATCCAAGCTAAAGCCAGAGAAAAAGCCAAGGAAAACAAGGTAAATTTCCACGACTTTGATTCGTTCAAAAGCGTGGCAACAGTAGTTAAACAGGGAGTATAAAGTAAGCAAAAGATACAAAAGCTATATCCTTGGGCAAAGCTTACGGTTTCGGTAATATGACCACTAACGGCGATCGCATTTAAGCCATAGATTACCGCCAATGAACCGACTACAATTTCCTTTGCCACAAAACCAAAAATCAGTGCCAAAGTTAAGTAAGGATCTATGCCCACAGGAGCCATAACAGGAGCAAAAAATTGACCCATTTGACCGCCAATAGTATCTAATCCTGTTGCCCCAAGAGGCAAGTTAGTGACAGCCCATGCCGCAATGCAGCCAAAGGTAATAAACCCCGATGCTCTAGTTAAAAAATGCTTGACTTCTCCCCAACCTCGAACAATCACCTGTTTCCATGTGGGGAAGCGATAGGGAGGTAGTTCTAAAACAAAGGGTTCATCATTTTTAAACATTCCTTGAAACAAAGCAGCCGTGGCGATCGCTGCTACAAAACTGAGTAAATAGAGGGAAAATAAGACAATTGCCCCATTCCCATTAGGAAAAACCGCAGCAATAATAAAGACAAAGACCTGAAGACGAGCCGAACACAAGGCAAAAGGAATTGTCAGCATAGTCAGCAATCTTAATGATTGAGAACGCATCACCCTAGTTCCCATCAAAGCGGGAACATTACAGCCAAATCCCATCATTTGCATCACAAAACTGCGACCATCTAAACCAATCCTCACCATTAACGCATCCATTAAATATGCCGAACGAGAAAGATAGCCGCTGTCTTCTAAAACCGCCATCAAGATAAAAAATAGAATAATTAAAGGCACAAAACCAGTCACCGTAGCTAATCCATTCCAAATGCCATCAATCAAGAAATTCTGCATAACTTCAGGAAAAGGCTGGAGAATTGGCTCAATCAGGCTTGTTTGCAACCAGTCGGTCAGATCCCCTACCAAACCTTGAGCGGGTAAGCCCAAGTTCCAAATAAGTGAGAAAACTAAATACATCCCCAGAAAAAACAGAGGCAATCCCCAAACTGGGTGTAACAGAATGCGATCGAGCCTAGTAGTTAAATTAATCCCTACATTCTGAGGCATGGTTACTGCCCCAGCTAAAACCGATTCTATTTTCTGAGGAGTAACGTCAGCGCAGTTGCCTAAACAGGGTTGAATATTTTTGATGCGCTCGGCTTGTTCTTTAAGAGCATAGGAGATCTCTCGGTAGGAGTTAGCATATCCTTTACCGTACTTGGCACTTACGAGTACACAGGGCATTCCCAAGCGTTGTGATAACTCATCCGTATCAATTGCCACCCCGTATTGTTCCGCTTCATCTGCCATATTAAGAACAACTACTGCGGGTAAACCCAAGGCTTTGATTTGCAAAGGTAGGCTAATTTGACGATCTATCTGAGAAGCATTGAGTATGACAAGCACTAGATCGAAAGGAAACTTTTCTAAAAAATGTCGCGCAACTTTCTCATCGTCAGAGAAGCCGTTAAAGTCATAAATTCCTGGCAAATCTACTAATTCTGTGAGTTTGCCGTCGATTTTTATTTGAGCCTGAAGAAAATCTACCGTCATCCCTGGCCAATTGCCAACCGCCGCAGCAGCACCCGTAAGGCGATTAAAAAAAGTTGATTTTCCCGTGTTAGGCATTCCCACTAACACAATTCGTTTAAGGCGATCGCGTTTTAAAATTGTTGTCTTGTTATTATGGCAGGTCATAAATTTATTTAAGTTTCTATTCTTTTATTATTTAATTGGCTTATATTTCATAACCGAGTTTGAAGAGAATTCAAATAACGAACTCCAACCATTTCAGCTTCTTGATGGCGAATCGCAATTTCAGTCGTAGACCCGACACGAATATGCAGTGGCCCTCCAAAGCCAGCTTTACGTATAACCTGAATTTGCTTATTAGGAATAATTCCTATAGCTGACAGCCTTTTACCTAACCTCTGACCGTGACGTTTTAACTGTATGCTTTCTACTACAGCTATGTCGCCCGTTTTTAATTCTGATAAGGTCATTGCTATTAATTAATAATTTATAGCAATAATTATAGATACTTGAGGAACTTAAAACAAGATATATAGCATTTCTATCTATAGTCTTAGTCCTATTTCATCCTAATTTAATACTTGTTTGCTAAGGAAACAATTGTTTTTTATTTAGTAATTTTCAACTCCTCCAAATTCCAAAAAGCACCGCCTAAAGCTGAATACTCTACACCTTTGATCTTATTGCGAACTGCTGCCATAGAATAAGGATTCACCAGACAAATTACAGGTAGTTGTTCTGATACTAACTGCTGCACTTGGCTATAAATTGCTTTACGTTTTCCTCGCTCTAATTCTCTTGCACCTTCAATATAGAGTCTGGCTATTTCAGATTCCCAGTCAGCTATTTTTCTATCTTTTAAATCTGGAACTTTTTGATTAAACAGATGAGAGTTACCATCAACAGCCCAAAGATTATAACCATTATTAGGCTCGTTTCCGCCAGTAAAACCTAATAAAATACAGTCCCAATCAAGAGTGTTATCTAGTTTGCCGATCAGCACGTTAAAGTTAACGGTTCTAAAGTTAACTTTAATGCCAATGGTAGCCAAGTCTTCTTCAATCTGATTACCCATTGCTTCGCGAATGGTATTGCCTGTATTGGTGTTTAAAGTAAAGCTAACGCGATCGCCTTGCTGGTCAAATAACTGACCCTGCTTGTTGTATTTAAATCCTGCTTCTAACAACAATTGCTTGGCTTTTTCAGGACTGTAGGGATATCCTGCAATACTTTTGTCATAAAAGGAAGACTGCTTGGGCATAAAGGAATTTTGTGGCGCGCCTAATCCGCGAAAGATATTTTTGATCATGCGCTCGCGATTAATTCCATAGGATACAGCTTGCCGAAAGTTAACGTCGTTAAACCAGCCAGACTTATTAGGACTGATTACAGGTTTGCCATTTTTTTTGCCTTGATTGAGATTAAAGGCGATAAAGGTCATGCTGTAAACTTCTCCGCCTTCTTCAATCCTAAAGTTTCCTTTCTTTTCTTCTTTTTTAAGCAGAGAAAAATATTCAGGAGAAACGCTCAGGGAATCTAAACTTCCAGAGCGAAACTGCACCAAAGAAGTATCGGTAGATTCAACAATTTCCCAAACTACCCGCTTGATGTAAGGGAGAGGTTCGTTGACGACCTCTTTTTTCCAATAATTAGGATTTGCTTCAAAAATTAGTCTTTCGGAGGTAGCATAGCTTTTTAGCTTGTAAGCACTACTGGCAACAATATTTTCTGGAGGAGTATCTAATGACCAAGTAGAAAGAAACTTTAAATTTCCATCTTTGCCCTTTTGCTCGACAGTTTCTCGCAAGATATGAGCAGGATATATAGATGCTCCAGTTACTTCTAGAAATGGAGCGAATGGTTCGGGGATAGTAAACTTGACCTGAAGATCGTTAATCTTGGTAACTTCAGGAAAACCTTCACTTTGCCCAATTTTCAAGATATCTCTCATGCCTGTAGGAATATCTGGATTGAGATAAAGCTGATTATAGGTAAAAACTACATCATCTGCGGTTAATGGATGACCGTCAGACCATTGAAGATTTGGTCTTAAAGTATAGACAATTTCGAGATTATCGTCGGAAATTGACCAGGATTTTGCCAACGCTGGTTTTATTTCTCCTGTGATGGGATTTTGTCTAGTCAAGCCATCGAATAGCATTCCTCCCACATCACTACTAGTAGCATCAGTGGCAATTACAGGATTAAAGGTTTTGGGGTCACTAAGAATTGTCATGACTAGTTCGGGTGGTTGACTAGGGTTAGCGGTCAATGTAGCAGGGTTACAGGCGGTTAAGGGAATTAATAGCAACGTAACCCAAATTAAGAAGAGACATTTAGTGACCAATGTGCGGAGAGAATTTAGTAAACCCAAAACCAATAATTTCCCTTACTTAGTTTTATGACACATTATATTTGTTACTTTCAATTTGAGGTGTGAATTTGATGGCGATCGCTATCTATCGTAAATTTTAAATGAAGTCTCAGACAAATTTATTCCAGGCTAAATCAAAGCGAGATAGATACAAAGCCATTAAACAGGGGATGATGCAGAAGTTATTAACAGGGAAAACGCGATTAATTGATAATTAACAATGGACAATTGCTAATAAATAAATGAAATTACCAAATAGCGACCAGGCTATTTTAGGGGATAAACTCGAATGCTACTGTTTAAATAGCCAACATCTACAGGGAAAACATAAAGCCTTGCTATTTGAGAGAAAGCTCGGAATTACTGTAGATAATAAAGAAGTATTAAAACAAGCCTTATTAAACGTCATCCAAGAAAATGATGCAATAATTTATAAACAAGACCGTTACGGCGTTCATTATGATGTCAAGTTTGTATTGCACACTGAAGTCGGAAGTTCTCTTGTTTTAAGTTCTTGGATTATCCGCAAAAATGAGACTTTCCCCAGGTTGACAAACGCTTATCCAGTTGACAAGTGAGGTAATTATGAGTCAAATTCAAGAATACTATTTAGTAGCCATAGATCGAGATCTGACTGCAACCCACAAAGAAACTAACCAACCAATACTACTTAGAAAAGGACAAGTAGGAACTGTGGTTATGGATTTCGATGGTGAAGCCTTTTTGATTGATTTTGCTGACGAAAAAGGAATAACCTATGCAATGGAAACTGTACCAGCAGATCGATTGATTCCTCTACTTTACAATCCTGTCGCACTTCAAACATCTTGAACAAATTGAATAAATCGCTCAAGTAGATGATGATTGAGCGCACGAAAGTGAAATTTATATATGGGTAAATTTTGGAATTACTACGCCAAATACAGCATTTGGTCGCAAATATCACCACCAATAGGAAAAGAAGACTGGCACTGCGATCGCCAGCGAGGATACACAAAAGCCAAAAAGAAAGAACCTAGCGTCCTATTCAATTATTAACCTACGAAATATAGTTCTTGAGGCTAATTATGGAATTATCTCCCACAAAAAAAGCTTTACTGGCATTGAAACAAATGCAGAGTAAATTAGAAGCTCTCGAACAGGCTAAACATGAGCCGATCGCCATAGTAGGAATAGGATGTCGTTTTCCTGGTGCGGATAACCCAGAAGAGTTTTGGCAGTTATTAGAAAATGGTAAAGATGCGATTGTCGAGACTCCAGCAGAACGTTGGGATAAGTCTGATTGTTATGCCCAAAAGCAAAGTACACTATGTAAAATCTGCACTACTTATGGCGGATTTGTTCCCTATCTAAAGGAGTTTGATGCCAGTTTTTTTCGCATTGCACCAAGAGAAGCGGTTAGTCTCGATCCTCAACAAAGGCTGTTACTAGAGGTTAGTTGGGAAGCGTTGGAAAATGCTGCTATTCCCGCTGATAGGATTCGAGGAAGTCAGACAGGAGTGTTTATAGGTGTCTCGGCTATAGACTATTGGCATCAGCTATTAAGCAGAAACAATACAGAAATTGATGCCTACCTGACCACTGGCAATACTCATAGTTTGGCATCGGGACGGATATCGCACTTCTTTGATTTTACTGGTACCAGCATCTCTTTAGACACGGCTTGTTCATCATCTTTAGTAGCAGTACATTTAGCTATTAAAAGTTTACGCGATCGCGAGTGTAATATGGCTCTTGCAGGAGGAGTTAACCGCCTAATTTCTCCTAAAATTAGCATCAATTTTTCTCAGGCAAAAATGCTTTCCCCTGATGGACGCTGCAAGACTTTTGATGAGGGTGCAAATGGTTTTGTTCGCTCTGAAGGTTGCGGTATAGTGGTCCTAAAAAGACTTAGTGATGCGATCGCAAATGGCGATAATATTAGAGCTATCTTATTAGGTTCGGCTACAAATCAAGATGGACGCACCAGCAGCATCACTACTCCCAATAGTTTGTCTCAACAGGCGGTAATTAAACAGGCTTTGATTAATAGCAGAGTTGAACCCAGCCAGATCAGTTATCTAGAAACCCATGGTACAGGTACATCTTTAGGAGATGCGATCGAACTTGAGGCTTTGAGTAAAGTTTTTCAAGATAACGAGCAATTAATTTTAGGTGCGGTTAAAACTAATATTGGTCACTTGGAATCGGCAGCAGGGATAGCAAGTCTGATTAAAACTGTTTTAGCTTTAGAAAATCAAGTTATTCCCCCCAATTTACATCTCAATCAGCCTAATTCTAATGTAGAGTGGCAAAACTTACCTTTTAAACTACCAGAGAAACCAATTAACTGGAATAAATCAAGGCAACCTCGCATAGCTGGAGTTAGTGGCTTTGGTTTTAGTGGCACTAATGCTCATGTTGTTGTTAAAAAGGCTGATGTATTAGTTAAGGGAGATGGGGAGATAGACTTGCATCTATTTACTTTATCTGCTAGAAGCCAAAAGGCTCTATTGCAACTAGCTGCGGATTATATTAGTTATTTAAAATTACACCCCGATATTTTAATTGAAGATATTTGCTATACGGTTAATGTAGGGCGATCGCATTTTAATCATAGAATAGCTCTTATCGTTACCTCGAACGCCGAGTTGCAAGCCGAGTTAGTCCAATACACTACTCAAGAAACAACATCACAATTGTGGCAAAGTAAAGCCAATCTTAATCAAGAGCCAAAAGTTGCTTTAACAGTTTCGGCTCAAGTTAGTACCGAGTTAAAAGAGTTAGCTGAATCCTCGATCGAGAATTCCTTTGTTTCAAGCGATACAGCTAATATTTATTGGCAGATAGATAACCCTCAAACAATACCAAATAATAACCAGAAAACTATTGTTTCTCAAATAAAGCCAGATTTAAATAATTGGCAAATAATAATTTCTGGACTAGCCCAACTATATGTATTAGGAGTAAGTATAAACTGGAAAGCACTAAGTAAAAACTGTAGTGGTAAAAAAATTAGCCTTCCTACTTATCCGTTTCAGCGACAAAAATATTGGTTAGATTGAAATATCATACTTAGTTGTATAGCATTTCTCAGTTTACTAAAGTACATCTAACTTCTGTCTAGCTGCGGTGGGTACACCTTGCTGCCCTCTGCCTTAAAACGATTTACTTTGTACCTGACTAATTTGAGAACCGCTATATCAATAAACAATAAACAATTATATTTATTTTCTCTTAATACAAATTGTATTTATGTGTTTAATAACCAATATACAATGGCAACAATTAGCCTATACATATCGTCAAAACCATAGACTTAATCGCTTAAAAGAAAGTAACAAAAACTATCAATATAATTATAAAAATATAGGTGTTCCTGTATTACCTATTAGTTTAAAGCTGAGAAGTTATCAACATCAGGCTGTAGGTAATTGGTTAGAAAACAAAGGCAGAGGAACATTAAAGATGGCGACGGGTAGCGGTAAGACTATTATTGCTCTAGCGATCGCCGTAGAACTTTATCAACAAATAGGACTTCAGGCACTAATTATAGTCTGCCCTTACCGCCATTTAGTAACTCAATGGTCGAGAGAATGTCAAAAGTTTAATCTCCAGCCAGTTATTGCCATGACACGGGTAGATAATTGGCAAAGCGAACTATCTAATCAGCTATACAATTTAGCCAACAATCCTCAATCTTTTCTGACAATTATTACTACCAACTCCACTTTAATAAGTGCGGGATTTCAATCTCAGCTTAAATATTTTCCTCCTAAAACTTTAATTATTGGCGATGAGGCACATAATTTAGGTTCAACTCGCATCGAGTCTAGTTTACCCAGAAATATTGGCTTACGTTTGGCTCTTTCTGCTACCCCAGAAAGACAATATGATGAACTAGGAACAGAAGCTTTACTAAGCTATTTTGGCTCAATAATTAAACCAGAATTTACCTTAGCTGATGCGATCGAACAAGAAGCACTAGTTCACTATTTATACTATCCTGTCTTTGTTGAATTAACTGCCACAGAAGCATCTGCCTATGCCAAGCTAACCAAGCGTATTGGTTGGAGTTTGAGCAAGAATCATAGTTTTGCCGATAACGATACTTTAACCTCTTTACTAACAAGGCGATCGCGTTTAATTGCCACAGCAGCTAATAAGTTAACTTGCCTTCAAGAATTAATGGCATCTAGACTTAATACTAGCCATACGCTGTTTTATTGCGGTGATGGATATCTAGATGATGGTATACGTCAAATTGATGCGGTGACTCATTTATTAGGCAAAAAGCTAGGCTATCGCGTCAATACCTATACTACCGAAACATCCTTAGAAGAAAGAGAACGTTTACGCCTTCAGTTTGAAGCGGGAGAGTTACAGGGTTTGGTCGCCATTCGCTGTCTAGACGAAGGAATAGATATACCTGCAATCAAAACCGCAATTATTCTCGCAAGCAGCAGTAACCCCCGTCAGTTTATTCAGCGTCGCGGTCGAATTTTGCGTCCTCACCCTGGGAAAAAACAGGCAACTTTGTTTGACACTATTGTTATACCTCCAAATTTAGATCGAGAAACTTGGGAGGTTGAAAGAAACTTATTACGCAAAGAATTACTCAGATTTATTACTTTTGCTGAATTAGCAGATAACGCTGATGAGGCTACAAGGAAATTATTAAAATTGCAAGAACAATATGAACTTTAGTCTTTAGTCAGTCAACAAATAATAGCAGAATAATATTGTAATAGTAATAAAAAACAGATGGCAAAATTTTATTCTCAACTAACTTCACCGTTACAAACTTTTATCCAGAATCAAAAGATCTTTTTTACCGCAACCGCACCTCTATCGGGCAGGATTAATTTATCTCCTAAAGGTATTGATACTTTTTGCTGTATTGATGACAATACTGTGGCATATTTGGATTTAACTGGCAGTGGTAACGAAACTGCGGCACATCTGCACGAAAATAGCAGAATAACTATTATGTTTTGTAGTTTTGATGAAAATCCTCTAATCTTAAGATTATACGGTCGAGGAGAAGTAATTAGTAGTCAGAGCGATCGCGAAGCTAGCGGTCGGCATCGCTTTAACACTCTACATTCCCTGTTTCCTAACATCCCTGGCGAAAGACAGATAATATTACTTAATATCGAATCGGTACAAACTTCCTGTGGTTTTGGCGTACCCGTATATGAATTTAAAGAAGATCGGGAAACTTTAATTAATTGGGCAGCTAAAAAAGGAGAATCGGGTATTAAGCAATATCAACAAGAAAATAACCTAGAAAGTATCGATGGATTACCTACCAATCTTGGTAAATGAACCTTCGCTTTTTTGGTGGTTAATTGCAGTCGCAGAAAATCAATTCTCTAACAATTGTTAAGTAGTCTGTGCGCTGTTGATTGCAATCAACAATCAATTATCAACATGAAATCCCACTTCAATTATGGGTAGGTGAGCTTAATTAATTCAATAATAGTTAAAATCGGTAGCATTTTGATGAGCTAAAATTATTTTGTCTAGGTATGCGAACTATTAAAATTTGGTGATAGAAAAAGATAAATTAATATGGCTTCAACTATTTACAAGTGGTCTATAGATGAATGGCATGAGTTAGTGGACTCAGGGGTATTAGAAGGAAAGCCTGTCGAACTTCTAGAAGGAAATATAGTTGAAATGAGTCCCGAAGGAGTTGAACATAGCTATACGAATCAATCAGTCAGTGATTACCTTAGAAACTTGCTTAAGGGAAAAGCACATATCAGAGATGCTCATCCAATCACCTTAGATAATAGTGAACCAGAACCCGATATTGCGATCGTTCAACTGCCAACAACTATTTATCGTCAACATCATCCTTTTCCAGAAAATATCTATCTGCTGATTGAGGTATCTAATAGAAGTTTGAAAAAAGATCTCGAAAAAAAAATTATTACTTATGCTCGTAACGGCATACTTGAATATTGGGTGATAGATTTAAAGAACAAAAAGCTGATCGCTCATACTCAACCACAAAAGGGTATCTATTCACAAATTATTGAATACCAATCGGGAACGATTACACTTCAAGCCTTTCCTAATGTTGATATCGATTTGAGTAAACTGCTGCTGTATTAATATTTTATTCTTGGCAAAATAGTTAATAAGTATTCCATTAATGTTTAGATCTCACGCAGAGACGCAAAGACGCAAAAGAGTTAAATCTTATTTAGTGCATTGCATTGTCATAGAGAAGTGGTATTAGTAGAAAGAACAAGACATAGGATAATGGTGAACCACAAACATTAAGACATTGATGTAAAAATGATTACTAGTAACGAATTGGATTGGTTAGCAGTATGCGGTTATTTGGGCGTGACATTATTTGTGATGTGGCGCATTTTTACCAGCAAATAAAAATTAAGCTAAAGAATATTGAAGAACATCTATACTTAAGTTCTCTATCGGCACTGAATTTAGATAACATTCCAAATTTCTTTGCAAAAATTGAAAAGTGAAGTAACCTGATTGTGAATTAAATACGTTGCTTATCTAATTGGGTTTTTAATGAGGAATTTATACATAATATAATATGAAACGGATTTTTATTACTGGCGCAAGTGGTTGTATTGGTCACTACATAAGCGAAGCATTAATTCAAAATACTAACCACGAACTATATTTGCTAGTAAGAAATCCTGATAAGCTTCAGTTTGATTATCAAGCTCGCCCAGGAATCCATATCCTACAGGGAGATATGTATCGTATTGAAGACTATAGCGATTTACTACTTAAAGAAATTAACGTGGCAATTTTAGCTGCTACTGCATGGGGAGGAGAAAGCGAGACTTACGATATTAACGTAGTTAAAACTTTGGAGTTAATCAATTTGCTCAATCCCAAAGTTTGTGAGCGAATTATTTATTTTTCTACCGCCAGTATATTAGATCAAAATAACCAGTTGTTATTACAAGCCAGTCAATTTGGTCATGACTATATTCGCACTAAGTATCAATGTTTTGCTCAACTTGCTAAACAAGCGATCGCTGATAAGATTATAGTCGTCTTTCCCACTCTAGTTTTTGGAGGTGATAAAGACAAACCTTATTCTCATTTGAGCGCAGGTATTACGGATGTAACTAAATGGATTGGCTTGATTCGCTGGTTTAGCATCGATGGCAGCTTTCATTTTATCCACGCTAAGGATATAGCTGGGGTAATTAATTATTTGGTAGATAATCCTCAGTTTTCTCCGTCACCAGCAAAAAGTGCAGAAGTAGACTGCTTGGTAATCGGTAATCCAGCCATCACCGTAGATCGGGCGATCGCCGATATAGCTAAATATTTTGATAAAAGGACTTATATCCGTTTTCCTCTATACATTTGGCTAGCTAATATCTTTATTCAAATTTTTCAGATTCAAATGGACTCCTGGAGTCGTTTTTCGCTTGACTATCGCCACTTTACTTATGATAATCCCGTCACTCCCGCCAGTTTTGGTATGACTAATTACTGTTCAACTGTAGAAGAATTGATGGAGGTGTCAGGGGTTTGAAATTCAGTAGGGGCGAACGGTTGTTCGCCCTAATAGTTAATATTGCTATACAGTGCCAGAAATATATTTATAATTTTTGCGCCATATTTTTTTTAATTTCTTGTTGACAAATCCACCAAAAGTAAATCGTTAGGTTAATTAAACCAATTAGCTTTGTCCCATCTTCCAACATGGCGTGAATACCTCGACTGCCAATAGGCGCAATATCGATCGCGCTAGAAAAGCCAAATAAACAAAAAGATGCCAGTAAGGGAATATAAGGAGTTCGACTGATTGTGCGACGAAACACCCGACCGTAGGTAATTAGCAACAAACCATAGAGAAGATATACGCTTAACTTAACTAATTTGCAAGTACCAAAAAAGGCACACAAAATCAAGGTTAAACGAAAGCGGTCATCAATGTAGAGTAATAACATTATTGACGCACCAACATACAAAAAAATTTGAAAGCGACGGTTTGCAGGAGGTAATAAAACTGCGGTAAAAAGACTTATGGCGATCGCCGTACACCACATAAACTCAGAAACACTGGTTAACCAGCCTAGATAAAAAATCCCAAAATAAAAAGGATCGCTAAATAGATTTTCTATTCCTGTCCCTTTACTTTTAAGCTTGGCGTAGATACTTAGTAAGCTTAAAATCACAATCGTGATGGCATTTAGCCAAATTAAAACGGGAATGCTGTTGAAGTGCTGCTTGCTTTTACTCAGCCAAGATTTAAAAAATGGTAAAGAAGTAGATTTATTTTTCATAAGTAGCAAATATAAAATTTTTGAGCTCGATCGAACAAACCGATATTATCGATCCTCATACTACTAAATAGAAAAACAAGTAATGGAGAATTATGATGGCTACGCAAAAATGGCAATTAGCTGTAACAGAGAAATTTATACCAAGCTATACTCCAGCAAGATTATCTCGCGCCAAGTCGCCAAGGCGCAAAGAAAAATGCGGGAATATTAATTGTTTCTGATATTTTCTAAATTGATATACCATATCTCTGTCTTCTGTACTCAGAAATCATCTATGAATCTTAAACGCTTTATATCGCTGGTAATTAGCGTCGCTATTTTGCTTTATATCTATGCTCAAATTGATTTTGCTAATCTTTTGAAGGTTTTTCAGAATTGCGATCGCCTGATGTTGCTTATCAGTTTAGCAATGGTGATTCCTATTACTTTAATTACCTCATGGCGACTCCAGCAGCTTGTACCACGGCGTACTTTGGGTTTTTTGGAGGCTAATCGCTTAATTTTGGGTGCTAGCGTGCTGAATATGGTTTTACCTTCAAAGATGGGAGATCTTGCCAAGTCCTATTTTATGGCTGAACGTTCCAATATAAGTGGTAGCTTGGCTTTGTCTATTTCTATTTTTGAGAAAGCTTGTGACTTGCTTTCCCTGCTGCTGTGGTGCGTTTTTGGCTTGATTTTATATCCAGCCAAAGATAGTTTATTTTGGATCATGACCGCAGGTGTGGCGATCGGCTTAATTATGGGAGTATTGCTATTAAGCTCGCAACAATTTGCCGAGTTATTTTTCAAATTAGGTATTAAATTTGCACCCAAATCTATCAAAATCAAATTGCGAAAAATGCAGTCTGCTTGGGGAGAAATGCACGGTTATTTTTGGTGCGATCGGCGACAGCTATTATTAATTAATAGCACCTCTATTTTTATCTGGTTTTTACACTTATTACAAATTTGGCTATTTATCCTGGCTCTTAAAGCCGTCACTCCTTTTATTATTAGTTTGGCTCTTTCTCCCCTGGCGATCCTGGCAGGATTACTCCCTTTAACCTTCGCAGGAATTGGCACTCGTGATGCAGCCATAATTTACTTTTACCAAGATTACTTTAGTGAGGCAACAGGGGCAGCATTAGGATTGTTGTGTACCTCTCGCTACTTTATTCCAGCTTTGATTGGGCTACCGTTTTTGGGGCAAATGCTGGGGGCAGTTAATCAAAAAACAAAGGATAAAGTGTTCTAGTCATTTTAAGTTTGTATACGTCTAAATAGCTCCACCTAAATAAAAGTAAAATACAAGAGGATGGAGCCTCAAAGCGATCGCCGACTATCTAGACTGGGGAGAATCAGCAGTAAGACAAACAATCGATCGTGGGAAGAAGTCGGGATTATCAGGTTTATGGGATGCTCCCAATAATAATCAGCAGTTTAAGATAGCGCAATAAAGATTAAAAATCCCAATGAAAACAAAATAATGCAAATTAAGAGTTTAAATTCAAAGCTCGCTAAGGTCTTCCTGAATTTCAATAGTCTTGCATTATGAAATCGTTGAGCTTTTTTGGGTTTGAAGTGGGTTGGACGCTTGCGCTGAACTGGATTATTTGCTAACAAAGTTTCTAGCTTGTTTAAATCTGTCTGATTATTTTGCGGTCTTACAGATGTGGAAACCAAATCGCGACTGTGAGATATGGTTGCATCTCCATTCACCTGTGAATAGTTTCGGATAGGTTGAGGAACAGAATTAAATTTACTAGATTTATCGAGCAAATTTGTATTGTTTTGGAATAATTGTTCTCCCATTAATTCTGATTTGATTGCAGAATATCCCTGCTCTACTAATTTTATTGCCCATTCAAGTTCACTTGAAGATGCTGTTTTGAGAAGATATCCTTTTGCACCTTGGGTAGTTGCTTTCTGTACAGAGGCTTTGTCTTCCCTGCTACTCAGCATAATTACTTTTACTTGAGGAAACTGAGAACGAATTTTACCTGCTACAGCTAATCCATTAATGCCTGGCATTTCTATGTCTAGAAGTACGGTATTTGGCTGTAGTTCTGCAATTTGTTGTAAAGCACTTTCGCCATCTTTAGCGTCCCCTATAACTGTAATTCCCTCAGTATTTGCAAGCAATACTTTTACGCCTTCACGTACTAGATTCTGATCATCAACTATTAAGATACGAATCATAAAAACTAAATGCTATAAGCTATAAACTCATCCAAGACTCTAATTCTTAATTAAACAGTTAAATTATCCTACATTAGGTAACATTAGCATAGTGACTAAATATACGATAATCTGAAATGTAAGTTGTCTATATCTTTTAAAAAAGCGAATGATTAGAATATATCGGCATTTTTACTGTCTTACATAGTCGTTGGTAACAAAATTTTTTAGATTAATCCGTCACAAAATATCACAAAATAAGACATAATACCCTGTTTTGAGAAGAAGTAAAACAGATAAAATAAAAAGACTACTTCTTATCAAGTTAAAGATTTTATGACTAGCGTTGCACTCCCTAAGACAAAGTACGAAGCAATAATTGGCTTAGAAACTCACTGTCAACTCAATACCAAAACCAAAATATTTAGTCGCGAATCTACTAAATTTGATGGCGATAACCCCAACACTAATATTTCTCCTATCTGTTTAGGATATCCAGGAGTACTCCCCGTATTAAATGAAAAAGTGCTGGAATACGCTGTCAAAGCTGGATTAGCTCTTAACTGTCAAATTGCCCCCTATAGTAAATTTGACCGCAAGCAATATTTTTATCCCGACTTACCCAAAAATTATCAAATTTCTCAGTTCGATCTGCCTATCGCCGAACATGGCTGGATTGAAATCGAGATTGCCGAAAAACCTAATGCTGAACCGATCAGAAAAAAAATTGGAATTACTCGCCTGCACATGGAAGAAGACGCAGGAAAATTAACTCACGGTGGTAGCGATCGCCTTGATGGTTCTACTTACTCCCTGGTAGACTTTAACCGTGCAGGGATACCTTTAGTAGAAATAGTTTCCGAACCAGATCTGCGTACAGGCAAGGAAGCAGCCGAATACGCCCAAGAAATACGCCGTATTATGCTTTATTTAGGCATTAGCGACGGCAAGATGCAGGAAGGCTCTTTGCGTTGTGATGTGAACATTTCTGTGCGCCCTGTGGGTCAAGAGGAATTTGGCACTAAAGTAGAAATTAAGAACATGAATTCCTTTAGCGCAATTCAAAAGGCGATCGATTACGAAATAGAAAGGCAAATTGCAGCCGTAGAAAATGGCGAACCGATCTATCAAGAAACTCGTCTTTGGGAAGAAGGCTCACAACGAACTAAGAGTATGCGCCTCAAGGAAGGAAGCAGCGACTATCGTTATTTCCCCGAACCAGATCTTCCTCCTATTGAAGTATCTCCTAAACAATTAGAAACCTGGAAAGCAGAATTACCAGAACTTCCCGTGGCTAAACGTCATCGCTATGAGTCAGAATTGGGCTTGTCAGCTTACGATACTAGAGTTCTGACAGACGATCGCGCCGTGGGGGAATATTTTGAGGCGGCGATCGCTGCTGGCGGAGATATTAAGCAGGTTGCCAACTGGGTAATGGGAGACATTGCAGCTTATGTAAACAGCAACAATCTTAAAATTACAGAAACTGAATTAAAACCTGAAATCCTAGCCGAACTTGTTAGTTTAATTACGGGTGGCACAATTAGCGGCAAAATTGGTAAAGAAATTTTACCAGACTTATTAACCAAAGGTGGTTCGGCAAAAGCTTTAGTTGAGAAAAAAGGTTTAATTCAAATCTCTGATACGGGCGAAATTGAAAAAATCATTGATGAAGTGATTGCTGCCCATCCTCAAGAGCTAGAGCAATTTCGTAATGGTAAAACAAAGCTCAAAGGTTTCTTTGTGGGGCAAGTAATGAAGAAAACTAGTGGACGCGCCGATCCTAAATTGACAAATCAAATGTTAGGAAAAAAGCTGCAAGGCTAATTAAACAGTTAGATATACTTTTATTTGTTGATATTTTCTAGATCTTAATCACAGTAAAAGTTTCAGGCTCGGTAATAATAAATATAAAAAATCCCACCCTTGAAAAACAAGGAGTGGGATACAGAAGAAGGACACCACAAAACACACAATATTTATAATTCACTAGTTATTTATAAAATAGCTGAAACACAAAAACACCAATGTTTTTATACAGCCTAACTATAATTTTTGCCAAATAACCTAGTAAAATTACTCTTTCTATTACTTAATCATTATAGACAAGTATAGTTAAAAATAACTAATTCTTTTCTCGTCTTTATCAAACTATTAAAAAGCTAATTCCAGAAAAGCTTTAAAACCGTTGATTTAAGTGGTGTAAAACAGTATTTATCAAAGCTAAAATAACCTTTATCTACCCAAGAATATTTCTACTTATTTTCTAGAAAGCTTACAGAAAAAGTATTTTGCTCGTAAATATTACAATGCCGAAAATATATGCAATTTTAAAAACGAGCTTTCTTAATCGTATTTTAGATTATTTGTATGCTTACCTTAACTTGATAAATGTATTTTAGTATTGCTGACTATATTTAATACCAAAGGCTATATATATCTAGTTTATAGAGTTTTAAAATCAGGATAACAACTATTAGTCAATTGTACTGAGTAATTAGCGTGAATCTGTTCAAGACACAAATAATAGTAATATGAAACCCTTAGTAAGCAATAGTTTTTCGGTTAATTTAAGTTGTCAATCAATTTGATGAAAAGCAGTAAACTCAAATGGCTAACCTTAATTATCCTAGCGTTAAGCGTTGTTTATTTTTCTTCTATGACTTTTGCTTTTGAAAAACCAGTGCATAGCAATAATAATGATTCTTTATTGAGCGATCCTTTTCTCCAGCTACCGACAAAAACAACTATAAATGTGGTCTGGTTCACAGAATTTGCAGGCGATCGCCATTTGGTTAAATACGGCACAGAGTTTGAACAGCAAGCTGTCGCCAATACTACCAAACTAAGTCGAGTCAGAGAAGATCCAGACTCGCAATTAGATAATCCTCCTGTTCAGTCTACTCCTAGAAATATTTGGCGACATGAAGCAACCATCAAGGGTTTAACTCCTAATCAACGTCTGCCCTATAAGGTAATTAGCATAAAAGGGCAAAAAAATATTAGTAGCGAAGCTTTTACTTTTGCTAGTTTACCCACAGAAAATACAGCCTTAAAAATCCTGCTTACTTCAGATCACCAGTTAATGCCTATGACAACGGCTAACTTAGAACAGGTTGTAAAAACAGTAGGACAAGTAGATGCAGTTTTCTTTCCAGGCGATTTAGTTAACGTTAGCGATCGCGGTTCAGAATGGTTTGACGATCGCCGTGGAGGAGCATTTTTTCCCGCTTTACAAGGTAAAGCTAACTATAAGCTGGAAAGCGATGGCGTTATTACTACCTATCGTGGAGGAGAAATAATTCAACACGCTCCTTTGTTTACTGCGATCGGTAATCATGAGGTTATGGGGCGATTTTGTGCTGAATCAAAGCTTAAGGAGGTATTCAACGATCCTATTCCTCGCAAAATAGCTACAGAGTCTTATCAATCTGTGGCGACAAAAATTAATCCTGCTAATAACGCAGAATTTAAAGCAGACTGGATCGAGAATAATTCTTTTAATACCGACACTTACGAGGAGATATTTAGCCTTCCTCAAAATAGTACTGGCGGGAACTACTATGCCACAAGCTTTGGTGATATTAGGTTGATTTCTCTATATGTGACCAATATCTGGCGCAGCCCTAGTTTAGAAGCAGATGAGCAAGGTAGGTATAAAGAAAGTAACCTCAATCTAGATGATCCTCAAGCTTGGGGACATGGACAGCATATCTTTGAATCTATAGCTAAAGGAAGTTCTCAATATGAGTGGCTAAAACAAGAGCTAGCCAGTGAGGCTTATCAAGAGGCAAAATACAAAATAGTTATGCTGCACCATCCGCCTCATACTTTGGGGGGTAATATTGTTCCCGCCTATACCGATCCGCAACCAAAGCTTTCTTACGCCAAAGACGGCAAGGTGATTGCGCGATATTATGACTACCCAATTGAAAATGACTATATTATTCGTGACTTAATCCCTTTACTCGAATCAGCAGGGGTACAGTTGGTTTATTATGGGCATTCTCATTTATGGAATCGCTTTAAGAGTGATTCGGGAATGCACTTTTTGGAGTCTTCTAATGTGGGTAATAGTTATGGGGCGCATTTGGAAGATAATAAAAGACCAATTCCTACCTACAGTCCACGCAACTATGCTGAAATAGGCGATCCTAATGGTTTGAATCCAATTATGCCTAGCATTGCTCCCCTGACTGATAAATCAGGTAAGCCGTTACCATATATTGCTAGTAACGATATTACTGTGTTTAGTATTTTGGAAACTCAAACAGGAACAGTTAGCAGCTATCGTTATGACACCCGTAAACCAAACTCTTCTGCAATTAAATTTGATGAATTCAAACTGATTCAGTGAACTCAATAAGCCAATAGCAGACTTCTTAGCAAGTTTTATATATTCAATCAACAACGTCTAAAATAGCCTGTAAACGTTTGCGAAATTCTCCTTTAGGATGACCGCCTTTGACTTCGCCAAAAATTTCAAAATCTGCTTCAGGAGAGTCACAAACTATATAGGTTGGCCACCCCATTTCTTTTTTATCGGGATACTGCGCCAGCAAAATTTGACGATACTGGCGATAGGTAGCAGTATCCTGCATTTTGACATCTATAAATTCTAAATCTAGCTCTTTAGCAACTTTGGCATCATAAAAGGACATCTTGTGGCAGACACCACAGTCTTCAGAAGAGAATTTGACAACGGCTTTAGTCATTTCATTAAACATTTATCATTGAACATTTAATAATTATCATTGCTTAAGCAGATTAAGCATTAATTTCAGAGAAATTTAGCATAAAGATAAGCCAGTCATTTTTTGCTCTCGATAGCTGAAGTCAAAGTGCGATCGCTCTTTTAGACTAAATCCGATTCTGAAAACCTACTTTTAAATTAGAAGTTTAGAACGGGGTTAAAACCTTCTGCCCTCTGCCCTCTGCCTTCACACAACTTTTAAATAGTGTATCTCAACAGGATTTAGTATTAGACTATCAGTAACTAATAATTAGCAAGTTAGAAATTTATAGGGACACCAAAAAAGCATCCCTACCGCGGTTAAATATTGCTTTTTGCTGAGTTTTTAAGCTCCGCCTCGCTTGTCGCGTCCTTGGCGACGGCGATCGCGCCACTGAACTATGGTTAGGTATGAAATCCCCAAACTAAGCAGACCTAGGATACCCACGGCAACAAGAAATAGAGTATTTAGTAATTCGTTTGTTTCCACAATTTAGAATCCGTTACGACCCCAAACAACCATAGCAATCGACCAAGTGAATAAAGCAAGAATGGTAACCCATCCCAATGTCAAAATATCCATATCAGTATTTTAGTTTTGAAATATGTAATTAATCTGGCAATATAAACCCTATCATACTTCTTAAGTGGTCTTTTGTGGTGAGGATTGTGCCTAGTTTAGTAACTGAAAGAATAGAATCTGTCAAAGCAGGAATATTGGGTGCAGTCGCTTTTGCTGTGGCTGAATTTGTGATTGTTCTAGCTAAAACTTGGATTGGCGATCTGGTGGCAAAGCCAGAAACAACGACATTTATATATTGGGAGTTGTCGATCCAGTTAGCTATCGGTGCAGTTAGCGGTTTTTTGTTTGGCGTTACCTATCGCTATATCATTCGCGACGAGCGCAACTTACATTTGAATGATGGTGCAGTGTTGGCATTTGGCTTAGTCAGAGGACTTGCTCTGATTGAGGCAAACTTTGTTTCATCTGAACTATTATCTTTATTATTTTTTATATTTCAAAGTGTAGTTTGTTTTGCGATCGCTCGTTCTACTATTGATTTGGCAATTGCTCGCAAGGTTATAAAACCATTTATCTGAAGGGATGAGGGATAATGAAACAATAACTAACGCAAGCGTGTGAATTAGCTTTGTTCAAAAGATGGGATTCACGTTCTTGAAATTTCTATAAAGTGGATATTATATTGCTATAACAAATTATCGAAAAAGCTTGCACTTAAGAGTATTTACGAGAATATGACAAGCAATAATTTATGTTTATAAGTTATTGATTATTGAAATTATAGATTTGGATAACATCAAACAATATTTAGTCTCTTTAATTAAGCCTTGAAATGTATCTTCATAATCAGCTTTATTTCTATAATCTCGCAAAGTCTTCAAATTGATTCCAATCTTTCTCAAATCTTTTGAGCTTTCTTGCCCAAGTATTTCAGGTATTCTTCTATGTAAATTTATTTTTTCCTGTATTTGATTACGTCCATCCATTTCAGAGTAGCCTAGTTCATCACGCAAGTAATTCCTAATCAAGCAAAATACTGAGTAATATACTCTACTTATACATGAGCGTAATGCTGCCTTATCGTACATAGAGATCGGAGGAATAGGTTTTCCATGATTGCCTAGTTTTACTACTAAATTTTTTGTAGTGTTTTCTCCAAAACAATAAAATTCTATCCAATCAAAACTCATCAAAGTTTATGTTTATATCTAAATTTGGTACAGATGAATATGTATCTATCCACCAGTTGTCATCTAAATTCTCTTTGATTAAGTAGACTTCCTCTACATCAGCATCACAACCCACATAAATCAATAACAATAGCTTTTCCCAATTAGATATATCTGGATCTAAGCATAATTTTAACGAGAGTTTTTCGTTACCAGTAAAAACGGTTTTTATCTGTTCATAAGCGTCTAATAAAGACAAGATATGACAAGTAACAAGCTTTTTGCATTTTGTCGCCAAAATCAAAGGAATTAGGGCGGGCGATCGCGTTATAATTATCAATCAAGGTAAAGTTGTTGCCACAAATACCCCAAGCGATTTTCAAGCACAGTTAGACAGCAGTTTTGGTTATTGGTATTTTTATTTGGTGGCAGCGTAGATAAAGTAGTTGTGTTTTAGTAATTCATCAAGCCTTTACTACCGTTGATAGATAGCAAACTATATCTTTATGGAGATGTCATAAATCGCAGAAATTTTTAGAATATTTAGTATTAACTATTAAATACTTCTTATGCTTATTATTATTAACACAAAATTTATACGCAAATATAGTTTGATCGCTTTAGGCTTTTTATTAACAAGTGTTTATAGCGTGCAGGCAAATGCCCAGACTAATCCTTCAGAATCCACAGGGAATTTATCCACACCTGTTAGTAACTCAACCTCTAATAATTATAATTCTGGTTATCTTGAGGGTATCGAAGCTGGGGATAGTAACTGGGGTTTTTCTAGCGAATCGGAATCTAAATCTCTAGACGACAATTTAAATAAATTAGGTCAGTATAATATTTCTGATTCGGAATCAGATAAAAAAGATGTAATTATAAATAGAAGTTGGGGCAATCAAGGAGATGTAAAAGATCGCTCTATAGAAGCACCTGTATATAAATTTTAAATAGATTAGGTTGATTGTATACGCCTATTTATCGCGCCAAAAGTCTCTCTTGATTTAGAGCCTAAAGGATTGTCCACCCCTCCCTTCTGTTCTTGTTTGATTATGTCGAATTTGGGTTATTTAGACGCACCACGTACCACTGTAAATATCGATCCGCACCTATATCTAACTCAAAATAATTATCTAATAAGTGCTGTGCCTGCAACTTCAGCGAATTAAACTGCTTTAATTCTCTAGGAATAATTACTTCTTCTAATAACAAAAGATTAACCAGTTTGGCTTTTAATTCGTCGGCAGTCATAAATTGTTCTGAGCAATCTGATTCAAGGACGACATAGCCATCCTCTTGATACATAATAGGGTCTGCCATTGAGGTAAATAAGTTAAGTAAGCTGGGTGATTAGACGATACATTAATTCTAAAGCCAGTTAATTGTCTAATCTTGTAACTATATATGGAAATTAATCCCAATCCTCTTTTCAATCTTGAATACGAACCAGTAATGGAGAATTTGGGAGATGATTATTATGATGTAGTGGCAGCGGATGAGTTTCCCGCTCACTATCTACGTTTTCGCAACGATTTATTATTACCTTTATTAGGTTTAAAGTCAGCAAACGTCAAAGATATTGATTTTATTGAAGCTTTTGGTAAATTCTCAGGAGTAAGCCCTTTTTTAGCTTTACGCTATCATGGTTATCAATTTGGCGCGTACAACCCCTTTTTAGGTGATGGCAGAGGCTTTCTATACGCACAGGTAAGAGCAAAAGACGGCAACCTTTATGACTTGGGGACTAAAGGTTCAGGTAGAACTCCATACTCTCGTACTGCTGATGGCAAATTGACCCTTAAAGGTGGAGTGAGAGAAGTTTTGGCAGCCGAAGCCTTACACCAATTAGGAGTGAAAACTTCTCGTTGTTTAAGTTTAATTGAGACAGGAGAATCTTTATGGCGTGGTGATGAACCTTCCCCCACGCGATCGTCGGTGATGGTGAGATTTAGTAGTTCCCATGTTCGTTTTGGTACATTTGAAAGACTTCACTACCTTCAGCGTCCAGATTTGATTGAGAAGCTATTAGATAGCGTTATTGCTACCTATTATGCTGATATTCCCGATACTAAAGCTAAATATCATCAATTCTACGCAACGTTAGTTCTTAAAGTTGCCCAACTAGCAGCACAATGGATGGCAGCAGGTTTTTGCCACGGCGTACTCAATACCGATAATATGTCAATTACAGGGGAAAGCTTTGATTATGGTCCTTATGCTTTTATCTCCACCTATGATGATCGTTTTACAGCAGCCAGCTTTGACTATGGTGGACGCTACAGCTATGGAAATCAACCATATATCTGTAAATTTAATTTAGAGATGCTGCAATTACCTCTAGCAATGGTTACAGACAAAGTAGAGCTTGAGGCTGGATTGGCGCAATTCGATGATTGCTATCAAGAACACTATCGAAAGTTGATGTTGCAAAAGCTAGGATTTGAAGTCGAGAGAGGCTTTCGGTCACAAAGCAACTCTGATCGACTTGTTGAAGCCTCTTCTGAATTATTTTACTCTCAGTTATTGACTCAAACTATTGAATTATTGAAAAGTACTGATATTAGCTATCATGGCTTTTTTACTGCCTTCGCTGAAGAATTTAACTATGGTTGGCGAGAAGACAGTAATTTGATTTTAGAAAATGCTGTTTTTACTCAGCAAATCAGCGATCGCTGGCGTAGCTCGTACCATAAATGTCTAAACCAATTACCAGCAGCAGAAATGGAAAAGATAGGCGATCGCTTATTATTTTATAATCCTCCCACTGCTTTGCTACGTCTCACTATTGAATCCGTATGGCAAGCTATTAGTGAAGATAATAATTGGCAACCTTTTAGTGATTTGGTTTATCGATTACAAACTAAAACCTAATTAAGCTTTTTTACTTTTTAGTTAGGGTAACTTGATTAGAACCATCTTCACTTACGGGAAGAAAGTGTACAAAAACATTATAAAAATGCTTTGCACCTCTTAACACGCAAAAAGCAGCAATCAAAAACACTTGAGGGTTCACGATTAAAGATAAGTCACGCTCATTAACAGCTATTGAGCCGATTAATAAAAGATAGATCAATAAGCAAAAAAAGTATCTAGGAAAGTCCATGGGCCAGCTGCTATTTTTGCCGCCTAAATAACGATATAGTATATACTGAATTGAGCGAGTTACAATGTTGCTAACCAACAGCATTAAGCCTACAGTATTGGTAGTCATAACTGCCAAAAAACCTAAGTATCGACAGGTCTGTAATAATGAATAAAACCAAACTCGGCTTTGTTTATTAATCTTATTGTATACGTGAAATAAAAACCTTAAGGTTAGTAAAAAAATAAGCCATAAAACTAATTCTTGAGAAATCCAGCTTAAGTCATACCCGTATTTATGAAAAGTTGTTATTCCCGCACTATTTCTAATACCTCGATCCTTGGAGATGGCAAGAATGCCGAAGAAAGATAGAGCAAAAGACCATAACCAAGGTTGCCAAAGCCTGAACGAGTATTCACAAGATTTATAATTATACGAAAGTATAGCTTTATCCTCAAATTTCTCGCCAATTATATCATTTTCTATATAGCCCAGTTCGTAAATGCACCAAAAAGCTATTTGCAAAAAGAATAAGCCAAGAATATCTAGCATCAGGTGAGGACTAGAATAAGCAAAGGATAAAAGCAGAATTAAAAAATCTTCTCCAATAATATTATTTAAGAAATATTTTCTATCTGGTCTTTTTATTTTCTCCGAATATAAAAGAGGAATATAAATTTTCACTTTAAATATAAACTTTAAATATAAAAATACTTAGCTTTAATAAATGCCGTAAACCACAGAGTTAAAATTACTTACTTTTTAAACAATAAAACGTTTAAAGATGCTGTTCTAGTTTAATCTATAAAAAGCAAATTCAACTAAGTTTAGTTATTGACTATTGTAAAACATTTAATAACTTTTAAGGATGCCGTTGCTATTGGCTTACTATAGTAAGTAGCAAGATAAAACGATAAAAATTTTAAAATACTGTTGGCTTATTTTAAACATATTTTAACCAAGCTTTAGCTATAGATTAATGTTATCGTTATTACTCCTGCCTTCTTGTATAGTATTTTTACGTTAATTACTATAGGCAATTTAAGAAATGTATTATGTTAATAATATACAATTTTATATTGCTTAACACAAGCAAATACTACAGAAAATACCTTATCTTTATAAAAAATAAGATAAGACAACTTTAAATCTTTAATATAAATTATTTATTATTTATTTTCATGCCCATGGTGTTTGCTTTTAATGTTAAGCTTTACAGCCATCAAATCTCTGTTTTCTTAGGAAAAGATAATCAACTAATATTGCGCTAAATTAATTATGACAGATAACTTAAGAATATTATATATTCAACCGAGATTTTTGATTGATTCTCTCAAATCTTTGCCCGACTCAAAACTATTTTGGTTAACGACTTAAACTATTAGTGCCACTTTAACTAAAGCTTAAAAAGTAAGTCTCACTATAGAGGGATAAAGCAATTCTAGCTGAGCAATATTTTAAAGATATATTGTGTAAAATATCCTAAGACTATATCGGTAAACTCCTACACTCTCGCAATGACCAATACCAAATCCGTTGATAAAGCAATTAATCTTGACGACCCCAAGTATTATTTCAATCGAGAATTAAGCTGGCTAGAGTTTAACCGCAGGGTTTTGGCGGAGGCATTAGACAAAAGGACACCATTATTGGAACGTCTCAAGTTTATGGCAATTTTTAGCTCTAACCTAGACGAGTTTTTTATGGTTCGGGTGGCAGCACTAAAAAAACAGGTAGCGGCAGGAGTAACTAAGCTGTCTATGGACGGACGCAATCCTCAGCAACAGTTAGAAGCGATCGCCGAAACTCTTACCCCCATGATTGAGGAAAAGCACCAGCATTTTGAAAAAGTATTAAAGAAAGAGCTTACCAAGTCTGGGGTGTATCTGCTTAATTATGTAGATCTAAATCAAGAACAAAGAACCTATATTAATCAATTTTTTGAAGACTATATTTTTCCTGTTTTGACCCCCCTGGCGGTCGATCCGTCTCATCCTTTTCCCTATATTTCTAATCTCAGCTTAAATCTAGCTGTAGTGTTAAAAGATCCTTCCTTAGAGCAAGAGTTGTTTGCTAGGGTCAAAATTCCTCCTGTATTGCCCCGCTTTGTAACTTTCCCCGAAGAATTAAGACAAAAACATCGAGGCAAAGAGGGGATTTGGACTGGCGTGCCGATGGAACAGGTTGTTACTCATAATCTAGAGTATTTGTTTTCAGGCATGAATATTTTAGAGTCTTATGCTTTTCGGGTTACTCGTAATGCCGATTTATCTGTAGAAGAAGATGAAGCAGATGATTTACTACTGGCGATTGAAAAAGAACTACAAAAACGGCGCATTGGTGGTTCTTCAGTACGGTTAGAAATTGAAGCTTCTATTCCTGCTGAACTTCGCTCGACAATTATTCAAGAATTAGCCTTAGAAGAAAGCGATGTTTATGATGTTGATGGTTTATTAAGTCTAGGAGACTTAATGTCTTTTTTAGGATTACCTTTGCCTGAACTAAAAGATAAACCTTGGAATTCCGTACTTCCTTCCCGTCTTAGCTGGTTAAAAGAAAATGAAGGCGAAGAAAGCGGCGAAGGACAAAACTTTTTTAACGCCATCCGCCACGGAGATCTTTTTGTTCATCATCCTTATCATTCCTTTAGCAATACAGTGTTGCGCTTTATAACCGAAGCTGCCTCTGACCCAGATGTTTTGGCGATCAAGATGACTTTGTATCGTACTTCAGGAGACTCACCAATTCTTAAAGCTTTAATTGCAGCGGCTCAAAATAATAAGCAGGTGGTAGTTCTAGTCGAGCTTAAGGCACGTTTTGATGAAGAAAATAATATTCTTTGGGCGAAAAAACTAGAAAAGTCAGGAGTTCATGTGGTTTATGGGGTAACAGGACTCAAAACCCACACCAAAATTACTTTAGTGGTACGTCAAGAAAAAGAAAAAATACGCCGTTATGTTCATATCGGCACGGGAAACTACAATCCTAAAACTGCAAAAATTTATACTGACATTGGACTTTTAAGCTGCCGAGAAGAATTGGGGGCAGACTTAACAGACTTATTTAACTTCTTGACTGGTTATTCACGGCAAAAGTCTTATCGCAAGCTACTAGTTGCACCTGTTAGCTTACGAGGACGGATGGTGGAAATGATCGATCGTGAAGCCGAAAATTGCCGTCAGGGAAAAACTGGGCGTATCGTGGCTAAGATGAACTCATTAGTTGATCGACAGGTAATCCAAGCTCTTTATAAAGCTTCTCAAGCAGGGGTAGAAATAGACTTAATTGTCAGAGGTATTTGTTGTTTACGTCCTGGCACACCTGGAATAAGTGATAATATTCGCGTAATTAGCATAATTGGGCGTTTTTTAGAACATTCTCGTATTTTCTATTTTCATAACAATGGTGAGGAAGAGATTTATATTGGTAGTGCCGACTGGATGACTCGCAATTTAAGTCGTCGAGTCGAAGCGGTAACTCCGATTGAATCTCCTGAAATTTTTAAAGACCTACAGGAAATTTTGGGAGTGATGTTAGCAGACAACCGTAAAGCCTGGGAATTACAGCCAGACGGTAGCTTTGTGCAAAGAAAACCTAAAAAAGACGAAGAAATACGCAGCACTCACGACACCTTTATGGAAATGGCACTCCAGTCCGCAGGAATCTCCCTGAGTTAAATCAGATTATTAAAGTAGCAGTATTTAGTGCTAAACCGTACGACAAGCTATTTAATGAATCAGGCTCGGATACAAATAGGAATTATTCTCATTTGCGAGGCAAAGCGGTTGAGGGGTTCCCCCGATATAGCTATTGCCGAGGGCGTATCCGAACTTGCCACCATCTTTAAAATTATCAATGAAGCTAACTTAAGTGCGATCGCAACCTTATGTTTAGTCTCTCGATCTAAGTTTAAAAACTTTAATATTGCTTCATTGAGCAAATCTAGAAGCCTTTTATGCCTTGTAAAATTCAACTTTTCTACCTGCTAAGTCGGCAACTCGATCGATTAAATTTTGACGCTGTGTCTCATTCATAGCCACAAAGGAATTTGCTAAATCAATTTTCTCCTGCATCTGTTCAAGATTATTAAATCCTGTAATCAAAACACTAATAGGCAAAGACCAAGCAAAGTTTACGGCTTCGGCAACACTTACTCGATCTGGCACGATTTTGGGGTTGTTTCCGTGCTGTCCATGAAAAGAGCCACCAAAAAATCCTCCGTTTGCTAAAGATTTCATGGCTAGAATGCCTATGTTTCGTTCAACCAATTTTGGCATTACCTGTTGGATGAAGCTGGAATAATTGGGATCGGCAATGTTGACAGGCATCTGACAGGTATCAAAAATATCAGACTGCTCTAAAACCTGGAGATGGGCATTTGGCTGGGTATGTCCAGTAAAGCCAAGATGACGTACTTTGCCTGATGCTTTCGCCTGCTGCATCACCTCAAAAACGCCATTAGCAATCCGCCCGTTGACATCATCAGGATTTTCTATAGCGTGAACCTGCCATAAATCTAAATGATCGGTATTTAAGCGACGCAAAGATTCTTCCAAACGACTACGGGCATCTTGAGCATTACGGGCAGTAGTTTTACTCATCAGGTAAATAATATCTCGATATTTGGGAGTGAGCAATTTACCTAAACGAGATTCACTACCGCCAGACTGATACATTTGGGCCGTATCAAAAAAACGTACCCCACCCTGTAATGCCATCTCAATACTTGCCTGAGCATCTCTTTCGTTAAGACTGCCTAAATGCCATCCCCCTAAGCCGAGCATAGTCACGGCTTCTTGTGTGCGTCCTAAAGTTCTTAGAGGTAGCAGTTTACCCAGGCGATCCGTAGGGTTAGCGATCGCGCGATCGCTGTTTGATTCGCTTTGAGCATTAGTTTTTGAGGCAAGTAAAATTCCTGCTGTAAAACCTCCTAGCCATTTGAGTAGAGAACGTCGCTCCATAATTATAGTCATTCCAAATAGAGACCAAACGATTTTTTTTAAAGTAGCAATTAGCAAGTAGCAGATAGCAATTAATTTTGACCTTATTATCAATATAAAGTTACCATCTCTGAAATTAATTGAAATGACTATAAATAATTACTAATGCTGCTAAAATTTTTGAGACACGGTAATATTTACAGTTTATCGATAAACTCGATCGATTATCTTTTCTTCTCCTGTTGTCTCCACTTCAATCAAAGATAGTCCTTGCTCAATTTCTCCTTTTAAGTACATTTCTCCTATTGACTCTCCACCAAGATCTATATTTCCTGATAGTTGTTGGGTTTTAGGATCAAAATTGAATTCAAAATAGCTGCCTTGAGAAACCCCATTAACAATATTATCGTAGCTGGCAATTAGTTCACCAGAAGGCTTATAGAAACTGACTTTCATTGAATCTATGGCATTTGTCTTACCTACTCCCTGTTCTTTAATCGCGATCGGAGTTTGGTTTTCATCATAGCTAAAGGTTGTTTCGACTATGTAACCCGTTGCGCTATTAAGCTGTAGTTTTTGGGTAACAGCAGTTGCAGGGGATATAAAGCACAAGCTAATGATAACTGCGATCGCGAAGCTAGAGCGGGCGGAAACGGCGAACCTGTTTCGCCATGTTCCACGCCCGCTAGCAGACATCGCCAAACTTGTAACTAGCTTTACAAAAAGATTTTGATAATTAGACATACTAAATATTACGAATATAGATAAATAAATTTATCAAGAAACTATAACCAAAGAAAGAGTGGCGGTAATATGAATTTGTGATAAATTAAGAAATATTACGCAGAGAGTCTTTTCCTTGACATAAAGACTGTTATATAAATCACTCAAAAAATTAAAGAGGTTTTTCAATGGTATTTGCGGAAACAACAAATATTGCCTTACAGTCTTTAGCAGTCGATTTTTTCCGTAAGTCGGCAGGTAGTTGGAATTCCCACAGACGCTACTATAGTCTCAACAAAGACGCAGAACCTCAAGAGGTAGAAAGTTTACTTGATATTTCATTTTTAGAGCAAGGCGCACCAGAGTTAGTTGAACTAGCTCAAAGCCATGAATTAAAAGATTTATCAGCCTTAGTTTGTGGAACTAAAGTTACTTGGGAAAGCAACTACACCAGCGAAAGTCGCAAGCCTGTTACTGGTTCAACTGTATTTGGGATAAAAGGTAATATACTATATCGCGATCGCGGTTTTGCCACCCCCAAACCTATTATCGCTGTTTGTTCTTTTACTAATCCAGACACTATGAGTTTGCGTACCGAGTATAATTCCAACGTCTTTGAGGAAGAAATCAAGTTAGTTGGTAGTAAGTATCGCACTAGACAAACTATTATTTCCCGCGCAGGACAAGAGATTACTATCGGTCAGTATTTAGAAAAGCGAGTGTAGATTAAATCACGTTTACCTTTGTTTTTAAGTAAAACTTAGGCGTTGGTGAATCTAGGGATGATTTTTGATTTTTTCAGATCTTAAAACCAAATAAAAAAAGCTAAGAGCTAAGAGCTACGAACAGAAACGCTCTGTACGTCACCTCATTTCTTAAACAAGTCGTTTGTCCGCTAAATCACCAACGCCAAAAAAGACTATGCTTCGACTTTGGCTTTTTCTAAAGCAGCTTTTAAACTTGCCTCATCTGATTTTGAGAGAGAAGTTCGTAGCAGTTTTCCGCCATAGGGACGTAATTCTTCTAAAACCTTATCAGGAGTAGCTTTGCGTACTAAAAGAAATAAAGCCGATGTACTTGGTTCTATGGTTTTGCCCAAATCTTTGATAAACTCGTCGTCAACCCCAATGTCGGTTAAAGCACCGCTCAAAGCTCCAGTAGCAAGTCCTGCTGCAACTCCTAAGAGGGGATGAAGAAATAGAAGTCCGATTAGCGAACCCCAAAAACCACCGCTGAGCGCACCTGATGTAACCAGGTCATAAGACTGTTTTACCTTGACCTTTCCTTTTTCGTTTTTAATAACGACTACGGCATCATCTAGATCGACTAAATGCTCTTTTTGCATATCTCCTAACTTGTGTAGCACTTCATCAGCCTTTAGTTCGTTATCAAAACCAACTACGATTAGTTCGCTCATGATTTATCTCCTGTATTTTTTGAATGACTTAACTTTGAATAAAACTTTAGCATCGGTACAGAAAAAGCGATCGGATCGTCGCATTTAAGTATTTTCAAGTGCTTGCTCCAAACTAGCAATAATTTAGAATTAGATTGAATGTAGCTTAATCCATCTGTTCTGCCCCTTTTTTTACATAATAGGGCAATAAAAGACCAGGAAAAGCAAGAAAAGAAAAGAAATTCAATATTTAATTGGATTATATTGCTACTAGTTGGAAATTTTACTAATCAAAGCCATCTGATAAGTAAACATATCTCAAAAATGCTAATGACTGAAGTCAACTTTGAGACAATGTTTGTTTATCACACCGCCAAAGTTAATGATGTGAAGCTTCACTTAAATTAAAATGAATCTAAAATTTGGTCGAGAAATTTGCGGGGACTTAAATGTAGCCGAACAGCGAGAATGGTTGGTAACTAATCGCATTGGTGGTTATGCCTCTGGTACTGTATCGGGATTATTAACTAGAAGCTACCACGGCTTACTGTTGGCTGCTCTTGAGCCACCCTCTGGCATAACTTTATTACTAGCTGAACTCGATGAAACTGTCGTCTATGACAATAATTCTTACCCTCTGCATACTAATCGCTGGTTGAATGATGTAGTCTCTCCTCACGGTTATAAATATCTAGAAAAATTCTATTTAGAAGGGACGACACCTGTATGGATTTATGCTTGCGCCGACGCGAAGCTTGAAAAGCGAATCTGGATGCAGCAGGGAGAAAATACAACCTATATTCGCTACAAGATGCTGCGTGGGACTCTACCTTTGACTCTTTCTCTCAAAGCTTTAGTTAATTATCGCGATCGCCATAGTAGCACTGGTAAGGGAGATCGCCATTTTGAAATTGTCAATCAACAGCAGGGTATCAGAGTTAAGGCATCTGCTGATGCTACGGATCTATATTTGTCTGGTGTAAAAGAGCAAGAAATAGTAAGTTGGCAGATTAACCACGAATGGTACAAAAATTTTGCTTTGGCAATCGAAAAATACCGAGGCTTGAATAGTGTTGAAGATCATTTATATGCAGGAAACTGTAGCGTTACTCTCAAGTTAGGCGAGTCAATAACAATTGCTGCTAGTGCAGAAGATTGGGGGACGGGGAGACTGAGAGACGAGGAGAACAAGAGACGGGGAGAACAAGAGTTAATTGAGTTATTTCGTAAAAATAATCAATCGGAAACTATACCCAGTTGGATCGAACAATTGATCTTAGCAGCGAACCAGTTTGTTGTCGATCGCCCTTTGGCAGATCGATCTCAAGGCAAAACCGTTATTGCGGGGTATCCCTGGTTTGCTGACTGGGGAAGGGATACGATGATTAGTTTACCAGGATTAACCCTCGCTACAGGTCGTTTTGAAATAGCTAAAGTTATCTTGCGTACTTTTGCCAAATATCTTGACCAAGGAATGTTGCCCAATGTATTTCCCGATCGCGGAGAAACTCCTGAATATAATACCGTTGATGCTACTCTCTGGTATTTTGAAGCTATTAGAGATTACTACGCTCATACTCAAGATAAACAGCTATTAACTGAGCTTTTCCCTGCTTTAGCTGAGATTATAGACTGGCATCGTCGCGGAACTCGCTACAATATTCATCTCGACTCTGATGGTTTAATTTACGCAGGAGAAACGGGAGTACAGTTAACCTGGATGGATGCCAAAGTAGATGATTGGGTAGTTACACCCCGCATTGGCAAACCAATTGAGGTAAATGCCCTTTGGTATAACGCTTTAATTGTTATGTCTCAGTTTGCCCGCGAACTAGATAAGTCTCAGACAGAATATCTAGAAATGGCTGACAAAACAAGAGAAGGCTTCGGACGTTTCTGGAATCAAGATAAGCAATACTGCTATGACGTATTAGATACCCCTGATGGTAATGATGATGCCCTACGTCCCAATCAGATTTTTGCCGTCTCGTTACCTGTAATTAATCTGGGCGAAGGATACTCACCGCTTTTAAATGCTCGACAACAAAAACAAGTGGTAGATATTGTTGCTCAACGCTTATTGACTTCCTTTGGATTGCGATCGCTTGCTCAAGATCATCCTGATTATGTGGGCATTTATGGTGGCGATCGCTATAAACGAGATGGGGCATATCATCAGGGAACTACCTGGGGCTGGTTGATTGGTCATTTTGTACAGGCTCATTTGCGAGTATATAACAATCCTAAACTAGCCTGTAGTTTTATTGAACCAATGGCATACCATTTACAGAATGGTTGTTTGGGAAGCATTAGCGAAATCTTTGATGGAAATGCGCCTTTTGTTTCCAGAGGTGCATTTGCTCAGGCTTGGAGTGTAGCCGAAGTGTTACGTGGATGGCAATTGGTCAACCGCAAGCCCCGCCTTGCAAAGGCGGGGCTTGCGGTTGACCGCGGAAGGCGGTCAATGAGTAACTGACGTTATGCACTTATCAAACTGTAGCGACTGGGCGACTTGGGGAAAAAATATTTAGCCCATTCTTACTGCTCTAAGGGAACTCCAAGAAATAAAATGTCCAAATTTAATCACAAATAGGAAAAATATCAACAAACCAATAAGGAAGGTTTGGCAAACGTTGAATTTGAGATTCAATTTGATTCATCTCTGGTTTAGTAAGTTTAACCCCAGTTGGATAATTAGTCTGAATTAACTCAATATTCGGATGTTTTCCTTTCCAGGTCATAGTTCGAGCAAATTTGAGTGCAGTGTGAACAGAATCCAAAATTGCTCCATTCCAATGATGTTCTCAGATCGCCCATGTTCTTTCAATAGGATTGTACTTACTATGGTAAGGAGGGTAATAAGCCAATCGAATATGAATCTGGTGACGAGCGGCAAATTCTACTAACCGTTTCATAAATTGAGTTCTACGAGAGCTATTTTCACCACCATTGTCTTGATTGATAAGTAAAGTGCGAATCTGAGTAAATCTTTCTTTAACAGAATTCCACCATTGTTCAAGGACATCGACGATGAAATCAGCAGTGACTCTCGATTCTGTGAAATACAAAAACAATTCATCTAACTCTGGGAGAAAAATGCCATAGGCTGTTAGTTTGCTCTTGGGTTGATAATCATGGTCACAAGCAAATGTCGGAACTCGACCTTTCCCACCTCGGGAAAATGAACCAATTTTGACAGTTGCTTTGGCATCCATGGATAGACGTAGGGTAGATTCTTGTTCTTCGGCTAACTGGTTAAACTCAAACAATTGTTCAAAGATTTCGTCTGTTTGAGCAATTTTTTTTGAGGTTGAGTTTTGGCAACACGCTGCGGATAATATCCTAGTTGATTGAGTTTTTGACGAATAGTCTCACAACTGGGCAATTCTTGCTCATTGTAATTAAACTGAGTGATTAATTCTTTTTTTACTCGCTTTGCACTCAAACGAGTGTAGAGACGTTGGGTTTTAAAACTAGGGTCAGTCTGACTATTACAATCGACGATTTTTTTGAGATCTGACAATAAAGAAGGTAAATGCCACTCTACTTTCTTTCTACCTCTGGCTTGAAAATTATCTTTTTGGGAAACACCACTGGTTACTTCAGATATTCCTTTTCTGATTGTGCCACGATTCCAACCTAATTCTTTTTCTACTTTTGATTGACCGCCATACCCTAGTTCGAGAACTATTTGTGCCATGAAACGTCTTCTCGATATTCCTTTGAGTGTTTTGGCTGTTTCTCTCAATATCTGCTTGTATGATTCTGTCCATTCCATATCAGGAAAACCAATTGGCGTTTTTCTCTCTTTTAATTTTACATCTTAGTTGGATGTTTATTTAATTGGACTTCCCTAACTGCTTCAAAGATCGACAATTCCCCGTTGGTAGGCAGCAACAACAGCTTGAGTGCGATCGCTCACCTCTAGCTTGCCCAAAATGTTAGTGATGTGGAACTTGACCGTCCCCTCCGTAATGTATAACTTTGAACTAATATCTTTAGTGCTTTTGCCTGTGGCTAACAATTTTAATACACCAAGTTCGCGATCGCTTAGTTGAGGATTACTCATGCGCTCGACTAACTTAGCACCTACAGGCTGTGGAATGTAATTTTCTCCAGCGTGTACTGTCCTAATTGCCGTTAAGATCTCACTGCGATCGCTATCTTTGAATAAATAACCTTTAGCTCCAGTTTGCAACCCACGATAGATGTTTTCATCGCCGTCATAAGTAGTGAGAATAATAATGCGAGCGTCGGGAAAATCTTTCAGAATTGACGCGAGCGCTTCTACTCCAGTTAGTTCGGGCATACGTACATCCATCAGCGTGACATGGGGATGCAGCTTGTTAAATTGCGAAATTGCTTCGATGCCAGTTTTAGCTTCACCGATAGGTTCTAACCCTGGTTCAGAGTCAAGCATTGTGGTTAGACCAGTTCGCACAATCGGATGGTCATCAACTACTAAAACGCGGATATCGGGGGATGAGGTCATGACAATTAGCAAGTAAGTGAAATCTGAACTAGAATACAAGTCCCTTGTTCGGATTGACTTTGAAAGGTTAATTGTCCTCCTAGACGCTCGCAGCGTTGCTGCATTCCAATTAAGCCAAAGCCACCGCGATCGCAAGCCACCTGGGGGTCGAATCCTCGTCCATCATCCTGAATACTAAGCACAATTTTATCTGTCCTAAAGGTTAGTTCAATCTGTAGAGTTTGTGCTTGGGCGTGATGTAAAGTGTTGGTAATAGCTTCCTGTCCAATCCGTAATAGATTCATGCCGATATCGGGTGGCACAGACTGCGATGTTCCGACAATCTGGAAGTCAGTTTGCAGGTCGGTATTCAGGGTAAGTCGAGTCAGCGATCGCTGCAATGACCCAGCCAAATCTCGGTACTGCTCGGCATCGGGATGTAGCGACCATACCGAGCGACGGGCTTCGGTAAGTCCAGAATGTGCTAGATTTTTTACTTGCTCGACAATATCCCAGGCGATTGCCGAATCTTCGCTAGCGTAGTACTGGGCATTATTAAGCTGTAGGGAAATACTATTAAAAGTTTGAGCCAGAGTATCATGAATTTCTCTAGCTAAACGATTATGTTCTTCTAGAAGTGCTGCCTGTTTTGCATCTTCAGCCAGACAAGTCAATTGAATCGCTAAAACTACCTGCTGCGCCAGGGCAGTAACGAGATGCAAAGCTGCGGGAGGGTAAGGATGACTCTGAAAGTGAGAGATCGCAAAAACGCCTAGAAATTTATCCCCCAGCACTAGTGGCATCAACAGCATTGTTTGAACTCCATCGCGCACGGCTGAGCAATTCTTAAAGATTTCAAAATCTGGGTGGTTGGGCAAATCTGAGTAAACAAAAGGCTGATATTCGTGATGCAACGATTCCCAAGCTGAAACCTGCTTAAAGACGGACAAAGGAATAGGAGACGGGCTAAAAGCATTGGGTGGATTGGAAAGAAGTTGAGCGTTCCAACGAGTTAAGTGAAGCCTTGCGGTTGTTTGCTCGGCATCATGTAACCAAATATCCGCAACAGGTGCATGAAGCTGCTCTAGTATTGTTGCCAGGACTTGACTTAAAAATTTGTCCAGTTCTGGCTTGCTAGCAAGATAAGCAAGGGAGCTTTGGAGTGCGCCTTGTTGACCTTGGGAGACGAGTTCAGCTTCTTTGCGCGCGCTGATGTTCTGCACGATGGTGACGAAGCAGACAGGATCGCCAGCAGGATCGCGAACGACAGAGACGGTTGTGTTTGCCCAGAGATGAGAGCCATCCTTGCAAATGTAGCGTTTTTCAGCCTGGAAGAAAGACAGTTCGCCACTTGCTAAACGAGGAACTGCTGCGAGACTATCGACAAGATCGTCGGCATGGATAATGTCAACATAGGTGAGTGCTAGCAGTTCAGCTTTACTGTAGCCTACCATGTCGCAACATTTTTGATTGATTCGCAGCCAGCGACCATCGATATCGTTTATGGTTATGCCAACAGCAGCTTGCTCAAAGGTATAGCGGAAGAGGCGTTCGCTGTCGCATAGTGCAGCTTCTGCTCGTTGGCGGAGCGGAATTTCGGTCTGTAGCGTTTCGTTAATAGTGACTGTTTCTATGGCTTGGTTGAGCGCGGTTTGTTCTTCGGCGATCGCTAAACGCTGCCGTAAGTCAACAATTTCAGCCTGTAAAGCCTGATTCTCCTGTTTTAGTTGAGCAATGCGTTGGGGTTGCTCGACTGACTCATGTGGCTGAAGTTGCATTTCGACGGCTTCTCCTAGGATAATTCAGTAGAAAATGATTGGCATTCTCTGCTAATTTCGAGTGGGTTTGTTTTTTAATCTGACTCGAAATTAATATATCAAATATTTTCTAAATCATTGCATATAACTGAATTGATTACATACAGCTAAGGTTATAGACTTTAGATTATGGACTTTAGTAAATTTTAATGTAATGTATTGAGGAATCAAAGATAGATTCTTACTTAAGCTTAAGCGATAGGCAATCGCCACAAAATCTTGAATAACGTGAGTTCGTATGGAAGCTGAATCCCTTACTATTTGGTTGGTTGAAGAACCGCTTTTTTAGTTCAATTTTAAAATTTACAAGATAAAAAAGTTCCGAAAAAGCTTAAAGCTTGTGGCTTAGAGCTTAAAGCTATTCTAACAATCTAATTTTCTTAACCCGAATTGAGGTTAAATACCTGACTGACTCGATATTTTTTTAGTAAGTTCATTTTGAACTATTTCATTTAGAATAAAATGATCGTGTATATCTAAAGTTATAAACTTCAAGCGAAAAGCCAGCTTTAACACTTTTAGGCAAAATCGCACCTCTTCGATCGTCAAGGTTATAACTTATCTTTTGCTTAGTGAAAGAAAACGAAATCTTCAATAGAGTGTTAAGTAGATAGACCAATAGTCCGAACTAACGATAAGTTTCGCCTAGTTCGTTCTAAATTCCTAGCACTATTGGAACAGATGAGCTTATGGCTTTTGAACTTTCACTTCTCCCGTTTGCTTATGATGCACTAGAACCCTATGTATCCCAAAAAACATTAGAGTTTCATCATGACGACCATCACGCAATCTATGTTTCTACACTTAATATTCTCATCAAAAAGACTGAATTTGCTAATAAATCGTTAGAAGACATCATTCTGGCTACCTATGGCGACACGAGCAAAGTAGCGATCTTTAACAACGCTGCTCAAGTATGGAATCACAGATTCTTTTGGAATTGCATAAAACCAAATGGTGGCGGTCAACCGAATAAATTTCTGACTAAAAAAATGATCGATAGCTTTGGCAGCATCGATCGCTTTGCCACTGAGTTTAAGAATGTAGGAACAACTCAATTTGGCAGTGGCTACGTTTGGTTAGTACTAGATCGCGATCGACTTAAAGTTGTCAAAACTGCAAATGCGATGAATCCCATGATAAATAAGCAAATTCCTTTATTGACTTGCGATCTTTGGGAACATACTTACTATCTCGACTATCAAAATCGTCGTTCTAGTTTCCTGCAAACATTTTTAGAGCATTTGGTTAATTGGGAGTTCGTAGCCCAACAATTGCAAATCCATCAATTAACGCATACATGACTATAGTTCAAGCTTTAAATCGGAGATAAGTAAATGAAAAAATGTCTGAAAAAAAAGCATTAACCGATTATCCAAACGCTGAAGTCCTTTATGCCTTCAAAAACCACCCTGTTTCAAAAGCCGATCTATGTTCGTTGTATGTCAACATAATTTATTTAGATATAAGCAATGTTATTACTAAAAGATTCTTCCAGCTCAAATACTCAGGTGCTTACACCACAATGGAATCATCAGCCTTTTTTATCTAGTCAAGGTTTGGATTGGCAAGGCATTCAGTTTGATTATTATCAACGTCATCCAGCGACTTTATCCCAAAATCTCTGTTCACAACATTTACTAAAGATTTTTCTTTCTGAAGGCGATGTTAAAGGAAGTTTAGATGGTCAAGAACGAATTGAACATATTTCACCTGGTGATGTGGCTATAATCCCCGCTGAAACTGATTACCATGCCAGTTTGTCAGACGAGATTGAGTTTATCTTATTGACACTTCAAGCAGATCTATTCAAAGATTTAGCGAGAAACAAATTTGACAGTAACAACGTGGAAATCTTACCCCAGTTTGCGGTAGACGATCCCTTGATCGCTGGTATTGCCATGACCTTAAAAAATCAGCTAGAAAGCGATCGCGATTCTTGTTCTGACTATGCGCGGATTTTGGGTAAGGCGATCGCCGTTCACCTATTCAAGAAATATTCTAAACCATCGACAGCTATTGATAGTAGCTACAAAAATGCAGTTGAAAAAAAATTGCAGGTTGTACTAGACTATATCGAGCAAAATCTAGATGAGAAGCTCACTTTAAACTCGATCTCCAAGCAGGTAAACCTAAGTAAATACTATCTGTGTCGCTTATTTACTAAATATTTAGACATATCACCCCACCAATACATCATCCAAAAGCGAATCGATAAATCAAAAAGGTTGCTCAAACAAGAACTATCCCTGCAAATCGTTGAGATTGCCTTCAACTGTGGTTTTGCCAGTCACAGTCATTTCAATCGACAATTCAACAAAAATGTTGGCATAAGTCCTAGAGACTATCGCAATGCTGCATAGGTGAAATAAATGTAAAAGCTTAAAGATGCAGAGAAGACTGTGCAGACCAACTGCTTACAGAAAAAGGTAAAAACCTTGAAAAATCAAAGTAAAAAGTTGCTCAGATCTTGAAGTCTCTCAGTAGAGAAATTATTACTTCTTTAGCTGCTTGGGAATGTTTTAGTAATACTTTATCTTTTTAGCGACTTTTGAAAATTGGTATAAGCTCTTACTTTACCGCGATTGGCATGAGAAATTACACTTCAACTATTGGGAAACTCTTGAATTGCAGTGCGAGCAGCCATAGTTATTTTTCCTTGACTTATATTAAGTCGATCAATGTGTACAGTCATTTTACCAAGTTCAAAATTTCGTAGATCTAATAATTCTTCAGTGCTACGTAACAAAGCTTCTGTTAATTGAGGATCTGTGTTCTCACCATTTGGATACTCTACGTCTTCGATGACAATTTTATTACCCTGTTCATCTATAATTGGTTTGGCTAAAAGAGCAATCTGCTTTACCTGTTGCGACTCGACTATTTCAAGTTCTGCCTTGAGGCTAATTTTTCCTTCTCCTGGTAAAGCAAATTTTACATTGCTGGCATTAACGGTAACTGTTTCACCGTCCAAATTTACTTTTTGATTTTTGAGTTTACCCTTAATGTATTCGGAATTGAAGGCTCGCTGTAAATCGGTTTCTAATAAAACTACTTTAGTTTCAGCATTGGTAGAAGTCTCTAACTTAATCTTGCCGACGGCAGCTTTTATAGGATCGATATCGATACTATCGGTTTGTAGGATTAATCTCTCTGCTCTTAGCTCTTTTTTCATCACCATACCTTTGCCGTCAATGATGACAGACTCCAATTCTCCCTGAGTCAGATCCAAAGGATTCGCTCTTATATCTACATCTATATTGTCTACTTCATCTAGCTGGCTTTCTAATCCGACTTCTACTGCCTTACTAAGTGCTTGTTCGCCAAGATCTGGTGTACTCACTAACTTTTTTTTCCTTTGAATATTGTGGTTGTCTATATTATTTAAAATCAAATGTATAAATTAAATATCCTTCCAAAGTGATAACTTAAATCAATCAATAGATTTATCTTAATTACCTAAAAAAGCATAAAGCTACTAGCTAACTGCTAATAGCCTGGCTGCCTGACACATTTCATTTATTGAAGTGGGACTAAATTTTCAAATACTTTAATTCTGAAATTTTAGTAAACCAAATGGCATCATAGTATTTCTGTTTGGCTTTCTTTGAAGCGAAACAAGGTAGGGTATCTTGAGAAAATAGGGGGATGGGGTCAAATAAATTTCTGCCTTGATGTAAAATGCCTTTGAGCCACCTGACACCAATTTTGAGATAGCTTAAACCTCTCTCCCAATGAGGATCGACTTGAGTTCTCAGCCCTTTTAATTGGACTGTCATACCATGAGCGGTAGCAAATAAGAGAGCCAAAGCTACTACCAAATATAAACGTTCCAAAGCTTTGGGATGACGAATTCTAGATTCTTCCAGTTGAAATACTCCAGATTTAGAATCTAGAAATAATTCCTCAATGCGAAATCTCAAGGCATATTGCCATAGAGTTTGCAGAGTCGGGTCTTCGTCAGTAACAACCGCCCAAGGCTCTTTCGCCCCCTTGACGTTAGCCAGAACAAGATTACTTTGGCATTCTCCATCGAGCCAAAGTCCAATATGATGATCCAAAATGGCTTGAGACTTTAATGGACATAGATACTTTACTTCAATAGGATGCTTTCTTGCTCGATGAATGGTTACATCACAAGGTAGGCGTAAGCAATAGTGCCAATCACTATTTCTGAGCCAGTAAATTAACTGATGATTAGCAAAACCTCGCTCAGCTAGAAGCATTACATCGGGATATTTGGAGAGTAGTCGATGTGAAAGCCCAAGCATTAATCTGTATTCTTCAAAAGATACAGTAGAACTTTTGTGTTCTATGACTTTCCACAGAAAAGGAATTGCTCTACCGCCACAAATTACGGAAAGATGAATCATGCAGTATCGATTCCATAAAACTGTTGTATCTAATGCTAGATAAAGGCGTTGTCCATTCCCAGAACTCATTGCTGCCATCACTAACGGCACGTACAAAGATTTGACTTTAATTCGGCTATTGTAAACAAACCTCTGCCATCTCCTTTCGATACTTTGCGCTTGAGTTGCTCTACTTATTACGTAAGACTCCCACTCACTTAAGTTGATTTTGCTGCTACATATCAGTGCATTAATCATCCATGCTAGTGCCTTGAGATGACGAAAATCTTGGTATTGAGCGTGTTGCGAGGCAGTGCGTTGGGCGGGTTCCCCGACTTGAAGCAACTGCCGAGGGCGACTGAGTAAACTCAGTAGTTGATGATCAAGAGGGGTAGATGTTGACGAGCGACCCCCTAAAGGGTTCGACAGTTTGCTTATGCCGGGGAACCCGTCCACCGCAACTGTCTCACCGCGTCGCCGTCAGGCGCAAGGGAATGCGCGCAGTCGTGACATGGAGATAAAGCTTAAAACTATTCATTTTCAGCTAACCATGATATACTTGCCCTTTTTCTTTTTTTACCGTATTTCAATGCTTTCAGACACTTGTGTCAGGCAGCCAGGCTAATAGCTTTAAAATCAGAAAATGATCTACTAGTTAAATGATGGTTAGTTTACACTCCTGCACCAGATTTTGGTTCTGCACCAGCATTTATTACTGCGTCCCTTAAAAAAGTAATTTGCTGTTCAAACTCCATTTGTTCCGTTTGAGATAGCAATTCTGTCACACTACCAGCAGGTTTGTAATCATCAGGTACTGGAATGATAGTTCCAGCTTCCATTCCTTGAGCCAAACGATACCAGAAGTATAGCTTCGTATTTTCACTCAAAGAGCCATATTCACGAGAAACCAGGCTGTCTTGCCCTTCAATAATCTTACGCTGTACTTCTAGCTGTTCTTTTTGAGATAACTCTTTTACTTGATTGAATAATCCTTCAGCAATCTCGTCTGCTGCTGCTCCTGGTGCTGCGGGAGTTACAGATTCTCCCATTTTGGTATAAACATACCAGAGTAAAGCTAATTTTTCGTCTGTGGATAAATTATTGTAGCTGCTCAATGCTTGGCTGATATTTTGGTCAGAAGCTGCTGTAGCCATATTATTTATTCGTCTCCAATATTATATTTTTAGAGCTTTGGTTGTTGGCAAAAGTACAAAGCCGTTAATAACCAAGCTATATATTTTTACGTTTAAAAGTAACTGTATAAAGACAGATAAATATTTAAAATAAGCTTTAACCATAGATAGATGTGCTAGCATCCAACAGCTATAAGCTTTTTAAAAATAAGCCAAAAAGATATTGATATTTTAGATTCTCATTGAGCAACGTCAATGTTAGTTGTCTTGCTTTTTTGACTGTAAACCTAGTAATTCTTGTGGTGATGCTAGTAACTCGATCTGTACTTGAGTAATTTGCTGCTGAGCATTTAAGCTAAAGTACCAGGCTACATTAACGCTAAACAGAGGCGTTTTAACTTTTCCCCTTACCTTTATTTGTTCTAGCTCATCTTTAGTTATTTTTTCTCCTTGTTTTGGAAGTAGCTGCATTCCCTTGGCTTCTTTGGTTAGATAAGATGCGATCGCACTTTTACCAATGATAGGCTTTTCAAAGGGTGCTAATAGTTCTCCTGCTTCTGCAAATAGTTCAGCAGTTAATTCAAACTCTTCTCTATTGATAGTTGCAAAGTAATTTACAATAGCTGATTCTTCTATTCCCTCAATAGTTAGAGGTTGCTCTTTTGTGTCTGTATAAGTCATGTAGTCGATCAATATAGTTGCTCTAGTTAGAAATTAGGCTAAATACAGATGCGATTGCTTCTGTCTAAAGATTTATACCTTTAAAAGAAAGCTAATTTAATCTTTATTTAACAGTTCGCTGACGGTGACGATGCGATAATCTCTTTCTCTCAAATCTCTTAAGATAGTTTCTAGAGCGATCGCCGTATTTCGGGCTACTTTCAACGAATTGGCATGAAAGACCAAAATTGCCCCAGGAAAAATCATCTGTCTGGTATATATTGCTGTTAACCAAGGATGATTAGCAAAATCGAAAGTATCAAAAGGAATCATCGAAGCCAGCACTAGCCTAAGATCGTAGTTTTCTGCTGCCGTTAAATTGGCGATCGCCTGGAGCATTTTTTGATGATACAAGCCTCTTCCAGGGCGATACCAACGAATCTCATTATTCCCCGTCAGCTCTAACAATTTTTCATGAGCCTCTTTTAACTGTTGTTCAAACTGTTGGGGAGTCAACCACGCATGAGTCTCATCAATAACACCATGATTGCCTATTTCATGACCATTAGCAATAATTTCGGGTACAATTTGCGAACCTGGACACAAATGACTGCTAATGATAAAAAAGGTGGCTCTAGCTGGTTCTAGATGGCTATATTGCTGATTATGCGTTGCGATCGCTTTTAAAATCAGTTTAGTACCAAAATCTTCTCGATCCTGAGAACAGGGCGCATCATCGATAGTTAAAGCAACTACTTTTTCGGTAGTCTTTTTATAGAAAATAGCATCAGGAAACATTTGAGCTACACCGTTTGCTAGTTCCTGAGTTAAATTCATCATTAGCTTAATAATTTATCTCAATAGGTTTAGGCTGTATTACTCTAAACTCTAACAATTAACCTTTGTTGTGGGTAATCTAGCCAAGTTTATCAAAGTGCAGTCAGTGAAAAAATCTAACTGAACCTAAGTTCGGGTTAAAAAGTAATTCTTGTTCGATCAAAAATCAAGCTGCTTACGGATCGATTTAAGTATTTTCACCAATTTTAACCTTTCATATTAAACGCTAATATACTTTTATTAATGTCCCGTACAATTATTAGGATCATCATAACTAATAATCTATAGCTAGTAATCAACATGACAAAATTACAGAATCTATTAGAAAATCCTCCCTCGATCCATGAAGAAGGTTCAGGTCAACTTACCTCCTGGCAATTATCTGACGAAATTCTTCACTACATCAATGAAAAAGTCAATGAAGATTCTGTAACTTTGGAGACAGGTACGGGAATTAGTACAATTCTTTTTGCTATAAAATCTTCCCATCATACTTGTATCAGTCCATGTCGGAAACAGGTCGATCGCATTAAAGAATATTGCCAAAAACACCAGATAAATATTGATAAAATCGATTTTAAAATAGATGTCTCAGAAAAGATTTTACCGTCTTTAAATGCTAATGAGCTAGATTTGGTTTTAATTGATGGTTCTCATGCGTTTCCTATTCCATTTATTGATTGGTATTATACATACCGAAAATTGAAGGTGGGAGGAAAAATGATTATTGACGATACTCAGCTATGGACTGGTTTAGTTTTAAAACAATTTTTAATTCTAGAGCCAGAATGGAGATTGAAGAAAAACTCCCCACCTAGATCGGCAATCTTTACCAAGGTTAAAAAGTATGCTGGTACAAAATGGCATGGACAACAGCCTTATATTGTTAAAAATAGCTACTTTTGTGTTCTCAATGCCAAGATCAAAAGATTTTTATGGCTTTTAGGTAGCAAAAAGTTTAGCAAGTTAAATCAGCTTATTGGTAATCAAATTAACCAATTTCAAATGAGAAAAAAAGCTAGTTCCTAACTGATGCTACGCACTAATTGTAGCGACATTAAAATTCTTGGACAGTTTTAGTGAAACTAAAAAAAGGCGACACCCCAAAGAACTAACTTTGTCCAAAAGGATACCCCCATTCGTCCCATCTACGTGGGATAACAAGGGCAAGCCCTAAAGAATTAGCTTCTAACGTCGCGTCCTCCGCAACCGCGATCGCTTTTGGAAAAATCATACCTCAATTCAGCAACACCATCTTTAGATATCTGTAAAATCTGACTCGGTAATAGCTGCTGCACTAACATCATTAATAATTGCCAAGAGTTGATTGTCATTACTAATGTCTCTAATTATGGTCGCTGTGCCTGCTGCATTGCTAAAGATATTCAAGTCGCTAAAGCTGGTTGAACCAGCCAAATTTAATAAATCAACACCGTCACTAAAGCCAAAAATTACGTCTCTACCTTCTGTTGACTCCAGAACAAAGATATCTGCCCCACCATTACCGCTTAAGCTGTTCACCCCAGCACCGCCAATAATAAAATCGTTACCATCGCCACCCTCAATATTGTCATTATTAGCACCACCAACTAAAGTATCGTTGCCACTGTTGCCTTTGATAAAAGTTTTAAGACTCGTTGCACCAGTTGCATCAATTAGATTGTCTCCACCGCCACCATAGAGATTAGCAAATTCAACACTGCTGAATGTATCAGTGCCGTCTCCTGTTACCTGAGTATTAGTTAAGGTAATATTGCTATCTAATGCTACATAGAGACGGTCAATACCAGCACCGCCATTGAGAACATCGTCTCCTGCACGACCAAATAAAATATCGTCACCATTGTCACCCTGGAGATTATCATTTTTTGCACCACCTCGGAGGGTGTCGTTACCATCACCGCCTTTGATTATGGCTTCGATATTTGTTACACCAGTTGCATCAATCAGGTTATTTCCCGACTTACCATAGAGTTTGGCAAGTTCAATCTTGCTAATGATATCTGTACCGTTGCCAATTAGCTGAGTGTTACTAAGAATCATGTCACTATCGATTGATTCAATTAAAGTATCGTCTCCCGTTCCTCCATCAAGGTTGTCATTGCCAGCATTGCCAATCAGAAGATCGTTACCATCTCCACCCTGGATGGTGTCATTTATTTGACTTCCTTGAAGAGTGTCGTTGCCATCATTTCCTTTGATAAAGGTTTCGAGGCTGGCTGCATTTTTGGCATTGATACTGTTATTTCCATCGCCACCATAGAGTTTGGCAAGTTCAATATTGCTAATGGTGTCTGTACCGTTCCCCATTAGCTGAGTGTTACCCAGAGCCAGATTATGATCGATTGATTCAATTAAAGTATCGTTTTGGCTTCCCCCATCGAGGTTGTCATCGCCAGCACCGCCGAGAATCAGATCTTCTCCAGCACCAGCATCAATGTAGTCGTTATCGTTGTCTCCTTTTAAAGTATCGTTTCCTTCATTGCCGACAAGATAATCGTTGCCATTAAAACCACGTAGGCTATCATTGCTATTTCCTCCAGTTAAAACATCATCATCTGTTCCGCCATTGAGAACCAAGGCTTCATCTTTATTTTCGATATAGGCAACTAATCCAAATTCTGTTTTGTTATCGCTAAAGGTAGCTCCAGATAACCCTGATAGATTTAAAGCAAATGCTTCTGTTGGCTCGTTATAGACAGTATCATCAATAGTTTCAACATCAACCGTAGCGGTAGTTTCTCCTGCGGGGATAGTTACTTGTCCTGATGTAGTAAGATAATCAGAGCCTGCAACAGCATCTAAATCTTCAGTACTGTAATCAAACTGCACGTCTACTGGTGCTGGCATATCTAATTTAAAGTTGAAGGTAGCGGTGCTTCCTTCTCTTACCTGAACTTCTTCAACTTCAATTACAGGAGTTACTTCTTGAGTTTCAGTACTGATTCGCAGATCAGCAAACTGGATAAATTCTACGTTAGTTAATGAATCAGTGCTGTTGTAGCTAACCGTATTGCCAGCTTGGCGGAAAAAGATACTGTTGTTTCTTTGATGGGTGACATTATTATAGACTACTGTATCTATTCCCTCGCCACCATCTATCTTATCGCGACCTTCACCAGTGGTAATTGTATCGTCTCCACCATGTCCATAAATAGTATCGTTCCCTGCACCACCGTCGAGGATGTTATTTCGCTTGTTGCCGACTATGTAATCGCCACCATCGCCACCGTTTGCGCCTTGATCTACATAGCCTAGGGTAATATAATATCATCATTGCCATCTCCACCGTTACGTATTCTGGCAAAAGGATCTTCATCTCCACTAGTATTTGCCGACTCGTCAATCGGATTACCATTACTGTCGGTTAGCTTACCTTCTCCTGCGGTAACGGTAAAGTCTACGTCTGTGGTGGCAAGATTGCTTGCGGGTGTGTAAACTACCTCGGCGGTAACTATGTTCTCGGCATCAATGCTGACATCTAAATCTTCGACTGTACCTTCATAGGTTAATCCCAGAGGACTATCGGTTAACTGGTTTGGTTGAACTGTATCGACTACTTCACCATCTACTGATATGTTTACCTGCGCTACTTGATTAGCCAATCCTGATTTGTTTAATTCTGTTGACAGCTTAGAAAAGCTATCGAGCATCACACCTTGATTGGAATCAATCCAGTTAATGTCTCTTGCCATCAAGGGAAAAGCATTGTTAGGGTCTAATCCAAAAGCTTGAACGTTAGCAAGTTCTCTTACATCTCTGGCTTTGAGTAACATATCTAAGCGGTCTGAACTGTTTTGACCATCAGAAACAAAATAACCAATGCCAGTGGTAAAAAATGGATTAAAGGTAGAATTTAACAAGAACTGATCTGCCTTGTTTAAACCGTCAAAGTATTTAGTGCCAATACCAGTATCGGTGGTTAAACTTTGAATAGCAGCCAAAGCTTCATCAGCAGTTAAGTTTTGACTGCCACCAGAGTCTAGGGAAAATCTTGCTTGAGAGTCAAATGAGACTACACCAAAGTTAGTGTTTTCGGCGATGCCTTGAGCGACAAAATAGTTGGTTAAATTTGTATAGGCATCTTTCATTGTCTGCAATTCAACTGCATCAATACTAGATGATGTGTCAATGATGTAAACTACGTTGTGTTGAATATCTGGTTTGTAGGGAGAGATATTCAGGGTATAGTCTACATCTCCATCCAGCATTGCTACTGGTGCAGTCAATGATACATAAGGTGGTGTAGGTGGATCATTGGGGTTGGGATTAGCTGTAGTGTCTACTGCTTGTTTTGATTCTGTTTTTTCTTCTCCGTCTTCTAGGGGTAGGGGAATGATGCGGGGTGGTGGTGAAGCTGAGTTAGAGTCGGCTGCGACAAATGCTCGCCTTACTGATTTGTCTTCTCCACCTGATGCAGCAAATGCTTGATTTCCTATAGGCTCTGTAGTGCTGTTGAAAAAACCCCACTCAATGTTTTTTAATGTATCAATTCCATCAATGTTATTAGCAAAAGTTATTGTTCCATCAATACCCTCCAAATAAGGATAATTTTCTACTGTGTAGTCTTCAGTAAAGACTGCGATATCTCTATCACCTTGCTCCCCATCAAGAATGTCATTACCAGTACCGCCAGTTAGTACATCGTTGCCTTCGCCACCAAAGAGAGAATCATTGCCTCCTGCACCATCTAGAGTATCATTTTTTCTATAACCATTAATGAGGTCGTCACTATCTGTTCCTTGTAAATCCGTAGCTAAAAACAACAAATTGTTAGCACCAGGAAAGTTTTGTCTACTTTTATTTGCAGGTAGGTTGTCATTAAAGTTTAGTCCAACGGAGTTGAGTACAGAAACAATTGTAGAGTTGCTATTCTGCCCCAATATTCCAGCATTGTAATCAAAATTGGCATTGTGTATGTTGGTAGCGTGCTGTTTCATTACCTCCCAAACAGCACTTGCATCTCTACTACCCAGCTCGATTTGTCGGCTATTTCTATCTGCTGGCGTAAGATCCTTTGGTGGTTTATCTCTTGTTTCCCTTTTGTCTTCAGATTGACTGATGGGAACATCAACTTCAACAACTATGTTTCCAAATGCCAAAGGATTGTCGCTGCTTGGACCTCCTCTAATAACTGTTTCACTTCCATCGCTATCTTGAAATACCAAGTAAAGATGATCTTTCCCTGTAGAAATGCTTCCGAAATCAACTGGTTTAGATTCTATAAATATAGCTGGTGCATTCATGTTTTCTTCCTTCTAATAAATATTGATATTGCTTCGCATAACCTTCTCAGATGACAAACCAAAATAGAACCTAGTTGCTATCTTTAGATAAACGCAATTTTTTCTAAAGCAATTATGAGAATTATCAAGCCAATTCTATTATTTTCGTTATTAGCAAATCTGACTTTAAGCTCTATGCTGATTAAGTTTTTCCTCGAAAAAAACAATCTATACATAAGAAAACCAGAATTAATAGTCAAAATAGATAACAGTACAATTGCCGAAGATAAAATTGAATTTGAAAAAATAGTTAAAGAAAAATTCAAGTTTGGTTTCTCAGAACAGGAACTAATTAGAGAACTAAGTAGGCAAGGATTTATTCCTGGGTGGTCTTACGAAAATAAACCTAAAACTGCCTATTTCGTAAGGTCTACTATTGCTTGTAATTCTATTTGGTCAGTCATGTGGGAATCAGATAAATTTGGTAACGTAAATAAAATTAGCGGTCGATACTTAGCTGGATGTTTGTAAAATAAGTACGGAAGTATGATCGCCGTCACCGACAAAAACAAATTAAACTATCAACCTGTATCTTTTATAACATTTGAGAATAGTAAAATGTCAATAGTTATATTTAGCTAGCCTTAACTATCTAACCATGCAATCTATGTTACTTATTTCTAATATCCTAGGTATTTTTAATTAATTAATAATTTCATGTTTAAGTAATTACCAGCAAGTGAAATATTTATTAGTCACAGATTACTCCGCCCTAAACGGACGGAGCCTGCTGTGACCGTTGGTCAAAATCACTGTAAGCTAAATTACATTTATCTAATTCAGATTAATTCATGGTGGTTTTTATTTCTAGAATTAAAACTTAAAAAAAGATAATTATATCTTTCTAGCGATCGCAACTAGAGAAAATTTATCAATTAATTATCATTTCAAAAAGCAATTAGAATTACAGTTTTATTTGGTGGGCAAATTAAAGTCATTATAAATCGTGCTAATTATTAATTTTTTGCCCACCCTACAGTAAGGCGATCGTACCTATCGATTATCTTCATACAAAGGCGATCGCAATTTAAATAAAGGATGGATAAAAGCGATCGTTCGTATTAATAAATAAAATATTATTTTGGTGGGCAACAATTTAAAATTAAGCAAATATCTAAATTATTAATTTGCCCACCCTACAGGGCGATCGCCTTGATAATTTACAGTTGCGATCGCAATTAAAGAAAATTTGTCCTGGAATTTATTAAGCGTAGACAAGAAGCAAAAGGTTTCGATCAAAACAAATTTAGAGCTTTGTTTAAGGCAGTGGAAAAGGAGCAGTCTAAAGAAGTTTAGGCATTATCAAGTAATTATTGATTACTTCTTCTTATACTACCTAAAAAGAATAGCCATTATTCATAATATTGAGGATGAATAATTTCTTGTCTGTGGCGGTTTATTTCTTGCTGTCTTCTGAAGTCGTTTTCTTGGCGAACTCTTTCTAGATTTTGTCTTTGTTGATTTTCTAGCTGTTGAATTCTGTTTTTATTTTTCCATTCTTGCTGTCGTTGATTCCATTGTTGTTGATACCGTTCTTGGAATTGCTGTTGTCTGTCTCTTAATAATTGTTCTTGTGTTTCAAATTGTTGATTTTGTGCCTGTTGTAGCACGGGATTAACTTGAGGTTCGGTGCTTGATAATACTTGTGCGATCGCAAAATTACTCTTCGAGTGAAAGGTTAAATTACTGAAACAGGTAAATATAAATAGATAAGAGAATATTTTGCTTATTGAGCAAATCCAGATATTTTCACGCATATTAGGCTTATTTTGTGTTGATTAATGTTCGATCTAGCAGTTTCTCAAAATCAATTGTTACTGATGCTGTTGAATCCAGTTTAATAAAATCGGGTTAACTATTTCTGGAGCTTCATCTTGAGGACAATGACCTAAGCCTTCTAAGGCAACAAACTCATCTACTGTGGATATTGCAGCTAATTCTCTACCCATATCTACAGGTTCCCAAGGATCTTCTGTACCCCATAACAAAACCGTAGGACAAGTAAGACGGGGAAGCAAGTCTTCTGGTAAAGGACCTTGAGAATAGCGGGTAAATGCCAGAAATACATCTGCTGCACCTTTGTCTTGGGAAGGTTTCATCAAAATATCGATCAATTCATCGGTAACTGCTTCGGGGTGACGATAAGCCTGTAATAAAATCTTGCGGACTACCTTGGGTTTGGCAATCTGCTTAAAAAAAAAGCTACCAATTTGCCTATTACCCAGTACTTGCTGCATCACCAAAGAGCCATAGTTACGATACCAGGGTAAGGTGACTCGTTTGCGATCGTGTAAAAGCCTAACCGAACAATTAATCGCTGCCACACCTAAAGTTAATTCAGGGTGGTCTACCGCCGTTTGCATGACTACAATACAGCCTATCGAATTACCAATTAAAAAGGCAGGGCTGCCAACCACTTCACGACAAAAATCAGCTAGCTGTTCGCCCCAGGTTTCAAAAGTATATGCAATTTCTGCACTCGGTTGGGGCTTATCTGAACCACCAAAGCCAATCAGATCGATCGCATAACAACGACAAAATTCTCCCAACACGGGCAAATTTTTGCGCCAGTGTCCCCAGGATGCCCCAAAACCATGTACCAAAACTACTGCCACCCCAGTTTCTCCTGCCTGCTGATAGGTAATGTTGTGTCCTTTCCAGTTCCAGGTTTTAGGTGTTTGAGTTATTGCGATCGCCGATGTCATAAGTTTAAATATAAAAGTTGTATCTTTATTATTTAATTTTAATGTGGAACAGCTTGATTTATCTCTTACAAAATTTAGGTGTCCTAACCTATAATTCGGTTGCTATAAACTTAAATGATGACAACAAAACAATTTATTGGTTCAGAAGCTCAAACAACCTACGAGGAAGCAAAAGTAGTTATTTTGCCAATCCCTTATGAGAAAACAACTACCTACCGTAAAGGTTGTCAAAATGGTGCAGTAGCGATTATCGAAGCCTCAGATCAGCTAGAAGCTTATGATATTGAACTAAAAAAAGAAATATGCCATGAATTAGGAATTTTTACGGTAGATGCGATCGCCAGTACTATAACAAATCCCGATCTAACTCCAGAAGCGATGATGGATATTGTTACTGCTAGGGTATTTGAGTTAATTGTCAATGGTAAATTTGTCATTGCTTTAGGGGGAGAACATAGCATTACCGCAGGGATAGTCAAGGCTTATCAACAGTTAAGTGAGCCGTTTACGGTGATTCAAATTGATGCCCATGGAGATATGCGCCACAGCTACGAAGACTCGATCTATAACCATGCCTGCGTTATGCGCCGAGTGTTAGATATGGGGTTACCGACTTTGCCTGTGGGTATCCGCAGTATATGTTTAGAAGAAGCGCAGTTAATCGAAGAAAAGCAAATTCCTGTAGTTTGGGCAAAAGATATTTATCAAAACTTAGACTGGATTGACAAAGCACTTTCTCACATCACCACTGAAAAAGTATTTATTACCATCGATCTTGATGGACTAGATCCAAGTTTAATGCCTGGAGTAGGAACACCAGAGCCTGGAGGATTAAACTGGTTTGAACTAACTAAATTTCTGCGAACGGTATTTAGCAAGCATCAAGTAGTAGGCTGTGATGTCATGGAGCTTGCACCGACTTCAGACTCTGTAGTATCGGAGTTTACTGCTGCAAAACTAGTTTACAAGTTAGTTAGCTACATTACATTATCTTGCTAAAATAATCGAGTTCAAAAGAGAAAATATTTTTATTTAAGCGATTAGATTCTTGCTTATTTTCGATGCAGCCCAAAATATTCCCAAAAAGACTTAGCTTACACTCAGATTCAAAATAAAATTGATAAAATTAGTTGTTTGCAGAAGATCTAAGACTTTTTAGAGGAGATAGTATTTATGAACACAATAGGTAATTTTGCTCCTGATTTTGAAATCCCAGGCATCGATCGAGAAGTTTATCATCTTGGTAGCTGCCGCAAAAAATTTAAAGCGATCGCCGTGGTTTTTATGAACAGCGAAAGTCCTGAAGTTGAGCAATATCTCGAACGTCTTAAACAGCTTCAAGCTGACTTTGGCAGCCAGGGTTTTACAGTCATGGGCATAGACTCTAACCATCGCTTAGAAGCGATCGCCGACAGCATGGAAGGCATGAAGCAATATGCTCATGAGCATGAGCTTAATTTTCCCTACCTGCGAGATACAACTCAAGATGTAGCAAAAGCTTTCAAAGCCAAAGTTATGCCTACTGTCTATTTATTAGATAGTGATGCTGTCATTCGTTATCAAGGTAGAATTGATGACTGTGCCGAATCAGTAGATCGAGTCAATCATCATTATCTTCGTGATAGTATCTCCGCAATACTTTCAGGCAGAAAAATTGCCAAAGATTATGTTGAACCCACAGGTACTCCTATTGAGTGGCGCGCTTAGATGCTTTATATATCATTGAACAAAATGAGCAACGGAAGAAGGGTAAATAATTTTCCAAGTTTTTTTTAGAAACTTCTTCCACTATTTTTGATCTCGATTAATTAACTTAAGCTTTTAGCATCAGTTAAAATTACTGATATATATTATCGTTTTGGGACCGCCTAAAATTGTAAGATTTACCTAATACTTGCAGTTTGATAAACGAAGGATATATTTTTATGACCGTTGCCACTAATATTCCCGCTTTTTGTCAAGGGATAAAACACTTTCAAGAACAGTTGCCTGGTTTCGAGCAATACGGGCATTCATCAGCAATAGAAAATGGACAAACTGCGATCGCCTCGCCTACAGATAAAGCAGCAGTTTATCAAACTATGTTGGCAGCAGATGCTTTACGCTATTTAACTCTACAAATTACCGCAAGCAAACAGTCAGGACACCCAGGAGGGTTTGCTAGTATCGCCGATACTATTGCTGCTTTGGTGATGTTGGGACATAAAAATATTGTTACCGAGGTCGGTCATCATGCCCCAGGTTTTTATAGTAATGTTTTTTTAGATACTTCTCTAGAGACAATGGGCATTAATAATGTTCAAGATCTAGGCGATCGCTTTCGAGAAATGCACGGGCTTTTGGGACACCTTTCAGGACAAATCCCTGGCTTACTTAGCCCCGCAGGACCACTAGGACAAGGACAGCACTTCGCCATGGCAGGGGCAAAACTCCATCCTGGGGTCTTGTTTCCTGTAACTATTGGTGATGGTGGCTTGGGTGAACCCTATATCATGAGTAGCTTTGGGCATTTTAATACCGCCTTTCCCCAGGTGACTAACTTTTTACCTATTTTGGTTTGGAATGGTTATTCCCAGGAACATCACAGCATGGTTTCTACCAAAACCAATAAAGAAATGATGGCATACTGGGAGGGCAACGGTTTTGCAGAAGTAATTCTGGTTAACGCCAAAGACTATGACGATACAAATCAGCCAGGAGACTATGTAAACAGTACTAGGTTTTCTTTTGAAGCTAGAATGGCTTTTACCCAGGCAATCTTAGAGGCAACAGATAAAGCTGCAAAATCGGCGTTAGGCGGTAAATTGACTGTTTTAATCGTCAAACAGCTCAAAGGTTCAGGAGTACACAAAGACGGCGCACAGTCTCATAATCTTTACCCAGGAGATCATGTAGACAAAGATTATATTATGGCTGCTTTAAAACAAAGGGCTTTAACTCCCGAAGCCTGGCAGCTTGTACGTAATAATTATCTTCGTTCTAATGGTGGTGCAGCAGCCCAGACAGCCGTTACCGAACAAGAATACCCTATAACCGATTTAGGCAGTATTCCCTTAGAAGAATATGCCGTTGGTGGGGATAAACAAGTAGCGACTACAGCCATGGGGGCGATCGCTGCTTATGTCGGACAACAGGACAAAAACTTCATTGTGGCAAATGCTGACGGGAACGCAGCCTCAGGCATCAAAAACATTAACGCTGCTTTAAAGATTATTCACCCCACCACCGACGAAATCTATTTTCAGCAGCCTAATGGACAGGTTTACGAACCCTTAAGTGAAGATGCTTGTGCAGGATTAGCAGCAGCACAGGCTTTATTTGGGGCGAGGACTCTTTGGTGTTCTTATGAATCCTTTGCCGTTAATGGTTTACCTATCTGGCAAACGGTTACCCAAGCGATGACGGAATTACGCCGTACCACTCCCTCTACTATTACTTTGTTTACCGCAGGGGCATTAGAACAAGGGCGCAACGGCTGGACACACCAACGCCCTGAAATTGAAAATTACTTTGCAGGCATGATGCGTAATGGCAATATTTTTTCTCTTTTCCCCTGCGATGCTAACAGTATTCAGGCTTGTTATGAATGGGCATTGGGTACAAAAAACAAAGGAATAACCATTACCGCTAGTAAGTCCCCCTTAGCCATTCGCACTACTCTAGAACAAACGCGGTCAGGATTAGCTAAAGGTGGCATTGTTCTCCAAGAAATAGATCCCTCCGAAGCCCCCCTTGATAAGGGGGGTAAGATGGTTGTTTTTGCAGTAATTGGCGACATGACCCTAATTCCTGCCTTTGAGGCTGCCGAACAGCTAAAATCTCAGGGTATTGGTTCGAGAATTGTCTCTATAATTAATCCCCGTCGTTTATATCGTTCTACAGATGTAGCTTGGGATACTTGCAATCGTGAACAAGACGGTAATTTCCTTAGTGATACTGAATTTGACCAGATGTTTGCTGGCGATGCCTTAATCGGGGTAACTGGTGGTTCGAGTGCCATGCTAGAACCTGTGATGTTGCGTAGTAATAGTAAACGAGATGTTTTTGCTTGGAAACGAGGAGAAACTGCTTCTAGTGCAACTCAAATTATGGAATTTAACGGCATTACTGCTGATAACTTTGTTAAACGGGCAAAAGAATTAATTGGTTAGATAAAGCGGTGAAAAAATCATCAGCTAAGATGTTGAAAAAGGCGATCGCTCTATTAATTATTTTCCTAATTTTTTAAAGCGATCGCCTTTTTTTTAACGATAAACTGATACCAAATAAAACAAGATTAGCTAAAGATAAAATTATCTGTCTTAAAATCCCAAAATAAATGAGATTGCTGTTGTGACTCAAGGATTAATTGAGAGCCTTGGGTGATTTCTCCAACTAAATTACACAAAATGTTTCTTTCGTTAAATTGTCTTTTGACTACATCTAAATTTTGGGGCTTAATTGATAGTAAAAATCCGTAACTAGGAAAGCAGAGTAACCAGGTTTCTAGATCTACATTGACGGGACAGACAATATTATCTAGATTTAAAACCGCACCACACTTAGAAGCTTCAATTAACATCAATAGAGTCCCAACAATTCCCCCCATGCTAATATCTTTACCAGCATTGCAGAGGTTATTCTCCGCTAAATAAGGAAAAATGGTCAAATTCTCTTGTAATTGACTTGCTTTGGCTTTGGTAGCAGCATTCCAAAAGGGAAATTTAGAGTGCATTTCCCCCTGCAAATCTATTGCCACAACTAGTAAATCTCCAGGTTGGGCTGTAAAACTACTAATTAACTTTTTTGCCCGTCCTAAAATAGACACGCCCAAAGCATTGTAAATACTGTGAAAATTAGTATGTCCGCCGACAATTGGTACATCAAAAGCTTCAGCAGCAGCCTTCATTCCTTCCAGTATTGGTATGGCTTTGGCAGTATCTTCAGTCCAGATCGTATCGACAATGGCAATCGCCCTTCCACCCATGGCTGCAATATCGCTCACGTTGACCATAACTGCACACCAACCTGCAAACCAAGGATCTGTCTGCACTAATACGTGCCATATTCCTTCAGCAGCTAAAAGTAAATAATTATCGCCGTCGGGGATAGCAGCGCAATCATCACCAACCTCGATCTGATTATTTTGTAAACCTAATATTTGGCTAACAACCTGAATATCTTGCTTTTGGATTATACCAAGTGACTGCTTGAGTTTTGCTGCTAGCTGTTCGAGATTTAGAGAAGAGGAATTGCTCATATAGAATAATATCTGCGATCGCGTAACTAACCAACAGCGATCGCTATAAACTAGACCTTTTTAACTATACTGAATAAGCGAATTATTGAATAATCATTTGCTATTCTGTTGAGAGCGTGCAAATTGTATTTCTACCATCTGACAGAGGCATAGCTTAAAGTTTCTTAATATATTTGAGAGTAAAATAAATTCACCAACAGCGATACGGAATAAATATGTTAGGAACAGAAAATTTTGGGGAGCAAGCACTCAACAAAATTGCCGAATTAGCTTTATCTTCTCAACTAGAAGATGCCGAGCGTTTAGAAGTCAAAATTAATACTGCTCCAGAAAAACTAGCCAATGGCGAGTTAGAATCGCTCTCAATTAAAGGAGAAGGACTTGTTATTGAAACCGATTTGCGGGTGGAAGTGCTAGAAATTGAGACGAAAGCGATCGCTGTCAATCCTTTGAAAGCTTTAATAGGCAATATCGAGCTTACCCAACCCACCGAAGGAACTGCCCGTTTGGTTTTAACCGAAACCGATCTTAACTGCGCTTTGAACTCACCAGAACTCAGAGCCAAAATCGATGTTTTAGACACATATTTATCAACAGGACAGGTAAAGTTGACAGTTCCCCAAAAAAAATGTCAGTTTCGCGAAGATGGAACAGTAGCGATAGAAGCTTTAGTTGAGTTACAACCATCGGGCGAGACTAAAGAGGTGGCATTTACGGCAACCCCCAAAATTGCGCGCGGAGATAGAAGCGTCGTGCTAGAAGATATTCGATACGAGCCAGGGAAAGAGATGTCAGAAGACTTAACCGAAGGGTTTTTAGATAAAGCTGAAAAAATGTTAGACTTGCGTAATTTTGAGAAACAGGGACTCGCTCTACGCATTCATCGCCTTACTGTAGAAGCTGGTCGGATGACGCTTTCGGCGGTAGCGGATATTACTCAATTTCCCAGCCTCTAATTCGTCTTGACGATCTCAAGCTTAAAACTTTTCGGGCGATCGCCTAAATCATTATAATTCAGCAATGCCCTACCTTTTACCTTCTAAAGTCAATTCTTATCTGCTACGATTTAAGTTTTTAAAGTTATTTTTTAAGCCAAGCTTGAGTATTTTGCTGTAGCTTTTGAGTTAGCAACCAGTAGATAATCTTAACTCCAATGCTGGTAAATACAAGTAAAGTTGACATGGCTGCTGCTGGTGCAATATCTCCTGCATCATCCATATTCACGATCGCCACTGCTGCTAGAGGTAAATCAGAAGGATAGATAAAAATTATCGCTGAAATGGTAATCAGAGCGTTAACAAAATAATAAATACCAATTTCTAAAATAGCGGGTAGTGACATCGGTACTGTCACTCGCCAGAAGGTTTTGTAAAAAGGAACAGATAGAGATGCTGAAGCTGATTCAAACTCAGGGTCTAACTGTTTGAGGGCGGTATTGGCGGTTAGGAAACAAACTGTATAAAAATGAATTACGTTACATAATACCAAGATGCCCATCGTACCGTACAAAAAGTTGAAGGGATTGAGGAGAGCAAAATTAGTTAGGGGAATGGGAATTAGCTTTTGATTAAAGAAGAATACATAAGCAAGACCTAATACTAATCCAGGTAATGCCAGAGGAAGAGTCGATAAAAAATAGTTAATTCCTCTCAGCCACGATATACCTTTTCCTTTTTCAACTAAATATGCACCGATAAATACAGCGACTGTTCCCACAATTGCCGTGTAAAATGCCATGCGGATACTGTTCCAATAGGCTGCATAGCCACCACCCCCAACTCCACTAAAGTCATAATGGCGCAGACTGAGACTAAAGTTATAGGGCCATACTTCAATTACCGAAGCAAATATAATGGTGCCAAAAACAATTAAAGCTGCTGCAACTAACAGAGAACAAAAACCAAACGCCGTCCAGTCTAGGAGGGCATTAGGCTTTGGTTTTAGAGGTACAGCCTTGGCACTTACTAATGCCGTTTGTCTTCTTTGAATTATGCGATCGACCACAAAGGCAATTACCGTAGGTACCAATAAGAACACACTTATAGTTGCACCCATCGAAAAGTTTTGCTGTCCAATTACTTGTTTATAGATATCCGTCGCTAAAACGTTAAAATCTCCACCGACAACTTTAGGAACGCCAAAATCAGTAAAAGCTAGGGTGAAACAGACAAATACCGCGCTTACCAATCCGTATTTAACTCCAGGAATAGTTACGCTGAGAAATGTCCGCCATTTAGGAGTACGTAAAACTTCAGCAGCTTCATATAAACGGGCATCAGTGAGACTTAAAGCAGTAATTAAAATAATTAAGGCTTGAGGAAAACAGTAAAGCACTTCGCCGATAATGATCCCATTTGCACCATAGAGATTGATGTCCCAACCAGGAATACGGTCAAAAAACCCCGTGGTAACAATACCTTGATTGCCAAATAAATAAATCAAGCCGATCGCATGAGCCAATGGAGGAATATAAAGGGGTAACATCCCCAAAGTGCGAAATAAAGTTTTCCCTGGCATCGCTGTTCTGGTAATACCATAGGCAAAGATGAAGGATAGAAATACAGCAATTAAAGTAGATGCGATCGCAATATACAAACTATTGGTAAAAGATTGAGCCAAAGAAGGCGTAGTCAAATATTTAACATAGTTTGCCAAACCAACAACATCGCCACTGCGGTTTTGAAAACTGCGAATTAGCATTGGGTAAAGAGGAAACACTACCCCCACTAAAAGAAAGAGAGTTCCTAAAGCAATAAAGGCTCTCATGATCCAGTCTTCAAAAGTGGTAACATGACCCTTTTTTTGCGGTTGGATAGTTTTAGAATTATTGGTTACGACGGTCATAATCACATCCTGTGAAGACGAAATATTTTATGTAGAGAAATTTCGCGAAACGCCCTTACTGTTCGGGAAATATTTGAATTAATTCTGGTGGTAGCTGAATTATTAAGGTGTTACCTACGTTTAGATCTAAGTTTCTTACTTGATTGATCGATAAATTGATCGATAATTTTTCCTGTGAACTACCTGCTAAATGCAAAATTATCAAATAAGAAGAACCAAAAAATTCCGTCCCCTCAATTGTTGCTCGATGTACATTGGCTAAATTAGCCGTATTTTCATCACTTAGAGGCAAAATATCTTCTGGACGAATCGCTACAGTTATCTTGTCTCCAACATTGATGCCTTTCTGGGGAACATCAAAACGCAATTTGCCACAACGCACCTTTCCAGACTCAATTACTTGTCCAGGTAAGAAATTCATCGTGCCAATAAAATCAGCTACAAAAGCAGTACTAGGTTGCTGATAAATAGCGTGAGGAGTGCCTACTTGAGCAATATAACCTTTGTCCATGACTACAACGCGATCGCCCATTGCCAAAGCTTCTTCTTGGTCGTGAGTTACCATTACCGTAGTAATTCCCAGTCTTTTCTGTAGTTGAGCAATTTCTGTCCGCAGCCTAACTCTAACTTTGGCATCTAGCGCGGATAAAGGCTCATCTAGTAAGAGTAACCCTGGAGACTGTGCTAAAGCCCTCGCTAATGCTACTCGTTGTTGCTGTCCCCCAGACATTTGAGCGGGATATTTTTTTTCTAAGCCTCTCATACCAACCATGTCTAATAACTCACTGACTCTAGCTTTGATTTGTGGTTTAGACTGTTTGGCATTTTCTAGACCATAGGCAATATTTTGGGCAGCAGTTAAATTAGGAAACAAGGCATAGGATTGAAATACAATCCCAAAATCTCTTTTAGAAGGTGGCAAATTAGATACATCTTTACCATCCTGAATGATGCGTCCGCTAGTATGTTCTTCTAAACCTGCAATAATCCTTAGTAACGTAGTTTTACCACAGCCTGAAGGGCCAAGCATACAGACAAACTCACCAGGATAAACATCTAAATAGATTTCTTTGAGAGCGGTGAAGTTACCAAAGTTTTTGTAGACATTTTCTATTTGCAGATAAGGTTGAGCTTTTCCTTCTTGTACTGCTACTGAACTAAATGATGTTTGACGTTCGCTTCTTATTTTAGAAGTTTTTTTTTCTGAAGGATAAGTCATGGTTTTGAAGGATGAAGGATTAATATTTAATTCGTATCAATTTAAGAAAATCCTTAGAATACATACATCTTGGTGAGGACGAATAGCGATTCGCCCCTACTATTCTTCTTTTGGTTCGGATTTAGAATCGTAACGACTAGTCCATTCTTCCAGGATGCGATCGCGATTTTGAGCAGCCCATTGAAAATCATTTTTGATTAATTGGGCAGCTGGATCGGCTGGATACCCTTCTGGTACTTTGACGTTAGTTTTTGTTCCTGTAATGGCAAAGTTTTCGGCGTATTTTTGGCTAACTTCAGGAGAAATTGCCCAGTTTAAAAACTTTTTAGCAGCAGGCTTAATATTATCTTTCTTAACTAAAGCATTAGCTTCAATATCCCAGCCCGAACCTTCTTGGGGAAATACTGCTTCAATAGGTTCACCATCATTCTTTTGCTCAACAGCACGATAGTCAAAAGAGACACCAATAGGATATTCACCTGCGCCTGCTGCTTTACAAGGTTTAGAACCAGAGTGCATATATTGTGCTACATTTTGATTCAAAGAATCTAGATATTGCCAGCCTTTTTCTTCTCCTTTAAGTTGCAATATAGCCGACACGGAAAGAAAACCCGTTCCCGATGAGGCTGGGTTAGACATGACTATCATGTTTTTATATTCAGGCTTAGTTAAGTCATCCCAAGATTGGGGTACTGGTAAACCTTTATTTTTCAATTCCACGGTATTAGCGCAAAATGCAGACATCCAGGCATCGATTCCTACCCAGTGAGGCGGGCTGCGATCGTCTTTCATTTTAGGTAAAATAGCATCAACTCTTTCTGGCGCATAAGGTTGGAGCATTCCTGCTCGATCGGCAACTAATAAACTAGATGCTGCCAAACCCCAAACTACATCCGCTTGAGGATTACCTTTTTCTGCTATTAATTTAGCGGTCACAATTCCTGTAGAGTCCCGCACAATATTGACATTGACATCAGGATTTTCTTGCTTAAATAATGGTAAATATTCAGAGATTTGGTCGTCTTCAAGGGCAGTATAAACAGTAATTGAATTTGCACCTGTTTTATCGCTTACTGCGGTAGCATCACTACCACCTTCAGCTGGATCGGTCGTATTAGTTGATGCTTGAGGCTGTTGAACGCAACTGGTAATACCTACGGATAAAAGTAAAGCCGTACCAGATAAAATACTTAAAATAGTTCTTCTTTTGTTGAGCAACATAAAATTAAATTGAGAATAATGTTTGTCTAGTTGTCTATACAAGATTTATACTACGGCAGCACGTTCAATTCAGTATCCAGTAATACTAATTACATCCTCACCATTAGCAAAATTGGTAATGGTATTAGCAATTCAGATTAGAAAATGTCTTGCTTTATTGAGAGGCAAACAAATTTGCCAAAAATTATACGTCATCAAAGCCTGTATATATGTTCGCTTGTGTATACAGCAAATGCTAAAACATTCCAGAACAATTTAAAACTAAGAGTGGGTTAAATTTTGTATAAGCTCAAAACAAAAAATGGTAATCGACAGTTTAATAGGCTTTCGATTAGTTTAGATTTGCTCGAATTGAGATAGAACTTTTTTAATGACTTTTACATCAGCCTGATGGATCGATAGCGATTTAACATCAAATTCGCCTCTATCAATATCTAGATGATCTAAAATAGTAGGTACTATATCAGTTGCTGATGCAATTTTGGAGTCATCTAATTCTTTGTTAAAAGCAATCTAGGTAGCTCTTTGCGAATTTGTTTGTCCGCCAAGATTGTAACCACATTGTTCGTCGCGACCATGATCTATGGTGACGACAACAAGCCGATCTTCAGCAAAATTAGCTGCTCTTTTGGCAGCAGCATTGATAATAATTCCCACCTGAGCGTCAGCATGAGCGATCGCTTTTAAATATTCAGAAGAAAAACCAGATTTATGACCGACAAAATCTACGTTACCGAAATGAACAAAGGTGAAATCTGGTGCTTTGTTTTGAGATTAAATCAACTATCGATTTTTAATTTGACAGCACTAGTTTCATATCATCTCCGCGAAACCTTGTCACACCATATTCGATTACTCTTTGCTGTCGATCTTCATTAATAGACTCAACCAGCAATATTGATTGATTTAGAGCTACTTGTAACAATCTGGCATCTTGAGATCTAACCTGTTTGGCTGAAACATAAGTAGCGCGACGAATATGTTCGCAGTCATAGACTTCTTTCATTAGTTTGGAAACAGATTCGATGTTCTTTAAATGATCTAAAAGATCGGGAAAAATAGTTAGAGGAAAATAGCTGGTAGTTAAGTGAAGGGGATGTTTGTCTGCAAATCCCAGATATTCTAAGATTGCTACTGGCGCACCAATCTTTATTTCTAGTTTTTTAGCAATATCTGGTTCTGCTGCTATTTGAGTTGTTTTGATTAATTCGTAACTGCCCTTTTTTCCTTGGGCTTCTAATGCTTCGTTATAACGAACTTTTTTACCAATGGGGTATTCTAGGGGTGGAGTAGCCACAAAAATCCCTCTTCCCTTGTCGGTTCTTAATAAACCTTCCTCTTTGAGCAGAGCGATTGACTTTCTTAAAGTATGACGATTGACTCCAAAGCGATCGCTCAACTTGTGTTCGCTGGGTAGTTTTTCTTCGGCTTTATATACTCCCTGCTGAATACTCTCTCTCAGCTTTTGTGAAATTTGAATATAAAGGGGCAAAGCTTCGTAGTTTATTACCATTAGCACTTTTTGGTTATCAACTTAAATTTAATTAACTGTCACGACTCGCATATTCCTTAAAAGCAAGACTTGTTGAGAATAGCTTGTCAAAATTAGCAATATTTACTGTTGCTATTAGCTAGTATACCTGTATAGACATCTAGATAGCCATTTTTAGACAATAACTTTCTTTTATTCGATTTAGCATGACAATTTCGGACAATGGCAAGAAACAACCGCGTAGAAGTACGTCTTAATGACACAGAATACCAACTTACTAGCCCCAATCTACTCTTTTAGAAATTACTCGGTTCGCTGGGAAATCTCTTTCACAAAAAAATAGATTGATTTTTAAATTTTATTCTGTTAATCTACAATTAAAGCTGTCTAGACAACTACACAAAAGCAAATTTATAAGCCAAGTGAGGTGATACCGATGTCTCCGATTCAATTAGTGGTGTTTGATATGGCAGGAACAACTGTCAGAGACGATAACGAAGTCTTTGATTGTTTTATGCAGGCTACAGAAAATAGTGGTTTACAAGCAGATGCGGGTAAGCTAAATCCGATGATGGGATGGGCAAAAAAGCTTGTCTTTCAAACCTTGTGGGCGGAGCAAATCGGTAAGAATAATCCCGATTTCGAGAGTAAAGTAGAAGTTTCTTACACTAAATTCAAACAAGTGTTAGAAGACCGCTATCGTACTCAACCCGTACAACCTACTGAGGGATGTTTGGATTTGTTTGCTTGGCTTAAATCTCAAAACATCAAAATTGCTCTCAATACGGGTTTCTATCGCCAAGTAACCGACATTATTTTGCAGCGACTTAGTTGGGATCAAGGATTAGATAATGACTATGTAGGCTCATCCGAATCAATTATTCAGGCTTCTATTACTCCATCTGAGATTTATAACAATGAAGGTCGTCCTGCCCCCTACATGATTCAAAAAGCCATGTACGAGTTGGATGTTAAAGACCCACAAAAAGTAATCGTAGTCGGCGATACTCCTTCCGATATTCAAGCGGGAGTCAACGCTAATTCTGGCTGGTCTTTGGGTGTAACTAACGGTACTCATACAAAAGAACAATTAAAAACATCACCTCATAATGGTTTATTAAATTCCTTAGCCGATTTGAAGCCACTCATAGCTAGTTTATGAAGTTTAAAGGGTAATACATATGATTCAAATTAAAAGCGAACAAAACCAAACCTCTCCCCAAAAAATCGATTATTTAAATCCTGATGTTCCTTCCAAACTTCCTTGGGTAGACATACCTTTAATTAAAGCAACCCCTGAGTCCTTGAAAGGCTACGGGATGTTAGTGGAAGATTGCCGTGATTTTCCCATTGAAATCGTAACTTGGCAAGCACAGGGATGGCGTAAAGTCGATCTTGACACAGGTAATCAAGGTGGAACTACATCAGGAACTTTTGATTGTTGGTGGTCAGGAGATATTTTATATGGCAAAAATCAAGCAGTAAATGACCAGTATTTATTTGGTTGGTCTACAAATCCAGGACAAGCCAACATAGCATCTATTGAACCAGAGAGCGAATCTAAATTACCAAAGCGAGTTTTACTATGGCACGCCAACTATCATCCAGATAGCGGACAATTGTTTTTTCCTTTAGAGAAAACACCTTTTGTCGTTCCTTTATCTTTACCAGGAGACGATATTAAACCCGAAGATTTTGTTGCCTTCTATTTTGAGGGAATTTGTGGATTATATATCTATCCTAATGTTTGGCATGAAGGAGTGTTCCCGCTAGCTGAAAAAGCTAGTTTTTACGACGAACAAGGTAAAGTCCACGCCAGAGTTAGTTGTAATATTGCTCAAGAATTTGGCGTATTTTTAAATATTTCCCTGACAAAACCATGAATATAACTCTTGAAGATATTATTCTAATTTTAGAAACTAAAGGCGATCGCGCCTATGGGGGCGAAGCTATCAGTCAACTAAAACACGCCTTACAATGTGCGACTTTAGCTGAAGCAAAGGGTTCAAAACCAGAGTTAATTGTCGCTAGTTTGCTGCACGATCTAGGTCATCTTCTTTCAGATATAGACGAAACGAGTGAAAATGACTTTCACGAATATAAAGCAGTTTCCCCTTTAAAACAGCTTTTTGGTTTGGCTGTTAGCGAACCAGTACGTCTTCATGTAGAAGCCAAAAAATATCTCTGTGCAGTCGATCTTAACTACTGGAAATCACTATCACCCGCTTCCAAACAAAGTCTAGAGTGGCAAGGTGGTGGCTTTTCTCAAGAGCAAGCAGAAGCGTTTATTGCTCGACCTTTCGCTTCTCAAGCCGTTCAGTTGAGACATTGGGACGATCTTGCCAAAGTTGTTGATTTTTTAACTCCGAATTTGGCTCACTTCAGAACTTATTTAACTACTTGTGTCAAAAATAATTAATCATGAATACTAATAATAAAACAGACATTATCGTTGTTGGTGCTGGCATTGTCGGTATGGCTCATGCTCTAGCTGCTGCCAAACGAGGCTATAAAGTAACTGTATTTGAACGTAATCCCTATGCTGTAGGTGCATCAATCCGTAACTTCGGTATGATTTGGCCCATCGGACAACCCCAAGGTAAACTGCGTCAAAGAGCCTTAAAAGCGAGAGAAATTTGGACAGAAGTAGCATCAAAAGCAGATTTTCATCTCAATCAATCTGGTTCTCTGCACCTTGCTTATCGAGAAGATGAATTAGCAGTTTTACAAGAATTTGTGGCTAATGAAGCAGATAAAGATGTAGCTCTGCTTTCTCCTGATGAAGTCACTGCTAAAAGTCCTGCTGTTATTAATGATGGCTTGTTAGGTGGGCTTTGGAGTGCGACAGAAATGATTGTCGATCCTAGAGAGGCAATTAAAAAATTACCCAGCTTATTAAACCGAGAATATAGAATTGAATTTCACTTTGGTACTGTAGTCACCAATATTGAATATCCCAACCTCATTGCCGCAGGAGAGAAGTGGACTGCAAACAAGCATATTTTTCTATGTAGTGGTGCAGACTTTGAGACTTTGTATTCTAATATTTATCAAGATAGCGAAATCACTAAAGTTAAGTTGCAAATGATGCGGACTATACCTCAACCAGATAATTTTCGGATTGGTACATCTCTTTGTGGCGGACTAACCTTAACTCATTACAGTGCATTTAATGATTGTCCTTCTTTACCTGCCTTGAAAAACCGAATTTCGACAGAAACACCTCACTTTCCAGAATGGGGCATTCACGTCATGATGTCACAAAATTCAGTAGGGGAACTAATTATTGGTGATTCCCATGAACATGGATTGAATCCAGAACCATTTGATAAAGCAGAAATAAATCAATACATCCTCGATTACCTTAAAACCTTTGTTCGCGTCCCCTCATTGGAAATTGCTGAGACTTGGCATGGCGTTTACGCTAAGTTACCAGGAAAAACAGAATTTATCGCTCATCCAGAATCAGGGGTAACTATTGTTAATGCTATTAGTGGTGCAGGTATGACTCTTTCTTTTGGATTAGCTGAAGAAGTAGTAACTAATTTGCCAGAATCTATGAATTTGATAGCTGTTCGTCAATTGTGAAGATTGAGCTACCAACGATTAAAAAATCTGTTATCGATCGCGAAAAACGAGTGGCTGGTTAACTTTTTTCATATTACAGCAGGCTTTAATTATCGATCTGTGACGCATCTAAATCCAGCAAAAATCTGTCTTACCTCTAGATGATACCAATTGCGAAAAGTAGTTCTCAGCACTGAATTATTAGTAGCCCAACTGCCGCCCCGCAATACTCGGTGTTGATTGTCAAAATAAACTTCTGAATAACCAGGATAAGGATAATTACTAAAGTCTGGATAGGCAGCAAACCAAGAAGCTGTCCACTCCCAAACATTACCTAGCATATCTTGGCAGCCATACTTACTTGAATCTGGATAGGCATCTACCGAGCTAGTATGTCCAATCAAACGGTGATGATTTGAGTTGAAAGATGCTCCTGCTGCTGCTTTTTCCCATTCTGCCTCCGTAGGTAGTCTTTTGTGCTTGAATTTGGCATAGGCTTCGGCTTCGTAATAGCTAACCCCACATACAGGATGATCGATCCAATCTAGGTTATCTGACCAAAATAAAGGCTGAGAAACGGGATTTTGCTGTAGCCATTGCCAACCTTTGTCGCTCCAATAGTGACGCTTTTGATATCCTCCCGCAGCTATGAACTGGTAGTATTGTCCACAGGTTACGGGATAGCGATCGATCCAGTAATCATCTAGGTGTACCAGATGAGCAGGACATTCATTGTCCAGAGCTTGAATAGCGTTATTACCCATGACAAACTCTCCTGCTTCAATTTTGACCATTGCGTCTAATTTAGCCATCTCGTTAGTCGAGCTTTGCGAGCCAAATTGGGAGGTTGAGTGACTAAAATTAATTATGTTGTGGCGCAAGTCGTGGGTTTGCTGATGCAGTTGCCAAATAAAGGTGATAGTCTCGCTGTGTTGGCTTTCGTGTTGAATTAACCACCGCCAAAGACGCTCTTGTTTGGCTACGGGAGCAATTTTTAAATAGTTAAATACTTTATCTCTTACAATCTGCAAATAGTCTTGAATGACCATCATGCTAGGTAAATGCCGACGCTCTTGTTTTGGTAGTCCATCGGCAGAGAATAAACGTCGATACTCAGGAAATAGAGGAGCGTATCCGCCAAGGTATTCTAAAATCCAGTAGGCTTCAGTAAAAGCTATATGACCAAAGTGCCAGCCAATAGGACTAAACTCTGGATGAGCCTGATGGGAAAAGAAAGAACGATCGATTATGGACAGCAGATCTAAAGTATTCTGGCGAGTCTGGTATAGTTCCGTAGCGATCGCTTGCTTATGAAAGGGAATTGAGGCTAATTTCAAGGTTTTCTCCTACACCAATAATGCTGTGTTCTGGGCAGCTAATCCAATTACCTTCAAACATAGGCTCTGAGGCGATAATTACTGCTTCTGCATAAACTGAATCGTTTTTTATATAGTATAAGCTAGGACTAGCCTCACGGTTAGAATAGCGACAGGCTGCTAATTCTTTGCCATTACTCAAAACTATGTTGGCAGAAAAGCATATTTCATCTGGTTGAGCTAGTTTTGCTAAATGAGTAATAGTATTAGTCAAAGCCTGTTGGAGAGTAGTGTTTCGATCGTTGTCTAGCTCATTAACTACCAGGGCAAAAATATGTTCAGAATCTGTAGTGCCTTCAATGCGTTGATAGGCAAAATCGTCTAGGCTATTGCGGATAGGTCGGTAAAGAGTTTTGCGAAAATGATCGATAAAGCCATTGTGAACAAACAAAAGGTTTTGGTGAGAAAAAGGCTGACAATTTATCATATCTACCGAAAGATTGGAAGTTGCACTACGCACGTATCCTAAATAACATTTAGATTCGATGTAGTTTGCCAGTTGGGGTAAATTAGCGTCATTCCAAATAGGTAAAATGTTTTTATAAATGTATGGTTGATTTTGTTTTGTCCGATTGTACCAACCTATGCCAAAACCATCGGCATTTAATAACCCCGCAGTCATTTCACGGGGTTGATAGCTTTGGACAATTAAAGAATGCTGAGGCTGAATTAATATACGGTCTAACTGAATCGATGAACCTAAATAGCCTAATAATCGACACATTAAATTTATAAATACTTAGTTTTCTACCTGTTATATTCAATCATGGCGTTGGAGATATTGAGATATAAAAGTTGGCTGAATTAATTCAGCCCAATCAAATACATATAAAACCAGGTTCAATTTAGCTTGAGTAAACGTTGGCACAAAACTACATCTTAAGTTTACCCTTAAAATTAATATTTAAGCGATCGCCCGATCGGCAGCCAAATCTGTTAAAAACTGTTGACGATCGAACTGATAGCCTTCAGCTAAAAAGTCAACTATTCTTTTTGTATCTTCTAAGGCGTTTTGTAAGCAGGTAGAAGCTCCAGGGGAAGGAGTAATGTTAAAGATAATTTTATCGCCAATAATTTTGGCTTCTCCCATTTCTAAAGCGTGAGTATTAAGATTTACTACCTGTGGTCTAACGCCACCATATCCTTGAGCATAACTAAGATCATTTAGCTCGATCGCGGGAATTATTTTCTTTACTTCTTTAATAAATAGTCTCTTGCCAATAATGGGAAAATCATAAATAAAATTGAGGGCAATATAGTTAAGAATAATTGGATCGGCTAAGATTTTTAAAAAGCTGATAACTGCCTTGATACTTAAGCCCGCAGTTTGAAAATATTCTATTATGCTAGAGTAATTATGCCGTTCTAATAGCGGTAATACTTTTGCTGTTGGTCCAAAACGGGCGATCGCGCTATTGTGTACTTCAGGATCGCCGTGAATTGCCGCAAAAGGAAGCTTTTTGCGCTGGACAGTATAGACTTTACCATTGAGCAGCCCAGGTGCAAAATAGAAACTTCCCGCCACGCTCAAAAGAGCATAATTTAGACCATAACCCAAGGACTTAGCAAATAATAAACTATGCGCTCCTGCTGCTATGGCAACAGTTTTTGCTTGAATAACTTTATCGGCAATTTTGATTTGATATAGACCGTTTTTTTTAGTTATTTGCTTGACTTTAGTATTCAACAAAAGGCTAATATTCTTATCTGATTTGGGCTGAGAATTAACTAGAAAAGAGCGAGCCAAAAGATTAAAGTCTACTGTATAACCTTCATCGGTAAATAGAGCTATAATCTCTTCTTTTGTAGACCTGTTTTCTAGAACTTTTGGTTCTTTAACCGTTATATCAGCCTGATTTAATAACCTTAAATCAGGAAAAAGTTGCTTAAATTCTTGATATCTATCTCTTAATTTTTGGCACTGTTCTAAACCAACTCCTAAGACCATTTTATGATATTTAGTATAAATATCCTGCTGGCTATCGTTTTTTAATAAATAGTTTTTAACCAAGCTAGCTCCAGCATTAACCTTCTTAGCTTTGGCTAAAGTATAGTTAGTTTCAATATCGCCAAAGTGGAGAGTTTGGCTATTACTATTAGTATAAGAATTAACTAAAGCGATATCAGATTCCTTTTCAATTAAAGCAATATTCTTAATATTGGTATAGTTGCTTAGGGTATATAGCAAAGCTGTGCCACAAATACCACCACCGATGATAACAACTTCGTAGGTTTGATTATTCATAAAAATAAACTAAATTAGGGCAGCAGTTCGTTAGCTAGAGAATACTTTTCTTAGTTTAGCCAAATTTTGAGGCAAATTAAACTAGGTAGCTTTGGGAAAAAATATTAATCACACTAATATTTTAACGTTAGCCATAGCCTAGAAAAAAATATTTACAATTTTTTTTAGAACTCATACTAAATCCTGTTGGCGTAGGTTACTTATACTGTTAGGTAGTAGGTAGTAAGTAGTTGGTAGTATAATTCTGACTACAAACCACAGACTACGAACTACAAACTTAATGTTTAAGATACCTTTTCCAATCGGATTTAGTATCACTAGTACTGCTTCTCTCTTTGTAGCAACTTAAAAAATATAGCAATACGAGGCTGTGTTAGGACACTCCCTGCGACGAGTACCGCTTGGCTACTCCCTGCGGGGGGTACCCCTTGGCTACTTTTTACTTACGAGCAATTAAATTTTCTGTCCCAACCGATTAGCGTACTGCGATATCTTGAAGGCGATCGCGGAAATAAAAACGATACAATTCACATAGAGGAATAGTTTCATTTCCTTTTAACTTTACCAAACCCATACTTTCTAGCTCATAAGCAATAAGAGAGTTTAAGATTACCCCTTCATTAGATTTAACTACCTGTTCATAAGCTGTAGCTAACTCAGGATATTCTCCCAAAGTAACGAGCAAACTTCGCAAATAACCCTGATAGATTCCTGTATCGGTTGTAGCTTCTGCAATTAGTTTCTCTATATCGTTATCTTGAGTCACCAAATGACAAAAAGCCAAATTGAGTAAATAAGGATGACCATCCACAATTTCTCTTAAGGACTTAAGTTGTTCTGGAAGTAAAGGAGGATTAATGCTATCTAAACCGTAGCGTTTGGCTAATTCTTGCACTTGTTCCCAATTAAAATCACTCAGCTTAAGAGCTAACCCAATGTTGAAGGGCGATTGATTAAGATGAAGAGAAACACAAATTTCTGTAGAATGGGTAACAATTAGGCGAAATCTTTGCCATACGGGGACATTATTAGCCTCTTCGTGCCAAAAGCGCAATAAAGGCAGAAATTCCTGAGCAACTTGAGGATAGCGAAACAGACGGTTAACTTCATCTAAAGTAACCACCAAAGGGCTATCTAGTTGACCTAAAATATATCCTTGTAGGTAGGTAGTACAGCTAACTTTAAAACCCAAATCCTCATCCCAGTAATCGTTGAGCATGGATTCTACACCTAGCTGAAGGCTAATATTGGCACAAAACCAACGCAATAAACGTTCTAAATTGCTGATTATACTATCTTCTGCCTGTAAAAAATTTAATCTAACGGTGCGATAGCCACGAGACTGTGCCTGAGCCAAAATCCTCATCACTAGAGAAGTTTTTCCCATGTGCTTGGGAGCCTTAATTCTAATTAAGGCTCCTGGTTTAACAATTTCTTCATAAGCCTGCTCCTCTGTGGGAGGACGCTGAATATATAAAGCAGAATCTAAGGGAATAGGAGTATCAGGTAGTTCTAAAGCTGTAATATATCCTTTGGTGCTGTCCTTCTCTTCTACCTTGCCAACTTGCTGTCGTAAAATTGAGCGAAAGTTATTTTTAGTAATCTTTTCTTCAAAAGAATCTGATAGAAGCTGCCAAAGTCTAGAACCAACTACCCTAATATAGTCAGGATCGTATCCTGAAGCATCAGCAATTTCTTGATAAGTTTTGCCAGACCAGCATTGAGTTAAAATAAGCTCCTGTACAGAGTTTAGCCTTTCAGGATTAATGGCATTATCAACTAAATGCAAAGCTTCTTCAATGGTTATCATATTATGTAGCTACTGTAGATAAAAAAGATCTCACTTGACTTAATTGTTACTTTTTTTTTGAAAAATAACCAAATGCTAGATTGCCAATCTATCTCTTCATTTTAGGAGGAGGAATAATACCTGGTTTGTACAGTAAAGCATCAATATTTTTCAAAGTTTGTAGGTCGGCCTCAGGAAGCCGTGAAGAATTAGTAAGATTGGATTCTAAAAAAGAAAATGCTTGGCGAAATTCTTGGGGAGTGATGCTAACTGGTGCAGCAAAATGACAGGGAATAATTTGGCTAAAATTCCAAAGCGCGATCGCATCTGCCCATTTTAGAGTTTCTGCGGGGGCGCGATTGAGAATGAGGGTTTGTAGAATCGGCGCAACTAAAGGGCGACCATCATTACGTAAAGTCTTAAATGCCTCTTCCCAATTAACTTGCCATTGAAAAGGATACAGTCCCCAGTATGCTTGTGCCGACTTATCGGGCGATCGCACCGCATCAGTAACTGTTTTGCCTATACTTGGTATATCTAAGACACTAGAGCGAAAATACATGGCAAACAAACAAATTCTTTGCCAACCTCGAAGACGATTGCCTTGAGTATCAGATATTGCTTCGGTTGCGCTGTCTCTAGCGTGAAACAGCAAAGGATAAAGATCCTGCTCAATAATTTCAGGAGGCTTTTCAGGAATAGAAACAATCGAGTCTGTAACCAAAAGAGTTTGCGATCGCTTGTGTAAAAAAGCAACTTCCGCAAACTGACCCAGCCTAAGATCGATATTTCCTAAAATTGCGTAATCAAATTCATCACCAAAAGGAGTTTGACTACTGTCTTGGGGTAATACCTTAGTTCGTTTACCAGGAAAACCCAGCCAGCTTAAGGGCAAATCGACAGGAAAACTCCATTGCTTAGGAGCAACATATACCGTCGCCTGGGGAAACTTACGGGCAAAAGGACCAACAAAGTATTTATGTTCTAGACCTGAAATGGTGGGCAAGATAATATATTTAACGTCTCCATGGTCTGCCACCAATTCTTGAACAAGGCGAATACATTCAGGGGTAGGAGCAACAGGTGCGTATACTAATAGTCCACCAGATTCTAGCTTAATGATGGTCATCCGAATGGGGACAACTACATAAAAAATGCCCTGGAGTTGATCAAAAGTCCAGATAGTATCTTTGAGTATTTCTTGGCGGATGGTGCGCCGTTTGCTATAAGGATAAATTGGTACGGTTGCCCAAAATCGCCAACTATGATCCTGAGAATTTTTTGGTTGACGATGCAACTTTGGGCTTACTCTAATTTCGTCTTCTTTGTACATTTCATTTAATTTTCCCTCTTCACCTAATTTTCTCTAAAAGTAAGTGTTTTGATTTTTAAGCTTTAAACAACGAATTGAATATCTGGCAATAATGGCTCTTTGACAATACCAAAGCCAGAATAGCCCCAACGTTGCCTTAATCCTATAAGCTGAGTTGGAGATGCTGTTTCTACGGCAAGGTTATTTCTATATTCTTGACCGTGGGCATTGATATAGCTAAGTGCATCATAATCGTAATTAAATACCAGTAAATAGCTAATCTCTGCTCCATTTTGGTCTGGCAAACGAGCGACCAAATATTTACCATCTTTTTTTGAACGAATTAAATAATTTACTTGTAATAACATTCTTACTTTAAGTCTGCTAATTTTATTTTGGGATCTACCGCTTTTAAAAGTAAGTCTGCTAATAAATTACCGATAATTAACATAGCTGCTCCCATCATCAAACTCGCCATTACTAAATACTTATCTTGAGCCTGAACCGCCTGTAAAGTCAAGCGTCCCAAACCAGGCCAGTTGAAGAAAAACTCGGCGATAAATGAACCACTAAGTAAACTTGCAAATTCAAAGCCAATCAGGGTAATTAGAGGGTTAATAGCGTTTCGCAGCGCATGAACATAAATAACCTTATTTTCTGGCAAACCTTTAGCGCGAGCCGTCTGAATATAGTCCTGTCGCAGCACATCCAATAGCTGTCCTCTGGTTAAACGCTGTAGTCCAGCAAAACTAGTGATACTCAAGGCAATAGTAGGTAAGATCATGTGCCAGCCAATATCGAGAATCTTGCCTACAAAAGATAGTTGGTCATGATTGATACTGGTCATGCCGCCTACGGGAAATAAAGGAGACAAAAACTGAGCAATAATCAAAAATATTAGGGCTGTGATAAAGCTAGGAAACCCTTGCCCAAAGTAACTTAATACCCGTAACACTTTGTCGATCGCCGTATTTTGCTTGACCGCACTCAAAATTCCTAGAGGAATGGCGATCGCCCAAGTGACAATAATTGATGCCACGGCTAATAAAAGAGTGGCAGGAATACGTTCAAATAACAAAGATTTGACTGAACGAAAATAGACAAAGCTTTCACCAAAATCAAACTGAGTGACCACCCGCCACAGCCAACGACCATACTGAACTATGGATGGCTTGTCTAGTCCAAACTGCTTAGTGAGTTCAGCAATACGCTCTTGAGTAATTTGGGGATCTTGCTTGAGAATATCTAAATAGTCTCCTGGTGCTAGCTCGGTAATTGCAAAGCAAAGAGCAGAAGCTAAAAGTAAAGTTAACGCAGCCTGAAGCAGCCTTTTAAAAATATATAAGGTAGTTTCACTATAGATGAAATTTTGAAATAAAGATAATGGCGATCGCCTAGAGACATGATTACTTTGAGCCATAGATTTTTAATTAACCCACCACTACAACAATAGCTGGTTAGCAACTAAGCTAAATAGGCTGCAATCCAAAATAAGCTGTCAACCAAAATTGTACTCAAAACTGCTCCAGCAAACGCCCACCAGTGTAGCTCCATTTTCTTTAAAGACCACCAGCTAACTGCCAGAAGGATGTTAACCAGCACTATTGCCCAACTTATACCCCAAAGAGTCTGCACCTGAGTTAAAGCAGCCTTAAATATGGGTGAAGCTAAAGCTGGATCTAAATCTACGATCATCAGTTTACGCCAGTAGGGAATGACGTTAACCAAATAAAAATACAGGTCGGTAATAGCTGTACCTAGTAGAGAGCCTAAATAGAAAAAATTACCAATTTTTCCCCAGCCTCGCCAAATACACCATAGAGCAAAAGGTAAACCAATGGCTTCAATAGGAAGATGAATTAAAGGCTCAGATCTCAGCCAACCCCAATAAATTGACCCTGCTAACCAACTCCAGCTAAAACCGAGGATAATATCTCCCCACCAACGACTCTGGGGACGCTGATAGAAAAACCAGCCCAACCCCACCCAAAAAAGGGTCAGCAATAAACTAACTTCAGGAAATAGTCTCACAATTGGAGCTTGAAAAAAAACTGGTACGGAAACTAAAAACGAAGCCGTAAAAAATACTCGCCAAGCTTTACCCTCTAAGTTTTGTTGTAGAGTCAAGCCAAGAACGTTAGATGAGTTTGTAGAAGAGCGATCGGTACTAGAGGAGGATATCACAAATAAAAAAATAAGTTGCTGGAGTGGACTATTTCTGATTTTCGTTACGTATCTTTACTTTTATTAAAGTACCACAATTCTTAATTAAAATGCTGGGGGGGGGGATCAAATTCAAACAAATCTAAGCTTGAATATAATGTTAGTATTGGTGTCAAGAATTAATGTCAAATATCGGGGTGGGCAAGATAATCTAAATAACCTTGCTCTCAATTTCTAAATTATTCAACACAGGAAGCAAAAGAAATGTCGATTTATGTCGGTAATCTTAATTATGAGGTTACACCAGAAGACTTACAGTCAGTTTTTGGTGAATATGGATCTGTCAAGCGTGTCCATCTTCCCTCAGACCGCGAAACAGGTCGCAAACGAGGTTTTGGCTTTGTAGAGATGGAGACAGACGATCAAGAAACAGCAGCTATTAACACCCTTGATGGGGCAGAATGGATGGGGCGTACTTTAAAGGTGAATAAAGCTAGACCTAGAGAATCTAGCGGTAATGATGGTGGTACTCGTAGATTTTCTAATTAAAGTTTTTGGCTTTTTTGTGCCTGTGTAGCTAGACATAAAAATCCTTAGAGTTAAATTCTTTTTTGGGCGTTGCATAGCTGCACAAAGGCACCTGGTTTGCCGTATGTATGATTATGAACAAAGAAGATTAATGATTCCCCCAGTCCCCTAGTCAGCCTCTACCATCCCATGAAGATGCAACACCTCTTTTTTGCTGTCTAAAATCCACTTTTAACTATGATTTGAAGCATCATGACGGCAATAATCGAGATTTTGAATTACAGACTTTCCTCTGTCTATGGCAATTTGCAACGTAGCATAAATTCCTTCAAAACTAATAATTGTTTGATCTTGCTCAATGATACTCAATTGATATGAATTTCCTGAACAATGACAGACGATCAAACTATAACCATTAATGCCTAACAACGTTTCAATTTTCATTGACGATTAAAAATATAGTTTTGCAGTTATGCTTCCCAACTAATCGTCTTTTATAACTCTAGTTTGTTATTTGTTCAACTTAATTTTATTAAATTAGCTTTTTACATTAATTAAGAAGTGTTACAAAATTACGCTACTTAAGATGGCGTGGGCAAAGTTAGAGAGTTGGTTCAATTTTTAATTTGCTATTCGCCGTCTTGAATTATGGGTTAGGCAACTGTTTCTGGCACAACAATAAGCCAAACCATTGTTGCTCATCGGTGTATGTTTGAATTAGATTCAAATTTTGTCCCTCAATCCTTTTATCAGTTTTATTACCTAGATACTGCTTCATTGTTTCTAGGTTAAATTTACGGGATATCTCTGTTAATATTTTTTCTCCTTTATTTAGTTTTAGGGTGAGATTGAGATCTTTTAAAGTTATCGATTGCTCTTGTTGACTAATCAAATACATTTCAATTTGACTTTCATTTGAATTATAGAGAGCCTGATGTTTAAATAAATCTAGGTTAAAGTTTCCTTGAAAGCGATGATTGAGATGTTGCAGCATATTGAGATTAAACGCTGCGGTAATTCCTTGGGAGTCGTTATATGCCGCTTCTAAAATTCCTCTAGGTTTTTGTAAGTCTATTCCTAATAAAAAATAGTCACCTGGGTTTAAAACTGCGGTAACTTGGTCTATAAAGCGATCGCATTGTGAAGCCTTAAAATTACCAATGCTACTGCCCAAAAAGATAATTGTTCGTCTGCCTAACACATAAGAACTTATTTGTTCTAATGCTCGATCGTAAGTAGCGACTTTGCCCTGTATTTTTAATTGAGGATAATCAGCTAATAATTCATAGGCACTATCTTTTAAGATGGTATCACTAACATCAACAGGACTGTAATATAAGGGAGTATGCAAATTTTGATAAACGTCTAATAAATAGCGAGTTTTAGTAGAGCTACCGCTACCTAACTCAACCAATTCAACAGCCATTGTTTGCTCAACAATTTTAGTAGCATACTGCTTTAAAATACTGGCTTCGGTACTGGTAGGATAATATTCTGGTAGCTGGCAAATTTGCTCAAACAATTGAGAGCCTTGGCTATCATAAAAATAACGAACAGGAATAGATTTAGGTGTATTTTGTAAGCCAAAAATTAAATCTTGAATATCGTTTTTTTCTGCTGCTTTGGCATCTAGTAAATAATCAATCTTTAACCTATCTTCAATAAAATCCGAGTCGCAATTTGCTGATGAAGTAAAAACAGTTGACATTAATCTTTTAAAATTTAATAAATTCTGTAATTTTAGCGATAGTCTGGCACAAGAAATAAATTATTGCTTATATTTATTAATTACGCTGCAAACTTGAAGAAAAACTTGAAATAGTCACTCTATCTTTGATAAGCTGAAATTTTTTAGACCATATACAACAATTACTAAGTAATAAGCATGGATGTCAAAGCGGCTGTAGCTTTTGGTTCAAATAAACCTCTAAGTATTGAAACTGTTCAGTTAGAAGCACCCCAAAAAGGTGAAGTTTTAGTCGAAATCAAAGCAACGGGGGTTTGTCATACAGATGCTTACACTCTTGGGGGTGCAGATCCCGAAGGTTTATTTCCTACTATTTTAGGACACGAGGGGGCGGGAATTGTAGCAGAAGTTGGCGAAGGAGTGACTAGTGTTAAACCTGGAGACAAGGTAATTCCTCTTTACACCCCAGAATGTCGGCAATGTGAATATTGTCTAAGCCAAAAAACAAATTTGTGTCAGGCGATTCGCTCGACTCAAGGAAAAGGAGTCATGCCCAATGGTACAAGTAGATTTTCTTTTAACGGAGAAAAACTTTATCATTACATGGGTACATCTACCTTTGCTAATTATACTGTGTTGCCAGAAATCGCCGTTGCTAAAATTCGTGATGATGCTCCTTTAGATAAAGTGTGTTTGATTGGCTGCGGGGTAACTACAGGCTTGGGTGCGGTGATTAATACGGCTAAAGTTGAACCTGGATCTAATGTAGTGGTATTTGGCTTAGGTGGTATTGGCTTGAGCGTCATTCAAGGCGCAAAAATGGTAGGTGCAAGTAAAATCATTGGCATAGATATTAACTCTGATAAACGCTCTCTAGCAGAGCTTTATGGCATGACTGATTTTGTTAACCCCAAAGAGACTGAGGGAGATTTAGTCGCTCATTTGGTAGAGTTAACCGGAGGTGGAGCAGACTATAGCTTTGAGTGTATTGGTAATGTTAAAGTTATGCGACAGGCTCTCGAATGCTGCCATAAAGGCTGGGGGGTTTCTACCGTAATTGGCGTGGCGGGTGCAGGGCAAGAAATTAATACTCGTCCTTTTCAATTGGTCACAGGAAGAGTCTGGCAAGGTTCTGCTTTTGGTGGTGCAAGAGGACGTACAGATGTTCCTAAAATTGTGGATTGGTACATGGAAGGAAAGATCAATATCGATGATCTGATTACTCATACTATGCCAATTGAGCGAATTAACGAAGCCTTTGACTTGATGCACCAAGGAAAATCAATTCGTAGTGTAGTTACGTTTTAAATCATGCCCGGTCGATTTGGTTGAGATTCACAAGTAGCAAGTATCGCGCTTTGCGCTCAAGTAGCGCAGCCTGGAGGCTGCCGACGTTGCTCCGCAACGGCGAGACGCGAAGCGCGTCTGCAAGTTTTACCTCTTTCTTTAGAAAGAGGATTCCAGTATTGAGTTGTGATTTGTTTCTTTTCGCCTTTAAAGGCGAGGCTTTATACCAACTTCGGAGCTTATTACTTAATTGCTATCTGCTATTTGCTACTTGCTACTTTAGCTCCGAAGGAGCTGGTAAATCAATAATAATAAAAGCTTGATATTTATAGCCTTTAAAATATCAAGCTCAGAATAATTAGCATTTTCAGACAATAGTTATCTAGTTTAAATTAGGTGACTATTGTTTTGTAAATAATGCCAAGGGAGCTTGAGCTTTTGCTTCCATAAATTGGTAATACTTGTGACCAATAATACCAAAAAGAATAAAAGCAAAGATAGCCGAAAATACGGTGGCACGTTCAAACATAGTCTCAAACAATTTGTTTAGCAATATCAGTCGTTATACTTAACTATCAGCTATTTTATACAATTTGCCATTGGTTTTTTTACATAACTTTTTTAGCTTGGGCTTTAAGTATTTTCAGTATTTATATGTATTAATAGTTATTTTCCCGTAATTATATTTATCATGCTAGTTAATCTAATTGTGTTTAAATTAAGCGTTTAAAAAACATGATGTTAAAGGTAAAAAATGAAATATAATCTATTGAAACAATTAAAAATATGTACTAAAAATGAATGGATAAAACGGTATGTAATAGATTCAAATGGCAATATTTACATCAATAATAAAAATAATAATAGTAGAAATTTATATCAGTTAACCGAGACTAAATTAGCGGAAATATCATCTTTATTAATTGAGCATAAAAAACCAAAAATATTTATCGTTGAAACTGAACCAATTAAGTTTTTGGCTGCTTTTTTAGCAGGTGTAATTGCCGAGGTTGATATATTTCTCTGCGATCCTGCATGGCAGCAGCAGGAATGGAGGCAGGTATTACAGTTAGTCTCCCCAGACTTGGTATATGGCGATCGCCATACACAAGATTTAATTGTCAAAGAAACAGCTATTGAAAATTTAGCCAAACAAAAATCTAATTTACCTAACCAGTCTTTGATTATGATTCCTACTGGAGGAACATCTGGTAAAGTTCGTTTTGCTATGCACACCTTATCAACTTTAACAGCATCGGTAAATGCTTTTCAAAATTATTTTAACTGTCAAGAAATAAATTCTTTCTGTACTTTGCCTCTATATCATGTCAGTGGTTTAATGCAGTTTACGCGCTCGTTTATGACTCAGGGAAAGTTATTGATATGTCCTTATCAAGCAGTTAAAACTCAACCAATTGCCGTAATTAATCAACCAGAATATTTTATATCTCTAGTTCCAACTCAACTACAATTTTTAATTGAATCTATTCCTAATTGGTTAACTCAGTTCAAGACAGTATTACTGGGTGGCGCACCACCTATGCGATCGCTTTTAGAAGACGCTAGAACCTATAATATTTCAGTCGCGCTTACCTACGGCATGACAGAAACAGCCTCTGGAATTGTAATCCTAAAACCCGAAGACTTTCTAGCTGGGAATAACAGTAGCGGTCAAGTTTTACCTCATGCTCAAGTTACTATTGAACCTGAAAACAATCAGCCTTTAGATAACAATATAGGTTTAATAAAAATAAACTGTGCTTCTTTTTGTTTAGGTTACTATCCCCAAGTTTTTACTCAAGAGTTAATCACCGACGATCTAGGTTATTTTGATAGCAAAAATTATTTATATCTAGTGGGTAGAAATAGCCAAAAAATTATCACTGGAGGAAAAAATGTTTTTCCCGCCGAAATTGAAGCTGTAATTTTGGCAACAAAATTAGTTAAAGATGTATGTGTGATTGGCATACCAGATCGCAAATGGGGAGAAGTGGTAACGGCTATGTATGTTCCCGTAAAATTAAATCACGATCTACAGATAATTAAGCAGCAAGTCCAGTCACAATTGGCTAAGTATAAACAACCTAAAAACTGGATTGCCGTTGATAGCTTATTCCGTAATGATAGAGGAAAAGTCAATTATAACCAGATAAAGGCGATCGCTGAATCAATTATCAATGATCAATTATCAATGATCAATCATTAGTTACCAAGCACCAATTTCACTTAAGCTATAAAGAAGTAGTAAGTAAGCTCTACAGCATTTTTTATGAACATTTGGCAGGCTGATTTTTATCATCTTCCGTCTACAGCAGGTCAAGATAGGCAATGGAAATTAATCGTTTGCAAGTCTAATCATGTTGCCTCAGACAGCTATAAAGAACAAATAATTTATACAGCGCAATGTTCTTCAGCAGATGCCAATGCTGACTGGCTAGAAAAACAAATCTTGCTGGCAGCAGACGGAAGACTGCCTGAGACGATTCAGATTTTTCGTCCTCAATCCCTTGGTCTAATAACTACTGCTGGGTCAAAATTAGGTATCAAAGTAGAGGCTACGAGAAACACTGATGTTTTGAAACAAGTATTAACCCAAAGACACAAAAATAATCCCAACTATAATCCTTTAGCTTTAGATAAACCGCCACCCCAAGCATTGCCTGAGAGCATCTGGGGAGATCGGTGGCAAATAGCTAACATAGCTGCGGGACAGATAATCGATTTATTTTGCGATCGCCCTATTCCTATCCGTAGCTTACCAGAATCATTAACACCAATCAATTTGGAGATCTCATCTAATATTCTTATCCCTGGCATAATTGTTTATGGTGGCAGGAAATCAATGCAGCTTGCTCGTTGGATAGATCGACAAGTACCCGCTTTTGTTGACTACATTCCTACCGAAGTTGGTCAATCTGGAGGTTTTATTTTGGAAACTGGTTTAGTAGATCGTTGGATATTTAATACTTTTGAATCGGCACAGGCTGCTGAGATTGCTAAAGCTTATGAACAAAAAAAGCTAACTAGCAAAGGACTACATTTTTTACTGATTCAACCCGATGACTCTGGAATGACAACTACTGCTTTTTGGTTGTTACGTAAATCTAATGGCTATGAAAACCAAAATTACGCTTGAGGTGAATCAACCTTTCACTGTAAATTCATTGAAATTCCTAATATTTCAGTAAATAGTTAATCTAGCTAGATTAGATGTCTCTCAGGATTAGAAATCTTTTCTACTTTCTGCAATTTTAAAGGTATCTTAACTGGGTAACGATGTTTTAATACTTTTTCTCTGCCTAAAATATTCAAGCTTTCTAAAAGAGCATTTTTAACCACTGGTGTCTGAGGCTCGGATAACATCAAACGATAATATTCGATCGCCTGCCAATAATATTCTGAGTCCAGGCGATTAGTTTTGACTAAGCGAGTTAATTGCCGAATTGCTACCAAACGCCTGAGATGGCTGCTATGGCTCAAATCTGCCAGCAATCTTTCTAATTTGGTCTCTAGATTATGGGCTTTTTTACCCCATAAAGACCATACTAATAAAGCTAGAGTCATCAAGCTAGCAAATCCTTGCACAATTGCCCCTGTTGCCAACCATTGATTATCTGCATCTGCCCAGATAGAAGCAGCCAAGTAAGTGCAAAATGCTCCTGTTGCACCGCCACTTACGGACAGAATTAATTGACGATTAGAACCAACGAGAAATCTTTGCCACTTCTGGCAGTAACGCTGCCAATGAGGATTTTGTAGCAGATAACAGCCAGACATCAAGCCTATGCCGACTGAGGTAGCAAGAAATAATTTCCAGTTAAGCAGCCATAAAAGGGCAAATACTAAAAGGCAAAATGCCCAGCCGTTAACTTTGCGTAGCCTTTTATGCTTAACTAGCAAAACGAATGTATTAAAGATTTCTTGCCAGCTAGACTTTGCTTTGGACACAGAGATTTACCAATCCTATCTCGATACAATATACTATCAATTTTCAATTATTGGTGGCTTTTTTTTCAAACAGTCTCTTGAAGCTGTAAGCTTTGCCAGCCAAAGATTGTTTTGCTTTAATTCTTTTGACCACTAACTCCTACTGTTGCCAAATAAATTCCCCAGGAGGTAGGCTTTTTGGCAAACTGACAATAGTTTTGAATATCTTTTTCATTTACTATTCCTGTAGCGATATATCTAGCTGAAAGCTGAAGGGCAGATAGCCTCATGACTTTGGCAATGTCTGAATCTCCAGTTGATATGGGAACATCATTTTCTATCTGTAATTGTTTTAAGCCTAGTCGTTGCAAAATTGCGGGCAGCTTAATTCCTAAAGCATAATCTTTTCCTTGATCCTTAAACATCTGCCAAATAGCTCGATTAACTTTATCTACTGATTGCTGTTCTTCTGTAGTTCCAGAAATAAACTTAGCAGCAGAAAAATCAGGTTCTTCGATTACCAACCAGCCGTTAGGCTTTAGTAAATCAATCATTTTAGCTAAAGTAGCCTGACAATCTACTATGTGAATTAAGACATTACGAATATGAATCAAATCAAAGGAATTGCTGTCTAAAGAAATTCTGTTGATATCTCCTTCGATCATTTCCACATTCCGTAACGATGTATCTTCCACAAAGCGAGTATCCACATCTACCGCGACAACCTTACCCGATTCGCCAACTATTTTTGACATCCATTTCACGATCGACCCTGCCCCTGCGCCAACTTCCAAGCATTGCCAGCCTGTAGTTATGCCTGTAGCCAAAATTCGGCGACGGCTAGCGGGATCTGATACTTGTTCTAATATCTGTAGTCGTCTTAATTCAGAATCAAATTGAGTATCGGTAAATATATATTTTGATTCTGTCATTATTGATTAAAAAGATTGGCGAGATGCGAACTTTTCAATAATTGCCTGAGTTTCTTGCAACATTTGCTGTCTGCTGTTGTTGATGCTGCCAACCCCAATATCTGTTAGGTTGGGAACCAAGTTACGAGCCTGAAGCGCCATGTGTAGCTGTAGCTGTGCTACATATTCTCCAATATCTTCACGGAATACATCCTGTTCTACGTTTTGAGGTTGAATATCCAAAATGCTGAACTCCTGTTTTACTTACAATTCCTGTCACCTATAGTCAAAAATATCACGGGTAATAGCTATTTTGTATAACTTTTTACAAATTTAAAATATTTTGCAATATTTCTGATAGAGAAACTATAGTTATTTTAATGTCATTTAAACAGCACGGTAGGCGGGAAAAAACCAAAATTACCTATTTATAGGCTAAATAAACCAAAAAATTGGCACAAATATGACCAACGCTCGCGGTTTCCGTCGTTTTACGGTGGAGACCCTTACCTTTATTTCAGACTGATAAAATTTAAAGGCTAAAAGCTTTTTTTAATGTTTAGTTTATTGCTATTCTATAATTTAACTTTAAAATAAATCGGCTGAATTTTTTCTATGACTATCCTTGTAACAGGAGGAGCAGGATACATTGGCTCTCATTCTGTCCTGACATTGCAAAAAGCAGGTTACGAGGTAATCATACTCGACAACCTAGTATACGGTCACCAAGACCTAGCAGAGACTGCATTAGGAACAAAACTAATCGTGGGTGATACTTGCGATCGCACTTTATTACAGCAAATATTTTCAGAACACCAAATTGACGCGGTAATGCACTTTGCAGCCTACGCTTATGTGGGGGAATCGGTTACAAAGCCAGCAAAATATTATCACAACAACGTTATCGGCACTTTTACGCTTTTAGAAGCAATGCTAGAAGCAAACGTCAAGAATTTTGTCTTTTCTTCTACCTGTGCTACCTACGGTGTACCCGAATCTGTACCTATTAAGGAAGAACAGCCTCAAAATCCGATCAATCCTTATGGAGCTACCAAACTGATGGTAGAAAGGATTTTACAAGATTTTAGTTATGCCTACGATTTTCGTTCTGTATGTCTGCGCTATTTTAATGCAGCAGGGGCAGATCCTAACGGTAATTTAGGAGAAGACCATAACCCTGAAACCCACCTCATTCCGCTAGTTTTACAAACTGCTTTAGGTCATCGCAAATCAATCTCTATTTTTGGCACAGATTATGAGACCCCAGACGGAAGCTGTGTCAGAGACTATATTCATGTTTTAGATATTGCTCAGGCTCATATATTGGCTTTAAAATACCTTTTAAATAATGGCAAAACAGATGTGTTTAACTTAGGTAATGGCAGTGGTTTTTCGGTTAAGGAAGTAATTGAGACAGCCCGTAAAATAACCAGAAAAGAAATAAAGTCCGTAGAATGCGATCGCCGTGCAGGCGACCCCCCCGCTTTAGTTGGTAGTGGAGCAAAAGCCCAGAAGATATTAGGCTGGCAGCCAGAGTATTCTAATTTAGAAGCTATTATTACCCATGCTTGGCAATGGCATCAAAAACGCCATGGTATATAATCGGTAATGGCGTTGCATCTTCATAGGATGGTAGAGGCTGACTAGGAAACTAAGGGACTTGGGGAATCATTAATCTTCTTTGTTCATAATTATCCCGCAGCTATGCAACGCTAATATTTGTAAAAGCTTTTGATTTTGAGCGTCGGTGCCAACAGTGATACGCAGCTTGTTATCTAATCTGGGCAGGTTGAAATAGCGAACTAGAATGTCCTGTTGCTTTAAAGATTGATAGATTGCTTTGGCTTGATTATCTGGGGGAGTAACTAATAGGAAGTTGCCTTGAGAATCTCTTACTTCAAAACCAATTTGTTTTAGATCTGTGGCTAACAAAGAACGCGATCGCTTTACTTTGGCTACACAAGCATTTTTATACTCTTGGTCTTCCATTGCTGCTGCACCGACTAAAATAGCAACAGCATCAACGTTATAGCTATCTTTAACTTTAAATAAGCCTGATAATAACTGAGGGTTGGCAATGCCAAAACCAAGACGTAAACCCGCTAGGGAGTAACCTTTAGAAAGGGTGCGTAAGACAATTACGTTATCAAATTCTTGAACTAAAGATAGTGCCGAACACTCAGCAAAATCAACATAGGCTTCATCTATGGCTAATACACCAGATAGTTTATTTGCCAGTTGGCGTAAATCATCTAGGGGAACAAGATGACCAGAAGGACTATTAGGAGTTGCTATGAGAGTGAGCGCACCATCAGCAGCAGCTAGTTCTTCAATGGGTAGTTGATAATCTTCGGCATAAGGCACTTCTACTACATCTGCGGGCTGGATTGATGCCAACGTGCGGTAAAGTACATAGGAAGGCATGGGATATACTACTTTGCGTTCTTTTCCCTCAGCACAGGCGCGGATGAGAACGTTCAAAAGATCGTCGCTACCATTGGTCACAATAACCCAGTCTGCGGGTACTTCTAAAGCTGTGCTGACTGCATGACAAAAATCTTTAGCGTAAGGATCGGGGTAACGACGTAACCATTCACTATCTAGATTGCGTAATACTTCTATCGCTTTTGGTGAAGGGGGATAAGGATTTTCGTTGGTGTTGAGCTTGATGATTGACGTGCCTGGTTTGGGCTGTTCTCCAGGGGTGTAACCTTGCATTAAGGCGATCGCCCGACGAAAATAGTTCATTTCTTCAGCCTTCCTGAACGGATGATGCTCGCAATCAACCATAGTCCCAGAAAACTAGCCACTGCAAACAGAACATTACTCAAAATAGAGACTTGAGTAGTAGATGAGCCTGTAGAGATAATTGCTGCTCCCATAATTAAAGAGCCAACCAAAATACTAAAGGAAAGACGATTAGCCGAATCTTTGAGACTAAGAGATAAAATGTCTAGCTGACGGAGATTAATATTCCATTGCAGAGTTTCTGAAGTGACGCGATCTAACAATAACTCTACCATTCGAGGCGATCGCAATGAAAGACTCTTAAAATCTAAGCCAATCCGTAATAATGTCTCAACGGGTCTTTCTCCTAATAGTTGGCGACGAAACACATCTGCCACTAAAGGTCTAATTTGATCGAGCAGATTTACTTGGGGATAAAAACCCCTGGCTACGCCCTCTAAGTTGGCTAGAGTTTTAGCATACAGTCCCATATTGCTAGGCAGACGAATTTTATTATTGCGAGATACCTGTAAAACCTCATAAATTACCTCGCTAAATTTGATCTCTGAAATGCTGCGATTATAGTACTTACGCAGCATCTTGTCGTAGTCATTAGTTAAATTCTTTAAGTTTACCTGCTGACCACCTTCAGCTAGTTCTAAGGTTAATTGACTACAGCGACGACCATCGAGATCGACAATTGCCAGCAACATTTCTGTCAGAATCTGCTGGGTTCGCGGATCTAAGCGACCAACCATGCCACAGTCAAGAATCGCCAAGCGACCATCCTGAAGATAAAATATATTGCCTGGATGAGGATCGGCATGAAAAAATCCGTCTACATATACCTGTTTAAAAAAAGCTCGAAACAAGAGAGTGGTTATTTCGCTACGCTGCTGGTTTTCGTCTTTATTGTCTTTTACTTGAGGCAAGCGAGCCTCTAAAATTGGCACGCCATCTAACCATTCGATAGTCAATAACCTAGTGCTGGTCAAATTGTCATATACCTGGGGAATAACTAGCTGGCTCGAATCAAACCACTTGCTGTCAGTGAGATTTTGACGTAGTTGGTCGGTATATTTAGCCTCGGTGGTAAAGTCCAATTCAGCCGTTATGGCATTGCTAAATTCTTGCGCTAGACCAACAATATCAAAGTTCTTGCCAAATTCCGTCAGCGAAGCCAATTCTGCCAGGCTTTTAATTAGAGAAATATCTTGAGCGACTACTGCCTCAATGCCAGGACGCTGTACCTTAAGAGCTACCTGTTGACCATCAACTAACACGGCGCGATATACCTGACCGATTGAACCTGCGGCGATCGCATTACGGTCAATATCATTAAATATAGTTTCTAATGGTTGAGATAATTCCCTTCTGATTAAAGCTTCTACCTGTGACCAAGGCACAGGAGGGACGTTAGTTTGCAGGTCGGTTAAAGTGTCTACGTAGCGTCCAGGCAAAAGATCTGGGCGAGTTGAAAGCAGTTGACCAAGCTTGACGTATACAGGTCCTAATTCAATCAGAATATTGCGTAGAACCTCTGGAGAAGGCAGACGAGGTTCATCTGACTTATTACCAGTTAATAACCCCCGCGCATAATCCCAACCGTTACGCAAGACTACTTCAGCAATTTCTCTTTGGCGAGAGGTGTTTTTGGTTAAAGCAAACATTTTTTATACGTTTTATACGCTTAATGTGAATTTGCGACTAGATGCGGGCGATCGACAATGTGAGGAAACCTTACGAGGGCGATTATTCAAGGCGAACTAAATTCGCCGAATCTCGCTCTCACATTTACGCCCTTAGAATTAATGCGCCTTGGGAAAATAAATAACTCACCTATATAAACAGGATTTAGTATGATACTGATTAAAGTCAATATAGCCTAAATTTCTAGCAATCATAAGCTGGCATCTTCAAGAAAAACGATTGCCACTGTCTAACCTGGTCGTCTAGTTCACCCAGCAGTTGCTGTACTAATTCTTGCAAGGCATCGACGATCGCACTGTAGGGAATATTGCGCGGAAATTTGTGGCGCGATCGCTATTTTCGGCTTAATTGGTTTTATCGTCATCGAAACTCATATCGCTCAACCAATATCAAACATAGGGTTACTTCGCAATTGTCAGCTAGCGTTGGGTCGACATTAATCCTTGATAATTAAAGCTTGCTGTATCAAATGAGCAAGAATTGGCAAGTCACCGCAAGTATGTGGAAGACAAGAGCAGAATAGATTCACTAAAATACATCTATGATTCAAAGTTATTAGTAGTTTGGAGTGGTTATTTGAAAACATCTAAATGCGATAGCTCGATCTCACTAGATTATTTTCTAAATAGCTCAGCTATCGAACAAAATAATAGAATACAGATAACTTTTATTTAGCGTGTAGGCAGCAAGGCAAAACAATGAACGCTTTAGAACTACAAAATACTTTAAACCTCAATGATTCAAATCTGCCTTATCCAGATCCTATGCACCCAGTTGTGGTTCACTTTGTAATTGCCATGGTGTTTTTTGCTTTTTTCTGCGATGTCGTTGGCTATTTCTTTCACAAACGACATCTGCATGAAGTAAGCTTCTGGAATCTGTTTGTCGCTACAGCAGCTATTTTTGTGGCAATTTTATTTGGTCAGTTTGAAGCTGCCTTAGCGACTCCTTACGAAGCAGCACAACCTGTCTTAAATGTTCATACTTTAATTGGTTGGTCGCTTTCGGGAATACTTGCTTTCATTACTGGTTGGCGATTTGTGATGCGCAACCGTAATCCTTTAAAAGTTTCCTCTGTTTATCTTGGTGCTGCTACATTTTTAATTGTGATAGTAAGTCTTCAAACATTCTTGGGAACGCAGCTAGTTTGGGAATACGGACTTCACGTTAAGCCTGTAGTCAAAGCCATGAATCAGGGAATTATTAAATGAACTCAGAACTAATTAACCAGCTACAACAGTTAGGCATCAAACTAGGAGCAAATGGGCTGCCTTATAAACTGCCCGTACATCCAGTTTTGGTTCATTTTACTTTGGGTCTATTTATTATCGGCATTATTTTCGATCTGGCGGGAACTTTTTTCGCCTGGGAAAAACCAATTCTTAAATTTTTGGATTTGCCAGCATTTCGTTCTGGCTTTTATACTGTAGGCTTTTACAACGTGCTGGCTGCGGCTGTTATTACTTTTTTTACCGTTACCGCAGGTTTTTTAGAAATTATGCTGGCTCAACCGCCTCTCAATGGCGAAGTTTGGGGACTGGGAGCAGGTTCAACCATGATTCTGCATGGTATCGGTGGAGTTTTACTGTTGTTTATAATTGTCGCAATGGCTACATGGAGGGGGCTACAGCGTTATCGCTGGCGTAAGGAGAAATCGCGAGAAGTTGTATGGTCTTATTTGCTAATCGGCGTTGCTATTTTGGGCATTCTGTACGTTCATGGAACCTTAGGAGCGCATTTAGGCGGTGATTTTGGTTTTCACAATACTGCTGGTAATTTATTAAAAGAAGGGTTAAATCCTAATATATTACTGAAGGAAAAGATTTAAATCGATATTTTCAGGCATTATATCTAGCAAGTAAAATTAAAAGTCTATGACCAGAATTTTTGAATATATTTTGATGGCTGTGGGAATGGTAGCAATTATTGTAATTAGCTATTGGCTGGGGCAAGTATCCTATTCCTGGATGCCTATCGAAGCAACTACAGATGCCCAACATATCGACGATTTGTTTAGCTTTCTAGTAACCATGGCATCGGTTATTTTTTTCGGAGTTATGGGAATGCTTATCTATTCGTTAATTTTTTATCGCGCTGCCTCTGGTGACTACAGCGAAGGACACGCTTACAGACACAACTGGAAGCTAGAAGTTGTTTGGCTTGTAGTCCCAACAGTACTGGTGGCGTGGATTGGCATTTACAGCTTTAATATTTATACTCGGATGGAGATTGCTGGTCCGCAAAAGCTATTAGCATCTACAACCAAACCAGCTTATCAAGAAGTTGTAGATTGGGATGCTAATCCAGATATAGGAGAAACAATTGGAGTAGTTGCCAAACAGTGGTCTTGGGACTTCCAGTATCCTAACAAAAACATAACTCACGAACTGCATCTGCCAGTTAACAAACGGGTTCGTCTGATGTTGCAGTCAAAAGATGTGCTGCATGGTTTTTATGTACCCGAATTTCGGATTAAGCAGGATATTATCCCCAGTCGCGATATTCCCTTTCAATTTATTCCTACTCGCGTCGGTAAATATACGCTCCGCGATTCTCAGTTAAGTGGTACTTATTATGCCCTCATGGAAGCGGATGTATATGTTGATACGGCTGAAGATTACCAAAAGTGGTTAACAGAAGTGTCGAGCGATCGCTCCGGTCTCAATTTAGCAGCGACCGAATACGCTCAACCACAAAAGAGAGCTTTTAACAGTCACTACCCCACAGTTATTCCTGCCCAAACTAGTCAAATTACCGCAAGTAATTATTTAAATAAAAATGACCAATAATCCTACTCATGGCGTTGCCATTCCCGAATATGAAGGCTCACTGAGTGAATCAGAAAAAAATTGGGGACGCTACTTTAGCTTTAGCGTTGACCACAAAGTCATTGGCGTTCAATATGTAGTCACGGCATTTACTTTCTTTTTGATCTCTGGCTTGCTGGCGATGGTCGTGCGAGCGGAACTAATTACCCCCGCATCCGATTTAGTCGATCGCCCTTTTTATAATGCTTTATTTACCATTCACGGTACGGTGATGATTTTCTTGTGGATCATACCTTCAATCGTAGGTTTATCCAATTATGCCGTACCGCTGATGATTGGAGCCAAAGATATGGCATTTCCCAAATTAAATGCGATCGGCTTTTGGATAATCCCGCCTGCGGGTCTATTCTTGATTTCTAGTTTTTTCCTGCCTAGCGGTGCGGCCCAGGCTGGCTGGTGGAATTATCCACCTCTGAGTATTCAGAATCCGTCGGGTAACTTGCTCAATGGCGAACTTTTTTGGGTCATCAGTATTATTCTATTGGGGGTTTCCTCAATTATGGCAGCAGTCAACTTTGTAGCCACAATTGTTTGGCTGCGTGCGCCTGGAATGTCTTATTTTCGGCTGCCGCTCTTTGTGTGGACAGTTCTAACTGCGCAGTTGATGCAGTTGATTTATCTGCCTGCTTTAACGGGGGTAGCAATTATGACCCTGCTCGATCTTACTCTAGGCACCAACTTTTTTCGACCAGAGGCACAGGGCGATCCCGTTCTATATCAACACCTGTTTTGGTTTTATTCTCACCCTACTGTTTATGTTTGGGCATTGCCAGCATTTGGCATTTTTTCGGAGATAATTCCTGCTTTTAGCCGTAACCCTCTATTTGGCTATCGCACAGTGGCGATCGCCACAATTAGTTTTGTACCTATAACTGGTGTGGTCTGGGCTCATCATATGTTTGCCAGTGGCACACCCCAATGGCTGAGGATAGCGATGATGATTACTTCCGAGCTTGTTGCTATACCGACAGGAATCAAAGTTTTTGCCTGGACGGCTACCATCTGGAAGGGAAAGCTTCATCTAGAAACGCCAATGCTGTTTGCCATCGGTGGTGTAGTTATGTTTTTGTTTGCGGGTATTACTGGGGTAATGCTTGGTGCAATGCCTTTTGACCTGCACGTCAACAACACCTATTTTATTGTGGGACATTTCCACTACATCGTCTATAACACTATTACCATGGCACTGTTTGCCGCCATTTACTATTGGTTTCCTAAAGTTTCGGGACGGATGTATTCTGAGGGTTGGGGTAAAGTACATTTTTGGCTAACTTTCCTTGGTGCTAATCTCACTTTTTTTCCCATGTTTCCTTTGGGCTTACAGGGAATGCTACGTCGAATATCCTCTTACGATCCTCAATATGCAGGTTGGAACATCTTAGCTAGCTTAGGATCTTTTCTACTAGGAGTTTCCATACTGCCTTTTATTGCTAATATTGTCAGTTCTTGGCTACAGGGACCCAAAGCACCAAAAAATCCTTGGCTAGCTACAGGATTAGAATGGACAACTTCTTCTCCGCCGATCGAAGAAAACTTTGAAGAAATTCCCATTGTGGATTCGCCTCCTTATGATTATGGAAAAGCTAAATATTCCGATCCACGCCTAGCAAATGAGTAGCAGTTTAATAAACCATGGCAAGTTCTACCCCAAACCCCAAAAAAATCCCCGATGAGAGTCCATTTCCTTTCGATCTGCGAAAATATCTGCCCTCGTGGCTGCGAAAATTTTTGCCAGCTGGCGGTGGCGATCATAATCGAGAAGAGGAAAAAACTCTCTTTGGCTTCCTATCTTTTTTAATTTCAGAGAGCTTTATCTTTTTCGGTTTTATCCTTAGCACGATCGCTTTACGTTTATCGGCTACTCAATGGCTACCCCCTGGAGTTGATGGTCCAGAGATATCTACTATGACAATTATTTCATCAATAGTGCTGCTGTCTAGTAGTTTTGTAATTTATTTTGCCGAACGCGCGCTTAAAAAAGGTAAACTCTGGCAATTTCGCTTATTGTGGTTGACCACCATAGCAATGGGTTCTTTCTTTCTTTACGCCGAAATCAAAGAATGGCTCGGCAATGATTTTGGACCCTCAACGGGAATGGTAGGCTCTACATACTATTTACTGACAGGCTTTCATGGACTGCACGTTACTGCTGGCATTATCTTACTGAGCATTATGCTGATCCGCTCTTTTATTCCCCATATTTATCGAGATGGCCACTATGGGCTAACCGCAATTTCTTTGTTCTGGCACTTTGTTGATGTACTTTGGATATTTCTGTTTTCTCTTATATATCTTTGGTAGTCATTAGCTATCAGATATTAGCTTGAGATTAATTACTTATGTTGCCAATCAATGCAAAACATAAAGGCAGCTTAAAGATAAATCAACTAAAGATAAACATTTATACACATTTACCGACCGATAACAAACATGGCTAGATTTCTTGATAAAAATAAAGCATTTGGCGCACCAGGAATTGAACCACGTTGGACGCATTCTAATAAAACTGGAGTCGGCACGGCTTATTCAACCTCTAGTAAAATTTGGTTTACTCTTTGGAAAGGAATTATCACTGAAGTTTACTATCCGACTATCGACCAGCCTCAAGTTAGAGACTTACAATACTTAATTAGTGATGGCAAGAGCTTTTTTCATGAGGAAAAGCGCGACCTAAAGACAAAAACTGAAAGATGGGAATTGGAGTTAGGTTATCGGATTACCAATACTGCACCCGACAATAGCTACACCATCGTTAAAGAAGTAATCACCGATCCTCATGCTGACTGTTTGCTGCAACACACTAAGCTGACAGGAGACTCGACCCATATAGATAAACTAAAGCTATATGCTCTTTGCGCGCCTCATTTAGATATTGGTGGCTGGGGTAATAATGGCTATGTCATTGAAGTTTGCGATCGCTTTTTTTTAGCTGCCAATAAAGGAAACAAATGGCTAGTTATGGGCGCAACCGTTCCTTTTAAAAAGTGTTCGGTTGGTTATGCTGGTACAAGCGATGGTTGGCAAGATCTAGAGTCTAATTATCAATTAGATTGGGAATTCGATCGCGCCGAGGACGGCAATATCGGCTTGACTGGAGAATTAGATCTTAGTAAGACTAAAGAATTTACTCTGGCACTAGCTTTTGGTGATAGTTTAGAAAACGCCCTGGCTATCTTGCTACAATCGCTGAGTATTCCTTTTGCTCAACAAAAACAAAAATTCAAAGAGCAGTGGGAACGTACCTGGGACAAGCGTTCAGCTATAGCGGATTGTTCTACCGATGATGGTAGCTTATTTCATAGCAGCGTTAGTTTACTACTCGCTCATGAAGACAAAACCTATAGCGGCGCAACTATTGCCTCGATGAGTTTTCCTTGGGGAGAAGAAAAAGGAGACGGCGATCGCGGTGGCTATCATCTAGTCTGGACGCGGGATATGGTCAATAGCGTTACGGGATTAATGGCAGCAGGTCATACCTCAACCGCAGTGCGATCGCTAATGTACCTTGTAACCTGTCAGCATCCTAACGGCAGCTTTGCCCAAAATTTCTGGCTTGATGGTGAGCCTTATTGGAAAGGAATGCAGCTTGATGAGGTAGCATTTCCGATTCTGCTGGCAAAAAAACTAGAAGAGATGAATGCTTTGCCCGATTTTGACGTATATCCGCTGATTATTCGGGCTGCTGGTTATTTAATCCGCCAAGGCCCCGCAACCCAGCAAGAGCGTTGGGAAGAAGATGGCGGTTATTCTCCTTCTACTCTCGCCTGTAATATTGCGGCCTTGATCTGTGCTGCGGGTTTTGCCCGTAAAAGAGGTGATAAAGTGGCTGCCGAGTATATTGAAGAATACGCTGATTTTCTCAAAGACCACATCGAAGCCTGGACGGTAACTACCGAAGGAACCCTCGTACCAGAAATAAAGCGGCATTTTGTCCGAATTACCCCAGCCGAAATAGACGTTCCTCATCCCAACGAAGATCCTAACAACAGTACTATACTTCTTTCGGCTCGTCCTCCTGGGACTGAATCAGAGTTTTCCGAAAACAAATCGGCAGAGTTTCCTACCAAAGAAATAGTCGATGCAGGATTTTTATTATTTGTCCGCTATGGCATTATTGCCCCTGACGATCCCTTAATTATTGATTCACTTAAAGTTGTTGATGCTATTCTCAAAGTCGATACGCCCTTTGGTCCTTGTTGGCGAAGATTTAACCATGACTGGTACGGACAACAAGAAGATGGCAGTGCCTATAAAGGCGTGGGAGTCGGACGCGCATGGCCTTTACTTACAGGAGAACGCGCTCAATATGAACTAGCAGCAGGACATGATGTTACCCCTTTTATTAAAGCAATGGAAGAATTTGCTACGGATACGGGTTTATTAACCGAACAAGTTTGGGATAGTGAAGACATTCCCGATGCACATATGTATTTAGGAAAACCAACTGGTGCAGCTATGCCTTTGATGTGGGCCCACGCTGAATATATCAAGCTGCTGCGATCGCTTAAAGATGGACAAGTTTTCGATTTTATTCCCGAAGTTGCCAACAGGTATCTAAATAATTACTCTTCTAAACTAATAGAAGTATGGAAATTTCATCGTCAAGTGACAACAGTTGCTAAAGGGGAAATACTAAGAATACAGGCAGATACATCCTTCAAGCTACTTTGGACAAATGACGGCTGGCAAACCAAACAAGAAATCGAATCTACCAATGTTGCTGCCTTAAATCTAGAGTACGTCGATCTTCAAAGCCACGAGTTATCCCCAATCGAGTTTACCTTTTTCTGGATCGATAGCAACAATTGGGAGGACAGGAACTACACTGTTGAGGTTGTGTGACCAAATTCTGAATTCAAAGTTCAAAATTCACCGCGAGTGTAGAATAAGCTTCTTGAATAGAAGCATTTCCACCCGCAAAAATTCAAAATTTAATTGAACTTAATTTTCTAATTGATAAACAAGGATACAAGCCTCGTTCTTTAGGGCGGAAAAAAATCAGAATCTTTATCGTTGTTCAAGCCTCTTACTTCAGTTCGAGGTAATAATACATGAATTGGAGCGAAGCGACTTGACACTTTTGTTTCCTTCATTCCAACCAAAAATAACTCAAGAACGATCGATATTGAAAAGACCATTATTAGAGATTGGGTTAGGATGAACCGAAATATTTTGCTGGGGTACGGGAATTGGTATTCTTGCTTCATCAAAAGCTAATTTCAAGCGTAAGCGATACTCTCGCGCCACATCAAACTGCTTGAGGGGGCGGGTTTTAATCCATATTTTTACCATCAATCCGCGATCGCTAAAGTCATCAATACCCATTACTTGAGGTGTCTCGATAATTTGCCATCGCCATTGTGGGTCTTTGCTCATCTCTACGGCAGTTGCTTCAATCACTTTGATAGCTGTTTTGATATCGGTGTCATATGCCACAGGAACGTTGAGATCGACCCGCGACCAGCTTTTACTCAGGTTAGCCACTGCACCCATCTGATTATTAGGGATAGTAATTAGCATACCTTCAGAGTTTCTTAGTTGAGTAATTCGTAGATTTAGCCCTTCTACACTACCCGACCAAGTTCCCGTATCGATAATGTCACCAATGCCATATTGGTCTTCAAAAACGATTAAAAAGCCATTGATCGTATCTTTAATTAAATTTTGAGAAGCCAGAGAAACTGCTACACCCAGTAATCCAGCCCCAGCCAATAACGGAGCGACATCAATACCAAAGAAAATTAAGCAAATAATTATAATCCATTTAATCGTGCTAAAAATAGTAGAAATCCTTAACTGCGTAGCGAAGCCATGCCGTTAGGCTTATCGCTCATTAGCTATAGGAGAAAGAAAAGGATTGGTATTAACGGTCGAGACGAAGCGATCGATAAAAGCATGACTTAAGCGAATAGCAAAATATACCCCTAAAATCACTAGTCCAAGCTTTAGTGGGATCTCTAACCCTTTGAGCAACCATACCTGTAAACTTCTCGTGTAGGGAAATAAATATAAGGATATTAATATTCCACCTACCCAAAGTAAGAACTGAATATACACCAACAATCTACGTTCGATGGCTTGAAAATTTCTTTTGTACAATCGCTCAGATGCTTTTGATTCCAACGAAGGTGACTGCAATATATCATCGGTGGCAACTTTAGATTTAACGTCACTATTGCTTTTTACAGATCTAATGCGTCGTCGGAGTTTTATTAGCATCCAATTGCCTATTGCTACCAGTCCAAAGATCCCACAGGTAACTTCTCCCTGACGAATTAAATATGGTGGTTGTCGCTCTTGTTTGGCAAGCACTAACGCCTGTTGCAAAATTTCACTTAGTTGTTTTGCCCAAGTAGTTGTGTCTATGCCTCGCAGTTGGGCATCAAGGTTGGTTACGGTTAGTAAATATTGACCGTTGATATTAATTGTGGGGGAAGCATTAACATTTACTACCTTTACTAGCAGATTGTCAGTATTGTTTTGGAAATAAGCATTACTAATTTTTCTGAGATTAGTTTCAATTATTTGGACTCTTTCTGGTAGATAGTTTTCTAAGGCACTGACTTGAAACAAGCTACGATCATCAAGCCAAATCCAGGCTGTAGTTGGCATTGTCGTAAAGTTGGATAAGTCAGACAGAGAAGGAAAAAAATTGGTGATGGTATTACCCCCACCAGGGGTTGATGCTGGTGGCTTATTAGGCGAGGGGTTTGAGGTTTGAGCTAACGATGGAGAAACAATACAGGTTAGTCCCACTGTAAATACAACTATCAGCCAAAATTTAATGCCAGTAAGTGAGATAAACATGAACTATCACCAAATTGATTAAAACAAGTCTGTTTATATAATTGGACTATATACCTCGCTGCAAAGCAATATTTCTCAGCACCTTAGTTTCAATAAGATTAAGAGGACAACAATTAACAAATTTGAGCAAGTTTGAGCAAGTTTTTAATAGCCATAAAAGAGTAGCATTAATCTTAATAGAGAGAGGTTAATTATGCGTGCAACGGTTTTTCATGCCCCAGGAGATGTTCGTGTAGAGAATGTCCCAGATCCGCAAATAAAACAGCCAACAGATGCCATTGTCAAAATTACTCATGCCTATATCTGTGGTTCAGACTTGTGGTTTTATCGTGGTATTCAAGACTATAAACTAGGCTGGCGCACGGGACATGAATGGATGGGAATTGTTGAGGAAGTTGGTTCCCAGGTAAAAAATCTTAAAAAGGGAGATCGCGTCCTAGCTCCCTTTGCTTTTTCTGACGGTACTTGTGAGTTTTGCCGTAAAGGATTACAAACTTCTTGCGTGGAAGGAAGCATTTGGGGAACTACTAATGACGGTGGACAAGCAGAAGCAATTCGTGCGCCTCATCAAATTTCTTTAAGTTGATAATGCCGTCTAAACTTAGCATAGAGAAGATTTGCTGAATTTGTGATTATTTTCAGCTTATTATCTGCTTCTTTCTCAATACCAAGATAGCCGAACATTTAAAGGAATATACGTTTTATGGATTTAGGGTTAAAAGATAGAATCGCTGTGGTGACGGGTGGAGATTCTGGCATTGGTAAGGCAACGGCTGAAATATTGTTAAAAGAGGGGGCAAAAGTAGCAATTCTAAATCGTTCTTTTGATGAGATTGACGATCTCAAACACTTCGGCGATCCGTTTCCTGTAAAGGCTGATATTACTAGTCTAGAGCAGGTAGAAGCTGCTCGTGACAAGATTACCGAACACTTCGGCTCGGCAGCGGAAATTGTCGTCCATTCGGCAGGTATCACTGGCGCAGTCGGTGACTTTTTAGAAGATATTGACGATGAAGGCTGGATGCAGACGATCAATGTCAATTTGATGGGGACAGTGCGGATTTGTCGAACCTTTATTCCAGATATGCGTAGGGCTGGCTGGGGTCGAGTAATCCTATTAGGCTCTGAAGATGCGGTGCAACCCTACATAGAAGATATGCCGTACTGCGCTTGTAAGGCGGGGATTTTGAATTTAACCAAGAATTTGTCGAAAGCTTACGCCAAAGATGGAGTGCTAACAAATATGGTGTCCCCTGCATTTGTGAAGACGGCGATGACGGATGCGATGATGCGATCGCGTTCTGAAGAACGTGGTGTCAGCATGGATGAAGCGGTTACAAGCTTTCTAGCTGAGAATCGACCTGGCATTGAAGTTGGCAGACGGGGTAAAGTCGAAGAGGTAGCAGCGGTGATTGCTTTTCTTTGTTCAAATCATACTAGCTATGTAGTGGGAGCGAACTGGCGTGTGGATGGCGGTTCGGTTTCGACGATTTCAACATAGATCGTAACAGACACTATTGATTCAAAAGAAGAAAGCAAGAAATAACAAGTTTTTGCAAGATTGTGGAAGAGATCAATTCAATCACGGTTTATACGTATACGTAAATATGTGGTAAGCCTAATGCTAATACTGCCAAAAGTTAAACAGTAGTTTTGATTAAGTGTGAAAGCAAATAGCGATCGCATTTTGTTGGGATAAGCATCACTCAAATCACCAAGTCACAAACAAATGATTTAATTGTAGTATAATGCTCTAAATTATTATGTCTGAGTTTGCTAGCTATTTGAACAAGTCAGGGGCGGAATATTTTAAGCTGGCAGAGTATACAAGAAAAGGCTTTCAACGCTTCTGGAATACAGATTTAGCGTATTGCTATGATGTATTGGATACCCCTAATGGTAATGATGATTCTCTACGTCCCAATCAAATTTTTGCCGTATCTTTACCTGTTAATAATTTGGGCGCAAGGTTTACGCCTCTACTAAATGCTCAACAGCAAAAACAAGCGGTAGATATTGTCGCTCAACGCTTGCTAACTTCCCCTGGATTGCGATCGCTAGACTGCAATCATCCTGATTATGTAGGTATCTATAGTGAAGATCGCCTAAAACGAGACGAAGCATACTATCAGGGAACTGGGAACTACTTGTAACTGGTCGATCGGTCATTTTATTCAGGCTCATCTGCGAGTTTATAATAATATTAGCTCGTAGTTTTATTACACCAATGGCAGATCATTTACAGGATGGTTGTTTGAGAAGCGTCAGTGAAATCTTTGATGGAGATGCACCATTTATTCCCAGGGGGGCATTTGCCCAAGCTTGGGGTGTGGCAGAGATTTTAAAGGCTTAGAAATTGATAAAACAAGTAATGTGATATTCTAAGGCAGAATCGGTGATTTAGCTAGGTGGAAGACAAATCATGAACATTTCCCAAAAGGCCCGTAGTGCCATGATTCAGAAAAGCCTTGAAACACGAGAAAGGTTTCCGATCTCCTATTTCGATTCACGAAAGTACATTCAGCATAACGTCGGACTGGAAGATGGACTGGGAGCAATCCTTCAGCTTATGGACGATCTGCCAGCCGATCGCACCAAGGTGACAGTCTGCCGTGCTATCGAAGATGGCGACTATAGCGTACTTCATCTCGATTATATTCTTGGTGATTGGGGTCCGATGGTCGGCTTTGAAGTTCATCGTTGGTCGGGCGATCGCATTGTCGAACACTGGGATAATCTTTGCTCTACTCCTACAAAAAATAACGCCAGCGGACGCTCCATGACTGACGGCGTTACTGAGATCGTCGATTTGGAGAGTACTGAAGGTAACAAAGCTCTGGTTGACAAATTTACCAAGAAAATTTTGATTGAAGGCGAACTTGACTCACTCTCTAAATATTTTGCCGATGGTGCGTTAATTCAGCATAGCGTACGTTATGGTGACGGTGTACAGTCATTTAAGTCGATGTTGAAGGCTTGGCAAGCCGACGGCAAAACAGCTTATCATCGTCTACATCTGCTGCTGGGTGAAGGTAATATGGTGCTGGTCATCAGTGAGGGTATTTTCCAGGGTGAACCTGCTGCTTTTTACGATTTATATCGTCTAGCGAATAATAAAATCGCCGAACACTGGGAGGTCTTTGAAACTATCCCCCCTCGCGACACATGGAAAAATTCCAACGGCAAATTCTAGGTATGGTCAAAATCGCTAACGTTTAGGCTGTTCTTGAGTCACTGGCGATCGCTTGATTGGGCGACCAATTTAGCGACTTCCATCATGGACGAATCACAGTCATTTTAAAGGAACCGCTGTTAGCAGCAGCGTGTGCGACGGCTTCATTCGCGTCTTCTAGATCGAACTCCGTAACGTCAAAATGACCCAGATCTAAAAGACCAGAGCGGATGAGCTTGACCATGCTGCTGATGGCTTCAGGTGGATACATCCATTGACCTTGTATTTTGATGCAGTTCCTCATGATCCAGGGATAAGGCAAGTCCAGTCCGTCACCGCCTAACATCCCAACGCCTCCCATTAATATAACTCTGCCATAGGGGCGTACAGTCATGACAGCGGCTCGTACTGGTGTCGTGCTTTTCAAGGGCGGTAGAATGTCCAGCACACAGTCGATTGCACCTGGTGCTGCTTGTTGCATCTGCTTCGTGTCTTCTTCTTCGTCGCCAGAAAGTTTCACGGTTCGGATGCGATCGCCGAAACGACGCGCTAGATCGTCAAGCGTCTTTTCGTTTCGACCTGGCGCAATCACGCAGCCCGCTCCCATTGCTAGAGCGACTGCGACAGCAGAGCTGCCAAAATTCCCAGTGGCACCACTGACTAGAAGTGTCTCTCCTGCCTGCAAGTTCGCCGCCAGCAGACCACCGTAAGGCACAAGCAGCGTGTTCATCGCGCACCATCGCCCCGCATCTACTGGGTTGAGTGAGCCAATTTGGATGGCGTTCTCTGTTGGAATCATCATTTGTTCGGCGAAGGGGCCATGATGAAAATGCTTTTGCAGGCGCAGTCCACCTTCACCACGAGCGCTCCAGCCTTGCAAGGCTATGTCTGGGGACAGCGCGTCGTCACGCGATCGCACGGTAGGATCGCAGACGACCCAATCGCCAACAGCGAGATGGGTAGCGTCTGGACCAACTGCAAGCACTTTGGCAATGGCACCGCACCCCGGTGCCATCGGTAACTTCAGTGGATATTTTCGCGCGCCGCTGAAGACTTCGTCCGCATAGGACAGAACAGGGGCTGCTACGACATTGACGACGACCTCCCCCGTACCTAGGATCGGATCTGGTAAGGTTCCAATCACAAGTGGCGATCCAAACTCATTTAAAATTGCTGCTTTCATAGTTATTCTCCTTTCTGTATGGTTGCAATCATCGCTCGAACAGGAATTAGGCGCGATCGCCGTTATCAAACCAGCTTTCATGGCGATCGCATTTTACTAAACTAGACTTTAGACATTAGTTTTTTCAGTCTGTATAGAGTTTCTACGTGGAGACTGCGGTGGCTTTGATTCCTCCAGCACAAAATGATATACTATAGTCGCAGCAGCCCCTCCGGCTCCTACTAAAGCAGGACCAAAATAGCGAGCAGGGTTCATTGCAGAAGCACCCAAAGCACCCCCAGCCAGTATAGCCAAAGATATAGTCAAACCAATAAACAATCCGCCCACCTGAGGAGCGCGATAATCCATAGCAGTTCCAAAAACCACAAACACTAGGAAAAAACTAAAGATAAATTCCCTGACAAAAGCCATCACAATAGTTTCATTTTCTCCCAGAGATGGGGTTCCCATACTTATAGCATCAAGTACATTTCCAGCAATGACTAGCTTGAGTAAGCTAGCTGCAAAAATAGCCCCCAGGCATTGAAAAACAATATATCCTAAAGCATTTTTTAGATCGATTTTTTTACCAATCCAAGCCCCGAAAGTAACGGCAGGATTGAGATGACCACCACTAATAGCAGCCGTAGCACTAACCATAACGGCAATAGTAAAACCGTGAGCTAGGGCGATAGCCGTCAAATCTACTGCTTTTCCACTAATGCCACCTCGATTCATATAGTTGGTTGCAATTGAGCCAACACCAACAAATATTAAGGCAAAAGTCCCAATGAATTCGGCTATAAAAGCTTTTGTTTTCATGATTTTATCCAGTTAATTTTGCTTTGTATGCAGTAGCTAGAAGTGAGGGCAACCCCGCCTCTACCCTAGGGCTGTTTCATTCTAGAGCTAAATCATGTAAATTGATTTAAAGAACTAATTTAACCGCTTAATGACTTCAAAAGACTTAGATAAAAGCTTAATTGACTATTTGAAACAAATACCTGATGAACGAAAAGCAGGTGGTAGAAGACATCCTTTGTGGCTAATTTTATTAATCATGATTTTGGGAATCATGAGCGGTTACTGGGGATATCGAGGTTTAGGAAGATTTGTCGAACGGCATCGCCGTCAATTAATCGATACTCTGAAGATTCCACAAGCGAGAGTTCCGTCTTACTCAACTATTAGAAGGGTGATGATGAGCCTTGACTATGAGGCAGTAACTCAAGTTTTTAATGACTGGGCATCACAATACACTAATAACAATTGTGGTCAATGGATTGCCATTGACGGCAAAAGTCTGAAAAATACGGTTAACGACTGTTATGGTAAGCAGCAAAACTTCGTGATGATGGTTTCGGCTTTTAGCCACTATCGAGGAGAAATTCTAGGTGTAAAGGTTATGGAAAATAAGAAACAAAGTGAGATTGTTGCCGTGCAAGACTTACTAGAACTACTGGATTTAAAAGGAGTTGTGTTTACATTAGTTCTTTACCGCCTACCTCTTCACTTATTCCTCAGGGTATTCGACAACATTGGGGTATCGAAAATCGTTTGCATTGGGGAGGCACGGACGGCGAACCTGCGTCGCCGTATTGAGTGCCGTTAAAGGATGTTATCACCAAAGAAGATACTAGCCCCGAACTTCACCTGATAGCATCGACTAATATCTCTCTGTTCAAAAGTTGGGTTCTCAATTTACTAAGAGTTCACGGTTTTGACTCGATGACCGAGGCTCTAGATTACATGAGCAATAATTTGCCATTACTGCTTTCTTTTTGCTGTTAGCCAGTTTGACCTCTGTTTAGTTCGCGATCGCAACTCTTTAGTAGAGAATGAAACAGCCCTACCCCAAGTATGGGGGAGACCAATCGTTCCCTCCCCAGAATTGACGAGCGACTCTGCTGCTGTTTCAGCAGCCAAGGAACGCGCGAGTTGGGGAGGGGCGGGGGATTTAGGGGGCATTGAAAGTAGCTTTTGACGGGAGGAAATGCTTTTGGTTAAAAAGCATATTCCACTCCCGTGTTGCAAACAGGATTTAGTATAAGTTTGAATCACTACGTCAAAACACCAAGCAAAAAGCCGCAGACATTTTGTTAAAAGATCCCGCGACTTTAAGATAATTATTAAATTTAGCTACAAAATTTATACGTTGGCTGTTTCAGTTGTTTTAGCTGTAAGCTTTTCGTAAGTTTCGCGCATTTTTAAACCAACTAATACTTGGAATAAACCAGTTCCATTATTAGAACCAGGATAATCTTTATGCTTTAGCAGCAGTTCAGTCATTTCACCATAGTGACCAGTACTAGTATTGCTGAGATGGCTTTCAATGTAGATCATTTCTTCGAGATTACCGAATTGACCATCAACTTCTAAAATAGATACTTCGTTGTTATAGAAGCTATCGGGACCATAGTACATTTTAATACCAGGATAGGCACAAGTAAGCTTACGTCCACAAGGTCGCCAGTCAATAGTTGAACCTTCGTCAAATAGATAGACAGTATCAAAGTTGGCTACGCCTTCTTTCTGAATTAAACGAACCTTAAGCAGATCGCTTTCTTTGTCTTGTACTAGCTGAGTTGGCAACACTTGAATTACAACATCAGCAAATTCTCTTTGTACTTCAATATAAGCTTTAAAATCAGGTTCACGAGCCTTAATTGAAGCCAGAATATCTTCGTAAGTATGACCACGTTCAGACATATCACGTTGAATTTTCCACTGGATTTTAACTTCGTCGCTAATATCAAGATAAACGCCAAAATCTATCAGTTCGCGTACTCTTTCATCGTATAAAGGATGTAGTCCTTCAATTACAACTACTTTGTTAGGTTCAATTCTTTCGGGGGGATCGAGTTCACCAGTTTCATGATTATAAATTGGTTTATCGATCGCCTTACCTTCTTTAAGAGCTTTAACCTGCTCGTACATCAGGTCAAAATTATTGGCTTTAGGGTTTAAAGCTGTAACACCTGCTGCTCTTCTGCCCTTGCGATCGAGACTATGATAGTCGTCAAGACAAATCACGGTCATAAATTCTTCGCCAAACAAGTCAGTTAAACGGCGCAAAAATGTTGATTTGCCACATCCAGAGTCGCCTGCAACTCCGATAAGCACCACTCGTTCAAAATCGGCGGTCATAAAATTCCTCTTCTACAAAACTAGATATTTAATTCATGATTATTAAGCAAGTCTAAGGAGTTGAGACATAGAATGATGTCTACCTGCAATTTTTACCCAGAAAGAAAACTAGAGCCTAATTTTCTAACGTAGTGTTGGACACGTAATAAACATAATAAGTTTATTCTAGTGATTTATCCTCAAGTAGCTTTCGTCGATCTAAGAGAAAACTACTTTTGGACAAGCTCGATCCTTAGTCAGGTAATTTAGTATTAAATGCTAACTACTAACATTGAAGGATCTTACCAGAACCTAACCCCCTCTACAAGAGAAAATAGCTTTAAGCTGCTTGCAAAGTCAAATTAAAAGCTAATTTCTAAATTTGTAAACTTAAAAAAAAATTAAAATGAATTGAAAACTACAGATTTTTATTTGGTCAAGAACATACATTATACCTAAGGATTAATCTCTAATACTATTTTCACCCAAAATTTTGCTGACTTATGTAATGAATATATAGTCTCTCAACGACACTCTATTGATACAATACAAACATTCTAAACTACTGCTTTTAGATTTCCTGCTCATCACAATCAAGAGTACGAAGACGAATTCAGTTATGTAAGGTATTTAATAGTTTAAATTTAAATTGGGAGAAAAAAGTCAGCGTAATGTATAACTCTAGTGCAGCTTTTTCTAGCAGCAATTCACAATACAAAAACCGTTTATTTATTTATGAGGTAGAAGGTCTATCTCAAAACGGTAGTGATACAAATGTTCCTATTCGTAGTAGCGGTACTGTGTCCATTACTGTTCCCTACAGTCGAATGAATCAAGAGATGCGACGTATCAATAGTTTGGGTGGAAAAGTAATTAGTATTAAACCAGTTGGTAGTGATATGCCAGCACAGACTAGCCAACCTGCAACCCAGAAAAAAGCTGAAGCCGCATCCAAGGAAAAAAAACCTATGACTCAAACACAACCAAAAAAAGCAGAGAAGAAGAAAGTTCCCGTTAATATTTACCGTCCTAAAGAACCATACGTTGGTAAATGTACTGATATCTATGATTTGGTAGACGAAGGCGGTATTGGTACTTGTCGCCACATGACATTCGATCTTTCTGGTGGAGACTTACACTACATAGAAGGTCAAAGTATTGGGATCGTTCCTCCAGGTGAGGACGATAAAGGCAAGCCTAACAAGTTGAGACTATACTCGATCGCATCGACTCGTCATGGAGATAATCTAGACGGCAAAACTGTGTCTTTGTGTGTACGTAAATTAGAATACAAAGATCCTGAAACAGGAGAACAGGTCGAAGGAACTTGTTCCAGCTTTTTGTGTAACCTCAAGCCTGGTGATGATGTAGCTATTACTGGTCCTGTCGGTAAGGAAATGCTGCTTCCCGATGATGAAGATGCAAACGTAATTATGATTGCCACAGGTACAGGTATTGCTCCTTTTCGTGCCTACCTATGGCGAATGTTCTTAGAAGGAGATAAAAACCCTGACTATAACTTTAAAGGTTTTTCATGGTTGTTTTTTGGAATTCCCAAAACTGAGAACATTCTCTATAAAGAGCAGTTAGAAGAAATGGTTGAGAAACATTCTGACAACTTCCGCATGGACTATGCCATTAGTCGTGAGCAAAAGAATCCAGAAGGCGGAAGAATGTATATTCAGCACAGAATTGCCGAACACGCTGACGAACTTTGGGAACTAATCCAAAATCCTAAAACTCATACCTATATTTGTGGTTTAAAAGGCATGGAAGGTGGTATTGATGAAGCACTTAGCGCAGCCGCCGAGAAAAATGGCGTTAACTGGGATGAATATCGTAAAGCGATGAAAAAAGAAGACCGTTGGCACGTTGAAACCTACTAATGTATTGCTTTAAGCTCTAGGTTAACAATTGTAAACGTCAAACATAGTACATCGCGTCTACTAAATAATTTAGTGGGCGCGATTTTTTTAAATTGTTGAAACCTCATCTCCTAGCTTTTTGTAATCAACATTTTGCGTTTGATGTATTTGAGGTTAATCGCTGCTAATTTTCCAACAGATAATTTATTTTTAAACGTACATTTTTCACCTTGGAAGAGACTTTAAGATTTGACCAAACTAAATAGTGCGATCGAGGACAATTTTTACTTATTTAAATAAAATTGAAGGTAGGTCTTGAAACAGCCGAATAGTGCCAGTAAAAACGGTAAAAAATTCTAGACGTGCGAGAAACCGCCATAACAAGCCACCAACTATGGTTAAAATTACTCCTGGTAGGACAAAACCCCAAGCCAAGTTAATTTCTTCAGGATAGAAAATTAGTGCCAATAAAGGAGAAAGAATTACTAATCCTGCGATCGCAAATTTGATTAAATCACTACTTGTAGATAAATTTTTGGCGTTATTGTTATATTGTATAAAAGTTGGCACAAAGCTAATGTAACTGTACATGTCTACTAATTTAGAGATTGACAATAACTTAATTCAAGAAGCATTGAAACTCGGTGGACATCGCACCAAACGCGCCGTAGTAGAAGAAGCTTTGCAAGAATACGTTCAACGGCGTAAACAACTAGCAATCACTGAATTATTTGGCACAATTGAATATGAAGATGACCACGACTACAAGGAACAACGTCGGAATTCATGAAGGTTATTGTTGATACTTGTATTTGGTCATTAGCATTAAGAAGACAGCAGCAACCAAACAATAAATTAACCAACATACTGCGCGATTTGATTACTGATGGTCGAGTAGAGGAAGCATTACTTTTTGGCTCTCAACAGATGTAATTGACGAATGGTTAGTTAAAACTAAGACAGGAAAAAGGGGAGCATCAAAAACTTATAATGACATCGCGATCGCGACAATGAGTATTGTAAAAAGCGTTATTTCTAAAAGACGAACATGGCGAAAACTGCATTTGGGAATCAAAGTTTTATTAGATTGGCAGAACAAAAAAAGAAATTTTTTAACTACTTGATGATTCTTTTTATGGTATCTGGATTAATGGCTATTATGGATATTTTTATTGATTTTGCATTTAATCATTTTTAGTAATATTGTTACAAGAGTAATCTCGCTATTTATTATTTATATTGAAGTTCTGGAAAAAAGAGGGGACAGCGTTCGAGAAGATAATGAATAAGGGGTATAGAATTTATTTCATTCGTTACTAGTTTTTTACTTTGATGATCTTAAAAGAGCGATCGCCTGAAGGGTAAGCAAAATATACGCACGCGATCGCAACAATATTTACAACAAAGATCTTTGTCCACCAAATCAACACAGTGGGCATTGAAAAATGATCGATTACTTGCGATATATTTAGGCAACGCCCACCCTACATTATTAGTTTCAGCTTACTTTTGACTAGATAACCTCTAAATTGTCTCAGCAAAACGTAACGCAGCCAAATCTAATGATAATAGCTGTTCATAAGCGTTATCGATATAACCCATTCCCCGTAAATAACCTGTATTTGCGCCTGGTAAAATATATTTAAGGATATTTTGATTAAGGCGATCGCGTAATTTAGCGATATTATCTAACTGTCGCCACCAATGAAAAGTTTTAGCAGTGCGAAGAGGAGCAATTTCTGTTGGAGATTTTGGTAGCAAATGCCTACCAGAAAATAGAACACCCCCATGTAGAGAACAGTAAAGACAAGATGAGCCAGGAGAATGTCCAGAAGTCCAAATAAGCTTTAAATCTGAGCTTATCGTTAAATTATCAGCAAAAGAGACAACTTTGATTTCTGGTAGCAAATAAGCCTCCTGTTCCTGCACTATTACTTGGCAATCGAACTCTTGCTGTATCTGCATGATGCTCTTGCTAATTCCCCCTCGATGGGTAATGATTAGGTGTTTAATTCCGCCTTGAGACTGTAAAAATTTTTGATTAACTTCATTCCAAGCAGGACAATCGAGGAGAATATTGCCACTTTTATCTACAATTAAATAAGAAGTAGCACCTAAAGTATCTCTATTAGGCGCAAACGCAAATATCCCTGGCAAAATAAGGCGAGGAGATTTAGCGTTACCAAGGCTTGCAGTAATTTCTGTAGAGTTTTGGGGCATTCTAGAAAATAAGGTTCTATGAATAATTGCCTAATGGCATCTTCTTTTTATATTTATATACTTAAATCCGCAGTCCAAAATAGTTTTTTAAGCAAGGAATCCCCCATATAGATTCGGAACACTTTTTTATGAAATTCTGGTTAATATTAGTTGTACTTAGTCCAATTACTTATTTCATCGTCGATCGCAGTCTCAAAAACAAGACCACAGCACCCGTGTGGCTATGTTGGCTGATCATCATGTTGCCATCCTGCATTTGGACGATTTGGACTTATATTTTTGGGGAAGAACAGCCTTTACCCATACCAGTACTCTTATTTCCTCTGATTATATGTCCCTTACTGTACGGATGGCTAGTTCAGAGGGGAAGAATAGACAAACCAAAAGATGCTAAAGATTCTGTTGAAAAAAGCAATGATAATAATAAGAATATAGCGATGGCTCAACCTACTGCAAAAACTACCACGCCTCGCCCAATCGATCGCACCGAAGAAACTGCTCTACGCAACTGTTTTCCTTGGAACGTTTATTATTTACAAAATATTGATTATCGCCCTCAAGCAATTTTCTGTCGAGGGAAGCTTAAAACTATTCCCGAAAAAGCCTATAACGAAATAAAAAATAACGTCGAAAAAGCTTTTGGCGATCGCTTTTTTCTAATTTTTCAAGAGAGTTTTAAAGGCAAACCATTTTTTGCTCTTGTGCCTAATCCTCAGGCAAAGGCAAAAGAAGAAGGAGTACAAAGCGATCGACGAGTGGTGTTTGCCTTGGTAATGTTTTTGATTACTTTAATTACTGCCACCATTGCAGGAGCTACCATTAATGGCACTTCTTCAGAAGAATTGCTGTCTAATCCAAGCTTAGTAATACCAGGGTTAGTTTATAGCTTGCCTTTGCTATTAATCATTGCCTTGCAAAAGTTTGGTAATTATTTTGTAGCTGCTTACTATCAAGTTCGTACTACCCTGCCTTACTTTATTCCTTTTCCTTTTTTATTAGATAGTTTTTCTTTAGGAACTTTAGGAGCAATTTTGCAGAGGAAGTCGCCTATTCCCCATCGCAAAGCCTTATTTGATATCGCCATTGTTGGGTCTTTATTAGGGTTATTAGTGGTTATTCCTACTTTAATCTGGGGTTTGTCCCTTTCTACGGTTGTTCCTTTAGAGGAATCATCCATATTTAACATTCAAGCTCAAGATCCGCGCTTATCTTTTCTACTTAGTCTCTTAGCCAAATTAGCTCTAGGCTCATCTCTAACGGCAAAAATGGGGATTGAACTACATCCTCTAGCAGTAGCAGGTTGTGTCGGCTTGTTTATCACGGCGATTAACTTAATGCCTATTGGACAACTGGATGGTGGTCATATTGTTCATGCTGTATTTGGACAAAAAATGGCGATCGCCATAGGTCAAATCACTCGTATTTTAGCTTTATTGTTTGCCTTGATCCATCCTTACTTTTGGATTTGGGCAATTGTTATGTGGTTAATTCCTTTAATCGATCAGCCTGCTCTTAACGACGTGACCGAGCTTGACAATAAACGAGATGTCTTGGGTTTATTAGCTTTAGCCTTGTTAATCGTAATTGTGTTACCGCTTCCTGAGGCGATCGGTAGCTGGTTAAACATTTAGCAAAAATTAGGAATAAAAAGCTAGTCACTAGCGACTAATTGCAGTCGCTAGCAATTGTTTACATAAAAGTACTATTTGACTGTAGATTCCTGTTCGTCATAAATTTAAATTAATCATCTATGGCAAATTACTTTTGTATAGCGATACGCATTTGTATTAGGACACTGATTATTCATTACTCGTTACTTAACGTAAATTCGGGATAGTCTATAACCCTTGTTGTTTAGTTACGATTGTTAATTGTTTCAAAGTTTTTAGATTTAAGGCGAAGCCGTTATAAGTTATAGGTTATATCAAGTACGGATAAACAGTTGAATTAAACTGGTCTTGTCATCGGCCACCAGTGATAACAAGTTAAGCCTTTAATTAAATCATGTTCTTGTAATAATTTTCGGCACCGAACTACGAGTAGCTCTTCTGGCTCACAAAGCGATGCCTTCGGCTAGCTTCGCAATCGCGGACTATGATTGGCAATGACTTCGTTTGTCAATGGCTATAGTCTCTCTGAAGGGAGGTTCCCTCCGTTGAAGAAACTGTTGAACCCTTTAGGGAGTCTCACCGCTATTCGCGCGGTTGTATCTATCACCTACGAAAATAGGCGATCGCTATTACTAAAACTATACAGCCAATAAAAGTTAGTCCTAACAAAACTAAAACAAATATTTCTCCCGAAGACAAGGGGCGGTCGGTAGGATCGAGATAAGCAGTCCTTGACCATTTTTCTCGATCGGGTTCAGACCAACTGGGTGCTTGAATTACATTAAGGCGAGAATAGCCTATTTTGAGGTCGTAAAGCGATCGCTTTTCAGGGCTACTTAGGATTGCGTAAGCCTCATTAAGTTTTTGAAATTTGGCGGTGGCAATATTAGCGGGCAGTTTGGTAGTGTCGGGGTGATATTCTTTGCTTAGTTGGCGATAGGTACGTCGAATCACAATGGTAGAAGCAGAAGGATGTAAATTCATGAGATCGTAGTAAGTTTTAATCAGCTTAGTTTGAGACGGTAGCGTTGCTGATTTTGGCTGGCTGTGCTGGGAATTAGGATTGACCATACTAACAAAAACTGATTCTTTCTTAATTATTTACCTAACTTTGGTCAGCAAATCAAGATGTTAGCTTAAGAAACATTAAGCTTGTTTAACGAATTAATCGATAATTCAGCCTGGTTGTTACAGAATTTAAAGTTATCGAGTCTTTTGCCAAGTGAGAATAGGAGCATAGGGTAAACTAACCCTTGATTCTATTCAGAATACGATTTAAAGAACATTCGCATTTGGAGCTTATATTCTAATGTCCCATAGCGTCAAAATTTATGATACTTGTATTGGGTGTACCCAGTGTGTAAGAGCTTGTCCAACTGACGTATTGGAGATGGTTCCTTGGGATGGCTGTAAAGCTAGTCAAATTGCCTCATCTCCCCGTACAGAAGACTGCGTAGGTTGCAAACGTTGTGAAACGGCTTGCCCTACAGATTTCTTGAGTATTCGCGTCTACTTGGGCGCAGAAACTACTCGCAGTATGGGTCTTGCTTACTAAAACAAAATCTAATCATAAATGACGGTATCTACCGATATTTATTTAGACTAGAAATTTTGTCGTCTGGCTTCTATAATTGTGCTGTTTCCAGCGTAGTTTTAGAAATCGGCGACATTATTTTTGATGCTGCTTATGGGCGAAAATATAGGGTTCGTGCAACCAGAGATAGCCATGACTAACGTCAGTTCGATGGGTCAAAAATCAACCTACGGCGACTGATTTTGTTTCTTAGTAAAGGGATATTATTCACAAGTAACACTGTACATTTCTACATCGATGCCATGATAAATAATCTCTTTCTCTAATTCCATACCTAGTTTTTGAGCGACGCGAATAGAACGAATGTTAGCTGGTTCAATCAGACAGACAAAGCGTTTGAACTTAAATCTGGATCGACCATATTCTAAAACTGCTGTAGCTGCTTCGGTGGCTAACCCCTGTCCCCAATATTGACTAGCTAAACGGTAGCCAATTTCAACTTCTTTTTGCTCATTTACTTTCTGGACAAAAAAGCCACAGTAGCCAATAAGCTTCTGGTTCTGCTTGTGAATTAAAGCATACAGCCCAAAACCATGCTCTAGGTAGGACAGCAATCTCTGTTCAATAAATTGCCGAATCTGCGGGCGGTCGTGAACTCCAATAAGCGAAAATTCCATTACTTGGGGATCGCCTAAAATTGGTATCAAAGCCTTGGCATCACGAATAGTTAAGTATCTCAGGATCAGCCGAGGAGTTTCAATAATTTGCATACTGAACCTTTGCCCCCACTGTATCTAAAGAAAGCGATCGCACTTGCGCCTTAACGCCCATTTGTTTCCAAGCTTCAGCCGTTGATTTAATCACCCGATCTAATCGCTCGGCATTGGTTAACGCTAGTAAAGTCGGTCCTGCACCGCTAATTACCATGCCATAAGCACCAGCAGCAATAGCAGCCTGCTGCACCTTAGGATAACCAGTAATTAATTGCTGACGATAGGGTTGGTGTATTTTATCTGCTAAGGCTGTTTTCAGCCATGACTCATTATGGGTTTCTAAAGCTCTTAATAGTAAACCCATGCGCGAGATATTAAAAATTGCATCACTGCGACTATATTTTTGGGGCAAAACAGAACGAGCCTCTTTCGTAGACAGTTCAAAATTGGGAATAGCTACTACAGGAATAATATCCTGATGCCAAGGAATAGAGCATATTTGCCAGTTACTTCCTGACCCTACCGATAGTTGACAACTGCCCAACAAAGCGGGAACAACGTTATCAGGATGACCTTCAATGGCGATCGCCATCTCCATAATTTTAGCTCGATCTAAAGGGTTTCGGGCTAAAGCATTTGCTCCTAATAAACCGCCGACAATTGCTGTTGCCGAACTACCCAAACCTCTTGATAACGGCACTTCTAACTTGATATCTAGCTCTATATTGGGAGGCGTTTTACCGATTTGTTGATAAAGTCTTAAAAAAGCTTGATAAATTAAATTATTTTCCTTGGTGCTTACCTTATAAGCTTCATCGCCTGTGACATTTATTTTGAGTTTACTAGCGGTGTTAACCTCGGTAAATGTAAACTCATTAGCCATGCTTAAAGCTGCGCCAATACAGTCAAAACCAACTCCTAAATTAGCGGTGGTAGCAGGAACACTTACGGTAACTTGATTCATTGATAATTGATAATTGATAATTGATAATTGATTTATTGTTGCAGTAATTCCTGCCGTAAGCGATAAATAATTGTATTTGGTTCTACTTGAGATAAAATCTCTTTAATTAGGATCGAAGCTCCCATTTCTCCCCAGGTACAGCCTTGTTCTAAGTATACTTGCGCTACTCTACCTACCACATAAGTTCCATAGCCAGCGATCGCTCCTTGGAAACTAGCAGTACCTAAATAAGCCGCGATCGCTCCTGAACTCTCGAAGCCACTGGTTAAAACCGCGCCACTTTTTCCTACTCCCAAAACTATACTACTACCAATTTCGCTAAACAATAAGCCACCAGAGCTAGCTAAAATGCGTTTTAAGAGATTTCCTGCTTCGTAGGTAGTAATGGGTAATCCGTATAGCTTTGATAGAGAGCGAACCAGAGCCAAATCGGCAATAAAACCGCCAATCAAGTCAACAAAGATAATTGGGTTAATAGCTACGGCGATCGCCTTGTAGCGGGCATATTTGGCAATTATTTTTTCTGCTTCTTCTTGGCGTAGTTCAATAGTTTTGTGGGCAATATTAACCTCTGCATTCCTCGCCTGCACCAAAGCATTTAACGAGAGTAAAGATTTTCCTTCTTGTTGTAAGATTTGCTGCAAAGCTATCTGTAATTCTACAATCTCAGGTTCGGGGGTTTCCCAACTAGTTTCAATATTGCCGTCAGCAGATTCCACTCTAATTTTGATTGCTTGAGGTTTGGCAGCCACCATGACAATTTCATGAGGGGCAATAATATCATCTAAACTGCCGAGGCTGTGTGCTGCATTTAGCTGCTGTAATTGCTGGTAAATTTTTTGGCGATCGCGATCGGGATAGAGATCGACTTTATTAAAAACCAGAATTAAAGGTTTTTGAGTACTTCTTAACTCACACAAAGCCTTATACTCGGTGCGGGTAATATCCCCTGCCACTACAAACAAAATCAAGTCAGACTTTTGGGCGATTTCTCGCGCCATAGCTGCCCGTGCTTCTCCTGCCACTTCGTCCAAACCAGGAGTATCAATCAACTCGACGTTGACTCCTTTATTTGCTAATGGATTCCAATTTAGAACAGTCAATGATTGGGTTACACCATGCAAAGGTCCTGTAGCAACGACCTCTTCTTCTAATAGGGCATTAATTAAAGAAGATTTTCCACAGCTAACTAAACCAAAGGTACTGATGCGAATTGCATTGTGATCCAATTTGTCCAGGGCGTTTTGCAAAGACTGTAAATCTTTTCTGACAGAACCCTGTAGACGTTTATTTGGAGGAGAATTACCATGACGACGAAAACCAGAATACCAAGAAATCGCCTGCTGTAGGCTAGCACGAGCCTGATTAAAATGGTTTTCTTGTCTCGAAGTTTTTTTGCCCACGGTATATGTTGCGCTGAATGTAAATTATCCTTGCTCATAATATAACTGTTTGAAGCTTTTAGCCTTTAGTCTTGAGCTTTTAAATCCAAGCCTAAAGCTTAGAGCTATTGAATAATTTATTTCTGAGATTTAAAATCCAAAGCTCCTTGAGGATAGGCAATGCGCTTATGATTAAATTGTTGCCAAACGCGAATAAAAACCTCGGCAATTCTTGGCAATTCATCATAACTTAGTCCACTATCAAGCAGTTGACCATCTTGCCAGCGAGATTTAAAAATTTTCTGCACTGTAGATAATGCCTGTTTGTGAGTAACCTCTTTTAGCGATCGCAATGCAGCCTCACTGCCATCGGCTAACATCATAATCCCTGCTTCTCTTGACTGAGGAATTGGACCTGCATAACGAAAATCTGACTCTAATACGGTTGTTCCTTCGGCTTCTGCCTTTTGTTTTGCCTGATAGTAAAAATAGGCGATAAGTAAAGTTCCCTGGTGTTCGGGGATAAAATCGCGAATTGCTTTGGGCAAACCGTATTTGCGAGCCATTGCTAGTCCTTCGCTGACGTGCTTTTTAATTATTTTGGCACTTACCCACGGATCATCAATCTCGTCGTGTTTGTTAGGGTCGCCCATCTGATTTTCAATAAAGCCCAGAGGATCGTGCATCTTACCTATATCGTGATAAAGAGTTCCTGCTCTAATTAGCTCTACATTGCAGTTAAGTTCTCTAGCAGCAGCCTCGGCTAGAGAAGCCACAAACATTGTATGTTGAAATGTTCCTGGGGCTTCGGTTACCAAACGTTTTAGCAGAGGCAGATTGGGATTAGATAGCTCTGCTAAACGAATGGGGGTAACAAGGTCAAAAAATCTCTCTAGATAAGGTGATATGCCAATAGCCACTACGCTCCAGGCAACTCCAAACAGACCACAAATTGAGGCATCGGGTAAAATTGCTGACCAGATAGTAGACGGACTAGCACTCAAGATTAAATTGGCAATTAAATAAACTGCTGCTTGAGTCAGACCCACCATAATACCTAATCTAGCTATACCTTCGCGCGATCGCAATCTTCCCGCAAAGATAGCGGCAACTAATCCCCCACAACATCCTGCTAGTAGGTATGGAGAGCCTAAGTTTTGATTACTAAACATAACCAATCCTGTCACCAGAATTACCTTCCAGATAGCCAAACTAGGAGCATAAAAGCTACTAACTAAAAGACCTATAGCTGGCAAACTGGTATAGGGTAAGTTAAACACGCTTAATAATGGTGCACTCAAACTTAATAAACAGAGTAATAAATAATCTCGATGACGAATGGAGGTGAAAATTTTTCTTTGGATAAGTAAAAATAAACCAACCATAAAGCTGACAAAAATTGCCGATAATCTCAGTCCTGACCAGTTAATGCTTCTTTGGCTTAGTTTGAAACCATCTAGCAAAACAAAATCTGCTTGAGTAATTCTTGCTCCTTCTTCGACAATGACATCACCTTGTTTTACCTCCACTACTACCGAATCAATCGCCATCGCTGCTTTCTCGGCAATATTTCTCGTAGCATCTTTATCTTCTTCTAAATTGGGTTTGAGAATTTCTAGCAGCAGATTACTGGCTATATTTTCTGTTGCCTTGGGTATATCTGGATTAATTTGCTCTATGACTGTCTGCTCTAACAAATTAGAGGGCATTCCCGAAGATATCCCCTGAGCCAATATACGATTGACGGCTAGTGAAACTATATTTTTTGTCGCTTGCCAGTCCTTCTCAGTCAAATCGAGCAGTACTACTAGATCTTTTTTGTCTAATTGAATATTATTTTTCTGCTCTAGCTTTTTCCAAGCCTGGGAATATCGATAGCGAGTTAAGGTGATTTGGGCTATTAGCGTATCAAATTCTGTTTCTAATGTTTTCTCTCGATATGCCTGTAGCTCTGAGGCAACTTTTTGTAGCCCAATATTAAAATCTGGTCTTTTTTCTAAAGATAAGTTTGTTTCACCGTTTGTTGCTTTTTGGCGATTTTGAGCAACCGAGGCTAAGACTGCCTTAAACTCTGCATCATCGCAAAAACGGATGTATTTTTGGCTTGCCAAGGATAAGGCTTCAGAGTTAAAGAAGGGAAAGGGTTCGGTTAACTTTCTTAGCTCATCGATACTAACTAAATATTCCCCTAGCTTACTTTTAATTTCTGCGGTTGATTCCTGATTCTGCTTAAGGATAGGAATAATACCTGTTTGAACTTCTTTGCGTTTTTCTAAGGTAGTTTTTGTGTCTTCAAACTTTGCCGAAAAGGGAGCTTTAATCGTCAAAGGTGAGATTTTGCCCACGGTCAATTGTGGCTGATTATAAAAGCGATAACCAACGACACTAGTTAGAGCTATGATGCTCAAAGCCAACATGACTAATAAATCTCTTGATTTTATTGTTCTATTTTTGCGCTGATGACTAAAACTATAATTATGAGATAATTTGAGTTTTTGTCTTTTGGAGTTACTTTTCTGCCAAAAGCCACTATGGTGTAGATACTTGTATCGCCATCCCGCAAATTTTTGAATTAGTGATTGCCAGCTTTTCATCATAGGTGAAGATTCATATAAGCTCTTGCCAATGCCTTGTTGCATTACGGTCAATTCATACAGTAACTTTGGCAAAAGCAGCTAAAAAAATTTAACTTAAATATGATTTTTGAGAAATAATTTTTAAAGATTTACGAGGTTGAATTATATTGGTCGAGGCAACGGCATCAAGTTCGTAATTATATAAAGCTTGACTAGTTTCGGGTGAATACATTCCTAGCCAAGTCTTGTATAAATTCATTGCTGTATGCTGTGCTTGTTGATAAGTTTGATTTTTATCAGCGATCGCTCTCCAAGTTTTAGGTATACCTGTCACACCATTATATGCTCCAGATAAAGTACCTGTAAGCGAAGTTGTCAGCCAAGCTATGTCCTGATTAAGACGTGCAGCACGTTTGACAGAAAGCTCAAAATTTTGAGGTGTACTAGCAAAGCAATAACAAGACAGGGCAATTGCTATTTGGCTGGGATTACCCAAAGTAAACAATTTCTCTGTTAATTCGTGCAGGCTTAAACCACTCTCCCACACCCTAATTACTAGCTCTAACTTTTCAATTAAATCAGTTGTTTTCAACTGTACATCAGTTAAGACCAGTTTGATTATTTGACTGAGATTTTTATTCTCTAGTTCCAACTTGTTATTTAAATTTAACAAGTAGCTCCATATTAATATGTCTTCTTGAGTTTCTCGATTTAAATTACACTGACTAATTACTTTCTTAAATAGGTTTTGATTATCGCTTAAAAATATAACTAAAGGTAATAATGCTAAAACATTATTGTGGCATTTTAATAATGTTGATTTCTGATCTTTGGGGATAATAGCTTCAGACAGAGATTTTTCCGCCAAAACATTATTCTGATTGTCTTCGATAAAATCTTGCCAATAACAATCTGGATTATCATTCCCCAGCAACTGATCTAATTGAGTGATTAAATCATCGATCTCCAATCTAGGGACTTCAATTATGGTTTCTGCTAAAGCATTCCTAGCCGTAAGCCAATGTTGCCCCTGATAATTGATTATTTTAGCCCAATCGCTGTCCCCTGTCGGAGAAGCGATCGCTGCTCCGACAATGCCACCAAGATAAGTTCCTTGAAATCTATCAATAGTAAGGTTCATAGTTATATAATTAATTTGCTTACCTAGGCGACACCAAGGCTAGGGTCGCTAATCGCCTAGCTATATATTAGTAATTAAGTAAGTTTAGTAATATACTCAAAGTCTAAATTATTATTATCTTCATCTAAATGTTAGTTTCTACTACTGATACTTTACAAAATCAACCCATCGCCACATATCTCGGCATTGTCACCGCCGAAGTCGTTTACGGTACTAATGTTTTGCGAGACTTTTTTGCAGGCATTAGGGATACTATTGGCGGACGTACAGGAAGCTACGAAAGAGTATTTGAAAAAGGTCAACAAAAAGCAATTGAGGAACTAAAGCAGCGCGCCCAAAAATTAAATGCCGATGCGGTAATCGGTATTGAAATCGATACAGGTACAATTAGCGTTGACGATAAAGGAGTTTTACTGTTAATTACCGCTACAGGAACAGCAGTAAAATTAGGGTAGATATGAGATATTCCTTTGGTACTGTGAGGGCTAGAGCTATATTTTTTGATAATTTTTTCTTTGCAGGCTTAGTAAATAATTATGTTGCCTACAGACAGTAACAGTGACTTATATTCACCAACAATTTTTCCCGTCTTTGATCTGCATATTCATTTAATTGATAACTATACAAAATGGTTATTAGCTAGACTAGATCGGGGAATTAGCACTCATGTTGTGACTTTAAACGCTGAAATGAGCATGATGGCAAAAGAAGATCCTGCTTTAAGCCAAACGATCGAAGCAGCAGAGCTAGTGATTCCCGATGGAGCAGGTATTATTGTCTATATGCGTTTGCGAGGCATTAAATATCAGCGTTGTCCTGGCATCGAGCTAGCAGAATCTGTAATTAGAGAAATTGGACAGTCTGTTGAGCCTCCAGCTATTTGCTTTTTTGGTGGTGCGCCTGGAACTGCCGAGCAAGCTGCTAAAGCCTGGCAACAAAAACTGCCAAAACTGTCAATTATGACGCAGCATGGATATGTTTCTGGGCAAGAAGAAGAGAAATGGAAGCAAACCCTCAAAGCTCAACAGCCTAAAGTCATTTTTGTTGCCATTGGCGTACCACGACAAGAATTTTGGATTAGAAATAATCGTGATTTATGTCCCCAATCTATTTGGATAGGAGTTGGTGGTAGCCTTGATATTTGGGCTGGAAACAAATCCCGTGCGCCAGAGTGGTTGAAAAATAATAATTTAGAATGGTCTTATCGACTTTACAAAGAGCCTTGGCGTTGGCGACGAATGCTACTTTTACCCAAATTTTTCTGGCGTTCATTGTTTTCTAGCCAGAGCAATTCAGTAACGGAGAAAGAACAATAACAATGAGCAATTACCTCTTACTCGCTACTGTCTCTTTTAGCTTCGCCTCTCTACGCCTTGGCACCTCATAGGAATAAAAGTCATAAGCTAGCTTTGTCTGAGAAAAAATAGCTCTAGCTTCTTGTTTTAGATTATCTAGCTGAATTGGATTTCCAGGGGCATAACGAGGGCTAAAGTGAGTCATAATCAATTGCTTGACTCCAGCCAACAGAGCTACTTGCGCTGCCATTGTCGTTGTAGAGTGCATCTTTTTAAATGCCATATCTGCATCCTGGTGGGCAAATGTCGCCTCATGAATCAAAACATCGGCATCTTGTGCTAATTCTACTGCTGCATCACAAAATACTGTATCGGTGCAGTAAGCTACTTTGCGTCCTATTTCTGGCTGTCCGCAAAGATCTTTGCCGTTAATTTTACGACCATCTTCTAAGGTTACAACTTTTCCCTGTTTAAGCTTGCCATAAACTGGCCCTGGAGGAATGCCCAAAGACTTTGCTTTTTCAAGATTAAATGTCCCAGGGCGATCTTTCTCGGCAATACGATAGCCGTGGGCAGGTATACGATGTTTTAATAATCTACAGCTAACGCTAAATTGGTCGTCTTCGTACAGTAAGCCTGTCTTAACGGTATGAATCTTAAGACGAGAACCAAAGTTCATATAAGAGTATTTGGCAGCAGCCTGAAGATATTCTTTCAACCCTTCTGGTCCATAAATATCAATCGGTTGACCAGTACCCGCCAGACCACAGCTAGCGATCAAACCCATCAAGCCAAAAGTATGATCGCCGTGCATATGGGTTACAAAAATGCGTCGAATTTGCGAGCTTTTGATCTCACTGCGCTGTAGCTGATGTTGTGTTCCTTCGCCACAGTCAAATAGCCACACCTCAGCACGTTGGGGCAGACGAAGGGCTACACTTGAGACGTTGCGCGATCGCGTTGGTACTCCAGAACTTGTACCTAAAAAAGTTATTTCCACTGCTTGAGAATTGTATTGTCAACGATCATCTTAGCAAGATTAATTGGAAGCGACACATTGGATAGAACTAATTTCCATCGCCTCAAATAAATAGCACACCCCGCCATATTTATTGAGAATGGGTTTTATTTTAGTGACAATAGGTTCAACTTGGTCTGGAGAACAATAGCAGATTATAAATACATTACTTAATTTACTGCTGCCTAAATTAACATCGTCGGAGACAGTGCCTAAATGACCTTTACCAATCACTTCCCTGATAATGCTGTAGCCCGAAACTTTTACTGCGTTTAGCACCTTGGTTATTTTTTCTACTTCTTTAGAAGCCACAATTATTTCAAATCGACTAACTGGATGCACTTTAGCGAACTCCTAAAATTTTTGATTGATGAACTATATCAATTAGTACTTGATTTTGCTTTATTTATTATATTTTTGTGGTTAACCTTAATATCAGGTGATTCAATCCAAATTATGGGTATATCTCTTAACTTTGATAATGTTACCGTTATTTTTCTATGCCCAAAGACGCTCAATAATTGCTAAATAAACGGGAATGCCGATAATAATATTGAAGGGAAAAGTCAATGCCAAAGCCATTGATATATATAGACTAGGATTGGCTTCAGGGACGGTCATACGCATCGCTGCTGGCACGGCTATATAAGAAGCACTAGCACATAGTACTGCAAATAAAAGAGCATTGCCCACAGACATCCCGATTAGCTTGGCGATTAAAATGCCGATTACAGCATTGAACACTGGCATCAAGATGGAAAAGCCAATTACAAAAGAACCACTTTTCTTGAGATCGTCGATTCTTCTAGCGGCTACTAGTCCCATATCCAACAGGAAAAAGGTCAGCATTCCATAAAATATTTCTCCTGTAAAAACCTCTAGCCTGTCCCAACCATTTTGGCTCGTTACTATTCCTACTGCTAGACTACCTAACAGTAAAACAACTGAACCATTTAAAAAGGCTTCTCGTAAAACTTCAGTCCAGGAAAACTCTTCTTCCCCTTCTTCTGTCTTGCTTTTGCTTTCTTTATTTTGGGTAAATAGCCTGACTAAAATTAGCCCAACGATAATTGCAGGAGATTCCATAAGTGCCAAGGCTGCTATCATGTGACCGCCATAGGTAATTGATTGTTGTTCTAAGAATGAACTAGCGGTAACAAAAGTTACTGCACTAATTGAACCATAGGTAGCTGCGATCGCTGCTGCATTATAAGCATCTAATTTTATCTTGAGAATAAAAAAGGAATAAATCGGCACAATGGTAGCTGCCAGAATTGCTGCGATCAGGGTTATGGCGATTTCGCTGTTGATTCCGCTTTCATGAATTTCATGTCCTCCTTTAAAGCCAATGGCAAATAAAAGGTAAAGAGAAAATAATTTAGGTAAAGGCTGAGGAATTTCTAGATCTGATTTGAGAAAAACTGCCGTCATGCCAATAAAGAAAAATAAAACTGGCGGATTTAAAATATTGGAAAGAATTAGACTTGAATCCATGTTAGTTAGCAGCCATTGTTTAATTAACTAAATTTACTGTCCTACAGTTAGTTAATCAAAGATCGGCAAAAGTTAAGAAATTACAATTAACGTTTATTTTTGTATCGCGACCAAGGCAATTTATCGACCAACTCTATAAAAGCTTGAGGTATTAAATTATATTTTTTTATCAAGATAAATAATCTAAATTTTCTAAACAGAGTTTAGGTTTTTTATACAATTAACATTATTTTTTATAAAAGTAAGTAGTCAATTTATCCATACCAGAATATAGATAGTTAATTTATTAGCTGGACTGATTGCTGTTGAGGCTCTACAGTTTGTCGGAGAAATGCTTGATACTCAACGGCTTTTTGAAGAGTAAGATTTTCTATTTCACTTTCTACATCTATTTCTAGATCGGGATCTTCAGTATGTTGAAAACTTGAACGTTCGGCATCAGAGTTTATCTGTTCTGATTTTGATTCCTCAAGAGTAGTTGATGATATTGACGGTTGCTTGCTATCTGTATCTCCTACCTTTGCTGTTTTTGCTTGGGGGAAGACATTTGCTGATGACTTTTCATCTAATAAAAAATTAAGTAAATTGTCGATCGGCTCATCTGATTTTATTGCTTGAGAATTATTATCTTGAGAAGATAAATTTTCAGGTGAAGAATATAAATATTTTTTAGCCAGTTTAAATTGATAATTTTGGTTTGGCTTGATAGATTTTAAAAATAGTTAATTATCGATTCTAGATGTGGCGATGCCCTTAGAACCATGCGCCTTTCTGTCCTCTGCCCTCTAACTTCTGCCTCCTTCAATTAATCAATAATATCTTTATTTATTAAAGTCTTGTTGGTTATCTCGGTGATTTCTAGAGAATTACTTCTTTTTACTAAAGCCTGCTCCAAGTTTTGCTCTGCCTGCTGAAGAATGCTGCGACTATCAATCGCGTCTGTAGGATCGACAATTACTCCTCCTGCACTCATTTTAAGCGATAATGACGTTCCATCTGCTTTTTGTAAAGGAGCTTGAGTAATTTTTTCTTGTAAGTATGTTTCATATTCGGTTATTTCTGTTCCTCTCAAGCCCAAAATCAAGCTGATAAAACGCTTGCGGTCTGTGATTCCCAGAAAACTATCGGCAATTACGGCATTGGTAAAACGACTAGCGATCGCTTTATAAACTGCATTTTCACTCCCCACGTCGGCAAAATTTCGCTGAGATTTAGCTGGCTCTACCGTAAATAAGATTGCTGTTAATGATGAGTAGCGGGGATTATTAGGTTGGTTTTTCATTTGCTGGAGCAAATGTTCTGTCAGTTTCACTGTTGCATCCTTGCTTAACAAACCCGTCACCGAATCAGCCAAATTAAATGCCTGAAGTAGCTCTTGTGCCGCCTCTTTTTTAGCCAACTCTTGCTGCTGCTGCTGAGAATTTGTTTTACCTTCCATCTGTAGCTGGGTCTGTAGCTCGGCAATTTTATTTTTTTGTCGAGTATTCTGCCAACCCCGCTTTAAAATCGTGGGAATCGATAGCAGCAGGCTGATAATAATTCCTAAGCCTAAAGTAAGGAGCAAAATAATGGCTAAAGACTCTTTAAATTGCCAGACACCAAAACTAATCGTCACCATCGTGGCATTTTGAAAAGCAAAAAGCACGGCAACTACTGCCATGATCAAGCCAATAATTACTAGAAAAACCATCAATTTATATTTACTAGAAAACTAATTATATGAAGTTATAATACGCTCCTTATTTTATGAGCGCAATCGAATAATTAGTTAAATTCAAAACTAAATGTAATTTAAGTATTAAAAAGTAAATTAGGAAAGTGCGATCGCCTTAATGATCGGAGTCTATTAAATTGATTAGCAGGTAAAATCGCTAATAGTTCATAGAATAGGGATATAATTTATAGGCAAGCTTTATCTAAACTTTGTCTTATGAGCAACACCAATCCTGTAACTAACGCCTTTTTTTTTGGCAGAGCTTTAGCCGAAGTCTTTAGCGAAAAGATGGAAGAATCTTTTACCAACGCCATGAGCGATCTAGGCAAGTTTGATGCTGAACAAAGAGAAAATCTAAGACAATTTATGGAGGAAGTCCAGTTAAGAGCCGAACAAGCAGCAGGTAGCACCTATTATCCAAATAGTAGTACTACTACTACGACTACTAGTCGTCCTAACACTGCCTCTAACTCGATCGATATTGATATCAATACTACTAATTCAAGCGATCTACAGGCAATGCTCGATCAGTTAAGAGCCGAAATTGCCACTTTAAGATCGGAGTTAAAAAAATATCGTGACTAATTAAATGGCGATCGACTAAATTTCCTATTCTTGTAAGTAGCTTGACGCTTTGGTTTTAATCGACCAGATTCTTAAGCAAATAGTAAAGTATTTTCGTACTCACGCTGTTTTTTTTGGCAATAAGTCGCTACTATTTAGATTAGTTAATATTATTTAATCAAACAACATCACAGTTAAACTTCTGTAAAAATTTAGTGTCTTCTGCTATTCCCAATCAAAAATCAATAGACGATCGGTCTAACCAATCTGATTCAGCCAAAACCGTCGAAGAAGTTGGAGCAGCAGCCCCTCATAGTCAAGAAGCAGGAGTGATGGTAGCTGCCAAGTCCTACCGTTGGAATCGTGCCAAATATTCACGTAATCGTCGGCGGCTAGATATCTGGCGTTTTGTGTTTACGTTTTTATTTAGAAATTGGTGGGACAGGCGTAAGTGGACTTATCCAGGGGGAATGACCCCAGAGAAACAGGCTTTGAGACGAAGAGAGCAAGCTGTCTGGATTCGAGAAAACTTTCTAGAGTTGGGACCTACCTTTATTAAAGTTGGTCAACTGTTCTCTACCCGTGGAGATTTGTTTCCCATAGAGTATGTTGAAGAACTTTCTAAGCTGCAAGATCGAGTTCCGGCATTTCCCTACGAGCAGGTTGAAGAGACTATCAAATCAGATTTTGGCAAGTCAATTAATCAGTTATTCTCTAGTTTTGAGCCTACTCCCTTGGCAGCAGCAAGTCTAGGGCAGGTACATAAAGCTAAACTTCATAGTGGCGAAGAGGTAGTAGTTAAGGTTCAACGACCTGGTTTAAAGCAGCTATTTACCGTAGATTTAGTAATTTTGCGCCAAATTGCTCGTTACTTTCAAAATCACCGTGAATGGGGCAAAAATCGAGATTGGCTGGGAATTTACGAAGAATGCTGTCGCATTTTGTGGGAAGAAACTGATTACCTCCATGAAGGACGAAACGCAGATACTTTTCGCCGTAATTTTCGAGCAGAGAATTGGGTGCGTGTTCCCCGTGTCTACTGGAAATACGCTTCTCCCAAAGTATTGACCTTAGAATATATGCCAGGAATTAAAATCAGCCACTATGAAGCCATTGAAGCTGCTGGTTTAGACCGCAAATTATTAGCCAGATTAGGAGCAAAAGCATATCTTCAGCAAATTTTGAATGGAGGGTTTTTTCATGCAGATCCTCACCCAGGTAACCTTGCTGTAGCTACAGACGGGTCGCTAATCTTCTATGATTTTGGCATGATGGGGCAAATTGAAAGTAACATCCGCGAAGGTTTGATGGATACTTTAGTAGGTATTGCCCAGAAAAACAGCAAAATGGTGGTCAACTCTCTGATTAACCTGGGGGCTTTAGTTCCTACAGGAGACATGACTTCGGTACGGCGTTCAATTCAGTTTATGCTGGATAATTTTATGGACAAACCTTTTGAGGAACAGTCTGTAGATGCGATTAGCGAAGATCTGTATGATATAGCCTATGGTCAACCATTTCGTTTTCCCGCAACGTTTACCTTTGTAATGCGGGCATTTTCTACCTTAGAAGGAGTAGGCAAAGGTTTAGACCCTGAATTTAATTTCATGGAAGTAGCTCAACCATATGCAATGAAGCTTATGACTAATACAAGTTCCAACGGCAGTACTATTTTTGATGAATTAGGTAGACAAGCAGCTCAAGTAGGCACAACTGCCCTGGGGCTGCCTAGACGAATCGACGATACAATAGATAAATTAGAAAGAGGGGATTTAAGGGTTCGTGTTCGTTCAATTGAATCAGAGCGAGTCATACGCCGATTGAGTGCAATTCAGCTTGGTACGAACTATACTATGTTGTTTAGTGCTTTACTTATTTGTGCTACCCTCCTTTTAGTTGGTGGATATGAGACAGTAGCAGCGATCGCTGCTATCATCGCTTTAGTCCCTGGTTGGGCATTATTGCGGTTGTTAAGGCGTCTCGATCGCATTGACCGTATGTTCTAAATTCTCAACAAAGATGTCGGATTTTAATCACCAAGCGCGGTATTGACTACATCTTTGGTTTTTATCAGTTTATTGACTAACCTTTTATGAAGCGTCACTTTATAGGTCTTACGGATACAGGGGTTGTAAGAACAGCCAACCAAGATAATTACTTTGTTGACGATGAATTGGGGCGTTTTTTCATTGTTGCCGACGGTATGGGAGGACACGCTGGAGGACAAGAAGCCAGTAAAATTGCCACAGAGGTAATTCACTCCTACTTAGCAGAAAATTGGGATGCTCCTCTCTCTTCAGAGGTGTTACTCAAAGAAGCGGTAGAAAAAGCTAATTTCAGCATCATTGAAGACCAGCAGACGCATCCCGAACGTCGCGACATGGGTACTACAGTAGTAGTGCTAATTTTTCGCGAAGATAAGCCTTGGTGCGCTCACGTAGGAGATTCTCGTTTGTATCGCCTCAGAAGTTCTCAACTAGAACAAATTACAGACGATCATACCTGGGTGGGTATGGCTCTAAAAAAAGGTGAAATAAATGCTGAACAGGCAAAATTCCATCCCTGGAGACACGTTTTATCTCAATGTTTGGGTCGTGAAGATCTTCAACATATTGATATTCAAGAATTTGAAGTTAAGCCTGGAGATCGATTATTAATTTGTAGCGATGGCTTGACAGAAGAAGTAAGCGACGCACAAATTCAAGCTTCTTTAGCTAATTTAGAATCTTGTCAGACAACTGCTCAAGAGTTGATTGATACTGCCAAGACCGCAGGAGGCTCTGATAATATTACCGTAGTTATTATCAAGCAAGAATGAAGCCATATTTATAGTATTTATAATTAATGCTCTCAGAAATAAAAAACATCGCTCAAAATTTTGCGCCACGACTAATTGAAATTCGTCGTCATATTCATTCTCATCCCGAATTAAGCGGAGAAGAATATCAAACCTCGGCATATGTTGCAGGGGTTTTGTCCTCTTGCGGTTTAAATGTGCAGGAATCTGTAGGTAAAACTGGAGTTGTGGGGGAGCTAATCGGTTCAGGGAGCGATCGCCGTACTTTGGCAATTCGCACTGACATGGATGCTCTGCCGATTCAAGAGCATCCCAAATTTGATTTTGCTTCTCGCAAAAAAGGAATTATGCACGCCTGCGGACACGATGTTCATTCTACCTTGGGCTTGGGTACAGCTATGGTCTTATCTCAGCTAGTCAATAAGCTGCCTGGTAATGTGCGCTTTTTGTTTCAACCCGCCGAAGAAATCGCCCAAGGTGCGAAATGGATGGTCAAAGACGGAGCAATTGAGGGAGTAAATGCAATCTATGGTGTTCATGTCTTTCCCTCAATTCCCGTTCGTCAGGTAGGGATTCGTTATGGAGCGTTAACTTCGGCTGCGGATGAATTAGAAATAATCATTCAAGGAGAGTCGGGACACGGTGCGCGACCTCATCAGGCGATCGATGCTATTTGGATTGCTGCTCAGGTCATCACTACTCTGCAACAGGCAATCAGTCGGACACAAAACCCATTACATCCGATCGTGCTGTCTATTGGTCAAATAGAAGGGGGTAGAGGGCATAACATAATTGCCGACCGCGTGAGAATGGTCGGCACAGTGCGATCGCTCCATGCCGATAGCCACGCCAGTCTGCCTCAGTGGATTGAAAACATTGTTCAGGGAGTCTGTCAAACTTTTGGTGCAAAGTGTCAAGTAGATTACCGCAGAGGAGTTCCTTCAGTATACAATGACCAAACTTTGACTCAGATAATTGAATCAGCCACTCGTGAAGCCTGGGGTGATGCAAGCGTACAAATTTTGCCTGAGCCTTCTTTGGGAGCAGAAGATTTTTCTGTGTATTTAGATCGAGTTCCTGGGTGTATGTTCCGTCTAGGGGTAGGACATAACGGCAAAACCAATTATCCTCTCCATCATCCTAAATTTGAAGTGGATGAAGAGGCAATCATCACAGGAGTGGTAACTATGGCTTACACTGCCTATAAATATTGGCAACATTGAGAGAAAATCAGGGCTAACTAGCGCGATCGCAATCCCCTAGGTGGGCAAATTTAGAAATATCTTTTTTACCTAAAACTTTAATTTTTTGCCCGCTAGGATTTTTAAGGAAAATGAATTTGAACTTCTTGGTTCAAGCGATCGCTTAAAAGTTCTCGTGTAGTTTCAAGGTTGTATCTCGTTTGTAGATTCATCCAAAATTGAGCTTCCATATTTGATACTCAAGATTTAATATTCAATACCTAGTGCTAACATTACATAGCAAAGCTCGTAATATCTACTTTATTTAGGTTTAATAGTGGCACAGGTAGTAGTAGAAAACGTTTATAAAAGCTACTCTCGCAAGAAGGCGGATCAAAAGAATGAATCTGAAGTAGCAGTCAATAAAACAGATACTAAGGTTCAATCAACAGTAAGTGTGCTGCGGGACATTAACTTTACCGTTAAGGATGGAGAGTTTTTGGTTTTAGTTGGTCCTTCTGGCTGTGGCAAAAGTACGCTGCTAAGATTGCTAGCAGGATTAGAAGAATTAACAGGTGGAGATATTAAAATTGGCGATCGCCTAGTAAACAATCTCCCACCCAAAGCTAGAGACATCGCTATGGTGTTTCAAAATTATGCTCTTTATCCCCATCTAAATATTTACGACAACATCGCCTTTGGTTTACGACGCAATTATCAAAAAGAAGATCGGGTTAATTCTTTGATGTTAGACAATATTTTGACGGGGACAACTAAATATTTACCTCGCAGTCTGCGGTATATCTCGGCAAAAGAAAAGGTGATTAAGGATAGAGTTAGATATGTGTCGAGTTTATTGCAGATAGATTCTTTACTTTATCGTTTACCCAAAGAATTATCAGGGGGACAAAAACAAAGGGTAGCACTAGGCAGAGCGATCGCCCGTAATCCCCAAGTTTTTTTGATGGATGAACCTTTATCCAATCTCGATGCTAAACTCCGCACCCAAACCCGCGCTCAAATTGTCCAACTACAACGCCAGCTAAAGACAACTACGATATATGTGACTCACGATCAAATTGAGGCGATGACTATGGGCGATCGCATTGCCGTCATGAACAACGGTAAAATACAGCAAATTGCCTCGCCTTTGGAGATATACGAAAATCCAGCAAATCGCTTTGTGGCTGAATTTATTGGTTCACCACCCATGAACTTTTTGCCTGTAGATTTAGTTTCTCCTTTGAAGTTGGTACACCGATATTTTAAGCTTGATTTACCTGATGTCTGGACTCAATCTCTACAATATACTCAGGCAAAATCAATTATCTTAGGCATTCGTCCCCAACATTTATCAATTGACGATCAAAAGGAGTCTAACCTACAGGTTACGGTAGATTTGGTTGAGGCATTAGGTAGCGAAACTTATATCTCTGCCCATTTAACCGCAGATGCTAAAACACAACTAACCGTATCTTTACCCCCAGATCGGCAGATTGCGATCGGTGATTCTGTTTGGTTAGCTATAAATACGAGTAAAATCCATCTTTTTACAGTTGATGATGGACGGGCAATAGTTATTAAATAACTGTAGAGATAAGTATTTATCAATTACTTACAACTAATTATTAACTGTTAACGAGCAACTATTTACAATGACTAAAACGCCAGATTGGGTCAAAAACGCCGTTTTTTACCAAATATTTCCTGACCGCTTCGCCAAAAGTCCAGCGGCTATTAAAAGTCATTGGGAGGCTTCTGCTTATGAAGGTTGGGATGCCACCCCCACACTTCAAGGATACAAAGGCGGTAATCTTTGGGGAGTAATCGATAAGTTAGACTACCTTAAGGACTTGGGCATCAATGCAATTTACTTTACTCCTATTTTTCAGTCTACTTCCAATCACCGCTACCATACCCACGACTACTATGAGGTAGATCCAATGTTAGGAGGTAATGTAGCCTTTGATGCCCTGCTCAAAGCTGCTCATGAGCATGATATCAAGGTGGTGTTAGATGGAGTATTTAATCATGCCAGCCGTGGTTTTTTCTTCTTTAACGATATTTTAGAAAATGGCCCTCATTCCCCTTGGCTAGACTGGTTTAAGATCCATGACTGGCCTTTGTCTGCTTATGATGGCGATAAACCTGCTAATTATGAAGGGTGGATTGGTAATCGTGCTTTGCCTGAATTTAACACCGATAATCCCCAGGTAAAAGAATACATTATGCAGGTTGCCGAATATTGGCTGCATAAAGGTATCGATGGTTGGCGATTAGATGTGCCTAATGAAATTGATACTCCTGGCTTTTGGCAAGAATTTCGCGATCGCGTTAAAGCCATAAACCCTGAAGCTTATATTGTCGGCGAGATTTGGGGAGACGCTAGCTATTGGTTAGACGGTACACAGTTTGACGGGGTGATGAACTATCGCTTTACTGAAGCCACTATTGCTTTTGTTGGCGGCGAAAAATACGATCCCGAATATTGTCAGGGAGAATTAAAACCCTATCCACCTATTTCGGGAGCAGAATATGCGGTAAGAATCGATGCTCTACTTAAGCTATACGATTGGGAAATACAGCAGGCACAGCTTAACCTGTTAGATAGTCATGACACCCCTAGAATGCTGACTACGGTAGGAGAAGATAAAAGTATCTTTATGCTGGCTACAGTATTGTTGATGACTTTTCCTGGCGCGCCCAGCATTTTTTATGGAGATGAAGTTGCTTTACCTGGGGGCAAAGATCCTGATAGCCGTCGTGCTTTTCCAAAACCTGAAAATTGGGATGTAGAAATACTAAAATCTCACAAGCAGCTAATTGCTTTACGTCACCAATATCCTGCTTTACGCACGGGGACATATAAGACTCTTTTTGCAGATCAAAGTGTCTATGTCTTTGCTCGTATTTTAGATGAAGAAGAAGTTGTAGTTGCTATTAATGCTGGCGATGAACAAGCTACGGCTATTTTCTTAGCTACAGAATTAAAGTTTAAACCTCAAGACTTAGTATATGGCTCAGGAAGATTAGCTTGGCACGACACTCCAGAAGGACAAAAGCTAGAGATTAGTCTACCTGCTAAAAGCAGCATTATAGTTGTCTAATATCAAATCTGCTGGTAAAAGCCCCTAATAAATATTTGTTGCAGAGAGACACATCATAATACGTCTCTACATGGTTAAATAATTTTATAAATAAATCAAATCATGTAGAGACGAATCAATCTTCGCCCTTACAATTCATATTGTCCTAAGTGTCGATCAAATCAGATAATAGCTAAATACAGTTTGCTAAAACAACACAGTAAAATGACAGCATAAGTAGGTGGGTGAAATAATTTATAAGATGTCAAAGTTTAATTTTTCCCTACTACCCACTACCTACTACCTACTAACCATCATCACCGTTTTATATTTAATTACACCGACTTACTTAATTTGTTTTGCCAAACAATTCCAAATTTAAGTTTGTAATCTTACTGGGAAGAATTTATGAGTCGCCTAAAATTATTTCTGTTTATAATACTCATTGGCGTATTGATGATTGTATTTGTTCAAAATAGAGAACCTATAGCTCTCAAACTGCTTTGTGGTGACGTTAACAATCAATATTGCTTTTATCAGACTCCTCAATTACCGCTTGCAGTTTGGATTGGCTTGTTTGCTTTGGGAGGAATGTTAACCAGCTTATTGAGTCAAGCTTTTAGCCGCTTTAGCTATTCAGGTTCAGGTAAATCAAGGAAAACTGCCAACGATCTCTATCCCGAAAGACAAAGTTGGGTCGATCGAGAAAGTCAAGAGCAATATGCTGTTGATTCAACTCAGACTAAAGATACCCAAAATAGATTTACTGAAGTTAAGACTTATGAAGCTTCTCAAGAACCACAAAGCGTTGAGCGGTCGGGGTCTAATTATTCTTACAAATACCGCCCAGCAGATAAATCTTATCGGCAAAATAATTCTAAAAACAACTCAATTGATCTAGATAAGGATGCTAATATTACTCCTGATAAGGATGATGAAGACTGGATCTAAGAACATTTAACCAAAGCAGCAAATAGCTCTCTAGATTCTTGTTTAACTATGCCTAGCATAGTAGCCTGCTGCAAATCTATAAATGCTTCTAAATCTTCTAGTTCGTACTTCTTTCTCAGCATTAACTTGAGGTTTTCTTCTGCTTCTACCGTCAAGTAACCTGTATTTAAAGCCTGTTCTGCAATTTTACTGATCGTCCCCATGACTAGCTTTTAACTCCGAATTAATATTAATTTTATTTAAAAATTACTAAGATATTTTTTGTAAAAAGTATTGTGATTGTTTTAGGTTTATACCGTGTTGTTTAATAACTTTATTGATTCATTATTAAATTTTAGTTAAAGTTGAGTGTTTATTCTGTAATCTCGATCACGTTCATCTAAATACTTATGTAGCAAATATAATAAGTTGGTAAAGCAACCAAGTATTTGATGAAGTAAAGAAAAAATACAGGCTAGTTACCTTTTTTTACTGATTCATAATTATTGCCCGATCGCAAATCAAGACTATTTTAAACATTCAAGATAAAAATTACGCTTAAACTAAGCGATTATAGACATTTATTATATTATTTTAATCGGTAATTCTACTTATTATTATGGCTTTAAAGTTATGGAAATGAAAAATTAATACACAAAAGATAGTAAAAACCGCTGAATTATTGATAATCTGGTTGACGATTGGAAATTAACTAGTAAAAAACACTCTCATGGGCAAAAATGAGTAATTTGTTACAGGGTTTAAATGTTTATTTAATAGGCATGATGGGTTCAGGGAAAACAACTATTGGTAAATGTTTAGCTAAAGATCTTAAGTATCGTTTCGTAGATACAGACAAAACCATAGAAGCGATCGCCAAGAAGCCAATTTCGGCAATTTTTCAACAAGAGGGAGAACTCTATTTTCGTGAATTAGAAATGAGGGTTTTAGCCGAATTTTCTGTCTATACACGCACTGTTGTATCTACTGGCGGAGGAATAATCCAACGGCAGCTTAACTGGAGTTATCTACGTCATGGTTTGATTATTTGGTTGGACGTAGATGTAGAAATACTAAAAAGAAGATTAGCCAAAGATGAAACTAGACCACTGGCTGACAAACTAGAATCATTGCTAGAGACTCGTCGTCCTCTTTATGCCCAAGCAGACATTCAAATTGCGATCGCCAAAGAGCAGTCTCCTTCAGAAATATCTGCTCAAATTATGGAAACTATTCCTAGTGCTTTAAAGCCAAAGGTAAAAAATATCACTTTGTAAGTGGTGGTTAGCCAGTAGCATAACTAAATATCTTTAACTCGAACAATTAAAACTATATGGTTAACGAAAAGAAATATCTCCAAGAAGCAGCAGCTAACCGTGTTCACATTCTCAGTGAAGCTCTGCCCTATATTCAAAAATTTGCCAATCGCACTATCGTAATTAAATATGGTGGTGCAGCAATGAAAGACAGTAGCTTAAAGGCTCAAGTTATCGGTGATATAGTTTTTCTTGCCTGTGTTGGAGTGCGTCCTGTTGTGGTACACGGGGGAGGACCTGAAATTAATACCTGGCTACAAAAATTAAACATAGCATCAGTCTTTAAAGACGGATTGCGTATTACCGATGCTGCGACCATGGATGTGGTAGAAATGGTCTTGGCAGGTAGGGTAAATAAAGAATTGGTATCCTTAATCAATCGTGCTGGAGCATTGGCAGTTGGTTTATGTGGTAAAGATGCCAACCTAATTCAAGCTCGTCATGTAGGCACAGAAGGAGTTGGGTTTGTGGGAGAAGTGACCAACATTAATATTGGCTTAGTTGAATCTTTAGTGAATAACGGTTATGTCCCCGTAATTTCCAGCGTTGCAGCCGACGAAAACGGACAGGCGTATAATATTAATGCTGATACGGTAGCAGGAGAAATAGCAGCAGCTTTGGATGCGGAGAAACTAATTTTGTTGACCGATACCCCAGGCATTTTGCACGATTATCACGATCCTTCTACCCTCATCAAAATATTGGATATTCAAAAAGCCAGAAACTTAATTGACAAAGAAATTGTTTCAGGGGGAATGATTCCTAAAGTCAATTGCTGTGTGCGATCGCTTGCCCAAGGAGTTCGTGCTGCTCACATTTTAGATGGTCGTTTACCCCACTCGCTGTTATTAGAGATTTTGACTGATGAAGGTACAGGTTCAATGATTGTTGCCTCAGAATTATTAAGCTGATCGACATTAAGTTTGCCGGTTTTGGCTAACGGAAGGACACGGGGAAGCGGGGACGCAGAAAGGACGATACGGTTTGTTCCCTAGCTAATCAATATGCAAGTTAAATGTGAATTAGCTTAGAGTAGTTAAATGAGTAGCCAAAAAGAATTAATAAAGGAAGTTGAAAACGGACAAACTTGCCGGCGTATAATATTTAAAACTTTTGACTTCTTTGGTTCTACCTGGGTGGGAATGATTGAGAATAAAAGCGCGACGTTGGCAATCAGGATTTTAACAACGATATCGTTGTTTTCTATCTAGAGGAAATCCATGTTTAAAGACATTATCAGACTGACAATCAGGACAAAGTACAGGAATAAATGCTGCCATTATTCTTTAATTAATTACCATCTTAGCTAACTAAATTTAATTTCTATTTTATTACCACCTAAACACAAAATAACAACAAAACTCTTTAGTTAAAATTTTAGTACATCCAACTAATAAAGAACTTTCTTACCCGATCAATCTCTGTGAATTAAGCTTGGCGATCCAAGTCAAACCCGTGGCTCAAAGCACACTCCATGCCGAATTATTTCAGCAGTCGGAAGCGTTGATTGAATCGATACTCGATTTTATCGAACGGTGTATCGGGGAGATATGTTGGAGATTCCTAAAGCGTTCACCCTCTATCAACAGGTGAAGATTTTAGATTATCCAAGAGACCAACAGCAGCAAATTCAGGGTAGAGACTATGAAGTGTTACATCCTGGCGATGCGCTATTTCTCGATTTTAACTGTGAGGTGATTTGTTATCAAGGCGAATCTCTAGTCACTCCGTTTTTTATTAATGAAGCGACTTACTACGAGAAAAACTACGCTTTGGGTTTAGCGATACAGCAACAATGACCCTCTCAGATTAGACTGATTTTAAAACTCTCTTTTGCAAGAAGCTATCCAATAACACACGTCATTTTTAGCAATCCCTCCCTTTTTGACTAACTACTAGGTTGGCTAGAAATTTGAATTGACTCTGATGCCGAAAATATATAACTTGACAGATGTTTTGAACTGGTTAATGACCGATCTTTTATTAAAAGAGATAGAGAAGAAAACACTTGAATGTAAAGTTGTCTTGGTTACGGGCGGAATTTCGAGAATTGGTTAAGCAATTGCGGACAAGCAACACGTGGAGGTATATATATGAAGGGGTATAAGATGATCGAACATTCAACTGTTGAGGTAAACGGCGCGAAGCTGCATGTAGCGCGGGTGGGGCGGGGTCGTCCGTTGCTATTGCTGCACGGCTGGCCAGAATTTTGGCTGACCTGGGAACTAGTGATGACGCGACTTGCCGATCGCTTTGAGCTGATCGCACCAGACCTGCGCGGCTTCGGCAATAGCGACAAACCGAGCGGCACTTTTGAACCTCTTGAGCAAGCTGCTGACATGGCGGCACTGATCGAAGCATTGGGGGCTGGGCAGGTTGGAATCGTCGCGCATGATGTTGGTGCCACGGTCACACAGGCTCTCGCTCGGCGTTATCCCAGTTTGATCGCTGGACTATTCTTCTTCAACTTCATGTATCCAGGCATCGGTAGCCGCTTCACCGCCCCCGACCACGTGCAGAACGTCTGGCATACGTTCTTCAACCAGACCGATTTGGCACCCAAGCTGGTCGGCGCGACACCCGACAGCGTCCGCCTCTACATTACTTATTTCTTGAAGCACTGGACGTATCGGCAGGATGCATTCGATGACGAGACGCTCGATGCGTTCGTCGCCAACTTTCAATTGCCTGGTAATCTAGAAGGTGGCTTCCAGCACTACCGAGCAGTCGCCGAGCAGCGCAAGACGGAGATGCGCCAAGATGCGCCAACCCCTGAACCGATCGAACTGCCGACCTGTGTTCGCTGGGCCGAGCGCGATCCGACCCTCGACCTTGCCTGGACCGATCGCCTGTCGGAATTTTTTCCCAATCTTGATTTCGCACCGTTTCCCGGCGTTGGTCATTTTCCTCATCGCGAAGATCCAGATCGGGCTGCAAATGAGATCGCTAGTTTCTTCAATCGTCTCGATCAAAAAGGCTGGGGTGTTTGAGTGCCGATCAAACTCGTTCAGGCTCTCGGTCGACTTGCAGGATGGGTTTCAAAGTAGCGTAGCAGGAGGCTTGATTAAATGAAAACTAATGCAAATAAGCACCGATTGCGGATCAGCGGACCGGTCGCCCTCGCCCTCGGTCTTACCTGGCTCAACGGCGGTGCCAATTTCATCGCCTTCAAAGTCGGTGTGGACGCGCTGCCCGCTATCTTTTTGGCTGCGTTACGATTCACGGTGGCTGGCTCAGCGTTGCTGCCCGTTGCGGCATGGCGCATTCGCCAGCGCAATGTTCTGACTTTCCGGCAGTTTAAGGCAGCGGGGCTGATGGGCGCGATCATGCTGCTCGGCGGACAGACGGGAACGATCTGGGGCGTCCACTACCTGCCAGCAGGTGTCGCGTCGGTATTCGGTTCGGCTCCGCCGCTGTTCCTAGCGCTGTTCGCATGGCTGTTGCTTCGCCAGCCCCTAGGCAAATGGCAGCTAATAGGCGTAGGCATTGGCTTTGCTGGGATTGCGTTGATGGGATGGAGTTCGGCGACGGCGGCTGGTTTTAAGCCGATTGGCGCGATCGCGGTACTCGCTGCGGGGGCTACCTGGGCGGGTGGGTCGCTGCTACAAAGCCGAGCGCAGACACCTGAAGATCCGGTCGTCAATCTCACTGTGCAACTGCTAGTAGCTGGTTTGCTGCTTTGGCTGCTGGTGTGGACGACAGGCACCGCTACCCAGGTCAACCTCGCCGAGCTTCCTCGCCGAGCTTGGGCGGCGATCGCCTTTCTAACGTTCTTTAGTACCTTGATTGGCTACGGTGTGTTCACCTGGCTGAACACCAGCGTTTCCAGCACGCTGGCTAATACATACAACTATGTGTCGCCTGTGATTGCGCTGGGCTTGTCTGCCCTACTCCTCAACGAGCCACTAAGCTGGGCGAAAGCGGCATCTGCAGGAGTAGCACTCGTTGGCGTGGCATTGATGGTCAGCAGTTCCGATCCCCGTCGCAACCACCGAAATTCAACTGATGTTATGAGGAATTGCTAATGGAAAGTATATTAATTGAAGCCGCGCCGATCGCAGTTTCAGATGTTGAGCTGGAAGACTTACAAGGTCGCCTCGCTCGAACACGATGGCCAGAGAAAGAACCCGTAAGTGGCTGGGGTCAAGGTGCGCCATTATCCAAAGTCCAAGCCTTATGCGATTATTGGCGCGATCGCTACGATTGGCGTCGCTGCGAAACAATGCTCAACGGCTGGAACCCGCAACGCACAGAAATTGACGGATGTGACATTCACTTCTACCAGGTGCGCTCACCCGAACCAAACGCGCTACCCGTGGTGATGACGCATGGTTGGCCGGGGTCGGTGATCGAGTTCCACAAAGTGATTGCACCCCTGATTGATCCCCGATCGCATGGGGGCGATCCCGCCGACGCCATTCATCTCGTACTCCCTTCGCTGCCAGGTTATGGCTTCTCCGAGAAGCCGACCGAAACGGGCTGGGGACTGTTGAAGATTGCGGATGCCTGGAGCAAACTCATGCAACGCCTCGGTTACGGTGAATGCTGGGCAGCGCAGGGGGGTGATTGGGGTGCTCAGGTGACCGCAGCGATCGGTAGCAGACAACCAGATGGCTGCATTGGTATCCATCTTAATGGCATCGCTTGGAAGCCTAATGATGCGGAGATTGCCAGCGCAGATGAACATGAGCGCGAGCTAGTCGAGCGGCTGAAACGCTACAACAATGATCTTGCCGGATACAACAAAGAGCAAAGCACTCGCCCCCAGACGCTCGGTTACGCCCTTGCCGATTCTCCCGCAGGTCAAGCTGCCTGGATCTATGAAAAATTTCATGACTGGACAGATAACGAGGGGAATCCGGAAAGCATTTTTTCAATGGACGAGATGCTCGACAACATTATGCTATATTGGATCACGAATACTGGCGCGTCTTCAGCTCGGCGCTATTGGGAAAACGATCGCGATGCATCGCACGACTTACCCATTAAAATACCGTCCGCTTTCAGTCGGTTTCCGAGAGACATTGGCGGTCCTTCGCAGCGTTGGGCGAAGCGACGCTTCAAGCAAATTGTGCGTTGGAACGAGATTCAAAGAGGCGGTCATTTCGCCGCGTTCGAGCAGCCAGCATTATTTGTTGAAGAAGTTCGTGCTGGACTTCGTGCAGTTCAACAAACAGCACTTTAGGCGGAGGGATGACTTCTGACTCTTTACTTCCTAATAACTCGGATGTAGCTGTTATTACTATAGCTACTCTCAGTGGCTGGATTGATAATAATTACAGTTCCACGTCTATTGTGGTTTCTCTCATAAATATCACGATCGCGGTGATAGCCATAGTCTCGTCGATAATCACTTTCTCTTCTATAGCCTCCATAGGGAATATAGCCTCGTGATGAACCTCTCCAATCGCCATAATAGTCCTGACTGTTATAATTGCTTTCGGGAAGAGGAATATGAGTTCCAGGGGGAGGAGTAATGTTTAAAGGAGTTGGCGCATTAATTTGGCTGCGTACACCAACCTGAGCTATTTCAAAGCTATCCTGATTATGGGGGTTGGCAACTGCAGGAGCTTTAACAATGCTCATAGCTCCCATGGCGATCGCCATAGCACCTAAAGCTTGCTGCCAATAAAGTTTAAATTTTTGCTGAGGCTGTTTATTCATAATTCTCTGCCATCTTGAACAGTAGGGATAAATTATCTAATAATAGATCTAAGTAATTTCCACAATATATTTAATTTAAAGTGACGGTATACAATCCAGAAAAGTTTCATCAAGAATACGAAGCAGGAAAACTAGCTCTAGAAAGAGGACAATATCGCCTCAGTATCAAACATTTAGAAGCTGCACAAGGATTAGTCTCAGGCAATTCTCGTCAAGGCGGACAAGCTCAAATTTGGTTGGTTACTGCTTATCAAGCTACTAATCAAATTAGTGATGCGATCGCTTTATGTGAAAAACTAATTACCCATCCCAATCTCAAAACCCGCGAACAGGCACAGCGTATTCTCTATATTATCAAAGCTCCTAGGCTTGAGCGACCTAGAGAATGGATGAGTGAAATTCCTGATTTGGCTAACACAGATCAAGGTGCATCTCGTTATGTTGCGGCTAAAAGACAGACAGCCAAAAATTTATCTAAACAAGAAGATTTAGAAACACCACCGACTGATAGCCAAGATAATCAGTTTATCTGGTTTGCACTTGCACTGATCGCTGTGATATTAGGTATTCTAGCTTTGTTGAGTAAAGCTTAATAAAATCAACACAAGTGTAAATAAAGAGCATTGCCTTAAGTTCAAAATCCTAGAGTAATTTATGACTGATAATATGCAGCTATTGATTAATTTTAAGGATCGAATTGATAATTGCCGATCGATTGAGCAAGTTACACTGTGTAGCTTGAGGCTTGGAGGCTAAACATCTCGGCATATAGTCCGTTGTTTGCCATTAGTTCTTGATGGGATCCGACTTCGATAATATGACTGTTTTCTAAAACTACAATGCGATCGGCTAACTGTACCGTCGAAAAACGATGACTGACAAAAAAGGTCATTTTGCCTGCGGTTAAAGTTCGGAATTTTTCAAACAACTCATATTCTGCGATCGCATCTAGGGCAGCAGTAGGTTCATCTAAAATTAAGATAGGTGCATCGGTCATAAACGCTCGTGCCATACCAATTTTCTGCCATTGTCCTCCTGAGAGATCCACTCCACCTTTGAACATCTTTCCTAAGCGAGTTTTGTAGCCATCATTAAGGGCTTTCACTACCCGATCCGCCCCAGAATTTAACGCAGCTTCTTCAATACGTAGCTGATTTTCTCTTTCCTTTAAGTTGCCAAAACCAATGTTGTCCCTAGCACTTAACTGATAACGGGCAAAGTCTTGATTGAGGACACCAATGTTGGAATGCAGTTCCGATAGCTTAAATTGCTGGAGGGATATGCCATCAATCGTGATTATGCCTGAATCTACGTCATATAGCCTAGTTAGAAGCTTTAGCAAAGTGGTTTTTCCTGCGCCATTTAAACCAACAAGCGCAATACTTTCTCCTGGGTTGACCTGTAAATTTAGATTGCGTAGTGTAGGTGCGGTTGCTCCTGGATAAGTAAAGGATACATTTTTTATTGATAATCCTTTTTTAATTGGTTGAGGAAAAGATTTAGGACGGGGAATGTTAGTTACTTCTGGCTTAAGGTTTAAAAATTCAAAGTATTGGGAGACATAAAGATTGGATTCATATATTTTTGCCAAATTCTCAAGAATGGCAGGCAATAGCTGCTGTGCTTGACTAAATGCTCCTGTATACATGGTGAAGTCACCTACAGTAATTTTGGCGTTAATTGTTTGCACCAGCGTCCAGCCATAGGCGATATAAAAACCAGTATTTACAAATATTCCTGAAAAACCTCGCATTCTGGCATATTCAGAAGCGATCGCTGCTGATTTTCTGTTAAAGTCCTGACGGATTGCAATCCACTGGCTCAATAAATGCCCGCCTAAGTTAAATAGACGCACTTCTTTAGCAAAATTAGGATTAGTTAAAACACGCTGAATATAATCTGATAGTCGCCCGCTTTCGGTTTCTAGCCGTACCATCCAAAAACGCCTACCAGAATAGACAATGCTAGTCCAAAATGAAGGCAAAGCTGTAAAAAATAATAGAGGAACAATTGCTAAATTGAACTCCAACAAAAGTCCTAACAAGCTAACTAAAGTAATTCCCTGACCAAACAAATTAGTAAGCAGCTTGATAACCTGAACGGGATAATTACTACCGCTATTTTCGGCACGACTTAAAGTGTCATAAAATTCCGAAGATTCAAAATGAGCCAGATCTAGCTGAGTAGACTTTTCCAATAAAATATATTTCGTATGGAGCATCAGGCGATCGTTAAAGATCTGCGCTATATATAAATTGACCTGATTTAATATGGCTCCTAATAAACCAACCCCGAACCGTATCACTACCAATACAATTAAAGGTTTCCAAACAAAATCAGTATTGCCCCAGTTAGTAATCACCAGATCGACAATCGCTTTATCAACCAATAGCATCAGGGCAGGTACTAGAGATTGAAACCCTGTCACCGCTAAAGATAGAAATAAATAAACTGGAGTAGCTTGCCACACTAAGCGCAGTAGCAAGGGAGTATTAATCAGAATTTCTTGTAGTCGTCTTCGATCGGTCAAATTTTTATTAGGTCGTTTTTAGTCTATTTTTCAGACGTAGATATATTATTTTAGTTGTGATAGTTATAGCGGTGAAGTCAATTACTCCGCCACGTTCGATATAAACGGATTGGGTCTGCCCAGTGCTATGACCGTTGGTCATTTATCACAAGCTTAGAGCGGGACATTGCCTACAACTTCTGATAGAGATCGTCAAGAATTTTGTTACAAAACTTGACAAAGTATTAATACTTAGCTATATTGGTTACATGGATGAAGAAACAGATTATTTATTTCGTTTCCATCCCGTTCTAAATCTAGAACATTAAATACATACACAACGCAATTATCTAACACATGACAACCACTTTACAACAACGCGAAACACGCGGAGCTTGGGAGAACTTCTGTCAGTGGATCACCAGCACCAACAACCGCATCTATGTCGGTTGGTTCGGAGTCCTAATGATCCCAACACTCCTTGCAGCCACCACCTGTTTCCTAATCGCCTTCGTCGCAGCACCACCAGTTGACATCGACGGCATACGTGAACCAGTAGCAGGCTCATTACTCTACGGAAACAACATCGTTTCTGGAGCAGTAGTACCAAGCTCCAACGCCATTGGACTACACTTCTACCCCATCTGGGAAGCAGCATCCTTAGATGAATGGTTATACAACGGTGGACCTTACCAATTGATTATTTTCCACTTCTTAATCGGCGTATTTGCATACCTCGGTCGTCAGTGGGAACTATCATTCCGTCTGGGAATGCGTCCTTGGATCTGTGTAGCCTACTCAGCACCAGTATCTGCCGCCACAGCAGTATTTTTAATCTACCCTTTAGGTCAAGGTTCATTCTCTGATGGAATGCCTCTTGGTATCTCTGGAACATTCAACTTCATGTTGGTCTTCCAAGCAGAACACAATATTCTAATGCACCCCTTCCATATGTTAGGAGTAGCAGGAGTATTCGGTGGAGCATTATTTTCTGCCATGCACGGCTCACTAGTAACATCTTCACTAGTACGTGAAACAACTGAAACTGAATCACAAAACTACGGCTACAAATTCGGACAAGAAGAAGAAACATACAACATCGTCGCAGCCCACGGCTACTTCGGTCGTCTAATCTTCCAATATGCGAGCTTCAACAACAGCAGAAGTCTACACTTCTTCTTAGGAGCGTGGCCTGTAATCGGCATCTGGTTAACAGCAATGGGAATATCGACCATGGCGTTCAACCTGAATGGATTTAACTTCAACCAGTCGGTAATGGACTCACAAGGTCGTGTAGTTAATACTTGGGCAGACATCTTAAACCGAGCTAATCTGGGTTTTGAGGTAATGCATGAACGTAATGCTCACAACTTCCCGCTTGATTTGGCTAGTGGCGATATTGCTCCTATAGCTTTAAGCGCACCAGTCATCAACGGTTAATAGTTAAATCAGCCCTAAATAGGGTTTGAAAAAAGCGTCTCTTATAAATAACAGAGACGCTTTTTTATTAAGACATTACTCTAATCTCGATCTCAAACCAAAACACTGAACTAAGAGAATAATCATTATGTTTTTAATCGGTCTATTGCTAGTAAGTTTAATCGCAGTTGCTAGCGTTGAAACCCAATCTATCCCTGTGCCAGTAAAAATCAATGAGGTAAGAAGAAAAAACTAAACCTAAGGTTGATAACTAATAGAAGGAAACATCTGTCGTTATTACTATATGCCACTTGCATAAGATAAGCGTTCACAGACTTTAAATTGTAGTAGTTAAAAATTTATACTGCACTTTTAGATAATACGTCTGCTCTAAGGCAAAATACCTATAGTTTCAGCAAAGTCGGATAATGAACATTAATCAACAAATTAAATGTTTCTAATTTCAGTAGTGGCAAATTCCCAAACGGAAGTTGCCACTTTGCTTATTAAAATCGGCTTTTTAAACAATATCAAACCCTTTTGATAACTCGGCACGGATTACCTGCTGCTACAACATTACTCGATATATCTTTAGTTACAACACTACCTGCACCGACAGTTACATTCGAGCCAATAGCAACGCCAGGACAAACAATTACTCCACCGCCAAGCCAAACATTATCGCCAATTACAACTGATGCTGCTAATTCTTTCCCTGATAATCTCAATTCAGGATTTGTAGGATGATATGCCGTATAGATTTGAACTTTTGGTGCAAGTAAAACATCATTGCCTAAATGCACCGTATTGCAGTCGAGAATTGTACAGTCGTAATTAATATACAAATTATCTCCAGCAAATATATAACAACCATAATCGCAATAAAAAGGGGGTTTTACAGTAAAATTTGCGCCAATATTGCCAAATAAACTAGAAACAATATTTTTGCGACGATCTACCTCATCAGGCGATGAAAAGTTGAAGTCATAAAGCAATTGATGAGCTTGGAAGTGCATTGCAGTTAGTTCTTCATCTGCTGCCAAATACAACTCGTTACCTAGCATTTTTTCTCTTGCTGTTTTTTTCATAAAACGAAAATCAATTTAAGCATTTAGAACAAACTACTGTTTAATGCTAGCTGACAAGGTAATGTAGAAGTAAAAAGCCTTACAAAAGGTCAGGTCATCGGTAAAACAACTAGTTATACTGCAAGATGGTCATATAGATTATTGAAAAAATATTGCACAACAGATGAACAGTGAGAGTTCTGATTCTACCCTCAATAATAATTCAGAAAAAATAACGGAACTAAAAACTTCTCAAACAGAAATAGATGAACAATCTTTATCTTTGGTAACACCAAAATCAGCAGAACCATCGGTAACACCAAAACCTCAAATTCCCAAGAAATACTACTCTGGTCGCAAGATTAACTTTTCCCAATCCCAGCTAATTATCATTGCTCTTTTGCTCATGGGATTAGGCTTATGGTTCGGGCTTCCCTGGTTGGGTATAACTAGTTCTATTGCTGCTTTGTTGCTTTGTTTGGGGGTAGTTTTTAATTCTGTTAGGAATTGGATCAAAAAGTTTTTAACAACCCAAGAAAGAAGAAGTATTTTGGCGTTTATTGGCTTTGTTTTGGCGATCGCAGGGTTATGTAATTATTTAGGTGTTTATAGCAATATTAGTAAATGGCTTACCCAGTTCAAATATGATGAATTTGGCTCTTGGGCAGAATGGATCGGCGCGTTGGGGCAAATTTCAATTGCTATTTTGGCGGTATATGTGGCTTGGGCGCAATATGTAATTTCTAAAGATCTAACTATTCAACAAAACCGTATTACTCAACAACAAACCATCGACACCTATTTTCAGGGAATCTCCGATCTAACTTTAAATGAAGAAGGTCTACTAGAAGATTGGCCTCAAGAAAGAGCGATCGCCGAAGGTAGAACTGCTTCTATCCTCTCCAGCATTGATGAAAATGGCAAATCAAAAGTAATCCGTTTTTTGTCTCAATCACGCTTACTCACTCCTCTTCAAAGAGATAATCGTCTGGGCAGAGCAATACTCGATGGGAGTGGAGGATATGCTGAAGATCGCCCCTATGGAACTAGAGTAGTTGACCTTGGTGTCATGCTGGCAGGAGCATATCTAGTGGGACAAGATCTGCGCTGGACAGATTTGAGTGATGCTAATATGGTTCGAGCTAATTTAAGTCATTGTGACCTGGTAAAAGCTAATCTTGCCCGTACTGTGCTGTACGAGGCTAATTTAGCTGGGGCAGACATGAAAGGTACTCACTTGTTCTATGGTTCAGTAGAAACTTCTACTCCCCGTAGCATAACTGCTCAACCAGACTATAAAACAGGCAAACACACGGGAGTTGTCGTTGAAAAAGCTAACCTTTCAGGAATCAAGCGACTGAGTGAAGAACAACGTTACTATTTATGTGCTTGGTGTGGCGAAAAGTCAAGAGCTACTATACCTGGGGGTTGTGAAGGTATTCCCAATAAATTGGGCAGATAAATTATATGTAAACTGTATTTTATTGAAGGTATGGAAAATTGAGGTCAACAAGATGATTTTCTGTAGAAAGCTTAATGTTTAATTAAATGGAGCTACTTAGCATTTAGATAATCAGTAATTACACAAGCGTAAAGTTTTGCACAAGCTGCCTCCTTTGCCCGACAATATTTTGTTACAATTACGTTCGGTAAAGTTAGAAAAATTCGTTCATTGAGCCAACAACCATTAGACACCGTAACTATTAGCGATCCTAGCCTCGATACATTAACCCAAGAGTTAGCTGCTATTCAGCAGATTGATTCTAAAAGAATTGCCTTACTAGGTTCTCGTCATGTACCTCTGATGCACCAACAGCTAATCGAAATGATGAGCTACGCTTTGGTATTGGCAGGTAATCGCCTAGTAACTTCAGGAGCAATTGGGACAAACTCAGCAGCTATTAAAGGTGCAATGCGCGCTGATGCCAACTTACTTACGGTCATTCTTCCTCAGAGTCTATCCCGTCAGCCTAGAGAATCAAAAAAACAGTTAGAAAAAGTTATTCACCTAATCGAAAACTCTAGTAACGATCATTTATCTTTAGGTGAGGCGAGTGCTATGTGTAATAGCGAAATTATTGCCCGCAGCGATCAATTAATTTGCTTTGCTTTTCACGATAGCGGTACTTTATTAAAGACCTGTCAAGAAGCAGAAGAACAACGTAAAATAGTTACCCTATTTTATTTTGATTAGATAGCTTAAATAACAGTTAGGACAGTAATATATATATGAATTTATCTGTTAGTGTAATTCTGCTTTATTCCATAGTTGGGGCAGTCATTTTGGTGTACGTACCATTTTTGGTTGTGGCTTGGGGACGCTTACAGACAGAATATGACCAATCTGCCCCTCGTGCCATGTTTGATAAACTACCTGCCTTTGCTCAAAGAGCAACCTGGGCGCATCAGAATAGCTTTGAAGCCCTAACTATTTATGGTTTGGCTGCTTTGATGGCTTACGCTACGGGGGTAGAATCAGATTGGGCAAAAATTGCGGCGATCGCCTTTTTGGTAGCTCGTTTACTTTATTCTGTATTTTATATTCTCAATGTTCCTATTGGGCGATCGCTGATGTTTGCGCTCGGCTCTTTATGTGGCTGGACTTTATTTGCCCTCAGCATTATCCAGGCAATGAATTAAAAGTCATCGCTTGACTTGGGTAATTTTGACTGTTTTTGACTGCTTTTTCTGAAAACGTCTTTTGTGACGTGAACTAATTAGATCGCTGATGCTATGGCTCATAGCACCCAATTCTAAGCCGAGAAGTAGAGCCATAGTTTCCTTCAAATATTTGTGAGTTAGTAAATGTGATTTGTCCAGCACAAATTTATGCCAATTCCAGGGAAAACCCCAAAACAACTGAGCAATTCCCACCAGAAAAATAGCTAGCCAAGCGATAACCACAGATAGATACAAAACTCGAATACAAGTACCAATTATCGGACCATGAGAAAATAAAGAGCGGTGGCGCAAAAACATACGGTAAGGTATCCAGATCCCTTTCAAAAAGCCCCAGCGTTTGTATTGTATAGAGCGAATATCTAAATCGGGACCAAACATCAGACCGCTAAACAAATATCCTCCAGAAAGAATTAGAGTCAATTGGCTGTTACGGGTTAAACCGTAGGTAATTCCAACTATCCAAGGAAGAGTCCAAAGAGTAATTCGATCGTGGGTGTTACCAGAAGGCATAGGTTAATTCATCGATCAATGTAGCTAGGATAAGGTATTTTGAAAAGAATGAAAAATAATTTATCCTTAAAATATCAAAATAAAACACATTTTTAGCCAGAAGGAAGCCCGCGTTCCCCATTCGTCAAAGCCTGTTAACGTTGAGCTAGTTTTGGCGTTTTGCCTAGTAAACCTGTCATGAGTTTTAAAGCAAAAATTTTTAGTGGCTTTAAATAGCTGATTAACCATAATCCTAAACGACGAAATACCACCATAGGCAGCCAATCGTTAGAAAACATTCGGTCTAATAAATCTGTAAAGCCCAGGATAGCTAGATTTTCTATTTTCCGCCAGCCTTCATAGCGTTGCAAAACTTTGAGATCGCCAATGTCTTGTCCTTGCTGATGAGCAGTCTGCAATACCTCAGCTAAACTAGCAGCGTCGCGAATACCTAAGTTTAAGCCCTGTCCACCAACGGGATGACAACAGTGAGCAGCATCTCCCACTAAAGCAAGGCGAGAACGAATATAGCGATCGCACTGCATTAACTGTACAGGAAAAACAAGGCGATCGCTTACTAGCTCCAAATCTCCTAAAACCTCTCCTGTATAGGTTTGTAGTTTCGCTAAAAAATCAGTTTCGTTCAATTCTGCCAAAGCCTTTGCTTCTGCATGAGGATGTGTCCAGACAATTTGACAGCGATTTCCTGGTAAGGGCAATACTCCCATTGGGCCACTGGGCCAAAAACGTTCAAAGGCAGTATTATTTTCTAAGGCAGTATGCTTAATTGTAAACGCCACGCAGGATTGCCAGTACTTCCAGCCACGGGCTTTAATTGCTGCTAAACTGCGAATGTGCGATCGCGCTCCATCTGCTCCTACTACTAGTTTAGTTTTGATTAAACGTTTTGACTGGTTTACTTTGACCTCTATAAGCAAAAAAGTTTTCTCCGTTACGACGTTGGTTACTTCCCCAGGACAAAACCAGGTAAGATTAGAGCAATCTGCAAGGTGCTTTTGGAGAGCGGTTAAAACTATATTATGTTGAGCTACATAGCCCAAATACTCTCCTGAAAAATCCTCAGTGCCGAACTTTACCTGTCGAGGATAATTGCCATCAGATAGGCTGATATTGCTATATTTGCCAATATAAGGCACTATTTTGTCCCAGATACCAATGCCTTCATAAATACGACTAGATAAAGGAGAAAAAGCATAAGCTTGGGTTTTTGCTGCTGCCAGCTCTAATGGTCGAGCTTCAATAATAATTATCCTCAAGCCAGAATCTTTCAAGGCTGCTGCTAAAGTTGCACCGACAATACCACCACCGACGATTGCTAGATCGCAGTCTAGATCTGCTGAATCTGCCGAACTAATTTCTGGTTGCTTTTTAACTAACATTCTTTAAGGATTGCACAAGAAAATAATATATAAGTATATATACTTCTCTTTATTGTGACGCGATCGGCATTTAAGAACAAGTTTTGAAGGGATGCAATGAGGAATAAAGGATAAAAGATGAGAAAAAATCAAAAGCTATTGTCCAAACTCGACCCTAGCTTGTTCTACAATCTCGGCAGTTACTTCTTCTAACTCTGCTGCTCGTGCCATTGCTTCAATTTTTTGGCGTGCTTGAGGACGAGCAAAAAAAGGAATCATTTTTAGTTTTATCTGTGCCTGAAGTGTCCAAGATAAGTCATCAGTTAAATTAAAGTTACTCATCGTTAACCCCTTTATTTTCGCTATAGGTTTACTTTTTATTGTAAATTCTGATTTTTACTCAGGCTTATCTAACTTAGCTAAAGTTAACTTCAAATTTTAGCTAAGTTAGTAGTTTTTAATACAAAACATCAGTCTGATACTGAGATTAGATAAATAACAGTCCGCTCTTGTTCTATAGCCAACGTAGTCAAGACTTCTCAAGACAAATAAAGTAAAGTATGCAGGAGTCGTTTAAGCGCATTCTTACGGGAACAATTATTTTTGTTCTCACCCTGGTAGTAGCAGTAATTGGTTATGTTTTATTTGGTTGGACGTTATTAGACTCAGTTTACATGGTGGTGATTACCATTTTTGGTGTGGGTTATGGGGAAGTGCATCCTTTAACAACTGCATCAGAAAAGATTTTTACCATGGCAGTAATTTTGGCAGGCACAACATCGGCAGTGTATATCGTAGGGGGTTTTGTACAAATGGTTGCAGGAGGAGAAATTAATAAGGCTTTAGATAGCCACCGTCAGGATAAAGAGATAAAAAGTTTAGAAAATCACGCTATTATCTGCGGTTTTGGGCGCATGGGGCAAATAATAGCTCAACAGCTAGTTAAAGATCACCAGAAGTTCGTTATTATAGACCAAGAAAGCGATCGCGTTGCCAAAGCCGAACAAATGGGCTACTTAGCTACCCAGGGCAATGCTACTGATGAAAATCTACTGATATTTGCTGGAATCGAAAAAGCCAGAGTCTTGGCTACAGTCCTACCAAATGATGCTGCTAACGTATTTATTACTCTAACAGCCCGTGGTTTGAATCAAGGTTTAATTATTCTCGCACGAGGAGAATTACCAACCACAGAAAAGAAACTAAAGCTAGCAGGAGCCGATCGGGTGGTTTTACCTGCTATTATTGGCGGGATGCGGATGGCAAATTTAATTACTCGTCCCACTGCTACGGATTTTCTCAAAAGTAAAAGAGATCGCCATTATCTTGATGAACTATTGAGTCAAATTAATGTTCAGATTAATGAACTAATTATTAATAATAGTTCGCCTTTAGCCAATAAAAGCGTTGGTCAAATAGAAGTCCAAGGCAAAGGAACTTTTATTATTGTTGCTATCCGTCGCGAGGATAAAACCGTGATTAAAAATCCCGATCGCAGCGTTATGCTAAGAACAGGAGATACAGTTATTGTAATGGGACATGAGGGTGATATTCCTAAATTTGCCAAATTTAATGAGCTAAAAAGCAAAATGCGCTATCGAGGTTCGAGCATCGGCTAAGTATTGAGCATTGAAAAATTATTGCTTTTGGTAGATTAGCTAGAAGTAAAAGTTATTTACGATTGAGAAAGTAAATATAAAATATTTCCAGGAAATACTAATTATGAGTACTGAAGACAAATCCAAAAAAATGGCTGATGAATATGGCATGAAGGCTAAAGAAGCTATGGATAAAGTTACTGACGAACAACCTCCCGAAGTCGCTGAAAGAGTGGATAAAGTACAAAATGCTGTAGAGAAAACAATTGATTCGACAAAAGACACCGTTAGCTAAAGGGCATATTTGTCTCAGAGGACATCTGAGAAGTTATTTTCTTACTTTCAAGTTCTATGTTTGTCCCCCCCAGCCCCCCAACTATGGGGGAAGAATAGTTGAAAGTCCCCCAAGCTTGGGGGATTTAGGGTGGGTGGAAATGCCCTTCAACTCAGGGCATTTCCACACCCACCCAAAGGGGGCGTTAATGCAGTAAACGAGACTTTTCAGACAACCTCTCAAGTTAGAGAGAATTTATATTTCTCTCTAACTGTTGATTATCAATTGATAAAATCGAAATAAATAGATAAAGGTAAGATTACAAAACCAGTCGCAATTAGAATAGCTAAGATAAGGGCGATCGCATATACAAAAGGACTTATCTTAGAATTAAGTAACCCAATAGATTGCCAAGCACTCCAAATACCGTGACGCAAATGGAAAGCTAGCATAATCACAACTCCCCCATAGCCAAAAGCATAGATGGGATTGTGGAATTTCTCGATTACCAAACGAGATAAGTTGCGCATCTCTACGCCATCAATGATCGTTGTATAGTATTTTCCAAATTTAAAAGTTGTTAGATGCAGTACTAAAAATCCTAGCAATACAACCCCAGTAATAAGCATACTGCGAGAACTTAGAGACTGTTTGCTAGGTTCACCTGCGCTTTTGATTTGGCTATAGCCGATGGGTCTTGCTTGCAAACTATTTAATCTGATAGAAATGCCCACTACTACATGGAATATTGCTAACCCTAATAGTGCAGACTCAATAACATAAAGTAAAATGCCCAAACTTTCGATAAAATGCGCTAGCTGGTTATATGCCTTACTACTAGCTAACAAAGTCAAATTCCCCGCCATGTGAACTAAGACAAATAAAGACAAACCCAAGCCTGTAATGCCTGTAATAATTTTTTTACCGATGGGAGAAGTATAAAAGTTAATTAGCTTCGGGCGATCGCTACTTATAGTCATAACAATTTTAATAATCTGTACGATTCATTGTAAGCCTTGTTTTCAAGGTTTTGCCAATGGTTTAATCTAAAACCCCAACGATATTTAAATTATTACTCGTTACCTAAGCATAGCGATCCTAAACTCCACTACCTAAAACAAACAAACTAATTAACGTTCCACTATTCCAGAGGCTATGAAGTAACATTGGAGCTAAAAGATTACGCGATCGCGTGTAGACTACTCCTAGGACAATACCTAAAGTAGCTAAAGGTAAAACTTCTGATAAACTGAGGTGAGCGACCGCAAAAATAAAGCCACTCAGAACAATTGCGCCCCACACTGGCAGATAGCGAGTCAAAGAAGGTAACAAAAAACCTCTAAACATTATCTCTTCAAAAATCGGTGCCGCGATCGAGGCTGTACTGAAAAATACTGCTAAGGCTACCTTGTCCTGTGCTTGCAAAGCCAAAAATAGCAATGGGTTACTTCCCCCTTGTCCGTGCCATATTTGCTGATTAATCAAAGACACTAACAAGACTAAAGGAACAGCAGCCAAATAGCCTCCAAACCCCCAAATAAACCAGTTGCTTCTCAGCTTAAATTTAAACCAGTCTTCAGGTAAGGGAAGAAAAGACTTAATCGAAAAATAAAGCACTGAAACACCTCCTGCAGCCATCAAGAAATAAGTCGCCAAAACATATAAAGCCTTGATTCTGAGGGGAAAATTAGCAGGATTAAGCTGAAAAATACCCAATCCTAAAGGTAGTACAAAAATAGGTAAGACAACTTGACTAATAAAGAAAAAGCCAACAATCAAAACCTGCCAGGTTATTTCCCAATCCCAAGGAGTTTCCCATTTGTTGTTATTGTTTGTAGCCAGAATAGAAGTCTCTTTTTTGGTCAATAGCTGCACAATTAAAAAGACTAATAAGATTACTCCGCCTATGCCACCAAAAACAGGAATACCACTAATTACGGCTAGCTTGACGATTGAATTGGTAGCAATTTGTATTTCTTTAGTTTGTAGCGCAGTTAAATCATCTATTCGATTGTTAACCCGATCCAATTTTGCTAAAGCCTGATAGCGAAACCAACTATCTAAATTGTTTTCAATAATTCCTACGCTTGCTTCTAATTCTGGAGATTTACCTTGCCATAGTTGCTTGAGTAGCGTTGCCGTTTGCACATAATTATCTTCAGGGTTATCGATCCGCTTAATTTCCCGCTCCCAAATTGCAATTGCCTCTTCTGGTTTACTCTGTACCGCTAGTAAGATTCCCTGTTTTAGATCCAATTCATTAATAAAGCGATCTAATTCGTTTATTTGCTGTTTAAGCTGTTTTTCCCCAGCAGCATTTGCTTCAGGGTTATTGCTGTCTATATTGGATGTTTTTAACTGCTGTAGCTTTGAGCTAAAAGTCTGACGACTAGCTGCTGATTCTTGGCGGACTTTTTGATATTGCTTGCTGGCTGCGGAGTAAGGATCTTCGCCCACTAAGGAATTAACTGCACTGTTGAGATCGAACTCATCTGTGGAAGTAGATTTAAATTCTGCTACCTGGAGAACTAAATTAGTTTGATATAGCTCTAAACGACTTTGAATCTGTGGTTGAGAAAGACTGTTGTTTAGAGAAAAACCAATCATAGCGATCGCAAATATGGTCAGTAAAGCTAGAATTATTCGCTTAAGTGTCATTAGATAGGGAAATTAATAATCATTATTTTCTTATATGCCTTTGGCATTATCCCCTTTCCGAGAATACTTATCAATCTTTTGACGACTCAATACCTTTTCTGACTTCTGACCGCCTTCCGCGGTCAGCGCAGGCACCGCATTTCTTGCGCGTTCCCTTGCTAAGTCAGCATTCCCTTGCGTCTTACGCCGACGCGGGGTCTGACTTCTGTCGGCGACGCGGTGAAACAGTTGCGTTGCGGGGGTTCCCAAGGGGCTGTGGGCGGAACCTGCGTCCGCCCAGGCAAGACCTGCTCTTGGTCGGGGAACCCGACCGAGCTTCCTTGCCCTTTATAAGCCCCGTCCCGTTGAGCAAACTGTTGAACCCTTTAGGGGGTCGTTCCTCATGAGTCAAGGCGGTGTACCGCTGACTCTTGTACGGGCGAACGGCCGTTCGCCCCTAACCAATTTCTGACTTTTTTTTGGCAACTAATGAATAAAAACTTACAATCCTGGAGATTTGTCGGTTTGTGGATACAATAACTGAGGTGAATCAATTTGGAGGATTAAAAGATTGGCTACTCGTGTAATTATTGTTCGCCACGGACAAAGCACCTACAACGCTCAGAAAATAATTCAAGGTCGTTGTAATGAATCTGTCTTAACCGATCTAGGGATTGCTGACGCGCAACAGGTAGGGCAAGCTCTCAGTGACGTAAAGATTGATGCCTTTTATTGTAGTCCTTTGCAGCGAGCAAAAAAGACGGCAGAAACGATTCATGCAGGTTTAGCGAATCTTCCCGATTTAGAGCCTACAGACAAATTGATGGAAATTGATTTACCTTTGTGGGAAAAACTAAAAAAAGATGAAGTAATGTCCAGATTTGCTGATGATTATCGTCAGTGGAAAGAAAATCCGCAAGAATTTAAGATGATTCTCGAAGACGGTACAGAACACTACCCTGTACTAGCTCTCTATCAACAGGCACAAGACTTCTGGCGTACGGCGATCGCTCAGCATTTTGGTAAAACAATTTTGATTGTGGCTCATAATGGTATTAATCGTTGTTTAATTATGAGTGCGATTGGCATCTCAAGCGATCGCTATCACTCGATTCAGCAGTCTAATTGCTGTATCAATATTCTTAATTTTACTGGAAGTTTTGGCGACCCTGTACAGCTAGAATCTCTTAATCAAACATCCCATCTAGGTATTCCAGTTCCCCCTACTCGCCCATTTCACCAAGGATCTCGTTTGTTGCTGGTGCGTCATGGAGAAACCAACTGGAATAAAGAATCCCGCTTTCAGGGGATTAGAGATATTCCCCTTAATGATAACGGGCGATCGCAAAGTCGTAAAGCTGGCACGTTTCTACAAAATGTACCTATAGATTTTGCCATCTCAAGCCCTATGATGCGTCCCAAAGAAACCGCAGAGATCATCTTGGAAGAACATCCAGGTGTGAAACTACAGACAACTTCTGGATTGATTGAAATCTGTCATGGTTTATGGGAGGGGATGTTAGAGACCCAAATCCAGGCAGAGTATCCTGACTTGCTGCAACAATGGAAAGATAAACCCGAAACAGTACAAATGCCAGAAGGAGAAAACCTACAGCAGGTTTGGGATCGAGGTGTGGCAGCTTGGAACAAAATTGCAGCAGATTACAGTAATACAGACACACCCAAAACAGTTTTAATAGTAGCTCACGATGCTATAAACAAAGTAATCCTTTGTTATTTGCTTGGTCTAAAGCCAGATAACTTTTGGAACATTAAACAGGGTAACTGTGCAGTTAGCGTTATCGATTATCCTAACGGCGCAACAGGTAAACCAGTAATGCAAGCCATTAACATTACTACTCACTTAAGCGGTGGCAGCATCATAGACAAAACCGCAGCAGGAGCGTTATGAAAGGATAAAAGAATTAATCAATATTTAATAAATTACTAAACTTAATCTATAACTTTTAGCTAGTTTTATTGCTTGCCTAATTAGTAAATGAAAACATCGATCAATCATAAGTAGGATGTTTCTCCTCAAAATTAACGTCAGACTATAATAATTGGACAAAATTAATTAGAAATTGGAGTACAAGCAGCTTATGGCAGCTACATTAGAAACCACCAAGAAAAATGCGATCGCCCGCAAATTAGCAGATATGAAAACTCTGCAAAATTTAATGATTTCTAACGAAGAAAAGTTATTAAAGGCAAGCACTGACAACAAAAAAGTTACAGAAACTTTAACAGATATGTTAGAGGACGATCGCAAAAGTTTAACTGCAATCGATGAAGCTATTACTGAATTGGAAATGACTTCACAACCCAGTGATACCGTTACCAACATGGTGCAGACTATCGAAAACATTATGTCTGAAAATCATTTAGACATATACGAAAAATTCATGCAGCACGAAGGACTAAAGCATCAATTAGTAATGACTGGTTTATTGGTACATAAAGCAGCCCAAGCAACTGACGGTATTTTGCAAAAATTAGTAGACCCGATCAATAAAGTTAACTTTAAAAATCGCGCTCATCAAGAACAATTAAAAGGGACGATCTATTATTATGGCGTACGCCAATTAACAGGAAACGAACCAGAAGATGGTATTTGGGCAGCAGCAGAAGATGCGATCGCTGCGCTTAAAGGTGTATTTGGTGGTTTAACTGACTAAATGTTGATTTTAACTTTATAGCCGTAATATACGATTGTAATGTATGTCTTAAAATCTCAGCCTTTTGCTAGATGGAAATAAAATTCAGATAGTATATTTTGTAGTGTGTAAATATTGCTGATTGTTCTTGTAAGAGAATTGCAAACTGTCTACAATATTTTATCTACACTCATAAGATAAGGAACTACTTAATGCTATTAAAAAACAAGCAAGACGATGAATTGGTCGAAATTTCTGCAATAGAAGAGCTAATCGATCCCTTTCAAGACAAAGTAACAGGTCAAATGCAAGCTGGTCAAAACGAACAGCCCCCAGAACCTTTTGATAAGCAAAATCTTGTTTTTCCTTCTGGAGAAAATCTTCCTCAATGCTGGTTAGACAGTAACTATAAATTAAAATAGCCTGTTTATGCTGTGGGCGGAACTTGGATCCGCCCTTTAGTCATATTATGTAATAGGTTAGGAAAAAACCTTTCAGGCGATATAAATTGATTATAGACAAAACGATTTTGCGCTTTCATTGCATTTAGTTCTTTGTCAGTTGTTTGCTCAAAATGCTCTAGAACAAAATCTCCAATATTTTCTAGAGACTGAACTGGAACCTTGACTATATGTAATTTGTCTTCAAAGGGAATAACTATATCAGTGTCTAAAACCACTGGTATACGCCCTGCATTTAAAGCCATATAAAAGCGTCCAGAGTAGTTACCAGTCCCTCTAATGCACAAAATATAGTCGCATTTACTTGTATTAGTTACAAACAAATTTTCTAATAGTTGTCGATTAGTCTCATTTTTTAAATAGTAGCTTTTATGGGGATCGCTAATATCGAAATGACCCTCAATTCTTGTATCTAGTGACAAAATATTAATGGCTAATGTTCTTAATTTTAGACTCATGCCTTCTCGAAGTCTAATGTCAACCTTGTGAACTAATTTACCTTCAGCCAAAACTGCTTTAGCAACTTTCGATGGTAACATTAATTTTCCTAGCTGGGATAATTTGCCTACAGATGATATAGTCCCGCAAAAACCAATTGCTGGCTTTGATTTTTTTGGTAATGCTATTAAAGCATCTAGGCTTTTTTTAGTCCTATAATTGCTCCAAAAAGGACACTCTATTTCAAAAGGTTGTTGCAAGCTTTTATATAAACCACAGCGCAGTATTTTAGCTGTTGGGATATTTAAGAAAACATCAGAATCACTAGTTGCATCGATAACTAAAGGCTTATTATATTGTTCAGCTTTTTTTGCTGCTGTAAATACAGACCTATCAAAATTTAGAGTTTCTGGATGAAAAACCCGATTAGGATATATGGCTAAATCGCAGTCTTGAATTGAATTGACTTCTGTATATTTGTTTTGATGTATAAAATTATCAAATATCTTGTCTCTGTTTTTAGATCTCAAAGACCATAATAATTCTACACGAGTATCTACAGGTGCATTGAAAGTATAAATTTTCATCAGTTGTTGTCAACTTCCAATTACTAGCTAAATATGCAATTAATAAAAGCAAATAACTTAGCATAGCTGACCTGAAAAACATTGTCAGCAGTAAAAAGCCTAAATTTATGTATTTATTATCTGTACTATCTTTTCGTAGAAATAATTAACTTGTATAGCTTCCAATTAAGCCAATTTTGACAAAATAATCGCTGTATGTACAATACAATATTTGCCAATAAAAAGTTAACTAGTAGACGTGGGCGTGAATAGAGTAACCACTGATTTTAACCTAAAACCCCGACGATATTTAACTTACTACTCTCTACTTAAGTGAGGCGGTACTAGTTTTAATAGCATTGTCAAACAGGATATTGCAAATACATAAACACTACAAATACATAATAAGAAACATCATGATTCTTTACCTATTTAAACTGCCAATTAGTTAATAAGTGTCATATATTAATTATCTAGTTGATAGTTTATTAAAATAGCTATTAATTATAGTTAATCATGTTGTAAGTAATGTCGAATAGTAATTTAGCCAATAAATTTTCTGGTTTGTTTTTAGTTTGGAAACAGTATCAAAGAAGACCCGAAGTTCTCGCTCCTCTAATTAGTTGTGAGCTAAAGTTTATTCCTCATTTATTCAAAAGTAAGTATTTGCGACCTTTAGACTATCTAATAAAACTGGTAGTGAGCGTTCAAGATATTTTGACTAAAAAGCCTGATTTTGTAGTTGCTCAATGTCCTCCTACCTTTAGTGCTTTGCCAGCCTTACTTACCAAAACTCCTTACATAATTGATGCTCATAATCCTTTATTTCAAGTGGAAATATGGCAAAGCTTACCCTTAAGCAAAACTTTGCTAAAAAATGCTTTGGCAATTATTGTTCACAATGCCGAAATGTTTCAGTTGGTCTCCACAATTTATCCGCCAGCCAAACTGTTTACAATTTGCGATCCTATTGAAGCAATTGTGCCAATCAGACCTAAAAAACGCCAAGCTAAACAGATTTTAGTTATCGCCTCATTCGATCCGTGGGATGAACCAGTAGATTTATTGATCGAAACTATGGCAAAGCTGACGGAATATAACTTTGTAATTACCGCTGATATTAACAAGCTGGATGCAGAAACGGCAGCCAGTTTGCAAAAATTGACTAACGTCACCCTGACTGGTTTTTTAGCTACAGAAGAATATCATCAGGTGTTGTGTTCAAGTTTGGCATCTCTAGTATTAACCACCAGTAATGCAACTCAACCCAGTGGTGCTTGTGAAGCTTTATCTTCAGATACTCAATTAGTGATTAGCAAGACATCATTAACTGAAAAATTGTTTGGGGAATGGGCTGTATTAGTAGAAAATTCTTCAGAGTCTATCGTCAATGCGATTAGAAAATTAACTCTTAAAAAATTAGATCTGGGTGAATATCGTCAACAATGGAACAAAGCAGTGCAAGAGGAAATTTTTGCACTAATTAGATTGACTGATAGATAAGTATAGTAATGGTCGAGAGTGTTAAGACGTAATTTCTAATGTAGGGGCAAATGCCATTCGCCATCAAAATACATCTTGTCCTAATAAAAGTGTCTGTAACTATAATTAAATAAAACGAGTATTTTTTTATTATGCGTACAGTAGTTTAACGTTTGGGCGCATTATCAAAAGCGTTGGCGATCGCATACCAAGCCAGTTTGCGATTTAGTTGAGCGTCCAAAGGTAAAGGTCGCTGGAGAGTACCATCTTGACGAGATTCATTTTGGATCCAACTATAGCGATCGCTCAATCCCCAAGTAGCTACAGCAACTACTGCTGGTTCATCTAGAGCGACTGCCAGAAAATCTTGATAGGCTTGGGCAACAGCGCGATCGCGACGGGCAATATCTCCTTGAAAATATTGATCTGTAACATCTAGTTCAGAGATAATAATTTTTAAGTCTAAATCAGCCACATCCCTAAGAAACTGACGCAACTTTTGGGGGCTAAATTTATTATTCATGGAGGCATTCAAATGAGCCTGAATACCAAAAGCGTCAATTGGAGTTCCCTTAGCTTTTAAACTTTTTAGCAGTTTCAAGGTGGCAATTCTTTTAGCTTCCTGTTCTGGAGTGTCATAGTCCAGCCCAAATTCATTATAGGTAAGCATTGCTTGAGGATCGGCTTGTGAGGCAATTTGAAAAGCAAGGTCAATGTAATCTGCCCCCAGAAAATCAAGCCAACTAGGAGATTTTACGTCATTAATACCACTTATCTTTGTATCTCGAAATCCATCTGCTCGACCATCCCCAACATTAATTGCTTCATTGACTACATCCCAGGAATGAATTCTACCTGCGTATCTTTTTACTACAGTAGTAATATTATCGCTCATTATATTTTTTATTTCTTGACTAGTTGTACTGGGGTCGTTAAATTTAGCGAGCAGCCAATCAGGAGTAGAGCGATGCCATATTAAAGGATGCCCTCGCAACACCATGTCGTTTTCTGCGCCAAATTTAGCAAAGTAGTCAGCAGCAGTAAAGTCATATGTACTTTCACTAGGACGAATACCTCCCCAATTCCAGTAGAAACTAATCACTAAAAGACGACACTGTTCCACAAACTGAGATTGAAATAGCGGATCTTCAACAAAATCCTGGTGTCCCGCCTGAGGAAATGCTCCATATAACAATCCATTGGCGGCAGCGCGATCGCCTAAAGGAGTTGTTCCCTTTGCCGAAAAATCTTCTTTAGGTTTGCCTGATTCTGAAATCCGCTCTTTTCTAAATTTCAATTTACCCGCTATTACCAGAGCAACAATACCTGCTAAAGCACTCAAACCCAGTAAAAAAGCTCGCCTTGTAATTGATTTGCGTTTTTTGCCCATCTGAAAAATTTATTCTTTTAAAGTATTTAGGGGGTAAAAGTTTGATTTTGAAATAAACTTAAATTTCTTTTCTTCTTTTTCTGACCGCTATCGATCTGCAATCGAACTGTTGTCATAACGTACAAAAACCATATGTAGCTGGGAAATATAATCGAAGTTTGAGAAAGGTTACTCACAAATATAAAAGTCAAAATTATTAGAGGCACAAATGCTTCAGGGCTGCCATTGCTAAATATCAATCTCATTGCCCTCTTTACATTACCAAGAAAAGATAAGGCAAATATTATAAATCCAATCAAACCCACGCTAATAATAATATCTAAAAACCCGTTATGAGCATGAACTGCCCAGTCTCCAATTAGACGAAAAATTATAGCAGCAGGATCATCTGAACCTCGCCACGATTGCCAAAAACCAGAATATCCATAACCAAACCAAGGGCGTTCTGGAATAATCTCCGTGACTAATAAATTCCACAAAGGAACTCTTCCTGTAAAGGTCATATCTTTTCCTAACAAAGACATCGTATCGTTAAAGTTGCTGAATAACCAAATACTAGGTGCTGCAAATATTGACAAAATGAACGTAAACAGAAAATTAGCCTGTAAAAAAGTTAGCTTTCTAAATATTGGCGGAATAAATATTATTACTATTAAAGAGAGAAAAACAACAAATGCTCCAGCAGAATTAGCCAATTGCATAATGACAATGCTCAGAACACAAAACAATAGCGATCGCCAGCGATATTTAGAATTTTGCGTAGCGTTTAACAACCATAATGCAGCAGACAATGCCATTACGTTTCCCAAGTTAATAGGATGACCAAGAGCTCCTGCCCATCCTTTTTCATTGAGTCCTTCCGCAGGAACAAAAATAGCCAAAAAGGCACTTAAAAGGGCTACGAAGGTTTGATTCCAGCGTAATAACTCAAGGAGTTGTCGCCAATTATACTTTCTAGCAAAGTAAACTGCAAAACTGCTAATAAGAATTAAAGATATTGCTGCTTTGAAAGTTACCAAAGGAGTTGCTGACCAAAAAGCCGAAAAAACTGTCAGACCAAGATATATGCTTAAATATTTTTGCTGAAAAAGAATTATTACATTTGATATAATTTGACTGACGCGAGCTCGCAGCAGAATGAATACAGCAGCGTATACAGTCAATAGAAAAATGGCTGAAAACAAAGTTTTTTCAGGACTCCCCAAAGAAGCAAGATCCAAATGGGAAAAGGGAAAGATTGTAACCCCAGAAACAATAAACAAAAACATATAGACGGCTAATTGCTCAAAAATCGAGGCGATCGCCTTGTCTCTTGTAAGATAAAATAAGATAATAAAACCAGCAATTAAACTAACTAATGTTGCCCCCAATATTGGTGGATATAAAATTAGATCTATCATAATATTTAAAATAGCTTTGCCGAACTAAGTTTTAGACAACTACAGTTAAGCTTATTTACATACTTCATTAATTTAAAATAGTGGGCTTAATGATCCATAATTTCCTTAAAAAGAGATAAATAGCGACCTGTTTGAATCTGCAAAGCAAACTCTTGTTCTGCTTTTTCACGAGCGCGGTGGGATAATTTCTGATGTCTTTCTTCTTTTTCTAGCACCCAAGCAATTCCTTGAGCCAAGTCTTCAGTTTTGAAAGGTTGGGCTAAATAGCCATTTTTTTGGTGTTCGATCAGATCGGGTATGCCACCAATATTGAAGGCAACACAAGGAGTACCACAGGCGATCGCCTCCATAATAGTGTTGGGTAAGTTATCTTGAACTGAAGGCAAGACAAAAACATCCGCAGCCGAATATACTGTCGCCAGAGAAAGATCGTCGTTTAAATTGCCTACATAGTGAGATGGTAAACCAAAGTCAGGCAGACCATCAGATCGAGAAGCTCCAAAAATCACCAATTCTAACTTATCCTGCCATCCAGATTGACTCAATTTTTGTAGTACTGGTTGCAAAAATTGAAATCCTTTTCTTGTGTCACTGGTTGCACGTAATGACCCGAATAGAACTAGTTGCTTATCTTGAGGTAGACGAAGCAGTTCTCGCGCTACCCTCTGATTAATTGGTCTATACTTTTTCGTGTCAATACTATTGGGAATTACTTTGATTGGTAAATCTTGAAATAAGTAACTCGAACTGGCACACTTAGCCAACCAATAGCTAGGACTAACAATGGTCAGATTGAGATTTTTCCAAGCTTTTGCTTTGCGCTGCCATACCCAACGAGATAAGTCCCAATTTTTGCTGCTGCCAAGTAGAGGACAGCTACCACAAGAAGCCATATAGCGATCGCACCCACCACTATAATGACATCCTCCTGTAAATGGCCACATATCATGAAGCGTCCAGACCAGGGGTTTGTTCAACTTTGCCAGAGTTTCAATCTGTAGATAACTATTACAAATCCAATGTAGGTTAATCACATCTGGATTAAGTTGAGCAACTTTGGAAGCAATATTGTCTGGAAGCCATTGAAGAGAATAAAAACTATTATGATCGCGATAAAATCTCAACGGCAGTTGACCTAAACTTAGCCTTGACCCAGTGATAGCTCTTCCTATACCTGATTTATCTGAAAAGCCAATAACTTGTCGGTCGTCAATATGCTTAGTTTGGACTAACATCTGAGAATGATGATCGATATTTTTAAAGCCTTGATGTAATCGATATGCGGCACGTGCAGCGCCTCCCTTAACATCAGAAGTACTAAGAAGCAAAACATTCATAATTAATAATGAATAGCTACAAGTAGCTATAGCCTGAGTCGGTTATGATAACAATTAGGTGAGGTGAAATTTCAAACAATTAACTTCACGAAAAATGCTTATTTTGCAAACGACTTTAGTTTTATAAACAGCAACCATTAGTTTTAGTTTTGTTGAGATTTTTCAAAACAGTTTGCTGTTTATAAAACGCTACTACACTGATTCTAGTTTTGTTTTAAAGTTGTTATAAGTTCACCTTCGGATTGATCTGAAGTTATGACCATATTTCCCAAAATCTTTCGATTTTAGTGCCAATCTTCTGAATAATACTTAGATAGTTGAATAAAGTTTTCTGCGTAAATCTATCTGCTTGTGTATCACGAATTACATATGGTGGATGTTTCATAGGAAATTCTATTGCTTCTACAGCTAGATTGCTATATGGGCTTTTTTCATTATTCGTGTTAGTTGATTCTAGACCAAAACCAGTATTGGAGATTAAATTTACGTTTGCCAGAATGCTTAATTTACTATTAATCCAGGCGGCAAATGTCCATCGATCATCCCAAATAATTGAGTGTCCGTCATAGGCAGACTGAAAAATTCTACTCCAACACTTCACAGCTTCTGGATCTAAGAGGATGTCACTCAAAAAATTATTGGCTTTAATTTCTGGCCAAAGCTTCATCTCAAAGTCATAATACTTCCAAGCTCTTTTCCAGGTTGCCCAACCCCAACAGTGATTATAACGAGAAAAATAATAACTATAATCGGTTCGCCTACGTCCAAACTGCACATTTTGACCAGAAATTGCTATGATTTGGTCGTCATGTCTATAGGTTTCGAGTAGCTCTTCACAGAATCGAAAAAAGGTAGGATGAGGTATACAATCATCTTCTAAAATAATGGCTTCTGGTACTTGCTCAAATACCCAATCTAAACCACTGGAAACTCGCTTAGCGCAACCTAAATTAATTTCTGAATAGTTCTTTAGAATTTCGCAATCCCAATCAACTCGATCTATGATTTCTCTTGCAGCAGCACACTTTTCCGCTTCTCCTGGTCTGTCAGAACGAGAACCATCTGCAATTACCAAAAGTCTGGGTGGTTTTGCTTGGCGAATTGCCTCGAATACTTTTTTAGTCGTATCTGGTCGTTTAAAAATGATCAAAACAACTGGAGTTTTAAGCTGGAAATTAGGCATCTCAGTTTTCTCCTAAAATCTAATTAGGAATGTGCAGAAAAACGACAGTTTGTCCTTAGTTATAATTCGTCATAATTACAATCGTCTATTCATCATATACAGTCAAAATAAAATACCGCGAATTAATAGTATAAGCAAATTTACTTAAAATAAGATCTTTTTAACGCGATTTAAATAAATTAGGTTTTGACGAATACGAAATGGAACGAACAAGGCTTTGAACAGCATTTTGCTATTGCTATAAATAGGAGGGTAAAAAATACAGGATACATGAGACGAAATAGCATATGAGATTACAGTAGCGATCGCTGCACCAACGCCTTCATATTTAGGAATCAACAAAAAATTTAGAATTATATTAGATAAAGCTCCCAAAGAAGTTGCCATCATGCTGAAGCGAGTAAAATTTTCCGCCATCAACCATTTACTCTGAGCTACTCCCAAAAAAACAAAAGGACTAGCCCAAATATGTAATCTTAAGATTGCGCCTACCTCAGCATATTCTTGACCAAGCAAAGTAGTAGCCAAAATATTTGAGGCAAAAGTTATGGGAATGGCAATTGCTAAAGCAAGCCAAGTTATCAAATCATATAGCTGCTGTATTTTGTTTTGATATTCTTGCTGGTTTCTTAGTTTTGCCTGAATCAGTGCGGGAAATACAGAAGAACAGATTGCTGTAGATACAAAGTAGCAGGGTTCGGATAATTTTACTGCTGCTGCATAGTTCCCTACGGCTATATCCCCTGCCATATTGCCTAGCATTACCTGATCGATTTTCATATAGACCAAAATCATCACGCTAGACAAAATTAGAGGCCAGGAATCTTTCATTAATTCTGTCGCTTTTGACCAACTGATCTGCCAGCGAAGAATAGACTGACGGCTTTGATTGTAAATCCAAATCATGCCGATCGCTTTAAGCACAAATTCTGCTAGAAACACCCAGGCAAATGCCATCAAAGGGAATTTTCCGAAAATTAGGACTAATTTAGCGGCACTTGTCAAAATTAGTTGTCCGCTTCTGACTATAGCCATTGGTTTTGATAAGACTTTTGACTGAAACCAAAAGTCGATGATTTCAAAAGCAGTAAATACAAAACCAATGCCCACAATCAGGGTCATCCAGCGAATTTGACTATCATTATTAAAAATCCAAATACCGATCCCAATCAAAGCAACTGTAAATAAAGAGCCAATCAACTTCAGCAAAAAAGCTGTTCCCAATATTTCTTGGGTAGACTCTTCGTCCTTGACTAGATTGCGGACTACGATTTGATCTAAACCTAATTTGGCAATTACGCCAATTAAACCAGCAAAACTGATGCTATAGCTTAATTTTCCATAATTTCCTGGTCCGAGATATCGTATTACATTAATGCCCACAAAAAATGATATGCCCATCATAAAGACGCGCTCTGCGGTTAACCAGCCTATACTGGAAATAATTTTCTTTAATCCTGGGCTTAGTTTTTCATCTAATAATTTGAATTTGTTAAGCATTTAATATTCAAAAATTAATCTTTTTTCTACTTAGTATTCAAAAATACTTAAATAGCAGTTTTAGATACCCAAAAATAGTGTTTGATATTTACAGAATAAAGCTGTTTCAAATCGATCGCCCAGCTTGAGTAGCTATAAAGTAAGATTTAAAACCTTCAAAGCCATGCTCTTATATTAGACTAAGCTGGGATACAACTATTTATGGTGCTTTATTAGCTATAGCTACCTTCACGCTTCTGCCTCAAATTAATCTTGAATAAAGATTTTTGGGCAAATAGCTTACTGATAACTTCTTGGCAGCAGCCTTTAACTGCTGCAAACGTTGAGGATCATTGATAATTTCTTTAATTAGATCAACTAAATGGGGATAGCTATCAAAAAATAAGGTGCAGTCACTAAATTCTGAAGATACATTATACTCTTTTGGTAATAGCCCTGGTTTGGCTGCTCTAAGCATATTAAAAATCATGCCTGACTCTTTAGTTTTGCCATAAACCTCAGTACTGTTTTTGCTGACAAACTGGTTATTGAGCAATAAATCGCAATTAGCGATCGCCCGATCAAACTCTTCGCCATAAACAAAAGAGTTATGATATAAAACTTTGTAACCAGAGTTTTGCAAGTCTGCTATAGCATTTGTCATTTCGGGCTGTTCACGCTCGGTAACGTATCCTAACAAATAAAGCTCAAGGCGATCGCTTAAGGCTTCAGCTTTCTCTTGTAAAGCCTCAAACAAACTTAAATAATCTCTTTTGGATTGGCTGATCACACCAGGGATACATATTCTTAGAACCTGATTTGACTCAGATGAGTCTTCCATTCCCTCATAAATAGCAAAAGGAAATACGGTAATTGGTGACTGACACGAATACTTTAATAAAACTTCCTTTTGTCCTTCACTATGGACTATGATCCGTAGCTGATAATTTTTATCAAACTGAGATAACATTTTTTTTCTCAGAGGTTTATAAACTAAATAGTCCCGAACAGCCCTGGCAATTATGCGTGAATATTCTCTATTTTGATCCTTGTTTTTGAGGCTGGGAATTAAAGTATTAATAGCTCGATTAAAGTCATCGTTATACCATTCTTCACATTGATGTATGTGAAGCCAGATTTCTTGAGTTTGAGGCTTAAACCCAGCAAACTCAAGATAGTTGTCGAACATAGTACAAATATGTATCCGATCAAAGGCAGTATTTTCTATATCCTTTAGCAGATTTTTTAGAGACTGATTTTCATTTACGTTTAATACTACCAAGCTAGAATTTTCTGGTAAACCATTTTCTTCTAAAGCTTTCTTAATTGATGGCAAAGTGTAAACGATGATCTCGTTATTGGGATTGCTGGCATAGGTTTTAAGCAGACCATTAACTGCCGAATAATGGTTTGGTTCACTAACTTCAATTATTCCAATAAGCATAAAATTACGGATTGACCTTATTTTAACTATAAATACTTAGGCAAAAACAACTAGGTATCTTAAATTACTCAATCTGCCTGGATGAAAAAATGATCTCTGTTTAAAGTCTACTATTAATACCAACATCAATTTACAAGGGCTGTGTAACTTACTACTAAAAATGTCTATTTCCTAACTGAGAACTTGTATTTTTAAACCTATCAATAATACCACTATTATATTTTTCTGGTTAAGACTTTTGTGCCAGTTTTTTTACTGATTATATATCGACATATTAGAAAATTTCATGTATCATAACAAAGCCTTGATAGTAAATATACTTAATAGTAAGTGCGCAAAACCTACATAAATCTTTGAGAATTATCAAGTTTATGTAAAGGTCGGGTAGTTAATCTAAATAAACAGTTATAAACTAAAGTTAAATATGGGTGTAGCAATTGTCACTGGATCGGCGGGTTTAATTGGCTCTGAAGCTGTAAGATTCTTTAGCAGTCTAGGAATGGACGTTGTTGGTATTGACAACGACATGAGAAAGTTCTTTTTTGGAGAAGAAGCTTCGACGAAGTGGAATCGCCAAAAGTTAGAAAAAGAAATTGATAGTTATCAGCACCGTGAAGTAGATATAAGAAATTACGAAAAGATCAAAGAAATCTTTCAACATTTTGGTCAAGATATTGCTTTAATCATTCATACTGCTGCTCAACCTTCTCACGACTGGGCTGCTAGCGATCCCTTTTCAGACTTTACGGTCAATGCCAACGGGACGTTAAATCTTTTACAGGCAACCCGTGAATATTGTCCTGAAGCAGTCTTTATCTTTACATCTACCAACAAAGTCTATGGTGACTTGCCCAATGCCCTGCCTTTGAAAGAGCTAGAAAAACGTTGGGAAATAGATTCTGCCCATAAATATTATGGGGGAATTTCAGAGGACATGAGTATTGACCAGTGTAAACACTCTTTATTTGGAGCTTCTAAAGTCGCAGCAGATGTACTAGTTCAGGAATATGGACGCTATTTTGGCATTCGTACCGCTTCCTTTAGAGGCGGTTGTTTAACAGGATCAAATCATTCTGGGACTGAGCTACATGGCTTTCTAGCATACTTGGTAAAATGTACGGCTATTGGCAAACCTTACACAATCTATGGCTACAAAGGAAAGCAGGTGAGGGACAATATTCATTCTTCTGATTTAATCTCAGCTTTCCATGAATTTTACAAAAATCCTCGCGTTGCCGAAGTTTATAACATTGGAGGTGGAAGGGAAAGTAATTGTTCAATGCTAGAGGCGATCGCCATTGCCCAAGAGCTTTCGGGCAAAAAACTTGATTATTCATATACTGAAGATAATCGTAGTGGCGATCATATATGGTATGTGAGCGACCTTTCTAAATTTAAATCTCATTATCCAGATTGGTCACTTAAATATAATATCAATCAGATTTTAGCGGAAATTTACGAAAGTGGTGTCGAGAGGTGGAATTAAATGCTTGATCGAGGAAAATACTCAGTATTAGGAATCAACGTCTGTGCTGTAGACTATGAGTTTGCCGTCTACAAAATTACTTCCGCAGCTAAAAATAAACAGCCTTGCGCCGTTAGTGCCTTAGCGGTACATGGCGTAATGACTGGATTTATGGATCGTACCCACGCCAGACGTTTGAATGGCTTAGATTTAGTTCTGCCCGACGGTCAACCAGTGCGTTGGGCATTGTCCTGGTTATACAAGCAGCAGCTACCAGACCGTGTTTATGGTCCTAACCTAACTCTCAAAGTAGCCGAATCTTTGACCAAAGAAGGCTTGAGCATATATCTATATGGCAGCGAAAAAGAAACCTTGGAAAAGTTTGCTCATAATCTAGCTCAACTTTATCCTGGATTAAAAATTGCGGGAATGGAAGCTTCTAAGTTCAGAAGACTTACCGAGTCAGAACGTTCAGAGTTAGTTGAACGCATCAAAGCATCTGGAGCTAATGCTGTCTTTTTAGGTCTTGGTTGTCCTCGACAAGAAACTTGGGCTTACGAGTATCGAAACCTTTTAGGTATACCAATTTTGGCAGTTGGTGCTGCTTTTGATTTCCATGCAGGAACTTTACCTCAAGCTCCTAAATGGATGCAGGATGCGGGCTTAGAATGGTTTTTTCGTCTGATTCAAGAGCCAAAAAGATTGTGGCAGCGTTACGCAATTCTTAATCCTCTATATCTTTGGAACGTATTTCAGCAGTATCTGGGTTTGAGAAAATTTGCTCCTAAAATGCCAAATGGCGATGAAAAACTAGAATCTTATGGCTAAATAGTTTGGATGAAGTTGATGGACAAATTTGTGTTAGGGGTAAATTTGATGTGCTTAAATGATGTATTTTCGTTATGAACATTCAAGCTTACGAGTAAATTAACATTCTTAGCTAATCAATAAATCAACTCTATTATCAATACGCTCGACGTAATATTTGAGCGTATTTTTTTATTCAAAACTAGATAAAGCTATAGAAAATGTTGAATTCCAAGCATTTTGTTTTCGGTAGTTTTGTAGCGGGATGGGAGTAAGCTGTTATTCATTTATTTTGATCGCTCGAAAGCTTTGCTGCAATAGATCTAGCCTTCAAAAATTCCAATTCAAATGCGTGTCAGCTCATAAACTACAAAATCAAATTACTTGACCAATTTATTAAGTATTAAGTGAGTAGAATCACACAAGATCAAATTTTTCAATTGAATAATAAAGAAGAAGGCATATTTAATTTAATGTTATAGTAATGAATTTTCTTTTATTATTTGCTGAAGTAGGTGCTAATTGTGCATCTCCAAATCCTTTAGAGTGGATTGCTATTGTTGGTTTAATTACTGGTGCAGGTATATTTAGTCTTAGTACTGGTGTAGCTGGATTTGCTTTGGCTGCGACTATGACTGATATGATTTCTACTGGGGCTTCCGTGCCTGCAATTGCAACTGCTGTTTCTGGACACGCCGTAGCAGGAGCAGGCAGCATAGAAATTCTGACATCAATAATATTATCTATTAAAGGTGTTCTTGGCTGCTAATTTTTAATTTGCTGTTGTCTTTATGTATAGGAAAAATGTATCAATTTTAGCATTTACGAATTTAGCGATCGCTATTGCTAATTATTGATCATCAATAGATTCTTTCTTGGCAGCGATCGCCAATTGCACTTGAGGAATTTGTCGTAGTCGATCGATTACGTCTACTACCTGACCATGCTCTATGGTTTTATCAGCATTGATTACTACCGTAGCATTCGACTCTGTTTTAATCAGTTTCTCAATCTCGGTTTTTAACTGATTTAGTTGAGCGGGTTTACTATTTATGGTCAACTTGCCCTCCTTATCTAAACTTACAGTAATTTGCTTTGTCTTCTGGACTACGGCAGTTTTTGCACCAGGCAGATTGACGGGTAAACCTTCAGAGCGAGTCAAATAGAGGCTAGAAACAATAAAAAATACCAAAATAGCGAAGATCACATCGATCATCGGCAAAATGTTAATTTTAGGTGGTAAATCTGGTTCTTCAGGTATGCGCATTGTTTAGATTGTTGTTAATTTGACAACGAGATTGGGAGTGAGATTATAAGTATCGCAGTACGTTAATCGGTTAGCACAGAAAATTTAATTGCTCGTAAGTAAAAAGTAATAAGTAAAAAGTAGCCAAGGTGTACCCACCGCAGGGAGTGTCCTAACACAGCCTCGTATTGCTATAACTCTTAACTTTTATTTTCGATAGACTTCTTGCTGTTCATATTTATCAAGATGAACTAGCTCTAGCTGTCCCCCAACTTCTTGAATTAGGGCGATTTGCTGTAAATATAGCCCGCGGAAAATACTGGCAAAAAATAGTGTGGCGATCGCCACAATCAAACCTGCTGCGGTAGAAATCAAAGCTGTGCCAATACCTCCCGTGACTCCTGCTGCCTGAGATGATTCTATATCACCTAATTTTAAAGAAGACAAAGAAGTAATTAGACCTAAAACCGTACCCAGCAAGCCTAATAATGGGGCAACACCGATTACTGTTTCCAAAGAGTTGTTAAATCGCTTCAGGATTGGTATTTCTGCTTGAGCAGCACTTTCTAATGCCAGCTTGAATTTTTCTGGTGTCGATCGCTCTAATGATAGAGCGACAGAAAAAATGCGGGCAATGGGCAAATTAAGGTGACGTTTGAGCATGATGCTAGCTGCTTGAGAATCTTCTCGATATTGGTTGAGCAGTTGTTTTATTACATCGCTTTGCCCACGGGATATCTTCAGCCAAAAAAGCGATCGCTCTAAAACTATTGCCACAGAGTAGATTGATAGCCCCAATAAAGGAATCATAACCACTCCACCACTTTTAAAAAGCTGTAGTATATTTTCCATAAATTAAATCCCGTTTTAATAGATATAAATGTTAAAGCTAAATTGAACTTCTAACGCCTCTAAAGGAAACTCAGGAGGCAAAGGAGCAAAGGGAGCAGAATTTTGGACTGCATCTAAAGATTCTCGATCTACTTTTTCTGAGCCTGAGGTTTGGGTTACCTTGAGTCCTGTAATTTGACCATTTTTTTCAATATTAAAGCTTAGATAAGTAGTATATTCTTCCGCTCTATAAGAGGGATTCCAATTGCTCTTTACTCGCCGTTTAACCTCGGCAAAATAATCGCTCAAGTCGATATCCTTGAGAGCATTTAACTGAGAAGGATTAAGAACATCTTTATAAGCTAAGGCTTCTGGGCTAAAAAACGCATCTCCGCCACCATTAGCAAGAGTTTTTTTATAATCTCCACCTAATAAACTAGAGGCACTGTTACTTGGAACTGCCTCTGAACCGGATTTAGGAACGGTTTGGGATGGTTCTTTTGGCGGTAAACTAGTGGCGACAGAAGATTCTGGTTCAGGTTGTGGGCTTGCTTCAGGTGTAGGCTGGGGAGCTGGTTTGGAGGTTGAAACAGCATCTGGATTTGACAATAGTGGCTGATTATTCTTAGGTAATTTGGGTTCTGGTTTAGGTTCTGGTTCTGGTTCTGGTTTAGGAGGTTCGACTGGTTCTGGTTCGGGTTTGGGAGGTTCGACTGGTTCTGGTTCGGGTTTAGGAGGTTCGGCTGGTTCGGGTTCAGGAGGTGACGCTATCTGGGGGGCAGGAGCAGGTTCTTTCAAAGGAGTCGATGCTGGGGTAGGGGCTGTGTCATCGCCGATTTCTCGATCGGTAGAAGTTTTCTTTGGCTCAACCTTTTTTTCGGCAACGGAATTTTCTGCTGCTCTTTTTTGCGTTTCTGGTGGTGGTTGTTTGCTAGATTCTTCGGGAGGAACAACCACAAATTCAATGGGTTTACTATCTTCAGGTTTATCTTTGGCAATAGGGTGAAAGCGTTGATAAATGCTAAAGATAACTAAGCCTAAAATATGAATTAGTACAGAAGCTAAAATAAACAACAAAAGTTGTTGACGACGAAAACCAAAATAATTCTTGACTGGGGTTTCCTGTTTGTCTCGATTTGCTGGTTTCACCTCTGCCATTATTTAAAATCGCCTCTTACAACCAAATAATTTACTGGGTAATTGTATTTGCATTTAAACCTAACAAATTTAACTTACTGGTTGATGAGTTTTTCATAAGATATAGAGATTGCTCATTACAAATAGACAACTGGTCGATTACCAGAAAAGTAGGAAACGTAACAGTAAAAGAAATGAATTCTTTCGCGATCGCCTGAATCAATTATTTACCGAATGGGAACAGTATTTGGCTGATGATTTAGCTCGGTTTATTCTCTCTAGTTGAGAAGGGGCTATCTTACAGGCTAAGGTTACAAAATCAATCAAGCCGATGCAAACCTTTGTCAAAGTTTTATTTGAGCGGATTTTAACTAATCTACCTCTAGTAAGATTTAATACCACTGTTTTATTTAGTAATATTTACATAGTCTAGACGACTGGTCTACTAGCAGCTTTAGATATTCCCATCGCTTAGGCAATAAGCAGGCTAGAAAAACAGAGCAGTTATTTTTAAGTTAACAAAATAAAGAGCAATTATGTCTGAGATTCAAAACAAAGTAGTTATCATCACAGGAGCAAGTAGTGGACTAGGGGAAGCTACTGCCCGTCGATTAGCCAAAAATGGAGCTAAATTGATGCTAGCTGCCAGACGAGAAGATCGCCTTAAAGAGTTAGTTGCCGAGATTCAAAAAGATGGTGGTACAGTCAAATATCAGGTCACAGACGTTAGCGATCGCAATCAGGTAGAAGCTTTAGCCAAAGCAACCCACCAGGCTTACGAACGTATCGACGTTTTAGTTAATAATGCAGGTTTGATGCCCCTATCTCCTCTAGCGGCAACGAAGGTAGATGAATGGGAAAAAATGGTAGATGTAAATATCAAAGGAGTACTGTATGGTATTGCTGCGGTAATGCCGATCATGCAGCAGCAAAAATCTGGTCACATAATTAATCTTTCCTCAGTAGCAGGACACAAAGTATTTCCTGGAGGAACAGTCTATTGTGCCACTAAGTTTGCTGTTAAAGCTATCTCCGAAGGAGTCCGACTAGAATCTAATGGTGAAGTTCGTTCAACTAATATCTCTCCTGGGGCGGTAGATACAGAGTTAACCAACACTATTTCTCACGATGAGACAGCCAAAAACGTCGATCAACTCTACGGAGTAGCTATCGATGCAGATGCGATCGCTCGCGCCATTACCTATGCTATTGAACAACCAGGGGATGTGGATATTAACGAGATCATTATTCGTCCTACCAAGCAAGAACTATAAACGGCGTAGCCGTAGTAATTAGTTGTTAGTAATTAGTTCGGGGTACCAATCGTAACGCGAGTCTTAAACTCTAACTGATTGAAGACGAGCCTTCGAGGTCGGAGTCTTGAACTCAATGCGTTTCTAGCAGTTAAATCAAAACTAAAGACTAAAAACTAAGAACTAAAAACTTTTTGATAAAATCAAGCTGTCTAATCTGGGAATCAAAAATTTTACACCATTATCTATGCAGAAATAGTATCTATTTGGCTGAGAATTTAATCTGTGACTGGTTAGGATGCAACTTCTCTAGAATAAGCAGCGTCTGAGAAATTGTTAATATCAGAATTATTCAGATTTAGCTTATATTTCTATTTATGTTTCTATTTATGTTTTTGCGTAGTCGATGGCGAAGATTAATTAGCGCGACGTTATTTACCGTTATAGCTTTTACCTTTATCCCTTCATCATTACAGGCGCAATCTCCTAAGCCAGGAGAAATTACCCTAAAGTCAGATGTTCAAGAATCTAATTCCCAAACGGGTATCATTACCGCTAGAGGTAATGTTCAAATTAATTATCCAGCCCGCAAAATCCAGGCTACTGCTGCCCAGGCACAATATTTTAGTCGTGAACGTCGCTTGATTTTGACGGGAAATGTTTATGTAATTCAAGAGGGGAACAGTATGCGAGCCGAAAGCATGACCTATTTAATCGATGAAGGTCGCTTTGTTGCTACCCCTAAAAGCGATCGCCAAGTAGAATCAACCTATATTATTACCAACCCCAGTGATAATTGATCATTGATAATTGAAAAGCCTGTGGCACTAATTTTAGAAAATATCCATAAGTCTTATGGCAAAAGATATATAGTTAACCGCGTTAATCTTCGGGTATCCCCAGGAGAAATTGTCGGACTACTTGGTCCTAATGGTGCAGGAAAAACCACCACTTTTTACATAGCGACAGGCTTAGTCAAGCCCGACGAGGGAACGGTCAAGTTAAATGAGCGTAATATAACCAGCTTGGCACTCCACAAACGGGCGCGTTTGGGCATAGGATATCTAACTCAACAAGCAAGTATTTTCCGCAATCTCAGCGTTCAGGATAATATTTTACTGGTTTTAGAACAGACAGGAATTCCTCGTCCTGCCCGCCCGATTCGTCTAGCACAATTAATGAGGGAGTTTCGCTTAGAAAGAGTAGCCAATACTTTAGGATCTCTGGTTTCGGGTGGAGAGAGAAGACGGACAGAGTTAGCTAGAGCTTTAGCAGCAGGGCTAGACGGTCCTAAATATTTGTTATTAGATGAACCATTTGCAGGGATCGATCCAATTGCGGTAGCGGAGATACAGGAAATTATTGCTCAATTGCGCGCTCGCCAAATTGGTATTTTAATTACCGACCACAATTTTCGGGAAACTTTAGCCATCACTGACCGTGCCTATGTAATGCGAGACGGTCAAATTTTAGCCTCTGGTGCAGCCGAAGAACTGTATAACAATCCTTTAGTTAAACAATATTATCTGGGAGATAAGTTTCAAAAATAGACCTAATACTAAATCCAATTTGATAGGTTGTCTGAAAAGTCTCATTTGCTACATCAATGCCCCCTTCGGGTGGGTGTGGAATAAGCTTCTTAGCCAGAAGCATTTCCACCCACCCTAAATCCCCCAAGACGAGCGACCCCGCGTCGCCGTCAGGCGCAAGGGAATGCGCGAGTGGGGGACTTTAAATTGTTCTCCCCCCAGAATTGACGAGCGACCCTGCTGCTGTTTCAGCAGCCAAGGAACGCGCGAGTTGGGGGGCTGGGGGGGCAAAACCAAGAACTTGAATGTAAAAAAACAACTTTTTAGATGTCCTCTGAAAACATTTTAAAGTGATACAAGTAGGTAGGTACAATTTTAATTAGAAACTGGTTTGGGCAGATAATAGGTAATAAGTTTGAAGTTGTATTTAGTAACTTGATCGTGGACTAATGAAAAAAATTGCTCTTTTTGGTACAAGTGCGGATCCACCGACCATAGGACATCAAACTATTTTATTTTGGTTGTCCCAACACTTCGATCTTGTAGTGGTTTGGGCATCAGATAATCCTTTTAAACAGCATCAAACTTCCTTAAAACATCGTACGCAGATGTTGCATACGGCGATAAAAAATATTAATTTAGCTGATAATAATATTAGCCTGCATCCCGAATTAAGCGATCGCCGTACTTTGATTACGGTCAAAAAAGCCAGGAAAAAATGGGGACAAAAAGCGGAGTTTACTTTAATAATTGGTTCAGATATCTTACAGCAGATAAGTAGCTGGTATCGTATCGAAGATTTATTAAAAGAAGTAAAAGTTTTAATTATTCCTCGTGTAGAATATGATATTCAAGAACAGGATTTAGAAACATTAAAAGGAGTTGGGGGAAAAGTTGCGATCGCCAGTTTAAATGCTCCAAAAGTAGCTTCTAGCACCTACCGTTTGCAAAAGGATCGAAGCTTAATTACTCCTGCCGTTAATGATTACATTATTCAACACAATTTATATGAAGTAGAAGCAAATCAGCATAGACAAGAAGAAACAGTATGAAAACTAATTCTCAAATTAAATCTAAGACTAAGATTAAATCAGAGAGTTTAGCTGATTTTAAAGTCGGTGTAGATAACGTTATTTTTTCGGTTGATACTACTTATAACCGCGTCTTAGTTTTGTTACATAAAAGAAAAGAAGAACCTTTCAAAAACCACTGGAGTTTACCAGGTACGTTAGTACGTCAAGGAGAATCTCTAACCGATGCAGCTTATCGCACTTTAGCCGAAAAAATTCAGGTAGAGAATTTATATTTAGAACAACTATATTCTTTTGGCGATCTTGGTAGAGATCCTAGAGAAGATCCTGATAGCTTTGGGGTAAGATATTTATCGGTAAGTTATTTTGCCTTGGTTAGATATGAGAATGCCAAAATAATTACAAAATCAGAAAATAATACTTCTTGGTATAAGGTAACTGAAATTCCTAAGCTGGCTTTCGATCACAAGCAAATCCTCAACTATGGCTGGAATCGTCTTAAAAACAAGCTACAGTATAGCCCAATTGCTTTTGATGTCTTGCCACCAGAATTTACTTTAAATGAAGTTTATCAGCTTTACTGCACAATTTTAGGTGAAAACTTTTCTGACTATTCTAATTTTCGTTCGCGTTTATTAAAGCTGGGTATTTTATTAGATACAGGAGTAAAAGTATCTCGTGGTGCTGGTCGTCCTGCAAGTCTGTACAAGTTTGAATCAAAAGCTTTTGCACCTTTAAAAGACAAGCCTTTGTTGTTTATTTGATATTATTAGGCTGATGTACATTTCGACTGTGATCATCAGACTACAATACGTTCTAATCTTAAATATAACGCGATCGCCTCAAAGCAAATTGCATTATAAAAGTTTAAATATTTCTGGTTTTTGAACCTTTTCTAGAACTATGTTTAATCGGAAATAGCCAAGTAAGAGCTAAAATATTAAAGCTCAAGAAAAGAAAGATTACTAATTGAAACAAAACAACATGAGCCATAATTGCAAACTTTTGATTTAAACTATATTTGATATTAATAAATGCAGTATACTTAATAAAATTCTTTAGGTTAGCAAGTTTGTCAGAAGTCTAATAGACTGAAACTCCTACAGGTTGAACTGAATATTTTAATGATTTGTTTGGCATATATATATCTTGAGAAGCGATTAATTCTAGATAGAGTTCTCCTAATTGATTAGCTACGCCATCCCAATCAAATAATTCATAAACTCTTTCTCTAGCAAAAACGCTTAACCTTAACCTCCATTCAGGTTCGTTCATCAGGCGAAAAATTGCTTTACTCAAGACAAACGAATTTCGGGCAGGAAATAGCAAACCTGTCTGTTCATGTTGAACTACGTATTTTAAGCTATCTGCATTAGAAGCAATTACAGATGTCCCACTTGCCATAGCTTCAATTGCCACCATTCCCAAAGGATTATAATGACTAGGTACTACACAGACATCCGCAGCAGCATAGCATACCGCTAATTTTTCTCGGCTGAGTGGTTCACTAAAAGTAGTAATGTTATCAATGCCCAAATCCCGCACCCGTTTCTCAGTTCGTTTTCTTTCTAGCTGATTATGGGAATAGCGATGAGAATTGCTAACTAAAGTCAGACGAATATTGCCTGCGCTGTGCAAATAGGGTTTGCTAACTGCTTTTAAGAGAGTTTCTAATCCCTGACTATGATCGAACCTGCTAACATAAAGAATATTGAATACATCAGGCTCAATTCCTAGTTTTTGTCTGGCTGTTTCATGAGCAACCGAGCCAAATACTTTAGTATCCGCAGCACAGGGTATAATCTTAATATTACCTTTGGTAGAAACTAGCTCTTGTAGATATTTTCTCTGTTGAGGGCAGGTAGCAACACTTAAATCGGCTGTTTCCAAACAAGCTTTTTCGATTGCTAAACGAGTCTTGGCAATATTGGTAAGATTGTTAGCCTGAGCATATTTTACAGCACCAAGAGAATGATAAGTATGGACGTGTTTGAGAGGCTGCGTTTTCTTGAGTTCCATACCTACCCAAGCCGACAGCCAATAATTAGTATGAATTAAACGATACTGAATTCTATTAATTAGTTGAAACTGACGTAGTTGTTTGAGAAATTCTGGTAAGTAACCAATTAATTGTTGTCGGGAGATATATTGCATTACTCCAGCAGTTAGGCGAATAGTTCGACAATTAGGATTATGCTGTACTATATTTGCTTGGACAACATTGGTTTTGCGGGTAAATATATCTACCTGCCATCCTAAACGAGACAAAGCTTCTGCTAAGGATCGCACATATACATTTTGACTTCCAACTTCCACAGTAGGATCGCTATGAACTGAGATTAAAGCAATTGTTTGAGGTAAATTCATAGTAATAAAATATTAATAATTATTGTGCAGGGATTAAAGAGTAATTATGAGATTGAATTTGCTTTAACTTAGACGGTTTTGATTGCGCACGAATGCTTAAAAAGCTATCAAACTCTGAACGGCAGTGTAAACAATACCAGTAGAGGTTTTGAGAACGAAGATGAAGTAGTAATTTATGGGAACAGCAAATGCAAGTCTTCATAGTTTCTACTCCAAAAAAGAAAAAGCTTAACAACAGAAAATGATTTATTGCCCTACGTTAGCAAGCACTTCTTTCATAGCTATGTCATTGTTATGTCAGTGTTGACAAGATTTTGACAAATCATAAATGCGATCGCGCTTGGTGCTGTTTTATAGAACTCATTCTCATAAAAAACAAGCTGTAGGTGTAGCGGAAGCGTTTCAGAAATTTTTACCTCAAAGAATTAAAGGAATAGTTCAAGATATTAGAGCAAAAAGGCTTGATAACAGAGAAATAGCCTATTGGTGCCGTGGCGTGAAACTAGAATTGGTTTTAGAACAGAATCAGGGAAAAAAATAACTTTAAAAGGGGTTAAGCCACAGCATACATTACAATGGCATTACGATTACTACTATATTTATGTATATTTATGGATTAGTTGAACCCGTTGGCGGTAAAAGCTGCTTGGTGCGCGTTCCCTTGCGCCTAACGGCGACGCGGGGTCGCATCCGCTTTTTCTATGAATTTTCCCATTTTAATTCAGATTGTATGTCAATATTTTTAGAAAAGTTTCAAGCAGAAAACAAAGATAAAATAAATATTGTTCAATTAGATAATGCTTCAATTCACACGGCTCAGAAATTGAATATACCAGAGAATGTTATTTTATTATTTCAACCTCCCTATTGTCAGTCACGTAAATCCAATTGAAAGAGTCTGGCAATATATTAAATATCGTTTGCGATCGCTTTGGTTTATTAATCTAGATGATGTTAAAGAAAAAGTTGCTCATATCTTAAATTCTTTGGAGCAAGACGTTATTATTTCTTTAGCTAGTTGGGATTGTTTTAGAAATGCTTTATCTCTCTAGCTACTTTATAAAATTGGTATAAGCATTATTTTCCTGTTTAGCTAAATCAATAATAGTTGCATTGACATCATAATTTTTCATCCTTCTAGTTTCATTTGCAAAAAAAGGACGTATCAAGCGAAATGGGACGTATCGACTTATGAAAATAATTATGTCATCAAGATTTTGTTCTTCCAATTGAGAATTGCTATATCCTCACAACTAGGACATTTAGAAAGTAATTTTAACTTATGTATTTCGCATCCTTTCGTAGATTTAAACTGCCATTACAAACGATGGTAAGAGCGATCGCTATAACAAGCAGCACAGAGACGAATCGGCTCTAATTTCATAGGTTGATCTTTGGTTGGCAATGTCGCAATTAGTTCTTCTACATTCATCTCCATTACTTTACTAACTGCTTCTAACTCCTCTTGAGTTGGAAAGTGATTGAAGCGAAACTTCTCCCAACGAGCAGTAACAGAACCAATCCCAGCAAATCTACCCAAACCACCATCAGAAGAGAGACTGTTTATCTCATATCTTCTCCATCTGCCTAAATAATGGCTAATACTTTCACCCTCATAGGGTTTAATATAACCTGGGCGAAACATTTATTTGAATCCTTCTCTACAAATTTACTCTAGCGGTTCTAGTAATACCGATAACTTCGTCAATATCAATACCTTCTTCTGAAGATAGGTCTGAAGTATTTTCCAGTTAAGCTATGGCAATTTGTTGCAGATACTTATACAGAGATTGTATTAGTCCACTAGAACGAGTGTATAAATGATGAACAATTGCCTCATTGTCTACCAAGTTCGGTTTTTCTTTCCATAGTCCGAGAACTTCTTCTTCCCAAGCTGCAACAACTGAAGTTATTTCATCTAATGTCAATGTTCTATAGTTATGGACAGTCAAAAACATATTGTTAATATGTTCGTATCCCTTGGATTGAGCTAATCTATCCTCCAAGTCATAAGCTCCTGACATAACAATAGGAATCTTCAGATCTTCATAAATTTTAACTAATTCAACCATTGCTTTGCGCTTGAGGAGGTGGGCATCATCTACAATCAACAATTGAACTTGATAAGACTTGAGAGTTCCTTTTACACGCCTCCTCAAATCTCTTAGTTGACCAGCATTTAAAGGACGCTTTAAAGTATTGAGAATATCAATATGTATATCATTAGCTCCTCCAGGTAAACTGGTTCTAACATTTTGAGGACGTTTTTGGGTATTTGAACCAGTATAACCAAGTATAGATTCTAAGAATTCTGTATTGTGTATTCTTTCTCTTTTAATACATCTGCAGTAGCCATTGAGCTATTTTTAGACAATTTTTCAGGAGCTAAATTAACTATATTGCGATCGCCCTATTCAAACCTTGCAACAATCGATCACTACATAATTTTAGCGTTATACGCAATAATAGCAAAATTTGTTTTTACTGCACTTCAATTTGAGATGTTTTGATAATTAATAATATTGACTAACCTTTAAATTGTGGTTAGGGGTCGAACTGGGAATCGCTTCCCAATCCTCCCGTTCAAAACGCATCATGCGACTTTCATCGCAATGCGCTCCCCCTGGCTGTTCGGTACTTTGTTTTCTCTCCTTTTCATCTCACGCTCAACAAAAAATTGGCGTTTTAAGCTTATAAAGAGATACTTATTTCCTTAAAATGAAACGATCTAAATCTTCTGGCTTTGTCAATTGATATTCAGGCGATCGCAATGAGTTAAATTCTTCAGAGAGGCGCGATCGCATTTCTGAATTATTTATAGATTGTTTGTCTGAATATATTTGTTTAAAACTACAAATACTTTTAGAATTTTTTGTAAACATAAATTATTAAAAAAAGCTAAAACGATCTTCATTTAAAAAACGTTAATTATATATCTGTAAAAATTAAGTGCAGCTGCTGTTGTTACTATCTGAGATGGGGAGAAGTAACTAAATTAAGGTACTTATATTCGTATATAAAATTATTTCTTAAATAAAACAAATTTCTAAATTAGTGTCTTGCAATTATTTTAAAAAATGTTAGCAATAAAACTAATTTAACTATTTTTTTATCTCTACATACTCTACATCTAGTGTTGTGTATATTTCTGTATTGACAAATAACTTTTATGACTTTTGCTTAATGTATTGGAGATTGAAAGTTTGCTATTTCTCCAAATGGCAAATGGCAAACGGCATCGATGACAACAATCAAACTCCCATAAAGCAGGAGACTTGAATTTTGCACGACAATTAGGGCATTTAGAAATGAACTTTAACTTGTGGCGATCGCATTTCTAAACTGACTTACTTTGTGCTGGACGATTGGTCATTTCGGCTAAATCTTTTTGTGTCCAAGCACGAGCATCTAATTCTCGTTGTAAAATGCGTTTTGGTGATATTACCCTAGCTGGTGTTAAAGTATTGCTCATTTTTGCTTCTCCCCTTCCTTAGTGATAGTCCTCAATTTGGTTTTTAAGTAATACGGTATTACGGTATAACTAAATATAGATATTTTAGTAAACGAACGTTTATATGTCGATCGCGAAAAGCAAATTAACCTCTAAAGTGACTCAAAAGTATCAAGCGACTATTCCACAAGCAGTAAGAAAAAAACTAGAAATCGAACAAGGTGATCGCGTAATCTTTGAAATAAAAGATGACAAGGTAGTTCTGAAAAAACTATCCCCTGTAGATTGGGAATATTTAGAGTCAGTGTCCGCTACTCTGGGTGAATGGTCGTCTGAGGCTGATGAGGAAGCTTACAGTGACTTATAGACAATACTATGTAGTAGTTGTACCTTTTCCTTTTACAGACAGTACGGCTACTAAAAAACGTCCTGCTTTAGTGATTTCCGATGCTACGGCATTTAATAAATCAATAAAGAAAAGTGTCATGGCAATGATTACTACGGCTTCTCATTCTCCCTTGGCTTTAGATGTGCCGATTTCAGATTTAAAAAGTGCAGGACTAAAAGCCAAATCGATTGTCAGAATGAAATTATTCACCTTAGATGATGCTTTAGTAATCAAAAAGATTGGTAAATTAGCAACAGGCGATCGCGATCGCGTCCAAAAATCGCTTCAGCAATTATTTAATTGCTGAAGCGAAAAGTAATTAAATTATCTATGGTCAGAAAAATGAACGCACATCGTATTGAAACTGCTCTTACTGAAAACGGTAAGCTATCACTACAAAACTTGCCTTTCAAAAAAGGTGATGAAGTAGAAATAATTATTTTGAAACGTAGTTCATCAAAAACTATAGCAATCCTAAATCATTTGTGAAAAAAAGAGTCAAAACATATATCAAGCAGGATAATTATCATCGACCTTTGTTTACCCGTTGTATCGATGGAATCATTGACAGAGTTTATTCGGAGTAACCCAGACCCCAGAGAGCTAAAACGTGCATTAGCAGTGAAAATGGTTCAACAGAATTATAGCTATTATCAAATTGTCGTATTGCTTTAATTTGGGATGGTGCGAGTTATCATCGCTCTAGGGAAGTTAAAAGTTACCTCAACTCAGTTAACCAGGGGCTTCAGCCTCAAGAATGGAACATTACCTGTATTCGATTCGCTCCTAATGCACCCGAACAAAACCCCATTGAAGATGTTTGGTTGTCTGCCAAACGTTTTGTACGGGAATTTTACTCTCTTTGTTGTTTATTCGCGATCGCCAAACGGTTATTTGAATTGGCCACCGAACACCAAATTTTTAATTTTCCCAAACTTTCGCTTTACGGCTCTTTTTCATGAACCATTTAGGATTGCTATATTTTAAAACTGTCATATATTTGACTGAAGACCAAGTAACCAAAAAGGGAGTTTTCACAATTTGCATTGCAATAGAGGTAGATCATCCTCAGAATTAGTAACTGCGATCGCAGGTTTGATTGCTGAGGAAGATATCTTTGCCTGTGATATTAACTGCCTACCTTATTAATAATTATCGAAGTGCTTTCAGAAGTATTTTTAATTAGATCTATTACCTTGATTTTTTCGCTTAAATTACACTTTTCTTTTGAACTATTTTGCATTATAAAACAAATAAATAGGAGAGTAAATGTTAATTTTTAATGAGTAAGTAATGTCAGTCAATATTATAGCAGTATGTAATTTAGTTAATGTTTGTGAGTAATTTAAAGGGAAAATCTATATTTTTCCAGCTTTAGAAAAACAAAGGTCTTATAAAGCTTGCGCTCAACTTGGTAAGATAGTATTTGTGTATTTAGCAACTGGCAATAACTTATTCTATTAACTATTTAAAGTTATTGAAAGATACTGAGCAAATTAAACGAATTTTAAAAAAATAAACTAATTAAAATTTGGATAAAAAGTTTGGCGTATCTATTTTATTAAAGTATTGTTGTAATGTATTTTAATTATTATTTCTAGATTATTTAAGCGTAACTGGCGTAGAAAAGTATTCATTTAAATTTTTAGAGACTGTAACTATAATATTTAGGGAAATAACGATGCAATAAATAAATTTTTCATGCTCGATCGCCAATCTAAATCTAGTTTTCAATCGCCACAGCCTCAAAATACTGTTGATTCCTGTTTAGTATCCAAAAGCGAAGTAGATTGGACAGTTGCAGACAGTGCCAAACTATATAACATTGAAGGTTGGGGAGAACCATATTTTGGCATAAACCAAGCAGGAAATGTCACGGTGTCGCTTCAGGACAAGCAAAATAGCCAAATAGATTTGGCTCAACTAATTGAATCTTTGAAAAAACGCAATATTAGTTTGCCCTTGCTGATCCGTTTTCCCGACATCTTGGCGGATAGAATGGCAAGGCTACAGGGCTGCATGGAAAATGCGATCGCTAGATATGATTACGCTGGTAAATATCAGGGAGTTTTTCCGATTAAATGCAATCAAAACAGAGGTTTTATTGAGGCTTTGGTGCATTACGGCAAACCCTATCAATTTGGCTTGGAAGCTGGCTCAAAACCCGAACTGATGATTGCCTTGGCGTGTTTACAGACAGAAAAAGCTGCTACTCAACCATTGTTAATGTGTAATGGTTATAAGGATAGAGAATATATTGAAACTGCCTTACTCGCAACCAAGCTAGGGCAAAAACCAATAATTATCATTGAACAACCTCAAGAACTTAATTTGGTTTTAGCTATTAGTCAAGAATTAGACATTAAGCCTGTTTTAGGAGTTCGTGCCAAGCTAGATGCCAAGGGTATAGGCAGATGGGGCAATTCCACAGGCGATCGCGCCAAGTTTGGTTTAACTATTACAGAAATTCTCCAGGTAGTCAGGCAACTAGAAACTTTAAATAAGTTAGATTGCCTGCAACTGCTACATTTCCATATTGGTTCTCAAATCTCTGCTATTAGGGTGATTAAAAATGCTATCCGTGAGGCTAGCCAGATTTATGTACAGCTTGTCAAGCTAGGGGCAAATATGCGCTATCTTAACGTAGGTGGCGGATTAGCAGTAGACTATGACGGCTCTAAAACTAATTTTGCGGCTTCTAAGAACTACAATATGCAAAATTATGCCAATGATATTGTGGCACAGGTTAAAGATGCTTGCGATCAGGGTAATATAGCCGTGCCTACTTTAGTGAGTGAAAGTGGCAGAGCGATCGCAGCCCATCAGTCGGTGCTAATCTTTGATGTATTGGCAACAAGTAGCATCTCCTCTCCTCAAATTTGTGCGCCAGAAACCGATGCACCCTTAATCGTTCGCAATTTCTGGGAAACCTATCAATCTATAGACAAGACAAACTTTCAAGAAAGCTACAATGACGCTATTCAATTCAAGCAAGAAGCTTTAAGCTTATTTAACTTTGGCTATTTAAGTTTAGGCGATCGAGCTAAAGTAGAAGAGTTGTTTTGGTCTTGCTGTTCCAAGATTGCAGCAATAGTTGATAACTATGATTATGTCTCGGATGACTTAGAAGATTTGGAACACATCATGTCAGCTATTTATTATGTCAATTTGTCTATTTTTCAATCTGCCCCCGATGCCTGGGCAATTAGCCAGCTTTTCCCAATTATGCCCATTCATCGCTTGGATGAAAAACCAACTGCCAAAGGCATCATCGCTGATATTACCTGCGATAGTGATGGTAAGATCGATCGGTTTATCGATCGCAAAGATGTTAAAAATGTTTTAGAGCTGCACCCTGTAGATAATTCTCATTCAGCTTCAACTCCTTATTATTTGGGGATGTTTTTAGTTGGTGCATATCAAGAAATTATGGGTAATCTGCACAACCTCTTTGGAAATACAAACGTAGTACATATTAAAATCACCTCTGATGGCTATCAGGTAGATTCTGTAGTTAAAGGAGACAGTATCCAAGAAGTCTTAAGCTACGTGCAGTATGACGGTAAAGATTTGTTAGAAACTATGCGGTGTCGCACTGAAGCAGCTTTGCAAAGCAAAAATATAACTTTGCCAGAGGCGAGAAAGCTGTTGGAAAATTATGCTAGTAGCCTCAATAACTATACTTACCTAAAGTTGGATAAGACATAGATAAAAAACGTTTGCTTGAAATATTTCACAACACTATATGAAATTTGAATTTGTCTCAGATCCGCAAATATCGGTCAAGATAGACCAGATGCAGCGCAGAGTGCGTTGGCAAGAATCTTTATTTAAAGAAAAGGCGATCGCTCAAACTAAATTAGTAATTGACGAGAAGGATACAGATAATCCTCAATTTTCTTTTTTAATAATTGGTGATAGTGGCTGTGGCTCACACTTGAAACATCACCCCCAACGTAAAATTGCCGAGATGATGCTAGAATATCAGCAATCACGTTTTATCCTGCATACGGGAGATTTGGTCTATCAAGTAGGCTCTAGCGAATACTATCAAACTAATTTTATTAATCCTTATCAAGAGTTTTTGGTTGGCGGAGAAAATCCACAGCACCTCAAATACGATGACTTAACGTTTAAATTACCATTTTTCCCTGTTCCAGGTAATCATGACTATTATGATTTACCTTTTATTTATGGCATCTTGTTTCAGACTACCTGGTTACCTCGTCGATTGCTGCGAGGTAGATTAGATTTAGATGTAGGTTGGCACGGCTCAGAGCAAGGAAATGCCTATGCCAGGGCTTTTCTTGATTATTTATTAGATATTAAGGGTACGGTTAATTTAAAACAGCATTTAGATAATCACTATACAGCCAAACACCAGGGCAATCGCTGTTTAAACTATCAACCAGGCAAATTTACTCGTTTGCCCAATCGTTACTATACTTTTCGCTATGGTGGGATTGATTTTTTTGCTCTAGATTCCAATACTTTTAATGAGCCTTCGATGATTCCTGATACGGAAGCAGGAAAAAATAAAAGAGTCAAACTATTAGAGCGTCAACGTGAGTTAGACAAGCGAGAACAAGAGATCCAAGCAGCAATGGACAAGCTCGACCCGAATAACTATGAAGATGCCGAACAGATGGATGACTGCTACGCCAAATTAGAGCATATTGCCGAGAGCCAAAGAGATATAGAAAAGCAGCTAAACCAAGTGCAGCAAGCAACTGATTGGGAACAATTAGATTGGTTTAGAGATAGCCTAATTGCATCCTGGCAGGATGAATCTGTACGAGGCAGGATTGTTTTTTTTCATCATCCTCCCTATGTTACCGAAGCTACAAAATGGAATCAGGGACAAACTTTAGCAATTCGCGATCGCCTGCGTCAAGTATTTGATAACGTGATTCAAAATATAGGAGAATTACCGTCAGGCAGATCTGTAGTAAATTTAGTTTTATCAGGTCATGCTCACTGTATGGAGCATTTGTATACTAAAGATACAGGTTACGCTGATTCATATACCGACTGGATTGTCTGTGGTGGAAGTGGTCATAGTTTGCGTCGTCAAAGAAAAGAAGGCGCGGTGTTATTTCAAGATGACGATCTCGATTCTAAACCTATAGGGCAGTCTCATTTATTTATTGGTCGCAATGGTAAAGGTAAAGAGACAAAAAGACCCTATTCTTTTCTACGTATTGATGTCCAGGCTGGAGAGCAGCCTAAGTTTGTTGTCAATCCTTGTGTAGCCGAATGGCATCAGCGTCAATGGCATGAATACGCGGAGAAACCTTTTGTAATTAACTGTTAACTGACGTTACGCAGTAAAATAAAAAACCAAGCTATTGGCATAAGTAACAGATAGCAAATAGCAAGTAACAAATATTCATCTTTTTGCTATCTGCTCCTTGCTACTTGGTACTTCAACCCCTCAAGAAAAAGTGAGTGCGTAACATCAGCTGTTAATTGTTATTTGCCCAGAACATAATATTTGCTCAGATTTAATTTCTAGCTGTTCGATTACCACATCTTTTCCTAAGTAAATTTCTAATGGATGATTGTGCTGTTTGAATTGAGTCAATTCGCTATCGATTTTGAGTGGCGATAAATCAAGGGTATGACTATCAAGCAAAGCGATTCCCGTAGATAAATACAGCTTTTTTGTATTGCTGTTATTATCTTGATAGCTTCCCAATAGATTTAGTCTTTGAGCAGCGATGCCTTCGGCTAGCTTCACAATCGCAATTGATTGCCATTTAATTTCCGAGATAGCTCGATCCTGCTGCACCGAAGGGATTGAGCGCAACAGATCTGTCAATCCACTTTGTAATAAAGGCGAAGTCAAAGAGGACTGTAGGTCAGCAGAGTTGATGCTTAATTTAACATTTACTACGATTGGCTCTAAAAGCTGAAAAGGTTTGTTTTTGAGAACTTCTGGTAAATTAAAGCCAATATTAGCTCCTTTAACTTCAACTTGATTTAAGTGCAGCCCTTGATATATAACGCGATCGCCACTAAGCAAGACTTGGGGAATATAGCCTTTGAGAATTTGCCTGTTTTTACCAACAATTTTTATCTGTAAATCTTTTGCCTGTGAAACTTGCGATCGTAAATAAAACTTAACTGCCGTAGATAATATTTTATTAATCACTTTGAATTTTAAGTGTTTGAAGAAAACTCAGCTTAAAAATTAGACAATCATATTTTTGTGAGCGACTGATACTTTATCATTTTTTTTGGGCAATATATAACTAGCTTATTAAACTGGCTCATATGCCTGGGAAGACAACTATCTTTTTTTGTAAAATTAAAAGTTACATACTGGTAGGAAAATCTCTCGATGGCTGAAAGAGTTCAAAAAGTTTTGTCCCAATGGGGTATTGCCTCGCGACGCAAAGCAGAAAAAATGATTTTAGCAGGTAGAATCCAGGTCAACGGTCAAATAGCTAGAGTAGGAGACAAAGTCGATCTAGCTACAGATAGCTTATATGTAGATGGAAAGCCTATTAAGATGGCCGATCGCCCTCAATTGATTTATTTACTATTGAATAAACCACCAGGAGTAGTCTGTACTTGTTCTGACCCTCAGAATCGCTCTACCGTCATTGATTTATTACCTGCAAAACTAAAACAGGGAACAGGAATTCATCCAGTAGGTAGATTGGATTTTGCCTCTAGTGGTGCCTTGATTTTGACTAATGATGGCGAGTTAACTCTCAGTTTGACTCACCCCCGTTACCATTTACCCAAGACATACATCGTTGAATTGGATCGTTCTCCAAGGCAAAAAGACTTGTCTTTGTGGCGTAAAGGAATTATGTTAGATGACAGAAAAACTTTGCCTGCCAAAATTAAACAGATAGAGCATAATCAACAACAAAAAATCATAGAGATAATTTTAACAGAAGGAAGAAATCGCCAAATACGTCGTGTAGCCGAAAAACTTGGTTATCAGGTGCAAAAGCTACACCGCACGGCAATTGGTTCGATAACTTTAAAATCTTTGGGCAATAGAGAACTTTCCCAGGGCAAATATCGACATTTAGAACAAGCTGAAATTAACTTTCTTAAAAATTCCTTGAACTCAGAATCTTTAATAGCTGCACAGTCTGGGAGCGCAGTGATATGACCAACAATAATCTTAATGCCGAGCAGCAAAAACAACTTCAAGAAATAGGTATTAAACTACACAATATTCGTGTGGCTAAAAACATTTCTTTAGACACTGTAGCAGCTAATACCAGAATTGGTAAACGGCTTTTGTTAGCTATCGAAGCTGGTGATCTAGAAGAATTGCCCGAAGCTTTTTATATTCAAGCCTTGGTCGCCAAATTTGCTCGGGAAATTGATGCAGAGGGAGTAGATTTTGTTGTTTTACCATCTGCCGACTCAAATGTCGTAGATACTGCCAGTCCTAAAGCTACTCGTCGATACGGGTTTAATTTTCAATTGCGATCGCTTCATTTATACTTACTTTATGTTTTTCTAGTAGTTGTATCCGTCAAAGGGATCACCATGCTGGTAGAACGCCCAGTAATTGTTAATCAGACACCTAAAGAACAGCCTGCTTTGGATGCTGAAGTGACGCAATCTGCAAATCCTCTCAAAACAGAGAAGCCTCAATCTGTTCCTCAATTTGTTTCTCAATCGAGTGATTCCAATTCAGTCAGCGTCGGCATTAATTTACAAGAGCGTTGCTGGCTTAAAGTTATGGTAGATGGAAAACTTGCTTTTGAGGGGACTTTACCCCAGGGTACACAACGTCAATGGACTGGCAAAAAAGAAGTGACAATTCGAGCAGGTAATGCTGGAGGGGTAGTTATTAGCTTTAATAACGAACAGCAAAAGGTTTTGGGCGCACCTGGAGAAGTAGAAGAGATTACCTATACGGTTAATTAGATAGTACTTATTAGATTTCTTGCACAAATCGTTATTAACTACTTTACCAAGAGATAAAAGCGGTGCGACCCCCTAAGAGGATATCTGAAAAGTTATTTTGGCTAAATTTTTACTTATTTTCGCCCCCCCAACCCCCCAACTCGCGCGTTCCTTGGCTGCTGAAACAGCAGCAGGGTCGCTCGTCAATTCTGGGGGAGAACAAATGAAAGTCCCCCAAGTTTGGGGGATTTAGGGGGCTTTAGTGTAATAAATTAGACTTCTCAGACGACCTCTAAAGGGTTCAGCATCGGAAAGCATTCCCTTGCGCCTGACGGCGACGCGGGGTCTTTCCTCAGTTTGCTTATGCCGACGGGGCTTATAAAGGGCGGACGCAGGTAGATGCGGCAAACTTACGCCTTTCTGCCCACAGCCCCTTGGGAACCCTTCCACCGCAACTGCTTCACCGTGTCGGCGTGAGACGCTCTGGGTAGCGCACCAAGACAGGGAAAAAGTATTAATTTATTATTCATGCAAGAGGTCTATTATCTTTACCATCTTCAGCAAAATTTTAATTGAAGCAATCAAAAAAGATTTGAGCTTTGACAACGAAGTAACTATCCCTCTCTAAAAGCTTTATTTTAGAGAGGGATGCTTTTTGCAGCCATATCAAACAAATCATTTACATTACAGAGGTTTTATGCCCAAGCTAAAGCCAAATTTAGCATTGCCACCTCCTAATATTTTGGTGTTGGTATCTATAGCCTCAACTCAACTAGGCTCGGCATTCGCCAAAACTATAATTCAAGAAATAGGGCCAACGACTACAGTGCTTTTAAGAATTGGTCTAGGAGCGATCGCTTTATTACTGTTACAAAGACCTCAGCTAAAAGGCTACACCCGTGCCAACTATTTACTCATGATTTTGTTTGGCTTGAGCATGGCAGCCATGAATCTAAGCTTTTATGGGGCAATTGAGCGTATTCCTTTGGGTATTGCCGTTACTTTAGAATTTGTTGGGCCTTTAGGCGTTGCTTGTGCTAATTCCCGTAGAATTTTGGACTTGCTTTGGATATTGCTCGCAGCAGTAGGAATTTTCTTGTTAGCCCCAACACAAGGATCTTCCCTCGATCCCCTTGGTGTGGCTTTAGCATTGTTGGCAGCGTTTTTTTGGGGCGCATATATTCTGCTTTCTGCCAAAATAGGCAAAGTATTTGCTGACATAAATGGACTAGGGTTGATGTCGGCAGTATTGGCAGTGGGAACAGTCGGACTTTTACCATTGAGCATCTTATCTGGAGGTTTGACCAGACTTGAACCTAAGTTTTTAGCAGCAGGAATAGCGATCGCCATTCTGTCTTCAGCAATTCCCTATACTTTTGAACTCGAAGCACTAAAAAAACTTCCCATTCGTGTTTTTGGTGTGCTGATGAGTATAGAACCAGCATTTGCTGCTTTTTTGGGTTTTATTATCCTGCGAGAAAAGCTAGAGCTTCGCGCCCTTGTTGCCATCATATTAGTTACCTTCGCTTCGGTTGGAGCTTCCGCTTTTGAAAAACGCCCCCATCTGAAGTAGCAGCCTTTGACTTTAATTAATTTTAACTTTTGCAACTTTCTAAAAGCTTGGTAACAACACATAGAAAAAGTTACGGTAGACTTCGTTTAACTTCGATTCGATATCTTATGGCAAACATTAAACTGCCTACTTTACAGACAATAATCTTGGTTAACTGATTATCATTCGTTTATTCTTGGGGAAAATAATTTAGATAAATAGATAATATATGAGTACAGCAGCTAAAAAAATTACTTTTGATTATATTAAGCTTGACTCCTTGCCTGAAATTTGGCAGCTAGTCGCAGAAAAGTTTGGCAATATCGTCGCTTTAAAAAATCCCCACGCTAAACCAGAAGTTGTTATTACTTATCAAGAATTACATCAGCAAATTCAGCAGTTTGCTACTGGTTTACAGGCTTTAGAAATCAAGCCCCAAGATAAGATTGCTTTGTTTGCCGACAATAGCCCCCGCTGGTTTATTGCCGATCAGGGGATTATGATGGCAGGGGCGGTAGATGTAGTGCGTTCTTCTGGGGCAGAACAGCAGGAATTGACGTATATTTTAGAAAATAGCGATAGTACCGCTCTTGTAGTTGAAAATTTAAAAACTCTGGACAAGTTACGCTCGGATTTGGCAAATTTGCCGATCGAGTTAGTTGTTTTATTGAGCGATGAAACACCACCAGAAAAACAGCAGATTAAAACTATTAACTTCAAACAGTTGATGGAGTTTGGTCAAAATAATCAGCTACAGCCTGTTGAGCAAAATAAAGATACCTTGGCAACCTTACTTTACACTTCTGGCACTACAGGTAAACCAAAGGGAGTGATGCTGAGTCATGGCAATTTATTACATCAGGTAAACTACGTCAAAACTGTATTTCAACCCCAACCAGGAGACATAACCCTTTCCATTCTCCCTAGTTGGCACGCTTATGAACGGGCTGGAGAATATTTTTTCTTGACTCACGGCGCAACACAGATCTATACTAGCATTCGTTACTTTAAGCAAGATTTGAAAAAGTTTCAGCCTAGCTATATGGTTGGTGTGCCTCGTCTTTGGGAATCTTTATACGATGGTGTGCAAAAGCTTTTGAGTGAACAATCCAAGTCGCAACAAAAATTGGTTAAATTCTTTCTCAAGCAGTCAGAAAAGTACATCATGGCAAAACGAATTGCCGAGAATACTAGCTTAGAACATTTTAATGCTTCTACTACAGAGCGATCGCTTGCCAAATTAAAAGCAGCTTCTCTCTATCCCGTTCATGCCCTAGCAGACAAGCTTATATATGGTAAAGTTCGCGCTGGCGTGGGCAATATCAAGGCAGTATGTAGCGGTGGTGGTTCTTTAGCTAAATATCTTGATGATTTTTATCAAACCGTGGGTATTGATGTCTTTGTGGGCTATGGCTTAACCGAAACTTCGCCGATTACCAATGCCCGTACTCCTAAACATAATATTAGAGGTTCAGCAGGACAACCTTTACCAGAAACGGAGATTAAAATTATTGACTCCGAAACTCGTCAAAAATTGCCCCAGGCAGAAACGGGATTAGTTTTAATTCGTGGCAGTCAGGTAATGCAGGGCTATTATCAAAACCCCGAAGCTACAGCCAAGGCAATTGATCCAGATGGTTGGTTTGATAGTGGCGATTTGGGCTGGTTGACTCCCTACAATGATTTGGTGCTTACAGGTAGGGCTAAAGATACTATTGTCTTAAGCAATGGAGAAAATATTGAACCTCAACCGATTGAAGATGCTTGTGTCCGTAGCGTTTATATTGACCAAATAATGCTAGTTGGTCAGGATCGGCGAGCTTTGGGGGCGTTAATCGTGCCTAATTTAGAAACTCTACAACAGTGGATAAGCGAACAAAAATTGGACTTGCAGCTTCCGAGCCAAGATAGTTCCCCCGAAGAAGTGGCACAAAGTAGTTTATCTGAACCAGCGATCGCCAATTTATATCGTAATGAGTTAAATCGCGAGGTTAAAAACCGCCCAGGTTATCGCCCAGATGACCGTATTGCCGATTTTCGCTTTGTTGTCGAACCTTTTTCTCAAGCTAATGGCACTATGACCCAAACTTTCAAAGTTAAGCGTCCTGTTGTGCAAGAAAAATATCAAAGTTTAATTGACGAAATGTTTACTAACTCCTAAGAAACAAATTAATTTGTTGAGACTGGGTAAAGGTTAAGGGGAAAGGGGTAAAGGGTAATTTGTTTCTTTCTAACATTACGAATCGAAATTCGTCGGACGCTGATGTTATGCGAAGCATTAACAATTCGTACATTTGGTCTATTACAGTAATATATCGCCAGACTGAAGTTATAGTAAATTGAGCGATTTACTAGCCGAAAATCGCAGTCTCACATAGTCAGCAAACCACTGACCAGAAGAATCGCACAAGGCAGGCTCTAAAAGAGCAATCATTTCCTTCAAGAAAGCGTCACGCTCAGACATTGCGATCGTTGCCATAAATGGATTAGCAAATGTTGAAAGCCATCCTTTAATTCCTGTGGGAAGCGCAGTAGGACGAGAAATGAGAACAATTTCATTGACGCTAAATCCTCTGGCTTCTAATCGAGATTGATAATCTTCGACTGTTGGAAAATACCAGGGATCGATTGCCTTTGAATCAATTCCGCGCTTTTTTAATGCTGTGTGCAAAGAGGTTGCAATCGTTGAAACATTACCATCGCCGCCAAACTCACCGACAAACCTTCCCCCTGGTTTTAAGGAACGCCATACGCCCTCAATTACTCGGTCAGGCTGCTTCATCCAGTGCAAAGCAGCGTTGCTAAACACAGCATCAAATTCATTGCTAAAATGAAGCTGATGACCATCGAGAAGGCGTGCATCTAATCCAAGTGACTTAGCTGAGTTAATAAAGTTTGGACTAGAATCAACGCCAATCACTTCACATCCAAGCTCTTGTAATTTAACTGTCAACGCTCCATCTCCACATCCTACATCTAAGATTCTTTCTCCTGCTTCAGGATTAAGCCACTCAACAACGGGCATCCCTAAATCGGAAACGAAACGAGCGTTCTCAGCATAGGTCTTATAATTCCAAGTTTGTTCCATATGTTTCCTTTTATAGTTATATGAATTCTAAAAAAGAATGATACGAATCGGGTGACAAGGTGACAAGGAAAGTAAAAAGTAACAAATCATTCTCCAAATCCCAAAGTCCATAAATTAATTATTCGTAGCAAACATTTAAATATTTCATATTAGTAATGGCATTCGTCTCAAGCATTCTATGAAAAACTATAACTACTATATCAATGCGCTTCTGTTGATATAAAGTTTGAAAATCAAAATTACTCTACTTTTTTAAGTTTTATAATGAACAAAGCGATCGCAGGGAAATTCGAGGCTGCGATCGCCAGACTTGAAACTAATAATTTCCTTGACTATTTTAAGTCTAAAATAACGTCAGCTGAAATCCGAATCTTTGGTGACAATCAAAAAATCTTCTTGTTGTGCATATTCCCAAACCTCAATATCTGAGATTTGATCCAGACCTAAGTGGTAGACATGATTAGAATTAGGATAAAGATCTTGGAGGCAATTTACAAGAGCGGGGGACAAATTGTGATCGAAGAGCAACTTCACGCTTTCACAATCATCAACATTTTCTCTCGATCGGCAGCATAACTAAGACAAGCACGAATGTCGTCCTCAGTTAAATATGGAAAATCCTCAAGAATTTCTTGGTGAGACATTCCTGCTGCGAGATATTGCAAGATGTCATACACGGTGATTCTCATCCCTCGAATACAGGGCTTACCACTACGTTTACCTGGTTCAATGGTAATTATGTCTCCGTAGTTCATCGTTTTTATCTCACGTGAATTATGCCAAGATTACAATCCTAGTCTACCAAATCTATCAAACCATAATGAATGCGAGTTTCAGAACTAGGAATAAAGTTGTTCATCATCTTGTCTAATTTTAATGATATAAAGTCTAAAAATCAGGATAACTCTACTTTTAAGTTTTATAATGGACAAAGCGATCGCTGAAAAATCTGAGGGCGCGATCGCGAAGGTTATAGTAGAGCTAGATTAGACTTTAAATGCGATCGGTGTATCATGATAAAGCAAGCAGCGATAAATTTTCATCTTCATGAAATAAATAATTTAATCGCGCCAAAATCTTGATACCGTCTGCTGCAATACGCTTGTTAGGATGATTGGCGAATATTAGCAGCATTTTTCTGCGCTTCTGCATAGATTTGTAGAGCAGCAGCCATATGTTGCTCGGCTTCTCTTCCTTTTGATTGGAACCATAATAAAGTCTCAGCATCAACACGAATAGCAACAGTCGCTAACGAAGAAGAAGGCATTCGCAATTTTGCTTTTGAGAAAAATTCATCGGTAAGAGGCGCAATATCAGATGTGTCAATCTCATCATCTGACATTGCATCAATTCTATCCCAATCCGTTCTTGAGGTATTGTTCATAATGTTTCCTTTCATATGAGAGAGCTTTTCTGAGTGAGATGATACGAATTGTTTCTTGATCGGGTTCGGTGTAAACAACAACCACAACCCGTCCATCTAGCATTCGGATCCCAATCCATCGATCTTCACTATAATCGTCACGCTCATCAGGCTCGACTGCCATTGGTAGATCGAAAGCAAGAACATTTTTTGAAGAATTTCCCAAAAAACCATCTAAAAGCAATTTTTTAAGGTACAACTAAAAAGATTAAAAATTTAGGAATAGGACTTAGCTAGACTAAGAAACTGCCTGTAATCTTTAGGCTGCAATCAAAATTTGAGAATTATAAGAAGGAGTCGAAATCATGGATTATACAAATGCTAGCTTGCTTTTAAAACGTCCAGTCACCATTAAAGCAATAGTAACGGCTCAGTGGAAAGAAGAAGTAACTCTACAGCTACAAAAGCAAATTACCCAGTTAGATCAGCAAATGCAGCAGCTAGAAATGCAGGGCAAAAGAACAATTGAAGAGATTTCTAGGCAATCCCAAGATCCTGTTGGTCTTCAGATCAAAAAACAGGTAGAAAACATTCAGGGGCAAGTTAATCAAAAAAAAGCAGAGATGCTAGAAAAGAAAAATAACTTTTTGCAGCAGCTACAGCAGATTCAGCTATTAGATTTAGATCAAGAGGTAGTTCAAGCTCAAATGGAAAGCTTTTTCCGTCTAGAAAAAGGGGATAACCTCGTTAGAAAATTAAACGTAGAGGTTGTATTACGAGACGGTGTAGTTGAAGACATTAGAGGCGAACTGTAATTATCGATCATTAGTCATTGAACACAGCCTTTGCCTCATCAAACAAAATAAAGATGATAGTCAAAGCAGTAAGAAAATTAAACTTTTCTAAAGACTCTTGTTTTCAATAAACGATACCCTGAAAATTAAGAAAGAGAACTGGTACGTATTGAGGAAGCAAGTTGAATAATAAAGCGATCGCCCGTTGCCCTGCAAGAGTTATATGTTTAGGGGAAATATTGTTTGATTGTCTTGCTGACGAGGTAGGAAAGTCGATGTCCGAAGTTACATCTTGGACTCCTTATCCAGGAGGCGCACCTGCTAATGTTGCCTGCGCCTTGACTAAGTTGGGAACTCCTTCGGCTTTTGTGGGCTGCGTAGGCAAAGATGCTGAGGGTGAAGAACTAGTTCAATTGCTTCAAACAATAGGAGTTAATACTTCTGGTATTCAATATAGTGAGCAAGCTCCTACTCGACAAGTATACGTCACTCGTAACGACCAAGGCGATCGCACTTTTGCTGGCTTTGGAGACAAGAAACCAGATCGCTTTGCCGATGCCTATCTGCAAGCTCAACATTTACCCCCAAAATTGTTCTTAGAGGCTGAATATTTAGTTTTGGGTACTTTAGAATTAGCTTATCCCCAAACTAGAGCAGCCGTATTTCGCGCTTTAGAATTGGCAGAAGAATATCACCTCAAGATTATTCTAGATGTTAATTGGCGACCGATGTTTTGGCTCGATGAACAAGAGGCACTGCCTTTGATCGAAGAACTGTGGCAATATGTAGACTTTCTCAAGCTAGCCGAGGAAGAAGCCCAGTGGTTGTTTGACACGGCTAATGCAGGGGCAATTTCTGCTCATCTTAGCTCGGTTGAAGGGGTTTTAGTCAGCAATGGCGATGCTGAGGTTAGCTACTGCATCAGTGACAACGAAGGGACTGTAAAACCAATAAAGGTATCAGTTAAAGATACTACTGGCGCAGGAGATGCTTTTTTGGCGGGCTTTGTTCATCAATTGTGTTTGCAAGGTATGCAAAAGCTAAATAGTCCCCAGGTTGCTCAAGAAATCGTTCGCTACGCCTGTGCCGTTGGGGGATTAACTGCTACCAAATCAGGTGCGATCGCTGCTCAACCCAGCGCACAAGAAGTAGAGGCTTTTCTACAAAAAATATAGGCTTAACAGCTAAATAAAAAGGCTTACAAACTAGTAGGTGCAGCAACCTTGAGTTTTTCGAGCAATATTCTTTGCAGCCAATACTGCGCCATAGCAATTAATCCCAGACGAGCGATCGCTTTTTGAGGAGTTTCGCGCTTTACCAATCCTAAAAAACGACATTCTGCCAAGAAAACTTCGACTGTTTTAGCCAAATTAAAAGCTAATTTAAGCCAATCGTTTGATTTTGAGGCAAAAGCATCGCTCACCATGAGTAGCTGACGCAACAGGCTATATTCTGCTTCTTGGATGAACCATAAGTTTTGCTTTTCATCTAACCAAGATATAGTCTGGGGTTTTTCCAACTGCCAACCTACATGGCTAAAATTTTCGTCTTTAAGGGCAATTAATTTTTCTCTTGCTCCTAAGCGTAACAAAGAGCAACAACGAGCATGAACATACTGTATGGAAAACAAATCTGCTGTATTTTGCTCTAACTGATAATTTTCTGGAGTAATCAGCGGATAATCTCGATTAATCTGTCTTTTCTTGAACAAAACCAATGATTCCTCCAGCCAGCTTGCCAAATCTCGATCTAAATAAAAATTGATCCAGCCAGAGTTAATTATTTCGACTTTTAACTCTAAATAGGATTCAGACACAAAATTATTTTGCTCAAAAACTGATAAACGTAGCAAATTTTCGGCAATTACTTGTGCAGAAAGTAAAAAGTAGGGAGCTAAGACAAAAGCAATAGAACAGCTATATACAATTGAGGTTGATTGTGATTTGGCGAAAACCCGATCCTCCTGGTTTTCTGATAATAATTTCCTATAAGTAGGTTGGAAAAGAACAATTTTGCGCTCAAGGATGGTAGAAATAAATTTAAGATCGAGCTGTACTTTTGTTTGTTGCTGATATAGATCGAGGGTTTGCAGTAATTCTTGTTTTAATAACTTTTTGATCGAAATAGATGTTTTTTCCTTAGTAAATCGAAGTTTAAAAAACTTATGTGAAAAAGTGTTTTTTGATACATTGTTATCCATGTAAAATCAAATATGCCTTAATGTTCTATTCTGCCTCCTACTATGGAATTTTCTGAACACTCGTCCGAGGAATCTTGTCCAAGTTTAGCTTGGCAAAATGTTGTTGACTGGGCGCAAACCCATTATCGCGATCGCATTTTTCGTAAAGACGAACAAATTCCCACGCGTCCACAATTAATTTACTTGGTTAACAAAGGTGCAGTACGTTTAATTAGTGAAATTCAAACTCAGCACCATGAGGAAAATTCGAGCATTGAACCATCAGAAACCAACTCTGAAGACTCAGAAGAAACTTTTTTGGGTTTTGTTGGCGCAGAGAAACCCTTTGAGATCCTAACTCAATCTTCTTTTAAAGTTCATGCCTATGCTCACGTCGATCGGACTCAGGTTGCGTGGCTATATTGGCAAGATTTAGACAATTGGTCTGATTTTCGCCAAGAAATATACGAAGCTTTTCGCTATCAACACCAACGTAAACTACTCTGGCTTAGTGCTTTGGGTCAAAGAAGAACCATAGACCGCCTGACTAGTTTTTTAACTTTGTTAGCAGAAGAATATGGTCACGGCAACGAGCAAAGCTACTGCTTACCTTATACTCTCACCCATGCTCAAATCGGTAGTGCGATCGGCTCTACAAGGGTCACTGTAACCAGATTAATGGGTAAGTTACGTCGGCAAGGAATAATTTCAATTAAAAATGATAATTCTATTTGCGTCAATATTTTTAAAGTTCTAAAACAATAGTTTAACGTGAACGATATCAATTTTTCATAATATTTCGTAATTTTTTATTCATAAAATTTATCAAAAAATAGACTAAATAATGATTCTATTAGAAGAAATTAATAAATTAAATTAGTGTAAATGTAAAAAATATCTTAAGATTGACAAGTAAGAAGTTTAACCGCAAAATGCGGTCAGCGCAGCCAAAGCCGTTTTACCCCAATTTATTTAATTCCGTCAAGCGGAATAACTAGGGCAAGCGTTGGTGTATCGCTGACTTTCTTAAAACTTAATATTTGACACAGATATAAATTTAGGAGAATATATATGGCGCTCGTACCCATGCGTTTGCTTTTAGAACACGCGGCTGAGAATAGTTATGGTATTCCTGCATACAACGTTAATAATATGGAGCAAATCATCTCCATTATGGAAGCTGCCAACGAAGCTGATAGCCCTGTAATTCTACAGGCTTCTCGTGGCGCTCGCAAATATGCTGGAGAAAATTTTCTACGTCACCTAGTATTAGCAGCAGCAGAAAGCTATCCTCATCTTCCTATCGCTATGCACCAAGATCACGGAAATAGTCCCGCGACTTGCTATTCTGCGATTCGCAATGGTTTTACTAGCGTCATGATGGATGGTTCATTAGAAGCAGATGCCAAAACTCCCGCAAGCTTTGAATACAATGTCAATGTAACAGCAGAAGTAGTTAAGGTGGCTCACGCTGTTGGTGCTAGTGTTGAAGGCGAACTTGGTTGTTTAGGTTCACTCGAAACTGGTAAAGGCGAAGCAGAAGATGGTCATGGTTTTGAAGGCGCTCTTAGTAAAGAGCAGCTGTTGACAGATCCTGATGAAGCTGTTGAATTCGTTGAACGTACTCAAGTAGATGCTTTAGCTGTAGCCATTGGTACTAGCCACGGTGCTTATAAGTTTACTCGCAAGCCTACTGGCGAAATTCTGGCTATTAGCCGAATTGAAGAAATTCACCGTCGTCTACCTAACGTTCACATCGTCATGCACGGTTCTTCTTCCGTACCTCAAGAGTGGATCGACATTATCAACGCTAATGGTGGTAACATTCCTGAAACCTATGGTGTACCCGTAGAAGAAATTCAAAAAGGCATCAAGAGTGGTGTACGTAAAGTAAACATCGATACGGACAACCGTTTAGCAATTACTGCTGCTATCCGTGAAGCAGCTTTTAAAGATCCTGCTAATTTTGACCCCCGCCACTTCCTCAAGCCTTCTATTGCCTACATGAAAAAAGTCTGTCTCAGACGCTATGAAGCTTTTGGTACTGCTGGTAACGCTAGTAAAATCAAGCAGGTTTCTCTTGAAGATTACGCTGCTAAATACGCTAAAGGCGAATTGTCTACTAGCAATAAAAAAGCTGTTTCCGTTTAGATTTATAGTCATTTCAATTAATTTCCTTATGGTAACTTTGTATTAATAACAAGGTTAAAATTAGTTGCTACTTGCTATCTGCTACTTGCTACTTTTAAAAAAATCGTTTGGTTTCTATTTGGAATGACTATAGTTAGACGAATCGACAATCTAAATTAAATTTGAACCAGAATGAGTAGCTGTTAATGGCTACTCATTTTTTTAGCGATCGCAACTGAAAAACTTCGTACTGCCGATCCTGCCGATATTTTCTACCAAATTCAAGCTTGTTTATAATTAAGTCTATGAACAACAACTATAGCTATGCAAGTTCCTACTAAAGCTTACTATTCTCCTGAAGAATATTTAGAACTAGAAACTAAAGCTGAACAAAGAAGCGAATATTTAGATGGTCAAATAATACCAATGGCTGGTGGAAAACCAAATCATAATCAATTGGCAATTAATCTTACCAGCGCACTCAATTACAATTTAAGGAAAAAACCTTATCGCGTCTTTATGAGCGATTTACGCTTATGGATACCTGATTGTTGTTTATATACTTATCCCGATGTGATGGTAGTTAATACTCCTTTGGTGTTTGCTGAAAATCGTCAGGATACAGTTGTCAATCCGCTAATGATTGCTGAAGTCTTATCTAACTCTACAGAAAAATATGACCGCGGTGATAAGTTTAGGATGTATCGTACTATCCCTAGTTTTCAAGAGTATCTACTGATCGCTCAGACAGCAATGCAGGTAGAAAAATTTGCTAAAAATGACTCTGAACAATGGGTATTGTCTGAATATGCAGCCAAAGAAAGTAAAATTACCTTTAATTCATTTGAGTTTGATATTACTCTGGATGAACTTTACGATCGCGTTGAATTAGATTAAGTGATCTACCAGTAAAAAACGGGATTTAGGAGATAAATGAGCAACTACCTCCTAATCCCTTATCCTTCATCCCTTCAAACTGTTGCTGCTGCTTCTTTTTTTGCCGATCCTTGCGTTCCTAGCTGAATCAATTCAATTTTATAACCGTCAGGATCTTCTACAAAGGCAATTACGGTACTACCGTGTTTCATCGGACCAGGTTCTCGGCTAACTTTGCCACCTTGAGCTTTAATGCGATCGCAAGTACCATATATATCATCCACACCCAAAGCTATATGACCATAGCCCTTGCCTAGGTCATACTCTTCTACGCCCCAGTTATAGGTAAGTTCAATGACGGTGTTGTCTTTCTCTTCGCCATAGCCTACAAAGGCAAGGGTAAACTCACCTCCTGGGTAATCTTTGCGTCGCAAAAGCTTCATGCCCAAAATATCGCAATAAAACTTAATAGATTTGTCTAAATCTCCTACCCTGAGCATTGTGTGTAGCATACGCATATTTTTAATTCTCCTTTTTAATCAAATAAGCTAATTATTTACATTGCTTGTGGAACAATAGTTCAATCCACGTAATATAAAACTATCTAAAATTCTGCGATCGTGGCAAAAATCTTTCTATAGAAGGAAGTGAATATCCATAAATCAAGTTAGTTTATTATCTTATTTTATTCAACTTAAACTGCTCCAACTATTGTTTATTGTTACTTATTTGTATTTCTGGTGTCGTAGCCATACCAGCATTTAAAATTAAAGAATGACTAAATCTATTAATACTCCTCCTAATCCTGAACCCGAAAAGCCAAATCCCGTGAAGCGATTAATAAATAAACTAAAATCATCCCCAAAAACAGTAGCAACAGGGGCAATTGCGATCGCAGCTTTTGGTAGTTTAGGCTATTGGGGGACGCAAGTGTTAGTTAAAAAGAAATTACCGCCGTTTCTAGAAAGTCAAATTGGTAAGTTTATTCAACGTCCCATTGACTTAGGTGAAGTTAAAGGCTTTTCTCTGGGCGGAATAGAGTTTGGTAAGACGGTTATTCCTGCTACTGCTAACGATCCTGACAAAGTAGAAGTAGACGGGGTTAAGGTCGGATTTAATATCTTTCCTGTTTTATTTCGCCGTACCTTGCCTATAGACGTGGCTTTAATTCACCCTAATATTTATTTGGAACAAGAAAAGGATGGGCAATGGATTAATCTAGATTTTCTCAATAAAGAGAAAAAAAAGCTCCCAATTTATTTTGATGTGGATTTAGATGTTGACCAAGCCGACATTACCGCCGTACCTTATAAGCAAAATCCTCTTAAGGCGCAGCTAGACGGTAGCGGAAGACTTAATCAAAAGCAAGAAATTCTGACTTATGATTTAGATGCAGGAATTGAACAGGCAAAAGCAACTATAAAAGGTGAAACTAAGTTAAAAACTGTCACAACCGATACAAAATTGCTGGTTAAAGATTTGGCTTTATCTGATGTTGCTACCCTCTTACCTAATTCCCCTGTAAAGCTTAATAGTGGTTTACTTAATGTCAACTTAGATATTAATATTCCTTCCTGGTCAGAGATTAATACCGCCAACGTCAGAGGAATGGTTAATCTGCAAAATGTGGAGGGGAAAGCTACCGATTTAAATGCCCCTGTTTCAGCAGAATCTAAATTAAACTTTAGTGGTCGTAATGCTGATGTTAAGCAAACTCAAGCTAGTCTAGGCGACATTACTGCCCAGGTAGGAGGAAAGGTTAACTTAGATAGTGGCTATGACCTGAACTTAAATGTCTTGCCTTTTCAGTTAGCTAGTATACCTAGTAATCTAATCAAACAAGTACCTGTCGATCTAGCAGGAGAAGTAGAAGCACAGGTTAAAGTGCGGGGTGGGATTAAAGATCCTCAACTGATGGGAAATATTAATAATACTCAACCTGTAAGGATAGATAAAACTTCTTTTAAACAAATAAATGCTGACTTCCAGGCTAATCTAAATAAGGTTGTTCTAAACAATGTACAGATAAATCCTGTGGAGGGAGGGAACGTTACCGCTAAAGGTACGATTGAAACAAATCTGAGACAGGCTTTAGAAAACAATAAGGCTATAGACGCAATTAAAATGCCTTTGGATTTTAGTTTTCAAGCAAATTTACCAACTCAGGAATTAGTTACCCCTTATTATCAACTGCCTGAAAAAGTTGCAGTGGGTAATCTTAGGGCAAAAGGACAGGTAAACGGCACGGTAGATAAGCCTAATGCCCTAGTTAACTGGAGTATACCCCAAGCCAGCGCCAATAATTTAGAGGATATTGCAGGATCGGGAGAACTAGCTTTTGCCAACAATAAATTATCTCTGCGGGATACGGAAATTACCTATGGTGATGGCAAGGCGGATGTAGAGGCGGAGGCTAATTTAGACAATAAGCAGTGGCAAGCAAGCTTAGATGCTAACTCACTGAATTTAACGCCTTTTCTGGCACAGGTTAATAATCCTAACCTGAACTTAAATCGTCCCGTGGCGGTTAATACCGCTAAAGCTAATCTTAATGGCAGATTAGATCGGCTTGATGTAGAAAAAATTAACGGCACTGCTGATTTAAACTTAAATGTTGACGGTGGCGATGTTGTAGTTAACAGTCAGCTAAATTCGGGTAATGTCAAAGCTAAGGCAGTTACCAATAATATCCAGCTAGATCGTTTTGTAACTAGTTTACCTGTTGCTGCCTCTGTGCAGTCAGGAACAGTAAATGCCTCTGGTAAATTGAAACAATTGCTGGCATTTAAAGATAACCCTAATCTAAGTAGTGTTAAAGCCGATGCAGATTTAAATTTAAGCGTTGATGGCGAAGCAGTAGCGGTTGATAGTCAGATAGATTCAGGTAGAGTTCTGGCAAATGCTAATACTAGTCAGATTAACTTAAACCGCATTGTCCCTAATTTACCAATTCCCGCCAACATAAGATCTAGTCAGGTGAGGGCTTCTGGGGAATTGAAACAGCTATTAACCTTTGCCAAAAACCCTGACTTAAGTACTGTAGATGCCAGTGTTAATGCGGATTTAGGTGTGGCTGACGGCACAGTAAAAGCGATCGCCAGTCTTCAAAACAACCAGTGGCAGGCAAACGTCAACGCAAGTAACGTTAATTCTCAATTACTCTTAAATGAATTTGCCCCTAAAAAGTTTGCTTCGGTAGAACTTGATAACCTAAATGCCCAGGCGGATTTGTCAGGAGATATCAAGCCTGTACTCAACAAAGATATTAATGTTCCTGTAGCGATCAACAACTTTACCGCTAACACTGGCGCGCAAAATATTGATGCTAAGGGGAATTTAACCCTGTCCAACGTTACCAGTAATTTAGACATTGCCAAGACCAATCTTGATGTTGTGGCTAACCTCGACTTTGATCGGCTACCCATAGACCAGGTTGTGGCTGCTGCTAGCCAAAATGATCAGTTGATTGCTGAAAACGTCAACATTGCAGGGAAAGCCGCTTTTAACGGGCAATTTCAAGGTAAACAGCTAATTTCTGCCCCTAGTGACCCAGGCAATATTAATCTAACAGGAGATTTACAGCTACAGAATTTCGCCTTTAATGACATTGCCTTCGATCCTGTGATGGCGGGTACAGTTAATGTCGAGACAGGTAAGGAAATTGCTCTTAATCTTAAAGGTGAACAGGATGTAATTGCTGCTAGTGCTGTTCCCTGTACCGCTAGTGACTGTAAACTGCCCTACTTACCTAATAGCTTAGAATTACGTCAGGGAGAAGATACAGATAACCCAGTAATTGCAACAGGCGATCGCAACGGTGATATATTTTCTCTAGATATTAACAATTTCCCTCTCGCCTTACTCAATCTTGCCCCCGCTAAAGCAGCAGGAATTGACGGGGCTTTGCAGGGTAAAACTTCAGGGAAAATTGCTCTCAATCTTTATACCTTAGCAGCCCAAGGTAATATTGCTATTAATAAGCCAGGGGTAGGCTATATCCAGGCAAAACAGCTTGATGCCAATTTCAACTACGATCCCGCCAAAAACATCGCCAAAATTAGCAATTCTTCTCTGGAGTTGGGTAATAGTCAATACAATCTCAACGCTGCTTTAAATCTTAAGTCAGGGGCAATTGACGGGAAGTTAGATATTCCCCAAGCCTACATTCAAGATGCTTTGACTACTTTTCGCTGGTTTACGGTTGCAGACGTGACTGACTTATTTAATATTTCCGATTACGGTGAAGCTGCTGCGGTTAAACCTGCCCCAGATAAAGAAACCGTCGATCAATCTATCGCCCGTAAACTAAATCAGTTACGTAATGTAAATAAAAAAATCCAGGCAAATGCAGCCGTAAAAGAAACAGGCAATGTTCCTACAGAATTAAATATTCAAGGCAAATATGTGGGGCAAATAACTTTAGGCGGAACAATTCAAACTCCCAAAGCAAACTTTAACGTAGAAGGAAATAACTGGCAGTGGCAGACTATCCCAGCCTATCCCAATATAGTTCCTCCTTTGGGTCTAGTGATCGAAGAGTCGCAATCTATAGATATACCTAAAGTGGCGATCGCAGGAGATCTCCAGGGAACAACGGTGGATTTAAATAAAGCTAAAATACAGGTTCAAGATGCGGTTTTATCTTTAAAAGGTAAACTATCCCCAGAACAAGAAGATGCCCAATTTGCCATCAACAATTTAACCGTAGATAATATTGGTAATTTTGTTAAGATTCCCGTGGATCTAGCGGGAGAAATCAACGCTACAGGCACAATTAAAGGATCGCCTAGTAACCCGCAACTAGCAGGAAAAGTAGCTTTTACAGATGGAGCGTTTAACGGCAACGTCTTACCTGCCAAGCTAGCGGGAGATTTTGACTACGACGGCAGTAAATTAGCATTTAATACTACTGCACCTGATTCAATTCGGGTAGAAGCCAGCGTACCCTATCCGATTATCCCAGGTAAAAGCGATCGCCTGACAGCTAAAGCCGATGTAGACAAAGAAGCATTTGTCTTTTTAGGTGCCTTTAGCCAAAATTACTTAAACTGGATTGGTGGAGATGGAAATGCCAAATTAAATGCTAATGCCCGCTTAGATTTGAACAGAAAAGGCATCATTTATGATTTAGATGCCCAAGGAGTAGTTAACCTCAAAGATGCTAATGTCGCGGTAGAAACGCCTTTCTTTACTGAACCATTTGTCGGTACAGGCAAAATTACCATAAATAATCAGATAGTTAATGTTGAGAATTTAGACGCTACCTTTGCCAAAAAAGATTTATCCGTTACGGGTAAATTGCCCATTCTTACCGCAGTTAATAACTTAGACAAGCCCCTAACTATCGATCTTCCCGAAGGCGATATTGATATTAGAAAGCTCTATAAAGGTGGAGTCGAGGGTAAAGTTACAGTTACAGGAGCATCTTTAGAACCTGTAATCGGCGGAAAAGTTACCTTAGAAGATGGTAAAGTATCTCTTCCTAAAACTGAAGCCCCTACCCAAGAAGAAACCGTTCAATTAACCAAAAGTAAGGTTAGCAATACGGTTTCAGGCGCAAAGGCACTGTCTAAAGCCCCAGGAAACAATCAACAACCCTCTGCTGCTAAATCCTCTGGTTTTGTTACTGCCTTAAACAACCTAAAGGTCAACCTCAAAGACTTCAGCTTTGAACAAGCTCCTGTATATGAATTTAAACTCGATGGTGGTTTGACTCTTAATGGTACGGTTGACAAACCTAGTAATATTATTCCTAAAGGGACTTTAACGTTGACTCGCGCCGACGTAAACTTATTTAGCAATAAATTTGATTTAGCTCGCGATCGAGAAAATACGATAGTTTTTACTCCAGAAGCTGGAGTATTCGATCCTGCCCTAGATATTATTTTAGTAACCGAAGTTGAAGATATTAAGCAACAACAATTTAATAGTTTACGTTCAGTTGAAGCTAACTCTAATGAAATAGACGATCCTATCTCACAAGGTAATGACAGCGAAACTATTAGAATTAGTTTGGTAATTGATGGTGAAACCGCAGAAATATTACCAAACTTGGCTGAGAACAGCACCAACTGTAATACTAGTACTATTCGTCCTAACGATGCTCCTTTAGTTGAAAACAAAAAATACTATAGTCAAACAGAACTAAATCAATTAACAAAATGTTTCAATGAAGTGTCTCTAACAGGTGGCGATCGCAACTTAATTAATTCTCCAGCAGTACAATTGACGAGCATTCCTTCTCTCGATCAAGGAGAAATTATCAGCTTACTAAGTGGTCGATTCATAGATTTTGCCAGCAATTTGGGCAACGGTGGCGATAGTCAATCGCAATTATTTAATATGGGAGTGAACACGTTTGTAGTTACTCCTCTCTTAAACAGCGTGTTATATAAAGTAGATGATACAACAGTAAAATTGGGTAAAAAAATTGGTTTAGATTATTTAACCCTGTATCCTAATTTAGAAGGGATTTATAACATTAATCGCAACTCATCGCTACGTTCTACCTACAATTACACATTTAACGAAGTCAGGGTGGAGTACCAAAAAAGTTTTTAATGACGTTGTTAATTTACAGTCCGAAACTACTGAAAATGTTCGTGGCTTTTATATTCTTGGTTAGAAACTAAAGTAATTTCGGAATCTAGCAGAGAGATAGTTTAATATCGATTTAATCCACTTTCAATTAGTCGAATGCAAATTAAACTTTCTCTTTCTCCTGGCGCAGTTGTTAGGTATTTAATGATCGCAGTTGTTTTCTTTACCGTTGTAAGCACGGGAATTCAAATTGCCAAGTATGTTTTCGACTACCGTCAGGATTGGATGAGTCTGTGGAATCTAGATAGAGAGTTAAATTTCCCAAGCTGGTTTTCTACTTTTATGATTGGCTTTTGCTCAATTTTGCTTAAGATTATTGCCATAGGGAAAAAAGAACAGGGCGATCGCTATACTAAAGACTGGCAGTTATTATCCTTAATTTTTCTTTGGCTGGCGATCGATGAATTAGTGAGTATTCACGAGATTCTGATTATTCCTCAATTCAGCGATGCTCTCCATCTTCCTTGGTTTCTTCATTCTCTGTGGGTTATTCCTGGGATGGTTTTTGTTGCCTGGTTTGCCAGACGCTACATTAGATTTGTGCGCCATTTGCCATCAAACACTAAAAAACACTTTGTTTCGGCGGCCTGTGTCTATATTGGTGGCGCATTAGTGATGGAAATGGTGGGTAGCTATTTTGCTGAAGCCCAAGGACAACAACATTTGACCTATGCTTTAGTTGCTACGGTTGAGGAGTTTATGGAAATGGTTGGCATGGTGATGTTTATCTATGGTTTACTTTACTATTTGCGTGAGTGGGCAAAAACTTTAGATCTGCGAATTGATATTTCAAATCTGTAGAGAACTATTAGACCTCTTGCACGAATCAGAAATATCGGTTGAGAATGAGGTCAGAGGTCAGCAAGATGTACCCACCGCAGCTAGTTAGAAGTATCTAATTTTAAGGCTTCTAAGATCTACTAATGCTGGATTTATTTACGCCCATATCTACTGATGTATTTTAATTTCTAGCTGGTCTTGTATTTTGGAAGGTTCATACACTGGCGCGATCGCACTTTTTTCAGGAGTTATTTGCCAGTCATAGTGACGTAGCAGCAAGGACATGAATATTTTCATTTCCATCTGGGCGAACTGATAACCCAGACACACATGAGAACCGCCACCAAAACCAACTAGAGAAAAGGGATGCTGTTTGTCTTCTTCGCGGGGAGGGGCAAAACGATCTGGATCGAAAGAATCTGGGTTGGCATATATTTCTGGTAGGCGGTGAGTCAGCATGGGAGATACATCCACCATCCAGCCAGCAGGAATACGATAGCCATCGTACTCGATCTCTTTGACTACACCGCGAGATATATTTTGTACTGGAGGATAGAGCCTTTCTACTTCTTTGAGAGCGTAGCCCAGGTTAGTAAACTGTTTTAAATGAGATAGATGCAAAGAATCTTCGCCGACAACCTCTTTTTGTTCGCTCAGTAAACGTTCTTTCCATTCAGGATTTGCATTTAGTTCCAACAGTAACCAAGAAATTAAGACGGCAGGGTTTTCGTGTCCTGCAAACAAAACCATCAATAATTGGTCGATAATTTCCGTATCGCTTAAGGGATCGCCGTCTTCGGTAACGGAAGCCAAGAATAAGCCTAAAAAGTCTTGAGACTCTTTGAGATCGCCATTTCGGCGACGAGTGGCTATTTTTTGCTGTAAAAATGTTTTCAGTTTACGACGTGCTGACTGAGAACGTCCATACAGGGTAAAAGGTAAATCTAAATGTAATTTTGCTCTACGCCCAACCAACATAGTTAGAAAGTATTGAAGGGATTCTGCAAACTCGGCTTTTGTTTCTGTACCCAAAATTAGCTGAAGTGCTACGGTTAGGGAAAATTCGGTAAAAGCGTCGATCGCGGGTAAAATTCCTTCAGTGGCTTTTGCAGCCAGAAAATTCTCGGCAAGCAGATGGATGGTAGCAAAATAATTATTAAGTGCCTGTCCGTGCATCCCAGGATGGATCAGGCGACGAATGGCTTTGTGTCTTTTGCCATCTTGAAGCAGTACCCCGCTTCCAAAAATCGGTTTGAGAAATATCCAACCTTGTTCTGCCGACAGATGATCTGCTTTATCCATCAACACTAGCTTGTTGGCTTCCGTGCCGATCAAAAAAGCAAACTTTTTACCAAATATGCGTGATTTAAAAACTGAACCATGACGCTGAAAACGCTGGCGGTAAAACATTTCCTCTCCAGCAAAGAGTTCTTTTGTCTCGCCTTTAGAACTACCAAAACTTCCTGGCATTTCTTCGGCGGACTTTAGCTGCGATCTTTGTTGCAATACCATTTATAGTTATTAGTTATTAGTTATTAGTTATTAGTTATTGGTTATTTTCTAATAGGCACAGCTTCAATAATGCTGTTTGCTGTTTGGGTGGGAATAATTCGGGCAATTTTCAAACCTGCTTTGACTAACAAATCCCGATATTCATCTTCTTTGCGTTCGCGCCCCCCAGGAGTAGTCAGTAGAGATTCTAGATCGATCAATTTACCGACAAAAGGTTCATTACCTTCAGGCATAATCATTTCTACTAGTAAAAGCTTTCCTGTGTCTGTCATCGCTTCGCGACAGTTCTGAAGAATTTTTATTGCTTGTTCGTCGTCCCAATTATGAATAACGAACATCAAAATGTAGGTGTCACCTCCACTAGGAACTGTCTCGACACAGTTGCCTGAAACTAGCTGACAGCGTTCTGTTAGACCAGCTTGCTCGATCGCGGGTTGAGCAACAGCGATCGCACTTTCAAAGTCTAATAAGATTCCCTTCATTTCTGGATAAGCTTTGAGCAAGGGAATAATCGTACTTCCCGCACCAGCAAAGATTCCTAGTTCTACTAATGTAGATGTGCTAGAAAAATCGTAGTTAGCCATTAAAGAATTAGAGGCGCGACTAGAAATACTAACTTTGGAATTGCTGGCAGTTTCGGCTGCTTCGGGATTTAAATAATATTCAAACAAGCCCTGTCCAAAAAGGCGATCGAATGCTGGCTTTCCAGTCTTAATACTATAGGGAAGTTCTCCCCATACTTGCCAATGCCAGTCTTGTCCGAGGAATTTAATCGCATCGCGGAGTGAACCTGGGGTGTTACCAGTTAAATATTCAGCAGGAGGAGTTAGTTTAAATTTGCCGTCATCGTCTTGGGCAAATATGCCGACGCTAGCAAGCGATCGCAATACTCGATAAAGAGATGATTCGTGGGTTTCGGTAGCCTGCGCCAATTCTGCGCTGGTTTTTGCCCCATCGACCAATAAATCGGCAATGCCTAACTCGGCTACCACATAAATAATTCTGGCAATACGAAACCCGCCCAAAAAACGCAACATGGCGATCGCAGGTGGTACATTGGGCAATGCGCTAGGCTGTTTTGCCTTGGGAGTACTAGTTGTAGTTGTCATGCTTTGCTCCAATTAAAATTATTTTTTATACACACATCATTCTGTAAGGGCGAACCGCCCCTACTTCTGAATTGGTACGGCTTCGATAATGCTCATCGGCGATTTGGTGGGAATAATTCGCTTAACTTCAAAACCAGATTTGGCAAATAATTGCTCGTATTCTTCGGCAGTGCGTTCGATCGCGCCTGGAGTCATAATCATTGCCTCCACGTCCAAAATTTTGGCTAAAGATGGTTCATTGCCTGGAGGAACGATCATTTCGACGACTAAAAGCTTACCGTCACTGGCTATGGCTTGATGTATGTTGCTCAAAATCTGACCAGCTTTGGCATCGTCATAATCGTGAATCAAATTTTTGACTAGATAGGCATCTGCTTGGTCAGGAACAGACTGCCAAAAGTCACCATCTATTAGTTCGCAGCGATCGCCTAAAGACTTATCTTCAGCTACCGCCTCGGCTTTAGATATACGGGATGCAGTATCAAAATGAATCCCTTTTAAGTCCTGATTTTGGCGCAGGATAGAGGCAATCAGTTCACCATCTCCTTGACCACCCGTAGCAATATCTACCACCTGTTTAAAGTCAGAAAAGTCATAGCCTCCCAAGATAGCGCGATCGCTTAGGGTTAAAGCTCCTTTCATGGCTGCATCAAAGTCTTGGGCTACATCAGGATTTTGTTGATAATATTCTTCAAAATCCATGCCGTGTATCTCTTCAAATGCCGAGTCGCCAGTTTTGACGCTGTGCAAAACTTCTTGCCACATCTGCCAATGCCATGGAGTCCCCATGACGCTTGCATAACCCTGTAGTGAACCAGGAACATCAGACTGTAGTAAAGCTGCTCTGGGGGTCAATTCAAAGGTGCGATCGTCTAATTCTTTAAAAATATCAAAGCTGGCTAGGGTTCTCAATAGCCTATATAGGGATTGAGGATGGGTTGAAGTTTCTTTTGCTAATTCAGCAACGCTTTTGGGCTTATCTTTTAATAAATCGGCAATACCAAGCTGCGCTGCTACTGAAATGCTTTGGGAAAGACGGTAAGCATTCATCATTTGCAGAATCATAATCTGCGGTGGCATTCCCCGTTCTTTCGGTGCTTTAGTCGGTTGGTTGGTAATCATATTAAGTAGGTGGGTGGAATTAAATGTAAAACAAGCGTAAGCAAGATATTACGATCTATTTTTTTTACTCATTACTTGTTACTCGTTACTCAAGTAACGAGACTATCTTCTAATTAATTTGCCCTACCTACTTAGGCGTGTTTGGTATAGCAAACTTCGTAGAGTACGGGAGAAGATTCGGCGATCGCACCTATCTTAGGCATATGTTCTCGAGCATCGGGATTTTGAAAAATGCCGCGAAAATCTTCAACGCTTTTCCATTGGGCATAGTTGGTTACCCATTCTCCATCTAAGCTTTTATGAATGTTGGCACTAATAAACCCTGGCAGTTTTTTCATCGTTTCTTCAGTGGCATCAATTAGCATTTCTACTAACTGCTGCTGATTTTCTGGCTTAACCTTAAAAACGTTAACTAAAGTAACTAAGTCTGCGTCTAGAGAAATTGTAGCTTTTGATTCTGATGAAATTACACTCATTAGATTTTTTTGGATAACTAATAGATTAGATCGAAGGACATTTTTTGGTTCATAATCAGAGCAGGCTGCGCCCGTCGAGCATTGGTCAAAGCTAAAAATACGCTCTGACAACTATAGAGTAGAGAAAATTAATTTAGCCTTTGATTATTAGATTACTAAACTAAAAAGCTACATATATTCTATTTCAGTTGTTTTGTTTGCTCTTCACTAAACCTTAAACAACTAATAAATATAATTGTGCTGATAACCAATGATCAATCATTTACTAATAAAATGTCCAGAAATTATTTAAATGTATTGACTTGAGTTTGACATACAACAACTTTTATCATGTATAAATAATCTAGTTTTTATGTTCAAATTCTGTTTAAGTTTTGTTCAAAGGCATAAATATAATATTTGAACCTTATATTTTGTTGCTTATAAATTAGCGATCTTGAGCAATACGTTTGTGAATTGTCTGTATTATAAAAGCGATCTCGATTTAAGGATCATAAGTTACTAAAAAATGCAGCTAAATAGCCCATGAAGCTTGTAAGAATTGCATGATAAAGGCTACAGAAAAATAATAGATAATATTAGGTCGCTAAATTCTGTTACTAGCTTATGATAGTTAAATATGATAATCTTAATTTAAACTGTATCTAAGCATAGTTTTATGACAAGATTTTCCTATGTACGTAATAGTACATAAGTCCATATACACATATGTACGTAATAGGACATAAATTATGTACGAAATAGAACATAGCTGCTTCTGGCAAAAGTTACTATATTTAAAACAAAGGATAAAAGTAACTATTGTAATGTAAGTTACTATGTCTGAAACCGACAGTAAAAGTAATTATTGCTAATGCAATAGCTAATCAAAATTTATGGAGAAGAAAAAATGTTTTTGATTAATTACGCAACATTTTTAACACGCAATCTTAATAGTAATAAAAGATGTTATCTACGCTACCTTGTTGAATTTTAAATTGTAATAATGTAATTATTAATGTAGATTAGATATCCAATAATTAAATATAAATAGCTAACCAGAGCAAGGAAAATGGTGCATATTTCCAAGAGATCATTGAAGGCTTCAAAAGAGGGGATTCAGTTAGCTAGTCGGGCAATACTTAGATTTCCTACGAAAATAGATTTTGCAGCAGAACTAGAAATTTCCCGTTCTACCGTACAGAATTTTTTTGCAGGTAAACCTGTAGGTAGAGAAAATTTTCATAAAATTTGTCAAGAATTAGATTTGCTTTGGCAAGAAGTGGCAGAACTCCCCCCAGAAGTAGCAAAATTACCGAAACCAACTGTAATAAGTAATGAAATAACTGAAAATAACCAGATCGCCGTTAATATTGGTCAACAGGACAATGGCTTTAGTCCCATCTGCCCATCATTTATACGTGCAGACTCTTTAAACGGCAGAGTCGAAGCAATCTCAGACTCTGTAGTCGAGCAATTTCGGGATTTGGCTAGAGGTAGAATTTGGTCAATGTGCGGGACGATGCGAGTATTAGATATGTCTTGTCCTAAACTTACCGAAAATATATATGTTGATACTAAGGTATACTTAAAAATAAAAGGTAGACGGAGGCTGAAAGTTGACGCTCTGCATTCATTTCGGGTTGTCAGTAATGCTAAAGATTGTGATTTGGAGTTCAACGACGATCGACCAAAACAAGTAGAAATACTTGGTGACAAAGCAGCAATGTGCTATTCCAAGCTAATTGTTTTGGGTAAGCCTGGTTCTGGGAAAACCATGTTTTTAAAACATTTGACTTTACAATGTCTAGAAGGTGGGCTTCAAAGCGATCGCATTCCTATATTTGTTCCCTTAAGAGATTTTGTAGCTTACACATCATCTTTAGATTTAGTTGACTATATATCTAACCAGTTAGCTGAAGATTGTCAAATAGAAATTAATTTGGTCAGACAGTTATTGAATCGAGGCAAATTTTTAATTGTTCTCGATGGACTAGATGAAGTCAAATTTTCAAATCGTAGTGTCGTTTGCCAGCATTTACGCAGATTTACAAAATGGTTTCCCCACAATTATTATATTATTAGCTGTCGTCACGGCGTACAGTGCTGTAATTTTGAACAGTTCACCGAAGTAGAAATTGCTGATTTTAAACCCAGACAGATTGAAGATTTTGCTGTTAAATGGTTCGAACCTGAAAATACTCAAATAAGTTGCGACTTTCTAACCAAAGTGATCAAGAATAATTTAATTCAAGAGTTTGCGACTAATCCACTATTATTGGTTCTGTTGTGTATTGTGTTTGAAGAATCAGCCGATTTTCCCGTTAGCCGTGCTGAAATATATGAGGAAGGTTTGGATATCATGCTCAAACAGTGGGATGCAGAACGGGCGATCGAGAGAGAACAAGCGGGAGGTTTGACTCTGCAACAAGAAAAAGAACTACTGTGTAAAGTTGCTCGCAGAACCTTTGAACGCAAAGAATATTTCTTCAAAGAAACAGAGCTAAAATTTTATATTGCCGACTATGCAGCTAACTTGAGCCAACTAGACATATCCCGAATTGATGCTCAGAAAGTTCTCAAATCGATTGAAGCCAAACATGGTTTATTAGTAGAACAAGCCAAAAAGGTTTATTCATTTTCTCATTTAGCATTTCAAGAATATTTAACAGCTAAAGAATTTGTTGCTCCCTGCGATCTAGCTGTATCTATAGCGATGTTAAATCATTTAGTCAGCCATTTAACAGAAGAAAGATGGCATGAGATTTTTTTACTAGTAGCAGAAATGTCACCTCAGGCAGATCAGTTATTTTCGATAATGAGTCAACAAATCGATGACCTTGGCGATCGCTTTTCCCAGATTACGGCGTTTTTAGAATGGGTAAACTGTAAAACTGAGTCAATAATTATTCCCCAATCAGAGCCTTCTCAAGAGAAAGTCAATCTAGCTCAAACTTCTGGCGGTTTAAGATTAACTGAGTGCCAAAAAGAAGTAATTCGGGTATTTTACTATAGTATGGGATTCGGTCAGATTTTGGGCAGTATCGGCACTAACTTTTCTTTAATGTTAAAGCTCGATCCCCACTTTGGTGAGGGAATCGCTGTCAATGCAGACTTAGCGTTAGATTTGAGCTTATTTAATCTTTTGAACTTGATGCCCATTTTAGAATCAATACATAATCCTGCACTAATTTTGCAACGTTCGCTCAAGCGAGCAATTAGCCATGCTATAAAAATTGAACCAGAGCTAACTAAAGAATTACAAAGAATGAAACAAAGAATTTCTACTTCCCAAGAAAATGAAACTCAGTTTTGGCTGTGGTGGCATCAAGAAGGAAAAGCTTGGTTTAGCGATCTCAACTCCATGGCAATGAAGTATCGTAATATAGCTCATCAATGGAATTTTAATTCTCAGCAGCAAGAAGTTCTCCAACAATATTTTCAGGCTAATCTATTGTTATTAGATTGTCTCGATCGCAGTAGCTATGTAAGTTCTGAAGTTAGAGACAGTATTAGGCATCAGCTATTAAAACCGACAAAAAGCAAAACAAATCACCTGCAAGACACCGAACAGATATTGCAATCAAATATAGCTTATATAGTCTAGAGATTTTATAAAGGGCTTCACCCTAGCTATTAGCTAATTTTAAGCTAAAAGCCAGTTAATCTCGAACGTAGTTCTATCAAGCATAAAAACTGCTGTAAATGCACTTAGGCAAATCTTCACGATTGATTATTATTGAGCAAGAAATATATTTTATCGAAGAAATACAGTTGCGATCGCTCCAGAATCGGACTGATATATTTTCTCATTACGAACAAAATTATTGCCTCAACAAACCAACTCCCTTACTATCTGTTGCTGGTTTATGGTGCGCCAAACAAGCCTTCATTAAAGTTACCAATAGATTAAACTTTCCCAATATCAACTATCGAGACTTAGAAGTTAGACATCGTGATAGTGGTCAACCTAAGATACTGCTTCAGAATAATTTAAGACAGCAGTTGGGACAAAATATTAATGTAGAGGTAGCGATCGCCCACGAAAAAACCCTAGCTATAGCCAGCGTCCTTTTTTGGCGCGATAACAAAAATGGCGTTGTACCTTCAGGGGATGGTAGAGGTTGACTGGGGGACTGGGGACTGGGGACTGGGGACTGGGGACTGGGGACTGGGGACTTGGGGACTTGGGGACTTGGGGACTGGGGACTGGGGACTTGGGGACTTGGGGACTTGGGGACTTGGGGAATCATTAATTTTCTTTGTTCATAATCATATATGCAGCAAACTAGACACCAATGTATTGTGGTGGAAGGGAGATCTAGTCAAGACTGAATTAGATGACCAAGGTGTAGCGATCGCCAATCTCAATCGAGAACTACATCAGGATAAACGAGTCACAATTAGTATAGTCATTCCAATTAATTTCCTTATGGTAGTTTTGTATTGATTGTAAGATTAAATATTATTTGCTACTTGCGCGAACTGGAGTTCGCCGCCTTTGGGAAGGAAAGTCGAGACGCGAAGCGCGTCTGCTACTTGCTACTTTTTTCAAAGATAATCTGGTTGCTATTTAAAACGACTATATGTTACCGATTGCTGATGGTCTGACTTTGGCAATTAAGAATTAATTATTAATTAGACCAAATAAATAGCCTCTCATATTTTGGGAGACTATTTTTGTAAATGTCATTAGTTTACAATTTACTTAATTTGAGGAACGCTAAGTTCATAATGGAGTGCTTCTTCTTGCATTTGTATTTTTTTGTTTACAGTACCTTCAGTAGAAGTCTTGGTAAATTCTCTTTCTAGGCGATCGTACCACTGACGGTAGCGTAGAGAAAGTAAATCTGCCTTAACCGTACATTTCCAGTCTCCATAACCTTTTTCGTGCCAATCCTGCTGCATCATCAGGATGGGAAAGTCTTCTTCTAAAATTTTGCTGGCTTTCTTTTTCAGTCCAAAGGTAACTAAAGGATTCCAAACTAGCCAGTCGCGACACTCGAAGACAAATATTCTAGTTTTGTTTTCTGTCAGGGGAACAAAGTAATCATTGGCAATTAGTTTCCAGCCTGGTTTTGGTTCAATTAAGACCTTAACTAAACAAGGTGGCTCAAAAAAGTAGACGAAATCATTATATTCGCCGTCAGGATTTTTCACCTTCATATTCATCCCGTGTTCGTATTTCTCTAAACTAACGTCCAACGGGCGCAAATAATTTCGTTGCTCTTTCTTAGCAATGGTTTGGGTATGCAGGAAAGGAAAATGAGCAAAATCCAATGCTCCAGCAATCATGAGCTTATGGGAGGCATCTAATTCTTTGACAATTACTTCGTGTCTCCAACCCTCTTCGGTTGTCCCTTCTGGCAGACGTAAAGGTGTCATCGCCGTGCGATCGCCAGCAAATACCCATACTACCCCCAGCTTTTCTTCTGTAGGATAGGCAAAGTTACACTTAGCACCCTTGGGTATAGGAGCATCTTCTGCCATAGAGGGAATCTTTTTGCAGTCTCCACCCGCACCAAACTGCCACCCGTGATATGGACATTCTACGTTGCCGTTTTTAACTTGACCGCGAGATAAAGGGACTCCTTGATGAGGACAAGAATCGTAAAGACAAATAACATTATCATCTTCGTCTCGAAACAGCACCAACGGTTCATTCAATAGCGAAGTACTATAAGGCTTGTCGGCTGGTACTTCTGAAGATAGAGCTAAAGGATACCAATAATTTTTGAGAAATTCCATGACTTTAGTTTTAATATATTTAGAGATTAGTAACTGATGGCGCGATCGCTGCGCCGATAATTGTTGCAGTACGTCAATTAGTTAGGAAAAAGCTATGAGCTTCAAAAGTAGTAAGTAATAAGTTTTAAAGACTCAACTAAGTGTCCTAAATATCTGTAGCATTGTTATAGTTAAAAGCGATCGCTATTGAATCGGAACACCTTCAATAATGCTGACGTTAGAGCGAGTAGGAATAATTTTGTTCAAGCTAAAGCCAGATGCTTCTAGAAGCGATTGATATTCGGCTGCGGTACGTTCGCGACCACCCAACGTTACCAACATATGTAAATCGATTAGTTTGCCCGAAAATGGCTCGTTACCTGGAGGAATAACCTGTTCGACTATCAGCAGCTTACTATTTGGCGACATCGCTTGATAACAGTTGCGTAAAATAGCGATCGCCTGGTCGTCATCCCAATTATGCAGTATGTATTTTAAGAAGTAGGCATCCGCACCACTGGGTACAGACTCAAAAAAATCTCCTTCGACCGTTTCACAGCGATCTTGTATTTGCTCGGCGTTTAAGAGTGACTCAGCAGTAGCGATCGCATCTAGCCGATCGAACAAAGTCCCTTGAAGATGAGGATTGGCTTGGAGTATAGCTGTAATTAGACTACCGTTACCACCACCAACATCTACCAAAGTTGTAATTTCTGAAAAGTCATAGCCATTGACAATAGCAGGTTTAATTGCTTCGGAGATATTGTTCATGGCGCGATCAAATATTTCTCCAGACTCTACATTTTGACTGTAATAGTCAAATACGGGCATCCCATACTCTTGCTCAAATGCGTTTTCGCCAGTTTTTAAACTATAAAGTAAATTACTCCAAGCGTAGTAGTATTCTTCTCCTCCTAATAGAATTGAGTCCCGCATCGATTCTGGAATATCACTACGGAGTCCTTGAGCGATCTCAGTTAAGGTAAAATTACCAGATTCCTCTTCGGCAAAAATGCCCACGCTTGCTAATGCCCGTAATAATCGATAGAGAGATTGAGAATCTGTATCTGTAATCTTGGCTAGTTGTTTGTAATTTTCCGCACCGTCTTTGAGTAAATCTGCAATTCCCAATTTGGCAACAGCATAAAGCGATTGTGAAATCCAGTAACCACTTGACATTTGTAGCAATGCCATTTTTGCCTTGATGTCTAGAGGAGGCTGTCCGTTCTTTTGCTGTAATTGCATGACCAGAACCACTTGATATTTGTTTATAGCTGCTTTCCTCATATTTAACATTTACGAATCAAAGTCTGGGTACAACAAAAGCAGAAGATGTTAGCAACTTTTGTTCTTTTTATGTTGAAAAAAGTTTAAATTTAAGTATTGAGTTATACAAAAATTGGTTAATTAATAGTATTTAAAATGCTTATTTTAAAGGTTTATAGTACTTTTATAAATCTAGAATCATAAATTTCAGATATAGCTCAACGAAAATTAGACGCTTTAATATAAATTTTAGGTAAACCAGAGCAAAAACCTTGCTTATAAATGATAGATATGCAAAGATTTGACGAAGTTTGTAATTAAAACAGCTTAAATCACTTTTAAACAGACTAAAGTTCTATCTAAAAGTGATATTAACCGCTTAATTTTTATTTATGGTTACCTACTGCATTTAGACATTTTGACAATATTTAGTTTTAATTATCGATATTCTTGGCATAATTTGAGTTGCTCTAAATATTAGATATACTTTAATACCGTAAAAATTAATTATTTGTTTGCCAAAGCTGGTCGAGATTTATATTAGCTAAATAAACCGTCTTAAAGTCAAATTGTAATAGTGCTATAAAATAGCGTCGAATAATTGTCATATCTCTATCTCTATCGACTATGAATAGCTTTAACTTTACACAACTATCCGATACTATTGCACCGCCCTATACATCTTTTGCTAATCCTGCAATCAACGAAAGAGGTAATATTGCTTTTGAAGGTTTTCTCAGTTCAGATTTACCTCCAACTGGTATTTTCTATGCTAATAATTTTCAAGACAATTTTGAAAGTAGAACTGTTGTAGACAATAGCGAAATATTCTTAAATACGGGAGCTTTTCAGCCTGTTTTTGACCCATCAATTAACGACTGGGGGCAAGTTGCTTTTATTCAGAATGAAACGAGCATTTTAACTGATGAAAATGGCGCACCGATTTTTGATGAGAATGGCGCACCAATAATACAGTTGGATAGAGCTTCGATTCAAGTTGGCAACGGCGAACAAGAACCATCTACCTTGATTGAAAGTACCAAACCATTCAATTCTTTTGCTGGTGCTAATTTAAACAATCGCGGTACGGTTGTCTACGTTGCAGGGAATCTATTAGATGTACCAGTGGATTTTCCAGTCACAAGCACAATCTCTACCGTAAGCGATGGACAGATCGCAGAAATTGCTTCGACTGACGGTATTTTTAGTAGCTTTGATGTAAGTTTAGATACGATTGGTGGTGATGGACCGATAACGGCTTTAGACATCTCTCCCTCGATTAATGAGAATGACGAGGTAGCATTTAATGCAGGTTTAGATGCAGGGGGACAAGGTATTTTTGTCGGTGATGGGGAAACAATTACCGAAGTTGCCAACAGTGATGGCAAATTCGATCTATTTAGTAACCCAAATATCAATGATGAAGGTACAACGGCATTTTTAACCCAGCGAGATGATGGTAGTCGTGGCATTTACATCGACGGTTATGGAAAAACTGAATTACTAGTAGATGATGGTGGGCGTTTTAGCTTTTTTAATTCTGAACCTGCTCTTAACAATAATGGAGAGGTAGCATTTTATGCTGAACTAGATGACGGCAGTGCAGGTATTTATGTTGCCTCGGAGTTGGGAAGCAGTCTCGTTGCTTCTGTAGGAGATGAAATTGCTGGAGTCAAAATCGAAGAATTAGTGATTGTCCAAGATGGACTCAATGATTCAGGTCAAGTTGCTTTTCAAGCTCAACTCGAAGATGGTACTTTCGCTATTCTCCGCGCCGATCCTATTTCCAATCCTACCCATAATAACGATCGCCTGTATGGTGATGTCGGGAATAACTATATTGATGGTCGTGCTGGAAACGACCTAATTGTAGGCGGGAAAGGAAACGACACCCTAACAGGTGGAAAAAGAAATGATATTCTGCGAGGTGGAGAAGGATATGACATTCTTACAGGTGGAGCAGGTCATGATACCTTAGTCGGTGGCGATAATGCCGATATATTTGAGCTTGCGTCTGATAGTGGAATAGACCAAATTCTTGATTACGCTGATGGAATAGATAAGTTTTCTTTAGATAGTCATTTACAATTTGATTGTTTAAAGATTGCACAGCATAATGGCAATACTGAAATCAGCCTATCGTCTACAGGAGAGGTGTTGGCTTCACTATACGATATAGATGCCCAGGAGATCGACGTATTAGATTTTGTCTAGTTTTGAATTTTAATTAGGAATGATTTTGCTCTTCAAGAAAAGGTTCTAGCATACGCTAGAATCTTTTTTTTTCTACTACAGACTTTTCTTCAACACTACTCATACACAATCTGCACCCACAGCTTGAACTTCAAAGATAGAATTTTAAAATTGCGATCGGCTATGTGCAGCTTATAATCCTGCTCTAAAAGCATTCAACAAAGATCGAACATTTGCCCCAAACTAAAATTAACGAAGTGGCATAATCCTAATTTATTTTTCAGCAAAATTACTTTACTGCTAACTAGTACCCTAACTGTAATGGCAACAAAGCGACACAACCCTGATTCATTTTTAATCAAAATTACTTTACTGCTAACCAGTACCCTAACTGTAATGGCAGGAGCAATCATAGCTCCTTCCTTACCAGCAATGCAGGAGCATTTTGCAGATGTCGATAACGTAGAATATTTAGTCAAACTAGACTTGACCATTCCTGCCTTATTTATTGCTTTTGGTGGTTTGGTAGTCGGAATATTTATCAACCGTATTGGACGCAAACGGTTATTGATTGCCTCAACTTTACTATATGCTCTTGCTGGTAGCGCGGGTTTTTTCTTAAATTCCTTGTGGGCAATTATATTTAGTCGTGCTTTGCTAGGACTAGCGGTAGCGGGAACTATGACTGGGGTAATGACGATTATTACCGACTACTATCAGGGTCAAAAGCGAGCTAGCTTTATGGGTACGCAAGCTGCTGCTATGGGTTTTGGCGGGATGGTATTTGCCGCTATTGGCGGGATAAGTGCCGATTTTAACTGGCGTTTTCCCTTTTTAATATATTTGTTTTCTTTAGTAGTTTTGGTCTTGATTGCGATCGCCCTATACGAACCCGAAATCGAACAAGTAAGAGGTGCTAAAAACAATCGCCCTCCTGCGAAGCTGCCAAAAGAGTCTATGGGGATTATCTATGGTTTGGCAATGGCATATATGATTGTCTATTATTTAATCTTTGTACAGTTGGCTTTTTATCTGAAGGAGGTTAGTAACGCTAGTGCTGCCCAAAGCGGTATTGCGATCGCTGTATCTACTTTGGCAGGCGCAGTTGCTTCTTCGCGTTACGGTGCGCTCAAACAACGTCTTGATTTTAGCAGCATTATCATTATTGCCTTCACGTCAACGGCAATCGGTCAATTTATTATCGGTATAGGAAACAGCTATCAAATAGTTTTAATCGGTTTAATTCTTAGCGGATTGGGGTTTGGCTTAAGTATGCCCAACTTCAGCAATTGGTTGGCGACTATTGTGCCTGGCTATCTGCGTGGTAGAGCTTTAGGGGGATTAACCACCTTTATTTTCTTAGGTCAATTTCTTTCTCCTATCCTGAGTCAACCCGTAATTAAAGTTGTGGGATTGGGCAATATGTATATTTTAGGCAGTATTTTGCTCCTACAGATGGCAATCACTTTACTAGTGATCAAAATCTCTACAGCACTAGTTGCTGAGAAAATTTGAAATTAGAGATATGAAACTCTCAATTTTATTTGAATCTCCTTTTTGGATTGCCTTACTCGAATCAGAACGTGACGGTTTATTATATGCAGCACGTCATGTTTTTGGTTCAGAACCTAGCTCAAAAAATGTTTATGAATTTATTTTGAGTGGAGAATACCGAATTTTAGTTGAGGGTATGACCGTAGGCTTACCCGTCGATAACGCTAAAAAACGACCCATCAATCCTAAACGGCTGCAACGTCAAATTAGAAAAGAAAAAGAGCGATCGGGTATTTCTAATCAATCACGGGAAGTTATGCGACTTCAGCAGGAAGAAAACAAAAAAGAGCGTTGTTTAACTTCTAAAGAAGAACGAGTGGCTAAACGTAACTATAAACGCGAACTTGCCACAAACAAACGAAAACAAAAACATCGCGGCAGATAATATTGCAGTACGTTAATCGCTTAGGGCATAAGATTTAACTGTCCGTAAGTAATGAAATGAGTAATGAGTATCTGAATACAAGCACGTATTGCTCATTTGGGTAGAGATTAATGGCTATTTGTCCTTGCGGAATAGTATATTCGGCGATCGACAAAAAACAGACATAAATTAAGCAGTTTTGAAACTTTTCCTCGTCTCGTTTATAGCTTTCAAATGCCATACTCAAAGCTAGAATGCTTTAATCGTTCATGCCGACAGCAATTATTCCCATTAGAATAAAAAATTTTAGATTTCTAATTTGAGCTTGGGCGGACTACATCAAGCGATCGAGTGTATGTATCTTAGCAAAAGTTTCCCATATAACAATTCTGTTAAACGGAGCAATCAAATAATATGACAGGACAAACTGTAAATAAAGGTCGTGTAGCAGTCTCTCTAGCTGCATTAGCTTCGTTGGTTCCAGGTCTAGCTGCACTATATTTTTGGCGGCTTCAGGCTAACCCGCCCGTGGCTACTACTACTACTACTCCTGAAGTTGTTCCTGAAGTCCCAGTTGCCAGAAACGTAACTTCTTTAGGTCGTGTTGAACCAAAGGGAGAAGTTATCACAGTTAGCGGGACTGTTGGCAGTCGCATTAGCCAATTATTGGTCGATGAAGGTCAGCAGCTAAAAAAAGGTGAAGCGATCGCTTATTTAGAAGATCATGACGAAAAACAAGCTGAGAAGAACCTAGCTGCTAGTAAGTTAGCAGAAGCTCGCGCACGTTATGATAGCGTCACAAAATTTGCCGAAGCTCAAATTGAAGAAGCGATAAGTCGTATCGAGCAGATCAAAACACCCCAATCTTTTGAAGTCGCTGCTCAAAAAGCTACAGTCAAGCAATTGTCAGCAGAGTTAGAGATTATCAAGAAAGATTATCAACGCAATCAGTATTTAGTCAAAGAAGGGGCAGTTTCCCAAGAAATTTTAGATGAAAAAGCAGTCAGTTACTTCAGCAAAAAAGGCGAACTAGAAAGTGCCAAAGCGCAGTTATCACAGTTCACTGAAACACGCCAAAGAGATTTAGGAAATGCCGAAGCCCAATTACAGTCTGCCAAAGCTTCTCTAGCTCAAACTCAAAGTGAAATCGAAGTTCAGTCTTCACAGAGTAATTTGGAACTAGCAGAAGCAAGTTTAGAGCGTACCATAATTCGCGCACCGCGATCGGGTGAAGTTTTAGATATTAAAACTTATGCAGGGGAAGCGATCGACGATGATGGCATTTTGCAGCTTGGTGATGTCGATCAAATGTATGTGGTCGCAGAAATTTATGAAAGCGATATTGGTAAGATTAAACTCGGTCAACAGGCAGTTATTACTGACCCCAGTTTGCCTAAAAAGATTACAGGTACAGTAGAGCGAATTAGTTCACAGATCAGTAAAAATGACGTTTTGGATACCGATCCTGCTGCCGATACAGATTCGAGGGTGATTGAAGTCAAAATTCGTTTAAACCCCAAAGATAGTTCTGTGGTCGCAGGTTTAATAAATTTACAGGTTGATGTAGAAATTGAATCAGCCGATGTTGCCATAAAGTCTTAATCCATTCTAGCTTTTTGCTGAATTTTAATATGCGCGGTCTAATCCCACCCTTGGCATGGTTGCAATTAACTAGAGAGAAAACTCGTTTGTTAGTAGCATTAGCAGGTATTGCCTTTGCAGTAATTTTGATGTTGATGCAGCTAGGTTTTCGCGATGCTCTGTTTGATAGTGCAGTCAGAATACATCATCAATTAAAGAGCGATGTATTTATTCTCAACTCCGAGTCCCTTTCTCTGGTTGAATTAAAAGAGTTTTCTCAAAGACGCTTATATCAAGCTCTAGGGCTACCTGGAGTTGAGTCTGTTAGTCCTATATATATTAGTTACGGCTCTTGGAAAAATCCCCAAACGGGAGGAAAACGTAGTCTGATGACTATTGGGATCGATATTGACCATAATGTCTTTGACTTGCCCGAAGTTAAGCGAGATTTGCCCGCACTCAGAGAAAACGACGTGGTTTTATTCGATCGCGCATCGCGACCAGAATTTGGCGATATTGGTAAATTATTAGCGCAAAAATCTAGGGTCATGGCAGAATTGGAAGACCGCCGTGTTGCCGTCAAAGGTCTGTTTAATCTTGGAGCTTCTTTTGGTTCTGATGGTACTGTAATCACTAGCGATCTTAACTTTATTCGTATTTTTAACCAGCAACGCTCAAAGGGTTTAATCGACATAGGTGCAATATCACTCAAAAAAGGTGCATCCACCGCCCAAACTATTCAACAACTGCAAAAGAGTTTGCCCCAAGACATTCAAGTATTGTCAAAAGCTCAGTTTATCGAGTTAGAGAAAAGCTACTGGCGAGACAGTACTGCTATTGGCTTTATTTTTACTATAGGAGCTGTCCTGGGTTTTGTCGTCGGTACGGTAATTGTCTATCAAATTCTCTATGCTGATGTTACCGACCAACTAGTTCAGTATGCCACTCTCAAGGCAATAGGCTATAGCAACTTTTACTTATCTAAACTTGTATTTCAAGAAGCAGTACTGCTCTCTATTCTAGGATTTATTCCTGGATTTGCTTTATGCTTACAGCTTTACAAAGGTGCTAGGGAGGGGTCGGGTCTGCCCCTAGCGATGACCTTACAACGAAGCCTGACGGTTTTTTTCCTGACCGTCTTAATGTGTGCTATTTCGGGATTAATTGCTATGCGTAAGACTCGCTCTGCCGATCCTGCCGATATTTTTTAAAACCATGAAACCATCCAATACAATTGTGGCGATCGATCGGCTTAACTATCATCTTGGCAAGGGGAAGCTACGCAAGCAAATTTTGTTCGATATCGATGCCAAGATTGAGCCAGGCGAAATTGTTTTTCTAACCGGTCCTTCAGGTTCGGGTAAAACTACCTTGCTAACCTTAATTGGAGGACTGCGATCGCCCCAGTCGGGAAGTCTCCAAGTTTTAGGAGAAGAGCTATGTCAGGCATCGCCCAAGCAGCTAAGATATTTACGTCGCAACATCGGCTATATTTTTCAAACCCACAACTTACTTAATTCTCTGACTGCTCGACAAAACGTACAGATGGCATTGGGTTTACATCCAGATATTTCTCGCCGCGAAGGGATTAAACGAGCCGAAGAACTCTTAACTAAAGTTGGTTTGGGTGAACTAATCAACGCTCACCCCCATAAGCTTTCGGTCGGTCAACAACAGCGTGTGGCGATCGCTCGCGCCTTGGCTTCTCATCCCAAAATTGTTTTAGCCGATGAACCTACTGCATCTCTCGATAAAAAGTCGGGTTTGGAGGTGATTGAGTTGATGCAGGATTTAGCCAAAAAGCAAAGTTGCACCGTAGTTTTGGTAACCCATGACGTACGCATCTTCGATTATGCAGACCGCCGACTCAATCTCGAAGATGGGCGTTTATCGGCAATCGATTGACCGTTGGTCAGATATTTAAAGCTACAAAAATTACTATAGGAAATTAATCATGGATTACACGGAAAAATTCGCTTGCGCTATTAGTGTCTGTTCGGCAATCTTATTTGGTAACAATACTTCAGCTACAGCAGAAAATATACCTACTGACATTAAAGCCAAGCAGCCAGAGCGATCGCATTCTGGCGTAAAAAGATTGAAGACTAATCTTACTACGCCCTTGCTGCCGAATTCACAGCGACTTTCCATAGCCGATCCTCAACAATTTTTAACTGCTACCCAATGGGATTTTTTACTAAATAATAAATTATCTCAGTTAACTCCACCGTCCGCTCCAGAAAACTCAAAATCTAGACTGCCATCAATTTTGAATCAGGGTCCATTTAGTACTAATGCCGACGATCTTCGACTACTTCCTAGCCAAAGCGATCGAGTAACTACCAATTTAGAACAACTTGTTACAATTAAACCAGCCTTAGCTACCGATAAGGCAGAAAATATACCTACTGACATTAAAACCGAGCAGCCAGAGCGATCGCCTTCTAGCGAGAAAAGATTGAAACCCAATTTTACTACGTCTTTGCTGTCGAATCCAGAGCAGCTTTCCATAGGCGATCCTCAACAATTTTTAACTGCTACTGAATGGGATTTTTTAGCTGCGAATAATGAATTATCTCAGCTAACTCCACTGTCCGAGCAAGACTCAAAATCTAGACTCCCAGCAATGTTGAATTTGGGAGCATTTGGTAATAGTAACGACGATCCCCTACTGCTTCCTACCCAACCCAAGGAAGTAACTATCGATCTAGAAAAACCGATTACGATTAAACAAGCCGTATCGGTAGCTATAAACCGCAATCAAGATATCGAGATATCTCGATTAAATGTCAATACTGCTTTAGAACAGCTACAGGAAGCTAAGGCAGCACGATTCCCTACTCTAAGCGCATCAACTGGTTTTAATAATGTACGACCTGCTGCTGCAATCGGAGGTGCTGGTGCAGTCGGAGGTGCTGGTGCAGTCGGAGGTACTGGTGCAATCGGAGGTACTGGTGCAATCGATCAGTCACAAGCATCTGATATTTCCACCACGACCAACACATTTAGTAGTTCATTATCTTTTAGTTACGATGTTTATACGGGCGGAAGTATTGGAGCAACTATTGGTAGTGCCGAAAAACAAGTCCGTGTCAGCCAGCTAGCTCTACAGCAGACTATTGAAGAGACTACTTTACTGGTTGCCACTAACTATTATGATTTACAGGCTGCTAATGCCCAGGTAGACATCGAACAAGCTGCCGTAGAAGATGCTCAACAAACCTTAAACGATGCCGATGTTCTCCAACGTGCGGGAACAGGTACAAAATTTGAGGTGTTACAGGCTAAGGTAGCATTAGCTGATGCCAAACAACTATTAAATATCGAACAGGCTAATCAAGTTATTGCCCAAAGAACTCTAGCAGATACCCTAAATATAGGACAAAAAGTCGAGCTAAAGACTGCTGATGCAATTGAGATTGCTGGTTCGTGGAAACCTTCTTTGCCAAAAAGTATTGTTATGGCATATAAAAATCGCGCCGAACTAAAACAATTTTTGTTAGAGAGAAAAATTAATAGCGAGCTGCGTCAAGTTGCTTTGGCTGAAAATCGACCTCAAGTTAGCTTAGTTGCTAGTTACGATCTTCAAGATCAGTTAGATGATAATGCAGATGTTGCCGATGGCTATTCTGTTGGCGCAAGCGTACTATGGAATTTCTTTGATGGTGGCGCAGCACGCTCTAGAGCCAGACAGGCAGCTACAGATATTGAGATTGACAATGCAGAATTTGCCAATCAACGAGATGCAGTTCGTTTAGAAGTAGAGAATGCCTATTATACCCTCAATGCCAACCAAGACAACATTGATACAGCAGCTCAATCCGTTGAACTAGCTACAGAAAGTCTAAGGTTAGCCAGGTTGAGATTTCAGGCAGGGGCTGGCACGCAAACTGAAGTAATTGATGCTCAAGCAAGTTTGTCTACTGCTCGTGGCAATTTGCTAACCGCCATTATTGATTACAATCAGTCTTATGTCCAACTTCAGCGAGCCGTTAGTAATTTACCCAATTTGCCAGAAATTCAGGAAAAGAGTTAAATAAACAGAGCTTGAATCTGAAATCTTGACAATTCAAATTACTTTTTCCAATAGCCAAATTCTGGTTCATAGTAAGTACCATTAAGATCGCTAACGCGATCGCTCATGTAAGATTGTGCATCAATAATTGCTTGGTTGTAGACATTAGGACAAATTTCTTGCAGGCAAAAGTTTAGAAGTAGTGAAGCTTTCAAATCGCCGATCTCTTCACCCATTTCTGCTTCAAAATACCGTTTGATTGATTCGATTGACTTTTGTTTTGCTTCTTTTGATAGTTTGATCGTCATAATTATTTATTGTTTATCTTGCTTTTTTCCGTATTTTGATCGAGACTGATTAGCTAGTCTTCCTGGTATGTCCAATACTTTAGCCGATTGTCCCGAAGTAAACTGCGATCGCAATTGTTCAATTATTTTTGATGTAAATGACAAAAAAACCTTCTGGTTCGACTTCGATTCGGAGTGAAGCGAGGCTGCTATCAGGCGATCGCCTTAATCTTTACCTCGATCTCGGTATCTTTTTATTTTCTATCGTCTTGTCAGCACCCTTGGTTACGGGCATTACTTCTCACGAGTGGTTGAGCATTATTTTTATCATACCGATTGTCACCCACCTATTGTTCCACTGGCGTTGGATTGTTAACGTTACCCGTCGGTTTTTGCTAACCCTACCAAGAGAAACCCGTTTTAATCACCTTTGGGACGTGCTGCTTTTTGTGGTAATGACTTTGATTATTTTTTCTGGACTGCTTGTTTCTCAAGAAGCACTGCCGTTTCTAGGCATTTCTATTAAAGTCGATCCGTTTTGGCAAGCCATTCACAATATTACTGCCAATCTTTTTTTAATCCTGCTAGGGATTCATATCGCCATGCACTGGAACTGGCTATTGCGGGTATTACGTTTGCCAAAGGCTAGTGAGGGCGAACGACAATGAAGACGATCGAGACGATAAAGCGAACTAGTGTAATTTTTACCGCAGCAGGGATGGTAATTTTAGTCGCGTTACCCTTAGCTAAAACCAATTGGGCAGAAGCTATCCGCACTGGATTTGCCGAACACCATCAACCAGAACTCAAAGCAAACGATACTGGTTCATTAAAGGCGATCGCACCTTCACTACTAAAAGCCACCATGCTAATGGGTGTCCCTGGCGCAGTCACGATATTGGTTCGGATTAAGAAGCGTCGAAAAACCAAACGCACTTTTTTAATAAAACGTTAGTGATTTTATTACCCCTACAAAATATTAATAAAAATTCAGACTCGCAAATTTAAAATACTACGTTATTAATTCAAAAAAATTATCTTACTCACTCCTCAATACCCGCTGAATAGTTTTAAGCTGTAGGCTAAAAATTATTGAACCAGCCAAACAAACCAAACCATTAAAAACAAAGGTGTTGACTACTCCAATCTGACTGGCTAACCAACCAGAAAATAAATTGCCAAAAGGAACTACACCCATAAAAGCCATAGAAACCAGGCTCATTAATCTGCCTATTTTGTCATCATCGACTATGGTTTGCAGCACTGTATTGGTAGAAGCTAGCTGTAAAATGACGCTAAAGCCAATCAGCACCATAACTGGGAGAGAAAATAATAAAACATTAGATAAAGAAAAAATAATAAAGCCAGTTCCTAGTAGCATAGGCGCGATCGCGATCGCCTTTTCTAGACCATATATATGCGACTTGGAACTAAGATAAACGCTGGCAATCAAAGCCCCCAGTGCCGAAGCACCCATCAGTAAGCCTAAAGTTTCTGAACCTCCTTTAAGAATATCAGCAGCAAAAATGGGGATTAAAATTACATAGGGTAAGCCGAAAAATCCTAGTAAGGATAGCAATAGCAGCATCGGACGAATTACCGAATTGTTATAAGCATAGTCAAATCCTTCTTTTAGCTTTTGTATAGTCGAAGTAGTGCTAGGAACGATCTTAGTTGCGGGAATTTTCATCACCAAAAAAGCAGCAATTACCGCTATATAGCTAATACCGTCGAGCAAAAAGCAAACTCCCGCACCGACGCTAGCCACTAAAAAACCAGCCACCGCAGGACCAATTAATCTGGCACTACTAATTAAAGAAGAATTAAGGGCGATCGCATTGCCTAAATCTTCTGGCTGTTCGATAATTTCCTTGACAAAAGCCTGAAGCGTTGGCATATACAGGGCGTTAACTATACCTTGGAAAATTGAAAGAGCGATAATTTGCCCAACGTCGATTATGCCCGTCAAAGCCAATACTGCTAAGAGTAAAGACTGCACCATCGATAAAATCTGAGTGATAATTACAATTCGATGGCGCGAACCGCGATCGGCAATTACCCCAGCTATGGGAGAAATAAATAAAGTAGGAATACGGCTGGCAAACCCGACTACACCCAGTAACCAAGCTGAGTCGGTTAATTGATAAACTAACCAACTAGTAGCCAGAATAGTACTCCAGTTACCAATCTGGGAAATCCCTTGACCGATAAAATAAAGACAATAATTTCGGTAGCGAAAGGCTCGTAAAATTGGGAGTTTTTTTTCAATTATCAGCTTCAAAAGATTTATTCCAATTGGTTAACCGAGCGATCGATCGTAGGGGCGATTCTAGAACCTGCCTCTACAGTAGCAAAAATGCAATTAATCGCTTCCATTCGACAAGATCGCCATTTTTATTAGCCAGAATTTGATTTAGATCGTCGAAATCTCGGTGGATACTATCTTTTAACTGGCTAGTCTTCTGTTCATAAGCTTGAACCTGCTGAATATTTGACTCTTTCCGCAGTAAATATCGCCTGAAATAATCAAACAGATTTACTAATACTTGAAAAGGAAAAGGTGCATTGTCATAATCTAGACTAGCTAAATATGCTTCATATTCCCTATCCATCCCCCGAATGATTAAATACTCCAAATAGTTGAGTTTGACAAAAGGATTTTTAGGAAATTGTGAAAGTGCATTTTGCATCAACTCTAAAGATTTTTCTGTTTGCCCTTGTTGAAGCAGAAATAGAGCATAGCGTTTAACTGCCCAAGTATAAGCAGGATTGAGGTCTAAAACCCGTTCGTAACAACTTTGTGCTGCTTCTGTCCGTTCGTATTTTTCCAGAAAATAGGCGTAGTGAGAAAGAGTCCAAAGATCTTTGTCGTATCCGTTGTTCAATGCTCGTTCGTACCATTTAGCAGCTTTATCCATTTGGAAATGTCTTTCGAGAATATAGGCATAATAACTTGCTCCCGAACGATCTTCTTGCAGAGTAAAGGCTTTATTCAAGTGCCATAGAGCCAAGCTGTAATTATAAATTTTGCCGTAACACTGACCAATGCCAAAATGATAATCGGAGATTTCTTGTTGTCTAAGTAAATAGCCATACAGAGATATTGCCACATTGTAAACGTCTTCTTCTCTCAAAAAATCTGCTACTTCGGTGACGGTTTCCAAAGAATACTGCGAATGATCATCTAAAATTTGCTGATATTCTTGGTCACGAGCTAATTCCAGTAATTTATTATTAGTCATTGGTTATTAGTTGTTAGTTGTTAGTTGTTAGTTATTAGTTATTAGTTATTAGTTATTAGTTATTAGTTGTTATTTCTCCTACTCACTACTGCCTAGCCAAAAAGGATTAACTCCCCGTTCGGCTAATACTGCCCAAGCGGTTGCACCAACATGGAGACTGCGAAAATAAAGCCAGGCATTACCGTCAGGCTGAATAAAACCCGTGGTTAAGGTGGTTTTATTGGTGGTGGGCATTCCTCCCGATCGCTCTTGTCCAGCTTCAAGCATTGCTAAAACAGCCTTGGCTTTTCGGGGTTGATTTGTTGCTTGATATGCTAATGCCATTTGTGCCGTACCTTCGTACCAGATACCGTCTTTGTCTTGGTTAAAATCAAAACCCCCTGCAACTTTGTGATGCTGTTCGGCATATTCAAGACATTGCCAATAGGGTTTAGAGGTTGTTTTTAAAGCCAAAGGTGTCCAAGCTTGGGCATCTACAGGAATTACTTCTTGGTAAATAGTGGCTCCATCATCTTCTGTTCCCGTCCAAAAGTTGCCCGCCTCGCTATTCCACATAGCAAAGACAAACTCCTTGGCACTATCGGCTCGTTCTTGCCAAGCTGATTCTTTGGTAAGCAGATAAAGCCGTGTAAAAGCTGCATAGAGATCGAGGTTGTGTTCGGTAGACTTGTAGCTCAACTTTGTCTGTTTCCCTTCCCAACCTGTGTAGCCCCCTGTATATCCTCCCGCACCCCTTATATCACGACAGTTTTGTTCGATCCACTGCCCAAGGGCAATCGCCGATTCTAAATATTCTTCTCCTCCATAGCTTTGGTAATATCCCAGTAATGCCAGCATTGCCCAGGCAACATTACCCGTATGAGTACTGACGTTAAACTCGTTTTCTTGCCAGCTTTTTGTAGACTCGTCATATCTGCCAGGAAGTAAAAAAGAAGTTGAGTCAGGATCGAATTTGCCTCCCTTGTAAGCATTACGAATTCGTCCATCATGAAAATAGCGATCGCCTTTTTGGGCTGCGACTAGAGTATTGACTATTTGTTTGGCTCGTTCTCGATCGTCTGAAGCGATAAAAGCCAAAGCAGCGACGGCGTTGTCATAAGTAAAAGCTACCTTTTGAGAGATCGAATCGAACTCAGGGGTAGAATCCATTGGTGCGTAGCTAACCATGAAACCAAGGTCATTTTTGCTGCTATCTTTACTGCTATTCTTATCAGTTTGAGTTGTTGCCAAAGAGCGATCGAATACGTCTGCTAGATAGCTATAGCTGTTGTTTTTCAGTGTGGAATTAACCGAAAAATTATCGAAAGCTATCAAAACGGTAATCGTAATCAAAGCCAGACAAGAAAATTGAATAAACCAGCGCGATCGCCTATAGATAGATTTTGGGGAATTATTAGTTAATAAAAACATTATTATCAATTGTCCATTGATAAAAGGTGAACAACTATGTAGCTAATTATTAAAATTTCTAGTTAAAGGATAAATACGAAAGATTGAGCTAATCAAAGACCAGACAGATTTAACTTCACTGATTGATTGCTTTTGCCATCGATTTGGTTGACCAAAGATAAAGCTAACTAATTTTCTTTGTTCGATCAGATCTAATTCAATGAAATCGATTTCTGCTAATAAATTGCTTTGTCGATCTAAATTGACTTTCTCAACTAAAACAGGAGCATTAAATAAGCCAATCTCAGGAATGTTTAAAATAGCAATTCGCTCTACAGCATTCAAAGGAGTGAGATTATTAAGATCGAAAGAAGTTGTTGCGCCATGCTCAGATAAGCTTTTGGTAGTGCCGTCAAGTATTCGATCCTCAAACATCATTTGACAATTTAGCTGACAGGGAAAGCGAATTGCTAAAACTTTTTGGGGTACGTCGATCGCAATCAAGATTGCAATAAATAAAATGGCGGTGTTATAAATAGCCCAAAACAAACCAATACCAACTGAATCTGAATCTTGTTGCCATTGCCAGTTAAGAAACTGAGTGCCAATAGTTACTAAATAAAGCAGAAACAAGATTATTAAAGGGCTGGCAGCCTGCCAATTTAAGACGGCTTTTTTTGAGAATACTCCTTTAGGAGTGACTTTAAAACCTTTACCAAAAGGATTAATTAAAGTATTGATCACCATAAAAGCGATGGGAAAGGCAATAATTGCTCCATATACTTCCGCCCAAAAAAACGAACGCCTACTACCATTTAGCCAAGCGAAAACTACGGCAAAAGTAAAGTAATAAGGCATGAAAAAGAACAGCAGTTCGCTAAAGCTAGCTTGAATAGGTGCAATTCCCCACCAAAAGTACCCTAGAGGTAAACACAGAAAAACGACATAGGCAGCAGATTGAAACCAGTAGAGAACGCCCAATCCGTGAATAAAACGCTGTAACCAGTTTAAACCTGGTAAGGTAAAAGGATTAGCTCGACAAAATAAGGTTTGAATCGTTCCCTGTCCCCAACGCAAACGCTGGTCAATATAGCCACCAATATTTTCCGCTGCTAGTCCTGCTGAGAGAGATTCATTTAGATAAATAACGCGCTCGCCTGTTGCCTGAATTTTGAGAGAGGTTACAAAGTCTTCGGTTAGGGTTTCGGTAGGAATACCGCCGATCTTGTCTAAAACTTGACGACGCACCACAAAAGAAGAACCACAGCAGATAACCGAATTAGCCGCATCACGACCTGAAAGAATCGCCCCAAAAAAGATATCTTCGTCGTTGGTAATAACGCTTTGTAAGCCCAAGTTGTGTCGGATGGGGTCGCTATTATAATAAGCTTTATTAGTTTGTACTAGAGCAATATCTGACTGTTGAAAAAAGCCAATGGTGCGGGTTAGAAAATTGCGTGTAGGTACAAAATCGCAGTCAAACACGGCTACTAATTCGCTCTGAATTTGTCCTAGAGCATGATTAATATTACCTGCCTTAGCGTGACGGTTATCGGGACGAGTAATATAATAACAGCCCAATTCTTGAGCCAAATCTCTCATTTCGCGTCGGCGCAGATCATCAAGGAGATAAATTCGCTTATAGGCATAGTCCATTCCCTGACAGCCAATAATTGTTCGGCGCAGCATAGCAGCAGGCTCGTTATAGGTAGGAATGAGAACATCTACCCAGGGTGTATATTCCCCATGCAATACAGCTTGAGACCTAAAATCTGCCTCGATAGTGCGATCGCGTTCAAAAACAGCCAACAACAGCGAAGAAATGCCCAAAATCCAGCCCAAAATTTCTAAGACCAATAGAAAAATACTGAGGGTGCCGTTGAACAAGTTATCTAAATTGAGGGTGACAAATAGCCGCCATAAAAAATAGCGTCCCAACAACAATAGCAAAATGCCCATTACTATCAATCGCAACCATTTTGGCGGATTGACTGGATATAGCTGAATTATGAGAAAAGTAACTGCAACCCCAAGCAAACTAGGTAAAATTAGAGAATTGGTTTCAGGTGCAACGCTGCCAAAGGTTAGCTGACTACCCTGCCAAAAACTAGACAGTTCGGCAGTTGTTCCCCACCAAGTTATTTTTGTCAACAGCAGAAACAAAATTCCTCCTGTCGCCATAACTATTATTCCCTGTTCGATCAATGTCCACCAACTAGCTTTTAGTTTATTTGTCACCGAACAATCCCCCTCTCATGTCACGCTTAAAAACTACTTCCGCACTACGTCCTACGTCACAGAATTGTGTCGAATTAACCTCAAGCGGTCGATCTAGCTTGACTCTTACTGCTACCTGACGGCGGACGCTATCTGGTGGAGGTACGGCAATATCTCCTCCTGTTTGCACTCGTCCCGAACCTGCCCGAACCGACTCAACTTTTCCATTGACCAAATCACCAGCTTCTGCACCCAATAAATGCACCTTGACAGGTTTACCTGGATAAATTTTTCCTGCATCCTGCTCGGAGAAAAAGGCTTCTACCCAAAGGTTTTGACAGTTTAATACCTCCAAAATGGGAACACTCGCTTCGGCGTATTCGCCCGATTTCGATTCCACCGACCAAATAGGACCACTAGTGGGACTAGGAATCTTAGCCTGTTGATTGAGTGATAACTGGCGATCGATTTTAACTAATTCGGCTTCAGTAGTTTGTTGGCGCACCTTTGCTTCGGCAAGTTGCTGCTGCATATCATTGATATCTGTACTTAATTCTCGCTGACGAATCTCTGAATAACCCAAAGTACGAGAACCGTCCAACTGTAGTCCTGCTTCGGCAGCTTTTGCCTTTTGTTCGGCTTGCTTTACTTGCGATCGCGCATTTTTCACTTCATTTTGAGCGCGATTAAAATTTAACTGAGATCTTTCTAACTTATCTTGAGAAAACACTCCCTGTTTAGCTAAATCAGCGATCCGTTCTAGCTCTTTTTTAGCAGTCTTAGCAGCAAATAAAGCTTTATCTAGCTGATTTTTAGCAATATCTGTTTGTTGAGCTTCATAATCCACTCCCAAGCCTTTTTGACTATTAGCTTCCTGTTGTAGTTTAGCGATCGATTGACGGCGATCGCCTATTTGCGCTTCAATACCGAGTAAAGTTTGTTTTGCCTGTTCGATCTGAGAAACGAGACTTTGCTTGGCTACTTCAAGTTCACCACTTTGACGTAAATTTCTTACCGTACCAATATTTTCGCCGACAGAAATAGACTGACCTGGCTGGAGATTTTTTAGCTGTAAATCACCAGCGATAGGACTGCGCACTTTGACAATTTCGGCATTAATAAATGCCTGACGACTACGCACACTTGCATAGTGCTGCTGTAGTATAAATCCTACTGCCGTTGCCACACCCAATGCCATTATCAAACGTAAAACTCGAAATGCTTTTACCTGAACGGGAACCGATGCAGGTGGTAAAGGTTGGTATGCAGCCAGAGGTAGTTTCTCTAGTCTGGCTAAAGATGTCTTAGATTCTGGTTCGGGCAATTCGGGTAATTTATTAGATGATTTACGATCTGACAAATTTTTTCTCCATAATTATTGGTTTGAAATATTCAAAAAAATCGGCTTTGGCGATCGCAAACTCGCTAGTTCCTTCAAGGCGACGGGGCTGTCTGGCAAGATTGAACGCTACTAAACTACTCCCATAGTTGACTTAGCAAAACAATTGTGGGCATCGAAAAACTTTAGTTGTCGGTACAGCATAGATACTTGGGGCATCTCTACTCCCGCTTGCCAAGCCGTTCTTAGAGGATTACCAAAAATAGCCTCTACTTCTAGCGATCGCCCCAGATTGAAATCTATTTTCATGCTGGTTTCGTAGTCTTTCATGGCAGCACTTTGTTTGATCCGTTTTTGAACAAACAGTTCGGGAATATATCGACCATAAGCTTTGGCTGCGATAACTATTTCCGCCATTAACTGTTCAATAGAAGTGCGAACATGAGCGTTATCAAACATTTCTTGATTGGTAGAGTTTAAAACTACCGAAAGACCATTAACAGGGATATTGCAGATTAACTTTTGCCAACGAGCCAAAAATAAGTCTTCATGTAGCTGAATCATCACACCAGCTAGAGCAAAGTCGGCTGCAATTCTCAACATTCTGGTACTGACTCCCGCAGCAACATAGCCAGGAACATAATCTGCTAAAGTAATCAAACCATAGTCGAGATGACGAATATGCCCTGGTGCTATTTTATAATTCAAAGTAAAGCACACGCCCCCCATCAGGCGATCGCTACCTACAGTTTGGGCAATCTCCTCTTCCATACCCCAACCATTTTGCAGCACTAGCACCACCCCGTTATCCTTGAGAACCTGGGGCAAGATTTGGGGCAATAAATGATTATTGGTAGTTTTGAGAGCAACTATAACTACATCACAAGGAGGCATCTGGCTAGCGTCGTTGTAAGCTCGAACAGAGGGTAAAGCAAAATCGCCGTCGGGAGATTCGATAATCAATCCGTGTTGACAAACGTGGTCAAAATCACGATTTAACAGAAAATGTACATCAAAGCCTGCCCTTTGTAAGCAAGCACCGTAGAAAGCACCGATTGACCCAGTGCCAATAATGGCGTAGCTACGTTTAAAGTCATTTATCATTGAACATTTACCATTTATCATTGAGCATCTAACGCTTACTCCCGTAGGGACGAACAACCGTTCGCCCCTACTCCTTACTTGCCAATGACACGCCTAAGTAAAATTCTTCAATTTCTCGCGCTACTTTAGCTGGTTGTTCTACCTGTAGATAGTGACCTGCATCGGCAATGTTTACCAAACGGGCATTAGGCATTTGTTTTGCCAGCAATTTTCCCTTGCGAGGTGAAATAATTACATCATCACCACCAGTTAAAATTAAGGCAGGAATTTGCACAGAGGCGATCGCGGTACTCAAATCGATTTGACTAATACCCATAAAGTCATGCGCATCTTGACTTAAACGAGTATGTTTAAACTCATTTAAAACTAAGTTTTTGACCTCTTCAGGTATTTCAGAGGCAAAACTTTGCTCTAGAGTTGCTAGATCCCATTCTCCACTAATAGCCGATGACCAAAAGTCGGGATGAAGCTGAATCTTGGCTGCTGTAGTCATCAAGATTAGTCGTGTGACTCGTTGAGGGTAAGACAAGACAAATTGCAGCCCAATCAAACCGCCCAACGATTGACCTACATAGCAAATTGGCTGTTCGATATTTAGTGCCGTCAAGAAAGCTGCTAAAAAATCGGCAACCTCTATTAAGGAATTAGGAACTGTTCCAGATGTGTTCCCGTGTCCTGGCAAGTCTACCGCTATAGAACAAATACTACTATCCAATTGAGACATCATTGGCAACCAATGACGGCTACTGCCCCCCGCACCGTGTACCAGCAACATCAAGGATTTTGTATCAGGACTAGGAAATCCTTGAGGAATTTGATAATTAACCTCGAAATCGGCAACTTTAACTATTGGCATAAGATTGAGATAAGGGATAAGGAATAAGAAAGCAGAAAAGGTAAGGGAAATAAAAGGTAATCGACAGTAGGTCGATTACCTTTTACTCTTTTCTGACTTCATGTGGCTTAAGCCTTTGAGACTAGCTGCGGCGAACGAGCCTTGCTTACTTTCCTTCAGATTCCATCACGATGTTAGACAAGATAGTGTTCATTTTGTTGACTGATTCAATGTATTCCTTTTCGGGAACGGATTCGCCGACGATTCCCGCGCCAGCATTAAGATACACGCTGTCACCATATTGATAAGCAGAGCGAATGGCGATCGCAATATCTGCTGTACCGTCGCTATCTACCCAGCCAATACCACCTGCATAGAGTCCTCTAGGTCGATCTTCAAGGCGATCAATCCACTCTAAAGCCAGTTTTTTATTAATTCCTGAAACGGTGATCCCAGGAAATAGCACCTTCAAAGCATCCCACAGAGATTTGTCAGTTTTAAGCTGTCCGCCAACCCGCGAAGAAAGATGTTGAACGGTACGATATTTTTTAACTTCCATAAAGTCAAATACCTGTACGGTTTCTGGTTGACAAACTTGCGCCACCTCATTTTGAGCTAGCCAAACAGATAAAGCGTGTTCTTTAACTTCTTTAGCATCGGTAAACAGTTCATCATGCAGCAAAGCATCTTTAGCAGGATCGGCTTCACGATGTCTAGTTCCAGCCAAAGGATTAGTAATTACAAATCCGCTAGCATTGACCTCCATCAAAATCTCAGGACTAAAACCAACCGAACGCACATCTTTTAACTTAAAACAGTAAGAACGAGCCGAGTTGTTTACCGCAGCACCTACGTTATAAGTACCCAGTACATCTAAGTTACCTTTTACTTCTACTGAACGAGAAATAATTGCTTTGTGTAATTCGCCTCGTTGAATTGCCGAAACTAGATCGCCGACTCTTGATTCATATTCTTGGTTGTCCCCTGGTTCTACCGTTGGCGGGGTTACTTTATATTCAGGCTGTTGAACTTCAACAGATATTGCCTCTAGTAATTTCGAGGGAGATTTGATGCTACGAATATGTACTCCTTTATCTGTAATTCGTAGCTCAATTTCTGGCACAAAAAAGTAAAGCATCGGCTGCTCGATCGCCTTTGAGTAAGCAGAATAGAACCGAGCAATATCAAAACCGACATAGCCATAAGCCGTCCAATTTTCTACGGGTAGATGACTCAACACCGACTCTACCTGCTTGAGCGGATCGCTGACTGCTTCAGAATAAATTTCACCTAAATAGGTACTGTAGATCTTGTCCGTTCCTACCGCCACGTCAGCCAAGGGATTAGCAACAATACGCACCTCGTTTTCCTGCTCATACAGCATATAGTCAGTGAATATATCGGCTGCGATCGCATTTCTGAGCAGCATTTGGGGGTCAGTTTTACCTGGAACAAAAACTTCGTGATAGGTCTGTAAGTTATCGGCTAGTAAATACATGGTTGGTTGGTTAGTTGTTAGTTGTTAGTCGTTAATTAAGGAAAAAAATAGTATTAAACGGCAACTGTTTCTGGTTTTGATTCTTCGACACTCCAAGCTTCAACTGCTTCTTTAATTGCCTGCATCTGAACTTTGGTGTTGCGATTGAGGAATGCCTCCATTTTTTCTACTGACCATGCGCCTTCTGCTGGTGCGAATTTCTGCTCCCAAGTCATAACTGTGCCGACGTTTTGCGGTAGCTGCTCGTAAGTCCAGCAGATCTTCATCATCTCAAATGGAAAAGCCTGCTTGACTCTTTGCGCCTCGGCTTTTTTGCCAGGTTTATCAATGATGCGGGTAGAAACCCAAGTACGGGAAGGGCGTTCACCTTCAGGAAAAGTAGTAAGCTGAAACGTTACTTCATTGCCATCTTTTTCTAAAACTTTGGCTTCTTTATACTCAGTAAATAGCTGAGGCCATAGTTCGATATCGTTAGTCAAATCAAAAACAGTATCAAAGTCTTTTAAAATGACAATAGTATTATGGGTGTATCCAGGTAATTCTGACATTTATTTGTTGCTCCTATTTAAATTTATTAATTGAAAAAAACAGAGGTGCTGTAGAGCTACTTCCGTAAGGGCGATTGGCGCATCGCCCTTACTGTACTTATTACTTTTCTCTTCATCCCTCATCGCTTTAAGGGACTATTCCTACCGCCCGAACCCAGCTAGCGTCTAGGTCTTTGATCTTCAAGGGAAAACAAGATACTTGAAAGCCCGTAGAGGGCAGACTATCTAAATTTGCCAAGCGTTCGATCTGGATGTATTCCCGTTCTCGTCCGTAGAAGTGGGCTGGCCAAAGGTTAGCGCGATCGCCTGTTTTCCAGAAGTCTTCGAGCATGGTTACAAAGGGGCGATCGAATCCATAGGTGTCGATGCCGATCACTTTAATTTCCTGTTTTACCAGCCACTCGGTAGCCTCACGGCTCATTCCAGGAGCGTCGCTAAAGTATTCTCGTTTTCCCCACAGCTTATCTGTTCCCGTCCAGAGTAAAACTATATCTAGGGGTTTTAGTTCGTGTTGGGCTTGCTTGAGAGCGTTTTGAATATCCTCAACGCTGATAAATTCTCCCGCTTTTTTGTGGGTCAGATCCAAACGGACTCCAGGACGATAAAACCAATCTAGAGGTAACAAGTCTACGCTGCGGGCGGGTTGACCTTCACTCTCCACACCATAGTGAATTGGTGCATCGATATGAGTACCCATATGGGTGGGCAAGGTTACCGTATCGAGGGTAATAAAAGCGCGATCGGGAAAATCTTCTACCTCTAGACGACGAGGATCGGATTTGGCTTGGTTACGAGCCTCTACCTTGCCACAAAACTCCTTTGCCCCTCGATAATGATCGAGTCGTTCTACCTTTATCTCCAAAGGTTCAGAAACCGAATTTTCGACTAAGACACTAAGATCGACTAGCTGCACTTTCGGTTTGCTCCTGTTTCTGCATATAAGCATCAATGTGGATCATTGCTTCATCGAGAGCCAAGTTAGTATCGGTAATGCCGACGATTGGTAATGCTAGTAAGATAGCTGCAATGATTTCTTCTTTAGTCGCCCCTTCTTCCATGGCTCGTTCGACGTGAGTATTAATGCCTCGCAGACCACGATGAGCAGCAAAAATGCCTAAGATAATTAATTCATTGGTTTTCATTCCCAAGGGTGAATATTCTCTGGCAGATTTAGCTAGGTCAAAAAAGCTTTGAGCCACTTCGGGGGCTTCTTTCATCATGTTTTTCATTTAGTTTTCTCCTTGTTCTAAAATAATGTGTCCTTCTTTGGGTGATGGTGCTAAAGGGCCAGAGGCAAAAACCACCACAATTTCTCGATCGCCAACGTTGTAAATAGAGTGAGCCTTTCCTTGGGGAGTCAGCACTGCCTGACCCGCCTGAAAATTCACGTCTCCCACGCCTTCAACCACAATTTTTCCTTGACCTTGCAAGACATAAAAGCATTCTTCACTGTGAGGATGGGCATGGTTTAAAACTTTCCCCCCTACTGGGACGGTTGCTGTCCCCATAATCATTTTGGTTGAGCCAACGCTGGTAGGAGAAATCAGAACATGAATCTGACCGCCTCGGTCTTCGATAGTAGCAACGTCTTCTGGACCCATTGCTAGCTTTTGGTTTTGAACTGTAGTCATAATTGATTGTTAGGGACGATTTGCAAATCGCCCGTACATGGTAAATTAAGTTTTTTTGGTGATATTGTGCGATCGCGCTATTAATTCTTTTGCACTAGCTGACGAGCTTTGAGCAAAGATTTACGGTGGATTTTTCCCGTTGAGGTGCGGGGTAGCTGCTCCAAAAAGTAAATTGCTTTTGGAGCTTTAAAATTTGGTAAATTAGTACGAACCGATTTACGCAAACTGTCTTTTAATTGCTCTGACTCTTCAAAATCAGATTTGAGACTGATATATGCCACTGCCTGAGTTAAATTCTGTCCGCCATCAGATTCAGGAACAACAGCTGCATCTAAAACCGCTTCGTGCTGAAGTAAGATATCTTCAATTTCAAAGGGAGATACCCACTGACCGCTGACCTTAAACAAATCATCCTTGCGTCCCATAAAGAAGAAATAACCATCTTCATCGCAGATATATTTGTCTCCAGTCCGCATCGTATTGCCGTAGATAACCTCTCGCGTTTCCTGGTGGCGATTCCAGTATTGCAGCATCAGACTTGCACCCCCGACTTGGAGATTGCCAATTTCGCCTTTAGATAGGTCAAAACCGCGATCGTCTACAATCCGCACATCATAACCAGGAACTGGCTTACCGCAGCTACCAGGACGACATTCTCCTATACGATTAGACAAAAAGATGTGCAGAAATTCACTCGTGCCAATACCTTCGCAGATCTCCAGATTAAAGCGATCGCGCCATTTATGCCAGACACTTCTAGGTAGCTGTTCTGCTGCTGAAAGACACAGCCTCAAGGAACTAGTATCTAAAGGAGCAATTTCTTGCACCGCCCAAATCCCTGAATAAATTGCCGGAATGGCAAATAAAGCCGTCGGTCGATAGCGATTAATATCGGCAATGATATCAAAAACATTATTGGCATCAGTCAATACCGCAGCAGCCCCAACCGCCATTGGCATATATAGAGTGTTGCCCAAACCATAGGCAAAGGGCATTTTAGCTACTGAATAGACAATATCGTCTCGATTTAGTCCGATAGTTGCCCCTGCATACTCTTCGGCACACATTGCCATACTGCGATGCAGGTGAACTACCCCTTTTGGTTTCCCCGTACTGCCAGAAGTATAGAGCCAAAATGCTGGTTCGTCTCTAGATGTGGGGGCTGGGGTAGGTACACAATCTATCTGACTTAGTTGTTCGCTCAAGGAATTTTCACCGTCAGTGAGAATAACCTGACGCAAAAACTCAAGGTTGCTTGGGGGAATACCAGCCGAAAAAAGCTTTTGTTGCCATTCTTGGTTGGTAATTAACAACTTAGCTCGACAATCTTGCAAAATATATTGAATATCTTCAATTTCACAAGCAGTGTTAATAGGAACGGGAATTGCACCCATCCAGATTGCTCCCCAAAAAGCAAAAACAAATTCAGGACTATCGCTCAGCAAAATGGCAACGCGGTTTTCGCGTTCTAAACCCAGGTTAGATAATAATGCTGCTGCGTGACAGACTTCCTCATTAACTTTGCGATAGCTGTAAACTTCATCTTGATAGTAAAAAGCGATTCTTTCACCATTTTCTCGATTGAGGTTGTTTTTAAGGAAGTAAGCCGCAATATTAAAAACATCAGGCAGTTGTTTATAGGATAGATTCATTGCTTGTTCTCTATAAATGTTCAGTTAGCCAGGACGTGAACTAGTACATAATCATCACAGCTTGACCAGCTAGCAATCCAATGGGTGTAACCTAGTTTTGCTGCCTGTAATTTCGCCTTACCATAAAGCTTGATGCTTAACTGAAAGTCGGAGACGACCGCCTCTATTTCGTGCCAGTCAATACCTGCTAATCCAGTTCCTAAAGCCTTGCCTACTGCTTCTTTGGTAGCAAAACAGACGGCGAAGTTTTGATAAGGTCTTTTAGCTGACTGAGAGCGATCGATTTCGTCTAGGGTAAATAGCAAATTTAAGGTTCCTCGGTCATAGCGATCGATTAACTGTTCAATTCTTTCAACAGAAGCAATGTCAACGCCAATTCCCATACCCATATTTTTGGTGGAGGTTGTCGAGGAAGTTTGACAACGAGTCGATAACTTAACTACTCGGCTGCTCTCCAATTTGGGAGAACTATTTCGGTTGAACAGGGTGCGTGGCTTGAGGTATGGGTGGTGCTGTATTTTCAACATAATTACTGTCTGAAGAACTAGACTGGTCAACGGCTTGAACAATTTTTTCACTGATCTGTGCCAGAGTCATATCCTGGCGAGATTCTAGCTTGATGTTGATTCCCAAACGTCGTTTGAGTCCCAAAGAAATATCAACGGTTTCGGTAGAATCTAGCTGTAGATCTTGACGAATCGAAGCTGTATCAGTAAGTTCTTCTTCCTCAAAGCCTAAATCGATGAGAACATTTTTGAGTGCTGGATTAATCATTGATTGACTTTACAAATGGTATTAATATTGTTTTTGTTAGGATTAGCTACTTACTAATTACAAAGGAGGCGTTAACCCCTTCGCGGGCGCGGGAGTTGACCAGAGTTCGGGAAACTGAACCTGACTGGGCTTGGGTGACAAAATTTAGCTGGCAATCGGCTTCGGCATTAACTGACTGCATAACGGGTAGTTGCCCCGTTTCCATCGCCATCAAGCTACAGGCGACCTCAGTATTACAGCTAGCACCGTAAAGATGACCAAACAGAGATTTGGGTACGGTGAGAGGGACATCTGGGGCAGCGGCAAAGACCTCTTTAATGGCTTCTGCTTCTAGGCGATCGCCTGTTTGAGTTCCGCAACCTTCGGCAAACACGACATCGATATCTTGAGCAGATAAATTGGCATCTTTTAGGGCTTTATTCATTGCCCGTTTGAATTGAATTCCTTCTGTCGGATTAGTATCAGTAGTCATGCTACCTGAAGTTACTTCGCCATAAATTTTTGCTCCTCGTGCTAGGGCGTGTTCTTCTGACTCTAAAACCAAAACCGTACTGCCTTCTCCTAAAACAATACCCGATCGGTCTTTGCCAAAAGGCTGATATGCCGTGCGAGGATCGGCTGCACCACTAATTTCCCCTGTTTCGTAGTAGCAAACCATGCCAAAGCGGGTAATAGGGGCTTCTGAGCCTCCTGTCAGGACAACATCGTTATGCCCCTGCTGGATTGACCTAACGCCAAAGTACAGACCACTAGCACCGCTAGCGCGATCGCAAACAAAGCTTTTACTATAGCCTCGGATACCATAGCGAATGGTGACGTAACCCTGAGCGGCGGTCGGAAACCAAGCCGTAGCCTGCCAAGGATTAACCATGGCTGCGCCATCGTTGTATAGCTCCTTGAAACCCCGTTCGCAGATATCCCAACCACCAGCGTTGTTGCCAAACCAAACCCCAACCCGATAAGAATCTTCTGTTTCTAGATCTAGATTGGCATCTGCTAAAGCCAGATCGCTAGCTGCTAGGGCATAATGAGTAAAGCGATCGGTTTTGACCACCAAACGGCGAGGAATAAAATCATCGGGTTTAAAATCTTGAATTGTTCCTGCCACTTTGGTCGGGAAGTTAGTCGGATCGAAGCGATCTATTTCACCAATTGCCGACTTCCCCTCGGTCATATTTTGCCAGAATTGCTCTTTGCCAATGCCCGATGGATTAACAATGCCAATTCCCGTCACGACTACTCGTTTTTTATCCGTCATCTTTGCACTAAATAATGTTGATTTTATTTTTCTGTAGGGTGGGCAAAATTCCTTTCATCTTGACCCAAAAACCTGAATTTTTGGCTTGCCCACCTTATTGGTCGGGGTTTGTGGGCAAAAAATTCGTACGGAATATTAAATTTGTAGATACAAATTTGCCCACCCTACGATTGAAATGCACTACGCTGCCAATTCTTCTGGCTTCACCTTTCGCAAAATTGCAGCCGAATGGATACCGCCAAAACCAGAGGCTGTTAACATAGCGGTGTTCACCTCCTGTTCTCTAGCAACGTTAGGAACATAATCCAAATCGCACACAGGATCGGGAAATTCATAGTTAGCAGTAGGATGAATTGTCGAAAGCTCGATCGCGCCCAGGGTGGCAACTACGCCGACTAAACTAGCCGATGAAAGAGAATGTCCGATCATCGATTTAGTAGAACTAATCGGCACTCGGTACGCTTGGTCTCCCAACACTGTTTTATAGGCATTGGTTTCAAAAACGTCATTCTGTGGGGTAGAACTACCATGAGCGTTGATGTAGTCGAGTTCTTCTGGGGCAACTTTACCCGTCTCTAAAACCTTTCTCACCACGGCAGCCATCGGAATACCGTGATCGGGTAGGTCGGTCATGTGGAAAGCGTTACTGACGCTAGAGTAGCTAACTACCTCAGCATATATATGCGCTCCTCGTTTCTTAGCATGATCTAATTCTTCTAATACCAAAACCGCAGCAGCCTCGCCAATTACAAAGCCAGCTCGCTTGACATCAAAAGGACGAGAAGCTTTTTCGGGTTCGCAGTCGGCTACGGACAGAGAGCCGATTACGTCCAAAGTAGCATAGGTCAGGCTAGTTAAAGGTGCTTCGGTTGCTCCTGCCATCATTACCTCCATTTCGCCCGATTGAATTAGTTCAAAACTCAATCCCAAAGCATCCAAACCCGCAGTACAGCCAGTAGAAAGAGAGGTACAGTGACCCTGTAAATTATACTTGCGTGCTAGTAAGGCAGCAGAATAATTAAACATACCTGCATTATAGAAATTTTCTCCCGTTTCCACGTAGCTAATATCTTCCGTGCCTCTATTAGTACACTGCTCGTAAACCTTTTGAATATAAGGAGTTCCACCAATTGCCGAAGAAAAGATTGTTCCCAACGTTTCTGGGTTTTCTTGTTTGAGATCGATACCTGAATCTTCCCAAGCCATCGTTCCCGCAGATACGCCAAACTGAACCACCCGATCCTGTTCTAAAAGGTGTTCAAATTCAGGACCGGAACAATGGTTCGACAGGTCAAAATCTAAAACTCGGCACAAAACATTACTTTTAATGCCCATCCCTTCCATTTCAGAATCGGCGGTCAGAAAGGACTCTCCCCTAATGGCGTTTTTCCAAAACTGTTCTTTGCCAATTCCTAATGGAGCGATCGTTCCAATGCCTGTAATCACAACTCGTTTCATATTTTTTGGCGGTAAAAATAACCAGATTGAAGTTAAAAAGCAAATTTACTTAGGATCGATTGCTATCTCAAGCAGCGAATTACAATGACGCAGACACATTAGTTGAGCAGATAAAATTGAATAATTAACTGCCAACAAGGTTTATAGAAGACATAAAGCATTCATGAGAGAAATCTATTAGTTGAATGGTTGCAATAGTTCGATACCTAAATCTAAATATTGAGTCTTCATTTCTTCTTATAAGCTATTGTTGGCTTTCGCTTACTAGTTAGATTAGTTTGTTCTTTGAAGACATGGGTAGAAATAAAGTACGAACTTTGTTGAATCTATGTTTATTTTTTGTCTGTGTTGTTCGCCTTTGTCTGAAAAACCTTTCGTCACTCAAAAGATATTTCAACCAGGTGAATTAAATAAAACAAAAATCAAGCTTAAAATAAGCATAAAAAAGCTACATTCCACTCTTTTTATCAACGATAGGTAGATTTTATAGTGTTAAATTAAAAATTCAGCTTGGAGATGAATAGCTGTAATAATTGGTTGTTCAACAACTTGGCTGCAATCCTATCGTTCTTCCAATAGCTGTTACCTTACTTTATTCAGCAATTTGTAACGTCTGGTTACTATTATGAGAATATTATTTAAATCCAAGATAGAAATTAGAAAACATTGTAAACGCTCGACAGAGATTGTTAAATCACCTAGACAAATTGCCACACTCCAAAGAAATAGAGTAGTCAGACCTAATGTCTTGGATACAGGTTCAGCCATTAAAAAATTCTCTAAGTGTTCGGCATCAACAATCGTCACTTATCCAGTTCCAGGAAAAAACGCCGTCGAGCAAATATCTTATGCAGAACCTCTTCAAGATAGTGACAAAGGTTTAGTTTGGATCAATTCAGCACAATATTTTGAAAATGTACCGCCTAGCGTTTGGAACTTTTGCGTAGGTAATTATTGTATATGTCAAAAATGGCTCAAGCTGAGAGAAGGAACTACCTTAAATCGTCAAAATGTTCAAGACTATCAACGTTTAGTCATGCTGATTAGCGAAACCATTAACTTAATGGATAATGTTGATTCTCAGCTAATGCACGAGTAGATATTAACGTCAATAATTGTATTGGTCATTGACCACCGAAGACAGTGAACGTCTGACCTTATATTGCTTTTTTGTATAAAGTTAACATATTACATCCAGAGAATTTAACTATGACTAAGACAGCGTGGGTGTTTCCAGGACAAGGCTCTCAAGAATCGGGCATGGGAACGGATTTGGTTAGTATACCCTTGGCTAAAGCCAGGTTTGAACAGGCTCAAAATATTTTAGATTGGGACGTAACTGAAATATGTCTTAATGACAAAAAAGAATTATCTCAAACACTTTATACACAACCATGCCTTTATGTAATCTCAGCTATTTTGGCTGATTTGATGAAAGATGCAGGTTTTAAACCTTCTATAGTTGCAGGTCATAGTTTGGGTGAATATGCTGCTCTTTATGCAGCAGAAGTTATTAGTTTTGAGGCTGGATTAGAATTGGTTAAGCTTAGAGCCGAATTAATGACTAATACTCCTCCAGGGGTGATGATGGCTCTAATTGGATTCGATCGCGATCGCCTTGAAGAACAGATTGCTCTAACTCCAGATGTAGTCATCGCTAATGATAATCACAATAGTCAGATCGTTATTTCTGGTACGTCGGCAGGAGTTGAAGCACTATTAAAAAAAATTAAGTATAGACGCATTGTACCTCTTGATGTTAGCGGAGCTTTTCATTCACCGTTAATGGCAGATATATCCTTAGAATTTAATCGAACTTTGCAAACCGTAGCTTTTCAACCAGCTAAAGTGCCTGTAATATCTAATGTCGAACCATCTCCATCTACCGAAGCATCAGTTTTAAAAAGCCGTTTGATTCAACAAATGACTGGTCGAGTACGCTGGCGAGAAATTGTAAATAGTCTAGATCAAAATGACGTTAAAAAAATAATTGAAATAGGACCTGGTGATATTTTGACTAATACGATTTTTAAAATCCTGCCTGGCATAGAATTAGAAAATGTCAGCAGCAATACAAACATAGCCAAATTAGGGAAGCAAGTTAAATTTATAGAATCCATTTAATTTAGCTGCTGTAACAAGTAATAAGTAACAAGTAAAGATATGCAGCTAGTTAAACTGTCCCAATAGCTAGTTAATTTTGCCTCTACTTCCGAAAACTTTTTACTCCCTGCGGGGGGTACCCCTTGGCTACTCTATACTTGTTACTTCCCCAACTCCCCAACTCTCCAAGCCTTACAGATCGATGAGTGCATAACATCAGTAATTAAGACATTCAAAATTGCGATCGCTCAACGCTCAAATACCTGAGCAAAAGTTTTATCCCATTGCTGCTGATTTTTGTGGGCATCGCGAATATAAGGCGACCAACGAATTAGATTAATTAGCAGGTGATTAAGTATAGAGGCAGGAAACTTCATCGGTCGAACTATATCTAAGAATAAAACCACTCTAACCTCATCCGTTTTATTCCAAGCTTCATGGGGATAGGAATCATCAAAAATTAGAGTTTTTCCTGCTTCCCAATGGCGTACCTCATCATTTACTTTAATACCGCACTGTTCTTTGTTTTGAGGAACTTTAAGAGCTAAATGGCAGCGTAAAACTCCTTTATAGGGACCTCTATGCTCAGGAATATGTTTTCCTGGCAGTAAAATTGAGAAAAAGGCAGTTTTTAGCCCAGGAATTTGTTCAACGAGCCGAGTTGTTTGCGGACAATAGCCACAATTTTGTGCCATTTTGACCCCATAACCATATAAGAAAAAAGTTTTCCAAAGATTGTCTTGACTGATATGGCAACCTTGTTCGGTGGAAATATCTTGAAAACGGGGCAGATTATCGGTGTATTGCAAAATTGCATTTAACTCTTGCCTAATCTCTTGCCAGTTGTTTTCTAATGTAGACACCCACTCAAATTGCTCAGGCTCAAAAAAGGGAGTCTTGTCTACCAAAGAATAACGAGTAATAAACTTTTCCAACTGCCAAAGCAGATTTTTGCCAAGTTTATTAACTATTAACTCTTTAATTAGAGGTTGAGAAACTTCAGCCGTTTTCATCGCTAAAAACCTTGATTTACTCTCGATATTAAATTTACTGTGTATATTTTAATCTGCTTTTATACGGTTGTGTCGGCTACCCGACATCAATTAGTATATTTGAACTATTTATAGTTTACAATCATTTAAATCAACTGCCCAGTACAGACAAGGCATGCCTTGTCTCTATCCTAACTGCCATTAAATCCTATATCTGTTCCTGTCCCTGCATGAACTTGAGCTAATTTTTCGTAGTTACGAGCGTGTTCAATCATTTCTGCTGCTTGAGTATCGCTAATGTCTTTAATTTTGCGGGCAGGGACACCGAGAAAAAGCGATCGCGATGGTATATTTTTAGTTACAACGCTTCCTGCGCCCACAATGCTTCTTGCACCCACTCTAACTCCATCGAGAATAATTGCCCCAATACCAATCAAACAACCTGTTTCTATATAAGCCGAGTGAATTACCGCCCGATGACCAACGGTAACGTAATCTTCTAAGACAGTCGGCTTACCAGGATCGCCATGTAAAACTGCTCCATCTTGAATATTTGTATACTCGCCGAGGATAATTTTTTCCACGTCACCTCTAACCACTGCGCCATACCAAACGCTAACTCCTTTAGCTAAAGATACATTGCCCATTACCGTAGCGTTAGAGGCAATAAAAGCTGCTGAGGACACATCGGGGGCAGACCAATAAGAGCTTTGTGATTGGGTCATGATCTAATAATAAACTATCTAACGATATATAAGATAATTCAGCTTAATCTTATTTAGCCATGCTATAAGGTATAAAACAGAATTTTTAATATATGGATTTAGCTTTACAATACCCTGTATTTGGTCCTGAGATTTCTTGTCCCTACTGTAGACAGACAATTCCTGCTCTCACCCTTACAGATACCTATCTCTGTAACCGTCATGGTGCTTTTGAAGCAGAGCCAAAAATAGAAGAACTGGTTCATCTATCTTCGGGTAGATGTTGGCGAAGATGGGAAGATCAATGGTATCGTCAATACACTCATCCTGACGGTATTCGGTTTGAAATTCACGAAGCTTTAGACGTGCTTTATACCGAGGGTTATCGAGCTACTAGAGTCATTATTGCCAATCGTTATCGAGACTTAGTTAGTTCTTATTTAGGTCGCGCTCATCCCTGGCGGGAAGATCCTGAGTTTAGATCTCCTAAGCTCTATGGATTACCTATTGGTTTTAGTCCCGAAGAGAATGCCGAACCTTGCTGGGAGATAATCAACTTTACTTTAGAAAAAGAGCCAGGAGTTCCCCGTCATTACCCTTATCGCTTTTTGTTTGAGTAAATTAAACTAAATCATCTTTTGTTACTTTGCCATGCTGCACCATGCCTCGATTCGGACAGCAAACATCCATAAGGCGATCGCTTTTTATGAACATCTAGGCTTCACTGTCCAAGAACGTTTTACCACTGGATATACCTTGGCTTGCTGGATGACTGGGCTAGGAGGCAGAATTGAACTGATCCAAATTCCCGAACCGAAACCTGCTCCTGATGCCTTTAATGATGAGCATTATGTTGGTTATTATCATTTATCTTTCGATCTGACTAAGTTAACTACGAATTTGTCTAGCTGGCTCAAAGATTTAGAAGATAAAATGGCGATTGCTAGAGAAAAGAACCCTGAACTACCACCTCTTAAGGTGCTTTTAAAACCAGAACAGCAGATGATCGGCGATCGCATCTATGAAGTTGCTTTTGTCGCTGATACTGATGGTTTGCCTTTGGAGTTTATTCGCATTTTAGATAAATAGCTTTAAGCTTTTAAATTGAGACATTGCAATGTAAGTCATCAGGATGACTAAGCTAACTTTTAATCGAAAACTACGCAGCAGCATCGGTAAAGAAGCAAGAAAAATTCCAAAGTAACGCTTGAACAATGAAGTACTTAACCTGAGTTCGGGTTAAAAGGATTGAGGTAAAAGCCAGTCAAGACGAAGACTTGGCTTTTTGGGTTGATGACAATAAGCGATTAGTCCACAGAGAACATTAACGCAAAAATTAACAGGCGATCGCCTGACCTTTTTCCAAAAAATCAAAACCTGTTTTTTTCGTACCATTCGGTAGCAAGAATTCCGTACAAAATACTATCTTCAAACACTCCCCATTTTTTTACATGCTGTCGTAAACGACCTTCGCATATCATCCCGACTTTTTGTATAACTCTTCCCGAAGCAGAATTGCGAGCGAGTAAGTACTACTGCGTAGCGATCGCTTTAATCGCGTTAACAAGAAACAATAGAGCGATCGCGCCATAGTTTTCCGCTATCTTTTACCGAATCAATCGTAGCCAACCAAACCGCAGTATCTGCACCTTGTTCTGTGGTTCTTGGTGCGTTTTTTCCCCCCATATCAGAACTTACCCAACCAGGATCGACAGCATTAACGGTAATATTTTTGTTTCCTAAAGCATCCGCCAACATAATCGTTGCACCATTGACCGCAAGCTTAGACAAACAGTAACTGGGTACACCAGCCGAAAGTCCAGCCAATTGTCCGTAACCACTGGAATAATTGATAATGCGGGCTTCGTTCGCTTTGGCTAACAAAGGTAGAAATGCTTGAGTTACCTTAATCGCACCAAAAGTATTTATGTTCATAGTTTTGGCTAACAAATCGCGCTCAATAGTCAAAATATTAAAGCCGTTATCGGGATAAATTCCTGCATTGTTAATCAATACATCCAGGCGATTTATTTTGCTATTCAACTCATCAAAAGCCTTGTTAATACTGTCATCCTCAGCAATATCAATTTCTACCGCACTAACTGAAGGTGAATTGAGCGCGAGATGTGCCGAGGTTTCCTCGGCTAACAGAATCGCGCTGTTAAGTTTTTCGGCGGCTGCTTTCCCTTTCTCTAGAGAACGAGATCCAATAATTACTTGAAAATCTGCTTCAAGTAATCCTTGGGCGATCGCATATCCAATCCCGCGATTTGCACCTGTAACTAAGGCTGTTTTAGTTTGTTTGTCATTCATTAGATGTTAGTTTCAAACTTTTATTGATAGTTAGTTTTCAAAAATTTGTGCTGTTGTGAGGCTAAGTTGTTCAAACTGTGGAGAAAGTAGCTGTGATTTACTTCCAAAGCTACCCACTTCCCGATAATTATTGGCTGATAATTCCAAAATCAATACTGTTTGAAGATCGGGATCGATAATCCAGTATTCAGGAATACCACAATCCAGGTATTGTAATCTTTTGGCAACGTAATCGCGATCGCGCTGTAATTCCCCAGGGCTAACTACTTCAATAACTAACAAAGGGGGAGACATGGTTAAACGAACTGTATTGCGCTTTGCCAACTGTTCGATATGTTCTTCTCGTAAGATTGTCAGATCGGGATAGCGATTTCTGGGTTCGCCATTGACTTCTAACTCCAATCCATGTCCTCGTACTCTATCAGTGCCAAGTAAAAGAGCAAAAATCAGAAAAAGACGATTAGCAATTTGAACGTTTATTCCCGATTCTGGAGGCACTTCGATTAATTCTCCATTAAACAGTTCATATAGCTTATCTGTGCCATCATCATAGGCTAGGTATTCTTCAAAGCTTTGAAACCTTGGCTTGACTTGAATCATGGTTTTAATGGGCATAAAGTACCATAGATTTTATTCTAAGTCTTTAGTCATAAAAAAAATCGAGGAATCGCGCGATCGCACCAGTAACTAAAGCTATTTTAGTTTGTCTGCCGTTCAATGGATTTATTGAATATTCCTTGGAAACTTTTATCTAGATCGATTATCCGAATCAAAAATTTGCTCTGCCGTAAGATTGAGTTTGGGAAACTGTAGCGAAAGTAGTTGTGATTTACCAGAAAAGCGACCCACTTCTGTGTAATTATTGGCTGATAATTCCAAAATTAATACTGTTTGAGCATCAGGGTCAATAATCCAGTATTCAGGAATACCGCAGCCTTGGTATTGTAATCTTTTGGCAATATAGTCTCTGTTTCTTTGTAATTCCCCAGGGCTAACTACTTCAATAACTAACAAAGGGGGAGGCATAGTTAAACGAACTGTATTGCGCTTTGCCAACTGTTCGATATGTTCTTCTCGTAAGATTGTCAGATTGGGATAGCGATTTCTGGGTTCGCCATTGACTTCTAACTCCAATCCATGTCCTCGTACTCTATCAGTGCCAAGTAAAAGAGCAAAAATCAGAAAAAGACGATTAGCAATTTGAACGTTTATTCCCGATTCTGGAGGCACTTCGATTAATTCTCCATTAAACAGTTCATATAGCTTATCTGTGCCATCATCATAGGCTAGGTATTCTTCAAAGCTTTGAAACCTTGGCTTGACTTGAATCATGGTTTTAATGAACATAAAGTACCATAGCTGGCTGCCTGACACATTTCATTTATTGAAGTGGGACTAAATTTTCAAACACTTTAATTCTGAAATTTTAGTAAACCAAATGGCATCATAGTATTTCTGTTTGGCTTTCTTTGAAGCGAAACAAGGTAGGGTATCTTGAGAAAATAGGGGGATGGGGTCAAATAAATTTCTGCCTTGATGTAAAATGCCTTTGAGCCACCTGACACCAATTTTGAGATAGCTTAAACCTCTCTCCCAATGAGGATCGACTTGAGTTCTCAGCCCTTTTAATTGGACTGTCATACCATGAGCGGTAGCAAATAAGAGAGCCAAAGCTACTACCAAATATAAACGTTCCAAAGCTTTGGGATGACGAATTCTAGATTCTTCCAGTTGAAATACTCCAGATTTAGAATCTAGAAATAATTCCTCAATGCGAAATCTCAAGGCAAGTAAACTCAGTAGTTGATGATAAAGAGGGGTAGATGTTGACGAGCGACCCCCTAAAGGGTTCGACAGTTTGCTTATGCCGGGGAACCCGTCCACCGCAACTGTCTCACCGCGTCGCCGTCAGGCGCAAGGGAATGCGCGCAGTCGTGACATGGAGATAAAGCTTAAAACTATTCATTTTCAGCTAACCATGATATACTTGCCCTTTTTCTTTTTTTACCGTATTTCAATGCTTTCAGACACTTGTGTCAGGCAGCCAGGTTCGTAAGTAGCAAGTAGAAATTATATCCTGCTGTTTGACTAGCTTAATCTCCGATTCAAAAACTACGGTTTTCGTTTGACAGACGGGGTTGATCTTACAGACTCAATTGTTTTAATTAGCTTGCCTAAGCAACAGTTAGGACAGTTAAGCAGTTAGAACAGTTAGAGCAGTTGAAAAGCCTAATTTACCGTTGATTATCTTCAACTCAAGCAAGACTTGCCCTTGCGCCTGACGGCGACGCGGTGAAGCAGTTGCGCTGGAAGGGTTCCCCGGCATAAGCAAACTGCTGAACCCTTTAGGGGCTTCCTTGCTCAAAAAGGGCTTCGATAGCTGTTGTTTCGTTAATAATTAAATTTTGTCCGAACCATTACCAAGACGCTAATAATTTAATTAAAAAATAGTTTAACTCGCTTTGTTTGGTAGCTATATTTTAATTAAGATTTTTGATCGAATTTCTTAAATCTTTGCTCAACTCAAAACTATGAGGTCAAGCGATCAATCGCCTTATAATTATTTTGCGTTGGTGATTTTGTATATGACGTACAATATGTTTTTGTTCGTAGCTCCAAGCTTTAAGCTATAAGCCTTTTAAATTTAGTTGAGTAAAACAAAATCGTGAAATCATACCTTGATTTACCAACGCCATTATTTTTTAACTTGGGATTTAGCTTAATTTGATCGCAAGTCTTGAAATTTTATTATAATTATAAATAGACGACTTTCTCGACAAATTTATGAAAACACTACAGCTAAAATCGGCAAGAGAAATACCCATACTCGGTCAGGGAACTTGGCGCATGGGGGAAAAAGCCAGCCAAAAACAAGCAGAAATAGATGCGCTGCGTCTAGGAATCGATTTGGGAATGACTTTGATTGATACTGCCGAGATGTATGGAGAAGGTGGTGCAGAAAAGATAGTTGCAGAAGCGATCGCTCCTCGTCGAGAAGAAATATATTTGGTTAGTAAGTTTTATCCTTACAATGCTAGTTATCAGGGATTAATAGCTGCTTGCGATCGCTCTTTATCCAGACTTAAAACTGATTATTTAGATCTGTATTTACTTCACTGGCGCGGATCTGTACCCTTATCAGAAACCCTATTGGGATTGCAGCATCTCAAGCAAGCTGGAAAGATCTTAGACTACGGCGTAAGTAACTTCGACGCGGATGATATGGAAGCAGGATTATCTTTGCCTGGCGGGCAAGAAATAGTTGCTAATCAGGTACTTTATAACTTAATGCGTCGTGGCATTGAATGGAATTTGCTTCCCTGGTGTAAAGAGCGTAATCTGGCGATTATGGCTTATTCTCCTGTAGAGCAACGAGCTTTTGTTGATGATTCTAAGTTAAAAGATATTGCAGCCAAACACAACGCCACATCTACCCAAATTGCCCTAAGTTGGTTACTGCATCAGGATAATGTCATTTCTATCCCGAAAGCTACCAATCCCAAACACGTTAAAGAAAATCGTGCTGCTTTAGATATCCAGTTGACCGAAGAAGATTTGCAAAAATTAGACTATACTTTCAAACCTCCCAGTCGTAAGATGTCTTTAGCAATGCGATAATTTATTCAATAAGTAAAAAAAACGGTGGTATCTTCTTACATATGCAGAGATGCCACCCTAAAATCTTATTTCTTTTGTTTATCAATCAGACAAGTTTAGAAAGTATTAACTCGATAACCTGCAAAGCTCTTTCTGCTGTTACGCGGTCTGGCTTTGTCAACTTTAATATCGCGTCCCATCCATTCTGCCCCGTTAAGAACTTTAATGGCTTTATCCTCGTTAGCTTCGGACTTCATTTCTACGAAAGCAAATCCTCTAGCTCGACCTGTTTCGCGATCTGTGGGAATATTAACTCGTTGAACAGAGCCATATTCGTTAAAGACTTCACTTAAGTCCTCTTGATTGATTTCATTAGCTAAATTACCTACGTAAATAGACATATTGTTATTGTCTCCTCAATTGATGTTGTGTTTAGAGTGACAAGATTATTAGAAAGAAATAGCTCAATACTTGATGGAAAAAACCTTCGTTACTGAATGCACACTTAATCGTTAATCTTTTGTTCTTGTTTCCCATTGTAACATCAATTTGGAAAACCTGCATCTTAAGTATGTTTGGGATACTCACTTCAGGGATTAATTCTAAAATATTAGGGTGCTTAAATTATTTATTCTCTAACAGTTAATTAATATGCCTGAAGGCCCTGAGATCAGGATTGCTGCTGATAAAATAGCCAAAGCGATCGCCAATAAACCGATCAAAGAAATATTTTTTGCCTTCGAGCATCTCAAACCATACCAAGATATATTGGCAAAGCAGCTAATTACTAGGGTAGATACTAAAGGCAAAGGAATGTTAATTCGCTTTGATAATGGCTTGAGTATTTATACTCATAATCAGCTTTATGGCAAGTGGATGATTCGCAAGTCCTATAATTATCCCGATACAAAGCGTCAATTGAGATTAGCTATTCATAACGAAAAAAAGTCGGCATTACTTTATAGTGCTTCAGATATAGAAGTTTTAGACGAAAAAGCGATCGCCATTCATCCTTTTCTTAGTCGTTTGGGTTTAGATGTTTTAGACAGCAAGACAACTCTTAAAAAAGTTAAAGCCAGATTGCAAAACAAGTCTTTTCAGCGTCGCCGTTTTACTAGCTTACTGCTCGATCAGGGTTTTTTAGCAGGGTTAGGTAATTATCTTCGTAGCGAAATACTATTCGTAGCGCGAGTGTATCCCACATTGCGTCCTGTTGACTGTAGTGAACATCAAATATCTGCCTTGGCTAAAGCTGTCATCAAAGTTCCTCAGCAGTCCTATCAAACCAAAGGAATTACCAACGATTTAAAGCTAGTCCAACAGTTAAAGAAACAGGGATACAAACGTCAAGATTACCGTCACTGGATATTTGGCAGAGAAGAAAGACCTTGTTATGTCTGCGACACTTCTATTATCAAAGAAATTTCGGCAGGTCGCAGATATTATTTTTGTCCTAACTGCCAAAAGTATGATGTCAAATCATAATTTGTCAATTATCTCCAACCAAAGTTTGATTTTAAATGCTTAGTTAATTTTATTTTTCTACAACTAATTATAGGTGTTGAGATCGAGATTATTGTTCATGATAAACATAGAGGCAGGCAAAAAAATTATCAACTAACTAATAATTTGCGCCTAAATCATGTACAAATTTTAGAGATATTTTATGAGCGTAGCAGAAAACAAAATTTCCCAACTTCATTCTTTAAAAGATGACGATCGATTAGCTGTTTTGTGGTATCTATATAAAGATATCGCTAAAGACAAAATTACAGCAGAGCCAGAAAGAGAAGGCGAGAATTTAGACCAAGCTAACAGTCTAATTGATAGTATCAAGAAAATGTCAAAAGACGATCAGCTACAGGTGCAACAAGATATTTTATCTGGTAGCGATCGCGAAGAATTTAATACCTATAAATCATATTCTTCAAACCAAAAACTATTTTTCTGGTATCAATTGGCAGCCGAAATGGAACAGGGTTCTGTTGTGGAGTTTCCTAGCGACTATCAGTTAGCTTCAGAAGGTAAAGAATTACTAAACTCTTTAAAAACAATTGGTTTTGACCAGCAACTTACCTTTATGCGTGATGCTGTAGGCTATAGTTCTGATAACAGTTAAAATTAAATAAAACTAAAAAATTAATTACAAAGTGAAATTAATTAGTTTTTCCTTTAGGGATTTGGCATTGCCGAATCCCTATTGTCGTATGCCATTTATAAATGTTAATTATTAAATATTTAAATATGGAGAAACTTAATCGTGAATCAAGAATGTCAGCCAAGTAAATAGGCAAAATTGTTTATAAAAATATTTAAAAGCTGAAAGCTATAAATAGTGACTAAAATTCAAGTTCTTGTTGTCTTTTTTTTACTAAGCGATCTAGCTCGATTAACTTATGTTCTTTAATACCAGCTTTTAATAAACTTTGTACTGTAGAACTTAAATATTCCGCCGACGAACCCAGCGCACCTGTGGCAGTAGCTAAAGATTCGACAATTTTTTCGGTAGATAAATTTGTTACATAAGCTGAATGCTCGGTATTCACCGTAAAAGCTAATACTTCTATTTGGCGATCGCGCAGAATACTTAAAGAGCGATCGCCATTTGTGGCAGTAATCCAAGTCGGTACATAAGAACCAATAACCATTTCCCTACGCCACAGCAGCAGTAATTCTGATTCTAAATTATCGTCAACAGCTAAACGGTAGGCAATTCCCTGACAGCGATCGCCTGGTTCTAAACCCAATACCAAACCAGGATTGGCGATTGTACCTCTACCAACAGGCGCTACAAGACAAAATTGCCTTTGCCAACCTTCAATTGTGACTACACGCCTTTCTAAATAATCGAATAAAGGATTCCAAATCAACGAACCATAGGCAAAAATCCACAATTCGTCAGTAGACTTTTGTTGTAAGGTTGCTCTAATAGATGCTAATAATTCCTCATCGCTCCAAATTACCAGATCTAGTTCGGGATGTGCCAACAGTTGTTGTAAAAGTTTTGATTCTAGAGCTTGGCGATTTAAAACCATTCTATCGGTAATAAACTATAGCTATTTAGTTTAGCAGTACTTGTTTAAATAGATTAAATATGAGTTATTTTCAGCTACAGTCGCAGTAATTTTAGCTACACAATCGAATTTTTGCATTTTTAGGCGTTGCTAAATCGGGGTATGACAGTAAAATATAGTTTTTGATTGTTTTGAAACCAAAAAAAAGATAGCCTGTAGACTATCTCTAAAGTTATTGAGTTAAAATCAAGTGAAATTTAGATTTGAGGTACAAATCTTTCTTTATCAGGTACTTCGGCATATTCAGAAACAATTTGCTTCAATTCTTCGCCATCAATAGTTTCTTTCTCGATCAGTAAATCAACTAGACGATCGATCACCTCACGGTTTTCTCTAACGATTTTGCGTGCTAGCTGATGACCACGTTCGGCGATTTGACGTACTTGAGCATCAATGCGAGATGCTACTTCTTCAGAGTATTCTGCACGGGAGGTTAGACCAGCACCCAGGAATACTTCACCACCTTGTTGTCCACCCAACGCCACAGGACCGAGATCGCTCATGCCGTAGATGGTAACCATTTGTCTTGCCATTTCTGACACCTGCTGCAAATCACCACCAGCACCAGTAGTTACTTCATCGTTACCAAAGATTTCTTCTTCGGCTGCACGACCACCCATAGCACCAGCAATTCTTGCCATTAGCTGTGAGCGACTGATTAAGCCTTGTTCTTCATTTGGTGTAAACCAAGTTAAACCTTGAGCCTGTCCACGAGGAATTAGGGTTACTTTTTGCACTGGGTCGTGGTCTTTAACTAAAGTACCCACGATCGCATGACCAATTTCATGATAGGCAATCAATCGTTTGCTTTTACCATCGGTCAGAGGAGTACCTTCCATACCAGCGACTACGCGGTCTACCGCATCATCAATTTCGAGGATGGTAACAGCTTCTTTGCGTCTTCTAGCAGTTAAGATGGCTGCTTCGTTAAGTAAGTTGGCAAGATCTGCACCAGAGAAGCCAGGAGTACGACGAGCGATCGCATCTAAGGAAACTTCGGGAGCAATTTTTTTATTACGAGCGTGAACTTCTAGGATTTCTAGACGACCTTTAATATCGGGGTTGTCTACCATTACCTGACGGTCAAAACGACCAGGACGCATTAATGCCGAGTCCAGGACATCGGCGCGGTTAGTAGCAGCAATAATAATAATCCCTGTATTACCCTCAAAACCGTCCATTTCCGTTAGCAGTTGGTTAAGAGTCTGTTCCCTCTCATCATTACCGCCACCAATGCCAGCACCCCGCTGACGACCTACTGCATCAATCTCATCAATAAAGATAAGACACGGAGCGTTTTCTTTGGCTTTTTTAAATAGGTCACGCACACGAGATGCACCTACCCCGACAAACATTTCCACGAATTCAGAACCAGAGATGCTAAAGAAAGGAACAGAAGCTTCTCCAGCGATCGCTTTTGCCAAAAGAGTTTTACCAGTTCCAGGAGGACCAATTAACAATACCCCTTTAGGAATTTTTGCCCCAACTGCGGTAAATCTTTCGGGCTGTTTTAAGAAAGTAACTACTTCTTGTAGCTCTTCTTTGGCTTCGTCAATACCCGCCACATCATCAAACATGATGCCTGTTTTAGCTTCCATTTGGAACTTAGCTTTGGATTTCCCAAAGTTCATTGCTTGTCCAGGGCCACCTGGCATACTGTTGGAACGACGGAATAAGAAAAACAATGCTCCAATTAAGATTATTGGAAACAAAAGATTACCTAAAAGTCCCCAAACTGCACCTTCATTACCAGTAGGATGATAATCGAAGTTAATATCTGCATCGCGCAACTTAGTAATAAGTTCAGGTGAGTTGGCTGGTAGATCAACTCTTAGCTTTTGGGTGCGGTTGTCAAGTTCTGGGTCAATCGCATCGACAATTGCCGTTCTACCATTTTCGTATAGTTCTACCGAAGAAACCCGCCCTGAATTGAGATAGTCTAAGAATCGTCCATAGGTCATACGAGTGTTAGCAGTATTGCCACTCAAGCCACTGCTAGCAGTTGGTGCCGAAAAAGTTCCCTGCCAAAGGAAAAATCCGACTACCAACAAAGGTAACGTCCAAAGTAATACGATTCTCCACGAAAAATTCTTCATAAGGTAAATGTTGTTCTAATTGAATATGTTTAAGTTTATTTTTTGGCTCTTTTTCAGGTTTTGACTAATATTTTACTTTTCAAAGTCTTCTCTTGATATTATCTCTAGCTTAACTAAATTTAACGTAATTCTCATTTTTAGTGCAAAATTTATAGCACAATCACAAGTTTAAATGGATATTTCGTACCTGGTAAGACGTTTTGGAGGATTTAAATTTGAGAGGGTGTGTGATTCAGATTTGCTGTAATACAATTTAAGGAAGATTGTATTAAGAAAGCTTGTGGTAGTTTAAAACTGATATATGAAGCTTAAAATTTTGCTGGGCTATGGCTTATCTTTAGCTTTAGTTATCTTAGTCGGTTGTTGGGGCATAACTAATCTGCGTCGTTTAGGCAAAGCTAGCAAGGCAATTTTAGAAGAGAACTACAATAGTATCCTAGCAGCAGAAAATATTATTGATGCTTTGGAGCGACAGGATAGCGCAATTCTCTTGTTTTTATTAGAAAATCGCGATCGCGGTAGTCAACAATTTCGCCAGAATCAAATTGAATTTTTGAAGTGGTTGGGACGTGCAGAGGGTAATATTACTATTCCAGGAGAATCAGAAATTATTGCTAGTATAGAGAATTCATATCAAGATTATCTTACGGCTTTTTTTGGGCTACAGCAACAAGGTAATCCTACTACCAAAGACTACTATGAAACTGTACTACCTATATTTGAGCAGATACGCGATCGCTGTGTTGAACTGCGGATAAATCAAGTTTAAAATTCGCTAAAAAATTAGCCAGAAAACGTGAATTCGATAAGGCGATCGCTCAAGTGAAAAAGGCGATCGGTTTAGATCCTTCCAAACCCGAAGCGTTCGATTTTTTAGGACAGCTACAGGAAACTTTAGGTGATTTTGATAGTGCAATTAAGAACTATCGTGCTGCAATTAGCTTAGATCCTACTTATCAACCAGCCAAAGATAATTTAGATCGAGTTACCAGTAATTCTAGTAACAGACCAAGTTTGTAACATTATTCATTAAACATTTAGCATTAAACATTTATCAAAAAATATCGGCTAGATCTACAGTCAGTCCTGGTAATATATCCTCACCAGATAAATTATCGGGGTTATCAATTACCTGCTTATCTTGAGATCGGCGATAAATTTCTACTTGTTTCTCATCGGGATTAATCAACCAGCCTAGTTTTACCCCACAATTCATATACTCTGCCATCTTCTGTTGAGTTTCCGAAAGATTGTCTGTGGGGGATAATAACTCAATGACAAAATCGGGATCTATTGGTGCAAAACCTCTTTTTTGCTTGTCACTCAAAGCGTCCCAGCGTTCAACTACAACCCAGCTAACATCAGGAGAACGAGTTGCACCATTGGATAACTTAAACCCTGTAGAAGAATCGAATACTACCCCAAGTTTAGATTGACGACTCCACAATTCAACCTGAAAAGCTAAACTCATATTGAATTTTCCGCTTTGGCTTCCTGTTGGCGACATAATAATTAGTTTTCCCTTGGCATCGGTTTCAAATCTAAGTTCGGGATTTTCTCGACATAGCTGTTCTAAGGCGCGATCGCTTATGGAGTCCGTAAAGGCTTTGAGATCGATGGTATAAGTCATATCATTTAACATTGAGCATCTATCAAAATATTATAAATTGGGAGTTGTCTTGAGTGACGATCGCTCCTTGAATAGCTTTTTGAAATATGACTATTACGTTTTAGTCCTGCGTTATACTCAGACCGCCTTGCGGATGCGGTATTGTTCTTTCATCATGTAGATTTGGTTGTTGTACTGAGTGCTTTCTTGCTTTTCTAAACTTAGCTAAATCTTCAGAATGAAAAATATCTATCCATTTTTCTTCCACTGAGATAGAGCAACTACCATTGTAATTAATCAATCCAAACTGTTTAGCAGCAGACTTTAATGATTTAAAAGATCCATTTTTGGCGTTTGAATATTCTACTTCTTTAGCGATAATGTCCTAATCGCAATTACGCGCACTATTTTCAAATATCTTTAATGCTAATTCCTCAGATTTTTGAAAATTATATCTAGGATAAGATGAACTTCTACCTTTAGTTTTTTGGACATTTAAAGTTGCATTGGTCATAACAAAAATTCTCTCAATAAATTCAAGAGTCAAACTAACAATTATTCTGAAAACATATTTTTAAACGAGAATAGATGTTTAGAGATTCAAGTATAAAGTCGATTTTTGTCAAAAGTATTACTTGGCAATGATTATAGCCTGTTATTTGTAATCGTTTTATCTAGAAAAATAAACAGCTATATCCGCTCTAGTGCAAGTTATCTTGAACGAGATATATTTATCAAGCCGTAACTCCTTCCAATTCATTCTCTGTAGACTCGTATAATTCTCTCAGTTTCTCCAATTTCTCTTCATCGGCATTCCATAAACCTCGTCCATGAGCTTCAAGCGATCGTGCGACAATATTACGAAAGGCTTCAGGGTTGGCATCTCGTAACTTTTGCGCCATCTCTGCATCTAAAGCATAGGTATCAACTGCTTGGTCGTATACCCAATCATCTTTAAAATTGGCTGTGCCACCCCAACCGATTAAAGCCGTCATGCGTTGAGAGATTTCATAAGCACCACCAGAACCTTGATCCGCCATTGCTTCTGCCCATTTAGGATTAAGCAATTTGGTGCGGTATTCCATGCGGAGTAAGTCTTTTAGCTTGCGGGGGTTAGTATCTTTAGAGAAGCTTTCGACAAATGAGGTTTCTACTTCTTTCCCGCTTTGTTTTTCCGCTGCCAGTTTTAAGCCACCAGTGTTGCCATAGTACTCCTGGATGTCTGTTAAGCCGTATTCAACAGAGTCAATTTCTTGGATAATTTGACTGTTTGTCTCTAATAACTGCGATAATACTTCTGGTCTAGCCTGTCCTTTATCTTGGCGTCCATAACTAAACACATTACGGTTTTTCCAGGTATCCGCCAGTTCATCACTAGATTCCCAATTACTATCTACCACTTGGTCGTTAACTAAAGAACCAAAATCACCAGCAGGATTAGAAAACATTCTGGCACTAGCATTGTCTACACCCTGGGCTTTTAATGTCAAACAATGCTTGCGGATATAGTTATTATCCGCCGATTCCTCAGCTTCTGCTGCCCGTTGAAACAAATCATCTAGCAATTCAATAATATTGACAAAAGTATCGCGGAAGATACCCGACAGGTTAGCTAAAACATCAATGCGAGGATGTCCTAATTTTTCTAAGGGGATCAATTCATAGCGGACAATTCTCCCCGTACCTTCTTTTACAGGTTCAGCACCAACTAACTCTAATAAAATACCTAAAGATTCTCCTTTAGTTTTAATTGAATCCAATCCCCACAACATGACCGCTACAGTTTCAGGATAAGCACCTTTTTCCTCTAAATTCTGCTGAATAATCTTTTTAGCAATCTCTTTTCCTCGTTCATAAGCAGCAGGAGAAGGCATCCGATAAGGATCTAAAGCATGGATATTTCTGCCAGTGGGTAACACACCGCTACCATCCCGTAATAAATCCCCTCCAGGTGCAGGGGGAATATATTCTCCATTCAAACCTCGCAATAGGTTAGTCATCTCATCAGTATTCTGGGCTAACAAATCCCTGATTTTTGTCGCTTCTTCTAGTTTGGGCGAAAGCCTTTCGCCCAAACTCTGCATCTTTGCGTCTCTGCGCGAGATAATCCCCTCAATTTCACTTTCCGACAATTCCCCATCAAAATACGCCTCCAAATACGACTTCAACTCTTCTTTACTAGGCTTTTTCCCCAAAACGTGCAGTCCAGAAGAAAACAAACGCTGTTCTAATACCTGCAAGTATTCATATACCTGAACAAAATATTGATTAATTACATTTTTACTAAATAACTTCCCATTCTCGACAGTAAAACTAATTCCTTGTTTTGAACCCTCTGTAAACTTACAGTCTTTTTCTAAGCCAGCATCAACAATCTTCTGACAAATAATATCTCTGAGGGTATAATTTTTTTCAGTATCCTCACGATACTCTCCAATCAATTCCCGCAGGGCAATTAATTCTTTATATAAACCAGCGCGACCATAGGGGGGAACATTATGAGAAACTAAAACGCCGTAACCCCGACGTTTTGCCAAAATAGATTCTGAGGGATTATTGGCTGCATAGATATATAAGTTGGGAATATCACCTAATAAAATATCTGACCATGAATAACCCGTATTGCCCAAAGGTGAACCAGGAAGCCATTCTACTGTGCCGTGCATCCCAAAGTGAACTAGCGCATCAGCCTGATATTCATTTTGCAACCATTTATAAAAAGCCGTGTACTGGGGATGGGGAGTTAAATCTTTTTCAAACATCAACCGCATAGGATCTCCTGCTATGCCTAACGGTGGCTGTACTCCTATCCAGACATTACCTAACTCGATACCTCCAAGTTGAAACTCATCCCCGTAGGTTTTAAGTCCTGTACCTGTTAAAGATTTCCACTGCTTTTCGACTCTGGTAGTTTGCAGATAGCCCAACCATTTTTCTAAAGTGCGGACGTTTACAGATCCCCCCTTGCCCCCCTTAATAAGGGGGGAGGTTTCGTCCGCTTCTTTTACCTGCTTGATTATTTCTTCTCCATCTTCGGGTAGTTCGCCTACGTCATAGCCTTGAGCTTTGAGTGCTTGAAGAAAGTTCAATAAACTCTTGGGTACGTTTAATAGTGCTGCTGTACCTGTTGCGCCGTAACCAGGGGGGAAGCCATATAAGATCACCGCAATTTTTCTGGCTGGGGTAGGAGTATGTCGCAAACTAATCCAGTTTTTTACTCTACCAGTAAGGCGATGGAGTCTTTCTGGTACAAGATAGATATCTTCTCCTACTAAACCACCTAAAGGAATGGTATCGATCGCACCATCTAATTCAGGCAGGGAATACAACACTACACTCTGTAAACCACCAAGACCCTGACGAGTCCAGGAATGGATATCCTGAATGAGTAAAGGTGCAGCAACTATATAAGGGACATTCTTAGCAGTGAGTATTCTTTTAGCTACTTCTACCTGTCTGCCAGCCTCCATCGATCCTGCGGGTCCGCCGACCAAGGGAAAACCAATAGTAGAGACAATTGCATCGACTTTTACGGCATCATCTTTTAGCGAAAGTATTTCTTTATTGTCTTGCTGTCTTTGTTCTTGTTCATAAGTAGTAGTCATCCAGTCTCTAACCGCCACATGACCTTCTACACCGTTGATAAATATGGGTAAAGGAATTAAACCCTGGGATGCAAAATGTTTAATTAACTGGGGTATATAAGGCTGTTTGGTAATGACGTGTTTGCGATACAATAATATGCCGACAACTGGTAGGGGCGTGTCTTGGTGAGCGTACATGCGGACAAGTCCTTTGTCTTGCGCCTGGTGGCGACGCGGGGTCTCACCGCTTTCGCGAAACGCCCCTAAGTTGTTGCTGTACCAAGTCAAATAATCTTGCGGGGATGTAAAATAACCCTGATATTCGGGATGCAATAAACCCATGTTGGGGGTTTCAATTGGTTGGGGAATATCGCCAACGGTCAGATCGAGATATTTTTCTGCCAGCGTCCAACACATCGAAGCAACATTCTCTGTGCCTCCTGCATTCCAGTAACCGTAAATAATTAGCCAGTTGCGTAAATCCTGTACTTTCTTCCCAGGAATATATTTTAGTAATTTAGGACCTGTTTTCAAAAAGCTAATATAACCAGCTAGCTTGTCTTCTTCTCTGCTGTTGCCAAACTTACTGAGAATAAATTTAACAGGCTTGGGCATTCCCTTGGGTTTATCGCCAATAGCAAATTTACCCAACTGTGTCAGACTCATTAGTTCTAAAGCTGACTCAAACACAAGCCTGATGGAAATATCTTGAACTCTTTCTCGTAACCACATTACCTGGTCGTAATCAAAAAGCAAGCTACCAAAAAAGACATCGGCAGACTGTAGCGCAGTTTCTACTTTAGCAGGATCTGTCGTGATGTCGCGATCGCTAAAAACTATAACTTCTAACTCTTCACACCTGGCTATAGCTATATTCGCAGCCTGACGATACAGGTTAGCGTTAAAAGATTCAAATCCCGCAATCAAGACAATCCGTTTCATATAGCCTAGCTTCTTAAAGTTTCTTTATATTCTTACCCTTGATTGTAAAAGTAATTTTTGTAAAAAGACATCAGTTACGAATAACTGCAAAAAATATTCTGCAAATTAGATTGTACATCCACAACATATGAATTTTAGTAACATGATCGACACATATATTGCTAAAAATGTTATGGTTGATAATTTTATATCTGATATAAAATTATCAGATTTTTATAGTACAATAGGTTTTGCAGATAAAGATAAATAATGGGAAGTGATTAATTTGTCTAAATTTCAAGACCAAGATAAATTAGGACAACAAATAAGTTATTCTCGGCAGGACTTAAAACTGTTGAAAGCTTCCATATATTATTTTTATCGGTTGCGAAATGAAAACAAAATTAGTGATGAGACATTAAATAATCTGACTCGCTACTCTTGTGCTGTTTTCGTAGAAGGTCAATTAGAGAAAACAATTCAGAGAATATTAAACAGAAACATAGCCAAATTTTGGAATGCTGAATTAGCAACTATAGAAGATAAGTTCGATAATTTGTACTCTTCAGAAGAAAGCTCAAAAATAATTGAATCATTGAAAAAAAGAGCTTATGTCTAATGAAGAGACGGAAAACTTTGATTCTAAAGAATCAAAGAGTAAAAAAGAATCAGAGGCTTTGGAATCAAACAGTCTAATATCTAATCTCTCAGACTTGGAAAAAAATTTTGACGACTTACCAGATGAAGCAAAGGCAATGCTGGGAATGCTACAAATAAATCGCAGCAGTATCTCTACAAGATCATCTTCTTTTCTTGAAGATAAAATTAATACAGAACACATATCTAAAATTCTAGATATTGCAGAAGAAGACAACAAAAGAGAACTAGAAAACATAAAATTGGCTAGATTATACAATTTAATTAATTTAGTTGTTGTGTTTATTTTTCTGGGATTTTTAACTGTATTTCTAGCAAATAAAGATTTATCAACTTACCAAGATATCATCAGAATAATCATTATCTTTGGTGGTGGATTTGGTGCAGGATTTGGATATAAATCTAAAATGAAGTAAGTAAAAGTAATTTTTGCTAGTTGATACAAATCAAATATAGTGGCGATCGCTAAAAACTATAACTTTAAACTTTTAACTTTCGCTATTAATGCCAATCAAATATAACAATGCCATACGAGTTGAAACACCGCTTGTTACCTGTTGAGGAATGAGGCTCAAGCTAGGATCGTCCATTAGGTCTGAAGTTATTTCTATGCCACGATTTGTTGGACCAGGATGAAGTACTTTAACATTAGGGTTACATATTTTTAGGCGATCGCGGGTAATTCCAAACAGTTGATGATATTCGCGTAAGCTTGGAATAAAATTCGCCGTCATTCGTTCTTTTTGTAACCGCAACGTCATCACAAAATCAGCGTTTTCTAAGGCAGGGTTTAATTCCCAATGGAGCAATAATTTACCCTGACGCTCTGGGTCTACCATGGCTAAAAAGCCTTTAGGTAGAAGGGTAGGAGGTGCTGCTAAGTGAACTTCTACCCCGGCTGCGGTTAGGCTATAGATGTTAGAACGGGCTACTCTAGAATGAAGAATATCACCGACGATCGCCATTTTTTTACCTGCTAATAATTCTAAACGAGGATTATCGGCATCTAAGAAAGAAGTAAGGGTAAATAGATCCAGCAAAGCCTGGGAAGGATGTTGATGTAAACCATCTCCCGCATTGAGTATGGTTACACCTGAATTTAGGCGATCCATCTCCGTAGCGATCGCTTGAGGCACACCTGCTTCTTGATGACGAATTACCATGATGTTCGCACCCATTGCTAGATATGTTTTTGCCGTATCTAAGATTGTTTCTCCTTTGCTAAGAGAAGAATTCCCTGGAGAAAAATTTAAAATATCTGCGGACAACCTTTTGGCTGCCAATTCAAAACTACTGCGAGTGCGGGTAGAAGGTTCAAAAAACATATTTGCCACAACTCTACCCTGAAGTGCAGGAACTTTTTTAGTTCTCCCTGAGAGTACTTTCTGAAAGCTTGCTGCGGTTTGTAGTACAGTCTCGTATTCTGCTGCCGTAAAATCAATTAAAGACAGGATATGTCTTCTTGTCCAAGTGCTAATTACCATACTAGTCAACATTAATTGAGCAACAGCAAATTTGAATTGGTAAAACACTCATCAGATATATGAACTAAGAACTTGCTGATACTAAGCTTTTACATAAAGCTTGGTCGATGACGAATTAAATTAAGAAATTCTTCACGAGTTTTCTGTTCATCTTGAAACACACCTAGCATCGCGCTAGTTACAGTCCAAGAACCAGGCTTTTGCACTCCACGCATAGACATACACATATGAGTCGCTTCCATAACAACGGCAACTCCCTGAGGTTCTAATGTTTCTTGGATTGCCTCAGCAATTTGGCGAGTAAGACGTTCTTGCACCTGTAAACGACGAGCATACATTTCGACAATACGGGCAAGCTTGCTTAGACCGACTACTTTTTGATTAGGAATATATGCTACGTGCGCTCTCCCCATAAAAGGCAGCATATGATGCTCGCAGAGACTAAAGAAGTTGATGTCCCTAACTAATACCATTTCATTATGTCCTTCGTCAAAAATGGCATCATTAACAATGGTTTCTAAAGACTGGTTATAGCCACTAGTCAAGTATTCCATTGCTTCTGCTACTCGTTTGGGAGTTTTAAGTAATCCTTCTCGCTCTGGATCTTCGCCTACAGACTCCAACATTGTATAAACTGCTTCCATCATTTTCTCTTTGGCAGCTTCAGAAGTTGCCTTGATTTGAGCAGCTTTGCCATTATGAGTATTGCGATCTGGTCTACTAGCAACCTGCTCGCTCAAACTTGATTTTAATGGGTTTGAAGCATTATTGCTTAAAGATTCTGAATTACTAGAACCGTTAGAAGAAACTCTTGTCATAATTATTTAATAAAAGTAAAACTCTGTCTTGCTACTAAATTTAGTAAGGTGGCTTTTATGTATGAAGATTCATGTATAAAACGCGTCGCGATCGACGTTACTTATAATGCCCCTCCACTAGGCGTAACAATCATCTCTTCTACTACTGCGTAATCAGGTAGTAAAACTGTATGGAGTATTGATTGGGCAACAATCTCTGGAGTCAGCATTGCTTCGCGATTAAAATCTGCCTGGACGGTATCTGTATCCCAAATGGGAGTATTAACAGAACCAGGAGAGATTGTTACCGTGCGAATACCATTGGCTCTTTCTTCTACTGATAAAGCTTTGCCCAACGCCACTAAAGCAGCTTTGCTTACACTATAAGCACCCCAGTCAGGAAAGGCATTAAACGCAGCAATGGAAGCAACGTTAATAATTGTACCTTTGCGGCGATCGCGCATCTGAGGCAAGACTCCTTGTATACATTGAAAAGGGCTATTCAGATTAAGCTCGATTACTTTTTGCCAATCTTCCAAGGTAGTGTTACTCAAAGAGTTGGTATATCCTATTCCTGCATTATTGACTAAAATATCAATAGAGCCAAAATGATCGCAAATTTCAGCAATCTTTAGCTTGACTCGATCTACAATTGCTAAATCTATAGGGTAAACGCTGGCTTTAGCTTGAGTTCCTACATTTATTTCGTCAGCTACGATTTCTAGCTTTTTTGCAGAACGACTTACTAAAGCAACCTCAATACCCGATTTAGCAAAGGCTAAAGCAGTTGCTTTTCCAATACCACTACTTGCACCTGTCACTATTGCCCGTAGTTGATTTGAGGGTGGATTCATTATTATTCGATCTTGTTTGCCAAACTACTATCTATAAAAATTGCACTTTTTCACAGGTAATTTAGAACGCCGTGTTTTAATTGCATCCTTTTAAATTGCCTTATCGATCATTAATAGCTTGATATTGCTATATATTTTTACCATCAATGACGCTAAATATAAAATACTGTAAGTGTTTATCCGACTTAATTTACATAATTTACTGTTATCCACTACTAGTATTTTTAGCTCCACTGCCAATAGAGCTATAGCGAACTAGTACATTTTTAGCAACGCTACATTAAAATTTATGTAACAAAATGTTGCTTTAGCATTATAGCATTACTAAATAGCATTGCCGATTTGAGGTAAATAACTAGCTAATCTTAATGTTTCACTGATTGGTTTTCGGCAAGCATTTGAGGCGATCGCTTTAGGCTTTGTCTCTTATTTAGCTTTAGCGAATAAATATAAGGGAAATTCCACCCAAAGAGACTATCACCCCAAGCATTGCCCGCCAACTAATCTTTTCTCCTTGTAGAGCAACTAGGGGCATCACAAATAAAGGACTGGTGGCTAAAAAAGTCTGAGCAATTCCTGTAGGGGCAAACTTAAGTGATGTCTGCTGTAGCCAGATGCCAAGATAAGTACTCCCCGTAGCCGCGATCGCAATTATCTTTAGACTATGCCAAGATAACTGCCATTTAACGTTAGTTTTTTGAGCAACAGGTAAAAATAGTAACCCTAAAACAATCACAGTACCACCTAACAAACGGATTAAAGTACTTTCTAAAGAGGTTATATCTGACTGTATTAAAGCAAAACGAGAGATAACCGCGCCAACTGCTTGAGCGATCGCAGCTAGGATTCCCCAAATTATACCTTGCCGTGACACACCGATATTATCTACAGGATTGCGTTCGCTAATGACCCAGGCTATCCCCAAGATAGTCAACAAAATACCGCACCAAGTACTCTTAGTTAACTGTTCGCCAATAAAAATCAAAGCCAGCAATGCACCCATTGGTGGCGAAAAAGTTTCTAATAAGAGAGTCCGTCTTGCCCCTAAACTATTTAAGGCTGCAAAATAAGCTGTATCCCCTAAGCCAATGCCAACAATACCGCTAAGGAACAGCAAAGATAACGTAGGCAGTGATAAATCTCTAAAGGCTGCACCTTGAATAAGTAAAGTTATAGCGATTAAGGCGATCGCAATTATGCCTTTATACAGATTAAGCTGTAGCGGAGGAATCTTTAACCCCAAATGAATGTAGACAACCGAAGAGATCGCCCAAAGCAAAGCAGCACTTAAAGCAGCTATCTCGCCTATAAAATTGTTGACTGGAAAAATCATTCAGCTTTTGGTATCCTTAAATACTTTTTTATGTGTCATTATTTTACTTTTGAAACATTATAGCTATTAAAGAAATCTACTTAAATCAAATTCTTCGTCACTATATTCAGTAATAAATCTTTCTCCATTAAGAATCAAGACTAATCTTTCTGCATAATCTACCGCCCCACGTAATTCATAGCTTAGTTTTTCTAGACCACCGTTGGCATATTCTTCAAAAATAAGAACTCTTTGTGCTTCTGTGGCTATATTCTCCGTCGAGAGAATTTTGATATCTTGAGTCTCAGTAACTGCAATAAGTTTGATCAGGCGATCGTAACCACGAGAGATAAATACTTCTAAACTGATTGGCGCAGGTTCACTTTGAGATATTTCCGTCAACTTGACTCTTTTTTGATGTTTAACTCCTAAACTGGCTGCAAAAGCGATAACGTCTGCATAGGTTTGAAACGCTCCCGTTGTTCCTTTTGCATCTAATAGTTTTTGAACTAGCTCAGCTTTGTCTTTTGCTACTTTTATTCTGGGTAAAGCCATGTTTTTTGAGGTATGAGGATTGAAGGATGAGGAAGCAGATTAAAAGTGATTCTAAATAAGTTGAATTTTGCTATTGTTTGGTGTCAAAATTAAAATAATGAAACAAAAAGTTTTTATTTCTCTGGAAATATTGGACTTTTTATAAGCTGATAGTGAAAAAGTTAATTTACATTAGGCGTTTATTCTAACTACTTGATATATAGTCTTAGTCTATTGAGCATATTCATTCTCGTTAATAGGATTTAGAAACATGGTCAATTAGAGCATTCTAAAGCCGAATAGCAAAATACGTGTCAAAATTAAATTCTTGACACACTGCAATCAAATTCTAAACAATTATTATGCTGATTGATGGCAAAAAATATAGTTACCGCCAGTTGATTGAAGAAACTGGCTTATCTAGAAGCACTTTGCACCGACGTATTAAAACTCTCAGAGAATCAGGTGTTCCTTTAACAATGGGAGCTATTATACAGTTTCCTACTACCTGGGCTTTTCACGATCGCCACGGGGAATTTTATTCTTCTAAGACTGACTACGCGATTAAAAAGAGTATTCCCTACCATGAAATGTTTCAAAATTCTAATTCTGACACAAAAACGAATTAGTAGGCTTTGGCTGTTAGTCGCTGAAAGTAAATCTATTTCACTATCAATATTCTACGTATCGACTAAATCAAAAGATGTTTACAGACTTACTAAATTTATCAATTAACCAAGATAGCTCAACCCTACAAGATCAGGTCTTAAGCTTGTCAGGTATGACTTGGGAAGATTACGATTGCCTAACTCAAGAATCAAATAGCTATCGCCTATCTTATCTACAGGGAATTATCATTATTGTGTCGCCATCTTATAGTCACGAGGTAATAGAGCGAACAATATCTGGGTTAATTACTGCCTACTGCCGTAAATATAGTCTGCCTTATTTTCCGATGGGTTCAACCACACTGAAAAATCCTCCTCTAGCTGGCAAAGAACCCGATAGCTCTTATTCCTTCGATACTCGCAAGTCTATCCCCGATCTGGCGATAGAAGTAGTTTACAGTAGTGGCGGTACTGCCGATCTAGATAAATATAAACTGCTAGGGGTTGGCGAAGTTTGGTTTTGGCAGAATGAAAATATTAAATTCTACAGGTTAACAAGCACAGATTATCAAGAGATTGAAACAAGCGATCGCCTATCTAGATTAAGCTCTACTTTTTTGATTGATTTTATCAACCGAGGACTAAAGGAAAGTCCTTTAATTATCGAGGCTGATTTTGTTCAAGCCTTACCCAATTGATCGCCATTAAATCGTCTAAATTGAGAATTTCCAAGTTTAAAAACTCTGCCTGTTTCGCTTCTACTTCTGCCAGAGGAGCGAATTTTCCAATTAACCAAATTGGGCATAAGCCCGTATTCTTACCATTAGAGGCGATCGCATTTAGAGCATTGCGTCTGATTATTTCCATATCCAGAATTACTAGAAAATCAGTTTCGTATTTGTCTTGGGAGCTTTTAATAGAGAGACATTCGATCTAATCTTTATTTATAAGACAAAAATTTGTTTTTAGTATACTAATAGGCAATTTCTCAACTCAAAAAAGTTTTTGAATTTTAATGTGTCATAATTAAACTATTGAAACATTTTGGGTGACTTTAGGTGAAGTCTTAAACTTTTTCAAGCGATCGATAAGGTTTGGTTGGAAGTTGAATACGAATACTATCTCCTGCGCTTACTACTCCATCCGCCAGCACAATGCCCATAATTCCCGCTTTGCGAATAATATTATTTTCTCTATCCTTATCTAAAACAGCAGCCATTAAGCCCGTTTTAAAGCTGTCTAGTTGAGCGCAAGGATTTCGTAACCCAGTTATCTGAATTACAGCCTTGTTTCCAATGTGCAGCTTGGTATCAGCAGGCAAACCGAGTAAGTCTATTCCTCTGGTAGTTATATTCTCTCCCATTTGACCAGGGAAGATATTAAATCCTTTTGCTTTTAATTCATCATGTAATTCTGCATGGATTAAATGTACCTGTCTTAAATTAGGTTGACTGGGATCTTTAGCCACTCTGGATCTATGCTTAACTGTTTCTCCTGCATGAGCATCTCCCTCTACACCTAATCCTGCTAACAGTTTGATGCTTTCTTGGTTAGCTTTGCTAAATGAATGGGTTGTACTAAGACTTACGGCGATTACTTTTGCACTCATTAAAATATTTTCTCTTTTAGGAAAATGTATCACTTCTTTATTTGTGACTCATTAAAACCTTTTTAATTTTTACCATTACATGAATACCTGCATTTTCTCTTAAGATAGTTACCCTTTCTCCAAAATAGTCCTTACGAGCTTTGATTAAAACTTGGCGACGGAAATCGTAGAGATGTTGCATTCGCCGAATGTGTCGTTCAAAATGTCCTAATGCAATCCAATCGTAAAGGTAAAATTTATATAAAGAAGACGTTTGCCAAGATTCAGTCAATTTATGTGTGTCATATTTAAAGTAATGACACATTGAGCGCACGTTAAATATAGATATAGATGCCGAAGTTTAGTAAAGCTTTTATTGATTTTATTATCTGAAATTCAATAGTAGAAAAAAAATTTGACAGGAAAATATCTAGATTGGCTGTGCCATTATGAATTTAGTATTAGAGATTAAGTTAAATACTTTTTATATAGTAAATAACATAATGATCTATGTCTTAAAAGACATTAAAAAAGGTAAAATGACAAGAACTCTGGCGAATAATGTATATAGCGTTGACTATCTTGAGAAAGTAAAATCTATTTTAGATGTCATGCTGGAAATGATTGAGGTATGGAAATTCAAGGCAGTACCGATAACAGTAATTATCGGTACTGCTTTTTAAAACGTTTACAGTGTTTACATCATATTCAGATAAAAAAATGTTGGATAAACAAACAGCAGCATTAGTTCAATCTAGACAAAAAAAGAAGCAAGAAGCATTATTAAAAATAGAAAAAGCGATCGCTAATTTAATAGATGAAAAGCAAAAAATTGCTGTCTGCTAGATTGCCAAAGAAGCAAAGGTTTTTGTTAGCTATATAAAGATATATTGATCGGCTAAAGAAACTGTATAAGCTTTATTAAGAAAAAAAAGTCTTTTGATAATCTACCCCAAGAAAACATTCAGCTGCTAAAGGAAAACCAACAGTTAAGACGAGAGTTTGAATATACAGAGCAAAGTTTACAGTAGGCGAGAGGATTTATTATTAATCAGGGATATGATATTCAATTTTGAAGATCGAATTAGAAGCAAGAAAAATAATACGGTAAGTAAGAAAAAATAAGACAAATGTAATTAAAATATTTCTTGCAAATCTCAAAAAGAAAACTTAACAGCTACAGAGGTATATACAATTTTTGTCGTTAAAATAACGATATAGATACGTCACAAGATTGGCAGTAAAAAAACGAGGAAACACCGACGGTATAAAAAAATAGAGGTATGGAAATAATATTTTAGAGAAAAATAAAAAAGACTAGAATAGTAGTTATTAAAGAGGATGTCGTCACCACCAGAACTATTGACCTCAACCTACTCAACATTATCTTGGTTTAAAACAAAGTTACCTAAATTGAGTCGTTCAAACTCAGAGCGATCGCCGTTGGCTCTTAACTCGAAGTTATCCCCATCTTCTAAAGCACCGTTGACTTGACTAACGTCATTGCCTCCATCACCTTCGATGATGTCGCTACCGTCACCGTTAGCCCAAATGATGCGATCGTCTCCTTCACCGCCAGTTAGAAGGTCATTGCCTTTATTGCCGACAATAGTATCGTTATCTACACCACCATTGAGGGTGTCATTTTCATCAGTTCCAACAATTAAATTATTAGTTTCGTCCATAACAAAGTTCTCTCCTAATTATTTTTGCAGCTTTATGTATTTGCTTTTTATGATTGTTATGTGAATATGTAACAAGTTTGGAAAATATACAGATATTCAACCCAACTGTTTAATATTTGTAGCTATGGGTATAAATCTAAAAGCATTAGAAAGCAAAGAAAAATCTTCATGATTCTCTTTAAATCCGTCATTGTTTATAGACCAGTACTTTCTTCCATAAACTAAACTTTGGCGTTAAATTTACCCTAACTTTTATGTTTGTAAAGTTAAACACTACATATTAAATACTAAAAGAAATGTAAAACACAAACATCGAACAAAAGTCGCGAATTATCTAAACTAAAGAAATAGAGAGTCTTTAACTTTCTCTTACTCTTTGAGTACATTGAGAGGCGTAAGCCTAATCGCCTCTTTTGTGCCAACTAAAAACTACTTCAGTGCTATAAACTATTCCTCATGTCTAATCTAACCCCCGAACAACAAGCAGCAGCTTATGCACCCTGTAGCGTGGTGATTACTGCGGGGGCGGGTACGGGAAAGACGCATATGTTGGCAGAGAGATATCTTTATTATCTGCGGGAGAGAAATTTATCACCTTTAGAGATAGTTGCTGTTACCTTTACAGAAAAGGCTGCTACAGAATTGCGATCGCGCATCCGAACCCTGGTCAGTCAACAATTACCTCAGCGTTTAGATTTAATTGCCGAGTTAGAAGCTGCTCAAATAAGCACTATTCATGCTCTTTCTGCCCGTGTCTGTCAAGAACACTTTCAGATAATTAATATCCCAGCAGATTTTCAGGTACTAGATGATTTAGAAGGGCAGGTATGGTTAAAAGACGCTTTACAAAACGCTCTAACCCAATTACCACCAGAGATTTTTCAAGCAATTCCCTATTCTTTATTGCAGGATGTATTAAACAAATTATTAGACGATCCTTATACGGCTGATAAGGCTTTGAGACAGGGTATCCAAGATTGGTCACAGCTAATTGTAGATGCTCGAACTAAAGCTGTAAAAATGATTATTGGCGATCGCTCATGGCAAGAAACCTGGACAACGCTAAAACAGCATCGGGGAAAGGAAGGGGACAAGCTAGAGATAATTCGTCAGTCTGTTATCGAAGCGATGGAAGATCTCGAAGAAAAAGAAAATATTAATGCTGCCATTGAAACTATCGATAAAGTTAATCTGAGAGTTGGCAGTCAAAAGAATTGGCAAAATGACGATCGAAAGATAGTTAAAGAAGCATTGAAACTTCTTCGAGAGTTGGTTAGAAGAATCATTAATCAAGGTTTACTAAATTTAGCCTTGAGTGATGGTGATAAACAATTGAAGCTAATGCTTCCTGCTTTGAGCGAAGCCTATCAAGAAGTCACAAGTTATTTAAGTCGCCTTAAGCTGCAAAAGAAGGTACTTACCTTTAGCGATCTAGAAATATATGCGTTACGGGCTTTAAAGCATATTCAGGTACAGGACTATTATCACCAACGTTGGCAGGTATTTTTAGTAGACGAGTTTCAGGATACAAACCCTACTCAGGCAGAGATACTAAATACTCTAACGGCAAAAGCTGAATTAACTATAGTCGGAGATATCAAACAGTCAATTTATGGCTTTCGACGGGCAGATATTCGCGTTTTTCAAAAGTTTCGCGATCGCATTTTAGCCAACAATGGTAAGGAAGTTATTCTCAGCACTAGCTTTCGCACCCATCAAGCTTTGGTTAGCAGTTTAAACCAAATTTTTACACCTTTACTGGCAGAAAATCATCAGGATTTGAACGCTTATCGTCAGGAAACTCCGATTCAAAGTGAGGGAGATAATAATTATAACTATCTACAAGTATTAACTATTGGCGATCGCTTCCATCAGGAGGGAGAAGAAAAACTATCCAAACCAAATAAGTCTCAACGTCAGCGAGTAGAAGCATCTTGTTTGGCAGAAAAAATCAAGCAAATGCTAGATAATGAAACTCCCGTCTTTGATAAGCAAACTAGACAAACTCGCCCCATTCAACCAAAAGACATTGCTATTCTGACTCGTACTTGGCAACCTTTAGAAATGTATAGTGAAGCTTTATCTTCTATGGGGATTGCCGTTGCCCCAGCAGCAGGAGGAAACCTACTGGCTACCAGAGAAGCCAAAGACGCTAGCGCAATGTTACGCTTTCTGGCTAACCCAAGGGATGATATTGCTCTGGTGGCGGTGTTGCGAAGTCCCTTTTTTGCCATCAGCGATCGCCTTTTATTTCAAGTACGGAGTTCATTTACAAAAGTCGCTCAGGATAGCTGTTGGTGGGATGAACTAAAAACATCTCAGCATCCTGAATTAGAGCATTCTGTAAAAGTATTGCAGCAGTTATTGAAGTGTCGTCAATCTGAAACACCGTCTCGGATTTTGCAGATATGCGATCGCCTAACGGGATATACGGCAGTAATTGCTAACCTTACTGGTGCGTCAAGAAGAATGGCTGACTGGCAGGGTTTTCAGCAGCTAGTTAAAGATTTGGAACAGGGTACTTACGATTTGTTTGGTGTAGTGCGTCGCCTCAAACGTTTATACGATCGAGAAGTGGCAGTACCTCGCCCTGTACTGGCGGTAACTAATGCTGTTTCTTTGATGACTATCTTTGCCTCCAAGGGTTTAGAGTGGTCTTTAGCTATAGTTGCTGACTTAAGTAAAGAACGTCCCAAGTTTTCGCCCAATGTTTATTTTGATGCTCAATTGGGAGTGGCGGTCAAAAGTAAAGATGCTCAAGGAGAGATGCAAAAACCAGTGCTGTATAGCTGGCTAGCATATCTACAAGAACAAAAAGATAGAGAAGAAGCAGTTAGAGTATTATATGTGGCACTAACTAGAGCCAGAGATTTTTTGATTCTCAGTGCTGCCGAACCCTATAAAGGAGAATTAAATCGCCTTCAGCGGGGTCTAACGGCTGCATCTATTCCCACTCTTACCATTCCCTATACAGAAGCTAAAGCCTTTCCTCCTTTGCCTCAAATGCCTGTTCTTGCCGAGCATTTGCCACCTCTATTACTTAATGCTGTTGGTTCAGGATTATCAGAACTTCCCGTGACCGCATTAACTGACTATGCAAGATGTCCTCAACGGTTTAAGCTTCACTTTATTGATGGACATCCAGGCTTAGGAGAAGGATTGGCTTACGGAATGCAAATCGGGACTTTGGTACACAAAGCTTTAGAGCATAATATTACCCAAGCTCAAGCTTTATTACCCTTTGCCGAGGGCGACTGGTCACAAGAAGTATTCGAGCAGGCGATCGCCCTGGCGCAAAGATTCTTTCAACTGCCTATATATCAGTACTTTCGTCATACTGCGATTGCCAAAGAACAGCAAATTAGTCTAGAGCTTGGGAAGCTAACTTTTAACGGTGTAATCGATCTGGTAGGTAATAATTGGGTACTAGACTACAAAAGCGATCGCGCTATCCAGCCTGGAGATCATCGTTTTCAACTCTGGATATATGCCCAATCCCTAAAACGCTCTAACGCGCATATAGTCTATCTGCGCCACGATCGGATCTATAGCTTTACTAAGAATGATTTAGCTGCGATCGCTCCAGAGGCAAACAATTTGGCACAACAAATTTATCAGGGTAACTATACCGCTACTCCGACTTTGGAAAAATGCGCTTTCTGTCCTTATCTCGCCTTCTGCGACTATGCCATGATCTAGTAGGGGCGAACGGTGAGGCAGTTGCGGTGGTGAAGCATTGCGGTCTTTGCAAGCGGAAATGCTGCTTCGCAAGCAGCTTTTTCCACGCTTGCGGCGGGAGTTTCCCCCATGAGCAAATGCTGAAAGGGTTTCCCGACATAAGCAAACTGAGGAAAGACCCCGCGTCGCCGTTAGGCGCAAGGGAATGCTTTCCGATGCCGAACCCGAAGGGCTGTTAGCACCTACTAGGCTTCGTCGTAGGCTTCTATATCCAATAAATGAACATAGGGTTCAGCTAATTCTTCTCTCTGAAAGGCGATCGCTCGAAGTAAATGCCAATCCTCTAAAGCTTCAAAAGGAGTATCATATTCATCCTGCTCTAAGCGACTAGCAATTGTCGCTACGTCTTCTTCGGTCATTTTAACGATATCTTGCTTGATCAACCTTAAAGTAGTCATTAGCTATACTTCCTAATTAAAGTTAAAAATCTGAGTCGCTTTATAGGAAAATTCTAACCTAATTTACTCCTGCTTTAGCATTATTGACTGCAATTAGGAGTTAGTTAGAAAATATAGCCCGATTATAGCGTTCATATTCTTGGCTATTTTCGCCATACACACCAACGATTTGTTGCTGACAACAGGCGATCGCAAATTGATTAAACTCTGCTATTTCTACCCCATACATCTCCTCAAAGTTCTTAGGCTTGACCCGACAAAAGCGAGGACGCTCATCATATATCTGACATTGACGATTATCGCGATCGTAATTAATACACCAGCCGTCTTTTCCTACCATACTCATGTATAGCTCTAGCTCCTCACTAGACAAGTATTTATCTAGGTCTGGTCTATCTTCTGGAGTCAAATTACAGCAAGCACCACAACCTGCAACACATTGCCATTGACTCGATCGTGAATCTGATTTAAACTGGGAATTTTTCACTAGTACGGGCGAACGGCCGTTCGCCCCTAACTGTACAGACAAGGCATGCCTTGTCTCTTATTACCTCTTCTCTATTCTGTCAAAACTTCTCCAAAAGCAAAATCAGGAGCAGCCAACACAAAAACCGCAGAGGGTAAATCTGCTACCCTATTTTGTAGCTGTTCATAATACTCAATAAATTTTGCCGATGGTTGAGCCATGCCCAAAAAGATTAGATCGGCATTGCGGGAAGATGAATTTAGAATTTCATCAAAAGAACGACCTTCAGCCACTATAACCTTGGGAATTACATCAATACGTAAGCTTTGGCTAAAGGTATCAAGATTGTCTTTGGCAGCAGCAGCAGCAGCCCGATCGGCTACAACTAGCTTAAGATAAATTTTAGCATTACGCCAATTAATATCAGTGCGAAGTAAATAAGCCAGCAATAGCATTAGACTACCGTTAGACTGCATCCCTCCCCACCAGACATCAATACTACGACGAAAACCAAATCCTTGCTGCATATTTTCATGAAAGATAACTACATTACGACGACTAGCATGAATTTCGGCGAGCGCATTACAAAAACCTTCTCTTCTTTCTGGTTGTTCGCTATCTCCCATAACCACAGTATTAGGCACAAGTGGTCCTAAACCATAGGTTTCTACTAAACGCACCGCCCCATCAAAAGGATCGTCAGCAGACACTACTCTAACTAAGGCTTTGACTCCTCGTTTCTGGATATAGTCACGGATGGTTTTTTCTAACTTAAGCTGCTGCTGGAGATCGCGCGAACCACTAGGAAGAACGCTAGAAACAGTCATTAAGCTGCGATTATGGCTAAAGCCATCGGCTAATTCAATCAACGACCAGCGTTTTTGAGGTGCGCCAGATAAAACCAAAATATGAGGTCGCCAGTTTTTAGGGTCTTCCTGTTCTACTTGGAAGATTCCTTGACTAATTAACGCCATCCACATTCCCCGACGCACATCACCCCAAGTCGTTTGTAATTCTCGACGCTGTAACCAGATGTAAATACCTAAGACAATTATTGCAGCACCAACCGTAGCAATAGCATTGATTAAAAACATTACCCCCAGACAGCCCAATGCTCCCAAAAGAGATAATGACCAATGTACTCGAAAGCTAGGGCGGTAAGAGGGACTTTGTAAAAAACCTTCGATCGCAGCCGAAACATTTAACACCAAGTATGTAGTCAAAAAGAACATCGTTAGCACAGGAGCAATTAAATCCAAATCACCCACACAAACCGCAGCGATCGCAATTGCTAAACTAACCAGAGTCCCGTTACGGGGTTCATCTTCTGAGCCGTGTCCCTTACCCAAAAAGCTGAGAATTGGCGGTAAGACTCCATCTCTAGCTAATGCCTGCAATACACGAGGTGCGCCCAGAATACTGCCGATCGCACTACTCAAGGTTGCACCCCAGACTCCCAGCAACATGGTAAAACCAAAGCCTTTAAGAGCAGTTTCCTGCATCACAAAGACATCTGGATTAATCAAGCTGGCTGAATCTGCCCGCATTGCCATAAAAATAGGCAAGATCATGTAAATTACATATCCTGCTCCTACTGCTGCCAGTGTTCCTGTCGGTAAAGATTTAATCGGGTCTTTTAAATCTCCTGACATATTCACTCCCGCCATAATGCCCGTTACCGCTGGAAAAAATACGGCAAACACCGACCAAAAAGGGAGTGCAGTTTTTGGTGGTGCAGAGAGCATCTGTGGTTCAACGTTGGGCAAAGGACTACCCAAGACAAACATCAAAAGAGATATGGCGATCGCTGCCATAATAAAATACTGCGCCTTGATCGCCAAGCTAGCAGAAGTAATTGCCAAAATACCGACTAAAACCGTGATAATTAGGGCAACATAAGTTTGATTTAAGTCATAATTTTGCAGATTAATAGCTCGACCTAAAATATTGACCTTGGCATTGACCACACTTTCAGCAAAACCAATGGTATAAAGAGCAACGGAGATTGCTTGAGCAAAATAAAGCGAAATACCTACTGCGCCACCTGTTTCAATGCCCAAAGAGCGGCTGATCATATAGTACGCACCACCCACCCGCACGACTTTATCAGTGGCGATCGCACATACTGACAGTGCCGTCAAAAAGGTAATTGAAGTAGCAATAGTCACAATAGCCAGGGTGCCTATCAATCCTGCATTGCCAACTACCCAGCCAAAACGCAGGTACATAATCACTCCCAAGATTGTCAAAATCGAAGGAGTAAACACACCGCCAAATGTACCCAAGCCAGTAGCTTGAACTACTGAATCAGAGCTAGTAGGTAAAGAATTAGGATCGGGAGATGATTTCACTTTTAAATATAGATAAATGCTTACAATATAATATAAGGTCTGCCCATTATGACAGATCAAAATCCTGACTGGTAATTGTATCCAGGATTGTCAGTTGCGATCGGGATGAAAGATCTAAAAAATCGATGGTAATATAATAGTTTGCAGTTTAAATATAACGAGAGAATACCAGAATAAACCAACATGACTTTGACTCAACAGCGCAAACAGGAATTAATGGCAGAATATCAAATCCATGAAACCGATACTGGATCTGCCGATTTACAAATTGCCGTTCTAACTGAAAGAATTAATCAACTAACTTCTCATCTGAGAGCCAACAAAAAAGATCATTCTTCCCGTCGTGGTTTGCTCAAAATGATTGGTCGCCGTAAAGGTCTTCTGGCATACATCCAAAAAGAAGATTTTGAACGCTACCAAAAGCTAATTGCTCGTCTTGGCATTCGTCGTTAATCATTAAACAAACTCATGTCATCAGATTCTAAGCGGGGTCGTCTACCATTTGAACCCCGCAAAAACAGTAAAAACAAGCCTGCTGCATCCACCAAGGAAAACAGTTCAGTAAACAAGCCCCAGAAAGCTTCTACATCCGCATCTCCAAAATCAGCAAAGGTACAGGTCAAAAAAGCTAAATCGACTTCTAGAAGTTCTCGTCCGAACTCTAATCTTTCAGCAATTCCCGATCTAGTCAGCAAACGTATGGGGAAACGTATGGCGGTATTTTGCGGTATTCCCTCTGTTTTGGGTATGTCCTCCCTGTTTATTTTCTACTGGCTTAAGGTAAAAGAGATTGTTGAATTACCTTCCTATCTTGCTATATCTGTATCCTTTGGCTTTTTAGGTTTAGGAGTTTTAGGCTTAAGCTACGGTCTTTTTTCAGCCTGTTGGGATGAAGATCGTGCGGGTACTCTAATGGGGTTTGACGAGTTTAAGGTTAACCTCGGCAGAACTAAAGATGCTTGGAAAGCATCAAAGAATGCGAACGGATAATTAAGATTGACTTAATCTGCTTAGATTCTCGATCTTAAACAATAAGATAATTGATAGAAACACCTTATATTATATGGGTTATGCTATTTAAATTCTCTGTGCATGGGAGTTATATAGAAAAATAGACTTTATCCTGATGAATATAATGAATCGCCGAACATTTTTGCTGACTGCGACAACTATTCCTCTTGCACTTATAGTCACTGCGAAGGCTACCAAAAGCGAACAAGTTGTTACCCCACAAGCTAATCTCGCGAAGCTCGAAAAAGCTTCGGGTGGGCGCCTCGGCGTGTATGCTCTCAACACGGAAAATGGTACTCAGATCGATCGTCGCGCAAAAGAGCGTTTTCCTCTGTGTAGTACCTTCAAAGTGATTGCAGCATCTGCAATTTTGGCGCGAAGCACTCAAATCGACAGTTTATTACAACAGCGAATTTATTACAAACCAGGCGATCTCGTCAGCTACTCGCCCATTACCGAGAAACACATCAGCGAGGGTATGACCGTCTCTGAACTATGTGCTGCTGCGCTTCAGTACAGTGACAACACGGCAGGCAATCTGCTAATCAAAGTTCTTGGGGGTACGTCTGAGGTAACGGCCTATGCACGTTCAATCGGCGATAGTGAATTTCGTCTTGACCGACGGGAAACAGATCTGAACTCCGCAGTTCCTGGCGATCCTCGTGATACCTCTACCCCAGCCACTATGGCACACAGTTTGCAAGTGCTAACCCTTGGAGATACATTGTCTATATCTCAACAGCAGCAATTAAATAAGTGGCTACGGGGTAACACTACGGGAGCCAAACGCATTCGTGCTGCCATACCTGCCAATTGGCAAATTGGTGACAAAACGGGATCGGGTGACTATGGCACTGCAAACGACATAGCTGTGTTGTGGCCGTCGGAACATAAGCCAATCATTCTTGCTATCTATTACACGCAGGAAGAACCAAATGCGAAATGGCGCGATGACGTTCTTGTAGAGGCAACTGAGATCGTGTTGAGTGGTTTTGGCTTAACAAGTAGAGTCAAATGAAGTTATGAATACAAACTCTTAAGGATGTATTTTTTAAGATAAGCCAAATCATACTTTTCTGTTTTCACATCGGATTGCTAAATGAGTATTGAGTTGTTTTATTTCTTACAAAATATTTTATTTAAGCGAACCGTGAGATATAAATTTTCGTTGACAAACAAAGTATTAATATTCATAAATGCGATCGCAACTTAAGGTTATTTCATTTTAAAAGAGGAGGCTTTGTGCGATTCGTTTAGTGTGAATCACGGTATTCAGTCCGTAAATAAACACTAAAGCCAAGTCTCCTAAGACTAGCTTAACTATCCTTCTGATGTAAGGTGAAAGTCCTACTCCTTAAACTCAAAGGTAACTCCTTATCTGCCCACGCCGAACAGACTCGGAATTCGTGCGGTTCGTTCATGACGAAAGTAGACAAAAACCTACATAAATCATGGCTTCTAACTAACAAGTTAGATGATAACTGATTAGTTGATGAGGGTGAAAACCCCTCCCTTGAAACTCACAAGTGACTCCCAATCTACCCACGATGACCCGACTCGGAATTCGGGAGATCGAAGCTGGGAATAGGGCGTAACCAGAGCGTATTCACAGCGCACACTGACGCTAACGGGGAGTTCTCACGGTGAAACAGAGCCTAAAAAAGCAACCTAGAGTTAGAAGGATGTGACAACCAAAGATGTAAATCTTAATCCTATCTTACCTGAGCTACGTATCCCGCCAAGTTATGGATTCGACATTGGCAAAGAGTATGGGATTCAGGTGGTTGAAATGGCTACGCCTAAAAGAACAATCAATCAACATATCGGAACGAATAAAAACGAATCTAAGGTCTGTAAATAGGTCGTATTTACGGTAGACCAGACGAGAGGATTAATTCCTTAGATTCGGGTAGGACAGACCGTAACTGGTCTGAGGAACTTAGAACACACAAATTGGAGGAGAGCATGATTGGACACACTAATCAGATTAGTAGTGAATCTTGGGAATTTTTACCCTGGAAGAAATTTCAGGTGAATCTTTTCCGCTTACAAAAACGAGTGTATAAAGCGGTTCGAGCAGGAGATAAAGCAAAAGCAAGGTCACTGCAAAAACTGATTCTACGTTCTCAAGCAGCAAGATTCTTGGCAATACGTCAAGTAACTCAGCTAAATAACGGCAAAAAAACGGCGGGAATCGACGGAAAACTAGCCCTTACATTTAAGGAAAGGTTTGAACTCGAAGAAAAACTGAGGTTAGAAGCTAATGAATGGAAACACAAAGGGTTGCGCGAAATTCCCATTCCCAAAAAGGATGGAACAAAACGCATTCTAAAAGTCCCGACAATTAGTGACAGAGCTTGGCAATGCCTCGCAAAGTACGCCCTAGAACCAGCCCACGAAGCAACATTTCATGCCAGAAGTTATGGGTTTAGAACAGGACGCTCGACGCACGATGCTCAGAAAGTTCTGTTCCATAACTTGAATTCTCAAAGCAATGGTATACAGAAACGAGTTATCGAACTGGATATCAAGAAATGCTTCGACAGAATAAGTCACTCCTCGATAATGGAAAACCTAATCGCCCCATCAGGGCTGAAGCTTGGCATCTTCAGATGTCTCAAAGCAGGAACAAATGTAGGATTCCCAAAACAAGGAACACCGCAAGGTGGCGTGGCAAGCCCACTTTTGGCAAATATCGCCCTCAATGGAATAGAGAATATTCACACTTCAGTTCGCTACGCCGACGATATGGTGATTATTCTCAAACCCAAAGATAACGCGAACAAAATACTTGAGAAAGTTAAAGAATTCCTAGCTGCACGAGGAATGGAAATCAGCGAACACAAGACCAAGCTAACAGCAACGACAGATGGGTTTGATTTCCTGGGTTGGAACTTTCAAGTCCAGAAAAACGGAAAGTTTAGAAGTCGTCCCTCAGTGGATAATTTTCAAGCCTTGCGTAAGAAAGTAAAAACCATCATTAACTGCTCGAATTATGGAGCAACGACAAAAGCTGACAAATTAGCTCCCGTTGTTAGAGGATGGAAAAATTACCACCGCTACTGCAAAATGGATGGGGCTAGAAATAACCTTAATTTCATCCGCAAAAGAGCGTTCAAGGTATTCAATAAGGAGACAAAACAAAATCGCTATACCAGTAAGAAATTACTAAAACAAGCGTTTCCATCAGTCCCCTACTCCGAAAATAGATTCGTCAATGTCAAAGGGAAAAAATCACCTTACGACGGTGACCTTATTTACTGGAGCAAGCGTAACAGCAAGCTCTATGGCGGAGAAACCTCTAAAGCCCTTAAAAGGCAAAACCATTCATGTAACTCCTGCGGATTAAAATTCATAGGAAAACAGAGAGTACATCTACATCATATAGATGGAAACCATGACAATTGGAAATACAAGAATTTAGTAGCAATACACCAATCTTGTCACCAATTCATACACATGAGCAAAAAAAAAAACGACAGTTAAGAATATCGGGAGCTGGGTGCGGTGAAAATCGCACGCCCAGATCTAATAGAGAGGGGCGAGGTTTAATAACCTCCCTCGACTCTACCAACCCCACGACAACGGTAAACCCGTAATGCTATAGTTGTTTTTCGCCACTGAGAATAAACATCGGATTAACCGCTGCAAAAGTCTGATGAATTCCTCTTGTTTCTAAGCGATTTACTGCCGACTGGACAACCTCAATATTGCGAGCCTGAAGTTCTGCCAAACCTTCAGAAATAATATATAGATTTTCTAAGTTACTAACGGTAGCAACAATACGTCCTTCTGTCTGGAGGTATTTCCAAGTTTGCTTGAGTATGTCTTTAATGGGTTTACCTCCTTCAATACAAACCAGGTCTGGTTTTGGCTTTATATTTTCTAGACATTCGGGCGCACTTCCCTGGACTACATTGACATTATGAACTTCAAAGCGATCGCAATTGCGCTTAATCAATTTTGCCACCTCATCATCTCTTTCTATGGCAATAATTTGTCCTTGAGGGCAAAGCAAACCAATCTCTACAGGTATTGTGCCTGTCCCAGCACCAATATCCCACAGGACTGAATCTGGCTTCATTCGCAGCGAGGAAATAATTAAAATGCGTACTTCTCTTTTACTTAGAGGAATTCCAGGCAAACGCTCAAATAATTTATCGGGAATACCAGGGGTTTTGTAAGGCCAAAGCATAATCAGTTATCAATTATCAATTATCAGTTATCAGTTGATTCAGCAAGACCCTATATATTAGTTTATTAATCTATTGACCTATTTCAGTATTTGTATTGTTTTAAGCGTAGGATCGTTACACCCTGTAATAGTTCCTCCCGCAGCTAGCACCTGTTGTAAGTAGTCAATTGTTTGAGGGGTAATTTTTTCTCCAGGCATTAAAACAGGAATTCCTGGAGGATAGGGACAAATTAATTCACCACAAAGGCGATCGCCTGCTTGTTTAATAGGTACGCTTAGAGTAGGAGCAAAGTAGCAATCTTTTGGGGAAAGGGATAAGGGATGAAGGATGAAGGATGAAGGATGAGGGATGAAGGATGAGGGATGAGTAGGTATACCCTTAGCTAATTTTGAAAGGGTTGTGCAGGCTTGGATAAGTTTTTGGATGTCCTCAGAATTGTTGCCCAGGGAGATAATAAAAGTTAGGTGATGCAGCAAAGGTAATTCGCAGGTTACTCCTAGTTGTTCGTGAAGTATTTGGTCAGCTTCAAAGCCAGTGATGCCCAGTTGAGATACATCAAGGGTTAGTCTGGTGCAGTCAAAGTGTTGACAGCCAGGACTTGTCTTTGGTTTGAACACCGATAAGTTTGGGATCTCGGCTAGTTGATTTCTGGCTTCGGTAGCCAGAGCGATAGTGCGACTCATTAACTCTTTGCCTTTGGTTGCCATTTGTTGTCTGGCTGCGTCTAGAGAGGCAAGCAGAAGATAACTAGGACTTGTAGATTGAACTAACTGTAAGGCTTTGCTAATTCGGCGATCGCAAATTCTCTTGCCCTGGATATGCAGCATCGATGCCTGAGTCATAGCACTCAAGACTTTATGAGTAGACTGCACAGTTAAGTCTGCACCAACACTCATGGCAGAAGGAGGCAAATTATCATCAAAGGCAAAGTGTGCGCCATGAGCCTCATCTACTAGTAGAGGAATATTATATTGATGGGTAATTTCGGCGATCGCTTTTAAATCAGCGCAAACTCCTTGGTAAGTGGGATGAAGCATCATTACGGCTTTAGTATCAGGATGTGTCTTTAAAGCCTGTTGAACCGCTTCTGAAGTCACGTTAAAGGCTAATCCTTCTTGGGCATCGTATTCAGGATTAATAAATATCGGTATTGCTCCTGAGAAAATTAAACCTGCGATCGCTGATTGATGGATATTTCTCGGTAAGATAATCTTATCCCCAGCACCACAGGTAGCTAAAATGCTTGCCATAATGCCACAGGTAGAGCCATTAACTAGAAACCAGGTTTTCTCTGCGCCAAAAGTCTTTGCTGCTAATTTCTGTGCCTCATCAATTACGCCTTCTGGAGCAAATAAGTTATCTAATTCTGGTAACTCTGGTAAATCTGCTTTAAATACTGCACTTCCCATTAAGTCTTTAATATTATCGCTAACTCCTTTGCCCTGTTTATGTCCAGGGGCATAAAAGGCTGCATGGGATTTTTGAGCAGACTTTTTTAAAGCATTTAATAAAGGAGTCTCTATCATCGAATATTTATCATTAATTAACAAAACCAGAGCATTAAGACCGTACCTTATTTAACCTACCTTATTAAAATGACTATCGCTCAAATTATTAAATTAATTATTTGCAAAATGAGCTTTCTATTTTCTCGATCAATTAAGCCAAATTTGCTGTTTTTACAGAGGAATATAGTTATTTAATCATAACTTTATACAGACTGTTTTATATATAAAGATTCAGTAAAAAACATCTTATACTGTCGCCTATTGCGTATTTACTCTGATATTCTTTGAAAAAGTAAAATTAATAACAAAAAGGATATATAACAAGTGTATTTATTGAATAACTATTACAATATTGTAGAAAAACAAAAAAAAAAGATTCTGATTGTAGATGATGATGCAGCCCTACAGCATTTGCTGAATAAATTTCTTGGCTACAATAATTATCTTACCGAAATTGCTTTTGATTGTAGAATAGCCAGAGAAAAGTTCCCAGAGTTTCAGCCCGACTTAGTAATTCTAGATGTCAATCTACCTGATGATACTGGATTAACTCTCTGCCAAGAAATGGGTAAAACTAATGTCATGATTATTATGCTAAGTTCCATGACAGACAATAACTATATTTTAGAAGCATTTTCTAGAGGAGCAGATGACTATATTAATAAACCTTTCGATCTGCAAATTCTCAAAGCTAGAATTGATGCTTTATTTAGAAGAAGGGCTACAAATGACCTACAGCCAACTCTAAATAATTCGATAATTTTAGACAACTTAAAAATTGATTTTTATCGGCGCGAAGTTATCTTGAATAAGCGTATTATTCCTCTGACTGCCTTAGAATTTGATTTGCTATATTTCTTGGCAAATAATCCTAATCGAGTATGGGAGCGAGCCAAATTAGTTTCTGCAATTTGGAATAAAGATGACTACGATGGAGACGATCGCAAAGTCGATATTCATGTTGGTCGAATTCGTAAAAAAATTGGCGATCTTAATGGCGACTTTATCAAAACTGTTTGGGGCAGAGGCTATATGTTTGAGTTATCTAGTTGTAATGCAGTAAAATTAGCAGACTGAAGCAATAAGTCTAAATAAGTCGTCATGTTAAGAGCAGGAATCGTTGGATTACCAAACGTAGGTAAATCTACTATGTTTAATGCCTTAGTTGCCAATGCTAAGGCAGAAGCCGCCAATTTCCCTTTTTGTACCATTGAACCCAATGTCGGCGTAGTATCCGTACCTGATGCACGTTTAGAAGTGCTGGCTAAATTGAATAACTCGCAAAAAATTGTGCCAACGAGAATCGAGTTCGTCGATATCGCTGGTTTAGTTAAGGGTGCAAGCAAAGGAGAAGGGTTAGGCAATCAATTTCTCGCTAATATTCGTGAGGTTGATGCCGTTGTTCACATGGTTCGTTGCTTTGATGATGACGACATTATTCATGTTGATGGCTCTGTAGATCCTGTACGAGATATTGAAGTTATTAATTTAGAGCTAGTTTTAGCAGATTTGGCTCAGGTAGAAAAGCGCATCACCAGACTACGTAAACAGGCAAAGAATGATAAGAATGCTCAAGCCGAGGTTGAGCTACTAGAAAAGATTAGTAAAGTTTTAGATGATGGTAAATCTGCTCGCAGTCTGGATTTATCTGAAGATGACTTATTAATAATAAAACAACTAGGCTTACTGACTAATAAACCAATAATTTACGCTACCAATGTTTCTGAGGATGATTTGGCGACGGGCAATCCTTGGGTAGAATCAGTCAGAGAGTTTGCTAAAGATGAGGAGGCTAAGGTAGTGATAGTTTCTGCTCAGGTTGAGTCGGAGTTAGTTGAACTATCAGAAGCTGAAACCAAAGATTTTTTGGAAGCTTTAGGAGTAGAAGAAGGAGGATTAAAATCTCTAATTAGTGCTACCTACGATCTTTTAGGCTTGCGTACCTACCTTACCACAGGAGAACAAGAAAGCCGCGCCTGGACAATTATTGCAGGCACAAAAGCACCTCAAGCTGCTGCGGTAATTCATACGGACTTTGAAAAGAAATTTATTAAAGCAGAAACAATTAGCTATGAAGATTTAATCGCCACGGGTTCTAAAAATGGTGCTAAAGAAAAGGGCTTACTGCGGTTAGAAGGTAAAGATTATGTTGTCCAAGAAGGAGATGTAATTGAATTCCGCGTAGGTGGCTAAAAAGTGTTGAGTAACAATAGACCTCTGACCTCATTCTCAATCGATATTTCTGATTCGTGCAAAAGGTCTAGTTATTTTTCTTTCTTTTTCTGATTGGGTAAGTCAATAAACACTTTTTGATTAGCCTCAACTCCATCAATAATTTGCGTTTTATCTCCTAAATACAGTCCTATTTTGACAGGCTGAAATTTGGGCTTGTTTTCAGCATCAGGTATCATTACCCCTTGTTTTCCATTTTGGGTAAATATAGCCACAGTGGGAACTACCAAGCTATTGTTTAGTTTTTTGCCAATAAAAGTAACGTCAACATTCATTTTAGAGCGCAGTATATTCTCACCTGTAAGCAGCTTAATCCGTACCTCAAAAGATGTGACCTCTTCTTCAATGATTGCTTCAGGGGCAATGCGTTTGATTTCACCCGTAAATACTTGCTCTGGGTAAGCATCGGCAACAACCTTAACTTTTTGTCCTGGCTGTAGCTGTCCTACATCTAATTCTGGAACTTTGGCAATTACCTCTAATCCTTGAGCTAATGCCAAGATTGAGGTGGCAGAAGCTGACGCGGTACTAGAACCAGAAGTACTTGGGGCAACAAAAGAACCCTCGACAGCGTATCTTTGCGTCACTACACCTGTAAAAGGAGCTTTGACTATACTGTCGCCATATTTAATTTCTGACTGCTTCAAAGATGCTTCTGCTTTTTCTGCGGATGCTTCTAATCCAGCTATCTCATCGGGTGCAGTTGCCTGTTTTTGTTGAAGAGAGATTCTAGCTTCATTTATTTCTGCTTTAAGTCCTTCAACTTCTGAGCCTCCTGTACTTTTGAACTGTTCTAGTCGTTCACGCAATTCCTTAATGTCAGATTGGGCGTTTTGATAGTTATTGGTAATTTCATCGAAGGCATCTTGAGTAATAGCTCCTTGTCGCAAAAGATATTTATTGCGTTTAAGTCGCTCCTGCCCAAGTCTTAAACGAGATTCGGCAGCAGCAATTTGTGACTGGGTTTGGTCTATATCGGCAGGAATTCTATTTTGAGCTTGACTTAATTTAGCTTGCGCTTGTTTAAGCCTAGCTTCTGCTTGAGCAATTTCGGCGTTTACTTTGGCTTTTCCTTCGGTAAGGCTAGCGCGGTTTTGTTTAAGATCGGCTGTTGCTTGAGAAACTCCCACTCCTAGTTCGGCGTTTTCCATGATGGCTAGGGTTTGTCCTGCGGTAACGCGATCGCCTTGCTCTACCAGTAACTTGATTAACCGCGCTGGTTCTTTGGGACTTACGTTGACGCTTTTAATCGGCTCTACTCTGCCACTAGCTGCAATTTCTACATTTAAATTTTCTTTCTTTACAGGAACAGTTAAAGCATTAATGTCTACTTCTGATTTGGAACCCTTAACAAGGCGGTAAGTAGTAAAACCAATTAAAATCAAGCCTAATGCTACTAAAACTGGGATGAAGATGTTATGACGCTTTTTTGGTTTATTTATAGCTATTTTCATTTATGTTTCTCAATATCCAAACTTTGTCCGACAGTAATATTTACGAACAAGTAGCAGTTCCACGACCGTTAAGAATCGTAGATTTGCAGGTTATTAATATTTAATTTCTAGTGCCAATTATGCTATCTACTTAGCTAGCTCAAATTGATATTCAAATGGTTAATGAACAACTCCTAACTTTATGGTAGCCTGATTCAATTTGTAAAAGTTACGCAATCTCGCTAAGATAAAAGGTCTTTAGCTATTCCTAAAGATAGATTTGCAGGTTATTACGGCAATTTTCAGGCTTTTCTGAGGTCACAGAAATTTCGAGGGTTTTTATATCTTTTTGTTGTTGTCTCAACTAGCTATTAATTCGTAAAATTATAAATAGCGTTAATTACTTTCTGTCTAAACACTATGTCTCCTACTGCTTTCATCACTGGTGCATCTCAAGGCATCGGTAAAGCTACTGCCTTATTATTTGCCAAAAATGGTTACGATTTAATTATTACTGCTCGCACTAAAGATAGATTAGAGTCTGTTGCCGAAGAAATAAGAAGTTTGGACAGGCAAGCACTAGCGATCACTAGCGACACAAGCGATCGCAGTGCCATAGAAGCTTTAATTAATTTGGGTTTAGAACGTTTTGCTCAGATTGATGTTTTGATTAATAATGCAGGTATTTGCATGAGCGCACCAATGGCAAAAACTACCATCGAAGATTGGGAAAGAATTATTAATGTTAATCTTTGGGGTTATATTTACACGATCAATGCTCTACTACCTCATTTTTTAGCTAGAAAGCAGGGAAATATTATCAACGTCGGTTCATTTGGAGGAAAAGTACCCTTACCGAAAATGACGGCATACTGCACCACTAAACACGCTATTGTCGGCTTGACAGAAACCCTCCGCTTAGAATTAGAGCCTCAAGGTATTCATGTTTCAGGAGTACATCCCAGCGTTACCAACACGGACTTTTTAGAACGGGCAATATTTAAAGATAGCGATCGCCAAAAAATGAAGCAAATGATGTCTAGTCCTTTATCGAGTCAGCCTGAAGATGTGGCTAAAGTTATTTTGGATGCAGTTAAGCACCCTCAAGCCGAGGTAATAGTTGGCTCTGCCAAAGTGCCTGCATTTTTAAATCGTTTGTTTCCTGGTATCACTCAAGGAATGTTAAAGTTGGCAACTAAGTCGGATCTTGGTTAGTCTGCGATCGCCATAAACTCCAGCCATAGCCTAAGATAAAAGGTAGCCACAACAGCCAAGTTTCGATGTCTGTGAGATGCCAACTGCGATCGCCCAATGCTTGACGATAGGGCAAAACAAAATACACAAAAGCCGAAAGACTAACTAAGCGTACTCCCCAATTTCTTGTGCCTACAGCAAAGGGAATTATCCAGGTGAAATACCAGCCGTGAACTATGGGAGAGATAATTAGCAACGAGGCAAGGAAACTGAGAGCAAACTGTTGAAAATTACGAGCTTTCCAGAATAAAAATATAGTTATGATTCCTAAAGGAAAAGCAAAAATACTGTTGCTTTTGACGGGTAGATGCCAAACTTGTGCGAGTAGATAAGGCAAAAATTCTGCACTCCGTCCATGACTAACAAAGGTAGAACTAGTAGGAATAAGAGGACAAGTATCAGCACTACAAAAAGCTAGTGCAGTAAAAAACAAGGGCAAAACACCACAGATAGCAATAATAGTAGTTTTTTGGCTAATCTTACGACTAGATAACCAACAGAGAAAACCTAAAATAGGTAAAGAGATCCATTTAATCGCAATACTGATACCAACTAACAAGCTACTCATCAATAAAGGAAGGAAGGTTAACTTTTTTTTGTTACCCAACGAAACCCAGGCAGCTACTAAAGGTAAAATAAACCAGCTATCATAATGTCCTCCTCCCGCAAAAGAATAAATTACCAAAGGATTCCAGGCGTAAAGAGTAGTATCTAGATAGCTAAATTTCTTAGTTAATAGCCAGCAAATTAAGAGATCGGCGATCGTAAAACTGCTTTTAAATAAAATAACGCTAGGAGATATAGCAGCTATAGCGCGAAATCCCAATTGAGTTAGGGGCGGATAAATTGCGGATACCTGCTGATGATTAATTTGTGACCACCATTGAAAACGATAGGGAATTAGTTCTGGGGCATTTGGGGCAAAATCGTAGGGGCTAAAGCCTTGGTTTTGAATATAGCCTTCCCAGATGTAACGCCAGATGTCGTCCCCAGGATACATAGCCAGCAAAATCAATCTTGTGGCGATCGCCATGAACCAGAACCAAGTAAGTGAAAGAGATTTAAGTTGCCAAGAAAAAATAAAGCCCAACCCCATTACTGCTATACCCCAACCAAAACTAATCACGGTTTCTGACTGTCGCCAATCTCCATAGGGTGTAGTAATAATTGCACCAAACAGTAGGCATAAAACGCTTAACCAGAGAAATAATTTACTGCTGTTGCTTTTTTCTTGCTTCTTATATAGATAAAGCTTTCCCAGAGTACTTAAGATAATTATTCCCGCTTGAATAGTGCCTGAAATAGTGCCTGAAATTTTGGACTTGCCTCCCTGTCGCAGGCGATAGCTGACAGGAATCTCGATAATATTTAACCCTTCTTCAATTGCCCGCACCTGCATTTCTACCGTCCAACCAAAACCTCGATCCTGCATCGCAATCTGTGACAATGCAGATCGGCGAATCAGTCTTAACGGTCCTAGATCGTGATATTTATAGCCCCAGCCAAGATCAATTAACCAACTAGCTAAACCATTACCAAAATTTTGGATAGGAGTCATTGCTGCTTTGCCTTCAGCAGTAGCACGGCGATCGCCTAAAATTAAGTCATATTGTTTTTGCAGACCAAAAAACTGCGGTAGACAACTTAGATCATCACTGCCATCACCATCACAAAATAAAATCCAGTCAATTTCTGAGGGCATATTCTGTAATCCTCTCCAGCAGGCTTGCCCATAACCAGCCCTAGACTCAAATAAAACTTCTGCCCCAGCGTCTTTAGCTATTTCTGCACTGCGATCGCTACTGCCATTGTCTACTACCCTAATTTTAGTTAAGCCAAAGCTTTGTAAATCTTTAATTACAGCAGCAATTGTTGCTTCTTCGTTACGCACAGGAATAATTACTAAGACATTATCCAAAGAAGTATCAACATTTTGATAATGGGGTATGTAACACATTTTAAAATCAGAAGAAATTCAGTCTGTTTTCATAATTGTGTTTTAACTTACTGAGAGAACGTTGAAAATCTCTAAATTAATTACCCCTAATTTTTGACCATCATGAATAGCTATATATGGACTTTAATTGCCCCTCAAAACTATTTCGCTTTTAGTAATCTTGGAAGTGAAGATTTAGTTGGTCTGATTCACCCGATACTAGTAGTTGCCTTTGTTTTTCCTATGGTAGGCATAGTAGCCAATTTTGCCTGGCAAACTCGTCAGCGTCGTTTGGAAAGCAAAAAAGGAAAAAGCAAAATTCCTGCGGTTGTGGGACGAGAACACGTTCAAGTTGGTCGTTGGCTGGCTACTAGCGTAGTTATTGTTTCCTTGATTGCGATCGCTTACTCGATTGTCTATAAAAGCTTTATCAAAGGCAAGCTTTGGGAGAAGAATAACCCTCAGGCGATTTTGATTATTTTATTATTTGTCGCGACGATTGCTTCATTGATTCTGCTGCTACGAGCCAGACCTAAGCTGTGGCGCGGTATTTTTGCGACTATGACAGGCATGGGCTTGATTATTTTGGGTCAACAAGATGGGGTTTGGCGATTACCTGATGAATGGTATTGGTCACATTACTATTATGGAATTGCAGCATCGCTACTGATGATTTTTTCTATTGCAATTTTAGACGATATCTATCGCAGTTTAACCATGCGCAATATCCATATAATTCTTAATTGTTTGGCACTGCTATTATTTATTGGTCAAGCAGCTACGGGAACAAGAGACTTATTAGAAATTCCCCCTATAGGCAAAATGAAAGCAAAAAAAGCAGTTATAGAAACACCTGTAAAGACAGCTAATGACATTGGGCAACATCCTATTTATCAAGCTCCTGAAATTAACCTTAGCAGTTAGGATAGTTAGGATAGAGACAAGGCATGCCTTGTCTGTACTGGACAGTTCGGGCAGTTACTTAACGTGAATTCGTATTGAAGCTAAAACCCTTACTGTAAGCTGATTATAGAAATGTATTTTATCTCTATATTTTTATTTATACTAATTCTTGCAGTTAGCTCAAAGGCTTATAGCTTATAGCCACCTCAACCGTTTAATTGAGCGAGGAAGCGCGCTGAATTCATTTCAGCAAGTGCAACAGATGCGGGCAAGCCCTTTCTCGCTTGTCTTAACCCGAAAGTAGCGTTACTTAATTCGACAGCCCAAAGTTTTCATAGAATCAAGGATTATCTGAGAATTAGGAATACTTAAAAGAGATTGTCGATAGGTTTCACAGGCTTCATTATATTGGGCATTCTTAGTGTAAATCAAACCTTTTTGGCTCCAAGCATCAACATTTTGTGGTTGAATTTCAAGAGCGCGATCCAGAGCAGCCAAGGCTTTATTATCTTCACCAACAATATCCCATGCAGTAGCTAAACCGATCCAGGTAGCCCAATCTTGGGGCGCGATTTTGCTGGCTTTAGTTAAAGATTCAATGCCTTGAGTGTAGTTCTGTTGCTGATTAAAAGCCAATCCGCGATCGCGCCAAAGAGGAGCATAATTAGGGTTAAGAGCAATAGCTTGATCGTAGCTGGTGATCGCCTTAACTAAGTTATTTTGCTGATTTTGATATACTTGACCCTTTGCTTGCCAAGCCAGGTATGATTCTGGTCGAATTTGCAAAGCTTTGTCTATAGCGGTTAAAGCTTCTTGACCCTGATTTAATTCTGCTAAGGCTTTTCCTTCACCTAGCCAAGCCTGATAGAAATCAGGTTTTAGCTTAATCGCCTGTTCAAAGGAATTGACGGCTTTTTGGTACGTTTGACTATTAGCAAAAAACTCTGCTTGTGTTAGCCATATTTGGGGATTTTGAGGCTGTTTTTGCAGTCTTTTTTGATAGTCACCAATAATTTCTTGATTGACTCGTTTGGCTTCTTGAGGACGGTCTAAAGCTGCTAAGATTAAAGGTTTATCTTGCCATAGTTCTACGCCCGAAGGTTCAATTGCCTGAACTCGATTAAGCGCGGTCAAAGCATCATAATATTTATTTAAAGCGAGTAAATTCTTAGCGCGATCGCTTAAAAACTCAGCATTGGACTCATCTAAGGCTATGGCAGAGTCCTGCATACTCAAGGCTGCTTGGTAGTTTTTTAACTCATATAGAGCTTTACCTTTATGATTATATAGTTCCCCATCGTCTTGTTCTAATTCTAAAGCACGATTATAAGCAGCGATCGCTTTGGTAAACTGTTCTAATTGATAGTAACTGTCTCCCTGTTTTTTCCAAATTTTAAAGTCGGCTTTACTTAATTTAATTGCTTCAGAATATGCTTCTAAAGCTTGGGAATAACGTCCTAAATTATATAAAGAATCTCCCCTCCCTGACCAAGCAAGGGAACTGCCAGGTTTAAGCTCAATGGCTTTGGTAAAAATATTGAGAGCAGCTTGAGGTTTTTTAGGCAATAGTTTTTTTCCCTGATACCAGTAATAAATCGGTCTAACTGTAGGAAAAGCAAATTCAATACTTCCTAATAAACAGATCAGACCTAACAATCCGATTAAAGCTGGTAATGCAGGTAGTTTAAATTGAGGCTGGCGATGATTTGCAGTTTTTCTTTTTTTCTGCTTCAGTGGTTTTCTGGTTGCTAACTTAGAAACAGATTTAATTTTTCGCAGATCATCAAGAATCTTAGACGCAGATTGATAACGTTGACCCAAATCCAAATAAACCATTTTGTCAATAATTTTGGCAAAACGGCGATCGACCGCCAGATTTTCCTGCCATAGTAGCTTACCCGTGTGTCTATCTCTAGAAAACCTACCTGGTTTAGTTTTAGTCAAAGCCTCTATTGCTGTCATACCCAAAGCATAGAGATCGCTGCTAATCGTTGGTCTACCAGCAATTTGTTCAGGAGAGCAATAGTTTTGCTTATCCTGAGTTTGACTAGAGTCCAAAGTAGCATTGGGCAAAGTTCCTATATCTGCCAAAATTCCAAAGTCAGTAAGTACCACCTGCTGATCTTCTGGGCGAATTAATAAATTGGAAGGTCTAATATTACGATGAATAATATGGTTTTGATGAATAAAATTTAGAACTCCTAGGGTACTAATTAAAATATTGATTATTTGAGCGGTGGATAAATCTTGCTGCTCTATTTTCAGAGCTAAATTTTCTCCTGGAATATATTCTTGAACCAAATAAAATTGATCATTTTCTGTAAAATGATCTCTAAGCTGAGGGATTTGCTCGTGATACCCTAGTCTTTCTAAAATAGATAATTCCTCGGCAAAACGCTTTTCTATTGTGGTCTCGCCATCACCCTGAACATTTGGTAATTCTATTTGCTTGATTAAACAAGGAGACTGATATTGACGGCGTAGATTGTCGGCTAAATAAGTTTCTATTCTTCTTTTTCCGCCTAAATAACGAGTAATAGCATAACGTCCTCCTACTGTCTGCTTGAGCTTAAGTAATGGTCGTAAATTATGCAAAACTTCTAGAGCAGAGGAATATCGTTCTTCAATGTTGAATAACCTCATTCTGCTGAAAATTGCCTCTAGCTTAGAGCTTATCTGACACTGACTTTGCCAAGTAGTATTTGCTTGCTCAAGTTCCTGGGGAGATTTTCCCGTCAAAGCATAAATAGCGGTTTGAGCAAGGGCATAAAGATCGCTACTAAAGTTAGATTCTCCTGATTGCTGCTCTGGAGCAATATAAGCCCAATCACCTAAAGATTTGCTGGAGATTACTTCTCCTTGAAAATTAAGTGCCGTTGATTCGATCTCTCGAATAGCCCCAAAATTAATTAACACAAAGTTGTTATCACGCTTTCTTCTAACTAAGTGAATTGGTTGAACATGGCGATGAATAACGTTAGTTTTGTGAACAAAATCGAGAATTCTCAAGGCATCTTGCATTAGGTGAATTACCTCTGCTTCATCTAGTACTTTACGCTCAACTTCCTGCTCTAAATTATCCCCATCAATATACTCTCGAACCAAATAAAACTGCCGATCTTCAATAAAGTAATTATAAAATTGAGGGATTTGGGGGTGATCTCCCAGCCTTTTAAGAACCTCTACTTCTTTAATTAGGCACTGCTTAATAAGCTGCCAATTTGCCTCATTACAGACTGGAATCAACTGCTCCACAGCACATCTAGCATCTCCCGTAGCCTGTAAATCTTTAGCTAGGTAAGTTTTTCTTATTTCTTCTCTACCTAACTTTTGAATAATCTGATAACGATTACCAATAATTGAGCCAGGAACGTGCATTTTTTTCTCAGAATTGGTGACTTTAAAGGCAGAATTGAGTAGATACCTGTCGGGAGTGGACATAGTTAATCCAGATTAGAAAATAAGGCAGAAATTTTTGGTTAGATGCTTAGCTAGATTTGTTTTAATTACTAATTCAATCTTAATTAAGTTTGGATGCCCTATTGTATTATCATTTTTTATTTCCTAGTTAAAGGCTGCTGAATCGGAGAAATTTCTTTAAAGTTAATTACCTTAGAAGTATTACTTTCTCTGGCAACTCGCACCAACAATCCAGCCAGCAATAATGAGGCAATAATTGAATTGATGCCATAGCTAAAGAAGGGTAAAGGCAGTCCAGTAGTAGGCAAAGAACCTGTTGCTACCCCAATGTTGATTAATGATTGACCAACGATAAATACCATACTTCCTACGGCGACTAATCTGGGGATACTTTGGCGACATTTAATGGCTACCCTCAAAGCTAGTGTTCCATAGCCAATAATCAGCAATAATAGTAGCACACAGCCAATAAAGCCAAATTCCTCGGCATAAACCGCAAAAATAAAGTCTGTAGAGCGAATTGGTAAATATGATAATTTTTGTTGCGATAATCCAAAACCTGAACCATCAAATCTGCCTGAGGCGATTGCCAGTAAGCTTTGAATTAGCTGGTATCCCTTATCATGGTAATCTTTCCAGGGACTAATAAAAGAAGTAATTCGGTCTAGCTGATAAGGATTCAAAGCAATACTTAAGCTAGCGATGCTAATTCCACCCAGAGAAACTGCCATTAGCTGACTCCAAGGTAATTCTGCTGCCAAAGCAATTAACCACAAACTCATACCACATAATCCCGTAGTACTTAAATTGGGCTGTTTGAGAATTCCTGCCAATACTAACGCAAACACAGCTAGCCAAGCTAGACGTATCTTATTTGTTAACCTTTCCCAGCGAGAAAATAAATAAGCTGCCTGTAGTACGAGAAAAGGTTTGATTAATTCTGATGGCTGTAATGAAAATGATCCAATAGCAATCCAGCGACTAGCTCCCATCGTTGTCTTACCTAAACCTGGAATTAAGGTAGCAAAGATAAATAGAAGAAAAACCAAAACCATCAGAGGAGAAATCCTGATAGTTTTTTTGAGCGGTTGATTTGCCATAAAATTGAATCCAAAAATTCCTACCCCAACTCCGATTAGCTGTCGTTTAAAAATGTATAGCCCATCATTGTTGTTGACAATTCCTTCAGGATAAGAGGCTGATACTAAAGTAACTAAACCGATGATTAACCAAACACAGGTCAACCAATTCAATAAGCGAGCTTCCCATGTCCAAAACTTGATTTTAGGATCGATAAAAGGAATTAAGTATCCGAGATATTGCCTCACGGTTAAAATTTCAACAAATATAGTTTTTTCTGTTTAAAGGTAACAGCTTAGTCGCTATACGTGAGCCTTATCTGGGAAATAAGTCAAAAACCAAAATGAGAAAGACTTAACTGTAAAGACTTAGAGCTTGTGTTTATTTTTTTTGCTGATTTTATATTGTCCAAATTGTGTTGTTTCAATCAATAAAAAAGAGGTCAGATTGACCTCTTTTTTATCGCGGAAGACGGTCAACGTTACACCATAGTTTCACAGTGATATGACGTTAACTCAAATTCACATTATTTATCTTATGACAAACCTGTATTCATACCTTGCTTACCTGTTGCCAACTCTACTTTAATAATTTTGCCACCCATTTTCATGATTCGCTGTTGTTCGCGAAACCAATTATCGTAAGGTACAAGCTTAGTAAAGAAAGTATTTTGCAGTTCTCTTTGAGTACGAATTCTAGTTTGACTGGGAACACAAGCAGTCACCTTAAACATACGCATGAGATGAATTCTCTCCTAATTTAATAAAAAAAAGTTTAATTTTCTAACAAGTTTTAATCAGCAAAAATTATGTTGGCTGTTTGATGCTGTTTAAATTATTGAATAGTCTTAAAATGCCAAAATTCGGGAGTCAGGAGTCAATACTAGATCGTCTAAACTTATTTTTCCTTCGCGCTCGAAAAACTAAGCTTTATTAGAACTAGCACTCACTCTAGACTTCCCGAATCTATACGTTAACTATCCTACGTCTAGCTCAGGTCAAAAAAGAATTTAGCTTAAGCCAGAGCAGATATAGTCGAAATAAACGCCCATTTCTTTACCAGCATCAGCACCTACTAAACTAGCGGTTACTTCTTTCATAGCTTGGATAGCTTGAACTGTAGAAGAAACAGGAACTCCTAAAGAGTTATAAGTTTCTTTCAAACCGTTAAGTACACGCTCATCTAGAATGGAAGGATCTCCAGCTAGCATTGCGTAGGTAGAATAACGAAGGTAATAGTCTAAGTCGCGAATACAAGCTGCATAGCGACGAGTGGTGTACATATTGCCACCAGGACGAGTAACATCAGAATATAGCAATGACTTTGCTACAGCTTCTTTAACGATGCTAGCTGCGTTTGCACTGATTACACTGGCTGCACGTACTCTTACTTGACCAGTTTGAAAATAGCTTTTTAACTTGTCCATAGCAGCACCATCGAGGTATCTGCCTTGAACGTCAGCCGAATTAATTACAGAGGTAATTGCGTCTTGCATAGTTTTGTTTCCTTATCTCACCTAGTCTTAAATTATTTAACACTGATAAGTTAGTGTGTTGTTTGAAAAAGTTTGTTACTGGTATATCAGCAAAGTATGAATTAAATACTTACTGCATAGCTCCGATAACGTAATCGAAATAAGAAGCAGCTTCACTAGTGTCATCACCAGACATCATAGAAGTAGCTACGTTTTTCATTTCACGGATGCTTTGAGCCATAGCACCAACGTCAGTACCTAAAGACTTGTACATCTCTTTGGCACCAACTAAACCAATTTCTTCAATTGGAGTTACATCACCAGCTACTACACCATAAGTAATTAGGCGTAAGTAGTAGTCCATGTCACGAAGACAAGTTGCTGTCATTTCTTCGCCATAGGCGTTACCGCCAGGAGAAACAACATCAGGACGCTTTTGAAATAACTGATCGCCAGCCTGTTTAACGATACGCTCACGAGACTCAGTTAGAGTTTGAGCAATGCGCAAACGGCTTTCACCAGTTGTGACAAAAGATTTAATTCTTTCTAATTCGCCAGGACTCAAGTAACGAGCCTCTGCATCGGCGTTCACGATGGATTTCGTGACTATACTCATCGATGGATTCCTCCCAATACAATGAAATCAAATAATTAACAAGCTATCTTTAAGTCGATAGTTTTATCTGAACAAGATTTCTAGCTACCCTTCAAACCACGATTAAGCATTTAGCCTGAGCTTTCAGCTTTAACTATGGTCAAATAAGGCTGTGCAACTAAACTTAGGTTCTATGTTTAAAATCTACGCTTGGCTGTTGCTAGTCAAATCCCTCTGGATAATAGGTTACTTTGTTTTGTTACCCAGTTTTCAACTTTTAGCTACAAATTAGTATTGCAGCTTGCCCAAACTAATGTGCAAAAAGTAGCTACTGCCTTAACAAACCTTTACATAGAGTCAATACATAACATAATTAAGGATAAATATTGCTCTACGCTAACTTTTGCTTTTAAAATGCCCTTGAGTTTGCAGTATTGCCGATCTCAAAAGGCTAATTTTTTATTTGAGCGATAACCCAACCTAACTATCATCTAATATTTTGTTGAGGTTTATTAGTTTACCTTAACAGAATTTAATGTTAGATTTTGTCGATCTTCGGCGGTCAAGGGTTCTTTCGCTAGACCCTTTTTACCCTTAAGGAATAGGAGATAAGTAACCAATATCATGTAGGTGATTTTTTGAGTCTTCAGTTAATAAGGAACTGAGTTTACCAATCACAGATATTGATTACTTAATAATGCAGATTGCTTTAGTTTTATACGTTTAGCTTAGTTGGTTCAAAACTAGGAATAACAATTTCATCGTTTTGTTTCGTAAGCTGGTTATAAAGCTTCTCTGTGTTGGGGAAATTAGCAGCAGGCAGCGTCGGAAAACGGCGGAAGGGAACAGTATCCTCACCAAATACCTGAATGTATTCCATGCTGTTAACCATTGCTCCAATAAACGCTTTTAGCCCTTGAGAAGCCAGAATTTTGTTATATTTCTGAATTTCTCTCTGATTTAGAGGCGCACGTCCCAAAAAGTGCTTTGTACCTAGCTCGATCGCTTTGGTGTTGGGATAAGGAGTATAGAATTCCTTGAGATATAGCTCAGAATTACCTAAGCCTTCAATAAACTCTTTAACGTTAATTTCTCCGTTACCCAAACGGCTTTCTAGCACAGAAAACTGTGTTTGCACTACATAAGGATTAATATCACGCTCAAACACCTGACGATAAGCAGCATTGATTAGATTTTTCACTGCTACCTTATCAGTAGTAGTAGAAAGTTTAAAGACTTTGCTTTGTTGACGTTGGACGCTAACACCTTGAGCTATTTTTTGCTCAACTTCGGGAGTAGTTCTTGAACCAGCAGCTTGACCAAGTTCTACAAAACGAGGAATTTGCTCTTTTTCGACGTTTGCACCAATGCCAGGTTCAATTGCGCCAGGACGAGCTTTGCGTAGCTGCAAACCACCAGGAGTTAGATAACGCTCGTAAGGAACAGTATCATCTCCAAAAGCATCAGAATATTCAGTAGAATCGATCATCTCATCTACTAATGCGTAGAAGCCTTTTTTTGAGCAGATATCAAAGTATTTATTGATCTCTTGACGACCATAGGTAGGACGACCTAATAGGCGACGATGAATATACTCTACCGCTTTAACTACATATAAGGATGTCCAGTAAAGGTTTCGGAAGGTATCAGATTTAGCTAGTATTCTGACAAATTCACGTAAAGAAATATCTCCATTTTCTAGCTTGATTTCTGCTACTTTAAGTTCTTGCCCTTGATAGACATCGCGACCAAAAACCTGACGATAGCAGGCGCGAATCACTGCCTGAGTTGAATTTTCTGAGAAATTGACGCTACCGCCGCTACTGCTACCAGGTAGCTCATTGTTTAGACGGAAGACTTTAGCACCCAAAGAACCAGGAAATTCGCTTCGCGCAGCAGGATTGCTATTTTGATTATTAATGCCTGCGCCACGATGAATCAATAGACGCTTGGTATCTTTGTTGAATGGTGCAGGACTACTGCTGGGGTTACGAGTTTCTTTAGGGAAAATTGCCCCAAACTGGATTTCTAGAGGATCGTTACCAGAACCATAAACGTGCTGATCTGGTAAAGGACGATTATAGCGAGCAAAAGTAGTGACAAACTGAGGTACTTTGCGGAATGGTGCGCTATAGTTCAACAGGTCTTGCTGCATTCCCCAGTTGCGACATTCTTGAGCTTCCTGACCCAAACCTCTGAGGTAAGGAACAGTTTCTTCACCGAAGTAGTCTGCGTATTCCTTAGAATCAACCAGGGCATCAACTAATCCCGCTAATCCTTTCTCGGACACAATAGAGAAATAGTCCTGAACCTCTTCACGAGAAGAAGGCCCTCTACCTAAGATGTGACGAAACGCTAGTTCTAAAGCACGGCTATTAATAAATGGCTCAAAAAACTGCTTACGATATAGCTCAGACTTACATAAACGACGAACAAACTCTTTCATCGAGATATCGCCATTTTTTACCTGAGATTCCAGATAAGAAATAGATTGACCGTAAGCACGAGTAATATCTCGTTCAAAAATCTGTCTATATGCTGCTTTTATTACCGTTTGCTTCTCTAAAGTAGACAAACCAGTCTTCATGACAAATTTAGGACGGTTCTCCGAAGCATTAAAGTAGCTTTGGGGAAGCTGTAAGCCTTGTTTGTCAGAAGCTTGGCTTTGGCGTAATTTATTAGAAGGAGTAGGAGCTTTAAATTCGCTAATAGCAACGTCAAAATATTGAGTGATAATATCTGTTGCGGCTTGATCCTTGCGAAAATAATCTGCTGATGCTGCACGCATTTCCTGTAACGCGACGATGGTTGCTGCGCTAGAACAGGCTCTTTCAATAATCTCTCGTAACCCTCTGATGTTTACCACCAGGATATTAGGATCGCCCGCTACAATTGCATAGCTAATATAACGTAGAAACCAAGCCATGTCCCGTAAAGACTTCTGCATATTAGCAGGACCATACTGAGAAACATTGATTGGTCTAAAGTTGGCGGGGATTGGACCAGAGCCACCAGCAAACAAAGATTTGAAGGCTTTTAAAAGTCTTGTACTGTTGCCGTCACTACCGTTTTGCTCGGATTTCTGCTCAACAATTAACTCACCAGGAATACCAGTGTTGCCACTAGGAGTAGCCATAGCCATTTCTTCTGCTTCGGCTGGTTTTTCCAAATAGGACATTGGTGAGCCACCAGTGAAAATGCGGTTAGCTGCTCTAGATACGATTATGTCTGCATTATTAGTTATGGTCTGAGCAATATTTAAACGTTGAAAACCAGATTTATAATATGCTGTTAATTCTTTGAGTTCGCCCTGTTCTAAGTAGCGGTCTTGTTGTTCTGCCTGCAAGATTGCAGACACTGCTACTGTTTGATAGAGTTGAGGACGGGCTAATGAACTGCCACCACTTGCCGTTACACTCATGTTTATTTTATGTAGGTTTTTACTTATACTTCAGCTTTTAGATTAAATCTTTTCGGTCTCGATCAGGGGAATTATTAAGAAGTATGTACTATTATCAGAATTTTAAATAGCGCGATCGCCTGTCTTTATTTTTAAGCTTCAAAGGCTGCCCAATAAATGTTTTACTCGATCTTTTATCTCATTTAAAGCTGGGAAATTGATTTGCCAATATTAACTTTTGTAATCAGCTAAAATGTTTTTTCATTATGATTATTCGTGAAGCAAAGTTAAACGATGCAGCCGCGATCGCTCAAGTTCATGTTGATAGTTGGCAAACTACGTATCGTGGAATACTACCCGATGACTATATTAATAGGCAGTCATACGAAAGGCGAAAAAGTAACTGGGAAAATAGCCTCAACGTAAGCACAGAGATAGAAACAGACTATTTTATATATGTAGCTGAAAATCCTGCTGGAAAAATTGTGGGTTTTGTAAATGGTGGGTTAAATAGAAATAGCAACTCTATTTATCAAGGTGAGATATATGCCTTGTATATTTTGGCAACATACCAACGCCAAGGTATTGGACGCAATCTGGTTCAACGAATAGCATCTCAATTATCTCAATCTGGTTTGACTTCAATTTCGGTGTGGGTTTTAGCAGACAATCCAGCAATCAAATTTTATCAATCTCTTGGCGGTCAACAAGTCGCTCAAAAGATAATTAAGGTGAATGGTATTGAATTTGCAGAAATCGCTTATGGATGGAATGATACCCAAGACTTGAATATCAAATATAGCAATACGAGGCTGTGTTAAGACACTCTCTGCGGTGGGTACACCTTGGCTACTCCCTGTGGCGAGTACCCCTTGGCTACTTATTACTTATTACTTATTACTTTTTACTTACTCGCAATTAAATTTTCTGTCCTAACCGATTAACGTACTGCGATAAATAACAATGTGTCGTTGGTGACAAAAAAAGACAGGTATTAAAACCTGCCTTAGACTTATTCAATATAAATTACAGCTAAACAAAATTAATTAAAAGTTCATTTCTGCTGCTTGAACTCGTTCTACTTGTTTCTTCTTGATAACTAGTAGAATCTGACAAATCATAATACCACCAGCAAAAGCCATCAGACCAGCGATACGAGCAGGACTTTGCAGAACTACTTCGGTATCCATTTGTCCAAAACCGCCAACGTTGGGATTGTTAGTTAAAGCTTCGCCCACAGCAATTTGCTGTCCTTCAGTCACGATTAATTCAGGACCAGCTGGAACAGTATCAGTTGCAGTACCATCTTCAGTATTGATAGTAACTTCGTAACCACCAGCTTCTTGAGGTGCAATAGAAGCAATTGTTCCCGCAGCAGAAGCCTTAATTTGGTTGTTGTTGCTTGCTTCACCAGTGGGATATATTTGTCCGCGTCCTCGGTTAGCTCCTAAATGAACTGGATATTTACCAAAACGGATGTTTTTGTCCGTTTTAGGATTAGGAGAAAGTACGGGGAAAGTAATCTCTTGATACTGATCTCCAGGAAGAGGTCCGACAAGAACTACGTTATCATCGCCTTCTTTATACTCTTGGAAGTAAACACCCGCTGATTCCTCCTTCATAGATTCAGGAATACGGTCTTCAGGAGCGATTTTAAATCCTTGAGGCAGCATCAAGACTGCACCGACGTTTAAACCGCCTTTTGAACCATCTCCAAGCACCTGTTGACTTTCTAAGTCGTAAGGGATCTTGACTACAGCTTCAAATACGGTGTCAGGTAAGACCGACTGCGGAATTTCTACTTCTGCCTCTTTGGCTGCGAGGTGACAGTTAGCACAGACAATTCTGCCTGTAGCTTCTCTAGGAGTTTCTGGAGCAGTTTGTTGCGCCCAAAAAGGATATGCAGCAGCCGACTGGGAAATAGCAATATCACTAGCAAAGAAAATAGCAATAGTCGCGATCGCCACAATGGCAGATTTAGCAATTACCTTTTGGGCAAGTTTAATAACTGCTAATGGTTTCAATGTTCTCATTTGTTTGATTGATAATCTCAAAAAGATTAATTTTATGAATAAATATTTGCTGTCGATCAAAAGACTCGAAATTTACGGGTAAGGAAATTTCTTTGTTTCCTCATCCCTCATCCTTTATCCCTCATCGTTTCTCTACACCCAATAAGGTTTTTTATCGGTACGAAAATCTGTTTCTGTCCACTGACTAAATATTAGTTTGTCGTCTTTTTCTTCAGCATGAACTAGTTGTAATGATAGGGGTGCAGGACCTCTAACTACCTTACCAGCCTCGTTATACTGAGAACCATGGCAAGGACAGATGAATCTATTTTCACTAGCGTTCCAAGGAACTACACAACCCAAGTGAGTACATACGGCATTGATTCCGTAATTGCGTATAGTTGCATCCCCTTCAACCACAACATAGGTAGGATCGCCTTTTAGACCTTGAGCCAAAGTGCGATCGCCTGGTTGATGTTCTGTTAAAAATTCGCTAACGACAATATCGTTGCCCAAAGCGTCTTTGGCAGTTACACCGCCAGCACCACTACCACCAGTATTAGGAATAAAATATTTTACAACTGGATATAAAGCTCCCAAGGCTACTCCTGTGATTGAGCCAAAGGTAAGCAAGTTCATAAATTGTCTTCGTCCCAGATCGGGGACATCATTGTCGTCCATGTTCGGAACGTTGCCAGAAATTTGAGCCATAACTAACTATAGATAAATTGTATTTTTTGTAAACTGAGGATAATGACATGAACCAATGTATTAAATTATTACAGAGATTGAGTATCGATTCCACTCTGAGTTAGTTTCTTTTTTAATAAAAATATGATTACAGGCGAACAATTACACCAGCTTTTATTAGAAAAGTGGGGCTGTTCCTATGATGTACAACTAAGAAAAGTCAAGGGCAGAATTTTCGTGCAGGTAATGTGGAAGTACCTCGAACAAGCTTCTTTTCCTTTGTCTCCTCAAGAGTATGCGGAAAATTTAAATGCGATCGCGAATTACCTCAACGCTTGGAATGGTGTAGAGCAGCTACAGTCTTTTATACAGAAAACTAAAGAACGTCCTAGATTAGGTAAAGCCGTCAGTCTTCAACTGGATTTGGGTGAACGGAGTTCGGAATGGATTTTGGACGATGTTTAAGGAATGTAAATAAATATTAAGCTTGTCTTAGTTGACCGACAAAATTAATTTGTTGAGGATGTTGTTAGATATTTAGGAAATTTAAAGCGATCGCATTCGGTCAAAAACCAACTTTTCCCCGTTGCTCCCCCTGAAAGTTTTTATACCAATTTAAATTTTAAATATGACAGATGATTTATGTAAGGGCTATTCGCGAATAGCCCTTACGAGATATATGTAAGAAACACTATTTAATTTGGTATTAGACCGAAGGTTTGGTGCTGCCAGCCCATTTATCTTTTGCGACAACAAAAGCACGAACAGAACGGGTAATATCTTCCTCAGTCGTCGCCCAAGAACAAACGCTGATCCGAATAGCGGCTTTGCCGTTCCAGGTTGTTCCACCTGCCCAGCATTCGCCAGATTTTTGAACCTGTTCCATAATTATGTTAGTGGCTTCGTCGCGATCGCCAGCGATTAGTACCTGATTGAAAACAATATCATTCAAAACATGAAAGCCTGCTGCGCTGAGTTCATCGCCCATTTGAACCGCTCTTTGATGTAGACTAAATACCAATTCATCAACTCCCGCCTTACCTAAATATTTTAAGCAAGCCCATAGTTCTGTAGCCCGCGCCCGTCTCGACATTTCAGGGGTATAGAGCATCCCGTCTCGGTTTTCGCTGTAGGTCATATACGACCCAGAAGTATGGAGAGCATGGGTTAAAGCAGCTTTGTCGCTGCACAGTACAATCCCGCTATCGTAGGGCGTATTAAGGGTTTTGTGACCATCTCCCGACCAGGAATTTGCCTTTTCTATTCCTTTTGTTAGGTGGCAAAGTCTTTTTGTGCCAGCAGCCCAAAGACCAAATGCGCCATCAATATGAACCCAAGCCTGGGCTTGGTTGGCGCGATCGCAAATCTCATCAAAAGGATCGAAAGCACCAGAACTTACCTGTCCTGCTTGCAAAATAATAATTGTGCTTCTATCTAACTCAGGCACACGAGAGGGAATAATTCTGCCCTGGCTGTCCGTATCTACCCACTCTATGTTATCCGTACCCAAGCCTAATAGTGCGATCGCTTTGACAACCGTTCCGTGAGTTTGGCGACCAGTGACAACTCTAATCTTAGGTGCGCCATTTAGCCCTTGCTTGTTAATGTCCCAATGATGGTTTTGCAAAATTCGGTATCTAGCAGCAGCTAAACCACAAAATATCGCTAAGGAAGAACCGCTGACAAAACCAGCTACAGTTTGTTTAGGCAAGCCTAGTAGCTCTATCAGCCACGTTTCAACCACAGATTCAAGTTTGGCAGATATGGGTGACATAGCATAGAGTGCCGAATTTTGATCCCAAAAGTCAGCTAGCCAACGCACGGCAAGGGCTGCTGGTAAAACGCCTCCAGTAACAAAGCCAAAGTAACGCCCCCCGATTTGTGATGTCGTCCCAGGCGATCCATATTGGTGTAGCTTGGCCAAAATGTCAGCCGTCTCTCCGACATCTGTAGGGAAGTTTTCAATGAAGTGTTCTAAGTTCTCGATCGCTTCATCTGTGGGGAAAACATTTCGTTCGAGGGCATTGTCCGCATATTCAAAGGCATAGCTTTGCGCCTGGTTAAATATTTCTTTGCGCTTCATTTCCTGAAACATCTTTGACTGAAAACTATTAGCCATGCTGTTTTTCCTTAGACTTCATGAGTTCGTGTTCGTACCTGACGTTGATTTGATCGTAGTTTAAAGATAATTATGGAGAGGCGATCGCTCTTATTCCACAATGGGCATTCTATAATTATTTGCGATCGCTAAATTTAATCTAAATGCCCAACTATCGACGACTGTATATTCTTGGTGGCACTTGTTAGACTTCTTGTACAAATCATAATGAACTTTAGTAAGAGGGAAAAGCGACTGTCTTGGTGTTTTTTTATATACAAAGCGATCGCATTTATTTTGATACTACGATAAAAATAAAATGAAGTACCAAATTACAACAAGCACTTGTATATATGAAAATCAAAGCGATCGTCCATCAGGCAGAAGAAGGAGGCTACTGGGCAGAAGTTCCCGCCTTACCAGGCTGTATTACTGAAGGAGATACGATGGAAGAGCTAGAAAAAAACCTCAAAGATGCAATTGAAGGATGGCTTGAGGTAGCAAACGACAATCATACTGTTGAAAATGATACTCAAATCCTAGAAGTAGCTGTATGAAGTCGGTTTCTGGTAAAAATCTCTGCAAAATAGTTTGTCAAAACAAGGTTTGGTAGGATGGGCATTGCAAAATATATAGAACGGGAAGATTAATGTTTTAATGCCCACCATTATCGATATTTGATGTTGATTTGATTTGGTAGGCAGCAAGCTATTCTTGAAACGCTAATTTGCTTGTATTATTCTTGCCCACCCTACAGGCGATCGCTTTGAGCTAATTCTAATTCATTCATTGCGGATACTTCCATCGACCCAAATAGTGTTCCTATAGATGTTTTCTTTGAGGAAAAGATGTTCGATATCAGCTCCGACAAAACTAGCGTTAGTCAGATTACTTCTAGCAATCTCAGCAGATCCCAAATTAGCTCCATTCAAAATAGCACCAGTCAGATTAGCTCTTTTGAAAGTAGCCCAACTGAGTTCGGCACCAGTTAGATTAGCTCCACTGAGATTGGAATGATCTAAACAAGCGGAATTGAAGTAAGTTCCAGTCAAATTAGCCCCACTCAAGTCAATTCCTTCCATATAGGAGTCGGACAAATCCAATCCACTAAAGTCAACTACAGCCAAACTAGTATTGACAATCTGACCAATGAACAATTTATAAATAGTGAAATCTCTGACTCCTTCACTATAGAGTTTAAGGATATCTTCGTCCTCAAGCAGTGGTTTATCGATTATGCTGTTTCTCCTAAATCATCTGTCGGTATTTTAGATAAAATTAATAATCTAATGTTTTAATGCCCACCACAATTAATATTAAATGTTGATGATGGTTTGATTTGGTGTGCCACAAGTTATTCTTGAAACGCATAATTTGTTGGTATTGTTTTTTGCCCACCCTACTAACTAACTGTTATGACTTATTTCTTTACGGCAGACAAACAAGTAAACTGGTTAATGGTCAAATCGGATAACTTGAGGTAGTCATGAAAGACAGACGAGTTGGCGTAATTGGTGGCGGACAACTGGCTTGGATGATGGGACTAGAAGCACCTAAATTGGGTATTAAGCTGATTGTACAGACTCCTAACCGAGACGATCCAGCCGTAGCGCGATCGCACGATGTAATTTTAGCTGATATTGATGATGCCAAAGGGACAGATAAGTTAGCTCAAATGTGTGATGTTATCACTTTTGAAAATGAATTTATCAATCTAAAGGCATTATACAAGCTCGAACAAAAGGGAGTATGTTTTCGACCTAGTTTGAATTCTCTTGCGCCTCTGTTGGATAAGTACGATCAACGTAGTTATCTCCAGAGTATTGATGTTCCTGTCCCCCAATTTAGTCTTTATTCATCTGAAAAAGATCTTGTTTCTAACTATAGTTTTCCTGTCGTTTTGAAAGCGCGTCGTCATGGCTATGATGGACAAGGAACTTTTATTATTAAAGATCTTCAAAACTTACAGACTTTAGCTAAAAGTGTTCCTGTTGATGAATTACTAGTTGAAGAATTTGTTCCTTTTGCCAAAGAATTAGGCATTATCGCTGCACGTAATGTATTGGGGGAGATTGCTGTTTATCCCGTCACTGAAACCTATCAGAAACATCAGGTATGTCACTGGACGATAACCCCAGCAGATATTGAGGCTGAAATTGCTGAAGAAGTTAAAGCGATCGCCCGTAAAATTTTAGATAAGCTAAAGGTAGTTGGAGTGTTCGGGATTGAATTCTTTTTAAGTGCCGATAATCGAGTTCTAGTTAACGAAATTGCACCTCGTACTCATAATTCAGGACACTACACCTTAGATGGCTGTCATACTTCTCAGTTTGCGATGCAGCTACAGACAGTTACGGATATGCCTTTAGGTTCGACAGAATTAAAATCCGCAGGTGCGATTATGGTTAATTTTTTAGGTTTTGAAGAATCCGAGTTTGAGTATTTAGAAAAACGTACTCAGATTTTGCAAGTTCCTAATTCTTTTGTTCACTGGTATGGAAAAACGTCTCATCCTGGTAGAAAATTAGGTCACGTTACTGTATTGCTTAACGAACAAGAACTGACTCAAGCTAAATTAATTATTCAACAAATAGAATCAATCTGGTACGAGAATTAACAAATAGCAATCGCCATTCAATTAAAAAATTACTTAAAAATCACAAAACAATGATAAAAACCTAATATATGCAATATTTCCAGGATGCCAACAGTTTTAAGAATAGGAGCATATCGTTTCTATTTCTACAGCCACGAGCCTAATGAACCTCCGCACATTCATAATGAACCTCCGCACATTCATATTGATAGAGATAATTTTTCTGCAAAATTTTGGTTAGAGCCAGTGGCGTTAGCTAAAAATATTGGGTTTCGAGGCAAAGAGCTTAGAAAGCTAGAATCATTGGTAAGAGAAAATCAAAGTAAATTAGTAGAGGCGTGGAATGAATATTTCAGCAATTAAAACTGATGAAAGAGTACAAAATGTTTACTTTAGCAAAGACACTATTAGTGTCGATCTGATGGATGGCAGGACTATTACTGTTCCTTTGGTTTGGTATCCTAGATTGTTAGCAGCTACTCCCAAACAAAGAGAAAAATGGTCAATTTGTGGTGGTGGCTATGGTATCCACTGGTCAGAAATAAACGAAGATTTGAGTACAGAAGGATTATTACGAGGCGCACCAGCACCCCGCAGTCAATTTCAGAATAAATAGTTAAGTAGATGCGATCGCGAAGCTAGCCAAAGGCATCGCATTTTATAAATTCCCAACAGTTTTGTTCTGCGGTATGGCAAAAAATCTCGCCCAGGGTGCCAAAGCCTTGATTAGTAAAATCGAGATTAATCTGGTACGAGCGATCGCTTATTTAAATAAAATTGAGGGTAAATCCTGAAACAGCCGAATAATGCCGACCGCAACCGTAAAAAATTCCAAACGTCCGAGAAACATTCCTATAATTTGCGTCCAAAGCAACCCAACAGGCGCATCAGCCGAAGTCACGCCAATAGAAAGCCCTACAGTACTAAGGCTGCTGGCATATTCAAATAGACTATCAGGAAGAGGATTGCCATAGGCAGCAGTAATTATCACACCGATGAAAAATACTAGAAAATATAGAAAGAGAAATAGGGCAATAGTACGAATTTGACTGTCATTAAAAAAGCTACGGCGATCGCCCTGCCAGTAGTTAGGTTCGGTTATAGTATCCTTGGGCTGTAACATTCGTTTTACTTCCCATAATAAAGCCCGATATAGTGCGTAGATCCGAAACTGTTTGATCCCGCCTGCGGTGGCACCTGTACCGCCACCAATTAACATTAAGATAATTAAGATCATCCAACCCAAGCTATTCCAATCGCCATAACCCACTGTAGAAAAGCCTGTGGTAGAAAGGGCTGTAACGGTTTCAAAAATAGCTACTCTGATTCCTTTGCCCAGAGTCTCATAAAGATTAACCCCTACACCTAGAAAAATTATTAAAGCGCACAGGGGTATAATTAAAGCCATCAATCTGACTTCACCATTGCGAATTACAGACTTAAACTTACCCGTCAATAAAAAATAGCTAGTCAAAAAATTGAGCGTACCCAAAATCATCAGCACGATAGTAACAGCTTCGACGGCAGGTGAATCCCAATAGCCGATAGAATCGGTGCGGGTAGAAAAGCCACCCGTAGACAGTGCAGCAAAAGAATGGTTAACCGCATCAAACCAACCCATTCCCGCAATCCACAAGGCTAAAATACCGACTACGGCATAGCCTGAATAAATACTTAAAACTAATTTAGCCGATCGCCTGACGTTGGGCGCAAGCTGTTCGGTTCTACCTTCTGCTGAGGTTAATCCTGCCCCTGAAAGCCCAGAAATAGCACTTAGAGCAATTATCGCGAAACCACCACCCCCTGCAAGTTCGATATTACTGCGGTAAAGTAAAACTAGGTGAGAAGCTTGGGTAACGTCTACTACAGATAACCCTGTAGTCGTCCAACCGCTAGTAGATTCAAATGAAGCCTGAGTAAAGTTTAATCCTTGAATCAGGATGAAGGGAATTGTACCCACGGCGATCGCTACCAACCAAGCTAAAAATACAATCACCGAACCTTCTGGCAAAGAAAGACTTATTATCTTTTTCGGTGCGAGAAACCGCCATAACAAGCCACCAACTATGGTTAAAACAATTCCTGGGAAAGCAAACCCCCAAGCCAAATTTATCTCTTCAGGATAAAAAATAAGTGCTAATAGAGGAGAAAGAATTACTACTCCTGCGATCGCCCAAATCAAACCCGTATAGCCTAAAATTGCTCGATAACGCTGGCGTAAAAACCGACTGTAGCGATTAGTTTTTTCCCGTTCAAGTAACAATTTTTTCCCTCTCCATTTATAATTTCAGAGATTTATAACTTCACGTCATTATTCACTGCACAACAACCGCATTAATTGTCCATAACTTTCTGGTTGACCGATAACTATCAATCGATCTAAAGTCTGTAGGCTATTTTCTCCACTAGGAACAATCACCTCGCCCTGTCGCAGGATGCAGGCAATCAAAGTACCATTGGGAAGCGTTACATCATTAATAGTTAGTCCTACTACTGGGTTGTCTGCTTCTATTGCAATCTCGGTAACATTAACCTTTCCTTCTGCTATGGGTAATAAGTATCGATTACTACAACGCTATTACCCTGACTACTGAGGCGAGAAGCCAAAATAGATCCCAAACGACCACAACCAACGACCACAATATATTTTGAACTAGGCATATTTTCCAAGCTATCCTTTTATAAACTAGGTCTGTTACTAGAATTACTGGTAACTCGATCCAAATTATCTTTTGCTGGTTGATAATACCAGTTTGAAAAAGTAGTGAGAGACTTAGTAAAATAATAAAAAGATAAAATACTGCTCTATGTCTGGAGTACCGAAAATAGAAATACACGAACCAGCAGAAGAACTGAAAATGCTGATGAAACAGCAAAAAACTGGATTAGGATATGCCAAGGTTCAAAGTCTCTATCTTCTAAAAATTAAGATAGTAGAAAACATTAACTATTTAGCAGTAATAATCGGTCGAGGAGAATCAACTATTCATCGCTGGTTACAATTATACAAACAGGGAGGGTTATCGTCTCTTTTAAAAGAACCACCAAAAACAGGAAGACCTAAGAAAATAGATATCGAAACTGTAGCCAAACTTCAACAAGAGTTATCAGACCCACAAAGGCTTTAGCCGCATGTAGGATTTATTAGTTATCGAGAAATACATTTGTGGCTTTTAGCTTGTCAAGATTTAAAAACAAGTTATTCCACAATCTACAAAATTGTTAGATATGAGTTACAAAGTAAATTAAAAACACCACGTCCGACTCATAAAAAACAAGCTGTAGGTGTAGCGCAAGCGTTTCAGAAATTTTTACCTCAAAGAATTAAAGGAATAGTTCAAGATATTAGAGCAAAAAGGCTTGATAACAGAGAAATAGCCTATTGGTGCCGTGGCGTGAAACTAGAATTGGTTTTAGAACAGAATCAGGGAAAAAAATAACTTTAAAAGGGGTTAAGCCACAGCATACATTACAATGGCATTACGATTACTACTATATTTATTATATTTATGGATTGTATGTCAATATTTTTAGAAAAGTTTCAAGCAGAAAACAAAGATAAAATAAATATTGTTCAATTAGATAATGCTTCAATTCACACGGCTCAGAAATTGAATATACCAGAGAATGTTATTTTATTATTTCAACCTCCCTATTGTCAGTCACGTAAATCCAATTGAAAGAGTCTGGCAATATATTAAATATCGTTTGCGATCGCTTTGGTTTATTAATCTAGATGATGTTAAAGAAAAAGTTGCTCATATCTTAAATTCTTTGGAGCAAGACGTTATTATTTCTTTAGCTAGTTGGGATTGTTTTAGAAATGCTTTATCTCTCTAGCTACTTTATAAAATTGGTATAATCAACTACAATCACTTCCAGGACACGAATTTGATTTACTCACTATCTCAAAACCAATTTCTCCCGAATCCGCGCTTAATTTAGTTAAAGTTATTTCCAAGCTCTCTCCCCTATTAGGAAATCTTCTTGAATTTAATATTGTAGAGTTTCTAAATGACAATGAAGAATTTCAGGACTTTGGAGAATGGAAGCGTCAAGATCCTGGCTTTCCAGATGCTATCTTTGAAGGTCAAGTGAAGCCAGTCCCTGGCTTTGAAATTAAAACATGGTTTCCTTAAATTGTCGGGGATTGGGGTGCTAAAAATAATGTTTACCAGCCAACCAGAGAATATCAAGAGCTATTAAGACAACTGATAAATCTTTTTCCATATAGATTAGATACAAATTTTGCCAAAATAGATAGAATTGTTCATCCAGAAATAGAAGCTTTTAAAACAAAAATACTGCAAACAAAAATGTACGATTTAAATATTAAAGAATGGAATAAATTACTGAAGAGTAATAACCTAAAAAAAATAAAATTAGCTTTAAAAGATAAGTTATCTATTATAGAAATTAAAGCTGATGACATTATTCTGTGAATCTTTGAACTCCATAGAAGAAATAAGTCCAGTCTATTTCACAACCACAAGCTTTCCTATTCAATGTTTTTGCTGCTAAAGATGCAGAAAACAAACCTCCAAATGGTTCCCAAACTATATCACCTATATCACTTGATGATCTAATAATTAAATTCATTAAATCTAATGGTTTTTGATTTAAATGAATAGCTTTATTGGAATTAATTGTAACTCTCTCTTTTCCACGAAGAGCATTTCTTTCCCATACATTTGTAAATCCATGAGGACATGAAAACTTAGAACGCATTGTAGCCCACTCTTCTTTACTCATCGGATTTTTTTTATTTAGAGAGAAATAAGGTTTACCTTCCGACTTACCAAATTTATTTGCGTATATTACTAATTTTTCAAACATTTCAGGGGGCGGATAATACCAAAGATGACCTTGATCGAAATATTTTCTGGTAGCTACATTCTTTACACCACAAGCATCATTAGCTTTTTTCTTTGGAAGACCTGTACGCTCCCATTCTGATAACAGCCATTTTTTTAATGATAAATTATCGATACGAGCTTCAAGTACATATTGAACACAAACCTCTGTGACAACAGGAAATCGTCGTATTTTTTGAGTATTTACATTACCAGCAATGTGTCCTTTTCCTTTATTCCAAATATTACAATTTACAATTTATATATTGCCAGCCATACTTTTCTAATACGGGATGAACTGAAGCCCAACCAATCTCTGAGTTCCAAAACCAAAGGGTTGTCTGAGGCGTAGCATATTTTGACCATGCTTTGATGTGAGGTTCATACCATTTTGGTAGACTAAGATGATTTGAAGTATCGCCTTGAAAACCCAAAATGCCATATCCGCCATCAGAAACTATTACTGTTGGAGATTCTCATTTCTTATAGTGGTCTATACTATCTCCATAGAATAAATTAATGCCTGAGTCCTGCCAATTTGTAAATGTTGACTCTGTGTTCAATGAAACTACTTTTCCCCGACCCACTGTACTAGGTGGTGCAGATTCTATGTTCTTACTCAAGCTAACTTTCCCTATTACTTGATTGATACTTATTCATTCATGCTCCCAAAGAAATCAATTGTACTTTTCAAAGCTTTGATAAAAGCATCAATCTCTGCGCGGGTGTTGTAGAAATATAGACTAGCTCTCGCACTACCAGAGGCGTTTAAGATACTGTGTAGTGGTTGAGTACAGTGATGACCTGAGCGAATAGCAATGCCTTCGTGATCTAACAGGGTTGCTAAGTCGCTGGCGTGTATTCCTGGCACGTTAAAAGCTGCTAAAGCTGCTCTGCCTTTACCCTCTGGAGTAGGCTTGTTGCCGTAGATTCTGAGGTTAGGAATTGTTTCTAATTGCTTAAACAAATAAGCAGTTAACTCTTCTTCATAAGCGTGAATTTTATCCATGCCTATATTAGTAAGATAATCTACTGCTGCACCAAGGGCAATCGCTTCACCGATAGCAGGTGTTCCCGCCTCAAATTTATGGGGTAAGTCGCCATAGGTAGAATGATCGAGGAATACCTCATCAATCATTTCTCCACCACCCATAAAGGGAGGCATATCTAGCAAGATATCCTTTTTGCCGTAAAGGAAGCCAATTCCTGTAGTAGCACACATTTTATGTCCTGATGCTACTAACCAATCACAGTCCATTGCCTGAACATCAACAGACAAATGAGGAACACTTTGACAGGCATCGATTAATACTTTTGCATCGTGTTTATGGGCTTCACTGGTAATTTCTGCTGCTGGGTTAATTACTCCCAAAGTATTAGAAACATGAACAAGAGAAACCAGCTTAGTTTTAGCGGATAACAAAGACTTGTATTGTTCAAAATCAAACTCTTCAGTGGAAGTAAGTTCGACATATTTAAGCACCGCACCAGTTTTTTGAGCGATAAGCTGCCAGGGAACAATATTGCTGTGATGTTCCATTACTGAGAGAATAATCTCGTCTCCAGGCTTGAGGTTAGCTAGTCCCCAGCTATATGCCACCAAGTTAATTGCTTCACTGGCGTTACGAGTAAAAACAATCTCTTCACGAGAGGCAGCATTGATAAACTGAGCAACTTTATCTCTTGCCCCTTCATAGGCATCCGTAGCCCTCCCACTTAATGTATGCGCCCCACGGTGAACATTGGCGTTATCCTGTTGATAATAATGTTGCAGAACATCTAATACTGCTTGAGGTTTTTGAGAAGAGGCAGCACTATCGAAGTAAATTAAGGGATTGTCGTTAACCTTTTGATGTAAAATTGGAAAGTCGCCTCTGACGCGATCGCCCAAAGTTTTTGATTGAGTTAAAGTCATATTTCTAAAATTTTGCTGGTTAAATTGTCAGATATTAATTTTTTGCTCAATAGTCTGGGTAATTCTGCTTCTCAAAGATTCTAGAGGAATGCGATCGACGATCTCCGCTGCAAAAGCATCGATTAATAATTGGTTAGCATCAGCTTCGTTTAAACCACGACTACGCAGATAGAAAATTTCCTCGGCTTCTAACTGGCTTACCGTAGCACCGTGAGCGCACTTTACATTGTCTGCGGTGATTTGCAATTCTGGCTTTGTGTCTACCCTGGCTTTGGAAGAAAGTAAGAGGTTGCGGTTTAGCTGTGTGGCATCCGTAAGTTGTGCTTCTTTGGGAACAAATACCTTACCATTGAAAACTGTATGAGCGAGATCGCCTACAATACATTTATGAAGCTGATCCGTATTGCCGTGGGGTTTAGTTAGAGCAATAATACTATGAGTATCAGATACCTGTTCTCCCATAGCCACAGTCAAACCATTCAGGTTGCTTTCGGTTTGTTCTCCCTGCTGCAACACCTCTGGGTTATGACGAAATAGTTTTGCGCCCAAATTAATCTCGTTAATTGTATAGTGACTGTCACGCGCCTGAGATACGGCGGTTTTGCCAATATGAAAGCTAGCTGCTGATTCTTGTTGCAGACGGGTATGATTTACCCTAGCGTTATCTTTAACAAAAACTTCGGTAACGGCATTAGTAAAGTATTCTCCCGTACCAATATATTCTTCGATTAAAGAAATATTTGAGCCATTTTCCGTCACAACTAAGGTACGAGGTTGAGCAAAGATAGACTCTGATTCGCCATCGGCAACAAACACTAGATGTATAGAGGTTTTTACCACCACATCTTTACTTGTCCAAATCACCGCTACATCTGAACCGCCAGCAGTATTTAGCGCTGTAAAAGCATCCTCCGCACCATGTTGTTGAGCAAAATATTTACTAGCGTCATAGTCTTTAGGCAGATCGTCTAAGTTACCCACATAGATACCTGTGGGTAATCCAGATATGTTTGATAATTCAGCATTGTATCTACCGTTAACAAATACCAAACGACTATTTTTTGTTTCTAGTAGAGGCGAATTATTGTTTACCCCTATATTCGATGCTGCTACAAATTTTGCCTTGGTCAAAGATGATAAATCAACAAAACGCCAGTCTTCGTCCTTGTTTGTCGGTACAGATAAACGAGACAACCAGTTTTTTGACTGTTGACGAACATTCTGCAACCACTTAGGTTCATTTTCTTGTACCTGACACTGCTGCAATAAACCTGTAAAGAAAATATCTTCTATTACTTTTGCTTCATGTAGCGTAGAAACAGTAGCAAAGGGAATCTGTACCGCCATTATCCAACCCCCGCAGGTGACTTATCATCGAGAAAATCGTAACCGCGACTTTCTAATTCCAAAGCCAATTCCTTACCGCCACTGGTGATAATTTTGCCATCCCCCATGACGTGAATAAAATTTGGTTCAATATATTCTAATAAACGTTGATAATGAGTAATTAATAAATAACCCTTTTCAGGAGTTTTTAACTGATTTACCCCATCAGAAACTATTCTCAAAGCATCAATATCTAAACCTGAGTCAATCTCATCCAAAATAGTTAAAGTGGGATCTAATAATGCCATCTGGAGAATTTCGTTGCGCTTTTTCTCTCCACCAGAAAAGCCTTCATTTAGGCTTCTGGCTAAAAAGCTAGGATTCATTTTCACTACTTCTAGCTTTTCTTCGATTAGATCTTCAAAATCAAAGGTATCTATTTCTTCTAATCCCTGATATTTACGTTTAGCGTTGTATGCCACTCGCATAAAGTCGAGATTGCTTACTCCAGGAATTGCTAAAGGGTATTGAAAAGCCAAAAAGATGCCACTATTAGCTCTTTCGTCAGGCTCTTTTTCAACAATATTTTCACCCTGGTAAATAATTTCTCCACCAGTTATTTCATAGTCAGGATGCCCTGCGATTATCTTAGATAGGGTGCTTTTTCCTGAGCCATTGCGCCCCATAATAGCGTGGATTTCTCCCGCCTTAATTTCTAGATTGACACCCTTAAGAATTGGCGTGCCATCAACGTTTGCTGTTAAATTGCGTATCGATAAGATTGTTTCGCTCATTGTTTGTTAAATAAACAATTTTTGACTATGGATTTAAAGACTCTCAGACTTAGGTAAATCAAGCTATGCGCTGAAGAGAATTATGTAAAAATCAAGGATTTAAACAACATTTTTATTGTTTAAGTCTATTGTAGACTACATTGATTAGCGATATGTTGTCAAAACTGAAAAAATCTCTCGGTCGGTTTATTGACAGCGATCGCTTTAGACTCAGTTTATTATTTAAGTTAAGCTAAGTCTTCAATCTATTTAGGCATAATATATTGTTCACTATTTGCAGCCACCGAAGTATGATAAAATCCAACTAAATTCTGTCCTTTTAATCTTGAACAGCAATGACTTCTACCTATTTGTCTAGCGAAAGTTTTATCGAATTAGAGCCGCAAATTCAACAGCTTTGGAATACAGGATACCGTTTAGTCGATGTTGAAACTATTGATGACCAGTTGGTAGGAGTATTTAATGAGGAAACTAATGGCAACGCTTATTCAACTAGTCAAGATATTACTGAGTTTGAAGAGCAGATTATACAGCGATGGGATGAAGGTTACGATTTAATCGATATTGAATATATTGATGAAACTTGGATTGGAGTATTTGGCGATAACTTTGGTACTGGTGGTTATGATTTCTCAGAAGACTTAACGGAATTTGCGGAAGATACAAGTGAAATGTGGAATCAAGGTCTTGACTTGATTAACATTGAATATGCCGACGGCAATTGGGTTAGCATATTTGGAGATGATCTTGGAGGTAGTGCTTATTCGACTAGCGATAATTTGACTGAATTTACAGAACGCATTCAAGAGCGATGGGATGAAGGGTATGATTTGGTAGGGGTTGAATATGCAGAGGAAAATTGGGAAGGAGTATTTGCTGAAGATTCTTACAATAGCAGTGCTTATTCAACTAGCAACAATTACGAGGAATTTCTAGATGTGTTTCAGCAACGTCAAGAAGAGGGGTTTGCACTAGTAGATTTAGAGCAGGGAGAGAATATCATTTTTGGCGTATTTGAAAAACCCAATTCGTTCACATCCGAAATCGACGAATTAAATGACAACCTTTTTGCTTTAGAATTTGGTACCGAGGCGATAGTTAACTCCATAAGTATCTAAACAAAATTACTGTATAAGCCATAAAAGATTAACAGACTTTGTATAAAGGCGATCGCGTTAACCGCTACATTCTTCAATTAGTTTTTTGCAGCTTTTGTAACTTGGACTTAATAGTCTTATGCCACAGCCTAATTTATGGTCAAGGTCAGGGAATTAATGCAGAAAGTATTCAAGTTCCCGGGCTAATTGAACTGGCTAAAAAAACTGGCAAAGCCAGCCATATTGGCAAAGGCGAAAATATTTGGTCGCACGTTCATATTGATGATGTAGCGCAGTTATACTTGCTGGCAATAGAAAATTCTCCTGCTGGTTCGTTTTTCTATGTAGAAAACGGTAAGGCATCTATACAGTCGCCGCTCACGGGGTGACAAAGAAGTTAAAAGAAAGACAGAGAGTAGGATGTAGCAGCGAAATGGTAGAAAAGAGGGGTCAAGATAATTAAGAAGACCCCAAACTAAAAAATGTTGCCACAATACTATCACAAATGTATCTCACAATTATTAACCCAAAGACAATATGTAACTCTGAGAATAACCGTACTGATATTACAAAGCTATAGAACAATTCAGATAGAAAAACTAGCGTCAATATGTCTTGAGAACTAAAAGCAATAAATATATTCAACAAGAAGGAGAAGAAGACCAGCAATTAATATCTTTAGGATTAAAGCCAGGAAAATCTTTTTATTTAAAACAAGTTAGATTTACTAAACAAACAGGAATGTCCAGAGTAAATCTGGCTTTCTATTGGAGCAAAATAACTAGTGGTAAAAGAAAAAATGAAGGATGGTATTTAATTAATAATTTGTCTAATTTGAAGCAAACGCTCAAAGCTTACAAAAAGCGAATGGGAATTGAAGCTATGTTCCGTGACTGTAAATCAGGTGGTTATGATTTAGAGCAATGTCAAGGTAAAGATGAGCGTTTATTATCTTTAATTTTACTGATAGACAGGGCATTAAAACAGGACTACAGATATCGGCAAAACGATCGAGCAGAATCGTTCCTTTGACTGATAATTTAACTGCTCAATTGAACAAGTATCTCCAGATGAGGCAAAAAGTTTTAAGACGAAAAATTAAACCCCGCGATTTTGTCTTTGTATCCCTGAGTAACAACAGTAAAGGCAAGCAATTATCAAGACGTAGCATCAGATCTATTATCGATGGTTATTTAAAATATGCCAATCTCAAATATACTCCTGGTCCAACTTTATCGGCACACAGCTTAAGACATACTGCTGGTACGTTGGCGTTTAAAACTGGTTCTGACTTGTGACAGGTACAAGACTTACTTGGTCATGCTGACCCCAGGACTACTTCGATCTATACTCATGTAGGCACTCATGTAGGCGATCGCTGGGAACATAATCCAGGAGCCAATGTGGAAGAAAAACTAAATTTATCATCGTAATTAGTTTTTTAGTCTGGCTTTGGCCTGTCTGCTGTTCTAATAAGATCGATACAACTAACGAATCCCTCAAAGTGCCAGGAACGAATAAACAGTGAAAAATGGTATGGGATTTAAAACTATGAAGAAGTCAGTACAATACGTCCACCAGAGGGAAGGTAGGCAGCAGCAGCCTGCGTGACAAACAGTTGACCCGCAACATTGACTGAAAACACCCGATTAAAATCTTCTAGGGTAATTTCTTCTAGTTTTCCAAAATGTTCGATACCTGCATTGCTGACCAGAATATCTAGCTTGCCGTACTTCTTAACTGCTTTTTCGACTAGCTGCTTACTCTGGTCAACCTGACTGACATCAGCCTGTATTACCGTAGCTTCGCCACCCTGCTGCTCGATCTGGTTGACAACTTCTTTAGCTTCGTCAGGGCTACTTCTGTAGTTGACAATTACTTTAGCTCCTTCTTGCGCCAATCTCATCACAATCTCTTTACCGATTCCACGACTCGATCCGGTGACGATGGCAACTTTTTCTTTTAGCTTTTTCATTGGTAACTCCTTTGTTTGTTAATATAAGTAAGTGGTTGTAGTTAAGCGATTACCGCTGCGATCGCCTAATACGTTATCTTTGTAAATAGAATGGTCGATTGAACCTTCCAATACTCAATCTGCTTCAAAGCTTGAATTATCAGCTTACGCACATATCAATTGATGCTTCTGCAATTGCTGGGCTACGAACTCCCAATTAACCAAATGCTCTAAAAATGTTTGCAGGAAACTAGAACGACGATTTTGATAATCGAGATAGTAAGTATGTTCCCAAAGATCGCAAGTCAATAAAGGAATTTGCTTATTTATCATGGGATTCATCGCATTTGCAGTTTTGACAACTTTAAGTCGATCGCGATCTAGTACTAACCAAACGTAGCCACTGCCAAATTGAGTTGTTCCTACATTCTTAAACTCAGTGGCAAAGCGATCAATGCTGCCAAAGCTATTTAACACTCTATTGAAGATTTCGTTTTCTTTCACTAAGCAAAGGATAAGTTATAACCTTGACGATCAAAGAGGTGCGATTTTGCCTAAATGTGTTAAAGCTGGCTTTTCGCTAAAGTTTGTAACTTTAGATACATATAATTAATCTACTTATATAGAATAATTTACGCAGTACCTACTGTATATATTAATTTCGAGTCAGATTATCAAACAAACTAACTCGAAATCAGAACAAAATGCCAATATTTTCTACTGAATTATTATCTTAGGAGAAGCCACCGAAATGCAACTTCAGCCAAATAAATTAGTCGAGCAATCCCAACGTATTGCTCAACTAGAACAGGAGAATCAGGCTTTAAGGGCTGAAGTTATTGACATAAGGCAGCAATTGGCGATCGCTGACAAAAAGAACTTGCCAAACCGCCCCGCAGAACTAGTTGCTATTAATACTGTTGATGAAGAACTGCCAGCCGAAATTTTGCTTCGCCAACGGACAGAAGCTGCACTAGATAACAGCGATCGCCTCTTCCGCTATACTTTTGAACAATCTGCTGTTGGCATGACCATAAACGATATCGATGGTCGCTGGCTGCGAATCAATCAAAAATGTTGCGACATGGTAGGCTACAGTAAAGCTGAACTGCTAGCACTCACCTATGTTGACATTATCCATGCCGACGATCTTGTCGATAGTCTCGCAGCAGTTCCTCGTTTAGCAAGTGGCGAACTGTCTTTCTTCCAGGCTGAAAAACGCTACATTTGCAAGGATGGCTCTCATCTCTGGGCAAACACAACCGTCTCTGTCGTTCGCGATGCTGCTGGCGATCCTGTCTGCTTCGTCACTATCATACAAGACATTAACTTGCGCAAAGAAGCCGAACTCGTCTCCCAAGGTCAACAAGGCGCACTCCAAAGCTCCCTTGCTTATCTTGCTAGCAAGCCAGAACTGGACAAATTTTTAAGTCAAGTCCTGGCAACAATACTAGAGCAGCTTCATGCACCTGTTGCGGATATTTGGTTACATGATGCCGAGCAAACAACCGCAAGGCTTCACTTAACTCGTTGGAACGCTCAACTTCTTTCCAATCCACCCAATGCTTTTAGCCCGTCTCCTATTCCTTTGTCCGTCTTTAAGCAGGTTTCAGCTTGGGAATCGTTGCATCACGAATATCAGCCTTTTGTTTACTCAGATTTGCCCAACCACCCAGATTTTGAAATCTTTAAGAATTGCTCAGCCGTGCGCGATGGAGTTCAAACAATGCTGTTGATGCCACTAGTGCTGGGGGATAAATTTCTAGGCGTTTTTGCGATCTCTCACTTTCAGAGTCATCCTTACCCTCCCGCAGCTTTGCATCTCGTTACTGCCCTGGCGCAGCAGGTAGTTTTAGCGATTCAATTGACTTGTCTGGCTGAAGATGCAAAACAGGCAGCACTTCTAGAAGAACATAATCGTTTAGCTAGAGAAATTCATGATACTCTGGCTCAAACTTTTAATAGTATTTCCCTACAGCTTAATAATGCCCAGTACTACGCTAGCGAAGATTCGGCGATCGCCTGGGATATTGTCGAGCAAGTAAAAAATCTAGCACATTCTGGACTTACCGAAGCCCGTCGCTCGGTATGGTCGCTACATCCCGATGCCGAGCAGTACCGAGATTTGGCTGGGTCATTGCAGCGATCGCTGACTCGACTTACCCTGAATACCGACCTGCAAACTGACTTCCAGATTGTCGGAACATCGCAGTCTGTGCCACCCGATATCGGCATGAATCTATTACGGATTGGACAGGAAGCTATTACCAACACTCTACATCACGCCTAAGCACAAACTCTACAGATTGAACTGACCTTTAGGACAGATGAAATTGTGCTTCGTATCCTGGATGATGGAAAAGGATTCAACCCACAGTTGGCTGGCGATCGCGGTGGCTTTGGCTTAATTGGAATGCAGCAACGCTGCGATCGCTTAGGAGGACAATTAACCTTTCAAAGTCAACCCGAACAAGGGACTTGTATTCTAGCTCAGATTTCACTTACATCGCCGTTAGGTGTTGGTGAATCAAGATATGAAAATTAGATTCATTTGCTTGATACACATTTTTTAAAAGCTAAAAGCGCAGCGCGTTCGAGCAGTCCGCCCTGGCGGGCTTCGATGCTTCGCATCGTGCAGCTAAAAGCTAAAAACCAGTAAACTAGAACGAAGCTAATCCACATCAGGCGTTTTTATACACATTTGTTTAATTTGCGGAGAGTATGCTCTTGTAAAAGGGTGAGCGATGTACTGAAAACCACAATTCTTACATTTATATGACTGTTTTCCACGACGAAAACCGTTTTTTTTATTTTAAGAAGATTTACACTTGGGGCAGTGTATCAGCTAAAGACCAGAAATCTAAACTACTATATTTTAGATTCAATAGCATTACGCATTTACCAATGCCAAATAGAGCTAAAAACTAACAGATAAAAGCTTTTCTAGGTTTGCGGTTTAGACAACCTTTGCAATTCCGACCAAGAATAATGGGCGAGAATTTCATTTTCTCCCTGAGCTTCTCCTAAAACTTCCATCGTTTTTTGTTCGAGTTGTTCTAGATCTTCTCCCATTACATCGCCTACTGCACCGCCGACTACAGCACCTGCGATCGCACCTACTACAGCACCAGTTTTACCGCCAATTAATTTACTACCAATCGCAGCACCAGCTACACCGCCACCAACCGCGCCAATTCCTGTTTCTATGGCGTTATGCTTCGGTTTCTGGGCAACTTCTTGTATTTTTTGCTCTTGCCTTTCTTTATTCTTATTTTCTTCGTTCATCTTAGCTATTCTCTCTTACTTATTACTTATTACTTATTACTTCTCCCAACCCAGCAAGGTCAGGCACTCCCATCCGTTCTTTCAAATGCTCTGCTACTCTAATAGCATTGGCAATAATAGTTAAAGTAGGATTTACTCCAGAGTGGGAAGGAAAGAAACTACCATCAACTACATAAAGATTATGTACATCATGAGTACGGCAGTTGATGTCTAAAACAGAAGTTTGAGGATCTACGCCAAAGCGACAAGTACCGCACTGATGAGCTACCGCAGACAGGGGTAAATAGTTGCGCGGATAAATACCAAAGGGAATAACGTGCTTGGTGCTGCGCTCTACTGCCTTGAGAATTGAAGTCCAGCGATAAATCAATCGATCTCTTGCTTCAGTATTGTTGGGCGTATAGTCTAAATGCAGTTTACCATTGATCCACTGTACGCGATTGTTAGGAGCGGGTAAATCTTCGGTTTGCAACCACCAGCCTGTAGTATGCTTTGCCATAACTTCCAAAGCATTTTCTGGTGTCAACTTAACGTAAGGAGCAAGTAGTGGTGGCGAATCGGCGGGCATCATGCCTGCTTTGACGTTGCCCGTATTCTGCACCATGCCCATGGGGTAGGGAAAATCAGGTTCGCCCCAGTAGTAATCATTCAAACCGATAGTTTTTTGATGTACCGACTCGTTAGGCTCATCTTGCAGAGATACCATTGCTGTTGCCAAGTGTTTCATAAAGTTACGTCCTACTTGGTCGGAACTATTAGCTAATCCGTTGGGATGGGAATCGTTAGCCGAACAGAGTAGTAAAGCAGATGAATTAATTGCACCGCAGGAAACGACTACCAAATCGGCAGAAAATAAATGTTTTTGCTCACCAATTTCGGTTTCTACTTCTGTAACTTCGCGACCAGACTCGCTCGTATGTAGCCTGACTACTTTAGCTCCCGTAATTAGAGTCAAGTTAGAATAAGCCTGGACTGGACGGACGCAGTTAACTTCAGCATCGCCTTTAGCGTGAACCAAACAAGGAAAACCATCGCAAGTATCGCAACGAATACATTCAGATAAAGTTTTATCTACTTCATTGAGTTTAATTGCTACTGGTAAATGAAAAGGATAAAACCCTAACTGACCCAGTTTGTCTACTATCCTCTGCATAAAAGGTTCTTGGCTAACTGGGGGATAAGGATAGTCAGCTTCTGCTGGTGGTTCGGTGGGGTCTTCTTTTCGTTTGCCGTGAACGTTGAAAAGTTTTTCAGCTTTGGTGTAGTAGGGAGCAAAATCAGGGAACTTAAGGGGCCAAGCTGGAGAAATACCGCCTTTATGCTGTACCTCTTCAAAATCGCGCTCTCTCAAAGGCAACAGTGCAGCACCATAAACTTTAGTATTACCCCCTACCCAATAACAGGTTTGAGGATTGAAGGTTTTTCCTTCTTTGTTACACCACTCCTCGTCAGTATAGTAGCGTTGGTTTTGATAGACTTCGGTAGGATTCCAGTTATCTTTTTCACGAGGTAAAAACTCGCCACGCTCTAGAAGCAAGATTTTTTTGCCTGTAGGTACAAGTTCGTGAGCGACGGTACCTCCTCCCGCTCCCGTACCGATAATAATGATGTCATAGTGTCGGTTTTTAACGCTCATTTTTAATTTTTGTCAAATTGTTTGCTTTTTTATTGATTTGAAAGCTTTCAGTATCTTTTGGTTTTTAAGATGGAGAATTACGAATTAATATCTGAATCATAAATAAAGCAACAGATAGCAAGAGGGCATCCATCAAATAGGTTTCTATTAGCCAGTAAATCCATCTCATTACCAATTTCCTCAGATTACGCGCAGTGTAATCGCATTTACTATGCTTAACGATTTAATTAATATGTTAGAGCGATCGCGTGTCAGAGTTATGTCATTGCCATCACGTTTCGGCGAAACTATTATTTGATTATTAGAATTGGCTACTTTAAAAATACTAAATGATTATCGAGAAAAATGCAGAGTCCTAGCGAGAGGGATAATAATATCTAACTCTTATTCTTGAAAAAAGCTTGTTAGTTTCTCTTTCTGGTCGGATAGTATTGTATCTTGAGTTTTGGGACAAGATCTGGAAATATCTGTAGGCAAGATGACAAACAACTATCGCATCGAAAAAGACTCCATGGGGTCAAAGGAAATACCCTCTAACGTATATTATGGTATTCAGACTTTAAGAGCTACAGAGAATTTTCCGATTAGCGGTATCAAACCTTTGGCAACTTATGTAGATGCCTGCATTTTGATTAAAAAAACTACAGCGATCGCCAATGGAGAATTAGGTTGTATAGACTCACAAATTAGTCAGGCAATTGTCAAAGCTGCGGATGAAATTCTAGAGGGAAGTCTGCGAGATCAGTTTGTGGTCGATGTCTATCAAGCTGGGGCGGGGACATCTCATCACATGAACGTTAACGAAGTTTTGGCTAATCGAGCTTTAGAGATATTAGGAGATGAGAAAGGTAACTACAAAAAAGTTAGTCCTAACGATCACGTTAATTATGGTCAGTCTACTAATGATGTAATTCCAACGGCGATAAGGGTTGGAGCCTTGTTAGCTTTAGATAAAACTCTCTATCCTGCTTTAGATAATGCGATCGCCGCAGTTGAGCAAAAGGCGACAGAATTCCAAGATATTGTTAAATCTGGACGCACCCATATGCAGGACGCTGTACCTGTGCGTTTAGGGGCAGGATTTCAAGCCTGGGGGCAAATTTTACAGGATCATCAGCGCAGAATTAAAGCTGCTGCTGGCGATCTCTATAGCTTAGGCTTAGGCGGTAGTGCTACAGGCACAGGATTAAATACCCATCCCCAATATCGTCATCGTGCAGCCGAATTGCTAGGAGAATTTATTGGCAAACCGCTACAGCCTGCCCCGCAGCTAATGGCAGCTATGCAAAGCATGAGTCCTTTTGTAAACGTTTCAGGGAGCTTACGTAACCTAGCACAAGATTTAGTCAAGATTTCCCATGATTTGCGTCTGATGGATTCAGGTCCCCAAACAGGATTTAAAGAAATTCAGCTACCTGCTGTACAGCCTGGCTCATCAATTATGCCAGGAAAATATAACCCTGTAATGGCGGAAATGACCTCAATGGTGTGTTTTCAAGTGATGGGCTACGATACGGCGATCGCTTTTGCAGCACAGGCAGGACAGTTAGAATTAAACGTGATGATGCCTCTGATCGCCTATGATTTAATTCACAGCATCGAAATCTTAGGCAATACTATTGATAGCTTGAGTAAGCGTTGTTTGTTAGGCATTACTGCCCGTCGCGATCGCTGTTTGGCTTATGCTGAAGGTAGTTTAGCTTTAGTTACGGCTCTTAATACTCATATTGGTTATCTAAAAGCAGCAGATGTAGCCAAAAAGTCTTTAGCCACTGGAAAATCTATTAGAGCGATCGTTTTAGAAGCAGGTTTAATGGACGAAAATCAATTAGCAGCAGTCTTAGATTTAGGCAAAATGAGTAATTTGCCCGAATCTTGACAACACTTTGAAATAAAATTTATCTAGCACTATTCAACAAAGTAAGTTGCTATATTAATTTAAGTCTTATTGCCTAAAGTTTATGAATATCGGTTCTTTGTTAATAGTTTCTATTACCCGTGCTTCAATTTTCAACTAATTATAGCTATACAAATTATAAAATAATGTCAAAATCGACTATTTGGGTAAACGAACAGATCGATCCAGGTGGGTTAATCCATGCTTGTATTGCCTGTCAAAATAAAGATGCAGCAGAAAATTGCCATCAAAATTGGCAAAATGATCTGACTGAAGAACAAAAGCAAAACGGCTGGATTGCTAGTCTGCGTACAGTTGATTCTTGGGATGATGTTCCTGTAAATGCTTTGAAATTAAGCTTTTAGTATATTGAAAAATTATCACCTAAAAGCTACACTCAATTTTTATATCTTATTATAGATTGCGCGATCGCCTATTCTTTTGAGATAATGATTTTAATTACTTTATTAGCTCCAATAAATTGCCTCAAACTTCTTTTGCGCCGCTAGATTGGCTACATATTTCGTTACGCTTAGGTGTTGCTTTACTAGTAGGTGCAATTATTGGTTTGGAAAGAGAAACTAAAAGTAAACCAGCAGGATTGAGAACAAATATGTTGGTTAGTTTTGGCTCGGCATTGGTAGTACTTGTTCCCATTCAGATAGGTGCAGCGGAGCAAAATTTAGATGTTTTAGGCAGAGCTATCTCGGGCGTAATTAGTGGTGTGGGCTTTATTGGCGGAGGAACTATTTTACGAGAGTCTAAAGTTAAAGGTTTAACTTCGGCGGCAGCAATTTGGGTTTCGGCTGCTCTTGGTATTACTGTAGGCTGTGGCTTGTGGCTTCTGGGATTGATAGGAGCTTTAATTACCTGGATAATTCTTCGACTATTTGATGAGTGGGAAAAATATATTTAGTATCTGATGTTACGCACTCATCGATCCGTGAGGCTTGGGGACTTTGGGAAGTAAAAAGTAAAAAGTAAGAAGTAACACTGCTCCTCGTCACCTCGTCACAGCAGTTATAGTCATTCCAATTAATTTCCTTATGGTAGTTTTGTATTGATTGTTAGGTTGAATATTATTTGCTACTTGCTATTTGCTACTTGCTACTTTCTTCAGAGATAATCTGGTTGCTATTTAAAATGACTATAGATTAAATGCGCCCCAGGTCAGTTATCAAATTAAGTTTTCGCCTATGTCTGAAATCGTACAGAGACGATAGGAAAAATTAACCAGAATTAAAGTAAATAGGTTAATCGACTATTATCGAGTGAGATGTTCACATGGCTACCAAGCAGCTTTTGCTTATTGACGATAACGAAGATAACAGAACTTTAGTTCAGTTGGCTTTGGAGATGAATCCAGACTGGGAATGGGAAGTTTTAACGGCGAGCGATGGCATAGAAGGCATAACTAAAGCAAAATTGATACGTCCCGATGTAATTCTTTTGGATTTGATTATGCCAGGCTTAGACGGACTAAATGTCTATGAAAATTTAAAGTCTAATTTACTTACCTATTCGATTCCGATCATTTTTATGACAGCTTTGACTCAAAAAAAGGTGCTTTCTCAATTAGACAATACTTTAGCTGAAGGAATAATTATTAAGCCTTTTAATGTTATCGATCTAGATGCCCAAATAGCCAAGATTTGTAACTGGGAAATAGTTAGCCAGTCAGAGATTACTCTGTCCGCTTAGGACGAAGCGAAAAACAGCATTCTGCGGTCAGAGATTACTCAGAAAAGCCTGAAAAGTAAGTTTTATTTTTTTACGATCGTAACTCAACTTCGTTGAGTTACGATCGTAATGCTTGCAAAATTTGGCGACATAGGAATTTAAACATAGGTTTCCTTTTTGTGCCGTTAGCTTTTTTAGCAGTAGCACAAATTAATAGAGAGGTTTTTCTTTGTCTCAAGACCATTCGCATTCGGCTAATCGTCTTCTGGCTGCATTACCAGAAATTGAATACCAGCGTTTAGAGCCTTATTTAACTCCTGCTTCTATGACTTTGGGAACTGTTTTATACGAAGCTTCAGAAAAGATTGAAACCGTTTACTTCCCCAATACCGCGTTGATTTCTGTGGTTAACATTCTCAGCGACGGTCTGACTACCGAAATTGGTATAATCGGCGGGACGGGAGTTATTGGTCTTCCAGTTATTCTCAGCAATGGTTATAGTAGTAACCGTGCCATAGTTCAAATACCAGATCATGCTCTGAAGATTTCTGCTATCGTTTTAAAACGGGAGTTTGACCGAGGAGAAGAGTTGCAAAGGGTGTTGCTTAACTACACCCAGACTAGACTAAATGAAACTGCCCAAATAGCAGTTTGTAACCGTCATCATACAATAGAAGAGCGTCTGGCTCGTTGGCTGCTGACGGTTCAGGATTTAACTCAATCTAATCAATTGCCTCTGACTCAGGAATTTATTAGTAATATGCTAGGAGTTCGTCGTTCGGGCGTAACCATAGCCGCAGGTATTCTTCAATCAGCAGGATTGATTCGTTATTCTCGTGGCAAAATTACTATCTTAACTCGGTCTGCTTTAGAAAATTCTGCTTGCGAATGCTATGGGCTGTTTCGTGATAACTTCTATCGGAATTAAGTTTATTGTTTTTTAACTTCAGGGGCAGTATTATCGTTAATTGATTGTTGGTTCATTGAGGAATAAGAAACCATACTAAAAAATAAGATAGTTCCCGATATCAAAGCTGTACCTATAGCTAATTTTTTTGAATATTTGTAGTTAGCTATTTTCTGCCATAAACTCTGAGAGCGGAAGTTTTTATGGGATGGAATATTATCAAACTGTGAGTTTTGCTCTTTTCTTTCAAGCAATCTATAAATGCGTTCTGGGGTAAAGCCCCCAATTCTTTCTTCTTGCACGGCTTCCAGCCTTTCTTTTAAAACAATTATATTTTTGAGCTTAGATTCAAAAGTAGTTAGGTAAACAAATATTTCTTCCAAATCATCCACTAAGAAATCTAATTTAGAATCTGTTTCTTTGATTGGCAATGGCAAAACAGAATTCTGTGAATCATATAAGTTTGTTTGAGATGACTGTAGTTTTAAAAACTCCAATTGTTGCTTTAAACTGTCCAGTTCGGTAGGAAGTGCGCTTAACTTATGTTTGCTTTTATCAATCTCTTCTATTAAAGGAATGTACATTTCAACAATAGAAATCAAATTGGTTATTTGACACTGAAGATTTTGGTGACGAGTTTTTTTCATTGAATTGTTATTTAAAATTTAAAACTAAATAAATAATTGTTGGCGATAAGACTAAAGTTGTATTTTGCGATCGCAAAATGAATAAAAGAGACATTAAGTAGCGTACGATTAGTTGAAATGTCTCCTTGAAGCTAAATCATTGAGAATACTCGGTATATGATCTTTCTGGATGAACATAACCTTTGGTAGTATCAGCTTGTGAACTATCTGACTCTCATAATTATTTACTAATCTGTGCTTTTACTAGCTTATTTAGAAGTAGAAAACAATTTCATCAGTCCAAAGTTATAGATGATTATTATTAACTTTAAGCTATTAAAGATTTAACTTTATGCTTATGTTTGAAGTCGTACAGAAACAATATTCAAAAACAAGTATTCTTTCCAATATTTTTTAATTTTTTGTTTACAAATTTACATATTGTTTTGATTGCTATATCCGTCTAAAGAAAGAAGAACAATTCGCAGACTAGAATTAACTTAAAAAGTAATATATCTCGTGGACTTAGGTTCATTAAAACGCGATAAATACAATCTATCTAGAGAGTGGGTATATAGAGTTGGTATATGTATATATAGTTTCAGTCATTTTTTCAGGTAGTTGATAAACAATTCTTAAAGTTAAAAAAATAGGAGAAAAACAATGCCACAAGGTTGGACAGAAATTTGGCTATGGGTAGCTTTTATCGGCATGGTAATTGGATTCGTAATTTTAGGTATAAGAGCGATCTCTCACCGTCACAGAGAAGGCATGGAGTTTAGCATGATAAGCTTCTTTATCTGTCTTTGGGCTGCCTGTATGTATTTATCAATGGCTCTCGGTCACACCATCACCTTAGCAGGTGGTCAAGAGGTATACTGGGGACGCTATCTCGACTGGATTGTCACTACACCACTGCTGCTTCTCGATCTAGGAATTTTAGCAGGCGCGCGACCAAAATTGATTGGCGCAGTGATTGGTGCAGATATTTTCATGATCGTCACGGGGGTTATTGCCTCGCTGACAACTCCTCCAGAGGATTTTATTTGGTATGTAATTAGTTGCGGGGCTTTTGTAGCTCTTCTGTGGGCTTTATTTAGCGAATATAGTGCCACTGCTCGCCGTCGTGACGACAAAGTAAGCAAGCTGTTTTCTACTATGCGTAATCTGCTGGTTGTATTGTGGATTTGCTACCCAATTGTCTGGATCTTAGGAGCGCAGGGAATTACAGCTATTGGCACAGCATGGGAGGCTTTTTTCTATGCAGTGCTAGATGTGACAGCTAAAGTAGTCTTTGGTTTAATTCTGACTTCTGCTAGTTCAACAACGTTGGCAAAAGCAAGCAATTCCGACAGAATGATGAAGACAGCCGAGTCATACATCCAGGGATATCAAGGAGAGTGATCGAGGCTTCGCCCTTAAAGGATGAATTATGAGGACGAAGGAAGGAAGTTGCTTTTTATCCTCAATTCTCATCCCTCATATTTTAATACCGTTCGGTTAAGCCCCCTGCCCTCAACTTTGGGGGAGCTAGATTCAGAGAAGTTCCCCAGACTTGTCAAACTTACTGTTTCAATAAAACGGATTTAACATTTATGAAAGCAGCAATCATCGATCGCTATGGATCTACCGAAGTTTTACAGATTAAAGAGATTGCCAAACCTCAGATCGAACCAGACCAAATGCTAGTTAAGGTTCATGCTAGCAGTATTAACCCCATTGACTGGAAAATTAGAAAAGGTCTGCTGAAAAATCGTTCGGGCAGTGAATTTCCCATGTTATTAGGATACGATGTTTCGGGTGAAGTTATTGAAGTAGGCGATCGCATTGTCCAATTTCAACCAGGCGTGCAGATTTATGCTCGTCTCGACCAGTCAACGGGTGGTGCTTACGCCGAATATGCTGCGGTTTCTGAGAGAATTGCTGCTGCCAAACCGAACAATATGACTCACCAAGAGGCAGCGACAGTACCTCTAGCAGCCATGACTGCACTACAGGCTTTGGAAAATAAAGGCGACATAGTAGCGGGACAGAAAGTACTAATTAATGGTGCTTCGGGAGGAGTTGGTATTTTTGCCGTTCAAATCGCTAAAGCATTAAAGGCAGAGGTTACGGGGGTTTGCAGTGGCAGCAATGTCGAAATGGTAAAAAGTTTGGGTGCCGAGCGCGTTATTGACTATAAGCAGCAAGATTTCACCAAAGATAACGTCGAATACGACATTGTTTTTGATGTGGTTGGCAATCGCACCCCACCTGAATGTAAGTCCGTTTTGAAACCCGATGGGGTCTATATTACGACTCAGCCAACACCCGATGACAAGCTAGAAGAATGGAAACAAAAGCTCATGCCCAACCAAAAAGCAGAAGTAATTATGCTTCAATCCAATACAAAGGATCTTGTCTATCTTACGAGACAAATTGAAGCAGGTAAGATTAAAACCGTTATCGATCGCACCTATCCGCTCTCAGAAATAGCTGCTGCTCACGCCTATAGCGAAACAGAACACGCAGCAGGCAAAATTGCGATCGCTATTTCAATGAGCCATGAGCAGTAAAATAGTATTAAGCTCTAAAATAGTAACCAAACACTTCAAACTTTTAGATATATTATGTAATTAATTACATTCAAATAGGTTATGTTGATAAATGCCAAGCTTCCCTTAGATAGCGATCGCCTTCAAAGACAAGACCAAACTTTGAGTTTGGCAGGAATGACTTGGATAGATTACGAAAAATTTAATTCCCAAGAGTACCCAGGCTACAGAGTTTCTTATTTTGATGGAGTAATTACTTTAGTGTCTCCTAGCAAGAATCACGAAAGAATTGCCCAAACTATTGCTATTTTAGTGTTTACTTACTGTAGAAAGTACAATTTATCCTATTTTCCCTTGGGTTCAACTCGATTACAAAATAAACCATTAGCGGGAAAAGAGCCAGACGTTAGTTTTGCTTTTAATACTGACAAAGATATTCCTGATTTGGCGGTTGAGGTTATATTTTCTAGTGGTAGCTTTGACGATCTCGATAAATATCAAGCCATAGGAGTTAATGAAGTTTGGTTCTGGAAAAATCATCAAATTACTTTTTATCAACTGCAAACTCAAGGATACATAGAAATTTCTACCAGTAAATTTTTACCTAACTTGTCATCTAAAATATTGGAAAACTTTGTTAACCAAGGACTTACCAAAAGTTTAGTCACCATTGAAGCCAATTTTTTACAACAAATTTAACAGTTAATATTGTTCACTGTTAAATGCTCAATGATAAATGTTTATGAATACTCGACCGACAGTGCTAGTTACCCGCAAGTTACCCGATGCTGTAGAAAAACGTTTAGAAAAAGATTATCTGCCCTGTTTGAATCGAGACGATCATTCTTATTCTACAGAAGAGTTATTGCTAGGTAGTCATCAAGCAGACGCTTTAATTATCACTGGGCAAGATTCTCTCGATGCAGAAGCGATCGCTCAATTACCAGCATCAATTAAGGCGATCGCCACTTTTTGTGTAGGCTATGACCATATCGATCTCGAAGCAGCCAAAAAGCGTGACATTTTCGTAATTAATACTCCCGATGTGTTAACTGATGCTACAGCAGATGTAACCTGGTTATTATTGCTAGGTGCTGCCCGTCGCGCCTACGAAGGAGAACAGCTAGTACGTCAAGGCAAATGGAAAGATCCTCGTCCTACCGAACTACTCGGTACGGAAGTTACGGGTAAGCGTCTGGGTATTTTGGGAATGGGACGAATTGGTAGGGCAGTTGCTCGACGAGCCAAAGCCTTTAAGATGGAGGTTCATTACAGTAATCGTCATCGGCTTTCTTCAGAACAAGAAGAAGGAGCAATTTTTCACGACGATCCCGAAGATTTGTTGGGGGTAAGCGATTTCTTTTCTTTCCACTGTCCCGCCACCCCCGAAACCGAACATTTCCTCAACGCTCGACGGATTGAATTATTACCCGACGGAGCAATCATCGTTAATGCAGCCCGTGGTAGCTTGGTAGTGGATGATGACCTTATTGCAGCCTTGCGATCGCGAAAAATTCAAGCTGCTGGTTTAGATGTATTTGAGGGAGAGCCTGAAATCAATCCTGCTTATCAAACTTTACCAAATGTATTTCTCTTACCCCATATTGGCAGTGCTACGTTAGAAACTCGCACCCAAATGGGTTTTTTGCTGCTAGATAATTTAGATGCTGTCTTTGCAGGTAAACAGCCTCCCAATTCTCTTACCTGACTCCATACTTTATCTGAATTATTTTGCTAGATGCGGGCATTAAGAATTAACCAACGATCGCAAACAAGACCTTAATTTAAATATCTATGGCGATCGCAATACCTTGAGGATTTAACTGATTCATAAGATTGCAAATGCCTCATAGGTCAAATCTCTGGGTTGTTCTGAAGGAAGAATTTCATCAGGTCTGAGTTCTTTAATATACTTTCTTGCCTCATTATGCAAAGGAATACGTATTATATTTAAACCCATATTGTCAAAGTTTGATTTATAATTCAATTGTACTTGTTATAAATATTTTAAGAAAACAAAAAAAGGGTTTAGCATTGCTAAACCCCATGATTAAATACCCAAATTATCTTTTTAAACTTTTGCTTCTTCTTGAACTAACTTATCCCAACCCAATTCTTTCAAGTTAGTATTACGACGCAGGGGACGAGTTGCTAACTCAAGAATATCACGGGCGTTAGTAAAACCGTGAATTTGGGCAAAGGTAAATTCAACTGACCACTTGGTATTAATACCTCTGGCTTCTAAAGGGTTGGCGTGTGCCATACCAGTTATTACTAAGTCGGGTTTGAGGTCATAAATGCGCTGAATTTGATTATAGTTATCAGGTTTTTCAACGATTGTGGGCAAAGGAACACCCATGTCGTTACAGGTTTTTTCTAGTAGTTCTAGTTCCGCTTTTTGGTAACGTTTGTCCATGTAGGGAATACCAATTTCAGGACAGGTCATACCGCAACGAATAAGAAAACGTGCTAGAGATACTTCTAAAAGGTTATCCCCCATAAAGAAGACAGACTTACCGCGAATTAACTTAATGTAGTCTTCTAGACTCTCCCAGATTTTCGCTTCTCTTTCTTCTAATCCTTGGGGTTCAATATTTAATACAGAACAGATTTTTTCAATCCATGCTCTTGTACCATCAGGACCAATGGGGAAAGGTGCGCCGATAAGCTTTGTTTTACGGCGACGCATCAGGGTAGTAGCAGTACGAGAAAGAAAAGGATTAACTCCCGCTACATAGTATCCTTCTTCAATTACGGGTAGTTCGGTAAAGCGTTTGGAGGGTAGCCAACCTGATACTTTGACTCCTTGCTTTTTAAGTTCTAAAGTGAGGTTTGTTACAACAGGATCGGGTAATGAACCAAACAATACTAAAGGCTGATGGTCTTTGTATTCCGATTCTTGCTGAGTGACATCTTCTTTTTTGCGCCCGAAGTTGAGTAAACTAGAAACAGCATTGCGCTCTTTTTTTTCTGTTTCTAACTTAGGTGGTTTGGTAGGACATTTGTGCGCCATGGAAGCCAGGACAGTATCTTCCCCTTGAGTAAAGGCATAGTCTAAACCATTAGCACGGGCGGTAACGATGGGAATCCCGATTTCCGCTTCCAATCTGGGTGCTAAACCTTCCAAATCCATTTTGATGATTTCGGTAGTGCAAGTACCAATCCAGACGATTACACTAGGATTGCGATCGCTATCAATAGTAGTTAGTTTCCAGGGAGTCAGATCGATAGTTCTATCTTTAAATTCGAGCCAGTTATCCAAACTAATGATGATTGTAGCTGCGACTATTGAGAGTGTAATTATGGGTTTCTTGAATCTCAGGTAGAATAAGAATAATTTAGCTTGAAGAGTTGATTTTTTCATAAGGTCAAAGATTGGGCAACCTCAAACATCGCGGCCTCCCCAGTATTCCCAATCCTTAAACGGAATTATCCACCCATCCACAGCTAGGACAATCATAGTTAATTATGCGATCGCTTCGATTAAATCTATGTCTGCAAACTGGACAAACTCCAGTAAAAATTAGAGGATTTACTACAGGCGATCGCGCCTCAGCAACCACCGACTCTTAAGCTTGATGTAATGATGCAAACCTTGTTGGAGCAGTTGCGTCGTCATCGCTGTCTGCTAATTTTAGATAATGTTGAAGCAGTTTTGTCGGGTAGCGAACTAGTAGGCACTTACCGAGATGGCTATGAAGGCTATGGTTGGCTATTTCAACAATTGGGAGAAGGACAACACCAAAGTAGCGTCTTGCTCACGAGTTGCGAAATTCCTGCCGAGGTAGATAACCTAGCAGGACTAACGACACCCGTGCGACTGCTACGGCTAGAGCAGTTATCGATCTTTTACCCTGTGTTTCTGGGGTTAGAATAAGGGATGCCTTGGTATCCCTCGATCGGCGATCGCTAATCGAAAAAATTAAGCCGACCTCAATTAAGCCCACGGCAATAAGGAAGCTCGATGGTGTTAGGTATACTCAGCAGCCTGTAGTTATGGAGTATAGTCATTCCAAATAGAAACCAAACGATTTTTTTAAAAGTAGCAAGTAGCAGATAGCAAGTAGCAACTAATTTTAACCTTGTTATTAATACAAAGTTACCATAAGGAAATTAATTGAAATGACTATATGTCACAGAAAGATTGATTAACAAGGTCTGTGAAGAAGTAGCGCAGGCGCAGATTGATTGCCTGAGAACCCATGCTTTGCTAAAGGCGCAGGCAAAAGACTATGTACGAGACGTACAGATACGACTGATCATGCAGCCCATTCTAGCAAAACTACAAGAGGTACAGGGTGGTTCGGAAAATTTGAAAACTCTGCTATTACAGCTACTCAAGATTCAGCAACTACAAGCCCCATTGCAGCTAGGATACTTTGCTGGCAATATCATCAATTTACTGCGCGAGCTTGGAGTAGATTTAAGTAATCTAGACTTTTCAAATTTGAATATTTGGCAGGCAGATTTGCGAACGATTAATTTACAGGGAACTAACTTTAGTCATTAGTAATGTAGAGCGAATCATAAAACTGTTGCATATTCCGTCTGGAACAGTTCGAGGTGAATTAAAAGGACACATGGGTAGAATTTTGAATGTTAGCCTCAGTGCAGATGGTCGCCTCCTTGCCAGTGGTGGTGAAGATTCCACGCTCAAAATCTGGGATATGCAGACTGGGGAATGTCTAAAAACCCTGGAGGGACATCAAGGCTGGCTGGCTGCCTTAGCTTTTATTCCTGCTTCTCAAACTCTAGGCGCAAGCTACTGTTTAGCTAGTGCGGGTAGCGATCGCCTTCGATCCTACAGAAAAAAGGCTTGTCAGTGGCAGTGATGACAGTATGCTGAAAGTATGGGATCTCGAAACTGGACAATGCCTTCAGACCTTACAGGGGCATACCCGCGAAGTAGTGAGCATCAGCATTCATCCCCAAGGGAAGCTACTAGCCAGCGGTAGTTTTGATCGAACCCTCAAACTTTGGGATTTACAGCAGGGGACTAATATCAGGACAAGGACATACAAGTCCAATTCGCTCGATCGCCTTCGATCCAGAAGGGCGAATGTTAGTTAGCAGCAATGAGGATGGCAAAATTCGTCTTTGGGATAGCAATACAGGAGAGTGTTTGAGAATCTTGACGGTTAATCGCCCTTATCACTCTAGTTATAAAGGCTGGTAAATTGATAAACTTTAGTGATACGGAAATATACCTAAAAGATTTACAAAAGTTGAATTATCCCTTCGTTGTATCTTCAATTAGTTGGGAGACATTTTAAGACATTTTGTAACTACCCAGGTAGTTTAAGAAAAGACGGGAAGTTGACCAGAGAAAGCCTGTGTAAGAACTTCAAGAAGATTAAGGTTTTATTTTCTGGCGGTTGAAAGAACAGAACGTACATTGGCAAAGTCAACAGCGTTATTAAAACAACGAAAGCAACCAGAAATCTTTTGTTTGCATTTGATCATTCGCAAATCCCGTTCGGCTTGATTATTAGTAAAGAGGACACTACTGTCAGACAAAAAGCGCAGCGCATCTTCGGCAAAGTTTTGTAACCGTAGCAGCAAATTATGACCGACTCGGCGTTTACGGCGACCTCGATTTCCTTTACGAGCCAAAGGTGGCAGAGATTCGTGAAAATCTAATCCTCTTGTCAGGATTGAATCATAAAGTTGATTTAGTCTAATCACAATTAGTTTAGGGAGAGCTTCAGGGTAACGATTTCGATATTTGTTCGCTAAACACAAAAGCTGTTTCAAAGTCTAGATTACTACTTAGATAAGGAAACGCCGTACCAGGATAATCCTCTTCTTCGTCGGCTGAAATCAAGTCGGCAAACGTACTCGTACCAAAGTCAAATTCGTGATTGCCAAAAGCGATCGCATCAAACCCTGATGCGTTTTGAATTAGGATATCACCTCTACCCTGTCCACCATAGGTCTCTTCACTGGCTGCAAAGAATGGTCCAGGAATATAAACATCTCCTGAAAAAAGAGTTACTGTGTTTTCATAGTCAGTAACACCATCGCCGTCTGTATCTTCTTCCTCTAGGGCATTTAGTACCGCACTAAAGTTATCTGCATTATCTAAAGCGGGGATACCTGCTTCGTGATCGGCTGCATGAAGTATCTGAAGGGTAAACGTACCGTCTTCGTTATTTCCATCGCCGTTATCGCCTTCATCTTCATTATCATCACCCTTATCGCTTTCAAGTAGATCGATTTGATAAACGCTTACTGTACCGCTTACCTCGTTGGATACAGTTAATAAGGGTACACCGTTGGGACTTTCTTCTGCGGGAATAAACTCTAAGCCTTCGGGGGCGAGATCCAAAGCATCCCCTGTTTTTTCATCAATAGGATTGATGTATTTAATAAATGCCGATGAACCAGGATCGCTAATGTCGTAAACCATTACCCCCCCCCGTTCTTTCTAAGCCTACAAAGGCATAGGTTTTACCCTCGATTTCCCCTACTACAATCCCTTCAGGTTCTGCACCCTTGGCATCACTACGGCTATCAAAAGAATCAACCGTACCGTTGGAGTTAAAGATTTCGGGTACTTGTTTAGCAGTGATTTGGGCAAAATCATCGCCACTATCAAAGACAATATTGCCGTTAGCATCGCGGATACTAAAGGAACGTCCCCCATAGGATACCAGGCGATCGTAGTCGCCATCGCTATCTAAGTCGCCATCTATGGTAGAAACTTCTAAACGTCCTAGTTCTGTATCGGTTTGTAATTCTGCTGCATTAGGAAAGGCTGTAGGATCTAGTTCTAATTCTGCTACTCGTTCATCCTCACTACGGGCATCTCCTTCGTTAGCGGTGATGTAATAAGTTTCCCCATCTACTTCATAGGATGCAATACTATCTGGTTGATACAATCCAAATACAGATTCATTGCGGATATTAATGCCGTCTTCATCGTTAGGATCTAAACCATTAGAACCATCAAAGTCAATTATTCCTAATACGGTTTGGGTAGGATCGGGGTTAAAAGGAACTGAACCATCCCCAGCAATCTCTTCATCCAGCAAGCCAAAATCATTATCGTTGATTACGGCTAATCCATTATCTAATAATGCCAAACCTTCGGGTTTGTCTCCTGCGGTATAGCCAATAGAAGGTAAATTTAATACCTGAGTTTTAGCAATAGCTTGGATATCCATCTCGGCTAGTTCATCAGGAGTCATGCTTTCTAAAGCGGTATCTTCCCCTGTAGCGGTAGATAAATCTGTACCCAGAATATTAGTCGCGCCTGTTAAATCTACTTCAAAGATAAACTTCTTGGAATCGGCATCAGTACCTGAATCTCGTTCAATAACGTTAAATTTACCGTCCCCTACGTATACCGCATCGCCAATCTTATCTACCCCATCTGAACCTTCAAGGAAATAAACATATTCTCCGACTGGTTCGCCTGTGGTGGGATCTACTTCTAAAATTCGCAGTACTTGGGAATTGCGAGAATTAAAATATCACTACTTTCATCTACTGCTTCTGCTTCGGCATCGCTAACATCAGGATTATCAATGGGACTTTGAATAAAGGCATACAGGTTACCATTATCGGTATTCAACGCCATTCCTTCAAAACCACGATTACCGCGACGTTGAGCATATACTTCTGGCAGAGTTTCTGTGCCAAACGAGCCTTTTGGTTGCCCTACAGACTCGGCAGTACCTTGAGGAATAAAGCGATCTACTAATACCCCGTGAGGATCGAAATGATAAATTGCAGGACGATATTCATCCGATAGCCAAAAGCTACCGTCAGGCGCGACTATAACCGACTCCATGTCTGCGCCAAAAGGATCGTTTTCTAAGGGTTCGCCATTTAGATCTACAGGTACTTCATCGGTATAAGCCGTTCCTGGTTCGCCACCCTGTAGGTTGGGTAAGCCAGTGATAGGAGTTTCGCCATCTTCTCTAGTTAATTCGATCTCTTCGCTAATATCAAATTCTCCAGATTCGCGATCTAAATTAAAGCGAACCAGCTTTGCCTGATAGTCTGGTAAGGGAAAAGGTCTTTCTTTGACTCCATCACCATCTACGTCTGTAGGTTCACCATTTGGTCCGCGATCGGGCGTGGCGATATACTGTAGTTGACCATCATCGGTTTCGCCTTCGTAATATAAACCAGATAAACCACCCAAGAGAATTTCTTGTCCTGCGGGAGTTGTACCTAGTACTTCCTCGCTTAAATCCCAAGTATAGTTAGTTAACTGAGGTAAACCGCGACTGTAATCTTTTAAACCCAGAGGCTGAATATCACTTACCTCTCCTATCTCTAAATCGACTACGGCGATCGCATTATTTTCCTGTAAACTGACAAAAGCCTGTGTGCCATTGGGACTTACGGTAATGTATTCTGGTTCAACATCATTAGCAAAGGTTTCTCCAGGGAAAATTCTAACTCCTCGTCCCTGTAACTCTTCTTCTTGAGCGTTATAAGCTGTGAAGTCAGCAGTGGTAACGCTGGCACTTTCTACCCCATCTGCAATATCGATAATGCTAATCGAACCTTCAGGGTTAATCGTCGGATCGTCTTCATCTGGTTCACCTTCGTTAGCCACCAAAACCTTAGTACCATCAGGAGTAAAAGTAACCATGTCGGGCAAAGCACCCACCGTTACTTGATTTAAGACACTACCGTCGGTATTGAAAAAGACAATCTGACTGGGATCTTGAGGAGTTTCAGCTTCAATAGCTGCTGCGACTACACCATTTTTGATAGCAATACTATTAATTCCTCCACCAAATTCAGCAATATCAATAGCCGAGACAAAGGTAGGATTATTGGGATCGTCAAGGTCTAAAATATCAATAGTGCTAGTTGCACCATTAATTACAAATAAGTTTTGACCATCAGGTTCGTATGCAGTGATTTCGGCTGCGCCTTCATCAAAAAGACCCGAATCGTAGCGACCAATTTGAGTTAATTTAATAAAATTGTCCATGTAATTTTGAGATAGTAAACTTAATAATTAATTGAGATTTGCTATTTATTTTGGTATCGAAAGTTTTAACTAAAAACAAATAAATAAAAACTACAGTTAATTAAATAAGTGATGTTTTTGCCTTGATTTAACTACTGTATACTTATTTAAAATTGACTTTTTAGAAATCATCTAGTATGATACCGACGATACATTTTCTCTACATTTTTCTTAATTAATCAGAAAAAATTGGAGATATAAAATAGTCCATTTTTTAGAATCTCAGCTATAAGTAAATTGAAGTTAAATCAAGAGTTAAGAATAGATTATGAAATAAAGATTGATGCCAACTTAACAGCGAAGCACAAGCATAACAGTGCAACAATCTTCTAAATTCTAGATCGCTAGCTATAAGCTAATAGCTTTTGTCAAAACATTGGTGGCATTGTTAAACCTTGAAGCGATCGCTCTTTGTCCACTAAATTTTTACTCTGAATTAATACTCCAAAACCACCCAAACCTGTAGGATCGATTAATTGGTGTAGAGCATCACGGCGTTTAAATATTTGCGTAACGTCATATTTACCGCTAGAAAGATCATTTAGGCGATCGCCTAAACCTAATGCCATCAAAAATAATCCCTGCTGAGTAAAGCCTAAAGTTTTTAGATCGCATAACTCTCCCTGGCGTTGTAAGGCGGTAAAATCTACATGAGCCGTAATGTCTTGATAGCCTAAATTAGCGTAAGGATTGTTGTGACAACGATGTTGATAATAACATTGGAGAGTACCTTGAGTACGAGCAGGGCGATAATATTTATCTGCGGTATAGCCATAGTCCACAGTCAAGACATATCCTCGTTTTAGTTTGGCTGCTATTGTTTTTAGCCAGTCAAGAGCCTGGAGGTTAATTTCGGTGTGGTAGTCTTGGGGATATGCTGATTCTAATAAATCAATATCTACTAAATCTAGATATTCAGCTAATCTAACTGTAGAGAGAGAATCAATAGTTTCGGTTAGTCGATCTCGCTCTAAGCTTAAATATACTTCCTGTAACCGATTTTGACTTTTGGTTATTCGATGTACGGGAAAAGCATCTACCAATTCATTGGCAAAAAAGCATCCCGTAATACTCTCACTGCTGATATCTGACCAATTTTGCCAACTAAGCTGAGTAAAGCTATTTTTAGCCAAACGTTTTTGCTGTACCTTAGTCAAGGCAGTAGATTCTTCGACAATAATGTATCTTAAAGTTTTAGTAAAATCAGCTTCACCTGCTTGAAGATAAAGCAGAATATCCTGAGCAAGTTCACCATTACCTGCGCCCATTTCCACGAGATAAAAAGGATCGGGACAGCCTAAATTTGTCCACATCTGCTTAAATTGAATTGCCAGTAACTCGCCAAAATCTTTGCCCAGAGAAGAGGATGTAAAGAAATCTCCTTTGGCACCGATGGTTACTGTTTCCGAATTATAGTAACCATACTGTTGATGATATAAAGCCAACGCCATATATTCAGCAAAAGTGATTTGCTGTTTTGGGGAACTTTTAATTTTGGCAATAAGAATCTCGCGTAATTCTTGAGATATCATTAGCAATCGATAATTATTAATCAGACTATTATCAAGGTGTCACATCTGTACTCGGATCTGCCTTTGATTGATGTAAGCTGTGGAGGAATTTATATCATTATCTGACAAAATTGCCCTTTGAGTAACATATACTCGCATTTTGAATAAATAGGATATGGTGTAAATTAATTTTAAACAATCAAAAGTGAATGAGTGGTTTAAAAAATAAGATTAAAGCAGCTACCCTAGTCGATATCCTCCGTAATCAGGCTGACGAAAAGCCTCATCAAACTGTATATAGTTACTTAATTGATGGCGAAACAGAAGAAGCTAGCCTTACCTATGGTCAGTTAGAAAAGAAGGCAAAAGCGATCGCTGCCTATCTTCAATCTGTATGTTCTCCTCAAGATCGGGTTTTGTTGTTATACCCCTCTAGCTTAGACTATATTACTGCTTTTTTTGGTTGTCTTTATGCTGGAGTAATTGCTATCCCCGCTTATCCCCCCAGACCCAACCGTTCCTTAAACCGCATTCATAATATTTTGCAAAATGCCCAGACTAGTCTGGCTTTGACCAATACCGAAACGCTATACAGTCTTCAGCGTCAATTAGAAAATACTACAGAACTACAAAGCTTACACTGGATCGCGACAGATACAATCAACCACGATCTAGGGCAACATTGGCGCGAACCAAATATTTCTGAAGAGAGCATCGCTTTTTTACAATATACCTCTGGTTCAACGGCAGAACCAAAAGGGGTCAAAATTGCCTATAGAAACTTGCTACACAACATGGAGGCAATCCATCGCTGCTTTAGACATTCTCCCGAAAGCAATGGGGTAATTTGGCTTCCTCCTTATCATGATATGGGTCTAATCGGTGGTATTCTCCAGCCTCTTTATGGCGATTTTCCTGTGACTTTAATGTCGCCGTTGATGTTTTTACAAAATCCTTTACGCTGGCTCAAGGCAATTTCTCGCTATCGAGCTACCACTAGTGGCGGTCCTAATTTTGCCTACGATCTTTGTGTACGCAAATTTAAACCAGAACAGCTAACGGACTTAGATCTTAGTAGTTGGCAAGTAGCATTTAATGGTGCAGAGCCAATTAATCATGAAACTCTCAATAAATTTGCCACTACCTTTGCGCCCTATGGTTTTAAGTATTCTGCTTTTTATCCTTGCTATGGCATGGCAGAAGCCACTTTAATTATCTCAGGTGGTTCAAAAAATTCAGCAGTAGTAACCAAAACCGTGCAAGGAAAAGCTTTAGAACAAAATCAAATTGTGCTTGCCGATATTAACGAACCTCACCCCCATACTTTAGTAAGCTGTGGGATGGGTTTAAACGATCAAAAAATTGCGATCGCCAATCCTGAAACCATGGTTAGCTGTCAGCCAGGAGAAGTAGGGGAAATTTGGGTATCTGGCTCTAGTATTGCCCAAGGCTATTGGCGACAACCCCAAATAACTAAAGAAACTTTTGGAGCCTACCTTCAAGATACTAAAGAAGGACCTTTCCTGCGTACTGGTGATTTAGGCTTTATCGATCGAGGGGAATTGTTTTTTACTGGTCGTCTCAAAGATATGATTGTGATCAAAGGTCGCAATCATTATCCTCAAGACATAGAAAAAACCGTTGAAGATACTAACTCTTGGATAAGACCAAGCTGCGTTGCTAGTTTTTCTGTCAACATTCAAGGAGAAGAGAAACTAATTGTTTTAGCTGAGGTTGAGCGTCGTTACTGGAGTAGCAATCGCTCGGTTAAAACTGCTTCTAATGGTAGTTCTTCGGCTAACGAAATGATTGATGTCAAGGATTTAACCCAAATCATTCGACGAGAGATTTCCAAAAATCACGATTTGCAGGTATACACTACCCTGTTACTCAAGCCTGGTAGTCTACCAAAAACCTCTAGCGGTAAAATTCAACGTCATGCCTGTCGTACAGAATTTATGGCTAATACTATAGAGGGTTTGCCCGTTTAGACTTTGCCATCTACTTGGAAGCATGAATTTTATCATTTAGTAGGTAATAAGCAGTAGGCAGTTTTCTTGCGAAGCAGTATCTTTTAGAAGAAACTATAAACTTAGTAGCTAGGAGGAATTAAATATAACTGAAGTTGAAAGAAACTAAAATCAAGATACGTATATACTATTCAAATTTTCGTGTCCTGGTGTATCACTAAACACACAAGTATAATTTCCTCTAATTAAAGCACCATAAGCGTTTTGAGAATCAACATTTCCATTAATGACATACACTCCTGGAAATATTTCTGTTGAACTACCATCTGCGAATTGAGTAGTGGCAGGTGCTTTCATTCTTCCTCGAACTATAGTCTGACAAGCTTCAGTGTAATCAATATTTTTAGACACTGAATTTCTTGCTGCAATATTCATTTTGTTCTTGCCTACTAATGTTGATGCTAACTTGCAATAAGCCTGTTTTAGACCATTTAAACTGTCACAAACATTCAGTTCAGAGGTCTTTGTAGTTCTCTCTATTGTTTTAGAGGTAGTTTTAAGTTCGGGTTTTACAGGCTTAGGTTCAAGAATTAAATTCATACCATTGCCAAAACATTCTGTTTTGCCCGTGTTTGGATTTACCCAATAATTAGAGCAATTTACTTGTTGGCTAAAAGCTGGAGAGACTAAGAAAGAGTTTATTGAACTTATTAAAGCAAGACTTATACCTTTATTAATAATTGTTGGAAAAACTTTGATATTCATAGAAATTCATAATCATATTGTTCTGACTTCAGAATATGTTCAGTTTTTAAAAAATACAATGATTAAAATCACACAAAGTAAGTAAACATATCAAATAGTTTTTGTATTTTTGGGAACTATATAAATATAAATATAGTTTCTCAATGTAAACAATGAATTTAACTAAGCTTAAGTGGACAAAAAATGTAAATCATAGTGATATTGAATGGGCATATCAAGATATTGACCTTAATTCCAAAATTTTCTATTTACATTGGACATTGGAAAGTCGTCCTAATGCAGAAAAGCCACAAGAAAAAGATTTAATTATCATTAGACAGAGAACCAAAGTTACTCATATTGTTGAACTACTAAACAATACTGTGTATGAAGAATCAGGAAACCCTTGGCTTAGTCGTCTGGTAAAAGCAGTTTGGATGGCAGAGTTTTGGAGCGAACCACCAGAGGAAGAATCTATTTTTGGCTATAAATTAGGCTATCCTGCTGGTAAAGTTCTTTATATTGAAACATCTGATAAATTTAACTATTATTGGAGTGATAAAGGAGGAATATCTGCTTTTAGACAGCAAATTAAGAAAAAGCTTAAACTATCCTAGTGAATAAGCTAATGATAAAAACAACTATTTAATTTTGTTTTAATTAATAACTAGTTTTACAGGAATAGAAAATAAGTTTGTTCTCGACTCGATAAATTGACTAAATAAGCTGGCTGCCTGCCACAAATACCTTAAAACCTTACGCCATATAAAATTTGTTGTTTGTGTTAAGAAGGTGTTTTCTAACAAAGCGATCGCTACTTGAATCTACTCCTGTTTCCTGCTTGAGCTTTCGAGCAATTTGAGTACTATTGTAAATTCGTTCCTCTTCGTTTAAACAAGTTTCTATATACTCAATCTTTAATGTTTAATAATGCGTTCCTGATTTACGGTGATGAATTGCTGTTACAGCCTCCGACTGGAGTACTTTTCCTTGTTCGGCAACAGCATAAATTAACCAATGATCTCCACATTCCATACGATTAGCAACCTGACACTCCACATAAGCCAGAGCATCAGTCAAAATAGGACAGCCATTATTGGCTTCTTCTGTGGCTACCCCCTCAAAACGATCTTCTCCTGGAGCAAAAGGCTTAAGAAAGTGTTTCATTAAACTAATATGTTTTCCTTCTGGTAAAACATTTAAGACAAAGTTATTTCCCGTATAAAGTAAAGACTCGATCGCTCTTTCTTTAGCCACAGCAACGGTCAAACCAGGAGGATTAAAGGTAGCTTGAGATACCCAAGAGGCTAACATTGCCCCCGATACTTCTGATTTTTTGGTAGTGACAATACACATTGAGCCTACCAGCCTACCTACAGCTTGTTCTGTGCGATCGACATCGGCGGTAATTCCCTGAGCTTTTCTAACTTTTTGGCGATCGCGCTTGGCTTTTTTCAAAGCTTGAGCAAAATCTGTTCCTGCTTCTTCACAGGTTTTTAAAACGGCATCAGTGGGGGTAAATTTAACTCGAATAGGTTCAAAACCAAACTTGTAGCCAGCGTTGCGAAATTTGGTTTCTAATAAGTCTACAGCTTCCCCACTCCAGCCAAAAGAACCAAATGCTCCTGCTAGCTGAGTTTTGGCGGCATTTGCCAAGACAATACCTAAAGCTGACTGTATTTGAGTAGGAGCATGACCTCCTAGGGTAGGCGAACCCATAATAAAGCCCGCCGATTTGTCTACCGCCGATTTTATTTCCTCTGCTTGAGCAGATTCGGCGTTGATCGATTCTACCGCTACTCCCGCTTTGGTAATGCCTCTTGCGATCGCACCAGCAATAGTAGCAGTGTTACCATAGGCAGAAGCATAAATTAAAGCCACGTTTAGTTCCAGTTCGTTTTGCTGTTGCGCCCAGGTACGATAATCCTCTGTCAATTCAATCAGGCTATACCTAACTAATGAACCGTGAGCGGTTGCGTAGACACGGGCAGGTTTATCGGCAATTTTATCTAAGCTAGCCATAACTTGACGAGCATGGGGAGCCATTAAACAATCAAAATAATAACGGCGATCTTCTAAATCTACTGCCCAACCCTCATCAAAAACGCGATCGCCACATACGTGACAGCCAAACAGCTTATCCGTATAAAGAACCTCCGTTTTAGCATCGTAAGTACAAAGATGGTCGGGATAACGAGGGTTTTGGGTCGGGATAAATTCTAAAATATGCCCTTGACCAAGATCTAAAGTCTCTTCTCCTTTAATGACCTTGAACTTTAATTCAGGCTTTGTTTCCGCCCAAATTTTACGTAGAGATATTGCCCCAGGATTAGAACAGACAATAGTAATCTGGGGAGCAATTTTTAATAAAGCCTTGAGGGTGCTGGCGCGATTTGGGTTGATATGCCCTAAGATGACATAATCAATTGTTTTCGGGTCAATTCTTGCCTGTAAGGCATCAAGAAAAATATCAGTAAAAGATTCTCCTGGCGGATCGAATAAAGCCGTTTTATCCCCTTCTACTAGATAGGAGTTAGCAGTAGTTCCTTTTTGCAGAGCGTATTCTATTTCAAACTTCAGACGTTCCCAAGTACGCGATCGCAATACACGGGTATCCGCAGCAATGGGAAATACCTGAACATCCTTGGCTTTATTTACAGAGGACATAGCTTATTTATGATGTTTTTATTCTTAACTTTAGTCTACCAAGATATGTCTTTAACTATTCTGACCACAGACGGCGACGCTCTTTACCTTTCAACTGTTGATGAGTATCGCGCAATAATCTAGGAATATCTAATTTTTCTGGACAACGAGGTAAACAATCGCCACAGTCAGTACATTTATTGCCTTTGTTTCCTGGAAACCAATGTCCCGCATTTTCTAGCATTCGGTAACGGTACTGCCCATAGTCCTGCATATCGTAAGCAACAGTTAAATTACGCAGTCTCAAGATCTCAGGAATATTGATTGTTTCAGGACAAGGTAGACATTGATAACATTGGCTACATAAATCTGTAGCTAAAGTATCCAACTCTTGTTCTAGCTTGCTAAATACTGCTGTTTCTGACTTTGTTAAAGAACGATCGGCATCAGCTACTTGCAGCGGGGTAACTAATTCTTCTGGAGTGGCAGCACCAACGCTCAAGGTTGTAATACGGCGATCGCTCAATAAAAAACGATAGTTCAATTCTAAAGGAGTAAAGGGAGAACATAATTCTTTTAGCTTTTGAGGAGGAGTATATAACTTGCCTCCTTTGTCAGCAGGAGAAATAATAAATACGCCTATGTCTTTGGCTGCTGCTAGAGCGATCGCCTTTTCATTCCTTTGAAAAAAGTAATAGTAGTGCAGGTTAACAAACTCAAATAAATCTGTCTCAATTGCTGCAAGGATCAAGTCTAGACTGCCATGAGTCGAAAAGCCTAAATGTCTAATTTTTCCCTGTTTAATTGCCGTCTGTATCGCCGAGAGACAGCCATCAGGGTTTGTTACCCATTCTAAATGTTCCCAGGTGTTAATACCGTGAATTGCCAGACAGTCTATATAATCAACTTGCAGCCTGGCTAATGAGCGATCAATCTCCAGCTTGGTTTTTTCTTTGTCCGTAGAGGGAGATAACTTAGTGGTGAGATAAATTAGCTCGCGAGGAATAGCCAAATCTTGTAATGCTTGACCCAGATAAACCTCGCTTTGACCGTATCCCCTAGCAGTTTCTAGATGATTTATCCCCAAAGAGATTGCCTTAGCAATAGTCTGACGGCTGGTTTGGGGAGAAGCCAAACGCATTGTCCCCAAAGAAAACACCGAGAAATTGAGATTAGTTTTACCAAACCGTCGCTGTCGCATAAATATAATTTGCTACTCGCTACTCGCTACTTTAGCGAAGCGATATCAATGTTGTTCTTTATAACCACCTTTTTTAATAAGTTGATCTGGACTAAGGCTAGAAATAAATTGTCTAAAGGCTTGTCTTTCTGCATCATCAGCATCAGTATCTACGGGAATAGAAGCATCGGCAATGACTTCTTCTAATACCCAAATAGGACTATTGGTACGTAAAGCGATCGCCACAGCATCACTTGGACGACAATCAATTTCTTTTTTGATTCCATTAAACTTGATGCAAAGCACTGCATAAAAAATATCATCGGTAAGAGAATGGATAATTACTTTCTCTAACTTAACGTTACAGTCATTCAAGATGTTGGCAAATAAATCATGAGTCAGAGGACGAGATGGGCGGTGTCCTTCTAAAGCCTCAATAATCGCCTCAGCTTGAGCTTGTCCAATAAAAATTGGTAACGCTCTACGCTCTGAACTGTCCTTGAGTAGAATCATAGGACTGCGACTAGCAGCATTTAAAACAATGCCTGCAACTTTCATTTCAATCATGGTTTTGTCCTCTGAGGTAGTAGATTGGCAGGAGTTAATAGCTAAGAGAAATAGATAAGAAATCTAAATGTATCTACTCTTAATACTTTAGATATGTTTTAAGACTCTTTCAACCTTATTCAGGAAAAAAAACTAGAACAGAAAGTCTTAAATGTTAATGTTTAATCACAGTATGCCTTAGTTTTTTTCTGTTGCCTGTAGTATTCAAGAAAAAATAATAGTTAAGTTATTTAAAGTTACAGATTTACACATAATTATAATGTTTACAGGTTTAATACAATTATTAGGCTCAATTGAGAGCCACAGCCAAGATTCTTTTGAGGTTTCAATTGTTGGGAACGGTTACAAGGCAATTATTTCCGATTTGGCAATTGGCGATAGCGTCGCTGTCGATGGGGTATGTCTAACGGTAGAAACAATTTTAGATCGGGGCTTTATTGCTACGGCATCTCCTGAAACTTTAAAAAGAACAACTTTAGGCGATCGCGAGAACGCTTCCAAGTACGTTAACCTAGAAACCTCTCTGCGTATGGGCAGCAAAATTGGTGGACACTTTGTTACAGGACATATTGACGGTGTGGGTTGCTTGATAGAATCAGTCTCTACTGCTACCTCCTGGGAGATTCGCTTTGGTATGCCCACAGGCATGAGTGAACAATGGCAAGAGAAAATAGGACGCTATTTAGTTTCTAAAGGCAGTATTGCCGTTAACGGTATTAGTCTTACCATAGCTGATTGCGCCCCTGATGGGAGTTGGTTTAGCGCAGCCGTAATTCCCCATACCTATGCTGAGACAAATTTAAGCAGTTTGCGATCGGGCAATTTAGTTAACCTCGAAAGCGATATCTTAGGCAAATATGTCGATCGATTAATCTCTCACCGTTTACCCAATCGTCAGCAAGAAGAAATTAGTTTATCTTTTTTGGCTCAACATGGCTATGGATGATCCCAAAATAGTAGCAATTGTCTTGAATCTTAAATAATTTGAGTCAGAAGAGGCGATCGCTTTCTAAATTATTGGATTAGTTTTAATAGTTGCGATCGCCTGAGCGATAAAAAAGCGATCGCCTTTATGTTTTCCAATTAGAATCGCCGATTTTATCAAATAAAAGACTATGAAAATTATTCATCACTTTTGGCTTCCAACTTAGCCAAACGACTAGTCAAATCCAGATTAGCTTGCTTGAGCCGATCGACCTCCTGTCTTAACTCCTTCACCGCCTTGTCCGCACCTAAGTTTTTCTGAACTTTAGTTACGGCTTCTTCTGCACGACGACGCACTCTACCATCGGCAGTTTGTTCTGCCAACCCATTGAGAATATTAATTGCCTCAGCCGTTTGCATTTGACCCAAAGCACCCACGACTGCCACCTGAGTTAAGAAAAAAGTTTCCCCTGCGATCGCTTCTAACTGCTCTAAAATCTCTCCTAGTTTCTCAGGAGTTTGACCAGTAGATATTCCTCCTAAACAGCGAATGGCGGTAAGTCTTAGAGCTTGAGGAGTACTCGGTTTAGTGTATTCCAAGATAATATCCACCGCATCAGCAGAAGTTTTCATTTTACTCAAGCCAGAGATCGCGCCACCGCGAACAACTTCATTCCAGCCTGCACGCTGTTCTAAGATAGTTTTAAGTAAAGCGATCGTCTCTGGCTGTTTCGCCTTGAGATTTCCCGCTACCATACCTCCCAAACTACGGGCAGCAGCAGCCTCGTTATAGTAGCTAGGATCGCCCTGATTGAGAGAATCAGCAATAACTTGATAGCTAGCAGCATTTTTAAAGTTACTCAAGGCAGTAACTACAGCCCGACGAACTCTGGCATCTTCATCTTTCAAGCCAGACTGTAAAGCCTCTGCTGCTTGATTGAGCTTGATTTTGCCTAGCTTTTTAGCTACCTCTACCCGTACTCCCCAAAAGCGATCGCCCTTTAAAGATTCTGCTAAGGCTTTAACTATTTCTAATCCACCCTTTTTAGCTAAGTCAGCAGCAGCGTAGATACGAGAAATAGGATCGGGGTCGTATTTTAGCTGTTGTTTTAGCTGGGCAACAGGATACTGTAAGGCAACCGTTTTGAGAAAATTATTGCCCACGTCAAAGCTAATAAAATCAGGCTTATTTTCTAGGGGAAAATAAAAGCTTTGTTCTGCCTGATAAGTACGAAGCGAAAAAGTTTTAAATTCTGTAGCATCATTTTCAGCCACATAACCAAATGCCACAGGAATCTTGAGATCGAATAATTCCTTACTCTCACTATCTTTCTGCGCCTGTTTTTGAGTAACGGTCAACTTAGCCAGATTGCTATCCCCATCCCAAGCATAAGTCACTTGATAATCAGGATGACCACCACGAAATACATACTGATCGAACAAAAACATTAGGTTATAACCAGTGGCTTTATCGATCGCCCGCAGCAAGTCTACTGTCTCTACTGTCTTATGAGCATTATCCTGCACAAAAGTCTGAATCGCCTTGTCAAATAGCTCATCCCCTAAAATTGCCCGAATCATGTGATAGACACAAGCACCTTTTTCATAAAGATGGCGGTCATATAGTTCAATTGCTTCACGGTAAATATTAGTTACAATTGGACGACGGTAACGAGTACTATCTTCATCTATATAGGTACGGGCTTCATTTAACAGATAATAAGCAGCATCATCTTTACCATATTCCTCTTCTGTCCAAAACACCTCCGCATAAGAAGCCATCCCCTCTTTAATCCAGGCGTGTGACCAGTGTTTAATTACCACCAAATCTCCAAACCACTGATGAGCTAGTTCGTGTAGCACCAGACTCTCAGTTCTCATGTTATCAGTCGCTGCTCGTTCATCAAGCAAACAACGATCTGTTAATAAGGTGGTAGAAGTATTTTCCATGCCGCCAAAGATAAAGTCGTCTACACACACCTGGGCGTATTTAGGATAGGGATAGTCATAGCCGTATTTCTGGGACAAAAACTCAACCATGCGAGGAGTTTTACCCATGCTACGCTTACCGTCTGCTTCTCTTCCTTTCTCTACATAATAAGTAATAGGTTTACCCTGCCATTCATCGGCGATCTCGGCAAAGTCTCCCACTGCCAAAGTCATCAGATAAGTAGGATGTACCTGCTGCTGTGACCAATGATAAATTAGATTACCGTCTGCTTGTTCGGTGTTAATCAATTCCCCGTTAGAAACTGCCTCAAATCCTGCTGGTACTTGAACTCGAATTTCCGAAGTGGCTAATTGTCCAGGATAATCAAAGCAGGGAAACCAAAAGCGAGAATCTTCATCCTCTCCCTGTGTCCATACCTGAGTCGGTTTATCAGGATAATATTCTGTAGGAGCGATAAAATATAGTCCTCGTTGAGGATGATCTACCGAATAGGCGATCGCTACCTTAATTCCTTCTGTTGTAGTGGCTTGCTGTAGATGAATTTCAATTTGTTCCCCGTCATAGTCAAAATTTTGACTAATACCATCAATTAACACTGATTCAATGCTTAAATCTACTGCATCCATAGTTAATTGCTTAATACCTGGACGCACGGGAGTAATAGTAGTAGTACAAGTTCCTTGAAAACTTTGATTGGGGATATCAAGAATCAAATCAAGGAATATATGGTCTACTTGTCCAGGGCGATCTGGATTATAATGAGGTTTCGCCCCTGGAAGCTCAAAGGACTTGCGCTGACTCTCTTCAGCATCGAAATAAAAATGAGACATGGATTATTTGAATAATTGCAATATACCTTTATAGATTAGGGTATCTAACGCAAGTTGGGGTCAAAATAACTGAACTTTTGAAGTGGCTTTAGGTTCTAAGCTTTAAAACTAACTGTACAGATTAGTACAAAGGGAAATATAGAAATACAACATATTTTCAAGATTTCCTGACGGCAAGGGTTTAAGCTTATCCTGAATTCACGTTATCTAATAAATTTTTATTTGCTTCTTGAAGATAAACAGGCATATTTTAATAATTAGTTTTTTAATATTTCGTCCAAATCCACAACCAATCCAGGCATTAAATCTTCACCGAATAAACTTTGAGGAGAATCAAGCACCTCTATATCTTTGCCTAAACGATAAATTTCTACTCTTTTTTCATTTGGATAAATTAGCCAACCAAGCTTTACACCACATTCTAAATATTCTTCCATCTTTTGCTGCACGTCTTGTAATCTATCGTTGGGTGACAATAACTCTAGTGCAAAATCTGGCGAAATTGGTGCAAACCCCCTTCTCTGTTTTTGAGTTAAATTATTCCAACGTGAAATTTTAATCCAGCTAACATCAGGAGAACGTTTAGCATTGTTAGATAAAGTAAAACCAGTAGAAGAATCAAAGACAACTCCTAATTTATTTTGACGATTCCAATACCAAATTTGTCCAAATAAATCACCATTTTGCCTTCCGCTTTCACTTCCTGTTGGTGACATGATGATCAATTCCCCTTGGCTAGTCATCTCAAATTTTATATCCCGATTATGAGCGCATAATTGCTCAAACTGCTTTTCGGTAAGGGGATTAGCCAAGGCTTTTATGTTGATGGTTTCAATCATTAATAATTCTCCTGGAAGAGAATTTGATGTTGATAGATTTAATGATATTTTACTTTATTTCTATTTTCATGATAACTGCACGCCAAAACAACTATGATTCGATTAAGTAATTAAACAAATTCTATCTGTTTAACTGTTGTATGGCGATCGCTATTTAAAATTTAGTTTATTCAACCCACCCCAACAAAGCAACCAAATAACTACCACTAACCAATGCACAAATACTGGTAGCCAAAGAGAACCACTTTGCCAATAAATCAAGGTGCAGATAATCCCCAAGCCAGCTGCCAAAACAAGAAACACTGGATTACGAAAGGTTTCTTTTCCTTGAGGAAAAAAAGCAAAAGCATTGAGGGGATGATAAATAACGAATAAAAATAAACTCAATAACGACCACGCAAACCAAGAACTAGCTTGAATTTGCTCTAAAGGATAGGGCAACAGCAAGATGCGGAAAAATATCTCTTCAATTAGGGCAGGTGCAATCAACGAAGTTGCCATAATTTTAAATATCAACTGTTTGGATTTGCATAAATCCCACTGAAGAAAATTAGTACTAAAGCCCAAAAAAACAGCAAATAAACCATAAGTAGAGAGCAAAATGCTCATCTTAACTAGGCTAGAGTAATTAGGTAATGTGGCGATCGCTTTAACTAAGCGAGTTAATAATATAGTTACATTGAACATCAATCAATAAAATCATGATTTAACCTAACTTAAAATGGCACTATCTCTTCGCTAACAGGGCTGCTACGGTATCAATTAACTCTTGTGGCTGAACGGGTTTTCCCAGATAGTCCGTTGCACCTAATCGTTTAGCTTCTTGCTTATGGCGATCGCCTGTACGCGAAGTTGCCATAATTACTGGCGTGTTTTTAAAAGCGGGCTGGGCGCGGACTTTTGCTAATAGTTCAAAGCCATTGAGTCGAGGCATTTCCACATCAGAAATAATCAGATCGATTCTGCCTGTATATTGTTCTGTTTGCTCTAACGCTTCTTGTCCATCACGGCAAACAATTACTTTATAACCAACAGCAGTTAAGATTTTATCCAACATTTTTCTCGTAGCAATAGAATCCTCGGCAATTAAGATGGTAGAGGTGTTGCTGGCTTGAGTAACGGATTTTGCTTTGAGTGAACCTGTGGTAACAGCACTTTGCTCCAAACCTTGAGGCAGAATCACGGGAATTACTTCTCCTGAACCTAATACAGTACAGCCTGCCATATAAGCTGGTACGGGAATAGTTTCATCAAAAGGTTTAATAATCAATTTTTCTTCCTTGACAATGGCATCTACCACAATAGTCACGGGTTCAAAGGCTGTTTCTAAAACGATCGCAACTTTCTCTAAACTCAGTTGAAAAGGTTCTCTGGGACAGGGAAACAGATTAGAGACAGAAGTTAAAGTAATAACCTGATTGTGCCAATTGATATATTGTTTTCGCTCATCGGTAAAGTCCAATTCCCGATAGGGCAGTATTTCTAAAACGCTAGTGTGAGGAAAAGCTATAATCTGATTCTGTAGCTGAACCAGTAACAAAGACTGTAGGCTGAGGTTCAGAGGTAAGGTGATTGTAAACGTCGTGCCTAAACCAGCGTCAGTTTGGATCTGCAATTGACCTTTCAATTGACGAATTAAATTGAGGACAATATCTAGCCCCATACCTCGACCAGAAATATCACTAACTTTAGCTGCGGTAGAAAAATCAGGCTCAAAAATCCAGTTTAAAATTTCTCCTGGCTGAAAGTCTTTAATTGATTTTTCGGGAGGACAAATTCCTCTTTCTACTGCACGATTGTAGACTTTTTCAATACTAATTCCCCCTCCATCATCTTTGATCGTAATTACTAAGCTATTTCTTTGTAGCTTGGAAGTTAACTGTATAATTGCCGTTTCTGGTTTCTTAGCAGCAAGACGCTCGTATTTAGACTCGATACCATGATCGAAAGCGTTGTTGAGCAGATGAGTTAAGGGAGTTTGTAGCTGTTCGAGTAATATTTGATCAACAGGGGTATTTTTTCCTTCAATTTTTAAATCAACTAGCTTATCAAATCGTTGACTTAAGCCAATAATTTGGGGTACAAACCTTTTAGCTAACAAATCAAAAGGAACTAGTCGTGAATCAGTAACTTCAGAATATAGGTTGTCTAGATTATTGCGAGTTTGTTCAATATCCTCGGCAAACTCTCGCTCGACAAAATCAATGTCAGTGCGAGTTTCTTGGATCTGGAGCATCAATTCTTGGAACAATTGCAGGCTACTATGTAAATCTGTGTAGCGATCCATTTCCAAAGAATCAAAGCTTTCGTTAGCTTTTTGAGCATTACCTATGGTTGGGGCTACATCACTAGAACCAATTGCTAGCTGATTGTATAAATTCTGGATTTGCTCTCGAATCGGTTCAAACTGACGAGTAAGCGATCGCAAGCGACGATTTGCTTGGTTTAACTGTTGTTGTTGGCGACCAAAACGAGAGTAGGTTAGAATCAACTCCTCTACGTTATTGGTCATGTCCTGTAGTCTTTCTAAGGGAATTTTTAGCTGATTAGCAGCAGGCTTTTTAGATTCTTCTGCTACTTTGGTAATCATTTTAGCTGCGGACACCTCAGCAGGGGCAAACATTACGGTAGCTGGTGCTGCCTCATCTTCTTCATCTTCAGAGCCAAAAAATCCTGCTTCATCTAGTTCCTCATTTTCATCTTGTTCCTGCTCTACATCTTTGCTATATAATTCTTCTGCATCTTCTTCACTATCAATAAATGCCTGCTCATTGACCCCTGTTAAATTCTCTAAATAAGAATCGCGCCGTTGACGAATCTGCTCGGCTAATTCCTGTACTGTTAATAAAGCTTCTAAAGGATCGGCTTCAGCTATCAGCGTGCCGATTTCTGATACCGCTTCAATTAACCAAGGCAAGGACAAAGTTTCTCCCAAAAAAGTACATTCATCCCCAAAGCCAGTTAGAGCCTCATTAATAACTTCTTCTGGCGTATCTAGTGCTAGATCTAAGATCCCTTGGCATAAGTCCTCTAGATCTTGATTAAGAGTATTAGCAACAAATTCATAGTTGTTTGCTATTTCTGGTTCAGACTCTTGATTAACAGCAACAGCAACATTGTTGAGATAATCGGCAATCTCAGTTCGTAGCTGAGTAATGATCTCTTTAGTTAGTAACAATGCTTCAATAGCATCAGACTCCTGTAGAGTCTCGATAATTGGCGCAGCAACTTCTCCTAACCAGGGTAAATCTAGAGTTTGGGACAAAAAGATACATTCATCAGCAAATCCTGACAAAAGAGGCTCAATAACTTCTTTAGGGGTATCCAATTCTAATTCTTCAATAACCACAAAGCTGTTTTCTAGGTCTACGGTCAAGGTACTGTAAACCAGAGCGTCTTGACTACTATTGTCATCACTTTCAACAGTGGCATATTCAGAATATTCCTGTGTATCTGAACTAAAGCCAACCAAAGACTCTAGAGCCGTGATTAATTCAGGATTGGCGATCGCATTATCTACCGTGCGAGCTTGACTTAGAATATACCCTACTTCGTCAATACCTTTTTCGACTAACGCCCAAGCCAAATCTAATTCGGCTATCTTTTTCTCCTGAATTCCTAGCATCACGTCTTCTAGTTTATGAGCTAGATGTTGCAGGCTAGTCAAACAAGCTAAACCCGCTCCCCCTTTAAGAGAATGGGCAGCCCGCAATAAATCAGTAAAATTAGGATCGGCACGATCTTGTAAGCCTTGTTCGAGCATCTGAAGATACTCTGGAGCATCTTCATCTAAAAAGCACTGACGAGCTTCGGCGGTAATAGCAGCGAGAATTTCAGGGTCTAACTGGGAACTCATGTTGGATAAGACTGCGCCTTAATAGGATTAGTTAAGTAATAAAAGTTTGTTTAAAGTTATCAGGCTATTATTAAGTCTTGAGCTTAAATTGTGATACCGACGATTGGAGAGCTTCTGCTTCTTGAACCAAAGTTTGCAATGATTTCACCACGTTTTGAGCTTCAGTCGAATTGGTTTTTGCTACTAGAGCAATACCATTAATTTTTTCATTGACCTGCTTGGAATTATCAGTTTGCTTTGTGGTGTTGGTAGAAATTGATTTTAAATATTCATCGATTTGTTGACTAGTGTTTGCCAAACTTTGAAGGTTAAGTTTGGTCATGCGTACTAGTTCACTACCGTTTACTACTTCTGAGGTGCTAGTTTCCATCCCTTGCAGTACCGAAGTGGTATCTTGCTGAATTGCCGTTACTAGTTGTTGGATATCCTTGGTTGATTCGGTAATTCGATCTGCCAGGCGACGGACTTCTTCGGCAACAATTCTAAATCCTTCTCCATGTTCCCCTGCCCGCGCTGCCTCAACTGAAGCGTTAAAAGCCAGTAAGTTTGTTTTCTCAGAAATACCCGAAATAATTTCTACAATTTGGGCAATTTCTTGGGAAGATTCTGCAAGCTGCTTTACTTTTTTTGAGGTATTGGCAACGGTAGTCCGAATTTTTTCGATACTGTGAACCGTTGCGTCCATCGCTAAATCCCCTTCTTTAGCTTGAATTGAACCATTCCGAGCAATTTTAGCAGCCTCTTGAGCATAGTCAGCTATAGTTTTTACCGATTGATTAATTTCGTCAATACTGCCTAACGCCTGCTCGATTTCTGCTGCTTGAATCAGGGCAGATTCTGAAAGCTGTCGTACCGAACCTTCCCCAGCTAAAGACAATTGACCGACATCGGCAGATACAGTTTGGACTTTTTGCAGTAATCCCTGTAGTTTTTTGAGAGTTGAGTTAAAGGCATCAGCAATTGAGCCGACTGCACCATCACTCATAGCTGCTCTAACGGTTAAATCCCCTCTTTGCGCTCCCTCTACGTCCATCAGCAGACTCATTACTCCTCGCTGTAGAGTTTCTCTTTGTTGCTGCTGATTTTTAGCTTCTCGCTCTTGAGTATAAAGGAGATCTTGAATCTGTCCTGCCATTTTGTTGATATTAGAGCTTAAATTAGCTAATTCATCCTGTCCAGTAATAGATATACGAACATCAAATTTGCCTTTGCCTATTTCGTCAACAGCATTACTAGCTTCTAAAAGAGGTTTAGTGATTTTGGCTGCAAGTACTGAGGCTACTAAACCTACCAAAGCTATTAAAACAGCACTACTAAGTGCCAAAGTTGAGCCTAAATTTTTTTGAATTGTAGACTTTTCCTCTTGCGTCATTTTTTCTGGCAATGCCTGACTAACATGGTAATAGGCTGTTGAACCGATGGTAACAGTTGGTATTATACTCAGGAAAAATACCATTAACGGGACTTTGAGTTTTAAACTCAGATTCTGCCCAAACCAACCTTGAGAATTAGTGGGAATAACATGAAATTCTTTTGTCAGCAAAGATGGTTTGGATTTTTGTAAATTAGCCAACGCTTCCCTGGCGACATTGCCGTAGTTACCATTGGGATCTAGGACGGCAATTTCTTGGTAAATGGCGATCGCTTTTTCTATTTCCCCCGTACTTTCTAAAGTATTTGCCTCGACAATTTTACCGACGATATCATCGCTAATATTTTCAAAGGGTTTTAATTCCGAATCAGACATAGTATTTTTCCTAGTAATTAAAATATAAAGTTCGACCAATTTATTACAGCTTTACTGTAATTAGGCAGACACTAAACTTGATTGTTGATGTAGCTGCTGCAATAGATTGGCAGGGTTTAAAATATAAGTACTTTTAGTTTCGCTAACGACACTGGCAGAACAACAGTTTTTTAAGTTAGATGATATGTTCTCGGAGATTTCTTCATGTTGAGCTTTTAAAGTGGTAATGCCGATTAGCTGCTGCGTTACTAATGCTATCTGTCTTGAGCTTTTGGCTGAGTCGTCGTACTTAAGAATTACAGCCGTTAGCTTTCTGGTCAACTTGTCTTGTTTATTAGCCAAATAAAAATAGCGATCGCTATCTAAAACCCAAAGCAATGAACCTTTAAAATTTACTACTCCATACCAAAAAGCAGCTACCCCTGGAACTGGGCAGATATTATTTACTTCTAACTGTATTACCGCGCCCATATTTGCTAAGGGAATTCCTAGGTTTATTTTTGGAGTTAATTGAACGCTAAAATATTCTTGATTCATTACTTACAAAGTAAATTTAAATCTACCTACATGGACACAAAGTAAAACAAGTCTGCTTTAATTTAATTTGCTTTAGCTGGCAAACTGATTCACTTTATCAACTAAATTTTGGGGAATATAAGGTTTGGTGATGTATTCATTTCCGCCCTGACGCATTGCCCAAAAGCGATCAAATTCTTCAGCTTTAGAGCTACAAAATAAGATAGGAATCTCTTTCCATTCATCACGTTCTCTAATTTTGCGACAGAGATCTAAACCACTTTCGCCTGGCATAACAATATCCAACAGAATTAAATTAGGACTAGAATTATTATTAAGCCATTCCCAAGCTGCTTCTGCACTCGCGGCAACAGCAACGTTAAAACCAGCATGAGACAACAAAGCAGAACTCATTTGTCTTTCGGCGTGGGTATCTTCAACAATTAATATGGTTTTCATAATATTTAGGTGATTTCTTCAGATTATGTAAAAGATCGGTAATTGGGTTGACTTTATAATTCCCAAAATAATGCTTGAACTATCATTAAACATTGAGCATTTCATTAAAAGTAGGTAGTAGACAGTTAGAGCAGTTAGGATAGAGACAAGGCATGCCTTGTCTGTACTGGGCAGTTAGGAAATTTTCTTGGACTATATGCGAAGCGGTATCCCTTAAAAGTCCTTTAGGGAAGCGGTATCCATAATAGACAAACCACTTACTAAGCGATAGCGTCTTACTACAAACCGACAGTACGGGCGAACGGCTGTTCGCCCCTAACGACAAACTTCATTGAGTAGCAGGCACAACGGATTTTTCTAAAGCTTTAGCCAACTGAATTAATTTGTTGGGGTCACAAGGTTTGGTTAAATAATCGGTTGCTCCAGCTAACTTAGCTCTAACCCGATCGATCATGCCATCCCTACCTGTTAGCATAACGATAGGAATTTCTTTAAATTTTTGTGATTTTCTCAAGAGACTACATAAGTCATAACCATTCATATTTGGCATATTGATATCCATAAAAATTACCGCAGGTTGATGAGGAGATAGTTCTTTTAAAGCGGTAGTCGGATCGTGGATACTGATAACTCGATAATTAGCTGCTTCTAAAGTCATTTTCACCTGTCTTTGTACTGTCTTACTATCATCAATGCAGACAATTAAAGTTTGAGCAGCATTACTATCAGCAGAGGATGATTGATTAACATTATCTTGACTAGCAGTTTGCTTTTGTATTTCATTAGCAGCAGCTTCATCAAAAGGTAGCAAATCAACAATTTTTTCTTCGATAGATTCTTCGAGATTTTTAGCTAAGAAATAAGTATCAACTTTGGCTTTTATTGCTATTTCGTATAGATTGCTTTTGGCAACAAATAGGCTGACGAAAGAAGAAAGTTTTTGAGAGTTTGCCAAAATTTCAAATTCAGGTTGGGTGAACAGCACTTTCCAGATTTTGTAGAACCTCAAGGCGTTTTTCTGATCTAGATATAGCCTGCTAATAGGAGAATAAAAGTATTTTCTTACCTGTTGCCAAGCTTGTATCTGCTCTTTTACCTGTTCGTGGAAGTATAGCTTTTTCAGTTCAAAACTAATAATTGATTTGTTGATCCGTTTAGCTGGCTTTAAGTCAATACTAGTTTTTTCGATACTTAAAACATTAATTAAGCCCTCTTTAACGAACAGAAAAAGCAGCTTTTTAATATCTACTTCTGATAGTTGTTTATCTAATAGATGTTGACACAATAGAGAATACTCGGAAACTTTTTGTCTTGATAAATCAGGAAGGCTAGAACTAAGCTTTAACTTTTGCCACAGATAATTTAAGCGAGTCTGCTGCTCAACATTTGTACTTATATATTGAATTTTTCCCTGTAGCAAATATATATGCCAACAAACAGAAGCATCCTTTGGTTCAGTTACTTCAATACAACCAGACCAAGTTTCTTTTGATTTGGCATTGATAACTTGTAGAGGACTTTGAAGATGGTTGTTCATAATCTTGCTAAAAATTAACTGTTAAGGGGAGCTAGCTAAAAAATAATTAAAAGTAGATGGTGTGGTTGTACTTTTTTTATAGTTCCCAAAAACTTTAGGAAAATTCATGTTTTAATGATTTGAATTTGAGATCGAGATGAAATTATATGGCTTTAATTATTGCTGGCGATCGCTCTGGAGTAGGCAAAACCACAGTAACCCTTGCCATACTTGCCTTTCTTACCAAACAAGGAAATAGAGTTCAATCATTTAAAATAGGCCCAGATTATATAGATCCGATGTTTCACTTCTCGGCTACGGGGATACCCTGTCGAAACTTAGATCCTGTTTTGACTTCCCCCAGTTATGTTCAAGATTGCTTTAAGCGTCATGCTAAAAACGCTAATTGTGTAGTGATAGAAGGGGTGATGGGTTTATTTGATGGTATTCGTAACCCAGAGGTTACTAATCCTAATTTCTTGAATGACTATGGCAGTACTGCTCATATTGCCAGGATACTCAACCTGCCTGTAGCTTTGGTTTTAGACTGTTCTCGCTTATCTAGTTCGATTGCGGCGATCGCTTTTGGCTATGCTAACTTAGATCCAAAGGTAAATATTGCAGGGGTAATTCTCAATAAAGTAGCAAGCGATCGCCATTTAGAGCTATTAGAAACCGCACTAGAAAGCATTAAAATGCCAATTTTAGGTGTTTTCAGACGTAATGCAGAAATTAACCTTCGCGGTCGTCATTTAGGTCTGATTCCCTCTTCAGAAATACCTAATCTTCAAAGCACCTTTAACCGATTAGCTGAACTAGCCAAAACATCTCTGGAATGGGATAAACTGTTATCTTTAATTCATCAAAAGTCTCCGAGTCTCCAAGTCTCCGAGTCTCCGAGTCTCCGAGTCTCCGAGTCTCCCAGTCTAAGAATTGCGATCGCTAAAGATAAAGCCTTCAATTTTTACTATCAAGACAACTTAGATATTTTAGAAGAACTAGGTGCAGAATTAATCTTTTGGAGTCCTCTAGAAGATCGACACATTCCCAATAATATTCAGGGATTATACTTTGGTGGTGGATTTCCAGAAGTTTTTGCCCAGCAGCTAGCAGAAAATAAAACGGTACGACAAGAGTTAAAACAGATAATTCAAGCTGGCATACCTACCTATGCTGAGTGCGGCGGTTTAATGTATCTGTGCCAACAGTTAATCGATCTAAATAAGCAAGCTTGGTCAATGGTAGGCGTAATTCCTAGTTGTGTCACCATGAAAGCAAAATTGACTTTGGGCTATCGACAGGCGACGGCGTTACAAACTAGTTCTCTGGCGATCGCTCAACAAACCGTTAGAGGACATGAATTCCATCACTCTCAACTTACTGCTGTTTCCCCAACTCCTCAGTGGCAGTTAAAAGGTTTTCACAACTCTAGTCATCAGCTTACAGAAGGTTGGAATATCAAGCAGCTACACGCTTCTTATTTACATCTTCATTGGGGTGAATACAAATTTTTAGCGCAAAGATTTATCCAACGTTGCCGAAACTATAAAATTTAGCTATATTAATCTGAGATACGAAATTTATTAATAACCATTTAGGGATACAGGAGGTGATGCCCATGACAGAACATAGTAGTAACATGGGTCTCCTAGTTGATGATAGCCAGCTGCGCGCTGGGGCTGTTCTCTAAACAGTCGCATCTTTAGTTTCTGCGGAAACAGCTAGGTAGACATTGTTGGAGTTCCTTCCAGCAGTTAGGTTTCGACTAAGAGACCCTCTAGACCGCCCCTACAGGTAAGTAGCCATAGCAACGTTCGTTGTTAACCGTTATCGACCTGTGGGGGCGGATAGTTTTTGGGCAGAATTTTATCAAAAAGTTTTTGGTTTTTAGTCGTTAGTTTTTAGTTCAACAAGGTGATTAGAGACAATAACTAATAACTACGGCGCAGCGGTTTATTTAAACTTACTCGGATGTTGTTTTATGAACTTGCTCGCAAGTTGCTACATTAGATAGAAAGGAATTAGGTGTGTTTGAGGAGATAAAGTAATGGCAATTCAACTACAACAGGCAATGACGGTCGGAAAGTATTTAGTTACCCAGCGTTTAAGGGGACGTAAACACTTTCCTTTAGTATTAATGTTAGAGCCTTTATTTCGCTGCAATTTGGCTTGCTCAGGCTGTGGCAAGATTCAGCATCCTACGGAAATATTGAAGCAGAATCTAACTCCAGAACAATGTTTTGCTGCGGTAGAAGAATGTGGCGCGCCAGTGGTTTCCATTCCTGGAGGAGAGCCTTTACTGCACCCTCAAATTGATGAGATTGTCAGCGGGTTGGTACAGCGTAAGAAATTTGTTTATCTCTGTACCAATGGTATCTTGCTAGAGAAAAGCTTGAGCAAGTTTAAGCCTTCGCCTTACTTAACTTTCAGCGTGCATCTAGATGGATTGCAGGAACAACACGATAAGTGTGTCGATCGCCCTGGAGTGTTTGTTAAAGCGATCGCTGCTATCAAAGCTGCCAAACAACAAGGCTTTCGAGTCACTACCAACACCACGGTTTTTGAGGGTGCCGATCCGCAAGAGATGCAGGAGTTCTTTGATTATCTTGATACTCTTAATCTCGATGGGATGATGGTTTCTCCTGGCTACAGTTATGAGTGGGCGCCCGATCAAGAAGGTTTCCTAAAACGAGAGCAAACTAAAGCCTTATTTAAAGAAATCTTATCCCCCTGGAAATCTGGCAAGAAGAAATGGAATTTTAATCATAATCCTTTATTTTTAGAATTTTTGATGGGGGAGCAAGATTTTGACTGTACTCCTTGGGGTAGCCCTAGCTACAGCGTTTTAGGCTGGCAAAAACCCTGTTATCTGCTCAATGAAGGTCACTTTTCTAGCTATAAAGAGCTAATTGAGCAGACTCAGTGGAGTAATTATGGCAAAAAAAGCGGTAATCCTCAATGCCAAGACTGTATGGTGCATTGCGGTTATGAACCAACCGCAGCTACAGCAGCTATGCAGCCCGAAAATATGGGTAAAGCGATCGGCGCCTTATTTGGAGGCTAGCAAGAGCAATTATCGTGCATTAGTGCTTGATTGTTCTGCTTGGGCTTCCGTATCCGCTCTAGGTTTTGCATTTGATCGCTGTTGTTCTAATATTCTTTGCTGCTGAAGCTGCTTATAATTAGACACGGAATTCTCAATTTGTACTTGAGATTCGGCGTTAAATTCTGCTGCGCTTCGCCCATTTAGTTGTTGAGCGCGGTGCATCAAATCTATAGGATTTAAACCCCCAGGTGAATCGCCGTAGGTTGCATCCTTCTCGTTGGATTGATAGTTATTATTATCGTATTCAGATTGAGTTTGAGCAGTAGCAGATGAATTTAATCCGGCTATCAAAGCCAAGGTCATTCCTAAACATAGACCTATACTTAGTTTGTTTTGTTTGAACATAATCACACCTCCATAAAAAAATCTTTCTTAAGCAAAACGACGACGTAATAAAGGCTGAATAGCTAAGAGAATCAGCGCATCAAAAGCTAACAATACCAAAATAACACTGCCAAAACTAAATCCCATCCAAGGTGTATTCATGACAATGCTGTTAATTGCCCAGTCTCCATGACCATAGATATAGCGAATAGGCTCGATCGCATAAGTCAAAGGATTAAGACTAGCAATTACCTGTAGCCAACCAGCCATAAAGCTTAGGGGCGCAAGAGCAGTACTAGCAAATAATAGCGGTAAGTTGGTTACAAATATCACTGCCAAAAGTTCAATATGACCAGGTAAGGCAAAAGCTAAACCCAAGCTAAGGGCTGTCACTCCCAAAACGATCAAAAAGACAATTAAGGCGATCGCGCTTAACCCAGCAATTCCTGGTAATCCTGCACCTAGAATGGTACTGGCAAAGACAATTACTGCTGTTTGAATAAAGCTTAAGGCAATAATATAGACTGTCGAAGCTGCCACAATAGAATAGCGAGATGACAAGGGCGCAACCAGTAAACGGTTGAGAAAACCAAACTCACGGTCAAACATGATTGGTAGTCCTGCGTTTAATGCTCCAGAAAAGGCAGTAAAGACAATTACTCCTGGTGCGAGAAATTTGGCATAACTTATGTTACTACCAAATAACCCAGAAGGAGCTTTGCTAAACAGTGCGCCAAAAAGTACTAACCACATAAACGGCTGAATAATTCCCGCAACCAAAGTCGAAGGACGACGTTGCAGTTGAATAAATAGACGCTTGGTAAGGGCTAATGTTTCCTGAATGAAATCAGCTAAGAGATTATTTTGCTCGTCGTTTTGTCTACTAATAGCGGGATTTGGTGCTAATGCCGACTTGATATTTTGATTGGATATTGATTGACTCATAATTATTTATCAGTGTTTGATTTGAGCTAAAAAGTTTGATTTTTCCGTTTTGTTAGGAAATTTATCTGATATCAATTTAAATTAAAGATCCAACACATTATTATTTGTAGGGGCGGGTCGTTCGCCCTTACGAGATATAGCATTTTTCAGTTTACTGAAGTACATCTAATTTCTGCCCTCTGCCTTAAAACGATTTACTTTGTACCTGACTAATTTGAAAACCGCTATATCTGTAGTAAATACTATTTAATTTAGTATAGGTAGACAAAAGTTGAAAAAGTAGTGAAAAAAAGAGTTTTATGAAAAGTAACAACACTCAAACACGAAACCCCTATGAATAATGTTAACTTGCTTGGCGATACAAAACCAATCTCGATCTAATAATCACAGTCTAGGATCGACTGGTTCGCTTTCTAATGCCAAAACGCCAAATACACATTCATGAGTCTGCCTCAAAGGTGCATTGCTAACAAAACGCTCTAAAGCTTCAATACCGAGAGCGAATTCTCTAAGGGCAAGCGATCGCTTCTTACCCAAACCTCTTTGTTTTAAACGTTCAAGATTTTCTGGTAATGAGTACTCTAATTCATAGATAATTCTCAGATATTCTGCACCTCGACATTTAACCGCAGGCTGTATTAGTTTATTACCCTGAAGACTAATAAAGTCCATTGGTTTAACTACCATTCCTTCTCCACCAGCATCAGTCATGTCCAACCACCAAGCAGTTGCTGCATCTATTTCAGATTGATTGTTAAGATCGACAATTTTGTATTTAGTAGCTAGTAACAATTGCTCGTCACTTTGACAAAAGTTAACAATTTGTTCCATGTGCCAGCTATGAGGTTTATCGGTATGGGCTTTTCCTTCGGTGGCTAAGATATGAAACGGCGCAAGTTTTAGATCGTTAATGCTATTTACTGACCAACAGTATTGACGATAAGCTTTGATGTATTTATCTGGTAGTTCTGCTTTTTCTTGATAGCGAGTTAATAAATTATCAACGTCCATGCCTCTATTGGCAGCCTGTTGTAAAACATCTACTGCTGTGCTTAATCCTTTTTTAGCTGCTATGCTTACAGGTGCATATTGCTGCTTAAGTAGTTCTTGGGCTTTAGCTGACCAAGGCATCAATTCACAATCTAGACCTACCCAGTCCGTATCCAATTTATCCCAGAAAGAACTTTTAGTTAAGGCATTGTTTAGACGGTTGAGTAACTCTGTTTCTACTTGGCTTTGATTAAAAAACTTTCTACCTGTACGGGTATAGCAAACACCAATACCTTCATCCTTAATACCAAATCGTTTCTCAGCTACGGTTTCATCACGACATAAAACAATTACAACTCTCGAACCCATGTGTTTTTCTTCACAGATAACCTGAGAAATATTTTGTTGCTGATAATAATTAAAAGCTTCAGTAGGATACTCTAAAAAATCCGATAGCTTAGAAGTAGCTACAGGAGACATAGTAGGAGGAAGATAAATCAGCCATTTAGGATTTACCGCAAAACAACTCATAACTTCTAATGCAGCAATGCTTCGATCTTCACGAATGGTAATTTGACGATGTATTTTGGTCGAGATAAATCTTTTACCCAATACATCAGCAATATTTAGTACATCATCTTGCTGCTGCTGAATACTGTTAGTAATTGTCTCAGCATCTATCGGTTTTACTGGTTCACAATAGACTTTAGCTGCATCTACACTGACCAATTCTTTTTCAGGGTAGCGTAACGCCGTCAGTTTTCCACCGAAAACACAGCCTGTATCAATATCAATCGTATTGTTTAACCATGCTGCTTCCAACACAGGAACATGACCATGAACGACCATAGCCTGACCACGATATTCGTTAGCCCATTGATAGCGTACAGGGAAACCAAAGCGATCTATTTCGCCTGTAGTTTCGCCATAGAGAGAAAAGCTACGAACATATCCCGAACCTCTTCCCTGTAATTCTTCTCTTAGTCCTGCATGAGCTACTACTAGTTTGCCATCATCTAAAACATAGTGACTGATTAAGGATTGAAGCCAGGTTTGAATTTCATTGATGACATCTCTTTGTCCTACGTCAATTGCTTCAATCTCTGCCACAGTTTGTTCTAAACCATGATTGATTTTGACATTCTTGCCATTGAGCTTACGCATCAATTTATTTTCATGATTACCTAAAATACAGAGAGCAGAATCGGCAGCCATCATATTATGTACTAGCTTAAGGGTATCTAAAATGCGATCGCCACGATCTATTAGATCGCCTAAGAATAATGCTTTACGTCCTTGTGGATGAGTATAAATAGGAAAATGCCAAAAAGAGTTTGGATTACTATCGTTTTTAGCTACATAACCAAGTTGCTGTAACAACTGCTCTAATTCATTACAACAGCCGTGAACATCACCAATAATATCGAAAGGACCATGTTCATCTTTGCGGTTAGTCCACATGGGTTGCTTAGTAACTTCTACCGCTTCAATTTCTTCTACAGAGGAAAGTCGATAAATAAAACGAAAACCTTCTCGTTTGAGATTCTTGAGCGATCGCTTTAAGTTACGAGTTTGATTCCTAACTACATGACTACCAAACTGTCTATCGGGACGTTTTTTGTTGCGATCGTGACATACTGACTCTGGTAAATTGAAAACAATAGCCACCGTAAAGCAATGAAACTGTTTGGCTAATTTTAGTAAAGACCTACGGCTTTCAGGCTGCACATTAGTCGCATCGATTACCGTTAACTTTCCTGCTGCTAATCGCTTGGCTGCAATATAGTGAAGCACATCAAAAGCATCTTTAGTGCAGGTTTGATCGTTTTCATCATCGGATACTACCCCACGAAAATAGTCTGAAGAGAGAATTTCGGTTGATTTAAAATGCTTATGGGCAAAAGTAGATTTTCCTGCACCAGATGCACCAACTAGAAGAATCAAGGATAGTTCAGGAAAAGTTAACTTCATGCTGTCCATGGTAATAGATTTGTCAATCTCTTATATAGATAGAGCGACTGATGAGCTTAAATAATTTTTATCTAAAGTGTATGGCGATCGCCTGTCTCTCAACTATTCATCAGAATGAAGCGATCGTAATATTTATCAAAGTTTCAACAAACTTAGTAATGAAATCTACATTGGGCAATTAAAATAGAATCTTTTTCTACTGAATAAATAAGCCTATGTTCTTTAGAAATTCTTCTCGACCAAAATCCAGACCAATTGTATTTTAGAGGCTTAGGATCGCCAATTCCGTTAAAAGAATTTCTCTTAATATCTTTGATTAAAGCATTAATTCTTTTTAGAGTTTTCTTATCTGTACTCTGCCAATGTATAGCAATCGAACTTTAAATTAGGACATCTTTATAATCTCTCTGCGTCTTTGCGTCTTTGCGCGAGATAGTTGTTTAACGTCTTAACCTTTACTTCGACTGCTATAAATAATCTTCCCAACCTTTGTCAAACGAAGTTCATCTATAGCATCATTAAGTCTATCTGCATTATTTTTACTAGATAACAAATGGAAAGTTGCTTCATAAGCTTTAAAATCATCTAAACTCATGACAACTACCGATGGTGCATTTTGTCGGGTTACGATTAATGGCGTGCGATCTGCTTCAATTTGGTTGAGGTATCCAGCTAGCTTTTGTCTAAACTGCGTGTAGGTGACAGTATCCATCGTTAGATATTTTTTGCGTGTACATATCATTGTACATAATAATAGTAGAGCGATCGCAATTACAACTCAGTTATCAATTAATAAATACTGCCATTTGTGTAGGCGTACCAACTTCAGGATCTCGATCGCCAATGCCTTGAAACGAAACTTGATAACTAAACCTCTGTGCAATTTTGTTTGCCCAATCTTGAAATTCTTGTCTTGTCCATTCAAAACGATGATCTCGGTGGCGTAATTTGTCACTAAGTAAAGAATCGAAACGAACATTGTATTCAACATTAGGTGTGGTGACAATGACTAGCTTGGGTTGAGCAAATTCAAAAACTACTCTTATCTAAAGCAGCAAGACGATTGAGGTCTAAATGCTCAATTACCTCTATCAATGTAGCTGCATCGTAGCCACTAAAACGTCGATCTTGATAAATTAACGAACCTTGAATTAATTTTATTTTGTCCTGTTGATGGAAAGGTAAATCATCAAGCGTAAGTCTTTTCTTGGCTATTTCTAAAGTGCGGTATGATACATCGACCCCTACTATTTGCTGAATGGATTTATTCTTTAGCAGATGTCTCAATAAATTTCCTTCACCGCAGCCTAAGTCTATTACTCGCTTTACCAGATGGTCATTTAATATTTTGGCAACTAGCTCTAGTCTTTGTTGATTGAGCGTGGGATAGGCGGAACTTGTTTCCGCATCTAGAACCACGCTGTTTAGACTAATTGGTTTTTCAATAGCTGCTTCTTGTCGATCTTGAGCTATATCTTGCTCGTCAACATCTTGCTCCTCATCATTTAATTGTGATAATGCCCTTCTTGCCAAATTCCAACGTCGTTTAAGATATCGTTGAGTAATTTGTTCTTTGTAGGGATGAGTATCAAGCCAACCTTCACCATGACGCAATAGTTTATCAATTTCTTCATCTCCCACCCAATAGTGTTTATCGTCATCTAAAACTGGTATTAAGACGTAGAGATGACTAAGTAAGTCAGATAAACGAACTGTATTACTTAAGGTAGCGTCAAGATAAACACTATCCTGCCATTGGGGAAAAGTTTCATCTAGAGGCAGTGTCTCTCCTGATACCTCATATCCCAAAGGTTCAAACAACTCTCGTAGAAAAGATATTCCACCGCGACAGGGTAATACAGGCAGATTCACAGTCAAAGGAATTTCTCGATCTACTAACTCAGGAAGATTGTTACAACGACCAGATAAAGCTGTCCGAAAAACTTTGGCGATCGCAACACTCATAAATGATGATGCAGCATAGGGGCGATCGTTTACATACTGATCTAAAGTTCCTTCTCCCTTACCTGAAGATTTGCCTCGAACTAATTCCACAGGATTGATATCTAATAGTAAGGTAGCGGTACATCTTTGTGTAGTTGACTCTGGATAAAATACATAAGCTTGTCCAAATGTCATGGGAAATGACTGACATTTATCAGGATGTTTGTGTAGTAGATATCCCAAATCTGTAGCAGGTTGATGAGTGGTAGTGATGTTTAAGAGCATTTAATTAATAGCTGATGTTACGCACTAATCAATCTATGAAACCTAGGCAATAGATAGTACTTATCTGTTTGTATTGTTCATCTGGCTCAGGATTTTCATTGTATTGCGTAACGTCAGTTAATAGAACAATTAACAACGATCTTTATTTCATCATTTGTTTTTTCTCTTTTTTAAGATCTCTAGTGCTGGCTGCGAATACTTCTGCATCCATAATGGTTTGACCAGTAGCAGCAAGATACACATCGTCAAGGCTAGGGCGAGATTGCGCCAGGCTAAAAGTAGGTAACTCTTTTTCTGATAATGACTGTTCTATTTTGCTCAAGGAACTCTGACCAGATTTGACAATTAGATTCAAAGAATTCCCCTGGGTGGTATTAATAATAATTTCTTCAACGAAAGGCAAAGATTCTAAAATATGCTTTGCTTTTTGAGCTTCCTCATCGGTGGTAAATTCTCTAATTCGCAGGGTAACGCGATCGCCTCCTAGCTTGTTTTTTAACTCTGAGGGTGTGCCTTCAGCAATTACTACTCCCTTGCCTAAGATTGCCAGGCGATCGGCTAAAGCATCGATTTCTTCTAAATAATGGCTGGTAATTAAGACAGTTGTTCCTGCCGAGCGCAACTCCCGTAAAAATTCCCATACTACTCTACGGCTTTCGATATCTAAGCCTACTGTCGGCTCATCCAAAACTAATACTTCTGGCTGGTGTAAAAGTCCTGCTGCCAGGTCAAGGCGTTTACGGATGCCTCCTGAATAGGTGCCTGTTTTCTTATCGGCATATTCGCCTAAGCCCAAGACTGTCAATAGCTGGTCAATGCGATCGCCGATTAGCTTTTTAGGTAGATGGTAGAGTGCTGCCTGTAGCCTTAGCAATTCTCTGCCAGTCAAAACCTTGTCAATGGCAACTTCTTGAGCAACATAGCCTAGCCTTTGCCTTGCTGCTTTGGGTGAAGCGATCGCTGAAACGCCCCCCACCTCTATTTTTCCACCATCGGGCTTTGCTAAGGTACACAAACAGCGGATGGTAGTGGTTTTTCCCGCACCATTAGGACCAAGTAAACCAAAAATTTCTCCTGGTTGCACGGTAAAAGATATATCCTTTACCGCCTGGACATCACCATAGCTTTTGCGTAAGTTTTCGATCAAAACGGCAGCAGCCATAATATCACTATCTAGTTAAAAAATACTTTCACCTACAATATTATTGTAATAAGTTCAGGCTGAGATAGATCTTAAGTGTTTGCTAAACTTGAGTTGCTACATGATGAGGAATCTCTCGCTGAGGAGTAACGCACTCCAAATATTCGTCCACCACGTTATTGGCATTACCAATCATTCTAATTTGTCCTTGCTCCAACCAGATAGCTTTGTGGCAGTTTTGACGAATCATTTCCATCGAGTGGGAAACTAATAATACGGTGACGTGATCCTGCCAAAACTCTTCCATTTTCTTACTAGATTTCTCTTTAAAGCTAGCATCGCCTACAGAAAGAACTTCATCTAAAATTAATATGTCTGGCTTAACATCAGTCGCCACTGCAAATCCTAAACGGGCTGTCATCCCAGAAGATAGACTTTTGACGGGGGCTATGGCATAATCTTCCAGTTCAGCAAACGCCAAAATCGCCTTATACCTACCTCGCATCTCTTCTTGAGTGTAGCCCAACATTACTCCATAGAGAATAATATTATCAATTACTGCCAGATCGGGGTCAAATCCTGCCCCAAGCTCAATTAGAGGTGCAATCTTGCCTTTGACCCGAACTTTACCAGTGGTAGGATTGAGAATGCCTGAGATTACCTTAAGAATGGTAGATTTACCAGAACCATTCGCGCCAATAATTCCAATTTTTTCTCCACGACCAATGGTTAGGTCAATATTATCTAAGACTATTTTTTTAGCGGGATGACGATATTTGCCTTCTAAAAAAGAAAGGATAGTTCGTTTAAGATCGTAAGAAAACTCCTCTTGAGTCCTGCGCCACAAAGAAACTCCGTCTAATCTAATCGATTCTTGCATCATATAGTTTATTTTTTATAGTAGATCCATAAATTGAGAACGCCAAATTGAAAATCCTACCACGCCAATAGTCAAGACTATTAGACCGCTTATTAAACTGTGAGCAATTAAAATTAAGTCGGGAAGATCTCCTGACAATGAAATCTGGCGAATGCTTTCAATAATGGGATAAATAGGATTTAAAACTAAGAATCTGGCTACATTTTCGGGGACAATATCTTTGGGATAAAAAATAGGAGAGCTAATCCAGAGTAAAAAAGTTAATAACTCATAAAAATAGGATAGATCGCGAAAGAATACATATAGTGCGCTCATCAACATACCAATTCCCGTACAGACTAAAACTAAACCTGTAATTGGTAGTATTAAGGCGATAACGTTGACTAAGCTTTGAGAAATAATTAGAGTGACTATAATTAGTAGAGGAAAAGCTCCCATAAATAGTTGAAAAACATTAGCTCCAATAGTAGATAAAGGAAACACAAATAAAGGCAAGCGTATTTTATTGACCATTCCGCCATTCTCTACCACGCTGGGTAAAGCTTGTGCCGTAGATGTACAGAAAAAATTAATTACTACTAAACCTGTAAAAGCTGCCAACATATAATTTAAGGCAGAGTTGCCATAATATGCTGCAAAGGCTGCTCCAAAAATTGCCGAATACAAGCCTGTCATTGCTATAGGATTTAACAAAGACCAATATATACCTAAAAAAGAGCCACGATATCTTCTTTTAAGATTACGTTTAATTAAAACCATTAATAATTCACGATACCAGGATAGTTGTTGACTACCTTTATTTTTTAAAATGGATGTAAACATAAAGTAGTTTTTACGAAGTTTATATACGGTTACAGATCATCTCGATTGGCGAAAGCTTTGTCATAGGCGACAGACACGAAGGACTCGACAGAGAGGCTTTAGCCGTATCTAGGAACTAATTCTTTAGAACCTTTGGGGCATTCCGCTTGAGCGAAAGGATTTATCCGCATCTACTCCGTTATAATCTGTGACCGTTGGTCAATATTGTAGTTAAAAGTGGCGAAAAATATGATAATCAATTTTATTTTTCGATTAGAAATTACCTAGCTGTAGCAAATAACTGAGGCTGTACAACTTTAAAGAAGGCTGGTTTTGCTTTAAACTGTGAGATGGCTCATTACAAATTCAGAATAAATAAACAGCAATGGAAATCGGGCAAAAAGTAAAAGTTTATAGAATTAGAGACAGAGTAAATAGAAACGTTGCTGGAACACTCGGCAAAGTCGGTACTATAAAAGAATATAAAATGACTGATGGCAGTGGTGTGGGCGTAGTTGTTCAGTTCGACGATCGCTCATCTACCTGGTTTTTTGAGGATGAAATTAAGCCTGTATAGTCATTCATAATAAGATAAATATATAACAGACTAAATTTTTTAACGTATGTCCTTGATCGTCACCTTTTTGGGTAAAGGCGGTACGGGTCGCACTACTAGCGCGATCGCAACTGCTAAAAAGCTAGCTACAGAAGGAAAAAGAGTTCTCTTAATCGGACAAGATTCTAGTCCTGCTTGGGGGATGGCACTAGGAACAACTCCTACCACCGAACCTCAAGAAATTAGTTCTAATTTTGCAGCAATGCAATTAAATTCGGCTGTATTGCTAGAAAATAGCTGGGAGCAGGTTAAGCAACTAGAGGCACAGTATTTGCGATCGCCAATTCTTAAACAGGTATATGGTCAGGAGTTGGGCATCTTGCCTGGTATGGATCGAGCCTTAGCTCTTAATGCTATCCGCGAATATTATCAAAGCAATAAATATGACGTAATTATTTACGATGGTACAGGAGGCATAGACACCTTGAGAATGTTTGGACTGCCAGAAATTTTAAGCTGGTACGTTCGCCGTTTTCGAGGAGTATTTTCTGAATCAGATATTGTTAAAACCCTATCTCCCTTTGTACAGCCCGTTACTAGTGCCATCTTCAATACAACTTGGTCAGCTAACGACGTTACTAACACTACAGATAATCCTGCCAGCCAAATGTTAGAAAACGGTACGGCAGCTTTGAATCAGGGAAAGGTAATGGCTTATTTGGTTACAACTCCCGACCCCGCAGCAGTAGCGACGGCAAAATATCTTTGGGGTAGCGCGCAACAAATTAGTTTGGGTGTAGGTGGGTTAATAGTCAACCAGGGAACTATTACTGACAGTGTATCTGCTGATTTTGCTCCCTTAAGTGTTGCTTCTATACCTAAATTTGATGGTGATAACTGGCAGGCAATAATTGACAAATTACCTGCCATGGATGACAGGCTTGACGTACCCAAGCCTACAGAATTTGTCATGGCAGAACGCAAAATCAAGGTATTTTTGCCAGGATTTGATAAAAAAGAGGTAAAGCTGACCCAATATGGTCCAGAAATTACGATTGAGGCTGGAGATCAGCGACGTAATATTACTCTTCCTGCTGCTTGGCGTGGTAATTCTGTAACAGGGGCGAAATTTATCAATGGCTATCTAGAGGTGTCTGTTGGTTAAGTAGCTAAGCTATTAGCTATTTAACGTCTAATGTGAATTGCTTTAAGCCCTCGCTTAAAAGATGGGGCTTGTGGCGACTCGGCAGATTTATCTGCTGGTCAGATTTTATTACCGTTGTCCAAAAGTTATCTGCTTCTGCTTTTAATGTTCAGAAATTAAATTTGGAAGACAGAATAACCAAAATAGAAGACTTTTTAGTTACTCTTGGTTATCAACTATAAAAGGCCCTGTTGTTAACCAATTGCCACCAACAAAATAAGCCTGAAATTAGAAACAAGCACCCAGCAGCGATTAATCCTGTAAATAGATCGTAGCGAGATGCGATCGCGCCAACTATAGGCGCAACAACAGCAAAACCAATCCGAAACACTAGGCTATTGATTGAGAGAATAGTAGCACGCACGGAAGAGGAAATTTGCTGGTTAATAGCGTTAAGAATTAGCGGAGAAGAGAAACCTCTAACTAAATAGATGATCATAATAAAAGCCACTCCCCAGACTCGATCGATGCTGCCCAAAGCAATATAAGCAATAGCTAGCAGTAAAACCAAAATTAAAGTGGCTTTTTTGATGCCTAAAATACGTTCAAAGTGATGAGTATTAACCGAAGCCAAACTCATACCCAGATGAAATATTGCCCACGCCCAACCAAAAGCCTGAATAGGTATATTTAATAGTTTTAAATAGTCTTGAGACAACCAAACAATTAAAAAGCTAGCACTAGAAAAAGTACCGCTTAACAAAATCAGCCATCGCAGACGAGGACGTTTAAATACATCAACTACAATACTTTTAAGCTGCCCTAACTTTTGGTTTTTTGCAATAGGTTGATGGCACTTAGGCTCAACTAAAGTTAATGCCAAACAGAAATAGACAACTAAACAGACTGTCTGAAGATAAAAAGGATAGACTAAATTAACAGAAGCGATCGCAGCACCGATAATGCCACATACCGCCTCACTAATGCCAGCGATCGCAACTAATCTTCCTTCCCAAATTTGATAATACTTTTCCCGCCCCAACTGTAATAAACTATCAAAACTTAAGGCAGTATCCGCCCCCGAAATCAGACTTCCTGCTACTCCTGCTAATATTTCAGCGATCGCAAATTCTGTAAAAGAACTGCCAACACAATAAATTAACCAGCTACCAACCCAAACCCCGCTACCTATCACCAGACAGGCTTTTCTACCCCAAACATCGGCTAAGTATCCCGATGGCACTTCTAAGACCAAAACTGACAGGGATAAGATGGTTTTGAGCAAGACTACCTGTTCTAAACCCAGTCCATGACTCTCGTAAAATAAAACAATAGTCGGGATCGGAAACCAAGCAAAAGCTAAACCGCGCAAAATATATAGCTTGGTTAAATTTGAAGCGACAGATTGATTCAAAGTGATTTCTAAATAAAAGCTGACTCTATAGGTAAGGTGGGCAAATCTCGGTTTCAACTTAACTCTACCTAAAAAACTATTTTGCCCACCCTACTGTATATTGCCTATTTTCCAATTTACAATCTCTAATCCCTGAATTCTCTCAAAATGCTTGGTGTTACTTGTGACTACGGCAAAACCACGATGTAATGCGATCGCGCCAATATAAAAGTCTTCAACGCCTATTGGTGTACCAGCAGTAACCAAGTGCTGTTTAATAGCAGCAGCTACCTTGGCGCATTCAGAATCAAACCCAACATCATTTATTTGACGATAGAGCAAATCTAACTGTCCTCCAAGGAGTTTTCTTAAGCTAGGCTTTTTGAGCAATCCGTATTCAAGCTCAAATTTAGTAATTGAGCTAATATAAACCAGCTTAAAAGAGGTCTGTCTTAAATGATCGATTATGTTCTTGTTACCTCGAAGGTAATCCGAAACTGTAGTAGTGTCCAAGAGAAACATTAAAATATTTCCTCGCGAGAAGATAAATAGAAATCTTCTCGATCTACCTCAAACTCTGGTACTCCTTGCCAATTAAGAATGTCAGGATGCCAAGCCTCTTTATCTTCTTTTTCGTTTAACGTTTTTTCAATTGCCTCCACAATAAACTTATTTTTGGGCATCTTGTTATGCTTTAAATATGTATTTAAGCGATCGCTCAACTCTTTAGGTATATGTATTGATGTATTCATGACTTTCTGGTATGTTTGACGGATATTGTACCAGAACTTAAAAAGGACTGAGGAAAGATCTATAGTTTGTGTATGGTTCTTTCCAATACTCTATACTTTTCTAACTGCACAATCTAAATTTTGCACAGTATAAATAATGTCCTCAAGCACAATCAAAAATTACAATATTCCTTTAAATGAAATTTGCTACAACGAGCAGGGATTAGTACCTGCGATCGCTCAAGATTATCTTGACGGTACGGTTTTAATGCTGGCGTGGATGAACAAAGATTCACTGCAAAAAACCATCGAGACGGGAGAAGCTTGGTATTGGAGTCGATCGCGTCAAGAATTGTGGCATAAAGGGGCAACTTCGGGGCATATTCAAAAAGTACAATCTTTACGCTATGACTGTGACAGTGACGCTCTTTTAGTTACTATTGAGCAAATAGGCGACGTTGCTTGTCACACTGGAGAGCGAAGCTGTTTCCATCAGCTAGGCGAAAGCAAAAATAAAAAAGCTCCCCCCGCCGATACTTTAACTGAAGTATATCGAGTCATTCGCGATCGCGCCGAAAATCCTACAGATAGTTCTTATACCTGTTCGTTATTTGCAGCAGGAGACAACAAAATCCTCAAGAAAATTGGCGAAGAGTCAGCAGAAGTAGTAATGGCTTGTAAAGATGATGACTCAAAAGCGATCGCCTCAGAAGTAGCAGATTTGTTTTATCATACTCTGGTTGCCCTGGCTTACCACAATGTCGATCTGCGTGATGTTTACCGTCAGCTACAGTCTAGAAGATGATTTGATTACTGATGTTGGGGCAAAATAAACGTTCATTGTTCATTGTTTTTCGGTGCTGCTTTGCGAATTTCTGAATAAAAGGAGGTTTGTTTTCTACCATCGTGATATTTGACAACTGTGGTACGCATTTTAAAGTTATCGCTGGCAAACCATTGACGCTCTTCGGCGTACATTCGATCGTTCTCAATGGTTAAAGTTAAGGCTTCGTCTGCGCCTAAGAGATAATGACCGCATACTTTAGTATCCTGGGGACGAATTATTTTGCCAGTGCGATCGCTATCTGGATTACCAACTAAAACTACAGTTGCCGAGCCTACCTGCTTGTCTTTGCCCCAATCTACAGAATTATCCCAGCTTTGAACTGTACCACCAATTATGAGCTTGGGGTCTAAATGATGCTTTTGACATAGTTCAATGGCTCGTGAATCATCGTTCGCCATAACTTCGATAGTAATATCTGCTTTACTGTTGTCTGCTTTGTCCCCGCCTAAGAGATAATTAGTACGCTGACTAAACCATCTTCCCTCACTTAAATCTAGAAATTTTTTTAGATCCATGATTATAGTGTTTTGTTAATACCTGTAAAAAATTTATAAAACTATGCCTTTAATCAATTGACCATATCTTGGTTTGATTGGCAATACTACAACCTTTTTGAAGTTTATGAATAGCCATCAAAATTATCCTACTAACCTCAATAATCTCCCATCTTTGGGGCTAACTCTTGATATCTTACTAAATCGACAAGAAAAAGACTGGGGATGTTTTCATGTAGTCAAAGAAGGCGAATTTTATGCCCTGTATATTCCGACTATAGACAGTTTCAAGCTGTATAAGAATCCTAAAAGTGAAAACTACAAGGGCTATTGGCAAAATCCTGTACTAGAAACTTTACCCGACGTGAAAAACACTAGTGAGAAACCCGATATTTTTCTGCGTAACCGCAGTAAACAAGTAGAGGAGAAAAAGAAAAATTCTTCTATAATCTCACGTAAAAAGCAACGCATTATCGACGTTAAGTATCGTTATAATCCTTGTCCAGAAATGTATCGTCTTAATCAGATGATTGCTCAATTAATTCGCGATCGCATTACGAACAATATTACCTTTTCTCCTGCTACAGAAATAATGCCTTTGGTATTAGCAACGGAGGTAGATGGATAAGTTTTGTAGGGTGGGCAAATTCTAGAAATTAGATAGTACTATTCAATAAAACAATTTTGCCCACCGATTTAAGATGCGATCGCTTTAAATCAACAATTAGTGCAGTTAGAGATATCAGTAGATGTTTGCTTAAATCGCTAAAATAATCAAGAATCAAGTTCGACTAAACATAATACGGCATTAATTTATAATACGGCATTAATTTTTATGGTAGCAGCAAAGATTGGCATCATTGGCGGCAGTGGTTTGTATAAAATGGACGCTCTAAAAGATATCCAGGAGGTAAAATTATCCACTCCTTTTGGCAATCCCTCTGATGCCTTAATAGTTGGAGAAATTGAAGGCGCAACAGTAGCTTTCTTAGCTCGTCATGGGCGTGGTCATCATCTGCTACCCTCAGAGCTACCTTTTCGTGCCAATATTTATGCTATGAAGCAATTGGGAGTAGAATATATTATTTCTGCTTCTGCGGTTGGCTCTTTAATAGAAGAAGCTAAACCCTTAGATATGGTAATACCCGATCAGTTTATCGATCGCACCAAAAATCGCGAATCGACTTTTTTTGGCGAAGGTTTGGTAGCTCATATTGCTTTTGGCGATCCTGTTTGCCCCAACCTGGCTAGTGTTTTAGCTGATGCTGTAGAGTCTTTAAATTTATCTGAGTTGAATCTGCATCGTGGTGGTACTTATGTTTGTATGGAAGGTCCCGCATTTTCTACTAAAGCCGAGTCTCATCTTTATCGTAGTTGGGGGGCAACCGTGATTGGCATGACCAATTTGACTGAAGCTAAGTTAGCTAGAGAAGCCGAAATTGCCTATGCCACTCTTGCTTTAGTTACAGATTACGACTGTTGGCATAACGATCATGACAGCGTTACGGTGGAAATGATTATTGATAATTTACAGAAAAATGCTGTCAACGCTCAATTAGTAATTGAAGAAGCAGTTAAAAGGTTAAACGCCAAACCGCCAGAATCAATGGCTCATTCAGCTTTAAAATATGCTATCTTGACTCCTCCTGATAAAATACCTGCTGCAACTAAAGAAAAATTGGCTTTGCTTACCAAAAAGTACTTTTAGGCTCTTAAAAATTAGGTAGTCCTAAAGATGTATCGGCAATGTGCAATCGCTCCACGCGATTCGTCATTCCGAAGGAATGTCGGATTGCCGTAGACAATCGCTATAGTGACTTTTAGTCAGCATATGAACAAGCAATTTCGTTCAAACGACACAAAGCAGTTAGGAAAATCTCGTTTTTTTTGAGTTTTCAATCCTTCCTTACAAACTAATCCAGATTCAGACATAACAACGGCTTGTCGAAACTTAATTGCACTCTCAGTAATATGTTTCCATTGCAAGGCAATTGCTTTACTATGGTCTACATCCAGTAAAAAACAGAAACTGAACGTAAGGCGTATAGTAAGAATAATAGCAATTGTTTTCAAAGGTTTGAATAATCAAATCTCTTTCTTGTATTGAATTGAAATGGAAAGAAGAGTCTATCCTTCAGATGTAAGCGATCGCGAGTGGGAAATTATTGAACCGTTATTGCCAAAGAGCAAAGTACGTGGACGTAAAAGAGACACGGATTTGAGGCAAGTAGTTAATGCCATATTTTATTTACTCGAAGAAGGATGTCAATAGCAAGCATTGCCCCATGATTTTCCTCATTGGTCAACGCTCAGAACCTACTTTGACAAATGGAATAGGAACAAAATTTGGTATCGAATAAATCAAATACTTCGAGAAGAATTAAGACAGCAACAAGGAAGAGAAGCTCAGCCAAGTGCAGCATTGATCGATAGTCAGTCAGTAAAAACGACTGAAAAAAGCGCACCGCCTGCGCTGAGGAAACCTCAGCGTAAAGACGGAGCAAGCAGGGGGAAGTATATGGCTTTGACGGTGGAAAAAAGGTAAAAGGTAGAAAACGGCATATTTTCGTAGACACATTAGGGTTATTATTGGAGGTCATCGTAAGCGAAGCAAACGGTTCTGAGAGAATTAACGGACTAGCACTATTACTCGAATCACAAAAGAATCTGGACAGACTAGAACTAATTTGGGTAGATCGAGGATATCAAGGTGCAAGATTTGAAAGAGGAGTAGAAACTCTTTCATCAGCGAAGGTCGAAGTAATGAGAAGAAGATGACTGGCAACGCATTGCGCGTTCCGCTTCTAAGAAATTGTTTTGATAAATAGTAAATTTTATTGCGTAACTGCTCTCGGACAGTTTTATCGACAGTGGTTGAAATAACGCCATCCTCTAGCAGATTCGCGATCGCCTGTCTTCTACTGCGAGCAGCGACTCGATGCACAATTTGCTTACCAGCTATGCGGGTTGCTTCAGGGATTTGCTGATTGCTCTGCACGATTCTGTTATAAGCTTCTTGATGCTCTATAATGTAGTGCTTTATACAGTTAGAGAAAATTGCCTTGTCAGTATGGTCATACTGGCGCAGGTTTTGGAGTTGCTCGGTAACGCGATCGCTCGCACGAAGAATCGCCAAATCGCATTCATATAGAATCTGAAAATGCCTTATTCCAAGGCGACTATGCCATGATGAACCAGATATTATGCTCATGAAACGGTAGATAACGACTAAGCCTGAGACAGCAACGTTTTTGGTTTCCGTGGCTGAACCCGCCAACACTAGATTGAAGATCACAATTCCCGTCGCATCGTTTAGCAGGCTTTCTCCTTCTACCAGAAGTCAACAGAAGAGCGATCGCTTCAAAAAGTTAGTAAAACGGCACCTTTGCAGCAGATGCCCACTCTGCGCGTATTTTCTCTAACCGTGCCTAAAATTATTTCAAAGCTATTCTATTTAATTAGAATACTAGAGCTTCTAGAATAAAATTCTTCTATCAAAAGCTAGAGAAACAATAGTCAAAGGCTCTAAATAAAGTTTTTGTATCTTTGCACACATATCTTTTGATGGTGTAGGGCAAGATTTGACATCTTGGAGCAAGAATATGGAAGAAATGCTCAATCGTTTAGTTTAAACTCATCGTAAATAAATAGTTTGCACTTTATTCAAGCATTAATTATTTACATCAGGAGCAATTGATAGATGAAAGCTCTTCAGTTTGAAAAAACTGGCAGTTTAGAACAATTTAAACTTTAGGATTTGCCATTTGCTCTTCCAAGTTGAGAGAAGTATTAGTAAATGTGAAAGCATCAGCAATCGAGCCTAGCAATCGCAAGTTACAAGAGTCGGCAGCCATTATTTTACTAAACAAACAATTAGCAAATATTTCTTCATTTTGAAAAGTAAGAATTACTTACAAAAGTTTCTCAGGGTAAATAATAAAAATTGAAAGAGAAAAAAAATGAACTCACTCAAACAACTCCAAAATTACGGACAGTCGGTTTGGCTAGACTATATTAGACACAGCCTAATTGAAAGCGGTGACTTAAAGAAAATGATTGAAGAAGACGGTCTTCGGGGTTTAACCTCCAACCCGTCTATATTCCAAAAGGCGATCGCAGGTAGCAGTGATTATGACAGCACCCTTGAAGCTTTGTCAACAGGACAAGATTTTGATGCCATGTCTTTATATGAAAAGGTGGCAGTAGAAGACATCCAGGCAGCAGCAGATATGTTTAAATCTGTTTATGATGAGACTAATCGCACTGATGGTTATGTAAGTTTAGAAGTATCTCCTCATTTAGCGCACGATACCGATAAAACCTTAACCGAAGCACGTCGCCTATGGAAGACTGTTAACCGTCCTAACTTGTTAGTTAAAGTTCCTGCCACCCCTGAAGGTATTCCTGCTATACAGCAGTTAATCGGCGAGGGGATAAACGTCAACGTGACGCTGTTATTTTCTCAAAAAGTGTATCAGGAAGTAGCGGAGGCATATATTTCTGGTTTAGAAACTTATGGTGCAACTGGGGGTGATGTAAGTAAAGTAAAAAGCGTCGCCAGCTTTTTTGTCAGTCGCATCGATACGGCAGTGGACGATCGTATAGAAGCAAAGCTCAAACAAGCTCAAGGAGAGACAAAAGAAAAACTTCAGTCTCTACTGGGAAAAATAGCAATTTGTAATGCCAAATTAGCCTATCAATATTACCAGCAGCTTTATCATAACGCTCCTCGCTGGAAAGCACTGGCGGTTGGCGGTGCAACACCCCAGCGTTTGTTGTGGGCAAGTACCAGTACTAAGAATCCGAAATACGGTGAAGTTCGCTATGTAGAAGAATTGATTGGCGAAAATACGGTCAATACTATTCCTCCCGCTACTCTAGCAATATATCGCGATCGCGGCGAACATAGCGATAGTTTAATTACCGATGTGGAGTATGCCAAAAATACCCTCGAAAAATTAGAGGAAGTAGGTATCTCTCTTGAGGAAATTACTGATGAGCTATTAGAAAAGGGCGTAAAGCAGTTTGCCGAAGCGTTTGATAAGCTTTTAAGTGCGGTAGAGCAAAAACGCGAAGCTATATTAGGCAAAGGAATTAATCGCTTCAGCTATTCTCTACCTCAAGAATTAGCCACCCAGGTAGAAAAAACTATTGCCGAGTGGCAGGATACAGGAAAGATAAGGCAGCTATGGTCAATGGATGCCGACTTGTGGACTGGTAGCGACGAAAGTGAGTGGTTAAGTTGGTTGGGCATTACCGAAGATCAACTGGCACACTTAGATCGTTTGCAAAGTCTGTCACAAGAAATTAAAGATTCAGAATTTGAACACGCGGTATTGTTGGGTATGGGTGGCTCATCTCTTTGTCCCGAAGTCATGCGCCTAACCTTTGGCAAAATTGAAGGCTATCCAGAATTACATATCCTCGATTCTACCGATCCTGCACAGATTAAAGCTCTTGAAAGTAAGATCGATCTTACTAGGACTCTGTTTATTGTTTCCAGTAAATCGGGCAATACTTTGGAACCAAATATCTTTAAAGAATATTTCTTCGATCGCCTACAGCAAAGACTGGGGATAGAATTGGCGGGTAATCGCTTCATCGCCGTAACCGATCCTGGTTCTCATCTACAGCAGGTAGCCGAAGGGGATGATTTCCGTCATATTTTCTTTGGTGTCCCTGGTATTGGCGGACGTTATTCAGCTATCTCCAATTTTGGCATGGTGCCAGCAGCCGTAATGGGAGTAAATGTCGCCAAGTTCCTTGACGAAGCTGAGGTGATGGTACATTCTTGTGCTGCTTCTGTTCCTACTAGTGAAAATCCTGGGTTGATTTTAGGCACTATTATGGGAGTGCTGGCAAATGCGGAACGAAATAAAGTAACTTTAATTGCTTCTCCTGCCATTGCCGATCTTGGTGCATGGTTAGAACAGCTTTTAGCCGAATCTACGGGTAAAGATGGTAAAGGGTTAGTTCCTGTCGCCGATGAACCTTTAGGAAAGCCTGAAGTCTACGGGAGCGATCGCCTGTTTGCCTATATCCGTTTTAGCGATGCTGCCGATCCCGAACAAGACCATGCAGTTGAGTCTCTACAAGCAGCAGGACAACCAGTAGTAAAAATTGAAATCGCCGATATTTATCAGTTAGGACAAGAATTTTTTCGCTGGGAAATCGCCACGGCGGTAGCAGGGTCTATTATTGGCATCAATGCCTTTAATCAGCCAGATGTCGAAGCTAGTAAGGAAGTCACGCGCCAGCTAACCAGCGAATACGAAAAAACTGGCAAACTCCCCGACCAAGAACCAATATTTGAGGCAAATGGGATTAAGTTGTTTACCAACCAGTCAAATGCTGAAGCACTACAGCAAGCAGTCGGTGACAACACTTCTTTAACAGAATATCTGCGCGCTCATCTCGATCGCCTGAGTCCTGGAGATTATCTAGCTTTGCTAGCTTATATCGAAAGAAATGATGCCCTTTCTGGACAACTGCAAATAATGCGCCGAGAAATTCGCGATCACAAACAGGTAGCAACCTGTGTTGGCTTTGGACCTCGCTTTTTACACTCTACTGGACAGGCTTACAAGGGTGGATCTAATACAGGAGTCTTTTTACAAATCACTTGTGATGATGCTGAGGATCTGCCCATTCCCGGTCATAAATACGGCTTTAGTGTCGTCAAAACCACCCAGGCACAGGGAGATTTCCAAGTTTTAGCCGAACGTGATCGCCGGGCGTTACGCATACATCTAAATAAAGATGTTTCAGCAGGTTTGATGCAATTACAAACTGCCGTGGCAGAGGCTTTGGCTTGAGAAAGTAAAAAGTAAGAAGTAAGAAGTAAGAAGTAGTTAATAGCTAATAGCTCACACAAAATAATTAATTAGGAGAAAAGAAAAATGCAGATTGGCATGATTGGTTTAGGAAAAATGGGTGCAAATATGGTGCGTCGTTTAATGCGCGACGGACATGAATGCGTAGTTAACAACCGTAGCCCAGGAAAAATCGAGAAAATGGAAAAAGAAGGGGCAATAGGTGCTTATTCTCTTGACGAGTTGGTCAAGAAATTAGCCAAGCCTCGTGCCATATGGGTCATGGTTCCTGATGGCGAACCGACAGAAAAAATGGTAATGGAACTGGCAGATTTATTAGAATCTGGAGATATGGTAATCGATGGTGGTAATTCTTATTACAAAGATAGCGTCCGTCGAGGAAAGATACTTAAAGAGAAAGGCATTCATTTCATAGATGCAGGAACTAGCGGTGGAGTATGGGGTATCGATCGCGGTTATTGCTTGATGATTGGCGGAGATAAAGAGGCGGTAGAACATCTCGATCCGATCTTCAGCACGATCGCTCCAGGTAATGGTGATGTTACCCCAACTCCTAATCGAGAAAAACTAAATCCTACTGCCGATGAAGGCTATTTACGCTGTGGTCCTACGGGTGCGGGTCATTTCGTCAAAATGGTTCACAACGGCGTAGAATACGCGATTATGCAGGCATATGCTGAAGGATTTGAGATCTTTGAACAGGCTGCTTGCGAAAAACTACCAGAAGAACATCGTTTTGACCTTAATATCGCTGATATTGCCGAAGTATGGCGTAGGGGTAGCGTTATTGGCTCTTGGCTATTGGATCTCTCAGCGATGGCCCTAGCAGAAGATCCCAAGCTGGAAAAATATGAAGGTTACGTTTCTGACTCTGGTGAAGGACGCTGGACGGTAATGGCAGCAGTAGAAGAAGCAGTATCAGCCGAAGTAATTACCTCTGCTCTTTACAATCGTTTTCGCTCCCGCAAAGGACACACTTTTGCTGAAAAATCATTATCGGCAATGCGCTACAAGTTTGGTGGTCATGTCGAACAGCATTCTTTTGGTGAAGATAATAAGTAGCCGACTTAATACTTCTCGTTTAAACATTGTTATTGATTGGTAAATAGGTAGTAGGTAGTAGGTAGTAAGTAATCATTACCCATTATCCAAACTGAAATCTATCGCAAATTGTTAACCGAGAAGTTAGGAATCCTTTAGAACTTGCTACTCGCTACTTAAAAAGACGGGAATGTAAATGTCAAACAAACAAATTAACTATGATTAATACAGCCCAAAAATGTGAAACAAAAATCGAACAGCCCGAACCTGCCGAACCATGTGCGATCGCCATATTTGGTGCAGCAGGTGATTTAACTAAACGCCTGTTGATGCCCGCCTTATATAATTTGGCTAAATCTGGCTTGTTGCCCAAGGAGTTCGCCATTATCGGCGTGGCACACACGGACTTGAGTAGCGATGAATTTCGCGACCAAATGAGCCAAGACATCAAAGAGTTTGCTACCCAAGAAGTAGATAGTGAAGTTTGGAACCAGATTGAGTCGCGGTTAGATTATCTTCAGGGTGATTTTGAAGATCCTAATACTTATCAGCAGCTACAGTCAAAGCTATCTAAGGTAGACGACGAAAAAGGAACAAGTGGTAATTATCTATTTTACTTGGCAACTTCCCCTAATTTCTTCCAGCCGATTGTTGAAGGGTTGGGTAAAGCCAAGCTGACCGACCAGTCAGACGAACAGTGGCGTAGGATAATCATTGAAAAGCCGTTTGGACAGGACTTAGATTCGGCTCGTAATCTCAATAAAGATATCCTCAGCATTTTAGATGAAAGCCAAGTTTATCGTATCGATCATTACTTAGGCAAAGAAACTGTCCAAAATCTGATGGTTTTCCGTTTTGGTAATGGGATATTTGAACCGATCTGGAATCGCAACCATATCGACTACGTTCAGATCACGGTATCGGAAACCGTTGGCGTAGAAAAGCGCGGTAACTACTACGATAAGGCTGGTGCATTAAGGGATATGATTCCCAATCACCTGTTTCAACTACTAGCACTAACCGCGATGGAAGCACCCACCTGTTTTGCAGCCGATGCAGTGCGGGATGAAAAAACTAAGCTGTTTCATGCAGTAGAAGCGATCGCCCCCGAAGAAGTGGCTGATTATGTGGTACGGGGACAGTACGACAAAGGACAGGTAGGGGACAAAGAGGCAAAAGCCTATCGAGATGAACCGCGAGTTAATCCTAACTCAAATACCGAATCTTATGTAGCACTCAAACTATTAATCGATAACTGGCGTTGGGCGGGTGTACCATTCTATCTTAGGACGGGTAAATATATGCCTCAACGAACTACAGAGATTGCGATTCAGTTTAAGCAAGCCCCCTTTGCCATGTTTCGTGATACCCCAGTTGAATGCCTGACTCCCAATTTTCTGCTCATACAGATACAGCCAGAGGAAAAAATATCTTTGCAAATTGGCGCAAAAGTCCCTGGACCAAAGGTAAACATCGACGGTATAGAGATGGACTTTTCCTACAAAGATAGGTTCAAAGCCGCTCCTGCAACTGGCTACGAAACCCTAATTTATGACTGTCTAATTGGCGATGCTACTCTGTTTCAAAGAGCCGATAATACAGAAGCAGCCTGGAATATTGTCGATCCCATACTAAAGGCTTGGCAGGAAAATAAAGCCGATTTTCCTAATTATGCTGCGGGAACTTGGGGACCAAAAGCAGCCGATGAATTACTTAATCAGGATGGTCGCCAATGGCGAACCACAAATGAATAATTAATTTTACCAAAGAGAACATCATGTCAGATATAACTATTCAAGCAAAAGATAACGGTCCTTTTATCGTTAAAGGAGATGCCTTCATTACTGACGGTAGTGGACAATCTTTTGAAACCAAAGACCCTATAGCACTTTGTCGCTGTGGGGTTTCGGGAAAACGACCTTTCTGCGATGGGACTCATGCCAAGATTGGGTTTGAAGCAGCAGAAAAGGCCGACCAACAGTCAAGTGTAGCTTGAAAAGATGCGATCGCCGTTATCAAACCAGCTTTCATGGCGATCGCCTTTAAAGAACTGACAGGGCGATCGAGCAAAAATTGGCAAGTTACCACAAGATTATGGAAGACGAGAGCAATCTAGATTTATTAAGCTGCATTTAATCTGGTGAGGCTTCGATGTTATCCGATATAGAGCAACCTCTAATAGTTTAACTGGCTACCTTGTAGCTATTAGCTTTTAGCTCTTCAGATTCGGTAACGTCACCTCTCCAACCTCTCTAAATCTCTCCTTTTAGGAGAGACTCTACTACCCCTGCGGGGGGGATTGAGGGGGGTAGAGGCGGGGTTGCCCTCACTTCTAGCTACTGCATACAAAGCAAAATTAACTGGATAAAATCATGAAAACAAAAGCTTTTATTGCCGAATTCATTGGGACTTTTGCCTTAATATTTGTTGGTGTTGGCTCAATTGCAACCAACTATATGAATCGAGGTGGCATTAGTGGAAAAGCAGTAGATTTGACGGCTATCGCCCTAGCTCACGGTTTTACTATTGCCGTTATGGTTAGTGCTACGGCTGCTATTAGTGGTGGTCATCTCAATCCTGCCGTTACTTTCGGGGCTTGGATTGGTAAAAAAATCGATCTAAAAAATGCTTTAGGATATATTGTTTTTCAATGCCTGGGGGCTATTTTTGCAGCTAGCTTACTCAAGCTAGTCATTGCTGGAAATGTACTTGATGCTATAAGTATGGGAACCCCATCTCTGGGAGAAAATGAAACTATTGTGATGGCTTTTGTCAGGGAATTTATCTTTAGTTTTTTCCTAGTGTTTGTGGTTTTTGGAACTGCTATGGATTATCGCGCTCCTCAGGTGGGCGGATTGTTTATTGGTTTGACCATATCTTTGGCTATACTGGCTGGGGGTGCTTTGGGTGCTTCTGCAATGAACCCTGCTCGCTATTTTGGTCCTGCTTTAGTAGGAGGTCATCTTCAATATTTTTGGCTTTACTGGCTTGGTCCTTTAGCTGGAGGGGCTGCTGCGGCTATAGTATATCATTTTGTGCTGGAGGAATCAAAGCCACCGCAGTCTCCACGTAGAAACTCTATACAGACTGAAAAAACTAATGTCTAAAGTCTAGTTTAGTAAAATGCGATCGCCATGAAAGCTGGTTTGATAACGGCGATCGCGCCTAATTCCTGTTCGAGCGATGATTGCAACCATACAGAAAGGAGAATAACTATGAAAGCAGCAATTTTAAATGAGTTTGGATCGCCACTTGTGATTGGAACCTTACCAGATCCGATCCTAGGTACGGGGGAGGTCGTCGTCAATGTCGTAGCAGCCCCTGTTCTGTCCTATGCGGACGAAGTCTTCAGCGGCGCGCGAAAATATCCACTGAAGTTACCGATGGCACCGGGGTGCGGTGCCATTGCCAAAGTGCTTGCAGTTGGTCCAGACGCTACCCATCTCGCTGTTGGCGATTGGGTCGTCTGCGATCCTACCGTGCGATCGCGTGACGACGCGCTGTCCCCAGACATAGCCTTGCAAGGCTGGAGCGCTCGTGGTGAAGGTGGACTGCGCCTGCAAAAGCATTTTCATCATGGCCCCTTCGCCGAACAAATGATGATTCCAACAGAGAACGCCATCCAAATTGGCTCACTCAACCCAGTAGATGCGGGGCGATGGTGCGCGATGAACACGCTGCTTGTGCCTTACGGTGGTCTGCTGGCGGCGAACTTGCAGGCAGGAGAGACACTTCTAGTCAGTGGTGCCACTGGGAATTTTGGCAGCTCTGCTGTCGCAGTCGCTCTAGCAATGGGAGCGGGCTGCGTGATTGCGCCAGGTCGAAACGAAAAGACGCTTGACGATCTAGCGCGTCGTTTCGGCGATCGCTAAACTCAATCCACAATTATACAAACCAGCAATCAGATTAAAACGTAACCCAAATCGATGGCGACGATTACGGTATGGCTGTGCCAAAATCCGAAAAATCTTGATTGCACGAATAATGTGTTCGACATATATTCTGTGTTTTGCTAATCCCCGATTATATTCTTTTTCCATCGAAGTCAGTAGATAAGAGTGCTTTTTTTCCAGGCAAACTAAACTTTCTTGATTTGATCAACTTATCTTCTACCCGATGGACTATTCTACATACTGTCGATTCATAAATTCTCCAGGATTGACCGATGTGAAAATAGATCCGATACTCTCGCCAATATTCTAGAGCAATTAACAATTGATCTTCGACACTCAGTTTTGGTTGTCCCCCTCGCTGCTTTGGTCTGAGCAATTCCTGTTTTAAGATTGCCACCATTTCTTGAAACACTACCATAGCAACTGACACTTCTATTAGGACAAAACGTATTTTAAGGGCGAATACCATTCGTCCCTACATCTAAAAATTATGTCCTGATACTTTTGGCGGTGACTATATTTTTTGATTAAGCCTCGTATTTATATAGGAAATATATTCAGCAAAAATACTGAAAAAGCCAAGAACACATGATGACTTAGGTAAGATCACGGTTGATTTAGACTTAAAAAAAAAGCCTAATATAAGTTATACCTCAAATAAATAATAGTTAATACAATAATATTCAAGGCAAAGTTGCCAAAAAAATATTGTCCGATCGCAAAATAATTCACTATCTGACAGTAAGTCAAGTAGCCTTTTTTTGTATTTTGTATCAGCCATCAATTTCGCAATCTTTGCATATTCAGAACATATTATCTGTATTTATAAATAACTGAGATTGAAAACAATACCGTTAAGCAACTATTTTCATCAAGGAGTTGGCAATGAAAATTGAAAATGTAACAGGAATTAATGGCTACACTTTGCTGATTTACAGTTCGGTAGATCACTTGTATCGTTTTAGTATTATTGATTTTTCAGGAACAGCATTTAATTTTGATAGTATTTTCTTAACTGCTGAAGAAGCCAACATTAAAGGGCGTGCAGCCGTAGAAATGGCTTGTGGCTTCGATCACAATCAACATTAGTATTAATTTAACAGTTAGGGTAGTCAGGACAGTTAGGTAGTTTTTTTGACTACAGACTACAAACTTAATTTTTAATATTCAATGTTTTAAACAGTTACTATGAATAAATATAGGGTAATAAATAACTGTTTAGACGACGAAATTAATGATTAGTTACCTTAAGGGTAAAAAAGTAGAAATTGTCAAAAATACTCAAAATCGCCTTTTTTTGATTCTGGAGGTTAATAATATTGGCTATGAAATGCAAATCTATTCTCGTTTTGCACGTCAGTTAGATGTAGAGCAAGATGAATTGCTGCAAGTTTTTACTCATTTACAGATTCAAGAGGACAAACAGATCCTTTATGGTTTTCCAACGCTAGTAGAGAGAGATTTGTTTCGTCAGTTAACTGCCGTTAGCGGAATTGGGATGCAGCTGGCGATCGCTTTAATTGATACTTTAGGGATATCGGAGTTAGTTGGGGCAATAGTTACCAGCAATATTCCTACTCTCACCAAAACTCCTGGTGTGGGCAAAAAGACCGCAGAGAGAATTGCTTTAGAATTAAAGACTAAGCTAGCCGAGTGGCACAAAATCTCCAATATATCTGGCGTAGAAGTGCAGCAGCCTGATGCTGTTTTTGCTCCTAAGCCTGAAATCAAAGAGGATTTAGAAATGACTCTCTTGGCTCTTGGTTATAGCAATGAAGAAATCGAACAGGTTTTGACTGCTCTTAGTCAAGATAATCAGCTACTTAAAAATTCTAACGTAGAAGAATGGATTAGAAGTGCGATCGCTTGGCTAAGTGGAGAATGAATTAGTTATCAATTAAATTTGATTGTAGAGTTCGATTATTTTTTCAATCACTTCCTCGATAGTAAGATTGTCAGTAATTAATTCAATAGCATCATCGGCTTTTTTAAGTGGTGCGATCGCTCTATTGCTGTCTTGTTCATCTCGCTGTTGGATATCTAAAGCCAATTGTTCAATACTAATATCATCTCGTCCTTGATTTTGCAGATCTTGCCAGCGTCTTTTAGCTCTTTCTGCCACGGTTGCAGTCAAAAAGATTTTTAATTCCGCGTCAGGAAAGACACTGGTGCCGATATCTCTGCCTTCGGCGATCAAACCGCCTTCTTTGCCCCATTGCTGCTGCATCTCTACTAATTTGCCTCTTACCTTACTCTGGGCAGCGATCGCCGATACATTTGCCGTAACTTCTGGAGTACGAATAGCATTAGTTACTTCTTGTCTATCTATATGAACTACCGTAGGTAAATCAACGGCGTTGGGGGAGGTTAATTTTAGACTAACATCTTGAATCAAATTAGCGATCGCTTTTTCGTCATTGAGAGCAAGATTAGATTGCATCACTAACCAAGTTACCGCCCGATACATCGCCCCAGTATCTAAATAAAGTAAGCCCAGTTGATGAGCCACGCGACGGGTAACGGTAGACTTTCCTGCTCCTGCTGGACCATCTATAGCTATAATTGGCTGACGTTTTTGCAACACGATATTATCAATTAAACGAGTAGAGCCGACATAAACAGCGATCAACAGTAATCCTTGTTGTTCAATCTGGTTTAGAGATTGAAGATTTACAGGATCTACTAGGTCAACGTATTGAATTTTAACTTTTTCTACAGAACTTAATTCTTGTTTGACTAAATTAATTAGGGCTATGGCTTTTAATTCTCCCTTATCAAAGGCTGCTTTTGCTTTTTTAAGACTACTATAAATTTGAGCAGCTTCCTTTTTCTCAACAGGCTGAAGATATTGATTACGGGAGCTTAAGGCTAGTCCCGATGCCTCTCGGACAATAGGACAACCAATGATTTCTACAGGAATATGCAAATCTTGTACCAGACGGCGGACAATAGCTAGCTGTTGAGCATCTTTTTGTCCAAAATAAGCTTTATCGGGCTGGATAATATTAAAAAGTTTGGTAACTATAGTGGTAACTCCCGTAAAGTGTCCAGGACGGTATTTACCGCACAGCACTTCTGTCATATCCTGCGGTGAAATTACTGCTGTAATGCTATTTAACGCCTCTGTATCTCCTCCACTATTCATTTCTTGAGGACTAGGAGCAAAAACTAGATCTACTCCTAAATCCTGGCAAAGTTTAAGGTCTTGTTCTAGCTGACGAGGATAGTTGGCTAAATCTTCGTTAGGTGCAAACTGCAAAGGGTTAACAAAGATGCTAACCGTAACTGTATCATTATCGGCGATCGCTCGTTCGATCAGGCTCAAATGACCCTGATGTAAAGCACCCATAGTCGGGACTAGACCAATCTGATGCTGATGTTGATAACGATGAATTGCTATTTGAGAACGTAATTCATTAATTGTTTTACACAAAAGCACCATAATTGGTCAGTACCTTAAAATATCCAGTTTAAAGTTATTTAATCTCTCATTTTAGATGAGCTTGCTAACTATAGACTGAATATTAGCTGTAAAACATTCTACTGTCCCAAGACTGTAATCTCAACTGGGGCGACACCAGAATGAATCATATCTAAAGATTGTGCTGCTGCTGCCGATAGATCTATCACTCTACCTTCTGCATAAGGACCACGATCGTTTATGGTTACAATCACAGAACGACCATTATTGATATTTGTCACTTTAACTTTAGTACCAAAGGCAAGAGATGGATGGGCTGCTGTCAAAGCATTTTGATCGTACGTTTCTCCATTCGCAGTCATGCTACCATCAAACCCTGGTCCATACCAGGAAGCATCACCATCAAAGGCATTAGCAACTATAATTGACTTAGGTTCAACTGTATCTTTTTTTGGTATGGAAGCTTGAGAATCAACAGATTCGGTCTTTATGGCTGCTTTTGTCTGTAAAAAACTATTGGCGTTAGAAAAATTGAATTTTATTTGCTTATTTTTGGCGGTTGTCACTGTAGCTAGTTTACGTCGCATCTTTGGAGTATGGAGTTCCGATTTAGCTACTGTGGGAAACAAGACAATCATTGTTGAGGCTGTTGCCAAAGTTACTACGGAAGAAAGCTTGTAAAACATTTGTCGGTTTAAAGTCATTGTGATTGAGCTATATAGGTTAGATGTTCAACTTAAAAACTCGGTAGTATAGAACGTTTTGTGTGTAATCAAAATTTAGTTTTGATTTTAGAGAAATGAGACTCAAAACAAGCTTGAGTATTCTAGAAGCAAATAAGTTAAATACTCGGTAAAATGACACTCATATTTATGTTTGATTAAAATATACAGGTGGTATATTTGTTGTCGTTAGACTATCAGCAGATTGTTGCGATCGCGGTTAAGATCAATTTGAGTTTATATTGTTCATCCTAAACCTAAAGCTACTTTTATCTAGACAATAATACCTATGGATTATAAAGACGCTGGCGTTGATGTAGAAGCAGGACGCTCTTTTGTCTCGCAAATTCGCCAAGATGTTGCCAGTACAAATCGACCAGAAGTTTTAGGAGGACTAGGAGGCTTTGGCGGTTGTTTCCAGATGCCGTCGGGCTATCAAGAGCCTGTATTAGTATCTGGTACAGATGGAGTTGGCACTAAACTAAAAATTGCTCAAGAACTTAAACGCCACGATACTGTAGGCATTGATTTAGTTGCAATGTGCGTCAACGATATTTTGACTTCTGGTGCAGAACCTTTGTTTTTCTTAGATTATTTAGCTACAGGCAAACTAAACTCACAACAGTTAGCAGATGTGGTTAAAGGAATTGCCCAGGGATGCCGTCTTAGCGGCTGCGCTCTTTTGGGGGGTGAAACTGCGGAAATGCCTGGATTCTATCAGCTAGGAGAATATGACTTGGCAGGTTTTTGTGTGGGAGTAGTCGAAAAAAGCCAGCTTTTGAATGGCTCAAAGGTGCAGGTGGGAGATGTTGCCATTGGACTAGCTAGTACAGGAGTACATAGCAATGGCTTTAGTTTGGTTCGCAAAATTATCGATACGGGCGGTTATTCTTGGTCAGATACTCCAGATGCACTAGACGGAAACAGTTTGGGCGCAGAATTAATTACTCCTACCCAAATTTACGTCAAGCCGATTTTAGAGTTTCTCGCTACAGGCAGAGTTCACGCCATGGCGCACATTACTGGTGGTGGTTTGCCAGAGAATTTACCCCGTTGTTTAAATAAAGATCAGTCGATAGAGGTCAAACTCGATAGCTGGACAATTCCGCCAATTTTCAACTGGTTAGCGATCGCGGGTAAAGTAGAACCAGAGGCAATGTTTAATACTTTTAATATGGGTATTGGTTTTGTAATCATTGTGCCTTCTACTCAAGCTCAGTCTAGTCTCGATTGGTTTGAGTCTCAGAATATTACCGCCTCAAAAATTGGCAAAGTGATTTCTGGTGATAATACTTTGTCGTTTATTTAATACATTTTTCTACATAATTTCTTTTTCTAAAGATGGTAGTAATGCGTTGAGTAATTTACAAACGCTTTATAGTGACTGCAATAAAGGTAAAAGTAATAGATTTTCTGGTTGATATTTTTTTTTAATAGAGCAATAAACGCTTAACTTCTATGGAAACATTAGGAAAAGACTGAGGTGATACTGTACCTGTAGTAAATTCTTTAGTCTGGCGGTAAGCAGATTTCTCAGGCTGAGCAAACAGCCATAATTTTTTGTTAGGTAAGTCTATTACCCAATATTCAGGAATACCATTGCGAGCATAAGTAATGATTTTTTCTTTTAAATCCTTTTCCAAAGCACGATTAGATACTTCGATTAACCAATAAATGTCTTCTGGATAAGGATGATGTTGCTTATATATCTCTTCGGGCAAACGAACTATAGCTATGTCGGGTTCGGGTTCAGAGTTATCAAGAGTGACAGGATGTGACTCCTTAACATCTGCTAACCCCCTTAAAATTTTTCTCAAGTACTTTACAACACTATCGTTAGTATAGCTATGGGGAATACCCTCTGGACTCATTTCAATCAGTTCTCCTTCTAATAATTCCACAGGTTTACCTTCTAATAAACCTGTTTCAATTAGCTGATGATAATCTGCTACCGTCCATTTATATCGAGTTTTCATTCTGATTACACTAACTACACTTTTGGCACAAACCAAAAAATTCAAGGGTATGATAGTAGACTTTAAAAGTATGAGACTTTTCTAGCTGCTTTTCTAAGTCATGTACGGGACATTCATCAATGGCAATAGACACGCCACAGTTAACACAGGTAAGATGATGGCGATCGCTTTTAATTGGACTATATACAGATTCTCCGTTAGCTAAAGCCCTTACCTGGACTTCTCCCTGAATTTTCAAAGCCTCCAAGGAGCGATAAACCGTTGCTAAACCCATATCTTGTTCACGATTGCGTAATTCGATATAAAGATCCTGAGCCGAAATAGAACGTTTTAGACTCTGGAGAACTTCCATTATTCGCTCTTGAGAACGAGTGCGTTGGGCTTTCATAATTGTTTATATCGAACTTAGATATATAAATATATCTTACTGGGCAAACATAGAAATTGAATTTTGAATTTGCTGATTTTGTATCGTCTTCACTATAAAATCAAGGAGGCGATCAAGCTTTTCGTAATCATTAACGGTAATTCTATGGCGATCAAATATAATGCTCGTATCTATGTTACTCTTCGAGCTTCAGTACTCGATCCAGCAGGTACGGCGGTAGAATCAGGATTAAGACAAATGGGATATACCGAAGTAGAATCTGTCAGAATTGGTAAGTATATTGAATTGCAGTTAAGTGCAGCTAATGAAGAAGAAGCAAAACAGCATTTAGAGCAAATGTGCGATCGCCTGTTGGCAAATACAGTAATTGAAAATTATTGCTTTGAATTAACTGAACTAGTTACAGCGTAAGATCATTACAGGAGTAATAAGATGAAGTTTGGGGTAATAGTATTTCCTGGTTCAAATTGCGATCGCGATATTTCTACGGTAACTAAAGGGTTACTAAATGCACCAACTCGCATGGTATGGCATCAAGAAACAGATATTGCTGATTTGGATGTAGTAGTTCTACCTGGAGGCTTTAGCTACGGCGATTATTTGCGCTGTGGAGCGATCGCTCAATTCTCTCCTGTAATGAACAGCATTATCGAACACGCTAAACAAGGTAAATATGTCTTGGGAATCTGTAATGGTTTTCAGGTGCTAACAGAAGTAGGCTTATTACCAGGGGCATTAATTCGCAATCGTGGTTTACATTTTATTTGCGATCGCGCCCCTATTAAAGTTGAACGCAACGATTTAATCTGGACAAAAGATTATCAAGTTCAAGTGATTACTTTGCCCATTGCCCACGGTGAAGGCTGCTACTTTGCCGATGATGACACCCTAAAAGCGTTAGAAGATAATAATCAGGTAGTATTCCGCTACTGTAGTGCATCAGGAGCAATAAACGCTGATAATAATCCCAATGGTTCGATGAATAATATAGCAGGGATTGTTAACCAACAGGGCAATGTATTAGGCATGATGCCTCACCCAGAAAGGGCTGCCGATAAAGCGATCGGCGGTACGGATGGTTTGGCTATGTTTGAGGGGTTACTGAATTTCGCTACTGCTTAGTAAGATACGCCTAATGTGAATCAAAAAAGGTTTATTCTTTCGTTATATTCTGAGATTTTATCTGTACAAACCATATTCAATCCTGGGGGAACTTTCCCCCAGCCCCCCAGTTGGAGACGTTACGCCGTCCCCAAACCCCTTACGTAAACATTAATCTTGATTTTTTTTCCAATTAACTACAGTCTCATCATTCACATAAACGTTTAAATTTGCCTAAGTTTAATTTGAAGAGAAAATCTCTCTTCACTGATGCATTAAGGTTTTTAATGAGATAAGAGAGAACAGGTTAATTCACATCAGACGTAAGATGTAATTCAAGCTAAATTTTACCAGGAAAATCATCATGAATATCGAACAATTAAACGCAGATTACGGCATCGCTAACAAAGTTCAGTTTATTGAGGGCAAAGGTGGTTTTCCTATTATTGAAGTCAACAATGAATATGCTAGAGCCTCTATTTCAGTTTATGCAGGTCAAGTACTATCTTTTCAACCTGTAGATCAGGCTGAAGACATAATGTTTTTTAGCAGCAAAGCCTATCACCAAGAAGGGAAAGCAATGAAAGGCGGTACACCGATATGCTGGCCCTGGTTTGGATCAGATCCAGAAGATAAAGGACGTTCTAGCCATGGTTTTGTACGCAATCGCCTGTGGCAGATGCGAGAGGTAGTCAGCACTCAAGATGGTTCTACTAAAGTCATATTAGGACTAACAGATACAGCCGAGACTAGAGCAATCTGGGATTATGAATTTAATTTTGCGGTCGCAATTACCGTTGGTAAGTCTTTAACAGTTGAATTAATCACCCGCAACACAGGAAACAAGACATTTTCGCTTACCCAAGCTTTGCACACTTACTTCAAAGTTGGAGATATTAAGCAAGTGCAGGTGCTAGGTTTGGAAGGCAACGACTATATAGATAAGGTTGATAGTGGTAAACAAAAAACCCAATCTGGCGAAGTAGCCTTTGACCAAGAGTGCGATCGCATTTATCTAAACGTACAGCCAAAGTTGACTATCAACGACGGTGCATTAGCAAGACAGATTAAGATTACTGCTGTTAATAGCAAGACAGCAATTGTTTGGAATCCCTGGGCAACTATTTCGGCAAATATGGCTGACTTAGAAGACCATGACTATCAAAACTTTGTCTGCGTAGAAACTGCCAACGCGACTAACGAAATAATTGAAGTGACTGCGGGTAGTGAATACAAACTGAGTGCCAACTACGCAGTAACTAAATCTGCATAGCGCATTTGTGATACTTGTATCAATTAATAGTCTAATTCATCATCCCCGTGCTGAAGCAACGAAGATGATGATGATGTCTGAGGGACGATGAATATATGAACATATAGTCGTTGCTATGAGGTTTCACCACAGCCACAGTCTGACATTTTACAATTTTGATCGTTCACATGACCATTGGCACAAGCTTCACAACAATAATATTGGTCGCCTTTTTTAATTGCATTTTCTAAAGATATTTCACAATCACAGCGATCGCAGGAGCATTTTACTAAATTGGCAGTAGTCATGATATTTTCTTAATGATGTCAATAAATATATTATATATGAACATACATTCAGGTATTGAAACTTAAGAAATTATTTATTTCATTCTTGCAAAGCAGACATTCAGTTTGCTATATTAGTCTAGCGCAATAAAAAGCGAGCCAGGATAGCTCAGGTGGTAGAGCAGAGGACTGAAAATCCTCGTGTCGGCAGTTCAAGTCTGCCTCCCGGCATTTAAAGAATATAAGCGAATACAGCTTCCTCCAAAGGTTGCAAGTGGCATACTCAAAGCTCTAGCCGTTTTAAGTATTTCAATTGTTTGGGTATTTTTCAGTAAGTTAGAGCAAAAATTGGGTGTAAATTGGGTGTAATTTTTATTAGAGTTGAGATGTAATTACACTTAACTCCTGCAATGCAATCCAAATCCTCTTCCCGCAAATCCACTAAAGGTTCGGTAGTAGTTTTTAACTCTCACGACCGCCTACAGTTACGTTTTCGTTTTGGTTGTAAGCGTCACTATATCTCTTTAGGTCTAGCCGATACTCTTATCAATCGAAGATTTGCCGAATTAAAAGCAGCAGAAATCGAACAAGATATTTTGAAAGAAAAATTTGATACCACTTTAGAAAAGTATAAATCGGCTTCTGAAAGAGAAAAAAATAATCTTTCTTCTGAAGAAACAAACCATTCTTTGCCGAATTTAGACTAACTATGGAAAAAATATAGTGAGTTTAAAAAACCCCAAGTCAGCCCCAGTACTTTTGCCAAAGATTTTAAAAGACACGGCAATCATATCTCCAATTTACCTACTCGCTCTTTAGATCGAGCATCGGTCATTCGTGATTGGCTACTACAACACAAATCCGTTAATACGGCAAAGCGTTGTCTGACTCAAATAAAGGCTTGCTGTAAATGGTCTTTTAGAAAGGGGCTTGTAGAAACCAATCCTTTTGCTCAAATGACAATTACCCTACCAAAAGGAACTGATGAGTACGCTGATATAAATCCCTTCTCCAGAGACGAGAGAGATTCGATTATTCAAACTTTTGCAGGCGATCGCTATTACTCTTTCTATACTCCTTACGTCCAATTTTTGTTCTTGACTGGATGTAGACCCTAGTCAAGCAATTGCTTTGCAATGGAAACACATAAATTTAAAAGCAGTCCAGTTTCGACTTAGTCATCTAAAACAGCCATCATTTCTTCATAAAAAGGGTTTCCCTTACCACGACTGTCAGCAGCAGTAACAATTAATTTTAGTGTTTCAATTAAAGAGCTTTTGGTCGCTGATAAAACTAAATCTACAAGTTGACTGACATCATCACTATTGTTTTGTCCGTAAGCTACGGCATTAATATAGTTATTTCGCTGCTGATTGGAAATAACCACAATAGGATATCCCGCACATAGTAACAGCAAGTTCATTAATAATCTTCCCGTTCTTCCATTGCCATCGCGAAAGGGATGAATAGAAACAAAGCGGTAATGAGCAACAGTAGCATATTCCACAGGATGCAGATTTTTGGCTGTATCTGAATTTAGCCAATCCCTAAAATCCTTCATCAATTCTCTTAAAGCCTGCTTGTGCTGAGATAGGCATTCCACATAGTCAATCGCGTCTTTGTGTCCAATTACTTCCAAGTGTTCGATTAAAGTTTTACCACCGACAGTAATACCTTTTGATAAAACTAATTCAGTTTCACTTTGAGTAAGGGTATTTCCTTCAATTGCATTGGAATTATAAGTAAACTGAACGTCGTAAAGTTTTTTCAGTTCTTCGACGATAATTGGTGAAAGAGGACGAAAGCTATCTAACCAGCCTTTCAGCCGATCTATTTGCTCAAGTTTAGACAAATTGCTCATAGAAAAATACTGCTCGATTAGATGATCTATGTTCAATTCTTTTTGATGTGTATGTAGATAAATTAGTCTTGCTAAAAAATCATCGTATAACTGTCCCTCAATATATCTACTGGGAATTTGACACGATTCATTTTGAGAATTTTTCAAGGTCGCGAATTAAACTCAAGCAGCTTCTTTTCTCGATTGTATTTCAATCCTTGTGGTAAAAACCGTTTAGGTTAGAAAAGCTAAAGCCAAATTTGTTCTGCCAATTATTTTTCGTTAAGGCAAACATAGCTTTATTACTTCTGGCTACGGTTTGAGCGTAGTATTTATTCTTATTGAAGATTAGCTGTGGTTTCTTTCAATTCTTCTAAATATCTAGCTGGTAAAGCCAAAATTAGCTTTTTCAAAATATTTATCTGAGTAGAAGCTGGTGCTGATTCCCAAAGTCGAATCCAATCCAACAAATCGAACACCCTACTAAAATTAAATATCTCTGATGCCAAATCTTCTGTAGTTGCCAAGGGTAGGTATTCAGTAGCTAACCAAACTACTTCATCATCAGGGGGGACTAAATTATTACTTTTGCTACTAAAGGATTCTATTAGGGTTTGTAATAATTCCCTAAACCGAGATATGTAGCCCTGAGAATAGCCCGTAAGCTTGGCTATAGCCTGTTGAGTAATCTTCTTGCTTTCAGAATGAAGTTCGGCTACTGCACTTTTCAAAGCCATTTCAAACTTCTCAATTTTAGTAGCAGCATTAGGAGTAATATCAACTGCTTTGACTAACTCTACAGTCACATCTATGGGATAATCGCCTAATATATAAATTGTTAAATCCTTTCCCTCTCTACGGTTGGCTCTTAATCTACCCCAACCTTGATGCAGGTTAGCCAGTATTCGACGGCGAACAAATTGATTAAACTGCTCGTCACTACTGACTTTCATCTCAAAGTAAGGATTAATATCTGGAGACAGGGAATTAGTTAATTTAATAGGATATTTAACCTCTTGTGTACCAACTTCAGGCTGTCGTCTGTATAGACAGGTAAAAACAGCAGCTAAACTAGCTAGATTAGGACAGGGAATACCATCGAGAATTAAAGTGTTGAGGTTTTCAGCATCATTGACTCCGCGAGACTCAATAAACCAGCGAAAATCTTTATCGGTAGCGTATCTCTTAAATCGAATTACTCCTGCATCGGGACTATCTTTAAGTAACTGCTTGATTACTGCTTCTACCTGCTGCTGTTGGTAGTCTCCTTGATGCTGTCCCAAACGTCCCATTCCTGCTATTTGGATATATCTGATTTTAGCTCCAAAATTAGGTTTGACGGCTATATAGTCAATCTCGCTAATCTCAACACCCAACAACAAAGCAAGCTCTTCTATCGATCCCGTAGCGTCAAGAAAAATATTCTTTTTAACCGCATTGGCAATGTTTACCAGGTGTTGATTGGGGGTAATAATAGTCAGAGTAGCTTGGGATAAAGTAAAATATCCTACTTCTCCTTGTAAAATATCTAAAAAGGGCATCAGCCATTGCTTGAGAACATTATCGGCTATATGTTGAGCAGTTTGAGCGTCGGAGTCATTGAACTTTTTCCTGACAGATGGAGGTAAATTATTAATATCTTCTCCATATTCAGCAGTGGGATTGAGGACACTTAAATCTGGCTCAATAGCATTGAGGATTGCTGTTTTATTTAGATGTTCGGGTAAAGTAGGAAATTCCTGCATCAAAGCCTGATGATTCCAACCAAAGCGAGTAGGGGGTTTGGCTTTTAATAACCTGCCCAAAGTAGTAAGTATTGGCTGTAGTTGATTCAAGACTTGAGGAGCTTTTAGCAGCAAATTAGCTGACAATTTAAATAGATCGTGTTGAGTTATTTTAATTTGCCGAGTATTGGTCAGAATAGATGTCCATTCATCCCAAATGAGTAAGCTCTCGCTATATTCTTCAAAATTATCTGGATGGGGCAAACTAAAAGGATGAGTCCGAATCAAGGATTTTTGTAGTGTTTCTTGTCGAGAGGATAAATAGCCAAATACATAACCACCTTTACAAGCTTCATACCAATTACAACCCCGACAAATCAATTCTGCGCTATCAGCACCATTTACTGAGGCATTTTTAAGAGCAGTTATAGTTTTAGTCCGACCGCAATTAGCCATAATAGTCTTGCTATCATCGGCTTCGGCTACTCTCAATTTACCTAGGACATCTTTAGTTAATCCTCCATGCCTGCCATCGAGAGATAATCCCAATTGGCTAAAGTACTTGTACTGGGATTTCTAGGATCGCTAGTAATATAGAAAGCGCGATCGCAATCAAACTGAGCTAAATCTATTCTTCCCGCATCAAAAGATTTTCCAGTACCAGTATCACTGACATCAAACGTCCATTTACCACTATCTCGCCAAGTATCTAAGCGGTAAGATGGTTTATAGTAATCGGGAGTGATTAAAGCCTGTTGATAACCCTTAACTTGGTCTTGGGTAAACCCCCAAGCAGACAATCTTTTCTTAGTTTGTTGCTTGTATCTTTTGAGGTTGCCTTCGATCTTCTCGAATAATGGTCTAGAGCCAAACTTAAGATGCCACTCCTCTTTACTTATGGTTTTGTTATAAGATTTTTGTTTCTGTTTCCACTGTTTAACAGCAGTCTGTTTATATTCTCGATCGTGTTCCCAGCGATACCAGTGAATAAATTTGGTTAACCCCTCACTTTTCCTAGCAGAGGTAGGATTATTTAAAAGTGCCGAACGCCAAATAGCATCCCATTCAAATTGATTCCAACCATTACCACTACTACAGTTGAGACAATAGCTAATAAATAATTGATAGGAGTCACCATCGCAACGATAGCCATTATTATTCAGCCATGACTGACAACCAATTAAGTCACAAGCAAGAGTGTATCCTGTAATATTGCGCTCGCTATTTACTCCAGATAAAGCCTCTTGATTGGCTTGAGAAAGACATTGGGTTAGAGGAATTTCTCCTTGATAAATGCCAGGTATAACTGTATTCTTGATCGCCTGAGATCGAGGATACAGTTTGGCTTCAGTCAGAGTTAATACTTCATTTCCCAATCGCTTCCATAACCGCCAGCGTTCGTCGGATATATGCTCTGGAAAGCTAATATTATTAGCTGTAAAATAAGCCTTAAATCCTATTATCAGATCGTCATAGCTAAAAGTGCGATCGCTCCAATAACAGAGAGTTTGCTCTCGATCTTTCTCGCGACGGTAAAATCCAGCCATCCGCATTGGTTGGTGAGGATTAGTAATGGCAGGGTCAGAATTTAAGGCAATACAAAGTAACCTTCTTAGATAAATAGTCTGTTCTATCGGAAGGTGTTTAGTGACTTTCCAGTGCGGGTGATAGGATTTAGAACCACTGTGAATGATATATGCTGGCTTTAGTCCCGATAGCTCAATGAATCGTTCAATTTTATGCCATTGCTCTATCTGACTACCATCATCAAGTTCGGCTGCAATGTCATCGCTAAACTTAATGTAATCCTTAAGAGGATATCCTATAGGTTGGGTAGAAATAAAAAAGACACCACCATCATTATTTCTGCACCAGTTGGAAACAAACTCCCAGCAGTCAGGATGATAGTGAGTTTTAACTCTATTTGTCTTTTTCCCTGAAGTCTCCCAGACACCAAAACGTCCAGAAGCATCGTAATCTCCCACCAAAAATGAATTGTGTCCCAACTTTAACCACAATTCTCGGCTATTAGTTTTGGCTTGAGTAAGCTGTAGCACTTTTTGAAATGCCACTAACCCAGTAAGATTCTGCGATCGCTTTAATCTAAAGGAACGATCTTTGTTATTCAACATAATTTACCTCGCTTGATTCGGTGCGGGGCAAACTTCAACAAATTATTAGCATGAAATCAGCAACACTAATGGCTGTAAAGCTTAGGCATACGGTAAACTGAAATTATCTTTAATTTGAGGTGTCACTGATTTCGACAGTTTTTTCAACTAATTTTCTATCTCTTTTTGCAGAAGAAGTAGAAAGTTGACATAGTTTAAAAAACACACAATATTGTTGAAGTTATACCCTTTTCTTCTTTAACTACTGAAATATTCCGTTTGAGTTTTAAAGTACAGAAGCTATTAACCTTAAAGCTCTACCAACACTAGAACGGTACGTTTTAGATTTATCTACAGAGAAATCTTTGGCAATCTGAACGAGTGTTAGAGAAATTTTTTTGTTATAAGGATCTAAAGAGCGCACATAGTAAAAAATTTTTAGTTCGGAATGAGTTAATTGTTTAACAGTTTCAAGCCATTCTTCAGTTTGAAGCGGATAAAACTTACCTTGAACTTTTTTAGTAGACATGACTTAGAAAAGATAATGATGTGGCGAATTAATGCCCCCTGAAATAATTCAAAAGGCACTACTTTATTTAGAAAGTTAAGAACTATTTAGAATTACGACTGCGTTTCTTCTGTTGATTGGAGAGCAGAGAAGCTAAATATTTTTCAATCGCTCGTTGATGAACTTGAGGTTCGGAAATATTTGCAAACCAATCTCTGAGAAGTTGTTCGTGATATCAAATTGTCCTGGAGTTGAGGTATTGAAAATGAATTCCTAAAATCCAATGTCTTTTGCGATAAATCGTTAAAGTATGTGTAGAAATTCCCAGTATTTTGGCAGCACCTTTCGGGTTTACCCAATTACTATCGATTACTGATTTTTGAGCTATGAGATTTTTCATGTTGTTCTCCTGTTTCGTAGTGCGCCGAAATACAAACATAGGACTCTCTATAGTTATCAGAAGTATTAATGAACTTACACAGGAATCATTAGGGCGGCTTTTTGAACCTCCCGTTACCCAGCCTACTGTGGCACGATGGGAGAAAGGAGAGCAAATGCCAGATCAAATACATTTTCCGAAGATTGCTTATTTTCTTGATTCAACACAGGAACAGTTACGGCAACTTATTGAAAATTCTTTCATTAATGTAGATAGTTTACACATAGAAAAAAAAATATTTGCACCCAACAAAAAGCATTTAAACATCCTAAAAAGAGGTGTAATCTCTTGGAATAAATGGAGAGAAAAAAATCCAGACATTATTCCAGTTCTTGCTGGCATAGAATTAAACCATTTTGATTTGGATAGAATAAATTTGGATAGAGCCGATTTAAGAGGAATTAAGCTTAGTCGCGTGGACTCCAGATTTTCTTCTTACAGAATGGCTAATATGCGCTATGCACATTTAAATCAAGTTATCTTTTTAAACTCTGATTTTAGTCAGGCAAATATTGCTCATTCTAAATTAAGATATTCTAATTTTAGAAATACTAATCTTTTTAATTCAAACTTATATAATTCAAAACTAACTAAGATTGATTTGAATTCCGCTAATTTAAATAAAGCTAATTTAAATAAAGCCAATATAATTATTTCCGACTTAAGTGGTGCTAATTGCATAGGAGCTTCTTTTGAAAATTCAGGTATTTACGAGTCAAATGTTTTTGGAGCAAGTTTTATAGAAGCAAAAGTAAATGGAGTTAAATTAGAAGATGTATATCTATCACCTTCTAAATCAAATAATAACAGTCTTCCTATAAATGATTTATTGTCTGCTAAAACTATATATATTCAACGTTATAATCGTGCTAAATTTGAAAGCATTCAACGTGAATTCAAAATGGAAGAGGAAAATATTAATTTAGCTAATGTGCTTGCCAAGAAATATGGAAATTATTACTATCCTGAAGATTTAAATACTTTCAATAATGATCAAGATAATAATCAAGTTCATTTTGTAGAGATACAGATAGGGAAAGAAAAATTTCGCGTTCGATTTCGTCTAAATTATAACAATACGAAACTTATTTTACCTGAAACTAATCTGGATGCGCCTCTGAAAATTGACAGATCTAGAATAATATTAGATATAAATAATAATATTATAGAAAGTAATACCAGTTTGAAAAAGTAGTGAGAGACTTAGTAAAATAATAAAAAGATAAAATACTGCTCTATGTCTGGAGTACCGAAAATAGAAATACACGAATCAGCAGAAGAACTGAAAATGCTGATGAAACAGCAAAAAACTGGATTAGGATATGCCAAAGTTCAAAGTCTCTATCTTCTAAAAATTAAGATAGTAGAAAACATTAACTATTTAGCAGTAATAATCGGTCGAGGAGAATCAACTATTCATCGCTGGTTACAATTATACAAACAGGGAGGGTTATCGTCTCTTTTAGAAAAACCACCAAAAACAGGAAGACCTAAGAAAATAGATATCGAAACTGTAGCCAAACTTCAACAAGAGTTATCAGACCCACAAAGGCTTTAGCCGCATGTAGGATTTATTAGTTATCGAGAAATACATTTGTGGCTTTTAGCTTGTCAAGATTTAAAAACAAGTTATTCCACAATCTACAAAATTGTTAGATATGAGTTACAAAGTAAATTAAAAACACCACGTCCGACTCATAAAAAACAAGCTGTAGGTGTAGCGCAAGCGTTTCAGAAATTTTTACCTCAAAGAATTAAAGGAATAGTTCAAGATATTAGAGCAAAAAGGCTTGATAACAGAGAAATAGCCTATTGGTGCCGTGGCGTGAAACTAGAATTGGTTTTAGAACAGAATCAGGGAAAAAAATAACTTTAAAAGGGGTTAAGCCACAGCATACATTACAATGGCATTACGATTACTACTATATTTATTATATTTATGGATTGTATGTCAATATTTTTAGAAAAGTTTCAAGCAGAAAACAAAGATAAAATAAATATTGTTCAATTAGATAATGCTTCAATTCACACGGCTCAGAAATTGAATATACCAGAGAATGTTATTTTATTATTTCAACCTCCCTATTGTCAGTCACGTAAATCCAATTGAAAGAGTCTGGCAATATATTAAATATCGTTTGCGATCGCTTTGGTTTATTAATCTAGATGATGTTAAAGAAAAAGTTGCTCATATCTTAAATTCTTTGGAGCAAGACGTTATTATTTCTTTAGCTAGTTGGGATTGTTTTAGAAATGCTTTATCTCTCTAGCTACTTTATAAAATTGGTATAAGTAGGATCTAAGCTAAAATTCTTGGTTGCGCTAGCAAAATCCCCTAAAGTTTCCTGTAACTGTCCCAAAAAGGTGAAAGCTTCGGGGCGAGAAGGATCTAAACCGATCGCCTTTTTAGTTTGAGCGATCGCATTATCAAAATCGCGTTTCCTAGCGAAGTTTCTAGCAGATTTTAGACTAACTTTATATTCTGACTGCAACAACAAAATTGCTCCAATCACCTTTTCTGTCTCACTAATTACGGGGGTGATAGCAAACTTATAGTACAACGTATGTTTTTCTCGCTCAACGGTTAAAATATCGTCTTCTAACTGGGAAGGTGTTCCTGTTTCGGCAGTATGTCTAAGATGTTGATACAGTTGGCGATTATCAAAAACATCTAAAAAATGATTATTAGTTGCCAGCATTGACTTAACATTGGCAACACTCGCTGCAATTGGATTGATTGCAATAATTTTAAATTCGCTCCTAATTCATCTTCAGATTTAACCTGGAGTGCAATATTATACTCACCCCTAGCAATCTTTTCTGTAGCGGTAGTCATTTCTGTCAGGGGTTAAACAATGCGACGGGTTAATAACAAACTAAATCCCAAACTAATTCCTGCTGCGGTTGCTCCAGCGATCGCCATTGACCAAATTGCCTGTTGGGATATCTGTTGAGCCTTGTCGGAGGATGCTTCCATCGTCTTTTGATTGATTACCCGCAGTTCAACGCAGCGATCGCGTATCTGCTCAAATATAGGTAGTACAGTTTTATAGTAGTCTTTGGTAGTAGGATTACCCTGTTGCTGTAGCCCAAAAAAAGCCTTAAGGTAATCTTGATATGACTCCTCAATGCGATCGATGATTTTTGCTTCTCCTGGAATCGTAATATTGCCCTCTGCACGTCCCAACCACTTCAAAAATTCAATTTGATTTTGGCGAAACTGTTGACTACCGCGATCGCGATTTTCTAAAAGAAACAAGAGAATTGCGCTATCCTGTCGCTCCAAAGCATCAATAGTATTTTCTGCTGCTAGGATGCTATTGTAGTTTTCTTCTAAAATTGCCTTGCTAGCTTTGCCCAAACGACGCAGATTAGTTATGCCCCAACCGCCGACCAAGATAACTAGAGCTAAAGATAAGCCATAGCCCAGCAAAATTTTGCTTTTAAGCTTCATATATCAGTTTTAAACTACAACAAGCTCTCTCAATACAATTATTCCTTACAGAAAATTGTCCTACAGCAAATCTGAATCACACACTCACTCAAATTTGAATTCTCAAAAATAATCGAATACTAATTTCTTAATTTGTGCTACCGCCAATATCAGAAATTATACAATTTTGGCTACAGACAAAGATTTTGTCAATTTTAGTCAGTATTTATCAGTAGTTTTAATGAACTAGTTTAAATAATCTTTTGATGCTCATACATTCATAAATTAGCAAACTGATTATGCTACTAAACTACTTGGACAAATAATTTAATTTGTAGCTGATAATTATTCCTCAAATCTGAGCAAATGTAACGAAATGCAAAGTATAATAATCAAATTAGGTCGTGAAATATACCGACTTTTGTACAAACCATTATTTGAGATTAGTATATTAAATGCGAGTTGCGATCGCCGGAGCAGGATTGGCAGGGTTAGCCTGTGCTAAGTATTTAGTCGATGCGGGACATCAACCCATCGTCTTAGAGCGTAGAGATGTTTTAGGTGGCTTAGTAGCTGCCTGGAAAGATGAGGATGGAGACTGGTACGAAACAGGTCTGCACGTCTTTTTTGGGGCATATCCAAATATGCTTCAGTTATTTAAAGAATTGGGCATTGAAGATCGGCTTCAGTGGAAAGAACATACTTTAATTTTTAATCAGCCAGAGAAGCCAGGAACATATTCCCGTTTTAATGTGCCGAATATTCCTGCACCCTTCAACGTTATTATCTCTATTATTCGTAACAACGATATGTTGACCTGGACGCAAAAGTTCAAGTTTGCAGTTGGCTTGTTACCCGCTATTGTACGAGGACAGCAATACGTAGAGAACATGGATCAGTATGATTTACTTGCTTGGTTAGAACAGCAGGGAATCGACGAGCGTGTTAACAGCGATATTTTTATTGCCGCTTCTAAGGCTTTAACTTTTATTAACCCAGAGGATGTTTCGGCTACTATTCCTCTAACTGCAATCAATCGCTTTCTTAAAGAGCGTTACGGCTCTAAGGTGGCTTTTCTTGATGGCTCACCCACTGAAAGATTATGCCAGCCAATGGTGGACTACATTACCGCAAAGGGCGGAGAAGTACGTTTGAATGCTCCTTTGAAGCAAATTATGCTTGATGAAAATGGGCAGGTAAAGGGCTTTTTGCTTCGCGGTTTAAACGGCGCAGAAGATGAAGTGTTATACGCTGATGCTTATGTTTCAGCTATGTCTGTTGATGCTTTAAAGCCCATGTTGCCTGAACCTTGGCAGGAAAAAACTTTCTTTAAACAATTGTCTAAGCTAGAAGGAGTAGAAGTAATTAACCTGCATCTCTGGTTTGACCGCAAAATCACCGAAATCGATCATCTGCTTTTTTCGCGATCGCCTTTACTTAGTGTATACGCGGACATGAGCAACACCTGTAAAGAATATGCCGATCCTAATAAGTCAATGTTAGAGCTTGTGCTTGCCCCTGCTAAAGACTGGATTGCTAAGTCTGAGTCGGAGATTATAGAAGCGACTATGTTAGAACTCAAAAGACTGTTTCCTCAGCACTTTAAAGGAGATGATCGGGCAAAACTGCTCAAATCTAAAGTAGTCAAGACTCCTCGCTCTGTTTATCGTGCCATAGCTGGTACACAAGCGGTTAAGCCTACCCAAAAAACCCCGATAAATAATTTTTATTTAGCAGGTAGCTTTACCAAACAAGAATACTTAGGAAGTATGGAAGGTGCAGTGCTTTCTGGTAAACTAGCAGCCACAGCGATCGCCCAAGATAATCGAGCCAGTAAACAAGTTGACCACAAAGCTACTCCTGTCGCAATCTAAATATTTGTTGCTTGTGATTTGTCCTTAGTAGCTAATAGGATGAGACAATGCTAAATGGCTAGGGTAACAAACGTATATAACCCTAACTCCTGCCAAATCAAAGATAGTACATCTGCTTGCTTTGTGAATGTTGCAATTACCAAAAACAAAAACGAAAAAAAATCTAGTCTCGGTAGATGAGGCTTATGAACTCTGTCGCCAAATCACGGCAGAATACGCCAAAACTTTTTACCTTGGTACTCTATTGATGCCAAAAGACAAAAGTAAAGCTATCTGGGCAATCTATGCTTGGTGTCGTCTGACAGATGAGCTAGTAGACGGTGCCAAAGCACAATTCACTACTAACGAAACCTTGGCAGAATGGGAACAACAGCTAGAATCCATCTTTGCAGGATATCCCTTAGATGATACGGATGTGGCACTAGTTGATACCATTGGGCACTATCCTATGGGCATCCAGCCTTTTCGGGACATGATTGCGGGTCAACAAATGGATTTAGTCAAAAACCGCTATCAAACCTTTGAAGAACTTCAATTATACTGTTATCGCGTTGCGGGTACAGTAGGCTTAATGTCCAATGCGGTTTTAGGTATTGGGGCAGATGCCAATGGTGTCCCTTGGGAAAGAGAAAAACCTATCCACGTACCAACCCAAGAAGCTATTTCTCTAGGGATGGCAATGCAGCTAACTAATATTTTGCGAGATGTTGGGGAAGATGTGCAGCGCGATCGCATTTATCTCCCGCTTGAAGATCTTCACGCCTTTAACTATACAGAGGCAGATCTATTAGCTGGAGTAGTTGATGAGCGTTGGAAGGCAATGATGAAATTTCAAATTAAGCGCGCTAGAAAGTATTATAAGCAAGCAGAAATAGGTATTCGCTATCTAATTCGTGATTCTCGCCTACCAGTCTGGGCTTCTTTGATGCTTTATCAGGGCATTCTTAATGAAATTGAAGCTAATAATTATGATGTTTTTAATCAAAGAGCTTTTGTATCCAAACCCAAGAAAACTCTATCTTTACCTATAGCTTGGTTGAGGGCGCAGGTATTGTAACTTTTGTTGGATGGGTATTTCAAGTTAAGCTGAGATATTAGAAAAATTACCAAAAACAAGAATTACTTATGATGTTTCGATTTGTAGCGGTATTGCTAATCTCTAGTCTTTTTTGGCTAAGTAGCTGGGTTGTGACTCCCGCAGCAAAAGCCATGACTTCCATTAAGCTATCTAATCTTTCTTATGAACCCTGCGCTGGAGATGATGCTAATGGCAGTGTCACTAGTGGAGATATTAGACCAGCCAGTTGTTATACCATCAAAGGTAAAGCTAAAAACATAACAGGTAAAACCGTAGTGGATGCTGATGTATTTGGACGTATTTATGATGCCAATGACAATTTAACTTATGAAAATCGCGGGCGCGTTGGCACAATAGAAGAAGTTCCTCCAGGAGTCAGCGACTTTGCAATTAGAGTCAGTGTTCCTGCAAACCAACCAACACCTTTAAAACTAAAAAATTTTAAAGCTTCTGGATTTGCAGGAAGAGTTCGTCCTTATTACTACGACGATTTTGAGTACGACAATTAAGCTTAAAATCCCATGGCATAAGAGCTATTAGCTAAACTAACGGCGATCGCTCCCAACTGGGTTTGCACAAACCCCAAGAGAAGTATTGCCAAAATTGCCGAGATATCAATCCCGCCGAGGGGTGGAATGATTGAGCGAAATATGTTGAGGTAAGGGTCTGTAATGGGACTCAAGAAAGAAATAATTTGTCCTGCCCATTCAGCAGTTTGAAACCAAGAAAGCAAAATTCTGACAATTAATAATACATAATAAATCTGTAAAAACTTAATAAGACTAGTTACTATTAAACTACTCATAAATTCAGTTGACTCCGCAGTAAATTAATATATTTTTAGTGTGGTTATTATAACTCTACTATTTTAAAGGAAAAACTATGCAGATAGAAATACTAATCGAGTTAGTAATTACCGACAATCATACAATTTATAGTAAAGAAAAATTAATTGTAAAGATACTGCCTTGATTTAGTTGAGAGCGGACTGTAATGTTGCCCCCCATTCCTTCGATGAGAGTCTTGACAATTGATAATCCTAATCCTGTTCCACCAGCGCGGTTACGAGACTCGTCTACACGGAAAAAACGTTCAAAAATACGTCCCTGTTGCTGTAGGGGAATGCCTACTCCGCGATCGCAAACTTGAATAACTGCTTGATTATTGTGCCGATCTAATTCTATGGTTATTGGTGTTTGGGCATCAGAATACTTAACAGCATTATCAATCAGATTTAGCAATACCTGTTTGAAGCGATGACTGTCGGCTTCGATTGCAATTTCTGGGGCAGAGGAATTAACTGTAATCGTTCTTTTGCTATACTGCTGTGCCATACTAGCTACTTCTTGAATCAGATCATTTAGCACAATTTTTTCCCACTGAAACTGAATCCTACCGCTGTCAGCTCGCGCTAAGTCTAATAGATCTTGTAATAACTGTACAGTGCGATCGGCTTCAGAAGCAGCGATAGTCAAGGCTTCTTTTTGCATTTCCGATAGGTTGTCACCCCGTCTTAAAATACTTTGAATATAGCCAGAAATAATCGTCAAGGGAGTACGTAACTCATGGGAAACGTTACTTAGTAATTCTCGTTGATGTTCCCAAGCTTCGGACAATCTAACCAACATCCGATCGACGGTTTCTGCTAGTTCTTTAACTTCAGTCGGTGCTTGCTCCAAATTAAGACGAGCCTGATCTAGTTTATCAGCCGAAATTGTCGCCGTAAGCTGACTAACTTTTTTAAGAGGCTGCATTGAACGGTCAATATATAGAGCAATGATCGTGGTCATAGCTGCGATCGCAATTATTGTCGCTATAGTTAAGCTACGAACTAAATGCCGAAACATGACCAGATCTTCAGTAATATTACGTGCCAAATATAATGTGCCTAAATTAATATTTTTGACCTTTAAAGGTGTAGCACACATCAACCAATAGCTCCCATTCAAGTCTTGAACGGTGGGAATTAAAGGAACATTTTTGACAGCTAAAAGAATATTACCAATTTCTGCCGTATTTAAGGCGGGAGACTTAGCCGTTACTTTACCTGTAGTATTCTCGATCCAGATGAGCTGCTCCTTGGTAGATAAACTATTAATTGCTCTTTGAGCGCCTGTTTCTAGCGGGATCATTTCACTGTATATTTCAACGTCCATCGGAAAACGACCAGCAATATAATTCATATTCTCTTTGTGTGTCGAGACAAGAATATGCTGCATCTTAGCACTTGTCCAAACTGCCAAACTGCCTAATCCTAGTGCTGCTACCGCAGCAATGCCAACAGTTAATCTTACTTTTAGTGAATCTGTATCAAATAGTTTTCTCACTGTTTTAGGTATCAGAATCACGTCTCTAATTACTGGGAATATCATTGACTTGTGGAGAAACAGTTAATCCCTCAACCAGATCGGTTGTAATGTTCCTAATTGTTAGTCATTTTAAGTATTGCAAACTATTCTGAAAAAACGATGAAAATTCCCTGATAAATTGAGCCTAACGCCACGATAGGTGAATCTTGTCGGTGAGTTTTGTCTACAATAAAGCTAATTCAACACATACTTAAGAATATAAATAGTTTTATGATACAAGCTCCCATACAGCAAACCAACAAAGGACTAGCGACTTTGGCAGTAGACTTAATTCGTCAGGCTGGCTGTGAATATGGCGATATTCGTGTTTGCCACTATCGTAAACAAAGTTTATCGGCGCGCGATCGCTCTTTGAGCAGATTGTCTGACAACGTTAGTTCGGGCTTTGGGGTACGAGTCTTATTAGATGGTGCCTGGGGTTTTGTCGCTTCTCATCGCCTGACTCCAGAAGAAATTACTAGGGTGGTTAAGCTGGCTATCGAAACCGCCAAAGGCAGTCGGCTGACTCAGCAAAATCCAATTAAGCTAGTTCCTGTTGAAGCATATCAGGATAAATATATTACGCCGATCCAAATCGATCCTTTTACAGTACCGATCCAAGAAAAAGCAGAATTGCTGTTAAATATTAACGATAAATTTCTCAGCTATGGAGAACAAGGCATCAAAAAAGCCTATTCTTTTCTAAGTTTTGGCAAAGAAGACAAAATATTCGCCTCTACTGTTGGTTCAGTAATCGAGCAAACCATTTATCGCAGTTTTCCTGGCATGGGCTGTACGGCGATCGCTAATGGAGATGCTAAAAGCAGAAATTATGAACGCCCGCCCCTCAATACTGGTTATGAACATATCGACCCAGCAGATTTATTGGGCAATATTGAACGAGTTGCTCATGAGGCAGTTGAAAAAGTTCATGCTTCAGAATTAACTAGTGAAGGTAAGACAACTCTAATTTTAAAACCAAGTAATTTATTTCTCACCATTCACGAATCTGTAGGACACCCCACCGAGTTAGATCGAGTCTATGGTTACGAAGCGAACTTTGCTGGCACCAGCTTTGCCACAACGGATAAACTACACAAGCTACAGTATGCAGCCCCTTGGGTAAACCTTGTTGCCGATCGCACTCAACCTCAAGGGCGCAGCACTATGGCTTATGATGATGAGGGTGTACCAGCGCAGCGGTGGTATATAGTCAAAGACGGGATTCTTAATGACTATCTAACGGACAGAGAAACTGCTTATCGTTTAGGTCGAGGTAGCAGTAACGGCAGTGCTTATGCCGATAGTTGGTCAAGCACGCCGATGGTACGTATTCCCAATTTAGGACTAGAGCCAGGAAAACCAGACGATAGCCATACTGCAACCCTAGAAGAAATGATTGCAGATACTAAAGATGGCATTTTAATCGATGGTATCGGTAGTTATTCTATCGATCAGCAACGACGTAACTTTCAGTTTGGGGGTGATGCCTTCTGGCAGGTGAAGAACGGCAAAGTAACCAGAATGCTCAAAAACATTACCTATCACAGCATGACCACCGACTTTTGGAATAGCGTTGATGCTCTTGGTGGTGAATCGGAATTAGTTCAGTGTGGCACAAATATGTGTGGCAAAGGTGAACCGATGCAAATAGCTCAAATGACTCATGCTTGTGTACCTGTGAGGGTGAAAGATATTCAGGTTGGTAGGGCTTCTTAAAATAGCAGCCTAAAGTAGAGCGATCGCTTGGTAAAATGTGTTTCTTTTTAGTTGAATATATTTCTTGCAAATAATTGTACTATTGCTCCTAAATAGCCCAAATAAACTAAATTCTTGAAAGCTACTCTGAGGTACATCAACATAGGCAACCGTACCTCTAGGAGTAATGGCGATCGCAGTTGACATTGAAGATCTTGCTCCAACGCATTCTATCACTAGATAGTTTAGTTTATATGCTGGAACAGGTAGCTAAAGTTGAGTTTCAATTACTCAAAGTTCACCGTCAACAATGGATTTTAAATTAGGATTAATATTTTTATTTTAGTGAGCAGTAAATTTATAAATAGGAAGAAAATTTGAGAAATTACGATCTTGAGTTTATTAATGACTCTGATTTTTTTAATCATGTGAAAAATACCGTTAGTAAATATCGTTTTCAAATCGATTTAAATAAATTCAGTAAAAACCTAATTGACCCGATTAAACTAACTTTCGACTCTAAAGTTTATAACAAGCAGATTAATGATGTTATTGAAAATGAAATAATTAGACAAATGGATAAATCCAACACCAACCATATTGGATATTTCCATCAAAATATCTTTAACTATATTGGAGAAGGTTGGAGCGTTCCCAGATCGGGTTATGATGTCGTAAATTTGGACAAGAGTTATTTTGTAGAGATGAAAAATAAACACAACACAATGAATTCATCTTCATCTCAAAAAACATATATGAGAATGCAGAATACCTTGCTGAATAATTCTAATGCTACTTGTATGCTGGTTGAAGCGATCGCCAAAAACAGTCAAAATATAGTTTGGAACATTAGTTTGGATGGGCAATCTGTTGCCAATGATAGAATTAGGAGAGTCTCAATAGATAAATTTTATGAGTTAGTGACAGGCGATCTCCAAGCTTTCAAAAAACTGTGTGAAAAGCTACTAATAGCAATTGATGATGTCATGACAGCAACTCAGTTAGATGGTGAAATAAACACAGTAGTTGCTGAACTAAAACAGATTTCTCCTAATATTTTAAAAAGTCTTTACCTTCTATCATTTAGAAAATATGAGGGATTTGATGAATTCAATCTCTAAAATAAGTGTTTCTGAAGTTTTATTGGCAGATATTTTATCTGTGTCAAAAGCAAATATTCAGAAATGGAAAGAAAAAGGAAAAATAAAACCTCAAGATAATGGAGAATATTTATTAAAAGATTTAACAAGCTTTCCCCAAATACAGGCAATATTAAATTCGCAATGGCATATCGAGCAAAACATTAATGCCCTTGAAAAATATAAATCTATTGAGCTTTTTGCAGGTGCAGGAGGGCTGGCTATAGGATTAGAAAAAGCGGGTTTTAGTACGATAGCACTTAATGAAATTGATATAGATGCCTGTAAAACTTTAAAATACAATCGCTCCGAATGGAATGTAATAGAGGGAAATATTAGTAATGTAGATTTCTCCAACTATAAAAATGTAGATTTCTTATCAGGAGGATTTCCCTGTCAAGCATTTTCTTATGCTGGTAATAAATTAGGCTTTGAAGATACGAGAGGAACATTATTTTTTGAATTTGCTAGAGCAATTAGAGAAATAAAACCAAAAGTATTTTTAGGTGAAAATGTCAGAGGTTTATTAAACCATGATCGGGGCAAAACAATAAAAGTAATCAAATCAGTAGTAAAAGAATTAGGTTATACCCTAATTGAACCTAAAGTTCTCAAAGCTATCTTCTACCGAGTTCCCCAAAAAAGAGAAAGATTGTTTCTTCTTGGTATTAGAAATGATTTAGTGCAGTATGCTAATTTTACCTGGCCCGAACCTTATTTTCGTGTAATGGCTGTTGCAGATGCTTTGAAGAAAGGAGAACTATACACAACTGATTGTCCCAAATCTCAAGGAAAATCTTATCCCGCCAGAAAAAAAGAAATTATCTCTATGGTTCCTCCTGGAGGATGCTGGATTGATTTACCCGAAGATATTCAACGCGAATATATGCAAAAAAGCTATTTTCTTGGAGGGGGAAAAACTGGTATGGCAAGAAGATTATCATGGGATGCACCTAGTTTAACTCTTACTTGCTCTCCCGATCAAAAACAGACTGAAAGATGCCATCCAGAAGAAACTAGACCTTTATCAATCAGAGAATATGCCAGAATCCAGACATTTCCTGATGAATGGGAGTTTTTAGGTTCGCTTAGTAGTAAGTATAGGCAAATTGGTAATGCTGTGCCTGTCAATTTAGCTTTTGCTGTTGGCAGAAAAATTATTGCTTTATTAAATAGTATTAAACTCAATCAAGAGCGAACTAAGCTAATAGATCGGCAAAGTTTGCCTGTTGAGGTATGAATCAATCATTTTTCAGTTATTATCGAATTAAATAAGATAGTTACGGTCACAAAAAGATAATTAACTTGCATGACCGCCTTTCCTCTTTAGATATAAAATCTATCCTAGGTAAGATATTTAACATCGCTATTCTACGCTTTACTGGTAGCTGCCGTAATGATGGCACAAATCTATCACCAGATAACCTTGTCTATATGTTAGACAAAGTTGCTAATCTTGAGTTTCAATTACTCAACGTTCATCGTCAACAATTGATCTTGAATTAGTGATTTTCTGATGTTAAGTATTTTGTCTCGATCTTTCTAGTTTTTTTGCCTTTGCCACAATCTGTATGATTGTTTATTTCAAGATGACTTACGGAGTGTAGGTTATAACTAAGCAGGTTTAGAAATTGGCGATATCTCATCTAAAATTGCCAAACTTCTGCTTGATAGTTGTCGATTGGTTCTACTTGGCAAACCAAAGATTCTCCAGGCTCTAAATCTACTTCAATAAACAGTTGTTCTACAGGTTCGGTGGCTAGATGTTCATCACCTGCAAATTCCTTGAGGTCCACGGTAAGCAATTTTAACTTAAAGCCAGATGGTATCATACAGCCAGGGGTTAGGCAGCATAGTTCAAAACGCCATGAACCTGCTTCGCTTAAGGGCAAAATTCTTAATTCATAAGGTTGATTTGCGATCGCAATTTGTTTTGCCAAACCAACAATAGGCACATCTTTAGTTGCTTCAGGAGTAGCCACACCTCTAGCACCTATACTTGGAGTCATTTTAATCTGTCTCCAGCCTAATTCAGCCGACAAGCTACTCACACCTTGCTGTAACCATTGTAATATTGGAGCCTTAGCAGGGACACCGCGACGGACTTTAGCTAAATTTTGACACCAGCTTTTGTTTTGCATTAAAGCTGCCCAAGTGGAGAAGGGAACAGCCAACCTGGGCAATAATTGAGACTGACTACCCAAACGCTCGATTAAGTTTTCAGCCTGAACCTGGGAGATGGCAGCAATTGGCTCAACTGCAACCTGGGTAACTTCTTGTGGACATAACTCTCTAGCAACCCACAATACATTTATATCGGTAATTAATCGATCGTCATTTAAACTATAGGTGCGATCGCTTTGGTTAAAATTGCCGTTATTTTTTAGCTTTTGATGAGTTGTGTAACCCCAGATGCGAACATAGCCAGCATCAATATTTACCTGCACTGCCAAGTAATAGTCTGCTGTCCATCCAGGAATATCAATCCATTCTTGAGCAACCCTTAATTCGCTTAAATCTTCTGCCTCAGTGGGAATTAAAATTAGTTTGGCATCTTTAAGCTTAATTGCCGTGCCGTTGACCATTTCCCAAAGATCAGCCTGAGTAGCTTTATTGAATCCTGCTTTGGCTGTGGCATCTTCTTCTGTTTGTAACCAGGGTAAAAAGACGTTTAAGGCTATCTGATTAAGATACTTTTGCCAGCGACTACTAGGATTAGCAGTATTTTGGCTTTTCCAAGCTGTTTCTACTACAGCTGGCTCAAGTTCTAAAATCAATTGAGCAGGGTTAAACAAACTTTGGTCGGCAGCGGTCATCGGCGTACTCCTGTTGAAAATTTTTTCTTATTGGTCGCTGCCATAATAACTAGCTAACCATTCTTCTAATAATGAGCTTATGTTGCCGAGTACGTCCGATGTCAAAGATATATGCAGTTTTTCTTGAGTCCACTGTGCTAAAGCTTTTAGCAATACTTTTCTGGCTTGAGATAATTGGCGAGAAATTGTGTATTGTTGAGTTTTTAATTCCTGGGCAATATCTGCCTGTTTGAGTCCTTGGGAGTAATAAAGCTCTAGTAACTTTTGCGACTCTGGCTTTAATTGAGCAACAGCACCAGTCAAAAACTGATTAATATCTATTTGCTGTTGACCTCGCTGCTGTATTTCCTCTTTGGCAATCATGTCGCTCAAAAGAGAGTCATCTACTTCACCCACAATAGAATCAACAATTTCTCCTGATTTATATCCAGGCTTAGGCTTATTAATAGATGTAACGTTAGGAAACAAAAAAGCACGAGTGGCTTTGGCGCAGATTAACATCCATTTTTCTATATTTTCGGCAGCAGCAGCTTGTGTGGGTTGCTGTAATTGGCTTTGACGCTCTTGGTTGTAAAGAAGCGCGATCGCTTTCCAGGTTTCAGGTTCAGGCTTTGGTGATTTGCGAGTCGAACTAGCACGCTCTGGAACATATACGATCTTCAGACAGTTCCAAGCTAAGACGTAGCTTTCAACTACTTCAGAATCGAGTCCCGCACTAGCCAGAGCTTCTACCATTCTTTTTTGGCTTAATTTGCGTAACAGCGACCAGTCAGAACAAATGTCAATTTCTTTTTTTTGTCTTAGTCGCTCGCGAATTAAATTGCTAAACGTAATGCTGGCATAGCTTTTAAGCTTAAATCCTCGTTCTGGGTCAAATCCTTTGAGAACCTTGTTAATATCTGCGATCGCTATTTGAAAACAGTCTGGTATAGTATATTGGCTACTAGTAAAGCCACCTATAGTTTTGGTCGCTGACCAGAAACAGACTTCTTGTAAGTAAGCAGCTAAATGATCCCTAGCTAGTCCTTCAGGCTGCTTCTGCCATATTTGATGCCAATACAACGCCCAAAAACAATGAGAGCTTTCTGAAGCTATTTTGTCGAGGGATTGCTTCATACTCCGTCGTAAACGAGCATCTGTTGCCCAGCTATGAAAGCGATCGCCGTCAAATTGGATAAAAGTAGAAAAGATTTCGACTGTATTTTGGCGAGGAATCATTAATCGACCAAGATATAAATGTACTAGTTTTGATTGAGAAATAGTCCATACGCTTTCCTACGGCTTTCTTCCAGCATTCTTGAGCAAGTTTGACGCTGAAATCATTATCTAAAAAAGCTAGTCATGTTTTTTGATTCTTTACCCAAAATACTACATAATGCTGCTCTCAAGATAGTCTGATTAAGCCTATGCCTTTTAAGCTGTATTAAAAATATTTTTACTTTAAATATTAGTTTTGTGAAATTACTATTTCTTAACCCAAACTAACGTTAATCACGAATCTATTTTTGTAGTTCGGTGCGTGTTACATTCATCCTGGAAATTAAATGTTTTAAGTAATAAACTTCAAACCAATCAAACATACTCTAGTCAAACATACTCTAGTTTTGCAGTAAAGTTTGCTCAAAAACTTGATTTGGCATAGTAACTAAGCTGGCTGCCTGACACAAGTGTCTGAAAGCATTGAAATACGGTAAAAAAAGAAAAAGGGCAAGTATATCATGGTTAGCTGAAAATGAATAGTTTTAAGCTTTATCTCCATGTCACGACTGCGCGCATTCCCTTGCGCCTGACGGCGACGCGGTGAGACAGTTGCGGTGGACGGGTTCCCCGGCATAAGCAAACTGTCGAACCCTTTAGGGGGTCGCTCGTCAACATCTACCCCTCTTGATCATCAACTACTGAGTTTACTCAGTCGCCCTCGGCAGTTGCTTCAAGTCGGGGAACCCGCCCAACGCACTGCCTCGCAACACGCTCAATACCAAGATTTTCGTCATCTCAAGGCACTAGCATGGATGATTAATGCACTGATATGTAGCAGCAAAATCAACTTAAGTGAGTGGGAGTCTTACGTAATAAGTAGAGCAACTCAAGCGCAAAGTATCGAAAGGAGATGGCAGAGGTTTGTTTACAATAGCCGAATTAAAGTCAAATCTTTGTACGTGCCGTTAGTGATGGCAGCAATGAGTTCTGGGAATGGACAACGCCTTTATCTAGCATTAGATACAACAGTTTTATGGAATCGATACTGCATGATTCATCTTTCCGTAATTTGTGGCGGTAGAGCAATTCCTTTTCTGTGGAAAGTCATAGAACACAAAAGTTCTACTGTATCTTTTGAAGAATACAGATTAATGCTTGGGCTTTCACATCGACTACTCTCCAAATATCCCGATGTAATGCTTCTAGCTGAGCGAGGTTTTGCTAATCATCAGTTAATTTACTGGCTCAGAAATAGTGATTGGCACTATTGCTTACGCCTACCTTGTGATGTAACCATTCATCGAGCAAGAAAGCATCCTATTGAAGTAAAGTATCTATGTCCATTAAAGTCTCAAGCCATTTTGGATCATCATATTGGACTTTGGCTCGATGGAGAATGCCAAAGTAATCTTGTTCTGGCTAACGTCAAGGGGGCGAAAGAGCCTTGGGCGGTTGTTACTGACGAAGACCCGACTCTGCAAACTCTATGGCAATATGCCTTGAGATTTCGCATTGAGGAATTATTTCTAGATTCTAAATCTGGAGTATTTCAACTGGAAGAATCTAGAATTCGTCATCCCAAAGCTTTGGAACGTTTATATTTGGTAGTAGCTTTGGCTCTCTTATTTGCTACCGCTCATGGTATGACAGTCCAATTAAAAGGGCTGAGAACTCAAGTCGATCCTCATTGGGAGAGAGGTTTAAGCTATCTCAAAATTGGTGTCAGGTGGCTCAAAGGCATTTTACATCAAGGCAGAAATTTATTTGACCCCATCCCCCTATTTTCTCAAGATACCCTACCTTGTTTCGCTTCAAAGAAAGCCAAACAGAAATACTATGATGCCATTTGGTTTACTAAAATTTCAGAATTAAAGTATTTGAAAATTTAGTCCCACTTCAATAAATGAAATGTGTCAGGCAGCCAGGCTTTTAGCTTTTAAAAAATTTGTAATTGACATTAAGTAGATAGTATAATTGTAAATTGTGTCTAATTATCAGTAGCTAATGCCTAAGTTAAAAACCAAAAAATCTGCTGCCAAGCGTTTTCGTATTACTGGCAGTGGCAAAAAAATTATGCGTCGTAAGGCGTTCAAAAACCACTTATTAGAACGTAAGAGTAAAGAACGTACTCGCCGTCGTTTATCTAGTATGACTGTGGTACATGAGACTGACGAAAAAGCAGTACGCACAATGATGCCCTATAGCTAATTTAGACTGCATATTGTCTTCTTTAACTAGTAGTCGCTGCTAAATTTAGTTGTTAACGCCCATCAAACAAGATCTAAAGATTAATTATGAGTAGAGTCAAACGGGGTAATGTTGCGCGCAAACGTCGCAAGAAAATACTAAAGCTAGCTAAAGGCTTCCGTGGTTCACATTCCAAGCTATTTCGTATTGCCAATCAGCAGGTAATGAAGGCATTGCGTAATGCCTATCGCGATCGCCGTAAGCGCAAACGTGATTTTCGTCGTCTTTGGATTGCCCGCATCAATGCAGCAGCCAGAATGCACGGATTAAGCTACAGCAAGTTTACTCATCAGCTAAAAAAAGCTGAAGTAGGTTTAAACCGCAAAATGCTAGCACAGCTTGCAATGGTAGATCCTCAAGCCTTTGAAAAAGTTGTTGAAGTAGCTAAATCAGCAGATTAAATCTGAAATAGATCGCTTATTCGGAAATTACTTAATTCAATTGAATGGCTAAAAGTTGTAAGAGACTCGGTTTTTGTGACCAAGCCGAGTTTTACGCTTTTTTGTATTTAAGAATGAAAGAAATTAACATTCGTCTGGCAACAAAACAAGATTTACCAATTCTCAATCGTTTTTATGCTGACATGGATGAAAAACCATTAATGTCTGACGCAGAAATGACAGCTATTTGGAATCAAATAGAGCAAGTTCCAAATCATTATATTTATCTGGCTTGTTTGGAAGATGAGGAGATAGGCACTTTTAGCTTATTGTTTATGCCCACCATGATGCACCGAGGTTTTCATAAATCGGCTATCCTCGACTCAGTTACTATTGCTACTGAGTATCGGGGAAAAGGTTTTGGTAAGCAAATGATGCAAAAAGCGTTAAAAATTAGTGCTGATGCAGGATGTTATAAGGTTACTCTTTCTTCTAATTTAAAACGCGATCGCACTCATAAATTCTATGAATCTTTGGGTTTTAAGCAACACGGCTGGAGTTTTAGTTATTTAAATTCAAGATAAATACTCTACATTTATTTCTCGATCTGCCAAATCTCCGTTAAAAATAAAATATTTTAAGCAAAGCTAGACAAGAATAAAAACATTACTTTAGCTATGTTTCGCAAACTATTGAACATCTCGGCAATTTCAAAATCTACAATAAAAAAGCAGCCATAAAATAAGCTAGGATTCTTGTCTAATAAACGCATCGGCAGTTTGGTTATTGTGCTGCTGATTTTTCTTCTGTTGACCCAAAGGGATACGCCGATACCGATTAAAGCCCCTGCCAGGATATCAGTTGGATAATGTAACCCCAGATAAATTCTGGGAAGAGAAATAACGAAGATGGCATGAGCGATCGCAAGATTACCTAAAATACGCGAGACAAAAAATAAACCCGTAGCCAAGGTAAAGAATAAAATAGCATGGTCGCTGGGGAAAGAACTCCATCCTTCTAGAAAGTCTCTTTTTAAAGGAAATTCCAGTGCTAATTCAGGATTATGTAAAGGTCTTGGCCGAAAAGGAAGCAACAAAACCAGTAGTCTTGCACCAACAATCCCCACCGAACTAGCTAAAATTGTGATCAAAATGTGTTCGCGATTTCTTTGGACGATCTTAAGGCTATCTTCCTTAAACCAGGCATAGCAAAATAAAGCAAGAATGAAACCGCCTTTGAGCAGCACATTGTCACTAATAAGTAACACTAATCTATCAAACTGTACCGATCGTTGAGCAAATTGATTAAAAAAGCTAATAATTGAATAATCAAATATATTCATTTATATTATAAAACCTCAGTAATTATACATACAAAATGCCAAAAAAAAATTACTTAAACATAAATTAACCATAATTTAAAGTATAATTAACGTCAATATATCGACACCTTTTTCCACATTCAATGCTTTAGTGTTTATGAGTAATAATCAGCATTTTTCTGAATAAAAGTTTAGACTTATAGTTCCCAAAGATGAGGTGATAAGTTGGTTTAAAAAATAGATTTTAAAAAGCTAATAAATAATATTCAAAAGCAAAAAGCCATGTTTATTAAACTAGCTGTCGTCTTAATTCTGCCAATATCACTTTTTGTAATATTTATTGCATTGTTAAAGCAACGGTATCGGCAGGCAGGAGTACAACTGTTGGTTATACCAATGTCCAAGTTTCGGCGGTTTATGTTAATTGGATTAAGCACTGTTTTAATTATTCTAGGTTTTTATATTCAGAGTCCTTTAATTAGTGCTGGTTCTATCGGTCTAGCTTCAAGTTACTTGATAGATCTTTTCTGCCCTGAAGAGATGCGAGAAAATGGAATTATAACCTATGGCTATCTCATTCGATGGTCACTAATTCAGTCCTATGAATGGAAAAGTTCTGAAGAGTTGTTGTTGAAGTTTAAACGCCGAAATTGGTGGTATAAAAGGTGGAAAATTTGGGTTCCTCAAGCAAAGCAACTACAGGTAGACCAAATTTTGCGCTCAAAATTAATTTAACTTTTTATAAAAAGTAATGGTTGCTTTTCTCAAGTCCAATCAAGAACGGATAGTGATAATTGGTTCTTGTGGTGCAGGTAAATCTACCTTGGCGAGAACTTTAGGTAAACAGCTTAATTTGCCAGTTATTCATTTGGATGCTTATTATTGGCAACCAAGATGGCAGGAAACCGATCAAGATAAATGGCAAAAAATACAGCAAGAATTGATTAAAGTCAATAGCTGGATCATTGACGGAAATTATTATAATACGATAGATATTCGTTTAGCGGCAGCAGACACTATTATCTGGCTGGATTTCAATCGTTATTTATGTTTATGGCGAGTTATCAAACGATATTTAAAGTATCCTGATAAGGTAAGACCAGATATGGCTGCTGGTTGTCCTGAAAGATTAAACTGGGAATTTTTTCAATATGTCTGGAGTTTTCCTAAGCTACATCGTCCCAAAATCCTAGACAAGCTAGCAGAATATCAAGCCAGCAAGCAAATTATTATTCTGCGAAACCCCCGTCAAGTGTTAGATTTGCTTCAGCAAACAAATGCAATAGCAGAATGAAACAAAGACTTAAAAGTCTGGTTACGGCAATATCTTCGACTAGCTTGGCGATCGCTTTTCTGGCAATTACCCCACAATTAATATTTGCAGAGGAATGGTCAGAAATTCAATCAAGAGGAGAATTGAAAGTCGCTGTTAAAGATAACTTACGTCCTTTGGGTTTTATCAATACAAAAAGAAATTTAGTTGGGCTAGAAATTGACATTGCTCATAAACTAGCCAAAGAATTATTAGGTGATGCTGAGGCGATAGAGTTTTTACCTGTGACTAATAAAGAACGTTTGCAGGTAGTTCTCAACGATCGAGTAGATATGGCGATCGCCAGAGTCGCCGTTACTTCTTCCCGCAGCAGAATAGTAGATTTTAGCCCTTATTATTATCTCGATGGCACGGGTATCATTACCAAAAACACTGAAATTAAAAATATTAATGGTTTGAATAATAGCAGGATAGCTGTACTAGAAAATTCGGCAACCATTGCCGTAGTCAGAAATAAACTACCTAATGCCACTTTAATTGGTGCAAAGTCTTATCAAAAAGCATTACAGTTAATTGAAACCAAACAAGCTGATGCCTTTGCAGGCGATCGCTCTGTGCTTACAGGTTGGATACAGGAATACCCTGATTATAAATTACTGCCAGAGAGGCTTTCTGGGGCAGCATTGGCAATTGTTATGCCCAAGGGGTTGCAATATAAAGAACTGCGTCACAAAGTCGATAGAGCGATCGCTCGTTGGCAAAAATCGGGCTGGTTAGAAGAAAGAATTGAGTTTTGGGGACTGTAAAATAAACTCTAACAATCTCACTGTTGAGTTATTTCACAATTATTTGCCAAGTGCATGATAATTTAGAATTAAATAGCCCCGCTCGGATTACTATAGTTATTTCTATTCGGGCGATCGCTTGAGATAATTAGATTACGGTCATATTTAGAAGTTAATTTTCAATTTGATTCGTTATCCAGCCTTCCCTTTAGTCGTCTTACTTCTTGCTCTACTTTGTTGAGTCTTTCAATAATATTTAGTCGATCGGAATCAGCAGCTATATGATAGCCATAAAATTGATTAAATTTCTCTCTTTGGTCTACAGCTAATTTAGCAATCTCTTCTACCAAAAGTGCAATATCTGCCCTGGTATCGCTAGCAAATTCTCGAATTAACTCACCTTCTTCTCGGATTGATTGACTATTTCCTCGGATTGATTGACTATTTCCTCGGATTGATTGACTATTTTCTCGGATTAATTGACTATTTCCTCGGATTAATTGACTATTTCCTCGGATTGATTGACTATTTTCTCGGATTGATTGACTATTTTCTCGAATTAACTGACCGTTTGACTGAGTTTGGCTTTCTAACCTAGCTATGTTGTCTGTGTTTTTAATTTGACTTTCCTGAATCTGTCTTTGAACAGATAGCATTTGTTCAATAGTGCTTTGGATTTCTGCTGGTGTCATTTGGATGACTGTTGACTTTGTAAATATTTCTTATTCTACTTTACTCAATCTAAAAAAGCGATCGCTTGTCTAAGCCTCATCACCTGATTAAACTAAATTATGGTCGTATAGTTTAAGAAATACCCACCCAAGTTTAGTTCAATTAGGTATAGCTATTTATATCCTCTTGTAACCAAGCCTCAACTGGTTTGCCGTCTTTGCGACGCAACTCAATTTCTCGCATGATGATTAATCCCGATCCTGGTGGCGCAGGTTTTTCGTGAAACAAAATATCGTAATCATCAGGGTTTTCATTTCTTTCTCTCAGCCAGTCTTGGACTTTGATAGCACAGAAAAAAGACTGCCCTTGCTCAAACATACGACTAATTTGCATCGACAAACTATAAATATTTAAACGAGCCATAAGCTTATAATTTTTTTAGTTTTATGAGATATATCTAAAATATTAGCAACTGCGGCAAGGCGGGAACTATTATCTAATCAGCATTTGATAAATGGCATTATGAACAGCAATAATTTAAACAAACAAGCCATTGTTAATAATCCTCTGAGTATTGCGCCAATGATGGATCGTACAGATCGTCATTATCGTTACTTCATGCGTCAAATTAGTCGTCGCACCTTACTGTACACAGAGATGATTACTACCCAGGCAATTATTAACGGCGATCGCCATAAGCTATTAGATTTTTCTCCCGAAGAAAAGCCTTTAGTTCTTCAGCTTGGAGGAGATGATCCTACTCAGTTGGCAGAATGTGCCAAAATTGGCGCAGATTGGGGCTATGACGCTCTTAATTTAAATATTGGCTGTCCTAGTCCTAGGGTGCAAAACGGAAACTTTGGTGCCTGTTTAATGACCCAGCCAGAATTAGTCGCTGCGGGGGTAGAAGCGATGCAAAAGGCAGTAGATATCCCTGTCACTGTAAAACATCGTATCGGCGTGGACGAGTGCGATCGCTATGAAGACATGGTTAACTTTGTGCGTATTGTCTGGGGGGCTGGCTGCACTAACTTTTCAATTCACGCGCGTAAAGCTTGGTTACAGGGTTTGAGTCCTAAAGAAAATCGTCATGTTCCCCCGTTGCGCTACGAAGATGTCTATCGTCTTAAACAAGATTTTCCCCATCTTTTTATTGAGATTAACGGTGGTATTGCTAATATTGAACAAGCGAAAACACACCTTCGGTTTGTAGATGCAGCTATGATTGGCAGGGCTGCCTACGATCGTCCTTATATTTTCGCTACGGTAGATAGAGATATTTATGGAGAAGACACAACTCCCTTAACACGCCAGCAGATTGTTAAGGCAATGATTCCCTATATTGACTATTGGATTGGTAGAAAAACAAGACTTAATTCTATTAGCCGTCATATGTTACAGCTGTTTGCTGAGCAGCCTGGGACAAAAGCCTGGAAACGCTATATTAGCCAACACGCTTGTTTACCTGGGGCAAATTCTTTAACTATTAATGCTGCTTTAGCTGAAGTTAGCTAAGAAAAAATAACAGATATAGTCATTCTCAATAGCAACCAGACTATCTTTGAAAAAAGTAGCAGATAGCAGATAGCAAGTAGCAAATAAGATTTAACCTTACAATTAGTACAAAACTATTATAAGGAAATTAATTGGAATGTCTATAAATAATAATTCACACGCTTGCGTTATTTGTTTGATAATCTATTTTTTGCTTTTGATTTGTGAGGAATAAAGCCATTTCTATTTGATTCTGGCTGCCAAAGATCCAAAATATCTTTAACTACTATTTCTTTGAGCCAAACTTGAGCCACTACGGTAATCGGTAGAGCCAAAAATAAGCCCAAAATACCAAAAAATACAGCAAAAGCCACTTGAGAAAGTAAAGTAATTGCAGGCAACAAGGATACCTGTTTCTTCATCACAATAGGAGTAAGAATATTGCTTTCAACTTGTTGAATAACAACATAAAGAATAACTACGGCTAATGCTTTCCAGGGCGCATCTAGTAAAGCCATTGCTGTTGGGGGAACAACACTTAAAACAGGTCCTAAGTTTGGTATAAAAGTTAGCATTCCTGCTAATAAACTGTTTGCCAAAGGTAGCCTAACTCCCAATGCCCATAGCCCAATACCGCTTAAAATAGCAATAACCGCCATATTGAACAGTATGCCGATTGACCATCCCCCTAAATTTTTTTCACACTTTTTCAAGATGGTTTGAATTCGGCGACGATAAAAAGCAGGAAACATTAATAAGAAAACCTGCTTATAAGGAGTAGGAGTAACCAGCAACATAATCGTTACTACTATTACTAATAGTGAATTAAGAAATACTGCTAATGTGCTAGAAAATAGATCGAAGAAATTACTAACTAATCCATTTATCCAAGATCTAAGATTTTGCGTTAAAGCCTCTATACCCTGAAAATCTTCAATTATTCTATCTGGTAAAAAATTACGTAACCATTCATTCCAACCATTAAGCTTTTCTAAACCATCAGGAACTAAAGTAACTAGCTCTTTAAATTGTTCAATGAAAGGGGGTATAACTAAAGCAATAAAGCTAACAATAAATATTAATACTCCACCAACGGAAATGGCGATCGCTATTTGGCGATTTAATTTAAATTTTGCTTGTAATAGCTTGACAAGTTGATTAATTGCCGTGGCAAATACCACCGCAGCAAAAGCCAGTAGCAAAACCTGTTTAATTCGCCACAAAATATAAAGAGCAATTAAAATAGCCAAAAAGCCGACTAAAGTTCCTAAACGCATAAGATAAATTTATTAATACAAGATTATTGTAATTGAATATAGTTGTCGCATAATAAACCGTCGTCTTTCTTTAGATTATTTTCTTGTCTTGCCAATAAAGCTTTACAAAGCCGAGCGAAGTTTTAAAACTATGCCAATTTTAGATAAAGATTATTGCCAAAATTTATCTGGCTAAAGATATATATTTCTATCTTTAGTATGTAGGCAAAATAATTAAATAGATGTAATGATAGAGCCGGTATTTATTCTCATTAGGGAAATAAATGCAGGTACATATTTGAATTTAGCTGAATTATTTTATGAACTTAGATTTTCTGTCGTGGGAATTATTAAACAACAAACTGGGAGACTATTTACTAGCTCTAGCAATCTTCTTATCCAGCATCATTATCATTAAAGTAGTCAAGCTTTGGACATTTAATAGCTTAAGCAAATGGGCAGCTAAAACTGAAAATATTTATGATGATGCCATTGTCAGAATTTTAGAAAAAAATTTCATACCCATCACTTATATTGGTAGTATTTATTTAGCCATTAGCAATCTAACTTTACATCCGATTTTAAGTCGCGTAGTTGAAGTTTTAGTAATTCTCGCCTCAACAATATTGGCTATTAGATTACTAACGGCGATCGCAGAATATGCAGTTAGGCTATATTGGATTAGCTATCACCACGACAATGCCAATATAGAAAATAGTATTAATGCTTTAGTTCCCGCAATTAAAGTTGTTGTTTGGTTAATTGGAATTATATTTTTATTAGATAATTTGGGTTTTAATGTCTCGGCGGTAGTAGCTAGCTTAGGAATTGGCGGTGTGGCGATTGCTCTTGCTTCTCAAGGCGTATTACAGGATCTGTTTAGCTACTTTTCAATCCTCTTAGATCGCCCTTTTGAGTTGGGAGATTTTATTATTGTGGGCGATTATTTGGGTACAGTCGATTATGTGGGCATCAAAACTACAAGATTAAAGAGCATCAGTGGCGAAGAAATAGTTATTGCCAATACAGATTTAACTGGTTCTCGGATTCGTAATTTTAAACGGATGCGTCAACGTCGAATAGTATTCAAGTTGGGCGTAGTCTACGAAACCAGCACAGAGCAATTAGAGCAAATTCCTGCTGTATTAGAGCAAGTTATTAATCAAACTCAACACACAGTTTTCGATCGCGCCCACTTTTCAGGCTATGGAGAGTATTGCTTGGATTTTGAAGTAGTCTACTTTATTGATAGCAGTGATTACAGCATCTATATGGATGCTCAACAGCAAATTAATTTAGGCATCAAATCTGAATTTGCTAAACATGATATTGAGTTTGCCTATCCAACTCAAACAAATTACTTGGGCAGTTTACTTACAGACTTACAAGAAATTGAGTCAGAAATCATGAAGGCACAAACTTAATAAGTACGCTTGATGTGAATTAACTTCGTCGAAAATCTGTTAGTTCGCAGCTATAAGCTATAAGCTTTAAGCTTTGGAAAAGTAACCAAATAAATTCTACAAGCGTTATTTTAAATGGCGTTTTGACTCTTTCTAAAACTTAAAAAGCCTACATTGTTTATAATTAAAGCTATTTCAGCAATAATTCTAATTCACATCAGACGTTAAGTAGGTGAGGCAAAATAAAGCTAACCGTGATGAGAAGTCAGAAGTCAGAAGTCAGAATGTTGAGCGTGTTTGATAATGAACGTTAGCCTAGTTGGTTTTTATGGTGATAAACCTGTTCAGTTAATTAACCTAATTCAAAAGTTACAAACCTGTCTGACAAATCAATTAATTAAAGATAAATTTGTCCCCTATCGGCTAGAACAAGTTCACGGGACGATTATTGGCTGCGAAGGCTATAAAACTGAGGCTGGGGTAATTAATAAATGGTTTTATGAACGTAGAGAAGAAACCAGATATATAGATTTTCCTGGTTTGCTCAACTATCTCCAGAATCGAGTTGATTTTCCTTTAAATATAAGGTTTGGAGGGTGCGATCGCCATACAGATTACAATTTTCTCAGTCGCAACCAACATCTTTATGAGCGTTCTTTTCAACTCCAACCAGCAGAGAATCAAACTATACCTGTATTGATTGGTTGGTCATGGTCAAATAATAGCGTCTCTTTAGCAGTAGATAATTTGCGCTGTGACTTACAGCAATTTGGTCTGCTGCATAAATATCATACGACTCCTGACGATATAGATAATGACTTTTATCTACGTTTAGGAACAATTAACGCTCAGTTAACCTCAGCAGAAATTCAAGCTATCTCTACAGAAGTTCGCGATTTGCTGGAAACTCAACCCGCTTTACATATCCCAGTTACTATCGACGATTTAGCTTTTGCTCAATATCAAGATTTAACTCTGGCGACGGCAACGACTAAAATATTTCCCGTTGCGAAAATTACCCCTGGTCAACTTGAACAACTGTATTTTTTTTAAATGAACAATTAGCGAGTTTTGCAATAAAAGCTAGTAATTTATATTTTTACAAATTACTAGCTTTTATTGCTTCAGATAAAACATCATCCATCCAGGCATTAATACTCTTATTAGCTTTTTCTGCTGCCAAATAAATTTGGCGGTGACGTTCTCCAGATGTTCTAAAAGGTAGCTTACCTGAAAAAGATTTATCTGGCTTTTCATTGATTTCAGCGCACCATTCTAGGTAGTCATCTACGGAATTATGAAATTCTTGTTCCAACTCGGCTACGGTATTAGCTTGAAACGTAATTACATCTTTAATATCTAATACTTTGCCAAACAAGATTCCTTCTATTTCAGTAGATGCTGTATATCCTTTGTATTTCATAGTTGGTTTTGAGTTAATAATCGTGATTGTTCACGCCAGCATTAATTAAAAATTCCTGTACTGATTTGACTGCACCCTTATTTGTTTCTCTTTCTGGATGAGGGTTGTGGAACACCGCTTTAACTCCATTTAAAGACACTCGAACTCTTGAGCCTTTTCCCTGAGAAATTGTGCCTCCGAGAGCTTTGAATAAGCTTTCTATATTTATCCATTTAATATCAGAACGAATGGGGGTAGAGAAAATAGCAGCAAGAGTTTGATGTTGCTTGCTATTCATACACTGCTGCTCAAATCAGTCATATTAATTATTTCACATTTTAGCGTTGCTGATTTTAGGTATGAAACCGAAAGTAACGCCCACATTTCAATTGCAAGCAACTTTATGGTATCATATCTTGATATCATTTTTGATCGAGGATTTGCAAAATATCCAATAGATAAAAGCGATCGCAACTGATACCAATTCTCAGAAGTAATGCACTAAATTAAGAAGAAAGAAGTGCAAGATGAATTTTTATGGGGAACAAACTGAAAGTAGAAATTACCGAAACTGCCGAAGAGCTTAAACAGCAGCTCAAACACCAAAAAAAAGGTCAAGAAAAAGAACGCCTGCAAATGCTTTATTGGCTCAAGAGTGGTCAAGTGAAAAGCCGTCAAGAACTAGCACAAAGACTAGCTAGAAACGAATCTACTATTTATCGATGGCTCAAAAAGTATCAACAAGGGGGGTTAACTAGATTGTTAGAAGTGAAACTAGCACCTGGAACCAAACCCAAGATTAAGGGTCAAGTTTTAGAGCAACTTCAGTCGAAGTTATCTCAGCCACAAGGTTTTAAAAGTTATCGAGACATTCATTCTTGGTTAATCGAGTTATTCAAGCTGGAGATAGGCTATTCAACGGTACATCGAATAGTTCGCGAAAAACTCAAAGCCAAACTAAAAGTCCCCCGTCCGCGATCGCCATTGACGACGAAGCAGCAGCAAGCAACATATAAAAAAACTGCCCGAACTAATTCAGGTAATGACCAAGCATTTTGCCCATGAGCGTCCGATACGTTACTTCTGTTCAGATGAGAGCCGATGGGGACTTAAGACTCTGACTGGACGGGTAATTACTTTGACAGGAATTAAGCCTGTGATTGAGGTGCAATGGCCTCGCCAAGCCTTTTGGCTTTATGGCGCAGTCGAACCTCTAAGGGGACAAAATTTCTTCTATGCTTTTTCTCATCTCGATGCAATCTGTTTTAATCGCTTTGTGGCTCAATTTTCTGCCGCTTTTCGGGATACCTTAAATCTGTTGCAGTTAGACCAAGCCACTGCTCATATTTCTAGCCAGGTTCACTGGCCTGATAATGTGGTTCCTATCTTTCAGCCTTCTCATAGTCCAGAGTTAAATCCCATTGAACGGTTTTGGCAAGACCTTCGTAAAGACTTCAAAAATAAAAGCTTTAACAATCTTGCTTCTCTTCAACAGGCTATTTTTAGTGCAGTCAATTCTTTAATACCTGAGAAAGTTGCTTCCTTAACTTCTTATCCTTTTATATTAGATGCCCTGTCTATTTAGTGCATTCTTTTTGAGAATTGGTATGACATTCTCGATATACTTGAAGCTCAACCATCTTTAGATATTTCGATTAGAGAAAACTTAGCTTTTGCCCAATATCAATATTCAACTCTTACGATCGCGACAACCAAAATATTTCCTATTGCCAAAATAACCATCAAACAACTAGAGCAACTATATTCTAAGTAATCTAGCTGTAATAATTCCCAGATAAAGAACAATAGAACCCAATACAGCACTACCTAGCCAATATATAAATGCTTTATTTAGCTGAGAATCTCGTATTAAACTAATACTATCAAGCTCATAAGTCGAAAAAGTAGTATAAGAACCCAAAAACCCGACAGCAATTAGCAAACGAATCTCTGGAGAAATTAATAATGCTCTTTCGAGTATTAAAGTTGTTAATAGCCCCATTGCAAAAGAACCAGTTAGATTAACAAATAAAGTCGCGTAGGGGAAGCCTGTGCCAAACCGTTGAGCTAGCCAGATACTTAAATAATAACGACTGAGAGAACCAGCGATCGCGCCTAAGCTAATGGCAATGGGATTACGTACTGACGTTTTTTCTAGCACTTCAGAAATAAAATGTGGTGCAACTGTGATTAGATGAACTAGGTTATTCAAAATTATCACTTAGTCTAACGTTATTGACATAATTTATTATCGATGAAAAAACTATTGGTTACAGGTGCAAGTGGTTTTTTAGGCTGGAACTTGTGTCATTATGCCCAAACTAAATGGCAAGTATACGGGACTTATTTTAGTCATGAGGTAAAAATACCTGGAGTGACTTTATATAAGACTGACTTAAAGGATTTTGAGGTACTCGAACGACTATTTAAAGATATCAAGCCTGATGCGGTGATTCACACTGCTGCTGCTTCTAAACCTAATTTTTGTCAAACTAACCCTCATGAATCTTTGGCAATTAACGTTACGGCTGCGGTAAATATTGCTCGTCTATGTGGCGAAAATAACATTCCTTGTGCCTTTACATCTACAGATTTAGTCTTTGATGGCAAAAATCCTTTCTATAAAGAAACCGATCCTGTTTGCCCGATTAATTATTACGGCGAACAAAAAGCAACCGCCGAACAAAAGATGCGCGAAGTATATCCTGCGATCGCAATTTGTCGAATGCCTTTGATGTTTGGTGCGCCTTCTCCCGTCGCTGCTAGCTTTATGCAGGGAATGATTAGTAATCTTAAAGCAGGTAAAGAAATCAACTTGTTTACTGATGAATTTCGTACACCTGCTAGTGCCTCGGCTACATCTCAAGGATTGTTATTAGCGGTGGAAAAACAGGTACAGGGAATTTTGCATTTAGGAGGAAAAGAGCGAATTTCTCGTTATGATTTTGGCTTATTGTTGGCGGACATTTGGCAATTACCAACAGATCTAATTAAATCTGGTAAACAGTCAGATGTAGCTGCCGTAGCACCGCGATCGCCTGACACTTCTTTAGATAGCAGCAAAGCTTTTGCTCTTGGCTATCAGCCTTTATCTTTAAAAGCAGAGTTAACTAATTTACGTAAAGATCCACACTAATTACTGTGCAAGCTCCATGCCAAAAATCTTTCAGTATAATATAAGGCAAGTTGATTACTTACGCCAGAAAAAATAGTATCAAAGGCGTGATCGGCCCAAGGAATTGTCAACAAGATAACCTTATTATTATTAGCTAGCAGCTTTTCATAAAGCATTTTGCCATATGTAGGCTGAACTATACGATCTTTGCCACCATAGATCAATAAAGACACAGGTAGTTTAGGCTGGACGTAGTTAATGGGTGAAGCTTGCTGATAGAATTTTAATTCTGTTTCAGGAGTACCACCCAAAAAATCTTCTAAAACTTGACGAGTATTAATTGGATCTGGTTGCGGAGGATATCGATATCCATCTACTAAATTTACAGGGCCATAGTAGTTAACAATAGCTTTAAAGTTAATTGCTGATTGATTTTGATAGGCGATAATTGTAGCCAGTTGCGCTCCTGCCGATCGCCCAATTAATGCCACCCTTTGGAGATCGATTTCCCAGCGATCGGCGCGATCGCGAATGTAATTTAAAGCTGTTTGAATATCTTCTAGCTGAGTGGGAAATTTGTATTCAGGCGCATGACGATAATCAACAGCAATTACACAATAACCCTGAGCAGCAATATAACGGCTAAAAGTTTCGTGATTACTAGGTTCACCCTGTCTCCAAGCTCCACCATAGATGACAATTAAAGCAGGATGTTTACCAGAAGCTAACGGTTGATAAACGTTAAGCTTTAACCTTTGACCATCAGGATTAGCAAACTGAATATCACGCTGAATTCCCACTTCTTTGAGAGTAATTCCCCGAAATACATCTGCCAATACAAAAGGTTGAGGACGCATTTGAGCAATTAAAGCTGTCGGCAGTTGCTGAAGATAATCCTTGCCTAATCTAGTTTCCATCTGTAGCTGAAATCTAGCGTTAGCTGCTTCAAACTGCATTAAAGGAATAAGACTAAGAGCAAGAGCCATCAAACTTGCTAAGAAAAAAGCGATGTAAAGATAGTTAGGCTGGAATTTGACCAATATGAAGCTCAAGGCGATTAGATTTAATCCCACTATCCAAGGACTAAGCTCTGGTACACCCACACCGAAAATCAGCAAGGATAAGGTGGGAGCAGGAACTATAGTCCACAAACTAAGAAATAGTCCTAAAGCTACTAGCAATAAGGGAATGAATTGAAATAATTGCCTTAATCCTAATAAGTTTAGTTGGATCATTTAGATTTTGATGTTGCTAATTTGAATAGAAAAATTAGAATCTATACAGAGAAAAGCTTTGAAACACTTGTGTCAGGCAGTCAAGCCTAGTGCTTTCTGGGGTTAGTTCGCGAATAAATCTCATTAAGCTATCGTTTGTAACTTTCTTTTCTTATTTTAAGTATAGGTAATTAATTTTGTGTTACTACTTATAGGGCTAGGGCTGTCCTAAATTAAAAGTATTAGCTAGCCAATTTATCAAAAGATCAAAAGCTAGAATCACCGATCCCTTTAGAGCGGTGGTCAGGCTTCATACCCGCCCCGAAAATAGCGCAGCACAGCCCACGACTTCAACTAAGACATCTTTAAAACGTTTGTCAAGCTCTCGCTTCAAACCCTCAAGGTCGTCGCTTTGGTTGGAAAAGATCCCTTTTTTGTTGTATACATCCATTAGGCGTTTGGCAAACCAATTCCGTGAGACACCTCTGTGCAATAGGGTTGAACCAAAAAAAACTGCGTTGGGATTCATCAACACCTTGAGATGATCGAAAACTACCGATTTTGTTTCGATGGAACCTGGAAGGCAATGAAGCAGGTAGTTAATTCCAACGGAATCAAACTTTGACTCGTCCAGAGAAATGGGTTCTAAGACATTTCGACGATATATTTGGGGTTTGTATCGTGCAATACGTTGGGAAGCGAATTCCAAGGTATTGGAGTTGAGATCTATTAATGCAACGCGCAAAGTGGACGAGGGGAACTGACAATGATCTAGAAAGTAACCCGTGCCTACTCCAACATCTAGATGATTCGCTGTAACGCTTTGGTTGTAAAGGTCTAGGAGTCGTTGAGTCGAACACTCCCAAATGAACTGGTTAGAAACGCTAAGTACGGCGAAATCATAGGCACCGAGTGTCCGCTTAGTATAGACGGCTTGCCCAGCGTCTACTTGCTCAGGTGTAACACTCATAACCTTTTTTCTACTCCTTTTTATACAGCTTCTTCGTAGGATGTGTTCCTGGTTGAATGTACAGTGTTGAAAAGATTTTCTTCCCGAATGCACTACTTTAATAATTGCTTACTTTTGATTTTATAGTCATTTCCAAAAATTTCTTTAAAAAAGCGCGATTGCCCTTAACATAAAAATCTTCCAGGCGATCGCTTATAATTGTTTTATTTTGGCGTTTTAATTAACCTTATATGCCGAAACTGGCTGCAAAACTCACATTATTTGCTGCTAGCAGTAGCAGGATAACAAACGCCTACACCGCCTAAGCCACAGTAGCCGTTAGGCACTTTAGCCAAATACTGTTGATGATAATCTTCCGCGTAATAAAATTCTGGTGCGTCTGCGATCTCAGTAGTAATTGTGCCATGATCTGCTTTGCCTAACTCTTGCTGATATGCAGCTTTGGAAGCTTCCGCCAGCTGCTTTTGTTCTGGAGTAAAAGCATAAATACCAGAACGATATTGAGTACCTCTGTCGTTACCCTGACGCATTCCTTGAGTTGGGTTATGGCTTTCCCAAAATACTTTAAGTAAATCTTCGTAGCTAATTTTCTCAGGATCATAAATAACTAGAACAACTTCGTTATGTCCAGTCATACCACTACAGACTTCTTGATAGGTAGGATTAGGAGTAGAACCTGCTGCATAACCGACAGCAGTGCTATAAACTCCATCTTGTTCCCAAAATTTTCTCTCTGCACCCCAAAAACAACCTAGCCCAAACAGTGCTTTTTCCATGTTTTCAGGAAAGGGTTCTGTAAGCGAGTTGCCATTTACGTAATGCTTTGCAGGTACAGCTATAGACTGACTGCGTCCTGGTAATGCTTCTTCAACCGAAGGAATTGTGGCTTTTTTGCCTAAACCGAATAGTCCCATAAAAATATTGAGCGAGCTTGATTAATTTTTTTTACGCTATCTCCATCATAGGCAGAATAAATAAATTTTGAAATTCGGCTAACCCTACTTTTAGTTAGCGATTAGCAACCAGTGAGCAATCATTGTTTGCTGGTGCTTGATTGTTGTTCCTTATTTTCTTACGATACTATAGCCAAGGTGCAAGTATCTTAAGGTATTACTAAAAAAAGAGATTAAAAGTAGACAAAATCTTAAATTTATCTGCTTTTAAAAAGCCTCCAGACGTAGTAATACCATAATTAGTTTCACGCCTAAAACTAGTAATGTCATTTGAGTTTAGTTAAGTTTAGTTAGAAATAATTTATGAAAATTTTAGTAGTAGAAGATGACGAGCGCATTAGTGATGCTATAGTCGAATATCTTTCAGACTTGCATTACGCTGTCGAAGCAGTCGCCGATGGTCAAAGCGCCTGGGATTTATTAGATGTGTTTACTTATGATATGATTTTGCTAGACGTAATGATGCCTGAGATGGATGGTATAACTCTTTGCCAAAAACTACGCAAAAAGGGTTTGGACATTCCTATTCTGATGCTGACGGCTAAAGATACGTTAGAAAATAAGATTGAAGGTTTAGACGCTGGGGCTGATGACTACCTAGTCAAACCTTTTGAATTAGATGAATTATCGGCTCGGATTCGCGCTTTGTTGCGCCGAGGAACAGGCAGTTTACCTCCTATTTTGACCTGGGAAAAACTAAAGCTCGATCCTAGTAGCTGTGAAGTTTTCTATGAAGATGCTCTTCTCCCTTTAAGTCCTAAAGAATATAAGCTGCTAGAATTTTTTCTGCGTAACGGTCGTCGCGTATTTAGTCGAGCCCAAATTCTAGAACATTTGTGGTCTTTTGAGCAAGTGCCAGAAGAAGCAACGGTTAAAGCTCATATTCGAGGCTTAAGGCAAAAGCTAGAGGCATCAGGCGCACCTCATGACTTAATTGAAACTGTTTATGGTTTAGGATATCGTCTCAAGGAAGAACCTCAAGTATAAGTATAAAAATTATGCACCAAGGTTTGCGATCGCGACTGCTATTATACTATTTGATAGTTATGGCAACTATTTCAGGTCTTTTTGGCACAGGAGTTTATGTCGTTTTTAAGCGTGCTTTATACAAGCAAATTGACAAAAGGCTGTTGACTCTGGCACAGTCTGCTACTCCTTCTTTTGCGGCAGTGCGCGATCGGGGCAGTAAATATCTAAATCAAGTAGAAGAAGTTCCTTGGCGTGATATTTTTAACCGAGATCAGCAAAGCCTAGAATGGTTTGATGAAAATGGAAAATTACTTGGTAGAAAAGGATTGATTGAGCTTGATGTTCCTCCAGAAGTAGGATCACAAGTTATTGAACAACCAAAAACAGGAGAAGTTTTTCGGACTCACACCCTATCAGTTTTTATTCGTAATAATGGTCAAGTAGGACCACCTTCTTTAGTTGGCTTTATTCGCGCTACTCAATCTAGTGCAGAAATAAAAACAGCAGAAGACAAGCTATCAGGAATCTTAATTGGAGGAGGGATGTTCACTCTAGTTTTAACTGGGTTTGGAGGCTTCTGGCTGACACAAAAAGCGATTGAACCTATTGAAGCCAGTTTTTTGCAGCTTAAACAGTTTACTGCCGATGCTTCTCATGAGTTACGTAGTCCTTTGACGGCAATTAAAGCTTCTATAGACGTGATGCGCAATCATCCAGAGCGAGTCCATCCTAAAGATGTTAAAAAGCTAGAGGCAATTTCTGGGGCAACGCTGCAAATGAACCAAACTTTAGAGGATTTGCTCTTTTTAGCTCGTGCTGATGCCGATCCAAGTATGGCTGTACAAGACCGCCAACTAGCTCCTGTGTCCCTCAACCAAATTCTGCAAAATTGTTTTGTATTGCTAGAGCCTTTTGCCAACGAGAAAAAAATTGTTTTTCAGTCCAAATTTAGAGAGGAAATCGATATTTTAGGCGACACTGCCCAATTATCTCGTTTGTTCTCTAACCTGATGGAAAATGCGCTGCAATATACCCCAGAAGAGGGAAGAGTTAGCTTAGATCTGTATAGGCAAAATCGCGTTGCCGTAGTTAGTGTTCGCGATACGGGTATTGGTCTAGCAACCGAAGAAGTATCCAAGGTGTTTGACCGTTTTTGGCGAGCGAATAAAGCCCGCTCCCGTCGGCAAGGTGGTACGGGGTTGGGTTTGGCAATTTCTCAAGCGATCGCCAAACGTCATGGTGGTAAGATTAGCGTTACTAGCGAGCTTAACATTGGTAGTTGCTTTATAGTACGCATTCCTATTCTAGATAGCAAAAAGTCATCAGTCACAAAAGCTCAAACAAAAGTAATTACTGACTACTGATGTAGGGACGAATCGCTTCTACTTGTTTTTCCAGGGAAGCTTTGTTCCCATTTCCGTTGCAGCAGAGAAAAATAAATAGGCAATTAATAAACCAACTCCAATCAAAAACGCAATCAAATCATTATCCATTATCTACTAACTACTTATGGCGATCGCAACTATCAATCCTGCAACGGGAGAAACCATAAAAACTTTTACTCCCCTAACTGATGCTGAAATAGAAACTAAACTGGCTTTGGCACAGTCTACATATCAACAATATCACCATACAACCTTTGCTCAACGCAGTCAGTGGTTAAGTCGCGCAGCGGATATTTTAGATCGAGATAAGCAAAAATTTGCCAAGACTATGACGACGGAAATGGGAAAAACTCTGCAAAGCGCGATCGCCGAAGTGGAAAAATGTGCCAAAGTATGTCGTTTTTACAGCGAAAAAGCGCCTAAATTTCTAGCTAATGTAACCATTGATAGTGATGCTAGCCATAGCTATGTTGCTTATCAGCCTCTAGGGGTAATCTTGGCAGTTATGCCCTGGAATTTTCCTTTTTGGCAGGTATTTCGCTTTGCTGCCCCTGCTTTGATGGCAGGTAACGTGGGTTTACTCAAACACGCTTCTAATGTGCCTCAATGTGCTTTAGCGATCGCCGAAATTATTGCTCAAGCAGGTTTTCCTGAAGGGGCATTTCAAACTTTATTAATCGGTGCAGAGCAAGTCAAGTCAATCATCGAAGATGAGCGAGTCAAGGCAGCTACTCTTACAGGAAGTGAGCCAGCAGGGGCAGCTTTGGCTTCTGTGGCGGGACAACAAATTAAAAAAGTGGTTTTAGAGCTTGGCGGTAGCGATCCTTTTATTGTCCTAGAAAGTGCCGATCTTGATGAGGCAGTGACAACAGCAGTCAAAGCCAGAATGCTTAATAACGGGCAATCTTGTATTGCAGCCAAACGTTTTATTGTTGCCGAGAGTATTGCCGATCGCTTTGAGTCTCAGCTAATTGCTCAGTTTCAAGCTTTAACTATTGGCGATCCAATGTCAGAAGATACAGATATTGGTCCATTAGCTACTGCCACAATTCGCTCAGAATTAGATCGGCAGGTAAAAGCAGCCGTTAAGCAAGGAGGAAAAATTTTGCTGGGAGGGGAATCAATTAGCGATCGCCCTGGTAATTATTATCCACCAACTATTTTGGCTAATATTCCTGTAGATAGTGACATTGCTCAAGAGGAATTTTTTGGTCCAGTAGCTTTATTATTTCGGGTTAAAGATATCAAGGAAGCGATCGCTCTAGCCAACAATATTCCCTTTGGTTTAGGTGCAAGTGCCTGGACAAAGGACGCTCGGCAGAGCGATCGCCTAATTGCCGAAATCGAGGCAGGATCGGTATTTATCAACGGTATGGTTAAATCAGATCCTCGTCTGCCTTTTGGTGGCATCAAGCGATCGGGTTATGGTAGAGAGCTAAGTAGCCAAGGAATACACGAATTTGTCAACATTAAAACTGTTTGGATCAAATAAAGGCTGAGGGATAAACGCATCAGAAACTGCAATAAATTAGTTTTACTTAAGATAAATTTACATAACTAAAGTTTAATTAGTCTCCAATCGGCTTTTTAAATTAATTTTTGTAAAGTATAATTGCAGTCGCTTTATTTTTCTGGCTTGATAAGGATAGTCACAGATTACTCCGCCCTAGACGGACGGAGCCTTCTTGCGTAGGGAAGCCTCAACGGGGGGAACCCCTGCAACGGCTACATGCGGCTAAAGCCTTTGTTGAAACAGTTTCTTTAACGGAGAGAACCTCCGCAACGAACTGTTTCGCTTTTCGCGCTGCTGTGACCGTTGGTTAATAATTTATCTAATCGGTGTTTTTTAGCTCCTGATTCAAGAGCAAGGAGTAGAAAACAAATAAGATTTGATTAAAGCCTTCAAGCAATATGTGACCGTGGTTTCTCGCTGAAAGAATGGCGTATTACAGAGTATGTATCTAAGAAACTAACTGTTTTAGTGGGCGGAAATGCTGCTTTGTAAGCAGCATATTCCACGCCCAGTGATTCATCACCATCAAGGCTACTGATAGTTATTATTTTCGTTCCCACTCATACCTTAGTTTTGTTTATAGGAGTCAATTTTAAGCCATGCAAATGCTCAAAAAAATATTCAAAGGCAATCGCAAATATTATCTGGAACTAGATGAACTAGCAGAATCTCAGCCAGTACAGAAAGTAGTGGACACTGCTGAAAAAATAGGAGATTTTGCTCAAGAAAAGGCTGCCGAATTAGCAAAATCTCAACCAGTGAAAGAAGCAGTAAAAACTGCTGAAAAAGCAGCCGACAAAGTAGTTGATGCTGTTCCAGAAAAATTACAGTCTACTTTAACCACAGAAACAAAAACCACAGAAACAAAGCCAGCTAAATCTAAAGCTGCTAAAAATGGCAAAGCCTCGAAAAACGGTAAAGTCTCAAAAACTGATAAAGCCGCCAAGAAGGGTAAAAACGCAGCTAAAAAAACTGCCCAAGAACAAAACAAGCCTGCTGCTGCACCTAAAAATTCAGGTGCATCTTCTGACGAGCCTCCATTTTGGGTTGCAGCTATGTACAACAATAGCAGTAGTAACGGTAGTGCTAATGACAGTTCAGGTTCAGAACAAACTTTTGCTACTGACAATCTAATGCCTATAATTACTAAATCTCGTCGTCGTCCTGGTGCCAGCTTAAATCAATTTAAAGATATGGCTAGAAAAGCTAAAACTCCTAGAAATTAACTTTCAAACTTTATTTGATTTTTGCCCAGCGAACCGTTTCCAAGCCAAATTTAGGCACAGAATATAAAAAACAGCTTTTGTAAAATACAAGTAGACGGAATGATTAGCTTCACGCTTAACATCCTTCCGTCTTTATTTTTAGATTTATAATTTTTTAAGCGTCAAATTGAATCTAAAAATCTTGAATTTGGCAAAATCAAGCAAATATACATTTGCTCTCTAACTTTGTCCCTCTTTCAGATAAGATTAGAATTGCTGCTTTGAATTGAACGAGTGAGTCAGCAGACTTTTCGTCTGTAATGGCAACAGATGCGAGTAAGGCTTTAGCCGCAACTAGTACCCCTTTCTTGTTTGAAGCCAACATTTGCTTAGGAAATAGACTTGCAAAGTTTGCCTAAATATAATGTTTTGTTTATTTTTGTTAAAACGGGTTAATGAGTGAGAAAAAATTAATGAATCAAGAAATTTTCGAAAAGGTAAAAAATATAGTAGTCGAGCAATTAGAAGTTGAAGCAGATAGAGTTACGCCTGAAGCTAGCTTTGCCAATGATTTGGGCGCAGATTCTTTAGATACCGTAGAATTAGTTATGGCTTTAGAAGAAGAATTTGATATTGAAATTCCTGATGAAGCAGCAGAACAGATAGATACAGTGGGAAAAGCAGTAGAACATATAAGTTCGGAAACTGGAGCAGCTGCTTAGTTTAATCCATTCCGTTGGTCAAAATGCCAAAAGCAGCCTCAAACAAATGCTGACTAATGAAAAGTGTTTCAGAGAGCAAATTATGACAAATAGGAAAAAAAAACGAGTTGTAATTACAGGCTTGGGAGCTATTACCCCCATTGGTAATAGCTTAGTAGAATACTGGGATGGTCTATTACAGGGTCGTAATGGAGTAGGTGCAGTAACTTTGTTTGATGCCTCACAACACTCCTGTCAATTTGGTGCTGAGGTTAAAGATTTTGATCCCTGTCAATATCTGGATAAAAAAGAAGCCAAACGGATGGATCGCTTTGCTCAATTTGGAGTTTGTGCTAGTAAACAAGCGATCGCCGATGCTAATTTTGAAATTAATGATTTAAACGCCGATCGGGTTGGGGTTTTAATTGGCACAGGGGTAGGTGGTTTGCAGGTGATGGAAGATCAAAAGGAAAATTTACTGACTAAAGGACCAAGAAAAGTTAGCCCTTTCACTATTCCCATGATGATCTCCAATATGGCTGCGGGGTTAACGGCAATTCACACAGGAGCAAAGGGTCCAAACTCTTGTACTGTAACCGCCTGTGCTGCTGGTTCTCATGCTATTGGCGATGCTTTTCGGCTCATTCAAGGAGGTTATGCAGTAGCCATGATTTGTGGTGGTGCAGAAGCAGCAATTACACCTCTTTCTTATGCTGGATTTTGTTCTGCTAAAGCTCTCTCTACACGCAATGATGACCTTACCCACGCTAGCCGACCTTTTGATCGCGATCGCGATGGGTTTGTAATGGGAGAAGGTTCGGGCATTCTCTTCCTAGAAGAATTAGAACACGCCCTTGCTCGTGGCGCAAAAATATACGCTGAGATTGTCGGTTATGGGATGACCTGTGATGCTTACCATATGACCTCTCCTGTACCAGGAGGACAAGGAGCAGCCAAAGCAATTGAATTAGCACTGGCTGATGGAGAATTAACTCCAGAGCAGGTAGACTATATCAATGCTCATGGTACAAGTACTCAGGCAAATGATTCTAATGAAACTAGTGCGATCAAAAAAGCACTAGGGACAAGAGCCAAACAAATCCCAGTAAGCTCAACTAAATCAATGACGGGTCACTTGTTAGGAGGATCGGGAGGAATTGAAGCGGTAGCGGTGGCAATGGCGATCGCCAATAATAAAGTGCCGCCGACAATTAATTTAACCAATCCAGACCCTGATTGCGATTTAGATTATGTACCTAATACCAGTCGCGATCGCCAAGTAAATGTGGCATTATCAAATTCTTTTGGTTTTGGCGGTCATAATGTTACTCTAGCTTTTAAAAAATATAGCTAATTTCTTCAATTTGATGTTTGATACAGATAAGAGAATTATTTTACCTAAATTTAAATTGACAGTTTTATAGCTGCTTATATTTTGTCAGCAAGACACAATCTAATAGTTAATTACAGCAGATATTGTTTGTCTGATTAATAATACTTTAACTTGCGAGCCGATCCTTTAGGATGGGAAGATAAGAAAAAGGCTTGAGACAGACCTTTAGGATCGAGTTCAAAAAACCAAAGCTCCTTTTTAGGTGCGTTGAGAAAGCTCAAATTTTGTTTTATCGTCGTTTATTTATATAACAAATATGGTAGTTGCCACCCAATCAACATCAACTAAGTCAGTTGAAGAACTTTGTATTAATTCAATTCGGTTTTTAGCAGTAGATGCCATAGAAAAAGCACAATCTGGACATCCAGGTTTGCCTATGGGTGCTGCTCCTATGGCATTTGTGCTGTGGGATAAGTTTATGCGCTTTAACCCCAAAAATCCCAAGTGGTTTAATCGCGATCGCTTTGTACTCTCTGCTGGTCACGGTTCGATGTTGCAATATGCCTTGATGTATCTTGCAGGTTTTGATAGCGTCAGCATTGAAGACATTAAACAGTTTCGTCAGTGGGGGTCAAGCGCTCCTGGACACCCTGAAAACTTTGATACTCTTGGAGTAGAGGTAACTACTGGACCTCTTGGTCAAGGTATTGCTAATAGTGTGGGTTTGGCTGTAGCCGAAGCTCATCTAGCAGCCAAATTCAATAAACCCGATGCCACCCTTGTCGATCACTACACTTATGTAATTCTCGGTGACGGCTGCAACATGGAAGGGATTTCTGGTGAAGCCTGTTCTTTTGCTGGACATCAAGGACTAGGTAAATTAATCGCCTTTTATGACGATAACCATATTTCCATTGATGGTTCAACTGATATAGCCTTTACTGAAGACGTTTCCAAACGATTTGAGGCTTATGGCTGGCACGTACTTCATGTGAAAGATGGCAACACTGACCTAGACGCGATCTCTAAAGCCATTGAAGAGGCTAAGTCAGTTACTGACAAACCCACCATGATCAAAGTAACAACCATCATCGGTTATGGTGCGCCTAATAAGCAAAACACTGGCGGTATTCACGGTTCTGCTTTAGGAGACGACGAAATCAAGCTTACTCGCGAAAACCTAGGCTGGAATTGTAAATCTTTTGAAATTCCTGAAGATGCTTTAAGCCACATGAGAAAAGCAGTCGAACGCGGCGCGAGTCAAGAAGAAGAATGGAATCAGGTATTGGCTGACTACAAATCCAAATATGCTGAAGAAGCAGCAGAATTTGAGCGTTTCTTGAGCGGTAAACTACCTGATGGTTGGGCTGACGTATTGCCGTCCTTTACACCCGAAGACAAAGGGTTGGCTACTCGTAAGTATTCTGAAGCCTGTTTAAATAAATTAGCTTCTGTACTTCCCGAACTGATTGGGGGATCTGCTGATTTGACTCACTCCAACCTAACAGAACTTAAAGACTCTGGTGACTTTCAAAAAGGAGCATATCAAAACCGCAACATCCACTTTGGTGTTCGCGAACACGGTATGGGCGCGATTTGCAACGGTATGTACCTGCATGATTCAGGATTGATTCCTTATGGAGCAACTTTCCTCATCTTCACCGACTATATGCGCGCTGCCATTCGCTTATCTGCTCTATCAGAAGCAGGAGTAATTTGGGTAATGACTCATGACTCCATTGGACAGGGGGAAGATGGACCTACCCACCAACCTATCGAAACTTTAGCCTCTTTAAGAGCTATTCCTAATTTAACCGTAATTCGTCCAGCCGATGGTAACGAATGTTCTGGAGCATATAAGGTTGCGATCGAAAACTCTAAAGCAAGCAAGCCTACACTGATGGCATTCTCTCGTCAAGGTGTACCTAACCTAGAAGGTACTTCAATGGAAGATACCACTAAAGGTGCTTATGTTCTTTCCTGTGGTTTTGCTCCTGAAGAACTCGATCTAATCTTAATTGGTACTGGTAGTGAACTACAGCTTTGTGCTGGTGCTGCTGAAAAGCTCAAAGCCGAAGGTAAAAAAGTTCGCGTGGTTTCTATGCCCTCTTGGGAACTATTTGAAGCTCAAGATGAAGCTTATAAAGATTCTGTACTACCTAAAGTTGCCGGAAAACGCTTATCAGTTGAAGCTGGAACTAGCTTTGGTTGGCAGAAATATACTGGTTTTGAAGGCGGATCGGTTAGTATCGAACGCTTTGGTGCTTCTGCTCCTGGTGCAGTATGTCTAGAAAAATTCGGCTTCAGCGTTGATAATGTAGTGGCTAAAGCAAAAGAAGTAATTGGCTAATTTTGCGACTTGGAAATAATCTCATAGCGTTAAATAAAAAGCTCTGTTCTTTGCAGGGCTTTTTTAATTACAGTAATCAAAAAGTAATAAGTAGTCGTGCAAAATTAATTACCTACATATAAAATAAAATAAAACAGCGAAAATAGTGTCTTCATGAGATTTATTCGAGATCTAACACCAGAAAATATTAAGCTACTACAGCGAATCAGTAGAGAAAGCAAATATTATCAAGTCAGAAATAGAGCTAAATGTTTGATTCTTAGTTATCAAAGATTATCAATTAAAGAGTTAATGGAAATATTTAGTGTAGGTCGTAAAACTATATATAACTGGTTTACTAAGTGGGAAGATGAAAAAGTAGTTGGATTATATAATAATCCAGGTAGAGGAAGAAAGCCCAAACTAAATGAGGAGCAAAAAGAACAAATAAAGGTTTGGGCAAAAAAAGAGCCGAAGACACTATTGAGGATAGTAGAGAAAGCGAAAAAAGAGTGGGGAATAATTCTTAGCAAGGATACCATAAAGAGAATCATAAAAAAGCTACAAATGAGATGGAAAAGAATGAAAAGAGGATTAAGCAAAGAACCTGATGAATGGGAGATAGAAGTAAAAATACCAGTACTTACAGAGTTAATAAAGCAAGAGAGAAATGGAGAAATAGACCTAAGATATCTCGACCAAAGTGGTTTTTCTTTGATGCCATATATCCCCTACGGATGGCAGGAAAAAAACGAAACAATAATTATTAAAAGTAGAACGGGAAAGAGAATAAATGTTCTCGGACTAATGAATCGAAAGAATGAATTAGATTACGAGATAATTAAACACAGTATCAACAGCAAAGATGTCATCAAATTTCTAGACAAATTTAGTCATAAACTGAATAAAAAAACTGTAGTTGTTCTCGATCGAGCTTCAATACATACGAGTGATGAGTTTATTGGCAAATTAGAAGAATGGAAACAGAAAAACTTAGAAATATTCTGGCTGCCAACATACTCACCCAAGTTCAACTTAATTGAAATTCTCGGGAAATTTATCAAATATGAATGGATAGATATTGAGGCTTATAGTAGTCAAAAGAGCCTGGTTAAATATCTAGAAAAAGTGCTGGATAATTTTGGTCGCGAATATGTAATTAATTTTGCCTAAGTACTTATCAGTTTAAATTCAAGACATTATACCGTTTCTCTTTAAATTGGCTATAGATGATTGACTCGGAGACTGGGGGACGGGGGGACACGAAGATTTATGTGTAGTGGCATTGCTGAATGTGTAATGTTTTCGATTTGATTGTCTACGAAAAACATGGATCGTAGATGCCATAAATATTGAATACTATTACCTAATCAGCAACGCCAAAAATTCTTTAGCCAACCCCTTTAATACTTATCTCATTAACAATTTAGAGTAAATTTTACTTAAAGACCTCTAGTTTTTTGTGACCAAACTCTAGTAGGTAAACCCCAAATATAGATAAAGCCTTCTGCTGCTTTGTGGTCAAACTCATCCTCTGCGCCATAGGTAGACAAATCGGGAGTGTAGATAGAATTATCTGACTGACGACCAACAATTATGGCGTTACCTTTATGCAGCTTAACCCTTACTTCTCCTGTGACCCTCTCTTGGGTATTTTGGATAAAGCCATCTAAAGCTGCCTTGAGGGGACTATACCACAAGCCACGATAGATCAATTCACCATAGGATTGTTCAATACCACGTTTGTATTGGGTAACATCTCCTGTTAGGGTGAGACTTTCCAAGTCACGGTGAGCATGAATTAGAACCAATAAAGCTGGTGCTTCGTAGATTTCCCGTGATTTAATACCGACGACACGATTTTCTAACATATCGATGCGTCCAACACCATGTTTGCCCGCAAGCTCGTTTAATTTAGTTATTAGGGCAACGGGGGCAAGTTTTTCGTCATTTATGCTGACAGGTAGACCCTTTTCAAAACCGATAGTAACGTATTCTGGCTCATTAGGAGTATCGGCGATCGCCTTGGTCATCACAAAAATCTCTTCAGGAGGTTCTACCATCGGATCTTCTAAAGGTCCTGCTTCAATACTGCGACCAAGTAAATTGCGATCGATGCTAAAAGGAGAAGATTTTTTCACGGGAAATTCAAAACCAAACTTTTCACCATAAGAAATAGCTTCTTCTCGACTCATGCCCCATTCTCTAGCAGGAGCTAATACCTTTAGACTGGGGTTTAATGCCATAATGCCTACATCAAAGCGCACTTGGTCATTACCTTTACCTGTACAGCCATGAGCTACCGCATCTGCCCCATATTTTTCTGCTGCTTCTACTAATAATTTAGCAATTAGAGGACGTGCCAAAGCCGTAGAGAGAGGATAGCGATTTTCATAAAGAGTGTTAGCTTGAATTGCAGGAAAAGCGTAATCACGTACAAAGCTTTCTGTGGCATCTTCTACTAAAGATTCAGATGCACCGCACTTCAATGCCTTTTGCTGAATTGGTCCTAGTTCGTCTCCCTGTCCCAAGTCAGCAGCTAGGGTAATTACTTCTTTGACTCCCCATTCTTCCTTAAGATAAGGAATACATACAGTGGTGTCTACTCCACCTGAATAAGCTAAGACAACTTTGTCTGCGCGTCCCATAATTAATTTTGTCCCATTTGATAACTCATGGGGTATTGTACCCAAAAGCTGACTCTCCAAAGCGTTTTTTTTGCACATTTTGCCAGAAAAAACAAAATTTAAGCAGGTACCCGAATGTTTTTCAAAATCTCTTGCACTACTCCGGTGGCAGTTTGACCCGAAAAGCGTGCTTGAGGCTGCATAACCAAGCGATGAGCAATTACGGACACTGCTAATTCTTGAATATGTTCGGGAGTGACAAATTCACAACCATCAAACAAAGCCAAAGCCTGCGCTACCTTCATTAGTGCCACAGAACCTCTAGGACTTCCTCCTAGCTGCACTCCTTCGGCAGTGCGAGTAGCGTTAACTAAATCTACTAAATATCTTTTCATGGTGTGGCTGACTCTGATTTGTTCTACCTGTTGCTTAAGAGCGATCGCTTCAGATAGAGAAATACAGGGTTTAATACGATCGAGGGGATGGCTTTGCATCTGATCGGCTAAAATTTGCACCTCATCGGCAGGAGAAACATATCCCAAACTGAACTGAAGGGCAAAGCGATCCATTTGAGCCTCGGGTAAAGGATACGTGCCGTGAGAACCCACTGGGTTTTGGGTAGCGATGACAAAAAACAAGTCCTCTAGTTTTTTAATTTGACCATCAACGCTGACCTGAGACTCCGCCATTGCTTCCAACAAGGCAGACTGAGTGCGAGGGGAGGCACGGTTAATTTCGTCTACCAAAACAATATTGGCAAAGATTGGTCCTTGGTGAAAGTTAAAAGAACGTTCTTTCTGGTCAAAAATAGAAATCCCTGTAATATCTGACGGCAAGAGATCGGGGGTAAATTGAATACGCTTAAACTCGGCATCAATAGAATAAGCTAAAGCCTTTGCCAAGGTAGTTTTTCCTGTACCAGGATAGTCTTCTAAAAGAACATGACCACCACTTGCAAAACCAGCTAACAGGTTTTTAATAGCAGTTGACTGCCCTTGCATTACCCGTTGAATGTTGTGATAAATTTTTTCATATATGTCTTTACCAGCAACATCGCTGATTACTGAGTTTATCTGAGTCACAATAGCTATCCTGTATTGACACGGTTGGGTGATGTTTCCTATCTATATTGCCCATACAGTCGATCAAAACTATATTTCTCGGTAATTTTAGAGATTTAGTATCAGTACTAAATCCTATTCAAAGAGGTTTTACTCAACTATTAGGGCAGGTTTCTTTGACCACAAACGACTAACCACAAACTATAAACTAATAGGTATTAGGTAACTATTTAAGCGATAAAATATGAGATAAAGACATAGCAAATGGAACTGTTTAGCATTAGCATCAAAGCCACGGCAAAAGCAGTCTTTGATTCGCTGACGTTTAATATTTGAGAATAGCCAGCTTGCAGAGTTAGCGTGGTGTAAGAAACGCCAACAAGGGCTAAAGGTATTGTTAAAGGCAAGAAAGATAAAGGAATAAATCCGATTAATACAAAAAAGAAAGCTAAAGGAGCGATCGCCGTTCCAGCTATGAATATATCCGTTGTAAAATTTCCTTTGTAATGCAGAAAAAAACGTACCACAACTCCCGTAATTATAAAGCTTATAAAGGGAATCATACCAATTAAAAATAGTTCCCATACTGGTATTTCTAACGGCAATCCAATCATAAAATAACTACAGACAAAACACAAGCTAGAAAATGCACCATAAATAATGCTAACTTGTTTTAAATGCCTTATTTTTAAACGAGAAAACGCAGGTAATAGACCGCCTCCTGGATTAAAAAAAGACAGGCTTAACGTCATCAAAAAATTTTGAATTGGGCGATCTAAGCGACCAGTACCATAGTTGCTTTTTTTTAAGTCACTGACTATCTTTTTGGTACGACGATGAGCTTCATAATTTCTTTGCAAGCGAAAAAGATCGGCAGCTTTATTTAAATCTTGTATGGCAAAAGAAAATTTGAATAGCTCTTTATAAGCAATGCCTCGATAGTAGTATGCTTGAGGATAATTACGGTCTTGAGCGATCGCCACAGTGTAAGATTCAATGGCAGGTTCGGCGTAACCTAGAGCATAGCGCGCTCTTCCTTGATAGTAGTGAGCTTTAGCAACTTGGCGATTGATAGCAAATATTTGTTGACAATCATCTAAAACCCCTTGATTATCACCCATTTTGTATCGCATTTCGCATCTTTTGAGATAAGCATCGATAAATTGAGAATTGAGTTTGATTGCCTGGGAATAATCATCAATGGCTTTGCTATATTCTTTAATTTGAGTGTAATGAAAGCCTCGATTATAAAAATCTTTAGCTGTTTTGGGATTACTTGTTTGGCTATACTGATTATTACTTTGGCTCGTAGTTGTCTGTGGCTTGTTTTCAAAAGGAACACGACGATCGTAGCGACGACGTTGAGCATTATCCGACAATACATCATATGCCTGAGAAATCTGTTTAAATTTCTCAGCAGCAGCAGGATCGCCTGGATTAAGATCGGGGTGATATTGGCGCGCCAAATGACGAAAAGCTATTTTAATTTCTTTTAATGTCGCACTTTGAGATACTCCCAAAGTTAAATAGTAATCTTCCCCGTAATTTTCCGCCCTTGCCATTGATTTTTACTGTTTTTTCTGACCGCTAACGATTTTAGTTAATAACACCACATTTAAAGCATAATCAATATAAACTAAATTTTGATAACTTTGTTTTGTTTTGCCTGTTTGATTTTGGTTATTAAGTAAGCTGGGTTTTTTCTTTTCATTATCATAAATGAAGATGCTGATTATGGAAAAGCATAATTTGTAATTCAAAGCCTACCAATCAGAATTAGTTTAGAAGATACATAAATATCCTGCTGATTATTTTTGGCATAATCAATTTGGCATATCAAAACTTGGAAGGAAATTACAGGGGTTCGTGTACCCAATCAAGCTTAAACAATAATTTGATCGAGGCTTTTATTTTCTCATTTAGTTAAGTTGACAATACCTTCTGAGGTTGTCTCCTTAGTCAAGTATGAGCAATTTATTTACAGCTTTTTTGATAAACATTTCATCTTCGGGATTTTGATAGGGGTTTCCTGCTCGATGTCCCCAAATAGAGGGAATAGGCAGATATTTGGCATCAGGAATCAAATCTGCTTCGGCTTTACAGTCTTCTGCTGTGAAATACAAATCTGTTTGCGCTGGCATCACTAGAGTTTTAGCAGTAATCGACTTGAGTGCTTGTTGATAATTTCCCTGATAAGTTGGGTTATCCCCAACATCGCAATGTAACCAGGTATCAATCATTGCCAGTAAATTATGGGGGTCGCGTTGGCGATAATTGGCTTCCCAACCTCTAAGTAAATAATCTTCTAAAGAATCATAGCCAAACTGATAATAAATTCCTTGACGATAGTAAGCTTGAGATGCTGCCCAACTTGCGTAGATACGAGCAAAAGCCTTAAAACCTCGCTCTGGAATGTTCTCAAACTTATTACCATTCCAAGCAGGATCTGCCGTTAGTGCCGTGCGTAAACTTTGGAGGAAAATCTTATTGTGATCTGTTGTACGTGCCGTACCGCATAAAGCAGCAATTCGCTCAACGTATTCAGGATATAGCGCACCCCAATGATAAGCCTGTTGCGCCCCCATCGACCAACCATAAACTAAAGCTAGTTTTTTAATTTCTAAGCTGTCTAGTAATTTTTTTTGAGCGCGAACATTATCAAAGTGAGTAAACCAAAATCCTGATTCTGCTAAACTACAGGCTCGATCGTTACTAGGAGAACTAGATAAGCCATTACCAAACATATTGGCAATGATAATAAAATACTGACTCGGATCGAGAATACTGTCAGGATTAATTAACCATTCGATGTCTGCATGGTTTGCCCCATAGGATGTAGGATACAAAATAATATTATTGCGATCGCTATTTAGTTCCCCATAAGTTTTATATACTATCTTCGCTTCTGTTAATATTGTTCCGCATTGCAGGGAAAAATCTTTGATGACGAATTTACCAGCTTTATTAGTCATGCTTATGTTCTGGGAAATTTTAAGTAAAAAACATAAACTTATACTCTGATTGAAAAAAGGAGAAAACGAAAATGTTATTTATGGTTATTGAGCATTTCCAAGAGGGTAAAATAAAAGATATTTATCGCCGTTTTCAAGATAAAGGGCGTATGATGCCTGAAGGTCTGAAGTATATAGATAGTTGGATATCTGCTGACCTTGGGCGATGCTTTCAACTCATGGAATGTGACGATCCTAGTTTATTTCAAGCATGGATTTTGCAGTGGGGAGATTTGGGTAAGTTTGAAATCGTTCCAGTTGTGCCGTCAAAAGAAACTACAGAAACAGTTACTCGCTCACTTTAACATCATTTTGTATTAATATTTGGGCTTTTGAATATTAGGCGATCGCTATTTAGTTCCCCATAAGTTTTATATACTATCTTTGCTTCTGTTAATATTGTTCCGCATTGCAAAGAAAAATCTTTGATGACGAATCTATCAGGTTCATTTCTCATGCTTAAATCATCTATATTTTTAACTATTTTATCCTCAGTTACATTAACTGTAGTCAATCCAGCCCAGGCTCGAACACAGATTAATATAGACTATGAAACTCCTGCTTTTGAAGACAGAGAAATCACTCTGGGTGCAGTTAAAGTTTTAGTCAATTACAAACCTTTTAACTTAGATAGAGGAGATTCTTTTGAGTCTAAAAACCTCTATTATCGTATTTTTTATAATGACGTAGAACAGAGTAAGCAAAAAGCTTTTACTTTTAATAACAGTAGTATTTTATTAAAAGATTTGGATGAAAACAATATTCCTGAAGTGATTATTTCTACTTACAGTGGAGGGGCGCATTGCTGCACTAATTTTATTATTTATACTTGGCAAAAAAATCAGTTTGTCGAGACAGAAACAGGTGATTTAAATGCGGGTGGCGGAGTATTTAAAGATTTAAACGGAGATAAAAAAATTGAATTTTCAACAGAAGATAACGCTTTTCTCTATCAGTTTAGTAGTTACGCAGCTTCTTTTCCTCCATCTTTAATTTTAAGTTTCAATAACGGTAAATTTAAAAATGTTACCCGTCAATATTCTCAAGAACTCAAATCAAGTGCTTGGCAAATGTATCAAGCATTTCTAGAATCTAAAAAAGAAGGTTATGAAGTAAATGGCATTTTAGCTGGATATGTAGCCGAAAAAATTTTGTTAGGAGAATATGAAGCAGGTTGGAAGTTTATGCTAGCTAATTACGATCGCACTTCAGACTGGGGATTAGAAATCTATCGAGGAGAAAAAGTAATAGGCAAATATCCTAATTTTCCCACAGCTTTGAAAACTTTCTTAATACAAGAAGGCTATTTGTCTCAATAGCGATCGCCTTGCCATTGATAAATTTAGCTAATTAGTCGATCGCTTTTAACATATTTCGCCTAAAAATTAGCAACGATCTCTCGATGCACATTTGTATAACCGTCTTCGACTACTGTAAAATGCTCCTTCAACTGTTGATGTGCTTGGGGTAAAGCATGAAAGGGAATCGAAGGATAAAGGTGGTGTTCGGCATGAAAAGGAATATTCCACGCTATCAGGGGAAACCAGGTTAAAGTAGTGCGGGTGTTGGTCAGAGGATTGTCATCATTAGTGCATCCTGTATGTTCGGCTAATAAGATATATCGCACAATTGGCTGTCCTACAGCTAGAGGCAATAACCAGAGGGTGAAAAACCAAGGTTGATGGAATATTAAAGAAATAGCGATCGCAACTCCGTAAACTGCCAGTTGCAAACGTGTCGATCTGATAACTTCATCTCGCGCATCTTCAGCAATATAGAAATAATCTTCTAGCTGACCCGTGGCTACTTTATAGTGGCTTTTAAACTTACCAATCCACCAATTTAAACCGCTTAATTCAATTAAATACTCCCCAAGGTTACTTGGTTTGGGGTCATCCAATTCAGGATCTTTACCATTAACTTGAGCATAGCGATGATGCCATTTATGATAGCGACGGTAAAAATCGCTGTTATAAAAAGATAAGAGTCCAGCTATCCAAGCAACGGTATCATTAAGACGATTATTAGCAAAAGCTGTGCGGTGAGAACTTTCGTGTAAGGGTGCAAACATGACGGCAAAACTAAAGCCGTAGATGATTAAAGCTGGTACTTTAATTAACCAATTATCCGCCGTTGTCCATAAGTAACCACTTGCTACCATCACGCAGATATGTCCTGCAAATTGGCTTAGTCCTCGCCAGTCGGAACGGGCATTTAGGGCTTTTAACTCTAACGGTTCTAAAATTTGTTTTGGCTTAAGATCGCTTGGTTTTGATTTAGCTGCGACTTGACTGTTCATGATTTGACTGTGCTGCTTACTTGTTATAACAAGTTTTAGATTAACACAATTATAGCAACTTGTTATAATAATTTGGTCGTATTAGTTACCAATTAAATAAGTTTGTCAAGATCGCCAAAGCAAATACCACTTCATTTAGATATTTCCGAACAAATACACCAGCAGATTATCGATGGTCGTTATTTACCAGGGGATAAACTACCTAGTGAAAGAAAGTTAATTGAAGAATGGCAGGTCAGCCGAATTACAATTAGAAGAGCGATCGCTAATTTAGTTCAGCAAGGTTTAGTGACTACCCATCAAGGAAAAGGAGTATTTGTGACTGAGAAAAGCAAAGTAGCCTATACTCTCTCTAATCCTCTGACGTTTTTGCAAAATGACTTAGAAAACAAAGGAATTGAACTATCCTTGCAAAACATAACCTTTGAGCTTGTTACCACCTCAACAGAAATACAGAAAATACTGCAATTACCCCAAAATCCCACTGCTTACCTACAAAAAAAACTTCTGCTAACAGACAAAGTGCCTGGAGGCGTTGATATCACCTACATTTTGCCAGAAATAGGTCAGAAGTTCGCCACAGAGTTAAAACAAAACATGACCTTTCCGATTTTAGAACGCCATAATTATCACATCGAGCGTGTTGCTGCAATTATCGAATGTACTAATGCTAATCTCGAACTTAGTGAATATTTAGATGTACCTTTGGGTCATCCTTTGCTAGTTTATCGCCACACTGCTTATACAGTCCAGAATCGTCCGATAGTGCATGGAGAAACGATTTCCAGAGGCGATCGCTTTTGTTATGCAGTCAATCAACTCAACATTACCAGGAGTTCAAAGTAGTTAGGGCAGTTTTCGATTGGGTAGACCATGATAATTATCTCAAATAATGAGTAATCGAGTCTATTCAACTGAAATTTGCCGAGTTATTAAATTATTTTAGAGATCGTACTCATAGGCAAATAAAGTTGATTGGGATTAGAGTCAAAGCTAATAAAACCATATTTTTGATAAAAACCAACTGCGTTACTATCTATTGCTTCAACAACTACGGCTAAAGATGCAATTTGTTGACTTGTAATAAAAGCTTTTTTGAGAGCATCAATTAACATTAGTTTGCCTAAACTTTGCCCTCGAAAATTCTTGTCAACTGCTAGACGACCGAGCATTGTAGCAGGTAGAAGGGGGTAACGAGGTAACTTTTTAGCCAAGGAAGGTTTTAATTCTGTCGCTTTTAAGATAAAAGAAGAAAGAGTGTAGTAGCCAATGACATCCAAATTAGGAGAATTGATTAAAACAAATACTGTGGCTGCCTTTCTTTTAAGGTCTTGAGAAGCAAACTTGGCAATGTATTTATCAAGGCTTTCAAAACCACAATTAAATTGATTGCGTTGATGTTTTTTAGAATTTAATAAAACTATCTGCAATGTCATCAATCACCCATTATTTTTTTGTATTCTTTTGCTGCTGCAATTAGATTTTCGTTAGGTTGGGGAGGATTAAGAATTGCATCTACAAAGGCAGCCGTATCTTTTTTATTCAGCTTCATGGTTTGATGTTGCTGAATTATTTTAGAAGCTGATTCTTGTAAACTGGTAATTATAAAATCAGTAAGTGTTATTCCTTGTAAATCTGCTGCCTGCTGCCATTTGGCTTTGATTTCGGCATCGACACGAGCTTCCAATCTAGCTAAAGATTTTTGAGATTTAACCATTGTTTTTATTATTTATTGAATTTTAATTATACGGCAGAAAGCCGTAATATTTAATTAAGTATCAAGAGCAATCATCTCGCAATAATTTAATTAATAAAAAATCGATATAATTCAGAAAATCTGCTCAATTTTGCTCGACACATCTTGTTAATTTGTAAGTAATCGCTCAATCTCTTGAGTAAAAGACTATTACAAGCATCTAGAGACAAGATAGAATAAACAAGGACAGTCATCAATTAATAAGCTGGAGCAATAAGGAGTGACGTTAAAGCCAGATTGGTTAAGAGTTAAAGCCCCACAGTTGGAACGAGTCGGCAGCGTTAAAGAGATATTACGTGACCTATCTCTAAATACTGTCTGCGAAGAGGCATCTTGTCCCAATATTGGGGAATGTTTTAGTGTCGGTACAGCTACTTTCCTAATTATGGGACCAGCCTGTACTCGCGCCTGTCCTTATTGTGATATAGATTTTGAGAAAAAACCCCAGGCTCTCGATCCTAATGAACCACTTCAGCTAGCAGAAGCCGTCAAACGTCTCAAGCTCAATCACGTGGTGATCACTTCCGTAAACCGCGATGATTTGCCTGATGAGGGTGCGTCTCAATTTGTGCGCTGTATTGAAGAGGTACGTAAAGTTTCTTCTAAAACCACAATTGAGCTACTTATACCCGATTTATGTGGCAATTGGGAGGCTTTAGAAACTATTCTGGCTGCTCAACCTGATGTCTTAAATCACAATACTGAAACCATTCCCCGACTATACAAAAGAGTACGTCCTCAAGGAGACTACTTGCGATCGCTCGAACTTTTAACCCAAACTCGTAAAATTGCCCCCTGGGTATATACTAAATCTGGCATCATGGTTGGCTTGGGGGAAACCGACGAAGAAGTTAGAGAGGTAATTCAGGATTTACGAGATGTGGACTGCGATATTTTAACCATTGGGCAGTATCTCCAGCCTTCCCAGAAACATTTAGGGGTTAAAGATTTTGTTACCCCTGAGCAGTTTAAAGCCTGGCAAGAGTTTGGAGAATCTATTGGCTTTTTACAGGTTGTTTCTAGCCCTCTAACCCGTAGTTCTTATCATGCAGAACAGGTTAGAGCTTTGATGCAGCTTTATCCTCGAAAACCTTTTATTTCTCCCGTGTAATTACTTACTCAATCATAACATTACTCCACTTAGATAACCGTTAATCAAAGGCGGTTCTTTTTTTGGCGTATTTTTGAATAATTTTGCTCAGAAAATACTGTATTCCATAAATAACAGGGGTTACAAGTTTAATTCACGCTGTTTAACTAAGCGATATTTTGACTTAGTTTGTAAAGAAATATAAACCTTGTTTTCTTTAGGGAACTTTTAATGACGCAAATTCTTCCACTCACCAGAAAGCAATATTTGTCGGCTTTTCCTGAATCACTGTAATTCTAATAACTATCAGCCAACCGCGTTATTACTGAGAATAGACCAGAAAACTGATAAATAACGAAAAGAATTTCAATTATGTTCCTTTTTGTTACGAATTGGGCAATCTATTCACAGAGGAGGAGTCACATCCAAAACCTTCACTGGAGTCGTTATTAAGAAATCGCCATGCTTATGCTTGCTAGTTCTTCACATCTTGAAACCGAAGGAGATAATCCTTCAACTAATCCTGACATCGATTTAGATTTGGAACTCAAAGATGGTTCTAATAAGTTGCCCGATGAACTTGTAGAACTTGATTTGGAAAGTTCAGATCCAGAACATATTGCTCGAAGAGGCAGTCGTACTACTACTGATTTAGTCCGACTATACCTACAAGAAATTGGTAGAGTTCCTCTATTAGAAAGAGATGAAGAGGTTTCAGAGGCGCAAAAAGTTCAGCGTCACATTAATATTCTAGAGCAACGCGCTCAAGCTGCTGAAGCAGGGAATACGACTCTGCAAGAATATGTTCAACTGGTCGATGTATACGACCGCCTTGTGACTCAACTTAGTCATCGCCCCTCCCTAAAACGATGGTCTATAGCTTTGGGTATGGAAATCTCTTTATTAAAAGAAAAAATAGCCGTAGGCAAACAAGCCTGGGCAGAAGTTGTGGGCTACGATACTAAAGAGCTAGATCAAATTCAAAAAAATGGCATCCGCGCCAAGGAACATATGATCAAGGCGAATTTGCGCCTTGTGGTTTCTGTCGCCAAAAAATATCAAAATCGTGGTTTAGAACTGCTTGATTTAATCCAAGAAGGAACTTTGGGTTTAGAAAGAGCCGTAGAAAAATTCGATCCTACCAAGGGCTATCGCTTTAGTACCTATGCTTACTGGTGGATTCGTCAGGGCATCACCAGAGCGATCGCTACTCAAAGCCGAACTATCCGCCTTCCCGTTCATATTACCGAAAAACTTAATAAAATTAAAAAAGCCCAGCGCAAAATTTCTCAAGAAATGGGACGCACGCCTAAAATTGAGGATATTGCCCAAGAGCTAGATATGACAGCAGCGCAAATTCGCGAAGTTTTATTGCGTGTACCTCGTTCTGTATCTTTAGAAATCAAGGTGGGAAAAGAAAAAGATACAGAATTAGGCGATTTGTTAGAAACTGAAAGTGCTTCTCCTGAAGAAACTTTAATGCGGGAATCTTTACAGAAAGATTTACACTATCTTCTTTCTGAATTAACTACTCGCGAAAGAGAAGTTATCCAGATGCGCTTTGGTTTTGGCGGTGAAAAACCTTTTTCTCTAGCAGAAATTGGTCGTTGTTTGGAGCTATCTCGCGAACGAGTACGCCAAATAGAAGCTAAAGCCTTGCAAAAGTTACGCCAACCTCGAAGAAGAAATTTAATTAGGGATTATCTAGAGTCTCTAAGCTAAATAATCTTGCTTAAAAGCTTTTAAAGAAGAAAGATTAAGTTCTTTCTTTTTTTTTGAGAATATACTGGCATAATTCTTTATTCAGCTTAAAAAAGCTAAAAGCGAATAGCCATTAGTGACAAGTTAAGAAATGGTTTTTCGTGGCATTTATCACTTTATACTAATTCTCCCAATCACGACTACACATAAATCTCCGTATCTCCCCGTCCCCAAGTCCCCAAGTCCCCAAGTCCATAAATTGATTATTTGTAGCAAACATTTAAGTATTTCATATAATATTGAAACCCCTATCGAAATCAGTCATTTTTATTAGAGAGATGTTACTCAATCTCGCTACAATGAAAGACTACAGGCAAATTAAAAACTAATTCCAAGTAAGAGGTATTTTGTGAGTGTTAGAGTAAGGATTGCTCCTTCACCAACAGGGAATTTACATATTGGCACAGCGCGGACAGCAGTATTTAATTGGCTGTTTGCCCGTCGTCATCAAGGTGTATTTGTTTTACGGGTGGAAGATACAGATGCAGCGCGATCGCTTCCTGAGTATACGGAAAACATTAAATCAGGATTAGAGTGGCTAGGCTTAAATTGGGATGAAGGGCCATTTTTCCAAACACAGCGTTTGGATAAGTATCAGCAAGCTGTACAGACTCTACTGGACAAAGATTTAGCTTATCCTTGTTACTGTAGCCCTGAAGAATTAGACGAAATACGCGAAACTCAACAAGCCAAAGGACAAGCTCCTGGTTATGATAATCGTCACCGCAATCTAAGTCCTGAAGCAAAACAGGCATTTGAGTCAGAAGGACGCAAGCCCGTGATTCGTTTCAAAATAGACGGCGATCGCACTATTGCCTGGAAAGATACGATCAGAGATACCGTTACTTGGCAGGGTAGTGATTTGGGGGGCGATATGGTAATTGCCCGCACAGCAGAGAATGACGAGCCTTATGGGCAGGCTTTGTATAATCTGGCAGTAGTTGTCGATGATATAGATATGAAAATCTCCCACGTTATTCGAGGAGAAGACCATATTGCCAACACCGCTAAACAAATTTTGCTTTACGAAGCATTGGCTGGAGAAATTCCTATCTTTGCCCATACTCCTTTAATTCTCAATGAAGAAGGACGCAAGCTGTCTAAACGTGATGGCGTGACTTCCATTAATGATTTTCGTAAAATGGGTTTTCTACCCGAAGCATTAGTTAACTACATGACTCTTTTGGGATGGACTTTCCCTGACTCTACTAAAGAGATTTTTACTCTAGAAGAAGCAGCGCAAGAATTTGATTTAGATCGAGTTAACAAGGCAGGAGCAAAGTTTGACTGGGATAAATTAGATTGGATCAATAGTCAGTATCTCCATCAAATGCCTGCTGATAAATTAACTGATTTGCTGATTCCCTACTGGCAAGAAGAAGGATATGCTGTAGACAAGATGGATCGAGGTTGGTTAGAAAAGTTGACGGCATTAACTGCACCCACTCTCAATCGTTTAACCGATGTAATTAAAGAAACCAGCGTCTTTTTTGTAGACTCGGTAGAATATAGCTCTGAGGCAATGGATTTACTTGAGCAACAAGGTGTCGCAGCGGTGCTAACTGAAATCGTCGAAGAAGTAAACGCCGATATGACTGAAGAGGATGCTCAAGCTTTGATTAAGCAAGTCACCAAAAGCCAAAAAGTCAAAAAAGGCTTGGTGATGCGATCGCTACGGGCAAGTTTGACAGGAGAATTACATGGGCCCGATCTAGCTCAAACTTGGTTGTTGCTCAATCAGCTAGGGGCAGACAAAACTCGTCTTCAGCAAACTTTAGACAAGATTGCAGGTTAAAAGCTAGTTAACCAAGGGTCAGAGCTAATTCGTAAAGAGAATCTAAAGAGAGAAAGGTAAGTACGATGTAGACGATAATCTATCAGGCGTAGAGTGAACTTAGACAAATGAGCCGTTTACCTCAAATTGCCACCCCAACAAGAAAACCATATCCAAGTGATTTAAGCGATGCGGAATGGAGAATACTACAACCATTGTTACCAAAATCAAAAGGCTTTGGACATCCTCGAACTGTCGATTTAAGAGAGATACTTAACGGTATTTTTTATGTTGTTCAAAAAACAGGCTGTCAATGGGAAATGTTGCCTCACGATCTACCTCCTTATACGACCGTATATGGTTATTTTCAGAAGTGGCAACGAAAAGGAACATGGCAGGAAATTCATGACCAATTGCGCTGGCAAATAAGACAAACTCAAGGAAGAGATACAAATTCAACAATTGCGATCGCTGACTCTCAATCCGTTAAAACAACGGAAAAAAGCGGTGCGGCCCCGCTGGGGTTTCCCCAGCATGACAAAGGACTTGTCCGTATGTACGCGCACCAAGACAGGGGGCAGTCTATGGCTTTGATGGTGGCAAAAAAGTTAAAGGACGTAAACGGCACAAGGATCTGCCATTTTTCCCGATGCCTCTAGTCCATGACCGCGACCTGAATAAGCAAATCGTTCGAGTTCATCAAGCCTTATCACAATCTAGTTTTCAACTCGAACAACAGACATTAGTCCTGGATTTGTTAGCCAAATTAATTCTACGCTGTGCTAAAAATCTACCTTGTCTTGCCAAGTTAGGGGAAGAACGTCAGCCTGTCGGTCTGGCTGATTTTCGGATGGAAACCGATAGCCTCGGTGAAGTTAAAGTATTTGCTGGTAAACTTTGGGGCGCGCAGAGCCAGCGATCGCTCTAACATTTTAGCATTGAAAATGACTTAATTCCACGAATGATTTCTACCTACACAGAACTCAAGAAAGCGGAGGCGATCGCCAATTTGAAGAGCTAGGTAACGAGCAACACGATCTTATTGAATTATAAAGTATATTATGTCAAATATATAATTGACAAAAACCGATTTTTACAACTTTAGTGTTGTAGATCCATCGCAGCAATATTTTTTTCCAGCTTTATTACTCGATGTAGCAATCATTCCACAGAGCGACAGTTGTCGGTCTAGTAAAGCATTTAAGAAATAGATATAGGAACATTCATATGACTGATTTTCGGGTTGAAACCGACAGCCTTGGGGAAGTAAAAGTACCTGCTGGTAAACTTTGGGGAGCGCAAACCCAGCGATCGCTAGAACACTTTAGTATTGGAGATGACTTAATTCCACCAGAGATGATTTCGGCATACGCAGAACTCAAAAAAGCAGCTGCGATCGTCAATTATCAGTCTGGAGAGTTAGGAGACGAACAGCACGATCTTATTATCAAAGTATGCGACGAAATTTTAGCAGGACAGCATTTAGATCAGTTTCCACTGCACGTATGGATGACGGGTAGTGGCACTCAGTTCAACATGAATGTCAACGAAGTAATTTCTAATCGCTGTTGTCAGCTAGCGGGAAATCCCCTGGGCAGCAAAAAGCCAGTGCATCCGAACGATCATGTGAATATGTCTCAGTCGTCTAACGACTCGTTTCCCTCAGCGATGTACATGACGGCTGCTAAAGGGATCGCTCAAAACCTGATGCCCTCGGTTAAAGCACTGCGTGATGCTTTCAATGCCAAAGCAGAAGCCTGGAAAGATATAGTCAAGATTGGTCGCACTCACTTACAGGATGCAACACCGCTGACACTAGGACAGGAGTTTTCAGGCTATGTAGGACTGTTGGATGATGACCTGGAACACCTAACCGATAGCTTGAAAGGAGTGTATCGCCTCGCCCTGGGTGGTACGGCAGTTGGCACGGGCATTAATTCAACGCCTGGATTTGCCGATGCGGTGGCACAAGAAATTGCTAATCTTACCAAACTCCCCTTTGTGAGCGCGCCCAACAAGTTTACGGTGCAGGGTAGCCACGACGCCCTGGTAATGCTCAGCGGTGCGCTGAAAACCCTGGCAACTTCTCTATACAAAATTGCCAACGATATTCGTCTGTTGAGTTGCGGGCCACGCTGTGGGATCAATGAGCTGAATATTCCAGCTAACGAGCCAGGTTCGTCAATCATGCCAGGCAAGGTAAATCCGACCCAGTGTGAAGCATTGGCGATGGTGGCAGTGCAGGTAATAGCTAATGACGTCGCGGTAACGTTTGGAAGTGCCAGTGGTTATCTAGAAATGAACGTTTACAAGCCACTAATCATTCATAACGTGATGCACTCGATTCGGATCGTGAGCGATAGCTGCCACAACTTCAGTAAGTTTTTGGTGGTTGGTACAGAACCTAATCACAAACAGATTGATGCTTTTGTTAAGCAGTCTTTAATGTTGGTGACAGCTCTTAGTCCCGTGATTGGCTACGATAAGTCTTCAAAGGTAGCGCACTATGCGCTTGACCACGATATGACGCTTAAAGAAGCTGCTTTAAAGCTGGAATATATTTCTGCTGATGAGTTTGACAAAGTAGTCGATCCCGCCAAGATGGTTCGTCCCCAGGATCTGAAGAAGTCGTAGAGGCTTTTGCCTGTACATCTGACCAAATTAATTTTCATTAATAATTCTCAATAATTAGGACAAAAAACATGACTACTGAAACGAACAAGACAAACAAGCATGGCGTTGAATTACTACTTGACCCAGCATTAAATAAGTCCACCGCCTACACAGAAGATGAAAAAAAGTCACTCGGTTTGATAGGGCTAATCCCCGACAAAATCGAGTCTGAAGATCTACAGCTTAAGCGCGTGATGCAGCAACTTGGCAACAAGAATACCGACCTCGACCGATATATCTATCTAATGAATCTATTAGATCATGATGAAACCTTGTTCTATCGAACTATTATGTCCGATCCAACGCGGTTTCTACCTATTGTCTATGACCCCACCATTGGTGAAGCCTGTCTCAAGTTTGGACATATTTTCCGCAGCCCAAGAGGTATGTATGTCTCGATCGAGCGTCGAGGACAGGTGAAAAAGATTCTGCGTAACTGGCCCGTTAAAGATGTTAGAGTCATCTGTGTTACCAATGGTGGACGCATTCTGGGACTGGGCGATCTGGGTGCGAATGGCATGGGCATCCCGATTGGCAAACTACAGCTTTACACGGCAGCAGCAGGTGTCCCCCCCGAAGGCTTATTGCCCATCTATCTAGATGCTGGCACCAACAATCAGCAGTACTTGAACGATCCGCTGTATTTAGGCTTGCAAAAGCCCCGTCCCTCCACTGAAGACCTTTATTCCTTTGTAGACGAATTTGTAAATGCTGTGCAGGAAGTGTTTCCCAAGTGCTGCATCCACTTTGAAGACTGGACGGGCGTAGATGCTGTGCATTTGCTAGAACGCTATCGAGATAAAGTATCTTGCTACAATGATGACGTACAGGGTACAGCAGGCATTACCCTAGCAGGGATGATTAACGCGACCAAACTCAAAGGCACAGAACTAAAAGACGAAAAATATCTGTTTTTAGGGGCAGGCTCAGCCGCGATAGGTCTTGCTAACCTACTCTGCACGGCACTCGTTCAGCAAGGTATGGCACTCAAAGACGCTCAGGCACAGGTATCGATGTTTGACATCAACGGACTGTTAGAACCGACTCGTACCGATCTAGTAGATTTTCAAAAGCCGTACGCACATTCCCATCCGCCGACTAAAGACTTTGTAGAAGCGATTAAGAGCCTTGAGCCTACTACAATTATTGGGGTTAGTACGGTTGGCGGTGCCTTCTCTCAAGAGGTGGTCGAAACCATGTCACAGCTAAACGATCGCCCAGTGATTTTGGCACTCTCAAATCCCACCGAACACGCTGAATGTACTGCCGAACAGGCATATAAATGGTCAAAAGGGAAAGCAATCTATGCTGCTGGCGTGCAGTTTCCTCCCGTTCACCTAGATGGTAAAACTTTTTTGCCTGGGCAAGCCAACAATTTCTATATTTTTCCAGCCGTCGGTTTAGCTATTTATGCAACGCAAGCCAAGCGTGTATCTGATGAAATGTTCATCGAAGCTGCTGCTGCCGTTGCCGACCAGGTGCCAGAAGAGCAGATGAAGCAAGGGCTGATTTATCCGTTGCAGTCAGATATTCTGGAAATCGAAATCAAAACGGCGGTGCGGGTGGCAAAGTTGGTGTTCGATAGCGATTTAGCCCGCGTCGATCGTCCTAATGATATTGAGGCATTCATCCGCCAGCAGGTCTACAAACCAGAGTACAAAAAACTCGCATAATTTTGTGGCTTGCTTTAAAGAATTTGCTGAGGTGACTTTGATAAAAGCATCAGCACCGTCTGTAAATAAAGCTACTTTCGGCTTAAGAGAATCAAGAATGAGTACATTTAAAAATCGGGAAACTTGGAGTTCTTTGGGACTGGCATTTGTTGGCGGCTATGCTGATGCGTCTAGCTATCTTCTTGCTCAAACCTTTACTGGACATATCACGGGGAATTCTATTTTGGCTGCTGTCAGTCTGGTCAATCGTGAATGGTCGATTTCTATGGATCGTTTTTTGGCGATCGCCTCTTTCATCTGCTCCAACTTCTTTACTGGATGTCGGAAAGATCTAGATACATAACATGAAATACTTAAATGTTTGCTACAAATAAAGCATCCAGAATGAAGTCCCATCCTGTAATTGATGCAATCTTGGAAGGGGTTAGTCGCGACAATACTTGGGATAATTTTTGTTTTAGGCGATCGAGGTTATCGAACAGTTTCCATTTGAGGTGTTTCTTGCTCAATATCCTCAACGGGAGAAAGGGCTTGCCCGCATCTGACCCCCGCAACGGATTTTCGCGCTTTTTAATTTCTTTCCATAACCGCTCAATTGGATTAACTTGAGGAGTATAAGGAGGTTGAAAAATTAAAATTACATTATCTGGGATGTCTAGTCCCGACCAAATATGCCAACGACCATTATCCAGTTGAATCAAATGTAATTGTTTTGGATCTGCTTGGGAAAACCAATCTAAATATTGCTGAAAGCAAACACCATCGACATGAGAAAACGAGCGCGAAAAAGCTGGCTCCTGAAAGCGGTTCGACTAGACCATATAACCAGAGGTAATCAACATGGGGCGCGTTCCCTTGCGTCTTACGCCGACGCGGGGTCGCCCCATCAAAACACCATTGCTCGATACTAACTGGCTGGATTCCTCTGGCGGTTAATTTTCTTGCCCAAAGTGTGATTAGTCCAATTCGAGTTTCACGCCACGGCACCAATATCTAACCCGTTGATATCGCTGTACCTTATCTTGGTTTCGCTCTAAAACTTGCTGAATTTGGTTTCCTAGTTTTCTTGGTGCGCGTACATGCGGCTAAAGCCTTTGTCTTGCGCCTGACGGCGGCGCGGGGTCGCATCCGCTTTTTTAAAGTTCTCTGCTGCTCCTTCTTTTTGTTTAATGTGTACTGGGCGAGGAACTTTTAATTTAGCTTTTAATCGATAGCGTACTAGTTGATGCACTCCTGTGTAGCTCATTTCCAGATCGTGAACTACTAGAAGCCAAGTTTGAATCTCTTTGTAGCTGGAAAACCCCTGTTCATCTTCTAATTTCTGTTTTAAGCTTTCTTCAATCTTAAAATTTAATTTTCTGCTTCTACCAGTACTTTTGCCTTGTGTTAGTAGAGTTTCAATTCCACCTGTTCGATAGCTTCAACCATCTTGATATTGTGGTTCGATGTTTGCCTGTTAAGTTAGCGATCGCATTTTCGCTTTTCACTTGCTCGCTTTTTAACCAATACAAAGCTTGAATTCTTTCTTTAATTTTCTGGTTCTTAGTCGAACCTAATAGTTTTCGTAGCTCATCGGCTGTTTCTGAAATTTCGATTTTGAGTACTCGGCTCATTTATTTTAAATTATTTTTCTCTCTTCTTCTATTTGTATCATTCTTTTTCGTATTTCATATTAAATGATTTGTTCTACCTACTTAAGTTGACCATTAAAAAGACTTAATAAGTTGTTTTAAAGCAGCTAATTTACAGTCGCCGTAGAAGCTTTTATAGTGTCAAGATGCACCAATACTCCTTCCCCAAAGATAAAGATATTATCATCTTTTTCCTTTAAGGAGCCTGATGATAATTGACTTATTAATGATATCCTAAGCCAAAAGCTGATTTTAAAAGAGTGGATTATTTAATTTGTGGAAAGCTTATTAAAAATGAATATTTTAAAACTAAATATTTGGCTAATTGCAGCCAATTTAATATTGGCAACTATGGCTGCCAATTCGACTATGGCAGAAGTAACGAAAAAGAGCGATCGCGCCGAGGAAAAAAATACTCGATTTTTGACACGCAATAAGACTTCAACTAAAGCGATTGACCTAATTACATTGCCAAATCAAAAGAACTTGATTGCCCAACGAGATTCAGCCAAATTTTGCCAAGACTATCCATACAATTCTCAATGTGCAGGTGGTAGTCCATCTAATAACAGTACACCAGGAGTACAAACTATCCCTGTACCAGCACCACCTCCCACATCAGAAACAGAAACTAATGATAGTAATTCTAGCGATCAAAAAAGTGGTTGGGCGATCGCACCAGAAGTTAGTACTTTGGGTTTTGGCGGTAATATAGTCAGAAAAATTACTCCTGGACTTAATGCTAGAGTCGGAGTTAATGCTTTTAGGGTTGGTGTCGATCTAAATGAATCACAGTTTGATTACGATGGAGATTTAAATCTGTTTAATGTTTCTAGCATTATCGATGTTCATCCTTTCAAAAGCTCTGGCTTCAGAATTAGCGGTGGTCTAATTTTTGGCAACAATAATATTCAAGGAACAGCAGATGTATCAGAGCAAGTCGCCGATGAAATAGAAAATATTGAAGTATTTGGGCAAACAATTGATATTAGAGACTTTATTGATGTCCAAGGATTAGCCACATTAGATGCTGATGTTGATATTACCAATAGTGTTTCTCCCTATCTGGGAATTGGCGGTGGTAATCCTGTAGGAGAGGGTAAAGGTTTAGGATTTTGGTGGAACGCAGGAGTAGTATTTGGTGGTTCGCCTGATGTGACAGTAACTCCTAATATCCCTGATAGTGTTCCTGAAGTATTAAGAGATGAAGTGCAAGAAGCTGCTAATACATTAGTAGAAAATGAAGAACAGGATATTGAGGATGACCTGGACTTTATTAGTGTCTATCCAGTTATATCTCTAGGAATTTCTTATCAGTTTTAAGTCTGTGGTGAATTGTCTTCATTGAAATTTATTGGTTTTAAGCTTTTAGCTATTAGCTTTTTAAGCTGTATGGTAAAAATACTACCTTGAACATACAGCTTATTAACCATTTTTCCATTACAAAAGTTTGCGTCTTTTGTAATGCTCGTGGTTATTGTTTTAATCTGACAAGTAATACCTATCATTGCAATCGATAAATTTTCTCTTATATATATGACTGTTTCTCCTCATAAAAAAGCCAAGGCACTTAAGCCAGGTAGTCGTCGTCCCGCTAAAGAACTGTGTAGTGAATGTGGACTTTGTGATACATATTATGTTCACTATGTAAAAGAAGCCTGTGCTTTTCTCAATCAACAGATTGCTGAATTGGAAACAGTTGCTCATGGACGTAGCCGTGACTTAGATAATGAGGATGATTGGTATTTTGGTGTTAGTCAAGAAATGATGGCTGCACGGAACTCCAAACCGATTGAAGGAGCGCAATGGACAGGAATCGTTAGTGCGATCGCCTGTGAAATGTTAGAACAAGGTCTGGTGGAAGGAGTAGTTTGTGTACAAAACAGTCCCGAAGATCGCTTTCAACCAATGCCAATAATTGCCCGAACCCCCCAAGAGGTTTTGGCAGCCAAAGTAAACAAACCCACCCTTTCTCCTAACTTAAATGTCTTAGAGCAAATCGAACAGTCGGGAATGAAACGTCTGCTGGTCATTGGCGTAGGCTGTCAGATTCAGGCATTACGAGCCGTCGAGCAAGAATTAGGTCTAGAAAAACTATATATTTTGGGTACACCCTGCGTTGATAACGTCAGTCGTCAAGGGTTGCAAAAGTTTCTTGATACTACCAGTCGTTCTCCAGAAACAGTAGTACATTATGAATTTATGCAGGACTTTCGGATTCATTTTAAACATAAAGATGGCTCGATTGAAAAAGTTCCTTTCTTTGGTTTAAAAACTAATCAGCTAAAAGATGTGTTTGCTCCTTCCTGTATGAGTTGCTTTGATTATGTCAACTCCTTGGCAGATTTGGTTGTGGGCTATATGGGCGCGCCTTTTGGGTGGCAGTGGATTGTAGTTCGCAACCAGACTGGCAAAGAAATGCTCAATTTAGTCGAAGATCGCTTAGATACTCAGCCTGTAATGTCTCAAGGCGATCGCACTTCTGCGGTACAGCAAAGTATTCCTGCTTATGACAAAGGGATCACCTTGCCTATGTGGGCGGCAAAAATGATGGGAGTTGTCATCGAGCGGATTGGTCCTAAAGGATTAGAATATGCCCGTTTTTCGATTGATTCTCACTTTACTCGCAACTATATTTATCTCAAACGTAACTATCCTCAGAAATTAGAGCAGCACGTACCTGATTACGCTAAAAAAATTGTCGAGCAATATAAGTTGCCTGAATAATATTCTGGTTAAAAAAATATTAAATCAAATTGTTATCAGAAATTAAGATAAATCAAAAGCAGACTGTAAATAATTTTCAATAGTTATTTGCCATTGCTCGATATCTACTGCTTGACCTATAGTCAGTCGAGCAATTTCTTTTACATCTATCTTTGTTTTACTTTCCTTTGCGCCTTTGTATCTCTGCGCGAGACATTTCTTATAACTAACTAAAGCCACGTCAAAGCGACAGGGCAATTCTGCCAGTTGAGAGTATTTAGCTAAAAATAAAGATGCTGTTTTGATAATTTTCTCTTGTTTAGCAGAATCAATAGCTAGTAACCCATTTTCGTCCCAGTTGTTTTTGCTGCGAGTTTTTACTTCCACAAAAACGATCGCCTTACTTACTCGATCCTGAGCAATCAAATCGATTTCTCCCCAACGACAACGCCAATTCTGCTGTAATAGCTCATAGTCTTGAATCTGCAACCATCGCCCGACTAATTTTTCACCCCATATTCCAATTTTTTTCATTTATTCAACTGTCTTCTTGTGTACAGCAGCTTTTGTTTTTAAAAGATGTTCGTTTGGCTACAGTTTAAAGCAAATATTTGAGGGAAGTTGAAATAGTAACTTAATAGTGGCAACTCTGAGCTAAACATGATTGAGAACAAAATTTTTAATCACGATATCATGCACTGCACCCATGATGCGGTGATTGGTAATTACCTCTATTCTGGTAGAGTATTGGGCATGAGTGAACCTAACGACCTAATTCAACTGCATCCTGAGCTTGAATCTCAATGGACGGCAATTACGGCTCACTATAGCAATATTGGTTTGAATCATAGCCAAAATCCAATTTGGGATGTCTCTTTTGATAAATTGGAACAGTATTCAGATTATGAGCCATCGGTGTTTATTTTTAGCCAAGCTATCAATAAGTCTGGAGAAGCCGAGCAGCATCAAGATTGGCAGGATGTCGTTGAGTTTATTAATTCCAAGAATAACTTCATCAGTCTAGCAGAAGAGCTAAATGTCAATATTCCTCGAACTCTTTGTGCTGAAAATCAGTCACAGCTTAAAAAGCATAATGATATTCCCTATCCTTGCTATCTCAAACCTGCGGTTTCAGTAGACGGTGTAGGTATTTATCGCTGTGCAAATCAAGCAGAGTTATATAATGCCCTAACTAAGATAGATGATAATACGCCATTACAGGTACAGCAAGAAATAATTGCTGATAAATTTCTCAACTTGCAGTATGAGATCAAAGAAAAAGAAGTTAAACCCTTAGCTGCTACTGAACAAATACTAGATGGTTTTGCTCACCAAGGTAATCGTTATCCTACTGCTTATCAACCTTGGGAATTAGTTGAACCGATGGCACAGTGGATGGCTAAAAAGGGAATGAAAGAAATCTTTGCATTTGATGTGGCGGTGGTAGATACGGATGATCGAGTAGATTATTTTGCGATCGAGTGCAATCCCAGATTTAATGGTGCTTCCTATCCTACAGGAATAGCTCAAAAGCTGGCGATCGAGAGTTGGTCGAGCGACAATTTTATCACTAAATATCGCTCATTAGATGAAATTGATTTAGGCGAATTAGAATACAACCCAGCTACTCAAACAGGAGCGATTATATACAACTGGGGTAGCGTCTTGGTCGGCAAACTTGGAGTGTTACTTGCAGGTTCAATTGCCCAGCAAGATGAACTAAGACAGCTTTTAAAACAAAGATTGAAATAATTAATAAATCAACTAAGTAGAGATAATTCCACTATCTTCAATGTAAAAACATTTAGCAATCGAGGCGAACATCCGTCGCTAAAATGAATTTAATCCCCAATACTGGTTAAAGAAAGCAAATTATAATTAATGAATACTTTTCCCGAAACTTTAGATGCAGCAGTAGAACAAGCAAAAGAAGCTACTCAAGCTGCCCTTAATGATGGCTATAAATTAATTCAGGTAGAATTAGTTGTACCTGAAATTGCCCTTCAGTCTGAAAAGCTGGCTTTGGAATTTGCTAATCTCTTTACTGCTAACTATAATTCGGGGATAAAAGTGATGTTTCCCGATACAGGTGCAGCAGCTTTAGCAAAACGTAACTGGGGCGAACAGCCATTTCAGGTGACGGATATGGGTAGTCGTTTCACCTCAATTGAAACGCAAATGTCCCCAGAAGATGAAATTTACATTGTTGCCTGTCCTTCATCGGTAGAGGTTGAGCGCGCAGAGAAGCTGAGTAATTTAGCTGGCGATCGCCCTGTGATTTTTCTCATTCCTCAGTTAGAAGATGTAGCTATAGTGGGCATTGGTTTAGCAGCCAGACAGTTGCGCGATCGCTTTATTAAAAATATTTATACTTGTTATTATCTGCGTCCAATTGCCGATGGCGCAATTTTGCGCTGTCATCCTTCTCCTTGGCAAGTATGGTTAGAAAATGAGTCGGCAGAGTTAAACTATGAATTGGCCAAAGAGTTATCTAACAAGCCGATGGGAGAAGATTTAGACCGCCTGATGATGCAGTTGACAAGTTCAGAAGGCGAAAACAATAACAGTAGCCAGCAGCAAAAAAAGCCCAGCTTTCTTGGTAATTTACAGAAATTTCTCAAGGCTTTGAGTCAATAAATGTTCAAGATAGATTGGCGACCTTCAAATTTATTAGTTTTAAGCTATTAGCTATTAGCTGTCTTGTTGAGCATTCCCTTGCGCCTTGCGTCGACGCGGGGTCTCAACGCTATTAGCTTTTACGTAATTGTTTTTTATGTATTTCTAATTGTTGAATAAAAAATATAGATTTTGGTTGGCTGCCAGCGTTGCTGTAGCTATTTTATTTAGTTTGTTGTCGGGATTAGGTTTGGCTTTTGAAACGGCTTATACAATTCAAGATGATGCTAGGCAGCACGTTTTTTGGCTACAGAGATTAAACGATCCTGCTCTTTTTAAAAATGATTTAATCGCCAATTACTTTAGTTCTGTTGCCCCAGCAGGATATAAGTTTATCTATTGGCTGGCTAATTCCTGGGGACTTGAACCTTTTTTATTTAACAAAATAATTCCTACATTATTAGGTATCGGTAATACCATTTACCTGTTTTTGGTAACTGTAGAAATTTTTTCTGTACCTCTAGCTGGGTTTTTGGCAAGCTTGCTATTAAATCAAAATCTCTGGATGCTCGATGATTTGTCTTCGGGAACTCCTAGAGCCTTTTTTTATCTCGTTTTTTTAGGCTTTATTTATTATTTACTGCGCCAAAGCTTGTTTCCCTGTCTTTTGTTTATAATTTTGCAGGGTTTGTTTTATCCTGTGACGGTGTTGATTTCCGCTGGCGTGCTAGTTATAAATTTGATTACTCAAAAAAAAGGACGCTACTTTTATTTAGTAGGACTACTTTTAGCAATTGCCATCCTAGCTATTTATAAACTACAGATGGCTGAATTTAATCAGGTTATTAGTTTAGCAACAGCTAGACAACTGCCAGAATTTTATCCTGGGGGTAGAAGCTCATTTTTCTTAAATAATCCGTTTGCTTTTTGGCTAACGGGAAGACGAAGTGGCTTTTTTCCTTTTGAATGGCAATACTTTTTGCTTTGTCTTCTGGTGTTGTTTGTGCCAAATACAATTAGACATCCTAGTCGGTTGACTCTAGTAAGGCAAATTAAGCCTCAAGTAAGAATTGTCTGGCAAATACTGTTAGCTTCTAGCATATTGTTCTTCTTAGCTCACCTGTTGTTATTTAGGCTACATTTACCTAGTCGTTACTCTCAACATAGCTGGAGAATTATAATTGCCTTAGTTGATGGTATAGCGATCGCCATACTTTTGGACAGAATTAAAGACAAAATCTACAAACCTTTAATTATAGCGATCGCTATATGTCTGCTGCTGTATCCTACCTATGCTGTACAATCTTACCCTTATCGATTGGGCTATGTGAACGGCAATGCACCAAAACTATATCAATTTTTGCAGCAGCAACCTAAAGATATTATGATTGCTACTCTAAGCGAAGAAGGTGATTTTATTCCTAGCTTGGCTCAACGTTCGGTTTTGGTCGCCGCAGAATATAGTATTCCCTATCATTGGGACTATTATCAGCTAATTCGCCAACGAACCCAAGATTTAATTCAAGCTCAATATAGCTTGAGTCAAACTGAATTAGCTCGGTTTGTGCAGAAATACCAAATTGATTTATGGTTACTCGATCGAGATGCCTTTACTACTAAATATTTAGCTGATAATTTATGGTTAGGACAATTTCAATCAGAAACAAAAAATGCAGTGTCTTTATTGCAACAAGGTAAAAAACCAGTAATCACTACAATGATTAATAGATGCAGTATTTTTCAAAGCGCAGAACTTAATCTTCTAGATGCTCAATGTTTATTGAATTAGCCAGAGGTTTTCAATCCCGCTTGGTTTAAACGTCATTAAATAGAATCAACTATTGTCTAGTACCTATTTTTTTCAGAATTGACCAAAATAAATCTACAATATTTATCAAATAGATATAGTCAATAAGTTTGTAGTTAGTCGTTTGTAGTCAAAGAAAACTACCTACACACGCGCTTCGCGTGTCGCCAGTCGCTTTTTGCGGCTCGACTTTCCGAAGGAAAGGCGGCGAACTCCAGTTCGCACTACTAACCACCCACTAATTGACCTAACAGTTAAATAACCTACTTGAATAGGACTTAGCCACTAAGACAACGATAGGCTGATCTAAAAAGTTTGTTGCTCAACAAGAATGCGATTTACTGTTAAAAATTTTTACTGGATCGATATAGCGATTCTTTTGTGGGCATTAATAGTAACGCTAATAGGTTTAGGCAGTTATGGCTTATATGAACCCCATGAAGGTCATTTTGCCATGGTTGGTCAAGAAATGATTTGGCGCAATGACTGGATCACCCCTTATCTCAATGGTTCACCTTACCTCAATAAGCCACCACTACTGTATTGGTTAATTGCCACTGCTACAGCTATTTTTGGTTCAACTGAGTTTTCCGCTAGACTTCCTATCGGTCTAACAGGCTGGTTAGGCATTGTTATTACTTGGAAATGGACAAGAGAACTTTGGGGAATTAACCCCAGTCGAACCGCAGCCTTAATGCTGTCGGTAACTTTAGGCTGGTTTATTTTTACTCATCAAATACTAATTGATGTTTTGTTGGCAACTTTGCTTTTGAGCAGTAATTATTCCCTGTGGCGACTGCTTTATCAACCTCGATCCTGGATTAATTGGTTTGGTGTTTATGTATCTCTGGCTTTTTGTATTTTAACTAAAGGTTTGATTGGAATGATTTTTCCTTTAATTGGCTGCTTTGGTTTGATTCTAGTTCGGCAAGATTGGAAGATAATTAAGCGTATTAAGCCTTATCAGGGTTTACTGTTGATTTTGGCGATCGCCATGCCTTGGTTTGTTGCTGTAGAACTGGCGAACCCTGGTTTTATTCATTATTTTGTCATCAATGAACATTTTGAGCGACTTTTAGATCGTCGTTTCCCTCCCGACTATGAAGTTTCTAAAACAAGCGCGGTAGGTTATCTGGCAATTACAGCCTGCTGGTGTTTTCCCTGGATTTTATTTTTACCATCGGTAATTAAGTCTACTTGGCAAGAATGGCAAAGAGGTTTTTTAAACAATGCCTCCATTTTAGAGCGCAAAAATAGTGATGGTATATTCTTGTTAGCCACCGCTGCAATCTTACCAGTGGTTTTATTTCTACCTTTCTCTTCGCGTCTAATTTATTACAGTATTCCTGCTATTGCGCCCTATATTATTTTATGTGCTGGCTGGTGGGATAAACGTCATCGTTTTTCATCAGTAGTTGAATCAACAATAACTGATTACCCTCAAGCAAGTAGCGACATCAACTCCACCATTGGCACATTGTGTAAGTCTCTTCAGGTAATTAAATGTCCTGCTAAAACCAAGGCAATTAATGTGTATGGCGCGATCGCTATTGCTTTAGGAATTAGTTTTTATGACCTCATTGCCTTACTTCCTTTGTTGATTAATTCGTTACCATCGGTGATGCAGACACAAGAAGTTAATAGTTTAATAGTTGTCGTGGCGATCGCTTTGGGGACTGGCTGGCTAGCTTCAGGCATTGGTATGTTAAAGCGTTCGGCTTTTGCCTGGATTCCCTTGTTTATTGTGCTAACAATTACTTATCTGGCTACCATTCGTGGATTTTATCTTTATCAAGATCTGCGTTCCTCCAAAACTTTAGTGCAGCAGGCAAATACTTGCCTTAATGCTAGTACTTTATGGATTTTTGAAGGTTCACGGGAAATAGGTGCAGCAGCAGCAATCAGCTACTATTTAAATCAGGATAAAACAGCTAATGCTACTCTAAGAGACAATAAAAAAGAAAACACTTATCGTACAGTAATGGTTTTGTCTGACGGGGGCAAAAATCGAATTCCGCCTCGGTTTCCTGGCGATCGACCCGCATATTTAATCACTCACGCAGAATTAGAAAATTATTGGAATAGCGATCGCCCTGTAGTATTTCTGACTGATTTTCTACGCCAACTTAATGACAGCGAAGATCCTTATACTCTTAATTTACCCAAGAGAGTAACTGAACCTTATATTGTTAGTGGGCAACGCAGATTATATTTAAATCAGGCTGCAAGTAAATTGGCTCATCAAAGCTGTTTTTAACTCACTTCGTTCGTAGCTATAAGCCTGAGTTTAAGTCCCCTCTTATAATTTTTGATTGAAAAAATATTTTTAATTGCAATGAATGTTTATACACAACCAAAAAATAGCAGATTTAATCTCTCCAGAAATTCAGTCATCGTTTTTAGAAGATTTAGCTTCTGAAGTAGTTTTTTTAGGTCAGAGTTTAGGATTAACGGATAAAAACAGGGTTTTAGATAATCTAGCTAGACTATGGTTACCTTTGGCACTAAATTTGGCGATCGCTAGACGGAAATTAGACAGAACATTGATTCCAGGAGTTTTAGGAAGTCAAGGAACAGGCAAAAGTTCCCTCTGCATCATCTTAAAATTTATTCTGAATGCTTTAGATTTTTCTGTAGCCAATCTTTCTATTGATGACCTGTATCTTACCTATGCCCAGAGACAAGCGTTACAGCAGCAAGATCCTCGTTTAGTCTGGCGCGGGCCTCCTGGGACTCATGATGTCAACCTGGGTTTACAGCTAATTGAGCAGTGTTTACAGACGAGTAATAAGCCAATTTTAATGCCGCGTTTTGACAAATCGGCATTTAATGGTTCGGGCGATCGCATGACTCCAGAAGCCATAACCAAACCAGATATTTTGCTATTTGAAGGCTGGTTTGTGGGAGTCAAGCCCATTGCCGAAAGTTGCTTCGCTCATCCTCCTGCACCTATTGTCACCCCAATAGATAAACAGTTTGCTTTGGATAACAATCAGCGTTTGCAGGCTTATTTACCCTTGTGGGATAAACTTGATTATCTTATAGTCTTGTATCCAGAAGATTATCGTCTTAGTAAACAGTGGCGCACTGAAGCAGAACATAAGATGATTGCCACTGGCAAAACAGGCATGAGTGATGCAGAAATAGATCGCTTTGTCGAATATTTCTGGCAATCTCTTCATCCAGAATTATTTATTAAGCCTTTAAAAAATACCGCCGATCTATGGGTTGAGATAAAAAGCGATCGCAGTTTTGGACGAATCAGCCAAAAAAAGCAAGATATCAAAAGTAATGAATAATTTAATTAAAATTAGATGTAGGGGCAAATACCATTCGCCCACAAAATATGTTTTGTCCTAATAAAAGTATCAGTTGCTATATTTATAGCGGTAAAACTATAAACTTCTATAATAATCAAAAAGTTTTATTTAGTATGAAAAATCCTTTAATAGAAAAACAAGTTATTGAGCAATTACAAGAGCTAGAAGAAGAACAGCAGCTACAGATACTTGATTTTGCTAAATTTCTAGCTAATAAAAAAGTAACTGGTATTTCAGGGAAGAATTTGTTGTGCTTTGCAGGGTCTATTGCTGAAGAAGATTTAGAATTAATGTCTCAAGCAATAGAAAAAGAATGTGAAAAAATTGATATCAATGAATGGTAAATTTTTATTAGATACTAATATTGTTATTGCTTTTTTTCTCAACGATGATTGTGTAATAGAAAAAGTTAGCCAAGCATCAGAAATATTTCTTTCTAATGTAACAGTTGGAGAATTATATTTTGGTGCCTACAAATCTAACAAAGTAGAAAAGAATATCAGGCAAATAGAAAAATTTATTATTTGCAATACGATTTTGAATTGCGACCGTATCACTGCTATAGTCGTTTCAAATAGCAACCAGATTATCTTTGAAAAAAGTAGCAAGTAGCAAGTAGCAAATAATATTTAACCTTACAATCAATACAAAACTACCATAAGGAAATTAATTGGAATGACTATAAATATTACGGACAGATAAAAAATAAACTAAAAGTTAAAGGTAAGCCAATTCCTGAAAATGATCTTTGGATTGCTGCTATTGCCATTCAGCACAATTTGATATTGGGATCGCGAGATAAGCACTTGCAAGAAATTGATGATTTATCCATACAAAAATGGTGATGCAGAATATAGATCGCTTTGTAGAAATTTCTGGTAATCTCTTCATTAAGAATTGTTTATTAAGCGTATATAAATATTAAGTAGTTAATTATGCGTTGAGCAAAGTTGATGCTGCCTCTAATAAATCTTGTCGAATATCTTGAAGATCTTCGCGATTATTGAGATAGGTGGTTAATGCCTCTATCGGGTCAAGAGTATTGCCTACGCCCAATTCAGGCAAACGAGGGCGGGCTAGCTGGCTAACTAGTTCAGGACGAATACTGTGGCTATGGGCAGTTTGCAAAGCTCGGTCTATGGCATTCGTGTTGATTACGTCTAACTGTTGCGATCGCAATTTATAGATTAGACGCACCACTTTATCGGTAATTTCTTGTTTGGCGATCGCACTTAATACAGCTTCTAAAGGATCTTCTGTCTTAGAAACATCTATTTCAATAGTCAAAAAAGGGCGCGCTGGGAGGGTACAAAATTCCCAGTCTACTTTTCCTGGTTCAATTTCTAACAAAATGTAGCCCTTATCTTCTTTCTCTTCACTAAAATCAACTCGCTCAATACTTCCAGGATAGACAACAGGAGGATCGTTACTGGGGTTTAAATTTTGGTGTTTGTGAACATGACCTAAAGCCACGTAGTCAAATTCTGGACGAATTAACATCGACATGGGAATTGAAAAGCCTTTACCCACTGCTAAAAATTTCTCTGCCCCTAAATTTGCCCTGTCTGCCATCAAGTGAGCGAGTAAGATAGTTGGTAGCTGCGGATCTAAAGCGCGAATTTCCCCTTCTAAGACTGGCTGCAATTTTTCGATTAGCATTTCGTTGACTTGTGCTTGTGCTAATCCTTCTGTTTCGGGACGAGTTAGTAAAGTAGAACGATTTAACCAAGGAAGAGTAATGATTTGAATTTCGCCACTGCGAGTAGCCAGACGATGAGTATTAATGGTATCACCAACAATAAACCCTGGCACAACTAAGGTACGGTAAATTGATAAGCTAGCACCACCGCTACCTTGAGAATGCTGATCGTGATTGCCTACTAATAAAACTGCGGGTATTTGAGCATCAGCTAAACGTCTAAACTGACTGGCAAAAGCCTCATGAACATAAGGCGGAGGCGTAGCGTCAGGAAAAGCATCGCCACCAAATAATACTATATCTACAGGCTCTTCTATGGCTCTATCTACGCAGATCTGGAGAGTATTTACAAAGTCCTCTAATCTGGTGTTGATTCCTGTTTCGGGGTTGATTTTGCCATGAGAAAAACCACTGCCAAGATGAATATCTGATAAGTGAAGAACTTTAATCATAAAAACAAAATTATTTGTCTATTAGACATTTTGCTTTAGTTTACGATAATGCCTTTTGTTTCGCCATAGCTATTGGTTCAATTTGATCGCTCAATTCTTCTAAGATAATTTGCTACTTTTTTGGGAATTATGGCAATTTTTAAATATCTTTGATCTAAACCGCATCCAGCTAGAAATCAGGAGTTTTTAAGTTAACTGTTCGTAAGTAGCAAGTAGCAAGTAGAAATTATATTCTGCTGTTTGACTAGCTTAATCTCCGATTCAAAAACTACGGTTTTCGTTTTACAGACGGGGTTTAAGTAGCTAAGTTTAATCAGCTAAATATAAAACTATTTAGCCGATTTAATCAATCTAACTAAGCTTTAAATTTTTCGGTAATTCTTTTCATTGCCTCGTTAACGTTTTCTCGGCTGTTGAATGCAGAGATCCGAAAATAGCCTTCCCCTGCTGCACCAAAACCAGATCCAGGTGTACCGACTACGTTGCAGTTCAATAGTAATTTATCAAAGAAATCCCAGCTAGACAATCCGTCGGGAGTTTTTACCCATACATAGGGGGCATTTATGCCACCATATACTTTGATTCGGGCTGCGGTTAGCTGTTCGCGAATGATTTTGCCATTTTCTAAATAGAAGCTGATCAATTCTTTGATTTGTTCTTGTCCAGCTTGAGAATAAACTGCCTCTGCACCTCTTTGAACGATATAAGAAACACCGTTAAACTTAGTTGCCTGACGGCGATTCCAAAGTTGCCAAAGTTTAACCTCAGTACCATCAGTAGCCTTGCCTATTAGGTTTTGGGGAACAACCGTAAAGGCGCAACGAGTACCAGTAAAACCAGCATTTTTAGAAAAAGAACGAAACTCGATCGCGCAGTCTTTTGCACCTTCTATTTCATAAATGGAATGGGGTAAATCTGGATCGGTAATATATGCTTCGTAGGCTGCGTCAAATAAAATTAACGAGTCATGCTTTTTGGCATAATCTACCCAAGCTTTGAGGTGTTCTTTGGTAGCGGTTGCGCCAGTAGGGTTGTTAGGAAAACAAAGATAGATTAAGTCTACTTTTTCGCTGGGAATCTCAGCCGTAAAGTTATTGTCAGCACTAATAGGTAGGTAAACTAAGCCTTCATACTTGCCATCTTCGCTAGCATCCCCTGTATGTCCTGCCATAACGTTTGTGTCAACGTATACGGGATAAACAGGATCAGTAACAGCAATTTTGTTATCGTCGCCAAAAATATCGAGGATATTACCGCAATCGCATTTGGAACCATCTGAGATAAAGATTTCTGAGGCATCAATATCACAACCGCGTGATTGAAAGTCATGTTCAGCGATTTTGTCTCTTAACCAAAGATATCCTTGTTCTGGACCATAACCTTGGAAGGTGGCGCGATCGCCCATTTCCTGAGTCGCTTTAATAATTGCATCCCGACAGGCTGCGGGCAAAGGTTCGGTAACGTCTCCAATACCTAGCTTGATAATCGGTGCATCAGGATTATCTGCTGCATAAGCACTGACTCTTCTTGCAATTTCTGGGAATAAATATCCTGCTTTGAGTTTAAGGTAATTATCGTTAATTGTTGCCATTGATTTTTTTGCTACAAACGCCACTTAATCAAGCTTACTGTTATCTGGCAAGTTAATGAATACCCTACTTTGGAAGTCAATGCGGGTGTGGAACAAGCTCCCTAGACGGTAGCGTTTCCACCCGCAAAAGTCACAGATTACTCCGCCCTAAACGGACGGAGCCTGCTGTGACCGTTGGTCAAAAGCTAATTCAACAAAAAAGGGTTTAGCTTGCTAAACCCTCTCAATACTTAAATTATAATTTTAGTTGTTTAAAGATTTTTAATCTTCAGCGATCGGGCTTTTGTCTAGAGATGAAGATATTTTGCTTCTGCTTCTAGCTGTTTGATTAATTTTTCGTTTCCATTAGCTCTAGCAGTTTCTAAGCGTGCATTTAAGCTTTTTCTCATGCTCTCGCGGTGGCTGCGGCTAGCATTCTTTAGTATGTCTTGACGTTTATTGTTCATCATGGACTTTATTCTAATAAAAAATAGTGTACCCAAATGGTTGGATATATAAGATAGCATTTTTGCCAGCATAAACACTATCAATCATTAAATCTTTATAGACTATTAACAAATTGGTATTGCTCACTATGAGGAATAGAAGGGCGATCGCACTTTCCTCTGTTTTGAAATCTTTGCCGAACAAGCATTTTGAGCAAGAACGCATAAAAGTGTCAGCTTCGCACTTGTCTGTCCCTAAACAGATGGTGAACTAAATTTTCTAGCTGTATTATTTTTTGCACAGATCGAAAACTTTTTAAATGACAGATTACTCCGCCCTAAAATCTATCACCGTTAGTCAAGTAACGATAACATTATCAACTGTAATTTTGTCAATTTGTAAGTAATTTTACAGAAAGCTTGATAATAGTTTTGCATTATTAAAGACGTAATGAATAACTCGAAAAGCAGCTTTTCAAACAAAAGCTCTAAACTTTTGGGTTGAAGCTAAATCTTGATAAAAAAACATTTTTTTTATCAAGATAGATATTTAAATTTTGTCTTGATTGGCTATTATATCTAGTGTTTTATTGGCATGGTGCGAGTTTAAACATAAAACTAAAGGTTGTCTAGAGCATCCACTCTGAAAGATTTTAGTCTTTAACGCATTAGTTTGGAAAGCTACTTTTTGTGAAAGGTCAATTATTTTTATTATTGCTCTATTCAGAAAAATAAGTTCAGTAAAGCTTGAGCAATTAATGTAGATATATATTTACATTATATATTTTACTTTCCATAGATTCAAATAATTAGTAATAAATAATTTGGAGAGATGTACATTGAAATATGAGTGAGATAAGAGATAATTCTATTATTAAAAAGCGGATGGAGGCACTCAAGCGTGGTAACGTCCATCGAGTTAAGCAAAAGGATATGTTGCCAACTAGCGTTCATTTAGTAGGAATTGGCAAGGCTGGAGCTGACTACATTACCCAGGCAATAAAAGATGCTCCAGAAGGCTTTTTGCAGGACGAAAGACAGCGTTTTACGGCTTTGGCGGTAGATATCGGCGAAGGGAATCTACAGCAGGTGCAAGAAACAGCATCCAAGCTACCTTCAGACAAAGCACAGGTGCGAACTTTGGCTTTAGAAGTTCCCACTCGCAATGAGTTGTTTAGTTCGCTACGGCGTTATCGAGAATATTTAAAGCTGGAGTTTCCTCGGTACTATTGGAATCCTAACTATGAGCCTTGGCTACCCGAAGAATTACCAATTCCCGAATCGGGAGAATCTTGTTCTCGCGCTCTAGCTAAAGCCATTTATGGTAAAGCTTATTACGAAGAACCCAAGCTCATAGAACAGGAGTTAGAAGCTTTTGCTAAAAGTGTCGATGCCACTAAATGCCAGTCAGTGGTATGTATCGTTTTTGGTTTAGGGGATTCTGTTGGCAGTGGTATTGTTGTCGATTTAGCCCGTCATTTATCCAACGTTAAATTTGGTCGTCGTGCTTTAATTCAAGGTATTGGTATTGTTCCTTGTGAAGGCGATTCTGAAAAACTGAGGGATGCAGACTTATTTCCAGTGCTAAACGAATTAGACTGTATGCTCGATGAAGAAAAAAATGCGGGAGTAGTGCAAGTATGGGGAGATTTGTACCGTAACCCCTTTACCTCTGGATTTTTAGTAGTTCCCCAGCAGCCAGTTTGGGAGAAGACAAAAGATATTGATGCCACAAGAACGCAAGTTTATCAAGAATTAAACTCGTTTTTATTTGGTAATCAAAGCCTCGATTTTTATGAAAGCCTAAGACTTTTAAATTGGGTAGGCGCGCCCCCAACCCAACACGCAGCAGCACGGAGTCAATATGGTAAAAAATGGTGTCATATCTTTGGGTTTATCGACTTAGATACCGATATCGAGAAGTTACCCAAACAATTAGGATTAACAGGAGATAACTTTAATCCCGATTTCTTTGAATTGCGATCTTCCTATGCCAAAGATACCGATACAGACGAAAAGCTAACAGAGTTGGCTAGCAAAATGGGCAAAGTTTTTGCACCCATGTTAGAGCCTAGCGTTATTAAATCTAAATATAGAAGTAATGCCTCGGCGCAGTTCATCCTACCAGGAGCGAGTAAAACAGATTTAGAAATATTTTATCGAGGGCGCAACCTCTACGACGATTTGCAATGGGACGAAAAACTTTTAGTACATTCGTGGTTGCTAGAGCTAGGAGTGATGCTTTCTGAGCCAGCTATTCGTTTTAATGGCATGGCTGGAGAATGCTTATGGGGCTGTGCCTGTTGGATTGTTGTTCCCTATGACGCAATTCGCGGTGAGGATGTTGTCAGCATCAGAGAGAAATTCGAGCAAGTTATCAAAATGTAAGAGAGACGAATAGTATATGCCTTTAAATTGGACTTTAATCAAGGAGAAATACGGTATGGGAGCTAAGGTTCCTACGGTGGCTGGTAACAAAATACTGCAAATTACGGGGGCTGATGATGAAAAAATCTATATTCAATCTCCTTTGTGGAAAGCAAGTCTCAGTCGTGACAATTTGGAGAAAGGAGTAGCTTTAATCGAAGAAGGTTTAATTTCTCGCGATCCTGGCTATTTTGTCGAAGATTATAAAGTCTATGTCGCTGACGAGCGTGCTACCTCTGTTGCCCATATTTTTCGAGACATGGGATTAATTGACGAGGATACGGGATTTATTCCTGGAGGTTGTTAGTAGGGGCGTTTCGCGAAACGCCCTTACGGTAGTCAAAAAATTTTTTATTAAACATAGGAGTTTCAATAATGTCACTAGCATCAATGTATCATAGTGCATCGGGTTCTCAGTCTCCCCATTGTCTTCATGTAGTGGGAATCGGTAAAGCTGGGGCGAGAATGGTAGATGCCATGTTACGAACTGGAGAAGTAGAAGATATTTTAGACGACCCCCGCGCTCGTTTCACGGTTTTAATTGTGGACATTGGTGAGCAGAATATGCTTCAGGCAAAAGACTACGCTGGAGGTTTGACCGAACGGCTCAAAGAAAGAGATATTCCCATTGAAAGATTTCAATTTAGGTCTGTATCTCTGCCAGTGCCTAGTAGAGAAGGACTGTTTGCCTCTTTGCGACGCTATCGGGAGTTTCTTAAGTTAGAATTTCCCAGATACTATTGGAATCCCAATTACGAGCCTTGGCTACCAGAGAATATTGAGATTCCTGAAGCGGGTCAAGAATATTCCAGAGCTTTAGCCAAAGCCATATACGGCATGAACTACTACGATGGAGAAAGAATTCTCGATCGCGAATTAGAAGATTTTGCTAAAAGCGTCGATAAAACTCGTCTGCCTTCAATGGTGCTAACCTGCTTTGGCATGGGAGAAGGTATCGGTAGTGGCATGGTAGTAGACTTAGCGCGCCATCTGTCTAGCGTCAAACTTGGGCGACGTATTCCCGTAATTGGGGTGGGCGTATTGCCCTGTAGTGGCGATCGAGAAATTAATCGCGGTGGCAATCTCTTCCCTACCTTTAACGAGCTAGATTGTATGCTTGATGAAGATAAAAATGCAGGGGTGGTCCAAGTATGGGGGGATTTATATCGTAATCCCTTTACAGGAGGCTTCTTTGCCGTTTCCTCAGAACATTCTTGGCAGAGATTGAGCCGTTATACTAATACAGGTGAACCAGCAGTACGCGATCGCATTCGTCTCCAAGTAACTCAAAAGTTTGTTGCCGATTCCTTTATGCGCTTTGTTCAGCATGACTTTGGACGTACTTTATTCAAAGCTTTAAGACCTTCGGGACAAACTTCTGCACCCCATGAATGTATCAGCACCAAGTCTCGCAGTTGGACGCTATTTAACATTGCCAAACTCACTCACCCCGCCGTCCAGGTACTGCCAGGAGAGCCTTTAAGTAAGTGGCGTAAAGTTCTCAGTCAGTGGATCGATCATATTCCCGAATTTGCTCAACTCAAAGAAGGTTTTGAAACCGACTATGCTGAGTGCTACATCCATGCACCCAGGGATATGTGGAATGAAAAGCTGGATGAGAAGTTTAAAAAGACCATGCAAGCTTATTTAGGCGAAGATTTAGAGGATTCAACTTTAATCTTCTCCCACGATGAATTCTTCGATCGCCTGACTAGCTATATTGATATTATTTTGCCAGGTTTAGCCAAAACTGACTTTTTATCCTACTTTGAAAGTCGCGAACTCTACGACCAAATGAGTTGGGATGAAAAGCTACTCCAGCACTCTTGGTTGCTCGATCTCGGTGTCATGATGTCCGAACCTGCAATCCGCTTTAACGGTATGGCTGGGGAATGCCTATGGGGTTGTGCTTGTTGGGTAGTAGTTCCCTACGATCAAATTCGCGGTGATGCCGACGAACCTGCTAACCGCAAGGATATTTTGATGCAGGGAATTCGAGAAATGACTAAAACTGTCGTACCGACTCGCTAATATCCATATTCGGTAGGGGCGAACGGCGGTTCGCCCTACGAGGAATTTGTTGTCAATATTTTTGACTTGGTATGACCACAATCTCAATTAACATGCAAGTTACAGAAGGTAACAAATAACGTGCAAACACAAACAGAAGACAAACGCATTCCCGTTACCGTAGTTACGGGGTTTTTAGGTTCGGGTAAAACGTGCCTAATCAATAATATTCTCAAAGGTCAACAGGAACGCAAGGTAGCAGTAATTGTTAACGAGTTTGGTGAAATCGGCATTGATGGTCAGTTAGTAGTCGAAGATGATAAAGAACAATTAGTCGAGTTTAACAATGGCTGTCTCTGCTGTACCGTCAGAGACGATCTAGCGCAAACTTTGGCTAAACTAACAGAGAAAGCCGATTTAGACGCTATTTTGATCGAAACCACGGGTTTAGCCGACCCAGCACCAGTGGCATCAACTTTCTTTGTCTCAGAGGAAATTAGACCTTATTATCGCCTCGACGCTTTCGTAACTGTAGCAGATGCTTTTAATCTAGAACGCAATCTATTTGGTAGTCATGAAGCAGAAGAACAAGTGGCTTTTGCTGATATTATTCTACTTAATAAAACCGATTTAGTTGACCCTGAAGATTTATCGCGCATTGAAGATAAGCTGAAAGCTTTTAATCCTTTAGCTAAGATTTATCATACAGAATATAGTGCCATTGACCTCGATTTGATCCTTGACGTGAGAGCCTTTGAATTAGAAGCCAAGCTAGAGGTAGATCCAGAATTTCTTGAAGATTTAGATCACGAACATGATGCGGAAGTTGGTTCGTTTGCTCTTACATCAGAACAACCGATTGATATCAATCAGTTCATGCTGTGGATGAATGACTTAGCTCAGGCTAAAGGGGAAGATCTATATCGCACCAAAGGTTTATTTTACGCCAGGGGTTTTGCCGAACGAATACTATTTCAAAGCGTGAGAATGCTGACTTCTATGCGACGAGATAGAAAATGGAAGCCAGACGAACCTAAACACACCGAGTTTGTGGTGATTGGTCGTAATCTCGATCGCAATGAATTTGCCGAAGGTTTTTCTAAATGTATAGTTGCCAGCAATTAAAATCAAAATCATCAAACCAATGAATAAAAAGCAAGTTTTAGATTCCAGCGCTAGAGAGCATTTTAATTCAGGAATAAATAAGTCTCTTAAAAAAGATTATCAAGGGGCAATTGAAGACTTTAGCCAAGCACTGTACCTCGATCCTAGTGATGCTGATGCTTACGGAAATCGCTGTGTTGCTCGCTATAGAATCGGCGATAAACATAAAGCCCTTGAAGACTGTAAGCTTGCTGCTGTTCTTTACTCAAAGCAAGGAAAAATGAAGAAACATCAGTATGCTCTCCAGATGCAAAAGAAACTGGCTTTAAGTATGTAATCTCCTATTCAACAAATCTCTACAACTAATATCAAGAAGGTTATTAACAATGGCAATGGCTCAAAGTTCTCTTGTTTTATCCAAAAATAGTTCTAATATTAATACTCAAAATCGCCAATTCCCTATAGGAATCAAAACCCTAATTTTTATGGGTGCGATTTTCTTACTCACCGCCAATCCTGCTGCTGCACACCATGCTATGGGTGGTAAGATGCCTCAGAATTTCCTTCAGGGATTTCTCGCTGGTATTGGTCATCCCATCATCGGTATCGATCATTTTGCCTTTGTAATTGCTATTGGCTTGCTGGCAGTTCTAATTAAAAAAGGTTTGTGGATTCCTTTAAGCTTTATTCTGGCATCTATGGCTGGTACGGGTATTCACTTAATGAAACTTAATTTACCCGCACCCGAATTATTTATTTCTGGGTCTGTGCTGCTGTTTGGCATAATGATTATCTTCAAAAATCGTCCTAACTTAATTTTAACTTCGGGACTAGCTGCGATCGCAGGAATCTTTCATGGTTATGCCTATGGTGAATCAATTGTTGGTGCAGAAATGACCCCTCTAATAGCGTACCTAGCTGGCTTTGCCTTGATTCAGGGCGCGATCGCTTTAGGGACTTTTTATCTTGCTAAATCCTTTAATAATTCTCAGTCGGGAAAATTGGCAATACGCTTAACTGGCTTGGTTATTGTCGGTACGGGTCTGGCGTTTTTTAGTTCAGCCGTAAGTTAAAGCTAAGCGCGATCGTAGCGAACCTCACGGAAATTAGATAGAGAATTTTTAGGTATCGCTGAATAAGTTTGACTGCTCACCGCCCTAAAGGAATCGGTGATTCTAGTTCTTAGTAATTAGTAATTAGTTGTTAGTAGTTAATTTGCTACTAACAACTAATTACTAATTACTCAATCGTGCTAAAGCACGGGGTTTAAAACCCATCTATTAAGCGATAAGTATTAGCACGATAGCCACAGATACTAGGTGACTATCGTGCTAGTAATTCTTTAATGTTGCGATCGATAAACTCAGTATCAACCGAATTAATACCGCCACCAGCAAAGTGACCCCAAATCGAAGGAATAGCGAGAAACTCGGCATTCGGCATCTGCTTTACTTCATATTCATTATCTTCTGGGGGAAAGTAGAGGTCGGTTTCCCCTGGCATCACAGTCGCTTTAGCTTTAATGGCTGCCAATGCTCGCTCAAAATTGCCTTCAAATCCTGGCGTATTACCAATATTGCCATTTTGCCAAGTCCACAGCATAGCTAAAAGATTGTTGGCATCCTTACGCAGAAAAAAGCCTTCCCAAAAAGCTACCAAAAAATCTTCTAGGGATGAATATCCCATCTGAATATACACCTTCTGCCGATAGAAAGCCTGGGATAACCCCCAACCAGCATAAACTCGACCGACAGCCCTTAATCCTTTATTAGGTTGTTGCTCGTACCATCCTTCTTGCCAAGCTACATCAGTTTGAATCGCAACTTTTACCCCTTCCAAAAAGACAATATTATGCAGGCTAGTTTTAGCAGAACCACAAAAAGGAAAGATGCGTTCGACCATTTCTGGATAGCTGACTCCCCACTGGTAGGTTTGTCCTGCTCCCATCGACCAGCCAGTAACTAAAGCAATCTTCTCGATGCCAAACTCTTCTGTAACTAAACGCTGTTGTGCCACAACGTTGTCATAGAAAGTTACGTTAGGAAATCTAGCACGGTCATAAGGAGGGGGCGTATTACTAGGTGAAGAAGATAAACCATTCCCGAACATATTGGGAATAATAATAAAGTATTTTTGGGGATCGAGTGCCATACCCTCCCCAATCAGCCATTCGTTGTCGTAATGTTGCCCAGAATACCAGGTCGGATAAACAATAACGTTGCTTTTATCGGCGTTAAGAGTACCATAAATTTTGTATGCCAGTTTGGCATCTCGTAACGTCGCTCCCGACTGAAGAGTAACCTCTTCAAGATTGAAGATTTTATAATCAAGCATTGGTCGACTCTCCATTAGTCGCAAAATATTTAGCCGACTGGGATTTTGTCTAAATAGTTAGGCTCTAGACTAAGCTGGGTTCTGATTTTGTCTCTAGCTGTGGCATTGGCTCTAATTGAGCTGGAGCTTCTGTAGCTGCTGTTGGTATTCCTTCGATGGGACATTCCTCTGTACCGACGGTAGAGCGTGTAATATTCTCTGCCGTTTCTTTGGCTTTTTGGGGGTCTAGTACCCAATCGCGATAAAAATCAAAGGGACAGGTTTGTACGCCTTGTGAACCTTCTCCAGAGTTAATCAAACCAGTGTAGCCACGGTGCATTAACTTAAATATATGGTTTTGGGATTGAGCATTAGCGCGGAAGTCGCGGATGGAAAATTTAGAAAGAGTGGCATACTGTACGCCGTTTTCTTCTTCGCCACATTCCCCTAAAGTGCGTCCGTCAAAACCGACAATTGCCGAGTGTCCGAAATAGCTATATACCCCGTCAAAGCCAGAAGCATTAGCAACCGCTACGTAGGTATTATTCATCCATGCCATCGCTTTGGACACAATAATCTGCTGTTCTTTAGCTGGATACATATACCCCTGACAGCGTACAATCAGTTCTGCACCCTTCATGGTACAGTCGCGCCAAATTTCAGGATAATTGCCATCATCGCAAATAATCAAGCTGATTTTTAGTCCTTTTGGTCCTTCTGAAACATAAGTATTATCTCCTGGATACCAGCCTTCAATGGGACACCAAGGCATAATCTTACGATACTTTTGGACGATTTCGCCCTCGTCGTTCATTAAGATTAAAGTGTTATAAGGAACTTTTTTCGGATGCTCTTCGTGCCTTTCTCCTGTTAGGGAAAAAACTCCCCAGACCTTATTTCGCTTACAGGCTGCTGCAAAAATTGCGGTTTCTTCTCCAGGAATAACGGCAGCCGTATCCATCATTTCCTGGCGATCGTACATAATACCGTGAGTTGAATACTCTGGAAAGATAACCAAGTCCATTCCTGGCAATCCTACTTTCATCCCGTCAATCATTTCGGCAATTTTGTGACAGTTAGCTATGACCTCTGTTTTAGTATGGAGGCGAGGCATTTTATAGTTAACAACTGCTACGCCAACAGCATCTTTACTAGAAGAAATATCTCCGTGAAAAGCCATCTTTTTAACTCCTATTTTTATTTAAATGATTTTTGAGCAAAATTCACTCTTTACAACCAATACAAGACATTTACTGTTGCGATCGCCTATCAAACTCTGGCTTTGTCAATCGCATTTAAAATAAAACGGCATTAGACGAGTGCAACCCAATATTGTTGTAGTCCGCTCTCTAGCTGTTAATTAAAATTGGTATTTGGTGATAATGAACTCAATGTTTTCTCTAAATAAGATGTTATCAACCCCAGCCTAATAATCCTGTAACTTCAGATACAAGATAATAGACTAAAACCAGAATAAGGATTCCAAAATTATGGCTTCACGTAACATTGTGACTTTGTTGACAGACTTTGGCGATCGCGATGTTTATGTCGGAGTGATCAAAGGCGCGATCGCGACAGTTAATTCTCGACTACAGGTAATCGATCTAACCCACCAAATTCCGCCACAAAATCTACTCGCAGCCAGATTTGCTTTATTAAATGCCTATCCTTATTTTCCTCCCCAGACAGTTCACGTAGCCGTAGTCGATCCAGGAGTTGGCAGCAGCAGAAGAGGGGTAGCTATTGAGCTAAGAAAAGGATATGTCATTTGTCCTGATAACGGTATCTGTAGCGGTATTTTAGAACTAGATAAAGTTATTTCTGCTGTCGAGTTAACTAACTCTCAGTATTGGCGAGTATTAAATCCCAGCCATACTTTTCATGGTAGAGATATTTTTGCTCCTGTTGGCGCGCACCTAGCTAACGGGGTTAAAATTCAAGAATTAGGTCAGGCGATCGATCCAGCTAGTTTAAGCAAACTAGATTTACCAACCCTAAGACAAACTCCTAAGCAAATTACTGGCTGTATTCAATACATAGATCATTTTGGCAATCTGATTACTAATATTCCTGGCAGTTTAGTTCTAGGAAAAACATGGCAAGTAGTTATTAATAATATTACGATTCATATGGGTAAGACTTATAGCGATGTCAACCTAGGCGAAAATATAGCTATAGTTGGTAGTCATGGCTGGATAGAAATTGCGCTCAATGGCGCAAACGCTCAAGCAAAATTACAGCTTACCTGGCTAGACATAATTCAAATAGAAATAAGTTTTTAATATATGCCTAGTGTAAATTGAGCGAGGCAGTTAATTAAACTTCTTTAGAAAACCACTAAAAGCTTAAAACAAACAAATTTGAATCAAACTAATTCACACAAAGTTAATTATGATTGCTCTTTTAGACAAAGAACCCCAAACCTATAAAGGACAATTTGGCGATTATACGATTACTAAAGGCGATCGCCTAGAAGTAATTATCTATCGTGCAGGTCTAGTTTTGGCAGCAGCTAGCTTTGCGATCGCCTCTAATCTTTTCTTTGCTCAAGGCAAGGCTGCTTTACCAGCTATCACTCCTTTGTTTGCCCTCTTTTCTTTAGGATTAGGAGTTAGCCTGGTTTATATTCATATTTATATGAAGGCTTTGCATCGAGTCTTACAAGGATTTTGGGTAATTGGTACAGTTGCCACAATGGCGATCGCCACTCAGAGCAATGAACCTTTGGCACTATATATATATAATCATCCTCTTACCCTATTTGGTACAGGCTTTACCTTTGCAGCCTTAACAGGAATCTTTTTTAAAGAAGCTTTTTGCTTTAATCGTCTCGAAACAAAAATTCTGACTCCTATTGTCCCCCTGTTGCTATTAGGACATATAGCAGGAATTATTCCTGTAGAAATGGAACAGACATTATTAGGAATCTGGTCAATTGGCTTTAGTGTGTTTGCTGTGAGAAAAATGATTCAGGCGATCAATCCTGATATTGGCGACAAGTCTGTATTTGAATATCTCAAGCAACAAAATAGTTAACCTGAGTTCGGGATAGTCTATAATTCTTGTTTGGTTACGATTGTTAATTGTTTTAAAGTTTGTCGATTTAAGGCGAAGCCGTTATAGGTTATAGATTATTCAATTATTTTTATTGCTATTAACCTGAAAGTAGCCTTGGTTAGGGCGTGTAATCATTTAGAGAAGAAGATACTGGTTAAGATTTCACTTTGCCAAAGCGTCTATCTCTTTGCTGATAGGTGGCTAAAGCCTTGTGAAACTCAATTCGATCGAAGTCTGGCCAGAGAGTAGAAGTAACATAAATTTCTGCGTAAGCGACTTGCCAGAGTAAAAAATTACTAATTCGCATCTCACCACTGGTACGAATTAACAGATCTGGATGAGGAATTCCCTGAGTATATAAATGTTGTTCAAATAAATCTTCGTTAACTTGATTTGCTTTTAAGTACCCTTGTTCTACTTTCTTGGCGATCGCCTGACAGGCTTGAATAATTTCATCCCGACCGCCATAGTTAGTTGCTACGGTAAACTGAGTTCCTTGATTATTTTTAGTATCTTCCATCGAGCGATCTATTTCTTGGCGTAGAGAGGTAGGCAAATCCTCTAAATTACCTACAAAGCGAATCTTGACATTTTCTTCTTTCATCTCCTGTAATTCTCGCCTTAGCACCCGCTCAAATAAAGTCATCAAAAACTGTACTTCTCCACGAGGTCTGCCCCAGTTTTCCGTCGAAAAAGCATATGCCGTTAAGACAGGAATGCCCCAGTCTTTGCAGCAGCGTAACAAATCTTTAAGAGTATCAACACCTTTTTGATGACCTGAAATGCGAGGCTTGCCTTGATTTTTTGCCCAGCGACCATTGCCGTCCATAATTACTGCTACGTGCTGGGGCAAAAGGTCAGAGATCAAATCTGTAGGAAGTTGTTGCAAAGTGACTGGCTCTAGGCTCATCGTTAAACTAGAAACTAATTTAATTTTTTTTACGAGAATCAGGTCGCAAACGCAAAATGCGATCCAGTAAAACTTTTCCCTGAAACCCAAGTTTACGACTAAGACGCACTGCATCCCGCTCTACTACAGGGGCAAATCTAGCCTGTAATAGCTCTTTCAGTTTACTACTGGTTAGGGGTCTATTTAACGTTCCTTTTTCAGCCAAGGAGATTGAACCAGTTTCTTCTGAGACAACAATACACAGACACTTGTCTATTCTTTCGGTGATTCCCATCGCTGCGCGGTGACGAGTGCCTAACTGTCGAGATGCGGTTCTCTCTGAAAGCGGTAAGATTACTGCTGCTGCTAGGATGCGCGAACCGCTAATTAATACCGCACCATCATGCAACAAAGTGCTGGTTTGAAAAATAGTTTGCAAAAGTTCTTTAGAAACTTCTGCATTCAAATCTACTCCTGGAGACACAAAATCTTCTTCTTCTAAAGAACCAGTGGTTTCCATTAGCACCAGTGCGCCTGTACGATTTTGGGATAACTCTTTAACTGCTTCGACAATACGATCAACTACGCTGTCTGATTGAGTTTTTGGTCTGCCTGAGCCTTTAAATAACTGTACAACTTCTCCTCTGCCAATCTGTTCTAAAAGACGGCGAAATTGCGACTGAAAAATTACTGCCATAGCTACGGCAGAACCCAGGACTAGTTTTTCTAAGAGAAAATTGAGTAAGTTTAGCTCCAGTTGTCCACTGACTACCGTTGCCAACATCAAGACGATAAAGCCTCTCACCATCCAAAGACTACGACGTTCTCCCTCGCCAATAATTAGCAGTAAGGCATAACTTAAAGCTAGAACTAAGCCTAGATCGATGATATTGATTAGATCTGGCAACCAGGAAACCCGATTTAAGTCAGGAACAAAACCCGACAATGACATTATTTTAATTAATTTGCTGCGAATGGTTAGCGGGACAAAAACCTCGAAATTCAAGGTATCAAATTACATTTGGCAAAAGCTTTAAGCTTTCGTAAATACTAATACCAGCAACTAAAATAAAGTACGCTGGTTTCTATACTAAGTCTACTTTTTATGTTTTACCAGTCTTTCGGGAAGGCGATCGCGTTCGATTAAATTTTGATAAGATTCTCGTTCAATAATTAAGTTTGCCTCCCCTTCGTAAACTACTACTGCTGCGGGTCTACCAATACGATTGTAATTAGATGCCATACTATAATTGTATGCTCCCGTATCCATCACCACTAAAACATCTCCTGGTTCAGTTTCGGGTAAAGCAGCATCTTTAATAATTATATCTCCAGATTCACAGTGCTTACCTGCTACTGTAACCTCTTCTGTGATGGGAGCAGACATTTTATTTGCTACTGCTGCACGATAAACCGATTGATAGGTAATTGGACGGGGATTATCGGACATCCCTCCATCTACTGCGACATAAGTATGAAAATTAGGAATTTCTTTGCGACTACCAACAGTATAAGCAGTGACGCAGGCAGAACCAATTAGAGATCGCCCAGGTTCAGCCATTAGTTTAGGTAAAGTCAAGCCAACTTTGTTACAGGCATTTTCCACGGCAGTACTAACCGCTTTTACCCATTCAGAAATGCTTGGAGGATCATCAGACTCTGTATAGCAAATACCCAAACCACCACCAATATTAAGAGTTGTTACGGGTAAACCATAACCTTGAGCTTTTTGCATCCAGTCAACTAAAACCTCGGCTAAATCTCGATGAGGTTGACGCTCAAAAATCTGTGAACCAATATGAGCGTGCAAGCCGATGCAGCTAAGACTTGCTTGCTGACTTAAATAAGTGAATACTTTATCCAATTGATTGGGATCGAAGCCAAATTTGCTATCTAAGTGTCCTGTGCGAATATATTCATGGGTGTGGCATTCAATTCCTGGTGTGAGTCGTACCATAATCGGTACGGGTTGACTGCTCTTATCTGAGGCTATCTGAGTTAAAGTTTTTAATTCTAGCCAATTGTCTACCATAACTGTGCAGCCAGTTTCTACGGCAAATTCTAGTTCGGAGATCGATTTATTATTGCCGTGAAAATAAATTTTTTCTTGTTTAACTCCTGCCTCTAAGGTAGTAAAAAGCTCTCCTCCAGAAACTACATCAAAACCCAAGCCCTCACTATCAATAATACGACATACCCCAAGACAACTCCAGGCTTTGGAAGCATAGATTACCTGAGATTGACCGCTGTAGTACGCATTAAAGCTATCTCGATATTGGCGACAGGCTGTTCTCAGGGTAAATTCATCCAGTATGTATAGGGGAGAACCATACTGTTGAACTAGCTGCTGGATTTCACAGCCACCAATTTCTAGATTATCTTTACTGTTGACCTTGGCAGTTAGAGGTAGTAATTCTTGATTAGGGGATGGAGGAATATCTAAACTGGTGATTTGAGGAACATAACGATGTCCAGTATTTGGTAAACTGCGATCGCTCCGAAGCATAATTTCTTTTTGGTTAACTAGTAAAGTTATATTATTTCTTATTTTCTAGTTTACAGTTAGGTGATGCCAAAAAACAGGTAAAAGCTATTGGCTATCGGCTTACTACCTTAACCAAGAGTTTTTTAGTGAAGATTTTAAAAATTGCAGCAATAACCCCACTTCAAGTGCCTGAGATAGTAAATTTAGATCGGGTTTGTTTCGGTGGCTTATGGAGTGCAGAAGCCTATCTCAGGGAGATTGATAGTCCTAACTGCGATTTAATTGCTTTACATCTTGCTGAGGATGGAGCAGAAACTGCCCACAAAAAAATAATTGGTCTGGCTTGTCTGTGGGCAATTGTTGAAGAAGCTCATATTACCTTGCTGGGAGTCGATTCTGACTATCGTCGCCAAGGATTTGGGCAATTACTGTTATTAACTTTGCTAGCAAAAGCGATCGCCAGAAAGTTGAAACGAGCAACTTTAGAAGTCAATGTCAATAACTTTCAAGGGATTAACCTCTATCAAAAATTTGGTTTTCAAGCTGTAGGAAAACGTAAAAATTACTATCAAAGAACTGGAGACGATGCTTTGATCCTGTGGAGAAATGAAATACAGTCAGACAATTTTCAACTTAGTTTGTCTCAATGGCAGCAAAATCTAGGCGATCGCTTGCGTCACAACCAATACCAATTGAATTAAAATAATAATTGTTAACTTTTATACCGCAATTCCCCAACTTATAGGCAGAGTCAGGAAATTAAAAGGCTGTGCTAAAATCACCATAACAAGGGCAAGCAGCAGGTGGATGGAAATAAGTCATGTTTGAACGCTTCACAGAAAAGGCAATAAAAGTAATTATGTTAGCCCAAGAGGAAGCACGCCGCTTGGGTCATAATTTCGTAGGCACAGAACAAATCCTCTTAGGTTTAATCGGAGAGGGAACTGGAGTCGCTGCCAAAGTTCTCAAGTCGATGGGAGTCAATCTTAAAGATGCTCGGATCGAAGTTGAGAAAATTATCGGGCGCGGTTCTGGTTTTGTCGCCGTGGAAATTCCTTTTACCCCCAGAGCAAAAAGAGTTCTGGAATTATCTTTAGAAGAGGCACGCCAATTAGGTCACAACTATATTGGTACAGAACACCTTCTTTTAGGATTAATTAGAGAAGGGGAAGGAGTGGCAGCGCGAGTCCTCGAAAACCTAGGCGTAGACTTGTCGAAAGTTCGCACTCAAGTAATCAGAATGTTAGGAGAAACAGCCGAAGTGGCTGCTGGTTCTGGTGGCACACCAGGCAGAAACAAAACTCCTACCCTCGATGAATTTGGCTCAAATCTGACCCAAATGGCAGGAGAAGGCAAACTCGATCCTGTTGTGGGTAGACAAAAAGAAATTGAGCGCGTAATTCAAATTCTGGGTCGTCGCACCAAAAATAATCCCGTTCTGATTGGTGAACCTGGGGTAGGTAAAACAGCGATCGCCGAGGGACTGGCACAACGCATTGCCAATAGAGATATTCCCGATATTTTAGAAGACAAAAGAGTTGTTACTCTAGATATTGGTTTATTGGTAGCTGGTACAAAGTACCGTGGTGAATTTGAGGAACGCCTCAAAAAAATCATGGACGAAATTCGTCAGGCTGGAAACGTAATTCTAGTGATTGACGAGGTTCATACCTTAATTGGTGCTGGTGCAGCCGAAGGCGCGATTGATGCTGCAAATATCCTTAAGCCAGCCTTGGCGAGGGGAGAACTACAGTGTATTGGTGCTACCACTCTCGACGAATATCGTAAGCATATTGAACGAGATGCTGCATTAGAACGTCGTTTCCAACCCGTACAGGTTGGTGAACCATCGGTAGAAGAAACCATCGAAATACTCTATGGTTTGCGCGAGCGTTATGAGCAACACCACAAATTAAAAATATTAGATGAAGCATTAGAAGCAGCAGCCAAGCTATCAGATCGCTATATTAGCGATCGCTATTTACCAGACAAGGCGATCGATTTAATCGATGAAGCTGGTTCTCGCGTCCGCTTGATTAATTCTCAGCTTCCTCCCGCAGCCAAAGAGCTAGACAAGGAACTACGAGAAATTCTTAAGCAAAAGGACGACGCGGTAAGATCCCAAGACTTCGATCAGGCAGGGGAACTGCGCGATCGCGAAATGGAAATTAAAGAGCAAATTCGCAATATTGCTTCAACCAAGAAAAACGAAGAAGATGGCACAGAGGAGTCTCCCTTTGTCGATGAAGAGGAAATCGCCCACATTGTCGCTTCTTGGACAGGAGTTCCCGTCAACAAGATTACTGAATCTGAGTCGGAAAAACTAATGCACATGGAGGACACCCTTCATCAGCGCATTATCGGACAGGAAGATGCGGTTAAAGCTACTTCTCGTGCCATTAGAAGAGCTAGAGTTGGTCTAAAAAATCCTAATCGTCCTATCGCTAGCTTTATCTTCTCTGGTCCGACTGGTGTAGGTAAAACTGAATTAACCAAAGCTTTAGCAACTTACTTCTTTGGTTCGGAAGACGCGATGATTCGCCTTGATATGTCTGAATACATGGAACGCCATACAGTTTCTAAACTAATTGGTTCCCCTCCAGGATATGTCGGCTACAACGAAGGTGGACAGCTAACCGAAGCAGTTCGTCGTCGTCCATATACAGTCGTGTTATTCGATGAGATTGAGAAAGCACACCCCGATATCTTCAATATGCTCTTGCAGATACTTGAGGATGGTCGCCTAACTGATGCCAAAGGTAGAACAGTAGACTTCAAAAATACTCTGCTAATTTTGACCTCTAACATTGGTTCCAAGGTGATTGAAAAAGGTGGTGGGGGTCTTGGTTTTGAGTTTGCTGACGACCAAGCAGAATCTCAATATAACCGTATCCGCTCTTTGGTCAATGAAGAGTTAAAAAGCTACTTCCGTCCTGAGTTCCTCAATCGTCTTGATGAAATTATTGTCTTCCGTCAGTTAAACAAAGACGAAGTCAAAGAAATCAGCGAACTCCTACTCAAAGAAGTGTTCCAACGCTTAAATGAAAAAGATATTACTCTAGAAGTTACCGACAAATTTAAAGATCGACTTGTAGATGAGGGTTACAATCCTTCCTACGGTGCGCGTCCTTTACGTCGAGCAATTATGCGTCTTCTAGAAGATGTTTTAGCTGAAGAAATACTTACTGGTCGTTTGAGCGAGGGAGATACGGCAACGGTAGATATCGACGAAGAAAATAAGGTAGCAATCATACCGCAAAAAGAGAAGATTGAATTACTTCCCTCTTCGTAAGCGATAAATAATCGTTAAATTAGTTTAATACCTTAAAAAGGTAGAGATTTAAAAGAGTCTCTACCTTTTTTGTTACTTACTGACGTTACGCATTTAACTGTAGTGTTAGACTAACTAAATGGTGAGAACAGAAAACAGGAGGAGAAAGAAGAGCAAGTAGGGAGAAAATGAAAATAACCACAAAATTCAAACTCTCCCTATTATGGAATATGAACGATATCAAAAATTTCGTCAACAAACTTATCAAATGTTTGGCAAAGCTAAAGATGCAACATTTGAATTAATGGATAGCGTGATGACTACCAGAAATGCTAGTTGTTTAGCAGAGTTTTCTCTATCGCCCCTATTTAGAAGAAAATGGTCGAGTACTTATGAGGCTCTACAAGATAGTCGACCCAATAGAAACAAATTGATGAAAAAGTACGTTGAGGAAATACCATCATTAGAATGCATATTGTTTTGTTGGGTATTGACCATACAGCATGGAGCAGAAGAGGGGCAAAAACTCTTAAGGATAGAACTTACGAACACCAAGCATCCTCAAATAATTCAGTAACAGTAGGACAAGGATACAGTACGATAGCCTGGCTACCAAAAACACAAGGCAGTTGGGCATTACCCCTGAGACATGAAAGAATCACATCTCATGAAAAACCGATAGCCAAGGCAGCATGGCAACTCAAACAAGTATGTAAACAGATAAAACAGAAAGTTTTAGTGGTCTTGGATAGTGAATATGGCAATGGTTCATGGCTCACTCAAACAGGAGAAATTCCTGTCAGCAAATTGATGAGAATTCGTTCTAATTGCTGTTTATGGTCGAAACCAAAAAGTTATTCAGGAATTGGAAGACCCAAAAAACATGACAAGAAATTTAAAGTTAATGATTCTAGTACGTGGTGGTCGGAAGATGAAACAGTAGAAGTAGAAGACTTCAAACTTGGCAAATTAAAAATTAGTAAATGGGATAGTCTACATTTCCGTAGTGCTGCCGACTATGACATCAGCTTGATTCAAGTACAAAGGCTTGATTCAAAAGGTTCTCTCAAAAAGCGTCGTCCCTTATGGCTAGTTTGGGTTGGAGAACAATTTTTAGAATTAAAAGATATTTGGCAGCAGTATGCTCGACGCTTTAGAGTTGACCACTGGTATCGTTTTGCCAAACAGAGACTTCACTGGACGTTGCCTAATTTTAGTACTGCCAAACAATCTGAAAGATGGAGCGATTTAATGCCCCTGATGACTTGGCAGTTGTGGCTGGCTAAAGACTTAGTTGAAGAGTTTCATTTACCTTGGCAATCTCGAATGAAAAATTTGACTCCTGGCAGAGTTGCACAGTCAATATTAACACTTTTAATTAAGATTGGAACACCTACTACTTCACCCAAAACCCGTGGAAAGTCTCCTGGGTGGAAAACTGGTCAAAAAAGAAAGAATAAAAAAACATATCCGATTGCGAAAAAGAGTTATTCTCGCGCTAAAAAATCGAAAAAAGAAGTAGTATAAATCTGTTTCTCTTAGTTTCTTTCATGTTTCAGCTATTTTTACCTGGCTGAGTTTTTTTATGATGATTATTTTTAGTCTAAACTACAGATTTAATCTAACTGCTGTGACGAGAAGCGCGGGAGACGAGGAGCAACTACGTGGGTGAGGGAAAGACGAGGCGACGAGGTGACGGGGTAACGGGAGTGTTTGGGGTGACGGGGTGACAAGGTGACGGGAGTATTTGGAGTGTTTGGAGTAGTGAGGTTTTTACTCTACCTCCACCATCTTCTCTATCTTCTCTATCTTCACCATCTCCACTACTTTGACTCCTCTCCAAGTCCCCAAGTCCCCAAGTCCCCAAGTCCCCAAATCCCCAAGCCTTACAGATCGATGAGTGCGTAACATCAGTTACTTATTAATCCCCTACCCCTGCAAAATCAACCAATAAAGATAGCTTTTGTCGAAGAGTTTCCAGTCCCAAGCGATCGCTGGCAGAGATAAATAAAGCCAAGGGAAATTCATCTTGTGCCTTAGCTAAAGCCTCACTATCTACCTGGTCTAACTTGTTAAATACTAGTAATATTGGACCTGGTGCGATCGCCATTTGCCCTAAAATTTCCATCACTGAGCGAATTTGATTTTCCCAGGTAGGATGGGATAAATCCACAACATGAATCAAAGCATCTGCTTCGGTGACTTCTTCGAGGGTGGCGCGAAAAGCATCTACCAGTGGCGGTGGTAGCTGTTGAATAAAGCCCACTGTATCAGTCAAGAGCATATTTCTTGGTTCACCCGTATCGGCATCGGGAATAGATAAACGACGGGTAGTAGGATCGAGGGTGGCAAATAGCTGATTGGCTACATACACTTCAGAGTTGGTCAAAGCATTAATTAATGTGGATTTTCCCGCGTTAGTATAGCCAACGATCGCCACACTTGGAACATCCTGCTTTTGGCGTTGTTGACGCATCCGCGAACGATGAGCCTGCAATTCATTTACTTCTCCCTGCAAACGGGCAATTCGCTTTTGAATACTTCGTCTTTCGGTTTCTAACTTGGTTTCCCCAGGACCTCTTGTCCCAATACCGCCACCAAGACGAGACATTGCCTGTCCTCTGCCCACAAGGCGGGGCAACATATACTCCAGTTGCGCTAGCTCTACCTGTAGCTTACCTGCACGGGATTGAGCGCGTTGAGCAAAGATATCGAGAATAATTTCAGTGCGATCGACTACCCGTATGCCAAATTGAGCCTCTAAATTGCGAATTTGAGCAGGGGAGAGAGAACGATCGAATGCCACTAAGTTTGCCCCAAGGGTTTGCACCCGCAGGGCAATTTCCTGTACCTTACCTTCCCCGACTAAGGTTTGAGGATGGGGGCGCGATCGCTTTTGACGAATTATTTCTAAGACTTCTCCTCCTGCGGTGTCCACCAGTCCTATAAGCTCATTTAAGCGATCTTCAAATTCTCGATCGGCAGTCTTGTCTACCTGTAAACCAACCATTACTACGCGGTCGTGGTTGATATCTACCTGCTGTGCCACATATTCCCGTTCAAATTCAGCCTCTAAGCCTTCGACTAAATCTAAAAAGTCTTGTCCACTTAGAGCATCTAAATTCATCGGCTTAGATACCGACCAATACTCTTGTTCTGTTTGATTTACTGACGATTGAGGCAACAAATGAGCTAGATAAGTATCTTGAATATAGCCAGTTGCCCCTCCACCCCTCTTTAATTTACCTGCGCCAGTCAGGGTCAATACAGCCAGGGCATCTAGCCTTTGACAGACCATTGCCGTCAGGCTAGATTCTTTGGGTGGCTCTGCCTTGAGCTTAGTAACAATACAGCGAATCCCTGAAAGACGCTTGGCACCATAGCGAGGCAATTCTAGAGGCGGAATTTGTGTCTGATGGGCATTGCCTACGCCGACTCTAATTGCCTGTCCACGGCGATTAAAATAGGTGCAGACTGGTTGATTGATGTCTGTGCTAATGGCAGCCAACCTTTGAGCAAACTCGGTCGTCACAATAATATCCCCAGGCAGTTTTTGATGATAAAGTTTTTTTAGCTGCTTGAGTTGACTTGATTTTAATCCTTTATATTTACCGTATATAGTGTCGATATACCTTATCCCAGTGGTTAAGAAATGTTTTCTAAGATACTATATCTTAGCGATTTTGTCCCCTATCTGTCTTAGTTGCTAGTTGGTGAGTCATAACTTGTAACCTATTATTTTTCCTTTAGTTTAGTCATGGTAAAAATTGTCAGTCGTCAATCATTAGGTAAACAAACCGTATACGATCTTGGTGTAGCCCAAGATCATAATTTTTTGCTTGCCAATGGCATGGTGGCATCTAATTGCTTCAATAAATCCCATTCCACTGCTTATGCTTATGTAACTTATCAAACTGCCTACCTCAAAGCTAACTATCCCGTAGAGTATATGTCGGCTTTGCTTACTGCTAGTAGTGGTAATCAGGAGAAAGTCGATAAATATCGGGAAAATTCCCAGAAAATGGGAATCAAGATTTTACCTCCCGATATTAATCGTTCAGAAGAAGACTTTACTCCTCTAGACGACAAGCATATTCTTTTTGGTTTATCGGCAGTTAAGAATTTAGGACAGGGTGCGATCGAGAATATTCTGATGGCAAGGTGTGCAGACGGAGAGTTTAAATCCTTAGCAGATTTTTGTGAGAGAGTGGAATTACGTACTGTTAATCGTCGAGCCTTAGAAACTTTAATTTACTGTGGTGCTTTTGATTTAGTACAGCCTAATCGTCGGCAGTTGATTAATGATATTGATGTGTTGACATCTTGGGCGCAAAAACGCCATAAAGAAAAAGCCAGTGGTCAACTTAATCTGTTTGACATGATGAATAGTGGTGGTGAGTCAAAGTCTCAAGCTGCTTTTGAACAAGCACCTAGCACTTCTAAAGTCGAAGATTATCCCCTACAGGAAAAACTTCGTTTAGAAAAAGAATATATTGGTTTTTATATCAGCGATCATCCCCTCCAGGCGCTTTACCAAGCAGCACAAATTTTATCTCCGATTAGTCTAAGCGAATTATCAGAGCAAAAAGCTAGAGAAAAAGTCAGTGCGGTAGTCATGTTAAATTCTGTCCGCAAGATTGTAACCAAAAAAGGCGATCGCATGGCTTTTGTGCAGATGGAAGACATTACAGGGGAAGCAGAGGGAACAATTTTTCCCAGTACTTACCAGGATTTAGAACCTTTATTAGCAGAAGGTAAGCAATTAATTGTTTGGGGTAAAGCACAACAGCGAAATGATACATATCAGCTAATTATTGATGATGCTGAAGAAATAGAACAAGTTAGAATGATTATGTTAGAAATTACTCCAGAACAAGCTTTGGATCGAGTAAAAAGTAATTATTTAAAAAGAATTTTAGAACAACAGGCTCAAGAACAAAACAAGTTTAAAATCCCTGTAATTGCTGCGATCGGTCAAGGAGAACAGAGACAGTTTATTCGCTTTGGACAAAAATTTTGGGTGCAAAATGAATCCCAAGCTATGACATCTTTACAAGAAGCAGGATTCAAAGTTCATTGTACTAACTTGGTTTCTCATTAATTCTACTTAAAAATTTAATAGTTACATAGTTTTACCGATGACGTTTTCTAAGTAAATAAAGTTCACTTTTGAAAGAGCAAATACTCTTGCCGATCATTTTTTTTAGACTAAAATATAAAAATAAGTCAATAAAAGAGTCTCATAATTCTGTATTTGAATATTTGTTTTGCCAAATATAAGCATATTATTTTATTTTTTCCCTAACTAACAGATATTTATACTTAAAAATATCTTTGATGCTGCCTTACTCAAATATCAATGTTAGATATAAAAGTATATATTTCAACCAGATGGCTGATAAAAAACCTCAACTTACTTTAGTCAAGTTAGATAAAGCTGATTTAGTAAAAGGCAGACACGTTTTAATTGTAGAGTCTCCAGAATCGAGAAGGGCTGTCTCTCTCAACGTCAATGTGTTTTCTATAGGTCGTCACCCCAATAACGATCTAGTAATTAATGATGCCTTAGCATCGAGACATCATGCTACTGTGGCTTGGATGAGATATTCAGAGGGAGGAGACAAAAGCGACTACTCATACTGGATTATTGACGGCAAAGGTAAAAGACAAAGAAGTCGTAACGGTATCTCGATCAATGGCACCAAAAAATCTTTACACCGACTAGTTTCTGGAGACATTATTCATATTGGTAGCAGCATCAAAATTGCCTATAGCTATATTACATATTCTACAGATAGCAGCCAATTTTTACGCTATTGTGATGAGGAAAAAGCAGCTTATAAACCGATTAATCCGATTGATAAATCATCTAAAGAAACGGTAATTATCGAAGACACTATTATGAAAGAATAGACGTGGCTGATTCGTTTTTATTAATCGAATTTGGTATTAGTTAATATCGGGCGAATTAGAATTATTATCAGGTTGATGATTGTCAAACTCTTTGACAATCAGTAAGCAATTTTCCTGTTTTTCTGTGCGATAATAATCTAGGCGATCGCAAATTTTATTCATAATCGGAATTCCACGACCACTGCCAAGCCAATTATTATTTTTTTGAGCATTTTCGGCAATAAACTTCTGTAAATCAAAAGCCGAACCATAGTCCCATATTTTAATTTTTATATCTGTTTGACTGAGAAATACTTCGATTCTAATCGGCACATCTGGGGGTAAGTTTTTGTGAGCGTGTCGTACTGCATTAGTGAATCCTTCAGCCAAAGCTAATCTACACTGTAGCCAATCTCGAAGGGGAATAAAATCCTGATAGATTTGATTAAATTCAGTTAATACTTCATCAAGCGATTGCAAATCGCTAGGGACTTTAATTTTGATAGTTCGTAAGACTTTCAACGTGTTATATGCCTCGTTTAAACATAGCAGGCAAAAATATGGCAATAGTATTTGTTTTATGATGACTTTTTAACTTGAGTTCGGGATAAGCTAAAAGTCTTACTCTTTGGTTGGCTGAAAATACTATTACTATTCCTTAGTAAAATTACCGTCAAAATTGTTTTAACTTAACTAACGTTATCTGCATAAACAGACGATAATCAACGGTAGTTTAATTCTCATATCCCTTGTATTTTCTCTTTTTTTTGGTATCCTCAAAATTATAGAAATATGGATAATTATTGGTTAATAATTCTAGTTTAACAAGGCAACTTAATGTTTTGCTGAGAGATAAATTCATTGCCTTTTAACAAATAGCCACATGAGAACTGTGGTCGCATCGCCATCAGAGGTGAAACCCCCTAAAGGGTTCGACAGTTTGACGGGCGACAACAGCGTGGTTCTAGATGCGGAACCAAGTTCCGCCTAGCCCACGCTCATAAACGCCTTTTCGGGCGGTCAACATTCTGGGGAAACCCCAAAGCTTCGATTGGATATGGCGAGGAAACCTCGCCATCCCTCTCGCTCAGAATTACGCCCTCAGAAACCACAGGCGACGCGCCCTCCTTATGCCGGGGAACCCTTTCGACACTTTGCTCGCCCTCGACAATAACCTCAACGGGGACGAAGGGATTAGCCGCACGTACCCCCCTTCGGGTTCAGCATCGGAAAGCATTCCCTTGCAAGGGAATGCTCATCTAGCAAGGCAAAAGCTTTAGCCAGATGTACGCGCATCAAGATGGCGATCGCCTTTTTGCCAAAAATTTGACGCTCAAATTGCTCTTTTATCCTCTATAGTTGAATACACTACACCTTTTAATTCACCACTAAGTTTCTGTTTAAAGCGCCATAGCTTAAACTTAAGACACGCCCTCGGATGAGATTTCCTAGCTAATGGAAATAAAGCTTCTTTGAGACAGGAGCATCACAGTTAACATAAGCCTTAAAAGTTTTACTGCTTTATAGCTTAGTAGGCAATGACTGCCATTACCTTCGGTCATCAGATAAGAAAACTATCAATTTACTATGGCTCAAATTCTGATTATTGACGATGATTCTACAACTCAATTACTTTTAGAGAGAACTCTGAGTATGCAGGGTTATGATATCACCTTGGCAAGTGATGGTGAAGAAGGACTAATCAAAGCCAAAACAATTCGTCCTGCCCTAATTATTTGTGATTGGATTATGCCTCGCAAAAACGGTTTAGAGGTGTGTATTCAAATAAAATCTACTCCTGAATTGTCCACGACCTTTTTTATTCTGCTGACATCTTTAGATTCAGTAGAAGATCGAGTTAAAGGTTTGGATGCTGGGGCAGATGATTTTTTATGTAAGCCAATTGAGATGAATGAGCTAAAAGCCAGAGTTAGAGCAGGATTGCGCCTACATCAACTAAGCAAAGATCTCCAAATTCAAAAACAGCTATTAGAGGCTGAATTAGCTGAAGCAGCAGAATATGTAAGTACTATATTACCAGAGCCGCTCCATCATCCGTCTTTAAATATTGATGTTTGCTTTATTCCTTCACGACAATTGGGAGGAGATAGTTTTGATTATTTTTGGTTAGACGATCGCCATTTGGTCTTTTATCTTTTAGACGTTTCAGGACATGGCTTAAGGGCTTCTTTGCCTTCTTTGGCAGTGGTCAACCTACTAAGATCGCGTGGATTAAGCAACGTAGATTATTATCAACCAGACTCAGTGTTAAAGGGATTGAACCAGGCTTTTCAGATGAGCGATCGCAACGATAAGTATTTTACTATCTGGTATGGTGTTTACGATCGGCAAAACCGTAGCTTGACTTACTCTAGTGCTGGACATCCCCCTGCAATTCTACTAACGCCAACCTTGAGAGCCACAGAGCAGCGTCTAAAGACTCCAGGAGTACCTGTGGGAATGTTTCCTGATATTCAGTATGTAAATGCTTCGTGCGAAATTGAGGCACACTCTAGCTTGTACATATTTAGCGATGGAATTTATGAAATTGAACACCAGCTTAATTCTCATTGGGGTTTAGATCGATTAATTAATTTATTAAAAAAATATCAGCAAACACCCGAAAGAGACTTAAAACGTTTATTACAGTACGTTAGAAGTTGGCATCCTAATTTTCAATTTGAAGATGATTTATCCATTTTACAAATAGATTTTTCTTAAATTACTAATTGATTTAATTGGAATAGGCAAAGTTTCTGTAACTTTCTTTAAGACAATGTCAAGACAAAGTGCAACTTTATCAGTGTAGGCATCGTCATATTTTTTGCAAGGTAGTTTACTTACAGCACTTATTTTCTCTAAATTAATTGTTATTTAACCACAATGTTCCAGCAATATTTTAGCTTTTCTAATCGTTTTTATCGCCGTTTAGCCTTTGGTGCAATTACTTTTGTAATTACCGTTGGTATTGGCTTGGGGAATGTTCAACCCAGCTATGCTATTTCCTGGCTAGAGTTAATGATTCGTGGGGTACAGGTAGTTCAAATCTCACATATTTCTAATGCCCAAGAAGAGGAGCTAGGTAAAGGCATTAATCAAGAGTTAATAAGTTCTGGTCAAGCCAAACTGTACCGTAACCCCTCAATTAATAGCTATATAAATGAGATAGGACAGCGACTAGCCAAAACTAGCCAACGCCCAGACATTCCTTACATTTTCCAAGTAGTTGATGATAATAACATTAATGCCTTTGCGACTATGGGTGGCTATGTATATATTAACAAAGGCGCGATCGCAGCAGCAGATAATGAGGCAGAATTAGCCAGCGTCATTGGTCATGAAATTGGTCATATTGCCGCTCGTCATGCTATTAAACAAATGCGAGATCGGGCAATTTCTCAGGGGTTACTTTCCGCAGCAGGAGTAGACCGCAACAATGCTATCCAGATTGGGGTAGAATTAGCTGTGAGTCGTCCCAATAGTCGTGCTGACGAGCTACAGGCCGATCGCTTGGGTCTAGAAGATATAACTAAGGCTAGCTATGCTCCTGTGGGTATGCTAGGCTTTATGCAGAAGCTGTTAAGCAAAGGTGGCTCTCCTCCTGGTTTTTTGAGTACTCATCCTGCTACGAGCGATCGCATCAAAATTTTGCAGGAGAATATTAATCCTCAAACTGCCAATGTCGGCAATGGTTTAGACAACCGAGCCTATAAAAATCGTATTCGTTCATTGTAAGTTAATTGATATAAACTCATCACTTAGTGCTGAATGTTAGATCGATGGTTACAAGTTTTAGAGAAAAATAGAGCGATCGCCATAATTCGCTGTCCTGAAATGAACCTCGCCTACAAAATGGCTCAGGCTGTAGCAGCAGGAGGAATGAACCTAATTGAAATTACTTGGAATAGCAAGTCAAAGAGCAAAGCTGACCAAAGTTCTGAAGATTTGATTACTCAGTTACGATCTGAATTACCCTACTGTACTATTGGTGCAGGAACAATTCTCAACTCAGAGCAATTACAGGCTGCGGTCAACGCTGGAGCGCAATTTGCTTTCTCTCCTTATTTTAGTCAAGAGTTGCTTGATGTTTCTCAATCTCTCTATCAAATACCCTTTGTACCTGGAGTCTTTTCGCCAACGGAAATAGTCAACGCTTGGCAGAGTGGTGCAACAGCAGTTAAGGTTTTTCCAATTAAATCCCTTGGTGGTGCAGAATATATCAAATGTCTGCAAGGTCCATTGAGTCAGATTCCTTTAATTCCTACTGGCGGCATAACTCTAGAGAATGCTCCAAAAATGATTGAAGTAGGAGCGATCGCCGTGGGAATTTCTAGTAGTCTTTTTCCCACTCAGGCGATCGCCAATCGAGACTGGTCAAGTATTTCTCTCAGAGCTAAATATTTACTTGATAAATTACAGGGTATAAAAAAATAAATCTGCTCATCTAGACAACTAAAAAAGCAGTTATGAAAAAATCTCATCTAAAATTTTTTAAAGATCGCCACCACGCAATGCTAATAAAAATATAACTACAGGTCCAGAGATCACAATCAAAGCTAGACAAAGCAGTTGAAAGATTACAGTAAAGTTGATATTACCAAAAACACTAAAAAGGTTGGTTACAAAGTCCATGTTTACTCCTAAAAATTTATCAAAACCAGATCTATAAAAGTGGCTAAATCTTGCAAGCCATCATCTATAATACCTGGGAATTATCTGCTATTTATGAGTAACGATACAAAAATACATAAACTTTTGTTGCGCTGTAAAAACCTTGAAATCAGGCTGGTTAAAATACAATTTGATTTAGATTAGCTTTTATAGGCAGCACCCAAATATAATTCTCCTACCCTGGGATTATTTAATAAATCTTCTCCTGTTCCTTCAAAACGTTCTTTGCCATTTTCTAGAACATAGCCTCTATTTGCCATCGCCAGAGCTTTTTTCGCATTTTGCTCCACTAATACGATAGCTGTACCCGTTTGATTGATAGCTTTTACCTGTTCTAGCACCGAGTTGACCAAAATCGGTGATAAAGCCGCTGACGGTTCATCTAAAAGCAAAAGTTCAGGCTCAAGCATCAATGCTTTGCCCATTGCCAGCATCTGCCTTTCTCCTCCCGATAAAGTTCCTGCTTTTTGACGACGACGAGAACCTAATCTGGGAAACATCGTGTAAATCTTCTCCTTGAGAGACTTAACAGAGCCACTGCGAATAAATGCCCCCATCTCCAAATTTTCTTCGATGGAAAGAGAAGCGAATACATTAGTTAGTTGAGGAACGTAACACATCCCGCGTTTGACGATCTTGTCTGACTTGAGTCCAGCGATATTTTCTCCTTGAAAAATGATTTGACCTTTGGCGGGAGTGAGCAAGCCAAAAATAGCTTTAGCTAAAGTGGATTTTCCCGCACCGTTAGGACCAATCACCGCCACTAATTCTCCTGGAGCAATTTGGAAGTTGATTCCCTGTAGTATATGTAGATCTTTTACATAGCCAGCGTAAACATTTTTTACTTCTAAAAGATTTGTCGTCATAAATATTGTGGAGTGAAAATGAATTTTCTAGTGGAAAGTGGAGCAAAGAAGAAAATTACGTTTTAAATATTAATTATTAAGAGCTTATTTTTTACACATACAGATAAATTTTAGTAAAAGCAGTTTGCAGATAATTTACCTTGTAACAAGAATAAATGTAAAGAGCGTATAAAGTTCATATTTTAATTGTTTAAAGTTCACCAAAGTCAAACTTTATTTTTTTATACTACTTGAAGTACAAGGTAAAACTCAAAAGTTTTGCTTTAGGGTGTTCTTTTTATTTTGAATAGCAGTTTATTTGAATCAATTTGGATATTTAGTTAAGAACCACAAGATTGCTGAGGTTTTAAGCTCAAAGTATAGTAAAAATTCAAAATATCAGCATCTCAACTTAACAATAGCCAGAGAATTTTAACCACAAAGAAGCTTATCTATAAAAAATGAAAACTAAATATTTATCGGCGTTGATGGTAATGGGAGTGATGTCATTAATCAGCATTCCTGCAATCGCCGAATTATCAAATGCCCCTAAATTCAAATTTTCCTGCAAAGTAATTGAAGGAGTACCTACTACCCTAGCACAAGCTGTTGATAGCAAAGCCACTCAGCCGATCTTTCACTGGAAAAGTGAAGCGATCGCCTCTAAATCTTCCGCCACTCCCCGACAATTATGTGACAACGTTTCTACCCAGCTAGAGGAGTATTCTGCAAGTGGTTACGATTTATCAAAAATCAGCTTTGTAGGTACGGAAGAAAAAGGAATTCCCTTGATTTGCGCCAATACTTCAGGTGGGTTAGATTGCAGCAAAGTTTTGGTAACTTTGAGTGCTGCTAATAATCCTGCTGGTGTAGCTAGCGAAGTTGTGGACTCTATCTTAGATAAAGATCTACAGCCAAAAGTAATCAAATCTAATGTCAGAGGTGTACAGTCTACATCCTACCAGGTTGATTTTTGGAGTTTATTAGGTTTAGGGCTAGATCCTAAGTTTCTTAGTAAGTAACGTGAGAGAGAACACGAATTCGGATTCGTGATGTCTACAAGAAACAATTTTTTGCTTAGGAGTTCGTATTGAAGCTAAAGCCCTTACTATTTAGTCTTGCCAAACTTTTCCAACTGTGGCGCGATCGCCATGATTAAAATAGACTCAGCAGCAGCTAATCCAGCTTCAATAGTTATAAATAGTTATAAATTGCCTCTTTAGCTGAATGATTCTTTTAAGATAGAAACATAGCTATTGCTTGTACATAATTTAAAACCGAGCAAGAAATCATAGAGGTTAATAATGACAATTAATTTGAGTAAAGGGGAAAGAATCTCCTTAGAAAAAGTTTCCCCAGGACTAAAAGAAATTTTTATCGGCTTAGGCTGGGATATTAATCCGACTGATACTGGTGGTGATTTTGATATTGATGCGTCAATTTTTCTTTTAGACAGTAGTGAAAAGCTGATCTCCGATAAACACTTCATTTTTTACAACAACCTTTCTAGTCCAGACCCAGAAAAGTCGGTGCAGCAAAGGGGCGATAATCGAACTGGCGCAGGGGAAGGAGACGATGAAATCATTGATATGAAGCTGAAGACTGTTCCTCCAGAAGTTGATAAAGTTGCGATCGCTGTAACTATTCATGAAGCGGATAAACGTCAGCAAAACTTTGGTCAAGTAAACAATGCTTTTGTACGTATCGTAAACTGTGAAAACGAAGAGGAAATCATTCGCTACGATTTGACCGAAGATTTTTCTGTAGAAACAGCCTTAATCATGGCAGAAATGTATCGTAAAGACGGCGAATGGCGCATGAATGCCGTTGGTGCTGGATATGGAGGCGGATTACAAGCTTTAGTAGAAAGATATCAAAAATAAGGGCTGAGGAATGAGAGATGAAGGATGAGGAAATACCAGAAAAATTACCTCGTATTTTTTCCTTCTCTCTTTCTATTTGGTAAAACAACTAATAACTAATAACTAATAACCAAACATGGCAGTAAATCTCAGTAAAGGACAGCGTATATCTTTAGAAAAAGTCGCCCCAGGCTTAAGCGAAGTTTTTGTGGGTTTGGGTTGGGATACTAATATTACCGACACGGGAAATGACTTTGATATTGATGCGTCAGTTTTTTTGGTAAACAGTAATGAAAAATTAATTTCTGATAATCACTTTATTTTTTATAACAATCTTGCCAGTCCTGATGCAAATAAATCCGTAGAGCATTTAGGAGATAATCGAACTGGTGCAGGAGAAGGAGACGATGAAGTAGTCAAAGTTAAACTCAAGCAAGTTCCTGAAGATGTGAACAAAATCGTGATGACCGTCACGATTCACGAAGCCGAAAAGCGTCAACAGAATTTTGGTCAGGTGCAAAATGCTTTTGTAAGAGTCGTAAATGCAGAAAATCAAGAAGAAGTGATACGTTATGACCTTTCAGAAGATTTTTCTGTGGAAACTGCCCTGATTATGGCAGAACTTTATCGCAAGGATGGTGAATGGCGCGTTAATGCTGTAGGTGCTGGCTATCAAGGTGGTTTAGAAGCATTGCTAAATCGTTATCAATAAATAATTAAAAACTTACAACTCATAATTAATAATTAAATAATGGCAATCAATCTTACAAAAGGACAACGTATTTCTCTTACCAAAGAAGACCCCAGCCTCAAGCAAATGATGTGTGGTCTTGGTTGGGATGTTGCGCCAAAATCTGGTGGTTTCTTTGGAGGGAATAAACAATTCGATCTTGATTCTTCGGTACTTTGTTTAGATACAGACAAGAAGTTGAGCGATGTTAAAAATATAGTTTACTTTGGTAATTTAAGACATAGCTCTAGCGCGATCGCACATCAGGGAGACAACCTAACTGGTGCAGGAGAAGGAGACGACGAGGTAATCAATATCGATCTACCTCTAGTTCCCGCTAACATTGCTTATTTGGTATTTGCCATCAACATCTATAAATGCGAACAGCGCAAACAAGATTTTGGTATGGTAGACAATGCCTTTGTGCGTTTGGTCAACCGTCAAAGTAACCAAGAATTAGCTCGCTATAATCTTTCTGGTACAGAATATCAAGGCATGACGGGAATGATTCTCGCTGAAGTCTATCGCAAAGACGAAGAGTGGAAAATGGCAGCAGTGGGCAACGGGTTTAAGGTGTCTACTTTAGCTGATATTGCTAAAATTTATACTTAAGTTGGTTAGTGGCGATCGCTTTGAACAGAAAACTACACTTATGCGTAATGTGAATTAGCGGTCAAACCCCGCATATATGCTGACCAAGAAAAAAATGTTTATTCTCGTTTCTTAATGAAATTGGTCTGTGGAAACCGTGATTTGTTCCTGGGGGAACTTTCCCCCAGACCCCCTGCTGGAGACGTGACGACCCTCCCCAGACCCCTTCCGTAAACATTAACATCGGTTTTTCTAATGATTGACTATACTCTCTCTAAATCTAGATAATGCAGTTGGATCTGCCTAAGTTGAATTTTTTTATTTACTGGAACATATAAGTTTTCTCTAAAAATAGATAAAGAAAGTTAATTTACATCAGACGTACATTTATAATCCGATATTGAAGCCAGTTGTAAAAAAAGTGCGATCGCCCACGATAACTAGAGCGATCGCATTATCTTTAGATACTTTTGATTAAGGTTCACAGCAGACTAGCTGGTTACAGACACTTGCTCATTACTCAGCGAAAGTTGTTCGACTTCGGTAGTAATCTTCTGGATTTCTGCTTTGATAGTCTCTGCTTCAATGGCAATTGATTCGCTGGTAGCTATTTTTTGGGCAATCTCTTCCTGCTTTGGTCGAATTACATCAGCAAACTGCTGTAAACACCTATTTAACTCTGCTGCTAAGGTATTTTTTAAGGTGTTGGTGTAATTTTCTTGGAGATTACGGTAGGTTTGCTCTAGTTCAGCTTTGACCTGCTTGCGTTTGCGAGGTAAAGCATTAAAGCTCATCAAGCCAAACAGACCAGCGATAAAAAATGCCGTTACATCAGCAGAAGCTGCACTAAACAGAAGTTGCCCGCCTAACCCTGTCGCAGCAGCAGTAATACCCAGTCGCCAAAAGCTATCCAATCCTTCTTCGGCTGCTTCTTTAATTCTGGCTGCAAATTCATTGACTTCTAGCTGATTGGTATTAATCGGCGGTAATGCTAAATCTCCCTCAGATACAGTGATAGCAGTGGACAGATCTTCTTTAGCTTCTCTAACAATGCGATCGCGGTATTTAAGGAAAGTAGATGTAGCTTCTTTAAATATATCTTGCAAATTTTTATCTAGCTGCACCTCTTTAATTGTTTTAGCTAGTCTTTCTTCGACAAAATCTTCTTCTTTGGTAATTCTTCTTTTGAGGACGGTTAAAAAGCCAGTATTGCTATCAATTAATTTATTCGTCTCTTGAATTAGATTGGTAAATAAATCGTCGATGTTATCGCCAAAGATCCCAAATAAAAGATTATACTCTTCAAGTCGTTCTTCAATGCGTCGAGAAGTGCGATCAAAAACAACTTTTTCTGACTGTAATTTAGACTGTATGGACTGATTTTGCTTCTCTAGTTGATTTAAATAAACCAGCAATGAATTTTGTGGTCCCTGTAGCTTTAATTTAACTTTTTCTCCATCTGCCAAAAATGCCAGTAAAAAGCTTTTCAACTCGTCAATTCCTGCCCTCGTTTGCGCTGAAATAGCAAATACAGGTGGCATTTCGGCTAAAATCTTACCCAAGCCTTCGCTGACATATTCGCGGATTTGTCTGGCTTCATCATCATTCACCAGATCTGTTTTGTTAATGGCAACGATAATTTTACGCGCCCAGGTTCGATCGACTAAAGTAAGAAAGTCCTGTTCAGATTTACTTAAAGGACGTTCAACTGAGGTAACAAACAAAATAATATCTGCCTGTTGGAGATAGTTTTCGGTTAATTCTTGGTGTTGCTCAATAATGGAGTTGGTGCCAGGACTATCAATAAATGCCAAGCCACCAAAGCCTTCGGGATTATAAGATTCAATTTCTTGGGTAGTAGGCAAAAAGCCAACCCTAGCAATTTCTTGATTATTAAGTTGATTGAGCAAGCTAGATTTACCTGCGTTAAACTCACCACAGATAAAGATCGAGAAGGGATTAGCTAGCTGTTTTTTGAGGACTTCGGTGTTGGGATGAAACTCAGGAAAGAGTACTTTTGCCTCCACAAAAAGACCTTCAACCTTTTGAATGGTGTTTAGGCTGCGATCGAAAAGCTGCTGTTGTTCTCCTGAAAGAGTTAGAGGCATTATATTCTCTTCCTTGATCTTAGATTAGGTACATTCTTCATATTAATAGCAGTTTTTGAGCTAATCGACCTCTGACTTTAAGATTAACTAAGATTATTTAGATTAAGAAAAAATTAAAAAATTACTTGGCTATGAGTTCACGTTGGCAATTCTGGATAGATCGCGGTGGCACATTTACCGATATTGTCGCCCAAAACCCCGCAGGAGAAATTGTAATTCATAAGTTGTTATCAGAAAATCCCGAACAATACGAGGATGCACCAATTCAGGGAATTAGAGACGTGATGGGCATCGATCGCCATCAGCCCATTCCTACAGCCGAGATTGAAGCGATCAAAATGGGAACAACAGTGGCAACTAACGCCCTTCTAGAGAGAAAAGGCGATCGCACTGTTTTAGCCATCACTCAAGGATTTAAAGATGCTCTGCGTATTGGCTATCAAAACCGCCCCGATATTTTTGCCTTAGAGATTATTCTGCCTGAGATGCTTTATGAACAGGTAGTAGAAATTAATGAACGTTATGATGCTCAAGGCAATGAACTAATTCCTGTGGATACATCAAAAGCAAAAACAGAGCTACAGGCTGCATACAATTCAGGAATACGCAGTTGCGCTATTGTTCTGATGCACAGCTACCGCTATCCCCACCATGAGTTAAAAGTCGCCAATATTGCCCGTGAAATTGGCTTTACCCAAATATCTATTTCCCATCAGGTTAGCCCGTTAATTAAATTCATCTCGCGGGGAGACACTACCGTCGTCGATGCCTATCTTTCTCCTATTCTGCGTCGTTATGTAAACGAGTTTACTAAAAACTTAAAACTAACAACTAAAAACTCATGCAAACTTATGTTTATGCAGTCTAATGGTGGACTAGTAGATGCAGATTTGTTTCAAGGCAAAGATAGCATTCTTTCTGGTCCTGCAGGGGGCATTGTGGGGGCAGTCAAAACCTGTGCTTTGGCTGGCTATGACAAGATAATTGGCTTTGATATGGGGGGAACATCTACCGATGTCAGCCATTATGCAGGAGAGTATGAACGTAGCTTAGAAACAGAAGTGGCTGGGGTTAGATTGCGATCGCCGATGATGTCTATCCATACCGTAGCAGCGGGTGGCGGTTCAATTCTCTACTTTGATGGTAGTCGCTATCGGGTAGGTCCTAAATCAGCAGGGGCGAATCCTGGTGCTGCTGCCTATGGCAAGGGTGGTGATTTAACCGTTACTGACTGCAACGTAATGGTAGGGAAACTTCAGCCAGAGTTTTTTCCTAAAGTATTTGGGATCGAAGGTGACGCACCTTTAGATCGGCAGATTGCCCAAGAAAAATTTCAAATCTTAGCTAACCAAATTCAAGACGGTAAAACTCCCGAACAAATTGCCTCTGGGTTTTTGGCGATCGCAGTTGCTAATATGGCTCAAGCGATTAAAAAGATATCTCTGCAAAAAGGTTACGATGTCTCCACCTATACTCTTTGTTGTTTTGGTGGTGCAGGGGGACAGCACGCCTGTCTAATTGCCGATGTGTTGGGCATCAAGCGAATTTTTATTCATCCCTACGCGGGAGTGTTATCTGCCTATGGTATCGGGCTAGCAGATATTAGAATTATGAAAGAGAAATCCATTGAAGCAGAATTAAAACCAGAGTTATTAGCAACTTTAGAACAGGCTTTCCAAAGATTAACTACTCAAGCTGAAACAGAATTGGCACAACAGCTTGAAACACCAGAAGCCCAAATTTTAGCGAAGGTACATCTCAAATATAGCGGGGTAGACTCTAGCCTGATTGTAGATTTTGCTGATATTCCAGCAATGCGATCGCAGTTTGAACAACAATATACTCAACGCTATGGCTTTGTGATGGCTGGCAAGGATCTTGTGGTAGAAACCATCTCTATCGAATTAATTTGCCCGACCTATAGTCCCGAATCAAACCTGATTAAACGGCAAAATAACAATCCACCTCAAGCAGTTACATCCGTTCCCATCTACACTGCTGATGTTTGGCATGATGCCTCTGTATATCAAAGAGAAAGTCTTCAACCAGGAGATACAATTGATTCCCCAGCAATTATCATTGAACCTACAGGCACAAATATTGTTGAACCAGGTTGGCAAGGAAGAATTAGCGATCGCCTTAATTTAATTCTCGAAAAAATTTAGTAAAAATCGGTGTTGCTAATAATTGGCTAATAATTTTAATGTTTTATATTTTTCAATAAACTTCATCATGAGTCCCAACATCTAATAAAATTAATATTGTTTCACCGCTTTCTTTGTCTGTTTCAATAGCAAAGACAAGGCGACAATCATAACCACAAGAACAAGATAACAAACCTAATAATTTTCCTTCTAGTTTATGAGTACCTAAAGAAGGATTAAATATATCATCAGACAACTCAGTAATGGTTCTCTCAATTCTTGCTTGCAACTGTGTATTACGACGAACAAATTTACGGAATGCTCTCTTGAATTTATTAGAGAGGACTATTTTACTCATTATTCATGCAGAAATTCGCGTAATTCTACAATCACATCTTGAGCATCTTGAGCTTTGAGTTTACCTGCTTTAAACTCTGCTAGAGAAAATGTAGCATCTTGAGCAATTTCATCTCTACGTCGCTCAATAATACGATGTTGTAAAATTTGAATTAGCATTTCCTGTTGTTCTAGTGGCAAATCCATTGCCTCATCTAAAACTTTATCTAGGTTAGTCATTATATTTACTCTAATACTCTATTTGCTTTAGATTATAATGCCTCAGTCTTTTACAGCAGTTTTCAACAACTCGATTGCGAGACAGTTGCGTTGCGGTGAAGCAGTTGCGTTGCGGAGGTTCCCTCCGTTGAGCAAACTGCTGAACCCGAAGGGGGATTCCCCCCTTTGAGCAAACTGTCGAGGGTGGGCAAGGTCGAGAAAGGCTTTAGCCGCAACTGACCCGACCGCCCCTCTCTTTCAATTGGATAGAACTACGTTCGGAATTAACTGGTTTTTAGCTTTTAGCTTTTTAGATTAAACTTGTATGTTCTACTCAACCCAAAAGCGCAGTAAATTAAATTCTAATTTGGGTGCTACAGTTTTCAGAGATTGCCAAGATCACTTAGCTTTTTTTAGGAGTTGGCGATTAAGATAATAGTGCCAAAGAATTTGCGTAGCCACGGCTCTATAGGGTTGCCAGGATTGAGTAATCGACTCTAATTCTGCTGCTTTGGGTCGAGTGTCTAGATTTTTGATTTCTTTGATGGCGATCGCCACGGCTAAATCTTTAGAGGGAAATACATCCAGGCGTTGTAAAGCCATCATCAAGTAGATATCTACAGTCCAGTCTCCAATGCCTTTGATTGTGGTCAGTTTCTTTCTAATGGTTAAATCATCTAGCTTGTCTAAACTTGCTAAATCTAAACTGCGATCGACTATAGCTTGAGCCAATTCACGACCATATCTGGTTTTCTGACGACTAAAGCCAATTGCTTTAAGTTCAGCATCGTCTAAAGATAAAAAGCTGGCTGGGGTCAAATTGTCTACTGCCTTGTTAAGACGTTCAAAAGCTGCCTTAGCCGAGGCGTAGGAAACCTGCTGCTCTAAAATAATGCGGATTACGGTAGGAAAACCAGGCTTTCTTTGCCATTGAGGAGGATAGCCATAAGCGTCAACTATCTTCGCCAAATCGCGATCGCGCTCGATCAGCTTCTGTATATTAGCAATAAATGTTCGATCCATACTTTGAAGTAGCAAACTTCGTTAAAATTTTAGGTGTAACTATTTATCTTATCTCTGTTAATCATGAGTCAGACGACGCTTAATTTTGCCGATATTCAAGCCCAAACGCCTAATATAAAAGACGTTACCACAGAGTATGAGAGTATTAATGCTGCTTTAGATCGCTCAGATACTACCGAGGCAAAAAAACAGGCTTTACAACAGTGGGATAATTTACGTCGTCGCTTAGATAATTGGTCTGCCTTGACCTCCCTCCATTTTAGTCAAGATACAACCAACAAAGATTATAAACAAGCGCAGGAATATAGTGATGAGCTACAGCCAAAACTGACTGCATTGGCGATCGCCATGAAGCAAAGATTGTTAGATAGCCCAGATAGAAAAGAATTTGAGTCTATCCTAGGCAAACAAGCTTTTAGCCTCTGGTCAGCAGATGTTACCACTTTTGAACCCGCAATTGAAGCCGATCTGGTTCAAGAGTCTAAGCTGGTTAATCAATATGTAGAGCTTTTAGCCTCGGCTGAAATCGAGTTTCAAGCAGAGAAGGTAAACCTGTCGGGGATTCGTAAATATACTCAAGATGGCGATCGCCATCTCCGTTATCAAGCAGAAAAAGCACGCTGGAATTTCTTTAGTCAGCATCAATCCCAGCTAGACAGTATTTTCGATCGGCTAGTTAAATTACGTCATGGCATGGCACAAAAGCTAGGTTACGACAACTATCCCATGCTTTTAAATTAGTTGCCGAAGTTATCGAATCGAAAGTAAAGCCTTCTTTGCCCTTCGGGGATATTGGTCGGGATGCCTTTGGTAATATTCCCGTTTTCCGCGATAAGCCTAACGGACAGGGCGTTAGCCCAGATCGTCGTCTGGCGACGACTGGCGATGCTGAGGCATCGCCTGCTTCGCTACGCGGTATGCACCAAAGAGCAATTATTGCCCTAGGCAAGCAGGACACTTTGATATCTGGTTTAAGTCCAAATCAAGATCTAGAAATATTAGGTGCTAGTAGCGATCATGTAGTTCTTGACTGCAAATCGGCTTTAAAAGTTGGAGTAGAAGTAAATTTCAACCTAGATTATGGCAGTCTTTTGACGGCGATGACTTCACCTTTTATCAAAAAACAGTTTATTCAGTAAAATTAGAGCCATAACAGAAATGACCAAAAAATACGTAAATCCTGCACTTCAACAAGAACCAATAGGCGAACCCGCTGCGATTATTGCCCCCAGAGAAAATGAATCTTTGTTTAGATGGATCAAAAGCACTGGTCTATTTATGCCTAGTCAATCAGATAGGTTTAATGATGATCGGCTCAAAAATGAACTTGAAGCTATTCTCGACGAGGATGAAGAAACCGATCTAGAAGAATAAACTTAAACTTGTACAAAAATTGGCGTTGCACCTTCATGGGATGGTAGAGGCTGACTAGGGAACTAGGGGAATCATTAATCTTCTTTGTTCATAATCATAATGTAGTATTTTTAGGATGAAGCTGTATTTCAAAAGTGGCTAATTCTAACCAAACGCTAATTAAAAACTGGAAATAATTTTTAGTACTCTTTGGATATCGTCAAACTGCCCAATAATTCGTCGGACAGGTTTGGGTTTGACCCTAACTAAGGTAGGAGTTACTGTTACTTGATGTATTGCTGCTTGTTCAGGATTTTTGCTGATGTCAATCACTTTCAAAGTATAAGGATTAGCTAAACCCTGTTCTAAAAGCTGATGAATACTACTCAAAGTTTCTTCGGCATGAGAATTATCGCTTTTGATAAATAGGTGCAAAACGTAGCCCCCTGTATGCCCTGAGGCTATTTTAGGTGTGTTGGAATCTGAATCTAGAAATGTATTATTAATTTCTGAAGTCCTATGAGAAGAATATTTAGGGTCGAGGCGAATAATTAAATCTCTTTGTTCCCAAAGCTGAGGAAAATGCGATCGATAGGTTTCAATCACTGCGCGGTTACAGTGTTCTTCTTGCCAAGGAGCAATATGCCAAATGGTTGTAGGCTCTAGTCCAAATAATACCTGTAGCAAAGGAATAAAACGTTGTACGGCTGGATAAACTTCGGCGATAGTCTCGATCTGCTGTGACTGGGGATCTAGCCAGCGTTCTACTGTTGCAGTGTATCCAGGCACCAAAAAATGGGGAGAATCGACTAATCCCCATTTTTCTTGTAATCCCAGACATAAATGAATATGCCATTGAGCCTGTTTATTTGGATCTATACCGTAAATTAAATCTCCTCCTGGGGTAAACAAAGCAATACCTTTATAGATGTTGGGCAAAGGAGATGAATTGTCGATCAATTTGAGCAATTGGTTGTAGACGTTAATATGGGAATTATGTTCTTTTCTGCTTCAAGATCTTTAATTTACTAAAGTTTAGTTTTTAGACTTTTAGACTCTGCCTCGAAGCATCATTGCCATTTCGTTAGCCGTGGGAGACATCTCCAGAGCCACTTCTTCAGTAATTCTGCCTTCTTCATAAAGACAAAACAGTGCCTGATTAGTGGTAATCATACCGTCATATTCTCCGTTCTGCATCAAGGAATGAATTTCGTCATATTTACCCTGCTTAATATAGTCTTTAACGGTTTCTGTGTTTACCATGATGTCATGATAGGCTGCCCTTTTTTCGTCCGTTGTCCGACATAAGCCTTGGGAAATTACCGCGACTAATGATTCGGAAATAGCAATCCGCATAGCATCCTGTTCTTCTGCACTATAAAGAGTTAAGATTCTTTCAATGGTTTTGATTGCGCTATTGGTGTGCAGAGTTCCCATAACCAGGTGACCCGTTTGGGCTGCTTTGAGAGCCGTATTAACCGTTTCGCGATCGCGCATCTCGCCGATTAGAATAATATCAGGGTCTTCCCTTAGTGCTGCCTTGAGGGCATTATCAAACATACGGGTATTAATACCAACTTCTCGCTGCTTAACTAAAGACTTTTGGCTTTGATGGACAAATTCAATCGGATCTTCAATGGTAATAATGTGTTTGGCGTGTTCTTTGTTGATGTAGTCTACCATCGCTGCCATCGTCGTCGATTTACCCGAACCAGTAGGCCCTGTTACCAGAATCAAGCCTTTATGGGCATCAGAAATATCTTGAAACACAGGGGGTAAACCTAACTGTTCCATGGTCAAAATCTTGAGAGGAATCAGTCGCATTACCAAAGCTGGACCGCGTAAGGTATCAAAAATATTAATCCTTACCCTAGCAAAGTCGTATTGAGTCGCACCATCAAATTCTAGGTCGTGTTTAAATTTAGCTACTTCTTCCTCGGTTAATACTTCATGTATCCAACTCATGAAGGTATTTAGATCGGTTTTGGGATACTTAGTCAAAGCCATTTCACCGCGATCGCGCATTCGCGGCACTTCATTTACGCCTAAATGTACATCGGAGCATCCTTGTTCGTAGGCTTTTTTGATAATGTATTTTAGAGAAGGTTGACCAGATGCACGCTGTGCTTTGCTCGATCTTATCTGCGCGCTGTGGTTCTCTATTTTTGGCTGATTACCCGCCATTCCCAAGGTTGATGGTGGTGGTGGTGGCGGTGGTAATGGTTGCGATCCTAATTTTTGATTCATTTTATAATTGTTATTTTGAATTGCGGTCTTGGCTACTTTTAGTATGCCCACCACCTTCAATTTTCTAACAAGCCTACAGGCAGAGTAAAAACATTTTAAACTGATAAAAGACCAAGTAAATTAGATAAGCGCGATCGCTCTTCACAACTCAAATTGATTAATAAAAATACTAAATGTTATTTTATGTTGCGTCCAGAACAAAGATCTAAACTAGATGATTCTAACGATCTTTCTTTTTATGATTCTCCCCGTTTGGTAACTCATGTAGATCGGGGATTTATCGATCGCCTGACCAATCTTTATCGAGAAAAACTTCAGCCAGACACGCGCATTCTTGACTTAATGAGTAGCTGGGTATCTCATTTACCGCATGAGATGGAGTTTGCTCATGTGGAAGGTCATGGCATGAATGAAGAGGAATTAGCCAAAAATTCTCAGTTGGATCGTTATTTTGTCCAAGATCTCAATCAAAACCCCAAATTACCTTTAGAAGATGCCGATTTTGATGGAGTACTAATTACTGTATCGATACAATATTTGCAGTATCCTGAAGCGATTTTGTCTGAGATTCAGCGTATTTTAAAACCCAATGGTGTAGTAATTATCAGCTTTTCTAATCGTATGTTTTATCAAAAAGCGATCGCAGCTTGGCGCGATGGCACAGATACGGACAGGGTAAATTTAGTCCAAAAGTATTTTGAGTCAGTTGACGGTTTTAGCAAACCAGAAGTAATAGTCCATCAACCTCCTTTACCTGGTTTTTTACAAATGCTAGGATTAGCAGGAGGCGATCCTTTCTATGCCGTAGTTGCCCGCAAGCAATAAGGAATATGAGATTTAAAGGTATCAATATTAAAGATTAGAAAACTTCGCAGATAAGAGATTATTTCCTTCGCCCTCATCATTAATAATTCATCCTTTGAATTACGACATAATTTCTTTACCTACAGCCTTATATCTATTCCAGCCTATTTTAGCTCGGCGATCGGGAAAGTCTTTGACAATAACGCCAAGACTAGGCGATCGCTGAAAAGCAACTAATAACGGAATTTCTTCTTTAAACAAGGGCAGTTGTGCTTCTTCGAGAAATTTTTTGGCATCTTTACTGTTCTTAGTGCGAGAGTCTACCTTAGTTAGCAATACTTTATAGTTAGCATCAAGAGTTTTGAGCAACTCCACTGCCTTTACTGTCGTATCCAAATCTAGGTGATTGGGAGTTGTCGGTAAAATTAGCAGATCGCTACCAGCAGCTAAATCTTCTAGTTCTTCTGCTTCTGGTCTGGCTGGGGTATCGATAATAATGTGAGTAAATTTTTTAATTAAACCAGGCGCACCTGCTTGGGATGCCACGTAAAAAGGCAGCTTGTCTTCTTTTGACCAAACCAAAGCAGAGCGGTTTTTATCTGCATCAATTAATAATGTTGGTGCTAAGGTCTGGAAATATGCAGCTAAATGAACTGCGGTTGTAGTTTTTCCTACTCCTCCCTTCAAAGCAGTAATTGCAATAATCATTGGCTGCTAATAGTATAAATTGATTGGTAAGCGTCGTTATGGAATCCTCCACCCAGGAAGTATAATCCGTTTGCCCTGCACTTTACTCCTGCAATGAGGCTACGGCTACGGCAGATATTATCCTACTTGATAGAACGGGAATCATTGTATGTAGTAGTTTACCTATAGGCGTGTCTTGCAAGGGTATATATGGCGATACCTGGTATATTTACGAGTTTTTTGTTACATTAATTAACACAAATTAATATTGATTTCTCCTGAATTATTTGCTCCTCGGTTAGTCAGCCGAGGATTTTTTTTTGCAGGCAATTAATCAATAGAGATTGTTACAATTGTCGAGCAATATCGATTAGATCATTCAGTCCTGCTTGACTTTCTGTTTAATTGCGGTAGCCTACTAATCATGTCTCTGGAGGAAATCAAAACACCGTGTCTTCTGAAATCATGTTAGAGAAACAAGACTCAAAAAGTAATCGAGCGATCGCCAAATCATTTTTTGCAGGTGTTGTCCAAGCTGCTGGAGGCACGATATTAGGCTTTTCCATGATTACTAGTGCTGTTGCTGCTGGAGGGTTAGTCGGTTTAGCCTTTAGTTTTCGTAATCTACCAGATGTCAGAGTATTGCGTAATTATGTTCCCTCTGAAACTAGCTACATATATGATATCAAGGGTAGATTGTTAACCAATTTACATGGAGAAACTCATCGAGAAGTTGTCTCATTAGACCAGATATCTCCTAATCTTAAGTTAGCGGTAGTGGCGATCGAAGACAGTAATTTCTATCGGCACAATGGACTAAATCCCTACAGTATTGGTCGCGCAGCCGTAGCTAACTACAAAAAGGGTGGTGTATCCGAAGGTGGCTCTACCTTAACCATGCAGCTAGTCAAAAATTTATTTCTGACTCGTGAACGTACTTTTAGTCGCAAACTGGCAGAAGCAATTTTAGCAATCAGGGTAGAACAAGTATTTTCTAAAGACCAAGTTTTAGAAATGTATCTCAATAATATCTATTGGGGACACAACAACTACGGTATTGAAACTGCATCAGAAAGCTATTTTAACAAAAGTGCTTCTGAGTTAAATCTAGCTGAAGCTGCGGTATTAGCTGGCTTAATCCAAGCTCCAGAGCAGTATAGTCCATTTTTAAACTATGCCAACACCAAAGAGAGACAAAGAGAAGTTTTGGCACGAATGCGGACTTTAAATTGGATTACTCCAAAACAAGAACAGGCTGCTTTTAAAGCCCCTTTACTAATCGGCAGACCCACTGCCTGGAGAAAGAGTAAAGCTCCTTTTATTACAGAAGCAGTAACGAAAGAATTAGAAGAGCGTTTTGGCAAAGATAAAGTTCTTCAAGGAGGTATTCGAGTCCAGACCACTATCGATCTAAATTTCCAAAAAATGGCCGAGGAATCTATCAAAGAGAGTCATAATATGCTAGAGCGTTGGGGATTACGAGCAGATCAGGCTGCTTTGGTTGCAGTAGATCCTCGCACTCATTTTGTTAAAGCATTGGTAGGAGGAGTAGATCACGAATCAAGTCAATTTAACCGTGCGGTTCAGTCCCGTAGACAGCCTGGTTCTTCTTTCAAACCATTTGTTTATTACACTGCTTTGGCAAGTGGTAAATACACCCCACAAACTACAATCAGTGATGCTCCTATAAGCTACCAGATTCCTGGAGGAATCTACACACCTCAAAATTACGGCGGGAAGACAGATTTCGGTGGCACGATGTCTCTTTCCAAGGCACTAACTCAATCCCGTAATATTCCAGCGGTCAAACTAGGTAAAGCTGTAGGGTTAGAAAAAGTAATCGAAGTTTGTCGTCAACTGGGAATCAAAAGTCCGATGCAGCCTGTAATTTCGCTGCCTCTAGGCTCGATAGGTGTTACCCCCTTAGAAATGGCTGGAGCTTTTGCCACCTTCGCTAATAATGGCTGGAGTTCTGATACGACCGTAATTCTCCAAGTTACCGATAGTAAGGGCAATATATTGCTAGACAATACCCCTAAACCAAAACAAATATTAGATCCTTGGGCAACCGCCAGCTTAAACTCAATGATGCAAGGAGTTCTAGAACCAGGAGGAACAGGTTCCAAAGCGAATATTGGTCGCCCAGCAGCAGGGAAAACAGGAACTACCTCTTCTGAGAGAGATGTTTGGTTTGTCGGCTATGTACCACAGTTAGCTGTTGCGGTTTGGGTTGGCAACGATAACTACCAAAGCATGGGTAAGGGAATAACAGGAGGAGATTATGCTGCTCCTATATGGCGTTCATTTATGTTGAAAGCGTTAAAAGATGAACCTGTTAAATATTTTCCTCCAGCCTCTGAGTTCGATCGACCCTAATCAAAAGATGAGCATCTATACAAATCTTTATAGAAATAAAACCTCACTATTTGATGCCACCGAGGGCGACTAAATAGTAAGGTTTTAAAGTTTTAAAGATCAGATTGACATGATTAGACTTCGGGTGAAAATGAAATCGAGAGTCTATTTATAGTAATACGCATTAACGTTATGACATTTTTAAATTGTTTATTTGCAGACGCTGGAGCGTCTCGCCGTTGCGGAGTAACGTCGGCAGCCTCCAGGCTGCGCTACCTGCTACCTGCTACTTTCGAGCAGATAGGTTATGTGTCCTAATCTAAGCTTGTACGGCTATATCTTCTATGTTCTCAAACTACTAAACTAGGCTACAAGAATTACGAAAGAAAGTACGTAACAAAGCAGTTGCAGCAACTAGCTTGATTACTTCTAAACTCCAATAAAATACGTGCATGACTGCCATCGAACTCGAAGCAGGCTCATTAGTGGCAAACATATCCAAAGACATACCCATGCTGCTCATCTGGGGTGTAAAAATGTAGGTATAAGCTAAAGAGATAATCAATAAAATAGCAGCAGTTAAGATTGATTTGCTATTGATTTGATTTGTTAGTCGATAACCGTAACGATAAACTAAACAGCCAGCTAAAACAGTTGCTGCACAAAGTAGTTCTATATGATTAAAAGTGCCAAAGATCGTATAGCCAGCACTAGCAAAACCCGATTCATTCATCATGCCGCTAGTTAGCATTCCAGGAACAATCAAAAAATCAAAAACCAAACTGCCACTAAGCCAAAATCCTAGAACAAACATGATTACTGTTGACCAATTTATCGGCTTAGAAGTGCCAGAGGAAGTAGCTTGCATAATTAATATAAATAAAGATGATTACTTTTCTAGCTTAACGGATAACTTTACAGCTTCGTATAACAAAAAGTAAAGTCTTTTTAAGTTGAGTATTGCTGAATTTCTTTAATTGAAAATAAAGCCTGAAAGTTAATTCCTTTAGATTGATAAAGTTCTCCTCCACCTTGTTCTCGATCTACCAAAGCCAGAATTTGTGTCACTACATATCCCGCGTCCTGCAATCTTTCTACCGCAGTTAATGCCGAACTTCCTGTAGTTACAACATCCTCTAGAACAACCACTTTTGAGTTCTCCGCTAGAGAAGGACCTTCTATATAGGCTTTTGTACCGTGTCCTTTAGGTTCTTTACGAATTATCAAAGCAGGAAGAGGATCATTTTCCCAAGCAGAAACAACACTGACTGCTGACACCATCGGGTCTGCACCTAGAGTAAGACCTGCTACTGCTGCTGTGTCTTTAGGTAATAATTGAAACAATAAACGACCTAAAGCCAACGCGCCGTCTGCTCTTAGGGTCACTTGTTTACAATTTATATAGTAAGTGCTTTTAGCTCCAGAAGAAAGTACGAAATCTCCTTCAACATAAGCATACTTGACGATTAAATCCAAAAGCACCTGTCTAAGAGAATCAATATTAGCCGTAGCTAAAAAGGAACTAGAAGTCTGGTTGGTATTCATAGGTAATGAGGGAAAAAGATTTATATGGACTGTTCTTTCAAGAAATCTTCAGCTAGGATTGAGCAGAAGTTACAGATAATGCCGTTAAACAGCAAGGTTATAGTTTGTATTCTTTTGTCCTTAAAAGATAAATAGAGCCAAATCTTTACTGTAACCGTTGGTCAAATTACAAAATATAAGTAAAGTAATGTTTATTAAGTTTACTAAACTAAGTGCAGTCTTAGTAATAGCAGCTATTACTAGTTTATTTTCTATTGAAGCTAAAGCAGAAATGAAACCTCTCGATCGAGCATTTGAAGATGCTTATTTTAAAAAGGGTAAAAACGCTTTTATGCAAAGCAGTATTCTTGGTCAAGCAAATTCTATCTTTGGCTTTACGGGATTTGCGGATCAGCATATCTCAGCAGATGGTAAAGCGGTAGATAATATTTATGAACGAGGCATGAAAGCACAGTCAGCTACAGGAATGCCGATGGTAACTAGAGATTTGGCAAATCCCTATGATACTTCTTTGGGTGAAACTCCTAGCTACAGTGCTACTGAATAAATAAAGCTTTTAGCTTTAAATAACAATATCTAGATCAGATTGGAGTGAAGATAAAGGCTGGTCAAAAAAAGAATACTTTCCTTGACTTGATTTTTTCCTTATACTTCATCCCTTATCCTTTTAACAAGTCCAGGGTGCAGGAGTTGAACCTGCCTTGCACAAATTATGAGTTTGTTGCCTAAACCGCTCGGCCAACCCTGGATATCCATTTTTCTCACGTAGACCATTATATTAGTAAGTCTAGTATCTTTGACAACCTATAGCAAAAAAATCGCGATCGCATGAAAATAAGAGTTAGTTTGTGGTTAACTATATGTTTATTTCTGATGATGGTCTTAGCTGGTGTCGCCAGTTCTTATGTTGGCTATTTTATGGGAAGTGAGGCTTTAAAAGTAGTAACTCAGCCAGATATTAATACTGAAGACAACAATCGCAATCAAGATCCTGCTGGTGGTGAATATAAAGGTCTTAAGATTATGAAAGAAAAAGATATTTTAGTTAAGGTATATAATCGAGTTAATCATAAAAATTAGTGATGACAGAACTATTGAGGAAATGGGAACTAGTGTCAACACCCACCATTAGTTGATCGATGGCTGATAAAAATTTATTGTTGACTTTTGTTGGTGTTCTCTTGCTCATTGCGATTAATGCCTTTTTTGTCACCGCAGAGTTTTCAATTGTTTCGGTTCGTCGTTCTCGGATCAGCAAACTAGTCAAAGATGGAGATACCCAGGCTCAAACCGTACAGTCTCTCCAGAGAAGCATAGATCGGCTTTTGTCTACCACTCAATTGGGTATTACTCTTTCTAGTCTGGCTTTGGGCTGGGTAGGAGAAAGAACAGTCGCAGCGTCCATCATTACCATAACTGAAAGTCTTTCTCTACCAAATTACTTAGCAGAAATAATCTCTACCACGGCTGCTTTACCTCTGTCTTTTATTCTCTTGGCATATTTACAGATAGTGCTGGGTGAACTATGTCCTAAGTCTGTAGCTCTCATGTATCCTGAAAAGCTGTCTCGGTTTTTTGGACCTCCTAGCGTAGTCATCGCGCGTATTTTTCGTCCCTTTGTGGCTATTTTAAATTTATCTACTCGCTTACTGCTTAAGTTAGTAGGAGTAAACTATAGTGGCAGAAGTTGGTATGAACAAGTAACCTCCGAAGAGTTACAGCTAATCATTGCTACGGAGAGAGAGTCGGTTGACCTAAAAGCAGCAGAAAGACAGCTACTCAAAAACGTCTTTGAATTTCGTGATGATACCGCCGAAGAAGTCATGATTCCCCGTACTGATATTCATTTTCTCACTTTGACTACTACCTTTAGTGAATTGCTACAGACGATTATTGAGAAAGGCTATTCAGGTTATCCTGTTATCGGCGATTCTTTAGATGATATTAAAGGCATTATCCACTATAAAAAATTAGCTGAACCTTTAGCACAAGGCAAGCTAGCTAGTGATTCTACCATTGAGCCTTGGATTGAATCAGTAAGTTTTATTCCTGAGTCTACTTCTCTCAATGAACTTTTATCTTCAATGCAGCGATCGCATCATAAAATGGCAGTAGTCATTGATGAGTTTGGGGGAACTTCTGGCTTAATTACCCTTCATGATTTAGTTGCTGAGATTGTAGGCGATGCTAGCAATGCCCCTGAAACCAGAATCGAACCGATTCAAAAGCTGGACGATAATACTTTTCTCGTTTCAGCGCAAATGAACCTAGAAGAAGTCAACGAACAGCTAGAATTAAATCTCCCTTTAGCAGACAATTACAATACCCTGGGAGGATTTTTATTAGAACAATGGCAAAAAATACCCGAACAGGGAGAAAAGCTGGAGTATGAAAGCCTAAGCTTTACTATAACTGCTGCCGATAGTAATCGACTCTATCAAATCTTGATTAGTCAGCAACGCCTGATGTAAACTAGCGCAGAGAAAGTACTTGTCCGTTTACTTAGCATTAATAACGGGCGTTGCACCTTCAGGGGATGGTAGAGGCTTAGGGGACTGGGGGACTAGGGGAATCATTAATCTTCTTTGTTCATAATTATCTCCCAGCTATGTAATGCCCAATAGCGCCAAATTACCTATCTTCTTGCCAATCAGGACAACTATCACCTTCCCAACCTACAGGGTGCATGGCACAAACTAGTAAGTTGCCGTTGTAGCTTTGACCATGATAGTTGGCACAATTAATGCAGGCGGGATTGTTTTGAGCAGAGGGAGCATGATAATCGACGTTGGTGAAGTCATCATCAGTAAAATCTTCCCAGTTTTCTCCCAAAGCAGCATCAATTTCTTCACTGGTAACAATCAACACATCAACCAAATCCTCTAACAGACCGTCAACTTCTTTTATAATTCCCGATTGAAACTGTTCAAAAAAAGAGCCTAAATTTCCGCTGACTTCTTCCAGAACAGATTCTGTGGTTTGGGCTACATCCACCCAAAATTCTTCCACTTCGACCGTGGTTTTTTCTATTTGTTTCCACCACTGCTTTTGCCAATCATCCATAATTGATAATTAATTTAAGTAAATAAATATTGTTCTGTCAACAATAGCCTATTCTGCTACGTCTCTTTTTTCAAACGTCGTAATTCTTCTTGTAATGACTTTACTTGTTGGCGCAGCTCTTCGCTCTTACCCTCAGATTGCTCCTCACCTTCGTCCACAATCTCAATCCGACGAGGTTCTTTTTGATCTGATTTATTACTACTACTACTGCTGCCAGAAACCGTTCCCTGTTGAGCCTGCTCCACCATTTCATCAACAAACTTACGAGCTTCCTCGGTACTCATTTCACCGCGTTCAGCCATTTCTTCAGCCAGCTTCTGCGCTTGAACTCTTAAATCTTTTAATGTATCGTTGGCTTTTTCCTGAGCATATGAGGCAAAACCCACACCCATGTAAAAAGCTTTTTTTGCAATATCTTCAAAACCTGCCATATTTAGCTTTTCTCCTAATCTCTGACAACTTATTTTTAGTGTATATCATTGATTAGATAGATGAACTAGATAAGAAGTTCAAAATTCCGCCTTGACGATAATTTTAGTTAACCTTAAATCCTGACCATATCTAACTGGCTAGTAGAGACAAGGCATGCCTTGTCTCTACTAGCTTTTTTGCTTTAGACTCCAATCTTCTAGCAATGTATAGATCACAGGCACAACAATCAAACTAAGCAAAGATGAAGTTATTAACCCGCCAATGATAGCTACTGCCATTGGTTGACGTAATTCTGAACCTGCACCCCATCCCAGAGCGATTGGTAACATTCCTAGTATGGTTGAAAAAGTAGTCATGACGATTGGACGAAGCCGCATAACTCCAGTTTTGAGAATAGCTTCGGTGCGACTCATGCCAGAGTTACGTAGTTGGTTGGTATAGTCTAAAAGCAGAATAGCGTTTTTGTCTAATAAGCCCAACAGAAAAATCAGACCAATTAGAGAAATCATGCCAAAATCGCTTTGAGTAATTAGCAAAGCTAACATTGCCCCGACAATTGATAAGGGTAAAGATAAACCAATTACCAAAGGTTCAAGCCAACGACGAAAGGGCAAGTATAAAACTACCAGCATACAAATCACCGCTAGAGTCAGAGTTATGGCAAATTCTCCGAGTATCTTTTGCGATCGCGCTGAGTCTCCTTCTAGATCGAAGGTAATTCCAGAGGGTAAAATCTGCTTGGCGATCGCCTGTGCCTTTTTAGTAGCATCACCAATCTCTCGCTCTGCCGTGAGATTGGCGTTGATATATGCTACCCGTTTACCGTCGAGATGAATCAATTTATCTAAAGGTTGGTTGACCCCATCAATACGCACATCTTCAAACCCTGATAAGTTTTGAATTTGCTGTTGAAAAGCGATTGCGCTTGCTCTTAACTGCTTTAGGTTTTCGCCGACTAATGCCACCTTAAAAGACGGATCTTCTCCTGTTTCCACAAAGGGTATATCTTCAACGCTGACAATTACCTGGGGAATCTGGGGCAGCTTTTGACGTATCTCTGTCTGTACCTGAGCGGTAGTTAAATGGCGATTTTCTTTAAGCTTAATATAAAGCTGACCCTTATTAGGTTCACCCCTCACTCCAGCAATAGTGTAGACGGATGCTACATCAGGATGATTTAAAACGACGGTTTCTATTTGTTCGCCTACTATAATAGTCTTATTTAATAAAATACGTTCAGGCGATCGCGCGATGCTTTTTAACCAGCTAAAACCGTTTGCTTGCTGATTGTCGGCGGGCTTTTGACCAAACGCCCCTATAGGTTGGCTTGGCTTATTACTATTTATGACTCCTGCAATTTTCGGTAACGGGGTTGTATAAACAATTTTAAATTCTCCGCGATCTAACTGAGGGACAAAACCTTGGGGAATAAGGGGAATCAAAGCAATTCCCGCCATAAAACTAGCGATCGCGATACCGATTACGGCACGACGATGATTTAATGCCCATTGCAATACCTGACGATACTTATTAGCAACAAAGCCTCGTGTTTCTTGTTTATTATTACCTTTGGTTATATTTTTAAACCAATACAATGCCAAAACAGGTGACAAAGTGCGTGCAGCCAGCAGAGAAGTCAAAACCGCAGCCGAAATAGTGATGCCAAAAGGACGAAAAAACTGTCCTAATGTACCGCCCATTAAACCAATAGGCAAAAACACCGCCACAATAGTTAGAGTCGAAATAGATGCCGTCAAGCCAATTTCGCGAGTAGCAGATAAGGCAGCCTCGCGGGGACTTTCTCCTTCCTCTAAATGACGCATGATGTTCTCTACCTCGACAATGGCATCATCGACAATAATGCCGATCGCTAATGCTAAAGCTAGTAAAGTTAGGGTTTCTAAATTAAACCCCAATCCAGCCATGACAATAAATGTCCCCAGTAGAGAGATGGGAATAGCGATCGCCGTAACTATGGTGGCGCGAATATTACCTAAGAAGGGAAAAATTACTAAAATTGCTAATGCCACTGCGCCGAATAAAGCTTGGATAGTGGCGTTAGTGCTGACACGTATATATCCTGCGGGGGTTTCGGCTAAAATAAACTGAATATCTGGCAAGCGTTGCTGGAGTTGAGCGACTTTTTGTTCTACCTGTCTGACTACTTCTAAAGTATTGGCATCACCTTGTTTAATTACCTGAAAAGCGATTGCGAAGCTAGCCGAAGGCATCGCTTTGTCTCCATTAAAGTGGACTAGGGTATTGCTGTTAGCTGTAGGAATATCTGAATTGACGCTACTATTCGGATTACCTAGAATATCTACTCGCTGTACTCCTGATAATTTTTCTATAATCGGCGCAATTTTGGTAAAGGCAAGATTGTTTAATTCTTCAAGAGTGCTTTTTTTACTAGTAATTACATAACTAATCGCGCTAGTTTCGTTTAAGTTAAAAGGAATTACCTCTAAATCAGAAGCAGGTAAAGATAATTGTTTGAGACTAGTTTTTATATTAGCCGTAGCGTCTTCAATATCAATATCAGTATCTAGTAAAAGATTAACTACTGTTTGTCCTGAATAAGTAGAAGAAAATAGCTGTGCCAATCCTGAAATATTAGCCAAAGCTGTTTCCAAGGGTTTAGTAATTTTAGCTTCCGTATCCAAAACCGTTGTTGTATCGGCTTGGGCGCGAATTACTACTACAGGGAAGTTTACCGCAGGAAAAAGAGAGTACTTTAAAGAACAAAATGCCAAGATCCCAGTTACGGCGATCGCTAACCAAAAGCAAATAGTTAAACGAGAGTATTCAATTGCCAAACGAGAAAGATTAAACCGCGTTTTAGAAGACATCAACAGATTAAACAAAGAGTCTAATCGCTATTTTTACAGAAATCTAGCAAATATTCTGGTTAATTTAGTAATTTTCTCAGGTTTCCAAAGGTAATGCCTACGAAGGAAAATAATTCAGTGATCTGAATTATTTTCCTTCGTGATTGTGATCTAGTCATATAAAAGCTCTCATAAAGTATAAAAGAAAATGTAGCTATTTAAAAGTGTTTTTTACCTCTAAGGCAATAAAAGATATTTTTTTAGTTATTTCAAATCAACTTTTTTTATAACTACATCAAATTATCATGGAAACCATCAACATCGAGTCAAATTTACTGGAGCAAAAAATATCAGCATCTTCTACTTCGTTAGAAAATCAAAATTATGGATTGAATACTGATTTATCGGTAGATAATATTCAAAGTTCAACTCAAGACAGTCAAGTTTTATTTATTGATTCAGCCGTAGAAGATTATCAAAGCTTAATCGATAATTTATCTCAACCTACCGATGTTGTAGTCCTAGATTCTCAGCAAGATGGAATATTTCAAATAACAAATTACCTTAGTCAATATGATGATTTAAGCGCAGTTCATATCGTTTCTCATGGCAGTGCAGGTCAACTATTTCTGGGTAATACTAAATTAGATCGGGATACGCTGCCCCAGTATTCTGACATACTAACGAGTTGGGGAAATTCTATAGAAGCAGATGGTGACATTATTCTTTACGGTTGCGAAGTCGCTAGGGATCTTGCAGGTGCAGAATTTGTCAAGGACTTGAGTGAGTATACATACTCAAGCAGATATCTTAGCCTCTACTGATGCAACTGGCAGCGAAACGCTTGGTGGTGATTGGGATTTAGAGTATGCAATTGGAAAAATTGAGGCCGAGTCAATTTTTAATACAGAAATTAAAAATGACTATAGTAGCATTCTTGTTGGTAATATTCCATTTACTCCTTTAGATGCCGTTAACTATCTTGCTTTAGATGGTTTTGATGTTCCAAGATATAGTTATACACCAATTTATATAGATATAACCAAAGGTTTACCTTTGACAAATATCGGAAATGAGGCATTTTCACTCAAGCCTAACAGCACCAACTTAGCTCTACTTAACAATGGAAGTCCTTATAAATTCGATAAACCAAGATTAAACAGTTTGGCATTTGATTTCAGTACTGATTCTTTAAATTTTAATCATCATAATTTTGAATTTAGTTCAATATCTCCCAATGAAAATTCCATAACTTTTGGTTTTGAAACTGGAAAATTTGATTTCAGTTCGTTTACTTCTAATAATTCATTAAAATTTGAGTTTTTTAAACCAGGAACTTATAAGTCTGCAATTGAAAAAGTCGATTTTAATTCAATGCTATCTTTTGATGCAAAGGCAGTAACATTTACATCAACCTCAGTGACATTTGACTATTTACCCAAATCTGTAAACTTTAACTCTAACTTGTTTAAAATAAACTCTCATTTATTCGACTATAAGTTTTTAAATAATGCTGAGTTTTCATTTACCAAGGCAAATGATGTAGACTTCTACAAAAATTTTAATGCTAGTGATTATCGAGCCTTAGAATATGCTTTTTCAGGAGATGAATTATTTGATTCTAACTACTATTTAGCACAAGGCGCAATTCCTAAAGGAATGAATCCATTTACTGACTATTTCGAGAATGGCTATGCTGCTGGGAAAGATCCTAACCCTTTATTTGACACCTCTTATTACAATCAAAACAATCCTGATGTAGTAGCACAAGGAGTAGAGCCTATGGTACATTTTTCGACTACAGGATACAAGGAAAATAATCTCAACAGAGATCCAAACGCTCTGTTTGACACCTCTTACTACAACGAAAAAAATCCCGATGTAGTCAAATACAGCATCAACCCCCTAGTACATTTCTCGACTACAGGATACAAGGAAAATAATCTCAACAGAGATCCAAACGCTCTGTTTGACACCTCTTACTACAACGAAAAAAATCCCGATGTAGTCAAATACAGCATCAATCCCCTAGTACATTTCTCGACTACAGGATACAAGGAAAATAATCTCAATCGAGATCCACATCCTTTATTCGACACCTCTTACTACAACGAGAAAAATCCCGATGTAGTCAAATACAGCATCAACCCCCTAGTACATTTCTCGACTACAGGATACAAGGAAAATAATCTCAACAGAGATCCAAACGCTCTGTTTGATACTTCTTACTACAACGCCAAAAATCTTGATGTAGTAAGGTCTGGGATGAATCCTTTAGAACACTATATAAGATATGGTTTTGCCGAAAATAGCCTCAATAGAGATCCAAACGCTCTGTTTGATACTTCTTACTACAGAGCTAACAATCCAGATGTAGTAAAAACTGGAATAAATCCTCTAGAACATTATATAAGATATGGCTGGAGAGAAAGTCTTCCTAATAATCCTGGAGGTACAAACCCTAACCGTGACCCCAATGCTTTGTTTGATACAGAATTTTATTTCAAAATCTACGACGATGTGAGGCTTGCAGCACTAACCGACCCTAGCAAAAATCCACTTCAACACTATTTAGAGTTTGGTCAAACTGACGCAATAAAAAGAATTACACACCCGATTTTTCAGTCAGAAAATCAACTTAAATTTGAAACGGTCATTACTTCTGATTCAGAAGGTTTCGCGTTTTTTCAAAATAATATAAGTCAATATGGTCTTCAGGCTTTTCCTGGTGACAACGGCAAAATATTGATTGCTCAAAGTCTAGAGGGGGGAGGTTATGGTCAACCAAGTGTGATAGAAAGTGTAATATATACAATTTTTGCAGGTGCTGTTTTTCTGATTAAAGAAAGATCGCTTCCTGGTATTATATATAACGCTATTCAGGATGGCGATGCGTTTGAGAACTTTTCTATTACCAAAGGAGATATCGATTTTAATCCTCCTCCATTTCCTAGACAAGAAGAAGCTCCAATAATAGTTGAAAGTTTTCCTAATGGAAAACAAATAAATGACATTCTAAATACTGATGGTAGCAATATTTTCACTACTCCTACTACGCCTATTTTGGATAATCCTAATGTTGTTACTTTTCCCCAAAGAGATGAAATTCTTGAAGATTTGACAGATGGACTCTTTATTTTTCCTGGCGAGGTAGAAATACCTCAAGGATTTTATACGATTGATAACAATTCTAATTTAAATTCTGTTCCAATTGGTAGCTCTAGTAGTCTAGGTATACCAGAAGTAGAAAGTTTTGTTTCTGGTCTTACTACAGAAAGAACTCCAACCTTCAGAAAAGCTAATTTATTTGAAATAGAACAAACAGGAGAATTAAACTATGTTGTTCCTACTGGGAGTGGCAGATTAAACTCCCAAGGTAAACCCGAGTCTTTTAAAATAGATGGATATCGAGGGAGAATAATTTTAGATCCTAAATACACAAGTAATCCTGACATAAGCCCTTATATCTTAAATTCCAAAGCTCCACAATTTATCAAGGACAAGACTTTAACACAAGAGCGAGATCAATTTAGAAGAGCTAAAGATATAATTGATAACCCATCTATTCCATTTAAAGAGTTGGAAATAGTTGTCAATGACAGTCGATTGATTCCATATTTTGAATCATTACTTCAAGAATTTAATATTCCAGGGCAAGTTAAAGTCGTACCTACACAAGTTAAATAAGAAAATTTATAATGGCACATTCTTTGATGATATATATCGACGAAAATACAAAATTCGACCCTGATAAAACAATTAGTGCTATTTCTCGCATGGATAATGCTGATATAGGTCTTTTAAAAGGAGAATATAGTGAAGGTTTTGGTCAATACGGATTTGAAGGTGAAACTACAACTATCAATATTGGTAAAGACTGGGAATTTATTGCTGCTGAAAGTATAGGAAAGCCTGGATTACATTTTGCTATAAATTTACAACAACTTTTAGATATTGACTTAACGCTAACAGATACTGATTATAGTTTTCTATGTAAACTGAATAAAGTTTTTTCTGTTAAAGAATTGGAAAATATTATGGTTCAAGGTATCTACATGGATGAATAACACAAACACATATTAGTTAATAGCTCTATCTCTTTAATACCAACCATACAAAAACAACAAATAGAGAGATAAATCATGAACTCAGAAATTTTAGGAATAAATCTTGGTGAACAGCTATTAGGTAACGTCAGTTCGGGTTAAGACGATTTCGAGGGTGATTTTACCAAGTAATAGTATTTTCAGCCAACGAAAGAACAAGGGCTTGGGCTTATCCCGAACTCAGGTTAGGTAAATTAGATGGCTGATCAAGAAGCAACTTTATACTACGTTTCTAGACAATTATTTGATACTTCTTACTACAACGAACAAAAACCCGATGTAGTAAAAGCTGGAATGAATCCTCTAGAGCATTACATTTTTAAAGGATATTCCGAAGACTTTGACGCTAGAGATCCAAATGCTTTGTTTGATTCTTCTTACTACAGAGCTAACAATCCAGATGTAGTAAAAGCTGGAATAAATCCTCTAGAACATTACCTAAGATATGGCTGGAGAGAAAGTCTTCCTAATAATCCTGGAGGTACAAACCCTAACCGTGACCCCAATGCTTTGTTTGATACAGAATTTTATTTCAAAATCTACGAAGATGTGAGGCTTGCAGCACTAACCGATCCTAGCAAAAATCCACTTCAACACTATTTAGAGTTTGGTCAAACTGACGCAATAAAAAGAATTACACACCCGATTTTCCTTTCAGAAAATCAACTTGAATTTAAAACGGTCATTACTCCAGGATCAGAAGGTTTCGCGTTTGCTCAAAATGAGTTTCGGAAACTTAATTTTGAATTAACCCCACGTGAAAATGGTGGAATCCAAATTGCTCAAAGAACCTTAGAAGGAGGTTTCGATCTAGTTGGTGTAGGAAAAGCCATAGTATATTCGGTTTTTGCAGGCGTTAGTTTTCTGATTAAAGAAAGATCGCTTCCAGGTATTCTGTATGAAGCTAACCAGGGAGGGAATGTGTATGAAAACTTTTTTGTTGGTTTTGAAAATCTTGAGCTTCCACCTCTTCCGTTTCCTGGACAGAAAGAAGCTCCCATATCAGTTGAAAGTTTTCCTAATGGAAAACAAATAAATGACATTCTAAACACTGATGGAAGAAATATTTTCACTACTCCTACAACACCTATTTTGGATGATCCTGATGTTGTTACTTTTCCCCAAAGAGATGAAATTCTTGAAGGTTTGTTAAATGGACCTTTTGTTTTTCCTAACGATACAGAAATCCCTCAAGGACTTTATATCATTAACAATGGTCAACCTTTTGCAGGTACGAGTCAAAACATTATCTATGATTTAGGGATTGCGAGAGAATTAAAGGTTGCTGATATAGTCGGAGGTTTTAAGGTAGTCGATCCTGATACTGTTAAAAGAGATCTAAAGGTTTTTTCTTTAGATGATCCAAGCTTAGGTTTAAAAATTGATGTAGCTGGATCAAACAATGAATTAATTTTAGTTGGAGGCGGTATAAAAGCAGCAAACGAAAATAAACTGATTGGAGATTTAAGGAATTTAAAGCGGATAGCTGACTCGCGTAATCTTAAAGCTCAAGCTTATTTTGCTGACAATACACCACAAAAAGCATTAGATATAGCTGTTGCAGAACTAGGCATAGAGAACGTTTTTACTTTTCCTGATGCTACTCGTGATGACTTTCAGAGATTAAACCAACTTGAAATAATCAAAGATAACATTGAATTTTAATTAAATAGGTGAATAATTATGGCTTATGAAGGAACAACCTTTTATTACAAGAGTAAACAATTTTTTAATTTTGAAAAAAACAATTTTTATCTTAAAAACAAACAATTATTAACTGAACATCCTGAAACAAAGCAAATTGAAGGTATAAGCTCACCAGATGACATATGTGAAACAGATATAAAAGAAATACACAATATGCTATATCAGCAAAAAAAAAATTTAGGTATTAATCTCTGGTTAGATTCTAATCGCTATATTTTTTGGTCATTTGTTCAACAAGATAATTATTTTTTCCAAAATTTTGGATTTTCATCTTTGACTGATGTTCTCACTGATCGGGTTTCTAAAATTTTAATTGAATTAGCAATTAATGAAATGATGGAATTAAATGAAAACTTTTTAGCTTTTACCATCGATCAATATGGTGTCACGGACTATCATGACGAATTCGATAATTTTATAGTTGTACAGCAAGAGCAATTAAAATTTCATGATGCACCAGACATTATGTTTTTACCAAAAGAAAAAACGAATCAGATAAACACGGACGATAAGTTTCTAATTTCTGAATTGAATCAAAAATTTATCTGTGTAGCTAAAAACTCTGAGCTATTTAACTATGCAAAAAATTTAATATTGCCTAATCAATAATTGTTTGCAAATAAATTCAAGAAATATCTATCTATGAATAGCTCTATCTTTCTATAACTAACACACAAAATTTTGAAGCATTAATAAAAAATTTGGATATTCCAGTAAGGATAAAAGTTGTACCTACCAAAGTTAAATAGGAGAATTTATCTAAATGTCTAATTTTCTATTTATATATATTGATGAAAATACTAAACTTGACCGCATAAAAACAATAAAAACTATTTCTTCTATGGACAAAGTTTACGGTGTCAGCGTAATGGAAGAAAGATCTAGTGCAGAAGACACATTTAATTGTGTTTTATCTTGTTATTATAAATTTGATGATAATGATGTTTCTGTGCGACTAGGCAAAGATTTAACATATGTTTCTTTAAAAAACACTGGAAAAGCTGCATTAAATTTTGCTTTAGAACTGCAACAATTGCTTGATGTCAATTTGACAGTTACTAATACTGATTATACTTTTCTTTGCAAACTCAATAAAATTTCTTCGCTTGAAGAATTAGAAAATGCGGTTGAAAATGGTATTTACATGGATGAACAGTAATATTTGTTCGTTAATAGCTCTATCTCTCTAATACCAACTAATAAAAATAAGAATAGAGAGATAAATCATGAATTCAGAAATTTTAGGTACAAATCTTGGTGAACAACTATTAGGTAACGTCAGTTCGGGTTAAGACGATTTCGAGGGTGATTTTACCAAGTAATAGTATTTTCAGCCAACGAAAGAACAAGGGCTTGGGCTTATCCCGAACTCAGGTTATATAAGATATGGCTGGAGAGAAAGTCTTCCTAATAATCCTGGAGGTACAAACCCTAACCGTGACCCCAATGCTTTGTTTGATACAGAATTTTATTTCAAAGCAAGCTTGGGCTTGTTTATAAATCAACCAGAAACAAACTTAATTTATTATGCAATTAAATCAAATGATTTTATAACTATTGAGCAAAAAAAAGTACATGATCTTGTTTATATTGAGTCTGACATAGGAATCAAACTTTGGCTTAACTCAGATGTTTACGTTTTTTGGTCATTTGTTCAAGCAGATAACTACTTTTTTCAAAATTTTAGCTTATACCTTTTAGAAGATTTTTCTAAAGAAAAAGTATATAAATCTTTAATCAGATATGCACTACTAGAAATAGCTGAAATTAATGAAAAAATTGTTGGCTTTGTTATAGATCAATATGATTTTTGTGAGTATGGCAATGTCAAGCCTTTCCTGACTGGACAAAATAAAACTTTAAATTATTGTGATTTACCAGAACTTTTATTTCTACCACAAAATAAGGTGAGTCAAATAATTTTGGATAATAAATTACAATTGTTTGAAATAAATCAAAATTTTATTTGTGTAGCCAAAAACCCAGATCTGTTAAATTTTACTAAAAGTTTGTTGTCCAAAAAATAGCAATCTGCTGAATATTTAACAGCAAATTAAAACACGATCTGTTAACTAATAGTTCTATCTCTCTAATACCAACTAATAAAAATAAGAATAGAGAGATAAATCATAAACTCAGAAATTTTTGGTACAAATCTTGATGAACAGCTATACAGTACTTCCCTCTGTTGAATCTATTTAAGTTTTCCAGCTTCGAAGCTTCGAGGAATTTAATTTGAACCATTTTTCGTCCAAGATATAGTGCGATCGCCAACAATCAAACTCAAGTTATTATTTGCCTTTTTCTATCTGAACTCACGTTAAACTAACCTGATAATGACCGTGTAATTTTACGGAGAACAAGTGATAACTGTATTTCAAAGTATATTATGGGTTATTCTTGGAATCCTAATCTACCGCAAAAAAATTGTTGGCGATCGAGTACAAAAATTACTGGGAAAAACTTTATTTTGGATTGGCGTACCATTACAGATTTTTTCTCTAGCTCGAAAATCCAATTTTGAACAAATCGTTTGGCTGCCAATTGCCGTCACTGTGACCGTTCTGTTGTTAGGTTTGGCATTAACCTTACTGATTCTTCGTATACACAAAAATAGGTATATCAATAGCTATTATATGTCGATTGTATTGAATCATCCACAAGATTCTACTGGCGAGGCTAGATATTTTTCATCTTCTAATAGCGCAGTTGGCTTAGACTTATTACCTTTTACCAAGGCTGGAAGAGGAAGTTTTATTATCGCCTCAATTTTGGGTAACACAGGCTTCATTGGTTTAGCTTTAGTGCCGCATTTTGTAGATCAAAGCTATTGGAGTTGGATTGTCTTATATGGAATCGCTCATAATGTTTTAGGAAGCTATGGATTGGGTGTGTTGGTGGCAGATCGATATAGCTGTTTAAAAGAACAAAGCGATTGGTTGAATCAATTGAGCAGTATAGTACTTTTACCTTCTTTGTGGGCTTTTGTCTTTGGCTATCTCAGCCAAGGCTTAACTTTTCCTAATTTAGTTGAAAGAGGAATTTCCCTAGGAACTATAGCTGTTTTACCTGGAGCTTTTGTCTTAATTGGAATGCAGTTGAGTATGTTTCAGCAATGGCAAAATTTGAAAACGGGAGTTTTTTCCACCCTAATTAAAATGCTGGTTTTGCCAGGTATAACTGGACTGGCATTAACTTTTTTTGGTTTTGAGGGTGACGGTCGTTTAGTATTAGTCTTGATGTCTGGTATGCCTACGGCTTTTGCTAGCGTTATTTTGGCAGAAGCCTATGATTTAAATCGAAATGTGGCTGCTAGCGGTATTTTATTGAGTACTTTATTTTTGCCTATAGTTCTTTTTGGGTGGCTAAAAGTTTTTTAATTCTGATTTGCTTTTTCAGTTTCGTTACTGGGTTGAGCAGTATTAAGGTATTTAAAATCATATCCCGTACCAGAGGATTTGCCTGGCTGTATCTTGACTAAAGCTCCTTTTACTAAGCGATCGCCAGAGCGTTGAAAAGTAATATTGCCTAAAACTCCAGAAGCGGAAAAGCCTGAATTAGTCAATATTTCTTGTAATTGTTGCCGAGTAGCCACACTATTAGAATCATCGATTCTGCTCAAACCAGCAATTAAGGCTTTCGCCGCGTCATAGGCTGTAGCGGTGCGCCAGCTTCCAGCCATACCCCAAAGCTTCTTAGCCTCTGTGTTAAACGGAGAATCGGCTGTAGAATCAGGATGCCAAGCAACAGGCAGAATTATCCCGTTGGTATCAGAGGCTCCAACCTTTAAAGTTTCGTAGCTGTACATCGAATGATTACCCAACAAAGTCAAACGATTTTGATTAGATTGAGCTACTTCCAAAGCCTGATTAATTTTGTTTACCGAAGGAATAAGTAACAGAGCCTCTGCCCCATCAGCGATCGCCATGCCAGGAATTTCGTCAGAATTAAAATTATCACTGCCAAAATCGCACTCAGTAGCAGTAATTTCTCCCTCCAACTCAAATATAGACAAAGAAAAGTCCTCTCTAAACGAACTGCTAGCAGAATCTTCTGAATCAGAACAAACGGCTATCTTCTGTCGATGCAGCGTCTCTGTCGTATACTTTGCTAGGGTCTGCGCTAATATTCTAGTAGTAGGTGTAGTTCGGAATATATAGTTTCCTACCTGAGATAATTCTGTGGCAACGCTAGTAGGAGAAATCATTACCAAGCCACCCTGTTGATATATTGGTGCTGCTGCGATCGAAGCACTACTAGAATTATGACCGATCACAGCCTCAACTTGAGGATTATCTAACAACTCAGTAGCAATTTGCTGGGCAATTTCTGGTTCATTGTCATCATTGGCAATGATGATTTGCAGTAGATCATTCCTGCCATTATTGGCGATGCCGTTTTTTGCATTGATTTCGTTTTGCGCCTGAGCTACTCCACGTAATATTTCCTTGGCAACGTCTAGACTTCCACCAATCGGTACGCTTACAGCAATTGCGATCGCATTTGGATCGATTGCTGCGATCGAATTGTTCATATAAATCAATGCCTCTGGATCGTTTGGATGAGTTTCTAAAGATTTTTGAAATTTACTTATTGCCTCACCAAAATCTTTTTTTGCATACATCTGTGCTGCTAATTGTTTATCAGGATTGTTATCCGCACCGATTAAAATTTTCTCCCCCGAACTAAATCTTTTTTCAGCTTTAAAATTACTTTCTTTTTGGTTTGCTTGTCCATTTTTAATGAAAGCTGTCCAGCTTTTTTGACTGCTATCGGTTTGATTTTGAAATATGCTTATCTGTTGACGAACGATCAGCCAAATAGCCAATGAAATAACAGCAAGAATCGAGAAAATCGTAACTCCTTGATTTTTTTTATTCATGATAATAATACGGAAGTAGTTTTTCTCATTCCTTCCTTATTTATGCAAAATAAATGGAAATTTTAAGACGCTAGATTAAATATGGACTACTTGTCAAAAGTTTTGATAATCTTTTTCTATTGCCATTAGCTATAACAAAATTTAATTTACTTTATGAAAATCAAGCTCCAGTCTAATTCTGGTAGTCCTCTTGTTTGTATAATTGGTGCATACGCCACAAGATAAGATGATCCAGCTATTATTTCTACGTCTACAGCTGATGAGTTATTTTGACGAAGAATACGAGAGGAAATAAAAGAACGATCAATATACTGGTTTAATTTTTCTGTATTTTCAGTAGCAATAATTTGTCCAATTCCGTTGACGAGGAAAAATCCCAAAGGTTGACTTCGATCGCCAACAACTAAACTTAAGTTATTTAAATCAGTAGTTATTTTTTTTTGCACCTTATCAAATCTTATTCGGGTTTGAGTGACAAATAATAATTTTCCTTTTTCATCAAAAGAAGGAGCCGCTATGTACATATAGGCAATTCCTGTTTTAGTCGATTTTTGGTAAGGAATGATAACTGGCTTTTTAAATTTGACTACTTGCTGATAGTAATCTGCGTCTTTGCTGTTGTTAGTTTCTGTTCTCCCTCCGCTAAGAACTGTATCCCCAGTTTGAACATCAATAACCACATAGCTATCTATACCGTCTGAATTCGCGAAAAAATTATTTTGAAAATATTCTTGCTTGCGCTCAATAGACCAAGCTAACCAAACAGAGCGATTAACAAGGAAAGGACTAACAGCCATTTCTTGAACCTGAAGGTATTGTCTGCCAACAAATTGCTTTAAATTACGAGCAGCTATCACTACTTTAGTCTTTATTTCTGCTTGGCTTGTTGCTAATTCTTGCTGTGCTAAATTCTTCTGCACTAGGTAGTAAGCAACACCAGAAAACAAGATTGCACCAGAGAGGATGGCAAGGGTCAAAATTGTCTGAGTAGAATTTGGAAAATTTTTTTTGAGATTAGAGTATGAAGGCTTTTCTTTTTTTTTGATATTAGATGCTTCTAAGTTCACCGCTTCTACGGTTACGGTTAGTACTTTGCCACATTTTTTGCAGAGATTATCTGATAGGGAATTATACATATAGAGACAACAAGGACAAACCACCTTTTGACCCAAAGCAATATTTCTTAAGGGGGGCCGATCTTGAGTAGACATAGGCTTTGGCAAATCTAGTTCTATATATTGCAAATATTCAGGATTAAAGTACTAAATTGTTACTTTACCGATTTGGGTGAAAGTTATAATTTGAGGGTTTAATTTAAGACTATCGTGTCAAAAGACTAAAAACAAGCACTAGTACCGCTTCGCTCAAGTAGCGAGTAGCAAGTAGCAAGTAGCAAGTTAAATATAGTCAGGGTTTGAGGTTAACTAAATGGTGTCTTCACTTACGTCCATGTTTACTAGCTTTTTTTGTTAATTAGCGTTAATTTTTCTGACATTAAACTTAAAATTAGCCGAATTTGTTATGGTGAGATTTCTAGCCTGGTTTAGATGAGAGAAATTTAATGATGCTAGCTGTATAGTTGTGAATGAAGAGAATAGAATATAGAGATTAAATCTTTGTAGCGATCGCCAAATACTTTAAACGCACCCAAAATTGATTAACCAAAACTGGTCAATGACTCGATTCACATAGATGCAGGTAACTACTTCGATTCCTTCAATGGATGGAATCATTGAAGGAACTTGCTTTTGCGCCTTCGGACGATATTATCCTACTTGCTAGGACGTTAGGTCACCTGATGAAATTAAACCCCGTCTGTCAAACGAAAACCGTAGTTTTTGAATCGGAGATTAAGCTAGTCAAACAGCAGAATATAATTTCTACTTGCTACTTGCTACTTACGAACAGTTAACTTAAAAACTCCTGGTTTCAAGCTGGATGCGGTTTAGCAATGCCCTTTTTTGATTATTTTGCTAAGTTCATAGAATGCTCCTCAAGAACTTCCAAAGGAACGTAATTTAGCATCGATTCATGGGTAGCTTCTAAGTTAATTGGTGGGGCAAAACCCGCATCTAAAGCTTCTTTCCAGCGCAATGCACATAAACACCAGCAATCCCCTGGTTTGAGTCCAGGAAAATTATACATTGGCATAGGAGTAGTGAGATCGTTGCCTCTTTCTTTGCTAAAAGCCAAAAACTTAGCGGTAACTTCGGTGCAAATTACGTGAACGCCTTGGTCTTGAGGACCTGTTTCACATTTTCCTGTGCGATAAAATCCTGTCATGGGCGATGTGCAACAAACTTTAAGTTCTCCACCCAAAACATTCTTAGCTGATGTCATATCTTATTTTTCGGGTAAATTTTGAGACAGTAATTAAATTCTAGCTAAAGTGAGAAAAAAATAGCGATTGTGCCAAGAAGACGCTCAACTAAGAACGCCTGAAGATAATTAATTATCAATAAGCAATTGTTTAAATAAGGAACTACTAAAACTTACACATCTGCCCCCTAAATCCCCCAACTCTGGGGGACTTTAGATATCTTCTCCCCTATAATTGGGGGCAGGGGGGCGAAATTAATATCGCTGAGTAAGTCTTCACTATGTATCTCCAGCTTTGGCAATAATTTCTTGCAAAACAGGAGAGAGATTTTCGTTCAATTTTCCTGCTCGAATAAACTCAGCGTAGGTATCAGCTTCAATGTCTAAAAGCTGTTCGTTTAGCTGTTCCATAGTTAAAGCGCGGAGGTTGTCATTTTCTCGCTGCATCTTATCAATTTTGTCTTCAATATTTTGCAGTTCTCCTTTTACCAGCCCCTGTTGATAACGATAGTATTCAGGGTCAATTTCTGAGGCTAGTTCATTATTGTCTAAATAGTCAAGAACGCGATTCATGGCTACTTTTCTAGCAAGTAATTCTGAATATTCCTGACGCAAAGGCTGATCGCCAATTAGATTTAGGGTGCTTAACAACCACTTAGTACTCAACCCTTGTATTAAGAGGGTAAACAAAACCACCCCAAAAACTGTATTGATAATTTCTTGCCTTCCTGTAAGAACTACAGGGACACTTAAAGCTACGGCAATAGAAACCGAACCCCTTAAGCCACCCCACCAAAGGACAGTTTGTTCTCGCAGGTTGATTTTAGTTTTGCTGACTAAATTACTAAAATTGCCTAAGCCAAAAATAACGATCGCTCTGGTAATTAATACCGATGCGATCGCTACTATAATTAAATCAAAACTACTACGCAGGCTGGCAAAGTTTATTTGATCGCCAATCAGCAAAAAAACAATAGAATTAACAAAAAATGCCAGAAAATCCCAAAACTCGGAAACCAAAAGCCTTGTACGAGGATTCATGCCAATTCGTGAGCCAAAATTACCCAGGATAATTCCCACTGTAACGACCCCAATTACTCCAGAACCGCCTAATTCTTCGGTAATTAAATATGTACCATAAGCTGAAACTAAAGTTAAAGACTGCTCTACCAAAGGCAAATCGAATCTTTGAGTTAGATAAGAAATTCCAAAACCAATTAGACTGCCGATACCTAAGCCAATACCGACAAAGGTTAAGAAGCGAATCATGATAGTTGAGATGCCAAACTCGCCATTGCCCAAAGGAATATCGACTAACAGCAAAAATGCCACTACCGCCACGCCATCATTAAAAAGGCTTTCTCCTTCCATGAGGATAGTTAGGCGTTTACTTGCTCCCAATTCTCGAAACAATGCCACCACCGAGACAGGATCGGTAGCAGACAAGCTGGCACCAACTAACAGTGCTGTAGCCAAAGACATATCTGTAAAATAGCTCAAAGGGAAAGCTACCCCAACCACAGAGATAACTACTCCCACAATGGCAAACAGACTAACTGGAAATAAACTATCTTTAAGACTACGCCAACGAATATTCCAAGCTGCTTCAAATAGCAAAGGGGGTAAGAAAATCTCTAGGATTAGCTCTGGAGAAAGCGTTACTAAGCGAATATCGACAAAAGCCAAACCTAGTCCGACAATTACTAAAAGCAACGTATAAGGTATTTGTCGAAACCAGCTAAAAATTCTGGAAATCGTTGCTACGCTCAAGGATACAGACAAAACTATTAAAAACTGCTCCAGATTCCCTTTGATGGAAACTTCAGCTACACTCGGTTCTACAGATAAAAAAATTGTTTCCATAAAGTCAGCAAAATAAGGCTTTAAGTACATTCCACATTATTGTCGTGGATTTATATAATCTGATGGCAAAGGCGAGATACCTAAATTAACTCAGTTTATTTTTGAATTGTACCTTCCCTATCTGCATACTTATAAGCTGAGTCTTAATTGATTCAATTAGCAGCGTAATGTAGACTATCTTTTAAGCAATTGGATAACTAAATATTTTTCATCGTTTAAGAACAGTATAAATTAGTCGCTTTTGGGAATTTTCAATATTTAGCAATCAATACTGAAATTTAATTTGCCTACATTAGCCATATAAAATAGCTTAATTACATTTTGACAAACTAATCTTTACAATCTGATTCAAGAATTGTGTTTTTGCAGTAATGTAAGTTACATAGGTATATTTAATGATTAATATTTTATTAGTAGACGATCAGGCTCTTTTATGTGAAGTTTTAAAAACTTGGCTTGATGTTGAGGAAGATCTTCAGGTGATAGGAGTCGCTCATAATGGTCAAGAAGCGATCGCTCAAGTAGAAGAATTGCGACCTAATATCGTCTTGATGGATATTGATATGCCTAAAATGGACGGCTTGAACGCAACCAGCATTATTTGCCAGCGTTTCCCTAATACCAAAATAATTGTTTTAAGCGGTCATGATGACGATGCTTACCTAGGAAAATCTCTGCGAGCAGGAGCAAAGGGTTATCTACTAAAAAGCACCACAGCCGAAGAACTAGTTCTTGAGATTCGCTCAGTTTACAATAAGATTAATTTACTTGAACCTGTTGCTGAAAATGTTGATTTAGATTCTTTACAAGCTCAGCTAGATGAATTGTTAGAAACTTATCTTCATAAACTTCAAAATCAAATTCAAGAACATGAACAGTCTTTATACAATACTAATTTTTTGCAACAGCTAGAACAAAAGTTTGAACAACGTATTGCTGAACTTGAAGATAAGTTTAATACTAACCAAACTAATAAAATTGGCGAACTAGAACATAAAAATCAATCTAGCTGGGAATCGGTACGCAAAGAGCTTATCAATGTTAACGGTCAATTTAATCAAGCAAATCGTAATTTGAGTGCGCAGTTTAATCAACAAATTAACAACCTTAAACAAGATTTAGATAATAAGCTGTCTGGCGCACTAGATGATTGGTCTCGTCAAAGAGCAGCATTACAAGAATGGGCAGTACAACGAGATGAAATGCGCCCTTCAATGGAAGAATATGAAGCCAAAAATCGCCATGAGCTAATGTCTGTTATTAATCCTATAAGATCTTCTTTTAGGGATGTAGAGAAACAGATAACAACCACTAGACGTTGGGCAATTATTAGCGGATTAGCTGCGGTTGTTGCTTTAGGTTTTTCTGGCTATCTTTTATTCTCCCAGACTGTATCTAATAACTCAGGAGTTTCTTCTATTGACAAGATTCTTAAATAAACCAGTGTAATGTAGTTGGCGCAAAAGATAATGAATAAATTTGTTTGAGCATCCTTAAAAATAATTAATCAGATTGGAGTATAGGGCAAAAATGGATAGAAACTATTGAGGAACTAGGTTTGGAAGTTAGAACTATTAAAAATGCGATCGCCAGTGAAAAAAGAAATAGCGCGATTTTACTCTATATCTAGATATTAGTGTTAATATTTAGACTGAGAATCAAGAGATTAACGATTAAGTTTGTATCCAGTATCTAAAGGTCTTTTCCGTAGAGTATTGCGCTATTTCTTTTCCTATAATCTTGTCTCTCTAACACACAACACTCATTGAGTAGACAATTAAAAGTATGTCAATTTACGTAGGCAACCTATCTTACGAAGTAAATCAAGAAGATTTAAGCGAAGTCTTTACAGAATATGGAACTGTTAAACGGGTTCATATTCCTACCGACCGCGAAACAGATCGTCCTAGAGGATTTGCTTTTGTAGAAATGGAGTCAGAAGCTAATGAAGATAAAGCTATTGAAGCTTTAGATGGAGCAGAATGGATGGATCGTCAGCTTAAAGTCAACAAAGCTAGACCCCGTGAAGATAATAGAAATAGCGGTGGTCGTCGAAACAACCGTTTCTAAGCATATTCGCTAAATTAAGAAACCAACACTTTTAGGAATTAAGCAAATTAATTCTCGGTTATTCGATCTAGAGATGATTCGTTTCTAAATCAGTAATAGTGAAGTATTGTAAATTAAGATTTAAAGCATTCGCTTTATAAACCAGAGCAAAATAAGTTATTTTGCTCTGATTTTATTTTGGAGTTCAGGGTAGTATCGCAGTACGTTAATCGGTTAGCGGTGCGACCCCGCGTCGCCGAAAGGCGCAAGGGAACGCGCACCAAGATAGACACATAAGCTATCTGCTCGAAAGTAGCAAGTAGCAAATAAACAATTTTAAAATGTCCTAACTTTAATGCGTATTGCTATATCATCGGCTAAAGATTAATTATCAATCGCATTCGTGTCTTCAGTTAAAACTTTCAGACGTACAATTTGCTCTCCTTCTTCATCCAAAGGTACTTCGATAATATCGCCAGTTAGAGTTTCTAAGCAGGTTAAAAGCGATCGCAAATGAGGATTAGATGCCCCCGTTTCTACATAAAGGCGATCGGCAACGTTGCCCATGCGTTTCCAGGTAGTATAAAGTTTGCCTACAGTTTGCTCTAAAGTGGTAGCTTGTTTAACCAAGTCCGCAGCAGTATTAATACAGTCTAGTCTTAAAGCCTCTTCTAGTGCCATCTCCATATCTACCGCCTTATCTCGCAGGGTTTGCACCTGGGCAGCAGCATCAAGATATTTGGCTAAATTCTTGGCTTCGGTGGTCATCAGCTTGACCGTATCAATATCAGGACTTTCGGCAATTTCCTTTTTAATTTCTACTAGATGAGAATCGGGTAACTTTTCCATTTCCCGCACCAAAGGAGCAAGATGACGGGCGGGTAAAGTTCCTTCTGCTGCTTTTGCTTTGATCTCATCGGGGAGTAATTCCGAACTCATGGCAGTCCACTCATCAGAAAGCTGCTTTACTTCACGGCGAGTAATGCGATCGCCTTTTTGAGCAGCCTCGCTTACCAACTGCTGAACTTCAGGGGCAGATTTGGCGGTTTCCACAAATGCCCGCTTACTAAAATTATTAATGCTTTCTGGGTCTAACTGTCCATCTGCTAAGAGGGTATCGGCACTATTTGCCAATTGAATCAAAGCATAAGCCTGAGATTTGGTAATTTCGCGGTCTTTGAGCCAGTTGAGAAATCCTGCCCCTCTACCTTCACCGCCTTTCTTTTCCCTGTCTCTAACCGAGCGTAAAATACGTCCACGCCAGATATCTGTTTGCAGATCGAAGCGATCGCAAATCTTCCAGATCGTATCTAATTGATGTTGGAAATCTGATTCACCAATTGCTTCATCTTCAGGATCGGGCAAATCAAAATTAAAATCGGCGGGAATCTCCAAAGCAGCCACAATTTCTTCGTTTGATACGCCATTTCCATTAACTAGGGTAGCTTCACTCATGCGGGGCAAAATATAACAGTAAAAAGCAGGTTAGCACAGATCGAGATTGCAGAAATTTCCGAATCTTTGTCTAAGTCATTATGCCAGACAGGCGATCGCTCTATAAGCACCTTTGAAGTACAAAAGACAAAACCTTACACTGAAATATTTTGAGGTACTTGTGTCAGGCAGCTATGACTGTTTATTGTCTGGAGCGATAAAAATGACTGCTATTTAGTAGGTCTACCAGACTTTCCAGGTCAACAATGGTCAACTCATGGAGATACCTATGAGGAAGCTTTTAAACATGACATGGAAGTAATGGAAGAGTTGCATTTAGCTGGCTGTAGTGGGGATATACCATTACCTGAACCAACGACCGCCGAATCCACAGAATTTCAAGCTGCATAATTAAAAACAAAAGCGATCGCAAAGTTTGGACGCTACTGCGATCGCTCCTGCAATTTAACCTATGATTATGATATAAAATCTCAGGACTAGAATCAGTAAACTTTTCTCGCACCATCACAAAGTTATCCCCAAACGCGAACCAATACCAGATGATGTAATGTCCAAACATGACAAATCATCACATAGCGAAAAGATAATTGTTAACTGCTTAAAAATAGATGCTTGCCTGAAAACACTATACAAAGCACTTAATTATGATGAAAATAATATAGAGGAGTTTGGCAATGACTATCTATGGATGATAGAAGAGGCCTTAGATATTAATTGGTTTCCCGAAGTAACTCACGGGGTGACAATGAATAAGCTTCATAAGTTTTAGCATTACACATTCAGCAACGCCGTTTATTTGAAAACGTGCGATAGCAAGGCACTGTACTACAATATGATTGTTGCTCTCGTGCTGTCTGCTAAAACTTATGAAGCTACAAGCTCCTGGATGTACTGTCGTAGCGTACGGGGTTCTCGCTCAAGAATGGCTCGCAGTACAAGGGCGTTACCACCAGGAAAGCCGTACTGGTCGTAGTCGGCGAACATATGCCTCATGCCTTCTTTCGTCGGCCCATCTGGAATATGAGCTACCTGCGCCCATTTATCAAATGGCAGCTTATCAGCCTCGATGGTACGACCGAGGGCTTCGCTCATCATTTCTGCTAGCTCCACACGATTAACCATACCAGGGGCGCATAGCTCAAAGGTGCCGTAGTCCAGCTTGTCTTCGGTCAGGGCGATCGCTGCTGCCTCTGCTACGTCGCGATAGTCTACATAGCACACCTTCATCTGCTTGGAGTAGGGCAAGACAAAGCGACCCTGTTCAAGCAAGGCGTTCCAACTGCTGTCGAGGTTCTGCATAAACATGGTGGGCTGCAATACGGTGAACGTCATACCCGATTCATACATCGCCTCTTCGACTGGCCGCTTAGAGACATGGTTAGTCATCTTAGAGATGGACGGATGGATGACACCAGAGAAGACAAACTTATTAACACTAGCTGCTTTAGCGGCTTCAACCATTGCCACACCAAGGTCAGCCTCATCGGGTGCAAAGACTGGGTTAATATGAAAAACGCCATCCACCCCTACTGCTGCTGCACGCAGACTGTCAGGGTCACAAAGATCGGCGATCGCTATTTCCTCTGCTCCTTGTTGTCTAGCTACGTCCGATTTACTTTCATCCCGTACCAGCGCCCGAACCGTTACGCCACGCTGTATTAATTCGGGCATAACAAGGCTGGCAAATTGACCTGTTGCTCCTACCATTAAAACTTTCATTTTTATTTTCCTTTTTATTTGTCTTAAAATGCCCCCTAAATCCCTTCTCGCGCATTCCCTTGCGCCTTACGGCGACGCGGGGTCGCTCGCCAAGTTTGGGGGACTTTAAGTTGTCTGTACTCCCCCAGGATTGGGGGGCGGGGGGGCGGAATTATTTTTCAAACCAGTAACGCCTACGCCTAAATCGAGCAGCTTTAAAACTCTCCGCCGTCAACAGCCAGGGTGCTGCCAGTGACATACGAAGCGTCATCGGAGACTAAAAATGTTACTGCGGCGGCAATTTCTTCTGGCTGAGCCAAACGCTGTAATGCGCCTATACTTTTGAGTAAAACTTCGGGTGGTAGATCTTTGAGAGCGGGGTGTGTATAAAACTTCGCATTTTTTTCCGCCATGTCCGTCGCTGTACCGCCAGGCGCGATCGCATTAATCGTAATTCCCCGCTCTCCCAGCTCAGGAGCCAGGTTACGTACCATCGCCGAAACGGCAGCTTTGCTGGCGCCATAGAGCGTGTGATAAAAAACAGCAATCTTGGCGCTGACAGAAGAAGTTAGTACAATACGTCCACCAGAGGGAAGGTAGACAGCAGCAGCCTGCGTGACAAACAGTTGACCCGCAACATTGACTGAAAACACCCGATTAAAATCTTCTAGGGTAATTTCTTCTAGTTTTCCAAAATGTTCGATACCTGCATTGCTGACCAGAATATCTAGCTTGCCGTACTTCTTAACTGCTTTTTCGACTAGCTGCTTACTCTGGTCAACCTGACTGACATCAGCCTGTATTACCGTAGCTTCGCCACCCTGCTGCTCGATCTGGTTGACAACTTCTTCAGCTTCGTCAGGGCTACTTCTGTAGTTGACAATTACTTTAGCTCCTTCTTGCGCCAATCTCATCACAATCTCTTTACCGATTCCACGACTCGATCCGGTGACGATGGCGACTTTTTCTTCTAGCTTTTTCATTGGTAACTCCTTTGTTTGTCGATCTAAATAGGTGGTTGTAGTTAAGCGATTACCGCTGCGGTCGCATAATGCGTTGTCTATGTATAGAAGAAATGATGCGTGAGCGAGGATTAAATGTTGACCATAGCACTATTAATCGTTGGGTTTTTGATTACCCCCGCCACTGCGCCGCCGTTTCCTCGGCGAAGGTGCGGTAGGTGCGAAGCGGTCGCTTGAGCATTGTAACGAGGCGATCCACGGCATCCGGCATTGGTAGGACTCCGATCTTCTGCCAAGCATCGAACATCAGCGTAATGTCATAAGCCATCTCCGCTGGCAAGTTAGCACCGATCTGCTTCTCGAATGCCTTGAGATCGTCGCCCGCGTAGGCGATCGGCTTACCAAGCACATCTGTCCAGATCGCAGTGAGGGCATCTGCCGTTAGGATTTCCGAACCAGAAATGTCAACGAGGTCGCGAGGCAGTCGTTCGGTCGCCCTCTCTCTCTTGAGGAGTTCGAGCGTCGCGACCTCGGCAATGTCACGTATATCGACCATTGCCGCACCGGTCGAGCCGATCGGCATCGCATAGATGCCTTTCAAAAGCGCATCTTTGATCGCTGCGTCGTTCTGAAAAAAGTAGTTCGGTCGCAGAATGGTTGCGGGCAAGTCCAGCGTTTCGATCATCCGCTCAGCGGCGAACTTGGCAGCAGCATGCGGTACGTCCACGAGCGCATCGGAATTGACCATCGAGAAATAGACAATGCCCTTGACTCCGGCATCCGCCACGAGCCTGAGCGTCAGCAAGGCGCGCGTGAGTTCGTCAGCGACAACTGGGTTAAGCACAAAGACGGTGTCGATCCCTTTCAGCGCAGCCCGCGTGCTTGTTGGGTCTAATCCGTCGCCTTTCACAGGCGACACGCCGGATGGCAGTTTCGCCTTCTCAGGGTGCTGAGTGAGGACGCGCACTTCCGCGCCTTGCTCGGACAGATGGTTGACCACCAGCGATCCGATTTGTCCTGTTCCACCCATTACGAGAATCGTCATACGTTTAGCTCCTTTTTTACCTTTGTCTAAATGTAGCTTGTACAGAGAAGAAGAAAAAGTGGTTAAAATTCAAAACAGTTATGCAAAAAATTCAAAAATACGTTGGCGCTAATGGACAAACTAAAAAGCTTGACGATTTTTATAAGCTCCGCTCAATGTGGCAGCTTTTCGGAAGCAGCACGACGGTTGGGCATAGCTCCATCAGCCGTTAGTCGAGCTGTTATGCGCTTAGAAAACGAGTTAGGAGTGCGCTTGCTTCAGCGGACGACTCGCAGTTTGACGCTGACCGAAGATGGCAGCCGATTTTATCAACGCTGTCAGCAAATTCTAAATGATTTGGAAGAAGCTGAACTCGAAGTCAAGCGATCGCAAGCAATACCAATCGGAACCTTGCGGCTCGATCTCAGCTTTACGTTTGGCAAAATGCATATTGCTCCGGCTCTGCTAGAATTTGTCGCACAATATCCTGAGCTGAATTTGAATGTTTCGTTTAACAATCGCCTGGTCGATCTGATTGAGGAAGGCATTGATGCGACGGTGCGGATTGGCATGAGCAGGGATAGCCGTTTAATCATGCACCATCTGGCAACGGCACGCCTTGTCACTTGTGCCGCGCCACAGTATCTCGCCCAGTATGGCACGCCGACAACGCCCACAGAACTATTGCAGCATCGCTGTGTCAACTTTATCTTTTCACAGACCGGGCGAGAACCTACCTGGAAGTTTGAACAAGATGGAAAATCCACTGATCTTTCCGTTGACAGTTATCTTCGATTCAATGATTCGGAAGTCATTTTAGCGGAAGTCATCCAAGGAGCTGGTGTGGTTCAATTGCCCAAGTTTATTGCAGCGCAGGCGATCGCCCTCGGAGACCTTCAACCAATTCTTCAAGCCTACGAGCCTCAAGTTGGATTACCGATTGTAGTGCTGTATCCTCAAAAACGTTATCTCTCGGCTAAAGTTCGGGTTTTTGTTGAGTTTATGAAAGAGTTGACGGTTACTTTGAAACAAGTCGATGTTGTAGATTAAAACTCTGTGAAATATGACGAACATTGTAACGCGATTTAAAATGTCCAGCTCTTTTAACTTTAGAGATCGCACCTCTAACTATTAGTAAACGCCATCGCCTATGCTGACTATTCAGGCTCGTTTCAAGGTTTGTCGGCTTTAATTATCCCTCTTCTGTTAATTTGAGGTATAAAATGAAGAATTAATTATAAACGGCGTTGTTGCATGAATTAGAAAAAGGTAAGAAACAAATGTCAAATCTAAATCTTCCAAAGAGCGATCGCCTGGCTGCAAAAAGCGATGCAGCGCGTTGGGCGGATCAGATGCGGACTAGTCCTTTCTCGACTTGAAGCAACTGCATTTTTGAGCGATCGCCATGAACACCCGCAGAACAAACCAGATTCTAATTAGTTTTTTGTAGGGCGATCGCTATTTTCTGTCTCATTATTTCCTGTCTCATTTCAAGGAAAAATGTTACGAATGGCTAGAACTAGCGGGTAACAGAAGCAAATTACCAGTATTTATGGGCGACTTTCTGCTGAGTTTGCATAGTTCTAGCCGTACTTGTTTTTATTAGTGTGTGGTTATCTCTTCTCTATTGGATATCTTGTCTTTGATGGACTGATAAAAGACCTTATCTTCTTGTTTTTCTTGTTTGAGCTTGTCTTTTAAGATTTCTACTTGACGCATACGGGGGTGCTGCTGATATTTTTCTCTAAGTTGGTCTATGGAAACTAGACGATCTTTACCCTTTTTCAGTTTTGACATTATTACCTCCTATATTGAATACATGAAACGATTTTTCAAACCAGGAGCAAATTTATTTAAGATTCTGCTAGTTGGCTCTCGTAAGCATGAGTACCAGTAACAGCAGCTAGAAACTAGCCTAAAAATTAAACTCCAATCAATGCAATTGTCCGAAATGTTTCTAGAGAGCGTGAAATACTGAATCGCTCTACATTCATAACTTAACAACTATGTCGAGAAAATTTAACGTTTTTTAATAAAGAGCCAAAATTGTCACATACGGTAATAGAATTCTCAGACTGGTAATAGCTTGAGAGTCGGTCGTAATGTACGTGGGATCGCGCCTCTTTGATAGTTTCGTTACACTCTTGTTTTTGGTACTGCGACTGAGAAATTATGAGAAGGTATTTAGTTAGATAGGTCTTTATGAGCAAAAGAAAGCGCGAACGCTTCAATTGAAGAGAATTATTATTCCCAGATTCGGGAACGATGAGAGTGACAAATCAATTGAAAATCACTCTTCATGATTGTCATCACCATCTTATTGGAAACTATTACCGCAGCCCAGAAAGCTTATGATACTCTGCAACCAATGATTGATATAACCTTAGATTGCAATGCTATTAATTACATTACAATGAATCAGACAAAGAATTAGTTAAGTGGTTGGTATACGATCGCTATATTCTAGAATCGGTTCATAAGAGCGATCGCGAAAGTCGGCTCGATTAAGTATTAAAGTTTAGAACTTAAAAATTAAGCTGTGCTTCGCTAATCCAAGCACCATGAAAACCGTAGGGTACGCGCTGAGGAATTAACACCCGCGCTACTGGTTCGGATGTGACATCTTTAGCATTTACAATTACCAATTCTGAAGTTTCTGAGTGGCGATCGCGGACAAAAGTAATCAACCAACCATCATCCTCATCCTTGCCATCTGGATGCGGTGCAAACACCGCTTCGCCACCGTAACGTCCAGAGCCGAATTCATGGGTTTGGGACTTGCCAGTATTCAAGTCATACTTAACTATTCCATCAAATAAAGGCATCGAACTTTGTATCATTCTGCCAGTGTAACCATATCGGTTCGCTCGTCCTAAAAAGTTTTCATTAACCCTGGGGAAATCTGAAGCTACCGAATCGAGCCTGGTTTCGGAGATAGTTCCAGTGTTGAGGTTAAAACGCCATTGGTGTAATCTAGGCGTACTGTCTTCAAGAGCAGATGCCGAATCTTCAGACATCAGCACGTTAGTAGAATTCAGGCGACAAGCTATCAGCACTACTTCATCCCCCTCTTCGTAAGCATTTAAAGTGTGAAAGACATAGCAAGCAAGACTTTCAAACCAACGAATATCATTGTTGTCACCGTGACGGGGAACGATACCAAAGCGGCTAGGTTTATCGCTTTCAAACATTAATAATGGTTCTCCCCGTTGCATTCTTGACTGGCTAAAAGTTAGGGGTAAATCCATAAAAATTGTATAATTTTCTGTAATCGCAAAATCGTGCATCATCACCGCCATCGGGATCTCGATAGGTACTGTCCGCAATAGTTCCCCCGTGGAAGAAACCACACTATATTGCAGGTAGGGTGGGGTAAAAGAGTAACCAAAAAACATCATTTCCCCGGTTATTGGGTCTATCTTAGGATGGGCGGTAAAAACAGATGCCAAATTACCATCGTAGGTATACTTGCCAATGGTATCTAATGTAGGAACATCTATAGCATGAGGCGCACCTCCTTCCCAAGTTGCCAACATGGTTCCAGCGTGCCAAACCAAAGCCGTGTTAGCCGTATTTTTAGTAGAACCATCAGGATTATCCATTTGTGGAGGTTCTAATAAACCACTCCAGATTGCTTTACCTGTTTCATGTTCAATCTGCCATCCTTTTGTACGTATGTAGCGATTCCGAAATTCTGCTTGTCCATTGTGAATCCGAACCCCGTGTAACATTCCATCGCCATCAAACCAGTGATACTGACCTAGAGGTGAGTATTGGGGGTTAGGACCATTACGCAGGAACATCCCTGACAAATCTGGGGGTAATTCACCAATTACTTGCAGTGTCTGTGCGGTAATTTCTTGACGCACTGGTGCAAAATTACCATCAAGATATGGGTTGGCTTGTGTTGTTGGCATTATGACGATTAGACAATTGAAGTATTCTCTTTTATCTTAGCGATCATCAATGGATTCTATAAAATTTAGTAATTTCAAGTAGATATGCCCCGCCGAGCGATCGCCAATGCAATGAATGATAAAACTGACAGAAATTCAGAAAATATCTAGCAGACAAATTTAAAAATTATGAAAGTCAATTCATTAGTCAATTCATTATATGTTTGTGTTAAAAATCGCGATCGCGCTAAAAACTTTTATCAAAACATCATATTTTAAAGCAAGCCTTCTTTAGAAACAGATCGTTTTGTATTCAAGGAGTAAACATTAAATTATTCAACAAATAGCAGTTTTAGTAAAGCTTTCGCAATATTTGACAACAAGTTAAAGTTAAAAACTTGTAAAATGCTTTTTTACCCAACATACGCGCAAGAATCAAGAAAAACCTAATCATTTGTTATTAAAGCAGTAATTCGATACTAACCTTAGTTCAACAACCATAAAAGAAACCTGATGAGAATTAGATTCAAACGCCGACGCTTCGGTCAGATAATGTTTTTTAGTACCTTCGCTACTATAGTTAGCGACTGGTTTAAAACCGCTAAGTCTCAACCCGCAACTTCCGTACCCACTCTAAGTGCAAATGGCGCAGAAATTGCTTTTAAGATTAATGGCGTTCAACAAAGCGTTAATATCGAACCCCGCGTTACTTTACTCGATGTGCTGCGGGAAAGAGTCGGACTAACGGGAACAAAAAAAGGCTGTAATCATGGTCAATGTGGTGCTTGTACGGTGTTAGTTGATGGAGTAAGGATTAATTCTTGTCTGGCTTTAGCAATTCAATATCAAGATGCTGAAATTACTACTGTCGAGGGTATTGCCGATGGTGAAGAATTAAGCCCAATTCAAACAGCATTTATCAATAATGATGGCTTTCAGTGTGGTTACTGTACCTCTGGACAAATATGTTCGGCTGTAGCAATGCTAGATGAAGTGGCAGCAGGGGAGGCTAGTGCCGTTACCGTAGATATTAGCAATCTCGATGCGCCTTTTGAATTAACTGATGCCGAAATAAAAGAACGCATGAGCGGTAATCTTTGTCGCTGTGGTGCTTATCCAGGTATTGTTGCTTCGGTTAAAGAAGTTTATTTGAAGGGATGAAGAATAAGAATAAGTAGTAATTAGCAAGTAGCGGATTATTATTCTGCCTTTTGGTCTTAAGGAGCAAATTATAGCTTTAATATTATGAAAACTTTTGATTATACTCGCGCTAACAGTACAGATGAAGCAATCTTGGCGATTAATAGTATCGAACAAGCTAAGTTTCTTGGTGGTGGTACAAATTTAATCGATTTGATGAAAGAAGGGGTAGAACAGCCAGATCATTTAATTGATGTGACTAAACTGTCCTTGGCACAAATTGAAGAATTGCCCGATGGTGGAGTAAGAATTGGTGCCATGGCACGAAATAGCGATACGGCTAATCATCCTTTAATTCGTCAACGCTATCCTGTATTGTCTCAAGCCTTTTTAGCTGGCGCATCCCCTCAGTTACGTAATATGGCAACGGTTGGGGGGAATTTGATGCAGCGCACTCGCTGTTATTACTTTACCGATACTGCGATGCCCTGTAACAAACGCGAACCAGGTTCGGGTTGTGCAGCCATTGAAGGTTTTAATCGTATTCATGGCATTTTAGGAACGAGCGAACAGTGTATTGCCACTCATCCATCTGATATGTGTGTGGCTTTGGCTGCATTGGATGCTGTGGTGCGCGTACAGGGGAGTGATGGTGAAAGGAAAATTGCGATCGCCGATTTTTATCGTCTACCAGAAGATACTCCAGAAATCGAAACCGAACTACAGCCAGGGGAACTAATTACGGCGGTAGATTTACCTGCTTCAGAATTTAGTGACAAATCGTATTATGTGAAGGTGCGCGATCGCAATTCTTACGCTTTTGCTTTAGTCTCAGTTGCTGCTGCTTTAAATATCCAAGATAATGTTATTCAGGACGCGAGAGTTGCTATGGGAGGCGTGGCACTCAAACCCTGGCGGGCTTTTGAGGCTGAAGAGATGCTGGTTGGTAAGCAACCTAACGAGCAAACTTTTAGACAAGCAGCAGAAATTACCTTAGCAGGGGCAAAAACCTACGAACACAACGCTTTTAAGGTTGAGTTGGGTAAGCGTGCCATTGTGAGGGCATTATCTACTGTTGCAGCTTCGGCTTAGGAAGTAGTGAGTAAAACATCGACATTTTTTTCTCTATTAATTTGTTAAATATAATTACCTACAAATGATGAATCAGGTTATCGGACAAGCTAAAAAAAGAGTTACGGGAAAACTCAAAACTACAGGGGATGCCAAATATGCTGCGGAATTTCCCGTTGAGAATGTCACTCATGGGGTAATAACTACCAGTACCGTTGCTAAAGGGCGTATTGCCAATATTGACACTAGAAAAGCCCAGGCAGTTCCAGGAGTAATAGCGATAATTACTCATCAAAATGCACCCAAGCTACCATTTAAACCAATTCCCCAAGAACAGAAAATTACTGCTGCCCCATCGGCAGGAGAATATCCCCAGACTCTCTACACAGATCGCATTCATTTTTACGGACAGCCTGTAGCGGTTACTGTCGCCGAGACTTTGGAACAGGCCGAACAAGCAGCATCTTTGATTCAAGTTGAGTATCGAGAAGAAGAACATAGCGTCAGTGTGGAAAAAGCCGAACAAGCAGGTCAATTAATTACATCTGAGGAAAAACCTGATAAATCTCGTGGCAACCCAGAGGCAGCATTAGCAAATGCCGAAGTAAGTATTAATGTTAATTACAAAGTTCCCACAGAACATCATAATCCCATCGAACCCCATGCCACGATCGCTATTTGGTCAGGGGACAATTTAAAACTCTACGATAAAACTCAGTGGGTAAAAAGTGTACAGCAACATCTGGGTTCTGTATTTGGTATTCCCGAAGCAAACGTTGAAGTTATTTCACCTTTTGTCGGTGGTGCTTTTGGCTGTGCGGGACGGATCTGGCAGCAAACTACGATCGCACCTATTGCTGCTAAAGTTGTAAATCGTCCTGTCAAGCTGGTTTTGTCCCGCAAGCAAATGTTTAGTATGACGGGGCATCGTCCTTATACTACTCAACGGGTTGCTATGGGCGCAAATAAAGACGGAACTCTCACCTCGATTATCCACGAGGCTACAGGAGAGACAGCGCAATTTGAAACCTATACCGAAAATGTGCTTAACGCTTCTCGCTTTCTATATGCCTGTCCCAACGCGCAAACTAAATACAGACTGGCAAAGCTAGATATTTCTGCCCCTACTTTCATGCGTGCGCCAGGAGAAGCACAGGGAGTTTATGCTTTAGAGTCCGCACTGGATGAATTGTCTTACAAACTAGGAATCGATCCTCTCGAACTGCGACAGATTAATTATGCCGAACAAGATCCAGAATCTAATTTGCCCTGGTCGTCAAAAGCTTTGAGAGAATGTTACAGACAAGGTGCAGAAGCCTTTGGCTGGAGTCAACGCAATCCCAAACCGCGATCGATGAGTGAAAACGGAATACTTATTGGTTACGGGATGGCAACGGGTACTTATCCGATGATACGCAGACCTGCTACTGCCAAAGCCCGCATCTTAAACGACGGTACGGCGGTGGTACAGAGTGCTGCTTCCGATATGGGTCCTGGAACTTATACTACCATGACCATAATTGCTTCAGAGGCTTTGGGTATATCGAGCGATCGCATTACTTTTGAGTTGGGTGATTCTAATTTTCCTTTTGCCCCAGCACACGGCGGTTCGATGACCGTAGCCTCCGTAGGTTCGGCGGTTCAAGCTGCCTGTCAACAAGCGCGATCGCAAGCCTTGGCTTTAGCTAAACAACAATTGAATTCTCCTCTAGCCAGAACTAAGGATAATAATCTCAAAGCACAAGACGGACGTATATTTGACAAAGAAAATTCATCCCAAGGATTAAGCTACCAAGAAATTCTCGCTCAAGCTAACCAAGAATCAATTGAAGCCGAGGCATCTTCTGAACCAGGTAAGGAAAAAGAACAGTATTCAATGCACTCTTTTAGCGCAACTTTTGTTGAGGTGCGAGTTGATGAACTCTTAGGCGATATCAATGTATCGCGAGTCGTCTCGGCGGTAGATGTGGGCAAGATTATTAACCCTAAAACAGCAAAATCCCAAACCATTGGCGGGATTGTTGGTGGAATTGGCATGGCACTACAGGAACATACCTATCTCGATACCCGTTACGGCAATTATGTCAACGCTAACTTAGGCGAATATTACGTACCAGTTAATGCCGATATTCCTGAAATTGAAGCGATCTTCTGTGGCGAACCAGATTATCATGCCAATCCTTTGGGTGCCAGGGGTATTGGAGAAATAGCCATAGTAGGAACGGCTGCTGCGATCGCTAATGCGATTTATCACGCTACGGGTAAACGGGTTCGCGATTTACCTATTACGCCAGATAAGCTGATTTAAAAACTAGTAATAATTATAGGGATTTTCAATCATTCATAAGTATGAGTTTGGAAAAGATATTTAATATCAAGTTCGGGTAATTGCTTTAAATACAATATGCATCCATGAAATAATTAAAACTGGGTCTATCTGACTTAAAACTAGTCAATCACGAGGAAATTAATGTGAATTTGAGGATTTGATTGCTGCTGCCAACCAAAATTTGTATAAGGCAAAAGAATTGGGACACAATCAAGCTGTAGAATCTGAGCTTAACAAATAAACAATGAACAATGTCTACTGGATATACCTTACCTGTCTTTGCCTGTGCTAGTGCGATCGCTGCTTTACGCCATCTCCATCAACAATCATCTCAAGCTACGGTCAAGGTAAATTTAATCAAACCATCCCAGATAGTAGATATTGCTGTTGAACAGGTGGCAAAAGTTGATGAATATACGGCGATCGCCATAACTCGTAGCGATCCTGGAGATCACCTGGATTTAACTTGTCATACGCCTATTTGGGCAAAGGTAAGCTTGAGTAATTCTAATTCTGAGCAAATTACCATCAAAGGAGGTGAAGGTATTGGTCATTATGGTGAGAACCAAGCAGCAATTTATAGTTATGCCCAAGAATTAATTGTAGAAAATCTCAAACCTTTGCTTCAAAGTAATGAAAGCATTGTGATAACTATTATTATGCCCGAAGGACAAAGACTGGCTAAACGCACCTCTAATGAAGCCTTTGGAGTAGTAGAAGGATTATCTTTGTTAGGGACAACAGGAATTGTTCAGCCATTAATAGCCCCCAGTCAGCTAGAAGAATATCAGACTCAAATTAGGGAAAAGGCTGCTTTTTATGATTCTTTAGTCTTTTGTATCGGCGAAAATGGTATCGATCTGGCGCAAAGATCGGGCATAGATTCCTCAAGAATTATCAAAACCGCTAACTGGCTGGGTTCAATGTTGGTAACCGCAGGCTTTGCAGAAGTAAAGTCAATTTTGCTATTTGGTTATCACGGTAAGCTGATCAAGTTGGCTGGGGGAATTTTTCACACCCATAATCATCTTGCCGATGGCAGACTAGAGATCTTAACCGCTTATTGTGCCAAGCTGGGTTTACCCCAGGCTGAAGCGATTAAAATTCTTGAATGTTCTACTGCTGACTCTGCTTTGAACCTGCTGCGGGAATTAGATTCAAGCAATGAACAAAATTTTAGCTGGGCAGATTTGGTTTATGAAGAACTCACTCAGGCGATCGATTTAAAATCTCAGGCATATATTCGCAAGTATACGGAAAAGAAACTTTGCGTTGGCTCAGTATTATTTGATCGCCAGAGAAACATTATCAAAAAAAGCAAGAATGCTCTCGTTTTGCTACCCAATCTATGTTAACCTGTTAAGAATATTTATAGCACTTTATACGTATAGAGCCTGACCCTGTTGGATCATAACTCTTCAGATACAAGAATGGCGTAAAAGCCGATAATTATTCACACTTTGTTACTTAATTACCTACACAGACTTTACTAGAGTACAGTGACTATCCAGACAGAATCAATCTCCCCTAGCAATGAGACTTTATCTCCTAAGTCTCTGGTAAATCAAACTAATCGCCAGAAAATAATCATTATTGATTTTGGTTCTCAATACTCTGAGTTAATTGCTCGTAGAATACGAGAAACTCAAGTGTATTCAGAAGTTTTATCTTATCAAACTACTGCCGAACAGCTTCGCGAAATAGACCCTCACGGAATCATTCTCTCTGGTGGACCGAGTTCTGTATACGAAGATCATGCTCCCCAATGCGATCCTGAAATCTGGAATTTAGACATTCCTATTCTTGGCGTATGCTACGGAATGCAGCTAATGGTCAAGCAATTGGGCGGTACGGTAGAAAAAGTTAAATTAGGCGAATATGGTAAAGCGCCCCTATTTATAGAAGACCCTACAGACCTGCTAACTAACGTTGAGTCTGGAGCTACCATGTGGATGAGTCATGGAGACTCCTGCATTAAGCTTCCAGAAGGGTTTTCTATTTTGGCATACACCAAGAATACTCCCTGTGCTGCTATTTCTAATCCTGAGAAAAAGCTTTTCGGCGTACAGTTTCACCCTGAAGTAGTGCATTCTGATGGTGGGATCGCTTTAATTCGTAATTTTGTTTATCATGTCTGCGAATGTGAACCAACCTGGACAACAGAAGTCTTTGTTGAAGAGTCAATTCGAGATATTCGCGCTAAAGTAGGTAATAAACGAGTTTTATTGGCTCTTTCTGGAGGGGTTGATTCTTCTACCTTGGCTTTTCTACTCCATAGAGCCATTGGCGACCAGTTGACCTGTATGTTTATCGATCAGGGTTTCATGCGTAAGGGTGAACCAGAAAGACTGGTAGAAATATTTAAAAATAAGTTCTTGATTCCTGTAGAATACGTGATGGCTCGCGATCGCTTTTTAAAACAGGTAGAGGACGTAAGCGATCCCGAACTCAAGCGTCGTCGTATTGGACATGAGTTTATCAAAGTTTTTGAAGAAGAGTCAAAAAAATTAGGGCCTTTTGATTATTTGGCGCAGGGAACTCTTTATCCTGATGTGATTGAATCGGCTGATACCAATGTTGACCCCAAAACAGGTGAAAGAGTAGCAGTCAAAATTAAAAGCCATCATAACGTTGGTGGTTTACCCAAAGATTTACGCTTTAAATTAGTTGAACCTTTACGAAAGCTATTTAAAGATGAGGTGCGTAATGTTGCCCGTGCTATTGGTTTGCCAGAAGAAATTGTTCGTCGCCATCCCTTCCCAGGCCCAGGTTTAGCAATTCGGATCGTTGGGGAAGTTACCGCCGAAAGACTGAACATTCTGCGAGATGCTGATTTTATTGTCCGCGATGAAATTAGTAAACAGGGTATGTACCACGACTACTGGCAAGCCTTTGCGGTGCTATTGCCAATTCGCAGCGTGGGAGTAATGGGAGATAAACGCACCTATGCTCATCCAATTGTGCTGCGCTTCATTACCAGTGAAGACGGCATGACCGCAGATTGGTCAAGAGTTCCTTATGATTTATTAGAAACTATTTCTAATCGAATTGTCAACGAGGTAAAAGGAGTAAATCGTGTGGTTTACGATATTACCTCCAAACCCCCAGGGACAATTGAGTGGGAGTAGGTTTTAAGGGATAAGGAAAAAAATGGAATAAAAGACTAAAGAAGGCGATCGCCTCTTGGGAAAATACTTTTCACTATGACTGTCCTATATTGGTGGTACTAGAGCCAAAAAAATTAACTTTGAACTACTACCTAACATCAAAACTATACTTAATATAGCGGTAATTCTGGGAGGAATTGCTCTTTGGCAAGGCGATTTAGGCAACCCGCGTCCCAGCCACAAAAATACTACTAACGCTATTTCAACAGTAAAAAAGATGGCACATAATAATCAAATTAAGATCGAACCGTCAATTTTATCTGGCAACTTTGCCTATTTAGGTAAAGCAGTAGAAGAAGCCCAAGTTGCAGGGGCAAAAGGAATTCAAATTGATATTATGGACGGGCAGTTTGTGCCTAACATTTCTTTTGGCTGGGATACGGTAGCGGCGATCCGTCCTTTAACTAATATGTTTCTCGACGTTCATTTGATGATTATTCAACCAGAACGTTATCTAGAAGCTTTTGCCAAAGCTGGTGCCGATCGCTTAATCGTGCATCAAGAAAGCTGCACCCATCTGCATCGAGTCTTATCTTCAATTAAAGAGTTGGGTATAGAAGCAGGAGTAACTATTAATCCTGGTACGTCTATAGATGCGGTTATTCCCGTTCTCGATCTAGTAGATTTAGTACAGATTATGACCGTAAATCCTGGCTTTGGCGGTCAGTCGTTTATTCACTCTCAATTAGCCAGAATTGCCAGCCTCAAGCGGATTATACAGGATCGTAGTTTGGATGTGGCGATCGCCGTTGATGGCGGGATTCATCTCGAAACTGCACCCTTAGTAGTAAAAGCAGGGGCGACTGTTTTGGTAGCAGGTTCGAGCGTCTATAACTCCCAAGCCTCTGTCAAGGATAATTTAGCTAGTTTATACGCAGCTATAGAGAAAGAGTCAAAGTCATGAAAGACCATCGGAGTCATCAAAGAAAATATACGTCTTTTTAATAAATATTCCCGTCCTAAATACCCTGTTCATTCAGTTTGAATAATCAGTAAAAAAGCTACAGATTGTTCTGACTATTGGCAGCGTTCCTCGTTTTTTCATCGCTAAACTCAGAATGCCGAGTAGAATTTGAGTTTTGAATCCAGGTGGCAAATTAAAAGTTAAAACAACTGCAACTTTTAGCAAATTTGAGCAAGAAAAGAGAAGAAATGCTTTGGCATTTCACTTATGCTAAACACATATCAGCATCATGGATAGCAAACTCTACCTATTATACAACGCTATCAGCCTGTATTTCGTAGATTTAAGGAGACACAATCTTATGCCCCATTCCCAATGGTTAATAACAATTGCAGACATATCCTTAATTGCTGCTTTTGCTAGTGCGATCGCCATTCTTTTAGACATATTTGTCCGAGGTTATCGGCAGAAAATGTCGATTATGGAGTGGGTTTGGCCCATTACGGCTCTATATTTTGGTCCAATAGGACTTTGGGCTTACTGGGACATCGGACGATCTAGTTCTAAAAAACAGCACAAGCGAGAAGGACATCATCATCAACAAGGACACCATCAAGCTAAAAAACCCTATTGGAAAACTGTTTTTTCAGGTACTACCCATTGTGGAGGTGGCTGTACTCTAGGCGATATTATTGCCGAGTGGGGCGTATTTTTAACTGGTTTTACGCTTTACAGTTCTAATTTGCTGACTGAATATATATTCGATTTTACGCTGGCCTTTTTACTGGGCATTATCTTTCAGTATTTCGCTATTGCCCCCATGAGAGATCTGACCTTTGGTGAAGGGTTAAAAGCTGCTATCAAAGCAGATACATTTTCGCTAATTGCTTTTGAAATTGGACTATTTGGCTGGATGGCGTTGATGCGTTTTGTCTTCTTTAACCCACCCCTAGAAGCAAATGACCCTGTTTACTGGTTCATGATGCAGATTGGCATGGTAATTGGTTTTGCTACTAGCTATCCGATGAATTGGTTTTTGATTAACAAAGGAATCAAGGAAGCAATGTAAGTCATAGTTTACTGCCACTCTATTCTTTGATTTTAACTAATTTACTGTAAAATTAAAGCAAAATTTTTCTACCGCACTTATCAGCTTGATTTATATAAATTGCCATGACTGATTCCTCAACCGATATTAAGCAAACAGACGAGACAGCAACCGATCCTAAACAGACAGAAGCAGAGGATAAAAAACCCGAACAGAAGCAGAGATTTAGATCGCCTCTGCTGATAATAGGATTGGGTCTAGGTGCGATCGCCTTGCTGTTTTTTGCTTATCTCTGGTGGCGACATCATTCTACTCACAGCTATACAAATGATGCTTCGGTTACCAATCATATACATCCAGTCAATCCTCGGATTAGTGGAAAAGTAGCTGAAGTTCTGGTTGATGATAATCAAATTGTTACCAAAGGTCAGCCGTTAGTCAAGTTAGACCCCCGCGATTATCAAGTACAGTTACAGCAGGCTCAAGCTAGTTTGGCAGCAGCAAAAAAACAAGCCCAAGTAGCCCAAGCTAATATCGCCTTAGCTGCTAAAGATGCTCGCGCTCAAAACACTCAGGCGTATGGAGAAATTGATGCTGCTCTAGCTAGTCTTGCTAATTCAGAAGCAGCAGTAGCAGCAGCCAAAGCCAATATTCCCGAAGCCAAAGCTCAACTGGCAAGCATTGAAGCTGATATTCAAAAAACTAAGGCAGATTACGCTCGCTATCAGTTTCTCTACGATCGCGGGGTTAGTTCAGCTCAACAGTTAGATTCGGCTAGAACCGCCTACGAACAAGACTTAGCCAGCAAAGAAGTGGCGATTAAGAAAATCAAGCAGGCTCAAAAACAATATGTAGAAAGCCGCGACAACGTTGCTGCTGCTAAAGGACAACTAGAAACTAGAAGAGGAGATTTAGAAGCAGTTGCATCTACTGAAGAGCAAATTGAGGTAAATCGTCGTCAGTATGAGGCTGCTCTAGCTAAAGTAACTCAAGCCGAGGCAGAAGTAGCAAATGCTCGACTTCAGTTGGACTATACCAATATTGCTGCTGATACAAATGGACGAGTTGGTAACAAAACTGTACGGATCGGGCAAGATGTACAGCCAGGTCAAGCTTTAATGTCCGTCGTGCCTACCAACTCTTGGATCGTAGCTAATTTTAAAGAAACAGACCTCAGACAAATGCGAGTAGGTCAACCAGTCAAAATTTCTATAGACACTCTTGGGGGTCAGACTTTTTGGGGTCGGGTCAACAGCATTGCTCCAGCTTCGGGAGCAGAATTTTCCCTATTACCGCCTATGAATGCTACGGGAAACTTTATCAAAATTGTCCAGAGAGTCCCCGTCAAAATTCTTTTCGATCCTCAGAGTGTTAAAGGTTATGAAAATTTAATCGTTCCTGGGATGTCTGTTGAGGTCAGCGTGGTGCTGGACGGGGAGACAAAGAGACTTGGTGATGAAGGGATGAAAGGTAATAGGTAATGAATAAAACAATTAATTTTTTAGTGACTTGTACTGTATTTGTTCTAGCAATTCAGTCTTATGCAAAGTCAGAGACAACAATAGTTCAAACACCAACAAATGAGCCAAATCTTAAACAGTTAGATGACGTAGAACTAAACCGCAAACAGCCAAATAACAATAAACCAAACCGCGAGCAACAAAATAATGAAGAACTAATCCGCGAAGGACTACGGCGTGAACAGCCAAGCAACCATCAAATAGAGCGCGAAGAACAAAATTTACATAACAATAATGGATCGAGCCAAGGATTAAACCGCGAAGATATAAAAGAAGACAATCAACTAGAAAGAGAATCAGGAACTTTCGAGGAGCATCGTTCCCAAAAACCAAAAATTAGAGACGTTAAAGCACCTAATTATGGTGCAGGTAGTGTTCCTGCCCAGCCACCTGCTGACGAAGCTGAAATCAAGTTTTAGCGTCAATTTTTTAATGCCAGGAAAAAAATAGTATGACCAGCCGAAGTGTTGACAACTCCCAAAACGATAACCGCAGTTCTCCAACTTCATCACAACCGACGCCCTCTGAGCAAGTATCTTTTCGCGACTGGACTGGAGTTATATCTGCTGCTCTGGCAGCTTTTATGTCGACGTTTGCCTTGCAAAGTACGATCCCTTCGCTCCATAATCTTTCTGGAGAATTGGGCGTTCCTTTATCTTTTGGTGCCTGGGTTCTCTATGGTTATATAGTTGCTCTAGTAATATCTATACCTGTGGCTGGCTTTTTCTCAAAAGTCTTCTCTGTTCGACGCTATTTCTTAGTTAACGTCTGTTTATTTCTTGTTGCTTGTGTTGCCGCTAGTCTGGCAACAAACTTACCTCTAACGATTGTGGTTCGGGCTATTCAAGGATTGGCTGGGGGTGGGCTTACTGCGACCTCACTGATCGTAATTGTGACCCAGCTACCGCCTGCCAAACGACCTATTGGTCTGGTTTTAAACTCAGTATCACTTGCCCTAGCACCTGGAGTCGGTCCCGATCTTGGTGGCTGGATTACATATGATTATAGCTGGCACTATGTTCCTTACCTGAATTTTATTCCTGGAGTTTTAGCTTTTGCGGGAGCGTACTATGGTCTAAAGTCTGAGCCAGCGCAGTTACAGTTACTCAAACGATTTGACTGGCTGGCAATGAGTTTATATACCATCGGTATAACTTGTTTCATATACGTGATTCAAGATGGAGTTTATAAAAACTGGTTTGACTATAAACTAATTGTCTACTCCACGATTGTTGCTGCTATTTGCCTCTTGTTTTTTCTAGTAGTTGAATTTAACAGCAAAAACCCTTTATTCAATTTACGTTTGTTTAAGCGAAGCGGTTTTGCTCTGTCAATAGTAGTAACGGCGATCTATGCTTTTGGTCAGGGTGAATCCCTAGTTATTCTGCTCTTTTATCTAATCCCGATTCAAAACTACAATGCTCTAGAACTTGGCGAAACTATTACTTTCTATGGATTACCTCAGGTTGTAACTACTCCTTTTGTGCCAAAATTAATGGAACTTTTCGATCTGCGCCTGATTGCCTCAGTCGGTTTGATTGGATACGCCATTAGTTTCTGGATGAACGTCCATACGACTACTAGTCAAACTGGAATGCAGCAACTAATTCCTTCTTTGATACTTCGCGGTTTATCACAGCCTTTAATGCTTCCTGCTCTTTCGTCTATTGTTACGTCTCACGCCAAAAAGGAGGACTCCCGCGATGCTTCAATTTTATTTAATGCGGTGGTTTATATCTCCATAGCCTGTGGTTCTGCTTTTTTGAAGTTCTTTCAAAACCGTCGCGCTCAATTTCATTCTAGCTACATCAACGAAGCAGTATCTCTTTCCAATCCTATAACGCTGGAATATATTGACAAGCTAACTCAGTATTTTTTGAATCAGGGAGGAGGCGAGGATCTGGCGAGAAACAGAGCTATTTCTATTATTTCTGACAGTATTAATACCCAATCTGACGTTCTGGGCTATGTTGATTCCTATTACGTCAGCGGTTGGATTGTTTTAAGTGCAGCAGGCTTGGTATTTCTGATTAGAAAGCCTCGGAGTGGATAAAGTTGCATGAATCATCATTGACTACTTTACCAGGAGGTAATAGGTAAGAGGTAATAGGTATTTCACTAAAAGCTAAGAGCTAAAAACTAAAAATTATGAATGACATAACTAATCCTACAGTAATCGTCGGCGGTGGCTTTGTTGGACTGTTTACCGCTTTACACCTGAGCCATCATCACTATAGCGAGCCTGTTATTTTAATCGATCCTAATGACCGTTTTGTTTTTAAACCGTTACTTTACGAACACCTATCAGGGGAAATGCAGAACGAACAGGTTCTTCCTCGCTATGAAAAATTGTTAGAAGGCAGTAAAGTTACTTTTGTTCGAGATAAAGTAACCAAGATCGATCTACACCAGCGTCGGCTAGAGCTTGAATCTGGGCTACACTATAACTACCGCTATCTAGTTTTAGGAGTGGGCGGTACTCAAGGATATCTCGATACTGAGGGAGCAAAAGAAAATGCCTTTGCTTTCCGTACAAAAGAAGATACTGTGGCATTAGAAAAGCACCTACGGGAATGCCTTCAGCAAGCAAGTCAATTAGAAAGCGATCGCCAAAAGGCTTTACTTACGGTGGCAATAGTAGGTGCAGGTCCTTCTGGAGTCGAAATAGCAGCTACTCTGGCAGATCTCTTGCCTCAATGGTACGAGAAATTAGGTGGCGACTTTAGCAAGATTCGGCTCGTGTTAATTAATCATGGTTCAGAAATTCTTAAAGGAGACGTTAATTCTCATTTAAAAGATACCGCTCTCAAGGCACTAAAAAACCGCGCTATACCTGTTGAACTATTATTAGGAGCAGGAGTAACTAAAGTCACTGGCGATCGCCTTGAATATCAGCTTAAAGATTCTGAAACAACTCAAACTATAGAGACTAAAACTACTATTTGGACAGCGGGTACTGCAACTAATCCTTTGATTAAAGACCTAGACATTGCCGATGAAAACCGCGACAAACACGGTTTACCCTTAGTAAATACTACCTTACAGCTACCAGATTTTCCCGAAGTATTCGCAGCAGGAGACTGTGCTGTAGTTAAAGATCATTCTTATCCTCCCGTCGCTCAAATTGCCTATCAAGAGGGAGCAACTATTGCTAAAAATTTGCTGGCACTCTCGCAACATAAAACACTTCATCTCGTCAATGCAAATATGCGGGGTACTTTAATGAAGTTGGGCATTCGCAATGGAGTTGCCAATATTTTTGACAAAGTAAAAGTAAGTGGTAGGACAGGAGATTTAATTCGCAACGTAACCTATTTAGAAATGTTACCTACTCCCATACATGATTTTAATGCCACAGCAGAATGGTTGAGTGATGAGATTTTCCATCGTTACCATCAACCCCAACAGCCAGACGAAGTAAATAGACAAAGGTTAAATCGTAAAAATCGTCTTGCTGGTTTGACAAGCATTGCCGCAGGTGCGATCGCGGCGATCGCCTTAGTTGCTGGAACAACAGCATTATGGCGTACCACTCATTCCTCAAATCAACCGCAAACAACTCAAGAACAGCTTACAAAATAATCAATTATGCTTGAGGGGTTCATTATACACAAGCTTACGCAAACCCCTCAATCGCACTTTTAAACTACTGATTTTTCGTTATACTGCGTAACATCAGTTAATAAACTACTTTAATGGCAAAAGGCGATCGCGTATACGCATATCGAAACTTGTGGCAGCTAGACGGACTATATCAACATCATGGTATTGACTGCGGTGACGGCACAGTAATTCATTACCGTAAGCCAAGTGAAACAATTGAAAGAACTGATTTAGCAACTTTTAGCCAAGGAAACCCTATCTACGTTGCTGAATATAATGATGGCTTTGGTTACATCCCAGATGCGGTAGTCGAAAGAGCCGAAAGCCGATTAGGAGAACAAAAATATAATTTACTGTTTAATAACTGTGAACATTTTGCTAGCTGGTGTAAAACAGGCGTTAGCGACAGCCGACAGGTAAGAAACTTTTTACCCCTTGTAAATACGCTAGATACTTCAAAACTATACAAACCAATTAAAAACGCCTTGAAAGGTAAAGATAGCAAGACCGCACAACAGCTACTAACTGAATCTCTAATAGATATTAAATCAGTTTGGAATCAGATTCAGCCTGAATATCAAAAAGCGATCGCCGAAGTTCAAGTCTGGGAAAAAGTAGCTAAAAAGGCTTTAAAAAGCGATAGAGAAGATTTAGCTCGTGCTGCGATCGCCAAAAAGCTTAATTATCAAAAAAAAGCTACTAAAAAAAAGCTACTAAATTAGAAATTGAACTGAGCGAACTTGCAGAAATGACGGAAAATATTGTGCGTAATCAGCAGGAATTACCTTAACAATATAAGTTCCCTGTTTTTTTAATTCGAGAGGTTGAGCTTGATTGGTTTTTTGCGATCGCGTTGGTATAACTTTTTTATCCAGCAGTATTGTTACTTCTATCTTTAATTGTGCAACGCCTAAATTACTATTGCGCTATGTTTTTCCTCATCCCTCATCCTTGAAAAAAGGTAGGGTAATCCGCATAGTTGGAGGTAGGGTATCCTAGAACATTATCTTTGGGGCGATCGGACAATATTAATATTGAAAGAAATTTACGATTGAGACTGTAATTACAAATATGGCTGTACTTGAAAAAGGCAACATTACGATTCATACCGAGAATATCTTCCCAATTATTAAGAAGTCTCTTTATACCGATCACGAAATCTTCTTGCGGGAACTAATCTCTAACTCTGTTGATGCGATCTCGAAACTAAAAATGGCATCTTTAGCAGGGGAAATGCAGGGAGAAATTGCTGAACCACAAATCAAACTGGCAGTTGATAAAACTAAGAAAACTCTTTCTATCGCCGATAATGGTATCGGCATGACTGCCGATGAAATCAAAAAATATATTAATCAAGTCGCTTTTTCTAGTGCTGAAGATTTTATCAAAAAGTATGAGAAAAATTCTAATGAGCTAATTGGTCATTTTGGTTTGGGTTTCTACTCGGCATTTATGGTAGCAGCGAAAGTAGAAATCGATACCCTATCTTATCAAGAAGGCGCAACTGCGGTACATTGGTCTTGTGATGGTTCACCAGAATTTGAACTGACTCAAAGCGATCGCACCACTGTCGGTACAACTATTACTCTTACTTTACAAGACGAAGAGCTAGAATACACAGAACCTCAAAGAGTCAAACAGTTAGTCAAAACCTACTGTGACTTTATGCCTGTCAAGATTGTTCTAGATAATGAACAGATCAACAAGCAGGAAGCACTTTGGAAAAAATCCCCCCAAGAATTAACTGACGTAGATTATTTAGAGTTCTATCGTTATCTTTATCCTTTCCAAGAAGATCCTCTGTTATGGGTGCATCTAAATACAGACTATCCTTTTCTACTCAACGGAATTCTCTATTTTCCCAAACTAAAACCCGATGTAGACTTTTCTAAAGGGCAAATTCAGCTTTTCTGTAACCAGGTATTTGTTAGTAAACACTGTGAGGAGATTATTCCTGAATTTTTAATGCCCTTGCAGGGTGTAATTGATAGTCCTGACATTCCCCTCAACGTTTCTCGTAGTGCTTTAACCAACGATCGTACCGTTCGCCGTATTGCTGACTTTATCAGTAAGAAAATTGGCAATCGTCTTAAATCTCTTTACAACGAAGATCGTAGTAAATACGTTAGCTCTTGGTCAGATGTAGGCACGTTTGTAAAATACGGCGCAATTAGAGACGAGAAATTCAAAAAACAGGTAGAAGATCTAATCATTTACCGTACTACCTATCAAGCAGACACATCTACTCCTGCGCCTGAAGAAGCATCAAAAGTTGAAGTGCAGTCTGCTGGGGATGATGCTTGGTCAAGTGTTGATGACGACAAGAACACTACACCAGTAGAACCCTATACTACTCTTAAGGAGTACCTCGAACGCAACAAGGAAAAGCAAGAAAACCGCGTTATTTACTGTAGTGAGCCTGGTACGCAAAACACCTACGTCGAACTTTACAAAAATCAAGGCTTGGAAGTTCTCTTCCTCGACTCGTTTATCGATACTAACTACTTTATTCCTTTTCTGGAGCGAGAGTATTCTGAGGTTAAGTTTGCCCGTGTTGACTCAGAATTAGACGATACTTTAGTAGAAGACGACAAAGCACAAGAAATTGTCGATCCAACTACTAATAAAACTCGTAGCGAGTTGATTAAAGAGTTGTTTGAGAAAGCAATCAATAAGCCTAGAGTCAACATCAAAACTCAAGCTATCAAATCTGACGATCCTCAAGGTACACCGCCGGCAATGGTCTTGCTGCCTGAAGCTATGCGACGGATGCAGGAAATGGCTGCCTTGATGCAGGAAAAAATGATGGCATTCCCTGAAGATCACATTTTAATGATCAACACTGCCCATCCTTTAATTCAAAACCTTTTGGATCTAGATAAAGGCACAATTATCCAGGGCGGAGAAGATTCCAATCCTATGGTTAAGCTTATGTGCAATCATATTTATGATTTGGCTTTAATGTCTCAGAAAGCCTTTGATGCCGAGGGGATGAAAGCCTTTGTCGAACGTTCAAATGAAGTACTTACCAACTTGACTAAGAAGTAAGTTTTTAGGCATTGGTAAATATTAAAGATGGAGAAGTGGTAAAGATGGAGAGGTATTTGGAATATTGGAGTAGAAACTTCACTACCCCAGTACTCCAAATACATCATTACCCCAAATACGACCCTACCCAACAGGAAAATTGGTACAAGGTGGGAACTAGCAACAATTAGGCAAATTCTTGAGGACGCAGTTGACTCCAGGGTTGAGCTTGTTCTAGCTCAGATGCTAAAGCAATAATTGTTGCTTCTGAGGTAGGCTTGCCAATTAGCTGCACACCTAAAGGCACGCCATTGCTATCAAAACCCGCAGGTATATTAACTACAGGTTGACCTGTGACGTTAAAAGGTGGGTTAGGAAAAATCCAGTTAATAATTTTTTCCAAAGTATCTTCGGGACTTAGATCTGCCCACTCGCCAACTTTAATTGTCGGGTGCATATAAGTAGGAGCGACTAAGACATCAATTTGTGCAAACAGACTGACTAACTGTCTGGCAAATAGCTGCATTTGCGTCACCGCCTGTAAATATTCTCCTGCCGTACCAGACTGAGTAAGCACCCATTGGTTCATTGGGCTTAATGCCTCTGGAGGGATTCCTGAAGCAGCAACAGCCGAAGCCCAAACAGTTTTAAATGGTTCAATTAAAGCCGAGCAGTCTATCTCCTGGGGGATAGCTGTATGTCCCATGGTCGTCAACTGCTGAACTACTGTAGCTACGCTTTGCTGACATTCTGGGGCTGGTTCACCTATGGGTAAAAATGAAGTAGCAAAACCAATCTTTAACGGTGGTAATGTTTGTTTAGTCGTCGCTAGAAAGGGAATCTTTGGCTTGGCTAGCCAATAGGGATCTCCCACCATATACCCAGAAGCAATGTCGAGAAATGCAGCAGCATCAGCAACGGTGCGAGTTAAGATCCCGTGAGTTCCTAGTCCACTCAGGCGATCTCCTACGGGCGCAAAAGAAATTCTACCACGACTGGGCTTAATACCCACTAACCCGCAAGAGGCAGCAGGACCTCTGATAGAGCCTCCTGCATCTCCTCCTAGGGCAATAGAACATAACCCCGCAGCTACAGCAGCAGCCGAACCACCACTAGAGCCACCAGGAGTATAGTCAAGATTCCAAGGGTTACGAGTTGGTTCAAAGCCTTCTGGCTCGGTATAGGGAAAAGAACCTAGTTGAGACGTGGCGGTTTTGCCTAAAATGATAAATCCTGCTTCTTTAATTTTGGCTACTACGCCTTCGTCATATTTGGCTATTCGATCTGATAAAGCAGCAATACCGTAGGTAATGGGCATATTGGCTACAAATTTGAGATCTTTAATGCCAATGGGAACACCAAAAAAGAGAGGAAGATAATTAGTATCTAGAGTTTGAGCTATTTGTTTAGTTTTCTGTTGAGCATCAGCGATCGCACTTTCTTTTGCCACATAATAAAAACAGCCAAGAGCGGGATTATACTTGGCTATTCTGGCTAAATATAGCTCCGTTAATTCTAAAGGCGTAACCTGACGCTCTTTGATTAAGCGAGCCTGTTCTAAAGTAGAAGTAAAAGCTAAATCCGTGAGGTGGTTTAAGGGCATATTTATTTAGCAACAGTTTGGGCAGTTAGAGAAGAGACAAGGCATGGCTTATTTGTACTGGGCAGTAAAAGGATTTAAATTGCAGATCCCGTCTATCCTAACTGTCCTAACTGTTGATTTAGAATTAACGATTGGTTATATCTTATTGGTTTTTTACTCAATAGTTCCACCGTTGTCTGGATTAAAGATAAATAATTTTTCTGGGTCAAATTTTACGAAGATAGAATCTCCCTTTTTTCCTTGCCAATTAGCACCAGCTAATAAATTCAGTTGAATATTAGAGTCTGGAGCGATCGCTTTTATTAAAGTTTCTCTACCCAAAGGTTCAATTAAATCAACCTGTAATATAAGGCAATTATCATCATTGTCTAGTTCTGAATTGACAATAGTAATATGTTCAGGACGAATACCAATGTCGAATTTTTGTCTATTAGTTGATAATCGCTTTTTAAGTAAAGCATTGATTGATATTGATTGATTATTAAAAACAATCAGGCGATCGTTTTCATAAACTGTAGGCAAAATATTCATCGGTGGATTGCCCAAAAATCCCGCTACCATACTATTAACAGGATGGGCATAGACCGCTTGAGGGCTGCCTATTTGCTGAACTTTGCCATCTTTTAAAACTACTAATCGATCTGCTAGGGTCATTGCCTCTACCTGATCGTGGGTAACATAAATAGTGGTAATGCCTACTCTTTGATGTAGCTGTTTTAATTCTGCTCTGGTATCATCCCGCAATTGAGCATCTAAATTGGATAAAGGTTCGTCTAAAAGAAATACTTGGGGCTGACGAGCGATCGCTCTACCTAATGCTACTCGCTGCTGTTGTCCTCCCGATAGCTGTTTAGGCTTACGCTTGAGTAAATGTTCAATATCTAAAGAGCGGGCTACTTCTTGTACTCTTCTGGCGATCGCCTTGGGTTTTTCTTGGCGCATTTTTAAGCCAAAAGCTAAGTTTTCAGCCACGCTCAGATGAGGATAAAGGGCGTAATTTTGAAATACCATTGCCACATCTCTTTGTCTGGCGGGAATATCGTTAACCAACCTGTCGCCAATATAAAGCTCGCCCCTAGTGATAGATTCTAATCCAGCGATCGTCCTTAAAATAGTCGATTTTCCACAGCCAGAGGGACCAACTAACACCCAAAAGGCGCGATCGGCAATTTCAAAAGTAATATTTTCAATTGCCGTAACATTGTCAAATTGACGAGTGATTTCTTGCAGACTGACTTGAGCCATTTAAATTAATTCTGTGCTGTCTAAGAAATCATAATAACTAGCTATCAGCCTTTGGCTCTTAGCTATTAGCTTTTATTAATGAAGCTTATATTCTTAAAATGATTATTTACCTTGTTGATTTTCAAAAACCGTTGCTACAATAGCCTTGTTTTCTGGGAATAAAAAAGCTGTTAATGTCTAGAACCTCTGCTACTTTGCGGGATGGAGTTATCCTTAACAATCGTTACCGAATTGTTAAGCAGATAGGTCGAGGTGGTTTTGGTAGAGCCTACTTAGCCGAAGATACCCACCGCTACCGAGAATTATGCGTCCTCAAAGAGTTTGCTCCCCAAGTAGAAAGCGATCGCGAACTGAATAAAGCTGAAGATCTATTTGAACGGGAAGCGGGAATACTCTATAAACTGAAGCATAAACAAATTCCTAAGTTTGAAGCACTATTGCAGACTCGCGTTGATGGCAAGCGATCGCTATTTTTAGTGCAGGAATATATTGAAGGAGAAGATTATTGGGAATTGTTAACCAGAAAGGGTCGCTTAAGCGAGGCTGAAGTTACTAATATGATGTGGGACTTGCTGCCAGTTTTGGACTATATTCATGCTTCTAAGCTAGTTCATCGTGATATCTCTCCCGATAACCTGATTCGTCGAGAGAGTGATGGCAAAACTGTCTTGATTGACTTTGGCTGCGTCAAAATTGCTGCGAATGCAATTTCTCGGTCAACGGGACAGTCGGTTACCTTAATCGGTAAAAAAGGCTATTCTCCTGACGAGCAAACCCGCCGTGGTCAGGCTTTTCCCTGTAGCGATCTTTATTCCTTAGCAGCTACGGCGGTGGTTCTTTTAACTGGAAAACAGCCTAGTCAACTATACAATAGCTATCAAGGAAAATGGCAGTGGGAATCTGAGGTAAAAGTTAGTCCCAACTTGAAAAAAGTACTCAATAAAATGCTGGCAGATAAACCTGGCGATCGCTATCAGTCAGCAGATCGAGTCTTACAAGTTTTAACTAAAGAGAATAATTCCCCAGTTAGCAGCTTTATTTCTAGGGTTCGTACTTTGATAGTTGCTCCAGGAAATTCTGATGATTTTAATTCTAATTCATCTGGCAGCTTTAGATCTAGAAGCTACAGCAATATTTCTCGGCTTAATACCAAAGCTATAGCTATTTCTCATTACTTTTCTCGTATTCCCTTCACGGTTGATTTAAAACGGATTAAACCATGGCATTGGGGAATGATTAGTGCAGGAGTATTTTTGATTCCAGGTTTACTTAGCTTTGCGACAATTAAAACTAAAATGTCTCAAACAATTGCCTTTAGCTCTAATAATTCTAATAATGTAGAACATTCTGTTCTTAGCCAAAATGAACGGGATTTGCAACAGGAGATTTATCAACGGATTAAGTCTTTGAATCTTGATGCCAGTGCTTTTTATAAAGAGGTGGATAGTGTTTTTCACGCTCAACATCCTGAGCTAAAGAGGCTACAGCTTACTGAAAGCTCAAAAGATCGGGCTTATCGTCAAATGTGGTACGAAATTGCTAGTAATTTATTGAACAAAAAAGAAAGAAGTAGACAGTAAACTTCTGTGCAGACAATCAAGGATTTACTAGCTTAAAAAGAATAGTAATTATTATGCTTAACAAAATTAAAATTGCACTGAGTAGTCCACCAAACAGCCATTTGATCCAATTGACATCAACTTTAATTCCTGCTATCTCTTGACCTAGCCTGGATTCAACTTTATTTATCTCTTGACCTAGTTTAGATTCAACTTTATTTATCTCTTGACTCAACCTAGATTCTACTTTGACTATCTCTTGACCCAACCTGGATTCTACTTTGACTATCTCTATTTTAATTTCATTAATTTGATTCTCTAGTTTTCTATCTATTTGGTCAAAGCGAGCAACTATCAATCTTTCAATTTCTGTCTCTTTTTCAGTAGCCATAAAAATATTGTAGCGGTTTTAGTTTTAAATCTAGGCGATCGCGCAATCAGAAAATTATTGCTTTTCACCTTTCTAATGGCTTATTTCAGATCTTTTATAGCCAACTAAATAATTTAGTAAAATTGCCTCGAGCTAAAAACAATAAAAAAACGCCCAGGTTAGCCTAGACGTTGAATAATAAAATATAAACTGCTTAAAGCTTAGAGCCTAAAGCCTAGAGCTTTTGAAAATTACTAAGCATTAGCACCTGCAACTACCTCAGAAAGTTCTTGGGTAATTGCTGCCTGTCTTGCTTTGTTGTAGGACAAGGTTAAATTATCCATTAATTCGCTAGCGTTTTCACTAGCGTTGTTCATAGCAGTCATTCTGGCTGCAAGTTCGCTAGCTGCTGCTTCTTGTAAAGAACGCAAAATTTGATTGTTGAGATACAAAGGAAGCAAAGCATCCAATATCTGCACAGGATCTTGTTCAAAAATTGTGTCTTGGGGATATTCATCAACTTCTGAAGCGACACTTTCTCTCTCTACGCCAAACTGTCCACCTTTTGTGGTTAGACGGAAAATTTCATCATCTTTTACTGCTAACCCTTTAGTTGTTAAAGGGAGTAAAGTTTGAATAACGGGCTTAGAAGCAATTAGAGAAACAAACTTGGTATAAATAAGCTCTACTTTGTCTACTTCTTCAGCTAAGAAAAGAGACAATAGCTCATCACCAATTTCTGCTGCTTCAGGAGCGGTAGGAATCTGCTCTAAACCAATAAAGGTTTTTTCAGTCGGAGCATTACGTCTTTGAAAATGTTGCTTTGCTTTGCGTCCAATTAAAATATAGGTATATTCAACGCCTTGTGCTTCTAGTTCTTTAGCTCTGATCTCGGCGCGACGTATGACATTAGTGTTATAGCCACCGCACAAACCGCGATCGCCACTAACCACCAAAAGAGCAACTTTTTTGATTTCTCTTTGCTCCAAAAGAGGTAGATCCACATCTTCAAACTGAAGTTTACTCTGAATGTTATAAAGAACCTGTGCCAAGCTATCGGCAAAAGGGCGGGTAGAGTTTACCTGTTCTTGGGCGCGACGAACCTTAGCAGCAGCCACTAGGCGCATTGCCTCTGTGATTTTTTTAGTATTTTTTACCGATGCGATGCGATCGCGAATCGCTTTTAAATTAGCCATGATTTTAAAGGATGAAGGATGAAGGATGAGGGATGAGGAAAAAGTAATAGGTAATAACTAGTTAGTAGTTGTTAGTTTGTCGTTTGTAGTCTTTTCAAACTACTTACTACTCACTACGAACTACCAGCTTTTTGTAATAGGTAATAGGTAAATATTATTTGTTACTTACTCTTACCTTTGCTACAACCCCCTATCGCTGATTCCCTGTCCCAGATCGCTAATTAAGCAGCCATGAAGGATTGTTTAAATTCGTTGATTCCTTCTTTCAAGAGGTTTTCTGCTTCGTCGGTTAATTTTTTCTCAGAAGCGATGATTTCATTGTATTTAGGCTTGCTAGTATCTATATACTCACGCAACCCTTGAGCAAATTCACTGGCTCTATCAACAGGAACGTCATCTAGATAGCCATTTAGACCAGCATATACCCCTGCTACCTGCTCTGCTACAGAAAGAGGTGAGTTTTGAGGCTGCTTGAGTATTTGGCGTAAACGTTGTCCCCGCGCTAGCTGATTTTGGGTTGCTGCGTCTAGGTCGGAAGCAAATTGAGCAAATGCTTCAAGCTCAGCAAACTGAGCCAGTTCTAGCTTCAGCTTACCTGCCACTTGTTTCATGGCTTTGGTCTGAGCAGCAGAACCTACACGGGATACGGAAATACCTGCGTTGATTGCAGGACGGAAACCAGAGTTGAATAGGTCAGAAGATAAGAAAATCTGACCGTCGGTAATAGAAATTACGTTGGTGGGAATATAAGCCGATACGTCACCCGCTTGAGTTTCAATGATAGGCAGGGCAGTCATGCTACCACCGCCTAACGCATCGCTGAGTTTTGCTGCACGTTCTAGAAGACGGGAGTGAAGATAGAATACATCTCCAGGATATGCCTCACGTCCTGGTGGACGACGCAGCAGCAAGGACATTTGACGATATGCCTGAGCCTGTTTGGTCAAGTCATCATAGATGATCAAAGTTGCCTTGCCTTGATACATAAAATATTCAGCGATCGCAGCACCCGTATAAGGAGCAAGATACTGAAGTGTGGCTGGGTCATTGGCGTTAGCTGCAACTACTACTGTGTAGTCCATTGCTCCTTTTGACTCTAGGGTGTTAACTACCTGTGCCACTGTAGAAGCTTTTTGTCCTACCGCTACGTATACACAGATTACATCTTCACCCTGTTGGTTAATGATGGTATCTACCGCTACGGCAGTTTTGCCTGTTTGGCGATCGCCAATGATCAATTCTCGCTGACCACGACCGACAGGAATCATCGCGTCAATCGCCGTGATACCTGTTTGCATTGGTTCACAAACGGATTTACGAGCAATAATCCCTGGTGCCATTGATTCAATCAAACGGCTTTCACTGGTGTTGATATCACCTTTGCCATCGAGAGGACGAGCCAGAGAATCAACTACTCTGCCAATAATTGCCTCCCCTACAGGAATAGAGGCAATTTTACTAGTTGCTTTAACTGTACTGCCTTCTTGAATACCAAAACCGTCACCCATAAGTACGGCACCAACGTTATCTTCTTCTAGGTTAAGAGCAATACCTACTGTACCGTCTTCAAACTCCAGAAGTTCCCCTGCCATTGCCTGTTCTAAACCGTAGATCCGCGCGATGCCGTCTCCTACCTGAAGAACTGTACCCACATTGGATACTTGAACATCTTGCTCATAGGATTCGATCTGCTGGCGAATAATGCTGCTAATTTCGTCTGGTCTAATGCTAACCATAGCTTTTTTTGTATGTAAGAGTTAGTTTTAGTTTATCTCAGTCTAAAGGTCGCAATCACTCTAAGATCCTGCGCCTAGTTTGTAGTTTATTGATTTAAGCTGATGCTAATACGACGGAGTTGCCCACTAATGCTAGCATCAATTACTTTTGAGCCAACTTTAATAATGACTCCTCCAATTAGATCGGGGTCGACGCTGGTTTTTAGCTCTACATCATGAGCTTCAGTAAACGACTTTACTTTCCCAATTACGTTCTGCTTCTGTTCGTCGCTTAGTTCGGTGGCAGAAATAACTTCGGCTAAAACGGTCTGATTTAGCTTACGTAATAAGCTGAGATATTGCTCCACAATAGGTTCTAAAAAGACAATTCGTCTTTTGTCAACCAACAGCATCATAAAATTTACCAAGTAAGGGTTTGCGTCGTTACCCAATACCTGCTTTAGCACTGCTTTTTTGTCTTCTCCTTTTACCACTGGATTAAGAACAAAGTCTTTGAATTCTCTCGACTCTGATAAGAGAGAACTTAGAGAACGAAAGGTGTCGCCAAACTGGTTTGTTAAGTCGTTTTGCTGTGCTAAAGACATTAATGCCTGAGCATATGGTTCGCCAACTTCGCTATTTATTAAAGTTCCACTCATGATTATTAACCTCCTAATTTAGCGATGCTGCTATCGATTAGCTTGCGTTGTGCTTCGGCTTCGTTTTTGAGTGCATTTCCCGCACGGGATTTGGCACTTTCTAGAGCTAAAGCGACAACACGCTCTCTTAATTGAGCGATCGCTCTTTCCTGTTCGGAGCTTAGATCTTTACCTGCCGCTTCTTTGAGGCGTTCGACCTCTTTTTCTCCTTGAGCCAAAATGGTTTCTCTGGCTTTTTGAGCATTAGTTTTAGCTTCAGAGCGAATTTTGGCTGCTGTTTCCTTGGCTGACTCTAGCTTCTTCTGTTCTTGAGCTAGGGTTACTTCAGCTTGCTTTTGTTTTTGCTCTACTGCCTTTATTTGCTCGGCAATTTTTGAACGTCTTTCGCTCAAAATTTTGGTTAGTAAGGGTTTACCAAAATAAATTAGTATTCCTACTAAAAGTATAAGGTTGATTAGGTTTGTTTCAAAAATGTTTAAATTTAAACCAAAACCGCCTTCAACCTCTGAGTGCGCTTCTGCTAGAAATAATAAAGTCTCTATCATACCCAGATCTTGAGTTTTGTTATTTTTTTCATTTATGCCAGCTATTAATCAGTTTTATTTAATTAATTCTGGGTCGAGTATTTTTTCTAAGATTTGACGAGACAAAGAATCTACTTGTTGCTCTAGAGTTTCAAAAGCTGTCGCTTTTTGCTGCTCTATTTCTTGAGTTGCTGTTTCTCTTTGGGCTTGAACTTCTTGTTGTGCTGCTGCTATTTTACTTGCAGTAATCTCTTTCGCTTCGGCTTGAGCTTTTTGTACCAGATTTTGAGATTCTCGGCGCGCATCGGCTATCTGTTTCTCATATTCTTTGACTATGCTTTCAGCTTTAGCTAATTTTTCTTTAGAACCAGTATCGCCACCACGAAGAAATTCTTCTCGTTCATCCAGCACCTTCATTAATGGCTTGTAAAATACTACGTTTAACAGTGCTGTTAAAAGCAAAAACTGCACTGCCATTAAAGGTAAAGTTGCATCAAAATCAAACATTTTTTATAGGACAAATTGGATTGAACAATCAAAGTCTGTGGAAACGTTGGCATTTCCACAGACCTTAGAAAAGCTTATACAAAGGGGTTGGCAAACAATAGTACTAGAGCAACCACTAGACCATAGATGGTCAAAGATTCCATAAACGCCAAAGTCAACAGAAGAGTACCGCGAATTTTACCTTCAGCTTCAGGCTGACGGGCAATACCTGCTACTGCTTGACCAGAAGCATTACCTTGTCCAATACCAGGACCAATTGCAGCTAAACCAATAGCTAATGCAGCAGCGATAACGGAAGCAGCTTGAATATCCATGAAATTTTTCCTACTTTAAATTTACTGAAAGAACTTGAAAATGAAGTGAAGCTATAAAAATAATACGCTTCAACACTCAAACAAAATCTAGAAGCTAAATTACTTCTAAAATAAACCTCTTAATCGTGATCTGCTAAAGCTTCATGTATATATGCTCCTGCAAGGGTAGCAAATACTAAAGCCTGAATTGCACTAGTAAATAAACCTAGTGCCATCACTGGTAATGGTATAAATAACGGAACCAAAAGTACTAATACAGCAACTACTAGTTCGTCAGCCAAAATATTACCAAAGAGACGAAAACTGAGAGAAAGAGGTTTGGTGAAATCTTCTAAAATTGCGATCGGCAAAAGAATAGGAGTTGGTTCAATATAATGCTTGAAGTACCCTAGTCCTTTCTTTTTCAACCCAGCGTAGAAATACGCCAAGGAAGTGAGCAATGCTAGAGCCACCGTTGTATTGATGTCGTTTGTGGGGGCAGCTAATTCACCAGATGGTAACTCAATGAGTTTCCAAGGCACTAGCGCACCTGACCAATTTGACACAAAAATGAACAAAAACAAAGTGCCGACAAAAGGCACCCAGTCCCGATATTCCTTTTCTCCGATCTGATTTCTCACCAAATCTCGAACAAATTCGAGGACATACTCCATGAAATTTTGGATGCCACTAGGAATTTTTTGAATATTCCGAGTCGCAGCTAAAGAAGCTATTACTAAAAGAGCTATTACTATCCAAGAGTTGAGAAAAACCTGTCCGTGAATCGAAAAATTGCCGATTTTCCAAAGAAAATGTTCGCCAACTTCTAATTCAGCCAGAGTATAAATATTTAGAAAAGTCAAAGTACCTAGAATTTCCATATACCTAGATTGAGCAAAACATTAAATTAAAACTGTTCTTGTAGTTTCTTTAAAAATCTCTTAATTTCAAGCGTCACTTTCTAATTTTTCTGGAGGCCAAAGAATTGACTTCACAGTGTAGATAATGATTGCTGGCTTATAAGTTAGAAATCCAAGAAAGACAGGCAGAATGTGCAACTGTTGCCATTTGCTAGCGACCAGTATCAGGATGACAAAAACTCCTAATCCCTTAGCACCGAGGCGTTGTTGACCTAGGCGTTCAACATCTTTGGCTAACATTCTCAAATACGCCAGTCCGACAACTGCACCAACCAAATAGTTGAAAGCAGTATTGAGCGAGAAAAAATACCACACAGGAAAAACAAGAATTCCTGTCAATGCCAGAGTAGTTAACAACAGCGATCGCTGTAGCTGATAAAAATCCGCCATTGAGTCACGATTTTCTAAAGACTGAGAATCATGGGAAGTAAATTGCTCTTGAACTAGTGATGGTTCGGGAGATTGATTAGTCAAAGTTACGTTACTCGAATGCTGACCCATTCTTAATTTTAGCTACTGCAACTAGATTTTTTCTACATAAACGCAGAACAATTCAAGTAGTCACATATCTATTTAGATAGAGTATGTTGTGCCTTAATCAAACAGTTGTTTACTAAGACATTACTTGGCACTACTACGAACCTTGCAGTAATGCCTTTACGTCGCAGTCCCCAGCGATCATATCACGGTACTGTAACCAATTGTTAAAAATTTCTAAATGGTCAATTGAAAAAAATTTAGCTGAACTTATAGGTTTGAGTTCATTAATTCTAAACCAAGGTCTAATCATGACCTAAAATTATTAATTGTCTTTCGTAGAGATTAAAGCAATGGAATTACAGGGAGTAGTGAAAGAAGGAAAAGGAGATGCTTCATTCTGGCTCAATAAATACTCAGATGTGTACCAATTATGGACAGGAATAGCACTTATTCCAGGCTCGCTGAATGTACATTTACCTGCAAAATTTGACTGGAATGATTTGAGCATTACGCCATTCAAAAAAATATATTCGCTGATGCCCTACGGCGGCAATAGAGAAATTTGCCTGATACCGTGTAAGATTTGCAAAGAAGAAGAGACAGATAAGATCTATGGGTTTGCTTGGGCGACGACGAACGCAGCAAATGATCCCGACTATAAAGTGCTTGAAATTATCACTTCAGTAAGATTGCGAGATGTTTTGCAGTTGCAGAATGGGTCGGTGGTAACAATCAATATTCCGGTGTCTTGGAAAGGCTAACAATTCTGGTGCAGAGGATTGACGAAAGTCGCTTGTGGAATTATAAAGTTGTTGCAACCGATGACCAGAACCGTTGTGTTTACTTGATAAAAATTTTCTAAGGTAATCGCTAAATTTAATTGCTGCTTGAGATAATTAACTGTCGCTCAAAAAGCGATCGCCCCAAACCTAAAAACTACTAAATACAGAAAAGGCGATCGCTTTCTATTCTCCATAATGTGACCACATTCGGATAATCTTTACTGTATGTTCCGATTCTATAACCTCATAGACCAAACGATGCTGTAGGTTAATACGACGAGAACAAGCTCCTTTTAAATCTCCCTGAAGTTTTTCATAACTAACGTGAGTTCGGGTTAAGCAGTAGCAGTCAAAGCAAAGCGATCGATAGCAATAGAAGGCTGACGATCTCGATGACAATAAGCAATCAATCCTGCTAACAAATTAACTATAAAATTCGCAGGCGATCGATGACGTGAATGTTCGATTTGGGAAATATGCTTTAGCTGTTCAATTACTGATTCAATAACTGCTCTTTTTCGCAACAACTGTTTGTCATCAAATTTCATCAGTTGATTTCTCATATTCTTTTTCAACTTGGTAATCAGTATGATACCTGAATCTTGGAGACTATTAGCTAAGGCTTTAGAGATGTATCCTTTATCAGCGAAAAATTTACCACTTTGCCCTTGAAGTAACTCTTTTACTGGTTTGCGGTCATCAACATTACCAGAAGTTAAAGCGATATTTAATAATTCTCCTCTATCGTTGATGGCTAAATGAAGTTTAAATCCATAAAACCAATCAACAGAAGTTTTTCCTCTTTTAGCAATACCATCAAAAACTTTATGCGCTTTGATACGACGATTGTGACAAACTTTAATACAAGTTGAATCAATAAATCCAATTCCTGTGTTTGTCCCAAGACGAGAACGAAAGTATGCCATTAAAGGAATTATTGTACTTGGAAGCCATTCAACACACACGCTTCGTGTGTCCAGAGCTTTGCTCTGGGAGCATCAAAGATGCTCGGTGATAAGTGACTAGTCTGGGAAAAGCTTGGCGCCAATAATTGCTGACTATTCCCAGATAAAAACTTTTAAAAGTTTTACAAGGAGCTTGATGAAATGCAATTACTATAGTCATAATTTCGCTTAACTTTAGCTGGCGATCGCGGTAGCGTTTTCCACTTGCTATTAGTTGTTTGCGCCAAGCTGGTTCAAAATTGAGACAAAAATCGTCGATGGGACAAAATAGTTCTTCTAAACTATACATAGAGCAGATTTACTGAAAAGAGTAGTTACTTTCAGCTTACTATCTGCTCTTTTTCTTATCCCGAACTCACGTTAAAGTAATTTCCTATCAACAAATTACGAATAAATTCGTCTCTCTCGAACTGAAAGATGGTTTATATGAAGAGAAAATTTATGATAATTCTCAAACAGCAATCTATTTTCAACTTCCCTTTGAACTAGAAATTAACTTGGAAAAAATGTTTTTCGAGAATTAATTTTTTGCTGCAAATATACGATCGAGAACATAAAGATACAAAAGAGTAATAAAAATATTATTCTCGGATCTAACAAATTTTTTGTATCCCAATAAATATTAGCTCAGCAGGCCATTCAGGACTTGAACCTGAAACCTACGCCTTAGAAGGGCGTTGCTCTATCCAGTTGAGCTAATGACCCAGATTTGCTCAATAATAGTAACATATTCATCTCTGAGATTGTCAACAGAACTGAGCTATTAAAATTAATATTCCAATATCTACAGCTATTTACTGCGTTGACCGCGGAAGGCGGTCACAGATTACTCCGCCACGTCCGACATCGGAGCGCATTCCCTTGCGCCTGACGGCGACGCGGGGTCGCTCCTCAACAGCGTGGTTCTAGATGCGGAACCAAATTCCCGCCTAGCCCACGCTCATAAATGCCTTTTCGGGCGGTCAGCATTCTGGGGAAATTCCACAAAGGGCTTAAGCCTTACTTCTCGTAAAGACCGCCTCGCTTCGCTTTTCGCGCTGCTGTGACCGTTGGTCAAATTGTCAATTACTAATAACTGCAAAAGATTCAATCATTTTTTCGACTGTAGGTAAATAGCTATCGTAGTTTTCTGGTTGAGCCGTATAGGTAAATATATAAGCCTGGTTATTTTTTACCAACCAAGCTTGCATTCTCTCTACGGAGTAACCGTTTTCTTCTCCATGATAGACGACTTGCCGTCCTTCACGACCTCCTAAATCAACTGCTTGAGCATCGCTTACGTTAGGATCGGAAAGCTTTTTGATTTCTGCTATTGATTCATCGGTGTATTCTGCTAAAGAAGCTTTTTCTGGCAAGTTTTCTACCAAGACACTAACTCGTTCTTTAAATTTATCGCGATCGCCATTTAAAGGAGCCAAAAAGACAACTCCTGTAGCAAAAAAATCGTCTCGATTCTGCTTTAGCCATGGTTCAGGATAATCTATTTGAAAACCTTGGTCAATATTTTTATACAGAGAGAGTTGAATCTTTGGCTGTGAATTAAATTTTTGGAACAGTACCCATCCTCCTGAGACAGCAGCTAGCAATGCCAGAATGCTAGCGATCGCCAAAATTATTTTAAACTTTGATTTTTTAGACTTAGCCCTTGTAGGTATAAGAGGGGCATTTTGATTGGTACTGCTTTGGCTGCTAATGGTTTTTGTTTCGCGCTCAATTTTTGGAACAGCCTGAACTTTTATCGATGAATTGGATGAAGTAGAATTAGCAACCAAAATTGTTGCTTTATCATTGTTTGTTAATGCGTCTAACTGTTCTAAATCTAATAGCACAACTTGCGCCGAAGTATATCTTTGTTGATAACGACGGCGCACCATAGTATCTAAAATATCAAAAAATCGTAGTTGATAATTTAGCTGATGATCGAGTTTATTACGCCAGATAATTTCACTATCTTCATTAATAGTCAAATTTCGAGGATGAACTCCTGTTAAAGCTTGGATAATAATAATTCCAACAGCATAAATATCGCTATAAAACCCAGGATGACCAGTCATTTGCTCTATGGGCATATAGGATCTAGTGCCAACTGCTACAGTAGGATTAACTTGTCCTGCTGGATTAACAATTTGCGTACTTATCTGTTTGACTGAGCCAAAATCAATCAAGATAATTTTTTTATCTCGATCGCGACGCATCAAGTTTGAGGGCTTTAAATCACGATGAATAACATTGTTTTGCTGCACAAACGTCAACACTTCTAAGATATCTTTAAGCAAAGCGGTCGCTTTAGCTGTCGACCAAGGATGACCGGCAACTATTTCCTGACTTAGATCGTGTCCTTCAACTAGCTCCTGAACCAGAAAAAAATCCTGGTTGTGTTCAAAATAAGCTAGCAAGCGCGGAATGCGATCGCAGTCTCCTAAGCGATTCATGATTTCTGCTTCGCGATTAAACAGCCGTCGAGCTATTTCTAGAGTTTTAGCATTGGCTAATTTTGGTTTTAGCTGCTTGACTACGCAGGGGCTATTAAAACACTGTCGATCTTCTGCCAAAAAAGTGACTCCAACACCGCCTCTTCCCAGTTGACTGACGATATAATAACGTCCCTGAATAATTTGTCCTACGAGATTGTTATCCATCGACACAATTGTTTAACCGTGCAACTAATGCTCTAACTTTAAGAACATATTTTACGCCCGCTCAAAGAGCTAAAAGCTTGTTTGAGCAGAACGAGTTTTAAAGTTCTTCTTCTTCGCCTTCTTCTAGAGGTGGTACGGGAGCAACAGCAGCAATCGCATCGTCTTTATCTAGTCTCTGAACTCTAACTCCAGTTGCATTACGAGACTGTAAAGATATTGCTTTTACCGCCTGACGAATCATGATACCTCGATTGGTAACAATCATTAGTTCATCGTCTGGATTAACAATATCAATTGCTACTAGACAATCATCTTTTGATTTGAACTTAATAGCTCGTACTCCCATACCCGCACGGTTTTGCAGGCGGAATTTGGCAATAGGAACTCTTTTGCCATAGCCGTTATTGGTAATAGCTAGTAACCAAGGTCCTTGATCTATCTCTTCATTGACGATCGGCTCTTCGCCGTTGTCTTCATCTTCTTCATCTGTTGTCTCAGCAATAGTGGCAACGATCTGTGCAGGAATAATATCCATGCTGATTAGTTCATCTTTACCCCTAAGCTTCATAGATTTAACCCCTTTGGTGGATCTGCCTAAAGGACGCAACTGCTGTTTATTGGTTTTAAAGTGAATTGCTTTCCCTTGCCGTGTACCAATGATTACGCTGTCTTCGTCTGTCGCTAAACGTACCCACCGTAGTTCATCTTCTTCTTGGAGGGAAATAGCGATTAAACCATTAGAGCGAATATTAGCAAAAGCTGAGAGGGCAGTTTTTTTGATATTGCCCTTGCGGGTGAGCATGATTAAATACTCATCTTCAGTAAACTCGCTTACTGCAATCAGCGAGGTAATTTTTTCTGCCTGAGAAATGGGCAACATCTGCACCAAAGGTATGCCTCTAGCGGTGCGCGAGGTAGCAGGAATTTGATAGGCATAGAAAGAATATACCACCCCGCGATCGCTAAAGAACAGAACTTTATCATGATCGCAACAGGTCATGAAGTGTTCTACGCCGTCGTTTTCTCTCATTTTGGCAGCAGCTTTACCTCTGGTTGCTCTACTTTGGGCTTCAAAGGTACTTATGGGCATCCGCTTGATATATCCTTGCTCAGTCAGCAGAATCACCGACTGCTCATTGGCAATTAGGTCTTTATCTAATAGTTCCCCTTCTCCCTGAACAATCTCAGTTTTACGAGGAGTAGCATGAACATTCTTGATTGTAGTTAGTTCCGACTCAATAATTTCTTCAATTCGTTCTCTGCGCGCTAAAATATCGTTTAAGTCGGCAATTTGCGTCTGTAAGTCTTCATGTTCGGCATTAATTTTTTCTGCTTCTAAGGCAGTTAGACGACGCAACTGCATCTGTAAAATAGCATCTGCTTGAGTTGAAGATAAACCAAACCCCTCAATCAACTCGTCTTTCGCGCTGGCTGTATCTGCTGCACCCCTAATTAGTCTAATTATGGCATCAATGTTTTCTAAAGCAATCAATAAACCCTGTAACAGATGATCTCTCTCTTCAGCTTTGCGAAGCTGGTAGCGAGTCCTTCTAGTGATTGCTTCAACACGGAATTCTAAGAATACCTGCAAAAAGCGACGGATAGTTAGTAACTGAGGATCATTATTGACCAATGCCAACATATTTGCCCCAAAGTTGGCCTGTACGGCAGTTTGCTTATAAAGGTTATTAAGCACAACACGAGGATAGGCATCTCGTTTAAGCTCAATGACTACCCGCATTCCCGTGCGATCGCTCTCGTCCCGAATATCAGAAATCCCGTCTATCCTTTGATCGTTAACCAAATCGGCAATCTTTTCAATTAAAGAGGCTTTATTGGTTTGGTAGGGCAGTTGGGTAATAATGATTGCCTCTTTGTCGCCTCTACCACGCTGTCGTAGGGTTTCGATTTCGGCTACCCCTCGCATGGTGATTGAACCTCGACCTGTAGTATATGCCTCTTTGATGGCTGCTCTACCAATGATTTGCCCCCCTGTGGGAAAATCAGGACCTTGGATGTACTGCATCAATTCAAGATCGGTAATTTCAGGATTATGAATTAAGGCGATCGTACCTTCGATCACTTCTCCCAAATTATGAGGAGGAATATTAGTTGCCATGCCCACGGCAATACCTGATGAACCGTTGAGCAAAAGCTGAGGAATTCTAGCAGGCAGCACCACAGGTTCTTGCTCTGAACCATCAAAGTTATCGGCAAAGTCTACTGTTTCTGCTTCAATATCTCGCAGTAGTGAATCGGTTGCTAATGCCTGTAAGCGACACTCGGTATAACGCATGGCTGCCGGAGGATCGTTATCTATCGAGCCAAAGTTACCGTGTCCGTTAATTAAGGGATTTCTCATGGAGAAATCCTGTGCCATCCTCACCAGAGCATCATAAACGGCAGTATCACCGTGAGGATGATATTTACCTAATACTTCCCCCACGACACGGGCGCACTTACGAAACGGACGGTCTGGGGTTAGTCCTAATTCGTACATCGCGTACAGGATGCGACGATGGACTGGTTTAAGACCATCCCTAGCGTCTGGCAATGCCCTGCCGACAATTACGCTCATGGCGTACTCCAAATAGGAGCGAGACATTTCGTTACTCAGATCAGTGGGGATAATCCGTTCCTGGGAAGTGGTCATACTGTAAAAAACTCCAAATATATGCAATAATCTGGATTAATGGCTAATAAACTGTGCTTACTTCTCTTTTATAGCCAATAAAGCCCAATATAGTAGCATTTTATAAATAAATTCTAGCACATTTTGGCACTTTCTGGTAGGACTAAAGACCGCGCTATATCTACAATAGAGTCTTTCGAGTCATCGGGAATTCTTCAGACTTATTTTCTAGTTAGCCTCTGCTGTAACTTAGCTAAAATTCTCTGTATTTTTAACCTGTTGATCCGTCTAGTATTTAAGCTATTAATCGTGGTTGCAGGCTGACATTCTTCAGATAGCACCCAAGGCGATCGCATCTCAAAAAAACTATTAATCTCAGCCAGAATTACTCTAAATCTAGCAACTAAGTTTTCTTGACGATATTCTGCCAACAGCGAATCGATTAGCTTAAAATCTGGTGGTCGCTCTAACGCTTGAGCAATTCGCTGTAGGTCATATTCTAGGCTATATCCCGCAATTTTATGACAGTTAAATCCAGGATCTAAAAAATCTGACAGTCCATGATTAACGCTAGAGAAAACTGTACAGCCACAGGCTAAAGCTTCTAATGGTGGTAAACCAAATCCCTCGCTTACCCCGCTTGTAGCCCAGTATTCAGCAGAATCATACAGATAGACTCGGCTACGATTAAATAGTCCTGCTAAATCTTCTACATAGCTATCAAGAACTTCAACCCGATAACGCTCTTGTAATGCAGGAATTAATTGTTGCAGCAGGTATTGTGAAGACTTGCGCGTCTGCACTACTATCTCAATGTCTCGTGGTTGATTTGCGTTATAAAATTCATCACTAATTTGATTAGGAAGATAATAAATCAAGCCGTTTGCAGCTTTTTGACCCCAATAACCCATCGTGTTGCGACTAACGGTAATAATAGGAATCTCTGGAGGTAGATCGAAACCATAGCCTGCACTATGAGCATGATAGATAATGTTTTGATTTTGCCCCTGAAGTTTAGCAACCAACTTAGGAACATCAAAACCCCAACCAATAACAAAAATTGAAGATTGAGCATCAGTCATTGGCAAAATATCAGTCAAAAAAGCGCAGTCTTTTTCTCGTTGCCGATAGGTAACTACTTCAGCAGCACATATTTGCTTTGCCAAAGCACAGGTTTTCAATTCTGCCCATAATCCGCCTCCACCAAACTTTCCCGTTATCCCTGGTAATAAAAAATATAATTTTCGCATTAGCTTTTCAATGATCAATTACCAGTAAACAATTATCAATGAACAATTATTCGCGATTGATTCTAGTAGTTTTAAGTATTGAAAATAATATCTTACCGATTTCATCTGCATCTTGATAAATACTTTCAAAAGACTTTGGATCTAGATATCCAGTATCTTTAAGCAATGAAAGCCAATATTTTGCTTCGAGACATTCTTTGTAATTATATGACCTAAAAATTCCACACATATTTTGTGACATAGATTATATCGTTGTATATACTTTATACGATAAGTTTTTAATTTATATGAAGTTTCTTAAACAATACACTATTTCTTTTTTCTGCATCATTGATTAATTTTGTGAAAGAAATAATCTCGACGTAAGTATTAAGTCTTGTATTGTATCCAAAATATCCCCCTAAATCTGGTGTCGGGAAAAAAGTGGCATTTTCAGCAAATTCTTTTATTTTCGATGTTAAATCACAAATTATGTATACATAAAAGGGAGTGCTATTTGCTAGGCTTATTAGCCTACCGTTCTCGTCTTCATAATTGCCAGACTGGATTTTTCTTACATAATCGTAAACTTGAGTTACTGGATTTTCTTTTTCAGAATAACCATCTCTCATAGGACGTTTAAATTCAACTATAACTACGGAAGAGTAAGGCTGTTGTTCTCCTTCCACCAAAGCTATAGGATTATTGAATACAAGTAGGTCTGGTCGTCTAGTACTATTTACACTTAGATCTTCTAGACTATCTAATGCCTGATCTGAAGATAAATATCTATGATATGTTAGCCTTTCATCAATAATCCAAAGGTTTTGCTCATCAAAATTGATCTCATCAGATGTTCGTCTCAAAGGAAAAATTATTTCGTGAATATCCTTTTCAAGCTTAAATCTGCCGTCATCATCTTTTCTAAGATTTTTCTTGAAAAGTTCCAGAATTATTTTTCTGTGAACTACGTATTTTGCTAATTTTGCCTGACCAAAATCTGTGTACTGCTCTAAAAATTCGTGATATTTCTGACTATATTCAGGATATTTTTCAAAGCAATCAATTGGATCGCTTAATATTTGTTTTCCAGTCTCTTTTAATGAAATCTCAAACTGGGACATTAATCCATGTAGCTGAAACTCAAGCTGAGTATCATTTAAACTAGGAGAAAGATGCTCTAATTCTTTTGAAGCATATTTTAATAAAGGACGATATTCGGGAGCATCTTTCCGAATATACTGTTTAAACCTTTCTATTTTGTTTTCTTGTATTTGTTTGAGATATGGAGACAATGTATTGTCAATAACTTCTGTTACTGCCATTTTAAGATCATAAAAAGATACATCTCCAAACTCTTTAGAAGTCAACAAATCATAATCTTCAGAGATAGTAAAGCTAGTTCTTTCAGAGTTAACATTATTGTCTAAATATTCTCCAGAAACAAAAGCTAAATACTTAAACAACTTTCCATTTTCATCTCTGATTTTTCTTGTAGGTGATAAGTCAACTATATACTGACTGAGATCTTCATCTAAAACTACTCTCTGATGTCCACAGAAAAATAGTCTGTGATCGGATGTACTGCTGTTATAAAATCTAAGGCTTTTAATATTAAAATTACATTTTCCAATGTTAATGTCTTTAGTTTCAGTATATTTTTTTATATCCTCAGCAAAGAATTTATTAATATCTAGACTCTTTTCTCCGTCAATAACTTCTATAGTAGGGACATTTTCTAGTAAAAAATATGAAATACAATGCTCAAAGATTTTAAGTCCTATTTTTTCTATATCTTGAGGACATTTTATTTTATAGTGACCTTGTAGACCTTTCAGCTTAATAGTAGTCTTATTTTTAATATCTGTAGAATCAATAACTTTATTTTCATGAAAAGATATTGGTTTTTCTGCACTTGTAAAATTAAATTTACGATGATAGTATTTTCCTAATTCTTGGTAATAGCTTTCTACTTCTACATTTGTAAATGCTTTTAGCCATAAGAATCTACCTACACCTTTAGATCCTTTGACAAGTTTGTGTGAGCTATCCGCAGTTAGAAAAGATTTATAATTTTGCGTATTAAACCCTATTCCATTGTCTATAACAGTAAATCCTTCTACTGGAGAGGTATCTCCACCGTCAAGAAGTCTTATCTCCTCAAAAGGTCTGTTGATAATAACTTGAATAACACCATCTTTGATGCTTTCTTTTTTAACTTCTTCAATAGATTGAATTGAATTTACTACTGCTTCAAATAATGGAAGCATAACTTTGGAAATAGGGAGCTTTATCTTTCTAACTTTGTTTACAACATCTGTGTTAAATATATCTGTGGTTATCATTTAAAATTCTTATAAAAAATAATTGTAAATTCAATGCTCACTTCAGAGTTGCAAACTAGGAAGCCTAGTCTAGTATACATTTGTACTGTTTAATATATATTAAAATATATTGAATTACTTGCGATTATTTTACACTGTTTAAACTTTTGAAAATCCCTGTATCTAGCTCAAACAAAATTTTACAAGTCCCTGTTCCACCGTTACGATTCTTTCCTACAATTATCTCCATTATGCTTAAGTTGTCAGTATCATCGTTGTAGTAATCGTCCCGATACAGCATCAAACCCAAATCCATGTCCTGCTCGATATCACCACTGTCTTTTATATCAGACATTAAAGGGCGTTTATTTGCCTGAGATTCAACACCTCGATTGATTTGAGCCAATGCCACAAAAGGAACGTCAAACTCTTTAGCAATGTCTTTAAATGCCCCTGAAAACTTACCTACTGTCTGCGCTCTATTCCCTGCTGCTCTGTCGCCAAGCTTCTGAATATAATCTAAGACTACTAAGCCTAGTTCGCCTTTCTCAGAAACGATTCTGCGCAGGACAGAACGAACTTTAGAAGGTGTTAGCTGAGTAGCAGGAGTATCGTCGATGATGATAGGTAATTCAGCCAATTGAGTCAAACCATTAACTAAAACATCATATTCATCCTCGTAAATTTCATTGTGTATTAGCCTATGAGAATCAATACCAGAGTGCATTGAGAGGAATCTTTTAGTTAGCTGTTCGCTCGACATCTCAGCCGAGAAGAAGACTACAGGCTTTTGTTGCTCGCTGGCAATGTGATTAGCCAGATGGCAAGCCAACCAAGTTTTGCCCATAGAAGCTCTAGCAGCAATTACAATCAAATCTTGTTTAATTAATCCCCCAATCAGAGCATCTAAATCATCTAATCCAGTAGAATAGGCAGGAGATGAACCTTGTTCTATTTTGTTGAATACTGATGCCAGACAATCGTCAATCGGTATAGGTTTGAATTTGTCTTGCTTGTTGGTAGTAAGGTTAAATATTTTCTCTTCTGAGGTATTGAAAACTGTTTCTAGTTCGGTAGCATTATCATATCCCAAAGCCTCAATTTCATTAGCTGTTGCTATGAGTTGACGACGCTGATACTTTTCTAAAGCCAGATTAATGTAGCGGTCAATATTAGTTGCTGAGACAGTACGATTAAGCAGTTGAGATAACTTGGCTGTACCTCCTGCTTTAGTTAATGATTTATGGTCTTTTAACCAAGTAGAAATGCCCATAAAGTCTGTCAACTTGTCTTTATTATGTAACTCTAATGCTGCTTTGTAAATATGACGATGGGCAGCAACATAAAATGCCTCAACAGGGAGGATAGAAGCAGCAATACTAATAGCACCAGGGTCAAATAAAATGCTTCCTAATATGGCTTCTTCAGCTTCTATGTTAGTGGGGGGGAATTTGTTATCAGTCATCTTGATTGTTGAATAAATTGCTTAATTGCTTGAGCTTGTTAGGAGAAATTAATTTCTTATTTGCTTTATCTGTAGCAGTAACGATTTTTGGTTGTGGGGAAACTGATGGCTTACTAGAGGTGGGTTCTGCTTTTATCCAACCTTCTTTGATTGCCTTGTTCAGCCAACCGCCAGGGTTAGGAATATCTTGTTTGAAAGATTGCTCTTTGAGTGCTTCAATTGCAGCTAATACAGTTTCTTCGCTGGCTACCTTAATAGTTTTAGTGAGAGTTGGATTCAGAGTAATTCCCAGCTCATCTAATTCCGATTGGACATCCTTGAAAGCAGCAGATTTGGTCTTTCTCTTTTTGTCAATAGGTGTAACTTTTCTGGCAATTTCTTGTTCGCCCAATTTACTTTTCAAGTCTTCATTTTGTTTCTGTAATCTTTCTACCTGAGATTCCAAATAATGAACTCGATAAACTTGACCAGCTAAAGCTTCACACTTACGTTTGAGTTCTTTATTCTCCGCTTCCAGCTTTTTGATTCTCTCTTGAAGACGGGTGACTACTTTGCCATGAGACGTAGAATTAGGTTTGGCTACAGGAGAAACAGGTAAAGAGTTTTGTTTGCTTCTTAGCACTCCTATATGTTGCTTTATCTCTGGATATTTATAGAGATAACTAACACTAACCTGCGCTTCTCTAGCTATAGTGTGAAAGTTGATCTTGGCATTGAGTTTCTGCAATCGCTCAATAGCTTGATAAACTCGATCCTGAGATTCTTGCTTCCTCTGTTCCTGAGTCTTTTTGAGGTTATTGACTCTAAACTCTCTTGTATCATCGTTACCGCTGCTCATGCTGCCTCCTGTAACGATGCAATTATTTTGTCTAGTTGGTCGGCTTGTCTACTAAATTGTTCTACTAATACACCTTGACCATTCGCTAAAGCTCGTGACTCTTTGGCTCTCAATTCATCACGGAGTTTGATGTATTGTCCAAGTTTCTCAGGGAAGGCAACAAAAGAGTGACAAGTATAACAAGCTCTAAACTTGTTGCAACGCTCATTTAACGGTAGCCCACAGTAGCCATAAATAGGTGTGTTAATATGGTCGCCAGGAAGATCTAATTTATGAGCTTGAGGATCTTTCCAGAAGGATTTAGGTAATGATTCATATTGATGGTATTGACCATCTGCATTAAACAGAGCTTTTTGAATATGACCTGCTTCTTTTTCAATTAGTTCACAACTAACTTGAGTGTAAAAATTACTCGTTGTTGCCAATCTTTTGTGTCCAGCCCATGCACTAACTACTGACAAGTCGTGTCCTTGCTCAAATAATTGAGTTAGGCGTGTATGCCTAATTAAATGTGGACTAAATGTCGCTAACTTACCATTATCATCCCGAATATCTTCTGTTTCGATTAGATATTCAATCGCTCCATAAAACAGGCTATTATTTTTCGGTATTACTTTTTGAACAGGATCTATATTGCTATATTGCCTTGTGCTTGAAGGTCGCTGATAATGACAAAACAAGTAATCCCATTCAGTTCCCCATAATTGCTCTATGTAATCCTGCTGTTCTTGAACTACTTTGGCAATGATTCTTGTAATTGGAACTGTGTGAAAATCTCGGTTTTTTCCACGTTGCCAAGTAATGCTCCAGTGGCTACCCTCTTGTACCAAACAGCCTTTCTTTAATAAAGCTAGTTCTCCAGGTCGCATTGCTGTGAAAAAAGCAATAATCCACATTCTAGCAATAGGCTCTGGTAGCTTATGTAAATTGCTTTCAATCTGTTCTCGAACGCTATCTGGTATTGGGTCAGGATTGCTTACCTTCGCTTTAGGATAATCATTATCTCTTACAAGATCTGGGTCAAGTACAAACCAATTCTGCACATTACCAGTCCAGAAGAAATCTCTAAGTGTCGAGAGTCTTTTTCTGGTAGCGTCTACACCCGTATTATCCCAAGCGAGAAAATCAAGAATTAAACTTCGGCTAATTAAATTTATATTAGTTATATTTTTCTCTACTAAATACCGAGAAAAAATACGAAGATTAATCAAATGATACTCAATTGCACCTATAGGTTTATTGAGCTTACAGAGGTGGTATGTGTAGTGCTTGGTTAAATTTCTAAACCAGTTTGTTTTTACAGTATGAAAGTTAGCAATTAGAATCTTCTCTTGTTTATTTGCTGGTGATTTAATTGCCCTAATATCCCATTTATCGTCTTGAAAAGAAAATGGCTTAACTGGTCTTTTATGAGCATATTGACCTAAATTGCTTTCCGTAAGATCTATTGATTCTCTAGTTTTAGTTCCACAAATATTACACGTAAAACGCTGCTTTTTTTTAGATTGGCTAGCAAGCCTGATATCCCTTGAATTACATTCTTTATTGGGGCAAGCAAACTCTCCTATTTTATAATCTTTGTTCCAATTAATACCAGTATTACTATTAGGAAATTTTATATTTACACACTGAGAAATTCTTTTTCTACATTTGGAGCATCTAAATAGTTTCCTATTTGTATAATTGTCTTTGCCAGCTAAACGTAAACCTTGAATATCGCAATGAGGACAAATAAATTCATGCTGATAATCTCTAGACCAATTTATTTCCATCATCTGTTTTCTTCTACACCTTGAATAATCGCACTTAAGTTATTCCTGTCATCTTCTAATCCTTGTTGTTGCCTAGTCATAGAAAGTGTTTTGGCTACCTTTAATTCTTCCTCGACTCTCGCAAAATCTTCTTTGAGATAATTCAAATCACCATCGGTTATTCGCCAATATTCGCATCTCCAGCAAGCATTAACTGTTTGACAGGGTGATTTTAAAATTGGTCGATGGCATTCCCCGTATTGGGTTGTAAAAGGATACATTTTGCGACGAATAAATTCAGTAATCGGATTTTTACCTTTAATTATTTCGACTACTTTTCCCGATATATCATGATATTTTTTATCCTTAATCAACTCCTCAAATTCATCTCCTAATGTTTGCTTAAGAAGATGTTGATAATGGGGCAACATATCTGGACTACGATGTCTGAGATATTTTTGAGCAATTAAATCTCTGACACCTGCATTGGTCATAACAGTACCCACTGTCCTTCTAAATTGATGAGATTTAAACTCGTAGATTTCACCTTCTGAAGTAAGGATGTTAATTTTTTCGGCTAATCTATTCAGCCATAAGTTAAAAGTACCTGTACTCATCACACTAGAGTTAGGAGAAAAAGAAAGAGTTCCATCTTTGCGATGATGACCAGGATGATTGCTACAAAATAAATTATCAAATTTATCACCGAAAATTTGTTTTATGTATTTTTGTTGTTCTTTAATTACTGCAACTAATTCTGGAACAGTTATTGGTATTTCATCTTTAATGTCGTATTTCTCTGTTGTAAGACGAAGCCTCCATTGCTTACCTCTTTTCCTCAGACAGTCCAATGGTAAATTTAAAAGTTCGCCACCTCGAATACCTGTTGTTTTTATTACCAGGATCATCCTCTGTACTGGTTCTGGCAAGTAATGTAGATTTTCTTCTAGTTGATGCCAAACTTCTTCGGGAATGTAGTCAACTTCATCGTTGTTAACATGAACTCTGTTGCGCTTGCCTCTAAACCAATAAGTATTAACATCAATCCATCCTTCAGTACGGCAGGTATCGAAAAAATTGCAGATTGTACTTCGATAATGTCCCAGAGAGCTATCTTTTAGCCCTTTAGCTTTTAGATAATAGTCAAATTCTTCAAATACTTGATTATCTATATGTTTGGGACTGTAAATATTTCTTTTGTCTAAAAACTTAGAGAATCCTCTCAAATAAATAACAAACCCTTTGATGGTATTACCAGGCTGATTTGGTTTGGCTTTGACTAATATGTATAGCTTGACAAGAAGTCTAAACCAATCTTGAGAAATACTCTGAAAGTTAAGAGTCCATACTTTTTGATGCGGACTAATCTTCAAGTTTAAATCATTAACTGTATGCCATATATTTTTTTGTAGCAGAGGATTTAATAATAATTGCGACGGTAGCTTTTCTTCAAATAGATCTTGATAATCGTCTAGCCAATCAAATTGATTTAAGCTCATTTTTCTTCTCTCTCGATTACTTCCCATAGATTTGTTTCGTTGATGACATGAGAATAGACATCCAAAGTGGTAGCAATACTAGCGTGACCCAACAAATATTTGACTCTCTCTGGTGAATATCCCGCTTTCAAAAGACGAGTGGCATAAGTATGTCTAAATAAATGTGGATAAACTCTAATACCTGTTTTTTCTTCCAAGCCTGTAAGTATTTTGTTAGGCAATGTCAGCATTATTGGCGCACCGATATCCCCTTCCCAGATATTGACAAACACATATTCTGAATCCACGCCTGGATACTCATTCATTAAGTACTCGTCATATAGTTGGAGCAGCTCCTTAGTTACTGGAATTGTCCTCTCTTTTGTCTTAACTAATGCTCCATTAGGGTTGTCTTCTCTTCTGACTACTCGAATAAAGTAATCTCCAAAATCCCCAACGTCTTCGTGTTTTAAGCCACAAAGCGCACCTTTACGTATGCCAGTTCCGTTAAACATCAGAATCATTAGCTTGTCCCTAAGATTGCTACAGGCATCAACTAATGTTTCTATTTGCTCATCGGTCAGACAGCCTGGGAATTTCTTAGTTTCTTTGAGTTTGACTAACTTTTCCCTGGTTGGTTTTGCTTTGGCAATACCAGTCAATATACCTGTCGTACCGACTCTGGTGTTCCCCGTTTTATAGATCGCATGAAACCTCTCAAACTCGCTAAAATCAACTGTTTGGTTGCACAGGTGATAGTCGTAGAAAGTTGACACAGCAGTAATCGCTCTATTAATAGTCTTCTCCGATCTATCGGCTTCTACTGGCTGTAGAGAAATCACCTTTGTATCTCCTACTCTCAACCAATAAGCAAAGTCCTCTAAATCCTGATGAATATTTACATTACGCCAATCCAAGCACTTATGGTCGAGAAATTCCCACCATCGCTTTAAATCTGTTCCATAGGCTTGTACAGTATTAGGCGACTTGGTAGCGCATAAAGAAGTCAAATAACGCTGTATCGGTTCGATTACCTGATAGTCTTCATCCAGCATTATCCAGATGGTTTTATTTGTGTGTGGGTCAGTTCCTTTCTGTAGTGTGAGCATCATGTATTAACTATACACCATAATACTCGTAAAAGAATATAGAATTTGGGTAATTGTAACTTTACTCAACAGAAAAAAATACAACCATTGTTGTTGTTGTTTATTATTAATATTGAGGGTTATATAATTGTAAGCTATGGAAATTTTTGCCGAAAAATCTGCTGGAGATATTGCTCCGTTTGCCTCTGTAATATTCGCTCCGATACTCGTCCCGCTTCTCAACAACTGTTTTGATAAAACAAATTCTTTTTTTTCATGACTCAGATATTTATAGGCATTAACAATCCTAATCGCAAAGCTATATGCCTTATCGTAAGCTGCATTTTTCTTCATTGATAATCGATCATTGTTTATTGATCATTGAAAACAGGTAGCCACACAACAGAGGTAGTACCAGGACTATCTTTTGATAAATTGTTGGGACTAATTAACTCAATTTTCCCCTGCATCTTGACAATAAGTTCTTGAGCGATCGCCAGTCCTAAACCAGTGCCAGGAATATCGCTTTGTGCCTGTATTCCACGATAATGTCGCTCAAAAATACGCTCTCGATCGGCTATGGGAATACCATAGCCAGTATCACTAATTGCTATACCCAACATTTTTGGCTCAGTTGCCAACTGCTTTGTTTTTAGATCGAGCTGTATCTTACCCCCAGCAGGAGTATACTTTAAAGCATTATCAATTAAGTTATTAAAAATTTCTCTCAAAGCTGAAATATCTCCTCTCACCTTGGGGATGATTGAGGGAATGTTGGTAATTAGTTTAATATTCCTGTCTGTAGCAATCGCCTTGGCTGCATTTAATAGAGGTTCGAGAATTTGCTGCAAATCTAGAGAATCTAATTCTTGGTTAGAGCTTGGTAATAAAAAGTTACTCTGTGACACCGTGCGATCGCCAGCTTCTAAAGCAAAGGTCTTTCTGCGCTCAAATTCTTCGGAATTAATTGAATCTATGGCGTTTGACTCGGTTTCAAACTGTTCTAGAAGCTGTTGAAAACGATCGCTTTGTTCAAGGATGCTCTGGGCAATTTTACGATTGTCATCTCCTGGCAGCAAACGCTTGATCAGTAATTTACCAAATGTCCGCAGTGCGGTTAAAGGGTTACGTAGCTGATGTAACAGATCGTCTAGGCGATCGCGCTCAAGACGTTGCAGATTTTTTTGAACGGTCAATTCTTCTTTAGTCCAGTGGTATTGAAGCTCCAAAAAACGAGCGATCGCAATAGTTCGCGTAATTTCTTCGATCTGCTTTAATTCTGTTGATTGCCATTCTCGATCCTCTCTTCCAGTCACTAGTAAACCAAAAAAAGTGTCTTGATGAATCAAAGGTACTATTAACTGTTTTTTCTCTTCTGATTCGGATTTTAAATTAGATGCTGATTGATTTTTGGTACTTTTGTTGGTCAAATTAGCGGGTAGTAACTGAGCAACCGAAGGAGACTCGAACTGTTGCCAAAACTCAGATAATTTAACAGCCCGAAGTTCTAGAACATTTTTATTTTTACTTTGAGGATAAATTGCCAAAGGAAACAACTGTGCCTGTCCATCTTCGCTCATTTCCTCTGTTAAATAAATCACACTCCATACCGCTCCCATACTTTTGGACAGTATTGTTATCTGGGACTGACACAAAGCGATAAATTCAGTACTGGAAAAATAGTTGTCCGACATTAATGCTCCCAAGACAGAGATTGCGGTAATCTAGATATTAGCCAAAGAACAATTGCCGTCAGCTTAAGCTATGTATATCTAATTTTAGTTTTACAGCTTTATCTTTTTCCATCATAAATTATCAAACAAGACATTTTTTATTTAGTATTTCTATCTAAATATCTCTTCGATAATATCTTCTCCAGGTAGTTGATTTTTATTGTTCATTACGATACAATTGGCACATAATAAGTAACTAATGACACAGTATTCGCTTAGTGAATATTAGGAGGAAAAAGGGTTGGCAAGGAAACGCAAACGTAAAAGCCGTCGTCGTCAAGAAGGTCGCAAAATATTAGAATTGGTCTCTCAGTATCATATCGAAAGTGGCGAAGAAAAACCAGTAACCGCAGCCCGCAATCATATAGCCAACATGGGTATTCAACCTCCAGCAGTCTTGGTGGTTAAGAGAAACGAACATACCACAGATAGATACTTTTGGGCTGAAAAAGGATTGTTTGGAGCGCAATATGTAGAAGAAAATCATTTCCTCTTTCCTAGCCTGCAATCTATTGAACTTCATGAATGGGATAATAGCAAAGCTGCTGCAACCACAGCAACTCGTTAATAGACAAACTATGAAGTTAAAAATTCCATATTTAAGTAGGTAAAATGTATTTTAACATCTTATCTAAAGTAAAAAAGGGGACTGCAAAATGCAAGTCTCCTTTTTGCATTCTGACTAATAGCTAAAGCTATTATTCCCGTTTTATTAATACTCAGAAAATTATTATTTTTAATACGATTTATTAAGATATGTATCATAGTAAAAACTAAAAAGCCAGCAATTATTGCTGGCTTTTTAATTGTTTCATTAGTTGAGATTTTCTTAAACTGCCTGTACTTCTGCTTGCTGAGGAGGCTGAGTTTGGGGTTGAAATTGGAAGAGAGAATAAACAACATTACGACGAATATCAATCATCATTTCCAAGAACATTTCATAGCCCTCTTGTTTGTATTCAATCAAAGGATCTTTTTGTCCATAACCTCGTAAACCAATAGATTCCCGCAGAGCGTCCATCGCCTGTAAGTGTTCCCGCCATAAAGTATCAATCTGTTGCAGAATAAAGAATCTTTCTGCTTGGCGCATTAACCCTGGCTGCATACTGTCAATTTGATGTTCTTTAATGTCATAGGCTTTGCGAACCTCTTCACATAAGAAATTTTTCATTTCATTAACGGTCATGTCTTCTATATGAGCAGGTTCGACATCTTCGAGCAAATAGATAAACTCTTTGGCTTTATCCACCATCTTATCTAGTTTCCATTCTTCAGGAGGTAGTTCGGGGTTAACATAAGCATCGACAATTTCCCCCATGGTTTTCTCTGCATATTGAATCACTTGTTCTTTGAGGTCGAAACCTTCTAATACGCGGCGGCGTTCGGCGTAAATAGCACGACGCTGATTATTCATCACCTCATCATATTCAAAGACCTGCTTGCGCGTATCGTAATAGAAAGTTTCCACTTTCTTTTGCGCCCCTTCTAAAGAGTTGGTCAGCATTTTAGATTCAATGGGCATATCGTCTTCAACGCGCATCATATTCATCAGTTTTTCAACGCGATCGCCACCAAAGATCCGCAACAGGTTATCATCTAAACTAAGGAAAAATCTGGTTGAACCAGGGTCACCCTGTCTTCCCGCCCTGCCTCGCAACTGATTATCTACCCGACGAGAATCATGGCGTTCTGTACCAATTACGTGTAGCCCACCGTTAGCAATTACCTCTTTATGCTCTGCATCGGTAAACTTGTCGTACTCTTTACGAATAACTTGGTAAACCGACCGCAGTTTTTGCAGTACGGGGTCATCTACAGGAGCATTTTCTGCTGCTACAGCAATTTTTTCTTCTACTTCAAGCTCAGGTAAGCTTTGTTCGCCATATTGCCGCACGGCAAACTTAACCGTTTCCTTAAGCATATTTTCCGCTTCTGTTGATAGTTCTGTAGGGAAAATTTGTGGAGATGCTTTCCAGGTTTTTACTTTCTTGCCATTGTTGTTAGCAGCAAAACCTTTAGCACCATTTTTGCCCATATTTATCCCTGGGACTGATGCCATAAAATCATCATCTTCAGGGACAACTATTTTAGGCATTAAATATTCTCTAACTTTCAGCCTTGCCATGTAGTCAGCGTTACCACCTAAGATAATGTCTGTCCCTCTACCAGCCATATTGGTGGCGATGGTTACGGCAGTTTTACGACCAGCTTGAGCAACGATTTCTGACTCTCTCTCGACGTTTTCAGGTTTGGCATTGAGCAGATTATGTTCAATACCCTTTTCCTGTAGCAATTGAGAAATTGTTTCTGATTTTTCAACGCTAGTAGTACCGACCAAAACAGGACGACCTAAAGAGTGCATATTAGCGCAGTCTTCGGCAACAGCTTGCCACTTACCAAGCTCTTTTTTGAAGACTACATCGGAAAGATCGGCTCTTCTTGAAGGTAAGTTAGTAGGAATGATTGTTACCTGAAGATTGTAAACTTTCTCAAACTCAGTTTCCTCAGTTTTCGCTGTCCCTGTCATCCCTGCCAGGGTGGGATAGAGCAAGAAAAAGTTTTGATAAGTAATACTGGCTAAGGTTTGAGTTTCTTTTTGGATTTGTACACCTTCTTTGGCTTCAATTGCCTGGTGCAAGCCGTCACTCCAGCGTCTTCCTGCTAGTACACGTCCAGTAAACTCATCGACAATTACAATCTCGTCATTGCGTACCAAATAGTGAACATCTTTAGTAAAAAGCTCTTTGGCTTTAACAGCATTGGAGACGTAGTGCGCCCAAGGGTTATCAGGATCGTATAAATCCGTTACGCCGATAATTTCTTCTGCATGAGCAAAACCTTCGTCGGTCATGAGAATATTACGGGCTTTTTCGTCTACCTCGTAATCACCAATACCTTCTTCACCATTGACCTCTTCGTCGTAATTTTCTATTTGCTTGACTAGTTGCGCTGCTACCTGGGAAGCCTGAAGATACTTTTCTGTCGGGCGTTCTACCTGTCCTGAGATGATCAAAGGTGTTCTGGCTTCATCAACCAGCACAGAATCTACCTCGTCAATTACACAGTAGTTAAAAGGACGTTGGACAACTTCTTCCATAGACACAGCCATATTATCCCGCAGATAATCAAAGCCCAACTCACTGTTAGTGGTATAGGTAATATCGCAGGCATAGTTTTTTCTTCTTTCTGCTGGACTCATTCCTGCCTGAATTAAGCCTACGCTTAAGCCGAGAAAACGGTGAATCTGCCCCATCCATTCCGCGTCTCTGCGGGCTAGATAATCGTTGACCGTAACAACGTGAACTCCTTTCTCTGTCAACCCATTGAGGTATGCAGGCAGAGTACACACTAGGGTTTTACCTTCCCCAGTTTTCATTTCGGCAATTTGCCCTTTATGTAATACTATGCCTCCAACTATCTGCACATCATAGTGGCGCATTCCCAAAACACGAATTGCTGCTTCCCTAACTACAGCAAAAGCTTCGGGCAGAATATCATCAAGAATATCTTTAATTTCTTCGTCGTTAGTAGCTTTGTTGATTTGCTGGCGAAATTCTGCTGTTTTAGCTCTTAACTCTTCGTCAGATAAATCCTTAATATCCTCTTCAATGAGGTTGACTTCTGCCACCAACGGCTGAAATTTCTTTAGTTTACGCGCGTTGGGATCGCCTAGCAGTTTCTTGAACATAGTATTTTTTTATGAATAATCCGTATTTCTATCTGTCTAAATATTTACTTTTTAACTCTTGATTGCCCAGTTGGATAGCTATATTTAGTAATTCTACCATTTGCCTAGTTACACTGAGTTTAGGGATATCTACCCATAATTGACTGCGGTTGACCAGAAGCTTTATACCCGAAAGGTTTAAAGGAATTATAGATAGCCCGCTTAACATTTTAATTTATAGGTATAGTTGATTAGCATTCAGCATAAACAGATGCAGTAGAAGTTCATCAAGAATATGCCTACTTTGTTTTACTGCCAACTTTCGGCACTGATTCTTGCAAATTCTAAACTTAAGCTATTATTTGATTCTTCATTTTGCTTAGAAGAATTAGATGCCTCAATAATTAAAAAACTAACGGTCGAATAAAATAATAAATCAATCCCAATTTTACTAAATTCCTGCATTATAAAAACATTAAATTATCTCTTTAAAATAAATATAACTCCGAGATTATACTGAAATAATAATTGTTAATAAAAAATATCTGTATATTTACATAAACTGAAAGAAATTGAAATAAGTATTAAGATAAAAGCTTAATTTTAATTACTTTGTGTTATTTGATTTTCTAACTCAACTTTAACCATTATGCCTGTATATTTATATTGGGGGGAGGATGATTTTGCGATCGCCAATTTAGTCAAGAAACTACAGACTCAAGTCCTTGACCCTGCTTGGCTTCAATTTAACTACCATAAAATTACAGCAGATACTCCTCAAGCAATTATCGAAGCTTTAAATCAAGCGATGACTCCAGTATTTGGCATGGGAGAACGTTTGGTTTGGCTAGCAGATACCAATCTTTGCTATCAAAAACCGACTGAAGAGATTTTATCAGAATTAAAACGCACTTTAGAAGTAATTCCCGATACATCTCATTTACTATTAACTACTAACAAAAAGTTAGATAAAAGATTAGCCTCAACTAAACTAATTCAAAAAATTGCTCAAGTAAAAGACTTTAGTTTGATTCCCCCTTGGAAAAGCGATCTTATTGCTGCTCAAGTTAGAGAAGTTGCCCAGGAAAAGAAGTTAAAATTGACAAATAAAGCGATCGCAACCTTAGCAGAATCCGTCGGCAACGACACTAGACAACTATGGAATGAATTAGAAAAATTAAAAACTTATCGAGGGAACAGCGATCGAGTTTTAGATGAAAACACTGTATCGGCTTTAGTTCTCTGCAATACTCAAAACAGTCTCAAGTTAGCAGCAGCCATTAAAGACGGGGATATCGATCGCTCTTTGGGTCTAGTTACAGATTTAATCAACCGCAATGAACCAGCCTTAAAAATAGTTGCTACTTTAGTTGGGCAGTTTCGCATCTGGACAATGGTTAAGCTAATACAGTCAACGGGGGAAAAAGATAATAAAGTAATTGCATCTGCTGCGGGTATCAATAATCTTAATCGTCTTTACTTTATCGATCAAGAAATTAGCACTGTAAGCACCAAGCAACTTTTAGCAGTATCGCCCCTATTGCTAGAGCTTGAATATAGCCTTAAACAAGGTGCTGAAGCACTGCCAATGCTACAAACGAAGATAATTGAACTTTGTCTTGTGTTCACTTCGCAAACATAAATGTAAACAAAATTATTGTTTAATATAGCTACTTTGTCACTCAAAATGGGTTATTGTAATAACACCAATACAGTAAACACGGTAACTCTCAGTTTTCATTCTCTAATTCTGATATTGCAGTTTCTATCATTGGCAATATATCTGGTAAATCTCTACTTACTACTTGCCAAACTATATTTAGATCTACCTCAAAGTAAGCATGAGTCAGGCGATTTCTCATTCCTATCATCCTTCGCCACGGGATTTTTGAATACTGATTTTGCTTTTCTAAAGAAATCTTATTGGCTGCTTCTCCAATAATTTCAATTAGCTTTACCAGTGCTAAAGTTAACATTCGTTCCTTTTCTAAATCTTGACGAAGACGACCTTGAACAAAGCTAATTGCTTCTTCTATTGCGTGCTTAATATGTTTTAGCCGAGTTAAATCATCAATTCTTGTCATATATTACTAAGGCTTCTCTTAACACCTTTTCCCGAAAAAAACGACTTAATTCGGCTGGAGTTCTCAAATCTACTTTACGTCCCAACATTTGTGATAATTCATCTTGTAAATCGATGATTGCTAATCCAGGTGTTTTTCCCTTCTGAAACTCTACTAACAGATCGACGTCGCTTTGTAACCTAAAATCATCTCTTAGCACCGAACCAAATAAAGATAATTTATTAATGTAATTACGCTCACAAAAGTTTTTCAGCTTAGAAAAAGGTATTTGAATCGGTAGTGCTAATTTTGGTTTCATTTTTATCCTTTCCTTAAACATTTTTGTAACCGACTTATTTCAAATAGTTCGTTTACCATTTTTCAGACTACTATGTCTGCTTCAATCATTTCTACTATAAAAGGCAATGCCCTAGACAATCATCAATCTCTACTTTATCTTCTAAGAATGAGCCAGAACAACAGTCGGATCTGGAAAAATCCACCGTATCATCCTCCATTAAACTGCGATCGCGTTCATTTATGGCGTGCCAATTTAGATTTACCGTCAACAGTAGTTGAACAATTAGCAATTTTTCTATCTAAAGATGAAGTAGCAAGAGCAAACAAATTTCGTTTTCCTGAACACAAAAGACGCTTTACTGTAGCCAGAGGTATTTTAAGACATTTGTTAGCCAATTATTTGCTAATAAGCCCTGTTGCTGTAGAATTTGACTATGGCGATCGCGGTAAACCTAGCCTGGCAACACCATTTTCTAATAGTTCACTACAGTTCAATATCTCCCATTCTCAAGAATATGCTCTGTATGGCTTTACTTACGGTTATCCTCTTGGAGTAGATCTAGAATATCTGCGGTCAATGGAAGATGTAGCCAAAATTGCCCAGCGTTTTTTTTCTACTCAAGAATATCAATTGATTGCCAGTTTAAGCGGTCAACAGCAACACAAAGCATTTTTCCAGTTGTGGACTGCTAAAGAGGCTTATTTAAAAGCGACTGGTATAGGTTTAACAGGCTCATTGGCTGATGTAAATATATGTCTTGACCAGACTGGAACTCCTTGCTTACAAGCCATTCAGGGAAATAAGCAAGCAACAGCAAATTGGTCAATGTATTCTTATCTTCCCGTAGTTAATTATGTTGCAGCTATAGCGATTAAAACCAAAACTGATCGGCAACAAATTGATTGCTGGAATTGGCATCGTAGTTTGTGTCCGACTATCGCTTGATTAGAGAAGCATTTTATTTGCTTAGGTATACACTTAAAAACATAATAAACTGGGAAATCGATGTATGATCGCTTATGATTTCTTAAAATTATAGTAAATAGAATTTAAGAAGAGGAATTTTCTATGACGACAATTTCCTTTGAAAAGGAAAATAAGGAAGTGATCGCAGCAATGGGTTCTAATTTGCGCGAAAAAGCTATCCAAAATCGAGTTGATATCTATACCCTGGGAGGAAAACTAAGAAACTGTGGTGGTTCTGGTCAATGTGCCACCTGTGTTGTCGAAGTTGCCGAAGGAATGGAAAATTTATCTCCTAAAACTGATTTTGAAAAACGCAGATTAAAGAAAAAACCTGATAATTATCGATTAGCTTGCCAAACTATGGTTAATGGATCGGTAAAAATTATTACCAAACCAAAGCCTTCTAAGAAAAAATAAGCATGGGTCGATGCACCTATTAGCCTAAGTAATGATATCCTAGACTAGGAATATCATTTTAATAATCACTTATTTAGGAGCTGCTATTGTATGGAAGTTAATGATCTGGGATTTGTAGCTACTATCCTATTTGTTTTGGTTCCTACTGTCTTCTTGCTTATTCTCTTTATTCAGACTGATAAAGATCAAAGAGAAGGTTAAGCTAATTTGGAGAATAGTTTTTTTACTTTTGAGTCGCAGATTAGTCCGTCGTCTTGAGGCGGATTAATTTGTGACTACTGGTTAAAGTGCGATCGCCGAGGCGAGGCTATGTCGATGTTGGCTTTGTTTTTGTATGGGCTAATAAGCCTAGCCTTGCTTTGATAAGAAAGCGGGTGGAGGAGAAATTCTTTGTTATTTGAGCGAGGGATCGTCAAAGCAAGAAATTAATAATGACGGTAAAGTCTTCTCGAACAACATCTATGTTTCTGGGGTTAAGCACAGGAACATGAATAAAAATACAGAGGATTTTTAAAGTATTTGCTTGTGTAAATTTGAGAATTTCATAATACAAGCCCTCGCAAACAAACTTGCCTGCATTATGACTAACCTCAGTATATGCCAAACAAGTAATCATTTTATTGAGATCGACTAGAGTAAAAATGCAGTCTTCTTGGCAAACAGCATTAGATTCTACCGTCAGTTTTTCTCTTGATTCTGCCATCCCACAGCAAAGAATGCCTGTAGGCTTGATAGCTTTAATCGTTTTGATAACTTGTCCAGAAGCTAATTTTACATCAACAGGTAGCTTTCTGAGAAAGAATAAAGAATCCTCAGCAAATCGCTGCTTTTGGATTGTTTCTAACAAGTCATCAGCAGAATTTGATATTTGGTGAGGTAGCCAAGTTTGAAAAGAAGTTAGAAGTAATCTATTAGACATTGATCCAAAATATAGCTAATAAATGAAACCGACAATACTACTGTTCGTATTTAGTAATTCTCATTTTAATCAAGTCTTGTTCTTATACCAATTCTCAAAAAGAATGCACTAAATAGACAGGGCATCTAATATAAAAGGATAAGAAGTTAAGGAAGCAACTTTCTCAGGTATTAAAGAATTGACTGCACTAAAAATAGCCTGTTGAAGAGAAGCAAGATTGTTAAAGCTTTTATTTTTGAAGTCTTTACGAAGGTCTTGCCAAAACCGTTCAATGGGATTTAACTCTGGACTATGAGAAGGCTGAAAGATAGGAACCACATTATCAGGCCAGTGAACCTGGCTAGAAATATGAGCAGTGGCTTGGTCTAACTGCAACAGATTTAAGGTATCCCGAAAAGCGGCAGAAAATTGAGCCACAAAGCGATTAAAACAGATTGCATCGAGATGAGAAAAAGCATAGAAGAAATTTTGTCCCCTTAGAGGTTCGACTGCGCCATAAAGCCAAAAGGCTTGGCGAGGCCATTGCACCTCAATCACAGGCTTAATTCCTGTCAAAGTAATTACCCGTCCAGTCAGAGTCTTAAGTCCCCATCGGCTCTCATCTGAACAGAAGTAACGTATCGGACGCTCATGGGCAAAATGCTTGGTCATTACCTGAATTAGTTCGGGCAGTTTTTTTATATGTTGCTTGCTGCTGCTTCGTCGTCAATGGCGATCGCGGACGGGGGACTTTTAGTTTGGCTTTGAGTTTTTCGCGAACTATTCGATGTACCGTTGAATAGCCTATCTCCAGCTTGAATAACTCGATTAACCAAGAATGAATGTCTCGATAACTTTTAAAACCTTGTGGCTGAGATAACTTCGACTGAAGTTGCTCTAAAACTTGACCCTTAATCTTGGGTTTGGTTCCAGGTGCTAGTTTCACTTCTAACAATCTAGTTAACCCCCCTTGTTGATACTTTTTGAGCCATCGATAAATAGTAGATTCGTTTCTAGCTAGTCTTTGTGCTAGTTCTTGACGGCTTTTCACTTGACCACTCTTGAGCCAATAAAGCATTTGCAGGCGTTCTTTTTCTTGACCTTTTTTTTGGTGTTTGAGCTGCTGTTTAAGCTCTTCGGCAGTTTCGGTAATTTCTACTTTCAGTTTGTTCCCCATAAAAATTCATCTTGCACTTCTTTCTTCTTAATTTAGTGCATTACTTCTGAGAATTGGTATTAGTTTAATATTCTGACTGCGGATGGCGCAGTAATCTGTCACTTAAAAAGTTTTAAATAACATTTTTTGTATTGATGAAGTACACTCTAATTTCTTTTGGGTAAAGGATAAAAATTTGTATTTAAATGAGTCTAAGAGTTTCTATCTATTTAAAAAGATATAATCCAAGAGTTACTTATTTTGTAAAAAGTTCAGAGAAAGAATACAACTTATGACCGAATCCATTAGTATAAATTTCGCTTAATATACTGGATATAACCAAAAACAAAATTTACTGGATGGGAGTTGTACCGTTGTGACCCATTGCTGAGAATCGAAGGAGAGCGATCGCCAGATTCTCGGACAGTAATAATTAAAGTTAAGCTAACCAGGTGCAGAGTTTTTATCGCTTCCTCTGCTTAGTTGTTACCGAGGGAAGGCGCAATCCTTCATCAAAACGGTCTTAGGTAACAGACGAACAGTTAGCAATTTAACAGGAAATAAACATTTACTGGACGGGGGCTATATCGTTGTAATCTATTGCTGAGAATTGAAAAAGAGCGATCGCTCTTTTTCTCGGACAGTAGTATTTAAAGTTAAGCTAATCATGTATAGCTTTTGCAAACGGGCGATTGCCTGAAAGCATTGAAGTTGTGTACTGGCAAAATTCAATTACACACGAAAAGTACAATATTAGGATTGACATACATAGATGTGTCAGGCAGCCAGACCAGATCGAATTTGGCAACATCTTTTGCCTGAATTTTTAGAACTTACATTTGATTCTATTTTATTCTTTTGCAAGGATTTATTTACGTTTTTATTTTCGGTTTGATCGGGTTTTGAAGATCGATCAACTTCAGTTAAATGTGGTGTCTTTTTCTTTTTATAATCCAGTAGATCACCAAAGAAATTACGGCAATGGCAACTAAAATGCTGATAGGCTTAAGATAAGTTCCTACCAATTCGTAGTTCTCCCCCAAAATATAGCCAGCATAAGTCAGCAAGCTAACCCAAACAACCGATCCTGCCGTTGAATAAGCCAAAAAAGGTAGCAAAGGCATCCTGCTAATACCTGCGGGAATCGATATATAAGTTCTGATGCCTGGTACAAGACGACCGATAGCTGTTGCAATATAGCCTTTGCTATCAAACCATTTTTTAGCTTGCTCCACATCCGCGCCAGAAACAGTCAACCATTTGCCATATTTATCGGCGATCGCTTTTGTGCGTTTCAAGCCCCAGTATCTACCCAAAAAATACCAGGGAATTGCCCCTGCCACTGAACCTATAGTCCCGGCAATAATTACCTCGATCAGGTTTAGCTTTCCCTGAGTTACGGCAAACCCAGCCAAAGGCATAATCAGTTCTGAAGGAATAGGCGGTATTATGTTTTCCAACGCCATCAATAAAGCGATTCCTACGTAACCAAGAGAATTTACACTATTAACAATAAATTCAAGCATGAAATAATTTCTCAAACTCCTAATACGCCACTGTTGCCAGGAGCATTATAAATATTCCAGTTGTTGATTTGGCGATTAAGCAAAATAGCTTCTGCACCGTTTATCTCTGCTTCAGTACCCTCTACTAAAACCAAATAATTTCCCTGGGACAAAAGCTGATCGTAGTAAGCCGCCTGATCTTCAGGAATTCCCCAGCCAATCAGCGCACCAACTAAACTTCCTCCTGCTGCACCAATACCGCTGCCCAAAAGAGCATTACCCAACAATACGGCAACCTCTGTAGCTACTCCTACTCCAGGTATTGCTAAAATACCCAAGCTCCCAATTAAGCCTAATATCCCCCCTGTTGTCGCTCCCATAAAAGCTCCTGTTTCCACACTTTCTTTGACTCTTTGAGATGATGCTTTAACTTCCACATCGGCTAATTCTTCCTTTTTATCTGGGTTTTGAGCGATCGCCGATATTTGATCCATATTAAAACCTGCATCTCTAAGCTCTATTAGTGCTGCTTCGGCATCTTGGCGAGTGGCAAATGTCCCTACAGCGCGTTTGGGCTGTTTTTGGTCGTTCATAAAATAAAAACAAGTCTTTTTAGTTACGTCTCTATTTTGCAGATATCTAACCAAAGATACATCTCGCTGTAGATGGAATTATTGATCGCATTGCTAAAATGTGGTGTTGCATGATTGAAGTAAGATGTAGATTAAGATATTATTAAGGACTTGTCTGCAACTAGTACCCCTTGGCTAGTAATTAGTTGTTAGTAGTTAATTTGCTACTAAAGACTAAAAACTAAAAACTAGAATCACCGATCTTTTTAGGGCGGAGAGCAGTCAAATGAGTTGGCTGCTGCGTTAGGTTATGGTATCGCAATTAATCATCCCTTTATTGATGGAAACAAGCGGACTGCATTGATTGTGATGGCTGTTTTTTTAGAAATTAATGGTGTTCGTTTAGCAGCTACCGAAGTAGAGGTGGTAAAGATTATGTTGGGTATTGCTAAGTCAGAGGTTTCCGAGACAGATTTGACTGCATGGCTACAAATTAATTGTCAATAGTTTCTCTTAAAAACTTTTCGTCTCTTTTTAGCTATTAGCTTTGGTTAAAAATCAGTCTTTTAGAAGAGGTTAAAATACCGATAAATCAGCCATTATCTAGAGGTGAAATTTCAAATAACTTTAAACTATGACAACTAAATTCAAACAGGGCGATCGCGTGAAGTGGAAGGTAGGGAGAGGAGAAACTACTGGAAAAGTAACTCAAAAAATTACTGAATCTACTACGGTAGATGGTAGAAAAATCAGCGCGACCAAAAATAAACCCCGCTATTTAGTTGAAAACGAAAATACAGGCAAAACCAGCGTACACAAAACTAGAGCTTTGTCTTCAATAAAAGACGATAAAAAGCTCGAACCCAAACAGCAAGAAGTATTAGAAGATTTTCAATCAGCAGTCAATATGAATGCTTCCAAAATTAAGCAATGGCTAAAGACGGAGGAAAGCAATTCTGTCGGACAAAAAGATAAAAAAGGAAAAATTAAAGGGCGTAAGTCTGGCAAGAAAATTGTCAAAATTTTAAATAAAGATCTGTCTGACTATCAGAAAAAAGACTTTAAACACATGAAAAAGGTGGTGGGCTATGTTCATCGTCATCTGGCACAAAAACCATCAGGAGATATAGAAAAAACTCCCTGGCGTTATTCGCTGATGAATTGGGGACACGATCCGCTAAAAAGCGATAAGGGATGAGGAGATAAATAAATCATGCTGGCGAAGGATCAGATAGTTAATAGCGACATCGTTAAGGTTTTGGACATTGAGCCAGAAAAGACGGCTAAACTTGCTGGCTTGAGATACATTCGGGCAGATAGTTTGCAGATTGAACGGAAAAAAGTTGGTCGGGGTTTTAGCTATCTCGATCGCAAAGGCGATCGCATCACCGATGAAGCAGAATTAGAACGTCTCAAGTCTTTAACTATTCCTCCTGCCTTAACCGATGTCTTTCTTTGTCATCTACCTCATGGGCATCTACAGGCGACTGGCAAAGACGCTAAAAAGCGCAAACAGTATTTTTACCATCCTGACTGGCGCAAAATTCGCGATCGCCATAAGTTTAATCGAATGGTGTTATTTGGTGCTTCCTTACCCCAGATTAGGGCAACTACAGCCAAGCATCTACGTCAAAAAGACCTATCTAGAGACAAGGTTTTAGCAACGGTGGTACAGTTATTAGAAACTACTTTAATTAGGATTGGAAACAGCCAGTATGCTAAGAAGAATCGCTCTTTTGGCTTAACCACCCTGCGCGATCGCCATATAGATATTACAGGCACAAAGGTAAAGTTTGAATTTCGTGGCAAAAGCGGTGTAGATCATGAAATAGAACTACGCGATCGCCGATTGGCAAACGTGATTAAGCAATGCCAAGAAATACCAGGATATGAAGTGTTTAAGTATTACAATAAATCTGGCGAGAAGCAACTTGTTGATTCAGCAGACGTAAACGAGTATCTTCAGACAATAACTGGTCAAGAATTTACAGCTAAAGACTTTCGCACTTGGGCAGGTACACTACTATCTGCTATTGAGCTAGATGAAATAGGTGAATTTGACTCAGAAAATAAAGCACGTAAAAACATTGCTCAAGCAATAAAAAAGGTCGCAGAACAACTTGGTAATCGCCCTGCAACCTGTCGCAAATATTATATTCATCCAGCTATTTTTGAAGCTTATGAAGATGGTTCTTTACTAGGCTTAATGAGTCAGACGGCAAATAGAGAATCAAAACTCAACCAGCTCAGTCCAGAAGAAAAAGTGGTTTTTAATATCATTCAGCAAAGTATTCCTCGTCCGTAATCGTTAGCCTAGTTGGTAAACAGCGTTTAATATCAACACTGATCCCAATCGCTTTTTCTGCCATCAGATCCTCAATATAACCAGACTGAATTTTCTTGGCTTCTGCACGAGAATCAAAAGGACCGAAATAGTAGGTACAGGAAGGTTGCTGTGTAATGATTTCCACCCAATAAGGCTGAATAAAATTATTTTTAACTAGAGAGTTAGCAACAGTTTTCAAACGTTTGGCAAAAGTTTCAAGTAACATATTTTTTCTTTTGGGTTTATTTAAAGACGAACAATAATCAAATCAATCCTAAACGTGAGGCGTGAGTTAGACTGCTTGATAGGAAGATAGCTAGATTTTTAAAACCAGAGCCAAGATAATAATTTTTATCCTATCGTTGTCAGATAAAAATAGCTCCGAAAAAACTGCTATCAAACTGATGAATCTTTTAGCTAAATTACAAATTACTCTATAATAGCCTGCTTAAAGGTAGGGTAGTTTATAATTCTTGGTCATGCTGTTAGAAAGTATACGAAAATAAGATCATTTCTTTTTTCAACCAGCCTATAAATCAAAGATTGTAGAGAATAGGAACAATCTAACCCAGATTTTACCCGCCCATATCTCTATCTAAAGTTAGATCTAAACATTATCCCTAAAGCAGATGTGACGATTGATAGATTTTTATTAAGATCTTTCTGGTAAAAAAATAACAGAGAATAATAAATATATGCCTATAGCTCTAAGAGACGACGTAATGTATATCCTCCTTAATAAAATTCATCAAGGAGATGGCAGTGGAAAACACTCTGTAGATTTTCAAGCTACAGACTTTACGGGACGTAATTTGACTATATCTGATTTTTTAGGTCATCTTGATTATTTAAAGCAAAAGCAATATATTGATGCTGATTTTTCGGGTAATGCTTATGCTAATCAAGAAGATGTACCCGATTTAATCGATGAGGAGGAAGTAGATTTCCGCGTTGCCAACACTTTGGGCGCGCCAGACGGTCCTTTGCCCCATTTGATTAAGTTTAAAAAAGCAAAGCTTACCGAAAAAGGGGAGAAAATGCTTGAGCGGATGGAGAAAAATCCTCCAGCAGACATGACCAAAGGTCCTTCCACACCCGTCACCACTAAAGATACGCCTTTTCTAGAAAAAGTAGCTCTCAAAGCTGAATTACCTGATATCTTTGATGCAAGAGACTTAACTACTATCGTTTATCGCACCATGCGCGATTTAATGACTACCGAAGCATCTAAGGCAGTAGAAGCAGAACTACACTCAGAAGCAGAGGAAAATGCTAATAACAAAAGATTACAAGAAGAAATAGCCAAGCTTTGGCACGACGATAATCCTATAGTTGCCTGGTTAAGTGATATTCGTCCTCCTTTAAAATTTGATGCGGATACCTTTATCTATCGTATTGAAAAAGAAGGTGGAGTACCTCGCAACACAACTGCCGAAAAAGTAATTGATGCAGTTTTTTCAGCTACTAAAGAGGAATTATCTTCAGATAAAATTAGCCAGATTAGTGAGTTTTTACCAGGAAAAATTAAAGATATGTGGGAAGCTGCTTAGAAATATAGCATCATACATCTATTAATCTAATGTTTAAATATTTAGGACGTTGAAATCAACGTCCTTATTTTTTGATATTTTACTATCGAAAGAAGGATGCGATCGCCTTATTTTTTTGTTGATATATAAACAGACGTTACCAACAATTTTAAAAAATCTTTCTTTATGACTGAATTATCTCACTCTGATTTCCAAAAGCTGGCTCAAACAACTGGTTCGACCTGTATATCTATTTATATGCCTGCTGAAAAGGCGGGAACAGAAACTAGAAAAAATCCGATCCGCTTCAAAAATTTAATTCGCGAAGCTGAACAAAAAATAGAGCAGTTGAACAAATCAGAAGAATTAGCAAAATCTTTTAAATCTGCTGAAAGCTATATAGATAATTATGATTTTTGGCAACATCAAGATTGTGGATTAGCGTTTTTTATTGATGCTGATGATATACAATATTATCGTCTTCCCTACAGTTTTCAAGCAGAAGTTGAGGTGAGCGATCGCTTTTATCTTAAGCCTTTATTACCCATAATTTCTAACGATAGTAAATTTTATTTACTGGCACTATCCCAAAATCAAGTAAAGTTTTTCTTGGGTAGCCACTACAGCATCAATCAAATACAATTACCTGAGTCAGTTCCAGTTAGTTTAGCTGAAGCTTTGAAATATGATGACCCTGAAAAACAAACTCAGTATCATAGTGCTAATTCAGGAAATAGTCCTATTTATCATGGTCAAGGAGTCGGCACTACCGATAACAAAGATGAAATAAAACGTTTCTTCGATCTGGTAGATAAAGGTCTAAAAGAAGCTTTACAATCAGAAAACACTCCTTTAATTTTAGCTGGAGTGGAATATCTTTTACCCATCTATCATGAAGCAAATTCATACAATAATTTATTAGAAGCAGGAATTACTGGAAACCCTGAAGATGCTGCTACAGAATATTTGCATCGTTCAGCGTGGGAGATTATTGAACCCCATTTTGCTGCCCAACGCCAACAAGCAATGGACAAATATCATCAGCTATCTAATACGAATGAAGCTAGTTCTCAGCTAGAACAAATAATTGCTGGTGCTGCTAATGGACAGGTAGAGACTCTGTTTATCGCTGCTGATGCTCAAAAGTGGGGGAAATTTCTACCACAAACAAATGAGGTAATATTCCAGACGGAATCAGCCGAAGATAGTATTGATTTGATCGACTTTGCTGTAGTTCAAACTTTCCTTCAAGGTGGCAATGTCTATATTCAAGAAAATATGCCAGCAGATGCAGATGCTTTAGCTATTTTTCGCTACCCTGTATATGCAAAAGCCAGTGCATAGCTAATATGCAGTTTAATATTACTTACCCTCAATAAAACTGCTCTAACTGTTGTTTTATATGACGTTGAATACAGCATGGCAATTAATAACACCAAGTTAAATTCTCTGCCTAAACCCCCTGGAGGAAAAGGATTACCTCTAATTGGAGAGACAATCGCCTTTTTAAACGATCTAGACTTTAATCAAAAGCGAATTAAAAAATATGGCAAAGTATATAAAACCAATATTTTTACTCGTCCTACGGTGATAATGATCGGTTCAGAAGCTAACACCTTTTTGTTTCGCAACGAGAATAAATATGTAGTTTCGGCTTGGCCAAAAAGCACCAGGGTTTTATTAGGAAAAGAATCATTATCTAATAGTAGTGGTAAAGTTCATACCTCTCGTCGAAAGTTGCTGTATGAAGCATTTCAGCCTAGAGCCTTGGCTAGTTACATTCCCACTATGGAACAGATTACCGAAAAATATCTTCAAAGATGGGAAAAGATGGGTACTCTTACTTGGTATCCAGAGTTGCGAAACTTCACTTTTGATATTGCCAGCAATCTATTCTTGAGTACCGATGGTGGTGCGCAAAGCAAAGTAGGAGAATTGTTTAAGCAATTTAGCGATGGCTTGTTTAGTATTCCTGTCTCTCTTCCTTGGACAAAGTTTGGTAAAGCTTTGCACGCCCGTAAAGAATTACTAGAGCATTTAGAAAAAATTGTCATCCAACGCCAACAAGCAGATGATCCTGGTCAGGATGCTTTAGGGTTGTTGATTCAGGCTAAAGATGATGAAGGAAATAGTTTGAGTCTAGAAGAATTAAAAGATCAGGTGTTGCTGTTATTGTTTGCAGGACATGAAACTTTAACCAGCGCAATCTCCTCTTTTTGTTTTTTGACAGCACAGCATCCAGATGTGATGCAGCGTTTGAGGGACGAACAGGCTCGCTTAAATATAGCAAATACGACCACACTGGAAAATATTAAGCAAATGACCTATCTAGAACAGGTACTCAAAGAGGTCATGCGAATTATTCCTCCTGTGGGTGGTGGTTTTAGAGAAGCGGTCGAAACTTTTGAATTTAGCGGTTATCGTATTCCCAAGGGTTGGAATCTTCAATATCAAATCGCTCAAACCCACAAAGATGAGGAGATTTATCCCGAAAGCGATCGCTTTGACCCCGAGCGGTTTGCGCCTGAAAATTCAGCGGATAAGCAAGCCAGCTTTGGCTATATTCCCTTTGGCGGTGGCTTGAGAGAATGTCTAGGTAAAGAATTTGCTCGCTTGGAAATGCGTCTTTTCGCCTCAAAGCTTTTGCAAAACTATGATTGGGAACTTTTACCCGATCAAAGTTTAGAATTAGTAACTGTACCTACTCCTCATCCCCGCGATGGTTTGAAGATTAACTTCAATTGTCGTTAAATAACCTGAGCGCAAATAAGCCTATCAGTTGAAGTATAGCAGTCGAAGCAAAGGTTAAGACAGTAAGTAATTATCTCACGCAAAGCGGTGAGACCCCCTAAAGGGTTCAACAGTTCCTTCAACGGAGGGAACCTCCGCAACGGACTGTCTCACCGCGTCGGCGAAAGACGCAAGACAAAGGCTTTAGCCGCATGTACGCTCACCAAGACAGACGCGAAGACGCAGAGAGATAGAAAGTTGTCTTAATCTATAGTTCTATAGTTCGATTGCTATACTGCTAAAAGCTTATAAATTTATACTCCCTGCGGAACTTTGTAAATAGTGCAAAGAAGAAAAGACCGCTTTGCACTATTTATAAAATATATGAGTTAAACGACAACGTTATTTATTTGTTCAATGTTAATTGCTCACTGTTTATCTACCCATGCCAATATAGCGTATCCCAGCAGCTTCAACAGCTTTGCGATCTAAGAAGTTTCGTCCATCAATTATTAAAGGAGTGTTCATTAACTTGACTATTTTAGTAAAGTCTAGCTTCAAAAATTCTTTCCAGTCGGTAACTAAGACCAAAGCATCACAACAGTCTGCCAGCATTTCGGCATTGGTTTCAATTCTTACATTTGAAAGACCATGACTCAAACCTGATTGAGAGACAATGGGATCGTAGGCTTTAACTCTTGCACCAAGACGATTGAGTTGTTCAATTAAGTCTAGTGCAGGGGCATCTCTCATGTCGTCAGTGTCTGGCTTGAAGGTCAAACCCAATAAACCAATGGTTTTACCCTTGAGAATTTTTAGCTCATTTTGCAGCTTCTCTAAAGCTAGCAAGCGTTGACGCTGGTTAACGTTGATTGCTGCTTTTAATAGTTCGGATTCATAACCATAGTCATCAGCAGTATGAACCAAAGCCGAAACATCTTTGGGAAAACAAGAGCCACCCCAACCAATACCAGCACTCAAAAACTTCCCGCCGATGCGAGAGTCTAAGCCAATTCCCGCAGCAACTTGAGTTACATCTGCCCCAACGCGATCGCATATATTGGCTACTTCGTTGATAAAGCTAATTTTAGTTGCCAGAAAAGAGTTGGCAGCATACTTAATCATTTCGGCTGAACTCAAGTCTGTTACTACGACTGGTACGGGAGAGGCGGACTTATCTTCAGCATACTCCCTAGTAACCAAGGGACTATAAAGTTCCTGCATCATCGAAATTGCTTTATCGCTATTACCACCTAAAACAATGCGATCGGGGTTAAAAGTATCATATACTGCTGAACCTTCACGCAAAAATTCAGGATTACTAACCACATCAAAAACAGGTTCTATATTACTGCCAGCTTCTTTATTGCCATCTAATATCAGCATTCTTACCCAGTCACCAGAGCCAATTGGCACGGTTGACTTGTTGACAATTACTTTATATTCACCTTGCAAATGAGTCCCAATACCCCGCGCTACGGCTTCTACATAGCGAGTGTCACTTTCTCCTGTAGGTAGAGGTGGTGTCCCGACAGCTATGTAAAGGATTTCTCCGTGACTTACACCTTTTGCCAAATCAGAAGTAAAAATCAACTTTCCAGATTCAGACGAAGATTTCATTAATTCAGATAAACCTGGCTCATAAATAGGAGATTGCCCAGCCTGCATCAACTTAACTTTTTCTTCATTGTTATCGACACAGATTACATCGTGTCCGATATGAGACAAACATACACCCGTAACCAAACCGACATATCCAGTACCAATAACGCAAACTCGCATAGAACTTATTAACCTCTTGTATTGTTTGTGGAAATTTTTTTGATGTACATCAATAGAAATTAAATACATCAAAAACTCGAAAGAATGATATATATTACTTCTCTTTTACCAATTTTGTCTAAGCTTCTCCGCTTTCAATTCGAGAACGAAAGTCTTCAATAGTCATTTTCAGTCCCTCTTCTAGGTCAATAGTGGGTTTCCAACCTAAAAGATTTTTAGCCTTGGTGATATCAGGTTGTCTTTGCAAAGGATCGTCTTGAGGAAGTGGCTTAAAAGTTAATTCCGCATCAGGATTAACCATTTTTTGAATAGTTTCAGCAAGTTGCAGGATCGTATATTCTCCAGGGTTACCAATATTGATAGGCCCAATGTGTTCACCGTTCATCAACCGCATCATACCTTCGATAAGATCGGCAACATAGCAAAAGCTGCGGGTTTGTGAACCATCGCCATAAACAGTTAAAGGTATGCCTTTGAGAGCCTGAACAATAAAGTTGCTGACTACACGACCGTCATTTTCAAACATCCTCGGTCCATAAGTATTAAAAATACGCATTACCCTGATGTCTACCTCGTTTTGACGATGATAATCAAATGCTAAAGTCTCAGCTACTCGTTTACCTTCATCATAACAACTACGAATACCAATAGGATTTACGTTACCGCGATATTCTTCGGGTTGAGGATGCACATCAGGATCGCCATACACTTCTGAAGTAGAAGCCAATAAGAACCTAGCATTAACCCGCTTGGCTAAACCGAGCATATTTAATGTTCCCAACACATTGGTTTTGATGGTTTTGACGGGATTATATTGATAGTGAACTGGGGAAGCAGGACAGGCAAGATGATAGATTTGATCTACCTCTAAAGAAATTGGCTCAGTAATGTCATGACGAATCAATTCAAAATAAGGATTGTCCAGCCAATGCCTAATATTACGTTTGTGACCAGTAAAAAAATTATCTAGACAGATTACATCATGACCTTGCTTCATCAAGCGATCGATTAGATGGGAACCAAGAAAACCAGCACCACCAGTTACTAATACTCTCATGTAACTATTTTTTACTTCTTACTATTGTCAGATAACAATACTAAACTAAGGTTGCCCAATTTGGGATATTAAAGTTTGTTTATCAACTTGAAACAAGATATACTTCATACATTTTATAAATATGTATAAAGAGTACTTCTTTGATTGTAAGGACGATTTAAAGTAGCGATCGCCTGTTGTAAATTCTCTACTGACATACAAGTACCTCCCTGCGCCCCTGCCATAGTGGTAATATGCTCTTCCATTAATGTTCCACCAATATCATTACAGCCACACTCCAGGGCTTTTTGCGCTCCTTCTAGACCAATTTTGACCCAGCTTGGTTGATGATTGGGTATCCAGTTACCCAGAAAGATGCGGGCAACGGCAGTTAAATGCAATACTTCTGCTACATCTGGCTGATCTCTACCGACGCGACGACGAATAGGGGCAGGGGCTTCTTGTCCGACAAAAGGTAAGATAATAAACTCGGTGATTTTGACTGGATAGTCATTGGCAACGGCAGTCTGTTGGAGCGATCGCAATTTATCTAGATGTTCTATCTGCTGCTGTTTTGTCTCAATATGACCGGATAGCATGGTGCTAGTAGTAGGTATGCCCAAACGATGAGCCAAACTAATTATCTCTAACCAGGTAGCACTGTTAATCTTTTCAGGACAAATAACATTTCTTACTTTATCATCGAGTATTTCGGCTGCTGTGCCAGGCATTGAGCCTAAACCAGCTTCTTTTAAAGCTAACAAGACTTTTTTGTAGCTAATATTGTCTTTTCTGGCAATAAACTGGATTTCTTGGGGGGAAAAAGCGTGAAGATGTAACTGGGGAAAGTTGTTTTTAATTTCCCTAACTAGATTGAGATAATAAGCTAAAGACTCACCGTTTATTTTTGCCTGAAGATTTAAGCCACCCTGCATACAGATTTCTGTTGCGCCAATTTCAACTGCTTCTTCTGCTTTGGCGATTATTTCTTCTCTATTAAGCCAAAACGATCCCGCTTCCTCAGCATCCCGACGAAAAGCGCAAAAACTACAGTGCTGTTCACAGATATTGGTAAAGTTAATATTGCGGTTAACTACATAAGTGACTACATCTCCTACCTGCTTTTGTCTGAGATTATTAGCAGTTGTGGCGATCGCATTTCTCATTTCAGGATCTTGCTGTTGGAGAAGATCGATCCCCTCTTCTATCGAAATATCTCCGCCTTTTTCTGCCCGTTCTAAAATATCTGTAATACTTGTATCCTGAGCTTGATAAACCACTATGTATATTTAATTCCTATAGATTAATTTTATAGCAATACGAGGCTGTGTTAGGACACTCCCTGCGGGGGTACCCCTTGGCTACTTACGAGCAATTAGATTTTCTGTCCTGTCTTGGTGCGTGTACATGCAAAAGTGCGCCTTTGTCTTGCTAAGTCAGCATTCCCTTGCGTCTTACGCCGACGCGGGGTCTGACTTCTGTCGGCGACGCGGTGAGACAGTTGCGGTGGACGGGTTCCCAAGGGGCTGTGGGCGGAACCTGCGTCCGCCCTTTATAAGCCTCGTCGGCATAAGCAAACTGTCGAACCCTTTAGGGGGTCGCACCGCTAACCGATTGACGTACTGCGATAATTCCTTATCCCTCATCTTTTATCATTCATCGTTTTAAAAATTACTGCCAATTTTGTGCTGCTTTTTGCAATACATAAGCACTTACATCTGCTATTTGTTCGGGGGTTAGTTTATCGCCGTAGGCTGACATAATACCCTTACCATTAGTTACTATAGATGCGATCGCTTCAGGAGTATCCATTTTATATTTATGAAGAGCTTTTAGCTTTAGATTTTTGCCCCGTCGCACAATATTTCCCCCCTTGGCATGACAACCAGCACAGTTGGCTTTGAATACCTTGGCACCAGTATCAAAATTAGTAGTAACATCAGCAAAAGCAGCAGTATTCAACAAGGGAAATAAAAGAAAAAAGGCGAATAAACTGATAGCCAAACTATGAAGTACAAAATTGATTAATTTCGACAAAATACTTTTCTCCTTATAATTGCGTTGAAAAATCTGAAAAGAGGCGATTGAGCTTTTATAAGTTTCTCATGTTTTGAACAAGCGCAAATCGGCATTTAGAGCGATCTCACCTTTACAGGATGCACAAAAATAACCTATAAGCTATTGCTCTACAATTACCAAAATACAACTAAAAACCAATACCTTTCATGTCAGAAATTTGTTGGTGGTGAAATCTAATTTTAATTGCCATATTGTTGATTGGATCTTCCCAGATAATTCTGCCATTTCTACTGGCGTTTGGACTAAACCCTATAATCCTGACAACTTCATTATAAGTGAGGGCTTCTTTATTTTTTGTAGCATTTTTTCTGGCTATGTTTTCCGCAAGAAGTTCTTGCCAAATTGCCACTGTCAATATATCTCTATTAATTCTCGTCAAATGATCACAAGCATAACCATCGCGATCGCTATCCATTGCTTTGTTTTCTGGATGCTCATCAAAATAAGCTTGTGCGTCTTCTTGATATTTGAAATCACCACATTTTTTAAGAGAAGTTTCGTAAGAATGTAATAGTATCGATCGCCTGTAGGGTGGGCATAAAACAACCAGAGCAAATTAGTGTTTCAGGATATAATTGCCCACCAAATAAATAATCAACATCAAAATGTGATTGCGGTGGGCATTAGAAAATTTTCGTCGCTTTCTTTCTGTGTATCATGCAATGCTCACCCTACCCATTGATAATCAATTGACTAATAGCTTCTTCAAAACTGGCTAATTTCAGGAATTTAGGTTAAACCACCAACATCCTAAAGCGTTAAAGACTGGGCATCAGTCTCAATCAAAGTTGCCAAATCTTTTAAGAAAGCTGCTGCTTGTGCGCCATAAATAATACGGTGGTCAGAAGTGATATTAATCTTCATCTGACGTTTGACACCCATCATGCCTGAATCATCAGCATCAGCAACTAACTGAGGTTTTGAACCACCAACGGCTAAAATTGAACCTTGTCCTGAAGGTAAAATAGCATCAAAATTATCCACTCCAAACATTCCCAAGTTAGAAAGAGTAAATGTACCAGTACTATATTCTTCAGGCTTAAGCTGCTTAGATCTAGAGCGGTTTACTAAGTCTTTCCAGGTGCGAGATAGAGAATAAATATCCATTTGATCCGCATTACGTAGTACAGGAGTAATTAAACCACCATCTGGCATTGCTACCGCTACTGCCACGTTAATATTGGAATTATAGCTAATAGCATCTTGAGTATAGCTAGCATTGACTTCTGGATGCTTTTGCAGGGTAACGGCGATCGCTTTTGCTAACAAAGCCGTCATAGTCACACCTTTAGGCTTGATTTGCTTATAAAGTCGATCTAAAGCATCAGTGGTGATGGTGTATGCCACATGAAATATAGGCACCTGTAAACTTGCCATCATGTTTTGTACCACTGCTTTTTGCAAAGTATTGAGAGGTACAGTTTCGCCAGAGCCAGAGCCAGGATTTACAGCAGGAGCAGTAACAGGTTGGACAACAGCAGCCACTACCCCAGGAGCAGTATTAGAAGTAGCCATAGGAGCAACACCGATGGGAGTTGCAGCAGGTGCAGTTACAGGTTTTCCTGATGCTTGTTCTACATCACCTGCGGTAATTCTGCCATAGGGACCACTTCCCTGAAGGGTTTTTAAGTCTACCCCCAGTTGTTTTGCTAGTTTCTTAGCTCTGGGTGAAGCAACAGTCCTACCAGAGCCATTGCTACTACCATTGCTTGGTGCGGTCGTGGTATCATTAGCCGTTTCTACACTCGGAGGTGCGGTGACTGCTGTAGGTGCGGCTTGGGAGGGTGCGCTCGCGCCTCCTTGATGAGATGCAGCTTGTTTTTTAGCTTCTTCAATTTCTGCCTCAGTTTCGGCTATCAAAGCGATCGCACTACCTACAGGTGCTTCTTGCCCTGCTTCGACCATAATAACGGCAAGATAACCTTCATTAAAAGACTCTACGTCCATATCGGCTTTGTCCGACTCTACAACTAATACCGTCTCCCCTTTTTCTACCTTATCTCCAGCAGATTTGCTCCACTCGACGATTTTACCTTCGGTCATGGTGGAACTAAGGGCGGGCATAAATATATCGTGAATCATGGTGTGCGATCTTTACTCTTGTAGTTAATATATTGATAATTGAGATTAAAGAAAACCGAATAGTTCTTCTTTACTTTGTAGCTACATTCTGCCTTGATTACAACTTAAAGATGATAACATTTATCGCAATTCTCATTCCTTATAAGCTTTAGATTACCAGAGCAAAGACATACTCAAGCTGATCTTTTTGGCTCACTCTCATTTACTATAGCTAGAAAAAAACAAAAGTCGTGTTTAGTTGACCACCATTTTGGGAACTGGTTTTGATTGTCAGTTTGCCAAAAGCGATCGCTAGATTTATTTTGGGTTTTTTTATTCGTCTGAAGCATGATTCTTACAAAACTGAAAGGCGATCGCTAATTAAAGCAAGTTAAATCTTTTCATAATCATTTCCTTTTAGAAAACTGGTGTTTCAGACAATCAGGTATGCTAGATTAAATTATGAGAAGAATATGAGAAAGAAATGAATGACTGTTCCTAAACAGCAACCCAGTTTGCCAGAAGTGTATCGCACGATTGCCATTCCTAATAGTCAAGGCTTTTGGCGCAAAATGTTGGCGTATGGGGGACCTGGATACCTCGTTGCGGTAGGCTACATGGATCCTGGCAATTGGGCAACTGACTTAGCTGGTGGAGCCCAATTTGGCTATATGCTGCTGAGTGTTATCTTACTCTCTAACTTGATGGCGATCGTGTTGCAGGCGCTTTGTGTCAAGCTGGGTGTGGCAACGGGGCGAGATCTGGCACAAGCCTGTCGGGACTATTACAGTCCGCGCGTCAGCTTTTTCCTGTGGATTTTATGTGAGATTGCGATCGCTGCCTGTGACTTAGCAGAGTTAGTCGGAAGTGCGATCGCTTTAGAACTCTTGTTCGGCATTCCCCTAGCTATAGGTGTTTGCATCACAGCTTTGGATGTCATAATAGTGCTGTTTTTGCAAAGTAAAGGCTTTCGCTACGTCGAAGCTTTGGTCATTACTATTATGACTGTGATTGGTGGTTGCTTTATCGTTGAATTAATCGTTTCTCGTCCTGATGTAGCCGATGTTCTCCAAGGCTTTATCCCTCAGTCAGAAGTGGTGCGAAAGCCAACGGCACTTTATATTGCGATTGGAATTTTAGGGGCAACTGTCATGCCTCACAATCTTTATCTACACTCTTCGATTGTGCAAACCCGCAATTGGCAAGAAACTCCTAAAAAAAAGCGTGAAGCCATCAAATTTGCCACTATTGATTCAACTGTTGCCTTATCAATTGCTTTGTTTATCAACGCTGCTATTTTAATTTTGTCGGCGGCTACCTTCCACTTTTCCAATCATCAGGATGTAGCAGAAATTCAAGATGCGTACAAGTTGCTGTCACCTGTGCTGGGATTTGCGCCTGCAAGTATTCTGTTTGCGATCGCCTTGCTGGCATCAGGACAAAACTCGACCTTGACTGGAACTTTAGCCGGACAGATTGTGATGGAAGGGTTTTTGCAAATTCGACTTAGACCTTGGCTACGACGCTTGCTGACTCGTATGGTAGCTATTGTTCCAGCCCTGTTAACCATTTTAATTTTGGGTGAAGGTAGCACTACTAATTTGTTGGTTCTAAGTCAGGTAATTCTCAGTTTACAGCTTTCTTTTGCCGTGATTCCGCTGGTAATGTTCACTAGCGATCGCCGTTTAATGGGTGAGTTTGTCAATCCTGGCTGGCTCAAAATTTTGGCTGGAGCAGTCGCTACAATTATCGTCGGTTTAAATATTTGGCTGCTATGGCAAACATTTCTGGAGTGGCTCAACTAACAATATGATCCTCAAAGATAACCTCTCGGCGGTCGGTGTGCATTGGGGTTGTTAGACCGCACCGTTTGCAGGGTCTGGGGCTACTCCGATCAGTTCTGTTTTCAAAGAATTGATAAAATATCAACATAGAACCTAGAGGTCAAGAACTTATGCTTAAGGACTCCCCCATCATTAACGCGTCTCCCGAAATTATGGGAGGCACTCCTGTCTTTGCTGGTACTAGGGTTCCTGTGCAAACACTTTTGGACTATCTCAAAGCAGGAGAATCAATCGACGATTTTTTAGATGGATTCCCCACAGTGACCAAGGAACAGGTTATTGCCCTATTGGAAGAGGCAGGAAAACAGCTTGTTGATATGGTGGTATAGCATGAAGCTCCTCTTAGATGAGTGCATCGATCGCAAATTGGTAAGAGAGTTTGTTGGTTACGAAGTGAAAACAGTCCCCCAAATGGGATGGGCAGGAGTAAAGAAGAATGGTGAACTACTTGCCCTTGCAGAAGCAAAGTTCGATGTGTTTATCACAGTCGATCGCAACTTGTCGTTTCAACAGAATCTGCCACAGTTTGATATTGCGGTAATTGTTTTGCAAGCACCATCCAATCGTTTAGCAGATCTGAAGCCTCTGGCACCCGAAATTTTAGCTATTTTAGCTACCGTAACTAAAGGACAGGCTAAGGTGGTCGGCGCGTGAAAATAGAGATGAGCAGTATAAGGATTGAATAAAAAGATCATAAATGAAGCAAAAATATCAAGAGTTTATAATCAGAAATTGGCAGAAAAGCGATCGCACCGCAGCAGCCGAGGTAATTAGAACAGTACTAGAAGAGTATGGTTTGCCTTGGCAGCCAGAATTGGCAGATGGCGATGTGATTGAGATTGAGTCGGCTTATTTGAAGACTGGCGGAGAATTTTGGGTAGTTGAGAAAAATTCGACTATAGTAGGCACGGCAGCATATCAACCGATAAGTAGAGGACAAAAGGCTGTTGAGATCCGCAAAATGTACTTATTACCAGAGGTTAGAGGCAAGGGATTGGGTAAATATTTATTGCAGGAGTTAGAAAAAGCGATCGCCGTTAAAGATTATCAAGAAATTTGGCTAGAAACTGCATCTATATTGAAAGAGGCAGTAATATTATACGAACACAGTGGCTATCAAACTGTTAATGATGTGGAAACAGAAAGATGTGATTTAGCTTATCTTAAAAAAATACATCCTTAGATATTTATAGATAGAAACAAAATAAGATATGTTTTTACTAGCTGGAGATATTGGCGGAACTAAGACGATTTTACGTTTAGTAGAAGTCACTGAAGTCACGCTGACAGAAAAGACTTTTAAAACGGTTAAGGATGCACAATATATTAGTGCTAGTTTTCCTGATTTAGTGCCGATGGTGCGGGAGTTTTTAGCACAGGATAAATATATTAAACCCCAAATAGCCTGTTTTGCAATCGCTGGTCCCGTTGTTAATAATACCTGTAGCCTTACCAATCTCAACTGGGTTCTGGATACACAACGGCTAGAAATGGAATTAGACATACCCCAAATTAGCCTGATCAATGATTTTGCTGCCAATAGCTTTGGCATTTTGGGCTTAAAAGATTTTGATGTCCATACCCTACAGGCAGGAGAAGCCAGAGAAGACGCTCCTATCGCCGTAATTGGTGCAGGAACTGGATTAGGGGAAGCTTTTCTAATTCCTCAAGGGAAAAAATATAAAATTTTTGCCAGCGAAGGAGGACACGCAGATTTTGCCCCTCGCAACGATTTGGAAATCAAGTTACTAAAATATTTGCGGACTAAATTAAACGTCGAACATATTTCCGTAGAAAGAGTAGTTTCTGGACAGGGAATTGCCTCTATTTATCAGTTTTTGCGGGATACTAATTTTGCGACCGAATCGCCTGAAATTGGCGATCGCATCAGGGCTTGGGAAAAAGAACCAAAAAAAACTATCGATCCTGCTGCAATTATTGCTCAAGCAGCATTTAAACAAAGCGATCGCCTATGCGAAAAAACAATGACCATGTTTATTGAAGCTTATGGCGCAGAAACAGGTAATCTGGCTTTAAAACTGCTTTCCTACGGTGGAATTTACATTGCAGGAGGAATTGCAGCCAAAGTTTTACCTCTAATGCAGGAAGGTAGATTTCTAGATACTTTCAAGGAAAAGGGCAGAGTTAGTACTCTAATTCAAGAAATTCCTGTCCACATTGTTTTAAATCCCCAGGTAGGATTAGTGGGTTCGGTACTTTATGGTTTGCAGCATCAAGAATAAATTATTGAACCTTAAGCAGATTGATTAGACTCAAGTCTATTCCTAAAATCTACTAATATAATTTGAGCAAAAATGACTCGTCTTTGAGAAATATAGAAACGTGGTTCTCAGCGATGCTTGGAACACTCTCTGCTAGCCATTTATATTCTTGAGGATTGTTTATAGCAATCAAATAATAGATTAGGATATCTTCTAACCTCTCTGCGCCTCTGCTAGGTCAGCATTCCCTTGCGCCTAACGGCGACGCGGGGTCTGACCTCTTTGCGAGAGATAATCGTTTACTGTCTTAACCTTTACTTCGATTGCTATACATGATTGGAGAAAACATCTATTACATTTTTCTTACCTTGCTGCTTGCTTTATTGGCTCAAGTAGATTTAAAGGTAAATCAAACTGATTTAGCTGCCAGCGTTCGTTTTCGGGATGTTCTAAATCATAGCCGTGATAATCTGTACCGCCTGTTATCAGCAGATCGTATTGCTGACATAGTTCTTTGAGGCGATTTACTTTATTGGTAGCATGGTGGGGGTGATAAACTTCAATGCCCATTAATCCCGCCTTAACTAATTCTGGTAAAACTGCCTCTACTTTGCCACCGCGAAATAAGTAGGGATGCGCCCAAACTGGTACTCCACCACAGTCACGAATTAAGCCAATTCCTGCTTGGATCGAAAACTTCTCATAATGAACATAGGCTGGCTGATCTTCACCGAGAAAACAGGCAAAAGCTTCTTGAACAGAATTGACATGACCTGCTTTTACCATAGCACTAGCAATATGAGGACGACCCAAAGCCATGTTGCCTTCAAGGTTGGTTATTTCTAAGGGATAACCCATTGCTGCTAGGTTAGCTACCATTTCCTTGGCTCGACGCTTTCTACCTGCTAAACGCTCTGCCAGGGGTGCTTCTAGTAATTCTCTTTGGGGATAATAGCCTAATATATGCAGCGATCGCTCGTTGTGAACAGTACTTAGTTCTACTCCTGGGACGATTTCCATATTGTGAAGAGTGGCTGTTGCGATCGCCTCATCCCAACCATGTAGGGTATCGTGATCCGTAATTGCCAAAGCCTTAACCCCTGCCTTTGCTGCCCTCTCTACTAGCTGCTGCGGAGTTAATATGCCATCAGAATAGGTGGTGTGGGTATGTAGTTCAATCATGCTCTTTGTAAGGGAATAAGTAAAGAAATAGCTATTAGCTCTGGTTAAAAACTAACGCTTAGAAACCAACCTCAACGAAATTTATAGTTAGCTGCTTGAACTATAGAAGTCAGAAAATCAAAAACTACTTTTATCAATCGGATTTAGCATGATTTGATTTTCGACAAATTAGTTAAACTCAAGTCTATTCCTAACTTATCAACTTTTTTGTCATAAATGTTGAAACAAAGTAAAAATCGCTCTAACAACAGTAGCAATCGGCTTCATCTACTGTTATTACTAGGCTGGTTAGCAATTGGTATGGTTCTAAGATTCACCAATTTAGATGCTAAACCTGCCTCCTCGATTGAAATTGCGACTATGGGTTTTAGTTTAGGTCATGGTTTTACCCAAATTCCCCTAGATCGGGTTATTTCAGAATCAACTTTGCTATCTCCCTTAAGATTTGATGCAGCAGTAAATTATGCCGATGTAGTCAACCGCTTGATGACGGAAAGTACCCATCCACCACTCTATTTTTGGTTAACCTTTTGGTGGACAAAGCTATTTTCCAGTAATGGAGAAGTAGATGCTTCTTTAGAGATTGGGCGATCGCTAAGTGCTATTTTCGGTGGTTTAGCAATTCCCGCTATCTTTGGTTTGAGCTGGGTAGCTTTTCGTTCTCGGTTAGTAGCTCACCTAGCAGCAGTATTGATGGCTGTTTCTTCCTATGGTATTTACCTTGCTCAAGAAGCTCGTCACTATACCTTGAGTATCTTATGGATTATTGCTTCACTCACCTGTTTAATGATAGCTACTCAGTGTATCGATCGGCGAACTAAGCTACCAATCTGGGTAGGCTGCATCTGGATATTAGTTAACGGTCTTGGTATGGCAACTCATTATTTCTTCTGTTTGGCTTTGGGGGCAGAAGCATTGGTAATAATGGGACTGTGGTATTGGGACTTTAACAGAAAGGGGCAGGCTCAATTTAGCTTTAGTTATTGGTGGTCTATTGGTGCTGTAGGTTTGGGAACATTGGTCGGCTGTTTGGTATGGCTACCTGTAGCTAGGGATATTTCTAGTAACGAATTAACTGATTGGATTCAAACCAGTTATGACTTAGATGATATTTGGCAACCTATTCCTCGATTGATAGCTTGGTTAATTACGATGGTGATGCTATTGCCCATTGAAGGTGTACCTACAGAGGTAATAGTCATCTCAGCTTTAGTAGTTGTGTTGTTTTTAATCTGGCTGATACCAGCTTTAATTCGAGGCATTAAATCATCACTCAATAGCGAACTGAGTCTGCTCTTAAGAGTTTTAATCGGTTATTGGCTAGGAGCAATCCTAATCTATTTATTGGTTATCTATGGATTGGGTAAAGACATTTCTTTAGCTGCTCGCTATCATTTTGTTTATTTTCCAGTAGTTATAGTTTTGATTGCTGTGGCTTTGGCTAATCGGTGGCAAGTTAAAGCATCGATAAGTACTAAACGCCATTGGTTTTATGGAGAGGGAAAAAGAGTAACTGTAATTGTGCTATTAATGGGATTTATTGGCTCTCTAACCGTGATTAATAATTATGGGTTTCAAAAATCTCGACACTCAGATAGTTTAGCAAATCATATTTTAGCTACCTCAACAGTTCCCAGCATAGTTACCACGACCTACGAAACTTCTTCCCAACTGCGAGAATTAATCGCCCTGGCACTCTCTTTTAAGCGTGTAAGCTCTCAGACTAAATCTTTATCCCAGTCAAAATTACCTCAATTTTTATTAGTTCAACAGAAAGATACGAATAACCAAGATATAGGCTTTTCTACCTTAACTAAAATTCTGGCATCCCAGCCTAAACCATTAGATTTGTGGGGTATAAATTTAAAAGTAGATTCAGAGAATTTGAATCAGCTTAACTGTATTGAAGATAGCCAATCTCAATTATCAGATAGTGGTTATAAAAATCATTTGTATCATTGTCTCTAGAGTATCCAGAATAGTTTTGGCGATAAGCCTACGGCATGGCGACCCTACCCACTGCTGCGAAAATCTTGCAAACTTCTTGACACTTATCTCTTATGTTCTGGGAATTTAGTTTAAAAAATAATCTGCATGAAACAAGAGCGATATCTTTATTTAACTCTGGCGATCGCCTCGATCTTACTACTTATAAACCTCAATAGTTGGGGTGTTCTCGAAGCTAGTGAAGCTCGTTATGCGGAAATTAGCCGTGAAATGTTTCGTTCTGGGAATCTGCTTCAGCCAACGCTGCTTAATATCTTTCACTTTCATAAGCCACCTGTAACCTTTTGGCTGACGGATTTAGGGTTTGAGTTATTTGGCATAAATGCCTTTGGAGCGAGATTCTTTTTGCAGCTTTCTTTAATTTTGCAGGGTATACTAATCTATCTTATTAGCCAGCGATTGTTTGCAGTGCAGGTTAGATCGGTCTTGGCTGTTATTATCTATCTATCTTTTCCCCTCAGCATAATGTCGGCTCGTAACCTAACCACCGACAGTTTTCTAACTACGTTAGTGCTAGCGGTTATTTATACCATGACTGTTTACTATTGTCAGAGGCAGATATGGGGTATTTATGGTGCTGCCTTGTTTATTGGCATCGGCTTTTTGACTAAAGGACCAGCTATTTTTGTCGTGCCTTTTTTCTATTGGTTTTACTTGATATTTGCGCGTCGGGTGAACTACCGAGTGCCAATTAAGCATCTAATAATTTCCTTGGTTTTGTGTCTGACTTTGGGGCTTTCCTGGTATGTGGTGGTTGTTCAACAGCTACCATCCCTCACCGATTATTTTCTAGGACGGCAACTGGCAGATAGGGTACTAGACGCAGAAACTTTCGATCGAACCGAACCAGGATGGTATTACCTGCTTATTTTTAGTACCACTACTTTACCCTGGTTTTTCGTTTATATTGCTAGCTTATTTCGTCCAGGCTACAGGCTAGTAAAAAATGTTGATGCTCGTCAGCTTTCTTTTTACTGGCTGCTGCTGCCATTTATCATTTTTAGTTTAACCAGCTCAAAGCTAATGATGTATCTATTGCCAATCTATCCAGGGTTGGCAATGATTCTGGCTGGTTTAATTACCGAGATGAATAACTCTGACCTTAAATGGTTTACGAAGATGTTTATCGGGTTTTACTGGCTGCTAGGGGCGATCGCTTTGTTTGCTCCATTTTTTATCAGCGTGTCAGGAGCAGATTTGACAATTACTTGGCAAATGATAGTTTCAGCACTGTTTATCTTTGCCTTACCCGTATTAACTTATAGGCTAATAAAACATGATTCTAGATTACGACTAAGTGCGATCGCTTTATTTTCCATCTTAACTTTCATTGTCTACAGTGGCTATTTAATTGGCGCAAATGAGCTATCGTTCGGCGGTACTCGTCCTCTCGCCAAATTTATACAGACAAAAGGGCTAGAGAATGAGCCTGTTCTGGTCTACAACAAGCTCTTACCATCTCTTGCTTTCAATCTCGACCGCGATATTATTACTCTCAACAACGGTGGTGTAGAGCGCGAAACCCAATTTCAAGTCAACGATGAGTGGAAGCGATTTTGGATAGACATCCGTGAGCCAACTTCCGTAGAATCTTTGAGCAATCTTGTTCAATCGCCTTCGGTTCTGGTAGCGAAAAAGCTGCCTGACGAATGGAGTTGGATCGCACAAAGCTACAGTCAGTCTGAATCTCTAGGCAAATGGACTATCTATTATTAACATTAAATTTCTGAGTTACCTCTATTTGGTGTCACTTAAACCTCGTCTGTCAAACGAAAACCGTAGTTTTTGAATCGGAGATTGAGCTAGTCAAACAGGATATAATTTCTACTTGCTACTTGCTACTTGCTACTTGCTTCCACGCACTTCAAACTGGATGCGGTTTAATTGCTGCTTCGGTAATACCTTTTAATGCTCCAGAAACTTTTTCCAAGACTTCATCACAGCCATTAATGTTATGACGTTGCTGAAGATATTCAGAAGAATTATAAATAACTTGAGTTTGATTATTATCATCTTGCAAAACCAGAATCTTCTGGGGCAAATCGATCGCCGTTGTCGCCAAACATTTCATCAGGGGTGTTCCCACTTTAGGATTACCAAAAATTAGTAATTGCGTTGGCTTTAATTCTTCACCAACCTTTTTGGCATTGGCACTATGATCGATCCGACTAAAAAGTGTCAAACCTTTTTCTTTAATGATCTTGGCTAGACGATCGCTGGTTTCTGCCACGCTATAAGGACTTGGAACAGTGATTAATCCATTACTATTGTTACCGACACTTGTATCAGCGACATTTATTGCCTTAACAGTTTCAGAATTTTCTTGGGCTATTTCCTGCTGACTACAGGCGGTACAAATAACAAATATCGACAATAAAAGTTTTAATAAGTGACTCATAGTGTATGGGCGAATGGCTGTTCGCCCTTAATTAATTATTGATTGTCTTTTGGCTTCATATAACAATAAAGCAGTAGCAACTGCTACATTTAAGGATTCTACCCCGTTTGCTAAAGGAATTTTTACCTGCTCATCGGCGATCGCCATTAAATCTTCTGATAATCCCGCACCCTCGTTACCTAATAAAATCAGGGTAGGACGAGCAAAATCTACATCCCAGTAGCTTTTGTTGGCTTGAGAAGTAGTAGCAACTATTTGTACGCCTGCCTGCTGATGCTGTTGAACTACCTGAGATAAATCTCGATCGGTAGCAATGGGGACACGAAACCATTCCCCGACAGAAGCTCTAAGTACTTTAGGGTTATAAATATCTACGCTATCGTCACTTAGCCAGATACTGTCAACGCTAGTGGCTGCTGCGGTGCGAATAATTGTGCCTAAGTTGCCAGGATCTTGTAGCCTTTCCAAAGCAATTCCCAGCTTGATTTTAGAGATTGCTGGTTCATAAGCTAGACGAGGCGCGATCGCTATTACTCCATCTGGATTAACCGTTGTTGCGATCGCATTTAAGACTTCTAAACTAACAGGCTGAGTTTTTATCTCTTTTTTAGCAATTTTTCGGCATAGTGACTGATGATTTTCCTGCCAACGATCTGTGTAAAAAACAGTATCTAACCTATAATCTACTTGGCAAGCTGCCTCAACTAAATTTGTGCCTTCTAAAAGCAGCAGATTTTGCTTAGTTCTTTCCTTAGCACGATGCAGCTTACGAACCTGTTTTATTAAAGGATTTTGAGTGCTAGTTAAAATTATCTTGTTCACTAACTATTGACGAACAGCATGATTCAAAGTAATACTTTGGTTGCTAATTAAGATGCGGAACTCGGGACTTGAACCCGAATGTTTTAAGCAAACACTAGAATCTGAATCTAGCGCGTCTACCAATTCCGCCAGTTCCGCAGAAAATTTACCCATGACTCTCATTATTATTGACTTTTATTACTAATGTCAAACTTCAAATAACTTTAGTTGAATTATTGAAAACCAATTTTTCAACTGAATTAAATAGAGTCTGCCTTAGCTCAAATTAATATTTTTATCATTAAGAGGACAAAGCCATTAACTCTATCTCTAACTTGACCAAAACCAGTGTAGAAAAACCTCAAGCTGTATTAGAAATCTGCGGACGCACTTCTTTAAAAGGAAAAGTACAAATTAGTGGTGCCAAAAATTCGGCTCTTGTATTGATGGCAGGAACAATAATGTGTCCTGGCAAATGTATCTTGCGTAATGTTCCTAACCTAGTGGATATTAAACGCATGGGACAAATTCTTACATCTTTGGGAGTGAAGCTAAAACAAAAAGAAGATGTTCTAGAAATCGATGCCAAACAAATTATCCCCGCAGAAGCTCCTTATGACGTAGTTTCTCAACTAAGAGCCAGCTTTTTTGTGATTGGACCTCTACTTACTAGACTGGGAACAGCCCGCGTTCCCCTGCCTGGAGGCTGTGCTATTGGCGCACGCCCTGTAGATCTTCATGTGCGCGGTTTGCAGTCGATGGGAGCAAACGTATCTATTGAAGACGGTGTTGTTCATGCCAATCTCGTCGGTAGCAAACGCCGTTTGCAAGGGGCAAGTATATATCTAGACTATCCCAGCGTCGGCGCAACAGAAACTATCCTCATGGCAGCAACGTTAGCCGAAGGAATAACCAAGATTGAAAATGCTGCTCAAGAACCAGAAATCGTTGATTTAGCTAATTTCTGCAATCAAATGGGAGCAAAAATAAGTGGTGCAGGCACAAATACTATTACTATTCAAGGTGTTGCCGAACTTTATCCTATAGATTACAACGTAATTCCCGATCGCATTGAAGCAGGAACATTCTTAGTCGCAGGGGCAATTACCCACTCAGAAATTACCCTTACCTCCGTAATTCCCGAACATCTAGCCCCCGTCATTGCTAAACTCAAAGAAATTGGCTGTCAGGTATTAGTCGAAGAAGATGAGGGTAAAACATTTGGCGGTAATATCAAATCCAAGCGTGTACGAATTATTCCAGGAGAACTTCACGGCACAGATATCGAAACTCTCCCTTATCCTGGTTTTCCCACGGATATGCAGGCACAGTTTACTGCCCTCTTAAGCATCAGCAAAGGCAATAGCGTTATTAGTGAAACCGTATTTGAAAATCGCCTCCGCCATGTAGCTGAGTTGCAGCGCATGGGAACAAACATTCGGGTTAAAGGACATCATGCGATCGTTCAGGGGGTATCTTTTATCTCTGGTGCGCCTGTCATGGCAACGGATTTAAGAGCCTCTGCTGCTTTAGTAATAGCTGGTTTGGCAGCCGAAGGTAAAACCACCGTTCATGGTTTACACCACTTGGATCGTGGTTATGAAAACCTAGAAGATAAACTGCGGAGTTTAGGAGCAAGACTAGAGCGTGTAATACCTGCTAGTTAGTTTATCGCTCGCAAATTATAAAAGCGATCGCCTGAGAGATTTTCTAGAAAGGCGATCGTTAGAGGGTTATTGAGGGAGGGATTGATTATGACTTTAGATTTGACTTAAGCTCTAAGATAAGTAATTTTCTCAATTGACAATAGAAGCAGAAAATTATCTAGGAAAAATTGTCTTAACTACTCTCCCTAGCCAAATTCGCAATCCTTATTCGGTTGTTTCTTCATACCATTTCTCCTTGAAACTGCACTTAATATTTTGAGCTTAAATCTCTCGCAAAGAGGTCAGACCCCGCGTCGTCCGAAGGCGCAAGGGAATGCTGACCTAGCAAAGACGCAAAGGGTCTAAATTTAAGAAGCGTGCATTGTCATAGAGAGTTGGTATAAGCAAAATTAATTACATATTTATCACCAAAATTATCAAGTACTTTTTTCAAATGGTCAATATTATAGATAGCTAGAAACGGAGCGTAATTGACTAGGAATAGGTGTAGTTTCAGGAAATTCTAACCAGGTTTCTTTTTCTCCTAAATATCCAGATTCGGTGAAAGAAATCAACATTCTGGCAAGAGCCACCCAAACCTCTGCATCGTATTCCCAATCTTTGTTTCTAGACGTAAAGCAGGCAATAGATTTTAACGCCCAAAAGTAGCTATTGCGTACCACCGAGCCACCTTTTTTGTAGGGTGGCAAATCTTGGTGGGCGATAAATAATATATCGTTTTCTAATCTCACCTGCACTGACTACAATCCTTTAATTATTTAATTATGAGTGTTTAATAGCTTATATAGCATTACGCGAAAACGTTAGGACATTTTATTTCATTTCAATTGTTACTTGCTACTCCCTGCGGGGGGTACCCCTTGGTTACTTGTTACTAACGAAGCCAATCATCACTCACTGTCCTAATCTAATCTTGTACGACTATAGTTGCCATTGGAAAAAATCAACTGTATTGCCAATAATACGGTGTTTAATTAGAGAACGCTGTTGCCAATGTTCGAGAGTTATACGTTTACTTTGAGCAAAACCTTTTTCAAAAGTATCTTTAATGCCTTGTACTAATTCAGGTTGCGCGCTACAAATATCTAGCTCTTCATTGTGGCAAAAGCTACGAGGATCGAAATTTGCACTACCCGTAGTCGCCCAAATATCGTCAATCAGCAATAACTTAGCATGGGTCATACTAGGCTGAAATTCATATATTTCTACACCACCTCGCAATAAATTACCGTAGTGTTCAAATGAAGCATAGTAAACAGGCTTTTTATCGCTACGTTGGCTGGTGGTAAGAATACGAACGTCTACCCCATCTTGCTTGGCTGCAACTAATATATCTATAGAGTTCTCATCAGGCAGAAAATAAGGGCTAGCTAACCAGATTCTTTTTCTAGCGCAGATAATACTATTGTATTTAAAAGCCTGAATTGGTGAGAAGCGGATTCTGGGATTTGCTCCTGGTACAACTAACATTAGGTTAGAGTCTTGCTTTTCACCTGTATCTTCTTCCCTGCCATTACTAAAATTTGGGAATTTATTTCTACCTAAATCGGCTGTGCCATCATCAAACGTCCAGTGTTGAGAAAACACTCCTTCTAAAATACTAATTATTTCTCCTTCTATACGCATCTCCACATCTAACCATGGTTGAGTATCATCTTTTTTTTCTATACCATCCCAAAGGTCAGAAATTCCTGCTCCACCTACCAAGGCAAATTGGCTATCAATTAACAACAGCTTGCGGTGAGTACGCCCAGCATAATCTAGGGGAGCTTTCCAATTAGGACGATTAAAAAAAGAGACTTTTACTCCAGCACCACGCAAACGTCGCCAATACTTGTCTGATATATCTTTCGTTCCATAATGATCGATAACCAGGCGAATTTCAACCCCCGCTGAAGCTCTTTCTGCCAAGGCGACGGCAAAATTATCTGCACGTTTTCCTGGAGTCATAAAAAAGGTTTCAAAATCGATTGTATGTTGCGCTTTGCCAATTGCATCTATACGAGCTTGTTGAATCTTATCTGGTTCATTCCAAAAATCTGTAATAACGCCATCGGTAATAAAAGAATTGGTAATACTGGCAAGGGTAAAAGGAAATTGTGGCTCTTCGGGACGGGGTGCGTGTTTTACTTTGTAGGTAACGCGATCGCGAAATGCTCCCCGCAGATAAAAACCAATGAAAATAATTAGGCTGAGGATTAGAAAAGCAATAAACAGCCACCAGAGAACAGATTGAATTGTTGCCCACATAAGAAATTCGCTTAGATTTGTTGGAAAATTACACGGGTCAAATCTTGTTATTTAACCAGATACTTATGTGCATTAGATATGAATTAGTCTTTTTGACACATCTAGCTAGAGTAATACATTGAGTGATCTTTAAGAATGATGTTTGTATTCGGTGGGTGTTAATCTAAAGTAGATACTGGAATAGAATTGATCGATTATCTGCCCACCTTACGAGCTTCCTATGAGAATATACCTCACCCGAATGAATAATATTTAGTTTGCCCCAATAGGGACGGGATGATAAGCACCCCGATAAAAATATTCACCCTGACAATTGAAGCTCAGTCCTAGCTGATATTCTTGATGAAAATGTCTAGGTAATGGTTCGACTGTACCTGCACTATAAATACATTTTTCGATTAACATCCCTGGCAATTTGGATGTAGACACTGTAATTTCTGACTGCTTGATTTTCATAGAGCGATCGCAACTCTTTTTTTACAATCTATTGGAATCTAAACAGCAAAATTATCTTGAAATCATTTTTATAATAATTTGATTTTTTATTCAAACCGTGTTAACCTGATGCAAAACTGATTTTAATCTTTTGTTTAACTAGTCTTAACCTGTTAATTTGCCTGGTATTTATGTTTACCTGCTCGCAAAGTTGTGTTCAGCTAGTTTGTTAGTTGGCAAGTATAATCGCATTTGTACTATAAGACATATACGTGATTTACATGGTTATGAATTTAAAATCATTTATTCAGTCCAAAAAATCATTGGCAATAATTACAGTTTTATATCTACTAACTATAATTTTGTTATGTTCGATTGTCTTAGTTAGTTTGCATATTGGCGTTCCATTAGAAAAATTTACTAGAGATCCTGCTGCAATTGCGGGTGTCAATCCTTTTGTAGGCATAGTCTCTAATATAGGAATATTATTCTGGTGTATTGGCGCATCTATTTGCTTGTTTAGCTTTTTTGACATTGTTGCTCGGCAGAGTAATAAGACAAACGTCTATACTCTTTTTTTATTATTTTTTGGGTTATTTACCTTAGTTTTATTGCTTGATGATTTATTTCTTTTTCATGAATTAATTGCTCCTAGAATTTTGAATGTTTCTGAAAAAACAATTTATATATGCTATGGAATAATGGTTTTATTTGGTATTCTTCGATTCAAAAAGATTATTTTTCAAACTGAATGGATTATTTTCGGTTTAGCGTTCGTCTTTTTTGCCTTATCTATAGCAATAGACTTATTTGAAAGTTTGCTAATTGTACATAGCTCTATTTTTTGGGAAGATAGCTTTAAGTTGTTAGGTATTGTTAGCTGGGTCTGTTATTTTGTATTAGCTTCTTTTCAAATTGAAAAAAGATTCCGTAAATAGCAAAAAACCATTTCATCTTTCCCGATTTCTCTGATAACTTAGCTAAAGATATGTTTTCTGGGTAGTGAGCCTGTAAGAAATCACAGACAATAGTAATGGCAGGTTTAACTGTTTGATAATTTTGGGCAGAAAGTTTTGTTTGGTGAGCGATTAAACAAGAAAAGAACTCTAAAATTAAAGAATCTATGACTAACCTAGTTGCGTTTGTGTTTATGGCAATACATAAATTTTGAAATAGTTTGTTTAAATTGCGATCGCGCAATGCTGGTTCGGTAAAGAAAGGAACGCTAGCAGTATTGCCAATTTCTAAGGCAGTCTCTTTTAACACATTGGGATCGACGTGCATCATCCAAAAAGTAGCGGGTTTAGGTAAATAAGTTCTTTCGCTAGGAGAATGAACCTCGCCAGAATGAATAATACTGAGATTGCCAATTGGTATAAGATGATAAGCACCTCGGTAAAAATACTCACCCTGACAATTAAAGCTCAGTCCTAGCTGATATTCTTGATGAGAATGTTTGGGTAATGGTTCGACTGCACCTATGGTATAGCTGTATTTTTCTAACAGGATTCCCTCAAGCTGCCATGCTTTTACAGTAACGGTTGATGATGTTTTCATTTTATAGAATAATTCTCATTTGTTATTGTATTGAATTGATAGGTTACTTAATCAAGAGCTTTTCTAATTTTCAGATGTCCTCTTAAGCGATCGCTTTTTGTTTTGGGATAATCTACAATGGCAGGTGTAATTCTAGATTGTTAGAAATCATTGAGGCAATCGTCGATCTAGTTGGATTATGGGAAAATATGAAAAATTGCTGCAAAGAATTCTTTCAGGAACATCTGACAACAATATTCAATTTACTGAATTGTGCCAGCTATTAAAAAAGTTAGGATTTGCCGAAAGAATTAAAGGCGATCATTATATTTTCACTAAGAATAATATAGAAGAAATAATCAACATCCAGCCCAAAAATAGCAAGGCTAAAAGCTATCAGATTAAGCAAATTAGAAATCTCATTATTAAATATCGTTTAGGAGATAGTGATGTCAATTAAATACGAATTAATCATTTATTGGAGTGAATCCGATGAAGCATTTATTGTAGAAGTTCCAGAATTACCAGGATGTATGGCAGATGGTCAGACTTATATTGAAGCAGTGACAAATGCAGAGATTGTAATTCAAGAATGGATCGAATCAGCACAAGAATTAGGTCGCAATATTCCTATTCCCAAAGGTCGTTTACTTTATGCTTAATTAACTAGGCGTTGGTGATTTAATGTATGATGTAATCGCTTCAAATCCATAATTTTGTTGGCGCAATGGGTTCGATGTCTTCATCCCAACCGCCCACTTGATAGGTTTGTAGTAGCCATAAACTTGCACCATGTTTTAAGAAAATTTCGGCTAAAACATCGTTTGCTAAACGGGGTAAAAGCGATCGCTTTAGATAAATTGCTACAAAGGCAAGTATTGAACTTGATTGGCTAATTCTTCTGAATTTGCAGCTTCAGCAATGATTTCAAGATCGCGGATACAATCTCCAACAGAAACTCTTAATTTATGAGCATAAATAATACCTAAGAAATCGAGCTTTTCAGTTTGACGACGATTTGCTTCTGTAAGAAAGTCATCGTCTTGGGTAAATAGAATTCGCTGAAGTTCTGTTGCGCGATCGAGTATTTTAGGATCGCAAAAGCCACTTCGTTTATCTTCTTGAGCAGTTAGTACATCTACTCCTCGTAGACGTAATCCATTAGTGATTGCCCGATGGACATTTTCATCCATATATAAAACAATACTCATTCAATAATTCTTTGTTTACGAAGTCTTTTCGCTAGTGATGATTCTCCTGCTTCTATACGCAATTTTTCAGCATACTCAAACCGTTTTTTAAGATCGGCATCAATTTGTTCTTTGTTATCCCAATAGTAAGCTAAAGCTGAATAAATCTTACTCATGCTGACATGAGGATACTGAAAGTGTAATTCTTCTGGACTCCATCCATAAGCCTTTACAGAAGTAATTAATTCGACCACTTTCATAGATGTGCCTTCAATAAAAGGAACATTGCGATCGCCTAGTAAAATATGTTTGTATTCAGTAGTTATTGGTTGGCTCATAGTAATTGATTAAAATGCTACAGACTAGGCAGCATAACTGTTTATTATACTGAGGTTTTCCATATAAAGCCCCTGGTCGCTTAGAATACTTTGAGAATACTTTATGTAACCATAAAACGTAAATATGTGATTTATACGTTCCTTGCCCTTAACCTTTGACGCGAAGCTGTCCCCTTCATATCCATAATTTTGTCGGCGCAATGGGCTTAATATCTTCATCCCAACCGCCCACTTGATAGGTTTGTAGTAGCCATAAACTTGCACCATGTTTTAAGAAAATTTCGGCTAAAACATCGTTTGCTAAACGGGGTAAAAGCGATCGCCAGCTTGTTAAAGCATTGACTACGGTAGTTACGGGACGATCCTCTAGGCGAGTACCAATTAATGATTGATATGGATCGACCCAATCAGCGCGGGTTTGCCAAGAAACTAGTTTGGCTTCGATGGCTTTATTTAGGGCGACTAGGCGTTGTAGTCTCTTGGTTTGAGTATGGATCGGGTGAGTGGCAATCCAGTCTTTGATTTGGGCATTGTTATCAATTTCAGTTAGAGTCATATTAATCGCCTGATAAAAAGCCTGACAGGAATCTTGGACACAGGAGTTGGCAGGACCGACAAAGGTTGCCCCTGTACCATCTCCAGTACGATAACGTGCCATCATGCGGTCTAGCTGGTATGCCAAAGCGTTGAGGGGAAAGCGTCGCAGCCCATCAAAATTGTATTCTTCTAAAACATCTAGCTTGACTATGATATCGGTGATGGGACGACTGCCTAACCAACCAAACTGGCGATCGCCGATAAAGTTTGTCCAGTCTAAACTCCCCGCAATAATCCCTGTCGTGTTTTGGGTATAAACCTGAGCATAGCCGATTTTAAAACGCAGTTCTTGGGTTAAAGGTTCGCGGATTACTCTGGCTAAACCAAAGGCAAAATGTCCAAAAAAGATGCCTAACGGGGCAAATTCTCGCTTTTTACCGCCAATACCGCCGTAGGTATGTAAGAGTAACAGGCGATCGCCTTCAGAAAAAGAGTTAATTAATTCTGTGTCTGGTAAGTTGCGAGGGTTCAAGAGAATTGAATCAATCTGACCTTTCTTTTCTTTTACTCCCTGCCAATATTGATTGTGAATATAGTCAGTGGTTTTGTGCAGTCCAGAAATAACCTTAGCTGGCTGTAGTTGAAACAAGCTACGGGGTGCGATCGCCTGGACGGTAAATATTCCCTGGTGGTTTTTTGCGCCATAGATATACCACCCTGTCTTATTTAAAGGAGATTCGGTAATTTTATTAGCGGTAGCGGGTAAAACTCCCTGGCGATCTTTTACTACCTGGGGAAAATAAACAGTGTCTTCTCTTCCATCAAACTGCTTAGAAGCAGGATTATAATAACGGACGACAGCGCAATTATTGGGAAATAACTCAGTAATAGTTACCAAAGCATAATACTTCCCCGTAATTAAAATTGGTTCGCGGGCGATGTATAAACTAAGTTCTGTTCTGACTACCTCGACCGAACTTAACGCAACCATCACATCATCATTTGGTCTAGCCCCTGCCAAAGATTCTAACGCCTGTACCTGTCGCCAGTGGTTTAAGCGTATAGGCAGAACTATACCCTGATTAACACTTTTATAAGCTTGTTCGGAAAAACCAATTCTAATTTTGACCTGGTTAACATAAGCCTGGATATCAGGGCGATCGCTCCAACGCAAATATACCTTTTTGCCGATTAAATCGTGATTTGCTTCTGGTGCGTGATGTACCTCTAAGTACACTCCACCAACACGAGATCGTTCGGTAACATCTGGTAAAATTAAACGCCCTAACCATTCACCCACGGGCAGATATTCTTGAGCATAAGATTGCTCAAGAGGATAATAATTAGGCTGGTTAAAATCTGCTTTAACGTAGTTGGCATAGTCACTAACAACCTTTGAGGCAAATGATTTATAGTCGGCAACGGCAGCAGGATAAGGTTCGTGACCATCGGTGCGAGTTAAAATACGTAAGATAATTCCCAGAGTTTTGGCTAAATGATTGCTACCATCGGCAAGTACGGCTGTTTCGCTCAATGGACCATTGGTAGAATCATGCCCCACTTTCCCTAAAGAGATAAAGCTAATTTCACCGCGACTTTTAGCCAGATTCCAATTTGACCAAGTAAAGATTGACCATCTTCGAGGAAACAGATAAGAAGTAAAGCGAGCAACGCGATCTTTTTCGCCCACTAAATGATAGAGATGTTCTACTTGGGCTACTTCATTGTTACCACTAATTACCCCCGCTAAAGAAATCACGTCAATCGGCGCAGCCAAGACCTTTTTGATATAAGGGACTGCGCCCAAAGATATTTGTCCGCCACCACTATAGCCAATAAGGGTAATTAAAGCCCCGCTACCTGGTTGATAACCCCGCGCCAACAGGCGATCGATGATTATTTGTGCTGTACCGCGATTGTATATTGGACCATAGCGACTATCTACTGATACTGCCACTTGGAACATATTGCGTAATAAGACTAGCACTTTTAATACTCCAAACTTAGTGGTGCGTTCGATCCATTGCCAAACTGAACCTAAAGGTCTACCAATAGTTAAGGGAAGATTGATGACTGAATAAGGAATAATATTTTTGATCAGAACATAATTTTCTGCTGGTAAAGATTCCTCTAGCCGTTGCAAAAATTTTTTTGCCCGCAATGAATATTTGAACGAGCTTTTGCCAATGCCATCAAGATAAACTACATACTGTCTTTTTGTAGAAGTTATCTTTTCAATTGGGAATTGAGTACTTTTAGCAGGTAAGGTAAGCGTATCGCGATCGCCACCATACCATCCAGCCCACCAACCTAAAGCTTCAAAAGGTGCCAGTAAACCTGCCAACACTAAGGCAATACCAACAATTCTGCCCCCGTCCAAAAGCAAATTTAATAACTCAGCGTGCAGAAAAACATACCACTTCACCCACCAAGCATTTGCAGGAGACAAGAAAATAACTATGGCTAATGCTAATACAACTAACGCACTTCTAGTTAAAAATTGTTTACTCACGATTCTTCTGATGTCTCCCCAAGTAAATTAGGAATATTGGTTGGATCGGCAGGGACAGGTAATCCGTTGTAAAGCATTTGCTCTAGGTAATCGGCTTCGGTAATAAGCTTAACTCCTGCCACCCAATCGACTATTTTACTAGTAATACGAGCGATCGCTTTGCCGAAAACACGCTGAGAAAGTTGCAGTACCAACCAGCCTCCCAGACAGCATTCAAAAGCCTGCCATATACCTAAGTCAGAAATTGCGCCTAAACCAATGGCGATCGCCATTAATGTCCAAATTGACAGCACAATAAAAATTGGCATCCCAAAATAGGGAATAATCATTAAAAAACCTAATAACAAAGGCGCGTAGCTAAACCCTAAAGTTTTGACAATTTCTACCAAAGACAAATTAGCCCCAAATAACCAGCCCGCAACTAACCAAGTGCTTAAAACCCAAAAATTGTAGTTAAAGACAAACAAAACTGCTGCGATCGCTATTGAGAGCAAAAACCGCAGTGGACGTACTCGATTAATAAACAGCATCACGCTTTGACCAGAAGTTTGAGACAGTCCAGCTAACAAAACTACTAAAATACTGGCAATCAAGCCTAAAGGTAAACTATTAATCAATTCAAAAGTTTCCTTATTTAAGAGCATTACCCCAGAAACTAATGTCCAAAACTTACTTATAGCTGTATCTGCTGTCATGGCGATGAGCGACATTATTTTTCTCTTTAATTGACTAATTATAAATATTTGTTTGAGAAAATTTTAGGATAACCTTCGTAGCGACATAAAAAAGGAGTAATAGCTGTTTTCGCTACTACTCCCCTTGAGAGATTAAGTAAAATTGCATTATAAAAAACCTAAATAGCTGACTCCCAATCAGTCACAGATTACGGAAAAAAGCGCACCGCCTGCACTGAGGTTTCCAGAGCGTAAAGACGGAGCAAGCAGGGTGCAATCTGTAGTTTTGATGGTGGTAAAAAGGTTAATAATATCCGTCGCCAAAGCCAAATACATCGTACTTTTTATCAAGTATGTGGCGATCGCCATACGGTAACAAATTATCGATCGCTAATCCTCATGATCCTCAAAAGGATCGCCTAGATCGCCAGACGGTGGACCAAAAGCTGTATAAATTGAAAATCCAGTAATGGCGACTAATACAGTCCCTATACTGATGCTAAGAACTATTGCAGGTTCCATAAGTATATATAAATTATGATTACTCTTCCTTTATAATATTACAGAAGATTACGAAAAACCTGATTTTACATAATTAGTGAACTATGTCACAGCAAACTCGTTTGGGAAATATTCTCAAACCTTTAAATTCTGAATATGGTAAAGTTGCTCCTGGATGGGGAACAACCATCTTGATGGGAGTCTTTATGGCTTTATTTCTTGTTTTCTTGTTAATTATTCTGCAACTTTATAATTCTTCTTTAATTTTAGAAGGAATTGATGTTGACTGGAGAACTCTAAGTCGATAGACAATTTAGCCACAGATTTATTAACTATTGAATTAGCTAATACTATAGTTTGATCCTCAATTTGTTTTGAAGATCAAACTACTTATTCAATCTATTAAACTTATTAGGAAGTCTGAGATAATGAACATTTTTGGCATCGGTTTACCAGAAATGGCTTTGATTACAATAGTTGCTCTATTAGTATTTGGACCTAAAAAACTACCCGAAATTGGTCGCAGCGTTGCCAAAACTCTTCGTAGTTTTCAAGATGCTTCTAAAGAATTTGAAAATGAATTTAAGAAAGAAGCTGAAAATATTGAGAAATCTATTAGCATGAATGCGAAATTGGAAGCTAGTAAAGATTTGAATCAATCTGAACCAGTAGAGGAAGCATCTACCTCTACTAGCGAATCATAGCCTTTTTGAATTACGGAGAGGATGGGATTTGAACCCACGAAAACTTTCGTTTTCAAGTCGAAAGCAGAGGGAAGCTTAAATTATTACCAAGCAACAGCTACAGGTTTTAATAAATATTTATGCTTGCTATTCGGCGTACATTACGAGTACATAATCACCGACAAAAGCTTTCAAACTATCTATCCGCATAAAATTCTTATTTATTTTCTAAAAAATTTATCATTGAAATTTAAATCAAACTTGCAATGTGATCGCGATCACTGACAAAAACAATTTAAACTATCAATCTGTATCTTTTATAACATTTGATGATAGTAAAATGTCAATAGTTATATTTATCTAGCCTTTATTGTCAAATCATGTAATACAAATTACTTATTTCTAATATCCTAGGTATTTTTAATTAATTAATAATTTCATGTTTAAGTAATTACCAGCAAGCGAAATGTTTATTAGTCACAGATTACTGTAAGCTAAATTACATTTATCTAATTCAAATTAATTCATGGTGGTTTTTATTTCTAGAATTAGAACTTAAAAAAAGATGATTAGATTTTTCTGGCGATCGCAACTATAGTAAACTAATCAATAAATTATAATTTCAAAAAGCGATCGCAATTGCAGAAAATTTGTTTTATTTGGTGGGCAAATTAAAGATGTTATAAATCATGCTAATTATTGATTTTTTCCCACTCTACGGTAGGGCGATCGCATACTTAACTTAATATGATAACTTTTGCGTAACGTCAGTTCCTAAAATAAAACTCTATGAACTTATTCGTTCCTATAACTTTGTCTACTACCCTGACGACAAACCAAATCATAGTCACAATAGCGACAGGCTTTGCGATCTATATCGGGAGCAACAGGATAATGTCCCTGTTCTAAATGAGCTTTTACCTGTTCGGCAAAAGTAGCTAGTGATTCAGCATCTTTTTGGGGACGACTAATAGTTTTTTGCTTAGTTACAGAGTAGTATGCTGCGCTATCTATAGCTTCACCAGGATATTTGGCTGCGATCGCATCTTGATATATTGCTAGCTGGATATCGAGATTAGCTTTACCCGTGGCATCTTGTACCCCCGCAGGAATTACCCCACTAGTTTTGTAGTCAATTACCGTTAAGCCTGTAGTGGTGCGATCGATTCTGTCTACTCGTCCTTTAATGTTTAAGCCGTACCATTGAGTAGAAAATTTGGTTTCTCTGGCGATGACTTCCCTTCGATCTCGAAGAAATTCAGCCGTAGCTAAATTAAGTGCCAGTAAGTTTAAATGTTCTTGGCGTTGAACTGACCATCCTGGTAGTTGAGTTAAGTTTAATTCTGCTTCTGCTTTGGTAAAAGCTTTTACCAGTTGTTCCTGGTTGAATTTAGCTAGGTCATCAGCAGTTTTAATATGTTCTAAAGATAGTTCCAAACAGCGATGATATAGGTTGCCACGCACAGCAGCACCAAGATCTAATTCGGCTTCGGTTAATTCTTTGAGCTTGAGCAACCGCGCACTAAACCATTTAAAGGGGCATTGACCTAACTGAGTTAGCTGCGAAGCACTAAAATCATTGCTTTGAGGATCGATTTTAATCCCCAGCATCCCCTCGTATTCATTGGGTGTATTCCCCGTTTCTCGATGTGCCTCCACTTGCCAAGCTTTAGTTATCTGAGGCAAAAGCAATGATGCGCCTGTTGGCTGATCCAACAGACCCGGTTGACGTAGATATGATTGTCGAGCTAGTTCTACACTAGCAAGAGGCAAGTCTAGGGAAGTAACTTTCAGTCCCAGGCGAGTTAAATAGGGACTAGGTAAAGCCAAACTGCGATCGATTAATTCAGGATAAGAAAAGACAATACTGTGAGTGGGAATACCCAGCAAACAATAAAAGTAAAAGGTTTCTCTTTGGGCGATATCTACGGCTGTTTCAATTTCTAGGTCTTGTTTGGCTAGCTGCTTACGACTATGAAAATCTAAGATTGGGTCATCACAAATTGTTGGTGGCAAAATTCCTTCAGCACTACCCAAAACAAATACATAAGGATATTTAGTACCTAGTAAAGAAGTAGGATCATATAGTTCAACTCCCCCTATACCTGGTTGAGCAGGAACGGTCAATAAAGCTAATATTTCGTTGATTTCCTGAATAAAAGCTTGTTTGCTTAACTTTTGCGCCTCTGGCTTGGCTAATTCTGCTAAAGCTTCCTGAAAACGATAAAAGGCTGCAACTTCTTTTGCCCAACATTTTCCTTTTTCCAAAACATCCCAGGCAGCCAAAATATCCTGCAAATATTTAATCCAACTTAAGCGACTATAGCTATTGTATTCTAGCTTCAACAAGCTCAAGTCTACGCCTAAATTTTGCCAAGCATCGACTCCATGAGGATGTAGATGTCTAGCTTCTGACCAAATTTCAGCAGACATATATTTGGCTAAAGGATGAGCTAGTAGTTTAGCCGTTGCTTCAAAAGAAAAGTCGTCCCTAATCACCTCTAGCAATAGTTTTAGCCATGCACCTATGCGAGTTTGTTCTAGGGGAATTTCATAACCTACCCGCACGGGAATACTATATTCCCAGGCAATATCGATTAAAGTCTCGCCGTATAGTTTTTCGTCTCTAGTTACTAAAACAATATCTTTGGCTTTGACCCCTTGAGTCAGTAAAATCTTTACCTGAGTCAATACGCCTCTTACTTCCTCTGGCAAATTTGGAAAAACCTGAAGATTAACCCCTGTTGGCAATTCTCCTGTTTGCTTGAAACACTGCTGTAAACGTTGATTAATTCTCGAATGCTGCTCTATTTGGTTTTTTTGTAACCACCCTTGAGCTTTTAGCCAGTTTGATGCCCATTGATTTTGAGTCAATAATTCATCTGTGGGCAACACTAATATACTATCCTGAATAGCGATCGCATTTATCAAAGCCAGTTCAGCTTTATTCGGGGCAAAATAACCATAGAATAAATAAGTTTTTTGATAAACAACTTTGGCGGCACCCTGCCAATATAGTTCGGCACTATCGAGCTTATTCCTCTGTCTTAACAGTTTTTGGTAGGCGATCGCCATATTTGCTAACTGCTGCGTTTTAAGATCGGAATTTTGCTGTAGCTGAGCTAAATTTATACCACTGCGAAATAAATCTTTGATAGTTGATAAATAAGCTTTAGCCGTACCTTCAGTATCTTGGGTTTTAATTACTTTGGCGATCGCATTTTGGAGTAGACGACGGCTTAACAGAGTAGAAGCAATTCCCCATCCCTGACGACGGACGATATTTTGCGCCAGACATTCTAAGCTGTAATGAGATTGGCAAGTAAATGGAATAAGCTGGCGAGTATATCGGGCGATCGCTTTTGTTGGCGTAATTATTTGGATATTAGGCGGGAGCGAAACTGACGGACTCAACTCAGGTAAGATATATCTGCCCATGTTTTTGAGAAATTAGTCAAGGAGAAGTTAAAAGCTGGTTAATTTTTGCAGCAAAAAGTCTAGAATAGACTGAATGTAATCTGGCTGTTTGTTTAGAGGAAGATGTCTAAAAAAGTATTGGTTTTTTAAACAAACTGTTTAAATTTTAACCTTCGACAGAAAGATTTCTGCAATTAGACTTTAACGAGATGAAAAGTTCGTACAAAATTAGCAAAGCAAATTTTGTTTTTATTTTACTTTGCACTATTCCTTTCGCACATCTTTGCTATCAAGTATTTACTCACAATTATCCTCAGTTTGACTCGCAAATATTGCCAATATTGCAGGCTCAAAGGCGAGTATTATTAAATCTTTTTTTTATAGGTATTTACAACATTGGTAACACTTATATTACTGGATCTTTAGTGTTGGCTGTCCTAATATTTTTGATTCGTAAACGATATTGGCAAGAAGCCAAAACTCTAGCATTTGCTACGCTGGGCATTTTAATACTGGTTGATGAAATCCTAAAACCTATTTTTGGGCGTTCTCGTCCCCCAAAACCTAGATTGGTACACGATTTAGGTAAAGATAGTTTTCCTAGTGGTCATGCAGCAGGAAATCTGGTTTTCTACTTTTACCTCGCTTTTTTGTTAGCTGCACAATACCCTAAATCAACCAAATATATTTATATTATTGCCACCATAATTATCTTATTAATCGGCTTTAGCAGTATCTATACCAAAGCTCATTGGGCGACAGATGTTTTAGGAGGCTATCTTTTTGGCTATTTATGGTTATTAGTTAGCCTGAGCGTTTTAAAATTTTTAGATCGTAAGTAAGTTTTTATTCAATTACAGCTTATTAAACATCCTCTTGAGCTTGATCGGCTTCAGCAAGAATTTAGACTCTGGCAAAATCATTTTGGTAGACGGTAAATCTATGCAGCCAATTATTTGGACAAGCCAAAGCTTGTCAATCAATCGATCAGAGTAACATTGAACCCCATTTGACATTCATAAACTGTAGCTTGTCTTGGAGTAGATTTTGCTAAAGCTTTTCCACAACCTAGCTGACCACTATACCAACGAGGTAAACCGCTATTATCTGCCATTAAACAACTTTGACAAACCTGTTTAGCTGATAAAATTTGCTGGTCTGCAATCATAACTATCATTACATTAGTCTCATCAGAAGCTTTGTAAATAATTGTAGTTTTTTCGTTGCTTCGATTGCAGTTTTATCCATATAGCTTAATAGTAAAGTAGTTAAAATCCTAATTAGTTAGATAAAGAATAAATTTGACCATCAATTAGTAATCTAGTAATACCCTTATCTTGAAGATAATGGGAAGTTTTTTGCAGCATATGTCCATCAGGAACTTTGATTACTCGCTCACGACGATGAGAAAAACGCTTAGCAATACGATGATTATCAAATACAGGCAAAGTCGTTTCCCTAACTTCTGCTTGAGGAATTGCACCCAAATCAGCAAAATCGGCTAAAGGCTTGACAATCAATTCCGCTGAGCGATCGATAACTAAATAGCAAGTCCTAGGAAAAGAGGCTTGAGAAAGAGGCAAAATCTGAACGTCACTTAAGTTTGAACTCTTGCTGGGATAAGTCATCCCCTCTTCGTTATCGTCTTCCCAATCATCATCATCATCATCGTTATCATCATTGATGTCTTCTAGGTCTTCTCCCAGCATTTCTTTGAGAGTAATGATGTCTACTCCATTATCGTCATCGTCCTCATCTTCAAGATCGACTCGATCGGCTTTGAGAATTAAACTATTGCTTTTATAAGAGGCTGATTCCTCAGTGTCTTTGCTTGAGTTTTTGGTGATGCCACGAGGCTGTTTATCAATTATTAATTTATTAGGTTGTTTGTCTGTCGAGGGTTCCTCTGAGTTGCTTGTCTGGTCTTTTACCAATTCTTCAGGCTGATTGACTTCAGTCTGTGTCGGAACAACCTCAGCAACTATAGGTTCGGTAACGTTGGAACGGCGACGGCGACGAACAGATGGTTTTGATTCAGTTTTAGTCTTGACAGTTGCTTCTTCGGTCACTGTAGGAGTTGAGACTTCAGCAGTAGCATCCTTTTTAGACTTATCTGGCTTAATTTGAGGAGATTTTGTCTTAGTTTTTGGCTCTTTTTCAGAGGATTTTTCACCTCTAGGGGTACGTGCTAAACGTTTTTGCTGAATTAAATCTTCATATTCTGAAGTGGATAGTTTGTTTTTAAGAAAGCGACTAATCGTCGAACTACTTACCTCATAATTGTTTGCCAATGTTGAGGTGGTTGCTTGGGAGTTACGATATAGCTGAAGAATCTCTTGTTTATCGTCTTCGGTTAGTTTTCTAGGACTCATGCTTTCTTAATCAAATTTGCGCTAGTTTGGCTGTGATGTCAATATCTATTATAGAAAGACTAAGTTAAATCTCTCTAACTATGTCATCTACCTATCTGAACAGTTTATCTTGTTGGGCAGGTCTTAGTAACCATGACTACAGTAAAGATTTTAAAAGCCTGAGTAAATCAAAGAAATAGTCCATCTTATCTTTACCGATAACTGCTAGATTATTTTGTGGTCACAGTAATTTAGTCAAGCTCGTAAATCAATGGTCAATATGCTCAAACCAAATACCAAACCAGCTTTACTGGTTCTTGCCGATGGAACTGCTTATCATGGCTGGTCTTTTGGTGCCGAGACAACTGCGGTGGGAGAGGTAGTTTTTAATACAGGAATGACGGGATATCAAGAAGTTTTGACCGATCCTAGCTACTCTGGTCAAATTATTACTTTTACCTATCCTGAGTTGGGAAACACAGGAGTCAATCCTGCTGATGAAGAATCTAGTATTGTGCAGGCAAAAGCAGTAATTGCCCGAAATATCACTTATCGTCCTAGCAATTGGCGTTCTACTCAGTCTTTACCTGACTATCTTAAACAGAAGCATATTCCTGGTATCTATGGCATTGACACCCGCTCTTTAACGCGGAAATTGCGAGATTATGGCGCGATTAACGGGGGAATTTCCACAGAAATTCTTGACCCTGAAGGGTTGCTAAATTTAATCCGCCAAGCACCCGATATGATTGGCTTAAATTTAGTCAAAGAAGTAACTACCCCAGAAGTCTACCAGTGGTCTGAAGAAACTGATACGAATTGGGAGTTTGCTCCTGCTATGAATAAAAATAATTCTTTGACAGTGGTGGCAATTGACTTTGGGATTAAGCGCAATATTCTGCGCCGTTTAGCAAGCTATGGCTGTAAAGTAATTGTTGTTCCTGCTAATACTCCTAGTGAGGAGATACTGGCTCATAATCCTGATGGTATTTTTCTCTCTAATGGTCCTGGCGATCCTGCTGCTGTTACTGAAGGCATAGCTATTACTAAAGAGCTATTAAAAGCCAACAAGCCGACTTTTGGGATTTGTATGGGTCATCAAATTTTGGGCTTATCTTTGGGCGCAGAAACCTTTAAGCTCAAGTTTGGACACCGTGGCTTAAATCAGCCTGCAGGCTTAAAAGAACAACAGATTGAGATTACTAGTCAAAATCATGGTTTTGCGATCGCCGAAAAATCTTTAGGGGCAGATGTAGAAATAACTCATCTTAATCTCAACGATAGAACTGTAGCGGGATTGCGTCATAAAACCTTACCTTTCTTTTCGGTACAGTATCATCCTGAAGCTAGTCCTGGTCCTCACGATGCAGATTATTTATTTGCTAATTTTGTCAAGCTGATGCAGCAAGCAAAAAATAGCTAGTACGACAAATAGTATTCTTAATCTGTTGCGGTTTCTGTTGGAGAATACTATTTACTAACTCCCAAATCAGTATGAACTATTTTATATTCTTGATAATCAATTCCTAATAAACCTGCAATAGTACCTGCACCACGATAAATATAGAGTAATGCATTAACAATTGCCTGTTTACCCACCAAAAATGCAGGAATCAATTTAATGATCCCAATCAAAATTAATGCTAGTCCTTTCAACACTCTAATGAATTGCAGCCATAATGAAGGATATAGTTCTTGCTCCAATCGACTATGACTCCCCCAGGTACGATAACCTCTATTTAAAATCCATTTTGAGTTAGTACGTGATGAAGGAATCCAGTCATAAACCACCGCTTCATCTGCCCAGACAATTTTGTATCCTGCTTTATTAAGGGTAAGAAAAAAGTGAGAATCTTCCCCTCCAGTAATCGCAAAGCGATCGTCAAAAACCTGTTCCTGCTGACGAATAATTTCACCGCGAATCATTACATTATTGGTAAAGGCAACATGACGCTGTTCTCCAGTTGCGTAGCGAGGAGTATCAAAAAAGCCACCCTTTATTATCCAGTCAGGAACATCGCTATCTTGAAAGTGAGGTACAACAGGGCCAGTGACTACATCTGCATCATATTTTTGCTGTATTAAAAATAGTTCTTCTAGCCATGATGACTCTGGCACTTCATCATCGTCAAGAATGGCGATAAAGTCTGCTTCTTTTGAAGCCAGGTTGACCGATTTGTTACGAGCATAAGTAATTCCTCGTGTTGGCTGCACGTCTGTTTTCAGCGACCACTTAAAATTTGGTTTCATTTTGCTGCAAACTTTTTCTGCCACACCATAAGTATCATTATCCACCACTATCACCTCAATTTCTGGAGCTTCTATGGTTTCAAATGTTAACTGGTTGACGCTTTCTAAAAGGCGTTTTAATCCTTCAGGGCGTTTAAAAGTAATAACACAAATAGAAATTAGCATACTTTGTTTGGATTGCGAGTTATGAAAGCTAGCTTAATAGAATAATGTATTAACTAAACTGGCAAGAAATTTAATTACACTACAAAAAACAAGCATTAATCTTAATAGATACAGTTAATTGCTAAACTTATATGATCTATCTCACCAAACTTAACACGGTTTTCATAAGACACCTACCGTAAATATAAAGCTGTTTTAAAAAGTGATTTACAACATTACAAAGGGTTAGAGGTTAACATGGTATTGCTAATTAAGACGTTTAAAATTATTGAGTTATAAATAATTATTCAAATGAATCTTCTATACATTATTAATATCGTTTTACTATTGGCAGGCGGAATTTTGATCATTCCCTGTCTAATTTTTTTTATAGAATGCTTGGCTGCTTTTTTTTCTGACTCATCTGATTCCGATTTAGCCAATCCAGAACTAGAACGACCAAAAACAACGGTTTTAATTCCTGCTCATAATGAAGCTGAACAAATTAAAGAAGTATTAGAAGTATTACTGCAACAAATTACAGAACAGGATCGAGTAATTGTCATTGCCGATAATTGTCATGATAATACGGCAGAATTAGCTAGAGCAGCAGGAGTCACAGTATTAGAAAGGAAGCATTTAACTAAGCGCGGTAAGGGATATGCTTTAGATTATGCAATGCAGCAAATTAAAGATCATCCTCCTGAAGTATTAGTAATTTTGGACGGGGACTGCATTATCGAACCCAATACTATCAAGAACATTACCTGTAAAGCGGTCGCCACAGGCAGACCAGTACAATCTACCTATCTGATGAAACAACCAGAGGATCCTAGCCTCAAAGATAATATTTCCATGTTTTCCATTAAGGTAAAAAACCTAGTTCGATTATTGGGTTTAAATCGTCTTGGTTGGCACTGTTTACTCACAGGTTCGGGTATGGCTTTTCCCTGGTCATTAATTAATGAGGTTTCTTTAGCAGGCAGCAAAACTACTGATGATATGCAGCTAACGGTGGACTTGGCTTTGGCTGGTTCTACGCCTGTATTTTGTGAGAATGCTTTTGTAGTTGGTCGCCTGATGAAAGACAAAGATGCTGCAAGTCAGCGATCGCGTTGGGAACACGGACACTTAGAAATGATTTTAGTAGAAGTTCCTCGACTCCTCAAAGCCTTTTTCAAAACAGGTAATTTTGCAGCTTTAGGATTAGCTTTAGATATCTCTGTTCCCCCTCTTTCCTTATTGGTAATGGCTTGGATAGTGAGCATGATTATTACTTGGTTAGCAGCTATTGTCGGCGGAATTTCTACCACTCCAGCAATCTTTGTCAGCATCGCGGGAGGGTTTTTGATGACGGGAGTATTACTCGCCTGGAGTAAGTTTGGTCGTTCTGATTTGCCTCTCAAAAATTTAATCGCTATTCCCTTTTATATCCTGGGCAAAATTCCTATTTATTTTAAGTTCTTAGTTAAACCTCAAAGCAGATGGCTAAAAACTGAAAGAGATTTGCCTGAGAAGGGTAGTTAGGGCAGTTAGACGAGCGACCCCCTAAAGGGTTCAGCAGTACATGCGGACAAGTCCTTTGTTTCAAGTCGGGGAACCCGCCCAACGGACTGCTTCACCGCGTCGCCGACAGGCGCAAGGGAATGCGCGAGGTAGGCAGTTAGGGCAGCTGTAGATTTATTGTTCATTGTTCATTGTTCATTGTTCATTGATAGAGCGGCTATCTGTGCTTCGGCTTTGTTTAAAGACTCATACCATTCTCGTTCTGGATCGCTATCGGCAACAATGCCAGCCCCAACCTGTCCATATACTTGAGCTAGATCGGGATTATCAGTTTTGACGTATAGCAAAGTACGGATAAGAATATTTAGATCTAAATTACCTCTGTGGTCGAGATAGCCACAAGAACCATAAAATAGACTGCGACGCACTGGTTCTAATTCTTCAATGAGCTTCATACAGCGTACTTTAGGACAACCTGTAATTGTTCCCCCTGGAAATACGCCCCGAATTAAGTCTATGGAGTCATAATTAGGCTGCAAAATTCCTTTGATATTGCTTACTAAGTGCATTACGTGGCTATAGCGTTCTATTACTAATAATTCATCTACTTCCACTGAACCCCATTGACAGACTCTACCAAGATCGTTGCGTTCTAAGTCAACCAGCATGATATGTTCTGCTTGTTCTTTAGTATTACTGAGTAATTCTGCTGCCAAAGCGCGATCGCTTTCTTGATTCTTGCCTCTGCTTCTTGTTCCTGCAATGGGTCTAGTCTGGGCTTTTTTGCCTTCGAGCAACACCAATCTTTCAGGAGAACAGCTAATCATATCTCCCCAGGGCGATCGCCAATAACTAGAAAACGGCGAAGGGTTTATTTGCTGTAGCTGACGATAAATTGACCAGCTATCGGCAGTAGTCTCGGTTTGAAAACGCAAGGATAAATTAGCCTGAAAGATATCTCCCGTCTGAATGTATTGTTTAGCCTGTTTAACGGCGTTTTGATACTGTTGTTTGTTGGTTAAAAAACGTATTTGTGAAGACGTAGGGGCGAACGGTCGTTCGCCCTTACACAGAGTCAGTCGGTTTTCCAAATTATCTAGTCGATCGAATTCAGTTGCAGCCAACCAAAAGATTTGTTCTACATGATCGAGGACGGCAAAGCAATCTGGCTCATACCAATACGCCACAGGAAAAGGCAAAGTATCCTGATTCAAACTGGGTAAACGTTCAATTTCCCAGGCTAAATCGTAACCTAACCAACCCAACCAACCACCCGTAAAAGGCAAATGGGCAACTTGAAGATTATTTATAGTGGGTTGTTGCAGGCGCGATCGCAAAAAAGGTAAAATCTTACCAATTTCAGGAGTCCATAATTGAGGATTGCCTTGAACAGTGCGGGGAGAACCTGCACAGATAGAATAGCGAGCTAGGTGAGGATATTTTGGATCTGCTATAGCAGGGCTTTCAAGCAAGGTGGCAATTTTTTCATCGGCAAATAAGGCGGTAAATATATCTGAAGCGGTGCGATTTTCTAGAGCCAGCGATCGCCAATGCCATAACTGTATTTTTGTTTCTGGGGATGTAGCTGTTTTATTGGTCATGCTTAGATTCCCCCCACAAACCAACGCGCACACCAAAAGGGAATTAAAATTCCTAAAGCTAGCCAATCGCGCCACCGCAACCGTAGCTGATGCCATTGAACCTTATGTTCATTTGGGGTAGTAAAACCGCGAACATCCATTGCTGTAGCTATTTGTTCGGCTCTCAATAACAAATTCTCCAATAGCTTCTCCGAGACTATTAACCATAGCTGTGCGCTACGACGTATACCTAGTTTCTTCCAGTCTATTGCCCTAGTACGGATGGAGCGAACTAAATTTTGAACTTCTTCTAAGACAAGGGGAATAAAACGTAAAGAAAGAGTTAGAGTTAGAGTAATTTCGGAGATTGGCAGATTGAAACGGCGTAGAGGACTCATCAGATCTTCTAGACCTGCGGTAATTTCTTCAGGAGCGGTGGTTAAAAGATACAGGCTAGTACTGTAAATCAGAGTAAAAATTAAAGTCGAAACTCTCACCGCTACATCTAAAGAGCGTCGGGTAACTACTAAACGAGGAATAAAAACAAACTTCGGCTGATCGAAATAGACATAACGGTAGCTTGTTGGTTGCGGTAACTGGGATTTGCACTCAAGTTGTTTCGGCTGGTTTTTAGCTGTACTATTCGCGATCATCGCATCAGTACAAAAGGCAGGTACTCTAGGCTGGTGTTTAGCTGCTAAGGAGTCAGGGGCAACACTGGCAAACAAAAACATAAAAAAACAGAGCAGCAGTAACCACCCCATCTGCTTACTCCAAGCCCTAAAAGGAATGCCTGCAATGATAGTTAGCACAATTAAAGATGCTGCCAAACTAATACGCCAAAGAGGATTGCCTAACAGCGGAGCAATCAAAAAAGTCATTAACCAGACTAATTTTACTCGCGGATCCATCTTGTGTAGCCAAGTAACAGGCTGTTCGAGATATGAACCAATGGGAAGCGATCGCAATAAATCCATTTTAAAAGGATGATAATTGAAGGAACAAAGGCTTAAGCCGCATATTAGGATGGGGAACTACGCAAGTACCAAGTTATTTCCTTCGCACTCACAACTTATTTTTTATCCTTTCAGCTGTAAAAGTTTTAATTATCTGGATGATAGCGTTATCGTTCCTATTTTATAATTTTAAAAGATAGAAAAACTCTAAAGCTAAGAGCTAACAGCTTATTTAATCATTGTTCACTGATATATTGATAATTGCTCATTGTTCATTGATTACTGGTTTCTTTGGCGACGAATTTCTTGGGTGGCGGCTTCATGTTCACTCAAAGTTTTACTAAAGACATGAGTACCATCATAACGAGCCACAAAGTATAAATAGTCTGTATTTTCGGGGTTTAGAGTCGCTTTTAGGCTGGCTATGCCAGGGGAGGCAATAGGAGTAGGGGTTAAGCCAGTGTTCATATAAGTATTATAGGGAGACGGTGTTCCTACCTGAGAATAGGTCAAAGGTTGGTCTGCTGTTTGTCTAATGTCCAATCCATATTCTACGGTGGGATCGGATTCTAACTTCATCCCTTGTTTAAGTCTGGCGGTAAATACTCCTGCAATTACAGGACGTTCTTTGCCTATTACTGCCTCTTTTTCGACGATACTAGCTAAAGTTACCCAGTCCAAAAGGCTCATTTTTGGTTTTGCAACTTCGTAAACGGGCAGAGCATATTTTTCAAAGCGATTTAGCATCGTGTCAATTATTGCTTGGGGATTATTAAGGCGATCGCTAGAAATTTTATAGGTATCAGGATATAAAAATCCTTCTAAAATAGGCAAGTTTGGTGGCAGCCAGGGGTATTTATCATAGGGAATTTTCTCAACCGCCCTGGCAAATTCATCGGCAGAAAAATAGCCCAAAGATTCAAAATATTTTGCCATCTGCTTGGTAGACCAACCTTCAGGAATAGTAAAGTTAGTCTGCATAATGTCTCCATTCCAAATCTTGCTGGCAATATCTGGTAAAGACTCTTCAGGGGATACTAGATATGTACCTGCTTTAAAACCACCAGATGAATCTGTAACCTGCTTCAGCTTTGTCCAAAGCTTCCAGCCATTATTAGATTTAATCAAACCAGACTGTGCTAATTCACTACCAATTTGATTGCCAGAAGTCCCAGGTTTAACTTTAAACTGAACCTGTTTTTCTTGGCTTGATTGTTCACCTTGAGCTTCTACAGGAGCGGTCAAACCATGCCAACCAGCCCAGCCTACAAGTAACAAAACCCCTATACTTGCTGGGATTAGTTTAACAGCCAAATTACTCTTGATTTTTTTTTTAGCAGCTTTTTTCTTGTTCGATCTATTACGAGTCATCATTTTGGATAGATATATTGAAATAGTTCAGTAAAATTATTAATAATTAGTGAATTAATGAGCTGAGGTGCGATCCCAAGGGTAGCGTAGCTAATCGCGCTTCATCTTACCTTGCTTTTTTAAGAATTGCCCGATCTTTGTCATATCTATACCAAAAATCTATATAACTAGTAGCAACAGTTAGGATAGAGACAAGGCAGACCTTGTCTGTACTGGACTTTCGTTATTTAATCTTCTGACAACAATTCTTCGAGGATGGGCATTAAATTCTCTTGATCGGGAGAAACTAATTCTAGATGGTTTTCAAAGTCGTATCTAGCAAAAAACAAGAGGGGAGTTAAGGGTGTATAAATCCCGTATTTTTGTTCGTCGTGATAGAAATACGCCAAAGATTGCAATTCTTCTTCTTCCATATCACCATCATCTTCCAGGGTTAAGATTTGCTCTTCTTCGATCGGCGGAAGTTCTCCTATTGCCGTTAGAGTATAGGCAGTATGATGTAGTGCCAGGTTTTGTTCTGCCAATACCGCTTTAGCATTGTCAAAAATTTCGGCGATCGCTTCATCATCATCCAGCAATGCTGCTTCTAATTCTTCATCGCTGTCGCTGTTGATGGTCATTATCACCACGGGGATATCAACGGGAAACAACAGTAAGTAAGTCATATCGTCGATTTCTAAAGACTGTTCAATGTAGCATGGCAGCGATCGCCCAACTTCATCAACAATAGTCAGTGTTTCTTCTTCGTATCCCTCGTCCCGATTAAACTGAGATGGTGACATAATTCTTAAGTCTAAAAAAGTTTTTAACTAAACTAAATAACTTTAAAATCTGCTTTAATCCTAATGATATTAAGCGTTAAGTATTTTTACTATAAATTCCAGAATAGCATTTTTTAAGTGATGAAAAGTAAGGGATCAAAGGTAAGGGATGAAGAAAAACTCAAAGTAGCAGGCAGCAAGTTTGGTTTAGATCTACCTTGTATCTGTAGAGAAAGGCTGGAGAATCTAATCAAGCAGATAAAATAAAAGCATCTCGTTTACTTCCAAGTTTAGAGAGATGCCTATCTTATCTTTTAATCATCTAAATAATAACAATGGATAACCCAACAATTCAAACCGATCTCGCTCAGGTATTAAACAAGCTAGATAGCAAGATAGAGAAGCTATCAGAAAATATTGACCATAAATTAGATAAGATAAGCGATCGCCTTAACAAGCTAGAGACAGGACAATTAGAAATTAAAGGTTCTATGGAGACAGGACAAGCAGAAATTAAGGGTTCTATGGAAACAGGACAAGCAGAAATCAAGGGTTCTATGGAGACAGGACAAGCAGAAATCAAAGGTTCTATAGAAACAGTAGAACAAAAACTTTCGGGTCAGATTAAGGCTTTAGATACCAAAACTGAGCAACTAAACATCAGAGTAGGGAATGTAGAATTTGCAGTTCGAGGCATTTTAATCGGTCTGGCTATAGTAGTACTCGGCGGATTTGCCATGTATTTTTGGATGTCGAGCAAACTTTAACTAAAGAAACCTTACTTATTGCCTAAACCTAGTCTTTTTTTGGTTTGTAGGTAGAGGCTATTTCTAGTTCTTTTAGCTGTTTGGCATCGACTGAGGCTGGCGCATCTGTGAGTAGGCAGCTTGCTTGTTGAGTTTTAGGAAAAGCAATTACATCGCGAATAGATTCTTCTCCCGCCAATAACATCACCAAACGATCCAAGCCGAAAGCTATACCGCCATGGGGAGGTGTACCATATTCAAACGCTTCAAGTAAGAAACCAAATTTGTTATAAGCCTCTTCAGTAGAAAAGCCAATCGTTTGGAAAACCTTTTCTTGAATGTCTTTTTGATAGATCCTTAAGCTACCGCCACCTATTTCGATGCCGTTATACACTAGATCGTAAGCTTGCGCTCTAGCGGTAGTTAAATCTCCAATATCTTCAGGATAAGGTGCTGTAAAAGGGTGATGCAGTGCTTCATAGCGTTTTTGATCGCCATTCCACTCAAACATCGGAAATTCTGTCACCCAGATTAAGTTAATCTGTTCGTTGTCGATTAATCCCATCTCTTGAGCAATAAACAAGCGCAGGCGATCTAAAGACTTGTTGACTGTAGCTGTATCTCCCGCTCCAAACAAGAGTAAATGTCCTGGTTTTGCCCCAGTACGGCTTAATAGCTCTGTTTTTTGCTCCTCACTCAGATTATCTTTAATTGCACCAATAGTATCTATTTCATTATTTTCTCGGACGCGAATATAGGCAATGCCTTTAGCTCCTGCGGTTACGGCTTCATTGAAAATGTCTCCTTTGGGTTTGATGCGAACGTTGGAAACAGCGTCATTACCGCCAGGAATAGGCAAGACTTTTACTTGTCCACCACTTTTTACCGCACCCGAAAAGACTTTAAAACCAGAGTCTTGGACAATATCTGAGACATCTACTAGTTCCATAGCAAAGCGGGTATCTGGTCGATCTGTACCGTAGCGAGCCATCGAATCTGCATAGGTAATGCGGGGAAAAGGACAAGGCATTTCAAGATTTTTGACAGTCTTAAAAATGTGGCAGATTAAAGCTTCGTTGAGTTTAATAATCTCATCTTGAGATAAAAAGCTCATTTCCATGTCTAGCTGCGTAAATTCTGGCTGTCTGTCGGCGCGCAAATCTTCATCACGGAAGCAACGAGCAATTTGATAATAGCGATCGCATCCCGACACCATTAATAGCTGCTTAAACAACTGCGGGGACTGGGGCAAGGCATACCATTCACCAGGATTGACCCTCGAAGGTACAAGATAATCCCGCGCGCCTTCGGGGGTAGAGCGAGTCAAAATTGGAGTTTCAATCTCGATAAAGTTTTCTTCGTCTTCTAAAAAACGACGCATTGCTTTAACTACCTGATGACGTAGCTGGAGGTTTTTTGCCATGCGATCGCGTCGCAGATCTAGATAACGATATTGGAGACGCAGTTTTTCGCCAACATTTTCTGTGTCGGCTGTAGATACCTGAAACGGCAGTTGTTTGTTTACGGCGTTGAGTAGCTCAATGGATTCAGCATAGATCTCTACTTGTCCTGTAGGTAGCTTATCGTTTAAGGATTCAGGGGGACGCTGGCTGACTTTTCCAACTGCTTTAACTACATATTCGCTGCGTAAAGATTCCGCGTCGGCATAAGATTGGGGCGTGCGTTGAGGATCGCTAACAATTTGAACCGTGCCAGTGCGATCGCGCAAATCAATAAAGATTACTCCTCCGTGATCGCGGCAGCGATCGACCCAGCCATAGATGGTAACGGTTTGGTCTATATGTTCGGCTCGCAATTCGCCACAATAGTTTGTTCTCATGCCTGGTAGCTAAAGTAATTAAGGTTGGAAACACAGCGTATTCAAGAGTAACAAAATCTGAGTCACTCATGTTGATTATTTCTGCTTTAAAAAGAAGTTTGTTGTGAGAAGTTTGTAGTTAGTCGTTCGTAGTCAAAGAAGACTGTCCTAACTGCCCTAACTGTTGCAGGCAAATCACTAGAAATATTTAGTCTAGACGCTACTCTCCCTAATGATTACAATGCGATAAACTATACTCTCTTTTATTGCTAATCATGACTCAGATTATGACTCAAGCTCTATTGTCAGTCGCCAATCTTCGAGTTGCTTATCCTCATAAAGCAAATCAAGCCATTGTTTGGGCGGTAGATGATGTTTCTTTTAGTCTCAAGCCTGGAGAAAAAATGGGGCTAGTGGGTGAGTCTGGTTGTGGCAAGTCTACTTTAGGGCGAGCAATAATGCGCTTGTTACCAGAGGGAAGTCAGGTAGAAGGCAAAGCTGTATTCCAAGAAAAGTCGGTCTTTGAGTTAAATAAAGCGCAGTTACGCCAATTTAGGGGAGAAGTAGTGGCTTTAATCTTTCAAGATCCGATGACGAGGCTAGATCCCTTGATGACTATTGGCGATCATTGTTTAGAAACTATCAAAGCTCATCAACCTCAGCTAACTAAGTCCGCAGCTAAAGAGTTGGCGATCGCAACTTTAGCAACTGTAAAAATCCCCGCTAACCGTTGGGGACAATATCCCCATGAGTTTAGTGGCGGCATGAGACAGCGAGTAGCGATCGCTCTGGCACTACTGCTTAATCCTAAAGTAATTGTCGCCGATGAGCCGACAACAAGCTTAGACGTTACGGTTTCAGCCGAAATTCTAACTGAATTAACTAGACTGTGTAGCGAAAGAGAAATGGCTTTGCTGTTAATTTCCCACGATTTAGCAATGGTAGGTGAATATTGCGATCGCCTTGCCGTAATGTACCAGGGTAAAATGGTAGAAACAGGAGATGTAAAATCTATTCTCTATCAGCCTCAGCACGAGTATACTAAGTCTTTATTAAATGCAGCCCTTCACCTCCAGGTAGTAGATGATAGCCAAGTAAAACTTACTAAGCGAAAATCACCAATTTTAGAAGTTAAAAATTTAAAGCAGCACTTTACCCTAGAGGCGAATTTTTTCCAGCAGTTATTTTCTCAAGAGAAAGCAGCAACAATTAAGGCGGTTGACGAAATAAGCTTCGAGCTTTATGCAGGAGAAATACTTGGGCTAGTGGGCGAGTCTGGCTGTGGTAAAAGTACTCTTTCCCGCACAATTTTACAGTTGCTCAAACCAACGGCGGGACAGGTAAAATTTCTAGGACAGGATCTAACTACTCTTTCTTCCTCTGCTATGCGGAGTCAACGACGACAGCTACAGATGGTGTTTCAAGATCCTCATGCCTGCTTAAATCCATTGATGAATGTAGGGGATAGTATTGCCGATCCTTTATTAATCCATAAATTAGCTCCTGTCACCGAAGCCAAACAGCAGGTAGCAACCATGCTGGAAAAAGTCGGTTTAACTCCAACCAAAGAATATTCTCAACGTTATCCCCATGAACTTTCTGGAGGACAACAGCAAAGAGTAGCGATCGCTCGCGCTCTAATTACCAAGCCTAAATTAGTAATCTGTGATGAACCAGTCAGTATGCTTGATGCTACGGTGCAAACTCAAGTATTAGAGCTTATGCTGGCTTTAAAAGCGGAATTTGACTTAACTTACTTATTTATCACCCACGATCTTTGGGTTGCCAGATTCTTTTGCGATCGCATTGCCGTCATGAATGCAGGTCAAATCGTGGAAATAGACAGCACCGAAAAGATATTTACTCAAGCAAAACATCCCTACACCAAAAAGCTTTTATCTGCTGCACCTTTGTTAGCTAATACAAACTAAATTGACCAAAATCCGATAGAGAAAAGTATCTTAAATATTAAATTTGTAGTTCGTAGTAGGTAGTTAGTAGCTAACAAAGGACTACTACCGCTTCGCTTAAGTAGCAAGTTAGATATAGTCAGGGTTTGAGATTAACAAAATGGTGTCTTTACTTAAGCCTTCATCTACTACATACTACCCACCAAATTACTAATTACTAATTACTGAGCAAGACCAACTTTTATTGTTCATTGATAATTGATAATTGTTCATTGAATCATAGGCTAAACCGAAGAATCAGACTCCCAAATTAGTTCATCTCCGTCATACAAACAAATTTTGTCAATTTGCAAAGGTTTGCTAAACAGAGAACTCAAGCTGCCAAACCAGTTACTATCATTTGCTCGATCGACGTTTAATTTCAAGGAAATCTGTTTTAGATAATGCTCGTTGCCGCCAGGATAAATAACCATTCCTCCACAGGCAATTTCAGTATAGTAAAGATCTTTTTTCAGCTTGACTACGGTTGCCGAATCAATAGAACAATCATTAGACGTTGCAGACGCTGCTATATTTTCTACCTTATTTGAACCAGCAGTATATAAAACTCGCATTACAGACTCTTCCAATCCTTGTGCTGGTGTAGCAGATTTATTAACTATTGACAGAGCAATTTCCACAGCATTTTTGCTGGCTTGACTAACTTTTGATTCTACGTATATTTCTGGTTCATCTGATTGAGGAAAAGACACTTCTGTTAAAGGTTCACCGCCAAACTCTTGATACATTTTGGCTAAAGCACCAGTAAACCCAGCGTTATAGCTAACGCCGACTTCATTACGTACCCAGTCGTTGCGATCGTCTTCCCATTTTTCTTGCCCATCGGGACCTCCAACTAAAGCACCGATAAGAAGATTACGTGTCTGGGTAGGTTCATTAGATGAGTTTAGCCAGCTACCGTGAGCAGTACGATGGTGAGGATTATGGGGATAGTTGTCGCCGTAGCCAATCAGGTAACTACGTTTCGCAGGATTTTGTCCCAGAATGTAATTGATTTGATTTACACCAAAATCAAAATAACCTTTGGCTTTTTGTGACTCTCCTTGAGTTCTTAACCAATCACTATATATAAAAGCGAGAAAGCTGGTATTGGCTGCCAAAGGTAAAGAACCCCACTTCGCTAAAAAAGCTAAACCCCCTGGAGTATATTTAATTTGTTCACCTTCATGTCCTATTGTCCAAAAATCTAGCCAGGCTTCGGTGCGCTGTTGGTATTCTACTTTTCCTGTTTCTTGTGCCAGTAAGACGTAGATTCCATAGGATTTGTCATCAAACTGATAAGTGTAATTAAAGGGTTTGCCCATTTGTTGATATTCAGTTTCGGCGATCGCCAAATATTCACCCGAATAATTAGCATTTTGGGCTTTTTTGGCTTTATCCAGCCAAATTGCTCCCCAAATTAGTTCATCTAGATAACCATTATTGGAGGTGTAAAAGGGCATCGCTTCTTTAAGACAGTCAGAATATTTACCGCGATAGTTATTAGCAAAATCAAATAGCTTTTCAGCTTTTTCTACCAGCAAATCGGCATATTCTGTATCACCATTTTGGCGAAACAAAATAGAGCTAGAAGCCATTGCAGCCGAAGTTTCCCCCGCTAAATCTGTTCCAGGACAACTCGTATCAATTTTGAAAGCGGGACGTTCCATTTGGTAGTTAACTACTTCAACTGACCCCCACCATTGATGATCCAGTTCACCATTACCTACCTGTCCATAAAGCACATATTCTCCAGGAGTATCATTAGCAAAGGCGTTGAGAAAATAATCTGTAACCCATTTAATATTTTGCGATAAATGGATTAGCTGACCCGATTTTTTGTAAGCGTCATAATATTCAATTCCACCCCAAGCCAAGGTTGTGACGCTAAATGCTAGGGGAAAATTAAACTTGACGTTATCTCCAGCGTCTACCCAACCACCGCTTAAATCTACTCCTACGTCTGCACCATCTTCTAAGGTTGCGTCTCCCCGCCAGGGTACACGATTCCATTCTGGTAGCCTTCCTGTTTGCTGTGCTTCATAAAAGAGAATAGCTTTTTGTAAAGCTTCACCATAGTTTTCTGTGGTTTGACTAATAGTAGGTGCAGAGATTATGACCACCATGATTAATGCTAGCAATCCTGCTAAAATCTTCGATTTACGCAGTTTTCTTAACGCTTGTTGGCTAATAGATATTAAATACATAGATAAATATATAAAAGTAATTATGAGGTAACTAGGCTAACGCGCAGTTTGTTATAAATTCAGTAAGGTTTAATAAAAATACGCTCGAAAAATTAGTATATGCAACGCTGATTCAAGTTAGCGATATTTGCTCGGCAGTAGAATTAGCTACTCCCGTGACTAGTTGACACTCCTGATTGTCATGAATGGACGGTGATTCGTAGGTTAAAGGATGGAGTTAACTAACTACGTAGCCAATTAATCGATCCTTTACCCCTTCCCAATCTTCATCAGTGACAGGGCTTTAAACCCATTCATTAAACGGTATCGCATCATACCTTAACTACAAACTTAGTTTCGATCTTAACACTCAATATTTATTGAGAATAATTTGCAATAATTAAGCAGGTAATGATATCTTGATATTAAACAAAAATATCTATCTAGAGCTTATTCTTGTGACCAAAAGTTTGTAAATAATTACCAAAGTAAAACCTATGAGTAGAGACAAAAACAACCAAAAAAATAGTATTCCTCAGTGGCAGTCAGAAAAGATGAAAACAATTATTGTAGAGAGATGGAAAGAGATTAGACAAGTTGTTGAAGCAAGACAAGATCGAAGTTAATAATAAGCGATCGCAATTATTGAGTCTTTAGTTTATGTCAAACTTATCAGCCTTAAATACGGAAACGAACACTAAAACAGCTTCCCATTCCTAATTGGCTCTCTATAGAAATTGCGCCTTGATGTAGTTGGACTATTTCTTGGGCAATTGCTAATCCTAATCCAGATTTGGCAGTCTGATAGGAACGAGATGTGTCTGCTCGCCAAAATCGCTCAAATACCTTATCCAAATTTTCTGGAACAATGCCAATACCTGTATCTTTAATCATAACGTTGACATAGAAATTAGTTTTTGCAGCCTTAACAATTACCGATCCACCTGAAGAGGTGTAGTGCAAAGCATTTTGGATTAGGTTAGTAAATAGCTGTTTTAATAAAATGCGATCGCCCAATAAATACAAATTTGGTTCTAATTTTGATTGCCATAATATTTTCTGAGACTCAGCCTGTAACTTATACAGTTGCATCAAATCAGCAAGCATCAGACTTAAATTGACTAATTCTTTTTGAAAAGTAATAGCTCGATCGCTTCGAGATAACAATAATAAATTTTCAGTTAATCTAGTCATCTGATTTGATGCTGAAGAAATAGCAGTAAACTTTTCGGCATCAAGAGAGCGCATTCCTTCTGGATATTTAAGTGCCACATCTGCGTTAGTTTTGATTGCCATTAAAGGACTTCTCAATTCATGAGAAGCATCGGCAGTAAACTGTTTTAAACGTTCAAAGCTTGCTTCAATCGGTTGCATCGCTCGACGAGTCAACCATATACTGCCAAAACTGCTAAATAAAAGAGCGATCGCAATGCTACTACTTAATCCATAATCTAAACGGTGCAAGGTGTTGCGAAGCCCAGCCAATGATTCACTGACTCTTACATAGCCTATTAACTCATCATTTTCCAAACTATTAACAGGTTTGACAAAGCTACGCATTAAGTTAGGATAATTGCAAATTTGTCCTATATACTTTGGATTAAATGGTACATCTAATTTTAGTCACTATTCCCGAATTTAGCGATCGCGTTATTATGCCTTGTACTCATGGCAAAACACGTCCCGAAGCAATAATCAAAGGTGAAGATGTGATCGAGATGTACTTGGAAGCTTGGCGCGAAGAAGGGGAAGTGATTCCTCAACCAAGCAAATTACAGACAGCATAAACGTATATGATTTGCTAATTGCATTCACGACGCAGACGATATCCGATGCCATAAACTGTTTCAATACAGTCTGCGGACATACGGACATACCTGCATCTTTAAGCTTATGACGCAAATTAGTGATGTGAGTCCTGACAGTCTTATCATCTGCGGTAATAACTTTATCTATTTCTCAGAGTTTATCGAGTATTTCTGAACAGCTTCGCGCGATCGCTTTTTTTTATCTTTAATCAACAAAAAATATATACTAAAAATATATATTTAACTCAAAATTATTATGGAAACCGCTAGACTATTCCAAAATGGTCAAAGCCAAGCTGTTAGACTACCGAAAAAGTATCGGTTTGCAGGAAATAAAGTCATAATCAAGCGCGTGGGTAATGCAGTAATACTTTTACCTTATGAGGATTCTTGGGAAACATTATTTGATAGCCTAGAACAATTTTCCGATGATTTCATGAGCAATGATCGCCAGCAGCCAGAATCACAAGAAAGAGAAAGTGCTTTTGAATGAGATTTTTACTTGATACAAATATCTGTATTTATGTAATCAAGCAAAAACCGCCAGAAGTATTGCAGCGATTTAACACCTATCAAATCGGCGATATTGGTGTTTCTGCCATCACAGTTGCAGAACTTAAATTTGGCGTTCAGAAAAGTCAATTCCCCGCCAGAAATCAACAAGCACTAACACAATTTCCCTTGCCGTTAAAAATAGTAGATTTTGATCGCCCTGCTGCTGTTATGTATGGAGATATTCGAGCAATACTAGAAAAACAAGGAACGCCAATTGGTTCGTTAGATACTCTGATTGCTGCTCACACTCTTAGTTTGCAAGTAACTTTAATCACTAACAATACAAAGGAGTTTGGTCGCATACCAAATTTAAAGTTAGACAATTGGGTGAGTTAATTTATGAGTTATTGTAAGCTATGCAAACGATAACCCATGCCGTAAACTGTCTCAATACATTCTGCTGTCATTCCTGCATCTTTGAGCTTGTGACGTAAATTAGCGATGTGAGTCCTAACAGTCTTATCATCTGCGGTGATGACTTTATCCAACTCCCAGAGTTTATCTAGTATTTCTGAACGGCTAAATGTGCGATCGCAATGTCGCATAAATAACTCTAAAATCATATATTCCTTGGGTGTTAGAATTAAGGCTTGATCGTCATAGTTGACTTCGTTGCTTGCAGGGTCTAATTGTAATTTACCGTAGGTTAGAATTGGCGGTCTGGTTTCTGCACTCCGACGACACAAAGCTCTAATTCTGGCGGCTAATTCTTCAATATCAAAGGGTTTCACTAGATAATCATCTGCACCTGCGTCCAAGCCGATAATTTTATCGCTGGTGGTATCTTTAGCAGTCAACATCAAAATAAGAGCATTGTATTGAGATTGACGTAATTGCTGACAAAGACTTATCCCGTCTAGCTTGGGTAACATTAAATCCAAAAGAATTAAATCGTAGGCGATCGCCTGAGCATATTCCCATCCTTTTACCCCATCTGCTGCAATCTCTACGGCATAATGTTGGTGTCGCAGGTCTTCGGCTAGAGGTTTGGCAATGCGATCGTCATCTTCGACAATTAAAATTCTCATTTTTTTGGGCTTAGACTCTCCAAACCTCTTTGATTAAAATTATACGCCCGAAGTATAAAAGCAAAAGATCGAGAACTTAACAAGATGAGAGAGGATTTTTTCATACCCAGAAACTAAAAAGTAAAAGTGGTGCGAATTGCTCCAATAACCAAATTATCTTCCTGATTATTATTACTTGGTGCAGTGATCCAAACTATTCCTGGAGTAATGGCAATATTGTCTGAAAGGCGATATTGATAAAAAGTTTCTATATGCAGGGACATATTTTCATCTTCACCCACATTATTAATACTAGAATCTGTTACCCAAGGCTCTGCACCGATAACAACACCGCCTAGATTACCTTCTTTGATGAGATCGGCAAATGCCAAATTTATTGCCCAATTCCACACATCCTGAGTACCTTGCTCTATTTCTCCTGAGAGGGTAGATAGAGTAATAACTTTTGATAGTCCACCCCAGCCACCGATTGCTAGAGAATTACTCAATTCGTAGGAAAATTCCGCACCATAAGAGTTACTTACCGTAGGTACTGCTTCCTCAGATTCTTCTTCAGTAAACGATTGTAAATTTGCCAAATTACTGCCCGAATCAGTATCGCTTTGATTGCGACTGTGAATATAAGTGAAAGCTAAACTAAGGCGATCGCTGGGACTAATTATTGCTTGTGCGATCGCACCATAAGAAGCATTAAATATTCCCCCTTCTTCCGTAGGTTCATTAAGAGAGGCTAGATATCCCGCACTAATTTCGATAGTTTCTCCTAACTGGTAAACGATACCCAAACCAGCATCACCAGATGTCTCATAGATAGGATTTAAGCTACCAAAGTTGGAAATTGCTCCCTCTGCACCATTATTACCCTCAAGAAAATTAATTGTTTCGGCAATGTCATCAGCAGCCAAACCCGTTGTACCGATAATTATTTCTAGGTTATCTCCTAAAAGAAAATTATAAGCTATTAAATCCAACTCAAGGTTGTTATTATTTGAACCACTAAAAGATAATTCTCCTTGAAATGTATTGGTCACATCGGCAAGATTGGGTAAGTTTGCAGCCTCTAACTCAATGGATAATTCATCTTCTCCAGTAAAGCTAGTTGCTAACTCCAGATTAATCTGGCTGCCTAAAAATGGAACACGCTCTATACTTGATTCGCTATTTTCTTTTGAACCAGCTAAGATACTTCCTAAACCAAAAACTGCTTCTCCTCTCAGTTTTGTGGTAGTAGAAAATTGGTTAGCTTCGACAACAGTAGTACGATTTTCTATTTCTTTAATGCTATCATCTAAAATATTTGTTTCTCGAACAAAATTTGAATTTGTAGCAGGCTTTGTTTCATCACTCAAATCTAAAGAAGACACTTTTAGTAATTGATGAACCTGAGTAATTTGTTCGGTTTCTTGATTATAGCGATCGCCTTGTTTAATTATCTTTTCTATGTTTATGTTTGTTTGAGCAAGAGCGGGAGCAAAATCAAAAATACTAGACCAAAAAGCTGTAATTAAAACAAATCTTGTTCCCTGAATTGTGTTGGATTTAAGAGTCATTTTCAGCTCAAAAAATAGTGCATATCATACTAAAATCTTATTCAAGTAGGTTGCTTAACTGTAGAGTAATAGGTAGTTGGTAATAGGTAACTACGAACGGCTAACTACAAACTAGATTGTCTAATCCCAGTTAAACTTTACAATATAAGACTGGAGCAATTATAGAAGAAATAGCAATGAGTGACTTTGATTACGATTTAATTATTATTGGCGCGGGCGTAGGCGGACATGGTGCAGCACTTCATGCAGTTAAAAGCGGTCTAAAAACCGCAATTATTGAAGCGGGGGATATGGGAGGCACTTGTGTTAATCGTGGCTGTATTCCCTCTAAGGCTTTGTTAGCAGCATCTGGCAGAGTTAGAGAGTTTGGCGATCGCCATCACCTACAGGACATGGGAATTCAGCTAGGAAATATTCAGTTTGATCGTAGCGCGATCGCCGATCATGCGACAAATTTAGTTAACAAAATTCAAGGAGATTTAACCAACAGCCTTAAACGTCTTAAAGTAGATATTATTCGCGGTTGGGGTGAACTTGCAGGGACACAAAAGGTAAAGGTATCTGGTAGTGAAGAAGATAAAACCTATACCGCCAAAGAAATTATGCTTTGTCCTGGATCTGTGCCTTTTGTTCCGCGTGGTATAGAAATTGATAACAAAACTGTCTTTACTAGCGATAACGCGGTTAAATTAGAGTCCCTTCCCAACTGGATTGCTATTATTGGTAGTGGCTATATTGGCTTAGAGTTTTCTGATGTTTATACTGCCTTAGGTTGTGAAGTAACCATGATCGAAGCTTTAGACACTTTGATGCCTGGCTTCGATCCTGACATTGCCAAAATTGCCAAAAAAATTCTACTCGACGGGCGTGATATTGAAACTTACAAAGGTGTATTTGCGACCAAAATTACTCCTGGCGCACCAGTACAAATTGAATTAACCGATGCCAAAACAAAAGAAGTTGTTGAAGTTTTAGAAGTAGATGCTTGCTTGGTAGCTACTGGGCGTATTCCTGCCACCAAAAAACTTGGTTTAGAAACTCTGGCGGTGGAAATAGACAAGCGTGGTTTTATTCCCATTAACGACAAGATGCAGGTATTGCGCGACGGCAAACCTGTTCCTCATCTTTGGGCGGTGGGTGATGCCACTGGTAAAATGATGCTAGCCCATGCTGCCTCTGGACAAGGAGTTGTGGCAGTTGAGAATATCTGTGGCGCAGGTAAAGAAATAGACTATCGCTGTATTCCTGCTGCTGCTTTTACCCATCCTGAAATTAGCTATGTGGGTTTGACTGAGGCACAAGCCAAAGAAATAGGCGAGAAAGAAGGATTTAAAGTATCTACGGTCAAATCTTTCTATAAAGGCAACTCCAAAGCCTTGGCAGAGGGAGAAACTGAAGGGGTTGCTAAGATTATTTATCGCCAGGATACGGGGGAACTTTTAGGAGTACATATCATTGGTATTCATGCTTCAGATCTGATCCAAGAGGCGGCAAATGCGATCGCCAAACGAGAATCAGTCCAAAATCTCTCCTTCAATATTCACACTCACCCTACTCTTTCCGAAGTCTTAGATGAGGCATATAAACGCGCTCAAGTAGTAGGTGTATAGTTTACGGAGGGGGGTGATTCCCCTCTTAATATATGCTGTAAAATTTTAAAATCTTTTGTTTACTGTAATAGTAAATATGTTTTACTAATAAATAACCCCAGAAAAACTTCGGAATGGTTTTAACTCAAACAGAGTTTGATGAAATATTGTCAGACAAAACCAAGAAGATTACAGAAAATATAGCTTGGGTAGGAGATAAGAAAGATTCTGAAACGGTTAAATTTAGAGTTCCTGTAGTTTCGGATCGAAATTATCCTATATTCGTTGATGGAAGCTATAACCGTTATTTAGACAGACTATCTTATAAAATTATTCACAGAGAAATTGGCAGGAGAATATATGGTTTAGACATGGGCAAAGATCACCGCAATCCCGATGACGAGATGATTGGGGAAAATCATATCCACAAATGGACTGAAGAATACGAAGATAGGAAAGCGTATTCTGCTGAAGAATTTATATCTTCTCCTGCAAACCAACCAAGAGAAGTGTGGCAAGAATTTTGCCGCGAAGCAAATATTAATTTTCAAGGAGTGATGGAAGAAATTCCTCCTGCACAACTTGAAGCTGACTTTGATTTAGGGGGAATAATTATATGAATAGTCCCTGTCAAGAATTATCACAAAATATTGGAACTTTGTTTACTTGTTCCGAGTTCAAAGATTTTATTAAAATTACTACTCCTTTTATATATCCAGATGGAGATGTAATAGATATTTTTTATAGAAAGATAAATCAGGGCTTCATTTTGACAGATCTTGGTGAAACCATGCGTTGGCTTGAATCTCAGTCTGTATCTGGAATGAGAAGCGAAAAACAAAAGGAATTAATAGAAACTATACGTCTTACTCACAATTTAGAAGTGAAAAGAGATATGTTTATTGCGCGATTTGACAAGAGTGCAGATTCTATTAAGCTAGCTGCATCAGTATTGGAATTAGGGCAAGCTTTGGTGAGACTTTCAGACTTATGGACTTTGCAGTCAGGAAGAAAAACTAAAACAATCATAGATTCTGTAGAAGATTTTATTAAAGGAATAAATATAACTTACGAAAGAGAACAACTGTATACAGGAGGTACAGATCGAAACTGGAAACCTCATTTTTATACTACTGTGAAAGGAAATAATGTTTTAACTCATGTTCTTAGTACTGATAAAAGATCGAGTGCAAAGCCTATTTTGTGTATGGTCAATACACAGTGGCAAGATTTGGAAAGATATAAGGTAGAAAGTAACTACAAATTCATATCGCTGATCGTAGATACAGATGAAGGCGCAAGAGTATGGACTGAGGGAGATAAAAAATTACTCAGTGAAAGATCAGAAGTTAAAAAATGGTCTAACAAAAATGATTTTAAGGAAGCTCTTTTAGCTGCTTAAAAACTATCAATAGCCAATTAAACGTGAATCAGTCCAAAATCTCTCCTTTAATATTCACTACTCACCCTACTCTTTCCGAAGTCTTAGATGAGGCATATAAACGCGCTCAAGTAGTAGGTGTGTAGATTAATTTAGGTAATCACAAACATCTAATAATAAATATATGATAGTCTTTCAGGTAAATTACTGATAACTAAACACTGGTAAGCGCAATGGCTAAAGCCATCTTTCAACCACCAAGATTACGGCAAGAAGAATGCGAAGAAGAAGAGCGACGCGCAACCTGGCTAGAGTTATTTTTTGATTTAATCTTTGTGGTAGCGATCGCTCAATTAGCTCATAACTTCAAATCAGACTTTAGTTTTTTAGGCTTTGCTAAACTAGCACTGTTATTTGTGCCTGTGTGGTGGTGCTGGATTGGTGCAACCTTTTACGACACTCGTTTTGATAACGATGGCTTGGTAGATCGTCTAATTACGCTGTGGCAAATGGCGATCGCGGCTACAATGGCTGCCAATATTCATCATGGATTAGGTTCTTCTTCAGTTGGTTTTGCCCTGAGCTATATTGCTTTTCGTGGAGTGCTAATCTGTCAATATCTTCATGCAGGATATCATGTACCTCAAGCAAGACAATTAACCAATTGGTATGCCTGGGGTTTTACTGGAAGTATTGCCTTTTGGCTTGCTTCTATATTCGTTCCCCTCCCCTGGCGTTTTTTGTTTTGGGGTATAGGACTAATCATTGATTTTGCCACTCCCCTGACAGCAGGAAAAAGAGTGGTCAGCGTGCCTCCTGATATGGCGCATACTACCGAGAGAATCGGACTGTTTACCATTATTGTTTTGGGTGAGTCGATAGTTGCGGTGGTAGGTGGAGTAGCCGATAGAGAATGGACTCCTGTATCGGTGGCGATCGCTTTGTTAGGTTTGTCGATCGCCTTTAGCTTCTGGTGGATGTATTTTGACACGGTGGACGCATCTCCCCTTCAGGCTATGAAAAGAGGTCAAATGAAAATTGCTCTTGCTTGGCTTTATTCTCATCTTCCTTTGACAATTGGTTTAACTGCCACAGGGGTAGGAGTAGAAAAGATGATCCATGGTCTAACACATGACTCAGCTAGTGGGGAGAAGTTCCTGTTTTGCCTAGCAGTAGCTCTGTGTTTGCTTATCCTTTCCAACCTCCATTGGACAAGCTGCGAACTTGGACAAACTAAGTGCAAAAGAATTTTAACGTTTTATCGTCTGGGTGCAGCAGCCTTTATTCTAGTTTTGGCTTTAGCTAGTAATATTTTATCTTCTTTGGTAATAATTACTCTTGTTGCTTTTGCCTGTACAATTCAGATTGTTTTTGATATTTTTAACACCTGCCCTTGATTCACTAATAGCCGAGCTACCCTCAATGGCGAACACCTAGACAAATCGGCTCATCCCTACGATCTGTTAAATACTCATCTTGCCCCAGAAATGCGTAAGCTACCTTCGGAGCTTGATGTACAAATTATCCAGGCACTTATTGCTACTTAGCTTGAGAAAAATGGTAGCAAGCCAGCAGGAGAGGGGCTACTGGCAAAATTAACCTCAAATCCTTATTTTACTGGGAATTATGACTCTGGTTTTGGTGGGCAAGGATCTTTACCTAAAACGCTTGTCGATCTCAATTATGTTTTGCCCACCCTACAAGGCGATCGCACTAAAATCGGCTACGATCTCTTCTCCAATATCCCTAACAACATCCAAAATGCAATTGAAAACCAGAGCATTGCCAATATTGAGACAAAACTCAACACGATTGATAATCTATCAGGTTCTTTATTAGCTATTACAGATGAAGAGCTATATTTATCTACCATTTCCCCATTGAGGTCCTTCAACAACAGTGCCATCTGGCATGGTAGTGTGCCAAATCAAATTCCAACTACTACAAACAGTATTTCCGTCGATAATAGCCCCTTTAAACTCGGTTTGAGCGAGAATAGCACGCTCGATAACACTACCACTCATTTTAGCCCCACGAAAACTAGCCAAACTAGCATTCATGTATCTCATAATGCTACTTCTCAAATCGGAATCAATGAACGAGCTTCCTTCCACGTTGACGGCACAGAAGTTGGCATCGCGAATGATGGCATCGCAGACATTACATCCATGCATAAAAACTCCTCCCAAGTCGGCACTAGTCAGGTCGATTCCAACCATACTAATGTCCTCAAAGTAAGCTCCCCTCAGATTGATATCCCTCAAAACGATTCCTTTAAGATCGATTCCAGAGTAATGAGTGGGAGCGCCGTAGGAGTAGATAAGCTTGATTCCAGCGAAGTTACGCTCCCCGTCGTCATACCTAACCAGCAATTCTTCAGGAGTGATTTCCCAAGCCATAATTTAACCTCCAAATTAGTTAATAATATCAACAATACCGCAACCAAAATCTGGTCAGACTTGTTGCAATCACAAACCCAACTAGACATTGATTTCCAAATAACCGATCTACCCACAGGACAATTAGCGAAAGCTAGCATCACTGGTTTTGACGAGAATGGAATACCCAACGCAGGAACAATCCTCATCGATCATGATGCCAACGGGATCGGCTGGTTTATCGATGAAACTCCTTTAGATAACTCCGAATTTACCGCCCAAAACACAGACAGCTTCTTACTTGCTGCTGCCGAATCGGAAGTATAATGGTAAATACGATCTGCTTGCTACCGTTTTACATGAACTATCGCACCTCTATGGCTTTATCGATGGCTACGATGGATTTGATGAGTTGAAGGCAGAGGGCAGAAGGCAGGGGGCAGAAGAAATCACTGGTGATGATGAAGATATCTTAGCTGGAGAAAATTTCTCTGCTACCCTCGATGGTGAACACCTTGATAAATAAGCTCATCCTTACGATCTGTTAAATACTCATCTGGCACCAGGTATGCGTAAGCTACCTTCCAAGCTCGATGTAAAAATTCTTCAAGCTCTTATTCCTACAGAACAAAGCCCCCTAAATCCCCCAAGACTGGGGGACTTGAATCTAGTTCCCCCCAAAGTTGGGGGGCTAGGGGGGCAGTTAGCAGCTTCCCTAACCTCAGATCCCTTACTGGCGATCGCCAACGGCGACTTCAGCTAACAGTATAAAGTAACTAATACCCACCATAAATTGTCGGCATAATTAGTCCAAATTAACGATCTCGATCGGTTCAATTGGTTCTGCTGGTTGAAAACCAAAGACGCGGGAGTAAAAGTAAAATTCGCTATCTAAAGCTTTTTTAATATTGGCTGACATCCGAAAGCCATGTGCCTCTTCCTCAAAAGACACATAAGCCACGGGTAAACCTTTTGCTTTAATCGCTTCAAACATCATTTCTGCCTGATTGGGAGAAACAACCTTGTCTTCCAAGCCTTGAAAGAAAATAACGGGACAGTCTAATTGTTCGGTAAAGTGAATTGGCGATCTCTGTTGATAAATTTCTTGGTCTTCGGGATATTTGCCAATCAGGCGATCGAGATAACGAGACTCAAATTTATGAGTGTCTTTTGCCAATATTTCCAAATCGCTTACCCCATAGTAACTCGCACCAGCTTTAAACGTATCGCGAAAAGTTAATGCTGCCAGGGTTGTATAGCCTCCTGCACTGCTACCTGTAATTACAAGCCGATTTTTGTCTACTTTTCCTTGGTTAACTAAATACTTAGCAGCATTGACGCAATCATCTATATCAACAATGCCCCATTTGCCATCTAGTCTTTGGCGATATTCTCGACCATAACCAATACTACCGCCATAGTTAACGTCTACATAGCCAAAACCCCGACTAGTCCAATACTGAATACGCAGGTTTAAATCTACCGAGGCTGCTGCGGTAGGTCCTCCATGACTCTTGACGATTAAAGGAGGAAGTTCATTTGTTGGGGCGGTATAATCTTTATTGGTAGGAGGATAATACCAGGCGTAGGCAGTCAGATCGTCGGTAGTCGGAAAAGCGATCGCCTCTGGCAAAGAAAGATACTCTAGATCGATAGTTAGATCTCCTGTTTGCTTTAATACCTGTTCTTGACTACTGTTTAAATCCAGTTTGATTACCGCGGTTGCTTCTGTGGGTGAACCACCAATAAACACCACAAAACCGCTTTCTGTACTCTGTACATCAGAAATATTAGTGTATCTAGTTTTAATTTCGCTAAAGTTTTTAGTCTCAAGATCGATAACGCCTAAACTCCAACTTCCATCAGCAGAATAAGCACAGACTAAGCGATCGCTGCCGATAAAAGCATAGCTAGACAAGCCAAACACCCAATGGGGATAAGCAAACTCGGCTGCCATTTGGTGTAGTATTTCTACTGAACCATTAAGATTGCGTCGATAGATATTCCACCAGTTAGTGCGATCGCTGGAAAAATAGAGCCTACCATCTTTATGCCACTTTGGCTCACAGATAGACTCAGCTTCTCCTCCTGCTACTAGTTCAGGTTTGCCGACACCGCGATCGTCAATTTTAGCTAGCCATAGATAAGTGCTGTCCCAAGGCATATCTGGATGATTCCAACTTAACCAAGCTAATTGTTGACCATCAGAACTTAAACGAGGGGAAGAATAAAAGTCATTACCTTCAATTAAGGTTTGAATTTTTCCTGTACTCAAATCAATTGTAATAATGCTGTTTTTAGCTTCAGCAGAAGTAGAAGAATGATCTTCACATACACAAATCAAACGATCTCTATCTCGATCGACAATAATATCTGCATAGCGTTGCTGTAATTCATCAGTCAGAGGCTGGGGCTGCTGGTTGAGAACCTGCTGATATATCCTCCCGTCTTTATAATTAGAAAAATAAACTGTCTCTTTGGCTACTGTATACGCTCCTCCACCATACTCATGTATTTTGTTGCGAACATTTAGGGGAGAAGGAGTGACATCTTTAATTCCGCCCTCATTGAAACAACCCACAATTAGGTTGCGACCTTTTTCCTGGGGGCGTTTTTCTAACCAGTAGATATCATCATTATTTACGCTAATTTCCCCAATTCCAATTGTTTTTGAGACAATTAAATCTGAGGTAATAGGAGATTTCCAAGAACCATAAGTAGCTGTTTGAGATGTAGTCATAATTTTATTGCTTCGCTTTAAATGCAGTTCTTCGCGTCTACGCTTAATTATTTTTACAGCTTTGAGAACATAACTCTTATAGTAATATCTCAAGTAGCACTGTATAGCAAAAGAACTAATTTAGTAGTTTGAGTGGAATCAGCAGTTCTCTATAATTGCTTACAAATTATTTCTTTTAGGGTTATATTTCCGACAAAATTTTGCCACTACAAAACGCAGCTAACTTAAGTGACTAAGTAGAATAAAGAATAAAACCCTAATTTATTGGTTTTTTGTTGCAAATATTGCATTTATAGCTAGCTTTTATCTGTATGATTGGTGTTTAGGGAAAAAACAAAATTTTGGCATGATTACTGTTTGTAAACAATTTTTGCTAATAAAAGTTACATAAGTTAATAAATATCGTGTATTGTAGAGATAGGCAACTGAAAAGATAAAGATTTTAGTTTTGTCTGTTTAAAGGAATTTTGGTAAAAGCTGATACCGAAAAGTCAAGACAAAAACAAACTGCTGAAAATGCTAAACCTGGAAATCAGAGCCATATACTTAACAAAAGTAAACATAAATCCTCATAAAATTCCAGATTTTTATTATTCAAGCTTTTCAAGGCTCAAAATACCAGTAAACGAGAGAATTTCATTCTTACCTAACCAATAACAGTAAGTAAATCGCGTCATGAAAACAGCACAAAAATCTAACGACTTAGTTAGAAGCTATCTCAAAGAAATAGGTCGCGTTCCTCTGCTGACTCACGAGGAAGAAATTCTATATTCCAAAAGAGTTCAAAAAGCGATCGCTCTAACCAACATCAAAGAAGAGCTAGAAGCAGATCTAGGGATAGAACCGACAATAGAACAGTGGTCGCAAGCTGCAAAAGTAACTCAAGAAGAGCTACAAACCCTAATTGAGGCGGGAGAGTCTGCCAAGCGCAAAATGGTAGAGGCAAATCTGCGTCTGGTAGTTTCAGTCGCTAAAAAATACCTTAAGCGTAACCTCGATCTGTTGGATTTGATTCAGGAGGGAACAATTGGGATGCAAAGAGGAGTGGAGAAGTTCGATCCCACCAAAGGATATCGCTTTAGTACCTATGCCTACTGGTGGATTCGTCAAGCCATTACTAGAGCGATCGCCGAAAAGGGTCGTACTATTCGCCTACCGATCCATATTACTGAAAAGCTCAACAAAATCAAGAAAGCTCAAAGGCAACTAGCTCAACAAAAAGGAAGAACAGCAACTATTGCCGAGTTAGCCAAAGAACTAGAACTAACGCCCAAACAAGTAAGGGACTACCTAGAAAAATCCCGTCAGCCTATTTCTTTAGATGTCAGGGTTGGCGACAACAACGATACCGAGTTGGGAGATATGTTAGAAGATACGGGACAATCTCCCGAAGATTTCGCCACTTCTTCATCTCTTAGAAGAGACTTAGAAAAGCTGATGGCAGATTTGACACCCCAACAAAGGGAAGTGTTGTCCTTGAGGTTTGGCTTGAGCGATGGTAAACCGATGACTCTAGCTAAAATAGGCGAATGTTTAAGCATTAGCAGAGAAAGAGTCAGACAAATAGAGCGAGAAGCACTATCAAAATTACGCAAGCGTAAAATAGCGATTCGCGAATATTTAGCCAGCTAAAGGCTTGCTTATCTTAGTGTTAGGTCGGAAAACTTACCGAGCATAGTTCGGTTCTACGTAATCGCTAATTTGATTTATGGTGATTAAATTAAGTAACGATTAAATAAATACGATCTAACATCAACCTTAAGTATAGAGGTAAGAAAGTGCAGAGCCAAAATAGTCCTCAGAACACTTTTATGCAGAATAAAGAAGATAATAATTTATGGGAGTATGTCCAGTCTTTAAGCCCAGAGGCCACTGCTCAACTCTCCCAACCAGAATCGAGAGAAGTTTTTCAAATCATAGAACAAAATATAGTTGGATTATTAGGCAGTTTACCTACAGATAATTTTGAAGTAGCAATTAGCACAAATCGTGAAAGCCTAGGACGTATGTTAGCTTCGGCGATGATGAGCGGTTATTTCCTGCGTAATGCAGAACAAAGAATGACTTTTGAAAAATCTTTGTCGGCAACTCAGGTAGATAATCAGCAATCTTAACTATGAAATTAGATCATTCAAGCAGGCAACCTTTATCAACGTAACGTAGAGGTTGCTTTTCATTTATAATCGGTAGTCTGTAACCCAGTAGACAAATTAAGTTTTGACACTTCATGGCAAAATCACCAACTCTTCATAAGCAGATTGGGGTAGCTGTAATCACCAACCAGCAAGGAAAAATTCTCATAGACAAAAGAAAGCCAGAAGGAGAGATGGGGGGCTTATGGGAATTTCCTGGAGGAAAAATTGAACCAGGAGAAACCGTTGAAGAATGTATCCAGCGGGAAATAAAGGAAGAGCTAAATATTGAAATATTAGTAGGCGATCGCTTGACAACTATCACTCATAGATATAAAACATTTAATATAACCCTATATGTCCATGATTGTCAGCACTTAAATGGAACACCAGAATGCCTAGAATGTGAGGAAATTCAGTGGGTTAGTCCCTTAGCGATGAATCAATATCAGTTTCCTCAAGCCAATATACAAATTATTAATCTTCTGCAACAAAGAGGCATAACTAGATGAATGCCAAAACTACTTCTGATAGCCTGATCATCAGAGAATTTACGGCTTTAAAGCAGCTTAAATTATTTAACTCTTTACAAGAGTCTCAGGTAAGCGGAAAGTTAACTTTTACCGAACCGATGCAGGGGAGCGAATGGCATTTATATCTTTACTTGGGCGCAATAGTTTATAGTACTGGGGGAGTTCACCCCATTCGCCGTTGGCAGAGAAATCTCATTTCTAATTTACCTCAAGTTCCTTTTGAGCTTTCTACCTTGCAAGAAGAGTTAACCGAGCGCGAAGCTGACTTGGACGACAATATCTGGGAGTACGAACAGCTACATCATTGGGTAGAACAAAACATAATCACTCCTCAACAGGGAAGAAATACAGTTTTATTTGCTTTGGGAGAGATATTGTTCGACATAACTCAAGCAAGACAGGTAATTTGTCGCTTTAGCCAAAACGATACCCTAAGTCCTCAGCTTGAGACTATTGAACCTAAAGAACTTGTCAATCAGACTCAACAGGTTTGGAAAAGCTGGGAAAATACTAAGGTAGCTGATAGATCGCCAAATCTAGCTCCTGTAATCCTACAACCCCAAGAACTACAGAAAAAAACTTCTATCTCTGCTTACCAAAGTTTATGTAAACTACTTAACGGTAACAGAACCTTAAGAGATCTTGCCGTGCAGCTAAGAACATCACCTTTACAGGCTGTTTCTTCTCTATTACCCTACATTCAGTCTGGGATTTTTGGTCTGGCAGATGTTCCTGATTTACTAGAGCTATTAAAATCATCTAATGTCAATGATAATAATCAAAATCGCCCCCTAATTGCCTGTATTGATGATAGTTTGATGATCTCCCAGATGATGGAGCAAATTATCGGCATGGCAGGTTATCGTTTTGTAGCAGTCAACGATCCTACACAAGCGACATCCACCCTCATTGAGCATCAACCAGACCTGATATTTTTAGACGTTGTTATGCCCAAGGTAAATGGGTACGATCTTTGCGCTCAACTGCGTAAATACCCAGAGTTTGCCTCAACCCCAATTATTTTTCTGACTAGCAATACAGGTATTATCGATCGCCTCAGAGCAAAGATGGTTGGCTCATCGGATTTTCTCAAGAAAACGGTGGATGCTGATGAGCTATTACAAAAGATTGTTGAATATTTACCTTGATTTTGAGCCACAGATTATTAGCCAAGCTTGCAGTGGCAAACTATCTATCAAATTGTAAATTGAGGCTCTAGCTATATATTTAGCTGTATCTAAGCCAAAAAACTTCAGCACACAGCCTCGTATTGCTATAAGTGCATAACATCCGTTAGTTACTGTACAAAAAAAAGAGGCAACCTAATCAAAGATTTGCCTCTAAGTTTTCAATTATTTTATTGGGTGCATCATGATCTAGAAAATAATGCTCAATTAGCAAGGGCTACATCATGCCCATGCCGCCCATGCCGCCCATGCCGCCCATGCCGCCCATACCACCAGGCATACCACCAGGTGCAGCAGCTTCGGGTTCGGGTTTCTCTACTACCAAAGCTTCGGTAGTTAAAACCATTCCCGCAATAGAGGCCGCATTTTGTACTGCCGAGCGAACTACCTTAGCAGGATCGATAATACCTGCTGCAATCATGTCGCCAAATTCGTTAGTCAAGGCATTGTAACCAATATTTAAGTCAGTCTCTCTAACTTTTTCAACGATTACAGAACCTTCAACCCCTGCGTTACTGGCTAGCTGAGATAAAGGAGCTTCTAAGGCTTTAGCAAAAATGTCTGCTGCTACCTGCTCTTCAGTGTCCTGTAGCTGCTCTTTAAAATCAGCTAGTTTTTTAGCTAGGTGAATTAAAGTCGTGCCACCACCAGGAACGATACCCTCATCTACCGCAGCTTTAGTAGCGTTGAGTGCGTCTTCAATGCGTAATTTACGGTCTTTTAGTTCAGTTTCGGTAGCTGCTCCCACTTTAATTACAGCAACCCCACCCGCTAATTTAGCGATGCGCTCCTGTAGTTTTTCAGAATCGTAATCTGAATCAGTTTCGGCTAATTGTTTGCGTAGTTGTTCTACTCGTTTTTTAATGTCTTCGCTATTACCAGAGCCAGAAACAATAGTTGTATCCTCTTTGGTAATTGTAATTTTTTCTGCTGTACCCATCATGTCTAGATCGACATTATCTAAACTTAAACCAACCTCTTCTGAGATTAGCTGACCGCCAGTTAGTACGGCAATGTCTTCTAACATTTGCTTACGGCGATCGCCAAAACCAGGAGCTTTAATCGCTGCTACATTCAATACGCCTCTAGCTTTATTGACTACCAAAGTAGCCAGGGCTTCTCCTTCTAGGTCTTCAGCAATAATTAGCAAAGGCTTGCTGTCGCGAGCAACTTTCTCAAGTATGGGAACAAGATCGGCGATCGCGCTAATTTTTTTGTCCGTAATCAAGATAACTGCACCGTCAAATTCCACAACCTGCCTTTCTTGGTCGGTAACAAAGTAAGGAGAGATATAACCGCGATCGATCTGCATCCCCTCTACTACATCTAGTTCTGTAGCTAAAGAGTTGGATTCTTCAACGGTAATTACACCATCTTTGGTCACCTTGTTCATGGCTTCGGCGATCATTTTACCGACTTCTTCATCATTTCCAGAAGATATTGTAGCTACTTGAGCGATCGCATCCCCTGCTACTGGTTTAGCTACAGCCTCTATCTCTTTAATCAAAAAAGCCGTAGCTTTATCAAGACCTTTTCTCAGTGCCACAGGATTAGCTCCTGCTGCAACATTTTTTAAACCTTCTTTGATTAATGCCTGGGCAATTACAGTAGCAGTAGTTGTTCCATCACCAGCATTATCTTTGGTCTTGGAAGCAACTTCTTGAATTAATCTGGCACCAGTATTTTCTAAAGGATCTTCTAATTCGATTTCTTTGGCGACGGTAATTCCATCATTAACAATTTGAGGCGCGCCAAACTGTTTTTCTAGTAAAACGTTACGACCTTTGGGGCCAAGAGTAATTTTAACGGCATTAGCTAGGGCATTGACCCCTCTTTCTAACGCTCGTCTGGACTCTTCATTAAACGAAACGATCTTCGCCATAGGATTTTATTCGTTAATTCCGCTACATATTCTATTTGCAAATTTAGCACTCATCGAGGACGAGTGCTAAAACATATTATGTAAATTTTTGAATTGGTTAGTCTTGTAGTGATTACCGAAACATTATTACGAGAGGGGCTGGGGGAAAAGTTATACCGATTTAAATTTTAAATATGACGGATGATTTGTGTAGGGGCTATTCGCGAATAGCCCCTACGAGATGTATGTAAGAAACACTATTTAATTTGGTATTAAACAGGCATTCCTAAAATATCCTCAATCTTAGGCATATCTTCAATTGAAATTACTCTGCCTTCATCTTCAAAGTTATCGATTTGATCGAAGTTAAGATAACGATACAAATCGCTTTCAAAGGGGGCAATTTTTTCTTTTACAACTGCCATGTATTCTTCCACAGTAGGAATCTTGCCCAATAAGGCACAGACAGCAGCCAATTCCGCCGAACCTAGATAAACCTGCGCGCCTTTACCCATGCGGTTATTAAAGTTACGAGTAGAGGTAGAAAAGACAGTAGCATTATCTTCGACGCGAGCCTGATTACCCATACACAGAGAACAGCCAGGCATTTCGGTACGTGCGCCAGCAGCAGCAAACACGCCGTAAACTCCTTCCTCGCGAAGTTGCTTTTCATCCATGCGAGTGGGAGGACAGATCCACAAGCGTCCTTTTACTACTCCTGCACCTTCTAAGATTTTGGCAGCAGCGCGGTAGTGTCCAATATTGGTCATGCAAGAGCCAATAAACACCTCGTCTACTTTGTCCCCTGCACATTCTGACATCAATTTAACGTTATCAGGATCGTTAGGTGCAGCGACAATGGGTTCTTTGATTTCCTTGAGATTAATTTCAATAGTGTCTGCATATTCTGCATCTTTGTCAGCCGACATTAACTCAGGTTTGGCTAACCACTGTTCCATCTTGGCTACGCGACGCATCAGAGTACGAGCATCGTTATAACCACGGGCAACCATATTTTTGAGCAACGCCACGTTAGAACGCAAGTATTCGGCTACAGTATCTTCGCTAAGTTTGATAGTGCTACCAGAACAAGAACGTTCTGCTGTGGCATCAGTAAGTTCAAAAGCCTGTTCTACTTTAAGATCGGGTAAGCCTTCCATTTCCATGACTCTGCCGTTGAAAACATTCTGCTTGTTCTCTTTAGAAACAGTAAGTTTTCCCTGTTGAATAGCTACCCAAGGAATAGCATTAACTATATCTCTGAGCGTTATGCCTGGCTGCAATTCTCCAGTAAAGCGAACTAAAACAGATTCAGGCATATCCAAAGGCATCACACCCAAGGCAGAGGCAAAAGCAACTAAACCAGAACCCGCAGGAAAAGAGATACCCAGAGGAAAACGAGTATGAGAGTCACCACCAGTACCAACGGTGTCGGGTAATAGCATTCTGTTTAACCAGGAGTGAATAATACCATCTCCTGGGCGCAAGGCTACCCCACCACGAGTTGAAAAGAAGTCAGGTAAATCTTTGTGGGTTTCAATATCAACAGGCTTAGGATAGGCTGCGGTGTGACAAAAGGTTTGTAAAGTTAAATCCGCATTAAAACCAAGACAGGCTAATTCTTTTAATTCATCTCTTGTCATTGGTCCAGTGGTGTCTTGAGAACCAACAGTAGTCATAATGGGTTCGCAAGATGTCCCAGGGCGAACTCCTGCTAAACCACAAGCTTTACCCACCATTTTTTGTGCCAAGGTAAATCCTTTACCTGTATCGACCGGCATAGATGGGCGAGTAAATACCTCAGAAACTTCTAAGCCTAACGCTTCACGGGTTTTATCGGTTAATGCCCGACCAATAAGCAAGGGAATACGTCCCCCTGCGCGTACTTCATCAGCAATAGTATCAGGCTTAAGGCTAAAAGTAGAAATGACTTGAGGCGAACCACCGTTCGCCCTTACAATTTCACCTTTGTAAGGATAAATAGTTATTACATCACCTGTATTCATTTGGGCAACATCACACTCGATTGGTAATGCCCCAGAGTCTTCGGCGGTATTAAAGAAGATGGGTGCAATTTTATCACCCAAGATGTATCCACCAGCTTTTTTGTTAGGAACAAAAGGAATTTCATCGCCAATATGCCATAAAACAGAGTTAATCGCTGATTTTCGAGACGAACCAGTACCAACTACATCACCTACATAAGCAACAGGATGACCCTTTTCTTTTAACTTGGCGATAGTTTCTAACCCGTCAGGCATCTTCGACTCTAACATTACCAAAGCATGAAGGGGAATATCTGGACGAGTCGTGGCGTGAGGTGCAGGAGATAAATCGTCGGTGTTGGTTTCTCCTGGCACTTTAAAGACTGTGACTGTAATCTCTTCTGCTAGTTCAGGGCGATTAGTAAACCACTCGGCGTTTGCCCAAGAATCAATTACTTGCTTAGCGTAATCATTATTTTCTGATAATTCTAAAACATCGTTAAACGCATCAAACACCAGTAGCGTCTTGCTTAATGCCTTAGTTGCGCCCGTTGCAATCGCACTATCATCAGACTTTAATAAATCTATCAAAGACTGAACATTATAGCCACCAACCATAGTCCCCAGCAAATACACTGCATCAATAGCCGAAATTACGGGACACTTAATTTCATCCTTAGCCACGCCAGTCAAAAATCCAGCTTTAACATAAGCTGCATCATCCACACCAGGGGGAACTCTCTCCCTTAACAGTGCCAGCAGTTCTTCTTTTTCTGATTCAGGAGGATTTTTGAGTAATTCACATAATTCTGAAGTTTGCCCAGCCGTCAAAGGTAATGCGGGAATGCCCAAGGCTGCTCTTTGGGCTGCGTGTTTTCTATATGCTTCTAACATCTAGTAGTTCTCCTCTTCTATATGTAGATTTATTGCAGAATATTTATTGTCTCATCGATCTCCCTCATTCTTTTGTTCATAGGGAGAACTTTTTGATTAATACATTTATATTGTATTGATTTGACAGAACTAACTGCACGTTCTTTTTTTGAAGCAACTAGATTATTATTTTACGAGCTACTCAATGAGGTAATCTGTTAGACAGAAAGCGTGAGTGTTAGTGACCAGGAAAAAACTGTGAGCGATCGCCTTAAAAGATTTTCGATCAAATGTTTACTTATCTCTGTATATATCCTCTTTACCCTGACAAGCTGTAGTTTACCCCAGAGAGTAAGTGCCACAGAGAGGATGTTTCGTAAGTTTTCCCTAGAATTTGTCGATTACTATCAAATACCCAAAGCAACCTTTAAAGATACAAAGATTGGTGGACTATCGGCGATCGATTATGAGCGTCAACAGGATAAATTTTATGTATTATCAGACGACCGCAGTCAACTTGCCCCTGCCCGTTTTTATACCTTTAGGCTCAAGGTTAAACAGACAGATGATGGGATTAAAATAGCTAGTTTTCAGCCCGAAGATGTTATTTTTCTCCAAGATGAACAGGGTAATTATCAAACAGGTAGTATCGATCCAGAAGGATTAGCTCTTTCTCCCAGAAATACAGTATTTATTTCCAGTGAAGGCAATCCGACCGAAAATATTGAGCCTTTTATTGCTGAATTTGCCTTAAATACGGGCAAAAAAATATCAAATGTCCGTTTGCCAAAACGTTACTTAGCTGGGGATAATCCTGAACATCCTCAAGGAGTACAAGAGAATTTAGCATTTGAATCTTTGACGATTAATAGTGTAGGTTTACCTCAAGACCCTTTTCGATTATTTACCGCTACTGAATCAGCCCTATTGCAAGACGAATCTTTTGCCAGAGAAGAACAGGCAAGAATCCGCTTTTTACATTATGTAATCAATCCGATTGGCAACCCAGTTTTAGTGGCTGAACATCTATATCTACTTGAACCCGCACTAACAGAAGTTATTGCCAATGGACTGTCAGAACTGTTAGCACTACAAACCGAAGGCTATTTTTTCAGTTTAGAAAGAACCTTTGGCTTTGCTGGGGCTGGGGCAAAGATATTTCAGGTAGTAATCGGCGATGCCACTGACACGACTAATATAAATAGTTTTAGAGGCAGTACAGCCCAAATAAGACCTTTAAAAAAACAATTATTGTTTGATTTAAAAGATCTAGAGATTGAGCTAGATAATTTGGAAGGAATGACTATAGGACCACGTTTGCCTGATGGTAGTCAAAGCTTACTTTTGATTAGTGATGATAATTTTAATGATGAACAAATTAGCCAGTTATTTTTGTTTCGCTTAGTAGAAAATTAAAACAATAGAGTTCAAAATTGATTCTGTGGGTTACATTTGACGATTCGCACCCTACGAAAGCGATCGCCTTTAATGATCTCTCAACTATGGCAGCTATTCCAGGTCTTGTCTTCAATCTTAAGCAATGCGCTGTCGCCTTTATTCCAAAACAGAACATCTTTATTTTGATATTTTGCGCCAGAAGCTGCGCGTATTTGGTCTAAAATAACAGTACGATCTGGTAAATACAGTGTCACCTTGCCAGGACTCGTGTGCGTACTAAACTTATAGTCATCACATTCATACATCCTAGTTCGAGCAGCTTCAACTGACTTATCTGCCGATGCTTTGTTGGACAATGTGTCGCAACCCGTAATGATTAAGGCAATAACAATTAAGAAAATAGTTTTCAGATTAAAGAGCATTTTTAGTAAGTACAAGTCTCTTCAAAGTCAACTGCGATCGCGTTGTTGGGACGTAGAGCATAATAGCGTCATAATTATTACTAGACTACAAATTTTAAGTAGTATAAAGAAATTAACCTAATTTAAGAGGCTCAATCGGTCGATGACATTAACAGAAGTTCTGATTTTACTGCTTATTGCTGCGATCTGTGGCGCAATTGGGCAATCACTAGTTGGTTATTCAGCAGGAGGTTGTCTTGCTTCAATTTTTGTTGGCATTATTGGAGCTTATTTAGGAGTTTGGCTAGCTAGAGAACTAGCTTTGCCTATACTGTTTGCCGTTGACGTTGGCGGTCAACCTTTTCCGATTGTTTGGTCAATTATCGGTTCGATAATATTTGCAGCCATTTTAGGTTTAATCAATCGCTCAATCTCAAGAAGAAGATAAGTGAGTAAACTAATTCCTGTATTTATTGCAGTTAATCGCTTTGAGGCTAAGAAAAATAACCTTAAAAATTTCTCTCTATTGATGGAGAAAGGCATAAAAGAAGCAACTACCAACAATCTCAAGAGCGATCGCTCTTGCCTAGGACGAATTTGAATTTGTTCTACTGTTTTTGTCTGTGACATGATATCTTCTTTTAATATTCGTTAGTTGTTATTCACTAGTTGTTTATCCGAACATCAAGAGTATGTTTAATAAGCTTGTTCTGAACGATTTCTAAAAAATTTTCCACTCTCTTCGATCAAAGCTAAGTAGAGCGACATAATTAAACTGAAAATAGAATTCTCCCAGTCTCTCAGTCAATTTATACCAAGGTTTATTGTTTCCTGCCTACTCACTAAATTTTACTCCTGTCTAAAATTAATACTTTCCTGACGAGCCAAGAGTAGTTTGTACCAAGGTAAATTAGGATACTGATGATGCTCCCAATGATACCCAAAATGATAACAAGTAATAAAAGACCAAAATGCTGAGTAATTATTACTTCTTGCTCGATGGAGATTGCCTGTATCTTGTTGCCGATGGGGTAAAAATATTCCAAAGGTAAAAAGTTGTAAAGAGCTAATCAAGATAGGGATTACCCAAAACAAAAAGATATTGCTTGGAGAAATGTGTAAACTAATAAAAATTGCATAAATAACTGTCATTCCAATTAGTAATACCCAGACTTGTTTTCTTTTTTGATATTCTTTCATAAAGCTGAAATACCAAAACAAAAAGTTGTTAGAATCTGCAAAATAAAAATCAGGATCTTTTTCAGTAGCGGGATAGAGATGATGTAATTGATGATTTTTAGCAAGAAGTTTGTAGGGTAATAATGCGTACAAAAAAGAAGTTATGTAGCCAATCCCATTATTGACTTTTCGATTTTGAGAAATAATTCCGTGTATTGCTTCGTGGGTAGTAATAAATAATCCAGTATGTAAAAAAGATCTCAAGAGAACGCCGACAATAATCCATAGTGGAAAGATTGTAGTAGTATCTATTCTTAGAAATCCAATTAAACTGACAAACCAAAGAAATATTATCATAAGTCCAACAATAATACCCGTTCGAGAATTAGACTCAAGATAGGTTGTTTTTGATTCTAAAATATTGTGCATAAACTACTTTTAAATTTAGTTTTCTAATCACAGTTAGATTTGTGTGCTAATGTTTTTTGAGTTAGCTTCTTGTTGTTCTGGAGATGCTGCTAACTTTTCCAATTGTTGTAGTAATAGAACTTTTTGCTCTTGTTCTTGAATAACTAAAGCTACTAAATGTATTGCCGATAAGGCGATCGCTATCACCGATAGAACATAACTATGGATGGTGTAAAAATGAACAATTGCTGTAGTGTTAATGCTTCCTATTCCTATTAGGATATTCTTGATAGTTTCTCCAACTAAAGGAATGGCTGCAATAGTTCCCAGCTCTATTTTTAAACGCCAGTAGCCCAATTGATTCCAGCCAAGAATCATCGCTGTCCAACCTAGTCCAATAGCTGATAAAGTCAGCAGAATACCGCTAATCCAGGCTGTAAACCAGCTACGTTGAAATTGTCTGCCAAAAAACATCACAACAATTTGAATTAGTGCTGCTGCTATAATTCCGTTACCAGCTAAGTTGTGTAGACTGTAGATTGCCCAACCATAAGGAATAGTTTCACTAATCTCGGCAAGAGATTGATAAGCATCTCCCGCAGCAGGTTCGTAATAAAAACTGATTAAAATACCCGATACGGCTGCAATGACAGCTAAGGTTAGAATTACAATTGATAAAATTGTTGCCGTTCGTCGCAGCGCAAAATTGTGTCTAGAAAAATTCATGATTTGAGTTCGTAAATGAAGAGTAAAAGAGTAACTTTAGCTCAATTATGTTTAGGTGTTTTATCGAGCTAAAAATTACTGTAAATTTGAGTTTTGCTACTTTATAAGTCGAGCAATGAATCAAAAAATAAGAGATTTCAGTTTAATTAATAACCAAAAAACTTACTCTCTCTAATTATTTTATGACTCTAGCAAAGCTGGGAAATAATAATCCTAAATTAGTAGATTAGTGACAAATTACATAATACCAAGCTGTCCTAGAATGCCTTGACCTGTGACAATTTCAACGACCACAGCAGACAAGAAACCGATCATCGCCAAGCGACCATTCCACAGTTCGGCAAATCTGGTAAATCCTAATTTTGGTTCTGGTGTTTGAGTTTGCATATTTTGTTAACCTTTTCGAGTTCTGTTTTGAGTGCTTATACAAAACTTAACAAACTGATTTTTGGCAAAACTCTATCACAAGTTATAAGATTATTTTTTGATGTTGCTGATTTGGCTAGAAAAAGGCAAAAAGTATCAAGAATAACAAATATTATTAATTGAACTTGAATTATGTCTCTAATTTCCTATTCTCTGATTCTCCAATTCTTCACCCAACCATCTTCTAATTAAGACGAGCGAAAATGCTTTATGTCAGAGAGTTGGCTGCGACTAATCCCTTGCCTCCACGCTCGTATTGACCTATCTACTTAGGCATTTATTATTACTTCCCACTTTTGAAAGATGAAAAATAAGCATTACCAACTTATCTTGGTATTTATGATTTGAAAAAACTTATCTTAATTAGAAGATATAAAAATGTTTATACCTTTTGGTTTCAGCCAAAAATCTACTCAGACAAATTTGGGTTACATAGTTTACTACACCAATGATTGCCCGCCTTGGAATGATGCAGAAGTAAGTTCTAGAGAAACCTTAGTATTTTTACATGGTTTAGGCGGTGGTTCTTCGGCTTACGAATGGTCAAAAGTTTATCCTGCCTTTGCTACAGAATATCGCATCCTTGCTCCCGATATGTTAGGTTGGGGTAGATCGGCACATCCCGAACGTAACTATGAAGTAGAGGATTACGTTACATCTATTCAGAAGTTTATTGAACAAACCTGTAGCGAACCTGTTATAGTAATTGCTTCAGCTCTTACAGCAGCCTTTACAATTCGTGCTGCGATCGCGCGTCCCGAATTATTTAAATCTTTGATCCTGACTACTGCAGCCGGATTAAATGAGTTCGGCAAAAATTATCAAGATAACTTTTTTACTAAACTAGCTGCTACACCGATAATCGATCGCTTACTTTACAGTACAGGAGTTGCTACCAGTTTTGGTATTCGGAGTTTTTTGGAACAACGGCAGTTTGCCAAGGGCGATCGAGTTTATCCTGAATTAGTTGAAGCATATTTACAGTCAGCACAGCAGCCTAACGCCGAGTATGCTGCACTATCTTTTGTAAGAGGCGATCTTTGTTTCGATCTGACTCAGTATATTACTCAATTAACCATTCCTACGGCATTGATTTGGGGTCAGGCATCAGAATACACGGGACCAAAAGTAGGACATCGTTTACAAGAAATGAATCCCCAAGCAGTCCGCATTATGTATCAGTTGAGCGATGTAGGTTTTACACCTCAGTTAGAACTTCCTAGCGTTACTGTGGGGCTGATTCGTAAGTTTTTACCTCTGCTTGAACCAGCCAACAATGACGCTACTATGAACATAAATGAAGCAACAATCTAAGAGCAAAACAGCCTGAAAAATCTATTCAGTATTGATATTCGCGATCGCCAGCTATGGAGGCGACAAGCAAGTTATATGAAATACTTAAATGTTTGCTACGAATGATAATTTATGGACTATGGGACTTGGGGAATAGGGGAAAGAATTTGCTACCTGCGTAATTGCCCCTCGTCTCCTGTTCTCCTTGTCTCTTCGTCTCCCCGTCACCTGATTCGTATCATTCTTTTTTGGAATTCATATTAGCAAGCAATAAGACTGAAAAATTTGAGCGACATTTAAGCCCTATAACTGTTCACTGGCTTAAGTTATGACCACAGCGTTGAGAATTGCTTGATAAGCCATAAAGCCCACTCCTTAATACTTATTAATTAATTCCTACCTACTGTCCCAACTGCCTCCCTCGCGCGTTCCTTTGCGCCTAACTGCTCTAACTGTCCAGTACAGACAAGGCATGCCTTGTCTTTTCTCTAACTGCTCTAACTGTCCCCCTCGCGCATTCCCTTGCGCGCGGTGAGATAGTTTGCGTTGCGGGTCTGTGACCCGTTGAGGAGGGCGTGTCGTCGTACAGTGGCTTTTGAGTAAGAATACTCTTACTCAAAACGCGCTTTAGCTTTGCTGCGACGTTTATACCGCCCGTCAAACTGTTGAACCCTTTAGGGGGTGGCTTGTCTAACTGCCCTAACTGTCCCAACTGCTCTAACTGTAAGTTTGATCTGAATTGAGGCAAGTATCTTATCCTTTAATTTAACGCCTTGCTTTTTCTATATCTATGTTGCCAGATTTTTGAGTTTTTGGTTGTATAGGTGGTTTTGATTGAACTTGTTCTTTAGATTTATCAAATAAAGTGCCGTAGATTAATTTTGTAGTGTAGGCGATCGCCATCAAAGCCGTAACCAAACCAATAACTGAAGCCACAATTTGTTTTGGATCATCTTGATTACCTGAAAGTAAATTAATACCGACAGAAGCCAAATAAACGTATAGAGCAATCACTGGCAGCATACCCAGCCAAGATACAAATAAATATAGCCAAAAGTTGATTTTGGTTAAGCTAAAGCCATAGTTGAGGACATTAGACGGAACAATTGGCGAAAGACGAGTTAGAAATACTATTTTCCAGCCTTTTTCTGCAACTGCGCGGTCAAATTTGCCCCAATATGGACGCTTATTTAGCCATTTGCTGACTGTTTTACGAGCGACAGTCCTGCCTAGTACATAGCAAGTAGCTACGCTAAGGGTATCGGCAAACGACACCACAACTGATCCAGGAATAAAGCCAAATAAACTACCAGCAGCTAAAAAAAGGAAGATTGCTGGCAAACCGATTAAGGTTGCCAATAGATATATACTAACAAATGCAGGATAAGCTAAGTAACCAAGAGAACTAAGCCAGTTGTTTGTATGAAAAAGCCATTCTTGCCAAAAAACCATAAGATATTACGTAAATAGCTGCTCTAAATAAGCTTTTGAACAGATATGACATTGGGAATTGTCTGAATTATAAATAAAAAAATTATGGAATAGAAACTAAAAGTTAATAAGTTGTTAACACTGGGAGTTTAACTTAAGAATAGCAATTTCTCAACAGCCTGGTTGGATAAAAGTCGCCAACTAGCATCCCCCACGCTCAACAGCGTGATTTTAGAAGGCGAGGAAACCTCGCCCTATCTCACGCTCAAAACATTGCTTTATTTTATTTTCCGAATACAATTAATATGAACGTAAATCGCCGTCATTTTCTGCTTTTTTTTGGTGCTGCTGCTGGATCGCTCGCTACAGGTTCATGGTCTCAGAAAAAGATTATGCCTAATAGTTCTTCAGTTATGGCTGAAACTATTACTAAATTTGGAACAACGACAACGAGCTTGAACTTTCAACCCGTCAAAGTTCCTCTTCCTTTGAACACAGATATATTTCCTATTGCTCAACAGCTAGAGACCTATCAAAGCTATGAAGTTAAAGATGATTTGGTTTTACCTGAAGGCTTTACTTATGATTTAATTGCTGCTTGGGGCGATCGCGTTGGGGATTCTCGTTTTGGCTACAACAATGATTATCTGTCTTTGATTGAGACTGCACCCAATGAGGGCTATTTAGCAGTTAATTTTGAATATATTAGCGGGGGGACATGGATGCAAACCTATCCTCTGGTAATTGGTAAACAGCTTCCTTTTGCTGAATTAATCGCTATGGCTCAAGCTACTGAAGGAGAAATAGACGCTTTTAGTCTTGAAGATAATGATTTAAAAGCAAAAATACAAGAGGTTTCTAGAGAAGGCTTAATCGATCAGGGATTAGGAGTTATTTCGGTTAAACGTAATGCTAATGGCAAGTGGGAGAGAACCTATTCCGATGCAGATCGGCGAGTAACAGGTATTTCTGGCTTAGATAACCCCAAGCAGGCTCTAAAAGCTACGGGGGCTGCGGTGGCGATATTTACTAAGCCTAATAAACTTGGTTATGAGGATAACTTAGGAGATCGCATTATTGGTACGTTTCAAAATTGTGCAGGGGGAACAACTCCCTGGGGAACAGTTTTAAGCGCGGAAGAAAACTTTCAAGATCAAGTACCAGAGCCAGTTATGGCAGATGGTTCATCTTTAAGCCCTAGGGAAAAGCCATTTTTAATTACCGAGGGCGACTTGGACGGAAGAGCTAATGTATTTGGTTTGGCGGGGAATAAATATGGCTGGATGGTTGAAATAGATCCCGCCAATCCTGATGATTACGGCACAAAACACACTTGGCTAGGACGTTATCACCATGAAGCCTTTGGGATTCGCGCTGTGGCAGACAAAAACTTAGCAGTCTATTCAGGATGCGATCGCCGTGGGGGACATTTGTATAAATTTATTAGCCAGTCAAAAATCCAAAACCCCCAGGATAAAAACAACTCTCGTCTTTTTGAAGCAGGAATGCTTTATGGGGCAAAATTCTCTGCCGATGGAGTAGGGGAATGGATTCCTCTCAATGCTGATACTGAGGTTAATCCTGTCTCTCCTAATCAGGTTGTGGGAGGATTGGTGATGATGCCTAATAGCGATCGCGCTGCGGGGGGAGTGATGGAGGTATCATCTGAGGAACAATTGCAGCCCTTATCTCAATTTAAAACTTTGGGAGACTTATATCAGGGTAATAGTCCCGAAGAAACTCAAGGAGCAATTTTGATTGATGCTCACTTTGCAGCATCAGCAGCAGGAATTACCTGCACGGCTCGTCCTGAAGACACCGAAATTGACGCTAACGGTACTTTGTTTATTGCTTTCACCTCTGGCTCTGCTGATGATGAAGGAGGTCCCGATCGAGCGGTTTTTGTAGGTCCAAACGGAGAAACAGACTACGAATATGGCTGGATTATGAAGCTGCAAGAAGACGATAGCGATCCTGCTGCCCTAAGCTTTACCTGGAGTATGCTGGCTACAGGAGGAGAAGTCGCCAACGGTGGTGCTGGTTTCTCTAATCCTGATAACTTGACCCTAGACAAAAAGGGTAACCTTTGGGTTGTGACTGATATGTCTACTAGTGTTCAAAATGAAGCAATTCCCACCAGAGTAAAGGAGGGGGCAAAATTAACGGGTAAAGACCTAACTGGAGCATTTGGTAATAACTCCATGTGGTATATTCCTTTGTCGGGGGAAAATGCAGGTAAATCTTATCCTTTTGCGATCGGTCCTATGGAGTGCGAATGTACTGGAATAACTTTTAATAACGATAACAGCAGTTTATTTCTTTCGATCCAGCATCCAGGAGAAAACAACGGTATGCGTCAAGACATGGCAGCAGAAGCAAGAGATTATGAACTATTAGCCACAGACGGGACAGCTTTTAGACAACAACGCCAAGTACCCCTTGGTTCAAATTGGCCCAGTGGCAAAGCCAACCAACCACCTTTACCTGGAGTTGTGGTAATTCGTCGGCTAAATGGCAGTGAAATAGTTTAGGACTATACGCAGTGCAGTAGATTTTGTCTTCTATCTCCCATAACTTAGAGTGACTGCTCACCGCCCCAAAAGGATCGGTAATTCTAGTTATTAGTCCCTGCGGGGACTAATAACTAACAACTAATAACTAATAACTACGAATAGAAACACATTGTACATCATTACTTAAATCAGCAACGCCGTCTATTATACATCCTAGATTCCTAGTTAATAATGCAAAGGAATCGTTAGCAAAGGTAAAAATAGTAAACATACCCAACTCCAGTACTGCCACTGAACTGAATCAACTGGCTTAGTTTCCTCTAGCAAAGAATTTATTCTTTCATTAAGGCGATCGCCTACTGTATAGTCATTAAAATTGGCACACAAAATAGGAGCAGATTCTAAAGGCGTTTTAGCTACGGTTAACAAAGATTCTGCCAACAGCAAAAAGTCAACTTCTTGAGCAGCATGACGATCTGCTCTTAGTTCTCTAAGCAACATTAGTTCTTGCCATAAAGTTTCTGTATTGGGTAGCCAGCAGGTAAAGGATCGTAACCAGCCAAGCCAGAAAAACCAAAAGGTATCGCGGTAATACACATGAGCCTGCTCATGGGCTAAAACTGCCTTTAGATGCTCTTTGTCTAAAGTAGCCAGCAAACCACGACTAACCACTAATTCAGGCTTCCAGAAGCCAATCTGCGCGCTATAGGGTAAATCAAGCTCAATAATTCTTGCGGTAGTCCCTTCTATTGATTGCTGCTCATAGATAGTTAGCTGATCTATGGCTTGATTACCCTGGTAGGCTAATTTGCCCAAGCACCCTAAAGCAAAGATGATTATGCAAGCTGATACAGCACATCCCCATGAGCCAGCCTGTATGCCTAACATTGCACCATGACAACCCATATATAATACTGCGATCGCTGTACTCAATAGCAATAGTGCAGGAAATACCAAGACAAACAAAGCTTGATGCCAACGTTTAGTCCATGTTCCTGTCCCAATTGAACTACAGCGCACAATCCAGGCTAGAGCAATAATAATCAATACGGCGAACAGGTGCATTATGTATGTTCCTCTCTTTGACTGCGAAGGGTTTGAAGGCGAGATGCGATCGCTTCTAGCTGCTCTAAGCTAGCAGTATCTAAACTGTCAGCAAAAGAAGCTACTACGTCGGGGTTACTTATAGCTAGAAAATGATTTAGCTTTTCGTAAGATTGGATTGCCTGTGCCTGTTCACAAGAAACTAAAGCTTGCCAGGAAAAAGCACGTCCTTTTTTACTGCATTTGAGCCAACCTTTTTGAGTCAAACGTCTAAGTACTGTGGTCACCGAAGTATAGGCTAGTTCGCGATCGGGATCTTGCAAAATAAAGTCGTGTACATTTTTGACCGTAACTATCTTTAATTTCCAGACTATCCCTAGGATTTCGGCTTCAAGGGGTCCAAGAGATAACTTTTTTGGTCTGTGATGCGGTAAAGCCATTAATCAAATTGATTCAGAAATATTATACAAATTTAACTCGTTAACTAACTTTATATTCATATATATAAGTTTAAATTAACAAAAATTCTTCAAACCCAGATTAATTCTTAGGTTGGCAGTGTTTTATCTTTTTAACCATTGTCTGAAAAGTATAGAATGTAAAAAAGTTCGTCGTTAGTAGTTAGTAGTCAATAAAATGGGGTTTTAGACCCAATCGCGTTTGTAGAGCCAGCAACGCGCGTTACTACAAACTCTCTGATAAACCTCTTTTATTAGCAGTAGCGAAAAAACTATTAATTAACGCTATTTAAATCTTGAAAAAAGCTAGAGCAAGAAAAAATTTGCGTTGTCTAACTCTTTACTCTTTAAGCTTAAACTTAGAAAAATATCCAAATAATTTGCTACTTTACCGAAATACGAGCAGCAAGTTTGCTATTTTTTTACAAACTTATTTTATTAATCCAAATATTCTTTAAAATCTTTTAAAAAGTCTTATTTTGCCATGATTAATTGGTACAAGCAAACATATCTATTCATAATATTAATTGGCTCTTTTTTCTGGGGACATAGTTCGCTCTTGGCGACATCAAAAACCAAAGTTATTTCTAATTCTTCTAGTAGTTATTTTACTAAAAGCAATCGGGAGATGAATATTCCTGTAGCGCAAAAGGCTGAAGCTTGCGCGTCAATAGATTCTAGATACAGAGAAGTGTATAGTTTTGAAACCGAAGATTACTATATTAATATTTGTCAATTAAAAGGCAGCTTTTATTATTACCGTCAATCAAAGTCAGACCAAGACGAAGCTATTTTAGCTCCTGCTCAATCTGTTTTTAGTGGAGATATTTTTCAAGCTAACTATGGCAAAACAGTTTACTTTGTCGGCAAAGACGGCGATCGCTATTATTCTACCGTGATGCAGAATAACAGTGAAATAGTTTTTGAGCCAGAACTTGAGCCACCTGTATCAGTAAGTATTGTTAAACCTACCGTATCTGATGTTGGTCTTATCAACAATTTAGAATTAAATGGTCAAGATATGACAGAGAAATCATTAATCTGCGCCAGAAGTTTTGATTTCAATCGCGATCTTGATGGCTGGCAAAAACTAATTGGTCAATCAGGCAATATTGCCAATCAATATGCTGTTAACAGTTATAACTTTGTATTTAATGGCGATGTTTCAAAAAAAGCTTTAACTCAAACTAAAGAAGAAACGGCTGTTAATCTTAACATTCCTACTATGAATCAAACCACTAAAAAAGCTTGTGTGCAACCAGTTGTAAAAAGACGGTAAGCTCTAATATCGAGTCGAGTTAGTTTTTAAAGAATAGCCAGTAGCAGACTTAGGAATATTGATTGCAGGTTTATTAACCGCCACTGCTAACATAAATGCTGGAGAATTGACCACAGCAGGAGCATCTAATTTTGCCATTTTTAAAGCTGGGCTGATTCCTGGAATCATGCCTGAAATAATAGCCAATAAAGAAGCTGCGATCGCTCCTGCGCCCCAAACCAATTTACGTCTACGAGAACGACGGTGTTCTATTAGTCGAAAAACCCCTCTGGTAATTTCGTCTACAGACTTTTCGCTGGGTGGAGCAACAGAGTGCTGCATCTGACTTTGCAATGCTAGTAACTGAGTATAAACCTGCTTGATTTGAGGATCTCGATCGATCAAAGCCTGTACCTGGTTCTTTTGAGAAGTAGATAGCTCTCCATCAACATAAGCACTAAGCAATTCAAAATAATCTTGGGCTGAGTCTTCGGTTTTGGAGTCGGTTTGCTTAATATCTGACTCAAAACCTTCAAAATTAGATGTCATTTTAACATTACCAATATTTTTAAGAATTAAAGTGATGAACAATCTATGAGCTAGACTAGCCAGATGAATCTCTTGAATATCAATTATTAAAGCTGGTCTACATACCAATTTACTCTTCATCTAGATAGTTTTGCAACACTGACTGAAGTTTAAGTCTGGCTCTGGCAATCCTAGATTTCACCGTGCCTAGAGACACTCCTGTAATTTCAGCAATTTCTTCGTAAGCTAGTCCTTCAATTTCTCTTAGTACGATAGTAGTACGAAAGGTTTCAGGCAATGCAGCGATCGCTGTTTGCAAATGCTCATAGAACTCTCTAGTAGCCAGATCATCACTGGGACTTGGGGCATCATCAGGCAATTCCCAACTCATTTCGCCGTCTTCGACATAATGGGGGGCATCCAAAGAAAGAGGCTGACTAACGCGCTTGCGCTTGCGTAGTTCGTCATAAAAAAGGTTAGTAGCAATACGACTAAGCCAACCACGAAACTTGGCTGGATCTTGAAGCCGATGGACATTGCGATAGACTCTAATCCACACCTCTTGAGCCATATCTGCTCGTTCCTGCCAATCTGGAGCTAAGTGATAGAAAAGACGGTTCAAATGAGATTGATATCTATGCAGCAGTTCAGCAAATGCAGCTTTATCGGGCTGGGCATTTGCTTGACAGAAAACAATCAGGTCGTAATTAGAGAGTTTTTCAGGAGACACTAAGCATTTAGTTTCATTCACCTCAGTCTCAGACCAAGATACAGGAAGAGATAGACTCATGAACTTAATTAACCTCAGTATAGAGCTTTGATATATCTTTCTCAAAGACTGGAAATAAATCACAAAAGTTCCAAGGCAATTTTTTCCTTGGCTTTTTCTTTGTTTCTTTGCCACAATAATGGTCTGAGGCAAAGCTTATCCTAATTCGGTTTAAGGAAAATTACTGTCTTTTTCGTAGCCAGGGGCATAATCTTTTAATAAACTGCTGAGTTGATTTGCCATATTAGAATCGTTTTTAGGATTAATAGCCTGCCTTTCAGGAAAAAATTCTGGTCGGTCTAAATAGCGATCAATCGCCTCTTTTACCTGCTCTTGAATTAATGTTTGCAATTCTTGTCTTGCCCGTTGACGTTGGTAATTCGCTCCTTCTTCAGTGGTTGCATATAAGGGTGGTAAACGGTTTAGAGCATATGCCGCAATATCTCCTACATCCAAAGAAGTATCGCTAGTTTGTTCAATCTCAGCAACGCGAGTAATCGCATCGCTCAAGACTAATTCCTCCATTACGTTGATAAACTGTTTGCGGGGGACTGCTACCACTTCTCCCGTCAGCAGCGCGCCCATAAGCCGATCTAAAGCTAAATACTCTTCTACAGATAGTTCCGCTGCCGTGTCACAAATTCTGGCTACTTCAGCTTCCATACTGGGAGTAAGATAGCCGTCTTGCATTGCTTGTTCGACAATCGAATTGATGCCCATAATTAACTAAATGATGATGAATAAATGTAAATTAAGCCAATCTCCCGCACTATCTTAGTATCTATAACTAAAATCGAAAAGATAATTAGCTTAAAATACGCGGTTTTGCCAAATACATAGTTCATTCAATGACACCAAACCGCCAAGGGACAGGGTCTACTGCCACCCCCTCAACATATAAACCCCAATGCAGATGAGGCCCTGTGGAAGCTCCAGTTGAGCCAATCGTGCCAATTTGCTGACCAGCTTTGACCATTTCGCCTTCTGCCACACTGATGTCTTGTAAATGCATAAAGATACTTAGCACCCCTTGTCCGTGATCGATGCCGACAATATTGCCATGAACCTGAAAACCGTCCTCTTCTCTGCCTACTAGTCTGATTTTCCCTGCTGCGGGGGCAACCACAGGCGAGCCATACCCTCCAGCATAGTCCACTCCTTTATGATAGTAATCATTAGCAAATACGCCATTGTAATAACGGCGGACGCCAAATCCACTGGAAATACTCCCAGCATTGGGACGTATAAACGAACCCTGCCAATATTTTTGCGGAGTAACTAATTTTTTAAAAGCCGTTACCCTGTCTAATTCTAGTTGAGTTGCTGGAAGACCCGCTTTACCACTGAGTGTAATACGTTGTACTGCAAAAATGCGGCTTTTTAGCCAGACTCCAAGATTGCTGATTTGATGATTTTCTTTGACCTGAAGAGTCATTTTTCCTGGAGAATTTAAAGGAGAAGTCGGGATCAAAGCACGATATTTGCCTTGAAGAGGAAATACAGGATAATCTTTTTGATCTACGGTAATACTTGGAGGAGTACCAGGATCGTCAGGGATTACGATAACTGAAATAGTATCTCCCTGTTGGGGTGTTTTAGGAGATATTTGGACTTCTAGGGCTTTTGCAGGCAGGGGAATTGCCAAGCATAAAACTGTGGTGATGAGTGATAAGTTTGGTCGAAAGCGATAAGCCTGACGGCATGACTTCGTTAAGCGCATATTGCTGGAGATGCTATTTACAGGTAAACAGTATCTCACAGTGTATTCTAGCTTTTAATCAACCACCACTCTAAAGTGTATAGCAATACAAAACTTAGAATTATCCATAACTGTTCTAACTGTTACCTTTAACGAGCTTAATTATTGCAAATTATGATGATGAACTGCCGAAAGGTTACTAGGGTTTTGTAGGATATTAATATTGAACATATTGAACAAATTATTTAACCAATCATTAATAGTTCAAAAGATCTACTTTAATGGGCATCTAGATATTGAGTTGAGAAAATAGATACTTCAACAAACTCGTTTTGTTGAATTCTGCTTTGAAGACAAGCCGAGATAACCAAATATCCAGGCTAGGATAATTCTTTCTAAAAAAAACTTTATAGATGAGCATTTCTAATTCTGTTGTACGACAGCTGCTGGAAACCTGCACGAGTTGGCGACCACAAATGTATTTTAAGGCTTCTTTGACGGCGTTGTCTCACGCTATGGAAGATCTAGTCTTGAATGATTCGGATACGCCTTTAGTGATTGCTAGTTTTCAACGGGAACGTTTTTATCGACAAGAATCTCATCGCTATAAACGTATTGCTGATAAAAGCGATCAGGTATATGTTTTAGCAGCCCCAGAAACAGAGTTTGGCGATCGCCCAGAAGAGTACGAAACCATTGCCTTTGAACCAACTGATGCTTTAGCTAAAGAGTGGCATTTAGTAATTATTGGTCAGCACTATGCAAGTTGTCTAGTTTGCCGCGAAAAAAGCTTTTCAGCCAAAGAAAAGGAGCGTAGTTATGGCTCACCAATCGATGCTAATCGTCGTTTTGAGGGAATATGGACCTTCGATCGCAACGTAACCATGGAAGCCGCCAAACTCATGCTCGATCGCATTGGTATTTATCGCCCAGAATTAGCTGCTAAAATTGCCCTGGCTAATCAAGTATATTTATCGCCCAAAAAAGTAAGGCAGAAAAAGAGCAACATAAATTCACCTTTAACCAATCCAGATCCTTTTGTCCAGAGACTGGTTACCTATCTTCAGGCTAGTCAATATAAGTTATTAAAAGCCAATAAATCTTTAGCAGCCAAACAACAAAAGGAAATATTATTAAATTCTGTCAGCGATGCTGTAAGGCGATCGCTTCATACTAAACAAATTTTACAGGTTGCAGTGCAAAAGCTAGGGGAAGGCATTGGCGTATGTCGCTGTATCGTTTACCGTTGTCGCGAAGAGGATGCCACAGCAACGGTAGATCGAGAATTTACTAGTCCAGGAATAAAGTCGGTTAGAGGACAAAAATGGCAGCTAGCTAATAATCCCCTGTTTGAAGAAGCGATCGCCACCAAAGAAACTATTAGCGTTGACAATACTCTAGAAGACGAGCGTTTACATAAAATAGCCGAGGATAAAGGGACGGGAGAATTTTTTCAAAATCTAATTCAAAATTACTCTATTTTCTCTTGGCTATTAGTGCCAATTCTTTATCAGGATAAACTGCTAGGAGTAATGGAATTACATCACTGTGAAACTGAGCCTATCGCCTGGAAAGCCGATGACATTGCTCTAGTAGATGCGATCGCCACTCAGATAGGAGTAGCTTTAATTCAAGCAGAAGCTTATGCCGATTTAGAAGATCTCAACGAACAATTGGAGGCTTTAGACCGCACCCGTTCTAACTTGGTGGCAATTGTGGGTCACGAGCTGCGTACCCCTCTTTCAACTATTCAAGTGTGTCTGGAAAGTCTGGCTAGCGAACCTGATATGCCTCCCGAATTGAGTCAGATTATGCTCGATACCGCCCTTAGTGATGCCGAAAGAATGCGTAATTTAGTCCAAGATTTTCTTACCCTTTCCCGTCTAGAAGGCGGTGGTATAGAGTGGAATCTAGAAACTCTTTCTATTAGCGAGTGTATTGATTTAGCAGTAAGTAATGTCAAGGCGCGTAATCATGAATTAGAACTACCTCAAATTAAAAATCTAACTACCCCTAAAGATTTGCCCCTAGTACAGATAGATGGGGAATGGCTAGTAGAAGTACTAGTAAAGCTATTAGATAATGCCTGCAAATTTACCCAAGCAGACGGCAAAATTGCGATCGCTGTAAAAACAAATGGAGGCAGTACCCTAGAAATCATGATTTCTGACACGGGTAGAGGTATAGAGACTAGCAGCCTAGAAACCGTATTTGACCGTTTCTATCAAGAAGAAGAGTCCCTAAGACGTAGCGCAGGAGGCACGGGTCTGGGTTTAGCTATCTGCCGACAAATTGTCAAAAATTGGGGCGGTAAAATTTGGGCAGAATCACCAGGAAAAGACAAGGGTAGCAAATTTTATTTTACGATTCCCATCAAAGCCACCCCCAACAACTCAGAAAAGCCAACGCAAAAAACAGCTAAACCTACAGCTAGCAGCAAAAAAAATAACAAAAAACAAAAGAACTAATCTTTGCGCTGCGAGTTAGCGTTGCTAAAAACTGTAACAGTTTTTGACATACTCACAATATTGTCTTGAACAGAATGATAGGATGCCGTAAATACCTTTAAATTGAGGATTTTTTTTAACATGGCAGAAGATATAAAGCTTTCAGGCAAAACCCCCAACTTTGGTGGCAGCACAGGTGGTTTATTAACCAAAGCAGAAGTAGAAGAAAAGTACGCTATTACTTGGACAAGTAGCAAAGAACAAGTATTTGAAATGCCTACTGGTGGCGCAGCAATAATGAACGAAGGTGAAAACCTACTTTATTTAGCGCGCAAAGAACAGTGTTTAGCATTGGGCGCGCAGCTACGGACTAAATTTAAGCCTAGAATTCAAGACTATAAAGTTTATCGCGTTTTTCCTAGTGGTGAAATTCAATATCTGCACCCCGCAGATGGCGTGTTCCCCGAAAAAGTAAACGAAGGTCGAGAATATAACGGCACAAAAGACCGTAGTATCGGTAAAAATCCTCAACCAGCTACTATTAAATTCTCTGGGAAAACACCCTACGAAGTTTAAAAAAAAGCAGATAAAATTGGGAAGGACAAAGTATAGATTTATATTTCTAGCTTGTCCTCCTTTTTTTTGACTTAGTTAATTCTTGGTTATTAAGCTTTAAATGTTTATATTCATAGCTATTAATTGGATTTGATCTTACTTGCTACTTGCTACCTCGCGCGTTCCTTAGCTGGCGAAACGTCAGCAGGGTCGCTCGTCTACCTGCTACTTTTTCTAATATGATCTTTCCCAACTTCGCTCAATTTACCGAACTAGCACAGCAAGGTAATTTTATACCTGTATATCAAGAATTAGTTGCTGACTTAGAAACTCCCGTATCCGCTTGGTACAAAGTATGTGCAGGTCAACCCTTCAATTTTCTTTTGGAATCTGTAGAAGGAGAAGAAAAACTTGGTCGCTATAGCTTTTTAGGCTGCGATCCGATGTGGGTATTAGAAGCTAGAGGCAACAAAACTATCCAGACTCACCGAGATAATTCGGTTAAAAAGTATACAGGTAATCCTTTTGAAATTTGCGATCGCGTTTTAACCTCAATCAAACCTGTTAAGCTGCCACAGCTTCCTCCTGGTATTGGCGGTTTATTTGGCGTGTGGGGCTATGAATTGATTAACTGGATTGAACCAAGAGTTCCCGTCAATTCCCCCCAAGAGAATGATTTACCTGATGGAGTTTGGATGCAGGTAGATAATCTAATTATTTTTGACCAGGTAAAACGCAAGATTTGGGCAATCTCCTATGCTGACTTACGAGATGCCGATGTTAGCCTAGAACAAGCATATCAAGATGCGAGCGATCGCGTTACTAAATTAATGCTCAAGCTACAGTTACCTCTGCCTATAGAAGCAAAATCTCTTGAATGGAAATCTTTAGATAGTCGCAGTAGTTCTGATTCAAGTTTAGTATACCGTAGCAATATCGATAAGCAAGCCTTCTGTGATAACGTTAGCAGGGCAAAAGATTACATTCGAGCAGGAGATATTTTTCAAGTTGTCTTGTCTCAAAAGCTTTCCACCGTCTATAAAGGTCATCCTTTTAACCTGTATCGCTCTCTGCGCCTAATTAACCCTTCTCCCTACATGGGTTACTATCAGTTTGGTGATTGGCAGCTAATTGGTTCATCTCCAGAAGTAATGGTTAAGGCAGATGTGAGAAGCGATGGCAAAATTGAAGCTACCCTTAGACCCATTGCTGGAACTCGTCCCCGTGGCAAAACCAAAGCCCAAGACGAAGCTTATGCTAAAGATCTTTTAGAAGATCCCAAAGAAGTAGCCGAACACATCATGCTAGTAGATTTAGGCAGAAACGATTTAGGTCGTGTCTGTGTTAAAGGCAGCATTACCGTCAATGAACTAATGGTAATCGAACGCTATTCTCACGTAATGCACATTGTCAGCAATGTTATTGGTGAACTAGAACCAGATAAAACAGCTTGGGACTTATTAAAAGCCTGTTTTCCTGCGGGGACAGTTAGCGGTGCGCCCAAAATTCGCGCTATGGAAATTATCAATGAACTTGAATCCGAAAGACGCGGACCCTATTCTGGAGTTTATGGGTACTATGATTTTGAAGGACAGCTAAACACTGCTATTACTATCCGCACCATGATTGTTCGTCCCTATAAAGAAAATCAGTGTATGGTTTCGGTACAATCAGGAGCAGGAATGGTAGCCGATTCTGTGCCTGAAACTGAATATCAAGAAACTTTAAATAAAGCTAAGGGATTGTTAGAGGCAATTAGAAGCGTTAATTAAAAGATGAGGCTGATTAACTAACAAAACTTTTGAAACACACAATATTTCGTAATTTCTTTGCGTCTCTGCGCCTCTGCGCGAGATAATTAGTTTATAGTCTCAACCTTTACCTCAACTGCTATATGAATGAAACTTTATACGATGAAGTGCCTTCTATAGATCTAAACAACTTTACTTCTGACAATCCTGAACGCAAACAAAAGTTTGTCCAAACCTTGGGTGAAGCTTACCAAAATATTGGTTTTGTGGCGGTAAAGAACCATGGCTTATCTAAAGAGTTAACAGCCAGCTTATACAGTGCAGTCGAACAGTTTTTTGCCTTACCAGAAGCTACTAAATTAAACTATGAAATAAAAGGATTAGGAGGGCAAAGAGGATATACCGCCAAAGGCAAAGAACACGCCAAAGGTAGAAATGTTGGAGACTTGAAAGAGTTTTACCACGTAGGACAAGAAATTACAAAAACAGATAGATTGCGCTTAGGTTATCCTGCTAATATATTTCCCCAAGAAGTACCCAAATTTGCTCTAGCGACCGTAGAAGCCTACCGAACTCTAGAAACAGCAGGGTTGAAGATCCTTAGAGCGATCGCAATTTATCTAGAACTAAATGAGTTTTATTTTGATGACAAAGTAAGATTAGGTAATAGCATTCTCCGTGCTATTCATTACTTTCCCATAGCCAATCCCCAAGAAGTTCCAGATGGCGCAGTTCGTGCAGCAGCCCACGGTGATATTAATCTAATTACTCTGTTGATGGGTGCAAGTACAGAAGGTTTGCAAATATTACGCAAAGATGGCAAATGGATTTGGGTAAAGGCTTTACCCGATCAAATAGTGGTCAACGTTGGCGATATGTTAGAACGACTTACCAACAACAAATTAAAATCAACTGTTCATCGGGTAGTCAATCCGCCAAAAGAACTATTGCATACTCCCCGTTACTCCATTCCTTTTTTTATGCACCCAATTTCCCAGATGGATCTTACCTGTCTGACTAACTGCATTGATGAACACAACCCCAAACAATTTGCAGACATTACCGCTGGCGAATTTTTAACTGAGCGTTTGCGAGAAATAGGATTAATAAAATGATTTTTTACTAGACGGGGTTTATAAACAGTTAGGACAGTTAAAAAGCCTAATTTACCGTTGATTATCTTCAACTCAAAAAGGGCTTCGATAGCTATTGTTTCGTTAATAATTAAATTTTGTCCAAACCATTATTTATGGCAATCGAACTTTAGACTAGGACATCTTTACGATCTCTCTGCGCCTCTGCGTCTTTGCGCGAAATATTATTATAGTCTTAACCTTTACTTCGATTGCTATACCTTAACCAAAACTGACGTTAAGTAGAATAAAGATCGGCATAGCCATCTTCAGAGACAATAAGAGCTAAACAATTAACGTCACGAGCCTTTTCCCCATCAATGTAGCGAATAGCAGAATTATATCTTGCTCCTCTGGCAGAATTCCCATTTTTAGTAGCTTTTCCGTCAAGTATTACTCCAAACGAATGCACAACACCACCAGGGGACATCAAAATTGCGCCATCAATGCTGGATATGTGGGAAATCATTTCTTCGGTAACGGTTACTGCGTCAATTGCAGTGCTTTGAGCAGCTAATCTTTTTGTTTCTTGCTCGGCTTCTGGAGTTATAACTAATATTGTGCCATGGCGTTGTTCTACCGCTGCCTCAACAGCTTTTACTAATCTAGCTACTGTTGTTTTGTTAACTTCAAAAAGCCGATACACATAATTATAAAATTGCTCTTTGTTAAAATGTTCTCTTGGCAATCTTGGTTCTCGATACTTAACCCGTAGCATAACATTTTCAGCATGAGCTAACTCCCAAGTATAGTGTTCGGTAAATCTGATTTCAAATAAATTTTCTAAGCTGGGTTGATATGTATCTAAAGGCACTCCAAACCCCCAGACACTCTCAACATCACACAGTAAAGCCATCTGAGCGCTAGAAACTTCGAGCAGTTTTCTGATGCCTCTATAGTCATCAATCATAATTGGCACTTTTAATTTAATCTTAGTTAGAATATCTGGATGATTAGTTGGACAAATTATCAATCTGCCCTTACTAAATGCGCCTTCATAACGTTCAGCAGCTACAGCATTGGCAAAAGATAATAAATCTACACTATTCCACTGGTTGACATGAACTTCTACTGATTTGAGTAAACTGGATGCAGCATCTTCTATAACTCGTTTAGGATTAGCTAATAAAAAAGTTTCTTCCGCCGATGGTTTTTGAAGTTCTAATTCACTTTCTGCTAAGATTCGATAAATTACTGCTTCTAAAAAACAACGATCTATTCTGTGCTTGTGCATAGAATGTGGTTCATGTTCTTTTTTGGTTAATCGATATTGATGATCGAAGTCTTGCCTCTCAAGTTGAATAACTGTCACGATCCAATGTTCATTTTTTTGAAGGGGAAAACTACAGAAAGAAATTTGTTTTTTTTCTGGATCGTGTTTTTCTAAAATAGATTGAATAGCTTTGCGTAGTGCTTTAGGATAAAGAGAATCTTTATGTACTTGATTTAAATGTATAGTATCTATAAAAAAGAATTGTTCGGGATCGTTGTTAAATGTATCTTTTGCTAGGTCAAAAACTTGCTTAAATTCATTGAGAGTAAACCCACAATCCTCTTGCTGGAAGAAAATTTGCTCAACATTTTGAGTGGCAATAGGAACACCGATAATAAAGATATTGAATGTTATTGGCAGTTCTAAAATTTGGAATATACACCCTACAGAGTTTTTAACTGCATTTTGAAAAGCGTCTTGCCATTGACCCATGAATATTAGGATTCGCGTTTTGTTATTTTCCGCAATCAAAAAATTGCTTTTTTTTAATCGTGGCGTAATCAGTAAGATTAATTTTAGTAACTCTTGGCAATGTAGCCAAATTTTTGGGCTTTCTTAGTGGCGGTGATTGAATAGCAATCTTTATTATTTAATTAACTTAACATCATATTGAGGAAAGATTGAGTCAGTAGTAATGATAGTTAAATCATTATTAATTGCTTGAGAAATAAGCATTCTATCAAACGGACAGGAGACATTAAAATTGAGCCATCTATGCTTTAGATATGTGGGAAATCATTTCTTTAGTTAATTGATATTGATAATCTAAAGTCTTGCCTCTTATTTAAATTGGCAATAAACTATAGTCAACATATTTAAAACACAGCAAGGCAAAAAAGATTAATGTCAGCCGAAAATACAGCCGTAGAAGCAGCCAAATTATGGCTGGAACTTGTAGATAGCAAAAAATACGCTGAAAGTTGGGATCGAGCAGCTAAATATTTTCAAGATGCAATATCTAAAGAACAATGGTGTTCGTCTTTAAACTCAGTCAGAAATCCCCTCGGTCAAAAGCTTTCTCGAAATGTTCAATCAAGGCAATATCAAACTTCTTTGCCAGGACTACCTGATGGAGAATATGTAGTAATTCAATTTAATAGCTCTTTTCAGCATAAGTCATCTGCTGTGGAGACTGTTACGCCTATGAAAGACCTAGACGGCAAATGGAGTGTGTCGGGATATTATATTAATTAAGAACAAGTTCAGCTTTCATTTTCTGCTGTTGATGGTATTGGAGTTTAGGTAGCGCAATTCATTCTTAACTAAACATTGAAGAGATTTTTGTTTTCTTCATTATCAAAATTACATAAATGAGCATTCAGATAGAGTCAGACTTAAAAGAAATCTTTGCTAAGTTTGACCAAAAACTAGATAAGTTAGATGGCAAGCTAGATAAACTAACGGAAGACGTTACAGAATTGAAAGTTGGTCAAGCCAGGTTAGAAGGAAAAATCAACTCTGTTGATGAAAAGTTATCTGGTCAAATTAAGTCAGTCGATGAAAAATTATCTGGTCAGATTAAGTCAGTCGATGAAAGACTCTCAGGAAAAATAGATGCTCTAGAAGCTACAATAAGCGGATTGGACAAAAGAGTCAGTAATCAAGAGTTCACTAACCGTGGTGTATTAGTAGGATTGATTTTGGTAATTCTTGGCGGTGCAGCAAAATTTTTGGGTTTTATGAGTAATTAATGATATCTCTACTTAGATAACAACCTCCAAATATTAGATATAGTAGAGATCTAAGATGATTGTCCGACCTATTAGGAGATTTAAGTTTTGACCCTTGCCTTTGATAACTTTGTTGATGCCGATATAGCCAAGCCAGCTAGATATCTGGGTAACGAACTTGGTGCAGTACATAAACCTTGGACAGAAGCCGAGGTGCGTTGGGTGCTGACTTATCCTGAAGTCTATGAGGTGGGGGCATCAAATTTAGGTCATATTATTCTTTACAATATAATTAATGCTCAACCGAAACAGTTGTGCGATCGCACTTATCTTCCCGCCCCCGATCTTTCAGCTAAGCTGCGCTCGACTAATACTCCCTTATTTGCTCTAGAATCAAAGCGATCGCTACAGGAATTTGATATTCTTGGCTTTAGTCTCAGCTATGAGTTAGGGGCAACAAACATCTTAGAAATGCTGAGTTTGGCAAATATTCCCTTGACTTGGCAAGAAAGGGATGCAGGAGACTATCCGTTAATTTTTGCAGGGGGACAAACCGCTACATCTAACCCCGAACCTTATGCAGATTTCTTTGACTTTATTGCTTTGGGTGATGGAGAAGAACTTTTACCCGAAATTGGTTTGATTATCAAGGAAGGAAAGGCAGCAGGACTTAGTAAAGCAGATTTATTGCTGGATCTAGCGCAAGTTCCTGGAGTATACGTTCCTAGATTCTATAGAATGGCGCAAGATGGCTCAGTTCATCCTACTACCCCTGAAGTACCTAAACGTATATTGCGTCGGGTTGCTACGCCTATTCCAGCATATTCTATTGGCTTAGTTCCCTTTATCGAAACCGTACACGATCGCCTTACCGTAGAAATAAGACGAGGCTGTACTCGTGGCTGTCGTTTTTGTCAGCCAGGAATGTTAACTCGCCCTGCAACAGATGTTGAACCAGATAAAGTTGTAGACGCAATTGAAAAGGGAATGCGCGCTACTGGCTATAATGAGTTTTCTTTATTGTCTCTTAGTTGCTCTGATTATCTGGCACTACCTGCTGTGGGAATGGAGATCAAGAATCGCCTGCAAGAAGAAAATATATCCCTGTCTCTGCCAAGCCAACGAGTCGATCGCTTTGATGACAACATTGCCGATATCATTGGTGGCTTGAGAAAGTCTGGGCTAACTTTTGCCCCCGAAGCTGGCACACAAAGAATGCGAGATGTGGTGAATAAGGGATTGACCAACGAAGAGTTATTAAGAGGTATTCAAACCGCTGTTGCCCGTGGTTGGAGTAAGGTCAAGCTTTACTTTATGATTGGTTTACCAGGAGAAACAGATGTTGATGTGGCTGGTATTGCCGATACGGTGCGCTGGTTACGCCGAGAATGTAGTCAGCTTAGTAGTAAACGCCTTAACTTTAATATTACTATTTCTAACTTTACTCCCAAACCTCATACTCCTTTTCAGTGGTATTCTGTATCTACCAGCGAGTTTCGGCGCAAACAAGAATTGCTCAAAGAAGAATTTCGCCGTATCAAAGGTGTAAAAATTAACTACACAGATGTCCGTATCTCTGCAATGGAAGACTTTGTAGGCAGGGGCGATCGCCGTTTAGCCTCTGTAGTTAAACGCGCCTGGGAATTAGGCGCAGGCATGGATTCTTGGTGGGAAAACTTAGATAAAGCCTATGGTGCTTGGTCACAGGCGATCGCTGAAGCGGATTTAACCTGGAAATATCGTCAGGTAGAAGAAGGAGAGTGGAATATATTTTTAGATGCCGATACAGCTACCTCCATTGCCGATGCCACTGATGCACCCCTACCCTGGGATCATATTAATACAGGGATAGATAAACAATGGCTCAAAGAAGATTTGCAGAAAGCTTTAGATGCTGCTACCGTACCTGACTGTGCCTATGAAGGCTGTTCTCACTGTGGTGTTTGCGGAACGGATTTTGGACACAATATTGTCGTTAAGCCCCCAGCTATTCCAAAATTTGCAGGACATTACAAACCAAACCAGCATAAAGAGCAAAAGATCAGAATGTGGTTTGGGAAAGTTGCCGAGATGGGATTAATCAGCCATCTCGATCTAGTGCGTCTATTCGATCGGGCAATTCGTCGCGCTGCTTTACCTATTTCCTTTACAGGCGGGTATCATCCAGGACCAAAAATTTCTATTGCCAATGCTTTGTCTTTGGGTATTACCAGCAGCGGTGAAATTGTTGATTTTGAATTGACCCAAGACATGGATGTAGAAGAGTTTCGCACTAGGTTAGAGGCACAACTCCCAGAGAATATTCCTATTTATAAAGTAGAAGATGTAGATATAAAATCTCTTAATGCCAGTCGTTTGATGGATAAAGCAGAATATTTGATTACCGTACAGTCCGAAGAAAATATAGATGCAGCCTGGAGTCAGTGGATTGATGCTATTAAAAACAGTCAAGAAATATTGTGGGAGAAATTCACTAAGTCAGGGAATAAAAAAGTCGTTAATTTATGCGATCGCCTGTTCTCCCTCTCCTTAGAATCTGAAACGGATAATCAAGCAGTAATTCGTTTTACTGGTAGCTGTCGCAACGATGGAACAAACCTCTCGCCAGATAACTTTGTTTATATGTTGGAACAAATAGCAAAGATTGAGTTTCAATTACTCAATGTGCATCGTCAGCAATTGATTCTGAATTAGTGACTATTTTTTGAAAGAGAATTTATTAAAAATATAATCTTACTTAAATTTTACTAGAAAAATGAAGTGCGAATAATTAGAAGTTTTGTAACCGATTGACTATAGCGACAAGTCATAAGATAGCTAAATTTGTTTTGGTTCTAAAGTAGCTTTTTTGCCATTTATAGTTACATTTCCGTCCCAGACTTCAAAAGGACAGCATCGAAAAATTGATGTTTGTAACAAATAGCGGATATTAATTGAATATTCAAGCGTCTTCATAGGTAAGTAATCTAGAGCGGAAGCAAAATATCTTGATGATAGTTGGCAACGTATCCGAAGAAAGGGTGAAACCTCAGTACTTTTATCGTAATTAAGTTTATGTAATTTGTTTTATACATAAATAGCTATGAAGTTTTAAATTGTAGGTTGGGTAGAAGAATGAAATTCAACACAGAACTAGTTTTCGCTGGGTTACTAATTTATTAGTATGCTTCTAAACATAAGCATTTTGGAAGACATATTTACTAACAAGAATACATTTTACTTTTACTTTATTTAATCTCACTTATGAAATTAGCGATCGCACTTGAGCTTAAAGATATAATAGGGGAAGCGATCGCATCTGTTAATAATTGGTATGCAACAGTAAAAAAGTCACAGTGGATAAATCTAGAAGATGTCCTCAGAGTTTATCGAGATGTCTAGAAAAATTTACAGTATTTAACATTAAAAATCATAAATATCGTTTGATTGTTGGTATTGATTACGAAAACCAAACTGTTTACTATAAATGCTTTTTAACTCATTTTTTAGCTAAATTGTAGGATATTATAATTTAAGTTGTTAGATAATGTAATTATAGTCAAATTTAAAAGTATTAATTATGTTACTGTTCTTAGATAATACTCTTTAAGTGTTTGTTTTGGTTTAACGTAAGTTTTTATATCCTTATAAAACTAATCTTTTGTCTCTACGAATATTAATTTTATTAGAATGTAATATAAGTTACATTTTAACTTATCTTCCTGCTTAACTTCCTTAAAATCACTGGTGAAAATCCGCCTAAAGTAGGATGCTTTAGATAGCTCAAACCAACAGTACGCTTTTGTAAAAGCGAGTAATCTCATCTATTTCTTTTGCAAGTTTGCCGAAGCATTCTTAAGTTATATTAATCGAATTATAGGTAAGGTTGTAGTATCCTAACCTTTACTTCGACTGCTATAAATAAATTTAGGTAATGCTGAAACTAAATGCTAATGAAACCAAGCAACATATATATTATTTGTCATATTTCAGAGTTAATTGATTCGACAATATGTTGTCCTTGAATGTAGTTTGTTATGCTCTCGCTCTAATTTACAAAGAATTTAAACTTTAAATCCTAAACAAAATATCTGAACTATGTCTTTTTTAATGATCGGAACTCAACGTTCGGGTTCTAATTTGCTGCGCCTAATGCTCAATCAAGTAGATAATGTTGCTGCTCCTCATCCACCCCACATTTTGCAGCGATTAATGCCTTTGGTGCCTTACTACGGAGACTTGAGCAATAAAGATTCTTTTTATATGCTAGTTGATGATGTATGCCGTCTTGTAGAGTTAAATCCTGTAACCTGGTATGGGGTGAAATTAGATAGAGCCAAAGTGGCATCTCGTTGTCGAGAACAGTCTTTGATCGCAGTCTTCTTTACAGTCTACGATATTTTGGCAGAAACCTGGGGGGCAAAGCACTGGTGCTGTAAAAGTCTGGCTAATGTTTTTTACCTGCCAGAAATTAATGCCTATAGTCAAGATAGCAAGTTTATTTACCTGTATCGAGATGGTAGAGATGTTGCCCTATCTTTTCAAAAAGCGGTAGTGGGTGAAAAGCATATCTATCATATTGCCCAGGGATGGGCAAACGCTCAACGTCGAGCTTTACAGATGCGCAGCATTTTAGGTGAAGAGCGTTTTTACAGTATTAGCTATGAGCAACTAGTTGCCGATCCTGAATCTAGTCTGGAAGGTCTGTGTGGATTTATGGGCGAAAAATATACTCCTGAAATGCTGAATTTCCATCAATCCAATGAAGCCACCAATGCTGCTGCTTCTAGCTCTTTATGGGAAAATGTTACCAAGCCCATCATGAAGGAAAATATTAAAAAATTTCTCCAACAGTCTACAGATGAAGAGATTATGATCTTTGAACTAGTAGCTGGAGATGTTTTAGATGCTCTTGGTTATGAGCGAGTTAAAATCGCTTCAGGTAACGAAGCAGCGTTTAGTGATATTGCCATCAAGCAGTTTGATGAAATAAATCAGCACCTCAAACAAGAAAAAATAAAAGAAATGGATCCAGAAGATCTTAAAAGACGCGATCTCCAGGCTAGTTTATTAAATGAAATTAAAGTCCGTAGATTAGTATCTGTTTAACCTGTATATATAGTGGGCAGTAGATTATAAGCTTAACTATCCTGCTATTTTACTGCCTGCACATATTGCCTAATATCTGTCAATTGATACTTAAAGTCGCTGATAATTTTGTTCTTTAAAATGCGGAATCTTCTTAAAAAGCATGATTGAAAAAGTAGATTTTGAATCCTCTAAATCTCCCCTAGATTCTTCTGCAGTATCCTTACCTTATTTGTTTGGGAATTTTCTCAAAATTGGCAGCACAGCTTTTGGTGGGTTTATGGCGTTGGTTTCAGTCATTGAAAACATCATGGTGGATAAACGACAACTTTTAACCCATGAAGATATGCTTGATGGGATATCTTTAGCCAGCGTTTTGCCAGGGCCAGTTGCTGCTAACGTGGTGGCATATGTTGGTTATCGTCTGCGAGGCGGTATTGGTGCATTGGTTGCAGCTACTGCGGTATTATTGCCTTCTTTTATTTTGGTAGTAGCCTTAACTATATTTTATTTACAGGCAGGAGAAATACCTGCTGTTAATAAAGTGTTTGCTGGATTTATTCCTGCGGTGGTAGCAATTATTATCGGTGCTGCGACTCGCATGAGCAAAAAAGCAATCAAAGGCTGGCGTGAAGTGAGTATTGCAGCGGTTGCTGCTATTTTGCTGAAAACAATTGGTGGATTTTATACTACCCTAATTGTTATTTTGGGGGCAGGATTAATCGGTTGGCTTTTATATCAAGGCAAGGTAAGAAGAACTTTAGCTGCCAATCCCCTACCTCAAGAATCTAAGCCTTTAAATATCAAAAGTATAGCGATTCCCCTAGCTATTCTGGCGGTAATTTTACTATTTTCCTTGCTGCCTTTGCCTTTGGGGGAAGATAGCCTGGCAAAAATATTTACTACTTTTGCAGGGATGAGCTTAATGCTCTTTGGAGGAGGTTATGTCTTTATTCCTATGATCCAGGAAGTAGTAGTTAACAATTATCATTGGGTCACTCAAAGCCAGTTTAGTAATGCGATCGCCATGGGGCAAATTACCCCTGGACCAATCTTAATCAGTGCAGCCTTTATTGGCTATGTAGTCAAAGGTATTGTCGGCGCAGCCGTAGCTACGGTAGCTATCTTTGCACCTCCTGCCTTGCTAATGGTGACTATGTCTCATCTATTAGATCGAATTAAAAATTCTGTAACGATCCAGGCAGCTTTAAAAGGTATTCGTCCAGCTGTAATTGGCATGATTTTTACGGCGGCGATCGTGGTCGCCCAAACTGCACAGATACATTGGGCTAGTTTGCTTATTTTTGCTGCATCTCTATTTGCTATTTGGAAGTTACGCCTCGAAGTAGTCCTCATTATTCCCCTTGCAGGATTAGTTGGCTTATTCCTTTACTAAAAGCTGGGTGAGAAAAACTTGTTTTTTCAGGCTATAGCTGTTTAGTAGTTGAAAGAATAGACAATGTTGTAACTAATTCTGCATTATATATTCTGCCAATATCTTAAGATTTATATTTTTTCTAGTATTAGAAATATTACCTATAAGTAATATTTCTAATACTTTTTTGTATTTAACTGCTGCTAACTATACTATTTAAATTTGCTTGAGACATAAGAAACATAAGGTTTTGAACTTTAGATCAAAAATTGTCTGAACATAGTGTTTAATATTGCTATTTATTTGGGAACAATAGCTAACAAGAGTTATTGAAATATTTGACCAAAGAGTTTTAAATATGAGTCAAATTTTAAACCCAGTAAAATTACTAACAGATTTTTCAAGTCCCAATAATAATGGCAGACTAGAAGTTTTTGATGGTCAAGTACGCTGGAATATTTATATAGAGCAGGGTCAGATAAAATGTGCAGCTAATACAGTTCAGCAAATGATGGTTACCTTGGATCATCATTTACGGCATCTTGGTTTTCAAGACGCTGCTGCTGCTGCCAAATCTATTCCTAATGCAACATCCCCAGATGATCGAGCAGAAATGAGTTGGTTAGAGGGAGGACGCATAATTCCTTCAATTAACTGGCTAGTATTGCGGGAACACCTTCAGCGAAGCCAAGCACAGCAAATTTGCAATAGCCTTACAGAAGAAGCAATTGAAACCTTTCTTTGGATCAGATCGGGTGACTATAAGTGGATTAAAAATATCGATCTACCCCAGCACGCTTTAGCAGCTAGAATTACCTTTCAAAATCTTGATATATCTCCTTTAGTCCAAGATATAGAAAGACGCATTATAAGTTGGCAAGATTTTAGCAATTCTATACTATCTCCTTATCAATGCCCATATCTGAACAACCCTCAAGCCTTAAATGAATCTTCTCCGCCAATTTTATTAAAACTAGCTAAGTTTCTTAGAGGGCTAAGTTTTCGTCAGCTAGCTTTGATTCTCAATCAAGATGAATTCAAAATTGCTAAACTGCTGCAACCCTTTATCACAAGTGGCGAAATTATTATTCGTGAGCCACCAGAACCTTGGAATTCTTTACCTAAAGTTCCTGCCAAAAATGCAGCTACAGCTTCGGTAACTTCGGGAAACCTGGAGGCAAAATTAAAAATTGCCTGTATTGATGACAGTCCCACAATTTTGGATGAAATGCAGCGTTTTTTAGCCAGTGATGCTTTTGAAATTACCAAAATCGAGGATCCTCTAAAAGCAGCGCCCATTTTATTAAGGCTTAAACCAGATTTAATTTTGATGGATATTTCTATGCCCAATATTAATGGTTATAAACTGTGTAGCTTGTTTCGAGGCAGTGCTTCTTTAAAGACAACTCCAATCATTATGGTGTCTGGCAGAACTGGTTTTATTGATAAAACTAGAGCCAAAATGGTTGGTGCAACCGACTATTTGACTAAACCATTTACCCAGGTAGAACTATTGTCTGTGGTGAATAAATACTTAGATACAGCAGGAGTAATAACATGATCTAATCAAGTTTTTCCCAAAAGCCAAGTTCATTTTTATTTCTGTAAACATCAACGTAATTCTAATTATATAGAGAGTGACAAATATTATGAAAACCGTACTAGTAGTAGACGATCTAAAAGCTCAACTAAATTTGATTTCAGGTTATTTAGAACAAGAAGGATTTTTAGTGGTGACGGCAGAAAATGGCAACGATGCATTAGAGAAGGCAATGGCACAAACACCCGATCTAGTAATTACTGATTTGGTAATGCCAGAAATGAGTGGTTTAGAATTTTGTCGTAAGCTCAAGAAAGACCCTGCAACTGCTGAAATACCAGTAATTGCCTGTACTACCAAAGATCGAGATATTGATAAACAGTGGGCAAAGAAACAAGGGGTTGTTGCTTATTTGGTCAAACCCTTCACTAAAGAGGAAATGATTAGTGCCGTCAAAAACTCAGTAGCAGGTTAATCAGAGTGAGCAGTTTAACAACCACAGATAGGCTCAAAGATCTATTACCTCAGCTATTTAGCGAACAGCAGCATCAAGGAGATTATTATCTGAGATTTCAACTAACCAAGGGAATCTCAGGGTTGATCGACCTAAAGTATGTTCAAGAATCCTTAACCGTTGATGGCGATCGGATCACGGCAGTTCCCAATTTACCAGAATACGTAGTGGGATTGATGAGTTCAAGAAACCAAGTTTTCTTAGCTGTCGATCTCGCTCATTTAACAGGATTTACTCCTGAGACGGTGAATTTAAGGCAGTATCAGACAATAGTTGTGCAGATAGATTCTGAGCAAAATTTATTTGGATTAACGGTCAAAAGCATCCAGGGTATTTCTCGCATCGTGCCTAAGCAATTTAGTGCAGATATTTCGGCAATACCAGATCCACTATTTCCTTTTGTCAAAAGTTCTGTGATGCAAGCAAGCAAAGAATCCGATCATCTATCAGCTGCCACAGAACGCTCTTTTCTAATTGATATTTATAAATTAATCACGACCAAGATTTCGACCCAAAAGTAAAACTACTGGACGATCAACGTTTGGAGGTTTCCTCCAAACTACGCCCACTAAATTTGGTAGCGAAATCAAGTTAATTACTATTTAAGCTTAAACTCATGAAAAAAAATCCATTTCAGCAACTCAATTCAGGTACAAAAGCCAAAAATAATCAAATACTAAAAAATAGTTGGAAATCAAGTATTTTATTGTTAGGTCTTAGCAGCTTAATTTTGCCTACATTATGTTTTCCTCTCATCTCAGATAACCTACAGCCAGCATTATCTGGCAGAGTATTAGCTCAAGAAAACCCCCCAGCAACTACTCAAAAAGAAAACAAAGTTATCAAAGTAGGAGTACTAGCCATTCAAGGAAATGAAGAAGCCATTGCTCAATGGAAGCCTACTATAGACTATCTTTCCCAAATAATTCCTGGATACACTTTTGAGATGGTACCAGGAAGTATTGAAGCTATAACTGCGTTAGCAGAGGCGAAGGAAGTTGATTTTTATCTGATCAACTCTGGGTTGTATGTCGATTTTGAAGCAAGCTACGGAGCTAACCGTATTGCCACCCTCAAAACCTTGAGATTAGGAAAGCCTTATACCGAGTTTGGTGGGGTAATTCTGACTAAAGCTAACCGCAATGACATTAACGATCTTCAAGATCTCAAAAATAAAACCTTTATGGCAGTAGCTCCCGATGCGTTTGGGGGTTGGCAAATGGCTGAAGGAACTTTATTTGAAGCGGGAATTAAACAACCTGATAAGTTCTTTAAAGAATTAAAATTTAGCGAAAAAGGAACTCACGATGCCGTTATTAGAGCAGTTGCCAGTGGGGAAGTAGACGCGGGTACAATTCGGACAGATGCACTAGAAAGTGCTGTTAAGCGGGGAGAATTCAAACAAGAAGACTTCAAAATTATTAACCCGCAAACAGACGAAGGATTTCCTTTCGTACACAGTACCCGCTTGTATCCCGAATGGCCGTTTGCAGCAGCTAAAGGCAATGACGCGGAGCTAAATGAATCAGTAGCCAAAGCTCTTTTAAATATGCCCAAAGACAGTCAGGCTGCTCAAGCCTCTAAATCCGCAGGCTGGACTGTGCCTCTCAACTATCGACCTATTCACGAATTATTTATTGCACTGGGTCTTCCACCCTATGATGAAATTGGTCAGGTAACAATTGCTGGTTTCTTTAAAAAGTATCCCTGGGTAGGGGTCGGGATAGGCGGAGCTATCTTAGCTCTGGCTGCATATATTTTCTACGCTCAAAGAAAAGCACTCTTACAACAGAAATCTGACCAAGAATCTCTCAATGAATTAAACAAATCCTTAGAAGTAAGTGCAGCAGATCAAAAGAAACAAAGAGAGGATTTAGAAAACGCTGTAGTTGGATTAATGGAAGCACTAGAGCCAGCAGCAGAAGGCGATTTAACCGTTCGCGCTCAACTGGTAGAAGGGGACGTAGGGATTATTGCCGATTTATTTAACGCCATTGTGGAAAATCTACGAGATATTGCCCTCCAGGTAAAAGACTCCGCAGGACAGGTAAACTTTTCTTTGCAGCAAAACGAAGGTTCTGTAAGGCAAATTGCTGAACAGTCGGTGCTAGAAGCTGAACAAATTCAGTCTACCCTATCATCGGTAGAGCAAATGTCTAACTCAATTCGGGAAGTAGCCGCCAACGCTGAGAAAACTGCCAGTATCTCCAATGATGCCTTTACCAGTGCTAAAGAAGGTAATACCGTCATGGAACAAACGGTAGATAGTATTCAAGGTTTGCGCTCTACAATTGGTGACACGGCGAAAAAAATTAAGCGTTTGGGGGAATCGGCACAGCAGATTTCTCAGGTAGTCGCTTTAATTGACGAGATTGCTCTTAAAACTAACTTACTGGCGATTAACGCTAGTGTGGAAGCAGCCCGCGCAGGGGAACTAGGTCAAGGCTTTACGGCGGTTGCCGAACAGGTAGGTGCATTGGCAGAACAGTCAGCCACGGCAACCAAAGAAATTGCCCAGCTAATTACAGGCATCCAACAAGAAACTCAAGAAGTTGTGGCAGCCATGGAAACAGGAACTAGTCAGGTGGTTGACAGTACCCGTTTGGTTGAGGCTACTAAGGTTAGTTTGGGGAATGTCTTAACTAAATCCCAAGAGATTGACCAGCTAATGAAATCAATTTCTCAAGCTACCATCTCTCAGGCACAGACATCTCAAGCAGTAACAGAAGTAATGATGCTCAACAGCCAAACTTCTAAAGAGCGTTCTGAGTCTTCTGGTCAGGTAGCTCAGGCGATGCAGGCAACCACTACAATTTTAAGACAGCTTCAGGATTCTGTGGGTCAGTTTAAAGTTAGCGAAAGCAAAATTGAAGAAATTGACAATACTATTCTTGTATCTTCTAAGACTGCCTAAAGCACTTGAAGATCATTTTGATTGTCTCAATTGCTGCCCATAAAAACATATAAATTCGAGATCACAATGGATACGGAACAACAGGTAAGATTCGATTTCCTAGAGGAAGCAGAGGAATATTTTGATAATCTTGAATCGCTGCTAATCAATTTAGATGCTCAAGGGGCTGAACCTAGTTTACTTGATACGGCAATGCGAGCAGCACACTCTCTTAAGGGTGGTGCAGCAATGATGCGGTTTGTGACCTTGAGTCAAGTTGCTCACCGCCTAGAAGATTTCTTAAAGATTCTTCGAGTTCGTAGAGATGATACCCTAGCCGATAAAGAGACAACAACTTTATTGCTTCGGGGGGTTGACTGCCTACGTGAAATTGGCAATTTACATCAACAGCAAGACTCTATTGGAGAAGATTGGTTAGCTGCAAATACCGATCCAGTTTTTAATGCTCTACGCAACAAACTAGGGGACTTAAGCTCAGAAGACGAAGATACTCTTTTAGCCGAAGAGGAACAGGTTGATGTTTCTGCGCTTATTTTTCAAAGTGGAGTAGAGGATTGCTTAGCCAGTTTTGAAGCTCAAATAGATGCTTTAGAACCTACTCAGCTTAAAGCAGAATTAGCTATACAGGCGGAACAATTAGCTGAATTTGGTCAAATGAGCCAAATTGAACCTTTTGTACAGCTATGCCAATCTGTTCAGCAACATTTGGCAATCGTGTCTTTAGACGGTGTTAAAGACTTGGCTCGTGAAGCGTTTAAACTGTGGGAGCGATCGCACGCTTTGGTTTTAGTTGGTAGACTAGATAAACTACCAACACAATTAGGATTAGGTAGCGATTTAAATCAAGCTATTGTTTTACCTGAAATTAACGATGTTATTGATTTAGTTGAGCTAGACACAATTCAACAGTTCACGGCTCAAGAATTAGCTTTGGAGTCAACTGCTAGCTTTGACTCAGAGTTTGATTTAGATGAACTTGCCCCTAATGCAGCAGAGTTATCAGACTTAGATGCAGCCTTTGAATTGCCAGATAATTTTGCTTCTGAACCTCAAGTTGGAGATTTTATCCAGACTGATGCTAGTTTAGAATCTTCAGCACCCAACTTAGACGAGCTTGCTCCTGATGTAGCAGAGTTGTCAGACCTAGATGCAGCCTTTGCAGCATTAGATGTTCCTACGCCTAATGTGCAAGTCGATCTAGATAGTTCTGATCGACAAAAAGTTGTCTCTTCGGCACCTTCTGCCATTTCCCTAAAGCAGTCAAAACCTGACAAGGGAAGAATGGTAAGAGTTTCTGCAGAGCAACTGGCAAGTCTCAATAACTTATCGAGTAAATTGATTTTAGAGCGTAATGCAGCAATTCTACGTCTCAATCAACTACAAAACTTTGTCGGTCTGACCAGAGAAAGAATGCGCCGTTTAGAACAGTCTAGTAATCAACTACGAAAGCTATACGATTGGGCTTCTCTAGAGGGAATGATTCCTACAGCACAAGCCGAGCCTGTAGCTGCTAAGGTGGCTTGGCAGCCTAGTTCGGGCTTACCAACCGAAGAAAAGTTTGATGCTTTAGAAATGGATCGCTATACCGATCTGCACCTGTTGTCTCAAGAACAAATGGAAACCATTGTGCAGCTACAGGAAGTAACCGCAGATATGGACTTGAGTATTCGGGAGATGGGTCAAGTAATTCGTGACTTTAGCTATACTACCCGCGATTTACAGCAGAATGTCACGCGATCGCAAATGCGTCCCTTTTCGGAACTAGTAGGACGTTTCCCTAGATTAATCCGTGATTTGTCTAATAAGCACAACAAACAAGTAGATCTCAAAATTGAGGGAGAAACAACTTACATCGACCGCCAAGCACTAGAATTACTAAGCGATCCTTTAACTCATCTTTTGCGAAACGCCTTCGATCATGGCTTAGAAGATGCGGCAACTCGTTTGGCAGCAGGTAAACCTGCCGAGGGCAAAATTATTCTAAAGGCGGTTCAAAAGGGTAACCAAACTATTATCACTATTGCCGATGATGGTGGGGGAATTAATACTAGCAAAATTCGCGATCGCCTGCTCAAAATGGGAATGTCCCTAGGGGAAGTTAATAATATTCCTCAAACAGATATACTTGATGCGATCTTTGAACCTGGATTTAGTACTGCCGACCGAGTTACCGAACTATCTGGTCGTGGAGTTGGTATGGACGTTGTTCGCCAAAACTTGCAGCAAATTCGCGGTGATATTCAGGTCAAAACCGAATCAGGCAAAGGTACAACTTTTACGATTGCTGTTCCCCTATCTTTATTGGTACTGCGGGTAGTTATTGTCGAAAGTGCAGGGATGGTTTTTGCCATTCCTGTTCAGAGTATTAAAGAGATTACGAGGTTTGATTCTGAATTAGTTACTTTAGATGGTCAACAAGAGCAAATAAATTTACTAGGAGAGTCTATCGATCTAATCCGTTTAGAGAAACATCTTCGATTTGAACGTTCCTGCAAACCCTTGGAGATGGAGGGTACAGCTAAAATTCAAGCTCCTACTGTACTAGTATTTGAAGACAACGATGAATTAAAAGGTATTTATCTCGAAAAATACTGGAATGAGCAGGAAGTTGTTATTCGACCAGTTAAGACTTCCATTACTCTTTTTCCAGGCTTTACTGGCTCTACTGTATTAGGAGATGGGCGAGTTATTCCTTTAATAGAGCCAAGTGCCTTAATTAAAGGCTTTGCCAAACAGTCAACTGCTTTATCTAGCTTAACTATTGCCAATAATGTTGCCAGCTCAACTTTTTTCTCTGATACTTCAACTATCTTAGTTGTTGACGATTCTGTAAACGTTAGACGCTATCTAGCAGGAATCTTAGAGCGGAATGGTTATCGAGTCGAAGAAGCAAAAGATGGTCGAGATGCAGTAGACAAATTAGTTGGTGGGTTAAAAGTTCAGGCTGTAATCTGTGATGTAGAAATGCCTCGTCTAGATGGGTATGGGGTATTGTCAGAGGTCAAATCCGAACCCAGTTTGGCACACATACCCGTTGCCATGTTGACTTCTCGTAGCAATGACAAGCATCGCAAGTTGGCGATGAAACTAGGTGCATCAGCTTATTTCTCTAAACCTTTTAACGAGCAAGAAATGCTGCAAACTTTAGGCGGTTTGATTGCTCAGTAACTTTTGATTTGTGCCTCACTATCTTCATAGTTGATAGCGATCGCTCACATTTGTTTTTTTTAAATTACGATCTGAGTTCGGATAGAATGGTTGTCAGTTTTTTTTCACATCAAGAGATTAGGAAAAACCAGTAACAAAATCAACCTAAATTTATAATTATTTAGCTGCCAAAAATGAAAAAGCTCTTACAAGCATTATTAACAATAGGAATCGCTTTCGCTATCCCCTTAGCTTTATCAATTTCATCTGACGCTGAAATCAAAACTAAGCCTAATCTTGTTCAGTCTAAAGCCCAAAATAGCCAAGTTAAAGAATTTGTCTTTGATTTTAATAATAGCTATGATTATGCTGCTTGTTTGGACGTAATTTTATTGGCGTATGAAAAACGCAATGCTGAACTAAAAAATGTGTATAAAAATGACTGTGCCACTAATGTTTTGAATACCTTCGGCAACAATTTATCAAAAGATGTCGCTTTACAGTTGGTTAAATCGGCTGATTTACACGCTACTAAGGGATTAGGAGTTCCACTTTATCCGACTCTTGGTCTAAGAAGAAGAATAGCGCTCGATCTCGGATACGTTTATGACATAGATAAAAGCAATCCCGATATATTGAAATATATTAATTCTGAATCGAAATAATACTAAATCCGATTGGAAAAAGTATCTTAAACATTAAGTTTGTATTTCTTTAAAGTTTGTAGTTTGTAGTCTGTGGTTTGTAGTCAAAATTATACTACCTACTACCTAACAGTATAAGTAACCTACGCCAACAGGATTTAGTATAAGTTGCCCACCAGATGCAACGCCAATTATTCTAGAGCGCACTGTTAATTTTTGCCCAAACTATCAACTTTCTGACGTATTTCGGGATTGTACAAGCGTAAATAGTTCCAGTAGTTGCCGAATACTCCTTCTACATAATCTTTGGTTTCGGGGAAGGGGATTTGCTCTACAAAGCGATCGCGATTATTAAAATCGTATATGCTTAGCCAATCATTAACGTTACTCGTACCAGCGTTATAGCTAGCTACGGCTAATAAAGAATTATCTTGATAGCGATCGTGATTGTGCTTAAGATACCAAGTACCAATTCTAATATTGTCTTCAGGGTTAGTTAAAGAATAGTTGGGCAACTGTATTTGTTTTGCTATCCAATCAGCAGTAGGTGGTACGATTTGCATCAAGCCTATTGCTCCAACTGCCGAATCAATTTCGGGATCAAAAGTAGATTCTTTGCGCATCACTGAAATAACTAGCAAAGGATTAATTTGCTCTTGTTGAGCATACTCCCGAATTTTTGACTCATAGGGAAAAGGAAATAAACCCTGCCAGTAGGCGGTTGTTTTACGCAAAGCTTCCCACTGTTCTAATTCCTGGGGATCTTCGCGCTTGGTTAAATCCCAAATCTCCTGCATTCCTGCGCTGTATTGACCAACGGTCACAGCACAAAGGGCTTGCCCGCATGTGTCCGTCCGTTTAGAAGTCCCCGTGCTGTTCCGTTTAGGAACAGCTTCATGCGGGACGTGGCGGAGTAATCTGTGACTTAGCTCAAGCTTTAATATCCCTTCGCTGAACTGCTCATTGACGGTTAGCTGTTGATGCTGCTTAATTTCTGACTGCAAAAGTAACCAAGCATCATAATATTGTCCCAAAAAATACAGTTCTTGTAGAGCTTTTGAATCCATTGGCAAAGGACTGTAAGTTTTAGCCAAATCTAAGGCAGGATCGAGAGAACGTACTTGCTCGAAGTCTCCCACCTGCCAATTTAGCTTGATTGCCGAACGCCATGCCCAGTAAGATTGAGGATATAGTCCGATAATCTTTTCATAGACTGTCTCAGCAGCAGCAGGTTTACCCAGATCGGTTGCCCAAATTCCAGTTTGATAGAGTGCTTGAGGCGCAAAATCTAGTTCTAAGTTTGATTTAACAACAGGCTGCATCCACTGCCAAGCATCTTTTTTGTTGCCATTATTGGCTAATTCTTGGGCTATTTTCCAGCGATACTCTACTGCTGCTGCCGAATTGCTGTATTTATTTAATAGCCGATCGCGGGATCGATCTGCTGCTTTATATTTGCCGAAACGTTCGTGAATAATTGCCTTGGAACGATAAGCTTCAGGAGCAACATCAGGAAACTTGGCGATCGCTTTTTCTAAGTAAACTACCGCTACATCACCACTAGAAATGCTGGCTAAATATAATAAAGCCTGTCCTGCTTCTCTAGCATCATGGTATTCACTAATTAGTCTTTGATAGCCAAGCCTAGCAGCATCCAGATTACCGTTACGATGAAATCCTCTAGCTACACGATAAAGATTGCGGGGTGTATTAGGAGCAAAAGCGTAAGCATCTGCTGCTTTGCGATATTCATCCTCTTGCCAGTAGCCATCGGCGATCGCTTCCCAGTCTTCAGGGGTTAATTCTCCTGAGTATTCTAAGACAAGGCGATCGCGAATTTTATTTAAGTCGGCATCTCGACTATATTTTGCCAACAGCAGCAACAGCCTAAACTGGTCAGGATTTTGCTGTAAACCCTGACGAGCCAGCTTTTGAGCCAGGGGATGATAGGGAAATTCCCGAATTAATCTGGCTTGATGTTGAGAGCGATCGCCATCTAATAAAGATATAGCATTGGCAGTAATTGGCGATCGAGGATAGTTTTTGATTAAATCGGCTAAAGTTCTTTGGGCAGCTTGTTCTTCTTTATTTTGTTGATAAGCCTGGGCAGTTTTAAATAATATTTGAGGACGTAACAACGGGTAATCTTCAGCTAATCCCTGAAGGTAAGTTAAGGCTAATTTACCCTGCTGCTGTTGAATCAAATCCGCAGCTAATAAATAACGAGCGCGATTACGGTCAATGATTGATTGTTGAGAGGAGCGATTGTCTTGAGCATTACTAAGAACTTCTAACTGGGAGGCTCTAGCACTAGGAGCAAGCGATCGCAAATTGACTATAGGGGATACTGAACTAGCTGATTCTTTTCTCGACTGGGAAAACAGACTATTTTGAACCTGCCAAATCCCCCAGCCTAAACTGCTAATTAAAACCAACAAAATTAGTCTTTTGTTTTTTAAAAAAAATTGGGTTCGATGTTTTGCTGGCTTGCGTTTGGGTTTTTTCGAGCGCACGTGGGATTCTAACATGGGTCAACTAAGGGATGAGGTATGAGGATTTATAGAGCATCTTTCATTATTACTAGCCGAAAAGTAAAGTTAGGAACTATGGTCGATCTCTCTGCGTCAATTGCTCATAACTAATCTCTCAAAGAAATATTTTTAACTAGTCATGTTTAACGCAAAACACTCTAAAATAACCACCTCTATTTTCACTACTCTTGCTATTTCGCTAACTACGGTCGCTAATTTTGCCAATGTAGCCCAAGCACAGCTTTTTCCCGAACAAACACCAACTAGAGATAGAGAATATAGCCCACCTAGAGATAGGGAATATTATCCACCCAATGACAGAGAACAAACACCGACTAGAGACAGGGAATATTATCCACCTAATGACAGAGAACAACAACGCAGCCGTTTTCCTTCTAGTGCATCTGATACCGTCCCTGAAGGCTTTGTTATTCCCATAGAATACGACAAAGATAAAATTTTAGTAACTCCTAAGGAAACTACACCTGTAACTTTGTTGGTAGCAGCTAATGTGCGAGATAGTCGAAAAAATACCTTAATTCCTTACGGCAGCGAGATTACGGGAAATATTCAACCTAGTAATGATGGAACTGGCTCATTGTTTGTTGCCGATGAGGTCATTTTTCCTGACGGTACAAGCCTACCCATTGAGGCAATTTCTAATGTTATAACCCGCACAGAAACTGTCAAAAAAGGCGCGAATGCAGGGGATATTCTTAAAGGTGCTGCTATTGGTGGTGGTGCTGCTGCCGTATTATCAGAAATCTTTGGTGATATTGGAGCATTGAAAGTCCTCGGAGGTGCTGGGGCTGGTGCGATCGCTGGGCTGTTATTGGGAGGAAAAAAAGCAGAGCTAATTTCTATCGATCCTAACAACGACTTAGATCTAACTGTGCAGAGAGATTTTATAGTCCGCTAAAACTTAAGCAAGTTTTTACAGTCTTGTAATGTCTTTTAATATCGACCAGACATTTAGCTAAGTTGAAAGACAAAGGTTACTAAATCTCCTTTTCCTAATGAAATGCGATCGCCAGGTCGTAGGCGATGGCGATTACCTCTTACCAAAGGAGAATGATTGACATAGGTTCCATTAGAACTGCCCACGTCTTCGATATAGAAAGTATCTCCTTCAATCCGAACATCAGCATGAACCCGTGATACTACTTCTGAATCAGGAAAACCAGCTACGTCTATATCAGGAGGAATTTGACCGTTTGGTTTACCAATATGAACCACATTTAGGTCTAAAGGCAGTTCTATCTTAGTATTGCTTTGTAAATGAAGTAGGCTTGCGGTTTGTGACTGTAGTTGAGTTGCATTTGCCACATAAATTTCTCTATTTTGAGCGGGTTCAGGTACAGACGAACCAGCTTGATTATTAAGATTAACTGATTCCAAAGGCACTCCAGGTGTTGCTGGTGTTGATGGCTCTTCAAATGAAGATTCTGAAGCTACTTGAGGCTGCTCAAAATCTAAACTTAAATCGGGAGTATTTGATTCCCAGGATAAAGTTTCTTCATCCGCAGTTGAATCATTAAATTCTGCTTCAGTAACAAATTTTGTATTTGGTACAGAAGATTCAGGATTAATTACTGCCGTTGGCTCTATCATCTCGGATACTGGGTGAGTTTGCCCAATGGTTATATCTTCCTCTTCTTGCTCATCCCAAGGGCTTTGGATTGGTGATGTCATAGAGGTTTCGGGTAAAATATTGGAGCTTGCTGCTGATAGAGGTATTTCTTCTGGCAGGGGAATTTCTTCTGGTGCTGCAACTGCTGGTTCTGCTAAAGAAACTTCGGCAAGAGGGTTTTCTGCCTGTAAATTAAAACCACATTGACCACAGAAAGTAGCATCAGTTTGTACGGATGCTCCACAGTTAGGACAGCCAACTGTAGCAGGCAAAGGAGTATAACAATTTTCGCATTGCAAAGATCCTTCTGGATTTTGATGATTGCAACTGGGGCAAGTAATCATAGGTATTTTTTTTAAATTTCTATTACACTGCTACCGACATAGATATTTTTTTATCCCACTATATACTACCTTTAGCGTTTAGTTTTTTATACATCAAGAGAAAAGCTTGGTGTTCTATAGTTCGGCGGCTGCTTGGCGATCCAACAGCCAGATCAGTTCTCCTTGGGGTTGAATCAAACGAGAGGGGTAGTTTTGAGCATTACCTTGGGAGGCAAATACTTCTTTTAAAGCAGAACGTTTATTTTCTCCAGCTACTAAAAAGACAACGCAACGAGCCTGATTAATTAAGGGGACGGTAAAAGTAAGACGAGGCTGACCATCTTTGTTGCCTACAGTAATCAAGCGATCGCTAAGCGTCAAGGCTTCAGTTTTGGGGAACAATGAGGCTGTGTGTCCATCATCTCCCATCCCTAATAAAATCAGGTCAAATGTGGGCATCTCTCCCTGTTTAACTTCAAAGAACTCTTGCAGATCCTGCTCATATTTTTGGGCAGCTTCAACTGGGTCTTCGGCGGTAGTATCCATGGGATGAATATTGCCCTGGGGAATGTCAATTTTGTCCAGTAAGGCTTGACGGGTCATAAATTGATTACTGTCATTATGGCTAGCTGGCACATAGCGTTCATCGCCCCAAAAAAGGTGGATCTTCGACCAAGGTAAAGGCTGACTAGCTAAAGATTCGTAAAGAGGTTTTGGGGTGCTACCGCCTGCTAAAGCGATAGTAACTTGATCTCTTGATTCTATGGCTGCTTGCAGGCGAGATAAAACAATTTCTTGCGATCTCTTAACTAAATCACTTTTGTCGGCTAAAACTTCAACAATTTTATTCATAATGAGTATCTGTGCAGAATTAAATTTATCGTCAAAATTTTTATCTTTTATCCCTTAAGAATCATGGTCCTGAGAAAACCGCCTCTTCAATATCTTGGCGACTCAAAGAGTATTTAAATGAACGACTAAGGTTTTGACTTGCCTCTTTTGTATCGTAATAGCGTACGGTCAGTTCTTCCACATCTAAGCAAATCTCTGCTTTCCAAGCAAATTTATCGAGATACCAGCAATGAAGATTTTCTCGATCTTGATTACACCCTTGCCCTCGTAGCCAGTCTTCGATGGTTGGTAAGGTGTGATTGTATAAGGGGGTGTCAGCCTCTGGTAAACTCATAAAAATTTTAATAAGAATTTCATTTAACCTGTCAAATTATAAGGTACCAAGAAAAATATGTTTAATGATTAAGTTTCGACCGAGATTTAATTTTGGGCTTAAACAAATAGTATTTTAAGCTTCAGCAATTAAATGCTTGTCAACCAAATCGGCAACCTGCTGTGGTTTTACCTTAGTGTAATGAGCTTTATCAGGGAGCATGACTAAATTAGGAGCTTTTTTACATTTTTTGAGACAGCCTGTTTTGCGGATCGAAATCTGCTCGCTTAAATTGCGATCGCTCAATACTGATTCTAATTTTTTATAGACTTGTTGACCACCTTTTTTCCAGCAGTTGGATTTTTGGCAGATCAACACTTTAGCTTTGGATTTTGTCTTGGTGTCAAATACAGGCAGCAAAGAAACCTGCTTGGTTTTAATTTTGGCAGATTGCTCTAGGTTTTGAGGCACTAGAGTAATCGTCTGGGCTTTGTATTTGACCTTACCAGTTTTGGGATATTGCTTAAGCTTTCCTGCTACCTCTAGCTTAGACTCAAGGGGTAGTTGTGAAATTTGCTTTCTTAGCTTTTTGCTAACTTTAATCCAAACTTTATCTTGCTCGGTAGCCAGTTTAATGTATTTAATTTTATGTTTCTTAAGCTTTATTTTGCTCAATTTTCCATTGAGATTAAAAGAAGAGACTGTATTACCTGCTTTTTTCATCGTTGCTCGCCAAAAACTACCTGCTTCTATGATCGTACCTTATCTGCCAGCATTCATGTAAGCAACCAATCAATTCCTGGCGAGACCCATTGAATTGTCTAACTACACTCCAAATTTGTATGGCAGTAGCTGGACTATGCAAATGAACCAGCAAAGGCTCATTGGTTGAACACTGACAATTTATCTCTAATTCCTTGAGGCGACGAAATACATCCCAGCGTGAAGACCATTTAACCGCTAAAACCTGACTAAGTTTATTCTGTTCTAAATTGTCTTTTTTTCTACCTGGGGTATATGATTCACGATCGTTATTATTCATTGGTTATTGAGAATATTAGTCAATTATTTTGATTTCAAAATTATAACCATTAATCGATAATTATTATCAATAAAATTTTAAATAGAGCAATAGAGTCACAGATTATCTCATGGTAAAGCAATACCGCAAGCTAGATAGAACCAGAGTCTTGGATGAGAACAAGCTCTTTCACTTTGTAAGTTCCTATTGGCTCGTGCTGTTACGCGATTGACGATCGCTTATAAAGCTTCCAAAGATTGTTTATTAAGTGCGATCGCCTGATTTAGTTAACGATTGACCTGACTCATATTAGAGTAGCGATCGCCTGCTGCAACTCCTTGGGGGGCAACAGCTTCAATTTGCTTTAGTTCTTCTGAAGTCAAAGAAATTTCTGTAGCAGCAATATTTTCTGCTAAATATTTACGTTGCTTTGTGCTAGGAATTGGCACAATATCATTACCTTGTGCTAGCAACCAGGCGATCGCCAGTTGACTTGCTGTTACTTGTTTAGCTTGAGCAATTTCTTTAACCCGCTCGACGAGTTCCAAGTTCTTATAAAAGTTCTCTCCCTGGAAGCGAGGTGAATCACGACGGTAATCGCCTTCAGGAAAGTTATTAGGACTTTTAAACTGTCCAGACAAAAAGCCTCTTCCCAAAGGACTGTATGGTACAAAGCCAATACCTAACTCGCGCACGGTAGGTAGAATATCATCTTCAGGATCGCGACTCCAAAGAGAATACTCAGTTTGCAACGCACTAATGGGATGCACTGCGTGAGCGCGACGAATGGTTTGGGGGGCAGCTTCAGATAGACCCAGGTAGCGCACTTTTCCCTGCTGCGCTAGTTCTGCCATTGCGCCTACGGTGTCTTCAATGGGAACTTCAGAATCGACGCGGTGCAAATAATAAAGATCGATAGTGTCAATGCCCAAACGTTGTAAAGATGCGTCGCAAGCCTGATGTACATATTCTGGCTTGCCGTTAAAACCTCGCGAATCGGCATTTTCTCCACGAACGATGCCAAACTTGGTCGCTAAAATGACGCGATCGCGACGAGCGGCGATCGCCTTACCGACTAGTTCTTCATTGTCCCCCTGTCCGTACATATCCGCCGTATCCAACAGCGTCACACCGAGATCGAGAGCGCGGTGAATCGTGGCGATCGCTTCCTGTTCGTCAGGTTTGCCATAAAATTCTGACATCCCCATGCAGCCAAGTCCGAGGGCTGAAACCTTAAGTCCCTGTCCTAATTTGCGTGTTTCCATGTTTGTTCCTCCTATTTTGTGGAAGCTAATAGCTTAGAGCTTAGAGCTTTCTTATTAAACAGTGACGATGATTTTACCGTTTTGCTGATTAGATTCCATGTAACGATGTGCTTCAACAATATTCTCCAAAGAAAAACTTCGAGGATCGATGACTGGGTTAAGTGTTCCCGATTTTAAACCTTCATATATATACTGCTTGCCTTGCTCTAATCGTTCGGGATCGCCCGTAATTTCTTGCAAAACATATCCTTGAAATTTTAATCCCTTACTCAATGCAGTCATTAAAGGAAAAGGCATTGTGTCATTTTCCATACCTAACGCACCATAGACAAAGATAGTCGCGCTCTTGGCTGCTGCTTGAGCTAGCTGTTCTATCAATGAACCAGCAATAGGATCGAAGATTAAATCTGCTCCATGTTCTGAAGTAATTTCCATAATTCTGGCGACTAAATCTTCTTCTTGGGTTGCAATTACGTAATCCGCTCCTGCATCAAGTAATTTTTGTTTCTTTTTTGATGTCCGAGTTGTGGCGATTGCAGTTGCGCCTACTCCCTTAGCTAGTTGAATTGCTGCATGACCCACACTACTACTAGCTGCGGTAATCAAAACATAATCTTTTGCTTTTACCTGACCGTAGTAAACTAAAGCTCCATAAGCAGTTAAATATTGCATCCAGATTGCCGTACCCTGCTCAAAAGATAAATTGTCGGGGAAAGGGCTAACTATCTCAAAAGGAACGATGACACTTTCACCATAAACTCCGTACTTGCTCATTTGGGAAGAGGGAGAAGGTATGGTACTAACTTTGTCACCGACGTTAATTCCCTCAACTCCAGCACCAACCGCATCTATGATTCCTGATGCTTCGTAACCGATTTGAGAGGGGAATGTTGGCTGCTCTAAATACGTTCCTTCGCGAAACATGACCTCTGCTCGATTAAGTCCAATCGCTTTAACATTCAGCCGTACTTCACCTTCCTGGGGTTCAGCTAGAGGAATATCTTCTGTTTTGAGAACTTCTGCATTACCGAGTTCGTGAAAGCGAATAATTTTTACCATTTTGTTTCTTTAAATTTAATCAGAAAAGCTCTAAGCTCTAGGCGCGATTGGGTTTAAGACCCCCACTGAAATTTTTAATTTCAGTGGTCTGCAATCAGGAGTTGTAAAAACTATTTTTGATTTGCTTATAGCTTAAGGCTTATAGCTAGGAGCTTCGCTCCTTTATCAGCGATATTACTTGGCTACTGTTTGTTTCGCAAACAACTCGATCGCCTTTTGATTAAAAGCAGGAATATCGTCGGGGTTACGGCTAGTAACCAAACCGTTATCTTCTACTACTTCCTGGTCAACCCAGTTAGCCCCTGCATTTTTTAGATCGGTTTGCAAAGATGACCAAGAGGTCATATTACGCCCTTCAACCGCATCCGCTTCAATTAGAGTCCAAGGGCCGTGACAAATACAAGCGACGGGTTTACCAGCATCAAAGAAAGATTTTACGAATTGTACTGCTTTATCGTTGGTACGTAACTGGTCGGGGTTAGCTACACCACCAGGAAGCAGCAGAGCATCGTAGTCATTTGCCTTAGCTCTATCTAAAGCAACATCTACCTCAAAAAAGTCTGCTTTATCAAAATGATTCCAACCTTGTACGCGATCGCTACTGGGAGAAACGATATGAGTAGTCGCCCCTGCATCTTCAAAAGCTTGTTTGGGTTGAGTCATTTCTACCTGTTCAAAACCATCAGCGACGAGGATGGCGATTTTTTTGTTGTTTAATTCTTGTGACATAATTTATTCCGTGTTGTTTTACTGTTTGATCTGTTTGTCGATTTGAAAAATTCCTCACACCTTATTGCTGATATTTCCAGCAAAATCTGTATCTTGAGTTTGGGCGCAATTAAATCTGAAATTTATTGCCCCAATGTCTCTTGCAGTCGGCTATTGTGATTACTTTGACGAAATTACCTATGGCTTCAAGACGACCTTGATGCAGTCGTCTTCTTTTTGTTTAAAAATGTCGTAGCCGTTAACCGCATCTTCTAAATTCATCCGATGAGTGATGATGTAAGAGGGATCGATTTCACCGTTTTGAATGCGTTCTAGAAGTGGCTGCAAATATCTTTGAACGTGGGTTTGACCAGAACGCAAAGTTAAGGCTTTATTGACGATCGCCCCTAATGGTATGTGGTCTACATAACCGCCATAAACTCCAGGAATCGATACTGTACCGCCTTTACGACAGGCAATTATTGCTTCGCGCAAGGCGATCGGTCTGCCAGTTTCTTTGCCAGATTCCTGTTTTTCCAGATCGTTGTCATAGGCAGCCATCTCCTCAGTACCGTGAGCTTCCATACCTACGGCTTCAATACAGCGATCTGGACCTCTGCCATTGGTCATTTCATTTAAGGCTTCTAAGATATTAGTTTCTTCGTAGTTAAGAACTTCGGCTTTGCCCTGTTCTTTTGCCATCTGTAACCGTTCGGGAAAGCGATCGATCGCGATTACTCGTCCCGCACCCAACATATAGGCACTTCTAATGGCAAACTGCCCTACAGGACCACAACCCCAGATAGCTACAGTATCCCCTGGTTCGATATCGGCATTTTCTGCTGCCATATACCCAGTAGGAAAGATATCAGTCAGGAATAGAACTTTCTCGTCTTCTAGACCGTCGGGAACTTTAATCGGACCGACATCAGCATAGGGAACGCGGGCTTATTCTGCTTGACCCCCAGCAAAGCCTCCAAAAGTATGGGAATAGCCAAACAGTCCAGAGGATGAGTGACCGTAGGATTTTTTTGCCATTTCTTTATTCGGATTGGAATTATCGCACAGCGACCATAAATCCTTTTGACAGAAGAAGCAGCTACCGCAGGCAATAGTAAATGGTACGACAATGCGGTCGCCTTTCTTTAAATTGCCAACTCCCTTACCCGTCTCGACCACTTCACCCATGAACTCGTGACCCATAATATCCCCTGACCTCATGGTGGGAATGTAGCCATCGTATAGGTGCAGGTCAGAGCCACAAATTGCCGTTGAGGTAATTTTTATTACGGCATCGCGATCGTCTTCTATTTTAGGATCGGGTACGTTATCTACCCGTAAATCGTTAGCACCATGCCAGCATACAGCTTTCATAATATTCAATTGCTCCAGATTATTTTTTACTTAGCAATGGATCGATAAACTACCACTGCTGTTTTGATTTTTGATTCTGCGGAATACAGTTCATTTTTCCGCTTGATGTTATTCATTTTCGAGAGCAGATAAATGTAATGATGGTCTTGAAAATGAATGAAATGAATAATAGTTTTTGATTCTACTTTTTCACTTTATCTTCGTTAGTTTATTCACTTGTCTAACCAAAGTAAGAAACTTTTTAGTTAGAAGGTTAGATAAAGCAATTTAAAGCTCTTGCTTGGTGGGACGAATAATCATCTCGTTAATATCTACGTCTGCTGGCTGTTCGATCGCATAGGTAATCGCACGGGCGATCGCATCAGCATCAATCGCCATATCACGCATCTGTGCAGTCTCGTCAGGAAAAGCCGTGCCAAGTATCTCAGTATCCACCACACCAGGAGAAATATTAGTTGAACGAATTTCTCCTTCAGACTCTAGCCGAATGCCTTCTGATATCGCTTTTACCGCGAACTTAGTAGCACAGTAAACTGTGTTCAATGGAAATACTTTATGACCTGCTACCGAAGAGAGATTGATGATCTGACCAGACTTTTGCGCCTTCATAATCGGCAGCACTGCCGCTACGCCATACAACACGCCCTTGAGGTTGACATCGATCATTTGCTCCCACTCGTCAACCTTCGGTGCAGTCAAAGGCGACGGGGACGCGATTCCAGCACCATTCACCAGCACATCTATGCTGCCATAGGCTTTATGAGTTGCTTCAGCTAAGTCTTTTACCTGATTGCGATTGGTAACGTCTGTAACTTGATATTGGGCGGTGCCACCTTCTTTCTCGATATTGGCAACCAATTCTTTTAGCCGCTCTTCTCTTCTAGCAGCTAGCATCAATTTAGCTCCATTTTTTGCTAACCGTCGGGCAGTAGCTTCACCCAAACCGCTACTCGATCCTGTAATGATGACGACTTTATCTTGAATTTCAGACATAATTGTTCTTAATTCTATCTTCTACCTAACTCACCTTATCTAAAATGCTTTTTTCATCTATTTGACGAAAGTATGAAACTTTGGTGATTAGTAGATTAGTAGTCTGTCAAGATTAAACGTAAAATAAAAAGAGTTGATTGAAGATAAAAATTAAACCGTGCCAGCAGGATTAAAAATAACTCTGACTCTAAAAAACTAATTTCTGTTATTACAAGATTGTTGTTGCTGAAGCTTGGTTTCGATTTTGGGTGGTAGCTCGAAAAAAGCCACTTGATAAAGGTTTTCAAACTCTTGTTTAAAATGCTGGGCAACTGTTGGGTTATCGATCACGATCACAGTTTCATCGTTGTTACTGTTAGCAGCCTCAGACCAATTTTGTGAGCCAGAAATCACGGTTCGATCGTCAATTAGGGCAAATTTGTGATGCAGCTTATCCCCCGCACTTATATTGGCTATACCCATAGTTTGCAGGGGTTCTTGCCAAGGATTGTTACCAGTTTCGGCTTGGCAAAGAAAATCCCTTCGCTTGAGAGAGTTACTACTTAGGGTAATGCCTCGCATATCTAATACTTCACTATAGTAACGAAAGGCAAAACCAGAATCAAAAACGCCTCGTAGGCTCAACCCTTGGTGCTGTTTTGACTGTAAAGTATTGGCTATTTCTTGGTCACTAAAAACAAACAATGCCAAATCAATAGACTTATTAGCCTCATTAATTGTCTTGGCAATTAAACCATTAGTACTATCCTGCCAATTTTTACTGCTAGGAGTAGGAGAAAATTGAACTGTAATCTTGGTATTATCTGCTTGAATAGATACAGGCGATCGCCAGGGTTTATTTAAACCAAATTTGCTATTAAATCCGCCTTGATTATTGTCTCCCCACATATAGTTAAATTCTTCAGTAAATAAGCTGGCAACCTGCTTATTATTGATAGTAAGTAAATGGTTAACATTACCTCTGGTATTTAAATTATCAATATCTCCATGAACACCACTGGTGGTAAGGTTTGCTGACCCTGTGACTACTTCTTCGCCGTCAACTACCATAAATTTATGGTGCATCAAACCGCTTCCTTTTGAGCCATCAGCAGCATCGTCAATGACGGGAATACCTGCCTGTTCTAAAATCGCCAAAGCGTCTCTTTGAGCAATTTCTTGAGAGCTTAAACGACCATCCTGGTTTAGATCTACTAACTGAAAAAACTGATTGTATTTTTGGCGATCGCGTTGCTTTAACTGCTTAATTTGCTGTGTGCTTAAACTACTTAAAGGGCGACTATAATTATTATCTAAAATTACTCTTATTTTTACCCCTGAGCGATAACTTTGAGCTAGAGCCTGAGCGACTAATGGTAAATTTAGCTCTTGCACAGCCAGATCGATATTAGTTTTTGCTTTTTCTATTTCGTTAATTATTATTGCTTCTAAATTATCACCTGAATGCTCTATTTGACGATAAGGATCGATGTAAGTATCATCATTACTTTGTCGATAATTAAAATAAGCTTGAATAAATTTATCTTGAGGTAAATCAGCTAGTCGAGAAGATGTCTTCTGACAAGCGGTAATTGAAGTTATGCAGAATAAAATCCAAATTAAGCGATACATAAACTAAGCTAAAGCTGCCTAGAAATAAACCTTTCTACCATAAGCGATCGAATGATAAATCAACCAGTTTTCAAGTCACAATCAAGGTAAAGTTTTTGATTTTCACACACGGGTTATTGGGTGATAAGATACCTGAAGCCTTAAAGCCATCACCTCTCAAGATCGAAACAAATTGGTAAGACATAAATCTATGCTTAGACTAAATATAATTAACTCTTCTGTGCCTCGCTTATTGTTTTTGACTTTATTTTTAGTTGGTTTTCCTATTGCTTCTATTCAGGCACAGTCAACAACTACCCCTGTAGAGTCTCAATCAACCCAAAAGACAGCCACTGAGGGTAATTCTCCTTCCTCAGACAGCATTTTTAGCATTGAAGGGGGCAAAAAACTAATGTCAGAAGCCGATCGGGCTATTGATGCTCAAAACTACAGTCTAGCAGGAAAGAAATTGCAGAGTGCGCGTCAGGTATACAACCAACTATCTAACTTTTATCTCCAGCTATATAATAGTACCTCTGGAATAGACAATGCTGCTGCTGAATCTCAGCGTAAAAAAGCTTTAGAAACAGGTATTGCCAGAGACAATGCGACCTATCAGTTGGCTTTAGTTCATCGAGCGCAGGGTAACCCAGAATTATCTATTCCTTTGCTAATTCAAGTTATTACCTCTCAAAGTCCAGGAGTTGGATTGGGCAAGAAGGCTTACGATCAGCTATTAGAGATTGGTTTTATAGACACGCCTCTTACTGTTCCCAAACCAAATTCTACTCCTCCGCAAAATCCAGCACCTACTCCCCAGCCTTCCCCTGATACTGCCCCTCAAACTCCCAACCCAGAAGTTCAACCACCAATCCCCGATCCTTCAAATCTCAATCCTGCAAATCCCAATCCTTAATAACTTAATTGCATAAAGCAGATTAGGTTTAGGTTACAACAACTAAATACTGTCTAAAATTAAAGTCTATACTCACTCTACCAAAATAAAATATGATTAGCCCCGAACAAGTACAAACAATGATTCAAAAGAAACTGTCTAATGCCGAGGTTAAAGTTGTAGGCGACGGACAGCATTTTGAAGCCATAATTGTATCTCCAGACTTTGCAAACAAATCCAGAGTCAAACAGCATCAAATAGTTTATGCTGCACTGCAAGCTGAGTTAGCATCAGAAACAATTCATGCCCTCTCTCTTAAAACCTACACTCCCGAAGCTTGGCAGGCTGCTAGTCAAGCTGTCTAGTATTAATCATTTAAAATTGTTAAATGATCTAATGCTTTAAAGTTTAGTAAGATCGAGTTAGTCAATCGCTACAAATAATAGCTGGCGTTATTTGTAAATTAAGCAAAATAGATAATTAAGACTTATGACACCTGAAGTAAAAACAAAAATTGATAAATTAGTTAATGACAACAAAGTCATGGTATTTATGAAGGGGTCGAAACTGATGCCCCAGTGTGGTTTCTCTAACAATGTAGTCCAAATTCTCAATACTCTGGGTGTTCCTTACGAAACCGTAGATATTTTGGCAGATCAAGATATACGCCAAGGAATCAAGGAATATTCTAACTGGCCTACTATCCCTCAAATATATATTGATGGGGAGTTTGTTGGCGGCTCAGACATTGCGATCGAACTGTATCAAAGTGGTGAACTGCAACAGATGGTGGAAGTTGCCTTAGCTTCCTAGAATCACTGCTTGCAACTCTAAACAGACGGCTAATTATAGTCGTCTGTTTGTTTATTCAAAAAAATCACTTATAGTTACAGACACTTCTATTAGGACAAAATGTATTTTGATGGCGAATGCCATTTCATTTGCCCCTACATTAGAAATTATGTCTTAACACTCTCGACCATCACTAAGTAGGTAGGACAAATTAATTAGAAGATAGTTTCAGCAGTGAGTAACGAGTAACGAGTAATGAGTAACTAAAATAGATCGTAATATCCTGCTTACGCTTGTTTTACATTCAATTTCACTCACCCACCCACTTATAAATATAAAAACTGTCTTTGATTCTGAGATAAAACTCAAAGATAAAATTAATAATAGTCTGTATCAGTTTCCATTTGTGTTTGAGGAAAAGATAGCTCAAAATTAGAGGGATCTCGCAGAAAGCTTAATGCTTGCTCTTCTAATTTATGAATCTGGTATTGCTCAATAAAGTTGCTGTTGCGCAAACAAGCAATATAGCCATCCAAATACAGTCTAATTTCCTCAAAGCTATAGCGTCTACACCAGAGGTTTACCATGCCGTCGGTGATTGTTTGATAGTGCCGAATTGTTTGCGGATCTTGAAGAATCATAACTCTTACTTAATTGTTTTTCTGAAAATTTGGCTATAAGTTGAACTGTTATTAAGTTTTTTGACTTTTTATCATTTTACCGCGATCTGAGTTGGAAAGTCTCAGGCTTAAGAACTAAATAGGTGGGCGAAAAAAACTATAAAATAGCTAAAAAGCTTTGTTGACAGTGCCGTTAAATTCGATAACGAGCGATCGCTAATTAAATATAGTGCCAGTGCTGCCAAAGACTTAAAACCCTTTCCAGTCTGGCAGAAGCACGAATCAATTCTTGTAATTCTGTAGTTAAGTTAACAACTATATTGATTAAAAAACTGTAGCGATCGCAAAATCACTCTACCGATTTTAGCCAGCAATTGGTAAATTGCAACTAAAATATATGTTTTAGTAATTACTGTTGACACGGTAGACGGTTTATAAACTAAATTCAATACAATATTAGGAACTAGAGAAAAAGAAGTAAAAAGCTTTTTTTTTATCAAACTTCAGCAGTATACCTAGTTTTGGTTTAAACCCGCCGTTTACAGCAGCTTAATAATTAACAAAATTAATTTATGTCCAATATTGCTACTTTAATTGCTCAGGTGCAACAAGAAGCACAAAGAGAAGATTTTCCGATAGATATTTCTGTATATAAATCTGCTGGTTTTGAGCCTACTAAGCCAATTCTTTATGCAGGAAATTTACAAAGCCCCCTATGTTTTTTTGGTCGTGATTTGGGTAAAGATGAGGTTCATGCTGAGCAACCTTTAATTGGTGCTTCAGGAACAATGGTCAGAGAAGGTTTTTATTATGGGATTTATAAACAAAAAGCCCCTTCCAGAAAAGATTTAGACGCTACTATTATTGAGAGAGTTCTATTAACTAATACTGTGCCGTACAAGCCACCAGGAAATAAAGCTTATTTGATGAAGGTAAAAAAAAGATTTCGTCCTTTTATAGAAAGATTATTAGTCTTTCATTGGCAGGGAAATCAGATTATCCCTCTAGGAACAGAAGCTTTTAAATGGTTTGTTCCCTATGGTGCAAAAGGAGAAGTTGATAGTTTTTATAAAAGTAGCGATCGCTTTGAAAATTCTCTAACCGTAAACCTCAGTGCCACAGACGATATGGGCATGACTCATCAACGTTCTGTGACATTGTTACCCTTGCCCCATCCTTCTCCCCTCAATCAAAAATACTATGAAGCTTTTCCAGGGATGTTACAGAAGCGTTTAGCGCAAGTTGAGTTTTAAATAGATGTTTGTTGTAATTCTCTTTAATCTCTATTAATGGCAAATATGTAATCAGCACCGCCAAAAATTAAATTACAATTCTTGTCTAGAAAGGTTTTGTCAAACTAAATACGGGTAGGATAATCAGTGATCTTTACCAAGACTATAGCTGTGAAATCGGAAAAAAATACTCCCATCGAACATCAAAACGTTCCTATTGCTCATCAAGGTTTGCATGGCTTTTTATATAGTTCTGAGCATGAGCATAATGCTGATGCCTCTATCATTATTGCCCCGCAATCTGATGGAACAGCCATAGTTACTTTATCCGCATGGGAAAAACAAGCAAGAAACGCTAAAGTTGCAGGAGTTTATGCAGTTTTAGATAGCGATCGCGTTTATCAGTATGTTGGTTATTCTAGAGATGTTTTACGTTCTCTTAGAGGACATATCGCTCAAAACGGGACTCAAGTATGTACCTTTGTTCGGGTTCAAACTTTTAAGTTTCCCAAACGTCAAATAATGGAAGCACTTAAAAATGATTGGATAGCAGAAATTAATTATACTCCCACTGGAAATACTGGAGAACAAGGAACTTGGGCGCGGACGATTGGCGAAGCAGCCAAAGCTACTATGACCAATGCCGAACGTGATGCCTATGAGGATAAGAAATTGAAGCTGCGTAAAGCAATGGCAGATGCCACTTTAACTGATGAATTAACATCACAAGCTATGCAAAGCGAGGTCGAAATCAAACGCCGTCACCAATTAGAAGTAGCAGTCAAAAACGATGACTGGAGTTCGGTAATTGACTCTCAAACCTGACTAATTATTAATTAAACCTCTTGCATATTTCGATCCGCGATCGCACTGTACAAGTAGCAGCAGTTGATGGGAGAGATTTAGATTCTAAAAACGGTACCCATCATAGTAATGGCATTATTACTAAAACTCTCTGGGAAGAGATTGCTTGTTAAGTTGGTGGAGTAGAGGGATATCAATTGTTGCAGGGTAACGATCGCTCTGGTATTAGTCCTGGGACAGACTTTATAGAAAGATTATTGAATGGTGAACTAACGGTAGTTATCTTAGAAGAATGCAGGAGTGCAGAAAACAAGAAGAAAAAAGGGAAGGATAAGAGTAACTTCTTTTAAATCTTCACGAAATCGCTTGCTACAGCTATTGCAGCAACTTAAGAATAAAGCTAAATCCTTTTTATGATTTAATCTTAATAGCAGAGATTTTACAGTTAACTATGTTATTTTAAAAAAATTAATGAAAAATGAGCCCCTCGTAAGCATCATTATCAACAATTTCAATTATGAATCTTTTTTGGCAGAAGCTATTAATAGCGCTCTGAGTCAAACTTATTGCCATAAGGAGATAATCGTTGTAGACGATGGTTCTACTGATAACTCACAACAAATTATTCTTGGCTATGGCGATCTCATTACTCCTGTCTTTAAAGAAAATGGTGGTCAAGCGTCAGCTTTTAATGCTGGTTTTGTAGTTAGCAAAGGAGATATTATTTGCTTTCTTGACTCTGATGACGTTTTTTTACCAGAAAAAGTAGCAGAAATTGTTAATATATTTACAGAGCATCCAGATATTGGCTGGTGCTTTCACTCCCTCAACCTAGTAGATAAGGGTTCTGAAAAACTTGTTGGAGTTAGTCGCGAAAAAAGCTCGCGCAAATGTAACTTCATAACACAAGTAAAACATGGTAAGCTCCCATTTTATCCTCCTCCAACTTCAGGACTGTGTTTTCAGCACTCTTTAATTAAGTCAATCCTCCCCATGACTGAATCTCTTACAAGAGGAGCAGATCGCTATTTAGTGGTTATAGCGATCGCATTGAGTCAAGGTTTTTTTTTAGACAAGAAATTAGCAGTTCAGGGAATACATGAGGATAATGGTAATACTTTAAAGATGGGAAAGATATTTGCACAAAGAAGAGCATATAAAAATATCGTTGTTGCCTATTTCATGCAATTAAAATTGCCAGAGTTTATTAAATATACTAATAGAATTTTTGCTAGAGGCATTAGTATTTACTTAAAAAACGGAGTAATCAATAATGAAGGAATTAACTATATAAAGTGTTATTTATCTAATGCATCATGGCTAGACAAAATTAAAATATCAATGATGACTTTTTATTATCTTTTTAGTTTTTCAAACATGATTTCACCAATTAAAGAAAAATAATAAAAGAATAAAAAGTGGTAAGTTAATAATAAAACAATATAGTAGCCTCTTATTGTTTATTCTCAAAATCAAATTTCTAATCGTTTTTTTACTATGTCCAGTTTCCTAGAACATCGATATTTAATTATTGGCGGTACTACCAAAGCTGCAACAACATCTTTGTTTTATTACTTAGCTGCTCATCCGAAAGTCTGTGCTGCTGCTAAAAAAGAAACTCGTTTTTTTATTGATAACGATTACTTAGTACCATCATTTGGGACTAACTGGTCACAAGGTTTAGAGAAATACAATACATTTTTTCAGAGTCAATTGAGCTTAGAGCATTTAAGGATGGAGGCTTCACCTGATTATCTCTATTCGTGGGGTACTCCTCAAAGAATCAAGACATCATTACCCAACACCAAAGTTATTTTTATTCTTCGTGAACCGATCTCTCGACTAATTTCTTGCTATAGATATGCGAAACAAAGAGCATTCATTCCCAAAGAAATGATATTTGAGGAATATGTAGAGAAACAGTTAGAACAAGAGAATTCTAAATTAGAAGTGCAAGATAATAAAAATTCATCTGAATTTATTCCACAGATTCACTTTTTCAATATGCTCAAACAAGGATGTTATTCAAATTACTTGCAGCCATATTTTGAAATATTTGGTCGTGATAATGTCTATATTGGTTTTTATGAAGATTTATGCTCATCTCCTCGTTCTGTAGTCAAAAATGTTTGTGATTTTGCTGGCATTGATTCTGCTTTTTACGATGAATACAAATTTGAAATATTTAATCAGACTAAAACCATGAAAAATCCAAAACTACATGGTGCTTATGAACGGTTTCGTACTAACATTCGACAATACACATATAACCTACCCATTCATTTTTTCCTACGCCAAATAAGACGCTGGTTTGATACGCTCTATTATAGACTCAATACCGCTTCTACTAATGAAACAGTTGAAATTCCAGCAGCAATTCAAAAGAAACTTGAGGAATATTATTACCAAGAAAAGATAGTTTTAGCAGATCTATTGGCTCGTCCTATTCCTTGGTAATTACAAACAAGTAATTATAAATATAAATTACCCTATTGAACTACTTAATATCTAACCTATAACCAACTAAGATATCAGTGAGCCTTACAATCGTTAATGCTGGTCAAAATTACCATATTCGAGGTGGCTCGGAGCGATATCAATTCGCTCTTGCTCAATTGTTGCATCACTATGGTCACCAAGTGATTCCTCATGCAGCAGAACATCCTAAAAACGAAATTACTCCTTGGTCTAAATATTTTCCTAGAAGGATAGATTTTGAGCAACCAACACCAAAAGATTTACTTGAATTCGTATATTCAAGGTCTGCTGCATTATCCATGGAAAGTTTATTATGCGACCATCAAATCGATCTTGCACATCTACATATTTACTATGGTCAACTTACTACTTCGATTTTATCGCCACTCAAAAAAGCTGATGTTCCTATAGTGCAAACCTTGCATGAATACAAAATAGTTTGTCCTGTTTATACTCTTCTCTCTGATGGTAATATATGCCAAGCTTGTAATGGTCACGCTTTTTGGCAAGCAACCTTAAAAAGATGTAATAAAGGTTCCTTATCAAGATCGATCTTAAGTACCGTAGAGTCTTATGTTTCTAAAATGTTGGGTTCAGTCAACAAAATAGATCATTTTATAGCGGTTAGTTATTTTCAAAGAGAAAAATTAATTGAATTAGGTCTTCCGGCCGATAAAGTAACTACAGTACATAATTTTATTGATGCATCAGATTACCAACCAAGTACAGCACTAGGAGAATACTTTCTTTATTTTGGAAGATTAGAGCAATCTAAAGGAATTTTTACTCTAATTGAAGCTGCGTCGTTAATTAAAGATACTCCTTTATTAATTGTAGGCGATGGCACCGCTCGTCCAAAGCTAGAAAAACTAATTCAAGAAAGAGAGCTAAATCATATAAGTTTGTTAGGATTTAAGCACATGCGAGAGTTACAGAAACTTATTCGCCATAGTATTTGTACTATAACTCCATCGCAATGGTACGAAACTTTTGGTCTAACTTTGATTGAATCTTTTGCTCATGGAAGACCAGTAATTGCCAGCCGAATTGGTGGAATGACTGAGATAGTAACTGACGGCATTGATGGTCATCTTGTACATCCAGGAGATGCAGAACAATTACGAGAACGAATGCTGTGGATGGCTGAACATTTAACTCAGGCGAGGGAAATGGGTTTAGCTGGTAGACGCAGGGTAGAAACACATTTTAGTCCAGAAAATCATTATCAAAAATTGATAAGCGTTTACCAGAAAGTATTATAATAAAAACTAATCAAGCGTTTTGCTTATAGGTTTATAAACTTTAATAACTTTAGCAAATATAAGTTTTATTATTCTAACATATTAACTGCCAATCAAGTATAGTTTTTTTTAATTTAATATAAACTTTTGTTTGTATTAACTAAATTAATTGCCAAGAAATTATTTTTTCATCCTTTCATCTTGTTTGATCGAGATTGTTGAAATAGTAAATTTGAAAATCATCAAGGTTTTTTAATTATTAAACTATGTAGTCTTACAATTAAATTATTAAGTTGGTTTAGATTTGGATATTTTTAGCCTTTGGTTGGAATAGGAATAAACAGTCCCCAGATGGATTTATATTAAATAAAATTAGAACCAGCTATTAAATATGAAAATAGATAGTAAAAATAGTCATTTATCTCAATTCATTAATCTGCTTGTTTTAATATTTATCCTCTTACTAGGAACAACTTCTTGTACAGATAATAAAAAAAATAATTTGTCATTAGCTCAAAAGAAACAATTTTCAACTCAATCTAATAATTCTCAGGAAATCTCTATCGCTACTCTCTCACCTTCTATTCGATCGCTTTCACCTAATTATGTCTGTTCTAATGTAAATTCTCTGCGAGTTGAATCTTGGCACGACCAAAAATTTTGGAATTCTGTTGACAAATTAAATCTGAGAACGATACGTATACCAGGAGGAGCTGAGTCTAATTATTGGAATTGGCAGAGAGGAGGACTAATTGAAGATACCAGTAACCTACCTGAAGGTTTACCTCATTTTGTGTCAAATAAAGACCGCCAATATACTGCAAGTAAACTTCAAGATTTTTCTGCTGAATTCAAAACAAATGGTTTAACTCCAGTATTTGCTTTGAATATGCTTACTTCCGATCTCAAATCTCAACTAAAAATGTTACAAACAGCAAGAGATTTAGGGTTACCAGTTAAGTACGTTGAGCTTGGTAATGAATTTTACTTTGGCATAAAAAATTATCGTAAAATATTTCCTCGCCCTGAGGATTATGCTAATACAGCCAATCAATGGATATCTGCAATAAAAAAGGAATTTCCTGAAGCAAAAATTGCCGTAATTGGAGTAGGCAGTAGAGGAAAAAATAGATGGAGCCGACGTGACAAATGGAATGAAAAAATTATCGCCACAACCTTGCCTTTGGCAGATGCGATAACTATTCATGATTATTCTATCAATGGTTTAGCAAACCGAAAAATCTCAACTGAAAAATATCCTTATTTCCTCAAAGAAGATGTTCCGCTTATCTTAGGCGAGCCTTTTAAAAGCTGGTACAAGACTAGTAATACTATTAAATATTTTCCTAATAATAAGAAAATTTGGGTTACAGAATACAATCTAATGGAAAAGGTTAAGACAACTCAAGAAGAAAAAAGACAGAGAGTTGTAGGAAGTTGGATTCATGGAATGTATGCCTTATCAATGGGTTTACTTTTCTTAGAAGATCCTCGTATCGATATGGCCTGTAATCATATGTTAATCGGTAGTTCTCAATTCTCAACTATTCTAAAAAGCAAAACAAGCTTTAATAATCCTGCCGATAAAAATGCTGTAACTCAACCTCTTACCCTGTCAGCTACGGGTTCTGCTCTAAAAATGCTGGGCGATGCAACGAAAGGAATGACTAACGCTCAGAAGATTAATTTTGCTAATAAATTTACCTTAATTGGTAAAGACGAATTTTCTTATCCCGCATTATATGGCTGGATGTTTACCAATCAAAAAAAGCAAAATTCACTAATTCTCAATTTATCTCCTCGCCAAATTGAAGTTGCAATCAGTTCTTTATTCCCAGAAGAAATAAATTATAAAATTCTTTCAGGTTCTCCAAGAGATTTGATTACTAGACCAGGAATATTGCAACAAAAAACAGGTAAAACAGAGCAAAATATTATACTTCCACCATATTCTGTTACTCAAATGTACACCAAGGAAAAGTGAAAACTAAATTGTTCTTATGATCGGAAATGTTTTCTCTTAGCCATTGCCAAAGATGTTGTACAGACATAAAGTAAGGGCTGTATGCAGGTAAGGCTTGAAGATCAATGTTCAGACTGGATAGGGTTTATGTGCCTCTCTCGACCAAATAGCTCTTTTTCAAAATGAGAATTGCTGCGCTTACCCTGACAAATATTGTGGGGACAAAGGAATATGATATTATACAAAGAATTTAACAATTACTCTTGAGAATGGTTGCTCAACTTGATAATTTATATATCAAAACAAGACCTACGAAAGCCTTATCTCGTCTGATCGGCTATACTCTTTTTGAAGGTAGACCTTTAACTACTAAGGGACAATGGATTAACCCTTTGATTTTTAAGTTTTTTGCGATCGCACAAAGTTTACCACAGCTTAAAAAAGTCAAAAAACCTATTTTTATAATTGGTACGGGACGAAGCGGTACTACTGTTCTGGGAGTAATTTTATCTTTACACAAACAAGTTGGCTTTCTTAACGAACCAAAAGCACTTTGGCATACAATTTATCCAAAAGAAGATTTGATCGGTAGTTATAGTCAGGGAGATGCTCGCTATCGCCTCGGAACAGATGATGCAACCGATTTGTCTATACATACAGCACATCGTTTATTTGGTGCCTATCTAACTGCTGTTGGTGCCTCCAAATTAGTAGATAAGTATCCAGAACTCATTTTTCGAGTACCCTTTGTACGACAAATTTTTCCCGATGCTAAATTTATCTTTTTAGTTCGTAATGGTTGGGATACTTGTCGATCGATCAATCGATGGTCAAAACGCCTTGGTGTTAATGTCAAAGATGACACTTATGATTGGTGGGGTCTAAATAATCGCAAATGGCATTTACTGATAGAACAAATAGCCGCTACAAACTCATCTTTGCAGAACACCTTAGAAGCAATTACCGACCATTGCGATCATACAGATATGGCAGTATTAGAATGGATTTTGACTATGCAAGAAGGTTTGAAGCTAGTCGAACAATTTCCAGAGAGCGTTTATCTGCTTAAATACGAAGAATTAGTTGCCAAACCCCAAAATAGCCTAGAGCAATTGCTTGATTTTTGTGAGCTACCAACCGATGAAAAAATGTTTGATTATGCTGCTAAGACTCTTAGCAGCAGACAAAATCATCAAGTTTTTGCTTTACTACCCGAAATAGCTCCTCTATTTGAACAAACTATGAATGCACTGTGTTATACCTAAATCTAAGCTTGACTTGGTTCTGTTGCAAAAACTTGAGGTAAAGTTGATTAATTCTCTATCTAAGATAACAAAAGAGTACCCCCACTAAAATGCCAAGGATGTAGCGTAGATAAATACCCTCTAAATAACTCAAAACGAAAACTCCGAACGAAGTAACCTTCTTTGCGCTCCTAATCAAATTAGGTAGTCAATCAAGACGAAATCTCTAGGAAACTAGGCAACAAGAAGGAAAGATGGAATAAGAAGCTAATGCCTAACCCGAACTGACAGGTAATGCTGGAAAAGAGATGGGGCAACGCCCAGGATATGCAGACGTATTTCGCAAAATGTATTGATTGAAAAGTTGCAAGTAAACAGTTCAAATGACTAATTCTGATTCAACACTGAATACAGAGGTATGGGAGAATATCGATTGGCATAAAATCGAACGGTACGTCTTTAAGCTACAAAAACAAATTTTCAAAGCTTCAAGTCAAGGCGATAAAAAGAAAATTCGTCAACTTCAAAAAACACTGATGAGGTCTTGGTCAAATAGGCTTTTAGCAGTAGGTAGAGTTTCTCAGGATAATCGCGGTAAGAAAACAGCAGGGGTAGACGGGGTAAAATCCCTCACGCCCTGTATTATAAATTGAGAAGTTGGAGTCGAAGAAGATGTAAGGCGGACTGGAAAAGAGCATACGCAAAGTATTGGAATTATGTGACAATCAAAGGTAGAAAAGTAAACCGATTCTCAACTAGAGAAGGGAAAACTGGACTATATCTCGCAAGTCATACCGATACCTCTTGCAGCAACAGATATGTAAAAGTGAAAGGTAAGGCAAGCCCCTACGACGGCAATCTTAGCTATTGGGCAACCAGAATGGGTAGACACCCTGAAATGGACAGTTTAAAAGCAAGCTTGCTCAAGAAACAAAAAGGAAGATGCACCCACTGCGAGTTATACATCCGCAATGGAGATATACAAGAAACCGACCACATCATAGCCAAAAAGCTTAGTGGTAAGAGTGTATATTCTAATTACCAATTACTTCACGGACATTGTCATGATAAAAAAACTGCGGAAGATATTAAATTAATCAATGCAGCCAGAAGCCTGTAAAAAGACAAATAGCAATACCTTTGAGTAGCCGTGTAAAGGGAAACTTTTACGCACGGTTTCGGACGAGGCGCGACCTGAACTGGTCAGTTGAAGCAGAGAGCCGACTTTCTTAAGGGATTTCCACCTCTTACCTTCACGTAAAATACCTCTACTGAGGTAGGCTTAATACTAAGTAGGTAACGAACAGGAAATATGCAGAGCCACGAATGTAGCCTTCACGATAGGGTCAATCGGAAAAGGAGCTAGAAGGAGAAGTGACAAGATGAACACGGTCTAAGATATTGGATAAATCGCGTGATAAACCAAATTGCCAAATGACACCTGATAGGCAATAACCAAAAAGGTGAGTAGAGTAATCTGAGTCTTCCCGTCTGGCTCTGATGTGGAAATAAATCCCTACCGCGAAATAGATATCCATCTAAATCACTTTTAAGACATCAACTGATACAACAGGGAAAACCCTACAAGGTCTAGTGGCAGTCGAACCATTAGTAGGTCTGAGGTAACAAAGACGGAATTCCTTGGAGGGCAGAGGAAGAAAGAAAAAGCGAATGCTTGAGGTAATGCTCAAGATAGGAGTTGTGAATTTGCTCCTGAACGAAAGTATTAGCTGACTTCTTTTGGGTCATATACGAAATAAAAAACGAATCAGAAATCGAACCAAATGAAAAGTTTGATACTCTACCGAGTAAATGGACAGGCGGAACAGCTAGTAGATTGGAACCAGGTTAACTGGGTCGAGGTCTACAAGCTGATTAGAAATCTTCAACGTCGGATATTTCGTGCTAGAAAACTTGGTCAGTGGAAGCAGTTGAGAAGACTGCAAAAACTGTTACTACGAAGCTACGCAAATTTATTAGAATCTGTAAGACGAATTACCCAAGATAACGGGGGCAAAAACACACCTTGAGTAGATAAGGAGGTTATAAAAACTCCAGCAGAGCGGGTAAAACTTGTCAATAACTGGGTTATGCCAAAGGCAAAGCCCACCAGGAGGGTATTTATACCAAAATCCAATGGCAAGAAACGTCTTCTCGGAATCCCAACCATCAAGGATAGGGTCGCACAGAACATAGCAAAAAATTATCTAGAACCTGAGTGGGAAGCAGTCTTTGAACCAAACAGTTATGGTTTTAGGGCTGGTAGAAGCTGTCATGATGCCATCTGTCAAATCTTTAACAGATTTAGAGATAATATCGCTGGCAGAAATAGATGGGTATTAGATGCTGATATAAAAGGCTGTTTTGATAACCTTGCTCACAAATCCATTTTAAACTTAATTGATACAGCACCTCAAATAGGGCTTATCAAAGGATGGATGGAAGCTGGCTACGTATACGAAGGCATTAAATACAATACCAATGCTGGAACGCCACAGGGCGGGGTCGCTAGCCCATTATTATCAAATATTGGGTTACACGGACTAGAAAAACTGATAAAAACCTTAAATTCTAAGGCAGGATTAATCAGATACGCCGATGATTTTGTGGTCGCTGCTAAGAGTAAGGAAGAAATCCTGAAATTGCAACCAGAAGTAGAGCAATGGTTAAAAAGCAGAGGATTAGAACTCAGTAAGGAGAAAACCAAACTACTTAACATAGATGATGGCTTCAATTTTTTAGGATTCAATGTGAGGCAATACTCTGGAAAACTTTTAATCAAACCCCAAAAGGAAAAGGTTCTTGCCTTCTGTAAAAAGATAGGACAAGAAATAAAAAGTATGTCAGATGTCAAACAGGAAGTCCTAATTAAAAAGCTTACCCGCCAGGGGAGTAATGGTAACATTCTCCCTCGACTCTTCTACTTTGCCCTTGGATATCGCAAAGACTGGTGCAAGTCTCGTAAGTCACTAATTAATGCTTGCTCAATTGAAAGTGAGTACATCATGCCAGTTGATGAGCCATTCCCCAACTACCACGTACAAGCTAAACAGCTAACAGAAGCCAAGAAAGACAATAAATTTCTCAGATCGGCTAATGCTCAGGTTTTACAGCAAACACTGAGAACTTTATACCAATTTAAATGGTATTCAGGGCAGATAAAGCATCTAAAATAAAAGAATAACCTGTGATCGAAGCAATTACTTCTGGCGTTAACTTACTAAGCAGTTGAGCGATTTTGGTTTAAAGTTGAGCTAGGCTTTTAAAAGAAGCCCACTTTAAATCCGCCTTGAGATGTTTCCACAATCGCTCAATTGGATTTAACTCAGGACAGTAAGGTGGCTGAAACAGCAAAACTATATTTTCTGGTAGGATTAAATCCTTGCCATTATGAAAACGTCCATTATCGACTATCAGGATAAGTCTTAGAAAACTCATCCAAAAACCTTTGATAGCATTGAATATCAACATGAGAAAATTGCCGAAAAAGAGATTCTCCTGTTGTTGGTTCAACGGCACCGTAGAGCCAGCATGCTTTGAATAACCACTGCCACTCCCCAATTGGTTTGACACCACTAGCCGTAATTAATCGTCCAACAATAGTAGTGATGTCCAAAGCGACTCTCATCTTCGACAAAGTAGCGAATTGGACGCTCATCTTGCCGTACTTGGCGATAGTATTGACTTAACAACTTGAGGTCGTCTGCAAGGTTTCTTGCTCCGTCCCTATGTCTGAGGTTTCCTCACAAAAGACTTGTCCGCATGTCAGGGCGGTGCGCTTTTTTAAAAGCCGATCTCTTCTCGATGTCTTGCTTACAGTGTTGAGGACGAGCAACTTTGAGTTTAGCTTTAAGTCGATCACGAGTCATCTGATAGACCGCATGATACTCTGCCTCTATTCTCAGAGTTTCTGATAACCACTGTTGTACTTCTCCATAGCTTTGAAATCCATGGCTTTCCTTTAACCGCTTTGCTACAGTATCTTCTGCCCATTGAGGTATTACTCGTACTCCCCCAGGCGATACTTTGATTGCCAACATTGCTTCTACTCCACCTTTTCGGTACATCGACAACCAGGTTTGTAATGTATTTCGATGCTTGCCTAGTGCTTTGGCGAGCGCTACAATACTGGGCGCATTTTCCTGTTTTAACCAGTAGAGAACTTGCAATCTTTCTTTAGAACTCTGTGTTTTGGCTTGACGTAACTGTTCGGCTAGATGAGCCAAACTTTCTTTTACTTCAATTGAAGTCACTCCAACCATTACTAAAAAGAACTCAACAACAGCTTTTAGTTTAGTTCTTTTGCCTTGTCTTCAATTTAAATTGGTATAAGAAATAGAGGTATACAGGCGGTCGGGCAGATCGTCTCTCAAGCAAGACTTGCCCTTGCTCAAAATGTCTGTGGACTGGATGCGACGGGGATATTAATAACAGTATTCTAAGTAAATCGGTCTAATTAAATATAAAACGGTGATGATAGGTAGTAGGTAGTGGGTAGTTGGTAGTAGGGAAAAATTAAACTTTGACATCTTATAAATTATTTCACCCACCTACTTAGTTGGCACAGAACGAAACAGAAAACTTAAGTCGTGAGTCTTAGGAATCCCCCACTATAGCGCGAAGCGTTTAGTGGGGGAGGATGTCAATGCTATTGGGAGTTTATTTTTTAGGACAAAATATTTACTTTACAAATAACGTTTATCCTTACTGGTGGAGGGGAGTCGCTGCCGATACGTCTATTCTATTTCTCACCGCAGAAGTGTTAATGTTTTTTGTATTACCTCGCGCTATTAAAAGTTGGGCAGGAATTGCGATCGCTATTGGAATTGTTGCCGTGTTCTTCAGCAGTAAAGCCATTTTACAACCGACTAGTCTTTGGCAGTTTGTTAGTTTGTTCTTTCCTTGGCTAGTTTTACAGGGGGATATCAGCTATTTACGACAGGAAGGCTTAATATCTAAAAAGAAGAGAGGACAAGTCTTGATATTATGAGCGATTGGGATTTTCAGCCGCCAGCAGAATCAGAATTAGGCGATTACGAGATCGCGTACCCTACGGATCGTCAAGTTATTTTAGAATCAAATCATCTGCAAAATAAGCGCATTGCCCTGTTGGTTACAGGTAGCATTGCAGCCTTGAAAGCACCCTTAATTGCTCGTACTCTCCGCCGTCAGGGTGCTGAGGTGATTGCTTTTGCCTCGAATGAAGCATTGAGATACACCACTATTGATGCTTTGGAATGGAGTACTACTAATGCTGTGGTTACCAAACTAACGGCAAATGCCGAACACCTCAGCGATGATAATCCTTTTGCTGCTTATTTGGTCGCCCCTGCAACCTATAACACCATCAATAAAATGGCGTTAGGTATTGCCGATGGTGTCATTGCTTCTACTTTAGCTTCGGCTATTGGCAGAATGGAAAAAGGTAAAGCTCAAATTCTGATTGCGCCGACAATGCACGGTAGTTTGCACAACTCTATTTTAACCAAATCTCTACAGCAGCTAAATCAAATGGGAGTAAAGATTATCCCGCCCAAAGTTGCTAATGGTAAAAACAATCTGCCCGCAGAAAAAGCGATCGCCTTTACTGTATGTCGTGCAGTTAGTTCATCATCTCTCAAGGATATTCCTATCCTAGTTACGGGAGGTCCTACCCCTGTACCGATCGATAATATACGTCGTCTTACTAATCGCTTTACAGGCAGGTTAGGCACCTGTATCGCTGAAGAATTGTATCTTCGAGGTGCAAAGGTAAAATTAATTCATGGACAAGGCAGCTATACTCCTCCTAGCTATCTTCCCTACAAGATTGTCACTACCTACGATGAATATCGCTCGGAAGTAATGACAGAATTACAAAAGAATTATCGTTATGGAATCTTCTCGGCTGCGGTTGCTGACTATAAACCTGCTCAAGTATTTCCTGGCAAAATCTCTAGCGGTGGGGCATTGTCTAAAATTGAGCTGGTATCCACTCAAAAGGTAATCGGGGAGGTAAGAGCTAAATATCCTAGCTTGGGCATAATCGCTTTTAAGTATCAAGAAAACATCTCCCATGAAGAATTGATCGCTATCGCCGAAACCAGATTGCAACAAGGTTATCAGATGGTAGTAGCCAACCGTGGAGAAGAACATCAAGCTAGCGCACAGGTGGCTTATCTAGTAACAAAAAATCAACTGCCCCAACCAGCAGTTGGCAAGGAAGAGATTGCCAAAGCGATCGCTAATTACTTAGAATCAATAAACGATAAATACTAAGAGGACATCTGAAAAGTTATTTTTTTACATCTGATTTCTTGATTTTGCCCTCCTAATATTATTCACAGTAATTTTTAATTCGGGAAAATTCATCGAGTCAATAGTTTCATCAACCGTAAATACTGTTTTGGCGTAGCTTCTTGACTCTAAAACTAGAATTGTTATTTTCTGTTGAATAGGATCGACAATCCAATACTCAGGAATACCTATATTTTGGTATTCTGCTGTCTTTTCGCTGTAATCTCTAGATACTTGTTCAGTACGGCGAATAATTTCATTTCGATAAGTTGTAATTGCTGATTAATATTTGTGTTCTATTTTACCGATAAACAAAAAGCGTTTTTCAGATTCATATTTTGAAGGTATTCTAAGCAAAAAAGGGTCTTTCCAAAGTTCCTGAGCTTTCTCAAAGTCTATGCCGTGTTTAGATTTATTGGTTACACTTTTTGTTGGATCGTACTCAAAGTCCATAGTGATATATTATATGCCTTCACTATCTACCTCAAATCAATTTCCCAATCGGATCGATCGCCTGTGGTGTTTATTAAGGTCATATTTCATGGATTTTGATTATGGTTGGATTCATTGGTCGTTAGGCGATCGCGCGATCGCCGTTACAGGGTTTTATTTACCATCTTGAGGGGTTATCTGGATGCAACCGATCTATTGACCAGGATCGGGGATTATTGATGATGTATTGGCGTATTTTATCCATTGCGTCCTGGTTACTATTTCGCCCCCCGCCCCCAAACTCGCGCGTTCCTTTGCGCCTGTCGGCGACGCAGGGTCGCTCGTCAATCCTGGGGGAGAAAAACAATAGAAAGTCCCCCAATTATAGGTAGGGCTGTTTCATTCTTGAGCAAAGAGATGCGATCGCCAATTAAACAAATATCAAACCAAATTAATGGCAAAAAGAAAGCAACAATGGCAAATTGTTACTCATATAATCCAACGCTTCGGTCATCGAATCAAAACCGTGAACTCTCAATAAATTGAGAACCCAGCTTTTAAACAAAGAGATATTAGTCGATGCTTTTCCTTGAAGTTGGGGGCTAGTATCTTCTTTGGTGATAACATCTTTTAACGGCACTCAATACGGCGACGCAGGTTCGCCGTCCGTGCCTCCCCAATGAAGACGATTTTCGATAGTCCAATGTCGTCGAATACCTTGAGGAATAAGTGAAGAGGTAGGCGGTAAAGAACTAATGTAATAAGTCGCCGAATCCGATTTGTAGTCGTGGTTTCCTCTTGTTCGCGAACGAAAAATTTTAACGATGCTATTGAAAAATAATCTATCTCACAAGAGTATACGCATTCATATTCCGCATCTCTCAAAATTAATAGCTACTATAATGAGGCATTTTAAACAGGCACTAAATCCATGACGCTGATTGACTGGCTAATTGTCCTTGTATATTTTCTGCTCACCATTGGTTTAGGAGTGTTTCTTTCTCGCAAGGCATCCCAAAGCATGGAAGACTTTTTTGTTTCAGGGCGATCGCTTCCGTGGTGGTTAGCAGGAACAAGTATGGCAGCGACCACTTTTTCTATTGATACACCTTTGTATATTTGTGGTGTAGTAGGCGATCGCGGTATTGCCGGTAACTGGGAATGGTGGAGTTTTGGTATTTCTCATGTGATCATGATTTATATTTTTTCCCGTCTGTGGCGACGTTCGGAAATTCTTACCGATGCAGAATTAACAGAGGTGCGTTATGGCGGAAATACGGCTGCTGTTTTGCGGGGGACGAAAGCTTTTCTCTTTGCTGTGCCGATTAACTGTATTGGTATTGGTTACGCCATGCTAGCGATGGTTAAGGTAGTAGATGCCTTGGAACTTTGGCAAAGTTTGGGAGTTAATCCAGGAGAAAATATCAAAATTTGGAGCGTAGTCGGCGTTAGCGTTATAGTTCTGGTATATTCTGGATTTTCTGGGCTGTGGGGCGTTGTAACTACGGATTTCTTTCAATTTTTCCTGGCTTTACTAGGTGCGATCGCCGTGGCAATTGTAGCAGTCAATCATGTGGGAGGAATACATGAGCTTATTCCCCAGGTTCAACAAGCCAGTGAGATAGATGTTTTGTCTTTTTTCCCGGTTCAATTCAGCAATGGCAGTATGGGGTGGAATGATGCTGCGGGAATTACCGCTACTACTTTTTCTGCCTACTTATTTCTTCAGTGGTGGTCTTTTCGTCGCAGCGATGGCGGAGGAGAGTTTGTACAGCGTTTGGCAGCAGCAAAAACTGAAGCCGAAGCCGAAAAAGCCTCGTGGTTTTTTAATATCCTTCACTATGGAATACGTACTTGGCCCTGGATTATAGTTGCTTTGGTGGCAATGGTTATCTATCCAGACTTAGAAGATAAAGAACTGGCATATCCGAAATTGATGCTGGATTTTTTGCCTCCTGTAATGTTGGGCTTGGTGGTGACTTCGCTAATTGCAGCCTTTATGAGTACGGTTTCTACTTCTATTAACTGGGGTGCATCTTATTTAACTAACGACCTTTACCGACGTTTTCTCAAGCCTAACGCTAGTCAAGCAGAATTAGTGATGGTAGGTAGAATTGCCTCTGTTTTAGTGACAGTTTTTGGGGCGATCGCTGCTTTTAATTCTACTGATATTACCACTGTTTTTCGTTTAGTAATTGCGATCGGCACAGGTCCAGGGTTGGTGTTGATCTTGCGTTGGTTTTGGTGGCGCATTAATGCTGCTGCGGAATTGACTGCTATGGTAGGCGGGTTTGTTATTGGGCTGATTACCAGTATTTATCCTCAACAAATTATGGACGTTTTTCCTATATTTGAACAAATATTAGCCGATTTTGGTTCTAATCTCCTGTTTATTTCGGTTGTAACTGCTATACTCTGGATTACCGTGATGTATCTTACTCCTCCAGAATCCGATGCTACTTTAGACGAATTCTATCGACGGGTACAGCCAGGCGGTATTGGTTGGAAGCGTCAGCGAGAGAGAACAGGGATCCCCGCAGCCCAGAATTTAACTCAAGATTTAATTAGAGTGATTGCTGCCACCTTGCTTTTATTTGGTTCAATGTTTGCGATCGGTGGATTTTTGCTGTTGCAATCTTTGACAGGCTGGATATCTCTTACTGTGGCAGTTATCGGTGGCTTCTGGTTACGTCAACTAAATAAACGTCAACCTGTATTCATGCCTAGACCTGGACTTTTGAAGGATAAGGGATAACGAGTAACGAGTAACCAGTAAACAAAAAATAGTCTTTATCAAAAATTTACGCTTGTGACAATATATTTAGTGAAATAATATATAAATCGGTAAGTTCACATAGTCAATTATACTTAGTAAATGTTTGATGTAGCTCTATATACCAAATAACAAGCACGATCAATGAATAAAAAACACCTATGTACTGCCTTGGTCGGTTGCGCGATCGCGATAAGTTCGTTGCCAGTCCAGGCAGAAGAAAATCCTAATAAAAAATCTGCTAATACTGCCTTTGTCTGCGCTACTCAAGAAGGTACGCCAACAATGTATGCCTATACTCCAGGGCAAGTGAACCTCAAGCCAATCATGAGTTGGCACTCAGAATATCTACTTCCAAAACAGTCTGGCAAAGAAATTTGTCAGCAAACTGCCAACAAATTACAGGCTTCATATCAGCAAAAAACAGCCAAATATCTGAAGGCAGAAAGTCTAGAAAAGAAAAATTTAGTTTGCTTAGTTACAGAAGAAGACCAAAACTGCGCTAATAAAGCTAGCGAGAAGTTGTTCAGCGTAAATCCTAACTACAATGCAGGTTGCGTTTTAGACAATATGAAGCCTTTAGAGTGTAAGGCATTAAAAAGTAGAGGTAATATATATAGCTTTGACGATAAACCATATCAACCTGTATGGTGGCCCTGGTGGTAAGCTGCTAAACACCTTGTGCAAGAAGTTGTTGATGCCAGTCAACATTTTCAGTTGGCATAAGGTACATGGTTAAAAGATTACTTAGATTTAAGCAAACATATACAAAGGCACTACTTCTTCTATCTTAAATTTAGATGAGACAAAAACTCTGGCTAATGTTTGCTTTAATCTCCCCTTGCTTGTCTATTTTTACTGCTGACAATTGTGGCTAGCTATAGCAAAGATGATTTTATAGAGGAATTAATTTAGCCCATAAGTAAAACAACTAGTCTGACACAACAAAATTTGCCAAATACCCTTTTAAAAAAGCTTAGTTACCAGAAATTAAAGGTCAAAAAAGTTATTGTTGTAAAACTTAAGCTGTTTTGATATCTGCCATGTTTTTTTCTTTGTTAACTATAAATGAAATGAAAACATAAAGCGTAATTATATATAAAAATATTGAAAAATTTTCCACGTAAATGTCATTTACAAACAAGTCCCTAGCGCGATCTGCTAACTTTTTTCTGGTAAACGCTTTGTTTTTATTAATGGGCAGTGAGATTAAAGCCGAAACTTCCAACCATGCAATTTCCAAATCATCAGCAAGCGATTTATTAGGAGGTACTATTAAATCCACCAAGTCAGAATTAAAATTCAACTTTACCTCTTTCAATCATCTGAATATCAATAGCACTGTAGCTGCCGAATCTTCAGAATCCTCTTCTCCTGCTGATAGCGGGATTCCATCATTACGTCGCCAACCCACAGGGGGAGAAAGATTTGAACCAAAGAGAATACCATTACAAATACCATTTCCCAAGCAATCTTATCGAGCCTCCCCAAGTGTTACAATCATCAATCCATCTGCCTATGGTGCGTCTTGGGGAAGTGCGGGGATAGGTTTTGGTTATCAAGATCGTGTTCGCTTCCAAGACGATGCAGACGGAGTAATCGGTTTAGGTTTTGGTCTGGGAAATCCCCTGAAAAACATTGGCGTACAGATTGGAATTAGTTTGGTTGACGTAAGTTCACCATTCAGCGACGGAGCGGTCAACCTTAAATTACATCGTCGCTTACCACAAGATTTTGCAGTGGCTTTAGGAGTACAAGGTTTAGCTACATGGGGTAATACCGACGGCGGTTCTTCAGTTTATGGAGTTGTTACTAAAAGATTTAAGCTACGCCAAGACAGAAGCAAAGCTTTTAGTGAACTATACACAACAGTTGGAATAGGAGGAGGACAATTTCGCTCTGAGTCTGATATCGATAACGGCAACAAAACAGTGGGCATCTTTGGCAGTTTGGCAGTCAAAGTTTTGAACCCCGTGGGATTTGTGGCTGAGTGGACTGGTCAAGACCTGACCATTGGTACACCCCTTGTTTTGTTTAAAAAACTGCCTTTAGTAATAGTACCTGCTGTAACAGATATTACTGGAACGGCTGGAGATGGAACAAGATTTATCTTTGGTTTTGGCTATACTTTTTCTTTTTAAAATCATTTTATCTTTTAGGAAAATATCAACATGAAATTATTGCAACTACCAGTCAAAATACTTTTGATCGTAGCTTGGTCATTATTAGCTACAAATTCAGTTCGTTCCCAAACGGGGAATATGTCGGATATTACATTGCCAAATCCCAATGAAATGATTACTGATGGTCCCGACGTTAATCAAGGAGATAGCAATACTGTTGATGGCGAGGTAACTCCCACGGAAGGCAATACTGCCGATGGCGAGGTGACTCCCACGGAAGGCAATACTGCTGATGGTGAGGTAACTCCCACGGAAGGCAATACTGCTGATGGTGAGGTGACTCCCACGGAAGGCAATACTGCTGATGGCGAGGTGACTCCCACGGAAGGCAATACTGCTGATGGTGAGGTAACTCCCACGGAAGGCAATACTGCTGATGGCGAGGTGACTCCCACGGAAGGCAATACTGCTGATGGCGAGGTGACTCAGGTAGAAGAAGGAGATTCTGGCGTTGGTTTAAGCGAAAAACCCGCAGGTGATTCTTCAACTATCCCAGAAGAAACTGGAACTTCTAATGCAGCAGAAGATTCTAATGATAACTTAGACTCATCTTCAGAAACTGCTAATCAAGATTCAACATCCGAAGTAGAAGTTGGCGATCGCGAATCTTCTCAGGCAATTCAAGAAGAGCCTGAAGTTGTTGAAAATACTCCAAATGTGGATGAATCTCCAGCGGAAGCTAGTACTCCAGCAACGGAAGAATCCCCAGCAACAGAAAATGCAGACGTTACAGATCGAACAACTGAAAAAACAAATTCTCCAGCAGATGTTGAAGCAAATCAAACGGCTGATGTTCAAAAGGTAGAATCAGAAACTGCTCCAGAAGAGACAACCAGCGAAACCGAAGTTACTGAAGAACCCACTCCAGAAGAAGCAACAGACGAAGCCGAAGCAGCTGAAAAACCTGCTCCAGAAAAAGAGGAAGAAGCTAAGGAACAAGAAGAGAAAGAAACTGCTGAAGAGAAAAATTCTGATGCAGATGTAGGGCAAATAGATCGTGTTGCTTATGAAACACAGTTCCAAGATGCTCCTGCTGATTTGGCAATACAGATGCAAGAGGAACTTCAATTAACTCAACTAATTAGTTCTTCAGGATTACAGCTATATGGCAAAGTGCCTTCTGTCCAAAATATTTCTCGCAGATTGGGTGAGTTGGAACAGCAAACTGGTAAAAAAGCTGCATTTATCAATATATCTCTGCAAAAAAATCAGCTTGAATCATTTGTTGTGCTGCCCGATGAAACAAAATCTGCTGCTGCTAAAAGTTCCACCGTTGCCTCAACTAATCTTAAGACTATAGATTCACCCAAACCAAAAGCATTAACTGTACGTAAAACTGTCAAAGACACGAACCGCGAAGATTTGATAGCGATCGCAACTCAATTCCGTGAACAAGTTAGCAACGCCAGAAATTTACAAGACGTTAGTTACAAGAAATCGGCTGAAGAACTTTATCAGGTTTTGATCGAACCTATCGAAGCAGAATTAAAAGCTAACAATATCGATATTTTGGTTTTCTCAATGGATTCAGGCTTGCGTTTATTACCCTTGGCAGCACTTTATGATGGGAAACAATTTTTAGTCGAGAAATACGCTACAGCGATAGTTCCTAGCTTTGGCTTGACAGATACTCGTTATGTAAATCCTACAAAAAGCTCTATTTTGGCTATGGGAGCTTCAGAATTTACCGATCAAGAGTCATTACCGACTATGGGTATAGAATTAGAAACTATTGTTAGTGATCCTCGCAAAGGAGAGGCATTTTTGAATGAGCAGTTTACTATTCCTAACTTTATAGCTCAAAATAGCCGTGAAAATCCTTTTTCGATTATTCATCTTGGCACTCATGCAGAGTTTAAAGCAGGAGATTTAAGCGATTCTTATATTCAGTTTTATGATGATAAGCTGAGAATTCCTCAACTACAGGATATATCTACTGAGCTTGGTTGGAATACTGCTAATACGCCCGTAGACTTGTTGGTTTTAAGTGCTTGTGACACTGCTATAGGAGACGAAAAAGCAGAACTAGGTTTTGCAGGATTGGCAGTACAAGCAGGCGTTAAATCGGCATTAGCAAGCCTTTGGTATGTTAGTGATTTGGGAACATTAGCTCTGATGGGTGAATTTTATAATCAATTAGATAGTACTTTGATTAAAGCTGAAGCTTTGCGACAAACTCAATTAGAAATGCTGTATGGCAAGGTTAACATTAATGATAGACGCGTTGATTTATCAAATGGAGAAAAACTGACTCTACCAAAAGAGTTTCCTGAAGGTAATTTATCCCTTGCTCATCCTTACTTTTGGTCGTCTTTTACATTGATTGGTAACTGGAACTGATTAAGTTAAGTAGGTAGGACAAATTAATTAAAAGATAGTCTCGTTACTTGAGTAACGAGTAACGAGTAATGAGTAATGAATAAAAAAAATAGCTCGTAATATCTTGCTTACGCTTGTTTTACATTTAATTCCACCCACCTACTTATAAGGTAGTTAGTTAATAACATTGCTCCTGTAGAGCGATCGCTATTTAATTAGTAATTAGCGATCGCGTTTTCAAATGGAAATTGAACCCAAATATAAATTGAACTATTTGCTATTGTTTTTTTTGGATTAAGTCACTCAGAATCAATCAAATATCTCCTGTAATCTTCATGCAATAAAAGTTGGGCTGTATTATTAGACCGCCAATTAGAAAATTTTTTAATTATAATTATGTATATATAGTAATTTTTAGTTCGTATTACTTTTATAGCATTTAACAACTACTTGAGTTAACTACAAATTTTGACTGTACTTTTCGTCTTCCCTTTTCGGTCATTTTACTAATACCATTCTCATACTGCATAAATTCATAATTGCAGCCTATAAAATAAATAACTAACTTCTTAGATAAATGAGCAATGATTATGGCTTAAAAATCATTTGATTTGAGTCATCTTTAATTTTATGAATAGATATAGAACAGTGATTTGTCTAGGAATAATATTTACTTTTATAGCGAATAAAACTGCGATCGCTCAATCAAAAAATATAAATTATATTCATGCTTGCGATCAAATTTCTCAACAGGTTTCCTCATCAATAGGTAATATTGGAAAGAAGGCTGAAATTAAGCAGAATATTAGTCAAATTGAGCAACCAAAAGCTGTTTCTAATAAGACGCAAAGCAGCTTTTGGTGGGCAACAAAACAATTTGATCCCTTTGAAGGAAAACTAGTGCAAAATTGGCTTGCCTATCCTAAAAAGCAACAAATAAACTTAATTGTTAATTGGCAATTATGGACTATGCTTGACTATTTGCAACGATACCGCTTTGTTAATCAGTTTGGAACGGTAGCTAGAAAATATGGTTATAATCTTAATATTTTTAATCAAAAAGAACAATGTTTAGCAACCTATAAATATAGTCATCTCAGCAATCCTCCTAAATGGGAACTTCATCTAGAAAAGTTAGGAGAAGATAGTTTACAAGTCGAACCTTTGGGAAGCTTTAAAGGAATAAACAATGAAGGGGTTTAAGAAGGGATGAGGGCTAAATTGATAATTGTTATTGCCAGGCAGAAGTAATAAGTATGAAATTATCTTCACTTCTTTACTATTGATTTGTAAATAATCTTTAGCCACCGCTTACAGGAGGGATTAAAACAACCTCATCTCCTTCTTGTAAAAAGGTATCGGCTTCCACAAATTTCAAATTAACTCCAAAACGAGTTACTTCTCGCCACTTTGCCAGTTGTGGCTTCTGCTCAATCAATGATGCTAAAACATCACTCACCTGAGCTGAAGCAGGAAGCATCAAGTCTATTTCAGACGCATCAAAAACCTCTTGATAGACAGCAAACAGTTTAACTTTAACCTCGATCTCAGCTTTAGGCATATAGTCTATTAGTTATTAGTTATTAGTTATTAGTTATTAGTTATTAGTTATTAGTTATTAGTTATTAGTTATCACCTACTCTTCAACCTGATAACCAAATTCAGCCAAACGCAAACGAGACTGTCGCCATTTTGGTTCAACTTTAACAAATAGCTCTAAATGAACGTTTCCCGAAATTAGCTTTTGAATTTGTTTTCTGGCTGCTGTACCGATAGTTTTGAGCATACTACCTTTTTTGCCAATCAAAATTACTTTTTGGGAACTACGCTCAATATTAATGGCTGCATTGACTTTAGTTATTTTAGGAGTTTCTTCGATCTTTTCAATGGTAATAGCTACCGAATGGGGAATCTCTTGACGAGTATGTAGTAGTATTTGTTCTCTGATTAACTCTGCGATGATAAAGCGTTCAGGCTGATCTGTTACCAAATCTGGAGGATAGTAATAAGGGCCAGATTCTAATTTATTGGTTAAAGCTGCCTGGAGTTGTTCTGTTCCTGTTCCTGTAGTAGCCGAAAACTTGACTGTAGACCAATTAGTGTCGGCAATTAAATTGGAGTATGTATCGTCAATAAATTGATAGTTAGCTGGCTGTAAATCGACTTTATTTAAACCTAAGATTACTGGAGTATTTAGTCTGGTTAAAATATCTAAAATAAAGCGATCGCCTGTACCAGCATCAGTAGAACTATCCACCACAAATAAAACTAAATCTACTGACTTAATAGCCGTCTTGGCATTTTGTACCAAAACTTTGCCCAGTTCGTGATGGGGCTTATGTATACCAGGAGTATCAACAAAAATAATTTGCGCTTGGGGTGTAGTCAAAATTCCCTGTAAACGATTACGGGTAGTCTGCGCCACAGGGGAAGTGATAGCAATTTTTTGCCCAATCAAATGATTCATTAATGTAGACTTGCCCACGTTTGGTCTACCAATAATGGCAACAAAACCAGACTTAAATCCTTCTGGGGCGATGGGAATAGTAGTTTGCAGGTTATCTGAATTTAATGATTGAGAATTCATATTAATTACTGTACAGGCTAACGGTCATTCGCCCCTAACTAATCAACAATCTAAAATATCCATTACATATTCACCCTGATTAACACATTGATTGGTAGAAATATCAAACACTATCCCTTTAGTTTCCGCGCAAATATTAATGATTTCTGGGGTTTTTCCCTGCTTATTAAAGCTTAATAGCTGATAAATCCTATCTCCTGAATTGACCCTTGTTTGCAAAGGCAGTCTGGATTGAATCATACCACCCGTAGGGGCGTAATAGCTGTTGATTTTGTGCTTCTCAACTAAAGTGATTTCTGCTGTTGTGACTGGAGTAGGAAAAGTCAAAATTTGTTTATATGCCAGATAATTTTTGATTCCTGCAAATCCTTGGGCGACGGAAGAGGGGTTCATTGTCATCCCTGAGCCTAATTCTAGAGTCCAAGACTCCAAATCAAATCTGATTTCTTTACCTAAATTAGCCAGCTCTCTTTCTAATGCTAACCAGGGTTTTAGAAATGCCTCATCAAAGGCATCGCCGTCATATTCATCCATCAGGATGCCATATTCTAATAACAGGTATTTGGCACTGGCAATTCTCTCTTTGAAACCAAAAGTATAGTTAATTGCCTGATTACTAGAGCTATGAATATCAATTACATAGTCGGCATCTAAACATAGAGACTGTAGCTGATAGCGATATTGCCGACTAATAGGTACGCTGCTTGGCTGCTCAATGCGCCCTAATTCTGCTTCCCATGCCAGCTTAATTTTAGCAAAATAATTGTTTCTAATTACTTCAGGCTCATTCTCTAGCTGGGAGTGGGCAAACTCGGTTAAATCTAACTCTTCTGTCTGCTTTTCGTAGTCCCAAAAAATACGATTCCAATTTTTGCCATCGTAGCTATTAAATCTGCCTGTCGAAAAAAAATGCGATCGCTGATTAACTCCCAAAGGATTACATACGGGCATCAGCCAAATTTCACCTTGCAATTGAGATGAATCTAACTGCGTCAAAAACTCAATTAACTGCTGAATAACCGCATTGCCGACAATTTCTGCACCGTGAAGATTTGACTGAATATAAGCTTTTTTGCCTAGTTGCTTACCAACAAATTTGTATACCTGTAAAGATAAAACGTCACCAGAAGCTAACTTTAATAAATCTATAGTTGTAATGGTGGGAGTCATACCGAATTCTGTTCTTATAGGTGAGTTATTTATTTTGTAAGTCACAAAGGGCTATGCCCGCATGTAGTCAGAAGAGACAAAGCATGCCTTGTCTGTACTACGTTTGCCAATCGGATTTAGTATCATGTTCAGTTGACATTCAAATCAAAAAATTACTTATAGTAGACGTTAAATCAATTCTCAATCTCAGTCAGCAAATGAGCAAAATCCGCAGCAAACGTACCTTGAAAAATAGAGAAGCGGATTTGTTGAGTAAAGCGAATTAATTCCGTAACGTTATGGAGAGATAACATAATATAGCCTAATATTTCTTGCGATCGCACCATATGATTTAGATAAGCACGACTAAAGTTTTGACAGGCATAGCAACTACAGCCTGTATCTAAAGGCTGATAATCGCGCTTATACTGAGCATTTTTTATATTTATGCGTTTGCCCTCAACTAAGGCAGTGCCATGACGACCAAGACGAGTGGGAATTACACAGTCAAATAAGTCTATCCCAGAGGCGATCGCAATAGCCATTTCTCTATAAGTTCCCACACCCATTAGATAGCGGGGTTTATCTCCAGGTAATAAAGGCGCAGTATGCTTCACCGTAGCGTTAATCAACCGAGGATCTTCTCCCACGCTAACTCCCCCAATGGCGTAACCAGGTAAGTCCAATGCTGCTAGTTGTTCTACTGCCTTAGTCCGCAAATCAAAATGTATTCCTCCCTGAACAATACCAAATAAAGCTTGCTTATCAGTATTTTTATGAGCCTCAACGCATCGATTTAGCCAGCGGTAGCTTCTATCTGTAGCAGCTTTTACCTGCTCCTTTGTGGCATCGGCGGGAGGACATTCATCAAACGCCATAATCACGTCAGCACCAAGAGCATTTTGAATTTGAATAGATTTCTCTGGGGTAATATTAATCATGCTGCCATCACGGGGAGATTTAAAAGTAACTCCTGCTTCGGTGATCTGACGCATTTTACTCAGGCTAAAAACTTGAAATCCTCCTGAATCTGTTAAGATTGGCTGATTCCAAGCCATAAAGCTATGTAAACCCCCCGCATCTCTAACGATTTCTTCTCCTGGCTGTAAATGAAGATGATAAGTATTGGCTAGAATCATTTGGGCATTAGCTGCCTCTAGCTGTTGGGGAATAATGCCTTTTACGGTTGCTAAAGTACCGACGGGCATAAACCGAGGAGTTTCGACGATGCCGTGAGGTGTATGGAAAATTCCTGCTCTAGCATGGGTATGCTTACAGGTTGCCTGACATTCAAATGAAAATCCCACTATATGATTATTGATTATTGAGTTTACCGTTGAATGGTGGGCAAAATTAGCCTGTTGATTTATATAAAATCGAAACTTTGGTCTTGCCCACCCTACCTACTATTCATTGATAATTACTCATTGAAAGTCTTCGTCATCAAGCTGCACATCTAAACGAGCAGATAAAACTTCTGCAACCATAGCTTCAATTGTCTTTGCATCAATATTTCTAGAGACAACCTGAGTTTGACTGGGGCTAACGGTAGGAATAAGACGTAGCTGACGATTATCTTGAATCAGATCGTAACAAGCTTGGTTGCTAGTAGATCTACTTAGCTGTAAATAGTCAAAACTTTGAATATTTATGTATATGTTTTGATTAGCAATTAGAGTAGATTGATGTCGATCGCTAAATATTTCTTGGATCAATGCTTGACCTTCATTACTTACTCGATCGCCTATGGTGTGAATATAGTACACACTATATAAATCAGCTAACAAACGTTTAATATCATCTTGATTGACTAAGATTCCCTCATCTACAATACAAGGTGCGGGAAGCGATTTCATGCCGTCATGTTTATTCATAGGAATTATATTTGAGTCTTCAAATTACCTGACTCTAAAAATTTCTGGTTAGAAATATGCTGTAAAAATAAAGTGGTTTATCAAATAATACTAGCCCAATATTTCCTCTGTATTTAATCTAATTTTAATCAAGAGTCGATCCATGTTAAAAATACCTATCAAACCTTTTTTGTCATGGATTAATGACTCAATTACTTCTCTTGCTAGTAGTGTAATATTTTATACTATAATTCCTCTGCCTTCTCAATGGACTAACAATTGGTCGCGTATTGCTCGCTGGTGTCCCATTATTGGCTTAATAATTGGGTTATTGCTGGCTTTATTGAATATATTGCTTTATTTTTGTGGACTGCCAAATTTAACTCGTAAAGCTTTTATTGTGGCAGCCTGGATAGCTATTACAGGTGGTTTACATCTTGATGGGGTGATGGATGCTGCTGATGGTTTGTCTGTAACAGACAAAGAGCGTCGCTTAGAAGTAATGAAAGATAGTGCAACTGGAGCATTTGGCGCGATCGCAGCGATAATTATCTTATTATTAAAAACTGTAGCTTTAGCTGATGTTTCTCTACCTATCTGGTTGGTCTTACTTTCGGCAACAGGTTGGGCAAGATGGGGACAAGTAGGCGCGATCGCTTTTTATCCTTATCTACGAGCAACGGGAAAAGGTTCATTCCACAAGGAAAACTTACGCTTACCTCAAGATGTATTGCTGGGTTTATTCGTTTTATTAGGCTGTAGCGGTTTATGGTTTACCGTGGAATATCTATCTTGGTGGCAAGTAGGAGTAATTGTGTTGGGGAATATCGCGATCGCGCTTTTGACTGGATATTGGTTTAACAAACAACTCGGCGGACATACGGGAGATACCTATGGTGCGGTAGTAGAATGGAGTGAAGCTTTAATATTGTGTTTTCTAACCACGTTTTAGCTTATATAACATATACAAGAATTCGCACAGGTATTTCAGTTGTCAACTAATTATTTTAACTAATTAATTAAAGGCTATTTTCGCTTTATTTTCCTTAACATTAGAGCGATCGCCAATATTAAGGAAAAGTTTGGTAAATTTCGCGACGATGGGCAACTCTTTGGCAAATGATAGTCTGGTCTTTTTTATTTATAGTTAAACCAATCCGATAATCGCCAACTCTAATCTTATATTTGTCTTTATAGCCTTTCATCTTCTTCAAATATTTTAATTTAAAGGGGTTTTCTGCTTCTAATTCACTAAAAACAATTAATTCAATACGAGATTGAGTATTTGTAGGCAAAGATGCTAATTCTTTTAAAAACCTTTTGGTGTATTCAACTTTCCACATTTTCAGCTTTTATTGATGCCAAATATTTTAATGCTTCTTCTTTGTTGAGAGTTTCATCACCTTGGGCTTCATCCATAAGTTGAGCTAATCCATAGTCTTCTAAAATTTCCTCGATCCTTTCAAACTCAGCAATAGGTATTTGAACTGCAATTTTGTTTTGATTAGTGTCTAGTACATAGTTTTTATTTATTTCTAGCATCTGCTTGATTTCATTTCTATTAGTAATCAATACCAGTCTAATGAATTTCTAGTTGTCTTTGAACAAGGCGGGAAGAGAAATAGTAGTGACTGCAATTATTCCTGCTATTGCGCCTACATTTAGTTCTCTAAATCTTGGTTGGCTAGGTTCGACTGTCCAACAATTTATCAAACTTAGAAATATTTAAACTCTTTTCGCTAATCCCTTGATTTTAGTCTGGCGCAATATCAAGCGTAAGAAAAATCTAATGACTTTATCTATTTCTCCCAAAGAACTAGAACATCAGCCGAGATATTTTAGCATCGAGAATCAAAACTTGAGCCAGAAATAAAACTGAAGCAATATGTTCCCAAAGAATACCACTCAGACTCACGATCAATATTTCTCGCCAATACTGTCCGATTTTGCTAACCTTTGATGCCAATAGATAGATCTCGATAACTGAAAATATAGGATACATCGCAGAAACGAGCTAGCAGATGATCTAATGGAGTGCGATCGCTAGTTTAATGCTGCCATGTAGGATAGAAATAGTTAACAGCCAAACCTGGCTGCCTGACACATTTCATTTATTGAAGTGGGACTAAATTTTCAAACACTTTAATTCTGAAATTTTAGTAAACCAAATGGCATCATAGTATTTCTGTTTGGCTTTCTTTGAAGCGAAACAAGGTAGGGTATCTTGAGAAAATAGGGGGATGGGGTCAAATAAATTTCTGCCTTGATGTAAAATGCCTTTGAGCCACCTGACACCAATTTTGAGATAGCTTAAACCTCTCTCCCAATGAGGATCGACTTGAGTTCTCAGCCCTTTTAATTGGACTGTCATACCATGAGCGGTAGCAAATAAGAGAGCCAAAGCTACTACCAAATATAAACGTTCCAAAGCTTTGGGATGACGAATTCTAGATTCTTCCAGTTGAAATACTCCAGATTTAGAATCTAGAAATAATTCCTCAATGCGAAATCTCAAGGCATATTGCCATAGAGTTTGCAGAGTCGGGTCTTCGTCAGTAACAACCGCCCAAGGCTCTTTCGCCCCCTTGACGTTAGCCAGAACAAGATTACTTTGGCATTCTCCATCGAGCCAAAGTCCAATATGATGATCCAAAATGGCTTGAGACTTTAATGGACATAGATCGGGTTCCCCGACTTGAAGCAACTGCCGAGGGCGACTGAGTAAACTCAGTAGTTGATGATCAAGAGGGGTAGATGTTGACGAGCGACCCCCTAAAGGGTTCGACAGTTTGCTTATGCCGGGGAACCCGTCCACCGCAACTGTCTCACCGCGTCGCCGTCAGGCGCAAGGGAATGCGCGCAGTCGTGACATGGAGATAAAGCTTAAAACTATTCATTTTCAGCTAACCATGATATACTTGCCCTTTTTCTTTTTTTACCGTATTTCAATGCTTTCAGACACTTGTGTCAGGCAGCCAGCAGCCAAACTCATCGCCGTAATGGCAGCAGTAGCCAGTAGTGAATGAGTAATACCAAATCCAATTAATATAGGTTATGTAAAATTAGCCGTACTTAAACCGATGATAGTTAATTGATTTTTAATTTCTTCGTTCATTTGACCCAGTATGCAACAATGTTTCGATAATATTTCTTTTAGTTCATCAAGAGTTTCAATATTCTCATTGGCGATCGCTCTTTTAACTGGATACTGGTTTAATAAAGTTAACCTCATTTTACAGTGGCAAAGGAGTAAGAAAAAAACCACCTCAATCCTCAATATAAGGTGGCTTTTCGCAAAATGTTTTTAATTTTTAGCTTTGAATTAAGCTGTACTCAATGTGAGTCTCGTTTGAGTCAACAATCTCCACAGTTCCCCAAGACTCTAGATCTTTGAGGTAGTTCAAGTTTTGTTGATTATTCTTGATCTTACCTAAAAACCTGTTCCGCCTTTTTTGGGCTTTGCTTCTGAGAATGTAGATATTCATAGACTATTATTTACCTAAAATGTTTGCGTATTTATACTCGTTATTTACCAGTTCGATAACACCATAAATAATAATAGTAAAGTTACGGACAAGTTTTATTCAAAATATAAAGTTAAAGTAAAGTTTGCTTAATTTAATTACAAAATATAATTTTCTGTAGCTGATAAAAATTTGACTGTTAGTTAAAATCAATGACCAAAATCAGAAGATAAAGTAACCATAGATTCTTATGTCATAACAAAAAAATTACTAAATATAACCTTGAGCAAACAATAAAAAACTGGCAAGTTATAATAACTCACCAGTAAAAATAGTTGACGTAACCGCTTATATTTAAAACTAATCTCAACTACTCTTTTTCTTCAATTACCTGATCGATCAGACCATATTCCATCGCTTCGTAAGCAGACATAAAGTAGTCGCGATCGGTATCTTTCTTAATTTTCTCGATAGACTGCCCTGTGTTGTCAGCCATCATTTGGTTTAGCTGATCGCGAATACGCAGGATTTCTCTTGCTTCAATGTCAATATCTGTTGCCTGTCTGCGTCCTTGAACACCCCCTAAAGGTTGGTGAATCATAATCCGCGCATGGGGCAATGCTAGACGCTTACCTTTTGTACCGCCACAGAGCAAAAATGCACCCATAGAAGCAGCCAAGCCAACGCAGATAGTTACAACTTCCGATTTAATATGACGCATGGTGTCATAAATCGCCAGTCCAGCAGTTACCGAACCACCAGGAGAATTGATGTATAAGTAAATTGGCTTACCAGGATCATCAGAATCGAGGTAGAGCATAATGGCAATTATTTGATTTGCCAAAGCATCGTTAACGCCTCTGCCGAGGAAGATAATACGCTCGCGATAAAGGCGATCGTAAATGCCAATCCAGTCGCTATATTGCTGACCAGGCATTTGATAGGGAACTTTGGGAACACCAATGGGCATAAGATTTTTTACCTTAGTTATTTAATACGTTTGTTTTAAGTCAGAGTAGAAACAGGAGTGGGTAGATCGCTGGTACTTTCCAAAACTTTATCAATCAAACCGTACTCTTTTGCATCTTGGGGAGTCATATACAGCATTCTGTCTGTATCTTTCTCTAGTTTTTCGATTGGCTGACCAGTATTACGGCTAAAAATTTCCATAACGGCTTTTTTGTTTTCTAGCACTTCTTTGGCACGAATTTGAATATCTGTAGCTTGACCCTGCGCCCCCTGACGAGCTTGGTGGAGGATAATCGTACCGTTTGGCAAACTAGCGCGATAGCCTTTTTCTCCTGAAGAGAGAATCATAGCTGCTGTTCCCATTGCCTGACCAATACAAATAGTATGCACTGGAGGCTTGATGTAGGAAATAGTGTCGCAAATTGCAAAAGCTTCGGTTTCAAAGCCAATGGAATCTCCGCCATACCAAGATGTACCAGTAGAATTGATATACATAATGATTGGCTTTTCAGGATCATCAAATTGCAAATAGAGCAATTGAGCCACAATTAATTCTGTAACGTCAATGCCAATCTGATCTTTATATTCGTCAGGAGATACTAAAGGAAGTCCTAAATAAACGATACGTTCTTTTAGTAGTAGAGAAGGTAAATCTGGGGGTGGAGTGCGATACATACTACCACCGCCTCCTCTGTAGGGTGCTTGTACTGCCTGAATTGGTGAATCCATAGTATTTTTAAGTTAATTTACCTCTTAATATTGTTATCTCCCAGGGCAAATTGGTGAAAAAACAACTAATAAACTTTATTTATGCTTCTATGCCAAGGTTAGTAAAATGATTTTAACGCATCTATTAAGCCAGGATTAAGCTAGTTTTAATCCCTAAAACCGAACACAACCGAACCAGCTTCATTTTTCTTCTGCTTCTGACAATTAACTTATGGCTAGAACGATCGCTCTAATTGCCCAAGATGATAAAACGCCTGGTGTGAATTAAAAAGCTCGATAATAAAGCTCGATAATTAAGCTTTTTTGTACAAAATTAGTTTCTAAAACCCAAATTCATTCCTGGGGGATTAACCCCCCAGACCCCCCATTGGGGACGTTACGTCTTCCCCAAACCCCTTCCGTAAAAGTTAAAATTAGGTTTTGCTTTCGGGGAAAATATCTAAGGGTTATTTACAAGATTAAACTTATTTGTTTTGTGTTTCAGAAAAATATCTTTAGCATTCTATGTTTTGAAGCTTTTATGGGCTGAAAATTTAAAAAGTTAATTCACATTAGACGTATAAAATAATTTTTAATCCTGTATCTGGTGGTGGCAACTCAAAACAGGATTTAAACTTTATCAAACAAATGCTAGAAACCCATTTGCACCTAGCTAGAAGTTTATTTAACCAGCCTCGATATCAGTCCCCAAGAATTAGCACTTGCGGCGATCGCTCAAGATGCAGATTTAATTATTGCCTCTGGGGGAGATGGTACGGTTTCTGCGGTAGCAGGGGCTATTATCGGCACAAATGTTCCTTTAGGCGTTATCCCTAGAGGTACAGCAAATGCTTTTGGTATGGCGTTAGGCATTACCCAACAAATTAATCAGCTACGACGAGCCTGCGAAATAATCTTGGCAGGAAAAACAAGGGTAATTGATGCAGCAAGGTGTAATAACTTGCCCTTAATTTTATTAGCAGGCATTGGCTACGAAGCAGAAACCATCGAAAAAGCCGATCGCGAAGTAAAAAACCGTTGGGGTTCGTTAGCATATATTATGGCAGGTTGGCAGCAGCTAGACAAACAGCAGCTATTTGATGCAGAAATTGAAATTGAAAGAAAAATAAGGACTTTTCAGGCTGGAGCAATTACCATTGCTAACGCTGCGCCTCCTACCTCAGTATTGGCTCAAGGAATTGGCGAAGTGGTGATAGACGATGGCTTATTGGATATTACTATTGCCACTGTAGATAATAAAATCCAGGCTGTGACCACTATGTTAAGTATGCTTGGTGCAGCTTTGATTAGAACTAGTGCAGAATTAGATAATATAGTTCATTTGCGATCGCGTAAAGTAAAAATTTCTGCCAACCCAATTCAAAAAGTTGTTTTAGATGGGGAGATTATTGGCAATACGCCTCTAGAAATTGAATGTTTGCCCCAAAGTTTAACTGTTTTTGCTCCCGTCTTGTAAAGGTTGAAGTTTACAATAGCAACAGTTAGAGCAGTTTTGTAGGGTGGGCAAATTCCTGAAATTGGATAGTAGTATTCAATCAAATAATTTTTGCCCACAGATTAGAGCAGTTAGGTGAGGAACATTTTTAGATTTCAACGTCAATATCAATAAATATTATTATTTAAACCTATTAAACCTATTGGAGATAAGTAAATGAAATTCTCTGGAAAGATGAGCCTTATATTACTGGGAACAGTAGGCTTGAGTGCTGCTTTAGGTGCTTTTAACCTACTACAGCCACAAATTACCCAGGCTGCTATTACCCAAATAGCTCAGGCTCTTTCACCAGAAGAAGTTAACCTGCGTGCTAAACAAGTTACTGTACGTATAGACGGAGCTAATACTGGCTCTGGTGCAATCGTTGACTATTCAAACAAAGTTTACACCGTGCTGACCAACTGGCACGTGATGAAAAATCCAGGAGATTATGTTCTTGAAACTATAGACGGTAGGCAACATCAGGTAGATGCTGCTTCGATTAAGCAGTTGCCAGGATTAGATTTAGCTGTATTGAAGTTTAACAGCAATGAAAACTATCAGGTAGCTGAAACTGGTGATTCATCAAACCTGAACGAAGGACAAAGTATTTATTTTGCTGGCTATCCTGGAGAATTACGCACAGAAGATAATCGTTACTATCGTTTCTTTACAGCTAGTTTGGTGGGCATATTACCAAAATCGAATGATAATGGCTATTCTCTGATTTATAGTGGCGAAGCCTTTCCTGGGATGAGTGGAGGTCCTGTTTATAATCAAGAAGGGTATATGATTGGAGTTCATGGAGAGGCAAATATCAATGCCATATCTGGAGGCACTTCCAACTATGGCATTCCAATTAATAGCTATAAAAGCGCGATCGCCAAATTAAATAATCCAACGCCATCAACTTCTCCCGCCAATAATACAGCTAGCCAGCCAGAGCCAAAAACCCCTGAAACAGCCAATAACCAGCCAGCAACTCAAGGTAATTCTGGAGAAATTTCTTCTGTTCCTACTTTTACCCCAGATCGGGCAAACACCTCTACCCCCAAAACTCCAGAACAACCAGAAGCTACCAACGAACCCCCAAAAGTAGAGAAACAGCCACAAAAAGCTTCCCAACCTGAATCTCAAGCTGAAACTCCAGAAGTAGAGAAACAACCAGAAGCCACCAAATCTGAGCCACAACCATCAAAAGCAGAAAATGAATCAGTACAAGCCACTAATTCTCAACCTGCTCCAGTAACATCAGAAGCTACAAGCACATCTACTACCTCACCTATTTCTTTAGTCTCTCCCAAAACTGGTATTGACTATACTAAGCTGCGAGATTTACTTAAGGAAAAAAAATGGTCAGAAGCAGATATACATACCTATCAATTAGTAGAGCAAATTATTAAAACTGCTAAACAGGAAAATAAACACGTTTTTATTGAATTAAAAACCATCGCTCAGTTTTCTTGTCCCGATATTAGAACCATAGACAACCTCTGGGAAAAATACAGCGACGATAAATTTGGCTTTAGTTCCCAGCAGAAGATTTGGCAAAGCGTCAATCAAAAAGGCGATTATTCCACTGAAACCTGGCGCAAGTTTGCTACAAAAGTGGGCTGGAAAAAAGGTGATGTAATCAACGGTAGTGGCTATTTGCTATACGATGAGCTTAATTTTGATCCTTCAAAAGCACCTCAAGGTCAACTGCCTTGGTGGTTTGCTCTACCAGATGAAGAACAAAATGTAATCAAGCAATTATTTGCTAGCTGCAACTTCAATCCTAGCGTTGAAGAGTTAAAGGCAGAAGCCGAAAGAGATAACCCTAAAAAGTCTCCTGAGAATGCCTCTAGCAATACTTCTAACAATCAACCTAATATTAATAAAGCTCCTAAATCTCTTTAACAATTAGCAGTGATAGAAATGAAACACCATCAAACAGCCTTAAAAATAAAAACTACAGGAAAATCACTCCATAAAATTACTCGTCAAGTAGAACAAGCAGTAGAAAAATCTGGCGTTGCTACAGGCTTGTGTACTATATTTGTGCGTCATACTTCTGCATCTTTATTGATCCAAGAAAATGCCGATCCTGATGTTTTAGTTGATTTAGAAAACTTCTTTGCTCAATTAGTCCCTGAAGACGCTAGGCGATATGTTCATAGTGCCGAAGGAATGGATGATATGCCTGCTCACATTCGTTCTGCTTTAACTCATACTTCAGAACATATTCCTATTTCTGGAGAGCGATTAGTTTTAGGAACTTGGCAGGGCATTTATCTATGGGAACATCGTCAACGGGGTAATCAAAGAGAAGTAATTGTTCATGTTAGTGGAGATGAACATTAAACTTAGTAATTACTGATTACTAATCAATTATCGTTTTGAATAAAAATAAGTTTGTTTATCATATAACTTCTGTTGCTGAGTGGAATGCTGCTCAACCTCAACAAGAGTATAAAGCACAAGGTTTTGACAAAGAAGGATTTATTCACTGTTCTTATTGTCATCAAATATTGACAGTGGCGCAGCGATTTTTCAAAGGACAAAGTGGTCTTGTAATATTAGTTATTGAATCCTCTAAAATAAATAACAGTCTGGTTGAGGAAAATTTAGAAGGGGGTGTAGAACTATATCCTCATCTTTATAGTGTATTGCCAACTAAAGCGGTTAGTAACGCGATCGCTTTTCCCTGTGATACTGATGGTAACTTTACTTTGCCAGATGAACTTAAAGTTTAGATTAGGGGATAAATAATATTTATCTCGATCACGATCGCCTTAGAAATGCGATCGCCCTTCATGGAAAAAGTAAAATCTTGCGGTGTAATTTGCTTCACTCAAACAAAACAGCCATCATTTCTTTTGATGAAGCGATCGTATCGTTATGATTTGCCCAAAGGTCACATTGAACCTGGGGAAACTGAACTTCAGTGCGCTTTGAGAGAATTGTTTGAGGAAACAGGAATCACTAAAAAGCAGGTTTGCTTAGAGTTGGATTTTCGTTTTAAAACTATTTATTACCCTCGATATAGACGTTTTGGCGGAGATAAAGTTGAAAAGTCTTTAGTTATTTTTTTCGCCTGGGTAAGCGAAGAATTAGAAATTGTGATGACAGAACATAATGCTTCTGAATGGGTAAAATGGAATCCTCCCCATTATTTTCATAACCGAATTATAGATGAGTTGCTGTTGACAGTCGATCGACAGTTGATTGTTAAAGATAAACGGTAGGGGCGAACGGTCGTTCGCCCGTACAGAAGTGAATGGAACAGACTGGTATCAAGAAGAAGAAGCAAAATTTCAAATAGGAAAGGCTTTCTATAATCCTCAAAGTAAGCTGGTGCGGGATTTGGGAATTTTGGCTGCTACAGTCTACAAACAGGATCGCGGAAGTCTCAGGGTTTTGGATGCTTTAGCTGGTTGTGGTATTCGTAGTTTGCGTTATTGGCAAGAAAGTAATGCTGATTATCTTTGGGTAAATGAAGGAAATCCCGATAATAGTTTTATATTACAGCAAAATTTAGCTAAGGCGATCGCATCTGGTCACTGTCAGATTACTCATCAAGATGCTCATCGAGTATTTTTTAAATGCTATGAACATCGGGATTATTATGATTTAGTTGATGTGGATTGTTTTGGTAGTGCTGTGCCTTATCTTAGTACTATGCTGTGGGCAACTAAGATTGGTGGCTTGATGTATTTAACCAGCACCGATGGGCGCACGTTAACTGGGCATTTACCAGAAAATAGCATTCAGGCTTATGGGGCGATCGCCCGTTCTCATCCCGCGGCACATGAACAGGCTTTGAGGTTCTTAATCGGCACTACTCAACAACAGGCTGCTACTAAAGGTTTAGGAGTTGAACCAGTTTTTTCTTTGTTTACGGGGAAAACTTATCGTCTGATGATGCGGTTGTTGTCTAAACCTAATCTAACTGACAGCAATTATGGCTTTCTCGCCTATTGCCATAGCTGTGGTAACTATCAAACTATAACTTGGCGTAAATTAAATAAAATTACCTGCACCTGTTCTCATGCTGCCGTAACCGTTAGTGGTGCAATGTGGCTGGGTGAATTACACAACCTACAACAAATAGAACGGTTTATAATTTTGGCTCAACAGTTAGGCTGGCAGAAAATTGTTGAATTGCTCAATTTAATGAAAGATGAAATTAATCTACCGCCTTACTTTTACAAATTAGGAGAAATTGGTCGTCGCGGAAAAATAGATATACCAAAGCGATCGCTCTTAATCAAAGCTTTGCAAGATAAAGGTTATCAAGCAGCAGCAACCCATATTAATTCTCAAGCAATCAAAACCGATGCGGATCTTGAAACCTGTATTGCGATCGCGGTAAAGATTTAATAATACTAATAAATTAGCAAAAACTATACTTGTTGTTCAATTGCTGCACGGTATAACTTCTGAATCTTTCGCAGCATTTTATCAAAAATAGAATTACGGCAGTCTAAATTGTTATTACAGTTTTGAATAGCTTCAATTAACTTAGCTTCTCTCACGTCTACATAACCATCGCTGTAAATTAAACCACTAATTTTTTCTAATAATTCTAGATAATCTTCTGGGGAATGATTCTCGCCAAAATAATCATCTAGCCATTGATAACATTCAACAGGTTGAATTGGTCTTAATTCTGATAGTAGAGGCTCGATCTCTGGATCATTAGCTAGTTGAAAATCTTTAGCCATGCGACGTAAATAAACTCGCTCTTCTGGTTGAATAACTCCGTCTATCCAAGCAGCAGCAATCATAATTTTCAGAATTTGTTTCATTTTCTTAGTTTTATTCTGACCCATCTCATAAATCTCGTTCTAATCTCACCATAAAAAAACCATCCATATCATGACGATGGGGATAAACTTTAATCCAGCCTTCTGGTGTTGCCCAGCTTTTGGTAATTCCATCAGTAGGAGATTGCATACTCCAGTTCGAGTGTTGTTCCAAGAACGATTGTATTACTTTTTCATTTTCTAAAATATTAAGAGTACAGGTGGCATACACTAAAATACCTTTTGGCTTTACCCAAGTAGCAGCCTGTTCTAATAGTTCCCTTTGTAGCTCAAAAAGTTCCACAATAGCTTGGGAGGTTTGTCGCCAGCGAATATCAGGGCGTTTATGTAACGTGCCTAAACCCGAACAAGGGACATCTAAAAGTACCCGATCGGCTATATTCGCAAATTCACTCTTGTCACAGCTATCTCCCACTTCGATTTTAATAGACTGTAACTGTAGGCGTGCAGCGTTTTCTCTAACTTTATTTAAGCGTTTAGCAGCGCGATCGCCAGCTATAATATGACCATTATCGCCCATTAATTCGGCTATATGGGTAGTTTTGCCTCCAGGTGCAGCACAAGCATCAATTATCGTTTCTCCAGGCTGGGGATTGAGTAAATGCGTCACTAACTGCGCGCTACTATCTTGAATTACCCACCAACCCTGTTTATAGCCTGGTAAATCTGTAACCGCACCCGCGCTTTCTAGTCTCAATCCTTGAGGTAATCCTGGTAGGCGATCGATAGCAATACCCGCAGCTTTAAATGCGCTTTCTACTTCTTCTATAGTAGTTTCAAGAATATTTACCCTCAGATCGATTTTGGGAGACTGATTAAACCAAGCAAGTAATCGATCTACTTCCTCAATGGGCAATTGCTCTAACCAAGTTTCTACTATCCAGTCAGGAAAGCTATGTTGTATGCCCAATTTTGTTATTGGATTATCTGGTAATTTCAAGGGATCGCCAAATTCAGCTTGGCGTACATAGCCTCTCAATAACCCATTAACTACGCCACTAAGCCTAGGAATACCGTTAGCTTTAGCCAATTCCACGCTAGTATTAACTGCTGCTGAAGTAGGAATGCGATCTAGATACCGCAACTGATATAAACCCAGGTGGAGAATGATACGTAAGTCTGGAGGTTGCTGCGCTGCTTTTTTCTTACCTAGTAAATCAATTAGAGCATCCAAAGTTCGCTGACGGCGGACAATTCCATAAACTAATTCACAGGCAAAGCTTTTATCTGTCTGGCTAATCTCAGCCGATTTACCCATAGATTTAATCACGCGGTTGAGGGCGACATCAGTATAGGCTTTCTTTTGATAAACATTTTTGAGGGCGAAAAAAGCCAACTGACGGGAATTGGGAGTAGATGCCATGCTGAAGGTGTAGAGAAAATTGCCCTATTTATTCTAGTAGGGATTTAGGCATGAATACTTTAAAAACCAAATATGAATGATAATTAGCTCTGATTGGCGATATTTTCTACACTAACTTTATGTCTACATAGTTCTAAAAGTTAAGTTAATTCTTGGAGTTGATACTTTTGCATTTTATATTGATGAGATAGGTTTTTAAAAAATTGCTAATTTAGAATGGTGGAAAACTTGTTGTCGAATATTAGAATTGTCCTGGTTGAACCTGCGGGAGAATTAAACGTGGGTTCAGTTGCCAGAATTATGAAAAACATGGGTTTGACTAAACTGGTGTTGGTTAATCCTCAATGCGATCGCCATTCTGAAGACGCAAGAAAGATGGCGGTACACGCGGTAGATATCTTAGAAAATGCGACCGTTGCCGATAGTTTGCCCCTTGCCTTAACTGGTTGCCAAAGAGCGATCGCCACTACCGTTCGTTCTCGTAGTGTACCAATTAAGCTAGAACCAGCCCCCACAGTACTTCCTTGGCTACTGACACCTAATGTACAGTCTGCCTTACTCTTTGGTGCAGAAGAAAGAGGCTTAAGTAACGATGAATTGAAATATGCTCAAAGGTTTATTGCTATTCCTTCTAATCCTGATTATCCTTCTCTAAATTTAGCTCAAGCAGTAGCTATTTGTAGTTATGAACTGTATCAGACTTGGCTAAAGCTTAGTCATAGCCCTGAAGCAGCGTTTGCCGACCAACCTCAAGCCATACCAGGATTAACTCCCAGCCATGCACCAATAGATGTACTAGAAGGTTATTATCAACATCTCGAATCAGTGTTGCTAGAAATTGGTTATTTGCAGCCTCACACCGCCCCTGTGAAAATGGAAAAATTTCGCCGTTTGTATAATAAAGCCAATTTGCAAGCAGAAGAGGTAGCAATGCTAAGAGGTATTTTACGTCAGGTTTGTTGGGCAATTAAAAATCAATCTGAATAATTGCCGACGCTCATTAATCACACCAATATTGATATACTCTATACACGCAAAAATCAGTAATTTTATCAGTGTGATTTGCTTGAGAAACATTACATACTGTTCTTGACCGCAGATTATAATTGTTTATCATTCAAAGCGCGGAATATCTAGCTATAAGAGTTAGGATTAAGCAAAATTGAAAAATGGTGAGCCATGATATTAACTGTTTTTGGCTGATAAACTCTTCTCAGTTAGTTAATACATGAGAACTGATATGAACCCTTCATAATCTGGCTAAAGTCAGCAGTATCTCGCCTTTGGTGGTCATTTTGTAGTTGTTTCCCAAGGAGTTAAGAGTGAATCGCAAAGGCAAAAAGTCTCCTCTTGCCAGAGTAAAAGCCAGCAAATCTAACTTAAAACAACAAGAAAAATCAGTGACAGATTACTCCGTCCTAAACGGACGGAGTAATCTGTCACCGTTGGTCAAACCTGCAAAGCAAACAAAGCCAAAATCTAAAGGAGTTGCTGCCAAAAATTCCCGACTCAAAAATAAGTTGGAAGCTTCAAAAAATAATCTTTCGTCTAATAGCCCTGGCAAAAATAAACGCTTTCAGCAGCAAAAATCGCGATCGCCTCTGTGGATTGCTGTTTATGCAGTAGCTATCACCGTCGGAGTAAGTACAATCTTGGGAACAACTATTTCTTTAGCCAACTCTTTTCAGGATTCTGTTGCTGCTAATGACTCGCCTACTGCCAGTAAGGTATCAGTCAATTCTCAAAACAAAGTTAAGTTAGAAAAGTTATTTGCGATCGCCTCTCTAGGTAAAGAAATTAGTCCTCTCAAGCTAAAGCTAGAGAATTTGGCACAACAATATCCTGACTTAGAGCCTGAATTTTTTTTAGTCGATCTTGATACCAAAGGATTTGTCAGTATCGAGGGGGACAAAAGCATTTCTTCAGCCAGTACGATTAAGCTGCCTATTGTAGTTGCTTTTCTACAAGATGTTGACCAGGGAAAAATTGGCTTAGAAGAACAGTTAACCATGACCAAAGATGTAATTGGCGATGGCTCTGGAAATATGCGCTATGAAAAGCCTGGTAGCAAGTTTTCTGCTTTAGAAACCGCTAATAAAATGATGACTATTAGTGATAATACCGCCACAAATATGCTGGTTAAACGTTTGGGAGGAATGGAAGCGTTAAACCAGCGATTTGCCAAAATGAAATTGACCCAAACCAGATTACGTAACCCACTGCCTGATTTAACAGGTACTAACACTACCTCAGCAGAAGATTTGGGTAATTTATTAGCCAAAATAGATAGTGGTGATTTGCTTTCATTAAGAGCGCGCGATCGCTTGCTACACATTATGGGCAATATAGCAAATGATAGTTTACTACCTCAAGGTCTAGAACCAGAAGCACTTATTGCTCACAAAACAGGGGATATTAAATCGGTATTAGCCGATGTAGGCATGATTGATATGCCCAACGGCAAACGTTATATTGCCTCTATATTTGTCAAAAGACCTGATAATTCTTCTCAGGCACAAGAGTTAATTCAAAAAGTGTCTCGCCAAATTTATCAGTATTTTCAGCATCTTTAAAATCGCTTCGCGGTCAGCTTTAAGCACCAGTAGTCAATCAAAAATCTCAATTAAGATTTTGTCTGCTCTTTAGCCTCCAACAGTCATCGAGCCAATCAATTAGTTCACTACGAGATGCCGTTGACTGTTTGACTACAGAGTAAAGTTGCGCGATCGCGCTTGGATTATCGAGTTCTACTTCCAAAGGTTGATTGGTTGAACAGCTACAGGGAATTTCAAGCTGCTGTAAACGATGATATATGCTCCATCGTTCCGTGTTATTGATGCCAACAGAATGAATGATTGGTTGATAAGTGGGACTCGATTTCATGTTTTTACTTAAAGAGAATAGTTATTGATTTGTTTTTTATTCAATGCCAGCTTTTAAGTATGTAGTCGGAAACTCTAAGTATTTGTATAGAAGCTTTGTTAGCCTGTATTTCCCAAATCTAATATACAGCTTAATGCTAATAGATTGCAATAATTGTGATTAGTGTCACTTATAATGAAGATAATAAATACTTTTGACCTGCCGTTTATTTTTACTTATTGAGAATAATAATATTTAAAAAATTAACTACATACCGCCATACCGCAATATGAGATGAGCAGCAATAGCTTGTAGGGCTTAACAGAAAATAATTACAGAGATCGATCCTGCTTTATCTTCGTCTCATGAAAACTATTTAATAACTTTTTGATTCGCAATAAGCTATTCGTGTTAAGTTGATGTTGTCAATAAAAATAGTTAATAAGAGAGCAAGAATTATGTCTACAACAACAGGTTTACTGCGTCCGTTTGGTCACGTAGAAGACAATCCAGTCTTACTAGATAAAAGCGTCACTACGCCAGTCTGTGAAGGTTTTAACGCTGTTTTGTCTAGCTTTCAAGGCTTATATTTGCAATATCAAAAGCATCATTTCGTTGTTGAAGGTTCAGAATACTATTCACTACATGAATTTTTCAACGAAAGCTACGAAGAAGTACAGGGTCACGTTCATGATATCGGCGAAAGACAAAATGGCTTAGGTGGTATTCCTGCTGCTAGCTTTAGTAAGCTGGCTGAGTTATGCTGTTTTGAACAAGAAGAAGACGGTGTTTTTGGTGAGCGTCAGATGGTAGAACATGACCTCTCAGCAGAACAAGAGATAATTAAGCTAATACGTCAACAGGCTACCCAAGCAGAAAGTTTAGGCGATCGCGCTACTCGCTACCTGTACGAGCAGATTTTACTTAAAACTGAAGAAAGAGCTTATCACTTGCAACATTTCTTGGTTCATGATAGTTTGACTCTGGCTTTTGTTGGTAATCGTGCCAATGGTTCTAATTAGCATGCGATTCGTTCTAGCCAAAGTTTGAGAACCACAGCTACGGTTTTCGCCCTGGTAGAAACTGTCAAGATGCCATACAGCAATCAATGGCTAGCAAAACGTGGATTGGAACCGAATCAGGAAAAAACTAAAATTATTAAGATAAAAGATGGATTCAACTATCTAAAAACAATGCCTCTCCAGATGACCCTGAGTTAGCTTCATACTGGAATAAACGCCAAACCAAACAGGGTAAAACCCATTGGACAAAAGGTAGTAAACTTTACCGAGTAGCCGATCATTAAGGATGGCATTGCCTAATATGTAGAGAACATCTATATTAATGGAGAACAACTGCATACTCATCACGTGGTCAGAGTGACAGACGGAGGAACGGATAGGGAAGAAAACTTAATCCATCTCCATCAAACCTGTCATCAACACACCCACATGAGTAAAAAAGCCTAGATTGCTGAAGGCTTGAGCCGTATGACTGGTAACAGACAAGTACGGTTCTTAGGGGAGTGTGAAAGGGAGACTTTTCAATCTTACCCGACAAGACGAGTCGCCCTGGTGACTGGGTGGCTTAGTTTAACAAACAGCTAGCTACGAAGCAAAAGACTTAGCTAGCTGCAAATTCAATTTTGTTGAATCTTACTTTAAAAACTATTAAGCTTTAGGGTTTAATAGTTTTTTTCATTGGCAAAATAAGCCCAAGTGCCTATACCTACTGCCGCTACGTAGCCTATGGTTAAAACTAGGATCAAGGCGATCGCTGTTGGAGATAAAGTCATAATTGAGCCTCGTTATTGGTGTTTATCCATAAGTTAACAATAATGTCAATAGTCTTCAATAAATATTAACGATCCCCAGAAAATGTTACATATGGAAACAAAAAACTCAGATTTAGTTTATTCGCCTCACCCACAATCATAAATATTTATAATGTTCATTTTGTTGAGCGCAAAATACTTTTTAGTTTTTTTTGCAGGGTATTAAACAGGCAATTAATTATGAGTAAATAAAATTTTGCTCTGGCAATTATGAAAAATATAGCCTCTGACAAATCAGCATCGGCAAAAATAAAACCCTTACCTATAACCTATTTATTCACAGATTGACGGGTGGAAACGCTCCCTAAACGGGAGCTTGTTCCACGCCCGTGTTGATTGGTGCGTAACATTAACATTTAGTTGAATAATTAGCTTGGGACAATTTAAAACCTGTAATAACACCGAGATATTAGAAAGCAAATTGTTACACGATGGTAGTAAGCAAAAATATTTGGTGTTTGGAGGCTATAAAAATTGTGTCTACTAATTTGGTCGGAGTTATTAATCGTTTGCTCACAAGTGTAATGCTGGTTGTTTTGCTAATTTCCTGTCAAGATATGCCTAAAAACAGTGGTCATCTCGGCATTATTCAGTTGGAACGTCCAGTAAAATAACCATAAAAACTAGTCGGGAAAATTTTTAATTCTATTTTGTTAAGTTACTTTGGCTTGTTCTAGCTCAACTAGTGTCGCTTCGTTAAACTATAAAAAACTTGATTAATTATCAAAAAATTAAAAGTTTAAAATAGAAGCTAAAATCCACGAAACTAATTCGCTTCAGACAAAAGTTATTAAATGCAGATAAAGGGTATACCGTTACAAGGTGCAAGAGACTATACAATTAATCGCTAGCAGTATAAGTTAGGCGAAAGACAGAGTATTATGCCCCGTCGTAGCGATATCCACAAAATTTTACTTCTTGGTTCAGGGCCGATTGTCATCGGACAAGCCTGTGAATTTGACTATTCTGGAACACAAGCTTGTAAAGCCTTAAGAGAAGAAGGCTATGAAGTAGTTTTGGTCAACTCCAATCCTGCTTCAATTATGACCGATCCTGAAATGGCAACCCGTACCTATATCGAACCATTGACTCCTAATATGGTTGAAAAGGTAATTGCCAAAGAAAAACCAGATGCTTTGTTGCCCACAATGGGAGGGCAAACAGCCTTGAATATAGCGGTGTCTTTGGCAAAGAGTGGAGTTTTAGATAAGTATAATGTCGAATTAATTGGGGCAAAGTTACCTGCCATTGAAAAAGCCGAAGACCGCTTGCTGTTTAAAGAGGCGATGGAAAAGATCGGGGTGCCAATGTGTCCTTCAGGCATTGCCAATAATTTAGCAGAAGCTAAAGAGATCGCGGTTGAAATCGGCAGCTATCCTTTGATTATCCGCCCGGCATTTACGTCAGGCGGAACAGGAGGCGGTATTGCCTACAACCAAGAAGAATATGAGCAAATTTCCGCTTCAGGGCTAGATGCTTCGCCGATGAGTCAAATTTTAGTAGACAAGTCTCTTTTAGGCTGGAAGGAATACGAACTAGAAGTGATGCGGGATCTGGCAGATAACGTGGTAATTATCTGTTCCATTGAAAATATTGACCCAATGGGAGTACATACAGGAGATTCAATTACCGTTGCCCCGGCACAAACCTTAACTGATAAAGAATATCAGCGTTTGCGGGATTACTCCCTGGCAATTATCCGCGAAATTGGGGTAGAGACAGGAGGGTCTAATATTCAGTTTGCCATCAATCCCCTCAATGGAGAAGTGATTGTAATTGAAATGAATCCCCGCGTATCTCGTTCTTCGGCATTAGCCTCTAAAGCGACGGGTTTTCCGATTGCCAAATTTGCCGCCAAGCTAGCGGTAGGTTATACCCTAGACGAAATTTCTAACGATATTACCCAAAAAACTCCTGCATCATTTGAACCCACCATTGATTATGTAGTTACTAAAATTCCTCGCTTTGCCTTTGAAAAATTTCCTGGTACAGAACCAATTTTGACCACGCAAATGAAGTCTGTAGGGGAAGCGATGGCAATTGGCAGAACCTTTAATGAGTCCTTTCAAAAAGCCCTAAGATCTTTAGAAACTGGTCGCTATGGTTTTGGTTGCGATCGCACCGAAACCCTCCCTTCTATTCCCCAAGTACGCTCAAGTTTACGTACTCCTAACCCAGAGAGAATTTTTAGCATTTATCATGGCTTCAAGCTGGGGATGACGACCGAAGAAATCCATCAGCTAACGGCAATTGATATGTGGTTCTTAGATAAGATGCAGGAGCTTATGCAAACTGAAAAGTTTCTCAAAGGAACTTCCCTCAAAAAAATAGATTCAGAACAGATGCGCTTTGTTAAGCAGCAGGGATATAGCGATCGCCAAATTGCCTTTGCCACCAAAACTACTGAAGACGAAGTGCGTGAATATAGGAAAAAACAAGGTATTATCCCCGTGTATAAGCTGGTGGATACCTGTGCAGCAGAATTTGAAGCTTATACTCCCTACTACTACTCTACTTATGAGGCAGGAGATTCTGAAGTTACTCCCTCAGATAAATCTAAGGTGATGATCCTCGGTGGAGGCCCTAACCGTATTGGACAAGGAATCGAGTTTGATTACTGCTGTTGTCATGCTGCCTATTCCCTCTCAGAAGCAGGATACGAAACCATCATGGTCAACTCCAATCCTGAGACAGTTTCTACCGACTACGATACCAGCGATCGCCTTTATTTTGAACCATTAACCAAAGAAGACGTACTTAATATTATCGAAGCAGAAAATCCCAATGGGATTATTGTGCAGTTTGGTGGACAGACTCCCCTTAAATTGGCTATTCCCTTACAAAATTATTTAGAAAATTCCCCCAGTCCCCCAGTCCCCCAGTCCCCCAGTCCCCAAATTTGGGGTACATCTCCTGATTCGATTGATGCAGCCGAAGATCGGGAACGATTTGAGCAAATATTACGAGAACTAGATATTAAACAGCCTCCTAATGGTATTGCCCGCAGTTACCAAGAATCTCTCAAGATTGCCAATCGCATTTCCTATCCTGTGGTGGTGCGTCCTTCCTATGTATTGGGAGGACGGGCGATGGAAATTGTCTATTCCGATGCCGATCTTAAGCACTATATGACCTATGCGGTACAGGTAGAACCCGATCATCCGATTCTGATTGATAAATTTTTAGAAAATGCGATCGAGGTTGATGTAGACGCATTGTGCGACCACGGTGGCAAAGTGGTCATCGGCGGCATTATGGAACACATCGAACAGGCTGGCATTCACTCAGGAGACTCAGCTTGTTCTATTCCCTATAACTCTTTACCTGAATCGGCTGTAGCTACAATTCGCGACTGGACAACAAAACTAGCTAACGCTTTGAAAGTAATCGGGTTAATGAACATTCAGTATGCAGTTCAGGGAGAACAGGTCTTTATCATTGAAGCCAATCCCCGCGCTTCCCGCACCGTCCCCTTCGTATCTAAAGCCACGGGTGTTCCTTTAGCCAAAGTTGCATCTCTAGTTATGTCTGGCAAAAGTTTAGAGTCTTTAGGTGTCACCAAAGAAATTATTCCCAAACATATTGCCGTCAAAGAAGCTGTTTTGCCCTTTAACAAATTCTCTAATACGGATACTCTCTTAGGGCCTGAAATGCGTTCAACTGGAGAAGTTATGGGCATCGATAAAGACTTTGGTAAAGCCTTTGCTAAAGCTGAAATTGGTGCAGGAGTTGATTTAGCCCTAACTGGTACGGTATTTGTTTCCATGAATGAAAGAGACAAAAAAGCGATCGTTCCTGTCGTCAAAGACTTTATCGATTTAGGCTTTAAAATACTTGCCACTGCTGGAACACAAAAGTCACTACAGGCCAATGGCATTGAGAATATAGAACTAGTTTTAAAACTCCATGAAGGTCGCCCTCATGTCGTAGATTCGATTAAAAATAATCAAATTCAATTGATTATCAATACTCCCACAGGAGAAGAATCTCAAACAGATGCTCAATTAATTAGAAGGATGGCACTAGATTACAAACTACCGATTATTACAACCATTGCAGGGGCAAAAGCTACTGTAGCTGCCATTCAGTCCCTAAAGTCTGAACCATTAGAGGTCAAAGCACTACAAGAATATCTGCAATAGCTGTTTTATTTAAGTAGGTAAGACAAATTAATTAGAAGATAGTCTCAGCAATGAGTAACGAGTAACGAGTAATGAGTAATGAATAAAAAAAATAGATCGTAATATCTTGCTTACACTTGTTTTACATTTAATTCCACCCACCTACTTATACCAAGTTGTGTTCAACTATGTAACTTTACTATCTGCGCTTTCCTTTGCGTCTTTGCGCGAGATAATATTGTTTCTATGAGCGCAACTTAGTATTATTTCGTAAGTAACGGGCTAATGCGGGTAAAACAGGGCAGGGTTTCTTTGACTGTAGATTTGGTTTATCTACGCTAAAAACACTCCAGCGAAACGGGCCTAAGTCGGCTGCGGACATCCATAAAAGGCGTTTTGCTCTGGTCATTGCCACATATAATAGTCGATATTCTTCTGCTTGTTTTAGCCTGACAGCTTCTTGCCAAGCTTCTATTGGTAGTGGGATAGTTTGGGGCTTATCTGGGGCTATATATTGATGATGTACCAAAGAGCGAATTTGCGCGCGAGCAACTTCAGAAAGGGTAAAGCTGCCTAAAAATTTACCTGCGTTGGGTATCCAGGGTTGTCCAGGTATAGTGTCTTGGTGTAGAAAAGGGATAAATACATAGTCCCAATCTAGCCCTTTTGCCTTGTGCATGGTGATGATGGTAATTTGTCCTGAACGGGTATAGCGATCGCCATCGTCTTCTTCTACTGCCTCAAAATTTTCTGAATTGACAATCTCTTCTAAAGCTTCAATGGCTGCTTTGAAGGAACTACGCCCCGTGATTTGCTGACTAACCTTTTCTGAAAGCTTTTGTACCGTGGCTAATTCTGAACCAGTGTAGGTAAGCGTCATGCCCAAAAAGGGAATCAATTGGTAGTGGGGCAATTCCATGCGGGCGCGCAGCAGGTTACAACAGTAGCGACGGGCTGCGATCACCTGGAGTTTTTGTTCTGGATGCAAAGGGGTAGGATAAAGAAACTGTTCGGGAGAAGTGGCAAGGGCATTAAGATCTTGAGTCGGAATAAGACTCCTCTGCTCAAGTACTTCTAAAGCAGCTTTAAGATTGTCTGGGGAGTGAGGGCGATCGATAAACTGAAGTAGCTTGAGAATTTCCCCTGGTATTTGCGAATATCTTTCACTTTCTCCTACTTCATAGATATTAATCTGGTGATCTCTTTGTAGATAAGCTAATTCTTCAGCCAAGAAACGCGCCTGACGATTTTCTCGTACCAAAATTGCCGCATTGCGATCGGGATAATCTTTGAATAAAGCGATCGCCTGTTTACCAATCAATTCTGCCGTCTGATAAACATCATCAGGGTGAGTAATAACTACGCCACTACCTTCTGGCTGAGGATTGGCATCTGGTTGCGGATCGTTAGGCTCTACGGTAACAATATTTTGAGGGCGAAAAGGTAATAATGGCTGATTCTCCTCTGGCTTACTATCTGACCACAGTTGATTTACCCAACGCACCACAAAATTTGCGCTATCAATAATTATCTTGCTGCTGCGCCCCGCCTGATTCATAGTTGTCAGGCTGTTTTGCTGCTTACAGGTTTCACAAAACCAGTTGAAGTAAATAGGATCGGCTGGGGTGAAGGTGGAGTTGATGGCTTGATTTGGATCTCCAACCCGCACCAAATTAGGAGAAGAATTCGGTTCACCAGCGTTACCCGCCAAGATAGAAATTAGCTTTGACTGGAGAGGACTAGAATCTTGCGCCTCGTCTTCAAATACGCCATAAACTTGATTTTGCCAAAGTAGCTGCATGGGCGGATATTCCAGCACCTTTAACGCTGCCAAGATCAGATCGTCATAGTCAATTAGATCTTGCGATCGCATTAGCTGCTGATATTCTTGATATAGTCCTGCTGCAATAGTTAAAATGCCATACTCGTCAGTAGCATCTTTACTCAATTCTAATAACTGTTCTGGCAACAGACCCGAACTCTTTGCCTCTCGCACCACTGTATGAGTCAGGCTGGGCAATACCTCGGTTCGCAATACCGATTGCCGACGCAATCTTTCTGTTTCCTCCCCATCAAACTGCACCCCTTCCAACAGTCTTTGATATTCAACGGGATGATTGGCAATCCATCTTTCCACCGCCCCGCGAATAATTCGATGTCCCGTATTAGGGACGACAATAGTAACGTTGTCTAGATTTAGTCCTGATAGTTCTTTTCTAGAGTTAGCAATATTTAGAGCCAAACCGTGGAGAGTATGCACCACGAAGCCTCCAGGAGGCAGCTTTAAATCTTTCAGGCGATCGCGAATTTTACTTTTAATATTGGCTGCCGCCGAGCGAGTGTAGGTAACAACTATTAGCTGTCTTCTGCTGTGTAGCTGATTTTGGGCTATAGCTATTGCTGCTGCTACCGACAAACTATGAGATTTACCTGCCCCTGGTACAGCCGACACCGCCATTTCTCCTCCCTGCCAGTTTCCTAAACCTTGTTGTCCTGTTCGCAAACTACTCCGCAATAACTGAAGTTGCTCTTCTAACCATGGCGATCGCTCTACTTGATTAGAAATTGAGGAGTTGGTAATATTCTGCGAGGAAGATAGCATTCATGATCTCAGGAAAAGTGTAGGTTAATTTTAGCAATTGAACTTAGTATTTAAATACTAAGTTCAATTGCTAATTGATAATAGATTACTCGCCAACAGGATTTAATATCACTGCATTCTATCAATGGTGCGATATTGAATTGCTTCTGCTAAGTGATTACTCTGTAAATTGCGATCGCCTGCTAAATCAGCAATAGTACGAGATACTTTTAAAACCCGATCCATCGCCCTGGCAGATAAACCCAGTTTCCGAATGGCTGCCTCTAATAAATTACGGCTAGCATCATCTAAGACGCAAAAATCTCGCAGATGAAGCGATCGCATTTCTGCATTACAGCTAATTCCTTTTTCACCCTGAAAACGCTGTTCTGCTAGTTTACGAGCAGCAATAACCCTGATTCTTACTAGTTCAGAATCTTCTCCCGTACTTTGTCTGGTCATTTCTTCTGGCTTGAGACGGTTTACCGCCACCTGTAAATCAATCCGATCCATTAATGGTCCCGACAATTTAGCCCAATAATTCTCCCTATGACGAGGAGAACAGGTACAATTTTGAATTGAATCGCCAAAGTACCCACAAGGGCAGGGATTGGTACTGGCAATCAAAGTAAACTGAGCAGGAAAAACTACCGATTGACGGGTACGCGAAATTGTTACCTGACCATCTTCAAGGGGCTGACGCAAATACTCTAAAACGTTGCGTTTGAATTCTGTCAGTTCGTCCAAAAAAAGTATGCCCTTGTGTGCCAAAGATATTTCTCCTGGGCGAGGATAGCTACCTCCACCTACCAAAGATGGTCCTGATGCGGAATGGTGGGGACTACGAAATGGTCTGACCGTAATCAATCGACCTCGATCTTTAAGTAAACCCGCCACAGAATGAATTTGCGAAACTTCCAAAGCTTCAGGAAAAGAAAGACTGGGTAAAATTCCAGGCAGACGCTTTGCCAACATGGTTTTACCACTCCCAGGAGGACCAACAAAAATTAGGTTATGCCCGCCCGCTGCTGCAATCTCCAAAGCTCGTCTAGCCTGAACCTGTCCCTTGACATCTTTTAAATTAGGTATGTGCGACCAAGTTTGTTGGTCAGGTGGTTGTTCGGCTGGCACTACAGGCTTATACTTGTCTGGCTGATTAAGAAAATTAGCTACCTGACCTAAATTTTCAAATCCGTATACATCGATATCCTGAACCACGGCTGCTTCTTGGGCATTACCCAGAGGCACAATCAATCCCGCAATTCCCATTTTAGAGGCTGCTGCTGCAACAGGTAAAACTCCCGAAACTGCTCTCAAACTTCCGTCAAGAGAAACTTCACCATAGAATAAATGATCTCCTAATAATTGCGGATCTACCTGTTCTGATGCTGCTAAAATGCCCACGCTAATCGGTAAATCAAAACAAGGTCCTTCTTTACGTAAGTCTGCTGGGGTGAGATTAATTACAATCTTACGCACGGGAAAAGCAAAATCAGCATTTTTTAGAGCAGCTTTAACGCGCTCACGCGATTCTTGAACCGCAATGTCGGGTAGTCCGACAACAACGATCTTGGGCAGTCCTCCCGAAACATCAACCTCTACCCCTACTTTAATCGCATCAATACCAGCGATCGCTGCACTCCAAACCCTTGCCAACATTAATTAATTCACCATTCATCTACCCTAGCCTATTCGTGATTGACTTAATCGGCTAACCGCAAATTTACCAGTATTTGCTCATAATTAGCTATTCATTGATAATAGAAAATGGATAATTATATTCTGGCTGGTAATTTTTTCTGGCTTTCGGGAACAATATATACAGCTACTATAATTCAATAAGCTGTCAATAACATCTAATGTATCTAATATATCGTAAGTCAGTTTATGACCAACGGTCAGAGCAGGCTTCGTCCGTTTAGAAGTCCGACATAAATGCCTGGGGAAACCCCAGGCATTTATGTCGGACGTGGCGGAGTAATCTCTGACTCTAGTTAATTGTCACAGCGAGATAAACACATTAAACTCTAACAATATAATGGATAGTTTAGATCAGTTACACCATATATTAGTAATTGAAGATCCTTCTTTTAAAAGAGAAATTGATCTTGATGCTGCAACTTATTCTATTGGTCGGCACTCTAGTAATGATATTGTTCTTTCTTGCCAAAAGACTTCTCGCAATCATGCCACTCTTTTACGCAGAACAGATCTAAAAACTAATAAATGTTCTTATTGGGTACTAGACGGAGATTTACAGGGCAATAGAAGTCGTAATGGAATTTATATTAATGGCAAAAAAAGCTTAGTTCACGAATTAAAATCGGCAGACACGATTCAGTTTAGCGCAGACGCTCAGGCTACATATCGAACATCTGCTAACTCAGCCAAAAATACTTCTTCTGGGCAGCAAATCAAGCCTAGTTTGCCACCAGCAAACAATATAGTCAATAAAGATACGATTGTTAATCCGCCAGAAGTTTCTCAGGCAGAAGCTAGTGGTATATCTAAGCCCCTAGCTTTTTCACAGCAGACTTCTCTAGCTGAGCTTAGCCCTCAACCAATCATAGAAATAGATTTATATGGCAATATCATTTACATTAATTCCGCAGGTATTATTAATTTTAAAGATATACATCATCAAAAACTAAATCATCCTCTATTAGCAAATTTAATTGCTAAATACCATCAGGGTGACGATAATATAATTACTCGTGAGGTCAATATAGGCAATAAAACTTTTCAACAAACTGCTTATTATTTGCCAGAAAAAAGAGCAATTAGGAATTATATAGTAGATATCACCGCTCAAAAAACCCTAGAGAGCAAACTACAGCAAAAAACAACTCTTTATAATCAAATAACTGAGCAAATTGCTGAAGGAATTATCATAGCTGAATCGGCAACCAAACAAATAGTAGAATCTAATTTAGCCTGTAGCAATCTGCTGGGATATTCTGATGTGGAAATGCTACAGATGAATGTCTATGAGCTAAGTAACGAATCAGATAAGTTTGCCACAGTTCTCCAAAGAGTAATCGCCGAAAAGCAAGGCTATACCGGAGACTGCCTATTTAGAAAGCAAAATGGCAATATAGTTAATGCGCTTGTAAACATAAGCTTGATTAGTTCTGAGGCAGATGAAAAAATATGTTTGATGATCGAGAATCAAGCTGAATCTAGGAATCTTCAGCCTGATAGTTCTGTTGCTTTAATAAACATATCTGAAAGAGAAATATTTAACCAACAGGTAATAACGGCGATCGCCAATGCTAAAAGAAGCCAAAAGCTCTTGGCAGTGATGTTTTGCCAGCTTAATTCCTTAACGGATATTCAAGCAATTATTGGTACAGACAAAGTTAATCAGTTGTTATCTACTATAGGGGAAAGACTAAAAACCTGTTTACGTGCAGGAGATACGGTTATTCAGTGGCAGGAAGATAAGTTTGCTTTACTATTACCTCAAATTATCAACGTCGAAGAAGTAGTTAAAATTAATCAAAGAATCAAAGAATTAATTGGGCAATCTTTCAAGATTGGCGAAACTAGGGTTAATGCCAATAGTACTACTGGTATTGCAATTTATCCTCAAGACGGTAATGAAGGGGAGTTTTTACTAGCCAGTGCCAACACCGCATTAGAACGCGCTCGTCAAAACAAAAATAGTTATCAGTTTTACGATGAAGCAATGAATTCTCAAGCTTTGGTAGCTTTAGAAATGGAAGCCTTGCTTAAACAAGGATTAGATAAAGAAGAGTTTAGACTGTACTATCAGCCACAAATTAATGTTGACACTGGCAAATTAGAGGCTATTGAGGCTTTGTTGCGCTGGAAACATCCAGAATTGGGCTTAGTTACTCCCACTAATTTTATTAAATCAGCCGAAAAGTCAAAATTAATTATACCAATTGGGGAATGGGCAATTCGTCAAGCCTGTAGCCAAAATAAGGCTTGGCAATCACAAGGATTACCATCAGCCAAAATTACGGTAAGTTTATCTGCTGTTCAATTTCAACAGCCTGATTTAACCCAAAAAATCGCCGAAATACTGGCAGAAACGGCTTTAGAACCTCAATTATTGGAGCTTGAGATCAGTGCCATCAGCTTAATGGAAAATGTAGATCATAGTATGTATATACTAAATCAGCTACATTCTTTGGGAGTGCATATTGCCGTTGATAGTTTTACAGCAGGATTTTCGACTCTGGAATATCTCAAACAGTTTCCCTTAAATACGCTGAAGATAGATCGTTCTCTAGTTCAGCAATTAACTGATAATCCTCAGGATTTAGCGATTGTGGCTGCATTAATAGAGTTGGGCGAGGGATTTAACTTAAGAGTAGTGGCAGAAGGAGTAGAAACTCAAGAGCAAGTAGATTTGTTGTGTAAATTAGATTGCCAACAAATGCAGGGCTTCTGGTTTGGTCGTCCCTTAGCTGCGGATGAAGCCAGCAAGCTGCTACAGCTTAATCATCCAGAGAATTTAGAAATTACCGAAAGCTCAGAACAAAAAATATCAGAAGATATTGAAAGCTAATTGATAATAACTAGATTTCTTGCTAATAAGTAAAAGGTTTCTTGCAGAAGATGGAGCTACAAACAGTAATATAATTGCTGTCAGCCTTTAAATCAAATCAATAAGATTTTAAACATGGAAAGTAATGGCAGTAAACCAGCTTTAGATTATGATCGCCTTTTTGACACAATTAAAGAATTAGTTTTAGCTCATTCTCCCAGTGGCGTAGAGACTGAAATAAATCGAGAGCTAGTTGACCGCTTTACTGCTTTAAACGTTGAGCATTGGCAAGACTCGGCAGATAATGTAATTGCCAAAATTTCTGGTCAAGATTCCACTAGAGCGATCGCCATTACCGCTCATAAGGATGAAATTGGCGCGATCGTCAAATCGATCAATCCTAATGGCTGTTTACAGGTTCGCCGTTTAGGAGGCTCATTTCCCTGGGTATACGGCGAAGGAGTCGTAGATATCCTGGGCGATCGAGAAGTTATCAGCGGCATTTTGTCTTTTGGCTCTCGTCATGTTTCCCATGAGTCACCTCAAAAGGCGCAACAGCTAGATGCTCCTTTGATCTGGGAGGATGCTTGGGTAGAAACTAAATGTGATTTAGAAGAATTGGCGACTTTAGGAATACGCCCAGGGACAAGAGTAGTAGTGGGTAAACATCGCAAACAGCCTTTTCGTCTCAAAGACTATATTGCCAGCTATACCCTAGATAATAAAGCCTCATTGGCTATTTTATTAGAACTGGCTGCTAGAATTAAAAACCCGCCTGTAGATATTTATTTAGTTGCTTCAGCCAAAGAAGAAGTAGGGGCGATTGGCGCATTGTACTTTACCCAAAACCAGAAGCTAGAAGCATTAATTGCCTTAGAAATTTGCCCTTTAGCCGATGAGTATCCGATTGAATCAGGAACAGCCCCAGTCTTGCTATCTCAAGATAGCTATGGTGTATATGATGAATTTCTTAATGCAGAAATCCGTCTGACAGCTACTGAAGCTCATATTCCCCTTCAGCTAGCGGTTATCGATGGTTTTGGTAGTGATGCTTCGATCGCCATGAAGTTTGGTCATGTCTGTCGGGGAGCCTGTTTGAGTTTTCCTACCCAAAATACCCACGGTTACGAAATTGCTCATCTTGGCGCGATCGCTAATTGCATTGAGATTTTAGCAGCTTACTGTATGAGTATATAATTATAAATTCATAAATTACTGAGATGCACTGGCTGGTAGCGACCAAATTTGATTTGCTCCATCAGTTAGGGCATGAGGACCAGAAATCATTGCCGAAGGAAATTGAGCAATTTGGACATCAAAAATCTCGTCTACCCCTGCTTGAAATTCTAAGCTACTAATCATTTTTTGTGCTTGGAGATCGACGATCGCTATACCACATTTCAATTCGTTAAAGCGATCGCTAATTGGTAAATTGCCAAAAACAGCCGTTTCACGGATCTTAGATAAACCAACAAAAGCATACTTGCCTGTAAAGGCTAAACCGCGTGTATAGCCAGGTAGACAGACGATTTTTGTATGTTGACCAGAAGCTATATCGACTGTAATTAATTCACCATGACCTGAATTGAGTACCCATAAACGATTTTGATACATTCTGGGGGAGTGAGGCATGGCTAAACCTTCAGTAATTACTTTGCTGCTAGGAACTTCTAAAATGCAGCCATCAGTAGATTTGTTGTCTCGCCAACTTCCAGGGGTATCGGTTTTCCCCATGACGGTAACGTATTTTGGCATCCCTTCGACCATAGCCACACCATTAAGATGACAACGATCTTCTGGAGCGATCGCACTAATAAAAGCTGGTCGCCATTGAGGTAGAAAATTATAATTATTACTCAAGGTGCAAAGACAAGAAAACCGTGTGTTTACCATCCACAATTCCTTATTTCCCCAAGCCAAATCATGAATTGAAATATCTCCCGTGTATTGTCCACCTCTAGTCAAGAAACAAGCATCATAAGTGCCTGGAGGTTCTATTTGAGGAGCTAATTTAGAGTCGTTTTTCAGAAAATAAACCCAATCTTTCCCACCCACTGCCATTTGAGTAGGACTTATTGCCATTCCCATTGCCCGATCAAAGTTATGAAAACTAATATTAGGAGTATTGTCTTTAGCCGTAACAACCCCTAATTTCCCTGCTTGATAGGTAGAAAAAAAGAGAGTGATTCCTAAATGATTAAGAATGCTACCTAGATTGTTGCTGTATTCATAACGCACCTCTCGCAGCTTCTCTTCTTGAGCATCAGAGTTAGCTTCATTCCCAATTTGAATCATCGGTAGTTAAAAAATTACAATAAAATCAAAAATAAATTACAGGTTGTCTGAAAAGACTAATTTACTACATTAAAGCCTTTTAAATTTCTCAAAGTTGAGGGACTTGCAATTGTTCTCCTCTCAATTTTGGAGGCTAGGGGCAAAATAAATAACCCGAACATTAAAAAAAACTTTTCAGATGTCTTTTTATACCAAATCAATAAATGTTTGCCACAGATAAAAATTCAGTAGCAATGCCCACTTTACAATTTATCTGTTGCCTTCTTTTTTCTCATTGATATTAGCTCTAAAAGTATAAAGGAGGTTTAGCAGATTCAAACCTCCTCAAATAAATCAAATTATCAGATTATGTCAAAATCATGAACCGTTAGATGTTCGGTATCGACCCCAGTAAAAGTTGCCAAGATTTCATCACCAACTTTTAGAGTATTTCCAGCAAAAGTTAAATCATTGGATTCTGAACCAGCCGAACCAGGGCGATCCGAAAAATATACGGTTACGGAATCGCTTCCTAGTTCAAAATCGGTAATGTTATCTTCCCCTTCACCAGATCTCAGCACAAAGACATCTTCGCCCGCACCTCCAGTCAAGATATCATTTCCAACACCGCCATCGAGGAGATCATTACCAGCACCGCCGACTAGGAGATCATTACCATTACCGCCAAGGAGAGTATCTTTACCGTTTAAACCTTCAATTTGGTCTGCACCATCTGTACCAACAAGGTTGTCAGAGCCATTAGTACCAGTAATAACATTAGTGGTGGGTGAATCATCAACAATTAGCTTAAATAGTTCCCTGCCATTTTTACCATCGTCAGCACTGAAATACAGCTGGTCGTTAAACTCGGTCAAGTCAAAGAGATAAGAACCAAAACCGAAATTATTACTACCAGGATTGATATCTTCAACTAATTGAGTACCTTCGCTTGTACCGTCGCTGACCCATAGCTCGCTGCCATTTTCATTATCTCTAGCACTGAAATACAGCTTATCGTTAAACTCTGTTAAGTCAGAGGGATTAGATCCAAAACCGAAATTATTACTACCAGGATTGATATCTTCAACTAATTGAGTACCTTCGCTTGTACCGTCGCTGACCCATAGCTCGTTGCCATTTTTACCATCATCAGCACTGAAATACAGCTTACCGTTAAACTCGGTCAAGTCATAGAGATTAGATCCATTACTACCAGGATTAATATCTTTAACTAATTGAGTACCTTCGCTTGTACCGTCGCTGACCCATAGCTCGTCTCCATTTTCACCATCATCAGCGGTGAAATACAGCTTGTTGTTGAACTCGGTCAAGTTAGAGAGATAAGAATCATAAAAACCACTACCAGGATTAATATCTTTAACTAAAATCACCAATACCAGGATTAATATCTTTAACTAATTGAGTACCTTCGCTTGTACCGTCGCTGACCCATAGCTCGTTGCCATTTTCACTATCATCAGCCGTAAAATATAGCTGGTTGTCAATCTCGGTAAAGTAATTGGGATAAGAACCATCACTACCAGGATTAATATCTTTAACTAAGACAACTTGAGAAGAATTGTTTTCCATTTTAATTTTGCTTGATTAATTAATAAATTATTGTCGATTAGATAGATAATTTATGCTAAGTAAAGTTGTTAGGGTAATTTGTTTTTTCAAATTATTAGTCTAAAATTACAATTAATCTACAGTTATTTTAACCGCGTAAAATCCTTCTTACTAAAACTTTACTATTGATGTATTTTGAAGCAATAAAGGGCTTCGCGCGCCAATTTTAAGCTAAAAGCTGATAGCTAAAAGCTTTTTGATAAATGGAATAATTAAAAATAAGTCTTTCTCGTCAAGAACAGTTGTTTCGATTTAAATTTTCTTCGCCCCGTTCGGTTAACAAGTCGAGATTATGTATATGTGATGTCCAAATCTGAGGAAATTTAGAAGTCGTAAGTTATTTTGGCGCACTTCCTAATCTATTTCTTTGTAATGCGATCGCTTATCTTAGTAAAAAATTTTACTTGACAACTCATAGTCGTTATGAGTATGATTTATTTAGAGAAATTCACAATTCAAATAAGGAGCAAAATAAATAATGAGAGATACAGTACCAAGCGTCGTCTTCAAAACCAGAGTTCGTGATGAATCTGTCGAGGGACAAAATCCTTTTCGTTGGCAAGATGTAACTACAGAAGAAATTTTTAAAGGTAAAAAAGTAATTGTCTTTTCTCTACCTGGTGCATTTACTCCTACCTGTTCTTCGACTCATTTACCTGGATACGAGAAGTACTACGATGACTTTAAGTCTTTGGGTATAGATCAAATCGTTTGTATTTCGGTTAATGATGCTTTTGTCATGTTCCAGTGGGGTAAACAGCAAGGAGTCAAAAACGTCTTTTTACTTCCCGATGGCAATGGCGAATTTACGCGCGAGATGGAAATGTTGGTCAGTAAAGATAATCTTGGCTTTGGTTCGCGTTCTTGGCGGTATTCGATGCTGGTTGACGATATGAAAATTGAAAAAGCGTTTATCGAACCAAATTTTGGCGATAACTGTCCTACCGATCCTTTTGAAGTTTCTGATGCCGATACTATGTTGGCATACCTGAAAGGAGCAAAATAATTATCTTCATCACTTAGGAACATGAAATTAGATCTCATGTTCCTACTCACCAAAAAACATGGGAACAATATATCTCGGTACTATAGCTAGCTTAGTAGCAGGTTTAGCCACTGCTGTCGGCGCACTACCCATCTTATTTACTGCCAATATAAGCAAAAAATCGCAAGGAATTATGTTGGGACTTGGTGGTGGTGTAATGCTAGCTGCAACCGCATTTTCTTTGATTGTTCCAGGACAAGAAGCTGCCGTAGATTTAGGTTATTCTCAGGCAAATTCTGCTTTAATCGTCAGTGTCGGCATGACTTTAGGCGCTATCTTGCTGTTGTTAATGCACAATTATTTTCCCCATGAACATTTCAATAAAGGTGCAGAAGGAAAAATTACCGAGAACTTTGAACGTATTTGGTTATTTGTAATTGCGATTACAATCCACAACTTTCCTGAAGGTTTAGCGGTTGGCGTTGGCTTTGGTGATGGCAGTATTAGTCATGGACTACCTCTAGCATTGGGTATTGCTTTACAAAATATGCCCGAAGGTTTGATAGTTGCTTTAGCATTAAGGGAGTTAGATTATTCCATCAAGTATGCTTTAGGAATTTCTCTGCTAACTGGTTTAGTTGAGCCTATTAGTGGCTTTGTTGGGGCAAGCATTGTCAATTTTGGTCAAGCTTTTTTACCTTGGGGAATGGCGATCGCAGCAGGCTCAATGTTATTTGTAATTGTCGATGAAATTATTCCCGAAATAGATAGAGAAAGTACTGCCCAAGAAGGCACGCTGGGGGTTATGACTGGTTTTGTGGCAATGATGTTTTTAGATATTGCTTTTGGGTGATTACTGATTACTAATTATCGCTTGAATCTTAAAGGTTAAATTTTTAAACTTAATAAACATCAAGGAGAATTAAATTATGGTTTCTACTGTTTCTCAAAAAAAGCTATACACTACTCGTATCGATCTTGCTGAAGATATTCGAGTCAAGGTAATCGAGACTTTAAATCAAACTCTCGCAGCAACACTAGACCTAAAAACTCAAACCAAGCAGGCGCACTGGAACGTTAAAGGTATGGACTTTTATCAGTTACACTTGCTGTTTGATGAAATGGCAGGGGAATTAGAAGAATATGTCGATCTGGTTGCCGAGAGAGTCACCGCTTTAGGTGGGGTGGCTATGGGAACAGCACGTATTGCTGCTAGAGAGTCTATTTTGTCTGAATACGACTTAGATGCGGTTACAGGAATTGAACACGTAACTGCTTTAGCCGATCGCTTTAGTGCTTATGCTCAACACGTCCGTGAAGCAATTGATAGTACCGATAAACTAGGCGATGCTGATACAGCGGATCTTTATACCGAAATTTCTCGCACCATTGATAAGCGTCTTTGGTTCTTAGAAGCACATTTGGTTTAGAGATTAAGCAACAGTAGCTATTTGTATTTAAGCTTAGATCTTAGAGCTTATAGCTACGAACCAATAAACTTTAACTAAAGACAATTAATTTAGAACGTAATTATGACTGAGACAAAAGGTGCAGATGCGATAGATAGAGCGATCGCGCAAGGCAAAGATCTAGTATGGTGAACAATAATTCACCTTCTACTTAGCTTTAGCTGAAGTTGGCAATTTTCTGCTCTTTTTTAGAAAATTTAAACCTAGTAAACTTCCTCCAGATAACAATAAACCTAAAGTGGGAGAAAATTCAAAGGGAACTGGCTCTACCTGTATAGCGGAATTGAATATATTGACACTGTGACTACCATCAGGCTTATCGCTACTGGCAACGTCATTAAATAAGTAAACTGATGCGGATTTAACTCCCTGGTTGAATGATATGCCTGCCTGTCCTTTTGGATCGATGCTATCGACGTTACTTACAGTATTGCGACTAACATATGCAAGATTGCCGATGTTTTTTTGATACAGTTCATTTTGAACAATATTGTAATTGGCTTTGAGTCCCGTACCCAAAGCACCAGGAGTGCTACTGCCAAATCCTTCAACAGCTATAGCGTCATTAAAGTTAGTTATACTGCTGCTACTAGTATCGATATCGGCTAAGGTAAAGTTTGACAGTGCCACTGGGGTGTTAAAAATAAAATCTATACGCTGATAATCCTTTAAAGAACCAGAATTTCCATCGTCAGTCTTATTTATGTCGCTAAATACAAAGCCCTGAGTGCTACCTGTTGTTTGAACATTTAAATTATCAGTCGATCCTAAAGCAGTACCCTTCATTGCCGATCGCACAGTTAAAGTAATACCGTTTTTTGTGGTTGTTCCTTCCGTCTTACCGCCTTGCCAACCGTCACTACTACTACTTCCGCCTACGGCTGAATGATTGATTCCAAGTAGTTCCCTTTCCAGATTCAAAACTAAACTGTACTGCTTTTGCCTGTGGTGACAGTATTAATGTGGCTAATATAGATGTAAAGGTGGTAAGAAAAATAGATGTTGTTCTTTGATTAGGTAACATAAATAGTTGGTTAGAAATAGAGGTTCAAAAGCTTTCTAGTCCAGAATACTCTCTTGATTGTGGGCAATTCATCGGTGAGTTTGACTATTTTTCACCTTAATTTAAAACAATTTATCAATTAAACTAGCTAATTTTACTCAAGGAGATATATATGAGTTATGATTTCGATTTATTTGTCATTGGTGCGGGTTCGGGCGGTATTGCTACTGCTAGACGTGCTGCCCAGTATGGTGCGAAGGTAGGAATTGTCGAAAGCGATCGCCTGGGAGGAACTTGCGTTAACCGTGGTTGTGTACCCAAAAAGCTGATGGTATATGCTTCTCACTTCCCTGCTGGATTTGAAGAGTCGGCAGGATATGGCTGGACAGTGGGGGAAAGTAGCTTTGATTGGTTAAAAATGATTACTGCTGTTAATAATGAGGTGACGCGACTTAACGGTATTTATCAGCGAATGCTGGATACTTCTGAGGTTAAGCTATACGAGGGTTATGGTAAATTTATTGACGCGCACACTATCGAAATCGGCGAGCAAAAGGTTACCGCCGAGAAAATTTTAATTGCTGTAGGTGGTAAACCTGTCAAGCCAAAAAATATTAAGGGAATCGAACACGCCATCACTTCTAGAGAAATCTTTAATGTCAAAGAACAGCCAAAGCGTATGGTGATTATTGGCGGTGGTTATATTGGTGTAGAGTTTGCCTGTATCTTGAACGGTTTAGGCACAGAAGTTACCGTAGTTATTCGAGGTGACAAAATCTTGCGTGGTTTTGACGAAGATATCCGCGACGAGATCCAGACTGGAATGCAAAATCACGGGATTAAGTTTATCACTGGTTGCGATTGCGAGCGCATGGTAATTGATAAAACCGATTCTGGCTTAAAAATTACCGTACCTACCAAAGACGGCAAATCAGAAACTATCGTCGCCGATGCTGCTAGTTTGGCTGCCACAGGCAGAGAACCAGATTTAGCTAATCTGGGATTAGAAAATACGCAGGTAGAAGTAGTCAAGGGTGCAGTAGCAGTAGATGAATATAACAAAACGGCGGAAGATAATATTTATGCAGTAGGTGACTGTACAGATCGGATTAATTTGACTCCTGTAGCCATTAACGAAGGTAGAGCTTTTGCCGACACCCATTTTGGCGGACAATCTCGACAAATGAGCTACGAAAACGTTCCTTCGGCTGTATTTACTACTCCTGAAGCAGCTACAGTTGGCTTGAGCGAAGCCGATGCCAAGGAAAAATATGGTGATGCTGTTAAAGTCTATCGTAGTAAATTCCGTCCCATGTACTATACTCTGCCAGATAAACAAGAAAAAACTATGATGAAGTTAATTGTGGATACCAACACCGACAAGGTAGTTGGCGCACACATGGTAGGAGATGGCGCAGCGGAAATTATTCAGGGAGTGGCAGTAGCAGTAAAAATGGGCGCGACTAAAGCTAACTTTGATGCCACTGTGGGTATTCATCCTAGTTCGGCAGAAGAGTTTGTAACCATGCGATGATCTGATTGTCTAATACTTTTAAGCGATCGCTTTTTTAGTAAAAGAGCGATCGCTTTCCCGTTGGACATTTAGAAACAGAGATGTGTAGTCATTTTAAATAGCAACCAGATTATCTTTGAAGAAAGTAGCAAGTAGCAAGTAGCAAATAGCAAGTAGCAAATAATATTCAACCTTACAATCAATACAAAACTACCATAAGGAAATTAATTGGAATGACTATAATTTAAAATTAATTGCACTTAAGACTAGGTTCAGGAATATCAGTTGATTTAGTTTCCTTTTCCAAGTTATCAATTACTTCTAACATTTCTCTTTCAAAGCTTACCTGCGCTCGATTGGTTTTTGCACCGAAGAAAAAGCTCTTATCTTGTTCTAACGCCCATACTTGAGAATGGGAAAAGTAACTCATAACTACACCAATCATTAGTAAAGCAAAGCCTGTGTAAACAACAGGGACACCAGGATCGGCTTTAATCTGTAAACCAGTGCTGCCGATGATATCAATCAGCTTAATATTAATACCGTTAATATCTACACTTTGACCAATACGAATCGCGCTAGTTAAGTCTCCCTGTTGGTTATAAATTAAAGCTGTTCCCTGCATATCTTTGATTAGCATAGAAACGCCAGAACTCATGTCTGGTTTGGTAGGAATCCAGGTTCCCCAGATATTCCCTGCGCCCAGAGTATCTAATTTAGCTACTGGTAGCTGAAAAATAGGACTGTTGTTTAACTGAACTTGAGCAGCAGCAATACTCCAGTTAGTTTGATAAAGGGTAACGCCGTCATAACGCAGAGGTTTATTGACGTGGATAGTTTCCCGCTTCAATTCCTCACCGCGATCGCTCACCACTGACAAATCAGAGTAGAATTGATCTACGTCTCCGCTTTGGGTATAGTCAATCCAAAAGCGATTTACCTTAACTGACCAATCATCGGGAATATGGGAAGCAGATAAAGGGCCTAATTCGATAAAATTCTGAATCTTAAAAGTATTGCCACTGGCGACCATTTCCTGAGCAAAAAAGCCTGTAAAGATGCCCCAAACTCCTCCGAGCAATACAATTAGCATCCCCGCATGGACGATAATAGGACCAATACGACCAATAATGCCTTTGCGGGCATAAAGAGCATTATCTTGTTGCCAGACTCGAAAGTTTTGCTGTTCTAATAAAGGCCTTAAAGAATTGATTGAACCTTGGTTTAATTCCGCACTTAGTGCCAACTTTTCAAACTGCTTTGGCTTTTCATAGTATTTCCATTTACGGGCAGCTTTTAGCGCAGGTAGCTGACGGGTAAAGGTACAGGCAGTCAAGCTTGCACCAAAGAGAATTAATAAAGAGAGATACCACCAAGTACTGTAAACATGATTTAGACCCCAGGCCAAAATAACTTTCCAGGTCAAAAAACCATATAAAGCAGGAGACTCAGGATAATTCTGTTGATAAAAAGAGAGAGTTTCCGCCTGTTCAATTACTGTACCTGAAATACTGACAACGGCGATCGCCAATAATAAAGCGATCGCTAGTTTTAAATTAGCAATGATGCCGACAAAGCGACGAAATATTGAGCCTGGCTTGAGAAGAAAATTCATTGAATCAACACTATTTAATTTGGTATAAAATAGACAAAAAAAGAGGGATAAAGTTTAATTATCCCCCCTTGTTAAATATTTAGGTTTGTAAAAGGTATTAGCCGATTACATTACTTGTTCTACTTCAACAATTTCAGGAATTTTTTCTCGTAAACGGCGTTCAATACCCATTTTGAGAGTCATTGCCGAACTAGGACAAGAACCGCAAGCACCCTGTAGTCTTAATTTAACTATAGGGCCTTCAATTTCGGCTAATTCGACGTTACCGCCGTCAGCCATAAGATAAGGACGTAGTTCGTCTAAGACGGTTTCTACGTTATCTAGAGTTAATGCTAATGACATAATTTACTCAGTTGATTTATTTGTCTTACTATTATCCGATCCTAGCGCGATATTACAACGCTTGGTACGATTTGCTAATTGCCTTTGCTACGCAACTGCCGCGGGTTCTAACAATTTAGTTTGGGAAAAGCTAAACTCAGTAGTAATTTTGTCGTTATCTGGATCGATAGATTCAATAACCTGATGTTTGGGAACATAATAGTTACCCAACTTTTCGTAACTTTCGTTAAACTCCCGTTTAGCTTTTAAATTATTGGTTTTAGAATCACGGAAAATTGCATTATAACCAGTAGAAATATAGCCTTCTCCAGTGTCCAAACTTTCGTTGGTGTTAATCACAAAAGCCATAGGTCCCATGACACGGCTAACCTGAGAAATTTCTGTACCGCGAATTTTGTAGTTAGACCCCATAGAGTCGCCCTTGACCAAAATTTCTACTGCACCAGAAGTATCTTCTTCTCCTAGAGTAAAAGTACTTTTACCGTGAGCATTTTCAAAGGTATTGCGCTTGCGATGGGTAATCACATCTCTCATATGGTTATAGACGCTTTCAGATACCTTCTCGTCTTCGATACCAGTAACTTCTACAGACAAATCGCTATTGACTTTAATGTCGGCTGTATATACTTCCTCGCCTTGTTTTAGCTCTAGCTTGGTAGTGTAACCAGGAAAATTGCTATCCCAAGTGTAACGGTTTTCGTAGGCTGCGCGAAAGCGATCGCGTGCGGTATTATCTGACATATTTACTATTTTAACTTTTATTACTCTTCGTGATCTAGTTTAAGAAAATTTGCACCCAATTCACAGTAAGCACTCGAAGAAATTTCAATTAACTAAAAATCGCTGAATAAGTATTGCTCAAAACATAGATTTGACTGGCGATCGGGTAACTTAAAAGAAGAGACGTTTTAGAGGAAGCCAAATGCAGTTTAATACATCTAGCTTTAATTTAAATAGTCCTGAATCCTGGCTGATTTTACTGATATATATTGGATTTTGGGTATACAGTTGTTATTCTCTAGTAATTTTTTTAATTCATATGCATAAACAAAATAGTCTAATAGAAGATCTCGAAGCGGAAGAAAATCCTTGAAAGATTTTTTGCCGATGCTCATTTTTTAAATCAAAAATTAATACTTTTCAGGACTTACGCAACGATATTAATTTCGCCCCCTGCCCCCAATTATGGGGGAGAATGTATCTTAAATCCCCCAGTATTGGTGGATTTAGAAGGCAGATGCGTAAGTCCTAACTCTTGACTTGCTCAATCGAGGATTCAAGAGATTTTTGCAAGTAGTTCTATGTTACAAAAACAGTAACGTTCCCCCATTTTAAAATTGCAGCAGACATACTAGAGGCGTTGATTAATTGTTATCTATTGATGATCGATGCCAATTAAAGATGCTCGCGTAACGCAAATTATATTTCTCAGTTTATTTCTATTTTTAGGCGTTAGTACAAGAGATTGGATACAGCCTGATTTAATTCTGGTCATGGTGGCTAGCTGTTTAATGACCCAGTGGTTACTTTCAGCGATGGTGGAATATGCCAAACGAAGCAGAGAATACACCCTGGCTAATATTTATAGCGAATTAAACATCTTAGTTAGTCCCAAAGTATTGATATCTCTCCGTAGTGCCTTAATCACTTCCTTGGGTTTATGTCTACTACTGCGGAGTAATAGCCATCAGACAATAATGATTGCTGGATTTCTGGCTATCTCTAGTAAATTTCTTTTCCGTCATCACCATAAACACTTCTTTAACCCTGCCAATTTTGGCATTATTTCTGCTGTAACCCTCACTAACGACGCTTGGGTTTCCCCAGGACAGTGGGGGACAGATTGGTGGTATCTATTGCTGTTTATAGGCTTAGGTGGTGTTGTCTTAAAGCAAGTTGGTCGTTGGGATACCTCGATCGCATTTCTTGTATCCTATGGCACTTTAGAAGCAGCACGTAACCTTTGGTTGGGCTGGAGTTGGGATGTATGGCAGCATCAGTTTATGAACGGTAGCCTGTTGCTGTTTGCCTTATTTATGTTGACCGATCCGCGCTCAATTCCTGATTCCAAGACTGGTAGATTATTTTGGAGTATGGCGATCGCACTTTCTACTTTTATTCTGCAACATTATTTCTATCTTTCTACGGCGATTTTCTGGTCATTATTTATTATTTCTCCTCTGACAGTTTTGTTAGACATGATTTGGTCTGCGCCTAGATTCAACTGGCTGCGGGAAACAAAATTACTTGTGCATACTAATTAATTTCAGCCCCCTACCCCCCAAGTTTGGGGGAATTTAAGATTGTAGATTGTAGGGTGGGCAAAACCTCAATTTGCTATCTATCGAATAATAAGCTTTTGTTGCCCACCAAATAGCGATTAGATAACCATTTCTAACCATGAAAATATTTAGAATTTTATTCTCCTGCTTATTAACAGTTGCGATATTTATCTTCGGCATCAAACCCGCATTGGCTTTTTGTGGCTTTTATGTCGCTAAAGCCGATAGCAGTCTTTATAATCAGGCTTCTCAGGTAATCATCGCCAGAGATGGAAATAGGACTGTTTTAACCATGTCCAACGACTATCAAGGTGAAGTAAAAGACTTCGCGATGGTTGTGCCTGTACCAGTAGTTTTAAAAAAGGAACAGGTTCATGTTGGGGAAGGAAAAATCCTGCAACGACTAGATGATTTTAGTGCGCCGAGGTTAGTAGAATATTTCGATGATGATCCCTGTCAGATATCGCCTTATGAAAGTTCTTTTGGGAGGTTAATGAATCCAATATGGGGAGGATCACCTACACAAAAAAAAGCAGCAGCGGATTTAGGAGTTACTGTAGAAGAACAATTTAGCGTTGGGGAATATGACATTGTAATCCTTAGTGCCAAAGAATCTGATGGTTTAGAAACTTGGCTGATTCAAAATGACTATAAAATTCTCCAAGGCGCAAAAGAATTACTCCAGCCTTATATTCGGCAAAATCTCAAGTTTTTTGTCGCGAAAGTCAATCTAGAGGAATTTGACAGTAATGGCGTTGAGAAGCTTAGACCAATTTCTATTGCTTTTGAATCGCCTAAATTTATGTTACCAATTCGCTTAGGCATGATGAATGCTCAAGGCGACCAAGATTTGATTGTCTATTTACTCTCTCCTAAAGGACAAGTGCAACTTACTAATTACCGCACTGTAAAAGTTCCGACCGATAGCGAAGTGCCTGAATTTGTCAAAGAGGAGTTTAAAGGTTTTTATACTGCCATGTTCCAAAAGTCCTATGAAAAAAATAATAGACAGGTTGCTTTCTTAGAATACGCCTGGGATATGGGAAGCTGCGATCCTTGTTCGGCTGAACCTTTGAATCAACAAGAATTAAAAGAAGCTGGGGTATTTTGGTTAGATCGGCAAAATCCTAATAACCGTTGGGGAGGTAGTAATGTATTTATCACCCGTCTTCATGTTCGCTATAGTCGAGATAAATTCCCTGAAGATCTTAAATTTCAGGCAACGAGCGATCGCAATTTGTTCCAAGGCAGATACTTAATTCGCCACCCTTTTGAAGGAAAGCTTACCTGTGATGTTGGCAAAGAATATAAACAGTCAGTCAAAGAAAGACAAGAGCGAGAAGCTAAGTCCCTTGCCAGTTTAACAGACTGGAAGATTAAAGACATTCGCGATCGCATTAAATTTGTTGAAGCTAAACCCTTTACATGGTGGGAAGATCTTTGGAATCGTTAAAGGTATTTATGATTGAAAGTTTAAACGGAGCTTGCGGGACGAGGAGCGATTATTCTTGATAACCAATGCTTTGTTTGATAGTCTCGAAGTTTGCTGCTGTTTCTAATTCGTACAGAGTATAGATATTTCTAATGTTACTCAAATATTTGGTTGTAAAGCCGAGTATTTCTTCAGAATCACGAGAACTGGCAACTATTCTGATATACGGATTTAGATTAGAAAAATGAACTTGACAGACTCGATTTGTTTCGACGTAAGCCTTTAGCTGTTTTACTTCTTCCTGGTCGCAAATCCATATTATGCTGTCGGAAATCTCGTAAGCCCTGTTAATAGTTAACTCTTTATATTCAGCTAAACTCATCGTTTCTCCAGCCAAACTGGGAGAAGCAAACAAAGCGATCGCACCAACACCAACAACTAATCTTTTTATCACTTTTAATCCAGGTATACTACAGTTCCCCGAATATCCCGTTAAAAACAAAACCCCTGCGACGCAAATCACATAAATCGTAAAGCTTTGATAAAGTCAAAATAAATGTATTACATTTACTATAAAGTTTAAGTATGGTGAGGGTATACAGTTAATTAAAAAAAGAAATGGAAGAGCTAACTAAAATAGTTGAATCCAACGCCAAAGCTATCGCGGCATTAACATCAGATATTCAAGAAATGAAGCGCGATCGCGATATTATGTATAATTTAATGCGCGATCTGACTCAGAATCAAAGTCGAATTTATGACGTGATGCAAAATCAAGACGACCGTCAGCAGCAACTTACCGATCAACAACGACAGCTTTCCAACCAACAGCAACAGCTAATTGAAATTATCAAAACCTTGGCAGCGGACAGATAATCGTGGGTAGACCAAAACTGGAGCGTACAGTTCTACAAGCTAGGGTCAACCCTGATACTCCTGAAAAGCTCAAGCAAATGGCTCTAAAGTTGGGCTATCAGTGGGGGGCAGATGGCAATACGGGAGCGTTGCTTGATGCGATCGCAGCAATACCAATTGATAAAATTCAGAAATTATTCGGCGAACAATCATGAGTGAAAAAGAACAGAACAAGAAAATTAACGAGCTAGACCGCAGGTTGACCAGAGTAAAGAAAAACATTAAGACTTTAAATATAGACTTAGAACCCGACGGGCGAGTTAGTGAAGCTTTCGACCATCTGGAAAATAGTATGGATAAGCAATTCAAATACGGAAAAATCAAGACTGCATTCGCCATGAGTTATCCGATATAAAAGGCAGCATGAAAGCTATTTTGCAGAGATTAACTAACGATGATATAACTTAGGCAGTTTTGCAATTACTGATAAATGTTAAACGCAAAATGGAAGATTTTATCGGCATCAGATATACCCCAGGAATTTGTTGCAGGGGTGGCAAAGATTACGGGCAGAAGTTCTCAGTATGTCGCGCAATTGCTGTGGCAAAGAGGAATCCAAGATTTAGATCGCTTATCGGGATTTCTCGACCCTGCTCAATATCAGCCTAGTAGTCCTGGTGCTTTTGGCTTAGAAATGGATTGGGCTACAGAACGTTTACAAAAGGCTCGCGATCGCTCCCAAAAGGTGACAATCTGGGGGGATTTTGATGCGGATGGTATTACTTCCACTAGCGTTTTATGGGATGGACTAGGACAGTTTTTGACTCAACATTTGCAGCTTGATTACTATATTCCCAATCGTATTACCGAGTCCCACGGTTTAAATAATTCTGGCATAGCTAGACTAGCAGAGGCGGGGACAAAGTTAATTGTTACCTGCGACACGGGGAGTACAAATTTAGCAGAGATTGAATATGCAACAGATCTGGGTATCGATATCATCGTCACCGATCATCATACTTTGCCTGAAACTCGTCCTGAAGTAACAGCAATTATTAATCCCCGCTATTTAGCAACCGCTCACCCTTTATATAATCTTTCTGGGGTAGCAGTGGCATACAAACTGGTTGAAGCTTTATATACAGCTTTGCCCGATGTCCCCCAGCAGCCGTTAGAGAATTTATTAGATCTAGTTGCCATTGGTTTAATTGCCGACTTAGTGGAGTTGAAGGGAGACTGTCGCTATTTGGCACAGGTGGGAATCCAACAGCTACAAAAACAGGTCAAAGCCGAGACTATGACTCGTCCAGGAGTGGCTAAATTACTTGATTTATGTCGGCTAAATGGCGATCGCCCTACGGATATTTCTTTTGGCTTAGGACCAAGAATTAATGCTGTTAGCCGTATTCATGGTGATGCTAGTTTTTGTGTGGAACTACTTACCAGTCGTGATGCTCAAAAATGCAGCCAGCTAGCCGAAGAAGCAGAGTTGGCTAATACTCGGCGCAAGTCTTTGCAAAAAGACACAATTAAACAGGTTACTAAGAAATTAGAGCAATTAGATTTATCTACCACGACAGTTATTGTCCTCGAAGATCCTCAGTGGCAGGGTGGAGTCTTAGGTTTGGCTGCGGGACAAATTGCCCAAGAATATGGTCGTCCCACGGTTTTGTTAAGTAGCGATAGCGCAAACAAAAAGTCAGAAGTAGGGGCGAACGGTCGTTCGCCCTTACAGGGTAGTGATGATAATTCAGAAGAAATAATGGCAAGAGGATCGGCAAGATCTGTCAACGGGATCGATCTATATAAATTAGTTAAATCCCAGTCCGATTTACTCCATCGCTTTGGGGGACATCCTTTTGCTGCGGGATTAAGTCTGCCTTTAGCTAATCTAAATTTGTTTAAGCAAGGAATCAACCAGCAACTACGACAACAAGTTGACGTTACAGCCATGATGCCTCAAATTGAGGCTGATTTGGTAGTTACGGTGGCGGATTTGGGAGAAGATTTATTTAATGAATTAAGACAGCTTGAACCCTATGGAATGGGTAATCCTATTCCCAAGTTATTAATTAAAAACTGCTGGTTTAAAAATGCCTGGAATAAAAATATTAAAGACAGGCGCGGGCAACAGGTTCAATATATTAGAACTACTTTTAATATTTGGGATGATTCAATTAATCAGGGGTTTCCTGGTCTTTGGTGGGGACATTATAAAGATGAAATACCCGTCACGGGAAAGTGTGAAGCGATCGCCGAATTGGATTTTAATACCTACAGTAAAAAGCATGAAATTAGACTAGTCGCAGTCCGTTTGATGTCAGAAAGTTCTTTAAGCAATTCTACTTTTGAACCAGCACCTTCGGTAATAGATTGTCGTTTTGCGCCTCAAGAATTAGACAGTTTGGAAATACCCTTATCTCAGGTAAGCATCCTACAGCAGTGTCCTAATAACTGGGGTGATATTCGCTCCTCATACCATCAGGCAGTAAATTGCGATCGCTTTCTTGTCCTAGCATATACATCCGAGCGATCGCCAGATGCTATAGAAGTTTGGCAGCAGTTAGTGGGAGTTGCTAAATATTTGAGCCGTACTCAAAAACAGGTGACTAAAGCTCAAATACAAGCAAAATTAAACTTAAGCAATTATAGTTTTAATCTAGGATTGCAGGCTCTTAAGACGTTAGGTTTTCAATGCCAAATAAAAGATAATTTATATCAGTTTGCCTTTGAAGAAAATCTTGATGCCAATCTTAATAATCAAATAGACACTTTTTTGTCAACCATCAAAGAAGAAAGTTTTCAGCGCCAATACTTTTACAGAGTCTCCTTGCCGACGATTAATAGACAACTTTTACAAATGTAAGGGCGATATTCGAGAAGGCTTCGCCAACGCTAATCGCCCCTACATTAATTGTCACTATTGCGATAGACTTCTTCAGCAACTCTTTTTAGCCTTCTTAACTGTGCTTGCATATCTTTTTTGGTTAGGTTGACTGCAAAACTGTTAAATCCCCAGCTAATAATCGGGTTAGGGATAGCAAATTCAAACCGATTTAAGAGAAATGTACCATCTTTGGTAGGTTGACATTCCCAGCGATCGCGTCCTTTGAAAAAACCATCAAATTCCCAGACAATTAGACCTGGTTCTTTTTGGATCACAACGCTTCTAAGACTTGGTTGTAATAGAGGAATTTTAAGCGTAAAACGACTCAGACTGCCCACAGTCGTACTCCAAACGCCAATTGGTTCACATTTTAGCATTGGATTTAGCCAACGGTGCATTAATTTTAAGTCAGTTATACATTCTTCGGTGATTACAGAACTGGCTTTGATTTTAATAGACTGTTCAAAAATTTGAGGAGATGCCATAGGTTTGAGCGAAAATACGAATATGAATCCAATAAAAAATGCGGGTGCTGTATTATGTAATTTTCTCTTTATTTTTAAATAATCAGCCAGTTTTTGTAAAATCGGACACTATAAAAAAAGTTATTGTGATTTTGGGAAAAAGTATGAAAATATTAAGTTTAAATTCAGTAATTTGGCTTAAAAAAAGCTAAGAACATTAATTTTTTAAACATCTGGGATTTAATTTGGCATAATTATTGCAGAAAAATATACTTACTTGTGAAAATAACAAGACATCTACATTGATTCCCGCTACTATTTATGGCGAGAATAACCAACGGTTACAGCAGCGCGAAGTTGCGTTGCGGGGGTACGTGCGGCTAATCCCTTCGTCCCCGTTGAGCAAACTTCGTAAGAAGGCTCAGTCCGTTTAGAAGTCCGCGTCGCCTGGGGTTTCCCCAGGCGTTTATGTCGGACGCGGCAGAGTAATCTGTGACCAGATGAATTAAAACTAAACAAACATGACACAAATACTTAGTAATATTTCGTTTCTAGATCCTTTGCTTCTAGCACAGGCACAGGCTCAGGCAAATCCTATACAGCAAATCCAAGGTCAACTAGGAGTTGATATCTGGAGCTTTGTTAAAGCACTTGTTATCTTAATTGTCGGCTGGATTATAGCCATCATTGTCAAAGGAGTTGTTAAAAAGATACTTAACAGCACCGATATAGACAATCGAATTGCTGCTGCTGTTGTTGGACAAAGAGGCGCACAGTCTTTTCCGATTGAAAGCTGGATTGCCAACCTATGCTTCTGGCTAATAATGCTATTTGTCATTATAGCTGCTTTAAATACGCTCAATTTGCAGGCGGTATCTGGGCCTTTAAATACGCTTTTAGACCAAATAACAGGCTTTATTCCCAAAATCATCGGGGCGGCCTTTTTACTGGGTATTGCCTGGTTAGTAGCAACTATTGTCAAAACAATAGTAACTAGAGGATTGGGCGCGCTAAATATAGAGCGACGTTTAGGTCTAGATTCGTCAGACACTGGCGATTTTTCCTTAACCGATACTCTAGGCAATGCCCTATATTGGCTGATTTTTCTGCTGTTCCTCCCTGCAATACTTAATGCACTAGAGTTAAACGGAACTCTTGAGCCAGTTCAAGGAATGCTCAATGAGATTTTGGCACTATTGCCGAATATTTTGGGTGCAATTATTATTGCAGCCGTATTTTGGTTTGTGGCAACTATTGTCAAGCGTATTGTCACTAATTTGTTAGCTGCTACTGGTGTAGATAATATCGGTCGTAAAGTCGGGCTAGGGCGTACTACTGGAAGCCAATCTTTATCTTCCATTATCGGCACAGTAGTTTTTGTACTGATTTTGATTCCAGGTATTATTTCTGCCTTACAACAGTTACAAATTAGTGCTATCTCAGAACCTGCTACCGAGATGCTAAATCAAGTTTTAGACTTGGTTCCAAAACTATTTGCAGCAGCTATAGTTCTTGCTTTCTTTTACTTTGCAGGACAGTTTGTATCTGAATTTGTTACCAATATTCTGACTAATATTGGCTTCAACAACTTGTTCCAGTGGCTAGGAATATCTAGTGCTGCTACTAGTACAGAGGTTCCTTCTCCAGGGTCACAACCTTTAGACAGACCAGAAGAATTAGGTTTAGCTAGCGAGCAACCTACCAGAATTCAAACTGGGCCTAGTGTAAGTTCCAAAACTCCTTCGGAGTTAGTTGGCTTGATTTGTTTAGTGGCAATTATGCTGGTTGCTACCTTGACAGCGGTAAATATTCTAGGTATTCCTGCCTTAGAAGATGTCTTCCGCATTATTTTAGCGATCGCCGGTCAAGTTTTGATTGGTGTAGTTGTCTTTGCTATTGGTCTGTACCTAGCAAATTTTGCTTACAAACTGATCGTGGCTTCAGGAACTACCCAATCTCGTTTGCTGGCGCAATCTGCTCGTGTGGCGATTATTACTCTTGTAGGCGCGATGGCGTTGAACCGTATGGGAATTGCTCCTAATATCGTTAATCTGGCTTTTGGGTTAATTTTGGGGGGAATTGCTGTGGCGATCGCTCTAGCATTTGGTTTAGGTGGTCGAGAAGTGGCGCGAGAAGAACTCAAATCTTGGGTTAGTTCTTTTAAGGGTCGATAACTTAGCGTTGAATTTAAATTCAGCGACCTAATTTCGGTTTTATTGTAGCTTCCAGTATTAAACTACTGGGAGTTTTTTTAGCTAAAAACTAACTAATATGGAATACTTAAATGTTTGCTACAAATGATTAAGTTATGGATTTGGGGACTTGGGGAGTTGGGGAAGTAACAAGTATAGAATAGCCAAGGGGTACCCCCCGCAGGGAGTAAAAAGTTTTCGGAAGTAGAGGCAAAATTAACTAGCTATTGGGACAGTTTAACTAGCTGCATATCTTTACTTGTTATTTGCTACTCGTTACTTGCTACTTGTGAATACGCTCCTCGTCACCTGATTTGTATCATTCTTTTTTGGAATTCATATAAGATTCATAAGTGCTGACTGTATTTTGCCCATTGGTAATATATGTAAATTTTCTACATTGAGATGGCTATACTGCTTTTCTTCCTCGGTAATTAGCAAAAGCAAAAGCGGAATTTTAAATCCTTGGAGATATTCTACCAACTTCTTTCTTTCTTTGTCCCAATCAATAAAAATACAAATACAGCCACTTAACATTGATATTCTCTCTATTAGAGCAGCAGTTAAATAATCAAAAGTTTTATCCTGACAAGCCGTAACCCCTGCTAAAATCTCTAGCATTTGTTCGCTACTACCCAAACCTCTGCCAGCCGTAAAGCAATAGGATTCTATGCCAACAAACATCAGATCCAAAAGTGATTCTTGAGTATGGAGATCCCAGGCAAAAGATGCTGCCACAGAAATGGCTTCTTCGAGAATTTCGCTTTGGCTTTGGGATTGGAAAGTATCCAGCACTAGGGCGTGACGCACAAAATACTCGCTTTTTTCTTCCTTGACTACTGGTTTGCCTGTTTTTGCCCAGCTTTGCCAATGAATTTTACGTAGAGGATCGCCTGGGCGATAATCTCGCAAAGAGACAAATTCTTCTGAATCGCCTACGGAAGAAGCTAAACTAACGCTACCAGATTGGGACATTCTCGATCCTGGTAAATTAATTATAGGTAGCTGATATCTTTGGGGTAAAACTAACAGTGATTGGGGCAGGCTGACAGTTTTTATGGCATTAAATAAGTTAAATGGATCGGGGCGTAAAATTGTGATTTGGGTAAGTCGAACGACTCCTCGATGAGTTGGCGTAATTTCGCCACGAATTTGGGTTTCGGTATCAGGCTTGAGGACGGGTAAATCAATCGCCTTGGCTTCGGCTTTTCTTTGGCGAGCGATCGCTTTTAAGCAACGAATATAGATATAGGTTAAGGAATTAATCCTGCCTTTTTTGGTAGAAAATTTTATTATTTGCTTAAATTCGCCTAAACTTAATCTAGGATGGGCAATCTCTTCGATGAATTTTAATCCCGCCTGTATTTTCTTAGTTTTGTTAGTAATAACTAAAGGGTAAGAAAGCTTAACGCCAACTGTGGCAAACCTGGGTAATGTGCGCGTTGCCCTAAATTGAAAACGGAAATAAAAGCTAAAGGCGATCGCCATGATTAAAACCGCCAACAGAAAAGCAAAAACCTGATATGCCATAGTCTGCTTGGTATCTAAACCAATAATTGCAGCAGCTAATAGGCAAACTAAAATAGCTAATCCACCAGTAGTAAAACGCTTAACTAACCACTGTTGTATCCCATAGCTAAAGCAAAACAGGCGATAGAGAGGTTTCATTTACATTAAGGTATCAAAAACAAAGCACTATCTTGGCACAAGTACAGAAGAGACAAGGCATGCCTTGTCTGTACAACCCTTATTCCTTTAAAATAGATTTTTCTAAAGCGGACTGTAGATCTTGAGTTAGATCTTCAACTGCTTGGCGACGATTCGATTTATATTGTTCCCAATACCGATCGATAAAAAGTGCGGGCATAGCCGTCATCTGTACGGTTTTTTTACCAAGGTAAGGAGTTTTACCGTTAGATTCTCCCTTAAGTCGGGCTACCATTTTCCACAATAGTAAAATAGTATCGGCAAACCTCTCTACAGTTCGCTTCTCGGCTACGTAGTGTCCCGTGACGCTGACAAAATTTTCTACCAAGCGCATATGCCACAAGCGCAACTCTGCTTCTGAGGCGATCAGATTTGCCAAACCTTTGACGGCAGGGGCGAGATTGTCTAATGCCGATAGATCGTCGCGATAAATACGATTCCATCCTGCCTGTTCTACACGACGACAGCGATCGCTGATACTCCCATTAGGCTTAACTCCCAAAGACTGTTCAGCTACCTTTAAAGCAGCATCTAATAAAGCCTGAAGGCGACTCTCCAAATCCTGATTTTCAGTAACTAGCTGCTGCTGATAAAACTTACGATAAAATTCCTCCATTAAGGCTAAAAGATATTCTGCCAGAGTATAAAGTCTTTGATAAAGAATATCTTCTTGGCTTTTGTAGGATCAATACCGTTTATCAGTCCCATGCTGGCTGGAGTAATATTTTGCAAACCACTATCAACTTCCAATTGAGCCAGCAGCTCATCTAAATATTGCCAGGGTGCAGTTTGATAAAAATATCTTATGCCCAAAGGTGCGATCGCCACATTTTCAGCACGATCGGCCTTGAGCAGATCTTCCTGGCACCAAAAGCCAAACTGAGCAATACCAGGCTCTAGGGGGCTGATTAATTCATTATGACCGTTAGTTGCCCCTTCGGGTGCAGCAGCCATGGGCAACTTACCATTTACAAATAAATCTCGCACCGAACGTAAACCAACTCGATCCAATGCACCCCTACGAATGGGAGTCCCTCCTAATTTAGAGATCCCCCAGCCTACTTTTTTACCTGCCCAAAGAGGAATACCGCGATCGTAAATGAAGTGAGTATGTGCGGGAGATTTTAAATTAACTCCTTGTTTTTTAGCTATCTGGGGTAACTGATTCCATAATAACTGAGCAATACAGGGAGGATCGGTAACAGAGGGATGGCGAAATGCCAGCATAAACCTAGTTTTGCCCTGCTGAAATTGACTAAACAAATTAATCAACTCCGTGGCGTTATCAATCTTGACGTTAACAATATTAAGGTTGTAGCGTAACCAAAATGGTGATATTATCTTTGCCACTCTCCACACCAAGGAATTGTAGTCTGGGGGAACAAATTCTAGGGAGGGTTGAGCTTGAGTCATTCCATTAATCATTTACAATTTATCATTGACTTGGAAATAGACTCAAATCCAAAACAATGTCTAATGAAAGTTCATTACTATTAAAGCTCAAATTTCTGGCACTGTAATATTGAGTTTGTCCTAACCCTAAAAGGTACACCTTCGGATAAGGATAAGCTTCGCAAATAGTTTGTAGTCCAAGAAAACTGCTTACTGCCCTAACTGTTCTAACTGTCCTATTATGCTGCGTCGTATTTTTTTATTACAGATTTTATTAGGGTGGCTAATTGTCGTCTTTAAAAAGCTAGGTATAACAATAGCCAAGCCAGCTTTGACTGCTTCATTATTTGCTGATGTAGAGCCTATTAATCTGTACGTTGCCCTCAACGGTAATGATTCTTGGTCGGGAAGGCTGGAAACTGCTGATTTAACTAATAATGATGGTCCATTAGCGACTATAGCCAAAGCAAAAACAGTAGTTAGGGAATTAAAATTACGGCAAAATAGCGATCGCCCTATTAAAATAAACTTGCGAGGTGGTACTTATTTTTTATCTGAGCCAGTAGTATTTGAGCCAGAAGATTCAGGCAGTATAAATCAGCCGATTACCTATCAGTCTTACCCCAAAGAGCAAGCAATTATCAGTGGCGGACAACTAATTGCTGGTTGGCAAGAGGAAACAGTTAACAAGATTAAAATGTGGACTGTAAAGCTACCTCAAAACACTGAGACTAAATGGCAATTTCAGCATCTGTTGGTGAATGGCGAAAGGCGATCGCGATCGCGCTATCCTAGTCAGGGATACTTAAAGGTTAAGGCATTAGATCTTAAACCAGGACAAACTTGGACACAGGGAAATTCTAGTTTTGAATATCACCCAGGAGATTTACCTGATACTAACGTTGCTGCTTTTAAAGGCGCAGAATTGCTAGTCATGACTCGTTGGGTAGAGTCTCGTTTACCTATTGCTAAGATAGATCCTACTCAACGCCAGATTTATTTTGGTAAAAATAGCGTTTTTCAACTTGCCCCTGGAGATTTATATTATTTAGAAAATTCTCTAGAGTGGCTGAATAACCCTGGGGAATGGTATTTAGATCGGCTACAGGCTAAACTTCACTACTTGCCATTACCAGAAGAAGAGATCGATACCGCCGAAATTATTGCTCCCGTACTAGATTCTCTCTTAATTTTTCAAGGTAATGCAGCAGAAAATAAATATATTCAGCATTTAAAGTTTAAAGACCTGACTCTTGCCCATACAGACTCTCATCTACCTGCTAATATCTCTGGCTATAATCAAAATGCTTGGGAAGTGCCAGGTGCAGTTAGAGCGATCGCTATACGCAACTGTACCTGGAATAATTGTACTTTCTCTCATTTGGGCAATTATGCTTTGGAGTTTGGCAAAGACTGCCAACACAGCCGAATCTCTTCTTGCTCCTTGTTTGATTTAGGTGCTGGGGGAATTAAAATTGGAGATAAACACCCAAATAACTTTGGTATAAATACTGCTGAGGGAACGCATCACAATCAAATCGTTAATAATCATCTATATGCTGGCGGAAAATTTTTTCACAGTGCAGCAGCCATTGCGGTGTGGAAAAGCCATCATAATCTTATAGCTGGCAATCAGATCCATGACTACTACTATACTGGCATTGCAGTGATGGGTGATTGGAGTTTTCAACCAACTCAAAGCTATCAAAACTTGGTGATAGACAATCACGTTCACCATATCGGCAAGTTGAGCAATGGTGATGGACCAATCATGAGCGATATGGGTGGCATCTATATCTTAGGCTGCCAAGCAGGAACTAAAATTTGCCATAACAAAATTCATAATATCAATGCCTTACACTATGGTGGTTGGGGAATTTATCTTGATGAAGGCAGTTCTTATATAGTGGCAGAACATAATCTAGTCTATGGTACTAGCCACGGCGGTTTTGCTCAACACTATGGCAAAGAAAACTTAATTCGCCATAATATTTTTGCTTTTGGTGCAGAATCCCAAATTCATCGCCATAAAAAAGACATGAAAACTGCTCGTGAGCAGGGCTTTATCAGCTTTAGATTTAAAAATAATATTGTCTATTGGCAATCGGGTCAACTGTTTACTGGTTTAAACCAAGACTATCAATCTCATGCGATTTTTCAGCGTAATATCTATTGGAAAACAGATAAATCTGCTTTCTTATTTGGTAATTTGTCTTGGCAACAATGGCAAAAGCGCGATCGCTATTCTTTAATTACAGACCCCTTATTTGTTGCACCCCAAGAAAATAACTTTAAACTGCAACCCGACTCTCCTGCTTATAAAATACGTCTGATGTAAATTAACTTTCTTTATCTATTTTTAGAGAAAACCTATATGTTTCAGTAAATAAAAAGATTTTTTTTTAAACTCAACTTAGGCAAATACAACTGTATTAAGTAGTTTCACCTAAAAAAGCGTAAAATAAAACAAGCTAATTTAACTGAAAAATTAAACAGTGCCAGCAAGATTAAAAGTAATTCTAACTCAAGACGAAGACAAAACATTAAAGGAATTAGAATTAGCAAATCAAGTTGCCCGAAGGATAAAACAAAGAGCGAGTATTTTACGTTTGAACAGTCGAGGAAAAACAGTGCAAGAAATAGCCCTGTATGCTGGATGTGCCTCATCAACAGTAAGACAAACAAGGAAGACTTACTAAATTCATCGTTGGCAAAATCATGGATTGGTGGGTTTGTGGGAGGCAAAAGGAAGAGGAAAAAAAGCTACATGGAAAGAAGAGGACTGGTCAGCAGTAGAAAAATGGTTGAGTGAAGAACGCAGTTATAGTGCGAGACAATTAAGTCAAAAACTAGCGACTGAAAAGCAGATAAAATTAGGAGCAGAGCAAGTTAGACGTATTTTAGTCAAAAAAAATGGCGTTGGAAAAGATTAAGAAAAAAACCACCTCAACTTCAAGATTCAAATTACAAAGAAGCTAAAAAAACTGATTGGCAGACATTAAAGTTATGGTCGAAACAAGAATTGATTACCTTACTTTATCTAGATGAGTCAGGATGTTGTCTGGAAAGCCCGTTAAGTTATGGTTACGGTCAGGTCGGGCAACAAAAATCAATTCCTCAAAATAAAAATAGAGGAAGAAGAATCAATATTATCTGATTTTAGCTATTATTCAAGGTATTTATAACCGAGGCGAACAAGGCAATTTTTTCGTAGAACGTTTAATGTTTAATATTGAACGTGAGGCACGCAAGTCCGCATCTTGTCGGGAAACCCGACAAGCTTGTGACGGACGCTGCTTTGCAGCGCATCTGCGCAGTCCGTCCTTCGGACTGGGAAAGCTTTGCTTTCCGCGCAGCTTGTGCAATCATGTTGTTGAATTCCAGGTTTGAGTAAATCGATAATTAAGGTTTCCAACAGTCTCAGTGAAGTAGATAGTAAACTGCGATTAAAATCTGGCAGCCATAAACGATTCTTGGTATGACAAGCGATCGCCCTTAATTGTTTTGAGTCCCGTTCGATTAAATAGGGTCTACCGACGGTAAGGTAGTAGTGGGAGAGTAATTGGGAGTACCAACCCTCATCGTCTTTTGCTACGAGTTCGGGAGTAATTGATACATTATCGCCGTAACGCCTAACTAGGTTTCCCTTGCGTTCGATCCATCTTTGTTCTTTGGTTTTAGCTCGTTTATCTTTTAGTTTCTGATACTCTGAATCAGTGGGGATAGGTGCGTCGGCTACTTTACTACATTCAGCTTGATACTTAGTTTGAACTACCTGTTTAATTTGTGTTTCTACCTCAGTAGTAAGATTTAAATTTTCTGCTTCGGGTACATTTGGAGCAGTTACTAAATGTCCTTCCCTCATCAAGCCGTCAACAATTGAACTGCAATAGTTTTGCATAGTGAGGTTGATATAACAGCCTCTTTTAGCCCAGGTATTCAGGGATTCTGGTTGGAAGTTAGTATCCAGATCGAGGTCGGATAAAGAAGCATCCGCAGCTTGCAAAAATCGAATATTGGTACTAGCTTTATTTTTGGTGCTGGCAATTAGAGCTTTTTTAACCGTAGCTCCATTACTTACCATACATTTGTAAAAGCCACGTTTAGCTGCCCAAAGGTAGCGGGGAACATTGGCACGGATGCGGGCTAATGCTTGGCGAATAGAGTCGGCAGTTTGTACTCCCTGAGCGATCGCCCAGACCGAATCAAAATGAGAAACCTGTTTGATTTTCCCTAAATCGGTTTTGACTCCCTGTAGCAATAACCCAAAAGCCAAGGAAACTTCTGAATGGGGTTTATCCGTCCTTTCGCATTCAATACTAACTCCCGTTTCGATAGATGGAGAAGCGATCGCTGCGTAACCTAAACTAATTAAAGCAGCAGCTTTTTTAGCTCCTTCGGTAATAATTAAGAGAACTTCAGGGTTATTTACGACCCATGACCAGAATGAGATTGGGACAGTGCGATCGCGTAGTCGGAGAGCTAAGGGAGAAAGAAACAACTTTACTTTGTTTAGCTTTGCTGCTACACTGTGCCAAAGAAATAGAGAGACTTTTAGAGCAATTATTCCTGTTGGGTGTTTGGGAGGACCTTCGTAATTATTTAATTGGAAGCCTTAAACCCACGACACAGCAAGTTAAAAACTCTTTTTATAGCGAACTCACGCCAAAAATTTTGACGCAGCAAAAAATGGATCTCTTTGAGATCGAAGCGTGCAACTCCGAGCGACTAGAGAAACAATATAAAGTGCTAGTTTGATATTGTTTCTCTAATCAATCAGAGACATGGGAAGGAGCTTAGATACCTGCTTTTTAGAGCTATGGGTCTAGGCTCTTTTCTAATTTTGCGAAACTAATTGAATGAATTTACCTATGTGAGTAAGGTCATAATTGCTTGAGTGCTTAAAAAATAGTGCTTAAAAAATAAATATTGCAACTCTTATTATGACAGAGCCTAAAAATGCGAGTGTTTAGGAAATTTCCTAAACACTTAGTTCGTAGTTTAGTAGCTGTATCGATTAAAGCTGTTTCTATTTCTTCGCCATATCCAATGCATCTTAAAAGAGTTTCCATTTGTTCTTTGTTATTTCGGAGATCTGATTTTGCCTCGATACTGGAGTCATGAGAATTTTTTTTCTTAGACTTACTTCTTTTACTGCTAATTTTAGCTTCAGAATGACCCATGTTTACGCCAAGTGTAGAAAAGTTGTGGTTTAGACAGAGTGATTTATTTGCTTAATTTTAAACAAATTTGTCCGAATAAAGCTATTAAAAAGGACGATTAATACACGAAATTTAGCGCATAAATTAGCTTTTGCTCAGTTTAGTTTCTTTGTATTTTTTGCAGATTAAGTGAACTACCTGCTAGAAGACTATCCTCCATGCGCAGAATAGTACTCTTCGTAGCAGGGGTCAGAATCATCGAACCATTCAAAATATTGAACCAGATAATTTAACTCATCGGGAAAAACGAGAATAACCTTGTTAATATCGCCATCGAAATAAGGAGCGAGAAAATACTTGTTGCCGTAGATATCAGTACTAAAGTAGCGACAGTGATAGCGAAGAAAAAGCTGGTTCTCTAAACGGGTACAGGCATTAATCAAATTCAGAAATCGATTGTAGAAATTCATGAGTGTAGATAAAGGAGATAAATTGTTGAGGTTGAGAAAGAAATAAAAAAGTAGGTAAGGGCGATCGCCGCATTTAAAAAGTGAAGCCCTAACGTGGTTAGTTCGTCTCGACTATAATAGTATCGACAGTTTCTGCTTTTAAGTCGGCAGGAACTCTAAAGACGAGCGATCGCTTCAGGTCATTTTCTCGATAGCGAATAGTAAATAATCCAGCCTGAATATCCGTTCCTTCGGGTAAAACTAAAGTGTCCTTTCCCGTGATGGTACAATTTTCCGTCTGACAGCGATCGCTTTGAAAGCTTACCTCAGTTACTCCATGATCTTCCCAATTATATTTGTTTGCTTCGACAAAAGGTAAGGGAAAAGGAATAAAGCCTAAACCGCCATTGAGAACTCCCGAAACCAGATGGTCTTTAACTCTGGTTGTATGTAATAGTTTTACGGTGTTGTTTTGCTTTTCCAACCGAACCCATTCATCATCTTCGCCCGAACGGTCTAAATTTAGCTTGAAAACTTGCAGAGGTGGTTTTTGGCATTTTGAATTGAGGGGAAACTTATTACAGAAAGTATCGCGATCTAGTCTATAGGTCTTAAGATCTGATTTATTTTGGGAAGGCTCATAACCCTCACAGCGAGAATTAAGAGGAAACTTACGACACAAAGTATCGCGCTCGACTTCCTGAGCAACAACAGGAGCGAGGTTAGTTAAGGCACTTGCGGCAATAAAACCGACGGTTAAAATTGGTTTGATTGGCATTTTCATAATTAATCAATAATTGGAGTAAGCTTTACACTGCCAAGATTAACTTTCAAAGCTTTTGTGATTCAATTAGCCACAGTCACCTAAATACATGACCACGGTCATCTATGCCAAATCCCCAAGCTGCTTTAAGATAGCGATGTTCTGTTAATTCAACTGCTTTACTAATGAAAATCGCTCCAGCTTGTGGTCTATTTCCCTATTCCGTCTGGAAACTGCGCTACTTAGAATGGTTACTATTAGCAATTCACCTGATGCTGGCAATAACCGGAGGTTGGGATCGACCGTTTCTATATATAGCTGTATACGGCATTTTTCTGATTTTTAGCTGGATATTACCCATAAATCGCCCTCTTTTACTCAGAAAAGCCTACATATTGTTGGTAATGTCGTTGATTGTCTGTGCTAATTTCTTAGGTGTAAGTTTAGATTTACTGCTTTATCTCTACATCGCTAAAAGCTTTCTCCTAATTCGCGGTAAAAACACCCTGTACATTACCATCTTGACTGGTATAGGTTGGATTGCTAGTGAGTGTTTTGCCGAGATTCAACAGTTAAATTCACTACGTTTTGAGCCACCGTTTGGCTTTGATACTTATAATTTGAGTACGATTTTTATCTACTCATCGGGAATTTATCTTGCAGGTAGCATTTTTACCATCTTTCTGAGTTCATTAATTGTTGCCGAACATAAAAGCCGCAAACGAGCAGAAACTTTAGCCAAGCAGGTAGAAGTTTTAGCAACAGACCTAGAAAGAACCCGTATCGCCCGCGACATCCACGATTCTCTCGGTCATACTTTAACTGGCTTAGATATTCAATTAAAAGTTGCCCAAAAATTGCGCGATCGCGATATTTCTCAAGCTTTTGCAGCAATAGATACGGCTAAAATACTTTCTGCTCAATGTATTGAAGATGTCAGCCATGCCGTTAGAGCCATGAGAAGTTCTAATTTCGATCTCGAACGCGCTTTAAACAATTTAATCGAGGAGTTGAGAAATAACGAGCGTAATTTGCAAGTAAAGTGGAACATAGACTTACCTCAGTTACCAGTTACCACCAATCATCAAATTTACTGCATAGTTAAAGAGGGACTAATCAACATTAAAAAACACGCTCAGGCTTCTTCGATCTGCTTTTACGGTAAATATAACGCCGAAGAAATTATTTTACGGTTAGAAGATAATGGTATTGGCTTCACTCGCGATCGCGAGTGCTCTGGCTTGGGGTTGAGAGGTGTAGGAGAGAGAGTGGAGCTAATTGGAGGTAAATTAAAGATTAGCAGCGCATCTGGTAGAGGAACGCAAATTTTAGTCACTATTCCCCGATGATTAGCTTATTACTCGTAGATGACCAAGATATTTTTCGTCAGGGTTTGGCTACCTTACTCTCTACAGAACCAGACTTAAAGGTAGTCGGACAAGCAAACAACGGTAGAGAAGCGATCGCTCTTGCCGAAAGACTTCAGCCTGATGTTATTTTAATGGATGTGCAAATGCCGATCTGCGATGGAGTTACCGCTACTCGCGAAATCTGTCTGCGTTATCCTTGGCTGCGAATTTTGGTGCTGACGACTTTTGATGATGATGAGTATATCGGGCAATCTTTACAAGCAGGTGCTAAGGGTTATCTGCTCAAACGCCAGTCTTCTGAGGAAATGGCGACGGCAATTCGAGCCGTAAATCGAGGTTATGCCCAATTAAGTCCAGAAATTGCTCTCAAAGTCTTCGCTCAGATTAAACCCGTAGCTTCGGGAGCGACCAAAGATCTCGACGCACTTAGTCCCAGAGAATTGGAAGTTTTACAGTTAGTCGGTCAGGGTAAGAACAATCGAGAAATTGCCGCCAGCTTACATTTGAGTATCGGAACGGTAAAAAATTATCTTACCCAAATATTGAGTAAATTAGAGATACGCGATCGCATTTCTGCGGCTCTTTGGGCACAAAAAAATTTAAACTGAAAAGTTTTACTTGACAAATGTTTATTGCACGAGCGTTGTTTCTTTAGGCGAAAGTTTGACATTTAAAAGGGAATTTACCTGATTGGCTACCTGGTTATCGACTTAAAATTTTGGATGGTAACGTAATAGCTGCGAGCGAACATCGTCTTAAACCTCTTCGTACCTGTAACAGTGCGCCGTTACCTGGACAATCTTTAGTTTCCTACAATATTCTTGCTGTGGTGCTAGCTGCCCTCAGAAGTGTTCATGGTATTGAGAAAATCGAACAAGAGGTTTCAAGCTATTATCTTGCCGATGAAATTCGCGGTACATATCGTGGCATGATGATTGCGAGACAGCGCGTTGCGCGGGTTCCCCGCGTTGTAGCGACTGTCGAGGGTGCGATTCTTCCACCAGAATGGCAAGTTTTCAATCGGATAAATTTGATTGATTTGACCAAAATCCTGCAAGATTTGGCAACTAAAGTTAATTTAGCCCTCTTTTTGTCTCATCCTCGCTCTACGAAAAAGACTAAAAAGTGGGTTAAGAAAACCCGTCCGACGAAAAAGCCTCATATTTCTACAGCTAAAATTTCATCTCAAAATCAGACCTGAAAACAGACACCTTGAAAGGGCTGGTCCTAAATAATTAAACCTTTCCATCTTCCGCCAATTATGTCTAAAGTTGCGTCAACCGCACAACTATACTGTCGTTCGGTCATGTTCAAATGTTCTTTCTTCCAATAGTTACAAAAATGTACGTACTTGTTTATTTAAACATGATGAGTAAAATTTTAATTACAAGCAATTTTATATATCGATACAGATAAAAAGGTTGGTTACAAATGACCGTCAAAATTAAAGTTTATTCAGACTACGTGTGTCCTTATTGCTTTCTTGCCAAACAAACTTTAGATGAAGTGACTCAAGAACAAGATGTAGAAATTGAGTGGATGCCTTTTGAATTAAGACCCTATCCTACTCCTACACTCAAACCTGAAGACGAATATTTACCCAGAGTATGGCAGCAATATGTCTATCCTCTTGCCGAAGCAATGGAAATTCCGATTAAGTTACCTGCTATCTCGCCACAGCCCTATACTCACCTAGCGTTTGAAGGCTATCAATTTGCCAAAGCCTACAACAAAGCAGAGGCTTATAACGAAAGAGTGTTAAAAGCTTTTTTTCAAGAAGATCTCAACATAGGTGATGTTGAAGTACTTACGAAACTAGCATCAGAAATTGGTCTGCCAGCAGCAGAATTTAGGCAGGCTCTAATCGAGCGAAGTTACAAAGTTACTCATCAACAGGCTCTAAAGCACGCTTATAAAGAAGTAGGAGTAACTTCTGTACCTACCTTGGTAATTGAAGGGCAGGTGTTACCAGGTATACCTCGAAAAGAGAAGTTACAACAGGCGATCGCAGCAGCAAAAACTATTTAGTGAAGATTTAATGTGATTAGTATTAAGCCTCATGAAATCTAATAATATAGCTATACTGCTCTTGGGCAACTTCTGGGTCAGTGTAAATGCAGTGAGGAATGACTAAATCCGACACCCGCTTCCCACCTCCGTTAAGCGCGTTAGCGACCGCTAGTTTAGCTGTTGCGATCGCTGCATGGGTATATTTCTCCGATAGAGCTACATCCCCAGCGGCATACACGGTAGGATTCGTTGTCCGCAGATAATCATCGGTTTCAATCCCAGAGGCACTGAACTTCACCCCAGTTGCCTCCAGCCCCATTCCATTCACGTTGAGTTTTCTACCAGTGCCGATCAGGAGTGCATCGTAGGCTAGCTCAGAATCAATCGCTTCTGCTGACCGTCTACCTTCGCCGCACTCATCCCGAGGTGCAACCTTACCCCCTCAGTCGCCAAGCGCTCCGCCACTACCCTGGATGCAGTCGATGCATCGGCTGCTAACAAGCGCTCTGCCCTCCCTACCAAATCGACCTCGCTCCCCAACCGTCGGAATGCCTGTGCTAGTTCGCAGTTCACGGTGCCAGCACCGACGCAAACTAACCGTCGGGGAAGCTCTGTTAACTCGAAGACCGTTTCGTTCGTCAGGTAGTGTGCATCGTTCAGTCCTGATATATTGGGAACTGCTGGTCGGCTACCCGAAGCAATCAGCGCCTTCTTGAACTGTAGCTGCTGACCCTCAACCTCGATTGCGTTAGAACTAACAAAGCGGGCATCACCGAGGAACATATCAATCCCAGCTTCAGCGATAACTGACACCGCGTCAAAGCTGCTGCTGAAAGCTCGCATCTCCCGCACTCGGGTCATGATGGCAGCAAAGTCAACTTGAGGTGAGGCACCAAGTGAGTAGCCAAACTTCTCTCCGTCACGAGCCTGATATACCGCTCGGGCAGCACGCAAAAGAGACTTACTAGGAGTGCAGCCAAAGTTGATGCAGGTGCCGCCCATCAAGTTCCGCTCAATCACTGCGACCGTATGACCCGATTCAGCAGCCGTCACCGCAGCTGTCAGACCAGCGGAACCAGCCCCAATCACTACTAACTCGTACACATCCTTCGGTTGAGGAGATTGCCAGTCGGTCGGGTGACCCTGAGCGATTGTTTGACGATTGGGCGCATCGAGGGGAGCGATAGTTACAGCAGACATAAGTTACCTCGTTCGGATCAGTAAAAAACAAAACTTTAAAAAGTCGAATTTGTCAGTAAAGTTACAATCTCGTTTGCATTCAGTATGCATATAGCCGCAAAACCACGCAGCATCCTTTTGAAAGGCTGTTTGGGATTCATTATTTGGGATTCATTAAAAGATGAAATTTATGAGTATGACTTCTTGAGCTGTATCGTACTACACGACCTCTCCTCTTTTTCTTGCAGTATTGTTATTCTGCTCATTATTGACGACGCAACCCAGAATCACGCTGAATTAGGCAAGAACTAAGAAAATATTCTTAGCACTAGCTAACAAAAGGCGATCGCTTCGACTTCCACAAGGGTTTCTGGTGATGCTAGAGAAGCAACTCCAATCCATGTCATAGCAGGACGAGATTCGCCAAAGTAATCATTGAAAATAGGAAAATAGGTACAATCGCGTTTGTGTATTCACCGAATTCGCCTCTAATATAAATACGAACTCGCAATAACTTATCGACTGATGATCCAGCATTTTCCAAGGCAATGGTTAAATTTGCCAGAGCCTTACGCATCTGACCTTCAACAGACTGTTCTGTAGTTTCATGTTTATGATTCCAATCTACTTGACCAGAGAGAAAAACAAGTCCCGATTGAGTTTTGATCGCACCTTGCGACATACCAAATGCAGCACTATCAAATAATTCTGGAGGATTGATTAGTTTTTTATTCATCTTGGTTTCCTAAGTTTACTTATGAGGTTGACAATTATGATTATGCAAAAAGGAAAGAGATAAAAACTTGTACATTTTGCCGATCGCAGGATATTCTTACGAATATTTTGGCTATCAACGTTATTTACAAATAGTTATAGCTAGGCAAAATCGCGCCAACACTTCAGCGTTAAAACCATTTGAATAATAGAGACAGCAAAAGTAGCGAGAATTAATAATATTGAAACTGGTAAATTAAATTGCTTGAATCTCGCTAGGGCAAATGAACTATGAAGACGATTAGTTTGATTATCTTTGCTGCCTTAATTGTTTGGGAGATACACCTAATAGTTTTTTCATGTGGCGACTAAGGTGACTTTGATCGTAAAAACCAACGCTAATAGCTACATCGGCGATCGTCATGTCTTGTTTGAGCAGTAATTCTCGAGCGCGATCAATTCTTTATTGTATTAAAAACTTGTAGGGAGATTTTCCCGTACTTTGACGAAACAAATGAGAAAAATGCGACTGGCTTAGTTTTACATGACTGGCTAATTCACTCAAGGAAATATCATCTGCTAAATAAGTATTGATATAATCAGTTACCTGTTTAAGTTTATAGGGAGATAGTCCACCTGTATATTCGGCTACCTTGGCTGGGAAGGTGCAATAGTGTCTCAATAGATGTACGGCTAGCATACTGCTAAGAGACTCAATATACAGTTGATTGCCAGACTGAGCGTGAACAATCTCTTGCTGAAACAACATCGCCAAATTCTGTAGCTGAGAGTCGTATTTATTTAAAACGGGTAAAATTTCCACACTATCGGCGTTAGCGAAATCATTCTCCAAGGCAATTTGCCGTAGAAAATCTGGCGCAATCTCGAACATCAAGCACGAGCATTCATCAGAGTCTGACGACGACCAAAAACCATTATGTGAATTAGGCTTGAGCCAGATATCGCCCCGTTTTGTTTCACCAATATATTCGCGGTCGCCAATTCGAGTAATTTGCTGCAAGTTACAATCTCTCAACAAATAACACAGCCAATGATGATTGGTAGCAGCTACTTCTTTTTGATTGTCAGATTCAAAATGATGAGAAACAACAAAGCTACCTTGATGAGCAATTTTTTGAGCCACAATTCTACGATTTATGTCATAAGGATAAACAATTTTCGGCGGTAGACTTTCGTTAGCTTCTCGATGGCATTACCTACATATTTAAATTCTCTGCCTGTTTTTGCGACACAACCCTAATCAGTGCATTCTTTTCAAGAATTGGTATTACTATCGACCGCTCTACTCATTTGAGAAATCTGGGATAATTTTTGTCGCCAACGAAGAAAAAACAAGATTGCAGCGACCGCCACGCCGATAGACTGCCCTAACCACAAGCCAACGCCTCCTAAATTAAAATGAAAACCTAGCAGATAGCCTGAAGTTAAGCCAATAATCCAAAAGGCTGGAATATTTAGCAGTACGGGAATGCGAGTATCTTGAAGCCCTTGTAGTGCGCCATAGGTGATTTTTTGTACCGCATCTAATATTTGCGATACGGTGGCGATCGCCAGCATGGGCAAAGCCAAACGTACAATCTCTGCATTGGCAGGATCGCGAATATCGATATACAAACTAACGATAGCTGTAGGAAACAAAAGCATGACGATGCTTATAGCGATCGCCAACACTAATCCCGTGCCAATACTGAGATAACCCGCTCGCTTAATTCCTGGTAAGTTTTTTTGTCCGAGCCATTGTCCGACTCTAACCGTAGCGGCATAAGACATTCCCAAAGGAATCATAAAGATGATGAGGATAGTTTGGAACACGATTTGGTGAGCGGCTAGCACTTGGGTTCCCAATATACCCATCAGAAAAGCGACAAAGGTAAACAATCCATACTCTAAAGCGATAAATATTCCTATGGGAAATCCAATTTTGCTTATTTCCCAGATAATTTTAGGTTTTAGGCGATGTAGATGCTTGAGAATTTGATAATTTCTCAGTTGCGGGTGTTTGAGGATGTAGATTAAAAGGGCAAAAAACATCCCCCAAAAAGTTAGAGCACTTGCTATAGCAAATCCTGCTAATTCTAGACGGGGTAAGCCAAATTTCCCAAAACCCAAGCTATAGTTGCCAATAATATTTACCAACGTGCCGCAAACTACGATATACATCACTGGACGAGCGTGGGATAGTCCAGATACCACTCCCCGCAGCATGGCAAAGCCCACAGCAGGAAAAAAGCCCCAGAGAATATTATCTAAATAAGTATTAGCCAGAGCGACAGTTGTTTTTGGTTGTCCTAGTTGCAACATGATTGAGTCAAAACTCGCGATCGCCATAGTAATTGGTATTGCCAGCAGCAAAGATAACCAAAATCCTTGTCGTGCCAGATTCTCAATCCTGCTTTTGTTTCCCGCTCCATGAGCTTCGGCAATTAAAGGACTTACCGCCATAACTATTCCCGCACCAATATTGAGAATAGCCAAAAAAGCTAAAGACGCTAATCCTCCACCCGCCAAGGTATTTGCTCCTAATCTGCCCATCATAATCGTGTCGAAAAATCCTGTCAGAGATTGAGCTACTTGTGCACTAGCCAAGGGAATAGCTAATTGCAGAAATTTCTCGATTTCGGCACGCATCGAAGAGTTAATTGCCATAAAAGTCACGCTCTATTTCTCGCTCTAATATTTTGCAGTTGGGCGTTGGTAAATCAGGGTATGAAAAAGAGAAAGCGATCGCTAACAACGAAAATTATTTTTGATACAAGGAACAGGAACATCCCAGAATTGAAGATAATGAATAAGTAATCGAATCGAATGTCTGAGCATTGTTTTAGATTTGGAATAACAAAGGGTTTTTCGTTTTAAACGAGCTAGATAATGTCTGAGCCTAGTATTCTCACCTTCAACACGAGTCATGTAAGTTTTACTAACAATCTGGTCGCCATCAGCAATAAAGTTCGGATAGACTTTCCAGCCGTCTGTCACGTAAAAATAGCACTTCCATTTACTGAGCATATCCCATAATGGTTTGAATGTTGCTGCACTATGGTCTCCAATAACCCATCCTAAAATACCTGGTTGGAAATGATCTACGGCCGTCCACAGCCAAATCTTGTTTTCTTGGCAAGCGTTCCCTTGCGCCTGTCGGCGACGCGGGGTCTTGCCGCTTTTTTAGAACCCACGAATGTTTCTAACTCATCTAATTCTCCCACTTGAGGAATGTTTTCAGGCTCATAGGCATCAGGTAACAATTCTCCTACTTCTCTAACCCAATTCATTATTGCAACATGACTTACGCCCTTCACTCTTCCTATTGCTCTTAAACCCATACCGTTAACATACATTTTTAAACACTCATGTTTAAACTCGTTCGAGTAACCTCTGTGTGTTTGATAACAATCTAGAAATTGCCTTTGGCAATCCACACAAATGTAGTTTTGTTTACCTTTCTTGTTGCCATTTTTGTGAATGTGCTTAGATTTGCATTCAGGGCATTGCATTGATTTTCAAAATTGTGATTGATTACTTGGTTAGCGATCGCACTACCACAAAATCATACCTTAAATTACCAACGCCATATTTTGCAGTTGAATACTTGCAGCAAGCATTGATTTTTCTGGTCTATGGGAATAAATAAAATCGAACCAAACTCTCAACGAACTGTCGCAGCATATAGCCGTTAGCTATCAATACTTGCAGTTTGCCGATAAAATATTCTTCGCTCGTCCTGATAAGCGGGAGACAGTGAAACTAGCATTTTCAGTCCGCTCTAACAACACTAATATGCTGTATCAGGCTGCTTTAGCAGGTATGGGATTAGCGTTATTGCCAGAGTGGTTGATTGAAGACGATCTTACCAGCCGACGACTGGAGGTTTTGAAGCTAGACTACACCATGCCAACTTCATTTCTTTATACTGTCTACACCAGTCGGAAATACCTGCCACTTAAAATAAGGACTTTTGTAGATTTTCTAGCAGAATATTTTACAGACTGCAGCTGAGAGAGGGTTATTTACGCGCACTGGCATCAATATGAAGTAGTGTCGTCATTATTAATATCACCTAAGTTAGGTAGGTGGAGCCGGAAACCAGGCTTCGGGTTCTGGGTATTCAAAGTCTGGCGGAAAAAAGTAAGTTTCAAAGATAGTGGTGGTGGCATCTTCAGTATCGAAAAAAGCGAAGGCATTTTGCCCCATCCATTTCCCTGACTGAATTAGGCGAAATCCTCTAGCCTCAAACTCCTGAATACGTTCTTCCCAGGGGCGATCGCCACAGTTAAACGCAACATGATGAATGCCCTCGTTATGTCGAGCGAGAAATTCCTCAAAGATGGTCGATCCAGACAATGGCTGCATAATTTCCCAAATCAGATTCTTCGATTGAGCAAAACAAACTTTAATGGCATATTCTGCTGGTTCTCCTCTGTAAGTTTGTTCTGTGACGGTTGTTGTATCAAAGGTATAAACTCGCCAGGAACCAATGCCCAGTCTAACCAGTCCCTCCATTGTTTGTTGATAGTTGCGCGTGACGATACAGATTTCGATAACGTCACCCAAAAAGCGATTAGAAAGCTGAGAGGCACTGAGAACATTAATTGAGTTTTGGTTGAGTTCCATAATTTTCTTAAACTATATAACTAAGTCAGTCGAACAAATTGAGCGATTAAACAGGCGATTGTCTGTGAAGCATCCTCAAGGCTGTAGTGTCCTACTCTCGGTAGTCACTGTACAAGTAGGCTTCTATAAACAGAGGCAAAAAGCGATCGGCATGCAGAGTGCAATCGGCTTCACCCCAGATTGCCAGGGCAGATTTGACAGATAACGCTTTAAGCAGTCTGCTGAGATAGCCACTGTTGGGTATTGTTCAACGTCGCGTCGGGCTGGGTCATGCCATGGTCAAACGCCGCAAAAGGTCGCCCCTGGGCTAGTCGTAGAGGCCAGTCGGGATTGGCAATCGCCCCTCGCCCCAACGATATAATATCTCCATGACCCTCGCTCAATACTCGAGCAGCCTGTTCGGGATGGTGCATCCCTCCATTAGCAATCACAGGTATCTGGGTCACTTGTCTAGCTAGTTGTGTCATGGTTATATTGTCGCCAAGCTTAGCGGTTGCTAGCCAATTTCGACCTTCGCTAGCAAGGTGAATGAAGTTGGCACCTGCTGCTTTAATAGCCGCGAAGATAATTCGACCATCGACCTCGTTTCCTGGCCAGCGATACTCAAAGTCATTCACTTTAGTTTGTGATAGGCGAATGCCCACAGGATAATCGTCTCCTACCGCTGCGCGAACCGCTTCGATTACTTCAACGGCAAAGCGAACCCGATGGGCGATGTTCCCACCATATTTATCAGTACGCCGATTGGTGTAGTCAGTGATGAACTGATCGATTAGATAACCATTGGCTCCATGAATTTCAACTCCATCAAAACCAGCTGCTTTCGCATTGAGAGCCGATTGCACAAAGCCTGCAATAGCTACTTGAATATCGTTCTGAGTCATGGCTTGAGGTAAAGCAAATGGCCCTTCCCCACCACCGTACTCCTCCATCTTTTGACCTTTAGGCTGAACGCTAGAGGGAGCAATGGTGTGGTTGCGATGCTGATTACCTTGAGAGAGAGCACCTGCATGCATCAACTGAACCACCATCTTTCCCTTAGCAGCATGAACTGCATCGGTGACGGCTTGCCATCCAGATACCTGAGCAGCGGTAGCAATACCAACTTGATTGGGATATGCCTGACTATAAGCTAGATCCGTGTATGTACCCTCGCTGATAATTAGGCTAAATTCGCCTTGGGCAAAGGCTGCATAGTACTGCGCCATTTGCTTTGTGGGAACGCCATCTCCTTGAGTGCTGACCCGCGACAGCGGCGCAACCGCCACTCGATTTTTCAAAGAAATCCCCGCTAGATCTAAAGGAGTTAGGGCAGGATGCTGTACTATATTAACAGGGTCGTGATTGATAAGGTTCATGATTTTTCTCCTGGTTTAACTGGATTTTTGTTAACAAGTTATGTTGGTTTTAAGAGATACAGCCGTACAAAATCAAATTAGCGGTGCGACCCCGCGGATTGCACGAGCAAGGCTCGAAGACGCGACTAAGCGTCGCTTGCGGCATTCGCCGCTGCATCCGCCAGGGAACGCGCACCAAGATAGGACAACAGAGCGCGATCTGTTCGTAAGTAGCAAGTAGAGGTGCGACTGGGGCGATGTTTCATCGCGATCGCGATCGCGCACCTTCCGAAGGGTAAGTAATAAATAGTGTTCTAACCTCCGTATGTAATGCTATATTTCCCTGTCTTTTCAGAAAAATTCCAGCCGACTCCGCCTAGTGCAGCCTTGACTGTACCTTCAGACACTGTTCCTCTGTTGGTCAAAAATCTGAGAAAGATTACCTAAGCACTCAACTTTAGATGAATTTTAAGCAGGCTGTTAGATAAATAGGAAAATGTTTTGTTCCCTTAATTTGAAGAATAGCAAGAAGTAAAGCGAAATAGCAAAATCAATTTTCTTTGGGTTAAGATGAAAAAAACTCATCTAGAATCACACGAAACAGACTGATGCAATTGCCACCACTCAACGCTTTACATACGTTCGAGGTTGCTGCCCGCTACCTAAGTTTTCAGCAGGCGGCTGAGGAGTTGGATGTCACGCCAACGGCAGTCAGCCATCAAATTAAAGTGCTGGAGGAGTATCTCGGTGTGTCATTATTTCGTCGCCGTCCTCGTCCTCTGGTGCTCACCGAGGCAGGGCAACTTCTGTATCCAGCAGTGCGCGACAGTTTGGATACCATCGCCTCAGCGATCGCTCAGCTACAGAAACCGAATGCCACTGATTTAACCGTTAGCGTCACGAACGCCTTTGCTGCCAGATGGTTAGTTCCCCGACTGCCTAAATGCCAGCAGATTTGTGCTGACGTGAATCTGCGCCTGCAAACCTCAAACGATGTTATGAATTTACAAGCTCGAACGGTTGATTTAGCGATTCGCTATGGCAGAGGTAGCTATCCAGGACTAACAACTCGCCAATTAATCTCTGACGTGTTTATCCCCGTTTGTAGTCCTCGGTTACTCGAATGCAAACATCCGTTGGAGAAGCCCAGTGACTTGGAGCATTTTCCCTTACTGCATTTTGAATGGGTTCATTACGGAACCGAAGCGCCGAACTGGAAAAATTGGCTAGATCTAGCAGGCGCGAACAATGTCGATCCCAACCGAGGCGCAAAATTCAATGAAGAAAGTTTAGCGATTCAGGCAGCGATTGCTGGTCAAGGCGTTGCTCTGTGCAGTAGTATCCACGTGGCTGACGATCTTGCGTTAAGATTACTGGTGCAGCCGCTTGAGGTGACGCTAGAAGGCTTTAACTATTCTGCCGTTTATTTAGAGAATCATCCGAAAAAGCCGATAATCCTCAAGTTTGTCGATTGGTTAGTTGAGGTAGCTGATAGTTTTTCCCATCGTAGATTAAAATAGGGCGTTGCACAATGAATAGACGCTCGACCAAAAAGTCTTAAAGACCAATGTTTGAGATAGAAGATTAAGAGTCGGATGGAAGCTTCGAGCATCTCCAGAGACTTTGAGTAACAGAAGGTTTTACGGTGTAAACGAGCAATCGATATACGTCGCACGCTGGAGCGTGCCGACTTCGTGAAGCGAAGGCGAGGCTCTCCAGAGCCTGACGTTGCAGAGCAACGGCGGTGCGCAGAGTGCGCACAGTGACGTAAACGGGAATTTTCTCCTTCTACCCTCATCATAGCTGTTTTACCGCTCCCCCCTTTAACCCTTAACCTTTTCTCTTTGGTAGTGCTAAAAACGTATTTAGCTTTCATCGATACTTTAGAATCAGAAGTTGCCATGATTAATTCCTATTGTGTGAGATGTGAATTGGATGAGAAACACTGAAAACGTCAACGATTGGAGTGATGCTTGAAGGCTTGGAAATTGATACCAACCGTGATTGATTACGACAGCTCGATCGTAACTTTACCGAAGAGTTCTGGCGATGACTGCGCTCGGTAAGCATCCTTGATATCCTCAAAGCGAAACCTGCTGTCAATAGGTGGACGAACCTTGTGCGTGTCGAGCGTCTGCGCCAAAGCTTCATACATTTGCGAACTACCAGCAGCAATACCGCGTACAGTAGCGCTTTTACTCATCAACGAGCCAAAACCTGGCGCACTATCGTCGAACGCCATTAGTCCAATTAAGGCGACTTCGCCACCATAGGTAACTGCCTCCAGCGACTGCTTCAGCGCGCCTGTACCGACAGTATTAACTACCTTGTCAACGCCGCCAGTCCGCTCAAATACCGCTTTTCCCCAATCTGGGGTGTCCCGATAGTTAATACCATCGCTGGCACCGAGGGTCATCAATCGCTTCAGTTTAGCATCCTGACTCGACGTGGCGATCGCCCGACCACCTGCCGCGCGTGTCAGGAGCATAGCGAAGAGAGATACACCGCCGCTACCTAAAACCAGAACCTTGCTGTCGGATCCAATTGGATGGTCGCCATAAAGTGCGTTCCAGGCGGTGACGGCGGCGCAAGGTAGGGTAGCCGTCTCAGCAAAATCGAGGCTCGCTGGCGCGCGGGCCACGCGCTCGGCAGGCAGCACAACGTACTCGCTCAGCATTCCGTCTTCGTTAAGCCCACCGAGACCAAAGCCCAGGTTCGCGTTGGGCGGTCCATCATGCCAACCTTGGAAAAACAGATTTGTGATCCGATCGCCTACGACCCAGGTCTCAACGCTGGAGCCAACCGCATCAATCTCGCCTGCACCGTCCGAAGTCGGTACGAGATCGCGGTCGGGCAGCCTGGCAAACCCACCGCCGAGGACGAGCCGATCGCGGTAATTCAGCGACACGGCGCGAACGCGAATACGTACTTCGTTCGGTTCAGGCTCTGGCATCGGCGCATCTTCAAGAACTAGTCCTTCAAGATCGGTAGTTCCAGCTTTCAAAATCCAACGTCGCATATTAAGCTCCTGTTTAAGTGTTTCTAAGTACGAATCTGACTGTATAGCTCTGACTGCTGAGGTTTTCCAATACGGCTCTAGACTTCGCCGCTCAGAAAAATCAAACAGAGGTTTCGGCTGGCGCATTAAGTGTAGCCATATCGATTACCAGACGATAGCGCACATCTCCTCGGTCGAGCCGTTCAAAACCGTCATTGATATCCGCCGCCGAAATGATTTCGACATCAGCAGAGATGTTGTGCTTGCTACAAAAGTCCAGCATCTCCTGCGTTGCCAGCGTACCCCCTACACCAGAACTTGCTAGCCGCCGTCGCCCCATTGTCAGAAGAACGGGGCTAAAATCCATGTCTGCGGGAATACCAAGACAACAGAGCGTACCGTCGAGCTTTAGCGCTCGCAGATACGGATCGAGCGGATGGCGGGCAGAGACAGTATCGAGGATGAAATCAAAGCGGGATTCTTGATTTGACATTTGCATCTCGTCCGTTGACAGAATTGCCTCGTCGGCTCCCAGTGCCTTCGCATCGGCAAGCTTTTCTGGAGATGTAGTAAATAGCACGACATCAGCACCTAAAGCATGGGCGAATTTTACCGCCATGTGTCCGAGTCCGCCCAATCCAACAATTCCCACCGTTTTGCCATGTCTCACGCCCCAATGTTGAAGTGGCGACCAGGTTGTTATCCCCGCACAGGGCAGCGGTGCGACGCTTGCTGGATCGAGACCCGAAGGAATGTGGTAGGCAAAATGGGTATCGACGACGTATTCATTTGAGTAGCCCCCACGTGTGATGCTGCCGTCGTGTCGCTCGGTGCCGTCATAGGTAGTCGTTACTCCTTCGCGGCAATATTGTTCTAAATGACTTTTGCACGGTGGGCAGTGGCGACAAGAATCAACGATCGTGCCTATCACTACAACATCGCCTGTTTGGAATTTCCTTACATTTGTACCGATTGCCGTCACTTCGCCCACGATCTCGTGACCTGGAACCAAAGGAAAGCGGCTCGACCCCCGAACTGCATGCAGATCGCTGTGGCATACGCCGCAGAACTGAATCTTTACAGCGATGTCGTTGGGTTGCAGTTCCCGCCGCTCGAATGCCCAGGAAACCAGGCGCTCGCCTCGACTTAAAGCGGCGAGTCCGTAACAGGAACGCATCAATTGGTTCTGTTCAAATTGGTTCTGTTTAATAGAAGTGTTTCCTAGCATTTGCTGTTCTTCCTCTTTGTCAGTCATGGACATACTGTAAGGATAGATCGGAAATGATTGATTGACTAGATGGTATAATCAGCATAAACTTGTGAAATATATGCAATAATGAAGCGCAACGAACTGAACGACTTGACCGCATTCGTGACTGTCGCCGACGAGATGAGCTTTACGCGTGCCGCGTCGAAATTAGGTATGTCCCCCTCTGCCTTGAGCCATGCGATGAAGACGCTCGAAGAGCGTCTTGGCTTGCAATTGCTGGTGCGAACGACCCGAAGAATCTCGACGACTGAGGCTGGCGAACGACTGTTAAAGACCTTACGCCCTGCCTTCGAGGAGATCGACGCTGGGCTGACGGCCTTAAATGAACTACGGGACAAGCCCGCTGGAACCGTGCGGATTACCACGCCCAGACACGCAGCGACCTCTGTGCTGTTGCCCGTGCTGCCCAGTTTCCTCGATGCACATCCAGATATCTGCGTCGAGGTCACGATTGACGAAGGTTTAACCGACATTATTGAGAGCCGTTATGATGCTGGCATCCGTTTTGGTAAGAAAGTTGCTAAGGACATGGTTGCGGTGCGGGTCGGACCAGATGTCCGAACAGCAGTCGTCGGGTCGCCAGCCTATTTCGCTGACTACCCCATGCCAAACACACCGCAAGATCTGGCTGAGCATCGCTGCATCAATTACCGATTTGCCACCTCTGAAGGACTGTATGCTTGGGAGTTTGAGGAAAAGGGGCGGCCGTTTCAGGCTAGGGTCGATGGCTCTCTCGTCTTTAACGACAGCGATCTGATTCTTGCGGCTGCCTTGGCGGGACAAGGGATTGCTTACCTGTACGAGGATCAAATTGCCGTCCACGTTGCTGAGGGCAGGCTGATTCGGGTTTTGACAAAGTGGTGCCCTCCTTTTCTCGGCTACTACCTTTATCATGCCAACCGCCGTCAAATGCCTCCCGCATTGTCCGCGTTGATTGATGCTCTGCGGGTCAAATTGAAAGGTAGTGTTGCCAAAAACGACAATGTTGCTAAAAGCAGAGATAAGAGAAGAAAAAAGAGATAATCCTGAAATTGGTAGTCATGTAGAAGTAATGATGTAGACTAAGCATTGACATTGAAAAATTTTTATGCCGATTTGTCTATGTTGTTCCTCTAGAAAATTGTTAAAAACGGTCGCATTCACAACGGAAAACAAAGATTCAAATGCAAACAATTGTGCTATTTAGTATTTTGTGCATTACTACAATGCTTCATTACGTTTTTAGCACTACCCAAAAAGTCTAATACTAAATCCGAAAAGCTAAACCACGATAAGATTTTTAAAAACACCAGAGATATCGTGCCAAAACAAGTAAAGCTAGCAGATTATCTGACAGAAGATGAACTGAAACAAAAATATCGTTTAGCGTGCGATCGCATCGAAAGTAGAAGATGGCATTTACTGTGGAAAATCTCCCAATCATGGACAATTAAAGATAGTGCCGCAGCCGTTGGAATCAGCTACGAGTATGCAAGAGAAATTGTCAGAAAATACAATGCAGAGGGCATAGAAACGGTTCAAAATAAAAGAGTGAAAGTAGGGGTAAAAGGTAGACCAGCTCTATAGACCATAGTTCAACATCGTTATGAGTGGCTTTATGTATATAGTTTTGTTCATCCGTTTAGTGGTACTACTCATTGGTATTTAATTCCTAGAGTAAATGTTAATTGGTTTAACGTCGTGTTAGCTAATTTTGCTCAGTCAGAGGTAGCTAATTGCTCAGAACAAATCTTATTGGTCTTAGATGGTGCTGGATGGCATTGAAGTCAAAGAGTAGAACTTCCTGAAAAAATCAATTTAGAGTTATTACCATCTTATTCTCCCGAACTTCAACCTGCCGAACGACTATGGAAGCTAGTTGACGAACCTTTGGTTAATGAACATTTTGAAAGTCTTGAAGAGATTGAACAAGTTCTAGCTGAACGTTGCCGTGTACTTTCTGAGATGAGTGAGCAAATTCATCGTTTGACTTTTTATCATTGGCTACCTGCTGCTTGAATTTATTTAAGGTTTAACTAAGCGGATTTAGTATCACAGCAAAAAAATAACTCGAACTAGATGTTGCATTCGTTCGCCATAACTGCAACTACTAAACTTAATTTTTATCTACAACTGTAGAGCTTTGATATCGAGAAGGAATCTTTAAGAGCGAGTCTTAGACCTCTTCGTAAACCGTCGGGGAATTGAGTTGAATAATTCTAATTATACGAGAGCGCGTTGTTTTTTGTCCTTGTTGTCTGTCGCAACGCCAATTATTGCTCGACGCAGGTGCAGATAAAACCCTACAGGACATTCGCGGCAACACTGCCCAGATGTACGCCAAGTTTCAAGGGCTTTCTCAATTAGCCGAACTATTAAAAGATTCACAAAAGCAAGAGACAATAGCGCTCAAGCGATCGCCGATCTAAAAAAGCAATATCTACCTCTTACATCGAAAAAGTTAACTATAAATGGTTAAAAGAAAAAAAAACGAAAAATATTAAAGTAGTATTTCAAAAAGCTGAAGTAGATGAGATGGAAAGTTATGTAGGAAAGAAGATTTATCAAAGATGGCTCTGGCACGAAGCGCGACCATAAAACAGGAACAATCCTAGCTTTTGTAATAGGAAAAAGACAAGTGGGAATTCCCAAAGGTCTTTTTTTCTGTTTTTCCAGGTTTGAGAATCCAAACCCGACGTACTGGTTTGGCTTTGTAATCCAGTTGTAGTTGACCTACCAGAAAAGGATTTTAAAATTGATATTTGGCGATCTCTAAAAATGTTGACTTTTGCAGCCTTTGGGTAGTTCCGACAAAATTATGATATTTATTTTAAGAACTAGAATCTCTGAATAATATACACTGTAAGCGATTTATAAGGGTTTTATTTTCTCATTTCGTTAACCTGACGATACTGGACAGACTTCCATGACTTGAATCAAGCCATGCTCGATGGTAAAACGGTGGCCGACGTGTTCATCGGCAAGCACCGCTCCAGCCAGATCGCGCACGACCTGATGCACCTCGACCAAGACCTGCCCATCGTCTTCCGAGTGAAAGGCAACCGGCTCGACGTGTGGATCGATCTCGCTCCACTGCTCCGTCCAGTAAGTGCGGACTTCTTCATGTCCACGTACAAAACCCCCTTTGAACGCTCGCGGCCAAGCCACGTCTGGAGTCATGCGGGCGAGGGCGGCATCAATGTCACGCGCGTTAAAGGCTACATACGCTGTGCGTAGTAGCTCGATTTCTGGTGCAGGTCGATCTGGCATAAGAGGTAGGTGAAGGATATGGGATAGTGTCTAACTTGTATTGAACGAATTTTCTCCCTTCTATTGGGATGCTCGCTACTATCGTCTTTTGTAGACACCCCTACAATAGTCTTAGCCTTAACCTGCCGTCTCATCCAATTCTGCTAAAATTATCCTAATCCTGCTTGGGATGTGAAATCTTGACTGGATTAAAGCCCATCATGAATCATTCAACCTCCACAATCGATCTTACAAACCAACAGGAAGCAGCGCGAGTGCTTCCACAAACACCCATAGTAGCTAGCTATCATACGGGATGGAAAGGGTTAACCTTCACCCACTACTGCCATCCTCCCCACAAAACGATGGAGCATTGCCTTCTACAACATTCACTGGCGATCACAGACCCCAAAAGTTGCTTTCAGGCAGAGCGTTGTTTGGACGGCAAATTTAAACACTACGCCCACGGCAACGGTCGCGTAGATGTTATCCCAGCATTTCTAAATCATTGGACAAACTGGGATCGTGAAATCGAATTTTCGGTAATTGCGATTTGTCCAACATTGCTGAATCAAACCACCCAGGAATTGATGCAGCGTGAAATAGAACTGATTCCACAGTTTTCGATCGACGAGCCGATAATTCAGCAATTAGCCCTCGCGCTCAAGATGGAAATCCAAACGGGTTGTATGTCTGGCAGGTTGTATGGCGAGTCATTGGGAACAGCGCTTGCCGCTCGTTTGGTGCAGAACTATGCAGTCAGCAAACCTTCGCTTGAGTTCAAAGCCGACGGGTTACCCCAATCACAGTTGGAGCGAGTCATTGATTACATGAAGGCAAATTTGACACAAGATTTATCGATTTTGGATTTGGCGACCCTGACCAGCATGAGCAAATCCCACTTTAGCCGATCCTTCAAGCAATCAGTGGGAATTGCACCCTATCAATATTTGATGCAACAACGTGTGGAACGAGCCAAGCAATTACTGGAACAGCAATCGATTGCAATTAGCACCATTGCCCTAGATTGCGGCTTTGCAAATCAAACTCATCTAACAAAAGTCTTCCGTCAGATGACAGGAGTGACACCCAAAGCTTATCAAAAGCGATGATCCAAAGTGGATTTTGGAGTCACAGATCTACGCACTGCAAGATGGGGGAAATCTATAACATTTTGAAATATTTTTGCAGCTTTCAGTGGTTGAGACTATCAAAAAAGTTTTTAATTGATAATCGCTATAATCTTTGCCATGTGTGCTTTTTGCTCGTTTAGCAAAAGCTCTAAAAATTTTAACTTTTGCAGAGATTAGCCAAAGGCTGCAAAAATCTCTAATTGTTTGAGATTGCCACTGTTTAAAAATCATGATTTTGAAATCCTTACAGAGTAGGCGTTTTAAGCTAGATTGCCCCTGGTAACAGCTTGGCTAGTTTTAGCCCTATTTGGTATCGATCTCCAACTCCAATAAATGAGAGCGAGCGGCATATAGTACATTTTACCTACTCGTTTTTATCAAAGATAATTACTATTACCAGTGTTAAACGAAAGTCAAACGAAAAAAGTAAATTAAGACAGATCGAGCTTTTCTTCAATTGATACTCCTGGGTTATGCTCCCAGCGATCGCTTACGTGAGCGTAAATCGAAGTAGTGCGCGGATCGGCGTGTCCTAGCAAATCCTTTACCTGTCTCAAGTCCGAACCAGTTCTCAGTGCTAAAGTACCAGCAGTATGTCTGAGGCTGTGTGCCGTAAGAGTTCTACCAGGTGTGTGTTTAAGATTGCATTCAATCAAAGCGCGATCGCATATCTCCCTAATGCTGCGTCTGGATAATTGCCCACCCTTATAGAGACAAAAACATAATCTGTAGGCTTGATTTTTCTTTTAAAAACTTTGCGCCTCAACTGAAGATAATCTTCTAGCTGAGTTGTCAAATTTTCAGTCAGAGGAACGATCCTGCTAGCTCGTTTTGCCGATCAGTTTTAACACCCTGTCTGACGATATCTGCTACCTTTAGTTGGTGCATTTCTACCGTTCTGCAACCTTCTAAGCTCATGATGCCAATTAGAGCGAGATCGCGCAGCAGGTTCAGTCTTTCCTTATTCGTCTTAGCTCGATTAAATCTAGCCTTTTGCATTTCGTATTGCTTACCCTAAAACCTTTGCTAGACTCGATCCATAACCCTTAATATTTCCCTAAGATAACTATGCTTACCCTAGAAATGGCGATCGCCAAACTCCGACAATTACCCCCAGAAAAACAACAGCAATTCTTTCAATTGATTGAAGCCCTAGAGGAGAAGCCAGAAGAATCGGAAGATTTCTTTGCGATCGCGGGTATTTGGGAAAATAGAGAGATAACTGCTGAAACTCTCCGTCAAGAAGCATGGAAGGAACAAAACAAGTGATATTATGCGATACCAATATTTTAATTGAGCTTTATAAAAACAATCCTGTTATTATCAGCGAACTTCGTAAAATTGGGTCAAAACAAATTGCCATTAGCAGCATAACTCAAGCTGAACTTTACTATGGAGCCTTGAATAAACAAGAGCTACTGAAAATAAAAAAGCATCTGAGTCAGTTAGAAATTCTGGTGGTGAATACGACAGTATCAGAGCAATTTATTCAATTGATGGAAAATTATGCCCTCAGCCATAAATTAACAATCCCAGATGCAATAATTGCTGCTACCGCTTTGGTAAATAATCTTGATTTGTACACTTTAAATCAGAAGGATTTTCGTTTGGATTGAGCTTGAAAACAAAGACTTAAAACCCCGTGGCAGAGAGTAATGAGTGTTTAGAATTAATTACTGGGTAGTAATGACTATGATAATATTTTCAACTAGAAAGTCAATTTTTACAGTCAGAATCTGGCAATAGTGGCTCAAGCAGTGCTAAAAGTTCTGGAATATCATTTTGAATTACATCCCAAAGTGTGTTTAAATTTACGCGATCGTATTGATGGGCAAGAATATCTCGCATTCCTGCAATATCTTTCCAGGGAATTTGAGGATGTTGTTGACGAAATTCTAACGACAGCCGCTTGCTTGCTTCTCCCATTATCAGAACTTGATAGAAAATTGCCGATTGTTTTTCTTCGTTAGTTGCTAAATTAGATTTATTCACTCCTTTACTAAATTGGACTACTCGCTTGGCTGCGTTAACCATATCTAAAATTGATGCTTTATCTCTGCTCATAAATTACCTGAGCATTCTTCAAAATTTCTTGACGACGAATCCAGTTTTCACTATTTTCTACTGATTCAAAGGTGACAATATCTACTTCACGCCCGATACTTGCTTCTAATTGGTGTTTAATTTTGGCTAGAGTTAACAATCCCTGACGAGCATTTGAATCTAAACGAACTAGAATATCAAGATCGCTGTCGCTGTGAAAACAATCGTTTAACACTGACCCAAATAAAGCTAGTTCGATAATATTCCATTTCTGGCAAAATTGAGCTATTTTTTCAAATGAAATACCTAAACGTTCTTCTAGTTGCGGTTCTAACTTTAATGGCATATTCGTACAATAAATTGAAAAACCAAAGGCGATCGCTTTTTCCTAAATCACCAAAACTATGCAAGACCCAACAATTGAGTCATTAATTCCAAAGAGAGAATGAATAAAATCTCTTTGACCTAAAATATCACCTTTACTAATATTTTTCACTCGATCTTTCCGAATAGCATTCATAATTTGATAAGGGTCTAATCTCTCTTGGTGCGCATTCCCTTGCGTCTTGCGCCGACGCGGGGTCGCACCGCTTCTTAGCCTCATTGCCCTTAGCAGGGTCAAGAATTACCCACCAAATGTCGAGCCGATAATAATCAGGCTTCTTCATCTAAACCATCTCCAATAGTAGAATCCCATAACTCAAACTCAGACCAGAAATTAGGATCGTTATTCTGGTCGATGTATGCAGCTTTTAATTCAGCTTTAAGCTGTTCTTGTCTGACTTTAGTGAGTAAACTATTGATTGTTTTGCTACGATTGCTACCTTGAGAATCAATAAAATTAACAATTTCATCATCTAGAGTAATAGATATTTTGGCAGTCATCATCTTTGGAAGATAAATTTATCTTACTATGCCTAAAATAATTCATTGTTTGTCAGCGATCGCACTATCAAGCGCGCCATAAATCGTTTAAAGAGATCGCTTGCCTGAAGAAAGAGCTATTGACTTAAATAAACCAGTTAATAAACGCCAAGGCTAGTCATCATAAAACTATTAAAGGTATCGTTCTGTACACTGTTAACACTCAATCTAAAGTTAATATTCAATTAACGATGAGTGCAGTATTGACTAATGCGCTCGATTTAAACCATTGTTGCCAGTGCGATCGAGATGGTTATTTTAACGGAAACTTATAACAAAAGCATTGACATACAGTGATGTCTTTTTGAACGTAAGCATGGTTATCTGAAAGATTCTACCAGTCGAAGGGCAAACAAAGCGATGCCTGTTGTTCCCCCTTCGCGGGGTCGCTAGTAAGTTAGTCTAGTTGGGAGATGAGCGAAGAACTAACAACAGGCTAAATTTAAAGAAAAATTATCTATTAACCTATACAAGTTAATGTTTTATAAATAACAGTTTATATAAATCAATAGAAAGTTATTTAATTCCTATCCCCCAGTTAACTAAACATCAGTTTAATAGCTTGATAATAATGGGGATTTTATCTGAAAACCTGGCTACGGCGATCGCGCAATTAAATCGCTCAGATAATGTGAATAAATTGAGGTTCATTTTTGATTTGTTCTAGCTGCCAGAAAAGTTTTGAGCTTTCTCGAACAATACCTACGCTAAAAAACATAATGCCCTGGATCGGAAAAACAATAAATAAGAAATGAGCAAGTAGACCTCTTGCATGAATCAGGCGATCGCTAAATCCAGTCCAAAATTATACAAGCCAGCAATGAGGTTAAAGCGTAATCCAAATCGACGACGACGATTACGGTATGGCTGTGCTAAAATTCTAAAAATTTTGAGACATCGAATAACGTGTTCGATATAAATTCTCTGTTTTGCCAATTCGCGATACGGGTGCTACGCACCCAGCCCGCCAGGGCATGCTGCGCTTCGCGCTGTTTCTTTTTCGGTTGAAGCTAATGGCTGCTTCTTTTTCTTTTTAATTGGAGTATAGCTGAGTCTATGAATTTTTTTGATTCCCTGATAGCCTTTATCGGCTAGGATTTCAATCTGTTTCAAAGGTTTTACTTGGCTTTGTTTGAACAACTGAAAATCATGTTCTTTTCCAGTCCCATGTGCCGTACAAATAACTTTCAAACTTTCTGTTTCAACAACTACTTGAGATTTTAGGGTGTGCCTCTTCTTTTTCCCACTATAATAACTTCGCTATTTGTCTTGGTGCGCGTACATGCGGAAGTGCGCCTTTGTCTTGCGTCTTACGCCGACGCGGGGTCGCACCGCTTTTTAGGACGTTCGAGCTTGACTTTCTCCCACATCTACAATTATTTTGCCGACCATTCTCTCTCTGTAGATATGAGGGCTTTTTTGCCTGGTAAACTAAATCTTCTCGATTTAATTAACTGCTCTTCTACTCGATGGACTATTCTACGATTGCCTACGGCAATCCGACGTTGCTTTGCAACGGCGAATCGCTCCACGCGATTGTAGATTCGTGAACTCCCCATGACTGAGCAATATGAAAGTAGGTTCGATATTCCCGCCAATATTCTAGAGTGATTAATAACTGGTCTTCAATGCTTAACTTTGGCTGACCACCTCTGCTTCTCGATGTGGGTAACTCTTGCTTCAAAGTACTCACCATCTCCTCAAATGTTTGTGGTTTGACCCCACATAGACGCTTGAATTCTTTTTCTTTCAAATTTTTGATCTGTTCGTAGGTCATGGTATTGTTCGCGATCGCTCTTTTTATCCTACTTTTCTCATTTTCTGGCTATTCATGCAAGAGGTCTATAGAATCAGTTAGACAAGGACTAGATGCTCACCTGGTTTTAACGGCATACGATCAGTCAGTAATCGAAGCGAGAAAGGATCGTTGCGATCGCACCGCTGGGATTCTAGAAAGGGTTATGGTTGAAGCAGGGCGGGATATTTTAGATCCTGTTCCTGTAATGGTAGATATCAAGGTAGGTAAGTACTGGAGTTGATTTTACTCTCGATTGACAGTAAAATAGTGTCAAATGACAAAATATTTGATGAAGTGCTATGGCTCAATCTTCGCTCAAAATTGAGGGGATAACGTATGTCTCGGTTAGACAAATAGCAGATAAATATCAGATAGACAGATTATGGGTGCGAAACATCTTAGGCATTAGTGAAAGTACGCAATTTCGTTACGAAAAAAACAATCCTGTACTCAACCCAATTATAGGCGATCGCTGGAGCAGGTGCATCAAGATAATAGAACAGGCACAAGAGTTGTTTGAAGACGAGCAAGAAACTAGGCGATGGCTGTCTACACCTAAACAAGCACTAAACAACAAAATACCCCTCGAACTATTAGATACTGATTCTGGCTGTAGGCAAGTAGAGCAAATGTTGATGCAGGCAAGTTACGGAGTTTTTTCCTAGATGCACGTCTGGCGAATATGTGCTGCCAAATATCAGGATTCAGCGTTCTCTGGTATAGGTGGATTGTACGTTCCTGGTAGATGGCATACTCAAGGGCATAAGATTGTATACACTGCTGAAAGTTTGGCTTTGGCTTCACTAGAAATATTTGTTCACCTGGAAAGCGATCGAGTTCCTTTGGTAGCTCCTGAATACTTGAATCTAATTCTAGTTGTATATATTCGTTACCGATTGACTCGGTTTGACCATTATCTAATTCCACAATCACCTCTGTATGGTTAGGTATCTGTTTTATTATGCCAGAACTACCACCAAATAAAGGATGATTGGATTTTATTTTAATCTTTTGCCCAATTTTATATTTAATTTGTGTCCCATTGGGACACATTATCTCAGACACGACTTGGGACACACTTCTAAAATATTATCTACAACTTTAGCCGCGTCAATTAAACGGTAAGGATGGCGACGTTTCATGCCAAATCTATCTTGGCAATGTTCTTCAACAGTGTGGTTGGACAAGCTGCTTACAAAGCAGCGTCTCCCACGCTCAAAACTATTGTGAGTTGAACGATACAGCTTGCGGTCTCTTAATTGGGCTAAGGCTACCCCAGCTAGATAAAACGCCCGTTCCACTTTTCTTTCTAATGCCAGGCGATCTCTCTGTTCATCATGAGTTGGATCCAAGCTTGATTTTGATTTAATCAGTTCAGGCATAGTTTTTTTATCCTAAACTCACCCCTAACTTTACTGCCTTCACGAGTGACAGCAGGAATGGTAATAGTTGTCATGATTATTAGATATGAAGAGATAAATGATTATAGGTAACTTAAAACCTGGGTACTTGGAAACTTAATTTATGCTGTAGCTAAGAATTTCTAATTAGGTCTGAAGGTTTCAGACTGGGGTAATTCCAAATTTAATAGTCCGCAGTAGTATTCTTTTTAACCTATTTGATACCCGTACCAATAATCTTTGATGTGAGAGGCACGGTGGCATCTAATCCTGTGACTCTATCAAAGAATCTTGCGACGATCTGAGCGAAGCTCTGCGTTCTATGTTTGTATTTAATGCTTGTTGTTTTTGTCGTTCTCGATCTATCAGCATCTTAACTGCTTACTGCGTCTACTTTGAAATAAAGATAGTTTTCCCTTGCACTTGGCTCTAAATTCGACTAATGTATTATATTCAACAGTACCCGTCACGCCTCTCAACGATGCACCTCAAGGCGGGTCTTTTGCATTTTATCTTTCTTCCAAAAGGAGACCCTTTCTTTTCCTAGTAGATTGTATTTCGGATGAGGAATAGCGATCGAGTAATATTGGGTATCAGAAATTAATCTTGTGACAACCAATTTTCTACTTTTAAATTAGAGACGCGAGAAAATTCACGAATATTTGCGGTAACTAAAGTTAAGTTTAGAGATAAAGCATGAGCAGCAACAACAATACTAGTACAAATTTTAGCTTCGCCAATTTTTTGGATTTTATAAAAAATCAGACCCTGGGGATGTTTTATAAGTTCTGAGATTATATTTGTATCCAGCAAGCAGATCTCCTTCGAGGTGATTACAAACAATCGGATTATGGCAAAGTGATTTTGCCGATGACAGTTTGGCACCGATTGGATTGTGTTCTAGCATCAACTAAGTCAAAAGTTTTGAAACTATTGCCGACAGTTGCCAATAAATCCGATCTGATTAAAGACAAAGTTTTAAATAAGGCTTCGGGACACAATTTTCACAATCGCAGTCAGTTTGATTTTGCCAAGTTGGTTGACGACGCGGATAATGTGGCAGCAAATTTAAGAAATTACATTAATGGTTATTCGGCATCAGCGCGAGAAATTATTGAGTATTTCAATTTTGACGACCAGATCGATCGCATGGACGATCCGAAAGCTGACATTCTATTTCAGGTGATTAAGAAGTTTGCCGAGATTGACCTCAGCGATATGGATGCGATGCAGATGGGTTATGTCCTTGAAGATTTAATCCGTCGGTTTGCCGAGCAATCTAATGAAACGGCAGGGGAACATTTTACGCCCAGGGAAGTAATCAAACTGATGGTGAATGTTCTATTTAACGGCGATCGCGCTTCTTTAACCCAACCAGATATTATCAGAACTCTCTACGATCCTGCCTGTGGGACTGGGGGAATGCTTTCGGTTGGCGACCATCATCTGACGAATTTTAATCCTGATGCAAAATTAGAAGTTTTTGGGCAAGAAATTAATCCCGAATCCTATGCGATCTGTAAGTCGGATATGTTGATTAAGGGTCAGAATCCGAGCAACATTAAGTTCGGTAATACCTTTACCGTAGATGGATTGCGAGACGAGCTTTTTGATTATATGCTCTCCAATCCGCCCTTTGGCGTGGACTGGAAGAAGGCGCAGAAAACCATTAAAAAAGAGCATGAAGATTTAGGCTACGGGGGAAGGTTTGGAGCTGGCTTGCCCCGCATTAATGATGGCTCGTTGCTTTTTCTCCAGCACATGATCAGTAAGATGAAGTCTGCCGAAGATGGGGGCAGTCGCATCGGTATCGTGTTTAATGGCTCGCCCTTATTTACTGGTCAAGCGGGGGGTGGTGAGAGTAATATTCGTCAGTGGATTATCGAAAATGATTGGTTAGAGGCAATTATCGCCCTGCCAGACCAGCTTTTCTATAATACGGGCATTTCTACTTATATTTAGATTCTCAGTAATGATCAGAGTCGCGATCGCAAAGGCAAGGTACAGCTTATTAATGCTACTGGCAGCAAAGATGAAGAGTTAATCGCCGAGGGAAAGCGAGACTTTAATCGTTTTTGGTCAAAGATGTCTCGTTCTCTGGGAAATAAGCGCAAGCAGATTCCTGAAAATAGCGAAACAGAGGGAATTGGGTTTATTACCAAGCTCTACGGAGATTTTCAAGAAAATGAGTTTGTAAAAATTTTTCCAAATGAGTTTTTTGGCTATTGGCGGGTTACAGTAGAGCAGCCGTTGCGGGATGAGAAGGGCAAGATAGTTAAGAGCAAAGGCAAACCTAAGCCCGGTAGCAGTTTACGAGATTACGAAAATATTCCCTTTTTGCGGGAAGATACCAACGGAAAATTAGTTTCCCAAACTATTGAGGAGCATTTTGAACGGGAAGTACTACCCTACGTTCCCGATGCTTCTCTCGATGAGAAGAAAACCAAGACTGGTTACGAGATTAATTTCACCAAGTATTTTTATGAATTTAAACCGTTGCGGAGTTTAGCGGAAATTCGGGCGGATATTTTGGCTTTAGAGGAGAGTAGTTTAGAGCTAGAAAAGACGGTGTTAGATTAATGGTTAGTCAAACATTGAGAATACAGAAAGAGGCAATATGGAAGTTGTTCGCACAGTTCAAACCGTTACTAATGGTCGAATTTCATTAGATTTACCGTCGGAATTTTCAGGCAAAGAGGTAGAAATTATTGTTTTGACCAGAGATGCTGCTAAGTCAACAAGAAAGAGCTTGAGAGGCACATTGCAGCAATATGCAAGACCTGAATTGACTCCTCAAGAATCTAGAGCCTGGGCAGATGCAGTAGAGGATAAATATGGCGATCGCTGATGTTAATATTATTCTTCGCTATATTCTCAACGACCATGAGGAGTTGTCAGTAAAAGCAGCAGAGATTATCGAAAATAATCTGGTTACTTTACCGATAGAAGTTGCTTGCGAAATAGTTTTTGTTCATCAAAAGGTCTATCAGGTCGAAAGAAATAAGATTCAAGGAGTTCTGAGTGAACTAATTACGGAAGGTTTGGTTTGTCTGGAGAAGCCCCAATTGTTGCTTAAGGCTTTGGATTGTTATGGCGAAAGCAAGTTTGATTTTGTGGATTGTCTTTTATGGGCATATCACGAAGTCGAACGGGAATCTATTTTTACTTTCGATCGCAAATTAGAAAAATATATTCAAGGAAAAGCTTAATTATGGAATTTAATAGTATTGTTCAAACAGAAAATATTAGCTTTGAGCAAATTTATCAAACTTTACAACAGTGTTTGCCAAAGCTACAAAAGCAATATTCAGTCAAAACTTTAGGTGTTTTTGGTTCTTATGCTAGAGGAGAAGCAACGGATAAGAGTGACATAGATGTTTTGGTTGAGTTTGACGGAGAGCTAACTTTTGATAAGTATATGGATTTGAAATTTTTTATAGAAGATTTGTTTAAGAAGTTAAAACATATATTTTGATGGTTTAAGGCTTGATGATGTTGCTTACATTAGCGAAAAAATTTATCATGAAATGTCTAATAGTCAAGTTTTTAGCGGTGATGTTCTTTTGAACATTACTGGTGGATCGATTGGACGTTGTTTTTACGTTGACGATAATTTAGGAGAAGCTAACGTTAATCAACACGTTTGTATTGTTAGACCAGACCAGAACATTTCAACAACGTTTTTATATTATATTTTAAGTTCTAATCTCGGACAAAAACAAATAGATATTGAACAAACTGGAAGCGGTAGGGAAGGACTTAATTTTGAATCTCTGAAAAACTTTTTATTGCCTTTAATTACTCTCAAAGAACAAAAAGCGATCGCTGAATATATCGAAACAGAATGCGGTCGCATTGATGCCAAGATTGCCAAAACCAAAAGAATTATCGAACTGCAAAAGGAATATCGCACCGCCCTTATTAGCGAAGCGGTTACAGGTAAAATTAAAGTTTCCCAACTTTCTTAAATGAGTAAAAGTATATAACCAATCGAGTCATCATTCAACCAACAGCAGATTTATACAGGTATTGTTTAGCATAAGGAGAAAAATGAAAACGCTAATTAAATTAAAAATTGAGAAATTCATTGAATCAGAAGAAGAATATTTTGTTGCAACAAGCGAAGAATTAGAAGGTTTAGTTGCAGAAGGGAAAACAATCGAAGAAGTTGTGGAAATAGCTCAAGATGTAGCGAAAACTCTATTGCAATTACAGAAAAAGACGAATAGTAATATAAAAATTGAGGATTTCCCCTCTGTTTTTGAATACTCTTTAATCCTAGAAGTGTAATGGGTAGACTATCAGGATTATCCTACCAAAAAGTTACCAAAAAACTTAAAAAGCTAGGGTTTAAATTTTATCGAAGTGCGAAGGGGGATCATGAAATTTGGTTTAATCCAGAAACTTCCTGTAAAACAACAATTCCACATCACAAACAAATAAAAGAAGGGACTTTAAGGAATATTTTAAAGCAAGCAAAAATTGACGTTGATACTTTTTTGGAAACATAAGGCGATCGCCGAATATATCGAGAGAGAATGCGATCGTATTGATACCAAAATCGCTAAAACAAAAAGAATTATCGAATTACAAAAGGAATATGGCACGGCACTGATTAGCGAAGTTGTTACGGGCAAAATTAAAGTCTCCCAACTTTCTTAAGCAAGTGGTAGCATCTAATTATATGCTTAAAGAATGCTCGATCTTACTAAAGATATTCGTTCTTTGACTGAGTTTAAACGCAACACTACCGAACTTGTGGACAATCTCAAGCGCACTAAACATCCTCTCGTACTTACAGTTAACGGTAAGGCGGAGTTAGTCGTACAAGATGCCGAATCCTATCAAGAACTTTTAGAAGCAGCAGAATTAATCGAAACCCTCAAAGGCATCAAACGCGGATTAGAACAAACGAAAGAAGGTCGAGGTAAAACAGCAGAGGGCTTTTTTGCCGAAATGTTCGATCGCTTGGATGAGGCTTAATAAATTAAATTTAGAATACTAAATACTGTTTTACTGAAGATTAATTATGAAACTTAAAGTTCTTGTTTGGCAAGAAGAAGACATCTGGTGTGCCTCTGTACCTGCTTTGCCTGGTTGCCATACTTGGGGCGAAAATTACGAACATCTAATGGAGATGCTATCTGAAGCGGTTGAAGGATGGCTAGAAGTTGCCAGCGAACAAGATCGACCCACCGACCAAAAACAACTAATAGAAATTTCTTTATGAAGTCTATTTCTGATAAAAAGCTGTGTAAAGTTGTAGAAAAGCTAGGTTGGGAACTAAAACGAATTAAAGGCAGCCACCACATTTATTCTCTACCTGGTTCGGTCAAAATATTAGTCATTCCAGTTCACGGCAATCGAGATTTACCCCCAGGAACTTTAAAGGGAATTTTGAAAGATGCCAACCTAACCGAAGACGATCTTCCCTAAAAAATTACTGCTATAGTTATGACTTTACAAGATCTCCAAAACCAAGTTTTAAAATTACCCACCAACGAAAAATGGCAACTGGTTCAAACCCTGCTTAATGCCATTCAAAAAGATACTACTTCTCCTGAAACTACTCCAGAAAAAACCTATCCTCTGCGAGGTTTGCCTATTACCATCAGCGATGACTTTAACGAACCAATATTCATCAAGACTTCGCAGATCTAATTTTGGTAGTAATTACCCGAAGATATGACATTTCAATTATTAGTCGCGACAGGCGTTGTTGCATAAAAGAGTTGCAAAGGGTGGAAACTTGAAGATGGTAGATTAAAGCGCACGGAAGCTCGAATGCATTCGAGCTGTCCGCCGTCGCTTGTTAGCAAGTTAACCACAACCAAGATCTATCAATGAAAAATCAGTACCGCATTCGCAACTGGTCACTCGTTCCCTGGATTTCAAATCCAGGGCTTGCGAGTGAGCGCCTTCCGCGGTCTGAGTATAACGCAGGACTAAAGCTCAGAGGAAGCATTACATTTTGGCTTTCTACAGATGTAGTGAATCAGTGGCTCAGACAAAAAAAGACGGGAAAAAGAGGAGCATCAGATACTTACAACGATATAGCGATCGCGACAATGAGTACTATCAAAAGCGTTTTTTCTTTGGCGGGAAGACAAGCAAATCGGATTCGTTGAATCGGTGTTTGAACTAATGAATCTGGATTTACCTGTTCCCGACCACAGTACAGTATCAAGACGTTTGAGCAGCGTTGAAATTGAATTACCTGTCCAGAAAAGTGAGTCAGCACGTCACATAGTAGTCGATTCAACTGGGCTGAAAGTTTATGGTGAAGGAGAGTGGAAAACCAGACAACACGGTATTTCTAAAAGAAGAACATGGCGAAAGTTACATTTAGGTATAGATGAAACGACAGGAGAGATTATAAGCGCAGTAGTAACGACCAATGATTATCATGACTCTCAAGTTTTAGAGGATATTCTTGACGGTGTAGAAGATGAAATTTGACAAGTGTCTGCCGATGGGGCATATGACACTAAGAACTGCTACGAGCAAATTACTCAAAGACGGGCAAGAGCAACAATTCCACCTCGTAAAAATGCTACCGTGAGAGTGGAATAAGCTTGGGAAACCCAAGCATTTCCTCTCACAAAGATTCAACAACATGGTAATTGTAAAGCACCAGCATTACCAAGAGATGAGAACTTAAGAGCGATTCGTAGAATGGGACGAACCAAATGGAAACGAGAGAGTGATTATCATCGTCGCTCTTTGGCTGAAACCACAATGTTTCGTCTCAAATGTATCTTCGGAGGTAAGTTGTCCTCTCGCCAATTTGACCGCGAGATACGCGGAGGTTTCCTCCGCTTGTAGAATCGCGGTCGTGATAACCAGGCGAGGGAGTTGCTTTTACAGTGCGCTGCTCTCAATCGAATGATTCAAATTTGTAAACCTGAGAGTTATGTTGCTACTCCATAAATTCCAGCTTGGTTGATCTGGTTTGATTTGTCTATTTATTTATTCATGCAACAACGCCCTTTGATTCTACTAATTGCCCTTGAATCCCCCAATTCAATTAATTTTGGGGGACTTTAATGAGTTAGCGTTTTAATTTGTGAAAATCAAGTATTACCCTGTTAAATCATACCTTCGACTACAGGATGGAAGAAAAAGGCGATCGCAACTACGGCATAAGTTGCTACTAACAAACTGCCCTCTAACCAATTAGATTCGCCATCAGAACTAATAGAGTTGGCAATCAAGACGGCAACGCTAACTGCCACAAGTTCAAAAGGATTGAAGTTAAGATCCATTGGTTGACCAATAATCCAGCCAGCAATGACTAACACTGGGGCAACAAACAAAGCAATCTGCATACTTGAACCCATTGCCACGGATACTGAAAGATCCATCTTGTCTTTCATGGCTACAGTTACAGCCGTAGCGTGTTCTGCTGCGTTACCAATAATTGGCAGCAGGATAACCCCAGTAAATAAAGCACTCAAACCTAGTTGAGTAGTTGCCACTTCTAAAGAATCTACCAGCAGTTCTGATTCTACTGCTACAGCTAAAGTGACAGCTAACAAAATAAAGATCCAAAAAGGTAAGTTGACTTCGGGTTCACCTTCTCCCCCTTCATCTAGATCCGCATCTCCTACATCACAAAGATAGGCGTGAGTTTTCATCGAAAAAAGTAAAGTTAGCCCGTAGACTAAAATTAAAATTCCCGCCACAGCTACGGACAGATTTTGTAACGTTTGTTCTTCAATACCTGTAGATGTATACTGAACCGCTGTAGGTAGAAGCAGCGCGATTACAGCTAAGTTCATCGTCGAAGCATTAAGACGGGCTACGGTAGGCTGAAATTTTTGCTCTTTAAATTTTAAACCACCTAGCAACATGGAAAATCCCATTACCAAAAGCAAGTTACTGACAATTGAGCCTGTAATAGTAGCTTTAACTACGCCAATTAAGCCTGCCTTAAGGGCAATAAAAGCCAGAATTAATTCTGTGGCGTTGCCAAAGGTTGCATTAAGCAGTCCACCAATACTCGGTCCTGTGACTACAGCGATTTCTTCGGTAGCAGTACCCATATAAGAAGCTAAAGGCACAATGCCTAAACCTGCCGTGATAAATACGACGGATTCTCCCCATTCTAAAAAATGTGCAGCAATCGAAACGGGGATAAACACCAATAAAACTAAGAAAAATGTGTCTTTATTGAACATACTGACTTGCGATTCCTCGATCTAGTTCTTTAATTGTCATAACACTTCCGCTAATATTATTGTCTTTTCTGTTTCAATACCTATAAAATTATCTATTTTGATAGAATTGCTGAAAGGACAAGCCTATAGCTAAAGTCATAGATAATATTTTTTAAATGCTGGAATTTTTACAAACACAGTTATTTTTCTTAGAGAAATTTGCCGATCGCTTGGTTTCAACTCAGTTGACTCACCTCAGCTTGATAAGTGTAGGGGTAATATTTTTAGCAGGTCTTGTTACCAGTCTAACTCCCTGTATGCTATCTATGTTGCCCATTACCGTGGGCTATATTGGCGGTTATGAATCTGAGGGAAGATTACAGGCAGCAGCACAGTCTAGCTGGTTTGCTTTGGGTTTAGCCACCACCTTAGCCATATTAGGCATTGTCGCTACATCTATAGGTAAGGTATACGGACAGATTGGAATTGGTTTACCCATTGTCGTTAGCTTAGTTGCGATCGCTATGGGACTAAACTTATTGGAAATATTACCATTACGCTTTCCGTCTCTGGGGGCAACAGAATGGATTAGCGATGATTTACCCCGTGGAGTACGTTCTTATTTGTTAGGTTTAACCTTTGGCTTGATAGCCTCCCCTTGCAGTACCCCTGTTTTAGCAACACTATTGACCTGGGTAGCGACAACGCAAAATTTAATTTTAGGTGGCGGTTTATTGGTGGCATATGCGATCGGTTACGTCACGCCCTTAGTTATCGCAGGGACTTTTACCGCCTCGATTAAAAAGATCCTAGAGTTGCGCCGTTGGTCTAGCTGGATTAATCCCGTCAGTGGTGCTTTATTGCTAGGATTTGGTATTTTTTCTTTGTTATCTCGCTTGCCAGCTATCAGCTATAAGCTCTAGGATTGCGTCGCCAAAAATGGGATAGAGTAGCAGCAAATGCCAGTTTAAGAATCTCTGACTTTAACATAGCTCTGATTCAGCAAAGCTATGTATTCTTCTAGTTAATTTAGAAAGTTAAATGACATAACATCTTGTAATACTTTGAACAAACTCAATGGTTAAGGCTGTTATATTGTTGATGTCTGTTCGTTTCTAGTCAAAAAAGCATCTTGGACAATTCTTCTTTTAGTCAGTTTACTAACCTTGCCGCGATCGCTACTCATCCTCAAGCAGCACAGATGTTAATGCCTCTATCTCAAAGCACTAGCCTGCAATTGTGGCTGCCCGCTTCTTTAGAGAAGCAGGGTGATTCTCACCATTACCAAGGCTCTCTTAAAGAACATTTAGCCTCTATTTGGACAGAACATGAAGCATTTATATTTTGCCTGGCTGCTGGTGCGGTGATAAGACTAATTGCTCCATTACTCAAAAGCAAGGCTGAAGATCCTGCGGTAGTAGTAATTGATGCTCAAGGTGACTATGTAATTAGTCTTTGTAGCGGACATCAGGGTAAGGCGGATTTGTTAGCTCAGTTAATCGCTACTCAAATCGGTGCGCTCGCCATCATTACAGGAGCATCCCATAGTTTATTATTACCAGCAATTGATACTTTTGGCTTTACCTATGGTTGGCATAAAGGAGAAGGAGATTGGACGGGAGTAATGGCAGCGATCGCTAGACAAGAAACAGTTCAGGTAATTCAAGAGGCTGGCTCAATTCTCTGGCGGGAACATTTACCCGCAAAACATCCATTTAGCTTTGGATTTGCCGATGCTCAAGCAGAAACTCAGCCTCAAGGGCGAATTTGGATTAGTTCAACCAAAAGAAAGTTTGCTCCTCAAGGAGATTTTCCTAAAGTACAGTGGCATCCAAAAGTATTGTGGATCGGCATTGGTTGTGAGCGAGGAACATCAAGAGAACTAATCGAGCAGGCTATTGATGAAACCTGTAAAATCTATCACTTGGCTACAGAAGCGATCGCGGGAATTGCCAGTATTAATCTCAAAGCTGACGAGATAGGCATTATCGAAGTATGTCAGCGACGCAACTTAGTCTTTAAAACCTTTGATGCCCAACAGTTAAATCAGGTAGACGTGCCTACCCCGTCAGAGGTGGTGCAGCAAGAAGTAGGAACTCCCAGTGTTGCCGAGGCTGCTGCTATTTTAGCGGGAGAAAATCTCTTAGTGTCTAAACAAATCTTTAAAGCAAATGCTTTGGCAGGGGCGGTAACAATTGCGATCGCTCAAGCTACCGTTGAGTATATTGGACGAACAGGAAAGCTTTATTTAGTCGGCATTGGACCAGGTAACCTAGAACAAATTACCCCCGCGTCACAGACTGCGATCGCTGAAGCCGATGTGGTGATTGGCTACAGCCTATACATCGATCTAATTAAATCCTTAAAGCGTCCAGGACAAATAGTGGAAGCTTCGCCTATTACCCAAGAGCAACCACGAGCCAAACGAGCTATAGAACTAGCTCAATGGGGTTTGACAGTGGCGGTGGTTTCTTCTGGAGACTGCGGTATCTATGGTATGGCGGGTTTAGTACTAGAAGAATTACAGGCGGGAAACTGGAATGGTCAAACACCTCAAGTAAAAATCTACCCAGGAATTTCGGCTCTACAGTCAGCAGCTTCTAGAGTTGGCGCACCTTTGATGCATGATTTTTGTGCTATTAGCCTCAGCGACTTATTGACCCCCTGGGAAGTAATTCAAACAAGATTAACCGCAGCAGCCAGCGGAGATTTTATCACAGCCTTATATAATCCGCGATCGCTAAAGCGCACTCAACAAATTGTTACCGCCCAATCAATATTTGCCCAACATCGTCAGCCCGATACCCCTGTGGCGATCGTCAAGAGTGCTTATCGCCAGGATGAACAGGTTATCTTAACCACTCTCGACAAGATGTTAGATCGGCCCATCGATATGCTTACTACCGTAATTATTGGCAATACCACCACTCGCAATCATGCCAACTGGATGATTACCCCCAGAGGTTATTTAGGATTTACAGCCAATCCAGAATAATTAACTCAAACTGACGTTAAGCAGATTCGATCCTAGTAAGCTTACCAACTAAACCTAAAACATCATGACGACTTAGTTTAGGCTTGCCTAAAGCGATCGCCTCAAGGGTGCCTTTAGCTAAAATATAGGGAATCTGACAAAAATCTAAAGCAGGACTGTTTTTAGGCAATGCCTGAATATACAAACTAGCCTGTTGCAATTGGCGACGAGCATAAGCTTGAATATCTTCATTAGTCCAGCCTTCAGGCACAAAGCTAACCCCTCTTAAAGAGTCTTCTTGTCGATTACGAACAATATTAACTGCCTGTAAACCTCGACCAAAAGCGATCGCGTATTGCCGATTTGTTTGCGTACCATCGTACCAACCCCAGAGATCTGATAACAACAAGCCTACTGCTCCAGCGACGCTAAAAGTGTAGCGATTCAAATCTGCTTCGGTAGTAATTGTCCAATTTTGCTCTGCCCAATAAGCCATCCGATCTGCCATTGCAGCCGTAGCGTCACAAATCCGCGGAGCGATCGTTTCTGGTGCCAGACTAGCCCATTCTCCAATATTTAGACTAACTTCGGGCAGAACATCATTATAAGCAGCTAAATTCGCACCAATGCGCCGATAAGAGTCAGCATCTGTTGTTGATTGTAAACTTAGACTGATGCTGCGTAAAAGCTGGGCTTTAGTCTGATTGTCAAGGTCGGGAGTGTCTTCAACTTCATCGATCGCGCGCATACAAAGATAAGCTGATGCTACTGCATCCTGCAACTCTCTTGGTAAGCGAGCAATAGGAATATAAAAAGTCCTGCTAGTTTGTTTTAGAGTTTCTAATGCTCTTTTACGAAAATCCATTAATTCGCTACTCCTCACGCTGACCAACAATCATAGATTAGTTTGCTATAAAAAGACGAAGTAATCTGTGACTTAACGAAAAGCATACACCCAAACTCTACAATTATCGTAAATCAGAGAACTTAGCTTACAATCAAGAATATTGCGCTCCTGCTAGTAAAGCCGTAACAGGATGGATCAATAGTGAGGATCATAGACAAAACAGAGTCAGAAACTATAATTTAACAGTCATTGGAGTAGCAAAAAATCACTCAGGAGAATACTACTTCATTCAAATTTTTATCCTAGAATAAGTCAAAAATATGGTTTTAGAAAACGTTCAGGTTTGTGATGAAGATCTTGATACAGCCACCCTAGCTCGCTATATGTCTGCTGATGAGATTGCCATAGATACGGAAACTATGGGTTTAGTTTTGGGACGAGATCGCTTGTGTTTAGTGCAGCTATGCGATCCTCAGGGTTATGTGACGGCAATTCGCATTGCTAGAGGACAAACCGAAGCTCCTAATTTGCAAAAATTATTGACTTCATGGGATATTACTAAAGTTTTTCATTATGCTCGTTTTGATGTGGCTCAGTTTAATATTACTTTTGGCATTGAGACTGCACCCATTTTCTGTACCAAAATTGCCAGCAAGCTAGTTCGTACCTATACTTCCAGTCATGGATTGAAAAGTTTAGTTACAGAGTTAGCGGGAGTAGAGCTAGATAAAAAAGCTCAAAGTTCTGATTGGGGCGATGCAGAGAATCTTTCTAGCGAACAATATAGTTACGCTGCTAATGATGTTCGTTATCTGTTAGATGTCAAAGATAAGCTGACAACGATGTTAAAGCGAGAAAATCGCTATCAATTAGCGCAACAGTGCTTTCAAGCAATTCCCATATTCGTTACCTTAGATATATTGCAATATCAAAATGTTTTTGAACATCGATAAGTAGGTAGGACAAATTAATTAGAAGATAGTCTCGTTACTTGAGTAACGAGTAATGAGTAATGAATAAAAAAAATAGCTCGTAATATCTTGCTTACGCTTGTTTTACATTTAATTCCACCCACCTACTTAGTTTAAAGCTTAAAATTCTGAGGAATCAATGTTGTTAAGCTTATGTTAAGAATTTTTAGCACAAGTAATAAGTCAATGTTTCATAACATAATTGACTGTTCACCGCCCTAAAAAGATCGGTGGTTCTATTTATTAGTCTTTGCTAGGGGTACCCCTTACAAGTTATTGGTTTTTAGTACCAAGAACTAATGACTAAAGACTTAATCGTAGCTTTAGCACGGGGCTTTAAACCCATTTATTAGACAGTAATGGATGATTGATTTATTAAAATATCAATTGATTCATACCTCATGGCTTGCGACTGTTTTTGCGGTCGTTTTTTTTAACTGATTTATCTTTTAGGGATCGCAGCGAATTTCAATCGTAAATCCGTCAGGATCGTAAATATAAAAACCTCTGCCAGTAAGACGAGTTACCACGTCTATAGCAACAGGAACTTGAAGCTCTTTTAGAATTGTAACTGCATCATCAAATAGCTGTGGATCGATATCAAACGACAAATGATTGGCGCGGGTGAATTGTTTCTCTGGATCTTTGTCGGGAGGTGATAGATCGGGTTCGGCGAATAGATCGAGAATTATGCCGTCAGGAGTTTTAAAGTTACAGACTTTTCCTGCTGCAACTAATTTAACTAAGGTTGAGGGAACTTCTTCTCCTTTAAGTTCGTGTAGTCCTAAAATATTGCCATAAAAATACTTTGATACTTCCATATCTTTGACATTAAAAGCAATATGATGCACACGGCGTAAGCTTCCTGCTGCAATACCTTGAGTCTTTATTTCTTGTTTGAGCATAATAATTAATTCCCCAATAACAATACGGAAGAAAGGCAGTTTATTTTTACTGTAACTCTACTCGATGGGTTGTTCCTGCCACGGTAACGCGATCGCCAGTAACTAATTTACGTCCTCGTCTAATCTCTTCTTCTCCGTTTACTTCTACCTGTCCCTGTTTAATAATTATTTTGGCTTCACCTCCAGTTTGAGCAATTCCTTGCCATTTGAGAAATTGATCTAGCTTGATATAAGATTGTGCTGTTAAATCGTTCATAATTTTAGGCGATAAAAATACTGATTACTAAGAACTGATAATGTTACTCTTTTATTAATAGTCTATGTAAATCTATTGACGAGCGACAATCAAGACCTAATTGTTGAGCAACTCAAGACACAATATCCAATTAATTAGAGAAATAAAAAATGACTGCTGTAACCAAAGCTAATTTTGCAAACGAAGGTGAATTTAATCAGTTGCTGAGTAATGAAAAGCTTGTAGTCGCTGACTATACCGCAACCTGGTGTGGCCCTTGTCGGGTAGTTGCACCTTTAATCGATCAATTGGCTTCAGAGTATAGCGATCGCGCTACTGTTATTAAAATTGATATTGACGAAAACAAAGACATGGCCAAAAAATACGGTATCCGAAGTATTCCTGCGGTGTTAGTGTTTCGTGATGGAGAAGTAGTAGAAAGTTTGTTTGGCAGCAAACCCTACGAAACCTATAGCGATATTCTAGAGACTCAACTAAAACTCTAAAAGAATTAGTGGCTATTTATTCCACTTAGTTTAAGGAACGAGACGCGATCGCATTTGATTGTTAACTTTGATTATGTTTTGGGGAACACTAACCCTAACAGTTTTAGTAACAAATCTAAGAATTATTAGACACTGCGATCGAAAGTCACTTTGATTTGAATTTCATCATCTGAAATATGAAGTGAAAACAATTTGAAGTCACCCTTAAATTAAGTTAGGAATATTGAAGCTACCAATGGTACAGCAAAAATATGACCCATTAGCCACCTTAAATAATAATCAAGAATATCATCGAGTCTTGTGGGAAAAATCTCCTACGGCTCAAGTTATTTATCAATTAGATGGAACGATTTTAGACGTAAATCAAGCTTTTGCTGACTTAATAGGTAGAACAGTAATCGAAACTTTGGGGTTAAATATCTGGGCAATTACTCCGATTCAATATCATAATTTTCAATCTTTAGAACGCACTACCTTAGAACAGCAAGGAAGATTCCAAGCAGAGCGAGCTTATTTAAATTCCAATGGACAAGCTGTAGCTGTAAAATTATCAGGTGTCAAAATTGAACTAGAAGAAAATAGCCTGATTTTATTAAGTGCAGAACCAATAAACTCTAACGCAATTGATTCTCAGGCTTCACAATCTACTGTAGAACTACAGGCAATATTAGACAAATTGCCCTTAGCTATTTTTTGGAAAGACCGTAACTTGGTATATTTGGGATGCAACCAAATATTTGCCGAGATTGCAGGATGCGATTCTCCCAAATCCTTGGTGGGTAAAACAGATTACGATCTACCTTGGAGAAAAGAAGAAGCAGATTGGTTTAGAGAGTGCAATCGCCGTATACTAGAATCAGAAAAGCCTGAATATAATATTATTGAGCCACAACAACAGGCTGATGATAGCCAAAAATGGCTCAGAATCAACAAAATGGTATTACGCGATGACGATAATAATGTTATTGGTATTATTGGCACTTTTGAAGATATTACCGAAAGGGCTGAGTTAGAAAAACAACTAAAAGAGCAAGCCCAAAACTTAGAAACTCTTGTAGCTAAAAGAACTAAACAACTATCTTTTAGTAAAGCTCGTTTTGAAAGGTTGCTTGTCAATGTACCAGGAGCTATATATCAGTTTAAGCTGCATCTAGATGGTCATTTTACTTTTCCTTACATTAGTTCTGACTGTGAAGAGATCTGCGAGCTGACAGCAAAACAAGTGATGCAGCAACCAGAATTGCTCATGTCGCAAATATACCCAGAAGATATATCTGCCTTTGAAGCAATCGTGCAAAAGTCAGCTCAAACTTTACAGCCTAAACATTGGGAAGGAAGAATAATTAACCCTTCAGGTAAAATTAGGTGGATTCAAACTGCTTCTAAGCCTGAAAAACAAGCTGATGGTTCAATTGTTTGGGATGGATTAATGAGCGATATTAGCGATCGCAAACAAGCTGAACAAGAATTAAGAGAATCTCAGCAATTATTGTGTTTGATTTTTGATACCTTGCCTCAAAGGATATTTTGGAAAGATACCAAACTTAATTATTTAGGCTGTAATCAATTATTTGCTCAAGACGCGGGTTTAAGTTCACCAGCAGAAATTATTGGCAAAAGTGATTATGATTTAAGCTGGCACAAATCTGCTCATCTTTATCATGCAGATGACGAGCTTATATTGGCTGGTGGCGCACCCAAAATTAATTATGAGGAGTCTCAAGTTCAAGAAGATGGCTCGATGAAAAATATCAAGACTAACAAGCTAGCTCTTAAAGACAAAAATAATCGCATTATAGGTTTGTTTGGATCTTATGAAGATATCAGCAATATCAGCCAACAAAAACAGCAAACAGAAAGTGCCAAAGATTTCTTGGAAAAAGCATTTGATAGTATTAGTAACCCTATTTTTGTCAAGGATACTAATCATCGTTGGGTATTAGTTAATGAAGCTTACTGCAAATTTGTCGGTTATGCCAAAGCTGAAATGCTAGGCAAATCCGAACCAGATTTTTATGCTCCAGAACAAGCCGATATTTATTGGGCAAAAGATGAACTGGTAATGCTTACAGGCACTAACGAAATAGACGAAGAACCTTTTACTGATGCTCAAGGAAATGAGAAAATACTTGTTACCAAAAAATCTTGTTTTCAAGATCTTCATGGCAATACATTTTTACTAGGAATGATTACGGATATTTATGATGTCTAAATCAACGATCAATTATCAATTAAGCTAATTACTTCCAAGGCAGTTGCTGGGGCTAATAAGACACCGTTACGATAGTGTCCTGTAGCGAGTAAAACATTGCCGTAACCAGATAGTTTGTTAATAATTGGGGCGGGTATACCTTCAGGGCGAGGACGTTTACCAGACCATGTTTCGAGGATAGCAGCATCTTTCAACTGAGGGCAAAGATTAATTGCCTCTTGCTTTAGCTGTTCTAACATTTGGGCATTAGCAATACTTTCTCTTTCATTAGGAAATTCTACCGTTGCACCAAGCCAATATTCTTGATCGCCCAAAGGTACGATATGAATATCATTGCCTGTAACTACGGGTTGAAAATCAGCATTTCCCAAAGGCTTGTCTAACTTAAATTTGATTGCCTGTCCCAACACAGGGCGAACAGGAATTGTTTGCTGTAAAGAGTGAGTTAAGGGGGTAGAACCCAAACCTGCCGAAATAATTAGTTGCTCAACTTCTATTTTCCCTGCGGTGGTTTTTAACTGTTGACAGTTTGATAATTCATTGTCATTTGCTGTATGAGTGACAAAATTTTCTACTGTTACGCCGAAATGAAACTTTACTCCGTTAGCAGTGGCAGCAGACACCAAGGCTTGAGTTAACTTGACGGGATGAATTTGTCTGTCTTGAGGAGAATAAACCGCACCGGTAATCTGGTCATTAACTATGTGAGGACATTGTTGAGTAGCATAATTGCGATCGCCAATTTCTAATTCCCAACCTTCTGAGGCGCGAAACTTTTGTAACTTATGCCATTTTTCTAGATTCTCCCCCTCAAACAACAGCTTGACAATTCCCTGACGATTAACAGGAATAAATAACCCTGTTTTAGCTTCAAGTTCGGGAATTAAAGTTTCATAGCGTTTTAAGCTAGTGGCACGAAATCGCCAAGCCCTGCCTTTTTTTTTGTGGCTAATGACACCCATTAATACGCCTAAAGCTGCCCCCGTTGAGCCAGAAGCAGGAGTATTCTTTTCAACTACGGTAATGTCTAATCCTGGAATTAGACTAAGCTCATAGGCGATCGCTGCACCCACTACACCACAGCCAATAATAACAATTTTGCTCATCTTTGAATTAATTCAACTAAAAATAAAAAGGCTCAGCAATGCCAAGCCCTTATAGATCATAATTACTATTGGGTTACTTAGGTATCTTCGCCAAAATTAGGAGTAATCTCTTCGATTGTCTCTCCTACTTCTGCTTTGACTCCTTCAAATACATCTTCAGCTTGTGACTTTGCTTTTTCTGCCTGGTTAACTGACTTGTCTACTGCTTTTTCAGTTGCTCTCCCTGCCTGCTTAACTGGCTTTTCTACTTTGTTAGTTACTTTTTCTGCCTGACTAACTGGTTTTTCAGTTTGAGGAATCAAACTGGTATAAGTATCAAGATCGGACACAACTTTTTTATACTGGTCGATTGCCACAGTATAGTTATTTTCACTAACGGCAGCATCAATATTTTCAAGATGCCTGAAAATATCTTTAGCTTGCTCTAAAGCTGGCTCTTGCTCATCAGGTAGTAAAGCTTTGGATAAGTAGGTTAAGTCTCTTCTAATCGAACCTAGAGGACCATGAAGAAAACTATCTGCGTTTGACCAGTTTTCATTGCTAATAGACTCACCCAGTTCGGAAATCCTTTGACGGGCTATGTCGAGAGGAATACGATAGGTATCAATTTTTTGTAGTTTTTCAGGAGTATAAGTCGGTGGCGCAGAAACCTTAGCACTACCGCAGCTAACTAAAAAGGTTGTAGCTAAAACTAATATTAAAGAAAGAATAGGACGAAAAATTTTGAAAATTCTCATTTTGCTCAAAACGTACTTTGTTACTCTGGTTTAATTTTCTATCTAATCTGTCAGTTCGGTCAACAACTGTCGATAAAGTAACCGTGTAGCATAAAAAAGTATGCGAACGATCGCATCTTTACCTCGCACGTTTTCCCTCAGTTCTCCATAGCGATGTTTTAGTTTTTTTCCTACCTCGCTATCAATACGGGACTTGGCTGGTGCAATTCTACATACTGCCCATGGGTAAAGATGCGATCGCACTAGTCTTGAGCCGTGAAATTTTTTTTGTTTGCTATCTCCTGACTGACGGTAGCTATAGCTCAAGCCTAAAAATGCCTGAAACTTTCTAAGGGAGCGATCGCGTTTTTGTAGCTTGCCGTTTTTGCTCTCTTCCCTTTCTATCCAAGGTTTACCATCAACTAAAAACTTATCGAACGGATAGCAGTGATAAAGCAGCAAGATCTTGTTGTCCAAACCAAAACCAAAGCTGTCAAATACGCGAAAATAGGGCTGATATTCGGGAATATCAAGTATTTGCCCCAATTTATCTCTCAACCGCAGTAATCGCCGTTCTATCTCCACTATTGCCTGTGCATGAGCGCGGGTATAGGGAGATATTGATATACCAAGATCCTGTACGACACTAAGGCGATATTTAGTAATGATTCTGGGGGGGCTGTGAATTTGTGCTAGCCAGCCAATTAAAGGTGTAAATCCCTGATACTCAGAAATTGCTAACTTCTGGCTGGCTACTTCTGGATATTCGTAAGCTAATCTTTGACGAAGCTGCAATACTAGACTAGATCGCAGTTTTTGAAGCTGTTCTTTTTCGAGAAATCGCTCTCTAACTGCTGATATCAGCAGATCGTCACCATAGTAATAGTTGAGGTAACGACGATCACCAGTTGAACCGATAAATCTATCATCAAAGTAACTAGCAGCAAGACATAGAGCGTCTTCTGTATCTCGTTTATTGACAAAACCATAGCTACCCCGCAGCTTATCTAGGTTGGTGTGAGATATCCAGTAGACCCGAATATTGTTTTTTTGCGCAAGGGAAGCCCAAAAATGGCTGTACCAGTGACCCGTTGGCTCTATGACTATACCATCAGCACCTAGAGATAACAGCTTGTTTGCGCCGTGAGTATCGGTATTTAGAGTTAAAAATTTCTTTTCTCTAACTAGTTTTTTGTATTGCTGTAATATATTTGTGGGAAACTCATTTAAGCAGCACAAAACCGCCGAACACCGTCCGACATCAAGACCGACAATTTGCATTATGATAATAGTGATTGAGTTACATCAATTGAATGGCAAGGCTTACGAAACTCCCAAAAACCATTAAATGGTTTACTTCTATCTTTAAGCCGTAGTTTGCCAAGGTTGGGTGGGGGCTTATAAAAATTAAAAGCCAGTAGTATTGGCTTACTTCTCAGGAAAAGCCCCAATTACCCTTATTGCAGAACTAGTCCGCGACATCAATGTAAATTAATGTTTCGATCGCCCGTCCAAATGGCGATACTCATCAGGCGGTTATTTTTGTTGCTTTAGTACTTTGATAACTGATACATCAATGTCGTCTTCTGCAATTGTTAAAAATGTGATAGTTGAAAAGCCATTATCAAAAGCAATGCAGTAAACCCATTTACCTTGATATGAGTAAGTTTTACTGACGACTTTTCCTTTGGTCCCAGGAATGCGATCGCCGATCTCATATCTGGGGGCATAAAATTCTGAGTGATCTTGACCCCTCCAAGTTGGTTTGTTCATAGATAGTCTTGGGGATTATAGTTATTTGGATTTTCAAAGCTTTCCCAATCAATGGTCTTTTTCCCACAGCTTACGCATCGAGCTACGTAGAGATAATCTCTAATTTCCATCCAATCAGGTTCATGTTCGATCCAATCCTCCCAATCTTCATATAGTCCTGAATGCAATCTCTCTTTCACTAGACATTGACAAGTTTTTATGTTGCCATTCTTTAATTTTGGTTTATTCATTATCAAAAAGGTTTTTCGTCAAAATTTGCTGTTTCAGGTTTAGGTTTTAAGTCAAGCGAGTCTAATACTTTTTGCTTAAGCAGCGCGATCGCATCATCAACATCATCGTCCTCATTTACTTCGGCGGTTAACTCCATTCTTTCAGATTCGTAGTTGCCAAGATTTTTGACTCGCTGGTATGTAATTGTTTTGGTTTGCATAGTTTGAGTAATACCCTATCTAGAATAGGCATTACGTTAAGGTTTATTGTTTATTTTTTGTCAGCACCGACATGAGCGTATAGTTAGACTCAGATAAAAGTTCTGTCAATACGCTGAGTACTCTTTTCGCTCCATAGCGAGAAATTTCATCTTTCAGTCTCAAACTTAGCAATCGATCTTCAAGGCGATCGTATTGCTCCTGGTTTTGATTCATAGTTTTAATTTTCAGTGGTTCAGTAATTGATTGCTAGTAATCTTAGGCTTGGGGTCACTAACCGCTAGCTGATATATTTACTACTGCCTCGATGACTGGTTTATCCAGTCCCACAAGATACGGCGCGTTTTGGGACAGAATCTTCTGACCCAAAAGCCGTTTTAGGATTTACACCTATAGGACTCACGCTATTTACGTTAGGCAATCGTGAGAGACAATTAGAGCATCAAGCGTTATCGATTTTGACCCCGACGGCGTTTGGTGTTTTTTGTTGTCTCATTACATGAAGTCTACCTCATCTGATTTGAAAAAGTCAAGAGGTTGACTTCATGAAGTTTAGTTCATATTATGAAAGAAAATGCAAAGCGTGAGAAGACACCCGTGAGAGTATTTAGAGAAGAATTGGGACTAACTCGTGTTGAGCTAGGTAGACGGATTGGATTATCCGAAAGAAGTCTAGCAGATATTGAATTAGGTAATTCTGTACCTAAACTTGAAACGGTTGTCGCTATGTCTCGTGAGTTAAAAAAATCACTCAAGGTAATGGTAAAAGCATTGGGAATAGATGTATCGAATATTCCTGATGACTAAAAATGATGCCACCAAGTATAAATTGGTGGCGATCGCAAATCTAAGTTACTAACTGAATATTAACAATGACATGGAATAAAAGATACGATCAATTTGCGCTATCGTGCGGTTTACGGCACTCTGGCGAGAGATTATTACGCTGGCTGCTTCGTAGAGCCAAGCAAAATCAAGTTTGTGAAATTGAGATTGACTTACGAGTATTTAATAAATTTATTGAGCGCGATCGCGGTAGACCATACGACCGCAAAACGATTAAAGAAGCACTCGCTCAACTGGACGAGAAAACTCAAGGATTAATTTTAATCACCAAGTCCTACACATGGGCAATCAAGAAAGTGATTGTCAGACCGCTAGGGATGGTGCTTCAGACAAATTCCCAAACTGGGGATAAGTCTCTATCACTCAATCGTGGCAATCCTATGTTTAGCGAGGATCATAAAAATAGACTCGCCCTACAGCAGCAGCAAGATATATCTAAGATAGATAGCTTGTTCACCAAAGTAGGAGTTAAATTTGACTACCATGCCCTACAAAGTATCTGGCGACTGTCGGGAAAATGTTTGGATAATATCGTTCAGTCTATTGAATTGCTACTGCATCGTCATAGCACCCAAAAAGAGAAAATTGCTAATCCTCAAGGGTTCATAGTTGATTGCCTCAAATATGGCTGGCATAGAGGCTTTAACCTGTATTATCAAACAAAATTACCGTTCTTTAAAACAGGACAAGAAATAGCCAATTTTGTCAAAGGGATAATCAGCGAGTCACCGCCTGTGCATCAAACTTGATTAACCAATAATGTTACTAGTACCTAGAATTTAGGTACTGGTAATCTTTGGAGCAAGAATATGGATCAGCAATTGTCACTCTTCAATGCTGTTAGCGACAGCGATCGCGTGTCGATAACATTTTCTGTTAGCGACACTCTAACCGTTGCCAAACAAGAAGCTATACAAAGATATTTAGATTTAGGAGAAAAAGATTATCAATGCTGTGTAACTAAATATTCTCCTGGTCGTAGGTCAACAGAATACTATCGTTTGTCCTATCGCATTTCAAAGCGACGAATAAAGCATATTCATATTTGTGGAGGGAGCATTATTTCTGAATTAGCACAATTTCGAGCCAAGAAACTTCAGGCAATGATAGATCGCGGTGCAGAATTAGAGGAGGTAATCGCAGCAGTAATAACGTTTAACAGTGGACAAAAATAATGAACAACAAAGAAAACCATATCAAAGCTGGTTTACGAAATAACCAGATCATTATCACTTTTACCAGAACTGATGAGAACAAAGACAAAGAAAATGAGTTAGCGTCTCAATTTTTTACGGCAATTGAAAATCTAATCAATCACTTAAAAGAACACATTCATCAACTAAACAATTAACTTTTGTTACTCATTCTCCAAGAAAAACATCCTAGTTTGCCGTTCGGGATATACAGATATGTCTGCTAATTTCTCAGGAAATTCTGTTAAATATAGCTCTATAGCTTCTTGTAAATTGCAAAAAGCCTCATCATAACTGTCTCCTTGACTAGCGATGCCCAATTCAACACACGAGGCTACATAGTAAGGTGTTTCACCGTCAGGATAAATAGTGGCAGTTAAACAAATAGATTTGTTGTTGAGTATTGTTGTTTTAAAAACCATATTATTTTGTCTAAACAGATAAAGTGGCGATCGCGCGTTTACACTCTGATGGATCGTTATCTAGATAAAGCCTGACTGTAGCAATATTCATACCCATAGTTTCAGCGATGGTAACAATGCTAATGCCTGACTTTCTAAGCTGGTTAATTACCCAACGCCTAGAGCTGTGGGTTGAATATCCAGATAAACCAAAGTCGGCAAAAATAGATCGCCAGTACTTGTCAACTGCACTTGTTGTAATGTGACCTGCCAAAGATCGAGAGGGAAATAACCAGCCCTTTGTAGGTGGCGTATACCTTTCAAGATGATATTTGAGATCTGGATGGACTGCCACCTGACGAGTGGCAGCTTCACCGTGTTTTGTGGATTTCCTGGTGTTATGGGCAAAAGTAATTGTATCAAGCACTCTGCGATTTTTGTAGCAATCACTTACCTTTAGTTGAGTAATTGCCCCCATGCGTTCACCAGTAAAGAGCGAGATCTCAAAAATCAATCTTTGCTGAGGTGAAATTAATCGCGATCGCATTTTCTTGATAACGTTACTATCCCAAATTGCAGCCTTACCTTTTCTAGCGTTCTTCATGAATTATTTAACTCCCAGTTTTGTATTCATATATCTACAAAAGTGGGAGTAAGTAACAATTAAAAATAAATATAATTGGCTATATTCTAATATTTACGGCTGTTTGGCGCATCCGTATAACTCCCTATTCTAGGTAGAATAGGGAGTTCTTTTTATTAGTAAAAACTGGGAAAAATAAGAAAGTAAATTATTAGATTACTTTTTATGGCAGCACCAACCTTTACTCAAGTACTCGGCACAAACGCCACCTTTGACTCCACAACTAAAGAAGTAAAAATCAAGCTTGCCGATTTAAACTCAATCCTTATCTCTGGAACCGATTACGGACTTGATACCTCAGCCATGAGCGACGCAAATAAAAACCAATACGCTTTACGTATACTTTGGGCGTTGCTACTTCGATATCAGTCAATCCAACCAGTTGATAACAATGACGACAAGGTCGGCCTTTATTTAACCAACGCGGGTAAGCGCACTGCTGTACGTAACAACGTGGCGCAAGTGGGCTTCCAACTTTTAGCCACTGCCTATAAAAATGACACTGAAGGCGTTGTCCTAGATCCAGACGCGATCGCAATTTAATGAGCTACTGTCGTATCGATGATTGTGCGCGGGTAGCGTACCAAGAATACTTACCCGCCGTTGTGCGTTGGCGATATCCAGAAGAAGACTGGCAAGAAATACAAGGAGCAGACAATTACTCGATTGAATCCGTCCCTCCTGCTTTCTTAGGGGGACAATGCCCTGGCACAGCGTATTATTGCACGATTGAATTTTTTAATAACCACGAAGGACGATGGAAAGTCGCCAGCACCAATTCAGGTTTTAACCTAGTTATGTATCAACCAGTAACAGGATACGAATTTGAACTTCTGGGAGGAGGCTATAACCCCCCTAGATATTACATCCTTGGGGTTGGAGCGAGTCAAACAGGGGCAATAGTTAAACATTATTTCCGATTTAACGGAACAAGCCAGATCACGTTAAACGGGCAAGGGAATCTGACGAGGACTGCTAACGCCCTAAGAAATTTTAAAGTTATTTTTCAGTCAAATAATCAAGAAGATACGGGAACTTGTGGCAATCCTCCTGATAAATGCACTTTTACTATCGTTAACAAAGGTCAGATTGTACATACTGAAACTCGCAATATTTGCCCTGAAGTTGAGAAATTATCAGCACGATTAAGTCCAATACAAAAGCAATTTGAAGTTAAAAAACAGTTTGATTTAGAGACAATAGAAATCAATCAAAACTCTATTCCTGCTAATTGCTGGAATATCTATCTAAAGTCTGGCGATAGCTCAACTTTTGTATCTCAAATTTGCAGTTCGGCTGGTAATTTACCGCCTGTTTATCAGGTTATCTGTGGGTGCGATCGCCCTGAATCATGCCCTCCTAATACTTGTCCTGTCAAGTGTGGCAACAAAGTTTGCTGTTATGGAACAAATGGCGTATCTGTAAAATCTATCGATCTATCTAGCTATGGATAACTGTCAAGATTTAGCTACCAAGCAAGATTTGCTCAATCTCTATCAGCTAGTTAACGAACAGGCATCACGCATAGATCGCTTGGAATCTGAGATCGAACGAATCAAGCTAGAAATTATTGCTATAACCACAGGATTAGTTGCTGTTGTGGCCGTAGCTGCTGCACCTTTAATTGCCGCTGCTGTAGCGGGAGTTGCAGCCGAATTAGCGGCCTTGTCTGCGTCATTGTTTGGTGCTGTGGCTGTAGTTGAAGCTGAAATTGTAGCAGTGGGAGGTGTAGCATCAAGTGCTTTAGCCTTAGCAGGTGCTACACAGGCTGAACTTGTCTTCGTTGAGACTGAAATTGTAGCAGTGGGGGGTGTAGCCGGATCTGCTTTAGCTACGGCCGCAGCTACAGAAGCTCAACTAATAACCTTAGGCACAATTTTACAAGGTGAGATTGTAGCCGTAGAAGCTACGGCCGCAGGAGCATCTTTATTAGCAACAACGGCACAGGCTAGTGCAGGTGGTGCATTAGTTTTAGCAACGGCAACACAGGGAGAACTAGCTTTAATCGAATCTCAAATATTGACCCTCAGTCGAACTCCAGGTCCTCCAGGTAAAACTGGTTTAAGAGGCGAGAAAGGCGATCGTGGTGAACGAGGTTATGACGGTGAAAAAGGCGATCGTGGTGAACGAGGTTATGACGGTGAAAAAGGCGATCGTGGTGAACGAGGTTATGACGGTGAGAAAGGCGATCGCGGTTTAGATGGTAGTGATGGCAGCGATGGACGTGATGGCAGTGATGGCAGTGACGGGCGCGATGGCGATCGCGGTTTAGATGGTATAGACGGTAAAAATGGAAGTAATGGCAGTGACGGACGTGATGGAAGTGATGGCAGTGACGGACGCGATGGACGTGATGGCAGTGACGGACGCGATGGACGTGATGGCAGTGACGGACGCGATGGACGTGATGGCGATTTTAGCGGGGGGAATGAACCAGATACTTGCGCAATCGATCTTATTTATCAAGACAGCACTCTAACGGCTAATTTGACTGTTAATAATTCATCAGCCACTGATAATGTCAAAATCATGGAATTTACAGTAATCCAAGTTGAAAAAGTTACCTGTGAATCTGGGATTGTTAAATCAGAGATGATTAGCGTTGCTGTCTTAAAAGGTACAGAAGATGCTGAAAAAGAAGCTTACGAGGCTAGAGCCAAAATGCTTAAAGCACAGTGTGAAAGTGAATGTATAGCAGCCGTGCCTGAATGGTGGCAAATCCGCCCTGAAGGGGCGCGACCACAGCTAGTGATTCATTTTGGCGAACCTAAAAAAGATGGATCAATTGGTATGGCTAATTACGCGCTAACTATTCCTCATTTTTCAGGCACTAAAGATGATGCAAAAAAAATGAAGCTTAAATGGCGCAAAGGTTCAGTCGAAGGAATATTGACATTAAAAGATAACAGTAAAGTCATCGTCAATGCTGTTTCTAAAGCTGAAGCCGAAAGAATTTTAAATTACACCAAAAAATATATATCAAGCGGAATGCTAGTTGATAGCTTTACCAAAATAGGCGAGCGCAAGGGACAGTCATTCAAACAAATTACGGTAGCTCCAAAAGTAGCGCGATATTTCTTGCAGGGAGCAAAATCAATGAAGCCAAATTGGGTCGTAAAAATTGAGCAGGAATAAAAAAAAGTCTAAATACGATTTTTATTGGGGGGAATACTTTGCAGAAGATGCTATTCCCTTGCGTGATGCCAGCAAAAAATTGAATTATTCTCCCAGGCATTTAATTAGATTGATCAGGCAAAAGCGTTATCACGGATTCAAAAGTAAGGGTAGATGGTTTGTGATCGTACCTAAAAAATAGACAAAAAGCTCTATGTAATCGGGCGGTTAAGTCCCGATAGACAGGATGCTTGCATAAAGCCCGTTCCAGAGATTAGAACCGTAGTGGCTAAAAAATCATTAATTTTGTCTAAAATATATGGCTAACTTTACTGCTGGAACTGGCACGATTCAAGCCAGTTCATTAGAAGCTGCTACTGTAGTAGCCTCGCTAATGCTTCAAAATCTTGAGCAATCAAACACAGAGTCTCCTGATAATATCGCCGTCAACTATTTTACAGGGGATAGCACCGTTCAGATTCAGTGGAATATTCCCATTACTACTAGTATTGCTTCTGACGGCAAGCTGTTGATATCAGGCAATGATTATGTCTTGTATCCTAGCTTTGCAGCGGGAGGCGATGTTAAATCGACTCAATTACCATCTGCCTTATTAGAGATTTTTCAAAATCTACAGTCACTAGAAAAGGATGCCGAAGATCCTGAGGATCCAGGTGCTAATAACAAGGTGCAAATTACCTATGACATTGACAATCTAATTGGTACGGTAACGGCAGAACTGCCCATCAGCTTTGATGCATCGAACGGGACCGTCGTGATTTCTGCCGTTGAATATTTAACTATTTTTGAGGTGTAAACACAATGGCTACTACAAAATCTGTCGGTAATCCGTTAGGCGAAGATAAAAAACCAGGCTCTGACGCTCAGGTTGATGCTAAAGAATATGTGATGTACATCGTTGAGAGTACAAAACATTGGTTCCATGCGCCAAGAGATAAATACAAAGATATCGATAAAGCGTTGGGACTCAAAGAAGTTAAGCCTGATTCAAAAGATGCAGAAGGATCGATCAAAATAGCAGCAGGTCAAGGCTATGTTCGTCTGGGGGCAAAATTAGCAAACGGCGCGACTATTATGGTTATTTGCGATCCGCAAAAAATAGGTTCGGCTCTAGGAAAAGGAGCGGGGGCCTCAGGTGCGGGGGAAAGTAAAAAAATCTATGGTGTAGGAGTGCGTCGTCTTTACATTCCTAAAAAGCGTGTTTTAGTTTAATTTTTAGGTCACTTTATGGCTTTAACCTGGGTCAGAAAGTTTACTCAAAACGTCAATAGCAATAAAAATATTGACGTTTCCAAGACTTTAAAGAGCGAGTATTTAATACTATCTGTATCATGTATAGACTGTCGAGATACATGGCACAGAGCGGGTTATCTAAGTCAATTTCTTAACGTTTTACCGTTAAGAAAAACGCTAGTTAATAATAGTATCCCGCTTTTATTAAATACTCCTACACTTTTATCTTTTGAACACTGGCAGTTGGGGTATCAATTAAGATTTGAACCCGTCAACTGGCTGACGAAATTTACTTTAGAAATTTACGATTCTAAGATGCCTTTTTAGTTATTAGGCTTGTTGGTTTAACTATGCGTTTACCCTCTGGCAAACTTGTTTATCCTACTACACCTATTTACCCAGACTCTCATTTCAACTGGGGGGAAGTTACCCATAACTGTAACCGCCAAATTGAGAATCTTGTTTTAAACAACAAAATAGTTATTAACGCGATTGCCATCGAACAGAAAATTATCGCCACGGCGATCGCCCTCGATAAAATTCGCGCGATCTTAAATAATCGTCCCATCAAGGTAAGTAGCTGGTATCGCCCTGCCTTAATTAATAAATCTGTAGGAGGGGCAAGAGATAGTCGTCATCAGTATGGCGACGCGGTAGATATCAAGAGCGATTATTACAGCCCACAAAAAATATTTACGCTCATCTCGCCAATTCACCCCGATGGCGGGCTGGGACTGTATCCAAGCTTTGTACACATTGACTGGCGGGGCTATAAAGCAAGATGGTAAGAAGCAATAGCAGCAATTCGCCGACGGGTATTTTTTGGAACTTTGCAGGAGCAGCACTTTTAGTTTTTTCGATTGGCACATCACTGTCAATTGTTAGGGCAAATCAGCTTGAGATTGAAGCTGCTCAATACAAGCTCAAAACTACCAACGCTTTAATCAAAGCGCAAAAGGCATCAAATCAGGTAGCGGTTAGCGTCGAAAAGCAGCCAATACCAAAACTGAAGCAAGCTGAGATTAAAAAGCTAACCCAATAGTCATCTAGCACGATCGATGCTGCTTTAGCTGAGGTCGATCAGGATGTTAAGCGATTAGTTGAGTAATGCGATTGTGAGAAATATTGTTAAATCCTGTGGGGTTTCTCAGGAAACCTGCATCTTAAAAAACTTTACGGCGAAAAAACTGCACAATTTCTTTAGCAATGTCTGATGCCCAATGTTCTTGAGGATAATGCTTGGCTTCTGACAATTCGATTAAAGTAATATTGGAGTTAGCAGCAGCTAGTTTCTGAGCATCAGCAATATCCAGCCATTTATCGGCTGTCCCCCAAATAATCAAGCTGGGTTTTGACCATTGACTCAAACCAGCTTCGATTTCTGGCATGGTTCGATCTAGCTGTAACTTTTTGAGAATTGCCATTAGAGATCTACCCACGTCTGAACTTTGTAAGAAGGGCTTACGTAACACATCGAGATCTTTATCGGCGACTATAAAGCCACTGCCTTTTTCGATGGTGCGATCGACTAAAAGTGGATCTTGAGTCATCATGTCTCCTACTAGGGGTAAACTCAACTGCTTCATCAGCCAGGGAAGTTTAGCACTTGAAGTAAGAGGAGTATTAAGAATAATTAACCCTTCAATTTGCTCAGGATTTTGCAGCGCATACTGCAATCCAACTGAACTAAGAAATCCTTGCACAACCAAATAAAATTTTTCTAGCTTTAAAAGAGCAATTAATTCACTTAACCCTGTTAAAAATGCTTCAGGAGTATAGCTAAAATCTTTTTGATTAGGTTTGTCTGAAAATCCGCAGCCGAGCCAATCTGGGGCAATACTGGGAATATTTTCATCCGCTAATAGGGACATGATCTGTCGCCAAGTGTAGCTATGAGAAGGTAAACCATGTAAAAACAGTACGGGAATACGTTCGCTTTCTAATTCTGTTTGACGATAAAACCACTGAAATTTATCCACTTGAATTTTATCTGTTGTAATCAACATTTATTTTTTGTTTTTATTAACTCTTTGAGGCAGCATACACTATGAAGGGATGAGGGACGAGGGTAGAAGAATGAAGATTTTTTTCTGAGCTTTGTTCGTAAAAAGGCTTATCGCTACAGTTTCTTCCTTAAGGAAATCTAATTATAGTGATATTTGCAAGCAACTATAATTATTTCTTCGTTGGTTATTTTATAAATTTAGCGGTGTTCGCTATTAATTCGTCTCGACCAATATCCTTTAAAATCATGTTTTAAAGCCTCAGGTTTACCTAAGCCAGTAAAAGGAGATCGATCAATATCTTTAATTAAAGAGACAATTTTACGGTAAATTTTCTGGTCTAGCTTTGCCCAGTCATTAAAATCGTCAAAAGCAGAAGATTCAAAGATTATTTTTCTAATCATTCAAGCTCTTCTAAATTTACTTCAACTAAGTTAATGTGCTGCTCTACATTTTCTATAGCCTGTATCAGCTTTTGTTTATTTACCTCAGATTTTAATAAGTATTCAGTTTCATCTACTTCAGAAACAATAATTTCTATCTCTCTATCTTTATAAGTTGCTTTTAGTCCTTCAAGAAAGCGAGTGTCCAGGTCATTGGCTTTCAAACGATATACTGATTCCATTCTTCTCTTCTCTTCTCTTATTTTATCTATCTCTTCTCTTATTTATATTGTTTGTTGATTAACTATGATAAGAGATCGAGATTAGCTGTTTAAATAAATAGATAAATAGTAAATAGATAAATAGTGAAGAACAAGATTTTGCTTACAGGTGGCGGTTCTGCTGGACATATTACGGTCAATTTGGCTTTGATTCCTCTATTGATTCAGTCTGGATGGGAAGTTATATATATTGGCTCTTTTGCAGGAATTGAGCGGGAACTAATTACCAATTTTCCTAAAGTTACTTATTATGCAATTCCTACGGGTAAACTACGACGCTACTTTGACAAGCAAAACTTTAGCGATGTTTTTCGCGTGCTAAAAGGCATCCTTGAAGCATATAAAATTATTCACCATGAGCAACCGAAGATTGTTTTTTCTAAGGGTGGTTTTGTTTCTGTTCCTGTAGTGCTGGGTAGTCGATTAAACAATGTACCCGTGATTACCCATGAGTCTGACTTGACACCAGGATTGGCAAACCGCATCAATATGAATTTTGCTCAGAAAATTTGCACTACATTCCCTGAGACTTTGCAGCATTTACCCAAAGATAAAGGAGAATTTATCGGTGCCATAGTACGTCCTGAGCTAAAAGAAGGCGATCGCGAAAGAGGCAGAACTTTTTGCCAATTTGATTCTACTAAACCAGTAATTCTGGTTACTGGTGGTAGTCTTGGCTCTGTATATATTAATCAAACAGTACGTTTACTGCTCAATAAATTGTTAACAGAGTTTCAAATTATTCATATTTGTGGCAAGGGCAATATAGATCGAAGTTTAGAACACCAAGGCTATAAGCAATTTGAATATGTAGCTAATGAGCTGGCAGATTTAATGTGTTTGGCAGATTTGGTTATTTCTCGCGCAGGCTCTAATTTTATCTTTGAATTTTTAGCTCTTAAAAAACCGATGATTTTAATTCCTCTGCCAAAAAAGTCTAGTCGTGGCGATCAGATTGACAATGCTCAAGTCTTTGAAAAACAGGGATATGTCGAAGTGATTTTGGAAGAAAACTTAACTAAAGATAGCTTGTTGAACACAATTCAAGCTGTTTATAGTAATCGAGAAAATTATATCAAGAAAATGGACAATAGGAATAGCGATCGCTCTCTAGCTAGATTATTTGATTTAATTACTAATTCAGCAAATTAAACCTTAAAAATTTCGATTAAATCCAAAGTAAATCCTGGTAGTACGTCTTCTCCAGATAAAGCTTGCGGATTGTTTGATATTTCTACGGGTTTTCCTAAGCGGTATATTTCCACAGTTTTAGCCGATGGCTCAATCAACCAGCCCAACTTAACTTTATTGTCTAAATACTCTTTCATCTTTGCCTGTAAGTCCTTATATCGCTGATTTTTGAGATCGCTCGGACTAACAAGTTCAATTACAAAATCGGGAGCAATAGGGGGAAATCCGTCTTGCTGTGCTTGAGTCAGTTGATTCCAACGCTCTAATCTAACCCAGCTAACATCAGGACTTCTTCTAGCACCATTCGGCAAGGCAAATATAGTTGAAGAATCAAAAGCTTGTCCGAGCTTGGTTTGACGATTCCAAATACCAAAATCTAGATATAGATTGAAATTTTTTTTTCCTGCTGTTCCACCTGTAGGACTCATGACAATCAATTCTCCATTCTCGGTTAACTCCAATCGTGCTATTTGTTCGGCATCAGCCAACTGCTCAAACTGTTCTGAAGTTATGCGGAATCCTTGAGGAATAGTAAAGGGGAAAGTCATGCCTTCGACGATCGCTTCCATTTTGCTTAATTAATATATTTATTTAATATTTATTTATTATTTTAGTATTTCTGAAACAAATTACAGACAAGTTCCCCTGGGCTATTAGCCTGGAAAGGGATGGGATATTTTCCTTTACGGGTCAAAGTGCGATCGCGACAGTTATAGATCTCTTTGTCCGTTTGCTTTTGTCCGTCAATACTAACCTTGGCTCGATATTCCCAGTAGTTTTTAGCACTACGCTTGAGCTTAAGGATACATACCTGGTGTCCATTGCGATCGCCACAGATTCCAGCCTCAGCCATTGGTATAAACGCTATCGAAAAAACTAATAATAATAAAAATAACCGTTTGCACTTCACTATTACTACAAATACTCTTTTCTATTACTTGCTACTTGCTACTTAAAGAGGTGGTAACTCCAAGGAAATCTGCCCCATGTTACCTGTACGAAAATCATATAGTATTTGGCGGGCGACTCTTTCTTTGTCTCCCTTGAAGGAGCGATCGCTCACCGACTGAATAAAAGCTTCTCCTGTCATTCCTGTAGGCTCAAAATTGAAGCGGGATTGCAATGCTTTTTCCCAGCCTAAGTTTAAGAGTAAATCTACTGCTGCTGCTGCTACAACTTGATTGTCATAGGAAGCCTCACCAATATCTTCACAAATAGCCAGCTTTATCGCATCCTGCTGATTTTCTAATCGCCAAGGAATTACTCCAGGGGCATCTAATAGTTCAATTTCATCAGAAATTTTTACCCAGCGTAACTGGCGCGTTACCCCTGCACGACGCTGGCTAACTACAATTTTTTGACCTACTAGACGATTAATCAAAGCAGACTTACCCACATTGGGAAAGCCAATGACCACAGCCCTTACAGGACGAGGACGCATACCGCGATCGCGCCGTCGCTGATTTGTTGCCACACCTGCTTCTTGAGCAGCACTTTTAATGGCTTTGATGCCCTTTCCCTGTTTGGCATTAGTAAAAAATGGTTGTTTTTCTTGTGCTTGAAACCATCTTGTCCAATCTTGTTGTGCTGATTCAGGAATCATGTCCAGGCGATTTAAGACTACAATTCGCGGTTTATTGCCGATCCAGCTATCGATTTGAGGATGATGAGAAGCCAAAGGAATTCTGGCATCTAGTATTTCTAAGACTACATCAACTTTCTTTAGCTGTTCTTTTAGTTGCCTTTCGGCTTTGGCAATATGACCTGGATACCATTGAATCGGAGGAGCAGACATAAGCGTTGTTACATAAATAAAGTTGCGAAGAAAAGAATTTTATAAGCGTTTACCAGGACAAAAAGAGTAATTGTGGCTAGAAAATACTACTCAGTTTGTCTTTTATGATTCTCTTAAAGCCGTAAGTGTTGCTAGTGATATTGTGGCAGAACATTTTCACCAAGCACTATAAACAATTATTTGATGCGATCGCAAGTTTCATCGACTACGGGTTTCCAGTTACCCCCATCATCGGGAACAAAATAAGTTGCGCTAAATCGATCTGGACTATCTTGAACAATCTCCTCTCGTAGTGGTATAGATTGTCCTTTACTTTTATCAATAACTTTTCCTGACCAAGTTAGTTTTCCATCCTGCCAATCAGATGCAGTTAAGTTGAAAAAGTTTCCATTACCAACAAAAACAGAACGAATTAACTTACCAGAAACAACGTTATATCCTAAAAATTCTTTTGAGTTAATGGGTTTGCCATCATCGGGTGACTCAATTTCTTCAGCGTTTCCTACATACCAGAAGCTATTTAAATCTCTTTCTACAGTCCAAGTAAATACGCCTGATGGAGATGCAGGTGCTGCTGGCTGTTGGCAACGCCACGCTCCTTCAAAGTATTCTAAACGGTTCAATTCTGGTGGAGGTTGAGATGATGCTAATTCTGCTGTCTGAGCGGTCGCAGCAACAGTGATGTTTGAGAAGATTATAGCTAGATATAAAATTTTAATTCTCAATATTTTTCAAGTAGATCGGCGAATTAGTTTAGAAGCAAGCTTAGCTTATTAAAATGCAACAACCAAAACAACGACAAATCTCAGTATAGTTTTTATCTTATTATCTTGTAAAACTATTCATACATTACATTACATTAATCGACTATGAGCTAATAATTTCTTTGACCGTTGGAGTTCAAAAACAAGACAAAAATCATCTACATCATATGCGAAGCGGTGACACGACGTTAGGAGCTAATGCTTTAGGAATCGTTTAGGACAAAATAAAGCGTCTAAACTAAATATAGGACAGGTTTACTAAATTTGTCGATATTTTCAGCTTACTACCTGTCCTTTCTCTTATCCCGAACTCAAGTTGTTTAAGTTGAAAGTCAAAGATTAAGTGATATGAGTTTACTTTTTAGTGCATACAGGTATTTAATCCAAGCTTAAATACCGTTAACTATTTTCCCCAACAATTAATTGTAAAAAAACTATGTTAACCTACTTTGATTTTACGGTTTAAGAATATATTTAGACTCTAAAGGTTTGAGTTTTCCTTGTTGGACTAAAGCTTGGTGAAGCATAGCCGCAACTTCACCGCGAGTTGCTGATTTGTTGGGCATAAGAGAATCTTCAGCAAAACCTGGACGATTAACAATTAAGTTTGCTTCATAAGCAGCAGCTACCTGTTCTTTTGCCCAATCAGGGAGATTTTCACTACCTTTAAGCTTTTGGAGAGCTTGGTCGGCATTTTGAGATGGTTTTAAACCCAATCCAGTTGCTAGAGCAACTAATACCTGATAGCGAGGGATATTTTCTAAAGGACGAAACGTATTTTTAGAATAACCTTTCATAAAGCCAAGGCGAACTGCTTTATCAATATCGATTGCGATGTCATTTCCATTACTTACATCATTAAATTTTTTAATTCCTTGAGTTTCAGGCTGCATATCAAAAGCTCGGCTGATTAAAGTAGCCATACTAGCTCTAGTAATTAGCTTATTTGGTTCAAAGTTTTTATTGCCTGTTAAGGCTCTAGCTAATCCATTATCATTCATCTGCTTTACAAACGGATAAATCCAATCTTTCTTAGTGATATCTTTAGGCATTCCAATAGGAACAATTGCCTGTGGCTTTTTCTTAGCAGGAGTTTCAACGAAAGCAGGTGGCTGTGGCTTTTTCTTGGCAGGAGCTTGAGTAGTAGTATTGTTTTTATTTTGATCGGGTTTGGTTGTAAGGGCGGGAAGAGAAGCAATTCCAGCTAAAGGAACTAGCTTTGCTCCAGAATCAAGCTGATAAGGTTGCTTTTTGACTTTAGAAGGTAAATTAAGTTCTTGGGATGGAGGAACAAAAGCAACAGGTGATTTTGACTGACGCAATTTATTGATTATTTCTCGCTCATCAGATTTTGTCATGCTAGGGTTGGTATCGGATTTTTTGTTTAAACCAAAACCAGTTGAGGTGGTACTAGAGTTAGAAAGTAAGCTATTACCTCCGCCTAAACCACCAAAATTGGCAAGACCGCCTTTTTTTCCGCCTAGCGACCAAAATAATATTGCTCCAATAGTTGTGAAGGCGACAATTATGCCGATCATTTCATCAAAAGTTACACCAGAGGCAGGTCTCCTTCTGCGTTCTGGAATCGGGTTTTGCGGATCTTGAGGAGATGGATTTGTCATAAAAATAAACTACTAATTTAACAATGATATTTAAAAAGTAAACTACGCTGAAGATATTGTCCTAAAAATACGCTTAAGTTTTATGTTTTAACTTGTAGCAGGATTGTTAAAAGTTTTCAAGCTTAAAGCTAAAATCAAACAATTGTTTACTAAACCCCGTCTACATGAAAAACTGTAGTTTTTGAATCGGAGATTGAGCTAGTCAAACAGCAGGATATAATTTCTACTTGCTACTTGCTACTTACGAACAGTCAACTCAAAAACTCCTAGTTTCAAACTGGATGCGGTTTAAAAGTCGGCGCGTGAGCAAAATGTCAAAAAGGGCGATCGCAGTTAAACTGACAATCACCCTTAACTATTAAAAAACTTAAGCTATTTAACGATCGATGTAGACTATACAGAAGTTAAAGTCTTGGTTTCTGTTGCACTTTCTGAACTATCTACTTCTGATGGAGGAACTACCTGCCAAAATTGACCTAAATAATTATCCCAATCAGCTAGAATAGTTTTTCCTTTGGGACTGCCAGTTTTCTCAACGTGCTTTTGAATCATTTCTTTTAGTTGTTTTTCTCCTGCGGAAGAATTAACTCTTTGAATTTTGACAATTTCGGGATTAACTTTATCAGGAAAGAGGTTATTTTCATCCAAGAAATAACCTAATCCACCAGTCATACCCGCACCAACGTTGCGCCCTACTTCACCTAAGACCACTACTAAACCGCCTGTCATGTATTCACAACAGTGATCGCCAGCCCCTTCTATGACTGCTTTAGCTAGAGAATTACGCACCGCAAATCTTTCTCCAGCCCGTCCATTGGCATATAACGCACCACCAGTTGCCCCATAGAGACAGGTATTACCAACAATTACGTTGGTGGCAGCATCGTAGGTAGATTTAGTATGGGGAGCAATAATAATTTCGCCCCCGTGCATTCCTTTGCCAACATAGTCGTTAGCTTCACCAGAAATGATCATCTTCATTCCTGGTAAATTAAATGCTCCAAAGCTTTGACCAGCAGAACCTTTGAATATTAAAGTGATTTCTCCCTCAAAACCGCTGTTGCCATATTTTGAGGCGATCGCACCTGATATTCTCCCGCCTACGCTACGGTCGGTGTTGATGATAGTTACGTCTTTAGTAACCTGACCTTGATTGGCGATCGCCTCAGCTACTCGATCGTCGGCTAAGATTTCCTCATCTAATACTTTGCCATTGGTATGAACCTCTTCATGCTTTAGCCAGCTACGATCTTCTTTTACATTGGGCAAGTCAATTAGACAGCTTAAGTCTAAACCATTGGTTTTAGCGATCTCAACTTCAGAGTTTTGAACCAGTAAATCAGTACGCCCAATAATTTCTTCTAAATTGCGGTAGCCTAATTTTGCTAACAACTGTCTTACTTCTTCGGCCACAAAGTAAAAGAAGTTAACCACGTTTTCAGGAATACCTTTAAAGCGATCCCTTAAGTGCTGCTGCTGTGTTGCCACGCCCACAGGACAGGTATTCATGTGACAGACTCTTGCCATAATACAGCCTTCGGCAATCATGGCAATTGAGCCAAAGCCATATTCTTCTGCTCCCATCAGCGCAGCCATAATCACGTCCCAGCCAGTTCTTAGACCACCATCAGTCCGTAACAAAACGCGATCGCGCAGTTGATTCTCTAGCAGTACTCGGTGTACCTCAGTTAGACCTAATTCCCAGGAAACTCCTGCGTGTTTAATCGAGCTAAGAGGTGATGCTCCAGTACCTCCATCATGTCCTGAAATTTGGATCACATCAGAATTAGCTTTAGCTACACCTGCTGCAATCGTACCTATACCTATTTCTGCTACTAACTTGACGGAAACTTTGGCTTTGGGATTAATTTGATGCAGATCAAAAATTAACTGCGCTAAATCTTCAATAGAGTAAATATCATGGTGAGGAGGAGGAGAAATTAAAGTTACTCCAGGTTTAGAACGACGCAGCGAAGCAATATAAGGACTGACTTTTTTCCCTGGTAACTGTCCTCCTTCTCCTGGTTTTGCCCCCTGAGCTAGCTTGATTTCCAGTTGTTTAGCACTCATCAAATATTCAGGAGTAACTCCAAAACGTCCTGATGCAACCTGTTTGATGGCAGAGCTTGCAGTATCGCCATTTTGTAAGCCATTAAGATGAGGTAAAGTAAGAGACTTACCATCTGCTGCAACGTCATCTAAAACTTTAAAGCGAACAGAATCTTCTCCTCCTTCTCCTGAATTAGACTTTCCGCCAATTCGATTCATAGCTACGGCTAGGGTTTCATGAGCTTCTCGTGACAGAGAACCAAGGGACATCCCCCCTGTACAAAAACGTTTGACGATGCTTTCTACTGATTCGACTTCTTCAATGGAAATAGATTTACGGTCTGGTTTGAAGTCTAGTAAATCCCGTAATGCCGTTGCAGGTCGTCCATGAAGATATTTTTTATATAGTTCGTAATGGTCATAATCTCTACTGGCTACAGCTTGATGCAATGCCTTGGACATCTCAGGAGAGTTCATGTGATATTCTCCGCCTTTTTTGTACTTAACAAAGCCATAGTTCTCTAACTTTTTACCGTGAATTTCTGGAAAAGCCTTATGGTGGAATGCAACGACCTCATGAGCCAATTCTGCAACAGTTAAACCTCCTAAACGAGAAGTTGTACCAGCAAAAGCTAAGTCAACTAAATCTACTCCTAAACCCAAAGCTTCAAATATTTGCGCTCCATGATAAGAAGACAGCAAAGAAATTCCCATTTTAGAAAGAATTTTGAGTAACCCTGCTTCAATAGACTTACGATAGTTCTTCTGAGCTTTGTCCAAACTGATAGACTCAATTCGCTCATTTTGCATTAATTTTTGCGTTTTGGGATCATTCCACCACTGACGCACGCTTTCTAAAGTTAAATAGGGACAGATTGCTGACGCACCATAGCCAACCAAGCAAGCAAAGTGATGAGTACTCCAGCATTGGGCAGTATCTGCTATTAAAGAGGTTCTCAAACGCAACCCTTGACGAATTAAGTGATGATGCACTGCACCTATAGCTAGTAAAGGAGGAATATAGCTATATTCTGTGCCAATGCTTTGTTTATTTGAGCGATCGCTTAAAACAATTATTTCCACTCCAGCCTGCACCGCAGCAGTAGCATCTTGACAAAGTTGGTTTACTGCCTCTTTTAATCCATTAGGCCCCGTCGAGATTTTATACAGTGTAGATAGTTCTTGAGTTTTAAAGCCCGAAGCCTTGATACTGGCTAACTCTTCATCATTTAGCACAGGAGATTCCAACTTTAGCAGTCTGGCATCTTCAGCTTTTAAGTTGAGCAGATTTCCTTTGCCTCCTAGCTGCATTGACAAAGACATGACTAGGCTTTCCCGCAGAGGATCGATCGCCGGATTTGTCACCTGAGCAAATCTTTGTTTAAAGTAATCGTAGAGTAGCCTTGGCTTATCTGAAAGCACCGCCAAAGGAATATCATCCCCCATACAAAAAGTCGGCTCTTTACCATTAATTGCCATTGATTGAATAATCAACTCCAAATCTTCGGCGGTGTAGCCAAAGGCAGTTTGTCGCTGTAATAGTTCTGAGGCAGTTATTAGGTTTTCAGTCCCAAAGTTTTGAGGTTTAATAGACTGGCGATGTTGCTGAATCCATTCTCCATAAGGATTCGCTTTGGCAACACGGTTTTTTACCTGCCAATTGCGCAATACTTCTTTTGTTTGCAGATCGACCACTATAGTTTGACCAGGGCCTAATCTGCCTTTTTCAACTATCTCCTCATCGGGCAAATCTACAACGCCTGTCTCTGAACCTACAACTACATAACCATCTTTGGTAATGCAATAGCGAGCAGGACGCAAGCCGTTACGGTCTAAAGCTGCACCAACGGTTTTACCATCACTAAAGACTAGTAGCGCAGGACCATCCCAAGGTTCTTGTTGTCCACTGTGGTATTCATAAAAATCAACTATTTCGGGATATTCTTTGAGGGAGGGTTGATTCTTATATGCCTCTGGAACTAGAATCATAGTTGCTTCAGGAATGCTGCGACCAGTTCGCACCAGCAATTCCATCACACTATCTAAATTATAGGAGTCACTATTATCATTATTAACAATAGGCGTTAATCCTTCGATCTCATTTTGAGTCCAACCAGGCAAAGATGCGTCGCCAGAGTTAGAAATTAGCTCTTTCTCCCGATTGGACATCCAGTTAATATTGCCCAAGAGGGTGTTTATTTCGCCATTGTGACCTAGCATCCGCATTGGTTGAGCAAAAGGCCATTTGGGCATTGTATTCGTACTGAAGCGACGATGATAAACAGCAAAGGTACTTTCGTAATCTGGGCTGGCTAAATCCTGATAAAATTCACCTAAAATTACTGACCTCACCATACCTTTATAGACTACGGTACGACAGGAAAAAGAGCAGATATAAAAATCATCCGATAGTCTTTTGCCCACGCGCGATCGCGCTACATAAAGTTTGCGCTCTAAATCATCCCCCGTTAGATTGTCTGGCGAACTAACGATAATTTGCTCAATATGAGGCTGATAAGCTCTTGCCTGTTCTCCCAATACTTCGGGACGAACTGGAACTTTTCGCCAACCTAATACCGTTAGATTCTCACCCTTTACTGTTTCTTCAATAAACTTTTTCGATTCTTCAGCCTGACTTTTATCTTGAGGTAAAAAAACCATTCCCACGCCCCAAGCTTCTTCTGGTGGCTGAGAAATATTGTTATTTGCAAACCAAGCAGCAAAAATCTTGAGAGGCAATGAAGTCATAACACCTGCACCGTCTCCAGAATCGCGATCGGCACTGCATCCTCCGCGATGCTCCATACATCCTAAAGCTTTAAGAGCCTGCTGTACTAGTTTATTACTTTGCCGACCATCTTGGTAAGCAATAAACCCCACACCGCAAGCATCTCTTTCTTCTACTAACCAACGTTGACCCTGAAAAGGTTTGTTTGTTAACTTATCAGATAGTTGAGATTGATGCACATTATTACCTATTGCCTTTTTTGATTCCATTTCTTGCTTGCTCATACAAATGTAATAGATTATTTTAGATAGCTTTTAAATAGTTGATTGCTATTTTTATTTTGTTTTTAAAGCTAAAGATATAAAAATTGATTAAATACTGATAAAAATGATGCACGTTTGGGTATTTACAGAATACAAATGGATATCGTACTTTATCGGTATAAAATTTTACAAACTAGCTTTTGATAATTGAGTAATTAAATCAGTAGCTAAGTTAATTATCAGAATATTCCAGATAATCTAACACTACCGATTAATACTTAAATTTTAATAATATTTGGTTACACAAAGCACGGAAATTACTAAAGATTGTAGAGGTATGTCCTCAGAGCAATTAAATATCAAGTAATGTTTAGTTCAAATTTTTCTTTGCCCAAAGCGCAGCAGCAATGCGATCGCTCTCTTTTAGAATTCCCGCCGATACCAAACCAAAAACCATCGATACCATAACCTTCAAAAGTAATTACTGATTACTGTTCATTGTTAACTGAAACATGGCGATCGCTTATTCGCACCAAGCAACCCATTTAGATAGCAATCTAGGTAGTGAAGAATTTTGATTACCTCTGGCAATTGCGATCGCAGAAGGGGTTATCGGCGCGACTCTGTTAGCATTGTATTTAATTCTGGCAGCATATTTAATTGTTATCGGCAGGAAAAGTAATAAATTAATTTCGCGCCAAGGCAGTCATTAATTATAAATATAAATTTCAATTAAAGTTCACTGATAATTTTTCCATCTTTTTCATTGGGATGTATAAAGATTCGGTGTAGATATTCTAGTAGCTTCAATATTTTACTAAGATTTTAATTAATGTTTGTTATCTTGATGATCAGCTTAATCAAGCAAGCTTAGAAAAAAAAGCAGGCAGGTAAGCTTGATTTCTCGCTTAAATTTAAGTCTATATCTATATTACTGTTGTCACCAAATTTATTTATTATGCCTCAATCAACTGAAATTAAGTCCCTTCTAAATAAGCAAGCCAAAGCGATCGCAAGTCCTCAAAGTTCATTAGGAATTACTGCCACAGAAATTCGTCCCTGGGGTTCTTTTACCACTTTAGAGGAAGGATCGGGATATAAAATCAAAAGAATAGAAGTTAATCCTGGTCATCGCTTAAGCTTACAAATGCACCATCATAGAAGTGAACATTGGATTGTAGTTTCTGGTACGGCAAAAGTTAGCTGTGGCGACCAAGAAATGATTTTAGGTAGCAATCAATCTACATACGTACCTCAATGCACTACTCATCGATTAGAAAATCCTGGCGTAATCAAGCTAGTTTTAATCGAAGTTCAGAATGGTCAATATCTAGGCGAAGATGACATTATTCGTTTTAGTGATGATTATGCTCGTCAATAGTAGATCTTTAATTTTGCCTCATAGATAATTTTAACCAAAATTAAAGATTTTTTTTAACTAAAGCTAAGTAAATTAAAGCGGTGAAAGTGTTTTGCTGTAGCATAATCTAAAGATTAAGGCGTTATAAGCAAAGCACTTTCATGGTTGATATTAGTCCATCCGCAGTCAAAGAAATACAGCGAATCCAACTAAATAGAGAAACAACGAACAGTTTTTTGCGACTATCTGTTAGTCCAGGGGGCTGTTCTGGTTGGTATTATCAGCTAAGATTAGAAAATACTCATGTTCCCACTTCATCTCAAGAACAGGTTTTAGAAGTTGGAAATATCACAGTATTAGTTGACGCTAATTCTTGGAAATATATTGGAGATCTAAAATTAGACTATTCTGAGGATCTTATGGGAGGTGGATTTAGGTTTCATAATCCCAAAGTCAAGAATATTTGTGGTTGTGGCATATCTTTTGCTATTACTAAAGAAAAATAAGATATCAGCCACGCCCAATAAATATTGTTTCCGTTATGCTCATAATCACGAGCTAACGATAATGCTATATTTAATATTGACAGAGAAATGCATTTTAAACTAGTATTATAATTTGTCTGCTACTCTGTTAGCTTATTTTGACCAACGGTCACAGCAGGCTTCGTCCGTTTAGAAGTCCGCGTCGCCTGGGGAAGCCCCAGGCGTTTATGTCGGGCGCGGCGGAGTAATCTGTGACATCAATAAATCTAAGAGGATTTGAAACCACACAAGCTAATAACTCATGCCCACTATTCAGCAACTAATTCGTAGCGAAAGATCTAAGTCGCAAAAGAAAACTAAATCTCCCGCTCTCAAGGAATGTCCTCAGCGTCGTGGAGTTTGCACTAGAGTATACACGACTACCCCTAAAAAACCCAATTCAGCACTGAGAAAAGTAGCTAGGGTACGTCTGACTTCAGGGTTTGAAGTAACCGCCTATATTCCAGGAATTGGGCACAATCTACAGGAACACTCGGTTGTACTAATTCGTGGAGGTCGGGTTAAAGACTTGCCAGGAGTAAGATATCATATAGTCCGTGGTACTCTAGACACGACTGGCGTAAAGGACAGATCTCAAAGCCGTTCCAAGTACGGAACTAAAAAACCTAAGTCTTAGGGCTTGTATCAATGTTTTTATCGCTAAATAGAGTAGACCAAGCGCATCCTCATCTGAAGAGTTGCTATTGCAGACAAGGATGCTATTTTTAGTGAGAAGCTAAATCACAAACTTCTTTGTTTCTATGGACAGCAGAGCAGTGGTATTTAGTTTAAACATTATTATTGCTCTTAATCTCAAACTCAGTTTAATAAACTTAAAATAAATTAGCCTAAATGGCAACAGTTTCTTGAGTTTAAACAAGTTTGTCATTTTGTAGTCGTTATCAGTAGTATTAATTTATTGATTAAAAACGACCAAAACACAATTTTATAATCCTTAACTTAAGTAATAAGCAAATGTCTCGTCGTTCAACTAAGAAAAAACGTCCCGTTCCCCCAGATCCAGTTTACAATAGTCGTCTTTTGAGCATGACTATTAGAAGAATCATGCGTAGTGGAAAGCAGTCTTTGGCATCTCGTATAATTTATGATGCTATGTCCATTATTGGCGAAAGAACTGGCAACGAACCAATAGAAGTATTTGAACAAGCTATCAAAAACTTGACTCCTTTAGTGGAAGTCAAAGCCCGCCGTGTTGGTGGAGCTACATATCAAGTACCTATGGAGGTAAGGCAGGGTAGAGGTACAACCTTGGCTTTGCGCTGGTTAATTCAGTTTTCCCGTTCTAGAGGCGGTCGGACTATGTCAGGTAAGTTAGCCAGCGAAATTATGGATGCTGCTAATGAAACTGGAGGAGCGATGAAAAAGAGGGATGAAACACATCGTATGGCAGAGGCAAATAAGGCTTTTGCTCATTATCGTTATTAAGTAAATATAAACTGAGTTGTTTTAGCTTTGATTAGAGAAATTAAATAAGATGAGCCTAGTAATTTATTAAGAGTAAAGAAAGATACTACGGCGTATAGCTGGATTTGCTTTATTTCATTTTTAATTTAAGCTAAAACAACTTAATACTTCTATACTTCTATGCCTACTGCTTACGGTAATCCCCATAGTAAAGCAGTTTGATTTTAAATAAAATTTAATAAAAGTATAGAATTATAGGCGACGTAAAAAAAGTCACAGATTACTCCGCCCTACATGGACGAAGCTGGCTGTGACTTTTGGTAAACAATTTGGCAATTTAATCCTGCAAGATGCAAGGAGGTACTTGTGGCACGTACTATACCGCTTGAGCGAGTGCGAAACATAGGCATTGCTGCTCACATAGATGCGGGCAAAACGACAACAACAGAACGTATTCTTTTCTACACGGGCATCGCCTACAAAATAGGGGAAGTTCATGATGGCGCAGCTACTATGGACTGGATGCAGCAAGAGCAGGAAAGAGGAATCACTATTACTGCTGCTGCCATAACTACAAGCTGGAAAGATCATAAAGTCAATATTCTTGATACCCCAGGTCATGTAGACTTCACAATTGAAGTCGAGCGTTCGATGCGTGTGCTTGATGGCGTGATTGCTGTGTTTTGTTCTGTAGGTGGTGTACAACCACAGTCTGAGACTGTTTGGCGGCAGGCAAATAGGTACAATGTGCCAAGAATTGCTTTTGTCAATAAAATGGATCGTACAGGAGCAAATTTTTTTAAAGTTCATGAGCAAATTAAAGATCGCCTTCGAGCCAATGCAGTACCAATTCAGATTCCTATTGGCAGTGAGGGAGAGTTTGAAGGGATTGTAGATTTGGTTGAGATGAAAGCCATTATTTACAAAGACGATCTAGGAAAAGAAATAGAAAATATTGAAATCCCCGAACAGCTACTGGATCGAGCTAAAGAATATAGAGCAAAGTTAATCGAATCTATTGCCGAAACTGACGAAGCACTCCTCGAAAAATTCTTGATGGAGGAAGAGTTTAGTACAGCAGAAATTAAGGCAGCAATTCGTAAAGGTACGATTGATGGTTCTATTATGCCTATGCTGTGTGGCTCTGCGTTCAAAAACAAAGGAGTTCAAGTTCTTTTAGACGCGGTAGTAGATTACTTACCTGCTCCTACTGAGGTACCTCCTATTAGGGGCGAACTACCCAATGGCGAAGAAGCTGTAAGGCTTTCTAGCGACGCAGAACCATTTGCGGCTTTGGCTTTTAAAATTGCCAGTGATAAATTTGGTCGTTTGACTTTTGTGAGAGTCTATTCAGGGGTTTTGGAGAAAGGTAGCTATGTTTACAACGCCACTAGGCAAAAAAAAGAACGCATTTCGCGCTTGGTGGTTTTAAAATCCAACGACCGTATTGAAGTAGATGAACTTAGAGCTGGTGATTTGGGAGCAATTGTTGGTTTGAAGTTAGCTGCTACTGGCGATACTCTGTGTGATGATAAACAGCCGATTATCTTAGAATCCTTATTTATTCCTGAACCAGTAATCTCTGTAGCAGTAGAACCTCAGACCAAGAGCGATGTAGAAAAGCTATCAAAAGCTTTACAGGCTCTTTCTGATGAAGATCCTACTTTTCGCGTTAGTACTAATCCTGAAACTAACCAGACTGTAATTGCGGGAATGGGAGAACTTCATCTAGAAATTCTTGTAGATAGAATGTTAAGGGAGTTTAATGTTGAGGCTACGGTAGGTAAACCTCAAGTAGCTTATCGCGAGACGATTCGTCAAAGCAGTCGAGCCGAAGGTAAATACATCAAGCAGAGTGGCGGGAAAGGTCAATATGGTCATGCCGTATTAGAAATTGAACCTGCTGAACCAAAGAGTGGTTTTGAGTTTGTTTCCAAAATTGTTGGTGGTACTATTCCCAAAGAATATATCCCTGCCATTGAACAAGGGGTGAAACAAACCTGTGAATCTGGTATCTTGTCAGGATATCCTCTGATAGATGTCAAGGTTACTTTAGTTGATGGTTCATACCACGATGTAGACTCAAATGAAATGGCTTTTAAGGTAGCTGGTTCGATGGCAGTCAGAGAAGCAGTAAAAAAAGCTTCTCCTGTGGTCTTAGAGCCAATGATGAAAGTTGAGGTCGAAGTTCCTGAAGATTTCTTAGGAGATGTGATTGGAGACTTGAACTCTCGCCGAGGCAACATTGAAGGTATGAACTCTGAAGCTGGCATAGCAAAAATAGATGCTCAAGTTCCTTTGGCTAAGATGTTTGGCTATGCTACTGATATCCGCTCAAAAACCCAAGGACGCGGTATATTTTCGATGGAGTTCAGTGAATATAGCGATGTTCCTCGCAATGAAGCAGAGGCAATTATCGCTAAAAACAAAGGGAACACACTAATTTAAATAAGGAATAAGTACATTAATGGCACGCGCAAAGTTTGAACGTAATAAAGAACACGCTAATATCGGTACTGTAGGTCATGTAGACCACGGTAAAACTACTTTAACAGCAGCTATTACTCTAGCTTTGGCTGCTACAGGTAATGCTAAAGCGAGAAAATATGAAGATATTGATGCTGCTCCTGAAGAAAAAGCGCGTGGCATCACTATCAACACCGCTCACGTAGAATATGAAACAGAAAAACGCCACTATGCTCACGTAGATTGTCCTGGACACGCTGACTATGTTAAAAACATGATTACTGGTGCTGCGCAAATGGATGGCGGTATTCTAGTGGTATCAGCAGCTGATGGTCCTATGCCTCAAACTCGCGAACACATTCTTTTGGCTAAACAAGTAGGTGTTCCTAGCTTGGTAGTATTTATGAATAAAGAAGACCAAGTAGACGACGAAGAGCTACTTGAATTGGTTGAATTAGAAATTCGTGAGCTATTGAGCGAATATGATTTTCCTGGTGATGATATTCCCATCGTTGCTGGTTCTGCTCTCAAGGCAGTAGAAGCACTGACTGCTAAACCTGACACTAAGCAAGGTGAAGACCCATGGGTTGATAAAATCTACGATCTAATGGAGCAGGTAGACACCTATATTCCTACCCCTGAACGTGAGATCGATAAGCCCTTCTTGATGGCTGTAGAGGATGTATTCTCTATTACAGGTCGTGGTACTGTGGCTACTGGTCGTATTGAGCGTGGTGTGGTTAAAGTGGGCGAAACTATCGAAATTATTGGTATTAGAGATACCCGCAGCACTACTGTCACTGGCGTAGAAATGTTCCAAAAGACTTTGGATCAAGGTATGGCTGGAGACAACGTAGGTGTACTTCTGCGTGGTGTACAAAAAGAAGACATTGAACGAGGTATGGTTTTGGCTAAACCTGGTTCGATTACTCCTCACACTGAATTTGAAGGAGAAGTATACGTCCTAACTAAAGAGGAAGGTGGTCGTCATACTCCTTTCTTTAAAAACTACCGTCCTCAGTTCTACGTTCGTACAACTGATGTAACTGGTACGATCACTGACTACACTGCTGATGATGGCAGCGCAGTGGAAATGGTAATGCCTGGCGATCGCATTAAGATGAATGTAGAGCTAATTAATGCGATCGCTATTGAGCAAGGAATGCGCTTTGCGATTCGTGAAGGTGGTCGTACTATCGGTGCTGGTGTAGTCTCAAAGATTATTAAGTAGTCCGTAGGACAACCTAAATAGAACGAACAACCTAACCCTACGGGAGTAGACCTTTGTTGAGTCAGATAGCTTGACTGACATCGTCTCCTCCCCTAGTTTTTGTGAGAGAATAACTATGTATACTTAGCATTAGTGCTAAATTTCATAACCTACTCTTAAGCTACAATCCTTTTTAACCATCCGTACCTCGACAACTAAACAACATGGCAACGATCCAACAACAAAAAATTCGCATTCGCCTTAAAGCCTTCGATCAACGGTTACTTGACACTTCCTGTGAAAAAATTGTAGACACAGCCAACAGAACTAACGCTTCTGCTGTTGGTCCAATTCCTTTACCCACTAAAAGAAAAATCTATTGTGTATTGCGATCGCCCCACGTAGATAAAGATTCTCGCGAACACTTTGAAACTCGTACTCATCGCCGTATTATTGACATCTATAAGCCTTCGTCTAAGACTATTGATGCCTTAATGAAATTGGATTTGCCTGCTGGGGTTGATATTGAAGTCAAACTTTAATATTTAGATTTTTAGAGCATAAATAAATCATTCTGCCCTTTAGATTTTCTCTGGAGGGTTTTTAAGTATGTACGTTCTGATTAAAAATCCGTTAAAGTAAAGAATAAGTAACAATACTAATTGTAAATATAAACAAGTCTAGATGGCATCTTCTTCAATCGCAGTCAGAGAACTACCCTTATTTCCCCTTCCTGAAGTCGTTTTGTTTCCCAGCCGTCCGTTACCGCTGCATATATTTGAGTATCGTTACAGAATTATGATGAACACAATTCTGGACAATGATCGCCGTTTTGGAGTGTTGTCTATCGATCCCGCTACAGGAGAGATTGCCGAATATGGTTGCTGTGCCGAAATTTTACATTTCCAGAGACTACCTGACGATCGGATGAAAATGTTAACTTTTGGGCAACAAAGGTTTAAAGTTTTAGAATATGTTCGTGAAAAACCCTATCGTGTCGCTTTAGTAGAGTGGATTGACGATAAGCCACCTACTCAAGACTTAAGACCGATAGCAACTGAAGTTGAAGAATTACTAAAAAACGTAGTTCATTTATCAGCCAAGCTGACTAGTCAAAAAATAGAGCTTCCTGATGATTTACCCAATTCTCCTACCGAGCTATCTTACTGGGTAGCCAGCAACTTGTATGGTGTAGCATCAGAACAGCAGGCATTGTTAGAAATGCAGGACACTTTAGAGCGTTTACAAAGAGAACAAGAAATCCTTGCTTCTACCCGTAATCATTTAGCAGCACGTACTGCACTAAAAGATGCTCTGGATAATAATTGATTGACGTTATGCACTGGTCAAGCTGTGGATTTGAAAAATAAAGAAAGGCTAGTTTATATTTAAAATACTCTAGTTGCCAAAAATTTTGAGAATTTCTGTGCAGATTAGAGTTGTCGGGAAATAAAATAGATACAAGCAAATCAGACAAAGTTCTAATTCTTATAAGCTTTAAGCAGTAATCAAATACGAGTTTCATAATCCTGCTGCGGTCAACATCAAATGATCGTCGAAGTCTTGAATTCGATAGAAGACTTCTGCTATTGTTGATAATAGGTCTTAAATCCTACCGACAACAAAACAAATGCTAATATTAAAAGCGTTACTCTGATCCAGTTGTAAAAGTCCCATTTACTTCTTATATTTTCCCAATCAGACGGTAAATTTTTGAGATCCCATTTAATAACTTGGTTATTTAAAGGAACTAGAAAGATAAGACTAAAGGGAATTATGATAATCCAAATCAAAGTGGCAGCAAACAACCAAGGAAATGCAGGTCGAGAATAGAACCATGCTATTACGCACACAAAAATATGTAATACTGTAGTACTAGCCATCCATATCGGCATCAATCTGCCATAGAGGTTTGCAAAACGCTGTATTACAGTGAGATTTGAACGATGATCTTGACTAGACAGTGATGGATGTATAAAAGCTGCTACTGTAAATTCGTTTCCTGTTAAAAGGGCAGAATTTAATAGCAAGGTCAAAATTACTAGAATCATTGGCGTTGGCGAATTAAGATCTTATTCTTTGAACTTCTTGCATTTTATCTTTAAATTACTCGGTAGTCCTAAATAGGAAAATAGAAGATAATTATTGTGGATATCACGCGAGCATGAAAAATGACAAGACTCTTTATAGTCAACACCCTCGACGGTAGTGTTGCAAAAAGAAGAGAAAAAGTAAAAAAGCGAAGAAAGAACTTAAAATCCTCTAATTAATCCTCTTTTTCACACAGCTATCTCAAATAAAGAGTGAATGAAATCTATTTGCCCTGTCTTGGTGCGCTCTAAAATTTAAATAGATATTGGTAAAAGATTGTAATTGCCAAAGATCTTGAGAACCTCTGTACAGGCGGATAAATCGCTTAAGGCATCTCTAATTTCTGCATTATGAGAATTACCTTCTAAATCAATGAAGAATATATACTCGCCCAAATAACGCTTAGTGGGGCGAGATTCAATTTTGCTTAAATTAATTTCTCTACGGGCAAAGATTTCTAATGCTTTGACTAAAGCTCCTGGAGCATTTTTAGGCAGACTAAAGGCTAGAGAGAGATGGCTGCCGTTCTTACTATCATGGGAACTGACAATCCAGAAACGAGTGCAGTTGTCAGGGCGATCTTTAATATCCTGTCTTAATAAGGGAACTTGGTATAATTCTGCGGCTCTAGGAGCGGAAACTGCTGCTGCGGTTAAATCATCTTTGAGCTTTTGTATACCCTCAGTAGTAGAGTTGGTAGGCACTAGCTGCGCCTGGGGTAAAAATTCTTCGAGCCACTTCTGACATTGAGCTAAAGCTTGAGGATGAGAGTAAACTGTTTTGATTTGCTCTAATGATTGAGCGTAAGATAACAATCCATGAAGGATGGGAATGGTCAGTTCTTGATGTACCTGAAGATTTGCTGATTGCCATAGAGTATCTAAAACAACCGTAACGCTTCCCTCGATCGAATTTTCAATTGGTACGACTGCATAATCAACTTTACCTTTAACTACAGATTGTAAGGCAAGAGCAATACTAGGATAAGGACAAAGAGTTGCCGTTTGATTCTGATGGGCAGTTAGCCATTTTGCATATGCCAAGGCAGCAGTTTCGGAGTTAGTTCCAGTAGGTCCTAAATAGGCAAGAGAGAGATTCATAGAGATCGCATCTTCTAACATAGACACAAAGATCTAACCATAGTATGAATTTTTCGACATATAAATAATTTCTGAAGAAATGTAACCTAAAATTAATAAAAGATCAAGATTTCAGCAATTTCACTTATGGATGTCAGTTTCAGCGCCTCAGAATTAGTTCAGATTTCAGTAGCTAATGAGGAAACTCCGATACAGCATTATTTGCGTCAACCTAAAAGGCTGGTAAAGGCGATCGCCGATCCGCAGTTAATGAAGCAAGTAGCTGATGATTTATATGAGTTGAAAATGCGACCGATTAACTTTATGGAAATTTATCATTTCCAGCCAATTGTACTGTTAAAAGTTTGGTCTGGTTCTGATGGCAGTGTATATTTAAAATCTGAGGATTGTCAAATTAAAGGAATTGACTATATAAATCGGCGTTTTTCTCTCAAGCTCAAGGGTATTTTATCTGCTCAAGAGTCAGCAGGCAATACCACCTTAAAAGGTCAAGCTGATTTAGAAGTAAAAGTAGAGTTACCGACTGCTTTAATGTTTACCCCCAAACCATTTTTAGAAAAAGCAGGAAATAAACTGCTCAGAAGCGTTTTAGTTAGAATTAAACAAAAGCTGACAACTCAATTAATTCAGGACTATCGCACTTGGGCATCCCAAGAAACCATCTCAAGTGCGACACCTGCATCTGAGTTATCTCCAGATCACGGATTTTGAATTGATCTGAGTTAATATTTAGTTTTACAGTCATTCTCGGCAATCAAAAAAAAAATCATTGACATAATTTGAAAGAGCGACGGTGTTCGGCACAAATGCCGTATTCTTTGATTGCCAGACGATGAGCAGCAGTAGGATAGCCCTTATTAGCAGCTAGATTATACTCTGGATACTTTTCTGCCAAGCTGATAACTGCTCGATCTCGCCACACCTTAGCCAAAATGCTAGCTGCTGCAATTACAGGCGATCGCAAGTCTCCTTTAATTACCGTCTTTTGGGGAATTGACAAATTAGGCACCCGAAACTTGCCATCCACCAAACATATATCTGGCATGACTGGCAATCCAGATATACTTCTGTTCATAGCCAGCAAAGAAGCCTGCAATATATTAAGATTGTCTATTTCAGCAACGCTAGCATATCTAATATGCCAACCAGCAACAATTGTCTTAATTGGCAAAACTAGCTTCTGACGTTTTTTAGCAGAAAGCTTTTTACTGTCTTTAACTCCAGCAGCGATTAATTTGGGGATAGCCGATAAAGGCAAAACTACCGATGCTGCTACCACCGAACCAAACAATGCTCCTCTGCCAACTTCATCCACTCCAGCAACTAAAGTAGCTGGGGAGGTAAATTCTGCTAACAAGGAATCGTCAAAATTGCTCGCCAACTGATAATTAGTCATTGATAATCGATCGCTGATTAAACCTCAACTTCTTTAACGGCTGAAGAACGACGACGGCGACGACGACGACCAGTAGTCGAAGCTTCTTCATCGGCTGCTGATTCTAATTCTGGTTCGATTTTAACCTCTGGTTCAGTTTCAGGCTCTAATTCAACTTCAGCTTCTGGTTCAGCTACCAGTTCGATTTTATCCTTGCTCTCAGTCTTCTTAACTCTAGTTTTAGGCTTCCTTTCTACTTCTGACTGTTCAGGAACAAGAGTTGTTGTTTCTGACTCGGCTAATTCTTCTCCAGGTTTTTTGACGTAAACTAAAACAGATTTAGGATCTTGAGCTTCTTGGTCAGCATAAACTAGGGGAGATATACCCATCAAGGCATAAATTTCTTGTTCCATCTCATCCATTTCTATGGTCACTTTTTCTAGATCAGCTTCATCTCTACGAGGAGAACGGGATTGAGAACGAGATTTACGCTCTTCGGTATTGTTTTCACTATCTAAATCAATAACTCTGTTGTTTTGCTCTAAATTTTCTTGTTCGATTAACTCTTCTTTGATAAGCAGATCGTTACGACGACTACGACGACGACGACGATTACCGTTGCTGCTTCCTGCCTGTTCTTGATAGTTGGGATGACTAATTAAGTCTGGTTGACGACTATTGCGATCGTATTCTAGATCTGAAGTTGAGTTGTTGACTAACTCTGGTTTTTCTGGTCGTTCTACAGGCGAGGGAATCAGACGAATGCTATTAACGGGTTCACGAATCGCAGCAGGAGAAATTATAGGAGAAGTCTCCAAAGCTTCTGCCTCTGATTTTCCAGGTAAATGGGCTATTTGCCCTAAACCACCGCAAGTATGACAAGTTTGACCAAACAATTCGTATATATTTTTTCCCTGACGTTTACGAGTAAGCTCTACCAAACCTAGTTCAGAAAGTTGAGCAATTTGCGGGCGTGCTTTATCTCCTTTGAGGCTTTTATTAAAGTGTTCTAACAGCTTGATCTTATCTCGATGAGAATCCATATCAATAAAGTCAACTACAATCACCCCGCCAATGTTTCGTAGACGCAACTGACGAGCAATTTCTGTAGCAGCTTCAGTATTTGTCCATAGTACTGTTTCTCTGGCAGTTGCCGAGCGAGTAAACGAACCTGAATTCACATCAATCACCGTCAAGGCTTCTGTTGGTTCAATAATGACATAACCTCCAGAAGGCAGTTCGACTCTAGGTTTAAGAGCCTCTTTGATTGCAGCATTAACGCGATAATAGTCTAAAATTGGCTGCTGTTCGCGGTGATAATCAATAAAGACACCCTGGGGTGAGCGACCACTACTCCAATTCATTAACTGTTGCTTGACTCTTTTTACTCCAGCAGAGGAGTCAACTACAATAGTATTAACTTCAGCCGAGTATGTATCCCGTAAAACACGCTGAATAAAGTCATCATCCCGATTAAGTAAAGCTGGAGGTTTGGCGTAGTTTGCCTGATACTGAATCGATTCCCACTGCTTTTGCAAAAATTCTAAATCTTCCATGATGGCTTCTTCGGCTTTACCATCTGCCTCAGTTCTGATCAATATACCCATTCCTGGTGGTTTAATCAAAATTGCCAAGGCGCGAAGACGACTACGCTCATTTTCATCGGCGATACGGCGAGATAGTTTAACTCCCTTGCCATAGGGCATCAAGACCAAGTAGCGTCCTGGTAAGGTGATATTTCCAGTCAGCCTTGGTCCTTTATTGCCTGTAGGTTCTTTCATAACCTGAACTAGAGCTTTTTGCTGAGGAGCTAGGAGTTCAGTAATGGCTGCTGCACTTCTTTTAAGGCGTAATGGTCCTAAATCTGTGACGTGAATAAAGCCGTTACGTTCGCTATTGCCAATATTAACAAAGGCTGCATCAATACCAGGAATAATATTTTCTACCGTACCTAGGTATATATCACTTACTTGCTGATAACCTGTGGCAACAATTAACTCCTGTATTTGTTCTTCCCAGAAAACAGCAGCTATGTGATGTTGTTCTGCAATAATTATCTGTTTTGACATTAATTTTCCTCAAAAATTTTGATGGCTGATTATCAATTAGCCTGTCGTAAAACTATGTAATTCACTGAGTAATAAATGATCGATCTTATCTGATTATTTTTCAGTGTTTTTTAATTCAAAAAAGTAGGCAATAACAATAAATCAGTAAATTTCACATATGTATCTATAGCGTTTAGATATTAACGAATAATATCTGTTTGAGTAGTTTTAATTATTTATCTGGTGCTTGGGAGTTGATTTTTTGTCTCTTGTAGAATTAATTTTCTACTTTATTTACTTCTATTTTTAGAAGAAGGTTATAGGGAGATCCATTAGCCAAAAGTAGTAATAAATAGTTATGACTAAAACCTTATTAAGATTAGTAAAGCAATAGCCAACTAATGTAATTTCTTGGCAACTAGGAAAGTTCTATTAATCTTAAATTAGCGTTTGGCTCTGCCATCGCTAGAAGATACTGCCAGTTGCATAAGCGCAAGCTTGAGATTTTCCCAAACTGTCGATCGCCAATGATTTCACTTTACATTCTTTAGACTAGAATTACTAAGCGACTACGGAGTTGCTGAGACGTTACTCTACCAAATTTTAACCTGAATATAACCTTGAAGGGTAATCTTTGGCAAGGAAATTAGCTGTTTTACTCAGTAACATTGCCGAATAGAGAGCTTTGGCTAATTATAATTAGTTAATTTTAGTTATTTCTTGCTTTATTATATCTGCGATCTGTTGCGCTGCACCACTCTTTCCTCTGGCTGCTACTAAATTAGCCTGCATATTCTCAAGTTTATCAGGATGAGCGAGATAGTCTAACACTAACTCAGCAACAGCTTCAGGTTTTAACCTGCCGATTAGTTCAGGAACTATTTCTCGCCCAGCCCAGATATTAGGCCAAGCAAACAAACGTCCTTGCTTGAGTACTAGCCAATTAATTAGTTTAGCGAAAAACGTTCCTACTCCTGGTAGATTAGCCATAATTCCTGGTATTCCATCCCAAGAGCGCATAGCATCTAGCTGCTGAGTTGGTAACAAAACAATCATCGGGATTCCCAAAGAAGCTAATTCGGCTGTATTTGCACCCACAGTTGTCAGGCAAAGCTGACAAGAAGCTAATGTTTCATAGGCAGGAAACTGTATTACTAGTTTAACTTTTGTTCCTCCTGAAGTAACTAAATAGGTAAGATCTTCATCTGCCGATGTAATTAATTTTCCTTCTACATTGCCCAAAGATGAGATCAAAGGGTTCTGTTGTAAATTAGCATAGTTGCCCAAATTGATTAAATCTAGAGTGGGTGCAACAGGAATGATAAATTCAGCTTGGGGCTTTTGTTGCTGAATTTTTTGAGCGATCGCCAAACACAAAGGAACTCCTTGAGCGAGTTTAGCTGGTTTTGAACCTACGAGCAAACCAATTTTTATAGTGTCTGGGTCTAGTTTCCTAGACTGATTTTTTACTTCTAAGGCGGTATCTGCCATCAAGTCTCCTACCAAAGTAAACTTATGTTGATAAGATTTGGGTACTCGATCTATCACCTTTTGGTTCATTGCCGCAAAGTAATTAACTAAGCGATACCAACGGGCATCCCATTCGGCATAAATTAAGCTAGAGTATCTCAATCGTTTGCTAATAGCAACGGTATAAAACTGATCGCCGCCTAAGAAAACTACCATTCCCTGCTTGTGCCATTGCCAATTGTCTGGAGTTTTACCCCAAAGCAAAAAAGCCAAAAACTCTGAAGCTGGCAGTACACGATCTACTTCAGAATAGCTTAAGGCGATCGCTGCTTCTTTGCCAGTACTGTGGGGACAAGGAGACAACAAAACCGAAATTCTTAGCTGCTGATTTTGTTCATTCCCCAAAGCCTGACGCAGACATTTAACCACAGGGCGAACCCAAGTAATAACTTCCCCTGGTGCATTAGACAAAATGACAATATCAGTTGCTTCCATGTTTATTATTATTCCTCATTCCTTATCCTTTTAGATTCCTTCATCCTTTATTCCTTAAGAGTTAGTAACCTCATAGATAAAGCTAAGGGTTGCCCAGCGATCGACATCCAAGGCATAGACATCGCCATTGGGTAAAAGCTCTGGAGGTACTGAACTGGCAACGTGCAAATCTTCCATTAAAGAATTGATGACAGCTACTGGGTTAGTCACGTTTAATATCTGTTCTTGGTCTAGTTTAAAGGTTGGCTGGTTTGCCAAAGCCGTCAAGGTCTTAGTAAATGGTTGGACAGAAAAAACAGCATATAGCGTATTTATACCAACTGAATCCGAAACTTTCCATTTCCAAGAATCCTCTGCTGATGGTACTGTCAGTTCACCCTGGGATGCAATCTCTAGATTTTTGAGTTGCGTCTGGGCTTCGGCTGGTGTCGATTTAGTAGGAGTATATAGGGCAAAAATACTACTGTCAGAATTAATTCCCAAAATAAGCAGATACAGTGGTCGATCGCTAGTATTAGTCAACGAAAGTTGAATATCTGAACCTTTAATTAAAATCGGCACAGCATCATAATTTGGCTCGACACTATAGCGATCGCTAGAAAAAATTTGCTTATTGGCTGGTAGCTGTTCATTTTCAGCGACCAAAGTCGTTCTATGCAAATTGACAGACTGTTCGGTGGTGACTGTTGATAAGGTAGCACCTACTTTTAAACCTGAAGAAAATTCATTGTCAGTCAGCTTGAGCCATTTAGCTGCTAGCAAATTATCAAACTGTGGCTTGAGGCGATCGATAGCAACTTTAACTGCTTCTTCATTTACCCCTGTTGTTTTGCTAATTAATTCTCCTCCAGCAGTATATAAACCGTAGCTAGAGGTTTTATTTTCAGTGTTTGAATTGCTATCTTTGGCTGAGACCCGATCGATCTTACCCAAAAGACAATCAGCGTTTTGCTCTCCTGAAGCGATCGCCGAGTTAACCCCCGAAATATTAGCAATAGCACTAGTGGCATCTACTCGTTCAATTCTCGGCATATCAGCATCTAGGGCTAAGTTTAGCCCTAAGTTACGCTCTAGCATCCGAATACTCTCGCGGACTAACTGCCCCGGAAGCGGTGAATCAACTGCTCCTGGCTGAATAAGCTTGGTTTTGCCAACCAAACCTGCTTTTGATTGAATTTGGAGTTGGGTCGCGTCTAAACCATCGGCAGATAGCAAACGCAGACAGGAGTAGACTCCATAACAGTAAAGAATTGTTGCAGGTAAACCCAAAAGCTTAACTTCAATAATGTTATTGCTGACTTTGCTAACAACTCCCGTGGCATTAGGAGCATTGCTAGTGGCTAAATAATAAGCGATCGCCGATTTCTCAGGGCTATTGAGCGAGGGTTGTTGTTGCCTACCCATTGTCTGCTCGACGGTGGCTGCTGTTCTAGCTAAAGCTATTTGCACCTTATTACTGGGAGTTAAATGCCAAAGATGCTGAGTCAAAGCGTGGGTAAATAGTCCTGCACTAAAGCCGTTCCACTGTCTTTCTGCTGCTACTTGATTATTGCCGCTAGCAGAAAGAACAACTCCAGGCAAAGATAATAATCTTTTGGTGGGCTTAAGTCCTTTAGCAGCAAAATCGCTGCGTAACTGTTCTAAAAAAATCAACTCTTGGGGACTAGAACTCTCGGCAACCTCCGACACCGAGCGCATCTTGAGGATACTATGTTTGCTCCGAGGAGTAGTGTTAAAGCTAGTATCTAAAACAAAAGTGCATTTGGAGGTAGATAAAGACTGTGCCAATACCAGTAGAGTATCTTGCAGAATGCTGTTAGCAATAGAAGTTTTTGCAGAAGGCAGCACTCCATCTACAGGTACAAAACTATTAACTAGTTTAAAGGGATCGACATTATCTATATCGTTTGCTGTTACAACCTCTGAAGACAAAGGCATCTTAATTTGACCACCGTAGCCACTAAAATGAAACACTACTACATCATCAGCTTGAGCCTGTTGAGCTAAGTGTTCGATAAAAGCAGTTTCAATATTTTCTCTGGTGGCTTGGCGATCGCATAAAGTAACAATATCTTGGGGATTAAATCCAAAACGATGAATTAATAGTTCACGTTGCAGTTCAACATCCGTCAAACAACCATCAAGATGTTCATGGTCGGGATAGCGATTAATGCCCACAAGCAAAGCTAGCTTGCGACTAGTAGATTCTGCTAAAGTTTGGTGATAATTTTTAACTAAGGCTGCTAATTGACTATCTTTGTTTAAAGATGAGATTCCTGCTTCGGTTGCTCCCCAAGTAAACAAAGCCAATCCAGCCTGCTGTAGAAAAGTTCGGCGATCGAGTCCCATATCAGCTACTAGCTTTTAATATCAGCTATCAGCCTATCAGCAATAGCTGTTAAATGTTATTTAAAATAAAAAAGGTTACAGATTAAGACTACCTTAAGTATTCTCAACCCGTAACCAATTATAGTGTTTTGCCTCAGTAATTCATAATTATCTGAATCTTGCTTGAAGAGGCTATGAAGCTTTCATGGCTCTAGCTAGTTCTTCAGCAACTTTAGGACGAGAGAATTGGGGAGGGGGTGTTTTGCCTTCTCTCAACATAGCTCTTACTTTTGTCCCTGACAGATGAATTCGCTCATCTTTAGTTGCAGGGCTAGTTTTAGCTGTTGCCATCTGTTCTGTTCGCGTACAGTAAAAAGCGTGTTCAAACTTGAGAGGTGTAATACCTAGTTCTTCTGGTGCAAATTCTCCAAAAATTTCTTGAGCATCGTAAGTTCCATAATAGTCACCCACTCCAGCGTGATCGCGACCCACAATAAAGTGAGTACAGCCGTAGTTTTTACGAATTAAAGCGTGAAAAATAGCTTCTCTTGGTCCTGCATAGCGCATGGCAGAAGGATTGATGGCTAGAATTACTCGTTCTTGAGGAAAATAGTTTTCCATCATAATTTCGTAGCAGCGCATTCTTACATCAGCGGGAATGTCATCACTCTTTGTTGCTCCGACTAAAGGATGAAGAAACAAACCATCAACAATTTCCAAAGCACATTTAATAATGTATTCATGAGCGCGGTGAATAGGGTTACGGGTTTGAAAACCAACTACCGTTTCCCAGTTTCTTTCTTTAAACATGGCTCTAGAGGCAGCAGGATCGATTTGATACTTAGAAAACTGAGGGTGATCTTCTCTCTCTAGCAACCATATTTTGCCAGCTAAATTGATTTCTCCCTGGTCATAAATTACTTTGACTCCAGGATGTTTGTCTTCTTCCGTGCCGTAAACGTTTGTTGCCTCATGCTTCTTGTCGTAGCTATACTTTTCCCTTAGCTGCAAAACCCCAATAAATTTGCCGTCAGGATTATCTAAGCGAATTAAACTATCTACTGCTAAAGGATCGCCAACCTCTTTAGTTACGGAGAGGGTCACAGGTACAGACCAGGGTAAACCATTAGCTAAACGCATTTTTTCCACTACGCTAATATAGTCTTCTTGACCCATAAAGCCACTGATAGGGCTAAATCCACCAATGGCGATCATAACCAGATCGGATGTAGCTCTTTCGTCTAACTGAACTCTGGGTAAAGAGTCGGCTTTGGCTAAAAAGTCTTCTTTTTCGGCTGGGGTAGCCAAACGATCTATTAATTCACCACCGTGAGGTGCAATTAAGTCTTTACTCATAATATCTGCATCTTAATTTTTATTACTTATGCTTGGTTCAGAATTGACGACGCTAACAAGTCAGTGAGAATAATATTTTCTCCCTGAAAACCATTTTAAATTAATCGAATATATTAATTTTTTGTTATGGTCTTAGCATTACTTGTAATCTTTATGTTAAGTAAATCATATTTTTGTAGATTATGAAACGTTTGATTTCGATTCGATTTTGGCTAGCTGTTGCCTTGTCTTTGTTACTCTCTTGTACGACAATACTGCCTAATGCCTGGGCAATGGGAGGCAAACAACCCCCTCTAAATGAACCTGCACCCGAATTTGTCTTGCCTACTAACACGGGAGATGGTGATATTTCTCTTAAAGATTACCAGGGTAAATGGGTAGTACTATATTTTTATCCTCAAGATTTTACTTCTGGCTGTACCCTTGAAGCTCGACGTTTTCAACAAGATCTAGCAAAGTATGAGGCGAGAAACGTACAGATTTTGGGAGTAAGCGTTGATGATGTTGATTCTCATGCCGAATTTTGCGATGCCCAGGGGCTTAAATTTCCTTTGTTAGCAGATACTAAAGGTACGGTAAGTAAGACTTATGGCTCTTGGTTAGGAGCGATGTCCTTAAGACACACTTACTTAATCGATCCTCAAGGTATTTTACGGGAGACTTTTTTGGGAGTTAGACCTAGTATTCATAGTCAAGAAGTACTTGCTCGTTTAGACGAGTTAGAACAGAAACTATCTAGCTAAAAAATTGTCCTAGTTATAATCGGTAATAGTAACTTTTTATTTATTTGCAATCATAAATATAGCTGGACTTGCATGGAGTCAATAGTTGGTAAGATATTAAGCGATCGCTATCGCATTATTCGAGAACTAAGTCAGGATGATTTTAGTACCCTTTATGCAGCCGAAGATCTGACAGATGTAAATTCTCCTCAACGTCAAATTGAAAGGTTACAGCCACAGTATGAAAGTGAAGTTTTAGGTACTCAGTCTTGGCAAAAGGTTCTTCAGGCGTTTGTCGAACAGGGTAAGATCCTCAAGAAGATTAGCCAGCATCCACAAATCCCTCAACTATTGGCTTTCTTTGAATGCGATCGCCAGTTTTATTTGGTTCAGGAACTGTTTGAGGACGAAACTTTAGAGCAAAGGTTGGAAGATTCACTTATTAATCAAGCAGAAGCTATTGAATGGTTACAAGAAATTTTGGGGATTCTCGAATTTACTCATCAAGCTAATGTAGCTCATTTAAATATTCAGCCTTCAAGTTTAATTCAGCATCAAGATGGTAAAAAGTTTTTGACTAATTTTGCAGGAATCAAAAACTCTATTTTATTTAAAAATAAACCTTTACAAAGTATAGTCAATCAAGATTTTGCAGCCCCCGAACAGATAGAAGGAAAAGCCGACTTTACTACTGATATTTACGCTTTAGGAAAAACAATTATTTATGCTCTAACTGGACAAGTCTCTGAATTTATTCAGCCAAAAACACTCCCTGATGAAGACGTTCAGCAGCCTTCAACAGTTGATAGTTACTCCAGTGCCGATATTAGTCCCAAACTTGCTAATATTCTTAACAAAATGGTGGGTAATCAACCATCTTTACGTTATCAGTCTGCTGCGGTCGTTCTATCCGAACTAGATTTTGAGCAACAAAATGTAGTTGTCTTCCCACCACCTTTTGCATTCGATCCTCAATCGCCTCAATTTGCTGGCGAAGAAATGCCTTTTGCTGTATCGCCTAAAAGTAGAAAAAAAACTAGGCAAAAAAGAAGTTTCCGTTTTGAATTTCCCAAAGGGATCATTTGGTTACTATTAGCACTTCCTTTTGTTACTGCCCTAATAATCATATTTATTGGCATGAACAGAAACGCTTATCAAGGCTTTATTGATTATACAAACAAAGATTATCAATTTAAGCTTAAATATCCTCAAGCATGGTCAAAAAGAGATTTAGACGATCCAATTACAGGTGAAGTAGTAGTTTTTGCTTCTCCCTTAGAAACTAACGCCGATTTATTCTTGGAGAGGGTATCTATTGCTGTTGAATATTTACCTTCTGAATCTACTACCTTAAAACAGTATGGTCAGACAGTTTTTAAGCGGATAAAACAAAATAGGGCAAACAACATCGAAATAGATGAAAACCGCAAAACTAAAATCGATGAGTTTCCTGCCCGCACGATCGTTTATTCTCGTAAAGAAAGAGGATTGCAGTTAAGACAAATGGAGGTATTTATGATTAAGAATAACCAAGTTTATATTGCTATTTATACTGCCGAAAAAGCTAAGTATTCTAAATTTTTAGAAACGGCAGAAAAAATTATTGATTCTTGGGAAATAAATTAATCATTAAACATTGAACATTTATTAAATCTCTAAAGAAAAAGTGTTCAGAGGTTCTAACTGATTGGGGATGCTAATGGCTGAATGTGACTGCCAAGCTGAATGCTTTTAAGCTTTCTAATCCTAACTGTTGCAAAGTCAAATTTAAGAAAAATAGTTGGAGATTTCCTGAGCAATTTGAGTTGCACCATCTTTGGCTAAACGCTCTATTTTTCTAGGAGGCAACATAGCTTGATTTAAAAAGCTCCAGTCTCCTTTGAAAAACTCTTCTGTAGAAATAATTTGATGTTGAGAATAGTCTTGTATGGCTTCGAGCAACACTGACGCTTCAGCAAAGTCTTGGCGGGTTAAAGAGACAATAGGCAAGTCTAAACACAGTGCCTCAGAAAATGTACTATAGCCTGGTTTAGAAACTATTCGTCCACAAATAGGCATAAAATCTAAAGGACGCAGGGTATTATCTGCAACCTTGAGTAAATTTGCTAAATCTGGTGCGGCACGATCAAAAGTAATAAACTGCCAGTCAGGAAATTGCTTCAAATTATGGTAGGGAATTGACTGTAATCCTAAACCGCCAAAAGTCAGCAAAACAGTTTTCTCAGTAGGTGCAGTTAACTGAAATTTTTGTTTAATTTCTTTGCCATAACGCGGAGTACTGCCTGTCAATCCCACATCGGTAATTTGCGGAAAAGCACTCATGGGTTCAGCTAAAGGCAGACGAAAAAGGCGATCGCTTTGACCATAATACTTGGCTATCCACTGCACTACTTTCCTGAAATCTTTTCCCCAGTCATGATAAATAAAGTCCCAGCCAAAATTGCTCATCATCCAGCAGGGAATACCCGCAGCACGAGCTATAGGAACAGCTAAGGCGGGTATATCGGCCAATATTAGCCCCACACTATTGTCACGAATAAAATTTGCTTCTTCGGCAATAATGCTATCCTGTCGAGCAATAATTCCCTGCATTTTATTCAAGGTTGCTTGCTTATCCATAGTCAGACTATCGCTTTGAATTACCCCCACATCAAAAACGCGCTGGCGGTAAACGAATTCCCCTGGCACATAAGATCTAAGTAACCATTCAGGAGCAACCGTGACAAAAATAAGAGCAATATCAGGACGTAACTGCTGCAATTTCTCGGCTACCGTTGCTGTCCGCACAGCATGACCAAAACCGTGGCTGGTTACTGCAAGATAAATAGCTGGCTGAGACATTTAACATTGAGCATTAAATATTAAATAATTGTTGGTTTCAGGTTTTATTATTGCCCGACATAGCGATTCAGAAAGCTTTCTAATGATTCCATTTTTATAGCAAAAACAGATTCTAGGCGCGTAATCTCATCATTGGTACAGAAAAATTCATGTGCCAAAAGAGTCCGTAATGTACCTAATGATTTATTTAACTGTGGATTAATTAAACCTACCCCTGCACGCAGACCATCAAATAACTGTAGAGGTGGATTAATGACAATTGGCTCACGATTAAACAAACGCGCAAAAATCCGCGGAATATCTTCTCTTTTAAGAATATCGGGACCTCCTACCGCAAAAATTTGATTCTTTGCTGCCTCAATCTGAGTCGAAGCGATCGCAATCTTAGCCAGATCATCGGTACTAACTATAGAGGAGCGATTTTGCTGATCGCCAATCGAGAAATAAATCCCCGTATCTCGAAATCTCTCTGCCAAGGGAATTAAATTATTAGCAAAACCTGAAGGACGTAGAATTGTATAGTTTAAGCCACTAGCAGCAAGATATTTTTCTACTTCGCGTTTGGCTTTAAAGGTAGCCGAATCTTGATAACCTCGGTCAACTCCTAAAACAGAAATAAAGACAAAGTGTTCTACATTATTAGCCACGGCCTGATCGATCAAATCAATATTAGCTCGATAGTCTAGAGCTTCAGCACTACCAGAGCCATGACTACTAATAATGTATTTAATATCCCGACAAGCTTTAACGATATCTCGCTCTTGTTTTAAGTCGCCAATAAAAATTTCTGCTCCTCGATCTTCCAATTCACCATAATGAGAAACAAGACGAACAAAAGCTCTGACAGGCTCGTTATTGTCTCTCAATTGTCTGACGATTCTGCGTCCTAAAGATCCTGTTGCGCCTGTGACTAAATACATTGCGATACCTTTTTTTAGAGCTAATAGCTTCTTCTTTCTCAAGTTTAACTAAAAACTAATTGAGCAAGCAATTGAACCAGAATTAGACGCTGATTATCAGGTCTCCACGCCATTGACCAAACTCGACCGACACCTCTTAGATTAAACTTCATCGCGGTTATTAATTTATTAAGCAAAGTCATTGCAGTAAAAATTTGATGTAATTTAGATAAAGCATTTCTCTTATTTGCGTATCAATCCCTGTTCCTTATCCTTTATTTCTCAGTTTCTCAATTCCTCAAAAATATGACCGATCCACAAGCTATTAACCAAGCCGTTGCTAATCTCTACAATACCTATCCTTTTCCTCCCGATCCTCTTTCAGATCTCGAACCTCCTGGCTACAACTGGCGGTGGAATTGGACATCGGCATATAGTTTTTGTACAGGAATGAAGCCTACTACTCAAGACATTCGTATTTTGGATGCAGGTTGTGGTACGGGTTCGGGTACAGATTATTTAATTCACCTCAACCCAGAAGCAGAAGTTACAGCGATTGACCTAAGTGAAAAGGCGTTAGCAATGGCAGAGGAACGCTGTAATCGTTCGGGGGTAATTGCTAAACACGCTAAACCAGTGAAGTTTTTTAATCTTAAGTTAGAAGAAGCAACAAACCTAGAAGGAGAGTTTGACTTTATTAACTGTGTGGGCGTTTTGCATCATTTACCCGAACCAGAAAAGGGTATTCAAGCATTGGCAAAAAAATTAAAGCCAGGGGGTGTTCTGCATATATTTGTCTATGCAGAATTAGGACGCTGGGAAATCAGTTTGATGCAAAAAGCGATCGCACTTCTCCAGGGAGACAAGCGTGGTGATTATCGCGACGGGGTAAAAGTTGGTCGAGATATTTTTGCTAACTTGCCTGAGAATAATCGCATTTTAAAACAGGAAAAGGAAAGATGGGCATTGGAAAATCATCGTGATGAAGCCTTTGCCGATATGTATGTTCATCCCCAGGAAATTGACTATAACGTCGAAACGCTATTTAATTTGATCGATGCTTCAGGCTTGGATTTTGTCGGTTTTTCTAATCCTAAATATTGGCAGTTAGATCGCCTTGTAGGGGAATCATTAGAACTAATGACTAGAGCAAAAGACTTAAGCGATCGCGAATTGTATCGTTTGATAGAGTTGCTAGACCCAAATTTGACTCACTATGAGTTTTTCTTAGCTAAACCACCTTTAAGAAAGGAAAACTGGTCAAGTGACGAAGTGTTGAACAAAGCTATTCCTGAATGTAGTCCCTGTATGCAAGGGTTTCCTAGTCAAAGCTTTCTCAATTTTGAATACCAGATGGTTTATCTGTCTGATGAGGAATATCAGTTTATGCTGGCTTGCGACAAAAACACCGAAAAACATGCTAGTGTTGGTGATATTTTAAGCAGTTGTGACTTAGATTTGGCAGGAGTGCGATCGCTTTTTGAACAACAATTGATTATTTTAAATAGTAATTAAATCTGGTGACCTCCTTAGAAAATATTTATCAAGTAAATATAACGGACTCCAGCTCAGCAACCTTGTGGTTAGGCGATTGATGAGAACTTTGGCAGTAGTTCAAGAGTTACAAAATACTGGACTTGAAAACGTAGAATTTAGAGCTTATTGCGCAGCACAATTATATTTATCTTCAGGTAGATTAGCATCAGTTGACTGTCAGCCAAATGAAACTAGACGCAGAATTGAAATTCGTTTTATTCCTCCTGGTCAATCAAAATAAGCTTTCTAATAGTGAACAAAAAAATAATATTATTCAACTTGCTTTTTCGTTGATTCATTACTCATAAATTTATGTCAGTTAACAAAGTATTTTTATTTGTACCGAACATTATTGGCTATATTAGATTTATCTTTTATTTAATTAGCTTTATTTGTCATACACTCGACAATTGGCAACTGTGTATTAGCTTTTATGCGATCGCCTTTATTTTAGATGAATTTGATGGTCGTGCTGCCAGGGCGTATAATCAAAGCAGTAATTTTGGTGCAGCCCTTGATATGGTGGCGGATCGCACGGCTACGGCGGGTTTGTGTTTGATTTTGGCGCAACTATATCCTAATTATTTATTAGCTTTCATTGGTGCGATCGCTCTTGACGTTAGCAGCCATTATTATTTAATCTACGCTACGGGAATGCTAGGCAAAGCTAGTCATAAAAATTCGACCGAATGGGCAACTAATGGACTGATGAAGCTTTACTATGGCAACAAGCCTTTCATGGATGTGTCGATCTTAGGAAATGAATTATTTTATATTTTGCTTTATCTTAATTTCTATCTTATTGGTGGTCGTTTGACGGTAAATGATTGGAATTTCACTGGAGTCCAAATAGCTCTGATAATTTGGACTCCAGTCTATCTACTAAAGCAAGCTACCAATATTTTTCAGTTACAAAATGCTGCACAAGAAATCGCTAAATTAGATTTAATCAACCGAGAAGAAAATAATTAAGTGGGCGTTGGTGAATTCAAACATAAATCTATTATTTTCTAGTTTTTAAATGCCCTCTAAATCCCCCAGGATTGACGAGCGACCCTGCAACAAAGGTGTACCCACCTTATGTACGCGCGAGTTTGGGGGTAAGGGGGCGGAATCATAGCTCGATTCAGCAACGCCAAAATTTCCAACTTATTAATCAGTTACTTAAACTAGCAGCTTAATTTTTCTCTGGTCAGGTTCCCCAAAGAATACTCGTGACGAGAAACGCGCCTTCTTTTCGCGCTGCCCTGACCGTTGGTCATTCAAGAATTTTGTTAGTTCTGGGGGGATTTTAGGGAACTATAAAAATATAGCTGGTATTGTGATTAGCATTTTCATGATTACAGATGTACATATCTGTAAATTATTTTTATACCTATATTTCTTATGTCTTTTGCCATTAATCAGGGACTTTTTAAGCTCAAAATAATCGATCACCATGCAATCCTCGGCGTATCCATAGACGCCGATCCTAAACAAATTCGTTTGAAATATTTGAAAATTGCTCAAAAACTTCATCCAGATAAGTGTCGCCTGGACGAATCCAAAGCCAAGTTGGCAGGTCAAATTTTGTCTAAGCTAGTCAATCCAGCCTATGAACAGCTATCGCGGAAAGCCGATTTTGCTGAACATCAACTAGTATTGACCCAAATTGGCAAACGCCTAGCGGAGAATCAAGCAAAAACAAACGTAAAAAGTGAACTGGCGCAGGAACTATTACAGGCTGGCAATAGTGCTGAGTTAATTTATCCCCAACTATTAAAAAAGCTTACCGCCGATCAGTATAAATCTCTAGAACAAGTCACAAACGATATAGGCAGGATCAGCGAACTAAATTTAGTTTATTTGATGTTAAAACGCGATCGCGTGTCGGGGTCTGTACCTCAAAGCCAAATTAAACAAGGTTCAGATTCCTCGGCTAAGACAAAAACAAAACCTCAAGATAAGCAAACCATTCCTCAAAGCAAAAGTACGGTCACTCAAGCACAGAATTCATCTCCTCAGACTACAGCTAAGACAGAAGAGCCTACTCCTGAATCGAGAGTTAATGCTTTTGTCGATCGCGCTCAACAATACATATCAAGAGGAGAATTCGATCGGGCTGTCACAGAGTTGCGAGATGCGCTAAGAATCGATCCTAACCACGGCGTTGCTCACGCCGTCATGGGTAAAACCTATCTGCACAAAAGACAGTTGACTATGGCAAAAGTACATATTGACAAAGCTTGCAAAGCAGATCCGCACAATGCTACCGTCATCGAAAGCAAAAAGGCATTAGATAAACTTGGCAAAGTAGCCAGCAAATCTAAAACTTCTCAACCTGGGTCTGCTCAAAAGTCTAATGATAAGCAAGGTAATAGTAGTTTCTTTGGTGGTTTTTTTGGGTCGAAAAAAAAGTAAGATGGCACAAGTAGATGTTGCAAGCAACGCCGAAGCTAAATCTGTACTTAACCTGAAATGATTTATCAAACCCCTGCTGGAGCAAGAGATTTATTACCCTTAGAAGTAGAACAGAAACGTTGGATTAATGACCGTCTACAGCACACGTTTCAAACATGGGGTTATCAGCGTATTGTCACCTCTACTTTAGAGTGGCTAGATACTTTAACGGCAGGTGGTGCAATACAACCTTCTAAAGTGATTCAGCTACGCAATAACGGCGAAAGCTCTTTGGGTCTACGTCCTGAACTAACCGCTTCGATCGCTCGTGCGGCAGTGACACGCATGGCTGGCAGCACTTATCCTCAGCGTCTTTGCTATCGTGCCAATGTATTTCGTAATCCACCCCAAAGCCATCATGGTCGGCAGCTAGAATTTTATCAGGCTGGAGTTGAGCTACTTTTTGCTGGTGGTGTCTTAGCTGATGCAGAAATAATTCTTTTGCTAGCGGACTGCCTATATGAGTTAGGTACGCCAGATTGGTCTATTTTGTTAGGAGAGGCAGGATTAACGCGATCGCTCCTATCGGCATTTCCTGAGTCGATCCGCCCCTCAGTACGCCAATGTATTGCTAATCTTGACCGCATTACCTTAGAGAATTTGGAGTTAGATGCAGATTTAAAAGCACAGGCTCTATTTCTATTTGATTTGCGGGGTAAACCAGAAGCTGTTTTAAGTAAAGTTTCTACACTCAATTTAGATCCTGCTGCCAGAGAAATAGTCAATAATCTCAAATCTCTGATTGAATTACTCAATAGTAGTTCCGAGCAACCTTTACCTTTAATCTTAGATCTTAGTTTACTGCAAACCTTTGATTACTATACAGGTATTGTCTTTAAAGCCGTTAGTTTTCAAGACCATCAGTCTTATGTTTTAGCCAAAGGTGGGCGTTACGATCGATTGCTGGGGCTATACGATCCTCAAGGGAAATCATCTCCTGGAATTGGCTTTTCTCTCTCGATTGAAGATTTGCATTCGAGCTTGTTATCGACAGCCAAACTGCCTCAACAAGCTCCTAGCAGTGATTGTCTAGTTATTCCTACTACCACAGAAGCAGAGGCTGCTGCGCTCAAATATGCCCGCAAACTGAGAAAAGAGAATGCTCCCCTCAAGATAGAAATTGACTTGGGCGAAAGATCGTCAGCAGCAGTCAGACGATATGCTCAAAGCTGCCGTATTAAACAATTAGTTTGGATTGAAGCAGATGGTAGTTCTAGAGTTGAGGCTTTAGAATAATAGTGTTTTTTTAAAGATTAAAAGCGACACTATTAATTAATCTTTATTACTCTCTTAATTAATCTTTATTACTCTCTGCTAAAGGGACTAGATTCAAGCATACTTCTTTTACTCGAAAAATTTTGTTTAGCATCTAAGTTAAATTTTTGGCGTAATATTAACACAAAAAAGCTTGTATCTTCTACCAGATATCTTTTCCAAAGCCTACCAGGCTCTTTTACTAGCCTGTAAAGCCATTCTAGACCCGCTGAACTCATCCAAGCAGGCGCTCTTTTTAAGGTACCTGCCTCAAAGTCTAAGGCCGCTCCAATCGCCAAGAAAGTTTTTATGTTTGTCACCTTAGCTCGATGCCGACAAATCCAGCTTTCCTGCTTCGGCGCACCAACTCCGATAGCTAATACATTTGCCCCTGAAGCATTAATAATTTCAATAATTTTTTGGCACTCAGCAGGATCTTGTTCAAAACCAAAAGGGGGGCAATAAGTATCTACTACAATGTTGCGACCAACTTTGGCATTAATATTATCACTAGCCTGTTGTGCAACTCCCTCTAAGCCACCGAGTAAGAATATCTTAACGCTTTCATCATTGCCGTAACGTTGACAAAAAGCAGGCAACAAATCAGAGCCAGAAATCTTTTCGCTAATCGGCTGTCCCAAAAAACGCGAAGCGAACATAATTAGTTGACTATCGCAGACTCGATAATCAGCTTCTTGATAGGCTTGGTAGAATTCAGAATTTTTTTGCAGCTTAACTAAGTGATCTACATTTGGTGTAAAAACCACTCCGCCAATTTTGAGCCTTTCTAAAAGCTCATGTTGGCCTATGTTATCAATTGGAATATTTAGTATATTTACTCGCTTAGACTTCATCGTTTATCTAATATCTTTGGTGTATATTTCTGCTGTAATGCTATTTCCCTTAGCTTTTTGTTTTACGCCTAATCAGTGATTACTACTAGGTAATTGCAATTAAACTAAGTAATAATAACCCAAAAACGCTTAAATTAGGATTAATGCTTAACTGATTAAGCTAGATTGTGCCTAAATTAAGTGGCCAGTTTACTTTATGAATATCAAATATTATTTAAATAAATTTATGTGAAATTAAATTTTGCTTTAATTAGACTTATAGCCCTTTTAAATAAGCAAATTTTAGGTGAAATACTGGTAATTGCCAGAATCATAGGCGATTGATACCCTAGTTTTTACCTAAGTACATTTTACAATATGCTTCGTTAATTTAGCTTGACTACAATGTAATTATTTAGTAAAGTTCGCTGGGTCAATAGATCTTCGACGGTAATACGCAAATGCCTTTGCTCGTCAACGCTAAACAAAAGCTGAAGGCGATCGCTTCCAGGATTTCCCACAGGCTCAAGTTGAGCGATCGCCCTTGCCCCATCTCGATCATTTAACGGCTGTACCCTATCACCCAGAGTATCTACAGCCTTGGTAATTAGGCGATCGCCATCAAAATAAACTTCTGTGGTGGCGGTGGCTGCACTCAGTTCACCAATGATTAACTCAATACTGCTTTGCCCTGGAGTAGAAGCACCCAAAACTATCTCTACTGGCTTCTCTGTGGGATAAGGCTGTCCTGTTTTAATGATCGGATGCCAACCATGACTATTTGTTTGCCGATTCCAGTAGCGAATACCGTAGCTATGATAGAGAAAGTCTTTTACCTCAATGCTTCGAGATACCTGTAATGCCCCAGTGGCGATCGCTTCTAGGGGCTGTTGGTTCTTTATCAAATCTTCATCAAAATACTGCCTGACCCAATTTTGGACGGCAGGTATTTGTACTGAGCCACCTACTAGTAAGACTGAATCAATGTCAGTAGTTTCTACGCCATTACGCCTGGCCTGCTGCAAAACCTGAGTCATCAGCTCATCAAGTCGGCTAAAAAACTGCTGCTGCTCTAAAATATGGTTAAAGCGATCGCGATTTAAAGCTAGCTCATAGGTTTCTAGAGTTTCGTCGTTAAAGTAAACTTCTTGTGCTTCTGTTTCCTTAGTCAGCTTAATTTTCAATCTTTCTGCCAAACGAGTCGTTAAAGCAGATTTGGGCAAAGCTTGGGTGGCGGCAAAATAATCTACCAGCCAATTATCAATATCTGCTCCCCCTAAATTGTCTCCCACCTTGGCAATTACCCGTGCCGTATTTTTTTGTTGCGCCGTATTGTCCCCCAACATTTTTTGTCCCCACTTGAGGAGATAGCCACGAGTTTGAAAGCTGGTAGACGATAGCTGCACTAAAGATAAATCAATTGTTCCTCCACCAAAATCTACCACCAGCAGTAATTCTTCTGCCTCTGCACCATAGCCCAAAGCAGCAGCAGTCGGCTCATCGAGGATTCTAATTTGCTCTACTTTTAAAGACTGACATACCCCCATCAGCCAATGGCGGTAGGATTCAAAACTATCGACGGGGACAGTTAAAACTAATGATTGAAGATCTGCTTCTGTTTCTCCTCTCAGACTAGCGATCAATTCCCGTAAAAACCATTCGCCAACCTGCTCAAAAGATAAATTTCTGCCGTCTAGCTGAGGTAAATAGCCCTGAATATCTGTACCAATTCCGCGCTTAAAACTGCGGAAAAAACGGGGGTTGCTTTGAATATCTAAACCGCGATCGCGCACTGCTTGTCCAGCAATAATTTTGCCTGTGGCTGCATCCTCTACGTATACTAAGCTAGGAATAAGCGGTGGGAGGGAACTAAACTGTTGAGATAAATTAGGTAAGGTAACTAGTTCTGCTTTTTCTGTAGCCCGATTCCAGCGAGCGATCGCCGTATTGCTAGTACCAAAATCTATTGCATAACTAGTCGAACCCGAATCACTTACCATTGCCAAGAATTAATTGTCATCAGCTTATGGCTTAAAGTTTAGAACTTATGGCTATGGGATTGCAAGCAAAAGATTTCCGCAGCTTACGATCGTTTAGCGGTCACAGCAGGCAGACATTTAGTCAAGCTATGATAAAAAAGTATAATTAATTCCCTAATATTAAATTTAACTAAAAATAATGACCAAGCAGCGATTTCTAGGTAAAGTGGCTAGCCACGCTATAGCCCTTTTTTTAGGAGTTATTTTGACTTTTAGCAGTATTAGGGTGATGTCTTCAAAGGCAGACACCTTACCTATAGATTCCCAAACTAAACAAAATACTATTACCCTTACCCCTGAACCACAAATTCAAGCACAAGCACCTGTTGTTAAAGCTTCTACTAGTTTCGTGGCAGCAGCAGTAGCCAAAACTGGAGCAGCCGTAGTTAGAATTGATACAGAGAAAACTATTGCCACCAAAATAGATCCCATGTTTCAAGATCCTTTTTTTCGGGAATTTTTTGGCGATCGCCTTGGAGGTCAAATGCCCAGAGAAAGACAGTTGCGTGGACAAGGTTCGGGCTTTATTACCCAAAAAGACGGCACGATTTTAACTAATGCCCACGTAGTTAGTGGCGCAGATAGAGTTACAGTGACTCTCAAAGACGGACGAGAATTTGCAGGGGTAGTCAAAGGCACTGATGAGGTAACTGATTTGGCAGTAGTAAAAATAGATGATCCAGGTGAAGATCTTCCTATAGCTGTGTTAGGTAGTTCTAGTAATGTTCGAGTCGGAGACTGGGCGATCGCCGTGGGTAACCCCGTGGGCTTAGACAATACCGTTACCTTGGGCATTATTAGTACTTTAACTCGTTCCTCGGCTGAGGTTGGTATCCCCGATAAGAAAATTGACTTTTTGCAAACCGATGCAGCTATCAATCCTGGTAACTCTGGCGGACCATTACTTAATGAACAGGGGGAAGTGATTGGTATTAATACAGCTATTCGTCCTGATGCTAATGGCATCGGCTTTGCTATTCCCATTGACAAAGTTAAATCTATTACTGATACTCTGATTGCGGGCAGACAAGTTCCCCATCCTTATATTGGTGTGCAGATGCGAAGTCTAACTCCTGAGTTGGCACAGAAAAATAACCAGAATCCTAATTCTCCTTTTGCTATTCCCGAAACAAATGGGGTCTTGATCGTTAGAGTTTTGCCTAATACACCAGCAGAAAAAGCAGGTTTGCGCCTAGGAGACGTAATTGTAGCTATTGATGGTCAAACAATTACTGATGCAGGTCAATTACAGTCGCTTGTGGACAGCAGTAATTTAAATCAAAGCCTACAGTTTACCGTTAAACGCAGCGATCGCACTCTGAAATTAAAAGTTGTGACAACTCAGCTAAAGGGGCTGTCTTAAACCGCAAAGCGGTTAGCTAATAGCTTTATTAAATCAACGTGAGTTAAAGCTATTAGCCTTTAGCTTTTAGCTTCTTGGTCAGCATTCCCTTGCTAGGGCAGCATTCCTTTGCGCCTGTCGGCGACGCAGGGTCTGACCGCTTTTGAGCAACTTTGGTTGTGGTAGCTGTAAAAAATCGAAAGTAATTAGCAACCCAAAATTCTTTGATGGGAAAAAGAATAAAAGTAAGAGGATTAATGGTCACGATTATATTGCGAATATCTCTGCGTGCCAAATTAACAATTTGTTTGGCTACCCAATTAGCAGACATGATACCTACAGGGTTTAGCTGACTTTTAAACGGACCTAAAATGAGCTTACGCACTACACAGGGAGCATCTAAACGACGCATGGTTACAAGATCTCCTGTCGCTCTTTTACTTAGCTCATATAAGGGACTAAAGGCTGGGTTTACTTCGGCTTCTGAGGTGTTTACCCACACTTCTTTGGCGATCGTGTCGCGATCGCTTTTAACGGTTTGAAAAAATAGCTCCATCAGCCGTAGAGTCGAGAAAGTGTTAACTTCATAGGATTTGGCGATCGCAGCTTCGTCTCTTTGGGCGTGAACATTCACCCCATGATTAATAATTAAAATATCGATTTGCTCTAGGAGGGCTAACAATTCTGCTTCTTTGCCAATTTGCCAAGCTACGGTTTTGATAGCCAGATCTTCCCCTGAAACATTTAAAGTAATGTCAGTATTAGATGAAGTAAAAGCGGTAACTTTTGCCCCTGCTAAATGTAGCTGGGTTAATAGAGCCTTGCCTAAAGTACCCGATGCACCAGTAACCGCTATCCGCTTATTTTTCAAGGATAGTGCTGTCCCTAACAGTTTATCTACAAGCGTTAACGTGCCAGAAAAATAGGCATTCTGGTTATCAAAATGATGTCGCCAATGGTAAGGACGATTTACCAGCCAGCGAGAAGGCAGGGTAGTAAATTCTCCTGGACGATGGGTAATGTCCGTAAGCTCGTCTACAAAGGGAATACCTAAACCACGAGCGATCGCGCCTATTAAAAAGCTCAGGGTATACAAAGATCCAGCCCAAGCTGTCCATTGAGGAGCAAGATCCCAAGCAGAAACTAGACTCCAGGGCAAAATACTCAACAGCAGCATCACCAAAGATTCAGGCACATCATTGTACCAATGCGCCTGACGATAAATGGTGTCGCTAACAACGGAGAGGTCGCGACGAAAAACCTTATGATGCCATATGTGAAGACGATATAAAGGCTGCCAGAGATGGGACAAAACATGATAAAAATCTCTGACAAACTCTACCCATAGTACCGAGCATAAAGCGATCGCTAACCCTGTAACCAAACTGTTCATCATCGAAAAAAATATTATTAATGTTTAGTGTGAATTAAAAATTGCTTTCCAACTAGCTTGAGATTATAGACAAGCTAATCTTTATCTAGTCGTGATTAAACTTCTTAGTAGCTAAATAACTTGATTTAGCTCTATACGTAGTAGCTTAGAGCTAAAAGCTGATAGCTAATAGCTAAAAACCAATAATTCTGAAGGTCGTTAATCTACATTGGGCATATATTAAATTTTAGCTAAGAAAGTTTACATTTTTGGTTACAATTGAGCCAGTGCGATTATTTTGAGCTGACATTACAACAGCCATAATCGCTTTAAATACAAGCAGCGAGCAAATGTAACAACTATGGCAGAGAATTATTGGCGCAAAAAATCAGATCTAGAATCCGACCCCATTAACTCTCTCCTAAGCGAATTAGCCGACCCAGAAGCAGCCGAAGCAGAATTTCGAGAAGATTTTTTTCAAGGTCTAGCGGGACGCAGGCAGAAAGCCGCTTTTTTGTTAATGGTAATCTGGATAGTTACTATTTCTCTGCATTTTGTAAGTTGGGGAAAATGGGCTGTTTTGGCTATAGTTGTTTTGGTAGGAATGCAAATACTGCGCTACTTATTTACTCGACCTGAAAATACGCCTCCACCCTTGACTATAGATGACTCAGAATCTATCCCCAAAGTTTCTCTTTTAGTAGCAGCCAAAAACGAAGAGACGGTAATTAGTAATTTGGTAGCTATGCTCTGTAGTCTCGATTACCCTACTGATAAATACGAAGTTTGGGCAATAGACGATCGCAGTACCGACAATACGCCACTCATTTTAGATAAATTAACCAAGGAATATTCCCAATTAAGAGTAGTTCATCGTGCAGCCAATGCAGGTGGCGGAAAATCTGGGGCATTAAATCAGGTATTACCAAAAACCTTTGGTGATATTATTGGCGTTTTTGATGCTGATGCCAAGGTAAGTCCAGATTTACTAAAAAGAGTTGTGCCTTTATTTGACCGTCAAGACACAGGGGCAGTCCAGGTGCGAAAAGCGATCGCCAATAGGTCAGAAAACTTTTGGACAAAGGGACAAGCAGCAGAGATGGCATTGGATAGCTATGTCCAACAACAGCGTATTGCTGTCGATGGTATCGGCGAGTTGCGGGGCAATGGTCAATTTGTTAGTCGTGTTGCCTTAAATAGTTGTGGTGGTTGGAATGAGGAAACCATTACTGACGATCTCGATCTAACTATTCGTCTGCATCTAGATAATTGGCGCATCGACTTTTTGTTGACTCCTGGAGTGTTAGAAGAAGGAGTAACCAAAGCCAGCTCACTTTGGCATCAGCGCAACCGTTGGGCGGAAGGGGGTTATCAACGCTATCTAGATTATTGGCGTTATATCTTTAGTAAGCCCATGGGCTTTGGCAAAAGAATCGATCTACTGTGCTGGATGCTGTTGCAATACATTCTTCCTGCTGCCAATGTTCCTGATGGTATTCTGGCGATCGCTCGTCACCGCTTACCTCTTCTTAGTCCCATAACCATTCTCTTATTCGCTTGGGGTTTTATCGGTATGTTTAAAGGCTTAGTGCGTATTCATATTGCCGAGAACAAAGCTCTAACTTTTCCCGTCCTATTAAATATGGTTGGGCAGTCTATCAGAGGCTTAATCTATATGGCTCACTGGCAAATTGTCATGCTCAGTATTACTGCGAGAATGTCTATTCGTCCGAAAAGATTAAAGTGGGTGAAAACAGTTCATGACGGAGCAACCAGCTTTAATAATGGATAGTGTTTACAAGTAATATTAACTTTGAAATTTATCGGTGAGAACCGATTTATTCCTGGGGGAACTTTCCCCCAGACCCCAATCTCGCGCGTTCCCTTGCGCCTAACGGCGACGCGGGGTCGCTCGCCTGGTGGGGACGTTACGTCCCTCCCCACACCCCTTCCGTAAACATTAACCTTGATTTTTTGCCTAATTAACTAGAGTCTCATCATCCGTATAAATAGTTGAATTTGCCTAATTTTAAAAGAAAATCTTTCTATTCACTAACAAATAAAGGTTTTTAGTGACATGAGAGAAAAAAGTTAATTTACATCAAACGTAGTATATTAGAACGAAGCTAATTCACATTAAGCGTGCAATATGCAATTTAAGTGCATCAACAGCTTATGAAAGCAAATGATAAATCTCCTCGTTTTGTTTTGGCTTCTGCTTCTACGGCGCGTTTGAAGCTGCTACGGATGGTAGGAATAGCACCTCTGGTATGCAAAAGCGATTTTGATGAAGATCGAGTGCAAATAGAAGATCCTGCTGAATTGGTCACAACTTTAGCTAAATGCAAAGCGGAAACCGTTGCACCTCAATTTAGTGATGCTTTAGTTTTGGGATGTGATTCAGTTTTAACAATCAATAATCGCATATATGGTAAACCAGAGTCACTGCAACAGGCGATCGCCCGTTGGCAAGAAATGCGCGGTAAAATGGGTAAGATCTATACAGGTCATGCTTTGGTTGACCTCAAGCAACAAAAGCAAATAATTCGCTGCGGTATTACTAAAGTTTATTTTGCTAACATCAGCGATCGCACTATTGAGGCTTATGTTGCCACTGGAGAACCTCTTAAATGTGCTGGTAGCTTTGCCTTAGAGGGAAAAGGAGGAATGTTTGTCGAGAAAATTGAAGGCTGCCACAGTAACGTTATTGGCTTAAGCTTGCCTTTATTACATCAAATGTTAGAAAACTTGGGCTACAATATCACCAACTTTTGGCAGTAATGAACTGCTACTAATGGTATTTGGGACTTAAAAAAGTGCAAGGTAAAATTCAGGCTCAAGAAATTTTTGCAGCTTTGACTATAGCAATGAGTAAGACGGTAGAAATAAACGTTACTACATGCATTGAAAATGATCTAGATCGAGTTACTCAATCCCCATCAGCACAGAGATTTGCGACACAAATCAACTTGTTAAATGGCACGGTAGAACATGAAGTCGATCTTAAATTGATTGACAATCCTGTCTATAGGGAATTACAACGATGGCATATTGAGCAAGTAAAACAAAGACAGGGCTTCTTAAACAAAAACCTGGCTAGCTTGGAAGAAATGCGTCGTCTTGTAAGCCCAAGTTGTTTGAATAAATAAACGATCGAGTCTATACTGCTAGCTCAATTAAATATTTGTTCTTTATTTAAGCTTGAAACTTATGACATCTAGCGAAGATTTTAAACAGGCAATCCGAGCAGGCAATATTCAGGAAGCTTTCTTGGTTGCCATGAGTAATGCACCTGAATTAAACATTACTACTAAGATAGTTACCGCCGAAGGCAATCAGCATCAAATAGATGGTAATCGGTCTCAGGGAGATAACAGTTTACGCACTCATATCAGTTTAATTGAGGGCAAAGTCGAGAACGAAATTGGCGAACAGCTAACGGGCGATCGCTATTCAGAGATTAAACAGTTCCATATTGAGCAAGTAACTCAAGGACATCAAACGATTCAACGTAATTTAATTAGTCTCCAAAAGATGTTCCAGTTGATGTCCACCTTTCAACAACAGACTTCTGAAGATTTTGATTGGGTTGACATTGCTGCCGATGTAGCCAGAGAGCCTCTACCCGCAAGGCGTGAGACAAATCAACTATCTGCTAAAACTTCAGAAGCGATCGCAGCAGGAAAAACTACTAACAAAACCGAGGTAGTTTCATCAAATATAGAGATAAAAACCAATAATCCAAAGCCTCACCTACCTTCTTTTGTTCCCGAAGAAGATGACGCTCTGGTAAACGATTTATTGTCTTTAACCGATCTTGATGATAAAAGTGATGATGATGAGCCAAAAGAAAATTCTCAGCCAGGACAAGGTGATTGGGGTGATTGGCTAGAGGAAGATGCCGACGATGAGAAAGTGAAGTCCGAGGTATTCGATCTTAAGTCTCTTAATATCCGCGAAGCTGCTCAAAATTGGCAAAATTGGGAAGGACAAGTTAATCCTGCGGATGCTAAAGAAGAGTAATAGACTTTCTAACTACTAGTTTGTAGTTTGTGGTTTGTAGTCAAAGAAAACTGCCCTAACTGCTCTAACTGCCCTAACTGCTAAGTAACCTACTTGAAAATGAATCATAATTTGCTCAATAGTATTACTGCCGTAGAAATTAGCACCGTTATCGTCGAGGAAATTGTGGACGAGATGTTTATTCCTTGGGAAGTTTATCAAGGCATATATTATCTTTCTCGTTCTTTTTTAGAACACTCGGCAATTGATTTATCTTTAGACGATCGCTATTTACAGTTACGCCGTCAGTTGGAACTAGCATATTGTTTACAAATAATCGATCCTAAATCGACTTTATACAATCGCACTCTAGTATCGGAAATTAAACGAGATTTACCAATTCTCAGCCAGAATAACTCCGAGTGGGAAACTATCCCGACTAGATTACCCGAACCTATTCCCCATAGTCGTCAGCAAAATATGTCTGGGGTAAACAAGCTCTTGCGCGATCGCGCTTTTATCAATGTTTTGCAGCAGTTAGGCAAAAGAAAAGCTGCTCTAGATCGGCGCGATCGCATTTTACACAATTCATTAGGTTCTGACAATATTGCTGATACTACCTATGCTCAGACATCTTTACAATTAGATGGCAAAATTGTGAATCGCTATGCTCAGACTATTTTAGAACGAGGCGATCGCGATTTATTGTTACAACTGCACAAACAATCTACCACCGCAGGAGAACAACAATGGCGAGGTTTGATTAAATTTATGCTCTCGTTATTTTGAGCTAAATTTTAAATCTGCAACTCTAAAAAACTGAGTGAAAAATCCACAGCCAACAGCCGATAATAATATTCTCAATTCCTGTATTGAGATAGATCGAGCTAACATTAATCGTAAATTATCTATTCCGCGTCAGATTGTTTTTCGTTTTAATCCAGAGATTTTGAGTCAAATAGAACAAGCAAAAGAGAATAACTACAAATTTACTCTTTCTCCTCGTAATCTTGCTGATTTACGCTACTATGTCCTGCTAAATTATTTTTCAGCAGAACAATTAAATTTTAACGAGCGGCTACATCGAGCAAAATTGGTGTCTATCGAGCGATCGCCTTTAATTTTTACCAGTAATTATTTATTCTCTCCTAACCAGTCAAAAAATGTAGTTCGCAGCATCATTAATTCAAAAGGACAAATCTGCCAACAAGTTCAGCAAGATTTGTGGCAAAGCCCTCAATTATTACCGAAAGTTATTGATGCTCATCATTGGTTGATTCTCCAAATACTATCTCAACTACCTCTAAAAGTTAATAATTCCCTTGCAAGGCTATTAAAAAGTTTATGGTTGATAACTTTATTTTTGTTCAGCATCTGTCTGTGGATTTATTTACCAATATACATTTTATTTAAAATATTAATTATTGGCTTTGTTATTTATCTATCTACAAAATACTTTCTAAAAGCAGTTAAAAAAAAGTTTAAAATCTGGGTTTTACATGGTTTGGTTAATGGTTTTTGGTCAAATAGCACTAAAAATCATCAAATTGTCTGGGATACCATAAGTGCTTTATCATAATTAACCACTAAAACATAGTACTTACCGAATCCTCTGGATGAGGTTATCCACACTAAGCTAGCAACTAAGAAGTGTCATAATAAATACAACCTAATCGAGGACACGAAAACAAAGATGAATTTTTCCCTCTCTTCTCTATATGAATGGTATCGCAGCGCAATTCGCCATCCAAAGTATCGTTGGTGGGTAATGCTTGGAACAGCAATCTATCTTGTTAGTCCTATCGATGTTATTCCCGATATTTTTCCGATTGTCGGACAAATTGATGACGTGATGTTAGCTGGTTTGCTATTTACAGAGTTATCGCAAATGGCTATTGCTAAACTGCAAAATCGCCAAGAAAAGAATAGTGTAGCAACTGACAATGTAGGTAGCGAAACTAATGTTGTTGATGTCGATGCAGAAACAATAGCTACAAATTAATACATCACTTTAAGTTTTAAATACTCTTAACCTCAGTTATTTAAGCTCAATATTTGTAGGGCGATCGCTATATAGCGATCGCTCTACAATCTTTATTAATAGTACAAACAATAATTAAATCTAGTTCAGGCAAATTAATTAATCTTGTCCAAGAATCTATAAATTAGACTGGGGAATATTTAACTCGTAGCACTGCATCTGCGGAAAATCTTGCTTAATTATGGCGATCGCTTTTTGTTGACTCTGGCGATCTCTAGTAATAAACTGTGCTGTACCGTCTCCTTGGGATCCGACTCCCTTTCCACCGTAAACATAAGTTTGTAGAGGTTCGTGCTTAAGTAGCTGATGTAATATAGGTGCGTTTAGTTGTTGAGGACAAGCAGGAATCAAATTGCGGTCAAATTCAGCTTGTGCCTGAGACATTAAACTACCAAGTATAGCTGCATCTCCTCGCTCTAAAGCCATAATAGCTTCTTGAACTATCTGAGCATTAATTCTGCCTAAATAGTCTTGCACCTGGGCTTCTAGAGCATTTTTAGCGACAGGATAGCATTGATTAAGTTGAGTCAGTATTTCTTGAGTATTTTTTGAACCAGCTAAGTCAACCACGACAAAATACAGGTCTTGACCTATGGTTAAAGGTTTTAGCTGATAGCGATCGCCATCAAAGATCATTAAAATTGGCTGTTTACCAAAAGCACAGGCTTGATCTAGTCTGCCACACTGGCTGGGGGTTGTTTTTTCTCCCCAATAAGCTAAATCCATTTCTTCTTCAATAGTCAAATCTAGCTGATAAAAATAACTTAATGCTCTGGCAACCAACACACAAATTGCTGCACTAGAAGATAAACCTTTTTTAATTGGTAAATTCGTTAAATAATTATTAATTTCTAAACCACCCACTCCATAACGAGTCAAAGCTTGATAGGCAACACCTGCTATATAACTATAAAAATTTTCTGTTTGAGCCATCTCTAACAATAAATTCTTATCCATAGCTAGTTTTAATATCTGAGGCTGATTTGCCGTTTTAAAAACTAAATTACTATGGGTTTTGACTTGAGCATGAATGCCTTGATTGGTGCCAACCACGATCGCGTAGCCTAGTTCAATATTAAGATTAATCTGGCGATATTCTGCTGCCCAATCACTATGTTCACCAAATAGACAAAGACGACCAGGGACAAAAAAATTCATTTTAATAATTTAACTGTTAACGCCAAACGTAAGTATAAACTTTCTCAATCTTTTAAATAATCCTGTTAAAATGTTGGGTCGTATATATAGTTTTTAAATAAAGGCAGAAATTGAAATAAAAAACCAGTTTGAAGCCAGAAAAGGCTTTAGTATTCAGCTTTTTATTTAATTCTGTCGATAAAGTACGGGGTATTACCAAATATGGATAAAATTACCAAACATTTTCTATTGTGGAGCAGTTTTAAACCTGCACTAAATCAGGAATTAATTGATAAGTCTGCCTCTATTAGTCTAATTGTTCTGGGTAAAGCAGTTCCTAAAATTACTTCAGGTTTAATGGTCAGCTTGATAGCTATGTTAGCTTGCTTATATCCGTTAGCTGTTAAACCTGCTCAAGCTGCTTCTGGTCCTTATTGTCATTTTACTCCCGACAAAGTTGAGGCAAAAGAAAAGCTGCTAAAAGCCTCCTTAGAAGGAAATTCAACCGCTAGCCAAGAGTATCAAGAAATTGTGCAAAAGCATACTCAAATGCTACAGCTATGCCGTAGTCAAACTTGGCCAGCAGAACAGGCAATTTGGTTGCGTCTTTATCCCTGTGACGTAACTGCTGGGTCAATAGATTCTGTACTAGACCGTATTGTCAATCTCGGCTACAACAAAATACATTTAGAAGTTTTTTACGATAGTCAAGTTCTTTTACCGCCTGGAGACAATCCTACTCCTTGGATACCAGTAGTGCGATCGCCTGGAGCAGAAAATGCTGATTTGCTACAGCAAACTATTGATAAAGCACATCAACGAGGTATAAAGGTCTATGCTTGGTTATTTACCATGAACTATGGCTATACCTATGCCCAGCTTGCCGATCGCCAGGAAGCATTGGCTCGCAATGGACAGGGTTCAAATAGTCTTACTTTTGTTAATGATCGCGCTCAGGCATTTATCGATCCTTATTCCCCTCAAGCAAAAGCAGATTACTATAATTTGCTGCAGGCAGTCCTCAAACGGCAGCCAGACGGTGTTTTATTTGATTACGTTCGTTACCCTCAAGGTATAGGCGGACAGTCCTATGTTCATAACGTTCGAGATTTATGGATTTATGGTAAATCCTCCCTCAACGCTCTGTACAATAGAGCCACCAATAAAAAAGGTTTAGCCGTAATCAAAAAATATGTAGAAACTGGTAATTTTACCTCTGGGGATCTCAAAAATATCGATCGGCAATATCCTCAAGAAAAAGATCCAAGCTGGCAGGGTCGTCGTAATTTGCCTGACTCTAAAGCAACTCTCCAGTCACGTCTTAGCTTAAATCAAGAACTTTGGCTTTTATCTGTAGCTCATGCAGCCCAAGGTGTTATTGATTTTCTGTCTTTTGCTGCTAAACCTGTTCAAGATCGAGGCATCCCCGCAGGAGCAGTCTTTTTTCCTGAGGGTAATCGTTTAATAGGTAAAAATAGCTTTGATTCTCGTCTCCAGGCTTGGGATAAATTTCCTCCAGATTTAGAGTGGCATCCTATGTCTTATGCTCTGTGTGAAGAAAAGACAGATTGTATTGTTAAACAGATAGAAAGTGTTTTAAAAATAGCCCCCAAGACAACAACAGTTGTTCCTGCTTTAGCTGGTGCCTGGGGCAAAGTTTATCGCAACCATCCCCCCTTAGAAGCTCAGATGGAAGCATTACGCAAGGCAACTCCAGAAGTTAATTCTGTTAGTCATTTTGGCTATTCCTGGCAAGAGCCAAATCATGATCGCCAACGAAATTCATGTAATTTGCTTTAAAAGTTTTATTTATCCTGTGCATCTGTTATGATAGTTAGCGTCGCATACAAAGCGCGGATGTGGCGGAATTGGTAGACGCGCTAGATTTAGGTTCTAGTGTTTTCGGACGTGAAGGTTCAAGTCCTTTCATCCGCATTGTTCGCAGTGGCTCACGATTTAAGGCGTTTACTTAACGCTCGTGAACACTGCGGACGCAATCTTGCTTAAATATTACTCAAAAGTAACTATAAGCAAAAGCATTAGCCCTCATTACACTCGTCTTATTAGGCTTTTTCTTAATTGTATCTAGGGTTAAACCATCGATTAATAATTTAGCTGTAGTTACTTTTAATGAAACCCTCTTTTGCATCTCCTTAATTTGCTTTTTAAACAAATTATCGTAGAATAACAAAAATGAATGGCTTGCTAGTTGCCGCTAACAAGCCAAAGAAATTTAAGACCAACCTAAGTTTGTTTTACTTTTTCTTTTTAGGAGTGGTTTTTGATGGTGTAGAATCAGCAGCAGTTTTTGCTGTATTACTAGAGCTTTTGCTGCCTGACGCTTTTGAAGTTGGTTGAGCAGCTTTTGCTCCAGTCTTTTTCTGTTTAGTCATATTAGGAAATCTCCTTAAATAGTAGGTTAAGGGCGAGTAATCAACCCTTAGCTACCCATTATATCCAACGTCCTAAAAATCTAGTGTATTTGCACTAATACCTGCCTTTTATGACCAAAAGCTATAGGCTGTAAGCCTTATTACTCTTGGCTCTCAGATTCCACTGCTTCTCGCTTGGAGAAACCCCAGGTAAAAAATATAGCTACTACTGCTACGGTTAACCATTCTGGAATGAAGTAATCTGGTAGCCAAACCTTCAAGAGCAGACGTAAGCCAACAAAGCCAACGGTGATAAATCCTGCGTCTTCTAAGTAAGTATATTCCTGTAGCCATTTGATAAACAAGCCTGCCAAGAAGCGTAAAACAATGATGCCGATCGTTCCACCAATAATAATCAGCCAAGTATCTTCGGTGACGGCGATCGCTGAAGTCACGCTATCTAGAGAGAAAGCCAGGTCAGTAATGGCAATAGTCGGAATTACCTGCCAAAGAGATTTTAAACCTAAGCTGCGATTTTCGTCCGTATTATCTTCATCGCTAAAGAAAAAGTAATTAAGAACCAGCCACAAGAGATACATCGCCCCTAGTAGCTCAAACTGCCAATATTTGATTACCCAAGTAGCAGCCAAAATTAGGGCAATTCTCAGTATATATGCGCCGATTAACCCAATATCGAGAGCCTGACGCTGTTTTTGAGGATCTTGGATGCTTTTGGCGATCGCAGCCAGGGCGATCGCATTATCAGCAGACAAAACAGCCTCTAACAAAATCAAAACCAGCAGTATCAAATAGGTTTCAACCCCAGCATTGGTAAAGTAGTTAACTATGTTTGACAACATTTACTATGTATTTTTAAATTAAACAAGGATGAAAGTCTTAATCTGTATTTATTTAGGTTAAATTATCAGTTGTCGATTTAAGAATCTGTCGATTTGGTAATTTTCTCCTAGTTTCATCCAGCTTTTTCTTAAGTTTCCTTAATTGTAAAAACAAAACCCCCTGCTTTGAAATACATAGTAGGGGGTTTTGTTTTTGCGCCGTAGGTAAGACAAGATTGGTACTGAGCAATATATTACCAAGATTAGGCAGAATAAGTTAACTTTCTTTTGTAGCTACTTCTTTCTAACCTAGCCTGAGCTTCTTTCTGTTCTTTTAATCTTTGGTTTTCTTGTTTAATTAGTAAGATACCGCCTCTTCTAATCTCTTCCTGGTCTTTGGGTGAGAAAGTTCTCATCATATCTTCAAATGATACGTTCACAGTTATTTACCTATAATTATTTTTTCTAGATGGTCAGTATATCTCTGGTCAGCCTTCTTTATGAGTTTTTTATAGAATTTCTTATCGTTGGATTTATCTCCAGCTACCAATAGTATAGCGCGTCTTGTCGGGTCAAATGCAAATGCTACTCTCCATGAACCTTGGTTGCTGTCATACCTTAACTCTTTCATATTGGGAAATTTTGAACCATATAAGGTGTCAACAACTGGTCTACCTAAATTAGAGCCTTTATCCATGAGCAAGATAATATATTCAGCTATTTTCTTTTGAACCTCTAACGGCAGTTTTTTGTACTCTGATGCAAAATCTTGATAGAACTCAGCTTTCCAACCCATTATGATTCTGCCTTACCTAAATATCTGAGTGCATAATATTGAACATAAATAACTTCAAAACAGCAAGAAAACCTTACGTTGAATCGGCTTTTATTGCAACCAAACAATTAATATAACGCTCGCTTCCTTGATAAGAGAACCGTTTTTCTGTCTGTTTAATAGTTGATAGTGATTTAATAATCTCGTCTTAAACTCAGGTTAAGCCAGGTTTTCTTTTGTTGAATAAGCAACGAAAGAATAGAATTCTCATCAGTTTTTCTGGATTTTTGAGTCTGCACGTATTATAGTATAATTCTTTGAAACTCAACGCCTGAAGTAGTTTCAGTAAAAGAGTCACGTTTTGTTACAAGATGTTTCTCTTGGGGTCAATTATGACGCAAATTAAGGATGGAATACCTTTTGATCGAATTAGTAAGGAGTTAGAATACTATGTCTCTTACAGATACCCAAATTTTTGTAGCTTTGCTTGTAGCTTTGATTCCTGGAGTGATGGCAGTACGCTTATCTCTAGAGCTATATAAATAAGTCTGTCCTACAAAACTATTATTAGTTTAATGGCATAAATTAGGAATTTCAGATTGGCAATAATGACTTAGTGTTGTTAATCTGGAGTCCTAATTCTTGGCTACGATTAAATATGAAATCTAAGCAGCGACTACCAAAAAAAGTCCGTCGTCATCCTCATAAACGCCGCAAGTCTCATAGAGGAATGGCTATGGAAATTAGCCTCAAGTTAATTTTAAGCTGGATAATTGCCACAGGCGCGATCTCTTCTCTATTTAAGCTTTTGCCATATCATCTTTCTCAGAGGGCAAAGCTAAAAGAGTTAAAAATTCAGGTGCAAGAAACAGATGCTAGAGTTACTAAATTAAAAGAGGAACTAAACCGCAACTTCGATCCTCAAAGAACCCAAAGCTTGATGGAACAATATAGCTCTTTAACTTCTCCCCATCAAAGCCGTATCTATTGGTTAAAAAAAGAGCGCGATCGGTAATTAATAAATAAAGGCGACAGCAGTTCATCTAGCCAACCTAATACTTTTCTTCTGTGTCTAGCTAGTTCTGGTTTCTGCTCTAAAATTCTCAAGGCATTCTGATAGTCACCAACAGCACAATTCCAGTCTCCTCGAAGATGATAAGTTCTACCTCGTTCGGGATAAATTCTTTCTTGCAAAGTGTCGCCAATAATCTGAGCAATATCAAAATTCTCGATCGCTAAATCATACATTTCCAGTTCTCTAAAAGCAATGCCTTGATTAATCCAAGCGCGAATATTACTGGGGTTTAGATCTAAAGCAATATCATAGTCAGCGATCGCTTCTGTTAATGCCCCTTGAGAAGCATAGCAGTTTGCCCTATTATTATAAGCACTGTCAAGATAAGGATTAATTTCTAATGCTTGGGATAAATCACAAAGAGCCTCAATGATCTGATCGTTACGAAAGTGCATTAAACCACGATTATTATAATCTGTGGCATTATCGGGACACAAAGCAATTAGTCGATCCAAGAGGGTAATCGCTGCTACATAGTCTCCTTGAAATGCTTTTTCTTTGACGCAAATTCTTAACTGTTCTTCGATATTCCAGTCTTCTAATACCGATGAAGCAGCAGATAAGATTGATGCCGATTCTATACCAAAAGAGTCAGATAACTCTCGTTTGGATGATTGAAATAAATTGTAATTGTACTGATCGAAATCGGTTTTCATAGCATCAATTAAACCTTGCTTGTGTGCCACCTTACTATCCCGTCTCATGACTAGCATCAATTCAATGTGTCACCAATCGAACTGTCTCATGCAAACCGTAAATTGGTAAGATTAAAGTTTCAAATTCTTTATACTCAGCTAATGATGACCAAAAAACATCCAAATGTCCTCCCAAAATTTACTTAGATAAATGTTGAGATTAATATTGATTGGGCAACAAAATATGTGTTTTCGCGATAATTTGCGGTTGTACTCGCAGAAATATTCCCATTTTAGATTACATTCCCTAAATATCGACTGCCAACTTTAGTAACGCTGTGGCTTAGTCAAAAGTTTTAAGGCTTTAAGGCTTTGAGGCTATTTAAATAATTTGTTTACTTAAGCCTAGGTCTACTAGTTTAGAATTGCTATTGAGTACTTTTATAATTGACGTTTAATAATATGACAACTACTACTTTATTTGCTCAGGCATCTGATTTATCTCCTGAAGACTATTGTGTTTTGGGTTTAGCAACCTGTTTTGTACGAGAAGAGGGTGAAATAGAACAGCTTACGGTTTTAGAACCTATTCCCTCGGCTGCTTTAGAAGCACTAATTAAAGGTATTCCTACTTCTTATCAATTAGCCTGTGCCAAAACTCTGGGGGAGATTTTTCAAGAAGATACGGTGCAAATACCTCAAGAGCTACAGACTGAAACAAAAATAAATTTATGCGATCGCTTTGCTGAGAGAGTTGCAGCAGCAACCCGTACCTACAAAAGTCGTCCCGAAGCTAAAGAGCATATCGCTTTAGGAACAATCAAACAGGATTTTAATTATTCTTTAGAAAGAAAAAGAGTCTTGAATAATTCTAATGTGGTAAGCACTGAAGATAATGTCAAACAACATTCTCATACTCACAAGGTTTTATAAGGCTATATTTTCTTAACAGATGAATTTTCAATCTTGTTCATCCTTAATTGTTCATCAATTCAGTTGGCTACCTCAACAGAGCAAATTGAAAAATGCTTTTTAATGGTTGAACTGCGTGACGGTTGCCGAGCAAGTCCTTCAAACTCAGCCATGTCTTAGGCTTAACTTAGGAAAACTTGCTTCGCCGTGCGCGCCTGTTGGCAAAAATTTTAGATAGATTCCAAAGTAACCGCTAATTTATCAGCAATGCCTTCAATCCACTGCTCGTCCTTTTTTGTATAACTACGGGGAGCGTTTGCACCCAAAATCAGAACTCCTTTGTTGCCAATAGGCTGACAGATTACCCCTTGGGTATTAGCTGGCAAATAGTCAAACTCTACTTTACCTGGATACAAACTAAGATTTACTAGATATACAGGCTTTGATTTGGCTAATACCCGCTCTAGAATCGCGCCTGGGGTTACCTCTGGGTTTGCACCCAAAACACCGCGTCTAAGCCAAGTTTTCTGGTCATAATAGACCACAAGCGATCGCGTTACCGTATTGGTTAATAATAGGTGAGAAGCCCAAGCCAATTCGGTTTTAGCTGCATCTGATAATTCTGGGGCAAATTCTAAACCTGTTTCGCCAATTAGATCCACGGTGTCAGGAGTTCTTGCTTGAATTTGCTGCCACAGCAAACCGACTAAGATTAAAACTGCTCCTTCGATCACCCCTAAAGCATCCGAACGTGCCTGAGAATCCGTTATTTGTGCTGTTAACAAACGATTGACCAATAGTAGAAAGCCACCTAATCCTCCTGCAAAAAAAGGTAGCAATCTTAATATACGATTGGCATCATATTTATTCATTTTCAAAGCTCTTAGCTCTTAGCTTTTGGCTTCCTCATCATTTATCCCTTAGTTTTACTCCTCTCCTGCTTCTAAAATACGTTGAAACAAATAGCCAGTACCTCTTGCAGTCAAGATTAATTCAGGATTGCTAGGATCGTCTTCTAACTTGGCACGTAGGCGAGAAATATGTACATCTACTACGCGGGTATCTACATGACGTTCGGGTGTATAACCCCAAACTTCCTGTAAAATTTCTGAACGAGAAAAAGGTTCACCAGAGCGACTTACAAGTAACTCTAATAGGCTAAATTCCATGCCTGTAAGGCGAATACGTTCATCACCTTTATACACTTGACGTTTATTGGTATCAATTTTAATTGAGCCAACGTGAATTACTCCCGAACTAGGAATCCCAGGCGCGCCGTTTTTCTCGACTCTACGCAGTACAGAACGGATTCTCGCCTCTAATTCTTTGGGGGAAAAAGGTTTAACAACGTAATCGTCTGCACCTAATTCTAAACCCGTGATGCGATCGGCAACGTCTCCTAAAGCCGTTAACATAATAATAGGAATGTCAGATTCTTTGCGTAATTCTTGGCAAACGCCATAACCGTCTAATTTAGGCATCATTACGTCTAGAACCACAAGGCTAGGTTCGGCAGTACGAAAAGTCTCCAATGCCTCTTCTCCATCCGCAGCAGTCACTACGTCATAGCCGATCATGGATAGACGAGTTTCTAAAATACGGCGGATGCTGGCTTCATCATCTACTACTAAAATTTTTTCTTTATTAGTTTCCAAGTTACTAGACACTCCTTTTTTAAGTTAAGTTACCGATATTTAAGTAAAATTTCTTTATCTATAAGATCTAGATTAGCCTCTTAGCGTTGATTTAGTTTAGCCAACTGTCTATTTTAGGAGAATTGATGATGACAATTTGGATAATTTCCGTATTTTTTGCCGATTTAATCTATCTTTGCGACTTTTAATATTTCTTAGGATCTAAGCTGTATTACTTATAAAGTTTACTAATTTATCTTTTCATTTCTTCAAATCTCTAATTTTTCTTAAGAAAATGGCTAAATCTAAACAAATATATATCTGCAACGAATGCGCTGCCGAATACAGTCAGTGGTTTGGGCTATGTAAAGAATGCAACGAGTTTGGCACAATTTCTGAAGAGCCAGTAGAAGTCTCTTCTGGAATTGGAGGGCATAGTCGAGGTGGATGGCAATCTGTTAATCGTTCTGGTAACACAATACCCAGCACAGCCAAACCCAGAGTTTCTCGCAAGTTCTCCGAAATTAATAACGACGTACAGCAAAGATTTCCTTCTGGTTATGGAGAACTCGATCGCGTTTTGGGTGGAGGTATTGTGCCTGGCTCTTTAGTCTTGATTGGGGGAGATCCTGGTATAGGTAAATCAACTTTGCTATTACAGGTAGCAAATAAGCTATCTTATAATCTTCCTCGTATTCTCTATGTATCGGCAGAAGAATCGGGACAACAGGTAAAGTTACGAGCATCTCGTTTGGATGTGGGAGAAAATGAGCCTGAAGCTGAAGAAACTAGCAACGGTAACGGCAAGAACGGTAAATCAGCTAAAAAAGAGAATAATCTCTACGTAATGCCAGAGACAGATTTAGAAGAGATTTTGCGGGAATTAGAATCTTTAAAGCCTCAAGTAGCCGTTATCGACAGTATTCAGACCCTACACTTTGCAGCTTTAACCTCGTCTCCTGGTTCTGTAGCCCAAGTGCGGGAGTGTACTTCGGCTTTGATGCAGGTAGGTAAAAGAGAAAATATTACCCTGCTGATTGTAGGTCATGTTACCAAAGAAGGAGCGATCGCCGGACCAAGAGTATTAGAACACCTGGTAGATACAGTACTTTATTTTGAAGGCGATCGCTATGCTTCCCATCGTCTATTGCGTTCGGTCAAAAATCGTTTTGGTGCTACTCACGAAATCGGCATCTTTGAAATGGCAGAGCATGGTTTGATCGAGGTAGATAACCCTTCTAAGCTGTTTCTCGGCAATCGAGATGAAGCTTCTCCAGGAACATCAATTGTTGTCGCCTGTGAAGGAACTCGCCCTCTAGTAGTTGAAATTCAGGCGTTAGTTAGCCCTACCAGCTATACATCTCCCCGTCGCTCTACTACGGGTATTGACTACAATCGCCTCCAGCAAATATTGGCAGTGTTAGAAAAAAGAGTGGGTGTACCCTTATCTAAACTTGATGCTTATGTCGCTTCCGTAGGTGGTTTGGGTGTAGGCGAACCTGCTGCGGATTTGGGTGTGGCGATCGCTATTGTTGCCAGTTTTCGCGATCGCATTGTCGATCCCCGCACTGTATTAATTGGGGAAGTGGGTTTAGGGGGACAGGTGCGTTTAGTTTCCCAGATGGAATTACGTCTAAAAGAAGCTGCCAAGCTAGGATTTAAAAAAGCGATCGTTCCCAAGGGTCAAAGTCTTCCTGACGATCTAGGCTTAGAAATTATTCCCATCTCTAAAGTGATTGATGCTATTATTGCTGCTATCCCCTCAGAGCGATCGGCTGATTTTCCTGTAGTAGCTGAAGAAGTTTAAATTATAGATTACGTAAGCGTGTAAATCAAAAATCAGAGTAATTTGTTTCAAGCTATAAGCTATATGCCTTTTGCTTGATATTCTACGCCTAATGTGAATTGACTTTTTGACTATCAGCTTATAAAAAGTCCAATGTTTCAAGAGAAATAAATATTTTTTTGAGAACCTAACCCAAGCAGATTCAATTCTCCATCTAAATAATTAGAAATTAACTGATGAGTGAAATCATGATTAATGTTTACGGAAGGGGTTTGGGGAGGGTCGTCACGTCCCCAACAGAGGGGGTCTGGGGGAAAGTTCCCCCAGTATTATATTTTGGTTTTTACAGACAAATTTTAAATAAAAATAGAAAAATCAGCTTTTTTTCTTGGTCAGCATTCCCTTGCGCCTGACGGCGACGCGGGGTCTGACCGCTAATTCACATTAGACGTATTCTTCTAATATCATGGTGAAAACATTATCTAATTCTACTCTTGCTGCTTGGGCAGTCTCTCCCCAAGCATGACACCCTTCAATTGCAGGAATGTATGCCACAAAAGTATTGTTATCGTCAGGACGAATAACGACTGTATAATCTTGCAAAGATTTCATTAATTGCTCAAAATAAAAATACAAATCATATTTCCAATTATAAATAGCTTTGATGAATCTATAGTCGGTCGCTTTTTGCCTAAAATTTAAAAAACGCGATCGCTTTATATACAAAAGTACAATTTATGTAATATAAAAAATTGAACTTGTTCACCTTGCAGAATTAATCGGGTTAGGTTTTCCACCTACTCTTCATCTTTTAAAATAGCTACAATTAGAACAAAATATTGATAAGGCATAGCTTCATGATTCCTACCGTTATTGAAAGTTCAGGTCGTGGCGATCGCGCCTTTGACATTTATTCTCGTTTACTTAGAGAAAGAATCGTCTTTTTGGGACAGCAAGTTACCGATGAAATAGCCAACTTAGTTGTTGCTCAACTCTTATTTTTAGAAGCCGAAGATCCAGAAAAAGATATATATCTTTATATCAACTCTCCTGGTGGCTCTGTGTCGGCTGGGATGGGGATGTTTGACACCATGAATCAAATTCGCCCTGATGTCTGCACCATCTGTATTGGTCTAGCGGCTAGCATGGGTGCTTTTTTGCTTAGTGCAGGGCAGAAAGGTAAACGCATGAGTCTGCCTAATTCTCGGATTATGATTCATCAACCTTTGGGTGGCGCGCAAGGACAGGCAACAGATATTGAAATTCAGGCTAAAGAAATTTTGTATCTTAAGCAGAAACTTAACGGACACCTTGCAGATCATACAGGACAGCCATTATCTAAAATTGAAGAGGACACCGAAAGAGACTTTTTTATGTCTGCCGAAGAATGCAAAGAGTATGGTCTGATCGATCAGGTAATTGCTCGTCGTCCTTCTGCCAGCAATCCTCCTGAACCTGTTGCTAATCTTTAGCTTTAAGTTCTTCAATTTTAGATAGGAAGTAGTTGGTTCATGATGTTTCATCCCCATGAAACGTCATGAATAGTCAAACTTGTTCATTGATAACTGTTTAAGCCACAACAAAGCAGTCAAAAAGATTAATCCCATGAGTCCCGCCAGGGGGTTGCCGTCGATGCCTGTAACCCAAGCGGGAACTTTGTTTGTATAGTCGATTAATTCTCCTACATCAACAACATAGTAACCCCAGACCAAACCTGCATGAATACCGATACAGATTCCCAGGCGATCGCCCTGGCGATATTTAGCTAAGATCAAAATCATTCCTAGTAATATCAGTGCAGGAAAAGTTACCGCAGTCCTAATTATTTCCTCAATAGGCTTGATAAAGTGAGCTATGGCAAATACTGTGGCACCAATCCACAGAGAAACTTTTTGACTATAGTCTCGCTGTAATTCATCGAGTAACCAGCCACGAAACAGCAACTCTTCTACTAATGCAATCCCAGTAGCACTAAGCAAGCCTTCAACGACAATTTTTATCAGGCTAGGTGGAGGAGGAATAATATCAATCCAGCCTAGTAGTGCTTCGGTGATAAATAAGCTTAGGCAAAACCAAAAGCCGATAGCTAAACCTTGAAATAATTCTCTGCCATTTCTTTTGCTTTTTACCAAACCATAGCGGTTAAAAATATTTGCTTCTTGATAAACCACTTTTCCCCAAAATCGCCAGAGAAACAATAAATCTATAAACAATAGAACATAGTTTAAGATGCTGGCTAAATTGCGATCGCGTTCTAGTAATAAATATATAGGAATTGCTATAGGTAACCATAAAATAGACAAAACACCAATGAAAAACAACAATCTCATTGGTGCTTTGAATTTTGCTATTTTACGTAAATTAATGACGGTGGACAATTAACGCTCAACCATTAACAATCAACAAGCATTACCATAACATTATCCCAGTTTATTAATTATTCATCAGGCTCAATAGTGCTGGTCAAACCGTGATTACAAAGAGTTTCACAATAAAATTCTGCGTGTTCTAAAGCACAGGTAATAACTAAGCCAACACCGCTATTGTGGGTTTCCATCATAATATTTACTGCTTGAGGCTGAGTCATTCCGCCAATAGTTTGCATCAACACCTCTACCACAAACTCCATCGAGTTGAAATCATCATTGTGAAGTAAGACTTTGTAGCGGGGTGCCAGTTTATTTGCTGTTGAAGTTGACTTTTTATCAATTACAGAAGTTCCTAGGGACACAACTTTTCTCCTTTGAAAGCTCTATTTACTTTGTAAATTATTAAATATTCCTAAATTTGATGATTTATTTAGGAATTAAGCGAACGTCTTAATTTAAGCTACGCTAATCTAAAATTGCCATCTAAATAAGTAATCGCAATCTAGATAAATTACTTATCTGCCTAATTAATTTTACTGCGATCGTTAAAAAATGGAACTAAATTAATGACTGTAAAACTAACTTAGACTCTAAATAAACTGTACAATAAAAAAGAATTAACATAACTTAATGATACAATATTTTAGCTGAAAATGTCTTTAATTTCTCCCCTTACAGGACAATTTCCTGGTACATACTGGCAGTGGCGTGGAAATTCAATTTATTATGTTTGTGCTGGCGAAAAGCAGTCTAATAAACCAGCCTTGTTACTAGTACATGGCTTTGGGGCATCTACAGATCATTGGCGTAAAAATATAGCACAGCTACAAGAACAGTTTCAGGTTTGGGCGATCGATTTACTAGGTTTCGGGCGTTCGGCTAAACCCAACCAAGAATATAGCGGCAGCCTTTGGCGAGAACAGCTACATGACTTTATTCAAGAGGTGATTAAGCAGCCTACGGTTTTAGCGGGCAATTCTCTGGGAGGTTATGCTTCTATCTGTGTAGCAGCAGCTTATCCTCAATCTACCGCTGGTTTGATTTTACTCAATAGCGCAGGCCCTTTTAGCGAAACTCTAGCAGATTTTCAGCCAACAACAAAACCTAATTTGGCTGGTCAGCTAGTGCGTTCAATTTTATTACAGAAATGGGCAAGCTTTTTATTATTTCAATATGTGCGCCGTCGTTCTGTCATTCGTAAAACTTTAAAGAAGGTTTACTTCGATCCCGCTGCTGTTACCGATCGATTAGTAGAAGATATTTATCGTCCTGCTTGTGATGTTGGTGCAGCCGAAGTGTTCAATGCTGTATTTCAAGCTCCTCAAGGAGAAAAAGTAGATATACTGCTCGCTCAAATGCAGTGTCCCTTGCTGATTTTGTGGGGTGAAAAAGATCCCTGGATCGATGCTAGAGATCGAGGAATTAAATTTCGCCAGTATTATCCTCAATTAAAAGAGTATTATTTAGATGCAGGTCATTGTCCTCACGACGAAATTCCCGAACAAGTCAACAGCCTTATAGCAGACTGGGTTTCATCCATTAGTCGGCTATAATCGTATTTGCTGACTTCTTAATAATTTGTTACAAGGTAAGAGTAACTCAATCTATAACTCTATGTTTGGTGGATTTGTTGGTTTTGGTAATAATAAAGGCGGAGATTGGGGCGAAAAACTTATTAATACTGTTGCAAGCAACACAATCCGTCATTTATTCACTAGTAGCGATTCGGTAGAAGTAGCGGTAAAATGCAATCCTTCTAGCAAGCTATTACAGGGTACAATCGATAGCTTTAAAATGAATGGCTGTGGCTTGGTGATCAAAAAGCAGTTTCGGACGGCAGAAATGTCTTTTGAGACTGACGCTGTGGCAATTGATTTTAGTTCGGCAGTTCAAGGAAAAATTGCCCTTAAACAGCCCACTCAGGCGATCGCTCAAGTAAGATTATCTGAGGCTGATATTAACAAATCTTTTGAAGCAGATTTAGTTAGAAAGCGTTTAGAAAATTTGACCCCCGATGGCTTAACCGCTATATCTGAAGGTAATCCTGTATCTTTTAATGATGTTACAGTAAAACTCTTGCCAGACAACAGGGTAAAGCTAGAAGCACAAGCTAGCTGGGAAGATAAGGTTGTGCCTGTAAGCCTAAGCTGTATTTTGGGAATTAACAAACGTAGAAGAGTTAAATTTGAAGATATTCAGTTTGAGCAAGAAGATATACCTCAAGAGTTGCAAGATGTCTCTCAAGAATTGACTGTTGCTTTAGGTGAAATTCTCAATGAAATGGTGGATTTAGACAAATTTAACCTAGATGGTGTCAAGCTGCGCTTAAATCGTTTGCAAACAGAGGGACAGGTATTATTGTTTAGCGGATATGCTCAAATAGAAAGAGTTCCAGGTGCTTCTTAAAATTATAGGTAGTTGGACAAAATCAAGCTTAATGTTGATGCTTAAAGTCCCAAAGGGCTTGCCCGCATGGAGTTTGAAGTCACAAAGGAGTAGTCCCCGCATATAGTCAGTAACAATTAACATAATTATTTCTGTTCATGTACTTAACTTGGCGTTGCACCTTCATGGGATGGTAGAGGCTGACTAAGGGAATCATTAATCTTCTTTGTTCATAATCATATATGCGGCAAACCAGGCACCTTTGTGTAGCTATGCAACGCCATAGCGAGAAGACTCCATAAATCACCCAAACTTACAGATATAAATACTTTCAGCTAATATATTTTGGTAAACTGGTTACAGAATCATAACCGGCGGATTTAGATAAAGCGATCGCAACTCGATCATTATTTTTCCTCAAGCCTTCATAATGAAAAAATACTTGTCCATTTAAATGGCGATCGCGATTAGCTTGGATACACTTAATTAAATCTTTAGTACTAACATCTTTGCCATTAGCAGTAAAGGCAATTCCTGGAGCAAATTTGGCTAATGAATCGCCCTTAAAAGTCTGACATATTTTTTTTACTTCTTGACTGTAGCCCAAGAAATTAGGGCGATATATCTGGGGATGAATAATGTCTACCAAACCCTTGGCTATCCAAGCTGGAGAATCTTGCAGCAAGTTGCTCAAACAAAAAGGATATACCGCAGGAGATAAAGAGACAACTACTTGGGGTTTAATTGCTTTAACTTCTTGATATACTTTAGCCAAAAAGTCAGTAAGTTTATCTGCACGCCACTGTATCCAGAGTCGATCTTGAAAATTGCTGGGTGGTTGTTTACTGAAGGCTGTTTGATATTGCTTGATAGTATCGCGATCGTAGCCAGAATTTACAGGGGAAGCGGGAAGGCGATCGCATCCTTGAATTCCATCTACACTATAGTTACTTACAATTTCAGTGATGATTGACAGCATAAACTGCTGCACTTGAGGGTTAAAAGCGTTCATCCAGGTTAAGCCACCATGTCTTACTGCTGCGCCATCTTTATCTATAGCTTGCCATTGAGGGTATTGTTTTAAGATATGTCCCCCTGTCAAAAGATGAGAAGCAGCAAAGCCATATTCCAGCCAGGGAATAACTTTAATATTGCGCTGATGAGCCTCTATAACAATCTCTGCTAAAGGATCTCGTTGCTGCTGTTCGTAAAAAGGCTCGATGGCAGGTAAATTATATTCACTCATCACCTGACTCGGATAAAGAGTGTAACCCCGATTCCAAACCACAGGAAAGATTAAATTAAATTTATAGGCTTGTAAAAAATCCATCGCCTCGGCAATGTTTTCCCGTGACTCTAAAACTCGACTATGAGGACGATTAGCAATCCAAACTCCGCGTATTTCTGACATTAGGTTTGATTAGCAAAATATATAGCTGCAATTACTATTAAGCCTAATAAAAATAAGGGTACTATAAGAGGGTCGCTCATAAAGATGTCAATCCCCACTAATTTCTACTAATTTTTCGCCAGTTTGTAAAAATTCTAAGGCATCTACCAACGTGACACTCAAAATTTCTCTGAGTCTTGCATTAGAAGTATTACCGCAGGTTAACCAAATAATTTTAGGTGGTGTTTCTAAACGCTCTACTAGATTTACAAAATCACTATCTTTAGTCATAAAGATAACCTCTTGAGCCTTTGCTACTTTAAAAATTTCTAGGTCTTCAGCATCTCTTAAACCAATATCCCGCAAAGAAAATGCTTTAATTTTAAATGTACTATTAACTCATATAGCGATTGCAGGGGAAAGATGCGCATCAATCCATATAGTTGTCATGCTAACAGTACAGGATGATTCAGCTTACGAGAAGCATAAGCTAAGGTTGCTTTCAAATCATCCATTTCTAAGTCTGGCATCTCCTCTAAAATTTCCTCAAAGCCCAATCCCACCGCAAAAAGATCTAATATATCAGATACTCTGATTCTCATCCCACGAATGCAAGGACGACCACCACACTGCTTAGGATTTACTGTAATTCTTTGAAGTAAGTCAGACATTTTAAATACTTTTTAGATGGTAGATATTTTTAATAACTCGATCGTAAACTAAATTTATTGGTGAGAGTAAAATTGATATTCAAGCCATCCCTCTTGTAAGCCGATAGTAAAAAAACGCAGTCACAGATTACTCCGCCCTAAACGGACGGAGCCTGCTGTGACCGTTGGTCAACAATCATAAAACTATCTTACGAAAGAACAAAAAAACTATCAGCAGTAGTAAAAATAAGCTGTAAGTAAGTAAATATTTGAAAAAAAGCTATGACTACCACTTTTTCTCCTTCCAATCTTGAGTCTATATTAGGTAAAGAAACCGACGACTTGCTAACTTATAAGGCAAAAGTGTCTCAAGATATGCTGCACCTGCCTGGAAGCGACTTTGTTGAGCGCATTTTTGTCAATAGCGATCGCAATTCTCAGGTGCTACGCAGTATACAACAGCTATATTCTTCAGGAAGGCTAGCGAATACTGGCTATTTATCTATTTTACCTGTAGACCAGGGAATAGAGCATTCTGGAGCAGCATCTTTTGCTCCTAACCCTATCTATTTCGACCCCGAAAACATCGTTAAATTGGCTTTAGAAAGTGGCTGTAATGCTGTTGCCACTACTTTAGGGGTATTAGGGATGATGTCTCGCAAATACGCCCACCGTATTCCTTTTATCGCCAAACTAAACCATAACGAGTTGCTTACCTATCCCAACCCGTCAGATGAAATTATGTTTGGTAGCGTTGAGCAAGCATGGAATTTGGGTGCTGTTGCCGTAGGTGCAACTATTTATTTTGGTTCGCCAGAATCATCTCGCCAGATACAAGAGGTTAGCAAAGCCTTTGCTAAGGCACATGAATTAGGTATGGCAACTATTCTCTGGTGTTATCTACGCAATGATGCTTTTAAACAGGACAAAGACTATCATCTAGCAGCAGATCTTACGGGACAAGCTAATCACATAGGTGTAACCATCGAAGCCGATATTATTAAGCAAAAACTACCTGAATGTAACGGTGGTTATGCAGCAGTTGCCAAAGCTACGGGCGAAAAATATGGTCGTACTAGCGATCTAGTCTACACTGAATTGTCCAGCGATCATCCCATTGATTTGACTCGCTATCAAGTACTTAATTGTTACGCAGGGCGCAGTGGTTTGATCAATTCTGGAGGTTCTTCTGGAGATAATGATTTTGCTGATGCCGTGCGTACGGCAGTAATTAACAAGCGGGCTGGTGGTTGTGGTTTGATTTCTGGCAGAAAGACTTTTCAACGTCCAATGGCAGAAGGGGTCAAGTTGTTTCATGCCATACAGGATGTTTATTTGTCTGATGAGGTAACTATTGCTTAGTAATAGTTAGAACAGTCAGAGCGGTTCTACAAACGCGAGCAGTGAAGGCGCGACGCACAACTGTAACAACTGTTGACTTAAGCAAAGCGATCCTAGTCCATCCATTAAACATAAGCTCTCAACGGTACTCTTGGCTACCTGTTGAAACTTGCTGACGCTATCTTTATTCTGCCGAATGAGCAATTAGCATTGCCCCTCTAGGGTAGCTAACAATTCAGTGTTACTGGCTAAAAAACAATGGAACTAAACAGCGATTTTACTAAACGAGTTGTGGTACATGGAGATAAGCTAGAATGGCAACCTTCACCTATGGCTGGAGTTAAGCGTCGGATGCTGGATCGCATTGGCGATGAGGTAGCTAGAGCGACCTCCATTGTCCGCTATGCACCTAATAGTAAGTTCTCATCTCATGTACATAGTGGCGGAGAAGAATTTATTGTCTTAGAGGGAGTATTTCAAGATGAGCAAGGAAATTATCCCGCAGGTTCGTATATTCGTAACCCGCCCCAATCTAGTCATACTCCTGGTTCAGAATCAGGCTGTACAATTTTTGTAAAACTATGGCAGTTTGACCAAAGCGATCGCATAAGTGTCAGAATTAATATTAATCAAATGTCTGCCATCAGCGATCCTCAACGTCCTGGTGTTTTGGTAAAGCCACTGTTTAAAGATAAACGGGAAGAGGTTCGTATTGAAGAATGGCAAGCTGGCACAGAAGTTGTGATTAATGCTCCTCATGGTGCAGAGTTATTTATACTAGAAGGAAGTATGAGCGAGGGTAAAGATAATTTTCACCCTCAATCTTGGTTACGAGTGCCAATTAACAGTCAGATAGTTGCTAAAGCAGGTGCAAATGGCGCAAAAGTTTGGCTAAAAACAGGACACCTACCTTTTGTATCTGCACCAAACACTACTTAAATAAAGTTAACAATAATAAATTTTTAACAGGTAAATTATTTTTTGGCTTTGGGAGCAAACATATTCAAAGCTGCCTGATTCTTTTGCTTATCGGCTGACCAAAACTTACTCAATTCAAATAAGTCCTTGGTATTTATTTGTAAATCTTCTGTAGGAAAATTATACATGGCCTCAATCACTGTCCAACCATCAGATTGGTCGGGCTTATCTGCTGCTTCAATTAAAGAAGAACGAATCGCATAAAAACCATTCCGTTGAGGATGAGTTTTAATTGCTGTACCAAGTTCTTGCAAAAACTTTTCGCCTTCAGGAGTATTGGTAAACTGATACATTTCAACGCGATCGCTTTCAAAACGATTGCTCAACCAGTATTTTAGCTGAACTAAATCTTCTTCCTTTAAAAACTTAGAATACATACGAAACTCGCGGGTCATTTCTCCCGTGGCTGCATATTTTTCTAAAGATTCTATGGATATTTTGCCGTTAAAAGGACCATAAATTAATTTTACTTTTTCAGCACTGAATGCAGGTTGTGCTATTAATATGAAACTTGATAAACCCAAGCCAATACTCATTAGGTTTTTGAAAATATATGAATAACTAATTAAGTACTTTAATTGCATCTTTATTTTGTGAAAGTATTAATATTCGTTGAATGTAAACAGTTAAAAATACCTGTTTTTAGCTGTTTGCTAGTCCTTTTATAACAGTTTTTATTTTAATTAACGATAGTTGAAACTACGTTTTATATGATCTTTACGTATACTTTGTAAGTAAATATTTGTACTTTGCAAAACAGTAACTATTAAAAATGGCTGTAAATAAACAATTGACAATTGTTTAATTTGTTAAACCCCTGGAAACTTCTATAATCTGGATAGACCTAATTTCAAAAAGCACTATGAATCAATCCAATGAATCCCTGCGTACCCTGGCTGTAGATATCGGTGGTAGCGGAATTAAAGTGATGGTATTGGATATAAAAGGTAATCCCATAAGCGATCGCCAACGCCTAAAAACACCCAATCCTGCTAAACCCAAAGATGTGATCGATACAATCCTTACTCTGGCAAAAGAGCAAAAATTTGACCGTGTTTCGGTGGGTTTTCCTGGAGTTGTGCAAAATGGTTTGATTAAAACCGCCGTTAACTTAGATGATGACTGGCTACAGTATGATTTGGCTACCAGCTTGACTCAATTACTATCTAAGCCCGTCAAAGTAGCTAATGACGCGGATATTCAAGGGTTTGGGGCAATTTCAGGTCAGGGTGTAGAGCTAGTCATTACCGTGGGAACAGGATTTGGTTCGGCTTTGTTTATTGATGGCAAGCTAGTACCTAATTTAGAAATGGGACATCATCCTTTTCGCAAGCGAGAAACCTACGAAGAACAGTTGGGTAGAGCAGCTTTGGACAAAGAAGGTGTAAAAAAATGGAATAATCGTTTAGAAAAAGCGATCGCCCATTTAGATCATTTATTCAATTATGATGTTCTCTATATCGGTGGAGGAGAAACAGACAACATTAAGTTTGATTTACCTGCTAATGCCAAGATTATTCCTAACGTACTGGGGTTACTTGGAGGCATTAAACTCTGGACAAGTTGATAATTACTAATTTTTTTGGTGGGCAATAAAAGTTTATTATGTATATATAGCGCACAAAATTTTTGTTATTGCCCACCCTACTGGTCATTGTTCATTGTTCATTGATTACTACTCCAATTGATAGGTAAGGTTGTATCTTGGATATCATCATCGCTATTAAAATTAATTCCTGTTTCTCGATCTAATACTGCTTCAACGCGATCGTATATTTCCTGAGCTTCTTCTAAAGAATTGCCAATACTTGTTAAGCCGAGTTTGCCATATTCAGATAATGCGCCCATAAGATGAAACACTGTCCCAGTGCGACTACTACTATCAAAATGGAGTCTTTTTTGAGCAATAATATCCATCAAGTCATTGGGTAATAATCCTCGATACTGCTCTTTTTGGAGGTTGTCCGTAGCAATATAATATTTTTCTTGATTTTGTTGGCTTAAAAATTTTCCTGTATCGTAATCAAAAGTACCGTTGGTTAATAATCTTAGAGTCATAAAAGGATGAGTTGTACCGCCTTTACGTAGATTGATTTCGATCGCCTGAATATCCCATTTTTTTGTTTTGGGGTGCTGTACGGTAATAAAATCTACGCTGTATCTCTCTATTGCACCTTTGGCAGCCAAAGCTTCTCCTACCTTTAAACCAAACTCCTGCAATTCACAACGATAGTCAGCATCAGCAGGAAAATAACATCCTTCATATACTTGTCCATGCACCCCACCCAAAATTTGATCGTGGGTAGAAACAATTTCTACTTCCCCCGATGGTCTAATATAACCTTGAACACTAGGCGATCGCTTTATTTCTCCTTCGACAAAAGCCTCGACAATTGCGCCTAATTCTGGAATACGCGCCGAAAAAGTCTCCCAGGTTTCTCCCACACCTTGAAACTTCATGCTGGCTAACTGTTTAGTCAAAACATTAATAGTTTCAAGGCGATCGCCTTGATCGGGAGCATAGTCTTGAATTGGTCTAAGGTCTAGTAAAGCATTGCCTTCTCCTGAAAAGCCTTCGTTTAGCTTAACTACAATTCGTTTTAAATCTGGTTGTCTGTGCCACAAATTAAATAATTCTTGAACTAAATCCGCTACATTTGTGACAGTATAGCTACCGTCTGGATGGGGAATACCCGCTTCGGCAAATATTTGACGGCTGCCGTTTTTTGAACCCCAGTTTAGTACCTCTGGAGAAGCTGCCAGCAGGGGAATATCTAACTTTAAGGATAGCTGCTGTTCTAAATCCGTAGAGTTATAGCAAACCATGTAAGATTTATTAGGACGTAAGGCACGGCGTATTTTGGCTACTAGGCGGGGACGTTCTAAAATTTTTTGGGTTAAAGGCTTAAGGGAACCATCATAGGTACTAATTAACAACAGGCGATCGCGAGCATGGGAAAATGGTATTCCTGGCAGTAGTTGCAGATAATAGTCAATGACTATAGGACATAAGGGTAATGCCGTAATATAAATTACCCGTGTTAAAGGATTGCGTAAGCGAATCAAGGAAAAAAGTAATCTTTCTTCGTAGTGCAGAAAGCCTGCTACCTTATCCCCAACCTGCTGATCGACGCTAAAAGAAGGAATAACTAAAATATCGTAGTCATCCTGATCGAAGATATCAACACTCTGCCAAAGTTCGCCTTCTACATGAGATTTTGTCCATTCTCGTAGCTGATTCTGTAGCTTTCTAAACCTCTCGGCTGATTCAGGATGAAATGTGTCTACCATATTTACTGGAAGTAACTATACCTTCGGAAAATAACTCCAAGGATTATAGTAGCAAGCTGCGAATATTGATTTTTAATCTGTTTTTAAGAATTAACAACTTCTAGATCCTATGTTTTTTGATTATTTGACAATTTATCGGTTTAATAGATAAGTCTAAAAACCCGTTTACTAAATGGTAAGATTTGAATGCAGAATTAGTTTTGGCGATCGCTCTTGAATATTTAGTAAGAGCTTTACTTCACTGTCTAACTAATATGTGAGCAAAAAAATTCCCAGTCCGAGTTTTTAAATTAGGGACTTTCAAGAATTTTCAAGCATCAACAATAGCCAAAGAAACTGACTATTTATTATCTTGGTTAACATTTGGATCTCTATCTAATAAATCTTCAAGGAATTGAAATGAAATATCTTCATCTTCCTTATTTGATTTTAGAGTTTTATCGCTACTACTTTTATCGCTATCTGTATTAGCACTATCCGCATTAAGATTTTCTAACCACTCTGAAATATTTTCGGTATTTTGATCGGGTGTTTCTAATCCATCTAACCAAGTAGAAATATTATCCATGTCGTCAGATTTGTCATCGCCAAAATCGGTTATTTCTGCGGTTTTACCACTTAATAAATCAGAAGGTGAATTGTCTTTTCTTTCTAAGCTTTCTTCAAAACCAAGTTCATCTAAATTAATTTTTTGATTAAGAGTATCTGTACCAATACTATTAATTAAATCATCAATGGAGCTATCAGCATCATCAAAGGTAATTTCGTCTAAATTAATCTCCGTTGAATCAGTCGTGTCATCAAAACTGAATTCATCTGTACTAGCATTGATGGAATTATCTGTATCCTCAAAGGTAATCTCATCCAAGCTAATATCCCTTGAATCAGTCGTGTCATCAAAACTGAATTCATCTGTACTAGCATTGATGGAATTATCTGTATCCTCAAAGGTAATCTCATCCAAGCTAATATCTCTTGAATCAGTCGTGTCATCAAGAGTGATTTCATCCGAAATAACACTGACAAAACTATCGGCATCATCAAAGGTAATTTCCTCTACGCTAATATCCCTTGAATCAGTCGTATCATCAAAACTGAATTCATCTGAACTAGCACTGACCGAACTATCGGCATCATCAAAGGTAATCTCATCCAAGTTAATATCGTCTGAATTAGCGAAATCATCTAAGCTATAATCCGTCTCATCAGAAGTAACTTCAGCATCAGCGATAATATTAGTTTCAAAATCATTGTTAATTCTAGTGTCTAATATAAAATCACTATCTTCCATCTCCAAATCTGCTTCGGTAGTAGTGGTATTATCTACAGAATCTGATACCGTGCTTTCTGGTGCATTCCACTCTTCAGTTGTGCTATCTACCCAGTTAGTGTCTTCTGAGTCTATTTCCGTAGGCTGCTCACTATCTCGACTAGCAAAGAATCCAGATGCTGCTGCGCCTTCAGTCTGAGTAGCATCATTGGCAAAACCTGATGTTTGCTCAAATATTCCATCTTCATCCTCTGATAACTCCACTTCAGTAGTAGTGGTATTATCTACAAAATCTGATACCGTACTTTCTGGTGCATTCCACTCTCCAGTTGTGCTATTTAAGTTGGCATCTCTAATAGCTGTTGTATCACCATCTTCTATCTCGGAATTGATTTCTTCAATTGGGATTTCTTCTCTGAGGACATAATCACCTCTAAACTCTCTGGCATTTTCAGTCTCAAAGGCAGTATCTTCTTCGCCTGCTCGATCAAAATCAGCAGTGGCTTCAGGGTAATCTGGCTCATCAACCTGCGATCTTCTCGATCGCTCATCAACATAACTAGATTGAGCGTAGGTGGTGTCATTATCTTCTATCACCGACTCTGTAGTTTCTTCAGCAGAATCTTCTTGATCGCTAAAAAATCCAGAAGCTGCTGCACTACCTCCTAGGGCTGCGCCACTTGCCGATATATTGTCAGATAATCCAGAAGAATCATTTAAATCATCGACTAGTCTTATTGGCTGTTCAGTAGTTTGTAATTTTGTTTCTCGATCTGTTGTAAATTCATTTACGGGATCAGAAGGTATTTCAACTATAAGATTATCGATATCAGTTTCGGGTTGAGCAACCACATTTTCTAACTCAACCCGATTGGTATCGACTTCTTCAATATCTTCATTGTTGCGATCGCCTATTCTATTAGTTGCAGCTCCACTTCCTGCTAATGCGGCTCCTCCAGTTGCTATGGCAGCACCGTCTAGGTTGGAGGTTGTTCCCAAATCACCCGTTGCAGCTCCACCTCTAGGCGATACACCATCAACATCTGGATCGAAGGCAACACTGCCTCCTAGAGGATCGTTAGGTGAAGGAGTATTAGCTATGGCAGGTTCTCGATCGCTTCTGTTTCCACGTTTTAAAGAGGATATACCCAGTAGTCCTAAAAGTGGTAATCCTACTATTAAAGGTATCCACCACCACCAATTACCTTTTTTTGCGATCGCGTCACCCTGAGTATTTTCCGTATCTGCTGCGTTTGGATTGGCATCTCTTTGAGCGATTGCATCAACGTTAGCTGTACCGCTTTCCTTTACATCAGAATTAACTTCACCGCTTTCCTTTACATCAGAATTAACTACGCCACTGTCTTGAAATTCGGGATTAACTTTACCGCTACCATCTACACCAAAGTTAGGTGTACCACTACTCTCTAAATCAATGTTAGCTGTACCACTACCTTCTAAATCAGGATTAGGTGTACCACTACTCTTTAAATCGGGGTTTGTCTGTGTCGGAGTTGGAGTATTGCCATCAGCTTGAGCCAAAAGGAGAGCTTTTGCTGGTCTTGATACTCCGACCACAGCCAGTAATACCGTTAATGTAATTACAGAATTATTTCTTTTATGTAACATTTTAGGTCTAAAATTTTACTTGATTTATTGGCGATAATTATATAGGTCAGATAGGCAAGATATATGGAAGGGTTATCTTGTTTTAAGTATTGTAGTTCAGTATATATAGCCGACTTTTGTTCAGTTCACATATATTACCAAAAACACAGAGATCTTTCTGTTCTCATAAAAAACTAGCTAACAATTATATAAGGTATAAAAAATCGTAGTGAAATAGGTAATTATCATTTGGAACGTTTTACTTTTAATTCCGCCCAGCTACTTAAGTCATTATAAAAAATTAGGAGCTAGTAATTTTACTAGCTCCTGATAAAATTATTTTTAATTTTGATTAAAGTGCGCCAGCATTAGCCAAGCCTAAAATCACTCCTGCACCTAAAAGATGACCTAAACTGGTAGTACCTAAGAGTGCAGGTAGTCCCATCCCGCCAAACAAGGCTGGAGAAGGCAAAGCAGGTCCAGCACTTTTATTTTTGATGGTAAACTTACCAAAAGCGATCGCAGCTATATTACAAACAATCATCACAATAGCCACTTTAGGACTCCAGGATACGGTGTTAGGTACTGTTGCTGCTAATAATGTTAAATAAGTCAAAGTAAATTTCTCCTAATATTGTTTATTTGTTTATCTTTGCTGAATCGATAATAATTTTATTTCTTTGGTTAACATAAGTATTAATCGATGTTGCAATATTTATTAATCAAGTAAAGTTTTATATACAAAAATAGAGTTTTCCAATTTAGCTTTTGATCCTAGTTTATGTTTAGATTGAGATAAGCTAGGGGCTGTGGCTCAGTAGGATAGAGCAAGCGCCTCCTGAAAAATCGGGCATGATGAAGGAAACTTCATTCATGAATGTGGTCAAATTCAAGGAAGCCTAAAGTTGTGGTCATTTACAACCACGGTAATCTTGAGCCAAGCTCTATAGTTCCTGGTAGAGAAGGTGCAGAGACTGGTTGTAGGTCTAAAATCAGGAAAGTATAAAGATCTAAATTTATCTAAACTATGCCTACAGCATAACGGCCACCGCCTAAAGGTAACTTTAACTTACCCAGGGTGAAGGGATAGTCCAGAGAGTGGGGAAACTCACACCAATCTGAAGCGCTAGGTCGCCAGTTCAAATCTGGCCAGTCCCGCTATCTCATTCTATTTTGATAGTCTTTAAAATTTTATTGCGTAGTAGTGATTTGTACCGTGAGAAAAATATACACTCACATACAGATGGAATAATTTTGATCGAGATATTTTTTTATGGCTTATTACTGGTTTAAAGCATTTCACTTAATTGGTGTAGTGGTGTGGTTTGCAGGATTATTTTATCTGGTGCGACTGTTTGTTTATCACGCAGAAGCAGAGCAAGAAAGCGAACCTGCTCGTAGCATTCTCACCAAGCAGTACGAGCTAATGGAAAAGCGTCTTTACGGCATCATTACCACCCCAGGAATGATTGTAACTGTGGTTATGGCGATCGGCTTAATTTCTACTGAACCAGAAATCCTTAAATCTACTTGGCTGCATATTAAACTAACTTTTGTGCTTTTGCTGATTGGCTATCATTTTTTCTGCAAGAAGATAATGAAGCAATTGGCTGCTGGAGAATGTCAATGGTCAGGACAACAGTTTAGAGCTTTAAATGAAGCACCGACAATACTTTTAGTTTTAATTGTTCTTTTAGCAGTATTTAAAAACAGTTTGCCTCTGGACTTGACTACTTGGCTAATAGCGGGTTTGGTATTAGCAATGGTGGCGAGTATCCAGCTTTATGCTAAAAAACGTCGTCAAGATAAAGAAAAGTTAGCTCAAGCACAGCCAGAGGCGGCTTTAAAAGGATGAAGGATAAAGGCTTTAGCCGCATATAGGGATGAGGACTGTCAATTACTAATTGTTTATATACGGTGGGCAAATTTAGTTTTAATGTCTATTGACACACTTCGTTTTTAGTTTGCCCACCCTACTTGCTGCTTCCTTGTTGCTCATTTTTATTTGTTAATGTTTCTAAAAAGACTGCATCTGCGCTCATTTCGGAATTACGTCGATCGCCAGATAGAATTTACCGCCAGAAAAACTATCTTAGTTGGCAATAATGCTCAGGGAAAGTCAAATTTATTAGAAGCAGTAGAATTACTCGCCAGTCTTAAGAGCCACCGTACCAGTCGCGATCGCGAATTTGTTTTAGATACTGCCACTGTTGGGCAAATTGAAGCTACCCTAGAACGTGCTTATGGCACTAGTGAATTAAGCATTATTTTTCGTAAGCAAGGAAGACGAACTGTTGCTCTTAATCGAGAATCATTACGTCGTCAGCTAGATTTTCTGGGTGTACTTAATGCAGTACAGTTTTCTAGCCTGGACTTAGATTTGGTTAGAGGTGCGCCAGATACTCGCCGTAATTGGATTGATAGTTTATTGATTCAACTTGAACCAATATATGCCAGCATTTTACAAGAGTACAATCAGGTACTACGGCAGCGTAATGCTCTGCTCAAAAAAATGCGTGCCATCAGACAAAATGAGTCAACAGGATCTATTGATGCTTATGAACCTCAACTTAGATTATGGGACAAACAGTTAGCAGCAGCAGGCTCAAGAGTTGCTCGTAGACGCGCTAGGGTAATCGCTAGACTTGCTCCTCTGGCTCAATCTTGGCATCGACGCATCAGTGGAGAGACTGAACGGTTAGAGATCAGCTATTTTCCTAACGTGGAATGGACAGAAGATGAACCTTTAATAGTACAACAGGCTTTTTTAGCTAAAATTGAGCTACGTCGTGTTGCAGAGCAGTTTCAAGGTAAGACGGTTGTAGGCACACACCGCGATGAAATAGATTTTATGATTAACCAGACACCTGCTCGATATTATGGTTCTCAAGGACAGCAGCGTACTTTGGTTTTAGCTTTGAAATTAGCAGAATTAAAGTTAATTGAAGAAGTCATTGGTGAACCACCTTTGCTGCTTTTGGATGATGTCTTAGCCGAACTCGATCCTCATCGTCAAAAGCAACTTTTAGAAGCAATTGGCGATCGCTTTCAAACCATGATTACCACTACCCATATTGATAGTTTTAATTATGATTGGATCAAAGACTCCCAAATCCTATCCGTCGAAGCAGGAAAAATAAGTGAGGTTTTGCTGAATTAAATAAATATGCAGGACGCTGCGACTATCAGTAAAATCTTAACCTCTATTATCAAGTTAAAAATTAGCGATCGGTCATTACAAATGGATTCAATTCAAGTAAATGGTATTCGTGCCTATGGTTATGTGGGTTATTTACCCGAAGAAAGAGTTTTAGGACAGTGGTTTGAGGTAGATTTAACTCTTTGGGTAGATTTAGCTACCGCCGGTCACAGCGACAATATTAAAGACACTGTGGACTATCGAGAAGCGATCGCCATAGTCAAATCACAAATTACCACCGCTAAGTTTGATCTAGTTGAGAAGTTAATTAGTGCGATCGCCGACAAAATATTAAGCCTAGAGAAAGTCAATCAGGTTCGTGTCAAACTCTCTAAACCCGCAGCACCAATTCCTGATTTTAGTGGCAAGATAACTTTAGACATCACTCGAAGTTTAACTTAAACTATACAGAAAAATCACTTTTTGACAATTAGTAGTAATACTTAATCTGTAGTATGTAGGTTATTATTTTTAAGCATTTGTGAGCATAAAGATTGCTATTTAATTGGGCAAATTAATAATAAGAGGCGATTTAACTAGCCGATTGAGCGTAGGAAATACCGAAATTTCTGCCGAATTATGCGATCGCGCCATCAAGTAATTTGAAAAACGTTACCATCTCTCGACTTTAAAATCAATTTTATTAATAAAGGAACTTGTGTCGATGAATAGAAAAATAAAACTCACAACTAATTTAATTTGGCAATATTTTAATCAGCAGCTTTTTCATAAATATTCTATTTGGAATTTTAGACATTTTTGGTATTTATATCAAATTACCTTGTTTAGAAAATGTTGGGAACAAGAATATTCTCAAAAGAGCAATCATAAATATTAAGTACGTATTATCAAAAATTAATTTTTTTATTTTGAGAAAAAACTTTCTCCTCGAACAATTATCAACCAAATAAGGGAAAAGAATTATTAGTCAAATGTTTGTAATTTGCTAAATAATCTTTTCCCTTTTAAATTAAATATTTAAAAACTAAATCTCTAGTTTCTCTTACAGATCAAAACCATACGAGTCAATGGCTGTTGATTATTTTGCCCAGAAAGATCTAGCAATTTTAAGTTTCCACCCATAGTTTCTAATAATGTTTGAGATAGCAACAGCTTCATGTTGGCAGATAAGCTCATCTCTTGCAGAAACTGTCGTATTTCTGTTAAATTACTGCTATCAAAATTTGCTTCAATATCTTTTTGCTCTTGCCATAAAGCAATGGGACATTCTAGATCTATTTCAACAGTAACCGTCTCAGATGTAATCTCGACTGTTGAAAGTTTAATTCTTCCCTTTTTCATAGAAGTAATGCCACTATCAATTAAGTTAAAAATTAATTGAATTAGGCGATCTCGATCTGCATATACAGCAATAGTAGGATCGGGAGCAACAATTTCTAATTTTAAATTGCGGTTGGCTGCCTGAAGGTGAGTTAAACGCTCAATTTCCGTAAATATTTCTGCTAGCCGCAAAGATTCTAAGTTTAATTGATTACTACCGTATTCAGTTTTAGATACAGCTACAATTTCATCGATTAGCTTAAGTAACTTTAGGGCTGAATGATAGGCTTGGGCAATAAATTCTTTTTGTTCTTCTGGGCTTTCGCAAAGATCTGAGAGAATCAACTGATGTAACCCAATCATGCTGCTTAGAGGCGATCGCAATTCATGGGAAGTTCGAGCCAAAAAACCCGCCTTAAATTGGCTCATTTGTGCTGCCATTTGATAAGCAAGCTGCGCCTGCTTGAGTTCTTCCTTTAGCTCATCAATTTCGTTCATAATTCAAAAGATGGATTCTTTAGTCAAGCCGACTATTATGCACTATTATTAACAATTTTGCGCCTACTAATGATCTTAACTGCTAATGGTTTATCGCAACATACTTTTGTTAGTTTGACATGGCCTTTTAGGAAGGTTATGTGTTAGTTCAAGGATTCAATAGTCACGCTTCCCTGACGTAAAATCTTCCATTTTTGATTCTGCCAGTAAATAATTGTTGAAGGAAGTCCACTAGCTATTTTGGTTTTTGAACTTAAATCAGCACCCTCTAAGACCAAAACATTAGGAAACTCTTGATTTATAGCTTCGACTGTAGTTAAAGCATCTTTTCCAGAAATATTGGCACTACTGGTAGCTAAAACACCAGTTTGTTTTAATATTTCTAGAGCTACGAAATGGTTGGGAATCCGAATCCCAACTGTATTGGAATTGGTTGGATTGATTACCGCAGGTACTTTAGCTGAGGCGGGCAAAATCAGAGTTAACGCTCCAGGCAAATATCGGTCGATTAACTGTCGCCAAACTGCCAATTCCTCAGAAGTATAAACCGTATAGCTCAGTAATTCAGCGATCGATGCTCCCATCAAAATCAACGGTTTAGAATCAGGACGTTGCTTGAGTTGAAAAATAAGCTTAGCTTGCTCTGGCTTGCTTGCTAATGCTGGTACTGTATCCGTGGGAAAACTAACGGCTTTACCCGCGATCGCTCCTTTAATCAACTCTGTCTGCGAAACTTTAACCATAAAAAATAATTTTTCAGTAATCAGTAATTACCTTCGATATGCTAAAACAAAACGCTCAATGTCATTAAGATCGGAAAATATTTTAATATCATAATATTCTCTTTGTTGTTCTAGAAGTTCAACAACTAGATCCGACTGACCAAGCATAATTTCAATTAGCCAAACTCCCCCAGAAACCAAATATTCGGGAGCAGTTTTGATTAAATGACGAATATCATCTAAACCATCTCCACCGCCGTTAAGAGCCAACCGAGGCTCGTGTTTAGCAACTTCTATTTGTAATTGAGACAGTTGACCTGTGGGAATATAAGGCGGGTTAGAAACCATACCTCTAACTTTACCTTTGAGAAACTCCAAAGGACTCCACCAACTACCATGATAAAAATTAATATTGGTTAACTCTAAATTATTTGCATTCTCCTGAGCGATATTTAAAGCATCCTGGCTTAAATCTACAGCATGAATAGTTGCTTGGGGAAAAATATCTGCTAGTCCCAAGGCGATCGCACCGCTACCCGTCCCCAAATCTACCCAATGTGTTGCATAAAGATGCTTATTTGACTCGACTGCTTCAACAGCAAGATCGATAATCAATTCAGTTTCAGGACGAGGAATCAAAACGGCAGAGGTAACTTTTAATCGAAAACGTCTCCAAAAAACAGTTTCTGCCAGATATTGAACTGGTAAATTTTCTTGAAGACGCTGTTGCCAAATTTGCTTTAGCTCTGACAAAGATTTACTGCTTTTAATTTCTGGTTGATTTTGCCAACAACCTAAGCGTAGAGAAAGACCGCTTAAACTAGTAAGTGTTTGCAGTAGCCAATCAACCTCACTTGGGTCAATATTATAGGCGATCGCAGCTTCTTTTGCCTGTTGATACCAATAATATAATGTTTCGCCAGCAATAAGATTCAATTTTGATTATTTTGCAGGTGCTGCCTCTGGAGTGGGTGCTGCGCCAGGTGCAGGTTGCACAGATGCATTTTGAAGAAACTTAATTGATTCAGCAGAAGGAACTAAAACAATTTTCTCTAACATTTTGTCTTCACTAGTTTCTAAAGTTTGAATCACTCCTTCCAAGGGAACAACCTCAATATCTACGCTAGCAGCTACATCAGGCTTTTGCTGTTTAAACTTGGCAATCATCTCATCTAGCTGTTGTTTATCAAAGAAGAAAGGAATCACTTGTTGAGAGTCTTTTTCAATGGTTAAATAACCCTTGTCCTCTCCACCTTTTGCCACAAATAAGGGGACTCCACCCTGATATGGCTGTTTATTAGCCTCACCAATAATTTTAGCCGAATTGACTGCTTCTTCTTGAGGAACGTAATGAAAGTCTAAAGCATTTTCTTGGCTTTGAGAAGACTGAGATAATTTGTGTACTTCTCCTAATGAGACAGGAACAACTTTGACCTTACTAGCTAATTCTGGGTTTTTTGTTTTTAACTGGTTAACAAATTCATTAGCGTCATTTTGGCTCACAAAAACCCCTGCTACCTTACCTTGATCTTTACCTTCACCTGAGGCGACTAAAGGCGCACCCTGTTCATCAGCTATTGTAAATACAGGAACAGGATTTAATTTTTGCAATACTTCCTCTTCAGGTAAAGCCAGTGCTGCCATATTACCTGCTATTGCCGAACCTAAGAAAGCACTTCCTGCTATTCCTAGAATTGTACCCAAACGGACTAATAGTTTGCTCATAGCTTTATGTCTCATTATACCAATTACTGCCTACACATTATGTGTAGAAAATTGTGAATTACTAGATAATCAAGTAGCTATTATGCTTACCTGATTTGCCTATATTTATTAATTATATTGGCTTTGTTGCATGAAGAAAAATTGAGCATCGAAATGAGGCTAACAGAGTCATGGATTTATAATTCAACGACATAACTCTCAGGTTTGCAAATTTGAATCATTCGATTAAGAGCAGAACATTGCAAGAATAGTTCTACTGCCTGATTATCGAACTGGCGAGAAGCCAACTTGCCTCTGAAGATGCATTTGAGGCGAAACATGGTGGTTTCAGCTAAAGAACGGCGATGGTAACCACTTTCTCTTTTCCATTTTTTACGTCCCATTTTACGTATCGCTCTTAAGTTCTCATCTCGTGGTAGTGGTGGAGCTTTACAATTACCATGTTGAGAGATCTTTGTGAGAGGAAATGCTTGGGTTTCCCAAGCTGATTCCACTCTCACGGTGGCATTTTTGCGTGGCGGAATTGTTGCCCTTGATTGTCTTTGCTTGATTTGCTCGTAACAATTGCTGGTATCGTATGCGCCATCGGCAGACACTTGTAAAATTTCTTCTTCTATTCCATCGAGAATGTCCTCTAAAAGCTGCGAGTCATGATAGTCATTGGTCGTTACTACTGCACCTACTATCTCTCCGGTCCTCTCATCTATACCCAAATGCAGTTTTCGCCATGTTCGTCTTTTGACAATTCCATGCTGTCTAGTCTTCCATTCCCCCTCTGCGTATACTTTTACCCCTGTTGAATCTACTACTAAATGAAGTGCTTTCTCGCTTTTTTGGACAGGCAACTCAATTTTGAGCGAGGAAGCCTGCGTCGCCGTTAGAGCGGGTGGAAACGGCTCTGTTCAAGAGCCTTGTTCCACACCCGCAAGCAAAGGCAAGTCTCGCTTGAAGCTCCCCAAACGTCTTGATACTGTACTGTGGTCAGGAACAGGTAGATCTAGACTCATTAGTTCAAATAGTGATGATACAAATCCTTCGGTCTGTCTTCCTGCCAAAGAAAAAATGCTTTTAACGGTACTCATCGTTGCGATCGCCATATCACTATAAGTTTGAGATGCTCCTTTTTTACCTGTTTTCTTTTTGACTAACCATTGTTCTAAAACATCTTCATCTAACCAAAATGTTAGACTTCCTCGTTGTTTTAGTCCTGCGTTATACTCAGACCGCGCAAGGCGGTCGCTCGCAAGCACCTGAATGTATTCAGGTGAACGAGCGACCAGTTGCGAATGCGCTATTGATTCTTCATTAGTAGGTTTTGGTTGTGGTTAACTTGCTAACAAGCGACGGCGGACAGCTCGAATGCATTCGAGCTTCCGTGCGCTTCAATCTACCATTTTCAAGTTTCTACCCTTCGCAACTCTATTTATGCAACAACGCCAATTATATTTATTTTTAAAAATTATCAATAATGAAATAATGACCTGAAAAAATAGACTACTATTTTCGCTCACCATACAAATAGATACAGTCCTCATATTGAACTATAATTATAAAATATTGGATAAGGTAAGCTCAAGATTCCAAAACCCCAGAAGAAACCCCCTGAAATATTTACAGCTAATAATGAAGTTAAAGTAATAGTAGCTGCCTTCTGTAGCAATGAATTTAATTCCAAGTACAGCAGATACAAATACTCAGACTATGCTCATTTTGTAGATGTACTGGCTCAAACAAAGGATGATATCGATTTACCATCTTTATACTGAACAGGATTTTAACCTTAGAACTCTAATTAACCAATTATGTAACCCACCTCTACGATATTTAAGATTCTATTTATTTGCAAGTCCTTGACTACTGTACAAAAACTATTTTTGGTTTAATTTTTAGTACATCGTTGCGTTCAATTAAAATGCTAATTCCCAAAAAAGTACCTGTTGCTGAGTAAATAATTATGTAACTATCTCTATCTAATAATGATATTTCTTTGCTGCTTGCTGTAGCTTGACCTAAATCTATTAATTGCCCTTGACAAAAGAATTTAGAGTCTTCATCCATCAGAGTTACAGAATCTAAATGAGCAAGTAGCAAACTAGGTTCAATTAAACTAAAAGTTTTTTGTTGCAGTTGGCTTTCTATCTCTTCAAAGGTAATACTGTTATCTAGCTGCATCCCACAGCTTTCAGTACGGATAAGGTTTGCTAAAGTACCACCTACGCCTAAATTTTTGCCCAAATCTCTGGCGATCGTTCTAATATATGTACCAGGACTACAGTTAATATCTATTTCTAGTTCGTAAAACCGATCATTATAGATATCAAGTAATTCAATTTTGCTGATTGTTACCGTTCTAGATTCGATTTCAATCTTTTCTCCTTTCCTTGCCAATTCATAAAGCTTTTTGCCGTTTTTCTTGATCGCGCTATAAATTGGTGGCACTTGTTCAATTGTGCCAAGAAATCTGTTTAAGCTGGAGGCAATTTGCGATCGATCTAGATTTACTCGCTTGACGCTTTGAATTACTTCTCCTTCTAAATCATCGGTAGTTGTCGTTACTCCTAGACGAATCTTGGCGCGATAGGCTTTTGGTGCAGGTAAAAACTGAAGTAGCCTAGTAGCTTTACCTACCGCTACGGGCAATACTCCTGTTGCAGCAGGATCTAAAGTTCCACCATGACCGATTTTTTTAGTGTTTAATAATTTTCTTAATTTGGCAACGCAATCATGAGAAGTAAAGCCAGCAGGCTTATGCAAATTTATAAAACCAAACATTTTAATTGAGGTTTGAAGGTTGTTGGATCGAGTTAACATTATTCATGGGTTTCGATAGAGGTATAGTTCTCGATCAAACCTTTTTTTGTCTTCTTTTTCAACTTTTGTTTTGTACCAAGATAATTAAATAGTTCTTGCTCGTTGAGAGTTTATTATTTTCTCAAGTCGATGCCCATTCCCTCTCGGCGTACTCTTAAATCGTAATAAATTACGGCTTTAACCGATTGCCATAGAGGAAGTATAAAAGCACTAACTCCTAAAATAAAAACAATGTAGAATAAATACCCAATTCCTGCTAAAGCAGAATTATTGTCTAGTGCAGTACCAATGATTAGCTGTAAAATTACGCTCAGTATATTAATCCCAATGCCGATTGGCAGACTAATCAGAAAAACCAAAAACACAATAATTTGAATTCGCCCTACAGATCCTTTAGTTAGTTGCCAAGCTCTCTTGATTGTATTAGTAGCATTAGCATTTTCTTCTATTGCCAAAGGTAGCTCAACTAAAAATAGTTTAGAAAAAAGCCAAATGATGCCAAAAATAAATAACAAAATAGCAGCTACTGACACTAAACTAATAACAACTATTCCTAAGACTCCAAAAGAACTTCTGTTAAAAAAAGCTCCTGCAATTCCTAAGGCAATCACCATAATCAAAGTATAAGGAATGATTGCCCCAAACAAAATGAGACTAACTAAAAGTCCCGCGACTAAAAAACTCCACATCCTAGGATTAACATAGCGTTGAGCATCTCTAACTGTTTCTGGTTGCTCGGCAACTTCTTTGAATGCTAGACGAGAAATAATTCCCGTCATGGCTGAAAATTTTGCCCAGCCATAAATAGGCACAAAGATCCATAAATAGCCAAAAAACGCTAATTTAAAATACTTTTTAAAATTATCTCGATAGATACGCAAACCTGCACTAACTACATTACCAACGCTTAAAGGCTTCATAATTTATAATTCACTCCTAGAGATTGTTTAATAGTGTCGCTACACCTTCAACTTATTTAGTTAGCAGACATTACTAATTTATATTTTTCCCTGAAAGGCAGAATTAATCACTGTGGTTGCTATGTTTCAAATTGGTATTTACATCAAACAACTAAAAATTTAAAACTTTTAAAAGTAGAATAAAAATCTTAAAGCAACGATTCTCAACGATTTTGTTCATGTAGGATTGCTTATGATATTTTAAGACAGTCTTGATTACTGCGGTTATCTACAAAGAAAAATAAAGCAATATGGCACGTAGCTCTTTACAGTTAAATAGTGAATGGATACCAAAAGTAGAGGAATCTTTAGCCACCAAGCAATTAACGCAGCGAACAATTGCCGATCGCCTAAATATATCCCGTTCATCAGTCTCCAAGTTTATCAATTGTAAGCCGATCGCCCTAAATACTTTTATTCGTCTGTGTCAAGAATTAAATCTTGATTGGAATGGTGCGTCTCAACCAGAAAGAGAATGGAATGACCAAATTGCCAGTTTTAAGTTCAAAAATGAAGATTTTAAGGTAAATCCAGGGGGACAAATATCTCCAGAAGAGATAGTTGGTAGAGAAGAACTGATCGCCAGTCTTTGGGACAGATTAAGTCAACAAAGCCTTATTTTCAGTGGTGAGAGGCGGATCGGCAAAAGTAGCATTCTCAAAAAAATGACTGCCGAAGCACCCCCAAATATGCTGCCTATCTATCGCGATTTGGAAGGAATTAGAACGCCAATTGAATTTGTCGAGGCGGTTTGGCAAGATACGGAAACTTACCTTAGAGAAGCTGGCAAAGCTAGACGAGTTAGGGAGTTTATCAGTGAATTAATTGGTGCTTACTTTAGCGGTTATCAGTTTCCTGATGTGGCAGCAGAACACTGGAAAACTTTGTTGACTAAAACAATTGAAGATTTAGTGACGCTGCAAAATAAACAGATAATCTTTATTTGGGATGAGATGCCGCATTTATTAGGCAATTTTAGCGACGATGCAGCCACAGAAACCTTAGATATTTTGCGATCGCTGCGCCAGACTTATCCCGATATCCGCATGATATTTTCTGGCTCAATTGGTTTGCATCATATCATTAAAAACTTGCAGAAAGCAGGTTATAGCAACGATCCCACTAATGATATGTATCCCATCGATGGTCAACCACTATCTTTAGAGGCTGCAATTCAACTAGCTGTTAATCTACTTGCGGGGGAAGATATAGCCGTCGATCGCCCTCAAGAAATAGCCGAAGAAATTGCTCTAGCGGTGGACTGTATTCCCTTTTATATCCATCACCTAGTTAATCAGCTTAAATATATTGAAGGAGAAGTGACCTCAGAAGATATCAATAATACTGTAGTTGAATGTTTGCGTAATCCTCTCAACCTTTGGAAATTGGATCATTACCGCGAGCGAATTGATAATTACTACACCGATGAGCAAAAACCCTATGCTTTAGAAATTTTAGATATTTTATCAATTAATCCGCCCACCCCTTTCTCAAGACTATGGCAGTATCTTAAAACCGAACCAGATACTAAGGATAAAGAAACTGCTAGAAATGTCTTAAGGCTGTTGATGAAAGATTACTATGTAGTTCAGGAAGATAATTTATCTGGTAGTACCTATACTTTTCGTTATCAACTGGTGCAAAAATACTGGCAGCTTTCTAGGGGTTTATAATGAACGCTTAGTCTGAATTAAGATGTAATTCCTACCTTATTTGGAGTTAAGCGTTTGTCATTATTGTCACAAAATTGTCACAAAATTGTGATGACCTTAAAATAATTGTCTGTTAAACTGGTGAAAATTAAAAGCTAATTATTTTAAAAAACTATAATTATGAATAATGACGTTAGTATGTCTCCCTTGGCTTTAGAAAATGACACTATACGTTTGTCAACCTTAACCTCGGCATTAGACCGTTTGCGTCTTCAATCAGATTCTCTAAGAGAGTCTTATCTTCAAGGAAAGCCCTATCCTCATTTAGTTATTGATAATCTTTTTGAGCCTGAAACACTTAATCGCATAGTAGCAGATTTTCCCAAATCAGAAGATAGAAACTGGATAGTTTGGGACACTGCCCATGAGTTAAAAACTACTTCTAAAGGTATTGATAATCTATCAATGTTCACGCAGTTGTTCTGTCTCTGGCTGAATTCTAAAGATTTTATTCGTGCCATTGAAGGAATTGTTGGTGTAGACAACTTGGTTGGCGATCCGTTGTTTTTTGGAGCAGGTTTACACGAAATGTACCAAGGTGGTTGGTTAGAAATGCACGCTGACTATACCAAGCATTTTTCTTTACCATTAATGCGTCGCTTTAACCTGTTGATTTATCTTAATGAAGATTGGGACAGTAATTGGGGAGGAGAATTAGCACTGCGAAATCCTCATAATCCTCAAGATCTGGTTAGTTACCCTCCCTATTTTAACCGCACCATTATTTTCCCCACTACTGCCAAAACTTTCCATGGCGTACCCACTGCTTTAACTTGCCCTCTAGATCGTAGCCGTAAACTACTTTCAATTTACTATTGGTCTGCTATACCCATGCCTTTGTGGTCAAAAGCTGGCACTCCTTTACTTTGGGCATCACAACAAAAGAAAGCTCTTAAAAAAATGTTGGGCAAATAAGCTAAAAGACTAGATGATTACCAAGCTCCTTAGCAAAAGTAGCAAGTAGAAAGTAGCAAGTAGCAAGTAATATAGCTGCCTTCGATGGTATAAAGTCTATATGCGGCGAACTATGCGCCTTTGTCATTCATGAGAAAAATATAAAATCATATTTCAATTATTAAATCCTCTTGTTTTAACGAGAGGTAAAACTTGCAGACGCGCTTCGCGTCTCGCCGTTACGGAGCAACGTCGGCAGCCTCCAGGCTGCGCTACTTGAGCGCAAAGCGCGGTACTTGCTACTTGTGAAACAACAATTGGCGTTGGCAAAAGGATATTTTGTTCAAAATATCCTTTCTCTTAGTTGCTCAATTCCAGAATTTTCACCTTTTTTAAGGCACGTAAGTTCTTAGTGACTTAGCTGGCGCACCTATATCAATTGTTATTTGAGGGTGTCAAACTGCCAGTCAGTTGTTTTAAATACTGGAGAATAGCCATGCCAACTATTACAGAGGCAGCACATCCAAACCAAAAGTAATTAATAAATTGCGGATGATCTAATGCCCAACCTCCTAATGGGGGACCGATAAAATAGCCAATCGCCCAACATTGAGAATTAATAGAAAAATAGACCCCTCGCAAAGACTCAGGAGCTAATTCTGCCACCAAACCCGAAGCAATAGGGGTATAAGTTACCATGCCTAAAGACATAATTCCCAGAGTTAAAATTGCCCAATTTAAGGTATTGTTGGACACACTACCCGTTACCCAAACCAAAATAAAGGCAATTCCCCATAAGAATAGAGAAAAGGTCAATCCTGTAATACGACTAAAGCGATTGAGTATCCAGGCTGTAGGTAGTTGGCAGATCGCAGCAAAGACAATGTGCCACGTAAATAAACCACTAATAACCTTATCCGAGAAACCTGTCCCCGTATCTCCTAGCTGCACAAAGTTTTTGAGGTATAAAGGCATGGTGCTTTGTACCTGAGAAAGATAGATAGTAAATAAAATATTTACCGCTACATATACCATCAGAGCGCGATCGCGCAATGCCAAAGACCAGCCATTCTGTTTTTTTACTTCTGGTTGAGACTGAAATTGAAAAGTTTCAGCGATCGCGAAATAAATGACGGCAAAAAAAACAATAAAAGAAATCCCATCAATGACAAATAAAGCTCGATAGTTACCAGAATTGGCAATTAATGCCCCGCCTAATACCACCCCCAAACTCAAGCCCAAACTGTCAGCCAACCGCGTTACAGCAAACGCTTCGTTACGCTGTTCGGGAGTTGTCAGATCGATAATAGCTGCTTCAGTGGCGGGCCAATATATGCCAACGCCAAAGCCCATTAGCAGATTACCCAAAATCAAGGTAGGAAAATTAGTGGTTAAAGCTAAAACCACGTCTGCTAGTACAGATACGGCAGAAGCAGTTAAAAGAGTTTTTCTGCGTCCCCAACGGGGAGAATCCGTCCACTGTCCCCCAAAAAATCTACCTGCAACCCCTGAAACCGAACCACTACCTAAAGCCACGCCCACCAGAGTCGAAGACAGCCCTACCTGATTAACAAAAAAAATCGGCGCGTAAAATAACGTAAAGCCAGTGCCGATTTGCGATAGCAGCCTACCTGCTGCCAAAATCCAAACCTTAAAACTAAAATTTAGTATTTGAGACATTCAATTTATCTGATAATTTTTTGCTTTTAAGGCATATTTAGTCTAATTTTAGGTTTATTTGCCCAAGTAAGTTGTAAAAATCATGAGTTATGGATTATAAATGATGGATTATGACTATAACTCCTGCACAAGAAGCGATCGCCAATTTAATCGATCTCGCCGAACGAGGTGAAATCGATCCTTGGGATGTTCCCGTAATTAGTATTATCGACCGCTTTTTAGCCGAACTTGGGCTGATGGGCGAAACTGACCTACCGCAGCAAGAAGCCGATCTTCCCCGTTCTGGTCAAGCATTTCTTTGGGCATCAATGCTAGTCTTGTTTAAAGCCGACAGTCTGCATTTGTTGCAGTCGGAAATAGCTGAAATAGAAGAAGAATTTTTGGAAGAGGAATTTTTAGAAGAAGTAGAAAGAAGAACTCTGCCCGCAAATTTAGAACAGCATCTGCGCCGACGTACCTCCATTCAACCAGTGGGAAAACGCCGTGTCACCCTGCAAGAATTAATTGAACAGTTAGAACATATTGCAGCCGAAATAGAGGCAGCAGCTACCGATGGTTCTCCCCGTCGTTCTCAACGCTCTCGCAGTGCAGCCATCAAAGCGATCGCTCAACTGGCGCACAATGAAAATTTGACCGAGTTAGCTGCTCAGTTAGAAAGTTTTTTACATATTCATTTAACTCAACTGTCCTCAAATAATGATTATGTAGACTGGGAACAGCTATTGCAAAGATGGCATCTTGCCGAATCTACCAAAGTCAAAGATAAGGATAATCACCAGGACTTAGATAGAGCAGGAATATTTTGGGCGTTATTACTGCTCTCTGCCCAATCTAAAGTAGAATTGTTTCAAGAAGAATTTTATCAAGACCTTAGTATTCGTCCGTTAAACTCCTGTATACAAACATGAGTTTACCGTAGCCATTGTTGATACACTGTAATAGTTCAAATAGTTAATATAAGTCTGGTTGAGGAGAAGCTTTGATGAAAGCCATGATTTTGGCGGCTGGTAAAGGCACTCGTGTTCGTCCCATAACATACACAATACCCAAACCTTTAATTCCGATTCTACAAAAGCCAGTCATGGAGTTTTTACTCGAACTTTTAAGGCAGCATGGCTTCGATCAAATTATGGTCAACGTTAGTCATTTAGCTTACGAGATCGAGGGGTATTTCCGTGATGGGCAACGTTTCGGTGTTGATATTGGCTATTCTTTTGAAGGCAGTATCGTCGATGGCAAACTAGTAGGCGAAGCAGTTGGCTCGGCTGGCGGTTTGCGAAAAATTCAGGACTTTAATGCTTTTTTTGACGATACTTTTGTGGTTTTGTGTGGTGATGCCTTAATCGATCTAGATTTAACCGCAGCAGTAAAGCAGCATAAAGACAAAGGTGCGATCGCCACGGTAGTAACGAAAAAAGTTCCCAAGGAAGAAGTTTCCAGCTACGGTGTAGTAGTTACTGACGATCGAGGACGGATTCAATCTTTTCAGGAAAAACCTGCCGTCGAAGAGGCTTTGAGTCGAGAGATCAATACAGGCATTTATATCTTTGAGCCAGAAATATTTGATTACATTCCTCCTAATCAGGAATACGATATCGGTGGAGAATTATTCCCTACGCTGGTCGCCAAAGAAGCTCCTTTTTTTGCTGTCTCGATGGACTTTGAATGGGTTGATATTGGCAAAGTTCCCGACTATTGGCACGCTATTCGCGGAGTGCTAACTAGACAAATCAAAAACGTTAATATTCCTGGTACAGAAGTTGCTCCTGGAATTTATACAGGGCTAAATGTAGCCGTTAACTGGGACAAAGTTGACATTACTGGACCCGTTTACATCGGCGGGATGACCAAAATTGAAGACGGCGCCAAAATTATTGGTCCAGCTATGATTGGTCCCAACTGCTATATCTGTAGTGGTGCAACGGTAGATAATAGCGTTATTTTTGAATATTCCCGCTTAGGGGAGGGCATTCGCTTAGTAGATAAGCTAGTATTTGGTCGTTACTGTGTTGATAAAACAGGTGCAGCGATCGATTTACAGGCAGCAGCTTTAGACTGGCTAATTACCGATACTCGCAATAATCATTCAGAACAGGAACTAGATGAACACAAAGTGATCAAAGATTTCTTAAAAGAAGATAATTAGCTTAGGTAAGAAATAGTGATTACCTACTATCTATTAGTTTGTAGTTTGTAGTAGAGAAAATAAAATTAATGAAATATCTAGAATGCTAATATCTTTCAAATTGAAAAAACTACAAACATACGCGCTTGGCGTGTCGCCAGCCGCTTTTTGCGGCTCGACTTTCCGAAGGAAAGGCGGCGAACTCCAGTTCGCACTTACCTACTGCTCAACTAACAAATATAGCCGTACAAAGTTAGATTAGGACACATACGCTATCTGCTCAAAAGTAACAAGTAGCAAGTAGCGCAGCCTGGAGGCTGCCGACGTTGCTCCGCAACGGCAAGACGCTCCAGCGTCTGCAAATAAACAATTTGGAAATGTCTTAACGTTAATACGTATTGCTATAACAAGGCTTAAACGAGAAGTATTGGGTCAGATCTAGTATTACCAAGAATTGTTATAATAATTTTTCCAAAACTCAAAATATTGTGGGGAAGCACGCCATTTATACGCCTCCTTTAGCTCGCTTAATTGAGCAGTTACAGCTTTTACCAGGAGTAGGACCAAAAACCGCACAAAGACTAGCACTACACCTGCTCAAACGTCCTGAAACAGAAGTTCAAGCTTTAGCTCAAGCTTTAGTTGCAGCCAAACAAAAAGTTGGTTTTTGTCGCGTCTGTTTTCATCTTTCTGCCGAACCTGTATGTGCAATTTGTAATAATAAAAATCGCGATCGCTCTACAGTATGCGTCGTTGCCGATTCCCGCGACATAATTGCCCTAGAAAAAACTAGAGAATACAGCGGTTTATATCATGTTTTAGGCGGTGTAATCTCGCCTATGGATGGCATTGGACCAGAACAGCTAAATATTGAAGCTTTAGTTCGCAGAGTTACCAAAGAGCAAATCAAAGAAATTATTCTAGCGATTAATCCTAGTGTGGAAGGAGAAACGACTACTCTATATATTAATGAGTTGCTGAAGCATTTTCCTTTTGCCAAAGTAACCAGAATTGCCTTTGGTTTGCCGATGGGTGGAGATTTAGAATACGCCGACGAAGTGACTTTAGCCAGAGCTTTAGAAGGTAGACAAGAATTGAATTGAATACTATTGAAGATAGGATTTTGATTGCTGGGTCAGGTTAATTTGGAGATACAGAATTTAAAGACACGCTAGAAATCAATGGACAAACTTCTTGGGGCTTTGATTCAGGATTGGGGTTATTTGTCCAGGCAGTGCGATATTCTTCTAATTCCGCTTTAAATAAGGTCATTCGCCTAATTTGAATTTGAATTTGCTCAATCTTACTGTCTAATAAACTTTGCACCAAAGCACAAGGTTTTTCTCCGCGATCGCGTACATCGAGAATTTGTTTGATTTCTTCAAGGGTAAATCCTAAAGCTTGAGCTTTCTTGATGAATTCTACTTGTTGACCAGCATTCTGACTATAGTAACGATAGCCGTTATCCCCTCTTTGTGCTGGTTGCAGTAGTCCTAAATCACTGTAGTAACGTAAAGTCCCCACAGCAAAACCTGTTTGTTTTGCCAGTTCGCCAATTTTGAGATTAGTTGATTTACTCATGATTGTCTTGTCTCATATCATCTTCTTTGCTTTATTTTAGAAGTTTAATCAAAACAATCTTCCAATTTACTGTGATTGTTATATCTGTAATTGGATTGATGATTCTAAAAGAGCGATTGCTTTAATGTTAATTGATTGTCGCTTTGCAGTTTTGAGCGTGAGGGACGCTGCCAAGCCAAGCAGCTTGTCCAATTACATTGTTGCTTTCCCCCTTTCCTCTCATGAAATATGGAATGCTATAGTACGTGCGAGATCAATGACAAGCGAAATTTAAAAATTGTAGAGAAGTAACTTAAATCCATCCATGAGAATTTTACTCGTAGACGACGATGAACAATTAATGGAAGTCTTGGCTAACAAATTAGTTGAACAGCGTTATGCTGTCGATATTGCCAGCAATGGTGAGATGGGCTGGGAGTTTCTGCTGCTGTTTGACTTCGATCTATTGGTTCTCGACTGGATGTTGCCCGATATCGATGGAGTAGAGCTTTGCCAGCAGATTAGAGCCGAGGGCTATAAGATGCCGATTCTGCTCTTGACTGCTCGCGATCGCCATGATGATAAAGTAATGGGGTTGGATTCGGGTGCGGATGATTATTTAGTCAAACCCTTCAATTTTGACGAACTCACCGCCAGAATCCGTGCTTTGTTACGGCGAGAAATCAGCGTATCTTCACCAATATTAGAATGGGGAAATTTGACTTTAAATCCCAAAACTCATGAAGTACATTGTCGAGAACAATTATTACCTCTGACTCCCAAAGAATACGGCATGATCGAACTGTTTATGCGCCATCCCAAACAGGTATTTAGTCCAGGGGCAATTATCAATAACATCTGGGCAGGGGAAGATCCTCCAGGTGAAGAGGCGGTCAGAACCCATATAAAAGGTCTGCGTCACAAACTCAAGTCTGCTGGTTTAGAGAAAGATACGATTAAGACTGTATATGGTATTGGTTATCGTCTCAAGTCTGAAGAAGATCGACAAAGCAATTTGGTTCAAACTGCTAGCGATAAGCAAAATAGATCGGCAGTAATTACCCAAACTTGGTTAAAGTTCAAAGATGCAGCATTTGGGCGGTTAGCTGACTTAGAAAACTTTGCCAAAGCATTAGTAGAAGAGCAGGTAAACCCAGAAATACACGCTCAAGCTAAAAGTTCTGCTCATAAGCTTGGAGGTTCATTGGGTTGTTTTGGTTTTCCCAAAGGCTCAAAAATTGCCAAGCAGCTTGAGCAATTATTAGATAATGATTCTATTGAAACTGCCGATCCAAAACAAGTTACCGAACTAGTTTCTGCCCTTTATACCGAACTGCAACATCAGCCTTTTGAAGAGACAGTTAGAGATGCTTTGGGTAAAAATATTTCATTGCTGATAATCGATCGCGACCTCGATGCTGAGTATAGCCAGAAACTATTTGTCGAAGCTCAACAAAAAGGAATGAAAGCCTTTATCGCATCTAATCTTGAGCAAGCAGGAGCAATAACAGATCGAGAATCTATCGATGTGGTGCTGCATAAAATAACGTTTCCCGATGGCGAAGATCTGACATTTCTCGAACAGCTACATCAGCATTTATCCGAGTTGCCTATTGTGGCGATCGCCGAATCTCCACAGCTACTAGATCGCTTAGATATTGTTCGCCAAGGCGTTAACTTAACGTTGCAGTATCCAGTAGAACCAACTATTGCTATTAATTGTGTTACAGAATTACTTCAAAGTTCGGGGTCTGCTGCTAAAGTCTTAATTCTCGATGACGATCCACAGGTATTATTCTCATTGAAGATGTCCCTTCAGCCCTGGGGTTTTGAACTAACCACCCTGAGCGATCCACAGCATTTTTGGGATGTCTTAGAAGATGTCGAACCAGATCTACTCGTACTGGATATAGAAATGCCAGAAATTAATGGTATCGAACTATGTCAAGTTCTTAGAAGCGATCGCCGTTATCAGCACTTACCAATTTTATTTTTAAGCGTACATCAAGACGAAAAAACTCAATATCAGGCTTTTGCTACTGGTGCAGATGACTATCTATGTAAACCTGTAACTGGATCGATATTAGCTAACCGTATTCTCAATCGATTACGACGCAGTAAACTTATGACTGGTACGGGCGAAGGATCGTTCGCCCCTAATTGACCGCGGAAGGCGGTCAACACAGGCACCGCATCGGAGCGCGTTCCCTTGCGCCTGACGGCGACGCGGGGTCGCTCCTCCTTTTCAAGGCGGTGTACCGTTGACCTTTAACTACATTTAAACCATGTTCTGTGGACAGTAGCCCAATCTATCTACAATCTGGTCGCGAAAAATCTCAATTTCTTCGGTTTTTGGATTTCCATAATCAACAATTACTACCTGATAGCGATTCATAACCTCAGTAGGAGATTCTCCTTGTGCTAAACTTGCCAAAGCATTAATTATCTTGGATGAAGGTTGGATAATCATACCCATTTCATTAAGAAATGACTGAAGATTTTTTCTCGATTGATAAGGTATTGAACTTTTCAGGTGGATTTGAACCAACCAGCGATCGACTAGATTAATAATTGCCACTGAATCTAAATATGTTTGATATTTATTACGCAAATACTTAATAACTCTTAGGGTAGAGCTAGCATTGCTAAAGGAGTAGATATATTCTTCATTCTGTTTCATAGCTCTCAATCAAAATACTTCTAACCAATCAAGGACTCGATCTAACTGTTTTGTATCAATTAACCCATATTGCCAAAGAATTATGGGCAAAATATTGGGTTCTATAACTTGATTTCTCTGTGCCAACGAAATTGCCTCAGCGGAAATCTTCAATTGCGATCGCAGAAAGTTTATTAGTAGCTCTAGCATTTTGGATACTTTCAATTTATATGGCACTAGAAAGCTGTCTTGTTTAATAAGTTTAGAAAAAGAATTTGAGGATCTTGTGAGGAAATACCGATTAAAAGTGAACGGTACTCCGCCACGTCCGATATAAACGCCTTTTCGGGCGGTCAACATTCTGGGGAAACCCCAGAATTACGCCCTCAGAAACCCCCAAGACCGCGCTGCGTTCACCGCCTTCCGCGGTCACAAAGGACTACGCTTTCTATGTAGCTAGGAGTTGGATTAAGTTATATGGTAAAAGTTAAGCAATTGAATGACAAAAATATTACAATTAAGTAGATAAAAACTGTGTTTTTTCTCTTCATTCACCGAATCAAATTTTGATATTTAGGTAATTTTAAATAGTGTGTATTGATAAGTACATTGAACCTAATCCTGTAACCGTCGCGTCAAACACTTTATTAAAAGACGCGATCGCTTTGTTTGCCCAACCAGAAATTGACTATATTTTGGTAGTCAAAACAAAATTAGTCGGAATTTTGACCAAAGGCGATGTATTAAGAGCAATATCAACAGAAATTGAGATAGAGACTGCTACTGTTGCTCAGGCAATGACTCAGCCTGTAATCGCGAGATTGCGATCGCAATGCCAGAATATTCAATCAGTTTGGTCATTGCTTCAACAGCATTCGATTAAACATCTACCAATTTTGAATAATGCAGAAGAATTGATTGGAGTTGTCGATTTCCAGAATCTAATTCAGTCTTTTCCGCAAAAAAAATTGCTGGCCGATATTTCCAGCAACAGTAGACCTCAACTATCTAACCGCGGAAGGCGGTCAACCGCAAGCCCCGCCTTGCAAAGGCGGGGAACGGTTGACAAGCTTCCCTATGCAGTTGTGCAGGCGGTTGATGTACCACAGGCTGCACAGCGCGAGGGCAAACAAGCAGAAATTCAACTCCAGCAAGAACGAGATTTTTCTAAAGCTGTTATCAATACTGTCGGTGCTTTGGTAGCCATATTAGATCGGCAGGGAGTAATAGTTGGTTTTAATCGTACCTGCGAACAGGTTACTGGATATAGCTTTGCAGAAATCAAAGGTAAATCAGTCTGGGATTTTCTAATCCCCTCTGAGGAAAAAACAACAGCTAAAGCCGTCTTTGAGCGACTGCTTGGGGGACAAGTTCCCAATCAATATGAAAACTGCTGGATTGCCAAAGATGGTAGTAAAAATCTTATTGCCTGGTCGAACACTGCTTTGTTTGATGCTCAGGGAAAGATTGAATTTATTATTGCTACGGGCATTGATGTTACCGAACAGCGAAGAGTTTGGAATAAGTTAGAGCTTCAATATCGACAAACTAAGTTCCTCACAGGAATAATCCGCAAAATTCGGATGTCCATTGAGCTAGATAAAGTCCTGCAAACTGCTGTTACAGAAGTACAAAATCTTCTGGCTTGCGATCGCGTTTTGATTGTGGAACTAAAATCAAACAATACGGCTGTACCAATTAGTGAATCGCTCCTACCCGATTTATCTTCTATGTTGGGTTATGAGCTTGCCGATCCTTTACTAATGGGTGAATACATAGTGAGATACCGTCAGGGAAAGGTATTGCAGATTGATAATTTGGATGATGCGCCTATTTCTTTAGATATTAAACAGTTATTAAAACAGTTTCAAATACAGGCTAAACTAGTCGTTCCCATCCTTTCTCATGGCGAACTTAAAGGTCTTTTGATTGCCCATCAATGTCATAATTCTCGACAGTGGCAAGACAATGAGATTCTAATGCTCAATCAGCTAGCCGATCAAATTGGCGTGGCTTTAATTCAGGCTCAATTATTTAATTATTCTGAGGAGCTAGTATCAGAAAGGACTAGAGAGTTAACCTGCACTAACGACTTATTACAGGCTGAAATTAACGAACGCAAGCAAAGTGAGCAAGATTTAAGAGAAAATCAGCAAAAGCTAGCTGGTATTTTGGATAATGCAGATGAAGCAATTATTTCAATTAATGAGAGACAGCAGATTCAACTGTTTAATCAAGGTGCAGAGAAGATTTTTGGCTATCAGGCTGCTGAAATTATGGGGCGACCTTTAGATATCCTTCTACCTGAAGCATTTCGCCACGTCCATAGCCAGCATATCAAACAATTTGGTAAATCTAGCGAACCGTCTCGTAACATGGCAGAGCGCAGCAGTAATGTATATGGTCGTCGTCAAAATGGAGAAGAATTTCCTGCCGAGGCATCTGTGGCGAAACTTCAAACCAAATCAGGAATGCTGTTTACAGTGGTACTCAAAGATATTACCGAGAGTCAACAGGCAAAACTCAAGCTCCAGTCATCCAAAACTTTATTAGCAAGAGCAGAACAAATTGCCAAAATTGGTAGTTGGGAATATGACCATGAAACGAACGAACGAAGTTGGTCAGAAGAATTATTCAATATTTTAGGCTTTGATAAAAACTGTTACTGTTCCATACCGTCTTGTCAAGAAATTTTAGCTCGCGTTCATCCAAAGGATCTTTTACTAGTTAAAAACACCCTTCGTGCAGGACATGGACAGGGAAGAGCTTGGGAGATCATTTATCGACTACTAACCCCCGACGGTAAAGTCAAATATTTAGAAAGTAGAGGCGAACCAACAGTAGATTCTGAGGGTAAAGTTCTTAGAGTATTGGAGACAATTATGGATGTTAGCGATCGCATCCAAGCCCAAAAATCTCTGCAACGCAGTGAACAACAGTTGAGACTAATTACCGATGCTTTGCCCGTATTAATCGCCTACATTGATAATCAACAACGTTACCGCTACAACAATCGTACCTACGAAACCTGGTATGGAAAATCCCGTTCTAGTTTACAGGGACGAGCGATCGAAGAAATAGTCGGAGAAGACAACTATCAAAAAATGCTGCCCTACGTTGAGATAGCACTGGCAGGAAAAACAGCTACTTTCGAGAACCAACATATTTCCGAAAAAGGCAACTCTTACTGGATGAGTGCTACCTACATTCCCGATTTTGATTCAGATGGTGAGGTAAAAGGATTTTTCTCAATGGTGGAAGATATCACCGACCGCAAGGCGGTAGAACAGATGAAAAGCGAATTTATTTCCATTGCCAGTCACGAAATGCGAACTCCTTTAACTTCGATTCATGGTGTAGTAAAATTACTCTGTGCTGGTCGTTTAGGAGAACTGTCTGAATCGGGGTCGAAGATGGCAGATATGGCTCTGAGAAATAGCGATCGCTTAAAACGACTGGTTAACGATATTCTTGACTTGGAACGAATGGATTCAGGGAAAGATATTATTGAAAAACAAAGGTGTGATAGTGCTGAATTGATCCAGCAGGCAATAGATACCACTCGCTCGATGGCAGTCGAACAGGGAGTTAGTCTAGAAGGCGATTCTCAATCTGTGGAATTTTTAGGCGATCGCGATCGCTTAGTACAGACCTTGACTAACCTTGTTGGCAATGCCATTAAGTTCTCTACTGTTGATAGTAAAGTTTCGATCTCTTCTCGATTGGAAAATAATAACGTTCTCTTTGCTGTCAAAGATCGAGGCAGAGGTATTCCAACAGACAAGCTAGAAACTATCTTTGAACGCTTTCAACAGGTAGACGCTTCCGATTCTCGAAAAAAAGGAGGCACAGGTTTGGGTTTGGCTATTTGTCGTCATATTGTCGAGCAGCATAGGGGAAAAATTTGGGTAGAAAGCGTTTACGGTGAGGGCAGCACCTTTTTCTTTTCTTTACCAAAACAATGAAGTGAAAGGTACTCCGTCTTCCGCGGTCAGAAGTTGAAATAAACCACGTCCATATTGCTGTAATATAGGTTTTGGAAAAAATCTCACAAAACATTCATATTTGACAGATAGGATCTCTACCATCTCTTGAGTTTTAATGGTATGAACGCAAAACGTATTTTATTTATTGATGATGAGGATGATATTAAAGCCCTAGCTAGTTTTTGTCTAGAGTCTGAAGCGGGTTGGGAAATGATGAGTGCTTCGAGTGGCACAGAAGGTCTTAAAATCGCCGAAACAGAACAGCCAGATGCCATTTTGTTAGATGCCATGATGCCTGAAGTAGATGGAATACAAACACTAGAAAAGTTACTCCATAATCCTAAAACCAAGCATATCCCAACAATATTTATTACTGCTAAAGCTCAAGCAAGCGATCGCCGTCGTTTCTATAGTGCAGGGGCAAAAGGAGTAATCAATAAACCCTTTGATTCTCTGACCCTAGCTAGCCAGATCTGTGGATTTCTCGGCTGGTAGCTAACCAATAAGTAATAAGTAATAAGTGTCCTAACACAGCCTCGTATTGCTATAAAAAGAAGCTTTGTAATTTTGTTATTTTAACCACGAATAATTAATGTTTTTGAGGTTTTGTATAGAATCCTCACGGTTTCTTCAGATTTAAAAACTATTATTTAAATCAGATTGAAGTGAGGAAAAATTACGCCACCAATTATTAGCTTAAATTTGACTCAACTTAATATTTTTGGTTTAAAAAACTTGGTTTAAATAATTATGAACGCTTTAACTATCTGCCCTTGTTGTTCCACTCCCTTGTTACATCACTTGGGAAATCATCGAGAATATTGGTTTTGCCGTCACTGCTGGCAAGAAATGCCAGATCTAGGACTTGCCAAACATGAGAGGCAAGTGAATTTTTCTAAGATTATCAGCTTATCAGCTAGTTTTTCTCGTTACCAACCACGACTTCTACCAACATAGCAATAGAATTTGTTTTCAAATATCTGGGAAGACGGATAATGTCTAAAACAATACTTTTCTAGTTATGGCTGATATTTCCCAATTAATTGCTCGAATGCAGCAGCCTGATTTTTATTCTCATCATGTGGAGCAAAACATTGAACTGGTTCAAACTCATGCTTCCTATATCTTTTTGACAGGTGAATATACATATAAGCTAAAAAAAAACGTTGACTATGGTTTTCTAGATTATTCGACTCTAGCTAAAAGGAAATTTTTTTTAAATGAAGAGCTGAGACTCAACCAGAAAATAGCCGCCGAACTATATTTAGAAGTTATGTCGATCGGTAGCAACGAGCATGGATTTGTTCTTGGCAGCTCAGATCATATTGTAGAATACGCTTTGAAAATGCGTCAGTTTCCTCAAGAAAACTTGTTTAGTAATTTGTTAAAAGCTGGTAAGCTCAATGGCGATCGCTTTACTGAGTTAGGAAAAATCGTCGCTAAATTTCATTTTTCTGCTGAGAGTAATCATTACATCAACAGTTTTGGCACTGTAGCTAAGATTAGTGCTGCTTTTGCAGAAAACTATCGCCAATCTCAGAAATATGTCGGCACAGTCCAAACACAGAAACAGTTTGAAGCAACAAAAGCCTATACCGATGTTTTTTTTAGCGAACGACAAGATTTATTCCAGGCTAGAGTCGATCGAGGCAAAATAAAAGAATGCCACGGCGACCTGCATCTCAAAAATATTTGTCTATGGAAAGACAAAATTCAGCTATTCGATCGCCTTGAATTTAACGAATCTTTCCGCTTCGTTGACACGATGTATGATGTGGCGTTTACCATCATGGACTTAGAGGCGTGTAAAAAACCAGAGTTCGCCAACGCTTTCCTGAATAGTTATCTCGAATATACAGGAGACTGGAAGGGATTACTTGTATTGCCTCTATATTTAAGTAGACAAGCTTATGTTAGAGCTAAGGTAAATTCTTTTTTGCTAGACGATTCTCAAGTCGCTGAAATAGATCGACAAGAGGCTATAAAAGCTGCTAGTGATTATTATCGGCAGGCTTACCAATATACCCAAAGTACATTAGGCAGTATAATTTTGATGTCTGGCTTATCAGGGTCGGGTAAAAGTACAGTGGCTCAAAGCATTGCTGGAAAGAAAGGTGCAATTCAGATTCGCTCCGATGCTGTTCGCAAACATTTAGCAGGGATATCTCTAGATGAGTCTGGGACAGATAATATTTACTCTCAAGAGATGACTCAAAGAACTTACGATCGCCTTGGAGAATTGGGAATTATTCTAGCCCAGAAAGGATATACGGTAATTCTTGATGCCAAATACAATCGCCTTAGTCTGCGTCAGTTCGTGATTACCCAAGCCCAGAATAATAATATAGCTTGGAAAATAGTCCACTGTACTGCACCTGTATCTGTGTTGCGCGATCGCTTAAACCAACGTCAAAATGATATCTCCGATGCCACCGCAGACTTAATTACTAATCAGCAAGCAAAAGCAGAAGGTTTTTCCCCAGCAGAACAAGCTTACGTGATAGAGATAGATACATCTCAAGCCAACTGGCAAGAAAAACTGAACAATGTCATCTAAACACTGTTCAACCAAAATCATCACTTTGGACTTTTGTACGGGCGAATGATCGTTCGCCCTTAACTAAATCTTGACCAACGGTCAGAGCAGGCTCCGCCGTAAAACGACGGAGTAATCTCTGACTTTATTTATCCCGACCAACTAACCCAATGGTGGGAAGTATTTTCTTGCTTTCTTTCATCTCCACCCCAATTTATGTGTTCTATAACTGCGTTCTTGGTTTCTGCTACAGAAATATCTGTACCAGCTAGTTTTGCTTCAGTCAAATCTGCACCGCTTAAATCTGCGCCACCAAGATCCACATCAGTCAAATTTGCACTGCATAAATTAGCACGGTGTAGATTAGCGCAGCGTAAGTCAGCACCGCTCAAATCTGCGCCTCTGAGATCGGCATTTTCTAAATCTGCACCAATTAAGTTCACTTCTGATAAATTTGCCCCTATTAAGCTAGCGTTTACCAAATTAGCGTTAGTCAAATTAGCCTGCTGTAAACAAGCACCACTTAAATCAGTATCACTAAGATCCGCATCACTAAGATCTGCTTGAGTTAAGTTAATTCGCGTTAGATCGGCAGCTTCAAGATGAACAGAATGTAAATTTGCACCCTTAAAATCTAATATGCCATAACGATATTGTCGGAGTAATTGTGTAGCTTTCATAATCGTTTTGTTCCTTTTTGCTTGTAATTCAACAGTCAACTCAAGAAACACCACCAACAACATGAGTTAACTATTAGATGTAAATTAAAATTAGAATTTTCAAATTAACTATTAAAACTTATAAAAAGCGTTAGTTGTAATTGAGATTTCTAATTCATAGTCTTCACAACAAAATATATTACAAATAAAACTTGAGGAAGTTGTGAAGAAAGATATTATCAAATTAGTTCATGTCTTTTGCTTAATTTCTGGCGCAATATTTAGTCTTGTATTGCGATCGCCTAAAATTAATTCTCGCTGTCATCTATACTTTTAATTCAATCAAAATTACACAGTCTTTAGGTCAGTCCCTTAGTTTTAAAGACCATCTGTATATTGTTTGTGTAAATAGTTATAGTGTTGTTGTATAACAGACTGTATTTCTGGTGATAAGTTATCAAACCCTGTTATGTATCGTACGTCTGCACCCACTATAGCTAGGTCGTGAATTTGATTAGATATAATTTTTATCCACTTGTGCTTTAGATTATGTGACTTTAGTAGTTCTATAAAATTTTGATCAAAATGTGAACTAGTCATATAACAAAATACTCATGCAATACTTTAGCAGTATATTAGTAAATATTTGTAGTAAATATGATCTCGATCACTAATAGTACTGACAGGATACTGTTCGGTAATAAAAAAAGACTAAGTAAGAAATCGAGTCGGAGTTAAAGCGATCGTCCTAACTAATTCCGAACTGAGATTAGAAAAAAGCCAGTAGGGTTCGCCATATCTACTGGCTAGAAAATGAACGATAAATTTTTACTCTCTGCAATAGCTAAAATTTTAGGAATACTTCCTTTATACTAATTCTCCAAATCACGACTACACATAAATCTCCGTGTCTCCCTGTCCCCCAGTCTCCAAGTCAATCATAGTCACGCCAATTTAAAGAGAAACGGTATTAGTCCTCGCCAGAATCTCCGCTAAAAGGCTGCACTCCTGATTCTGGATAATCGTCGTCTGTAGGTTTAAAGAGTCTTGAAACTCCATCCCAAAGATATTGAGTTGTGTCTTGTATCCATATAAAAATCTTCATATCTTTTACCTCTTTAATTAATTATTCAGCTAAGAAATCTTGATTAAATTGTTGTCTTGTCAGAGGATATTCCAAAGTAAGTCCTAAATGCGGACGAGTCCTTATTACCCTACTTAATGCCCAAAGAACACTAGTCTGAGCTATGAACATTAGCAATACAGAAAATCCGATTAGTATTTGTGTTGAGCTTGATGATTTGCTACGTACTTTCATTGCTTTGACCTCGACTTTCCAAATTCATAGTTTCCTCTTATTTATCGCTAGAAGACTATTAAGTGATAGCTACGCTTGTTATATTTGCCTTCGGCATAGTTATTGTTAAAATTCCATCAATTAGTTCTGCTTTAACATGGTTTACTTGAATTGGTTCTGGTAAAGAAACATTACATTCAAGCTGCCCATAGTGGAGTTGAGAGGGAATTAGTTCTTTTTCCGCCAATGATTGATGATGGTCATGAATTCCAGTAATTGAGATAGATTCGGGTTCTGCACTAATGTTTAGATGTTTAATTTCAATTCCAGGAATTTCTGCTTTGAGAATTAAATTTTTATCGGTTTCATTAAATTCCATGGCTGGACACCATATTTTTCCTTCTTCTGTCATTGCCTCGATCTCCTAAGCTTTAATTTAGTTTAGTAATCTATTAAAATCACTTTTCTTTTATGGCTTAAAAGTAGCAATAAAGTTTGAAGAAATTGTGAGGATAGCTGGATATTTGCGTTACTATTTATTAACTACTATCAGACCTTTCTGGAGTATTGATATTTTTAGAATTTAAAAACTGTTGAGAGCTATCTAATTTAACTATGCCAGGCTCGAATTCAATGTTATCGATCTTTATATCTAAAATCTTTTTAGTTTGATAAGTAACACCGCGATACTGTAGTTTTATGCTGGGTTGAATTATCAAAATTGTATTCGGAGGTAGTTGCTGAAAAGGAAAATGACTATGCAAAAATATTTCCGTAAATTTAGTTATCTCCATCATTAACAACCGTGAAATAAAACCAGAAAAATTTATTGCAGCATCAAATTGAGAATTTAATTAAACTCGAAACAGATTCGGTGAGAATTTATGTTTTAGATGCTACTATAGCTCTCAAAAACCAGAACATGAGGATACAATCATTTTTTTATCAGTTATCAGTTATCAGTTATCAGTCATCAGTCATCAGTTATCAGTCATCAGAAAAAGTTTTAGCTTTGTACTTCTCGACACATGAGTTTAGTTGTTTTAATATCAATCTAGAAACTTTTGTCGAACTCAAGCGTGGGCGTAATCCCTGGGAGGTTCGACAAAAAGCTAGAACCTAGAAAATTGAATGTTTTTCACAATTCTATTCTTGTATTATGCGTATTTCATTTTTTGATTTGAGGCTAATTTACGGAGCTTTGACATTTGTGACTGTCAAAGGTCATGATTATAATGATTTCGGGTGGCGGGGTCGCTAACCTATTAATCCCAATTACGGGACTGAAACAGCAATACTCCATCCCTAAAAACTTGCCACTCACTGTCGCTAACCTATTAATCCCAATTACGGGACTGAAACATCTAGAAAAAATTAAACACCTAGCAGAGCGCGACGGGTCGCTAACCTATTAATCCCAATTACGGGACTGAAACATAACAGTGAATACCGCCTGAGTTGTGCGTCGTCTCAAGTCGCTAACCTATTAATCCCAATTACGGGACTGAAACTGACCAGCATACTAGCCGAAACCGAATCGCCCGAAGTCGCTAACCTATTAATCCCAATTACGGGACTGAAACTCCAAAATATCGTCATTCAATACTTCAATAACGGTCGCTAACCTATTAATCCCAATTACGGGACTGAAACTTAGTTTTACAATAATCATCGAGCAATTTATCCTGGTCGCTAACCTATTAATCCCAATTACGGGACTGAAACCAGACAATACATGGACATAAATCAGCTTTGCGATCGCGTCGCTAACCTATTAATCCCAATTACGGGACTGAAACTCTAAATATCAAGTCGCCATGTTGCAAACATATATATGGTCGCTAACCTATTAATCCCAATTACGGGACTGAAACCGTAATGTGCCTTTAGGCAAGATTGAAGAACAGTCAATGTCGCTAACCTATTAATCCCAATTACGGGACTGAAACGAAGCGTAAATTCTCTTGGTCGGGATCTTTTACGTTCATGTCGCTAACCTATTAATCCCAATTACGGGACTGAAACAGTAAGATGCCGTAGCTTTTTACGGCGCGTTTTGTCGCTAACCTATTAATCCCAATTACGGGACTGAAACAAACTGATAACTGTTTACTGATAACTGATAGTCGCTAACCTATTAATCCCAATTGCAGGATTGAAACATTAGTCCAACTAAAAACTAACCACTAAAAACTAATAATAGACGTTTGACTTCTAACCCAACTACAAAACCAAGGAAAAATTAAATTCCTAAGCGTTGATAAATTTCATCCAGGTTTTTCAAGTGGTGATTTGGATCGAAACAGGCATCAATTTCCTCAGTAGATAAAGTTTTAGTTACTGTTTCGTCTTGAGAAATTAGTTTACGAAAATCGCCATCAATTTGGTTCCAAGCCTCATGAGCGCATCCTTGCACCACACCATAGGCTGCTTCTCGGTTCATGCCTTTCTCTACCAGAGTTAGCATTACTCGTTGGCTAAAGATTACACCACCATAGACATTCATATTGCGCTTCATGTTTTCAGGATATACCAGCAGGTTTTTAATTAAGCCTGTGATTTCCTTGAGCATAAAGTGAGTCAGGATACAGCTATCGGGTAAGATAACTCGTTCTACGGAACTGTGAGAGATATCTCGTTCATGCCATAGAGCAACGTTTTCCAAGGCTGCTACCGCGTTACCACGGACAATACGCGCCATACCCGTCAATCTTTCCGAACGAATGGGGTTGCGTTTGTGAGGCATAGCCGAAGAACCTTTTTGCTTTTTGGAGAAAAATTCTTCTACCTCTAAAACATCTGTACGCTGAAGGTTACGAATTTCTACGGCAAAGCGTTCAATAGAAGCTGTTAGAAGAGCCAACTGCTGAACATAGTCTGCATGACGATCGCGAGAGATTACTTGAGTTGAAGCGCAATCTGGTTCTAAGCCTAATTTTTGACAGGCGATCGCTTCTATTTTAGGATCGACATTGGCGTAAGTACCTACCGCTCCAGAAATCTTACCGACGGCAATTTCTTTACGCAATCTTACCAGGCGATCGCGATTCCGCAATACTTCAGCTAGCCATCCAGCCAGCTTAAAGCCAAAGGTAATAGGTTCGGCGTGAATTCCGTGAGATCTGCCTACCATGACGGTGTAGCGGTGTTGCTGTGCTTGGTAACGAATTGCCTGAGTCAATTCTTCCAATTTTTCTAAAATCAGGTTAAGACTAATAACCATTTGCAGAGCAAGTCCAGTATCCAAAACATCAGAACTGGTCAAACCTACATGAATATATCTTCCTGCATCCCCTACATATTCATTAACATTAGTCAGAAAGGCAATAACGTCATGGCGAACTTCAGCTTCAATTTCTAATACTCGTTGTGGATCGAAGTTAGCTTTTGCTTTAATTTCATCAACAGCTTCTTGGGGAGTATAACCTAGTTCTGCTTGTGCCTCGCAAACTGCTATCTCTACCTGTAGCCATGTCTTGAGTTTGTAGTTATCAGTCCAAATTTCGCCCATTTCGGGCAGGGTATAGCGTTCAATCACAGTCTGTTTAGCAGAATACAACTGTTAATTGTACAACTATGAGTATGCAGATTATGGTTAATCTATTATTTTTTATAGCTGGGAACGCCGAAAAGACGTTTGTATGATTATGTAACGTCTAATGTGAATTGACTTTTTAACTATCAGCTTATAAAAAGTCCAATATTTCAAGAGAAATAAAGATTTTTTGAGAACCCAACTCAAGCAAAGTAAAGTCATGGTCATGGTTAATGTTTACGGAAGGGGTTTGGGGAGGGTCGTAACGTCCCCAACAGGGGGTCTGGGGGAAAGTTCCCCCAGTATTATATTTTGGTTTTTACAGACAAGTTTTGGATAGAAATGGAAGAATCAGCTTTTTTTCTTGGTCAGCATTCCCTTGCGCCTGACGGCGACGCGGTGAAGCAGTCCGTTGGGCGGGTTCCCCGACTTGAAGGAACTGCTGAACCCTTTAGGGGGTCTGACCGCTAATTCACATCAGACGTACATAACGTCTTTATATTCAATATCAAACTGAAAATTAGAATTAAATCCTATCTTCCATCATTTTTTGCACCGCTTCGGCAATTTGTGCGGGTTGCACTATGGTTAAACTTTCCAATTTGCCATTGTAAGGAGTAGGAATGTCCTGAGAAGATAGACGCAATACGGGTGCATCTAATTCATCAAATAGCTGCTCACTTATTAGTGCTACTAATTCAGCACCAATACCACCAGTTTTCATACATTCTTCGACAATGATTACCTTGTGAGTTTTACGTACAGACTCACTAATAGTTTCCATGTCGAAAGGCTTGAGAGAAATTAGATCGATAATTTCGGGGTCATAACCCTGTTTTTCGATCTCTTTAAGAGCCTGGGTACAGTGATGACGCATTCTAGAATAGGTAAGAATAGTTACATCCTTTCCTCTACGCACCATTTCTGCCTTATCTAACGGTAAAATATACTCATCATCAGGCAGATCGTCTTTCAAGTTGTAAAGTAAGACGTGTTCAAAAAATAGTACGGGGTTGTCGTCTCGGATAGCTGCTTTAAGCAAACCTTTAGAATTATATGCCGTAGAGCAAGCAACAATTTTTAAGCCTGGAACAGCATGGAAATAAGCTTCTAGTCTTTGGGAATGTTCTGCACCTAGCTGTCTGCCTACACCACCAGGACCGCGAATTACCATGGGAATTTTGAAGTTACCGCCAGAAGTGTATCTTAGCATCCCTGCATTATTGGCAATCTGGTTAAATGCCAACAGTAAAAAGCCCATGTTCATTCCTTCAATTATAGGGCGCAAGCCAGTCATGGCAGCACCTACAGCCATTCCACAAAAGCTATTTTCAGCAATGGGAGTATCTAGTAAACGAAGATCTCCGTACTTTTTGTGTAGATCTTTGGTGACTTTATATGAACCACCATAATGTCCGACATCTTCACCCAAGACGAAGACAGTTTTATCTCTCGCCATTTCTTCGTCTGTCGCCTCTCTCAAAGCGTTAAACATTAAAGTTTCAGCCATAACAATATTTATCCTAAGTCACCAAAAATTAATACTATCATTCCCAGATTGCTACTATGTAACTTTACACAGTTTAGGCTTTTACGGCAAAAGCTTCTAGCCTTTTACCTACCAATTGTTAGTTAAATATGACTTTAACCACTATTAATACATTTGTTACACAAACTGAAGCCCTAGCTTTAATTGAATTTGCGATCGCCCAATCTCAAGCCGACGGTATTTTTGTCAGCCTGAGTGCCAATGAAACCGCCCTAAGTCGCTTCAGTGAAAATCAAATTAGTCAAAACGTCCGCAAGAATACTTTTAGCATTACCGTAACTAGTTATTTTGGTAAACGTAGTGCCTCTGCTTCGACTACAGAATTAGACCGAGATGCGATCGCTCTAACGGTCAAACGAGCAGAAGACTTAGCTAGTATCGCCCCGGTCGATCCTGAATGGGTTGAATTATTACCAAAGCAAACCTATAGCGATCGCACTCCTGCATTTGATCGAGCAACTGCTACCCTTTCTCCCCTGAAAAAAGGCGAAATTATTCAGCAGGTATGTTCTCTGAGTAAAAATGCAGGGGTTAACGGATCGGGGACGCTTAGTTTTCAGGTATCTTTAAACGCTATTGGTAATTCGGCAGGTTTGCGGGGTTGCGATCGCACTACCGAAGCCGACTTTAGCTTTACCGCCCGTATTGATAATGGTTCTAGCTGGAATCGCTGTACCGCGTGGAGTATTGAACAGTTACCAATTGTTGAATTGACCGAGAAAGTTATCGAAAGAGCGATCGCCTCGCGTAATTCTCAAGCTGTTAAACCAGGAGACTACACGGTTATCTTTGAGCCTTCGGCATTTGCGAGTCTTCTTCCTTGGGTAATTTGGAACTTGGATGCTCGTGCAGCAGATGAAGGGCGATCTTTCATGTCTCTCAGTGACGATTCAGGTAAGCCTATCGGTAATAAAGTTGGCGAACAGCTATTTAATCCCGTTATTCAAGTACAGCGTAATGCTGCTCATCCTCTCTTGCAGGGAGGCAGATTTTTTGGCAATGGCTTGAGTAACGAAAATCTGGATATCATTAAAGATGGTATCCCTCAAACTCTCGCCTATAGTCGCTACTGGGCAAGAGAACAAGGTAAAGAAGCCACAGGCTCAATGTATCCTTTGGTAATGACTGGTTCAGATAAAACTGTTGCCGAGCTAATTGCCAGTACGGAACGAGGCATCTTTGTAAGTCGTGCTTGGTATGTGCGCTATGTCAACCCCCGCACCCTAGAAGTTACGGGTATGACTAGAGACGGCACTTTTTTAATTGAAAACGGCAAAATATCTCACCCTATAAAAAACCTGCGCTTTAATCAATGTCTGCCTGAAATGCTGAAAAATGTAGTGGCATTAAGTCAAGCAAAACGCTGTGGCGGTAGCGTTATTCCTGGGTGTAAAGTAAAGAATTTTCACTTTAGCAGTATTACTGACAGCATTTAGAGGGATGAGGAATAATGCTATTTACTCAATATTTAAAATGTCTTTAACTTGATTTTTTAATTCGGGTAGATCTCGCTCGATAATTTTCCATACAGCTTTCAAATCAATTCTAAAATATTCATGAACCAGAATATTCCTGAAAGCGATGATTTGCGCCCAGGGAATTTTTGGATGTTGAATGATCGGGGTTTGAGAAAGACTGCTGGAAGCTTCGCCAATAATTTGTAGATGGTGAACAATCCAAACTTGAATCAGTTCATTTTTAAAAAATTCTGCTTGTCCTTGAACTGCATACTTTTCAATTTGAGCGATCGCCTCAAGAATATCTCTCAAACGTTCTTGGTCGTATTTCATAGCGCGATCGCTTCACTCAATACTCTTTCTCTAATTCTCTCTTTTAAAGCCTCCTCCGTTGCCACATCTACTTTACGCCCCAGTAATTTTTCCAAATCCAGCATTAAACCCGCAGGAAACCAAGGACTAATATCATCGATGGAGTAGTCCACTAAAAAATCAATATCGCTATTTATATCGGCTTGATTACGAGCAACAGAACCGAAAATACGTACATTGAAAGCCCCATGTTTAGCTGCAATCTCAATAATTTCATCTCGTTTATCTTGAACTAAATCGACGATTACATTTTGATCGTGAGATACACGGAGATCTCCAATTTTTGGAGAATCTTGATGTTGTTTAAAATTAGTCATAGTCTCTTTATAACTTCCAAAGCTTAAATCAAACTAGGCTGTGTATATAAAAAATAAACTTATAGATTTATCTAAAAATAAATAATGATTTTTGATATTTTTGTAGGCGATCGCTTTATTTGTTCAATCTTATTTTTCATTCAGCATTTAAAATTGAATACTTACCAAAATGCTTGAACTTTAATTAAAACGTTGATCGCTTAGCGGTTTGAGTACAAAAAACTAAATTTTGAAAAAGACATGAACTACATTGTACGAAAACATGATATCGAGAAAATGGAAGGTCTAGCCAAGACTCACTATCTTAACGATAATGCCAAAAGAACCAATAAGTCACTTGGGGACGTTGTTGGCTTAAGTAATTTGGGTTTTCATCTTCTTGAAGTTCTCCCAGGATATGAATCTACCGAATATCATGTACATTATTTTGAAGATGAATGTATATACATTCTCTCAGGTAAAGCTACTATAACGATTGATGAGACTGATTACGAAGTAAGCGCAGGAGATTTTATTGGTTACCCCGCAGGCGGTCTTCCTCATACAATGCAAAATAGAGGCTCAGAGGTTCTTCGTTGCATCGTTGTAGGTCAAAGGCTTACCCGTGATGTAGTTGATTATCCCAGACTTGGCAAAAGATTGTATTGTATCGTTATGGTCAGTCAAATGATTTAGTAGACACAAGCGGTATTTCCAACCCAAGTTTTGGCAGGAAGATTTGACATCAGGTAATAAGTGTAAGTGTCTATCGCGTAGGTGCGTATTGCTATATATAGCCGTACAAAGTTGGATTAGGACACATAAGCTATCTGCTCGAAAGTAGCAAGTAGCGCAGCCTGGAGGCTGCCGACGTTGCTCCGCAACGGCGAGACGCGAAGCGCGTCTGCAAATAAACAATTTTAAAATGTCATAACGTTAATGCGTATTGCTATATCTTCCAACAAAAAGCGATCGCAGTATATTGCGATCGCTACTTAATTTCAGAATTTTAACTAATTAACGAATCTGCGAAGAGGCAGCATCAGAAAGAAGAGGAAGTTCGGGATACTGTCCTTGAATTGAACGGAAAATACAAAAGAAACAGGCAGCAACAGAACCCATAAAAATAGTGTTAGTTAAAGTTTCACTAATCAGACTTTGCCCCCCAAAAGCAGGAACTAAAACTCCCATAATTAAGCTAAACAAAATCTGCAAAATATTGAGCATAATAGCCTGCATAGCGTTAAAGCGCAGAAAATTGCTCACATTTTCATTTCTGACTACAGCAAACCATAGACCAAAGAAAATAAGCAAACTGGCAAAAGGTAGGCTGTTGGTAATGCCATAAATAGCCACTAAAGGAGCAAAAAACTGATACAGCCAGGGAAACTGAGATAATAAAAGTATGCCAAAGGGCAAAGAATAAACTAGCGGGAATAAATAGATTAAAGCTCCAAGGCTACGATCTTTGGTGTCTATTTCAGGAGTGTTCATAAATAATATCGTTGAGTATTGTGCTTGATAAATGACAATTGCAGTTATACTCTTCATTCTAAATCTACATTCAGCATTTCTCTAGATAAGCAAATTTAGCGTTGCCGATGATGAGGCTCTTGTAAATCACTAATATCTGGTCCAATGGGAATAATACCGCCTGGATTTAAAGGAAACAAATTACCATAGTAATCTCGTTTGACGCTTTCTAAATCGCAGGTTTTGGCAATTCCTGGCAACTGATAAATATCTCGTAGATAACCTCCTAGATAGTCGTAGTCGCGGATACGATGAAGATTGCATTTAAACAGCCCATAATAAACGATATCAAAACGAAACAAAGTAGTAAATAAGCGTATGTCTGCTAAAGTTAGGCGATCGCCACAAAGATAGCGATTAGTTTTTAGAACAGCATCTATCTGATCGAGAGTGGCAAATAATTCTTGACTTGCTTGTTCATAAGCGGATTGAGTTTGGGCAAAACCGCAACGATAAACCCCATTATTGACAGTATGATAAATTTTTTCATTCCAGCTATCAATGGCAGTTTTTAGAGATTCTGGATAAAGTTCCCAGTCAGAACGATCGGCATATTGATTAAATTCTGAATTGAGTATGGCAATAATCTCAGCACTTTCATTATTAACAATGGTATTAGTTTGGTCATCCCATAAAATTGGCACGGTAGAACGTCCTTGATAGCCTGATTGCGATCGCTGATACAGTTCGGGTACGGTATTGCAGCCCAATTCTGGCTGGGACAAAACCCAAATTCCTGCATCAGGTGAAGGGTAAACAATCGACACGGCGATCGCATCTTCTAGCCCTTTCAAAGCCCTAGTAACTAAAGTACGATGCGCCCAAGGGCAACCCATGCCAACATACAGACGATAACGATTAGCTTCAGGCTGATAAATATTATCTGGCTTGGTGTTAATAAAATTTCTTAACTGGCTTTCGGGGCGAATATAAGCCCCAGACTTATTGCCCGGAGCAAGTTGAGACATCATAATTTGCCACATTGTTGTCCAGACAAACTTGCCAGATTTAACAATCAATTTACCTGGAAGAGATTTATTTGCCATTAGCTTATTTTCTCCATTCAAAAACGAGGGACAGTTTGATAACCTAAAATCAATTGATAAATGCTAAATGTTAAATGTTCATTGCTTAACCGCATAAAAACTTAAGGTGGTATTGCCATAAGACTTAGTACGATATATCTCTAACCCTGGTACTTCTTTAGCTTGCCAGAGTTTAGGGTTGTGTTCAACTGCGATCGCACCTTTGGGGGTAACTAATTCAAGAGTTGCGATCGCTTTTAAAACTGGCAGATATAAATAACTATGATCGTAGGGTGGATCGAAATATATCCAATCAAACTGCTGCCCTTCTAGGCTGTTAATTTTAACCAGTACGTCCCCCTTGATTACTTTATAAGACTGTTCTGGGGAGGCTAGCTGCTGCCAGTTTTGCTCAATGACGTTACAGGCTTTGCCGTATTGTTCAATCGCTACTACTTTGCTAGCACCGCGACAGAGGGCTTCTGCCCCCATCGAACCATTACCAGCACACAAGTCCAGCCAACGACTATCGGTCAGGCGATCGCGCCAAATATTAAATAAAGCCTCTCTTACCCTAGCAGAAGTGGGACGGGTTCTTTGTCCTGGAACTGTTTTTAGCTGTCGATTTCCATAGATTCTCATATTTTTAAAGCTAGCAGCTATTAGCTAAAAACTTTTAATTTAAAAAGGCGATCGCTGTTTTTACTTAACTAATAATTTGCTAATATTACGTACATAGTTTATGCAAAAACATTATGTCAAATATTCCTACATATTCTGGAGAAGTGCAAGATTCCGAACTGGACAAAGAGTCGGAATACTCTGCTGAATTAGACAAAATTTTTACTCAACTTCATAAAGCAGACGATCGCATAGCTGAAACTCGTCAAAACACTGTGCGGTTAGGTATAGAAACTAGATCGATGCTAGATGATTTGAGGAAGCAGCTCAGTTAATGTGGAGACAGTTAGCTCAATTCGGCAAAGATTTATTAACCTTAAAGGGACAAGTAAAAGAAAATACCTCTGAAATCGATGAAATAAGACAAGAGCTTCGAGATTTAACTGAATTTGTTAGGAATCTGAACAATATTGTCAATCAAGACCGAACTAAAAACGAAGCTCAACGAGAAATCGTAATTGAAAAACTTAAAAATGCTTTACTACAATTTGAAAATGATTTATTGAGAGGCAAATACCCTAATATGCTCAACAGCAGTAGAGATGACGATAATAAGTCTGATTCCTAACTATCAGGCTTTCCTAATCAACGCTTGAATGAAACATAATGTCATAATTTTCTGTTCTCATTCTCATTCTTCTAAAAAATTATCCACTTAGGAGAGGTAAGCAAAAATAGAGTGCTGCGAGAAATTGGCGTACCTATACCAGGAATCTTTAAACCAACAACGCCTGCTTTTTTAACTACTATCTGACCTTTGACAGTACCCCAAATCAGCATTTCTGCCCAGTTACCTAAATCTGGCTGATGTCCCACTAAAGCTAGTTTTCCTTTAGGGTTATCAGCTTGCCATTGCTGTAGCCAGCCTAACCAATGCTCAATTTCGCCATGAGGTTTGAGAGGAGAAAAAGTATCCATCTTTTTAGATAAACCAACCTGTTGAAGAATTTCTGCGGTTTGATAAGCTCGTACTAAAGGACTAGTCAACATTAGGTCAAACCTTAATTTAGTTGATAGCAAATTTTCTGCTACTTTCTTGGTCTTGTAACGACCTTGCTCAACTAAGGGACGTTTTTCATCATCAGTATAAGTTCCTCGTTCAGCAGCAATACCATGACGAATTAGATAAACTTCCATACGATAAACAACCTCAAAGTTTTAAAACCACTTTACTTTTTTCTTGTATGTATATTGGATAAATAATTAATCAGCTTGGTATATTAATTAGATCTTTAGCACCACTAAACTAAACCGCATCCAGTTTGAAACCAAGAGTTTTTAAGTTGACTGTTCGTAAGTAGCAAGTAGCAAGTAGCAAGTAGAAATTATATCCTGCCTGTTTAACTAGCTCAATCTCCGATTCAAAAGCTACGGTTTTCTATGTAGACGGGGTTTAATTATCAAAAATATGCTTTGCTAGATGCTGGTGTTATTAAGATTATGTTGAAATTGAATGTCTACACTGCCAAAAATCGCCATCAACGGGACTTATATTCAAAAACAGGCTAGCGGTTTGGGAGTATTTACCAATAATTTAATTTCTGAGTTGATGAACTTGAGCGACTTTGATTATGCTCTTTATTCGCACTCTGATCTATTTCAAACTAAATACCCAGACAAGTCTATTGCTGTAGCAAATACTTTATCTCCTGACTTTGGTTTTCCTGGACATATCAAGCGTCTTTGGTGGTATCAAACTAAGTTACGCCAGCAGCTAACTAAACAAAATTCAGCCTTATTTTATTCTCCCGCGATCGAAGGAATGTTATTTCCTATTGTTCCTCAGATAGTTACCGTTCATGATTTGATACCCCTCAAATACCCTGAATTAAGTCCTAAATGGCAATATTATTATCGTTATGTTGTACCTTTTATTCTTAAGCGATCGCAAAAAATTATTTGTATTTCTCAACACACAAAAAAAGACCTAATTGAAAATTATCAGCTAAATCCAGGATCGATAGAGGTGGTTTATCTGGGGTTTGATCGAGAGTTGTTTTTTCCCAAACCAAATCCAGACGTTCTCCGAAAATATAGCTTGGATAAATATTTACTCTATGTGGGAGATATGCGATTTTACAAAAACCTTGGTCGTTGCTTAGAGGCTTTCGATCGCTTACCTGACAAAGATTGTCAATTTGTCATTACTGGTCAAAAAGATGACTTTTTTTATCCCGAAATTAAGCGTCAAACTGAACTGCTGTCAGCCAAAGATAGAATTATCTTTTTAGATTATGTACCCACCGCTGATTTACCTGGCTTGTATTCTATGGCGCAATGTTTAGTATTTGCTTCTCTCTACGAAGGGTTTGGTTTGCCAGTCTTAGAAGCAATGGCTTGTGGTTGTCCTGTAATTGCTTCAGATAGCACCTCTATCCCAGAAGTGGGAGGAGACAGCGTATTATATGTCGATCCTCATGATGTGGAAAATATTACTCAGGGAATGAATGATATTTTAACTAACCCTAATCTTCGTCACGATCTCAGCCACAAGGGATTAGAGCGTGCCAAGTTATTTAACTGGGAAAAGACAGCTAAAGATGTGCAGCAAATATTTCGAGAATGTCTTTTTAAAAAATAAGGAATGAGGGATTGAAAGTTGAATTTGTTTTTTTAGGACTAATGTACTAAAAAGCTGTCACTTATTAATAGTCAACGAGGAACTAATTGCAAATTTTTCAATTATGTCTTATTGATTAAAGAAACGATCTGTTGAATAAATGCTTCATGGTCAACTACTGGTTTGGAGATGTAGCCATCTGCACCACTTTGATTGAGAAAATTTTCGCGATCGCCCTCCATAGCGTGAGCAGTCACCAAGATCACCGGTAAATTTGCGGTTGCGGGATCTGCCTTTAACATTTGGGTGATTTCAATTCCATCTACTGGTTTTCCCTGATAAATACTATTAGCAAGAGCTACATCCATCAAAATGGCATCAATCTCGCCAGATTGAGCATATTGTAGGACTTCTTCGACAATTTCTGTCCCTTTGACCTGCAAATCGCCTTTTTTTGTTAGTATCTTGGAAAAAACCCGCAAATTGATGGGGTCATCTTCTACAATCAAAACCGTTGTCATGGATGTTACTTAGAAAAGTTTTGTAGGATAAAAAAAAACTTGATGTTAAAAATGAGGAGCGACCCCCTAAAGGGTAACAGTTCGACGGGCGGTATAAACGTCGCAGCAAAGCTAAAGCGCGTTTTGCGAGACAGTTTCTCCTCAACGGGGACGAAGGGATTAGTTCCCGCACCGCAATTGTTTTACAGCGTCGCCGAAGGACACAAGAAATACGCTCCAATAACGAAAATAAAAGTTACTAAGATTACAGTTACTTGTTTTTATTGTGGCTCAAAAAAGCCAGATAGAAAAGTTTGATACCCGTAAGGCTTAACATACGTTATGTTTTTATATTCTCAGCATTTGTTTTCTCAAGTCTCAATTATCTTTTTGGCATATTTCCTTTAACTCTTGGAGATCTTTTTGAATGGCACAGCAGCTTAACTTACTAGGAAGTGGTCAAATCATTCCTACTCCTCTCCACCAAGAAATGGAGAGATCGTATCTTGAATACGCCATGAGCGTCATTGTTGGTAGAGCCTTGCCTGACGTGAGAGATGGACTAAAACCCGTACATAGGCGCATTCTGTATGCGATGTATGAGTTGGGATTAACTCCAGACCGTCCCTATCGTAAGTGCGCTCGTGTAGTAGGAGATGTTTTAGGAAAATATCATCCCCACGGCGATCAGTCGGTTTATGATGCCTTGGTGCGCTTGGTACAGAGCTTTTCTACCCGTTATCCCCTGCTAGATGGTCATGGTAACTTTGGCTCGGTGGATAATGATCCGCCTGCTGCCATGCGCTACACCGAAACCAGACTTGCGCCTGTGGCTTTTGAAGCAATGCTGACCGAGATTGGCGAGGCGACGGTTAACTTTAGCAACAACTTTGATAATTCCCAAACCGAACCTGTTGTTTTACCTGTCCAACTACCAATTTTGCTCCTTAATGGTTGCTCAGGTATTGCAGTGGGGATGGCGACTAATATTCCCCCACATAACTTAGGAGAAATAGTAGATGGTTTAATTGCTTTAATCGATCGCCCGACTATAACTGACGAAAAGCTCTGGGAGTTAATCCCTGGTCCTGATTTTCCTACAGGGGGCGAAATTGTTGAGGTTAAAGGGATTCAAGATGCTTATCTCACAGGTAGAGGCATCATTAAGATGCGGGGTATTGCTCAGATTGAGAAGATAGCTACAGGCAAGAAACGGCGTAGAGAAAAGAAAGCTCTGGTGATTACGGAATTACCCTATCAGGTAAATAAAGCAGGCTGGATCGAAAAAGTTGCCGATTTGGTCAATCAGGGAAGAATTGAGGGGATTTCTGATATTCGCGATGAAAGCGATCGCAGTGGAATGCGGGTAGTTATTGAGATTAAAAAAGATATTACCGCACCCAAAGTTCTACATCAACTTTATCGACAAACTGCTTTGCAGAGCAATTTTGGAACAATTATGCTGGCATTGGTGGATAATAAGCCAATTCAGCTACCTTTACGCAGCGTTTTAGAGGAGTTCTTGAAATTTCGCGAACAGACTCTGAGAAGGCAATATGGACATGAATTAGAACAGGCTGAACAACGGCTGCATTTGGTAGAGGGTTTGTTACTAGCTTTAAACCAGATCGATGCGGTAATTGAGATCCTACGTCACGCTCCTGACGGCACGACAGCCAAAATACGCCTACAAGAGGAGTTAGACCTCTCGCCAACCCAAGGAGATTCAATCTTAGCGATGCCCATGCGTCGTCTGACAGGCTTAGAAAAACAAAAGCTAGAAACTGAACTAGAAGACTTACAAGAGCGGATTGGCAATTTAAATACGGTTTTAGGCGATCGCCATGAGTTAATGAAATCGCTAAAAAAAGAATTACGCTCTCTTAAGCGAAAGTTTAGTGATGAACGTCGTACCCGCATTGTAAACGTAGTTGTCAGCGAAGAAGTTAAGCCAGCAGCTACTCCCAAAAAAATTACCGAAAAAAAGACTGCTAAAAAAGATCCTGCTTTAACCGTATCTCCTACCTTGACTTTTGAACGTTCTCCCCAAGCAAAACTGAAGGTAACTAATTCTGGGTGTGTCTATTGGGAAAATCCGACCAAAAATAATGAAGCAAGTGTTCCTAAGCAAGATAAAGATTTTATTTTGTATGAAGAACCAATTGGCGATCGCGATAAATTAATCGTAGTTACCGATAGTGGCAAAGTCTATCCTGTCCCCACAGAAGAAATTCCTTCTAGTTTGGAAACTACCGAATTACCCGCAGTCGAATTGCTTTCCTCCGCAGCCCAAAGAGACGCTAACAGTACGGTAGCTCATTTTTTCCTTCCCGAAAATCACCATCATTTAGATTTAGTCTTGCTGACCCAACAAGGGATAATTAAACGCCTGGATGCAAACGAGTTAGATGCTTTGGGCAATCGGGGCTTAGTCTTAGTCAAGCTAAAGGAAAAAGATATTCTCAAATATTTCTTTTTTACCGAAGCAGAACAAGAGGTTGTGATTGCCACTACAGGAGGACGTATTTTACGGTTACCCGTTGACGATGTGCAAATTCCCATCATGGGACGAAATGCCCAGGGAAATCGGGTGATGCGTCTAAGACTCAAAGAAAGCTTGGCTGGTTCTTGTGCGGTTAGATCTAACGAACAGATTGCCGTAATTTCTCAGCTAGGATTTGGTAAACGTATCCCTGTTAGTACTCTGAGGTTGGGTAATCGGGGCGATATTGGAACTCAAGCAATTCAATTTACGACTAAAGAGGATATGCTAGCAGGGATTATTTCTACTAAAGGTCAGGAAAATATTACCTTGACCACCAATATTAATCGCCGATTAGTTTTACCTGTAAAAAGTCTCAAGCTAGCCGATAAAAGCAGCACGGGAGAGAAAATTGGCAACCTCAAGCCAGATGAAATTATTACGGGGATTTATCCGTATGTTTAGGACGACAGTTAGAGCAGTTCTGTAGGGTGGGCAAATACTAGAAATTAGATAGTAGTATTCAATAAAATAATTATTGCCCACCGATTTAAGGTGCGGTCTATCTTTATTAACAAAAATATTCATGCAAGAGGTCTATTGATGAAATTACTTCAGTCAAATCCAATAATCACTCTAGAAGAATTTTTAAAATTACCAGAAACCAAACCAGCAGGTGAATACATTGATGGAAAAATTTATCAAAAACCGATGCCCCAGGGAAAACATAGCCGATTACAAACTTGTTTGTCTACTTCTATTAATCAAGCAGGAGAACCTCAAAAGTTAGCATTAGCATTAACAGAGTTACGCTGTACTTTTGCTGGTCGGTCTATAGTTCCAGATATAGCTGTGTTTGAATGGCAAAGAATTCCTGTAGATGAAAGTGGTCGCATTGCCAATAGATTTGAAATAGCCCCCGATTGGATCATTGAAATTCTCTCACCCGAACAATCGGCAAACCAAGTTATTCGCACAATTATATTTTCACTTAAAAATGGCTCAAAATTGGGCTATCTTATCGATCCTGATGATGAATCAATTACAATTTTTCAACCAAACCAATTGCCAGAAGTAAAGGAAAAGCAAGATATATTACCTGTTTTAGATGTTCTGCAAAACTGGCAAACAAAAATTGAAGATATATTTAGTTGGTTGAATTTTGTTTGATCTAATCAAAAATTGAATAATTTACCTCTCCAAGTCTTTTTTAGTAAATCCAACTACTTACAAATTATGAATCAAGTTATCGTTAATAAGGGTTACCTTTAAGGGAATAAGTGAATAGCTCGAAGATAGTATTTATAGCTTTTTTATTGGCAGTTTTTAATGTTTTTTCTATTCAGGAAAAAATGCAAGCTCAAGCACAACCAGTTAATCCTTTAGAAACGCCAATAAATCAAAAAGATCCTTTAATTCCTGCTGGTTATAGTCAGCGAGAATTAACTTCCTTTGAAAAATATCGAATTAAAAAAGCGATCGCCAAACTTAATCAAAGAGCGAAATCTGAATTGGCTCAAGGCAACGGAAACAGGGCTTTTAAGCTTTGGTATCGTCAGCTAAAATTAGCCCGTGCAGTCGATCCAAAGACAGAAATCAAAGCATTGGGAAATGTAGGCGCGATCGCCTGGCAACAAAGTCGTGGCACAGATGTACGTAATATTGCCGAACGTTTAATTGCTATTCAAGAGGAATTAACTACAGAAAAATTATTATCTCCTAGCTTATTAACTAACTTTGCTACTGCTTATCAACAGGTACGGTATATAGATAAGGAAATAGCTATTTATCGGCAGATTTTAACTAATAGTAGAAAAGCAAATAATTTAGTTGCCGAACAAAATAACTTAAAAACATTAGGTAAATTATATTTAGCAAGATTTGATTATTTTCAGGCTGCTGATGTTTACCAAGAATTATTAATTTTAGCCGATGGGGGATTTAAATCTACTCAGAAAGTTGATTTTTATTTAAATACTTTAATGTATATCTACGATCGCACTGAGCAAGCAAATAAAGCGATCGCCATTAAAGAAAGTCTAATTAAACAATACACTGCTGCTCAAAAACTTGATAGAATACCTGCTTTGACCATAGCGATCGCCGATGACTATAAAACCTTAAGAAAACCAGATAAGGCAATAAATGCTTATAACCAGGCATTTGAAACGGCATCTAGGCTTCAGCAGTTTGCCACAGCCAGTGATGCCCTAACAAAATTAGGAAAGACATATCAACAAGGCAAAAATACAGATAAAGCGATCGCAACTTATACTAAGTTACTTAAAGTTCAACAACAAACTTACAATTACTATGGCTTGATTAATACCTACGACAATTTAGGTCAAATATACCTTCAGCTAAATCAAAAATCACAAGCTAAACAATATTTTCAGCAAGGTTTAGAGTTGGCGAAATCTCTAAACTATAGGATTAAATATTTTGATAATCGAGTTAAAATATTATAATTATCACTCTTTGAGTATGAGAATTAAAAAGTAATTCTAAGATATGACTTAATCAATTCGTGATACACAACTAAAACTTTTTTCTTAGCGCGAATAATAGCAATACAGAGCAAAATCGCGATCGCGTCCGATTTTATCTTGCTAGATTAAAGCTTAGTTTAGAATACCTGTGATTAGCCAGAAATAACCATAACAATGACCAACACCATTTCCCAAACAGCCAATAGATCGTACAACATCGAAGAATGGAAACGGGGTTACGACTCTCAGCCAAATGAATATGAGTATGAAATTACCGATGTAGAAGGCAATATTCCCCCAGACTTGTTGGGAACACTGTTTCGCAATGGACCTGGATTATTAGACATTGGTGGTTCGGCGATTCATCATCCTTTTGATGGAGACGGCATGATCAGCGCGTTCTCTTTTAAAGATGGCAAAGCATACTATCGTAACCGCTTTATAAAAACTGAAGCTTATGTAAAAGAACAAGAAGTAGGTAAAATTCTTTATCGAGGTGTGTTTGGCACCCAAAAACCTGGAGGATTGTTTAATAATCTCTTTGACATTAAGTTAAAAAATATTGCCAACACGGGAGTAATTTACTGGGGTGATAAACTTCTTGCTCTTTGGGAAGCAGCAGAACCTCATCGCCTAAATCCAAAAACCCTAGAAACTATAGGATTAGAATATCTTGATGGTGTGCTAGAACCAGGAGATGCTTTTGCGGCACATCCTTGGGTAGATCCTAGCTGCGATTTAGATGACGGCGCACCCTGTTTGGTTAACTTTCGAGTCGATCCAGGGCTTTCTAGTAAGATTATTTTGTTTGAATTTGCTCCTGACGGAAAATTATTGCGTCGTCATTCTCATAGCATTCCAGGCTTCTCCTTTATTCATGACTTTATCATCACGCCCCACTATGCTATCTTTTTCCAAAACCCTGTTAGCTTTAATCCTTTGCCCTTTCTTTTAGGAATGCGTGGTGCTGGAGAATGTGTTCAGTTTCAGCCTGATAAGCCAACCAACGTCATTTTGATTCCTCGCGACCCTAATAATAAAGAACTCAAAACCTTTAGCGTTGAATCTGGTTTTGTTTTCCATCACGCCAATGCTTTTGAGCAAGACAGCAAAATTTATGTTGATTCTATTACCTATCAAACCTTGCCTCAAGTACAGCCAAACTCTGACTACAAGGCAGTGGACTTTGAGCGTTTAGATCCAGGACAGTTATGGCGATTTACTTTAGATCTAGAAAACGATTTGGTTGAGCGTCAGATGTTGGAAAGTCGCTGTTGCGAGTTTCCAACCCACAACCCAGATAAGGTTGGTCGAAACTATCAGTACCTGTATATTGGTGCTGCCCATAACGATACAGGACGTAATGCACCCCTACAGGCAATTCTCAAATTGGATTTACATACACAAGAGCGTCAGCTACATTCTTTTGCTCCTAGTGGTTTTGTCAGTGAACCAATTTTTGTGCCTAAACCTAATGCCGAAAAGGAAGATGCTGGCTGGGTATTAACTTTAGTTTATGACGGCAGCAAACACCGCTCGACCTTGGCAATCTTGGATGGAGAAGATTTGGCAAAGGAGCCTGTGGCATTACTACATCTTCAACATCACGTTCCTTATGGTTTACATGGTAGCTGGTGCGATGAAGTGTTTATCTAACGTTAGTTCGGGTTATTTAGGTGAAGATACTAATTGACCTGGGGCGCATTTAATCTAACTGCTGTGACGGAGTGACGGGGTGACGAGGAGCAACTACGCAGGTAAGGGAAAGACGGGGTGACGAGGAGAACAGGAGACGAGGTGAACCTTCGGCTTTATCGATATCCTACCTCTTGCAATCCCCAAGTCCCCAAGCCTTACAGATTGATAAGTGGGTAACATCAGTAACTAATATGTAAGTCTTTAATAAATAACGTCAGTTCGGGTTAAGACAATTAAACGGTTAAGGTAGCTATAAGCTCTAGGCTATAAGCTATAAGCCTTTTAACCAACTGCAATAATTAGTATAAATAAAAATATAGAGATAAAACACATTTTTATAATCAGCTTACAGTAAGGGTTTTAGCTTATCCCGAATTCACGTTAAATATATGAAACATGACAAGAGATATAATACACATAACAACTGTTGCTAAAAGTATTCCATGCCCGTAGAACTCCAGACTGAAATCGAACAGGCTGTATCCAGCCGTCGTAATTTTGCTATTATTTCTCACCCTGACGCGGGAAAAACCACCTTGACAGAAAAACTCCTGCTTTACGGGGGTGCAATTCATGAGGCGGGGGCAGTAAAAGCCCGACGAGAACAGCGCAAAGTTACTTCAGACTGGATGGAAATGGAGCAACAGCGAGGTATTTCAATTACCTCAACAGTGTTGCAGTTTATCTACGATAACTTTCAGATTAATTTATTAGATACTCCTGGACACCAAGACTTTAGTGAGGATACCTATCGTACTCTAGCTGCTGCGGATAATTCAGTGATGCTGATTGATGCTGCCAAAGGTCTTGAGCCACAAACCCGTAAGCTGTTTGAAGTTTGTCAGTTGCGATCGCTCCCCATCTTTACATTTATTAATAAGCTAGATCGTCCTGGAAGAGACGCTTTTGAGCTTATAGATGAGATCGAGCAGGAATTAGGTCTAGAGACTTATGCAGTCAATTGGCCAATTGGAATGGGCGATCGCTTTAAGGGAGTATTTGACCGTCGTGAGCGCAAAATTCACCTGTTTGAACGTCGCTCTCACGGTAGCAAAACAGCACAGGATACGGTAATCGAGCTAGGCGATCCGCGCATTGAAGAATACTTAGATCGAGAGCTTTATTATCAGCTAAAAGAAGAGTTAGAAATACTTGATGAGGTTGGTGCAGATTTCGATCTAGCCAAAGTCCATGCAGGTAAAATGACCCCGATCTTTTTTGGTAGTGCCATGACCAACTTTGGGGTAGAGCTATTTCTCAAGGCATTTTTGGAATATGCTCAACAGCCTGAGTCTCATAACTCTTCTATCGGCGTAATTGAGCCTACCTACGAAGAATTTACGGGGTTTGTCTTTAAGCTTCAGGCAAACATGGATCCCAAACATCGCGATCGCGTGGCGTTTGTGCGTGTCTGTACGGGAAAATTTGAAAAAGACATGACTGTGCAGCACGCTCGTACAGGAAAAACTGTGCGTCTATCCCGTCCCCAAAAGTTATTTGCCCAAGGAAGAGAATCTTTAGATGAGGCTTTTCCAGGGGATATTATCGGTCTTAATAATCCTGGGGTATTTGCGATCGGCGACACGATTTATAACGGCAAAAAAATAGAATACGAGGGCATTCCCTGTTTTTCTCCTGAGATCTTCGCCTATCTTAAAAATCCTAACCCTTCCAAGTTTAAACAGTTCCAAAAAGGCATCAAGGAATTACAGGAAGAAGGTGCAGTACAGATAATGTATTCCACTGATGAATTTAAACGCGACCCCATCTTAGCTGCGGTGGGACAGTTGCAGATTGAAGTAGTTCAGTTTCGGATGCAAAATGAGTACAATGTCGAAACTACTACCGAACCTTTGCCCTATAGCGTGGCTCGTTGGGTATACGGTGGCTGGGATGCGCTGGAAAAAGCTGGCAGAATCTTTAACGCTATTTCTGTTAAAGATAACTGGAATAGACCAGTACTGCTGTTCAAAAATGAATGGAATCTTCGCCAAATAGAACAAGATATACCAGAGCTTAAGTTAAATTCTATCGCTCCTGTAGGTGCAGGTTTACAACCATCTGAGGCGTAAAAGATGATTTTATCGCAGGTAATTAAATAAATTGCCTACTTCCCATGAATCAGAAACTAGTTTTAATAGGTGGTGGTCATTCCCATGCGATCGCCTTAAAACAATGGGGACTAAATCCTTTGCCAGATATAGATTTAACCTTGATTAGTGATGTCAAAAAAACGCCCTATTCAGGGATGCTTCCTGGTCATGTAGCGGGTTTTTATAGCTACGATCAAACCCATATTGACTTGGGTCGTCTAGCTAAATTTGCTGGTGCAAAGTTGATTATAGATCGGGCAATTGGTTTGGATGTAGATAACCATAAAGTTATTTGTGAAGATCATCAGCTTAAATTTGATTATTTGTCCTTGGATATTGGCAGCACTCCCCAAACTATAACCATCCCTGGTGCCAAGGATTACGCTATTCCCGCCAAACCTGTCCCTGTATTCCTTGATGCTTGGTACAGGCTCAAACAAGAAGCTATATCCGATCCCAAACAATCTTTGACTATTGTTATCGTCGGCGGTGGCGCGGGAGGTGTGGAGTTGGCTTTAAATATGCAGACTTGTTTAAAAGCAGGGGAACAAAATAATTTAGAAATCCATCTGATCCATCGTGGTCAACAATTACTGACTGGTCATAATAATTGGGTAAGTAATCAGCTAGCCAAAATTATTCGACAACGGAATATTAAGCTGCATTTACAAGAAAGCGTTGTCGAAGTTTTAGCAGATGAGGTTATTTGCCAATCAGGATTAAGCATCAAGTACACCCATCTGTTTTGGATAACTCAAGCTACTGCACCTAACTGGATCGAAGAATCGAACCTGACTACCGATAAGCAAGGCTTTATTTTAGTTACAGATACTCTTCAGTCTATATCTCATCCCCAAGTTTTTGCTGCGGGAGATATTGCTACGATGACTAACTACAAACGTCCTAAAGCAGGAGTCTTTGCGGTGCGTCAAGGACAACCTCTTGTAGATAACTGGCGTAATATACTCACAGATAAACCGCTACAGGCTTATGTTCCTCAAGAAAAATACTTGGCTTTGATTGGGACAGGAGATCATCAGGCGATCGCATCTTGGTCTGATTTTGGCTGGCGATCTACTTTGTTTTGGTGGCTTAAAGACTATATTGACCGCAAATTTATGAATCAGTTTGTTGATTTAAGCAAAACAACAGTAAAAAACTAGTACCACTACGGGTAAGTCATACCAACTCTCTATGACAATGCACTAAATTAGATTTAGACCCTTTGCGTCTTTGCGAGAGATTTAAGCTCAAAATATTAAGTGCAGTTTCAAGGAGAAATGGTATCATAAAGGCGCACTTGGGCATATTGAAACAATCAATCGCTCATGGGGGAAAGCCAAGGTTCTGAAACCTCTGTCACTCTTGCAATCGCTGAAGAGTGGAATCTTTTCCTGCAAGAGCTTATCAATTAAATCCTTGCTCGATTGACTGATAATCTTTTGTTGCCGATTTTCTACAAACTTTCTACCGCAGTCTCAACATTTATAGTTTTGTTTACCATGTGCTTTGACTCACCACCAGGACAGCATCTTGTCATTTGATATTACTCATCTGCTTTTCTTTTATCCTTGCATCTTTAGGACTACCATAAATTTATTTGTTTTTTAGCTATAGCGCAGCAAATCGATCGCCTGCCCTAATTAGAGCATCTTTAATTCCTGGCTCGGATACAGAATGTCCTGCATCGGCAATAACGATAAATTCTGCTTCTAGCCAAACCTGATGTAATTCCCAAGCGGTAATCATGGGACAGACCACATCATATCTGCCCTGAACAATGACCCCTGGTAAATGGCGGATGCGATCGACATTGTCTAATAATTGATTTTCACTCTTGAGAAAGCCTTTATTAACAAAATAATGACATTCAATGCGGGCAAAAGCCTCGGCAAATTCTGCCCTGCCAAAGCTAACTTTACTGGCTTGCGAAGGAATTAATTTGCTGGTGCTGGCTTCCCAAACTGACCAAGCGCGGGCTGCCTCTAAGCGGATTTGGGCATCTTCACTAGTTAACCTTTTGTAAAAAGCAGATAATAAATCATCTCTTTCTGCTAGAGGGATAGGCTTAACATACTCTTGCCAAGCGTCAGGATAGATATTACTTGCGCCTTCTTGGTAAAACCAGCGAATTTCCGATGGGCGTAGCATAAATATGCCCCGCAAGATTAGACCTTTACAGCTATCTGGATAAGTTTGGCTATATGCCAAAGCTAATGTACTGCCCCAACTACCACCAAATACTACCCACCGATCTATATTTAGATGCTGTCTAAGCTTTTCAATATCGCTGACCAAATCCCAGGTAGTATTTTCGCGTAATTCTGCATAGGGAGTGCTTTGCCCACATCCCCTTTGAGCGAAGATAACAATACGCCATTGCTGAGGATCGAAATATTGCCGATACATAGGGGCAATTCCTCCACCAGGACCACCATGAAGAAATATTACTGGTTTGCCTTGAGGATTACCAGATTCTTCGTAGTGAACTGTATGTAGCTCAGAGACTTTTAATTTGCCTTGATTGTAGGGTTTGATGGGTGGATATAAATCTTTCATTGGTCAATTATTAATTGTAAGTTATTAGCTTTATCAGCGATCGCCACTGTAACGATAATGCCCATATCTTAAGCCCAGGCAATATTTTTCTTAGAAAACCTAAAAATAGATTCATATTTCAACTTGTGGGAACTATAAGAATAGATACATAATTTAGTTAGAACAGGGAAATACCACCTAATATTAATGTTTTCCTGATGATAATATGAGTAATCGCAAATTAAAATCTATAGTAGGTTGTCTTTTAGGAACTACAGCAGGAAACGCTTTAGGTCTACCTCATAAAGGATTATCTAGAAATCGTATTTATAAATTCTATGCACCCATTAGAGGACATCGTTTAATTTTAAACAAAGGCATGATCTCTATGGGAACAGAGCATACCTGTATGGTGGCACAATCTCTGATCGTCTCAGGAGGAGATGTAACTAAATTTTCTCAGTGTTTAGCCTGGCGTTTACGATTTTGGCTATTAGGATTTCCCGTCCTCATTGATGGGACTAGCTGTAAATCTATTTTAAAATTACTGTTTGGCTTTACTTCCCAAACTAGCGGTGTAAATTCAGCAGGTAATAGTGCTGCCTTGAGAAGTGGCATTATTGGGGTTTGTTATGGAAATCAGCCTAAAAAACTTCTGGCTTTGGTCAAAGCTTCTACTGCTATTACCCATAATAATCCTCAAGCAGAGTTAGGTGCGATCGCCATTGCCGTTGCAGCTTATTTAGCTTCTTGCCAGTCTTTTGTGACACCAGCAGATTATCATCAAACCTTACAAAAAATCTTAGTAGACTCTAACATCGAATCTGCCGACTCAGAAACCAAAGCATTTCTAAGCCTGATTAAAGAAGCCTGTATTAGTGCTGAACACAAAGAAGCGGGTGTTACTTTGGCAACAAAATTGGCGAACAACAATGGTATCAGTAATCGTATGTACGACACCGTATCGCTAGTAATTCAGATTTGGCTGAGAAATCAGAATCGTTATTCAGAAAGTATCAAAGAAATAATTTACCTAGGAGGAGACACCGACAATACTGCCGCTATTTTAGGAGGAATTATTGGCGCATCTGTGGGAATGAAAGAAATACCTAGAAAATGGTTAGATGACATTTTAGACTTTCCTCGCAGCGTCAACTGGATTATTTCAGTTGGGGAACGGTTATCTAGAAGCTTATCTGAAAACAAATCACAGCCACCGTTACCTTTGTCTATATATTTGATTCCTCTACGCAATATAGTATTTTTGTTGACTATTTTATTTCATGGTTTTTATCGTCTATTACCACCCTACTAAGGGATGAAGGATGAGGAAAAGTTTAAATTTAAAATATGACTAACCATTTTTGTAGGGGCGAATGGCAATTCGCCCTGGCGATCTATGTGTAAGGAAAGCTATTTAATTTGGTATTAATAGCTTGAGGTTAGTAATCTAAATATTATCAATGAAAGTAGTCGTGCAAAATTAATTACCTACATATAAAATAAAATAAAACAGCGAAAATAGTGTCTTCATGAGATTTATTCGAGATCTAACACCAGAAAATATTAAGCTACTACAGCGAATCAGTAGAGAAAGCAAATATTATCAAGTCAGAAATAGAGCTAAATGTTTGATTCTTAGTTATCAAGGATTATCAATTAAAGAGTTAATGGAAATATTTAGTGTAGGTCGTAAAACTATATATAACTGGTTTACTAAGTGGGAAGATGAAAAAGTAGTTGGATTATATAATAATCCAGGTAGAGGAAGAAAGCCCAAACTAAATGAGGAGCAAAAAGAACAAATAAAGGTTTGGGCAAAAAAAGAGCCGAAGACACTATTGAGGATAGTAGAGAAAGCGAAAAAAGAGTGGGGAATAATTCTTAGCAAGGATACCATAAAGAGAATCATAAAAAAGCTACAAATGAGATGGAAAAGAATGAAAAGAGGATTAAGCAAAGAACCTGATGAATGGGAGATAGAAGTAAAAATACCAGTACTTACAGAGTTAATAAAGCAAGAGAGAAATGGAGAAATAGACCTAAGATATCTCGACCAAAGTGGTTTTTCTTTGATGCCATATATCCCCTACGGATGGCAGGAAAAAAACGAAACAATAATTATTAAAAGTAGAACGGGAAAGAGAATAAATGTTCTCGGACTAATGAATCGAAAGAATGAATTAGATTACGAGATAATTAAACACAGTATCAACAGCAAAGATGTCATCAAATTTCTAGACAAATTTAGTCATAAACTGAATAAAAAAACTGTAGTTGTTCTCGATCGAGCTTCAATACATACGAGTGATGAGTTTATTGGCAAATTAGAAGAATGGAAACAGAAAAACTTAGAAATATTCTGGCTGCCAACATACTCACCCAAGTTCAACTTAATTGAAATTCTCGGGAAATTTATCAAATATGAATGGATAGATATTGAGGCTTATAGTAGTCAAAAGAGCCTGGTTAAATATCTAGAAAAAGTGCTGGATAATTTTGGTCGCGAATATGTAATTAATTTTGCCTAAGTACTGAAGTTAGTTTATTTTAGATGTAAATTATAGAACTAATACAGCTTCGCTTAAGTAGGGAGTAGTAAGTAGCAAGTTAGATATCGTTGGGGTTTCAAGCCAAATAACATGGATGTAGTTAGATTCGATAATGCTAGGGAATATTATCAGAGGGTTGAAAGTTATTTACTGCAAGATGAAGCTACTCACTGTTTACTATTGGGTATCAGCAAAGCTTTAAGCAAATCTGATCAAGATGATGCTAACTTGCCATATCTTGCAACTGTTGAAAATAATGGATTAATTAAGGCAACAGCTATCCAAACTCCTCCTCGTAAATTGATGCTTGCTAAATCTACAGACACCGAAGCAGTTGACTCAATTGCTAAAGATATAACATCGCAAAATAAATCTTTGCCTGGGGTCATAGCACCAAAATCAGAAGCTATAACCTTTGCTCGTACATGGCAATCTTTGACAGGACAAGCTTTTGAACTAGCTGTGGCGATGAAGATACATCAGTTGGAGATAGTACAGCCAATAACATCCGCTTCAGGTAATTTAAGATTGGCAACAGAAAGCGATCGCAATTTACTTATTAATTGGAGCGAAGCTTTTGAAAAAGAGGCTTTAAGCGATAACGAACCCAGGTCAGATTATCAATTGTGGTTCAATCGGCATTTAAAACATAAAAGCCTTTTTGTTTGGCAAGATAAAGTATCTGTATCAATGGCAGCTTTTGGTGGAGCAACACCTAGCGGAATTAGAATTAATGCAGTTTACACACCACCAAAATATAGAGGAAAAGGCTACGCAACTTCTTGTGTGCGGGGAGTTAGTCAAAAATTACTTAACCAAGGCTATAAATATTGTTTCTTATTTACTAATTTAGCTAACCCCATCTCTAACCATATTTATCGCCAGATTGGTTACCAACCAGTATGGGAAATATCTAACTATGAATTTAAATCAAGGGCTGATAGCTTAAAACAGTTTGATTATCTACCTTTAAACGATAAATGAACAACAGCCAAAAAAACACCGCCGAGTGAAGATACTAGGCGGTTCATTACGTAACTGATTCTACATTTCAAAGTGTAGCTTGATTGAGTCAAACTCTACATTCCAGAGCCAACACCACCATAAGAACCGTAGAAAAAGATACCGACAACGGCGATGAGACCTGTGCCAGCTATTGTGGCAACGATCCACAAGGGAATTTTTCCATTAGCAAACATTCTTTTTAATTCTCCTCTTGTTATGAATATTGAAATAAGTTGTTTAAGTAACTTGTCTAGTTAAAGAAGTAACTAGAGAAGAGAATACCTAGAACAGCAATTAAAAGTAAACCCAAGTAAAGAGAAGTACGATTTAGCTCTACTGGTTGTCTATTGGTATTTTGCTTTCTTTCCATGATTAACTCCTATCTTTGAATAAATTGCATAGAGGCGATCGCACCAAGAAAAAAAACGGTTGGTACGGCTAAAGTGTGAATTGCCAGCCATCTAACGGTAAAGATGGGGTAAGAAACGGGTTGATTGGGATTATTGCTTGTCATATATTTTTTTAGCTAATTTTACTGATTAAATTCCTTAATTTGCCCTTTAGCATCATAGCGATCGCTAATCACAGGAATTTCAATTCGTTCTTGGGTAAAGTACTCGTTAGGACGAGGAGTACCAAAAGCATCATAAGCTAGTCCAGTGCTTACAAATAGCCATCCAGCTATAAATAGCATGGGAATTGTAACGCTGTGGATTACCCAGTAGCGGACGCTCGTAATAATATCGGAAAATGGACGTTCTCCAGTATCTCCAGCCATATGTTCTATTTCTCCTTATAAAAAGTTTTCAAGCCTTGTGAATATTAAAAGCCTTATTTATATAATACGAAACAAAGGTAACTGCCTACAACTTACCTAAAGTAATTAGGCAGCAGTACCAGCTTCAGGCACATATTTTAGTATTGTTCCTCGCTCACCCAAAATAAAGCCTTTTTGCGGCGAAAGGAATACTACTTTATAAAAATTAGAGGGCGCGTCTTCTACATCACGGTCTTTTGACCAAGTTTGACCACCATCAGGACTTACTAATAGATTAGCACTTCCTCCAGCTACCCAAATCTCTTCGGGAGTACGATAACCAACATCTAAAAAGCCCCAGCTAGAGGAAAATTCAGGATAGATAGGTTCTCCCCACTCTTCATAATTGTCTGATTTGCTAAACTGAACTTGACCGCCACGAGCTAGCAACCAGAGACTTTCATCATCATTAAAACCCATATTTTGCAGACGACGAGATGAGGTTCTTTGGTGGGGAGTCCATTCGGTTTGACCTGGTTCCCAAGTAGAGTAAAAATTACCCTTAGCAGAAACAGCTACATATTTACCGTTGTTAGAACGATGAATACTTCTGGCTACTCCTACAGAACCTTCCACTAAAGCTTTCCAGTTTTTACCACCGTTATCGGTTTTGTAAATTGCCCCTAAATTGGTCACCATTTCGGCGGTAGACTTACCCAGGGCAATGATATCAAGAGGTGCGCCAGGAAGTTTAGCACTAAGAGGAATACGCGACCAACTATCACCACCGTCTTCTGTATGCAGCAAAATAGATGGTTGACCAGCAATCCAGCCTTCATCGCCATCAAAACTAATGGCTTCTAGAGTTACCTTTTCATCTCCTAATTCTAGAGATTGCTGCGACCAAGTTTCGCCACCGTCTTTGGTTTCAAACAGGGTTGATTGAGTTCCCACTAACCAACCCCGATCGCTATTACTAGTAAAGGCAATATCGGAAAAGATGGCTTCAGTTGGTAAAGTCATAGTCTTCCAGGGATTAGCGGTGGTTGAAGGCACTTGACTACAGCTAATACAAAATATACAAACTGCAAATAATATAGCTGCTTGCTTTAAGTTTTTAACGTAGGAAATGCGTTGCTTTATGGCACACATCCAACTACGTGCTTGAATCAATAAATTCATAAATGTTTTTGTGATTAATTGAGGCAGATAAACAGCAAATTCATGAGAAAAATTAACTAAAATAACTTTCTTTGAACCGCAGGTATGGAAATAAGATTGCTAGTGTAAGCCATATAAGCTCAGGAATAACAAAAAGCCCAAACCCAAAGCACCAAAAATTAAAAGATTTTTTTGGGCAGGAGTCAGACGATTAACTCCTAAGCCATAATTCAAATTCTCAGCAAAGCCAGATGGTGCGCCTTGTGCGCCAACATTAACAAATTGGGTTTTACGTACACCGCAGACAGGACAACGCCAGTCATTTGGTAGTTCTGCAAACGGAGTTCCTGCGGAAACATTCCCCTGATTGTCCCCTTTAGATGGCACGTAAACATAACCACAAGAGCGACATTCATAACTTGCTGGAGCTTGTTCTGCCAGGGTTTTCTCTTTTGAGGGAGTCTGTTTGGCTAGATTTTCTTCTGAGGTTGGTTGTTCTTTAGCTGGCTCATTCATTGCTTTATGTTAAGCAAATATTAAAATATTATTCTTTTATGAATTATCGCATAAAAAAGTACAAGGGTCTAAAGGAATGAGGGATAAAGGATAAAGGATGAGGAAAAAGAGATATTTACAACATTTAACTTGTTGAGCGTATCAAGCGATCGCTTTTTCTGGCTATTTCTCTAAAGAAAATAATTCAGAAATACGTGCTAAAAAATTAGCCTGTAACTGAAATCCCCTCTACTATTAATGAAGGCGTAAAACAGGATCCATTCCAAATAGAATCACTACCCAAAGCAACCACCCCTTTTAATATTTGATAGACATTGCCTGAGATTGCCGTATCTTTTACTCGACCAGTTATCTTGCCATTTTCAACTCGATAGCCTAAATCTAGACTAACGGAAAAGTCTCCACTGATATCTGCACCACCGCCAAGCATCTGATCGACAATAATGCCATTATCTAATTGGCTGATTAATTCTGAGAATGAGCTATCACCTGGAGTAACAATAAAATTTACTAGGGTAGGACTAGGATAGCTATCTAAATCAGAGCGAAAACCGTTTCCTGTTGGTTGAAGATTTAATTCTCTGGCAATAGTGCGATCGCAATAAAATTGATTTAATCTTCCTTGTGTAATAAGCTCCAGTTTTTGAGTTGGCATTCCTTCATCGTCAAAAGGACAGTCATAGGGTTGTCGATCTGGCTGTTGAGAAAGACTAATTAATTTTGAGACAACTAATTGCTGATGCTGGCTACTCCAGGGAGATGACTTTTCTTTGACTCTTTTGCCGTTTAGAGCCGATGAGACAGTATCCCAAAGCAAATTAGCAGCATTTGCCGTAAGTAATACTGGTACAATGCCTTGAGGCGGGATAACGTTTCGCTTTGCCCAATCTAGACGTTTGACAATTTGCTCGATCGCTAAATCAGGATTTAGTTTCTCTTTAGTGTATTCTCCGTCGTAGACACTCAAAAAGTCTTCGCCACGCACTAACTCCGCGCCAATATAGTAGCTTAAACCAGATTCTTTATAGTGACAGTGTAATCCCTGGGAGTTAATTAGGGTAGTAGTTTCCTGCTCTGATTCAAGCTCGGCAGAACAGACTAACTCAGGATGTTCTTCCCGTAGCCTTTCGATTGTTTGATTGCCCAATTCTATTAATTCAGTTACGGTTGCTTGCGCACCTGTCAAATCGTGAATTGCCTTTCTAGGGGGTGCTAATTCTATAGTTTCAGGTTGGTTGAGGTTTGATAAAGCGATCGCTTTACTGACTAACAATTCTGGCTCAAGGCTGCCATAAGCCACCGCTAAGCCTGGCTTACTATCATGCCATAGTCTTAAAGCTGTACCTATAGACTGGGAACTTTCTAGCTGCTTAAGACGATTTCCCTCAAAAAATACTGGCTGAGATTGAGATGTCACCTGATAAACTTCTGCATGACTTGCTCCTTGACGGGATGCCAACTGAAGCAGTAATTCCAGTTCTTGATTCATAAATTTTAATTTACAGCAGTTTGATACTTTTTTAATTATCGTCTTAGCATGATATCCCTAGTTCCATGTATTGCTATAGCGTTTCATCTAGCTAAAAGTGCGATCGCTTTTCGTTAGATTTTGTTGTTCTGCCTTATTACCCAGCCATCTTCTTTTATCATTAAGTGTGAAGAGGTCGATATAAATAAATAATAGTATAGTGCAATAATGAAAATCGCCATTACAGGAGCAACAGGTTTAGTCGGCAGTCGTTTGGTAGCCAAGCTAAACCAAGAAGGGCATCAAATATTAGTCTTAACCCGCGATCCTAATAAAGCTCAAAAAGCTTTTCCCGCTTCAGCCTATCCCCAGCTAGAAATAGTTCAATATACTCCCCAAGAGTCGGGAGAATGGCAAAAAAGTATTTCAGGCTGTGATGCAGTAGTTAACTTAGCAGGAGAGCCAATTGCCGAACGCTGGAGTCCTCAGCAAAAACAGGCGATTATGTCAAGTCGCCAAATTGGCACGAGAAAATTAGTAGAAGCGATCGCCACCGCCGAGCAAAAGCCCCAGGTGCTAGTTAGTGGCTCGGCGATCGGTTACTATGGCACAAGCGAAACTGCTGCTTTTGTAGAAAACAGTCCTGCTGGTAATGATTTCTTAGCTCAAGTCTGCCAAAATTGGGAAGCTGAAGCACAGAAAGTAACTGAGTTAGAAGTGCGATTAGTTATTTTGCGTGTAGGTATTGTTTTAGCCAACGGCGGTGCATTAGGCAAAATGATAGGACCGTTCAAAATGTTTGCTGGTGGTCCTATTGGCAGTGGCAAACAGTGGTTTTCTTGGATTCACCGCGACGATTTAGTTAACCTAATTATCCAGGCAATCAACCAAATGGATATGTCTGGAGTATATAATGCCACCTCTCCTAATCCCGTTCGCATGAATAAATTATGTAAAACTCTTGGTGAGGTGATGAATCGACCTTCTTGGCTACCTGTGCCTGATTTCGTTTTGGAAGTTTTGCTGGGAGATGGAGCAATAGTTGTACTCGAAGGACAGCAGGTACTACCGCAAAAAACTCAGTCTACAGGCTTTAATTACCAGTATGCAGATCTAAAACCAGCACTGGTAGAAATTATCAAATAGCGTCAATGCGACAACAAGTTACTGCGAAAAGACTTTAAGGTGATACTTTTAGTTAGCATCAGCGTATTAGAGCAGCCTAAAAAGTACCAAGTAACCAGAGAAAGACAACAGTTCTAAATCATTCGCTCTGTTGTCTTTTAAATTTAAAACGGTATAAATATCTTTTTGTTATTTTCAATACAGTTACGAGGTGTATTATTTTGTCTTTTGTCAAGATAATACTGAGATAAATATAAATTATGTTAACAAACTTAAGATAAACTTAACATAAATTTACAAATAATGGCAATCTCAGTCACAAAAACTTGCTTTAATAAAAATGTAAGTAAATAAGAATTAAACAAATCGGCAATTGCATAGCTTGACAATAATCTTTAACCTACTAAACAATTTTTTCTGAACTATGACTATGTGCAGATACTCAAAAAGAAGAATTGTGTTAAACCTAAATAGGTAAGGTTAAATAAATTGATTAAAGGCTATCCACCAGTACTTTTTCTACCAAGGTTTTTGTTTTAAATTTAGATTGCTTATTTTATCTTTTTAAAAGATAGTAGCTTCTAAAATCTAGATTGCAAATAACCAAAAAACTGACATCTTATAAAAAAGCCAAGTCATTGCCTTCAATGGATGGAAAAAATTTATAGGAGTTAATCAATAAATTGAGGTAAATTTTACCTCAGTTAGTTTTCTTTCGCCCATAAACAAAAAGATGATTTGTAAATAGTTTACAAAGTAATCTTGTAGATATTTCAGTTGTATTTAGGCAAAAAATAATGAGTCAAATTGAAGCTAAATTTGTAGCTACCGACACAGCGTTTAGAGTTGAAGGCTACGAAAAAATTGAGTACGATCTTCTGTTTGTAGAAGGCGTATTTGATACCAAAAATAAAGAAATTGCAGACAGCTATGAAAAGTTTGGACGTTGTTTGATGGTTGTAGATGCTAACGTGCATCGACTTTACCAAGACCAAATAGAAGCATACTTTGAGCATCACGATATTGAGCTAACGGTATTTCCTATTATTATTAGTGAGCTAGATAAGAGTCTGCGAACTTTAGAAAAGATAGTTGATGCTTTTGCTGATTTTGGTTTGGTACGTAAAGAGCCTGTATTAGTAGTCGGCGGTGGCTTAATTACTGACGTGGCTGGTTTTGCTTGTGCTAGTTATCGTCGCAGCAGTAACTATATTCGCATCCCTACCACCATGATTGGTTTGGTTGATGCCAGTGTAGCTATTAAAGTTGCAGTCAACCACAAGAAACTTAAGAATCGTCTTGGTGCTTATCACGCCTCGACAAAAGTAATTCTCGACTTTTCTTTCCTCCGCACTTTACCAGAAGCACAGGTGCGTAATGGGATGGCGGAATTAGTTAAAATCGCCGTAGTCTCTCATAAAGAGGTGTTTGAGCTACTAGAAAAACATGGCAAAGAACTTTTAAAGACTCGTTTTGGCTATCTTAACGGTAGTGAATCAATCCGTGAGATTGGACGTAAGCTAACCTATAAAGCAATCAAAAAAATGCTGGAGTTGGAAGCACCAAACTTACATGAACTAGATTTGGATCGAGTAATTGCTTACGGACATACCTGGAGTCCTACTTTTGAGCTTACTCCCGAAATTCCCTTATATCATGGTCATGCAGTTAATATTGACATGGCACTGTCGGCTACAATAGCAGCAATGCGAGGCTATATTACTCCCCAAGAGCGCGATCGCATTTTGACCACTATGAACAATATCGGACTGGCGTTGGACAATCCAGTTTTAGATATAGACTTGCTTTGGAAAGCTGGCGAATCTATTACCCAAACTAGAGATGGTTTACTTAGAGCAGCCGTACCCAAACCGATTGGAACTTGTTTCTTTATCAACGACTTAGACAAAGACGAGCTTGAAGAAGCTTTAGCCGAACATAGACGTATTTGCGCCGACTATTCTGATTCAGGGTTGGGTACGCAAGTATACATGGATGAAGGCAAAGAATCAACTGAAGAAGTCTTAGCAGGGAGTATATAGTCGTGGTGGGAACAGCAGAAGCTCAGAAGAAAACCGCTAGACCAGTAACTCCTTTGGGAATTCTTGTCCAGCAGCTAGAACACATTCTAAACGCAGCTAAAACCGAATCGATTTCACCTGAATTTAAAACATCCTTAAACAAAGCATATCATTTAGCTGCGGGAATCGACCCCTATTTAGAAGCCTGCACTACTTCTGAATCAGAGGCTCTAGCTAATTTGGCAGATAGAACCCAAACAGAAGACTGGAGTAAACGTTTTGATGACGGCGAAACAGTTCGCGCATTAGAACAGGAAATGCTTTCTGGGCATATTGAAGGACAACTACTAAAGATGTTGGTGTCTATCAGCAAGTCCAGGCGCGTACTAGAAATTGGGATGTTTACAGGTTATTCCGCTTTGGCGATCGCCGAAGCTTTGCCCGATGACGGTTACTTACTTGCTTGCGAAGTTGATGAATACGTCTCCCAGTTGGCGATCGACTGCTTTGCTGCTTCTCGCCACGGTAAAAAAATTGAGGTCAAGGTTGCACCCGCAATTGAAACTATGAATCAGCTAGTAGATGCAGGAGAAAGCTTTGATTTGGTGTTTATCGATGCCGATAAGGGTGGATATATCGATTACGTCAACCTGCTGTTAGAGACTGATTTATTAACACCTGATGGCTTTATCTGCGTAGACAATACCCTGATGCAGGGACAACCTTATTTGCCCGAAGAACAACGGACAGAAAATGGTAAGGCGATCGCCCGTTTTAACCGTTTTGTTGCCGATGATCCTCGCGTTGAACAGGTTATGATTCCCCTGCGAGATGGCGTAACCCTCATTAAACGTAAATAACCCGTAGGGGCGAACGATGAGGCAGCGCGTTAGGCGGGTTCCCCATTCGCCCCTACCAGAAACCACAATTCAAAATGCAAATTTCACTCTTTGGGTTAAATGTTTTCGATCTTATTTATTTCCCGTGGTTCGGCGATCGCCAAAAACCTTGGTACACTGGCATTACTATTGCTGTTACTTCCTTTTAATTTGGCGTTGGTATTTTTTTCTATGATTACAAATATCATCCCAGGTAGGGGCGAACGAGCGATCGCCCCTACTACCCCGTCAGAAAAAAAACGCATCCTGATTACAGGGGCGAAAATGACCAAGGCTTTACAATTAGCAAGATCTTTCCACAGAGACGGACATGAAGTATATCTCGTAGAAACCCATAAATATTGGCTATCAGGTCATCGTTTTTCCCGTGCAGTTAAAGGCTTTTTTACCGTTCCTGTTCCTGAGAAAGAACCAGAAGCTTACTGTCAGGCTTTAGTTGATATAGCCAAAAAGCAAGACATCGATCTTTTTGTTCCTGTATCTAGTCCCATTGCTAGCTACTATGATTCTTTAGCCAAAAAAGCTTTAGAACCTTACTGTGAATCAATTCATCTCGATCCAGAAGTAACTGCCATTCTTGATGATAAATACGCATTTTGCTCAAAAGCTAGAGAATTAGGCTCATCTGCACCTAAAGTGTTTCGCATTACCGATCCGCAACAGATCCTAGACTTCGATTTCGAGAGTGACGGTAGTAAATATATTGTTAAAAGTATTCCTTACGATTCTGTAATGCGACTAGATTTAACTAGACTGCCCTTTCCAGAAATGGAAAACTATGTTCGCAGCTTACCTATTAGCGAACAAAAGCCCTGGGTAATGCAGGAATTTATTCGTGGACAAGAATACTGTTTCCATGCAACCGCCCGTAAAGGAAAAATTAGACTACACTGCTGTTCTAAATCTTCTCCTTTTCAGGTTAACTATGAACAGGTAGACAACTCTGCTATCTATCAATGGGTAGAAACCTTTGTGCAGAAAATGAATCTAACAGGACAAATTTGTTTTGACATGATTCAAACCGATGATGGAACAGTTTATCCTATTGAATGTAATCCCCGTCTGCACTCTGCCATTACCATGTTTCACGATCATCCTGGGGTAGCAGAGGCTTATTTGTCTGATGCTGAACTAGGAGAACAGCCCATTACTCCTTTACCCGATAGTAAACCAACTTACTGGACATATCACGAACTCTGGAGATTGTTAAGTATTAGGTCTCTATCAGAACTCAAAGCTTGGTGGCAAAAGATAACTAAAGGAACTGACGCTATTCTTAGCCCAGAAGATCCTTTACCCTTTTTAATGCTTCATAATTGGCAAATTCCCTTGCTTTTACTCGATAATCTGCGTCGTCTCCAAGGCTGGGTCAAAATCGATTTTAATATCGGCAAACTGGTCGAGATTGGCGGCGACTAGTAGGGGCGTTTCGCGAAACGCCCCTACAGCAATTAACAATTAACCACTAACCATCAAAAAAAATGGTATCAACTCGCGCAAATCCCAATACCGAAGCCAAAAAAAGAGCTTTCGATCTAATGTTGACCTTTGTAAAAAGTCAATGTCTTTACACAGCAACTCGTTTAGGAATTTTTAATTTACTTGATGACACTGGAGAACAAACCGTAGAGAGTTTGGCAGATAAAACAAATACTGATACTGAACGACTATACTTTGTTCTTCGTGCTTTGGCTCATGTTGAGGTATTAGCAGAAAAACCAGGACGAGTATTTGCACCCACAGAAACATCTACCTTATTAGTAACTAATAAAGAACCCTCAGTAGGACATTTAGCCATGCACCTAATTGAACCTGCACAATGGGATGCTTGGAAGGTTTTACCAGAGGCGTTAGCTAAAGGAGTTGTTCCCTTTGAATTAGCTAACGATAAAGGCGTTTATCAATATTGTTACGACAATGACTGGAGTAAGGATACTTTTATCAAAGCCATGAGTTTTCTAACCAACTCACAGGTAGATGGTTTGCTAGATGCCTATGATTTTGGTCAGTATGAAACAGTCATGGATGTTGGTGGAGGACAGGGTGGCTTGATAGCCAACATCGTTAAACGTTATAGCTGTAAGGGGATTTTGTTTGATGTGCCTGATGTTGCCGAAACCGCCAGAGAATATATTAGCAGTTTGGGTGTCGATCCAGACGATATTGAAGTAAAAACTGGAGATGTCTTTAAAGAGATACCCAAAGGGGCAAATGCGATCGTTATGAAGCATTTTATCTCGGCATGGAGTGACGAAGATGCGATGAAAATTTTGGCAAACTGCAAAGCAGCATTACCCGATGATGGCAAGTTAATTCTTCTACAGTCTTTTGTTCCCGATATTGAAGAACCTAAAACCGAAGCTGATGGCATCATGCCTGGTATCTTCGCCGTACAGATAAATGTTGCTACTCCTGGGGGTGGCTGGCGTACCAAAAAGCAGTTTCAAGAATTGTTTGAAAAGAGTGGTTTTAAATTAGAGCAAGTCATTAAAACCGATAACAGCTTGTCTGGTATGGAATTTAGTTTACAGCGATCGCCGTTGTAGTTTCAACACTAATTAATTCAATGTAAATAAAAGAGTAATTCTCTTTTATTTTGCCAATACGGTTCGGTTGATTTAATATGCGATCGCATATTAAATCAATCTTCTATAAAATAATCAGAGTCAATTTTCTTAACTTCATAACTAGCTATTGAGGTTACTCCGACGTTATGCTCGATCATTAATTCTGTTAATCTATCGCCATTAATCAAAATTATTTTGCTATCAATATTTGTAACAAAATCAATAGCATTTTTAGTGAAATCTGAAGTAGTTATAAATATTCCTTTTTTTGCTTTTTGTCCCTGAAGCGCACCTGCAAACTTCTGTATTTCTGGACTGCCTACAACAGCCTCCCATCTTTTTGCTTGGATATAAATAATATCTAAGCCCAATCTGTCTTCTTTGATAATTCCATCTATTCCTTCATCTCCTACTTTTCCTATAGCTTGACCTGCTTCTTTTTTTGAACCTCCATAGCCCATACTTACCAATAAATCAACAACAAGAAACTCGAAAAAATATGGTGAACATTGTTTAATTGTTTCTAATATTTCTTCAGCCAGATTATCTTGTAATTTTTGATAAGCAGCTTCTAATATTTCTTCAGGGGTTTCTGTAGATTGATTAATTATATATTTAGTTTCTTGAGCATCAGTTGTTTTTTGGCTGTTTTCCAAATTGCAAAATTCTCTATATTCAGGATATTGTTTTAAAAAATGAGCGTTAAGGTTATTTGGTCTATTAATTAATACTTGTATGCCTCTATCGGTAATTTTAAAATATCCTCTACGAGGGTACTCAATTAATCCCGCTTTTTTCAAATGGGTTCGAGTCCAACCTACTCTATTAACAAACCTAGACTGTTTACCACTTGGAAGCAATTCTTTTCGTTCTTCTTCCGTTAAATTGAATATTTTAGTAAGATAAATAATTGCCTCTTGTAAAGAATGTTCTTGTTTATCTTCTACAAACTCAAGAAGAGGAAGCATAATTGTTTGAAAATCTGGAATTGGCATTACATCTATAATTGATAAAAGGCTTAATATTTATAGTTCCCACAATTACATAGTTTATATCTTCTTTTTTTCCTCTACGACGTTCCGCGAGGCAAAAAAGATGGGCATACGTTTTGCCTTCTTCTATAAGACATTTAATCTAATTTTTTATGGCTTTGACCCTAATTTCATTCTTATTTTTCCTGCTATTGTTTACTGCTGTAGGCACTTATGCAGCAACTCAAAAGCAAGACAGTACAAGTGATTATTTATTAGCAGGAAGAAACGTTAATCCTTGGGCGATCGCCCTATCTGCTTTGTCTACTGGACAAAGCGGTTTTTTGTTTACTGGGCAAGTAGGATATGCCTACACTCAGGGCTTGTCTGCTATTTGGTTAGCAATTGGCTGGGCGATCGGCGATTATCTAGCCTGGACGTTAGTTTTTAAGCAATTACGCCAGGTTTCAGAAGCATCTGACTCGGAAACTGTGCCTGCATTTCTGGCACAAAAGCAACCTGGTTATCGTTGGATATCTGTTATTTCAGCGTTAATTACAATTTTCTTTTTGGGTACTTATGCAGCAGCGCAACTATTGGCAGGAAGTAAAGCACTAAATAGTCTTTTTGGTTGGGATTATGCTTGGGGTATTATCATTGGCGCAATCATTGTCGTTGTCTACTGCTTCTCTGGAGGCATTAGGGCATCAATTTGGACAGACTCCGTACAAACTATTGTCATGATTGGTGCTTTGCTGTTGTTGTTTGTCGTCACTGTCTTTGCAGGTGATGGAGTTGGTAACATATTCACCAACTTAGGACAGATAGATGCAAACCTAGTAGCTTTGTTTCCGACCGATTTAGCCTGGGGATTTTTGCCGTTCTTTATTGGCTGGCTAGTAGCGGGATTTGGTGCTGTAGGACAGCCTCACATAGTAGTCAGGGCAATGGCGCTGGATTCGGCTGATAATATGAACAAAGCACGAAATATCAGAACTATTTGTGGTTTTATTACTGCTTTTACCGCTATTTTTACTGGCTTTGCAGCCAGAACAATATTACCAAACTTAAACGATCCAGAATTGGCTTTGCTTGATTTATCTCAGGAATTGTTACCAGGAATATTAGTTGGAGTAATGCTAGCTGGCTTGTTTGCTGCCACAATCTCTACCGCCGATTCCCAAATACTATCTTGTTCTGCTGCCTTGACTCAAGACTTGTTTCCAGGGTTAGCCAAGTCTTATAAATACGCCAAAATAGGTACTTTGGTTGTCACCGCAATTGTTTTAATCATTGCGCTTGCCAATAACGATAGCGTATTTGGTTTAATCACTTTTGCTTGGTCGATCTTAGCTTCTGGTTTAGGAGTCTTACTAATAGTAAGATGCTATGAAAAACCTGTCTCGACTCCTGCTGCGATCGCCATTATGATTTCAGGTATTGCAGTTTCTCTGGTTTGGAAATTAGGCTTTAAGCTATCAGATGCAGTCTATGAAGTCTTTCCTGGTATGGCTGCGGGATTTGTTGTTTATTTGATATTTACTATGTTTAATCAACAAAAGAAAATATAATTGTACTATTGAACTTAAATATAGTCAGAACCTATTAAAAACTGCGTAGAATGAAAGTCAAAAAAGTCATTAAGTCCTTAGAACAAAATGGCTGGTATTTACACAAAACTAAAGGTTCACACAGACAATTCAAACACGCAACAAAAAAAGGAAAAGTTACTGTACCTGGAAAAATGTCTGATGAATTGCCCCCTGGTACTCTTAATAATATTTGGAAACAAGCTCAAATAGAAAACAACTAAACCATGCGTTATCCTATCATCATTGAAAAAGCGAAAAATAACTATGCAGCTTACTCTCCTGATGTTCCAGGCTGCGCTGCTACTGGTAAGACTATAGAAGAAGTTAAACAACAATATGCTGAAGCTTTAGAATTTCATTTTGAAGGTTTAAGAGAAAATAACGAACCTATTCCTCAACCAAGTACGGTGTTAGACTACATTGAGCTTCCGACTTCTGCTTAATCTTTAAATTTTATTGCGATCGTCATTATGATTTCGGGTATTGCAGTTTCTCTGGTTTGGAAATTAGGCTTTCAGCTATCAGATGCAGTCTATGAAGTCTTTCCTGGTATGGCTGCGGGATTTGTTGTTTATTTGATACTTACTATGTTTAATCAACAAAAAAAAGTCTGATCGTCACCAAATGAAATTGAAGGAGTTTGAGAAAGGATAAATATTATTGAAAGTCGAGATCGCTTAAAAAGTACTTAAATGCTAATTGCCGAATCTGGGCTAATCTGTGACTTTTGATGAATATCTACTAACAATGGTTCGGACAATTTTTGTAGAAAAGAGAAAAAAAGCCATCCACTGAATTAAGGTAAAAGTGTTGAAAGATTACCTGCAATGGATAGCGTCAAAACAATTATACAAAGCTTATTGATTTCGATGGGCGATTTAACACATCCTCAAAAGAAATTTATCTTGACCTTATTTTCGACTCTGCTCGTAAGTTGCGGTCGAGCTACTTTCGTCAACTTAAGCCGTTATAGTCAAATTAATGAACGAACATATCGGCGACAGTATCAACGCTCATTCAACTTCATCCAATTCAACCAAAAACTAATTGAGCAAGCAATTGAATCAGAATCAGAGGTCATCTTAGCGGTAGATTGCTCTTTTATTCCCAAAAGCGGAAAACGAACCTATGGCATTGATTATTTTTACAACGGGAGTGCATCAAGAGTAGAAAAAGGATTAGAGGTTTCAGCAATGGCAGTGATAGATGTTAACCAAAAGCGAGGTTACAGTCTCAGTGTTCAGCAAACGCCTCCCAACACTTCACCTTTAAAGAAAGATAATCAACCAGAAACAACCAGGATTAATCACTATTTTGCTCAATTAGAGGCAACTGTTGCTTATCTACCGAACTCTCTTCGCTATGTCGTAAGTGATGGATTTTACAGCAAACTTCGCTACCATCTCGGATTGGTTATGATGCAGCGGGAGTTATTGATGCAGTGGGAGAAGGGGTAACAAATGTCGCAGTGGGAGATCGTGTTGCAACTTACCCAGCATTTAATCAAGGAGACTATGGAGTATATGGTGAATGGGCAATCGTTCCTGCTCACGCTGTCATTAAATATCCCACTCATCTTGCTCCCGAAGAAGCTACCACTATAGGAGTGCAGTATATGAGAGGCTATTTCGCCTTATTTGAACACGGAAAACTCAAGAAAGGCGATCGCATTTTGATTACCGCAGCCAGTAGCAGTACAGGTGTTGCTGCCATGAGCCTTGCTAAATCAGTGGGAGCTACAGTTATTGCTACTACTCGCACTTCAGCCAAAAAACAGCAGCGAAGAGAACTCGGTGCCGATTATGTTATTGCTACTGAAGAAGAAGATTTAGTGAAAACGGTTTTGGATATCACCGAAGGGACTGGAGTGGAAATAATTTATGACCCCATTGCAGGTAAAACTATAGAAACTTATGCAGAGATGATTGTACCGACAGGAGTTATCGTTGTTTATGGTGTTCTAGATACTACACCCACGACGTTTCCAATATTCCCCTTATTAATCAAAGGCGCACAGATTTATCCCTATAGCAATCCTAAATGAATTTAGAGATAATAGTAAGTCAGTTGTTCTGATTTTGCCATGACTCTCGAAGAATTAATCGCCAGTAACCCTGACCCCAGAGAACTCAAACGAGCATTAGCCGTAAAGATGAGAATTCAAGGACACAAGCATCGCGAAATTCAATCGGTACGAGGAGTTCATTCGAGCTACATTAGTCGTTGGCAGAAGTGTTATCGAGAACAGGGAGTGGCAGGTATACGTCTCAAATACAGAGGTAGCATAGGATACCTGAGTCCCAAACAACGACTGACAGTGATTGAATGGATTGGACAAAAAACTCAAAGGACTTTGTGGGAAGTAATCGAGCAGATCGAAAACAGCTACGATGTGGTTTATTGTTCGCTTCAAAGTTATTACGAACTGCTTTTTAGCGCAGGAATGAGTTGGCATCAGGGGGTAAAAAGCGGATGCGACCCCGCGCGGGTTTCCCGCGCTAGGGAACGCGCACCAAGCAAAGTCCCAGATATGATGAATCTGTGGTGCAGACCCACAACCAAATGATTGCCGACTGGCTCAAAGAACATTCACCAGATATCCGAGAGGGCAAAATCAGAGTTCTAGCTGTTGATGAGTGCCATCTTTTGGCAGGAGATATCTGCGGTAGAGGTTGGGGTAATCATCAACACAGAAGAGAAGTTGAGATGGATAATTATCGAGCTAGTCAAACCTATTATGGTGCCTTAGACTGTATCAGTGGTGAAATGTTTTTGAGTTCTTGTTCGACAGCCAACAGCACCTCGACTATCGAGTTTGTCCAACAGATACAAGCGCAAAACCCAGGTGTGAAGTTGGTTCTAGTCTGGGACGGAGCCAGTTATCATCGCTCTCAAGAATTTCGTGACTTTCTTGCTCAAGTTAATCAAGGTGACGATTGGCAGATTCACTGTCTTCGATTTGCGAGGCAGCGCGTTGCGGGTGTTCCGCCCGTTGTAGCGACTGCCGAGGTTGCTCCTTATGCACCACAAGAAAACCCGATTGAAAACGTTTGGGGACAGGCAAAACAACTGCTACAGCAACTTCATCTACGCTGTCGGTCTTTCAAATTTACCAAGAAACTCTTTGAGCTGTTTATCAAGCACCGATTGTTCACTCTACCCAATTTGAATAGCTATGATGCTTTCTCTACTATCATCTAGGATTGCTATAGTATTAATTCAAATGAAGTTAAGGATGATTTTTCTGAGGCTCAAGCATTTGCTTTTAAATCTGGTGTAGCATCTTGGAAAACCGATACTAGAATTGGTTCTTTAAAATTCAACGGCAATTTTGATTCTCAAGCAAATTTAAGAAAAGGCAAAGCTTTTTGGCAAACTAAAACAGATTTAGGCTCAATAAATTTAGCTATCAATATTAGTAATCAAATTAAATCGATTAAAAGTACTGTTGCTTGGCAGACTAAAACAAAGTTAGGTTCGTTAGCAGTACAAAGTAACTTTAACGATCAAACTCAATTTAGCGGTGTAAATGCTGTCTGGAATGCCAAAATAAAGTTAGGTTCGTTAGCAGTCAAGGGTAAATTTGATCAAAATACTACCTTTGCTGGCGGTAACGTTAATGTTGCTACCAATACCTTAATTGGCTCTTTAACTGCCAATGTCAAAATTGATGAGCAATCTAGATTTAATGGTGGCAATGCTTCTTGGAATACAAATCGTTTATTGGGTTCTGATATTGGAGTTGGAGTAAGTGGAGAGTTTGATGATGATACTACTTTTGCTGGTGGCAGTATTAAAATTGCAGCTAAAACTGCTTTGGGTTTGCTGGGAGTTAAAGCTAATGTCGATCGAGAAACTGCTCTTACTGGTGGCAGTGCTTTCTGGAAAGCTCAGACAAAATTGGGTTCGATTGGCTTAAATGCCGATCTTCAACAAGATGGCAGTTTTAAATCTAAAATTGGTCTAGAAATTCCTTTTTAACTTATCAAGACAAGAATAGGCTGACGTGCATTGTTATTTATAATTTGTTGCTATATTAATTTAATTGAAAGTTTGCCAAAAAACCAAAAGACTGTTATATTTTCTAAGTACTAAGTTTTCAGGTATTTTAAAGCTTTTCTCAAGGGTATCTGTAAATTAGGTAATTGAGGGCGATTAGCTCAGTGGTAGAGCGCCTGCCTTACAAGCAGGACGTCACTGGTTCAAGTCCAGTATCGCCCATATCCTTTTAAATACTACGTTTCAGGCTTTTTGTGACAGGAAGCATAAAGCTTCCAAAACGGCAAAGTTATGCTTCCTGTCACATACATGGGTTCAAAAGTATATTGGTAGAGTCAAAGAATTAAAACGCACTTTTTCAAGACATAGTAGCTTTTATATTGGTTTATATGTTAGTAAGCTCTCGAATATCCATAGCTCAAATACCTCATGTATTTAGATTTCTATTGTATCATCACAGTTTTTTTTATTAGGATTGAAATACAATCGAGAGAAGAAGTTGCGTAAGTCAAACTAATGACATTAAAGAATTCTCAAAATGAGTCTTGTGCAAGAGTTACTTATTACAGAGCGGAAGAACTGTACGATAAATTCTTAGCAAAACTAATTAAGCTACATACAGATCGAAGAGAATTTAATATAGATCGACTAATCGAGCATTATTTTTCTATGAGCAATTTGTCTAAACTTGAGCAAATAGATCGGCTGAAAGGCTGGTTAGATAGCTTTCGTCCTCTTTCACCAATTATCGTCGAAGAACTGAAAAAACTTTACGACGTTCAGTTTACTTATAATTCCAATGCAATTGAAGGAAATACCCTTACTCAAAGTGAAACTGAATTAGTCCTATCTAAAGGTGTTACTGTCGGTGGCAAAACTTTAATCGAACACCTAGAAGTAATTGGACATAAAGAGGCGATTGACTATGTTAAATCCCTATCTCTACAAAAGCAAGCTTTAGGAGAATGGGAAATAAAACAAATTCATAACTTAATCTTGAGAAAAATTGCTCCAGAGGAAGCAGGGAGATATCGACAACTTAATGTAAAGGCAGCAGGGACAAATTACTTATATCCAGCTCATTATCTAATATCTCAATTGATGAAGGATTTTAGGGATTGGCTAAATTCTGAGACAGCGCAAAATCTTTATCCTGTGGAATATGCTACTGTTGCTCATTACCGTTTTGTTTCTATTCATCCATTTCGAGATGGCAATGGAAGAACGGGAAGATTATTAATGAACTTGCTGTTACTACGTGCGGGATATCCTATTGTGGTTATTTCCAATCAGCAGCGAAATAACTATATTAATGCCGTAGCTTACAGACAAAACAATAGTGATGATGTCAGTCAACTTGTAGATTTAGTTTTATCAGCGACCAAAAGCTCTTTAATTGAAACACTAAGATTAGTTGTTACTGCTGCTGACAATCGTGGTAAGGGAAAACCTTTTTATGAACAAATTATGGCTATTTTAGATAACTAATGTCTAAAAAATGAATGAAGATCACAAAATAATAATAGATCCGCTTATTGAGAATCAGGAACGATTTTAAAATATCCCTGAAAACAACAAAACTTTTTCAGAGAGAAGGTTTCAAATGTATCGGAGCGGCGGGATTTGAACCCACGACCCCCACTACCCCAAAGTGGTACGCTACCAAGCTGCGCTACGCCCCGTAATTAACACAAACTTAATATTACGAGTTTTCGTAATTTAACGCAAGCTTTTTGAGGAAAGAGTTAGAAGTATTTTGAATAAGAATATATTAAGTAGTACATATCTATTGTAAATAGCAATAAGTTAAACGGTCGTTAACTGAAAAGTGGGTAGTTTTTATCAGTACCGCCAAACTATGTATATAAATAATTTGCGGCGTAAAGCTAAAATAGGCAAAGTATTGATAGATGTTAAAAACAATTAAATCCGAGTTCGATCTACGTATCCTAAAGGTACTAAAAATGATTTCTATTTAGGAGTTACTACGGATGCCAACTGGCAAAAAGCCTTAAAGACCAGACTGCCCAAACTCTTGATAGTAATATTTATTCGGATAATTATGACTCGACACTTGTTAAATACAAGCCCGAACGAGCTAAGAAATTGGGAATCGCTAATAAAAAGTCCAATTTGAGAGATTTGTGGGAAGTTTACCAGGATTTGAGCAAAGAGCGAGTTGCAGCCACAACCATTAAAAAGCACTGGACTACTTACGAAAAACATTATTTAGGCAGAACTCCAAAAGAATTACTAGAGTTAAATCTAGCTAGTGAGTTTGTGGTTCATCTGCTGGGTCGTTATAGTTCGGGATAAGAAAAGGAGGGAGTAGTAAGCTGAAAATGTATAGTTCAGAACTCCCATCCCATGTTTATTTTAGAAGAATTATTTTGTGACCTAGATAATTTTTGTTATGAATTTGAACCTTAATGGCGATCGCTACTTTTGCAAGAGGTCTACTCTACGACTTAACTCAATTCCATAAAGACGATCTATTTATTCTGTAAAGGGGATCGCGATCAAAACGAATGTGATATTCTTTTTGCTGTCTGGTTTGGTCTTCTACTAATAGATCGGTGAAAGGTTGAGGCCATTTTTCTTGATTTTGTCTGATATGGGTTTTTCTGCTGAGGCAGGACAAATCGCACGAATTGGCAACCTAGACGGTATAGAATAAGTATCCAATCTTAATGTAGATTTCAGTCTTCCCGTAGACTATGCCGAAACAAAAATTCAAAATATTGTGACACAGTTATAGTCATTCCAATTAATTTCCTTATGGTAGTTTTGTATTGATTGTGTAGATCGTGATCGTATTCTTCGAGTGTTTCCACCATTGGAAAATCAATGGATTGCTACTGTTTTTGCTACGTTACCAATTACTTATTTTCCTGGTAAAGCTATGAGCAACTATAAGCCTCGTCGCGATCGCGAGCAAATATTAGAGAGTGATTCCAATGGTAAATAAATAAAAATAAAAACAGGAGAAGATTGTTAGTTCTGGTTTCGACAAAGAACTATGTCATTAGTCACGTTCCACGACCAATTGTAAAATTATCTTTTTGGTATTCATAGATATAGGTAAACGATATAGGTAAACAACTTTATTTTTTGCACTCTCGACAAAAGCTTGTGAACCCACGACAATAATCTGTTAACAACGACATTTAATTTGTGAATGTACAGTGACTGTACAAAATGGGTCGCCTGGGATTCGAACCCAGAGCAAATCGGTTAAAAGCCGAGTACTCTACCATTGAGCTAGCGACCCGTGCGGAAATAGACGGCGTTTATTTCCACGAATTTCAATCATAGCATGACTTTATCAAATTTAAGCAATTAAAGCTTTTTTTTCGCTGATATTGCTTTTTGTAAGCTTGGAGATAGCCAAGAATAGTACTGAGGATACACTGGCAGCCTAGGTTTGAGATTCCAACCAGTAGGCTGTAGAATTTTTGATAAAGATTGATAAGTAGGGTGAGGATAGTCTGGATTAACTTCATCTTTGGGACTAATTCCTCCTAAGTCTGTTGCTCCTGCTGCTAGACACTCCAGTAAAAAAGCAGGATCTGGCACTAAATTGGGTGGAATCTGAATAGAAATACTTTTTGGGAGAATTTTCTTAGCTTGAGCAATAATCTCTGGTAAGTGAATTGGCTCAAAACTGGGAATATCTGACTGCTGCTGACTACCTATGCAGTGAGGCTGCAATATTACTTCTTGAATGTGTCCCCACTTATTTTGTAATATGGCGATCGCTTTTAATGATTCTTCAATATCTAACTTTGTCTCGCCAATACCTAAAAGCAATCCTGTTGTAAAAGGAATTTTGAGCTTTCCTGCCCATTCTAATTGCTGTAAACGTAATTCTGGATCTTTGCTGGGTGCGTACTGATGCACAGTTTGCATAAATTTAGGATTTAACTGTTCTAGCATTAAACCCATAGAAACATTAACCAGTCTCAACTGTTTCATTTCTTGCCAGCTCAAAATACCAGCGTTTGTATGAGGCAAAAAACCCATAGCTAAAGCCAATTCGCAGATTTTATAGATTTTGGCAAACCAAGTGGCTCTATTTGGAGATACTAAAGGAACTTCTCCGCTAACAACAAGTATTTCTATTACCGAGTCCCTGTCTAAATTTTGTAGCTGTTGAGCAATATCTTTCCAAGAGAAAAAATCTTCTGTTCCCAAGTCAACCCGAAAATTACAGTAACTACATCTATTAAAACATTCGTATGTGGGAACTACCGTGTATGCAGGACTATAAGTTATTTCAGCGTTCATACATGAAAAATAAAGATAGCTTGTTCTTTATATAAGATAATATTTTATTAAAATAGTTTACAAAACTCAAAAGTGTTCTATACTGATTAGTGTCGGTTCAAAACAACCTTGACAAACAAATAACGCAATTATCTAACACATGACAACCACTTTACAACAACGCGAAACACGCGGAGCTTGGGAGAACTTCTGTCAGTGGATCACCAGCACCAACAACCGCATCTATGTCGGTTGGTTCGGAGTCCTAATGATCCCAACACTCCTTGCAGCCACCACCTGTTTCCTAATCGCCTTCGTCGCAGCACCACCAGTTGACATCGACGGCATACGTGAACCAGTAGCAGGCTCATTACTCTACGGAAACAACATCGTTTCTGGAGCAGTAGTACCAAGCTCCAACGCCATTGGACTACACTTCTACCCCATCTGGGAAGCAGCATCCTTAGATGAATGGTTATACAACGGTGGACCTTACCAATTGATTATTTTCCACTTCTTAATCGGCGTATTTGCATACCTCGGTCGTCAGTGGGAACTATCATTCCGTCTGGGAATGCGTCCTTGGATCTGTGTAGCCTACTCAGCACCAGTATCTGCCGCCACAGCAGTATTTTTAATCTACCCTTTAGGTCAAGGTTCATTCTCTGATGGAATGCCTCTTGGTATCTCTGGAACATTCAACTTCATGTTGGTCTTCCAAGCAGAACACAATATTCTAATGCACCCCTTCCATATGTTAGGAGTAGCAGGAGTATTCGGTGGAGCATTATTTTCTGCCATGCACGGCTCACTAGTAACATCTTCACTAGTACGTGAAACAACTGAAACTGAATCACAAAACTACGGCTACAAATTCGGACAAGAAGAAGAAACATACAACATCGTCGCAGCCCACGGCTACTTCGGTCGTCTAATCTTCCAATATGCGAGCTTCAACAACAGCAGAAGTCTACACTTCTTCTTAGGAGCATGGCCTGTAATCGGCATCTGGTTAACAGCAATGGGAATATCGACCATGGCGTTCAACCTGAATGGATTCAACTTCAACCAGTCGGTAATGGACTCACAAGGTCGTGTAGTTAATACTTGGGCAGACATCTTAAACCGAGCTAACCTGGGTTTTGAGGTAATGCACGAACGTAACGCTCACAACTTCCCGCTTGACTTAGCTAGTGGCGATCTTGCACCAGTTGCACTTACCGCTCCTGCTATCAACGGTTAATTTGATAATCATCATTAATTAAAAAAAGGCTCTCCAGCAATGGGGGGCATTTTTTTAATTAATTTTCGACGATACCCAGCATTCTGAGAATGTACCGTAGTCTGTTGAACTTGTCTTGTAAGATAATTTCTCTGGCATATTATTTGTGAGAAATTACCAAAACTAGCTAATTCAATGATTTAGTCAGCTCAACCAAAAATCATTGAAAGCTTGACTCTTCAATAATTATTTATATTGTTTATACTAATATTCACCAAAGGTCACAGATTACTCCGCCCGTTTAGGGCGGAGTAATCTGTGACTCGTTTAAGATGCAAATCTTTGATTAAAACTTAAATGTGGCAATAAATAATTTGCAAAGTGAAAAAATTAAACTAGAGAGATAATTAAATTATGTGTTGGAGTGGAGAAGCCTCAGCAACCCTAGCCACAATCGGGCTTACTAGTACAGCGTATGTCGCTTGGAAGGGTGAAAAAAAAGCATTATGGATTCCTCTTGGTTATTTTTCGTTAATGGAGTTACTCCAGGCATTTACCTATAGAGTAATCGATCAGCCAGATTTGCCTTTGAATCAGCTGCTTACTTTATTTGGAGTATTACATATTATCTTTCAGCCGTTTTTTGTCAGTGCAGTATCGCTGCATTTCATTCCAGAGAAAATAAGACAAAAGATCACACCATTAATCTATAGTTTGTGTTTTATAGGTACGATCTTGATGTTAGTCAAGCTGTATCCATTTGCCTGGGCTGGAACTTGTACAATCGGATATGAACCTCTTTGTGGCAGTCAACTTTGCTCTGTTTCGGGAAATTGGCACATAGCCTGGAATGTGCCGATGAATGGATTGAAATGGCTGACTTTAGGATACTATATCCCAGTTTTTGTTGCTCCTTTAATTTACGGTTCTTGGAAATTTACGGTTTATCATCTTATTATTGGACCTTTGGCTGCGAGAATGTTAACCGATAATCTTAACGAATGGCCAGCAGTATGGTGCTTAATATCAATAGCATTAATTTTGATCGCCATCAAGTCTCCACTACGACAACTTCTTTATGTAAAACATTGGTGGCTATGGGATTCTGAAGCGATCGCCTTAGATTCGGATGCAGACGAGTCCGAGTCAATTAAGATTCCTGCAATTTCCTTAGCCGATAAGAATACGACTACCTAAGTTATCTATGGGATATGCGGTTAAGATTATTAGTAACTTGAGCAATTACGATCGCACTTATCCCTTCAAGATAGCTTACGGTACAAACACTAATTGGTAAAAAATTTATATCTGTTGTCTAAAATCTAATTCAATCGTTAAAGGACTTTCGATAAATCCTCGATTCACAAAAGATTCTAGAAGTTGAGAAGACAATTGAGGCAAGCAGGCACTAGTCTTAACTTTCACATAGCTATTAGCTTGCATTTGAAAAAAACTAACTTTGTGATCTTGCCAGAACCATACTTCTGATACGCCGATAGATTGATACTTTATTAAATCTTCGACACCGCCACTGGAAAACACAACTTCGATAGCCAAATCTGGGATATCTTTATCCATACCAAAACAATAAGCTAGATCGGGTTCCTTACCCGCATTCGGTTTATTGGTTAATCTAGTCGAACCCCAAGGAAAATAGGGCAAATTAAATTTTCTACAGTAAGCAACTATTAAAATTGCCATGGTTTTTACTAGGAGACATAAGGGTAATCACTCCACTAAAAAATCAGACTCGGTAACCTGGATATTCTGCTGTCTTAAATTGTTCGTAATCATCCCAAGACATCCCAGCCAAACTAAAGGTTTGATCTTGTTCTTGGAGACGATTGATGTCTATGGGTAATTGAGCATTGATTAGCATATTTTCTAAGTAGAATATTTATGGGTAACATTTTAATTTTGCTGATTGCTTTTAGGTAAGTACCCAAACTGCAAATTAATTGTTTAGGGTAATTTCTTCGCTTGTTGCTTCAACTCTTTATACATCTGATACATTTGCGGTAATCGCTTATACATTACAAACAGCTTACGATATAGTTTGCTAGGCATATAGGGCATCCCCGAAATCATTTCCCCTGCTGCTACATTACCCGTAATACCCGTTTTTCCTGTAGCAATTACGCGATCGCCTACCGTCACTTGGTTGGCTACACCTACCTGTCCCCCTAGCATTACACCGTTACCAATAATTGCCCCACCCGCTAATCCTACCTGAGATGCCAGGGCGCAGTTACGTCCAATTTTACAGCCATGTCCAATTTGCACGAGATTATCTATTTTAGTGTTCCGCCCAATCCTGGTTTCTCCCACCGCAGGACGATCTACCGCGCTGTTACAGCCAACCTCTACGCCATCTTCTAGGACAGTGCAGCCAGACTGTTCCATCTTATACCAGCCTGTAGGAGTGGGTACAAAACCAAAGCCTTCTGAACCTATGGCTGCACTGCTATGAATTACACAGCCAGAGCCTATACTAGTTCGTTCGTGAATAGTACAATTAGCGTGTAGAGTTGTATCGCTGCCAATACTCACATCAGGATAAATTACGACATTAGGATGAATGCAAGTGCGATCGCCAATAGTCACTCCTGAGTAGATCACCACGTTTGCGCCAATATAGACATCTTGTCCTATCTTAGTATTGAGATCTATAACTGCGGTAGAATGAATACTAGGAGAGGGTTTAAAAGGTTGATAGAATAGAGCGATCGCCTGAGCAAACAACAATCTTGGTTGAGCAGTAGCAATCCAAGCAATGCCCTTCGCCGATGCTTGAGTTTGCCAGGTTTCATCTAGAGGCAAAATTAGAGCATCAGCTTTAGTTTCGGCGATCATCTTCGCAAATTTTCCCCCTTCCACATAGCTTAAAGCACCAGCAGTAGCTTCATCGATAGCAGCAATCCCTGTGATTTGAGGATTCAACTGATTATGATTTAAACTATTGTTTTTGGCTACTTGACCTAACTTAGTGATTATTTCTTGAAACTGCATTTTATCTCGATCCTAAAAACAATTATTATTTTCTAAAAAAGCTGTCTTGAGATAATTCAAGCAAAATTTATTTTAAAGCAGCAACATAAACTAATATTTGGCTCAAAAGCTTAAAATAATGGGATTTTATTCTAATTTAATTATTCCTTACTGTATCGACTTTGCTATGTCTGATTCGACTCTTGGAGAGTATCGCCAGCAGCTTTTAGCAGATGTGTCAGGAGAGATTCTAGAAATTGGTTTTGGTACGGGCTTGAATTTGCCACACTATCCAGACAATGTGACCAAAATTACCACTATCGATCCCAATGCGGGAATGCAAAAGCTGGCGCGATCGCGTATTGCTGCTTCTAACATTTCTGTAGACCATAAGGTACTAAACGGTGAAAGTTTACCTATGGCTGACGGTAGCTTTGATTCGGTGGTGTGTACCTGGACTTTATGCAGTATTCCTCAAGTAGATAAAGCGATCGCCGAAGTTTATCGTTTACTCAAGCCAGGCGGAAAATTTTTCTTTATTGAACACGGTTTAAGCCAAGATCCGAAAATTCAAGCTTGGCAAAATCGTCTTACCCCAGTTCAAAAGGCGATCGCCGATGGTTGTCATCTTAATCGCCAGATTAAACATATTGTCCAGCAAAAGTTTAATGATGTAACTGTTGAACAGTTTTATGCGCCCAAATTGCCTAAAGTAATTGGCTATATGTATCGAGGTATTGCTGTGAAGTAAATAAATTAAATAACTTCATAGATTTTCTGGGAAAATAAATGACCATCAAATTAAACTATTTTTTAGCTTAAACTTTGCTTGATTTGCTCAGACAATAATTCAATAGTTCCTAAAAAAGCGTCACTAGATTTAGAACTAAAGACTACAGCTAAAAATCAATAGACAATTTGTTAATTTATTATTCTTCTGTATCCTATTTATGGAAAAATTATAATTAGCTCCATTGTCTCGCTCGACACCGAATAAGCTATATAGCGATCGCCATATATCATAAATAAGTTTTAATTAGCAATTTAAGTTCTATAAACAAATTAATCATGACTATCTATTATTACGTTGCGGCTAGCCAAAAGTTTTTATTAGAAGAAGAACCTTTTGCAGAGGTAATTGAAGAGAGAATTCGTAATTACCAAGAAAGAAACAAAGAAATTGATTTTTGGTTCATTAAGCAGCCTGCTTTTTTAGAAGCACCTGAAATGGCGAAGGTTAAGGCAAAGATACCCCAACCCTCTGTAGCCGTAGTTACTACTAGCGAACAATTATCTACCTGGCTAAAACTAAGATTAGAGTACGTAGCGACTGGAAAATTTGAAGCACCTTCTAACACTATTCCTGAACCTCTAGAATCTTTAGAACAAGTTGCTTAGAATAGGCGTTGGTGAATGCTAATAGCTAATAGTGAGACAGTTACGTTCACCAACGTATAGATTAATAAAATTTTTCTGGCTTGATATTTTGCTTCAGAGCAATGCTATATGATTTGTAAAAACAAGATGCAGCAGAGATTAATGACCAAAACCCATTCCCCAACAACAGCCGAAATCAAGGAGATTTTTGAGCGTATTGCTCCTGTGTACGATCGCCTAAACGATCGCCTTAGCTTTGGACAACATCGAATTTGGAAGCTAATGGCGGTAAAATGGAGTGAGGCTAAACCAGGAGATAAAGCTATAGATATATGCTGCGGTAGCGGAGATTTGGCTTTATTGTTGGCAAAGAAAGTAGGAACAACTGGTAAGGTTACAGGATTAGATTTTGCTAAAGAACAATTGGCGATCGCGCGATCGCGGATGGTTAAATGTCCTACTGTGCCGATGGAGTGGCTAGAAGGAGATGCTTTAAATTTGCCCTTTGCCGACAATCAGTTTGACTGCGCCACAATCGGCTATGGCTTACGTAATGTAACTAATATTCCTCGCTGTCTACAGGAGCTATACCGTGTCCTCAAGCCAGGGGCAAAGGCAGCCGTATTAGATTTTCATCGTCCCAGTCAAAGCTGGATGCAAAGTTTTCAGCAATGGTATTTAGCGACTATTGCTGTACCTACTGCTGAGGACATGGGCATGAAAGAAGAATATGCCTATATAAATCCTAGTATAGAGCGATTTCCCACTGGTGTAAAACAGGTTGAAATGTCTAAAACAGCAGGTTTTGAGCAGGCAATTCATTATCCGTTGATAGGAGAGATGATGGGGATATTAGTGCTAAGGAAATAGAATAGGATATAGAATTAACTTTTGCTGTTTAAACTTTATTGTTGATTCAATCATATTGCTTTGGCACTAGCGAATCTCTGGATATTTTTTGTTCCCCCCATAGCTGGAAGCATTATCGGCTATTTCACCAATGATATAGCTATCAAAATGCTCTTTCGCCCCTATAAGGCTATTTATATTGGCAAACGCAAGCTACCTTTTACTCCTGGGTTAATTCCTAGCAATCAAGAGCGTCTAGCTCAGAAAGTCTCTGATACGATTATGGGTTCGTTACTCACTCCAGGGGAACTTCAAAAGCTAGCTCAACGGCTTTTGGCAACTGAACGTATACAAGGGGCAATATTATGGCTTTTAAAACTGGCACTTGACCAAGTTAGGTCAGATCGAGAGCAAAAGACAGCTAAAATTTTGGCTAACATTCTTCACGATTTATTTAGTCAATCTTTACCTCGACTTTTAAAAGTATTAGCCAGAAAAGAAGATTTCTTAGAAGCTCAAACTAATCAGATTTTTGAGCAAATACTGCTTAATTTTCAGTTAAAAGACGATCAGGCTAAGAAATTTTCTGATTGGTTACTCGGCTCGGTACTACCTGCTGATACTATTCGTCGGGCAATGATTGATTTCTTAAGCGATCGCAACATTAAGATTATTGATGAAGGTTTTCGCGAAAAAACTAGCGGTACATATTGGGTAGTTGCTAATTTATTTGGTTTACGCAATAGTTTGATACGGCTTCGTTCTTTTTGCCTGGATGAACCAGAAATTAGTAATGCTAGGCTTGAAGAATTAACCTACTCGCTGCAAATTCGCGATCGCATCAAAAACTGGCTTAAGAATCTTTCCCTGCAAAATTTACCAGTTTCCACCGTGAGACAACTACGTAAAACTGTACAAGAATCAGTACGTAACTATCTTAGAGAAGAAGGAGGCGATATAGTAGCTCGTCTAGGTGACTCTGTAGAATGGGAAAACTTAGCTGCGCTGATCCTCAAGCGTCTTCAATCTTCCCCTACAGTCAATGATTCACTCGAAATAATTAGCCAAGAATTAGCTTTGGTTTTAGAACGTTACCTAGAAAAAGACCTAGAAAAGCTAGTGGCTCAAGCTATACCAATTCTCTCAATCGATGAGGTAATTATTAATCGAATTTCTGCTACCACCCCTGAAGAATTAGAAACAGCAGTCCAGGGTATTGTAAAAAACGAACTTCAGGCGATTGTTAACTTGGGAGGCGTATTAGGATTTATTGTAGGGCTATTGCAAACAGTTCTTTTGTTTTTTAACTAGTAGAGTTACTTTACCAGTTTGAATTTACTTCGTGCGATCGCGATTTTATTTGGCTCACTGTTGGCAATGTAAATTTCTTTAACTGGTAATACAATGCTCCACTTTTAAGCGACAATAAAGATATCAGTAAATATACTGTTATTGTTTATGACGAGCCAGAAAAATGACTTATAAATTTCTACTAACAATATTTTTAACTAGCCTGGGTTTGATCGGTGGGTTGACACCAATAGCTTTCGCACAAGAACGCCCAGAATGTTACCTGATCGACAATTCTGGACAACTGACAGATTTAACCGATATTTGCAATGCTAGTCAGAAGCGATCGCCTAAGACAAACCCTACTACCAGCGAGGGTCAGAATATTATTAACAATAATAATAATGTTAATATCGACTCCAAAGCCTTAGATTCAGGGCTTTTGGCAGATAATAACGCATACATTCTAGGAGAAAATAATCTTTCGATTGAGTCAAGCTCTATTGATAGCTCTTACTACATTGATAACGAAATAGGTACGAACTATACGGCATATATAAGACGCTATAAAGTTCCTCCTACTTCGATAGTCCGTGAGACACTTAGAGAGCAGGTATTTCAATTTGGTACTTACCCCAATAGTATTACTTCAATTCTCAGACAAGGGCGAGGCAGAATTCCTTTTATTATTTATCGCTATCAAATCTGAGGCTAAAGTAAAATAGTCACGGGCGACACAAGGACGCGAAAAGACCTCGCGTCACGCGCTCTCAAAAAAACCAAGGCAAAGCAGAAAAAGTAACGGTAATTATATACAAACTCAATTGCGCCGATTACTACTCAAAAGATTACGAGCCAACAAGCGAAATAACAAAACCGTTCCTATTCCCCAAACACCATTGACAATTAAAGCAGTAGCTACACCAGGCACTTGCCAACCACCGCCAACGGGTTCACCTTTGAGGGGTAAAACGATAAACTAATTAACCAAACTAGGGGCTACTGCGCCTAAGAACAATCCTGATAACCAGTAAGCAAGACCTTGAATGCCTGAAATAGCGATCGCTAAAAGTATGCCCCAAACTCCTCCCCATAATGCTAAAGACCAAACGCGAGGGATGCCGAAAGGGGGAACTGGATTCGTAGCATAAGGAGTAAGATTATCGGGAGCCAACCCAATGTTTTTGAGCAGAATTAGCATTGGTTGATGAAAAACTAAAACTGCCAAAAAACCAGCAACTAATGCCACTATAAGTATTGGTAAAGAATTTTTGTTGTTCATCTTTTAAAGTCTTAAAAAGCTGATATTATTCGTATATTCCGCAGTACTTAATCAAAGTATAGAAACTTTAGTCTTGAGCGCGCGATCGCTAAAACCAAATATTCCTAAATATTCGTAACTACAATCAAGACCCGAATTTATATTAACTATACGCTGCTGTAAATCCCTGAAAAACGCGATCGCTGCTAAAAACCCTAGTAAATCATCTTATTTGAACTTATTGAGCAAAATTTTTGCTGGCAATTTGCGATCGAGTTGTTTTACAGAAGATCAAAAAGACTAAAGTTGTAGCCGACACCCAAAAGTAAGCCCACATCGGTATCATCTTCACCAAAGCCCACATTAAGACGGACTGTCCCTGTAACTCTTGGTAATATAGGTACATCAACTCCTGTAGTTACTAAGCCATCGACATTAAAGTCGCCAAAAAAATCTTCTATTGCTATTCCACCACCAACAAAAGGGTAAATAAACTCTAAATCCCTGGTAAAAGATTTAAAGATAGGAACGCCAAAGGTTAAGGCAAAAGTGCTGATGTTATTGTCGCCAAAAATATTTGAAGTGTGAAGAGATATGTCTTTTGTCAAAGCAGTTTTACCTACTAAAGAGAAACCCCCGTTTCCTAAAGCCGTTTCTGATCCACTAATACCAATATTGCCACCTAAACCAATGTAGCTGCGTGTCGGTTTATCTTCTTGTTTTTTTGCTTCTGTGTCTTCATTGGTTTGTGCCAAAACAGTATGTGCTGTCTCTAGTATCATAAAAGCTGTCTCTATAGAAAGACATAAAAGCAAAAAGACAATTTTTTTTTTCATAATCATAATCTAACTTTATAGATCCTGCTCTCATTTGAGATGTCGCTCGGTTATTATAGGCAATTATTTACCATTGCATCTAATAAAGTTTGCCAGACTTGATGTTCTTCAGGAGTTTTCAAACTGAAATAGGATCTTATTTTTATTTTTAATATAGCAATCGCATCCCTTTTTTGACTCAGCTTCAACTTGCGATCATAGACTACAAAGCTGTCTGCATAATTTATTTTGTTATTATAATGATTGTTATAATATTACGCTGATTTTATGTATACACTCAAGTTAACTACAGTAGGTTCTTCAACAGGAGTTGTTATTCCTAAAGAAATGCTCAAAAGCATGAAGCTAGAAAAAGGAGATTTTCTTTATGCAGTAGAAACTCCCGAAGGATATGTTTTAACTCCTTATAATCGAGAAGTAGAAGCACAAATTCAAAAAGGTCGCGTCTTTATGAAGCAGTATCGAGAAACTTTTAAAGCCCTAGCAGAGTGAATTCTCCGATTTGGATCGATCCTGAAGCATTTCGTTTACTTCATAGTGAAAGTCTCGCTGAATATGGTGGACTATCAGGAATGAGAAACGAAGGTCTACTTATGTCTGCTTTAGCACGTCCACAGAATCTTTTTGCCTACGAACAGGTGACAGATATTTCTCGATTAGCTGCTGCTTATGCTTACGGTATTACCAAAAATCACCCTTTTATAGATGGTAATAAACGCGCTGCTTTTCTCTCTATTGGTTTGTTTCTAGCGTTAAATGGTTTTAATTTGCAAGTAGAGCAGCAAAAAGCGGTAAATATAATACTATCTTTAGCTGCGGGAGATTTGGACGAATCAGCATTAACAACTTGGATTGCTAAGTATAGTGTAAGTTTGTAATTATAAAAGTGGTTGAGTCTCGTTGAAAAATTTAGCACTTTGTTCTTGAGTCCAGCTTTGTTGTTGAATATACCTTTGCAAATCTAAAATAAGATCTGCCCTAATTTTTAGATTAGTTGCTATCTCTGGTTCAAATCCTAAATCTTCAAAAACATTTGATTTGCCTTTTTGCATTGGAATATGAATATACTCGTTCATGTCTTTAATTCCATCATATATTGTATGTTTTTACTTCCTAGACTCAATCATGGCTTGATAACGTTGTTTGCCAATTTCAATATCTTGTTTGGATGTTGTCTGGGTTTTTTTGTTAAAAGCGTGAAGTATATAAATAGCTTCGGGAAATCTGGCAACATAAAAAACACGATACGCTTCCTTTGTGCGAATCCGAATTTGTTCAACTCCTTTGCCAATAATAGACATTGATTTAAAATCTGTCGGAAGCTGACCTCTTTGAACAGCCCTAAGTTAAAAACCAGCTTTTCGCTTTGCTTTCGATGGAAATTGGGCAATATCTTGTTTTGAAGAACCAATGCAATAAATTGGTTTATCTGGCATCAGATTATGACTAAATATACCTAATTTAGTATAACAAAGGTTAGGCGATCGCATCCCCTTTTTTTCCTCTCCTTCAACTAACTGCTAATCAAATATTTAGAAGCTAAATTTATTTTCTATTGCTTTTACTAATTTGGGCTTGATAGAAGGGAATTATTTAAATAATAGCTGTTCTTTAACAAAGATCTTTATTTAAAGTAATTTTACTTATGGAAGTTGTATTAGGTTTAATAATTGGATTAATTGTAGCTGGTTTGGGTTTTTGGCTGGTAATGCGCTCTCAGATACAGGGAGTAAAAGCTCAAAAACAAGCAAGCGATGAAAAAGCTACGCTTTACTGTTTCCAGAGGGAGGCATTATCTAAAGAAAATGACCAACAGAAACAAAAAATTGAAAACTTAGAAACAGAAATTCGTTCAACTCTTAGCAAAGTAAGTAATGCAGATGCAAAAATATCACGTTTATCAGAGTTACAACGAGAATTGCAAATTAGAACAATAGAAGTTCAAGATCTCCAATCACAAATTACTGTTCACAAGGAAGAGATATCTAAACTAACTGCCGATCTGAATAATCAGGAGCAATTCAATAAGCAGAAAATCGATGAATTAAATACCAACTTAAATCATGTAAGGTTGGAGAATAATCGTTACAGAGAAGAAGTAGAATTAGCCAATCAAAAAAGTGCAGAAGCTAATGCCCAAGTGGAACACACGAGTCGCTTGAGACAGGAGCTAGAACATGAAAAAAGGAAGAATCAAGAGCTTCAGTCGCAAAAAATAGATTTAACAGCAAAAATATCTAGCCTAAATACGCAATTAGAAGAAGAACGGAGATCCTTACAAGAAAAATTAGATTTACTCGAAAATGTACAACAGAATTTTAAGGATACTTTTGAGGCTCTTTCTTCTAGGGCTTTGCAAAATAATAATCAGCAATTTCTTGAAGTAGCAAAAGAAACTTTTGCCAACATAAATGAGTCATCTCATAATCAATTGAATAATTTAGTTTCACCTTTAAGCAGCTCTCTTGAGACATTCAATAGACAAATTAAAGAGATTGAACACTCTCGCAAAGAAGATAGAGGTCAAATCTCGGAAAGACTAGAATCTGTGACAACTGCTCAGTTGCAACTTCAAGCCGAAACCGCTAATTTAACTAAAGCTCTACGACAACCCACAGTTCGCGGTAGGTGGGGTGAAGTGCAGTTGAAGCGCGTGGTAGAAATCTCAGGAATGCAAGAACACTGCGACTTTAGTATGCAAGAAACTGTTCACACTGAAGATGGTTCGCTTCGACCAGACTTAATAGTCAAGCTTCCTGGGAAAAAGCAAGTTATCGTAGATTCCAAAGCTCCTTTAAAAGCTTATTTAGATGCTATTGAAGTTCAGGAAGAATCAATACAGCTTGAGTATTTAAACAAACACGCTGGACATATTCGTAAGCATATTGAGCAACTTAGTTCTAAAAATTATTGGCAACAATTTGAGCAAACCCCAGAATTTGTGATTATGTTTTTACCTGGTGAAGTATTTTTTAGTGCTGCACTTCAGCAAGATCCCAGATTAATTGAGTTTGGCATAGAAAAGAAAGTTATTTTGGCAACACCAACTACATTAATCACACTGTTAAAGACTATAGAATATGGTTGGAGACAAGAGCGAGTTGCAGAAAATGCCCAAGCAATTGGAAATTTAGGTAGAGAGCTACATGACAGGTTTCTTACGTTCACAAGTCATTTAATTACTGTCCGTAAAAAGCTTGACGATACCGTCAAAGCATACAATACAACAGTTGGTTCTTATGAATCTCGACTTCTTGTTTCTGCTAGAAGATTTCAAGAAATAGGTGGTTATGGCAATGATGAAATTGAAAGTATCAAGACAATAGATCGTTCTGTGAAATTAATAACACAGGAGCATAATTCGTAAAAACGATAAACATGAATCGCGATCGCCTTATCTCCTATCTCAACTAAAATATTTATATACCTCATCTCTTCAAATAAATGCCTACCCTACTAGTTAAAAATATCCATACTCTAGTAACAATGGACGAGCGCCGTCGCGAAATTAGACGAGGTGCGCTTTTAGTTAGAGACAATGTAATTGAACGGGTAGGGACAACAGAGGAATTACCCGATACCGCCAGTGAAGTTTTAGATCTTGAAGACAAGCATATTGTTTTACCTGGATTAGTAAACACCCATCATCATTTCTTTCAAAACCTAACTCGTGTAACTCCCGCAGGACAAAATGGCGACTTATTTCAATGGCTGACGGCACACTATCCTTTATGGTCTAATTTGACTGGGGAGGGTATGTATTATAGTTCTCAACTAGCAGCAGCAGAGTTAATTTTATCGGGCTGTACCACCGCTAGCGATCACCATTATTTATTTCCTAATGATTGCACCCTTGACGAACAAATTCGGGCTGTGGGCGATATTGGCTTACGTTTCCATGCCAGTCGGGGCAGTATGAGCGTTGGGGAAAGTAACGGCGGTTTGCCTCCAGATTTTTTAGTTGAAAAAGAAGCAGATATCCTCAAAGATTCCCAGCGATTAATCGAACAGTATCACAATAATGATCGCTATTCTATGCTGCGAATAGTCCTTGCTCCCTGTTCGCCATTTTCCGTATCTCAAGATTTGATGAAAGAGTCGGCAGCGATGGCGCGGAGTTATGCGGGGGTCAGGCTGCATACCCATTTGGCAGAAACTAAAGGGGATGTAGAATATAGCCTGTCTAAGTTTAATTTAATCCCTGGAGACTATGCCGAGTCCGTTGGCTGGCTTGGGGATGATGTATGGCACGCTCATTGCGTTAAGTTAAGCGATCGCTCTATTGATAAGTTTGGTCAAACTGGAACTGGAGTTGCACATTGTCCCTGTAGCAATATGCGTTTGGCTAGTGGTATTGCACCTATCCGTAAAATGCTGAATAAAAATGTTCCTGTGGGCTTGGGCGTAGACGGTGCTGCTTCTAACGATGCCACAAATCTATTTCATGAAGCCCGCCAAGCTTTTTTACTTGCCCGCGTCAGAGATGAAGATGCTTCGGTAATGACCGCCCGTGATGCTTTGGAGATAGCTACTAGAGGCGGTGCAAGGGTTTTAGGTAGAGATGATATCGGCTATTTAGCCCCAGGAATGGCAGCCGATTTTATTGCGGTCAATTTAGATAAGCCTGGTTTTGTCGGGACACAACAAGACCCTGTTGCTGCATTAATTTACTGTCAAACTGATTATGTAGACTACAGCTTTATTAATGGTAAAAAAATTGTGGATCGAGGTAATCTAACTACTATTGAGTTTAAAAAGATAATCGAAAAGAGCAATCAAATTGCAGTAAAATTAGCTTCCAAATAACTTGCTCTTTTGAGCTTTATCCTTACTGTATTGCAGGGACTACCCACATAATTCCCATTAGTCTCTTTTTAGTTAAGCAAAATTTCTCCATAAACATCAACATTATCCCTAGAAGAGTTATCGGCATCAGTAGCAAAATTGTTGCTAAATTCAGGTGGTGATTTTAATGATGCTACTAAGGGAGGGCGGTCAATACTTGCTTGTTGTGCCAAAATTTTGGTAATCATAAAAATAGCACCGCCTTTTCCTTGACCTGGATTTATCCCGTTGCCAGCGATCGCCTTATTATTTATAAAGGTAGTCCGAGATAAAATTAGTTGACCAGAGCGAATAAAAATAGCACCGCCCAATCCAGCACCACTCCCGCTATATCCAAGACCACCATTGCTTCCACCAAAGAGACTTTTTCCGCCTTGACCTGGGTTACCTGCTATTTTTCCATTTCCACCAAATCCCCCGCTTCCTCCACCTCCGCCAAAACCCCCGTTTCCGCCATTTCCGCCGTTTCCACCATTTCCTGAGACAAAATTACCCCCGTTACCGCCATTGCCAGCGTTACCGAAGCCTCCAAAACCACCTCCACCGCCATAGATAACTGTGCCGATGCCATCTTGACGAAGTGAACGCAAGCCCCGTCCTTCTAAGGCGGGGTACTGTTCACCATCGATTAAACCAAAACTACCAAATATTCCTGTTCCGCCATTACCGCCATCACCGCCATTTCCGCCGTCTCCTCCTTCACTACCTCCGTTACCGCCATTGCCACCATTGCCCGCATTACCAAAGCCCCCAAAACCACCTCCACCACCAAAAACAATACTCCCAATGCCGTTTACTCCAATGCCATTTACTCCTGCTACAGCACCGCGATTGACATCATACTTATTATCACTGCTTATTATTTCTATCTCTTGCTCTTCTGAAGGAAAATCACCTAAGTTATTGAGAGTAATTCCATTGATGTCGGAAACTGCTCCTCTATTAATTTCTAAATCGTGGTCATTTTCGACTATACGACTATTGAAAGGAACTTGAGCTAATTGTTCTGGATGTTTGTTCGCCCTCGCACCATCGCCTCCAATTGCCCGATTTTGGCTAAAAGCTACCTCACTGAGAATCACCGTGCCATTGTCAATAAATAATCCGCCTCCCATTCCCGCAGATGCACCAGTACCGTTATGACCATCTTTTCCTTGAGCCAAACCATGATGAATAGCTAGTTTACTAATGCTTACTTCTCCCTGTTCGACATAAAAAATTTGATGAAGATCGTTACCGTTAATCACATCGTTACCATCGCCGATTATTGCTATATTGCTACGAATTTTGGGTAAAGGAGAATTTAGAGCAATCTCGCCACTGACTTGACTTAGATTGATCGCATTATCATCTGGATACTGATTGGCTAAGGCGATCGCCTTCCTCAAAGAACCCGAACCATCGTCATCGGTTGTTGTCACCATAATTCGAGCGGGAATTGAATTTATTTCTGCTGCTTGGGTTGGAGCAATTGCTAGTCCAATCCAGAGCCAAATTAATAATAAAAATAGCCTTAATAACTTTGATGAATTCATTAAATCGTATATAATGAACATAAACAAAAGCAAATTTCAGTAACAATAGCTACCTTTTTGAAAAACATGAAAAACAATTGGCAAAACTATCTTCAATGGGAACAATTACCCGACAACATATCTTCTCCACAAGCTTCTAACTGGTTATCTCGACTATTTACTAAAGGAAAGTCTTCTTTAGCTAATACATTAGTTCGAGAACTATCTTTATCGAGACAAGTCAAACATTTGGAAAGATGTACCAACTTGGATTTAACACAACCAACCAAGCGCACTCAAATTAGCGAATTTACTTTAGCCGAATCTTCAGGGACAGCCAAGCGATCGCTGATTGACGCACTTTATGGCAAGTCATCAGAATCATAAAGAAGATAAGCTGCCGATGCACTTAAACTGTATATTTTTGAATTAGGCAACAAACCATCAAACTTTCTTTTTGTCTCCCTGTCCCCTCATCTCCTCCTCAACCTCAACAGACAACTCGCGCATTCCCTAGCAAGGGAATGCTTTCCGATGTTGAACCCTTTGGGGGGTCGCTCGTCAAATTAAATGCTTGACAGATTATTATCTATCCCTACGAAAATTGCACAGCCTCACCTGCAACATAGGTAGCTGTTACCGCTCGTTCATCCCCTAAAACCATCATGGCAAAGGCTTTTTCAGCTAATTCTGTGAGATTTTTAGATTTAGCATTGGGGTTACGCAGTTTCATTGCAGGTGTAGCCTGTAAATCCCAAACTACAAAATCGGCTTCTTTTCCTGGTTCAAAACTACCGATTTTATCTTCTAAGGAAAGAGCTTTAGCTGCCCCCAGAGTAGCTAAATAAAAAGCCTGAAATATGGATAAGCTCTCATTTTGTAGCTGCATCACTTTATAAGCATCGCACATGGTTGTTAGTTGAGATAGGCTTGTTCCCGCTCCGACATCAGTAGCTAAAGCAACTTTGATTGGGGTTTGGCTAGATTTGGCTTTGTTGAGTTGAAACAAACCACTGCCTAAAAATAGATTAGAAGTCGGACAAAAAGCGATCGCTGCCCCTGAGTTTGCCAGTCGCTCAAAAGCTGAATCATCTAATTGAATGCAGTGAGCAAAAATAGTGCGATCGCCTACTAAGCCAAATTGTTCGTATACATTCAGGTAGTCTTTACTTTCAGGAAACAGTTCGGCAGTAAACTGAACCTCTTGAACATTTTCTGCTAGATGAGTATGCACGTAGACATCAGGAAATTCAGCTTTTAACTTACCTGCTAGAGATAATTCCTCTGGGGTTGAAGTGATAGCAAAGCGGGGAGTAATCGCATAAAGCAATCGATCTAACCCATGCCACTGTTGAATTTGTTCGCGAGTCTGTGCGTAAGCAGCTTGAGCATCATTGAGCAAAAAATCTGGTGCGTTGCGGGTCATCAACATTTGTCCGGCGATAACGCGCATTTTTCGGCTTTGTGCCTCAGAAAACAAAGCTTCTACTGACTGGGGAAAGATAGTAGTTAAGACTACAGCAGTTGTTGTCCCGTTGCATAACAGTTCGTCGAGAAAAAAAGAAGCAATAGTGCGACAATGTTCTGCATCTTTAAACTTGGCTTCTGTAGGAAAAACAAATCGATCTAGCCATTGCATCAATTGCTCTCCATAGGCAGCAATTATCTCCGTTTGGGGATAATGAACATGAAGATCGATTAAGCCTGGAGTAATTAATTTGTCTGGATAGCTAACAATTTCATCGTTTGCATATTGTTCTTTTAAGTCCTCATAACTTCCCAAGGCTACGATCTTGCCATTGTCTATCACCAGTAGCCCATCGCTCAGATAGCGAACACTATCGGACTCTGATTGATAAAAAGGATCGTCAACAAAGTCTAAAAATGAACCACGAATTATTTTAGTAGATGATGACATAGTAAAAGATATCTTTTGAATAATTAATACTCAAACTCAAGTTTTAATTTACTGATTTCCTTTATAGTTTTGGGCTTTCTGTTGATTTTGTTTGGTTTGAGAATAGGTTTGCTTTTGCTCAGTTTTATATTTACTTGACTGTTGAGAGTTTGGATAGTCTTCTTGTTGTGAATAAGTTGGACTCGATTGGCTTTGGCTTGGTTGAGCGGGTTTTTGCTCACTTTGAGAAGACTGTTGAGTTTGTATCGCCACATAATCTTGCTGAATCCAACCTTCGCCTCGATCTTTTTGCTCAAATTTAACGTAATCCCATTGTGTACCCCGATTTCCTTCGATCTGCTGCATCACAATAACGCGGTCGCCTTTTTGAGCCTTACCTAAAGGCGACTTTTTGGAATCTGGTTGGGGGTAAATTTCAATTGGGCGATCGCTACTGGGAGCAGTTAAAGTAGCAGCTTGATTGAGTTCTTGATTATTTTGATAATTACCATAAGTATCAGCAGCTAATGCAGTGGAGATACCGCCTAAGAAAAAAGCGATCGTCGTAATTAAAATTAAAAGCTGGTGACGTACTCGGTTCAAATTCATCTTAAAACTCCAAAATAAATTAATAAGTAAATCGAAACTATTTAGACAAACTAATTATCACAAATCATTCAAAATCGATATTTGAGCAAGTCTTTAAAACAATTGGTTTTATCCAAAACGCAACGTCATAAAGACAAATCTAATTACAAAAATAACTGCCAAAACCCAGGTGACTAAAGGTACTTCTTTAGCTTGCCCCTTAAAAGTTTTCAGCACGGGATAGCTAATTAAACCAGCAGATAATCCTGCTGCGATCGAAAATCCCATCGGAATAAAGAAAATAGTCAAAAAAGCAGGTATTGCTTCGGTTAAATCGTCCCATTCAATATTGACAATGCTCATCATCATCAACACCCCAACAATAGTTAATGCTGGTGCAGTGGCAAAGGCAGGAATTGCTTCAAAAATCGGGGTAAAAATTAAAGAGATAAAAAATAAGGCAGCGACAATTACTGAGGTAAATCCCGTTCTTCCTCCTTCGGCTACCCCTGAAGCAGATTCAACAAAGGTGGTAACACTAGATGTACCCATAATCGCTCCTGCCGTAGTTGCGATCGCATCGGCAGAAAGAGCTTGATTGGCTCTGGGTAGTTCGCCGTTTTCATCAATGTAACCTGCCTGTGTACCTACTCCCGCTAGAGTACCAATCGTATCAAACATATCCACAAACAGAAATACCAGCAGCACGGCAATAAAATCGATGAAATTACTTCCATTAAGCCCACCTAAACCAACGAAGGCTGCGCCAAAAAGATCTTTAGGAAAAGCAGGAATCGTAGCAATTCCTTGAGGAGCGGTAGCTATGCCTAAAACCCAACCTAAAATGGCTGTGCCTAAAATACCCCAAAGTAACGCTCCTTTGATGCGTCGAATCATAAAGAATGCCGTGAGAAAAATACCGAATACAGCCATGAGCGTTTGAGGTTGTCCGAAAGAACCAAAGGCAGTTTTGGTTACTTCATTGGCAACTACCAATCCCGCACCACCTGTTTCTGTCGCTCCCCCTAAACCAATATATGCCAGAAACAAACCAATCCCAACAGTAGTAGCTACTTTAATTGTATTGGGTACGGCAGTAATTAGATGTCGGCGAATATCAGTAACCGTCATGGCGATAAACACCAATCCTTCGACAAATACACAGGCTAGAGCTAATCGCCAATCAATGTTTAGTCCTAACACTACAGAATAGGCAAAAAAGGCATTAATTCCCATACCAGGAGCAAGAGCAAAAGGATATTTAGCCAATAACGCCATAATCAGCGTACCAATGCCTGCCGAAACTGCTGTAGCAACAACTAATTCGGTAAATAAATCTTTGGGTGCGCTTAGGAAAATGGCATCAGATAAAATTAACGGATTGACTACCAGAATATATGCCATCGTCATAAAGGTAGTAATTCCAGCCAATATCTCAGTACGGAAATTAGTCCCATAGTAATCAAACTGGAAATAATTAGCGATCGCACCTTGCCATCCGCTCCTGTCAGGCGTGGCTCTTAAGTCCTTTCTCTCCAACACATCTTTTTCAGTACTCATCTTTTCATTTTTATTTCAGCATCGTTTTTTGTATACGGTATACTTTACAGCTCTGTTTAAAATATTTTGTAATTTTAAATACGTTTTTTCTGAAAAAAATCTATACAGTATCGAGTAGTGATGCTTACCAATTAATGAGCAATGACCTTAGAAAACAATTCAGCAAATAAGTTTGTCCAATCGCCTATAGTTTTAATTGCACCCTTCTTTTTTCTCGGCACGGCAATGGTAGCAATGAAGGCTATCATTAACGATACTACGCCTTTATTTATGGCTGGGTTTCGTTTAGTTCCTGCTGGAATTATTATTTTGCTATTAGCAGCATGGTGGAAATTACCCCAACCCAAAACCTGGCAAGCTTGGTCGTGGATAATATTATTTGCTCTTATTGATGGAGCAATGTTTCAGGGTTTTCTGACAGAAGGATTAGTTAATACTGGAGCAGGCATCGGTGCAGTACTAATTGATGCTCAACCTTTGGTAGTGGCAATTCTATCTAGATTTCTGTTCGCAGAATTAATTGGTTTGTGGGGTTGGTTAGGTTTGACTTTAGGATTGATTGGAATTTGTTGTTGTGGATTGCCAAATCAATGGATTACTAGCTTAATTTCAGGAAATTTTAACTTTTTACAAAGTCAATTCACTTCTCTTAGCTGGCAAAGTATACTCCAAAGCGGTGAATTATTGATGCTTTTAGCTGCTCTTTCTATGTCTTTTGGCACGATTATGATTCGTTATGTACGTCAATACGTAGATGTAGTTGTAGCAACAGGCTGGCATATGCTTTTGGGTGGAATTCCTTTGTTGATTGCCTCTGCATGGACCGAATCTAATCAATGGAGTAATTTGAATAGTACAAGTTGGTCAGCTTTGGCTTATGCGACTTTGTTCGGCACGGCATTAACTTACGGACTCTTCTTTTATTTAGCTTCTGTTGGCAATCTTACTAGTGTCAGCGCACTTATATTTCTGACACCCGTTTTTGCCATGTTGTTTAGTTACATATTTTTGTCAGAAACGCTCACTTTTATTCAATGGATAGGTGTTGTTTTGGCTTTAATCGGTGTCATATTGGTGATTCAACGAGAAAAAATTACTGCCAAGCTAAACTCTTTAGTAGATGAGCCAGATAGCCTGACTAATCCAAATTAACTTATACAAAAACAGTTAACTTTATTTTGCCTTGCTTATTAAAACTCAATTGTATACTGTATACAGCTATACTTTTGTTCTCAGCCAATAATGATAATTTTGCCTATTATCAACAGGTGTGAGAGTCAAAATGAGTATTCAAAAAATAAAACAATGGCATTTAGAATCTAGCAGTAGATTTAATTTAATTAACAATTCAATTCTATTATTCTTACCTTTTGCTATATTATCGACTTCTGCACTGGAAGCCACGGCATCAGAAGAAGTGAATAGCTTCGATGACACTAGCGGGATGTCGCAGGTTAATAATGTTAGACAGCTAGAAACAAAAAAAGGTTTGGAAAGCCATGATGATAATAGCGAGATGTCTCAGGTTACCAACGTTCAGCAGCTAAGAGATGTTTCGCCCACAGATTGGGCTTATGAGGCATTACGTTCATTGGTAGATCGTTATGGTTGTATTGCTGGTTTTCCCAATCAAACTTATCGCGGTAATCAACCCCTGTCTCGCTACGAATTTGCTGCGGGTTTAAATTCCTGCCTCAGTCAAATCGAGCGATTAATTGCCTCGTCAGGAAGTGTTTCTCAATCTGACGTAGAGACTATTCAACGTTTAAACCAAGAATTTGCAGCAGAATTAGCAACCCTTGGTGGCAGAGTCGATGAATTGGAAAGTCGCGCTGCTGTAGTAGAAGATAGTCAATTTTCTACTACAGCCAAATTTGCAGGTAATATATTTTTAAACGCTACAGGTGCAACTGCAAGTGATGATGTTCTAGCTGAAACGGCTAGTCTTGATGCACCCTTCAATCTTCGCCGTGCAGGGCGGGATGCAAATAACAATCCTATAGTCAGCAACATTACAGATGATCCTGAAATTACCTTTAGTTATTACACCTGGTTAAACTTTGACTCTTCATTTACAGGGGAAGATAACTTAACAGTTCAATTAGTAGCAGGTAACGGTAATTCTCCCGCTAACAATTATGTTTCCGCAGGGCTTTATAACACTTTTGGTGTTCCTTTTACCGACCAAACAGGTACAGCTACGGGAGTAGGTACTGTCGAGCTACGAGAATTATCATATGATTTTCCTGTTGGTGAAAAGCTTAGGGTTATAGTCGGACCTAGAATTAACTGGTATCGCTATTTTGACAACAATAACTATACCTTCTTCCTTACAGGCGCAAGTAGCTATAACTCTAGTGGTGGTACTTTAGTAAATCCAGTCGATCGTGGTTCGGGTGCAGTAATAACTTATGACCTTATTGATTCAATAAGCTTTAAAGTCGGTTATTTGGGAGAAAACACCGAGTTTTTACCCGCAGCGTTCTTTAATACTTCTTCCGATCCTAATAAAGGCTTATTTAGTGCTACTCAAAGCCTCACTGCCGAATTAGATTTTGCGATCGCCGAAAAAGCAAATATCCGTTTATTATATACTAGAGCTACCATAGACAATAATCAACCGATCCTAGATGCAAATGGCAACGTCACAGGCTTTGGTGTAGGTGGGGCAACAGGAGAACCCATCTATGGTGTGGCTGATGATGGCTTTGGCGGCACAATTGGAGATGCTCCTTCTGATACTTTTTTAGTTAACTTCGACTGGACAATTCTTGACTGGCTGGGAGTATTTGGACGCTATGAATATGGCAGCACCAGCATCAGACCAACAAGTCCAGCTCTAGAAAATGGTAAAGTGAATGCCCAGTCTTTTCAAGCTGGAATAGCTTTTCCAGACTTGGGCAAAGAAGGTGCATTAGGAACTTTATCTTTTGTAGTTCCTTTTGATGTGCTTGATGGAGAAGAGTTTCTAGTATCTGGTTCGGGTGATGGAGGTACTCAATACGACCTTGAAGCTACCTATAATTTCCCTGTCAATGACAACCTCTCTATTCTTCCTGCTTTTTACCTGACAATTAACCCCAATAACTTTCAAGACAACCCCGATATTTATGTAGGTAATTTGCGGATGCAGTTTAAGCTGTAGCCATTACTAGGCAAAAATGAAAGAATTTAATCAACAGACTGAACAAGTTAAGTAAATTCTTTCTCAGCTGAAGATTCAAGCAATATGAATTATTGCTTGAATCTTCAGCTTTGCTGCATGAATTCCAAAAAAGAATGATGCGAATCAGGTGACGGGGTGACGGGGTGACGGGGTGACGGGGAGAACGGGAGACGGGGGAGAACCTTTAGTTTTGCCGATGTCTCCAAGTCCCCAAGTCCATAAATTATCATTCGTAGCAAACATTTGAGTATTTCATATTATATTAAACTAAGAGAGTCAGATCTTTGCGCTGTGACTGTCAAGTTGCCCCAACTATATATAGCTATGTTGATTGATGACCAATTACCAATAAGCAAAGAGCATCTTTTAAAGCAGGATCGCACCCTCAGCTTTTCAGGTATGACTTGGGATGATTACGAAAAGTTCAATGCCGTTGAATACTTAGGCTATCGTGCATCTTTTTTAGATGGAGTAATTACTCTTATGTCTCCAAGTCAAAACCATGAGACAATTAAAGACTTTATCTTTTTATTAGTTGTTACTTATGGTGATGCCTTTGATTTAGATTACTACCCTACAGGATCGACAACTTTTAAAGATAAAAATAGACAGGTAGGAAAAGAACCAGATACAAGTTTTTGCTTTAATAATTTGAAAGAGATTCCCGACTTGGCGATAGAAGTAGTTTTTAGTAGTGGTGGTATCGACGATCTAAAAAAATATCAGCAGTTGGAAGTTAAAGAAGTTTGGTTTTGGATTAATAATGTTCTAGAAATTTATGTTTTGGTTGATGATGTTTATCAACAGCAACAGTACAGTTTTAATTTGCCAAAGATTGAAGCTAAGTTATTCACGAAATATATTGCTCAAGCCTTGACTGGAAATCCTAGAATACTTAAAAAAGGTTTTAGAGAAGAAATAATTTAGTTTAGAAAAGAGACTTTACTTTAAGACAATAAAGTTTTTTAAATGCCATATAGCCTAGTTATATTAGGTTCGGATAAAGAGTTAAATCTAAGTAGGTAAAGTAGCAAGTAGCGCGTTCTGGAGAACGCCGACATCGCTTCGCGATGGCGACACGCTCCAGCGTGTGCAAATAGCAAGTTTTATAGACCCAGTTTTAATTATTTCATGGATGCATATTGTATTTAAAGCAATTACCCGAACTTGATATTATAGTAGCGCGATCGCAGTTACTTTTGTATAAAAACATTCACAGCTTTATTATTTAAGGCTTTACATTTAGTATTTTGTGGTTCACTTGGTACTGGAAAAACTACTGTAGCTCGCCTCATTGGTAAGATATACAAAGAATTAGGCATTCTCAAAAAAGGACATTGTATCGAAACAGATCGTTCGGGAATGGTAGCAGAATATGTCGGACATACTGCCCCCAAGGTGGATAAATTAATTGAATCAGCCTTAGATGGTGTTTTATTTATTGATGAAGCTTACACTCTAAAACCAGAAAACGCAGGTAAAGATTTTGGGCAAGAAGCGATTGATACTTTATTAAAAAGAATGGAAGATTATCGCGATCGCATCGTAGTTATTGTCGCAGGTTATAATCAGGAAATGTCTCGTTTTATTGAATCTAACCCAGGCTTGCAATCTAGATTTACGCGCTATTTCACTTTTGAAGATTATCAACCAAATGAATTGTTAACTATCTTTCAAAAAATATGTGATTCTCATCATTATAAATTAGATAAAGCAGCAGAAAAAGTATTACTAACAAATTTTACAAAGTTATTTGAGGAGAGAAATAAAAATTTTGGCAATGGTAGATTGGTACGCAATCTTTTTGAGAGAACTATAGAAAGGCAAGCCACAAGGCTGACTAAACTTTCTGAACTCGATCGAGAAAATATTGTCACCATCATGACAGAAGATATTGCTGTATAGTCATGAGTAATCTTAAATGTTATTGTTAACGCACATAATAACAAATTGAAAAAACCTCCCGATCGGATTCAATGATCCAGCGTCAAGAGGTTAAGTAATATCCACCTTAGATTATACAATTACATTAGACCAAACTGAGCCAAAACTCCATGTCCAGTATTCATTTCTAGAATAATAGCTGCAACAAAACCAATCATCGCTAAACGACCATTCCAAATTTCTGCGTAATTGGTAAAGCCAAACTTGCCTTCTTTCTTTTGCATAATTAATTACTCCATTAGTTGCAGAGAACTGCTTAAGTCAACTATTCTTAACTAAGTGTAACTTTTTTACATAAAGCGTTGCAATATACTTTAGATAATAAGATTGCTTTCACAAAAACTTTTAGCTTCCTAAGCATGGATTAAAGAGATTTAATTTTTTTAATCGCCTAAAACCTATCCTCTAACCCTGGAGTGAAGACAAAGCATACCGCTACAGGCTAATTTAATTATTAAGACCGGCAATATAAACAAGATAGACTGAGCGTGATTACTACAGAGACTTTAGATTTATTAGAATGGCATCGCCTATGCCAGAATTTATCCACTTTTGCCGCAACGAAACTGGGGGTTGTGGCAGCGCGTCAGTTGAAATTGCCGAATACTCAGGCAGAAAGCGAAAGACTATTAGCCCAAACAAAAGAGATATATAGCTTAGAACAAGAGTTAGATTCTGGCTGGACTTTTAAAGGAATAAAGGATGTAGGTGCAGCTTTAGAAAGAGTTGGCATCGGCGGGGTACTATTGGCACAAGAGCTTTTAGACATAGCTACTACCCTAGCTGGAATGCGCTATTTACGCCGTTTAATTGATGGTAAAAGCGAAGAGTTACCTACTCTGGTTGAATTAGTTGCTGATGTACGCACCTATCCCGAAATTGAAAAAGAAATTCATCACTGTATCGACGATCGCGCCGAAATAGCCGATCGCGCTAACCCTAAATTAGCAGAAATCCGCAGCGAAATTAAAAACCTACGTAGTCGAATTTATAAAGTGCTTCAGGGCATTATGCAGCGCAACTCTACGGCAATACAAGAAGCCGTAATTACTCAAAGAGGCAATCGCTTTGTTTTACCTGTTAAGCCAGCTTCAAAGGAGACAATTAAGGGTATTGTTCATGATGTTTCCAGTACGGGTTCAACCTATTATATAGAGCCAAATGCAGTAGTAGGACTAGGCAATCAGTTACGGCAAAAAGAACGTCAAGAAAAGCGGGAAGAAGAAATAATCTTAAAAGCTTTATCGGAAAAGGTGAGGGAGGTACAATCAGACTTAGAAGAAGTTTTAGCTGTAGCCACCATGTTAGATTTAGCTACAGCTAAGGCGCGATATGGCTTATGGTTAGAAGCCAATCCTCCTAGGTTTATTGACACCGCAAAAAGCGAAACCACAACCTTACGTCGTCTGCGTCATCCTTTGTTGGTTTGGCAACAACGCCACGAGGAAGGAACAGAAGTAGTTCCCATTGATGTTTTAGTAAAACCCGAAACAAAAGTTGTGGCGATCACCGGACCAAACACGGGAGGTAAAACCGTTACCCTCAAGACAATGGGCTTGGCTGCGCTGATGGCAAAAGCTGGAATGTTTGTTCCTGCACAAGTGCCTGTTGAGTTGCCTTGGTTTGATGTGATCTTAGCAGATATTGGCGATGAACAGTCTTTACAGCAAAGCTTATCGACATTTTCGGGACATATACGCCGTATTAGTCGCATAATTGCAGCTTTAAAGGATAATGCTGCTGCCAACTCTTTGATCCTTTTAGACGAGGTTGGTGCAGGAACAGATCCCGTCGAAGGAAGTGCTTTGGCGATCGCCCTTTTAAAATATTTAGCAGAACACGGCTTGTTAACTATTGCCACAACTCACTACGGGGAACTAAAAGCCCTTAAATACGAAGATTCTCGGTTTGAAAATGCCTCGGTAGAGTTTGACGACAGCACTCTTCAGCCTACTTATCGCCTGCTGTGGGGGATTCCTGGGCGTTCTAATGCCCTGACTATAGCCCAGCGTTTAGGCTTAAACGATGAGATTATCGAACAAGCCCAATCTTTAGTAGGTACAGGTTCAGACGAAGATGTAAATCAAGTAATTGCGGCTTTAGAAGCACAAAGGCGAGAACAAGAAGCTAAAGCCCAAGAAGCAGGAAAGCTATTAGAACAAACCGAGCGTTTTTATGCTGAAGTATCAGCCAAGGCGGCTTCTCTTCAAGAAAGAGAACAGGCATTAAAAGTTTACCAGGAACAGGCGGTACAAGATGCGATCGCTCAAGCCAAAAAAGAAGTGGCAAAAGTTATTCATCGGCTACAGCAGGGCGATCAAACCATGCAAAAAACCCAACAGGCGACAGAGGCTTTAGACAGAATTACAGCTAAAGAATTAGCGAAAACTCAAACACCAAAAGCCAAAAAGCCAAGTTACAAGCCAAAAGTGGGTGAAAAAATTAGAATTCCTCGCCTCAATCAAACAGCAGACGTACTCAGCTTTGATGAAGATACGGAACAGCTATCGGTACGATTTGGCATCATGAAAATGAATGTCGGCTTGGCAGAGATTGAGTCTCTCGACGGACAAAAAGCCGAAGTCAAGCCTAAAACCCAAGCCACGAAAAAACCTTTGGCACAAACCCAGCCAAAAAAACCTGCGGTGATGGTAAGAACTTCTAAGAACACCTTAGATATACGTGGTCAACGAGTAGATAGTGCGGAAATCGAAATTGATAATGCGATCGCCCGTGCTATGGAATCAGGAGTACTCTGGATCATACACGGCAAGGGTACAGGGCGTTTACGTCAGGGTGTGCATGAGTTTCTTAAACGCCATTCTCAAGTAGATAAGTTTGAACTAGCCGAACAAAAAGAAGGCGGTTCAGGAGTAACTATAGTGCATCTTAAATAGAGTCAGGGAATTTTCGCAACCGACTATTTTGCTCTTGATTTATTAGTCAAGTTGATTTTATAATCATTTTGCGTCTGAATGAGAGTCGGTAATTAGTGATGGAAGAATTGTTTAAGGCGATTGCGAAGCTAGCCGAAGGCATCGATAACAGCAGTATTGAACAGCAAGTATCTTTATTACCCCAAGCGTTAGAGTACGGAGATTCGGGGATTAATTTCTTAATTAACCGCCTCAGTGATTCTGAACTGGAAATTAGAGCAAAAGCTTATAATCTTTTACAAGATGTTGAGTCGGAGAAAGCACAAAGAGCTATAGCCCCAGGACTTTTATTTGACCCTGGGGATAAAATTTTTTATGTTAGAAAAAGCACAATGTGGTTTGACGATCATTGTTATAGGTTATATCAGCCCTCAAATGTAGATAAAGAAAGACATTTAATTACCTACAATGACTATATCAATCAAAATTATAAAATTATCAGATTTGATAAAGCAGCTAATATAATTACTTTTGCTCCATACTTTATTAATTATCAGCAAGCAAAATTATCGGCAGAATCATTACACAATAAAAGAATATCTAAAGTAAGCATTACAGAATTCGATCTTAAGGACGATAGAGAAACAATTAAACAGTGGTGCGATTGCTATGGCATAACACAAGCAGTCAATGATCTTCAAAAAGAAAAGGATCTAAAACAAGGTTTGGATAGATGGCGTAAAATCTACGGTATATCAGATTCTAAAGACTATATCTATTGGTCAACTGTCGAAAGTTACTTAAAATCCAGCGAAAACTTAGATTTATTAAATTGGCTTTGGCAAGATTTAGTAGGCAGCTTCGCATTTGTCACTAAAGTAGTTTTTGATAAAACTACTTATTTAAGTATCGATCCATATTATTCTCAGATCGTGGGGTATAAAGACACATATAAATATTCTTATGGTCAAGATGTAGAAGAATTATCATTATCTTCAGAAGAATCAGAGACAAATTCACTATTAGCAGCACTCAATAGTTCTCAGTTAAAAATTAGAAACCTTGCTTATCAATTGTTGCAGGGAATTAAATCAGAAAACGCGCAACAGGCTATTTGTCAAGGAGTAAGACTCAACCCTGGAGACAAAATATACAGCGTTTATCAATCTGGCGTAGGATTTGATGACCAGATGTATTATATGCTCGGAGATGATATTGATTATATTGAGCAACTTCGTAGTCAAATTAATAATAGTCATGAATACGATCCAAGGGTATATTCTCAGCGCATATATTGCTTTACAGATAAAAAGCAAGCTAAAGAAGCAGCAGAGACTCTACATCGAAAGTTAATTAAAGAAAAAAAATTTGCTTTGGAATGGCGTAAAGCAAATCCAAATTTCGATCTAAAAAAGTGGTGTATTGACAATAATGTTGCTTACAAAGATGAGTGGGAAGAATCCAAATGGGATGGCATAGATAGTTGTACTGCAATTTTTGAAATTAAAGAACTAATTGCTGACGATGAACTGCTAAGCGACAATTTGAGACGAAGTAGATATATATACCATCCAAGATACATGGATACTTGGTGTAAAGATAATCATATTTGTTATGAGCAGATTTGCGATGATAATCATCCCGACTATTGGCACAATTATAGAAAAGTTTTGGATTATATAAATCTGCCAGAAAACATTGAGCTATTAAGTAAGTTTTGGAAAGATAATGAGGATAACTTTGCTTTTGTCAAAGAAGAAATTGTGCTGCAAAAAGTATACATAAAAATAGGCGAAGAACTACATAGTCAAGCTGAAGCCAGTAATTTATTTGCCGTGTCAGAAGAATATCGAGAAGCAGCAGGCAACTTATTAGTAGAAATATTAGAAAATAGCAAAACACAGGCTGAATCTAAATCAAAAGCACGAAAAGTACTGCAAGATCTTGATTGGGACGAAATTCCTTTTTAAAAATTTCACTATTAAAGATTATTTATCAAATGAAAGGATTAAGTATAACGGCTATTGGCTTGAGGGGTTTTAATGAGTGTCTGGATATTTTTCACACTCTAAAGTCACCTTTAAAATTAGATTATCTGGAATTAGCGATTGGCAGTAAATGCGAGATTGATCGCGACTATCCAGATATTCCTTTGATTCTCCACGATTCTTGTTTATACGATCGCTATTTTCGCTATAAACTAGATCCTTTACAACCATCGTCCTGGAAAACTTACGCTGATTTCACTACCCATCATAAAGTTTTAGCCATATCTCTTCATCCACCACTAAGAAGTCATTGCAGTCAAAAAGAATTAGAAGTGGCAATGATAAAAATGCAGAAAGCATTACAAGTACCTGTGTATCTAGAAGTGATGCCTTCAGATAAGTATTGGTGTTCTAGTATCCAAACTCTAATTGATTTTCCTTTATTACTCGATGTCTCTCATGTAAACATTTGGTATCAGGGTAACACTACTGCAACTAAACAGACTTGTCTGAATTTGCTTAATTCTGATTCAGTGGGGGCAATTCATCTGAGTCATAATGCAGGAAAAGCAGATACTCACGATCTTATTCCCAATAACATTTGGTTTAATAATTATTTGGAAGAATGGAGTGATGATTATTTAGTTACTTACGAAAGCTTGCCTATTGATTACGCAGCTTATGAGAGGCTAGATAAATGTCGTAAATTTGAACTTAATATCTGAAAAATGCGATCGCCCTTACGAGATATCTGTAATAAACACCATTTAATTTGGTATTATTAATCAATTTAAAAACACCAACTAATACACCCGATCGTGATTGCCAATATCAATAAAAACAGCGTTTCCATTATCTGTAAAGTAAAATAAAATTCGCTCGTCATATTCTACGCTAAAGCTCCATAAGTCCTTCAGTTTTCCTGATAACTTATGAGTTTTGAGACTTGAATCGAAAGGATCTTTAGTAAATACTTCTATTTTTGCTCAAAATCTAGATTCTAACTCTGTCTTGCCTTTAATTCTTTTTTTGAACGATCGCCGAAAAGATGAACTAAAGCTAACCTTAATCATTAATCTTCAATTAGTTGTTTTAATTCATCAACATTCGAGGAAAAAATTAATTTACTATTTTGCTCTTCAAGACGGCTTTTTTGATAGTTACTATATATTGCTTCGCGTTGTTCCTCACGTAGGTATTGAGCTAAGAGTGCTTGAATTTCCAGCTTTTCTTCAAGGGAGAGGTTTTTAATTGTTTCAACTACATCACTAAAGCTCATAATCTAATCAAATACTTTTCAATCATTGTGCAATAAATTTAGCACAATATAAATAGCTAGCTAGGCTTTTCTCAAAAGTAAAACTTTGTTTCTAAAAGTTAACAAAAACAGAGTTTTGACAATCTAAGAATAATTTTGCCGAGCTATAAAGCCTTTAAATTCGCTATAACGTTTGCTTTAATAATTATCTACAGAAATAGAGTGATGATTATTTAGTTACCTACGAAAGCTTGCCTATTGATTATGCAGCTTATGAGAGGCTAGATAAATGTCGTAAATTTGAGCTTGATAGTTGAAAAATGCGATCGCTTTCGCCTTCTAACAAATATAAGTGATAATAATCGTTATAATTCATCCAAAGATATACCAGATAATAAGATGCTTGATTTTTTAAACCCCTTATTAAATCGTCACCCAGAAAAATATAAGGCTGATGTGGAAATGTATACTTGGGCTACCTGTCCTTTTTGTATTCGCGCCAAATTATTGATGTGGTGGAAAGGAGTTAAATTTACCGAATATAAAATAGACGGCGACGAACAAGCTAGAGCGCAAATGGCTCAACGGGCTAATGGTAAAAGAAGCGTACCCCAGATTTTTGTTAACAACCAGCATTTAGGTGGCTGCGACGATATTTATGATTTAGATGCTCAAGGGCAATTAGAACCATTGTTAATTAGAGCTTCTAGTTCTGTTTAATAATTTAAGGCGATCGCCGTATAAAGATAACTGGCGATCGCTTTTTTGTCGTATTCGTTTTTTTTACTTGAATTTGGTTTTCTAAGGAGAAAAATAAGTACATCATAATCCTATAGTTCCCTAGACTAAGATAGTAGATTGACTAGGAAGTAATTCATAAGCTATTACTAACAAACATAGAACCTCTAAGCTGTAATAGTCATAAAATCATAATTGAAAACCAGTATGAGCAAGTTAAGCCTTAAACCTAAAGCCCGTAGTCGAAACTCCAAACGTCAGGAATTAGAAGTCGATCCGATCTTTCTGTTGCTGCTAGCATTAGCAATTTTTCTAGTTGTCTATATTGTAATTGGTATTGTGCCACCATTAAGGCAATCTTATGTTGGGGTATTACTGTTTGAAAGAGGCCCTATTCAATACCTAGTCGTGGCATTGTCAGCGATAGTGTTGTCCACTACTATATTGAAATTTTTGCTGCTGAGAAAGGAATATACTGCTTTAAGTAAGATTTGGATTGCCGATCACATACCTTTAGATCAGCCTGATGCTCATGAGGTTGACTATTTTCAGCAGAGATTGATGAAGGACAAGAACTTAATAGCACTAAGATGTGGGCGAATCTTGAAAGCCTATGTAAAAAGTGGCGATCGCACTGTAGCTAACGAGTTTGCTCTAGATGATTCTTCTTTCTATTTGAGTTCTTCAGAATCTTCCTATTCTGTACCTCGTATTTTGGTTTGGGCAATTCCTCTATTGGGCTTTATTGGTACGGTTGTGGGGATTAGTAGCGCGGTTAATAATTTTTCTGGTCTTTTAAACACCGCCGGAGACATCGAAAAAATTAAAGCGGGAATTGGAGCAGTAACACAAGGTTTAGGGGTTGCATTTGACACTACTTTGTTAGCTCTATTTCTGAGTGTCTTGGTTATGATTCCCTTGGTGCTAGTAGAAAAGTACGAGTCTAAATTGCTTTTAGGAATTGATGTATTCATCAACGATAAATTGTTGCCCCGATTAAAAAAGAAAAATGAACAGCTAGATCCAGAAACCATCGATCGAGCTGTAGAAGGCGCAATCAAAGAATATTTTCCCCAACCTCAAGACTTAATCCAGCCAGCCAATGCCTACGCTGAACAAGCTGCCGAAAGACTATCTAAAGGATTTTTATCTGAAATAGGCAAGGTTCAGGACGTTAGCTCTCAGGTCATTGCTCAAGTTACCGAGGTCAGAGAAATGGCAAATCGCGATCGCCAAGAGTTTCTGAGCTTTTTTGCCCAGCAACAGCAAGCAAACCAAGAATTAGTCGTGCAAATTCGCGCAATTTTAGAAGAGATTAGAAGCAAAAATATGGCAGTTGCCAACGATCTCAACGCTCAAACCCAAGGAATTAGCCACCAGCTAGAAAAAGCTGCTCGAGTTTTAGAAAGTAGAGTTGGTTCATTAGAAACCGCAACTCAGAAAATGACTGATTTTCAAGAGATACAGCAGGGTTTAGAAAGAAGTTTTGCCTCCTTAGAAAAAACTGCTCAACTAGAAAATGTTTTAGCAGGAGTTAAAGATAACTTATCCCTACTTCAGCCCATTCTCCAACAGCTAAATAAGCCTCGTCGCATCACCTTTGTCGAACAAGACAATGGTAATAATTCTCAGTAAAACTGGACAGCATTTTTTATGTCAAGGCGCAATATTTATCGCAAAAAGCAGACAGAGGTAGAGCTATTTCCCTTTCTCTCTGTTCTTGCCTGTACCATTGGTACCTTAATTTTATTAATTATTGTTTTAACGACCCAAGCGTTAGATCCTCAAGAGGCTGTTGTAGTTGCCAAAGCTGAAAAGGATGGTAAAGGTGCTAATAAAAACAAAACTCCTCTTTATATTGAATGTCGTCAAGATGGTTTTATAATTCATCCCAGCAAAGAATTTGCCCCCAGAGCCGATATATACGATCAAAAATCTCCCTTAAGAAAAACAATTGCCAAGTTAAAAGCTAACAAGGATAAACAGTATTTAATTGTTATTTTGCGTCCAGATGGTCTGGAAATGTTTGATAAATTAAGGGAATTAGTAGACAAAGAAGGAATAGATATCGGTTATGAGCCTTTGGAATTTGGCTTAGAACTAAAAATAGAAAGTTAGACAAATAATAAAAAAATAAAACTATTAATGAGAAGCAGAGCCAGGCGAAGAACCAATCATCCCAGCCAAAATTTAGATTCTTTTTTAGATATTCTGACAAACACTGTGGGCGTATTAATGTTTATTAGTTTATTTGTCACCTTGATCGCCACTGGTAGTAATCCTAAAACTAAGGTAACTATACAAACACCTTTATCTTCTCCTACTGAAAAAGAATCTCTGTGGTTTGAAATAAAGGACAACAAAGTAAGCTATTTAGATCTACGTCAAGTAAGAGAAAAAGAACTGGAATTAACAGGTAATTTACCCAACTGCAATAAACCAGCAAACGGCTTAGATTCGCCTGCAAGTCTCAGTAATTACCAATCTTGTCTACTAAGCGTATTGGGTCGTCAAAGTAACTTTAGAACTAGTACCAAAAACTATGAGGTTCAAACCGTAGACGAAGGTGTATCTTTGCTTTTTAAACCAATATCTGAAGAGGTAGGGGAAACAAGCAGCCAGCTAACGGCAGCAGATTCTCAGTTTAAAAAAGTTTTGTCCCAGTATAAACCTAATCAAGACTATTTAGTATTTATTGTTAGACCAGACAGCTTTGAGACTTTTCGCGCAGCTAGAAAACAAGCTTGGGCAGCGGGATACGAAGTAGGCTGGGAACCCCAAGCTCAAAACTCGCCCATAAAAATCCGTACTATACTTGGTTCTGAACTTCCTGGAGGTCAGTCTATCGGTGTGCAGTAGATTCTAAAGGATAAGGGATAAGGAATGAAGAAAGAAAAATTGTTTGAATTATAAGTTGAAATCATGACTATAACTACTTATAAATGGTCAATTGAAGAATATCACCTGCTAATTGAATCTGGACTATTAGAGGGGAAATCTGTTGAGTTGTTAGATGGTGAAATAGTTGAAATGAGTCCAGAACGAGACGAACATAGCTACACTAATGATGATGTGGCAGAGTTGCTACGAACAAAACTCAGAAGATTAGCTAAAATACGTGAATCTCATCCAATTACTTTAAACAATTCTCTCTTTTTTGAGGCAAGCGAACCAGAACCAGATATCGCGATTGTTAGATTACCAAAGACTATTTATATTGAGCATCATCCATATCCTGAAGATATTTATTGGTTGATAGAGGTGCGACCCCGCGTCGCCGTCAGGCGCAAGACGAAGGCTTTAGCCGCACGTACGCGCACCTTTGAAGTTTCTAACAAAACTTTAAGTAAAGATTTAGCAGAAAAAAGTATCATTTATGCCAGTAACAACATTCAAGAGTACTGGGTAATAGATTTGGTAAACAAAAAGTTAATTGTTCATACTCATCCTCAAAACAATAGCTATTCTAAAATAACAGAATACACTGATGGTTCAATTTCTCCTTTGGCTTTTCCCGATCTTGAAATTGTCCTAGATCAACTTTTATTGTTTTAACTTTTTTATTGCTCATGAAAGCATTTGTAGGTCTATTAAATTCTTCGATGTGGGCAGGTTATATTGCAGCGATCGCCATTTTCTCAATTCAAAACATTAAACCTGTATCGCTTAAGTTTCTCATGTTTCAATCTATCAATTTACCCGTAGGAGTATTATTGACTTTTTGTGGCGCAGCAGGAATAATTATTGGCTGGTTCATTCCCTTATTATTTTCTAGAAGAAGAAGAGCTAACTTGTAACTTTATCTAAAAAGCTAAAAGCGCAGCGCATTCGCGCAGTCCGCACTCTTAGGGCTTCGATGCTTCGCATTGTGTAGCTAAAAGCTGATAGCTAAAAACCAGTTAATTAAAAACGTAGTCCATCCAATTGAAAACTGCTGTAATATCATTGCTTTTGAGAAGCCAATTTATCTGCCCATCTAGTAGTCTCAGGCAAACGGTATTTTGTCAAACAGCCCATCACATATTCGATCGCCGTAGGCAAACTGATCTTGTGTCCTATTGATACATAAATAGGCTTTACTTTGGTGCGCGATCGCAATACCATGCCAATAGTTTCATGCTTGTCTATTAAAGGCTGCTGGCTACCTTTGGCTAAAGCAACTTCTTCATGTTTACCAACAAACAAGGATTTTGCTACTCCAATAGTGGGAATATCCAGCAACACTCCTAAATGGCTGGCTAACCCTAGGCGACGAGGATGAGCCAAACCCTGACCGTCACATAAAATAAGGTCAGGAATATTATTTAACTGGGGAAAGGCTGCCAAAATCGCGGGAATTTCGCGAAAAGAAAGATATCCAGGCACATAAGGAAAAGCTGTAGGAATACGAGCGATCGCTTTTTCCACTAACTCTAATTCTGGATAACTCAATACTACTACTGCTGCTTTGGAAATAGCATAGTTAGCTTCAAAGCCGATATCTACTCCAGCTACATATTTAACCTCTTTTAAACAGTCTGTGGTAATTACCTGATGTCTTAATTGCTCCTGAATTTCCTTAGCTTCGGCTACAGTTTTGACCCAAGGATGGTTAAAATTAAGTTTCAATTTATCTACTCTCATTTGCCTTACAACTTTTATTAAGTAACGTTAAGATGTCTGTAGCTGATTCCCTTCAGCAATTTTTATGATTAAGAAAATTTGTGAAAGCCTGGAAAGTTCTCGAAAAAGCCACAAAACAAAAGCTGATTAACTTATTTACGGCAGGATTACTATTCTGGATCGGCATCACCTTATTATTACCGACTTTACCTACTTATATTCAAGTAATGGGCGGTACTACTCAACAGGTAGGAATAGTAATGAGTTGTTTTGCGATTGGGCTTTTGGGTTCTCGTACTTGGTTAGGAAAAGTAGCAGATTACCGTAGTCGCAAACTAGTGATTTTAATTGGTGCGCTAGTAGCAGCCATAGCCCCTATAGGCTATTTACTGGTTGATTCTATAGTTGGTTTAGCAGAGGTTAGGGCTTTTCACGGCATAAGTATCGCCGCTTTCACTATTGGCTATAGTGCTTTAGTAGTGGATTTAGCACCGTTACAACATCGAGGAACGTTGATTGGCTATATGAATTTAGCTGTGCCAATTGGGATGTCTGTAGGACCAGCTATGGGGGGATTTTTACAGGCTAGTGGCAAACTATTTGTTCGCGATGGTACGGGCTACGAAGTTGTATTTGTAAGCTCAATAATCTGCGGTATTTTGGCTTTTTTATTGGCTAGTCAAATTAAAGAATCAGCATTACCAGAAGCAGAATCTCAACCAAAGTTAAGTAACAGTAGGCGAGATTTTTGGCAGTTAACCAAAGATCCAGGTTTGATTGTGCCAACTATTATTTTACTGCTGGTGGGTTTGGTTTTTGGGACTTTAGTTGCTTTTCTGCCTTTATATATTAAAGAGTTACAGCTAAACTTTAATGTAGGATTATTCTACACCGCAACGGCGATCGCCTCTTTTTCAGTCAGACTATTTATTGGTCAAGCAAGCGATCGCTATGGTCGAGGCTTATTTATCAGTGGCGCACTTGTTTGCTATATTATTTCGATGGTGTTGCTAACCCAAGCTCAGACCCCAATCATGTTTATCTTAGCTGCGATCGCCGAAGGAGCAGGAGCAGGAATACTAATTCCTTTGGTTTTAGCTTTAATTGCCGATCGCTCCTATGCCCAAGAAAGAGGACAGGTTTTTGCCTTGTGCATGGGGGGATTTGACTTAGGAATTGCCCTAGGAGGCTTTATTCTTGGTTCTCTATCTTTTGTCTTAGGAGGTTATCAAGGCATCTTTGCCTTAGCTGCAATCTTGGCTTTAGTTGCTCTAATCATCTTTGTGACCCAAGCAGGCAAAAACCTCCGTCATTCTCTTTACTTTGCTCTGGGAAAAGCTCAGGATGTTTATGCCCTAAATAAATAGTTGACGTAAATTTAGAATAAGCCTATTGTTCTTGTTCCATCGAATTAGACTGTACTGACCCCAACTGTTGTCTAACATCATCAATTGCCAAATTCAATTGAGCAATTTTGTCTTCTAAACCATGACGAGCTTGTTCAATACTCTCTTCACTATCAAAAGATGTTGCTTTACCACTGCGTAAAATTGTCTTATCTTGTTCTACAATTTGTTTTTCGCTGCGATTTGCCAGTGCTGTCCCCAGCAGTCCGCCAACAACACCGCCAATAATTGAACCGAAAATAAATCCACTGCCAAAACCATTCTGCTGACTCATAGTAATCAAACTACTTAATACTGTTTATTTGAAGTTTGGTAATTTAAGTGCCAAAAGCGCGATCGCCTGCATCCCCTAAACCAGGAACTATATATCCTTTGCTGTTTAATCCTTCATCGATAGTAGCCGTGTAAATTTCTAGTCCAGGATAATTTTCGCTCAATTGTCTAAGAGCAGGAGGAGCAGCAACCACGGAGACAATCCGAATAAACTCAGGCTGGACACCTCGACTAACAATCTCCTTCATTGCCATCATAATCGATCCTCCCGTAGCTAGCATCGGTTCAAGGATAACGATTCTTGCTTGGGAGTTAAAGCGATCGGGTAATTTATTTAAATAACACTCAGGTTCTAGAGTTGATTCATTCCTTACCAAACCTAAATGATAAATCCCTGCCAAAGGCAGAATTTGTTGCACTCCATCTAACAATACCAAACCTGCTCGTAGAATTGGTACTATTCCCACAGGCATCTCAGGGTTAATAAATGTGGCAGAGCATTCTTTTAATGGGGTTTGGACTACTGTGTCTAAAGTAGGCAGCCAATTTCTGGTCGCTTCATAAGTCAACCATCGTCCTAATTCCGTCATCGCACTTTTGAACAGCACAGAAGGTGTCTCAACGTCCCGTGCAACCGCCAGCCAATGTTTAATCAAAGGGTGTTCTGGAACATAAACGCGCAGTTGTAAAGTCATATTAGCAAAAATATTCTGTGCTGAAAAACGTCGAACCTACAGCAAGGTTAGCATTACATAGCCATTCTACAAACCAGCGTCAGTTTCTAAATTTAATTCTGCCTAATATTTTACTGATAAAAATACCAATTAAATCGATCTACATCTTCGATCGATCCAAAGTTTAGCTTGACGAATAGCATCTATGCTGGTCATAGCAAAAGGTACAGCTACAGCACAGCCTCGCTCATGATTGACCCATGCTGCATAGATACAGTGTCCATCTAATTCGTCACGGTCTATTTCTACTTTACAGCCACGATAAGCAAAAGAGAGAATAATCTGAGGATAATTAGGCTTCATTATGATTGTTTAAAAAACAAAATTGACAGTATCGAATCAAATGATTGCTGATAAGTAAACTATTTACACGCTCGAATTAGCAACTCGTTTAAGTTTTACTGGTTTTGTTTCTCGCTTCAACAATTTCCCAATTTTCCTGCCATCTATTAACAATTATGCGCCTCATTTTGTTTGATTGCCATTGAGGAATACCACGGGTTTGGGAGTTTTTAACTTTAGTCATGATACTCATTTGTTAAATATGAATCAAGTGAACGGATATAGAGTTAAATATCTAAAATATCCGCTCTTGTTTTAATTTCTACTTACGCAGCAGCCAAATTTTGAGCCACAAAATCCCAATTGACTAATTTACCGAGAAAATCATCGATATAAGCAGGACGTTTATTTTGATAATCGAGATAGTAGGCGTGTTCCCAAACATCCATAGTTAATAGAGGAACTTGTTCGCTAGTTAAGGGATTATCAGCATTCAGAGTTTTGGTAACTTTGAGTGTATCGCCATCTAAAACTAGCCACGCCCAACCACTGCCAAACTGAGTTCCACCTGCGTTTTTGAAAGCTTCGACAAATTTGTCAAAACTACCAAAGTCAGCCTCAATTTTTTGAGCTAATTCTCCTGTAGGAGTACCACCGCCATCGGGTTTCATACATTGCCAATAAAAAGTGTGATTCCAAGCTTGGGCAGCATTATTAAACAGTCCAGCTTTGTTAGTATCTTGGGCGATCGCTCTGATGACCTCTTCAATAGATTGACTATCTAATTCTGTTCCTTTTACTGCGTCATTGTATTTACTAACATAGGCAGCATGATGCTTGTCATGATGGAATTCTAAGGTGCTTTGAGAAATAGATGGTTCTAAAGCCTTGTAATCGTAAGGAAGAGATGGTAATTCGTAAGCCATTTTTGTTTGTTCTCTCGCTATAAAAAATTGCTACGGTCAAATTTTTGGAAGATTAGCAGGTGCTGTTGACGTGATTTTGACAGCAAATAACAGATGTTAAGCCTATTTCCAGTCCTTTTGCTGATACTAGCGTAGTTTTGATTAATAAAAAATGCTTATCCCCAGGAGGGGGAATCAAGTGGTTTGAGGGAAGATCAATTGAGAGTAACCCTGCTGCTAAATCTTGCTGAACACTTTACTGAAGGCGATCGCGGTCGGCTACGGATCGTGTAATTGCCCTCAAAAAAACGAATATGTGGCGACAAGCCTACCTGCGAACTGGTCTTTCGTTACGAAATAATTTCAAGTCGGCTTTTTTTAGCTTCTAGCTAATTAAAATGAAAATGTTCTAAAAATGTATTGTAATACATTTGAGGTCATATTAAAATTAAATTTCAAATAAATCAAGTCGTAAATTTATGATTAAAAGTAAGCAATTTATAGGTTGGATGTTAGCAGGGCTAATCGCTAGCGAGGAGATCGCTTTGACTGGTATTTGGTAGAAATTTTAGGAACATTTGACAATTAATTGCTGGGAGGAACTGGGAGTCAAAAATATTGGATAATTCCAGCTTAATAGTTGCCCAAGTAAACCATAAACCATAAATTTATAACTAGTCTTCAATCCAAGTTGCGATGCCTACGGCTAGCTCCGCAATCGCGATTGACTCGCAATCATCAGCAAACTAGCTCAAAACCCAAAATTTCCCTTCCCTAGGTAATGACCCATTTGAATCGAGAAAAATTTGCTCGACTCAACTAAAAAGTAGGACAAAAAGTTCATCTTCGATTGCTTCAGGTCAAATGTTTTGAGCAACATAGACAAAATTTTTCCATTCCCCAACCAGTAACCACCAGTTAATGGTTTAACTTCGCTTTTGGATGTCAAAGGTGAAATATAGCAAACCTATGAATATCAAAATAGAAAAAAATGCAGGAAATTCAGCTCAATTAAAACGAAGAAATTCTTCCCGTATTAGAGATCATTTAGCAAATGAGCGTACTTATCTAGCATGGATGCGGACAGCAATCTCCTTAATGGGTTTTGGTGTCGTCATCGTCCGCCTGCGCTTTTTTAGACCACCTATAACTACTACTCCTGGTAATGGCTGGAAGTTAGGATTGATCTTTTCTTTGGTAGGACTCTCAACAGTACTGCTCTCAACTTATCATTGTTTTGCTGTACGCCACGATATAGACGAAGATACATATGAACCGCCCGATCGTTGGGTATTAATTTTTAGCTTAACCATAGCATTTCTGGGCGCAGGTATTATTTATTATGTTTTTACTCTGCCACTAAACTCAATTAACACCCTAATTTTTGAATAAAAAGTTGGGCAAAAATCACAAATTAATTTGCCATGAGGCTGATAAATCCAGTTGAAATTGGTTTTACGCGATCGCCTTTGATTAAAATAAGTAACTATCTAATAGTTGTGTTAGCCATTAGTATTCTCAAATAGAGATATTTCCCTATTGATTGAAAGCAATTCCAGGCATTTCAATAAACTTAGGTAGTTGTTTAAGGCGATCGCACCATTGATTGATAGCAGGATATTTATTTAATGTCACACTGCCTTCTGGTGCTAAAGCAATATAGGGAAAACAAGCAATATCGGCGATGGTTGGACGATTTAAGGCTAACCACTGATGCTGGTTTAAATGTTGTTCGATTATAGTTAAAATTGACTCTGCTTTTTGTTGGGCAGTTTTTAGATTAACAGCAATGCCAAACTTTTTATTGAGTCTGGCATCATTTGGACCACGTGCAATTTCATTTGCTGCTATGGACAACCATTGAGTTACCTTTGCCATTGCTGCTGGATCGCTTGGCAACCAAGCCTCTCCACCATATTTCTTAGCGAGGTAAACTAAAATTGCTTGGGAGTCTCTCAAAATTAGATCGTTATCTTTTAATACGGGAATTTGTCCAAAAGGGTTTAATTGCAAAAACTCTGGTGATTTATGTTGTCCAGCCATAAAATCAATGGGAACAAGTTCGTATGGAATATTCAACAGTGATAAGAATAAACGTATTTTATAGCAGTTTCCTGAAAGCTCCAAGTCGTATAATTTCATAGTTAAAATTTCCCGAGCATTTTCATTTTGTTGTACATCGACTGAATAGATTTGATCGAACTCTAATACGTTGCCATCTGGATCGCGAATAAAACAGACTCTACGGCGTTCTCCGAGATAAAGTGGTCCTTCTGTAACTTGAATATTCTCCTGTCTTAATTTAGTGAGTACTAGCTCTAAATCATCGACAATAAAGGCTGGATGAGTTGTTCCTGGATACTTAACAGGTTCATCCATGAGAATGTTGCGATCGCGTTTTGCTCCATTAAAAATTAAATTAAGATAAACACCATCTGCTGTAACTAACTCGCTTGCTTGGTCTGTAGGAAAATACCTTTCTTCGATAAATCCTAGTTTTTTATAGAATTTTAGAGCTTCAAAGCGATCGCTAACTCGAATTCCTACGTGATCGTAATCAATAATCTTCATTATTTTGGGCTAAAGTCTAGCTTGATTTTTGTACCGAACGTTCCGTATAAAACTACTATACCGATTGTTCGGTACAATGACAAGACAACGAACAAATATATTTGCCAAAACGACCTAAAGTTTTTCATGTCCAAAGAACAAGCGATCGTCAAATTAATTCCAGCTTTTAGACAATATGGCTATGAAGGTGCAACATTATCTTTGCTTTCAAAAGCCAGCGATTTAGGTAAAGCCAGTCTGTATCATTATTTCCCTGGTGGTAAATCAGAAATAGCTGCGACTGTATTTGAATACGTCAGCAGTTGTTTTGTCGATCGGGTGTTGAAGACTTTACAGGGAGAAGATGACCCAAAGTCGAAAATTCGAGCTATGTGTATTAGTCTGCAAGAGTTTTACGATCGCGGTCAAAAACCTTGCTTTTTAGCCATTATGTCTTTTGGTGAAGCTGATAATCTGTTTCACGATCGGGTAAAAGCATCATTGAAACAGATAATTGAAGCCATAGCCAAAGTTTTGACAGATGCAGGAATTGAACCAAATATTGCTTGGGAGCGATCGCAAGATGCCATTGCTCAAATCCAAGGAGCATTAATTTTAGTCAGAATTTTAGAGGATACCGAACCTTTTGAGCGGACGATCGGCAGTTTGCCCGAAAAGTTGTTAAGTTAACTTCTGTATAAGAATAATTGATCCAGATCGGCGCAGCGACACAGATGAGTCAGAATCTGGATTAGAGATTAAGAAAAGTAAAGCCAAGGTAAATAATTATTTACCTTGGCAGTTTACCCAGATCTTCATCAAAGCTTGATAGATTAAATTTTGGCTTTTTTGACGTTAACCTTATTGATGTTATTGTTTTCAGAAATGTCAGATACTTTTGCTTTTGGACCGCTGTATTTAGGAATCTGATTGCCCAAAGTTCCTTTATCGTAGTAACTTTTTGCATAACGACCATGATAAGAATAGCGATCGAAGTCGTTTGGCTTGACTCCATTAACTACCATTCCTAATACCTTTTGTCCTGTAGTAGCCAAAGCCTCTTGAGCAAGCTCCGCGCTTTCTTGTTCAACAATTCCCGGTCTAGTTACAAAAACGATGCCATCTACTAGCTTACTTAGGGTAAGTACGTCTGCGGTAACAGGCAAAGGAGGTGCATCGATGAGAATCAGGTCATATTCTCGGCGAGAGCGACCCACAAAGTCACTTAAGGCAGAAGAGTCAAGTATAGCCAAAGGATTAGAGTTAACCATGCCACTGGTTAACAGGCTTAAATTTGGCATGGGCTTTTTGAAAATCGATATAGGAGTGACATTATTGGTCACAATGTCTTTCAAGCCTTTGTTATTGTCTACATCCCATAAATAATGTTGAGAAGAACGGCGTAGATCTCCGTCTATTAGTAAGACATTACGACCTAGTTGGGCGATCGCTGCTCCTAAGTTAGCTGTTACCGTTGATTTTCCTTCTTCAGGAACAGAGCTGGTAATCAAGATTACTTTGGGTGGTTTATCGCTAGTCAAGAATTTAAGATTTGTCTGAATCATGCGATAAATTTCGCTGGTGAAAGAATCTGGTTCTTCCCTGGTAATAATTCTGCCCTGATAGCTAGGTGGCTCTAAGGGAGTAATACCAATAACATTATAAGCAAATCTCTTTTTAATTTCTGCTAGAGTCTGAAGGGAACGATCCTGCATTTCCAGCAAAATAACGGATAAATTCGCCAAAAATGCGCCTAAGACTATCCCTAGCCCCATTAACACTACCCTGCCAGAGCTACCTTTATCTGGAACCGAGGCATATTCTACAATATCAGTATTACCACTTTGTTGATTTCCTGCTATTTGCGCTTCCTGTAAGCTATCTAATAGTGTCTTATATGTCTTACCAGCAGCTTCTGAATTACGAACTAATTCTTGCTCTTGCTTTTCTAGTCGCGGTAGTTCTTTAGCTCGCTTTAGATATTGCTGCTGAGATTCATACAGAGATGCAACCTGTCTTTGCAAGCTTAATTCGTCAATTTTTAAGGTAATAAATCTCTCTAACTGATTTTCTTTAGTTCCGTCTTTACTGTTTAATAAACCTTCAGATACATTAACTCCCTGTCCGACAGAACTAGCAACTAGTCCTTGTAGCTGCTGTGTCAAGTCATTTTTCTTTTCTAGGAGACTGACTATAGTAGGGTGGCTATCATTAAATCTTTGACGCTGTTTAGCTAGCTCTGATTCGGTTACGCCTAACTGCTCTAAAATGCTTTGAACTTCAGGAGAAGCTCCTAATTGATTAGCAGCAATAGCCTGATTCATGTCTAAGCCGATCTGACTTTGTAGCGCAGCAGTTTGAGCCTGAGTACCTTGTAATTCAGAGCCAGTGGTTGTTATTTGCTGGTTTAATGCTCCCAGGTTGGCAACTAAATCTTTCTTTTCTTCACCAATATCAACAATGCTGTTTTCCGTTCTAAATTTAGAGATATTAGACTCAGCTTGTTCTACCTTGGTTTCAACACCAGGCAACTCTTTTTCAATAAAATCTCTAGCTGCTTCTGGCTGAGACTGATTGCCTCTAATCTGCTCCTGAACATAGACATCCATTAGAGAATTTACTACTTCAGAAGCTACTTTTGGATCGCCACTCTTGTATTTTATTTCAACTACATCAGTCCCACCAACTAATTCTGTAGCCAGTTTTTTTCTAAAATCTTCAGGTTTTAAAGGTTCTCCTTGTTCATTGGTTAGTTTTTGACGATCGATTACCTGTTGGATTACTGGTTCAGAAGTTAAAACCTCAATTTGGGTACTTAAAGGACTTTGGTTATTTAACAAAGGCTCTAGTTCACCTGCCTGTTGCCCAATTCCTACATACTTGGCTGCGGTTTTTTGTTTGAACAGCAATTTGCCTTCTGCTTGATATGTTTTCTGCTGTAATAAGCTCAGACCTCCCGTGACTCCTAAAGTTAAGAGAAATATCGCTAAGGCAGGTTTCCAACGTCTTTTAACTTTAAGTAGATACTCGCTAAAATTTACGTCTAGGGAGTCTCTGGCAGAACCTGCTGATGCAGGAGAATTATTGATATTTTGGTCTTTAGAGTTATTACTCAACATATTAAGTCAGGAAATTTTATTGTTATGGTGATACTCTGATTTTTTTTAGTTATGTTAGACAGTATTTCTAGTGTTTATATTAATACTTCATCTAAGATATATCATGGGCTACAGAATAAACTGTCTCAATTGCTATAATCTTGCCAATAATCTTATGTGTGTTTTACAACTAACTTACTTACGCTTTCGGAAATTTCTTTGATTTTATCCTCTGCTTATCTATTGGTTTTTCATGGTAGTCGAAGTCGCAGAACTCAATCTGCTGCGTCAGATTTATGTAGGCTGTTAACTATAAAATTTAGATCTAGAAATAATATATTAACTCAGCAAAATTACTTAAAAACTAATTTAACTTGTTCTGAGCTAGAAATAACCACAATTAAAGATTTACCGATGACTCCTTTAATTGAAGTTGCTGCTTTGGAATTAGCATCACTTTCTTTAAATGAAAGTTTGGTTAATTTTGCTCAGACAGCTTATCAAAAAGGTTACAGGGAAATTAAGGTGTTGCCTTTATTTCTCGCTCCTGGTATTCATGTAACCAAAGATATCCCTGACGAGATTGCTTTAGCCGTAAAACAGATTAATAATCATCTCACTATAGAATTATTGCCATATCTAGGTAAATATTCGGGAATGATACCCCTAATATCTCGTGAATTTTCTCAACTGTCAGGAGAAACACGAATTTTGGTGGCACATGGAAGTTCTTTATCTACAGTAACTAACTACTTTCAAAATTTGAGCGTCAAGTTGAAGGCAACGATGCCTTCAGTTAGCTTTGCAATCGCCTATTGGTCAATTAGCCCTAGTCTCAGGGAACAAGTAAGGGCGCAAATTGCTGCTGGCTATCAAAAAATTGCTATTGTGCCTTATTTTCTTTTTCCAGGCAAAATCTCCAAGGCGATCGCCCTGGAGGTTGAGGCATTACAGGCAGAGAATCCTCAAGTTGAGTTGATTCTAGGTCAGCCTTTAGGAGCTTGTGAATCTTTAGCGCAATTGATTTTTGAGGAAGTGGAAGGGTAAATATATGAAACAAGCTAAATATGTCGGCAAAGTTTATTTAGTTGGTGCAGGTCCAGGCGATCCTGGCTTATTGACGGTTAAAGGTAAAACCCTGTTAGAACACGCTGATGTGGTAATTTATGATGCTTTGGTAAGCCCAGAAATATTGGCTATTATTAATCCCCAAGCAGAAAAGATCGATGCGGGAAAACGCCGAGGTCGTCACTCTTTGCCCCAAGCTCAGACAACAGAATTATTAAAGCTCAAGGCTGAAAAAAGTGCTGTAGTGGTACGTCTAAAAGGAGGAGATCCTTTTGTTTTCGGCAGGGGTGGAGAAGAAATGGCAGATTTAATTAAAGCAGGAGTAGAAGTTGAAGTTGTTCCAGGAATCACTTCAGGTATTGCTGCACCTGCCTATGCAGGGATTCCCGTTACCCATCGTCAATATAATTCTGCGGTCACTTTTGTGACTGGACATGAGGCAACCGAAAAATATCGCCCTGGAGTCAACTGGCAAGCGATCGCCCAAGGCTCGGAAACTATAGTAATTTATATGGGCGTGCATAACTTACCGCAGATTATTCCTCAGCTACAGGCAGGAGGAATGACTTTGGATACTTCTATTGCTCTGATTCGCTGGGGGACAAGACCAGACCAAACTCAGCTTGTAGGTACCCTAGAAACAATTGTCGAGCAAATTGCAGCAGCCGATTTTCAAGCTCCCGCGATCGCCGTAATCGGTCAAGTAGTTGATTTACGCTCTTTATTATCTCCTCGTAACAGTTAGAGAAGAGACAAGGCATTCGGTCAGCGTTCCCTTGCGTCTTTCAGACGACGCGGGGTCTGACCGCTTGTCTGTACTGAGCAGTTAGGAAGAATCTTTGCTCGTAATTAATTTGGTTCGGTATTAAGCTTAAAAACCTATGCTCTATACTTCGCCACAAATTTTTGCAGCAATTAGGTCTATTAAATGGGATGATATTTAGTAGGCGGAAATGCTGCTTTGCAAGCAGCATATTCCCCGCCCAGTGATTTATTACCATCACTCTAGGAATCAGGCTGTGCTAACTAGAAATACTTGGTCTACCTGAGAAAAAATCCTAGTATAATACATAATTACTGAATCCTGACAATTTATTAATCATTTCGTCTTTGTTGATGAGATTTATATAGACCGTGCTTATGGGCTTTGCAGAACTGTCAATTGCTGATATTGCAGCAGAATACCAAATAAAAGAACAAGTAGTGTTTGAGCTTTGCGATCGCTTTAAAATCAATTATAAAAACGAACGCACCTGTCTAGCACTAGAAGATGCTAAGGCAATTATCATGGAAATTCTGGCTGCTAAAACCAATTTAGAAGCTAAAAAATAACTAAACTTAGCTTCGATAGGTTCTATCTGCACTTATAGCGATAAGATTGTTTACTGTTTTTATTAAAAACCAGGTATTCTGTCAAGATAAATAACTGAAGATTATGTATATTGGTGCATTACAAACAGCACCACTATCAAATTAAAACTTTTGAGGAAAACAATGTTGAAGCGATTATTATTTGCTGCTGTAGCTGCCTTATTTTTGGCAATTCAATTTAATATTGGTAGCGTAAACGCGCTCGAATTAGATGAAAATATTCGTACTGTTCCCCTAAACGATCAGGGAGAGGAAATGGTTCTAAGTCTAAAGCAAGTAAAACAAGGACAAAGAGTGTTTGTTGATTCTTGTTCTTATTGCCATAAAAATGGCGTTACCAAAACCAATCCTAACGTTAACTTGGGCTTGACTGCTTTGGCTGGTGCTTATCCTGCTAGAGACAACTTGGAAGGAATTGTTGATTATCTCAAGAACCCCACTACTTATGACGGGGAAAAAGATATTTACGAATTTCATCCTAACACTACCCGCTCGGATCTTTATCCTTTGATGCGCAATTTGACTGATGAAGATTTAGAGGCTGTTGCAGGACATATTTTAATCCAGCCTGAAATTCGTGGCATCCTTTGGGGTGGAGGAAAAGTCTATAACTAAATTTTGAAGCTAATAGCTGTCGGCTTTTAACCATCAACTACCAACTTAATTATTTGTATATAGACAGGATAAGAGATTGAAGATAAATTCTTCTGCTTTCTTGTCCTTTTTTTTGGCTAGATATCAAAAGGTGATACAAATTATCTTTGCATTTCCACTAATATTGATATCATTACTAGTGTTGCCAGAATTAGTATAGATTCCACAATAATTCAGTAATAATTGTTTTCTAGTTAGCGATCGCAGCATTTAAGCCAATAATAGTAATATTAGAACGGACACTTTTAAAGAATTATGTATACGGTTTAAATAACCGCTAACAATAAGATTACCTGTTGATGCTTTTTCTAGGTTTTAAATTGAACTGACTTTATCTAATCTTTAAAAAGATAAAAAGATTTCGTAAACTAAAAGAAATTATGTACGTGCAACTTACTTTTAATTTTAAAAAATGTTAATTAAATTACGGGTAAGATAAAAAAATTTTCAAGTCGTCTCTACCAATGGCTGATAGCGAAAAACGCTTACCTATTTTTTTAGCTAAAACTGTTTTACCAGTACAAGAAAATCCAGAAATGATAATTAATGTAGGTTTCATAAAAGCACTATTACCATCAGTGTCATTATCCAATTTAGTACTGCAAAACACACTTTATCGCCATAGAGAGATAAACAGTTAAATTTTAAGCTCAAACAAGGTCAAGGCTGTATTTCTAAACTATCTTTAGTGTTGCAGCGAGTATAAGCATTCCAGGTAGTTAAATCGGGTGCAGGAAAGCCCAAAATAGCAGAACGAGCTTGCTCGCTTAAACCCTTAACCATGCTAAAGTCTGCTCCCGCCACATTTTGAATATTATCTAGATTTGCCCCTGTCAAATCAGCGGCACGAAAATCAACGCCCTTCAATTCCGTGTTACCCAAACGAGCATTGCGTAAACTAGCTCCTGTCATAATCGCCTTTTGCAGGTTTGCGCCACTAAAGGAAACATCATCTAATATCGCCCCTGTAAAATCTGCCCCGCTCAAATAAGTTCCGATCATTTTTGCCCCTGTTAAATTTACTCCTCGCAGGTTAGCCGTATTAAGATAAGCACCGTTAAGACTAGCTCCAGGTCCTACTGCACCAGAACTTTTGTAGTTAAATTCTCCAGGAAAAACAGTATCGTTGTCGTAAATAGTGACTTGAAACTGAGTATCTTCTAAATTAGTATCCTTGAGATTAGCCCCACGTAAATCAGCACGGCTTAAATATGCCCCTGTCAAATATGCCCCTGTCAAGTCTGCTTTTTGAAGATTAGCCCCTCTTAAATCTGCTCCCTGAAGATCAGCCCCTCTAAGATTTACTTTTATTAAATCTGCATTAGTCAAAATACTGTGAGAAAAGTTAACTTGTGCCAAATTAGCTTGATTTAGAACGATCGCATATAGATCTAAGTTACTATAGTCTGCATTAGTTAAACTTTCTCCTGCCTGTAATTTGGCAATAATATCAGCAGCGAGAGTAGATTTATTACTAGAAGCGGTTGTGGGCATGATTCAGTTGAAATTTTGTCTAATTTATTTTAAATGATGACTTGCAAAAAAGTATAAATTATTCAGTACCGTCCATGAGGTTGAGAATTGTTGACACAATAAATATAGGAGTTTAGCTTAGACAAAACCCTTATATTCTTCAAGCTCTGCATTGATTTATCTGGCAAAATTTCAGCTTCAAAAGTTTAGAGCTTATAGCGCAAAATCTTCGATTTGCCTAGAGCTTCGCTCTAGAACGAACGGAGTTCGTTGCTGATAGCTACCCCAACCCTTATATTGTCTTCAGCTAAATTAATGTTATTTCAGCTTGCTTCTAATTTCTTCAACTCGCTTGCGATTGACTCCTAAATCAGATTTACCCAACCGTGAAGCAGAACGTACCTGGACAGCATTTGTCTCAGAGTCTAAGTAAAATTCAACATCATCTACAAAGCCCATTAACTTACTCTTGAATTCCGCGTAAAGATAATTACCTGTCTCTTCAATTATGGTAGTTCTCTCCATAGCTTCTACTACTTGCTTAGTTTCAGCAATAGACGCGGTAGGTAAAGGTTCAATCTTGAATTTGGCATCATTACTCTGACTGTTGACACAGTTAGGAGTTCCAGGACAGGCAGCTAACTTTCCATCTTTTACGCCTAAATTATTGGGTCTTTCCCCTGAAAAATTAAACATCTTAAATACTTCTTTTCAAAACTCGGTTTTAATGCTAGTAGGATGATTTTATAGCAATTTCCTTATTTAATTCAGATATAGTCAGAATATTTAGTAATTAATAGCTAAAAAGCTGATAACTAAGAACTAAGAGCTTTCTAATGCTGCATCAGCTATAACATTTTGCTTTGAAGTCAACAATTTTACTGCTTCTTGGTATTGCTTGTCTGCGTCTGTGGCAATTTGCGCGTAGGTAATCGGCTTTTGTGATACAACATCGTCAGGCATGATTCCCAGTTTGTTGATATCTGTGTGGTTGGGGGTCTCATACTTAGCCACTGTCACCGCTAAACCAGCACCATCGGGCAATTCAAACAAAGATTGAATCAAACCCTTACCAAAAGTTTTCTCACCTACCAACAATGCTCTCTCATTGTCTTGTAAAGCTCCTGCCAAGATTTCGCTAGCACTAGCAGTACCTTGGTTTACCAAAACTACCAAAGGAGCATCCGTCAGCATTCCGTCATTGGCATCAAAGCTCCCTAAAGCTCCTTGGCGATTTACTGTATAGACAATTGTGCTATTGTTCAACCACATTCTGGCAATTTCAACCCCCGCCTGCAACAGCCCTCCAGGATTGTTTCGCAAGTCCAAAATATAAGCTTCTGCTCCTTGCTGCTCTAATTTACTAACTCCGTGAGCAATTTCTTTAGCTGCATTGGCACTAAATTGATTGAGGCGGACATAGCCAATTTTTTCATCGGTGCTAGTATCCAAGGCAGTGAAGACAGGATTGAGAGAAATGCGATCGCGCACTATATCTACAGTATGGGGTTTAGCGGCCTTATCCAAACTAGACTGCACCCTGAGAGAAACTTTAGTGCCAATAGCACCACGCATTTTGGCTGCTGCTTCATCTAACGTCAGAGTTTTGGTGTCAAATCCATCAATTTCTAAAATGCTATCTTTTGGTTGAATTCCTGCTGTTTCAGCAGGAGAGCCAGCCAAAGGAGAAATAACTTCAATCAGTTTGGTTTGGGGGTTAACGCTGATCTGTAATCCGACTCCAGACAGTTCTCCTGAAGTATTAACCTGTAGACTATGATATTGCTCTGGTCGTAGTAGTCTAGTAAAAGGATCGTCTAGTTTAGCCAGCATCTCCTCGATCGCCGTATAAGTTTCATTGCGATCGCCTAAAGGCTTTTTAACAAATTTCTCCCGTAGCTTCCACCAATTCTGATGGTTAAAAGTTTCATCTACATAAGACTGGTTGACAATACGCCAGGACTGTAACAATAATTTTTGCTCTTCGGTAAAAGCTTGAGCCTGAGCAGTGTACCAGCCAAAAGAAGACACGAAACAGAAAAACGTTAATAAGGCGATCGAAAAAACTTTTTTGACCATGAGAAATATTTGAGGGCTACATCTAATGATTATTTTAATTTAGAAAATCTTAATTAATTGTTACGCAAAAACTAAAAATTTTTTAACTAGCGCGGAAGCTTCGACAGTATATTTTTGGGATACACTGGTTATCCCGCCCTAAATATGGCGTATAATACGATAATAAATAAAGCCACCATAGCTTAAAGCTATGTTACATTTTTTAAAGAGGTAAGAACCATTGTATTTATGAGTTCTTTACTCTGATGGACTTAAACAACAAATATACCTATTTGTGCCGTCTGCCTTTGTGCAGCAAGGCTTTGAAAAAGTTGGCACTCTTTCACCTGAAGGCTTTATGGCAGTCTCACATATCCATAGGCTCAAGCAAAGTAATCTTGAATTTTAAAGATAGTTGAGACTCAAAGGAAGCTAATTCAGTAAAACCATCCATAATTATTTTTGTTAGCTAATTTATAGGCTTCATGTTTTCTAAACAAGTAACAGATTCAAAGACTTTTCAATGGTTTGATGAGCGTCTAGAAGTTCAAGCAATTTCTGACGACATTACCAGCAAGTATGTCCCACCCCATGTAAATATTTTTTACTGCTTGGGCGGCATTACCTTAGTCTGCTTTTTAATTCAGTTTGCGACTGGATTTTGCATGACTTTTTACTACAAACCTAGTGTAGCTGAAGCTTTCACTTCAGTTGAATACCTAATGAACGAAGTCAGCTTTGGCTGGTTAATTCGTTCTATCCATCGCTGGTCAGCTAGCATGATGGTCTTAATGATGATTCTTCATACTTTCCGCGTCTATCTTACCGGTGGTTTCAAAAAACCTCGTGAGTTGACCTGGATTACTGGAGTAATCATGGCTGTGATTACGGTCAGCTTTGGCGTTACTGGCTATTCTCTTCCTTGGGATCAAGTTGGCTATTGGGCTGTAAAAATTGTATCTGGTGTACCAGCAGCAATTCCCGTTGTCGGCGATCAAATGGTTGAACTACTAAGAGGTGGCGCAAGTGTTGGTCAAGCTACTTTAACTCGTTTTTATAGCCTGCACACCTTTGTTTTACCTTGGTTGATTGCAGTGTTTATGCTGCTACACTTCTTGATGATTCGCAAACAAGGAATTTCTGGTCCTTTGTAAACTAGCGAACAAATATGTCAGAGGTTTTAATCGCTTACCTCTGATAGATTTTGATTAAGATTGTAAGTAGATTGTATCTAAGCTAGATAGAATATTTACTTTTTTGATCGACTTACAGCAGCGTAAATAGCAATTATCTTGTTTATTTGACTAGCTGATTTCCAGTAAATTTAGGAGAAAAAATTATGTCCACTTTGAAAAAGCCAGATCTTAGCGATCCCGCTTTACGTGCCAAATTGGCTCAAGGCATGGGTCACAACTACTATGGTGAACCCGCTTGGCCCAACGATTTGTTATACATATTTCCCGTAGTTATTTTAGGAACTATTGGCTTAACTGTAAGTTTGGCTGTACTCGATCCTGCCACGATTGGCGAACCTGCTAATCCTTTTGCTACACCTTTGGAAATTCTACCTGAATGGTATTTGTATCCTGTATTCCAAATTCTACGTGTAGTTCCCAGTAAACTATTAGGAATTGCTGCTCAAACAGCCGTACCTTTAGGATTGATGTTAATTCCTTTCATCGAAAACGTTAACAAGTTCCAAAATCCTTTCCGTCGCCCAGTAGCTACTGGCGTGTTTGTATTTGGTACTTTGGTAACTATTTGGTTGGGTATTGGTGCGACCTATCCCATCGACGAATCCTTAACTTTAGGCTTGTTCTAAATCCTATTTATTTGTAGGTTTGATTCAAGCTTTAGTTGAGTTTACGAGATACAGTATTTCGTTATTCATCATTTTTGCTATGAGGAGTAATGATCGACTGTATCTCGCTGTTTAATTTAGTAACGCAATTTCTGAGAGATTGTCGTAAGCTATAATTTGTTGGTATCATAAATTGATTGAGGAGTTGATAGCTAAAATTACACCTCTTCACCTGCATACATAATTAGAGAAGAAATGAAGTGGGGTTAGCCCGCTTTTTTTGTTGTCTAAATTAAATAAACAATTCCGACTCAACCAGAGTTGGCTGACGACCATTTTTTCCTCAACATGACTCATCCTGTTGTTCCCCAAATTATTGAACTAGCATCTCCTCTAGCTGAAGAACTCAATTTAGAGCTAGTTGACGCGGTTTTTCAAACAAATAAAAACCCACCTATTTTAAGAATAGATGTTCGCAATCCTCATACAGACACTAGTTTAGAAAACTGCGAGCAAATGAGTCGTATTTTAGAAGAGAAACTCGATCTTACTGAAATTGTTCCTGGAGCTTATGTTCTAGAAATTTCTAGTCCTGGTATTTCTCGTACTTTAACCACAGAGCGAGAATTTATCGCCTTCAAAGGTTTTGCCGTCAAGATTAATACTTTTGCTCCTTATAAAAATCACCAACAATGGCAGGGAAGACTACAACATCGAGACGAAGCGGCAGTTCATATCAATAAAAAAGGAAAAGCGATCGCAATTCCCCGTAATTTAATCGCCAAAGTAGAGCTTGATGATGAATAACTTAGTCAGAACAGAATTTTTAGCCAACTTTATAGATCTACGTTAATCACAATAATAGCCTCAATCTAAATTTTACTATTAGGAGTACAACATGACCTTAGTCAGTTTGCCTGGTCTGAGGGCAACAATCGCCGAAATCAGCCAACGATACAACTTACCCGACAGTGCTGTTGAAGAAGCACTAAGAGAAGCTTTGGTTAAGGGCTACGAAAAGTTTCGTCGTTCTAAAAGCCGTGATGAAGAATTTAGTGAAGAATATTTTGAAAACTTTAATGTTCAGCTAGATACAGAAGACGAAGGGTTTCAAATTCTCACCACCAAAGTCATTGTTGACGTTAATAAAGACCAAATTGAAGATCGGGATCATCAAATAGCTTTGAGTGAAGTACAAGAGCAGGTTGATGACTTAGAAATTCAGGTAGGAGACTCAGTGTTAGTTGATGTCACTCCCGAACAAAAGGATTTTGGGCGCATGGCAGCAATTCAAACTAAACAAGTCCTGCTACAAAAATTACGGGATCAGCAAAGAAAACTTATCCAAGAAGAATTTGAAGATTTAGAAGATACGGTTTTACAGGCACGGGTAGTGCGTTTTGAACGTCAGTCAGCTATTGTTGCGGTTACTAGCGGTTTAGGACAGCCAGAGGTAGAAGCTGAATTACCCAAAAGAGAACAACTACCCAATGATACCTATCGTTCTAACACCACCTTCAAAGTCTATTTAAAAAAAGTCAGGGATACTCCTAATCGTGGTCCTCAGCTAATGGTTTCCAGAGCGACTGCGGGTTTGGTAGTAGAACTGTTTAGCAATGAAGTTCCCGAAATTGAAGAAGAAATTGTCCGTATCGTGGCTGTGGCAAGAGAAGCTCATCCTCCATCACGTCATGTTGGGGTACGTACCAAAATAGCTGTAGATACCTTAGAACGAGATGTCGATCCTGTAGGAGCTTGTATTGGTGCTAGAGGTTCAAGAATTCAGGCAGTAGTTAATGAGCTTAGAGGCGAAAAAATTGATGTAATTCGCTGGTCTCCCGATCCAGCTACCTATATTGCCAATTCTCTAAGTCCTGCTAGAGTAGATCAGGTGGTTTTAGCAAATACTGAAGAAAAGCAATCCGTGGTTTTGGTAGCTGAAGACCAACTAAGTTTGGCGATTGGTAAAGAAGGACAAAATGTTCGTTTGGCAGCTAGACTTACAGGCTGGAAAATTGATATTAAAGATATTGATAAGTTTGATGAGGAAGCTGAAATGGCAAAATGGGCTGCTCAGGCAGAAGCAGCTAAGGCAAGGGCAGCAGAACTTGTTGAAGAAGAAGCAGACGAGGCAGAAATAGAGGAGGCAGAAGTAGAGCTAGCAGAATCTGACGTTGAAGTAGAAACGATTACCGAGTCAGCATCAGAAAAAGATTTAGCAACTCAACCAGCAGAAACAGAAATAGAAGAAGAGAACTAGGTAATTTGTATTTATGCGGTCATAGATTATAACTATAAATATGACCGCGCAATAGGCAAAAGCAAAATATTTGGTAAAAGCAAGAGTTTGAAGCAGATTAATTATCGTCGATGTGTTAGCTGTCGTCGAGTAGCACCCAAAGAATCATTTTGGCAAATAGTTCGCCTACACCGAAACCATCAAATTCAGTTGGACAGAGGCATGGGGCGTTCTGCTTACCTCTGTTGCAATATTAAATGTTTAAATCAAGCTAAAATTAAAAACCGCTTAAGTAGTTCTTTAAGAACGAAAGTACCTGAAGGTATTTATCAAAAATTACAAGAACGTTTAAGCTGATAATATTAATGTCAGAAAATAAATACCAAACTTTTTTGAACTTAAACTTAAAATCACATAAACAATCTGATATTTTTCTCTAAAATAGAGCTATGGGGTAATTGCCGTTAGACTTAAGACTTGTTCAATATCATTCTATGTTTAAATTTAGATTTTATTTGATAGAGTCATAAAAGTTAGATTAGCAATATTGGAAACATGAAAGACTACATGGATAAACAAATGGTCAAATAAACACAAACAGTTAACACCAGGGGCATAGTGGATGAACGGCAAAGTAAGAATATACGAACTATCGAAAGAATTAAATTTGGACAACAAAGACATTAAAGAAATTTGCGAGCAGCTTAACATTGCAGTTAAAAGTCATAGCAGCACAATTACAGCATCTCAAGCAGAAAGAGTTAAAGCAATGGCTGCAAAATCCCCTCTCGCTGAAAAGACAACAAATAATAGCCCAAAAAAAGAAGCAAAACCACCAAAAACAACAGGGAAGCGCAAGCAGCAAATTTTGGCTGTTCATCATAGAGGTGACGCTCCTGCTTCCTTTCAAAATAATAACTCTAATGGTGGAACATCTTCAAAATTGGTATCTCCGCCCAGTAGACCAGCATCCCCAGCTTCAAAAACATCTCAATCAGAATCTTTGGTATCACCAAAATCTTCTCAATTTAGAGAGTCTGATTCCAATCGTCATGAGCTTAAACAATCTTCTCGAAAAGAACAGAATAACTCAGAGCCAGCTTCTAAACCAACAGCAGCTAAACCTCCTCGATTAGTTACGCCTCCTGCTCGCGCCCAGGAGAATAAGGCAAAGACGAAAAGCTTTAGCTCAGTTCCCTCACCTGTTAAGCCTAAAATAAAAATTACGGAGCAACCCCAAAATAAGCAAGAAGAAGAGAAAGAGAAAAAGAAAAAGGTTCTTTCTGCTCTGCCTAAGTTAAATCAAAGACCTCAAAAAGCGCAGGTAGCTAGCAAAGCCAAAACAACATCGGATGATGATCTTGATGATAGTCTTGCTATTGACTTGCCTGATGAGAATGAGATTGATAATGATGAGATCATCAAAAAAACTGAAGTTAAAAAGGTTACTAGGCTCAAGCGTCCGACTCCTCCTCGCAAAGTAAAAGAATGGGAAAACGAAGAGGAGGATGAAGGAAAACAAAAGGCTGGAAAAGCAAAAGCTAGTAAAAAACGTCGTGGAATCAAACCTTTATTGGATGATGATGAGGATTTTGATTCGGATTCTAATACAGTTCAAGTCAACAAAGCTTTTAGTTTGTCTACGGCGCGCCCAGCCAAGCCAAAATCTATGCAGCAAGAACAGCCTGCTGCCAGCGTCAACAAAAAACCTCGCAAGCCATCATTTAAGACAGAGAAAACACAGAAAAATGAACGTCAGTCGAAAAACAAAGTTGTTACGCCAACTTTACCTGAGTTAATTACTTTGTCCGATAATTTAACCGTCAGGGATCTATCCCAAAGACTTAATACTCCAGAAACGGACATTATTAGAAGCTTATTCTTCAAAGGAATAGCGGTCAATATTACTCAAACTTTAGATTTAGAAACGGCTCGTACAGTAGCTGAGGAGTTGGGGGTAATTGTAGATACTCCTGAAGAAAAATCAGCAGCTACTAAAGATACAGAAATGTTAGATGCTAATGATTTAGAAAATCTTCAGTCTCGTCCACCTGTAGTTACAATCATGGGTCACGTAGATCACGGTAAAACTACTCTACTTGATTCAATTCGTAAAAGCACCGTAGCTTCGGGAGAAGCAGGAGGAATTACTCAGCATATTGGTGCTTATCATGTGGATGTGGAACATAACGGTAGCAATCACCAAATTGTCTTTTTAGATACTCCTGGTCACGAAGCCTTCACGGCAATGCGTGCTAGAGGTACAAGGGTGACGGATATAGCTGTTTTGGTAGTAGCTGCTGATGATGGAGTACAACCTCAAACCAAAGAAGCTATTAGCCATGCTAAAGCTGCTCAAGTGCCACTATTGGTAGCTATTAACAAAGTAGACAAGCCTGAATCTAATCCCGATAGAATTAAACAAGAGCTAACAGAACAAGGGTTAGTTGCTGAGGATTGGGGTGGTGATACAACTATGGTTGAGGTGAGCGCTCTCAAGGGAGATAATCTAGATGAACTAATGGAGATGATTCTTTTATTAGCTGAAGTTGAAGAACTTTCGGCTAACCCAGACCGTCCTGCTAAAGGAACAGTGATTGAAGCTAATCTCGATCGCAATCGTGGTCCAGTGGCAACGCTTCTAGTTCAAAACGGTACTCTGCGTGTAGGGGACAGCATTGTCGCTGGATCTGTGTTGGGTAAAGTTAAAGCGATGGTTGATGACACAGGAAATAAAGTAGAAGCAGCTACTCCATCATTTGCCGTTGAAGTCTTAGGACTTAACGATGTTCCTGAAGCTGGGGACGAATTTGATATTTACCCCAGTGAAAAAGAAGCTAGAGTAGTTGCTGACCAAAGAGCGATCTCCCAACGCGATACCCGACTACTACAGTCCTTATCCTCTCGTCGGGTTAGTCTTACTACTCTTTCCGCTCAAGCACAGGAAGGAGAGCTTAAAGAGCTAAACCTGATTATCAAAGCTGATGTTCAAGGTTCGGTAGAGGCTATTCAGGGTTCTTTACAACAGCTACCTCAAAATGAAGTTCAGATTCGTACTTTAATGGCATCTCCAGGAGAAGTAACTGAAACTGATGTTGATTTGGCAGCAGCGAGTGGCGCGGTCATTATTGGCTTTAATACCACCTTGGCTACAGGTTCAAGACAGGCAGCCGATAGAGAAGGGGTAGACATTCGCCAGTACAACATCATCTATAAGCTTTTAGATGATATTCAAGGGGCAATGGAAGGTCTGCTCGATCCCGAACAGATTGAAGAAAGCCTGGGTCAAGTTGAAGTTCGTGCCGTATTCCCAGTTGGTCGTGGTGCTGTGGCTGGTTGTTATGTTTTGTCTGGTAAAATCGTTCGTAACTGTAGAATCCGCGTTCGTCGTGGGGATAAAATAGTCCACGAAGGTGAACTGAATTCTCTCAAACGGATGAAGGATGACGTGAAAGAAGTCAATACTGGTTTTGAGTGTGGTATTGGTGCCAGCAAATTCTCTGACTGGAAAGAAGGAGATATTATCGAGGCTTATGAACTAGTCTTCAAACGTCGTACCTTAGCAACTAAATAAACACACTTCTGTGTTAAAAGAAATTAGAAGTTAAGCTTGATAGTAGAGGGAGTATACTTCCTCTACTATTTTTGTCTGTACTTTGTTATTTCGAGTAAATACCGATTGATTTGATATCGCTAAATAGTTGTATATTTAAAGTTAGCGATCGCTAATTATGATTAGATATTAAATGTTAAATATCAAACGTTTACGTTCTGAACCCTTTGTCTGGATTCATCTATCGGGAATAGTTCTTTTTCCTATTTTATTAGGAGTAGCTTGGATAGGCTTGTCGCTGGGCAATCGTTTTACTTACATATTGGAACTAGCTTTGCTGATTGGCAGCGGCGTTTTCCCTGTGCTGTTGATGCAGCTAACTCGCCCATTTAACATTTTTAGTATTTTATTAGTGTCTTTAAAAGCCGAATGCTTGAGTGAGGAGCAAAGGCAGATACTAGCTTTGTTTAGAACTGCCAAGCAAAAATTTTTTAGTATAGTCACAGCAGGAATTATGATACTAGCATTGTTGCTGCTCTATCGCTTATCTCCATTGGCTGTTGGTGTTGCCAACTTTTTACCCCAATGGCATATATTAGGATTAGCGATCGCAACTGTAGCTTTTTTGGGTGGTAATCTATTTCTGCAAGTGCCTTTAAGCGTTTTACTAGTTTTGCTTACCAAAGAATCAAAGCTAACTGAGATCGAACCATATCCGATAGAAAAAATAAATGAAGGCTTTACCACACCAGGAATAAAAGTAAATAAAATACTCTGGTTTTTAGAACCTACCCTCGAAACTACAGATAATGCCTGAGTGTTCTTGAAAATTCTCAATTATGTAATTCCAACTACAAACTCTTTTTGCAGTTCAGGTACGCTTATAATTATAGAGTAAGAAATATAAGATCTTTCCTTATGGCAGATTCAAATATACCAGTACAAAACGACAGCAATCAAGATCGAGAAATCTGGAACAATCTTCAACAGGCGATCGCCAAAAGCTCTGGTTTTCAAAGCTGGAAGCAAGAAAGAAATGTGAGCATCAAAGAGAACTTGGATGTTCAAGTAAGACGCTATCTAGAAGAAACTCTAGAGACTCTTGCTTACTAAACAATAGAATGATAAAGCTTTGATTAATTTTTTGCTTAATTTTCGTAGGGACGTATTAACCAATGCGTCCTCAATTATACCTATAGTTTTTAGCTAACAAATATCCCTATTCATATCTTTTACCATTGTGTTCAATCCATCCTCCAGGATGATTCCCCGCAGGATCATGATGTGTCCAATGTATTACACCACCCTGAGCATTCCACTCATATTCACCCTTAAATATAACCAAATCACCTTTCTGAAGTAAATTAATTTTGAGAGCAAGGTCGATGTTGTGAGCAACTAATAAAGTTTTGCCAGAACTTAGTTTAATAATAAATCTTTGGTGTCTACTACCATCTATATCGTCTGCAAGAATCTCGATCACAGTCCCTTGACCTTTTACTTGAGCATTTCTGTTTTGGGTTTTAAAAGCATTTCCTGATAGTTGCTTATTACCTTTAATTGATGACAAAAGTTCTGCATTAGAAACTGGTGTCAGCTTAGTAGATCCACAAGCCAATTCAATCAAAGTAATTAAAATCAGCAGTTTGGGTAAAGATCTCATTTTCGTTCTGAAAAATACTATTTTAACTCTGCATTACCTGAAATAAAAGCTCTACGATTTGGTAAGAGTGCGATCGCATTTTCCTCGATCGTGATTAAGTTGGTTTGGCTAATCTAATGACTGATAAAATAAAAAGTCTGCAAGCTTACCGAAGGAAATAACCATGCGACTAAACGAGATGCTGTTTGTGACACTGCGAGAAACTCCAGCAGAGGCAGAAATACCCAGTCATCAATTGTTACTTCGAGCTGGCTATATTCGTCGTATTGGTAGCGGTATCTATGCCTATATGCCCTTGATGTGGCGCGTGTTGCAAAAGGTGTCTCAAATTGTGCGAGAAGAAATGGATGCAACGGGGGCGCAGGAATGTTTATTACCTCAATTACAGCCATCCCAGCTATGGCAAGAATCAGGACGCTGGGATACCTATACCAAAGCAGAAGGGATTATGTTTTCCCTCACAGATCGCAGTGACAGGGAGTTAGGTTTAGGTCCTACTCATGAAGAGGTGATCACGACTATTGCCCGTGAGACTATTCGTTCCTACCGTCAATTGCCTCTGAATTTATATCAAATTCAAACTAAATTCCGTGATGAAATTCGCCCTCGTTTCGGCTTGATGCGAGGCAGAGAATTTATTATGAAGGATGCCTATTCTTTCCATGCTGACGAAGCAAGTTTGAAGCAGACTTATCAAGCGATGGATCGGGCATATCGCCAGATTATGACTCGCTGTGGGTTGCAGTTTCGACCTGTAGACGCAGATTCTGGGGCGATTGGTGGTTCTGGTTCACAGGAATTTATGATCTTAGCAGAGGCGGGAGAAGATGAAATTCTCTACACCGAAGATGGCAAGTATGCAGCCAATACCGAAAAAGCAGTATCTCTTGTTCCAGATGTAGTCTCGTCGCCTTTTAATAGCTACGAAAAGCTTGCTACACCTGACACAGAAACGATCGCCAAATTAGCAGAGACGGTTAAATGTTCGCCGACGGTAATCGTTAAAAATGTTTTATACGAAGTTATTTACGATAACGGCATGACTGTATTAGTCTTAATTAATATTCGTGGCGATCGCGATGTCAACGAAGTAAAGCTAACTAATGAGTTAACTAAAATCGCCCCACAGTATAAAGCCAAGACGATTATTTCTCTTACCGTACCCAATGCCACCGCCCAAAAGAAATGGGCAGCCAAACCTTTACCTTTGGGCTATATTGCACCCGATCTTGATGATGACTATATAAGTGCCTCGAAAAACGTAGCCAAAAAGTTTTTACGTCTGGTAGATCGAACCGTTATCGATGCTAAAAACTTTGTCACAGGGGCAAATGAGGTTGGTTATCACGTTGTGGGGGCAAACTGGGGCGATAATTTTAGCCTACCTGAACTCCAGGTAGATATTCAAGAGGCAAAAGCAGGCGATCGCGCTATTCACGATCCAAGTCAAATTTTAATGAGTGCGCGGGGCATTGAAGCGGGGCATATTTTCCAGTTAGGGACAAAATACTCCGAGGCGATGGGGGCAAACTTTACTAATGAACAGGGTAAAACAGAACCTCTATGGATGGGTTGTTATGGCATTGGCGTATCCCGTTTAGCTCAAGCGGCAGTAGAACAATCTTATGATAAAGATGGTATTATTTGGCCCGTGGCGATCGCACCCTATCATGTAATAGTGATCGTGCCTAACATCTCCGATCCAGAAAAAATGGCTGCGGGAGAAAAGCTATATGCAGAGTTTAAACAGGCTGGAGTAGAAATCTTGTTAGACGATCGCCAAGAACGGGCAGGAGTTAAATTTAAAGATAGTGAACTAATTGGTATTCCCTATCGCGTGGTCACAGGGCGATCGCTTTCTGAAGGCAAAGTTGAAGTAGTTAAACGGGCTACTAAAGAATCTCAAGATATACCCATTGAAGAAGTGGTAGCAACGATCAAACAATGGATTAAGCAGGATATTTAATCATTGTTTGTCAAGTCACCCGTAAGGGCGAATCGCCCTTACACAAGCTCTACTAATATCAACATCAACATGAATATAAATATAAAGATACTTTTATGACTGCCAAAGTCACCTTAAAATAACTTAAATTATAGACATAAAACTACAAACTGCTTACTCTCTTGAGATATATAGGTTTGAATAATTCAGATAGTGTTAGGATCTACCCACGAGAAAAAGAAGCGAAAAAATAAGGAAAATATAGTTGATGCAGGAATTTGACAAGTCGATATCCTTTGATGGTCGAGATATACGACTCAAAGTAGGCTTGCTCGCACCACAAGCTGGCGGTTCAGTATTAGTGCAGTCAGGAGATACAACAGTTTTGGTTGCTGCCACTAGAGCAAAAGGCAGAGAGGGAATTGATTTTTTGCCTTTAATGGTAGATTATGAAGAACGACAGTATGCAGCAGGTCGTATTCCTGGAGGATTTTTTAGAAGAGAAGGTAGACCAGGGGAAAGAGCGATTTTAACCAGCAGATTAATCGATCGCCCGATGCGTCCTTTATTTCCTGGTTGGCTGAGAGATGATATTCAAATTGTTGCCACCACCTTATCAATGGACGAAGATGTTCCTCCAGATATTTTGGCAGTAACGGGGGCTTCTGTAGCTGTTTTGCTGGCGGAAATTCCTTTTTATGGACCGATGGCAGCAGTGAGAGTAGGTTTAGTGGGAGATGACTTTATTCTTAACCCTACTTATAAAGAAATCAAAAAAGGCGATTTAGATATTGTCGTGGCAGGAAGCCCTGACGGGATTGTGATGGTAGAAGCAGGAGCAAATCAACTACCAGAACAAGACGTGATTGAGGCAATTGATTTTGCCTATGAAGCAATTCAAGAATTGATTCAGGCACAGCGAGATCTAATTAAAGAATTGGGTATTGAAATAGCTACTGCCCAGCCGCCTGAAGAAGATCAAAGCTTAATTAACTTTATTAGCGATCGCGCTAGTCAAGATATTAAACAAATTCTCTCTCAGTATGACTTTGATAAAAAAGCTCGCGATGAGGCTTTAGACGAAATCAAACAAACTAAAATTGCAGATGCGATCGCCGAATTACCAGAAGACGAGCCGATTGCTATGGCAACTAGTGAAGATTCTAAAGCGATCGATAAGGCATTTAAAAAGCTAACCAAAAAGTTAATGCGGAGTCAAATCCTCGAAGAAGGCATCAGGGTTGATGGACGTAAGCTAGATCAGGTTAGACCCATTACCTCTAGGGCTGGAGTACTACCTAATCGGGTGCATGGCAGTGGCTTGTTTAGAAGAGGTTTAACCCAGGTACTTTCTATTGCTACTCTAGGTACTTCAGGAGACGCTCAGGATACCAGAGACGATCTAAATCCCCAAGACGAGAAGCGTTATCTCCATCACTACAATTTTCCAGCCTATTCTGTGGGGGAAACCCGTCCTATGCGATCGCCTGGACGCAGAGAAGTTGGACATGGTGCGCTAGCAGAAAGAGCTTTGATTCCTGTATTACCTACTGTAGAAGAATTTCCTTACGTGCTGCGAGTAGTCTCAGAGGTACTTTCTTCTAATGGTTCAACCTCTATGGGTTCAGTCTGTGGTTCAACCCTTTCTTTGATGGATGCGGGAGTTCCTCTAGCAAAACCAGTCAGTGGCGCAGCGATGGGTCTAATCAAAGAAGAAGATGAGGTCAGAATATTAACAGATATTCAGGGGATTGAAGACTTCTTAGGCGACATGGACTTCAAGGTTGCGGGGACGGATGTAGGTATCACCGCCTTGCAAATGGACATGAAAATCACTGGTCTATCTATGGATGTAATAGCAGAAGCCATTAGAAAAGCTCAACCAGCACGCATACATATCCTCGAAGAAATGCTTAAGGCGATCGCCGAACCTCGTAAAGAACTATCTCCTTATGCACCAAGACTCTTAACCATAAAGATCGATCCTGACCTAATTGGCATGGTAATTGGACCTTCAGGTAAGACTATTAAGGCTATTACCGAGCAGACTGGAGCGAAAATTGACATTGAAGACGATGGCAAAGTCGTTATCGCTGCGGTGGAAGGCGAAAAAGCCGAGATGGCGCGGAAGATGGTTTTCAACATTACCCGTAAACTGAATGAAGGAGATGTCTACGTTGGTAAAGTAACTAGAATCATCGATATTGGTGCTTTTGTCGAAATTTTGCCAGGCAAAGAAGGCATGATCCATATTTCCCAGCTAGCCGAAGGCAGAGTAGGAAAAGTAGATGATGAGGTAGCAGTAGGCGATGAAATTGTGGTTAAAATACGTGGCTTTGACCAGAAAAATCGCCTCAATTTGACTAGACTTGGTATTCACCCTGACGAAGCAGCCCAAGCCAGAGCAGAAGCAGAGTAGGAAAAGGATGAAAGATGAGGGATTAAAGGATAAGGAACTACGCAAGTTGTCCATTGAATTGTTTCCTCCGCCCTCATCTTTTATAATTCGTCCCTTTTAATTTAATGGTATTGCTTTGACTTTCTTGGTTGCCAGAACTCTAATTTTTACCACTAGCTCATTTTGCATTGATTCGGTATTTCCTTCCAAAGCTGTTTGAGGTTTTGCCATCACATCTACTGCCCCAGCCTTCATCACCTCATAGATATTGTCTATATCAGACTTTTGGACACTATTACTCAAAACCAAAATTGGGGTAGGACAATGTGCCATTACCTGCCTGGTAAATTCTAAGCCATCCATTTGAGGCATTTGCAGATCGGTACAGATTACATCAGGTTTAAGATGAGAAACTAATTCTAATCCCTGTTTGCCATTTTCAGCCTTACCAATTACTTCGATATGGGGAGAAGAAATTAACATTTTTTCGTAGATGTTAATTGCCACAGCGGAATCTTCGACTAATAAAACTTTGATTTTTGCCATGATGTTTACTCTAATTTAATGTACTTATTATTCGATTTGATCTGTAAAAAAAGCTTAAAGCTTTAGGCTTTAGGCTCTAAGAGGTGATCTCAGAAGTCTAATTGGCTACCTTTGATCCCTCTAAATCTCCCTTACAAAGGGAGACTTTAACTTAATCTCACCCTGCCTCCCTTAAAAAGGGAGGTGCCGAAGGCGGAGGGATAGGGGTTAGGGGGGATTTTAATAACATAGACTTACTTTTCAGACATCCTTTAAGCTAAAGGAATTGCACTAACTTTTTTTGTTGCCAAAACTCTAATTTTGACGATTAGTTCATTTTGAATTGATTCAGAATGATCGCCAGAGGCAGTTTGGGGTTTGGCTATTACATCAACCGCCCCAGCTTTCATCACTTCATAGATATTGTCAATATCAAACTTTTGCACGCTATTACTCAAAACCAAAATTGGAGTAGGATAATGTGCCATTACTTGCTTGGTAAATTCCAAGCCGTCCATCTGGGGCATTTGTAGATCGGTACAGATTACATCAGGATTAAGTTGAGAAACTAAATTCAGTCCTTCTTGACCGTTGCCAGCTTTACCAATAACTTCGATATAAGAAGAAGAACTTAACATTTTTTCGTAGATGTTAATTGCTACAGGAGAATCTTCGACTAATAAAACTTTGATTTTAGACATATTAATAACTAGTTATTAAAGTTGAGTGCATTAATTGATTAAGGGTATCAAATAGAACTTGTTGACTAAAATTACCCTTAGTTAAATAGGCATTTGCGCCTGCTTCTTGACCACGATGTCTATCTTCAGAAGATGCCAAGGTGGTTAGCAGCACAATAGGTAATTGTTTGTATTTGCTGTTTTGGCGAATACTGGCAGTCATTTCCAAACCATTCATCTTAGGCATTTCCACATCGGAAAGCACAATGTCAAACTCTTGGGCTTGAATCTGCTGTAAACCTGCTAAACCGTCCTCGGCAACCACTACATCGTAACCAGCACCCTTGAGCAAACGCTGCATTTGAGTCCGAATAATGACGGAATCTTCTACCAGCAATAGTCTATTTTTGGCTATCTTTGTTTCAACTGGGGGAGAAACAGCTTGCCAGCTACCATTTCTCAATGAATGAAGCAGATCCCAAGGATTGAGAATCATACAGACTTCACCACTACCTAAAATAGTTGCTCCTGTAATATTAGGAATATGTTTGAGTAATTTACTTTGGGGTTTAAGAACTATGTCCTGTTGATCTACCAAGTCATCGACAATTATGCCAAAGCGATCGCTACCAGTTTGGAGAATAATACAGAATAGATTATTCTTTTCTTGGGTATAGTCTTTTGGAGTAGGCAACTGGAGTAAATTTGCCAGCCAAGCTATAGAGGTATGTCGATCCTCAAAGGTAATGGTAGAATTACCTTCAATTTCATATATATCCTGGTGAGAAAGAGTAATCATAGTTTGAATGAACTCCAAAGGCAGAGCATAGGTAGTCTGGTTGAGATTGACAATCAGAACTTTGGTAGTAGCTAAACTGGTACTTAGGCGTATCTGAAATTTGCAACCATTGGCAGGAGTAGAAGTTACCTGAATTGAGCCTTTTAGTCTTTCTACATTGGCTCGAACCACGTCTAAACCAACACCTCTGCCAGAAAGCTCGGTAATTTGAGTACGAGTAGAAAAGCCCGAAGCAAAGATTAAAGATTGAATTTCAGATTCACTCATGACAGCTAATTCTGCCTCAGTATGCACTCCTCGTCTAATAGCTGTGGTGCGAATACTTTCTAAATCTAAACCCCGTCCATCATCGCTAATTTCAATACTGATACTGCTACCTGTTTGATAGCCTCTTAAAATTAGAGTAGCTTTTTGGGGTTTACCCTGAGCGATACGTTCTGCTGGAGTTTCAATACCATGATCGATCGCATTACGAATAAGATGCAGTAGCGGATCTTTGATTTCTTCTAGTATCCGTTTATCGGCTTTGGTATCTCCCCCTTCAATCAATAGCTCAATTTCTTTGCCCTGTTGTCTAGCTAAATCCCGCACCATACGGGGATAGATATTAAATACCGTAGACAAAGGTAATTGTCTTAAATCTTGAATACCTGACTCCAGGCGATCGGCAATAATATCTAAACTAGAAACATCTTCATCAGCTCTGACTTTGAGATTGTTAACCAAGCTGCCCAAGGAGTTTAAACGCTGTTGAGTGCTGTTAAAGAAATAGCGCAAGGGTTGAAATTGTTCTGGACTAAGGATTGGCTCAAGCTGGGACAAGATCTTACTCTCATTAGAGCTATGTTTGCTCCATTCTTCCCAAAGAGCTAACATCCGATCAATTTCCGTCATCTGCTGGAAAATACGCAGTTTAGTAACTGCTAATTCACTGGCTTGAGTCATTAAGGTATCTAACTTTTGTGGCTCAACCCTAATGGTATCAATTTGGAAGTCTTTGGCGGTTGTACCTGCTGTTACAGGCTGGTTAAGATTGGCTGTAATTGGTAGTTCTTCGAGTGGTTCTGGTTCGGCTACCGAGAAATCATACGCAAATAGATCTGCTTCGGAACTAGAATCATCTCCAAACAAATCAATATTATCTTGCTCGGCAAATAGATCTTCTTTAGAACTAGTGTTATCTCCAAACAAATCATCTTTATCGGCAAATAGATCTGCTTCCGAGTTATCAACAGGCTCAGAAGCATCTGTTGCACCCATCAATGATGCCAACACTTCAAACGTATTAACTTGTACCTCGTCTCCTGTAATTGCCTGATGAGAAAGTTGATTGACAGCATCAATACCTTGGTACAGGCGATCGCATAATTCAGCAGTTATTTCGCTTTTTCCTGCTTTAATGCCTTCAATACAGTCTTCTAGCTGATGCACCAGCATCTCAACATCATTTAATCCCAGCATCCGCGAATCCCCTTTGAGGGTATGAGCTTCCCGCAGGAATTCTTCGATGGCTGAACTATCCTGGGGATTTTTCTCTAAGATCATCAAATCGGCTTCTAGCTTTTGCAGGTGTTCGCTACTGGAGGTTTTATAAAGCTCTCTTAGTTCTTCGTCTTCTATATACATAGTTTTGCTCAGAAAATTCTGGTAAAAAGCTCTAAAAACTAAAGCATAGAGCTTAAGGTTTAGAGCTTAAAGCTATAATTAAACAATCGCTTTTAATTCTTCGGTGAATTTTTTCAGTTGGATTGTGGAAGCTTTTACATTTTCCATATCTGCTGCCGTATCCATTGCTCCTAGGTTGAGAGCGTTAACTGCTGCTAGAATTTCTTGAATACCTACAGCCTGTTGTTTAGCTGTGTTAGAAATTTCAGAAGTGTTGGCAAATACACTGTTAACAGCTTCCTTCACCCCAATAAAAGATTCGGCTGTACCCAGTGCCAATTCAATACTAGATTCTGCGGTTTTCTTACCTTCATCGGTTACCATCACCGCACTGTTCATTGCTGCCTGTACGTCTGTAACTAGGTTGTTGATCTTGTCCGCAGACTTACGACTTTGATCCGCTAGTTTCCGAATCTCCCCAGCAACTACCCCGAAACCTTTGCCGTATTCCCCTGCCCGTGCTGCCTCAACCGCTGCGTTAAGAGCCAGCATATTCGTTTGGTTTGCCAGATCCCCCACCAGTTCAGATACCCCTGCAATTTGTTCAGTTTGCTCACTCAGGTTGATAATTTGTTCGGCAATTTCTCTAACTCTTTCCTTGAGACTTTCCATCCCTTCCCTTGTTTGATCGACTGTTTTCGCTCCAGTTTCTGCTAGTGAAAGAGCCATATTGGCACTTTTTGCCGATTCTTCTGCTTGAACTGCCGAACGTCTTGAGGTTTCGCCTAACAAATCCACCGTAGAAGTTGTTTGGCTGACTGAACTTGCCTGTTCGTTAGCAACCTTTTCTTGGTTCTCCACTTTAGAAGCAATATCATCAGATGATTGAGCAATACTGTTGGTAAATTGATCTAAAGTATTGGTAATTCGCCGTGAACTCGCGATAATTACCGTTACAATAATAAAGTTGAGTAATGCCACAAATAACTGAATTTTTTTTAACTGTCTGACACTGGCAGCTGAATATTCTTCTGCTGCGTTCACTGCTGCGTTGGTTAATTCAAATAATTTTTCACTCTCTGCCAAAAGAGCAGCACGGTTAGCTTCTGTAGGTCTGGTTCTTACCTGCTGAATTAACTCTTTACATTTGATCCATTGTGCTTGAGCCTCTTGCATTCTGGCGATGTAGGCTGCATCAGTAGCTTGGGGCAGTCCTAATTCTACGTTTCCATTGATTAAGCCATCAATTAGGTTGTTCAACTTAGCAATCAGCTTATCGTTAGGACTGTTAGAAAGTTCGAGTTTAATAGATCTTTGTGTAGCCCCTCGAACTACACCAGACTGGTTAATAACTTTAGAATCAGCTTCTGAAGACTTAAGGAAAATTACCCCCAAGTTGGCTAATACAATAACTCCAATTCCAAATGCACCTGCGGTTAACTGGGTTCCAATTTTCATAAATTTTCTACCTATATATAATTTAATTTAGTTAATAAAATATCTACTTAAGCTACTAGTTCTACCGTCAACGCTCCTTGAGCGAGTATTTTTGCTAAGTCAATCACGTTCAAAGGTCGATCTTGATAATTAGCAGTACCTTGGAGATAGCTTGCTGTCTGGGAATTGATAGCAGCAGGCACAGATTTTAGTTCTTCTGGACGCAAATCAACTATATTAAAGACCTCTTCTACGGCAATTCCCGCTACAATATCGCCAACCTCAATCACTACAGCTTTAAGAGGTTGATGATTACTGATTATTTCTAAATTTAGAGGCTGACGAATATCTACCAAGGTTAGAATCTCTCCTCTCAAATTCATATTGCCAATTATGTAATTTGGGCAGCAGGGAATAGTCGTAACTCGCTCAATTTTGGTAAATTCTCTGACCATGCTGAGATCTAAGCCAAAATAATTGCCATTGATGCTGACGACGGCCAGAGAAATTAACTCAGTTGGTTCATCGTTATCGATAGCTTCTCCCAGGTTGGTAGCACGTCGGGACAAAATTTCTTTAGTATTGAGGGAGGCTGCGGGAAAATATCGATCGTAAAAGCCACTTGCTGAGGATTTTGCTTCTAATTGTGACTCTTGGGCATCAATTAATGCTTCCAAAGCATCGGGATGTCGAACAAGATTATCTACATTAAGGAGCATGATGATTTCGTCATCAAGATTAATTATCCCTTCAATAAAAGCTTGGTTAATCTTTCTTTCTCGTCCATAATCTAGGTCGACTTGAATATATCGATCATCAATTTCATTAATTGTTTCAACCTGATGAACTACTACTCCCACCTGCAATCCTTGAGACTTTAGGACAATAACGCTATCGGTAAGATTGCACTGGTTAAACTTATGACCAAAACGGAGATCTAGGTGCATCACCGGCACAAATACAGAATGTAGATTGAGCAAGCCAACAACATCTGGTGGTGCTTCGGCTACGGGGGTAAATTCTGGTAATAAGAATATTTCCGTAACTTCTTTAGCTGCGATCGCATATCTGGTATTATGTAAACTAAAAATTAAATAGGGTTTAGTTGCCATCTTTTCTTCCTCACCTCTAGTTATTAGTTACTAATGTATTGACGAACAACTTCTCTAAGCTCATCTGGCTCAAACGGCTTGGTCAAATATTTATTTGTGCCAGCGATATGTCCTTTTGCCTTGTTTAATAAACCATCTCGCGCTGTCACCATAATGATTGGTAAATCTTTGAACTTAGTAATTTGTCGAACAGTCTTGCAAAACTGTAGTCCGTCAATATCAGGCATAGTTAAATCTAATAACAGCAGCTTGACTGGCTGTTGATTTAGGATTACCAAAGCGTCAATTGCTTTATCCGCAAGTAAGACATTGTATTGATCTTGTAAAGCGCGTTTAATTGAGGTTTGAATAATTGGACTGTCGTCAACAGATAAAACTATTGGTAAATTTTCTCTATCCTGAGATTGATCGTCAACAGCGGGAGTAGATGGTTGTGATCTGCTTGCCGTTTGATTAGCTGCAATTGCCATAGGAGTTTGAACAAACTTTACCCAGTCATTGTTAGCCCAATCAAAGTAATTTTTAGCCACCTTTAACGGATCTTTGGTCATCTTGTCGGCAATATCAATCAAAGTTGCTTTGCCATCAACTGAATTTTTTAAATGTTCTATGATTTGAGAATTGCCAATCTGTTTTTGTTGGGCAGTAACCACAGGAATAGCATTCATGTCAGGAATATGGGCAACATAACTTTCCCATTTCTGCTGACGCTGAACTAATTGTTTTTTAATCTCAGACCAATTTAAGCCATGATTGTCTTCATCGTAATAAAGGTCGAAATCTCTGCTTTCTTGCCACTGAGCTATCCCAGGGTAAGGTAAAAATCTTTCCAAAATTAAAATAACTTTATTAGCAATAAAAGTTTCTACCTCTTGCCAAGTAAAGACTCTCATTCTACACAATAGTCCTACTGACTCTTTAATCGACGTAAAATTGCCAATTTTTTCACTGGCTACAGACAAGGCAGCATTGATCAAACCAGGATTTAATTCCTCACCCAACATTTTGCACAGTTGTTTATTGTTAGGAGGCTGCGAAATATTTATGTCTCCATAAACTAATGCTCCTTGCTGCAATATCAAGATGCAGGATCTTTGATTTTGCCAAGAGTCAACTTGAGTTTCTAAGTTTAAAATCCCACTAGTTTTTTGTTTAAATAAGGAGTTGAGAATAGAATTTAGCTGACCTGATTCATACTTTTTTGAGGACATTGTTGTTTTTTTTTACTTTGACAAGCAAAAAACAATTAATAATATCGATTAATTTAATTATTGTTAAAACTATAGTTCCCAAAAAAGCGACAAAGTTAACACTATAAACACGCAAATACTTATTATTACTTCTGCTCTACAAATAGAATTGTTAGAGGACATCTGAAAAGTTATTTTTTTACATTTGATTTCTTAATTTTGCCCCCCTCGCCCCCCAAACTTGGTAGGGCTGTTTCATTTTCAGAAAAATTCTAGAATAGTGGGGAATTAGGGAGATAAAGCAGTAGGGAAACAAAATGCAGCAAAATAAACCCAAATTTATTAGTAACCACGAAGATTTAGAAGTCTATAAGATTGCCTTCGATGCTGCTATGGAAATATTTGAGCTTTCTAAAAATTTCCCTAAAGAGGAGAAATATTCTTTAATCGATCAAATTAGACGTTCTTCTCGTTCAGTATGTGCCAATCTAGCCGAAGCATGGAGAAGGAGACGCTATAAAGGCTCTTTTTTATCCAAACTCAACGATGCTGAAGCCGAAGCAGCAGAAACTCAAGTTTGGTTAAAATTTGCGGTTAAATGCCAATATTTGCCTGTAGATTCAGGCAAAAAACTTTATAGCCAATATAATCAGATTTTAGGATTAATTGTCGTCATGACTAATAGTGCTGATAAATGGTTGTTAAAAAAGAACTAAACTATTGGTATATTCTTATTTCCCTATTCCCCTAACTCCCTAACTCCCTAACTCCCTATTTCGCTTTATTTAACAAGAATGAAACAGCCCTACCCAAACTTGGGGGGAATCGGATTTAGGGGGCGTTGAGGTAATTATTTATACTTCTCAGACAAGCTCTTATCTATTAAATGCGCTTAAATTAGTATTAATTAAGATAACTAGGCAGGCATTACAAAATAAATGTTTATGTACTCTCACTTGGGTAATATTGCGATCGCACTTTAATAAACTCCGAAGCACAAATCACCATAGACTACTTTGTAAAGAGGTAATAGCATCGGTGACAAATTAAGAGAACAAGTAAGAAGGTTTCTTCCGTTTATGTCGGACTGGAAGGCAAAAGAGCAAATGGCGCACCCCAAAAAAAAGCATTCGAGATCGTGCCGTTAAATCAAAGATGGCAGCAAAAACAAAAGCGAACTTGCGCTCCTTGTATTACTCATGCCCAAAAGAATTTCCAGCGATTGTGGATTGTTGATGCTTCGATATTAGAAGCATTGTTTCGTAAACTAAAAAGTCTGGAAACAAAGAAGTTTATTCATTCAACCAGCGCACCGCATCTTTAGCGTGATAAGTCAGAATTAGATCTGCACCAGCACGTTTGAAGCTAGTCAGAGTTTCCAAGGCAACTTTTTTCTCATCAATCCAGCCATTTAAAGCTGCTGCTTTGATCATTGAGTATTCCCCAGAAACATTATAGGCAGCTACAGGTAAGTTAGTTGCTTCTTTAACGCGCCAAATAATATCCATGTATGACAAGGCGGGCTTAACCATTAGCATATCTGCACCTTCAGCGATATCTAATTCAATCTCTTTGAGGGCTTCTGTGCCATTGGCAGGATCCATTTGATAAGTACGGCGATCGCCAAAGCTGGGCGCAGAATCAGCAGCATCACGAAATGGACCATAATAAGCAGAAGCGTATTTAGCTGCATAAGAAAGTATCGGCGTATTCTGAAAACCAGCTTCGTCCAAACCTTCTCTAATAGCCTTGACAAAACCATCCATCATGCCAGAAGGAGCAATAATATCTGCGCCAGCATTTGCCTGGGAAACTGCTGTTTTCTTCAGTAATTCTAGAGTCGGATCGTTGAGTACTCTACCTGTCAAATCTCCCGTTTCTAAATATCCACAGTGTCCATGGGACGTATATTCACAAAGACAAGTATCAGCAATAATCAAAAGATCGGGAACAGCTTCTTTAACTGCAGTAGCAGCCTTTTGGACAATACCGCAATCGTGCCATGCACCAGTGGCATCAATATCTTTATCTTCGGGAATACCAAACAAAATTACCGCAGGTATGCCTAAATCATAAACTTCTTTTGCCTCTTCAACGATTTTATCAACAGAAAGCTGATACACTCCAGGCATAGAAACAATCTCATTTGCTACAGATGTTCCAGGTACAGCAAATAAAGGATAAATTAAATCGTTGGCGGTAACTAGAGTTTCTTGCACCATACGACGCAGTTGAGTTGACGATCGCAAACGACGAGGGCGATTGATGGGAAACATAAGAGTTTTTATACTAAGTTGGCAATTTAAAACGGCAAAACTTTACTAACTTATATTTTTGTTATGTTAGTCAGTACTTTAACCAGTGTAAAACGAATCTCGATCTCAATAATATTGTTACTAGCACTAATCAATGTTTTGTAACGTTTGAGCCTAACTTTTTGTAGCCCAAATAACAAAAAGTTAGCTACAATACTAGAAGAAGCTAACTAGATTATTATCAGTTAGTATTTATACACGGGGCCGTAAAGGTTTCGACAGGTTAGCAAAAGCTGACTCGTGATTCAGGTCGAGAGTGAGTATCCTCTCGTAAATACAGACTCAAAATAAATATAGATGCAAACAACATCGTAAAATTTGAGCGTCAGGCAGTAGCTGCCTAAATCTAAAAATCTCTTTTAGATTTGCTCGTCTCTAGTTTGACTCCGTTAAGGATTAGAGACAAAACCCCAACGGATGCTCCTATCGGGTTTTCTTTGGTAGACCCATAGGCAAAGACTTTATCAAAGAATCCTACCATCAGGGACAATTGATGATCCCCGCTCTAAGGGTTAGAGGAGCTAAACCTGTGAATGAATGGGCAAGTAAATAGTTAGTCTGGACAGCAGTTCGACTCTGCTCGGCTCCATTAAATTAGTTATCGATTGAATTGGTCTACTTTTATAGTTTTATATTAGCTTTTGGTGTTTAAAATACACTCAGCAGAGATTAGCCTAAATTGCTGGGTTTGGAGAACTGTACAGCTATCCTGATAGGCTTGTAATAAGGGAATATTGCCTTGTTTTAGAAATGCGATCGCCTTTTTAGCAGCGGGTTGGTGTTGTTGCAGCCAAGGATTGCTAGTAATATACTCTGGTGTAAAACTATTTGCTTCGAGTAGCCAGAAATCAATTTTGTATTGGCGAATAAACTGTTTGACTACTGTAATGTCGTTACTGTAGCTGGCATTGATTAAATCTATAACTTTTTGACGAAAGGGAAAATAATAGCCTGTGTGATAGGGAATAGCGTATTCTTGACTAACTAAAACTGAACGTTGGGCAAAGGTAGGTAAATTGTCTGCTTCAGATGCCAGAGAAGCAACCATAATATTCTTTGGCTGCTGTTGCAAAAATTCGTATAGCTCAACTGCATTTCCCTGCACATATTGCGTCCAAACAAAGTTGTTAGTCAAGTGAGGATAAATGACTAGTAACATACCTAACAAGAAAAGGATTAGTTTAGCTAATAATCTTTGATAAAAAGAAGTTTTAGTTACGGAATTAATAACTATTTTCCACAAATAATGAATGATAATTGTCAGGCTAATGCTTGACGCGATCGCCATAACTATTCTCAAGGAATTTTGAGTATAGCGACTGGGTAAATGTAGTTTAAACAATAGCAAGTGAGCAATGCCAAACATTACCAAAGAAACTAAGAGCAAATCAGTTAAAATTCTGAGCTTGGCAGTGACTTTTTGCCCTAAAGGAAAAGTTTGCTTGAATTTTAAAATAAATGGTAATAAAACCGCGAAATAAGTCAAGGGAGGAATTAAGGCAGAAGAAAGCCTTAAACCGCTACGACTGCCACCAATCCAAAAGTCAAAAGGATGGCGATCGTTGAAAAAAGCCGAACGTCCATTGGGAGCAAAATCAGGAAGATTACGAGCCTGAGATACAGTAATTGTCGGCGCAAATTCGGAAGTAGAAATAACATAGGGAAGTAGCACCAGAAAAGCTACCAATAAACCTATAAAACAAAATAAAAAACCTTTTGATAGTCGTAGTTTATAGCGTAGAATACTAGCCTTAAGCTGCCATAATTTGATAATTAATAATCCCGAACAGATAAATACAAAAGAAGGATAAAACAATCCTAAATGTAAAATTGTAAGACTTGTTCCTAATAAAGATTGCCGTAAATAATAATATAAAAAAGCCAATAATAAAGGAATAGCAAAACCTTTAGGCGTACCAGAGATTAAACCATCCTGCATCCATAAATTTTGATTGAGTAAAAGAGCAGCTACAAATCCTGTAAAAGGAATTGGTAACAATTCCATAGTTAGCGCAAAACAATAATATGTAGTTACTACGCCTAAAATACTGGGTAGTATTTTGTTGATAACTAAAGGATCGATCTCAAAAGCTGCTGGTATGGCATAGGTTAGTTTATAGCCTAAAGGTGCAACAGATTGAAAATAATCAGCAATCAAATCATTAGGAAATAACTCAGGATCTAAAAAGCGACGCATCCAAAATACGTGCTGTCTGGCATCATCCTGCACAACGTAAAGACTGCCAAAAGCCTGTGGCAACGCCATAGAACTGTAGATAAGAGAAAATAAAATGGCGATCGCTAACCAGAAACGAGAATATTTATGAGATAATTCAGGCTGAACAGTAAAAAATAATTGCTCAATTTTGTTTGCCGACATAGGTTAGCTCAAAAAATAATCTGAACTGAGGTTCGATTATCGATCATTTTCTCAAACAATTAATAATTTTGCTCAAAAACTAATACTTTTCTCCAACAGGTTTAGTATGATAGTTGGTAACTAGTAACGGCGTTGTTGCGTAAACTAAACTCATATTATTTAAGATGGTTTTTGTTGCAGATAGAATTGATAGCGATCGCGCAATTGTGCAGAATTAAGATTTTTGACCCAATATTCTACCAAAGCGTGACCAAAAGCCCAGGTGTTAAGATTTTTTGCTTTATTGTCGTCTAATAACAAAGACCATAAAGAACGTAAATCGAAGTTGCTGAGATTAGGTTCATCGTTGAGCAACATATATAGGTCATAAGCCATTTGTAGTTTACCAATGACTATGGGTAACTCTTCTACAGGAATTTGCTCTGCTAAAACATATGCCAGAGCAGGATTTCCTGTAGTCATAGTGGAAATAAATTGCAGTACGGGACTTTTAAGAAAGGCAGTTAAACCCTGACTGGTTGCCATTTGACGAGTATAGCGATCGATGATTTTGGCGGCTGCTTGGCTGCGAGCTTCCAAATTCCGCAAAAATCTTGCTAAACGAAGCTGTTTAGCTGGTGCGATCGCCTGAATCAACTCCAAAGACAAGGCTTCTGCACCCCAAGCAGAACGATTGTTTGTCCGATCTTCTGTAACTATTGGTAAAATTAAATCGCAGATATTTCCTAGTAATTCAGCACGATAAATAGTTGCTTCTCGAATAGATTTTTCTTTAGGTTTGATACCTTCTTGCCAGTTATAAGGTGGATTCCACTCACGAATTGGGCGCAGGCGATCGACTTGAGTAACTATTCCCACGGCACTTAGATCGGGAAGATCTTTTTTCAAGGTTTCCAAAAAGTCAAGATCCATTTGTAGAGCAGGATCGAGAGCAGGAGTTACCAGTAAGAGTAAGTCTGCTGTAGCTGCATAATCTAAAACTTGTTCCCGCAATTCAGGGCGATTTACCTGTTCATAACCAGGAGTATCCAACAAATTTAAAACTTCTCCGTTAGGAGTTTGCCAACGATAGTTTTGAATTTTATCGGTACTGGGCAAAACATCTACTTCGGCTTTGTCGGCTTGAAAAAGAGTATTAATTAAGCTGCTTTTTCCTGCCCCAGTACGCCCAACTAAAATAATATTGACAGGCTTTCGATCTACTTCTTGGGGTGATTGGGCTGATTCTAATATTTGTTTGAGAGATTGGGTTTCGGTTTTGGGTAAAGCATAACTAGGTGCGACTTCAGGAATAGTAATAGTTTCGTCACCATAAAGAGCGATCGCCTGTTGTGCCAAATTCTTCAATGCCGTTTCTCGCATTAATTGACCTAGATTGAGCAATAGTTCCTGATTTGCCTGATTACTAAATTTTTTGGTGGCTTGATTGGCAACTGCTGCTGCGGGATTAAGTAACCATTGTGACCAATTAAATACCTGACCTAGTTTTCGTGCCGATGGCTCTAGCCGACGATACACTTCATAAGCTTCATAAGCCTGTCCGATAGATACTCGGTTTAAAACAGGGGAAAGCTTTTGCATCATGCGATCCGTGTCGTCTACCGTCCCACGGATCAAGCCGTAAGCTTGAGGAATATAAATATTAAGCAGAGGACGTTTAACGCTGGGATTATATATATGAGCGATCGCAGCTAACAACTCCTGACACCGTTGCCAAAAAGTCTGCCAATCTTCCCAAACTGGTTCATCTGCTCTGGTTTTAGCAATAATTTGCTCTAAAGAAGCTTGTAATTGCTTTTCCTTACTTGCTGCTGCTTCTAACTCTGGCTCTTGTGATAACTCCTGATTAATTTCGTCGAGCGCCTCTTGAATCTCAGCCAAAGGAGGCTTTGTCCACTTCACCAGTAACCATCGCCAGAGAACAAATACTAAGACCACCACACCCCAAATCCAATTAATACCCCAATTATGAATTTGTGAACCTGCTGCAACTAATAAAAAAATCACGATAGTTGCGATCGGCAAGATTAAAATTGCTACCTGCCAAGGTTTAATGGATTTCATGGCTTTTCCTCCGCCTTAGAGCCTTATATCTGCTTTTATCCTAGCGAGATTTTTAATAAAGCAGATTAATAAAGCATAAGTACAATTCAATTCTGCAAATTCTTAAGAAACAGCTTTTGGCTATCAGGGAGATCTTCCTCTGAATTTGCTTTATCTGCTAAATCATTCAGATTTTTATTTGCTTTAGCTTGAGCATCATCTAAAAGCCGATCGCCATTTTCTGATTTGCCAAACTGTTGTTTAGCTCCAGTATCTTTAGTAACTTCTTGAGCAGCTTTTTTGGCAGAGGCATCTTTAGTATCTGCCAATGCTAAGTTAAGAGGAGTAAAAGCAATCGCCATAAACATACAGACGAGCATTATTAAGGAGATAAGTTTTGATTTCATATTATTGATTGGCAGCAAAAGTAGGATTGTTTTGTTGATTTCTAGCTATTTTTTGTAGTTGACGTACACGCTCCTCTGTAGGTGGATGAGTGCGAAATAAAGATTGTAAACCACCACCAGAAAAAGGATTTATAATTAGAACTGGTTCAAAAGCAGGATTGCCATTCATCGGCACTTGCTTACCAATAGACTCTAATTTTTGTAGAGCACTCGCTAATGCCAAGGGATTACCTGTAATTTCTGCTGAACCGCGATCGGCGGAAAACTCACGGGTACGAGAGATTGCCATCTGAATCAAAGATGCAGAAATAGGTGCGAGGATAACCAAAACCAATATGCCAACTGGATTTCCGCCTTGACGATTATCTCGGTTCACAGAGCCATACATTGCTCCAAAAGTAAGCATTCTGCCCAGAAACGTCACCGCACCGCCTAATGTCCCAGCTACAGCCTGAGTTAAAGTATCGCGGTTTTTGATATGAGTTAATTCATGGGCAATTACGCCTGCAAGCTCGTCTCGATCGAGTATTTGCATAATGCCTTCTGTTACTGCCACCGCAGCGTGTTCGGGATTTCTACCAGTGGCAAAAGCATTGGGTGTTTGGGTAGGCACAACACACAGTTTGGGCATGGGTAAACCCGCTTTTTGAGTCAAGTTTTTCACCAGATCGTAAAGCTCTGGTGCCTGTTCGCGAGCAATAGGCTGGGCTTTATATGCAGCCAAGGCAGCTTTATCTGAATAAAACCAAGAGCCAAAACTACCAACAGCAGCAAAAATCAAACCGATTAATGCTCCTTGTTCAGTACCCGTTGCCCAATAACCACCCAAAACTAAGATTCCGCTCAATAGCCCTAATAAAGCTGCGGTTTTGATTTGATTACCTCTAAACATAGGATTTACTGGAATTCAATCATCTAAAATTTTATAATTTATCAAATACATTAAATATGAGTTTGAAAAACGACACATCTAGCTGAAGCCAGATTTTTTAACTGGTAAATTAATTGCCTCATTTTTCTGTCGGCTGCTTTGGGGTAAATAGAATTAGCTGATAAAACTCCAGATCCAACCATCGATTAAATTTAAACCCTACCTGTTTAATACTGCCACAGTGAGCAAAGCCCAGAGATTTATGCAGCCTGATACTCACGCTATTTTGTCCGTCGATTCCCCCAATCAGCGTGTGATAATTTTGCTGTTGGGCAATCTGAATTAACTCTACCAATAGTTTCTTTCCTACACCTTTACCTCTATGGACAGAATCTACATAAACTGAATGCTCAACAGAATATTTATAAGCATCCCAAGCACGAAATGTACCATAGGTGGCAAACCCCATTAAAGAGCCATGGCTATCTTCAATACCGATAACAGGATAAAACTTTTCTGCTTTTGTTTCTAGCCACTTTTGAATTGTGTTTAGACTTCTGGGCTGATAGTCATAAAGAGCGGTAGAATTGGCGATCGCATCATTAAATATATGCTGAATAGTTTTTCCGTGGCGAGGAAATTGACAATCAACTATCTTCATATATTTTCTACCCATGAACTAACTTATTTCGTTTCCAATTAAGATTAATACAGCCAAGCAAATTAAAGAATGATTATAATGACTTAACAATTATAAGTAGGTGGGTGAAATAATTTGTAAGATGTCAAAGTTTAATTTTTCCCTACTACCCACTACCTACTACCTACTAACCATCATCACCGTTTTATATTTAATTACACCGACTTACTTAATTGTGCTAATTTATGAGATAACTTGTTAGACACAGTAGTTTTATTCATAGCAATTTAAGATAGTGAATCCTTTATTCGCAAGATTTTTGAGAACGGTGTATCGTCGAGAACCCGTCTCTGGCTTTATCCTGATTCTAGGAACGACTGATGCCCTAGTAGGAGGATTAGGCGGACGGGGAAGTTTATTGTCTGTTGGTTTATTAATTGCTTTGTTAGGTATTATTATGCGTTGGCGACAAATAGAGAAAAAACCCAAGGCGATCGCCAATGAGCCAGCTAGATATCTTTTACCCCCTGGTTCATCTCCTCAACCTCTGCCTCTTTTGATGAAGGATAAACGTAAAAAGTAAGCGATTTTTAATATTGACAATGGCTAACGGTAATCTAGATCAAAACCATCCTCAGAATAAAAAAGATCGCCTCACCGTAGACCATTTACTAAAAACGCAGTCAGATCCTAATGAGCGTGAATTAGTCGAATTAGCACGATTGATTATTCGCTATCGCAACTTTCCTGGGGCGCGAGATATCCAAAGAGATTTGCAAGTAGCTTTAGACAACTGGAAGCTAACCGAAGAGGAACTGTATACTAAAACCCGTGTTATTCACGGGGGAGGAATGGTATATAGACGCACAGCAACTGGAGAAGAACAGGATTGGACTTAAATAGTACTTACTAGACTGCGTAAGTACTATTTAAGACACCGATCGATCAACTCTTTAACACCACTTACGGGAAAAATTGCCACTTTCAACTGGCAACCAACATCTGCAACTGTCATATCGTCTAAAAACTTTGTATCGTCGTGCTTAAGCATTAAAGAAGGTAACAAAATTCCCTCCCCTATATCTTTTCCTTTTAAGCCTGCCAGTAAATCCTGTCCTGTTAACAAGCCTGTGACAGTAATCTCTTGTCCCCAATAATGACTATTTAAAGCAACTAAATTAACTTCTAACCCCTCAACTGCATTGAGCCGATTTACTATAGGTTTAAATGCTTGTTCGACAGCATTACCCACTACCCAGGTAAAACGACGAGGCTGATTAATTGCTTTGGGTAACATCTTTTTCGCCGTGGCTTGAAATTGCTTCAGAAATAAGCGAATTGAACCCACCCCATTGCCAATTTGGGGATAATCTTCGTAGTGAGATTCTGAGGGAACATCCTGGCGGGCAATTAAAAACCATTCATCGGCTAACCAGACAAAGTTACTGCCAAACTGCTGTATAAACTTTTGCTGTAGCCGCTGTACCTGTTCGATCACTTTCATGGCTTTAGATTGACTAACAGGAATTAACTCATCTTCGGTTGGACGAAACTTAGTTAAGCCGACGGGAACTACTGCTACCGAGGCTACTGCGGGTATATCTCCCTGATGGAACGAGGCTAAATCTAAAAGAGTTCTGGCTAAGTGTGTCCCGTCATTGATGCCAGGGCATACTACCACCTGAGCATGAATCTGTAACCGTCTCGATTGAAACCACTCGAACTGGGACATGATTAATCCAGCACGATTGTTTTTGAGCAAACGAGTTCTAACTTCTGGTTCGGTGGCGTGTACTGAGACATACAAAGGCGAAAGGCGCATCTGTTCAATCCGTCGCCATTCTTTGTCTGTCAGATTTGTCAGCGTCAGATAGCTACCATAAAGAAAGCTCAGACGATAATCGTCATCTTTAAAATAAAGGCTTTGGCGTTTACCAGTCGGCTGCTGATCGATAAAGCAAAAAGGACAATGGTTATTACACTGAATTAGACCATCAAATAAAGCCGTTTCAAATTCCAGCCCCAAGTCATCATCATAATCTTTCTCAATTTCAATCTGATGAGTGCTTCCCGCCGTATCAACTACTTCCAACTCTAAATACTCATCGCTACATAAAAAACGATAGTCAATTAGATCCCGTGGCTGCGTCTGATTAATCGAAACGATCGCATCACCAATTTCAAATCCAATCTCTTCGGCGATCGAATTAGGCAATACACCACTTATTTTGGCTGGTTGAACAGTAGCTTGGCTCATAATACTCGATCATATCAAGGAATAAACTTAAAACGAAAGTTGCGATCGCGTCTTGCGGTATTAGCTTAATCGCATTATTCAAGAAAATATTATTACAGTTTTAATACAAGATAAAATATAGTTACTAAACCATACTTCACTACTTAAGAGTTCATTTTCTAACTTTTAGATCACCAAAAGCAATATGAAGCAAATTATTAATACTGATACATTTAATCAATTATTATCGATAAATGATTCAAAAGAACGTGAAATTTTGATTGGATCGGATTTAACTCAAGTTAGATTCAGTTCACCAGCTCATTTGTCAGGGTTCAATTTATCTGATGCTATTTTAGAAAACTTAGATTTGCTCAGTTGCCAGATATACAACTGTAACCTGACTAGAGCATCACTAAAAAATTCCAAGCTGTACAAAGCAAATCTACAAAACAATGACTTGACCAATACCAATTTTACTGAAGCTGACCTTACTCAAGCTAGATTTTATGAAAGCCAACTAGTAAATACTAATTTTGAGCAAGCAAATTTAGAAGGGGCAGATTTTAGCCAAGTAAAATTACTCCAAAACGTTAGTTTTCAGCAAGCAAACCTCAGTAAGGCAAACTTAAGAGGCTACGATGCCCGTGAATCTCGCTTGTATTTGGATTTAAGTAATTCTAATTTTGAATGTGCCAATTTAAAAGGGGCTTTGTATAATTCATACACTATATTTCCCAAAGGATTCGATCCCAAAGCAGCAGGAGCTTATTTGATAACTGCAGGTGCTTCCTTGGCTAATGCCGATTTAAGTTTTACTAATCTAGCTGAAGCTAATCTCAGTGGCGCAGATCTTAGTGGTGCTAACTTGACTGGAACAAGAATTGCATCTGCAAACTTAAACGGGGCTAATCTTACTGAAGCCACCCTTATCTACGAAAAAGGTTCCTGGGATGGGAGCTTATACACTAATGTTCATTTAGAAGGAGCTATTTTACATCGAGCAACGATTATTGGCATAAAAAATAGTTGTATGTATCTTGATGGAATAGATTTGACCGAAGCTAAAATCATCGACTGCGCATTTACTACGTACATAGATATGAACGGTGCAAAACTGATTAATCTTCGCTTAGATGGTACAGATTTTCATGATGCCAAACTCAGAGGAGCTAATTTTGCCAATAGTAGCTTACGAGGATGTAACTTTAGCGGGGCTGATTTGAGAGGAGTTAATTTTGAGAATGCAGATCTTAGTGGTGGAAGCTTATCTTTTGCTAACTTAACCAACACTGACCTGTCAAAAGCCAATCTTAACGGAGTTGATTTAAGTAACGCTACACTTGATAATACAAAGCTACCAGTTTGAAATAATTTTCTAATGTGATCGACTAAGTTAACTTCTTAATCTTTTTCCTTATCGAAAGCTCAAAGCTTGCTCGACATCCAGAAAAACATAGCAAATCCACCAAGTACCACCACAGCTAAACCAATTAAAACGCCTCGAACGGCAAATTCTATATTCCCTACTCTGGTATTCAATTGTTCTGTTTTGACATCTAAAGCTTTAATTTCACCTTTGATTTCTGTTTGACCAATGGTTAACTTGTCTATTTTTTCATCTAACTTATCCATCTTGCCATCTAGCTTATTTAATATTTGAGCTAAATCGGTTTTTATTGTTGGGTTGTCCATTTTCTTCCTAAGCGACTTATTTTTGAGTTCTTACATTGTCATTTCTTATCCCTTAATCCATCCCAAAGCTAGAGCCGCTAAAATAAATACCCCAAAGCCCAATCTGTACCAAACAAACACCCAAGTACTTCTTCTCTGTAAGAATTTAAGCAACCAGGCGATCGCTAAATAAGAAAATATCGTCGAAGATATTAATGCCGCCAACAGAGGAACTAGCCCAGAACTTGCTGCACCACTACTAACCATATCCTTTAATTCTACTAGCCCAGATAGGGCGATCGCCGGGATACCTAACAAAAAAGAAAATTTAGCTGCTGTTGCTCGCTCTAAATTATTAAACAAACCAGCCGTCAGGGTTGAACCTGAACGAGATACCCCTGGTATAATTGCTAGTGCTTGAGCGCAACCCAGCAAAATCCCGTCTTTAAGCTTTAAATCCTGAAAATTACGTTTTTGACTACCTACGCTTTCTGCCAAAGCCAAAAATAAAGCCATTACAATCGAAACAATGGCAATTGACGGCATACTTCTGAGAATATTTTCATAAAATGGCGGTTCAAAAACTTTTAAGATTAAACCCAAAAGTACAATCGGCACAGTTCCGACTGCAATTCCTACCGCTAACCAAAAATCTTGAGAATCATAATTTTTGGTACGAATGGCTTCAATCATCCCTTTAGTAATTTGACTAATATCCGACCAAAAATAAGATAAAACCGCAGCTAAGCTACCAAGCTGAATTACAGCCGAAAACGCAACTCCAGGATCGTCCCAGCCCAAAAAAACAGGAACGGCTTTTAAGTGTGCTGTACTGCTAATGGGAATAAATTCTGTAGCCCCTTGAACGAAACCTAAAACAATTGCCTGAAACAAATTTACTTGAGTGACTCCCTCTACCGCTTCACTCCCTTGAACCAATACATCTGGAGATAAAGCTGCCGCTAAATTATGTTCAAATCCAAGGGCAGCACGGCTTGACATAAAACCAACGCCTAGAAAACAAGTATACTTTACAAGTTTTTTTGTCCGTCCAGACATAATATTATATTAGTTGCAAATAAACATTTATTAAGTGTACAAGTTTATTCGGGAATCTTCTATATCCCAAGTATTTTAAATGAGTAATTAAATTTAGATATGATAAAAAAGTGAATAAACTTGAAAAATTGCTAAAAATTGCTAAATATTAAAATATTAATTTGGTAAAAGTATGAGTTATGCAACCTCCTCCGCTAGGGCAGAAATCAATGAACTGCGTCGTCTCAAAACCCTGCTTCCCCCTGAATTACAAAGCTGGGTAATTGTCGAAGGCTCAACAGAAGTTAACCCTCCTCTCATCCGTAGTGAAGAAATTGGTAAAGATGAAATTGAAATTCAGATCGATCTAGCTAAATGGGACAATCTAGCCATCGATCAGCGTAATTTGCTATTTTGGCATGAGGTGGCTAGGGTACAAAATGATAGCATCCCTAAAGAAGGATGGGAAATGGCGGCTTTGGCTATTGGCTTGGGTGGTGCTGTGGGGGAATTATGGGTACAGGATGGCCTATTATTGCTTTTGGCTATGTCTTTGTGTGGTATTTCAGGATATCGCCTGTGGCAAAAAAACAGTAGCGAAAAGACCCTTACCGAAGCTATCGAAGCTGATGAAAAAGCGATCGCTTTAGCGACTCGGTTTGGTTATTCTTTACCCAATGCCTATAAAAGTTTGGGCAGTGCTTTGAAAACCCTGATTGAGATGACCCCTAGTCGTCGCAAAAGAAAAAAATACGAAGAGCGTTTACAGGCTCTTCGTCGCAGTGCAACTAGAGAAAAAGCTAGGACACAAGAGGGAAGAGAGCCGATCAGCAGAAGAGAAAATAGACTTTAAATTTTGATTGAAGCAAAATTAAGCTCAAACTCATATTTTTGGCAATGGATTTTACTTTTAAGCAAGATAGGTAAATCAAGTGTAGAATTAAGCCAAGAATATATGGATGATTACTGGTATTATTCGTAACATTTGAGTTAAGCCTGCTAAATGGATTATAGAAAGTACAGTCCGTTAATGATGGTTAAATTAGATAGGATAATCGTGCGGTCTGAAGTTTATCTGACTTTCTCAAATGCTTTTATCTCCGTCTAATAAATAAATTACTTTTGCCGATCACCAAAATTGAGAATTAATGATTGATGAGACACCGGATATTCGGTTCCCCCAGTCCTTTCTTCAGGACAGTGCGATCGTACAACTACCTGAACGTCTGACAGTTTTAGAAGCCGTAGCCTTCAAGCAAACTGTCAGCAACCTATTGCAACAAAAAATTGCTCATCAGCAAATAATTCTCGACTTTAGCAAAACCAAATTTATTGATAGCAGTGGCATTGGCGCACTTATTGCTAGTTCAAAATCTGCTCAAGCAGACGAAATTGAATTAGCTTTAGAATCAGTTCAGCCTCCAGTAATGGCTACTCTGGCGATGACGGGTTTAGTTGACGTACTGAACATAAAATCTTCGGCAGCATGGTCAAACAAAAAACACCCAGAAACTCATCCTTCAGTGAGATCTATAGTCAAAAGAATTATAGATATTGGGGGAGCATTACTGGGGTTGATAATTATGGTCATCATTTTTATGCCCATTGCGATCGCCATTAAGCTTAGCAGTCCTGGTTCTGTATTATTTAAACAGACTCGCTGTGGCTGGATGGGAAAAAAGTTTCAAATTTGGAAATTTCGCTCTATGTATGCCAACGCCGAGGCGATGAAAAAGGAGGTTGAAAATCAAGCTAGTGGAGCTTTTTTCAAAAACGATAATGATCCTCGCATTACTAAGATTGGTCATTTCTTGCGTCGTACTAGCCTCGATGAGTTTCCGCAGTTTTGGAACGTTCTTAAAGGAGATATGAGTTTAGTCGGTACTCGCCCTCCAACTCCAGAAGAAGTAGAAACATATCAAATACCAGAATGGCAAAGATTAGATGTAAAGCCAGGAATGACAGGAGAATGGCAGGTAAATGGTCGTTCTCAGGTACGCAATTTTGAAGATGTGATTAAGCTAGATCTAAAATATCAGCACAACTGGAATTTGCAATACGATCTCAAGCTAATCTTCAAAACAATTTTGATCGTCTTTAATAGAAATAATGGCGCAGTCTAGTAACGCTTCGCTTAAGTAAAAAGCGGTGCGACCCCCTAAAGGGTTCGACAGTTTGCTTATGCCGGTGAAACCGTCCACCGCAACTGTCTCACCGCGTCGCCGTCAGGCGCAAGACAAAGGCGCACTTCCGCATGTACGCGCACCAAGACAGTAAGAAGTAAGTTAGATATCGTTACTAGTTTCAAGTGAATTAATAGTACGTTTGTTGACGCTTAAGTCTACTAATTTTTGCCAGATTAAATAATTAATGAACCAGTTTTCATGGCGCAGGTAAAAGAAAGAATAACCATAGCCGTAGTGGGAGATGTCCACGATTTATGGGATGAGCAAGATGAACAAGCACTAGAACATCTTGGTGTTGATTTGGTTTTGCTTGTCGGCGATTTTGGTAACGAAGCAGTAGAAGTAGTCCGCAAAATTGCAGCAGTTAAGCTGCCTAAAGCGGTAATTATGGGCAACCATGATGCTTGGTATAGTGCTTCATCTTGGGGTAGACAAAAAGCTCCTTACGATCGCTCTCAAGAAGATCGGGTGCAGCAGCAGCTAGAGTTATTAGGCAAAGCTCATGTTGGTTTTTCTGGGCTAGATTTTCCTCAGTTTGGTTTATCGGTGGTGGGTAGTCGTCCCTTTAGCTGGGGAGGCTCCACCTGGAGAAATAGTCAGTTTTATAGCGATCGCTATAATATCAAAAGCTTTGAAGAGTCAAGCCGACAAATTGTCGCTTCTGCTCAAAATTCTCAACACAATACTTTGATTTTTATGGGACACAATGGTCCCTATGGTTTGGGAGACAAGCCACAATCGATTTGTGGTCGAGACTGGAAATCAGAGGGAGGGGACTATGGCGATCCCGATCTTACTAAAGCGATCGCCGAAGTTCAAAGCCTAGGCAAATCTATTCCCCTAGTTACTTTTGGACATATGCACCACCATCTTAAATATCCTCTTGCTCAACAACGAATTATAACCGAGGTTAGAAATAATACTGTATACTTAAATTCTGCCTGTGTTCCCCGTATAGTAAAAAGCCCTGAAGGTGTCAAGCGCAATTTTTCTCTAGTTTCACTTGACCGGGGAAGAGTTCAAGAAATATCTTTGGTTTGGTTAGATCGCGATTTTGTTATCCAATCAGATGAAATTCTTTATAAAGCTAAAGCTTAGATCTTCTTCAACCTTCTCCTTGAGCGAGGAAGCACGCTGAATTCATTTCAGCAAGTGCAACAGATGCGGGCAAGCCCTTTCTCGCTTGTCTTAATCCTAAAGGGTAATTGTAGACAGAAAAAAAATTGCTACAGCTACTCAGTCTTTTTAATAGTTATTGGTAGAAACTATGAAGATATATTAAGATACACGCATACAGTAGAATTAGAAATTTGCTTGACAATTTTCTAAATTATTCACAATGAATATCTCTGTGATAATATCTGGGTGATTATGTAGTAATTGAAATATCAGTTTTACTAATCAACTCATTGGTGGAGGAGTTTATCTAAATACAGTGCAATATAATTTATCTGGGCGATCGCTAAATAGCGGTTTTAAAAATCAGCCACAGCCTTTAAAAATAGGTGTTATTGGCGTAGGCAATATGGGACAACACCATGTGCGTATCCTGAGCTTATTGAAGGATACTGAACTGGTAGGAGTATCTGACTGTAATTTGGCAAGAGGCATTGAAATTGCTAGTCGGTATCAAACTCATTTTTATGAAAATTATGCAGAAATGCTGCCTGACGTGGATGCAGTTTGTATAGCTGTTCCCACTAAGGCTCATCACGAAGTAGGAAGTAACTGTCTCAAGGCTGGAGTTCATGTTTTGATCGAAAAGCCCATTGCTGCCTCAATTACTGAAGCTGAGTCTTTGGTAAATTTAGCTGCTGAGACTGGCTGCATTTTGCAAGTTGGTCACATCGAAAGGTTTAACCCTGCCTTTTGTGAGCTAAGTAAAGTAATCCAAACTGAGAGTATTCTAGCTCTTGAGGCTCGTCGTATGAGTCCCTATTCTAATCGGGCAAACGATGTTTCTGTAGTGTTGGATTTAATGATTCACGATATAGACTTGCTTCTAGAACTATCCGCTTCTCCAGTGATTAGGCTAACTGCTAGTGGAAATACTTCTAATAGTTCGGGAAACTTAGACTACGTAACGGCTAATCTTGGTTTTGCCAATGGTGTAGTAGCAACTTTGACAGCTTCTAAGGTTACTCACCGTAAAATTCGCTGTTTATCAGCACACTGTCAGCATTCTTTAATTGAAACTGATTTTCTCAAAAACGAAATCCTAATTCACCGCCATCAACAGCCTAATCTACAATCCGAACAACAAAAACTCTATAAGCAAGACGGTATTACTGAAAAAGTTTATACTAGCAATATTGAACCTATTTATGCTGAAATCGAACATTTTGTCAACTGTATTCGCGGAGGAGATCGCCCTTCCGTTGGTGGGGAGCAAGCTTTAAAAGCTTTACGCCTAGCAAGCTTGATTGAACAAATGGCGTTAGATGGTAAGATTTGGCATCCTAGCGATGAGCGAAAAATTGTATCTCCCACTATGTCTATTGTTTAAACTGATTTTTAAATTGTAATTTGCTAGTTTAGTCCAGTAATTTTATCAGCAAATATACTTAAATGCAGTTAAAGCATTTTTTTAGATGCTTTAACTGCATTTCGGACAAAATTTTGTATTCCTCATAACATTAAATAAAATACCTACGCACAAAGATAAAGGCAACATTAGAACGATTATATTCTGCCAAGACTTTTGTTTTGGTGTGAGGATAATTTAGAATGGTTAGAATCAAGCAGCCTGCTGTGATTAGCACGGTAGGTTTATCTAGCCCAAAGGCGATCGCTGAAGACGCAAATTCTACTATCTAAATTATTTTCTCATTAACAGAAATCAATTCATAACCATGAATGCGCCAACTGTAGTCTTTTTGATGTTGGACAATAAAAACTCCTTGAGTCACCTCTTTGTTTTGAGCCATAATTATCGATACCAACGCTGGGTAGTTGTTGACTAAAGTAAATCCACGAAACATAATCGATCTTGGTTTAACAATGGCATGATATTTCTTTTTTACCATTGTCATAAAATCATTTTGCTCAAACTTCTTTTGAATAGTTGGGCTGGTTAAAGAAAAAGCTATTTCATCATCACCTTGTTGAAATGCCTGTAGCTGTTTTTCTACTAGCTGACGAATTATTGCCTTATCGCTTTCTGAGATATACATTTGGGGCTAATTCATAAATAAAAATTATTTTTTGGCAAGTATAAACAACGCTTGACTTGCCATTTCTACTATTTAACCTTTGACTGCACCTGCTGTTAGTCCTTGTACGATTTGACGCTGAAAAACTAAGACAAGAATCACTAATGGTAGAGTACCCAAAACTGTAGCTGCGGCGATCGGTCCATAAGGAATATCAAATAAAGTTGCGCCTCCAAGCTGCGCCGTAGCTACAGGAATCGTTTTCTTCGCTTCTTCGGTGATAAAAGTTAGAGCAAAAATATATTCATTCCAAGCGAAGATAAAAGTCAAAATACCAGTGGTTGCCAATGCTGGTAATGTCATAGGTAATACTATATTCGTCAACATCCCCAAGGTTTTAAAGCCGTCCATCTTAGCAGCGTCTTCTAGCTCTTTAGGTAGCTGTTGAAAAAAGCTTCTCATTACCAGAATAGTTAGAGGTAGATTAATAGCAGTGTAAGGAACAATTAAAGCTAAGTAATTATTTCCCAAACCAACAATTTTGACTATTTCTAATAGTCCTAAAAATAATAATACATAAGGAAATAAAGTAATGATTAAAACTCCAGTTAAAATCAGCTTTTCTCCTCTTAAATTCATCCTTGCCAAAGCATAAGCTGCTGGAGAACCAAAGACAAGACACAAAATAGTTGAAACACTTGCCACCAAGGCACTATTAAAAATATAAGTCAAAAAGGGACGACGCTTAAACAGTTCGGTGTAGTGTTCCCAGGTAATCTTACTAGGTAAATAGACATTGGGAATCGCCGAAATGTCCTCATTTAGTTTTACTGAAGTCAAAATCTGCCAGATGATAGGTGCAGAAAAAAAGATCAAAATCAAGACAACACTAAATCCTAACCAGACTTGAGAAAAAGAGAAGCTTGATTTTTGCTTGTTAGTTTTAACTGATGACATGACCGTCTATATGCTCTTGATCCCTACTAAAACTATGTTACATTCTTTAGGCACTGAAATTATCCTGCGTTCACCGCCTTCCGCAGTCAATTAATTTAACTCTATTAGATAAAATGAAAAAACATCTAGATCTTTAAAATAAAAGAGATATGTCTATAAATATGTCCATATCTCTATTTGAAATTTGAGGTATAACACTATGGCTACTTTGCAACAAAGAAGAATTGAAAATGTTGACGGTAATTTTTATGTAGATTCTAGCTGTATTGATTGTGATACTTGTCGCTGGATGGCAGCAGATGTATTTAATCGTCAATCATCCTCCTCAGCCGTGTATCATCAACCAGAAACTACCACAGATAAACTGCTGGCAATGCAGGCTTTACTATCTTGTCCTACCGCTTCTATTGGTACAGTAGATAAGCCAACAGATATAAAACAAGTTCAACAGACATTTCCTTTGCTCGTAGAAGATAATGTTTATCATTGTGGATATCATGCTGAAGCTTCTTATGGTGCTGCTAGCTATTTTATTCAAAGACCAGAAGGCAATATCTTAATTGATTCACCTCGATTTGCACCGCCTTTAGTGAAACGCTTAGAAGATTTAGGCGGTATTAAATATTTATATCTTACCCATCAAGATGATGTGGCAGATCATCAAAAATTCCGACAGCATTTTAATTGCCAGCGAATTTTACATTCAGATGATATAAAACCATCTACTCAAGAAGTTGAAATTCAGCTATCTGGCACTGATACAGTTGAGCTAACTCCAGACATATTAATTATTCCTGTTCCTGGTCATAGTAAAGGACACACTGTTTTACTCTATAAAAACAAGTTTTTATTTACAGGAGATCATTTAGCCTGGTCGCCATACCTGGAAAATCTTTATGCTTTTCGTCGCTTCTGTTGGTATTCTTGGTCAGAACAAATTAAATCTATGGAAAAACTAGCGGATTACTCTTTTGAATGGGTTTTGCCTGGTCACGGTCGTCGTTATCATGGTGATGTTGATACCACCAAAAAACAATTACGGCAGTGTATCAACTGGATGAAACAACAATAATTGAGATAGGCTGTAGAGTAATTGAAGTCGGGGGATGCGTCGTCTTACGGCGCAATGTACGGGCAAGCGCTGTTTCGCTTTTTGCGCTTGCGGTGGGGGTCATATGCAAAAGTGCGCCTTTCTTTGTGCGACCCGTTGAGGCTCCATACGCAAGAAGCTCTTTAGTAGAGTCGAGGGAGAGTATTACCTCTGGCCCCTCTCTTTTTGCTCTAGGCGTGCGAATTTCCCTGCACCTATCTCCCGAAACTTTTAGCTCTTGTTTTTGCTTATGTGTATGTAGTCGTGGCAAGATTCGTGCATAGCCACTAAGTTGTTCTGACTCCAGTTATTGTAATTTCCGTCTACATGGTATAGATTTATTTTCCCGTTGCCTATGAGTTTTAGCCCACAGGCTGCACATGAATGGTTTTGCCTCATGTAGCATTTTCCCCCGCCCTAACTATTGCTATGACTTCCATGATGTTAAGGGCGGAGTTTGAAGTAGAGCTTCACTCAAACTGTCATGAATTAAGCTATTAGTAGCTAAAATACGACCAGAACTAATATCTAGTGGGCTACCATCATAGGCTGTAATTTTGCCTCCCGCTTCGGCTAAAATCACAATTCCTGCTGCCATATCCCAAGGCTGAATACCTCTTTCCCAATAGCCATCTAATCTACCGCAGGCAACCCCGGCCAAATCCATTGAAGCACAGCCAAGGCGACGCACCCCTTGGGTTAAATGAGTTAGATGACAAAATTCAGCATAGTTATTGTCAGTAGTTTCTCGGCGATCATAGGCAAAGCCAGTAATCAAAAGACTTGTACTTAATTCTTGAGTCTGAGAAACTTGAATCGGACGACGATTACAGGTTGCCCCCAAACCTGTAGCAGCGCGGAATAGTTCATCACTAAAAGGATTATAAACTGCACCTACACAAGGAACTCCCTCGATCATTAATCCCACAGAAGTTGCTGCCATTGGCAAACCATGAGCATAGTTAGTTGTTCCGTCTAGAGGATCGATCGCCCAAAGATATTCGCTATCGGCATTACCTAATGATCCTGACTCTTCAGCCAATATTTGATGATTTGGCAAGTGACGTTTCAATACTTTTAAAACTGCTGCTTCTGCTAGCTTATCGGCTTCGGTGACCAAATCTCCTGGACGACCTTTTTCTTGAATATCTGTTAGTTTCCCCCAAAGTTCTTTTAATACCGCCCCCGCAGCTAAGACTGATTCGGTAGCAACATCTAAAAATATTTGTAGTTGTTCGGCAGAAGGTTGAGTCATTGTTTAAGATTTGAGCGAAATTGATTAGGAGTGTAGCGCATAGCCTGCTTTGGATTCCAGATTCCGTAACCCATTAAGCGAGCATATTCTTGAGCGTCTATAAGCAGCTTACTATATGAATGGTTATATCTAGTGTTTGCCAATACACTACCGTCTTTAACTAGCTCTTGACTAACTAAAGTTTTATTTTGCCACACATGAGCATTGAGACGATTGAAACCGTCTTGCTGTGAGGTTTCTATTTCTAATTTAATTGGCAATCCTGTTACTAACCTAGATAATTTCTGCTGTGCTGTTTTTCCCCAAGGAGACTGACGAAAATCGGGGGCATCGATACCTACAATTCTTACTTGGGCGACCTCTGAAGTTTTTGCTAACATAACTTCAATAGTTTGACCACTAACTACCCGCGTTACTTTTGCAGAGACTAAATTAGTCTGGTTAGGTTGAAAATTACAGCCAAACAATAACATTAAACAACAGCAAACAGTTATTACTTTAAACATTAAACACTTATCATCAAACATTTTTGAGTGAACGGTACTCCGCCTTCCGCGGTCAAATATTTCAGTATTTTTGAGCGCAGATTATGAGTCTCAAAATTTATCAATAACTTGAATATACTTATCAATTGATAAATGGTAAAACTAGTTTGTGTTTGATTCTCTATAACGTTCTACTGCTAGATTGATTAAGTCATCGACTAGCTGAGGAAAAGTAACTCCACTATGCGCCCAAAGTCGGGGATACATACTGGTAGCAGTAAAGCCTGGTATTGTATTGATTTCATTGATAAAAACTTCTCCCGTTTCTTCTACGTAGAAAAAATCAACTCTAGCTAATCCTGCTGCATCTACGGCTAAAAATGCCTTAATTGACATTTCTTGTATTTGAGAAGCTACAGCATCAGGAAGATTGGCAGGGATATGTAGCTGTGCCGCACCTTCGGTGTATTTAGTTTCATAATCGTAAAAGTCACTTTCAAAGGTAATTTCTCCCACTACCGAAACTTGGGGATTATCGTTACCTAATACAGCACATTCGACTTCTCTGGCGGTTACTCCTGCCTCGACGACAATACGACGATCATAGCTAGCAGCATTGTCTAAAGCTTTTTCTAATTCCCCGCGCGATCGCACTTTGGCAATTCCCACCGATGAACCTAGATTAGCAGGTTTGACAAAACAGGGATAGTCTAGCTTTGCCTCAATATCGTCGCATAGCTTAGGATAGCGATGCGACCCCGCGTCGCCGTCAGGCGCAAGGGAACGCGCATCGGAACAGGGATTAGAATATATTTGCGCTCTATTGACCGCCACGTATTTTACCTGGGGTAATTCTGCTTGAGTGAACGCCATTTTCATAGCAATCTTATCCATACCCAAAGCCGAACCTAATACCCCCGAACCAACAAAGGGAACGTTCATCAGGCTAAGTAAACCCTGCACCGTCCCATCTTCACCATTAGGACCATGAAGAATGGGAAACCAGACATCAATCTCTGAATAACTAGTGTTTTGTCCTGCGGAGGTTAGAGAAGAAAATCTAGCGGTAAGCTTATTCTCTTCGCCTTCAGCAACGTTAGTTTCTGCTGCTTCTGTTGAGAGCAAAGGCTCTCCCGATAATATTTGTTGGGCGAGGTTACTAGGTTGCCAGATACCGTCTTTATCAATGTACACAGGTAGGATATCGTATTTAGTTTGATTATCCCCTGCTTCTAAAGCTGAGGCGATCGCTCTGGCTGAAGCGATAGAAACTTCATGTTCTCCAGAGCAACCGCCAAACAATAAACCAACTTTTTGTTTTGCCATGTCATATCCCCAAAATCTCACCAGTAATGCTACATCATCTCTGGGTTTTTGGTTAGATACTTGAGGTATTTGTTTTTAAAAGATTATCTGCCAAGGTAACGAGATGCCATTTTCATTGCATCTCCCATATCTACATCACCGTCACCATCAGAATCTAAAAACGTGCTGGCAATTGAATTATTTCCCTGCATATCGTTTGTACTATTGCCAGTTTTTAATAAATTTAGGACTAAAGGAACTAAAATCGGCAGCATTGATTGAATTGTTCCTGCATTTAAGCCAGTACGACCACTAATTTGCTGAACCATACTTTGTAGCTGAGAACTATTAAATAGGGTTGATAAAACTTGCGAATTTGCTCCAGTACCGCCAAATTGATTAATAATTTGATTTACTTGAGAGGCACCGCCTTGATTACGTTTTTCTCTCAAAGCGGATTTAGTGTGGTTACCCACAATAGACATGGCTGACTGCACTGCATCTGGACTGGCTTGATTATTGCCGCTTAACTGCTGTACCGTATCGAGTATTGAGCCAAGCTGATTAGTGCTTGCTTCTTTTTGGGGGTCGGAGATCGCGCTTAAAATTTGATTAAAAATGCTCATCTTTTTTGATTTGAATTCCTGCTTGCTTTTCTAAATTATTATCTAAATTAAGAGTATTAAAAACATATTCTTTACTCAAATCTCCAGGCTGCCACCCCTAAACAAGCCCAACCAACAATAAACGCCACCCCACCCAAAGGCGTAATCGCACCAAGCCATTTAACTCCGCTTAAGCTTAGGGCATAGAGACTACCAGAAAATAGCACTATTCCCGTGGTAAAAGCATATCCCGCTGCTATTAAAAAAACAGATTCTGTAGATAAACGAGTCAGCAGCAATGCCACTAAAATTAGAGCCAGAGCATGATACATCTGATATTTTGTGCCAGTTTCCCAAATCTCTAAGGCACGTTCACTCAATTTGTCTTTGAGGGCATGACTAGCAAATGCCCCCAAAATTACGGATATACCTCCTAATGCTGCTGCAATCGCCAAAAAAATTCGAGCCACAATTGTTTTCCTTTTTGTTATTTATAAATTACATAATCTGACAAGATTTACTTTAATCATCTCAGTTTGTTGAGAGAAATTAGAGTCTTGCAGATAAAATAAGAATAATATAACTCTTCTCTCAATCTTGATTTTAGTAACGTTGATGACTTCAAGAAAGTTTTATTTGGGCTAATTTCAGATATATTATCTTTATTTAATCTAGGAAAATTTATGACAGCCACATTTTGTGAGTATAAGCCAGGTTTAGAAGGTATTCCTGCTACAAAATCTAGTATTAGCTCTGTTGATGGTCAAAAAGGAATTTTGGAATATCGCGGTATTGCGATCGAAGAATTAACCAAACAGGGTAGCTTTTTAGAAACGGCATACTTACTTATTTGGGGCAAACTACCTAGCGAACAACAGCTTGAAGAATTTCAGACTGACATTCTATATCATCGTCGGATTAAATATCGTATTCGGGATATGATGAAATGTTTTCCTGAGACTGGACATCCGATGGATGCACTACAAACATCAGCAGCAGCCTTGGGTTTATTTTATGCTCGACGCGCCTTAGATGATCCTGAATATATTAGAAGAGCGGTAGTCCGTATTCTAGCCAAGATTCCGACTATGGTGGCTGCATTTCATCAGATGCGTCGGGGAAATGATGCCATTACACCCAACGATAACCTCGATTATGCAGCCAACTTTTTATATATGCTGACAGAGAAAAAACCTCATCCTTTGGAAGCTAAAGTTTTTGATGTCTGTTTGACCCTGCACGCCGAACATACCATTAATGCCTCAACTTTTTCGGCTATGGTAACGGCTTCAACTCTTACCGATCCCTACGCGGTAGTTGCTTCGGCAGTAGGAACTTTGGCTGGACCACTTCACGGGGGGGCGAATGAAGAGGTATTGTTGATGCTAGAAGAAATTGGCTCAATTGATAATGTTCAACCCTATCTAGAAAATTTGATTGCTAATAAATCTAAAATCATGGGTTTTGGACATCGAGTTTATAAGGTAAAAGATCCTAGAGCCAAGATCTTACAAGAGTTAGCCGAACAGCTATTCGACGCAACTGGACACGATCGCTATTACGATTTAGCTTTAGAACTAGAAAGGATAATTGAGCAGAAATTAGGACACAAGGGGATATACCCTAACGTCGATTTTTATTCTGGTTTAGTTTACCGCAAGCTAGGCATCCCTGACGATCTGTTTACGCCTATTTTTGCGATCGCTCGTGTGGCTGGTTGGCTAGCACACTGGAAAGAACAATTAGCCGTAAATAGGATCTTTCGTCCTACTCAAATTTATACGGGAGAACATAACTCTCCCTACATTCCGATGGTAGAAAGATAGCTGGAGGTATTATAAATAGTGGGTAGCAGGCAATAAATTATTTCCTCTGTCCTCATAATTTATCCTTTATCCTTCTCAAGAACTATTTGTCAAAAAGGAAAAAGTTGTTAAGATTTGTAGCATGGCACATTCAAGGCTACAGAAATTAGGCAATTACCTTCGTCCCTACTGGCGAATGGTTTTATTAGGGGGAGTCGCCCTAGTAGTTGTCAATGCTTTAAAGGTTTATATTCCCCTATTAATCCGCGATAGCATCGATCAATTACAGGGAGAGTTTAGTTTTAATCAACTATCTCGCTCTGCATTATGGCTGCTATTTTTGTCAGCGATAATGTGGGGGTTTCGGATGTTTTCTCGCGTGTCTATTTTTGGCATAGGTAGACAGGTGGAATTTAGTCTTAAGCAGCGAATTTTTCAACATTTACTGACCATTGAACCAGGATATTTTTCAGACAATCGATCGGGCGATCTGATTAATCGTGCCACTAGTGATGTTGATAATATTCGTCGTTTGGTGGGGTTTGCTCTATTAAGCTTTATCAATATTATCTTCGCCTATGCTTTTACCTTACCAGCAATGCTCAAGATTGACGTGCGACTTAGTTTATTAGCTGTCGCCGTATATCCAGTCATGTTAATCACCGTACAGTTGTTTAGTGGCAAGATGCGACGCTATCAACAAGATGTCCAGGAAGAACTTTCTAATTTGAGTGAGCTAATTCAAGAAGACATGAGTGGCATGGCTTTGATTAGGATTTATGCTCAAGAAGGTCAAGAAAGATTAGCGTTTAAAGAGAAGAATCAGAACTTATTAGCGGCAAATCTGAGATTAGCTAGAACTAGAAATTTTTTGTTTCCCGTTATCGAAGCTATTTCTTACGTTAGCTTATTAATTCTTTTATGGTTAGGTACAAAAGCGATCGCTGATGGGCAAATTACCGTGGGTGACTTTGTTGCTCTAGTGTTGTTTGTAGAAGGATTGGTATTTCCTACTGCTTTATTGGGTTTTACCATTACGGCATATCAGCAGGGAGAAGTCAGTATCGATCGAGTTGAAGCAATTACTAAGGCTGAACCAAAAATCAAAAATAGTTCTAACTCTATTGTCTTACCTCTAGAAGACATTCAGGGAGAAATTACCGTACGCAACCTTACTTATACTTATCCAGGTACTCACAACCCCGCCCTATATGATTTAAACTTTACGATTAAGCCTGGAGAAACTGTTGCCATTGTCGGCACAATTGGCTCTGGTAAATCTACTTTGGCTAATGCTATTCCCCGTTTGCTAAATATAGAGCCAGGAGAGCTATTTCTCGACAATTACGACATTACCAAGCTAGATTTAGATACTTTGAGAAGAGCGATCGCCTATGTTCCTCAAGATAGCTTTTTGTTTAGCACCTCTATTAAGAATAATATTCGCTACGGTGAGCCATTGAGTGAAAGTTTTGAAGTAGAGCAAGCAGCTAAACAGGCTCAAATTCACCCTGAAATCCTCACTTTTCCGCAAGAATACGAAACCTTAGTAGGAGAAAGAGGAATAACTCTATCTGGAGGACAAAGACAGCGTACTTCTTTGGCTAGAGCCTTGTTAGAAGAAGCCAAAGTATTAATTTTAGACGATGCACTTTCCAGCGTCGATAACGAGACTGCTACTAGAATTCTCAACAGTTTGTCTCCTACAAGAGCTAAAAAAACCGTAATCTTTATCTCTCATCAACTATCGGCTGCGGCCATGTGCGATCGCATTTTAGTGATGGATGAAGGAAAAATTGTGCAAAATGGCACTCATAAAAGCTTAGTTAAAGAGTCAGGATTATATCAATCTCTATGGCAACAACACCAGTTAAAAGAAGTGTTGAATTGATTTAGATAGAATCACGGTTTAAAACATCACGCTCAATAAAGTTGTTTAAAAAATCAAGTTAACTAGTATAATAATACTAATGAGCTAAGGTTTTGTACTTGTGCTTATCATCAGAGATGATACCTTTAACTAGTGACACCACTCCTAAACACGATGCAAGATAATACTGCTCTCAAACCATCTCAAGCTCCCAAGAGGCGAGCAGATAAGCAGAATGTTCTTGCTCAACCATTTTTAAAATGGGCTGGCGGAAAACGGCAGCTTTTACCTGCTATTAAAGAGTATCTGCCCAAGAACATCGGTCAGTATTACGAACCCTTTGTAGGTGCGGGGGCGGTATTATTCTCCTTACAGCCAAAAAAGAGCGTCATTAACGATACTAATAGCGAGCTTATTAACTGCTATCGCGTAATTAAAGATAACCCTGAAGAGTTACTTGAATTGTGTCAGCAGCATCGAGAAAAAAACTCTAAAGAACATTATTACTGGTTACGAGAGCAAGATAGGAAAAATAATTTTAAGGATAGAAGTCCTCAAGAGCGTGCCGCTAGAATCATTTATCTCAACAAAACTTGCTTTAACGGTCTTTTTCGCGTCAACAGTAGCGGTCAATTTAATGTACCTTATGGCAATTACTCCAATCCTGTAATTGCCGATCCTGCCGTTATTAAGTCGGTAAGTGCTTATTTAAATCAACGAGATGTGAGAATTATTGAGGGAGATTTTTCCAAAGCTGTGGCTACTGCCAGGAAGGGGGCATTTATTTACTTTGACCCGCCGTATCATCCCATATCAGACACTTCATCCTTTACTGGCTATAGTATTAATGGGTTTGGTGAAGCAGAGCAGGTTAGATTAAAAGAACTTTGTGACAAGTTATCCGAGCGTGGGTGTCAGGTATTAATAAGTAATTCATCTGCTTTTTTGATTAAAGATCTATATTCTGACCCAAACTATGAGATTGTGGAAGTTAAAGCTTCTAGAGCTATCAACGCAGTAAGCTCAAGGCGTGGCAGAATTAACGAACTGTTAATCCATAACAGATATGACTGCAAACAAGTCAAAAAATGATCGAGCCTAGGAAATTATTTTGAAGAGGAGCAGATTTTTGATCTTACCTACTATGTCTGTGTAGAGAAACATCTTAGGTATGATCTTTGAGCCAAAATCAAATTAAGTATATTAAGTTTTTTAGAGTTATCCGCAAGCTCGCGGTTCAATACCACGCAGAGGAAGGCGCACAGCAGGATTGGAGTCGGTTGATATAAATCGTGCTACCAGTAAAATCAATCTGTTCTCAGCTTGGCGGGATTTTAGATTCATTTCGGCTCAATACCCCTTGTCCTAACTACACGAGGGAATTTTTTTGTTTATTTTGAACAGTTGAGTAAAAACTAAATTTGTCAAGTTTACTTTACGTATTGTTACAAAATCTGTTATGTTTGTTTACAGAAATTAATAAAACCAAAGCAACGGAGAAATATCTATGCCATACACTATAGATTCCGCTCGTAACATATTTTCATCAAATACCTTAACTGCTGATGCAGTACCAGCTTTAACAGCTAGATTTAATCAACTTAGTGCCGAAGATCAATTGGCTTGGATTTGGTTTGCTTACCTAGAAATGGGTAAAACCGTTACAGTTGCTGCCCCTGGTGCAGCTAATATGCAGTTTGCCGAGCCTACTCTTGATGCGATTAAGGCAATGGAGTTCCAAGAACAATCTCAGGTGATGTGCGACTTGGCTAACCATGCCGATACAGAAATTTGTCGCACCTATGCTACCTGGAGTCCTAACATTAAGCTAGGCTTTTGGTTCAAGCTAGGAGAATGGATGGAGCAGGGTATTGTTGCTCCGATTCCTAAAGGGTATAAGCTGTCTGCCAATGCTAATGCAGTATTAACTACGCTTCAAGGATTAGAGTCTGGTCAGCAAATTACGGTACTACGCAATACCGTGGTAGACATGGGATTTGACACTGGTAAGATGGGCAACTTCAAGAGCATTAGCGAACCAGTTGCTCCGCCTACAGAAATGTCCAAAAGAACAAAAGTCAATATAGAGGGCATTAGCAACTCTACTATCTTGAGCTACATGAATTTGTTAAATGCCAATGACTTCGACGAGTTAATTAAGCTGTTTGCTGAAGATGGTGCGCTACAGCCTCCATTTAAGAAACCCATTGTTGGTAAAGATAACGTTTATAAGTTTTTCAAGCAAGAATGCGCCAATCTAAAATTAGCACCTGAACGCGGTGTTGAAGAATCAGCCGAAGATGGTTACACTCAAACCAAAGTTACAGGTAAAGTACAGACCCCTTGGTTTGGTGCCGATGTAGGCATGAATATGTCCTGGAGATTTCTGGTCAACTCCGAAAACAAAATCTTCTTTGTAGCGATCGATTTATTAGCATCACCTAAAGAACTACTTAAGCTAGCTCGTTAATTAAAAACCGAATCTTAGCTAGTCCTAGAACTTCAAAGTCAATCACATTTGTGGACAAAGGCTTTGAAGTTTTCTGGTTATATCCAGACAAATATTGTAAATTAAATTTCAGTTATTAGTATTACAAGTGAGTAAAATTCAATGGTCTCAAACAGAAGACCAAATAGCCAAACAAGCTTTTGAGACAGCTTATAAAAGAGAAACTTCTACCTTAATTGCCAATGTACGCGATCGCGCTGGTTCAATTACAGAGTTAGAAGATTTATGGCATTTACACGATCTATTAAGTACTAAAAGGTACGAAATAGACGGCAAATATGACTATGATTCTTCTACTGCCGTGTTCGATTTTGCCAAACTAATTAAAGAAGGATGGCTTAGTCTTGACGATCTTAAGGGTTTAAATACCGAAATACTGTCCAAAATATCAGCTTTGGGACGAATGTAAAGGCAAAATCTGTAATTAGATACTTAATTTTAAGCCTGAAAAAACGTTATCTTAATCACTGCATGGTCTTAATAACGTGGTTTATTTTAGTTAGTCTTGAATAATTACGGTTTCGCTATTGTTTATCATCCCGATTATGTTGCGCCTTTGCCTGATGCTCATCGGTTTCCCATGCCGAAGTTTAAGATCTTGCGAGATTTATTGCTGAGGGATGAAGTAATAAATTCAGAACAAATCTATCAGCCAGAATTACCTGATTTAGAGTTGATTCAGCTAGTTCACACTTCTGAATATGTTCAGGCATACTGCAACGGGACATTGGAACATAAGGCACAACGTCGTATTGGTTTACCCTGGAGTGAGGCATTGGCTCATCGTACCCGTATTGCTATCGGCGGAACTATCTTGGCTGCTAAGTTAGCTTTAAAGTATGGTTGCGCCTGTAACACCGCAGGGGGAACACATCACGCTTTCCCTAGCTATGGATCGGGTTTTTGTATCTTTAACGATCTGGCGATCGCATCTCGTGTATTGCAGCATCAGGGATTGGTTAACAAGATTTTAATTGTCGATCTTGATGTACACCAAGGAGACGGTACAGCCTTCATTTTTCAAGATGACGATAGCGTATTTACCTTTTCGATGCACTGCGAGGCAAATTTTCCAGGTAGAAAACAAAAGAGCGATTTTGATGTTCCATTGCCTATTGGCTTAGATGATGATGGATATTTACAAATCCTAGCCAGTCACTTGCCAGACTTACTTACTCAGGTAAACCCAGACTTAGTATTATTTGATGCGGGAGTAGACACCCATGTGAGCGATCGCTTGGGTAAACTGTCTCTTACTGACTGGGGCATCTATCGACGGGAAAGAATGGTTTTAAGTACCTGCAAGGCTGGGGGCTATCCCGTTGCTAGCGTCATCGGTGGTGGCTATGGCAAAGATATGTCAGCCTTGGTTTATCGTCATTCCCTGTTGCATCGTGCAGCCAAAGAAGTTTATCAATAATGTAAGAGCGAACGGCTGTTCGCCTTTATAAGATTAAGCGGTGATTTACTAAATTAATGAACGATCTACAATTGGCAACTTTTGGTGCAGGCTGTTTTTGGAAAACGGAAAATGAATTTTTACAAGTGCCAGGAGCGATCGAGACTTCGGTAGGATACATGGGAGGAGACTTTCCTAATCCTTCTTACTTAGATGTAGTGGCTAGAATTACTGGTCATGCAGAAGTGGCTCAAGTTGAATACGATCCAGAAGTGGTTAGCTATGAGGAGTTGCTAGATATATTCTGGCAAATGCACGATCCAACTAGCCTTAATCGTCAGGGTGCAGACAGAGGAGAACAATATCGCTCGGTAATTTTTTATCACAATAGCGAGCAAGAGAAAATTGCCCGCAAGTCAAAGCAACTACTACAGAGATCGGGTAAATACGACAAAGATATCGTTACGGAGATTAAACCAGCTAAAGATTATTATCTCGCTAGCGAAGAACATCAGCAATATTTAGCGAAGAAAAATAGAGCAGCTAAAAATTAACGTAGTTGTTTCAGTTTTTGATTGGCAAAGTTCATCATAACAACGGCATCTGCATGAACAGTTGTCTGTGGCTTTACCTTTTCTAATTGGTTAATAATAGTTAGTACTTCTCTAGCAGCAAACTCTTGATTAGATCGATCTACAGATTTGGGTAAATTAGTAATCATCGACTGTGCTGATTCATAAGCTTGTTGGGATTCCTCTTCTTCTTGCTGACGAATCCGCATATTACCTAATTCCGTTTCATAGGCTGCTAACAGAGTTTGGGTTTCTAAATAATATGAAATACTCAAATGTTTGCTACGAATGATTAATTTGGAGACTTGGGGACTGGGGGAAGTAACAAGTATAGAGTAGCCAAGGGGTACCCCCCGCAGGGAGTAAAAAGTTTTCGGAAGTAGAGGCAAAATTAACTAGCTATTGGGACAGTTTAACTAGCTGCATATCTTTACTTGTTACTTGCGCGAACTGGAGTTCGCCGCCTTTGCGAAGGAAAGTCGAGATGCGAAACGCATCTGTTACTTGCTAAGAAGTGAATACGCTCCTCGTCACCTGATTCGTATTATTCTTTTTTGGAATTCATATAACCAGCATCTTCCAATAGTACTTTTTCTAGGGTATTAATCCCTCTTTTATGACTATAAGGTGATAAAAGAGGGATCGGAGGAGTTTTCATGCTTCAACAGCAACACTATTAATAAAGTTCAGCATTGGTAAATTGTGCTTTTTTAGCATTAGCTGCTTCTCCACAACTGCGAGGAGTGGGAAAAATCTTGCCTGGATTTGCTAATCCTTTTCTGTTTAAGGCTGTGCGAATATACTGCATTGTTTCTAAGTCAGTAGCATTAAACATATAGGGCATATAGCAATTCTTGTCCGCACCAATACCATGCTCTCCCGATAAACTGCCTCCCGCATCAACACATAGCTTTAATATCTCTCCGCCAATTTCTTCTACTGTTGCAAATGCCCCTGGCACAGAATTATCATAAAGAATTAGGGGGTGAAGGTTGCCATCTCCAGCATGAAAGACATTAGCAATTTTATAGCCATAGCGATCGCCTAAAGCATTTATTTCAGCCAATACTCCCGCTAGCTTAGTCCGAGGAATCACCCCATCCTGGACAAAATAGTCAGGGCTTATATGTCCAGCAGCAGCAAAAGCAGCCTTTCTACCCTTCCAAAGTTTAGCTCTAGTGTCAATATCATTAGCAGTAGTGATTCCAGTAGCATTATTCTGCCGACAAATTGCCTCTACTTTTTGTTTGTAGGCTTTTACCTCTACTTTTAAACCATCTAACTCTATCAACAAAACCGCCTGAGCATCACGATCATAACAACCAGTAGCTACAATATCTTCTACGGCGTTAATACTCAAATTATCCATGATTTCCATGCCCGCAGGAATAATACCCGAACTAATAACATCCGCTACCGCAGCACCAGAATCTTCCACAGTGGGAAAGTTTGCCAGCACTACACATACAGATTCGGGTCGCTTGAGAATGTGCAGAGTGACTTCGGTAGCGATGCCCAAAGTGCCTTCTGAGCCAACAAACAAGCCAGTTAAATCATATCCAGGCATTTCAGGGACGATACCGCCAACGTCAATAATTGAACCATCAGTAGTAACGATCTTTAAACCCAATACATGATTAGTTGTTACGCCATATTTAAGACAGTGAACGCCTCCAGAATTTTCTGCCACATTACCGCCAATAGAACAAATAATTTGGCTAGAAGGATCGGGAGCATAATAAAAACCCGCACCACTAACTGCCTGAGTTACCCAGTTGTTAATTACTCCTGGCTGAACGATAATATAGTGATTATCTAAATCTTGATGCAGAATACGATTCATTCTGGCAGTGACGATTAATACACAGTCTGGGGCGGGTAATGCTCCTCCAGATAGACCTGTCCCTGCACCTCTAGCAACCCAGGGCAAATCATTATCGTGACAAATCTTAACTGCTGCTGCCACTTCTTTTGTGGTGCGAGGCAAAACTACCAAGGCAGGACGTTGACGATAGCTAGCTAAACCATCGCATTCATAGGTCAACAACTCTTCTTTGCGACGCACTACCCCGTCTTTACCGACTACAGTTTCTAACTGTTTGATAATTGGCTGCCATTTGTCTTTAATACCTGGAAAAAACTTACTAAATACCATCGCCATTGCTAAATCTCTGTTAATTTACCCTTATTAACAATGATATCTGACTATCAATAATTACTTTTTATAGGCTTTAGCTGAAGCGGAAATCCAAGTAGAAGCAGCAATACCAAACGGCAATAGAATAAAAATTGCCCCAGAAACTAAAGGATGGGTTCTAACGGTAATGCTAGAACTCATAATCGCTAATCCTAAACCACAGTAAACTAAGCCGATTAAAGGAATACCCAGAACTAATAAAGCAAATTTTTGATCGGGATTCATAAATTATTGATGTTCTAAGAACTATTAATCAACTTAGCAGATATTTGCTTGGCGATCGCGCTATCTTGAATCTTATTTTTTAACTTCAATACTTAGTTCAAGATCAAAAATCTTTTAAAGTCGCTAGAATCAACATAAGTTAACCAAAATAATTAGCTTGTTGGCTTAAGCTAAGTAATCTTATGAGCGAAAAATCGCGTATTTGTATCGTTGGTGGTGGATTTGGTGGTTTGTATACCGCCTTAAGGCTGAGTGAATTTCCTTGGCAAAATGGAGCCAAGCCAGAGATTACTCTGATTGATAAAAGCGATCGCTTTTTATTTTCTCCCCTGTTGTATGAACTAATCACCGAAGAAATGCAAAGTTGGGAAATAGCACCGCCCTTTGCTGAAATTTTGGCAAACACAGGGGTGATTTTTCAGCAGGGTAGCGTTACCGATATTGATATTGAAGCCCAAAAAGTCACTGTTGATGGCGATATAATGATCGATTACGATAAATTGGTTCTGGCTACAGGTGGCAAAACTCCCGTAGACATTGTACCAGGGGCAAAGGAATACGCTCTCCCATTTCGTTCTCTAAACGATGCCTTTCGCCTCCAGGAAGAACTAAGATTACTAGAAGCAGCTAACCCCGATAAAATTAGAGTGGCAGTAGTTGGCGGTGGTTATAGCGGAGTAGAGTTGGCTTGTAAGCTAGCAGATCGTTTAGGTGAAAAAGGCAAAATTCGCATTATAGAAAGAGGCGAGCAAATCCTTAAAGATAGTTCTGATTTCAATCGTGAAACTGCCATCAAAGCCTTAACAGAAAATCATATTTGGCAGGATTTGGAAACAGAAGTAGCACAGGTTGAAACTGAAAGCATATCCCTTGAATATAAAGGGCAAACTGATGTTATCCCTGTAGATTTAGTATTGTGGACAGTTGGCAACCAGATTTCAAAGTTAACCACTGAACTTCCTTTAGAACAAAACGAAAAAGGGCTGCTTAAAATTGAACCCAACCTGTTAGTGAAAGGTAGAGATGATATTTATGCCATCGGCGATGTGGCTGACTGCTATGATGCTGAGGGTAATCCAGTTCCCGCTACGGCACAGGTTGCTTTTCAACAGTCTGACTATTGTGCCTGGAATTTGTGGGCATCTGCTACCAACCGTCCCTTGTTATCTTTTCGCTATCAGGCTTTGGGTGAAATGATGACTTTGGGGGTGGACAACGCGACGATCAGCGGTTTGGGAATAAAATTAGATGGCTCAATGGCTTATATAGCTCGTCGCTTAATCTATCTTTATCGTTTACCAACTTTAAAACATCAGCTAACAGTCGGGCTAAACTGGATTACTCAACCTCTAGTTGAACTATTGTCATCTTGATATACTGTGGCAATTTATAGGTAGGGACGAATAGCTGTTCGTCCTAATCAGTAATTGGTAAGAAAATAGCTCAATGTCTAAGGCAAAATTTATACCGCCCCAGTTAAATCCTTTATTTACTCGCTTAATCCAAAGTATTTTCTATCTTGTAACTTACTTTGTTTACAAAATTAAACTAGTAATTGACGATCGCGATGTGGCTCAATTAAAAGCAATTTCTCATCAGCGAGTAGTCTATCTGCCCAATCATTCTAATCTGGATGATGGACTGGTAGTATTTCTTTTATCTGCGAGGCTGGGGCAGCTTTTTCATTATATTGTGGCTTACGAAGCTTTTGGGGGCTTAATTGGCAAGCTGATGCCCTTAGTAGGAGTTTATTCAATTCGTCGGGGGGTTGGAGATCGCTCTAGCATCAGGCAAACTCTGCAAATACTTCAGCAGCCTGCATCTAAGCTGGTAATGTTTCCAGAAGGCGGTTGCTCTTATCAAAATGATACCGTAATTCCTTTTCGCACAGGAGCAATTGAGCTATCTTTCAAGGCGATGGAAAAGCTAATTAAACAAGAAGCAGATATACCCGATTTTTACTTAGTACCTGTAAGCTTAAAATATATTTATCCCAAGGCTACAGATGCAGAAATTGCCGAGGCTCTTGATGGGCTAGAGGCAGCTTTATCCATCCAGCCAGTCAAAGAAGATTTTTATTTACGTTTAAGAGCTATATCCGCTCAAGTATTAGCCAATTTAGAAGCTGAATATAGTGTAACTCCCGTCGATTTAACAGACTGGAATCAACGCATTGAATATCTGAGAAAGCACTTACTAGACTACTGTGAAAAGAAACTAGATATTACACCTGCAACTGAACTACCAAATCGAGAAAGAATTTATAAGGTTCAAGCAATTTTAAGATCTTTGGACGCTACAGCCAAACAATCCCAGATAAATTATCAACATCTCTATCAAACTACTGTTCGCTTGCTAAATTTCGATGCTATCTATGATGGTTACGTGGCAGCCAAGCCAACCCCAGAAAGGTTTTTTGCTACCTTAGATCGTCTTGAAAGAGAAGTATTCAATCTAGATCGACCTAAATCTAAAGGATTACGTAAGGCAATTGTTAAAACTGCTACACCAATTAATCTGAAAGAATATTATCAAAATACAAACGATTTTTCTCGCCAACAGGCGATTAACAATCTAACTCAAGCAATACAGCAGCAAGTTCAAGCGTATCTAGATTAATCATATAAGAGCAAAATCAAGCGTTACCCATGACACTCTCATCATCAACACAACATTTACCGAACGCGATCTTTTTAGATGCTATGGGAACATTGTTCGCTCTCAAAAGCAGCGTTGGCGAAATATATCAAGAATATGCTCTCAAATATGGAGTAAAAGTAGATGCTAAATTACTTAATAGTGCTTTTCTTGACAGCTTTAAATCTGCTCCCCCCTTAGCCTTTTCCGCCATAGAATTAGAGTCAATTAAGCAACAAGAATTTGCTTGGTGGAAAAATGTAGTTCAGATTGCATTGGCACAGATTGGCGTACTAGAAAATTTCAGTAGTTTCAGTGATTTTTTCCAGGATATATATCTATACTTTGCTACTAAAGAACCTTGGTATGTATTTGATGATGTGATTCCTACTTTGCAGCTTTGGCAGCAGCAAGGCATCCAATTAGGAGTTATTTCTAATTTTGATACTCGCTTAATTATAGTGCTAAAGCTATTAGAACTAGAGCATTTTTTCACTAGTCTGACAATTTCTTCCGTTGCAGGATTTGCAAAACCAGACCAAAATATTTTTGAAATTGCTTTAAAAAAACATAATGTTATTGCTGAACAAGTATGGCATATTGGAGATAGTATCATTGAAGATTATCAAGGAGCAAAAAATGCAGGAATTAGCTCATTTTGGTTAAATCGTGATTCATCTTCATTGGATATTGAAAATCAACTACCCAATTTAAGTAGTCTGGGATAAACTTGTCTTTAATATTGCTTTATATATGCACTTTTACGAAGTTCAAAAAACGGGGGATAGAAGCTTTGGATACAGCTAATCAGCAAAGGATTCTCGGATATTTTATAGAAGAAGCGAAAGAACATTTGCAAACCTTAGAGCAAGGCATTTTACAGCTAGCAACATCTGTAAAGGATACAGAAACCGTTAATGAAATGTTTCGGGCTGCTCATTCAGTCAAAGGTGGTGCTGCAATGCTGGGTTATACAAGTATTCAAAAAACTGCTCACCGTTTAGAAGATTCTTTTAAAATTCTTAAAGACAATCCTGTAGATGTCGATCAAAAGCTGGAAACACTCTTCCTCAATGGCTACGATCATCTTCAAGATCTAATTGAACGTCTAGAAAACTCTGCCGATTTTAGCGATCGAGATGCTGTAGAAATTTTAGAGCAGGCAGAATCTAATTTTGCTCTATTAGATCAATATCTTCAACAGTTACTATTAGGTAGTTCAGCAGAAAATGCCGATCTTAGCCAAAAAGTAACCACAATCCTCAAACAAATGCTGCTATTGTTTAAGCAGCCAGATAGTCCAGAAAGTAGACAAAAGCTGCATCTTGCCTGTAAGAAGCTGGGTGAACTAGCTCCTAATCAAGCAAATTGGCAAAAGCTAGTAGCTACGACTCAAACAGCAATCACTAATAAGAAGTATCCTTACAACACTATTGCCCAGGTAGTTATCAAGGAAATTAAGCAGGCAGGAGACTTTTTAAACTCTGGTCAAACAGATAAATTAGTTCCTAGTAGAAATCTACAGCAGCTAGCAGCATCGGCTGGGGGAACTGCTGGTGCTGTAGTTAGTACAGTATCTATACCCACAGATCCCCAGGGCGCAGCATTGGCGTTATTGAAAACTTTTAATAAGCAACAAATCATGCAGATATTCCAAATTATCAAAAGTCGAATTTGATTAATATTTCCTGACCTAATATTAGATTTGTCAATTTAATATATGTCATAATAAGAACTTAATAAACTAAGTTCATTGATTGCTATTAGCTGTGTTTCAATTCGCTGTTCATTTTGCCAGTTTATTTAAACCAGTAATGCTCCAACTCCGTTTTATTGGAGCGTGTTCTATATTAGGACTTGTTGCCTGGAGTTTGCTAAGTTTTGTTATGGATACGGTAGCCAGAGCTAAAGAAATGCACCAGATCCCCTGTACTAAATGCCGTTTTTTTACTGGGGATTATCGTCTCAAATGTACCGTAAATCCTCATGTTGCCAATACCGAGCAAGCAATTGATTGTCCAGACTATCAAAATAATTAGTTTAAGTCACAGATTACTCCGCCCTAAACGGACGGAGCCTTCTTGCTCAATAGCCTCAACGGGGGGAACCCCCGCAACGGCTTCTCGCGCTGCTGTGACCGTTGGTCAGTTTGATTCTGCTGATTGTCCTGTTAATCTGTAAAATTTTTCTCGTCCCTCGTTGTATCTGTTGCTAGGATAGCCCATCACCTGGTGAATAATCCATTTTTGAGGCTTGCCGTCTTTGAGCAATAAAGCGATCGCCATTTCCATGATTTCGTCATCCTCTAAGCAGTTTTCAGCAAAGAAACTACTAGTTTTACGAAAGCTGCTCTTACTATTTTCCCTATCTAAATAAAGGTACATTGCGGCAAGCAAGTCTTTAAAAGATTTGGGTTTATCTTTTTCTGGCACAATTTTTGACCAGTCTAATTCTGAGATCTGCTTTAGGTATTTATTTTGACTATCTTTAGAAGTTATCTTTCTTATTAGCGGTTTTAACTTAGTAGGATTTGCTTGAAGAATATGACAATACAGATAATCTACTGCTACACCCTGTAGTAAAGCTTCACCTAAAAACTGTAAATGTTTGTCAGTCGCAGAATGCTCTAACTCTGGTTTTAAATATTTTTTTAGCATCGGTACAATCAGACGTTTGTGTAGCCAGTTGCGTGTCTGAGAAAAACCGCGATCGATAAATATTGCGCCGACCAAAGCCTTAAATCCCTTTTCAAAAGGATTACTGTGTTTGACCCTCAGGCGATGTCTTTCTTCTGCTAAAGCTAAAAATGGATATGCCTCCCCAAGCTCAAGATCGTACCAAAGTGTAGTTAATCTCTCTGTTTCAATAATCTTATCCCGCAACGCCTTGAGCTTACCAATTTGAAAATGGGAAAAGTTCCAGAGAAGATAATCAACTACGACTAAATTTAAAATCGTTTCACCAAGATACTCTAAACGCTGATTATTAATCTCAGGCTCATTAAGTTGCTTGGCATAAGAAGGATGAATTAGGGCTAGGCGAAGGGTTTGATCGTATTTAAAGTTTATGCCGATTTTGTTTTCTACTGGCGACGCTTGCCAATTATCACTCATTTGTATTAAACGAATATATTTTAACCACCATTTTATATTTAATTTCATCCAGCTATTTATTATTTTATGAATATGTAATTTGATGGCGTACTTTGTAAAACATCAAGCCTGTAAGTATTCAAGTAAATATATCGTTTTTGACTGATAGAAATTGGAATGTTTTGGGAATAATAAAATAAGTATTTCTTTTGATATATTCCTACAGTCATTAACAATAAACGTAGTGCGTAAAATATCTAAACTTTGGTCTAAAAAAACTAAAAAGCTATTTGCTGAAGCTTTTCGCAATACAACTGAAATAAGCAAATTAGTATCTAGAAAATTTAATCTCCTGATTATTACGCAGTTTTATCCACCAGATTATGCTGCTACAGGTCAACTAATTGAAGAGTTAGCCAACCATTTGGGAGAAAAAAATGTTCAGGTAAAAGTTTTTACAGGGCAACCTGGGTATGCTTTTGAAAAAAAGCAAGCTTCAAATTTAGAAATTAAAGATAATGTTCAGATTCAACGTACTAGAATTACCAAAATTTGGTCACAAAGAATCCGTGGAAAAACACTAAATGGTCTAATATTCACTTTTAGATCGGCTTTATACTTATTAAAAAATGCTCGCCAAAACGATGTAATTTTATTGACTACTGCACCACCTTTTCTTTTAACCATTGGTTACTTGGCTAATTTGCTATTTAAAATTAATTATGTTTGCTTAGTTTACGATTTATATCCTGACGCAGTTATAGAGTTAAAACTAATTTCAGAAAATAGTTTTATTGCTAAATTATGGAATAGGATCAATGCTGTTGTTTGGGGAAAAAGTAAAAAGGTAGTGGTGCTAAGTGAAACCATGAAAAAAAGAATTGTCGCCAAACATCCTAGTCTGGCTAAAAAGGTTTGTGTTGTTCATAATTGGGCGGATGCGGATTGGATTAAACCTCTGGCAAAACAAAATAATTGGTTTGCTGGACAACATAAAATAAATGAAAAATTTACAGTTTTATATTCTGGCAATTTGGGTCTTTGTCATGATTTAGATACAATTTTGGGTGCAATCAAATTACTCAAAGACCAGCCAGTACAATTTGTGTTTATTGGTGCGGGAACTAAACATGAAATATGTCGCCAAACAGTAGCTGAATTAAACTTAAACAACTGCATTTTCTTGCCATATCAAGACAGAACTAACTTGCCCTATTCTCTAACTGCCTGTGATTTAGCCTTAGTAACGATCGCACCTGGTTTAGAAGGAGTTGTTGCCCCAAGTAAAGTATATGGCATTATGGCTGCGGGAAAAGCGATCGCAGCTGTTTGTGAACCTCATTCTTATCTTCGTGAATTAATTGATGATGCTAACTGTGGAGCGTATTTTAATAATAATCACAGTGAAGATCTGGCAAATTTTATTATGAAACTAGCTTATGATTCTGAATTAGCTGCACAAATGGGTCATGCTGGACGTGTCTATATGGAGCAAAACTTTATACCTCAAATTATTGCTCAACAGTATTGTGATATTTTAAATATAAACGTTAGCAGCGAGTGCATAAAAGTCGATCAAAAGCGTGAAAAAGACAACCAAAATTTGCGGGCAATTTAAATAATTAGAACTTACGCAGTAATTGATTAGTTGAGATTGGTTAAAAGGTAGAGAGTTTATTTTTCTATTTTTGTAGCTGATTAAAACTACTTATTTTTGTCTTACTGCGTAAGTTCTAATAAAGTTAAAAATATTAAAGTGAATATTAAATTTTGTTTTTTAAATAGCTTCGTTATACTCTAAATTTACAAGATACGATTTGGTAGGGTCTAACTTTATAATTATGTATGTTACTAATATCTTGCTTTTCTTCAAGGCAATTAATAAAGCTATCAATCTGTAGACCTGTATTATTCTTAAAAGTTAGCTTAGTTTCCTCTCCATGAGCTTCATAACATCGCATAATTAGCTGTCGATCGCCAGCTAGCTTAAATGCCATTAGAATTAAATTGTCTGCCGATAAATTTAATAGTTCTTTTGCAGGAGATAACTTATTATTTTGTGAATTATTAAAGCTATTTTGATCTAGAATTACTGTTTGCAATGGGGTAGTTAATTCATAGCCTTTTTGTACCGTTTTTGCCTTTTTCCAGCCACTTTTATGAGGATAAATAGCATAGGTGAACTGATGAGTACCTCGATCGCTTTGAGGATCTGGCCATGTAGAAGAACGTAATAAAGTTAAGCGCAATAGATCTGGCTTGGCATCATAACCATATTTACAATCATTAAGTAAACTAACGCCATATTTCAGATTATTATCAGTTAAGTCTGCCCAATTAAGCGCAGATACTTCCCACTTGGCTTTTTCTTCTGCTGTTTGAGGTTTTGTATCTCTTTCTATTGCTCCACAGGGTATTTCATAGGTAACGTAATTGCTAGTTATATTTAAGGGAAAAGCCACTTTAACCATTACGTTAGTTTCTTGCCAATCAACCGTATTATTTATCTTTAAAATAGATGAATCTGGTTCTAATATATAATCTTGAATAAATTTTGAGTTATTTAGTTTCTTTACTACTCTAATACCTTTTATTAATTCAGCATTTATCCATTCAATTGATTCTAATTCTGTGGTTGGTAATTGCTTTTGTTCATATTCTGGGTCAATATTCCAAGCGTCCCAGTATTGCTCTCGATCTTCAAAAGCTTGGATTACATTACCTGAATCTCTGAGTATTTCTTGATTATTTATTCGGTCATAAATACTATCTAAATTGCCAGTGTTAGGGTTGACAATTACCTGCAAATACTGATTTTCTAAAACGTAATTTTGCTGTTCTAAAGCTTTACTTTCCAAAGAATTATGATTATTATACAACCAGAATAAACGATAGCCTATAGATGGAATATCTTCAGCTAAGAAAACTAATTGATTGTCTTTGATTAATTGCGATCGCATTGCATTTCCGTGGCTATCACATACTCCAGATTTAGAGCTTTTGACAGTTAGCACCTGCGATCGCTTCCAGTTAAGAGAATTAAACACAACTAAAGGTTGAGCATCAGGTTGTGGTGGTTTAGGTAATTTAATGCTTGTGGCGATCGCGCCTAAAGCATTTTGTAATATATTCTCGCCAATCACGATCGCATCTTCCCAGTCCTGGTTAGCTTCTATAAATACTTCAGAGATAGATGTCCCTGGCAAAATATCGTGAAACTGGTTAAATAAAACTTTTTTCCAGGCTATTTCAATTAATTGTTGCCAGTCCCCTTGACAAAGACCTTCTTTTCCGATTATTCTGTTCATAATGAGAAATAGTGTCTGGCTATCGAGCCTGTTTTTACAAAGCAAAGTTGCCAAGGTTGACCATAACTCTGCCTGATAAAGTAATCTTTCACAGTAGCGATTATACTTTTTCTGATCTGCATGGACGGTATAGCAGCCACGATGTAGCTCTAGATATAGTTCGTCTTTCCAGACAGGGAATTGCTCCTGAGTTGCATCTCCATTAATATCTATTATCCCCTTAGTGTTCTTCTCTGCGACTCTGCGACTGTCTTGGTCAGCGTTCCCTTGCGCCTTACGTCGACGCGGGGTCTGACCGCTCTGCGCGAGATAATCCTCTTCGCTAATCCTTGCCAAATAATTAATCGCCGTCGAAAACTCGATCTCAGGAAAGAAGGGCGATTTGTTCCATTTCTGAGCCACCTCTAACATATCCCTCGTTGGTCCTCCGCCATGATCGCCCACTCCTGGTAACCAAAATATATCTTGCAAGCCTGTTTGAGTTTCCCAGTCAAGAGCGTAGTTAGCCATGGTAATCGGATTTGTATCCATCACTCCCGTCACGTTGGGAGGAGACATGAGGGTTAGTAACTGTGTCCCGTCAGGAGACTCCCACCAGAAACAGCCCAAGGGAAACTTATTAGTATCATTCCAGTGCAGCTTACCCGTCACAAAATATTCAATCCCGCACTGTCTAAAGATTTGGGGTAGTTGCCAAGTAAAACCAAAGCTATCAGGTAGCCAAGCAACTTTAGTTATCTTGCCAAACTTCTCTTGATAATATTTTTGCCCGTAAAGTAACTGCCGTATCAAAGACTCGCCGCTAACAAGATTGGTTTCTGGTTCAATCCACATTCCCCCTAGCACTTCCCATTTATTCAACCTAACTGCATTTTGGATCTCTGCAAACAGTTGAGGGCGATTATTTTCCAGCCATTGATATAAAGCAGGGCTAGTATGACCAAAAGTTAAAGCAGGAAAGTCTTGTTGTAAACTAAGTACAGATTTAAAAGTACGCTCGGCTACTTCATAAGTTTCATCTGTCGTCCATAGCCACGCCATATCTAAATGGGCGTGACCGAGTAAATTAAAGCGACGCTGTTTAATATTTTTTCCTAAAGGTAACAGGCTTGATCGCAATTTAGCCAAATCGCATCCGAACTTGTCTCCATTTTCAAGATTGTCCCAATTAAACTTATCTAAGGCTGTTGCTAATAGATCCATGTGTTCGGGTTCAAACTGAGTCAGGTATTTATATAGTACCGTCACTTCATCGGCTATCAAGCCTGGGTCAATATTTTCAGGAGTGTCTAACTTTTCATAAAGCAAATGCGATCGCATCAATGCCCCAATGTCATGATTAGGACTAACAAGGCGGATAGTTACTAAATATTTTTGTCCTGGTTGAGCATGATCCGTAATCAGTACCCGCGCTGAAGAATCAAATAAGTCCCCTTGCTGTACCAATTCCCCGTTGATAAATATCTGCGCATCTTCCGCCCACCAAGTTAAGACTAAGCGTAAACTTAATCCTGATATTGGATATCCTTGTAATGTTGGCGCAATTATAATTTGTTGCGCCAGCCATTTGATCTGTTTTCCTTTAGCAAAAACAATATAGCCTTGCTCGTTAACTGCTGCGGTTTGGCATTCTTGGAGATCGACCTTGACTAAATTATTGCCAATATTGACTATGCTTAAGAGTGTAATGTCTCGCCAGTTATGTTGTACATCTAGTTGAACTAGTTGACGTAATTTAGCGATAAATTGCTCGATAGTTAGGACGAAATTATCAGACACGGCAATCAAAATAAAGATACTCGTGCATTATATTTCTTTACTTAATAGATAGTGAAGATCTTTAAAAAGAGAAAAATTAGGCGTTATTTTACTTACACTTCACGCAAATAAAAATTACTTAAAAATCAACAAATTAGAAAAAAGATAATTCACATTAAGCGTATATTAACTTTTTGATGGTACGAGAAACTTTTGAGACAAGACTTTGTAAATCCCTTTTAACAACTCTTTTGGCTCGTTATCCAACATCGAATCGCGGTAAACACACATAATAGAACAACCTTCTTCGCAACCTTTATATTGCTGAGACTGTTGTTTTAGATCGCCAAGCCTATATTCTGTAAGCGGTTTATTCAAGCGATCGCGCTGCGAAGAACAATATTGTACTAATCCCAACTCATCAACGTAAAGATAACGCGAACCAGAACGACATTTCCATTTAGGCTTTTGACCCTGCAACAGTTTTCTTCCATAATCATAATCGCTGAGGGGATATAGTTCTCCACTTGTTGTAAAATATTCGTCCCAAAGCTTGAGATATTCGTCACCTTCAATCTCAATTTGTCCTTTTTCGTCGTGCATCAAACCAACTGAGACGTTAAAGCCAAAGGCGCGAATTTTGGTTAAAGTCTCCATAAAAGTTGATTTAGTAGATTTGCACAACACGATGTTAGCGTGAACGTCAAAATTTGCGTGTTCTCGCAAAATTTCTAATTTTGGCAATAATTTTTTGAGTGATTTTTGAATATAACCAGTTGAATCTGTTTCTAAAGCATCGATACTGATTTGTAAATTACTTAATCCAGCCTCGTTTAGTTTTTTTACTAACTTTTCAGTCAGTAAAAACCCATTCGTAGTAATCGAAACCTGATTTTTTCGATTACAATATTCAACAATCTCAACGATGTCGGGATGCATTAGAGGTTCGCCACCTAAAAGAGAAGTATTGACGACGCGCAATCGATGAATCGCATCGATCCGTTCTTTTAAAAGCTCTAGAGGTACTGGAGAAGAATAGTTGTCGAACTCGGTACAGTAACCACAACTTAAGTTACAACGGCGAGTTACAATCAGTTGAGCTTCTATAGGCGATTTGAAAAAAAGTAAACTGATCGCCGACTGCAATGGTTGTTTCACTCGCATAATACACACCTATTCTTAGTAAATTTGCAACTATCATTAGATAGCTATGTAGCATCTGAAAATGTAACACAATCTTGCCATGATAACTTTTGCAGTTTTTTCTTTAGCACTTAAACCTATACGCGATCCTGTAGCCGTTTTCTTGATGATTTTGGCTATCATGTTGGTTGCGCCTCTATTATTCGAGCGATTTCGCCTGCCTGGTATTGTTGGCTTGATTTTGGCTGGGGTAATTTTTGGTCCAAAAGGACTAGGATTATTAGAAAGAAACAGCAATATTATCTTGTTGGGTACGATTGGTCTGTTGTTTCTAATGTTTATGGCAGGTTTAGAAACTAGCCTCGACGATCTCAAAGATAACAGAGATAAAGCCATTATCTTTGGTCTAGCCACTTTTGCTGCGCCGATGATTATCGGTACGGCGGCGATGATGCTGGTGGGATACGGTATCTTGCCAGCAATATTGGTGGCTTCGTGTTTTGCTTCTCATACCTTGCTAGCACTTCCAGTCCTAAGCAAACTAGGCATTATGCGATCGCCAGCGGTTAATGTCACCCTGGGAGGGACATTAATTACCAACGTTTTGGCTTTACTGGTTTTAGCGGTAGTAGTCAAAGCCTTTTCAGGCGAACTTACTATAAGTTTCTGGTTATTTCTAATTCCTGCATTAACCATTTATACTTTGGCAACCTTATGGGGTGTACCCAAAATTGGACGCTGGTTTTTTGCCAAATTTGGACATGACGAAAGTGCGGAATTCATTTTTGTCTTAGCAACTTTGTTTGTTGTCTCCTATGTTGCGGGTTTAATCGAAATCGAGCCGATTATTGGCGCATTTTTGGCAGGAATTGCCTTAACGCCTTTAATTCCCCAATTAAGCCCCTTAATGAATCGGATTCAGTTTATTGGCAATACCTTATTTGTGCCGTTTTTTCTGATATCTGTCGGGATGCTGATCGATCCGCTAATTTTAATTAGTGAACCCAAATCATTAGTCATTGCAGCAGTAATGATCGTTGCCGAATTAATTAGTAAATTTCTTGCTGCTTGGGGTGCGGGAAAATGGTTTGGCTTTAAATTTCCCAGCACAATGGTTATGTTTGGGCTATCCATCGCTCAAGCTGCATCTACCCTAGCCGCAATTACCGTGGCATACGAAATCAAATTAGTCGATCGCACTACGGTAAACGGCATTGTGGCAATGATCCTCTTTACCTGTATTGCCTCTCCTTTGGTAACCGAAAGATGGGGTAGACAAATTACCACCGCAGAGAAGACTCCAACTGCTACTAATAAGACTAAAGTTTTGGCACAGCGGGTTTTAGTTCCTGTAGCAAATCCCAATAACGAAGATAACCTGTTAAATTTAGCTTTAATTTTGGCTAAAACTTCTAATGGAATTCTTTTCCCGCTCAACATTTTAAGCGATCGCCATGAAGCTGTTTCTCCTGATGCGAGAATACAGCAGCGTCAGCTATTAGAAACAGCAGAAACCCTTGCCCATGCTGCTAATGCGAAGGTAGAAACCATTGCTAGAGTAGATGATGGAATTGATCGTGGAATTGTACGCACGGCAATTGAACGAGATGTCAGTCTGGTAGTCTGTGGTTGGAAAGGCTATTCTACCTATCAAGACAATTTCTTTGGCAGTATGATCGATAATGTTGCCCTGCAATTACCCATTCCTGTCTTAATTACTCGCTTTGTTCAACCTATTGCTAATACCGCCAGGGTTTTCTTAGCCGTTACTAAAAGGCAGGCACTAGCAGATGAATTTGAACAAACTATTAATATTGCTCAAATGCTAGCTAGCGAACTAAAAACTAACTTGGAAGTACTATTAGTAGTCAGTAACAAACAAACTCAACTGTCTTCTCAAGAATTAGCTAAACTCAATCAAGATGTTGTTGTCGGTCAGGCACAAGGCAATTTTATCAAAGAAGTTTCCCAAAAAATTTGCCGTAACGACTTATTACTGTTTCCCGTAAAAACCATAGAAGCTAGACTGCGCCAGCGATCTGCTGTTGGTACTATTCCCGAAGCGATCGCCCGTTCCCATGATGATGTTTCAATCTTAGTAATTCATTTTCCGATGAATTAATCTAAATTAACTAGGGCGTGTCATTATATTTTGCTGTACTTTTAACAGACTTATATGTCGCATTTTCTTCAAAATAGTATATATATTTAATCTGTCAAACTCGTTTTCAATTAATAAAGAGGGAACAAGCAGTATGAATGAGAACAAGCAGCATCAAACCGCTTCAACATCTGATTCAGAGGATAAAAACTTACCTGACGCGGGGGGAGGTTTGCCAGTAATAGAATACTGGGCGGAACATACTCTATCGACCGAAGGCTTAAAGCTTTGGAAAACCTTATTGCATAAAAGTGCCTGCTTATCATGTTCATGGGGAACAGGAGGACAAGCAGGAGGATTTACCAACGAGGAGGGAGAAAAGCTACAACGCTGTATGAAAAGTGTTGAGGCAATATCTGCTGAAATTCAACCAGCAATTGGTAATAATTTCTTTGACACTCAAAGCATAGAACAACTTCAGCAGCTTACATCTTTAGAGGCAGATAAACTAGGTAGATGGAGTTTTCCCGTAATTCTATCTCAAGGTAGTACTCACTATCAAAGAATTAGCTGGGACGAAATTTATCAACTGGCAGAAACAGCTTTTAAGACAACACCAGAAAAAGTAGCATCTTATAGTTCGGGACGTTCTTCTAATGAGGCTGCCTTTTTGCTACAGCTAATGATGCGCGCTTTGGGTTCTAATAACTTGGCAGACTGTTCCGATCTTTGTCATGCACCCTCAACTTTTGGACTCAAACAAATCTTTGGCACAGGCACATCAATGGTTAGCTTGAAAGGCTTAAAAGAAACCGATTGTGTTGTGCTGGCAGGTTCTAACGCTTCCTATAATCATCCTCGTTTGATGAATGAATTGATTAAGCTACGAAAACGGGGTGGAAAAGTTGTCGTTATTAATCCAGTTAAAGAAAGAGGATTAGTTAAGTTTGCCTCGCCTGCATTTGTAAAATCTTTACTGACTGGTTCGGATATTGCTTCTATCTATCTTCAGCCTATTCCTGGAAGTGATGTCGCTCTCTTTGTGGGTATTCAAAAGTCTTTAATCGAACAGGGAAAAGTTAACCAGGAATTTCTAGAAGCACACGCTGAAAACTGGTCAGAGGTTTTGTCTTATGCGAATTCTACTTCCTGGTCTACAATTGCTGAAACCTGCGGTGTTTCTCAGGCAGAGATTGAAGCTGCTGCTCAAATTATAGGTTCATCGCCCAAAGTCGTCTTTGCTTGGGCAATGGGAATTACACAACAGCAAAACGGTGTAGATAATGTGAGTAGTATTGCCAACACTGCCTTATTAACTGGCAATGTGGGTAAGTTTGGGGCTGGATTGATGCCTGTACGGGGGCATTCTAATGTTCAGGGCTTTGGTTCGATGGGAGTGACAGTTAGGCTCAAAAAGGAAATTCAACAGTCTTTAGAAAAACTTTTAGGACGCTCTGTTGGTCGTGTACCAGGATATGACACTCAAGCCTTAATTGAAGCAGCAGATGCAGGCAAAGTAGACACGCTGATTTGTTTAGGCGGAAACCTCTATGGAGCAAATCCAGATAGCAACAAAGTCAAGCGGGCATTGGGCAAAATCAAAACTATTATTTATGTAGCTACCAAACCCAATTTAGGACATTTTCATGGCTTGGCACAACAAACAATTGTCATTCCCGTTTTTAATCGTTTTGAAAATCCCCATAAGACTACGGTAGAGTCTGGTAATAACTTTGTACGTTTTAACGATGAAGGACAAACCCACCTTCAAGATTCTGATTTAATTGCCGAAGTAAATTTTTTGACTGAACTTGCCCATCGTCTGCATGGAGATAATCCTATCGACTGGCGCAAACTTCAAGATACTAAGTATGTGCGACAGTTAATTGCTCAAACTATTCCTGGCTACGAGAAAATAGGCGAGATTGACGAAACAAAAGAAGAGTTTACCATTGGCGGACGAATTTTTGAGCAGCCTCATTTTCCTACTCCCTCTGGCAAAGCAAAGATGTTTGTTACGACTTTGCCTCAATTATTCCTTCCTCAAGCTCAAGACTTTGATGTAACTAACCACACTCACGGTATTGTCGTAGCATTAATGACGGGAAGAAGTTATTCTCAACACAACACGGTGGTTTATAAAACTGAAGATAAATATCGGGGAATAACTCATCGACACTGTATTTTGATGAATCGTGCTGATGCAGAAAGTGCTGGGTTACAAGAACACCAACGGGTAACTGTAAAAGGAAACGCTAGTCAGTTGGACAATATCGAGATTATCTATGGTGAAGTGCGTCAAGGTGCTGCTTTGATGTTCTACCCCGAAGTTAACGTGATTTTTAATGCCCCCGTAGAGTCCCGCTGTGGAACTCCAGCCTTTAAGCGAGTACCTGTATTTGTTTATACAGCCTCTTAATAGCAAATAGAATGGGACACATCTCGTAAGGGCGAACCAACCTTCGCCCTACCTGAATATTATTTGTCGCCAACTTTATTTGACTTGATATAACTTATTCCCTAGATCTTTTCCTTAGCAATTAAATCTTGAATTCGATCTAGGGCATTTTCGGGAATTACGCCTTCGGCTACAAGCTGTTCGATTACTTCTCCTTCGCTGGTACGAGCAGCATGAGTCGCTACCTGCTTCTGAAGAGCGATCGCTAATTCGTGTCGACTAGTCCCCATTGCCTTTACTCGCCTTAACGCGCTTTGGCTAGCTTGCTGATAAAATATAATGCAGTCTTGAGCTACTGCCAATTCAACTGCATTTGCCTTAACCAATTGTTTTACCTGTTTGACAATTTTTTGGCTCACATATGCCGTTACAGCATCGTATTCGTAACGAATCGCTGCTAATTGTCCGCGACGTTGCCCAAAAAACTTGTGGTGAGGGAAAAAATGCCGTAGTTGTTTGAAAATCAGCTTTTCTAAAGGAGTTTCTAACGACCATAAAGCTGGCACTGGAGGCGGTATCTGACGATTTAAAACGCTATCTCGTTTAGCCTCAACCAGAAGTTCTAGTTTGCGCGTAGCACTCCCTAATAAAAGCCCGCGGTCGTATAAATCGACATGAGCCTGATGTTCAATTCTTAGTATTTGTAACCATAAAATTTGACGCGCCAATCCTGGATCGAGCTTCAGTTCATCCCAAATCTCGGTTACGGCAGTTTCTGCCGTGTTTAGCACCCGATAATAATCTTCTTCTATTTCTACAATAACCTCTTTATCAAATAGCCCCATCAAACCTAGCTTATGCAGCAATTTTAGGGCTTCTCGTTTGGCTAGAATAGTTGCTTGGGCTTTTCCCAACCGCTCTAAAACTGGCGGTTCATCTATTTTGAGCCAGCTAATTAGTTTTCCTGTAGTCGTACCGGCAACCAAAATAGTAAATAGTGCGACCCCTAGCGTCATGGCGATAATTAAATCTCGATTGGGAAACGAGCGATCGAGGCTTAGTGCCAAGGCTAAAGCAACCGCTCCCCGTAGTCCGCCCCAAAAAGCTACTAGCTGATAACGCCAGCCAAATGGCTCGGATTTTTGTAACCAGTTGGAAAATGGTATTAAACCAAAAACTGCCACTGCACGGGCTATCAGCGTGGCGATGATCGCCCAGCCAATAGCAATCCAAAATCTCGGACTTTCAGTACCGAGTCTGATAATAAAGTCACTGGTTGTCAGCCCAACCAACAAAAAGATGAGACTGTTGGCAATAAAGGCTCCATAGTCCCAAAACTCTTGCAGATAAGTTCGCACTTCTAGACTGAGCCTATGGTTGAGATACCAACCAACCACCAATCCCGCGGACATTACTGCAATCACTCCAGACCATTGCAGATAGCGTTGGGAAACCATAAAAGCTGCGTAGGCAATAATAATGCTTACAGTAGTTTGAATTAGCGCATTATTTTTGGCTAGGTTAATGGAGTAACCAAAAATAATTACAGCAATAACTACACCGACCAAAATTCCGCCAAACAACACCACAAAAACGTTAACTGAAGCATCTCCAAGAGTTGCTACACCAACCGTACCACTAGCAATTATTGCCATGACTACATCGAAGAGGACGATCGCAGTAGCATCATTGAGCATACTTTCCCCTTCTACCACCATTGTTAAACGTTTGGGAACGCCTAGTTCTTTGAATAAGGCAATCACCGCTACTGGATCTGTAGCGGAAATCAAAGATCCAAACACGAAAGCGCCACTAAGAGATAAAGGTGTCAGCCAAACCATTAAGCCCCCGACAACGCCTGCCGAAACCAACAATCCCAGTCCAGCTAAGATTAATGAAGGAGTTAGTGTCTCGAAAAGAAGCTGATTATCGAGATTGATTGACGATTCAAAAATTAGTGGTGGAACAAAAACATACAGAATTACATTCGGAGATAGAGTCAGAGAACTCAAAGGATCGACAGCAAAAAGCAGAGGAGTGACAAATCCTAACCCCAAACCAACTATTACCAATCCAACTGTATAGGGGATGTTAAATTTTTCAAAAGTAACGGATCCTAAACAGGCGATAAGCAACAATATCAGTAATTCTACTTCAGAGGTCAAAAGTGCGCTAGATGAACTATCCATTTAAAGCATCGTAATGTTAGAAGTATTGTAATTGGTTTAAATATTCTATAGGTTATTATATGTCTCGTTTCTGTAAAAATTAAGCATTCTAATTTAATAATTACCAACTACAATTTGACATAAGCTCTTATGACCAGGAAAAGACAGCAAAGCATAATAAAACACTTTCGTAGTCAATATAACCACAATCGTTTTAGCATTATCTTTTACTGGTTGTAATGCTAGCGTCACGTTGTTTGATAGCTTTAATAACTAAAACTGATTTAAAAAGCGTAGATCACTATTGTATAAACGGCGAATATCATCAATTTGGTGTAATACCATGGCAAATCTTTCTACCCCGAAACCTGCTGCAAAACCTGTATATACTTCGGGATCGTAGCCAACGGCTTCAAGAACGTTGGGATCGACCATTCCGCACCCCATCACTTCCAACCATTTGCCTTTCCACTGCACATCTACTTCGGCTGAAGGTTCGGTAAAGGGAAAGTAGCTAGTCCGAAACTGTACGGGGAGTTCATCCCCAAACATCCGCTGTAAGAATTCTTTGATCGTGCCTTTTAAGTCAGTAAATTTTATACCCTTGTCAATTGCTAATATTTCTACCTGATGAAATACGGCTGAATGGGTAGCATCTACCGTATCCCGACGATAAACTCGACCAGGAGCAATAATTCTGATGGGGGGTTCATGATTTTCCATATAGCGAATTTGTACCGAAGAGGTCTGAGTACGTAATAAATTCCCTCCTGGTAAATAAAAGGTATCCTGCATATCTCTAGCGGGATGATCCAGAGGAGTGTTGAGAGCCTCAAAATTATAATAGTCGGTTTCTATTTGAGGACCAGTGGCAACCGTATAGCCTAGACCAACAAAGATATCTAAGATACGATCTACTACACCATTAAGAGGATGTACTCGACCTAAAGGACGATTCACTCCTGGCATAGTCACATCTATGGTTTCGGCTTTGATTTGCGCTTCTATCTTTGCCTGTTGCAAGGCTTGCTTACGTTGTTCTATACCAGTTTGAACTTCTTGTTTAACTACGTTAGCTTGCGAACCAACCCCAGGGCGTTCTTCGGCGGATAACTTGCCCATTCCTCTGAGAATTTGGGATAGTTGACCTTTTTTGCCTAGATACTTGACTCTTAGCTGTTCAAGCTCTTCTAAGTTATTGCTTGAGGCGATCGCCTTTACGGCTACGGTATTTAATTCTTTTAGTTGTTCTTGGATAGAATCAGTCATTCAGGTAAGTTATTAGTATAGCAGAAGTAAAGGTTGAGACTATAAACAATTATCTCGCGCAGAGGCGCAAAGACGCAAAGAGATTAAGAAATGCCCTAATCTATTGATTAAGCATAATAAATCAGCACCAGAATTTAGAAATCTGATGCTGTTTAAAAATTGATTATTGATTACTTAAGGTGCTAAAGCATTGCCTCTAAGTAAACTACCCAGAGTTTTGGCTGTTACCTTCATTTGCGTTAAAGGATTAGCAGGAACTACAGTTTTGTAGAGATAGCTATCAAAAGTCATTTTTTGTACGTCGATGTCATCACACATTTCGACAAATGCTTCACGGGTAGCATCACTACGATAGAAAACTCGTTGCAGAATATCCAGTACGAGATAAGTTGCACCGTATTCTTTGTTCCAGAGTTTCATAAAGTCTTTGAGATCTTTTTCAGTAGGAACTTTTTGTCCATCTTGCGATCGCTCTACAATCATCTCGGCGCACATACGACCAGACTTGGCTGCGAAGTAAATACCTTCCCCAGAAGACTTGGTTACAGTGCCTAAAGCATCGCCGACTAAAACAACCCTGCCCAAAATAGGACGAGGACGGGGATGTTCGGGAATTGGGTGTGCTTCGACTTTGATGATTTTGCCACCTTCTAGTCTTTTGGCAGCACGCTTACGGATACCCGCCTGTAGTTTTTTGATGTCAGCTTGGTTTACCTTCATTGTTCCTGTGCCGACTGCTACGTGGTCGAATTTGGGGAACACCCAAGCATAAAAATCTGTAGAAACATCGTCACCGACGTACATTTCGGCTAGATCTTCGTAGTATGCCATCTTGTCTTCTGGTAGACGGATACGCTCTTGGAAAGCGATCGCATAGTTGTAATCACCAGCATCTATAGCTTTGGCAATTCTAGAGTTAGCACCATCAGCACCAATTACTAAATCCACCTTGAGGGTTTTCATCACCCCTTTAACAGCACCAGTCGAATGATCGGCATAGTGAAGCGTGTAGGGTTCTTTATCACTATCGGGAATATCTAGCTGATATACAGTACCGTTAATTAAATTTGCACCCAACTGAGCGGCACGATTACGCAAGAAGCCGTCTAAAACTTCTCGGCGACACATACCGATATATTCGCCGTTTTTAAGAGTCGAGCCGATATTAACTTCTCGATTTGAGGGCGAGATCATCTTCATTTTTTTGACCTGCCGATCGATAATCTTTTGAGGCAAATCAAATTCGTCCACCATACAAAGAGGAATCGCTCCACCGCAGGGTTTAGCGTTATCTAGTTTGCGTTCAAATAAATAAGTTTCAATACCTGCTTTGGCTAAAACTTCTGCGGCTGATGAACCTGCGGGTCCAGAACCGACAACAGCTACTCTTAATCCCAAAGTTTTTCTCCTAAATATCTATAAAATCTTGTTTGAAGCTGAGGACAAATGTGACTCAATTAGGAGCTTCACCCTATTTATCCTGAAGTGGATATTATCATGCTGTCCTGGCTTATTTGCAGGCGATCGCTTTATTTAACTAAAGTTGCAATACTGCTTAACAAGTTTATTTACATAAGTTAAGGTTTGTCTGACTATTTACTCACCTAAGCGACCGCTGTTTTAGGAATTAAAACTTTTTGTACTAATAATAATTGATATAAAGTCTAATTATACGGACGTTTTATTGAGCAAAAATACTATAAGTTAGCATTATGTATCATTGTTCATTGTTCTAGCGAAAACTATTGTGGGGTTCGCGCAGCATCCTCGCGCTTATTGCTGTCTGGTAAGAAAGCAGAGTTAATCGACATCTGTTGATAAATACGATGTTGCAAGTACCATCTATCATCTTCTTTGACCCAGCGATCGCATACAACACCATGACCAATAGTACGAGGCAGTAATGAATCTAATTCTTCGCTGGGAGACTCGTTACGAGATTCGGCAGGAAAAAGTTGAAGTACCAGAATATAACTAATTGATTCTGCTACATCTTGACCGGCTCTACGGGTGATTGAGTTTAAGCAATGGTGTCGGATACCATCGAATCCAGCAGGAGCATTCTTGAACCATTCAACAAAGCTACTAGCACTTTCATGTTTGCCAAATAGAGGATGTTCGTTGATATAGTCTTCTACTAAAATCTTTTTTAGTGCATCATAATCTCGGCTATCTTCACATAGATAAACACGGTGCAGCAATTCAGTAATTTGAACGAGATCGCTTGTAGATAACTCACTAGGCAAAGCTGAATCTGGATCGCAGAATCCTTTTGGTAACTCGGTAACGTTGTGAAATGGCATATTTACCTCCTAATTTATGTAATATCGTAAAAGACTTAGTTAACGACGAACTATTTGTAATGCCCAATCTCTTCCCAGCCCTTGTTTCATTGCTAAATGTATCCAAGTCATGCCAAAGGGTTCGATCAATCGAGCAACTTCCAGTTCTCCCGCATCGATCGCTTCAAACCTGATATCGTTAACCAGTTGCAAAACTATTTTTTTAGCCTCATTATCATCACCGCAAATTAACATGGCAGTTGCTTTTCCTTCATAAATTGGATTTGCCATATTTTCCCAACCAGTTTGATTGAAGCTTTTGAATACTTTTGCTCCTTCTGCCCATTGAGCTACTTTTTCCGCACCAGAGGTATCAAAACCAATTTCTAGTTGAGATGGATAATTATCGAGCTAGTCAAACCTATTATGGTGCCTTAGACTGTATCAGTGGTGAAATGTTTTTGAGTTCTTGTTCGACAGCCAACAGCACCTCGACTATCGAGTTTGTCCAACAGATACAAGCGCAAAACCCAGGTGTGAAGTTGGTTCTAGTCTGGGACGGAGCCAGTTATCATCGCTCTCAAGAATTTCGTGACTTTCTTGCTCAAGTTAATCAAGGTGACGATTGGCAGATTCACTGTCTTCGATTTGCGAGGCAGCGCGTTGCGGGTGTTCCGCCCGTTGTAGCGACTGCCGAGGTTGCTCCTTATGCACCACAAGAAAACCCGATTGAAAACGTTTGGGGACAGGCAAAACAACTGCTACAGCAACTTCATCTACGCTGTCGGTCTTTCAAATTTACCAAGAAACTCTTTGAGCTGTTTATCAAGCACCGATTGTTCACTCTACCCAATTTGAATAGCTATGATGCTTTCTCTACTATCATCTAGGATTGCTATAGAAATATTCCTGCTGTAGTTAACCACATAAATACATTTCTGAAATTTAAAAGGTTTTACGACTAATCTCTAGTTTAAATTTATAAGTATGAAAATGCTGTGATCCGCAAACGAAGTTTTGATAAAGTTTTTGCTTGGCGATCAGTGTAAACTATATAAGGTTTTTCATGTCTGCTTTTGGTGATGGTTGTAATCCTAAAATTAATTCATAAATATAAAAGAGATGCATCGCGCTACACACCCAATTATGAATTATTTAGCTTTATTTAATCGGTTCTGTTGCAAAAAGTTTTAATGGATAGAAAAAGTCTGTAAATAACTAAATTTTTAAACGCTCTGACTATTTTTTAATAATTGAGCCAATTTTAAGTAATTACAGTTAGATCTTAATATTGATTTTTACCTCAAAAATTTCCGCATTTTCATTGACTATTAGCATTACTTATGTGTAAGATAATACTTAAGCATAAGTAATCTTTAGTTATTTTCCGTAATCTAGTGCAACGGAATTTTAATCTAAAGCAATTATCAACATCATTGAATAATTACTAATAAAACAGGAGATATTTAAATATCATGGGAGACAAAGATTTTTTCTTAAGTCCTGATGATGCTCAGACTATGGGCAACATCGAATATATGAGAACCAGTAAAAGAACCAGAAGAACTTTCCCCAAAACCCTCAAAAATAAAGACGGTTTTGCATTTGAAAACGAAGTTTCTTCGATGGACAATAGGAATAACCTTTATAAAAATAGTAGTACTAGTCAGAATACTACTGAAAATACTGTTTTTAATCCTACTCCTAGCTCTCAGTCTCAGCCTGGGATTACTGGCGGTTCTGCGGTTACTCAAACTAACCAAGGTCAGCCTCAGTTTAACTTTCAGCAGTCTGCATCCAAACCTGCATCAACTCAACAAGCTCCTGAGAAGCGTCGTCAGGCAGATAACAGCATGGATATGTTCCGCAACATGGCTAAGAAAATCGGCAAAAGATAATAAACTAATTCAGCTAAACTGCAATTTCAATGTCGTTTAGATAGCAAATGATATTTTGAGGTGGATTATTATAGTTCGCCTCATTTTTTTGGTTTTTAATATTATTCTATTGTAAAAATCAAATTACGATGCGTCAGGGGCAGTAAGATAAGCCTATTAAACGTAAGTTATTTATTAAGGAGTAGAAAATCAATGACCAATACGCAAACCAGAAAAGCCGATCATCTGCGTATTTGTCTGGAGGACGACGTTCAGTTTTGTAATCTAACCAACGGATTAGATAAATATCGTTTCAATCACTCTTGTTTACCTGAAATTAACTTAAGTGAAGTCGATTTAAATACAAATTTTCTCGGTAAAACTTTAAATGCACCCTTATTAATTTCTTCCATGACGGGGGGAACAGAAAAGGCAAAAATGATTAACTCCCGTTTAGCTGTAGCAGCCCAAAAGCACGGTTTGGCAATGGGAGTGGGCTCACAACGGATTGCGGTAGAAAATCCTGATGTGGCTCATACTTTCGCCGTGCGATCGCTTGCACCCGATGCTATATTGTTTGCTAACTTGGGGGCGATACAGCTTAATTATACCTATGGCATTGAACAGTGTTTAAAAGTCGTAGATATCTTAAAAGCCGATGCTTTAATTTTGCATCTTAACCCTTTACAAGAATGTATCCAATTCAACGGCGATACAAAATTTAAAGGTTTGTTAGCCAAAATAAAACAGCTATGTCAGCAAATAGATGTACCTGTAATTGCTAAAGAGGTTGGCAACGGTATTTCTGCATCCATGACAACTAAGCTAATTGAAGCAGGAGTAGATGTTATTGATGTAGCAGGTGCAGGAGGAACATCCTGGGCAATGGTAGAAAGCGAAAGAGCAGAAAATAATTTACAGCGTAGATTAGGCAGAACTTTTGCAGACTGGGGGATTTCTACCGCCGACTGTATTGTCCAAATTCGCCAACAATATTCAGACTTGCCCTTAATTGCTTCTGGAGGCTTGCGAGATGGTATGCAAGTAGCTAAAGCGATCGCCTTAGGAGCAGATTTAGCAGGATTAGCCTTTCCTTTTCTTCAGGCTGCATCCGAATCAGAATCAGCTATTGACGAGTTGATTGAATTACTAATTGCTGAGATTAAAACAGTCATGTTTTGCACGGGAAATGAAAATTTATCTCAGTTAAAGAGATCGTCGTCTTTGATAAAAATAAAATAATAGCAGTGTAGTCTCAACAAGGAAACTTTGTTCTTGCTTAGATAGTTTCTAAGATAAAAACAGCCTGTTGGAAGGTTTCTTTGGTTAGAATCTTACAATACTTTTCTTAATAAGTTCAATTTTTACTAATTAAATATTGAATATGGATTGAAAAAATTGATTTAAAAATGAAACCCATCCTCTTAATAACTTTTCAAAATCTCTCTGCGCCTTTGCGTCTTTGCGCGAGATAAAGGAGATAGATAAGTTTTGTTCTCATCAAACTTCGTGACAATCTTTATACTTTTTGCCACTACCACACCAACAAGGTTCGTTACGCTTAGGTATTGTTCCTGGTAAGATATCTCCTTCTACATAAAACCATTGACCATCAGTTTTAATAAACTTAGAACGTTCGTGAAGTTGTCCTGGTTCATTTACCCGATAAATTGCTTCAAATTCTACATAACCAGTCACGTCATTCTTTTTACCTTTTTGGGTATCAATAACGGTCAAGCCTAGCCATTGGGTATTGTTAATACTCTTAGTCAATTCTTGCTTGTCGCCAGTGTTTCTTTTGTCTGGATGCAGAGTAGCAATAAGATAATCAACGTTACCCTGAGTAAAAGCAGTATAGCGCGATCGCATTAATTTCTCAGCCGTTTCTGGTTTCTTTTTACCAGATAGATACATACCACAACAGTATGAATATTGCTTTTTGCTTCCACAAGGACACAATTCTTTGGTCATTTTGAGGTTATCAAACCTTTGTAGCTAAATATATTAGATATTATCTTAGATGGAAAATAAAAATCTGAAATTCAGTGGTGCGATAGGATAATAATATACAGGCGAGAAGATAAGCAAACCCTTAACTAAATTCAGATAGTTGAAACTGTGACAGAAGCAAAAAGCTACAAAGAAACTGTAAATCTGCCCCAAACAGGATTTAATATGCGGGCGAATGCCGTGCAGCGCGAACCAGAATTACAGCAATTTTGGGCGGAAAACAAAATTTACGAGCAACTGTCACAGAATAATCCCCAAGACTCTTTTATTCTCCATGATGGTCCTCCTTACGCTAACGGTGCATTGCACATGGGTCATGCGTTGAATAAAGTGCTAAAGGACATAATCAATAAATACAAATTGTTGCAAGGACACAAGACAGACTATATTCCTGGTTGGGATTGTCACGGGCTACCAATTGAATTAAAAGTTTTACAGAAAATTAAATCCAAAGAGAGACAAGAGCTAACTCCGCTTAAGTTACGTCAAAAAGCTAAAGAATTTGCGCTACAAGCGCAACAGGAACAGTGTGCCAGCTTTAAGCGTTATGGCATCTGGGGAGATTGGTCACATCCTTATTTAACTCTTACGCCAGAATATGAAGCAGCACAAATCGATGTCTTTGGGCAAATGGTGCTTAAAGGGCATATTTATCGGGGTTTAAAGCCTGTTCACTGGAGTCCTAGTTCTCGTACTGCACTGGCTGAAGCGGAATTGGAATATCCTGAAGGGCATATTTCTCCTAGTATCTATGTCGCTTTTCCTGTAACAAAGTTAGGAGAAGACGCAGCAGAATTGAAACAGTATTTGCCTAATCTCAGCGTAGCTATCTGGACAACTACACCCTGGACTATTCCTGGTAACTTAGCGGTAGCTGTTAATGGAGAATTAGAATATGTGGTTGTGGAAATAGATCCCCCCGCCTTCGGCACCCCCCTTATTAAGGGGGGCAAGGGGGGATCGTATTTAATCGTTGCTAAAGATTTAGTCGAGAAACTAGCGACAACTTTAGGAGTAGAGTTAAAAGTTAAAACTACCCTGACAGGTAAAGCTCTAGAAAATACTGTTTATCGTCATTCTTTGTATGATCGCGAAAGCCAAGTAGTAATTGGTGGTGACTATATCACGACCGAATCTGGTACAGGATTGGTACATACTGCCCCTGGACACGGACAGGAAGACTATATTACAGGACAAAAGTATGGTTTGCCTATTCTTTCGCCTGTGGATGATGGGGGAAAGTTTACCGAGGAAGCTGGTCAGTTTGCAGGGTTGCAGGTAGTTGCTAAAGGCAATGAAAAGGTAAGCGCAGGTAATCAGGCGATTATAGATGCGTTAACAGAAGCTGGGGCATTACTCAAACATGAAGAATATGCCCATAAATATCCCTATGACTGGCGTACAGGAAAGCCTACTATTTTCCGCGCTACCGAACAGTGGTTTGCTTCGGTAGAAGGCTTCCGCGATCGAGCTTTAAAAGCTATTTCTGATGTAACTTGGATTCCCGCCCAGGGAGAAAAACGGATTACGCCCATGGTAAGCGATCGCTCTGACTGGTGTATTTCTCGTCAACGGGCTTGGGGTGTACCAATTCCCGTGTTTTATGATGTAGAAACAAATGAACCTCTATTAACCGAAGAGACTATTAATCATGTTAAGGCGATCGTTGCTGAAAAAGGTTCTGATGCGTGGTGGGAATTATCGGTAGAAGAGTTATTACCCGAACAATATCGCCATAACGGACGCACCTATCGCAAAGGTACAGATACGATGGATGTCTGGTTTGATTCTGGTTCGTCTTGGGCTGCGGTAGCCAAGGGAAGATTGAAATATCCCGTAGATATGTACCTAGAAGGCAGCGATCAGCATCGAGGCTGGTTTCAATCTAGCCTGCTTACTAGCGTGGCGACTAACGGTATTGCACCCTACAAAACTGTTCTCACTCACGGCTATGTAGTAGATGAAAAAGGCTTTAAGATGAGTAAGTCTAAGGGTAATGGTATCGCCCCCGAATTAATTATCGAAGGAGGCAATAACCAAAAACAAGAACCCGCTTATGGTGCTGATGTGCTGCGTTTTTGGGTGTCTTCGGTTGATTATACTTCAGATGTTCGTGTCGGCAAAAATATCATCAAGCAGACTTCTGATATGTACCGTAAGGTGCGTAATACGGCTCGTTTCTTGCTGGGTAACTTACATGACTTCGATCCAAAACAAAATGCTGTACCTTATGCAGACTTACCAGAATTGGATAAGTATATGCTGCACCGTATGACCGAAGTATTTGCTGAAGTTACCGAAGCTTATGAAAGCTATCAATTCTTCCGCTTCTTCCAAGCAATTCAAAACTTCTGTGTCGTGGATCTATCTAACTTCTATTTAGATATTGCTAAAGATAGACTTTATATCAGCAGCCTTGACTCTTTCCGTCGTCGTAGCTGTCAAACTATATTATCAATAGCCATTGAAAACATTGCCAAAGCGATCGCACCTGTACTGTGTCACATGGCTGAAGATATCTGGCAAGCCTTGCCTTACGATACGGGTTATAAATCGGTGTTTGAATCTGGTTGGGTGGAAATCAAAGACGAATGGAAAAAACCCGAAATAAACCAATTCTGGGATACAATTCGAGATTTGCGTGATGAAGTCAACAAGGTAATGGAACAGGCGAGAACAGCCAAAGCGATCGGTTCTTCTCTTGATGCTAAAGTGTTGCTTAATGTTCCTGATGCAGAATCGAAAGATAAACTTGCATCTTACAATTCATCTGATACTTTAAGTGAGAAAAACGTTGATGAACTACGTTATTTTTTCCTTGCTTCTCAAGTAGAGTTAGTCGATTCTCTTCCTGATGCAGAATATAAGAGTGAATCAAATATTGCCAATATCGCTGTAGTCAAAGCTGATGGTGAAAAGTGTGAAAGATGTTGGAATTATTCTCTTTCTGTTGGTAGTTTTGCCGAAGATCCGACAATTTGCGATCGCTGTAATGCTGCGTTAAAAGGCAAATTTTAATTCTTATTAGCTGTAGGGGTAATTAGTTTTATCCCTACCAGAAATATTTGGTAATGCGATTTGATGGCAAATTTACCAGAAAAAACATTAATCGAAATATTTAATCTACAAAAGCAGCTTTTTAAAATTATTAATGAAGTAACGGCTGCTGATTTTAATCTTGTAGAAAGATATGGAGAAACATCAGCAAGTTTACCTGAATTAGAAGAATTACAAAATATTAGAGAACGCGCCAGAGACTCTTACACTCGTCTTTTTCGTTTGCTATTAAATATTGGAGAAGCACAACCTGAAATCAATCCCAGTACGTTAGAATTATTGTATCGAGCAATTGAACAAGCCGATTTAACTATTAATGCTTTAGAAGTAAGTATTAAAGAGATTAAGAATAACTGGAATCTATCATGAATAGTAGAATACCTGACATTAAGACTAGAGAAAAATCAGTATCACGACTTAAAGAAGCTTGTTTGATGTTAGATGCACTTAACATGACCTTAGATGAAGCGATCGCTAGTGCTGAGTTTGATATTCGCAACAATGATATCAATCGTCGTCGTCGTCAAAAAGCAGAAAATTTATTTGCTAATTATAAAAAAGAAATTAGTTAAATAATGCGATCTCGCTTGGGAATTATTCTTTATCTGTTGGTAGTTTGAGTAACGATCCGACTATATGCAATCGCTGTAATGCTGCTTTGAAAGGCGAGTTTTAATTATTTTCTATGTCTGAGGTTGAGTTTCACTTACTATGCAACTCAACCTTTTTTAAGACACGGCAGCATGAGTAGTTATGTACATCTAAATATTACTGAATTATAGTTGGATGATTAATTAGCATAAACTTGGCTTAAGAATCAATGCAATTGTATAAGCATTTTACGGCAAATAATATTCAGCTTGAACCCTTTCCATTTAGAAGAGAACTATCAATGGAATCATATTTGATAGAAAATGAAGGTGTTTTAGCTTTAGATAGCGATATATTTTCTGATGTGGAAATAATTGAAGCAGAGTTAACTCTTAAAGAAGGAGGATTAAGCCAAAATACAGATGGCAGAATTGATATTCTTGCTAGTTATGCACAAGAATATATCGCGGTAGTTGAGTTGAAACTAGGAACACTGGAAGAAGTACATTTGAATCAATTAGAATGTTACTTAAAAAAGAAAGACAATTTACTTGAAAAATATTCGGATTTAATCGGAGAGAATTTAAGCGCAAATCCAAAATGGTTAGGAATTTTAGTAGGTGATTCTATTAATTCTCAGCTAGCAGAAAAAATAAATAGCGGATATAAGATATTGACTGAGATTCAAGTCGCTGCTCTGACAATGCAAAGATATCGGGGAAGTGATAGTCAAATTTATGTCACTACAGAAACATTTTTCAACAATAGGGTTTCTTCTTATGACCGTACCCAATACTTGTTCAATAACAAAAGATTAGGAAAATCAAGGTTAGTTTTAGAAATAATTAAGTTTCATGTAGATACTAATGGAGAAGTAAGTTTTAGTGAATTGTCTTCCACATTTCCCTTAAATATTCAAGGAATCCAGGGAGTTTTCAGAACAATAGAGAAGGCTACCGAAATTCACAATAGAACAGGTCATAAAAGACACTTTATTCAACCAAATGAACAAATAAAGCTATCAGATTCTATAATAGCTGTTAGTAATCAGTGGGGTATTGGAAATATTACAGAATTTATTAGTCATGCCAAAAAACTTGGTTACAAAATAGAGAAAGCAACATAATTAATGTCGATGGTTGTCGTTACTAAATATCAAAGTGTTTATTTTTCAATATAAGAGTGGCTAGTTTGAAATGCGATCGCGCTTTGGAATTATTCTTTGTCTGTTGGCAGTTTTGCTGACGCTTCCACAATTTGCGATCGCTGTAATGCTGCATTGAAAGGCGAGTTTCAATTATTTTTCCAGGGATGATGTCATTATTGTCCCTCTATCTACTATCTGTGCTGAAATATAAGTCTGTGAGAATGAATTATTTTACCAACTGCTAAACAAGGAACTACTTGCGTAATATTATGTCAATCTCTGACCAATACTTTCACACCAATCTATATTGTTAGAATAGATAAACAAACTGGCAATGTTTTTATACTTGTTGGTGAAAATATATAAATTGAAATCTATAAAAACGGTTATTGGAGATTTTTATAGTGACTGACTTCAACACTATGAATAAAACTGAATTAAGAGCTTATTTAATTAAACATCCTGGCAATAAAGCTGCATTTTACGCCTTTGTAGATCGCTTTACCTCAGAAGCTGATTCCACAACATATTCTATGGCACAATCTCCAGAGGAAATTAAAGAAGTTGATAATTTAATTCAGCAAAAATTAACTCAAACTAAAAGTAATTGAAGCTAAAGGTTAAGACGATCTGTGTAATGTTGTCTTGAAGGGTAAATTTTAATAAAACGAGCCTCACGGGGTGACAAAGAAGTTAAAAGAAAGACAGAGAGTAGGATGTAGCAGCGAAATGGTAGAAAAGAGGGGTCAAGATAATTAAGAAGACCCCAAACTAAAAAATGTTGCCACAATACTATCACAAATGTATCTCACAATTATTAACCCAAAGACAATATGTAACTCTGAGAATAACCGTACTGATATTACAAAGCTATAGAACAATTCAGATAGAAAAACTAGCGTCAATATGTCTTGAGAACTAAAAGCAATAAATATATTCAACAAGAAGGAGAAGAAGACCAGCAATTAATATCTTTAGGATTAAAGCCAGGAAAATCTTTTTATTTAAAACAAGTTAGATTTACTAAACAAACAGGAATGTCCAGAGTAAATCTGGCTTTCTATTGGAGCAAAATAACTAGTGGTAAAAGAAAAAATGAAGGATGGTATTTAATTAATAATTTGTCTAATTTGAAGCAAACGCTCAAAGCTTACAAAAAGCGAATGGGAATTGAAGCTATGTTCCGTGACTGTAAATCAGGTGGTTATAATTTAGAGCAATGTCAAGGTAAAGATGAGCGTTTATTATCTTTAATTTTACTGATAGCAATTGCTTATACTTGCGCTATCAAAAAAGGTCAATCAATTGCCTTTAAAGGCATCAAAGAATACGTCTGTCGATTGAAAGAAAACTTGAGGAAAGATCGAAGACATAGCAATTTTTTGAGGGCGTAATCCTGGGGTTTCCCCAGGATGTTGACCGCCCGAATTGGGTGGGCTTGTATGGTAATTTGTGGGTTGAAGCTTTTCAAATGTGCCATGAGTGGGTCGAACAGCTAATGATATTTACTCCCAATAAGCTACCTTTTTACCAACAGGGTATGAGGGCTAAAATGCTTGTCTTGTCTTCTTTTTAAATCCATTGTCACCCCGTGAGGGCTTGGCTTTTAAATTGTTGATATTTTCTTAACGAGTAGATGCCAAACGTTGTTAAGAATTATTAGCATTCATATTGTCCATCATGTATTTGCTGTAGCTAGTGCCATTTTTAAGTGCCATAGATAGTTGCGAATGCATCTCCTGCACGGGCAAAAACTGCTCGATGAAAGCTTGCAGGTCTGAATCTTGAACAGATGTAGCTTGGCTCTGCAAATCCTTTACGTCACTAACGTTTGCTTGCGTTGATTCACTGATGTACTGGCGATCAAATTCGCTTCCTTGAAGCTGCATTAGCTGCTCTAACTTAGATCGGTTCTGACTATCTAACTCAACAGGTACAATTATTCCTTTTCGACGAGCGAGTTCCATTAGCTGCGTATTATATTCGGCATGGTCGTTCATTAAGCGTAAACCGTACTGCGCGACTTTGGGATCTTGAGCTTTCTGGATGGCTAATTGAGCAGAAGCAAACTCATAAAGGCTATCTTGAGCAGATTTAGTCAAAAAATCCTTCTCGGAATTGCTCAGAGAAGATGTGCTAGTCTTAGTAAGCTGCTCTGTTGAGGGCATTTGCGCTATCTGTTCTGAGGTCTGCTGCATTGGCTGCATTTTGGCGGGGGCTTGCTGTGCTAAGACTGTTCCACCTAACGTTACTAAAAATATTGCTATTGCTGTTATTGCGACAAATTTAAGTCTAATCATTTGAGAAGTTATCCTGGTTGTTAGTTTTAGAAACTGCTCGGCTTTTTTAGCCGTCCTTGTCTTATTGTGTTATCGTATCGAGTTATCTAATTGTGGTGCATCGACCAGAGGTCAGATTCCCGCCATAAAAGCGGTCAGACCCCCGCGCATGGTTCAACAATGGCTCTTAAGCTTAAGGCATTTCATTTTCTGTATCAGCTTGAGCGGTGGGATATGCTCCTGCTTTAACTGCAACATTCATCTGCTGTCCGTTACGTTTTAGATCGAGCTGGAGGTTTTTACCCACTTGGCTGCTTTCCACTGATTGTTGCAAAGCGTCAGCATCTTTAACTGCTTGTCCGTTGACTTGTTCGATGACATCCCCAGCCCTCAAGCCAGCTTTAGCCGCAGGAGAGTCTGGTACTACCTTCATAACTAAAACCCCGCTATTATCATAAACACTCAAACCACTATTAGGATTGGAGTTTATTTCTTGTTTGACTTCTGGGGTTAAAGTGACCATTTGGATACCCAAGAAAGGATGTTCTACTTTTCCAGAAGCAATCAACTGGTTGGAAATTCCTTGAGCAGTATCGATGGGAATGGCAAAACCAAGTCCCTGAGCCCCTTGAATAATAGCGGTATTAATGCCTACCACTTCGCCATTTTGGTTTAGCAAAGGACCGCCAGAATTGCCAGGATTGATCGCAGCATCAGTTTGAATAAAATTGACTCGTTTATCGGGAATACCTACTTGTCCTGAAGAGCGACCTGTAGCACTGATAATGCCTTCTGTAACGGTGTTGTCTAGTCCTAAAGGATTACCAATAGCGATCGCCGTTTCTCCTGGCTGTAGAGTCTTACTGTCACCAATTTTTACTACAGGTAGATTTTTGGCATCAACTTTTACTACTGCTACATCAGTAACGGGATCTCTGCCCATTACCTTCCCTGGAAAAGTACGACCATCTTTTAAAGTGACGCTGACTTTTTGTGCTCCATCAACAACATGAGCATTAGTCAAAATCGTGCCGTCTTTATTAATGATAAAGCCAGACCCTAATCCCCTCTGAACTTCTTTATCGGGCATTTGGGGCATTTGCGAACCAAAAAAGTTACGGAAAAAAGGATCGTTAAACATTTGGGCATTAGGATTCTTGATCGTACGAGTAGAATCAATCCGCACTACGGCCGGTCCTACTTGCTGCGCGATCTTCGCAACTAGATTGTATACTGAACCTTCTGCTGGCGAGGGAGTAGTAACTTGGTTATTCGCTGCGGTAGATGGATTAGATTCAGCAGCTGCGGTCGTCCCTGAAACCATACTATTGTGGGCAAATAAATAGTCTCCCCCTACGCCGAGTCCTGCACCTAACAAAACTAAAGCCAAGGCAGCGACAGATTTATTAGGTATACGGCGACGATGAGATGAAGAACCAATTACTACATTACTATTAGGGTCATACTTAGGATAGGTTGGCATAGTTTTAAGCTTGAATTTTATTGGTATATTAATATTTTTAAAATTTCCGTTTGTCTTTTGTGTGTCAAAAAGATAACAGTTTGACGATAGCCAGATAAAACTTTTATTTCTTGTTGATTTTTAAAATACCTTCACGACAATGACAAGGCTTTGACACATCATGGTCATAAACTCTTCCTACATTAAAACTGTGACGACTATAGATAAATTTAATTACCCTTAAAGCAGTTGAAAAATAACCAAAATGAATACTTCAACTTATCAACACACACCCATTTCTGTTAATCATCAAATTCCTCAACCTGCTGTAAATGAACGCGCAAGGCAGAGAAATCTCAACCTTCAGACCTAGAATGCTAATCACCAACAAGGTTCTCAGTTAGATCGGCATTTAGAATTAGCTACAAAAAATGTGCAGTTGAGCGATCGCGAAATAGTTCTAGCCACTGAGCCAGAGGTTATAGTAATCATGGGTTATGCAGAATTTGGCGATCGCTTAAAAACCTATGACAATATTTAAAATACAATTAGACTAATTTCAATCCGCTTGTGTCCATCAGCCAGAGCGCGATCGCTTCCTATGATAACGAAGCTGCTACAGAAGTATGCAATAGCCACCAATATTAACTATAAAGAATTACAGAACATTACAGAACGCAATCTCTATCTTAAGTAATAGAAGTTACTAAGTAATAACTACTAGAGTATAAATGTAACTTAATAACTTTAAACATATTTATGAAATTTAATTTTCTGACAAAAACTGCCAAACAGCTATTAATATTAACGGGAATTATAAGCCTAGGAACTTTATCTGTATCTCCCACATTAGCTGGTAATTACGAAGGCATGAAAGAATCTTCTATGGAAGCAGAAGAAATGCCAATGGACAAAGCCAATGCTAAAGCTGGTAATGTTGTTGAGGTAGCATCGGGAAGTGAAACATTTAGTACCTTAGCCCAAGCAATAGAAGCAGCAGGATTAGCAGATACCTTATCTGATTCTAGCTCTTCATATACAGTATTTGCACCCACAAATGAAGCGTTTAGCCAGTTACCCAAAGGTACACTAGAGTATTTAATGCAGCCAGAAAATAAAGAAGTATTACAACGAGTACTTTCTTACCACGTCATCCCCGAAGCAGTAGCATCCAGCGATATTTCTAGTGGCGAAGTAGAGTCCATCGATGGCGGTTTAACCACAGAAGTCACCGACCAAGGTGTTATTGTCAACAATGCTAGCGTTGTTACTCCAGATATCGAAGCAAGCAATGGAGTCATTCACGCTGTAAATCGAGTCTTGATACCAGCAGACTTACAAAGTACTCTAGCTAATGAACTAGGAGTAGAAGAAACAGAACTCTATTAGTAATCTTTAAGTTTAATCTTTGCGCGGTCGCCATGGCGACCGCGCAAACAAAAAGATTTTGATAATAAAGTTAAAGCCCGAAAGATAGTTACTTTCGCCTACTTACTTAGCGACTATTGCTTTGGCAATTGAAACATCAATATTGTCAAAATAAATGCTAAAAGCTACGAGAAGTGTTCTAAAGTTTTAGATAACCAGGGTATTTCTTGAATAGCATTCAACTGGTAATAGCTAGTAATTAAGGCAATTTTTTTCTCTAAATCAGATTTGGATTCGGGAGAGATTAAGACTATTTTAATTAAAAACATCATCACCTGAGCAGTGCCTAAATTAACAATTAGATTAGTCAAGTTATTTAGCTCTATCGCTGAATGAGTATCGGTAATTAAAAAGCTATATAGCTGACGGCAAGTTTGCAAAATCAAGGTATCGTTTAATGGTTTACGATCGGATTGAAAAAAGGCATCATCTAGTTTTTGCTTGAGTTCTTGAAAAAAATTATAGTTACTATTTCGAGGTTTAATATTATTAGTTAAAAAGCGATGTAAATCTTGTTTAAAGACCTGAAAAAAACTGCGAGAATTATTATCAATTACAAAACGTGGCGATCGCTGTAAAACTGTACTATCACGATCGACTCCTAAATACTAGACCTGTCTGCGTTGTTTGCCATTTAAGTTTACGTAGAGAAGATATAGTGAAGGTCAGCTAAAATTGTTCTAATAAAGCTTGAGCTATCTGAGAACGTTCTTCGGTCAAACTTAGTTTTGATTCTGGTTTACCACTGCGTCGATACCAGTAACGAGCATTCCACAAATCCCCCTCTACTCGATGTAGATAAGCATGAACCCAGGCACAATCGCGATCGCTCTCCCGGTCGATTAGCTTGTGAGACTTGTTCGGATCCCCCTGATAATCATGCCATAATGCTTGAAGTGCAAGGGGATAGCTCTTTATCTGCTGGGGATTTTGCTGGATGAATTCTTCAATATTCATAGTTTGACATAATCGTTAAGGAACTAACAATAGTTAATTAATCACTCTTGATATCTGTGTCTGAGAGGGCTTGGTGTGACGGGGAGCGATCTGCTGACCACAAAACTATATTCCCTCCTCCATACTGAATCAGCATTAGTAATCCGCCTAACATCGCCAAGTTTTTTAAAAACATCGCTTGCTCAATTTCAGTGTTCAAGTCAGTATGAAAAATCAAAGTAGCGGGAATGAGAAAAATTACCAGCATAGTTGCTCCCCATCGGGGTTTGATTCCCAACAACACCGAAAGTCCGCCTAAAATCTCAAGAGCAATCGCTGCTACCAAGAAAACAGATGTCAATGGCATTCCATGAGCGGACATATTTTCAATTGTGGCAAGAGGGTTCATAATTTTATTGATTCCCGACCAAAGAAAAATCGTGGCAAGAAAAATACGAGCCAAAAGCGATAAGTAAGGATTTATTACCCTATATGATTGTTCGTGGGCGCGATCGCATTTCATTAATTAAATTTTCGGCTTTAATACTTTAGGCTTAATTGTACTGCGAAGATACAGGGAAGGAACATGAACCAAAACACTATCAGCATGATAGCGGATTCTACCTTCAGTAATTTTGATTCCCAAAGCAGATTCAATTAGATAGCAGTAGGACAAAGTAAAAAGTAAAAAGTAAAAAGTAACTAGTGATTAACGCCTTACGGCAATCAGAGGTAAATCATAGCTGCTCGGATTCCTCGTAGTCCCCCACGTTTTTGTGATCAACGCCTTACGGCAATCAGAGGTAAACCACTAGATGCGTAAAGTTGGTTAAATCTTTTCTGCACAGTGATCAACGCCTTGCGGCAATCAAAGGTAAACTACGGCAACTGCACAAACTCAATCATAGCCAATGCTCAGAAAACATTTTACAAGCATATTCGGAAAAACGATTACATTGAGTATAAAACAAAAAGAAGCGCGAAAAATAGATTGGTGAAAGTCCAATACGATAATGCTTTGAGCAAAATGCAAGCACCTCGAAAGTGGATAAAATCTTTGAAATATTTTTGGCATAAGGATTTCAAGCTATTTTACGATTGAACTGAATCACACAACCAGAGATCCTTGCTTTCTAAATAACATTAATATCCACCCAGCAATTATTGCCAAATTCTCCCAAAGAAAATCTTTGGAAAGTTCCTCGCGAAGTTTGGCGGTCGATCCATTTTGGTAAGCCAATTAAACCTCGATTATCTTTGACTAACCAAGTAATTTCTCCGTCACTTTGTCGGTAGGCTCTAATCCCATTAATTAAAGCCCAAGATTCACCCAAGCTAAGTCCTCCAAAACGAGTAATTTGTTCGGGAGAAGATAAAGCGATCGCAACTCGTTCGTCTAATTTTATTTTTACTGTTTCTGACGATGAATCTATCTCGATCGCAACTTTGACATCGGTTAGAAGTTCTTGGAAGTTGGGTTTGGAATATTGGCTTGTGGGATAAGTACCCAGATGCTTTTTGCCAAATTTATGCGATCGCTGCTTCCGAAGAATCCGAGAGATGGCAGGTCGATCTCCAATAATGCCAATCGCCAGCTTGACTCCCAAATGAGCATTCAAATCTTCTTCGCCGACTAATGAGAGTAAAAAACCATAAATAGTGGAAGGTGGAGGATAGAGATAAGTTTCTTTGTAATCTCGTGCAAAACTGCGAGGAAAGCTGGTGCAAGGACAATCAATATATAAGGTTTGATTCATTAAGCTTTTACCTCATTTTTAAGCAGTTTTTTGCTTCGGCGATCGCTTCTTTGATTCCTCGGCAAACATCAACATCTGAGTTTTTGAGTTGTTCACCGTAAGGAGTATCAGCAATTTCACCTGCCATAATTAATTCTGAAGCTGGTATATCTTTAACATCAACTAGACGCACTAAACGAGAACAACCAATAGAATCGCCAACTCTCTCAAAGCAGTTCATAATCCAGGGACTCGGATCGTTAGTTACTCGAATAACAACTGATTCGGGACGAAATTCATATAAGAAACGAGCATGATTTCCGCCAACGTGCTTGATAGCTGGTATGGCATCAAGTAATAATTTAGCTCGTTCTGGATCTTTCAAGCTATCAGGAGTTAAAGCCAGAGTATATTGATAAGCAGTACAATGAACTTCAGTATTATGAATTGAAGTTTTGCCTTTTTCTCCACCTTTAGAACCAAAAGTAACATCACCCCAATAAGGATCGAGACTAATTGCCCGACTCACTTCTAATGCACCACGTCGTTTGGTTGTAGCGTTTTTATTATTTTTATCTTTCTTGGCATCCATAAAGCCAAAAAGATCGTCATCGATGTAAGTTTTAGGGTTATACTTTTCATCTTTGATATCGTATTTATCTGCTTCGGCATCAAAGGTACGATTTACTTTGTCTGGTTGAGAATTTTGTAAATATTCTCGATAACCCCAACGAATCGCATCAGCACTAACAGTTGTATATTGGTCGTTACCTCTGGTAATTTTCTGTAAAGTATAAAGTGCTACCATCTCCTTCACCACGGTTATTAGCAGCAACATCAGTGGGGGTAACAACAGTAACAAAGATATGTTGAGTCATGTTTTTTCTCTTTAATTAATGACTAAAAATTACTAAATTGACATTTCAAAGCCTTCTTTGACTTCAAGTTCAGAGTTAGATTCATCCAGCACTTCTTCAGGGACTTCCGATTTACCGTCTTTACTTTTTCCCGTGTAAGATGCGATCGCAGGAAAACAATACATGGTCTGCGGTTACATTGAAGAAGTCCAAGAACTGTATCGACCGTACAGACAATAGATTCTCTACCCCAGGCTTTAAAAGACTCTAGTTTATACCAATTCTCAAAAAGAATGCACTAAATAGACAGGGCATCTAATATAAAAGGATAAGAAGTTAAGGAAGCAACTTTCTCAGGTATTAAAGAATTGACTGCACTAAAAATAGCCTGTTGAAGAGAAGCAAGATTGTTAAAGCTTTTATTTTTGAAGTCTTTACGAAGGTCTTGCCAAAACCGTTCAATGGGATTTAACTCTGGACTATGAGAAGGCTGAAAGATAGGAACCACATTATCAGGCCAGTGAACCTGGCTAGAAATATGAGCAGTGGCTTGGTCTAACTGCAACAGATTTAAGGTATCCCGAAAAGCGGCAGAAAATTGAGCCACAAAGCGATTAAAACAGATTGCATCGAGATGAGAAAAAGCATAGAAGAAATTTTGTCCCCTTAGAGGTTCGACTGCGCCATAAAGCCAAAAGGCTTGGCGAGGCCATTGCACCTCAATCACAGGCTTAATTCCTGTCAAAGTAATTACCCGTCCAGTCAGAGTCTTAAGTCCCCATCGGCTCTCATCTGAACAGAAGTAACGTATCGGACGCTCATGGGCAAAATGCTTGGTCATTACCTGAATTAGTTCGGGCAGTTTTTTTATATGTTGCTTGCTGCTGCTTCGTCGTCAATGGCGATCGCGGACGGGGGACTTTTAGTTTGGCTTTGAGTTTTTCGCGAACTATTCGATGTACCGTTGAATAGCCTATCTCCAGCTTGAATAACTCGATTAACCAAGAATGAATGTCTCGATAACTTTTAAAACCTTGTGGCTGAGATAACTTCGACTGAAGTTGCTCTAAAACTTGACCCTTAATCTTGGGTTTGGTTCCAGGTGCTAGTTTCACTTCTAACAATCTAGTTAACCCCTCTTGTTGATACTTTTTGAGCCATCGATAAATAGTAGATTCGTTTCTAGCTAGTCTTTGTGCTAGTTCTTGACGGCTTTTCACTTGACTACTCTTGAGCCAATAAAGCATTTGCAGGCGTTCTTTTTCTTGACCTTTTTTTTGGTGTTTGAGCTGCTGTTTAAGCTCTTCGGCAGTTTCGGTAATTTCTACTTTCAGTTTGTTCCCCATAAAAATTCATCTTGCACTTCTTTCTTCTTAATTTAGTGCATTACTTCTGAGAATTGGTATAAGAACCCTTCCATGTACCAGGCTCAAAAGATTTAGCCAACAATACGTTGGGTTTCAAAACAGGTGCTTTTTCCATTAAGCTACCTCCTTACTTGGATAAAACCATCCACATCCAAAGTGTTTTCTCCCACCCAATCCATAACACTGTAACTTGAGTGAATCTTCATCATTCAAATTTTCTACGACCACTCCAAAGCCCATAATATTTTTCTGTTTAATCAAGAGCGATCGCACAGCTAAGTCACCATCAGAATTACTATCAATAAATGTCTGCGCTTCAATTTCAAGTTTTATAAGTGCTTTTTTACAAGATTCTAAAAAATAAACAGGTGCATCATGTATATCCCATCTTTCAAGTTTGAAAGTAACTAACCGAGATTTTAAAACCTCACTAGGCTCTAATAAACATAATCGAGGCTGAATTAAACGAATTAAATGTCCTCTAATATCTAGTACCTGATTCTGAAACAAACGATACCATTGCTGTGCTTGTTCTGATGGACATCTTAAACGCAAACGAGATGAGCCATTGAGATAAATTATTCCCTGTCTATTTGGTATTCCAGGGATACTAGATAAAATTACTTCAGGGAAAAAATCCTTGATTTTAGAGTCTTCCAAAATTATGTTTCTAGATTTTTCTGAAACTATATTTTTTAGAGCAGAATAGAGAGAATAACCATGATCTGCTGGTAATGTTTTACCTTTTAGAGAAAATTGAATTTCCAAAAAATTCATTGTTTAACCCCTCGTTTGATAATTACTATTCATAACTTCTACTTCTATCTTTCTGATATTCAAGAGGAGCTAATAAGCGATCGCGTAAGAAATTTAAGTCGCTCCTAATAGTGCGATCGCTGACTTCTGTTGCGACCGCTAAACTTTTTTGAGTTTGCCTGATTCCAGAGCGTAATAAAGAATCAATTTTCAATAATCTTTCTAGATGACGAGACACAAATAGTTTATAAAATTACAAAGTTCGTCCATCATAAATGCACTACCTGGAAAAAACACTTCCACTCTATGTAAAAAAGTAAGACAATTCTGTCCAGCGATTATAATGCGATTTATATAATGCGATCGCAATTACACAGCTTATACTCTCGAGATCGCACCTTTCATAAATTCTGCGGTTGATAATCGATATATAAATAAATCCATATAAAAACGAAGAGTCTTAGTAGCGATGCTGCTAGGACTTATATATTTAGTGGAGACAAGTTGTCTTTAAGCAACGCGCGAATATACTCTTAAGTTTTCACTTAAACCGACTTATAACTTATTCTTTTCAAGATCGATGCCCAATTATAATTTAATTACTATCGATCGCGCTTTTCAAGATGCTATGAGATTAATTAATCCCTCGGCTATTCAGCAAATTTGGCAAAATCTAATTTTATTAATCGTAATAATTTTGGCACTTAGTTTATTTTGGATGCCAACAACACTAGCTGACTCAAATGTTAATGAGATTAAGGTCAGTTTGGGAAACAGTAGCGGAGAATTAAAATTTTTCCCAAGCAACATACAACTAGAAACTGGAACACCATATAAATTACTGTTAGATAATCCCAGCCCTGAGAAACACTACTTTACGTCAAAAGATTTTGCCGATGTTAGCTGGACGAAAAAAGTACAGGCGGGTAAAGTCGAAATCAAAGGAGCAGTCCACGAATTAGAACTACAACCAGGTGCAGAAGCCAAATGGGTTTTGACTCCCATGAAACCTGGTACATACGAATTACACTGTTCGATTAAAGGTCATGCTCCTGCGGGGATGGTTGGGGAAATTGTGGTTACAGATTGATGATTTTGCCTTACTTATTATGGGTGGGTTAATTTTTTTTACTCTACTCATATAACAAAAGCTTCAATTCCATGAGCTAAAGTTTTTTCGGCGTTGCATAACTGCACAAAGGCGCCTGGTTTGCCGCATATATGATTATGAACAAAGAAGATTAATGATTCCCCTAGTTCTCCTAGTCAGCCTCTACCATCCCATGAAGGTGGAACACCAACGGGTTTGGGGAGAGTTAAAGGAAGAAAGGTTGCAGACATATCTTACCTTTTTGAGGGGTTGGTTTTTAATCTTAACCCGCCCAAAAAAAAGTTTAAAAATGAAACCCTAGTTAATAGAGAAGAAAACCAAGGTTAATGTTTACGTCAGGGGCTTGGGGAGGGCGTAATGTCCAATGGGGGGCTACTCCCCCAATATTAAGTTATGGTCTTGAAGACAAATTTCCAATTAGTTAGAAAGCTCATAGATTACGGTTTAAAAATAAGAGAAAACGATGAAATGTTTTTATGGTTTACGTTTAAAATTCCCGATAGTGCTTAAACTATAGATCATTATCAAAAGCAGCTTAAATCAAGATTCACTAGAGGCGCAACATCATGAGTAATTCAGCTAAAAAACCTATCGGCATTATCGGTGCTTCTGGATATGGGGGGGTTCAATTAGTTAGACTTCTCCTGGAACATCCTGAAGCAGAAATTGTTTATTTAGGCGGTGATAGCAGCGCCGGTAAACAGTATGGCTCTATTTACCCTCATCTGGCTCATTGTGTGGATCTCAATGTCGAAAAAATCGATCTAGATCTAGTTGCTTCTCGCTGCGAAGCGGTATTTTTAGGGTTGCCAAACGGTTTAGCCTGCGATATTGCTCCAGCTTTAATCGAGAAAGGATGCAAAGTGTTAGATCTTTCTGCGGACTATCGATTTAGTAATTTAGACACTTACACAAATTGGTATAAAAAGGCACGTCATGATCGGGCGATCGCTAGCAAAGCCGTTTATGGTTTACCTGAGTTACATCGTGAACAAATAAAACAAGCTGCTTTAATTGGCTGTCCTGGCTGCTATCCCACCGCTAGTTTGTTGGCTCTAGCACCATTACTCAAAAATGGCTTAGTTGACTCGTCAACCGCTATCATAGATGCCAAATCAGGTACGTCTGGAGGAGGTCGTCAGGCAAAAACCAATATGCTATTGGCAGAAGTAGATAACTCTTTGGCAGCCTACGGAGTTGCTAATCACCGTCATACCCCCGAAATTGAGCAGATTTGTAGCTCCTTAGCTCATCAAGAGATTACGGTACAGTTTACTCCTCATTTGATTCCTATGGTTCGGGGAATACTCTCAACGGTTTATGCAACCTTAAGAGATCCTGGTCTAGTTAGAGAAGACTTATTGACTATTTATACTGCTTTCTATCGCTCATCAAGCTTTGTCAAAATTCTACCTAGTGGTGTTTATCCTCAAACCAAATGGGCGTGTGGAACTAATTTGGCATATATTGGCATTCAGGTGGACTCCCGTACAGGAAGAGTGATAGTGATGTCTGCTATTGATAATCTGATTAAAGGTCAAGCTGGTCAAGCAGTGCAGTGCCTCAATCTGATGATGGGTTGGGACGAAACCCTAGGTTTGCCCAAGCTGTGTTTTTATCCTTAATATTTCTGGCGTTGCTGATTTGTAATGTTTTAAGTAGGTTAATTGGCAACAAACCTAGAGCAATTTTTGCGTATTTTAAGATTCGAGTTTTGAGGCTTAAAACATAAAAACATAAAGTTAGTGCTGATACAACTTTGGCAAGTATAATACTGATACAATTTTTTTTTCAAAGTAGCTAGCATCAATATTTTTGAATCATTAGCTACTTGACTTGGAGAATAAAAAATCAATGCGACCCCCTGAAGGGTTCAACAGTGAATGCGGACAAGTACATACGCAAGTGCGCCTTTGTTTGTTTAAAGCGGGGAACACAGCAAAGGAACTGTTTTGCAAGAGTAAGGACTTGTACTAAAGTATTAGCCTTGCGTTATCTGCAACTAGGCGCATCAAAAAAGCGATCGCGCTTTAGCCCCTTAATAAACACTTGAGTAACGCTGTGGTGAAAATACTGCTGAGGAAAAAAAGTAGAATAATACTAGCAACTGCATCATTAATAATAGTGCTAGCGATCGGCTTTATTCAAGGAACAAGGGTTGCAGCACAGTCAGAAAAAATGCCGACACAGATGCAGATGGTTACTTCAGCAGACTATCCTCCCTACGAGTTTAGAGATACCGCCTCTGGTAATAAAATTATTGGCTTCGACATAGATATTGCCAACTACATTGCTGACGAATTAGGGTTTGAATTAAAAGTCACTGATACCGACTTTAACGGGATTATTCCTGCTTTGCAATCGGGTCGGGCTGACTTGGCGATGGCAGGTATGACCCCAACCAAAGAGCGCAAAAACAACGTAGACTTTTCAGAAATTTACTACGAGGCTAAAAACACGATTGTTGCTCTCAAAGGTAGCAAGTTAATTAAACCCCAAGATTTAGCAGGTAAAACCGTCGGCGTGCAGCTTGGTTCTACTCAAGAAGAAGCGGCTAAAACCATGACCAAAGAAGTAAAAGGGATGCAAACTAAGTCCCTTAATAAAACTAGTGAAATTATTCAAGAGGTAAAAGCAGGTCGAGTTGATGCCGCGATTATCGAAGATACTATCGCCAAAGGCTTTATTGCTGCTAACCCCGATTTGGAATTTAAGACGATTCCCAACACCGAAGAGGCTGGTTCTGCTATTGCCTTTCCCCAAAATTCTCCCTACGTTAATGATTTTAACCGCGTTCTCGAAGAGATGAAAGAAAACGGGAAACTTGAAAGTCTAGTCAATAAGTGGTTTGGCGACGGAGAAAAAACGGCGACACCAGCAGAGGGAGAAGCAAGCAATAGTGCTTTATCGTTTGCTCGAATCGCACCGAGTATTCCGTTTATCTTGAGAGGTCTGGGGACAACACTGTTATTTACGGCTCTTTCGGCTCTATTTGGCTTTATCTGGGGAACGATTCTTTCTTTATTCAAAATTTCTAATATTAAGCCTCTAACTTGGTTAGCTAACGCCTATACGTCTGTGTTTCGCGGTACACCACTGTTACTACAAATTGCGCTTGTTTACTACGCCACCCCACAGCTAACTGGCTATGATATTCCTGCCCTGGTAGCAGGGGTGATTACATTTACACTTAATTCAGGGGCTTATATTTCTGAGACAATTCGCGGTGGTATCCTAGCTGTAGATAAAGGACAAAGAGAAGCCGCATTATCCCTGGGAGTTCCCTATAAACCAATGATGCTGGATATTATTCTGCCCCAGGCAGTCAAAAATATATTACCCGCACTGGTCAATGAAAGTATTGCTTTACTTAAAGACTCGGCTTTGGTATCTACTATTGGTGTTGCTGATTTATTACGTCGCGCTCAGATTGTAGGAGCAGAAAAGTATATATATTTTGAACCGCTGCTATTCGCTGGCGCGGTTTATTACGTGATGGTTATGTTCTTAACTTGGGGGGGCTATGCACTCGAACAAAGATTACAAAGAAGCAGTTAGAGTCGAAGATTTATCTAAATCCTTTGGCAATTTGCAAGTTCTTAAAGGGATATTCACTGCGGTTGGCAAAGGAGAGGTGGTGGCTGTTATAGGTCCTTCTGGTTCTGGGAAATCAACATTTTTACGCTGCCTAAATTTACTAGAAACCCCGACATCTGGGAAGGTTTATATTGAGGGAGCAGATATTACTAATCCTAAAACGGACATACTAAAATTGCGACAAAAGGTGGGAATGGTATTTCAACATTTCAACTTGTTTCCCCATATGACGGTGTTAGAGAATGTAACTTACGCACCAATTAAAGTTAAAAATGTAACTTCAGCCAAGGCACGAAAAAAGGCAATGGAATTACTGACTCAGGTTGGGCTACCAGAGAAGGCAGACACTTATCCAGTCAAGCTATCAGGGGGACAAAAACAGCGAGTAGCGATCGCACGGGCATTAGCGATGGAACCAGAAGTAATGTTATTTGACGAGCCTACTTCCGCCCTCGATCCAGAAACGGTTAAAGAAGTGCTTGAGGCGATGCAGAATTTAGCCAAAACTGGAATCACAATGGCAGTTGTCACCCACGAAATGGGCTTTGCACGGGAAGTTGCTAACCGCATTCTATTTCTTGATGAAGGGCGACTGGCGGAAGATTCACCGCCCAGCAAGTTTTTTACTAATCCAGAATGCGATCGCGCTCGTCAGTTTCTCGAAAAAATGCTCTAACTTTTGACCAACGGTCACAGATTTGATTTAAATTTTCTGTCCTAACCGATTAACGTACTGCGATAAAATGTCCGAAGCGTGCTTAGATAAAAAGAATAAGGTTTGGCTCTAGACAGTCGTTGACCACTGCAAACCAGGAATTATTCTTTGAATAGGCGATCGCAGCAATAGTTTTGATAATATGAACCTAAATCTCGTATCTTTTCTCAGCAGCAGCATATTTTTCTTGATGATGGCTACATCGGCTACATCTGAGCCTGTTTTTGATAAAATTCAACGAACAGGGGTATTAAACGTTGCTATTAGAGAAGATGCACCGCCCTTTGGCTATTTAGATGCCAATAACAATCAACAAGGATATTGCCTTGATTTTTTTGCTCTTTTAAAAAAACAGCTAACCGAAAAATTAAAGCGCAATACTTTGAGTACTAAATTGTTCAAGTCCACCCCCTCAAACCGCTTTACCCTGGTAGGTAAGACAGTCGATCTAGAATGTGGTCCTAATACTATTCGCTCAGACATACCAGAAAATACTAGTTTTTCTACCGGCTTTTTTGTTACAGGAACACAATTTCTGATTAAGCAAAAAAATCGCGGTCGCCTCGATCTTAAAACTAATTTAGACGGTGCAAAACTAGGAGTAATTAGTAATACAACAACGGCAGATTTTATTGCTAAAAAATATCCTGGTGCTACTATTCAAAAATACGCTGGCGTAACTGCAAGAACTAGAGGAATACAGGCAGTTGAGCAAAACAAGATCGACGCGATGATTAGCGACGGTATATTGCTGCGTGCTGTGGCACAACAGCAAGGACTATCTTCAACGCAATATCCCCTCGTACCAAAAGTTCCCTTAACCTGCGATCGCTATGGCATGATTATTAAAGGACAAGATCCTCAATGGCGAGATTTTGTTGATTCTGTAATCAATAGTCCTGAAGCAGCAAGTTTATCTAATGCCTGGTTTGGTCAACTGTATAACTACACTTTAAATGTTAAAGATTTTTGTCAGCAAAGTTAATAGTTTTGCTTTACTTTCTTATCTCAATTTAATTTTTAATTTATGTTCGTTGAGATATTCAACAAACTTTTAATATCTTTATTTCTGACGGTCACAAGCTGCTGTTCATACCTTAAGTTGAGATCGCGATCTCGTAAATTTTCCATTAGTAAATACATTTTCTTTGCTGAAGATTAAACCGATAGCCACGGGGCAAGATGTGCATTTTTGCTCTACACAGATGCAACGCCCTTACTTTTTGATAAAAGGGTTTAGAGTTATTAAAACACCAGTCGAAGTCACTATTATTCCTATTGCAGCATTTCCAGCAATTTGTTCATTTAGGAAAAATAAAGCTAATAAAGATGCTATTATTGGTGTGGACAAACAAATTACTGTATGACTAGTAGGATTGACTAGTTTTGAAGCATAGCTATTTAAAAAAGTAGGAAGAGCAGTAGATATTATTCCCAAAGCCATAAACAACAAAATTGTTTTGAAGGATATAGGTATTGTGTTACCGCTCGTAACTGCGCTCGGTAGGAGAAAAATCAAGCCAATAATAAGGGTTTTAAGTGTTAAAGAAAATGAATTTCCAATAACAATAGTATTATGTTCTCTGAGTTTCCATAACACAAATGAATAAGATGCCTTTAGTGTTGCAGCCAACAAACTTAGAAAAAGACCAATCCATATATGACTATTTTCTTGGCTTGTAGTACTATTGTTGTTCGAGTAGTACAGAAAAATCCCTATGCCTAGAATTGTGATACAACATCCTAAAACTTCTCTTTTTTGAATAATCTCCTGGGCAAAAAACCTTGCTATAACTGTTATTATCGGTGATAGAGCTATAAACAAGGCTACTAAACTTACTGGTGCTAACTGGAAAGCCCATGTTGTGCATACATAGTAAAATGTCATCATACTGGCACACAGTAAAGATATCAACTGATTTTTATCAAATACCAATATATCTTTATAAAAAGAAAAATCTTTTTGTCTAATTAATAACATTATTAATGCAGCTATTAATAGCCTTAACCATACTAAAAAAAAAGGATTTATATTTCCAATTTCTTTAATAAAGATTCCAGTAGTAGCCCACGATAAAGCGGTTAAAAAACTTGTTAAGTAAGGAAAATTTCTGGTTATTTTGGCAATACTTGGCATATTAAAAAGTTTCTAGAAATCTAGCGAACGGTATCAACGATGGAATAAAGGTCTCAGGCTTCAGCTTCTACTCAAAACAGTTTGGATAATATTTTCTGATAATTATTCAGTTGGCATACTTTGCCCAGAATAAAATATTTTAGACAATGTTTAAGAGGTCATGTATTGACCTTATTTTGGCAAACGATTCTAAAAGCTATATTTGGCAAAGTATTGAGTTTTATCTCAGCTTTACTTTTAAGAACAGCGAAAAGTTTGTTTGAATTCTCCATGATGTTTGAATACTACGCTTTTCAGTTGAGTAGAACACACAAATTTAATCTGAAAAGATAATAGCTAATAGCTAAAAACCAGTTGATTACGTAGTCTATCCAATTGAAAACTGTTGTATATCTCGTTTAAACTACCAAAGTAGTTTTAATTTATATTTAAAACGCTATTGATTGAATTAGATAAACGGATCTATCTAAAGATAGAAAGTTTACGGTTCTTCAGTAGATATTATGCCAAACTAACAATTGGACTAATTGGACTATGACAATAACAAAACTCTAGTATGAAAGTTTTCCAAGTTTATAAAGCCATAAGCAGAACGTTTTATTAGTTTTAATTTATTGTTGATTCTTTTTTGCTCCCATATCTTCAATTTCTTCAACTAAATTATCCCAATCCATAACTGTAGTATCTTTATTTCTGATAGCTACAAGCTGCTGTTCATACCATAGGTTGAGATCGCGATCTCGTAAATTTTCCATTAGTAAATACATTTTCTTTGCTGAAGATTAAACCGATAGCCACGGGGCAAGATATGTATTTTTGCTCCACAAATTGCTAGAGACTCATCGTGCAAAGTTTCTTTGAGGTTAGTATATTCAATATCTGAAACATCAATAATGGTCACTGCGCCTTCACCGATAACTTCTACTTCGTTACCGTTAACGGCGATCGCTGTATTCTCATCAATGCCAAACCCTAAAACAGCAGGTTGTTGAATTAGAGCCGAGATAAATCTACCTAACCTTCCTCTTTGTGCGAAGTGTTGATCGATCGCTACCTGTGAGAGAAAACTCATTCCCGGCTTTAAAGTAACACTATCGACACGAGGATTAGTTTCACCTTCTCCCTCGACGATCATAATATCAGGCATCATAGCTGCCCCTGCACTTGTACCGCCAATTACCAAACCTTGAATAAATTTTTGATGCAACAAGTTATCAATTTCAGTGTCTTTGAGCAAATCTGTAATGCGAGACTGATCTCCCCCAGTAAAAAATACTCCCGTTGAGTTTTCAATGACTTCTAAATCTCTAGGGCTATCAACATCTTCTCTTCTTTCAGTATCAACAACGTCTATGACATTTACGCCCATATTGCTAAAAATACGTCGATAGTCATTGCCAACTTCTCCTGGTAAACCTGTTGCTACAGTCATGATGACGATTTTGGCTTCTCTGCCTCCTGCACGTCGGACAAACTCTCTTAAAATTGTGCATTCTCTTTCTTTGTCTTCTGCACCACCAATAATTATTAACTGTCCTGTTGAGGACTTTGGAGCATATTCTTCAAATTTTGAATTGTCACGATCTTGATTTTTAGTTGCAACCATAATATGTAAATAATTATCTAAAGTATTTTTAATTACTTTAAATAAATCATATTTATGCTCTGCTTGGATTATTGCTTAAGATATATTTTTAAATATTTTGTGTGTGACCTGATTATCTGTGCTTGGTTGCTACACTTAGCAAAATCTAATTTCAGGCAACTTCTTTAGTTAAGACAAAGACACTGCCTTCATTTCCTCGACCAATACGTATATCTTCATCTAAATAGGTAATATCCAACCAGCCTTTTTGATCGCCACGATCGATTTTAAAATCTAGAGGCAGGAATTTTTTGCCCGATTCAATCTGCTGAATAAGTTTTGCGGGGGTATTGTAACTGAGTAGACGCTGCAAGCCGACGATTGAGCGTTCAAACATAACGTTAACTCGGCGTTCGGAAACTGGTTCAAAGCTAGCAGCAACGCTAACTAAACCTTCTAGCATAGGTAAGCCGATAATCTCGGCAATATTATAAACTTTGGCTTGGGGTACGCGAATACACTGATAAATTTGTCCTAGCTTTAACAGAGGAAAACGATCTAAACCAAGAAGACTTTTGCTGGTAGTATACAATAAACGCCAGTCACCATTGAGTAGATCTTTGGCTTCTAAAGGATTTTTGGTAGGATTAGTGTCTTCTAACTGTTGGATTGCTGAGAGGACTTTAACATTATCAATTTCATTAGCCAGCAAACCTCGATTTTTACCAGCGATCGCTTCTAACAATTCTGCTTTCTTACTCATGTTTCTAGCTCAGATCGATATCCCTAAACCTACTTAACTATTTTATCGGCTTATCTCAATTTGATGAATAATTATTCAAAAGGCGATCGGGGAAATTAAATTTCGCGATCGCCTATGAACAAGTAAATTTATTTTTAATTGGCTTATTTTAAATTTAAAGCAGCATTTGATAACAAAGTGCCATTGCCAGAATTGCCGATTGGCAAAGAACTAACATAGTTACCACTAGAATTTTCAGGACTTTCGCCAATTTCTTTAGTAACTTCAACCCCAGACTGTTCCAAAATCACCCTTGGGGTAGGAGAATAATTGAGATCGATACTTTTAACCAATATCTGACCATTAGATAAATATTGACCCACCTCTACATAACGGCTAGTATCTTCTTCTGGTGCTTTTACAATTAATTTTGCTCTGCCATTACCTTGATATAACCCTGAGACGATTACACTTTCAGCCAAAGTGGAGTCGGGGGGTGCTTGAGGAGTAAAGTTGCTTGAATTGTCATTAATTGAGTCATTACTATTCTGATTTGAGCCTCCGTTCAAATTGTCATTACTGCTCAAACCATTATTGTTTTGATTTTGATCGCTGTTTTTTGCTTGCTTTGTCTTTTCTTGTTCTTTGATGGCAATACGTGGCGTTAAATTAACTACTGAAAAGGGATCTTGTCTGCCACGAACACTAGTTCTAGCTCTAATATCAGGATTAGTTGCAGGAATCAAACCAGCAACTTCTTGATTGGGTTCAGTTTCTCCTTTTAAATCAGCAAATTCTTCTGCTTCTTCTGTTTGAATTAAAGCAGGATCTATTTGAACAGGAATAGGTTGAGCAGCATTTTCTTCTTGCTCCTTTTGAGAATCAGCAAAATTGGAGAAAAAGGAACAGCTTTGGGTTAGCAAAGCCACCATTCCAGTTAATGTCAATAATACGACTTTATTCATAATAAATTAGTCTAAGGTTTAATTAAAATTACCTTATTGAATATGCAACCAAATAGCTTAAGCTCCAAGATAACAGTTGCTTTTGAGATCAGCCAGAGATTAGAAACTATGAATTTTCTTGGATCATTGATTTTTTTAGTAAATTTAAACCTTTTTTCATTTGACGAGAAACAGTTACGACGCTAATTCCTAGCATTTTCGCTGTCTCTTTTTGAGTTAGGTCATGCAGAAAAACAAACTCTAAAACATCTCTAGTTCGTTCTTCTAATTCTGATAAAGCCTGCTGTAAACGTATTCTATCTTCATGAGCCAACTGAAAACTACGATTTTTGGGATCGGCAACCATATCACAAAGGCTAGTTTGATTTTCTACGTCATTATTAACAGAAATATCTAGACTTAAAGGTTTACGATTTTGATATGCCAGCTTAATATCTTGCCACTCCTTAACTGATACGCTTAGATAATTGGCAATTTCTAAATTGGTTGGCTGACGATGATATTCTTCTCGAAAATTATGCACAAAGGCTACCGATTGTTGCCTTAATTCTAACCAGCGTCTAGGAATCCTTAGAGTACTACTTTTGTCTCGAAGATAGTGTTGAATTTCACCTCTAATATAAGGAATTGCAAAAGAACTAAAAGCATTGCCTTTTTCAACACTAAAACGTTCAATCGCTCTAATCAAGCCAATAGAACCAACCTGTAATAAATCTTCGTAACTCTCATTGCATTGATTCATCCAATGATAGGCTTCTTTTTTTACTAAACCAAAGTTTAGCTCCATAATCTGATTACGGATATTTGTGTTTGGTTTTTGTTGGTATTCCTGAAATAGAAAAAGACTGTCTATTTTAATATCTTTGCTAATACAAGCCGTCATTAATTTATTCCTAGATAGAGAGAATATTTAATTTAAAAGTTCATATTTACTCGATTGAATAAAATTTGTTCTCGAACAATTTCAGCTTATTATTTATTCTCTATCTAGGACAACAGCATTTACACTATTATTATTTTATCAAGTTTAAATAAAGACCCGATTTACACTTAATATTTGAGCTTTTATTCTGTGTAAACACTTGTTTATTAGGTGTTTGCACCAATAAAACTATCAAATAATCTCATTTAAAGCTATTAACCAAAGATATATTTTTGAACAAAAAAATGGGGCTTTCGCCCCTGATAGTATTAGCTTATTTGAAAATAACTAGTAAATTAAATAGCTAAATTAATGTTATTTAAAAGATCAAACATTAGATTCAACTCTGCCGTAGAAAATACCACGAATTTTTACTTCTTCTGGTTCTTCTGCACCTAAATCAGTAGCAGAAGGTTGCTCGCTTTCAAATACGCCAGCAATCTCTCCAGTCTCACCGTCTATTTTGGTGACGTTAAGAGACATTTTGCCCGTGCGAGAAACAAACTCTTTAACGTTGGCATTAGAGAATTTAGGATCATCTGCACGTCCAGGCAAAGCAACAGCGTTATCATAACCACTAGCAAGGCTACGTCCTTTAGGATCTAAGAAAACTTGTCCGCGATAGGAGGGAACATTAAATCCTCCCTCAAAATCGGTAGAGGTATTAATTGAATCTCTATTATTAGAAGTAGTACCAACAAATTGCTTCATAGTGAAGAGAAAGGGAACTTCTTTACCACCAGGCAACAAGACAGTGGCTGGTTGGAAATCAATACCATCAATTTCAGTAAAAGTTAAAGAACCATCAGAGTTAGCATCGATAGTTCCCTGAATCTGATCGAGACTATAATTAGACATAGTTAGTAATTTACCCTGAATATATTCAGCTTTCTGGCGTCTACTAACGGGTTCTTCTTTTACAAAAAATTCCTTTGGCTCCATACACAAATCGCGAATGGCGTATTGTTTTCCTGTTTGAATTGGAATGGTCCCGCGACTGCTATCAGGTAGTTCTAAACAAGTGTTAGCTATTCCAGTGTTAACAATATCGTCGTAAGTTAATTCGTTTCTGCTTATTTTACTAGAATCACTACAGGCTGTTAGCACTCCCAAGCATAGTGCCAGGAGGCTAGCAATAATTGTACGGTATCTCATAGTCAACTTCATTTTGTCAATTTTAGATTTAACTGCGGAAGGTAGTCATCGCCGACTCTATCTTTTCAAGGCAGAGTAGCGATGACATCGAGCGCGAAAGATGTCGAAAAATAGGCTGTTGTTAATAATTTAGCCATTTTTATAGATGCTTTCTACTCTACCAAATAAGGACTACTAAATAATCTAATTGCCCAAAAATCACACAATATCTCACAATACTGAATTATTTTGCAGACAAGGGCAGTAAAATCGGTTTAATATCGAAGTGAATTGTTTACAAAGTAGGCAAGGTTTATTTTTACTGTGTTTGACAGATGACTCAAGATCGAGATATTAATATGAGTTCGGATAATATATTGCAAGACGCAGCCAAAGATATTTGTGCTTTAGCAGCAGAAAATCAAAATGATAGTCTGTTTTTATTGTCTTTGTTACGAGATTTAGAACAAATTCATCGTCAAATCAGAGTAAATTTTTTTGAAAAAGCTCTGCCTCAGACTCGCAACGATCTATATCAGTTTGTCAAGGATATTGAAGAAAAAGGTGGCTGGCCTTATATCGAAAGAATGAGATTAAAAGATTTATTGCAGAATATAGAGCAAAACCAGGACAACTCATCAAAAGAAGTCTAAGTGGGTACGAGATAAGATTGAACTTGGTTTTGTTCCTTTTCAGGTTTCCAAACTATAGAGAAACAGTTAATCTTAAAAGTGTTATTTTTGGTCACTAAATTTTAAATTTTATGGTTTATAAGATTAATCCAATTAAATTTGGGACAGACGGCTGGCGTGGTGTAATTGCTGCTGACTTTACCTTTGAGCGAGTAGCTACCTTAGCACCGATCGCAGCTCAAGTTTTGGCAGATAATTATGGTGATACGGCAAATAATAAAACGGTTATTGTTGGATACGATCGCCGCTTTATGGCGGAAAATTTTGCAAAATTAACCGCAGAATCAATCCAAGCAGCGGGATTTGACGTATTGTTATCAGATTGTTTTGCCCCTACTCCTGCCTTTAGTTGGGCAGCAAAAGCACATAATGCTCTGGGTGCAATTGTAATGACCGCATCCCATAACCCTGCTGCTTATTTAGGATTAAAAGTTAAAAGTGCTTTTGGTGGTTCTGTACCGCCAGAAATTACTGAGCAAATAGAAGCTAAACTTAATCAGCCTTTGCCTCAAGCCGATCCAGGAAAACTAGAAATGTTCAATCCTTGGGCTAGCTATTGTCAGGGATTACAGCAGAAAGTAGATATTTCTAAGATAAAAGAGGCGATCGCTTCAGGAAAATTAAAAGTATATGTAGACGTAATGCACGGTGCGGCAGCAACAGGATTAGAACGTTTATTAGGTTGCCCTGTAGAAGAAATAAATAGCGATCGCGATCCTTTGTTTGGTGGTGGCGCACCCGAACCTTTACCTAAATATCTGCCTGATTTCTTTCGGGCAATTAAAGAAGGAGCAAAACAATACCCTGAAAGTCTCAGGGTTGGCTTGGTATTTGACGGAGATAGCGATCGCATTGCTGGTGCGGATGGGGAAGGTAACTTTCTTAGTTCACAAGTATTAATTCCTATTTTGATCGAACATCTAGCCGAACGCAAAGGCTTTACAGGGGAAATTGTCAAAACCGTTAGCGGTTCAGACTTAATTCCTCGTCTGGCTGCATCCTATGGACGCTCTGTCTATGAAACTCCGATCGGCTATAAATATATTGGCGACAGAATGATGCACGCTGAAGTGATGATCGGTGGAGAAGAGTCTGGAGGGATTGGCTATGGTACGCACATACCTGAACGAGATGCGTTATTATCGGCTCTCTATGTTTTAGAAGCGGTAGTGGAGTCGGGAGAAGATTTAGGTACTATTTACGCTCGACTACAGCAAAAAACTAACTTTACGGCTGTCTACGATCGCATTGATTTACCTCTGGCAAGTATGGAGGTACGAGCTAAACTGCTGGAGCGTTTGCAAAATGAAACGCCCACTGAAGTAGCCCAAATGCCTGTAATAGATTGCCTGGATGTAGACGGCTATAAATTTAGAATGAGCGACATGACCTGGTTGCTAATACGCTTTAGCGGCACAGAGCCAGTGTTACGGTTGTATTGTCAGGCTCCTACTATGCCAGAGGTACACAAGGTTTTAGAATGGGCAAGAGATTGGGCAAACTCTTAATCAATGAACCATAAGCAATGAAGAAGCTAATAGTCGCTACGGAAAATCCTGGTAAAATGCAGGAGTTGCAGGAATATTTAACTGGCTTGCCTTGGGAATTGCAGTTAAAACCTGAGTCAATAGATGTAGAAGAAACAGGTACTACATTTATTGCCAATGCTCACCTCAAAGCCTCAGAGGTGGCAAAAGCTTTGGGAGAATGGGCGATCGCCGATGATTCTGGATTGGCAGTAGATGCCCTTGATGGTGTGCCAGGAATTTATTCATCACGCTATGGCAAGACAGATGCAGACAGGATTAGTCGTTTGCTAAGGGAATTAGGGGATACAAAGAATAGACAGGCAAAGTTTATCTGTGCAATTGCGATCGCCAGTCCTGATGGCAAGATAGTTTTAGCCACAGAAGGTATCTGTCCTGGGGAAATATTATATTCCCCTCGTGGTAAGGGTGGCTTTGGCTACGATCCTATTTTTTATGTACCCACAAGACAGCAAACTTTTGCCGAAATGTCTGCTGCAACGAAGAGCGAAGTTAGTCATCGCGGGATGGCTTTTGCTCAGTTGATGCCTAACTTACAAAAACTGTCTGATTAAACTGATTAAAAGAATGGGTCTTTTCGCTCACACATGATAAGCTGTGTGCGTAGCTCATCTAGCTTTTCAAATAAGTCTTGAGAAATATCCACGATCGCTGCTACAGCTTGCTGGAAATTTCTTTAGTCATTTCTGACGCTGGCTGGCGATCGTCTAGATTTTCTGGGGTTAGTTTAAAAGCGAGCAATTTAGCTTTGTCATTAATAATTAAATGAAGCTTAAAACTAAAATGTCAACCCATAGAGTTTTTACTCCAACTATTTATGCAGAATAATGATAGATTGACTGGTTCTCAAGGCAATGATACCCTGCTTAGTAGTGTAGGCAACGATAAAGTATATGGCACTGATGGCAATGATTCCTTGGTTGGTGGCGAGGGAAATGACTCTATATGGGACGGTATTGGAGATGATGTCTTAGATGGTGGTGATGGTAACGATCGCTTAGATGCTTATATCGGCAACGATACACTAATAGGTGGTAACGGCGACGATTTACTTATGGCTGGCGAAGATGTCGCTTGGGAGTCTGGCAAAGATTGGGGTCCTGATAGAGATGTTGTATATGGTGGTGCAGGCAATGATACATTATCTGGTGGAGCCGAAGAAGACTTGCTTTATGGTGGATCTGGTGACGATTCATTGGGAGGAACATCAGGAAATGATACGTTATTTGGCGATCAAGGTATGGACGATCTTTACGGTGGCGTAGGAGATGATCTGATGTTTGGAGGTGCTGATAACGATCGATTGTGGGGTACCGAAGGCAACGATAAAATGTCAGGAGATAGCGGTAATGACTATCTGCTCGGTGCAGACGGTAATGACATCCTGACTGGTAGCAGTGGCAAAGACACATTAGATGGAGGTTCAGGCTCTGATATCTATGTATTAGAACAAAATAGCGGTAGCGATCTTATAAAAGATTTCCAAGATGGCGTAGATTTTCTGGGTTTATCTGCAGGATTAAGCTTTAGTGACTTAGATTTTGTCAAAATAGGATACACTGGCAAAACCGAAATACTAAAAGATGGAGAGCTTTTAGCCAGCTTATTCGGTGTCAATCCTAACTCGATCGCTCAAAGTGATTTCGTAACAGGTAAGTTTAGATAAAAATTGACAGAACTAACAAGAAACACCAGTGGTGATTAAGTATTAATGGATAAACAGCCGGCCGTAACTAAAGAAAGCGATCGCCCATAATCCCCCATAAATATAGCCGAGTCTTTTTTTATAAACATTAGACTCGGTTTTTTTCAGTGCCAAATGAATTGCTAAGGCAACTGGAGTTAGCCAAAATAAAACAGAAAAGACTATTATCAGATTGTTTTCTATAGATTCAACAGTCATAAGAAGTAAATATTTGCAGTTAAATTTCACAAATAGCAAGTAGCAAGTAGCAATTTTACCTCTCGTTAAAACAAGAGAATTGAAACAAAGAAATGTGTTTTATTTTTTTTCGTCTTTAAAGACGAGGCTTTAGACCAACTTCGGAGTTACTTAATTGCTATCTGTTATCTGCGCGAACTGGAGTTCGCCGCCGTTCTGAAAGAACGTCGAATCCGCATAGCGGATTGCTACTTAACTCCGAAGGAGTTGGTCAATTGATTGCAGGAAAAACAAAAGACCAAGTAGAATAAACAAAAATTGCTACTGCCAATGCTGCCAATAATGCTTCAATTACATTACCAATAATGGAAGCAACCACAATTCCCATACTAGCTTTAAAAGCCTGCTTGATGCGTAGACTAGATTCAAGGTTGCTGCGATAAAAATATTCGCCGACAAACGCCCCTAACACTGCGCCGACTAAAACGCCAATTAAAGGACCTCCAATAGGTAAAGCAGGTAATAGACCCACAAACCCCAAGACCATACCGGCGATCGCGCCATATTGACTCCATTTGCTTGCCCCAGACTGCTTTACCCCAAAGTACAGTGCCAAATATTCTACTACTGCACTAAGAATTAAGACGCTGAAAATTAGAATCATTGGCCAGCCAATACCCGCAAAATTAGTGACAATACTCCAAGCCAAAATAGCAAGTAAAATAATGCTGCTACCAGGAAGCCCAGGAATAATTGCTCCAATTACACCTATTGCCATTACTGCTAAGATAATCCAATAAATAGTAGTTATATCCATAAGTTAGTTAGTAGTTAGTAGTAAAAAAATAGAAGAGATTAAGATCTAAAGCCGAGGTGCTACTATTTGAGCAAAGCGATCTTTGCCTTCTTCTAATTTGCTAGGAACACCGTTAGGATATTTTTGACTGATAACACTTTGTATTTGCTGAATACGATTACCAGGATTGGGATGAGTACTCATAAACTCTGGTTGTCCTGCTGCACCATCACTAGCATCATTAAGAATTTTCATCAACTCCAGAATGCCATCGGGATTATAGCCAGCTTCGGTCATAAATCGTAATCCCAGGCGATCGCTTTCAAGCTCGTCTTCTCTGCCATACTTAAGATTTACCATTTGATTAACCGCTTGTGCCAAAATAGCTGCCTGTCTACCACTTCCTGGGCGATCGCTAGCTGCAATGCCCACGGCATTCACTAAGGCACCACCTAACTGTTGTTTAGCTAGATGTTCTGCACCATGTCTACCAATTACATGACCTACTTCATGACCCAAAACTCCTGCAAGCTGTGCCTCAGAATCCAGTTTACTTAATAAAGCTGCGGTTAGAAATACTGGTCCTCCAGGGAGTGCAAAAGCATTAATAGTTTGCGGATCTCGGAGTAAATAAAACTCAAAAGGATAGTCAGAATTTTTAGCTTCTGAACGTTGTACCACCCGATTTCCTACCCGATCTACATAATCTTGTAAAACTTGGTCGGCATATAAATTGCCGTATTGGGCAGTCATTTGGGGGGCAGACTGGCGACCAATGACTATTTCCTGCTGTGGAGAAAGCTGAACTCTTTGTTTTTCTCCCGTGATCGGATTTTCACTAACGTTGGTAAAATAGGTAAACATCCCGAAGACAGCGAAGATTGCGCCAATAGCTAAACGTATTAGTAATCTACTCACTCTCTATTCTTACTCCAATTTAATGATTGAGAAGAATATTATCACGGCTGTATTTAATTCTGGATTGTCTTATGCTTCCTTAATCTCAAGGCTACAATTCTTAAGATTGAAATAAACTAAGTAGGTAGAACAAATTAATTAGAAGATAGTCTCAGCAATGAGTAACGAGTAATGAGTAATGAATAAAAAAAATAGATCGTAATATCTTGCTTACGCTTGTTTTACATTCAATTCCACCCACCTACTTATTTTGCTTCTTTGTAAAGATAAGCCGACGTGCATTTGAATTGCATATTATTGGACTAGGAAATGAACCGTTAAACTTTCGCCCTATCTCCCTCATTTCCTCATCTTTCTATAAACCTCAACAGGTAAACTGAGTGCTTCACAGCTTATCAGGCTTCAAAAACTACCTTGAGATTACCTCGTTTTTTTGCCACTCGACAAGCAGTAGTGCCTCCAGAACGCTCAAACTCTAAATCGATAACGGTCGAACCCACCCGCAGATTTTCTAGGGAAAGATTGTTAATCGATTCTGGCAACATCGGATCGATAACCCGTACACAGTTACTAGCAGCATCGGGGACGATATTAATTGCTATTTGCAATAGTTGAAATAGCGTACCTGTTGCCCAAGCTTGGGGAGAACAAGCTACGGGATAACGCACGGGACTATTTTCAGGAGTGCGTTCGTAACCACAAAATAGTTCTGGGGGACGATGATATGCCTGCTGTAAGGTCATATCAAAGATACCTTGAGCAACTTCTAAGGTCTGTTCCACTAATCCAAGCGATCGCAACCCCAAAGCAATAATGCTATTGTCGTGAGGCCATACCGAACCAACATGATAACCCATGGGATTGTATGCCGGGGAAGAACTGCTGAGGGTGCGAATGCCCCAACCGCTAAACATATCGGGCGCACACAATCTTTCGGCAACGCTAGTGGCTTTTTGTGGATGCAAAATATCCATCGCTAAACAGTGACCAGGGTTAGAACTAATACTATCTACAGGTTTTCCCTCTCCATCTAATGCTAAGGCACAATAATCGAGATCGTTGAGCCAGAAGTCTTTATTAAAGCGACTTTTGAGTTCCAGCGCATCCCGATGCCATTGTTCGGCAAGGTCGAATCTTTGCATCAATTTAGCGATCGCACTAAGGCGCATTTTAGCACTGTAAACGTATCCCTGCACTTCACAAAGGGTAATCGCCCCTGTTGCCAATTTTCCTTGCCGATTAACGATGCAGTCTCCCGAATCTTTCCAACCTTGATTGAGTAGACCCCCAGGAGAAATACGTTCGTAGCTTAAATAACCCGTCGCTTTACAGTTGCGATCAATCCAATCCATTGCTGCTAAAGCGTTTTCCCATAACTGCTCTAAGGTATGGCGATCGCCCGTCCAGGCGTAGTATTCAGCGTAGAGAATCAGCCATAAAGGAGTCGCATCCACCGTACCGTAATAAGGAGTATGGGGTATTTCACCACAACGAGCCATTTCTCCAAAACGCAGTTCGTGGAGAATTTTCCCTGGTGATTCTTCGCGCCAATCATCGTTAATTTTACCTTGATATTGAGCCAGAGTAGTCAGGGTATCCTTAGCAATTTGCGGGTCAAGTATCAGAGTTTGCCAAGCAGCAATTAGAGAATCTCTGCCAAATAAAGTTGAGAACCAGGGAATACCTGCCGATAAAGCTTTTTTATCCTCAAAACTTTGGCGCAGCAAATAAATATCCCTTTCTGCCCGTTCAATGAGTCGATTGAAGATATTGCTATCCGAGCGAATAGTCGTTACCTGTTGCTGCCACTGATCTAATTCTATCGATTCGGCTGCTTTAGCCTGCACCAGAGTCATAGGCGCTGCTACTTTAGAAATCGAACGGCGATCGCTAAACAACTGTACCCGATAGCCCAGGCGAATGGTTTGATGGGATTCTAATTCTAGTTGCCATACCGCAGTATGACCTTTACAGTAGTCGGGGCGATGTTCAGAAAACTGAATGCGCGATTCCATCACCGCCCCATCTAAACCTTGATATGCCACGACAATTTCTTCAGGAGCTTCTAGAGGCTCTAACTTCTTAGTTTCACCGTTCTCTGTCACGAGCTGTAGTATTTTGCCTCGTTCTTGACGCTCCCGACCTCGTACTTCAAACAAATCGACAAAATCGGCATCAAAACTTAGGCTGAGTTCAAAACTGATGGGGCTAGTACGATAGTTGGTAACAGTTAATTCTTCAAATAGTCCGCCATTGATGGCAATTTCTCTCTCAATCCCGATCGTTTCTGCATTAATACCTTTTTCTTCTAAATAAGGATTAGCACAAAGAGCGGAAAGGGCAAAGCCACGACGAGCATTGCTGCTGAGAAGAATCGGCAACTGCCCTTCGATTTGTAATTCTAGACGACTTAAAAATCGCGTATCTTGACAAAACAAACCCAGAGTATTGCTTTCTTCCCCTGGCAGACATCCAGGAATGTTACCCAAAGTATCCGTAACTAAAAATATGTCGTCATCCTTGAGGGTTAAAGTGGGAATCCTTGGTTCATTTTTGACACAGGGCCATTGAGAAATAGGTACTGTTTCGGTGGAGACAAAAGTTTTGCCGTCAAGTTTGAGAGTTTCTGTCATAGTTAATTTAATAGTTACTAAATAATTATTCTATTCAAGCAGCAAGCGCGATCGCCCGATTACAATTAAGATGTAATAGTTTATGCAGACAGGCGATTTATATCTATAAGCAAATTGCGAGAATGTCCATTGTTGGCAAATCTCTGGACTGCGAGTTGTTGATAAATTGCTTCATAGCCATCTACCATACGGGCAATACTAAAATGAGCCACAACCCGATCGCGACAGGCACGACGGTCAATTTCTCCAAGGCGATCGAGGATTGCTACACATTCATTTACGTTGTGGCACAAAAAGCCAGTTTTGCCAGCTTCGATAACTTCTTTTGTAGAACCCATAGCCATCGCAACTACAGGCGTACCCACCACCATTGATTCTGCCATTACCAAACCAAAAGGTTCAGACCAGGTAATGGGGAATAAAGTTGCTACTGCATTCCCCATTAATTCACATTTTTGCTGATGGTTAAATTCACCCAGAAATTCGATTTGTTTACCATCGATATGAGGCTTAATCTGTTCTGCAAAAAATTCTCGGTCAACAGGGTCTACTTTCCCCGCCATCTTTAGATGCCAACCAGATTTTTTAGCTATTTCAATTGCCAGGTGAGGTCCTTTTTCTGGAGCCATCCGACCCAAGAAAGCTAAATAGGGGGAACTATTTGGCTGAGGATAGAAGGGAAAAATGCTTGTGTCAATACCATTATAAACTGTGGCGACATAATTTAAGCCCAAATCGTTACGTCTTTGGGAATCGGAGATGCTAATAAAATTTTGCTGGCGTACTTTGCGCCATAATGGTTCTAAGTCGGTAGGAATAATACCGTGAACTGTATGTAAAGTTGGGGTTTTGACTAAGTTAGCATAGGCAAAAGCTGTGAAATCGACGTGAGAATGAATTATGTCAAATTCTGAAGCTTGTTCAAAAACTTGATTCAGTTGCAAAGTGTGATAAGTTTCTGCTTCTTTACCCTTTACTCCCAAGGCGCGCAAGGCGCGATCGCAACCTGGTTCTAATTTAGCTAAAGTTTGAGAGTCTCCCGTAGCAAACAAGGTTACTTCATGTCCTCGCCGTACCAATTCATCCGTAAGTAAGCTGACTACCAATTCCGTACCACCATAGGCAGATGGGGGTACTCGTTCCCATAAAGGTGCAATCTGAGCAATTCTCATCTTCAATCCTCCTAAAAATTTGTAATGTAAATTAGAAGTGTTTAAAAATACTGCTAATAAACCGCAGACAGCCAGTTTAATTAAGGTTAATAAGTTAACAATCAACTTAAATTTAATTTACACTTATTTAAAATAGCAATATATCCAAAGGTAGAACTTTAGCTGTGTAAAAAAGCAATCGTGCGCTCGCCACAAGCAAGAAGCTAAAAGATTAGATCGGACTAAGAATCCTTTGGTGACAAGTAAGGCTCAAGTACTGCCTGGGTAGAAATCAGGTCTTCAGCCAGGTAAATTTGCTCTTTGCTAATTATCCCCAGAATTTGACGCGGGTTATTTGTATCTACTACTGGCAATAGATACAAACCTCTGGCTCCCATTCTTTCGGCGGCTGCAATTAAAAGCTCATTGGGGTAGGCGTAGAGTATTTCTTTAGTGCAAATATCTCCTAGTTTTTGCTCGATTGCTAATAGTTCTGGCGATCGCTCTGGTGATTCAATATTTCTTTTAATATCGGTGGTGGTAACAACTCCGACTAATTGTTGAGCTTCATCCAATACCAAAGCCGTATGACACTTATGGGCTAATATTTCACAACCAGCTTCGAGTAACGATAGGGAATCTGGTAATGCTAAATAGGAGGTTGACATCATCTCGGCTACAGAGACTTGTTGTAAAATCTCACTATCATCTTGTCTGGCTAAATTCATTCCCATTTGCTGAAGATTTAAACCCTGGGTATCTTGCTTTGATTGAATTAGTCCGATGATCCAGATACAGACACCAACAGCAGCCATAGAAGGTAAGATAATTAGATAGTTTTGAGTTAGCTCAAATAATAAAGCGATCGCCGTTAGGGGAGCTTTAACGCTACCAGCCAAGACTGCTGCCATGCCGACAATTGCGTAGGCAGGAGGTGGGGCAATGGCTACGTTTGAGCCAATAATTACAGTTAAACAATTACCGTAAGCAGCCCCCAAACAAGCACCTAAAAACATCGCTGGAGCAAACACCCCGCCAACAAAACCACTACCCAAACTAATAGCAGTAACGATTAGCTTAACCGCCAACAGCCAACACAAAAGAGCAACGGTAAATTGTCCTCCTGCTAAAATTTGTTCGATAGTGGCGAAATCTACCCCTAAGATTTGGGGCAACTGTAGGGCAACAATACCTAAAATTGCTCCTCCCAGAACGGGTTTAATCCAAATAGGCAACCTTCCTAACCAATGAAACCCAGTAATTTCACCGCGAAAGCTAGCTTGAGCTAATTTAATTCCCTGAGTGTAGACAAAAGATATCAGACTAGCAAGTATACCCAAACCCAGATAAAATAGCCATTCCCAATAGCTTAGAACCTCGTAGTTTGGTAGTTCAAAAGCGGGATGTACGCCTAAAAAGGCACGGGCGATCGCTGCACTCAAAAATGCCGATAATAGTATTAAACTAGCTGCTGGAGTAGTAAATGCAGTTCCCAGTACTACTTCTATGGCGAAAAAAACCCCAGCAATGGGGGCATTTAAACCTGCCGCCAAACCCGCTGCTGCCCCCGCACCTAACAATAGACGATAGCGATCCTTAGATACTTGAAACAGTTGACCCAGTAAAATGCCGATATTAGAACCAATCTCGACGCTAGGGCTTTCTGGTCCTAAAGAAGCTCCCGTTCCCAGAGAAACTGAGGCTGCTAACATTTTAATCGCGGGTCGCCAAGGAGAGATTTTTGGTTCTCTAGTACTGCTAATTAAGCTATAAAAATCTTGACCTAGCACCTGGGGAAACAACCATTTAATTATGCCGACAATTAATCCTCCCAGAGTAGGAATTAAAATTAAAGTCCAACCACCCCAAACTGAGATTTTACCCAGTAGTTTTTCAAAGCTTAAAGCTTGGCATAGCTCAATCAGATGATGAAATAAAACCATCGCCAGTCCCGAACTGCTCCCGATGATTAAAGCCACCATTAAAACCAAAGTTTCGGGAGAAGGTTGCAAACGATTGAGTAGCCTCGTCAAATATTCTGTAATTGAAAAAGGCTTTGACTTAGGCGGTAAAAGTATCTGAGATTGGTTACTGGGATTAGTCATAAGAAGGATCGGCAGTTGCTCAAGTCGGGAAACCCCGACCGCGAGAGAAAATGATTAATCATCAATAACCGCATCAGCTTCTATTTCAATTAGTATTTCTGGTGCAATCAGACGGCGTACCTCAATCATGCTGGTAGCAGGACGAATCTTGGCAAAATATTCGCAATGTGCTTGACCAATACTTTTCCAGTGATCGATATTAATTGCGTAAATTCTTGTCCGTACTACGTTTTCTAAAGTACCTCCAGCCATTAATAAAGCAGACTCAATATTCTCGATCGTTTGTTTAGTTTGGGTATAAGGATCGCCTAAACCGACTATTCTGCCCTGGTCGTCGATCGCGCTAGTCCCAGAGATATGAACATGATTGCCAATTTTAACCGCTCTTGAATAACCGATTATCTTTTCCCAATGGGAGCCTGTGCTGATGTTTTTACGTTCCACATTTATAAAATTCGAGTTATTTAAAGATATTTTGTTATTAGCTAAACTTTACTGCGTTTAGCACCAAGATGAACTAGGTTTAGCTATAAATTTATTTTAAATAATCTAAGTTACTAGTTGGGAAGCAGGGGGGCGAAATTAATATCGTTGAGTAAGTCTAGTTATGAAAGAGGAAGAAATAGCTTGTTGCGGATCGTTTAAAACTAGTATAGTAGTCCTATTCCATTTTCTTGTTACTGTTAATTTTCTATGAACAACGCCAGCAAAAAATATAACATCGTCACCTTTGGTTGCCAGATGAATAAAGCTGATTCTGAGCGTATGGCTGGCGTATTGGAAAATATGGGTTTTGAAGCTTCAGAAGATCCTAATCTGGCAGACTTGGTTCTCTATAATACCTGTACTATTAGAGACAATGCTGAACAAAAGGTTTATTCTTACTTAGGTAGACAGGCAAAACGTAAGCATAAACAACCAGAATTGACCTTAGTTGTGGCAGGATGTGTGGCACAACAAGAAGGAGAAAAGCTGCTGCGCCGTGTTCCAGAATTAGATTTAGTAATGGGACCACAACACGCCAATCGCTTGGAAGATCTGCTGCAACAGGTGTTTGATGGTAGTCAGGTAGTTGCTACCGAGCCAATTCAGATTGTAGAAGATATTACTAAACCCCGTCGCGATAGTGATGTTACTGCTTGGGTGAATATAATTTATGGCTGTAACGAACGGTGTAGCTACTGCGTTGTGCCTAATGTAAGGGGTACAGAACAATCTCGCACCCCTGAAGCTATTAGAGCCGAAATGGAGGAATTGAGCCTACAAGGATATAAAGAGATTACTTTATTAGGACAAAATATTGATGCCTACGGCAGAGATTTACCAGGCAGCACTCCCGAAGGTAGACATAAGCATACTTTGACAGATTTACTTTACTATGTTCACGATCTTCCTGGGGTCGATCGCCTGAGATTTGCCACTAGCCATCCTCGTTATTTTACCGAAAGATTAATCAGGGCTTGTAAAGAATTGCCTAATGTTTGCGAACACTTTCATATCCCTTTTCAGTCAGGAGACAATGATATTCTCAAGGCAATGAAGCGGGGTTATACCCACGAAAAATATCGTCGCATCATTAAAACTATTCGCGAGTATATGCCCGATGCTTCGATTACCGCCGATGCTATTGTAGGTTTTCCTGGTGAAACAGAAGCACAGTTTGAACATACTCTCAAGCTAGTAGAAGATATTGAATTCGATCTAATTAACACTGCTGCCTATTCTCCTCGACCTGGTACTCCTGCTGCTTTGTGGTCTAACCAGTTAAGCGAAGAGGTAAAAAGCGATCGCCTTCAGCGTTTAAATCGTCTGGTTTCTGTCTGTGCTGAAGCCCGTTCTCACCGTTATTTAGGAAGAGTTGAAGAGATCTTAGTCGAAGCTCAAAATACCAAAGATACCGCTCAGGTTATGGGTCGAACCAGAGGCAATCGCCTGACGTTTTTTCCTGGCAATATTGAAGAACTAAAGGGCAAGACCGTAAAAGTAAAAATTACTGAAATTCGCTCTTTTAGTCTGACTGGAGAAGTTATTTAACTGATGTTACGAGTTAATCAATCTATAAAGCCCATCATACTAATAAGCTGTTAGACTTTGTTTAAAATAAATTTCGGACTTTTTGGAAATTATGAACAATACTCATAAAAATGCCTCGAAAACAATTGCTTTATTTCTTTCACTTGGTTTAATGACCTCCCTGGTAGCTTGTGAGACTGGTGGTCAAGATGAAGACGGTGACGGTGGTGATGCACCAACACAACAACCAGCTTCCCCTGATGAAGGTGGTGAAGCTGGTGAAGCTGGAGAGGACAGTTAGTTCAACTGCGCTTGCTGCTAAAGGTGTATGGGTGCGATCGCTCTTAGTAAAAATATACTGCTAATTTAATTTTAAGCTACCGACCCACAAAACTAAAAATAAACAATATCGGTAACCTTAATTAAAAATGCGATCGCGTCTATAGCAATTTTATGCCTTATATTCACAACAATGAAGTTGCTCGATTAGTCAAAACAGACTACGAATTAGCAGATATAAAAAATCTAATTTTGCTGCTGCAAGATCGAGGAACTTTGACATTTTCTGCCTTAGAGAATGGTTTATTCCCTGCTGCACAAGTCTCAGACTCTACACAATATACTGGATATGCTGCGGTATGGGTGCGAGACAATATTTATGTTGCTCACTCTCATTATCTTGCTGGGAAAACTGATGTTGCCCTCAAATGCGTTCGTTGTTTGATGCAATATTTTAGCCAGCATCAACAGCGTTTTACAAAGATTATTGATAGTGAGGTAGATCCCGATCGTGTCATGCAGCGTCCCCATATTCGCTTTAATGGCGCAAATTTGGCGGAAATAGACCAAGATTGGCAACACGCTCAAAATGACGCTTTGGCTTATTTTTTATGGTTTTACTGTCGATTAATTGCCGATCGCGCTTTGCAGCCAAGTCCAGAAGAATTAGCAATTTTGACCTTGTTTCCTTTATACTTTGAAGCGATCGCCTATTGGCAAGACGAAGATAGTGGTCATTGGGAAGAAGATCGTAAGATTGCGGCTTCTAGTATTGGGGTTGTAGTTGCCAGTCTTAAGAGTTTCAAAGAGTTGCTTACAGAAAACTCATCAATATCTGACTGTTGTAGGTATAAAAATAAATTACTGACTCCAGAACTTTTAGATCGCCCGATCACAAAAGGTACTGAGGCATTAGAAACAATTTTGCCTTCTGAGTCTATTCAGCCAGAACAAAGACGTTACGATGCTGCTTTACTGTTCTTAATTTATCCATTAGACATTTTAGATGATGCTATAAGCGATCGCATTATTGCCGACGTAATTCAAAACCTACAGGGAAAATATGGCATTTCTCGCTATCTTAATGATTCTTTTTGGTGTCGCAACTACACCGATCTTCCCGAAGATATCCGTACCAGTATCTCCACAGACCGAGAACAATGGCTAGAAGAAAATGGACGAGGATTAAAACAGGGAGAAGAAGCTCAATGGTGTATCTTTGAGCCAATTATTTCAGCTATATATGGAGTTAGATTTCAGAAAACTCAGCAAACAAAGTATTTGGAGAAACAAACTGCTTATCTAAATCGTTCCTTGGGACAATTAACAGCAACAGATAGTAAAGTTGGCGGATTTAAATGTCCTGAATTATATTTTCTAAACCAGGATAAATATATTCCCAATGATGCTACACCACTTTTATGGACTCAAGCTAATCTACACATAGCATTAAAAGTAATGGAACAAAGTTTGAGTTTAAAAGAGCGATCGCTACTGCGATCGCTCTTAGAGGCGATCGAGGATTGAAACAACTTATAATAAGCACCTATAAAACTAAACATTCAAATGATTACAGCCAAACAAGCAGTTAAAGCTTGTGTCCTTGCTCAGTTCTTAACTAGAGCAGGACTATCGATCACTACTTTTCGTTATTATCGACATATAAAAAGTATTTTTATAGAGATCGCTTACAACGGCGATGCAGTACTCATAGACGAACGAGATTTTACCAATGTCTGAAAAAACAAATTTTAAAGATATGTCAACAGAAGAACTCAGAGTCTATGTCAGACACAATGAGAGTGAAGAAGCCTTTGATGAATATTCCTCAAGGCTAGATTGGAAAACGCCTCCCAAGTTTTCTTCAGCAAAAGAAGAGGAAAAATTCATTAAGGATTTAATTGCTAGCAAAACTAAAAAATAAAGTTGCGATCGCCCTTGGGGATAATCAAGGATTGAAACCTTTTGTAGAAGAAGACTTGAAAGCTAAGTTAGTTGCCAACTACAATTAACTTAAATCATAGTTTGGTTACAAATCGACTTAGAAGCTTACATCAATAAAGTTAATACCTATAATAATAAGAAATTATTAGGGTTTTCCATTCTGAAAATAACTATTCTAAAATTAAAATTAATCCGTAACGTAAATTTGGACACTTACATAGTCAAGTTGTTTGAGTAAAACTTAGGTACAGTTGAGGAAGGATTGCCATAGTGATTCAAAACATAGAACAACACTATAAAGTCTTGGGATTAGACCCAAGCGCATCACTCGAAGAAGTTAATCAAGCCTATAAAGACTTGGTATTTATTTGGCATCCCGATCGCCTTCCGCAAGAAAATGAAAGACTAATTCAGAAATCTGTTGAGAAATTGCAGCAGATCAATGAGGCGCGGGATTCTTTGCGCTCATACCATCGTCAGCACAAAAATACTGCCAAGCGTCAGCCTGAATCAACAACTTACTACGATAAATCTAAAGCTAAACCCTATTCTCGTAATACACAGGCTTATTCTAAAAGCAAGAGTACCTCTAGTGCTAATACAGCCAATCGGCAACAGACTTATGCTCGATCCAACTATTACCCAGGAGACTACCAGCAAAGTCGCCCTTGGGACTATCGAGCATATTATTCTACATCCAGCAACCCAAGCGATCGCAAAACTAGTGGCAGCGACGGTTACAAAGATTTTCATGAAGCTGGAAGAAGCTATAGTTCAACTCGCCCAGTAGAAAACACCTATAAAAGACCATATTTCAAAGATCTTAGGGGGGCAGACTTAAGCAGATCTAACTTTAAAGAAAAGGATTTTTCTGGTAGAGATTTATCTGAGGCAAATCTTTCCTACGCTGACTTGAGTGATACTTTCTTACATAAGATAGTTTTAGAAGGTGCAAATCTTCAGGGGGCAAACTTAAAAGGTGCTAATTTACTTCAGGCAAACCTGAGAAATGCCAATCTTCAAGATGCTAACCTGATTGGCGCAGACTTGAGCGGTTCAGATTTAAGCGGTGCCAACCTAAACGGTGCCAAAGTAGGCTTTAACAATAAAATAATGGTAAAAATTACCGCGGTTAAATTAACTGGTGCTACTTTACCCGATGGTTCAATTCATCCATAAAGTGTTGTAGATTTGTCGGTATTAGTTGCCTATTAAACTGTTTTAGCTCTCAGCTATAAGCTTCTTGGCGCATTCGCTCTTTGTACGGCGCGTTTTGCGAGACAGTTGCGTTGCGGGGGTTTCCCCCGTTGAGCAAACTGTCGAGGTTGAGAAAGAATACTCTGTCTCAAAAGCCGCCTTTGGAAACCAACACCGCGAGAGTGGAATATGCCCTTTAACTCAGGGCATCAGTTGCGGCTAAAGCCTTACTTCTCGCAAAGACCGCGATGCACTGCTTTTAGCTATTATTTCTGAGAGTTTATACTTTGATGCTGGGTCTTATTGTTCTACTTACTTGTGTCGATTGTGGTGATTCACTGACTAAAACTTTTAAAATATTAATATATAGACAATCAATATTACTTAAAACTTTATCAATAATCATTTATGGCTCGCAGAAATCGCAATCAAAATAGTTACGATCCTCCAAATTATCGCTCAAGTCCTCCTACTCCTCCTCCCAAAAAAAGTCCTATAGACGTAGCTAGAGTAGCAATTATCGCTAGTGTCTTTGTCGTGGGTATAGTTATTGGATTATCATTGAATCTCTCTAGCGGATCGAGCAGTAATAACTCGGTCGATTCTAGTTTACAAATAGATCGCGCAGCACCAAACCCCGAACTGTGTCAGCAATTTGGGGCTAGTGCAATCGTTACAGATATGCGGGTGTTTCTGACCCTGAATCCCTTTAGCGTCTATTTAACCCAACCCAGTATGCAGCCTGGGTGTGTTCTACGGCGTACTAATTGGTCTATTTTAGAACAAAGAAAATTAGTCAATTCCGATCAGGTTAGAGATTGCAAGAGACGCATGAATACCTTTGGCTTTATCGGTCCATTGGAAGGGAAGCCAAAGATCGACTGTGTTTATCAAAATGATGCTGCGGGCAACCTATTTTTACAAAATGGGCAATCAGGGGCATTATCAGAATCAGACAATTTCTAAGGACTATTTTGAAGATTTGGTCTAAACTAAAGTCGATAAAACAATTTATATATAGCAAATATTTAGTATGTGTGGAATTGTTGGCTACATTGGTACTCAAGCTGCTACAGATATTTTAATTTCTGGCTTAGAAAGATTAGAGTATCGGGGTTACGACTCTGCGGGGGTAGCCACAATTGAAGCAGGAAAAGTTAATTGCGTCAAAGCCAAAGGAAAATTATTTAACCTCAGAAATAAATTAGAACATACAGAAAATAAATCCCAGCTTGGTATTGGGCATACTCGCTGGGCAACTCACGGTAAACCAGAGGAACACAATGCCCATCCTCATTTGAATACAGATATGACTCTGGCGGTGGTGCAAAATGGCATCATTGAAAACTATTTAGAGTTAAAAGAAGAACTAATCAGTAAAGGTATTGAATTTCGTTCTGAAACCGATACTGAAGTTATTCCTCACTTGATTTCTGTATTTCTGACTAGCTCTAGTTCTCTATTAGAAGCCGTACAAAAGGTAATTGCTAGACTTAAAGGCGCATTTGCGATCGCCGTAGTCAGCGCAGATAACCCTTACGAGTTAATAGTTGCCCGTCAACAAGCACCCCTAGTTTTGGGCTTTGGACAGGGAGAATTTTTCTGTGCCTCTGATATGACAGCAATTTTACCCCATACCCGCACTATCCTTAATTTGGAAAACGGCGAAATTGCTAGACTAACTCCTTTGGGAGTAGAGATATACAATTTTCATGGCGATCGCATTTCTCGTTTCCCCCGCACCCTTGATTGGAATCCCATACAGACAGAAAAACAAGGCTTTCGTCACTATATGCTCAAGGAGATTTATGAGCAGCCAGCAGTAGTTAGAACTTGTTTGGATACTTATATCAATCCTAACTGGCACGCCGATGAAAATCCTGATTTTAGCCCTGTAAATATCGGTTTATCTCCCAACCTAACGGATGTCGAACATATTCAAATACTAGCCTGTGGTACGAGTTGGCACGCTGCTTTGATTGGCAAATATTTATTAGAACAAGTGGCAGGTATTCCTACTACAGTAGATTATGCTTCTGAGTTTCGCTATTCTCCTAAACCCATAATTCCTAATACTCTAACCATCGGTGTAACTCAATCTGGAGAAACGGCTGATACCATTGCTGCCTTAGAATCAGAAAGAGCAAGAAGAGCTAATTTAGAACCAAAATTTCAGGCAAAACTATTAGCTATTACCAACCGCGCCGAAAGTAGCATTGCTCAAATATGCGATCGCATTATCGATACCCACGCAGGAATTGAAATTGGCGTTGCAGCCACTAAAACTTTTGTCGCTCAAACCATGAGCTTTTATTTCTTGTCTTTAGACTTGGCTTATCGCCGTCAGGCTATACCCAACAGCAAAATCGAAGAAATCATAGAAGGCTTGCGTCATATTCCTAGTCAGATCGAAACCATTCTTGATACTCAGGCAGATGCGATCGAAGAATTAGCACACGACTTCGCTACCGAAACTGAAGACTTTATCTTTATTGGCAGAGGTATCAACTTTCCTATCGCCCTCGAAGGTGCATTAAAGCTCAAAGAAATTTCTTACATCCATGCAGAAGCATATCCCGCAGGAGAAATGAAGCATGGACCGATCGCTTTATTGGATAACAAAGTACCCGTAGTAGCAGTGGCTATGCCTGGAAGCGTCTACGAAAAAGTTATTTCCAATGCCCAAGAAGCCAAAGCCAGAGATGCGCGTTTAATTGGCGTTACTACCGCCATGAATGCTACTGAAGCAGCCCACACCTTTGATGACATTTTGACTGTGCCAGAGGTAGATGAGTTGATTTCCCCCGTGTTGTCAGTTATTCCTTTGCAAATGTTGTCTTATCATATTGCAGCGATTAAAGGATTAGACGTAGATCAACCAAGGAATTTGGCTAAAAGCGTGACCGTTGAGTAGAAAAAACGCTTTTTGCTCGTTTTTACTCTATTTATCTTGGCATTACGCTTAAAATAATATAAACGTAATAAGTCATACTCGATTATTTTTCAAGGCGATCAAGTATGGCTATTTTTTTTGTTCGATTTAATCTTAATTATTTAGCGATTTGCGAAGCATAGCCGAAGGCATCGCTTTCTTGAGATTGCTAAGTCGTCCAATTTTCTACATCTGCAAGATTCATACTAACGAAATCGTCAACATTGACTGTAACTATAATAAAGCTATTAGTACTAGCGATCGCAGCAATACGACAATCTTGAGTACCTATTCTTTTTGTTTTGGCAGATAATGACTGATAAATTTTTTCTGCTGCTGAAGTATAAGGCAGGATTTGAAAACGATTGAGAGCCAAAAACAATTCTTCAAAATACTGATACGCTTTAGTTACAGAAGGTTTTCTCTTCGCTTTTTGCACAGAAGCTAATGCACCCTGTAATATTTCCTCAACTGTAATGACACTGATAAATATCTGTTCGGGCGGTTGACTTAAAATTTTGGCTGTTAGTTGAGGATAGTAACGTCTCTCGTCTAGAAAATTACTAACGACACTGGTATCTAGTAGATACATCAATCTTGCTACTTAGATTTGGAATCTTGAAATTCCTTCATTTTTTCTTTGTCTACTTGGCGAGATCGCTCTATTTCCGATTGGGTTTCTAGCCAAAATTCACCACCAAACTTCCCAGCGATATCTACCAAGGGATTATTGACTACTGGTGTTGTTTGAGACTGTTTCTGAGAAGTTTTATCTGTCGCCATTTTATTTTCACAACGCTGATTCTATTTTAGCTGTTGGTAGTTAAAAGGCTGTCGAATTATGATTTGACAAACTAAGGTTTCAGTTTGTGCGATCGCCCTGCTAGATAACAAAGTACCAGTAGTAGCTGTGGCTATGCCTGGAAGCGTCTACGAAAAAGGATTTCTAACGCCCAAGAAGCTAAAGCCAGAGATGCTCGTTTAATTGGTGTCACTACCGCCATGAACGCTACCGAAGCGGCACACACCTTTGATGACATTTTGATTGTACCAGAGGTGGATGAGTTGATTTCTCCTGTGTTGTCAATTGTTCCTTTGCAGATGTTGTCTTATCATATTGCAGCGATTAAAGGGCTAGACGTAGACTGACCTAGAAATCTCGCAAAAAGCGTCACTGTTGAGTAGTAAATATTTGTTTTTTAGCTTCTTATTCTCTAATTTGCCTTATTTTTCCTGACATTACAATTCAACAATATATTATGCTCAGTCGTTTTTCAATATGATTGAGTGTTTTTTAATCTAAATATTCGTAAATTGGAAATAAAACTAGAAGTTGGGCTTGCAATCAATTTGTCTTTTCGCTAACCTTTTTAGAGCGATCGCGATCAACAAAAGTAATCACTTTGAAACTTTTGCTTTAAATTAGAAATATTATTTATGTATCAAAACCAACAGTTATTACAAAAACTTGAAGGAAAAGAACTAGAAGAATATGGAGCTAAAATCTTCAAAGATATTGGATTAAACTGTTTTTATAATTTAGATCAAATCAAACTGAGTGATATAACTCCAGTATATCCAGAGAACGAACATATTGAATTTGATTACATTATTCCTCACGATAAAGTTTGTCTGATAGGAGAGATAACTGCAAGGGAAGACAAAAGAGATATTAAAAAAAAATATGATAAATTTGTTAAACAAATAAATATTATCAAACATCTAAATTTTTCAGAAAATTTATGGCTAAAATTAGGTGTCAGACAAGAAAATATCAAACTTTTTAGAGAAATAGAAAATATTAAAGCTTTCTATATCACCATAAAGAAAGAAAAATACGATTTAACTCTTTGCAATGTTCAAGATATAAACATATTTCACAAATCAGACTTTCTGAGGCTTCTCGAATATTCCAAAACAATAGGTAAGTGGGCCAAAAACTATTTCCTACACAATTTTAATATCAGACATACTACTAATACGTCTATCAGTATTTATCAAAAATATAATTTGCTAATTAGAAATAGAAATAAAAAAGTTAGTGGTAAAGATTTTGTTTTGACTGACCTATATACTTTTATCATATCGCCGTATAAATTACTTGATATAGCTCATGTAGACAGAAAAGATGAACTACCTTCATTACAAGATAAAAATTACAACTATCAGAGATTACTAAATCATGAAAAATTGCAAGAAATAAGAAAAAATGCCTTAGTTGATTCAGACTTTATGTTTCCGTCGAATATATTAGTTATTTTATCTAAGGAATGTATATATTGTCAGGATGGAGTTAATGATAGCTACTTACACATACCTGATAAATATGGAAGCATTTCTATAATTGATGGTCAACACAGACTTTTCTCTTATGCGGATGAAAAAGTAGAGTCTATTATGCAAAATAATTGTCAAATTCAAGTTACTGCGATTGATTTTCAAACTTCAGACGAAAAGACAATTAGTGACTCTAGTGCCAGAGTATTTATAGAAATTAATGTAAATCAAACAAAAGTAGAAATATCTCATTTAGATCAAATTGCTTACGATTTGGGAAGCGACGATCCAAAAGTCATTGCGACTAGAATTATAGTTGGAGTAAATGCCCGCTCAAAATATAGCTTATTTTTTGATGTTAACTCAGATAAGGTTAAAAAAGGAGTTGTTGATGCTGGAACAATTATAGATGCAATCAAAAAAATAACAAATATTAATAAACTTAAAAAGCTAGAAAATGCCAAAAGTGGTAAGAACTTATTGAAAAAAGATGGATACGAAAAACTATTCAATTCTCAAATTTCAGAGTTAATCGAAAAAGATGTGTTAGTTGAGAAAGGAATTATTTTGTTGGAAAGATATTTTAATGAAATATTTTCAGTTTTCAAATATGACAAAATTGACAGCAGCAAAACTATTAATTCTTCTTTTATCTATTCAAAGTTTTGGGCAGGATTTATAAACCTATTGTATATTTTTCTTGAAGAGGGTTTTTCTTGGATGCAGGTTAAGAAAGAATTGAAAAATATACAATCTAACCTTATAGAATTGCAGGGTATAAACTACGATAGTCAGCCTTTATTCAATCCTCAAAACACTCATATTCCAGATGCAAAATATTCACCTACCAAAGTTTGTAAATTTTTAAATGAAAATCGCCAAAAGGCTTATTCTATTCAAAATACTAAATAGTAAACGTAACATATTCTTCTCTAGAGAATCATGAAAGCAATTAAAGTAATGGGAACAGTAGACGAGCAAAGCAAACTAGCCTTAGATTTTTCCTTGAATATAGATAATAAACAAAGTCGTGTTGAAGTAATAGTATTAATTCCTGAAGAATTAGAAACAGAAGAAGACAATCAAACAAAAGAAGAAATATTAGGAGATTTAAAACAAGCTTGGCAAGAAGCTAAAAACGGCGATACAATACCTGTCGAACAACTTTGGTCAGATTAAAAAATGACCGATCGCTCTTTGATTAAAGTTGAAGCATCGTCAACCTTCAAAAGAAATATCAAAACCCTGGGTAAAAAATATCGTAGCATTCGCCAAGATGTCGAACCAGTAATCAAACAACTACAAAAGGGAGAATTACCAAAAGACAAAATATCTGGAATTGGCGAGCAAGTTTTTAAGCTTCGAGTAAAAAATAGCGATGCTACTAAAGGAAAAAGCGGAGGCTATCGACTAATCTACTATTGTCAAACAGCTACAGGGATTATTCTGTTAACTATTTATACTAAATCTGAACAAGTAAATATTGCAGCAGAAGATATCAAAAAAATAATTTCACAGTCCGAAAATTAATTATTGCTTTGTTTAAAACTAACTTTAAAATACAATATTGCGATCGCAATAAAGGAAACGAAATAAACCTAACTGACCGTTCAAAACTACTAATCCGCCTTCCATCGGCAAAAGTAGCTTTTGTTTATTCCTTTGGTGGTAAATCTTTAATCATCGGCAAACACAAGATTAGGCTAGGGATTCCTGAAATGAACTTTCTGCAACCGAAGTCAAGAAGTGCGATCGCATATTGTCGTCATCAAGGGATATGAAGAACCAAATACATTTTTAGAAGCTGCAATAAGACAGATAGAAAAATTGCAGATTGAGACAGACATCAAGTTGATAGCCAAGAAAGATGACACCCCTAAGCGGAAAACAATCAAAGTCAAACAAACGATAGTTGGTTTTGGCATTGAAGCAACGAACTTAAGCGAATCAGATTCCATCATCCTTCAGGAAAAAGGGCTTGGAGGTAAGCAAAAGATGGGCTGCGGTGTATTTGTTTAAGATAGTGCGGAAATGATTGCTAGAGGAGTTGAACCAAAGATAGAGATAAGCTTGAGCGATCCTGGCATGACCATGCTACATCGTGCGGGAGTTGCTGGTTTATATATGACTCTCAAAATACTAGCAAAGCGTTATCCTACTCTTAAATCTCGTCAAGGTAATTTCAAGTGGGTTTTGACCAAAAAGACGATTAGCCTTAGCTGGAAAGGAAGCGACTACAAAGCCTTAGACTGGTTATTCTCTGAGTCATTCCAAATTAGTAGCGATGGTTTAATTTCTCTAACAGGCTTACAATCCCTGAATTGGTCTACCCAATTAGCTATTCATATTGGAATTAAAAATACCCTTCTACAACACAATCAATTCTTCAACTCCGCAGGAGATGCTAGTAAAAATCTAACTTTAGACGACTTAGAAGTTGCCATCGATTATAAAAAAGTTAAGTCTTACGCTCACCAGAATTATGCCGAACAATTGTGTCTAATTGAAAAACTTGATTTCAAACGTATTTTTACTAAATTAAAACTTTTCATTTTTATTCATCACACCTTAATAGGACTTTTATTTCTGTTTGACATTAGACAAGGAGGAAATATACAACAAAAAACAGTGGGAATTACTGGCTGGCTGTATCCTGGTGCAACAGTTAAACATTATGCCTACAAAAAAGAAACTCAATTTACCGCGAAACTATCTAATACCAATTCTCAGAAGTAATGCACTAAATTAAGAAGAAAGAAGTGCAAGATGAATTTTTATGGGGAACAAACTGAAAGTAGAAATTACCGAAACTGCCGAAGAGCTTAAACAGCAGCTCAAACACCAAAAAAAAGGTCAAGAAAAAGAACGCCTGCAAATGCTTTATTGGCTCAAGAGTGGTCAAGTGAAAAGCCGTCAAGAACTAGCACAAAGACTAGCTAGAAACGAATCTACTATTTATCGATGGCTCAAAAAGTATCAACAAGGGGGGTTAACTAGATTGTTAGAAGTGAAACTAGCACCTGGAACCAAACCCAAGATTAAGGGTCAAGTTTTAGAGCAACTTCAGTCGAAGTTATCTCAGCCACAAGGTTTTAAAAGTTATCGAGACATTCATTCTTGGTTAATCGAGTTATTCAAGCTGGAGATAGGCTATTCAACGGTACATCGAATAGTTCGCGAAAAACTCAAAGCCAAACTAAAAGTCCCCCGTCCGCGATCGCCATTGACGACGAAGCAGCAGCAAGCAACATATAAAAAAACTGCCCGAACTAATTCAGGTAATGACCAAGCATTTTGCCCATGAGCGTCCGATACGTTACTTCTGTTCAGATGAGAGCCGATGGGGACTTAAGACTCTGACTGGACGGGTAATTACTTTGACAGGAATTAAGCCTGTGATTGAGGTGCAATGGCCTCGCCAAGCCTTTTGGCTTTATGGCGCAGTCGAACCTCTAAGGGGACAAAATTTCTTCTATGCTTTTTCTCATCTCGATGCAATCTGTTTTAATCGCTTTGTGGCTCAATTTTCTGCCGCTTTTCGGGATACCTTAAATCTGTTGCAGTTAGACCAAGCCACTGCTCATATTTCTAGCCAGGTTCACTGGCCTGATAATGTGGTTCCTATCTTTCAGCCTTCTCATAGTCCAGAGTTAAATCCCATTGAACGGTTTTGGCAAGACCTTCGTAAAGACTTCAAAAATAAAAGCTTTAACAATCTTGCTTCTCTTCAACAGGCTATTTTTAGTGCAGTCAATTCTTTAATACCTGAGAAAGTTGCTTCCTTAACTTCTTATCCTTTTATATTAGATGCCCTGTCTATTTAGTGCATTCTTTTTGAGAATTGGTATAAAGAGCGATCGCATTGCTATACGCTCCCGTTGGCTGTCTCTATTTTATAGCTCCAAAATCACGTCTTCGCGCCACCAAAACCCAACACCGCCTGGTAATTCCTGAAATAGCCGATCTAGAACTATATACTCGACAAAGACAGAAAATCAACAATTGGGAGTATCAACAATATTTAGCCTCTGGCTATAGCGATGCTGGTTTCCGTCTACTTACTCAGCAAGCTACTTTAAGGATTATTCAACAAAAAGACTTGAAACGCTTTCAGGTAATTACCTTTGGTCAAACTCAATGGGCGGGGTTTCAGAAAATTCGTAAAAACGTTGAAATCGTTAAGATAACAGACAAAATAGTCGAAAATTATCAATTAAGTACTTAGGCAAAATTAATTACATATTCGCGACCAAAATTATCCAGCACTTTTTCTAGATATTTAACCAGACTCTTTTGACTACTATAAGCCTCAATATCTATCCATTCATATTTGATAAATTTCCCGAGAATTTCAATTAAGTTGAACTTGGGTGAGTATGTTGGCAGCCAGAATATTTCTAAGTTTTTCTGTTTCCATTCTTCTAATTTGCCAATAAACTCATCACTCGTATGTATTAAAGCTCGATCGAGAACAACTACAGTTTTTTTATTCAGTTTATGACTAAATTTGTCTAGAAATTTGATGACATCTTTGCTGTTGATACTGTGTTTAATTATCTCGTAATCTAATTCATTCTTTCGATTCATTAGTCCGAGAACATTTATTCTCTTTCCCGTTCTACTTTTAATAATTATTGTTTCGTTTTTTTCCTGCCATCCGTAGGGGATATATGGCATCAAAGAAAAACCACTTTGGTCGAGATATCTTAGGTCTATTTCTCCATTTCTCTCTTGCTTTATTAACTCTGTAAGTACTGGTATTTTTACTTCTATCTCCCATTCATCAGGTTCTTTGCTTAATCCTCTTTTCATTCTTTTCCATCTCATTTGTAGCTTTTTTATGATTCTCTTTATGGTATCCTTGCTAAGAATTATTCCCCACTCTTTTTTCGCTTTCTCTACTATCCTCAATAGTGTCTTCGGCTCTTTTTTTGCCCAAACCTTTATTTGTTCTTTTTGCTCCTCATTTAGTTTGGGCTTTCTTCCTCTACCTGGATTATTATATAATCCAACTACTTTTTCATCTTCCCACTTAGTAAACCAGTTATATATAGTTTTACGACCTACACTAAATATTTCCATTAACTCTTTAATTGATAATCTTTGATAACTAAGAATCAAACATTTAGCTCTATTTCTGACTTGATAATATTTGCTTTCTCTACTGATTCGCTGTAGTAGCTTAATATTTTCTGGTGTTAGATCTCGAATAAATTTCATGAAGACACTATTTTCGCTGTTTTATTTTATTTTATATGTAGGTAATTAATTTTGCACGACTACTTAATTGCCTAGTAAGGCTAGCAATATTACTAAAACTGTATAAATGTTCTTGCAAATATTGTTTCTCATTAGATTTTGATACAGAATTTATTTTCAATAAAACTATGCCTAAAGCTGTGATCAAACTCACATAAGGAATAATATTCTCTTTACACAAGCCAAATCCAGTTATTACTTCAAGAACATGAACAAGCTTATCTTGAGCAGTACGATTATTAATATCCATTCTATAAATCAGCCAATACTATTGTTTATAATTATTATTCCCATTAATTTAATAAAATTCATACTAGCGTTTTCATAAAATAATCAACTAATTAAAATATATAGAATTACGGTTGTTCAAAACAAATTACTAAGATTATTCTGGAGAGAAAATAATAAAAATATAAAAAGATTTAAAATGATATTTAGTTTTCCTTCTGTAATTCAAGCTGGTATAGCTGCGGGCAAATATACTCAAGTATTGACTTCTACTGGCGTACCGATTGGTATTGCAAGAGATGCGGTAACAGGTAGATTTGTTGGTCATGCAGTAGGAATGGGTGTCAATCCTTTAATGTCTCCTATATCCCCCTTATTAAATATGGGTCAAATGTATCAAACTCATCGGGGATTTCAGGCTACTCTTCAAGGTATAAAAACTCTTCAATCTAGCGTGAGTGTTTTACAAGCTACGACGGCATTTATTGGTGTTGGAACCTTGGTGGGAGTAGGTTTGGGCGCAGTAAATTTGTGGCAAACCATGAAGTTAAGAAAAGATGTTGAACAATTAAGATTAGAAGTTAAAGATGGTTTTCTTGACCTTAAAGCTGCTTTAAAGGATCAGGGAATAGAGATCATGCAACATATTAATTGTGTAGCAGAAGATATTAAATTTCAACAACATCGTTTAGAGTTAATTAAAGCTCATGGAAGATTTATTGAAGCAACAAAATTAATTCAAACTGCGATGAAAATTCAAGATGCTAGCAGTAGAAAAATTGAGCTTGCTAACGCCAGACAGACATTAGGTGAAGCTGTGGCAAATTATAATAATCCCGATCTATTGTCAGAAACCTCTGCTGCTGGAAGAATTAGAAGGTTAGAGTGTGCTTGGGCAATAGAACAGGCAATTATATTAACCTATCAATTACAAAATGAATTGGGTGCTGTAAGCGATCGCCTTATTTATCTTCAGGACAAAATTCGTCAAGAATGCCTTCAGGTAATTGGAAGTTGTGATTCCCAAGATCAGCTTGATTTTCTCTTTCCTGAAATAGCCTGTATTTGCGATCGCGATCTATTAGTTTTAAACATTTGGCAGCAGCAAGCTGAATATATTGATACTTTACCCGCTTCAGAATTAGAACTTTTAGCACTTCCACAAAGCAATACAATCGAAATTAATCAGGAATTAGATACAGTCGAAAAACCAGTGGAACAAACACAGTATGAAGATTTACAAGAAAAATCTCATTATCTTTCTTTAGTCGATCAGCTTAAATTTAAAGTATCGCCTGATTTGAGAAAACAACATGAGGTTTATGTCAGCGATCGCGCTACTGCCTCTGGACATAATACACTAACTAAGAATATTGCAATTGCCTCTAATCTTAGCCTAGCTAATCTCTATTGGTATTTTCAAGCCAAGGAAGAACAGAAATTTAAATTGGAAACAATATCTTAATAATTTATGTAATATTTTTGAAATTGGAAGCAATTTTTGACGCAGATCTTAAATAAAGAAGTAACAAATAAGAATTCTAAAGTGGTGATTTAAAGCTACTTTGGGTCTTTCTTTAAGTCTTTAATGATTTTCCTGAAAAGTATCATATTGCTTCTCTGTAATGCGTCCAGCTTCGTATAAAGTATTGGTAATTTCCGAAATACTCAAAACTGAGTGAGCGCGATAACCATTATCTGCTAGGCGATCTTTTACTCCACCTTCGTGATCGATAAAGACGACAATATCGTTAATTATTAAACCAGCAGATTTAAGCTTGTCTGCCCCTTCCATCACGCTTTTGCCACTAATTAAAATGTCGTCAATTACGACTACCTTTTCTCCTGGATTAAAACCACCTTCAATCAAACGTCGAGTACCATGAGCTTTTACTTCTTTGCGGGGAAAAATCATCGGACGCTGAAGATTTAACGCTAGTCCTGTTGCGGTAGGCAATGCACCATAGGGAATACCTGCAATCCGATCGAATTCTAGGTTTTGCACTATATCGCCGTAGGCATTCAAAACCTGATTAAAAATTTGCGGATTAGAAATTATTTTACGCAGATCTATATAGTAAGAAAAAGTAGCTCCCGAAGCCTGGACATATTCTCCAAATAGTAAACAGCCAATATCAAATAGCTGGAGAATTAGAGACTGATAGGGATGCTGGGTAAACAAACATACATTTGGTGTCCAAAGCTCACAGCTTGACCCCTGCTTAATTTTTGCCTCTCGGTATTGGTTAACATTTTGATTGAGTTGTGCAACCTCAGCAGCAAGATTATTTGTAGCTAAAAAGTCTTGGGGAATAGGAATTAATAGTCCTTCACCATTATCATCTAACCCTGTATTAATTAAAGATTCAAAATTATTCTTACTCCAAAGACTACGGAGTAAAATTGTCCTTTCTGGCGCGATCGCTCTAATTCTACTCAATATTTTAGGATTAGTTGTCCCTACTTCTAGATATAGCTGTTTTGGAGTTGCCCAAGTTTGAGCTTCTTTGACTACCTGTAAGTAAAATGGATTTTCTAAACTAGGATATCTTTGCAGTTTTTCCGCTTGAGGATTAGAAGTATGACTGAGGATAAATACGGCTTTATCTGAATAAACCAAAAAAGGTGCAGCATGATCTTGTCCCGCAAAGGGAGTCAGAGTTACCGCATCTACCTGCCAGCGAGCAAAAATAGTTTCAGCAAAGACAGTACTAGTATTAAGATCGCTGTGTTTGGCATCCAAGATGATGGGAATTGCTGAGGGAATGGCTGACAAAATACGCTCTAATAGCTGCAACCCTTCAATTCCTAACGCCTGATAAAAACCTAAAGTGGGTTTGTAGGCGCAAACGCGATCGCTAGTTGATTTAATTACCCACAATAACCAAGCTTCTATAGAGCTAATTAAATTATCGTCATCTTTTTTTAGATAATCAGGAGGCATCATTTCAGGATTAGGATCGAGTCCCACAACCAAGAGACTGTTATTCGTGGCGATCGCCTGATTTAGTTTATCAGCAAAATTCATCTTCAATTAAAAAAAGATTGTGAGCCAAATACAGAGAGGTTCAGTACTGGTATACTCAACTCGATGTTTTTGATGGGCAGGAATAAATAGATAATCCCCTGTGGTTAGCTTAATATGAGAACCGTCTTCATAACCAAGTTTTCCTTCTCCTTGAAGGACAATTAACCATTCATCTTGCTCTTGGTCATACCATTCTCCTTCTGGGGTAATCTGTCCTGTAGAAACTACCTTTTCAATCAGAACTTTGTCATTATCTACCAACGCCTCAAGTAGTTCTTCTTGAGGTAATTGAATTGGCAAATTAAATATATTTTTTATTCTTTCCTCATCCTTCATCTTTCACCCTTTGGGAAAACCAGCCCACCGCATCTTCTAAAGCCCGATCGATACTAGACTGAGGCAAACCCAATTGAGTAACGGCTTTTGTTGCATCATAAAACATCTTTTGCTGGGACATCTTTACTCCATCTATAGCAAGGGTTGGCTGTCTACCTAATTTAGCCAGAATGCTTTCTTCTAGCCAAGCAACACTGTAAGGTATCCAATAAGGGATAGTTGATTTTGGTGCGGGTAAACCCGTAATTTTGGCTAGCTTATCTAACAATTGAGCGAAAGTGACATTCTGATTGCCTAAAATATAGCGATCGCCTGCAACACCTTTTTCTAGTGCTAAAATATGTCCCCAAGCTACATCCTGGACATCAATTAAATTCAATCCCGTGTCCACGTAAAAAGGCATTTTTCGCTGCAAAAACCTGACAATAATCTCCCCTGTGGGAGTTGGTTTAAGATCGTACGCACCTATAGGCGTACTGGGATTGACGATTACTATATCTTGTCCCTGCTGGGCTGCTTTGACTGCTTCTTGTTCGGCGTAATACTTAGACTTTTTATAATATCCCACCAGCTTATCTACGGGGCTTTGATAGGTTTCGTTGACTGCCACGCCATCATTGACTCCAATCGCTGCTACTGAGCTAGTATATACAGTTCTCTCAATACCTGCTTGACGGGCGCAGCTTAAAATATTGCGCGTACCCAAAACATTGCTGCGGTAAAGTAATTCGCGATCGCTTTGCCACAGAGAATATTGAGCAGCAACATGAAATAATACCTGACAGTCAGACATTTGTTGAGCTAGATGGCGATCGTTTAAATCTCCTTGCACAATTTCTACATCTAAAGATGCCAGATTATCTAAACAGCTATTTTGCCTTACTAAAGCTTTAACTACATATCCTTGCTGTAACAACAGTCTAACTAAATTTGCGCCGATAAAACCTGTTCCGCCTGTCACAAATGCCCGCATTTATTTAAATTGCTAATTGCTATTTTTAATTAACGCTCAACAGCAATTTTACATTCTCTTTCTTGGTCTGAATCAATACGCTATCTTTAAAGAAGATAAGTAAACTTCAAAAAATAGCTATATTAATTAATGAATAGTCGAGAATTAGCTCAGTATATTGAAGCTACTGACGGTATATCTAAACCCTGGCTGTTGGTACAGTTAAGACTAAAAAAATTACAAGAGCGCAAAAATGAAATCCCGCCTCAAGAATATATAAAGGAATTAGAAGATATTCAAGCCGATCTACTAAAGTTAGGGGAATGGTGGAAAGGAAGAGAAAAGGAAGTCTTTGGTTCGTAAGCTGGCAATTAACAATTAACAATCATTAATTAACAATAAGCAACTTCTACAGTAATCAGCAAGTAGGGTGGGCAAACTAAAAGTGAAGTTTAACAGCCTACTTGAAAAACAATCTTGCCCACCTTAGAAGATTGTTTTTCTATAGAAGATATCTATAGTACTCATCGTCTTTGCTATATTTTCTCAAGCAGCATAGAAATCTATAATAATCAGATAACTAAGATTTATTGATTTTGGAGAAATTCTTATGGCGCGAATGTATTACGATGAAGATGCCAACCTAGACTTGTTGAAAGATAAGACAGTAGCAATTCTTGGCTATGGTTCTCAGGGACACGCCCACGCTCTAAACCTTAAAGATAGCGGTGTAAACGTAATTGTTGGCTTATATCCTTCCAGTAAATCAAAAGCCAAAGCAGAAGCGGATGGTTTAAAAGTTCATTCTGTAGAAGATGCAGCCAAAGCAGCAGATCTAATTATGATTCTGTTACCAGATGAGGTTCAAAGGCAAGTTTATACCGAACAAATTGCACCACACTTAACAGACGGTAAAATGCTGGCGTTTGCTCACGGGTTCAATATCCACTTTGGTCAAATTGTACCTCCTAGCACGGTAGACGTGATGATGGTTGCACCCAAAGGACCAGGACATTTAGTCAGACGCACATATACTCAAGGACAGGGTGTACCATGCCTGTTTGCAGTTTATCAAGACGCTACTGGTCAAGCACGCGATCGCGCTATGGCTTATGCTAAAGGTGTTGGTGGTACAAGAGCGGGTATCTTAGAAACTTCCTTTAGAGAAGAAACCGAAACAGATTTATTTGGCGAACAGGCTGTTCTTTGTGGTGGCTTAAGTGCCTTGATTAAAACGGGTTTTGAAACCTTAGTCGAAGCTGGCTATCAGCCTGAATTAGCTTATTTTGAATGTCTGCACGAAGTTAAGCTAATTGTCGATCTAATTGTCGAGGGTGGTTTAGCCAAGATGCGCGACAGCATTTCTAATACTGCCGAATATGGTGACTATACCCGTGGTTCTAGAATAGTCAACGAAAGTACTCGCGCTGAGATGCGTAAAATTCTCCGAGAAATTCAGCAGGGAGACTTTGCCAGAGACTTTATTCTCGAAAACCAAGCTGGTAAACCTGGATTTACTGCTACTCGCCGTTTAGAATCAGAACATCCTATCGAAGAAGTAGGTAAAGATGTTCGCGCTCACTTTAGCTGGCTTAAAAATGAAAAGTAATGCTCTAAATTTATAATTTTTAGATAATAAAAGGGAACTTATTTCCCTTTCTTTTTTTGGCGTTGCTAAATCAAAGTATGAAAAGTAATGCCCTAAATTTATAATTTAAGCAAATAAGTCCATTTTAAGCTAATAGCTTTAGCTTTTTTAAAGCACAGGTTCTTTGTTCAAATTGACATCAATAATTTCCTGGCGGGGTAACAAACCAATCAAAAAATCATTAATATTGGTTTTTAATTGTTGACTACTACTACTATATGGTTGAGGTAAAAACAAGTCTCCAGCTATGATAAAAGTAACTGAAACAGTCAAACAAAATTCAACAAATAATTTCCAACGCATTTTTGTTAAACCAAATTTTGAATTTAATTGTCCTTAAATAGCAGATTAAGCGATTATTTAGAAATATATAAAAGCTTGATGAATTAAGGCTTGTATTACTCTAAGTTTAATTACTTTGATATTAAATAACTTCAGTATTCATACTAAATAAATTAGCTCATATAAAATTAATTTTAAGAGTTTTCCCTCAACAAAAAAACGCTCCTAGAAACAACTAGAAGCGCAAAAGTAATTTATTTGAGAAATAAACAATTAGCTCAATCTATCACCATTAATTAATCACGGCTATTGATCGCCAGTAATAAACGCAGAATAAATACAAATAGGTTGATGTAAGTAAGATACATCGACAAAGCAGCAGGTAAATATTGTTCATCTTTATAGGTGCGAGGTAAGATATAAAAATCTACCACAGCCACACCTGCAAACAAAGCCACACCTAAACCAGAAATAGCTACTTCTAGCCAGCTAGGAGTGTAAACACCGAATAGGGAAAAAAGTAATTGTCCGACTAAGACAACTAATAAAGCAGTAACACCGAGACGTACAGTTTGCGCGAGAGCTAAACCATCTTTATCGCTAAGGTTTGAGCCAATTTTGCGCCCAACTATAAAGGTGACACCACAGCCAAGGGCAGCAATTCCTACACCCTGTATACCTACCCCTGAATTACTAAGAGCGAGATGAACAATACCACTAAGGGTATATCCCGATAAAAGACTATAAAGAACTAATAAAGGTAAAGCGGTACTGTTTTTTCCTTGGTTCGCCACTCCACGAGCCACAAAGAAAAGAACTAATTCTGCAATCATTGCCCCAATAAAAGTGGGCATGAATAAATCTGGACGAGAAGCAATTACGCCTAAACCGCCATAAGTTCCCAAAGCAGTTAATACCAAACCGCCACCTAAATAAGGTAAAGCGTTGGGAATTACATTAGGTCCGAGGATCGCCTGCCCCTGAACCTCCTGCATTGCTTTTCTAAAATTACTACTACTACTCATGATTTAAAATTTATATTTACACTGTTATGTATGTTGCTGATTAATATTGATTTTAATTCAACTAGCAATTTTAAGGTGTGGGAAGATTACCGAATCTTTAGGTTTCTTCTGTTAAATATTAATAAAAACTCAAAAGCAAAATATTTTAGTAAGCCTTACCAATCATCTTCATCATTTTGTCTTTCTAATAAAGATATAGCCAAAGCGATCGCCTTTTTGACCCCTTCATCATTTTCTCGATCTAAAGCAGTCTGTAACGACTCAATGGAATCGCGATCGCCAATTTTCATCAAAGATAAAGCTGCTGATTTGCGAGTTTCTGCCTCTGCATGATTTAGCAATAATCTTAAATCAGGAATAGCTGGCTGATATTTTAGGTTACCCAGTACGGCTGCTGCTTCGCTGCGGACGTTGGTTGCGGGATCTTGTAAAGATGTAACTAATAAATTTAGTGCCTTAGCATCACCACGATCTTCTTCTACTACTTTGGCGATCGCACCTACCACCGCAGCCCGAACTTCAGAAGAGTCTGAGTCATAAACTTCGTATAGCTTATCTTTTGCCTTAGCACCAATAAACGCCAATGCCCAAGCTGCATGACCTTTGTTGCTTTCAGTAGATTCCTTGGCAGCCAGCACTTCTAACAAAGGCGTTACCGATGCTTCTCCTATCCGCGCCAGTGCGCCAATGGCAGAAGCTTGCACCACCGTATCTTCGTCGTTTAATAGTGCCTGGATCAAATACGGGACAGCCTTGGGATCCTCAATTAAAGTTAAAGTTTTTCCCGCTGCTCTTCTAACCACTGCATTAGAGTGATGTAATAAGGCATCGATCAATAGATCTACGGCGGGTTTGCCTACTTGTCCTAAAGCCTCTGCATAGCCTAGTCTGACCATGCCCCGCGTATCCCCTAAGCATTCCACCATTTGCCACAAAAGCTGTTGGTCACTATGGTCAAAAGTTCCTTGAGCAAGCTGCTGATTTATTTTGGCTAACAGTTCATCTGTCTCTTCGCGATCTAGCAGCAGCGTATCACCATTTTTAGAAGTGTTAGGCGTATTAGTCATTTCTAATTATTCTCAGTCAAATTAGCCTGTTGTTCGCGTATTCTTGCTAGTTTGCTATCAATTTCTGCTAGCTGTGGCTCTAACTTTGCCATGGTTGCCTTTTTGGACAGCTTGGCTTTTTTTGCTGCTTCTAAAGTTTCGTCAACCAGGCGATCGCGATATTGCTCAAATTCAACAATTAGTTCTGCTAAATCTTCTGCCGTTACTGGAGTGTCAGCCATATCTTGCTATTTCCTAAAAGAATTTATTTATATTTTCCAACCTTACTAATTTTCTCAGATTGTTAGCTAACAGTAAACGGTCTTGTTAATTTTATGCGTGAGAGCGATCGCCTTTTTGTAGGGTGGGCAAAATTTATCAGAGTAAAAACCGTTTCCAGAAAAGCTTTTTGTCCACCAAAACTATTCACTCGATCCTCTCTTATCTGAAATTTGTTTATCTCTCAAAATCAATGGTTCGGACAAAATTTTATTGTTAACGAAATAATAGGTATTTGACCCTTGTTCGAGATTAAGATAGCTAACGGTAAATTGGGGTTTTCAGGTTGCCTCCACTGCTTTAACTGCCGAAGCGGGTGTGGAACAAGCTTCTTAAACAGAAGCGTTTCCACCCGCTCTAACAGTCCTAACTGTTAAAAATATTAATATTTTTTATTTCTCTGGTTTTTCATCTTGCCAAGTTTTGGTACAGACAACAAATAACTCAACTCCAAATTCGCTACTCTGAATTTCTACTGGTAAAGAGCGGAATTTGGAACGAGAAAACAGCTTTTCGAGATCTTCGGCAGAACGATAGATAGAGTGCCATTCAAGGATGTGTTCTAACAAAACGCGATCGGGATTAGCAGCATGAAAGTTACCTATAATTACAGTACCGTTAGGTAAAAGACGCTCATAAATCCAGTCTAAGATGCGAATCAACTCGCGATCGCGTAAGTAATTTGCCATACTTATGCTATAGATCATCTGCTGGGGTGGAATGTCTATATGGCTATAGCCTTCAGCTAACAAAAAGAGATTATCTTGAATAAAAGTTAAATTGTTCCTAAAGCCCCATTTATGAGCCACAGCAGCAGCAGCAGCTAAATCCTGGTGATTAAAGTCTATACAGGTAACATGGGCATTCGGTGGTGAACTTTGAAAATAAAGATCTAATATTTCTGGGGCAGAACCACTGGCCAAACTAGTGATAGGCATAGGATCGTCAGCAGACCAATCTTCTGCTAACTGTTTAACGGTGTCTGTAATTATGCCCCCACGATTTCTCAGAGCTAAAAAAGTGGGTAATGAACGAATCCAACGGTCTAAATAAATTCCTAAATATCCATCTCCTTCTGGTTCATTTTGAGATAAAAGTCTAGTGATATAGCAATCGCTGACACAATCTCCAGGCTTACGAAAGGCGCGATCGAAGAAGCTACTGAGCATATAAAAAGGAAAAGTCTCGCGAAACAAGTAAGTTCCAATCGCTTTTTGCATAGCTGGCTCTTGAATAATCTGCTCTCTCAAAGAATTGAGCAGCATATTGCAAATTTTATTAATTTGTTCTTGAGCTTCCGTTTCGCTTAGTTTTTTTTCGCGAATAGACTGTTCAATATGATAAAGAGCTTCTTTAAATAATTCTGTTTCGCCAATTAATTCAGGAGGTATGCTGTCTTGCCCAACCTGTCCCGTTCGCTGCATCTCATATTTAGGAGCGATGCGTACTCGTCGCATCAAATGAGCTACCAAAGAAGAGGTTTGACGCAAACGACTAGCAAGATTGTGCGCCAAAGACTGATAAAAACGATCTGATAAACCTGGCACAGAAGTCAGCAGAGAATAGAGATTTTGCTTATCTAAAATACAAACCTCCACTTTGCCTTGAGCAATCACCGCAGCACTAGCGGGAACTTCTTCTAAAAAAGACATTTCGCCAAAAATTTCTCCTGGCTCTAAAAATGAAATTGCCACTCCCCTACCAGAAGCCGATCTTTCGACTCTAACTATGCCTTTTCTAACTAAATAAATCTGCTGAGACAAACGACCTTCTTTGAGAATCACCTCATTTTGCTCGTAAGTGGCAACTTGAGCTTTTTCCAGTAGAACATTGTAATCTTCGGTGGTTAGATATTTTAGTTTGCTGTCCATTTACTGTGATTTCTCCATGCTCCACCCAGTCATAGTTCCCAAATTAATCATTCTGCACATCATTTTGGGTCAAAGAATTGGCAAATTGGCAATTAGATAAATTAGGTCGCTGGGCTCGATCGTGAAATAAGTTTTTTAGGGCAGCTTGTCTTCTTTGAGGTGATTCTGCTGCAAGATTCCAGAGACTTTCGTAAAAGAAAAAAGATATGCCCGCAAACTTCTGGCGACGGGCGATATTAACCTGCTGGTAAATTTTGTGCCAGAATATGGGACGACCTTTTAAGCCTGATAAAATGCCAATACCTACGGGAATATGCTCCTTGGCTAATAGTATTTCTGGCTGTTCTAATTCTCGCAGGAAGCTAGCAGTGCGATCGCGATATACTTGGACAATTAGTTCTTCAATTAAGCCTTTTCTTTCCCACTTATGCCAGTCCAGCAAAAAGGAATTAAGAGAAAATTCTTGGGGGTTGGGAGATACAGATAAAATTGCCTGGGGGTTGTGGCTTTTAATCTCCTGAAATAGCTTGGCTACATAAGTCGTGATTTTGTCCGCACGCCACTGAACCCAATCTGCATCTAAAGGATCTTTTGGAGGCAATTTGCCATTATGCTCCTGTTGATAGAGCTTGACAGTGTATTCGTCATAGCCTAACTCAGACGGATAGCCAAAGTGATCGTCTAGCTGAATGCCGTCGATGTCATAGTTACTGACTATCTCAACGATTAAATCAGTCATAAACTCCTGGACATCAGGACGCAAAGGATTAAGCCATACTCGTTGATGTACGTTTCCTTCCCACCAAATAGTGCTACCGTCTTGCCTTTTGGTGAGCCATTGAGGGTGACGCTTGGCTAACTCCGAGTCAGCAGGAGCCATAAAGCCAAACTCAAACCAGGGAATTACGCTCATGTTCTGGTTGTGTCCCTCTTTGACGATTTCCGCTAAAATATCTCGATCCTGTAGTCCTTTATTGGGGTCGAGTGCCAAACCTGTAGCTGCTTTTGAAACCTTGGAAGGATAAAGAGTATAGCCCCAATTCCAGACTGTCGGATAGATAGTATTAAAATTAGATGCTGCTAAAAGGGCGATCGCATCTTTAGTTTTTTTATCTTCAAACAAAACATCACTATCTATATTTGTCAGCCACACCCCCCTTAATTCCCTTGATTTGTCTATTTGACATACTTGGTTGTCAGTCGGATTTGTTTTTCCACTGGATAAATCCTGAGAATGACCAGGAAAAGGAGTGATAGATACCAAAGTTAAAGCCAAAATAAACAGAAAAATTAGCCAGTATTGGCGACCTCGATCTTGACTCAATTGAACTAGTTTATTAGCGCAGATATCAAATGATTTAGCAATGCGTTCTTTCATTGAATGCCTTAATAATCCAAGAATTATGGCGATTATAACTCCTTAGTTAATCTCAAACTATATTTTGTTCAACACAAAACTTTGATATTTAATGTTTAAGCTTAAATTTAAGGATGAGCAGCTTCAATAAACCTTTGTAAAGTCTGAAAATACTGTTGACCTCCTACCTGATGCAGATTAGTATGTGTTGCTTGAGGAATAATTATTAGCTGTTTTGGTTCAGGTGCAGCAGCAAATAGCCTTGGTGCCATTTGAACAGGAATAATTTCATCAGCATTGCCATGAAACATCAATAAAGGAGTTTGCAGAGACTTTATTTTAGTAATCGAATCAAAGCGTTGAGTAACAATCCAATCTAAAGGAAAAAGTTGGAAAACTGGATTAAATCCAGCAACGTCCTTAATAGAAGTAAAGGTTCCTTCGGTAATTAATCCAGCCATCTGGGGGTGTTTTGTTGCCAAATTTATGGCGATCGCGCCACCTAATGAATAACCATAGACAAAGATATTCTGAGGCTTGATTTGTCGTTCTTTAGTTAAGTATTTCCAGGCGACATCAGCATCTTCGTATACCCTTGTTTCATTGGGAAATCTAGGACTACTTTTGCCATAGCCTCGATAGTCTATCAGTAAAACTGATAATCCCAACTGATTGAACGTTTCAGCTATGTCGATTAAATCTCCGTTATTGCTGGCGTTACCGTGAAAATACAGTAAAACTGGGGCAGTTTTTTTGGTCTGAGGAATCCACCATCCATGAATTTTTTCTTGGTCTAGCTCGATCCAAACATCTTGATAGTCTAGATTATATTTTTCGGGAGTTGATTTAATTAAGTTATCAGGCTGAAATATTAATTTGGTTTGTCCAAAACGTAACATTAAACAGATAAAAATGTATAGAATTACACAAATTCCAGTAATAATAAAACCCAGTTTTTTTAGCATTAATAAATCTTTAAAATACAGCAATATGTCTTTTGACCGACTGTGATCCCCGTAATCTGTGATAGCTTAATAATTCAATTGCCTAATATCTACAAAGTAAAGCAAATTTAACCTTATTTTATAAATTATTAATTTTCTTGACCTATAATGAAAAAAAGCGCAACTTTACAATATCTTTAAGTTATTTTTTATTTAGCTTGATATTAACGGTGGCTTAAATTTAGAACTCTTTAAGAAAATCCAGGATTCAAAACTATTTTTGAATCTGCTTTTTACAACAACTTTTCAACTATAAAATTCTTGCCGACTGCTGTGAAGCAGTCGAAAGAGTTACCTTGATTTGAATTAAATAACTTTAAATCATTTTTCTAACTCCTACAACTAGATTCAACCATAATATTTTCTCAAATTTTGCTTACAAAGAGATTCAATTTGCCATGACTATTTCTATATATTGGAGATAACTAAAACCATGAAAACATATGCTTTATGTCCTTGCTGTTCTAATAAATTAATGCACCACATAAGTCGTCATCGAGACTACTGGTTTTGTCGTGGGTGCTGGCAAGAAATGCCCTTAATTAATATTGAGATAATAGAAGAAGAAACTCATAACTTTAATAATGAACGAAAAATAAACGTTAAAGCTATAGCTAATTTAGTCAAACCTACAAAAGTAAGTTTGAACATCGGTTAATCAAGCAAATTCAACTAAAGACTCAATAAATTTAGACGTAGTTCATGCAGGTGAATTTACTTAATAATGCTGTTCAATTGGATAAAGTGAAGCTAAGGTAAAATTTTGATTTCTGCACAAAGTATAATGTGTAAAAGTATAGTTTATCTGTAGGACAATGCTTCTAGCTGATGAATAATTTATCTCAACTTCGAGACAAGATAAAAAATAAAAGCAAAAAAGCTGCCCTAAAAGCTACAAACTTAATTCAAAATAGCTTTGGTCTTTCAGGAGGAAACATGACTCAACACGATCGCGTAGTGTTCGATCTTAAGGGTTATCTTGTCATACCCGCTGTATTAGACGAGAATGAAGTCAAGGTAATCAAAGATTTGGTACTGCGCCAAAAGAATGATCCAGAGTCGTTACCACCCCACGAGCGTTATTTACCAGGAGGAGCTTTTGCTAAACTAATCGATCATCCTGCGGTGATGAATGTGCTGTTAGATGTAATCGATCCAGATATCAATAAGATCCGCTTAGAAAACACTTTTTTGAGCTACCGAGAAAAAGGAGAGGGAGAGTGGAATCCCCATGCAGGTGGACCGACTACCAACCCTAACTATGCCTATAACTTTCAGGATGGCAGAATTTATGCGGGTATGACGCGAGTAGTCTGGGAATTAAATGAGGTTTTAGAAGATAAAGGCGGGACTTGTTTTATCCCAGGCAGCCACAAAGCTAACTACAATATTCGCACTAATCCTATTACCACTATAGATGCTAGAAATTCAGGACTATGGGAGAGTTATAGCTGTCCTCCTGGCTCATTAATAATTTTCTCAGAAGCAGTCAGACACTCAGGCGATATTTGGCAAAATCCTCATAACCCTCGTGCAGCAATTTTCTGTGCCTATAACCACATCAATGTACGCCATCATAAGCCAAATATTCCCCCAGAAGTTATTGCTAATTTAGCTTCTAAACATCAGCGTTTTTTCAGGGAAGTCTATCATCCTTTGTTTGATTAATTGTTGTTTTGATTTAGTTTTTCAGAGTCAAGAATATTTACAATTGAAGTAGCATTGGCTGTTAATCACAAAATTACTTTCTCACGTTATGCGCGATCGCTATATAGTAAATAGCAAGCCTACAATAATCAGGCAAATAATAACCCTGGTGTCTATCCTGGCAGCTTTTGGCACGAATATTTTAGCTAATGTCCATCCTGCCAACGGTTTAACTATTGGTCAAATTTCCAACAAGTTTTTTGACGATATTTTGATTACTCCTGCCAATTATGCTTTTGCTATTTGGGGCATAATTTATTTTGGTTTAATCAGCTTTGCCGTGTACCAAGCTTTGCCTGGACAAAGAAGCAATTTGTTGTTACAGCAAATTGGCTACAAGCTAGCAATTTCTTCCTTGGCTCAAATTGCCTGGGTTTTTTGCTTTCTATATCGGCAATATACCGCTTCTTTCTTGGCAATGTTAGGTATATTACTACCTCTGATTGCTGCTTATTGGTGTTTACCTTTTAAATCTATAACTAATCGTCATAGCCGTATAAACAAACAGGATAAATGGTTAATTCGTATTCCTATTAGTATCTATCTGTCTTGGATTAGCGTGGCAACAATAGTTAATGGAGCAACGGTTTTAAAATCTTGGCAGTGGGGTAGCTGGGGCATAAGTGCAGAGATTTGGACAATTGTTATGCTGTTGCTGGCTGCTTTTATTACTCATTTAATTAGTATTCCCAGACTTGATTTCCCCTATGCTGGGGTGTTTGTTTGGGCATTAATTGCGATCGCCATTAAAAATGCCGATAAACTTATTATCTCAGGTACAGCGATCGGCTTAAGTTTGGCTCTGACTATTCTAATCTTGTCTTTTAGTTTTTATGCTCCAAGCTATCGAAATATAGAGAATAGTTAATTTTTAAGCAATAAAGTTATTGCACAAACTGTTATTGACTACTGATTTAAGTACCCATTTGGCGATCGCGATTGACGAATCGCCGTTCATTTATGTAGGTGATTCGTGAGTAAAGAGTAGCAGCTTTACTCGTTACTCGTTACTTATAAACGTATGGTTCATTTTCTCGTATGAACTCTAAAAAGTCTTCAAGTAACGAAGTATTAGAACTGCTAAATGTATGATGTTTTAAATTTTATAGGACTTACGCACTCGCCCCCTAAATCCCCCAAGTTTGGGGGACTTTTAATTCTTGTTCCCCCAGATTTGGGGGGCTAGGGGGGCAAAACTCGTTAAACTGCGTAAGTCCTATTTTACTTAACTTTGGTAGCCTTATTCGCGCCTCTTTCCAATTCGCGCATCTTCTTACCACGCCAAATAAGTCTTACTGGCGTACCTACAAAGCCAAGCTGATCGCGGAATTGACGATCGATATAACGACGATAATTATCGTTAAAACGCTTAGGCTCGTTGACAAATAGAGCAATTGTGGGCGGTTGTGCGCTTACCTGTGTGCCATAATAGATTCTGCCCTGTTTTCCTTGGCGAGTGGTTGGGGGCGAGTGCCAGCCAACGGCTTCTTCTAAGACTTCGTTAATTACAGAAGTGCTGACGCGACGGCGATGTGCCTCGGCTGCAATATCTACCAAATCAAGTATTTTATTAACTCGTTGACCAGTCATAGCACTAACAAAAATCGTTTGCGCCCACTCCATAAAGTAGAGACGAGCCATAATTTCTTTCTTGTATTCGTTGATTGTGCCAGTGTCTTTTTCCACAGCATCCCATTTATTGATGACTAAGATAACTGCTCTACCTTCGTCAATAATGCGTCCTGCCAACTTCAAATCTTGTTCGGTAACGCCATCAAGAACATCAATTACGAATAGCACCACGTCTGAGCGACGAATAGCTTTAAAAGCACGGTTAATGCCAAAGAATTCTGCACCATAGTCAACGTTCTTTTTGCGTCTAATGCCTGCCGTATCAATCAAACGATAGGTTTGTTCTCCTCGTTGGACAATCATATCGATCGCATCACGAGTTGTACCAGAAACAGGACTAACGATCGAACGTTGTTCTCCTGTTAGAGAGTTTAGCAAACTAGATTTACCTACGTTAGGACGACCAATAATGGCAACTTTGATCTCGTCATCTTCTACTAACTCATCTGGTGGAGGTAAATGGGTCACCAGTTCATCTAATAATTCTCCTGTACCGCTACCGTGAATGGCAGAAATGGCATAAGGTTCACCTAAGCCCAACTCCCAAAACTCCGCAGCCTGTGCCAAACCTTGTTCGACAGACTCACATTTATTAACGGCTAACAAAACGGGAACAGATTGGCGACGTAACCATTCAGCAATTTCGCGATCGCCTGCCGTTAAGCCCAATTGACCATCGACAACAAAAATTGCAGCAGAAGCCTCTACCAGTGCAGCCATAGCCTGCTGACGAATCATGGGTAAAAATTCAGTATCATCATCAAAGACAAGTCCGCCAGTATCGACAATTTGGAAGTCTCTGTCTAGCCAAAATGCGGAACGGTAAGTGCGATCGCGGGTAATTCCAGGTTCGTCATGAACGATCGCCTGTTGATCTCCAGCCAAACGATTAACGAAGGTAGATTTCCCAACATTGGGTCTACCAATAACAGCAACAATAGGTAATTTCATATTCTGTTGAGACGCTACACATTACGCCTGTAAATTAATAAACAATGAAGAGAATTAGTTTGCTTCAATACAAGTCTATCTTTAATACAAGATAGCTCGCTACTTAATTCTTTAACTAACCTCAGATAATATTCATCGAATTCACAATTTAACGGTTGACATTTAAGCAAACACTTAACTATTATGTTTTTAGTTAAGCAATTACTTAACTATTGTGTCCATATGAGTAGAACTGCTAGTAATGCTGATATTTTTGCTGCGATCGCCGATCCGACTCGGCGAGCAATCCTTGACTTGCTACGTCAGGGAGAACAGCCAGTTAAGCAGATTGCTAAACCATTTTCAATGTCTCTTTCTGCCATTTCTCAACATCTAAGCGTGTTGTGTGAGGCGGGACTTATTACCCAGCGAAGAGAAGGACGACAGCGATTTTATCGTTTAAATCCAAAACCTTTAAAGCAGGTATCGGATTGGGTAAATCATTACGAACAATTCTGGCAAGAAAAATTAGATGTCCTTGGCGAATATTTGGAGAATAATCCATGAAAGAGCAAGTAAAGCTGAGTATTTTTTATCCTCATGCACCAGAAAAAGTCTGGCAGGCTCTAACGGACTGCCGTATTTTAAGTACCTGGATGATGGAGAATGACTTTGAACCGCATTTGGGACATAAATTCAAGTTTGCCAGCAATTTTATTGCAGGTATAAAAACCATCATTCATTGTGAAGTGGTGGAAATAGACAAGCCAAAACGCCTTGTTTATACTTGGCAAGATAATGTTACGAGCGAACCTTCGTTAGTAATTTGGACGTTAACCCCAATCGATGGCGGAACGCAACTGCAATTAAAACATCAGCAAACTGGATACGCGGCAACAGTTGTTATTGGTAATACTGAAGGATTTGGACAGATTAATACTCATCCAGGCTTGTTTTTATACCAGGAGACGAGACTGAATTGCGATCGCTACATTTCACAAATAAGTTTACGCCAACAAACGAGAAGAGATGAATTAAATTCTTTACTCAACTCTAAAGACTCCAAAGTGGAATGGAATTATCGTCTCGAACATAAATTAACACAAGCATTGAGGCGTTACTGCTAATCTTAATTGAGGCAAAATATGACTGATTTACATTACGAAATGCAGGGTGCGGGCGAAACAATTGTTTTAATTCATAGCGGTGGAACCGATTTGCGCGACTGGCAATTTATTGCACCCGAACTGGCGAAAAAATTTTCCGTCATAACTTATGACCAACGTGGCGCGGGGCAATCGCCCGTTCCCACTCAGCCAACTAATCACGTCGCCGATTTTGAAGAACTACTTAATTCTCTCGACATTGAGAAGGCAACGTTCGTCGGACATTCGATAGGCGGACAAATCGCCGCTGATTTTACGCTTAAAAATCCTGAACGGGTTGAAAAACTCGTTCTGATTGCTCCCGCATTGACTGGCTATGAATTTTCGGACGTTTTTCAAAAGATAACGAAAGATATTTTGGCAGTCGTGCCGGACGCTGAGAAAATGCTCGATATTTTACTTAATACACCGGAGCGTTATGCCGTGCAGGAAGCGATGCAAAGTCAGCAGAGCGATTTGATCGAGCAAATTCACCGCGAGAATCTGGAAAAAGCGTTGACTTGGAAAAGCCTCGAACAAGTTTGGGCTGTAGAGCCGCCGACTATCGGAAGGTTGAAAGAAATCAAAACTGAAACGTTGTTTATTATCGGCACGAAAGAACAGGCGGATGTCTTGAATATTGCCAAGTTGTTTGAACAACTTGGCAATATTCAATTTGAACGGATAGAAAACGCCGACCACGCACTAACGTGGACGCATCCGAACGAAATTGTCAATTCTATCAAAGACTTTCTAAAGAATTAGTGCCAGTCGAGTTGCATATGCCAGAAATAGATACCTCAAAAGTTAGGCAACAGCTAAATCGTCAACAGCGCAGTTGGAAGCCTATAAGATCAGAGACGACATAGAGAGCATCGCTTGTCAAACAAATATCATTAGAGTTTGGTTTGAAATGAAATGGAATGATTTAAAACGACTCGAAGCATTGCTGTTAAAAACCGAGGAACAAGGAGCAACCATTAGAGAAATTGGTAGATCTGGTCAGCAGCAACCCATCTACAGCGTAAGTGTTGGCGACAAAAATCCCGATCGCACGATCGTCGCCATAGCGCGAATGCACGCAACTGAGGTAGCTGGTCAATTGGCACTGGTCGATCTGATTTCTAAACTGAACGGCGAAAATACTAAACGCTTGCGCTATCATTTTGTCCCAGTCGCAGATCCCGATTTTTTGGCAAAAAACGTACGGCAATTGTCCGAACCAATAACTTTACCAAAGTTATTAAGTTTAAAATCTATCCGCGATCTTGAAGGGCATTTTACCTCAAACCGCTACCCTGAATGTCAAATAGTACGACAGTGGTTAGAAACATTTCCCCGAATTGATGCCTTTTTTTCGCTGCATACTGCACCAGTTGCACCTGGTTTATTTTTCTATGTGGCGGGAAAATCAAAAGACTGAATGGCTTTTGTAGCCGAGCGCATCGCTACTAGTTGCCAACAATCCCAGATTCAGTTATTAGAGAAAGACCCTACTGGAGAGTCTCAAAAAGCGTTGTTTCCAGGATTCTTTACCATTCCTACTGCTGCTGAAATGAACTCTCGTGACGCTCGCGATCGCGAGCGTCACATTTAAAATATCTTATGATTGGATCAAAGAGAAACTTGCCCAAAATATGTAAGAATTATCGAAAAAAATTTCGATTTGAACCAGAAATAATACTCTTCTTTTTGACCAAAATCATTATGGCAACTTTAGTAAAATGGTCTGTCGATGACTATCATTCAATGATCGACAGCGGAATTCTGAATAATCGTTCGGTGGAATTAATTGCAGGGGAAATTTTAGAAGCGAGTCCTGAAAGTCCGCTAGACAGATTTACTAATGACTCAGTAGCCGAATACTTACGAGGATTACTAAAGGATAAAGCAAAAGTTTTTGAATCTCATCCAATTACCCTAGCTGATTCGGAACCAGAACCCGATATTTCCATAGTTTGCTTACCAAATTCTAATTACCTAGATCGTCATCCCTATCCAGAAGATATTCATTGGCTGGTCGAAATCTCTAATACAACTTTAGAAGACGATTTGAATAAGAAAAAGCAGATTTACGCTAGAGCAGGAATTGAGGAATACTGGATCGTAAATTTAAAAAGTACAGAGCTGATTGTATTTAGAGAAACATCAGGAAACAATTATAAAACCAAGTTTACCAGCAAGAGAGGAGTAGTTAGCTCACTTGCTTTTCCCAATATAGAAATAGCCGTAAACGCATTGTTGAGAACTTAATGAAAATCTTAGATTCATAATCATTTTTATCTTTCCTCCAGACAGTATTATTGCTGACGATTAATTTCTAATTTAAAGCGATCGCAATATTACCCTAAAACTAGCCTATGATTGAAATAGAAAAACTTCTCTAAAATTTATAGGGATTATTGAAAAAATTATGTTTTTAATAGCTATAAGACTTGTTACCCTATTAGCAATCTCTTACTTATTTGGTCTGCTAGTGGCTTTGCTATTTTCGCTGTTTAATCAGGATAATGGCGGTGATGACTTTCGACAAGATGACCCCGATGCTCCTCAACCACCCGAACCAGGAAAAACCTTGAAGCAAGAAGGTAATAAGCGATTGGTAGAGGTTGATGAATTCTATTATCTTGAGGAATTTGACCTGAAAAAGAAATAGTACTCTGTTTACGATTTAGCTGAAGTAGAGATAATATTTTCATAGGGTAAGCAAACTAAAATTAAATTCAAAGGCGCACTTCAAAATTAAATTTGCCCAACTTATAGGGATAATAATCACTACATCGTTGTAAAAAGCTGTTCCCAGTTAGTAGAAGTAGGTCTTTCTCCTTCGTTGGCAAGCGAAAAAGCTTTATTGATTGTAATGTCATAAAACAATGACTCTACACAGGTATTAGCTACGTCAACCCGACTTGCTTCGCCGTTAAGATCGTCGCCGAGTTTAATCTTTACAGCTTTTTTACCATCGGTTTTAGCGCGTAACAAAGTATTTAGATCGTAAGAAGTATACGGACCATCAATCAATCTTCCAGGGCGGACAATAGTATAGGGTAAGCCAGAAGCAATTATGGCTTTTTCTCCCATAAGTTTGGCATCTAATACTCCAAAAGCATTGAGAATATTATAAGGAAGCTCATCTTTTCGCAATACACCACAGGAGGAAACAAAAATAAACCGCTTTAAATCTTGAGGTGCGGCAGCTAATAGATTTTTTACACCGTCACCGTCTACAGCTTCAGGGCTATTAGCAGGCTGAAATAAGTTAGCAAAGTCCCATTTCAAAGATGGAAAAGCAGTTGTTCCCGTACAGCAAATAATGCAATTAATACCGTTAGTAGCTTCAACAAGAGTATTGGGGTAACGAATATCTCCCTCAACTATTTCTACTCTACCTTCAAACATAGACTCGGCTTTAGATCTAGTTCTAGTTAGAGCTAGAACGCTCAAGTCTTTGGCTAATAGTTTTGCCACAACTAGCTGTCCTACTCCACCAGTAGCACCAGCAACCAAAATTTTATCTGAATTGGAAATCATAGTGTCCCTTATTTAAAGCTTACAGATCATTTTAAAAGCTTATGCTGATAAAAGGCTATTTACAGAAAATCTGTATCTCTCTTGCTATTTTTGACGAGCGAAAATGTTCCCGTTTAGGGAGCTAGCTGCGGCTAATCCCTTGCTTCCACGCTCGTGTTGAGAATTGGTATTATTTGCGATCGCAACCAATTTTGTTCGGAATTAGTTAGAAAAGCTCTATGTAAATCTTCTTTTTCTAGTTTATTAGAATTAGAAAATTCTTTTTGTTTGTATTTCAGAATCCTTTTATCTATTTTGAATACATTATTAAACTTGTTTAAAGTAATTGAAGTACTAAATAACAATTGCTCAATAAAATTATCTTTTAAAATTATGTCTATAGCTGCATCAATAAGAATTAGACAGATGGAAAATAAGGGTATAGATAAATTATAACCAGATCCAGTCATCATTAAAAATATGAGAAAAAATAAAAATTGAGTAATTAAAGCGATCGCTTTACTTTTGGTAAAGATAACGTTATAAAACCAAGATAAAATATAAAGCTTCCCAATCCAGGTAATTGAAACCAAAATTGCCAGTCTATTTAAAATAGAAATAATACTCCAAGCCAGCCAAAAATAATAAACTATAGCGACTTTTTTCCTTTTAAAAGGTGGTGGTATATCTATAGTTAATTGTTCATCTGTATGATTAATTTTAATCGAGCTATATTTGGGCTTAACTATAATATCTTGCTGATAATCCGACAGGGATTTCTTTTCTTGTAAGACTAATAAAGCAGCTTCAGCTTTCGGAAAACGCTGTTTGATATTTGGCTCAATTAATTTATCAATCCAGTTGGCAAAATTGCGCTCTACTTTGACAATATTTCTAAAATCAATTTTGAGTTTTTTCTGGGGTAAATCTACAGGAGGTTTACCCGTTAAGAGAAACAATAAAGTACATCCCAAACCATACAAATCAGTAGATAATACTGCACCTCCGCGAAACTGTTCAGGTGCCATATAGCCATATGTTCCAACTACGGTACTACCCATAACCGTATGGTGATAAGTATCTTGTACTGCACCAAAATCGACTAAAAACAATTTACCTGTATCGGGTTGATAAATTATATTCTGAGGTTTTATATCACGATGAATTACAGGCGGGGTTAACTGTTGTAAATAGACTAATATTTCTAATACTTGTTCGGCAATATCTTTAACTGATTCCTCTTCTGGTATCCAAGCTTGACTTATTAAGTGTGCTAAAGATTGACCAAGAGCAAGTTGCTGTACGATATAAAAATATATGTTATTATCTGTTTCGATTTGAAAGTAATTTAGATATTTAGGAATACTTAGATGGTCTAACTGCTGTAATATTTTTGCTTCTCGTTCAAATAATTCGATCTTTTTCCAGTCTTCTAAGCCTGTTAAAGATAAAGCCTTGATTGCCACCTGTTCGTTTGTTTCTTTATCTATCGCTGCATAAGTAATGCTACTTCCACCCTGTCCTAATTTGTTGACTATGGTATAGCGATCGTTAATTATATTCATTATTGTTGTGCTTCTTTAATTTTTCTGCTTTCCAAGAAAAACTTTACTTTTTCAGATTCATAAGCAGATAAATCATATATTTTTTTTATTATTTCATAATTTATTTCATCAAAATTAGCACCATTATTAATAAGAAGCGTAAAGTTGTCTATGTGTCTATTTGATTTCGCCATATCTACAACTACATCAGATAAAAGAGTTCTTCCTTGGCGATCTTTAACATTAACATCTGCACCATTTTCAATTAATGTTTGGACTAAATCTTGATGCCAAGCTTTAAATAATGGTGTTTCTCCTGCTAAATTTTTGGCATTAACATTTGCCCCATTTTTAATCAACAACTTTGCGCTTTTATCAGTAAGACAATGAAATATAGGAGTTGAGCCATCATTAGACACAGCATTAACATCTGCACCTTTATCGATCAATAATTGAATTACATCTTTATGTGAATAATGTACTGCATTAAATATAGGGGTTTGATTTATATAATCTTTAGCATTTACATTTACTCCTGCGTCAATTAATTTTTTAAAAACTTCAATATTATAATTTCGATGATTATAGCTTGCTCTTTCAGCAGCACAAAATAAAGGATTTTGCCCACTGGTATCAGTATGATTTACATTTGCACCTGCATCAATCAACATTTGAACAACATCTTCATTGAGATTACAAGCTGCGATAAATATAGGAGTTTGATTATAATTATCTTGAATGTTAACTTTTGCGCCACTATTGATTAGCAGCTTCGCTGTTTTCAAATGTCCCCTTGCAATAGCATTATATAAAGGAGTTCTTTTATTAGAACTCTGATAGTTAATATCAGCACCATACTTTATTAGTAGTTTAGTAATTCCAAAGCTTTCCTTCGCAGCAAGAAGATATAGATAACCTAAATCTTTTCTATTATCATCACTAACTTTTGCGCCGTGTTCGAGTAGCATTTGTACTATACTTTTATTGCCATGAATATTTACAGCATGATTTAAAGGAGCTTTATCAGAAAAATTTTTAATGTTAGTATCGGCACCATTGTCTAGTAAATATTTAACAATTTTTGTATTATTATTGATAACGGCATTAAACAAAGGAGTATTTCCATTTTTATCTATAGCATCAATGTTTGATTGTTTATTAATTAGAGTTTTAATCGCATTTAGTCTATCTTCGTTGTTAGAGGTTATAGCTTTTATCACACAGTTAATTAATTCTTTGTCTTTCCAAAAACCTACACCTTTGTTGAAATTAGTTTTACCACCCTTATCTAAATAATCATTGACAGCTTTTATGTTTAGATCGAACAAGCATATATCAGCAGGATAATAACCTAATCTACTCAGAAAAAACCATTTATAAGAATTAAAGCCTGTAACTAAACCCAATATTAAAATGATCGCACTAATACTAGTAATTAACTTTCTCTGCTTCTTTTTCTTACTCTTAAATAACTCAGCTAAAGCAACATCAGCATTACTAAATCTATCGTCAAGATCTGGTTCTAAAATCTTATCCAACCAGTTCGCAAAACTCTCGGAAATATCGACATGATTTCTAAAATCTAACTTCAGGGTATCTTGAGGTAATTCCGCAGGAGATCTATGAGTTAATAAATATAATAAGGTTGCACCCAGGCTATATAGATCTGTGGCGGGTAATGCTCTCCCTTGAAATTGTTCGGGAGACATATAGCCATAAGTACCAACTACAGTGCTACCCTGCATCAAGGTATTGTAATAAGTGTTTTGTACTGCGCCAAAATCTACCAAATATATTTTCCCGTCATCGCTACGAATAATATTATTTGGCTTGATATCCCGATGAATTACAGGAGGATCGAATGAATGTAAATATGAGAGTATTTCTAATACCTGCTGGGCAATATGCTTAACTTCCTTTTCGTTGGTACGCCAGCCAGATTCGACTAGTTGAGATAAAGACTTTCCTGGTGCTAGTTGCTGCACGAGATAAAAAGCCTTGTCGGTTTCGGTTTCAATATTAAAATAGTCTATGTAAGCAGGAATTGCAGGATGGTTTAGCTTTTTTAGTACTTCTGCTTCTCTTGCAAATAGTTCGACTTGCTTCCAATTATCAAGCCGTTTGAGGGAAATTACTTTAACTGCAACAAGAGAATTGGTTTGTATATCTATGGCACTATAGGTAACCGCCACAGCACCCTTGCCTAAAACGCCAGTGAAGCGATATTTACCTTGAACAATTTCCTCTGGTTTATGGATAAGAGACATCTATAGTAAGACAATTATAATTCTTACTATTATTATATTGTTCTTTAATTATGAAATGGTTGAGCAACTCTGAGTGACTACCGACTTCAATTATTTTCCCTGCATCTAATACTACAATTTTGTCAGCTTCTAAAATTGACCCTTGATTGGGTTCAAAATAGCGAAATAGCAATTTACACTAAAGTAGACTTTCCCGAACCAGAACGACCAACTAAAGCAACAGTCTGATAGGGTTTTACGTGCAGGTTGATATCTTACAAAATGAGGCGATCGCGATCGTATCCAAAGCTGAGATGATCTCGCTCTGTGTTTGGTTCGTTTAGGAACTTTTTTGGCTAACTCCAACTCCTTTAATGTTCGATCTTCATCGAGAGTCAGAGTTATTTTTAATCCTGCTGGCACTTTTTTCTAAAGTTTCTAATAAAGATTCCATTTGTTCGTAATTAACCATTACCATTACAGGCTTGCCATGTTTAGTAATAATTATGGGTTCGTCAATTAGTCCATCAGGTAAACTTAGAAGATTTTTTCTAGCTTCCGTGATTGTAAGATATTTTGGCATAAAGAATGTACGTTTAAGTGTACATTTAAATTATAATATGATTTAAAAATCGTATCGAGTTTTGTTTATAGATCCAAAAAGGTTATTATGTGCGGTTTGGGTTGCGAACCTATGATTATTTGTAGTGAAGAATTAGCATAATTTCAGATGTATATATTTACATAATGTTTCTAATCAATAGGCGATTGTATGAACCAAACATTTAAGAATCTAGCCCAACTGTATAAAGATACCTTGCTCAATAATGTAGTTCCTTTTTGGTCAGAACATTCGGTTGACGGGGAATATGGTGGGTATCTTACTTGTTTGGATCGGCAAGGAAATGTATATGATACTGATAAGTTCATCTGGTTGCAAAATCGTCAGATATGGACATATTCCATGTTGTACAACCGTTTAGAACGGCAAGAAGAATGGTTAAAAATTGCCAAACATGGAGCAGATTTTCTCGCCAAAAATGGATGGGATGAGTCGGGAAATTGGTACTTTGCTTTAGATAGAGTTGGAAAACCTCTGGTTCAACCCTATAATATTTTTTCTGATTGTTTTGCAGCTATGGCTTTTAGTCAATACGCTTTAGCTTCTGGAGAAGAAAACGCTAAGGAAATTGCGTTGCAGGCATACAACAATGTGTTGCGTCGTCAGCATAACCCCAAAGGTAAATATAACAAAGCTTTTCCAGGCACGCGATCGCTCAAGAGTTTGGCTGTACCGATGATTTTGGCTAATCTATCTCTGGAGATGGACTGGTTGCTTGAAAGCGATCGGCTAGAAGAGATTTTAGAAGCAACAGTTCAAGAAGTAATGGGCGATTTTTTGGATACTGAAACAGGATTGATGTACGAAAACGTGACCTCAGATGGCAAACATTTAGATTGTTTTGACGGTAGGTTAATTAATCCTGGTCATGGTATCGAGGCAATGTGGTTTGTCATGGACATTGCTAACCGTGGTCAAGATCTAGATTTAATTAATCAGGCTGTAGATGTAGTACTAAATATTCTGGAATTTAGCTGGGACAGAGAACATCAGGGTATTTATTATTTTATGGATGCTCAAGGACATCCTCTTCATCAATTGGAATGGGATCAAAAACTTTGGTGGGTACATTTAGAGACTTTAGTAGCTCTATTAATGGGATTTAATTTAACTGGGCGACAAAAGTGTTTAGATTGGTTTGAAAAAGTTCACAATTATACATGGAGGTATTTTGTTGATGATGACTATGGAGCATGGTTTGGTTATTTAAATAGAGAAGGAAAAGTCTTGTTAAACCTCAAAGGTGGCAAATGGAAAGGCTTTTTTCATGTTCCTCGTGCCTTATATATATGTTGGCAACAGTTGGAAACTTTGCATTTGAAATCGAAATAATTGCGAATTAGAAACAAAGTAGTTATCAAATCTAAATCTGCAATTACAATCAGAACGTTTATAATTTTTGAATCAACAAAAAAATTCAATTAATTAGATCGAATAATTATGGTTAGAAGAGGAACACAGGCAACAGGTGGCTTTTTAGCTGGTTTTCGCGACTTCATTATGCGCGGTAATGTTGTCGATCTGGCTGTGGCAGTAATTATTGGTGCGGCATTTAGTAAAATTGTTGATTCTTTAGTAGGTGATATTATCACTCCTGCAATTCTCAATCCAGCTATGAAAGCTGCTGGAGTAGATCAACTCTCACAATTATCCGCAGGTGGAATTCAATACGGTTTATTCTTAGCGGCAGTTTTAAACTTTATAGTAATTGCTTTTTGTATATATGTGCTTGTGCAGGCTTTTGAAAAGGCTAAAAAACGCATGATTCGTCAAGAGGCACTAGAAGATGAAGCACCTGACGCTACTTTAGTATCTCAAGAAAATTTGACTGGTGCAATTGAAAGATTAACCCACGTAATACAAACAAAATAAAAGCTTTTTATAAATAGAGCTATATTTTTTGCTAATGAGCGTGTCACATGACCTCGTTAGCTTTTTAATATCTTGCTAATGCAGCCAATAAGCGATCGCCACTAGTAAGATATTAACCACATAAAATGCACCAACTACCTGAGTTTCACTCCAGCCACTCAGTTCAAAATGATGATGAAGGGGAGCCATTTTAAATAAGCGTTTGCCTATGCCTTCAGAGGTTTTAGTTGCCTTGTAGTAAGTGACCTGAGCGATCACCGATAAAGATTCTACAAAGAAAATACCGCTAACTACAAATAACGCCCAAAGATTGCCGCTACTAAGTCCAACTGCTGCCAATGCACCACCTAAAGCCAAAGAGCCTGTATCCCCCATAAATACGGTGGCAGGGTTGCAATTGTGAACCAAAAAGCCCAAACATCCACCGCTAAGACAAGCGCAAAAAATGGACAGATCGCCATGACTAGGACTAATAATTGCCCCTAAACCCAATAAAGCGATCGCGCCTGTTCCTCCAGCTAATCCGTCTACTCCATCGGTTAAGTTGGTAGCGTTGCTTTCAGCCGTGAGAACAAACAATGCCAAGGGCAAAAAAAACCAGCCTAAAGATAAATGCAGTTCTCCTTGCAGGCGAATATCTGTAATTGAGGGAAACTGATGCCAGAAAAGCCACAGGGTAAAAACTACTCCAAATAAAACTTGTAAAGTTAGCTTCATCCGAGGGGATATGCCTTTATTGGATTTACGCCGCAATACCTGCCAATCATCAATCCAGCCAATAAAGCCATAGCCGAAGGTAAGTAAACAAACAGCAATCAACTCTGGCGAGATTGATGTACCATTAGTCAACTTTACCCAAATCAAAGATGCAGCTATAGCTACAGTCACCCAAAAAATTCCTCCCATTGTGGGAGTTCCCGCTTTTTTTAAATGACTTTGAGGACCATCTTCCTGGACAATTTGCCCCGTTTTCAGCTTGTTGAGTATGGGAACAACCCAAAACCCCAACAAGGCACTGATTATGGCGCAGATCAAAAGGGGAAATAGTAGCAAACCCCATTGCTGATTCGGAGAACGACCAGCAAATTCAAAAGCGATCGCTCCTATGGTTAAAACACAGATCAGAAAAATTAATAAGGCTTTACCAGAAGGATTAATCAGTTTTCCTGTAGAAAGTGATTTAGCATTCACCATTAAATTACGTTAAGTTTTCCGAAAATTATTGGTTATCACAAAATGTTGGACAAGGATTTGATCTTTTTGGCGATCCTTATTCTTTTTAATCGATCTACTAAATTTTAATCATCATCATCAGCAACAACAACATCATCTACAAAGTCATCGTCATCACCATCCATGAGAACATCCAAATCATCGTCAGATTTAACTTTTTCTTTCTCTACTTCTACTGGTTCACGAGGAATTAAACGATTACTAGCTTTGAGCCAATCTAGTAAAGATGCTTCTTGCTTAAGAGGGATTACAATCGCAGGTTCGTAACGAGGTTCTTGTACTAAAGCAGGATTTTTATCCATAATTGATGATAATGATAAAATTTATGATTGCGGGCTTAAGATTATATACTATCTTTTTATCTTACTGCTTGTAACTGTAATTAGTTTGAATGTTTTGAGCTTCTTGGTTATCAAGTTTAGTCCAATCATAGCTAGGGCAAAAAACTGACTCCACAAGTCCTACAGCTATTAATCTAAAAGCGATCTCCTGAATTGTTGACAATGATTGCTTCATTGATCTAGTTATATCTATGAGCGAAGTTTTACCATTAGCCAACTCCCAAATTTCGCGCTCGACTGCCGTTAGTTTAAGATGCGATCGCTCAACAACACGTTGCAGAGCAAAACTAGGTTCTGGTAAGTGATTGCTAAAATTATCCCAATTGCTTATTAGTCTAAGGGCATACATAGTAACTTCAGTGGTTTTTATCTGTTGTCCAGTCATTTCTAGCCAAGGAACCGTCAAAATTCGATTTGAAAGCTGAGAAAAATCATCAAATCTGAAGCGACCGCCATCTAGCTGAAATAGACGATAAACTTGATGAAGCTGCAATTGAAAAACCAAGCTTAACCTTTCCTTATCTAACAGCTTTTTCCTGTGTAAATAAACTCCTAAAGGCATTGAGGTAGGACATAAAGTCCTTAGTCTAGAAACAATTAGTGGACTTAACCATCCTCTCCCCGCAATTAAATTAATCAAACCTTTTTGATTTATGCAATCACTGACCGCAATTAATTGTCCTTCTTTAAACCAGATATAGTATATACCTTGGCGTTTTGCGGTTTTGCTAGAAATTGGAGTTTCGATAATCAGACGACCCGACTTGGAGTCACGTTCAATTAATTTAAATAACTCTGGAAGTGAAAATGATTCAAGAGAGCGAATAATACTCATTGGTAATCAGCTTCTCCCCTAAAATTTTGTTGATAACTGTCTTTCTTTTTGTTTGACAACACAATAGCTGCTCTCAAAAGCTTCGCTCAAATTACTTAAACAAGATAACTTAGTTTATTATAGGGGAATCGCTAAAGCTCTATTTTGTAATTTTAGTTCCAGAATTTTCTATGATCGTAAAAACCGCGATTTATACCAACATAAATTTGCTTTCTCTCATATCTTCCCAAGATAATTAAGCTTTTTTCCTCAACTACCAATTCAATAAAATTAGCTGGCAAAACTAAAAACACAGCTTGATTTCGCAAAAACTTGACCATAACCATTATTACGCACGAGGATTTGTGTGCTTATGACCGAAAAAGAAGAAAATCCAGTAGTTGAACTGTTAAAAACTCTAGTCTCTGCTGCTATCTTAGCGTTTGGTATTCGCGCCTGTGTAGCTGAAGCTCGTTATATTCCTTCTGAGTCAATGCTTCCCACTTTAGAAATTAATGACCGTTTGATTGTAGAAAAGATAAGCTACCATTTTCATAAACCAGAACGAGGAGATGTTGTGGTTTTTTCGCCTACAAAAGCTTTAAGAGAACAAGACTATAAGCAGGCTTTTATTAAAAGGGTAATCGGTTTGCCAGGAGATACTGTTGAGGTGAAAAACCATAAAGTATACGTTAATAACAAACAATTAACTGAAAAATACATCCTTGATGCTCCTAACTATACATTTGGTCCAGTCAAAGTTCCTCAAGGGCAATACTTCGTTTTTGGAGACAATCGCAATAATAGTTATGATTCTCACTACTGGGGCTTTGTTCCCCTTGAAAATATAATTGGCAAAGCAACTGTCCGTTTTTGGCCTCCTAAGCGACTTGGATCTCTTTATAAAGAACCTCTCTATCCTTAATCTAAGTAAATTATTTTATATCTCGTCGTTTATTACAAAAACGCTGGGCAAACAAATGCTCTTGTAGACAACAAATAGGTTAGTCTCAAGAGTATTATTCATAGGTATAAGTATAAATCTTTGTATAGTTGGGTCAAAATTGACTAGCGAAACATACTGCTAACCGAACTAGCCTCATGAATACGCCATATCGCTTCTCCTAAAAGATTAGCTACCGAGAGTACAGTTAACTGCTTGAACTTTTTATCATCTGCAATCGGAATCGTATTAGTAACAATGACCTCTTTAAAAACCCCACTAGATAATCTAGATACGGCTGGATCAGAGAAAACAGCATGGGTAGCACAGGCGTAAATTTCCTTTGCACCTTCTTTCTTCAGCAATTTGCCGCCTGCTGCTAAAGTACCTGCCGTATCAATCATGTCATCTACCAGAATCGCGGTTTTGCCCTTTACATCTCCAATTACGTTCATCACCTCAGCTACATTATGAGCCTGACGACGCTTATCAATAATTGCCAAAGGAGCATCATTAAGCTTTTTGGCAAATGCTCTGGCTCTGGCTACACCACCTACATCTGGTGAAACCACAACTATGTCGTCTAAATTTTTGGTTGATAAATAATTTAAAATAGCAGGAGAACCGTATACATGATCTGTAGGGATATCAAAATAGCCTTGAATCTGCGCCGAATGCAGATCCATAGCTAAAACTCTACTTGCTCCTGCCTCTGTCAGTAAATTGGCTACTAGTTTGGCTGTAATAGATTCCCTGCCCGCAGTTTTACGATCTGCTCTAGCGTAACCATAATAGGGAATGACTGGAGTTATCTGACGTGCTGATGCTCGACGACAAGCATCAATCATAATCATTAATTCCATTAAGTTATCGTTTACAGGATTGCAGCAAGGCTGAAGCAAGTAAACATCTGCCCCTCGGATTGATTCTTGAATTTGGATATAAAGCTCCCCATCAGCAAACCGTTTGCGAATCATTGGACCGAGATCCATTCCTAGATAGCGGGCAACCTCTCTTGCAAGAAAATCGTTGGCAGAACCAGAAAACAATCTAAGGCGATTGGAATCTGAGAAAAAGGGAGTTTGCTCCATCGACTGAGGCGCTAAGGTGGTACTATGGCTCACGGCAAATATATTCAACTTAATTCAGGGCAATCTTATCATTACTAGGCTATTGTTATGCACAATATTTTTGGTAGAGAAAAACTCAAAACTCCTAGTTATTTACAAATATTTAAAGTAAAAATTTAGCTTTTGCTTGGACTTTTGGATGATATTTGTTCATCTGTATACCAAATCTCTCTAACATATTATATTTTTTTTGGTACTTTTCAACATCAGTACATCTTACTACGGTAAATTTCATTAGCTTTATCCATTACATAATCTTGATATTGTAATAGAGCAGGTATAAAAAACGACAATTACATAATAGGTTATGACAGCACTATTAATTGCGGGGACAGATACGGATGTGGGTAAAACATTTGTAACCGTTGCTTTGGCAGCTTATTGGCAACGCTACCAATTGGATAAATATAAAAGTGAGAAAACCGTTTTGAGCATATTTAAATTAATGCAAACTGGTTCAGGAGATGCCGAATTATACAACCGCCTATTTGCTGAGTCTGAATTCACTGATGTTGTTGTACCGCTGCGCTTTGATGCTCCTTTAGCACCACCCATCGCTGCTGCTCAAGAAGGTAAGATAATTGATTTGGGTAAAATCTGGCAGGAGTTGCAAGCTTCGCAACGGAAATCCAACCTAGTTTTATTAGAATCTTTAGGTGGTTTAGGCTCTCCTGTAACCAATGAACTGACTGTAGGTAATATTGCTGCGGACTGGCGTTTACCTACGGTTCTAGTTGTACCTGTAAAGCTTGGTGCGATCGCCAATGCCGTAGCGAATGTAGCTTTGGCACGCAGTCTTAATATAAATCTTAAAGGAATTATTCTTAATTGTTCTCAAATCGAAGCAATGGCAAACATTGAGGATTTGACCCCAACTGATTTGATTCAGGCTTTAACCCAAGTGTCAATTGTAGGTACTTTGCCTCACATCAAGAATTTAAATAATACACAAAAACTAGCTCAGATTGCTTCTAGTTGGGATTTGGAACTGATCTTTGCGAAGACAAAAGTTTCTCTGTAATAATATCGGGATTAGGGACAAGGCTAAATACTGATATGTCCTTAAACCCCTCTATCCCTTTCGTTTTTAGATTAATTGAAATCTACCAACTAGACTTAACTACTCCAGGTAGTAAACCTTCATGCGCCCATTCGCGTAATACGTTGCGGGATAAGCCAAAGTCGCGGTAATATCCTCTAGATCTGCCAGTTATCATACAGCGATTACGTCTACGAGTAGCGGAGCTATCTCTAGGTAGTCTTTGGATCTGACGACTGATATCGAGCTTTTCGGCTGCGGACTTGGATGTCCGCAAACTTTCTTTTAATTCTGCTCTTTTATCAGCATATTTTTCAATTAAGCGAGCGCGTTTTTTTTCTCGCTCGACCATCGCTTTCTTAGCCATAAAAATTTATTGGTATCAATGTAAACACACAGTTTCCTAGTATAACCTGAAATCTCGCGCAGAGGCACAAAGACGCAAAGACGCAAAGACGCAAAGAGATTGAGAGATGTCCCGATCTAGGATTTGTCCCAAATGTCTGTTATGTATTTTTCTTTGCTTGAGTAGCTTTTTCGGCAGGAACGATTTTAACGCCTTGCTCATCTGCGATCGCCATAGATTCGCCTTTCAAACGATGGTTTTTCATAGCTTTATTTACTGCATACATACTAACTAGATAAATTTCTGACATTAGATAGCAAAATATTTACTTATAATTAATTCAAATATTCTTTTGCCGAAGGACAAAGGTGAACAAGCTCACAAACTTCACACAGAGGTTTGCGAGCTTTACAAACTGCTCTACCATGATAGATCGCGCGAATAGAATAGTTTTCCCATTCTGACTGGGGTAGCAAAGCCATCAAATCTTTTTCGATCTGAATTGGATTATCAGATTTAGTTAATTTCCAACGGTTACTAAGGCGTTTAACGTGGGTGTCTACCGTTACCCCTTGAATATTGCCAAAAGCGTGAGCAGAGACTACATTGGCGGTTTTACGGGCTACTCCTGGCAGTTTTAGTAGTTGCTCCATCTCACTAGGAACTTTGCCATCAAAATCAGTGACAATCATTTGACAAGCACCTTGAATATTTTTGGCTTTATGACGATAAAAGCCTGTAGAACGAATTAAAGCTTCTAATCGATCGCGATCGCCACCTGCAATAGCAAGAGCATCAGGAAAAGCAGCAAATAAGGCAGGAGTTACTTTGTTTACCCGTTCATCTGTGCATTGTGCCGAGAGAATAGTTGCTACCAAAAGCTGTACAGGAGTTTCATAATTTAGGCTACAGGTGGCATCGGGATATAGTTCTGTTAACAGAGAAAAGATAGAGTGCGATCGCTGTTTAAGAATTTTACTGGGCGATTTACGCCTGGTTTTAGTGGTCTTGTTCTCTGTGTTAGTAGAAGTTTTGTCAATGGTCAAGATTAATACCAATTCTCTAAATGTTAAATATATGACCAAATGCTGCACTGCCAAGGAGATCGCTTGGATGAGAAGACAGCATTGAAAATTCAATCAATCCTGTATCAGCTCGATTCAGCAAAAAAACTTATACGTCTGAACCAATATATATATGAGTCTAAAGGAAACAAGATTTTTGACTTAACTCCATAAAGTATTAAGCTAACCGAGGTTAAGAAAGTCATCGGTGTTGCTGGACGATGCCAAGCAATAATCAATCCCGTGACGGCAAAAGCGATCGCTAAAACACTTTCTAGACCCATAGAATTACTATATGGAAAGTTTCAGTCAAACCAAAATGCACTAAGTACGCATGATAATACGTTTCAGCTTCAATTCGGAGTGCTTCAATTCGAGCGAAAGTATTGCCATATGCAGCTACGATTGCTATCAAAAAAACTAAAATCGAAATTTTTCTTGTCTGCTGAAAGTTGCTTTTTAAAGATATAATTTTTCTGCTTATCATCGTTTTAAATCTTTTATTATTCGTAACTACCCAAAATCCTCATTTAGCGATTAAAGAAAAATCTCTAAATTTAACTTGACATTCAAGACAATCGCTTGCCCAGACTTAAACCGATTAATTAGTGCGTAACATCAGAATATAACAAAGTCAGCAGCAAGCGTTATGGCTGACAACTTACTACTGACTAATAAAAGCTTAGAGCTTACGGCTAATAGCCTCCAACAATATTACTATCGAGTTTCAAATATCAACCCGCAGCATATTTTATTGAAATAGATTTTGGAAGAACGCTAAATTTACCGTATCTCTAACGATAATAAATATGCCTAGGCTAAGGAGCAAAACTAAACCAGTCTGCATAATGCCATCTTGCAGTTTACTGGGTAGAGGTTTTCCTGTAACTCCTTCAACGGTCAAAAATGCTAGCTGACCGCCATCTAAAGCAGGTAGAGGCAGAATATTAATAATCGCTAAGTTAATGCTAATCAACGCACCAAATTGGAATAAATTCCCTAAGTCATTGCGGGCAAGTTCTGCACCCACTGCCACAATAGCCACTGGACCTGCTACCTGTTGAGCATTTTCGCTAAAGTTACTAATTAATTGCCAAAAACCCTGAACTGTAAGCTGAATAATTCTCTGAAACTCATTAGCACCAGCGGTAAAGGCTTCAACGATGTTGCCCGCTCGACGACGCACAATATCTCCGTTAGGAGCTAGCATCACACCAATTCTACCTTTGCCATCTTGACCAATATTTGGCTTGACATCCAAAGTAACAGTTTTAACATCTCTTTTAATGATCAGCCGTAAAGATTTATCAGGAGAGTTTTGAATTGCGGTTCTTAAATTTTCTAGAGCCTTCCCCGAATCGTCTAGTTCGAGATCGTCTATTTTTAGAATAATATCCCCTGGTTTAACCCCTGCTTGGGCAGCAGCGGATTCGGCTTCGCTCAACAACTGTGGTACTAATACTCCTGGTCTATAGTTAATGTCTTGAAAGCCAATAGTTGTCGCTTGAGCGACTAACAGAAAATAGGCAAAAATCAAGTTAGCAATTACACCAGCACTAATTACAATTGCTCGATCTAAAACAGGGCGATTACGTAGTAAATTAGGATCATCTGGGGGGATAGTGCTGTCAGGATCATCATCAGGAAATCCCACATAACCGCCAAGAGGAATAGCTCTGATGGCGTATTCGGTTTGCGATCCTTGGTATTTTAAAAGAGTAGGTCCAAATCCGATTGAGAAACGGTTAACTCTAATTTTTTGTAACCGTGCTGCTGCAAAGTGACCAAATTCATGAACTACGATGAGTAGAAGCACTACTGAAATTGCTGCCAATACTGACATATTTAAAAAATATTACTTTTATTAAGTGTTTCGGTTCGATTTACTATTCTAGAACATTCTTCTACCCCTATTGGTTAAGAAAAGGAGCTTTACAATGAGCAACAACTTAATTTGGCAACAGAATAGCAGCGATCGCAGCAACGGAGATCATCTAAAGGCGATCGCTAATTGGTGGTTTAATTTGGCAGGCAAAGAAATTAATTGGCAACAGCGATTAATCCCTGCTGGTAATGATTTAGAAGAAATTGATTGGCAGCCACAGAAGTTTGATGAAACATTTGTTTTGCACACACCGCAACTAAGAGGAATTACGCTTTTTTGGCGTAACGAAAAAATTGCAGACGAACGCAATATAACTCCTAGTAAGCTACAGCTAGATTTAACCCAGCAACAGCTTTACATTTTTCCCCAATCTCAATCTCAGGTAGTCATCAAGATTAATGTACCAGAATTAATTTATCAAAAGCTTAATTTAGTAAATCCTCAGGTAGCAGCAACAACCAAAGATGATAGCGGAATCATACTGCTGCGAGATGCAGCACAAAAATTGGAAATTAAAGTTATCTTAAGCGGTGAACAATTGAATCAATTACTTAATCGGCTTAAAACAACAGACAATTAATAAATTAATCATCAATAACAGCTAATGAATGAATTTTGGGATCGGGTGCTTGACTTTTGTGTTTAAACTACTGCCATAATCGGCGATCGCCCTTACAGGTTTGGACTTATTGCGAACTCAGATTAATTATAAATCCGCTCTTTGGTGCAGTCGGCATTTTTGATAAGCTAATTTGCAAATTTTGTTTAGGCACATTGTATTGCAGAAATTGGGTCAAGAAATTCAGCGTTACCTTCATTAGTTTGATCGTTATCCATTCTCCAGGACAACGATGGTTAGTATAGTAGTCTCCACCACCTTGAGGAATAAAATTAAACTTGCTCTCATCCCACTGGCGAAATCGTTCGGGATAAAAAGCTTCTGGGTTTGACCACAATTGAGGATCGTGATTAGTACCATATAAATCGAGCAGCACTTTTGTCCCTTGAGAAAAATGATATCCGTGCCAATCAAAATCTTGACAAACTATAGCTGCTGCAAAGGGAAAAAAGGGATAAAATCGACGTACCTCTTGCACAAACCATTCAGAGTACTCCGTTTCCCCAGTTTGTAATTTTTGCCGACATTCAGGATGTTCGTGTAAAGCCAAAGCAGCAAAAGTTACATATCGTGCGATCGCCACCGTTGGTCGTAAAATGTTAATCAACTCAACAGCAGCAGTATGCTTATCTAACAGTTCTCCCTCTAAATCACGATGGTTAGCGATGCAGTATAATGCACTATCTTCAGAAACTTCTAGCTGACTATTTCGCACCTGTTCGATAATCTCTGCAATCCATTTTTCGGCTCTTTGACGGCTTCGTCTTCCTTGCCAATGTTTGAAACCAATTGCTCCTGAAGCATCAATCATTGCCCCTAAATCATCGGTTCTTTGCTTAACTTCTGATTCAGTCAGGGGAACGCCAGTCCAAGCACAGCTTGCACGACAAAAAACGGCTCTTGCTTCTGCAAACAGAACAACGTTATCTTGCTTTGACCATTTTTGAGCATAAGCTGACCACTGTTCTCTAGTCAAATCTGCCAACCGCTGAATGCCCTCATCAGTCATCAGAGACATAAACATCTGCTTGCGATGCAAATGAGGTTTGCCATCCATTCCTTGAACGCCACCTTGACCAAACAAGGTTTTTTGAAGTCGCTTAGGAGCAGCTTTTTTACGAGTAAATTTTTCAGGATCGTAAAAAACTTTGGCAGCTTCTTCTCCTTTAAAACAGATTGTTTTTTTAAATAAAAGCCGAGTTTGAAAAATATCAGACTGATAGCGTTGACATCGTTGGGAAATAAATTCATAGCCGTCAAAGGCTAAGGCTAGGGTGCTATCAAAAGCACGGTCTTGAGGAATTGTAGACATAAAACTATGGGTCTAAATTATAAGTTACCCTAAAGCGATCGCCAAGCAAAAAAAATTGTTACTCAGCTAAATTTGCCAAACGAATTGCCAGCCGACATTCTTTTAATAGCTTGAGCGATTATAAGTGCAATAGAAACTATCTCTAATTGCTGTTTTTTACTCTGTTTTGCTTACAATTACTTAATTCCATACCGAGTTCCTCAGCAACCACTGTCAACTGAGGATTTGCCATACCAGTAAAAAGTTGGAAATTACCAGTTATTAATTACTGGGGTTGGGGAATAGGTTGGGGTTGGGGAGTTGGTACTGGCTGCGGAATAGGCGTTGGTACTGGCTGTGGAATAGGCGTTGGTACTGGCTGTGGTTCGGGAGTTGGAACGGGTTGAGGATTGGGATTAGGATTAGGAGGTGCTGGAGGTGCTTCAATCATGGTTTAAATGGGGTTTCATATAAGTTGCTTTGTTCGGATCGATTGGTTTTTAGCTAATAGCTATTAGCTTTTACATATAACTACGCAGCAGCAAGCTGTTTAACCTTGGCTTCTAAAGTTTGCTGAAGAGAATCAAAGGGTTGAACAAATTTATCAATTCCTTCCTCTAATAATTCCTGCATCACTTCATTTAAGTCGATATTAATATCGGGTTCTTGCAGACTGGCTAGCAACTGCTTGGCTTTTTCGACATTACTTTCAATGGTGTTGGCGGTAATATCGCAGTGGTCGGCACAAGCTTCTAATGTATCAGGAGGTATAGTATTAACAGTATGTTCTCCTACCAATTTTTCAACGTACATCACGTCACTATATTCGGGATTTTTAGTGCTGGTACTTGCCCACAAAAGTCTTTGAAAGTTTGCACCCTTGTCTGCTAGAGATTTCCAGCGATCGCTATCAATAATCTCTTGAAATTTTTGATAAGCCAATTTAGCATTAGCGATCGCAACTTTTCCGAGAATCTGTCGTAGACGAGCTTCTTCGTTTAAGGTTTCTGTACCAATCTGTTCGAGTCTTTCCTCAATGCGACCGTCAATTTTAGAATCAATGCGGCTCAGAAAGAAGCTGGCAACTGAAGCAATCTTATCGATGGGTTGACCTTTTTCTACTCTCTGTTCTAAACCGCTAATATATGCCCGTGCTGAGTGTTCGTAACTTTCTACAGAAAACAACAGGGTAACATTGACGTTAATCCCTTCAGCTATAACTCGTTCGATGGCAGGAAAACATTCAGGTGTGCCAGGAATTTTAATCATCACGTTTTCACGCTCGATTGCCTGGTAATACCGTATTGCTTCTTCAATCGTACCGCCCGTGTCTCTAGCAAGGTGAGGTGAAACTTCAATGCTGACATAGCCATCTAGTCCCCCAGTTTGTTCGTAAATTTCTTTAAAGCGATCGCAAGTATTACGAATATCTTTAAAAATTAGCGATTCATAAATTTCACTAACTGGTTTATTTGCTTTGATTCCAGCTTCAATGTCTGCATCGTAAACTTGATTACCAGAGATCGCCTTTTCAAAGATCGCTGGATTGGAAGTAATGCCCCGCAGTCCGTAATTTTTGATTTGCTTTTCTAGTTCGCCAGACTCAATCAGACTGCGACTAAGATTATCCATCCAGACGCTTTGTCCGTAATTTTTGATTTCTAAAAGTGGGTTGTTATTAGCCATAATTTTGGATCTCCTTTTTCTGGTTAAATAGTTTTTTAAAGTTAAATTTCTGTTTGCCAAACTTGCCAGTAATTACCCAGGCGATCGGTAAAATCTCCTGGTTTTTCTGTGTAAATTCTTCTGCCTAAGAATATCGCTGCTGACTGCAATTCTTGGCGACGGCGATCGATTAAAGCCGTTAAAGTCTCTAGTGTGGCTTCACGATCAAATCTTTCTGGCTGACTTAAAACCAATTCTTTTAACACGGCTAAATCGTGATCTTCACCTAAATAATCAGATAGATCGTGAGTTTGATCGACCCACTCTGTCATGATTTGCGACCAAATCTGACTTAAAATTTTTAGCTGGTAGCGGAGATATTTAACTCGCTTACGCCATTCATGAAGATTTTCTGCCGTTGGTTTAGACATACCTCGGTCTAAACCTTTATAACCTTGCTTGTAAATACGCTGCAAACTCTTATCAATCGCTGACCAATCATTCGCTTCAATTGTCCAGTCAGCGATCGCATCTTTTGCATCTTTCAATTGGTTTTTGACCGAGATTAAAATACCCTCATTCAAGACTTGCTGATATTCTTGACGATAATTAGCCTCTAGTTCTCGGCGCATATCCGTAAAGGTTTCTGGCGCAATATCTTTAAAATTCGTAGCTAAATTATCTAAACTTTCAATCTGCACTCCACTGTCTCGTAAACTGGCTAGATTGCGTCCTAAATCGCGAAAACGAGCATTTTCTCGCTTATAAGATTTCTTTCCTAGACTATCTCGCACCAAACGAACTACGGCTCTGGTTTTTTTCAAGCGTTTGCGAACTTGATGTACTGCTTCATCAACACCAAGCTCATCAGTAGTGGATAACTCACTTATTGCTTTTTCTATTTGCTCGGTAGCAATTCTTTTGACTCCCTTGGATACGGATTCATGAGCTTTGAGTTTGTAGGTCATTGACTAATATTTTTATTCAAGCTTTTTGTATATTTTGCATTTATTGAGTCGGCAGCAATTTTTTTCATCGTCCAAATATGTGACGTTGTTCTCCTTAACATTTAGCAATAAGTCACCACAGCAAAATTACCAGCCGATGCAAAGATTAGATATCTGTTCAATTAAATAATAGAAAATAAAGCACCAATCGTACTTCCCACTTTTGATAGAGAATAGTCAAATTTTTATGACTAGATACCAAATACCGACTTTAAAACCCTTTTGTTTAGAAGCATCGAACAGATAAGCGATCGCCTTTTTGATAGCTAAATTACGTTTGTTAAATGAATAAACGTTAGTTGAGCAAACCATCACATTTCTTGATAATAGTTAGAGGAACACCCTGTCTCTTGACGGAGTAAACCACTGGACATTTGGGATATTGACTCTGAAAATCCCATCGAGGTAGGGCTACATAGTAAAACTGCTTGGAATCCCCCACAATTAAATCAAGTTTGGGAGAAGCTGCTATTTTAGATAAAAATGGAGTTTGAGTTGCAACTATTGCATTAGGGGTAACATTATGATTAAGCCACTCCATAGCTTCGCGGACGCTCAAGCCCCAATAATCAGTTTCATATTGATTTTCTGCTGCAATTAATCCCCCAGACAGCCGATTGAAATAAATGTATTCATAGGGATGAAAAGCTATCATGTCCAAAACAATGGGACTCAATAATACGATCGTCAACATTGAAGCGAATATCTGCCAACTTTTTCTGGAGATCATTTGATAGATCCAAGCTAATGCAGTAGCAGAAAAGACGGCGATTCCTGGTAGCATAAATAGAAATTGTCGCATCCCATCATACATAGTTGATTGTTTGAGGATGGCAATACCTGGTAGGACAAATATCTGAAGTGAAACCAAGATTACGCAAGCTCGTTGAATGCTGGTTAATGCTTTATATTTGTAAACAATTAGCAGTAAACCGATCAAAAATGTAATTTGAAAAATTAAGGGAATAGTAATCACCAACCATCTGGGAAGATAATCCCAGGGGAGAGAACTGGCTAAAATCTGTTGACCTTTGAATAAAACAGTATTAGGCCACTGATGTTTAGATAAATATTGCAAGGTTTCCACAAACCAGCGCACTGGATTAGACCAAGATGCAGGATGAATAATAGTTGTGGTTATCGTCCAAGCAACAAGCATTAATCCATATAAACTCCAGAAGCGTAAAAAATTACTAATACTTTTTATTCCTAGGCTAATTAGAAGATGAGTTAGAGGTACAAAAAACAATAAGAAAAATCCGCCAATTCTGGTTCCCGTAGTTAACCCTACTAAAACACCGTAAAGTAAGGAGTAAAGAGTGATACGGTTGATGCCTAATTTTATATTCTTTCTGGGTGCTTTAAGATAGTAATCTACTAAGCAAGCTCCTAAAAAAGTTCCCAATGTAAACATAGCTGCTAAGGGAATATCTTTCGGATTGAAGAAGCTATGACCCCAAAATCTCGGAAAAAGAGCTAGAATGAGCGAACCTAACCAAGCGTAATCAAAACCAGCTAAAATCCCCACCATTCCTGCTACAGAAATGTAAGCTACTAGAGATAGCAAAAAAGTTAGAAGATGCTTGACTGGAATTCTGGCAGCGATCGCCCGATCGGTGGGTTCGTTATTGAGCAAATCATCATCTTTAATAGGATTATAGGCAAATCCCTCCTTAAAGATTTTCTGGACTTGAAAAACGGTTTCGGCAGTGACATCAAATATAATGCCGTAGTATTTGAGATCGATGGGTATCGGCTCGTCTTTAGTGATTAAATCGTAGTTATATTTAACATTCTTTATGTGAGTCTCCTCATCCACACAGACCCCATAATTGCCAATACTTGCCAGACCAATTAAAGCTATGATAGCCAGTATGCTGCAAATTTTGAGATAGGCTTTCTTTGAGATGTATCTCATTATTAAGATTTCCGCTTTTTACCTAAGACAACATACATCTTTGAGCGAAGATTTTGGCTTTGGCGATAAAGCTTACGCCTAGCCTGGCGATCGCAATTTAGCAATTATTTTTACGACCATCAGCTAACAATAAAATTTGGATCGAGGCTCTATCCTAATGATGAAGATAGAGCCTCAAAAGCCCAAATTAAACAATATTGAAATTAATGCTCTATTTCACCTAGCTAATACTAGATAATACATCAGCAGCATGAGTACTAGTATTTACCTTGTCATCAACGTGGGTAATTTTGCCGTCAGCATCAATAATATAGGTTACGCGCTTGGCATGACCACCACCGTCAACATCATAGGCTTTGGTAATCGTACCATCACTATCAACCAAAAGCGTAAATGGTAAACCATATTTCTCTTTAAATTGTTGATGAGATGCCTGATCGTCCATGCTGACACCAAGTACCACCATGTCTTTAGTTTGGTATTCGCTGATACTATCGCGGAAACTTTGAGCCTGCTTAGTGCAGCCAGGAGTATCATCTTTAGGATAAAAATAGAGAACAACTGTCTTTCCTGAAAAATCTGATAGAGAGACATTGTTGCCCCGATCGTCGGTAGTCGTAAAAGCTGGTGCTGTTGTGCCAACTGATAAAGTCATAGTTGATAAATCCTGTTAAATCTAGCTTTCGCCTTTAGACTCTAGCGTAATTAGATTAATATATGGTAAAACTTTGCTCTATAGCTATGACTTTAGTATTGCAGTTTCGGGTAAAGTTACGATGTTCTACTTAATAAATTATAAATTTTTGGTTGACATAGAAGTTAAGCTAAAGATCCCAATATAAACAGCAACCAGACTTAACTTCAAAATCCAGGGAGCGCATAATAGAGTTACTAGAGAAAATGCTACAGACGTAAACCGAATTGCAGTCTTAAAAACCTCGTCATTTATTTTAGAACTTATATATAGTGCGATCGCTGCGACGGATAATGTCACTAATGAGAGCGCGAGCATTTGATTTTTCCTCTTGCTATTAATAAAATACGGTACATTTCTCTCTTGGCAATAATCAATATTTTGTCTCAGTTTTGCAGAATGAAACTAATTATAAAAAAGATAAATGTTTATTCAACCTAGTATTAGGATATTATAATTTTCCTTTTTTTTGTCAATCCATAATTATAGTTAGATATCAAAAATGATGGTTCGAGCTAGATTACTGATTTTGTTTCAGCCAAGCTTGACAAGCACAACGTAATTCTTCTCTCTCTTTAGTACTTATGCCTTGTGGATCGAAACAATAGCGGTAGTGTAGCTTAATAATTGAGTCGAGATTGTCCATCAGGTCTGATGTATCAGGATTATTTTTTACTCTGATAATCCAGTCTTGCCAGGTTTCAGCGCGATCGCGTTTTATACCTAGTTTATTTAATCTTTGCTCAATTAGATATATTTCTGAGTCTGCACCGATACTTGTTTCAACAGAGTCTTTTTGATTAATTCTTTGGATGGTTAGATGTCTTTTTTGTCCTCTGTTAACAAATTTGATTAGGATAAAGGCGATCGGTAAAGCAAATATCCAGATATATTTTAATTTTCCTGCACTTTGGAAAATGACCAATACCTGAGAGAATTTAAACCAAATAAATGAGCCTAGATCCTGAAAATATTGCCAGTTAGATGCAGCATTATCTTCAATTGCCCTCCAAGTAGAGGGAGTTGTATCAAAAGCCTGCCATTTACCGTTAATATATACCTGCGTCCAGGCATGAGCATGACGACTACGTACAATGTACTGTTGCTCTAAGCCACTTAATTCATGAACAGAATAGCCCACAGCATAACGAGTAGGAATACCAACTCCCCTTAATAGCAAGGCAGTTGCAGTGGCAAAATATTCACAATGTCCTGAGCGATGACTTAACAAAAAAGCCGATAGAGGTGTTTTGTTGTTTCGCTGACGCGCTAATTCTAAGGAATAATCAAACTCCATATTAAAAAATTGATTAACGCTATTTAAAACTTCTTGGGGTGATTTATTGACTAAATTTAGTTCGGTGATAATTTGCTCAATAGCAGGTTTTTCTCCATCTATTATTTGTAGATCTTCTGGTGTGGGAGGACTATCCCCAGATAAATCTGGATCGTATTGGACTTGATAAGATAATAAGCTCTGGTTGCTAAATATTTGCACCGTACCATATTGGTTTTGCTCAATTTTTTCTACAGGTAATTGAGCCAGCCTAAAGCTATAGTCAGGCAGTTTTAGTAAACTTTGACCATCCTCGATATTTTCACTGATGGTTAATTCTCTAGCTTCAGCAGATTGAGCTTGAAGCTGCCAGGTATTAATATCTTTTCCAGGCTTGACAGGCTGAAATTCAGCTTTAGCTGCACCCCAAAATCCAGAGGTATATCTGTTATAGGTAGCTCGGCGTAGTAGTTGAGGTGGGACTTGTCCTGGTGCGGGTTTAACTCGCAAGACAATTTTGTTAGACTGCTTAACTGAGCCAATATCGCCTATTGCCGTACTAACTTGATTAGGATCTGTTTGGGGTCGATAATAACCATACAAAAACCTAGCTGTATTTTGTGACATCGCCATTTGCAAACGATGCAGTCCCATATGTCCGACTATACCCAAAGCTGTTGCTAGCACCAATAAAGCAAAAAATAGCCAATAAGAATATCTGGCAGAGCGAATAGAATTTAGGGCAAAAGTAATTAAAATGACCATGCCCAGATAAAAAGACAATTCCCGAACATTAGCAGCACTAGCAGCCAGGATACATATAGCAAAATAAGGATAGGTCAAGTCCAAAGAAAAAAACTGTTGCTGACTAGCTTTCTCCTTAAAAAATAAAAGTGCATGAAGATCGACGCGATCGCTGGTAGAATATGCCTGAGCAATTAATAAAGGTGAACAAATTACAGGTAGCCACTGAAAAAAGCTAAAAACTAATTTTAAAGAGCGATCGCTAATAAATAGGTAAATTAACACTCCCACCAAAAGCACCGTGCATAGATGAGAAAAGGTGCGGAAATTGGCGGTAGTAAAAACCCACCGCCAGTTGATATAGCTGGAGCCTTCATAAACAATTGCCAAAGGAATAGCTATAATCCAAAAACCAGTTTGCCAACCCCAAAATAATATTGTTGCACCGAGTAAGAATGATGGTAGTTTCATGAGAAAAAATCAGAGGTAACAAATAAAATGTTAACCTCTGATTTTTCGCCTTTTTCTCTGTGACGACAACAAACTGCTTTGTTACGAAAGTAGGGGCAAACGGCCGTTTGCCCCTACTGTTTTTAAATTAAACTCTTTACAAAATAGGACAGAAACTGGTTAGCTGGAGGATGGTTTAGAAAGTATTTTTAGATTAAATTTTTATTGAAGTAAGAGGACTGATATTTTGGGTGTAGAACTTCGTAGTTATGTATATTTAGACAGGTTACAAGCCCAGCACGCAGCCTATATTGGTACAGTGGCATTAGGTTTTTTACCCCTACCAGGAGATGCTTCTTTATGGATTGAAATTTCTCCTGGCATCGAAATCAATCGTATTACCGATGTTGCCCTCAAGTCTGCGGTAGTTCGCCCAGGAGTCCAGTTTGTCGAAAGACTTTATGGATTATTAGAAATTCATGCTAGTAATCAGGGAGAGGTTAAAGCGGCTGGCGGAGCTATTTTAGAAACATTAGGAGTAAAACAAAGCCAAGGTCTAAAGCCTAGAGTTGTTTCTAGCCAAATTATTCGTAATATCGATCCTTATCAAGCACAATTGATTAATCGTGACTGTCGTGGACAAATGCTACTTGAAGGACAAACCTTATATGTTTTAGAAGTCCAGCCCGCAGCCTACGCAGCCCTAGCAGCTAACGAAGCTGAGAAAGCAGCTTTGATCAATATCCTTAAGGTAACCTCAGTTGGCAGCTTTGGCAGACTATATTTGGGAGGAGAAGAACGAGATATTATCGCTGGATCGGCAGCAGCCTTAGAAGCAATAGAAAATATTAGCGGTAGAGAAACGTTGAATTCTAAGAAAAACGAATAGCTATTACCGCTACGTTCAGGTAATAAGAAGAGACAAGGCATGCCTTGTCTGTACTAGTAAGTTCGTATGATGATTTCCCCCAATTCCCCATTTCCCTATTGTCCGAAGAATTTAACTATTCAACCGAACCTGATATTAGATATCTTTGGGGTTTCAAGTTGAATCAATGGTGAGGTGATTTATGCCTCCGTCTACTAGAATAGGAGTTTTGACAAAATCAATTATAAAAAGCGATCGCAGGTGAATAGTTAAGTGGCAAATTTTGAACATCTAACCAAGTTAAAACAAGGAACAAATAATTGGCTCAATTGGCTAGATAGTCATGGTCAAATAGAAATTGATTTATTCAATGCCGATCTTCGCGGGGTTAATTTACCAGAAGTGTATTTAGTTAAAGCCAATTTGACTGGTGCAGATCTGACTAACGCTCAACTGTGTAAAGCAAACCTGACAGGAGCAAACTTAAGCGAGGCAGAATTAATTAATGCTAATCTCCAAGCAACAAACTTAACTGGAACAGATTTACACTCAGCATATTTAATTGAAGCAGATTTAGAGCGGGCAAACCTGATTGGAGCAGATCTGCGGTTTATCAAGGGGCGAAGTGCCAATTTTAGTGGAGCAAATTTAATTGGTACTTCTATTCGACAGGCACAGATACGTCAGGCGAACTTTATGCAGGCAAAGCTTAACCGTGCCAATCTCAGTGAAACAGATTTGGCTTGGGCTAGTTTCGATCAGGCAGATCTATCGGGTGCCAACTTTTTTGAAGCTGAGGTACAGTCAGCCAGCTTTTATCGTGCCAATCTTTTTCGAGTTAGCGCGATCGACACTCATCTAAGCCATAGCTATTTTTTGGCTAGCAATCTGGCACAAGCCAGTATGTCTCGATGCGATTTACGCTGGGCAAATCTAAGTTACGCTAATCTTTCGAGTGCAGATTTACAGCAGGCTAAGTTACGAGGGGCAAATCTTACTAAAGCCAATTTAACTACAGCCAACCTAAGTCACGCCAACCTCAGAGGCACAAATCTTACTAAAGCCAATTTAACGGGAGCAAATCTAACAGCAGCAGATATTGAAGATACAGTTTTTGACCGAGCGATTCTCACCAAGACGATTATGCCTGATGGCGCAGTTCACCATTAATATCAGGTTCGGTTGAATAGCCATCATACGAATTTGATATTAATGTAGAGACAAGGCACGCCTTGTCTCTACTAGTTTTTATCCCATCCTTCTATCCCTAATGTTTTAGGCGATAGCAAAAGATATTCGCTTTGCTTTTGGCGATAGCGAGATAAACGTTTGCGAGATTTTAATGTTTCTCTAGCAATATATCTAAACCATTTGTGTACATCACCACCCGAACGATAGCCCTCTATCAAAGCCTCTTCAGCAATGTCTAGTATAATTTGTACTAAATCGGCAGCAAAAATTTCTAAATAACGATTGTATACGTTAGATTCCTCTGCCCAATGGGGTAATGTTTCATCTCCTACCCCCATATTCCTTGCCAACTCAATTAGATCATAATGATCTGTATACCAGATATTTTCATAATCCATGTCAGGAAAAATATTGGCTTTACTGGCAAGAATATCGATCAGGCTGATAATAATGTTATTAATTTTATTTTGTTCGGTCGAAGTATAGCGTTCTTTGACAACGGCTCGTAACATCTGTGCTATCTCGCCATATCTCTTTTGAGCGATCGCACAGGCTTGTGGATAGTCTTGATTTGCCAACTGAGAAAACTTGTCCTGTTGAGTTTTGGGTAATTTATTATGTCTCTCTCTGGCTCTATCTAACTGGGGGTTATGAGTAGTTCCAGCCAAAAAATTAGGAAATAATTTGATTAATAACATAGGTTAAATAGTTTTGCTAAATACTTCTGACAATGAAAATGAAAACTTGAATTTTGTGGTTCGATCTAGCTATGTTTTAAAATCATTACTCAGATAAAAGCGATCGCAAATGATTTCGATCGCATTATTGAAAGATCTACGTCCTCAATTTAAAATCTTGGTTTAGTCTGGATATCGCTTAGCTATAATTTGCTAGACTAAAAGTTATGCTTTAGTTCTTTCGTACTATATAAAAACCATGAGTCTTAACGTTGTCAATTTAGTAGGTCGTGCTGGTGCTGCACCTGAAATTATTCACTTTCAGTCAGGTTCAATGCTGTGTAAGCTTCCTTTGGCTGTTAATCGCCGTAGTCGCAATAGTGACCAGCCAGACTGGTTCAACCTCGAAATTTGGGGTAAGACTGCGGAAATAGCGGGAAACTATGTTCAAAAAGGCAAGCTGATCGGTATTCAAGGTTCTTTAAAGATTGAAACCTGGACAGATAAAAATACAGGCGGACAGCGATCTCGTCCTACAATTAAAGTCGATCGCTTAGAATTACTGGGTTCAAAAAGAGACAATGACTCTGATGCGGTAAGTGGATACCCAGAGTAATTCATTTACCATTTACCGATTGATGAGGTTGGGGAGATGGGAAGTTGGAGAGATGGTGACAAGTTAATAAATAGCGATCGCCTGTATTTCCTGGGTTTGCTTGTGGCTGCGGTGTTTCTTTATACTTCTGGTTTAGGAAACTTGCCTCTGAGGGATTGGGATGAAGGTATTGTGGCGGGGGTGGCGCGTAATATTTGGCGTGCTTCTCCAGGGGAATATACCTGGCTTTATCCGACGATTAACTATGACCAGCCCTATTGGAATAAACCGCCTTTGGTGCATTGGCTAATTGCTTTTTCCTATCACTTGTTTGGGGTAAGTGAATGGAGTACTAGGCTTTTTCCTGCTTTGCTGTCAGCTTTGGCTGTTCCTCTACTTTATAAGATTGGTCGAGAAGTTTTTCCTACTCGTCCAGCAGCGATTTTATCAGCTTTAGTATACTTGACTCTTTTGCCCGCAGCCCGTCATGGTAGATTAGCCATGTTAGATGGCGCGATCGCCTGTTGGTTTTGTCTGGCGATCTGGTGTCTATTACGGGGACGCAAATCACCTCGCTGGTTACTAGGTGCAGGCTTGGGAATTGGTTTAATCTGTTTGACTAAAGGCATCATGATGGGTGTTTTGCTGGGAGGAATAGCTATTCTCTTTATCGCCTGGGATAGTCCTAGCTTGCTTTCTTGTCCTTATCTTTGGGGTGGCTTGATTTTGGGCATAGTTCCAGCACTCTCCTGGTATGGACTTCAGTATTTACACTACGGGTCACAATTTTTAGGGACTAGCTTAGGCACCCAAACCTTTAACCGCATCTGGAAGCCTGTGAAGGATGCTTCTAACCCTCCCTGGTATTATCTTTTGGAAATTGCTAAATATAGCCTTCCTTGGCTTATTTTCCTGCCTTGGGGCATTAAATTGGCTGTTGAGGATCGCCATCAAACCTGGGGAAAGTTAGCTTTAACCTGGTGTGGAGTTTATCTGCTGGCTATCTCTCTCATGGCGACTAAGTTACCGTGGTATGTCATTCCCATCTATCCTGGATTATCGTTGCTCATTGGAGCAAGTTTAAACACAGCTTGGCAAAAAAGAAGTCCTTCCTCTTGGAAAATTTGCTTGAGTTTGGTTGCTTTAATTTGTTGGGTAGGTAGCGGTATATATGCCTGGGGCTATTTAACTTCTGATGGGGATTTAGATCTAACTATAATCTTGCTGGTAGTAGCTATAAGTTTGAGCATTGCTGCCCTTCTACTTTGGCGATCTTCAACATATTTTATTCCTGTAACAATTGTCGGTTTCTACCTGGCACTATTACTGTTGTTTAATTCTAATGATTGGCTGTGGGAACTAAACGAAGCTTTCCCCGTCAAGCCTGTTGCTGAAGTAATTAGAGAATATACTCCACCTCAGCAAGCTATATATACTGCTTATCCCAACTTTCGTCCCTCTTTAGAATTTTATAGCGATCGCGTTGTTGCCCCCGCCTCAGATGAGAAACTAGAGCAATACTGGCAACAAAACCAGCCTGGATACTTTTTGATAAATCGAGATGCTATTAACCGATTGAACTTAAAACCCTATAAAACATTAGGGAATGATCCAAATGATGTAACATGGCAGTTGATTACTCAGGCTAATTACTGATTGCAGATGTAGGGGCAATTCGCCAATTGCCTCTACAACATGATTACTTTATAACTAAACTCAAGCAACTGTGGATTTAAAATATGCTTTTGTGCATGAATGGTTGACTCCTAAAGCAACAGGGGGTTCAGAATTAGTGGTAAAAGAGATTTTGCAACATATCGATGCGGATCTTTACGCTTTAATTGATTTTGAATCTGTTAATCCAGAAAGCTATCTCTATCAAAGAAAAATAGGCACTACATTTCTCCAAAAGTTTCCCCAGGCTCGTAATGGAGTCCAAAAATATTTGCCTTTATTGCCCTTGGCAATCGAGCAACTAGATCTAAATCGCTATGATGTAATTTTATCTTCTTCCCATGCAGTAGCCAAAGGAGTCTTGACTAATCCTCATCAACTACACATTTGTTATTGTCATACTCCAATGCGCTATGCTTGGGACCTAACCTTTGATTATCTAAAAGGCGATCGCCAAGGAAAAGGAATCAAAGGCATAATTGCCAGGTATGTCCTACACCGTCTGCGTCAATGGGACGTTATTGCGGCAAATCGAGTTGATTACTTTATTGCTAATTCCAACCACACAGCCAAGCGTATTTGGCGTTGTTACCGTCGTTCTGCTAAAGTAATTTATCCTCCAGTGGAGTTAGAAAAATTTGATTTCCAGCCAGAAAAAGAAGATTTCTATCTGACAATTTCTCGACTGGTAAGCTATAAACAAATATGCTTGATTGTCAAAGCATTTAATCAATTAAGAAAACCCTTAATAATTATTGGAGAGGGACCACAAATAGAAGAGATACGTCAATTAGCCCAATCCAATATTCAAGTTCTAGGTTGGCAACCCCATAACATTGTTCAAAAATACATAACCAAAGCTAAAGCCTTTGTTTATGCCGCTTGTGAAGACTTCGGAATTGCTCTAGTAGAAGCGCAGGCTTGTGGAACACCAATAATTGCCTATGGAAAAGGAGGTGCTTTAGAAACAGTCAAAGATATTCGGCAAAATCCTCAAGATGGTACGGGTTTGTTTTTTGAGGTTCAAAAACCAGAAGCTTTAGTGGCGACGGTCAATAATTTTGAGAAACTGCAAACTCAAATTGAGCCAGAAAATTGTCGCTTGCAGGCAAACAAGTTTAGCTCAACAATTTTCAAACAATCCTATTTAAAATTTATCGAAGATTGTTATCAAGAATGGAAGTATCCCAATTAAAACCATAAAGTTACTGTTTATTTGACAATAATCTGTTAATTAAGACTTTATAGATTTATTATTGGAAAAGTGGTGTGATGTGTGAAGGAGTAAGATGACTGCTAACAGCCAACTTATTTCCGTCAAAGTAGTACAGGGATTCGTTAGAAAAGGTTTTCAATCTTTTCTCAATCTTTATAGGTTGAATTTATCTTTCCCTATTTTGGACGGAAATTTTATAAAACGTCTATTTGATATAGTATTTGCTTTTTTTATTCTCATTGTATTTTCTCCCTTGTATTTGATTTTGATGGCGTTGATTGCCCTCAATTCCCAAGGACCAATTTTCTATGTTCAACAAAGAATTGGTAAAAATCATAAGCCTTTTAACTGTATTAAATTTAGGACGATGGTCGATAATGCAGACGAAGTTTTAGAAACTATGATGCAAGATTCTGTTCAAATGCGTCATGAGTTCCAATCTAGTTTTAAGCTGAAGCGAGATCCTCGAATTACTAAAATTGGTAAATTTTTACGCTTGACGAGTTTAGATGAATTTCCTCAATTTTGGAATGTATTAAGAGGAGATATGAGCGTAATTGGACCAAGACCCTTAGTTCCTGAAGAATTGCCCAAATATGGTCGTAAAATCAATACTGTGCTGACAATCAGACCAGGAATCACTGGTCTTTGGCAGGTGTCTGGTAGAAATGATATTCCCTATCCTAGAAGAGTAAAAATAGATGTATATTACGCTACTAGCCATAGCTGGATACTCGATTTGTGGATTGTTTATAAAACTATCGGCGTAATTGTCTTTCCTAAAAATAATGGTGCTTATTAATTTCTAAAAAACAATTTAGGGGGTTTGCCTTCTGCCCTCTGCCCTCTGCCCTCTGCCTTCAAAGGACGAAGCCCTGATAAAATTTAAGTTTAATAGTTACAAGTTGTTAGCTAGCCGTTATCTCTAATCGGAATTAAATTAACCTAATCAGTATTGAATAAATTTTTATACTACCTTTTATGAATCCGATTACGTTTTTGACTCTGATCGCAGGACTAGTATTGCTGGTAATGGGTGCAGAGTTCTTGGTTAAGGGTGCATCAACGGTTGCTGCTGTTCTTAAAATTCCTCCGTTAATTATTGGGCTGACTATTGTAGCTTATGGAACTAGCGCACCAGAAATGTCCGTTAGCGTCATGTCTGCCTTTAGAGGACAGGGTGATATTGCCATGGGCAACGTAGTTGGTAGCAATGTCTGTAATATTTTGCTAGTTCTGGGCTTATCGTCAATTATTGCCCCTTTAACCGTCACAAAACAGATAATTCGCTCTGATGTGCCAATTATGATTGGTGTTTCATTGCTGTTATTGATGTTTTGTTTGGATGGTGAACTTAGTAGGGTAGACAGTCTGATTTTGTTTGTTGGTGGTATTGTCTATACTCTTTCATTAATTTATCAAACTAGCAAGCATGGTGCAGAGCAAGATGAATTTGCCGAAGAATATAGTTTTTCTGGCACAAATAGCCCTATTTTATGGTTAAAAAATATTGTTTTTATCTTGGGTGGTTCAGCATTACTAATCTTAGGATCTCGCTGGCTAGTAGAATCGGCAGTGACAATTGCCAGAATTTTTAACGTCAGTGAGTTATTAATTGGGTTAACGATTGTAGCGCTGGGAACATCCTTACCAGAACTTGCTACATCTGTGGTGGCTAGCTTTCGGGGAAAACGAGATATTGCTGTGGGAAATGTTTTAGGAAGTAATATTTTTAATATTTTAGCGGTACTCGGTATTGCAGGGATAATTGCACCAAATGGGATTAGGGTTAGCGATAGCGTAATCCAGTTTAACGCTCCTGTGGCGATCGCTGTAGCTTTTGCCTGTTTGCCAATTTTTTATTCGGGGAAAAAAATCGACCGCTGGGAAGGCGTTTTGTTTTTATTCTATTATCTAGCTTATAATGCCTATCTTATTTTAGATGCTCTTAATCACAAAGCTTTACCTGTATATACCAATATTATGCTTTTTCTGGTTATACCTTTAACCATTATTGCCCTAATTACTATGACAATTATCGAAAAACGTAAACGGGCAGAAAGAAAAAACTCTGCTTAAATACTGGTAGTTCGCCACAGGGCAAACTTATACTCAAGTAGTAAGTGAAAAATTTTGTAGTTATTTTCAGCGATCGCTTAATCCCTTAATTAGTATTATTAGCTACTGTTTAAATATTATGATAAGAAAAATATTTATTTAGGAGGGTTCATGTCCTCAGACAACGTTGAAGTGTGTCCAGTTTGCCAAGTTCAGATTAAAAATGATCGCGAAGTAATCTTTAGTAGTGGTCAGCCAGGCGATCGCACTAGACTCTGGGCAAGAGTCTGTAAATATGTTGCCGATCGCCAAGAAGGCTGTATAAATCAAGACACCAGTAAAATAGAGCCGATTAAACCTACTGATAGCTATAAACCAGTGAAATTTGAGCAACGAGAATGATTAATAGTAGAGACAAGCGGTCAGACCCCGCGTCGTCTGAAAGACGCAAGGGAACGCTGACCGAATGCCTTGTCTCTACTCAATGTGTTTGTTGCTGATTAGCGATCGCAGATAGTCAACTGAGAAATAGCTTATAAGAAGGATTGGTGCTTTCATCCCAATAACGATAACCTAGTGAATTGAGAAACTTTTGCCACTCTGGCATTTCATTAGGCGGAACCTGCATACCTACGGCTATACGTCCGTAGTCAGCACCATTATTACGGTAGTGAAATAAACTGATATTCCAGTTAGGACTCATACAATTAAGAAACTTGACCAATGCCCCAGGACGTTCGGGAAACTCAAAGCGATATAACAACTCGTTTTCTGCTAAAGGCGATCGCCCGCCCACCATGTGACGTAGATGCATCTTAGCCAGTTCGTCATCGGTTAGATCGATTGTTTTAAATCCTTGTGTCTCAAAAGCTGCGACAATTTCTACTACGTCAGCGCGGTTTTGAATTTGTACCCCCACAAAGATATTAGCTTTGCTATCATCGGCAATACGATAGTTAAATTCAGTTAGATTACGTTTGCCAATACACTCACAAAACCGACGAAAACTGCCTCTTTCTTCGGGGATAGTGACCGCAAAGATGGCTTCTCGTCGTTCGCCAATTTCTGCTCTTTCTGAGACAAAACGGAGACGATCAAAGTTCATATTTGCCCCGCAGGCGATCGCCACTAGAGTTTCTCCTGTGATGTTTTCTCTTTCTACATAGGCTTTTGCTCCGGCGATCGCCAATGCTCCTGCTGGTTCTAAAATAGAACGAGTATCCTCGAACACATCTTTAATCGCAGCACAGGTATCATCCGTACTTACCAAAATAATCTCGTCTACATAATCCTGACACAGGCGAAATGTTTCCGCGCCCACTTCCCTTACCGCCACACCATCGGCAAACAAACCAACTTTGGGCAAACATACCCGATAACCAGCCTTTAAAGATTGAGACATAGCATCGGCATCAACAGGTTCAACGCCAATTATCTTGATTTCGGGGCGTAATCGCTTAATATATGCCGAAATCCCGCCAATTAAGCCCCCACCACCGATCGCAACAAAAATAGCGTGAATCGGCTGTTGATACTGTCGTAAAATCTCCATGCCGATTGTTCCTTGTCCTGCTATCACATCAGGATCGTCAAAAGGATGAATAAAGGTCAAACCTTTCTCTGCACACAGTTGTTTGGCATGGGCGTAAGCATCATCATAAGTATCCCCATGCAAAACCACATTCGCGTCACGGGCAATTACTGCATCTATTTTTACTTGAGGAGTAGTAACAGGCATGACAATAATAGCCGTTGTCCCCAGTTGTTTGGCAGCTAATGCAACCCCTTGAGCATGATTTCCTGCCGAAGCTGCAATCACTCCCTGCTGTAAAATCTCAGTAGATAATTGCGCCATTTTGTTATATGCACCCCGTAGCTTAAAAGAAAATACAGACTGCATATCTTCTCGTTTCAAAAGTAGTTTATTTTGCAGTCTATTAGAAAGATTAGGAGCATATTCTAGAGGTGATTCTTGAGCCACATCATAAACACGAGCATTGAGAATCCTCTCCAAGTAATCGGATTTCATTGGCGGGATGGGTATGTGAAGATAATTTTAGATCTTAGCAAAGTTTATCAATTCAAATTTACCAGTTATTCAGTAGGTAAATTCTTGAATAATTTTCCTACTTCTGGGTTATAAACCAGCATATAGTTCCAATAATTTTCAAATACAGATTCTACATAGCCTTTGGTTTCTGAGTAAGGAATCTTCTCTACAAATTCGTCCGCATCTTTCAAACCATAGCGATTAACCCATTTTGCCACTGCATTTGGTCCGGCGTTGTAGCTAGCAACTGCCAGCATCGAGTTGTTGCCGTATTTTTTATGGGTAAAATCGAGATAGTAAGTGCCAATGTTGACGTTATCTTCGGGGTTGGTCATAGAATAGCTAGCTAAGCCAATATTCTTGGCTACGGTTTTGGCTGTAGAGGGAATTACCTGCATTAAGCCCAATGCCCCTGCGCTCGACTCTATTTCTGGTTCAAAACGGGATTCTTGACGAATCAAAGAAGTTACCAATAAAGGATTAAGCCCACGATATTTAGACCACTTAAGAATTGTTGATTCAAAGGGAAAGGGATATAAAGCCTGCCAATATTCAGGGGTTTGTCGTAGCTGATGCCATTGTTGTTTATCTTCCGGTTTATTTCTATCTTTTAAATACCAAATTTGATTGATACCGCGCAGATTTTTCCCTTGATGTAGTTCGAGTAAACCACGGGTAAATTCATCAGCGACACTCAACTCAGTTTTACCGCTAACTTCTGTCTGGAATTGCGCCCAGGCTTCTGGTTCTAAACCCAGTTTATATAGTTCTTGAAAGGTTTGTGAACCTCCTGGAGGAGTAATACGATTTACTTTGACTACCTCAGGTACTTTGTGACGCACGGTAGTAAAGTCACCCACATCCCAACCTAAAGCCACCGCAGATCGCCAAGCATAATATGAGCGAGGAAAACGAGCTAAAACAGATTGATAAGCCTTGGTTGCGTCTTGAGGGCGATTGAGCTTTGCTGCCCACTTGGCAATCCAAAAACCTGCTTTGGGTGCAATGGGGCTATCAGGATTATCTATCACAATAGGTTGCGCCCATTGCCAGGCTGTAATTAAATCTCCAGCCTCAGCTTTTTTGTTAGCAAAATTCCAACGGTATGACGCAGCAGCTTCAGAATGTGGATAGTTAGTTAAAAGGGTTTGCAACGCTTGGCTGGCAGATTTTGAACTTTTAAGCGCGTTTAAAAATTCGGCTTTTTCTAATAGTGCTTCTGGTGCTTGTTCGGGAAATCTCTCAATTGTCAGATTAAGATAGGCTAAACCTTCTTTTTGGCTGACAATCATCGCTAAACGACGCAAGCCCAAACCTGTATCTAGACTATTTGGGTATTGCTCAATTAGCTGTAGATAATATTGTTTTGCCGTAGCTTTATCATTACCAATATCATATCCCCTAGCAGCACGATAGAGATTGCGGGAAGTATTGGGCGATTTAGCGTAAGCTTTGCCTGCTTTACTGTAGTCCCATTCTGCCCAGTAGCTATCGGCGATCGCTTCCCAATCTTGAGGAGTTAACTGAGTGGCATATTCTGTGGCTAAACGATCTCTCATTTTGTCTACCCCTGGTGCATCGGGGGCATATTTGACCAAAATCGCCATTAACCTAGGCTGATTGGGATTTTGACTTAACTGCTGGCGGATTATTTCTTGGGTACGAGGATGAGCGGGAAATTTGGCGATCGCCTGTTGCCAGTAAGCAGGATTTGATTTACCCAATAGATATAGTGCTTCTGCCGTGGCGGGGGAGTTAGGATATTTATCAGCTAATTTCTGCCAGGTTGTTGTTGCTTGGGGTTGATTTTGTTCTAGCTCATAAGCCTTTCCTTGAGAAAGCAAAACATAAGCAGCGAGTAAAGGATATTCTCGATCCAATCCCTCTAGTTTTGCTAATGCTTCTTTGCTCTGTTGGCGATCGATTAAATCTGCTGCTAATAAAAAACTATCACGAGTCTGTTCGGAAGAATTATGAAAATCAACTATAGGTTTAGCGGCAAAATTTTGCTGATTATGCCAAGAATTTGATGAGCCGTTAGTCTGGCGATCTTTTTGAAATATTAGAGCTTGCGATTTACAGCTTACTGTTAATACCAAACCAACACTAATTAATAAAAAACTCTTGTAATTAAATGATTTTTGCATATTAGTTAATCAGTGAGATGATTGTGGGCTGGTACTTTAATTGTTCCCCTGAAATATTTTTTCTTAACATCTAAAAGTTAACCCATGACAATTCTTAATTGGCATATATGCAAGCAACATTAATTTAGATACTTAAATAAAGCACGGAGATATTAATATTTTAGTTCCTGAAATTTCTTAACTGTAAGTGAAGATGCCAAATCTAAGACTTACCTGCAAGCAACGGCGTAGTGCAGCCATGCCGTAAGGCTTATCGCCAAAGAAGCAAATATCCGTTTAATGTACACTAGAGCTAATGTTAAGTAAAGCAATGGTACATTTTTAATTAAGTTTTGCCCCTATTCTATTTTGTCTTGTAACTTATTGCCAGATTATCCTAAATTACGAGGCATTGAAGCTTTTTGGCTATTTTCTTATATCGTCAGATAGCGACCTAGAATCTTGGACTGAATAATAAATAGGACTTACGCAAAAGAAAAATTTGATTAGAGAAGGGCGTTGTTGCATAAATAGAGTTGCGAAGGGTAGAAACTTGAAAATGGTAGATTGAAGCGCACGGAAGCTCGAATGCATTCGAGCTGTCCGCCGTCGCTTGTTAGCAAGTTAACCACAACCAAAACCTACTAATGAAGAATCAATAGCGCATTCGCAACTGGTCGCTCGTTCACCTGAATACATTCAGGTGCTTGCGAGCGACCGCCTTGCGCGGTCTGAGTATAACGCAGGACTAAAACAACGAGCAAGTCTAACATTTTGGTTAGATGAAGATGTTTTAGAACAATGGTTAGTCAAAAAGAAAACAGGTAAAAAAGGAGCATCTCAAACTTATAGTGATATGGCGATCGCAACGATGAGTACCGTTAAAAGCATTTTTTCTTTGGCAGGAAGACAGACCGAAGGATTTGTATCATCACTATTTGAACTAATGAGTCTAGATCTACCTGTTCCTGACCACAGTACAGTATCAAGACGTTTGGGGAGCTTGAAAATTGAGTTGCCTGTCCAAAAAAGCGAGAAAGCACTTCATTTAGTAGTAGATTCAACAGGGGTAAAAGTATACGCAGAGGGGGAATGGAAGACTAGACAGCATGGAATTGTCAAAAGACGAACATGGCGAAAACTGCATTTGGGTATAGATGAGAGGACCGGAGAGATAGTAGGTGCAGTAGTAACGACCAATGACTATCATGACTCGCAGCTTTTAGAGGACATTCTCGATGGAATAGAAGAAGAAATTTTACAAGTGTCTGCCGATGGCGCATACGATACCAGCAATTGTTACGAGCAAATCAAGCAAAGACAATCAAGGGCAACAATTCCGCCACGCAAAAATGCCACCGTGAGAGTGGAATCAGCTTGGGAAACCCAAGCATTTCCTCTCACAAAGATCTCTCAACATGGTAATTGTAAAGCTCCACCACTACCACGAGATGAGAACTTAAGAGCGATACGTAAAATGGGACGTAAAAAATGGAAAAGAGAAAGTGGTTACCATCGCCGTTCTTTAGCTGAAACCACCATGTTTCGCCTCAAATGCATCTTCGGAGGCAAGTTGGCTTCTCGCCAGTTCGATAATCAGGCAGTAGAACTATTCTTGCAATGTTCTGCTCTTAATCGAATGATTCAAATTTGCAAACCTGAGAGTTATGTCGTTGAATTATAAATCCATGACTCTGTTAGCCTCATTTCGATGCTCAATTTTTCTTCATGCAACAAAGCCTTAGAGAAGTAAAAACGAGTTAAGGTCAGAATATGGCAAATAAGATGACTTGTTTAGACTACTGTCAATACCTTCTGGTAACTCAGATGAACTATACCCTGACGAATTTTGCAAAGCATAGCAATAAGTTTAGCCATGACAAAATTAACCGTTTCCTTAAAGAAGAAAAAATTACACCGAGACTAATTTGGGATAATGTCAAATCACAACTAGTAACTACTGAGTCGGGATAAGCTGTTAAGCATTTAAACTGTGATAATGGCATTGCCTTTGTTTTTTAGTTGTCGTCCCCATTTAATAACTAATTCTCCTTGATTTAAAAGCTGATGTAATAAAATCTCCAACTCTTCGATTGATTTGAAAAGTCTACCCGCAATGTATTCTTTTGCTGAATGCCAAACTAATTCAATTAAGTTGTAATCTGGACTATATTCAGGCAAAAACTCCAAATGTATATTGGGCATTTCTGTTTCTATTTTCTGAATGTATTCCTTCTTTTTATGAAAACTGGCATTATCTAAAATAATTACTATTTTTGCTCCTTTTTCGGCAAAGTCTTCTCTTTTTTTTCTATTTTTAAATACTCTTCTATTTTCTTTTTAAATGCTTCTCTTTTCGGCGGACTTCTCTTTGACTCTAAGCTATATTTTGCCCAAAGGTAAACGTACTTTTTTCTATCTAATATCCTCCTTACTTGTGAACCACTTAACTTGATTCCTGTTCTCTCTTCCAAATATGTTGCTAATCTTTGTGCTGTCCATCGACCAAATTCATATCCTAACTCTTCTGGCTCTTTTTCAATTGTCTCTAATAATATTTCTATGTATTTTTCAGTGGCTTTTTGGTGATTACCTTTCATTCTTTCATCTTTGAGGCTTTCTAAGTTATCTGGATCACCATGTACACACCAATAACCTACTTTGTTTTTTGAGCAGCCGATAAATTTCGCTATTTCTTGCTGGGTTTTTCCATCATTCAGCAATAACAAAATTAATATTCTCTCTCTAATGTCTCCATTTTCTTCTCTTTTTAGAGCTTTTTGCAATTTCTCTTTTTGTTCTGATGTCAAATGGTTTTTTGCTGGCATCTTTTTTCGCGATCGCACGTTTTTTAGCCTTATTATTCTACCCAATCTAAATGCTTAACAGCTTACCTCATATTTGATGATACGGTATTAGACAAAAATTTCTCATTCAAAATTGAGCTAGTCAGAAGACAATATAGTGGCAACGCCAAAAAAGTAATCAAAGGGATTGGAGTAGTGACTTGCATCTATGTAAATCTAGCTATCGACCAATTTTGGCTAATTGATTATCGGATCTACGACCCGGAAGCGCGATGGTAAGACGAAACTAGAACACGCTCAAGATATGTTGCAGGGGGCAGTTTATCAAAAACAACTTCTATTTCAAGGAGTTTTAATGGACACTTGGTATGCCACTAAAAAAGTAATGTTGTTGATTGAATCGCTGAATAAACAATATTACTGTCCTCTCAAGAATAACCGTCAAGTGGATGAATCTTCTGGCATTAATCCATATCAAAGAGTTGATAGTTTGAACTGGAGCGACGAAGAATTAGCTCAAGCTAAAATCATTAAAATTAAAGGTTTTCCTCAAGAGCATAAAGTGAAACTGTTTCGGGTTGCGGTGTCTACCCATCGCACAGATTATGTCGTCACTAAAGACTTAACTCAAGACTCTACTAAGGCGACACAAAAAGCGCGTGGCGAACGGGTGGAGAATTGAGCGTGGGGGATGCGTGGGTTTCCCGCGCATATCCAACCACGCTGTTGAGCAGCTACACCGTGAAGGAAAACAACTAACAGGATGGGAAAAATGCCAGTGTCGCCAAGCTAGAATCCAGCGTAATCATATTGGTTGTGCTTTACTAGTTTGGCTTCGTTTGAAAGCATTAGCGCTCGCCGACTATTCTACTGTTTACAAACTCAAAAATGGTCTTCTCCAGGATTATTTGATTCAGCAACTTAAAAATCCTTCACTAAAAATGATTCTTGCGTAAGTCCTAACTAGATTATAGACCGCCTTTCGTTCCTTTTACCGCGCTTTACTTGGATCGGCGATTGGTTTCACCACGTATTCAAGCTTTTATTAATTTTATGGTTGAACAAGAGATTTTTGCTTCCAATCATTCTTAGCAAGCATAATAAAATTGAATATTTTTTTTCAGGAAAGTGTAAAGTGAAGACCGTCTTAGATAGTTGTTTTTAGCTGGACGATATTTTATACTCGGCTACGTATGAATTTTAATTCTTTCTTTTTAAATCTCACGTTATTCACTTTTCGAGCAATTAGGCTTGAAACTTTCATGCTTGTATTATTCTTTCAATCAAATCTGAATCATGAAGTAATAGTAAAACAACATAGCTCTCACGAAAAAAAGTTCCAGCACGATAAATTGAGCTAGAACTTTTATAAAATTTCAATGATGATGATGAGAATGAGCGTGAGTAGCCTGGGTTTTGGCTAACTGAGGATTAACTGTAATTCCAGATTCTTCAAGCAAAGCTTCAATTTGCGGATTTGCCCATTCTGCTGCCATGTGCATAAATTCAGGGCGATCGTTGACACAGGGCATCCGAATAAAGGTCACATCGGAATGCTTATGCTGTAATTGATGAATAATATGATCTACGTCTAGTAAAGTTTCGTGATTCTCCGTCGCAAAACCGATGGGCATCATTACCAAGGAAGTAGCTCCTAATTCCATTAGGTTTTGAGCAGCTAGCTTAACGTTAGGCTGTGTCCACTCAATTAGAGGGGTGTCGTGGTTGAGCCAGCCTACGGAAATTAGGGGATATTTATCAATTAGTTTTTCTCTAACTAATTCATACATGGCTTGGCTTTCGTAGATTCCTGAAGTAAATCCTTTGGCTTTGTGAGGACAACCATGATTCATCAAAATGATGCCCGTACAAGAAGCTAAATGTCCTTGTGCCAATTCCGCCTCAATTTTTTCCTCTACCATTTGCGCCAGCAGCTCAATATATTCTGGCTTATTAAAGAAAGAAGGAATATAGCGAGAATTTTTTAACCAATGAGAATCTCCATCAGCTTGATTGGCTAAAGCTTTGTTGACTTGCTCTACCGCAATACCGCTAGTAAAGATAGAATCGACCACTAGCAAAGGATAAATTAAGATTTTGTCGAATCCTTGCTCTTTTATCTCAGCTAACACTTGTTCGGGTAAATGGGGAGCGCAAAAGTTAAACGCCTTGAAAACTTTGACCTTGTTTCCCCAGGTTGCTTGCAATTCTTTTTCAATTCCTGCTCTTTGCTCTTCAAAGATGGCGTTGTGGGGAGAAATAAAATTATTGTGTTGATGACTCCATTCGTGGAGGTCAAAAATTGCCAGTAATTTGGCGATCGCAGGATAAATCCAGGTAGGTACGGGAGCAAACTTAGCTGTCAAAAGATTAAGAGCCTGTTCGTTATAGTTAGCAAAGTCTTTATAGCTTTCAACTTCCCCGTAACCCATTAATAATACGGCTACGCGGTTACTTTGATTAGATTCTGATTCATGATGATGGTGATGTTCATCAACTGTAGATTGATGTGAAATTGTAACCACTGGCAGCTTCCTCAATAATTTAGGTTAAGTTATAAATTGAATTTAAAGCAGGTTTTCGCTGTATTTTGCGCGAATAACTTTAAATTTAGACTCTATCAATAATTATATCTAACATCCCCTCTAGGGGGATATTTTGAGAAATGCTAAAAGTTAATACTTAGCAGCAAAAATTTAAATAAATACTCCATCAGTATCAAAATTTCAACTTTTATGAATATCTACTAATAAACTAGCAAAAATTAAAATGTCAGACCATGTCTAACTTTAGGCAAGAATCTTTTCATTTAAAATTTCTCATCTAAAAATACTCCGTAGCTATGGAACCAAATTTATCTCCATCAACAAACAATAAGCAATTTCCTAACCAGTCTCCTGACTCTAAGTCACAGAAAATTTTAGTTTGTCGGGGACGTAGCTGTCGTAAATATAATTCTGAGCGGGTATTTGCTAAGTTTAAACAAAACTTACCAGCAGACTTTGAGCTAATTTCTGTGGGCTGTTTAGGACAATGTGGTAATGGTTCTATGGTTTTTGTAGAATCAGACCAAATCTGGTATTCTCAAGTTCATCCTGATGAAGTACCCATCATCATCAAAAAGCACCTAATCGAGAAATCTCCTGTTAAAGCGATGCTCTACCCTAAATTTCACCCCCAAGAATGATTGCTGTTGCATAATCATGAGATAGAAAGGTGAATAGGTAATAGGTAAAGTAATGAAAAAAGTTGAAGAGCCTTTAGTTAGCGTAATTATACCCACCTACAACCGTGCCAAGGTAATTCAGAGGTCAATAAGCTCAGCTATTAAACAGTCTTATCAAAAGCTAGAAGTTATTATAGTTGACGATGCTTCTACTGATAATACAGCTCAAATTATTCAACAAATAAACGACACCAGAGTTATCTATATCTGTCACCAAACAAATCTAGGTGGTTCAGAAGCCAGAAATACAGGTATTAGAAATGCTCAAGGAAAATATATTGCCTTTCTTGACTCGGATGATGTATGGCTACCAGATAAATTGCAACATCAATTAGCTATTATTTCTCAACAGAAATGCCAGGATAATTTAGTTTGTTATGCTCAGTTTCAAAAAAGCTCTCAGATATTTTATCAGCGATCGATATTGCCTGCAAAGGGTAAACAAGAACAAGAAACAATACCTGAATACTTTTGGCTATCTGGAGGGGAAATGTTAACTAGTACCTTATTAGTTTCTCGTACTTTAGCTAGCCAAACTTTATTTCAAACTGGATTAGTTAAACATCAAGATTTAGACTTTGTAATTAGGTTAGAAAAACAAGGAGCAAAATTCATTTTTGTCCCCCAAGTTTTAGCAATCTGGCAGAATGAGCCAAGATGCGATCGCATTTCGCGCCAAGTTAATTATCAAGCTTCCCTTGATTGGATTCAGCAATATCGTCAGCACATTTCTGAGAGTGCCTATCAAGGTTTTCTACTCAAGGAAATTGTGCCAAAAATGATTAAAGAGTCAATCAATAAACCTATCGCAACCAACTTAATTTTTCAAGCCTGGCAAAAAGGCATTACTTCACCCTTTTATGCCTTATATTTACTGCTTAAGTCGTCAATTCCCCGTAACTATCAACAACAAATAAAAAAAATAATAAAACCAAATTAAACTTATTTACTTCTTACTTCTCTCTAGCCATGCTCGATCGAACCTTTGAAAGAATAAAAAAAATTCAGAATATTTCAGAACTAAGATTGCCAGTATTATTTTTTGGGTTCGCTATTTGGGTATCATTTCCGATTTTGGGAATTATTCCCATTCTCTTAGCTATTCAACTAGATCTTTTAAGACCATCCAAAAAGTACAGCAGGCCTTTATCTTTAAATAATCTTGTTTTAATTTTAATTATTTTAACCATCTCACTTTATCTTACTAGCATTGATGCTTTTGCTGATACCAAAGTTTATTTAGATATTTATGATAATCTAGATCGCCAAAGTCCTTTCGATAACTATATTGCTAAAGATCGCTTTGAAGTTGTCTTATTTTTATTTTTTGCAGTCATTCATTATCTAAGTAATGAATCTACATTTTGGTGCTTATTTGCCTTTGCCTTATTTAATAATTCTGTAATCGTTTTTTATATTAGTAAAAATTTATCGCCGAGGTATTATCCTACTTTACTTATAATACTCTTTTCTAGTTACTTCTATTACTCACAAGTATTTTATATGCGTCAGTTTTTTTCCCTTGTTTTTGTACTAGCTGCGATTGTTAGTATAGAATCAAATTGGATTTTATTTTTGATTTTCTCTTTGTTAGCAATTTTTTCTCATACTAGTAGCGTTATTTATATAGGAGTTTGCTTAGGAGTTCAATTAGTCGAAAATATTAGTCGAATTATTAAAAAAATTAAATGGAAAAAAGAAGATAAAATTTTCTTATTAATTGCGTTAGGATTAGCAGTAATTACCTTGCTGTATCTTGGGCTGCAAGTATATAACCATCCTAAAAGTATATATCGATTTATAGATAGTATTTTAGAGCTTGTACCTAAAGCTCAAATAAGTAGATCGATACAGGGTAGAGTCGAAAACAACGATCGACGAGATACGGAACTATTTAGCTTAAATATTTTTCTGGCTATTGCTATCTTGTCTCTGAGCGTTTTAATAGTATCTAGAAACTATAAAAAAGTTTCTCTTAAAATATGGTCTTTTATCTCTATTTATTTTGTGTCGTTGCTACAAATTTTGTTTATTTTAGTGACAGGATTTAATCAAAGAATCGCTTATTTATTCTTAGCTTTTTTTGGTTTATTTTTTTGTATAGGTTTAGATGACCAAAAGTTAAGTGAGCCTAATAAAATCAAAAATTTTGCCGTAGTTTCTGCCATAACTATTTTTATGGCAGCATCCAATACATTTAACTTTATTGGGGTTCAAGCAAAAATGCAGGATATTGTAGGCATAACCTTTTTCGATAAGCATCCTTTAGGTGTGTCTTTATTTGATTATATTATTTACTTTTTTCAGTCAATTTAAAAGCTTTGCAGGAAATATTTAGAAGCTGAAAAATTCAATAGCTTTATTTATCTTGTGCTAGCTTAAATATTAGTGTTGCTGAATGAGTAATGATACTAAATCCTATTTACAACACGGGAGTGGAATATGCTTTTTAACCAAAAGCATTTCCTCCCGTCAAAACCTACTTTTAAACTGGGAGTCTCAAACCAGCTTAAACCCTCTGCCTTCTGCCTTCTGCCTTCACACAACTTTTAAATAGTGTATCCAAACAGGATTTAGTATGATAAGTACTGCACGTAAAGATTCAGATAGTGAACTACTCGACTCTCATGCTATCGCATAGAGAGCAAGCCTCTTTCCCTCTGAGGGGCAATTTTACGGTCAGTTTTTGAGACAGAAGATTCTGACTCAAAACGTGACCTACGTAAGGCAAGTCCCAGCCCCATGGATTTTATCAATTTAGCCGAATTATGATCGCGGTGGATTGATATACCGCAATCATGCTCATGCCACCTGTCTGACAGGGTTTTAGGAGTTTTTTGAAGACAAGCCGAGCAGTGCTGGCTTGTTCCCCACGGGTCTACTTTGGCTACTCGTTTGCCGACTTTTAAAATGTGGGCTATCTATTCACTCCTGTGGTTTTGAGGACAGGAATTTAACCTGTATGATACAGAGTTTTATATTTACCTTTCAAAGTTCATATAGTACCTACCTTCTTTTACCACTTATTATGGCTGAAAGCCTTTCGGTACAACGAGTCGCACGTTTAGAATCACATGAACAATTTATCACAACCAGTAACCAATGATAGATTATTTGTTCGCAGAGCTTCGGAGGCTTTTCATCCCAACGCGCGAACTGGAGCGTTTGCTACATCCTTGGCACTATAGCGTGGGACTTCCCAGCCTAAATGTTAAAAAAGTGATGCAGCGTGTTGGGTCGCCCCCACAGCTATTTAGTATTAGTTTTACAGAAATATGTCGTCAGCCAGCCAGGACTGTAACTCTGTTAAAAGAGTATCGGTATATTTGTCAATCAATAATTCTGAGGTTAAAGTAAAAATCTTCAAGAACAAACAATATAAGTAATATGCAATATCTAAATGTTTGCTACAAGTGATTGATTTATGGACTTAGGGAAAACTCTATCACCCCGTCACCTGATTTGTATCATTCTTTTTTAGAATTCATATAAGTAGGCGTAGATAATTGTAAAACTTTAAAAGCTAAATTTGATTATAGTTAGTCATTTTAGCTAGTAACTTACTTAAACTATTTTCTAATATAAATATCAAACAACATTATTAACTACTAAATATTTATCTTTTATTTTACATAACATATTATGAAACCAAAATTACAGCACTGGTTATTTATTTTTATTTGTATCTTTATTGTAAGCTGTAGCTTGATTAACATTTCCGAAGCCAAAAATGAATTATCTCTTCCTAACCAAAGCCAAGTTCTAGAAAGATTGAGCTTTGGGATAAATACAGCCCAACTTAAAGATATAAAAAAAAGAGGTATTGAAGCTTATATTCAGTCACAACTTAACCCTGAATCAATTTCAGAATCTTCTAGCTTGAATAATTATTTAGCTGGACTAAAGCTTATTAATCAACAGCCAATTAAATTGCAAACAGAGCAGTATATTAATAAACAAAAACTAGAGGATATTACAATATCTACCGAACAAAAAATAAAGCTACAAGAGAAAAACTATGATTTAAAAAAACAGGCTCGGTTAGAGGCTATGGATGCTCATTTAGCGCGGGCAATAAATTCTCCTAGGCAACTGCAAGAAGTGATGGTAGATTTTTGGTTTAATCACTTCAATGTTATGGCAGGAAAGGGTACAATCAGCTTGTGGGTCAACGACTATGAGAATAAGATTCGAGCTAATGCTCTAGGCAGTTTTCGTGACTTATTAGAAGTAACTGCCAGTCATCCAGCTATGTTGATTTATTTAGATAACTTTAAAAATTTTGCGTTTAGTAACTCTAATAAAAAGCGCAATAGCGAGAATTTAAATGAAAATTATGCCCGTGAATTAATGGAGCTACATACATTGGGTATTGATGGTGGTTACACTCAAGAAGATGTAATAACTTTAGCCAAAATATTTACAGGCTGGAGAGTAGATTATCTTGGCGAAAAAGGAAATAAAAAGGGATTTTTCTTTGACGAAAAACGTCACGAGCAGAGTGAAAAAGTATTTTTAGGTCATAAAATTGAGCCAAACGGCATTGCAGAAGGACAGCAAGCTTTAGACATTTTGGCAACTCATCCTGCTACGGCTAAATTTATCAGCTATAAATTGGCACAATACTTTGTTGCGGATCGACCACCATCTAGCTTGGTAGATAAACTAGCTCAAAAATTTATGGAAAGTGATGGCAATATTAAAGTTGTTATGGATACCTTAATTTACGCTCCAGAATTTAATGACCCCAAGTATTATCAGCAAAAGTTCAAAACCCCTTACCAGTATATAGTTTCCTTAGTAAGAATTAGCGAGATTGAGCAGCCAGACTACGATCGCATTAGAGGTATGATAAACAGTTTGTCAATGCCTATATATAGTTGCATTCCTCCTACTGGCTACAAAAATACTCAAGATGTTTGGTTAAATTCCCAGGCAATGTTACAAAGGATAGGCTTTGCATCAGCGATCGCTAATGCCTCTTTAAATAAGCAAGATCCTGTTGAATATCAAAAAATAGAAACAAACTTAGGAAAGCTTTCTGCACACACCCAAAAAATAATTGCCAAAAGCCCTGGGAAGCTTCGTCCAGCCCTCGTTTTAGGCAGTCCTGAAGCAATGTATCGATAAGTTTTACTCAATATTTACTTAAAAAATAGTCATGAAAAGAAGAAAATTTTTGACCGCAGCCAGTTTGGCAACTACAGGAATTTTAGTTCCCATTGGTTTAAATAGCTGGGCTGCTCAGGGACTTAGCCAGTCAGCTAACCCTCAACGTCTGGTAGTAGTGTTATTACGGGGGGGAGTTGATGGTTTGAATCTGGTTGTTCCCCATCAGGAAACCAATTATTATTCAGCAAGACCAACTATTGCCATCCCCTATCCCCAGGAAAAAAACGGTGTGCTGGATCTTGATGGCTTTTTTGGTTTACATCCTCACCTAAAAGATTTGATGCCTCTTTGGCAACAGAAAAGTTTGGCTTTTGTTCATGCTAGCGGTTTACCAATAGTTGAGCGTTCTCATTTTCAAGCTCAGGACTATATTGAAAATGGTACTCCAGGCTTTAAAAACACTCCTGATGGTTGGATGAATCGGCTTTTGGCACAACTACCTCAAGAAGAAGCAACTCAAGCTCTCAACGTTGGTGTTACTACCCCTTACATACTCAAAGGGAAAATGAATATCGCCAGCTTAAGACCTGGCAAAAACTCAACAAGAGCTATTCCTACCGATCATCCAGTCGTTAGCAAAGCCTTTGATGAACTGTATGGTGGAACTGATGACTTGAGTAAAGCTTATCAAGAGGGACGTAAGGTCAGAGAGAAAGTTTTAGCAGCATTAAGTCAAGAAATGAAGTCCTCTTCTCGCCACGCCAAGAACGTCAACGCTTTTGTCGATGATGCAGACGAAGTAGCCAAATTAATGGTGGGCAGCACTAAAACTCAATTGGCATTTATGGACATAGGTGGCTGGGATTCTCATGTTAATGAAAGTGCAATCCTCGATCGATTATTGCCTTCTTTTAGCGAAGGTCTAGCAACTCTGGTCAAAGGATTAGAGCCAATCTATGCTGATACGGTAATTGTTGTTTTATCAGAATTTGGTCGTACTCTTAAAGAGAACGGTACTAAAGGAACAGATCATGGATATGGTAATGTAATGATGCTTTTAGGAGGAAGAGTTCGTGGGGGAAAAGTGTATGGAGAATGGAAAGGCTTAGATGACCCTGAGCTCGATCAGGATCGAGATTTATCTGTAACTACAGATTATAGAGAAATAATTGCTCACGTTTTACAAAATCATCTGTCTGTTGCTGACGATCGCCTGAGTCAAGTTTTTCCAGACTTCAAGCCTAGTAATAAGATCGATTTTTTAAGTTAGAGAAATGCAGGATTTAAATTTTGCTATTCCACAAACTTTTACCTTCATCATCCCGAAAACGGTAAAACAAGTCTTCATCTTGGAATTGATGTTCATTTGTCACATGATCGAAAATGTTTTTGTCCAGCATTTTTTGACCTAATTTAACCGCGTCGGCACGAGAAATGTTCACTCGTTTGGCAATCCAGTCTACAGCCTCATTGCCTAAAAAACAACGCTGATATAGCTTCAGCTTGTAACGACGGGTTTTGATTTCTACGCCTGTTTCTGAACGCATTTGGGATGCTATTTGCCGAATACTGATTTTGCTCAGGTCTGTTTTTAACCGATCAGAGCTAGCTGAAGGCAATTTTGCTTCAGAAGATTCTTTTTCGCCATCAGAAGCTATCGTAGCATCAGATGCTTTAAAGCGATCGCTTTGCATCCAAATTCCCACAGAATTTTTATCTTTGACTAGTAAAGTAGCAATTTTAGAACGTTCTTCGTGATCTAAATATTCTTCTCTACATTCTTTGATAGCTGCTTCTAATTCTTCTTTGGGAAAAGCTTTGGCTCTTGTAAAGACATTACCATTATAAATAAGTCCTGGTATGGCTCGATCGTTATTTTTTAACTTGCAGTATTTGACTTGTGTATAATCTAAGAAAAGCATTGTCGTTTTTCTCCTGTTCTTCTCCCGTAGCTGATTGATATAGCAACCGATACTGTTATAACTTAATCAAAAAGTTTTTAGTTTTTAGTTTTTAGTTTTTAGTTTAAATTGACTACTAAAAACAATTAGGTCTTAGACCTCACTGCCTTGCAGTGTCTACGCCCTCGTCAGTCCTCTGCGGAGGGAAACCCTACATGCGGACAAGTCCTTTGTCGCAGGGACTAATTACTAACAACTAATAACTGATTTATTGTTGAAAAATTTATCCATATTAATCTTTAATTGCCATAATTTTGGTGTACTCAAAATTATTACCACTAGGTTGAACTAAAGGGTAATCTTGCTGCTGAAGATTGATATAGTCTGGTTCACAGTTTGTCTTGGGTGAATAGTAGGTTAAGACGTATTCTTGGGCAATTCGTGAGCGTGTTTCTGTTGCTACTTCCCCTAGCCACTGAGTTTTAGTTACCAAAATCACTAATTGATTGGCGAGTTCGGGAATAGCTTTGGCTACCTGTCGTCGATAAACCTGATCTAAACTGCCAAAAGGAGAATCCATGACGATGGGAAAGGTGCTGCTGTCATAACCGACTAAGGTATTTCGCTGACTCCATTGTCTAACGCGGTCGATGATACCGCCAATAAACGAGAGGCTAAGAATTTGATTTTCTCCAGTAGAAGCTGCAACAGGTACTTCTACTCCCGATGTGTTTTCGACTAAAGTTAGTTCATAATTAGGGCTTAGTTTGGGTATATAGGGAGTAAAAGAAATAAAGCTAAATATTTCTTGAACCTTTTGCTCTAAAGTTAATCTAAACTGCTGTTCTAAACGAGTTCTTACTTCGTTTAATCTAACAATTGATTCTTGGGTTAAATCGATGCGCTTTTGAGCCAATTTTTGCTTATTTTCGGTTAGCTGATGTTGGGATATTGTTTGAGTTAGCTTACTTAATTGTGAGTCGCGATCGCTTTGCTGCTGTTGATTTATTCCTTGTTCTAAAATAAGCTTTTTCAGCTGCGATTCAATCTGCTCTATTTTCTTTTGTAGCTGTTGAATATCTCGATTAGGATAGCTTTGTAGTTGTTTATTGGCTTTAGCTATTTCTGCTTCTAGGCGATTTACTTCTAAATATTGATGCTTTATTGCTGCCTGCTGTTGGTCTAATTGTTGCCAAAATATATCTGAGCGAGATTCAATTTTGCTTATTTGAGTTTCTAAACGAATAGCCGACTCTTCCACATTTTTTATTTCTACTTTTTTTAGCCAGGATTTTACCTTTTGATAGGCATCTGTATTTGGTTTTAATTCTGCACCACAAATACAGCTTTGCTGCTGCAACAATTGTTGAATAAACTCTTGTTTGATACCGCTAGATAATTGACCGCGATCGCGTAACTGCTCAAGCAATTTTACAAACTTATTATTTAGATTGGGTAAAAAGACTAGATAGCTATCTTGAGAAATGCTTTTTTTGAGCTTATCTTTACTTTGAATAATATCTTTTTTAACGGCTGCTTCCTGTTTAACTAATTTATTTTTTAATTCTTGTATTTTATCTGCACCGCTAACTTCTAAAAGCTGATTAGATAAATTAGATTTACGTTGCTCAAGCTGTGTAATTTTGGCAATTATTTCGTTTTTGCGCTGTGCCAAATTTTCGCTTTCTTGCTCTAATTTAATTTGCTGTTGTACTAACTGTTTGGTTTTAGTATCTCCTAACTCTTGTAATTCTTCTTGTAAAGTTCGCTTGGCTTTTTTTAAATGTTCGATCGCCCGATCTAAAACCTTTACCCCTAATAATTCTTTGGTGTCTTCAGCAATATTATGATTCTGATTATGGCGAAAAAAACTATCAATCCTTTCTCCATCAAAGAAAAAATATTGATGTAAGCTTGCGGGTAAAATTCTGTCAATAACATCTTCTGGAGACTCAAGGGGTGGATACCAACGTCCATCATCCCCCGCAACCAGCATAAACAGCTTAGTTTGGCTATATTGAATCTGATTAGCTGTATTCTTACAAGCGTAACACTTACGTTTGATCTGATAAAGTTTGCGATCGCGCTCAAACTGCAACTCTACCCAACATTCCACCGCCCGATCTACTTGCGCCTCTGTAACCGCACGTTGATTAACTAATAATTCGGGAAAGGCAAAAGCAGCGGTAAACTTTTCGTATAGCACCCAGGTAAAAGCATTAAGAATCGATGTTTTTCCTGCACCATTATTACCATAAATAACCGTCGTGTTTTTTTCTCCACTAGCAAATTTAATTTGGATCGTTTTGCCATAAAATTGCCTAAAGTTGCATAGTTGCAGATTAATTAACTTCATGGCACAATTTTTTTGATTATATTTAAAATATCTTCGTTGATATTGCGAGGAGTCTTTAAATATAGCTTATCTTTTTCTAGTTTTAGGACTTCCTCAATAATTTGTTTTACTTCTGGCAATGCGTTAGTTATCGGTTCTTGTATAGAAGCTAAATTAGGATTATTAATTTTAGATGGTTGATTCATAAACAAAAAAATAGCGTTTAAAATATTCTTTAAGTATATTAGACTTCTTGCACAAATTACTCTTAACTACCTTTCTAAGTTGAGTTATTTAAAGATAGTCTTGGGTCATTTGCAAAGAACAATTCAAAGGTAAACCTCTTGGCTTCTGCCTTCTACCTTCTGACTTCTGCCTTGCTGCGGTGGGTACACCTTGCTGCCTTCGCTCAATAACTTGTCTGTTCTGAGAGAACTGAAGCGATCGCATAAGAAATATTTAAAATTTTGCCAAATAGTTGTCAATCCAGTGTAAAAAAGTTCAGACTAAATGAATATACTGTTTTTCATTCAGCTTGAGTATTTTAAAGAAACTTGGTTTTGATTAATTTTTAATAGTAATTATGTACCTTACTGATTTTATCAAGGCGATCGCATGGTATTTAAAGAACATCAAGTCTTAAATTCTCGATATCAACTGCAAAGACGTTTAGGACGCACCGCAGCAGGACATCAAACTTGGCTGGCGATCAATCGGGTCAGTACCGAATTTGTCGCGATCAAGTTGTTGGCGTTTAATCCGCAAATGCGCTGGGAAGAATTAAAGCTGTTTGAAAGAGAAGCCCAGACGCTAAAAGCTCTCGATCATCCCTGCATTCCTAAATATTATGATTATTTTGATTTAGATAAGGAAGTTGGCGAAGGTGTTCCTTGGTTTGCTCTGGTACAGCAATATATTCCTGGTTTGTCTTTACAAGAATCATTAGAACAAAGTCGGCGTTTTACTGAGGACAAGATTCGTGGTATCGCCCAACAAACCCTGGATATTCTAATTTATCTGCATCAATTAAATCCCTCGGTGCTGCATCGAGATATTAAACCCAGTAATCTAATTTTAGGAGAAGACGATCGCATTTATTTAATCGATTTTGGCGCAGTACAGGCACAGGCAGCAGTTACGGGAATTACCTTTACCGTAGTGGGAACAGTGGGCTATGCACCTTTAGAACAGTTTTGGGGTAGGGCAGTAGAGGCTTCAGATTTATATGCGCTAGGAGGAACTTTAATTCATTTATTAACAGGAAAATCCCCTGCGGATTTGCCTCATAAAGATTCTCGAATTCAATTTCGCGATCGCGTTAACATTAAACCAGACTTGATTGATTGGTTAGAGAAAATAACAGAATTCACGGTAGAAAAACGCTTTCAAAATGCCGTTGAGGCTAAGGAAACTTTGCTATCTAAGATGTTTACTTATAATTGTGGTAACCAGTCTGAAACTTTCACCAGACGAGCAACAAATAAATACAAAATCAACAGTATTGCTCCACTTACGCTAGTTGAACTAAAAAAAGCAAAAGGTCTATTAGAAATCAAGATACCCGCAGGAGGTTTAGATAGAGCAAATGAGCTTTTTAATAGTGGCTGTAGTGGATTAGCAGCTTTATTTACCTGGTTCTGCTTTTCCTTATTTTTTACTACGTTTTTCCCCACCTTGTTGTTACTATTTCCTTTAATGGTATTAATCAAGCTTTTCTTGTTGCTTGTATCAAAAACAGACATATTTATCAATAACAATATGACCGTAATTTACAGTAAAGCTTTTGGTTTAAAATATAATAAAAGTACTTTAGCTAGTGAAAAAATAAATAACGTTTTTGTGCAGCGTACAGGATCTATTTTTCAGGTTGCATTGCGAGGGAGCGATCGCATTTACAATCTTGGTGGCGCATTAAAAGAAGAAGAGGCAGCTTGGCTAGCTCAAGAAATAAAAGATCATTTAGATCTTAGATAAATTATTTAGTCAATTGAATTGTGCGGGTATCTGCATCAAGAGAAATCCAGCCGAGATCTTGTAAACGAGTTGTTAAATTAGAGATAGTTACGCCTAACTGTTGCGCCATTCGATAAAGATGCTGCCATTTAGTTAAATCTTTGCCCTGTTTCAATTCTGTTAATATGTGTTGTGGCATCAGCAAGCATCCCGCAAAGTATTGTGCTTGCCATTCAATCCTTGCCAAACTATCGCCATTACGACAGAGAAAAGGCTTCACTTTTACATCAACACCCTTTTGTTTAAGCCGACTGTAGCTGTTTACCTTTTCAGTATCAATATGCAATACCCAATGTCCAATCTCATGGGCAATAGTTGATTCGCCAAAACCACCTCTTAGTTGTGGCAGATCTTCATTGATTTCAATTAGCTTTTCTAAGGGTAAAATTCTGGCTGCTATTGTCCCCTGTTCATCATCAGCAATTCGATCCCAGACTAAATCTAAATCTAGAAACTCGGCAAAGATGCTAGCATCCACTGGCAATTGGTGCTTTTGCCCTTTCTCCATTTGTAGCCAAACATCTAAAGCAGCAGACTCAATATCAATTTTAGAAATAAATCTAAATGGACGAAAAACACTCACAAATATTTAACTCCTAGCTATCTGTAGTGGAAGCTTCGCGAAATACTTTTTGAGCAAATTCAGGATTTTCTCGCATTCGACGAAATAAAGCAGGCATATCTTTATAATGTTGCTTGAGTAAATCTTCTTCCTGTTGAGGTATTCTCCCAGCCAGAAAAATTAGTTCTTCTTGATCTAAATCTAAATGCCTTGCCAAACCGCGAATTACCTCTTCTTTGGGGGCATAATCTGCACGATTATTTTCTAGTTTAGATAAATAGGTAAAATCTATTTTTAATAGTTTGGCCAATTCTCTCTGAGAATACTTTTTTTCTTTTCGCGCTTGGCGGATTAATATACCAAAATCGTTAGACACGTTTATTATTCCTAATAACTAACTATTTATCAATCATAGTTTAGCTTGAATAAAAAATCAACAAAATGACGAGTTTTATTAGCAATAATTTTGGTCGCAGAGACGATATGATGGTGCTGGTATTGACCGTCTTTATGTAGCATTAAATAGCAATATAAACCTGACTAATACTCAGGTAACGAAGGACGTATATTAGATTCTACTTCTTAATTAATCGATAAGTTTTTGAAGGATACCTGAGTCTGCGACGACTTGTTCACCCTCACGCGATCGCGATTTTGAGATTTTAATTCCTCAATCATTATTCATTTTAAATTGGGATTGTTGATATTGGGATTGTTGATTCAAGCAAAAAATCTATTGCCTGGGAACCTAGGATATTTCCGTCTGAGTCTTGTTGGATTGAAACCTGACTAGTATAAACTTTTTTTACTCCAGGAACTTGCTTGGCAAGATTTTCCATTTTGCTAAGCAGCGCAGCATTAGGAATTTTCCCTTTTAAAACGATAGCGTCATCCTCTTGTGCCACATAAACAGTAGAAATATTAGCCAGTGATGAATCATTCTTATAGGATTTTGCTACTCTTTCAGCAAGACCACTAAGACTAAATTCTCCATATAAACCAACTCTTTCTGCGGGAATAATATTGGTTTGAATACTTTCAGCTTTGGCTTGAATAGTGTTTGTCTTGTTGTAAAGCTTGAACAAAGAGAAGCTAATTGCTGCTATTGAAAGTAGCCCCAATATCGCAATCATCCAGACTGATTTGTTATTGCTAGAGAGATTTCGCTTAATTTTTGGCAATTCCAGTTGATTTTCGTTCAGGCTTTGCCGTAATTTAACAATTTCTTCTTGCTGTTGACGATAGGCAAGCTGCAAATTAGAAACGGTTTTTTGTGGTCTACTCATAACTTGTCGAGTGGAAATATTACCCTGGCTTGGAGCAGTTACAGGAGTTTTGAGCTTACTTAGTATTATTCCTGAATCTGTATACACTAATAGCTTTTCTAGCAGTCCAGGAGATATCTGTGTATAGCCTTTGTGAACATTGCGAATAGCTCCAGCAATGTCTTGTGAGTCTGTATTTTTTAATAAGTAACCTCTAGCTCCCATTGCCAATGATTTAGTAATATATTCATCACTGTCATAGGAAGTAAGTATCAAAACTTTAGTGTTCACAAATTGACGGGTGATTTTTTTGGTAGCACTAGCCCCATCTAAGATAGGCATTTCCATATTCATGACCACAATGTCGGGTTGCAGTGCTTCAACTTGCTCAATAGCAGAAATACCATTATCGGCAGTTCCCACAATTTGCAAATCCTGCTCAGGTTCTAAGGAGATTTTTAGGGCTTCTATAACCATTTTTTGATCATCAACCAGCAATATACGAATCATAATAAAACATTTTAAACTTACAAAAGAACTTCACTTTGAACCAAGCTATTTATCAGTATTTATTGGTACTAGTTATTACTTATACATAATTACTTATGATTTTTTCAAATGTAAATTCCTTTACTTAATCTTTATTCTTGTATTAAACTGCCCTTCATACAGCAATTGGTTATTTATAGATTACAAATTTAATGACCATGACTTAGGTTAGTTGAGAGATGAATTAGGTAAAATTACCAATTAATCGCTCAAATAAGTAGTTTTTGTCTGAGTAATAACACTAATTAACTGATTAATTCTGCTGCTTAAAAATAAGCTTAATCAATTTTAAGATGATGAATTGAAAATTTAAGCAAAATTATTTTTTGAAGTTTGAAACTAAATTGATAATAATTAATTCCATCTATTCTTATAAATATGCCTCAAGCAAATTGGACTCAAATTCAGACAAAAGTGCATAAAAATCTGCGAAAACGATCGCTTTTGCCCAAAAAAGCCAAAATTTTAATTGCTGTATCTGGAGGTCAAGATTCATTATGTTTAGGCAAGCTGTTGCTAGATTTAGGCTCAAAATGGGATTGGCAATTAGCGATCGCTCACTGCGATCATCAATGGTCAACAGACGCAGGAATTGCTCAAAGAGTAAGGGAAGTTGCTCATATTTGGCAACTGCCCTTTTATCTAAAAATGGCTAATGTTCTTCAAGAAACCGAAGCTGCTGCTAGAAAGTGGCGTTATCAGGCTTTAAGGGAAATTGCTGAAGAAAAAGGATTTAAGTATATTGTTACAGGACATACAAAAAGCGATCGCGCCGAAACATTTTTATACAACCTGATTCGTGGTGCAGGAGCAGATGGCTTGGGTGCATTAAGCTGGCAACGCCCTTTGACCAAAGAGATTATCTTGGTACGCCCAATTCTGAACCTGTATCGTCGCCAAACTCTAGAATTTTGTCAGCAATTTGACCTACCTATTTGGTTTGATGCAGTTAACGAAAATAATAGCTATGCCCGTAATCGCATTCGTGGCGAGTTGATTCCTTACCTTCAAAAGAATTTTAATCCCCAGGTAGAAAACTCTCTGGCACAAACCGCAGAATTATTACGAGCAGATGTAGAATACTTAGAAGCTGAAGCCCAGAAACTATTGCAGAAAGTAAAGCAAGATAATCAATTAAATCGCCTAGGTTTGCGCTCTGCACCTATTGCAATTCAACGTCGAGCAGTTCGTCAATTTTTGCCCTCTATCATCCTCAAACAGCCAAATTTTGAGCAAATAGAAGCAGTGGTGCAGCTAATATCTGCGCCCAATAAAAGCCGTACCTCTAGCCTACCAGGAAAAGCGATCGCCCAAGTCTCAGGAGAATGGATTGTGTTTAATAGACCTCTTGAAAGCTAAGAGCGGGCGGAAATGCTCTGAGTTAAAGAGCAGCATGCGTGCAAGCACGAAAAGCGAAGCAGCGCGGGTCTGCGACCCGTTGAGGTTCCATAGGCAAGAAGCCCTTTGCTCCACGCCCACTCGAAGAGCTAAAAGCTTTAAACCGACGACAAACAGCGTAGAGTCTTAAAATTGTCACTTAATTAATGTATTTTTATACTTGAGTTTATTTGTTTTTTCTGCAAGCCCGATTGAGCTTTTGCTTTAATTTTGCTCTGTATCTCTATAATTGATATCGGAATAACAATTACCCAGAATAAAGAAGCGATTGTAATCACAATCCAAGATATTTCCTCTGTTTTGGAACATTCTCGATCGCTAAACATCTTATAGATTAGGAAAATACAGTATGCAACAGCACCAGATAAGTACAGAGTCATTTTTAATTAAAAAATTTATGCTTATATAAGATCAATTATGCAGGTTACAATCTGTTTGAGAGAACAGTAATAATCGTTAAATACTAATAAAGTTTATATAAACTACATCGTCGCCAATATTTACGAACTTTTATTTCCAGATCGATTTAATTGTTTAAGTTTTTAATTTTTCTGCCTACTTTTGGTAATTATGCCATCCACCACTGAAAACACTGCTGATTCATCAAGATGGCAAGACTTAGCTGCGCCAAAGCTGATTGATGATGATCGATTAGAAAACATAAAATCTTATTTAGATTTAGTAATATTAGCTTTAGAAGCGATCGCCAATATTAGCTCTGAAGCTATTATTGAGGCTGCTAAAGATTTGAACTTAGAATCTATTGTCGGCGATCGTTTAACTTTATGGCGATTAAGAGCATCAAATCCCCTGCGTAAAAGTACTGGGGGAAGAAAAAAACTAGATGTAGAAGAAGCACGCTCCTTAGTATTAATTATTTGTTATTTGGCAAATCAACATCAAGAATTGCTTCGCCGTGCCGTTAGCTTGTTAGAACAGACAACCGAACAAAATAAAACACCTCATCAGACTGCTTTGCTAGGAAATTACTTGGATAAATTTATTAATTACTATTACGAAAGAATCAATAATTCTGCTAATTGTTCTATAGAAGCTTTGTCAGAATTAGCCTGGAAGCTATTAATTAGTCTGTTATTTTATAGTAGTAACAATGGTCATCGTTTACTTTGGATTGCAATTTTTGATGCAGATCTAGTACCCGATACAAATCAATAATTTATCATGTATATTACATTCCATCGTTTTACACCTCCTACCTGCACTTTAGAAATAAAAGATAATAAATCTCCTTTCTCTCGTCGGACAAATCGAGAAATGCTTAAAAAACTTCAATTTCAATTAAGCTTTGATGATCCACGATTACCTACTAGCAAGCAGGTCAAAATTAAAGGCACTCAATCAGATTTAGAACAGTTGAAAATAGCAGTTGATAGATATGTTCAAAAATTTTTACACGCTAGTCTAAATCGTGCAGCTAAATCAAACGCAGATTTTAAAACACACCATAAATTAAATAATAATTATCCTTATTTAAAAGCCAAAGGATTAGTTGCTCATCAATTATTTTTGGCTAATCTAACTCATGACGCTGCTGCGGACAATATTCAACTAAGCACAGTACAGTTATTTGATTTGGTCACTGCTTTAGAAGCATACACAACCCAATTTGCAGTCTTACCTAAACTAAAACAAAGTCAACTTAACAAAACAATTCCTCTCTGGGGTACTATAGCTGCTGCAACTATAGCTGCCGTGGGGATTACTGCTATCGTCTTCAAATCCCCCAATCCTCAAAATGTTGCCACCGACTCTAAATTAGATTCTAAAAATGTAGAAAAGACTCCTCGATTCAACGAAATTCTGCCTCCTCAAATACCAAAGATAAATAGAAAACCAACTTCTAAACCAAAATCAAATGAACCTCTTTCGTCTACCAAAAGACTACCACCTCCACCAGCAGTAGATACTCCCAAACCCAAACCGAATATTCCCGATCCTGCTGACTATCCACTATACCAAGTAGAGCGATCGCACTTAAATGTAGCTAAGAATAAAACTGAATCGATAACTGTAACTCCTGCTGAAACTGAAAATCAGAAAATAGCCAGACTAAGTCCACAGTCAAAAACCGAGATTAATTCTTCTACGAAAGTTGACAATTCACCCTCAGAATCGTCTGAAGATTCAGGTTCAATTTCATCTAGCCAAAATCCTTCGCAATCTAATCAATTACAAGAAATTCAAGCTTATTTTCAAGATAAATGGCAACCGCCAGCCGATCTAAAACAAAGTCTTGAATATCGTTTATATCTTAATCCTAATGGCTCGATCAAACGAGTAGTTCCTTTAGGCAAAGCTTCTCAATTGTATTTAAGTCAAACTAATATTCCTGTAAAGGGAGAATCATTTATTTCTCCTATTACTAAATCTCAACAATCAGTAATTCGTCTACTATTAGATCCTGAGGATGGAGTAAAAACTTTTGCTGAATAGCTTTTACTTTACGCTCGGCTCAACTAATTAATATAGTCGTTTTAAATAGCAACCAGATTATCTTTGAAAAAAGTAGCAAGTAGCAAGTAGCAAATAATATTTAACCTTACAATCAATACAAAACTACCATAAGGAAATTAATTGGAATGACTATAAATAACAACTATGCTGATGTGCATTTAAACTGTATATTTTTGAATTAGGCAAAAACCATCAAACCCTCTTTCCGTCTCCGTGTCCCCTCGTCTCCCCGTCAAGCTCAACAGACAAATTAAATGCTTGACAGCTTATCACATTTTTTTGTGATCCAAATCAAGTAAAAATGGCTCAAAATTAACCACAGTTGTAGAAGAAGATAACTATAAATAGTATTCAGCTAGGGTTGATGATATGGCTAAAAAAGAACGGGTTCATAATCTTAAAATTACCTTACCTTTAATAGCCTTGTGTTTACCTTTATTTGTTAAACAATATGTCACAGCAGAAAACGGCTGTCCTTATAAGACCTATGTTCGCCTTGATAGTAAGTGCATTGATATCTCTAAAGAAGGATTGAACGACATCACAGAGAAAATAGATATTAGCAAGGGCAAAGAGGTAAACAAGGAAATAGTAGAAGTTAGTAAGAAGCTAAAAGACTTAAGCGCAGAAATTGAAGAGTTTTGTGTTGAAGAACCAGAAGCTATTAATCAAATTGAAATCATGGAAGATATATGTCAGTAAGCTGTTACCCATGAAAGCGTACTAGTCTAAACTGAACAGAAGCAGGGCTATTTCACTCTCGTTCGAGACGAATAAATTTTCGTTTACTTTAGATCCGTTTAAACGGGCTTGATAATTCAGCATAAAATAGCCCCAGAACAGAAGAGAGGCTTTAGCCACATCAAGCAGAATAAGTACTTGACCATTTTTTTCCTATTTGTCTGACAAGCAATCAAATATTATTTAATCTTTGATTGGCTGTTTGCTTCGTTCTTCAATCTCTTCTAGGGTTTTAAGCAAAATGCGTTTTGCCTGTAATTGCCAACCCCATTTTTGAATATTAAAAGCAATAGGAATACCAATAGCAGGAGCAAGAAAATCTACTGGCTGACGCAAAGAAATTCCAAATAGTAACCCCAATCCAGCAATTCCCCAAAAAGGTAGGGCTACTGTCTGGCGTTGTTCTTCAATCAGCTTACCAAAAAAGCCTTTGGGCATTACTTCTAATAATTCTGCTTTGACTTCTTCTTGTGCTGCTGGCGGTACAGATAAACCAATTTTGCGTCGTAGCTTTTCTATTTTTCGAGCATCGCTACTATATTCTGTCAGCTCGTCTTCTGCCATCATGATGAGCCGTTCTAGCTGGGACATAAATTAATATATTAAATAAATTATTCTTAATACACATTACCATTGCGAGTTTGAGTAAAGCTAACCTGAATCTACTTATCAATAGAAAAGAGAAGTTAACAATTTTGTTACTTCTCTTACTTCAACAGTTAGGACAGTTAGAGCAGTTTAAAACCCCAATTTACCGTTAGCTATCTTAATCTCAAACAAGGGTCAAACACCTATTATTTCGTTAACAATAAAATTTTGTCCGAACCATTGTTACCTGTCAATTGAAAGTTTAATTGAGAACTTAGGCAAAAGCAGCAATAGAAACTTTGGCAGCAATTTGTTCAGCGATCGCAACTAGAGCTTTTGCAGAAGCTGACTCTGGGTCGGCAACTACAATAGGCGTTCCATTATCGCCTCCTTCTCTCAAGGCAATTTCTAGAGGAACACAGCCAAGCAGAGGAACATCAAGTTCTTTGGCAGTTCTTTCGCCACCACCTGAACCAAACAGATCGTAACTCTTATCAGGCATATCTGGAGGAATAAAGTAGCTCATGTTCTCTACAATTCCCAGCAGGTTTACTCCTAGCTGCTGGAACATTTTTAAACCACGACGGGCATCAATCAAAGATACAGTCTGAGGAGTAGTGACGATTACTGCCCCTGCCATAGGGACAGCCTGAGCCATAGTTAATTGAGCATCTCCTGTACCAGGAGGCATATCCACAATTAAGTAGTCAAGTTCGCCCCACTCTACCTGATAAAGAAACTGACGAATAATACCGTTCAGCATAGGACCGCGCCAAATTACGGGCTGATCTGGGTCAATTAGAAACGCCATAGAAACCAGCTTAACCCCGTGATTAAATGCTGGTTCGAGTATTTCGCCACTGCTGCTCTGTTTAACGGCGATTTTGGCATCAGATAAGCCAAACATATTAGGGGCATTAGGACCATAGATGTCTGCATCCAATAGACCCACTTTAGAGCCTTGGGCAGCTAGGGCAACCGCTACATTTGCTGCTACAGAGCTTTTACCTACGCCACCTTTGCCACTAGAGATAGCAATAATGTTTTTAATACCTGGGACAGAAGTACGATCGGGAAGTGGCTTTTGCTGTGGGGTTTCAGCGGTAACTTCAATGTCTACAGTTTCAACGCCTGGAAGGGTTTTGACCGCAGTTTGACAATCTTCGACAATAAATTCTCTCAAAGGACAAGAAGGAGTGGTTAGCACCAGAGTAAAGCTAATTTTTCCCCCCTCTACCGCCACATTACGAATCATATTTAGCTCCACAAGACTTTTTTGTAGCTCAGGGTCTTGTACGGGACGTAATACTTCTAAAACCGATTGTGTATCCAACATTATTTAATCTATTCTCCTCTAAAGAGCGATCGCCCAGCCAACAAAAGCCATCAAACTCATCGCCGTTATTTGAACTAAGTATTGTTACCTGCAATTAATTATCAATGCAAACGGTCGATCAAAGCAATTAAAAGAAATAATTAACCATGGAGAGTTGTTTCTTTCTATTATAGATCGCTTGATACTCAAACAAAATTCAGTTAGCGATTGGAGTGCCAATTACATAAATAATACTGTTCGTAGTTCGTAGCTTTTAGCTATTAAAATATTTCTCTAACCTTAGTTGGAGTTAGACAAATATCTGTTTGACTACGATCGAGTTATTAATAAGCTAATAGATGATAGCCCTCGGCGATCGCTCAATCTCAAAAAACAATACTGACAATCTTAATCTCTGATGTTACGCACTCACTTTTTCTTGAGGGGTTAAAGTACCAAGTAGCAAGGAGCAGATAGCAATTAATTAATATTTGTTACTTGCTATTTGCTACTTAATGCCAATAGCTTAATTTTTCATTTTACTGCGTAACGTCAGTTAATCTGATAAATAATTAGCTGAAAGAATAGCAGACATATTTCCCAAATAGATGACTAAATAATGAATTTTCTAGACAAGATAATTACCAATTTCACAGAATGGCACTATAAAGTATTTGACGACGGTATAACGATATACTCTCGCCGATTCTATGACCATACACATCGCCAGCTTAAAGGCAATTTTCATAGTGCCTTTAATCATTTTAGCCAGGGTGACAAGACCATAATAGTCAGTTGTTTTAATACTTATACGGGTATTGCCATCTTTGAAAAACAGCGTCACCCTTCATGTTTTAACTATGTTAAGACAAAAAATTGAAAGGTAAAATTTGGCTATCTTCTAAAAGCCAAACATTAAATCGAGAGAGTCGAAAAATGTTATTTCGAGATCGAACCGAAGCTGGTAAAAAACTGGCGCAGAAATTAAAAGCTTATGCCAATCGTCCTGATGTTCTGGTGCTAGGATTACCTCGTGGTGGTGTTCCTGTAGCTTTTGAAGTGGCAATGACCCTTAATGCGCCACTGGATGTGTTTCTAGTACGTAAATTAGGTGTCCCTGGACGAACAGAATTTGCCATGGGAGCGATCGCATCTTGTGGCGTTCGTATTCTCAATCAGAAAACAATCGAAGAGCGAAATATATCCGAAGAGGCGATCGCCCGTGCTGCTGCCCAAGAACAGCGAGAGTTATCACGTCGCGAATATGCTTATCGGGGCGATCGCCCTTGTTTAGATTTGAGCGATCGCACCGTGATTTTAGTCGATGACGGCATTGCCACTGGTTCTACTATGCTGGCTGCTGCCGTAGCAGTTAGGCAACAACATCCTAAACACATTATTGCTGCTGTACCAGTATCCGCTCCCAAAATCAGCCATGAGTTTCAACTTGAAGTAGACGAGATTATTTGTGGGTCAACTCCCAAACCTTTTAATTCTGTCGGACTTTGGTATGAAAATTTTTCACAAACGACTGATGCAGAGGTGCGAAACTTACTCCAACGGGCTGCCGAGCGAAAAAGTATTGCTTCTCTGTAGGTAATAATTAGGGATTTTAGCAATGTATTTAAATAGCAAAAATATTACTTCAAATAAAAATAGCGACCTCTATTTTCAGCAGATTAATGCTGATGAAAATTATGTACAGTTATCTCCTACCATCAGCCAACCATTGAAAGGGCAATTTACTAATACTAAGGTAGAAAGTGTACCTGTTTTATACTTAACTGCCTTTTTAATTTTAGCTACAAAATTTTTGTTTAAAATAGGGTTTAAAAAAGCTAAGGCTAATCGATTAAAATCCCTTGAAAACGATTCTCAACTAGCCTGTCGTCAATGCTATTATTATAACAATAATAAGTATCTTAAATGCGCTTTGTATCCCGACAAAGTATTAACTAGCGAGGCAAAAAACTGTCGTGACTATCAGTCAAAAAAAGGTCTTTAGGGAGGGTATGTCGGTATATCTTGATAGTAAAAAGGCTAATACAGCGATCGTCAATATAAACTGTAAATTAGCTGACTTAGGACGAAATATTTTTTATTTACAGTACAACAAACATTTCTATTTTCATTAGAAGTGATCGAAAACTATAGCGACCGCTGAGCGTTGGCAATCAGTAGAGGTATCTTAACAAAGTCTTAAAAATTTAAAGATCTGGTAGATATTTAGCATATTTTTGATAAACATTTATTCCAGGTATATCTTCTTTAAATTCTTAGGGTATTTGATATTGGTCTGATGTATATTCTTGGCGTACCATAGCAATATTTTTGTAAGTTTTCTCCCACTTTTTTAGCAGTTCAACTAATTGCTCAAACTGAATATAAGATTTTCCATGTCGATTCATTAGACCAAGTATTTGTAGAACTCGTGCATAAGCCATAGCAGTACTTTCTGCTTCAGAAATATCCAGAATAGGAGCAAGTTTTTCAAAAGCTTCGTAATGTTCTAAAACTGAAGAAATTAGATCTTTTGGTGATAATAGTTTTTTTGCTTGAAGACTTTCTACTACGTCATACCATTTCTCCTTGAAACTGCACTTAATATTTTGAGCTTAAATCTCTCGCAAAGACGCAAAGGGTCTAAATTTAATTTAGTGCATTGTCATAGAGAGTTGGTATAAGCTGATATTTTGTAATTTCCCCATGATAATTTGTTTAAAAACTATAGTCTTAAGTTATTGTTCCCATTTACCATTGGGTATTTACTGTTTATTCTTCAGTTGCTAATATTGTGTTGATTAAATTAACGTTGCTTAAGTCGGTATTTGTTAGGTTGACGTTAAGTAAATTAGCACCAATTAATTTAGCATTGCTCAAGTTAGCATTAGCTAAATTGGCGTTGCTTAAATTGGCTGCAATTAATTTGGCATTAGTCAGATTTGTCCCTGCTAAATTGGCATAACTCAAGTCTGCTTCAATTAGGTTGACGTTAACTAAACTGAGGTTAGATAAATCTGCGTTATGTAAATTGGCGTTGCGAAAATTAGTTCTACCCAAAGCATATCCTTGGATTAAATTAGCGCGATCGCTTATTCTCAATTCTCTTTGAGGTAAACTTTTTACAGTGAAGATTATTTTGTTTTTACTCTTAATTAATTGCCGTAATTCTTGATAAAGGGAATAATTGCCGATACCGCTAATATTTACCCAGGCTTTAGTACGAGTCAAAGCCACAAATAATTGGTTACGCAGAAATATATTACCTTCATCTTGAGCAATCCGATCTAAGCCAATTAAATAGACAAAATCCGCCTCTTGTCCTTTGGCACGATGAATAGTTGAAATAGTAATTGCCCCTGAATGCCAAAATTGATTTGCATTACGTTGTTCGGCGGGAGTATCTAAACAGTTAACTGTGCTTTGGGTAGGCAGATAAATATTTATTCCCTGGTTAATCAAAAAGATTGCAGTTTGTTTTACCAAGGAAGAAAGATCATAAAAATTACCTAAAACTATAATTAGAATTTCTCGATCTGGCTGTAAATTATCCTGAGCTATATTATGTTTAATTTTATCAGCCAATATGGTTAATTCTTGTTGGCGAGAAGAAAAGCTATCAAAGCCGATCATTTCTCCTTGCCATAGCTCATTAATAATATTAGGTGGATTATGTTCTCTTTGCAGAGTAATGGTGTTTCCTAGTTGCCAATCACCAGTTACTCGATATCCTAATGCTTGCCATTCCTCAGCACAACTAGAGCCTGTTAGTATACCTTTATTTCTTAATAATCCCATAGCGATCGCATGAGCGATAATTACGATCTGTTGGGGTGTACGATAACAACGGGAGATTATTTCCGTTTTGTTTATTTGCTGATTATATTGCCCCGTCACTAAATGCCCTAATTTCTCACCAAACAATTCTACGGGTTCAGGAATATTCAGACTATCCAAGCTTTGTAGTTCATCATAAGCCCAAATTAGTCGTCTTTGCTGAGGATAAATTGGATTAACGGGACGCAAAGATTGATATGCCAGCCAGTAAAAAGGTTGTTTATTTTGATATTTCCAATTATTAACAATTAAGTCTTGTCCTTCATCTATTAAAACCGCATCAAATAGCTGGGGAATTGTTTTATTTTCTAGTAGCTGTACACAAGCTTCTGCCAATGCTTCATTCGGTTTTTTACTACTAGTGAAAGGCACAGCGAGGGGTAAAGTACCTGTAGCTTTACAAACAGTGCTATAAAAACCAGGCTGTTGTTTACCTCCCCAAGCATGAAGTATTTTTAAATTAGGTTTTTCTGGATCATAATTTAATTGCTCTTGAGTAAAATGCCGTATCCATTTATTAACCTGTTGAGTAATAGACTCATATAAACTTCGCGAAAAAAAGACTAAAGCGATGTGCCATTCTGGATATTTAACGGTCATCAAAGCTGCTTTTTGACAGAGTAAAATAGTTTTTCCAGAACCAGCAATTCCTCTAATTCTTTGCATACCCGTCGGAATTTGTTTGGCAATCTTTTCCTGTTGTAAATCTAACTGATTCAGACGCGATCGCACCTGTTGCAAAATTTGCCTACGGCTATGAGGAGAACAAGGCAAACGCTCACAGGCTGGGGTGTAAATCGGTGTACCGCCTAAAACAGCTAACAGTAATTCCCATTGAGTAAAGGTTAAACTATCTCCTGCAATAACGGGATTTGTATTGCTAATTAATTCTATAATTGATTGTGATAAGGCGAGATGTTCTGAAAACAATATTGGAGGAGAATAAGGGAGTTTGTCAAAACCTTTTTCTTGCCATTGAATTTTGGTAATATAGGGTAAGGCGACAATTGCTCTTGCGGTAATTTTTTTTCTTAATAAAGGTTCGCGATCGCTATACTCTAATAAAGCAAATAATTGATTTTCTGCCTGTTGATACGGATTTCCAAATTTAGTATAAAAATTTAGATATTCCCAACGATGACCCTGAATATTAACTAACTGCTCAATTCTAATCGCTTTGACTTCAATGACAATTAAACCAAGCCTATAATCAGCAATCAAAATATCAGGCTCTTTCCGAAAATTGCCGACCTGAGAGAAAATAGGGTAACGCCAATAAGCAACACAATTACGAGATTCAAAAGCTCTTTTAACACTATTCCAAACTAACTTCTCACCTGCCTCTCCTTTATTTCCTAATGTTTTTGTTTGAATAAACTTATTTAGATTATTCATTTAAAAATATATTGCCAAATCAATCTTCAATAAAATTAGAAATGTAAAAATATTTGCAATAAACCACGCTTTAACAATATATTAACTTCTATTGTCATATAGTAAACAAAAGCTGCATTATGAATAATTAATGAATATTCCAAAACAGATTGTTAAACAATGTGTAGAAAAATCTGACTCTAGATTCGATCTATGGATTCGTCTAGTAGACTCTTACAAGGTAAAAAGTATGGCAGAAGTAGGAGTTTACAAAGGTGATTTCGCTTATCGACTGCTCGAAAAGTGCGATTCAATCGAAAAATATTTTATGATCGATCCCTGGCGACACCTAGAAGACTGGAGTAAACCAGCAAACAAAAATAACAATACCTTTGAAAAATTTCTCTCAGAAACAAAGGAAAAAACTAATTTTGCAGCTAATAAAACAGTAATTTTACGTGGTAAAACAACGGAGGTAATTGAGAAAATTCCCAATAATGCCCTGGACTTTGCCTATATCGATGGCGACCACACCCTCAAGGGAATTACGATCGATTTAATTCGTTTATTTGACAAAGTTCGAGTTGGAGGCTGGATAGGAGGAGATGACTTTAGTCAATCGATTTGGCAACACACTCCCAATTATGAACCGACTCTGATTTTTCCCTTTGCCGTATATTTTGCCGAAGCTGTAGGGGCTAAAATATATGCCTTGCCTTATTCACAGTTTTTAATTGAAAAGAACGAAGTTGAATCATTTTCTTTTATAGATTTAACAGGCAAATATAATAATTTAGAACTTAAAAGCCAATTTAATCCCTTGGAAATTTTGAAAATTAAAATGATGGATGTATCTACTTTCCTTACTGGATTAACAAAGTAAACTAAAAATTTAGTGTTTAAATACAATATCTGAGGAAAGTAGCACTTAATCCAGCTAAGTTGCTACCTTTCTCATTTCTTATTCCTCATCCTTTATCTCTTACTTTAACTGCTTCTAAGATGCGAGAGTAATAAAAGCTGACGCTAGTCATTCCCGCGCGCTTAACTACAAAATCATTGTCTTGTAAAATGGCAATAATTTCTGATTCTTTATGTTGATAAGCTCTAGTAGTTTTGGAAGGTCCTGGAAAGAACTTCCCAATCTTCTTTAACACATACAAGAAACAAGTTTTGGGGGCAAAGCTAAGAATTAAACGAGACTCTGCCAAAGATGCCAAATGAGCGATCATTTCGGCAGCATCGTCCGTAGGATAGTGAATTAAAACATCTAGACAGATAACAGTATGATAGTTACCAGTCAAGGTTTCTAGATCTGAGACTGTAAAATTAACCTGACTAGAATCGCTCAACTCTGACTTTGCCTTTTCTTGGGCTTCTCCTACCATTTTTTCAGAGATATCGCTGGCAGAAACAGTCGCACCAGCTTTTGCCAAGGGAATACTCAGGCTACCTACACCACACCCCGCATCACAAATTGAGATATTAGCTAAATTATCATCATCTTCTAGCCAGCCAAGCACAGTATCAATAGTTTGCTGATGTCCTTGGCGGATCTTTTTTTGAACCTTGTTAACATCTTCTGTTTTGCCGTAGATTCTGCGCCAGCGATCAAATCCCGTCTGGTTAAAATAATCTTTGACAATGGCTTTATCGTTTTGTTTATCTGCTGTCTTCATAAATTATTTTAAATATTACTCCCGACTCAGTATTGTATCTTGCTTATCTCCTCTCAAGCAGCGATTTTTCGGAGATTATTACTAAATGCAAACATAAGTTAAAAATCTAATAGTTGATCGCTTAAAAGTTTACATATAGCCGAGAATCATGGTTTAATATCTCTTTAAGAAGGTCTTAAGATAAACAGCATGGCAGTTTTTAGCGGTATTAATTTGCTAACGCTTCAAACAGACAATAAATTTTATCCTCGCTTTGTAAAGTACTTCTTATTCTTAACTTAATATTTGTTTTTACCTTTCTATCTCTCATCACCAGGAGCTTATACGATGAACCTTGAGTCAAATCAGTTGTCTTTAGAACAAGAATTTACCCACGAAGTTTTTGTTGACAAGATCCAAAATCTATCTTGTGAAGAAACAAAAGAACTATTAATTAAATTTCATAAGCACACACTGTTTAAAGAGAACTACTACAAAGAACTATTCCGTAAACAAAATAAAAAGATTGTTAATCAATTAATCGAAAGCAACAATTAAAGAGTCAAGCAGGTCAAAAGCTTTCTTCTGTAAAAACAATAAATAGGCAAAAGCGTCTTGTTTGTAGGCTAAATATTTGTTGTGCTTTAGATAAACTTAAGGCTAGATATTTTATAATCTACATCGCCCCAAAGTCTCTAAAACATCATGAGCGATCGCAATTCTTTTATCCGTTTAGATCTATTACAGTTAGCTGCCTACACACCCCACCCAGGAGGCGAAACTCCTGCATCTATAGATTGTCTGGATACAAATGAAAGTCCTCTAGATTTACCATCTGAAATTAAATCTAAGTTGGCTTGGGCATATCAACAGGAGATAGAAGCTAATCGCTACCCAGAGGGAAGTCACGAAGAATTAAAAAAAGCGATCGCCCAATATGCAACCGAGTCAGCTAACCTTACTCAAGATCTGACTACCGCTAATATTTCTATAGGCAATGGTTCTGATGAACTTATTCGCTCGTTGTTAATTGCTACTTGTTTAGGTAGCGAAGGATCTATTCTCGTAGCAACTCCTACCTTTTCCATGTACGGAATCTTGGCTCGAACTTTAGGTATTCCTGTTGTCAGCATTGACCGACAGGAATCAGATTTTGCTTTAGATTTAGAAATGGCGCAGCAGGCGATCGCCCACACCGATAGTCCACCTATACGAGTAGTGTTTGTGGTGCATCCTAATTCTCCTACTGGTAATGCCTTAGCTGCCAAAGAATTAGATTGGCTAAGAAGTCTACCAGAGAATATCTTAGTAGTTATAGATGAAGCCTATTTTGAATTTAGTCAGACATCCGTAGTTTCTGAATTGACTAAGCGTCATAACTGGGTGGTGTTACGCACCTTTTCCAAAGCCTTTAGGCTAGCTGCTCATCGTGTGGGATATGCGATCGCTAATCCTGATTTGATTCAGGTATTAGAGAAGGTGCGCTTGCCCTATAATCTGCCTAGCTTCTCTCAGACAGCAGCCAAGATAGCCTTGCAGCAAAGGCAGTTACTATTACCTTTAGTAACAGAAATCATCAAAGAAAGAGAGCGAGTATGGTCAATTCTTAAAGAGGAAAGCAAGCTGCAAGTCTGGCAAAGCAACGCTAACTTTTTATATCTCCGTCTTCAAGATATATCTTCTGACAAGCATGAAAATGCTTTAGCGCAAATCACTAGCAAACTAAAAGCTGAAGGGACTTTAATTCGGCATACAGGAGGAGGTTTACGCATTACTATTGGTACTTCGGCTGAAAATAACCGTACTCTTGAACGATTGACCGCTACGAGAAATTAAAAGTATTAATTTAATTTGCTGACCTATCTACAAAATGTCCATATAATCAGCATCTAAAAATTTTTCAACTAAAGGCAGACTAGATATATCCAGTCTGCCTAAGAAAATTATTCAATTGGCCTATACGTCTATGTTCTAGACACCAAAAGACTTGCCACAGCCGCAGGTTTGAGCAGCATTAGGATTAGTAAACTCAAAACCGCCACCAATCATGGCGTTGCTATAATCTAAAACCAAGCCATATAAATATAAAAGGCTTTTTGGATCACAGACGATTCTAAATCCGTCATAATCAAAGACTTCATCGCCAGCTTGAATCTTGTCTGGTTCTTCAAAGTCCATCATGTAAGACATTCCTGAGCAACCACCTTGGCGAACTCCTACTCGCAGACACAATTCCCGTCCCTGTTGCTCCTGAAGCATTTTGATATGCTTAAAAGCAATTGGGGTTAATTGAATGCCTCTTTCAATCGTTTTAGTAGCTTCTGTCATCTGTGCTGATAACTCCTTGTGTGCTTATGTAAATCAGTAAAATAAGTAATTTTATCCAGTTGCCAAAAATTACTATGAAATTTGTATATTTTTTATTTTAGTTTCTTTTACTGCTTACAACTCTAGTGTAATGATAACTCGGTAATATAATGCAGGTATATCTAGAATCTTTAAGTAATTACTGGGTGGAGAACTAAAGATCGAGCAGACTTAAACGCTGTGTTTAGATAACCTCAATCTAGTCTTCCACCCTAGAACTTCTATTCGGCGACGCTATTAACGCTTAGTGGTACTAAATCGCCATAAATAGTAAATCCAAGCAGCATCGGTTCATTCTCCTGAATTAGTTTACCTGTAAGGGCGCAACTTTCATCCTTGCGGGCAGTTGCTTCAACAGTAGCGCGAATATCGGAACGAGCAAACTGAGGACGATAATCACCAGATTTTTGATGAACATAGTTCCAAAGAATGTCTCTTATTAAAGCTTGATAACCTTGATTACCAGATAATTCTTTCAGCTTGTCTTTGAGGCTACGCTCCAAGCGAATACTGGTAACTTCCATTTCAGTTGTAGATGTGCGAGTTAGGGTTCGCATTTTTTTTCCTCTAGATACTAGATATACACGGTACTATAAGTGTAGTATTAAAAACTCAGTTTGCAAAGCTTTTTCGAGAAATTTAAGGTTATTTTTATCTCTTTTTGAGCGGATCTCTAATATAGCCAATATATCGTACCTTTGTGTAGATTAGGTTGCGATCGCTACTATTAACTCTTTTACGCTGCCAAAAGAGAACTTTGCATATTCTTTGCATCCAACACATACAAAAGCTTATAGCCAATAAAATGTCAAGTATCATAGCTTGGAAAAAATTATTGGCAACTAGAACTAAAACTTGATAGCGGGGTAAATTCGCATTTAAAAGCCATATTAGAATAGGCTGTGAATTTAACAAAAGTTTACACTTTCCGCTAGCAAAAATCTACTAGCAGGGTTTTTAAATGCTCAAGTTCGCCTTCAGCCAAATGAACAATTCAACGGTGATTTGTGTCAATGTCAATACCCCAAAAATAGTCAACAGTTAAGTATGGACTTAAACCAAATGAATATCAAAAAAACTTAAATCAATTATTAAACAAAGATTATATGCTGAGGGAGCAGAATATCTCATGTTAAAAATTACTTATTTAGAAGAAGGAATTTACCTCGAATATTTAGAAGAATCTATTGAAGCCTGGAAAGCCAATAGAATACTAGTTAGTTTACGTGCAGGAATAAACATTTTTGTAGAATCTAGTACTGCTTGCTTGGTAATTCCGATAGATAGCCGTTATTTAATAGACATAGCTGAACTAGAAGCAAAACAGCTGATAGAAGTATTTCCCTGTGATGAACAATATCTAGAAGTTGTTGTACCTGGCACTTGGGTAAGCCAAAGTGAAGATAGTGAAGAAGGTATCTTTGTCTGCGATCTCAGTCTTGGTGGCGAATATCTGCTGTACAGTGTCTGGCAGGAATCTCAAGTAAGTTCTTCACTCTTTATTGATTAGACGGTGTTTTTGTAAATATAGCAATACGAGGCTGTGTTAGGACACTCCCTGCGGTGGGTACACCTTGGCTACTTTTTACTTACAAGCAATTAAATTTTTGTCCTAACCGATTAACGTACTGCGATATCTCGCAGCTTGAAAAGGCGATATTGTCTATTTCATTTTCTCTATCTCTAATAATTTAACCGTCTAACTCACCTTCCATAGCAATTGATAAAGCTTTGGTTGTGGTTTCCTTAAATTCGTTGACGTTAACGTTTGCCAAAATAACTATTGCTAAAACCATGAATACTGCTTGGATCGTAAATACCAAACTGTAAGCTAAAAGAGGAGTAGCAAAAAGGCTTTTACCAAGATCTAAAACAACTCCACCAGCAAGAGTAGCTAAACCTCTAGACATTGCTTGAGCCAATCCCCAAGCACCAATAAAAGTACCAGCAGTTGCAGCAACGGTTAAATCCAACATTAAGCTAATACCGCCGACGGTAGCTATTCCCGCAGCTATCCCAAATAATGCGATCGCTGTTTGCAGCATTTTTGGTTGTTGGGTAAAGCCAGCCATAATAATCAAAGCAAAACAAATAGCAACGCCAATACAGCCAATCTTAGTAGTAGGTTTTTTGCCTAGGTTGGGGATAATCAAGAATCCTGTAACTCCATAGCCGAGTAAAATTCCTATACCCCAAAAAGAATTTAATTTAGTTGTTTCGCCGATACTCATCCCAAATACTTCTCCGCCATAGGGTTCAAGTATCGCTTCCTGCATAAATAAACCAATTGTCAGAATAGACAAAAAAGCGAAGAAAATGCCCGTTTGACGACTGGTAGTTAAAACTTTAATTGCTCTATTAATAGTTATGCTGTCATCCCTATTGGTTGCAATATTGCCAGTAAAGCGTGAATATTTCTTTTCTACTCCCCAAGTAGCAATCAAAGCTAACGCCACAACCAAAAAGGGAACAAAACTAAAGACAGAATTAATCGGTGGCTGTAGTATTTCTAGAGGAATATTACCTGCTGCGATTCCTTCTGTTTCAATCTTTTTAAAGACGATGCTGCCTGTAATTCCACCAATGACTATACCTACCATCAACATTGACCAAACTACCGCTATTAATTTAGAACGCCTCTCTTCTTCGGTAATATCAACCAGTAATGCAGTAAAAGGTGTTGAACTACAGCTAATCCCCAAACCATAAACGCCCATTACCAAAGTTAATAAAGCACTCCAGCCAATAGTTTGCGTATTCCAAAGCCAACCTCCACTCTTTTCAACCACTGCCCCCAATTGCCACATTATCTGTACAGCTAACCATACTGCCAGACCAAAAATAACTGTTCCCACAAGAACATAATTAGTTCGATGTTTGCCTAGTAATGGCTTGCTATCTGATAGCTGTCCAAACCACACCCGCGCTGGGGCAACGAATAAAGACGTAGCCAAAATTCCACCTGTGATAGTTGCTGGAATACTAAGCTCACTAATCATCACCCGATTTAAGACGGCTAAAGTTAATACCGCCATTAATCCCAATCCCAGATTAAATAAACCCAGACGAAAGATGGTTAGCATTCCTATCTGTCGCTTGGGACGAGTATTTATATTGGATTCAGAAAAATCTTCAATAGTCATTTTTTTAGTGCTGCTGATTCAATATATAAGTTTTTTAGTATTACTTTCCAAATAATGTTAGAGGCGATCGCTATAGTCTAAAATAATCGTAAAATTATTAAATAAAATTGTTCGTGCCTAAAGCGATCGCAAATAAATTGAGCTTTCTGATTAGAATTCGTCTGTGCTTGTGAGTTCGAGTCAACAGAATTTTGGTTATCACATCCATTAAGCCAAATAGCCAATAAACTTACAGCCAAAGATACTATTGAAAATTTTTTATTCATGACTTAAATAGGAGCATGGAGCTACCAAAAGATTTTATCAGTATTGTTTTGTGCTACAAAAAATTACATAAAAGAGTCAAATTTAAGCGATCGAACAAACTTTAGCGTATGCGCGATCGCAACTTTGGTTAATTATTGTAATAAAGCACGTAAACTATAACTACCTGATTCTCTTTCTTTATGCTTAATCTATAGATACATATCAATAAATATTTTTTATCCAGAGAAGTTGCAGTAAAAAGCGATCGCTTTGATACAAGAAGAATTGGAACGATTAGAGAAATGAAAAGAATATGCGCTCGCCCGTTGTCTTAACTAAAATGCTGAAAGCGATCGCACTTTTGATTTTCAGATCGAGCGATCGCTAACCTGGATTTAAAAAACGTATATTTAAGTCAGAGGTCTATTAAAATATTGATAAACTATGATTTGCACGAGCTTTGATTATTTAATTAACTATAAAAGTCTGGAGAAAATTTGCCGTTCTACTAGACAATGAAGTAACTTGTGAATATTAAGAACTTATAAATTGAAATATTACTGTGTCTAAACTTAACTGGTTGATTTCTTTGATAGCTTGCGCTGGCATTACTAGTATATCGCTGCCAGTTAGGGGACAAGCCGTACTGCCATACATACCTAAGCTAGATTCAGAAAAACTAGAGGCACAGGGGCTGCAACTGCTTCAAGACGCAGTACAGCTAATTCGTTTTCAACAGTACGATCTAGCATTACCTAGAGCTGAATTAGCGACTCAGTTAGCTTCTGGTAACTACGAAACCTGGTTTATTCTTGGAAGTCTGTATGTTCAAGAAAAAAAGATTAACAAAGGTATAAAAGCTTTAGAAAAGGCGGAGGCTCTTGCCCCAGAAGAAGAAGGTATTTTATTTAGTTTAGGTAATGCTTATTTTCAGAAAGGTGATTATGAAGCAGCCAGAGACAAGCTAGAAGCAGGATTAGAAATAGAGAAAAATTCCCCAGAAGCATTATTTGATTTGGGTAATACCTATCTCAAATTATCTGAGTTTGACCAAGCAATTGAATCCTATGAAACAGCTTTTGCTCAAGAAGCAACTTTTTGGCCCGCACTGAATAATGTGGGTTTGGTAGAATATGAGCAAGGCGATCGCGATAAAGCAATTGAGAAATGGCAGTCTGTACTTAAAGTAGACGGTAAACAGGCAGAGCCTCAACTAGCTTTGGCTGTAGCTCTATTTACCGAGGGAGATGTCCAAAAAGGAATTGAATTGGGTAAAGCAGCCTTAGCAATTGATAACCGCTATGCAGATATTCAATTTTTACAAAACAACCTTTGGGGAGAAAAGTTAATTGAAGATACCCGTAAGTTTTTGAACAATCCGCAAATACAGGAGATGGTTTCTAACTTCAAGGATTCACCAGCAGAAGGGACAGAACTTCCCCCTTTACCTTAGATGTGAACTTAAATGAAATAGTATTGAAAAGGCAACGGGTAAAAGAAAAAGTAATTATCCTCGTTTACTTTGCCATATCAAACAGTAATATTTCACTATCTTGACTATTTCCAGCGATCGCAATTTGAGCTTCATCAGTAACTGCCGCACCATCCCCAGCCTGGAGTAGTTCTTTGCCCAGTAAAACTGCTCCTTTTGCTACCTGTAGCCACGCTACGCGGTCATTTTTGATTTTGTGAGTTAAGCGATCGCCAGAAGTTAAGCTAGCTAGATAAAGATCTACATCTTGATGAATAGTTACTGAGTTGTCTCGCCCATCTTTTGAGCCTACCAATCTTAATTTGCCTTGTTTTGCTTCAGGGGCAAAGTTTTTTTCTTCATAGCTAGGTTTTAAGCCTCTTTGCTCTGGCATAATCCAGATTTGCAGTAAGTGAACAGGCTCGGTGTCTGAAGCATTGAATTCGCTGTGTCTAACCCCTGTCCCCGCCGACATTCGCTGCACGTTTCCTGGGCGAATTGTTGAACCATTGCCCATACTATCTTTATGTGCCAATTCTCCTGAGAGGACATAAGAGATAATCTCCATATCTTGATGTCCGTGAGTACCAAAACCTTTACCCGGTATTATTTTGTCTTCATTGATTACTCGTAAGCTGGCAAAACCCATCTGTTGTGGATCGTAGTAGTTGCCAAAAGAAAAGCTATGTTTGCTATCTAGCCAGCTAAAGTTAGCTGTGCCTCTTTCTGCTTGAGGACGAATTGTAATCATCTGGTTTGACCTCCTTTTTAAGCTTATATAAATATTATGAATTAGATTAAAATAAAAGACAATATCATATTTAATAGACATATTGTATCTATTTTTTCTACAATCTATGGATAAGTTTGCCAGTATGGAAGCCTTTGCTCAAGTAGTACGCTCGGGTGGTTTTGCTGCTGCTGCCAGAAAGATGGGTGTATCCCGTTCAACTGTAAATAAGTTAGTAATCAACTTAGAAAATGAATTAAAAGTACAGCTACTACAGCGCAGCACCCGTCAGGTTAATCCCACACCTACAGGACTAGCTTTTTATGAACGATGTGTCGATATATTAGCGGAGGTGGAAGCAGCAGAAATTGCCGTGTCTCAGCTACAAACAGAACCAAAAGGAACGCTAAAAATTAATGCGCCTATGTCCTTTGGCACTTTACATTTAGGTAAGGCGATCGCCGAATTTATGGCTCAATACCCAGATTTGCAGGTACAGCTAACTTTAGACGATCGCTTTATCGATCCAATTGCCGAAGGATACGATCTAACTATTAGAATTGCCCAACCTGAGACATCTCCCAGCCTGGTATGTCAGGCGATCGCTCCTATATCCAGAGTTCTTTGTGCTTCAGATAGCTATCTCAAACGCCATGGACTACCCAACCATCCTTTAGAGTTAAGGGAGCATTCCTGTCTGCATTATGGGCAGATAGTGACAGGAAACCAATGGCAATTAATTAACAATAAGCAAGAGTATCAGGTGACAGTTAAGGGCGTATTTTGTTCCAATAATGGCGAGGTATTAAAAGATGCAGCAGTCAAAGGTTTGGGTATTGCTCTGTTGCCCACCTTTATTATTAAACCAGAACTAGAAGCAGAAACTCTGGCGATCGTTTTACCTGACTATCAACCACCAGCAATTTCTCTTTGCCTTATATATCCTTTAAATCGACATTTGAATACTAAGATTGGGCTTTTTACTAAGTTTTTTAAGCAACATTTTGAGGGTAAATAGTTAAAGTAAAACATTACCAAACTCCTTCGGAGTTAAGTAGCAGCCGCGTGGAGCGGCTCGACTTCGCGGGAGCGAAGGCGGCGAACTCCAGTTCGCGCAGATAGCAATTAAGAAAAACTCGCTTATTTGGTAATCGCGCCTCTTCATTCATGAGGAAAAGGTGAAAAAATAATTCAACTCTTGAATCCTCTGACACAGAGCCTATCGGCTCAAGTCGCGACGCTTCGCGACGCTTGCCTGCGATAGCAGGCTGTGGCAGAGGTTGAACTTGCGCGAACTGGAGTTCGCCGCCGTTGCCTTCGGGAACGTCGAATCGCGAGGCGCGATTGCTACTTGTTATCTGCTACTTGTGAAATATCAGCAACGCCTATTTTTGAAAAGGAATAGATCGCTCAGAATTAGAAAAATGTCCCTTATCGTTTTAAATAAGCTCGCGCCATATAAAAACAGGCAATGCTTTTTCCATCTATAGGTTCTCCTGCCAAGATAGCTTGTTCTAATTCTTCTTCCGTCATTAACACTACCTCCATATCTTCATCTTCGTCTTGCTGGGGTGGTGTTTCTAGCTTTTCTAAATCCTGCGCCAGAAAAGCATAAATATATTCATCAGAATATCCAGGGGCAAGGATAAATTTGCCCATATCTTGCCAAGCATTTGCTCGATATCCTGTTTCTTCTTCTATTTCTCGTTTGATTGTCTCAAATGGAGACTCATTAGCTTCTACTGTCCCCGCGGGAAATTCTAATAGTCTGCCATTAACGGTAAAGCGATATTGTTTGACTAAAACAAACTTACCATCTGAGGTTACAGGCACTGCTAAAGCTCCCCCAGGATGGCGGATACATTCCCATTCTCCCTCAACGCCGTTAGGTAAACGCAGTTTGATTACTTCGTAGTCAAATTTACGACCTTTATAAAAAAGTTTTTGCTCTAGAATTTCTGGTGGTTCGTTACCTACAGACATAATAGTTATTTAAGGTGTTGCCAGCATTATACATTTGCCTGGAAGTCAAAAGTCATAAAGTTACTTCCTACTTCCTACTTCTGCGAAGCATTATTGGGTTCATGAAGTAAAAAATCAGCCAGTCCTAAATATCTAATTCCTTGCGGGGTAATTTCAAAACGGCAGGGCAAAACTTCAACTCCTTGGATCACAGCTTCACGGAGTAATTCACCATATATAGGATCGCAGCGATCGCTGGGAGCGAAAACATCACAGTCACTACGATTAATAAAATATAGCATTACTGGTTTTGCTTCGGTTACTAAAGCAGTCAATTCTTTTAGGTGCTTTTGTCCGCGAAGGGTAACTGTATCGGGAAACAAAGCTACATTATCAGTACTTAGGGTAACGCTTTTAACTTCGAGATATATTGGCAGTTGGGTATTTTCTCCCGTCAGCAAAAAATCAACTCGACTTTTTTTATCCTTGCCATAGGGAACTTCTGAACGCACGTAACTATATCTAGATGCTAATTCAGGAAATAGATTTTGCTCTAAAGCAAGTTTAATCACCCGATTAGGCATTGCTGTGTTGACTCCTACCCAGGCAGAGTTTACCGCAATCATTTCCCAGGTGTATGCTAGCTTGCGTTTAGGGTTATTATTTTTAGAGACCTGGACTAAACTTCCTGGGGTACAGTTACCCGTCATCGGACCGGTATTGGGACAATGAGCCGTAATTATTTCCCCTGTGGCTAACTCAATATCGGCAAGGAATCTTTTGTAGCGTTTGATTAGTTTGCCTGGAAGAAGAGGAGAATATTGATATATTAGGCTCATGCTTAATTATTAAACAAAGACGAAGCTAATTTTATCAGTATTTATAGAATCTATTCGATATCTTTATCAAAAAGAAAATCTTTTGTTCGAGTAGGATAAAGTCATAGTAATAAAGATAGTATCAGCACTGATTCATGCCCTCTGACAAGCATAATAAAACAGACAGAAACATCATTACCGACTGCCGTAATATTGATAAATCAAAGCTTTCACCGATGTATCAACATTATGTTGAAGTGAAAGAAAAGTATCCTAATGCTTTGTTGCTGTATCGGGTTGGAGATTTTTTTGAATGCTTTTTTCAGGATGCTGTCACCATTGCCAGAGAATTAGAGCTAGTTCAAACCAGCAAGGAAGGGGGAAAAGAATTAGGACGAGTGGCAATGACAGGAGTACCCCATCATGCCTTGGAACGTTACAGTACAATGCTGGTGGAAAAGGGTTATGCGGTGGCAATTTGCGATCAGGTAGAAGATGCTAGAGAAGCTACTGCCGAAAAACGGATGGTACGCAGAGAAATCCAAAAGCTGCTCACTCCTGGCACTCTTACTGATGATGGAATGTTGCAAGCCCGTCAAAATAATTTCCTGGCTGCCATTGTCGTTGCAGGAGAACATTGGGGTTTGGCTTATGCAGACATATCTACAGGAGAGTTTTTTACTAGCCAGTCCAGCGAATTGAGTTCCTTGACCTTAGAATTGCTGCGTTTACAGCCATCAGAAGTATTATTACCTGCTAATGCTCCAGATGTTAGTGGTTTACTGCGTCCAGGTGAGAAATCTGAGTATCTAGCTGATTATTTGCCCGATAGCTTTTGTTATTCCTTGCGATCGCAACAGCCGTTTACCTTGATTGAAGCTAGCCAAAGACTTAAAGATACATTTGGGGTAAGCTCTTTAGAAGGAATGGGCTGTGCCAATATACCTCTTGGGGTTCGGGCTGCGGGTGGCTTATTAGAGTATGTCGAAGATACGCAAAAAGCTTATCAAGTGACTTTGCAACCCCTTCGCACCTATAGTTTGGTAGACTATTTAATTTTAGATCATCAAACTCGCCGTAATTTAGAGATTACCCAAACAATTAGAGACGCAACTTTTCATGGTTCTTTACTTTGGGCATTAGACCGCACCAGTACAGCAATGGGCGGTAGGGCTTTACGCCGTTGGATACTGCAACCCTTGATTGATATTAAAGGCATTGGCGCAAGACAAGACACAATTAAAGAACTGGTGGAAAACACTTCTATGCGCCAGGATTTACGCTCAATGCTGCGTAAAATATACGATATTGAAAGATTATCGGGTAGAGTTGCTTCTGGCACGGCTAATGCACGGGATTTGCTGGCTTTATCTGAATCTTTGATTAAATTAAGCGATTTGTCGGCGATCGCCTCTTTTGGTTCTTCTCCTTATCTCAAAGCCTTACATAAAATTCCTCCAGAATTGGAACAGCTAGGGGCATATGTAGTCGAGCGTTTAGTTGAGTCTCCACCTCAACATCTTAAGGAGGGAGGAATTATCAAAGACGGTATCGATTCCCGACTAGATGAAATTCGTCAAAGACTAGAAGATGATAAACAGTGGCTAACAAACCTGGAAGTAACTGAAAGAGAACGGGTAGGTGTAGCTAATATCAAGGTGGGCTACAACAAAACCTTCGGCTATTACATTAGTATGCCCCGTTCCAAAGCTGCTCAAGCTCCAGATAACTACCAGCGCAAACAAACTTTAACCAACGAAGAAAGATATATTACTTCAGAACTAAAAGAGCGGGAAACCAGAATATTAACGGCAAAAGATGACTTAAATAATCTCGAATACGATATTTTTACTGAATTAAGAGCTACAGTAGCGGGCAAAGCTCAAGAAATCCGTAGTATATCTAAAGCAGTAGCTGCGGTTGATGTTTTGGCAGGGTTAGCCGAAGTTGCTGTTTATCAAAACTACTGTTGTCCTGAAATGGTAAAAGGAAGAGCCATAAATATTGTAGAAGGTAGACACCCTGTAGTTGAGCAATCTTTAGGAGAAGGCTTTTTTGTCCCTAATTCGGCACAAATGGGTAATCCCCCCCAACCCCCCCTTATTAAGGGGGGTGCATATCCAGATTTAATTATTTTAACAGGACCAAATGCCAGTGGTAAAAGCTGTTATATACGACAAATTGGTCTAATTCAACTGATTGCCCAAATTGGTAGTTATGTTCCTGCTACTGAGGCTAAATTAGCGATATGCGATCGCATTTTTACTCGTGTCGGTGCAGTAGACGATCTGGCTACAGGACAATCTACCTTTATGGTAGAAATGAACGAAACTGCTAATATTCTTAATCACGCTACCCCCAAATCTTTAATTCTTTTGGATGAAATAGGCAGAGGTACAGCTACCTTTGACGGACTTTCTATTGCTTGGGCAGTAGCAGAATACTTGGCAACAGATATTCAGGGAAGAACGATATTTGCTACTCACTACCATGAGTTAAATGAATTAGCTTCTATTTTGACTAATGTAGCTAACTATCAAGTAACGGTCAAAGAAATGGCTGATAAGATTATCTTTCTCCATCAAGTATGTGCAGGTGGCGCAAGCAAATCTTACGGTATTGAAGCAGGAAGGTTAGCTGGTTTACCTTCTTCCGTAATTACCAGAGCAAAACAGGTAATGGGTCAAATCGAAAAGCATAGTAAAATTGCTCTAGGTTTACGTAAAGGCATTGAACAGATGCAGCCTCAAAAAAATAATGATGGCAAGACTATGGAACAGTTAGATATCTTTGAAGATTAAAAACTTAGCTCTTGCAGCAGTCAATCAAGTTTAATGTAATAAAATTAATCTAAAATACTTCAAAACTCGCTCTAATTCCTGAATCCTCATCTTTTATTCCTCATCCTTTAAAATTAGAGTATATTTATAAAAAACATAATGTATCAATCTAGTTATGTATGAGCATCTATTCTTCTAGCTTTTTAAACAAGTGTTCATGAAAAGCAACTGCTATAAAAAACCAGGTTCATTTGCTGAAACAGTTCAGCTAGTGGAAAATTATGTTAAAGAAGAAATTGCCAAAGAGGTCGAAAACAAGCAGCTTTTTTATCATACTCTTGACCATACCTTAGCTGTTAAACGCCGAGCTAGCCGTATTTTTGAGGCAATTGAGCCGACTCTAAAACCGAGTAAAACTGCTGATGAATTGGCAAGGTTAAAAAGCTTAATGGATCTAAGCGCGATCGCTCATGATATGGTACAAGTTTTTGTAACTAACCAAGAAAAGCTTGAGCCTCGCAGACATCCAGTAGGAGTTAGCGAAACTGCTACTGCTGACAAGCTGATTGAATATATCCAAAATTTAAATCGCCAATTAAGCCACCACCAACTTGATTCCTCATTCCTTTTTCAAGATACAGATATAAATATTGTTCGAGATGCAATTCTGGCAACAATTTGCGATCGCGATCCTCAAGCTGGGAAAGCTGACTATAGTTTTTCTCCTTATTCAATATATCAGCCTTATCTTTACGATTCTAAGCCAAAAATTTCTATTATTGGTAGTATAGTTGCTTTGGCAGATCTTGGAGCATTGGCTATGGACGGAATTAAGCCATATATCCAGGACGGAATTTTAATTTTTATCGAAGAGAATCCCGATCTCAAAGATCCGATCCTAAATGGTGAGATTACAGCTTATTTGCCAAGTCATCATCCTCAAGGCAATAATAAAATCGATCTCAAAGTCCACGGTCTAAATAATCCAACAACTCAACTTGAACTTAATTGCCTCGATCTAGACTGCGATTTGATTAAAAACAGGTTAATCAGTATGACTCAATTTATGGTTAATCTAGCCAAGGAAAGATTCGCTAGACTAGAGTTAGAAATTGCTGGATTTACGCCTCAAGCTCGCCAGATTTTAACCCAGACAATTTTCACTTATCTGAATCTAGAAAATATTAAGAAAATTGAAATGATAGTGCCGACTGATGAAAAAACTAGTTTGTCTGAATTGATCGATTTTTTCCATTTATATTTGAATGAAAATATTTAAACCTTGGCGATCGCCAGTAATAATAAACATTAAAGACTTGAGTAAAGATCGGTGTTAAAAATTTCCGAGCAAATTGCTATTCCCGACAACGAAATAGAGATCAAGGCGGTTCGCTCTCAAGGTGCGGGTGGTCAGAATGTTAACAAAGTTTCAACTGCTATACATCTGCGTTTCGACATCAAGGCATCTTCACTTTCTTATTTGCACAAGGATAAGCTTTTAAGACTAAAAGAGTCTAGAATCTCGAAAGATGGAGTAATTGTAATTAAAGCACAGCAATTTCGTACCCAGCAGCAAAACAAAGAAGATGCTCTTCAGCGACTCAAACAAATTATCAAAAGTGCATCAATTCGTAATAAAAAAAGAATATCAACTAAACCAACTAAAGGAGCGAAAAGAAAGCGATTAGAGCGCAAAACCAAACGAAGTCAATTAAAAGCGCTAAGAAAAAAGGTTGACTATGATTAGCTTTGGAAAACAGACTTGAGAATAATTAATGCTCTGACGACGGTATTTTTGTAGAGCAATGTCTTCTAGCAGGTGTGGAACAAGCTTCTTGAATACAAAGGCTTAAAGCCGCATATAGCGTTAGCGTTTCCACCCGCTCTAACTAGGCGATCGCCTTATCCCTCAGAAAAAATAAAGATTAAGATTAACGTTTTGCTTGTTAAGATACTCTCTGCTTACAAATAGTCAGGGTTGGCAACAGTATCTCAAAGATGATTAAAAATGATAAGTGGATTATCAAGCAAGCCTGTCAAGGCATGATTTCTCCTTTTGAGAAAAAATCAATCAGAAAAGCAGTTTTGGGTGCAGAACAAGCAGTATCTACCATCAGTTGGGGTTTAAGTTCTTATGGCTACGATATCCGTCTGTCTCCTCACGATTTTCGGATATTTCGCCATATTCCAGGAACTATTATCGATCCCAAAAAGTTTAATCCCAAAAACTTAGAACAGGCAGAGTTACACAGTGATGACGATGGCTCATCCTACTTTATTATCCCTGCTAATAGTTACGGTTTAGGAGCATCCTTAGAAAGTATTAAAATGCCTGCCAACGTGACCGCTATTTGCTTGGGTAAATCAACTTATGCCAGAGTAGGAGTCATTGCCAATACCACTCCTTTAGAAGCTTCTTGGCAGGGAGAAAGTATCACTTTAGAATTTAGCAATGCTTCTAGTGCGGATGTAAAAATTTACGCTAATGAGGGCGTGGTGCAGTTATTATTTTTCGAGGGGGAGTCTTGCGAAACCACCTACGCAGATCGAGGCGGTAAATATCAAAATCAAGGTTCTGGCGTTACCTTACCGAAGGTTTGATTACGAACTAAAGTAATCTAGATTGAAAAAAGCAAATATATACAAATAGTTTAATTATGGACAATACTCTAATATCAAGAGATCCTTTAAATGACGGCAAAAGTAGAATTGAATTAATTGATTCTATGGGAAATGATTTAAGTATAGTGAATGATGCCAGAGCATCTTTTGAAAAGACTTCTAATAAGCTTGGTGAAAAAGATATTAAACTAATCAACTATTTAATCAAACATGAACATACTAGCCCTTTTCGTGGAGTTGTATTTAAATTTAAAGTAAAAGCTCCTTTGTATGTATGTCGTCAATGGTAAACTGTGTAAGATTGGTAAGTGTCGTATGGCGGTGTAAATATGCTCATCGAAATCTTGGAGAATGCAAGAACTCTAAGGGGTTTGGGTGCAAAGCGTAAATACAGATACACTAGACGAGTAAAACTCCGATGTGAAATTTGTCTGAATGAGCGTGTTGTTAATTATTCTAAAAAGATTCGAGAATCAGACATACACCCCTGTAAAACTTGTAAGAATAGATCTATAGGCAAAGCAAATAAAGGTAGACCTGCTTAGAATAAAGGAAATGTAAAACCTAGGCACAGGATTGAGATAGGTAAAGCATACATAAATAGCAGTGGATATCAAGAAGTTTATTTGGGTCGCGGGCATAACTACACAAGTAGAAAAGACAAGTATTGTCTAATTCACCGTTTAGTCGCAGAACTTCAAAAAGGTAATCCTCTTACTAAACATGAGAGAGTTCACCACATTGACGGAGACAAACTAAATAATCAGCCTAACAATCTTTATATTTGTCAAAGCAATGGTCATCATAGAGAAATTCACGTTCGGCTAGAGTCAATATCTATGCAGTTAGTACAAGCGGGAATTATCCAATTTGACATACTTACTGAAAAATACACAATGCCCCATTTAGAAGAAATTCTAGATGCGTACTCCGTGAATTCAGGGGAAACCTACAGTTTGTCTGTTGACAAAGCAGAAAATATGGCAATCCTGAGCCAAGCCGATAGTCCATCGGAAGGCGCAACGACTATCCCATTGGGGAGTAGGGTTTAAGAAAACTCGAAGCGCGGAGAATCCTAACTGTAATAGAAGGATTATGATATAGTCTGAGCTTGCAGGAAACTGTAAGAAAGTAATCGGCATCGGGTTACTTGTAACACAACTGGGAAGCACGTCATAGCTAGTAATCACAATGAGGAGCAACTTGGCTGGAATGAGAAAAGTTTTCGCTATGTATCAATTGATGACAGTAACGAATTTTATATTCCTCTTACCTTTAGGCAGCAGTCAAAAAATAATAAACAGGCGACTCTTGGCAGTTTAGAACCCCAAGTTAATCAAAAAGCGATCGCCATATACCAAGAACAATGCGAAAATAGCTATCAGGCGTATTCTGAGCTTTTAGAGTTGGGCGTAGGTAGAGAACAAGCCAGAGGAGTTTTAGTTCCTTCTGTTTATACGTCTTGGGTTTGGACAGTAAGTTTACAGGCGACTCTTAACTTTATTGGGTTGCGTTTGGGAAAAGGGGCGCAAAGCGAAATTGGGAGTTACGCTCAGGCAATTGTTGAACTAATTGAACCAATTGTCCCAGTCTCAATGGCAGCCTGGACAATTCACGCACAGAAATAACGTTAGTTAATAACTTTAGGGGCGAAAGGTGAGACAGTTGCGGTGGGTCGAGACCCCGCGTCGCCGTCAGGCGCAAGGGAACGCTCGACTTGCGGTTTCACCGACATAAGCAAACTAAGGAAAGACCCCGCGTCGCCGTTAGGCGCAAGGGAATGCTTTCCGATGTCGAACCCGAAGGGCTTTTCGCCCACTTTTCGCCCCCCCAACCCCCAAACTCGCGCGTTCCTTTGCTAGCGGGTGTGGAACAAGGCTCTTAAACAGAGCCGTTTCCACCCGCTCTGTCGGCGACGCAGGGTCGCTCGTCAATCCTGGGGGAGAAGATAACTTTAAAGTCCCAGCCCCCTCTAATCTCCCCCAAACTTGGGGGAGACCAATCGTTCCCTCCCCAGAATTGGGGAGGGGTAGGGAGGGGCGGGGGATTTAGGGGGCATTAATCAATTCTTGATTCAGCAACGCCCACAAATAAATATCTACAAAATTTCTCGCTTTAAATAAGGTTGCAGCACATCGGGTATTCTAACTGTGCCATCAGGCTGCTGATAGTTTTCTAATACTGCTGCCATAGTGCGTCCAACTGCTAAACCCGAACCATTAAGAGTATGAACATACTGTGTTCCTTTTTTGCCCGCTTGTTTAAAACGAATATTAGCACGACGGGCTTGAAAATCTTTACAGTTAGAACAGCTAGAGATTTCACGATACATTTTTGCCGAAGGCAACCATACCTCTAAGTCATAGCATTTTGCGGCTCCAAAACCAATATCGCCTGTGCAGAGTTCTAAGATACGGTAAGGTAGTTTTAAAGCTTGGAGGATAGCCTCGGCATTCTTTACCAAAGTCTGATGTTCTGTATCAGAAGTTTCAGGGGCAACTACTTTAACCAACTCTACTTTATTAAACTGGTGTAGCCTAATCAAACCTCTGCTATCTCTACCCGCGCTGCCTGCTTCTCTTCTAAAACAAGGAGTATAGGCACAATGACGAATAGGTAACTCTGTATCTTCTAAAACCTCATCTCGATAGAAGTTGGTAACAGGTACTTCGGCAGTAGGTGTTAACCATAAATCATCGTTGCTGCATTTAAAGCTATCTTCAGCAAACTTTGGTAACTGACTTGTACCCTGTAAAGAATCGCTATTTACTAAGACAGGAGGCATCACTTCAATATAACCAGCCTCAATTTGCTTATCTAGCATAAAGCTAATTAAAGCCCTTTCTAATGCTGCCCCTGCGCCAACTAAATTAACAAAGCGACTCTGTGCCACTTTTACTGCCCGTTTAAAATCTAAGATGCCTAATTTTTCGCCAATTTCCCAATGAGGCAATACATTCTCGCTATCAGCTATATATTCATCGCCCCAGCGTTTAATTTCAACGTTGTCGTCTTCACTTTTACCAACGGGGACAGATTCATCAGGTAAATTAGGTAATTCTAATAAAAGAGCTTCAATCTTGGCTTTTAGTTCTCTTTCTTGGGGTTCTAATTCGCTTAAGCGAGTTTTTATGTCGTTACCTTCGGCCTTAAGCTGATTTATTTCATCTGCTTGAGGATCGCTACCGCTACCAATCTTTTTGCCAATCAGTTTGCCAATTTCGTTGCCACGCGCGCTAAGTCGGCTGCGGTTAGTTTCTAGCTCTCTAGAAGCACTATCTAATTCTATGATTGGCTGGATGTCATAATTACCATTACGACGATTGATTAATTCTTCAATGTGTTGAGGGTTAGCTCTAATTAGTTTGAGATCTAGCACCGCTTTTCTTCTTAGTTTGGTTGGCTTATTCTCTATGCTAGGATACCTTATACTTGATGTGAATTAGCTTTGTTTATTGCGCTTAATATTATCCTCAATCAAAATTATGCCTAAAAGCTTTAAGGAATTAGTTTATTTGTCAAAGCTACGGCACTGCTAATAATCTTTGCTAAAGCTGAGGGGGCTTCTAGAGGAAGATTGTGACCACCAGAAACTACAACTTTGGTAGCATTGGGCATAGCTTCGTGCTGTTGGTTTAAGTCTTCTATGCGATTAAAGCTACTTTTGTCACCGTAAACCAGCGTAATAGGCACTTTGATTTTTTTCAATAGTTTTAGGTAGCGCGATCGCCCGATACCATTTAAGCTAATACCAGCCCTAGTACGCAATAAAGGTTCCCAGCGCCATCTCACTCCGCCTTCACAGGGTTCGGTAATTCTTTCGGCTAAGATCATCGCTAGAGAATGAGTAATAGCTGGGGTAGCTTTTCTCAAACGTTCGGCTGCTGCTTCAACATTAGGGAACACTGGATGTTCTGGAGGTGCAGCCATGTGGTTTAGCTGGTTGGTTAAACTAGCTGTAGGGTCATCATCTTCGTTGGCTGTAGGTAAAATTGTTTCAACTAACACAATATTTTTGATCCTTTGAGGTCGAATAGTGGCAAATATAGCCCCCAAGACTGAACCTAGAGAATGTCCTACTAAAATAAAGGCTTTACCTGCTAAATACTCGACAATAGCGTCAATATCTCCCAAAAAGTCAATTAGGTTATAGGATCCACCCTTGCCAAGGCGATCGCTTCTGCCATGTCCCCGTAAGTCTGGGGCAATTACTCGATAGCCTTTTTGCGCCAAGCGAATTGCTACTTCTGACCAAGCTGCACCTTGTTCTAAGATACCGTGTAGGCAAAGAACTAAAGGTCCTTCTTCTGGTCCCCAGGTGCAGAGACAGATTTTCAGACCTCTAATAGTGATCAAAGTTTCCTCCATCAATAAATCTACTACGTCAGCATTAGCTTCTTGAGGTAGTTCATAACTTAGCTGACTGACAAGTTGCTGAGTATATGCACCCAATAAAGCAGGTAGTTTAATTTCTCGCCAAGTTTGGGCTAGGTTGGCATCAATCTTTTGATGATTCAGAAAATTAGGATCGCCTAAAGACATTGCCCTGTCGTTAACACCATCGGTCAGGCGATCGCCTTGGTAAGGAGTCAAGACTGCCTCGTGATAAGGAACTTCTAGAAAATTACAAATCTCCGTCATTACTGCTTGAGGCTTGCTTACCAAGTCTTCGTAATAGACTAAATGGTATCGTTGGGGGTCAATATCTTGGGCAAAGTCGAGGATGTTTTGATTACTGTCGCGCCAGATTAATTCTGCAAGTTTATGGGGGTCGCCATCGACCGATCCCACCAGCTTATCCATCCGCATTCGTGCAAAAGATTCTATAACTGCGTAGGGATGACGGACTAAATGAATATATTTGGCATTGTTGAAGATAGTTTCTGCTTTGGCTAAAGTTTCTCGCTTGCTGGCGTAGGTAGGAGATTTATCGATCAAAAGGCGATCGCCCGCTAGCTGCTGAAGCATCTGATAAGCCTCTGCTACAGAAAGATTTTCTTGGGTTAATTCTGCGACTAATGCTTGGCTTTCGGCTGCACTAATACCTTTTAGTGCCATAAAGGCGCGTTTTAGTCCTTCCCCTAGTTGAGAAACTCCCAATTTTGCTTCTCTCTCTGCCATATTATCAAAGGGCAGCAGGTGTAATTCTGGAGGCGAAAATAATCCAGAATGTCCTGCTAACATGACTCTTAGCAAAGTTGAACCTGAACGAGGACTGGAGAGGATAAATGCCGCAGGAGGCAATTTATCTTTCAAAAGATTTAATTTTGCTTGAGAACGAATGCTAGTTGGCTTAACTGCTTGTTCATGGGTTTTAGTAAATTCCCTGGCTAAATATGCAGCTAAATCGACAATTTGGGGACGTTCATAAAATTCTCTAGGATAGAGAATTAGCTGTAAATCAGTTTTTAACTGGTTGATAGCTTCCATCACCATCAATGAATCCATGCCAATATCCAGCAGACTTGAGTTAACAGACAGGTCATCTGCCTCGATCTGAAGTATTTCGGCGATCGCCTTTTGCAAATATTGGGTTAGATATTCTGGTCGTCGGTCGGCTTTAGTTGCCAACAATTCTGGGAAAACCAAGTTATCTGCTGGCTGATTATTATCCTTGGACCGACTGACTAAGGTGGAAAAATAATTAGCCTCATTTAAATAAGCAAACTTTTGACTCAACTGTTGCCAATCTGCACTAATAACCCCTACCTGAGTTAATTCGCTAGTTAATAACTGTTCTAAAGCTGCCAATCCCGCCTGGGGATTAATCAAATCTAAGCCTGGAATCTTAACTCCTTGCTTAATCGCCATACCGCTTTCTCCCCAAGCACCCCAATTGATGCTTAAAGCGGGTAAATTCTGACTTTGACGATAACGAGCGATCGCATCCAAGCCAGCGTTTGCCACACTGTAATTACTTTGTCCTGGTGAACCAACCAAAGAGGCTACAGAAGAGAATAAGACCAAGAAATCTAGCTCGATATCTTTCGTACACAGATGCAAATTCCAAGCACCAGTAACTTTAGGCGCAATTACTCGCTCAAATCTTGCCCAAGTTTGTCCTTGTAACAAGCCATCATCTAATACCCCCGCAGCATGAATTACACCTTTGATTGGATACTGGGAAAAAACGTCTTTTAATGCGTCATAGTCTGAAATATCAACCTGAACAACATTGATTTCAACGCCTTGCTGTTCTAATCTATTTATTTTTTGTTGAGCAGATTCTGATGGTTTGCTTCTACCGATTAGTAAGAGATTTTTCGCTCCTTTTTGGGATAGCCATTGAGCAACCTGTAATCCTAATGAACCCAAACCGCCTGTAATTAAATAAGCAGCGTCATCTTTAATTTCTAAAGTTTGCGTCAGTTTAATATTTGCTGTTTTACTTAGACGAGGTACATAAATATTTTCTTGCCGTAAAGCTATACGATCTTCTTTGTTTTTATTAGTAATAACCGCAAGCAAACTATCAGCTTCATGAGCTTCAGGTTCGATAGCCAAGTCAACAATTCCACCCCAACATTCAGGATGTTCTATAGCGATCGCGCTAGCTAATCCCCAAAGACAGCTTGATGCCACGGCGTTACTCTGGATATTACTACCAATATTTTGATTTCCTCTAGTAGCTAACCAAATAGGCGCAATAATCGAGTTTTGAGCTAAAGCCTGAAGTAAATTTAAAACATTAGTACAGTGCTGCTGTTGATAATTATTAATTTCCTTAATAGTTGACAACTCAGGATTATCTAAGCCTGTCAAATAAAGAATTCCTGCTAGTTCTTGATGCTGTGTAAATAGCTGAGTAAGATTATCAGAATCAAGATGGCGATCGCTAATTAAAATACTATTTTGTTTTAACTTAGTAGCTGCTATTTCTTTACCCAAGCCATTTGTATCTGCAAAAACCAACCAAGGTTTATTGTTTTCTTGAGCAACAACGTTCTTATTCAAACTACCTTTATCAGCTTGCCAATTTATCTGATAAAAATCAGGCTGCTTAGACTTAGACTTATCTCTAGATGGTAAAAACACCTCGACTTTACTATTAGCATTTGTTTTTCTGGTTAACCAATAACTTTGTCTTTGAAAAGGATAAGTAGGCAAGCTAACTTTTTGTCTATTGTAACCCCGCTCAAAATTATGCCAGTCTATCTCTATGCCTCTGACATATAAAGAACTTAAACTTTGTAATATTTGCTGCCAGTCTTGTTTGCGAGGACGCAGACTAGGCAGCCAATAATTAGTAACCTCACTATTAGTTAATACCGAACGTCCCATACCTAACAAAATAGGTTTTGAGCCAATTTCTAAAAAGATATTACATTCTTGCTCTATAGCCTGCATTCCATCTGCAAACCGCACGGGAGCAATTATATGATCTATCCAGTATTGCGCCTTTGAAATTTCTGCTGTGGCTATTTTGCCTGTAATATTAGAAATTAATTTAATCTGAGGCAGATTATATTCAATCGACTCAGCAACCTTAGCAAAATCTTCTAAAATAGGATTCATTAACGGTGAATGAAAAGCATGAGAAACTGTTAATTGCTTGCTCTTGATCCCTTGCGTATCAAATTTACTAATTATTGAATTTACTGCGGTTTGCTCACCAGAAACGACGACGCTTTGATTGCTATTAATAGCTGCGATCGCCACTTGCTCTCTAAAGGATTCAATAACCGATTTAACCGTGGCTTCATCGGCAAAAACTGCATACATTTCCCCTTCTTGGGATAAACTCTGCATTAATTTACCTCTTGTAGCCAATAGCTTTAGTCCATCAGCCAAACTAAATACCCCTGCAATGGTAGCAGCCACATATTCGCCCACGCTGTGTCCGATCGAAGCTGATGGTTTAATTCCCCAGTCCATCCACATCTGCGCCAAAGCATATTCTACGGCAAAAATAGCTGGCTGAGTGTAGACGGTTTCATGTAAAAGGGATTCTTTGGAGGATGAGGAATGTTCAGAATATAGAACTTCAAGTAAAGGTTTTTCTAAGTAGGGTTGAAGGATTTCTGCACAGCGATCGAGGGCTTTTTTGAATACTGGTTGGGTCTGATATAGCTGATAACCCATGTTTACATATTGCGAGCCTTGTCCTGTGAATAGAAAAGCTATCTGATTTTGATTGCTGTTGCTAGCTTCACCCTGAGCAATTCCTTTAAGTTGTCCTCTGCTAAAGTTGGTTAATTTATGCTGAAGCTGAGTTTTGGACTCAACTGCGATCGCCAAACGATAATTGAAATGAGTACGTCCAGTATTAGCAGTATGGCAAATATCCGCCATAACTACATCAGGATTTTCTACCAGATAGTCTTTATAAGATAATACTAAGTCAGTTAATGCAGGCTTACTTTTAGCTGAGAACGTTAGTAAATGTAGAGGAGGTTCAGTTAATTTATTCTCCCCGTCTTTTTGTCTCTCTGTCTCTTTATCTCCCACAATCACATGGGCATTTGTGCCACCAAAACCGAAAGAGCTAACTCCAGCATATTTTGTGTTACCCGAAGTTGACCACGGCTCTAATTGCTGAGGAATAGTAATGCCTGTATCGGCTAAATCTATTAAAGGATTTAACTGCTTGAAGTGTAAATTGGGGGGAATAGCCTGATGTTGCAGACAAAGTACGGTCTTAATTAAGCTAGCAATTCCTGCTGCTGATTCTAAATGTCCAATATTAGTTTTGAGTGAACCAAGATAACAAGATCGATCCTTTTCTTGACCTAAGACAGCCTTGAGAGAATTAACCTCAATCGGATCGCCCAAAGATGTCCCCGTGCCGTGAGACTCTATGTAGCTAATCTCGGCAGGGGAAACATTAGCATTAGCCAAAGCCTGACGAATTACCGCCTGTTGAGATAGTCCGTTAGGGGCGGTTAAACCATTGCTGTGTCCATCTTGATTAATAGCTGTCCCCTTGATAACTGCTAAAATGCGATCGCCATCTCTTTGAGCATCTGCTAACCGCTTAAGAATAACTACGCCACAGCCTTCACCCCGTACATAGCCATCGGCAGCCGCATCAAAAGTTTTACAGCGTCCATCTTCTGCCATCATGCCAGCTTGAGTAAAGGTTTGAGTCAGTTCAGGAGAGAGCATTAAATTGACCCCGCCTGCGATCGCTAGGTTACATTCCCCTGTTTTTAAACTTTGACTAGCAAGATGTATCGCTACTAGAGACGAAGAACAAGCCGTATCTACCGCCATCGAAGGGCCTTTTAGGTCAAAGAGATAGGAAAGACGGTTGGCAGCAATGCTATGAGCATTTCCTGTGCCTACATAGGCATCAACATCTAAGCCGTAATGAAAACGTAACTGAGAATAATCACTGCTGCTAATGCCGATAAATACGCCCGTATTGCTACCTGCTAGATTCTTATTCCCTACTGCTGCATCTTCTAAAGCCGACCAGCTAACCTCCAGTAAAAGTCTTTGTTGTGGATCGATACTTTGAGCTTCACGAGGAGTAATGCCAAAAAACTGTGGATCGAAGCGATCTACATCTTCAATAAAGCCACCCCAGCTTGAATCTGACCAGCGATCGCTTTTGGCGATCGCGTCTTTGCCATCTCGCAACATTTGCCAGAATTGAGCGGGATCATTTGCTCCAGGAAAACGGCAACCAACACCAATAATGGCTATGTCTGATTGAATATTAGGTAGCTCGTAGGGGCGAACGGCTGTTCGCCCAGATTGAACATCGCGATCGTTTGCCAAGTAGACAGCTAGTTCGGCGATATTTGGATAGTCATAAACGATGGTGGGAGATATTTTGATTTCCAGCCAGTCTTCTAAATCTGCCGATAGGCTAACTGCTGCAAGGGAATTTAAACCAGAGCTTGCAAAGGGTTCATAAATGTCTATCTCTGATGCGGATATATTTAAACGCTGCGCCAGATTTTCAATTAACCAATTTTGAATTTGATTCTGTTTTTGATTAAATCCTGTAGTAGGGGCGTTTCGCGAAACGCCCCTACCATTATTTGATTGTGATAAACGACCGTCTTCTGCCAGCGATTTATATTCCCCAACAGCATTCAAACTGCCATCTAAATATCCTGCTTTACAGGCATGACGCTGTATCTTTCCGCTAGAAGTTTTAGGGATACTGCCTGTTTTGAGCAATACAATAGCGTGGATTTGTAGTTCATGATTTTGAGCTATTGCTTGCCGAATTGCCTTAGTTACCTCATCTACATCAAGCTTCCGCAGATAAGTCCGTTTAAGTTCTGCGGTGACAACTAGTTTTTCTTCTCCTGCAACTTCCACAGCAAAAGCGGCTACATTACCTGCTCGAATTGCTTCATGGGCAAGATCTAAAGTTAGTTCAATGTCTTGAGGATAATAATTGCGTCCACGAATAATAATTAAATCTTTCAAACGCCCTGTAACAAATAGCTCTCCTGCTTGTAAAAAGCCTAAATCTCCTGTACGTAACCATCCTGATTCTTGAGTGTCGGCTAATACTGCATTAAAGCTAGCGGTAGTTAGTTGGTCAAGACCCCAATAGCCTTGGGCTATACTGTCGCTTTTTACCCAGATTTCGCCAATTTCGACCTCTGAACATTTTGTTAGAGTCTGGGGATTAACAATAACAAGTCTTTGTCCTGGGAGATTACGCCCACTACTAACTAAAATAGTTTTATTTTCGGCATTGCTAGTTGCAACAGCAAGGTTTTCTTCAAGTTTTTGATTATCAAAGCTAACGGTAATTGGCTCTTGATGCTTATCTCCTGCTGTAATCAGGAGAGTAGATTCTGCCATGCCATAGCTAGGATAAAAAGCTGCCGTGCGAAAACCACAGTCGCGAAAGTATTCACTAAAACGCTCAATAGTTTTGGCTCTGACTGGCTCTGCACCTGAAAAAGCTAGTTCCCAGCAGCTTAAATCTAGGTTGGCTTTTTGTTCGGGAGTAATGCGATCGACGCAGAGATCGTAAGCAAAATTAGGACCTCCGTTAGTTACCCCTCTATAACGAGAAATTGCCTGTAACCAACGGTAAGGACGCTGTAAAAAGGTTACAGGAGCCATCAAATACATTGATAGTCCGACATACATTGGTTGGACAATACAGCCAATTAAACCCAAGTCATGGTATGGAGGCAGCCAAGAAACGGCAGTGTGTTTCCGTTCATTTTGGAAACAATGATTGATTGTGACAGAATTAGCCATCAAATTGCCATGACTGACCATCACGCCCTTGGGTCTACCAGTTGAACCACTAGTATATTGGAGAAAAGCTAAATTATTAGCGGTAATTTCTGGATGTCGCCAAGCTGAAGATAGATTTAGTTCAAAAGTATCAGTGGCGATAAATCTAACTTTTGAACTAGCATTATGATTGGCAAACTTGCTGACAACTTGGTCTTGAATAGATTTGGTGGTTAAAGCAAAACTTGCCTCCGCATCGGTAACGATCGCTATTAAACGTTCAAGCGAGCGATTGGCACGGGGTGGATAAACGGGAACAGCTACCACTCCAGCGTATAAGCAACCCAAGAAAGCCGTAATAAAATCTAATCCTGGCTGGTATAGCAACAATGCCCTTTGCCCCTGAGCATTATGACTTTGCAACACAGAAGCTATCGCTTTAGCTTTTTCATTCAATTGTTGATATGTGAGACTATCTATTTCAGTTTCACCATCGGCTAAGAAAGTAAACGCCCTTTTATCGGGTTGTATACTCGCTTGTTCTTGTAATCGTTCTACCAGGGTTATTTGTTTGCTCAATCGATTCCTCTCTTTGCCACCCACGAAGCTAGATTTATTTATCTAGCTTATCCAAAAGCGAGAGATGTTTGTTAATCTCGCTAATGAAATAAATATTCCCAGACAAAGAATAACCGATAAAGGTATAAAAATGTAGTAAGACTTCAAAGGTTAGTCTTATTTCACGCCAAGACGCAAAGGCGCAGAGAAAGAACGCAGAAGATTTGAAAAATATAGAGAATAGCGATCGCTTTTTTAATGTGTAGAGATGAAAAGGCGATCTCCTTTTATGACAAGTTTTAATCACAATTCATCTTCAGAAATACCAGAAACTTTTAAGAAGTGTTTTAGTAAGCCAGTTTTCAAAGCTTTGTTTCTGTGTATCGGCACAGAAATTCTTTGTGCATTTCCAGGTTTACCAAAAATATGATGACTACCATTAACCCTCAACAGTGTCCAACCCCTGCTTTCTAGCAAGATTGCAAACTTTTTACCGCTAATAGACTTCATACGGCAATTTCGACAATTTGAGCATCACTGTCTAACTGAAGATCGGCTTCATCAACAGATAAACATCCTTCAACGGCTTCGTAGATATTTTGTAGCAATTCTTCAAACGTATCCCCTTGAGTCGCACAGCCAGGAATTGCTGGAACTTCTGCCCAAAATCCGCCTTCTTCTGCTGGATGGATAACAACCTTTAGTTTCATAGTTAAGTTGGCTTTACTGAGTGTTTTGACATTGTAGATTTTATATAAAGTCAATTGCAAAATGCGATCGCTTTTTTCGTGTAGAGAGAGAAAGGCGATCGCTTTTTCAAGTTAAGGAATTATTTAGTTTTTATCTCTCGCAGAGACGGACGCGAAGCTAATCCTTTAGGGCAAAGACGCAAAGGATACCGCTTCGCACGCCCCGAAGGTAGTCCTTTAGGATTGCGACTTTGCGTGAGACAAAAAAAATCCCCCTAAAACTAGGAGGATTCAAAAATAACTTATATAAATATTAAGCACTAATAGATTCATTATCAGTCTTAGACAAAATCTATCATTTCAAAAAAAGTTAGCATTTTAATTGCAGGTTCTATATGCTTGAGAGTAAGTCATTCCTTTATCTTGACTTACCATCATACATAAATCTACAAGTTCTTGAACTGAATCAATAGTTTCTCCTACTGATGAACGTTCTTTTACAGAGTTAATATATTCTGAACTTTTATAATAATTTGAATTATCATAGTCAGTCTGTTGTGTAACTACTTCATTTTGTTGACAACTAAAGAAAATTATTCCAATGCCAACTACTAAAACTACCAATGGATGATCTTCTTTTTTCTTTTTAGATGCTTTTTTTCTAGAAATATTTGATTTTTTTACAAGCTTTCCATCGATTAACTCATGAGTATCTTTCATTGATTCTGGGATTTTTATGATTCTTGCTGGCATTTTGTCCTATCTCTTTTAATCAAATAAATTTTATTAACTTGTTGCTTTAGCAATCAATACAACATAAGCGAAATACTTTTGTTTTACAGTGATAACGATCGCAAGAAAGTAAATAAAAAAAGAGCGAACATCGTTCGCCCATAAAATACAAATATTCGAGTTAAGTTATCTAAGTTTTAAGCAGTAACTAATTCTTTCTTCTCAGTCTTAGATAACTCATTTAACAACGCGCTAACATTAGCCTTCGCATCGCCGAATAGCATCTGATTATTATCCATATAGAACAAAGGATTATCTACCCCTGCATAACCAATACCAAGACTACGCTTCATAACTATTACGTTTTGAGCTTTCCAAACTTCCATTACTGGCATACCTGCGATAGGGCTGGTAGGATCGTCTAGTGCGCTGGGGTTAACGGTGTCGTTGGCTCCAATTACGAGAACTACATCAGTATCGGATAAATCGTCGTTGATTTCGTCCATCTCTAACACGATGTCATATGGTACATTAGCCTCTGCTAACAATACATTCATGTGTCCAGGCATTCTTCCTGCTACGGGATGAATACCAAAACGGACTTCTTTGCCTTGTTTGCGGAGGATTTTAGTAATGTCGGAAACAGAATGTTGTGCCTGTGCCACTGCCATACCGTAACCAGGTACAATGACAACGCTTTTCGCATCGTTAAGCATTTCTGCCACTTCTTCAACATTAGTTGCACTAGCTTCGCCCATCGGTTTAGCTTCACCTGTAGGTACAGCAGTAGAACCTTCACCAAAACCGCCTAAAATTACGCTGATAAAGGAACGGTTCATGGCTTCGCACATGATGTAGCTAAGGATTGCACCACTGCTTCCGACTAACGCACCAGTTACAATTAGTACGTCATTGGAAAGCATAAAACCAGCAGCAGCAGCAGCCCAACCTGAATAGCTGTTGAGCATGGAGATAACCACTGGCATATCTGCCCCACCGATACCCATGACGAGTAAAAAGCCAAGAATACAGGCTAGTGCAGTCATGATTAACAAGGGCTGTAAACCGTTGGCTGTTCCCATGAACTGAAAGCCGAGAACTACCGAACCAACTAGTAAACCAATGTTGATTAGATGACGTGCTGGTAACATCAGAGGCTTGCTACCAAAAGAACCGTTTAGCTTACCAAAGGCTACTACAGAACCAGCAAAGGTAACGGCACCAATAAAAATACCAATATAGATTTCTAGTTCGTGAATAGTAGCTTCTACACCAACTAGAGTGTTTTCAGGCTGAAGATAAGTAGCTAAACCAACCAATACCGCAGCCAAACCAACAAAACTATGGAGAATAGCTACAAGTTCGGGCATAGAAGTCATAGCTACTCTAGCAGCGAGAACTGAGCCAATAATAGCCCCAGGAATGATCGCACCAATTAAAATTCCGTAACCGTTTACCTGCGCGCTAAGGGCAGTAGCGACAAAAGCGATCGCCATACCGATGATTCCGAACAAGTTACCCCGACGGGCTGTTTCCTGGTTGGATAATCCCCCCAGGCTGAGGATAAATAAGGCACTGGCTGCAATATAAGCAACAGCCACAAGATTATTTGTCATATTGATAAAGATAAAGGTCAGTTATGAAAATGTATCGGTTGAGACATGGCATGCCATGTCTTTACAATAGGTTGATGCGTTATTATTTCTGGAACATTTTGAGCATCCGTTGGGTAACAAGGAAGCCCCCAGAGATGTTGATTGTGCCAACCAGAATTGCGATCGCGCCCAGAATTACCGAAGGTGAGGTTATTTCTCCTGAAATCTGCAACATACCGCCTAAGATAATGATGCCGCTTATGGCATTAGTCACACTCATCAAAGGTGTATGTAAAGCAGGGGAAACGTTCCAAATTACCTGGTAGCCAATAAAGCAAGCCAATACAAAAACAGTAAAGTGAGATAAGAAAGAAGTAGGCGCACCAATACCAATTCCCAGCAAAGCTAAACCAGCGATGATTACCCAAAGGATACCACTACCAGATTTTTTCTCTTTTGGAGTGACGGGGGTTATTACAGACTTTGCCTTGGCAGGAGGTGTAGGCGAAGGATTGTCAATTTTTGGAGGAGGCCAAGTTACTTTTCCTTCGTGAACGATCAATGCACCGCGCACTACCTGATCTTCGTAGTCTACTTTGTAGTCTTCTGCCCCACCCATATCTTTAAGTAAGTGCCAGAGATTTGTTCCATATAGTTGACTAGACTGTGCCGCCATACGACTAGGTAAATCGGTTAAACCGATAATAGTTACGCCGTTGTAGTTGTAAATTTCGTTGGGTTTAGTTACTTCGCAGTTACCGCCTTGTTCGGCTGCCAAATCTACAACTACAGAACCTTCCTTCATCATTTCTACCATGTCAGTAAGGATGAGTTTGGGTGCTGGTCTTCCTGGAATTAAGGCAGTAGTAATAATAATATCGATTTCTTTAGCCTGCTCTCTAAACAAAGCCATCTCGGCATCGATAAATTCTTTACTCATGGTTTTGGCATAGCCACCAGCACCACTACCGTCTTCTTCAAACTCAAGTTCCAAAAATTCTGCACCCAGGCTTTCTACCTGTTCTTTCACCGCAGGACGAGTATCAAAAGCCCGTACAATCGCACCCAGGCTTCTGGCTGCGCCGATAGCTGCTAAACCAGCAACCCCAGCACCGATTACCATTACCTTCGCAGGAGGAACTTTACCTGCAGCGGTAATTTGACCTGTAAAAAAGCGACCAAAGTTATTGGCAGCCTCGATAACTGCTCGATAGCCAGCAATATTCGCCATCGAAGATAGAGCATCCATTTTTTGGGCGCGACTAATTCTAGGCACTGCATCCATCGCCAGGACTGTTGCTTGGCGATTTGCTAGCTTGTTTAATAATTCTTCATTTTGTGCGGGCCAAATAAAGCTGATAATAGTTTTACCTTCAGGCATCACTTCAATTTCGGAATCTTCAGGGGCGCGAACCTTGAGGATAATATCCGCTTCTGACCATAGAGAGGCTGCATTACTGATAATTGTACAGTCTGATTCTTGATAGGCTCGATCTGTAAAATTAGCTGCTGCCCCTGCGTTGCTTTCAACTAAAATTTCAAAGCCTAGTTTTTGTAGCTTTTTAACTGTATTAGGTGTAGCTGCGACACGGCATTCATTGTTATATATTTCTTTTGGTATGCCAATTTTACGGGGACTTTCCTTACGCTCTTCTGGCTGATTGCTATCCTGTGTTTGCCTATCAACGGTTGCAGTCATAGATTCTCCTAAATAATGTTGATGGTAAATATAAGAACTAGAAAATTAAGATTAGCAATGATTAGATGCTAATTTCAACAATTTGTAGCTATATATTTTGAAGGGAAAAGAAAACTTTATAGATTTTATTTCACTAAAACTTAAGGCTTTAACGATTATGTTAAGGAAACATTTTTATATAGATATGTCTTTACTTTGCTTAAAGTATCTTGACAATAAAACTACTCCTTATTATTTATTTCTAGTTACGATCCTAAAACGATCCCCATTTTTGTCTAGCAATCTTTAACTTGTCTTAGTAATTATTAAATATATTTCTAGCTTTTTCTCAAGATATAAAAATCTACCAAACAATTGTAGAACATATGTTCTGACAATTGAATCGACGATTAATAACGTCTTGGTAACAAAAATTTTTGTTAAGTATTTATTTCTATTAAAAATTAGGTTTGTCTATAGTGCGATCGCATAACCGATTAAACAGATCGCTTTCGAGACTTGAAACGATAATTAGCTTGTGCTGTTTTCTGTCTTACAGGCGATCGCTCTTGCTGTGCTAGATGTGTAAATTTGGTGGGCAATAAGCTGTTCTTGAAACGCTAATTTGCTGGTATCATCCTTTGCCCACCCTACAGGCTACAGGCTATAAATTTTCTTCAAAAACCAATTCTAGCTGCTATCCTAAAACGATCTCCAGTTTTGTATCCTATTCTTTTAAGCAATAAAATTTGATAATGAAAATTGGTATTGTTGGCTTGGGTTTGATTGGTGGCTCTTTGGGCATTGATTTGCGATCGCAAGGACACCAGATTACAGGCATCTCTCGTCAAGCAACTACCTGTAAGACTGCTATCGTCAAAGGCATTGTAGATCGAGCCAGTACCAAATTTGATTTGCTGCAAGATTTAGAGCTAGTAATTGTCTGTACTCCTATCTGGGCGATCGCATTAACTATCGAGCGAATTATTCCCCATCTTAATCCTGATACTATCATTACTGACGTAGGTTCTGTCAAATATCCTGTAGTCAAAACCTGTAGCCAGCTATGGTCAAACTTTATTGGCGGACACCCCATGGCAGGGACAGCCGAAAGCGGTATTGAGGCAGCACAGGCTAATTTATTTACAGGTTCGGCATATGTATTTACGCCTACGGAACAGACTAAGCCTGAAAATGTAGCAAAATTAAAAGCGATCGCCTTGGATTTAAACGCTATTCCTTATGTTTGTGATGCTCAAATTCACGATCGCGTCGTTAGCTATATTTCCCACTTACCCGTAATGGTTAGTGCAAGTTTGATCCAGGCTTGTCTACAAGAAGAACCTGATACCTTAAAATCAGCACAAATCTTGGCTAGTTCTGGTTTCCGTGATACTAGTCGTGTTGGTGGGGGAAATCCAGAATTAGGGGTAATGATGGCAGAATACAATCGAGAGGAATTATTGCGATCGCTCTATTGTTATCGGCATAATTTGGATGAAATTATTGATTTAATTGAAGGGAAAAAGTGGCAAGATTTGTCAGAGATTTTAACAAGTAATGGCGAAGCTAGACCAAAGTTTTTAAATTAATTTAATAGTAAGTTCGGACGATCTATATATTTTGGAATTAGAAGAAAAATGCGACCGCAGAGAAATACCAGAATCAGAATGCGATGCAGTTTATGACTATTTAACCGCAGGGACAATGACGATTTCTTTAGAAGGGTGTGGTTATTGTTCTTTTTTAGTAATTACTGGTACAGCAAGACAAGTTTGGTTTAATGCTGATACCAATTCTCAAAACTAGCAAAATAGATACTTAAGGTTGGGTAAAGGGTAAGGGGTAAAAAATTGATATACGAAGCTTTCACCTCATTGCTTTGACCAACGGTCAGAGCAGCGCGAAGTTGCGTTGCGGGGGTTCGGTTCGGGGCTGTGGGCGGAACCTGCGTCCGCCCACAGCCCCGTCCCGTTGAGCAAACTTCGTAAGAAGGCTCCGTCGTTTTACGGCGGAGTAATCTCTGACTCAAACTAAAACTACCAAGTCTCTTGTTACTTTTAGTAATTAATATGATGTTGCAGATGGAGGCTATATTCCATTGAATGTTAGTTTTTTAGATTGGTACGAACGTGCAGATCCAATGCAACCTGTGTAAAATGCACGTATTAGTATTTAACTCAATCACTCAATTACGAGATCGTGTCATCAGAAAATATTGTCTTGACTAAAAAATCTGAGATAAATAAACTATCACTACGCCGAAAAATAGCTTTTTATTTAGAAGATACTGAAACTAGTTTAGGTTTGTGCTTAGATTTAGTTATTTTAGAATTAATATTATTATCTTCAGCAATATTCGTTGCCCAAACATATCCTATTAGTCAACAATTACAAACGATATTAGGTGATATAGATTTAATAATTTTGATTATTTTTGCTATTGAATATATAGTACGTTGTTGGTCGGCAGATAATCCTAAAAAATACTTTTTTAGTCTCTTAGGATTTGTAGATTTAATTTCTATTTTGCCTTTATTTATAGGCTGGACGGATATACGCTTTATCAGAATATTTCGCTGGTTTCGTATCTTACGGGTTGTCAGATTTTGGCAGAGAAAGAATAAAATACTTGGGTTTAAAAATGAAGACAGCGTAGTTTTTATTCGCATTTTCTTGACCTTATTTACCCTAATTTTTGTTTATGCAGGATTAATTTATCAGGTAGAACATCAGATAAATAGCGACCACCTAAAAACCTTTTTTGATGCTTTTTACTTCGTGGTGGTAACGATGACAACTGTGGGATATGGTGACGTTACGCCCTTATCTGAGCCAGGAAAAATCATGACATTATTGATGATTTTTACGGGAGTTTTATTTATTCCTTGGCAACTGAGTGAATTAATTAGACAGGTAGTAAAAACCTCTATAGTTAAAACCTCTAGCTTTGTAGAGCAGAAATGTCTTAACTGTGATTTATCTCGCCACGATCCTGATGCTCAGTTTTGTAAACAATGTGGAACTAAATTAGGAATAAAAATTGCCAATGATTGACTACTATCCAATTAAATACTAAATAGTTCAACTATTGCTTTGAGTTTGACCCCCTAAATAGATTACAGTGAGTTACTAGGTTTTATTAGCCTCAAGAAATTCCCAAGCGATCGCCATGCCTGCTGTAACTACTGCCCCTAAAAATTTTAACTTTCCCTTAACTGCCGTTGTTGGACAAGAATCTATCAAGCTAGCTTTATTGTTGTCGGCTATCGATCCAGAATTAGGGGGGGTTGCGATCGCTGGTCGTCGAGGAACGGCTAAATCGGTTATGGCACGAGCGATTTACAATCTTTTGCCACCGATAGAAATCATCAAGGGTTCTCTTTACAACTGCAATCCTACCAAGCCTCAAAATTGGGATGATGATACCGTTGTTCAGTATGGCAATACAGCCTTAGAAGATATTCCTACTCAAATTGTGCCTGCGCCATTTGTGCAGATTCCTTTAGGAGTCACAGAAGACAGATTATTAGGCTCAGTAGATGTAGAAGAGTCGGTTAAGCAGGGCGAACCCATATTTCAGCCAGGATTACTTGCTCAGGCGCATCGTGGGGTTTTGTATATTGATGAGATTAATCTTTTAGACGAGCAAATTGCTAATCAACTGCTAACAGTCTTAACCGATGGACGTAATGTAATTGAACGGGAAGGCATTAGTTTTCAGCATCCCTGTAAGCCGATTCTCATTGCTACCTATAATCCTGAAGAGGGGGTATTACGGGAGCATCTTTTAGATCGAATTGCGATCGCTCTTTCGGCTGATGGAGTGTTATCCCTCGAACAAAGAGTAAAAGCAGTAAATCAGGTGATCGACTTTACCAGTTCTCCCCAAGAATTTGTCAATGTCTATGAAGAAGACACCGATAGTCTCCAAACCGATATTATTCTGGCACGGGAATGGCTCAAAGAAGTCAAAATAACTCACGAGCAAATACTCTATTTAGTTCAAGAAGCCGTCAGGGGAACAGTAGAGGGGCATCGAGCCGAACTGTTTGCTGTTCGGGTAGCCAAAGCCTGTGCAGCCCTAGACGGTAGAGATAACGTTGCTGCCGATGATTTACGCAAAGCCGTAGAACTAGTAATTATTCCTCGTGCTACCACCATCGAAGCTCCTCCTGACGACGCGCCGCCACCACCGCCACCGTCACCAGAACAGCAGCAGCCTGATGAGGAACCTAATCAAGATCGCGATGAAGACGAACCAGAAGAAGAGGAACAACAAGAGCAAGAACCCCCTGCTATTCCTGATGATTTTGTCTTTGATATTGAAGGGGTGGTATTAGATCCAGAAGTGCTTACCTTTGCCCAAACTATGCAGCGTCGGGGTAAATCTGGGGCGCGGAATTTAATCTTCTCAGAGGATCGCGGACGCTATATTAAGCCAATGATTCCCAAGGGCAAAGTCAAAAGGATTGCCATAGATGCCACTCTGCGTAATGCTGCCCCTTACCAGAAAGCTCGGCGAGAACGTAATCCAGGGCGCAATGTCATTGTTGAGCAAAGCGATTTACGCTCTAAGCGTATGGCACGCAAAGCTGGTTCGTTAATTATCTTTGTGGTTGATGCCTCTGGTTCGATGGCACTAAATAGAATGCAGTCAGCTAAAGGTGCGGTGATGCGCCTTTTGACCGAAGCCTATGAAAACCGCGACCAAATATCTTTAATTCCTTTTCGTGGTGAACGGGCTGATGTTTTGTTGCCCCCTACCCGCTCAATCACTATGGCAAAAGGCAGATTAGAAAGCCTTCCCTGTGGTGGAGGCTCTCCCTTATCTCATGGTTTAACCCAAGCGGTAAACGTAGGCATTAACGCCCAAATGTCGGGAGATATCGGACAGGTAGTTATTGTAGCCATTACCGATGGTCGAGGTAATATTCCTCTGTCTCGTTCCTTGGGTGAAACTCCAGAAGCAGGAGCAGAAAAACCGAATATAAAAGAGGAATTACTAAGTATTGCTGGGAAAATACGCGCTATAGGCATGAAGCTGCTGGTAATTGATACAGAAAGCCGTTTTGTCTCGACTGGATTTGCCAAAGAACTAGCTAAACAGGCTGGTGGAACATACTATCATCTGCCCAAAGCGACGGATCGGGCGATCGCCGATATGGCTAGAGGCGCAATTTCTAATCTATAAATTGCATCTATCAAACTAGAAAACATTGGTATGGCTAAATTACTTGTAGGATGGTTAATAGATCTAGCGATCGCTAGACCTATCTATTAACAATTACTAACTACTGATTAACAACGCTTTAAAATCTAAAAATAGTCCGTATAGTGCCAACATAAAGAGTGTCGTTATCAGAGTTGCCATCAGGATTAAATAGAACGTAGCCACCAGGGGTAAGCATAATAAAATCGTTGAGGTTATATTGATATTCTACGTCAAGCAAATAAGGGTTATCTGCGTCATCTGGCAGGGCATCGCCACCAGAACCAGTTAAAGTTGGCGTTTGACCAAAACTAACGATAAAACTTGAGCCTTCTTTTAGTAGATCGCTATAGGTGAGGTAAGCATTCCAATTGAAAATATCCGCATCAGCATTGTCATCAATCGTTGATGCGGTAGTATAGCCAACATATCCGCCTACTGCAAGGGGTTTTAAAACCTGGAAACTAGCAGCCAAACCATAATTATTGGAGGAATTGGCGCGATCGCCAAAAGGATCTGATGCTGCCGGTGTCCCCACAAAGCCAGCCAAATTGTAGTCAGTTTCAGCACCCTGATAAGCTCTTAGGTAAGCTAATGCTAGATTTAAGCGATCGTCTAAAAGGGCTATATTTAGATTTGCACCAGTAACATAGTTCCCATTAAATAAACCATTGCCTGGAGTAGAGTCAGCGGGGCTAGTTGCCCAGTAGCCTACTGCTAAATTTACCGCATCTGAGAAATCATAATCTAAACCAAGCGCAGCACTACCACCATTAGCGTTATCATAAATCAAATTATTGTAGGCACTAAACAGAGAGAGAGAGTCATAGGCTACTCCCATTGTGGGAGCGACATCAAAAAAATCATCGACATCAACCCCATTTGTGCCGAGGAAACCTGAGAGTTTTTCAGTAATGGGAAAACTGTAGTACAAAGCATTTATTTCAAAACTGTTACCATTATCACCTTCATAATTCAAAGCTAGAGCATTACTACCGCCAGAAGTAGAAGGACTGATAATGTTCCTCGCCTGTAAGCGAACTCTCAAGAAATCTTCTCCTGTAAAGCTGCTATCAAAGTTGAGACGAACTTGACTACTTAAGGTAATCTGATCGTCAACATCAGTACCGTCTGGCTTTTGACCGCCAAAAGTTCCCAGCACATAGCTGACAATCTCGGTATTTAGTTTGGTAGTAGTAGAAAAAGCATTGTCTTCTACAGCAGTGGTTCGGCTTTCAAGTTCATCGACTCTACCGCCTAGGGTAGCTAATTCTGCCTCATACTCTTGACTTAATCGCTGTATAGTAGCAATGTCTTCGTCTGAAACTGAGCCAGAACTGGCAATCAAACGTTCAATTTGATTTAAGCAGCTATTTAATCCTGCTGCAAACTCATAGCGAGTCAAAGGCTGACTACCGCGAAATGTTTGATTAGGATAGCCAGCAATACAACCATAGCGATCTACCAAACTTCTAAGTGCTTCATACGCCCAGTCTGTAGGGGCAACATCCCTTAGTTGCTGGACGTTGGTAACCTGACCGAGATCGTCTTGATAGTTATTTTGAGGTACAGCGATCGCGCGATCGCCCGTTACCAAAACAACACCCAAAGCTATTGCACCCATAGGGAGCAAATTAATTACATGATTCAACATAATTTCTCACACCTGAAATTACTAATTTTTGCTTTTGATACTAATAGGTAAATAATTGTAAAATTACTTACCCAAACCATTTTTCTAATCAATTTGATTTACCCGATCAACTCGCTAACTGTTCTGAACTAGCAGCAAGTCGAGCATCTTTTTTGTTGGCACGACGCACAGGGTTTAGGCGTTTTTCTAGCCAGCTAAAGACTCTAGAGGCGATAAAGGTTAAAATTAAGTAGATCAAAGCTACTGCTGCATAAATTTGAAAGGCACGATAAGTTGTCGCCACCATTAGCTGTCCCTGACGGAATAGTTCCTCAAAACCAATAATCGCTACTAAGCTAGTGTCTTTGAGCAGGGTGATAAACTCATTGCCCAGGGGAGGTAACATCCGACGAAAAGCCTGGGGAAAAATTATATGACGCATGGTTTGCACCCATCCCATCCCCATCGACTGGGAGGCTTCCCATTGTCCTATATCGATTGATTGAATACCACCGCGAATAATCTCGGCTAAATATGCCGCAGAATTGAGGCTCAAAGCCGTAACCGCAGCAGCAAAGCGATTAAAGGTAAAATCCAAGCCTATTCCCTGCAAGAGAGAAGGTAAGCCAAAGTAAATCATGAAGATCTGTACCAGCAGAGGCGTACCGCGAAAGAAATCTATATAGATACGACTGAACCAGCCTAAAGGTTTAAAGTCTGAGATGGAGGCTGTTGCCAGTAAAGTTCCGACGATAGTGCCAAAAAATGTAGCAAAAGCCGTCAGCATTATTGTCACTAAAGCTCCCCGCAAAAGTGTAGGCAGCATTTTTCCCCAGCTAAATGTCGCACCTTCACCTTCTAGAGCTGGAGCAACTAAAGGCAATTTAGGTGGCTCGCCTGCAAACCATTTTTGATATAGCCCGCGATATTTATCGCTTTTGAGCAATTCATCTAAAGCGGCATTGACTTTTTCTAAATTGGGAGAACCTTTAGGTAAGGCAATTCCGTAATATTCCTCGGTTAGTAATTCCCCAACCACCTCAACATTACCAAGATTACCAACTTTGATGGCATAAAGAGTAACGGGGGCATCGTTAACTACCGCATCTACATTACCATTGCTTAATTCTTGAAGAGCTAAGGCAGAATTATCAAAGGTAGAAACCGCTACTCCTGGTATTTTTTGGGCTTCTTGCGCTCCTGTTGTCCCAATGGCAACGGCAACCTTTTTATTCTCTAAATCATCAAAGCTTTTGATTTTCCCTTTGTCATCTTTTCTAACGGCGATCGCCAAACCAGATTGAAAATAAGGGCGAGTAAAATCAATGGTTTGGGCGCGCTCTGGGGTAATAGTCATGCCGCTAATTGCTGCATCAATATTTTTTGCCTGCAACGCGGGAATTAGTCCATCAAAGGGCATACTTTGAAACTGAATATCCAAACCACTTTCTTCACCAATTGCTTTGAATAAGTCTATATCAAACCCCGTAAAACCTTTGCCATTCGGTGCCTGCATTTCAAAAGGCGGAAAGGCAGGTTCAGTTCCTACTTTTAAAACTCCCTGAGCATGAAGAGGGGCAAGTAAATAATTGTTCAAGCTAGTCACTAATAGTAGTCCGACTAAACCTAAACCTAATCTTCGTAACCAAAAAATCAATTTATTTTGATTCATAATTATCCATAATTATTTTTGATTCCAATCTATTTCTAAACAAGAGCAAACAAAGCGATTTCGCTATTAAAAGCTATTAACAAATGTTTAAATATATTTATGGGTTCATAACAATTAATATTTTGGACTAAGCTCTGTCTACTATTTTCTTGATTTAATTACAATACGTTATTAGGTACATTTTTTGTTCACTTGGAACAAAATGTATATTTTTAGATACATTTAATAAAATGTGGCAGATTGAGTTTTAATTTGGATAAATTATGACCACAAACCAATATAAAAAATGTGATTAATTTAACAGTTAATTAAAAATAAATAAGCTATTTTCCATTTAGAATTACTTTGTAAAGCAAAATATTATGTCTACTGCTGCTCCTGTTGTTTCCTTTGATAATCTTAGAAAAAGCTATGGTTCATTAGAGGTGTTGCGCGGAATTACTGCGTCTCTTTATAAGGGTGATGTTGTCTCAATAATTGGCACTTCTGGCTGTGGAAAAAGCACTTTATTACGCTGTTGTAATCGCTTAGAAGCTATTAATGGCGGAAAGTTAAATGTAATGGGGATCGATCTTTCTCAACCCAAAATTAGCTCACAAAAGCTAAAGCAGCTAAGGACTAAAGTAGGCATGGTTTTTCAGCAATTTAATTTATTTCCGCATCTGAGCGTGTTGCAAAACTTAATGCTAGCTCCTGGTGAAGTGTTGAAAGAGTCAAAAGCAGAATGTCGCGATCGCGCCTTACACTACTTAGACAAGGTAGGTTTGAGCAGTAAAGCTAACTCCTATCCCGAACAGCTGTCTGGGGGACAAAAGCAACGAGTAGCGATCGCCCGTAGCCTATGTATGAAGCCTGAAATTCTTTTATTTGATGAACCTACTAGCGCGCTAGATCCAGAGCTAGTCGGGGAAGTATTAACCGTAATGAAGCAGCTAGCTGAAGAAGGGATGACAATGGTAGTAGTTACCCACGAAATGCAGTTTGCTCGTGAGGTTGCCAACCAAGTTCTTTTTCTTAATCAAGGAGTTGTAGAAGAACAGGGAAACGCTAAAGAGGTACTAACCAATCCTCAGTGCGATCGTCTCAAGGCTTTTCTGAGTCGGATGAATAATTAGGACAGTTAGACGAGCGACCCCGCGTCGCCGTCAGGCGCAAGGGAATGCGCGAGGGAGGCAGTTAGGACAGTTATAGCGGGTGGAAACGCCACATGCGGCTAAAGCCTTTGTGTTTAAGAAGCTTGTTCCACACCCGCTTCGACAGTTAGAGCAATAGGCAGTTTTCTTGGACTACTAACTACTAACTGATTGTTGAAGATACTTTTCCCAATCGAATTTAATATAACTTCTATCTTGTTTCTGAACGATCGACTTGTGGTGTAGGATATTGGATTTTGTGGATGCCATAGAAGCGTTTCCAGAATTCATCTCTGGCACTGGTAGGTAGGATTCTATTCATCAGAAAAACTAGAGTATTACCGCCTGTAGCTAAAATATAGCGTGGTTTTGGGCGTGATTTAGCGATAATTCTGGCGATCGCTGTAGCTGTTTTTTCTGCACTCCAGCCCAGCAAATCTAGCTGAGAGTCAATGGCTTCGATATTTTTAAAGATAGGTGAGTATGGAGTTTGCTCGTAGTTAGGTATTGTCTCCTGTATTTTCTGCCAGGCTACTCGAAAAAAGTCAGTCACCACAGGACCAGGTTCAACGACGCTAACCTGGATGTCAAAAGCCTTTAATTCCATACGCAACACATCACTAAGGGCTTCTAAGGCAAATTTGGAACAGCTATACATACCCGCTGCGGGAAAAGGAATACGTCCACCAAGGGAACTAACGTTAATAATTTTACCCCCGCCATGCGATCGCATGGCAGGAATCAAAGCTTGAGTTAACACCAGAGGTGCATGAAAATTAACCGCAAACTGCTCTTTGGCTGCTGTGGGGGGAATTAACTCTACGGATCCCATTTGTCCGTAACCTGCATTATTTACCAGTACATCAACTCTTCCATAGTGTTTAATGGCTGTTTGTGCCAAAGACTTTACTTGTTCAACCTCAGACAAGTCAGTAGGAATTACTAGCACATCAGCATTATGACTACGACACTTATTCGCCACAGTTTCTAATGCAGATAGGTTACGGGATGCTAAGACTAAGCTAATCCCAGAACCTTTGCTTGCCAAGACTTCTGCTAGTGCTGCACCAATGCCACTAGAAGCACCTGTAATTAAAATCACCTCAGAAAGTGTACATTTATTCATAGAAATTAAGGCAAATAGAGGCAGAAAATACTTACAAAAAAAGGATGTTTTTTGAACATCCTACAATAATTAAATTAAATTTCAATTAGCTGATTATTTGACGGTAACTTTTGCACCAGCTTCTTCTAATTTCTTCTGGGTTTCTTCTGCATCCTCTTTAGGAACAGCTTCTTTTATTGCTTTAGGTGTAGATTCAACCATTTCTTTTGCTTCTTTTAGACCCAATCCAGTGATGGTACGAACCACTTTAAGAATAGCAATTTTCTTATCTTTAGGTACTTCTTCTAGGATTACGTCAAATTCAGTTTTCTCTTCTTCAGCCTCAGCAGCAGCAGCAGGAGCAGCCATAGCTACACCAGCAGAAGCAGCAGCACTTACGCCAAAAGTTTCTTCAATTTGGGAAACCAGTTCAGAAGCCTCTAAAAGACTTAGAGTTTTCAACTTTTCGAGAATTTCATCAGTTGCAGTAGACATAATTTTACTCCGTGTTCTATCGTGATTAATTGCGTAAATAATTGGCGAAAAACGTTTATTCTTCTTTCTCGGAAACAGCTTTGATAGCTCTTGCCAGTCCACTAGGAACTTCTTTAACACCCACAGCAAGTTTGGTTGCCAAAGCGTTAATTGAGCCAGCAATTTGAGCATATAGCTCGTCTTTGGTAGGCAAATCGCCTAATGCTTCAACCTGTTCTTTGCTTAAAGCTCGACCTTCCATTACGCCACCGCGCAATTCGGTCTTTTTGGTATCTTTCTGGAATCCTTTATAAGCTTTAACCGCTGCGCCTATCTCTTCTCCAGTGAAAAGAAAGGCAGTGGCATCCTTAAGAAGGCTTTCCATCGGCTGCCAATTTTCATTACCATCAATGGCAATGTTCATCAGGGTATTTTTGGTAATTTTGCAGCTAGCACCGCTAGGGCGTAGACGATTACGCAAGTCGGTAATTTCCGCTACCGATAACCCTTCATAATTGATTACAAAACCTAGCTGTGCCTCACTCAAGGAAGCCTTGAGATCGGTTACTATTTCTTTTTTGTTGGCGAGGGTTCTTCCCATCCTTTATCACCTCTTTTACGATTGGAATTTTTTGGGTCAGAGATTACTCCGTCCTAAAACGAAAAAACCTCCAGCTTCTTGCCAGAGGTTGCCTAGTCATTTATCTCAATTTCTAATCAAAGAAATTGCTCAATAAGACTTGTGGACATTGACCTCGGCAGGAAATTAAGCAGACGCGCCTGCTGTCTTTGGTATTAGTCGTCTAAGAAATGAATATTTATTTGTAGTGTTTCGTCAAAAATTTCGTTTAGGCTGCCTCAGTCAAACTTAAATCTCTTAAAGCACTAGCATCAACCTGAATTGATGGACCCATGGAAGCGGAAATATATACAGTACGCCAGTAACGACCCTTTGCTCCCGAAGGACGATTACGGTCAACGGTTTCCTGTAAAGCTTTTAAATTAGCTAGCAAATCTTCCGCCGAAAAAGATGCCTTACCAAACATAACATGAACGATGCCACTTTTGTCAGCCCGAAACTCTAATTTACCAGCTTTGAATGCCTGAACGGCTGGTTCTAGATCGGCGGTAACAGTTCCTCCTTTAGGAGATGGCATTAAACCTTTTGGCCCTAAAACACGACCTAGTTTAGCTACCTTGGGCATCATATCAGGAGTAGCAATCAAGATATCAAAATCCATCATGCCTTTGGAGATCTCTTCAATTAGCTCTTCTGAGCCATAGATTTCTGCTCCAGCTTCTTGAGCCTCTTTGACTTTTTCGCCACGAGCAACTACTGCAACTCTAACGGTTTGTCCTGTACCTTTGGGCAGACTTACGGTAGTTCTAAGCTGCTGGTCAGTGTACTTGGGATCGATACCTAGCTTGATGTGAGCTTCTGCTGTCTCATCGAATTTTGCTGTGGCAGTCTCCTTGAGCAAGCTTAAAGCTTCAATCGGCTCGTAGGCTTTGTCTTCGTCAACTTTTTTGATTAATTCTCGCATTCGGCGAGACATTTTATTGGTCATGGTTAAACTTCTCCCTGGGTAACTAGCGAAGTGGTCTACTTCTCCCCATTAAATTTGTAAGTAATAAGTTCGTGATGGCTGGGAATACGCTTAATCGGCGATGCCTACGGCTAAGCTTCGCTAATCGCCACACCCATATTTTTTGCCGTCCCCGCGACAATTTTCATTGCTGCATCAATGTCATTGGCATTGAGATCGGGCATTTTGGTTTGAGCAATTTCTTTGAGCTGATCTTTAGTGATCGTTGCTACCTTTTGCTTATTTGGCTCATTTGCACCCTTTTCTATGCCTGCTGCCTTTTTAATTAAGACAGACGCAGGAGGGGTTTTGAGGATAAAGGTAAAGCTGCGATCTTCAAATACAGAGATTTCTACAGGAATTACAAGTCCTACTTTCTCTGCTGTTTTGGCATTGTATTCTTTACAGAATGCCATAATATTAACACCATGTTGACCCAAGGCTGGACCAACAGGAGGTGCTGGGTTAGCTTTACCCGCAGGCAAAGCTAATTTGATCATCGCTACAACTTTTCTAGGCATTTTTTAGTTTTGTTTCTCGACTTGATTAAACTCCAATTCTACTGGAGTATCTCGCCCAAAAATAGATAGTAAAGCTTTTAGCTTACTTCTTTCTGGGCTAACTTCAATTACTTCCCCTTCAAACTCTTTAAACGGACCAGAAAGGACGGCAATTTTATCGCCAATTTGCATATCAATTTTCATGACAGGCTCTTGTTCTTCCGCTTGCTTGAAGATGCGCTCTACTTCAGCGCGAGACAGTGGCAACGGCTTAACATGACCCCTACCTCTACCATAACGACGCTTTTGTTCGGCACCTACAAAGTTAATCACATTAGGGGTGTTTTTGACTACCTGCCAGGCATCATCATCCATCAGCATTTTCACTAGAACATATCCAGGGAAAACTTTTTCGTCGCTGGTATAGCGTGAACCGTCTTTACGAATTTTGACGCTAGGAGTTTGGGGAATCTGTACCTGCATAACGCGATCGCCTATGTCTAGGGTTTGAATCCGCATTTCCATATCGGTTTTAACACGCTTTTCACATCCTGAAGCTACCTGTATAGCGTACCAGCGAGGACTACCTTTGGTTTTTACATTAACCACCTCTTCTGTCTGCCGATCGTCATCTTCGGGTATATCTGTGGCATTAGTCATAATTAAAATACTTTTCCTGCTCCCCAAGTAAAGAATTTATCGATTAGATAAATTATTGTGGACACTAAAATAACCATCAGAATTACTGCTGCTGACTCACTAATCAACTGTTGACGAGAGGGCCAAACAACTTTTCCTAATTCTTCTCTGGTCTGAATGGCAAATTCGGTAGCACCGTTGCCACCTGCTGATTTCTTAGCTGCTGGCGTATCTTTTTTTACTATATCTTTTTTAGTCAAAACTGTTACCTCGCGAGGGTATTCGCTGAAAATAATTTATATGCTACTATCTTTAAAAGATTAGCTGCAAAGCAAAATAATCAAATTGCGACTATTTAATTCACTGCTTAATAACTTCATTTTTTACTCACCAGAAATCTGCCGATAGCTATTATTAAGCTTAACCAATTATTGAGGAAATAGCTGATGGGGATTAACCAATTGGCTGGACTTCTTTGATGCTTAGTTCTTTCGGCTTGTTCTTAGCAACCAACTTGGGAAATACGCGCCTTGGAGGACTTGAACCCCCGACATCCGGTTTTGGAGACCGACGTTCTACCAACTGAACTAAAGACGCATCTATTTAACTGACTTTTTCTCCCGTCAGTCGTTCCCAATTATATCCCATTTGTGCATTTTTCAATTAAAAAAGTAGGCTTTAACATATTGGCGACAAAACTTAGATAGGGCGATCAAAACGCTGTTTGATTCTAGTGGCTTTACCTACGCGATCGCGTAAATAATATAGCTTGGCACGACGAACCTTACCACGACGCTCTACTTTAATCTTGGAAATCATGGGAGAGTGCAGCAAAAATACTCTTTCTACTCCTACCCCTTGAAACACTTTACGCACAGTGATGGTTTTATTAATACCACCATTCTGCATAGAGATTACTGTGCCTTTATAAGGCTGTACTCGCTCTTTGTTTCCTTCTGTAATTCTGACACCCACTTCTACAGTATCACCAACATAAATATTAGGTAAATCTGATTTAAGGTGTTCGGCTTCTATTGAACGTATAATTGCTTCGGCATTCATGGCTAGTATAAAAACTCACGATTTACCATAATAGCTTTTTTTCAGCCAATGGGGAAGAGGGAATCGCAGTAGTTTACCTTAAAGTATTCTATTTCGAGATTTGGTGTCATTCTTGGCTCTCGACATCATTGCCGATTGGCAGAGAAACGGTGAACTTAGTTTTACCTGGAAGTGTAGCTTTGTCTAATAAAACATTTACTGTAATACTACCTTCATGATGTTCAATTATTTGTTTGGCAATTGTCAATCCTAACCCCGTATTGTCACCAGATTTGGTAGTGAAAAAAGGATCGCACATTTTTTGCACTACTTCTGGCTCTATTCCTTCTCCTGTATCTATAATGTCTACTGTAAGATTGTTTTGCTGCTGGTAAAGATTTATAGTTAATATTCCCAGTGAACCTATAGCATCTAGGGCATTTTGAAGTAGATGAAACCAAAGCTTTTGTAATTCTTCTGGGTAGCAATAAATAGCAGGAACATTACCGTAATTCCTCATGATTTGAATACCTTTAGGCATCTGTTTGGCAAGCGAGCTTAAAGCAATTTCGATAGTGTTTTTAAGATGAGCCTGGCGTTTTTGAATATTAGTTTTTTGACTATCGGCATAGTTATCAAGAGCTTCGATAATCTTGGTGAATTTATCAGTCGAATCAGCAATGTGTTCTACACTTTTGTGCAAATTATTAATTAGGTAAGCATTTTCTAAAATTGCCAAATAGTCTTTACCTGTCAATAGGGGTAGAAACTCTTCTATTTCTTCATCAGAACCCAAGTTTAATAAAATATCGGCGGTTTTCTCGGTTTCGGCGATTTTAAATCTTTCCAGTTTGACAATAATTTTAGCTTTTAGCTCTTGCTTTTCGCCCGTTGACAACAGCAAGTTAACGTTTCTACTTCTAGCTTGTTTTAATAAGGCTATGAAATATTTTTGTTGTTCAGGTGAGAGCTGCTGCAAGAAAACAGGTAGATCTTTTAAGCTAGACTCTTTAAATTGATTTAACTCTGCTAAAGAACTTTTTATTTCTGAGAGTGGGTTATTAACTTGCTGACTAATACCTGCGGTTATTTTTTCTAGAGCCAAATATTTATTTGCTTTAATTATTTGTTTTTGACTTTTCTTAAGCTGATTTACTGTTTCATTTAGTTTCTCATTTCTAGCTTGTAACTGCTGTTTTAGATTGACTAAAGCAAGCTGATTTTTGACTCTAATTAGAACTTCGTGCATCTGAAATGGTTTTTGAATATAGTCAGCACCACCAATGGCAAAAGCCTTGACTTTATCTACCGATTCGCTAATAGCACTAATAAAGATTACGGGAATATTTTTGGTTTTAGGATTACTTTTTAACTGTTTACATACCTGATAACCATCTAAATCTGGCATCATAATATCTAATAAAATTAAGTCTGGAGGATTAATTTCGGCTGCGGAAAGCGCAAGTTTACCATTAGGAACAGGTCTGACTTTATATTCATATTTAGTTAAAATATCTACTAGCAAATGTAAATTTTGAGGAGTATCGTCTACAACCAAAATATTGTTTAACTCCTGTGCAATCATCAAACTTCTCATGATTTTTCCTCGTATAAATACTATTTTTGTAGTAATAAATTTAAAATATATTCGTATTCAAAATTGTCAATGTGTTGATTTATTGCCTGAGCAAGCAACTGATTTTCATCAGCAATTTTCTTGATAGTTTGATTGATTTTTTCTAAATCTATTGCCATGATTGATTGCTGAAGCTCTAAAATTAATTCAGCTGATAAAGTATCAAAAGAATTTGAATTGAGTTGCGATAAGCTTAGCGGCATGGCTTCGCTACGCAATTCTTTGGTTGTTATACTATCTGTCTGCGCATAGGTATAACACACACCTAAATGCTTCGTCATCATCACCAATAGCTCCTCAGCTTGAAATGGCTTGTGCATAAAGTCATCACAGCCCGTATCTATAATCACTGCTTTTTCTGACTGCATCGCACTAGCAGTGAGGGCAATAATTTTGGTTTTAGATAACTTGTCTGTCTTGATTTTGCGTACAGCTTCATAGCCATTTATGTTAGGCATCCTAATATCCATAAAGATTAAGTCTGGCTGCCATTTTTGCGCCCAAGCGATCGCTTGTTCTCCATCCGCTGCTTCTTTGACAGCAAAACCTAAAGGCTCAATTAACTCTACTAGCAACTCTCGGTTATCAGATTTATCATCCACAACTAAGATACGGTATTGAGGTTGATTTGCCTCTAGACCAATAACTTTTCTTTGAGGTTGTTTAGCGGGTATTTGTTCTAGGGTGCTTATTTGCACTAGCACCTCAAATTTAAAGACGCTGCATACATTTTCTATTGAGCGAACCTGAATATCTCCTCCTAAAAGTTGAACAAATTTACGGCTAATAGCTAAACCTAATCCCGTTCCTTCTTTGGCTTCTCTTCCAGACTGAGTTTGGGCAAACGGTTCAAATAATGAATCTATTTCTGCTGCTGCAATACCCTTACCTGTATCTTCTACGGTAAAGGCAAGCTTGATATCTGTATAGGGTTCAATCTCATCAGCATTATCCTTAATAGGCATAACTCTTAGTACCACGCTGCCTTTGCTAGTAAACTTGAGCGCATTATTCAGTAAATTAATCAGAATCTGGCGTAATTTGCCTTGATCTGTCTTGATATATTGCGGTGTCTGTTCAGCAACTTCAAAATTAAACTGCAACTTTTTATTGCTAGCTTTAAGAGCAAACATTTGCTTTAAATCGTTCAAAAACTCGTAGAGATCGAAGTTAGTTTGTTCGAGGGTGAAACGTTCTGCCTCTATTTTAGATAAATCTAAAACATTGTTAATCAGTCCCAACAAATGCTCTCCACTACGGCTAATAATTTCTAAATGCTTTTGTTCTTCTTTGGGTAAAGCCTGATTGCGAGTTACCAGTTGGGCAAAGCCTAAAATAGCATTTAGAGGTGTTCTGAGTTCATGACTCATGTTGGCTATAAAGGCACTTTTAGCTTGATTAGCTACCTCCGCTTTTTCTTTGGCGGTAGACAACTCAGCAGTGCGCTGTTCTACCTTTTGTTCTAAATCAGCATTGAATTGTTTTAACTTTAAGGTTGAGGCTTCTAAACTATCGATTACCTGATTGTAATGATTTGCCACATGACCAATTTCGGTAAAGGGTTCTACAGGAACTCGTAAACTCAAATCTTGGTTAGCTGCTTGCAGATTCATTACCTGCAACATTTGGTAAACAGTGCTTTTAGCATAGTGTTCTGAAATATTTAGTCCTCTCTCCTCGTCTATGGCTGAGACCCTTAAGGGTGTAAAGTGATTAACGATCTTGAGTACAATCCAAGTTATGCTAAATGCCCAAATACCACATATTGCTATACCCAGCAGTTGAATCAAAAGCTGATTTAAGCGATCGCCCGCAGGTAAAAGTTCTAGGTTGCCAAACAAAGCAACGGCGAGAGTTCCCCAAATACCCCCACCCAAATGAACAGGAATCCTATCGATCGCATCATCTATTTGCCAGTACTGTAGGAGGTAACTGCACCAAATACAGATAATTCCGCCAATAAAGCCAATAATAATGGCTATTTGGGGGTTAACTAGATTACAAGCAGCAGAAATTGACACTAAACCCGCCAGAGATCCATTAATTAAAAATTCGACTCTGATGGTTTTTAATCTTTGCCAACTAACAAATCCCGCACCAAACATTCCTGATGCACTAGCTAGCATAGTATTGAGGATGATTAAAGCAACTTTGCTAGTTAAAGCCAAAACGCTGCCACCGTTAAAACCCAGCCATCCCAGCCAAATCAACATCGCCCCCAAAACAGAAAAAGGTAGATTTGAACCATGAATTTGAACTGCTTTGCCTGATGCTGTAAAACGTCCTGTTCTCGCACCGATAATTAAAACCACTGCTAAAGAAACCCAACCACCAACGCTGTGAACTACTGTTGAACCTGCAAAGTCAATAAACCCTGTGCGTGCTAAAAAACCAGTCACATTATCTGTATGCAGGCCATTCCACGCCCAATGGCAAAAAACAGGATAGATTAACCCTGAAACCAGAACGGTAATAATTATATAGCCTCTAAACCGCAAACGTTCTGCGGTAGCACCAGAAACAATAGTAGCGCAAGTGCTACAAAACATCATCTGGAAAATAAAATAGACAATCTCTCTGGCAGAGAAAGATTCTGGATTAAAAAAGAAGTTATTTGTACCAATCAACCCCATGGCTGAAGTGCCAAATGCCAAGGCATAACCAAATGCCCAGAAAAGCATAATGGAGATGCCTAAATCTATAAGATTCTTGATGGCTACGTTGATACTATTTTTGGTTCTGGTAAGCCCAGACTCTAAGCACATATAGCCTGGCTGCATTAGTAAAACCAGAAATGTACAAAATAGCAACCACAGGTAATTAGAATTCATGGGTATTCAAGTCGAGTGGGAGTGATAGGATTAATCCTCGGTTCAATTATTCCTTCTTTTTTTGTAATTGGCACTAATGTCGCTATGCTTAAGCAGTAAGTAACAAGAAGAGACAAGGCATGCCTTGTCTGTACTAGCAGATAGTTGGTTTAAATGGCTTTAATTTTTTTGATTGGTTTGTCTTTAATTATTTGGCTATTTTTGTTGCTGTTTTGGGGTGGGTTTTGGCTATCTAATCAACGTCTAAAGGATAGTGATTACAAATTAAAAAAATATCCTACCGTTTGGGCAATTGTTCCTGCTAGAGATGAGGCGGAAGTATTACCCGTAAGCTTGCCTTCTTTGTTAAATCAAAACTATGAGGGTGAATTTAGAATAATTTTAGTCGATGATAATAGTTGCGATCGCACTTCTAATATAGCCCAGGAAACTGCTGAAAAACTTAATAAAACTGAAAGATTAGAAGTTATTGCTGGTAAACCTTTACCAGTCGGCTGGAAAGGAAAACTTTGGGCAATGGAACAGGGAATTGTCTATGCTCAACAACAAGAACTTGATTACTTATTATTTACTGATGCAGACATTAAACACGATCTCAATAATTTGAGTCAGTTGATTTATAAAGCAGAAACCGAGGATTTAGACTTGGTTTCTCTAATGGTCTTGTTGCGCTGCGAAAGTTTTTGGGAAAAGTTATTAATTCCTGCTTTTGTCTTCTTCTTTCAGAAACTTTATCCTTTTGCCTGGGTTAATAATCCAGATAAATCCATGGCTGCTGCTGCGGGAGGCTGTATCTTAATCAGTAACCAAGCTTTACAAGAAATTGGTGGTATTGCAGCTATCAAAGATGCCCTGATCGATGATTGTGCTTTGGCAACTGCCGTTAAATCCCAAGGCAAAAAGATTTGGCTAGGGTTAAGCAAAATAACTACTAGCCTGCGCCAGTATGATAATCTAAAAGTAATTTGGGATACTATTGCTCGCACCGCTTTCGATCAGTTGAACTATTCTTTCTTGTTACTTGTTGGTACAGTTATTGGCATGAGTATTATTTATTTAGCTGCACCTATATGCTTGGCTATAGGAATAATAGCTACTAACTGGCTATTAACGGGAATGGCATTATTTACCTGGTTACTGATGGCTTGTGCTTACATACCGACCCTGAGACTATATAACTTATCAGTTCTTTGGGCATTTAGCATTAGTGCGATCGCCTTTTTATATACATTGATGACTATCGATTCTGCCATTAAATACTATCAGGGCAAGGGAGGTAGTTGGAAAGGAAGAACTTATTGATATACTGATGATCTCATAGCGATCGCCTAATCGCATAAACATATTGTGAGGGTTTGGCAATGCTAAACTTTAAAGAACTTAGTGTTTTGCACCTTGGTCAAATAAAGAATATCAAGATCGGTTAAAATTCAACCTGAGGCAGTTAATTGACAATTAATTAACTCATTTAACTTCAAAAAGTAAATATCTTTTAATGATCTGGCCGTTTAACAAAACTAAAAAACAAATTGCGCGCATTGAAATTACTGGTGCGATCGCCTCTGAGACTCGTAAACACGTTCTTAAAGCTTTTAAAACCATTGAAGAAAAGAAATTTCCTGCCCTGCTGTTACGCATCGATTCTCCTGGGGGGACAGTGGCAGATTCTCAAGAAATCTTTGCCGCCCTTCAGCGATTGCAGTCTGAAAAAGATGTTAAGGTTGTTGCTAGCTTTGGCAATATTTCCGCTTCAGGAGGAGTTTATATTGGCGTAGGCGCAAAGCACATTGTTTCCAACCCAGGTACTATCACAGGCAGCATTGGGGTAATTCTGCGAGGTAATAATTTAGAACGATTATTAGACAAAGTAGGAGTTTCTTTCAAGGTGATTAAATCTGGACCATACAAAGATATTCTGGCGTTTGACCGCCAATTAACTGAGCAAGAAGAAGCTATTCTTCAACAGTTAATTGATGTTAGCTATGGTCAGTTTGTCGCCACCGTAGCTAAAGGTCGTGGCTTAGACGAAGAGACAGTTAAAACCTTTGCTGACGGTCGAGTATTCACTGGTGAACAGGCTTTAGAACTAGGTCTGGTAGATCGCTTGGGTACAGAAGAAGATGCCCGACGTTGGGCAGCAGAATTAGTCGGACTAGATCCTGAAAAAACTGAATGCTTTAATATCGAAGAACCAAAACCGTTTATTAATCGCTTTATTCCTGGTAGAAGTCAAGTTAAGTCTGGCATTGGCATGGCGATAGATTCACTCCAGTTCGATCTTGCTACTAATGGTTTACCCCTATGGCTATATAGACCTTAAGCTGATAAGAGTATTACATTCGCTTTGCAAGTTTGCTCGCCTGTCTTTTGAACTTAAACTTTAGTGAGCCTAAGTCAATCCTTTTGAACAAATATATCAAACTGAGGGTTGTTCATTGTCCATTGTTCATTGTTCATTGATAATAGTGTGGTGCTAAATATCTAAAGCATTTATAAAGCAAATCAGGGAAAAAAGACAGTGGAATGGAAAGTACGAGGCATCAGAGGAGCAACGACAGTAGCTGAGAATACGCCAAGAGCGATCGCCGAAGCAGTCAATGAACTATTAGATGAAATTGAGGCGCACAATCAATTTCAAGCAGAAGATATAGTTTGCGTCTTTTTTACTACCACTGCCGATCTAGACACTATGTTTCCTGCTGCTGCTGCCAGGAAACGTCCTGGTTGGGATCATGTTCCGCTAATAGATCTGCATCAAATGAAAGTAAAAGGCAGCTTAGAATATTGCATCAGGATTTTAATTCAAGTTAATACTCTTCATGCTCAATCGACAATGGTTCATCGTTATTTGCGACAGGCACAGAATTTACGTCCAGACTTAGATCTTCAAATGTATAGCTGACAATTAATTTATCTAAGGTAGATTAAATTAGTTTCATTCCCATATTAGAAGGTATAAATCCAGGGTCGAAAAAAGTTTCACAATTGTAGGATGCACCTTTAAAATTAGCACCTTGAAGTTTGGCATTGCGTAGATCTGCCCCTTGAAAGCAGACGTTAACAAAATAACCGTGTCTTAGATCTGCTTCTCTCAAATTTGCTTGCTGAAAATTAGACCCTTCTAAATGAGCATCGGTCAAATTAACATGATACAAACAAGCTCCTGCAAAATCCACTTCCTTCAGAATTGCTTTTTCCAAATTAGCGTTGGTTAAATTGACTAGTTTTAAAGACGAATTACTTAAATTAGCCTGCTTTAATTCTGCACCTGTCAAATTGGAATGATTGAGATTGACTCCTTTGAGAGTTACATTATTTAGCTTTATTTTTTTAAATTCCGATCTTTGAAAATTAGTTTCTCCTCTAACGTAATTTTTTAGTAGCTCGTAAGGAGTAGCAAAAGATTTACGGGGTGACCTATTGTTTCGATCAGGAATCAGTAGATTTATAATCAAGAAATCGACTGTTTGTTGCTTAATAAAACCCATTCTAACTGCTAAGTGATGAAAACGAACTTTTTCTTGCTTATTAGTTTGCTCTTCTAAAATATAGTTAATTTGTTCTTTGCTTAAGAGTCCAGCTTTTCTAAAATAGTAAACGAGAGGATATTTTTGTTCTTGGACTACTAGTTCATACCATTCCTCAACAAAAAAGTCGGCAGTTTCTTGTTTAATCCAACCTCTTAAAGCCATAATTTCGCCAATTTTAAGATTGGGACTTTTAAATTGATCCTGTAAGGCAATTTCAATTTGTTGAGCCGAAATTAAACCAGCTTCATTTAAAAGCTGACCTAGAGGTTGCTTATGATTTTGATTCGAGACTGAATAACCAGAGGATAAAGATTGATTCATAATTGTCTAAAAAAATAGTCCAATTATCAAATATTTTTTTGAATACACAATCATAATTGTGTTTTTTATATTGTTAATTTTAGTCTCCTAAAAAAAGAATCGGCAACAGTAAAAACACTCTTGTTAATCTGTTTTTCTCTATATGCTCAATGACCTTAGCGATCGGCAAAGTTGCTTGAATTCGGTTTAATTGTCATAACTTACACTAGCAAAGCTAATCGCAATATAGATAAACTGAAATATAGTTAGTTTAGATAAAGGATTGATTTAAACAGGATGCAGATCAAAGCAACCAATACAGCATTACTAGACTGGACTGGCGACTTGCTAGCAGTTGGTATTTTAGAAGGTGAAACGAAGTCAGGAGACTTGGCTAAGTTAGATGAGAAATTGTCAGCTACAATTTCTGAATTAATTGCTGACGAAGAATTTGAGGGAAAAGCTGGTACTACTGCCGTAAGTCGTGTTGGGGGCAAAAATCCCGTGCGTAAAATTGCTTTAATTGGCTTAGGTAAAGCTGAAGATTTAAAATTGGATAGCTGGCGTAGCGCAGCAGCAGCGATCGCCCGTCTGGCAACTAAAGAAAAGACTCTAGGAATCAGTTTGCCTAATAGCTCAGAATCAGCAGAAGATATCGCTCAGAGTATGACTGAGGCAATTATTCTCGCTCTTCATCAAGATAATCGCTTTAAATCTGAACCTGAAGATAAAAAACCTAAATTAGAAACAATTGAGCTAATTGGCTTGACAGGACAAGATCGAGCGATCGCTAATGCTCAAATCATTGCTGATGGTGTAATTCTAGCCAGAGAATTAGTAAACGCCCCTGCTAACGAGGTTACTCCTGTAACTATGGCAGAAAAAGCACAACAGCTAGCTAAAGAATACGGCTTGGAAATAAAAATCTTAGAACAGGCTGATTGCGAAAAATTTGAGCAGGGTATGGGTGCGTACTTAGGAGTCGGACAAGCATCAGATATACCACCCAAGTTTATTCATCTGACTTATAAGCCTCAAGGTACAGCTAAACGTAAAGTAGCCATTGTCGGTAAAAGCGTGACCTTTGATTCTGGTGGTTTGAACCTTAAGCCTAGCGGTGGCGGCATTGAAACCATGAAAATGGATATGGGCGGTGGTGCAGCTACTCTTGGTGCAGCAAAAGCGATCGCTGGGCTTAAGCCTGATGTGGAAGTTCACTTTATCTGTGCTGCTACAGAGAATATGATTAGCGGTAAGGCAATGCACCCAGGCGACATCTTAAAAGCCTCGAATGGTAAAACTATTGAAGTTAACAATACCGACGCAGAAGGCAGACTTACTTTGGCAGATGCTTTAGTGTATGCAGAAAAATTAGAGGTAGATGCGATCGTCGATCTGGCGACTCTGACAGGGGCTTGTATTGTGGCTTTGGGCAACAATATTGCTGGATTGTGGAGTACTGACGATGCTTTAGCTACAGAAATGAAAAACGCTGCGGAGTTAGCAGGAGAAAAGTTTTGGCAGCTACCAATGGAAGAAAAATATTTTGAGGGCTTGAAGTCAGAGATTGCTGACATGAAAAATACTGGACCACGTCCTGGTGGTTCAATTACTGCTGCCTTGTTCCTCAAACAATTTATTAAAGATACACCTTGGATGCATTTAGATGTAGCAGGACCAGTTTGGGCAGATTCTCCTAATGGGGTCAATAATAAAGGGGCAACGGGTTTTCCCGTGAGAACTTTGGTTAACTGGGTAAATAGTTAGATTTATTTGATCGTTCTTCTATCTGCTTTAACCATAGCCAGAAGCTAGATCTTGATAATTACAAATGTTGATAAAAATTTAACAAAAGCGTATCTCAGGATACATAATGACTGAAATATAGTTGTTAATTTTGTTAGTGAATTTTAATACCAAAACTAAAAATATTAGTTTAGTATTGAGGCGATCGCAAAAAAGCGATTATTTTTTTAAGGTGTGAGGAAAATGTTGAAAATATTACGTAATTTGTTGTTGGCATCTCCAGCAATAGTAGCTTTGGTATTAGGCTGTGAGTTATCAGCCTCTGCTGAGTCAGTCTCAGAAGTAGAAGACAATACCCAACTGCTAGATCAAATCAATAACTATAGTCAAGAAGGGAAGACCAATCCTCGTAATCAGGTAACTAACGTCAATCAGTTAAGAGATGTTTCTCCTACAGATTGGGCTTATGAAGCTTTACGTAGCTTAGTCGATCGTTATGGCTGTATTGCTGGTTACCCCAATCAAACCTACCGTGGCGATCAGTCCCTTACTCGTTATGAGTTTGCCGCTGGTTTAAATTCTTGTTTAAACCAAATTGAACGCTTAATTGCTTCTCAAGGATCGGTAAGTCAAGAAGATCTTGATACTATCAATCGTCTTCAACAAGAGTTTGAAGCAGAATTAGCTACCTTAGGCGGTCGGGTTGACGAACTTGAAAGTCGCACTGCCACTTTAGAAGATAACCAATTTTCTACTACCACCAAATTGGAAGGTGAAGCTGTCTTTGGTATTAGTAATCAATTTAACGATACGGACTCCAATAAAACAGTATTTCAAGACAGAATACGTTTAGCTTTTGTCTCTAGTTTCTTTGGAGAAGATGCTCTATACACTCGTCTTGATGCTTCAAATGCTGGATTTGGGTTTCAGACTCAGGATGACAACGGCGATCCTATCGATCTTCAGACTGGTGCTTTAACCTATCAGACTGCTGACAGCGGTAACGATATTGCTATTGGCTGGTTGGCTTACTATTTCCCCCTCGGTGAAAAAATAGACGTTTACTTACCTGCTGCATTTCCTCTATGGGTCGATTTTGTGCCTTCTCTCAGCCCTTATTTAGATTCATTTACTGGTGCTACTGGCTCTCTTTCTAGCTTTGCTGAGTCTAGCCCAATTTACAAAATTGGTTTACCTTCTGGTGGTGGTGTTGGTTTTAACTTTAAACCTACAGATTTTGTAACTATTAGTGCTGGCTACTTTGGTGGAGACTCTGCTAATCCAATCGAAGCTGAAGATGGCGGTTTATTTAACGAGGAATATTCTGCTTTAGGTCAGGTTACTCTTAGCCTCTTAGATGAAAAATTACAGCTAGCTGGAACTTATGTCTTGGGTAAATTTGGTGCTATTGATAACACTATCTATGACTTAGGTGTTGGTACTGCTTTAGCAAGACAGCCTTTTGGTGATGGTCAAACGGTATCTTCCAACTCCTATGGTGTAGAAGCTGCCTATCAACTTGGTGACAAGTTAGCTCTTAATGCTTTTGGTATGTATAGCAATACTCAAGTTACTAATGCTAATGCTTCAGCAGATATTTGGTCTTATGGGGCTGGATTATCACTCCCTGATTTCGGTAAAGAAGGTAACTTAGCTGCTTTATTTGCTGGTGTAGAACCTTATGCAGGAGATCAAAGCAATCCTATTCACCTTGAAGGTTTGTACAAATACCAATTCAATGACAACATCTCTGTTACTCCTGGTGTTGTTTACATAATCAACCCCAACGGTAACGATACAGATGACGATGCCATAATCGGTGTGCTTAGAACAACCTTTACTTTCTAAGAAGTAGCTTTTGAGTATTTTATTTATTTATCAATCATTTTGTTAACCACAGTTAATTGTTTAACTGTGGTTTTTTTAATTAATTGGGAGTTATTGAAGAAGTAGGAAATAGTTGAAACAAATAAAGGTGAGAGTGGAGAAGGACTACCTTTTATCCTTTCATTTTATAGTCATTCCAAATAGAAACCATATGAAAAAAGAAAACTGTGATAAGTGTCTCAAACTCTACTGACCTCTGACCTCTGACTTAAAACCAGTCAATCATGAGGAAATTAATTGGAATGACTATAATACTCGCAGAGTGACATGATAGGAATAAACAAGCCTCTGCAATTTTGCAGAGGCTTGTTTATTAAATGGACTATAGTTCAACTACTCAGTTTACTAATTCAGTAATTGATTAGTCTAGGTCAGGCATAAATAATGTAGGTTCGGTTTCCCGTTCGATACCTTTTTCAAAACCACCAGCAGTGGCTCTCGATCTACCCGCGTGCCACCAGTGACCCACTAGGAAGAAGAATGCCATAACGAACTGGAATGAAGCCAGCCACTGACGAATATTTACGAAGTTAAAAGAGTTAGACTCAGTGATAATACCACCAACAGAGTTGATCGAAGCATTAGGAGCATGAGTCATGTACTCAGCAGCACGACGTAATTGCCAAGGCTGAATGTCATTTCTAATTTTGTCGAGGTCAATACCGTTAGGACCACGCATAGGCTCTAACCAAGGACCGCGGAAATCCCAAAAACGCATTGTTTCTCCACCAAGAATGATTTCACCAGTAGGAGAGCGCATTAGGTATTTACCTAAGCCTGTAGGACCTTGAGATGAACCAATGTTCGCACCCATTTGTTGGTCACGAGCTAGGAAAGTAAAGGCTTGTGCTTGAGAAGCTTCGGCATTTGTAGGACCGTAAAACTCACTGGGATAAGCAGTGTTATTAAACCAGATATAGCAAGCAGCGATGAAGGACATCATGGATACAGCAGCAAGACTATAGGAAAGATAAGCCTCGCCATTCCAAATCAAAGCACGACGCGCCCAACCAAAAGGCTTAGTCAAAATATGAAAGACACCGCCAGCAATACAGATCAAGCCAACCCATATATGACCACCGATGATGTCTTCCATGTTGTTAACACCAATAATCCAGCCCTCGCCACCAAAAGGAGAAGACGCTAGATAGCCAAAGATTGTGCCAGGGTTGAGAGTGGGGTTAGTAATGAGACGAACATCTCCACCACCAGGAGCCCAGGAGTCATATACACCACCAAAGAACATAGCCTTAAAGACCAATAGGAATGCACCAATTCCCAGCAGAATTAGGTGATAACCAATGATATTAGTCATTTGGTTTTTGTCTTTCCAGTCTTGACTGAAGAAGTTTGAATATTCTTCTAGTTTCTCTGGACCACGCAGTGCATGGTAAATACCACCTAAACCAAGAACAGCGGAAGAGATTAGGTGTAAAACACCAACTACGAAATAGGGGTAAGTATTAATTACTTCACCACCAGGACCTACGCCCCAGCCTAATGTGGCTAGGTGAGGAATAAGGATCATGCCCTGTTCATACATGGGCTTGTCAGGAACATAGTGTGCAACTTCATAGATAGTCATTGCACCAGTCCAGAAGACAATTAAGCCAGCGTGAGCGACGTGCGCGCCCAGAAGCTTACCGGAAAGATTGATTAAACGAGCATTGCCCGCCCACCAGGCAAAGCCGGTGGAATTAATGTCGCGACCTGCGCCACTGACAGCAGGATTAGAGAGCGTTACCACGTGGTAGAACCTCCTCTGGGAATTCAAAGTTTTGATGTGGTTGGTCTTGTGATGCCATCCATGCTCTTAGACCTTCGTTGAGCAAGATGTTTTTAGTGTAAAAGGTTTCAAACTCAGGATCTTCTGCTGCTCTCAATTCTTGAGAGACGAAGTCATAAGCTCTTAAGTTCAAAGCAATACCGATGATGCCGATACTTGCCATCCATAGTCCTGTTACGGGTACGAATAACATAAAGAAGTGCAGCCAACGTTTGTTGGAAAAAGCAATCCCGAATATCTGTGACCAGAATCGGTTGGCTGTGACCATACTATAGGTTTCTTCTGCTTGAGTAGGCTCAAAAGCTCTAAAGGTGTCAGCTTCGCCACCGTCATCAAATAGGGTGTTTTCGACTGTTGCTCCGTGAATTGCACACAGTAATGCTCCACCAAGTACTCCTGCTACTCCCATCATGTGGAAGGGATTGAGGGTGAAGTTGTGGAATCCTTGAACAAACAGGATGAAACGGAAGATGCCCGCTACACCTAAGCTGGGTGCAAAGAACCAGCTAGATTGTCCTAAGGGATAGAGCAAGAATACTGAGACGAATACGGCGATGGGGCCCGAAAAAGCGATCGCATTGTAAGGACGAATCCCCACTAGACGCGAAATCTCAAACTGACGCAGCATAAAGCCGATTAGGGCAAATGCTCCATGCAGGGCAACAAACGCCCATAAGCCACCGATTTGACACCAGCGGGTAAAGCTCCAGCCTGCTTCTGGTCCCCAAAGGAACAGCAGGGAGTGACCCATGCTGTCTGCGGGGGTGGATGCTGCTACGGTCAAGAAGTTGCATCCTTCTAGGTATGAGCTGGCTAAACCGTGGGTGTACCAGCTTGTTACGAAAGTGGTGCAGGTAAGCCAACCACCAATTGCCATGTAGGCACAGGGGAATAGAAGAATTCCCGACCAGCCTACGAATACAAAGCGATCGCGTTTTAGCCAGTCATCAACTGCATCAAAGATGCCCTGTTGTGACGGCGCGCGTCCTACTGCTATTGTCATATTTTTTAATCCTCTTGCTTAAATGAGTAAACTGCAAGATTTATCAAACTCGCGCGTTCCCGCGTCGCCGAAAGGCGTAAGGGAACGCTCGTCAAAATGTACTTTTGTATCATGCCTTTGACACTAGCTTAACAAAATGTTGAGAAGTGCCAAGTTTTATAAAACTTTAGCAGATTACCAGCTAACATCTCCTGTTTCGAGATGAGATAATCTTTAAGATGTTATTACAAAAATGCCTTTAAAATTACATTAGGGTAACGTAATTAAAATAGCACAAAATCACCGTGTACAGGTAATTGAAGACAATTGTTCAATTTTAAAACTCAATGATCTTAAACTAGGAATAGCCTTTGAATAATTATTAGCAAAAAGTTTACAAAATGACACATAATCCCTGAGCAAAATCAAAGTTTGGAATTTTGCTTTTGTTCCTTCCTTTAAAGGTCATGGCTCAGATTTTATTTATTAAGCTTCAACATACTAATCAAACTATAACGATTAATAATGACCACTAATAAAACCAAACAACAAACACTTAGACAAGACATTTTAGGCTCTCGCAGATTTAGCAACTTCTTATGGGCAAGTATAGTATCTATGGGTGGAGTCGGATTTCTGTTAGCAGGATTATCTAGTTATCTCAAAACTAACTTGCTAATCGTCTCTGATGCTAGTGAATTACAGTTTATTCCTCAAGGAGTTGCTCTTACATTTTATGGCGTTGCTGGTTTGCTTTTGGCTAGCTATCTGTGGCTACTCTTAGTGTGGAATGTAGGTGGAGGCTACAACGAATTTAGTAAAGAAACAGAAAAGATAACAATTTCCCGTTGGGGATATCCAGGCAAAAATCGTCAAGTGGAAGTCGAAATACCTATTGCTGAGGTTCAATCCATTCGAGCCGAAATAAGAGAAGGTTTAAGCCCCAAACGCGCTTTATATTTGCGTTCTAAAAAAAGAAGAGATGTTCCTTTGACTCGTGTTGGCGAACCTATCGCTTTATCTACATTAGAAAATCAGGGTGCGGAGTTGGCAAGATTTTTAGAAGTTCCTTTAGAAGGATTGTAAACGTTTAAGCAAGTAAAGCGATCGCTTGTCTAGTGAAGTCATTTCAAACTAGCAACATCGCTTAATGTAATTCATCGCTTTTCATAGAGACTAAAACAGTATTTTTTAATACTTTTACCTGTAACTCTGATTAGCGATTTTTTACTAATGCTTAAAATTCATATTCAATTGCGTAGTTCTAGATTGGATTGATCGCTCTATTTGATGACGTATCTTTTTTAGTTTGCCTTCAACGCGATCGCCTGTAAAAGGCATCTTAATCGCAGCCATCCCGCAGCCAATATCAACCCCGACAGCAGCAGGAATAACTGCATCTTCTGTAGCAATCACTGAACCTACTAACGCTCCTTTTGCCAAATGAACATTGGGCATAAGTGCCACGTGCTTGAATACAAATGGAAGAGATGCTACATTTTGAGCCATCTGGGTTTCTCTGCGATCAAAGCTGTGATTTGCCCAAGACAAAACTGGCTTGTTACTCGCTAAATTTAATTGTTCGTGCGGCATATTATCATGTTTTTACCTACACACATAATGCCAATATTCAAAATAATTTGGTTACAGAAGCTATAAAGATATACTTAAAATTAAAGACTACATTCAAATAACCCAGTTAAGAAAAAATTAGGCTACAACGGTCAATGTCATGAGCGGTAGTAAGTCAAAATTTAGAATATGGCTAAAAACAATAAAAAATGGCTGATTAAGATGTTTTCCTTGCTGCTGATTAGTAGCGTAATTTTAGGAGGCTGTTCTACCTCAGCGACAGATATTTCCCAATCAACCTCATCATCTGATAATCTGACAAATAATCAAGCACAAACGGCGATCGCCAAAGACAAAAATAGTAATAAAGAAATGAGTAATAATTTGCCCCAACTAGAGGGGATGGCGAAAGTCGAATTTCAGGTTAATGGTTCACCAATAATCATGGAAATAAACGGCAAAGAAGCTCCAACAACGGCAGGAAATTTTGTTGATTTAGTCTCTCAAGGAGTTTACGACGGATTAGCATTTCACCGTGTTATTCCTGGATTTGTAGCTCAAGGTGGAGATCCTCAAGGAAAAGATCCTAATTTTGCTGGGCAATTAGGTACAGGCGGTTATACAGATCCAAGCACAGGTTCAGAGCGTCGTATTCCTCTTGAGATTAAGCTAAAAGGCGAGGACAAGCCTACCTACGGTAAAGCCAAACTTTCTGGTTCTGATGTAGTTCTCAAGCACGATCGCGGTGCAATTGCGATGGCTCGCTCGGCTATGCCTGATTCTGCTTCTTCACAGTTTTATATTGCCTTAGAAGATTTACCTTCCCTCGATGGCGACTATGCCGTATTTGGCAAGGTTGTCGAAGGAATGGATGTAGTTGATAAAATTAAGCAAGGCGATCGCATTACTAGTGCCAAAGTAATCGAAGGCTCAGAAAACCTTAAAAAATAAGCCAATTTTAAATTATGAGCTGCCAGTTTTAAATTTAACTAAATTTAAATATTACAGGCTTGCAGCTCTTAATTTGAACGAGAGGGTGCGCGGGTTTCCCGCGCATACCCGCCCTCGACAGTCGCTCTTTGTTGGAAACCAACAAGATCGCGCTGTCTCGCAATCGAGTTGTTGAACAATATGGACGTTGTAGTTACAGGAATAGGATTAGAATCTTGTCTCGGCTCACTCCAGGCTACTTGGTCAAGTATTTTGCAGGGAAAATCAGGAATCAAACCCCAGCAGCCTTTCGCTGAACTCCCAGTTTATCCTTTGGGCTTAGTTGACGCTCAACCGTGCAAAATAGATAATCTAACTCAGAAAATTCTGCTTGCTGCCCTCAAAGACGCTAAGTTACAAGTTCCTTTGCCTAAATGCGGAGTAGTTATAGGTTCAAGTCGTAGTTGTCAGGCAACCTGGGAAGAATTAGTAGCTCAAAAAAATAGTTACATTCCCAACTGGCTAGAAACTTTACCTCATCAAAGTGCGATCGCAACTGCTAAACATATTCAGACTACCGCTCCAGTTTTAGCTCCAACGGCTGCTTGCGCCACAGGTATTTGGGCATTAGCCAGAGGCTATGAATTAATCAAAACTGGTCGATGTGAAAGAGTAATTGCTGGTGCAGATGAAGCTCCAATTACGCCACTGACTCTGGCTGCTTTTAAGCGCATGGGAGCATTAGCATCTACAGGCTGTTATCCTTTTGACTTAAAGCGAGAAGGACTGGTTTTAGCAGAAGGAGGAGCAATGTTTGTTTTAGAAACAGCAGAGCTAGCAACTCGCCGTCAGGCAAAGATTTACGGCAAAATACTAGGCTTTGGATTAACCTGTGATGCCCACCACATTAGCGCACCCAAGACAACAAATGGTAGTGCAGCCAGAGCGATAAAACAAGCTTTAGAGCGAAGTAATTTAGAAGTTCAGGCGATCGATTATATTCATGCTCACGGTACTAGTACGACTCTAAACGATCGCCATGAGGCACAGCTAATTAAACATATATTTTCTCAAGGAGTCGCTGTAAGCTCTACCAAAGGCGCAACAGGTCATACTTTGGGCGCATCAGGGGTAATTAGTGCCGCTTTGACTTTGATGGCGTTACAAAATGATTGCTTACCTCTGTGTGTAGGTTTGAAAAATACCGAATTCGATCTCGATTTTGTCACTCATCTACGAAATGCCACGGTTAGATATGCAATGTGCTTTAGTTTTGGCTTCGGTGGGCAAAACGCAGCTTTAACCTTGAGCAAATAACCAATCACTGTTCGCCCTTACAATAATTAGTAATCAAATCGTACAATAGTGTCATATTTTGATTAGATTTGTGAGTCGAAAGTAATGACAACTACTACTGCTTATTTGACTTTGGAAGAATATCTGGCATATGACGATGGTACAGATAATCGCTACGAACTGGTAGATGGAAGACTGATAATAATGCCTCCGGAAAGCGATCTCAACAATTTAATTGCTTTATATTTACTTACAGAGTTTATCAAGCTAATTCCTCTTCAACTGATTCGTCACAAAGACACAGAAATTGTAGTTACAGGAAATCGTACCAGAGTTAGGATTCCTGATTTAATGATTTTGACTGAGGAATTATTAGCAGCAATTGGCGGTAAACGAGCTACTATCACTTCTAATATGCCATCTCCTGTTTTAGTTGTCGAAGTTGTATCGCCTGGCAAGGCAAACGAAGATCGAGACTATCGGTATAAGCGATCTGAATATGCTGCTAGGGGAATTTTAGAATATTGGATTGTCGATCCTCAAAATTCCAAGATCACAATACTGTCTTTGGTAGATGGTTTTTACGAAGAAACTATATTTAAAGGTGATCGCCAAATATACTCAACTGTGGTCGAGCAACTATCATTGACACCAGAACAGATATTTGATGAAGAAAAAAATAACAATAAACAGTTAAGTAATGATTTGTCCCAACTTAAGGGGATGGCGAAAGTCCAATTAGAGGTTAATGGTTTGCCCATAATCATCGAAATCAATAGTATAGAAGCTCCTAAAACCGCAGAAAACTTCGTTGATTTAGTCTCTCAAAGAGTTTACGATGGATTAGTGTTTCACCGCGTTATTCCTGGCTTTGTAGCTCAAGGTGGAGATCCTCAAGGAAAAGATCCTAATTTTGCTGGGCAATTAGGTACAGGCGGTTATACAGATCCAAGCACAGGTTCAGAGCGTCGTATTCCTCTTGAGATTAAGCTAAAAGGCGAAGACAAACCTACCTACAGTAAAGCCAAACTTTCTGGTTCTGATGTAGTTCTCAAGCACGATCGCGGTGCAGTTGCGATGGCTCGCTCGGCTATGCCTGATTCTGCTTCTTCACAGTTTTATATTGCCTTAGAAGACTTACCTTCTCTCGATGGCGACTATGCCGTATTTGGCAAGGTTGTCGAAGGAATGGATGTAGTTGATAAAATTAAGCAAGGCGATCGCATTGGCACAGCTAGGGTTATTGAAGGCGCAGAAAATCTCAAGAAATAAGCGGGTTTTGGAATATGCTGCTAGAAAAATTCTAAAATATTGGATTGTCGATCCTCAGATTAACAAGATTACAATTTTATCTTTGGTAGATGGTTTTTAAGAAGAAACTATCTTTGAAGGCGATCGAGCGATCTATTCAAACGTTTTTATACAAATATCATTGACAGCAGCACAGATATTCAGTTTCTAGTAAGGTCACTTGAGCCAAATTGCGATCGCTCTAAGTAAATCATATTTAATTTTGATAAAAATAACAGCTAATGGCTAATAACTTTCAAATAACTGATTAATATTCGTTAACAAACTGCCACAGAATAACGTAACTATTAGAGAATATTAATCTACAAGCACCTAAATGATGGCAACTGTACAGAGTCAGTTTGTTCAATAGAAAAAGAAGTTAAGTATTTAAAATAATGGTAGATAGCCTTAAAAAACCACAGTTTGAGGAAGTGCGCCCTGGAGTCAAGTCTCCTGCGTCCGAAACTATTCTCACTCCTCGCTTTTATACAACCGATTTTGACGAGATGGCTAAGATGGACATCTCGGTTAATGAAGATGAATTAAGGGCAATCTTAGAAGAGTTCCGCATTGACTATAATCGCCATCATTTTGTCAGAGATGAGCAGTTTCAAAAATCTTGGGATAGCATTAGCGGCGAAACTCGCAAGCTCTTTATTGAATTTCTCGAACGTTCTTGTACGGCTGAATTTTCTGGCTTTTTACTCTATAAAGAATTAGGTAGACGTTTAAAAGGAAAAAGCCCAGTCTTAGCAGAAATTTTTACCCTCATGTCGCGAGATGAAGCTCGTCATGCAGGTTTCTTGAATAAAGCCTTATCTGACTTTAATCTTTCTCTTGACTTAGGATTTCTAACTAAGAGTCGCAAATATACTTTCTTTAAGCCTAAATTTATCTTCTATGCAACCTATCTTTCTGAGAAGATTGGTTACTGGCGTTATATTACAATTTTTCGTCATCTACAGCAGCATCCTGAAAACGAAATTTATCCTATTTTCAGCTTCTTTGAAAATTGGTGTCAGGATGAAAACCGCCACGGCGACTTCTTTGATGCAATTATGAAGTCTCAGCCTCAGTTTCTTAATGGCTTAAAAGCAAGACTATGGAGTCGTTTCTTCTTGCTGTCGGTGTTTGCGACTATGTATCTCAATGATGTTCAACGCGCTGGTTTTTATGAATCTTTGGGCTTAGATGCTAGAGAATATGACAAGCACGTCATTGAAAAGACTAACGAAACCGCAGGTAGAGTATTTCCCGTCATTTTAGATGTTGAACATCCTGATTTCTATAGCCGTTTAGAAAAGTGTGTTAACAATAACGAGAAATTAACTAAGATTGCAAGTTCAAATTCTCCCGCACCTATCAAGCTTTTACGTAAGCTTCCACACTATATTTCTAATGGTACGCAGCTCATCAAAATGTACTTTATCAAGCCAATCCGCGTAGATCAATTAGCTGATACTGTTCGTTAAAACAGCTATTTTTGGCGTTGCTAATTTAATGTATAAAACCAAAATAATACTGTTTTTAGTTTTGGAAAAAATGTATAAAACTTTAATTTTATATATTTCATAATTCAGCAACGCCCTATTTTTAATTATCTGTCAAGCTTATGAGTCCTGTTTTTTAGCAGGGCTTTTTTAATATCTTGTAAAGTATGTTGCCAAATGCCAAATGATTGGATTATCAATTTAATTATCACAGCTATAGTTATTCCTTCCATGTTCAATATCCGTAAAGATTACCTAAAGTCTTTGGCGTTACACCTTCATGGGATGGTAGAGGCTGACTAGGGGACTAGGGGAATCATTAATCTTCTTTGTTCATAATCATATATGCGGCAAACCAGGTGCCTTTGTGCAGCTATGCAACGCCAAGTCTTTTTCATCTTGCTTCTGCTTATAGCATTTCTCAGTTTACTGAAGTACATCTAACTTCTGCCTAGCTGCGGCGAACAAGCCTTGCTGCCTTCTGCCCTTTGCCTTAAAACGATTTACTTTGTACCTGACTAATTTGAGAACCGCTATATTTGAATATTGGTCATCACAAAAGAAGTAGAATTGGCAGGCATCGTTTCGGGTTCAGTAGTTATTTCCCAATAAGTAGATGCGGACAAGTCCTTTCTTCGATTTGTTTTGCCATAAATTATTTCTCTGATATATCTGGTTTCTGACGTTTGATTACTAAAAGTTTTCTTAAAGTTGAGTCATAACGGTTCTCACAGATAAATCTCAAATGAAACCGACAGAATAAACCTTTTTAATGCACATCAGACGTATATTAGTTCTTGATTAACATTGTTAATCCGTGAGTTTTCCTTGAGAATCAGTAATCTCTCGATAGTGGTTGCATTTTTAGTGGTTGCATTTTTAATAGATAATTATAGTAGAGCATTACATTTACTATTCAATTATCTCTTGTTCATGTTTCCCAGTTGCTTACCTTCTAACGTTAGTAGTCTAACTGAATCAACCTCAATCGCTTTCGCAAAGCAGATTCAACAAGACTCTATCTCCACACCTTTATCCAAAGATAGTATTGCAACTACATATATAAATCAAGGACAGGGTGGCACACCAATATTATTAATCCACGGGTTTGATAGCTCTTTACTTGAGTTTCGTCGCTTAATACCTTTACTAGCAAAACAGCAGTCAACTTGGGCGGTAGATTTATTGGGATTTGGCTTTACTCAGCGAAATTTAGATATTCCCCTTAATCCCCAAAACATTAAAACTCACCTGTATCATTTCTGGCAGACTTTAATCAAGCAGCCTGTTATCTTGGCAGGAGCATCGATGGGTGGTGCAGCAGCAATAGATTTTACCCTGACCTATCCTGAAGCGGTAAAAAAATTGGTTTTAATAGACAGTGCAGGTTTAGGCAAGCAGCCAGCCGTTGGCAAGTTTATGTTTTCTCCTTTAGATTATTTTGCCACCGAGTTTCTGCGTAATCCCAAAATCCGTCAAAGTATTAGTCGTGCTGCTTATTTCGATAAAAGCTTTGCTAGTTTAGATGCTCAAGCCTGTGCTGCACTCCATTTAAAATGTACCAACTGGAATAAATCTTTGATTGCCTTTACTAAAAGTGGTGGCTATGGTTCATTTGCAACTCGCATATCCCAGATACAGCAGCCAACTTTAATTTTATGGGGTAAGCAAGACAAAATCCTAGGCACAAAAGACGCTGCTAAGTTTGCCCAGGCTATTCCCAACAGCAAGTTGGTTTGGATTGATAATTGTGGTCATGTTCCCCATCTAGAACAATCCCAAATTACGGCTGAGGAAATTTTAAAGGTAGCTAGCTAATATCGCAGTACGTCAATCGGTTAGGACAGAAAATTTAATTGCTCGTAAGTAAAAAGCGGTGCGACCCCGCGTCGCCGTCAGGCGCAAGACAAAGGGCTTGCCCGCATGTACGCGCACCAAGACAGTAAAAAGTAGTCAAGGTGTACCCACCCCAGGGAGTGTCCTAACACAGCCTCGTATTGCTATAGTATTTCAAAGATTTTTGTAATTCATATTAATTGCCAAGATTATTAGGCAAGTAGCTTGAGCCTGATCTATTCATAATTAAATAATTTTAATAAAATCTTTTTTAATAATAGAAGGACTTTCTGATATGGCACGATTAACAAATTTAACAAAAGAATCTGCTTCAATTTTGTCCAATATTTTGCTAAATCTAGTTTCTTGATAATTTCGATCATCCAAATGATAAAAAGCGATTTTATTTTCTTGCCAAATCCACAACTCAGAAATACCAATATTTTTATAACTCGCTTTTAGAGCATCAATATTACCACTACTAAAGATAACTTCTACCACTAAATCTGGTTGAGCTTTTCTATTTTGAAAACTATAGGCTATATCAGGCTCTTTACCCGTTTTACCTGCTAGTTCAAGTCTAGTTTGTCGAAAAGGGAATTCTAAAATATCGTACTTGTCACAATAAGCAAGAATTAAGCGATCAATTACCGATACAATGATTTCATGATTTAATCCTGGTGAGACTATAATTATTTCTCCCTGGAAATAAGAAGCTCGATAACCTGGATATTCTTCTGAATCAAATTTTTGGTAATCTTCCCAGGTTGCTCCAGTAATAGTTAGTATTTGATCTTTTCGAACAAATTTATTCCAATTAATTGGCAAATTAGAAGAAACTAACATAATTTATTTAATAACTTTACTCGCTGCTAACTGTTTATTGTTTTGCTCAATTTGCTGAAACTGCTCGACTAAAGGCGATATCTTTTGTTCTTCGTTTTCCACATAATCATAAATGTTGACAAAATTACGCTCAATTTCTTCGTAAATAATATCCAATTTAGAATTCAATTTAGCCGATAATTCCTTTTGAAAACGAGCCTTTTCTCGATCGAGTTGGTCTTCAAATCGACGGATTATTTTGCGTTTTTTTAGCACTAATGTTCCTCCAGCAAAGAGAATACCCACGCCTGCAAAAGCAGTACCAATGATATCTAATAATACAATCTCGGTTAAAGCTGCGATCGCTGTACCCGCAACCGTAGCTGCACCAGCACCCACAAGCCTAGGAGCAACACAAGCATTAAGTGATTCGATTGAATAAAGAAAGGTTTTGTCATTGAGTAAGGTAGCTACTTTTTGCTGTACTTCCTCAACAATCTCTTGACGACTTTCAATAGTATTAACATTAATCGCATTGGTGCTAATCTGATTGACTTTTATATCATGTAAATCATTGACTAGGCTTTGCAAAAGTCTTTTGATTCCGCCGACAAAATGCTTGATGCCATCTTGGGATATTTCTCCTAAAGAAACTTTTAGCTCGTTTTCGCAGCTTTGTTTTAATTCATCCATCCAGCTTGGCGCAGATTTTTTAGTCCGAAACAAAACAGCAAAAGAACCTTTAACCATCGTTAATAGAGATAGTTTTTCACGGAAGTCTGCTTTTACTTTGGCGGTAATCGAATCGTATTTAGTCAGTAGACGATTGATTAAAGATTCCAGTTCAAAACCCGACTGTCTTTTATTTTGCTGTAATTTAGCTTTGATTTTGCCGACTACTAGTCGATCTTTAACTAATTGCTGCTCAATCGCTAACAAGTCTTTTCCTAGTAAATCAATAATTTTATCGCTAGTTTTTGCTACTCCCTGTAACTTAAGCTTTTTAGTCCCGCCATCTTGAAGCGTCTGTTGAATATAGTTTCTTACTTCTGTAAAACCACTATGCTGCTGGTGACCATTTACTTCTAACTCGACTGAAGTAGCAAAGACCATCGGGTATTCAATACCCTTTTGCAATGCCAACTCTGTCAGCTTTTCTTTATTTTTGGCTAATTCTTCGGGTTTAGCCAAATCCGCCTGTTGCAACACAAACACGACTTTTTTGCGCCACTCGGTGTTGACATAATCTAACAATTCCCACGCGCTGCGAGTGTAAGGATTTTTGGCAAAGAAAACAAAAAAGATTAGGTCGCTATTGGGAATGAATTCCTGAGTAATCTCCTGATGATTATCAACAACAGTATTTGTCCCAGGTGTATCCACAACAGACAGAGTTTTTAAAATTTCGTTGGGTAAGCCAATTTTTCGTAGATATTGATTAATTGGCTGCTCAAACCTCTTTTCGCTATAGACAATCTGCTGAATAATATCCGTGCAGGGATCGGCTGCGGTCTTACAGATATCTGACTGGAGTAAGGCGTTAATGAAACTGCTTTTTCCCGCCTTGACTTCTCCCACTACCACAAACAAAAACGGCTCGTTAATGTTTGCCTGTAAATTGCGAATCGTTACCTGCAATCGCTGATTATTTATATCTGTGGCAAAAACCTGTAGCTGACTTAATAAACTATCTAAGCCTGATTGATATTGAGCCAATTCCTGATTAACAATAAGATTATCCATTTTGCAGAAGTAATAAGTAATAGGTAATAAATAATAAGTATTAATCTTTTATAATCTACTCAACTTGCTTTTAAAAAAGCTAATAGCTAAAACAGTATTACTTTAAATTCAGTAAATTAAAATTAACTATATCTAAAACAGTAACATTAGTTAAAAATAATGAATCAGACTAGAGCAGTATTGTGTGGATATTATGGCATGGGTAATGCGGGAGACGAAGCATTACTAATGTCTTTGTTACAAATGCTGCCCAAATCAGTTGAGCCTATTGTTTTGTCTGGTAATCCCCAGGCAACCAAAAAACAGTACGGAGTTCCTAGCTATCATCGTAAGTCAACCTGGGCGATCCTTAATCTTCTCAAAAAATCTGATGTTTTTATTTGGGGTGGTGGCAGCCTGATGCAGGACTCTACAAGTATTGCTAGCCCTGTATATTATGCAGGCTTGATGGCTTTGGCTCAACAAAAAGGCTTAAAAACGATCGCCTGGGCGCAGGGAATTGGTCCATTAAATAAGTCCTTGACTCGTTGGCTGACAAAACAAACATTATTAGGCTGTAATGCTATTAGCGTTCGGGATACAGCTTCTGCACAATTATTAAGCAGTTGGCAGATAAAATCTATAATTGCCCCCGATCCTGTATGGGCATTGCAAAGTAAGCCCGCCAAAGGTTTAAAAGATTTACCCCAGCCAAAGGTAGCGGTAATCTTGCGATCGCATCCTCTACTAACAGCCAAGCGTTTACAAACTTTAATTAAGGCTCTTAGCGATTTTCAAGCTCAAACCAAGAGCTTTATATTACTGATTCCCTTCCAGCCTGTTCAAGATCGGGCGATCGCCGATAAAATTGCGACACAGCTAGAGCAAAACTGTACCGTAATGACAGTTGGGGATCCTCAAGCATTAAAAGGATTATTTAAGCAAGTAAAAATGGCGATCGGTATGCGTCTTCATAGCTTAATTATGGCAGCAGCAGAAGGCTGTAACTGTTTCGCCCTCAGCTATGATCCCAAAGTCAGTTACTTAATGTCTGAGATAAATTTACCAGGATATGAGTTAACTAATCTACCTGATAATCCTCAAGAAATTAACCGTGCTTGGCAAGAACACTATCATCATGGAGAAGCTTTAGATCGGGTTCAAATTCAATCGTTAATCGATCGCTCATTAATTCACCAGCAATTATTGAGCCAGGTGATTACTAATAGTTAAGAACCTTGGCATTTTTTAGCGCAACGTATAAGCTATATTTAGCCAAATCTAAAGCTAAGTAAAAAAACTAATAAACATCATTAATTGATATTTATACTAAAGTTTAGAAAATAACAAAACAGCGATGATTGTCTAGCCAACAATTATGGCCTACTCATTTATGAGTAATTACTTAGGTTATTTAGATTTTATGGCTGCAATATTTTGACCAACCTAGATATAAATATCATGAGCGAAGTTAACCATAATAATGCTTCTTTCAACTCAGAATCTGATTTTGATATCTCTACTACAAATAATGATCGAGCAGAGGATCGCAATAGAGGACAAATAGACAGTAGCCAAGCTATCAAAGTTAATTCTAATTCATCTGACAGTAATTTCAATCAGGACGAGTATTGCCCACCCAAGAGCAACTCCATAGAGCAGCATAAACCTTCGGAAACAAAAATGAACTGGCAGAAAGTTGCTCACAAATTACGAGAATATAATCGTAAATTATTAAAAAACGTATTTCGACTTGAACAAGAATTAGCAGATATAAATAATAAGTTTAGTAAACAGATTGAGAAAGCTCGTAGTAGCGATTTACTTGTGGCACAACAGGCAGAAGAAATTGAAGCCTATCAGGTAAAGATAGCCGATTTAAATCAACAAATTACCCAGAAATTATCTGGATCTCTACAAACAATAGAAAAGCAAAAAGCTGTTATTGATAATTTAGTTCAACAAAATGAATTATCTCAACAACAAACTGCTCAGTTAGAAAGAGAATGTACTTTGTTACAGGAAGGCGGCAATAATCAAGCCTATGAATTAACGGCTAAAGACGAAGAAATAAAAGATCTCAGGGCAAAATTGAGTCAGCAACAGAGTTATGCAATTCAGTACAAAGCTGAACTAAAACGTTATACCGAAAAAGTTGCTGAGTCTAATCAAAATCTAGTAGTTGATTCGGAGCAAAATAATTTACATCGTAAATCCATCAAGCCTTGGTCAGCTTACGCTACCTCAGAAACGATAATTTCTTTACCTCAAACTAAACCTTCGGTAATAGCTAATCAAACCGTTAAAGCTAATCAAACCGTTAAGACGGCAGCAGAAATTGCAACTTGGTCAGCATCAACTTCTGGGCAGCAAGTAGCTAAACCCAAAACAGCAGCTAAGTCTTCTTCAAGCAAAAAGCCACAGTCTTTAGCAGGGGTCGATCTGCCTACTTTCCCCCGACGCACGTAAATTTTTGATTTTATCATGCTCAGAAATTCCACATATAATCTGTAATCAATTAATGTCGCCTTTTATACGAAAAGTTGCCTAGCAAATCAGCTATCTTCGTCTAGAGTGGTAAGTCAACAATAAACTATGGTTGCTTGCGTTTAGAGAAGTATGCGAATTGAGCAGTTGCAAGCATTTATTGCGATTACAGAAACAGGAAATTTTGGGCATGCAGCTAAAAAATGCGGCATTACCCAATCTACCATTAGCCGTCAAATACAGTCTTTGGAACAAGATTTAGGTTTACCCTTGTTTCACCGTAGTACCCAAGCCAAATTAACCTTAGGTGGAGAAAAGTTGTTGCCTAGGGCGCAAAAAATTTGCCAGGAATGGAGCAAAGCTACTAATGAATGTGCAGATTTGATTGCTGGTAAGCAGCCTGAACTCTGTGTTGCAGCTATTCATTCGGTTTGCGCTCATTATCTACCGCCAATTCTGCAACAATTTTGTCAAGACTACCCTGAAGTCCAGTTGAGAGTTACGGCTCTAGGTAGCGATCGCGCTTTGAAAGTTTTGCGGGATGGCTTAATCGATCTGGCAATTGTGATGAACAATCGTTTTCTCACTGCTTCTGCTGAAGTTGAATTAAGCGTACTGTACGAAGAAGAGATAGATGTTTTGATGGCTGCCAACCATCCTTTGAGCAAGCTGACAACTATTCCCCTTTTGGAATTAGTTAAATACCCCCAGATCGTGTTTAAGGATGGCTATGGTATGCAAAGATTAGTTCAAGACTGGTTTAAAAATCAAAATGTGCAAATCAAAACTGCGATGGAGCTAAATACTCTTGATGCTTTTCGAGGCGTAATTCGACAAGGAGAAATGATTGCTCTTTTGCCCGACAAAGCTCTGATCGATTCCTATAATGACCCCACTTTAGCCATCAGACCTATTTCTCAACCTGATATAGCCCAAAGCATTACTGGAGAAATAGATGGAGTTTTAACCCGACAGGTAGTGATGGTGACAACTCGCGATCGCCTGATGATTCCTCCCATTGCTCACTTTTACCAACTAGTCAAAGATATGGGAAAATCTGCCAACCAGTCTACTATGCAGCTAATCAGTAAGTAATTAAACTAACAGGGTCAAAAAGCTTATAGCTTAGAGCTTAAAACAGAATCATTCTCAATTGAAAAATGAACCCAGACAGATCATGAGCGATGAGTTTCGAGAATTATTAAAAAGAGTTGGTAGCGGTACTCATACGAGCAAAAATCTCACTCGTGCTGAAGCCGCAAAAGCTACTAAGATGATGTTGTTGCAAGAAGCGACTCCTGCACAAATTGGAGCTTTTATGATTGCTCATCGAATCAAGCGTCCAACTCCAGAAGAATTAGCGGGAATCCTCGACGCTTTCGATCCATTGAGTTCAAAGATAGAAATAAACCCAAAACATTCTTATAAGCCAGTGGTGTTGGGCAATCCTTATGATGGGCGATCGCGAACTGTGCCAGTTACCACAATTACCGCCTTAATTTTGGCTGCTGCGGACATACCTGTCGTCATGCACGGAGGAGACTGTATGCCCACCAAATATGGCATTCCTCTGAGCGAAATTTGGCAACAGCTAGGAGTAGATTTTGCTAAGTTCAATCTAGCTCAAGCTCAGAATATCTATAACCAAAGTAACGTGGGTTTTATTTACCTGCCTCGGCACTTTGCTGCTGCTCATTATTTTGTAATTTTTCGCGAACAAATCGGCAAGCGTCCTCCTTTTGCCACCGCCGAATTAGTTTGGAGTCCCGTGGCGGGAGATTGCAGTTTGGTAGCAGGATTTGTCCATCCGCCAACGGAGGAACGTTTTCGTTCAACTTTTAAGCTGCGTCAGACAAAAGACTTTACTTTAGTTAAGGGTTTAGAAGGTAGCTGCGATCTTGCTCGTAGTCGTACAGGAATTATTGCTATGAGTAGCCAACAAAATAGCTTTGAACGCCTTTTACTTGACCCAAAAGACTACGACTTAAATGGTTCTGATATTTCCTTAGAATCCACAGAGCAGGCGATCGCTTTAATTAAAGCAGTTATTCAAGGAGATAACAGTAAACTATTTCCTGCTGCCATTCTCAACGGTGGTTTTTATTTATGGCGTTTTAAGCAAGCTTCTAGTTTAGAATCTGCTTTTGAGTTAGCAGAAAAAATATTGTCTAGAGGAGAAGTTGCAGCCAAACTTACTCAGCTACAAACTCTCGGTGCAAAAACTGCAACACTTATTTAAATGCTGGCTGCCTGACACAAGTGCCTCAAAAGCTCTCAGTGTATAGGTTCTATTTTTTGTAGTCTTCCCAAGCTGCTTTTTGATAGAGCGATCGCAATCTTAACCAACGGTGACAGCAGCGGACAGACCCCGCGCCGACGCTAGGCGCAAGAGAATGCTGTCCAAGACAGGCTCTGTCCGTTTAGGGCGGAGTAATCTTGGTCATCAAAGCCAATAGTAAAAGCCTTGACTGCTGTTGTTGAAGCGTAAGCATATCTTTCAAGGCGACGATTTGTGATTCTCGTAACGCGTAAATCTTGTAGAAGTTGATATTCTTCGGGACTTATTTTTGCTTTTAGAGGACACTCAAGAGCTTTAGATGATTGATGTCTGGACATAATAAGATTTTCGGCGTTGCCGTATATTTGCTAAAGACAACTATATCTTCAAACATATCGTCTGAATTTTTTGAATGAATAGTTCGTCGTAGATATTAAAAAGTAAATCTTGCAAAGTTCTTGACGCTTTCTCGATACCTTTGCCCTATGTGTTTAGTATTAGGGAGAATGAAGACTATTGAAACGTCGTAAAATTCTGGCTTTTAGCGCATTTGGAGGACTGGGATTAGCGTTAGGGGGTCGTAGCTATTTATCTGCTCAATATCCACTAAAGTACAAAACCTGTCCCAAATTCGACACTCGTTCTACAGAATTATTATCCAATTTTGTTGTAGCAGGAGATGTCGGCACTGGAGAAAGTAGTCAATATAATGTCGCTAAGACCATGAGTTGTTATTTCGCAGCAAATCCTTTCTCTTTGGTGCTTCTAACGGGAGACAATATCTACGATTATGGTGAGATGGAGAAAATCAAAGCCACCTTTGAAATCCCCTACCAGGAACTTCTCCAGCAAAAGGTCAAATTCTATGCTGCATTGGGTAATCACGATACCGATAATGCTCATCAGGGAGAAAAGCAAATTCGCTACGCGGGGTTTAATATGGGCGGTCGTTACTACACTTTTGAACGTGGAAACGTCCAGTTTTTTGCCCTCGATACTAACCCAGAAGCACCTTGGCAGGGGCAGCTTGATTGGTTAGAAACAGAGTTACAACAAAGTCAACAGCCTTGGAAAGTAGTTTTTGGACATCATCCTCTTTATTCCTCTGGAATGCACGGCAGTAGTTCCAAACTAATTGAGGAACTGTCACCTTTGTTTGCCTGTTATGGCGTTCAACTTTATCTCAACGGTCACGATCATCATTACGAAAGAACCAAAGCAATCAACGGTACAACTTATGTAACCTGCGGCAATGGCTCACAATTAAGAGATGTAGGTAAGTCAGGGTGGACTGCTTATGCTGTTTCTAGACTGGGTTTTGCTGCTGTTGAAATATATTCAGATAAACTAGAAATTCTGGGTATTGGCACTAACGGGGACATATTCGATCGCGGAGTCATAGCCCTACAAAATTAGGTGAAGACAATAAACGTGATTGGCTCGAAAGATTAAAAATAAGACTATGAAAATTCTATTAGTAGAAGATGACGATCGCATTGCCCAACCCCTAGCAGAAGGTTTGAAAAAAGAACATCACGTAGTGGAAATAGCCACCGATGGTATTGAAGGCTGGGAATTTGCTTTAGGGGCTGACTATGATCTAATTTTGTTAGATTTGATGCTGCCTAAATTGGATGGCATTGAACTATGTAAGCGATTACGAAAAGCTGAATCTAAAGCCTTAATTTTAATGCTAACTGCCAGAGATACCGTAGATGATAAGGTAATCGGGCTAGATGCGGGAGCAGACGACTATCTGGTAAAACCATTTAAACTCAAGGAATTAGCTGCCAGAATTAGAGCTTTATCCCGTAGAAGCCACGAACTTAAACCAAAGGTTCTTAACTACGAAGAGTTACAGCTTAATCCTAGTACGGGAGAAGTAACCTATAAAGGTAGTTTAGTAGATCTGACTCCCAAAGAATATTTAATTTTAGAATACTTTTTACGCCATCCCAAACAAATTTTAACTCGCTCGGCTATTCTCAATAAGCTGTGGGAGTTTGACAACTCATCGGGGAAGGAGTATCAAAAACTCTTTTAACTACACTTTACTTAAGAAGTCTTGAAACTAAAAGAAAAGATGGAATTATTAGAGACTACGAATCAGTCGATATAGTGAATCGCATTAACTATAATTTTGCCGAACGTGAATCTCAGTTTAGTCAAGTTATTATTGCTATTAGAACCGAGATTATAGATAAATTAGTCAATAATCAAAGATCGAGCCAATTCCACTATCTCTCAACGTACTAATGATGCCAAAATAGCAGAAGCTAGTGATGGGGACGGAGAAATGAACGATGCTTTAGAAGCTCAATTAGAAAAGAAAAACTCACAAGATAATGCGTCTACTCAAGCTAGTGAGAGCGATCGCCGTCAAAAAGTTTCTGAAGATAGAGATGGCGGAGATGAAACTCGCGAAATCCCTAACGAGCCTAATGATACTGACGGAGGCGACGAGACTCAAGAAATCCGTTAAAACTCAAATTAAGTTCAGATTCTAAGCAACAAGGCATTAGAGCAATCATTATAATTGCTCTTTTTTATTCTTAAAATAACTTTTTTCTCTGGACATGAAAAATAAAAATAAATCTTGTAAAGTTTCTGACATTTTATTTCTAAAGTAAGTTGTCCAACAAAAATTAAACACTTATGAACTCTTTAGGTAAAGTCATTTTAGCTATGTTCTTGTTTAATATCTTTAGCTTAAGTGGATTAGTAGCACGAGCATCAATTAAGACTTCCCAAGCCAATTGGATTGTCTCTCGACGTGCCAAGGATAACTCAAGTAGCAAAAAGTAATCATGATGATAAAGACGCAAATAGGGCTGTAATAGAGCAATTGGAAATTTTTGCCCAAGGTTTGCTGGTCAATGACTGTATCAACTAATAACCAATATCAAGTCTACTTTAAAGGTATTTGTAAAATTAAATCCAGAAGTATTATTGTAATAATTGAGCAGTATAGGTTATGGTTGAAAGTAATAATTTCTCTGCCTTGGAAAATCAAGCAGATTAAAAAAAGGAAATACTATACAGCAGGTTTATTTAACTCCTAATTTTATTTAAAACATAAATTTATGAAAATTGAAAATCTAAGAAAAGAAAATAACGCAGATCGAGTCAGAATAATCGCCAAGGTAATTTGGGAAAATCGCGATCGCCAGAGTCAAGATGTTTATTTTGAAACGACTAGTGAATTTGGTGACGCTCTTTTTCTTAATCCCAACTCTTTTTTACTAGCTTGCGCTCTGCCTGCTATGCGTTACGGAGAAAAGCGAATTGCTCTTGATGCGTCGATTTCTCCTGAGATTAAAGATGGTTTAATTAACTCCATGAAATGCCTAATTGATTGGCACGGGAAAGGTCGTCAGGTAATTGAGATCGAAGCTCCCCTGGAAACAGAAGTTTTGTTTACCGATAAGCCACCCAGAGCAGGCGCGTTATTTTCGGGTGGCATTGATGCTTTAGCGATGGTACGAGATAATCATCTCAATTTTGCTAGCGATCATCCCCGATATATTAAAGATGGCATTTTAGTTTATGGGGTTTTGCAGGGAGAAAACGAATTCGAGCCTAATTTTCAAAACGTAATCAATGCCGTAAGCGCAATGGCAGAAGATGCAGGAATTAAACTCATTCAAGTTTATACCAATGCCTATGCTCATTTTCGCGATTTAGATCCTGACTTTAGCTTTTGGCGATTTGAATATCATGGTTCTTTCCTCGCAGCGATCGCTCATGCTTTTGTGACTCGATTAAGTTTTGCCTCAATTGCCTCTACCTATGACTTTGCCAACTTAGAACCTTGGGGTTCTCATCCTCTGCTCGATCCTTTATATAGCACTACTAGTCTACAAATACGCCACGAAAATGCTGCTTTATCCAGATTAGAAAAAACCAAGCTAGTTGGAGGATGGGATATAGCTTTAAAACATCTTCGAGTATGTAATGAAAAGGAGAGCTATAGCGAGGGTAACTACAACTGTGGCAAATGTGAAAAGTGCGTCAGGACAATGACGGCATTTTTATCGTTAGGATTGCTAGAGCAAATTTCTACCTTTAAAGACAAAGATGTCTCTAAGGAAAAGCTGGTTAATACTTGTTATCTCAGCGATAACTATGAAGAAAATTGTTATCGAGAATTGATTAAACCTTTAACCGACATAAATCGCCTAGATTTAGTTGATGGCATTGAGCAAATTAGCAAGCGATACCATGAACAAGATTTGAAAGGCATGATTAAACGTCTCGATAGGATCTTATTTAACGGCAATTTGCTAGAAATTGGACAGAAACTTAAAAAGTAGAACAATTTACCTGCGCGATCTTGACGAACATACTTTGTTTGATCGCGATCGCTGTCTGGTACTATCGCGATCGCGATTTGAGTATTTACCCTGTTATCAAGAAAAGATGCTTTAAAAAACAATAATTTTTAGAGTATCTTTCGCTTACTTGTTAATAACTTAGAATAACGTGGGTTCGACAAAATTAAAAAACAGCACCAAGGGCTAATACGCATATAGTTAGAGATATAGCGATACGCACTATTTTTTTGGACTGATTATTCATTACTCGTTACTTGTTACTTACAAGCAATTTACTTTTCTGTCCTAACCTAATCTTGTACGGCTATAGTAATCCTTTTGGCTCTAAATCCCAGTCAGGTTTAAAGGATGATGCCTTACATAACAGCATTTTTTTGATTGATTTAGTCTTAGTTGTCTTATTAAAAATTAATATATTTAATAAAAAAAATTTTTTGTACAATAGCACACTCAATGAGAAAATAATAATTACGTTGGTGGTAAGAAAAACAGTTCAAAACCAACTTTTATAGTCAATATAGTTTATATCTATATACAAATTACTTTTACATTACTTTCGGTGAAAATGCTTAACTTGCTTGGCTAATAAATCTTATTAACTAATTATTTAAACTTGATAGAAGCTAATAGATCATAAAAAAACAAATGTAATTATGACCTAGTAAGCGATCGCATCTTTTATCAATCATAATTATACGTTTAGTAATTTTTTAGGGAACAATAAGTACAAGTTCTCTGGAGAATAGTGTTAATCATGCAAAATAACCAAGCTGTTAATCTACGTAGCCAAAACTATGCAAAGTCTAGTCTTCAGGCAAGACCGATACACTATGATTTTTCTTACAAAAAGCCTTTTCCTTCACAAAAAACTATTGACGAACTTTTAAAAGAGGGATATGTAGGCATAGATCATAAATTAGCTTATGACAATGCCTTTGCTGGAGTTGCATATAAATTTAAAAGCAAAATTAAATGGACAATTAGTAGTCAAATTGAAGATGAAATTTGGCTGATGACTACCGATAGGCAAGCTCTAGAAAAATTATCTGAGTTTATGCTTAATAAGTTTAGCTGGTCGCCTATGATTTACTCTGTCAGACCTAAAAAAGCTTTTATTTTTACTCCTAAAAATGATACAGAGAAAGCAGCAATTGAAGCAACGGTTTCAGGAGAATATGGCTGGCAAGGATCTTTGTATTCTTTAGAATTATATGAATATCATGATGATGAAGCTGGATTTATTTTTACAACCAAACCATTAGATACTTCTGGGCAAGAATGGCTATTAGTGAAGCTAAATTTTAAGGACTATACAGGATCTTGGAGTCATCACGATGGAACATTAGAAGAAGTTTACTATATTTGGAAAGAGAATATACAGTTGTCTGAGCCTAACTATAATCCTACTGCTGATGAAATCTTAGATGCTATAAATGATTAGATCTGTAGCTACTTTACTATAAAATTATATGTGGCACAGAAAGTTATAAACTATTGAATATAAAAAAGATAGTTTGAGTAATGGATAATAGATTTTCTAATATATTTAATTTAACTGAAGACCAGGCGATCGCCTTATTAAAAAAGCCCTTAAATACAGAAGATGGAACATCAGAGCGTTATGTTGGTGCAGCACATCTAATTAATTTTCCTACCGAAAGATCGATTCAAGCTCTAGTTGAAGCCATAGAAGATCGCGATCCTGCTTTGGAAAATCGCATCGCTAGGCGTAAAGCAGTTGAGAGCTTAGGACGTTTAAAAGCTAGAATAGCTTTACCAACCCTAACATCTTGTTTAGACGATGCAGATGTTCTAACGGTAGAAAATGCGGTCTGGGCAATTGGCGAAATTGGCACAGAAGATCGATCTATCCTCGAAGCGATCGCCCAATTACTAACTAAGCCTAATCAAACCTATCGCGTTATTCTTCACACTTTAGCTAAGTTTAATTACCAGCCAGCTATAGATAGAATTCAACCCTTTACTAGCAACGACGACCGACCAACCGCCAGTGCGGCGATCGCTACTTTAGCTCGTTTGACTAATGACTATAGCCAGATGAATCGGGTAGTCGAGTTTTTGCAAGACGACAACATTAACGCCAGACGCGCCTGTATTCAAGATTTAATTGACACAGAATACTATCAGGCAATTCGGGCGATCGCTCTTGCACCTATCTCTGTGGCATTTCGCTTACGAGGTATTAGATTACTTGCTGCTGCGGCTATAGCTGCGGGTAAAATGACTTTTGCTGAAATTGAACATAGCTTAGATCGAGTAATCCGCGATCGCCCTCAAGACATTGAAATGGTACACGAGTACGATCTGCCACCATCGATAGAGTTTTTAATTAGAGAACTTTACCACACCGATTTTGGCAGGTGCTATTTGGCAGGAAAAACCCTTTTAGAAGTTCACCCCAACAAGCACCCCAGGCTTTGTTGCAAACCTACGAAGAAGAAGCGCATAACGACTATGGCGCACATTTTCATGTGGTTAAGCTATTGGGTTTACTCAATTACCAGCCTGGTTACGAGCTAATTGTAGAAGCCTTAAACAATACTTCGCCTCAGTTTCAAAAATCCCGCGCAGCAGCAGCGATCGCTTTGGCAAATCTTCGAGCAACCCAGGCAATTCCCTTACTAAAAGAAACTTTAAATACGCCAATTTTTGAGCTTAAATATGCTTGTTTGTTGGCTTTAGAACAGCTAGAAGATCCTTGCTGGTCAATGGTAGCTGATGATTCAAATCCGCTAATTAAAGCTAAAGCTAACAAACAATAACTAATTTATCAAATTCTCCATCCAAGCATAATTTTGCAGCCATAACGTTTTTTTACCAATTATTATCGGTTTCATATCCTAATTTAATTAAAACATCTCCAAATAATTCTTTAAATCGGCGTTTATGATGCTGATTGAATACTTCTTGCCATTCTCCAGTGCGACCAGAACGCAAATGGCTTGTTGGTTTTATAGTTCCTTTTTGTCGATTACTTTTATTTTTAAAACTAAATTTACTGGCAATTTCTATACAGTTGTCAATTGCTTCTTGGCTAAACTGATAATGTTGAAAAATTTTGGAGAAAATTTCTGATTCATTGGTGATAATATCTTCGTATTTAAACTCAATAAAATTAGGATTGTCATAGTTCCATTGCGACATTTCTTCTATTACTTCTTTAGAAGTTCCCTCCATCTCTGCTAATAAACCCTCTTCTTGGTTTAGTGAATTGAGGTGTTTTTGATAAGTTAGGTTATTTAAGCTATGTCGAGGAATATGCGCCCATTCTTCTTTAGTCCATAGATGGTAGAAATAGGCAGAAATAATTATATCTCTGGGATCGCGTATCATGTGAGAACCAACATAGTTTGGTAGTTTTGCCATATCAACACGGCTCATGTATTCCAAAAAAATATCCGTATCTCGTTGGAGTTCACTTTGGGTACATTGTTGAAACTTTAGTCCGTAGTAACGGGAGATCGCTCTTAGAACCCTAATAAACCAAGCTGTGCCAACTTTATGATAGCAACAGTGAACAATTAAATTTTTACGGTTTTGATTGTTAAAAGGAGTTCTTAAATTGCGTTTGACTATAGACTCTAAAGGAGTATGAAATAAAAGTGACATGACAAAAATTATAAGTTATGTTTTACTTAATAATGGTTCGGACAAAATTTAGTAAGTAACGAAAAATAAGTACTTTAGCTTTATCCTCGACTGAAATAATCAATGATCGATTGGGCTTTTTGAGCTTTTGTCAAAAACTGTTTAAACTATTGACTTAATAAAGTTGGATAATAAATTTTTTTACCTAGAAAAAAAATAAGATACGCTAAAGCAAATTATTTACATAACTACTCCGCAAAAATACCTATTTTCAATATATATACAAAGATACTATAAGCCAGCAACAGTTGTAAATACTTAAATTGATAGATGTTTTTCTAAAACCAATATGCGTGAGGTAGAAAATTAATTTGAGTCTCCCAAGTTGCTTTTAATAATTTATTTTCTAATTATTAAGATTCGTGTCGCGCCTTGCGGAGTGGCGTTTATACGCCACGTCCAGTGCCTAGTCTGACCGCTATCCTTTACTCTTAGTCTCTAACTAAGGTGTTTTCCAGATACGTTGATGATAATCTTTTACCTTGGCATAAGGATCGCTATTGCCATGATGATGGTGATGTCCATGTTCATGTCCGTGTCCGTGTTCATCTACTGCTGCCAGACGAAACTTACACATTTCACAGTTCATCGCCACTTGACCTAGCTGCGCCTCAATTTCTCTTTCTCTAATTACCTCCAATAGCTGGGGGGCAATTCCCATTTCGCTTAAGCAAGCAAAATCAATCTCAGGATGTCGTTCTTCTTGTTGGGCAGTAATATCAAAAATTTTTTCCATTAACGTACCTGTAAATAAGAAATAGGGCAGGACAATTACCCGTTTAGCCTGATGCAAATATGCCCGATCAAAACCTGGTTCTAAACGAGGATGAGTAATACCGATAAAGCAGGTTTCTACTGTTTTGTAGCCACTACCTTCCCACATGATGCGAGCTAGTTTGTACACATCACCATTAGCATCAGGATCGCTCGAACCCCTACCAACAAATAGCAGTACAGTATCTTCGCGGTCAATATTACGGGGGTTATGTTCTGGCTTGTCTAATTCTGCCAAGCGATCGCGCCATAGCTCTATAATCTTAGGAGTAATACCAAAATGGCGACCGTAATTAAAGCCTAACTGAGGATAGGGCGATCGCGATCGGTCTAGCTCGTTGGTAACATCAAATTTATTGTGTCTAGCAGCAAACAACAAAATTGGCAAAGCTGTAATTTCTGTATAGCCTTGTTCAACACAAGCTATTACAGCTTCTTGAATTGTAGGCTGAGTAAGCTCTAAAAAGCAAGGAATAACAGGACGAGAAGTATCCAATTTTTTATAGGCTTCGACAAAATCAATAAAAGTTTGTCTACCTCGTTCATTTCTTGTACCATGACCAATCATCAATAAAGGTCTTTGATAAGGCAATGGCTGTAATTTAAGTTGATTAACATTTGATTGCAGAGAAGAATTGACAAAAACCATCTGTACCTCGCAGATTTGTTAATTAGGTTAACTATTTTGAGCGGCGGGTATTCTGACTTAGAGATTGTTAACTGTCTAATCTCATCACAGTTGCGGGACAGTGTTGGATTTACACCAGTCTTTCCCCATTACTTCTAATGACTGTTCCCCATTAGAACCGACTTATCCCGATCATACTCTTAGTCATATTCAAGTAAATCAGGAATTTAGCTTAAATTAAGACCTATATAGCCAAAATAAGTAGTTAACCAAAATTGCAGTTTCTGGTGATGTCTAAACATAAACTTGCTTTAGCCACCAAAATAAAGGAGTCTGGTACAACAGGCAATTGTTATATCAGACTCCTTTAGTGATTAAAATCTATTTAATTTATTTATGATTGCAATTGGCAGTCTCTGGAGAGAACTACATGATTCCAATTTGGCTAAGAATTCCCTGACCAGTAAAGTATTCTACAGTAACAGCAATGGCGAAGCCTAACATAGCTAGACGACCATTCCAGTCTTCTGCAAATTTAGTAAAGCCGAATTTGTTTTCTTGGTTTTCCATTAGTTGTGACCCTGTTAAAATATATCACTTACTATTGTAGTTAATATAAATTTTTGTTGCAATAAGTTTACAAATTAACTTTCTAATAGTTTTGAATTCGAGATGATAGAGCTAAATAACGATTTACATCAACTGAACGAAAAAAACCCTATATTTAACTAGGTTTCAAGGTAAATTATCGTCAAAATTAGCAATATTTTGTGAGTATATTTCTACTCTACTTAAGTCAGTAAACCGAAACATCTTAAGCTTATTGAGGGAAAATGCTTAGGGTCGTCTTCAGGTTAAGCGCAAAAAAAATTAAGCTGTATATGTTCTATTTAGTTTCCTTGAAACAGTAATTGAAGATAATAACTATCTTTATTATCTTGCTTGACGACGCACCCAGAAAGATTTGTCTACTAATAATCCTGACTGGAATCCTTAGCTATGTCTTTCCTGCGATCGCTTAATTAGGATGAAGATTAGGTGAATCTATTATAAATTGGGTCAAAATCGGGTCATAATATGACTACCTAATATCCCAATAAAACCTAATTCTCCTAAGCCGTATTTCGTATGAATCGGGATGACAGGATTTGAACCTGCGACATCCTGCTCCCAAAGCAGGCGCGCTACCAAGCTGCGCTACATCCCGTGATTAATAAGGCTTACAACATAAATACGTTCTAATATCTTATCAACTTCATTAGAGTAACATATTTCTACATCATATAGATTGGTTTTTCTTGGCAAAATCTGGGCATTATCCATGTTTTCAGAAAATTAATCAAAAGTAAGTATTGGCAAGGTTTCTATAGATATCAAAGCCAACAAATACAGAATCAGATTTACTTAAGCAGAATGTACGTGATGTACACTCTCAAATACCCTAGTCAGGTGATCAAAACTAAATCTCGACTACCAAAGCTGTAAAAAATATTGATCGCCGTACCGAGATCTAGATACAATTAACCCTGTGCCATTAGTCTAAAGATACTTATGTCTGAGATTGAATCTGCTCCTTTTAGTACGGGCGAAATCGCTGCTGAGGGAATCAAAGCAGAAGAATACCAAGAAATTGTCAATCGTCTAGGTCGTCATCCTAGCCAAGCAGAATTAGGAATGTTTGGGGTCATGTGGTCAGAACACTGCTGCTATAAAAATTCCCGACCATTATTAAGCCAGTTTCCCACGACAGGCAAAAGAGTTTTAGTTGGTCCAGGGGAGAATGCAGGAGTAGTAGATCTCGGGAATGGTTTACAGCTAGCTTTTAAAATTGAATCTCATAATCATCCCTCTGCTGTAGAACCTTTTCAGGGCGCAGCCACAGGAGTAGGCGGAATTTTACGAGACATCTTTACTATGGGGGCGCGTCCCATTGCTATTCTCAATTCTCTGCGATTTGGCAATTTAGAAAATGCTCGCACCAGACGTATATTTCAAGGCGTAGTCGAAGGTATATCTCACTACGGCAACTGCATTGGAGTACCAACGGTAGGGGGAGAGATCTATTTTGATTCGGCTTATACAGGCAATCCTTTAGTTAACGCCATGGCATTAGGGCTGATGGAAACCGAGGAGATTGTCAAATCTGGGGCATCAGGCATTGGAAATCCTGTTTTATATGTTGGTTCAACTACTGGACGAGATGGCATGGGAGGAGCGAGTTTTGCCAGTTCAGAATTAACTGACAATTCTTTGGATGACCGCCCTGCCGTACAGGTAGGCGATCCTTTTTTAGAAAAGTCTTTAGTTGAAGCTTGTTTAGAAGCTTTTAAAACGGGTGCGGTAGTAGCAGCACAGGATATGGGGGCAGCAGGATTGACCTGTTCGACTTCGGAGATGGCAGATAAAGGCGGTGTGGGCATTGAATTGGATTTGGATAAAATCCCTGCTAGAGAAACAGGCATGACTGCCTATGAGTATCTACTTTCAGAATCTCAGGAAAGAATGCTGTTTGTAGCCGAAAAAGGACGAGAACAAGAGTTAATTGCTATTTTCCATCGTTGGGAACTTCAGGCGGTAGTTGCAGGTTTGGTAATAGAAGAGCCAGTAGTTAGAATTTTATATCAAGGGAGTATAGCAGCAGAAGTTACCGCTACTGCTTTAGCTGATGACACCCCTATCTATAAACGAAAATTATTAACTGAACCTCCAGTCTATGCCAAAGAAGCCGCCAAGTGGACTGCTGACAGCTTACCTGGGTGCGACTATCAGGGTATAGACGTACAGGGAACATATAAAACCTGGAACGAAATTTTATTGCAGCTATTAGATACACCCACTATCGCTTCAAAGCAATGGGTATATCGTCAATACGATCATCAAGTGCAAAACAACACCATTCTTTTGCCTGGTGGTGCAGACGCAGCAATAATTAGAATCCGTCCCCTGGATGCCAAACCAGAAGACTGTACTATTGGAGTAGCTGCAACCACTGACTGCAATCCCCGCTATGTGTATTTAGACCCCTATGAAGGAGCAAAAGCTGCCGTCGCTGAAGCTGCCCGCAATTTGAGCTGCGTCGGTGCCGAACCTATAGCAGTTACGGATAATCTTAACTTTGGCAGTCCAGAAAAACCCGTAGGTTATTGGCAGCTAGCTAACGCCTGTCATGGTGTAGCGGATGCCTGTCGAGAAATGTCTACCCCCGTCACTGGGGGAAACGTTTCTCTGTATAATGAGACTCTTGATTCTCAGGGAAATCCTCAGCCAATATATCCTACTCCCGTAATTGGTATGGTGGGTTTGATACCTGATATTACTAAAATCTGTGGGCAAGCTTGGCAACATGAAGGCGATATTATTTACTTACTCGGCAATTCTCTGCCAACTTTAGGAGCATCAGAATATCTGGCTACAATGTACAACACAGTAGCAGGAAAACCTCCTGTAGTTAATTTTGAACTAGAGCGCAGTGTTCAAGCAGCTTGTCGCTATGGGATACGCCAAAGATGGATTTGCTCGGCTCACGATTTGGCAGAAGGTGGATTGGCAGTTACTTTGGCAGAAGCCTGTATTGGCAAGAACTTAGGTGCGACTGTTAATATTTCTGTGTCTGATTCCCAACGCTTGGATGAGGTGCTATTTGGCGAAGTTGCTAGCCAAATTGTGGTATCGGTTAAATCTGAAGTGGTTGAGGCTTGGGAGGCATATTTGATAGATTATTTGAGCGATCGCTGGACAAAAATAGGAGTGGTGAATCAATCTAATTCAGATTTGAACATTTTAACTAATGATAATCTTACGTTAATTAATGTTAAGATAAATATACTATCTACTGCTTGGAAACAGGCAATAGAAAACAGGTTGGTTTCTTAATTGTATTTTGAAGGATTTGAATTTTAAATCTTTTAACAAATTATCTCAAAAACATAACTTTCTGGGAATTCAGACAGTTCTATTTCTGGCTAAAGTTTCTTAACATAGAAAAGTCAATTGTTCTAAAATTTAGAACTTACACCCTAAGACAATTATTTCTCAAAGCGGTCAGGCTAAAAGATGTGACAAGCATCAACAACCATTTCCAATACTTATTACCGCCAAATAGGAGCAAGTCAAGAGCATGATGCCACAACAGTCTTTCGATTGGACAGAAGATTCTCTAATGAGTAATCAGCGTGAAGACAAACAAGAAGAAGCCTGTGGTGTTTTTGGGGTATATGCCCCAGATAAAGCATTAGAAGTGGCTAAACTCACCTATTTTGGTTTATATGCTCTACAACATCGAGGGCAAGAGTCGGCAGGAATCGCCACCTTAAATAAAGGAGATATTTACTGTCATAAAGACATGGGCTTGGTATCTCAAGTATTTAATGAAGAGATTTTAGAGCAGCTACCTGGAGAGATTGCTGTTGGTCATACTCGCTACTCAACTACAGGCTCTAGCTTAAAAGAAAATGCTCAACCAGTTGTCTTAGATACTAGACTGGGCAAGTTAGCTTTGGCTCATAATGGTAATTTAGTCAACGCTGTAGAGCTTAGAAAGCACCTGAGCGAAAGAGACGCTAACTTTGTTACCTCTACCGACTCAGAAATGATTGCCTTAACCTTGGCTGATGAGGTTGACAACGGTAAAGATTGGCTACAGGCTGCTATTAGTGCCTTTAAACTATGTACAGGCGCATACAGCTTGACTATTGCCACTCCTGCTGGCTTGATGGGCGCACGCGATCGCAATGGCATTCGTCCGTTGGTAATTGGTGTTTTATCAGGAGAAGAGGGCGCAAGTAAACGTTATGTACTCTCCTCTGAAACCTGTGGTTTAGATATTATCGGCGCAGAATACGTGCGAGACGTAAATCCTGGAGAACTAGTTTGGATTACAGAATCTGGTTTAAAATCAGTTGATTGGGCAGAAGAGGTGGAGAAAAAGCTCTGTATCTTTGAAATGATTTATTTTGCTCGTCCTGATAGCGTAATGCACGATGAAACGCTGTATAGCTATCGTATCCGTTTGGGCAGACAGCTAGCAAGAGAATCCTTTGTAGATGCCGATTTAGTAATTGGTGTGCCTGATTCGGGAATTCCTGCTGCGATCGGCTTTTCCCGTGAATCTGGGCTTACTTATGGTGAGGGATTGATTAAGAATCGCTATGTGGGGCGTACCTTTATCCAGCCTACCCAAAGTATGCGCGAGGCTGGCATCCGTATGAAGCTAAATACTCTTAAAGATGCTTTACAGGGTAAAAGAATTATTATTGTGGATGATTCTATCGTCCGAGGTACAACCAGCAAGAAAATTGTCAAAACTCTCAGAGACGCAGGAGCAACTGAAGTCCACATGAGAATCTCTTCTCCTCCCGTGACTCACCCTTGTTTTTATGGCATTGATACAGATAACCAAAATCAACTTATCGCTGCAACCAAATCTGTCAAAGAAATTGAAGAAAGTATTGGTGTAGATACCCTAGCTTATCTAAGCTGGGAAGGAATGCTTGAAGCAACTCAAGAAAACACCGAAAATTTCTGTTCAGCTTGTTTTACAGGCGACTATCCCGTATCTATTCCCGAAGACATTAGACGTTCTAAGTTGATGTTAGAAAAAACAAAGGTTTGATTGAGTTTAGTTGATTAGACTTCTTGCCTAAATATTTTATAGAAATTTTTAGCGATCAAAATATATCGTACAAGTTCTGACTTCTGACTACACGCAAAAGTGATATCACCTAAAATATTAGTTTTAACGGTAATTTTACGAAGGAATAGTATTTTCAGCAAACGAAAGAATAAGGCTTTTAGGTTATCTCAAACTCAGGTTAATTTTAGAAATTGAAGTAAAGATGTACTGAGTAAAAGCACAGTGGGCGAAGCAATTTCTCTAAGCTATCTTTGAATAAAAGTTTATATCTAGATAGTATTAGAACGATTAACTATGCGAAAAAGACTGCTAATCTTAGCTGTAATAACTTCTATTCTTACTTATAGTCAAAAATGCCTTGCTAATGATTTTCAAGAGCTAATTTCAGGTAAACAGACACCTTTGACTAAACAATTAAAAGATTTGAATGGTTCTTGGCGACAAATAGCAATTAGTGGTCAGTATGAAATGGCAGACTTAATGAAGTCTTGGACTAGTATTTTTGGTGCTGATATCTATAACAATATTTACTACACTCAAGGTAAAACAGTTAAAGTTAACGATGAAACCTATGTAATTGCTTATCGTCTAGCATCTTCAGGTAAATCCTTGACTATTAACTCTCTCTTAGAAAATGTCATGGGTTCTGTGGCTGGTTTAACAGGTACTAATTGTGATTCAATTGTATCTCCTGAAAAAATTACTCCAAAAACTACCATCGCCTTATCTTTATTGAATTTAAAGACAATCGGTAGTTTAAATAATGTTCGTCCTTTTGATCTAGAGACAGATTTAGCAATGCTAGAACAAGCCGAACAAGAGTCAAAAGCAGCTTGTGAGCAAGCAAAATCAGAGACGGTTAACTTACAGGTTGAATCCAATCTTCAAGATTTAGGCAATGCTTTGCGGAGTTATGCTGACGAAAATGGAGGTAAATTGCCAGATATGAGTAGTATTGAAACAGTTAAGGTTGCCTTGCAAGATTTTGTTTATGATGAATCTGTTTTCTACCATCCAGGAACTTTAGAACCTTATCAAGTCAATGCTTCTTTATCAACTCAAAACTTAAATGATTTAGATAATGCGATGGAGACTGTAGCTTTTTATGAAGCTAACTCAGCAGCAGATGGAACTGTGGGAGTAGTTTATGCGGATGGCTTTTATCAAAGAATCCAACCAGAAGATTGGGAAAAAGTTAAGCGAGCTTCCAAATTGCCTTAAAAACCAATTTTAGGATTAAGAGATAAGATTTGTTATCAAGAAGAATTAAGAGTAAGGTATATATCAATCATTTCATGGGAAGATAAAGAACTGCTTTTCTAAAATGAATCGAGGTTTATATTAATGGCACATCTTAGATTGGGCGATAAAGTGCCTGATTTTACTCAAGCTTCTAGCATGGGGGAAATTTCCTTTTATGATTGGGCTGGAGATAGCTGGGTAGTTCTTTTCTCACACCCCGCTGACTATACCCCCGTCTGCACAACTGAGTTAGGTGAAGTAGCCAAACTCAGATCAGAATTCGACCAGCGCAACGTCAAAACTATTGCCTTGAGCATTGATGACGCAGAGTCTCATAAAGGCTGGGTAGGCGATATCGACGAAACTCAAGGGACAAAACTTGACTATCCTATTTTGGCGGATGCTGACAAAAAGGTTTCTGACCTTTATGACATGATCCATCCTAATGCGGATGCTAAAGTTACCGTCCGTTCAGTATTCATTATTGACCCCAATAAAAAATTACGTTTAACTTTAACTTATCCCCCAAGTACAGGTCGTAATTTTCCCGAAATCCTGAGAGTAATTGATTCATTACAGCTAACAGACAATTATCAAGTTGCAACTCCTGTTAACTGGAAAGATGGTGAAGATGTGGTAGTTTCTCCAGCAATTTCTACTGAAGATGCTAAGAAGAAATTTCCTAAAGGTGTTGAGGAAATCAAACCTTACTTAAGGATGACTCCCCAGCCTAATAAGTAATTTAGTTTGGTTGAAAATGAATAAAAAAAGGCGGAATTTTTCTCCCGCCTTTTTTTATTTGTAGGTAGGGTGGGCGGAAACGCTACATACGGGCAAGCCTCCTAGTCAGCCTCTACCATCCCATGAAGGTGCAACGCCCCAAAGCGAAGTATAAAATCACGATCGTGATTTTTGTTTTTAGCAGACATAGACTTGCAACTATTTTATTTAACCAGGGTAAAGTCCCTTGAAAAGCAAGTATATTCTGCTGTTAGATGCTAAGGTTAAGATCGAATTAAGCAAATATCAATATTTAATTAATATCAAGCTAGTTTGGATAAAAATAGTTTATTAACCCCAGATAGAAATATAGATGCAGTTACGGAGGTAATCAACCAACCAGAAAAATCAACTACCAATATTTTAAGCCTGGGAATTCTAGTTATAGCGATAGTTGCCTTAGCTTTTTCGCCCATATTTACCAAACTCAGCGAAATAGAACTTCTTACCCCAACAGCAATTGTCTTTAATCGCCTATGGATTGCAACTATTATTATTAGTTGTTGGCAATTAATTAAATCTCCTCCAGAATTTAAGCAGATTCAATTTCTCGAAAATATTCCTAATTACAAGGAACAAAGTTTACTGATCTTGGCTAGCGTTGCTGCTACAGTTTCATCTTTATTGTGGGCAGTGTCTTTTACTCAGACAAGCGTTGCTAGTTCTACAGTTTTGCGAAGTCTAACACCTTTATTTATTAGTTTAGGTGCATGGCTAATCTTAAAACAGCAGTTTAACCGTCAGTTTGTTACGGGTATGGCAATATCTATACTTGGTGGAATGATAGTTGGCTGGGATGATTTACGTTTAGGGACAGAATATTTATCAGGTGACATCATCGCCTTACTGTCGGCTGCACTGCACGGAGTAAACCTACTTACAGTGGGCTATTTGCGCGATCGCAAATGTCAAACATCTAAAGTACTATTTTGGCGATGTGGTTTTGGTGCTTTAATTATTTTGCCTATACTTTACTTGACGGATACACCAATGTTTCCTGTATCAACTCAAGGCTGGTTAACAGTTATTGCCCTGGCGGTTATTTGTCAGACTTTTGGACAGGGTTTGTTGATTTATAGTTTAAAACAGTTCTCTTCCAGCTTTGTGGGCATATTTACTTTGCTCAAACCAACAATTACCGCCTTTCTTGCCTGGGTGATTTTCGTCGAAAATTTAAGTTTAACTAGCTGTATTGCTGTAATTTTAATTCTATGTGGTATTTATCTAGCAAAATCGAGTAATTCAGCCATAGAAAATTAATTTGTAGTTTTTAGTTTTTGTTCATCAATCAATTTGTGAATATTTACGAGGTCGTACTTTTGAACCATACATCCGAGTATAAACGTGGGTGAACTCTGCCCCAAATAAAATAATTTGAGCAGAATAGTATACCCATGCCAAAAAGACAATCAGCGAACCTGCTGCACCATAAGCTGAACCCAAGCTGCCTTTACTAATATACAAACCCAGCAAATACTTGCCAAACAGAAATAACAGTGCCGTAATTATTGAGCCGATAAAAACATCTTTCCAAGCAATTTTTACATCGGGAACATATTTAAACATCAAGCAAAACAAAAAGGTTACCAGCCCAAATGAGACAATGAAGTCTAGGTTTTCCCAGAGAACTTCTGAACCAGGCAGAAAATCTGTCCGATAACGGCTTAAAGTAGCAACAACAGCACTTAATACCAAAGATAAAATCAACAAAACCCCAATCGCCAACACCATTAGAAATGATGATAAACGTTTACGCAGAAACGGCATAACTCCTTGCCCTGGTTGGGGTTTTACTTTCCAAACTGTATTGAGAGCATCTTGTAGCTGGGCAAAAATACCTGATGCACCGATTATTAATACTGCAATACTAATTAAAGAGGCAAACCCCCTAATTTTAGGCTGGCTGATGTTGTTGAGTGCCTGCAAAATCGGTTTGACTCCATCTTGCCCTACCAAAGCAACTAGCTGATCGGTAATTTTTGCTTGAGCCGTCTGATCTCCAAAAACTGTCCCCGCAATGGCGATCGCAATTACTAGTAAAGGTGAAATCGAAAAAACCATGTAATAAGCCAAGGCTGCTGCAATCAGAGGTGCTTTGTCTGCCTGCCATTCTTTAAAAGTTTCTTGAAACAGTCGTCCGATTTTACGTATATTCATTGATTTTAAGTTTCATTTACCAAAAGTTTTTGCTGCCCTTTGAGCATTTTGTAAAGAATGTATCATCGCGCATCTAGTTTTTATCAAGACTTGGCTAATTTGAGATAAGTATAATCTCTTAAGCAAAAATACGTAATAACATAGATGTATAAAAAAAGTTTCGGACAGCTATTTTGTAATGCAATTCCAGAATTTATTAAAAACTTTTACTTTTAGTGCTTTATTATCTACATTTACGTCAACTACGGTAAGTATTTGCCAAACTAGCCAGGATTCCCCAATCAATCACCAAGAATCTTTAATCGCTACAGATAATCTTGATTTTCTTTACAGTCAAGCAATCAAGCACAGACTTGTTGGCTCAAGTATTATTACTCAATTTGCTCCCAAAAACAGTCAAGGAAACAACATAAAACTCAATCAATTAGCGATCGCTCTAGGTTACGATCATTTTAACTGGGTAAATTATGTGGAAAAAGATCCTTATGGCATACGGGATAATAATGGACAACTCCTGACCACTCCCTATAATGATCCACCAATTGGGGGTTATCAATACGACGGGGCAGACCAACTTCCTTTCTACTGGGATTTAGTCAAATGCAATCTTTGTCAACAACGCTATTACTTCCAAGATCCAAATAACTCTGGGGAATTTGCCATAACCTTTCAAGATTCTCCCGCCGATTATCGCCTTAAACCAGGGGAAGCAGTTGAGTTTATTACTAACTTGGTAGGGGTCAAAAATTATGATACCCAGAAAAATACAGCACAATGGGAAGTTCTTTATACTTTTCGTTGGCAGCTAACCAATACTCGTAGCAACTACAGCCAGGTTTCTCTAATTGATGCTAATGTTAATTTGAGCCAAATAGCTCATTCATTGTTAACGACAATGCAGCTAGATGGGGCAATATTTCCTGCCTCTGGTTCGCTAGCAAACTCTATGCCCGATCTAAACTAGCAAGGACATTAATTCTAATAATACTATTAAGCATTGAACAACCGATTGAGGGTTATCAGCATTTACATTGACTATTAAGGTCTATTTCGCTAATAGTGCGAACAAAGCTAGTTTTACCCGCGCCAACAGGTTCAATTAGAGCAATTTGTAATCTTTCCATCTACAATTTACTCCTTAAAAAATTAACTAGTTTTTTTAGCAATGTTTGACTTACTCTTGGTTTTTTGGGTTGAGGTATTTCTCTCTTGACGAGGAAAAGAGCTTTGGGTGTATAAATTTCGGTGTTATTTTGAACAGCGATCGCCAGTTCGCTAATGCTCGTGCGTGGAGGAACAAGGCTAGCGATCGCCGAAGAAGATGTTACGCGGGGAGTAGGCTTAAAGTTTGCCAGAGGAATTTCTTCTACTAATCTTGCCATCATCAAGCAAAAAGCAGCCTGACGAATTTCTAATAACGATATATTTTTTGATTGTGCCAATTGTTTTAGAGACATATTACCAAGAGCTATCTCCCAGATTTTTTGTTCTAAACCTGTTAAGCGAAACGTTGGTTGATGAATCAACTGTTGCAGAGCAGAATTTTTCTCAGGCAGCTTTTGGGCAAAACTACTCCAGTTTCTCACCATGCGCAAAGCTAATAAATTTACCTGGGATGCCTGCATACTAATTCCTGTCATATTCAGCCAAGGCATAGAGGCTGAACTAAGCTTTTGAGGTGGAATCACCTTTAGCTGAAATTGACCAGAATTGAAATTAAACAAGTGAAAAACTAGATGTAGCTGTAGCTGAAAAAGTAGTTTAAGTTTTTTTTTCTCTAATACTTTCATTTTGCAAAGATAGTTACCAAAAGGAACTCCCAAAGGACATATCTCTGCCAGTTTTTCAATTACGCGACTACTAAGCCAGCCTCGACTTTCAATCAGTGATACCAAAGGTCGATGATTTAAACTATTATCAACTATAGTAATCAGCTGACCTTTATGAAACCAAAGGTGATAGGTTGCAGATTGATAATCATTAAAATCGAGAGATTGATAATTTAAGGGCGGTTGAATAATTAACTGTCCTGTTTTTGCATCAGAATCAATTAATCGAAACAGTTCGGGCAGAGAAAAAGTTTCTAAAGAACCAGTCATGCTCATTTGATGCAGCCTCCGAACTATTTCGCACCGTGTATAATTTGTTTACTATATATACGTTGCTGTGGCTAATTTATGCTTGTTTAGAGTATATATGCTGGAAGGCTTTTTATAAATTGCTTATTGGAAACGAATAAATAAACCGCATCCAGTTTGAAACCAGGAGTTTTTAAGTTGACTGTTCGTAAGTAGCAAGTAGCAAGTAGCAAGTAGAAATTATATCCTGCTGTTTGACTAGCTTAATCTCCGATTCAAAAACTACGGTTTTCGTTTGACAGACGGGGTTTAGATAGTCTTTAAACAAAAATATTGTCCATATACAGGGTTTTAAAATACTTTTGAGCGATTAAATATTCCACTCTAATTATTTGACTGCTTAACATCAGTTAAATAATTAGAATTGACAAAATTTAGTAATGATTGCCTACTTTGCGGTGATGGACTGCGGTTAAACCATCGGGGTTAGAAACCCGACCGAGATCGACGTGACTATAAACAATCCAGTGATCGTTACATTCCATCCTACTAGATACTTGACACTCTAGATATGCTAAAGCGTCTGTCAAGATAGGTGAACCATTAGCTGCGGTTTGGGTTTTGATTCCTGCAAAACGATCTGCACCTGGCTTAAATCGTTTGAGGAAATGCTTCATCAATGGCTGATATTTGCCTTCTTCAAGGATGTTTAAAACAAAGCGATCGCCTACTTGCATCAAGGACTCAATTGCCCGATCTTTGGCTACGGCGATCGTTAATCCAGGTGGTTCAAAGCTAGCTTGAGAAACCCAAGAAGCTAACATGGCACTACTTACATCTCCTTTAGTGGCAGTAATAATGTAAAGTCCACCGCTCAAACGACCAATTGCCTTATCTAAGTCAGTATCGAGAGCTTTCATCTGCTGAATCAGTTCTTTGCGGGTTAGAAGCTGTCCTAAATCTGTTCCCGACTCTTCACATAGCTGATAATCAGCCTCAGTAGGAGTATCCTTGAGTTTAATTACGGGGAAGGCGGGTTTTAAGCCTGCTTCACGGAACTTAGTTAACATCGGGTCGATGGGTTCGTCATCGTCACCATAGGCTTCAAACATACCAACTAGCTGCTTTTCTGTGGCTGCTGCTAAGACTGTTCCTAAGTTAGTCGTAATCTCTGCTTGGTTTTTACTATTTAAGGGAGGCATTCCTAAAACAATACCTACAGAATGATTGACTATCTCCTGAATTTCGGTGTTGTCAGCCGATCGCAAATCGACCATTTCTACTTCTACACCTGTTTTGGTAATTCCTTTGGCGATCGCTTGACTCAGGCGATCGCTAAAGCCATAATCAGCAACATAAAATACGGCAACATTTTTACCTGTCTTAGTCTGTGCCTTACTCCAGGTTCGGTAACGGTCTAATAGTTCCTGAAGATTATGACGCAACACAGGACCATGACCGTTAGCCACGATCTTAATTTCACCTAGCTTGTCCATGCGCTTCATCGCCGAAAGCACAGAACGAGCATTAGGACCCATGAGACAATCATAATAAAAACGATAGTCTTTGGCGATCGCCTTTAAGTTTTCGTCATAGGTAGCATCATCACAGTAGTGCATCCCAAAAGCATCGCAGGTAAACAAGATACCTGTCTGGCGATCATAGCTAAAGATAGTGTCGGGCCAATGTAGGTTAGGCGCGTTAACAAACTCGATTACATGACCTTGACCTAAATCAATCGTCTCACCGTTTTTAATTATTTGCTGCTTGAAAGGTTGATGAACTAAATCTTCTAAGAACTTAATCGCCATCTTGGATGCCACAACTGTTGCTTGGGGTGCCAGTTCTAAAAAGTCTTTTACTAGTCCACTATGGTCGGGTTCGGTATGACTAACAATTAGATAATCAATCTCCTTGGGATCGATTAAACCTTGTAAAGTATCTAGATATAGCTGACGAAACTTAGCGTGGGAAGTATCAACTAAAGCAGTTTTGTCCCCACGAATTAAATAAGAATTATAGGTTGTGCCATTTTGTAAACCAAATTCAATGTCAAAGCGATCGCGATCCCAGTCTAGAGAACGAATTGCTGTAGTATCAGCAGTTATTGCAGCCGTTTGAATAGTTAACCTTGCTTGGGTTTTGATTGGTGTTGCGACCATAGCCCCTCTTTTAACTTTTATTAAATTTTTTTACTCTCTTTTATTGTGACACGACTTCTAGTTCTGTAATTTTTTAGTTATTTATCAGACTGTTTGACTTTATTGATAGTTGGTCAAAATTTGAGTATAGTTAGTTTAGCTAAGTCTAGCCAGATTATTGTCAACCATCATGTTAATATGAAAATAGCTAATATTCATGAAGCTAAATCACAACTATCCAAGCTGATTGAAGCTGCCCTAGCAGGTGAAGAAATTATTATTGCTAAAGCGGGAAAGCCTTTGGTCAAATTAATTCCCTACCATGAGCAAGCAGAACCAAGAATGCCAGGCGGTTGGGAAGGCAAAGTATTTATGAGTGATGATTTTGATGAAGAACTTGCAGACGATCTTCTAGCACAATTCACAGGTAAAGAATAATTGTGCAGTACCTCTTGGATACTCATGCTTTAATTTGGTGGCTAGCTAATGACTCCAATCTTACTCCCCAGGCTAAAAGAGAAATTGCCAATCCAAGTAATTTAGTTTTTGTTTCTGCTGCTTCAACTTGGGAAATTGCGATAAAAAAGTCTATCGGCAAATTAGAATCGCCAGACGATCTGATACAACAAATCAAAGAGAAAAAATTTAAATCTTTACCGATTAATATTAAAGAAACTTTAATAGTCGAAAAGTTACCTCCCCATCATCAAGATCCTTTCGACCGTATTCTGATCGCCCAAGCTAAATTATTCAATTTAACTATCATTACTCGCGATCGCAAGTTTAATATTTATGATATTAATTTACTAAAGTGTTAGATAAATCTTTGGAGGATGATGGCGGGACATAGTAAGTGGGCAAATATCAAAAGGCAAAAAGCAAGAGTGGATGCCAAAAAGGGCAAAACATTTACTCAACTATCACGGGCAATTATTGTTGCTGCTCGCAATGGTGTAGCCGATCCTGATGGTAATTTTCAGCTTCGCACCGCTATCAATAAAGCTAAAGCTGCGGGGGTTGCTAATGACAGTATAGAGCGATCGCTAGCCAAAGGAGCCCGAACATATCAAGATGATGATGCTACCCTCGAAGAAATACGCTACGAAGGTTATGGTGCAGGCGGTGTAGCTGTGCTAATTGAAGCCTTAACGGATAATCGCAACCGTACTGCTGCCTATCTTCGCTCGGCATTTACCAAAAACGGCGGTAATCTAGGAGAAACGGGTTGTGTTAGCTGGATGTTCGCTCAAAAAGGAGTAGTTACTCTAGAAACTGCCGACGAAGAGAAGCTGTTGTCAGCTTCAATTGAAGCAGGGGCAGATACTTACGAAATAGACGATGACGATAGCGTAGAAGTGTATACGATCGCGACTAACTTAGATAATTTAAATCAGACTTTGCTGCGGTATGATTTTGTAATCCAAGATATGGAGTTACGCTGGATACCCAATAGTGATCTTGAGGTTACCGATGCAGAGCAAGGGCGATCGCTTTTAAAATTAATCGATACTTTAGAATCATTAAATGACGTGCAAAATGTTACCGCTAATTTTGCTCTGGCTGAAGAATTAATGACCGTCATGAGCTAAAGAGTTGACAATTCTTTTTTTTTCAGCTAAGACACTATGCAAAATAGCAAAATAAGAGTGAGATTTTCTGAAGATGGGAAACTGTGGAGCAACCTTTAATATTCATCAACAGCCTATGTTGCCGTTCTTTGAGCCATTAGATCGCAGACGACTCAAACCAGTAGATTCTCTACCCATCGGTATCAAAATCAAATTTTATAAGCTCAAGGACGTTGACATTTCTGTTTCATCTGCTAAAAAAACTTCAATCAGAACAAGTATCGAGCTACCTAACTTTGTCCATTTACATTCAAGCTCACTAAACGTTAAAAGCGAACGGATTATTATCAAATCTTTCGATCTTGTTGGGCAGACCGATTATTTGCTAAACAGAATCCCTAGGTTTGATTCTGGGAATTTAGGGGCAGCCTCTAAATTCTGGTGGCATTGGTTGTTGTCAGTCACTAGTGCAGTACTAGTTTTAGTTTTGCCTATATTATTTCAGTCTTCTTCTCAAGCAGATAACTTATTAGATCAGGCAAAGGTTTATCTAGAGTTAGATTCGCAAACAGCAATGAGCCTTCCTGAAACTGGTAGAACATATTTATATAATACTCAGGCATCCCCATTTAATCGAGCAATTGAACAAGCTCAAAAAATTGAAGCTGATTCTCCTTTTTATTCCCAGGCACAGGCTGATATTTCTCGCTGGAGTGAGACAATTTTGGACATTGCTCAAGGAAGGGCAAATAATCAAGATTTTGCAGGAGCGATCGCTGCTGCTAATCTTGTTCCCCAAGCTGAAGCTCCTGCTGAATTAGTTGCACAGCAGGCAACAGAAGCAGTTGAAGATTGGCAACGAAGAGCGCAAAAATATAATTTATGTGCAAATTATCTAATCAAAGCCAAAAAAATTATTAATTCTAATCATGCCTCATCCTATAACCAGGCAATAGGTGTATTAAGGCGAATAACCCCTGGAGCTAAAGAATATTCAGAAGCTCAGAGTTTAATTAAGCAATGGAATAAGCAAATATATCTAATTGTCGAGCGTCGCGCAGCTCAAGGAAATTTTTCAGGAGCAATGGCAGCAGCAGCATTAGTCCCTCAAGATTCTCCTTATTACCAAGCAGCCAAAATATCGATGAATATTTGGAAAAATCAGGCAAAAACAGTCAAATCTAGTTCAAGTAGTTAGGGCGGGTAATTATTTATTGATTCTTTACTCAATCATTTCATAGGCTTGAAATTTAACCAGATCTAACCAAGAGTGGAAAACCTGATGGCAAAAGAGATTTGATTGAGCGAGGTAAAGATCGGCTTGTTTTGCTAGTTGTTCTGGAAAGTTAGGATGACTGCTTTGCAGATAGTCTCTACCATTGGCTAGCCAACCTTTCAAAATTGCTCGGTTCACTTCAAAGTGACATTGAAATCCATAAATATTATCGTTAAGACAATACGCTTGGTTTTGGCAATTATCTCCCGTCATCAACAACTTTGCCTGGTTTGGTAAATCAAAAGTATCAAAGTGCCATTCCATGATGTGAATCGTCTCAGAATCAGATGGCAGTGCCGATTTTAACAAAGGATCGTCAGCGATCGCCGCAGGAATTAGACGTAGTGGTGTAAATCCCAGTTCAACAACATCGTGCTGATATACTCGGCTGCCAAAGGCTCTGGCAATCAACTGCGCTCCCAAACAAATGCCGAGAATTGGCTTATGCTCTGTCGCAAACAGTTGCACCAGACGAACCACGTCCATTAGGTGGGGATACTGTGCATCATCTTCGGCATTCATCGGTCCACCTAAAATAATTAAACCACTATAGGCAGTAGAAATAGGCAGTCTTTCACCAGCCAAGGGAGTCAAGATTTCTCTGGCAATATGGCGATCGCAAATATATTGATTTAAAACACCTAAAGGTGCAGTAGGAGAGTTTTGAATTATTAAAAGCCTGTTAGTCATTAATTACTTTTGGTTAAAATCCACTCTTTATATTGACGCGGTGCATTTGTCAAAGCTTCTTTTATTTCTACGTTATCCTTGAATTGTACTTGAGATAGATGGGATGTCTCGACATAAAGTTTAACTTTATCTTCTTTAAAACACCAGGGCAGGATTGTTATCGACTCGTCTCCAGACATAGCAATATAGTATTTTTTGCCATCTGGACCATCATTAATTTCTAATTTTCTTTGATTATCTGGTAACTGTTGCTGACACAAAATTAAGGACAGGCGATCGCACCATTTCATAAACTGATATGATGATTCTGCCTCTTCTTTACTAATGCCTAGCTCTTTGCGCCATTGCTGCTGTAGTTTTTGCTGTTCTTTGAGAAATTTAACCAGATCTGCTGATTCACTGCCTTGATTGAGAAAACAAGTGTGCATTGAGGTTAATAATGCCACCCAACGTCCCCGATATAAAGACTCTTCAATATGTTTGGCTAATTTTTCGACGGAAGTTTGTCCTTCAGTAGTAAAATCTTTGGGCGCACCAGCCTCAGTTAATAAACCTTTTTCCCATTCTTTTTCCAAATCATCATGATGGGAAATAGCAGCAATGGTATCAGTGATCCTTAGCGGAGTATCTTTCTGCTGCCAATCTGCTGCTATTTGGGCGGCTAATAGGGCATGGGCGCGATGATAGATTATTTCCCAGCCATCGGTTTTCATGTTTACAATCATCACCTGTACTCCCCTAAATTAATGTTTTCTTGTACGTACTGTTTAACTATGGTTGTTATTTGACTCAGTACAGTCTCGATAACTTGTCGATCTTTTGTTGTCCATTGACGAGGGCGATTAAACACAGATGGTTGCAAAACCCCCCATAACTGTTTTTGCTCACAGATATGAGCGTGAATTAATGCTCTATGTCCAAATGCTTCTGCCTCAAAATCTCTATTTACCTGCTGCGGGTTAGCGGTTTCTACGTCGTCTACATAGATAGAAGACTGACAATTTAAAGCTGCTTGAAACATTGGATCTCTGGCTAATAAATCTGCTGGTTCTTGTTGCCATTTATCCTTGCTGATGTATGGCACCTCTGGATTTCGGCAATAACAAGAAGCAACCTGACCAAAGCGAGTTTCAGGATCGCGAACATAAAGAAAACAGCGATCTGCCTCTAGAGAATTGGCGATCGCCACCATCAGTTTTGATAATGTAATGTTTGCTGGGTTTCTAGTATTTAAAATTTTTTGAACGTCGATAGTTGACACAATAATATTAATAAAAGCCCGCTTGGTAAATCTTCATAATTGTTGATAAGTCACGAATTACTCCGCCACGTCCGACAACAGCGTGGGCTAGGCGGACGAAGCCTGACGGACGGCTGAAATGCTAAATACACGCTCTAGCATCGCCTCCTACTCTGACCGTTGGTCATAATTGCTCTTTCAAACTTTAAATTCTTATTATTATCAAAACAAAATATAAATTACCTGAACATCATTCGTTAGTCGTAAATTTGCCAAAATCAGGATTTATAGTCAGACTACCCAGGATAATAGCTAAAACAAATTAAAAAAGCGATCTCGCGATCGCTTTAAGCATTTAAGATTTAAGTTTAACTTGATTAATTAGCGATTTATTTAACCTCTACGAATTGTTTCGTCTCGATCTGAACGAGATGAATAATAGTTTTGTCTAGTGCTATTGGTTCTCTTGGCTACTTTTCTTAACGGAGTATATTTTCGTCCCCAAGATACGTTAGATTTATTATTTTGCAAATAAGCCTCGATCGCACCTGTACCAGAAATATAAGCCGACTGAGCTAAAGAGATAAAGCCAGTCAAAAGTAAAACACTCATGACCGCAGGATCGGATTTTGAGGACTCGCTGCTTTTGATTTTGTAGCTGGCGTAAATAAACCAAAGAAAAATTAGAACAGTAAAAACTAGAAAAAGTATTAGCCAAAAAGGACTGTTGGCAAAAGTATACATTGGACCTTTGACCTCTAAAAACTCTTGTGGCGTTTTAAAAGGACTGCTCATTTTATTGCTCCCTACTTGTTGGTTGTTTGATTAGATATATAGCAATACGCACTTGTCTTGGAATATTTATTACCTATTGGTGACAAGTTAAGGTTGTGTATTGTTTGTCAACACGGCGATTAGAGATGCGTTGTCTTTCCGAAAGCCTCTCTCGCCGTCAATTGGTTTATAGCTATTAGCTTTTTTAATCTGAAAAAGGATACAAATCCAATTACTCATGTCTCGATTAAGCAACGCTCGATATTAAATTATGGGTAATTTATAGGACTACTCACTGGAGTTGTATTGTGAGCGTTTAAATTTGACGATTGCCAAGCTGTGTTGTATTCTGGATAGCCTTCTACACCCATGTCAGCTATATCTAGACCTTCAATTTCTTCGGCACGAGAAACCCGCAACAAACCTAATTTTTTCAAGATAAAACTCGTTCCATATCCAGGAATAAAGCCCAAAATAATAATACAAATTAAAGTGGGAATAATCTGACCGATAGGATTGATAACGGGTATTCCTTCAGCTTGAGGATAGCCGTAGGCAAAAAATCCTGGTAGCATAGCTCCGAGCATACCGCAAAAACCGTGTACCGCAAATGCTCCCACCGCATCATCAATTCCTGCCTTTTCTACAGCAGCAGCAACTTTAGGTATCATAAAAGCTCCTGAAAACGCTAAAGGAATAACAATCAGAGGATGATATAGATCTAAGCCCCCGCCGACGGTAATAATACCCGCTAAACCACCAGAAATTGTAAAAAAGGGTTCGGATTTACTAGAAATGTAAGCTCCAATAATCCCAGCAGCTAACGCCAAGGTAGTATTGACTCCAATCGAGGATAGAGTCATGGGTGTGCCATAAATGCTTGTCTCTACAGTTTGACCAGGAACAAAGATGACGCAAGCGGCTAAAAAGGCATAGAAGCCAACGAAAATCAGCATCAAACCCAACATAGTTAGAGGCAGATTGTGGGGCAAAATAGCTCTAGGTTTACCATTTTCGTCATATTTGCCTACTCTTGGTCCTAAGTTAATTAAAACTCCTAGAGCAAAAAAGCCAGAAACTCCATGAACTACTGCCGAACAGCCAAAGTCATGATATCCAAAAGATGTTAAGAACCAGCCTTTATAATGCCATCCCCAAGCTGCTGCTACTACCCAGGTGAACGAGCCTAAAACAACAGAAAGAACAACGTAAGCTCCTACTTTAATGCGCTCAATGACCGCACCAGAGAGAATTGATGCGGTGGTCATGGCAAATAGAGCAAAGGCAAAGAAAAACACCCCTGTCAAATTATCGGCGGTATTAGGTCCCATAGCTGCCGACCAAGGATAGGAAGCGTCTGCTAAAGGTTTCAATTCGCCAATTAGTTCGCTCGTCTGGGGGTTAGTCCAGGGACCAATAATTCCGCCCTCTACAGGAAATAAAGGGAAACCATTATAGACCCACCAGCCAAATAGAAAAAAGGAAATCCCGACGCTGGATAAGGTAAGTAAATTTTTAACCATTGTCGCCAGCACGTTTTTACAGCGAGACGCACCTCCCTCATAGGCGAGGAAGCCAGCGTGAATAAGGAGCATGAACACAGATGCCCAATAGTAATAGGTTTCTGAGACAAATGTTCCTAAAAATTCTTGTGCTTCAGGGTTCATTTAATTTAAGTTTGCTAATGTTTAAATTCTAGATTTGTTCCCTAAAAGATTTGCGATTGTAAATTAATGTTTGCAGGGAATTTTACTTAATATGACAAGTTTGCAATTTATTATCATTTTCTTTTGTAATCTCAGCTACAAATCGATCGAGTTATTAAAAATAATTTAAAAAGCTAGTAGTATTAATGGTTAATTAAAAAGTTTTTTATAACTTAAATAGAATTATTCTGCTTATTTATTTGCTGATAAATACGAACGTGAATGGGAGTTAATTTATCTCCGTTGATCGAACTGATGTCGTCAGCACAAGATGAAGTAGCGCAAAGTAAATTGCGACAAGAGCGCAAAACAACGCAGTCACCCGATCGCGATCGCGACTTTTGAGCCGTTATGGCACCTTGAGGATCTACACTGGTGTTATAAAAAAAATTAACCGCAGCCCATCCCTTTCTGGGTTTAATACCATAGGGTTTGAGTACCTGATTAAAATTTTCGCTACAGCTTGGATGTTGAGCATAGCCCAAATCTTCGTAATAGCTACTGGTACAGGCAAGAAGCAAGCTGTCATGATAACCACAAGTATCTATAACTACCTGAGCTAGCGATCGCTGGCTTGGCGAATAAAAATAGCTGTTGTTGCCAACTTTAGGGACTGTAGTTTGATTAATCGTTCGAGTTACGGTATTGTCTATTGACTCTGCCAAATCTGAATTATTAAAGGCGATCCAGTCGGCACATTGAGAACCATTGACATCAATAATCTGAATATAGTGGTTCTTTTTGACCTGATAGGCGATCGCGCTACCTGGATCGATGCGATACTCAGCAACCACCTCCCCTAAAGCTGGCGGTAGATCGGTATATTGTTCTGGTTCAACTATAGTTTTCATGGCTATTTCAATGATTACGATACAAAGTAAAAAGCAAGAAAAACTTATTACTGTACGGGCGATTCGCGAATCGCCCCTACCTATTACTTAATTAACCCGACGTTACTAACACATCCTGCGCTGATTCTTGTTCTGCCAATTCTGCTAGCAATTCTGCTGCCAACTGTTTTTTGGCTGCTGCATCCATTTTTTTAATCTCATTATGCAAGACTCGCTCATTTACTGATTGATTCCAGTAGTCGAGAGCTTCATAACCATCAAATAGAGCAAACTTGCCCACAAATTGCCGTAAAACCTCATTGGTAGGACCCATAACCCAGCCAGCTTTACCATCGCGCAGATATCTTTCAATGCCTAATTCTTTTTTAAATCCCGTTCCGCCACAGGCATGAAGCATTTTGTCCGTAACTTGCGCTACGTTTTTCGCTGCAATAAATTTAATCTGCCAATACCAATGCAGATAAGCTGAACGAGGATTAGCCGAAGCATCGTGATGGAGTGTCCAATCACAATTATCTGTCAAGTCGTCCATGAGCTTTGCCATTGAGAAGACAAAACTGCGAGACGCATTACTATCCATTACCGCTTCGCCAAAATAGTCCTGAATTGTCGGATAATCAGCCACCCGCATTCCCACATCAATATGCTTCTTCTTGGTAGTATGACGTTTAGCAATATCGATCGCCCCCATAGCAATGCCATTCCAACAAGCTGAAGAACAAAGCAGAAAAAACGGATCTACTATCTCATCATTGGCGATCGCACCTTCACCCGTTTCACCGATCATTCTTGATTGGGGAATTTTTACATTATCTACCAGCAAAGTTCCCGATTGATTGCCCCGCAAACCCAGAGCATCCCATTTTTTGGGTTCTGCCTGTACTTCGTCGGCATAAACCAAAAAACAAGATAAATCGGAGTAGTCGCCATCAAAGTCGGGACTGGTAGTTTGCACCACGTACCAGTCAGCAAAACCCGCCGATGTAGTCCAAGAAGCTTTTTTGAGAACCTCCCATCCTCCTGCTACTTTTTTAGCTTTAGAAGAGAAGGGATACCAGAAGTGAGAACCAGTTTCGGGATCGGAAAAAGAAAGCGTGCCAATAAATACATCCGAGTCTAAACGCTGTAAAACCTGCTGTAGTTCCAAGTTGCAATCGGCGCGAAATAAGGCTGTAGTTACTGCTCCTAAGTGCATCGTATAGCACATTGCCGTACTCGGACAACCATAGCGGGCGATCGTTTCGACTACCATTGCAGCGCAGGTATGATTTTCACCTAAACCGCCCCATTCTCCAGGTACTAAAAGCCCTAGTAAACCAAGACTCGCCAGAGCTTCAAAATTATGACGGGGATAAATAAGAGCAGCATCGGATTCTACGGCATTAGGACGTAAAGTAGTGGCGCAAAGCTCGATTAACTTAGTCTGTAATTCTTTTTGCTCTGGAGTTAAAAGCCACTGCGGGTCGAGATCGTAGTTTAAACCCCAAAACGGCTCTTTATCCCAGATTTTGCTAGCGGACATAAATATATCTCCATTAAAAAGTTTTTAATAGGCTGCAGAGTATTGCTTTTTAATCAAGATAAAGGTAATCGAACTCAACAAAAGTATTATTTGGTACACTTGCTAAATCGAGTTATGACTTCTCCATCTGTCTGTTTAGAGCGGAGTTTTGAAAAAGAATTGGCGATCTCTAACAATAAAGTAACGCTGCTTACTGTTTAACAAAGCTCTTTATTAATATGCTGCAATCGATACTAATCTCTTGTAAATGAGGAAGTCAGCAAATGTCCCCAATTGGTACGGTTGAAAGCATCTGGCGTTACCCAGTTAAGAGTATGAGAGGAGAAACGCTTAATGAAATCTTTGTCTCTTTCGCGGGAATGATGGGCGATCGCGTCTACGGAATTGTTAATGGTGATGGTAATCCTGCCTTTCCTTGGTTCACCATTCGAGACTACGAAGCACTTTTGCTGTATCAGCCTCGGTATAAAAATCATAGTGCCACTCTACAGCCAAAAGACCTAGCTCAAGCACACAAAATGCCCCCAGGAATCAATCCTCTCTATCCCGATGAAAATCAATTTAGCGTTGAAGTTGAAGCTCCAAATAGTGATGTTTACAGCCTCGATAATCATGATTTTTTGGAACATCTAAAATCTTTAACTGGCGATTGCAATCTCAGTCTGCATTTTAGCCAAAGAAGTCAGTTTGATTGCCGACCATTATCTATATTTTCTATGCAGATGCGAGATCTATTGACAGAAGAGCTAGACATGGACATTGATAAACGGCAGTTTCGAGCTAATTTTTATGTAAAGTGGAACGATGATCGACCAGAATACGAAAATGACTTAGTCGGTCACTGCTTAAAGATTGGCGATCGCCTAGAAATCAATATACTCGAACGCGATCCAAGATGCAAAGTAATTACCGTCAATCCAGACACAGCAGCAGTAGATTCTAAATTGATTAAACATATTGCTCAGTCCCACGAAGGCTATGCTGGGGTATATGGTGCTGTGCTTGTCGAAGGTATGGTTAAAGCAGGCGATTCAATTGAACTTTTATCTAGATAATGGCAAGATATACATTTATATTGTCAACAATACTAGTCACATTGTTGACAATATTTGAAATACTATTTATACTCAACTGTATTAGTTGTTCGACAGCTAAATTACGACCATTTCTTACGAATTTTTAGGTGGCGCGATCGCTCTTATTTAAAAGACTATGAAACAATCAATTGAATTATCTTTGCAGTCTTGTATGCCTAAAACTCTGCCTCTTTTGGACGAAAGAGAACTTAGGATACAACTTGCAGCAGCATATCGGCTCATGGATCGGTTTGGCTGGTCTGAATTAATTGAAACTCATATTTCGGCTCGTTTACCGATGAGCGAGGATTATTTCTTATTAAATCCTTACGGAATGCTGTTTGACGAAATTACAGCATCTAGCTTAGTAAAGGTGGATTTTGCAGGAAATATCATTGGCAATAGCGAGTGGATTCCTAATCCAACAGGTTTTGTCATTCACAGTGCTATTCTTGCTGGTCGAAAAGACATTAACTGTGTTCTTCATACTCACCCTCCTTATAGCACAGCAGTTTCAATGCTAGAGTGCGGACTGCTGCCAACTTCTCAGTTTGCTCTCCAGTTTTATAATCGCCTTGCTTATCACGATTATGAAGGGATTTCTTTAGACTTAAGCGAACGGGAGCGACTAACTAAAGATTTAAGTGATAAAAATGTCATGATTTTACGGAATCATGGTTTATTGACAGCAGGTAGTAGCATTGCTGAGGCTTTTACTTTAGCGTTCTATTTTGAGAAAGCTTGTGAAGCGCAAATTTTGGCTCAGTCTACAAGAAGCCCTTTAATTATGCCGTCAGAAGATGTCTGCAATAAGTCAATGATGGATCAAAACGTAGATGATTTGGGTCAACTTCAGTGGCAAGCTTTAAGGCGGATGCTAGATAAAGAAGATCCTTCCTATCGAGACTAATAAAAAAGCAAAGCGACTGGGGTAAAATTCACATTTTGGCAATGAAAGAAAGCTCAAAAGTTAAATCTCGTAGTCTTGACGTAAAAGCAGCAGATATTTTAAGAACCGAAATTATTAGTGGCGATCTTGCTCCTGGTTCGCGTTTACTAGAAATTGAATTATCCAAGCGACTCGATCTAAGTCGAGGGACTATTCGCTCTGCTTTGCAACAGCTACTTCATGAAGGTTTAGTTGTTCAATATCCTTACAAGGGGTGTATGGTTATAAGTTTAAGCTCTCAAGATGCTTGGGAATTATATACTCTACGAAGTGCTTTAGAAGCTTTGGCAGCTAAGTTAGCAGCAGAAGCGATCGCACCAGGAAAAGTTGATATTCTTCAAAAAGCCCTACAAAAGCTAGAAAAAGCAGTCGAGCAAGAGAATTGGCATGATTTCGCGATCGCCGATTTTGATTTACATAAAGCTGTGATTCAATTTTCTGGTCATCATCGACTTCAAGAACAGTATCGAATTATTGAAAATCAAGTCCTGCTATATATTGCTTCTTGCAATTCACTCCGTCCGAGTTTAAAGGAACTACTTGAAGACCATAAACAGCTTGTAGAAGCAATATGTTCTGGGGATGCAGTTCTATCCGAGCAAATTGCAGCATCTCATCATCTGGACGGAGAATTGATGGTGAAATATTTGCAGTCATTAGAAAAGCAAGCTTCAATGCTCAATAAAAAGTAGAGAGTAGGAAGTAGGAAGTAGGAAGTAGGAAGTAGGAAGTAGCTAATAACTAATAACCAATAACTAATAACCAATAACTAATAATATGATTGACTTTGATCGATATAAAATCATCACCTTTGATTGTTATGGAACACTAATTGATTGGGAAAGCGGAATGTTAGGAGCATTAAAACCTCTGCTTGCTAATCATGGTATTAATTTAGAGGATGAAGAGATTCTTCAGAAATTTGCCGAGTTTGAATCGAAGCTACAACAAGGAGAATATATTAAGTATCGAGATATTCTCAAAAACGTTGTGCGCCAGTTTGGAGAACAGTTTGATTTTGAACCATCTTTAGCCGAACAAAACACCCTTGCCGATTCAATTAAGAATTGGCAGCCGTTTCCAGATACAGTAAAAGCTCTAGAATTATTAAAAAGTCGCTTTGAGTTAGGAATTATATCTAATATAGACGACGCTCTTTTTGCCGATACAGCCAAGCATTTAGAGGTTAAGTTTGACTATATCATTACCGCAGAACAGGTAAAGAGCTACAAACCTTCTCTCAAAAACTTTGAGTATGCGATCGAGCGCATTGAATTTTCTCCCGAACAAATACTTCACGCTGCCTGTAGTGTTTATCATGATATTGTTCCTGCAAGCTCGATTGGATTAACTACAGTTTGGATCGATCGCCGAGCTAATCAAGAAGGAAGCGGTGCTGCTTTGCCTGCAACCGCTCAAGCCGATTTAAAGATTTTAGATTTACAAACGTTAGCAAGTTTGAGTTCAAATTAAGCGGATTTCCAGAGGTTGAAATGATGACCAGTCAGCAAGATTATTGGAACATCTTGAATTTATTAAATTCGGCGATCGCCTTAAAACATAATAGACATTGCAACTTGTTACTTTTCATCAAAACCAAATATAAATTATCCTCGGTTTTTTTTGTCTGCAAAAATGTACAAGACAAGATTGAAACGTATCAGTCAAAGTAAATTTAGAGTCTAAAATTATTTTTGTTGTTTAGATGAAATCCCAAACCCATCAGGAAAAAGCCAAGTTTTGGTGCGATCGCTCTTTAAGTAATTTAGAATTATTACGAGCGACTTATATCGACCATACTTTTTCACGGCATACCCACGAAGGCTATGCTATAGGAGTAATTGAAGCAGGAATAGAAGGTTTTCGCTATCAAGGTTCTAACCATATTGCGCCTCCTAGTAGTGTTGTAGTTGTACATCCAGGCGAAGTGCATACAGGACACGCAGTAACTAAATCTGGCTGGACTTATCGAATGTTTTATCCTGAAACTCATCTGCTTCAGAAAGCAGCCTCAGAATTAGCAGATTGTTCCCAGCCTCTTCCTTATTTCCCTGCGATAATTCAGGATTTACAGCTTGCTGCACAACTGAGATACTTGCACTTGTGTTTAGAAAATTCTGCTTCCCAATTAGAAAAAGAATCGCTTTTGATTTGGACTTTTGCGCAGTTAATTAGCAAATATGCTCAAGCACCACCGCCAACCAAATCTATTAGTCCAGAAGCTTCAGCGGTGATATGTATACAAGAATATTTGCAAGCTAGTTATACCAAAAATATTTCTTTAGAGCAACTTTCTAATTTAGTGAATCTCAAACCCCTACGTCTATTGCGAGTCTTTCGTAAAACACTTGGTTTACCTCCCCATGCCTATTTAGTGCAGGTGCGCGTTACTCAAGCTAAAAGGCTATTGGCTAGGGGAATTTCTATTGCTGAGGTGGCTGCTGAGACAGGCTTTAGCGATCAAAGTCATTTACACCGCCATTTTAAGCGTGTTGTTGGGGTAACGCCAGGAAAGTATGTCAGGGGTTTTGAACACAGAATTATTGCTTAAACTTTTTTTATCAAAATTATAAATAGCCAGCGAATATTTTCATGGTTGAAATCAGTTACGAAACCGCAGCGCAGATAGAAAATAGACTTTTAAAAGTTATCGCTCAGAGTGAATTCAAAATCTTTGCAGAAAGTTATGCTTTTGAAGAATTTTCTCTGGATAAGTTTTCTGATTTAGCTCGTCAAGACGCACTTGCCTTAGTTAGAGATAATGAAGTTTGGAGTCAGCTAGTCCCTTGTCTTGACTCTACCAAAGAATTATTTAAAATATTTTCATTTCATTTTGAGAATTGTATCGATAACAGTGGTTTTGTCGGTTGGTTAGCTAGTTATTTAAAAACTAAATTAGGTACTGGTGTCTTTGTTACCTGCGGACAAAATATCAAGCGTGGTGGTATTTTCGATTACTGGGGTTGTCCTTTAAAAATTTCTGAGGATGTAATTAACGAAATTGAAAAGTTAATTATTAGAGGAAAAAAACTGCATTTCTGACTAATTAGTAGTAAGTACGTCGATGAAGATTGAAAGCATAGACCATTTTGTTCTAACAGTAAAAGATATCAAAACTACTTGCGAATTTTACTCCAAGGTGCTGGGTATGGAAGTTGTTACTTTTAACCAAGGAGGAGTTGCACTTAAATTTGGCAACCAAAAATTAAATCTACATGAGTTTGGCAAAGAGATTGAACCAAAAGCGATGCCTACGGCTAGCTTCGCAATCGCGCCAACGCCAGGTTCGGCAGATTTTTGTTTGATTACTAGAGATTCTCTTGCAAGCGTTATCGAGCATCTTCATACTTGTCAGGTAGAAATTGTTGAAGAATTAGTTACTAGAACAGGAGCTTTGGGAAAAATTACATCGATTTATATTCGCGATCCTGACCAAAACCTTGTGGAAATTTCTAGTTATGAGAATGAAAATAGTAAATTTTGACCCATACATATTTTTGAATAGGCTGCAAAAATGTACAAGAAATATAATTTAGGCTTCTCTAAACTTGAGTTTAGGTTAATTTCTAAATTTGAGGAGCAAAATTGAATCAAAGTAAAGTCGATCGCTATTCGCCATTAACAGAATTTATTGCAGGGGCGAAGGCTATTGTACCTTTGGTTATTGGCGCAATTCCCTTTGGCATTATTTTCGGCACTTTGGCTCAAAGTAGTGGTTTATCTTTTAGTGGTGCGATCGCTATGTCCGCTCTAGTTTTTGCTGGTTCGGCTCAGTTTATAGCTTTAGGTTTATTAGCCACGGGAACAGCTTTGCCGATAATTATCTTGACTACTTTTGTGGTCAATTTACGTCACCTGCTGTACTCTCTCAGTCTAGTTACTCACGTTCAACGCCTGTCACCAGTTTGGAAAGTTATTTTGGCTTTTTGGCTGACTGATGAAGTATTTGCGGTAGTAATTAATCGCTACAGTCTGGGCGATCGCTCTATCTATAAGCACTGGTATTACTTTGGTGCAGCTATTTTTATGTATACTAACTGGCAAATTTGTACCTTAGTTGGTTTAACCATCGGTCATCTTATCCCAGATGCTAACAGTTGGGGTTTAGATTTTGCCATGTCGGCTACTTTTATTGGTGTGGTTATGCCCTATCTTCAGAATAAACCAATGGTTATCACCGTTGTCGTCTCAGGAATTATGGCTTTACTGACTCAAAATTTTCCCTATCAGTCAGGTTTGATGGTGGCAGCTACAGCAGGAATTATCGCTGGTATGGTTGCTAAAAAAGTAGCAAGTAACGAGTAGCAAGTAGCAAGTGTTGATTTTTAACGACTAACAACTAACAACTAATGACCAAACAAGAATTTTACTTAATTGGGGCGATGGCGGTAGTTACATTCCTGATTCGCTATCCTCTTTTGGCTTTCAGCAATCGAATTAAACTTCCTGCTCGATTAATCGAAGCACTAAATTATCTTCCTCCTGCTATTCTGACGGCAATTGTTGTTCCTGCGGTACTAATACCAACGGGAGATAAAATTTTGCTGAATTATACTAATGCTAGGTTGGTAGGTGCGATCGCAGCTATCCTCATTAGCTGGCGCACCAAAAATCTTCTCGCTACTATTATTGGTGGAATGCTCACGTTTTTTATTTGGCAATGGTCGTTGACCGTATTTTAGTTTGGCTCAAGATTGAGATTGTGCTGCCACTACTTCAATCTCTACCAACCAGCCTGGGTTAACTAAACCAGCAACCTGCATTGCCGATCTCGCTGGTAAATTTGGCTGTGTTTTTGTCCCAAAAAATTGCGTATAACCTTCCATGAATCCACCAAAGTCCATTTTGCCCCCATGATCGGGATCGCCAACTAAAAACGCCTGCATTTTTACCACATCACCCATGGTTAGACCGAGACTTTTGAGAATACTTTGAATTTGCTTTAAAACATTGACAGTTTGAGTTGTCGTATCTCCATAAGCTGCAATTGAATCTGATTTGGCACTCTCATCAACTACGGCAGGAACTTGACCGCTTACATATACTAATGTGGTTTTAGGTGCTACTGACACGGATTGAGAGATCGGAAAATCTGAATCGGGAATGGGATGTCGAACGACTTGGGCTAGAGTACCTTCAAGGCTAACAATTAGTAATCCTACTACTAGAAACGAAACTAAAGCTATTTTTTGCCAAAATCGAAACATTTATTTTTTCCTGATGAAATACTATGTCTGAGTCGCTTTTACTTTTGCGGAAATCTTGGCGATCGCTTGATATGCCGAAAGTATTGCTCCTTCTTGCCAACCTGTTAAATAGCTCAAATGTTCTCCAGCTAGGTAAATCGATCCTTCAACCTGATTAAGTAGACGATAAGCACCATCGCGATCTTCTTCTGACCATTCTACCCAACCGCCTAAACTGTAGGGCATTTTTTCCCAGGCGACAGTCACACCCATTGCTGGTTTAATTACCTCTGGATAATTGGGGTGAACTTTTGTTCCATTGGCGATCGCTTTGGCAATGCGCTGTGCTGGCATCATCTTTCCCCAAGGTTCACTAATCGGATTATCCCAGATATATGCACCAACGATAATACCTTTTTCCTGATGAAATCCGCTTGAAGGATACCAAATTTGCGTAATATCTTCCTCTGTCCAGGAAATCCCGCCATAAATACGATCTTTTTGTTCCCAAAAGCGTTCTTCAGCTTGAAAACCGACTTTAACGGCATTAGTATAATTTGTTCCTTTAGCGATCGCCCGCTTTACTTGTGGTGAAAAATTAGTATCAATTTTCTCTAAAACAGGTAAGGGAAAAGTACAGATGGCATAATCTGCGGTCAACTCCTGTTGTCCATCTTTGTCTTGGTAGACGATGCTGACTCCATTTGGAGTTTGGCGCATTTGCTTAACTACGGCATTATATTTAATGCGATCGCCTACTTGACTTTCAAAAGCTTTAGCAATTCGATCCATGCCGCCGACAGGTTCGAGCATTGTCGCTGCTTGATTATAGCCTTCGCTGAAATTTAATTTGTATTCCCAAAAAGCTGACTTAAGTAACTCAGAAAAATCCAGTGGTTCGTAAAGTGTTCCTGGGATTAAAGCTGCTCCTGGGGGCGAACTGTAGCCAGCAGAATCCGTTCCTTGGTAGCGATAATCCTTACTGAGACCACCATAGCGACTGATAAACTCTAACAATCGTTCTCGATCTTCAGCCTGTATTTCTGTATCCAGAGCTTTTTGGTTGATTGCTTTTGCCAACAACTCTGCCATATATCCCCGACTGTCATTGACAACGCGCCGATTGAGAATAGCTTGACCGCCAAAAGCCTTGTCGTCCTGAAAATAAGTAGCTCTGTCTTCATTGATCCGCACCTGCAAAGGTACGCCAAATTCTCGACAATAACCTAAGAGTTCTTGATGGTGGTAGGGAATTCGGGCAGGACCAGGATTAAAATATAAATGTTCTTCAGAATCGAAAGGACAGGTTTGTTTGCTTGCTAGTTCTTCAATTTCTGTACCAGCGCGGATCGTCCAGCATCTACCACCTGCGCGTTCTCTTGCTTCGAGAATTGTACAGTCATATCCTGCTTTGCCCAACTCATAAGCAGCAGTCATTCCCGCAATTCCTGCTCCTAGAATTGCCACCTTGACTCCTTCTCCTGCATCAGCAGTTAATTTGGGCTTGGGGATTGCTGATGCTGGGGAATCTAGCAAATTCAGAGCTTTCATTGTGCTGTATACTGCTGCTACACCCCCTGCTCTACCAACCAATTTCAACAGCTTGCGTCGCGTAAATTGACTCACAAAAAACTCCTAACGTTACTGGGCAGAGAAAACAGAGGAAGCAACACTCATTACTACCTACTACCTACTCCCTACTCCCTTCTTACAAAGTTTGCTCAACGGGAGGAACCCCCGCAACGCGCGGTGGCTTTTGAGAAAGAATACTCTTACTCAAAACGCGCCTTAACTTCGCGCTACTCCCTACTCCCCCACTTCTTACTAATGACACTTCCCATGACCGTTCGCTGAAGGTGGTACATCCAGGGCGGGGTTAGCATCAAAAAAGCCGATGGGTTTTAGCTTAAAGCCAATATATGCCACGGGCATGACGGGCCAATCTTCGGGACGGGTAATATGATGTTGTCCAAAGGTGTACCAGACAACCACGTCGGTATCTTCAATAGAGCGATCGCCCTGAGTCCATTTAGTTATGCCTTCATCGCCTGGATGTTGGTTGGGATAATCTCCTGTACTATACATTTCATCTGGACTGTAGGGAGTTACCCATAGGTGTTTGTTCATAAAGCCCGCCCGCTTAATTACGCTCGCTTCGGGATGAGCAAAAGGCAGAATATTGTCCCCTGGCATTAGTTTATAGCCCACGGGTTGTCCTAATCCATTAAAGCTAGAAGGATTTACAATTTTCCAGTAGCGACCAGAAAAAGGGTTGATAATGCGCTGGGCTTTTAATTCGGTAGTTAGGGGAGTGGATTTGGCAAAAAAGGCATTACCGTAAGGGTTGCTTTCCCCCAAGGGTTCGGCTTCGGTATTTACTTCATAAACTGAATTATTTTTGCCGTCAACGCACATATCTAAGCGAACATTAAAAAAGTGCTGGTGAATTGGCGCATTTAATTGAGGTGCAACTAGAGTGCCGTATTTGGGATCTTCTCCTGGCATAGCGGTGGCTGTATTAACAATTCCCGTTAGCTTTATTTCATACTGAATCGTGCCATCTTGGTAAAAGTACCAGAAAAAGCCGTATTCATAATTACCGACTGTGGCAATAAAAGAAACTACTAAACGACGCGATCGCCTGACCTCTGCCTGTTCTGTGCGCCAGTCTACGTGCTTCCATAGTATGCCAAAGTCTTCTTCGTGCATACACACTGCATTCTCTATGGTAAATACATCGCCTCGGCTGTTGGTCATAAAAGCATCGAAATAGCGGATTTCCCCTAGACAGTCGCAGCCCAACTTCAGGGAATTAGCTAATGTCCCGACTCCATATTCACCCACGTCAAAGGCGTTTTTACGGTAGTGCTGGGGTCGTGGATCGCCGTAGGGAACGACCATATCTGATAAAGAGGCGCGATAAATAATTGGTCGTAATCGTCCGCCATCTTCATAGCCGATAGTATAAAGAACTAAACCTTCGCGGGGAGTAAAGCCGATGCGAAACTGCCACTTTTGCCAGCGCACAAAATGCCCCTCTATTTCAAAGCTAGTACCTTGAGGCTGAGTAATATCTAGAGGTTTGAGATCTTTGCGAAATTCATCGATAAATTCTTGGGCATAGTTTCCTGACTGGGGTGGTAAAGGAACAACCCCGTGATCTTCGACCCGAATTACCTCCATCTTGTTTAAATCTACAACGGGAATTACCCCTTCGATGGGTCGGGCGTAGCCGTTATCTGTGGGAGTAGATCGCACCCAGCATAAAGCCCGCGATAGTCGTTGTCCTTTTTCTGATTTGATACCGTAATAGCCAGCCGACCAAGGATCGACCATTACCAAATCGGGGTCTTCGATGCCTCGCTTTTTGATCGCTGCTTGAAATTCAGGACTAGCTTTAACCGCAGCTTCACATTCTTCAAATTCATCGAGCATAATTGAAGGCTGAACCCCTGGTATATGCTGCCAAGATGTTACTTTCTCTGAAGTTAGGGATACTACCGCCTCATAGGTAGCCCCGTCAGCATTATCGAGAATAATAATAAAAACTTCACGCTCGATGCTATCATCCTCTTCAAAATTGAAGACAGCCTGTTTGTCGGGTTCTTTAAGAGTGACAGTTGGGAATCTAATTGTTTTGCCTAACTGTTTTTCTCGTTTGAGAATACTAACCGCCGCTTTAATTTCTTCTGCCGTTAAGGGTTCGAGGGGATGTTGGGGAGAAGCAAGGTTACGGAAGGTTTGCGATCGCGTTGTGGTTGTAGTCATGATAGTAAATATTTATGGTCAACAGTCGTAGGGGCGAAGGTTGGTTCGCCCTTAACTTGTAATCAAAGAAGGAAAAGAGGTTCTTGTTCACGATGTCCTGCGTAGACAGCCTCACCATCTGATTCTGCTAAGAAAGTTACTACGGTTTGGGGAGTAAAAATATAAATGTCTCCTGGAGTTGCTTCATATTTAACTCCCTGTTCGTCTTTAACGCATATCTTGCCCTTGAGTATTACCTTTACTTCTAAATACTCGTAGAGAAAGGGAAAGTCAATCGATGGCTGCATAGCAAAACGACCCAAAGAAAGAGGTCTATCTGCTTCGGAAATAGGCAGGTCGATAATTTGACTTTTGTGGTCGGGAAGTTCGACTATGGGCGCAACTTCAATTGTTTCTGGCGTACCTGCTTTAATTAGTTGAATCCCTGGTTTGGTTGAGAGTACAGGCTGACTTTCCCCATTCTGACTAAACATTGGTGCTTGTTCGCGATGAGCCATATAAACCGCTTCGCCTTCTGAGTCACAGAGGAAAACTACAGAAGTTGGGGGAGTAAAAACAATAACGTCCCCGACATTGGCTTTATGAATTACCCCGTCACTATCTTTAACGCGGATCGAGCCAGAAATAACGATCTTTACTTCTAAAAAATCGTAGTCAAATGGTAAATCTGCGGACTTTTGAATCGTAAAACGTCCTGCGGTCAATGGCTTTTCCGTATCTGTAATGGGAAATTCTACGATCTGACTTTTTAACCCAGGGAAATTACAGCGTATGGCTAAATCTGCCATATCTAAATTACCTGCTTTGAGTATTTGTACTCCTGGTTTAGCTGCGACAAATTTTGATACTTTTTCTTGAGCTTGCATAATTATTAGTGATTAGTGGTTATTAAGAGATGATAGGAGCGTGATTAATTGCTACTTGCTATATGCGCAAAAAGCGATGTCACTTGAGACTTGCTACCTGCTACTTGCTACTTGCTACTTGAGAAGAGAAAACCAATTCTGATTCAAGATCGAATTGAGACAGCCAAGTTAATACAGTTTCGTGGTAGGGACTTAAGCCTTTATACTCAACTAGATCGGGAGGAAGATTTTTCAGCACCTGATATAGTCGTCTTGTCCAAACTGGATTACTTAAAAGTTCTTCCAAGCTAATCATGTAAGTATGGATGGGAAACATCAGACCGTTACTACGAGGTAAGCGGACAAATCGCTGTACTTCAACTCGCAAATGTACCTTTGCGCCACAGTTGGCTAAAGTGACTGTATTGCGTTCGTCTTTCCAGTCGGCATAGGTATCGAGAGATGTATCCAAGCGACGGTTAACGGTCATCGTCCAGTTAAGTCTTGTCCAAGGTTTGCCAATTTCTATCCGCATTAAAAAGGCTTTGGCTTTTTTGAAAACGCCCAGTTCATGCGCTCGTGGTACGGGTCCGTGAAATTCTTCAAAGCGCATTCCTGCATCAAATCCTAATGACCAACTGGCAGGAAAGGTAAGAATTCCCGCATCCATAAATAAATCGCCTTCGCGTTGATCGAGTAAGATAATATCTTCTTGAACTTGACGAGAGATATATTCAAATGGTTCGTAGGGTAAGGTTGATTCGTCTAAAAAGGTAAAGGTATCTTTGAGGTTAAGCTTTTTATTCTCCCAAGTCCAGCGATCGCCATTTTGAGTAAAAGAAAAAGATTCGGGGTAGTAATTAGCCAAATCGTTCATAATTATTTCAATCACATCCCACTGAGCAACTTTCATGTGAGGGAAAGCAAAATAACGTCCTTGTTTACCTTCAGTTAAAATGCGATCGCGTTCCTTTATTTCTGCCTGATAGTGTTCGTCAACATCAAAGACTGCCTCATTAGTTACGGGCTGAATATTGACCGAATACATATAAGAATCACTGGCGAAGGGAAAAGGAAAATTTTTGATTGCTTCGGGGCTATTACTCATAATTTTTATAATTCCTATAAATCAATTATCAGTTGTTTACTTTTAGCGCGAGAGATACAAGCCAAAATACGGTCTTGTGCAGCTTTTTCTTCTGAGGAATAATAACTATCTAAGTGAATAATTTCTCCCTCTAAAACTTTTACTTCGCAAGCCCCGCAGCCACCCGCGCGACAAGAATATTTGGCAGCAATATCAGCAGCTTCTAGTGCTTCTAATAAAGTTTGATCTTTGGGTACTTCCACTTCTTTTTTAGACTGAGCCAAAATAGCGGTAAACGGCTTAACTTTATTGGTTTTAACTGCTCCAAAAAGTTCTCTATGAATCGCCGAACTAGGATATCCTAATGCCTGTGCTGCACTGCGACAATCTGCCATTAAACTATGAGGAGCGCATAAATAAAGATGAGTCCCTAACGGTTGCTCTTTGAGAACTTGCTTCGGGTCGAGGCGATTGCCTTTTTTACTAAAATAAAATTTAACTTGGGGACTGTATTGCTGCTGTAGAAATTTATAAAAAGCGCATTCTCCTGGAGATTTAGCAGCGTAATGTAATTCAAAGGGAGTTTTAAATCTACTCAAAGCAGTCAGCATCGAAAGCAAAGGTGTAATGCCAATCCCCCCAGCAATTAAGACATATTTTCTTGCTAAACTAAACATAGCAAAAGAGTTTTTAGGAAACCCAATCTTTAATTCTGTTCCTACCGATAATTGATGGAAATATTGAGAGCCACCACGAGAGTTTTCGGTTAAAAGTACCGCAATTTCATAAGAGTCTGTCTGATAAGGAGAACTACACAAAGAATAGGAATTATAGCGTTTTTTTTGTTCTAGAGGAATTTCTATCGCCACATGACTTCCAGGGGAAAATGCTGCAAGCCTCTTTTCATCAGCACTAACTAAGCGAAGACTTTTTATTCTTGACGTTAATTTGGTAATTTTTGCAACTTTTACAATTTGATCGTTCATCAGAAAATCTTGACAACAATTATCGTTTATTAGTTAATTCATTAATATGAAACTATCGCTCAAGCAACTTTTTAAATAGCTTGAACATCTAATAAATAATAAGCATTAGAACTGGATGAATAAAAATAAAAGACATTGATTAGATAATTATATTACTTCAGATAAAATATAATTTTCTGTATATTTTAAAACTTTTTCAAGCAAAATTTTATTCAATCTATTGTGTATGTATAGTCATTCTAAATAATTTCCGTATGATTTAACGATGTCATCTAAGGAAATACCTGGAGCGGAATAAATACGTCTTTTTTTGAGAATAGCAAAGTCTTGTTCGATACGGTTGAAATCAGGCCAATAGGGTGGTAGAAACAAAACTTTGTGACCTGCTTGTTCGGCAATACAAAATACATCATCCTGGCGATGAAATGGGGCATTGTCAAGGATCAAAGTAGAGTTGGGTTTCAATTCGGGAATTAGATGATCTTCGAGCCATTGGTTAAACCATAAAGCGTTCGTACTTCCTTTAAGAGCGTCGTTCTATTGCTGAATTACTTCAAAATCTTTTTGGCAAATTTTTTGCCGACAGGGGTTATGTTTCTCAAAAGCTAGCCAATCAATTACTAGAGGAGTTCGGAATTCAGTTTTTTGCGCTTTCCTCGTCGTAATATGAAAAATAAGTTAATGCGCCTCCACGATAAGCTTTTATCTCGCCAACGTTTGATTATTGAAACAATCAACGACCAACTGAAAAATATTTCTCAGATTGAACATTCTCGCCATCGATTGCGAAGCTAGCCGAAGGCATCGCCTGTTAATTTTTGCGTTAATGTTCTCTGTGGACTAATCGCTTGTTGTCATCAACCCAAAAAGCCAAGTCTTCGTCTTGACTGGCTTTTACCTCAATCCTCTTAACCCGAACTCAGGTTAATCAATAATTGTCAACCATAAACCATAAATAGCAACAATCATTAAATTGCTCTTGCTATTTATTTCAACTCAAGTATTTTGGAGTATTAACATTGAAGCCCATGTTGATGCCGTACGATACATGAATATCAGTTCTGGACAATATGCTAATGGAAGTGCGATCGCCCTGTAGGGTGGGCAAATTAATAATTTAGATATTTGCTTAATTTTAAATTGTTGCCCACCAAAATAATATTTTATTTATTAATACGAACGATCGCTTTTATCCATCCTTTATTTAAATTGCGATCGCCTTTGTATGAAGATGATCGATAGGTACGATCTCCTTACTGTAGGGTGGGCAAAAAATTAATAATTAGCACGATTTATAATGACTTTAATTTGCCCACCAAATAAAACAAATTTTCTGTAATTCTAATTGCTTTTTGAAATGATAATTAATTGATAAATTTTCTCTAGTTGCGATTGCCAGAAAAATCTAATCATCTTTTTTTAAATTCTAATTCTAGAAATAAAAATTTCACTTGCTGGTAATTACTTAAACATGAAATTGTTAATTAATTAAAAATACCTAAAATATTAGAAATAAGTAATATAAATTACATGGTTAGATAATAATAACTAGCTAAATATAACTATTGACATTTTGCCATCCTAAAATGTTATAAAAGATACAGGTTGATAGTTTAATTTGTTTTTGTCAGTGATCGTGATCAAATTAATGTTGTCGACATTCTATTTATTTTGTTTTTTCTTGAATAAATAAAAGGCAACAAATATTCCTGATATTAAAGATAATGGCTTTAATAAACCGAATATTAGACCACCAATTATACCAATAGGGTCTATTTCTAGAAAATAAAGTAGTACGGTAAAAGGGTGAATCAAATACCCAATAGAATAATAAAAGAAAAATGGTGTTATTAATCCAATTACAATTGCTTTTATTTTTCTATTAGCAAGCAATTTATTTAATACAAAATATAAAATTGAATAACAGATCAAAATGGAAAGACCATTTATTAATGTTGTTTTTAATAATTCCCAGGCTTCGTTATCAAAATTATTCATAAACAATCAAAAACAAATTATTAACATTTATGCTTTTATATTCTATTTGCTGAAGAAATAAATTGCCATCTGAATCTGGATAATTAGATTATGTTTTTCATTTACAAAAATGTATTTCTCTACAGATATAGCTTTCCATGAAAAGCTCTATCATTAATTGCTCAATCAGAAGCTCCATTGTTTTTTGTCTACATTTATTAAGTTTAAACTACTAAGCTGTTAAGCATTTAGATTGGGTAGAATAATAAGGCTAAAAAACGTGCGATCGCGAAAAAAGATGCCAGCAAAAAACCATTTGACATCAGAACAAAAAGAGAAATTGCAAAAAGCTCTAAAAAGAGAAGAAAATGGAGACATTAGAGAGAGAATATTAATTTTGTTATTGCTGAATGATGGAAAAACCCAGCAAGAAATAGCGAAATTTATCGGCTGCTCAAAAAACAAAGTAGGTTATTGGTGTGTACATGGTGATCCAGATAACTTAGAAAGCCTCAAAGATGAAAGAATGAAAGGTAATCACCAAAAAGCCACTGAAAAATACATAGAAATATTATTAGAGACAATTGAAAAAGAGCCAGAAGAGTTAGGATATGAATTTGGTCGATGGACAGCACAAAGATTAGCAACATATTTGGAAGAGAGAACAGGAATCAAGTTAAGTGGTTCACAAGTAAGGAGGATATTAGATAGAAAAAAATACGTTTACCTTTGGGCAAAATATAGCTTAGAGTCAAAGAGAAGTCCGCCGAAAAGAGAAGCATTTAAAAAGAAAATAGAAGAGTATTTAAGTATTTAAAAATAGAAATAAAAGAGAAGACTTTGCTGAAAAAGGAGCAAAAATAGTAATTATTTTAGATAATGCCAGTTTTCATAAAAAGAAGGAATACATTCAGAAAATAGAAACAGAAATGCCCAATATACATTTGGAGTTTTTGCCTGAATATAGTCCAGATTACAACTTAATTGAATTAGTTTGGCATTCAGCAAAAGAATACATTGCGGGTAGACTTTTCAAATCAATCGAAGAGTTGGAGATTTTATTACATCAGCTTTTAAATCAAGGAGAATTAGTTATTAAATGGGGACACGACAACTAAAAAACAAAGGCAATGCCATTATCACAGTTTAAATGCTTAACAGCTTATGATTTTAAATCACCCAACTCTATCTGAATCTGAAGTCAAACTACTAGTTCAAGCATCCGAAAGTGTCTATCAAAATCAAATGTCTCTTGATGGATGGGAAGTAATTACACCAGATTTAACTAATCAAGATTATGGACTCGATCCAGAATTAATTACAGGAAATACTTTTAAGCTCGAAGGAGATATTTTTGGTCTGCCCTTTGGCGATGCTAACGCAGCAGTACTTAAATCAGGAGATAATTTGCTACTTGCCTTTCGAGGTACTGAAATACCTGAAGGAGACGAAGGTTATTGGACGCGACTAGAAGAACACTATGATTTATTCGAGCCACTTTTTCAAGCACTTGATAATTATATTCAAACTAATCCAGCATCAAAAATACTAGTAACTGGTCATAGCTTAGGTGGTGCTATGGCAGAGTTGTATATGGCTGAACACCCAGGAAATCAATATTCAGCCGTACCTGTTGCATCTCCATTAGCAAGCAACGATCCAGAAGATGTTCGTATTCTTAACATCGGTTTTGAAAATGATCCTGTTTACGAAATTACTTCTGGCGATCCATTTGGAGTTGGGATTGGTGGAGCAGATACTAACAACTCTACAACCGATCTTTATCTCGATCTTGATAAAACAGGTTTATTCGGCATAAACAATCATGCTTCTTCTAATTACATATATGCAACTAATAGATTATTTAATTCAGGTTATTACAACAAAATTGAACGAGACAGTTTTGTCATAATTGATCGAAAAGATTCCGACTTAAAGGTCAGTGATGTATTTCTAAGTACAAATCAAAACGCCTTTATCTTAGGAGAAGATAATAAGGCTGACAACATAACAGGTGATAAGAAAAACGATATTTTGGAAGGTCTTGGTGGTAATGATACTTTAAAAGGAGATCTTATTTCAGCATCATTTTTCTCTGGCGACGATACACTTGATGGAGGTTCGGGTAACGATTTGCTTGATGGTAGTAAGGGAGAAGATGTAGCGGTATTCTCTGATGAATATACAATAGAAAATTACGATATTGAGACCACTGGAACATCTAATAAAACTACAACCGTTACTCACAAAAATGGCGGAATTGATGGAGTTGATACTCTTAAAAACATCGAGTTTGGTCAATTCAATGGAGAAACTGTAGACGTAGGAAATCAAGCATTTGCTGCATCAGGTGGAGAAGACAAATCAGTAAGGCGAGCATTTGTCGCAGCAGATTCAGGTACAGGTTCACCTCCACCTCGCATCATCCCCCTACCCCTAGAAGACGGAGAAGAGGACACAGAAACAGTACAGGCAACAGACACTACAGCCAACCCCAACCCCAATGATCCACCCACACCACCTTATGTATCATTGACTGCACCAGTAGCAATGCTGGATGGAGATGTAGACTATACCCTGAATATCTCTCCCTACAAACCAGATATTCAACACAACGTAGTTTACATCATTGACACATCATCTAGTATTGATGCAGTTGAATTGCAGACAATGAAAGATGCCTATACAAATTTAACCAACTATTTTGTCGCTCAAGGCATCGCCGAAAACACTAACTTTGGTGTAGTCTCATTTGACTCTCAAGCAAGGTTTTCCCTAGACTCTGGTGGCAGTCAAAACTTAACTGCTGATGAAGCTTTGGCTGCTATTCAAAGTTTAACCACCGATACTGGTATTGGCACTAAATACTTTGACGGTTTAAACAAGGCAGATCAGTTCTTGTTAAATTCTACCTTTAATCCATTTTTTACCACTGGCATTGGTTATTTTGTTTCTGATGGTCAAAACAGTTCAGACCGCTTAGATATGTTACTCAAAGCCAGAGATGTAAGAGAACTTGCTAACGTTCAAGCTTTTGGATTAGACCCTAACAATGCTTTTCCCTTGATGGCAAGAGACATTAACTGGATTGATTCCAATCAAGGTGTGATGCTCGATAGCTTTTCTAAGCTGTCAACAGAATTAAACAAATCAGGATTGGCTAATCAAGTAGCGCAGGTAAACATATCAGTAGATGGTGAAGTAGTCGATACAGTTCAACCAAACCAGTTAACCGATAGTCCTCTGGGATTAACTTATGAAGGCTCAGTCGAAGATTTGGATGTCAGCATTGATGCCGAGAACATAGTTACCGCCGAGGTGGTTTACACTCCTCAAAGTAATCTTGCTGCTACAGACGTAGATTATACAGTTACTGCTGGAGAGGGTAAGTTAACCGATGAGAATGGTAATCCTATTGATGAATCAAATAATACTTCTGGTGATGAAGATCCTTTTGCCAGAATACGTAACGGTGGAGATGGCAATGATGATATTATATTACCCTAGGCTATGTAGATCAAGGCGCAAACGGTGGCGATGGTGGCGATTACATAGTCGGCAACAAGCGAAATAACATCCTCGACGGTGGTGCAGGGAACGATACTATTTATGGACATGGTGGAGACGATACAATTACCACTGGTGAAGGTCGCGATAAGATAGATGGTGGCGAGGGAATAGATACAGTAGTCTATAATAATGTCGCCTATCAAGGCAACAACAGTATCTTTTTCCGCCAAGCTGGCAACACGGTTAGCTACAACAGCACTGATTCATTAACTAACGTAGAATTTATCCAGTTTGCTGATCTGCGAATCAGTACTGAAACTCAAGAAGTAACTCCTGTAATTGAAGTTGAAGAAGTTCAGGTAAGAGAAGGAAGCACCGCTACCTTCAACTTTAAATTAGATATGCCAGCACCAGTAGACGTGCAGTTTGATTACAGTACTGAAGATTTAGATGCTGTTGCAGGCTCTGATTATCTTACTACATCAGGACAAGTAACTATCCCCGCAGGAGAAACTACCGCTACGGTTGATGTTGAAACTATTGATGATACTGTCTACAACGAGCCAACAGAAGCATTTGCTTTAAATCTATCAGGGTTATCTGGAGCTACCTTTAGCGATAACAAAACAGAATTTGGATTAGTTGCCTATATCGAAAATAAAGATGAAGCCTTGGTTCTCAATGGCGGGACAGATGATGATATTTTAACTGGAGGAAATAGCAATGATAGTCTGCGGGGTTTTAATGGCAACGATTATCTTGTCGGCAATGAAGGAAACGATACTTTAAAAGGAGACAACGATAACGACTACATTGATGCTGGTGCTGGAGAAGATCTGATTCTAGGCGGTGCTGGCGATGACAACCTCGATGGGGGAAGCCAAAACGATACTTTAATTGAATCAATCGATCATAATCTGGCTCTGGGTAACACTCAGCTAATGGGGAACGGTACAGACACCATTAGCAATATTGAACTTGCCAAACTCTATGGTGGCGATGGAAATAACAGTATCAATGCCAAAAATGCAGCCAGCCTCGAAACCTTTATCAAAGGAAATGGAGGCAACGACACCCTCCGAGGTGGTGCAAAAAATGATAATCTCCAGGGTGACAATGGTGACGATATTTTATTTGGTCGCGGGGGAGACGATGTTCTTAATGGCGGTGCTGGTATTGACCGTCTCTATGTAGCATTAGATAGCAATATTACCTTAACTAATACTCAGGTAACAGGAGACGGCACTGATACATTCAGCAGTGTTGAATTTGCTAATCTCTATGGTGGCGGTGGAGATAATCTAATTGATGCAAATAGTGTAACGAGTCTTAAAACTTTTATTAAAGGCAACAGTGGTAACGATACTTTAGTTGGTGGTGCAAAAAATGACAATATTGAGGGCGGTGATGGTAACGATCTTCTGATTGGCGGTGCTGGGGTTAACAGCTTAAGCGGTAATGGTGGTGCAGATATCTTTGTTTTGGAGTCAACAGAAGGTAGAGACGTAATTTTTGGCTTTAGTGACGGTGTTGATTTATTAAATTTGGCAGGTTCAACCAGCTTTAGTGACTTGAATATCTTTAGCAATGCAGCAGGCACAGCAGTGATAATTAGAGACACGAGTAATGACAATCAACTCTTGGCGATTATTAATGGTGTTAGTGCAGCAGCTATTACCGAGTCAGATTTTACAGATATCTAAAGATGGTGTTGCTGAATTGAGGTATGATTTTTCCAAAAGCGATCGCAACTTTTAAAACAACAGCTCTAAGTTTCACCAAAATAGTGCAAGACTTTTAATGACACTACCATAGTAACATCAGTTAATAATTTAACTTTCAAGGATCGAAGAGTAATTTTGCGATCGCGCAGGGCAAGTTAAGCAATTGCTCAAGTTTGATCGAGTATTAAATCTCAAGTTAATCCCGTGCTAAAACAACCACAAAATAAACAACTTGAACAATGTTAGGGCTTTTAGTTTATCTTAAACTCAGGAATGCTGACCTCTGCTGTCACCGTTGGTCAATTCTCAAACTCGCTTAACTTGTTCCCTTTCCACCGCTTCAAACAAGGCTTTAAAGTTGCCTTGACCAAAACCTTTTGCTTCTTGTCTACGTTCAATAAATTCAAGAAAAAAAGTTGGTTGCTCAAAAATGGGCTGAGTAAAAATCTGCATCAGCAAAGATTTAGCAACAGGCTGATGTTTTAAATTTCCTCGATCGCTATCGACTAAAATTTGGTTATTGGCGATCGCTTGCCACTCTTGCGTACTTAACCATGATTTATGCTTTAGCAGACTGTAATAGGACTGGGGTACGGTTAAAAATTTAAGATGAGGCTGCATCAAAGCCACGTCAGCAATCAAGTTTTGCGATCGCAATGCTAGGTGTTGAATACCCGATCCACCATTAAGATTGATAAATTCTTGAATCTGAGAACTAACTGAAGTTGGCTGATTAATATTAAACTGCACTTCACCACTATCATCGATTAAAGCCTGACTGGTTAATCCCGATTTTTCAGTCTGAATATTAAAACTCTGCTGTATTTTGAAGCCGAATAAAGCCTGATATAACCTGACAGCCGAGTCTAATTTACCCGCAGCAACGTTGAGAACAACATGGTCGATATGAGTAATATTTGTCTTAAAATTAGCCTTGAGCGAACATGGCTTAATATCTATATCTGGTAAGCAATAATTAAACTTATCTGAGGTCGCTTCAATTAAAGTATGTTGGAGAGAATTCCAGCCAGTAATTTTGGCAGCTTTAAATCTCCCTTGTGAAGATTGATAAGTCTGAGGATGCTGTAATATTTTTACTCCTATATACTTTCCCTGACTAATAATTGATTTAATATTATCTACTCTAAAAGCAATATCCACTATCCCCGAAGGATGAAGCTCAAGATACTTAGCAACTGGACTAGTATTGCTTAAGGGTGAGGAAATTACCAAAAAAGCCGAATTTAAAGCAATTACCTCAGTATGAGTGTGTTGATTAATACTTCTGCCGATCGCCTGAAAGCCGACATTATGGATAAACCAGTCTCTTGTTCTTGCTGCATTCCTATTGTAGAAATGAACATGATCGATCTTCATAAAGTTATTTTATTACTGGCGTAACTGTTTCGCCTATCTATTTCGTAGCACAAATTAACCCAAAGCGAATCAATCCCCTGGCATAACCGCGACTCATTAGGTTTAAAGATAATGCGCCTTGAACTGTTTGCCAACCTGCCTGGAATAAACCCATAATTGCCTGGGGTGTAATAGCCGAGTCGATTACCACATCCCAAAAAGGTGCCACCGCTATCGACCAATCATCTGATTTAAGCTCATTAAAACCACAGTTTAAGGCGATCGCTCTATACTCGGATAAAGAGATAACGTAGGGTAAGCAATATACGCGATAAATTTCTTTAAGGTGAGCAATTTCGTTAACAGTTAAATTCCCAGCTAAAGAATCAGTTTCTCGATGACACCAGGTAGCTAAAATTATCTTTCCGCCTGGCTTTAAGACGCGATAACATTCTGCTAAGAATTTGCTTTTATCGGGCATATGTTCCCCGCTTTCTAATGACCATACCAAATCAAACGTATCGTCTTGAAAGGGCATCTCTAAAGCGTTCGCTACTTCAAACCTAATGCGATCGTCTAAACCTGCTTCTGCTGCTCTTTCTTTGGCTCTAAATGCTTGCACAGGAGATAGAGTAATCCCAGTTGCCTTGCTGGCAAACTTCTGTGCTAAATGTAAGGTGCTGCCACCAATACCGCAGCCGACATCAATTATTTTCTCTGGCGCATTGTTTTCAGCATAACCAGCCCAAATTAATAATTCTTCAATTAATTCTACTTGCGCCTGACGACGATCTAATCTGTAGTTACCATTTTTGCCATAGTAACCATGGTGCATATGTTCACCCCAGATTTGTTCCCACAGTCTACTAGAAGCATCATAAAATTCTCGAATATCTTGATATAAATTATTACTCATTAATTCTGGCAATTGCGATCGGGCTTGTTTTACTTTACCTGAATCCTAGCTAAATCTCTTATTTTTCGCTGGAAATAATGGCATATAGTAAAAAATCAGGAATAAATCTAATAATTTCCTAGATAATATTGCAGAAGTAATTATAATTTCACAAACACTGCTTGACGAGCGAAGAGTTGACTGCCTTTGTACTGCACTTTGTTCCTGATGATTCCACTCTCAATGCTTTAAAACTAGCTGCCTTACAGGGTGTTGATGTGCGAATTATTTTACCTGATAGCCCAGATCATTTACTAGTTTATCTATGTTCTTTTTCTTACTATGCTGAACTACAGTATGTCGTTACCGTTCGGGATTTATGCACCAAAAGATTATTTTATGCGATCGCGGAGCTAGCCGAAGGCATCGCGCGATCGCAGGTGTCGGCACGGTAAATCTTGATAATCGCTCTTTCTTTTTGAACTTTGAAGTGATGACCTTTGCAATTAAATCTGACCACCAACAACACGATCTGGTAGAAAACGTCGAGAAAATGCTGGAGAACGACTTTGGTGCTTCACGTTTAATTGACCTAAAAGAATATAAGCAAAGACCCTTTTGGTTTGGGCTATCAGCTGAAGTAACTCGTTTGTTTGCACCAATACTTTAGTCGTCAAAAATGAGTTAGCATCGTGTCCAGTTCAATTTAAAGTTTCATCGGCGATAAGGCGTGGAATTACTTTAAGATTTGAACATTAATCATCTACAGGAAAACAAAACTGCTCGATATTAATAACCGCCTCACCATGAGCGGGAATCCAGGCTACCCACTCCCAGTTAGATATTTGACAAAGCAGCAAAGCCTCATCATGGCAAAAAGGACTAAATGATTCTGATTCTAACAGTTGCACCCAGCTATCTGACTGGGGTTGGGGCATAGCTGTTGTTGCTTTAGTCCGATTGAGAGGAATCGAACACCATTGCACTGCCGAATTTTGTTCACTTAGTTTTTGGAGCTTCATCGTTCTTTCCTAAATTATTTTAAAGCACGTAACTGCATAAATTAAAAATACTTTCTGTATTTAAAAATACAAAGTTATCTGTACCTTGGTCAAGTTAACGTTTCATAACTTAATTAAGCCATGCTTGAGACGAATTTTCAGAAAACTGTTAACTCTTCATTTTTATTTCCTCATGTGGGCAGGAAGAACAATCTGAGGCATTAAAAAGGTCTAAGGAAGAAAAGGCTTTGATTTGTCTGAGTCGATTAACAGCCTCTATATCGTTGCCTTTAGCGACTAAAGCATAGACGGTATCTGTAGGAAGAATAATGACTTCTCCTGCTTGGAGGCGACTTTTGATTTCAGGTATTAAATTTCGATTGAGCTTGACAACTTGACTATTCATAACTTGTAGATAATTACAAACTTTTTATCGGTAACAGTGTATTGATTTACAAAGTTAATTAGAGTTTGAAATTGTAGCTATAGTGCGGTCGTCTTCATAAGCAAAAGTTTAGCCAGTCATTAAATATTTCTGTATCTAAAAATACCTTATGCGTTTTCGTCATGATATATTGACTATAAAGCATAACTAGCTGTATTTAAATTGTTTTTGCTAAATCTAATAACAATGCGTTGCCTAACCTTCAATTACTTATCGCTCTTGTAATTAATGCGACATTCCCAAAAAACCTCTACTGCTGCTAACAAACCAATTAATCGCTCTTTTTTAAGGCGTTGGAGACGTAAATTTTACGCTTTGCAACAGAGCCACAAACACCAACCAAAATTTTCCTGGCAACACATTGGGCTTTCTTATGTTGGTAGTTTTATTGGCATCGCAATTTTAGCTTATCTTTCAGTTTATAGCTCTTATCCTTTAATTGCTGCACCTTTTGGAGCAACTGCGGTATTAGTTTTCGGTGTGCCTGATAGTCCTTTAGCTCAACCACGCAACGTTATTGTAGGTAATACAATAGGTGCATTGACCTGCGTATTTTTAGTATATTTATTTGGTACAGCCCCTTGGGTTATGGCTCTGGCGGTAGCTACTACGATTAAATTAACGCAATTAACCAGAACAGTGCATCCACCTGCAGGAGCAGTCGCTTTAGTTGGAGTTTTAAGTAATGCAGATTGGCACTTTATTTTGACTCCAGCCTTGGGAGGGTCGATTGTTATCGTTTTAGTTACTGTAATCTTTAGTAATTTAGTTGAGGGTAGACCTTATCCTAAACACTGGCTTTAGACTCTGGTAATTATACTTTCGATAGTCTTGTTACTTATCTTTATCTTTTCTATTTTACTCTTTTAGTTTTCATACTTCTGTTTTATTTTCTTAAATCTTTTGAGCATAGCATTGTCAAGATCTCAGCCATCAGTATGCCACACAGTAGAAAATCGCCTACTGGACTTTTAAAGATGAGCTATGGTCAAAGTAACTAGTTAAAGATTATTATCCTGCATATTAGTTCCACTATCTTGGTTTAAAGCGATCGCTTCTTCTTCCGTAATTGGCACAGTTTCGAGATCGCCAGTAAAAGCTTCTTCTTTATTTATTGGTACTGGTTCAAAGGAAACTTTACTTTCTAACCAAGCGGTAAGCAAATCAGGAAGATTTTTTTTCAGCCAAAGTAAGGCAACCATACGGGCTACTGGTTTAATATAGCCTACCAGCACCTTCATAATTTTATTGAGAGAGGGATTATGCAGTTTATGATTTGCATAGTTAATTGCACCAACATCAATCAGACAATCAATAATCAGTTTTAAGGATGTTTCTTCTCTTTCTACCAGCTGCTGTAGTAGTAAAGTTACATCCCGCATTCGTTCTTGCTTTTTTAAGTCCTCGGCAGAAACAGGCTTTACTTTTAAAGATTCTTCTTGATAGGTCAACATTAAAATTATTAATACATTTCCACCCCTATCTTATGGCTCTTTCTCTTCTGGGACTATAAGCAATGGGACAGAAATTCTAATATTTTTCATGGTAATTGAATTTTGCCAGTACACGACTTCAATACTTTCAAGCGATCGCCATAAAATTTAATTTACGCTATTTGCCGTATAGACAATAATTTTGTTAGCTTATACATAATCATAATGAGTACGAGTTAGTAAAATATGGTAAAGATTGTTGGTATCATAGGTAGTCTTCGCACTGATTCCTATAGTGCATTGGCATTGCAGCAAGCAGCAGATCGAGTTGAGGCTTTAGGCGCAGAAGTAGACATACTCGATCTTAGAGAAATGAAATTACCTTTCTGTGATGGTGGTAGCGAATATCCAGACTATCCAGATGTAGATGTGCTGAGAGACAAAGTAAAGGCTGCGGATGGATTGATTTTGGCAACTCCTGAATATCATGGTAGCGTTAGTGGAGTTTTAAAAAACGCCTTAGATTTAATGAGCTTTGAGCATTTATCAGGCAAAGTAACTGGGGCAATCAGCGTCTTGGGAGGACAATCCAACAGTAATGCTCTCAATGACCTAAGAATTATTGTTCGTTGGGTACATGGCTTTGTTATCCCCGAACAGATTGCAGTGGGGCAAGCATGGCAAGCTTTTGACTCCCAAGGCAAATTAAAAGATGCCAAACTAGCAGAAAGATTTGATGGTTTTGCTCAAAGTTTAGTGGATTATACAGTTAAGCTAAAAAAATAATGCAAGCGTATTCAGGTTAAATCACGCTAAATCAAATAATGTCAACAATAGATAATTTTTAGGTAGGGGTAAACAATCGTTTGCCTCTACGAGATACATTGCTACAAATATTTTGGGTACTAATTACTCCCTGCGGCGAGTACCCCTTGGCTACTTACGAGCAATTAAATTTTCTATTTTAACCGACTAACGTACTGCGATAATAATCACGCCACTATTTCCTGATGTCGCTTGACGAGAAGACCTTGATGTCATGATTAATTAATACCTACCTATATTTTTTCGTATAGCAATCGAACTTTAGATTAGGACATCTTTATAATCTCTCTGCGTCTCTGCGTCTTTGCGTCTTTGCGTCTGTCTTGGTGCGCGTTCCCTTGCGCCTTACGTCGACGCGGGGTCGCACCGCTTTGCGTCTTTGCGCGAGATAGTTGTTTAACGTCTTGACCTTTACTTCGACTGCTATAACTCTATTTGTAGAGTTCCCCAAAATAAGTAAACGATTAATAGCCTTAGCAATTTTAAATTTATTGCTCGTTTAAATCTTTAATCTGTAGGCTTCTTAATCTATTTAAGGCTGCTGCTAACTCCAGAGGACGAAACTGAACTAAATCTCCTTGAGGAAAGTTACTAATAATATCTAACCCCGATCTCTCAATGTCTTGGGTAACTCGCTGTAAGATTTCAGGAATAGTTAGCTGCTGATTGATGTAATTCTCTTTAGCATAAATAATTGCTAGGGCGATCGCTTTTAACTGCCCTGGATCTATTATTTGTTCTACGGCGGATAGATCGATATTTTCTACACCAAAGCTGATTCGATCTACTCCCCTAGTTTTTAGCTGTACTTCTCGTTTACCCCGACGGGGATTAATACTCGCTGCTAAAGGTATTCTGAAGGTAATATTGCCAAAGTTTGTTCCTCCCTCGGCGTTTCTGTTGGTCAGGTATTCTTGGGCGATCGCTTTGGCTTTGGCTGTTACATCTTGAGGTAAGTAGTTATCTAAAGCAATTACCCGATCAGCTACCTCGAAGTAGTCGCCACTGCCTCCCATTACCAAAATAGTCGATACATTATATTCGGTATATAGCTGACGCACCTTATCGATAAAGGGGGTAATTGGTTCTTTTTGCTTGGCAATTAAAGCCTGCATTCGGCGATCGCGAATGGTAAAGTTAGCTGCTGATGTGTCTTCATCAATTAGGAGTAATTCTGCACCTGCTTCTAAAGCTTCGATGATGTTTGCTGCCTGGGAAGTGCTGCCACTAGCGTTGGCTGTTATAAAACTAGTAGTGGATCTTCCTTGAGGTAAATGGTTGATAAAAGGCGAGATATCGACTCCCGTAATGCTGCGCCCATCTTCGGCGCGAATTTTCACTCCCTGGGGGTTACTTACTACATATTCTCTGCCATCTCCAGGCAGATGATTATAAATTCCTAATTCAATAGCTTTGAGTAGGGTAGACTTGCCATGATAACCACCACCCACAATTAAACTAATTCCTGCGGGAATACCCATGCCTTTGATTACTCCCTGATTGGGGCAATCAAACTCTACTTCTAGTGATGGAGGAGATTGAAAAGAAATAGCATTTAATAAAGGACGAGGATCTATACCGCTACGACGGGGTAAAATTGCGCCATTTGCTACAAACGCCACTAAGCTTTTCTGGGGTAACTGTTGCCTCAGCCAGTCTGCATCTTCGATGGTTTCTACGTGCTTCTGTATAGCCGTAGCATTTAATGATTTATATAGTAGAGAGGTAACTAGATTAGGTATGTCTTGACATAGCATTTGGGCTGCTTGACGACCCAGGATTTTTCTGCCCTTAGCAGGCAATCCGACAATAAAACGTACCTCTAGCTGCGTATCATTAATATATACCGCACTTCGTTCTAATACTTCTTGTCCTAAAGGTGCGATCGCAATTAAACCGCTTTTTCCTGTGCCTCGATCGGCACTCGATTTTTTGGCTACTTGAGCAAATTGGCGTGCTAAGTAGTCCCTTAATGCTACTTCTCGACTCGCAGACTTATACAGTGGCGATGGAAACTGTGCCACCTGTTGAGCAATAATTACCCGCATCTGGCTAGGAGAGGCAAAGGGATCTCCCTGCACATAGTCAACAATCAGGGAGAAGCTTTCAAATTGATATTTGCCTTTAATGTCTTTATAGGCTTTGTAGCTAGCATTATCTAGCTCAAGTAAGGTGGAATTGAGAGTAAGGCGATCGCTCATAATTAGATAACCACGTTACGCATTTAATCTAACTGCTGTGACAAGGTGACTGGGTGACTGTTATTTGTCTAATTCAAGAATGTGCAGTTTAAATGATTAACAGCTTAATTAGATAAGTTAACAAACCAAATGTGGGGAATAAAAAATAATTGGCACTCTACAATACAATTAATTGTGTTATGAAGTGCCAATGTTTAATTTTTGCTTAAATTTTATTTAGGTAGCTGCTACAGCTTCTAATGATTTGTTAGCTGTAATTGCAGCTTGGAGAGAAGAAGTATTAATTTGAACTGTATTTTTTTGGCTGTTTTTTCTTTTCCCATCTAAATTGGGCATCTCTAATCGACAATAATTGCAAAACCAAAAACTACGCCGATTACTTAGGTGGAGCAACATGGAAGTTGAGCAACAAGGGCAAGAACTATTATTATTCATGATTTCTATTTACCGTAATACAATTGAACCAAAAAATATTTAAGACTTCACTTGTTTGTTGATACTTATATTTCTAATATGAATAACAATTTATAAATGTCAGCAAATCTTCAAAATGCGCGACATATATATCAACAAACCCTAACCTTACTCTAAAATCACTGCCATTTAGAAAAGGTTAATGTTAAAAAAATCAAAAGAAAGATAAGAGTAATTTGTTCTCTGTATTTCTTGTTTCAATATTGGATCAGATAACTAAAATGATCTGTGTTCTCGATCACTTTATCGCCCTGAACTACGAAAAATTATTACTGTACAATTTGCTTGTCTAGCGATCGCTTCGGGGATGTTTCCTTTGACTACATTTTGCAGTAATCCTTCATTACTTGCCCCCAAAATAACTAAGCCATATTTTTTACGTTTAGTTAAATTAACAATTGTTTCTGATACCGAATAAGCAGAAATTGGTAAAAGTATGACTGGGCAATTCATCGCCTTGCGAATTAACTCCCCAGCCTTGTGAAAGTCACGAGTAGGAAGTTGCGCTCGATCGGGGGGAGATACTTGACATAGCTGTAATTTGGGCGGAATGGAATCCAAGGTAGCTAAAGCAGGTAAAATGGTCAACAGTTTTTTAAGGCGATCGCCTCCAGTTGTCGGAATCAGCCACTTGTGTCGTAAATGAAGCTCTTTAGGGAAGGCATGGGCAGACGTGCCGAGTTTTACCAAAATCAAATCGCAAGGTGCTTGTTGAATTAAAGAGTCAACTAAATTACTAAAGATTGACTCAATTCCAGAAGTTTTGCCCTTCCAGCCCATTATTAGTAAGTCAATATGTTCTCTGCCGATAGTTTCTAATATTGCTTCACTCACGTCAGTAGCTACACGAATTTGTGTATGCACCGCGATCGCTGATTTTTCGCCCCAGGTTTCCAAACCTTTCATCAACTGACGATAATTATCTGTTTTTACTTCAGCTTGGGCAGGATGTATATGTTGAGGAACACAAATAACTGCCACACATTCAATTTCATATTGATGATAAAGGGCGATCGCTCCTGCAATTTCTAATAGTGGCGCAATATTTTTGGGGTTAGCAATAGGTAATAAAATTTTGCCTCTACCTATGGCAGGGGAGCGGGTTTGATAAACTACATAAGAAGGTTCAAATCTGGCTTGTGGTTGATGATCGCAATTTAGCTGTTTGACTTCGGCTTTAATAATATCGCTGAGGGTAATTATACCTAGAAGCTTTGACCCTTCTGTTACGGGCAAACGAGATAGCTGGTAGCGGTTTAACAGATAAAGAACATCGGCTAAAGAAGTTTGGGGGCTAACCGTAATCGGCTGAGAAGTCATAATATCCCTAAGTAAACTAGACTCGGTTTGCTTGCTATCCTGGGGAATATCTGACTGAGTAATAATGCCCACCAGCTTACCTTCTTCTACCACAGGAAAACCACGGTGATGCGATCGCGATATGGCTTTAATTACCTCTGGCAAAGCGAGATTACTAGCTAAAGTTTCTACCCGTGACTGCATTACGTCGTTGGCTGTAAGCTGACTCATAAAGTCGTTTTGGGGATGTTCTTCTGTTAGCTCAATGCCACTAGCTAGAAGCAAGTGTTCATATAAAGAAGCTTGGGAGACACTTTCGGCGACTATATATGCTACCGCTGAAGTAATCATCAAAGGTAAAACCAGATTAAAATCCGCCGTCATCTCAAAAATAATTACAATTGCCGTAATGGGGACTCTGACAACTGCGGTAAAAAAAGCTCCCATGCCAGCCAAAGCAAAAGTATAAGGAGATTCTGAACCAATCAAAGCCACCTCCACAACCCCAACTAAATATCCTAAAGCTGAACCCAAAACTAAAGCGGGGGAAAACAAGCCTCCAGGCGCGCCTGCGCTATATGCCAAAATTACCAGACAAAATTGGGCAATGAATATCAACACGGTAGTTTGCCAAGTAAATTGCCCTACGATCAGTAATTCTCGCAAACCTGCATTATCATGAAAAAATGGTGGTAGCCAAGCCCCTATTGTTCCTGAAACTAATCCTGCTAAACCAATACGTAGAGGTACAGGCAAAGGTAAGCCACGACTAAACTTTATGCCCTTGATAATCGAGCGGTTAAAGATACCCCCTAAAATACCCGCCAGGACACCTAAAACAATATAAAAAGGAATCTCTTGAACAGCAAAGCTGCCCCGACGGGTAGAATTTAGTACCGCCAAAGGAACATTAAGATCGGCAGAACCCAAGATACGAGAGACAACCGCCCCAGTAAATGATGCTGCGATCGCTGTTTCTAAAGTCAAGCCAGAAATATCTCGCATCAACTCTTCGACGACAAACAAAACCCCAGCAATAGGAGTATTAAAGCCTGCTGCCAAACCTGCTGCTGCCCCTGCTGCAATCATTTGACGGCGGTTTGTAGGCGAGTTGGGAATCCAGCGACTAACCTGCGCCCCTAAAGCAGCCCCAATATGGACTGTAGGACCTCGACGACCTAAAGTAAAACCGCCACCGATAATCAAAATAGTTGCCACAGTCTTGACTAAAGCTGTTCTAAGATTTAAGACAATAGGATACTTAGCCAAGGCAGCCTTTACCTGAGGAATACCCCCACCCGCAGCCGAAGGGGACAATAGTTCGATTACAATTCCAGCTAAAGTGCCTAAAATTAATCCCACCAAAGGCAAGACAATCTTTGCCCCGTACAAATTGGCTGTTTGAATGCGCCATCCACCTAACCAGCCAATACCCTGCTTGAGCAAAACTGCTGCCAAGGCAGAAAAAAGTCCAATTAGACAAGCTTCAATTAGAGCGTAACGAGTGTCTAAAGAGCTACTTGCCAACCAGGAAGAGTTACGCCAGTTGGCAAGCAGCTTTTTCATTTTCTATTAAACTAAAACCTATATTATTGCTATCTATATCCTAAACTGCTCTTGGCTGATAAATAGCATTACTTTACCGATGTTACGCACTAGTTAATCTGTGAGGACTGGGAAAGCGCACCGCCCTGTCTGAGGTTTCCTCAGACGTAAGGACGGAGCAAGAAGGGTTAAGGGGAAAGGGTCAAAAGGAACATTGTTCTGTTTTTATCGATCATTAAAACCATTGATTTCTCGCGCTCGATGCTTAACGTCAGTTACTTTATTGTTGGAATTTTATTGACAAAAGATATAATAAGTCAACTGCATTAAGTAATTTTCTGCTGATGGTTGCAATTACTCGCAAAAAATTTACTACCGATGAATATCATCGTTTAATAGATTGGGGATTCTTTGCTGGAAACGACAGAGTTGAATTAATTAGGGGAGAGATTGTCGCGATGTCACCTAAAAGAACACCTCATTCTGTTTGTAATTCTCTGCTGCTCAAAGAATTTATTATCATGCTGGGCGATCGCGCTAATATTAGAGGACAAGAGCCAATTATTATTCCTCCTGATAGTGAACCAGAACCAGATCTAGTTATAGCTAGCAAGAAAGACGATAACTATCTATCATCTCATCCTCTGGCTACTGATATTTTATTACTAATAGAGATTGCAGACTCTACTTTAAAATACGACCAAGAAACAAAATTGTCTCTTTACGCAGAAGCAGAAATTAATAACTACTGGATCTTCAATCTGGTCGATAATAATCTTGAAGTTTATAGTCAGCCTTTTCAAGATAACAAAGGTCAATCTGGTTATCGTTCCAAACAAATTATCTTATCTAACGAAACAATTGATCTTCCTAGTTTTAATAACTTCAGCTTAGATTTATTTAAAGTATTTCCTGAGTAAAGAATTATGGTTGCGATCGCTTTCTACCAAGTTGATAAACTTACTGTAAGATTGGGACTTTACTAAAGTAACGATCGCGCCACCTTAATTCGGCTTTTTCTTTTTAATCATTAAACTTTGTATTAGCTGTTAACCCAATCCGTTAAAATTGTTAATACTCCAGATACTCAGTAACAAGTATGGTTGTCTTTGAGATAGCATCACCTTTAATTGAAATTGCCCAACAAACTCGCACAGCAGCAGGAAAACTAGCTGTATTATCTACAGAAGCCAGGAATTTTGCCTTAGAAGCCGTGGCGCAGGCTTTAGAAGCAGCCCACCCAGAAATTTTAGCTGCCAATGAACAAGATCTACAGGCAGCCGAAGCAAAAAATATTGCGCCTGCATTGTCTGCCAGACTTAAGTTAGGAGAATCTAAACTGCAAGCAGCGATCGCGGGTGTGCGGGATGTAGCGAAACTAGAAGATCCGATTGGTGTGAACCAAATTCATCGCCAATTGGACGAGGGACTGATTTTAAAACGGGTTACCTGTCCTTTGGGAGTGCTAGGAATTATTTTTGAGGCGCGTCCTGAAGCCTTGATTCAAATTACCAGTTTGGCGATTAAGTCTGGTAACGGAGTAATTTTAAAAGGTGGCACAGAAGCAATTAATTCTTGTCGGATACTGACAAAAGTAATTCAACAGGCTTTGAAATCTACGGCAATAGATCCAGCAGTGGTACAGTTATTAACCACCAGAGAAGAAATTAAAGAGCTTTTAGGGCTAGATCGATATGTAGATTTGATTATCCCCAGAGGCTCTAACTCTTTTGTACGATACGTTCAAGATAATACTCGCATTCCTGTATTGGGTCATGCTGACGGTATCTGTCATCTGTATTTAGATGAAGCAGCAGAAATTAATAAAGCCATTAAAATTACCGTCGATGCAAAAACTCATTATCCCGCAGCCTGTAATGCGATCGAGACTTTATTAGTTCATCAAGACATTGCAGCAGAGTTTTTGCCTCAGATAGCTGAAGCTTTAGAAGCAGAAGGCGTGCAGTTACGAGGAGATGAAGCGACTAGCCAGATAATTAAAGTTAAACCTGCTGATGAACACGACTGGAAAACAGAATATAGCGATTTGATTTTGGCGATTAAGATAGTTGATTCTGTAGAAAAGGCGATCGCCCATATCAACCAATATGGCTCAAAACATACTGATGCGATCGTCACCGAAGATAATCAAACCGCAGCTATCTTTCAAAATCGCGTCGATGCTGCTGGAATCTATCATAACTGTTCAACCCGTTTTGCCGATGGTTTTCGCTATGGCTTTGGTGCAGAAGTTGGCATCAGCACCCAACAAATGCCTCCTCGTGGTCCTGTCGGCTTGGAAGGCTTAGTGACCTATAAATACAAGGTAAGTGGCGATGGTCATATTGCAGCTACCTACACAGGTACAGATGCTAAACCTTTTACTCATCGTGATTACTAATTACTAATTGATTAATCCCGCAAATATATTAGCTATAAAACTTAGTGGGTGAATGATGCCGACTATATTTACTTTTAGAGGATGTCTGAAAAGTCAAAATAAACGCGATCGCTGGCAAAAATTAGAAAAACTCTCGCTAAATTAAATCTGTCAATCGCTAAAAAGACAGGTAACAAGAGTTATGAATCAATCATACTGTACTGATTTAACAGATGAACAATGGGAGATAATCAAAACCTTAATTCCAGAAGCAAAGTCAGGAGGTCGTCCTCGAACAGTCGATATGAGAAGAGTAATCAATGGAATCTTATATATATTAGTGGCAGGGTGCGCCTGGTGTATGTTGCCTCATGACTTTCCAAAATGGAAAACGGTTTATCATTATTTCAGACAATGGCGAATTGACGGTGATTGGGAGCGTATTCACGAACAACTAAGAAAATGGGTCAGAGCAATTGAGGAGCATCACCCTAGTCCATCAGCAGCAGTTCTTGATAGTCAATCTGTTAAGACCGCAACCATGATTCACACGGAGGTCGGATATGATTGTGCTAAACAAATTAAGGGTCGCAAACGTCACATTTTAGTAGATACTTTGGGATTATTGATGGTGATAGTGGTCACAGCAGCCAATCTTCCTGAAAGAGCGGGGGCGAAACTTGTATTCACTTCCTGAAAGAGCGGGGGCGAAACTTGTATTCACTTCCTGAAAGAGCGGGGGCGAAACTTGTATTCAGCAAAGCTAAACAGAAGCAGCAATTTTGGCGTTTGGTAACTATCTGGGTTGATGGCGGTTATCGAGGGCAAGATTTTATGAAGTGGGTCATGGACACCAGATGCGGGGAGTACCCCTTTCTCGATGGATAGTCGAAACAATCTTGCGTTCAGATCAAGAGAAAGGATTCAAGATTTTACCTCGACGGTGGGTAGTCGAAAGGACTTTTGGCTGGTTCAATTGGTGTCGTCGTTTGAATAAAGATTATGAAGTTTTACCTGCCACTTCTGAAACTATGATTCGAGTTGCCATGATTCGTCTCATGCTTAGACGGTTGGCATAATTTATAACTTTTCAGACATCCTCTTAGATGATTTGTTTTGGTATAATGGCTTTGTTGCATGAAGAAAAATTGAGCATCGAAATGAGGCTAACAGAGTCATGGATTTATAATTCAACGACATAACTCTCAGGTTTGCAAATTTGAATCATTCGATTAAGAGCAGAACATTGCAAGAATAGTTCTACTGCCTGATTATCGAACTGGCGAGAAGCCAACTTGCCTCCGAAGATGCATTTGAGGCGAAACATGGTGGTTTCAGCTAAAGAACGGCGATGGTAACCACTTTCTCTTTTCCATTTTTTACGTCCCATTTTACGTATCGCTCTTAAGTTCTCATCTCGTGGTAGTGGTGGAGCTTTACAATTACCATGTTGAGAGATCTTTGTGAGAGGAAATGCTTGGGTTTCCCAAGCTGATTCCACTCTCACGGTGGCATTTTTGCGTGGCGGAATTGTTGCCCTTGATTGTCTTTGCTTGATTTGCTCGTAACAATTGCTGGTATCGTATGCGCCATCGGCAGACACTTGTAAAATTTCTTCTTCTATTCCATCGAGAATGTCCTCTAAAAGCTGCGAGTCATGATAGTCATTGGTCGTTACTACTGCACCTACTATCTCTCCGGTCCTCTCATCTATACCCAAATGCAGTTTTCGCCATGTTCGTCTTTTGACAATTCCATGCTGTCTAGTCTTCCATTCCCCCTCTGCGTATACTTTTACCCCTGTTGAATCTACTACTAAATGAAGTGCTTTCTCGCTTTTTTGGACAGGCAACTCAATTTTCAAGCTCCCCAAACGTCTTGATACTGTACTGTGGTCAGGAACAGGTAGATCTAGACTCATTAGTTCAAATAGTGATGATACAAATCCTTCGGTCTGTCTTCCTGCCAAAGAAAAAATGCTTTTAACGGTACTCATCGTTGCGATCGCCATATCACTATAAGTTTGAGATGCTCCTTTTTTACCTGTTTTCTTTTTGACTAACCATTGTTCTAAAACATCTTCATCTAACCAAAATGTTAGACTTCCTCGTTGTTTTAGTCCTGCGTTATACTCAGACCGCGCAAGGCGGTCGCTCGCAAGCACCTGAATGTATTCAGGTGAACGAGCGACCAGTTGCGAATGCGCTATTGATTCTTCATTAGTAGGTTTTGGTTGTGGTTAACTTGCTAACAAGCGACGGCGGACAGCTCGAATGCATTCGAGCTTCCGTGCGCTTCAATCTACCATTTTCAAGTTTCTACCCTTCGCAACTTTATTTATGCAACAACGCCATCTAGAACTATATATATTCCAGAATATTCAGGTAATAATTTCTTGTTTCTTAAAAAAACTTTGTTCCAAGTTTTCCAGTCATCTCTATTCATGAATTAAGGCGGTGCGAACACGATCAACAATTTATTCAATAGTGCGATCGCTTTTTCTATTTGGAATTATTTAACCATACAATAAGCATTAATTTCTCTAACTAAATTATTCTGCATTGCTCCTGCTTTCTCTGCGTCTATTCGAGCAGAGTTTAAAGCTTCGATATCTCTGTTCTCTCTGGCTTTGGCTGCGTCATAAGTAGCTTGGGAATATATACGATAAATAGTTACTAATTTATTTTGATATTTAATCAATTCACTATCATTAAGGCTCAAAGCTTGAATATTGTCGGCAGCTTGATTCATTCTGTTAGCAACTTCTAACGAGCTTTTCAATTCCGTTGGCTGTTTGCCTTCAATATAGGCAACATTTTTATTATCTTTAACAACATCATTAGCAATGTGAAAGATTTGTTCGCATTGAATATATTTAGTCTCATATTTAGTTCTTCCACAGCCAGAAACTAGATAACCTAATAATACGTTATTTATTAACAGTAGAAAAACAACCTTATTTCTGAGAAAAAAATTATGATAATCAACTGTATTTTTTTTATCTTTCATTCCTACTCATTTCCTTGTCTATTTTTCCTGACTATTGAAATAATTTATCTCAGCAGTGCAGTATATATAGTCTTATAGTCCATATTCACAGTATTAACTAATATGAGCAGAAAAAATTAATTTGATTTAGTTATCAAGACTAATATATGCGACTAACCACATATTTAGTTAACTCTTTAAGTGCTTCTTTTGATGGTGAAGGAGCCAAACAACTTAAATTTTGAGCAGCCTCATCAGCGTGGCTAGTTGCTAACTGTCTAGCTTGCTCAATTCCATTGCTATTTTTAATTAATTCCAAGGCTTTATTGATATCATCTGGTTCAGAAAATTCTCTTTCAATTAGAATTTCTAGATAGGGCTGCTGTTTCATCGCATAGATAACTGGAATAGTTAAATTACCGCTGGCTAAATCCGCTTCTGCTGGTTTACCAAGAACTTCAGCTGAACCAGTAAAATCTAAAATATCATCAACAATTTGAAAAGCTAAACCTAAATTGCGACCATAACAATAAAGACTCTCGGTAACTTCAGAATTAGCATTGCTTAACTCTCCCGCAGCTTTAGCACTATTAGCCATCAAAGAAGCAGTTTTATAATAGCTCTTGTCTAAATAAGAATCAATTGAAACATTAGTATCAAAATGATTTAAACTCTGTAAGATTTCCCCTTCAGCAAAATCTCTAATTACCTCTGATAAAAGTTTGACTACCTTTAAGTTATCTAAATTGGCTAAATACCAAGATGACTGTGCAAAAAGAAAATCTCCAGCCAACACGGCGATTTTGTTATTAAACAAGTTATTAACTGTTTCTACGTTGCGACGCAAATCTGCCTCGTCTACCACATCATCATGTACCAAGCTTGCCGTGTGAATCATTTCCGTAATTTCTGCTAAACGGCGATGACGATTAGTTAGTTCGTGATCTGGCATGGTTGCCCGCGAAGCCAATAAAACAATTGCTGGTCTAATTTGCTTACCTCCAGCATCAAACAGGTGTTCGGCAGCAGCACCCAAAATTGGATGACGCGCACCAATTAGTTGCTTGAGATTGTCTGTAAGGATGTGTAAGTCATTTTCAACGGGTGCTAATAAAGAAGTAGTAAAAGATGTCATTGTTAAGCCAAGCTTGGCAACTATTTTTTATTTAAGAAACTTTACATATTATTGTACTTATTTTAAGGGAAGCTAACCTAATAACCAACCATCAACTCTTAAAATGCTGTTGAATGAAAAAAAATCTGCTATGACAACAGTTCAATCAGCATTTAATCTAAAATATTATGTTAAGCTATAAAATAGGAATTTTGAAATAGTGAAGAGTTTCTAGGGCAAGATAATTGACCAGAAATAACTAGCAAAGTTAGCTAACACAACCATGCGGTGATTAGCAGCCTGTAATCTCTATAATTTTCCACACATTAAAGCTAGATATTATTAAAAGTCGATCTTTAATCAATAGTATCTAAAAAAGTTACTGGCTTATAAGCCAAATTATCTCAGCTAGTTTGAGTAACTAGGCAAGATAAAGGCTAATTTTTGGGCTAGAAGAATCTAGGTGACGATAAAGCCACTTAGGGATTGTTCTTTTGTCTGGCAATTTTTGCTGCTAAAGCAACTAATTTTTCTTCAAGGCTCATTTTAAATCACTGTTTCCCTGACAAAAACTAATTTAATTAATCAAACATCTACTTCGGCAAATGAACCCTGTCAACTTACCTCTGTTTATTTTATTTTTCTCTGGTGTCTATCTTTCAAGTATTTATGGATTGCTAGCAATTGCACAAATGCAGAAATTTGGCAAAAATATTGTAGTTAACAATATTCACGATCAAAACAAATCATTAGAAACGCTATAAAACTTAGACGTTGCTGATTAAGTAATGTCGTACAAAGGATGACTGTTCGTAGCTAATAGCTAATAGCTAATAGCTTTTAAGAAATCATTACTACTTTATAAATAAGCTAAATATATTTTTAGCATTACACATTCAGCAACGCCAAACTTTATTAGCGTTGGTAATTTTATGTATGATACTAAATCCGCTTGGTAAAAGTAGCTTAAAATAATAGGCAAAAGGTTAATTTACCGTCAGGAATTAAAACAGAGTTTCTGACTGCCTATTCTCCCGAATTGCAGCCGGCTGAGCGATTATGGTCAATTAGTTGACGTTCGCGATCGCCAACGAGAATATAGAAAGTATTGATGAACTCGAAGAAAGACTATCGAGCGCGTTGTTGTGTTCTCACTCAGATGACGGAAGAAACTAAAAACCTAACTGATTATCATTGGTTCAAATATAGCTAGTTTTATATGACCTCTATCAATCGGATTTAGTATTACAAGTATTTCTGTTAAGTTACTGGAATACATAGTTCTGCTTAATATCTTCTTTTATAAAGATACCAAATGGGTTCTATAAAGACTCCAGAATTTAGAAATAACAAAAGTTTTCGGAGTATGACAGAAGAGGGGTATACATAACCTAAACTGAAATTACTTATGAGCTATATTGCGTAAGCTTCGAGTTTGTTCGAGAATATCTTCAATATCTTCTTGAGATAGGCGTTCAACATAATTAATCTTGATTTCTTCTAGTAAGTCAATTAGCAAAAGCTCAATTTTGTTCATGCTTTGTTGTGCCTGTAGCTCGCTAGAAATCGATTTACCGATGTTATCTACTAGACTTTCTAGTAAACGGTCAAACTGCTCATCTTCTGCCAGTGCTGCTTGTAAGGTACTGCTAAAGGCACTGTAGATTTGGGAGACTAGCTGATGACTTAGGGTAGTTATAGTGCGATCGCCTCCAGGAAGCATTTTGATGCCTTGGTATGCCGAGCTTTGTCTTAAAGCTTTATCGACGCTGTATTGTAGTAGAGTTTCTGCTTCTGGTTGAATAGCAGGTAATACGCGATCGGCAAGAACTTTTGCCAAGATCCTGATAATTTCTGCGGTTTCGTTGGTGTCATTGATGTCAATATAGGGGTTAGCCGTTTGTTGAGATAGCAATCTGCCAAGACCACCGTTACGAATTGAAGCCTGTGTTTGATTGATTAGGCGAATAATTACCACTTCTGTTACGTCTTCGGCTATGCCTGCTACTAATCCTTGGCTTAACTGTTTCTGAATAGAATTAAGATTAATAATTCGTGCCTGACTTAGACGAACCGTAACGGGAATGACTCGCAGCCAACGCCAAAAAGGAAGCAGAAAAAATATATCGTACCAACGCCAAAGCATAGCATCTAGCCAGCTTACACCCACTCGACGACGGCTAATAAACCAAGTGCGTCCCAAAAAATCTAAGGCAAAAAGCACTCCAAAAGGGAAATCGATCACGCCAAAATAATCTATATAGCCACCATTATCGCCAACAGCGCGATAGTAGTTTGTCGCCACTAAAGGTTTAATTTCGCTATCAAAAAAGTTTAGTTCCTCAGTGACTTTGCCCTGAAAATTATTAGGAGTCCAATATTGCCAAAATGCTGCCTTAGCTGAATTATCTTGGTTAGGGAGATGCGATCGCATTCTATTTTTAATCCGTTCTAAATTCCCTGTTTTGTTTGCCTCAGAAAAGGCATTGGTTTGAATAATTTCAATACTGCGACGACGAAGATCTCCGAAAAGATTTTTGACAACAGGAGAATCAACACCATTTACAGCTAAATCTTGTCTTAGCTGTTCTACTTTGGCTAAGTACTCTTGGGTGTCTCGATTAGGAATGATGCCTTTAATGGCATCATATCGAGTAATAAATTCAGATATATTCGCAGGAATCAGATCTAACTTTATACCATCGTATTTGATGTAAGCCGTTTTAATGCCGCCGACTGTAATCTGACCAGATAGCCAAAAATCCCTTAAAGGAATATAGCTAAGATCGAAAGCCACAAAGGCTAAGTTAATTACAGCCACTAAAGCCATTAACTTCTCAAACCAGAGATTAGGTCGATATTTTCTAGTTCTTCTTTTAGGTAATCTGGTGACTATAGTCATTTTTGACGTTGCTGATTACTAATTACTGTTCAAAACACCTCGTAAAAAGATATCAGAAATACCTTCAGCCATTTCCTGCATCGCTTGAGGCGATGAATCAGGGTCAAGAATTGTTTCTTCTGAAAAACCAGCGATCGCAAATATGCCTAAAAATACTTTGGCAACTATTTTAGGATTCATCTGGCGATAAATTCCCTTTTCCATCGCGGTTTCAAAGAAGGCTTCTGCCACATCGGTCATCTTGTCAATTACTTCTGCTTGAATACTATCTCTTAATTCAGGATGATATTGAGCCTCAATAAAGCAAACTCGCATCAAATCGCTATTTTTACGCATATTCAACATTCTACGACGCATCACTTGCGATACTGCTTTATAGCTGCCCATTTCGCTGAGTTCCATTAGTAGATCTGTCAGAATGTCAACCCATCCCGCAGTAGCTACTTCAATTAAAATTGCTTTTTTATTGGTAAAGTGACGAAACACAGTTCCCTCAGCTACTTGTGCCGACTTGGCTAGATCTTTAGTGGTTGTGCCATCGTAGCCTTGGCGAGCAAATAGTTTCAGTGCAGCCTGTAAAATTTTAGTGCGGGTGTCCTCTTCTGTAGCAGGAGTTTGACGCATCTTTTTCCAGGTTTGCTGAGAAAAAACTGGCATAGTAATTGCAATTGATGAGTAACTGTGATGGGCTTAATAATATAGCAATATTGGAAATATCTAGTTTTACCTTATATTTTCAGTGGAATTGCTTAATATTCCACAATAATTTTCTTTAGTTTGAGTCAAACATTTTTTACAGAGACGGTAAACATCAAAATCCAAGTAAAATATAACCGCAGTAAGATACAGATAGCCAAATTGAGACACTTTTGGGGATATTAGATGAAATTAAGCATATTACATAGATTTCCTGCCCATCTAAATCACTTTTCTAACTACATGAAAGGGCGATGGGTGAATCTAATGGCGACCCGTAGACTAAGCGTATGCTTAATCGCTTTATTATTCTGGAATTTTGTGGGGATGTCTGCTTTGGCTGCGCCACAAGAAAGCAAGTCAAGTGCATCGATTAAGCCTTACCTGAATCGGGTAATGGAACAGATAACGGAATTTACTTTAGACAATGGTTTAAAGTTTATTATTTTAGAAAATCACGAAGCTCCAGTAGTTTCTTTTGTCACCTATGCTAATGTGGGTGGTGTAGATGAACCCGATGGTAAAACGGGGGTGGCTCACTTTTTAGAACATTTAGCATTTAAGGGTACTAAAAAGATTGGCACAACTAACTATCCTGCTGAAGCTAAAGAATTAAATAAGTTAGATCGCTTATTTGCCGACATAAAACAGGCACAAAAGTCGGGAAATAATGCCAAGTTAGCTAAACTCACCGATGAGTTTATCGTCACTCAGGAAAAAGCCAGTAAGTACGTCAAGCAAAATGAATATGGCGAAATTGTCGATACAGCAGGTGGAGTAGGCTTAAATGCAGCTACTTCGGCTGACAGTACCACTTATTTTTATAGTTTCCCTGCTAATAAGCTAGAACTATGGATGTCTCTAGAATCAGAAAGATTTTTAGACCCCGTATATCGAGAATTTTATAAAGAAAAGCAGGTAATTTTGGAGGAAAGACGGTTGCGTACTGATAATTCTCCTATTGGTAAGATGATTGAGGAATTTTTAGATACCGCCTTCACGATTCATCCTTACAAACGTCCCGTAATTGGCTATCAAGAGGACATCGAAAATTTAAGTAGAGAGAATGTCCAAAAGTTTTTCCAGGCTTACTATGTACCTAAAAATTTAACTATGGCGATCGCAGGAGATGTGAATCCTGTTGAAGTTAAAGAATTAGCTCAAACTTATTTTGGACGATTTAAATCTCAACCTCAACCAGCTAAAGTAGCTAAAGTTGAACCGCCTCAAAAGCAAACCAGAGAAGTTACCGTTAATTTTCCTTCCCAGCCTTTGTATTTAGAAGGCTACCATATCCCCGCCTTAAATGATCCTGACTATATAGTATATGAGGTCATTTCGGAATTACTTAGCAGTGGTAGAACCTCTCGTCTCTATAAATCTTTGGTAGAGGAGAAACAGGTAGCTTTATCTGCACAAGGGTTTAACGGTTTTCCTGGAGACAAATATCCTAATTTAATGTTAGTTTATGCCTTAACTGCTCCAGGTACTAGCATTGAACAATTGGCAACTGCTTTGCAAGGCGAGATCGAACGTTTAAAAACAGAAGCGGTCAAACCTGCGGAGTTAGAACAGGTGAAAACTCAACTTAAAGCAGGTTTGTTGCGAACTCTTGATTCTAATATGGGAATGGCAAGTATATTAGCAGAATACGACGCTAAAACAGGTAGCTGGCGCAATATTTTTGATGAGCTAACCAAATTAGAACAAATCACTCCCCAAGATATTCAGCGAGTAGCTCAAACTGCTTTTACAGCCGAAAATCGCACTATTGGGCGTTTATTACCCTCTAGTTAAATAGGTTCAAGATTAAAAACAATAACGTCTTTATTGCCTTCTAGCTAACAGTCTGCCGAGGCAATGAAGCTGTCCTTTTCTTCAATCGCGATCGCAAATTAGTCAGGCTTTTAAACAAATAGCGATCGCAATGTATAATCAGCCAATAACCAAGCCAGAAGTTTACTCTTTTGAGGATGGGCTTGTTTTAGTAGAGTTGTCTGGGGATTTGTAATTTAGCTTCAATTTATTTGCTAAAGCGTGATTTAATTTTTGAGATGCACCAGGGTATTGTGGCTCTATCTGTAGCAATCTGCTATAAATTTTTACTGCGCCGTCCCAATTATCAACTAATTCTAACTGTTGACCCAAGCAAAAATAGGACTCTGCATTGTTGGGGTTACTGCTAATTTCCAGCTTTAAAAAATCTATTGCCTCTTTATGTTTGCCCTGCTTACTTAAAATTTCACTCAGGCGATAATAAGACTGAGAAAATAGAGGATTTAAGACGATCGCTTTGTAATAAAAGCTTAGAGCCTGTTGTGATTGACCCTTATCTGCTAAGGCATTGCCCAAATAAAAGCGATCCATAGCTGTACCTATTTTTGGTTCAAGAGCCAAAGCCAACTGCATTTCTTGGATAAATTCTTGTTGCTTGCCTATTTTAAACAGGATTCTAGCTAGATTTAAATGAGCCTTAGAATACTGAGGATTAAGGTCTATAGCTTTACGATAACAGGCGATCGCATATTGCCACTTTCTTTTTCTGCCATACAGGTTTCCCAAATCAGTATGAACTTTAGGGGAGTTAGGTTGCAGCTTAGATTGCTTGTGATAGCGTTTGATTGCCTTATCTAGCTGGGTTGTAGGAGTATTAGTTTTCGTTTCCTGAGAATCATGCTTTAATTGTTTTGAGTAACGGTTAGAGTAGCGGACAGACCCCCTAAAGGGTTCGTCAGTTCCCTGCGGAAAGTAAGGCTTTGACCGCATGTAATGCTGTTCAAGATAGGCTTCGTCGTTGTACGGCGGAGTAATCTCTAACTCTTGCCGAGAAGGCTCTGACTGAATTGGTTTTGGTTTTATAGCTGCTGATAGTGCAGGTTGAGTCATGCTTAGGTCTAAAGCTTTTCGATAGTATAATGCTGCCTGTTTCCATTGGTTTTGCTGCTCTAATTTTTCAGCGAGGAGACAATATGTTTCTACTGAAGGTTTTGAATCAAATAAAGCCTCATCATCTAAATCTGAACTAGCTGCTTGAGAAACTGTTTCTAATTCTCTAGCTCGATAAAGATTTAACTGAGCTTTATCAGAGTTTCCCAACTGCTGCCAAACTTCAGCTAAGCTGCGATAGATGGTTGCACTAGGTCTAATGATAATAGCTTTTTGATAATGTTTGACTGCCTGCTGCCATTTTTCTTGTTGAGTATAAATATCTGCAATTCCAGCGTAAACTTCAGCTAGATTGGGTTCTACCTCTACCGCCTTGGCATAGCATGACATCGCTTCCCCAGTTTTACCCATTCTTTGTAAAGCATTGCCCCAAACTTTATAAGCCTCTGCCATATTAGGCATAATTTGGACTGCTTGTTTACAAGCTAGTGCTGAGCGTTCCCATTCCTGCTTTTCTGAGTGTTCTAATGCTTTTTGGAGATAAACCTGCGCTGTTTCCCAGCCAATGTCTTTAGATTGCTGTGGATTGATGGTTTTGAGAGGTTTTGAAAAAGAAGGAGATATATTGTTATTTAGCTCAACCTCAACTCTAGAACGAGGCGGTTGAGGGTCGGAAGTTTTGGTTAAAGCAGAATTGATTTTCGTTAGAGGCTGAAAAGAAAATGCTGCTTCTTTGAGAGTAAAAGTAGGAATAGGAGGACTAGGAGGACTAGCTACGTTCGCTTTAGATAGCTGTTTTTTTGTATTCCCCGTCAAAGCCTTGAGGTGAATTGCCTGACGATAGTAGTTAGCCGCTTGTTGGACGTTGCCATGATTTTTCAATCCTGTTGCTAGTTTTTCATAGGCAACTGCTAAATCTCCCTGTTGTTTTAAACGTTCTGCTAGGCGTTGCTGAATCTCTATTAGATGAGGATACTTTTCTATTGCTAAACCGTAGATTGCTAGAGCTTCGCTTAATTTGCCTTGTTCCCAAAGAACATCAGCCTGAGCAATTTGTGTTTCCCATAAATCATTAGCATTAGAGTCTGAAGAAACTGCTGAGTTAGATTGTTTTTTTCCAGTTTCAGATGGAAGCAGGTTTTGAAATAGCTTAAACATTAGCGAATTAAAATAGTATATATAGTATATAAATATTTTTACTTAGGTCAATTTAACGCTAAGAAGAACTTACCACTGCAAACAGCGTATATTCCGAAGTAGAAGCTAACTTTTTTTTAGCTATCTTATATTTACCATACAGAAAGATAAGTATTTATACATAGGTATTTACTAAATTTTAAACGCATTATCAATAAATTTACTCGATCTTTAATTTGTTAAGTATTTACATTTTATTTTTTTAAGAAAAACAGGCTTATATTCGTTAAAATTTGGGATTTTAGACAAAAAAAGAGTGCCTTAACACTCAAGATAAAATTTATAATTGCTTAATAATGAATAAATATGGTTACGCATTTGGTCATTATTCTGCTGGATAAAATAACTGAACTTAATTTAATGAACTAAAATCTTTCAGTTATATCTCGTCCCAACCACCAACTCCTGAAGACATGACATAGCTAGTCACTCCCGCCTCAAAAAAGTTAGCTTTGGTATGACCTTCTTTTTTGGTATCAGAAAATCTTTCTAGATGCCGGTAAGGACTTTTCTTGTATTGTTCAGCGGTATATAAAGGTTCTAAGCCAATCGAGCGCAGACGCATATTCGCCATATACTTAGTGTATTGTTCGGTACTAGCTTCTGTAATGCCCAAAACGTTATCTCCGACTATATGATTTGTCCAGAGGCATTCATGCTGTACTGCCGTGTCAAACATTTCGTAAATTTGCTCTACCGAATGGGGAAACAACTGCATTGCTTCGGGAAGTAGTTTTTGATACAGTCGAACATGGGAAAGTTCATCACGGTTAATCATTTTAAAAATGTCAGCACTTCCTGGCATTAACATCCGAGAAGCCAAATTATAAAAATAGATAAAACCGTTATAAAAGTAAATTCCCTCTAACAAGTAATCAGCTAAAAGCGAAACAAAATAGTTTTCTGAGGTAGGATTATCAATATACTTTTGATAAATAGAGGCGATAAATTCACAACGGTCTGATAATATTTTGTCAGTACGCCAAAAATCGTATACGGTGCTACGGCGATCGCCTGGAATTACGGTTTCAATAATATACTGATAGCTTTGATTGTGCATTCCCTCCTGGGCTATTTGTTCTGCCATACAGATGCTTACTTCTGGTGCAGTAACGCAGCTTTTAATATGGGGAATATTACAGGTTTGAACCGAATCTAAAAAGGTTAAATAGCTTAAAATACCATCATAGGCACGTCTTTCTTCGCCAGTCAAATTCCAGTAATCGGTTACGTCTTGAGTCAGATCGAGTTTTTGGGGAATCCAAAAGTTCTCGCGCATCTGTTGATACAAGCCAATTGCCCAAGAATAACGTACATCATTAAGCTGCATTAAATTGGTAGTGTTACCAAACCAAATAGAGCGATTTTCTATCTTGTCATCTCCACTCTTATTGAAAATGCGGTTAGAAGACATTACAGCTTGAGGCGAGGAAACGCCCCCGTTTAGGGGGCTTGTTCCACTCGCCTGTTGGGGCTTCGTTAAAAATGAAGACATAAAATTTTATTTAGAGCTTACGCTATATACGGTGTTATAGCCTAACAAAAATTCTTATAAAACACTAGCTATTTCTCAGTATAAGTCAAATGTCAGAATATATATATTAAATTTAATACAGTACGTATGTAATTTTAAATTTTATGAAAACATCTAGATCTTATCCATTTTGGCAGCGCGTAATATTGTGGAGTGCTGGCAGTATTAGTTTAGCCAGTTTACTTATTTTATTTAATATTTGGCGCACGGGCGATCGCGCCTTAAACTTTATTGGCAATATGTTCAAATTTCAGCCAGTTCAACCTAGAATTGAAAGCTCAAGTACAGTCGTACAGAAGATTAGAAATATTCAAGAGTTAACCACCACTGTACAAACAATGGAAACTATTATGCCAACAAGCGCGGAACGCAAATTAGGAGAGATCTCCTTGGCGACAACTCGCTTACTCTATATCGCCAGAGGAGAAATTAGAGCAGGAGTAGATTTGAGCCAACTTACAGATAGCAATATTAAAATCAGCAATAATAATATTGAGATTGATTTACCGCCAGCCAAAATATTAAATAGCAAAATCGACGTAAATAACTCTCGTGTCTATGATTACGATCGCGGATTTCTTAATTTAGGTCCCGATGTTGCCCCGCAGCTACAAACACTGGCGCAAAGAAAAACCCTAACAGAAATTGTCGATACTGCCTGTAATGAAGGGATTCTAAATAAGGCTAATGAGCGGGCAAAAACTACCATTACTCAACTTTTAAGCATTACTAATAGTTATCAAAAAGTCAAGATAAATACGACTCTGCCTGATTCTTGTGGAACAGTTAATAACTAGGTTAAGCTGTGAAGCATTTAAAACTCATATTTATCTACGACGAGGTCGTAACCAGCGAGACAGTTTAATTAATATCTCACTAATGAATTTGATTAGCTTTTGAATTGCGCCTCTTTTTTCTTCGATAAATGTAATCATAATAAGTATTCGTTCTTGTTACTTGTTACTTGTTATTTGTTACTTATTTACTTATTACTTATTTTTAACCCTTAACCAGTACTCCTGGCTCTTTCTGAATTGGTAAAACGTCTAAAATATCGGTTTGCGAACAGTATCTAAGATCTTCATCTCCATCAAGCTTGAGAAGACGCTGCCCATGACTACATAAACGGAAAAGATTTAACAGATTATCTTGCCATTGAGCGTAAAGCGCGATCGCGCCAATTACTTCATCATTACCAAACAGCTTAATCTTAGGTACATCACTTTGCTGCAAAATCGATTGAGCGATCGCCCCAGCACAAGCAGTGTCTTCTACAGAATAGTCTCCCTGCCAACCAGAACCTACCATCCACACTATTTCTGGTTGGGTTTCGAGTAAATAATTAACTGCTGCTTGACGATTAATTTGGGCTGCGGTAATCACTTGGGGAACTTGTTCTACCCTCTGCAAAGCACGAGTGCCGTTAGTAGTAGTGAGAAATAATCGTTTGTTTTTGACAAATTTAGGAGTGCAGGCAAGAGGAGAATTGCCCATATCAAAGCCTTTTACCATTTCACCCCCACGCTCACCTGCTCGTAAACGCTTCTCTGCTGACCATGAATTAGATTGACGCTTCAACTCTTCTATGTTACTAAATGCTTGGACAGCCTCTGCACCTGCATCAAGAGCAGTGGCAATTGTAGTGGTTGCTCGTAAAACGTCAATAACTACGGCACAGTCTGGCAATAGGTCGGTAGGAGTACTTTCAGGAGTATGATAAACAAATAATTTCACGCTCAGACAAATATTATATATAGGGTCAATAAATTTAAACTTAGGCAATTATACGTTATTTACTATGTGCAGTCTTAAATTACTAAATGATTGAACAAAACTACTAAAAGCCGATCTATTATTGCTCAGATATAAGCACTTATATTTATTTTAATACTTCAACTCATAAGCAATATCCATTATTAAGGAGCCAGATTATGGAAAGCAGCGATCGCCAAAAAAGCTATCGAGATAGCTTGAGAAAACTAAAGCAATCTCGTAAGAATAAACGTTTTACTTGGTTATTAGCGGTATTGACCTTTACTTTGCCTATAAATGTTGTACTGCAAGCTCAACCAAGTCTGGCTCAAGTAACTGCTCAAATACCCTCTTTAGACAAAAATATCGTTTACGTTAATCCCAAAACAGGAGATGACTCGCAAACAGGTGAAAAATTTGACCCTTTCAAAACTATTACTCAAGCCCTGAAGGTAGCTACTTCTGGCAGCACGATTAAACTGGCATCGGGGACATATAGCCAAGAAACAGGAGAAACTTTTCCCTTAGTTATTCAAGATAAAATTACTCTCAAAGGTAATGCTGATAACCAAGGCTACGATACTGTCATTCAAGGCAGTGGCTATTTTATCAGTCCTACTGGTGCAGGACAGAATGTAGCAATCGCAGCTTTAAAAGATGCAGCAGGTATTACAGGAGTCACTGTAACTAATATCCAGTCACGGGGACATGGTTTATGGCTTGAGTCTTCCAGCCCAAAAATAGTTAGCAATACTTTCACCCGCAATGGTAATACTGGAGTTTCTGTTAACGGAAATAGTTCTCCCGTCATCGCCAATAATTATTTTTATAATAATTCTGGCAACGGTTTGCTGATCTATGGCACTTCGCAACCACAAGTCATGGACAACACTTTTAAAAACACAGGCTTTGGAGTTAGTGTCGTGCAGAATGCTGCCCCTACCCTAACTAAAAATAGCTTTGACGGCAATCGAATTGGTATTATCTTGGAAGGCAATTCTCAGGCAGTCTTGCGAGATAATGAGATCGTCAATTCTGAGGACTCTGGCTTAACGGCGATCGCCGATTCTCAGGTCGATTTAGGTACTAGTTCTGAACCTGGAAACAATACTTTTCGTAGCAATCGAAAACTAGACATTCAAAACGCTAGCAAGAATGAAATTGTGGCAGTTGGCACACAAACCAGTGGACAAACAGACGGTGACATCAATTTTGATAGCGGAGAATTTGTTGCCCTGAGTAACTCAACTCAAAAGTCGTCTCCTCTGCCACCCTTACCCAGTCAGGACAAACCCTCTGTTGCCCAGTTAGATCTACCCGCACCTGCACCTGTATCCACACCTGCACCTATACCTATTCCAACAATAGATACTACTGCCAATCCTTCTCTACCTGCACCACCCCCTGTAAGTGAACCAAGTACGGGCAACAAGGAATTAGTGTTTACCGCTTCGTCTTCGTCCTCTGTGCCAACTATCGAAACTGCTCAACCTCAACCAGTGCCATTCCCGCCGACAATTAGTAGTTCGTCTATCAACCCAGTTAAATATAAAGTTTTGGTTGAAGCCTTAGATAGCAATGAAGAAAACGAAGTGCGATCGCTCTATCCCGAAGCTTTTGAGACTGTATTCGAGGGACAATCTGTATTGCAAATAGGAGCTTTTAACAATCGAGATAAAGCCAAACAAGCAGAGCGATCGCTAGCAAAGTTGGGTTTAGCAACCTATTTTTTGGAATAGATTTGAGTTGTTCAACGATTGAGGCGATCGCTTTATAACAAAATACGCTTTGAGAAAGTGCTGTTCAATTGATTGTTGAAGATCGTTTAGCTGATATTCGTAGAGGACTATCAAATGAAGTAATTGAAGAGACAATTTCCATTCTATGAAACGCAAAGAATTGGAGAAAAAGCTACGCAGGTCTGGTTGCTATCTTAAGCGAGAAGGTGGCTCTCATTCTCTTTGGATTAATCCTCAAACTGGTGTCATTGAAGCTATACCAAGACACATGGCGAAAAAAATTCTTAAAAACTTAAATGCCGAATAGTAAAATCATTTTGGAAATGTAATGAAAACCCTGTTGAAGTGCGATCTCTGAATTAGTAAACAACCACAAGCGATTTAACGTTAAAATACTTTTTGCGGAATATAAATAAATCAGATAAAGCTCGATGCGCGTCTCTCTGAACTGGTTAAAAGAATTAGTCGATATCAATATGTCCCCAGAAGAGTTGGGGAGAGTCCTAACCATAGCAGGATTTGAATTGGAAGAATTAATCGATCTGCGCGCCAACGCTGATGGGGTGGTAGTTGGGAAAGTAGTAGAGCGATCGCAGCATCCCAATGCTGATAAACTAAGCGTCTGTAAAGTGGATATTGGTGCAGATAAAGTTTTAGATATTGTCTGTGGTGCATCTAATGTAAGAGCAGATATATTTGTTCCTGTAGCTACGGTGGGAACTTTTTTACCCGCGATTAATTTAAAACTAAAGCCGACTAAGCTGCGGGGTGAACCTTCAGAGGGAATGATTTGTTCTTTAACGGAGTTAGGTTTAGAAAAAGAGTCTGACGGGATATATATATTTGCAGAAACAGATATCAAGCCTGGAGATGATGTACGTCCTTTGTTGGGTTTAGATGATGTCATTTTGGATTTGGCGACTACTGCTAATCGCGCTGATGCTTTAAGCATGGTAGGTATTGCACGAGAAATTGCGGCTTTGACTAGTGCAAAGGTTAGATTACCTGAGGTTAAAGAACAGGATATTGCGTCTAATAGTTTTTTGACAATTGATATTCAAGAACCAGCAGCCTGTATGGCATATATTGGCACAGTGATTGAAGGGGTAAAAGTTGCCCCTTCTCCTGACTGGTTGAAGTGGCGACTAGAAGCAGCAGGAACACGCCCGATAAATAACGTGGTAGATATTACTAACTATGTTTTATTGGAATGGGGACAACCTCTTCATGCTTTCGATCAAAAAAAGTTACAGCAGGTTGCGGGTAACAATAATTTAACTATCGGTGTGCGTTTTGCACGAGAAGGTGAGAAGTTAAAAACCCTTGATGAACAAGAACGAAATTTGGCTACTCAGAATTTATTAATTACTGCTAATGACAAGCCTGTTGCTTTGGGGGGAGTTATGGGGGGAGAATCTACAGAAGTTGATAGTAATACCAGTAATATAGTTCTAGAAGCTGCCCTATTCGATCCTGTGGCTATCCGTCGCTCATCCCGCGCCCAAAGTCTCCGCAGCGAAGCCTCTACTCGTTATGAAAGAGGTGTAAACCAAGTAGAATTAGAATCTGCCTGTAAAAGAGCGATCGCACTATTACAAGAATTAGCTAGCGGTACTCCTGTTGCTCAAGCTATATCAGATCATCGTGCCGATTTTTCTAAGCTTGACACTATTGAATTACGTCTGAGTAGAATAAATCAGATCTTAGGTACGGTAAATAATAAAGATGGTATAAATTACATCGAAGCCTCTGACGTTGAATCAATCTTGGGTGCATTAGGCTGTAATTTAGAGCCAGTAGCAGAAATAGAAGATACTTGGGTGGTTAAAGTTCCTCCCTATCGTTATCGCGATTTAGAGCGAGAAATTGACCTAATTGAAGAAGTTGCCCGTTTGTATGGTTACGATCGCTTTTGTGACACTCTTCCTGCCAAAACTGAACCTGGTTATCTTTCTTCTGAATATGCGCTCAAAAACAAACTTCGTGCTGTTTTCCGTGGTGTTGGCTTAACGGAAGTGGTGCAGTATTCGTTAGTAAAACCGACAGGAAAAGAAGTTACTTTAGCCAACCCTTTGTTTGCGGAATATTCGGCATTACGTAGTGATTTATTCTCTGGTTTATTGGATGCTTTTGTTTATAACCAGTCTCAGGGTAACGGCGCACTCAATGCTTTTGAAATTGAACGAGTATTCTATCAAGAAGAAGATCGCTTACAAGAAAGAGATTCTGTCGCGGGAATTATAGGCGGCAATATTACCTCTCAGGGTATGTGGGTTGATGGTGGTAAAGGGATACCGATAAATTGGTATCAGGCGAAAGGAGTTTTAGAAAACGTCTTTAGTAATTTGGCTGTTAGCGTTGAATATCGTCCAGAAAGCGATGAGAAAAGACTACATCCAGGGCGTACTGCTGCTTTGTGGCTACAGGGTAAGCGTTTGGGTGTTTTTGGACAAATTCATCCTCAACTGGCACAGAAGCGAGATTTGGCTAACGAAGTATACCTCTTTGAACTAGATTTTGGCCTTTTACTGACAGCCTTGGATCGAGATGCCATTACCACACCCAAATTTAAAACCTATTCTACCTATCCAGGTTCAGCTAGAGACTTGGCTTTCTTTGCCCCACTAGATTTATCTGTAGCAACCCTTGAGAAGGTAATGAGTAAAGCGGGTGGTAAATTGCTACAGCGGGTAGAAGTGTTTGATGAATATAAAGGTAAAAACGTCCCCGAAGGACAGCGGAGTTTGGCTTTTAACTTAGTTTATCAAGCAGGCGATCGCACTTTAACTGACAAAGATGTCGATTCTGTGCATCAAAAAGTTCGCGATACTTTAGTTAAAAAGTTTGATGTGACGTTACGTAGTTAATTTTTAGCATCAATTTAAGATATCAATGATTTTAATAGAATTAAATCATCTCCTTGTAATTTAGCAGCAACTAAAGCTGGACGGCGTTTTGCTTGGCTTAGTTCGGAGAAAGGGAAGGGAACAATTACTACGTCTCCCTTTACAAATGCTGCCACGCCTCATCCTCTTCTGAAGTTAACCAATCTTTGGTAAGTGCGGATTCACTCAGAGAGATAGTTTCTATTTTTTCATTTTGATCGAGGAGATTAGATAGAGCTTCTTCAGCAGCAATAACAGATTCAACACTCTTCTGATTTGTTAATTTGTGTCTGTATCTAAGATATTGAACGAAGTTTAGCACTTCTGGAATTAGTGATTCTGGGATGCTGTCAATTTCATTCAAAAGCGACTTTTTAGCATTCATAACTGAGTTGTAAGTAGGTGGGTAAAATTAATTAGAAAATGGTTTAGGCAGGTAATGAGTAATCAGTTAAGAGCGAACGGTGAGACAGTTGCGGTGGGTCGAGACCCGGCGTCGCCGTTAGGCGCAAGGGAATGCTTTCCGATGTCGAACCTGAAGGGTTGTTCGCCCGTACAGTCAGGATAATTGATACATCATAATTTTAGGTTTTTTGGTTTTACAGTTATTTACGCTCACTTACTTACCAAGTAACATTCGGATATTGATGTTGAACTGCGGAGTTAATTTTTCCCAATCTAAAGTTAAAGCGATCGCCCTGTTCGATGATTTTAACAGTTGCGATCGCCTTAATTTTGCCAATAAATAGTTTTTATTATCTACGATTCATCGCGATCGTCAACCCTGGCTGGAGGACTGGTGGCTTCAACAGCAGTAAAAGATTCGGTAATTTTATAGGTATGTGATGCATCTTTAGGTACTAACCAAGAATCTCCAGGTTCTAACTTGATTACCTGTTCTTCTAAATGTAGTTCTGCTTTCCCAGCAATAACATAACCTACTGTTTCATATTCTCTAGATTGTTGGGGTTTTGACTCTCCTGGCTGCTCCTGTTCCCAAAGACGCATAGCCATAGTTTTGCCCGCAACTAGGTATTTTTGACCCATTTCACCTTTTGGGGAACTGTCAGAACTAACTTTTTTAACAGTAGAATCGCTCATAAGATTTTTGATAAATTTGAATGCTACTCGATGACTAGTTCTACTGTAATGCTATAAGCATGATTATTACTTCTGCTCAAAGATAGAGAAAATAAAGTAAATTGATTGGCTGTTTGCTTGAGATATAAAAAGAAATAAAAAAATATATTTTGTTACTAAAGATAGATGTTTCCCACCATTCAGCCTACTAATCTAATAAAAAATGAAGGAAAAAAAATAACATGGAAAATCAAGACAATCAAGACAAAAAAGTAGTCGCTAAAACCAATCCCGAAAAAGCAGAACCAGGAAAAGGCGCACCAGGCGATCAAATTGCAGTACAGACAGCGCAGTCTACAGCCGTTAATCCTCCTGATATGATTATTCCTTCTGGTGCAGATGAAGAATTGAATAAAGAACAAATTCAAGCAATGAAAGAGCAGGAAGAGGGAGCTGGAGTAAGTACTACGGATGGCTACGTCACTGATGAAGCTGGAAAGATGAATAATTTTGCCGTAGAACCAGAAATGTATGTAGAAGACAAGTAAGAATTAATTGATTAAGAGAAAGTTAAAATTTTGTTCCTCTTTGGATTGAGCAAATTATTAGCTTTCTTTAATAGTAATTGGCTTAAAAATATTATGCAGAAAAAAATTAATGTATTCAATTTATTGCGTTCATTTGCGATCGCATTTACTTTTGTACTGGGAGTTATCATTTTAAATGTAGTCACAACTTTACCAGCCTATGCAGGAGATAACTATAGCGCACAAACAGACACTTATCAAGAAACTCGCAATCCTAATCGAGTTAACACCACTTCTGAAGATTTGGCTAACAGTAAATTAAATGAACCAGAAGAGGAAGGTAAATCTATTTACGAAAACTTGATCGATAAGGTAGATCGGCAGAAGCAATCTGCACTGCAAGGTGAGCAAAGTAAAGACTTGCCTTGAATAAAAAAAGCGATCGCGCGATCGCTTTTTTTATTCATTTTAATTATTATCTGATGTTACGCATTTAATCTAACTGCTGTGGTTAGTGACAAGGTGACGCGGTGAGGTTATCTTTCTCCAAGTCCCCCAGTCTCCAAGTCTTGCAGATCTAATGAGTGTGCAACATCAGTTATTATGCTGAGTTGTCTGGCGATTATTTTCGCCTGGTTCTCCAAAAATTAATATTTGCAGCATAGAACTTAAAAACCAGTAAACACTAGCAATCAAAATCACTAGAAGTAAAGGTGCAAAACCAGCAAAGGGAGCTAAAACAAAAGTTAATACGAATCCTAAAAGGGCTATTTTGTACCAAATATTACTCATTATCTTATATTAGTTAATCTATACTTCTAATTTAGCCATAACCTAGTTTGTAATCACCTATCTTTAGTAATAGCTTTTGGCTTATAGCGGTTCTCAAATTAGTCAGGTACAAAGTAAATCGTTTTAAGGCAGAGGGCAGAAGGCAGCAAGGCTTGTTCGCCGCAGCTAGGCAGAAGTTAGATGTACTTCAGTAAACTGAGAAATGCTATATCTTAAATTACACAACAGAAATGGCAGTATCAAAAGCCAAACTGTAGTAATTATTATAATTAAATTCAAAGCGATCGATTACCGTCATCTTCAATTTTCGAGTATGAGCTTCATAAGAACGCCGATTGGCAGTGTTGATAAAAGTAATCCCTGTTGTGAACCTAGTTGAAAATTCTCGACGCATTACTTCAAATAGTTGTGAAAGTAGATTAGTACCCCTTTGGCTCGAATCAATACAGATTGGTCCATACTGAAAAGTGCGATCGCGCTGTAGAAAGTGTTTTAATTAGTAATAATGGTAGAGCAGAAGGTGTAAGAACCAGCAACAGCGAAGAATATCGTGCCAAAACCGCCGTAATTTCTAATATTGATGCCCGTCGTTTGTTTTTGAATATGATATCTGCTGCTGATAGTGATGCAGCCGACCCCAATCTACGAGAAAGACTAGATAGACGTATTATTAATAATAATGAAACTATTCTCAAAATTGATTGCGCTCTCTCTGAAGCACCTCGTTTTGAATATCATAATCACAGAGAAGAATTTAATATCGGTTCAATCTTGATTGCCGACTCGGTACACCACGTAGAAGAGGCTCACGCTCTACCCTCTATGGGTAAAATACCCGATGAAAATCCCTCGCTATATCTTGATGTACCCACAGTATTAGATCCATCTCTTGCCCCAGAAGGCAAGCATACACTATGGATCGAATTCTTTGCCCCATATCAAATTTACGGCAAAGAAGGAACAGGTTTAAACGGTACTGGCTGGACGGATGAACTAAAAAATCAGGTTGCAGATAGGGTAATCAATAAGCTAGCTGACTACGCACCCAATGTATACGCACCCAATGTAAAAGACTCGATCATTGCTCGTCGTGTTGAAAGTCCTGCCGAATTAGGGGAACGTTTGGGGGCATATAAAGGCAACTACTATCACATCGATATGACCCTAGATCAGATGGTATTTTTCCGTCCTCTCCCAGAGATAGCTAACTATACTACGCCTATCGAAGGACTATATCTTACAGGGGCAGGAACTCACCCAGGAGGTTCAATTTCGGGTATGCCTGGTCGTAATTGCGCCCACGTTTTTCTTCAGCAGCAACAGCCTATTAAGCAACTGCTCAAAGATACAAAAGGCACTATAGAATCTACTATTAAATCTGCATTTGATAAGTGAAATTGTTGCCAAAAACGGCGTTGCTGATTTAGCGAACAAGCGCGGTCTTTGCGAGAAGTAAGGCGCACTTCCGCAACTGATGCCCTGAGTTAAAGGGCATGCTTTTTGATGTTGAACCCTTTAGGGGGTCTCACCGCTATTCCACTCTCGCGGTGTTGGTTTCCATCAAAGAGCGACTCGTTTGAGACAGTAATGACCTACAAAAAAATACTGTTCGTTGCTCTTTTAAGAAATTAATGTTTGCAGATGGCTAGATGAAACATTTTTTTAGCATTACGCATTCACCAACGTCCCAAAAACAAAACAATTTTATAACTTGCGATAGATGCTATGAGAATGTGATTTTGTCAACGTTGTCAAGGGTATCTAAAAAATTTAGGAATATTTATTTTATTTGCTAGTTAGATAGATATTGGCTAAATTCTTCAGGAAAATTAAATTTACAATGAAAACTAAAGTTGAGTGGTGGGAAAACGCTCTAATTTATCAAATTTGTCCTTTGAGCTTTTTGGATACCAATGGTGATGCTTCAGGCGATCTAGATGGGATTGTTGACAAACTTGATTATATTGCCGCTTTGGGGGTAGATGCTATCTGGTTTTCGCCGATTTATAAGTCACCGATGAAGGATTTAGGATATGACATTACAGATATGCGAGCGATCGATCCGATGTTTGGCAATATGGAAGACTTCGATCGCCTGTTAGCTCTTTGCCATGCTAGAGGTTTGAAAGTAATGCTCGATCAGGTTTGGAATCATACTAGTGACGAACATCCTTGGTTTATCGAGAGTCGAAGTAGTCGCGACAATGCAAAAGCAGATTGGTATGTCTGGAAAGATGCCAAAAAAGATGGTTCACCACCTAATAACTGGTTATCTTCCTTTGTTGGTGAAAGTGCCTGGGAATGGGATGAAACGCGACAACAGTTTTATTTCTATAATTTTATTAAAAACCAACCCGATCTTAATTGGCATAATTCCGATATGGTCGATGCCATTTTTGACGTAGCTCAATTTTGGTTAGATAAAGGTGTAGATGGCTTTCGCATCGATGCACCAAATTACTTTTATCACGACCTTAAGTTGAGAGACAATCCTCCTCGTCCCGATGACGCACCTTTACCAGATGGCATCGCTCCAGATAACCCGATGGTGCAGCAATTATTTAAGTACAATTTTTGCCGTCCTGAAGTAGTAGATATAGTTAAGAAAATTCGTACCTTTGTCGATCGCTATCCTGGAGTTTTTACACTAGGCGAGACTACCCTAGCCGAAGACTCGATCGCCCTATCAGGTGAATATGCTTCTGGTGAAGATAAGCTGCATTTAGGCTACAGCAGTGCTTTGCTGGTGGATCGGCCGATTAGTGCCAACCTAATGTACTCAATCATGAAGAAAATTCAGCATCACTTTCCTGACGGTGGTAATTGCTGGATGGTTGGTAATCATGATTACGGTAGAATGCGATCGCGCTTTACGGGTAAAGATGCTACGGGCAAACCCTATCCCGAACAGTTTTATCATGTTTTTGTCGGTTTATTAATTTCTTTACCTGGAGCTTTATGTCTCTATCAAGGAGATGAGCTGGGACTACCTGAAGCCCGAATTCCTGAAGATATTCCCGTTGAAAAAATCAAAGATCCTTTCGGGAAAGCTTTGTATCCCAAAGTAAAAGGCAGAGATGGTTCACGTACTCCTATGCCTTGGCACAAAGAAGCCAAAAATGCTGGTTTTTCTCTGGCTGACGAACCCTGGTTGCCCGTTCCCACAGATCACCTAAATCGCGCTGTTGATGTGCAAAGTGAAAACCCGCGATCGCTTTTAAATACTTGGAGACGTTTACTCCATTGGCAAAAACAACAGCCTGCTTTGAATAGAGGCAGATGTGAGATTTTAGATACAGATGAGCCAATTTTCGGATTGATTCGAGAGTCGGAAGAACAGCGACTGCTTTGTCTATTTAATCTTAGTGAAGATGCAGCAGATTATCAGTTGCCACCCCATTGCAAAAATACCATAGGTTCAGGCTTCACCGCCGACAGACAAAACAACGCAGTTAAAATACCTGGCTACAGTGCCTATTTTGGCGTTTTATAACCAGATTAGGAATTGCGATCGCTGCTTTATTATTATCCTTACCAGGAGCTTGGCTATGGGGTATTTTTTGCTAACCTGCAAATGTCTTAAGCTAATTACCGATGTATCTATGAACCCAAATACCCAAACTCAACAATCTCAAACAAATAATTGGTGGCGTAGTGCTGCAATCTATCAGGTTTATCCCCGTAGCTTCTTTGATAGCAATGGTGATGGCATTGGAGATTTACTAGGCATAATTGAGAAACTAGATTATATTGCCAGTCTTGAAGTCGATGCGGTTTGGATCTCGCCTTTTTTCCAGTCGCCAATGAAGGATTTTGGCTATGATATTTCTGATTATCGGGCGATCGAGCCGATCTTTGGCACGATGGATGATTTTAAATCTCTGTTAAATAAAGCACACGATCGCAATTTGAAAATTCTGATCGATCAGGTATGGAATCACACCTCCGAAGAACATGAATGGTTTATTGAAAGTCGTAGCAGCAAAGATAATCCCAAAGCAGATTGGTATGTGTGGGAAAAGGCTAAAGCAGATGGTTCGCCTCCTAACAATTGGCGTGCAACTTTTGGCGGTAGTGCTTGGGAGTGGGATCGGACGCGACAGCAGTATTATTTACACAGCTTTTTGACTGCCCAACCCGATCTTAATTGGTATAATCCAGAAGTTCAGGCAGCTATTTTAGATACCGCCCGTTTTTGGTTAGACATGGGGGTGGATGGTTTTCGACTGGATGTAGTTAATTTCTTTTTACACGATCGCAACTTGCAAGATAATCCACCGCGTCCCCCAGAAATGAAACGCCCAGTAGGTGCAGGTGCAAACGATCCTTTTTTTGATTTACATAATATCCATAACTTCAATCAGCCAGAAATTATTGAACTGCTCAAACCGATACGTCAGTTGATGGAAGAGTATCCAGGGACAACTACTCTAGCCGAAATTAGCAGTGCTGAAGATGCCATGCTTACCTCAAGCGAATATGTACGGGGTAATGATCGCCTGCACATGGCTTATAACTCTGAATTGATGGAGGATGCACCGTTTAGTTATACCAGACTGCGGGAAATGATAAAAAAGACCGAAATTTATTTCCAAGATGGGGTAATTTGTTGGACGGCGGGGACACACGATTTTCCTCGTCTTAAGAGTCGTTGGCAAAAATATCAAACGGGCGATCGCTTTATTCAAGATGCTTTTGAACATTTACTTGCTGCCTTGATCGTGGCTTTAAAAGGTAGCTGCTGTATTTATCAGGGAGATGAATTAGGCTTAAGCGAGGCAGATATTCCTTACGAAAAAATGCAAGATCCGTTTGGACTAACAGGTTATCCTAGTATTTTGGGTAGAGATGGTTGCCGTACCCCTATGCCTTGGAATACAAAGGCTTATCAGGCTGGCTTTACTACCGCTAAAGAGTCTTGGCTGCCAATTTCCCCAAAACATTTGGACTTGGCGGTGAATTTACAAGAACAACAATCAATGTCTTTACTGAATAAATATCGTCGTTTATTTCGTTGGCGTAAACAACAGCCCGCATTATTGAATGGCGATTTAACCTTACTCGATACACTAGAACCATTGCTAGGCTTTAGCCGTAAGTATGACGAACAACACTTAATTTGTTTATTTAATTTAAGTTCCAAGCCCCTACACCACAATCTGTCAGATTATCCAAAATGTGTCGAAGTTGACGAATCTGATTTTATCAATCGCAGATATGATAATACTGTCGAAATTCCTGCTTATGGAGTGTTTTTTGGTAATTGTTTTGAGATTTAACCCTATTTTTAAAATAATGAAATTAAATTAATTTAGTGAACAATACCGTGTCAATTGTTGAGTTGTAGAAAATATTAGATACGGAAAAAGAGGTAGACAAAATTGATTGTGGCGATCTTAATTATCTTGGCATTGGGAATTTTGGCGTTGCATAGCTGCGGGATGATTATGAACTATGAACAAAGAAGATTAATGATTCCCCTAGTCTCTTAGTCCCTCAGTCAGCCTCTACCATCTCATGAAGGTGCAACGCCGAAATCTGTATTACAAGGTGAACAAAGTAGAGATTTTTGTTCAGTAATCAAAGCGATCTCACGAGCGCTTTTTTGATTTATCCTAATTATTATGCTGAAATGAAAGTTAGTATTGCCGATAAACAATTACAAATTGTAAAAGCCAATCTGAAAAACGAACACTTAAAACAATGATCTGGCTAACTAATTATGGCTAATTTTAGTTCATCTACCGTTTCTGCTGCTGCCCAAGATAGTTTTTCCATTACCATCGCCCCTTTATCTTTTGATGAAACCTACAGTTTGGCAGATGATGCCGCTAATGGTGCAATAGTAGTCATGAGTGGAACAGTGCGTAATCAAACCGAAGGTAAGCCTGTAGAATATCTAGAATATCAGGCTTATCAGCCAATGGCGATCGCAGTTTTTAATTCTATTGCTACAGAAATACGCCAGCGATGGCGAGATGTTAACCGAATTGTCATCCATCACCGCGTCGGAAAGCTAAAAATAGGCGAAATTAGTGTGATCGTTGCCGTTGGCTGTCCTCATCGGGCAGAAGCTTTTGATGCTTGTCGTTATGCAATTGATACTTTAAAACACAATGCTCCTATTTGGAAAAAAGAGTACAATATTGTGCTGGATGAAAAAACAGGTAAGAAGATAGTTTCAGGTTCTTGGGTTTCTATCGGCGCGTGCGAGCAAGATGACAATAACAATTGCTGATACCAAATAGAGGTAAAAAGCCAAGAAAAAACCTCCAATATTATCTATGGAAGGTATAGGTTTTTATGATAATTTTTCATGCAGCATTACTATTATAAATTCTAAAAAAGAATGATACAAATTAGGTGACGGGGTGACGAGGAGCATCGATCATAATCTCGCGGTTTAACTCGATTTGATTTGGAAGGAATCACCGCTTCACAACTTTTTTCTTTGAGCTTACCTACAACTCTTTCTTGAGCATTATAAGCTCTATCTGCGAAAAAATCTGCCTTAACATTTGCTTTTTAGAGCATCTGCATTTAGAAAGTAAATCTCTCCATGAAATTCCTGCTCGATAACGATAAAGTACTGCCTCGACAAACAATCGATTATTTCTGGCTGTTACTCCCACTGTTTCTTTTGTTCCTGGCAATAGGTTTTTAATTCTTTCCCATTGATCGTCTCTCAGAGCGTAGCGTCTTGTCATTTGCTTCTTCTGTAATCCATTATCCTATTCTACTATTTTATTGGCGATCGCTCTATTTAATTGATCACACTCCCTATTAAAATTTGGTGTTCCCGTAGCTTAGTAATACCAATTCTCAAAAAGAATGCACTAAATAGACAGGGCATCTAATATAAAAGGATAAGAAGTTAAGGAAGCAACTTTCTCAGGTATTAAAGAATTGACTGCACTAAAAATAGCCTGTTGAAGAGAAGCAAGATTGTTAAAGCTTTTATTTTTGAAGTCTTTACGAAGGTCTTGCCAAAACCGTTCAATGGGATTTAACTCTGGACTATGAGAAGGCTGAAAGATAGGAACCACATTATCAGGCCAGTGAACCTGGCTAGAAATATGAGCAGTGGCTTGGTCTAACTGCAACAGATTTAAGGTATCCCGAAAAGCGGCAGAAAATTGAGCCACAAAGCGATTAAAACAGATTGCATCGAGATGAGAAAAAGCATAGAAGAAATTTTGTCCCCTTAGAGGTTCGACTGCGCCATAAAGCCAAAAGGCTTGGCGAGGCCATTGCACCTCAATCACAGGCTTAATTCCTGTCAAAGTAATTACCCGTCCAGTCAGAGTCTTAAGTCCCCATCGGCTCTCATCTGAACAGAAGTAACGTATCGGACGCTCATGGGCAAAATGCTTGGTCATTACCTGAATTAGTTCGGGCAGTTTTTTTATATGTTGCTTGCTGCTGCTTCGTCGTCAATGGCGATCGCGGACGGGGGACTTTTAGTTTGGCTTTGAGTTTTTCGCGAACTATTCGATGTACCGTTGAATAGCCTATCTCCAGCTTGAATAACTCGATTAACCAAGAATGAATGTCTCGATAACTTTTAAAACCTTGTGGCTGAGATAACTTCGACTGAAGTTGCTCTAAAACTTGACCCTTAATCTTGGGTTTGGTTCCAGGTGCTAGTTTCACTTCTAACAATCTAGTTAACCCCCCTTGTTGATACTTTTTGAGCCATCGATAAATAGTAGATTCGTTTCTAGCTAGTCTTTGTGCTAGTTCTTGACGGCTTTTCACTTGACCACTCTTGAGCCAATAAAGCATTTGCAGGCGTTCTTTTTCTTGACCTTTTTTTTGGTGTTTGAGCTGCTGTTTAAGCTCTTCGGCAGTTTCGGTAATTTCTACTTTCAGTTTGTTCCCCATAAAAATTCATCTTGCACTTCTTTCTTCTTAATTTAGTGCATTACTTCTGAGAATTGGTATCAGTCAAACTTTATACTTTTTCATAGTGGCTAAGAGCTAAAAGTGAGGGTGACCCTGGGTCGGCAGAAAGGACTTGTCCGCATCTAGACGTAAGAGTAAGGCGTTTAACTTGCCGCAACTACGCGCCCGAACCCGAAGGGCTGATAGCTAAAAGCTAAAAACCAACGAATTTAAGCGAAGCTAATTCACACTAAGCGTATAATTGTTTGCAAAAACAGATCTGAAATATCAACGTTTATAGAACTTAGTCAATTGTTTTGGATCCAAGCAGTTTTTTTGTCTTCGATCTATTGTGCTATCAATAATATCCCACTGTTCAGGAGAGATTTTTCTACCATTCCAAACTACTTGAGGATTAGTGGATGTATAGCAGAAAGTTATTGAAAAACGTTCGTCCAAAGTAGGAGGTTGAGCGCGATGAAAAACACTAGCAGTATCGCTAATTATGACAGTTCCTTTTTTAGCTAAACAGGTAGTCCAATCTGATTTTGATACTGCCGTTGCCATTTTTTCATCAGATACATAGCCTAAATTATCATAATTTAGTTTTTTAACTGCTTGGGTGGTTAAGCTGCGACTAATGTATTCATAAGGGCCACCTCCAGCAACTACATCATTAAGATAAATAATTATTTTGATAGTGCAACGATCTTCAAAATCAATATGCCATCGTCTAACACCTGAGGGTTTACCATCGGCAATGCTTCTACGCATCGCAAAAAACTGATACAGTATCGGCAATCCAATATAATTTTCAATTATATCCAGTAGTTTCGGCTCTAATGCCCAAAATAATATTTCCAGAAACTCTCTTAAATCTTCTTCTCTACTAGAGCCAACTTCACAGCCATTGCTCGAATGTGCATTAGATAGCGGATTTTGAAGATTGTTTGCCAAAGACAATGCTGTTCGCATCATTTTCTCTGTTGAAAGCAATGCTAAATCCTCTAAATGAATCATGCAAGAGCCTTCTTCCCGCAAAGTTTTCACAATTGAAAGACCTTGGTCATCAAGTTCGGGTAAAAACTGAGCGTAAGTTTTAAGGGCATTTTGATATGCTTGTTCTTGTATAGTCTGTAAAAGAGGTAATTTATAAAATTCTCGCTTTAGCTTGCGAGGAATGTTTTTTACCTTACCAGAAATATAAGACAAGTTATTAGCAGATATTTTCATGAGCGTAAGTTAAGAAGAAAAATAAATCTATGGGCTAATAGTTTGTGTTTTTTGGACTGTAATTGCTAACTATAAGCTGTTTAAGTAATTACACTACTATATTTGAAAGATTTGTTTGATTTAGCTAATGCTTTACCAATTAATCTTGAAATAGTATTATTGTTGACCAGCTTTTTATCCCGATTGTTACATATTTTGTTTTGTAACAACTGCGACATCTCAAATATACATATATTTCCTCTAAATTGTGAACCCTTTTACAAAAGCTTTGCCAACATCTTCATCAAGCCTATAAATTTGATTTTGATTTGATTGCTTGTATCTATGGTCAAGTAAATGTCTAAATCAGAAAATACAGGTAAATTGTCTTGACGAATCTAGTATCGATCGATTAAAACCTGGAAAAGAAGATGTTCTCGACTTTCACAATCAGTCTATTCTCTGAAGTGACAACTTGCTTGCCAAACAAGACAATTGATCTTTAAAACTGGATTTACATTGCTATTCAATTATTTAAGGTATCAAAATAACTAGTTGAATTAAGCAGCACTACAATACCACACTTTCTGAGATTTGGCGGTTATTTAAACTGCTTTTTTAGGTTCAACAAAGTTTAACAATCAATCTATGAAATTTATATCTCTGTCTCAATGCGCCTTCTTCTCCGCTAGCTTTCTTAGTTTGACTACTATTTTTTCTCTAGCACCTGTTTTTGCTGATACAGCCATTAGCCGTGACAGTTTGAATTCAATTGAGATTCCTGTTACTCTGCCTAGAAATGATACTTCAGGTATTTGCTCTAATCAAATTGAGCCAATAATTAACCAAATTATTGAGCGTCCAGACATTGATAAGGGCAAATGGGCTATTTTAGTTCAATCTTTAGGAGGAACAAACATATACAGTCATAATCCCGATTCTTATATGGTTCCTGCCTCAAATATTAAGCTGCTGGTTACTGCTGCTGCTTTACAAAAATTTAGTCTCAACGAGCAAATTGAATCTACATCCATTCGGGATTGGATTACTGTTACTAACCTAAGAAGTAATAATGATTATGCAAATGTACTACTGGCTCACCTGGGGGGCTTTTCTTCGGTTGAGCAAGCTTTAACCAATTTAGGGATTGATGCTAATGGCTATCGTCTGCGGGATGGGTCTGGTTTATCCCATAATAATTTGGCAACCCCCAGAACTTTAGTGTCTACTCTAAGAGCGATGTCTTATGCACGAGGTAATGATGTTTTTTTGGCTTCTCTCCCTGTGGCAGGAATTAGCGGTACTTTAAAAAATCGCCTGCGCCATACTACCGCAGAAGGCACAGTAAGAGCAAAAACTGGAACTCTTAGAGGAGTAAGAGCTTTGTCTGGCTATATCGATCGCCCAGAATATGGCACTCTCGTTTTTAGCATCATTACTAATCAATCAACTAGTCAACCTAGTTCTCCTGTAGTTCAAGCAATTGATGATATTGTTCTCAGCTTGAGTACTCTAACTTCAACTAATTGCCAAGATTAATTCGCTCAAAAGCAGCTTTTATTAAGTTGTGTAACAATATTGCCGTCAAACCGTCTTAGCATCTTGACAGAATAATATTAAGTAGGTAAATTGACATATATACCTGGGTAATTATTAAACTTAATGATATGCAAAGTAAGCAGAAAGTAACTCTATATATACCTCCAGAACTGCACAAAAAGTTAAAGATTAAAGCAGCTATAGACACGGAGTCTATGTCTGCGCTCGTAGAAAGAGCGATCGCTTTTTATATGCAGTACCCTGACAAAATAGAGGAGATAGAAGCTTCAAGCCAGGGAAAAACCCACCAGGTTCATTTTTGTCCAGAATGCGAAGAGCCAATGGTAATGCGAAATGGAAAAGTGATGTCTTTAAATAATCAAGAAGCGGTAGTAAATGATGAAATCGCTCTCAAGGTAACTGGTAAAGCAAAAAGTGCTGACGAATCTAATGAAGAGCTAGTCTCCTGTTTGTAGAGAAGACTAGTTGGTAGCAGTAGGGAAAGGCTATAAGGAATAAATTTCAGCAGGGTCGAATTATGAAAGAAGAGCTAAATATTCTCGTACAGGCTCAATATCCGTTAATATATCTCATCACGCCCGAAGAGGAGCGTGCGGAGCAAGCGGTTTCTAAGATCGCTAAGGACAATGCTGAATACAGAAAAGTGTTTGTTTGGACTGTAACTCGCGGAATGGTTGAATATGGTCAGCCACGTCAGGCAACGCAGCACAATACAGTTTCTCCCGAAGCAGCCATTGAATGGACTATCAGACAAAAAGAGGCAGGGGTTTATATATTTAAAGATTTGCATCCCTTTATAGATGGACCAGTTATCACTAGATGGCTGAGAGACGCGATCGCCGATTTTAAAGGTTCAGACAAAGCTATTATCTTAATGTCTCCCGTACAGACACTGCCTATAGAGTTAGAGAAAGAAGCTGTAGTATTAGACTACCCCTTGCCTAATTTAGCAGAACTAAACCAGGTACTTTCTGCTAGATTGTCTAAAAGCAAGAAAAGCAATATAGACACTGAAACAAGAGAAAAGTTGCTCAAAGCTGCCTTGGGTTTGACTAAAGATGAGGCAGAAAAAGTGTACCGAAAGGCGCAGGTAAAAGCGGGTCGCTTAACCGAAAGCGAGGTTGATATTGTTCTTTCTGAGAAGAAGCAGTTAATTCGTCGTAACGGAATTTTAGAATATATTGAAGAAGATGAAACTATTAATTCTGTAGGTGGGTTAGAAGAGCTTAAAGGTTGGCTGAGACAGCGTTCTAATGCTTTTACAGAAAGAGCTAGAGAGTATGGTCTGCCTCAACCCAAAGGAATGTTGATTCTAGGTGTTCCTGGCTGTGGTAAATCTTTAATTGCCAAAACTACCTCGCGTCTTTGGGGTCTACCTTTACTACGCTTAGACATGGGTAGAGTCTATGATGGTTCAACGGTTGGTCGCTCCGAAGCTAATCTTCGCAATGCTCTTAAGACCGCAGAGTCTATTTCTCCTGTGATTCTATTTATTGACGAATTGGATAAAGCTTTTTCAGGTGGTGCAGGTTCAGGTGATTCAGATGGTGGTACTTCTGGGCGAATATTTGGCTCTTTTCTAACCTGGATGCAGGAAAAGAAATCGCCTGTGTTTGTGATGGCTACGGCAAATAGAGTAGAAAGATTGCCTGGAGAATTTTTAAGAAAAGGAAGATTTGACGAAATATTTTTTGTGGATCTACCTAGTTCCGCTGAAAGACAAGATATTTTTAAAATTCATCTTGGAAAAAGACGTTCAGATATCACTCGCTTCGATATTGAACAGTTGACCAAGGTATCAGATGGTTTTTCGGGTGCAGAGATTGAGCAAGCGATCATCGCCGCAATGTACGATGCTTTTGCTCAAGACAGGGAGTTTACGCAGCTAGATATTATCGCTGCGATCAAAGCTACTTTACCTCTATCTCGAACAATGACTGAGCAGGTAACAGCCCTAAGAGATTGGGCTGGGCAAAGAGCCAGACCTGCATCAGCCTCCGTTGCTGAGTATCAGCGACTGGAGTTCTAACAGGCTTTCTTCTGTAAGTTACCTTAATTAACTTACAGAAGCAGAGGCTAGCAATTGCTAGCAGTTTATAATAATCCGTCAATGACGGTTATTGATTTTAAAGTTGTTGTTTACTTCCCTTCTACTGGAGGAAATCTTATGTCTCACTTTAGCACTTTACGCACCAAAATCAGCGATTCTGAAATTCTAGTTAATTCTCTTCGTGATTTAGGTGTTAGTGTTCAAACTAATGCTGACGTTCGTGGCTATAACGGTCAAAGACTACGCGCCGATATCGTTGCTACCTTAGATGGTGAATATGATTTGGGCTGGTCTGAAAATAGTGATGGTACTTTTGACTTGATTGCCGATCTTTGGGGTGTTGCTAAAAAACACAACCAGACTGAACTAATCAACTCAATTAACCAAAAGTATGCTGTCAACAAAACTTTGGCAGAAGTAAAACAGCGTGGTCTACAGAATGCAAACGTTAAGTTAGTTCTTCAGTAATAACAAGAATTTACGAGAATTTAATTTAAAGCGCGTTCCCAAGCATTGAGGGTTGAACAGTAGTGTCAACCCTTTTTTTTTGCTTAGTTAGATGATTTTGTATTTAGGAAAAGCTGATGAATAACGCTAGATACCACAGTTAAAACAATTGAACCAAATACAGCAGGAAAAAACCCTGTTATGGTCAAGCCTGGAGTTAAATAACTAACTAGCCCTAAAGCGATCGCATTTACTACCAGAAGGAATAAACCCAGAGTTAAAATTGTTAAAGGTAAGGTTAGCAAAATGAGTATCGGTTTGACAATGGCATTCACTAATCCTAGTATCGCTGCTCCAAATATCGCCGAGGAAAAGCTGATGATGGCAAAGCCAGGGACAACAAACGCGGTAATAATCAACGAAACGGCTGTCGCTAGCCACGTTAGCAGAAATTGTAGCATCTTAATTATCTTAAAACAGTAAAAGGATCTAATTACTTCAATACTAATAAATTTTAGTTACCCATTTCTACTAGCAATAATTCGGTATTTCCTAATTACTTTAGTGCGAAAACTCACATTGACATCCCCAGCGTGTTGTTCTAATAACAATAGTTGACTTTGTATAAAACAACGAAGTGTTTAATATTTTTAAGAATCTGTTTGTTCTTGCTTTAAATTAGAACTAATTTAATAACTACGTTCACAAGTAGCAGATAACAAGTAGCAATCGCGCCTCGCGATTCGACGTTCCCCAAGGCAACGGCGGCGAACTCCAGTTCGCGCAAGTTCAACCTCTGCCACAGCCTGCTATCGCAGGCAAGCGTCGCGACTTGAGCCGATAGGCTCTGTGTCAGAGGATTCAAGAGTTGAATTATTTTTTCACCTTTTCCTCATGAATGAAGAGGCGCGATTACCAAATAAGCGAGTTTTTCTTAATTGCTATCTGCGCGAACTGGAGTTCGCCGACTGCACTTTGTGCAGGCGAGCCGCTCCACGCGGCTGCTACTTGCTACTTAACTCCGAAAGAGTTTGGTAATTAGCGATCGCCTCTATTGTTATTCGTTAAATAACCTGAAGCTAATTTTTCAGCAAATGTAAACAGAGCTATTATTTTCGATGCTTGATAATATGTCTGCAAAACTGATTTTACAGTGCTTTTGAGACAAAAGGGAAAAGACATAATAGCAAAGCTCAATACGACTCGCTACACTAAAATAGATGATTAAAAAATCCCAATCATAATCAAGATTGATGACATCATTTCGTCATAAATAATTAGCTTCTCTATACAAAGTACTAATGGAATTTTTATCTGATACGGTAGTATTGTCGCGTTTGCAATTTGCTCTCACCGCCATCTTTCATATGTTGTGGCCAGTTTTGACTACGGGCATGGCTATTTATTTAATTGTAGTGGAAGGATTATGGCTAAAAACTAACAACAAAGATTATTACTATCACGCTCGTTTTTGGTCAAAACTTTACGTCCTCAATTTTGGCATTGGCGTAGCATCAGGATTACCAATGGAATTTGAATTTGGTACTAACTGGGCTCCTTTCTCTCAAGCTGTAGGAGATTTCTTTGGCAGTGTTTTAGGTTTTGAGGCTTCGATGGCATTTGCTCTAGAAGCGGGCTTTTTAGGCATTATGCTATTTGGCTGGGAACGAGTTCCCCCCGTCATGCACTATTTTGCCACCATCATGGTTGCTGTGGGCGCGAATTTATCTATTTTCTGGATTTTGAGCGCGAACTCTTGGCTACAAACCCCAGCGGGTGGACAGTTTATCGATGGCAATTTTGTAGTCAGCGATTACTTTCAGGCAATTTTTAACCCTTTTATGCTCAATAGTGTTCTCCATATGTTTTTTGCCACTATGGAAACTTCTTTATTTGTAATTGGTGGCATAAGTGCCTGGTATATTCTTAATCAGCGCAATTCAGAATTTTTTACCCTGTCTTTTAAAATAGTCTTGGCGATCGCCATTGCCGTTACCCCGCTGCAACTCTACATCGGACACCTCAGTGGCGAACAGGTTTATCATTATCAGCCTACAAAGCTAGCTGCAATGGAGGCTCAATGGGAAACAATTCCCGCTGGAGAGTCTCCATCTTGGAGTGCGATCGCTTTACCCAACGATAAGGCAGAACAAAACGACTGGGAAATCTCCATCCCTGGGTTATTAAGCTATATCCTTGAAATAAAACCTCAGCTATCTGAACCTGTTATCGGTTTAAAAGAATATGCCCCAGAAGATCGACCTCATCAGATTGGCTTAGTTTACTATGCCTTTCGAGTCATGATAGCGATCGGCTTTATTTTAGCTGGCTTGATGGCACTGACAGTTTTACATTGGTTACGAGGCAAATTGAACGCAGCCAATATTACCCAACAACGTTGGTTACTCAGAAGCTGGATATTCGCTGCACCTTTAGGTTACATTGCGGTAGAATCAGGCTGGATTGTACGTTGTGTGGGTAGACAACCCTGGACGGTTTACGGAGAAATTCGCACCGTGGATGCAGCTTCTAAAATCCCTGCTGGTAATGTTTTAGCTTCTTTGAGTGTTTTTGCGATCGTCTACAGTATCTTATTTGTTTTTGCTCTTTACTTCGCTAGTCGTATCATTCGTACTGGCCCTAATTTAGACTTACCCATACCAGGAGAGCAAACAACTGGGGAATTAGACACTACTCCTGCCGAATATATCCCTGATAGTCGTCCCGCAGAAGCACAACAATAAAACTTATCGGTAGTCCTAAAGATGTAAGGATGCGTCTTCTACAATGGACGAAATACCAAATCGCTCCAGCATGATTTTCAACAGCGCGATTGCCTGAAGACTAGTGATACTGAATCCGATTCTGAAAACCTACTTTTAAATTAGAAATTCAGAACGGGATTAAAACCATCTGCCCTCTGCCCTCTGCCCTCTGCCCTCAAAGAACTTTTAAATGATGTATTTCAACAGGATTTAGTATGACTTGAGCTTCCTGGTTTCTGAAAATTGCACAGAATGATGACAAGCGGTTTCTATTTGTTGGCAACTGCTGATCAAGCCCTAGCTATTGCTGAATATTAGTTTTAATGATGCAAATATGCGTTGGAGTGAGTGTGATTATTAACTACTTAATAAAACATTAATATCTTCTAAGTAAATTTATCTAGAACCAGCAGTATAAAGTTGTGTTTTATACTTTTTTCCTCTCCAAAAACCTTTTAAAATTCTGCTAATGCAATATTTAGCAAGGGAGAAACGTCATGGGATATGAGCCAAGAACACAGGCTGTCTATCAAATCACGGAAAGAGAGGCGATCGCGGTCAAGCCCCCTGAAACTTTAGAAGGTATGTGGGCAAAAGATGTCTTTAGTTTAATTAAGATGCAGGCTTGTCTTCCTAAAGCTATTTACAAATCCTTGAAAAAAACTATTGAATCTGATGTCAAACTAGATCCTTCAGTAGCTGATGTTGTAGCAACAGCGATGAAAGATTGGGCAATGTCTAAAGGCGCACTTTACTATGCCCACGTATTCTATCCCTTAACCAACGCCACAGCAGAAAAGCATGATGGTTTTATCTCGGTACAAAGTGATGGCACGGTAATTTCTGAGTTTTCGGGTAAAACCTTAATTAAAGGTGAACCCGATGGCTCTTCTTTTCCTAGCGGCGGTATTCGCTCAACTTTTGAAGCTAGAGGCTATACCGCTTGGGATGTTACTTCCCCTGCCTACCTTATGGAAACCGATAATGGCGTGACCTTATGTATACCCACTGTATTTGTTTCTTGGACGGGGGAAGCTCTTGATAAGAAAATTCCTTTGTTGCGCTCGATTGAGGCAATGGATAAGTCTGCTAGAAAAGTCCTTAAGCAATTGGGCTATAGCGATGTTGCTCCTGTTAGCTCTAGCTGTGGGGCAGAACAAGAATACTTTTTAGTCGATGCTGTCTTTGCTAATAGTCGTCCTGATTTACTGTTGACAGGTAGAACCCTGTTTGGCAAAACTCCACCTAAAGGTCAGCAATTTGACGATCATTACTTTGGCGCAATTCCAGAGCGAGTTCAGGTCTTTATGCAGGAAGTAGAAAGAAGAATGTACTGTCTGGGCATTCCTGCCAAAACCAGACACAATGAAGTTGCTCCTGGTCAATTTGAGCTTGCACCTTATTTTGAATCGGCTGATGCTGCTGCGGATCATCAGCAGCTAACCATGACCATTTTACGCAATACTGCCAAAAAGCATGGCTTTGTCTGCTTACTGCACGAAAAACCATTTGCAGGCATCAATGGCTCTGGTAAGCACGTCAACTGGTCGGTGAGCAACTCTACTCAGGGCAACCTGCTCGATCCTGGAGATGACCCTCATAAAAACATTCAATTTTTGACCTTCTGCGCTGCGGTCATTCGGGGAGTGCATAAGTTTGGTCCTTTACTGCGTGCTGTAGTAGCTACCGCCAGCAACGATCATCGGCTAGGTGCAAACGAAGCTCCTCCAGCAATTATTTCTATTTACTTAGGTACTCAGCTAGAAGATGTATTTGAGCAGATCCAAAAAGGGGAGCTTACTGGCAGCAAACCCAGTGGCATAATGGATTTTGGTGTGCCAACTCTACCTACATTTATCAAAGACTCTGGAGACAGAAACCGAACTTCACCTTTTGCTTTTACAGGCAATCGTTTTGAATTTCGCGCTGTAGGTTCTAACCAGTCTGTTGCTGGACCATTAATTGCCATGAATACAATTTTGGCAGATTCTTTAGATTGGATCTCTAATAAACTTGAAGGCGAGTTATCAGCAGGAACTGAATTTGAACCTGCTATCTTCGGCATAATTAAAGAAATTATGGACGACCATGGTGCGGTTGTCTTTGGAGGAGACGGGTATTCAGAAGCATGGCACAAAATGGCTGTAGAAGAACGCAGTTTGCTCAATCTACCTACTACCGCTGATGCACTGCCATATCTAAAGGATAAATCTATTGAAGACTTATTCGAGAAAACTGGCGTTCTTTCACCTAAAGAATTGGAAAGTCGCTTTGAAGTATATGCAGAACAATACATACTCTCAATTGAGGTAGAAGCCAAGCTGGTAGTTGACATGGCAAAAACCTTAATTTATCCCGCAGCCATAAAATACGTAACGGAACTATCAGCAGCGATCGCTGGTTTTAAAGAATTAGGACTTGATTTTAATCTCAAAATTGCTAAAAAAGTTGGCGAGCTAACTAATGAAGTAGTAGAACAAACTAGCAAATTGGAACAAGCTTTAGATAAAGAGGATTTTGATTCTACTGAAGAACATATGCAGTATTTTGCTAAAACTATTCGTCCTCTAATGGATGAAATTAGAGAATGTGCAGATGCCCTAGAAGGAGAATTGGCTGATGAACTTTGGCCCTTACCTAAGTATCAAGAAATGTTGTTTATTAAATAACATCATTGTTTGTAGTATAAACTTACGTTTTTAGGTTATGACATCAGGTTTATGTAGGGGCGAATAGTTATTTGCCCTTACAATTCATATTGTCCTAAGCACAGTTGGTGTTGCTATATCTGTAGTAAATACCATTTAATTTGGTATAAGTTTTATCCCTGATCTATCACAAAATCGTTCCAAGTTAGTCTCAGAATTAATGAATTTCAAATCATCAAGAGCCAATAAAATATTGCCACCAAAGCACAAAAGTATTCTGCCAAGCTCGCAGTCTAATGCTCCAATTCCCCAACCCATAAAAGCAATATTCAGATATTTTCCGCCCTACTGGCTCGCTTGTATTCCTTTAGCAGCATTAATTGTGATTGCCTGGAATGCAGCAGCCTCCGCTCAAGATTTTGAAGCTCCTGCAAATTTTGATGAGCTTAGGGTAATGTTAGACACGGTTTTTATCTTGTCTAGTTCAATTCTGGTAATTTTTATGAATGCTGGATTTGGAATGCTAGAAGCGGGATTCTGTCGCCAAAAGAACGCGGTAAATGTTTTAGCAAAAAATTTAATCGTATTTGCGATCGCAACTCTTGCTTACTGGGCAGTAGGTTATGCTCTGATGTATGGAGAGGGTAATTCTTTGATCGGTACTCAGGGCTTCTTTTTTAATGGCGATCCTGCTCCTTATGGCGACGATCCTTATCCCTTAGCTGTTCCTGCTGCGGTCTCTTTTTTGTTCCAGGTAGCCTTTGCTGCTACGGCTGCAACTATCGTTTCTGGTGCTGTGGCAGAAAGAATTGAGTTTAGTGCTTTTTTGATCTTTAGTACTTTACTAGTGGCTATTTCTTATCCCATTACAGGACATTGGGTGTGGGATGGAGGCTGGTTAAGCGAGATGGGCTTTGCTGACTTTGCTGGCTCTACGGTGGTTCACTCCGTTGGTGGCTGGGCTGCTTTAGTCGGTGCTGTGTTTTTAGGACCTAGGTTGAGCAAATACCAAGAGGGTCGATCTAGCGCGATACCAGGACATAATATGGGCTTTGCAACTCTAGGTTGTTTAATCCTTTGGATTGGCTGGTTTGGCTTTAATCCTGGTTCAGAACTAGCAGCAGATGCTAATGTTCCTTATATTGCTCTGACAACTAATTTAGCAGCAGCAGCAGGTGGTGTAACTGCTACCTTTACTTCTTGGATCAAAGACAGCAAACCCGATATATCGATGATTATCAACGGTATTTTGGCAGGACTAGTCGGCATTACCGCTAGTTGCAACGATGTTAGTTATGTATCCGCCGTCATCATTGGTGCGATCGCGGGTATTATTGTCGTCTTCTCAGTTGGTTTTTTTGATAACCTCAAAATAGACGATCCTGTTGGTGCAACCTCAGTTCATTTAGTTTGTGGTATCTGGGGAACTCTCGCGGTGGGCATCTTTGGTAGCGGTAATATTTTGACTCAGATCGTTGGGATTCTAGCGGTGGGAGGATTTACCGTTGTCTTTAGCGCGATCGTTTGGGGACTACTTAAGGTAACTGTAGGTATTCGAGTTCATGAACCGGCAGAAATCCAAGGTTTAGATATTAGCGAACACGGTATGGAGGCCTACAGTGGCTTTGTTAAAGAGTCTGATGTCTTGACTGGGGGTGTAAAGACTGTGGCTATAAATGCAAAGAAAAGCAAAACTTCAAGATAAACCAAACCTAAAAGCTGTAATTTCTTTTAAAGTTTAAGGCTTGTAATAATAGTTATTGGGTAATCAATTAACTACAGAGAAATGGGAAATATGAGTAATAAACATACAAATGGTACTGTCGAAACCGAAAAAAACGGCAAAAAAAGTAAGGAGAAATCTAAAAAACTAAGCAAAAAAAAATATAAAAAAGAATTGGCAAAGCTACAAATAGAGCTAGTTAAACTGCAACGATGGGTGAAAGAAGTAGGTTTACAAGTTGTAGTGCTTTTTGAGGGTAGAGATGCAGCGGGTAAAGGAGGAACAATAAAACGCATTAGTAAATATTTAAATCCCCGTATTTGTAGAGTGGTAGCTTTGGGTACACCAAGCGATCGCGAAAAGGATCAATGGTATTTTCAAAGATACGTGGCTCATCTCCCCGCAGCCGGGGAAATAGTGCTATTCGATCGCAGTTGGTATAATCGCGCTGGGGTAGAAAAGGTAATGGGCTTTTGTACCTATGATGAATACAACGAGTTCATGCGTTCTTGTCCTCAATTTGAAATGATGATTCAGCGAGCGGGTATTATCTTAATTAAATATTGGTTTTCGGTTAGCGACCATGAACAGGAAAAACGTTTTCAAGATCGAATCGAAGATCCGATAAAACGCTGGAAAATTAGCCCCATGGATTTAAAAGCCAGGGAAAAATGGGTAGACTATTCGCGAGCCAAAGATGATATGTTTGCTGCTACAGACGTTCCTGAATCTCCTTGGAATGTAGTTGAGGCTGACGATAAGAAAAAGGCAAGATTAAACTGTATTAGTCATTTTCTAGAGACTATTCCTTACGAAGATTTGCCCGCCAAAAAGATTGAATTGCCACCACGCCAAAAAGCAATAGACTATGAACGCCCACCAATAGATACTCAAAACTTTGTGCCAGCTAAGTTTTGATTAGAATTTAGTTTTTAAGTTGAGGATTTCAACAGCAGCGCGATCGCAAACTCCGACGGTGCCTAAAAGCGATCGCATCTGTTGATACCCTGCTATTATTTCTGCTCTAGTTTGTGAATTAGATAAAAGTTGAATCGCTTCGGTGACAATATTATCGGCAGTTACATCTTCTTGTTGCAATTCAGGGACTATTTTCTGATTGACGATCAGGTTAGGTGGTGACATCAAAGGAATAGAAAAGCGCAATATCTTACGAGCTATCCAGGCAGTCAGAGGATTGACGCGATAGATAACCACCTGGGGAATATTGAGCAAGGCAATTTCTAAGTTAACCGTACCTGATTTGGCAATAGCTAGATCGGCAGCAGCGATCGCGTCTAGGGTCTTGTCACCTGTTAGAATTTTCGCAGCTAAATTGTATTGTTGGACTGCTGAGGTGATTATGTCTCTGTAGCTAGGCAGAGATACTGGAATCAAAAATTTAATATTAGGTTGCTGCTGCTGAATTTGCTGTGCAGCTTCACACATCACGGGTAGCAGATATTTAATTTCCTGCTGGCGAGAAGCAGGCAAAAGCGTGATAATTTGTTCTTCTAGCTCAATACCTAGATTTAGTCGGGCTTGATTTCTATCTGGTGCAGTTGCCAGGCGATCGAGCAAAGGATGCCCCACCCAGGTAACGTCAATATTCTTATCGCTAAAATACTTAGCTTCGGCAGGAAAAATTGCCAGTAACTTATCTACAACCTGGGCAATTTTGGAGGCATTATTTAACATTGGTACTGCCCAGTCTTGGGGGGCAATGTAATATACCACTGGTATTTGAGGAAAATGTTTTTTTACATAGCTAGCCAGAGCTAAATTAGGAGTAGGATAATCAATCAAAACCAAAATATCAGGGGGATTTGTCTGAATATATTTTTTAGTCAGGCTTTGAATCTCGATCGTTGGTAAAACATAGGGTAGTGCTTCAACAAATCCCATTGAGCCAATGACTGCGGTATTGGCAATAATATTTGCTCCTGTTGCCTGCATGAGATCGCCACCCAATCCAGCAATTTCAAGATCGATATTTTTTTGAGCAGCTATTTTATACAAGGACTCGATCAACATCGAACCCTGTAAATCTCCAGAAACCTCTCCTGTACCGATAAAAATTTTCATACAAAGATTTTGTTTAAATTAAATTATTGTCAGTACCCTGGTTGATTTTAGTCGTTAATTATTAATAGTTAATAAATCATCACTCATTACTTATTACTTAAAATGTCATGTCTAATAATACGCCAAGTACAAATACCGAATTGGCTAAAGAGCGTAACCGTGCAGCAGCAGAACGCACTCTCATGGCGTGGATTCGTACCTGTTTGTCACTGATTAGCTTTGGATTTGGGGTAGACCGTATTGTAACGACATTGCAAAAAGATTATATGAACGATCCGCTTCATGTAACCCGAATTTTGGGTCTTTCTTTTATCGGCATCGGGACTTGTGCAATTTTCCTAGCAGCCTTTGAACATCGCCAAGAATTACGACATATTCAGCGCGAAAACTATAGATATAAATCTCGTTCTTCTCTGGCTTTTGTCGTTGCCATATCAATATTTGTCACAGGAATATTTGCCTTTGTTGGTATTGTGATTAAGTCTTCTGGAAGCTAATTTTTGCGATCGCAAAAATTAGTCTGTTTACTATCTTGATAACTTCTGCATTAGCATTCAGCTTAATTTAAGGCTTAACTCATTATCCAGAATTAAATTGTATCCAAGTAAAATTAAATAAACGCAATAATATTAAATCTTTTTTATAAAAAGTTCAGGTGCTTGCAGACAAGCCAAGAACTATAAACAGTAATACTATTTATTTGAGATCATTAATCAACAACGCCATGACTATTACCAAAATTACCGCCAAAACTATTCGACCACGATTAGCTACTTTACTTTTGGTAGGAATTGTCTTGGTTGCAGCGGTGATTGCTATTCTTTGGGCAATTGGTATAGGAGTTGTTACAAATATTTTCACCTACTTAAATCTATTGCAGGAACAGCCTCCTATGTGGGTAGAAGCACCGATGGTTATGAGTCGGTTTTTGCTTCTACCAGCGATCGCAGTGTTTCTTTTGGTATTTATAATTATCAAAGTTTCTCCTGAACCTAAAGCATGGTCAAGATTTATCGTAATTGGAGTTTTATTGTATTTAACTTTTCGTTATGTACAATGGCGATCGCTTTCTACTTTAAATTTGAGCAGTCCTTTAGAGGGAACGTTTAGCATTAGCTTATTTGTCTTAGAGATGTTTGCTCTATTTAACAGCAGTCTCCAGCTATTTTTGATGTTAAAGGTTAAAGATAGACGACGAGAAGTAGATCATCTATCTGCACCAGTAATTGCGGGCAATTTTCGCCCTACAGTTGATATTTTTGTGCCGACTTTTGATGAGCCAGAATTTATTTTACGGCGGACAATTATTGGCTGCCAGGCGATTGAATATGAACCAAAAACTATTTACCTATTAGACGATACCAGACGCTCAAACGTTGCCCAGCTAGCAGCAGAATTAGGCTGCCAATATCTAGCCCGTTCTAATAACAATCATGCAAAAGCTGGAAATATTAATCATGCTATCCCCCTAACTGATGGGGAATTTATTGCTATTTTTGATGCCGACTTTATTCCTACCAAAAATTTTCTAGAGCGGACTTTAGGCTTTTTTCAGGATGATAATTTAGCTTTGGTGCAAACTCCTCAAAGTTTTTATAACACCGATCCTATTGCCCGTAATTTAGGTCTAGAAGATGTATTAACTCCAGAAGAAGAAGTATTCTATCGTCAGCTACAGCCTGTCAAAGATGGTGCGGGAAGCGTAGTTTGTTCGGGGACTTCTTTTGTAGTCAGACGCAGGGCTTTAAAATCTATTGGCGGTTTTGTGACGGATTCTCTGAGTGAAGATTATTTTACGGGTATTCGTCTATCGGCGCAGGGTTATCGTTTGGCATACATTGATGAGAAGCTAAGTGCAGGTTTGGCTGCGGAAAATATTGCTGCCCATGCTACTCAAAGGCTGCGTTGGGCAAGAGGAACTTTACAGGCGTTTTTTATCAAATCTAATCCCTTAACCATTCCTGGTTTAAATCCCTTGCAAAGACTGGCACACTTAGAAGGTTTACTTCATTGGTTTACCAGTATCTCCAGCGTCTTTTTCCTGCTAATGCCTTTAGCTTATGCCTTTCTGCATATTATTCCCATCAGGGCAACTACCGATGAGTTTCTCTTTTTCTTTTTGCCCTATTACATAACCCAAATAACGGTTTTTTCTTGGCTCAACTATCGATCGCGCTCGGCTATTTTATCTGGTATCTATGGTTTAGTCTTGGCGTTTCCTTTAGCCGTAACGGTAATTAAAGCGATGCTTAATCCCTTCTCTACAAACTTTAAAGTTACCCCTAAAGGTACAAAAAGCGATCGCTTTTCTTTTAACTGGAAGCTAGCTTCTCCTTTACTGATCCTCTTTATATTTACCGCCGTCAGTTTTTGGTCAAACCTTTATGCCTGTGCTTTTGCTACAATGCACGATTCTCCTGTAATGGCAGAAAAGATGCAGGGCTTAAATTTAGGCTGGATTTGGAGTACCTATAATTTAGTTTCTATTGGCGCAGCATTATTGATTTTATTAGATGTACCAAGACCTGATGTCAATGAATGGTTTAATCTACGGCGATCAATTAAATTGGAGCCAATAGAAGCCAACCAGAAAACTTACTATGGTATAACGACTCGTATCTCGGAAGTAGGAGCGGATATTTCTCTGACTCAAGCAGGAATAGGCAAGCTAATCGAGGGGGAAACCATACCTGTAAACATATCAATTCTCGAAGAGGATATTGCTTTATCGGGAAACATCACCGCAGCAGATATCTGCGAGGATTTTTATACAGTTCACGTAAATTTTAATCCTCCAGCCTTAGAGTATGAAAGAAAGCTAATTGCGCTTTTATTTTGTCGCCCTGGACAATGGAAAAGGAAAAACACCCCAGGAGAATTACATTCTTTATGGCTGCTGTGTAAAATTCTATTACGACCAAAAGTATTATTTGATCGCAATCCGAAAATTAATGCCATAAATGTGGCGCAAAGTTAATCTTACAAAGATTACTGGTTAAATTCTTCATTATGATTGGCTTTTCGGAGCGTTTTAATTAAAGATAGAGCCTGAGAATCTTCGTCAATAAGTAATTTTAGGCTCAAGTATCACTTCTTTCTCTTGTAAATAACGACGCTCTTCTTCTGCTTCGGATTTCAACAGTTCTTGATTATTTTCACAATATCCAATTGCTTCTCTAATTGCTTCAATATTTTCATTTTATACAGTTACGATCGCTTTGCCACAATTACCAGGGCATCATATCGATAGGAATACCTACTAAATTGGAAACGGGAGTGTATATGTCAACATCAACTTCTGGCACTCTAATTGAGGTGATTAAGGAGTAACGAGCCTTGTTATTATATTGTTCGAGATATTTTTTGTCTTTCCACCAGCCACCAATAGGATATATAGCGATCGCATCTCTCTGTGCCAAGTCAGCAGCAGTACCCGACCAAATATCGCAGTGTAGCGAACCGCGATTCCTGATTTTTTGCCCCAAAAACCAATTCCCCTCATCAGATCTATCTTCGTAAGACTGACTTTCTTGTTCGTCCCGAACAGCTTTGTTAATACGCCATTTGAAATCCTTGACTGTTTCTGAAGCTCTTTTAACTGTAAAACGCAAACCGTGAGAGGCATATCGATGACGTGCGCCATATCCTCGTTCGCCTGGATTTGGTTCAATAAAATAGGCAAGAGTAAGTTTCAATTCTACGGGCGTTGCACCCAGACTTTCCAATTTTTCTTTAGGCCAAGGCAATACATGCAATTTCATGTCCTTTGTTTTGACCCTGCCGTTTTCTAGATGATATGGTTGAAGCTCATCTTCAGTAATTATAGTCAGGTCATTCTTAGTACTCAGCAAAGCCCGCTCTAAACTAGGAACGCCATAACCATATCTTCTTAATAAAGCGTGCCTATCAGTTTTGTTAACCGCACCATCAAAATGCTTCATCATTGCAGGAGTCCATTCAGCAGAATGAACCATTAAAGCGCGAACGGTTTCTTGCCAATAGTTCGGCTTCTCCGTCATGATGCGGGCTGCCATAAAGCTGCCAAGTGCTGTAGCACAGCTAGTATCTCGCATCGAAGCAAATTGTTTATAGTTATGATGATGACTTGTTGTGAGTAAACATAAGTCACGAATGGGTTCGGCAGGATTTTGACCATCGTGCGCGAAATTACCACCTTCAAAAACAACATCAGGGCGAATTGGCCATTGATTATCCCAGGCGACAGAAGTACGACTACGGGGAGAAAGATCTCCACAAGGCGCGACTGATTGCCAACCAGAGTAATTTGGATCGACTATATTAATTTTTTCGGTGTATGCCCCAATATTCAAAGAATTCCAAGATTGACCAGGATTTTCAACTGTTGATAAGTCATTGATGGTTAGATAATCTGAAGTATGAATTATCTCTTCGCGAATATTTCCTGCCGAGATAATAAATAATCTTTTAATAAAATCGTCCCCAAAGCATAATTGGTCGATAGCTGCTGACCAAGATGAAGGTGTTCCATCATTCGGCAAAGCAGTCATCTCATCAGGAGCAAGGGTAGGGCTAGTTATGGGTAGACAAAAAACCCTTTTCCTTTGCGAGGCTTGAATTTCTGGTCGAGACACACCTTCTACAGTAATTGCTCCGTAGAGCTTTGGATCGTTGTTTCCATGAGGTGGAAGAATTTTAACAGATTCTAATCGATGTACTAATTCAACATTACTATTATGGGATAAAGCATTAAGTAAATCAGCATATAAAGCCAAGCCAGCCATTTGAGTTCCATGACCTTGACTATCATGAGTTCCCCATGAAGGATCGCAGGTATGAAGATCGTCAGAACCAAGTCCTGGTTGCAGAAGAGAATGTAGATTTACCCCAGTATCTAGTAAGGTAATTGCAACAGCATCTGCTCCAGGAAGCACAACACGGTTTGCCAAATCTTTGCACCATTCTTCCTGCTCAATAGACCCCATATCTTTTAAAAATACCGATGGGTTATCTTTAGCAATCCGCAATTCGGCGATCGCGTTCGTATTTTGGATAATTACGGCAAGCGTCTCAACAGTAGTCATTGCCAATACAATCTCCCTTTCTGGAAAAGAAAGAGTGTTAGTTGATTTTGTTGGAACATTTAGCTTTTCCGCCACAAAATCGAAATTATTGCGCCGTTCCTTTTGCAGCCAAACTTCCCACCATACTTCTTGTCCTGCTTCTGGGAAGGATGCCGAACGGTCGGTAAATAATGACTCTACCTTACCGATTTGAACGCTTTCTAACCTAGTGACTAGCGGAGCATTTTTAGGTATTCCTTTGTCCGTATCTTGATCGCGATATTTTCCAATTTTCTTCAGATAAAACTCTGATGCCGATTCTGGAATAAACACCGTTGCGTTTACAAAATCGTCTTGTCCTGGACTTTTAGTTACCGCTAATAGTTCTATCTTTTTCTGTGCATTTTGAAGATTTTCAAACGCCCTAGTAGAATCAGCCTTAACTTTAAACTCTAAAAGAAAGCCAGGCTCTCCTATGGCAATATTAGGATCTCTTCCATTAATCTGTTTGCGGGCTTCTTGTAGTGCATTTCCAATTGCTTGCTCTAATACTTTGGCGTGTTTAGCTCTATCTCTCTCAGGGTTTGGAGGAATATCTACTGGTGTCCCTAGACTCGTATATTTTTCTGGTTTAACTTCTTTAGACCAATAAAAATGAGGGAGGTTACGATCGCTTTTGGGCATGCTTAATCTTCTGTCAATCGTTAAGAGTTAATTTCTTTTCTCTCTAAGATAGCCAAACATAGCGTTTTCTCACAAATTTCTTTGTTTTTTGACAATACAGCGCTTTTTGCAGCTTCATCTGCTGCTCTAATTACTTCTGCTGGACTCAATCCCTTTGCAGCATCAATAATTTTCGTCCAATCATTAAAGTTTGGCTCAAATTTAACTAGCCGAGCCTCAATCAGTTGGTGAATTAACTCTTCGTTGGGTAAAGTGTACTCAATAACGTCGTCAAATCTACGAAACAAAGCTTTGTCAAGCAGATTAGGATGGTTAGTAGCAGCGACAATAACACTCTCACTTTGGTCATTATCTAATAAAAGCAAGAATGAATTAAGAACGCGACGAATTTCGCCTACGTCATTCATGTTATTTCTTTGTGTACCGATGGCATCAAACTCATCGAAGAAATAAACCCCTCTGGTAATTGTCATAGCTTCAAAAATGAGCTTTAAACTACCTGCTGTCTCTCCCATGTATTTACCAATTAGGCTACTGTAGATAGCAGTAAAAAGAGGAAGATTCAATTCTCCAGCCAAAGCGGAGGCGGTCATGGTTTTTCCCGTCCCTGGTGAGCCTACAAGCAGAATTTTACGGCGAGGAGATAAATTGTAGGATTGAAGCTGGCTTCTTTGGTTTTGTTCTAATAGAATCCGCTTTATTTGCTCTTCCAGCTTTTCGGGAAGAATCATGTCATTAAGCTGAATATCAGGATATTCCACTGATAATAAGCTAGCTAATTCTCCCTTTGGTTGAACTATTGATACTATATTTTGTTTGCGCTCGGTTGAAGAGCGACGCATCTTAGCTTTATCGACTAGTTCTTTAATTTCTAGTGCCAGCTTATTATGTCCCAATCTTGCTTCATGCGCTGCCATCTGAAGAGCAACAGAGTGAAACTGCTTCTCCTCACCTGCTGCATAGCTTTTGAGCAATGCTATTATGTGGCGGGCAGTGGACATAGATGGATTTCCTTAAGAATATAAAGAGATGCACTTAAAATAGTAGTAAATGGTTACTATATTATTTTACCTTTTTTGGCGTATCTAAATTTTGAAGTTTTTCATCAAATTTGCCTGAGATGCGAACAAGCCCTTTCTGACCAAAAAAACCTTGAGATACCAAAAATTTTAGATAAGTACTATTAAATCAGAACTTGTTAACCACCGCTAGCTGAAAATTTTCTATCGGCGGTATGAATTACATCTTCATTTACGAGTACCTAATAGCAAGAGATACAAAATAAAAGAGTGAAAGTAACGAGCGATCGCGCATCTTTTAGAAGCAGAATTTGGTAGTCCTAAAGGTGTAAGGATGTATTGTAGTAATGTATAAAATACCAAATCGCTCCAACAAGTCGAACCTTATCGAAAGTTTGCTCGACCTTATTATTGCGATCACGATGCTGCTCATGATTTTCGACACATAGAGAGAATTATCAACCGTCTCGATTTGCTGTCTCAAGAAATGTCTCCATCACCTAGTAAAGAGTTGTTATATTTCATTGCTTGTTTTCATGGTTTAGAGACAAATCTTGGAGATAAATCATTTCGCGATCGCATTAAACATTACCAAACAATTTCTTAAGCAGCTAAGGAGTGAACTATAAAAGTATAATCATATCTTTCAGACTATAAAATAATGGCGATCGCTGTAGCTTGGGTGGTTTACTCAATCTGCAATTGTTAATTCGTAAATAGAAAATAAACCAGATGAATGAAATTAATAGCTTAGAGGATTTACTTGCCTGGAAAGAGAAGGTTATAGGAAATCCAGAATTAGACAGAGATGAAGCAATTCGTCGCTCGAAGAAGTTCTATGTAGAGCAAAAAACCAGAAAACTTAAAATTTCCATAAACAATTTTTATCGTGATTTTCCACAACTTAAATGGATTAATTTTCAACCGAAAATTGAAATTGATTTTGATGATAGCAATCCAAAACAATTCCAACTATACAGCAGAGACAAAATTATTGCTTTAATAGATAATGGCGAGATTGAGCTTGAATTGATAGATAATTGGGGATGCTGGCTAATTACTGCGTTTAAAATAAAATCTATGGCAAAATTTCGCTATTTGACAAAGCGTCGGGAAACGAAAGAAAACTTATTGCATATTGCTCGGATAATTGAACAAGCTAAAATCAGTGAAAAAGAATAGCTTATCTCTTTTTACGATTGCCAAGAGTCTATTTAAAAACCTTTGGAGGATAAGCGTTTAGATATAGATTGTTATACATTTGCTAAAGCTCATGTTGAGAGCATCAATGATTACTTGTGATAGCGATCGCAACTGTAACACTTATAATTAAGTGCCTGCAAATGTTGAGAAATCCTTTGCTTATAGCTATTTATTTCCTGCTCAATGCGATGGCAATCGTCTCCCACTATCTTGGCTAACTGACGAAGCTTATCATGTTCGAGATTGCTGGATAGTAAAAATTTACGGTCTTTTAAAGTTGCCTTGATTCACAGTAAATCTCGATGAGCGTTGAGTAAATCTTTAAGGATTGATTTTACATCTTTAGAACTACCAAATTCAATTCACGCGCTAGCGTTATATAATTGATGGCACACACTAGCATAGAATGGCGGGAGGCGGATTTGAACCACCGACCTTCGGGTTATGAGCCCGACGAGCTACCAGACTGCTCTATCCCGCGTTGCTTTAGTAACAATAACACAAACAGTTCAGAAAAAACAATTTGATTACTAATACACGAGCAATTCGCGCTATTTATGAGCCTTCACGTAGACTATCACCCCTAAGCGATTACTGGTAACAAAGTTTCTCCTCCAAAACGAACAACATCACTACAGGGTAATCCTGTTAATTTTGAAGTAAATTTGATTGCTTCTTGGGCTGTGATAGTATCCATGTCAAAAGTGTTAAGCGCGATCGCTTTTACCTTTACTGACCAAAACGTCCCTCCTGCACTGGCTACAGTTTCGTAGAGTTTAATTACCTCTAATATATGAGGAATCATAACATCAGGTAAATCGCGGATATGTTTTGCTCCTGCGCGATGGACTAAAATTAAGCCCGTAGGCTGGCTACCACGAATTAGGGGTAAAGTTGCTGTCGAGCCTGGATGTAAAAGCGAACCCTGACCTTCAATAATTACTAGGTCTCGATCTTTGCCTAATTCCATCACGGTCTTTTCAACTGCCCCCGCAGCAAAGTCTACCCGCACTGCATCTAGAGCAATTCCCCGTCCAGCGATCGCAATTCCTGCTTGTCCTGTGGCAACAAACTGAGTGTTAATTCCCTGCCTCAAAGCTGCATGGTATATTTCCAAGCTAGTAGACATCTTGCCGATTGCCATATCTGTACCAACGGTTAAGATTCTTTGGGCAGCAAGGGATTTTGCTTTACCTTGACCAATGGTTAATCCAGGAGGCTCTTGGCGAATATCCCAAATCCATTGTCCTCGAATCAAATTAGGAAACTGAGGTGCAAGTAAAGTATGCAACCCATTAACAATTGATAAACCCTCTTTAACAGCAACTTCTACCTCTTGCTGAAGCTCCCAAGGTAGTTGACCACCTGAGGGGGCAATGCCTATTAGTAGAGCATCGGGTTTATAAGCCAAAGCTGCTTGGACATCAGCGACGATAGGAATATCATGTTCAATTCCTGTCAAATCTGCTAAAGATTTTCCTGCACAGGCGCGATCGATTACCGCAACTATTTGTGTATTGCTATAGCGCAGAAAAGCTAGTCCAGTTTTACCATGATCGCCTTTAATTCCCCCTTCTAATAAAATTGCTACGCGGTTTTTAGCTGTTAGCACTGTACCTGACTCCTAATCCTGGTTGAGCGTTGGGTAACAAACATCCTGATTTTATAGTTGCTCCATCGAAGGGGTCATCTATTAAGTTTAGATGACTATCTAAGTCTAAATAATCAGCCCAAGGAGCAAGATGCGCCATAGCTGTATTAGCCAAGCTACTATCGCCATAGCAGCCAAACATAACTTTTAAATTACAGGCTTTGGCAACTTTAATTGCCTGCATCGCGCCCGTTAATCCTCCAGTCTTCATAATTTTAAGATTAATTCCTGCCACAGAATTTGCCAGTCGTAGAATGTCTGCACTGGTAAAACAACTTTCATCGACAAAGATCGGCAAGGGAGAGCTATCTGATAAAGCTGCTAAAAGGCGATCGTCGGCTACAGGCAAAGGCTGTTCAATATATTCCACTCCCTGCTGTGCCAACCAGTCAGACATTTTAACTGCATCATCAAAACTCCAGCCACCATTAGCATCAACCATCAGTCTAGTTTTGGGTGCTACTTGGCGAATTGCGCTCAGCATAGCTTTATCTGCATCTATTCCTTGAGGATTTCCTAGCTTAAGCTTGATCATTTTAACTTCTAAAGTACTTTGCCAGTCTTTGAGCCTGGTAACTGCTGCTTCTGGGGTGCTGATGCCAATAGTTACAGATATAGGTACAATGCGATCGCAATTTAAACCCCAAATTTGCCATAGAGGTAAACCAGCTTTTTTGCCCAACCAGTCATAAAGAGCCATATCTACGGCTGCTTGAATCCCAGAGAGAACCTTTAATTTATCTAGTTTTTCTCTGATTTCTTGTCTTTGTAAAGGATGAAAAATTTCTAATAATGGAATAAGCTGCTCTAATTGCGAGATAAGGGCAGAAGTATTTTGAGGTCGATTATCAATAGAAAACGGCGACGCTTCCCCCCATCCTTCAATGTTATCTTGTTGAATACGCAACCAAATATTGCAACTTTGCGCCGTTGTCCCCCGACTAATCTGCAAAGCAAATTTCTTGTGAACAGTAAATGTTTGAACTATTAATTTCATTACTTTATGGCATGGGCTAAAAGGCTGTTTCCCAATAACAACGCCTAATTTGAAGTCCGCGCCTGTTTGATCATGGCGACCAATGTATGATGAGCATCCTCAGCATTCTTGAGAGTGTGGTCAAATTCTACTCTTACGGGGACGGTTTCCCCTGCAATTTGAGCCGAAATATTCATCCCTTGAGGATCGATGGATTCTAGAGTGGCAATTTCTGTCTGGGGCTTATTGCCAAAGGCTTTAGCATATAAAGCGATCGCGTCAGAGTGATCTTCGTTCATGTGTTTGCAAATGCGATCGCTAATAGAGGGAGTAATAGATTCAGACATAATGATTTTTTAGCAATAAAATTAAAGTTTGCTTTTATTATTATCTACATCTTATTGAAGAAGTTGGTTATAAATACGATTCTTACCTTGTGATTACAGATATCGGCGATCGCTATGGTTGAGTCTATTATAAATTTATAGGACTTACGCACTCAGTTTTTGGTTGAGGTTGGGAAAGCGGTGCGACCCCCTAAAGGGTTCAACAGTTTGCTCAACGGGGGGAACCCTTTAGGGGGTCTCGAATTTTTATTTTCCCTTTGACCTTTCCCCTTTACCCCTGCCAAAAGCTTAATTTTTCGTTTAGCTGCGTAAGTCCTAATTTAATTAATTACCCTGTTAATTAAACAAATGTAGGCTAATCTTCACCGATACACCAAACAAAGAATAATACAGTTAATAAAGCTAGTCCCCACAAGCCAAAAGAAGTAAAGCGGAACACTAAATCGATCGGCAAAAGCACTAAAGTTTCAGTTATAAACCAGTTGGCGATTAAAAGTACGCCGAGAATAACTACAAGTAACATAAAATTAACTAATAATTGCTGAAATGATTTAATTGTTGCTGTTAAAACTAAAGCTAAAGCGGATGCGATCGCTTTAAATTGTTAGAATCGTAATTTAATCATAGTTGTAGCAATCGAATCCCTAAATGATGATTGCTTATGGTCTTAACCTTTATTTTAAACTTACTTAAAACTGCTATAAAAGCAAAACTGGATAAAAAATGAAGGGAAAACTACCGCAATTTAAAAATCCTGCACTGTTCAATTTAGCATTAACCCACCGCTCTTATACAAATGAACATTCATTACAAGAAGATAATGAACGTCTAGAATTTCTGGGAGATGCTATTTTAGGTTTTGTTATTGCCCAAATGCTCTATACGATGTATCCTGGCATCAATGAAGCTCAATTAACTCACTTGCGATCGCGCCTGGTAGACGAAAAACAGCTAGGTCAGCTAGGTGCAGAATTTGGTCTTGGGGAACTAATGCTTTTAGGCAAAGGGGCGGACAAAGGCGGTGGCAGAAATAATCCTTCCTTACTCAACGATACCTTCGAGGCTACTTTGGGTGCCTATTTTCTGGATGCAGGAATTGAACCAGTCCGTCTATATATTATCAAGATTTTTAAACCCCTGGTAGAAAAGCTAGTTAATGATTCATCAACCTCAGACTTAAATACATCAGGCAATGTAACCCAACCTCAAGAGACGTTTATCGATAGCAAAAATCGTTTTCAACAGTGGACGTTAGCTCATTATCAGGCAAAACCAATTTATCAAATTATTGCAGAATCAGGTCCAGACCATGCTAAACAATTTACAGCGCAAGTATTAGTTTTAGATCGGGTTTTTGGTGTAGGAGTTGGTCATCGCAAACAAGAAGCTGAAAAAAAAGCAGCAGAAGCGGCTTTTGCCAAGGTAAATTCATCCCAAATAGAAAAAATTGAATTTAGATAAGTGGGTGGGTGAAATTAAATGTAAAACAAGCGTAAGCAAGATATTACGATCTATTTTCGTTACTCATTACTCGTTACTCGTTACTCAAGTAACGAGACTATCTTCTAATTAATTTGTCCTACCTACTTAAATAGGAAGCTGATTTGCTCAAATTAATCTGACAATGGCTTTCTGCGAGAATTCATATTAATAAAGGGAGATACGTGTAGCTCTTCAGGAAATAAATTAGTTAAGAAAAAGTCTAAGGTAGTTGATTTTAAAAATCCTTGAAACACAGCAATTGTACCAAAACGAATTCCTGAATCTCTTTGCACTGCCAGGATTACCTCAATTTGGCCACTATTAAGAATTGCTGCCTGTCGCAAATAATAACCCAAAGCGTTTTTATTTGGCTGCATCACCACCTTTGACCAAGATTGGTCAAAGAAATCCGCAGTTTCAGGTTTAATCAAATCTCGTTGTACCAGTATTTCGCCAATTCTTAAATTGGGATGAGCAACCTGATCTTGCAATGCAGATTGAATTTGATAAGGAGATACGAGATCTGCTTCTTGAAGGATTGTTCCCAAAGCTTTTTTCTTGGTTGGCAAAAAACTACTTAAATCGAAGTAGGGATTGGGCGTAAAACGATCAAAAGTCATTAGAAGACGATCTAAAATAGAAATATAAAGATTAAAGCTAAAGTCAGTGAGACTTCTTATCATTAATTTTAAGGTTTATTTTGCTAAAAATCGTCCGTATTTCTGACAAACATTGCCTAAAGACTTTAGGTAAGGTGTAATAAGGCGATCGCTATTGCTCAAACACCCAATTTTCATTAATACATGATAACTTATGACAAATAACTGATAATATAAGCGATGCTTCCTGCGGGATAAAGAGAAAAGATTATGGCTTTAGTTGTTCAGAAATACGGCGGAACATCTGTTGGTTCAATAGAGCGCATCCAAGCTGTTGCCAATAGAGTGCAAAAAACCGTAAAGCAAGGAAACAGCTTAGTGGTAGTGGTTTCGGCGATGGGTAAAACCACGGATACTTTGGTCAAACTTGCTAAGGGCGTATCAAATAACCCTTGCCGTCGGGAAATGGATATGCTCTTATCTACAGGAGAACAGGTTACTATTGCTCTTTTAAGTATGGCATTACAGGAGTTGGGACAGCCAGCTATTTCCTTGACAGGAGCGCAGGTAGGAATTGTCACCGAAGCTGAACATAATCGTGCCAGAATTTTGCAGGTATCTACAGATCGTCTACAAAGACACCTTGATAAAGGAGAGGTGGTTGTAGTCGCGGGTTTTCAAGGAGTTAGCAGTATCAAGGATTTTGAAATTACAACTTTAGGTAGAGGTGGCTCAGATACTTCAGCCGTGGCTTTGGCAGCTTCACTCAAAGCAGATCGTTGCGAAATATATACTGACGTACCAGGAATCTTGACTACAGATCCCCGTCTTGTTCCCTCTGCACAACTGATGTCAGAAATTACTGCTGATGAAATGTTAGAGTTAGCCAGTTTAGGAGCAAAAGTATTACATCCCCGCGCCGTGGAAATTGCTCGTAACTATGGAATGCCTTTGATAGTTTTATCTAGCTGGAGCGATCGGCCTGGAACCAAAGTAGTATCACGTTTACCTCAACCTCGTTCTTTACAGGGAATGGAAATTGCCAAGGCAGTTGACGGTGTAGAAGTAGACCGCGATCAGGCAAAAATTGCCTTATTGAGAGTACCAGATTTTCCTGGGGTAGCAGCTAGTCTTTTTGGGGAAATATCCCAGCGTAATATTGACGTAGATTTAATTATCCAGTCAATTCATGAGGGTAATAGTAACGACATTGCCTTTACCGTAGTTAATCAAGCACTGCAACAGGCAGAAGCAGTAGCAGAAGCGATCGCTCCTTCTTTACGTACTCATCCCGCTGCCACTACAGAAGCCGAAGTGATGGTTGACCGCAAAATTGCCAAAGTTGCTATTTCTGGCGCGGGGATGATTGGTCGTCCTGGTATTGCTGCGAAGATGTTTAAGATTCTAGCTGATGCCAAGATTAATATTCAGATGATTTCCACTTCTGAAGTTAAAGTTAGCTGCGTCATTGATGAATTAGAATGCGATCGCGCTTTACATTTGCTTTCTCAGGCTTTTGATATCGATCTAAGCTCTCAAAAAGAAATAACTGTTAATAAGTATGCAGGAAAACATCCCCCCGTCAGGGGAGTGGCTCTAGATACCAAACAAGCTCAAATTGGTATCCGCCACGTCCCAGACACCCCAGGAATGGCAGCACAAATATTTTCCCTACTGGCGAAAAAGAATATTAGCGTTGATGCCATTATTCAATCTCAGCGTTGTCATATTGTGAATGATGTGCCGACTCGCGACATTGCCTTTACCGTCGAGCAAACAGATGCAGAGCAAGCCTGCAAGCTAATTGGCGAATTAAATCAACAAATTGGCTGTGGCACCGTTACAGGAGATACGGAGATCGCCAAATTGAGCGTAGTTGGTGCAGGAATGATCGGGCATCCAGGGGTAGCTGCTAAATTTTTTGCTGCTTTAGCTCAAGAAAAAATCAATATTCAAATGATTACTACCTCTGAGATTAAAATTAGCTGTGTGATTGCCGAATCTGAAGGAATCAAAGCCTTGAAAGCAGTTCACGAGGCTTTTGGTTTAGGAGGAAAAGAACGGGTAAATATTTCAGCATAATGTCAGTTCGGGTTAAGACGATTTCGAGGATTATTTTACCTAAGAATAGTTATTTCAACCGACGAAATGACCAGAATTTTAGCTTATTCTGTTACTGATTGCTGGCGATTGGCTTCAATATCGTCACAGCATAGCGTTCGGGAGATAAATATCGGCTAAGGATTTGCCGTAGCTGTTCTGGCTGTTGTTGAGCGATAATCTGGGGGTACAGTGCTGAATCAGAAGCTGTAGCGACAATATTATAAAATCCGTAGATGCTAGCTAGCTGGCTAGGGGTTTCACTAGAAAAAATATAATCATTGATTAACTGTCGTTTGGCGCGGTTAATTTCTGCTGTAGGGATAAGCTCATGATGTAGTTTTTGCAGGCGATCGCTTATAATATTTTCGACCATCTCTAAGTGTTCCACCTCTAACCAGGCACCAATTAAAAACATACTTGAGTCTTTTTGCAAAGATAAATTACAGTCAATATCCATAACTAACTGTCTTTCTTCTCTTAGTTCTCTAACTAAACCCGAACTGCGCCCTCCAGCAAAAATTAGAGCAATTAAATCTAAAGCGATCGCTTCTTCCAAAGACTCTGCACCAGGGCAAATCCAAGCCATTAATAAGCGTGCCTGTTCGATTCTGGGCAAATGCAGTTCTTGGCGACGAATAGCTACTGCTGGGGGTTCTGCTGCGATCGCGGTAGGCGGACATTCTGAACGTACGCTAAAGTTACTAAAATTTTTATCGATTAAGGTCAAGGCTTTTTCCTGTTCAATACCACCCACAATCACCACGCTCATGTTTTCTGGCTGGTAATGGGTGCGATGAAAACAACGCATCTGATTAGGCGTATGTTTTAACAATAATTCCTTGTCTCCCAAAATCGAGCGTCGGTATGGATGATGCTGATAGATGTTTTGACACAAAGCCTGAAACCCGACAAAATCGGGATTATCGTTACTAGAATATATCTCTTCTAAAACTACTTCTCGCTCGCGAATAAATTCGTCATCAGGAATAGTTGCCCTTAATAAAATGTCTGCCAAACAGGGTAAGGTCTGCTCTAGATATGGTGCTGCTGTGGTCAAATAAAAATGAGCATAATCATAGCTGGTAGCTGCATTAGCTATACCCCCTGTATTCTCGATCAACGAGTCAAATTCTCCCACCATCACGTTGGCAGAACCCTTGAAAATCATGTGTTCTAAAAAATGTGCCATTCCCGACCATTCCCCAGGCTCGGCGATCGCTCCTGCCTTTACCCAGATATCTGCAACGACTACAGGAGTAGCAGGCAAATGCTGATGAATGATAGTCAATCCATTACTTAGCTCAAATTTATTAGCGTTAAATTTGGCTTGGTCAAGGGATGTGGATAGTTTTGACATTAAATAGCTACATTGGCAAATATTGAGCAATCATAACTCTTGAGGTCTTGTTATTCCTGTTACATATTTAACAGAAGCTTTTTAATAGCTTGGACTTTGGACAAAATAAAAGAGAATTCGTCAACAGAGTTCCAGAAAAAGGAAGAGAAATGAGAAGATCGATCGCATTTTCCCTAGGCTAATTTTAATGGACTCATATAATATTTATCTATAACAAGATTAAATAGGATCAAAGTTAGAAAATAATTATGCCTTTAATAAAAGTTCAGTCCTCTGTCTCTCAGCCTGAAAGTGCAGCAGTTGCCAGCCTGTTAACGGGACTATCCGCTAAACTGGCTCAACACCTTGGCAAGCCAGAATCTTATGTGATGACAGCTTTTGAAGCCGATGTACCAATGACTTTTGCAGGTACATTCGATCCTGTTTGCTATGTAGAGATCAAAAGTGTTGGTAACATGAGTTCGTCTCAAACCAAAACTATGAGCCAAGATTTTTGTCATCAAATCAGTGAGAAATTAAGCGTCCCAGCTAATCGTATCTATATTGAATTTGCTGATGCCAAAGGCTATATGTGGGGCTGGAATGAGTCAACTTTTGGTTAAGTTGATTGGTTCTTTCTCCTTGCCTGAACGTTTTTCTGTTTCTTGTTTAATTGCTCTAAGAGTCTCTGCTAAACGATCTTCATAAATATTAAAAAATATACTGTCGCTTGGTGCTTTAGCTGGTTCAACGGTAACGGTATGAGTGATTAAAACCCGATCGGGAGGTGCGCTGGGGTAGGGAGAGACTGGCTCCAAGAGCCATGTTCCATTCATTGTTTTTAAGTCACCATCGATGGCTTTAAAAGCAATTCGTTGAGGATAAGATTCGGTCGCAGCCACCTCTACTCGTGATTCAATGCTAAAAATTAAGGTTTTGATTTTATTAATCTGCTCGAATACTTTGCGATCGCCATTAATTTCAATTAGTTCGCTACTCATAACTCCAGGCAGAAATTCCGCAAAATGATCGTAGTCGGTCAACACCTGCCAAACATTGTCCATGGTAGATTTTGCTAACATTAGACTAGTATATTGACCTTTTTTGCCGATCATAATTACCTCTCCTCTTCTCAAGGAAACTCTTTGTTCTAAAGGTAATCGATCCACTGGTCCATCAAATAGTTTAGCTGTGGCTTCAGGACTAAATACAAAACTTAAAATTAAGGCGATCGCCATTAAAAACGAAAATATCAACCTGCGATATTTTCGTCGATAAAATTTATTAATCAATTTATATTATCTCGTAATACAATATTGGGTCTTGCTTATTCTAGCCAAATTTATACTAATATTTTAAAAATCTTGCAGGCTAAAGAAGTTCAACAGCACCTTACCTGCTTCGCTGAGACTTTTGCCAAAGGTAAGAATGCCCTCTTCATGACCACTCATAACGATAATTTTCCGTGTTTGAGCTTCTTTTTGCTGACACAGCCTAATAATTTCCTCTGCCATTTCTGGTGTGCCATAGGCGCAATTGAGATTAGTAGTGGGAACATTATTTATTAATTTACGCCATAAGTCTGCCTGATGAACATGAACTACGGCATTTACTTGAGGTTGGGCAACATAAATTGCACCATGGGTCAAAGTCTCAGAAGAAGCTTTAATTAGACCTTCACAGATGACATAATTTTTGTGCCAGTTAAAACCAGTAACTTTGGTATAGTGTCGCGCGCTGAGTTCGGCAATTCCCCCCGTTTGGGTACCTGAAATGATGATATTTTGAGACTGAGGAATACGAACACTTAGATTACCAAAACCGATTCCGTTCTCGTATTCGCCGATTAAACCTAGCCGATATAGCTGGTTTCGCCATTGATTTAACTCGACAATTTCTTCTTCATTGACCGATGGTTGATTTTGCCAATGGCATTGATATTTGATATATCCTTCGTCGTACATAGGATGGGGTTTGGTAGTCTACAATAGTTAAAGATATTACGATTGATTAAGCAAAATCTAGAATAAAGGTTACGGCTTTTACCACTACATATTGATAACTAAAGAAGATAAATTAAATAGAGAAGATAAAGAAATGTTAATACTAAGTAAGAGGAGTCTTTTAAACGATGTTTGAATACTTCAATGAGAAGGCTATTAAAAACGTTGTACTAGCCCAAGAGGAAGCCAGAAATACTGGACATAACCTTGTCGGCACAGAACATATTTTGTTGGGGGTGATTGGGGAGGGAACATCTAAGGCAGCAGAATTACTGGCGAATTTTGGCGTTAATTCTCAAAGAACTAGAGAACTAGCGATTGAATTTGTGGGCAAAGGTTCTGGGTTTATCCCTGCTAATATTCCTTTTACACCAAAAGCCAAAAGAATTCTTGAGCAAGCTTTTAATGAAGCACGTCAGTTAAAGAGCAATTTTATCAGTCCAGAACATATCTTACTGGCAATTGTTAAGCATCCTGATAATATGGCTGCAAAGCTGTTGACTAAACAAGATGTCGATCTAAGACAGCTACGCACAGACATTATCAAAAAGTTAGGTGAAGCCGAGACAGTCGCAGCGACGGCTACTAAAGAAAATCCCTTCGGTTTTGGTGGCGGTAGAGAAAAAGCTACTAAGCTCAAAGAGTTTAGTATTAACCTCACAGAACTCGCTAGAGAAGGGAAACTAGACCCTGTGATCGGCAGATATCCAGAAATCGAACGCGCAGTCCAAATATTGGGCAGACGCACTAAAAACAACCCAATTCTAGTTGGAGAACCAGGAGTAGGCAAAACGGCGATCGCCGAAGGACTTGCTCAGCGCATTGTCGATGGTGATGTTTCTTCTCTTTTAGAAGGCAAAGAAGTTATCAGTCTAGACATGGGTTCGCTGCTAGCAGGAACCAAGTTTAGAGGTGAATTTGAAGAACGCCTTAAATCGATTGTGGAAGAAGTTCGCGCTGCGGGTAATATAATTCTGGTAATTGATGAGATTCATACTATTGTTGGTGCAGGAGCAATGGGCGGGGCAATGGACGCTGCTAATATGCTCAAGCCAGCCTTAGCCAGAGGCGAAATTCAATGTCTTGGTAGCACTACCTTAGATGAGTTTCGTCAGCATATCGAGAGAGACGCTGCCTTAGAACGTCGTTTCCAGAAAGTAATGATCGGTGAGCCTTCGGTAGAAGATGCGATCGCTATTCTTCAGGGTCTACGCAGAACTTACGAAGATTTTCACAAGGTCAAATATACCGATGCAGCTATCGAAGCTGCGGTAACTTTTTCAGAAAGATACATCAGCGATCGCTTTTTACCCGACAAAGCAATTGACTTAATTGACGAAGCTGGTTCTCGGACTCATCTAAATCACTGTTTAAAGCAAGACGAAGAAAAATCCGATCTGCCAACTATTAATCCCCAGGCGTTGACTCCTGTGGTTGATGAAGAAGCGATCGCCAAAATTGTCGCTGCTTGGACTGGCGTACCCGTTACTAAAATGACGGAAACAGAATCCGAAGCCTTGATGTATCTAGAAGACAATTTGCACGAAAGAGTAATTGGTCAGGATGAGGCTGTACGAGCAGTTTCTCGTGCCTTACGTCGCTCTCGTTCTGGATTAGGCGATCGCAATCGTCCGATTGCCAGTCTGTTCTTCTCTGGCCCTACGGGAGTAGGTAAAACCGAACTAGCAAAAGCTTTAGCGACTCAAATGTTTGGTTCTGATGAGGCGATTGTGCGGGTAGATATGTCAGAGTACATGGAATCCCATACCGTATCAAAGCTAATTGGTTCTCCTCCAGGCTTTGTCGGTTATGACGAAGGTGGACAGTTGACCGAAGCGGTACGTCGTCAACCATACACGATTGTCTTATTTGACGAGATTGAAAAGGCTCATCCCGATGTCTTTAACTTAATGCTACAGCTACTTGATGATGGTCGTCTGACCGATGCTCAAGGACGCACCGTTAGCTTTAAGAATACTGTAATTATCATGACTTCCAATATCGGTTCTAAAGTAATCGAGAAAGGTGGTACTGGTCTTGGTTTCGATTTTGCTGGCGATAAAGATGACGCACAATACAACCGCATCAAAGATTTAGTTAATCAGGAATTGAAAAACTATTTCCGTCCTGAATTTATTAACCGTCTTGATGAAATTATTGTTTTCCGTCAGTTAACCAAACCCGAAGTCAGACAAATTGCCAGTATCTTGCTGGGCGAGATATCTAGCAGACTAGAAGAACAACGACAAATTACTATTGGTGTTACCTCCGCCTTTGAAGACAAGGTAATTGACCAAGGCTTTGATCCTAGCTATGGTGCAAGACCTCTACGTAGAGCAATTATGCGTCTATTGGAAGATAGTTTAGCCGAAGCAATTCTTACTGGTCGCGTCAACGATGGCGATAATGCCCTGGTTGATATTGATGAAGATGGCAACACTACTGTCTCTGCTGTACAAGAGCAAGTTTTGGTAGAAGCAACTCGTTAAACAAAAAAGTTCGTCGTTGGTAGTTAGTAGTTAGTGGTCAATCATTTGATAAATTAATAAAAAAGGTGAGTAATTAGCTCACCTTTTTTATTGGTTGTTTTCTCTGCGCGAGACAAATTATTTAAGCTAAAGTTTCTGGGCAGTAACCCAATCCCTTGGTAAACTGCTGGCGGAATGCCTCGATATCTTTAGTATCGGGTTTACCGTGAGAAACCACCGCCACTTGGTAGCGACGCATTACTTCTACAGGAGACTGACCTGTTTCTAAACTCCAAAACACCATTTTTTGTCGCATCTGCGGTTTATAAACAATACCCAGTTCGGACATGAAGGCTTTAAAGTTTCCGTGCAGTCTAGGTTCAAGAGCTTGGGGGAAACTAATTTTGACAATCCAACCGTCTATTTGATGAATTACAGTTAAACAAGCATTTGATGTATGCTCCATATTGAGGAGATAATCAATCGTTCTGAGAGTTACGCTGGCATTTGCCAGAAAATAAAGATAATCCATAAACACCATTTTTACTGAGGCTTACTTATAGTCTGACAACGAATAGGTCAGTTGCGCTAGGGGAAAAGCACCCGATCTTTTGAATTTTTTATAGGGGATATTACCCAATAGGGATCGCTTGAAATGAACTAATAAATGAAAATGAATCAGGATTTTTTACTGTCTAATTATACCTATCATCTACCTCAAAAGCTGATTGCGCAAACGCCTGCAATTCCCAGAGACAGTTCTCGTTTACTGATAGTAAATTCACCGACAGCTTGTGTTCATAAAAATTTTCACGATTTACCCAATTGGCTTAAATCAGGGGATTTATTGGTTCTTAATAACACCCGCGTAATTCCTGCTCGTCTACACGGTCATAAAACTACTGGTTCTCAAGTTGAAATTTTACTAATCGAAGAAAGATTAGATAACTGCTGGCTGGCTTTAGTCAAGCCAGGTAAACGTTTTACTCCTGGGGCAAAATTTATTTTTGAGCCACAAAATAATACTCAGACAATAGCAGGTTTTCAGCTAAAAGCTACTGTAGTTGCCACAGACGAAGCAACAGGGGGCAGAATTTTGCAATTTGAGCTGCCTGAAAGCAAATCATTGTGGCATTTCTTAGAGGAATACGGAGAGCTACCTTTACCGCCCTATATTACCGATCAAGAAGCCGATCGCGATCGCTACCAAACAGTATATGCTCAACAGTTAGGAGCGATTGCTGCTCCCACCGCCGGACTACATTTTACGACCGAACTACTGTCCAGATTACAGCAGCAAGGTGTGGCACAAACTTCTATTACCCTCCATGTAGGAATTGGTACTTTTCGCCCTGTAGAGTCGGAAAATATTCTTCAGCACTCCATGCACCAAGAATGGATTGAGGTTAGCCAAGCTACGGTTGACAAAGTTTTAGCGACAAAAGCCAGAGGCGGGAGGGTATTTGCGGTGGGAACAACCGCAACTAGGGCATTAGAGGGAGCAGCAAAAATAGCTGCCGAGTCGGGAAATGTTTTACAGCCTTTTCGAGGCAAGACTGATTTATTTATCTATCCAGGTTACCAGTGGCAGATAATAGATGGTTTGATTACTAATTTTCATTTACCAGGCTCTAGCTTATTGATGCTGGTAAGTGCTTTGATTGGTAGGGAACGTTTACTGGATCTATATCAGCAGGCGATCGCCCTAAATTACCGTTTTTATTCCTTCGGCGATGGGATGCTAATTTTACCCACCGCTAGAATTTAAAAAGCTTTCTACTTCCAAAACACTTTTGCCAAAACAATTGTTGACAATCTCCGTAACGCGATCGCTCTTTAATTCTGACAAAAAACTGCTGCTTGGAGACTCTAAATATCCATCTGTTTGATAAATAAAGAATCTAATTCCATTGCTTTGCCACAGCCAAACTTCAGCAATCTTTAAATATTGATACCTGGTCAAATCATCAATACTACCAGAAGTCAGGTTAACTTCTACCGCCAAGTCTGGTTTGTCTTTATCTACCCCGAAGCAATAAGCCACATCAGGTTCTTTGCCCTCTTTCCCTTCATGTCTTAACGTAGTCTGATTAAAAGTGAAAAGAGACATACTTTTATGGCGACAGTACATCAAAATAATCATTCTGATGTAATCGGCAATCATTTCGTGGTTACGTCCTGGAGACACAATCGTAATTACTCCGTTGCGAAATGAAACTTTTTTATTTGGCAAGTCCAGTGCAATATAATCAGACCAAGTTGTATCCGTAATCGTAGTAATGCGATCGCTTTTTGATGTTCCAATTGTTAGCATTTTTGGTCAAGGAATTTTATCAGTAATTGTGGTCAACAAATCCATATTTAGAGCTAATTTACTCCAACTAATACCAAACAACAAACGTTTGCTACAGATACTCTAAAAGGGCAAACAGCTGTTTGCCTCTACAAAATTATGTGCCACATTTAAATTTCAAACGCGATCGCTATTTTATCGCCTTTGAGATTTGAAATCCAAAAAAGCTTTAACTACACTAATCGCCAGATTGGGGTAATAATTTAAACTCGGCAGCAACTTCAGCTAAAGGCAAAGAAATTTGTACTGTTGTTCCTTGTCCTTCCCCTTTACTGTACAAAGATATCTGACCCTGCATCAATTCGATCAAATTGCGAGAGATGGCTAAACCCAAGCCAGTACCACCAAACTTGCGAGTAGTTGAGCCATCTGCCATGACAAATGGATTGAATAATTTATCCTGCTGGCTTTTCTCAATCCCAATTCCCGAATCTTCTATAGTCAATAGAACTTGCTGGGAGAGTTCTATTTCGCCATAGCTAGAGTTCACGCTCTGATAATCTTGCGCGATCGGCAAGTTAGGTTTTTTGGTTTTAAACAGCTTTGGCTCATCATATTTCTGTGAGGGATCATAATAGTCTCCAGAAGCTAACAGATATTGATGCTCTGCCTCACTAATAATCTCTTCAATAATCTCGACTTTAATAGCAATAGTACCCTGTTCGGTAAATTTGACGGCGTTGCTGACCACATTAATCAATACCTGCTTAAGCTTGGCTGGATCTGCCAAAACATAGATATTCTCTGACCAACTTGGTTGATCTAAGATCAGATTTTTATGCTGAATTGAGACTAAATGCAAATCAACTACTTCATTCAGTACCTTTTGCAGATCGACTTTTTCAATCACCACAGAAAGTTTACCCGCCTCAATTTTAGAAATATCTAGCACATCGTTAATAATTCCTAATAAATGGATCGCAGCATCATCCGCCTGCTGCAAAAATTCCCGCTCTTCTTCTTTACTGTCACAGTAGCCATCTCGCACAATGCGAATACAGTTAATAATCCCGTTGAGGGGGGTTCGCAATTCATGGGAGGTAGTTGCTAGAAATTCGCTCTTGAGTTTATTAGCAGTTTGAGCTTCTTGCCAAGCAGAGACAATTTCTTCTCCCCAGGCTCGTAATCGACTAACCATATCATTGAGAGCTAGAGAAAGCTGATTAAACTCACGGATTTGAAAATTTTCGGGAAGGCGATCGCTAGTAGACTGAAAATGATCTTCTTTAAGAGAATAGTCTCTAATCCGTTCTAGAGGACGAGCCAATTCCCGCGAAACATATAAAGTAGCTAAGGAGCAGGCTGCAATTAACCCTAAAGTCATACCTACTAAAGCTTGGCGAATATCTTTTAGGGGTTCTAAAGCTGCATCAATCGGACTCACCGCCAAAATGACCCACTTTTCTTTGCTGCTAGCGGTTACAGGAGAAGAAATTGAGCTATATCCTGCTACTAACTCCACACCATCTGTTTCCAAGTAAAATAGATGGAGAGAATCAGGCTTGTTGGCGATCGCATTTTTCATCAGTTCATTTAATCTGGTAAAATCAGGCATTTGCTTGATATTACGTCCTACTCGCTGCTCAAAGGGATGAGCCAAGATAGTTCCATCTTGATCGATAACAACGGGATAACCCTCCAAGGAACCTGGTTCAATAATTTCTTGAGCTAAAATAGCCGACTTGACGCTAAGAGCATAACGAAGGTTGCCATTTTGATCGTAAACTGGAGCAGTTAACCAGAGTTTAAGCTGTCGTCCCAGTGGATTTTCTTCAGCATCTTCTGAATCTTGCACCAAAGAAGTTGAGGGAATTAATAACTTGACATTTACTTGTGCAGGAGTGGTTAAAACTTGTTGCTTTTTCTTTTGCCAAGTAGTACTCTCTAGTTCTACTGGTTCTTTGCAATTGCTGGCGGTTATTTTATTAGTGTTGAGATCTGTAATTTGAGCGCATAAGATATCTGCGGGTAACACTTCTTTTAACTGCGCGATATATATTTCAGGGTCAAATGTATTTGAACTTTTGATTGCTGCATCACTTGCAGTAGCCAGGTTATTACGGAGAGCTTTGGTTGATTGTTTAATAATTTCTCCTTTTCTGACGGCACTTTCTGTCAAGTTTTGTCTAGCGGTTTCTAAAAAAGCCGATCTAGCTTTTTGATAGGTAACGTACACTCCTACTAGCAAGACTGGAACGCTAACTAAAAGAATGCGCGAGAGTAATATACGTCGAAAGGAAGATTGACCAAGTGCCATAGTCAAAGGTTTAGGCTCACGCTTAAACTATATCTCTATTATTGTATTTTAATGATATCCATTCAAATATCATTTGCCTTGCTTATAGGTAAAAAATGAAGTAAGCATGGTTTTTAACTAAAAGACACGGTAAATTTATCTTTAATGAACAATAGACCGCAAATTATAGCTATTTTAGCAATGACTGCCGATGGTAAAATTGCTGACTATCAAAGATCTCCTGCTCGTTTTGGTTCTGCCAACGATAAAATACACCTAGAAAAACAGGTTTCTTTAGTAGATGGAGTATTATTTGGTGCTGATACTTTAAGAGCCTACGGTACAACCATGTCCGTGTCCAATTTTAAGTTAATCCAGGCAAGAATAGAGCGATCGCAATTATTACAGCCAGTACAAATTGTGGTTTCAGCATCAGCAAATTTTGATCCTGACTGGCGTTTTTTTCAGCAGTCAATACCACGATGGTTATTAACTGTACCTAGTGGCGCAGAATTATGGCGAGGTAAAAAAGAATTTGAACGTATTTTGATTATTCACGGTACTAAAGAAAACAACTCGACAATTAATTGGGCATCAACTTTAGTACAGCTAGAGGGATTAGGGTTAAAAAAACTAGCCATCCTCGGTGGAGGAGAATTAGTAGCATCTCTTTTCGCCGTAGATTTAATCGATGAGCTTTGGTTAACTGTTTGTCCCGTAATTTTTGGGGGTAACAGTTCTCCTTCTCCCGTTGATGGAGTTGGGTTTTTGCAGTCTCAAGGAAAAAAGCTAAAGCTGCTAAAAGCCAAGCAGATTAATGGAGAAATTTTTCTCCACTATCGAGTACTAAATAATGAACAATTATTAATGAACGATTATTAATTTGCGTTTTTATATCTTGGCTATCTTAAAAACTAGTAAATCGTGAGGAAATTAATTGGAATGACTATACATCTTGAATTTTAACTATTCATTATTTGACAATAATTAATTAATTTGGCAACTCGTTCTTTGATACTTTGCAATCGTTTATTAAGAGTAGAGCTTTGGCGTGCAGAAGCCAAAAACAAGATATCTGTATCTAGTAACTTAAATTCGCGCTTAATTTCAGTTTGTACCGACTGCCATCGAGAAATAATATCTGGTTCTAGGTTTTCACTCTCAAGATCGGCAATATTGCCATCAAACCATGGCTGTAAATACTGAAACCGCTGTTTTATCTGCAATTGGTTAATCTTTTCTTTAGAATTAATTAAAAAGCAGTTGAACTCTGTTAACAAATTTGAGAAATCCTGATATGCTCGATTGTGTGATGCAGGCAACATTATTAGCTTTATAATTTTAAGATGAGGTAAAATTCTAATAAGTGGGCTTGACTTTTTAGTTGGTTTAACATCTGAAAAAATACTTTACCCAAATAGATATTTACCTTTTAAGAAATACACTTGATTTTATATCTCAGTAACAAAAAGGGTAACAAGCTTAGTCCATACTTTAGTGGGCGTGGAATATGCTGCTTGCAAAGCAACATATTCCACGCCCAGTGATTTATCACCTTTAAGCGTATGGCTGTTATTTAGGCTACCCAAATCAGATTTTAAAATGTTTTGGCAAAAATAGCATAAATCAAAGGTTTTTTCACTTTATCTCGTTCTTACACACTTACTTATAATCTTAAAATCTATGACCGCTATTTCTATCATAGAAAGTAAATCTAACAAAGTTGAGCTTCCTCGCTGGTTAGAAGAATGTTTGCTCAATCAACATTCAGACCACTCAGAGCCAGATGCAACTTTAATTTGCCGTGCATTTAATTTCGCTTATGAGCTACACGAAGGACAGCTTCGTAAGTCGGGAGAGCCTTATATTGCCCATCCCATAGCAGTAGCTAGTTTATTGCGAAATTTGGGTGGAGATAGTGTAACTATTGCTGCGGGTTTTCTTCATGACGTGGTAGAAGACACCAAAGTAACCCCAGAAGAAATTGAAGAAATGTTTGGGGGACAGGTGCGTCAATTAGTTGAAGGCGTAACCAAGCTATCTAAATTTAATTTTTCTAGCACCACTGAACGTCAGGCTGAAAACTTTCGACGAATGTTTTTGGCAATGGCAACGGATATTCGCGTAATTGTGGTCAAACTAGCAGATAGACTGCATAATATGCGAACTCTAGACCATCTAAAACCAGAAAAGCAGCAACGTATAAGCCAAGAAACCAGAGAAATTTTTGCTCCTTTGGCAAATAGACTAGGTATTGGTCGTTTTAAGTGGGAACTAGAAGATTTATGTTTTAAATACTTAGAACCAGATGAATACAACGAAATTAAGGCGTTAATTGCCGAAAGAAGAACCGATCGCGAAGCAAGAATTACTCAAGTTACGGAGACATTGCGATCGCGCTTAGAACAGCTAAAAGTTAATGTAGTTGAGCTAAAGGGTCGACCCAAACATCTTTACGGCATTTATCAAAAAATGCAGCGACAGCAAAAGGAGTTTAGTCAGATCTATGACATTGCTGCCTTTAGAATTATTGTGGAAACCAACGAAGAATGTTACCGCGCTTTGGCAGTAGTTCACGATGCTTTCAAACCCATCCCAGGACGTTTCAAGGACTATATTGGACTACCCAAACCAAACCGCTATCAGTCTTTACATACTACTGTAGTTGGCTTAAATGGTCGTCCAATTGAGATTCAAATTCGTACCCTAGAAATGCACCAAATAGCTGAATACGGGATCGCAGCTCACTGGAAATACAAAGAGACAGGCACAAGTAACCCAGAATTATCTTCTGACGACACCAAATTTACCTGGCTGCGTCAGCTACTAGAATGGCAAAAAGATCTTAATGACGCTCAAGAATACATGGAGAGCGTTAAGGACAATCTCTTTGAAGATGATGTTTATGTCTTTACTCCTGACGGCGATGTAATCTCTTTAGCTCAGGGAGCAACCCCCGTTGATTTTGCCTATCGTATTCATAGTGAGATTGGCAATCACATGAAGGGAGCGAGGGTTAACGGTCGCTGGTCGATGCTCTCAAAACCCTTAGAAAACGGCGATATTGTCGAGATTGTCACCCAGAAAAACAGCCGTCCTAGTCTAGACTGGCTCAACTTTGTAGTCTCCCCTACGGCTCGTAACCGTATTCGTCAATGGTATAAGCGATCGCACCGCGATGAAAATATAATTAGAGGTAGAGACTTATTAGAAAAGGAAATGGGAAAAAGTGGCTTTGATTCTTTGCTCAAGTCTGAGCCAATGCAAACTGTGGCACAACGCTGTAACTATCATTCTGTAGAAGACTTACTTGCTGCTTTGGGATATGGTGAAATTACTCAAAACCATGTAGTTAATCGCTGGCGAGATGTTGTCAAAGCGCAGCAGCCCATAGAAGAGGCAGAAACTATCACCGAAGAAGAGGTAGAGATTTCTAACTACACATCAAATGATGTCAGAAATCGGGGAAAATCGCCAATCATTGGCGTAGAGGGGATGCTCTATCATATTGCGGGGTGTTGTAAACCTTTACCAGGAGAATCGATTATTGGCGCAGTGACTTTAAGCTCTAGAGGTATTTCGATTCATAACCTGGGTTGTCATAACGCCAATAAAGTTCCCAAAGAGCGGATCATTCCTGTTAACTGGAATACTCAAGGAGAAGCAGGAAAGCCTTTTACCTACCCTGTAGATATTCAAATTGAGGCAATGGATCGAGTGGGAGTTTTAAAAGATATTTTAGCCCGTCTGAGCGATCGCGGTATTAATGTGCGTAATGCAGGGGTGAAAACTGGTCGCAACAAGCCAGCCTTAATTTCTTTGAGTTTGGATATTAGGGATCGTCAGCAGCTAGAGTATATTTTCCAGGGCATTAAAAGTATGAGTGATACTTTGCACATTCGTCGTGTAATTGATTCAGGCGATCGCTAAATAGTATATGGCATTTATTTAAAGCCAGCCTAAGTAATTGCCAATCATCAGCCCCAGACCGACCCCTGCCAAAGCAGTAAAACCAGTTGGTAAAAAAGACCAATTATTGTGCTTATATGAACGAGTCTGGTATTTGTTATTAGTAATCATGTTGATAAACTCTTTTTTAATTCAACTGATTACATCCTAAATATGCTCAACATCAGATAGTGTGATCTACTGCATACTAATAGAGAGATTGTCCTCACATTTTAGTTTATTCATAAGTTTGTAGTTTGTCTATCACGGATACCGCTTCTTGTTCAACAAAGGCTTTCCTAAAGTATACCGCTCCGCATATAGCCTCATGTAGCTCAACGGGGGTTCGCCTCGCTTCACTTCTTGAAGCAGTCGCTTCTTTGCGTAAGTTCTAACTGGTAATTTGATACTTGTTGACAAGAATTTTCATTAAATGTATTCTTAAAAGTCTAAATACTAATAAGAAATTTTGTCAATATGAAATCTATAAAATTATTTCTAGCTCTTGGTTTAGCTACTACTGTTGGTCTATCGGGCATCGCTATAGTTAATGCTGATGAATCAAAAGAAGTAAATCCTTTCTTGATTGCAGAAGGTGGCGAAGGCGGGGAAGGTGAGGCAGAACTTAGTCCTGGAGAACAGGCAAATGAAGATTTTCAAGACAAAATGAGTAGAGAAGAGCTATTAAGCGAACTACAGAATGGTGGTTACGTTATCTATTTCCGACACGCTCAAACAGAAACAGATTACGCCGATCAAATTAAAGCAGATGTAAATGACTGTGCGACTCAACGAGTTCTTAGTGAAGAAGGTTGGCAACAAGCAATATCAATTGGCGATGCTTTTGACTCAGCCGAAATACCTATCGGTCAAGTAACTGCCAGTGAATATTGTCGTGCTTGGGAAACAGCTAGTTTAGCTTTTGGTCAATACCAGAAAGATTCTGCACTTAACTTTCTTCCCTTTGAAGACTACACCGATGAACAAGTAGAGCAAATGAAAGCTAACGTTACGCCTCTACTAACTGCCGTACCTGAAACTGGAACTAATAATATCATCGTCGGACATGATGACATATTTGAGGCAGCAACAGGAATTTATCCCGATCCTCAAGGAATGGCTTATGTGATTAAACCAGATGGTGACGGTGGTTTTAAGGTTATGGCTAATATGCTTCCTGAAGAATGGGCAGAATTATAATAAGCTAGAAAACGTCGATCCCAGCGCAGCAAAGCGAAATCGCCATAGCAGTTTATTAATTTCGCGAGCTAGCGCGTTGCGGAGGGGCTGTGGGCGTGATTGTATTTATAAGCCCCGTGGTCTATGACCCGTTGAAGCGACTGGCAAGGGTGCGATCGCTTAGTCAAAGCTGAAAATAAATTGGGCATTGCTTGATAAAGATAACGAGAATCATTATCATAATTTTATTAGTGTGTGAGAATAATCATGAGAAATATTTTGGTCAAAACCGCTCCTATTATGCTTGCGGTCTTAGTTACAGGGATTTGCGGCAATCCTGCCCAAGCTGAAACAAACGAGCTTATCGATCAGATCGAAAAATACGACCAAGAAGGCAAAGGCAATGGTATGGGGCAGGTAACTAACGTCAATCAGCTACAAGATGTATCGCCTACAGACTGGGCTTATGAAGCCTTGAGAAGTTTGGTAGATCGTTATGGCTGCATTGCTGGCTATCCCAACCAAACCTATCGGGGCAGCCAAGCCCTAACTCGTTATGAGTTTGCTGCGGGTTTAAACTCCTGTTTAAATCAAATTGAGCGTTTGATTGCTTCTCAGGGGTCTGTAAGTCAGGAAGATTTAGATACCATTACTCGATTGTCTCAGGAATTTGAGGCAGAGTTAGCAACTTTAGGTGGCAGAGTTGATGAACTAGAAAGTCGTGCTGCTACATTAGAAGACAATCAGTTTTCTGCTACTACCAAGTTAGAGGGAGAAGCGATATTTGGTCTTGCTAGCGTAGTGGCGGGTTCAAACGAAGAATTTATTGAGGAAAACGGTGATGATGACATCGATAAAGTACCTGTATTTGGCTATCGTACCCGCCTGGAGTTAAATAGCAGCTTTACTGGTGAAGATTTACTGTTTACTCGTTTATCTACTGGTAATTTTCCTGAGTTGTCTGATACCACAGGCACATTTGAGGGAGAATTAGCTTTTGCCCAACCTGATGATAATAATTTAGCTTTAGAAGTGTTGTTTTACGATCGCCCTATTGGCGAAAATACTAACGTTTTGATTGGTGCGACAGGATTAGCTGCTGATGATATTGCCGATACCGTAAGTGTTCTTGATGGTGATGGAGGTTCGGGTGCAATTTCTGCTTTTGGTACTCGTAGTCCTATTTATTATCTTCCTGGAGAAACAGGTTTGGGTATCATTCATCGCTTTGGCGAGAAATTAGAGTTGAGCGCGGGTTATTTGGCAGGGGAAGCCAGCGATCCTGCTAATGGTAGTGGTTTATTTAATGGTTCATATAGTGCGTTGGGACAACTTACTATTACTCCTATTGAAAAGTTGAAAATTGCTCTAACTTACGTTAATGGTTATGACCAGAGCGATACTGGGGTAGGTAGCGATTTAGCCAACATTAAATCTTTAACCGCAGCAGGTGACGATGCCGATCCTCTGCTACCAGGCGTGTTTGAAGGTGGAGTACCTACATCTAGTAATTCCTATGGCGCGCAGTTTTCTTTTGCCCTGAGCGATCGCATTGTGATTGGTGGCTGGGGTGGTTTAAGCAAAGTTAGGACTCTTGCAAGCTTTGTTGCCAATGGGCAAACTGTAGAGCGAGGTAGTCAAGATATCTGGAATTGGGCAGCAACTTTAGCCTTTCCAGACTTGCTTAAAGAAGGCAGTATGGGCGGTATTATCGTAGGTATGGAACCATGGGTAGCTAGCTCCACCATTGATGCAGATGGATTTGGTGATGATGCCGAACAGTCCCTTCATGTCGAAGGGTTTTATCAGTATCAGCTAAGTGACAACGTTGGCATAACTCCTGGTGTAATTTACGTCAACAAACCTGATAACAACGATAATAATGATGATTTAGTTATTACTACCCTGCGGACTACCTTTACCTTTTAAATTCTCAACGGCTCAATATATTCAGGACAAGTAGTCCTGGCTGCCTGACACATCTATGTCAATCCTCTATTATTCGTGGTAATTGAATTTTGCCAGTACACTACTGCAATACTTTAAGGCGATCGCGCGACTTGTTGCCGAGCGATCGCCTTAACCAGGAAATATTTCAACTAAATCTAAGCTGAAACCATCAAAACCAGGAAGATTAATTGTTTCATTTTCATCGTATAGAGCAAGAAACGGGTGGTTTTGAGCCAGTACCATTGATAGAGTAAGAAAGTTACAACCTGGGCTTAGAGTACAAGAGTAAAAATGCAAGTGTTGATAGAACACGAAGATTATCAGAGAATTGCCAAAGCGATCGCCTTTATTCGTCAACATCACCTGAGTCAACCCGATCTTACCACTGTGGCACAACACATTGGACTTAGCGAATACCATTTCCAAAAATTATTTACTCAATGGGCAGGTATCAGCCCGAAACGTTTTTTGCAGTATCTGACCCTCGAATATGCCAAATCAAAAATCAATCTGACCAACAGCTTATTGGATCTGACATTGGATGTCGGGTTATCTAGTCCAGGACGATTACATGACCTATTTGTAAACTTAGAAGCAATGTCTCCTGGTGAATACAAAACAGGTGGAATAGGTTTGCAAATTCATTATGGTCTTCACGACACCCCATTTGGTAAATCTTTAATTGCCACAACTACTCGTGGTGTCTGCAATCTTCATTTTTTAGATCTGGCTAATAAGCAAACGCCTGAACAAATCTTACGACAGTCTTGGTTTAATGCAAAAATTATTCATAACCAAGACGCTACTCAAGCCTTATGCGACCGAATTTTCCATTCAGCAATATTGCAAGAGCAGAAATCACTAACGCTTTTGGTCAAGGGAACTAATTTTCAGATTCAGGTTTGGCGTGCGCTTTTGCAAGTACCATTTGGAGGAATTACAACCTATCAAACCATTGCTAAAATGATTGGTCGCCCTACTGCTAGCAGAGCGGTAGGTAATGCTGTGGGGCAAAATACTATTGGCTATCTCATTCCCTGTCATAGGGTGATTCGAGGCTCTGGGAAACTCGGCGATTATCGTTGGGGAGTAGAGCGTAAAACTGCCATTCTAGGTTGGGAAGCCAGTCGTAAAATCGATCGAGAATAAAATCATGAAAGTTTTAGATATTATTGAGCTTTTTCTGTTGGCTGCGTTAAGGACTAGACTTTTTCTAGTGCTAGTACACCGTCAAGTCTTGATAAAAAAGGAAGAACTATTGTCTATACAGACAAACCTTTAGAGGCTAACCATTCCTGGTTATATAGACGAGATTGATATCTTGCTCCACCATCACATAGTACCGTAACTACAGTATGACCAGGACCTATTTGTTTAGCTAAAGCTAAGGCTGCACCGACGTTAATTCCCACAGAACCGCCCATAAATAAACCTTCTTTATTGAGTAGCTGATAGATAACGCGGACACATTCTTGGTCGTCAACCTGAAGCGCATCATCAATGGGCGCACCTTCCATATTGCCTGTAATGCGACTATTGCCAATGCCTTCAGTGATAGAATTTCCTTCGGGATTAATTTCTCCTGTTTTGATGTAGCTGTAAAGACCACTACCCATAGGGTCAGCAACTACACAACGAACATCAGGGTTTTGCTCTTTAAGATACATTGATACTCCCGCATAAGTTCCCCCCGTGCCAGTAGCAGCCACCCAAGCATCAATTTTGCCGTCGGTTTGCGACCAAATTTCTGCCCCTGTGGTTTCATAATGTGCCTGACGGTTGGCTAAATTTTCAAACTGGTTTGCCCAGATAGCGTTGTCCATCTCGGCTGCTACCCGTCCTGACACCTTAACGTAATTATTAGGATTTTTATAAGGGACGGCCCGAACAAGACGCACTTCGGCACCAAGAGTTTTTAGGGTATCAATCTTTTCTTGAGACTGAGTTTCAGGAATGATAATTAGACATTTGTACCCCTTGGCATTGCAAATATGCGCTAGACCAATTCCCGTATTACCTGCTGTTCCTTCTACTACAGTTCCCCCTGGTTTAAGTAGTCCTTTTTTTTCCGCATCTTCAATAATGTACAGGGCAGCACGATCTTTTACTGAACCACCAGGATTAAGAAACTCTGCTTTACCTAATATTTCGCAGCCTGTTTCTTCACTAAAGCTGTTGAGCCGAATTAACGGAGTATTGCCAACTGTGGCGACAAAACCATTTTTGATATCCATATTTATAAAAACTGTACTGAATCCACCCTTCAGTCTTTACATTACCTGAATTTTGCCGCTCGTTAATTGTTAATTGCTAATGTCTTGATGTCCTTCAGCAATTAATTTAGGCTTGACATACAAGTTTTCCAGGAGTACTCCTAGTCCTGCTATCCAAGGAGGAATAATTAGTGCGCCAATAATTCCTAAAACCTGTGCGCCACCCAAGACTGCCAGCAATTGATACAAGGGAGAAACTTTGACGGAGTTGCCGACAAGTAGAGGATCTAAAATATAAGTTTCTAAATTCTGGACAATGGCAAACAACAATAGTACCCAAACAAAAGTTAATCCTCCTTGGGAAGTGGCGACGATTAAAGCGGGAACGGCACCTAAGATTGGACCAAAAAAGGGAATAAGGTTAGTAAATCCAGCAATTACGCCTAAACCCAAAGCTAGATCTGATAAGCCTAAAAATCTGAGACTAACGCTAATTACCACGCCCAAAATTCCCGAAACTAAAATTCGCCCCTGAATATAACCTCCCATGCGTTTACCCACTGGCTGAATCTGCTCTGCCAAACGTTGATTCCAAGGTTTGGGAAAGAGATTGATGATATCTTTTATTAGCTGTTTAGAAGCAGATAGCATATACGCTGAAAGCAGCAAAGCCAAAAAAGCACTAAGCACACTGCCGATGATTCCTCTAGTAACGCTGTAGGAGCGAACTACTAACTGCTGACTAGAACGAATTGCCCAAGAGATTAATCCCTGCACGTCTAATAGCTGATTAATGATATCTGGTGCGCCCGTATCTCTCAAGCCAAATCGCAGAATTAAATCTGATAAAAGCGATCGCACTGTCTCTAAATATACAGGAAGTCTACCAATTAGGCTTCGGATTTGTTCTACTACCGTCGGTCCAATAATTAAACCAAAACCAGTCAAAGTACCGATTAATGCTGCATAAACTAGCAAAATTGCTAAGAATCTTGGCAATCCTAATTTTTGCGTTGTCTCAACTATAGGAGCTAAGGTAGCAGCTATGACGACGGCGATCATTAACACTACGATCAAACTTCGCAACTGCCATAAAAGAATTATTAGCAAAGGAAGAGTAACCAGCAGGATAATATTAGTCAGGGAAATAGAAATCGGTCTGTTGGTCATGGAAGAGCCACAAGCTGCAAGCCTTAAGCTATAAGCTATTAATTTGGTTGAAGTATTTGAATTGTTTTATAGTTAAAAACTAAAAACTACTGGGTAATTGTTTAAACTAACGCTAACTCAATCGTTTCTCCAGATTGAGGATCGAGAGCTTTGGTAGCAAGATTGTTTTGTTGCAAAAGTTGCTTAAACTCTTCTATTGTGCCGTCTGCTTTCAGTATTGTCGTAATCAAGCCTTGAACATCAACATCGCCTCCAGCAGCAGTAGCCAAAATCACCTGTGGCTTTAAACGCTTACATACCTGCAAAGCTGTTTCCTGCCCTTTGATTACCGATCCTACTAAAGGTAACTTAAGATCGATCAAAGGGGTAATAATTACATCAATTGGTGCTGCATCACTCAAAGAATCTGAATGATTGCCGTGAGGTTCGTAATAAATGTTTTTGCCCGATTCTAAGCCCTTGATAATATACCCATTTTCAACTAGCGTAGGACCAACGGGTGAACCAGGAACAGCTTGAATTTCTACCTGTCCTAGCTTAAAGCTTTCTCCATGCTCTAGGGAAGTAACGGTAGTATAGCCTAACTCTTTGACTACCTTGGCTGCATTGGGAGATGCTATAACAGGAATATTTTTGTCTAATTTTTTGAGGGTAGGAGGATGGGCATGATCTTCTAATCCTTGAGATAGAAGAATTATGTCTATATTTTCAGGAATTGGCTGAGGATTATTTTTTTTGCTTTTAAATAACCAGGCTTGATTGCCAAAAACTAAATCTCCTACCAGCCAAGGATCGAGGAGGATTCTTTTGCCGTCAATTTCTATCAGCCAGGAATTGCTATCTAAATAAGTAAGATTCATATCAGCTATTTACTTTACACCTTACTTATTATTGTAAAGATTTGTTTCGCAATTAGGCGAAATTAATTTCTTAGATTTCTAAAAAGCAATTTTATTGGTCAGGGTTTAGCGTAAAATACTTTGGTGTTCAGAAATATCTATTCAAAGTCAGTAAAGGTTTTAGATAAAGCTCAAGACCAACTATAAAATCAAAATTTTCCTTAACTAAAAGTTAAAATAGTCATAACTTTTAATATGTAAGATTAACTCTAGGAAAAATCAGTAGCAGATAGATACAGATATTTATTCAAATTTTAGAGCAAGATAAATTTTATGATTTACGATCGCCAGACTGCTAGTCAAACAGAGACGGTTTTACAGGCAGAAAATGTAAATGTATACTACGGTGATTTCTTAGCCGTCAAGGGTATTTATTTAAATATTCCCAAAAATCGAGTTACTGCTTTTATTGGTCCTTCTGGATGTGGAAAAAGTACGCTTTTACGTTGTTACAACCGCCTCAATGATTTAATTCCTATTTTTCGCTTAGAAGGACTAGTAACCTATTATAATCAAAATTTATACGGCAAGGATATCGATCCCGTGCAGGTGCGACGCAAGATAGGGATGGTTTTTCAAAGACCAAATCCTTTTCCAAAATCAATTTACGATAACATTGCTTTTGGAGCTAAAATTAATGGCTACAAAGGTGATATGGATGAGCTTGTAGAGCGATCGCTAAGAGGCGCAGCACTTTGGGATGAAGTGAAAGATAAACTTAGACAAAGTGGTTTAGCTCTTAGTGGTGGACAACAGCAAAGACTGTGTATTGCTAGAGCTATTGCCTTACAGCCTGATATTGTCTTAATGGATGAACCCTGTTCTGCCCTAGACCCTATTTCTACCTTAAAAGTAGAAGAGTTAATTCATCGCTTGAAAGAGGACTACACGATTGTTATCGTTACTCACAATATGCAGCAGGCATCGAGAGTAGCAGATTATACAGGATTTTTTAATGTTACTGAAGTTGAAGGAGGAAATCGCCAAGGCTATCTAGCAGAATTTGCGCCCACAGAGCAAATCTTCCAAAATCCTCAAGAAGAAGCAACTCAGCAATATGTGAGCGGTCGTTTTGGTTGATTTTTAGCAGATAACTTACTTGAGAAAGACGAGGTGGGGTCGATTTTTTGATAATATAGGTTCAACCTGGGATCGTTAAAAATAAAATTATGTTTTCTAAAAAATACTTATCTCGTATACTTGCTCTAGTTCTAGTAGTTGCTATTAGCTTAGTTGGCTGTGGTTCTAACCCCTCTGGATTGTCAGGAAACTTTACTGAAGATACCGTTGCGGTGTTAGATAATCTGCGGACGGCGATAGATTTACCAGATGATGCTTCTAATAAGAAAGAAGTAGTTAGCCTCGCCCGCGCGCAAATTAGTGATTATGTTTCTCGCTATCGTCGTAATTCTAAGACTTCGGGATTGCGCTCTTTTACTACCATGCAAACCGCATCAAATGCGATCGCGGGCTATTATAGTTCTTACGGCAATCGTCCCGTACCAGACAAGCTTAAAAAACGTCTAACTCAAGAGTTTAGACAAGTAGAAATTTCTTTAAAACGAGGCGTATAAGCTTCTATTGATAATAACTATTTTTCTCCTGAACACAACTGTTGAGGAGTTTTTTTTTGACTTTCACTAATCAATAAATATTGAGCGAAAGACATCCGTTGCTAAACTTAAAGTATGACAGCATACATTTATCTTCACGGTTTTGCTTCTAGTCCCAAATCTAATAAAGCCGAGTACTTGCGCGATCGCTTTACAGAAGTTAATCTCGATCTCAATGTCTTAGATCTCAATCAGGGAAATTTTAGTCGTCTTACTCTCTCGCGACAAATTCAACAAACTATTTCTGCCTTTCCAGATTCTCAAACACCCATTACTTTAATTGGTTCTAGCTTTGGCGGATTAACGGCTGCCTGGGTCGCCCAACAGCAACAGGTAGAGAAAATAATTTTATTAGCACCTGCCTTTGGTTTTCCTCAAAGCTGGTATGCAAAGTTAAAACCCGAGCAAATAAAACAATGGCGCGAATCAAATGCCTTGCCCGTATATCATTACGGAGAAGGTAAACAAGTTTCCTTGCACTATCAATTTTTAGAAGATGCAGATAACTATTCTCTATCGGGATTAAAAAGATCCCTTGCTACTTTAATCATTCACGGTATTCATGATGACGTTGTACCGATTCAGGTTAGTCGCGATTATGCTAGTCAGCATTCTCAGGTAAAGCTGATTGAACTTAATAGCAATCATGGTTTAAATGATGTTAAAGAGAGAATTTGGCAAGAAATCAAGAAGATGATTAATGTTTAAGAATTTGGCATACTGATGGTTGTGTTGCCACGGTAGTTTCGGCTGGAGAAATCAGTTCGATATTTCCCTTAGCATTAACTATCCAGGTATGAGCTTCTGTTAGAGGCTGATAGTCAGCATTCTCTTTCTGGCTAGCATTATGGCGATAGTCTCGATCTGTATCTGCGTATGTCGATTTATTAGAGGTTTTGTCTAAATCAGTTAAAATTTCTAGATTATTTGTTTCTTGCAGCAAATTATTAGGAACACCGCCACGTCCAATGTTACGAAATTGATTTTGAGCAAAATTTGCTCCCTGACCGCAGCCTCTGTAAATATAATTTTCTGCTACCAAAGAAGCTTGCTTTCTAAATTGCGTTTGAAGTCTAGAGTTTAAATTTAAAGTAGAAAATTCCACAACTCCTTTTTTCTGCTTGTCTTCGGAGTCAGCAGTAACGCTACTATCGTTATCCGCCAAAAATAATTGAGCATCGATGGTAATTTTGCCACCGCTTCCCTGTTGAGCATCAGCACTAAATTGACTGGACTTTAGCAAAACTAAATTACCTGTTTTTACGTTTATTTTACCGCCATCACCGTTATTTTTAGCTGTTGTAGAGATAGCATTTTGATTGTTTAGAATAACTAACTTTTCTGCCATGATGCTGATAGAGCCACCATTTCCAGATATAGTATTGGCGATAATTTTGCCTTGAGTATCTAAATCTAGATTTGAGGTAGTAATTAGAATATCTCCCGCATTAGCAAGACCGAAATTGCTGACGGACATTTGTCCTTCTTGGGCAATTTTTAAGCTAGGAGTATTAATAACTAAAGACCCGCTTGCAGCTTGGGGTTGCCGTGCTGGAGGTAAACCTTCAATACCCGAAGAGGCAGAAAAACCACTAGATAATTTAGTTTCAGTTGGCTGCCCTGTAATTCTATTTTGCGATCGCAAAACTCCTGTACCAGAAATATCGATGGCTTTACTAGCATTAACTGTAATTGTTCCCCCTGCTCCTATTCCGCCCAAAGCCTGAATTTGTCCTCCATCTTTAACAGTTAGTTGGGCAGTATTAATTGCTATTCCTCCTCCATCTCCTTGTCCTTGAGTCGAAGTGCTGATGATGGGAGGATTTTTATCTGCTTCACTTTTTAACTCCACCATATTTTCAGCGTTAATAGTAATATTTCCGCCTGAATACTTGCTAAAAGTAGCAGCAGAAATTAGTGAACCATTTTTGACTGAGATTTGAGGTGCTACTAGAGAAATATCACCTCCTCCACCAACTTGTTGTTCTAGATTGGAACTCTGTCGCAATACCTGAGAAAGTAGAGAACTATTATCTAAATCGATCGATTCCCTGGCTTTAAGATTAATCGTACTTTTTGCCGCGTTAATACTCGTAGCATTAATAATTGCTGAGCCTGTAGCCAAATTAATGTTGTTGCCTTGAAACTTAACCGCACCGCTATTATTAACAATTAAAGCTCTATTAGTTAAATCAATATTTCCTAGCTGGTTGAGGTTTTCATATTGGAATTGCCAACCGCTATTATCTGGCTTTAAATTAACGCTGCCAGACTTGATACTACCAATTTCAATATTACTTTGAATACCATTGAGACTATTTCTGGTAATAGATACATCTCCACCTAGTAAAGCCAAAGTATTGCCTGGCTTAACATTCAAGCCACTAGAGTTGCTAGATACTCGACTATCATTGGGCAATATTGCTATTTCTCCAGAATTTTGACCATACTGTAAGCCGATAGGAGAAGTGATGGTTAATAAAGGAGTCTTTTGGGGATTAGTGGCAGCAAATTCCGTACCATCTTCAAATATAAGGCGATCGCCCGTGCTAGCAATAAAAGATCCCCCGATATTTAGCTGGGCGTTGGCACCGAAAATAATTCCCGCAGGATTGAGCAAAAACAAACTGGCATTACCCTGAGTTTGAATTAAACCATTAATCTCAGAAACCGTTCCCCCAGTAACACGAGTAAAAATATTTTCAATATCTAAACCGTTATCAAAATTAGCGATCGCGCCTGTCGCCAAAGAAAACTCTTTAAAGCTATGAAATAGGTTTTGACCAGTTTGAGTACCTCCTTGGATTAGAGAAGTACCATTAATTACTTGGACTTGAGTATTAGTCGTTTGATCGCTGGTTATCTGCGCTTGAGCATTACTATCACTAAACATCAGGGTTAGGGTAGCAAGAGTCGTCAGACCGACTGTAAATTTATAGCCACCAAAATTAGTAGATAGCATTGCCATGATTTAGGAGAACTAACGCAATATTAACTTACGTAATATAAGACAGCCACTTATCAATGAACAATTATCAATTATCAATTATCAATGAGTGGCATTTTGTTTAATCTAAGTACAAATTTTTGAGAATTAAGTAAACTCATATACAGGTAGTCTGTTATTTCCAACTTAATGCAACTTAGTTCCAATCAAACTTCATCATTTCCCAAAGCCTTGCAGCTTATCGCCCCTTTTTTCCTTTGGGGAACAGCAATGGTAGCCATGAAAGGAGTAATTCCTTACACCACTCCCTTTTTTATGGCGGGAGTGCGATTAGTACCTGCGGGAGTTTTGGTATTAATAGTAGCAGCAATTTTTAAATTGCCTCAACCTAAAACTTGGCAGGCTTGGCTTTGGATTTTGGCTTTTGCTGTAGTTGATGGAGCAATGTTTCAAGGCTTTTTGGCTCAGGGAATTGTTAAAACTGGGGCAGGTTTGGGTTCGGTGATGATTGATTCCCAACCTTTGGCGGTGGCACTTATGTCTAGCTGGTTATTTGGCGAAGTGATTGGCTTGTGGGGCTGGTTAGGACTGAGTATTGGCATATTGGGTATTAGTTTAATTGGTTTACCCGATCGCTGGATTTATAGTACATTTGCAGGTAATCTAAGAGAAGTGAACCTAAATTGGCTAGGGTTGTTTGATAACGGCGAATGGTTAATGCTGCTAGCTTCATTATCGATGGCGGTGGGGACGGTAATGATTCCTTATATTAGTCGTCATAGCGATCCTGTAGTTGCTACAGGCTGGCATATGATTATTGGTGGCTTGCCTTTGTTTGGTTTGTCTTGGCTACAGGAATCCCAGCAGTGGGATAATTTGACTGTCGAAGGCTGGTTAGCCTTGGGATATGCAACGGTTTTTGGTAGCGCGATCGCCTATGGGATCTTCTTTTATTTGGCATCCAAAGGTAATTTAACCAGCCTTAGTGCTTTGACTTTTCTGACTCCTATCTTTGCCCTGCTGTTTGGCACAATTATTCTTTCAGAAGTATTAAGTAGTCTTCAGTCTCTGGGAGTTGCCTTGACCGTAGTTAGTATTTATCTAATTAACCAAAGAGATAAGATTGCAGCCAGATTTAAACCTAATTCTGCTGAATTAGAGGAAACCATTGAAGCAGTGGATCTTGCTAAAGATCGAGAGTCACTGAATATAGCCACAGCAGAAGAAATGGCTCTAGAAGATTAAAATAATTATTTTAGAGCCTGTTTTAATTTCTCTCCTAATACCTGCACATAAGCTTCTTCTAGCATATTGAAGTGATTCCCTGGTACTTGCTCAATTTTCAATTGGCTTACTATTCCTTGATGCCAACCATTGCGGGGGCAAAGCCAGAGCTTAATTTTATGATTAAAAAAGAAACGGCGATCGCTTTGGCTAGCCAGAAATAAAGACACTTTGCCCTGGTAAGGTTGAATAATGTAAGGGTCTGAAGTAGATTTCTCAGCCGAAAATTTGGCTTTAATTCCTAATTTTGTTTTTTCTTTCAAATAACCGAACTTATCTACCATTTTAAGGCTTGCTAGCCGATCCCAGTTAGTGCGTAAAATATAGTTGAGCTGCTGATAATTTTGGTAAACAGGATGAGAACCAGCAGTATCTAAAATAGCTAATAAAGCTACCTCTTTGCCCATAGCTTGAAGCTGTTGGGCAATTTCTAGAGCAATTAAACCACCAGTCGAATAACCAGCAAGCAAATAGGGAGGTTGGGGTTGAACTGTCAAAATATCTTTTAGATGATGACTAGCCAAAGCTTTGATCTGACGACTCGTACATTCTAAAGTGAAATAACCTGATTCCATTAGATAAAATGGCTGCTCATTGCCCAGATAATCTGCTAAAGGTGCTGCTTCTTCGTAGGCATTGGCACAGAAAAACAAAGGAGGCTTACTGCCTTGATTTTGCAATGCAACCATCAGAGAGTTAGGTCGAGGGCGATCGCCTTGTCTCCCAGCCATAATAGTTAACAATGCTTGATAGTCTTCAGGGTTTATGCCATCGGGAGTAGTAGCCAAATCTTCAATTGTTGGCTGTCCCTCGACAAAACAGCGAGCCATTTGTTCGACAGTGGTTAAATTTGACAGGACTTTCAGGGGAATTTTTTGCTGTAGGGTTTGCTCAATCTCGCTAATTAAAGTGATAGCCAAAAGAGAACTCCCTCCTAATTCTTGAAAATCATCCTTAATTCCTATTTTGACTTCTAAAACTTTTTCCCAGACTGATGTGAGTTGAGCTTCTAATTGGCTACGAGGAGCTAGATAACTTTCAGCAACAGTCTGATTAACAAAATTAATTGGAGGCAAAGCTTTTGGATCGATTTTGCCATTAAGAGTTAGAGGCAAGGCATCAATAGTCATAAACCCAAAAGGGATCATGTGTGCAGGAAGTTGTTGCCCAAGAGAACGACGCAATGCTTCATGATTGACTGTGGCGTTAGGCTGATTGACTATATAACCCACCAACCGCTGATAACCAGCTGTATTCGCTTGAACTATTACTGCTGCTGCTTGAACCCCAGGATATTGTAATATGGCTGATTCAATTTCTTCGATCTCGATACGAAAACCACGAATTTTGACTTGACGATCCAAACGACCAACACAAACTACTGTCCCATCTTCGGAATAATAAGCCAAATCTCCAGTTTTATACATACGAGCTTCGGGGCGATCGCTAAAAGGATCGACAACAAATCTTTCCGCAGTCAATTCGGGTCGATTAAAATAACCTCTGGCTAAACAATCCCCGCCGATATATAATTCCCCTGGAATACCTATAGGCAAGGGCATCAGATGAGAATCTAAGATATAGTATTTGACGTTAGCCAAAGGACGACCAATAGAAATTGGCTCTCGATCGGCTTTTACTTGATGAACTGACGACCAAATAGTAGTTTCAGTAGGACCGTATAAATTCCATAGCGAAGCACCCTTATCTTGCAGTTGCTTGGCTAGTTCTTTAGATAGGGCTTCTCCAGTGGAAATCATTTTTAAGTTTTTACAGCCCTGCCAACCCGCTGCTAAGAGTATTTTCCAGCTAACTGGAGTAGGCTGCATGAAGGTAACCTGAAACCGCTCCATGGCTTGTAATAGTTGATGTCCATCACTGGCAGTTTGACGAGAGACTACAGCTAATTTTGCCCCGACAATTAAGGGTAGAAAAATTTCGGCAACGGCAATGTCAAAAGAAATGGTAGTAACTGATAAGAGGGTATCACTAGCATCTATTCCAGGTTCGCGGACGATGGAGGTTAAAAGGTTGACCGCAGTGCGATGTTCAATCTGCACGCCTTTGGGTTTGCCTGTGGAGCCAGAGGTATAGATAACATAAGCCAAATTATGAGGAGCTACTGCATTAGTCAAATTATGACTGCTTTCGGGAGCGATGCCTACGGCTAGCTTCGCAATCGCCATATTAAATTCTTCTAAATTAACAACTTGAGTCTGTTGTTGAGAAAAATCTAGATTTAAATGCTTTTGAGTCAGCAACACTGCAACTTGAGCATCCTCCAGCATATAGGAGATACGGTTGATAGGATAGCTAGGGTCTAAAGGCACATAAGCACCGCCAGCTTTCAAAATAGCCAGAATACCTACTACCATTTCTATTGAACGCTCGACGCAAATTCCCACCAAAACTTCAGGTTTAACGCCAATTTCTCTTAGGTAATGGGCTAAACAATTAGCTCTTTGGTTTAATTCTTGATAGGTTAACTGTTGCTCTTCAAATATTAAGGCGATCGCATTTGGGGTTTTAGCTGCCTGGCATTCAAATAATTGATGAATACATCGATCATTAGGATAGTCAATCTGAGTATTGTTCCAAGTAACTATTTGCTCCCTTTCTGCTGGAGTTAAAAGCGGTAAAGTAACAACTTGTTGTTGAGGATGAGCCACAATACTTTCTAGCAAAACTTGAAAGTGACCCATCATTCTGGCGATCGTTGCAGCTTCAAATAAATTATTATTGTAAGTAAATACGCAGGATAATCTTTCTGGCTGCTCAATAATTTTCAAACTTAAATCGAGGTTGAAAACTTCCCAATTAGAATCTTCTAAAGTTTCTTCAGAAATGTTTTCTAATTCAAAAAGAACTTGAAACCAAGCCTTATTTTTGGCATTTGGTGACAATATTTCGACTAATTCTTTGCTTATTAACAGATTTTGCCTTATCTGAGCATCCAAAGTTATTTGCAAAGTTTTGATTAGCTCATTAAAATTGCTTGTAGAATTTAATTGAAGAGGCAATAAAATAATATTTTCAAATACGTCGAATCGGCTATCTGTAGTGAATTTATTTTGCTTATTTACTGGAGTTCCCACAATTATCTCAGTCTGTCCAGTGTAGCGATTGAGCAAAATTTGAAAAGTCGTTAATAAAACAGAAAATAAAGATACTTTTTCTTGAGCAGCAATACTGTCTAAAGATTTACTTAGTTCTTGAGATAAAACTAAAGTTTGATTACTGGCAACAAATTTTTTAACTTGCGCTCTAGTCTTGGTTACAGGCAGTTCTAGAACTGGTAATTTACCTTGGAAGACTTCTTCTAAAAAAGTAAGCCTAGACTGAATACTATCTAAAATAGGCAAATTTAATGATTCAAGAAAGTCTGATTGAGATATAATTTGAATTATTTCTGAACCCTTATCGGTATTGTAAATATCAGAAGAAGAATCATATGAAAATTTATCAGTATTTTTACTGTCCATTGAAGTTAAGTATTATCGAATAAAAATTAAAATATGCTATAAGTAATAAATAATAAAAGATTTTTTTATTATTGCAACTAATATCTTAGCCCATGAATTTTGCCTTTGGGCAACTGCAATAAACCGATTAAATACTTAGTAATTTAAAAAAAGTTAATCTAAAAATGGTTAAATCTTTCTGTCACCAAACTTTTCGGTTAACTAATTCCGCTCTAATTTTCTAACCTAGAAACAATTATCTAATTTTTATCAAAAGCTGAACATTCAGGATAAAAAAAACTACGCATAGAATAATTTTCTGGTGCAGAATCTAATGATACACTAGAAATTAGAGAGCAAATCAATTACGAATGCCTTTCAGAGAGATTTGAGAATAAGCTTTGCTAAGTAATAAAACTTATTAAATTTTTTGCATTGACACACACGGTTTAAATATGTCCGATCCCGACCTAGAAAAGTTATTGCATCGTTTACATAATAATCTTGCCGAAGATAGACTGATTCAAACAATAACTAGCGATCTCAGAAAGAAACTTAGGGTAGATCGCGTAGCCCTCTATTACTTTTATCGTCAGTGGGAAGGAAGAGTGACGTTTGAATCATTGAGTTCTGGTATTTATTCAATTTTAGGCTCAACTGGACCAGATAACTGTTTTAATCAAGAATATGCCGATTTGTATAAAGACGGTAGGACGAGTGCGATCGCTAATATCGAAACTGCCAATATTGCCGAATGTCATCGAGATTTCTTAAAAGAAATTCAGGTAAAGGCTAATTTAGTAGTGCCAATCTTGATTCCTTCGGGACTTTGGGGCTTGCTGGTTGCTCATCACTGTCAAAGTACTTTTTCTTGGTCGGCAGAAGATATTCAGGCGATGCAAACAGGAGCAAGTAATCTCGCTGAAGCTCAAGCAATTCGTAACCGCAAATGACGTAGCAGGGCTTGTTCCTTTTACTCAGCAAAAAGCGATGCAGCGCGTTGGGCGGGTCAGTTGCGGCTAAAGCCTTACTCGACTTGCGAGACAAAGCGTTGCGGGGGTTCCCCCCCGTTAAAGCTATTGTCGAGGGTGAAGCGACACAGAGGCTACCGCCTCAAAGTCCCTTCGGGACGCTGGCGCGTATGCGCCGTTCAAGAAGCGATCGCTTTAACCTAGCTTGAGTTAATAGCGATCGCCTTATATTTAGTCTAGTTCCAGGTTAAATACCTAAAAACCAACGCCGTTAGCATCAATACCAATCAACTGATCCAATTGACTTTCTGATAGAGCATTGCCACCAAGATTGTCATACTGCTGAATCAAAGCAGAAGCCAAAGGCGCATTGTAGCTGGTTCCCACTTCATTGGTAATCGCATCATCACGGCGGTCATTGTAAGAATAATCATCCGCATAACGAGGGCCACCCACGACCGCACCGTAAAGAATATGTTCGGCAACTGCTGTTGGATTACCACCCAAGTGAGGAGAAGAGCCTCGGTGGTGAATATGCTGAGGATAATTCTTGCCAAATCCAACCACGTAGCTAAACTTGCGGGGATTATCACCCAAGATATAATCTATTTGATTATTAGCAAAATTACTGTAGCCAGAATCCTGTTTTACCGTGTCATTATAAAGCTGTGCTAAGTAAGCAGTAGCACTAGTTACAGGAATTGAACCCCATTCAGCACGATGAGCAAAACCACCAGCCGTATATTTAATATTGCTGTTGCCATTAATCCATTTATTTAACCAGCCTTCTACCTGACCTTTAAAGAAAGGATCCTTACTTTCTTGAGCCAAGATCACCGCAGCATCATAAGAATGCTCATCTGCTGCTGAGGACCAGTCTCCTAAACCACCAACTTTAGTTTTAAAGTAATTTTCCGCTTTATTCAGGTAAGACTTTTGGTTTGTAGCTTTGTATAACCAGGCAGCACCAGAAGCTAACTCATCTCCAAAGCCACCCCAGCTAGTATAAAAAGGATTAGCCGCAGGTACTGAATTTGAATATTTGCCCTGATAAGTTTCGGCAAACTCATATAGCTGCTTGGCGTTTTTGAGTAATTTATCGGCATAGGCGTTATCTACACCACGAAACAGCATCGAAGCTGATGCTAAAGCACTAGAAGTCAAGGCAGCTACGTCAGTACCAGGATGAGCTGGGTCAATGGCAAAGGCTCTGCGGGTAGTGTGTTGTTCTACCGTCTCCGGCGCACCCCAATAACCATGATCGTTGGCAACACCACCTTCTCCGACCTGAACCCAGAGTTTGGAGGTTTTACCACCTTTAGTTTCATGTGCCTTGAGGAAGTAGTCTGTTCCCCATTTAACAGCCTCTCGGAGTTCGTCAAGCTGTCCTGAGCGTTTGTAAGCCTCGGTATACTCAACACCACCCCAAGCCAGCATATTGATTGAAGCTGCCATGGGTTGACCAAATTTGACGTGATCTCCTGCATCGAAATAACCACCTTCTAAGTCGCGACCAACGGTGCTACCGTCATGAACTGTAGCATCACCACGCCATTCGATGCGGTTGTCCGCTCCCAAGTCTCCAGAGCGATTGGCTTCCCAGAAGAGAAAGTTTTTTTGTAAAGCTTCACCATAAGCGAATTGACCCTTTTGTTGGACTGATTTACCTGGCTCATTGGGAATATTAACGGGAGTACTTGGAACTGTTGGTTTTGGGGTAGATATTGGGTCAATCAGATTGCTATTGAATTGAGGTGTCAAGGCTTTTTTTCCTCCATCGTCAACAATGAAGATCGGAGCAATGGACTGTCCTTTGCTTAAATTTACCTGGTCGTTTTGACCGCTAATGGTGTAGTTGCCGTTGCCTTTATTAATCATGTCTACACCATAAGCAGCCGATATGGTGTAAGGGAGTTTGAAATCTAGCTTCCAATTATTAGCATTAGATTTTGCTTTTAAACCAAGCTCTAATTTGTAGCCGCCTTCCCAATCTTCTGTTATAGAAGCGTTGGTGTTGAAGATTGAGTTGGATTTGTTAGTAGCCATAATGAGTAACTTTGAGTAACTAGTTTTTTGGTTGAACTTGTTACCTTTATAGAAGCTTTACAGACCCTTCACCGTGACTTCATAACTCCTGCTGTGTAGATCTCGATCACAATTCTTTTAAAAAATGCTGAGAAAAAAATGTTTATTTGTCGAATTTGACCAACGTTCTACGAGCGATCGCTCTAGTCTCTAACTTATGATATTGCTCGGCTTGAGACATTTTAAAATGTAATAATTCGGTTTGAGAAAGACAGTATATTTGCTGGGGCTTAACTGGGATAAATTTTATCGCCTTGATGATTTCTTGGGCGACTGCTTTGGCTAGCAGAGGCGGAACGGAATTACCAATCTGCCGAAAGCCATGCCACTTAGTAGCGTGAAGCATAAACCAATCAGGATAGGAATGCAGCCGTGCAGCCTCTCTAACAGTAATACAGCGGGGGGTAATCGGATGAATGGGGCGAGGAGAAGTAAACGCACCATGATTACTAGCCGTACCTGCCCTCAAGGTAGTACACAGACCGTTTAAATCTAGGCGATAAAAATGACTGATGCGATCGCTTTTTCCAGGAATAGTTGTTGCAAACCTGGCAATAGTTTGGTTGGTGTGTTTGGTACGGCGACTACAGGTTAAAAGTTCGGGCTGATATTCGCGCTGATAAGCGTAATCATCGTCTACCAAGGTTAAATTACGCAATTTACTAGCATATTCACTGGGTTGACCATAATTTGCTACTACCCAATCTCGTAGCTCTAATTCTGGGTAATTATTAGCTTCTGGAAGATCGCCAATAGCATCTTGTACGGTTGGGGTAGGAGGCAAACCCCGATACTTTTTGGCTGAAGAATCTAGGGCTTTTTGAATTAAAGGCTGGGTTAAAGGTTGAGGATAATTTGGTAAGGTCAAACCCTGCCGACAGCCAAAAAGAAATAATCGACGACGATTTTGCGGGACTCCATAATGGGCAGCATTTAAAACCTGGTAGTTTTCCGCAACTTGATAGCCATGACTTTTAAACTCTTCAATTATGCTCTGGAGAATTTTTTGATGTTTGCCGATGGTAATTCCCCGCACATTTTCCATCACAAAAAATTTAGGATTTAAATCCAAAACCAAGCGCAGGAAATGAGACACTAAGGAATTGCGGTCATCGTTGAAATTACGTTTTCCCATGAGGGAAAAGCCTTGACAGGGAGGTCCGCCAAAGACTACATCAATATCGCGATCGCCAATTGTTGATAATTCCCTAATTTCTCTGCCAGTGATTTCAGTAACGCTTTGGCAAATGGTCGTCCAAAAAGGAAAATTATATTCGTGGACGCTGGCATGAATTGGATCTAATTCTACCGCTGCCAAAACATCAAATCCAGCTTGTTCAAAACCGAGGGTCATTCCTCCCGCGCCAGCGAATAAATCTACAGCTATTGGTCGTCGATCGTTAGTAGCCATTGCTTACCTCTAGAGGGATCTTTAGAGCCTGGTTTGATTAGCCAAGAAATTTGCTTTATTTTCTCCGCTCAATCTAAGATTTTAGTCTGATTGACCTCAAATTGCGTAGATATAGCAATATAAACTGTGCTTAAGACAATATGAATCGATTTATCTCGCCCTTAATTTATGAGATGATTAAAGGTTATTAACAGATTGTAAAGACAAAGGAGCTAGAGTGTGGCAGATATTCAATTTGCTAAAGGCGTAACTGAGAAGGTAGTCCCTAATATTAAGGTTACTCGTTCTAAGACAGGAAATACCGGTACAGCTACCTTTTATTTTGAAGATCCTCAAATTTTGAGTAAAGATAGCACGGAAGAGATTACAGGTATGTATCTTGTTGATGATGAGGGAGAAATTGTCAGTCGCGAGGTAAAAGGTAAATTTATTAATGGTGAAGCTAGAGGAATAGAAGCCGTTTTGATTATGAAATCAGAAGAAGAGTTTGAGCGTTTTGTTCGCTTTATGGACAAGTATGCTGAAGAACACGGATTAGGATTGGATCAACAGTAATTTATTTAGAATTTTAACTAAAAAAGTCCAAATAATTGCTATAAACTGGGAAACTTTCGTTAGTAAGGCGAAATTTCCCTTGCTTATTTTTAAGCTTATTGCGCTTAACACACCATGATTCCTCATCCTGATACTGCGAATATAACTTTAAATTGCGCCGTCATTACGGTAAGCGATACTCGCACCAGAGAAACTGACAAAAGTGGTCAGCTAATCCAGCAATTGTTAACAGATGCTGGTCATAAAATAGTAACCTACGCCATTGTTAAAGATGAGCCTAAAGATATAGATGATTGGCTCGATAAGTTGGATACTAATTCAGAGTTGAAGGTAATTATCTTTAGTGGCGGTACGGGTATTGCACCTAGAGATACAACTTATGATGTAGTCAATGACTGGTTGGATAAACTAATTCCTGGTTTTGGTGAGATATTTCGCTATTTAAGCTATCAAGAAATTGGTTCTAGAGCGATCGCATCTCGCGCCGTAGCAGGGGTTAAAAATCAAAAGCTGATCTTTTCGTTGCCTGGATCTGCAAACGCTGTAAAACTGGCGGTTAGCCAACTTATCTTGCCAGAACTAAATCATTTAGTCAGGCAAATTCAGGGCAAAAAATAGTTTAATTTTGAGTTTTGATGAAATCTAAGCATATAATCTACGGATTTAAACCAAATTGCGATCGCTCAATATCTCATAACCATCTTTAGTGACTAATACGGTATGCTCAAACTGAGCCGATAAATTATTATCTACGGTAACTACTGTCCAGCGATCGCGTAATGTTCGAGTATGTTTAGAACCAGCGTTGAGTATGGGTTCTATTGCTAGTGTCATTCCTGCTTTTAATTTAACGTTGGGCATCCACTTAGTGCGATGATTAAATACGGACGGTGCTTCGTGCAGATTTTTGCCTACGCCGTGTCCTGTATATTCTTCTACAACACTATAGCCATTAGCTTTTACATGGTCTTCTACCGCCTCTGCAATATCTAATAGATGATTACCTGCTTTTACCTGTTCGATTCCTTTGTATAAAGCTTCCTCAGCAACTTTGATTAGCTTTATAGCATCTTTAGAAACTTTGCCAACGGCAATAGTAATACAAGAATCGCCATGAAAGCCATCGCAATAAGCACCCGTGTCTACTTTTAAGACATCTCCGCGACGAATTACTTTTTTATGGTTGGGAATACCATGTACCACTTCGTTGTTAACGCTGGCGCAAATCGAAGCAGGGAAGCCATAATAACCTTTGAAGCTTGGGGTTGCGCCCATCTCACGGATACGTTTTTCGGCATATTCGTCTAGATCTGCGGTGGTCATCCCAGGCTTAGTCATTGCTTCGATTTCTTTAAGAACTGTTGCTACAATCCTTGCTGAACGTCGCATTTTCTCTATTTCAGGTTCAGATTTAATCTGAACACCACGAGGGTTACGATTCAGTACAGGAAGACCATTGGCTGTTTTTGAATCAGAATTTTTTTTAGATTTAGGAAAGAGAAGATTAGTAATAATATTCATTAAAGGCGTTTAATCTGAGTGAGATTGTCATTTAATTTCTTGTGCAATCAAAGGTTGAATTTCCTCAGTTAGTTTGTCAAGAAACATAATTTTAGGATTGTACATTAAGTAACGAGCAATCACTCTTTATCTTTTTGCTATTTTACAAAAAGAGCTTTATCAATTTTTTAAACGGCAGACATTTACGGGCTGACAGTAGCCTCTCAATCTTGACAGATCGCTTTTAATAGTCTGGTGCAATGAAGGATTAGCTAAATCTACCAGACAATGCTAGCGAGAAGAATCAATTTTATCGATCACAATTCTCACGGCATCAATGATTACATCTGGCTGATCTACCCACACAAAATGACTACTTTCACTCGCGTTGAGTTGAAAACAATCTGTTGATAGGCTACACAACTCTACGTGCATTTTTTCTCGCAATTGATTAGCGTCTTGCAGGGGGACAAAAATAGTCCAAAAGGATGGTCTGAAGAAAGAATAGGCTTTAATAATAACAATAGGAAGCGTACCAAAATACTTAGCTATACTAAGCTGACGCGCACTTTTGTTTAGATTCATCATCTCTCTGCTCATCGTAATCCAGTGTTTTGGACGACAAAAGGAACGTTTCACACAGTTGAGAGAATCTTTAGAAAAGTGGCATAGCTCAGGCTTTAGCAATTCATAGACTCTGCACATACTTAGCAATCGAATAATCCCCAGAATTGAGCCTAGAACAGACATCATAAAGCCTGAGATAAAAAAGAGCTTTAGAGCTTGTAACCGAACGGACATCTCAAGCATTGCTGTCTCATGCAGTGCATCAGTGAGTACTATACCCACAACTTTTTGAGGAAATAAATGGGCGTACAGCCTTACGTTGTAGCTGCCAAAAGAATTGCCGACTAAAATATAGGGCGGCTCGATTCCTGCTTGAGTTAATAGCCTGTCTAATTCTTTCACAATTTGCTCGCTATTTCGAGGATGTGGGCTGCAATCGCTCCACCCATAGCCTGCTCGATCATAGATACAGACTCGTGCTAACTTCGCTAATTTCTCAATTAGGAAATAGCCTTCTACCCCTCCTAAGCTATGGTCTAGAACAATCGTTGGGCTAGCTGTTCCTACAACGTAAAGATGTAGCCGATAGCCTCCTATATCAATTAGTTGACCAGGCGGTGGTTGCCGATCTTCTAGCCAGCTACTGACCGCTTGATAAAGTGTTGTAGCAAGTAGTAGAAGAATTCTGATTGAGATTAACATCGTTAAACCCTTTATTTTATTTATTCGAGTTCAGCAACTTTCTCTCATTATAGGCATCATAAACTCCTTGGACATTGTACCAATTGAGAAAAATGCGTGCTACTTGTTCGGCAAGTTGAGGTTGCCCACGGCTAATTAGCCATTGTAATAAAGGCTCAAGAGTACGTTCATTTAATTTTCCCCCTAATGACAATACTGCCCAAAGAAGACGATGTAAAAACGTCATTTGAATCATCATTTTGACATCCAAAGTTGGATGTTTTTGATAGAAAATAACGCCCATTTTTCCTCTTTGGATTTCTTGTTCTATCATCTGCGGAATTTGTTCTAAACTAAAGGCAGGATGCCAATGGTAACCAACAGCTTCAGGACACTTGATTAATTTTAAATTAAGTTTTTTTAAACGTACTCCAAGCTCTAAATCTTCCCAGCCATAAAGTTGAAAACCAGTATCAAATAAGCCTGCTTCTTCCAACCATTTACGAGCGATCGCAACATTACCTGTAGCGAAATATGCTGCGGAAAAGTCAGTTATTTTATAAGGTTCAGAAGTAGGATCTTCAAAGTTATTAGTATTAATTACTGCACCATAGGTAAATAGGCGATCGCTTTTAAGTTCTTGTTTTTCTTTGACTAAAGCATCTGCATGGGACTGGAGAAAACTATTAGTAACTACTAAATCACTATCAATAAAAACTATAGTGTCTCCCTTTGCTTTTTTGACCCCTAAGTTTCTTGCTGCTGCTGCTCCTTGATGATTTTGCTCAAATATTTTAACATGAGGAAATTGAGCTTTGTTTTCTGTCAACCAACTCAATGTTCGATCCGTTGAACCATCATCAACCAAAACTATTTCATAACCATCAATTTTATTATCAGTAAGCTCCTGTTTTTCTAAAGCTACAAGGCTTTTTTGCAGAATCAGTAAACGATTATAGGTGGGAATTACTACACTGATATACATTAATAGTGTTGCTTATTTAAATGAGATATATTGTAGCATTACAGTTTTTTTGCCGAAGACAATTTTGTCTACCAAGTAACTATTTAAAACTATTAAGACCAAACTAAGCTTGCCTAAAATAACTTAAATCATCTTCTCTAACAATATTTTAATTGTGGGTGCATCTTTACTGTTAGGGTGAATTTTCAGGAAATACTCTAAATCCACAACTGCCTCATGCCAACGATTCATCTGGTAGTATAGCAAACCGCGATCGCGTATTTCCAGAGCATTTTCAGGAAACAAATTTAAGATGCCACTGATGATGGTCAAAGCTTTATCTAACTTCTGCTGACGCAAGTAAATAAATTTTAAATTATTAAGCATTCGCGCCAGTATTTGTTTATTGCTCACGGGAACAAGTAAACTGGAGTCTAATTGAACTTGTGGATAAATTTGGTTCAGCTTTAGCTGACAGTCTTGCTTAAATAAAATTTCCCCTTGATTAAAAGCATCCACAAAAATTCCTGCGTTTTCAAATTGAGGACGAATCAAAAAATGTCCAGGCATTCCAATCCCTACCATCGGAAAATCTAGTCGTTTAGCAATTGCTAAATAAACTACTGATAGAGTTATGGGGATTCCTATTTTTAGCTCTATTACTTGATTTAAAAAGCTATTGTCCAGATTATAATAATCTTGACTGTTTCCTTGAAATTTAAAACAATCAAAAAGATAATAATTGATTGTTTTAATAACTTTAAGAGGATAAAGGTTGGCTGGTAAGTAAGGCTTTATCTCCAAAGAGATCGTATCTAAAATATTTAGATATTTTTGAACATCTAAATCTGGATATTCTACTTGAGCATAATAAAGTGAAGCTTTAGCTAAGTCTATCTGCTCGTCTGGCTGGTTAATCTCCTGATAAAAATTATGCCACAATAGTTGATTCTCCATGAGGCTGATTTTGGTTTTTTGTTTATTTAAAATATCTTAGTATTTTTCGGTATTTACGGATAGATGTTGGCGATTTAAAATCTTGAGGCACAAGTAATACTAGCGATCGCCCTAGGCTCGATTTTCTCAAGGCGATCGCATTTCTCAGAAAAATTTTTAACTTTGTTATCTCATCAATGGTTCGGACAAAATTTGATTGTTAACGAAATGATAAATGTTTGACCCTAAGACAGCTAACGGTAAATTGGGGTTCTAAAGTTGCCTCAATTGCTCTAACTGTCCTAACTGCTCTAACTGTTGTTATCTATGGTTGAATAAATAGTATTGTTCTCAAACAATATTTAAATATTTTTCCTTATGGCTATTTCTAATCCTAGTTCAAATTTGCACGGTGAACTCCATAAACGATCGCTTTCGGTCGATCATCAGAATTTGAGCCAAATACTGAGCGAGCAAGAAAATATTCTCATTATTCAAGATCTTGACGGTGTATGTATGGGGTTGGTCAAAGATCCTCTAACGCGAAGGATGGAGATTAAATATTTGGAAGCTGCTAAGTCTCTAGGCGATCGCTTTTTTGTTTTAACTAACGGTGAACATATCGGCAAACGAGGCGTTAACGGCATCATTGAAAAAGCCTTTGACAATTTAAATCAAATCAAAGAGCAAGGCTTATATCTACAGGGTTTAGCTGGAGGTGGAGTACAGTGGCAAGACTGTTTTGGTAACGTCTCTCATCCTGGAGTAAGCAATGAGGAAATGGCTTTTTTGGAGGCAGTACCGCAGAAAATGGCAGATTTTTTAAGAGCAGTAGTTACACAGCCTCAATATGGCTTGAATCAGATGCAGATTGAGGAATGTATTCAAGCAGCAGTGTTAGATAATAAAGTTTCTCCTACAGCCAATTTAAACGTCTTTTACGAAACCTTTAGCCAGTCTCCTGAGCTATATGCCGAGTTGCAGCAACAGGCAAAGTCTTTCACAGATATGCTGCTTCAAGAAGCACAACAAGGTTTAGGAGATTCCTTTTTTGTACATTATGCTCCCAATTTGGGTAGAGATGGTTCAGGCAAAGAAATTATGCAGCCATCTCAGAGTCACGATTCTGGGACAACAGACTTTCAGTTTATGCTACGAGGAGCAATTAAAGAAGTAGGAGTGTTGGTAATTCTCAATCATTACTACTTCTTGCAGACAGGTAACTATCCTCTAGGTAAAGATTTTAATGCTCGACAAGCTCCCTCACAACAGCAAGAATTACTCAAGCTAGTCAAAGATAATTTTGCTCCTGCTATCATGCCAACTATTGTGGGGGTAGGGGATACGGTGACAAGTAAAGCAATAGAAAATGAAAATAAGCTGGAATTTAAAAGAGGTGGGAGCGATCGCGGATTTCTCGAATTGATTCAAGAATTGGGTAAAGAATTTAAAACCAACAATATTGTAATTTACGTGGACAGCAGTGCAGGAGAGGTTAAAAATCGCCAAGCACTTAAGTTAGATCGCACCAATGCTCAAGAAATCAAAGTCATCCAAGGTCCTGGAGATCCCAGAGATGCAGAAGATCCTTTAACTTTGAATATCGTCTTTCCTGGAGGCTATCAAGAATATGTTGATTTTTTCTGTCAGACAGCTAAACAAAGAAAATTGGCTCAATAGTCAAAAATTAGGAGTTCTGATGTTCATTGTTAAGCTTGAGTGAATATATGGAAAAATGTTCTATTGAAGCATCTTTGATAAAGACTACTAGACATTTATTATTGACGCTACTTTCTGCCTCAAGATCTATTTGATGTTTTCTTTTAATTTTCAAATTAAGCATCTTAAACCAAAAATTTTGTTTTGATATATAAGAAACTGGATGATGCAGCGTTAGCTCTTGCTCGTTTTCTGGCTGATAATTGGCTATATTTATGTCATCGTAAATATCGGTTTTTAATAATAATAAATTGACTACTATGACTCCATCGCCCCAAAAGTCATAGCTTTTCTGGGCATACTCTTTTAAGAAAAACTTATTATTAATTACAAAACATTTATTTTTGCGTTTATCTACAGATGAGCTATTAGCCATGGGACATTTCTACTGAAAATGGGTCTAAAGATATTTATCAACCTAATAATTTATTGCCCTATAGCGTTACATAATCTCATCTGATTATAAAATCCCATAAAGGAACGAATACAGCTTTCAATAACCTCAAATAGCCATTAGTAAGGCGCGGCAAACATGATCTTGCTATCGAGATTAACAAAAAAACTAGCTAATGCCTAGAGTAATAATCTTGAAAAACTATCGCCAGTCCTAAGTTAAACAGCTATCTCGCGCAAAGGCGCAAAGACGCAGAGAGATCATATTAAATGCACATTGAGCTGTTGTGTCAAGAAGCTAAGAGCTAAGAGCTAAAAGCTGATAGCTAATAACCATTTGACAAACTGCGTATTTCCTTAACTTGTCACAGTTGCACATTAGCTTAATAAATAAGAATTATAGTTTTTGGAGTTGTATAGCTATCTACGTCTATCTACTTAAAAAGATCGATAATAACTTTTTCAATTGACCTTTGTACTCCTTTTTGAACACCATTTACCATTACTCTTTCTATTCCAGAAGATTTTTTGACTGATTCTTGAGCGGATAAAGTAGATCTTTCTGTCTGAGTTATTTTCTCGCCAACAAACGAAAAGCTGATATTGCTTTCTCGATGATCCTGACTAGTAATGTTGTTTTTATGGCTTCCTGTATAAAATTTTTGTCCTTCAAGCAATTCTATGGTTACTTCTCCTCCTGACTGGGCGATAATCATCCCTGAATGAACAGCAGTAGTGCAGATTTCTGAATTAACGGTGTAAATATTTGTTCCCCAGATAGGAGAATAAATTAGGTCTTCTGATGCAGCCTGACAATAAAAGGTGTATCTTTTGCCAATATCATCAGGCTTATCTAATCCCATACTGCTCAATCTACTACTCCAGCCAATTTCAGGAACTTCAGTATTTTGAGCATTGACTGGTTCTAAAGAAGTTATGCCCATGGCGATCGCAATACCAGTAATAATAAATTTTAAGCTGTTAATTTTAAAGGTTTTCATAGAGCAATTTTTCTAAAGTTATATTCAGTTTGTTTGATTTAAAAATATTATTTTATTAGCATTAATCTAAAATAGGTTAGTCTAAAACTTAGGCGAACTTAATCGCCTCTTGTTATTAAAAATATCGAAGCTTTATAGCATTTCTCAGTTTACTGAAGTACATCTAACTTCTGCCTCTGCCTTAAAACGATTTACTTTGTACCTGACTAATTTGAGAACCGCTATATATTATTATTAACATCAATAAAGTTTTCTTTGTCAGTGATACTCAGCACTTACCAGCACGATCTAAAATCACAGCTATTCGATCGATTGCTTGTCTAATTTTTTGGCTCGATAGCTCAGAATTATTGAGCAAAATACTAAAAACTATAGTTTTACCATCAGCAGCAGATAAATATCCTGACAACGTGCCAACTCCTGTTAAAGTACCAGTTTTGCCAATTAAATTATTTTTAAGATCAGTATTTATAAAGCGGTTTTTTAAAGTGCCGTTGACTCCAGCAATTGCTAAAGAGCGACGAAAAGCCTGGTCATTAGCAGAGCGAGACATTAATTTTAATACTGTAACCAATGCTTTAGGAGTAACCAAATTTTGACGAGACAAACCAGAGGCATCTACCAAAACATAATCTTCTGGGTTGATACCTAAGTTCTTCAAGCTTTTGTTGATAGCTTCAATCGGAGTTTTTACCTTTAATTTTTTAGCTAAAACACGCGCTAAAACTTCAGCAAATAAATTATTACTTTCATGATTAATTGTGGCTATAATTTGCTGCATTGGTGGAGAAGTAATTGCCATTAATTCAGCTTCTGGTTCATGTTGAGCGGGTTTATGGATTACTATTCCCTGGACAACCTTGATGTCAGATTGAGCTAGATACAGACGGAGTGATTCCAAAAAGTAATTATCAGGATCGACTATGGCTAAATCCCAAACGTCAGCAGGTTCATTAACGGCTAGCTTTCCCCTAATTTGTAAAGTAGGTTTTCCTAGATCTCCATCAATTTCTATCTCATAAGGAGCATCCAAAGCTCCAGTTGTTGCCTCATTAATTACCTGCCATTGTCTAGCTGCGATCGCACCACTCCAATAAAATTTAACGGGCTGTCCTATCTGCTGTGGTAATAGGGTTAGAGTGACCGTATTTTGATTGAGAATTGTACTATTTACTGCCGTGGCAAAGTAACTATGGACATCTAACCATTCCCAGGTAGGGTTAATTGTCGGTGGCTCAAAGTAGCTATCATCAATTATTAATTTTTCGATCCGTTTGATTTTTAAGACCTGCAACTGATGTACTATATCTTTTAGGCTTTGGCTCGTTATGGTGGGATCTCCTTGTCCTTTTAGGCGCAAAGAAGTTAAATTGGGTGGATTACCCACACTATAAATAGGCGTACGAAAGCGATAATTTGCACCTAATGCCGAAAGTGCAGCAGCAGTGGTTAAAAGTTTGGCACTAGAGGCAGGGGTAAAAAACTTATCTCCATTCAGACTGTATAGAGAATCACCATCAAGGGTTTGGACTTCAATTCCCCAGCGCGATCGCCTAAACTCAGAACGGTTAATAACATTCTCAATAGCGGTAGATAAATCTTGGTGACAAAGCCTGGGAGCATCGTCAGCTATATTATTCTCGACACTTGACTTAAAATCTTTTTCTGCCAGAGTTTCTTGATTAATTGTTGATGTACCAAACAGCAGAAACAGTAAACTAAAAAATCTCAACCACTCAAAAACTAATTTCATCGGCGACAATAATGAGACATTTAAAAATAAAATAGACAAGCTTGAAACTGATAGCTAATCAAGCAATATATAACCTTTTCCAACAAAACAAAATTGATTTAGTGACAAGAGCTATCTAATACTGGATAATCTATGAGACATATATAAAGTTATCTTTAATGCTTCTCGGCTAAATTCTGCTCAATTATTTGTTCTGCTATGCCATCTCCATCTATAGAAAACCGTATTGCCTCCGTTTTAAAGTTACCCCAGCTAGACCTATCAGTAGTTGTGCCGATTTATAACGAAGCTGAGAGTGTAGAAGCATTAGTAGAAGCGATCGCCAATTCTGTCAGAGCAACTCAATTGAGCTACGAAATAATTTGTGTGGACGATGGCTCAAAAGACGGTTCAACTCAGGTACTAACCAGCTTGGCACAGAGACGTGTCGATTTAAAGGCGATAATCTTACGGCGTAACTATGGTCAAACTCCAGCGATGGCAGCAGGATTTTGGTTAGCAGAGGGAAAAGTCATTGTAACTTTAGACGGCGATTTGCAAAACGATCCTGCCGATATTCCCATGCTGCTGGCTAAGTTAAACGAAGGCTATGATTTGGTTAGTGGCTGGCGCAAAAATAGGCAGGATGCAGCATTAACCAGACTGCTTCCCTCTAAAATTGCCAACCTAATTATTGCTAAGGTAACAGGAGTCAGACTACATGACTATGGTTGCTCCCTCAAGGCATATCGCTCTGAATTAGTGGCAGATATGAACCTTTATGGAGAGCTACATCGCTTTTTACCTGCATTGGCATATATCGAAGGGGCAAGAATAGCAGAAGTACCAGTGCGCCATCATCCTAGACGCTTTGGACAGAGTAAATATGGCTTGGGTAGAACGATTCGGGTAGTAATGGACTTGTTGACCGTCTTCTTTATGAAGAAATTTTTGACCCGTCCCATGCACGTCTTCGGTCTAGGAGGCGTAATTTCTTTAGCTGCTGGCATAGCAATGGGTTTCTATTTAACGATTATAAAACTGTTTTTCGCTCAAAACATTGGCGATCGCCCTTTATTAATTTTAGCCGTGTTGCTAGTCATAACTGGAGTTAATTTGTTTTGCTTTGGTTTAGTAACTGAACTATTGATGCGTACGTATCACGAATCTCAAAGAAGACCAATTTATCGCATTAGAGATGTTTTTGGTCAAAAATAAAGGCGTTGCTGATTTAGCGAACGAGCGCAGTCTTGAGCGTTATTCACGCTACGAAGCTTGATGTTAAGATAATGTGCCGAACATCTGAGCAAAAAGTCAGCTACGAAATGTTCTTTAATATCCTCCATCCTGAGGATCGCGATCGCACCAATAAGGCAGTACAACAGGCTTTAGCAAACCAAACAGAATACAACATTGAATATCGCGCTGTCTGGTCAGATAGTAGCGTTCACTCGATTGTAGCCAGAGGCAGGGGTTTTTATAACCTATCATGCGAACCTGTCCGCATGATAGGTACGGTACAGGATATTAGCGATCGCGAAGCTAGCAAACAGACTCTAATGCAAAGAGAACAAGAGCTTAAGCTAATTACCGAAGTTATTCCCCAGCAGATCTGGGCGGCATCAGCAAACGGTAAAGTAGACTATTTTAATCAACGCTGGCTAGAATACACGGGTATTCCTTTAGAAGAAATGGCTAATAGCGATTGGTCAATTATTTTGCATCCCGAAGATTCAGCTAGAGTTTGGTCAACTTGGGCAGAATCAGTAATTTCAGGGAAGAAATACAATATAGAGACTCGTTTACGTGGTGCAGATGGAGTATATCGCTGGTTTTTAGTCAAAGCCAGACCATTACGTAACCATCAGGGAGAAATTATTAGGTGGTATGGTACAAACACCAGCATTACTCGAATTAAAGAATTAGAACAAAGACTACGGCAGCAAACCGAAGATTTGACCAAAGCCAACCAGCTAAAAGATGAATTTCTAGCGATCGTCTCCCACGAACTACGTACCCCTCTCAATCCTATTCTTGGCTGGTCACAGTTACTGGCTGCTGGCAGACTTGACCCAGAGAAAACAGCAGCGGGAGTTGCCACAATCGAACGCAATGCCAAGCTTCAGGCACAACTGATTGACGATTTGCTAGATGTTTCTAGAATTTTGCGGGGTAAGCTAAATCTCAACCAAACTCCTCTCGATCTTAAAATGGTTGTCAAATCGGCACTAGCCACAGTTCAATTGGCGACTGAAGCCAAATCAATTCAAATTAAAACTGAATTTGAACCCAATATCGGACAGGTTTTGGGAGATGCAGGACGTTTACAGCAGATTATTTGGAATCTGGTTTCTAACGCTATTAAATTTACTCCAGAAGGCGGTCAAGTTTTAATTAAGCTAGCCAGAATAGATACACGGGCATCAATTCAAGTTCAAGACACAGGACAAGGAATTGATTCAGAATTTTTACCCCATGTATTCGATCGCTTTCGTCAGGCAGAAGGTGGTTATACTAGACAGTTTGGCGGATTGGGTTTAGGTTTAGCCATAGTGCGTCACTTAAGCGAACTACACGGGGGAACAGTTGCCGTTGCCAGCGAGGGAAAAGGAAAAGGAGCAACCTTTAGCGTCAAACTACCACTTATGGATACACTCATAGCACCAACAGATATTAATCCCATCCAGCAATCAGTACAGCCAAATCGCTTTAGCGGTATCAAAATTTTGGTAGTAGATGACGAAGTAGATTCGCTGGATATACTCACCTTGGTTCTAAAACAAGAGGGCGCATCAGTAATATCCGTAGCATCAGCAGCAGCAGCCTTAAAAGCCATAAATAAATCAACTCCCGATTTGATTATTAGTGATATCGGTATGCCCAAAACTGATGGTTATAGTCTTATGAGTCAGATTCGCGCAATGTTTAAGGTGAAAAACATACCTGCGATCGCGCTTACAGCTTATGCGGGAGAGGTAAATCAGCAGCTTTCTTTAGAGGCAGGGTTTAATCGACATCTTGCCAAACCAATTAATATTCCAGAGTTGATAACCATAATTACAGAATTGGTGCAGTAGGGTCAATCGCGTCGCGATCGCCCTAAAATAAATAATTTCTGACGGATAGCAAAAAAGACGCATATATGACTTCAATTATTTATAAAATGTTCATTACCCGTTGACAGGCTCAGTATATCCTTGGATAAACTCTGGCTCAAACTGACGCAATAATTTTGTAGCTTGCCGAATCACACTATCTGTTCCCTCTGTAATAATAATATACTGCCCTGCATTAAGACGATTACGATAAGTCAAAGCATCTCCACTGCCTACCGTTAAGCCAACACCACCGCCAACAAAAACTGCCCCTAATAATCCAGAGGCTGCACCTAAGACACCACCAATAATATGTTCGGTAATTGAATTGGTAAAAGAAAACAGTTGAATCCCTGTAAGCACGTTAAACGCATATCCTGCCACAAAACCAAAGGGAACAAGCATATAAGCCAGCTTTTTCGCTCTTTTGCTAGCCTGTTGGTTGGGATCGATCAAGCCAAAGTCATCCGCACTTTGATAACCTTCACCCAAAATGGTAATTTTTTCGGTTGGTATTCCATCTTGGCTTAATACTGAGTATGCTTCTTGTGCCTGTTGTTTGTCGGCTAAAACTGTAACTAGATAATTCATATTTTTGATTCTAAAAGCTCTGGTTGTGTTTGATTAAGTTCCGCTAGATATTGCTCTTCTAGCTGTTTTGCTACGCCATCCCAGCTAAACATAGACTCGACTCTTTTTCTGGCATCTTTTTCTAGCTGTCTGCTCCAGGCAGGATAAGATAGTACATGATTAATTGCTTCTGCAAAAGCTTGGTCATCCTGGGGTGGTACAAGTAGACCAGTCAACTCATTGACGACCGTGAATTTTAGCCCTCCCACATCCGAGGCAATAACTGGCGTGCTACAGGCCATCGCTTCTATCGCCACCAAACCAAATGGTTCATAATGGCTGGGGACAACACAGACATCTGCTGCTGCATAATAATAGGTCAAGTCTGCGTGTTCAATACGTCCTGCAAAGGTGGTTATTGCTTCTAATTCCAATTCTCGAACAATATTTTCAATTCGTTCTCTTTCTTTGCCGTCTTTTCTGCCAGAAGTACTGCCACCAACAATGATTAATTTTAGATTGGGATGTTGTTTTACTTGATTACAACCTACCGCTCTAACTAAGGTTTCTATACCTTTGCGACGATCAAAACGTCCGACGTACAAAACAACTTGGGCTTCTGGTTCGATATTTAATTTTGCTCTACTTTCTAGCTTAGATACACTGCCAAAACGCTCGATATCAGTTCCACAGGGAATTACGGCGATATTTCCTTGTGGTGATATTAATCGCATATCTTCTTGCTCTTGGGGCGAAGTGGCAACTATCATATCTGCGGTTTCTAAGCACTGTTTTTCTATTTCCAAACGGGTTTTGGATATTTGCGGTATATTTTTAACCGCTTTATATTTCACCGCACCTAATGAATGATATGTATGCAAAAGCTTACTTGGCTGGCTTTTTTTAAGCTCCATTCCCACCCAAGCAGAAAGCCAATAGTTGGTATGAATAAGAGGATAAATAGTCTCTTGCTGTGCTTGAAACTCTAAAAAAGCTGTAACAAACTCTGGTAGGTGCTGAAAAATTTCTTGTCTTTTGATAAATTTTTTTGCTCCTGCAACCAAACGAACTGTGCGACAGTTAGGACTATGTTCAATGATTGCTGCTTGCTCTTGGCTACTGCGACGGGTAAACATATCTACTTGCCAACCCAAACGGGCTAGTGCTTCTCCTACCTTCCTGACATATACATTCTGTCCCCCCGCTTCTTCTTCCCCTATGTCAATAGCGGGATCGCCGTGAACTGAAATGAGAGCTATTTTTTTTCGATTGTTAAAGAGCATAACCTTGGCATTATTATATGAACTATTTCAATAATTGGTATGTTAAAATTGCAGCCAGAGCCGAAGCAAATAAGATGTCTACAAGAATCAGACTCAACAATAAGTAAATACTATTTGAGATTTTGTTTTCTCCGCACTTACGTATACATTAGATTCTTGTTGCTTAGATGGAACTGCTATTCCTTAAAGTTATTAATATTCGTCTGACCGTACATCTTTCCCTGGTCGTATTTTGATTTGCTAAATCTAATATGAGGAGAATTAACCAAAAAACTAGAGTTTACCCGACAAAAGTTAGATATGTATTTTTTCTTCGAGTTAGTATAGATAAAAGTATATAAACAAAAGAGGAGCGAAAGTGGAGAATAGATAACAAAAAACGCGCTTGGCACTTGTTTATTACTAAGATTGCCAGATTGTAGGCAAGATCATCTTCAAAGAAATCAGAATTAGTTTCGAGCAATAAATAATTAGATATGAGATGGTTTTACGATCGCTTTTTGGAACTAATTATCTATCCTAGTATTTGGGTGGCTGCTGCGATCGCGTCTTTGGGAATATATACGCAAAAAATATTAGAATTAGGTTATGATTGGCAACCAATCGCTTTGATTTTTGCTTCTGCTTTAATACCCTACAATTTAGACCGCATTTTCGACTCCTATATACAAAAAATACCTAATACTAAGACCCAGTTATTTTTTCGACAGCCTTATATTTGGATCTTATTGTGTACGGCGATCGCCAGTACGGTTATGCTATTGTACAATGCCGCTCCAAATGTTCGTTTGGTTAGTATTGTCGGTATTGTTCCTTTACTTTATGGTATACCCATATTTCCTGGGAAACGGGAATCCAAATGGCAGTGGTATCGCCTCAAAGACATTCCTGGTTCAAAAGCTTGGATTGTTGGCAGTATTTTAACCTATGCTGTAGTTGCTTTGCCAATAGCTTATGCAGGTTCACAATTCGATTCTATAGCAGCATTAATTACTTTATTTTTGTTCGTTTTTATTGTGACTAATTCCCATACTTTTGATATTCGAGATATTCAATCCGATTTAGAAAAAGGTGTAGTTACTTTGCCAATCATAGCGGGAATTAAAAAGACAAAAATAATTTTGACGGTAATGAATATATTGATGTTGCTGACTATAACCACCTCATGGATAACAGGTATTATGGCTTACCATCCAGAGATGATTATAGCTATAGCGGTCAATCTAATTTATATTTGGAAGATAAGTACAGATACTCCCCGTTGGGTTTATGGTATATGGATTGAAGGGCTGTTATTTGTGCCGATATTAGGTAGTTGGGCAATTAAAACGAGCTTAATATCTATATCTAGTTTTATGTCATAAGGATTAGATCAAAACCGCCGATAATTGATGACACGCCGCGCGGGGGTCTCACCGCTAATCCATACTTGGCGTATGTTGTCAAACCAAAACAATAAAAACTTTGTTTATAACTAAAGATAGACAACAAACAAAGATATATTTCTTAACTTTAAAGTAGATTCATTTCAAATTACATTCAAGGAATTATCAACATGGCAAATATAGAAAATCCAACACCTACCGAACATTTCGATGTTCAATCCAATCGTAAATATGGCGAGTTTGCAACTAAGTTTCAATTCGGCTCTAATCCTAGTGCGGAAATTTGGAATGGTAGATTAGCCATGATTGGATTTTTAGGAGCATTGGTCATTGAATTAACTACTGGACAAGGCTTTTTTCACTGGCTTGGCATAGTTTAAATCGACATTATAGTCTCCTTCTTGCAAATTATTTTAACCCTGTCTTGAGCAGGGTTTTTTGTTAATTAAAAACAAAATAAATATCTAAAAACATCAGAGATAAACTTGTTCAATTAGAAATAGACCTCTTGCATGAATAGTTGATACTTAGGATAGATAAATTTCTAGTTGCCCTAAGAGTAAATAGAGATAATTCAAGTGAAAATTAAAAATTGCCCGTGAAATATAAACAGCTAGGTAGCAATAAAATAAGTGCAATCGGTTTAGGTGCAATGCCACTATCATTATCAAACCGTCCGTCAGAATCAGAGGCAATTTCCGTTATCCATAAAGCTCTCGATCTTGGTGTAACTTTAATCGACACGGCTGATGCTTATTGCCGAGATGAATCCGATAAACATCACAATGAAAGCCTAATTGCCAAAGCATTTCAACAATACCCAGGAGATACAAGTTCGGTTACGGTTGCCACCAAAGGGGGTTTAATACGACCTGAAGGAAGATGGACTCGTGATGGTAATCCAGATCGCTTACGAAAAACTATTCGTGAAAGCCACGTAGTCCTTTTTGGTTCTAAGCCCATCGATCTTTGGCAATATCATGCACCAGATCCCAACTATACAATTGAAGAGGCTTTAACCCCAGTCAAGGAATCCGTAGCTGAAGGGCTGATTGGCTACGTTGGCGTATCTAACTTTACTGTTGAGCAAATTAAACAGGCTCGTCAAGTAGTAGATATTGTTTCCGTACAAAATCAATATAATCCCTGGCATCGTCAACCCGAATTTGATGGCGTGTTAGATTATTGCCAGCAAGAAGGATTAATTTTCTTTCCCTGGAGTCCTTTGGGAGGAAGCAGTCGCGTTAGTCGTTTGCAAGATATTAAAGTTATTGCTGAATTAGCTAAAAACAAAGAGGTTTCGGTCTATCAAGTTGTTTTAGGCTGGCTACGCGCCAAGTATGACTGTATAGTGCCGATTCCTGGTGCTAGCCATATTTCTAGTATCGAAGATTCGGTTAAAGCCGTCGATTTGGAGCTTTCTGACCAAGAAGCAAAACGGATCGACGAGCAACTTTCTCCATAATAAAAAAGGCGGGTAAAACTGGCGATCGCCAGTTTTTACTTTGTCCCAGATCATTCTACTCTCAATGCTTTAAAATTATCGATGACATAGTTTAATTAAAGTCAGAACTTTTTGGGTGCAAAATATCCTGAGCGTTAAATAATAGAAATATGTTTTGAACATAATGCAGCGTTATTTTAAAATTTTACGCTTATTTTGGAGTACGGCGATCGCCACAGAACTGGAGTATCGCCTTAATTTTCTTATTGCTACTATTACCAGCATCGCTAATCTAGCTGGCAGTCTATTTGGACTATTTTTGTTTTATCGCACTGGCTATACCTTTGAAGGCTGGAGTTGGCAAGAAGCAACTATTGTTTTGGGTCTGTTTACTCTCTTGCAAGGATTTTCTGCTACTTTTTTAGTGCCAAATCTCAATAGCATTGTCAAACAAGTCGAACAGGGAACATTAGATTTTGTCTTACTCAAGCCAATTAGCAGTCAATTTTGGCTATCCACTAAGACTATTTCTCCTTGGGGTTTACCAGATTTGTTTTTCGGCACAATTCTAATAGTCTATGCAGGGAATAAATTAGGCTTGAATTGGTATGACTACCTGGCTAGTTTGATTCCTCTTAGCTTTGGCATTGTCATTCTCTATAGCCTGTGGTTCATTTTGGGTGCAACCAGCATTTGGTTTGTCAAAGTCTATAACGTCACGGAAGTTTTGCGAGGATTATTAGAAGCGGGACGCTATCCGATAGTAGCTTATCCTGCCGTTTATCGCTTCTTTTTTACTTTTGTAGTTCCTGTTGCATTTTTGACTACTATTCCTGCTCAAACAATGTTAAATCGGAGTGAAATAATCTGGACTTTTGGCGCAGCTATTTTAGCTCTTATCTTGTTTAGTTTCTCAATCTTTTTTTGGCGGTTTGCCCTCCGTTTCTATACCAGTGCCTCAAGTTAGCTTAGCCATCAGTAATTAAAGCGGCAAACGCTGAAGATTTTTATTACTGCCAATAACAACCATTACTAATCCCTCTTTTAATACTTGTGCAGGATTAGGATTGGTGACAAACTTTTCTCCATTGCCGATTGCCAAAACATTTAAACCAAAGCGTTTGCGCAAATCTAGCTGAGCTAAAGTTTGATTGTGAAACTCTTTTGGCACTAGCACTTCGACAATGCTATTTTCTGTATCCAGTTCAAAACGATCTAGAAAGGCAGGTTGAGTCAGGTTACTAGCTAAGGCACAACCTGCTTCATATTCAGGAAATACCACTCGATCTGCCCCTACTCGTCGCAGAACTTTACCATGAATTTCTGAGGAGGCTTTAGAGATTACCTGCTCAACTCCAGCCTCCTTGACATTGAGGGTGGTTATAATACTTTCCTGGAGATAATTGCCAATAGCCACAATCACTGTATCCATTTCAAAAATACCAGCCTCTTTTAAAGATTCAGGTTCGGTAGAATCTAATTGAACAGCATGAGAGGCAATTTTCTGAGTCAAAGCTTGATTAACTAGTCTCTCGTCAATATCTGTTCCCAAAACTTCATAGCCCATTTTGTGTAGAGAAGCACAGACTGCTCTACCAAAACGTCCTAGACCAATTACAGCAAACTGACGATTTCTAGCACTGGAGTTAGTTAAGAAATTGAGAGATTTCAAATTAGCTTCTTACCCGAATAATTCTAACTATTGGCATTTTAGTCTATAAGAAATCACTTAAAATTAATTTTTTTATTTAATCTGTAACCGTTGGTTAACCAACCAGTAAATTTTCCTCTGGATAGTTAAGACTGCTAGGGCTAGGATCGCCAATAACTGCTGCTATTAAAATTAAAATACTGACTCTGCCAATATACATAGATAATACTAAAATTATTTTGGAAGCAACTGAAACACTAGATGTAATGCCTGTAGATAAACCAACTGTTGCAAAAGCAGAAATCACCTCAAATAGAATAGGTAGAAAATCCAATTCAGGATCAAAAGAAGCTATCAAAATGGTCATTAAAATAATAGATGTTGCGGTACCGAATACTACGGCAACTGCCTTTAAAATAAGAGTACTGGGAACTTCTCTTTGATAGACAACCACTTCATTTTTTCCTCGTAGAACTGATTTAGTGGCGTTATACAAAATTCTAAAGGTTGTGGTTTTGATGCCCCCACCTGTACCACTAGGGCTAGCACCAATAAACATAAAGCCCATAGTAATAAATAAACCTGCCGTGGTCATATCACCTATACTTATACTATTAAACCCTGCTGTTCTAGTAGTCGCAGACTGAAACCAAGCAGCCAAAAGCTTATCTTTGAAGCTAAAAGGTGCTAAAGTTCCTGGGTTATTTAACTCGGTCAAGAAAAAAGCGATCGTACCTAATGTTAACAGCAAAATAGTGGTGCTAACTACAACTTTAAAGTTGAGGGAAAAGCAAAATCTTTCCTGCTTATGTTTAATTTTATTGGTTAACCAAAGATACATCTCAATAATTACCTGGTAGCCAATGCCACCAAAAATAATCAAACTAGGAATAATTAAATTAACTGCTCCAGAGTCATGATAGCCAACCAAGCTATCAGAGAAAAGACTAAAACCCGCATTATTCCAGGCACTGACACTATGAAAAATAGAGTACCATAAACCTTCGGACCAACCATGTTCAGGAACAAAAACTGCTAGTAATATAAATATACCGCTAATTTCAAAAATCATCGTGGTGGCAACAATTGAACGCATTAAATTACTGCTGCTACTCTGCAAAAAAGGACGATCAAAAGATTCTTGGATAGCAAATTTCTGTCTTAGGTCAAACTTTCTGCCTAAAAGCAGCAGTAAAAAAGTAGTTATAGTCATATAGCCCAAACCACCAACTTGAATCAGAAGCAGAATAGTTAACTGTCCCCAAAATGAAAAATCAGTCCCAGTATCTACAACTGCCAACCCTGTGACACAGACGGCAGAAGTAGAGGTAAACAGAGCCACAGTAAAATTGTTCCAAGTTCCCGTAACGGTAGCGAAGGGCATCATCAACAGAAGAGTTCCAATCGCAATCAGAGCGAGAAACCCTAGGCAAATTGTACGAGCAATAGTCATAAGTCTGATTTACTTGAAGAAAAACTACCTCTACAGGAGCATACTCTAATTAGGATATTTAATACTCTTTCTAAAAGAGGAAGCCTTAAGATGTTTCTTGTCCAATTTTACTCGTTGTTTGAATAATCCATTGAACTAGCTCCTGCCATTCTCTCGAACTAGTTAAGCTACTAACATTAAATTGCACTCCCCAATTACGAGAAAATTCAGCAAAGCTTTCAACCCAGGTTACTATAGCTTCTGTACCTGAATTATAGCGATATGACCAAGCCTGTTTAAGATATTGGGTTGTTTCTAGTGGATGTCCCGTGTAGTAAAGATACCAAGCAATCCAGACTAACGTACCGTAGCGAATAGACTGCTCCATTAGCTTAACTTCTGAAGGTAGATTTGGTTGAGCAAAAAAATCGTTGGTAACTGCCATTAAAGAACGAGCTTGGGGCAAGCCTTTGTGCATAGCACTTTCTTCGTGTTGACGATAGCACACAGTTATTTGGCGTAACCATGCAGTTCTACAGCCTTTTAAAGCCAGTTTAAGAACCAAATTGGTGTCTTCTGCGGGGGGGAAGCGGGGATCAAAACCACCAACATACTGAAGCCATTCTCGACGAAACATCATCGCGCTCGGTAGCACGGGTTTCCAGCGTAGCCAATTCTCCAAATCCAGTTCAGGAATTTGCTCCCAAGGACATACATCCAATAGCTTGTTGCCTTCTATGTCTACCCTTTGCCAGCCACTATGGACAATACCTAGGTCAGGACGCTTGATTAAAATTTCTGCCTGAGATGCTAATTTTCCTGGTAAAAAATAATCATCTGCATCAAGAAAGGCGATCAGATTGGCTTTAGCGATCGCAATACCATGATTGCGTGCTGCTGCCACACCTTGATTTTTCTGCTTTACATAGCGCAGGCGATCGCGGTATGGCTTTAATATTTCTTCGGTTGCATCGGTTGAACCATCATCAATAACGATTATTTCATAGGTACAGCCTTCCTGCTGGAGAACGCTTTCAATAGCTTGAGCAATATAGCGATCGCAATTATAAGCAGGAATAATTACGCCGACGGTTGGTTCTGCTTTAGCAAATTCCATCATTTAGAATCATTTAGATTTTAATCTCAGCTATTTATATTAAGGCAGTCTGGGCATACTCTCTACATATTAGGCTGTAATTTTCTGACGATAAAGTGGTTTCTGATTTTGTATTTAGTAATTTTGCTGAATATTTTTACTACTCAAACAATTTATCAGTAAATACCACCAAGGCATTTTAGATAAATTAATTTAATAATACTAAAGATACAAAATAAATTTAATAATTTTATAGCAAAACTTGAATAATATTTATTTTATATACTTTGTACTTCATTAACTTATGCTTTTATTTTTTGTCTTTATTAAAGTAAATACGTTAATTCACTTAATTAATCTATATAGTTTTTTCCCCCTGAGTTAATACTTAGACAAATAAGCATAATTAGCTTTTGTTCTACAGTTTTATTTTTTGTGTTCTTTATTTTAAAAGAGATATCAGAGTTTTTGTAGTTTAATTGTATAGAGCGTATTTTTCCTGTTAGTTACTATTGTCGTTATTTTGTCATATAAAAAACAAAAGTCATTGACATTTTGAAAACTATCAACAAAATAGATAGTAGTAGTATAGATTATATTTTGTTAAAAATTTAATATTTTATACCACTAGCAACAAATTAAACATGATTTATCATAGACAACGAGGGTTTTATTGCCTAAATAAAAAAGGCATTTTCAGGTCAGGTTAACATTACAAATAGGGAGTATTAATTAATCATGTCAAGTATTGTTTCAGAAGATAATACAGCACTTTTGCAGGAATCATTTAATCCTGACGGCGGACTAGATGTAGTTGGTCAGCAAGGCGCAGAAAATTTTATTGAAATTAAAGGCGATGCTTCAGTAGGGATTATTGGTGGTAATTTGGAGGACACCATTATCACTGGCGCGGGTGATGCGAAAGTCTTCACAGGCGGTGGAGACGATATTATCATGAGTGGTAATGGCAACGACATCCTTAGAGGTGGCGACGGCGACGACCTCATTAAGGGTGGTCTTGGCGACGACTTTCTTATTGGTGGCGCAGGAGACGACACCCTCAGAGGTGGATTAGGTTCTGATACACTTAAAGGCGGTACTGGCAACGACGTATTTGAATTTGCTGTCCAAGAATTTGCAGACGATTCAATGGATAAAATCCGTGACTTTAAAGCTGGTGGTTTTGCTGATAAAATTAAAATCTTTGGCGCTAGCGATGCCGATGTTGTCTATGATGCAACTACTGGAATGATTACTGTTGATGGAAAAGATGCTATTGAAATTGGCAAAGATTTAAATATTGAGCCTGGTACTACAAATGAAAATGGTACTTGGGAATTATTCTAAGTAACATCGTTAAAAATTTAGGCTACTCTTGATAGACCCACAACAAAATGTTGTGGGTCTATTAGTTAATATTTAAAAAATCAGCTTAAAATTTAGATCATATGAAATTTAGCAAAATATGGGCTAATGTAGGTAAATCCAATATTCATTAAAGATCTAAGAGATCTATTTTGTCAGCAGGCTTGAACCTCCTCTGAAGTTCGTCGTGCGTAGTTTGTCGTTTTTAGTTAATCTACTACTTACTACCAACTATCTACTTCTAATGAAATGTTTGCGAGTTCAATAAATCGTCAGATTATTTGGGTCATTTTGTAATTTGAGTTTGGGTCATTCCCGTTAACATCAATGAGAAGAGGCGAATCCTCAATCAAAAATCTTAAATCTTTCCTAGCTAACCAAGATTGGGAGCAGGTTGTAGATATCTGTCAAAAAGAGATTTCCCTCAATCCTGACGATATTAACTTTTATCCCTACTTGGCAAGAGCCTATACCCAACTAGGAAAAATACCCGAAGCCATTGATGCCTATAAAAGACTGCTAGGTACCCCAGTTGACCAAGCAGAAATATACGCAGAGTTGGGTTTATTATTTAGCAAGCAAAATAATTATCAAAAAGCGACCTGGAATTATGAACAGGCTCTAGTTTTTAAACCTAATTGGGCAGAATTAAAATATAATCTGGCGGTAGTATTGCACCAATTAGGTAACTGGAGTGAAGCAATTGCTGCCTACAATAAAGCCATTGAAATTAAGCCTGACTATGCTGCTGCTTATTTTAACTTGGGAGTCCTTTACGATCAAAAAGGAGAACTAGAGGCAGCGATCGCCAGCTACGAGCAGGTTATTGCCATTCAGCCCAATTTTACCAGGGCATATAGTAATTTGGGCAGCACCTTTGCCAGACAAAAAAAATACGAACAGGCGATCGCTATTTTTAGAAAAGGGCTTTATATCGATCCTACTTGGGCAACTTTGCACAATAACTTAGGACAAGTTTACTGGTTTAATCAACAGCACAAGCTTGCCTATAGTAGTTTCCAAACTGCTATCACTTTAGAGCCAAAAATGCCTTTAGCTCACCATAATTTAGGTAAGCTATGGCAACAGCAAGGCGATTATCCTCAAGCAATAGAGTGTTTTCTCAAAGTTACTAAATTAGAGCCAACCAATATTCTGGCTTTAAGCAACTATGCTGACCTACAGCTACAGCTCGGTAATTGGGAAACTACTTTAGACTGTTGGCGACAAATAATTGAGCTTGAGCCTCATTTTGTCACTGCTTATTGTCAGAGAATATTAGCAACTGAACCCGCAGATTTATTAGAAATAGCTAAAGTAGCCTGCGCTCAATTTCTGCAAGCTCTCCAAGATAATCAAAAAGCAGACGCTTATCATCATTTATGGCAAACCTATAGCCACATGGGAGATGTGCTATTTGAGTTTGGGGGTGTTTATCAAGCAGAATTTTACTATCAGCGAGCTTTACAAATTAGACCCAAAGAAGCCGAACTATATCTAAAACTAGGCAATTGTCTTGCCAAGCAAAAAAAGTTAGATGCTGCGGTAGCTATTTACCAGATTGGCTTGAGTCTTGAACCAGAACATCAGCAAATTTGCTTTGGGTTAGGTGAAGTTTTAGAGCGTAGTCAAGTTGCTGAAGAGGCGATAAATTATTATGAAGCCGTCCTCAGTCAAGAAATAGATTGCACTACTCGCTGGCAAAATTTGCCTGGTTTATTTCCGATTGAAGAACAATCATCTGCCTTGCCTAGGAAAATTTATCATTACACTCAAGACTGGGCAAGAGATTGTCAGTTAAAAAACTTTAGCTACATTCAAGTATTGTGGGGAGATACCGATCGTACTCCTGAAAGAGTAGTTGGCACAAGACAACCAGAAACAATTAAAATTAACGCTCCTGGTCAAACAGCTTATCCTGATTGCGGAGGAGTCAACTGCAATAGCTGTATGGCAAAGTTAATTACACATTTTAAGCCGTTACAGATTGATAAAGGTGCTTATAAATGTTCTTTTGAGTCAATAAACCCAGTTAAGGCTAAATTGCCCTTTGTCGTTACCATTCCCGAAGGTAGAAGTTGGGTTGCAGGACAAAAAAACTCTTGGATTATTTGCAATGCTGTAGCAGTTATTACTCCTGATAACTATTTGTTAGGAGATTTATCTAGAGATTATCCCTGGTTCTTACCAGGATGTCCTTATCAAGAACGAGCCGAACACAAGATTTTTGAACAAAATAGCATTCCTCCCATAGAAAAAATAGAGGGAAAAGTAGCTTTACTGTCTGGTTTGGCTGGTCATGTTTATTATCATTGGATGTTTGATATTATTCCGCGACTAGAACTAATCAGAAACAGTGGTATTGAGCTAGAGGAGATTGATTGGTTTGTAGTAAACAGCATTGCTAAACCCTACCAAAAAGAAACTTTGCAAATCTTGGGTATTCCTGAAACAAAAATCCTTGAAAGCGATCGCTATAATCATATTCAGGCTACAGAATTAATCGTTCCCTCTTTTCCAGGCTATCTGGATTGGGTTCCCCAGGGAACAATCAAATTTTTACGACAGGCTTTTATTCCCAAAATTAGTTTATCAAAATCTGCTCTTGGGCAAAAAATTTACATAAGCAGGGCAAAAGCAAAAAATAGACAGTTAGTTAATGAATTAGATGTAAGCGAACTGCTCTATAGTGAAGGTTTTCAAACTATATTCCTCGAAGAAATGTCTGTCTTAGAGCAGGTTGCAGTATTTGCTAATGCTGAAATCATTGTTGCTAGTCATGGTTCGGGTTTGACTAATTTAGTTTTTTGTTCTCCCGATACTAAGGTTATTGAACTTTTCTCTCCTAACTATATCCGAACCGATTACTGGATGATTAGTCAGCAGTTAGAGTTGGAACATTATTATTTAGTTGGACAAAGTTTTGATTGTCTGTCTTTGCGCAACTTAATGTATCAAAATGCTCTTACCGAAGATATTTTAGTTAATATTGATGCTCTCAAGCAAATTTTAAAGTACATTCAGTAGGAAAATACCCCCACCCCAGCAAATCTCCCAGCCATAATAAAAATAGGTAGGACAATAATGAATATATAGACAATAATTAAACAGTCTAAAACCTGGAAGTCTATTTTATAGACCGTCAGTGATGGAGTAAACAATAAAATAAATCAATTAACTAAATTTTACCCGTGGATTCTAGCTATTTAATTCAGGCAATTGTTGAGTGCGAGCAGACAGTAAAAACAGACAACAACAACCAGAAACAATGGCAATCTGCCTTTAAAAACCTGGGCAATTTGCTTCAGGGTATGGGGGAATTTGATCGAGCTATTGTTTGGCATTCTTTGGCTGTAGAAGCCCAAACCAATCTTGGAGAGGTATATTGCCAATTAGGAGAGCTTTATATTTTAGAAAAAAATTGGCAGGCTGCTTTAGCCTCTTTTGAAAAGGCTTTAGAACTTGTACCCAATTCTGACCGTATATATTCATCTTTGGCGCAGATCAATAGCTACCTCCAGCGTAAAGATGCGGAAATGGATTGCTGGTATCGAGCAATTAAAATTAATCCTGATTTGGTCAATAATAGTGGTTACTATAAGCTAGCCAAAGCCTTAGAACAAAAAGGAAGAATAGAAGAAGCGATCGCCTGCTATGAAAAAGCGATCGCTGGAGATCGAGGCTTGATTGCTGCTTTTTATGATTTGGGAGATATTTATCAACGGCAGCATAAGCTAGATCGAGCCCAGGCTATCTACGAGAAAATTTTAAGCGTGCAGCCCACAGAATCTAGGGCGCAATACAAACTAGGCACTATTTATCTGCAAAAGCAGCATTTTGAAGATGCCATTACTGCTTTTCGCCAGACCATTAAAAACGCTCCAGACTTCCCCTGGGCTTACCGAGATTTGGTCAAAACTTTTTTGATGCTGCAAAAATGGGATGAAGCTATTTCTACCTGCTACGCGATTTTAAATCTAGTGGAAGAATATCCCTGGGTATATGGACATTTGGGTAATGCCCTGCGAGAAAAAGGTAGATTACCTGAAGCAGCAGCTAATTTCCAACAGGCTTGTAAACATCGCGGTTGGGAACAGTGCGTCGCCAATAATTATTTTTTTACTCTCGATATTTTTAGCTATCGTATTTCTGTCTGGGAAGAACACTTACAGTCATTAATTACCGCAGCAGGAGTTAATGCCTTAGAAGTAGGCTGTTATCAGGGAATGTCTTCTTGTTGGATGCTAGATAAAATGTTGGTTCACGAGTCAGATAGGCTTACCTGTATTGACAGTAAGTTTGAACTTCCTTTTAAACAAAACATTGCTAAATCTGGTTCAGAATCAAAAGTAACTTTTTTAGAAGGAGATCCCTGTAAATTATTAGCAGATACTCCCAATAGTTTTGACCTAATTAATCTTCAAGATCGCAATAAATTGAGTCAACACACGGAGAAAAATGCCATGCTTGCCTGGAAGTTAGTCAAATCAGGCGGAATTATCATTTTCAATTATTATGGCTGGCGTAATCCTCACAATGCTCAACAAAACCCCAAAGTCGGTATCGATCGATTTCTCAACTCGGTTAAAGATCGATGGCAACAGGTTTATCGATCGCCTCAAACATTTCAATTATTTATCCGCAAGCTATAGGTAAGCCTTTGTACTGTGACTGTTGGTGAAACTAATTAATTATTTATCAAGCATTTTGCAACTGCCAATGAAAGAACTTTCTTTGTCTCAATTAACTGCCGAGCAAATTCAGCAGGCGATCGCCCAATGCCGTCAAAAAATAACCGCTAATCCCAAATCGGCAGAAGATCGCGCTAATTTAGGAGATTTGTATGTTCAACAAAAGCAGTGGCAAAAGGCTCTAAAATCTTATCGAGAAGCAGAAACTCTGCAATCTGATTCTTCCCGATTACATCGCGCTCTGGCGCAAACGCTGACTCAATTAGGCAAGGATCGCCAAGCTGCTAATCATTTATTTAAATTATTTAAATTAGAATCTGATTCTTTTACCCCCGAACAACTTTATCAGCTTGGTCAGACTTTAGCTGCTCAAGATCTGCCAGATAAAGCGATCTCCTGTTACCGTAGAGCAGTTAATTCCCAAACAGATTTTTTTGAGGCATATCAGGCTTTAGGTGAACTTTTAGCTACTCAAAAAAAATACGAACCTGTCCTAGAAGTATACCGTCTGGGAGTCAAAAACAATCCTGGCAATGCCCAATACTACTTCGCCCTGGCTCAAGCTTTAGCTGCTCAAGAAAAATGGCTTTGGGCAAGTAGAAACTATAAAAAAGCAGCAGATTTAGACCCGTCAGCTAAAGTTTATTATCACTGGGGTTTGGCACTGTATAAACTTCAGGAGTATCCTCAGGCAAAAGAACGTTTCCAACAGGCAGCAGATTTAAACCCGACCGCTAAGGTTTATTATCATTGGGGTTTAACCCTCAAGCAACTAGGAGAACATTCCCAGGCAGAAAAATGTTTCCAAAAAGCGATCGCTTTACAAGACAACTATGAAGAGGCATATTATCAGTTAGGGCTACTTTGGCAAAACCAACAGCAATGGAACAAGGCAAGTGCTGTCTATCGCCAAATGCTGGCTTTTAATCCTAATTCTGCAATTGCCTTAAATGCCACCGGTCAGATTTATCATTATTTGCAGCAATACGATCTGGCTGTAGCCTGTTACACCAAAGCGGTACAAAACAGTTTAGAAGCCGATCCCATAGAAACAGAAGCTTTTGCAGGATATGAAGCAGCTTTAGCCGCAAACCCGAAAGTGACGGCAATCGACTATTTCGGGTTAGCCAAATTGCTTAGAGCTAAAAGCCGTTTTCCTGAGGCAATAACTAATTATCAAAAGTCGCTCAGACTCGATCCTTATTTTAGAGATGCCTATATTGCTCTTCAGTACACCCCCATCTCTAAAGACAAATCAACTGATTTAATCAAATTTTATCGTCAGATAGTTACAGAGAATCCTGACATAACTATTGCTTGGGGAAACCTAGGAGATGTCTTAACGCAACAAAACCTCGTCCCCCAGGCAATAGAATGTTATCGCACAGGCTCTTATCAAAAAGCAATTCAAACCTATCCTCATCTGGCTAAATTAAACTGGCAGGAGTCAAAAAAGTGTGGTCCCGACTTTATTATTGCTGGAGCATCAAAAAGTGGAACATCTTCTATTTATTTCTATCTCAGTCGTCATCCCCAAATTTTATTATCCCATACTAAAGAAATTGATTTTTACTGGCAAAATTTTGACCGAGGTATTGACTGGTATTTGGCTCATTTTCCCACAATCACCGATCGAGATGATTTTTTGACAGGAGAGGCAACTCCTAACTATCTGCGATTTCCTCAGGTAGCTCAAAGGATCAAAGATACTTTTCCCCAGACCAAAATCATCATTTTGCTGCGAAACCCTGCTGATAGGGCAATTTCTTGGCACTATCATAAGTTAAATACGGGTTTGACCAACCAAGACTTATCTACGGCAATCTCCGAAGAAATAACTAGGTTAGCCACGGTTAGCGAAGCAGAAATTGTTGAGACTGGTTTTTATAATCCAGACAATATTTTGAGCAGTCTTTATATTTATAAGATTAGAGCTTGGGTAGAAACATTAGGTCGTGAACAGTTTTTATTTTTGAAAAGTGAAGACTTTTATAGCGATCCTTTAGGTAATATGGCTCAAGTATTTGATTTTTTAGGTTTGCCCAATTGCCCCTTGGAAAATTATCCAAAAGTTAATGCTGGTTCTTATAATCAGGTGGATTCTAAATTAAGAAAGACTTTAGTTGATTATTTTGCACCTTATAATCAGCAACTTGAAGAATTTTTAGGCATAAAGTTTAATTGGAATTAATAATTATTACTTATTACTTGTTTACAGTTGAGTTCATAGTCAAAACTTCTCTGGCAATTTTAATTTTAGCTTTAAGGGAAGATGATTCAGGGCGACCATGACCGTCTACACCATAATAACTATCAAAAACTGACTGATTATTAACTTCTTTATGAGTAAATTTATCTATATAAAGTCGATAAAAATCAAAATTACGTTGGTATAAAAAATCGTTGACGTTGGCTAAAATATAAATATTAGGAATGCTATTTAATTTTTGTTTAAATCTTTGGACACAAGAAATTTGTTTACCAAATTGATCTAAAAGTTGTTGTCTATTATCAATATTAAATATTTGCTTCATCATAGATGTTCTATAGTGCAAAAATATTTGACTATTGACAGCTAATACATTTACTTTTTGCTGGAAATAGGTACTGCCAAGTAAGGCTCCAAACGTTCCCGCAGAAGAACCAAACAGTAGAATATTATTAGCATTAATGTTTGCTAAATTGGCTATAGTTTCTAGTACTTTAGCAATATATTCTACAAAGTTGAAATCTGCTGAACCAACATAATAGCTGGAGGTTAGTCCTGGAACAAATTGTCCTGGATCGCTAACGCTGATTATAGATATATCGTCATTATTAAAGGCAGACACACATCCTTCAAAATTGACTTTTTCTTGACTCAAATCATAATCTTTATGGGAAAACATTTTGTATTGCGGATGTGCGCTTTGAAAATAAATATTTAATTTATCAGAATTTTCTTTCAGATAGCAGAAGATATAAAAAAAAGGAATGTTATATAGTTTTTGTTCCTGAGGATAATAAACTTTGTAAACCACTGGTTCGCCAATATACAAATCTTTTAGCTGTATTGCCTTAGAAGTAGGAAAAAGTTCAATCTCTCGAAAAATACCGGGAAGATAGCCAAAAATCTGGCGATTAAAATGACTAGTGTTTACTTGCCAAGCATAAGTAATTAATTTAGCAATATGCTGATATTGCTTTTGCTGCTTGAGAATTTTAAACTGAATTTGGATTTTTTTAGCTAAAGCGATCGCATCAGTATCCATGAGGCTTTAATTCTCCAAATAAAATAATTGATAAAAATCTAGTTTACAAGTATGGCTAATTCTGACAAGAATTAGGAAACTAAATTTATCTATCTGCGCTTTAGAGACTGTTCAAAATAGCTCAAGTGCAAATAAAACTAAATAAAGCTGACTTTAAAGTGAAATTTTTTGGCTCAATTAATAGTCTTGGACTATTATGGTGACAACTTTTACTAATTAAGATTTATTGGCTATGCCAGATAATAATCATCGTCATCTTCCAAAAATGCTGAGGCAAGGTAAGGTTAACAGATCTCAAGAAGCTAAACCTCCAGAACAATTTGGCAAAAATGGTAAAATTGTGACCAATTTACAGGATATCAACTGGACTCCTAAAAAATTGGGTTTAGTTATAGCTGCTTTGAGTATTCCTTACTTGATTGCAATTACAGGAGTAATTCAATCGGGCGACATTCTAGTTGGATCGATTTTAATAGGTTTGGCTCTATTTGTTGGGTTAGTATACTTAGCTTTACGTTGGATTGACAAATCTGATTTTTAGAATCTGAAAATATTGGATATCAGCAAAGCGATCGACAAATAGTCCTTCTATTAAGCTACTTGCGCTAAAATCTTTTCCAAGCATAAAATTGCTGATAGTAATACTTTGTCTTGAAAAGCATTCCACTCTAAGCGTTTGTTGGAAATTTAGAGCAAAATATTTTTATAGTCTGATATTTGGAAAGATAGCCGTCTACTCGCTTAAATCAAGCTATTTTAAAGTTTAGATAAAGTTAGCTGTTATTTGAACAAGATTAGATGAACAAAGCTTGGTTTTCCTAAAGGCGTGAAATAATGAATTTAAGACTAGATATTCATTATTATTTACCAATTTTGAAAGGTGCGTTTGAACATAACGCACCTTTTTTTTTGTCGATTTTGCCGATTTATGTTTGTCAGCCTGAAATAAATTGACAGCGATAGGGGCTGGTGTAGACTAATGACTATTATTCAACCCCCAAGATAGACTTGAAAAATCGCTCTAGCTACTGGCAGCTTATTCCTTTTATTCGCCCTCAAAGTCAGACTATCCTGTTGGCTTTTATTTGTACTCTTATTTTTACTGTTTTTTGGCCAATTAAAGCCTGGCTGGCAGGAGAAGTCAGTCAATATATTGGCAAAGGAGACCCTAGCAGTATTGCCAAGCTAGCGGGATTAGTTGCGCTTGTTTTTCTGTTACAGGGTATTGCTCAATACGGGCAAGATTCCTTGATGGCAAAAGCTGCCTTAAATGTCACTTTGGATGTGCGCAAGTTTGTTTATAGTCATCTGCAAAAGCTGAGTTTAAATTATTTTGAAGTAGCAAAAACAGGAGATCTAACTTATCGTCTCACAGAAGATATAGATCGCATCGGCGAGGTTGTAAATCAGTTTTTTCATGATTTTATTCCCTGTATTCTACAGTTGATTGTAGTTTTAGGCTATATGCTCTGGCTTAATTGGCAATTGACTTTGGCTACACTGGTATTAGCTCCCGTAATGGCTTTGATTATTGGCGCGTTTGGCGAAAAACTTTTACAGTATTCACGGCATAGCCAAAACCGCATCTCCAATCTGTCTGCTTTATTAACAGAAGTATTAGGCGGTATTCGTTTAGTCCAGGCTTTTGCAGCCGAAAATTATGAATTAGAGCGTTTTAGTCAGGAAGCAGAAGCCAATAGGCAAGCTAAATATCAGGCAGAGAGAGCCAAAGCATTTCAGATTGTGGTGGTAGGTTTTTTGTTAGTAATGAGCGTGGTATTTATCTTCTTCTTAGGAGGTTGGCAGATTTCTCTCGGTCATCTCACGGGAAAAGACTTTGTTAGCTACATTACAGGAGTAGCATTATTGATTGACCCGATTACCCATACTACTAGTAACTACAATAGATTTAAAGAAGGACAGGCATCAGCAGATAAAATATTTGAATTATTAGCAATTCAGCCTGCCGTAATTGAAAAAGAAAAGGCGATCGCTTTACAGGCAGTAACTGGTAAAGTTGAATATAGTGCCGTAAGCTTTAGCTATAAAAATAGTATCCCCGTAATTAATCGCTTGAGTTTACTGGCTTACCCTGGGGAAACCATTGCTCTAGTTGGCTCTTCTGGAGCTGGTAAGACTACTTTAGTTAATTTACTACCTCGCTTTTACAATGTTGATAGCGGAGAAATACTGGTTGATGGCGTAAATATTCAAGATGTTACCCTCAAAAGCCTTCGTCAACAAATAGGCATTGTCCCTCAAGAAAATACTTTATTTTCTGGTACTGTTGCCCAAAATATTGCCTTTGGAAAAACCAATTTTGATTTAAAAGATATAGAAACTGCTGCCAAGATTGCTAATGCTCATCAATTTATTAGTGAGCTATCCCAAGGTTATTTTACCTATGTGGGAGAAAGGGGAGTTAACCTATCGGGGGGACAACGACAAAGAATTGCGATCGCTCGTGCTATTTTGCCTAATCCTCGCATTTTAATTTTAGATGAAGCAACTTCGGCATTAGATTCAGAATCTGAAGCATTGGTACAAGAAGCTTTAGAAAGAATTATGCAGGATCGCACTGTGTTTGTAATTGCTCATCGTTTAGCTACAGTACGACGTGCAGAGCGAATTTTGGTGTTAGAAAAAGGACAAATAGTGGAAACGGGGAATCATCAAGAATTGTTAGATAAAAATGGTGTATATGCTAGGTTTTATGCTCGACAGTTTTACGAAAAGTAAACATGATTATTTAATTAGAAAGTATCAAGAAAGCTGCCAAGATTGTAAACATTTCCAAGACCAATCTAAATTTTTTTGATAAAAACGTAATTCCCAATTTACATTAGCTTTTAGGTTAATCATTACCATTGCTAGTTTCTTTAATTCTGTTTCGTCTTCATGATTAAAATCATAAGCCAAGCTGAGGTGTAGCCAATCTTTTAATCTAAGTTTTTCTTGATAGTTTAGCAGGGTTTTTGTTTGAGCAAAGTTAGTCATTAGCATCTTAAGACTATCAGCCTGCAATTCTAAACCATGCCAATTTTTGTTAAAAGTTAATCTTTTTATCTTTACATTAAGAGACAAGTTTGTATTCTTTGCCTCAGCGTATGCTCGATCTAAAGCCTTAATATAAATAGGAGTTGAATCTAATTTAGCCGTAAAAAATCCAGTCAAACTACAGTGAGGCATATATTTATGCGCCGTATTCTCTCGATCTAATTCACGTATTCTCTGCAAATAATTTTCGATCTGATGATTTAATTCTCCTACAGGACAAGCATAGACAATAAATTGATGATCGATCATAGACAACGAACAATTACTCCTTTTAAGCTACACGATCGCCTTGTTTATAAACCTCTAAAATTCTGGGAACAACACCATCATTATGAACTGTGATCCAATCAGCTTTTTTTCCTATTGACAAACTGCCGATTTGCCAATCTAAATTAATTGCCTTAGCTGGATTTAAGGTAATGTATTTAATTACTTCATATAGTGGTTGATTGGCTTGATGACTAATAATAAATGCCGACTGTAATAAACTTCTAGGTACATAATCAGAAGAAATAATATCAACCAAATCTAATTTTATCAATTCCATCGCTGAAACATTTCCAGAATGTGAACCCCCTAAAACTACATTTGGCGCACCCATAAGAACTAATAAACCATGATTATGAGCTTCTTGGGCAGCATCAAGGGTAGTGGGAAATTCTGCTAAAATTACCCCTTCGGCGATCGCGTCTCTAACATGATCGACCGTGGCATCATCGTGACTAGCCAAGGAAATATTTTTTGCTTGACTTAGTTTAACTAAAGCCTGACGATTGGCTAAGGCGTGTTTACGCTGATTATCTAAACGCATGGCAACAAACTCGTCCATCTTAGCCTCGGCTACACTATGGTTACTTGTGTAGTATGTTTTGTACTTATCAATATTGACGAATTGACGTTGACCAGGGGTATGATCCATTAAGGAGATTAGAGCTAAGAGTGGATGTTCTGAATAAGGTTCAATAACATCGTAAAGATCTTCGTAGCCTAGTTCGCAACGTAAGTGTAATAAATGATCTGTGCTAAATCTACCTGCTGCTTGCCCTTGAGCAATAGTATCAATCATCGCTGCATAATGATGTATGCGTAAAGAATCTTCTTTGGGGGTAACGTCACCAATGGCGATCGCATCACAGACTGTAGTAATGCCAGCACTTATTAAATCGCGATCGTGGTTAACTGCTGCTAATTCTAGGGGAAAACTAGCTTTTGGGCGAGGCGAGATACACTTTTCCAGATTATCAGTGTGGAGTTCAATTAATCCAGGCAAAAGATAATTACCGTCTCCATTTTGCCCCTGAGATACTACTCCTGGTTGAATATCAACAATAATTCCATCTTCAACGGCGATCGTACCTAATATTTCTTCATGGGGTAAGAGCAAGCGATAATTAGTGTAAATTTGTGACTGCATCTTGTGTAGCTTTATTTGGATTAACTTGCAGTTTAGAGCATTCGCTAAATATAAATTTAGAAAAGGCGATCGCTTTTGTCCCGAACTATCTTTAGTAGCTAAATATGATGATCAAAAAATCCGCTAATAAATGACAACTTTAGCAGATAATCTTTGCAGATAATCTAATTCAGCTTAAAATATCTCCAAAATAATCGCGTTTATTATCTATGCCAAGGCTTAAATAATGATATCTTGCATAAGACTAATTCGATTAAAAACTAATTAGATTGAATCGAGTTTATATATCCATTGAGGTAAGTTAAGTTATGACAAAATACGATGTGTACGCTCTTGGTAATGCTTTATTGGATATTGAGTTTGAGATATCAGTCGAAGCACTACAAAATCTAGGCATAGAAAAAGGTGTCATGACTTTATTAGATCGAGATAGTCAGGACAAAATAGTTAGTAACTTAGCTGAATACTCTCAAAAACGCTCTTGCGGAGGTTCAGCAGCCAATACCCTGATCGCGGTAAGTCAATTTGGCGGTAAATCTTTTTATTCTTGCAAGGTTGCTAATGATGAACCAGGAAACTTTTATACCCAAGATTTAATTGATTGCGGAGTTGCCACTAACTTAGAAAATCAGACTGCTGAATCAGGAGTTACGGGCAAGTGTTTGGTGTTTGTTACCCCCGATGCCGATCGCACTATGAATACTTTTCTGGGTATTTCAGGCGAGTTTAGTGATGCCGAATTAATGCCAGAAGCGATTAAAAATGCCGAATATACCTACATTGAAGGTTATTTGGTTAGTGGAGAAAGCAGCAAACAGGCAGCTATCAAAGCCAAAGAAATTGCTCAAGCTGCGGGAAACAAGGTAGCTTTTACCTTAGCTGATTTTAATATGGTGAAATTCTTTAAGCCAGGCTTGTTAGAAATAATTGGTTCGGGGGTTGATTTCCTTTTTGCCAACGAAGGAGAAGCGATGTTGATGGCGGATACTGAGGATTTTGAGGTTGCGGTTGACTATCTTAAAACTTTGGCGAAGAGTTTTGCTATTACTCGCGGTGCATCAGGTTCAATTATCTGTGATGGCGACAAGTTAATCGAAATTGCTCCTTTTCCTGTCAAGGCGATCGATACTGTTGGTGCAGGAGATATGTATGCAGGGGCATTTTTATATGGTATTACTAACGGCATGAGCTATGCAGAAGCTGGACGTTTAGCTTCTTTAGCTTCCTCGAAGATAGTTACTAGTTTGGGCGCACGCTTAAAAACAGATGAGGTTCAGGCTCTTTTAAATGAGTCAAAAGCTACCTAAGAAAAAAGCGATGCGACCCCCTAAAGGGTTCAACAGTTTGACGGGCGACATAAACGCCTGGGAAACCACAGGCGACGCGGTGAAGCAGTTGCGGTGGACGGGTTCCCCGGCATAAGGAGGGCGCGTCGCCGTTAGGCGCAAGGGAATGCTGACCTAGCAAGGGAATACGCATCAAGATAGCGATCGCCTTGATAATGCAACAAGCGATCGCTCATAATTAGTTGAATGAGCAAAATATTTTTCTTTATCTTCACTTCACAAATAGCTGAATCTTATTAAAGTTTTAATCAAGAAAAGTTTTGCCTGCACTTCTGCAATTCAAAAAAGTGTAATCTTTTTACTAAGTTGCTAATTGTTCAAGAAATTAGTCTGAAGAGATTTTTAGCAATCATTCATGGATTGCGAACAATCTATGCAGCATAAATTTAATTCAAGCAGGTTATTATGTCTTTTTTAGCTAATCTGTTTCAAAATAGCAGAATACCATTTAAAAACAAAGATAATAGGGCTATAGTTTTTATCGATTCAGCAGTTCCCAACTATGATACTTTGGTGCAAAAGGTTGTACCAGAAGCTAGAGCTATTCTCATCGGCTCACAAATCGATGGAATCAAAGCAATAACTCAAATACTGGTAACTAGTATTTCTCAAAAAGTCTATATTGTTGCTCAAGGTTACCCAGGATGCCTATATTTGGGCAATAGTGAATTGAGCATAAACACTCTCATCCAATATAGTTTAGAGCTTCAAAGCTGGTTTAGCGATCGTAAGCTCCTCAACTTAGATATTTCGCCCAAGCTTTCACTGTATGGCTGCAATTTAGCCTCAGGAGATGTAGGGGAAGAATTTATAACTAAGTTAAGCCAAATTACAACATCCAAAGTAATTGCCTCGGTAAATACAATTGACCAGGAAATTTTTAGTAATAATTGACTCTTGGCTTTGTCGCTCTAACTGCTCTAACTGTCCTAACTGCCCTAACTGTCTTACAAAAACCAGCCATAAGAATGTAATCCTTGACCTAGTAAATTAACTCCCAAATAGCATACCCAGACAACCACAAAGCCCACAGCAGCCAAAATTGCAGGCTTTCTTCCCTGCCAACCGCGAGTAATTCTGGTGTGTAAATATGCCGCAAATACCAACCAAGTAATAAACGCCCAGGTTTCTTTAGGATCCCAACTCCAGTATGAACCCCAAGCCTCGTTTGCCCATACTCCCCCAGCAATAATGCCAATGGTCAACAAGGGAAACCCCAAACCAATGACGCGATAGCTGATATTGTCTAAAGTTTCAGCCAAAGTAAGACGTTCTGGAGAAAGAGTGGCTGTTTCTGTCTTTGGTAAATCAAGCACTGCCGTATTGCCAGAAGTACTAGTCAAAACTTTGTCTCGATCGTGAGTATTAACAGTTTTTTGCTTTACCCTCTCGCGGAAACTACCAGTCCCAACCGAACTACCTTTTAGTTCAATTTTTTGCCCACGAGTAATGATCAAAAAGCCGATCGCGATCGCACTACCGACCATTAAAGTAGAATAACTTAACATCATCACGCTGACGTGCATCATCAGCCAATTGGATTTTAAGGCAGGCACTAAAGGGGCAGATGCCTGCATTTCTAGAGGCAGACTTAGGGCTGCAAATGCAGTTATTGCCATTGCCACGGGACTAGTAACTACTCCAACTAAACGGCTACGACTCATTTTTTCGGCAATAAAGTGGATTGTGGTTATACCCCAAGCCAGAAAGAACAAAGATTCATAAAGATTGCTGAGAGGAAAGTAACCTGCCTCTAGCCAGCGAGAACCTAGTAAAGTTGCGATACACAAGTTAGCGATCGCCATTCCCGTAGTTCCTAAAGTATTTAAATAAGGAAGATTGGGAAAAGCCGCCCCAGTCCAATAAATCAGCATTGTAACTAACAATACTCCAAAGGAGGCGTTGTCTAATATACTTTCAAGGGTAATTAAATCCATAGTTTTTTATTTTATAAACGTTTTTAAATTTGCTCCTCGCTGTTTTATTACAGCTTATTTTCCAGGAAACTTAATTTATTATCTCTCTTTATACAATGGTTCGGGCATTTTTTAGAAAGCAGTCCAGTACAGACAAGGCATGCCTTGTCTCTATCCTAACTGCCCTAACTGATTACTACTCTCGCAGAACATAACCTACGCCTCGTATAGTTTGAATCAAACGCTGTTCTTTTTGTTCTTCTAGCTTTAGGCGCAGGTAGCGAATATAAACTTCAATGATGTTAGAGTCCCCCATAAAATCGTAACCCCAAACTCTTTCTAAAATTTGATCGCGGGTTAACACTTGACGAGGATGGGAAAGCAAATACTCTAGTAAATCAAACTCTTTGGCGGTTAATTCGATAGAGCGTCGATCGCGAAACACTTCACGAGTAGAACGATTAAGGGTAAGATTGCTAAACTGGATTAAATCTCTTTCCTCTTCTTGCTCACGACGTAAACTAGCTCTAACTCTGGCCAGTAACTCTTCGATGCTAAAAGGCTTGACCACATAGTCGTCAGCCCCAGCGTCCAAACCCGAAACGCGATCGCTTACTTCATCTTTGGCAGTGAGAATAATAATTGGTACTTTGTCTCCTGTTTGACGTAAACGACGGCAAATTTCTGGTCCTGAGATTCCTGGCAACATCCAATCCAGCAAAATCAAATCTGGTTGAATTTCCCTGGCAGCAGACAAACCAGCAAAGCCATCGGCTGCATGGGTTACCTGATAGTCTTCAAACTCTAATTCCATTTTAATAAACTGAGCCAACTTAGCTTCATCTTCTACCACCAAAATATGCGCTCTCATAACTAAATAATTGGTTTTATTGATTTTTAGGAAGTCTCAGGGCATTAGTTGAATTAATTGGACCTAAAATTTTGTTCAAATCCCGTAGCTGATCTGCCGTTCCCATACAAATTAAAGCGTCTCGCTCTAAAATCAGCGTGTCTCCCGTTGGACCTGCAATCAAGTTGCCATCAAAACGGCGAATTGCCAATACCAAAGCCCCCGTCTGCGATCGCAACTTAGCCTCTCGCAAACTTTGACCCACAAAAGGGCAGGCTTCAGAATCAATCAGAAATTCTTCGAGATAGTAAGAACGATTAGACCCTGTAATAATACCATCAACAAAGTCCATTACCTGAGGTCGTAATGCTGCTGCTGCCAGTCTTTTTCCGCCAGTAATATAAGGGGAAACCACCGCATCCGCTCCTGCCCTCTGTAACTTCTGTACCGCCTCTTCATTACTGGCACGAGCGATCGCTCTTATACGAGGATTAAGGGTTTTGGCTGACAAAACTGTATAGAGATTTTCGGCATCTGAAGGCAGTGCCGTCACCATACAAATTGCCCGATCAATTTTTGCCCGTACCAAGGATTCATCCAAAGTAGCATCCCCCAAAATCACCGTGTAGCCTAACTGTTTGATTTCTTCTACTTCTTCTATGTTGTCGTCAATAATAATAAAAGGAATACCTTCGGCGAAAAACTCCCGGGCGACATGACGACCAGTACGCCCAAAACCGCACACAATATAATGTTGATCTAGAGATTCAATCAAACTCTTCTCCTGTCTTAGTTTGATGCCTTCTTGAAAATAACCCTGAATTAGGGCTTCGGTAAAACGATTGACAATGTAAGCAATGGTCAGCAAGCCCATTAAAATTAGGGCGACGGTAAATATTCTGCCTCTTTCTCCTAAAGGGCGTACCTCAGAAAACCCCACCGTAGATAGGGTAATCACGGTCATATAGGCTGAATCAGCCAAAGACCACTTCTCAACTAGCCAATACCAAAGAGTTCCAATTAGTACAATACTCGCTAATACGACCCCTCCCCGTATTAACTCTTTTCGTAAACGACCATACTTTTCCTCAAATGTATAACTATACATGTAAAATTGGCTGCTGATTTTTGACAACAGTTGTGCCTAAAATTGATTACATTAAGATGTAGGTCTGATTTTTGAACAAAACAATCAAGAGTGATATCAGATAACAACTGCCATTTTAAATGTATTTTTCTCAAAAAATAAATTTTATCCAGGAGCGACTTATGGTTCAATCCCCACCTATAGACAATTCTCTAACTATTTCTCAGAATACTGAATTTGACCGCGATCGCTTTGACAAAAGCGTGATGCCTACCTATGGTCGTTTTCCTATTGCGATTGAGCGTGGAGAGGGCTGTCGTCTTTGGGATACAGAAGGGAAAGAGTATCTTGATTTTGTGGCAGGAATTGCTACCTGTACCTTGGGTCATGCTCATCCTGCTTTGATTGCTGCGGTCACCGAGCAAATCAAAAAGCTGCACCACGTTTCTAATCTTTATTATATTCCCGAACAGGGAGAATTAGCCGAATGGTTAGTTAACAATTCCTGTATGGACAAGGTATTTTTCTGCAATTCTGGGGCAGAAGCTAATGAAGCAGCAATTAAGCTAGTCAGAAAGTATGCCCACACTGTTTTAGATGAAGTTGAACAGCCAATTATCCTCACGGCAAAAGCTAGTTTTCACGGACGTACTTTAGCAACCGTTACCGCCACAGGACAAGAAAAATATCAAAAGGGCTTTACGCCATTACCCACTGGATTTGCCTATGTTCCTTATAACGATATTACTGCCATAGAAAATGCGATCGCCGATCTCGATGAAGGTACTTTAAGTCGCGTAGTGGGCATTATGATCGAACCTCTACAGGGTGAAGGCGGTGTGCGTCCAGGAGATTTAGAATATTTCCTCAAGCTACGCAAAATCTGTGACGAGAATAATATCCTGTTGGTATTTGATGAAGTCCAAGTTGGCGTTGGCAGAAGTGGCAAGCTTTGGGGTTACGAAAAGCTTGGTGTTGAGCCAGATATTTTGACTAGTGCCAAAGGTTTAGCAGGAGGTATTCCCATCGGTGCGATGCTGTGTAAGGATTCTTGTGCAGCATTTGAACCAGGCAATCATGCTAGTACCTTTGGCGGTAATCCTTTCGTTTGTGCTTCTGCTTTAGCTGTATTGCAGACTATTGAAAATGAAGGTATTCTCCATAATGTTCAGGCAAGAGGCGAACAGTTGAGAGTCAGATTAAGAGCGATCGCCAAAAAATATCCCTCCTTATTTACCGAGGTGCGGGGTTGGGGCTTGATCGACGGCATCGAATTACGTGCCGATCTTGATTTAACCTCGATTAATTTAGTCAAAGCAGCAATGGAAGAGGGTTTACTCCTTGCCCCCGCAGGTACGAAGGTATTGCGTTTTGTTCCTCCTTTGGTGGTTTCCAAGGCTGAAGTTGACGAAGCTGTCGATATTTTAGAAAGAGCGATCGCTAAAGTAGTAGCTTGAGTAATTTTTCTTAAGGTACACATGGTATATCTTAAGGATATCAGCATCATGAATAGTTCAATTGGGCAATGGGGTAATTCCCTTGCCGTTAGTCTGCCAAAGCATATATTAAATTCAGAAGGCTTATTAGTCAACGGTAAAGTGATGTGCGATCAATTGCGATCGCCAGACTTTCGAGCCAGAAAATATGGCGTAATCTATAACTGCCCAGAATTATTGTTTCAAGATGTTTTACGGCGAATTAAACCAATGTTGTTTTAGACGGAAACTGTCTAATGCTATATTTATGCGGATACAGATTTAGTCGGGATTACAAAAAGTTGCGATTTATTGCGGGTAGTTTACAGACCCCAGATTAAGCTAAACTTGCCTAACAACAAGAACGCTCCTCCCAATCTCATGATTAGCAAGAAGTTCTTAGTAACTTTATTCGCCCTATTTACAATTATTACCGTTTGCGTTGCGCCCCCAGCCCTAGCGCAATTGCCCTATATTCAAGATATAGCGGCTTATTCAAGGTTTTTACGCCAGGTACAGGAAAAGTCGTTCAATTCTGCCTGTATTCGTTTAGATGGACACTGCTTATTTAAACTGTCTGCTACAGATTCTGAGCTTCTATCTGACAGAATTGATGAGATTCAAAAACGCTTTGCAGAGGCAACGGCAAACTATTTAGCTGATGACGACAATCAACCAAAAGTCATTGTCAAGCCAAATGGTAATTTACAGGATATCTATCTTATTTTGGGCGACCAACAGGAGCGTTTATTTACCGTAACCAATTCTGATGCCACAGCCAATGATGTTAGCGTACCAATTAGAGCGCGACAGCTTAGCTTAGAAATTGAGCAGGGTTTAGAGATAGCGAAAAAAGAGCGATCGCCTCAATATCTCCGCAAGAAACTGATCGTCGGCTTATTAACCCTTGTCTTTATCTGGATCGGTAATTTTCCGTTGACCTCAGAAATTAGAAAACTGGGTAGGTTGGCACGGAAGCTAGCACCAAAAGCCTTTTCTAAAACCTTACCCTTGGCAACTCAGCTAGCGCACCGTCAAAAATGGAATATAACCGAAATTCAATATCGCTTATTGCAGCTAGTTCAAGTGGCACTTTGGGGTGGTGGTACTTTATATATTTTAAATTTATTTCCCCAAACGCGAATTGCTGCTTTTTTGCTAATTGCTGCTTTAAGAATTCCTTTGCGCATTGGTCTAATTATCTTAGCTACTTATATTTCGATCCGCCTCAGCTACTTCTTGATTGCCAAGCTAAGTGCAATTGCGATCGCCAGCCAGTCTGCTGCCGTAACGGTTAATCAACGAGGTAAATTACGCATCAATACCACGACTAGAATTTTACGCAGTACGATAACCATTCTTTGGTCAGTAATTGGAATCTTATCAGCCTTTTGGGTTAATGGAGTTAACCTAGCGCCAATTTTAGCTGGTGCGGGTATTTTGGGTTTAGGTCTATCTTTAGCCTCACAAAATCTAATTAAGGATGCAATCAACGGCTTTATTATCATTTGGGATGATCGCTATGCCGTAGGAGATATTGTGGATATCGGTGGAGTCAGCGGTTTAGTCGAAAATATTAATCTGCGGATTACTCAGTTAAGAGATGCTGAAGGAAGGTTAATTACTGTGCCTAACAGTGTCGTTGAAATTGTGGCAAATCGTTCTAGCCTATGGTCTAGAGCCGATATTACTATTCCCGTAGCTTATCAAACTGACATCGATCGCGCTCTAGATGTAATCGATCGGGTAGCCAAAGTTATGACGCAAAATCCCGATTGGCAAGAGCGCATTTGGGAGTTTCCTAATATTTTAGGCATAGAGCAATTTAGCGATCGCGGTATTTTAATTCGTGTTTGGATCAAAACTGAACCATTGCAACAGTGGGATGTGGCTAGAGAATTTCGCCGTCGGGTCAAAATTGCCTTCGACCAAGCAGGAATACCCATACCCATTCCTCAACAGCAGATATTGTTTGATAAGAAAAAGATAATTAGCAATCAAGAGCAGAATCTTAATAACTAACTACCTATTACTATTAATACACTTGTACTGTCAAATAATTATACTTTTGATAGAAGCAATAATTTTCAATCTTGTCTACAGTCGTATAAGACTAAAAGCAAGGAGACGATAATGAAAAAACTAATTCAAATTATTAAAAACTTACCAATCAAGCAGATACTAACAGTGTTTTTAGCAAGCTCTCTTGTATTTGTTAGCACTGCTTGTAACAAAGGAAATGTTGCTCAAGCAGAAGGCAAAGAGTATATACAGGCAGCAAAAACTACGTCTGATACCTATGATGAATACGACGCTAACCAATCATTTAAAGGTGGCATGAATGGCTACAATGACGATCGCAGATATGACGCTGGAACAGCAGCAAAAACCAAAGAATTGATTGATACTGCCGAACGTCGCAAAGCCGACAATCTGGGCGAGTATATAGATAATGTGGGCGAACGCTCACTACTTAATGAAGATGTCAATGAAAAAGCCACAAAAGCATTTTCTCGTAAATTAGAAAACAATAAAGATAAAGCCTTAGAGTACGTTGACGACAAATCTGACAAGCTAAAAAGAAACATTAGTAATGCCCCTGATGAAGCTAAAAAAGTCTTTGAGGAAGCTAAAGATAATGCTCAAGATGCTTTAGATTAAGTTTGCTAACTAAGGCGTGAGAATACTTACGCCTTGTAAAGCGATCGCCCGTTAGTTTATGATTAAATTTGATTACTCGTTAGACTTTGCTAATATAAACTTTCGAGAACGCCCCGATCTCTATCAGGTTGGCAAGGGAGAGCAGGGAGTTTTATTAGTAGAGCCATACAAATCAGAAATATTACCCAATTGGCGATTTAAAAATCCAGATATAGCCACCAACTCTAGCCAAAAAATTTATCAAATGTTCTTGGAATATTTAGAGCAAGATGATTTTGTTGGTGCAGACATGGCACATAAATTTTTGCAAATGGGCTATACCAGATCGAGACGCTACGCCAACCACAAAAGCGGTAAAAAATATCGCAGCAATCCTCAAAAAGCAGGTTCCCAAGCAGCAGAAAAAGAAGCTCGTCAAGAGATATTGCCCTTAGATATCGATCCTGTAAAAGCCAAGTCAGCAGAAATTTTTAAGGGAAAGTGGCAAGAAGCAAAAGTAAATAGCAAATATCAACGGCTATTAGAGCAGCACCAACAGAAATACGCAAATAACCAAGCTAAAAATGGGACAAAAACAAATTAGAACAGGCTCTCCCGTTTCTTGGAATTGGGGCAATGGCACAGCAGAAGGAAAAGTAAAAGAGATTCACCATCAAGATATAACTAAGAAAATAAAGGGAAGTAAGATTACTCGTAACGGTACTGATGACAACCCTGCTTATTTGATTGAACAAGAAGACGGTTCAGAGGTTTTGAAGCTTAGAAGCGAGTTAAACAATTAACAGTTACCTTTCTTTCCTCATTTTTCATCCCTTAGATTATCTCTCTTTAGCTAGATGCGATCGCCATAGCAAAGTAGCACAATCATGGCAAGTTAAGGGATTTTATTATTTTATAGATGCAAATACGAATTAAAACAGTATTCCAGCTTTTTAAACAGGCGTTTGTAGAATGGCAAGAAGATAAAGTTACACTTTTGGCTGCTGCTCTAGCTTACTATACAGTGTTTTCTATCACTCCTCTTTTGGTAATTGCGATCGCAATTGCTGGTGCTGTTTTTGGTCAAGACACCGCCAGAGGGGAAATTATTGGACAGATTAACAGTTTAGTTGGGGAACAAGGCGCACAGATAATTGAAACAGGTTTGGCCAATGCCGATCAGCCTAAAATAAGTAGTATTGCCTCAATTATTAGTGTTATTGTCTTGCTTGTTGGCGCATCAGGGGTGTTTGCTCAACTACAAGAAGCACTAAACACCGTATGGGACGTTAAAGCTAAACCCAAGAAAGGGAAGAGTAGCATCTGGGAATTTATTCGCAAACGTCTGCTGTCTTTCGGAATGGTGTTAGCTATTGGCTTTTTACTTCTAGTGTCTCTCATCACTAGTGCCATGCTATCAGGCATTGGAAAATTACAAATTAATTTACTACCTGGTTTTACTCCTATTTGGCAACTACTCAATTTTGGAGTTTCTTTCGGCTTCATCTCCTTGTTGTTTGCCCTAATATATAAATATCTGCCTGATGTCAAAATCCGCTGGAAGGATGTTTGGGTAGGGGCAACAATTACCGCCTTATTATTTACTATCGGTAAATTTTTAATTGGTCTATATTTAGGTCAAGGTAGTTTAGGCTCGGCTTATGGTGCTGCGGGTTCTTTAATCGTTTTTCTGGCTTGGGTGTTTTACTCGGCTCAAATTCTTTTGTTTGGAGCAGAATTTACCCAGGTTTATGCTCGCAAGTATGGTCAAAAAATTCGCCCCGATAGTCATGCAGAATTAGATAAAACATTTTAAAACCGCCCAAAATCTGTATAAGTTCAAATGCTTTCTGGTCAATACACAATTTTAATAGTCGATGACTCCACTAAAGATCGGGCAGTTTATCGTCGTTATCTAAATAAAGATATCCTATCTGCATACAAGATTGTTGAGGCTGAATCTGGCGAGTTAGGTTTGTCACTTTTGGCATCGATACAGCCAGATTTAATTTTGCTCGGTTACTTCCTGCCAGATTTCGATGGTTTAGAATTTTTAGCCAGATTAAAACGACAATTGGAAGTAATTCCCCCAACTATTATGGTTACTGGACAAGGGAATGAAATGGTCGCAGTAGAAGCGATGAAAAGCGGTGTAAAAGATTACTTAGTTAAAGACAAATTAACTCCTGAAATTTTAACTACTTCAGTCCAAAGGGTTTTACAGCAGCATCATTTACAATCTTTGCTGACCAAAAACATAGAAAAACAACAGTTAATCGCCGAAACTTCTTTACGCATCCGTCAAACTTTAGACATATCATCAATTCTCGATACCGCAGTCAAAGAAGTTCAGATCTTGCTCAATTGCGATCGCGTTGTAGTCTATCGTTTTGCCCCAGATATGACTGGTAATATTGTTGCCGAGTCGGTTAAATTGGGTCGCAAACCGTCTTTGGGAGCAAACGTAATTGATACTTGCTTCCAAGAAAAAGGAGTAGATAAATACGAACGAGGAGAAACGCTAGCGATAAATGATGTATATAAAGCGGGATTTTCTCAGTGTTATCTTGAATTACTAGAAGAATTTCAGGTCAAGGCAAATGTAATTGTGCCGATTTTACTTGCTCCTTCCCAGGTAAATAGATCTATTTGGGGCTTATTAATTGCCCATCAGTGCAGCCATAATCGTCATTGGCAAGAAGATGAAATTGAACTACTGGACAAATTATCAGTACAGTTAGCGATCGCTATTCAACAGGCAGAGTTAATTGATAATCTGCAAAGTGAATTAAAAACCAGAAAGCAGCTAGAAGCAGAATTAGAACGGCTAGTTCAGGTATTAGAAGCCTCACAAGACTATATAGGATTAGCCGATACCGCAGGTAAAATTATCTGGAATAATCCCCAAATGAAGCAAATAAGAGGGATTACTGATGACCAAGATCCTGCTTACCTATCTATTGACAATTACTATCCTGATTGGGCATATAAGATTATTAGCGAAGAGGGAATTCCTGAGGCTATGGCTCAAGGTAGTTGGCTAGGGGAAACTGCAATTCTAGATCGAGAAGGGCAAGAAATACCCGTATCTCAGCTAATATTGGCTCATAAATCTGCTGATGGCATTGAGTATATTTCTACGGTAATGCGGGACTTAACTAAGCAGAAGCAGACGGAAAAATCCTTACAGGAAAGAGTTCTGGAGCTAAAATGGGTAAATCGAGAACTGCTTAAAACCACAGCTTTATTAAAAAAACGCAACCAAGAATTAGATCATTTTGCCTACGTTACCTCTCACGATCTTAAAGCACCGTTACGGGCGATCGCTAATTTAGCTACTTGGCTAGGAGAAGATTTAGCAGGAGAAATACCCGAAGAAAACCAACAGCAACTTCAGCTAATGCAGTCTCGTGTCCAGCGTTTGGAAGGATTGATTCAAGGACTATTAGAGTATTCTCGTGTAGGACGAAAAAATAACCAAGTCAAAACTATAGACGTGGGCAATTTAGTCAAAGAGGTAGTTGATTCTTTGTCACCACCTCCAGAATTTAGCATATTTGTCGCTGCTGATTTGCCCACCATCAAGACCGAGGTAGTATTACTACGACAGGTATTTTCCAATTTAATTAATAATGCCATCAAATATCATCCCCAAAAATCAGGCAAGATAACTATCTACGCCCAAAATAAAAATGACTTTTACGAATTTGCCGTAGCTGATGATGGACAAGGTATAGATCCCCGATATCATGAGCGAATCTTTACTATTTTTCAGACATTACAGGCTAGAGACACCTTTGAAAGTACAGGCATTGGCTTATCTATTGTCAAAAAAATTGTCGAAGATAGAGGCGGTATGGTGAGAGTTGAATCTAAACTAGGTGAGGGATCTACTTTTTTCTTTACTTGGCGCAAACAAAGTCTTGACGGTGATTATAATCATTCCAATTAATTTCAGAGATAGTAATTTTGTATTTATAGCAGTCGAAGTAAAGGTTAAGACTATAAATAATTATCTCGCGCAGAGAGGGCAGACCCCGCGTCGTCCGAAGGCGCAAGCGAATGCTGACCTAGCATAGAAGCAAAGAAATTGAAAGATGTCCCGATCTATGATTCGATTGCTATAAAAAAAGTTTAATACAACCTAAAGATCGCGATTGTTGCTATTTAAAATAACTATAAAATAAAGCGATCGCCTTAGTTTTAATTAATGACGATCGCTTTGCTTTGTTTGCTTTTGAGTGGGTGGGTGAAATTAAATGTAAAACAAGCGTAAACAAGATATTACGATCTATTTTCGTTACTCATTACTCGTTACTCGTTACTCGTTACTCAAGTAACGAGACTATCTTCTAATTAATTTGTCCTACCTACTTACTTACTATTAAATTCCTGTTATACAGGAGTAGCGATCGCATGACCGACACACCAATCAATTGTGTCGTAAGAGTTTTCAGTTGGGGTAACTTTATAGCCTAAAGCCTGAAGAAACGACTCTAATTCTTGATATTTGCGATCGTAAGCAGTGCGATCGCCATCATCAATTTCATAAATAACCGTGGGTTTATGAGTTTTCATGGTTTCGGTCATCCCTTTTAGCACGTCTAACTCTGCCCCCTCAACATCTACCTTGACAAAATTGGGTGGCTGAATCTGGTTTTGAGCAATCAGATCGTCAATTGACACTAGATCTACGGTTACTTCTCCTGCCAAATCGGGTGGCGCATCGGCGGTAGCCAGGGCGTGTCCCCCAGAATATTGAGCTAATAGTAGCTGCCCTGACCCTGATGTGTGAGAGACAGCTTTTTCGATCACTTCAACCTGAGTAAAATTATTTAGTTGGGCATTATGACGCACGCTATTAGCATTTCCTTTACCTGGCTCAAAAGCATAGACTTTGCCAGTATTGCCGACTAATTTAGCAGCAATAACCGTAAAAAAGCCGACATTTGCGCCAATATCATAAAAAACGTCTCCATCCTTGAGATGTTGGGCAAAAATATTTTGAATCGGTACTTCATAAGTTCCTAATGCCAATTCTGGACAAGATTCTCCTGTGTTAAATTTTAATTCTTTGGCAATACCGTTTCTGACGGTTACATCTCGCTGACGCAAACCAGCCGTAGCCAGACGATATCCCAATGAACCTGGGTTAGATGCTGCTAGCTTTTCGAGAACGTTGACGGGAAATAAAGGTAAAGCGCGAAATATTGCTTGTTTAATCATGATTTTAATAAGTTAAATAATAGTACGACGAAAGATTTCTTGAGCTTGAAAGAAACATTCTAGCCACTCTCCATTGGAGACATCTTTAAGCAGTCCCCAATTTGGATCGTCAACTAAACGTTCCATTTGGGTTTTGTGTTGAGCTAAAGCAAGCTGTTTTTGGGCTTTAACTGGCTCAATTTCAACGCGATAATTAAATTCTTGTAGTAGCTGCCAGCCTAAGCCAGCCTTAATACTAGCCTTGATATATGCTATTTGAGAAGTGCGATCGCCCGATCTATTTGTCCAGGGAAAATGATGCCAGTACCAAACGGGATATTCATAAACAGTAATTTGAGGATGGTTTGCCAATGCCCCTAAGACTATTTGAGTGGTAGCCTTATGGTCTGGATGGGTTTCGCGAGCATAGGGTATAAATACCTGTTGAGGTCGATCTTGTAAAAGTAATTGCTGAACCCGTTCGACTGCAATTGATTTTTTTAGTTCTAGTTCTCCGTCACGAAAGCCAAAAAACAGCACATCATCTGAGGATAATCCTAAGCATTCAGCAGCTTCAATTGCCTCCTGTTGACGCAGAGTAATTAACTTGTCTTCAGGCATCAAATGATCGTGGGAACGACTACCATCAGTCATAAAAACCACCTTGACCCTAGCCCCAGCCTCCCGTTTACGAATGATTGTGCCTCCACAGCCTAAAGTCTCATCGTCCTGATGGGGAGAAAAAACGATCGCTGAGGCTGCCAATTCTTCGGCAGACAGGGGTTTTATTTGCTCAATTTGCTTCAGATAGCGATCGCGCAACTTCTTTCTTAGAGTCATGTACTTTAATATTTACCCCCATGGTTGCGTAATTAAAGACTAAGCTTTTAGCGATCTGTTCCCAAGTATAATACTGCAAAACCTTCTTTCTGCCAGCTTCACCCATTTTTTTGGCGATCTCTGGTTCGGAAATTATTTTGGTAATTGCCTTAGCCAAAGCCTGGATATCTCCTGGGTCGGTCAATAAACCAGTCACACCATCATTGACAATTTCTGTCATGCCACCAATTTTGGTCGCCACTACTGGTGTTTGAGTCGCCATCGCCTCTACTAAGCTCATGCCAAAGGCTTCGCTTAAAGATGGATTGATTACTACATCTGCTTGTTGGTAGTAAGGTAATACTTGTTCTTGAGGTAGGGAACCCGTAAAAATTACCTGATCAGACAGATGAGAGGGAATTTTACTCTTGATATATTCTAGGTAATTAACTCCATAATAAGGTTCTAAAGCCTGCATCTCTGGTTCATGCTGTAGATCAAAAAGAAATTCTTTAGCAACTATAATATGAGGTCCAACAATAGTTAAGACAGCATCAGGATATGTAGCTGTTACTTGGATAAAAGCATCTATTAAATCGTGAACTCCCTTTTCAGGTGAAATACGACCAACAAAAAGCATTTGAGGTGCTTTTTGGCTATTTTGTGGACGAGATCTAGTGGCTGGAACAAAATAATTGGCATCGACTCCGTTATTGACCGTGCGACAAATACCTGCGTATTCAGGGAAACGAGCAGCAATTTTATTAGTTATGTGATCACTACAGCTAATAACTAAGTCTAGCTTTGCTAGCCTTTCGGCGATCGCTTCTTGGTTCAGGCGATTTACCCATTCGCAATGAAGATGTAAAACTATTTTGGCATTGGGGTTATACTTGCGAACTATCGGCACAAACTGAGAATGATTGTGAATATGAATAATGTCACTACCTCTTTGAGCAGCATCTCGTGCAACCTGCCAACCGTAACCGTAATGAAACCAACTAGAGGCAAAATAAGGTAGCCCAGAGTTGGTATTCAGCTTTTTGGCGATCGCTCTGGGGATTTTTAGCAAACTATCTGACCGATGAGAAATTCCTCTGTATTTTATTTGAGGAGATAAGTTTGAATCTGATTCCTGAGGGGGATTTAACTTACTTTTGCAGCCGTAATAAGTTATCTGGTAGTACTCTATAAGACGACGACTAACCTGATAACTCCATATTCCTGTTGAATCGCTACCTTCAGGGGGAGCAGCTATTGTCCAAGGTTGATTTACTAGAGATAATTTCAAACTAATTATATCTCCTATTTAAATAATAAGTAAAAGTAAGAATACCAAAGTTTTTTTTGACCTGTAAATATGTCATTAGTAGTAATATAAACATCAATCAATAAACTGATGTTTTTTTTTAATATTTATATTAATAAATTGCTTATCTTCAAGCTTAGCCTCAGTAATTTCAATTGTCTTAATGTTCATTAAAACTTTATATTTGATTCTTTCTTCTTAATGAAATTTTGATTGTATATTCATACAAGCTTTATCTTTAGAATCTTATCTCTATGTATTATATTTATTCATAAAGCATAATACCAACATCAAGTAATTTCAGGAAATAAAAGATACTTTTAAATTAACAGTTAGCAAATTAACCCTCAGCAATAAACCATAAAAGATTTCAGTTGCTAGTATAATTGTCTAAAGTCCCCGCCGTTATAGTTTGCAAACCTTAGTAGTTTTGAAGAACTTAAGCCAAAAGTTAAAGAATATATCGCAAAAACCTTTAGTCAAGAATAGTCTTTGGGAACTATTAGCAAAAGCTATCAATTTAGGTTGCCAAGCAGCATACTTCACCCTGATTGTCCGCGTCCTGGGTACAGAAAATTATGGTGCTTTTGTGGGGATTACTGCCTTTGCTGCCTTGATTTTTCCTTTTGCTAATCTAGGCAGTGGAGACGTTTTAATTCAGCAGGTATCAAGAGACAAAAAGCTGTTTCCAACTTATTGGGGGAATGCTTTACTAATTGTTTTTTTGGCTAGCCTATCTTTGACCCTTGTTGCTTACTTTATCTCGCCAACCGTTTTTCCAAACATAGATAATTTACCCGCGATACTGGCAATTTTGTTAGCAGATTTGGGCGGTTTAGCTATTTTTGTTGTCAGTGCCAAGGCATTTATGTCTTATGATTTGCTTAAATATTCTTCTCTGCTACAAATTATCGGTACAATCACTAAGTTTTTAGCAGCTATAGCGTTAGCAACCTGCTTTAGTCAACCAAGCTTGTTGCAGTGGTCTTATTTATACTTATTGAGTTCATTAACTACAGCAGCAATCGGCATTATCTGGATCAACAAAACTTTAGCCAAGCCCCAATTAGCCCCTAAAATCTTAACCAACATGGCTCACCAAGGATTGTACTTTTCGATTGGTGAATCGGCATACAATATCAACTCCAACATAGATAAGACAATGTTGGCAAGTATGGCAACTTTAGAAGCAACAGGAATATATGGTGCAGCGTATCGGCTGATAGAAGTTGGTAGTATTCCGATTTATGCCGTATTGGGAGCTTCCTATCCTAGATTTTTCCAAGAGGGTGCTAAAGGAATCAAAGGCTGTTTGAGTCTGGCAAAACGTCTATTACCTTTTGTGGCCATATATAGCGTTATTTGCCTAACTGGGTTTTTGTTTTTTGCTCCCTGGATAACCTATATTTTAGGAGATGAATACCAAAATGCGATCGCCACGGTTCGCTGGTTGGCACCTATCCCGATTATTGGTTCAATCCAGTTATTATTAGCTGACACCCTCACGGGGGCAGGATTTCAAAAAACCCGCAGTGCTATTCAAGTCACAACGGCTTTAACCAACGTGGGTTTGAACCTCTGGTTAATTCCCCTGTATTCTTGGAGAGGAGCAGCCTGGGCAACATTAAGTTCTGATAGTTTTCGAGTTATTTGTTTGGCGATCGCTGTAGCTTGGTTTTATCAAAAACAAAAAGCAGCTTAGCAAAGTCCGATCCTCTTCGGCATTATTCAGAATATCTAGGACTTTCTAGAACACCAACAGCTTCATCAATCATCTCGATAATTGTGGGAATAAAGGAAACTCCATAATAAGGAGTATCCAAAACACTATTAAAAGGATCATAATCCCTCACTGTTAATCCATTTTGAGTTGGAGGAGCAGTTGACACAAGTTTAAGACAGTTAGTTTCCTGGGCTATATTACGAACCTGCTGAGTATTTTGTTTAATTCGAGAGCGAAGTGTCTCGACATTTAGGGAATAGTGTTGTCTATGGAACCAATCATAAATATCTTGTTTGAAGGATAAAAGTAGTTTAATTTTTTCTGAAATAATTGCTGGAGGTGTATGAGCATTCATGGGAAAATGAGTGTAATGTAGTTGCGCCGATAATAACTGTTATTATTGCTCTAAATCTAGCAATTGTTTTACGCTTTGGCAAAATTAAATTTTGTATCTAAACTTAGTCCTTAACTGTAAATTTATTGGTTATGCCGAGCGGATTTTCTGACGATAAAATTACTAAAACCACTGCCAGTATCATTTCCCCATTCCCAATTAGCTATGATGCCGAGGCGATTAATTTTTAAAGCAGTAGCCCAGGGATAAACATCGGTCAGAGCGCGATATAAAACGGTTTGATTGTTTACTCGTACCGAATAATTATTACCATCAAAGACTATCCTAAGAGTATAAGGTTGCCCAAAAGCGATCGCCTGACCAATATTTGACCACACCGCATCATAAATTTCTTCAAAGCCAGCAATACGGAAAAAACAGGAAATTGACTCTCCTTCATAAAAGTCATCCAGCCAGGTATTGATAATGATGTAATTATCTCGATCCTGCCAAAAAATTAGACCGCCTCGCCCTTTTTCTCCTTGACCTCGTTCTTTTCCAGGAGGAACAATGGTTACTGACACATCAGCAAAGCTAGAATTGTCTACCGCCACAGTATAGGCAGTACGATCTGGATTAGGATTAGCAACGTCGGCTTTTACTTTGGCAATGCCAGATTGTAAAATTTCAAAGACACCTTTGCCGATAGTTTTTTGCCAGACTTGCTTACCCAACAAAGTAGTCTTGCCGCTTAGATCTCCCTCCCAGTTGTTAAAATCATCTTCGATGACAATATCTTTGCCTTCTCGCCACCAGGGCAAATCAAAATCGAGAGTGGGAAGAGTTACAGTACGGGGATGAGCTTCAAAATTCTGTAAATACAAATCAGAATTTTCGTTAGATATAGCTATGCCTACACCTGTAGCAGTTGCTAATCGTTCGTCGGTATAATTGCCAACTAGCTGACCATCAAAATATATTTTTACTTCTCGTCCATCATCTAATATTTGTAGGTGACCCACTCCATCGGCAATTAAAAAGTCTTCAGCACAGACCAATACTTCTTTTTGTTCAGACTCGATTAACTGAAGACATATTCTATGATTGTCGATCTCACAACACCAGTAATTGTGGCGATCTTGAAATCTCCAGACTATGCCAATGGTAGCTAATTTATCTTCTGGGGCGATCGCACTATCCTTACTGCTAAAGCAAATTCTAGCGTGTAATAGTCCCGAAGTGGTCTGAGGCTTTAAAATCGCGAGACTATCACTTTGCGTGGCTATCAAGCCTTGTTTGGTGCGCTCAAAACTACCAGCAATAATCTGCCAAGCTCCTCCTGCTTCAGCAGGAATAGAGGCAAGATTTCCTGTTCCTATTAAGGCATCTGCACCATGAGCCGTACCGTACCAAGTAGCTAGTGCCGAAATGGTTTCTACCTTTACCCCATACACTCTAGTATCGGCACGAAAGCCAATTTGACCGAGGACGCTTTGATGAACACCTGCATAGAGAGTGGGTTCAAGATTAACGGCATCAATGGCTACTGGACGAAGTTGGGGAAAACTCGGTAAGCTATAAACCTGTGGTATAGAAGCTGCATAGTAAGCTGCTCCTTGCTCTCTTAAAATCACCACATAACATACAGGAACATTCTGTAGTCCCCGTAAAATCGAGAGTAGTTTAGTACCTACTTTAGCTAACAACTCGCCATTTTCCGCTCCCGTGGCTCGAATAACAAAATTGTTGGCGTTTTCAGGCAGGTTGCTTGGTACGGCATCAGTAAACCAACCCACAGCCAAATTATCATTGATTTCAGGTAGGGGAAAAAACTTAGTTACCTCTGCTGCCATGCGAAACCAACTAAGTAAACGTCTTGGTGTTGCTGATTTATGCTGACTTCCTAGCCAGGTAGTAACCCGCTTCAATATTGAATCAGTTTCGCTACCCTGCAACCAGCGAGGAATTCTTTTATAGAGCCATTCAATCGTCTCAGCCTGAGAAGTATTATGACCATTAAGCAGCAATACCGCCATAGTTAATCCATTTGCGCGCTGATATTTGCCGTAGGCAATACCCTGTCTACCCCAACCAGGTTGAATCAAAGGCTTGAAACGCAGAGCATGATTGTCAATGGCGATCGCCTTTTCTCGATCTATTCCTTTTCTTTCAACACCAGCATCAGTTTTACTCCCAATAATTTTGCCACTGGCAAGATCATCTGGAAAACTATCAAAAAAAAATTCATTCATTCAACCAAGTTTTTATACGTAAATTTAAGGCGCAAAAAGCAGAGACAAGGCATGCCTTGTCTCTACTGTTAGATTAATCGTAAATTTTGTAATTGTTGTTCTTAGCTATAATTAGGGAATAAGATATTGCCGCATAGAGCGCCCAAAAAGAACTACTCATACTATTTATTGTTCCCTCAGTCAAATTAGACAATAGAACGTAGCTTAAAAACAAAAGAGGCCAAAACCCTTCTGGGCTGTTAGTTCTTCTCAATAAAGCTAAAGATTGGGATATTGTAATCACAAAGCCGATTAAAAAAACACCCAAGCCGATAATCCCTATAGACAACCAAATATCTAGAAATCCATTGTGAGCATAAATTACGCCTATCCCCGTTGCTAATTGTATATAGCCAGAAGGACCCTTAAAACCATTCCAAAATGCTGACAGTCCATAACCCAACCAGGGATGTAGCTGAATTTGATCCCAAACATATCTCCAGATTAGGGTTCTGCCTGATAATGTTGTATCTTTACCTACAGAACTAGTGAGTGCATCCTCGCCTACGTATCCAGCCAAATAAACCAGAACACCGACACCGACAATAATTACAGCTAAAATTGCCGAAACCATTACCTCATATCGCCAGCGAAAGATACGATAAACTATGCACAGCATCAACATGACTAGAAATGTCCCTAAAGCTGTTGTAGACTGCGACATTACCATCGTACCGCAGCTAAGAACCAGCAAAAACCAATAAATCCAGCTATTTTTTTGATTACTCAAGGCACTTAAAAAGAAAATTACTCCAGAAGGAGCCATAAATGCACCAAACTGATTTTTATGAGTAAATACACCGCGAAAAGCCCCTTCATGCACTCCACCCATCAGACCATATTTAGGTATTGCCACTACAAACAAAATACTTAAGATCAATAACAATCCATAAGTCCAAGCTAGCAAATTCATCTGTTCGGACAAAGTATAACGGGTTGCCAGATAGAGTCCAAAAGCCGTAGTACCGAGGGCATAAACAGCAAATCTAAAAGTTTGGGGTGGGTTAATAGACCAGAAATAGGAAAAACAAACAATTGCCATTAAGATAAAGAGCAACTTATTGCTAGAAAGTACAGGGAGAACTCTTTTCCATCTCATTGCCAAAAGAACAAAAGTCACAAAGTAAACCAGCAAAGACATTTTGGCGTTAAGAGACAAATCATAAGCACTTATTGCTATACCGTCACCTTCATTTGCTCCTTTGGTCAAAAGTAGGGGAGTAATAGCTTCGGATAGATGAAATAAAGCGGCTATTGAAAAAACAAATTCAAAAATTCTAAACGTTTTGTTGGTATTATTCGTCATCATAGCTGTTCATTTAGCTTAATTTACTGATAGAAAGTTTTGATATAAAGATAGATAGTATAATAAATCCTCAAGTTCAAATCGGCACACTTTGCCAAATTGAGTGTTTAAGCAATCAACACTAATTGTTTACTCATAAAATAAATGTTGAAGTCATTTAAAAGGTTATATATATCGCTAACAAACTTGCGTTTATTGTAGCGATGACTTGATTTCAATCATATCAAACATAATTCAGTCCTTTGAGTAAATTAGAGACAATCGAATCTTAATGGTAAGCCAGGAGTTACTGCCGATAAAAGATTGATAACTCGTACTGCTGCGGTTAATAAAAGCAATAATCTACAGTCCACTTTGATTTGAGTTTGATTTATGTTGTAACTAATAGATATTTTATTGTCTAGCTTTAGTTAATAATGTAAGTATAAATTCCCAATAAATAACAATTGAGTCTTGAAAGACTATCTCGAGGGTGAATTAATTAACCTGCGCCGTAAAATAGACTTACAGGTTAGCTATCATGCTGGAACTAAGCCAGGATTGGTTTTTTTGCATGGTGGATTAGGAAATCGATTTAACTGGCGATCGCAATATGAATTTTTTGGCGATCGCCATAGGGAAGTACTGGCTTACGATCTGGCAGGACACGGACAGTCTAGTGCTTACGACCGCTATTCTGTGGGCAGACACTGCCGTGATTTAACTCGCTTACTCCAACGCTATAAGATTAAATCACCAATTCTTTGTTGTCATAGTTATGGTGTCCCTTTAGGTTTAGAGTGGGTAAGATACAACTCAGCTACAGCCCTGGTCTCGATCGCAGGTGGCACTCACGATCTTGCTCCTTGGTGGGAAATTCCCCTAATCAAGTTTTTGGCTTGGGGAGGCAGATACCTTTATCGCTTTCCCAAAGTGCAGTCTTGGACAAACCGTTTCTCTAGCAATCATCAAGGCAAAAAAATAGAACAGTTTTTGGCAGAAAGCCCTGTTCCCCTTGAACCTCATCCCTACAAAGCGTTAGAAATTTTTTGGGGCTACAATTTTTGGCAACGTCACCAAACCCCTATGAAAAAGAAAATACCTATCTTAGTAATTAGTGCAGGTCAAGACTCAATGTTTACAGAACAGATGGGAGAAGAGTTGGCAAATAGTTTTCAGCTAGGACAACATTTACATTTACCAGAAGCGGGACATCTCTTGATTGCCGAATATCCGCAAGTGGTGAATCAAGCGATCGCCAATTTTATTGAGCGAGTAAATAGTGTAGATTAAATTCTCTTGTGATTATCTCGCTATCACTCAGACTCGGTGCAAATCCCCTACGCCTGATTTTCTGATCTTGAGTAATTTCTTACCACAAATCATCCGCTTGTCGCACAGCAAGCGACGGAATTTTTTCCCACTTCTATGGTTGTTTCTGAATGCATTAGCAAAATCCTTAAAGTGGAATGCTCCCATTTTGATGTCCTTAAACATTTGGAAAGGTAACAATAGAATACAGTTTTTTCAACTGCACGTATTTTGGCTATTTAAATTTGCCAAATTTATTGACATTGGTAACTCATGTCTGTATTATCTTTATATTAATATGATTGTTTTTAGTTTGTATACAAAAAAATACGACTAGTAAAAATTCATAGATTTAAGAAATCTTTAAGAAAGAATACTGGCTTAACTATTACTGGCGATCTCCCTGCTTTTTGATCGAGTTGATTACTATCAAAAGAACTAAAGAGCATAATGCGATCGATAAGACACTCCTTTTTAAATAAGAAAACCTAATCTAAAACTGTTTTTAAAACAATTTGTTTTTTTAAACCGTTTTGGGATTATTTTCAGACAGCTTTTTATTTGGAGAATACATTTAAATTAAATTAAGTTATATCTACATAAAATGCAATTTTCGATACCAACTAAATACTTACTAAACACCCCAATAACTTGCCTTACTTTTGAAGAACAAATTATGTTGATGCTTCGATGGGCAAGAACAAAAGAAAGTAAAACTATCTGTTTGGCTAATGTTCATATGCTGATGGAAGCGTACTGGGATAGAAGTTTTGCTGGGGTTCTAGAAAAAGCGGATATGGTAACTCCCGATGGAATGCCTTTAGTTTGGATGTTACAAAAATTAGGAATATACAACCAAAATCGAGTAGCAGGATTAGATGTATTTATTAACCTTTGTGAATTAGCTCAACAATGTCGAATTAAAGTTTATTGTGTCGGTTCACAGCCTGAAATTCTAGCCAAAATGAAGCAGAGGCTGGAAGAGGAATATCCAATATTAAAAATTGCAGGGATGGAAACTTTACCGCAGATTACTATTGAAGAAATTGTCGAAGATGTAGACTATCCTTTAATCGATCGCATTAACCAAAGCGGTGCGGGAATAGTATTTGTCTGTCTTGGATGTCCCAAACAAGAAATTTGGATGAACCAACACCAAGGAAAAATCAATGCGGTTATGGTTGGTGTTGGTGCAGTTTTTTCCATGTATGCAGGTTTAAATCCACGAGCCCCCTATTGGCTTCAAAGATCGGGGCTAGAATGGCTGTATCGCTTGCTTCAAGAACCTCAAAGGCTCTGGTATCGCTACGGTAAAACCATTCCTCCTTTTTTATACTTGGCAATTAGACAATTGTTGATTCCCTATCAAGATAATCTCGAACGAGTCCGTCGAAGTTTTTTTGATCGCAACATGGTAGTAGATATTGTAGATATTACTGGTTTGAATAGTTCGCCGATTTTACTTGGTGAAATTTTGGTAAGACAAAGTTTGTTGACCCAAGAAATATTAGACAAAGCCTTATTAGAGCAAACACAAAGCCCCTCTTTAAAACTTGGTGAAATTTTAGTTGAAAAAGACTTAATTTCTGTCACTCAACTTCGGTATTATCTCAAAAATCAAAGAATCAAGCTGGGAGAAATCTTGGTCGAACAAAAAGTAATTACCTTAGCTAAAATTAATACAATTATTAGGCTTCAAAAGTATAAAAATAAGAAAATAGGAGAAATGCTTGTCGACTTGAATATGGTATCTAAAAAGCAAATAGAATTGGCTCTTATGGAACAATATTGGCGACGCAAAGGTTTGTGGCTTAGATAAAGTAAATAAAAAGTTTTGATGAAAATGTTTGGATTTTTATACTAATAACTTACGATGCAATTATAAGTTTAAAGCATAAAAAGATGGCAACCTCTCATAATCAGCAAAATTTACTACCAAATTTACTACCAGAGACAGAGCAAAACCGTCCGTCATTAGAGTGGGCAAAAAATGAAGTAAATTATCCTCAACAAAAATGCATTCACCAGCCAATGAAAAAACCTTGTCCTGTCTGTTCATTGCCACACCTTGAAGTGTTTTTTGAGTTGCCAAAGATGCCAGTTTTCTGCAATCTTCTTTGGAAAGAGCAACAAGCGGCTCAAAACTGTCCTAAGGGAGATATAAAATTGGCTTTTTGCCAAAATTGTGGATTCATTGAAAATGTTGTTTTTGACCCAGCTAAACTCGAATATACAGAAGCTTACCAATGCTCTTTAGAATTTTCACCACACTTTCAAAATTATGCTCAATCTTTAGCAATGCAATTAATTGAGCGACACGGGCTTCAACACAAAAAAATTATTGAAATTGGGTGTGGAAAAGGAGACTTTTTATTATTATTATGTGAACTAGGTAATAATCATGGCATAGGCTTCGATCCGACTTATGTTTATCGACCAGAACATGAAAAATTCAAGTACCAAGTTGAATTTATTCAAGACTACTACTCAGAAAATTATGCAAACTATCAAGGAGATTTTATTGTTTGCCGACACACATTAGAGCATATACAAAATCCTGCAAGTTTTCTAACAACTCTAAGACAAACTATAGGAGAAAATCTTGATATCAAGATTTTTTTTGAAGTGCCAAATGCTATAGATACCTTTCAAAATTTAGCTGTTTGGGATATCATCTACGAACATTGCTGCTACTTTAGCCCTGCTTCATTATCTTCTGCCTTTTCTCGTTGTGGATTTCGAGTTATTAGAACAAAAGAAGAATATCGAGGTCAATTTCTTTGTTTAGAAGCTTTTCCAAGTCAAGGGACTAAACAGTTAGAAGAGGAGCAAACTGAAGCCTCAATCCAACTTAAGAATGATGTTGTTACTTTTGCCACTAATTTTCAAAAAAAGGTAACCTTTTGGAACGATCGACTACAAGAAATTGCTCGCAAAAATCAGCGTGTAGTCTTATGGGGAGCGGGTTCAAAAGGAGTTACTTTTTTGAATACTATCAAACAGCAAAAGCAAATCGAATATATAGTAGATGTTAATCCTCACAAAAAAGGAAAATATATTCCTGGAACTGGGCAACAAATTGTTTCACCTGAATTCTTAATAAATTACAAACCAGATATTGTAATTGTAATGAATCCAATTTATGAAAGTGAAATTTATAAAATGCTCGAAAATCTCAATCTTTTTCCAAAATTAATAACATTTGGACAATAGTGAATTTAATAATATTCTAAATTATAGAATACAAATGAGTAGTAAAAAAAAATTAAAATTAGCTTTTATTTGTCAACCATTTAATCACAATTCTTTTCCAAATTCAATGGATTCTATAGGCATTGTGACTTTCCAGATAGCTCGTCGTTTAGCTCACAATTGCGATGTAAGCGTTTATACACCAGCCGTATCCAAATGGAAAATATTACAGAAAAAAATAGAATATTTTGAAGGAGTAGATTATCAATATATTCCCACAGTAAGTGACAGATTATTATTAAAAATTACTGGCAAAATACCAAGAATTTTTAGTACAAAAAAACCAAATTACGCCTCTAGCTTATATTATTTTTTTTATGGAATAACAGTTGCAAACGAATTAAAGAAACGAAAAATTGACGTTGTTCATATTCATAATTTTTCTCAATTTATTCCTATTATTAAAGCTTTAAATCCTAAAATTAAAATTGTGATACATATGCATTGTCAATGGTTAACACAATTAGACCATGACATGATAAAACAGAGGTTACATCACGCAGATTTAGTTATCGGGTGTAGCGAATTTATAACAGAAAAAATTCGCCATCAATTTCCAGAATTTTCTAGTAAGTGCCAAACGATTTATAACGGTGTAGACTTATCTTTTTTTAATAGAAAAAATTACAATAGCCATACCAAAAAAAATGATATTAAACAACTTCTTTTTGTAAGTAGAGTATCGCCAGAAAAAGGCGTACATATATTATTAGAAGCATTGTCCAAAGTAGTTGAGCACTTTCCTAAAGTCCAACTTAATATAGTCGGTGGTATAGGGTCTTGTCCCAAAGAATTTATCGTTGCTTTAAGCGATGACGATCCCAAAGTATCTAATTTAATTTCATTTTATACCACCGATCCAGTTACAGGGAAAGAATTAAGCTACTTTGAACAATTGCAAAAGCGTCTGTCTCCTGAGTTAGCAAAACATATAACTTTCTGTGGTTCTGTTCCCCATGAAAAGCTTAATACATATTATAAGGATGCGGATATATTCGTTAACTCGTCATTAAGCGAAGCCTTGGGAATGCCAATTTTGGAAGCAATGGCTGGTAGTATTCCTGTTGTAGGCAGCCGTGTAGGAGGGATTCCAGAAGCCATTTTAAACGAAAAAACAGGATTTTTAGTTGAATCTGGGAATGCAACTGAATTAGCCGAAGCCCTACTACGCATTTTGAACGATAACAATCTTGGAATAGCGATGGGAGAGGCTGGTTGTCAGAGGGCAGCAGATCTGTTTTCTTGGGATCGCATTGTTGAAAAATTACTGTGCCATTACGAGAATCTTTACTGAAGACGAAGAAAGCTGGTTTAGATGTGTAAATGGTATTACAGATATAAAGCAAAATTATGAAAAAATCAATGAAAAATGTGCAAACAGGTTTTGAGTGAAACTAAGCAAGTGAGCGATTATTTCATAGACTCGTATTCAGACAACAAATGCTTAGGTAAGGTTATCGGAAGCAAAAGCTCCGCTGATGTAACTCGTAAGGGCATAGATATTGAAGGTACGATCGGTATTGATAACAATGCTCTGCGTATCAAACCTTTAGTTCAACCTGGATGGGGACGATCGGGTATTGCTTATGGTCCGTATACTCGAACCAATGGACTGGCATTTGCGACGTTTCTGATTAATGGTCACAATACTTCCCAAATGGGTCACATTGGCGAAACTCTGAAGAAACGTCTCTTTACTTGGTTTCATGGTAGCAAAATAGACCAACGGTTTCGATATGTTTTTCCTCGGTATTTGTTCTCTTTATTAACCAAGTCTCAAGATAAAAAAAGTATATGGCGACGACTAATCTATTGGTATAAATTCACGTTACAAAATAACCAATTACCATTGATTTATGAGAACCTGGCTGTTGGCTGGTTTCCCAATGAAGTCCCTTCCAACCCTCTTAATGAAGGCAATGCACTTATTATGCATGCGGCAAATCATGAAAATGGAGAGCTTTGGACACGCATAGGTTCCAATCTGATTTCTGCGTTTAAGGGCTTGCAAAATCTTCAGATTTATTACATTACTATTTTGCGAGAGGAAGGAGCGGCTTATTATGTTGCCTCAGTTCCTAATGGTCATGGATTGGCAGCTTATCCCAATATGCGCCCAATTGCCATCGATCCCTTTAATAAAGATGAGACAGTATACGCAGGAATATACCAAAGCGTTCAAGGGGAAATTGGCTTCTGGGTCGATACCCGTGTTTATGGCACTCAGGTGCAGCAAATTCCAGAATTGGCAACTTGGTATGGCACCGCTGAGTTGGCAGATAGGTTAGTTGGTGACAGTTTGTTGAGTGACTCGAAAGCAGAGATTGGTGGCTTGTGGGCTGTTTACCAGGGGAATTACAAAAAAACGGCAAATGGTACGGTACCAATGTCAGAAGATAGTCTAGCGATACTAGATTCTGGTCTTCTCTCTGGTTTAGTCCATGTCATCTTGGCAACCTCTGACACGGTGACCACAGTAGGAATTGTCTGGCGTTTTCAAGATTCGGACAACTTTTGGAGTTTGTTGGTGGGAGAAAACAATTGTCAACTCCAGATTCAGGAGCATGGTATCTGCACAACTGTAGCAGTTAGTGAGCAATGCTGTCTGCAACCTCATACCATTCATTCCTTACAAATATTAGATGAAGGCAAGACATTTAGCCTTTACCTCAATGGTAAATTACTGTTTTCATTTGCCGATCCTCGCTTACAAAATGCGACAGGAGTAGGGATTAGAGCCATTGAAAGCAACAACTGCTTGTATTTTCGCTCCTTTGAGGCACATCCGCGTAGCATACCCATCTTCGATCAATTAGACCTTGGTTTCCCTTGGATTGCAGAGGGTAAGCAAGTGGTAGTCAGGGATGATTTTGTAGGCGAACAAAATACAGATTTGGCGGAAAAAAGTACAGATTTTAGCGATTTGCCTGAAGGCGATCGCTTCGCTCCATGCACTTGGCGCAAAGACATAGGAACTGGAGTTATTGAGCTGACTAGCAATGGTAACGCTAAGGTCAGAGCCAGTGCGCAAAATCAGAATCCTGGTCGTACAGTTTACACTGTTGCTTGGGAAAACCCTGAGTTTGCCGATATACAGGTGGATATTACTCCCCCAGGAAGCGATCGCGGACAGGGAGAAAAAGGTCGCGGTGGGCTGATTTTTTGGCAAGACCCCGAAAACTACATCATCATTAATAATTGGTTGGATGATTGCTTTGCTGGTTCTTCGATATCATCTTTTTTTACTATTAATGGTTTTGAAGATTTATACGATGCTGTCTGGACTAATGTTGGTAGCCGCGTTCGTTGGGGAATTACCCATAGACTGCGCGTTGTGTTTGACGGGATGAATTATACTGCGTTTATCGATGATGAGCCAGTACTGTATCGTTCGTTGAGGGATGTTTATCCAAACGTTAAGCACCTGGCGATCAATCGAGTGGGGATTGTAGCCAATTGGGAATGGGGTAATGATACTGGCAGTATCTTCAAAAACTTTGTAGCAAAGGTATAAATAAAATGGGTTGGAAAAACATAACTTGGAATATTCTCAATCGAGTTGCCGTTGATGATGAAAAAAAAGAAGGCTTATTAAATAAGCAAAAAGAAATAGATAATTTTTTGCTAGATCGCGGATATAAAATCAAATCCTTAGCAGAATCATATCCTGGCAGCGCTTGGAATGTCGGACACGCGATCGCGATTCCATTTAGAAGTTAATTGATAATTTTAATTAATCTAATCACGGCTTATAAAAATTAACCTCACTTAAAAATTGACCTAATATTTGGCGTTTTCTGCTTTTATTTACTTAGTTTTAGCTATATTTGTTTTATTTTGCCACAGATTAAATTTTTTTTATAAAATGGTCTAGAAGAGTTATGAAATGGACAAATTTTAAAAATTGGAAGTTTATCGGGTTTATTTTTCTGGGAATTCTAAGCATATTAGTGGTTATCAGCCTCTCCAAAGCCACTCTTTTGCCAACCAACACTATAACTAAGATCTCCTCTAACCCAATTTCAACAGGTTCTTCTCTTGCTTTTGAACATATTGTGGTCGATCCTTCTCCCCCTTCGGGATTAGATTGCTGTCTAGATGTGGTGGCAGTTGGCGATCTTGACGGAGATAAAAAGCCAGACGTTATGGTTGGCTCTCAGGAATCTATTGGAGCGGTTTGGTATCAAAATCCTGACTGGAAACGATACGTTGTTAGCGGTGGTGATTTTACAACCGATGGCGAAATTGCCGATATCGATAATGATGGAGACAACGATGTTGTCATCAGTGATTATGGTGACAATGCGATTGTTTGGTTTGAGAATAAAGGCAAACCCTTCACTGTTGATGATTGGGAACGGCATAAGATTGGTGATAAGTTTTCCCACGATGTATCTGTGGGCGATCTAAACGGCGATCGCCGTTTAGATGTCGTTATCTTTCGCAAAGACGATCCCCGTCAACTTACCTGGTTTGAAGCACCGAAAGATCCTCGACAGGCATGGAAACGCCACGAAATTGATATTCCTCCTGGAGAAGGATTAGATTTAGGCGATATAGATGGAGATGGAGATTTAGATATAGCTGGAGGAAGTAGCTGGTACGAAAACCAAGATAGTCGGGGACTCAGCTGGACAAAACATCTGATTATTGATAATTGGGGTGCAAAAGAAGAATGTCGGGATATTATTACAGATCTCAATGGTGATGGAAAACCAGATATCATTTTGGATCATTCCGAGGGTGAAGGCAGGGTATCCTGGTTTGAGAATCCCAGTTGGACAGAACACGTAATTGAATCCGAATCTCTACAAGGAGCGCATAGTCTAGAGGTTGCCGACTTTGACGGAGATAGCGATCTAGATGTATTTGTTGCTGAAATGAATACTGGTGGTGGCAGAGTCATGGTCTATGAAAACCTTGGCAAAGCCGAGAGTTGGAATCGTAACATTATTACATCTACGGGAACTCACAATGCTGTTGTCAAAGACATGAATGGGGATGGCAAGCCCGATATCATAGGCAAAAACTATCAAGGAGAAAAAGTTGTAGAAATCTGGCAAAATCAATCTGAAAAAGAAAAAGCCTCCAAACTCGATCGCTGGACGTACATTCAAGTAGATAATAATAGAGATGCTTACCAGAGATCGAAAAAGTACAAGGGGTTAGTTAGTTGGGCAGGTCCCGATGCAGTCCGCTATTTCGGTCTGGGGATGGGCGATATGACTGGGGATGGCTTTGGGGATATCGTATCTGGTCGCTACTTTTATCGCAATCCTGGTGGCGATATGACTGGCAAATGGACCCGCGTTGAATTTCCCGTTAATGTGGATACCATGTTGGTTACTGATGTAGATGGGGACAATCGTGCAGATGTCATTGCTGAGGCTCTGCCAGATGTTTACTGGCTAGAAGCAGGCGATCGCCAAGGAAATTCCTGGAAGACTACCAAAATCGGGACATTACCCCCAACCGAACATGGAAATGGACAGGGATATGCAACAGCGCAGATTGTACCAGGAGGCAAACCTGAGATTCTCCTCTCTAGTGGAAAGCGCGAAATTTATTACTTTGAGATTCCCGATAATCCTTCGTCTGAAAACTGGCAGCTAACACGGGTTACAACTGAGGCAAGTGAGGAAGGTATTGGCATTGGCGATTTAGACGGTGATGGCGATATTGATATCGCTGCTAGTGATATGTATACTATCGGAGACAAGATCGCCTGGTGGGAAAACCCTGGCAATGGAGCTGAAGATTGGACAAAACACAAAATCGGCAATGTAGACTTATGGCCAGATCGCTTTGCAGTTGCTGACGTTAACAACGATAAGCATTTGGATATTATTGTCAGCGAAGAAAATGAAGGGGAAGAGCCAAATGCACACGTCTATTGGTTTGAGCAACCTAATAACCCTAAACAACCAAACTGGATACGTCATCTTGTGACTACTCAATACACCACTAACAGTCTGGATGTTTTCGATATGGATCGCGACGGTGCCGTAGACATTATCGCTGGAGAACATCGGGGTACAAAACTACTCAAAATATTTAAAAACGTAGAAGGGGGTACAGCCTGGATTGATTATACGATCGACAGTGGCAAGGAAAGCCATTTGGGTGCAAGAGTAGCCGACTTAAATCGAGACGGCAATCCAGAAATTGTTAGCATTGCCTGGGACGACTATCCTTATCTCCACCTTTGGCGGAATGATTCCTAAATTTCTCAAATTTCATGGCAGTGCTGATGATGGTTATTGTGCAGCTAGAAAGAGGAAATAGCTAGTTTGACAGGGAATCAAATCTGGACAATACATCGAAGGAATTAACAGCGCAAAAATTCTTTTGAAAACGTTTTATTGGTCAGGTTGGGCAAAGACTTGAGAGTGTTTTTCATAAGATTCAGAATACTGGTCGTAATCCCGAACGGCTTCAATACTGTTCGGTTAGTCTTTCAAGTTATTTCGTTCGCCCCCTAAATCCCCCAATCTTCGGGGACTTTAACGAATCTTACTCCCCCAAATTTGGGGGCTGGGGGGCTTAACCGAACGGTATTGCGAACGGCTTTTGAATACTGTTTCTGGTTGCACGACCCATATGGCAGCAGAAATTACGTACCATACTTTGCGACTTTTACTTCATTGTCAATTTAGAATTGACATCCAAACATTTCAATTTGTGACTCCTGGCTTAAATCTAATTTACATTAGATGCAATATAAGTGTAATATACTATATGCACTCTTTTTTAAATTTATAGACGTCATATATAATATTTTTTATCATTTATGAGCGAAAGTACTTTTCAACATATATCAAATATAAATCCTGTAAATTCGACGAGTTGTTTTAGTAACAAATGTATTCATCAATTATTTGAAGAACAGGTAACACAACATCCCAATGCAGTTGCGCTAGTCTTTGAAAATCAACAGCTAACCTATAGAGAACTAAATCATCGTGCCAATCAATTAGCACATTACTTACAGAGTTTGGGGGTCAAACCTGATGACTTGGTTGGTATCTGTGTTGAACGTTCTCTAGAAACTATTATTGGTATTTTAGGTATTCTTAAAGCAGGTGGAGCTTATGTTCCTTTAGATCCTGCTTATCCTCAAAAACGTATTGCTTATAGTTTGTTGGATTCTCAAGTAACCATACTGTTAACTATCGAAAAACACCTGGCTATTTTACCGCCTCATAAAGTACAAATAGTATGTTTGGATCTAGATTGGGAAATGGTAGCTAAAAGCAGTAAGGAGAATCTTGATAGTGGTGTTCGACCTGCTAATTTAGCTTATGTTATCTATACTTCTGGTTCGACTGGTAAACCCAAAGGAGTATTAATCGATCACTGCAACGTAGTTAGGTTATTTTCTTCTACACAACATTGGTATAAATTTGACCATCATGATGTGTGGACTATGTTCCATTCTTATGCTTTTGATTTTTCTGTCTGGGAAATTTGGGGTGCATTATTCTATGGTGGAAAGTTAGTAGTCGTACCTTATTTGGTTAGTCGTTCTCCCGATACTTTTTATCAACTACTAGTTGAAGAAGGAGTAACAGTCTTAAATCAGACTCCTTCAGCTTTTATTCAGTTAATTCAAGTTGAACAAAGCTCACATTTCCATAGCAAACGAAAATTAAACCTGCGTTACGTTATCTTCGGTGGAGAAGCACTTGATTTACAAAGTTTAAAACTCTGGTATGACCGACACGGCGATCGCAATCCACAGTTGGTAAATATGTATGGTATTACTGAAACTACAGTTCATGTTACCTATCGTCCTATTAGTCTCGCCGATCTCGAAAGTCGCAGCAGTATCATTGGTTATCCGATTCTCGATCTTCAAGTTTATTTACTAGATCAGTCTCTACAGCAGGTAGAAACAGGCATAGTAGGGGAAATGTATATTGAAGGTGCTGGTTTAGCACGAGGATATCTCAACCGCAAAGAGTTAACCACAGAAAGATTTATAAAAAATCCTTTTAGTAAAAATTCAGAATCACGGCTTTACAAATCAGGAGATTTAGCTAGATATTTACCCGACGGAGATTTAGAATATCTCGGACGCATCGATCATCAGGTAAAAATTCGCGGTTTCCGAATCGAACTAGGAGAAATTGAAACCATAATTACGGCAAATCCTGATGTTAGTCAAACAGTAGCAATGGTTAGGGAAGATCGACCAGGAAATAAAATCATTGTCGCCTATTTAGTACCTAGACCTAATGCAGCTATTGAAATGACGGGTGTTCGTCAGCAGCTTCAAGAAAAGTTACCATATTACATGATTCCTGCTGCTTTTGTCATTTTAGAGTCTTTTCCCTTGACTAATAACGGCAAAATTGACCGAGGGGCTTTACCCAAGCCTGATGCTGCCGATCTTGTTTCAACGGCACCCTACGTAGCCCCCCAAACCATAGTAGAGAAACAACTTACTTCTATGTGGGCTGAGGTACTAAATCTTAAGCAGGTAGGTATTGATGACAACTTTTTTGAGTTGGGGGGTCATTCTCTGCTAGCTGTCCAATTAGTCTCTAAAATGGAGCAAATATTTAATGCATCTATTCCTTTGGCTACCTTATTGAAAGCCCCTTCCATTAAACAACTTGTCCATTTGCTTCAAAGCGAGGAATTGAAAGATGCCTGGTCTCCCCTAGTTCCGATTCAAACAGGTGGCTCTAAGCCACCTCTGTTCTGCATTCACGGGGGAGGTGGTCACGTACTAATTTATCGCGATTTAGCTATTGGTTTGGGTGCAGAACAACCAGTTTATGGATTGCAATCTCCCATGATCGATCCTAAAAATCCTACTCTGCCCAACACAGAGGAATGTGCTACATACTATCTTCAGGAAATTCGCTTAATTCAGCCCCAAGGTCCATATTATCTAGCTGGTTTATCGGCTGGTGGCACAATTGCCTTTGAAATTGCTCAACAATTAATTGCCCAAAATGAGCGGGTAGCAACTTTAGTCATGTTTGACACATATGCCCCAGGTAGCCAGAAGTTATTGCCAACGGTTCCTCGTTTCTTCTCTTCTTTAAGATATGCAATAACACTGAGCGGACCTAGATTTTTGACTCGCTCTTGGCAAAAGCAATTTGCAAAAGTGAACGCTGAATCAACTAACAGTCCATCATCTCTCAACCAAAGCAAACCAACTAAATCTCTTAATGATAACCCTTCTGTTAGAAAGCTTTCTGTAGAGCCAAATCCTCTGAAACGCTTGATGGATCGCTTTAGTGAATACGTTCTAGAACATTCCTCTTGGGTCTTTTATCAACGCCTAATCTATAAAGGACTCATTGGTGGAGATAGTTTAGAAAAACTTCACGAAGCCTATACTGGTATTACCAAAATATATGTTCCTCAAGCATACTCAGGAAAAGTTGCGCTGTTCAAAGCAGCAGAATGTCCTCCTGGCTTTAGGGTGGATCGAAAACTAGGATGGGCAGAGATTGTCACAGGAGACTTAGAAATTCATGCTATTCCTGGCGATCATGTTTCCATAATGCAATCGCCTCTTTTGGCAAAAAAATTGCAAGACTGCTTAAATAAAGTTCAATCCTCACAATCTTAGAGATCTTAATGGAGAATATTGCTCTTATGAAAATTGCCATCTACGGAGGTTATAAGGCAGGAAACTATGGTGACGATCTATATGCCATCACCTTTGCTGATTACCTAAAAAAGCTTGGCGCAGACCCTTGGGTAAATGAATTAGATAAAACGATTGCCAATCGATATTTAATCAATACGACAGACTCGTTAGATGAACTTTTCCAGAATGCCAGATTTGCCATTCTAGGCGGTGGACACGCACTGACACCGAGAATCCAGCCTGATGACACGGGAATGATAGATCTAGCTCGGCTTGCTTCTGACCATCGATGTCCTATCTTTCCTGTCTGTATAGGAGGAGATGGTTTAACAGGTGTGTCATTACCCCAGAATCTGAGCAACTTTTTTCAAGATGACATTTGTCAATCTTCAACCGTCCGGTTGGTAGAAGATTTAATCCTCTTAAATCAGCTTGGGAAAGAGGCAGTTTATTATCCTGATGTATTGCTGACAGCAGCTGATTATTGGAATATTTACCCAACCTCACAATCAAGTGAAAAAATTCATGTAGGTATAAATATTCCGAATTCTCTAAGTAGCCGATGGCTTGCTAAACAGTTAAAAGCGATCGCAAGCATCAGAAAGAATATGGTTTTTCACTTTATTCGAATGCATCTAGAAACAAGTCCCATCAACCTTGATTTCCTTCCTGAACTCGACTCGCCTTATATCAAACATCATATTTATAGCGATCCAATCTCAAGCCTGAAGTTTGTTGCTTCATTAGATTTAATTGTTTCTTACAAGCTGCACATGGGTTTAACTGCCCTTTCTCTAGGAACCCCATTTTATTGTGTTGGAGGCTCACCCAAAGTTCATGCTTTTTTGGAAAGTATTAATGCTAATTTTGCAATTTGGCCGACTACGGCAAAAAGGTTTCATTTGGCTGCTTTTCTAGCAAACGCTGAAAATATCAAAAACGCCAAAGTCAAATTTGATTGGAGTATTATAGAACGATACAAAGAGCTAAGTTGGGGACATATGAATTTCTTAAACAGCCTTGTCAACCTCGACTGGGAAAGTCAGCCAGAAGGAAAGATACGATTTGCACTGGAAAGTGGCCAGAAATAATTGAACTTAAAAGTAATTCATGGCTATAACAGTTAGAGATTAGCCTCATTCGTTAATGTCCTATTTCAACCCATTGCTAAGCACCTACCTCTTACCTGAACCAAGCCAGACATATTTGCCTCATGAACTATTTAAGAAAGTTTCTCTATGTTTTACCCTGTGAATCTGTTGCCCTAGTCAAGTGGTTCATAGCATTTACTTTAGTATCAATGCTGGAAGTTTTCGGCATTGGGATTATTGGACCTTTTATTGTCCTAGCAAGCACTCCCAATCTGATTCAAAAAAATAATTTGCTTAACCTGGCTTATACCAGCCTAGGATTCAGTGAAGAATCAAAATTCATTGCTTTAATTGGACTCTGCATCGCTGTTATTTTCTGCATTAAGTCACTAATCAGTTGGCATATACAGACAAATATTTTTAGATTTTGTTACATACAAAGAAAGGAATTACTGCGTCGGTTGATGAGTGCTTACCTAGGGGCACCCTATACTTTTTATACCAGTAAAAACAGCGCTCAAATTATTCACAATGTGTCTGACTCAAGCATTGCATTTTCTGATTCAATCTTAAGCACACTTTTGGTTTCTACCTCCAACGCTATTACAATTGTCTTCATCAGCCTACTGCTTTGTTATGCTAATCCTTTTACTGCATTAAGTCTGTTATTAATCTCTTTGCCACTAATATTGTTGTTTAATTCTTTTAAAAGTAAGATGGCTTTTTGGGCAAGAGAGCTTTATGAGTCTCACTGGGGCATTATCCGTGGAATTAATCATGGATTAGGAGGCTTCAAAGAAAATCGTGTTATTGGTTGTTCTTCCTTTTTTGAAGAACAAGTTGTTGCAGAAGCACAGCGACATGCCGATTCATCGATCCATTTTTACGCATTTAAGCTTTCTCCCCGTTTCGTGATCGAGACTCTGTTAGTCGTATTTTTAATCAGCTTTATAGTTGTGAATCTCATCTTAAACCGTGACGTTAAAGATTTGACTGCAACATTAAGCATTTTCGCGTTAGCCTCAATTCGATTGATTCCTGCATTTAGCGGTTTAGCTAATGGGTTAAGTACGTTGAAAAATTCTAGTTTTAGTCTGACTGAACTCTATACCGATCTCAAAGAACTAGAATCTATAGAGTCAAGTCCGAAATCAGATATTCAAATAAATTCGGCTGTTGTCAAACCTAAAGTACCGATCAATATCGAGCGGGGGATTGCCAAGATCGATTTTTCTCATCAACTCATTTTGGATAATGTTGTATATCGCTATCCCAACGCTGCTGAAAATGCTTTAAATCGTTTATCCTTGACTATAAAAAAGGGGCAGTCGATCGCCTTAATCGGTAAATCTGGCGCAGGCAAAACAACTCTTGTTGACGTTATCCTAGGCTTGTTAACCGCGCAAAAAGGAGATATTACAGTTGACGGAATCTCAATTTATACTAATTTGCGTTCTTGGCAAAATTTAATTGGCTATATTCCTCAATCCATTTTTCTGATTGACGACACAATCGAGCGTAATATTGCTTTCGGAGTCCCAGATCATTTAATCGATCAGCAAAAATTGGATCGAGCAATCCAGTTGGCACAAATCTCAGAGATGGTTGAAAGCCTACCAGATGGAGTTGACACCCGTATTGGCGAACGGGGCGTTATGTTGTCGGGTGGTCAACGCCAGCGAGTTGGAATTGCCAGGGCACTTTATCATGAGCGAGAAATTCTTGTTTTGGATGAAGCAACATCAGCCTTGGACAATGAAACTGAGCATCTTGTCACAGATGCTATTAAGGCTTTAATTGGGACAAAGACAATGATTACTATTGCTCACCGACTCACGACAGTAAAGCATTGCGATCAAATTTATTTGCTTGAGAAAGGTCAAATTATTAAGTCAGGTACTTATAAAGAAGTGGTTTTAGAAAAGTAGCTTTTTCTAGAATAAAGATTATTTTTAGCATAGTTTATGGAGATAAAAAAGTTTAAATGAGCAATAAAAAACCATCTATTAGCATTGGTCTACCAATATATAACGGTGAAAACTTTCTTAAATATACCTTAGACTCAATATTAGCTCAAACCTTTAAAGATTTTGAAGTAATTATTGCCGATAATGCTTCAACAGATAGCACTGAAAAAATTTGTCGAGAATATGCTGATAGAGATAAACGAATTTGTTACCATCGTAACGAAGAAAACATTGGTGCTGCACGCAATTACAACCGCGTCTTTGAGTTATCTACTGGCAAATACTTTAAATGGGCTGCTCATGACGATCTATATGCTTCGGAATATTTGGAGCGTTGCTTTGAGGTGCTTGAAAGACTACCTTCTGTAGTTTTGTGTTACTCTCAGGTCATGTTTATTGACGATCGAGGACAGCAAATCAGAAAGTCATCTTCCGAACTTCTTAATCTCAATTCAACAAAACCACGAGAACGATTTCAACGCTATCTAGATCTAATATTTTTTGGCGGCCTTAGTTCTAATAAGAAAGTATCTGAATCTAAAAAGTATGTCAATAATACCTCATCGTCAACGCTAACAAAGGACACTATCAATACCTCACAAGCAAAATTAAATATTGAAACATTTGACGACCATCCTGGAGGAGATAGATGGACTCCCATTTTTGGGGTAATACGGACAAGTGTTCTTAAGAAAACACCACTGATTGGAAGTTATCTTAACTCTGATGCAGTTTTGCTTGGAGAACTTGCGTTAAATGGAGAGTTTTACGAGATTCCTGCACATCTTTTTCTCTATAGAGATCATCAGGAGACATCGGCAAGGAAACACAATAGTTATTATGAATATAATATGTGGTTCAATCAGGCAAATAAAGGGAAGATGATACTACCATTATGGAGATGGTTCTTTGAGTACCTCAAGTCCATAAAACGTGTCAAATTAAGTTGGTCTGAAAAAATATCTTGCTACGCTCAAATGATTAGATGGTTTTATTTGATGCTACCGAGATTGTCTAAAGAACTGATTATAAATCTCTTGTTAGCCCTAAATATCGAAGAAGTGTCTTTTGGGTCGTTTAAAAAGAAAGTCCCCACTCGCTGGTAATAATAAATTTTATCTTCATTTAAGAGAACGGGGATTATCGATGAACTCGCGCAAGATTGCTAATAAATCTTTCAAAAACTATGTTTACAGACGAGTTGAGCAATGGGTTTCTGAAATTTTCATTTGCAGCTTTCTGATAGTAATATTAGTTACTCTTTTTCCATTTAATTTTTTTATCAAAGATGTTTCGCTGGATGTAATTGCTAAAAGTTTTCACCATCCAAGCTACTTAGAAGATGTGCTAGCTAATATCCTTTTGTTTTTTCCCTTTGGCTTTGGTCTGGCAGGTATAAGTCAGCGAAGACAGCTAAAAGGAATAGCCGCACTTATTTTAGTATTAGCTGCTAGTGCTAGTTTTTCTTTTTTAATGGAGGCACTGCAAGCATTTTTACCTTCTAGAAGCTCTACCGTAACAGATATACAGGCAAATACTTTGGGTGGATTTTTAGGGTTTCTCGCTTTTCAATTATTTAGTTTGTTATTTTTAGGTGAGTTAAACAAATATTTTTCACTCAAGAAGCTATCAGCCATATTTATTAGCTACGCTACCATAGCTTTTATAGCTTCTTTAGCGTTGCTGAATTATAACAATCTTCATAACTGGGATGAGTCTTTTCCACTATTGGTTGGTAATGAGCAGGTAGGAGATCGACCTTGGAGTGGATATGTTTCTTCTTTAGCGATCGCTGATAGAGCGATCGCTAAAAAAGAAGTAGAACAGATACTTTCTGGCTTTCTTCCTTCAGATGCTATTGGAAATGCACTAGTAGCTTTTTATCAGCTAGAAGGAAAAAATAGCGATCGCGATCGCGCAGGCAATCTTACAAAATTATCTTGGCACAAACAGCCTTTAGAAGCTCGAGCTCAAACTGAAGGCGTTGTTTTGACTTCTAGTAATTGGCTCGAAACAGTCACTGCTGCTACTTCCTTGACTGAAAGACTTCGTAAAACTTCTCAATTCAGCTTGATTACTAAGCTGGCAACAGCCGAACAAACACAGACTGGACCAGCTCGTATTATTTCACTTTCAAAAGATGGTTATCATCGCAACTTTACTCTTGGGCAAGAGGGAAAAGATCTAGTCTTTCGGCTGCGTACACCTATTACTGGCGAGAATGGGACAAAGCCAGAAATAATTGTTCCTAATGTTTTTAAAGATACTAAGCTCCACCATTTGATTGTTACCTATAATGGTTCAGAACTTCGATTTTATATTGACCAATTAAAAGATGTTTACTCTATTGACTTGAATCCAAGTATTGCTTTCTTCCAATATATATCTCTTCTTAATAATGATTGGAGTGTTCACCTCAATCATTCTTTTGTCAAGCTTTACAAATTTTTTTATTATGGAATAATTTTTATTCCCCTGGGAATTATTTTGGGAGCGATCGCCATAATGTCTAGAGCTGATTTCGTTTCTTTTAATCTATTTATCTGTGGAGTAATCTTATTAAGTTCTTGCACCTTTGAAAGTATTTTGGCAAAGACTATAGGCAGAACTATGTTAATAGAAAATATCCTATTGAGTATAATAATTATGTCCGCAAGTGTGTTATTAGTCATGACTATAGCTCCATTTTGCTTGAGAAGCATGAGACAAAACCAAAGTTAAGTTTAATAATTTTTATGAAAATACTTTTATGAAAGTGCTTCACTTGAGTGCTTTTGATCTAGTTGAACGAAACCGAAGGTCTAGTCACCGAAGCAATTAAATCTTTGAGTGGTAAAAAAACAATGATTATTATTGCTCACCGTTTATCAACGCTGGAGCATTGCGATCTTATTTATATGCTCGAACAAGGTCAAATAGTTAAGTCGGGTAGTTATCAAGAGATAGTATTGAGGATTCCAAAATAATTTAAATAATGATACAAACTCCTGTGGTTTTAATAATCTTTAATCGACCAGAAAATACCCGAAAAGTATTTGAAGTCCTTCGCCAAGTAAAACCATCTAAATTACTTGTAATTGCTGATGGACCTCGCGCAGATCGCTTTGATGATCTGGAAAAGTGCGCGGCTACTCGTGCCATTATTGACCTTGTTGATTGGAATTGCCAAGTGCTGAAAAATTATTCAGATCTGAATTTGGGATGTGGATTGCGAGTATCTTCTGGCATTGATTGGGTGTTTGAGCAAGTAGAGTCAGCAATTATTCTTGAAGATGATTGTCTGCCTCACCCTGATTTTTTCCTTTTTTGCCATGAATTGCTAGCCAAATATAGAGATGATTCAAGAATTATGCACATCTCAGGTAACTATCATTTACTTAAATACAATAAGTCTCGATCTAAATACAGTTATCATTTTTCTCGCTATCCTCTGATCTGGGGTTGGGCTACATGGCGTAGAGCTTGGAAGCACTATGATTTTAAAATGAGTTGCTTACCAGAGATTTTGGAGGGTAGCTGGTTTAATAATTTTCTCAATCAAAGAGAAAGATATGTTTGGACTAGAAATTTTCAAGGTTGTTACCAACAGAATTATACATGGGACTTTCAATGGTTTTTTTCCTGCTGGATTCAAAGCGGACTGGCAATTATGCCTAATGTAAATTTAGTTTCTAATATCGGTTTTGCTGCTGATGCTACCCATACTCAAGATTTAAAGTCGCCGTGGGCTAATTTGCCTTGCGAGGCGATGAGTTTTCCCTTAAAACATCCACCGTTTATCATTCGAGATGCGGGGGCAGATCGATATCTGCAAAATAATCTCTTCGATTTTAATAAATTGGAAATATTGAAAAACAAACTACAAAAAATTCTTAACTTTAAAAATATCTAAATAATTAGTTTTATGAAAGTCTTACATTTAAGTGCTTTCGATCTAGCTGGAGGAGCCGCACGAGCAGCTTACCGAATTCACCAGGGTATGCTCGGTATTGGTATAGACTCCCAATTAGTAGTTCAATACAAGCAGAGTGGCGATCGCACTGTCACTACTGCTGAACCTAAAGTATATGCCAAATTGCGATCGCTGGCAGATTCTATCCCCGTTAATTTTCATCCTCATCGCCAACAAATGTTCTCGCCCCAGTGGTGTCCCGACGCTTTACCCAAAAGCGTTGCTCGATTTGCTCCCGATATTATCAATCTTAATTGGGTTTGTAACGGTTTTGTACCCGTAGAAGCCCTTGCTAAGTTTAAGCAGCCTTTGGTCTGGACTCTACAGGATATGTGGGCGTTTACAGGGGGGTGTCATTACACTCTAGGATGCGATCGCTATCAAGATAGTTGCGGTAATTGTCCTCAACTCCAAAGCGATCGCGATCGTGATTTATCCCGTTGGGTATGGCAGCGCAAACAAAAAGCCTGGCAAGATCTTAATCTTACTATTGTTGCTCCTAGTTCTTGGATGGCTGAATGCGCTCGTTTTTCTTCTCTGTTTCGAGAATTGCCGATCGAGATTATTCCCTTTGGCTTAGATCTAGCCAGATTTGCTCCCTATGACTTACAACAAGCCAGACAGCAGCTCAATTTACCTCAAGATAAGCATCTGGTTCTTTTTGGTGCTATTGATGCTACGGGAGATACCCGCAAAGGTTCTCATCTGCTTCAGCAAGCTTTAAAACAATTAAGTCAGTCCTCACGACAAAAACAAATCGAACTGGTTATTTTTGGGGCTTCTCAACCAGAAAAATCAATCGATTTTGGTTTTCCAGTCCATTACTTAGGGCATTTAGACGACACTCAGCTTAGATTAGCTTATTCAGCAGCCGATGTAATGGTAGCCCCTTCATTACAAGAAGCCTTCGGACAAACCGCCTCCGAGTCCTTGGCTTGCGGTACTCCTATTGTCGTGTTTGCTTATACTGGATTAGCAGATATAGTCGATCGCGATCGCAATGGCTATGTTGCTAACTATGGTGATACGGAAGATTTAGCCAGAGGAATTGTTTGGGTAATAGAGGACAAAGAACGTCATCAACATCTTCGTTATCATGCTCGTCAAAAAGCAGAACAAGAATATGCCACATCAGTTCAAGCATCACGCTACCTGTCTCTTTTTGAGAAGATTGTGGCAAAGCAAAAAATAACTTTAAGTTAAGTAGCAAATATGGAAATACAAACCCAAACTCTGCCAACAAACAATAGCGATCGCCGATTGATGCTATTCGATCTGGCTCTGGGCGGTCATCATGGCAACTATATTAGGTATTTAATTGACTATTGGTGCGAACATAATTTATTAGGAAGTTTAGATATTGTCGTACTACCACAATTTTTAGAGGTTCATGCAGACGTAACCAAAGCTATTGCTCAATTTAGACATCCAAAAATTAAATTAATTCCAATTACTGAAACAGAAGTAGAAGCTTTAAATTCTCGTAAAGCGGGATTGAGTCGAGTTGTTCGTAATTTTCAAGAGTGGGATTTGTATTGTCGGTATGCCAGTTTACTACAAGCAACTCAAAGTCTAATCATGTACTTAGATACTTGCGAAATTCCCTTGTTTGTAGGTAAATCTTCACCCTGTCCCTTTTCAGGAATTTACTTTAGACCGACCTTTCACTATCGCTTTTTTCCTGGTTATCAGTGGTCTAGGAAAGATAAGCTACAGCAAATTAGAGAACAATTAACCCTTTCACGAATTTTGCAGCACCCCAAACTTAAAACGCTATTTTGTTTAGATCCTTTTGCGATCGAACACATCGAGCAGTTTTCTAGTCGAGCAAAAGTTGTTTATCTACCCGATCCAGTAGAAATAGATGGTAATGATAATCCTCATGTTGAAAGTATTCAAACAAATTTGGGTATTGAACCCCATAGACAAGTATTTTTGCTCTTTGGGGCTTTGGACGGGCGTAAGGGCATTTATCAACTATTAGACGCTATTTCTCTTTTATCTGATGAACTTTGCCAACAATTTTGTCTGTTATTAGTAGGAGGAACTAATGCCATTGAGCAAGCTCAAATCGAAGCCCAAGTAAAGACTATTTGTCAACACAAACCAATCCAAATAATTCAACGTTATCAGTTCATTCCTGAAGCAGAGGTGACAGCTTATTTTCAACTTGCAGATTTGGTACTTGCTCTCTATCAAAAACACGCAGGCATGAGCGGTATTTTATTACTTGCTGCTGCTGCGGGTAAACCTATCTTAAGTTCTAATTATGGACTAATGGGAGAAATGGTAAGAAGCTATAAACTTGGTTATGCGATCAATTCAACTATAGCAAATGAGATTGCTAAAGGACTGACTTACTCTTTATTGTCTCCCGATCGCTCAGGCGATCGCTCTAAAATGGAGGAGTTTATCCAACAATACTCCCACGAACTCTATGCCGAAATTATTTTTGAAAACACACTTTAATTGATTTTTGATATGAATACTGAAAATACTAAAATTTTGCAAATCATTCCAACACCTCCCAATTGTACGGATGGAATTGGCGATTTTGCCTTACTGTTAGCCGAGCAACTGTTAAAAGATTATCGAATAAATACTCATTTTTTGGTGTTCCGAACCGATATAAAAGTAGATTCAAACATTAACGGATTTGCCGTAACTCGTTTATCGAGTCATAACGCTGAAGCTTTTTTATCAGCAGTACCAGAAGATATTTCGACGATTGTTTTACAATTTAGTGGTTTTCCTTACTTTCAAACCAATATTCGTGGAATGTTTGGCATCGGAACTCCTTTTTGGCTAGTTAAAGCTTTGAAAAAAGTGATGGATTCCAAGCAAATCAAATTGATAGCTATGTTTCACGAACTACCCAAATTGTATTGGCGACAAAAATATTTTTTTGATTTTTTAAACCCAATTCATTCGATAGTTTCTCGCCGCATCGCTAAACTTGCTGATTTTGTTTTAGCCAGTAGTAATAAATATCAACAGATTTTAGCGACATGGTTGAAGCGCCCCGTTATTAAAATTGCTATTCCTTCTAATATGGGCGAACCAGATTTAATTTCACCTTTAAAAGAGCGTAAACGAAGTATAATTGTTTTTGGAGGTTCGGCTCGATCGCGAGTTTATGAGAATGCTTTACCCGAATTAATTCAGTGTTGTAAATTCCTGAAAATTGATAATATTTATGATATTGGATCTTACTTGAATTTAAAGGAAAAATACGATTTTCAAGGACTTAATTTTCAGGAATTAGGTTACAAAAGTAAAGAAGAAATTAGTCAGTTAATGTTAAATGCGATCGCTGGTTGTTTAGATTATGCGCCTTTTCCAGGTGACTTGGCTAAATCAGGAGTTTTTGCTGCTTATTGTTCTCATGGGTTAGTATCCATTCTAACTCAATATAACCCCTCAGAAGCAGACGGACTAATAATGAATCAGCATTATCTAACCTTAAATAGTTGCTCGGAGAAGACTGATTTAAACGAATTACAAGCGATCGTGGATCGCGGGTTTAATTGGTATCAAACTCATAGTTTATCTAGAGTTAGCCAATTATTTTTTAATAAAATTAACAATAAATATATTTAATTCTTGTCAAACATAATTTAAGTCGAGGCTTATAATAGTGAATGAAATCAAAGTTATTTTTTTTATGATTGTAACTGATCCAGATATAATTATTGCAGATTATGCAATTAAAAGTTATGAAAAAATCAAACATCTATCTTTTAAGCTGTATATATATTCTAATTGGATTAGTTCTGAATTAAAAAGAGAATATTTTCCACGCTGGCGTAAATTTAATTTTGTTGAAATAGAAGAAAATAATTGGCAAAGTGACGAGTGCAAACCGAGAGATCCAAAACTTGAAGGACTTTATGAAAAAGGAGCAACTATCTGGGACAGAGAATTAAAAAAGCTTGACGCACCTTACATTGCTACTGTAGATGCTGATTTTGAAATTTTGGAAGCAAAGTTTATCTACGCTATGTTGTCAGAACTTGATTCTAATTCAAATTTAATAGCAATGGGAACTGATCGTCAAAATAAAGTTTCAAATTTTTATGAATCTTATAAAGATAGAGTAATTTGTCTAAATGAGCGCTTACAGACATGGTTTTGTATTTATAAAAAAGAAGCATTTGAGTGTAACGTATCTCATTTCTATTATGAAAATATAACTTCTGATTCACCCTATCCAATCGTTTGGGATGATGCAGGTTTTTTTCAAAAAAAACTTAAATCAGATTATGGTTATAGCTTGGCTACTTTAGATTCAAAGTACCAACCTTGTTTTCTGCACTATGGAGCATTTAGTAAAAATCGAGATATCAATAAAAACAATATTTCTTTATATCGAAAAGTATGCATTCTCGGCAAAAAAGGTTTGTTTGGGAAAAAAGGACTATTAATTGATCGAATTATTCGCTATGCAACTGTTAACTGGTTAATCAAACTATTATTTGGAACTTTAGATAGATCCAAATTTTGGAATAAAATATCTGAAAATTAAAAACTAAATTATTAGTTAATTTTTAAAAAATGTCCATACCAATCGCCTTAATCATGTGTACAGAAGGAGGACAACTCGAACGGGAGTCCTTGTTAATGGTCGAGAGTTTCCGTCGATTTGGCGGCGGCTTGAAAGATACTCCTATTTGTAGCTTTCAAGTCAGGGATAAAAATGATGTCTCTACCCCCACTTTAAAAGCATTAGAATCTTTTGGAGTCAAACATCAAAAAGTTGTTCTCAATCATAAATATCCCGATTATCCTTTAGCTAATAAGCCCTTACTATGTGCTTATGCCGAACAAAACATCGATGCAGAAATTTTAGTGTTTTTAGATAGCGATTTAGTTTTCTTCTCAGAACCCAAAGAATTTTTGCTGACTGCTGAATACGATGTTGGCATTCGTCCAGAACACGAAAAAATGATCGGATCTGAAGGAAAAGACGATCCTAATGATGAATATTGGCAACATCTTTATCAACTAGCTGGTGTTGAAGATAAAGAAATGTTTGTCACCACTACAGTCGATCGCCAAAAAATCAGGGCTTTTTGGAATTCTGGAGTAGTTGCTGTTAGAAGAAGTGCTGGTATTTTTACCGCTTGGCGAGAAACTTTTGAAAAGTTATTAGCAGAAGGTTCGATGATTGATAGTAAAAATTTTTATTATGAACAGTCAGCTTTATCAGCAACTATTTGTGCAAAAACAAATAAAATATGGCAATTTTCTCCAAACTATAACTATCCAATTCACTCTCATAATCCAATTATCGAATCCCAGAAAATGAGAAGCTTTAAAGATATAGTCTGTATTCATGACCATCTTTTTAGAAGCCGTAAAGAATGGTATCGAGAACGAACTTGGGTAAAAACTCTTAAAAGATTGAAAAATTTTGACAAGAATTCCTCTGAATATCGATGGCTTTATAAGTATTTACAAGAACATAATTCGCCACCAAATGTTATGCAAAGCTTATTAGAACTTGTTTTATTTCTACCAGGTATTCAATGGATACTTCCTTATCAAAGATAACTAATAGAGGAATTTCTAAACTTTGAATAAATTAGAAAAAATGGCTCAGTTACGTACTGCCTGGCTGCTTCCTGCCATGGGAACAGGTGGAATTTCTTTTCAGCATATCCTCAGCGAGTTTACCCAAGAATTTCCTGAAACCATCGTATTTACAGGACAATGGCCTGGCTATGCTGCTGGATTTGAAAATAGTTTTCAAGTTCGAGAAGTTGGTGCGACTAAATTTATCGAGTTGGCAAAAACTGCTCAAGGCTATAATCTGGGATTTTCTTACGCTTCTCCTAGTATTATTGGGCATTTAGTTAAATTCAAACCAGACGTTGTTTTTGCTAATGCTTTTACCGTCTGGACGGCAATGGCGATCGCCCTAAAGTTTTTGTTTGGCTGGAAAGTAATTATTGTTTATGAAGGTGGATCTCCAGGTATAGACTACCGCAATTCTCCTCTACGTTTGCGATCGCGCCGTTGGCTGGTGAAATTAGCAGATGCCTATGTGGCAAATGGTCGTTTGGCGCAAGAATACTTGGTAGAGACTTTAGCAGCAACTTCAGAAAAAGTTTTTGCCAGACCCTTTCTCGTGCCTAGCGTTAAGGCTTTGCTTCAATATCCAGAAAATGAACCGCCTCAAATCGATCTGGCAACTGATAAGCCGATCTTTCTTTATGTCGGACAAATCGTTCCCAGAAAAGGATTGAAAGTGTTGTTGGAAGCGTGCCTAATTTTGCAAAACTGGGGATACCATGACTATACACTGTTAATAGTTGGTGATGGCGCTCAGCGTCAGGAATTAGAAGCTTTTGCCTCTAGCAAAAACCTGGACAAACAGATTAAGTGGGTAGGACAAATTCCCTATAAATATTTAGGTGCTTATTTTCAGGCAGCAGATATTTTTGTTTTTCCAACTTATGAAGATATATGGGGAATGGTTCTTACAGAGGCAATGGCTTTTGGTAAACCAGTTATTTGTTCTCAAGGTGCTAAAGCTGTAGAAATGATTGTTAACGGTGAAAACGGCTTTGTTTTCGATCCGGGACAATCGTCAAAACTAGCTGAGTATATGGGTCAGTTTTTAGAAAATCCTCATTTAATTGACTCTATGGGGAAAAAATCTGCCGAAATAATGATCGATCACACATCAGCAAAAGCAACTCAATCTTTTATTCAAGCATTAAAATTTATTATTAATACGCCTGATGTGAATTAAATTTCTTTTTTATCTTAGAAAAAATCTATATATTTCCGTGAATAAAGAGATTTATTATTTAAATAAAATTCAAGCAAGTTTAACCGTATTAATTATGCGGATTTAGACTTTACCTAATTATGGTAAGAATCAATGTTAATGTTTACGGAAGGGGTTTGGGGAGGGTCGTAACGTCCCCAACAGGGGGTCTGGGGGAAAGTTCCCCCAGGAATAAACCACGCTTTTTATAGACCAATTTCATTTAGAAGCGAGAATAAATATTTTTTAATTCACATCAGACGTTATTAATTAAAGTAATCCGCTTCAAACTCTAACCGAAACTATGAGGCTTTTGATTGATTATCAATTGTCAAGGGTATACGTACTTGAAAGTTAGTTTTCCCTGGTTGTGACTCGAAACGCAAATTACCTTGATGTTTTTGGACGATAATACGGCGAGAAATATCTAAACCCAAACCGCTTCCCTTGCCTACTTCTTTACTGGTAAAAAAAGGTTCAAAAATACGGGACTGGATTTGTGGGGGAATTCCTGCACCATTATCAATAATTTCGATCAGCGCACAGTTATTTTCTAAGCCAGTACGAATAGTTAGTTCACCTTTGCCCTCCATTCCATCGATCGCATTATCGATTAGGTTTGTCCATACTTGATTGAGTTCACTACCGTAAGCTGAAATCTTAGGAATCTCGGTACTGTATTCTTTATTAACCTTAACGCCATACTTAATCTTGTGATGCAGAATCTTTAGGGTATTGTCCAACCCTTCATGGAGATCTATCTCTTGTACCGCAGCGCGATCCATATAGGAATAATTTTTAATTGCCCCTACCAAGTCAGAGATGCGACTGGTGCTTTGTTCTACCTCATTTACTAAACCATTCATTGTCAAAGTCGCTTCTAGCCAGACTAACGCCTCACTAAAAGCCTCAGACTCCATGTCTTTAGCCAGGGTTTCTAACTGAGATGGTTGTATTTTGGCACTTACCAAACTAGGTGATAACTCCCAGGCATTTTTTACTCCTTTATTTTCTAGCCAGTCTGTTAATTCATCTTCGCGATCGCTTTGTTCTAGAGGGGATAAAGTTGATTTGCTGTATGCTTGAGCGATCGCCTGTTGCTGTAATTCCCCCATTAGCTGACGATGATGGGCGGAAAAATGTTTACCCCGAAGAGAGAGCATATTCTGCTGTAGAGAGGCGATCGCGGTATTAAGTTGTTTCGCTGCCCTTCTGCCTGCTGCTGCGGGATTATTTAATTCATGAGCCAATCCTGCGGATAATTTGCCCAAAGCTGCCAATTTCTCTTGCTGACGCAGCCTTACTTCTAAATCCCTAGAACGTTCTGCCAAAGCTGGGACAAATAGATCGATACTGCGAGGACAACCTTTAAGTAGTTCTTTAAAATCTGGAAACTGAATTACTCGACTATCATCAACACTACTAGCAGTTGCTTGGGCAACTCCTCCAGTCAACATACTTAAATCACCTGTAAACTCACCTCTACGGTGTAGAGTCACAACAATTTCTTCTGCGCCTAACTGTTTGGTTACTTTTACTTGTCCTTTTAAAACTACATAGAAACAATAGGCGGTATCGCCCTCACGATATAAAATTTCCCCTGGCTTGAGATCTAAAGCTGTGCCACAAACTTCTAAATCTTGTAAGTATTTTTCTTCTAAAACTGGGAAGAGAACTGAATCAGACAGCATGGTACTCATAGTAATAATTACAATCTGTGACCTCCTCCCGACACTCATCGCTAACGCGATAGAGTGCGGGCTTCCAACTCTCGCAAGTTGGCATTTCTGGATCGGCACTTATCTAGGCACAAGACCCCCGACAGTACGCCAACAAGTCGGTTCTACATGGTCGGGAAACCCGACCGTAGCCCGACTTCATTACCAGACAGTTTCCATTCCCCGCAGTCCACGGGTACTACTGATTCCAATCCTCGATGCAAAATTACTCTTCCACTAGCATGATCTCTTGTCGTTTGATACCCGCATTCAGGACAATTGTGAACTCGTTCTTTGAGTTCTTTTTTGCCCGTATGAGTATTGCACTCAGGGCAAATTTGCGAGGTGTATTTATTGTCAACTTGAGCAAAGTATTTACCTCGCTTCCAACATACCCAAGACAACAAATCTCGGAATTGACCAAAACCACCGTCAAGCATTTGCTTACCCAGAAAACCTCTAGCAGTCATTTTAAAATTAATGTCTTCAACAAAATTCATGTCTGCTTGGTCACAGAGTTGGTGGCTAGTTTGAAAGTGAAAGTTTTTTCGAGTATTGGTTATTTGATGATGAAGTCTAGCGACTTTAAGCTGTGCTTTTTCCCAGTTCTTAGATCGTTTTTTCTTACGAGATGCTTTGCGTTGCAGCACTTTAAGCCTACTTTGCAAGTCCCGAAAAAATCTAGCAGGTTCAATTCTGAGATTATCACTAGTTACCAAAAAAGATTCCAGTCCGATATCAATTCCAATACCACGACCAAAAGGTAATGGATCGGGTACTTTAACATCGCTAGAAATTGTAACTACCGCATACCAAACTGTTCCTCTTACTCTTGATACTATTCTTACCCCTTTAACGTTAAATCCCTCTGGGACTGGACGATGCTGATTAATTTCAACCTCACCAATCTTAGGAAGCTTAATCATTCCGTTGTTAATTGGATTTTCTTGGAATTGGGGGAACAGAAAAGATTGATATCTACCAAACTTTTTAAACCTTGGAAATCCAAACTTTTTAGCTTTGAATCGCTCCCAGGTATTGTGCAGACGTTTAACGCAATCTTGAGTCACTTGGGAATGGACAGCTTTATAGTATGGATTAGTTTTCTTCCACTGAGTAAGCTGTCTTTTCTGTTCCAAGTAACTAGGAAAGGGAATATCGGGAGACATAATGTATTCCCGATTCAAAGAGCAAGAGTACAAACTACATTTTCTCGAAGCAATCTAATCCTTGAGGTCGCGCAAACATCTGTTGTACAAACGACGACAAGTTTCCAACCAATCAAGCATCAGTGCTTGTTGGTCAGCAGTTGGATAAATTCGATAAGTATAGTTCATAGTCAACATTCAGACATTTTAGCATAGAAGATTAGCCACGATAAAACTGTTCACATTCAAGTCTCATCCCGCAATTCATAAGGCGCGTTTTGGGTCAGAAGATTCTGTCCCAAAAGCCGCCGCCCGAACACTCGTCGCTACATCCTTGGCGACAAAGTGTCGGGCTTCTTGCTCAGACAGCTAAAAAATATTAGCTAAATCCAAAATGAAGCCAGGCAAGATATCATCACCAGATAATGTCTTTGGTGATTTTAATAACTGTACATCTTGTCCCAGAAGATAAATTTCCACTTGTTTGGCTTCTGGATTAATTAACCAAGCCAGCTTGACTCCATTATCAAGATATTCTCTCATCTTGGCTTGGACGTTGACCAAATAATCACTGGGAGACATTAGTTCTAAGGCAAAATCTGGGGCGAGGGGAATAAATTTTTGTCTTTGTTCGGAGGTAAGGTTATCCCAGCGTTCTTTTTCGATCCAGGAGACATCAGGAGAACGATTTGCACCACTGGGTAATTTATAGCCTGTAGACGAATCAAATACTTCCCCTAAGTTAGTTTGCCGATTCCAAATCCAAAATTGCCCAATTAAGTCAGCATTGCGTTTTCCAGTTTCTCCACCAGTAGGGGGCATAATTATAATTTCTCCCTCAGCATTGCGCTCAAATTTAGTATCGGGATTATGGATACAAAGTTGATAAAATTGTTCGTCGCTGATCTCGATAATGGAATTGAAGTTAACTGTGATAGCAGTCATGGGATTTATTTCCCCAAAGATGAGATATGTGTATTTTAAGAGATCGGGTTCTTTTGTTCCATCATGGCAGCCAATTGTTTTCGATTAGCATCTTCTAAATTAACCAAAGCGTTATATACTCCCTACAAATCCTCTGGGGAACGATTTTGATTTAATTTAAATTCGGCTTCAAGGCGAGTTAGAAGAATTTTAAAGCCAACTAAACCCCGTCCACATAGAAAACTGTAGTTTTATATTAGCGATGTCATCCCTACTCCACTCTCGCGCGATGGAATATGCCGAAGAAAATATGCGGACTGCGAAAAGCGAAGCGAGGCGGTTTAAATTAGTAATTCAGGTCAGGCGTATAATATATCGCAGTACGTTAATCGGTTGGCGGTGCGACCCCCTAAAGGATTCGACAGTTTGCTTATGCCGACGGGGCTTATAAAGGGCGGAACCTGCGTCCGCCCACAGCCCCTTGGGAACCCGTCCACCGCAACTGTCTCACCGCGTCGCCGACAGAAGTCAGACCCCGCGTCGGCGTAAGACGCAAGGGAATGCTGACTTAGCAAGACAAAGGGCTTGCCCGCATGTACGCGCACCAAGACAGTAATAAGTAAAAAGTAATAAGAAATAAGAAATAAGTAGCCAAGGGGTACCCACCGCAGGGAGCGTCCTAACACAGCCTCGTATTGCTATACTTGCTCAAACAGTCTGTAACATTCCTTGGAAAGTGTCAACCTCTGGCAAAGCTATACCTTCCTCAATAGAAGAAGCAATCATTAACTGCAAGACCTCTTTACCGTTACTAAGTGCTTGTTCGTAAGTATCTCCATAGGTTTGACATTGTTCTCCCCACTCTGGAAAAGTAACCACGAAACAACTATTTTTTTTAGACCACTGAATAACTATGCTGTAATTTAACATTTTGATTCTGCCCCTCGATATTTTAGAAAGTTATAGATTATCTCAATTGGGTATAGCGAGGAAAAAATGCGGGCAAGCTTTTCGTCGCCCCCCCCTTCCTTCAGGCAACGCGGATTTCTAAAATGTTTACTCAATCATAAATAAAGATTTTGGGAACGTCATCTTTTAAAAAATCAGAAAAGCAAAATAAATTTAGCTCACGAACTAAATGATTGTTTCATGTTTCAACTACTTAACGTTGAATAAGAGCTTAAAAATTCTGAGACTACTTTCACATTGTTCTAAAGTTTTCTTACTCGCTCGATCTAGCATTAAGTCTATAAACAAACCTACAAAAGGTGGAACAAGAAGAACAAATAAAATTGCATTTCCTGATAATGTGCTAGCGACTGTAGTACATCTACCTATTGCTGTCAAACAACCATAACCACATCCAACAGCAGCTTTTTTATTATATTTATTTTCAACTTTCTGAATACGTTCCTCTGCCTCTTTTTCTACACCAAAGATTGCTTCTATTTTATCCCTCTAGTTTTCATAATCTGTATTTTTATAGCTAATTTTATAAAGGTGCAAGAAAACCGACTTTTTTCGCGAGCGCCTTTGACATCTACTAATCTTAAGCTGACTTATATTATGTGATAAAATGTACGGCAATACCGTACATAATTTGCGAGGTATAACTAAGGTAAATAGCATTAGCATCAATCAATTTAGAGAAAAATTAAAGCACTGCGTCGAACAAGTTATTCAAGAGCATCAGCCTTTAAAAGTAACTCGTCGCAATAGTGATGATTTTGTCATCATTAGCGTAGAAGACTGGGAACGAGAACGAGAAACCTTATATGTTTTGCAAAATCAAAGCTTGATGCAGCAAATTGCTGAGTCTCAATCAACTCACAAATTAAGTTAAGGATACAAACCTAGTCAAGAAGAGTTAGATGAGATCGTCAGTATTTGAGGGGAGAACTTGGCAAGTATACGAAGAGCTTCGGGCAAAAAACCGCAAACTTCATCGAAATCTTGGCAAAATACTCAAAGAAATGCTTCGCGGAGATCCCTCGACAGGATTAGAAAAACCCGAACCATTAAAACATAACTTATCTGGTTTCTGGTCGAGAAGATTGTCCCTGAAAGATCGCCTTATCTATAAGTTTGACGAGCAGTTGTAAAACTTAAAAGATGCGTATAGATAAGGCACGTTTAAGAGGATATCTGAAAAGTTATTTTGGCTAAATTTTTACTTGTTTTCGCCCCCCCAACCCCCCAACTCGCGCGTTCCTTGGCTGCTGAAACAGCAGCAGGGTCGCTCGTCAATTCTGGGGGATAACAAATGAAAGTCCCCCAAGTTTGGGGGATTTAGGGGGCTTTAGTGTAATAAATTAGACTTCTCAGACGACCTCTAAGGAGCAAAGGCTGTTCTGGGTTGGGTTTGGCAATTGCCAAGGCGATCGTAGCTCTTCACGGCAGTCTGGAAGTACAAAGTGAAGTAGGAAAAGGAAGTAACTTTACTATTAGATTGCCCAAATTTTATTAACTTACTAGGTGACAAAGGACTTAAAAGAAAGATGAACAGTGAGACGATTGCAGTAAGATGGTAAGAAAAAGAAGTTTTTCTACAAGCGTATCTTACAACAATAAACGTAGACCACTTAAGATTACCAAGACTGTAGATCCTTCATGTCCAATTACCCCTAACGGCATATTAATATTACCTGTAAAATTGGCTATCAATAACAAGAAAATAAATGAAAGCGCAAAAGTAATATTTTGTTTAATAATACGATTGGCACGACGACCGAGGCTAATTGCCTGAGATAATTTTTCTAGGCGATCGCTCATCAGAATCAGATCGGCAGTTTCTAAGGCAACATCGTTTCCCGCCCCACCCATAGCTATACCTACCGTTGCCATAGCGAGTGCAGGTGCATCGTTAATACCATCTCCCACCATCGCTACATTTTGATATTTTTGCTGTAGCTGTCGAATAACCGTCAATTTATCTTCTGGCAGAAGTTCGGCATAAACCATTTCTATCCCAAGGGATTTAGCAACACTATCTGCAGTAACTTGGTTATCGCCTGTCAGTAAAGCTATTTGTTCGATACCCAATTGCTTTAATTGTTTAATCGATGCTGCTGCTTCCGAGCGAATAGTGTCAGCCACAGCGATCGAGCCGATAACCTTTGCAGCTTCAACCACCCAGACGACAGTTTTGCCTTCATTTTCCAGGCGATTATTTATCCGAACAAATTCGGGGTTTAGATCGAGAATTTCTTGACGAATAAAAACGGTTTTTCCCACTAAAACTGTTTTTCCTGCTACTTCACCGACAATCCCTAGACCCGTTTTTGCCTGTACTTGACTAGCATTTTGCCACTGTAGATTTTTCTGCAAAGCAGCTTGAGTAATTGCCTCGCCTATAGGATGTTCCGAACGAGATTCTATGGCTGCTGCTAACTCTAAAACCCGATCGCACGTTTGCCCTACTGCTGGAACAATCTCTGCCACCTCTAATTTTCCCGTAGTAAGAGTACCAGTTTTATCAAAAGCGATCGCCCTGATTTTTCCGATTTTCTCTAATTGTCCCCCATTCTTAAATAAAATCCCTACCTTAGCACCACGAGCAATTCCAGATAGTAGAGTAGGCATAATTGCAGCCATTAACGCGCAGGGAGAAGCTACAACTAAAAATATTAAGGCTCGATAAATTGTCGTTTCCCAGTCCCAGCCCAATAGTAATGGCGGTAAAATTGCCAAGAATAACCCGACTAACACGATAACTCGCGCATAGCTTCGCTCGAATCGTTCGATAAACTGCTGGGATGGAGGGGCTTCGGTTTGTGCTTTTTCTACTAGTTGAATTACTCGTTGAATCAGACTACTTTCAGGCGGTCGATCTACTTTTACTTTTAAAGCTCCATTGCCGTTGAGTGTACCAGCAAAAACTTCATCTCCAACTTGCTTATCCACAGGAATAGACTCTCCAGTAATCGATGCTTGGTTAACATTAGTCCAACCTTCTACAATCAGACCATCGACAGGAATTAATTCTCCTGGCTTGACTAAGACTAAATCTCCTATTTGCAATTTCGCGATCGCCATTTCTGCTGCTTCATTTCCTTGGAGGACTCTAGCGGTATTAGGCACGTTAGCCATTAGAGAACGAATATTTTGCTCCGTGCGCTCCATAGCAACGCTTTCTAAAGCCCCGCTAACAGCAAAGATTAGAATCAGCATTCCGCCATCGACGATTAAATAATAATCCTGTTGCCATAAACCTAAGATCGCTGCACCTAAAGCTGCCACAATCATTAATAGATCTACATCTAACTCTCTTTCTTGAAATAAAGTCGTCAATCCTTCTTTAGTGCTTTCATAACCGCCAATAACGTAAGCAGCAGGAAAAATGAACAAAGCAATACTAATCAAATCCCGATGAAGGCATAACCAACCGAGGAAAATAAGAATCGCACAGGCAGCAGCAGCTAAGGCATCTGGATGCTTTTGTAGAATTCCTTTGAATGAATATTTTGTTAAATATCTTTGAGCCATTAACTCGCACAATACTAATTACTTCAATTAAGATAAACCTTGACACTAATGTTAAGGTCAAGTACATAGAGCAAAATTTTCATGTCTACTAAATACTTAACTATCAAAAAGCTAACGGAAAAAGTGGGAGGGGGAATAACCCCGCGCATGGTGCGTCACTATCATCAAATTGGCTTACTACCCGAAGCAATTAGGTCGCCGAGCAATTATCGCCTTTATACCCAAAACCATGTCCAATATCTGCAACGGATTGTGGCACTCAAACAACAGGGATTTCAGCTAGAGCATATCCGCAAGCTACTAGAAAATGAACCAGATAGAGCAGCGACAGTCACGCTAATCGACCAACTACAGCAGCATTATCATGCGGTAATTCAACAAATAACTAGACTGCGACAAACCGCTTCTGCTTTAGAAAGAGTGTTAGGAGGCGATCGCACCTGTCAAACGGTTCGAGCCGAAGCGATCGCCAAAATAAAGCTGTTGAATGTCGAGCGAGTGAAATCTTTAGAAGCTGACTTCGACCAAATGGATATTCTATGGAAAGCTCTTGATGCTTCGACATTGGCTCATCCAGAAAGGTTTCCCGAATCCTTACAAAAACTTTTACCAGATTTGTCAGGGCGATCGGAAATTGAAGTCGATTTAATTTCTCAACTGGTGCTAGCCTGTGGAGATGTGAGCCTAGTGCATTTTCTGAGAATAAGTAAGCAGGCGATGCCTTCGGCTAGCTCCGCAATCGCTGCTGCTCGTAAAGGACTAAAATCTGGTTGTCAGATTGTTGGAGATGTTCGGGCAATTACGGCTGTTTTAGATAGTCCTCGACTTGCACATCTCGGATGTCATGTCGATACCTTGATTGACAACCCGCACATTATTGATGCTGCCGAGGCGGAGCAAGAATTTTGGCAGAGTAAATCTTGGCAAGAAAAATTACTTCAGTTAAAACCTGGCTGTATTGCAGTCGTCGGCTATGCTCCTTCTGTGTTAGTAAGTATCTGTCAAGCAGTAAAAAATAGACAAATAAAGCCAGCTTTAATTATTGGGATGCCAATTGGTTTCAGTCATGCTCCTGCTGCTAAACGCTTGTTAATCAATTCTGGCGTGCCTTTTATTACTATTTTAGGAACTTTTGGCGGTGGGTTGTTAGCAGGAACGACATTAAATGCGATCGCTCAATCGACAATCGAAAAGCCTAATTGTCACTGTTACCTTAAACAATAAATTTGAGAAAATTGGCGAAACTAATGATGTATAAATGACTTGAAATAAGGTCTTATTTAAAGTCTGAACTCTCTAGTTAACTAGAGAATCAAGATTGTATAATCGAATTTTTAACGTTGTACCTTTACACTTCGGCAAGTAAGCACAACGTCTTATATTTATGCTGCTGCCATTTAACCGCGAGAGAGGCTCTCGGTTAGAGAGCATCTCTAATCGCGGTGTTGGCGACAAGATTCTGCACAACGCCGACAGGATTCTGCACAGCATTTACAGTGATCGCTACCGTGACTGCCACACTCTTCAGCGCAGCGATCGCTTCGTTAAATTGAATGGCTTCAGGTTGGAAAAAACGAGTTACAGACTCAACAGCAATAGTTAAAGCCGTTACTGCTAATGCTACAGTACTGGTATAACCGCCGAGGACTGTGACTTTTCCCGTACCAAAGGTATATTTGGAATTATTGACATTATGGCGAGAATAACGATACGCAAAAACTGCAATGCCAAAAGCTGCTACATGAGTTGCCATATGCCAACCGTCGGCTAGCAAAGACATCGAACCGAAGAAACTCCCCGCTACAATTTTTACCACCATAGTTATGGCGGTAAGCCACATTACAGTGGTGGTATTTTTTTCAGCGCGATCGCGATTGACCAAAAAATCGTGGGAATGTTGCCACTGTTCTAATGTATCTTTGTGCATAAAAATTCTCTTAATTAACCAGCTTTAATTATTTTAGAAAACAAATCAGCTTTCATCAGCTTCAGCTATGACTACTCCTCGATACATATTCATCCCGCAGGTAAAGGTATATTCTCCTGGTTTTTCTGGCATGATTTCCACAGAAGTAGTTTGATTCAAGGTCAAATCCAATGCCTTATTAAAGTCGGATAGTAAGACTTGTTCTAAACAACTGCTAGGATCTTTGCGGTAAAAATTCAATCTAACTGGTTCGCCTACACTTACTTCAATTCTGTCGGGTGTATAGCCACCATCGACTACTATATCTACCTCTTGAATTCCCTGTTCTACCCGTGCCTTTTGGGATTTAGTTTTGCTAAACATAAACCACCAAAGTTCTGCACCAATTAAGCCCAAACCGCCTACAGCAACTGCCAGCTTTAAGCTTAAAGGCTGTTCGATCTTTTGAAACTGGCTCGTTTGTTCCCTAGCCGAAGCAGGCATTTCTACTTCAGTTTTCTTTTGAGCTAATACACTGTTTGTAGTTAAAGCTAGGAAAAAGCCCAACCCTGCTAAACTGCTAACAAATTTGTTTTTATTGAACATGATAACTTCTTTTCTCCTTGGTTAAGAGCGGGATTTGGATGGACTAAAATTACGCAGACGTAAAGCATTTGTCACTACCGAAACTGAACTAAACGCCATCGCACCCCCTGCAATAATTGGATTGAGTAACCAGCCAAAGAAAGGAAACAAAATACCTGCTGCGATGGGAATACCGATAACGTTGTAGATAAAAGCAAAAAAGAGATTCTGACGAATATTATTGATGGTTGCCTTACTTAATTCAATGGCAGTCACAATACCCTGTAATTCTCCCGAAATCAGAGTAATATCGCTAGCTGCGATCGCCACATCCGTTCCCGTACCAATAGCAATTCCCACATCCGCTTGAGCTAGTGCAGGGGCATCATTAATGCCATCTCCCACCATTGCTACAGTTTTACCTTCCTGCTGTAGTTCTCTTACCTTAGCTGCTTTTTGGTCGGGGCGTACTTCGGCTTCTACTCTGACTATACCTACCTGGCGAGCGATCGCTTCGGCGGTTTTTTGATTATCTCCCGTTAGCATCACTACTTCTAAATCTAGATTGCGTAATGCTCTAACTGCTGCGGTAGAAGAAGGCTTAACCGCATCGGCAATACCCATAATTCCTTCTAGTTCGCCATCTATGGCAATTAGTACTACGGTTTTGGCTTCGCCTTCCCAAATATCTTTTTGTTTTTGTAAAGTATCGGTTTTGATGCCCAATTCAGACATCCAGCGTTGAGTGCCAATTTGTACTAAGCAATCTGAAATAGTTCCTTGTACTCCGCTACCTGCTACTGCTTCAAAATCATTGCTTTCTGGTAGTTCAATATCCTGTGACTGGGCATATCTAACTACTGCCTCGGCTAAAGGATGTTCGGAATTACGTTCGACTGCTGCGACTAAGCGTAATAATTTTAATTCTGCGCGATCTCTAACACCTCTAACGGTATTGTAATCAGTAACAGCGGGTTTTCCGACCGTAATCGTACCTGTCTTATCAAGGACAATAGTTTGCAGCTTATGTGCCAGTTCTAAACTCTCTGCACCTTTAATCAAAATACCGTTCTCTGCACCTTTCCCCGTACCTACCATAACCGAAGTGGGTGTAGCTAAACCTAAAGCACAGGGACAGGCGATGATTAATACGCCGACAGTAGTAATTAAAGCTAGGGAGACATTACCCATAACGGTAAACCAGAGGACAAAAGTAGCAAGGGCGATCGCAATTACTACAGGTACAAACCAGCCTGTAACTTGGTCGGCTAGTCTTTGTATGGGGGCTTTTGAACCTTGGGCATCCTGTACCAGTTTAACGATCTGCGCTAATACTGTATCTGTGCCGACTCTGGTAGCTCTAAATTTAAAACTACCTGTCTTATTAATAGTAGCCCCAATCACTTCATCCCCTGGCTGTTTTTTGACGGGTATACTTTCCCCCGTCACCATCGCTTCGTCGATAGTGGAATTACCGCTAATTATTTCTCCATCAACGGGAATCTTTTCTCCGGGACGTACTAAGATGGTGTCGTCAATCTGCACTTCATTAACGGGAACATCAATTTCTTGTCCGTCACGAATTACTCTGGCATCTTTAGCCTGTAAACCCATCATTTTACGAATGGCATCTGAGGTCTGCCCCCTGGCTCGATTCTCGAACCACTGTCCCAAGAGAATTAGAGTAATAACTACGGCTGCGGTTTCGTAGTAAACTTCAGGCATCAAGCCTTGACTGAGAAAGAACTTAGGAAAAATCGTAGCAAATAAAGAATAGAAATAAGCTGCACTCGTACCTAAAGCTATTAAGGTATCCATCGTCGCAGCATGACGTTTGAAAGCTTTCCACGCACCGACATAAAACCGATAACCACACCAAAACTGTACTGGCGCAGTCAAGATCAATTGTAACCAAGGGTTATGCAACCATGCAGGAATAAAAGGTAATTTCAACCCCAGCATCATCGGTAGCGAACCGATAATTAAAATGACGCTAATTGCGCCACCAACAATCATTTTACGAATCAAATCGCGAGATTCGGCTTTACGAGCAGCTTTTTCTCGGTCATCCTCTCCCGTAACCAGTTCTTGTTCTTGCATAGAAGTAGAAGAGTATCCTGCCTCTTCTACTGCCTCTTGAATATCTTCTATACTGGTTTGGCTAGGATTATATTTAATTGCAGCTTGCTCTGCACCAAAGTTGACGTTACATGACTCTACCCCAGGTACATTACTAATTGCTGATTCGATACTGCTAGCGCAGGAAGCGCAACTCATCCCCCTGAGTTTGAGATTTATCTTTTCTATATTAGTGGTGGTGTTCATCTTATTGATAAATGTTCAATGCTTAATGTTCAATGTTTTAAGCAGGGGGATAGCCAGCAGCTGCGATCGCTTCTCTAACAGATGATTCGGAGGCGTTGCTTTCTACTATTACCTGTTTGGTTTTAGGATCGGCTCTGACACTCGCTTTGGGATCTATGTCAATAACTGCTTGGGTAATGGTTTTAGCACAAGCACCACAAGCCATATTCGGAACTTTGAGTTGGATAGTCATATTGTTTAATTACCTTATTTATTTGCTTCTAAAATCAGTTTAAACTCTCTAGTTGGCTGTAGAGTCAAGGGGAATCTGAACAATAGGTGGGAAATTAGTAACGCAATAAATCATTTGCGATCTTTTTTTGCTGGTAATATAGTCAAAGTAATGAAAGGAACTAGCACAGACAACTACGTCGTAGCTGCGATTGCCAAAAGGTAACTCTGAAGCACTAGCCTTTTTCCAAAATACTTGAGGATATGCCAATAATTTCTGCTTTGCTATTTTTAGCATCTGTTCAGAAATATCTATCCCCGTTATTCTTTGCTGAGGATTATCTTGTAACAAGAGTCTTTCTAATTCCCCTGTACCGCAAGCAACATCAAGCACACTTTCAGAGGGGGAAATCTGCGCCCAAGATCCAAGCAAAGAGAGGGTTTTAGTTAAATAACCACTCCAACGGCGATCGTATATATCTGCTTTTTGGTCATATTGTTGACGAACTATAGCTTCTTTCATTCTTCTGATTGACATACAAAATTACTATTTTTACTGACCGCCACTGCTAACGAAAAAAGTAGCAATAATCCCCCCAGCCAGCCAAATATAAGATAAGATAGCTAGCCAATACAGCAGCGTTTCCGTAAATCCTTGTTTGCCTCCACCATGATCGTGTCCACTATGACCTTCGTGTTCTTTATGGTCGTGGTTATCTTGTCCTTGATGTTCTTGATGCTGATTTTGCTGGTGCTGTTTTTTCTGCTTTTTGCCACTTCCAAAACGCAACCATGCTAGGACTCCTGTAGCTGCTAAAAATATCAAATTGAGCCAGAAAGTATAGTCGATCGCAAAACGTTCGGTTGACTGAGAATTACTAGCTGCTGCACTTTTAGGTAAAACGCCAAACAAAGAAAAGCCATAGTGCATCAAAATTGCCGTTGCTACCAAGGCTGCAAAAAATACGCCGACAATATATAAAGCAACTTTCCAACCATAATATTTAGCATTGACGCGAATCACGGGGAACACGACTAAATCGCTAAAAATAAAGGCCATTACCCCAGCAAAGCTAACGCCATTATTAAATAGGATAGCTGCAAGGGGAATATTACCCATCGAACCGATAAAGGTAAAAAAGGCTGCTATTGGTCCAACGACTGCATTTTCTAAAACGGCGAAAAAGCTAGGATTTTGCGTACCCGCACCTATAAATAGAGTCTGGAAAAAAGAACGGGGTACAAATGCCGCAATAACTCCCGCTATGGTAAAGCCAAAGGTTACGTCTTTCCAGACCATACCCCATTCCATGAAGTATTTTTTGGCTACCTGTTGCCATCCCTGTTTGCTGGTAATTTTGTCTTTCCAGTCAGGGGCATTTTTATCTTGTTTGTCTTCCCCTTCTTGGTCGTTTAAGCGTCTTCTGGCTTTTCTGATTAACTCTTTAGGACGAGTGTAGTTAACAATTAGCCAGGTAAAAAGAATTAGTAAAATACCACCAAGGTATTCACCAACAACAAACTGCCAGCCTAAGAAGATAGCGATAATAAAGCCAAGTTCGATTACAAGATTGGTTGAAGCTAATAAAAAAGCCAGAGAAGGAACAAATCCCGCACCTTTTTTGAATAAAGATTTAGTGGTAGATAAAGCTGCAAAGCTACAGGAACTAGAAAGAAAACCAAAGAAAGTACCGATCGCAATACTTTTTTTGCCCGCTTTTCCCATAGTTTTCTGCATTCGTTCGCGAGTAACAAATACCTGGATCGCACTACTAACAATATAGCCCACAACAAATGCCCATAAAGCCTTCCAAAAGAAGCTTAAGGAAGTAAGTACGGCTTCGCTGTAAAGCTGCCAAAAATTTGCGTCATTCATAGCTTTACTTTATTTATTTGGTTATAAAGTCAGCTTAAACTCTCTAGTTGGCTGTAGAGTCAAGAGAAATTGGAAAATTTATTTAGATCTGAACAATAGGTGGGAAATTAGCTAAATAGAACACTATACAAAAATTCTTGTCGAAATCTTTATAGTCATAGTCTATAAAATACAGCAATATATTGAAAGCAATCTTTTTATCAAAAAGTAACTATCGAGAGAATGATATTGCAAAATTTAAAATCCATAAATCTTATTGTTAAATCTGTATTTTTCCATCGTCAACAATCCTGGCTATTTTCTGGGCTTGTTTGGCTCTTATTCGTTTTACCTGCTCAGGCCGTAGAGTTAAGGGTGGCAGTTCAAAAAGAAGTTGATAGCCTTAAAGTCGGCAGTTCTACAACGGCTATTGTTAAAGATGGCGCAGGCAAACAGATTGGTCAGCTAAATCCAATGTCTTCTTTGGCTGCTCAACCAAAGGACAACGGGATTACAATTAATAACCGTGTCGATGGAGAGGAATTAATTATTGAACCTCAAGACAATGGTTATGTTTGGATCGGCGATCGCTGGTATCGTGGACGAACTCATATAATTCGTCAGGGAGATAGCTTGACTGCAATCAATTACGTTGATTTGGAACAGTATCTATATAGTGTAGTAGGGGCAGAAGCGGTTTCTAGTTGGCCTATTGAAGCTCTAAAAGCTCAGGCAGTTGCTGCTCGTTCTTATGCTTTGTATAAACGCAATACAGGGGCTAATAGTATCTATGATGTAGACACAACCGTTGGCACTCAAGTATATAAGGGTTTAGATACCGAATATACTACAACTCATGAGGCAGTTGACGATACTCATGGTCAGATTATGACTTACCAGAATAAGGTTATTTTAGCTGCTTTTCATTCTTCTTCTGGCGGATACACAGAAAACGTGGAAGATGTTTGGAGTTCCCCTTTGCCCTATCTTAGAGGAGTAGTAGATTACGATCAGCAATCTCCTGTATTTCAATGGCAAGAAACAGTTCCTGTAAGCAAAATTCAAACTTTAGTTGCTAGTGTGGGCAACATTCAAGGTTTACAGCCAGAAAAGATGACTCCCCACGGTCGGATAATTACCATGAAAGTTACAGGCGATCGCGGCACTCAAGACGTTAGTGGCAAAGATTTACGTGCAGCCTTAGATCTTCGCAGCACTTTATTTAGAGTCTCAACCGTAGGGAGTAATCTTTTAGTTAGAGGTCGCGGTTTTGGTCATGGATTAGGCTTAAGTCAATGGGGTGCTTATTTTTTAGCCAAACAAGGAGTTGATTATCGTCGGATTCTTGCTCACTATTATCAAAATGCCAGTTTGACGCAATTAAAATAGTAATTTTATATTAATAAATTGTGGGGATGCCACCAAAAAAAGTTCGGTTAAAATAGATTTGGTTGTTGCTAATTGCCAATTTAAAAACGAAATACAGTTTTATTAACAAGATTTAACACTGTCAAATCCTGCCAGCTAGTTATTCTTAACTAAAAATTACAGTATCTTACTATGACTAAATTTAGATTGGATAGGCAAAAATTGCTTGGTGCATTAATTAGTAATGTCCAATGTAATTAGATTTTAATCTCCCTTATTTTTAAATTATTTACTATTGAGACTTAACCTATGTTAATTAGTTCTCCTTCTGTGAATGCAGATAAATCAGAATCACCTCGTATTTTAGTTGTTTCTGTTCGTGGATATCGATTTCAAGCAGCAAATTGCTGTATCTATGAGTTTGAAGATTTACTGAGAGATTTAGAGTCTGCTCAATTGTATGAACCCAAAGAAGAATTTGACTTTGCCAGAAAAATCTACCGTTCAGCAAAATATGCTGGTCTTTCTAATAGTTGCGCTGCCAAAGTTGCTCCATTTCCAGAGGAGTTAACTTTAGATCATGAATACGATTTACTATTTGCTGTACTAGATAATCCTTGGCAAATGCACCTATTAGAATCTATCAAAGGATGGCAGGATAAATGTCGTCATACAGCCTGTTTTATTTCTGAAATGTGGGAACCTGATTTACAAAACTGGCGACTATTTAAAGAGCCTTGGTCAAGTTTCGATCATGTGTTTTTAGGAGTAACTCGGTGTCTTGAAGGTTTGAGCAAATTAATTGAACCTCCTGTAAGTTATATTCCGCCAGCAGTTGATACCCTAAGATTTTCTCCCTATCCTAATCCTCCCCAGCGTTCAATTGACGTATCTTATGTAGGCAGGCGATCGCCTATTATCCACGACGCTTTGATAGAAAAAGCAGAAAAAGATAATTTCTTTTATTATTACGATACTGTTAGAGGCAAGCTAGAAATTGGCAATCCTAGAGAACACCGCCTTTTGTTAGCCGATCTATTTCAAAGAAGCCGTTACAACATTACCAACTACGCTAAGTTTAATGAGGCAGCAGAAACTGGAGGAACTCAGGAAATCGGCTACCGCTTTTTTGAAGGTGCAGCAGCGGGAACGGTAATGGTAGGTATGCCCCCAGCAGGAGATGCTTTCCCTCATTATTTTGATTGGGAAGATGCCATTATCAAAGTAGATTTTTCAGGCACAGACGTGGTTGAGACAATTGCTGAACTAGATGCTCAACCCGAAAGACTAGAACGGATTAGTCGCAACAACGTTGCCAATTCTTTACTTAAGCATGATTGGGCATATCGCTGGCGAGATATGCTTAAGGTATTAGGTCTTGAACCTAGTCCAGCTATGGTAGCCAGAGAGAAATACTTAAAGGAACTAGCTCACAGTATTTTGGATCAGGTAAGGGTTTAATATAAGCAGCACTTTCGGTTAGCTTGGTGATAACTATACTGAAAAGCGATCGCCTTAATCAACAAATTGCTGTATTGTTTGCCAAACTTGCTCAACTAAATTAGAACTACTACTATCAAACCAATGGATATTTTTGTTTTTTCTAAACCAAGTGCGCTGGCGTTTGGCAAATTGACGGGTGTGAGTAACAGTTAGAGAGATCGCCTGTTCTAAATTAATTTCACCAGCTAAATATTGTTTGATTTCACCGTAACCTAAAGTATTTAATAAAGGTAGATTCTCACCGTATTTATGGCAGAGATAGTCTACCTCTTGGACTAATCCCATCTCGATTATTTGCTTAGTGCGGATGGCGATTTTATTGTCTAAAGCTGCCACATCGCCGTCTAAGCCAATCTGTAAAATAGGATAATTAGGTGGATTTTCGCCTTGCTGGGCAGAAATAGGAACGCCCGTAACATAAAAAACCTCTAACGCTCTCAAGGTTCTAAATTGGTCGTTAAGATGAATTTTTCTGGCTGCTTCGGGATCAACTTGAGCCAACCAGCCGTGAATTTGTGTTGGTCCTAAAGAAGACAATTGCGATCGCAATTCTGGCTGTGGTGATACCCTAGGGATCTTTAAGCCTTTAGTAATTGCATCTAAATATAGTCCCGTTCCACCCACTAATAAAGACAAAGAATCATTAGTCTGAATCAATTCTTGAGTTTGCTGCTGATATTCTGCTAAAGTCAGCGTCTCTGTTGGCTCACAAATATCAATTTGGTAATGGGGAACTAATTTTTGTTCGGCTAAAGATGGTTTGGCTGTGCCAATATCAAACTCGCGGTATATCTGCCGAGAATCTGCGCTAATGATCGCTGTGTTTAAACGTTGAGCAATTTCTAAAGCTAAACCAGATTTACCGCTGGCGGTCACACCACAAATAACAATTAGCATCAACTTATTCAGTAATTGACAACCTCCACAAAATCAGTTTTTTTGAGGCTTGAGATCGCGAATTACTTCCTATTTTTTAAAAAGACCTGATTTTTTTCTCATTTCCTCTACCTGTTGGTTATTCAAGGTTTTGGAGTAATTTGACAAATAATCTTCTATCGCTTCAGGTAAATTATTATTTTGCTTTGCTCGCTCGATCAACTTTTCTAGCACAAGATTAAAGTTTTTATCGTCTAGAGCTTGTCCCGAATTAGGATATTCAATACCATACTCCTTTTCAAATTTTGATTTTATATAATCTTCCAGAGAAGCTTGTTTTTTCATCTCAGCAAATAAGTCTACTGACCGATCTGAATTTTGGGGGGTATTCTCAGATTTTACGTTGTTATTTGCTTTCGCCTCATATTTAGCATCATTTGCAGCATTTGACGGCACATTACCCTGTATCTCAGCTAACAAAGATTGACGATTGGATAATTCCTGACTTAAATTTTCTAACTCTTGGTGCTTATTTTTGATGATGCTGGCAATGGCAACTACTTTTTGCTCTAATTGCTGCTGTGCTTGATTTATCGCTCTATTAACGTTGTCCAATTCCTGTTTTCTGCTAATTACTTTCTGATCTACATCGCTCAATTTAATATTTAGTTTTTTAACTGTAGAAATAAGCTTTTGGATATCCATGTTGATAGGAGAAACAATAATTACAATTACAAAAATTAGATTTCTTGAGAAAATATTAGGCTCTCGAAATCGCATCAATAAATATTGTAAGTCATGAGTGTCAACTAAAATGTTTCATTGCTAAAGGCTGTAGTTTGTATTGAAGAGAATCGATTTCTTTAAGTTCTAAACCTCTTTGAAACACTCGATCAATGGGTAGCATTTGCCCCTCAATGGTTATGAACTTATGATCTTTGGTAGCACATATATTTACACCATTGTCTAAAGTATATTCAAAAACTTCCTGTATACCACGATCGCTATTCAATTTCAATATATTATTAATCTCAAATGGCGTTGTTGCATAAATAGAGTTGCGAAGGGTAGAAACTTGAAAATGGTAGATTGAAGCGCACGGAAGCTCGAATGCATTCGAGCTGTCCGCCGTCGCTTGTTAGCAAGTTAACCACAACCAAAACCTACTAATGAAGAATCAATAGCGCATTCGCAACTGGTCGCTCGTTCACCTGAATACATTCAGGTGCTTGCGAGCGACCGCCTTGCGCGGTCTGAGTATAACGCAGGACTAAAACAACGAGGAAGTCTAACATTTTGGTTAGATGAAGATGTTTTAGAACAATGGTTAGTCAAAAAGAAAACAGGTAAAAAAGGAGCATCTCAAACTTATAGTGATATGGCGATCGCAACGATGAGTACCGTTAAAAGCATTTTTTCTTTGGCAGGAAGACAGACCGAAGGATTTGTATCATCACTATTTGAACTAATGAGTCTAGATCTACCTGTTCCTGACCACAGTACAGTATCAAGACGTTTGGGGAGCTTGAAAATTGAGTTGCCTGTCCAAAAAAGCGAGAAAGCACTTCATTTAGTAGTAGATTCAACAGGGGTAAAAGTATACGCAGAGGGGGAATGGAAGACTAGACAGCATGGAATTGTCAAAAGACGAACATGGCGAAAACTGCATTTGGGTATAGATGAGAGGACCGGAGAGATAGTAGGTGCAGTAGTAACGACCAATGACTATCATGACTCGCAGCTTTTAGAGGACATTCTCGATGGAATAGAAGAAGAAATTTTACAAGTGTCTGCCGATGGCGCATACGATACCAGCAATTGTTACGAGCAAATCAAGCAAAGACAATCAAGGGCAACAATTCCGCCACGCAAAAATGCCACCGTGAGAGTGGAATCAGCTTGGGAAACCCAAGCATTTCCTCTCACAAAGATCTCTCAACATGGTAATTGTAAAGCTCCACCACTACCACGAGATGAGAACTTAAGAGCGATACGTAAAATGGGACGTAAAAAATGGAAAAGAGAAAGTGGTTACCATCGCCGTTCTTTAGCTGAAACCACCATGTTTCGCCTCAAATGCATCTTCGGAGGCAAGTTGGCTTCTCGCCAGTTCGATAATCAGGCAGTAGAACTATTCTTGCAATGTTCTGCTCTTAATCGAATGATTCAAATTTGCAAACCTGAGAGTTATGTCGTTGAATTATAAATCCATGACTCTGTTAGCCTCATTTCGATGCTCAATTTATGGAAATCTAATTGCTCTTTGCCCTTTTGCCACTCGTTCTTTTTTCAGGCGATCGCGTCTTTCTTCAACAGTCTCGTCAGCATACCGCTCTAAATCTTCTTCATATAGTTTATATTGCTGCTGGAATTGTTCGATCATTTCATTAGTTACAATGCCATTAATATTACTCGGATTAGCGATTATATAATCAAAAACTTCTTTATAAATAGCTATTTCTTTCTTTCCATCATGTATCCATAACAATCTAAAATGATTGGGAAAACGACGGAGACTTATGTAGTTACTAAAGCTTAGTAGTTGTTTCTCATCAAACTTACCTGAGTCTTGTAGGAATTTATATAGTTGAATGCTAGGTTCAATTGCATTATTGAGAGCAATATAAGTATGTTCGGGAGTTTTGGATTTTTCTAGGGTAAAGCTACTATCAATCGCCTGTTGTTGTTTGACATAAGTGATATTGCGATAGCCATTAATGCAATTATTTACAAAGCAAGAAAAGCAAGAATAATCTTCGTCATAAAAGTAATAAAGATCATTTGACAGCATTCAGTTGGTTAAGCCTGGTTCGTAGTTTTTTTGACTTTCCAAAATATTGAGTTTTTCATCTACATATTCACGATATACTTCTGTACATCCGTCATTTTGAATTGTATAGCCCGAATCAAATTTAATAATATTAATACAGCAATGATTACCATGACTCCAAGGGCAAGTATAGCGATCTGGTATTATTTGTTTGAAATCATATCCATCAATAATATAAGAATTATGTTCTAATAAATCTAAACCTCGCTCAAATATTTCATCAATAGGTAACATTTGCCCGTCTGCGGTCATAAACTTATGATCTTTAGTAGCTTTAAGAGTTGCACCATTATCTAGAGTATATTCAAAAACTTCTTGTGTGCCGCGATCGTGCCATTGCCTGATTCTTTGGAAATAAATTAAGCCACTTTCATGTCGTGAATAAACATGACAATCTAGTTGCTTCTCAACTATTTCACCAATAGGTAATGCACCATATTCTACAGTTAAAATTTCTGTGTCGTAGCTGAGGCAATACTCGGCAAACAATACCATCTGATCGAATAGTTCGTTTGCTACCTCTTTCCTAACACCATTTTTAGCCGAACCATCAATAAACTTCTCTCGATGCTTCTCCATTTCTGCTAGCTTTTTTTTACCCATGCAGCGACGAAGTAAATCAGCTTCACCTAAAGAATAACCTGCCAATTCCTGAGCAATCTTCATAATTTGCTCTTGATAGACAATTACCCCATAGGTTTCTTTGAGGATGGATTCTAATAGAGGATGCTGATAACTAACCTGTTCTTTGCCATGTTTGCGATTGATAAAAATCGGAATTAGTCCTGCGTCTAGAGGTCCTGGACGATAGAGAGCGGAGATAGAAGAAATATCTTCAATCCCAGAAGGTTTCAAGTCTCTAGTAATCTGTTTCATGCCGTCAGATTCGAGTTGAAAAATACCCTCTAAATTGCCAGCGCGGAAGAGTTTATGAGTTTCTTGAATGTCGTCAGGCAGCTTTTTCTGCTTACCTTTAGCAATAATTTCTAATGCCTTACGTTCATCTAGAGGTATTTGATCTAAATCTAAAGTAACACCCTGGGTTTTCTGAACTAGAGCGGCTGCTCGCTGAATGGTAGTAAGATTTTTTAAGCCCAAAAAGTCCATTTTCAATAGACCCATCGCCTCAACATCTTCCATGTAATATTGAGTAATTACTGAGCCATCATTATTTTTTTGTAGAGGTACGATTTCATCTAAAGGTTGGGAAGAAATAACTACTCCCGCAGCATGAACCCCAAAAGTCTTATTTGTACCTTCAATCCGAATTGCCATATCAACCCAGTTACGAACTGCAACCGAGCCAATTTCCTCTTTGTTATCGTCATAAATGGGTACGTTTTCGTTTTCGTATGCCTGTTTAAAAGCGGGTTCGGGAGTGCCTTGGGAGATCATTACCTTAAGCTTAGTCGGCTTTCCGCGCACCACAGGAATCATCTTAGCAATCCGATTTTGATCGCCAAAATCGATTCCTAACACCCTGCCGACATCTTTTAGTACCGCCTTAGAAGTCATGCGGTTAAAGGTAATAATTTGGGCGACATTTGCCTCACCATACTTGTCGGTAACATATTTAATCATATCGCTACGGCGATCGGGACAAAAATCTGTATCCACATCAGGCATAGACTTCCGTTCAGGATTGAGAAAACGCTCAAACAGTAAACCGTGATGAATTGGGTCGATGTTTGTAATTTTGAGGCAATATGCTACTAATGAACCTGCTGCACTCCCCCTTCCAGGTCCTACTGGGATATCATTGTCTCTAGCGTATTTAATATAGTCCCAAACTACTAAGAAGTAAGTAGAAAAGCCTTTTGACTGCATGACCTTGAGTTCTATCTCTAGCCTCTGCATATATTCGACAGGTACTTCATGATGGTTGCGACATTTAAGCCTTTCTAGTAAACCCTGGCGAGTAACTTCTTCTAAATAACTATCGGCGGTATGTCCTGCGGGAACTGGATAATCAGGAATACGAGGTTCACCTAAAATATTATAAGGTTGAACTTTATCGGCTACTTCTACGGTAGTAGCGATCGCTTTTTCAATTACATCATCTTCCAAATGGTCGCGAAACAACTGCCTCATTTCCTCGGCAGACTTAAGATACTCCGTACCGCTATAGCGCAGCCGTTTATCATCGGTTATGCGTTTTTGAGTCAGGATACACAATAGGGCATCGTGTGCCTCTACGTCATAGCAGGAGATAAAGTGAGAATCGTTGGTCGCAATGATTTGAATACCCAATTTGCGAGCAATATTGACAATTGCCACATTCACCATCCGATCTTCTGGTGAACCATGATCCTGTATTTCTAGGTAGTAGTCATCGCCAAATAAATCCTGATACCATTTGGCTACCTTTTCCGCCTGTGCCAGATCGCCTTTTAAAATTGCCTGGGGAACTTCTCCTCCCAAACAAGCACTGGTAACAATTAAGCCTTCATGATATTTCTCTAGCAGTTCTTTATTGATACAGGGGCGAGCAAAAATACCGCTACCCTGATAACCTTTGAGATGGGAAATAGTGGTTAGCTTAACTAAGTTTTTATATCCTTGGGTGTTTTTTGCCAACACCACCTGATGATATTTGCGGTGACGTTTTTTCTTTTCGGTGATGTTAACTTCAATGTCGCCATTAATTACATACATCTCATTGCCAATGATCGGCTTGATGCCCTTTCCACGACAGACTTTAATTAGTTCAATCGCCCCATACATTACGCCATGATCCGTTAGGGCGATCGCTGGCATATTTAATTCTAAAGCGCGGTCGATTAGCTGAGGAATCTGGGATGCACCATCAAGCAAGCTATAGTCGCTATGGATATGTAAGCCAACAAAAGACATAAAAATCAATTATCAATGATCAATTACCAATTATCAATGATTTTATTGTTGTAGTGAGGAAATTGGGTATAAATATTTATGATTTGAGAGTAAAGCGATCGCCAGCAGATAAAATATTGAAGATGACTGAAATGTTTAAATAATTTATGGCAAAAACACCAGTCGCTTTATATCGCAGAGGTAATGCTAATTCTCCTCGAATGGACAATGTTCGTCTGGACAAAGATATTTCGGTATACAAACAGAATGGAATAACTTGGGTTAAAGAAACTATAGGAAATCTAAAACCTGGAGGCATTTCCACTTTTTCAGTTCAGGGAAGAGGTAAAAATTGGTGGAAAATAGATGCTGGCATAGAAATTCATGCAGATCTAGAATTAATCAATGACAGAGGCAATCATTGGTTATGGAAACCAAGTCAGACAATGCCACTAAAAAGATATGTAGAAGCTCTTCAAATAGCAAGTCAGTTTTTTTGTAAAATGAGTTGAATTATGAATTTATCCTTTAAAGATCTAAAGTTTATTTTAGAGGCACTGAAGCATTTACTAAGTCGATATGATACCAGGCTAAAAGAGATAGAAGATCTAGAAGAACATGAAGATGAAGCGTCCGATCTGGGTAATGATTGTCTATTTTTAGAATCTTTAAAATCAGAAATAGAAGAAAATATTGCCAAAAATAACTCAATAGAACATGGTGTTTCCTCTAAAAGCAAAGATTCAAATAATTTAGAATCCCTAATCAAATATAGTTCTCATTTATCGATTAACGAAAGACTATTATTAGTAGAGGCAATTACTCAATCCATTAGAAAGGAAACCAATTTAATTGCTAGTTAAACACTAGCTTTAAACATAATTCAATCGCCCCATATATTACCCCATGATCCGTAAAGGCGATCGCAGGTCATTTTTTTATTCGTAACGCGCGCGCCATCCACGCTTTTGCTTTTTTATCTTACGTATATTTTCAACATCTTTTAAGTCAGTCAAGAGCGATCGCCTTTAAAAATTAGTTAATAGAATCACTAGATTTATAATTGTAATTAAAAGAGATTTGAGCAATAGAACAATGGAAGCGATTTCCGTACCACAGGGATTTAAAGTAACTCCAGAACAATTTGAGCAATTAGCATATGCCGAACAAACAGCACGCATGGAGTTAACTAAAGATAGAGAGTTAATTGTTATGAGTCCTACAGGTGGTGAAGCAGGAGAAAAAAACTTCAATTTATATATTGATTTGGGAATATGGAATCGTCAGACCAAGTTAGGAAAAGCTTTCGATTCTTCAACTATTTTTATTTTACCTAACGGTGCTAGAAGAAGCCCAGACGTTAGCTGGATCGAATTAGATAGATGGAATAATTTAACTTTAAAAGAAAAACAAGGTTTTCCTCCTATTGCGCCTGATTTTGTCATTGAGCTAGTCAGTCCAAGCGATCTTAAAAATCAAAGATATAAAGACCTGCAACAGAAAATGCAGGAATATTTAGATAACGGTGTGCGACTTAGTTGGTTGATTGAACCAGCAGCGAAAACTGTAGAAATATATCGTCCTGGCAAACAAATTGAGATTTTAAATAATCCCCAAGCTTTATCAGGAGAAAATCTTTTACCTGGATTTGTTTTAGATTTGAGTGAGATTTTTTAGATGATTCGCCCCATACATTACCCTCATAATCCGTAAGGGCGATCACAGGCATACCTAGTTCTAAAATTAGTTGAATTTGTCTTTAAGCTGATTAAAGCTTGGCTTTTTTGCTGACAAATAGAGCGATCGCAGTATTGATAAATGCTGGTAGATCATCGGGGTTGCGACTGCTAACTAAATTACCGTTTATTACCACTTCTTGGTCCACCCAGCTTGCACCTGCGTTTTTTAGATCGGTTTTAAGTGAAGGCCAAGATGTAATTATACGTCCTTTGACCACATCGGCTTCAATCAACGTCCAAGAACCATGACAGATAGCTGCAACTGGTTTGTCTGCCTCAAAAAAAGCTTTGATAAACTTGACGGCTGTTTCATTTGTCCTTAGCTGATCTGGATTTGCTACACCGCCAGGAAGCAAGAGTGCATCATAATCTTTAGGATTAGCTTTGTCTAAAGGCAAATCAACTGCAAATTCATCTGCTTTATCAAAGTGATTCCAACCGCGCACCTGTTCCCCCATAGGAGAAATAAGATAGGTGCTTGCACCTTGATCTTTAAAGGCTTGACGAGGCTGAGTCATTTCTACTTGTTCAAAACCATCAGCGACTAAAATAGCGATGTTTATTCCTTCTAATTCTTGTGACATAGTTATTTTTCTCCTTGAATTTCGATAACTTTAATTACAACCATTAAAGTTATGATTAGTTAGCTGAAAAATTGGCAGCATCATCAAACATTTGTTTGGTTTTTTCTAAAAGCTTGTTGTTAGGATCGGTGCGATCGATAGCTGGCTGTCTAACCGCAGGAATTTGACCAGGATCTTTTAATGCTCTTTGTGTCTGAGGACTAACGAATTGATTGACACTGCTCAAAGACTTGGCTTCATCTGAGTCTGAATAGAGCAGCCCCTCCACTTTACTATCATTGGTGGGATAGCTAGTTTCACTCTTATTTGCCGTTGCCAAAAGCGACTCTGCTGGTAAGCTTGCTTGACCCTGAGTTTTATTTAATTTAGAATCATTAACAGGAGATTTATATTGGCTCATATCGTCTCCACCTGCTTTATGAGGATTGTTTTGTCCGCCGACTTGAACAGGGGAATTATTCGGACGCGCACCTTGTTTGTCGCCACTATTACAAGCTGTAGTAAAAAATAAAAAAGTTACTAGAACCAAAGCACTAGCAATTTTTTTAATCCGTAGTTTTCTGACAATATTCATATAATTTGGTTCTTGGCTAATTTCTGTTGTGAGATGATTTTTTTGAAGTGCAATTTTTGCGTAAACACAACATTAAATGTCTCAATAATTAAAATTTATCTAGATTTTTTATAGATAGCTTCTAACTAAAGTTGCATATCAGAGATTATTGACTGACGTTACGCAATACAACGAAAAATCGATACTTCCAACAAGCGCGTGGAAGCAGAAAAATAAAATCTACTACTTACTACTTACTACTTACTACCTACTCTTCACGGATTAGTTAGTGTGTAATATCAAATGTTTATTTGCTGCCCCTAACGGCGATCGCCTCTTTTGACATTACTTTTTTGGCTGCGGTAGCAATTGCCCAATCTTCTTGAGTATGAATTACTAGTATTTGTACCTGAGAATTTTTGGTAGCAATATTAGTATCGACAGGATCGGCATCATTTTTAACCAAATCTAGCTGCAAACCTAGATAAGATAAACCCCCACAGGTTTTTGACCGCAGCATACTCTGATTTTCTCCTGCTCCCGCGGTAAATACCAAGGCATCTAAGCCGTTAAGACTAGCAACCATTGCACCTATAGCTTTTTTGAGGCGATGAAGATAAATGTCATAAGCTAACTGGGCTTGAGTATTACCGTTACTCATTGCTTTGGCGATCGCTCTTAAGTCGTTGGATATGCCACTTACCCCCTTTAAACCAGACTCTTTATTAAGTACTTGATTAATTTTCTCTACATCCATTCCATATTCCTGCATCATATAGATAATAATCTGCGGATCGATTGAACCGCAGCGCGTACCCATCATCAATCCTTCTAAGGGAGAAAATCCCATCGTGGTATCGATACAGATGCCGTCTTTAATAGCAGCTAAAGAACAGCCATTGCCTAAGTGACAGGTAACTATTTTGAGAGAATCTAGGGGCTGTTGTAAGATATGGGCAGTACGCTGGGCGCAGTACTGATGAGAAATACCGTGAAACCCATAGCGTTGTATTCCCTGTTCATAATATTTATAGGGTATCGGGTAAACTTTAGCGGCTTCGGGAATTGTAGTGTGAAAAGCTGTATCAAAAACTGCCACTTGCGGTACTTCGGATAAAATTGACTCGATAGTATTTATGCCTTCGAGGTTAACTGGATTGTGGCTAGGTGCAAGAGGAATCAGATCGGCGATCGCCTTTTTAACATCAGCATCGATCTTCACAGGCTGGCTATATTTTGCCCCACCATGAACCACTCGATGACCAACCACATCAATTTCATCAAGACTGGCTATAACTTTTGTTTCTCCCTGGATTAAAGTATCTAAGAGAATTTTTAAGGCAGTGTCGCGATCGTCTAACTTAATCTCTTGTTCTTTGCCATTACTTTCAACAGTAAGAATACCTTCTTGTTCGGATTTCCAATCAATGTCAGCTTCCCATAAGGGTTCGGGTGATTCTTTTGGTATAGATTCACCAATATTATAAAGACAACTTTTTTGACTACTCGAACCAGCATTAAGAACTAAAACAATCATGATTATTCAATTGCTGTTTTACACACGCGAAGTTTTGCCGAGAATAATTCAGAAAATTCTATATTTTAAAAAGCAAGTATTTCACCTTATAATAGTACGGTTTTTTTAAGATAAAATTTTCAGCAGAATAAAATTTGATGGTGTGTCATCATCTCCGTAGATTACAGAGATATTTTTAATAAAAAACAACTTCCCTCGCCACATCTTAGAATAGCGATCGCCATAACAAATGATCTTACAACTAGAAGTCTAAATCTAAAATGCACAAAAAATCTTCTATTAAATTTATTCCTATGTGCATTGGATATGGCTGACGAATATTTCCTTTGGTATATGCGGGAGAGGTTCTTAAATAATGCGCTACTCGGCAAAGTGATTTGATACTTTCTTTCGTCTGAAAATCTTGGCGAATAAAAAATGGTAGCATCTCAATCATTTGCTGATGCTTGTAAGCAATATTGGCTGCATAAATATCGTCTTGATGCTCTATTTTTGATAATTCTCTGACTTTAGGCGTATTTTGACCTTTTTGAGTGCTTGGTATTCCTCCTACAGAAAAATAATGTAATAATTCTGAAATTGTTTTGTCTATGAAACCACTTAATTGAGTAAAGTCTTTAGTTTCTGAAGAGTCACTCCATTTAGTTCTATTAGTAACGTATTGAGGTGTTTCGTTTCCACTACGAAGACGAATTACACCCAATAAATTATTCAGTTTTTCGTCATTTCTCTGATATTCACAATTATGACCGAGTACGTGAGCGAAGTTTAATATATCTCGTTGTTCTAATAAGTATTCATTCTTTAACTGAAACCAAGCTTGATGATTGCTGCCATGTTTACTACGTTCATTGCGCCAAACATCAGCATTGATTAAGGCAATGCTAGGATTATTGAGATGATTAACTAGAGTATCAGCGACAAATTTTACTAATTGTCCGCCTTTTATTTGAACTTGTTCTAAGATTTTGCGATCGCTACCTTGAGCATTTCTAGCTTTTCTTACTTCATGAAATAATTTGCCTATTGCTATTCCTGCTTGTGTATAGGGAATCCATTGTTTGTGATTAGGCAACATTACATCTATTATACCTGTTGCACTCAGACGAACTGCGATCGCATATTGAAAAGGAGTTCTACCAATGAAATTATTTTTTTGGACGCGACAAAAAGCAATTACATCTAATTTTTGAGCAATGCTTTCTGGTATTTCTGCTACTTGATAAACTTCAGAGGGCAAGCCGTATAATAATCCTGTTTGTCGCAGAGTTATATCTAATACTGCATTCAATGTTCTTCCTCTTGTTTTTGCATTATAAGCTGTATCGTCTTTCTCCATTGGTTTAACTGTTTGCAGCATTTGAGAGTTAATATTCTCCAATACACAAGCTTCTCTAACCGCACTACGAATATTTTGTTTAGGATCTACTCCTTTTATTCTCTGAAGTGTTCCAATTTCAACAATTGCAAAAACATTTGACTGATTTTTATTATTTACTTTGTCGAGAACATTATTTTGAATGAACTTCTGCCAAGCTTTACGCTTATTAATATGTCCTTTTTTTATTTCTTGATCAAAATCTTTATTAACTGAGGACAAACCAGTTACTGGTATTCTTTCTAAAAGGTTTGAGTTTTCAATCAAAACATTCTCAACGATAATGTATTCTGGAAAGTCCTCGCTCTCTTGTAACAATAAAGATTTTCTCAACTGCTGATAAACTAGCTTTTTGGTATGTTCTTCACGATAAATTACGAATAAATAGATTTGATTATTATCTAACGAACGAATAAAACTATACTTGATAATATTTTTTCTTATTTGCAAGTCTTCTCTTTGCTGTTTTGCAATTTCTTTTTCTCCTAATTTTTCTCTCTTTGCAGGATTAAAATACAAATTAGTACTTATAAAATCATAATCGCGCATTGCCAAAGGCATTTTCTTACCAGAGGGAGTCTTAATATCGCATTCCATTGGTTTATCTGGAATTAATACGCCATTTAATAATTGCAAAACTTTACTGGTAATATTTGCTCGTTCGTTTAAACTAAAGCCCGTTTTAATATTGTGATTGTGTCCTTGACCTTTTTGTCCTTCTTCCTTGTATTTATAGCCTTCAGCATGAATCAAATAATATTCATCTTTTTTCCACAGATCGCTATTATCTAGGTTGCCATATTCAGTAGGATTATTTAATATTTCTTGTGCCTTAATTAGAGGTCGAGCTTTGAATGCTGCCAAGATATCTGGTAGTTGTTCTTTCCATTTATTATTGCTGTTTTCAACCTTCAACTTAACCAAAGTTGAATCAACAGGATAGTTATCTATACGGGCTGTATTCATTCCTATTGAAATAGAAAAATCGCGACCAAAATTGTTTCCTACTAAAGGCTCATTAGCATATCTTTGAATGCCAATGTGTAAAAATATCAAAGGTTTTAAGTTCCTGTATTGATTGAATCTTCCTGCTTGATTATGCAGATAGAAATTTAGTGTGTAAGCATAATAACCTTCTTTTTCTTTTTCAGTTCCATCTTGAGTATTTGTTTCGATATAGCCGACTTTAAATGGCTGACTAACTAAATGCAATCCCGTTTTGCTTGAACCACCATTTTGTACTTTGCGCCAAGTGATTTTCTGTTCTCGATCTTTTAGTTGAATCGCAATCGTTTGTTTGTGTAGTAAAGTCGCAAGTAAACTAGGGATAGCTTGATAGCTTAAGTTATTGTTGGAATTAATGTCTTCGATTAAAGTATTGGGTGAAATATATTCCCATTGCCAGTTTTGAGGAATATTCTTGCTCGTATTTAAGAAGCGATCGCATACCGATTCAATTTCATCTTTATTACCTTTTTTCTTAGTTAAATACTGTTCTGTCCATGTTCGCGCCCAAGCAAAAATTAGATCGTGTATGTCTTCTGGTTTGGGAATATTTTCTGATTTGCCCACGGCTAAAGCCCGATACTGAGAAATATAATCTACCGTTTCTAACCATTCAAAACCATAAGTTAGGGTAGGACTACAGGCAAGCAAACTATTATTTAATTGACGATATGGTGGATAAATTTTCTTTTTACTGCCTAATACTTGTTGAATATCACTACAAAAGTTTTGAACGTCTCTAGCAAAGGGAAACATCAGTGTAGCAATTTTCATGTCTGCAAATGAATTTATTGCTAAATCCATACGTGCAGGTAAAGCTACAGGAGAATTATTTTTTTTAAGCATGATATTTATTCAAAAAATTATAATGGTTAAGCATGGATAGGGGCGAACGACTGTTCGCCCTTACAGGATTTCTTTACCTCAAAGGTTTCTTAGAAAAAAACACCTTTAATATTCCACAATGCTTCTGATAAGGGCTGATATAAAGCTTTCCCAACAGAGTCATCTTTTGATACATAATCATCAACTTTGAGTATCGTTGCCACAAGCAGGCTATTTTCTTCAGTGTCATTACCAATCGAATCTGGATCGTCACCCGTTCTTATTGCAGCAAGCTTTTTAGCACTATTATCCGCCCAAGCAGAATCAACAAAATAGCCGTGAAAAGGAACACCACCACGAATCAAACGCCCAACGGCTTGAATAATTCTACCTAATGTTGTGGCTGCTAGATCGTAACAGGGAAAAGCACACAAATCGGGATTATCTCGCAGAGTTCGATAATAAGAACGCTGTTCTACCGATCGCCAGTAATTATTAGCGGTTTTTCTAAGTATTTCGGCACTTTGGGCAATTCCATCACCCTGTTGCCAAGCAATAAAATCCTTTTTGTCTAACCACTCATAAGCACGTCGATTTAGTTCTTGAGCGATCGCTGCTGTATCATTAGGATGGGGATAAGGACGAGTCAGAAAGTAAACTGCACCAAAAGCTGCTTTACCATTACTGTTAAGGATATTAAAACCACGTCCGATAGAACTCGTGGGGGCAACTAATATTTTGCCTCCAGTTTGAGCAAATGTTTCGATATCGGCTCTTTTTAGTTTTCCTGGGTTGATTTTACCGCTTTTTTCTGGTTCTAAGTCGTCATTTATTAGATGATAGACTTGTTCTCGCATATTAGGTAGATAATTACGTATCTCATCCGCTACCCATTTAGCTTGTTCGTAGGAGTTGACCAAAATTAAAATGCGATCGCGATCTACCCAAAGTTTGGGATTACTTTTTCCTAATTCTCTTAGTGTTTGTAACTCCTGTATTAAATGATTACCACCACTAGCCGTAACTAGAGATTTAGCGACTTTAGTTAATTTTGCGCGGGCTTGTTTTTTATTACTCAAGCTACCAGAAACTCGAATTGGTTTATTTTTGTCATCGAATTGAGGCAGAAATTCAAATTCACTTTGCTTGATAGCATCTCGCGCGGTTTCTTCTGGTTTTAAAACTCCTTGGGGATCGCCGACGTGAAAAGTAGTAGAGTCGGGTAAATAAGATGTTCCCGAAAGTGCTAATACATTTGCACCTTTTAGCCCGTTAAAATCCGTTAATAAGCGATGGAAGTTAAGCACATAATCTCGCCCAATATTGGAATAGGCAAACAAACTAAGAGTATTGGTGTCTTTGCTGGAATAATATGTTCCAAATTGTCTCCCCGTAACTGGTAACGGCAAAATATTAATCATTCCCCTTGGCATTTTTCGATGGGGAGAAGCCTCACGAATATTATTAGGTCGATTTTGCCATTCGTAAAAGACGATCTTGGTATGACGATCCAGCAGGGTAACAGTGAGGGTAAACTGTAAACGATAAGCAAGAGTTTGAATAGTGTCGATATCTTCTTCTTTAGTTAGGTAGGGATACAACTCCTTAGAGTTTGGCTGACTTATCAGGTTATCCAACTCGGCTTTTAAACGATCTAAATTGCTGCGAGTACTGGGAAAAAAAGTAGTAATCCAGTCGTGACAATCGTTATAAATCTCATCATCAGTAGCACTTTCTCCCCTGTTGTTAATGCGCTGCACGATTTCTAATAGCATAATTGTTGCAGGATTGTAACTACTGCGCCTCATTACAGGATCGTCTTTAAGAAAATCATCCACAATTTCCATCATCGGCTGTATTCTGCCTTCGTCAATCGTTAGTTGCTGTTGAGATTTAACGTAAGAATTATATTCTTCTAACCCAGCCAAACGACGTGCCAGCTTGTAAAAAAGAACATGAGGTGTAAAATAGCCCTGCTGCACCCATTTTTGTAAAACTTCTCGTCCTAAATCTTTACTGAGTAAAGTTAGAATGGCTTCAATTGCTTTTTGAGAATCTCTTTGTACCGCTTTCCATCTAGCCTTTAGTGGCGATCGCAAAGCTTCAGTTCGGTTAGATTGTTCGGTTTTAACCCCAGTGATATCAAAAACACCGTTCCTACTACGATCTGTTAGGGTTAATTGTTCCGCATATACCTTATCAAACCATTCAATAATCGTATCTACTTCATCAAACACGACAATATCCGACTGTTCGTAAACTAATTCACCAATCTTAATCGGACGTAATTCATAATGAGTTGGCATCCCTCCAATTGCCATTGTCCCAGGAGTAGTAATCCAAACCCTAGCCTTTGGCATATCTCGATAGGCTTGTTGCGATGGACAACTCTGAAACAAAGGACATAAGTAATATTTCCCTGTAGCTTTTTTTGTTCTATCCCTTGGTTCTTTGCGAAGACTTTGACAGGGTTCTGTTCCTGGTTTGAGAGGTTTGCCGTTTAAAATTTTGCGATCGCTTTGAGATATTCTGGTTTGTAAAGGACATACCGTACTCAACCAACGTTCCCCCCAGTGGGGTTGTCCTCTTTCTAGATGTGCCAAATAATTATCAGAGTCAGAAAAGCCTTGTAAATGTTTATCTCGCTGCGTTCTACCTAGAATTGGTACGGCTACAGGTTCGTCTTGTTCTGGATCGTTGCAAAACCACCAATTAATTTGGTTGGCTATTTTTATCGCTGACTGGGTATCGCCTACAACTATTGTGATACGGCGATTGGTTAGATTTCTAATCACCTGACTTGCTAATAGCAATGATAAGGTTGATTTACCTGATGCTACCATTCCTGCAACATGAGTAAAATCTTCTATAGTCAAAGTCTGGGCGGGTTGTTGTTCGACAATATTTCCCGATCTAACTTTATGATAATTGAGCTTATTGAAACGTTTTACCCAATTACCTTTGTTTGTCTTTGATTCATTATTATCATATTGCTGCGCTAATACTTCTTCTCGTCTATCCAAAAAATCAGCTTCCGCTTCCAAATCTGCTAGGTCAACTGTAACAGGAGTTTTATCTTGTACTCTATCAAACCAAGGTTGAGTATGAGATGTATTTACTTGTGGCTGAGTAAACCTAACTCGTAATCTAACAGGTTCTTCTTTGGTTTCAGATTCAAATTGATAATATTGACTGGCTATTACTTGTCCGCGATTTCTGCGTCGATAATTTAATTCGGCAGTTAGACAGCTTTCGTAAATATTCTGATGTATTGGTTGTTGTAGATTTTTAGCAGCATCAATAATTTGATTATCCAAATCTTGAATATCGAAGTCATAGTTACGCCACCCATGAGGAATATTTTTTTTATAGTCTCGCAGTGCATTTAGCCAATTAAAGCGAGAAGAAAACGGTACAATTTGTCTAGTATTAGCGATCGCCCTTCTTTTTTCTGGACTTAAATTTTCTAACCTAGGATGCTTAATAAACATTCCGCTTAAGATCGCCCAAACTGCTGTAATAGGTTCGTCATCAAGTTCCAGATATTCCATTAAAGCAAAACCAAGTTCGACTTGTAAAAGCAATCTTCTCTCTGCTGGTTTGTTTTCTAATTCTGGAATTTGTTCTTTTAACTCTGTGATGCGGTTGTGGAAATCCGCAGGAGGTTCAAACAAAGTATTTGAATACCCAGTTCCCTTAGTACTCATTTAAACGGTGACTCCTTTTTGTAATTGAGTAATTTTTTGCCTAACTTGCTGACTAAAAACTTTGTTGCTAACAACCTGAGTCTGTTTGGGTAATTGTTTCGCTTCTTCCTGGGCAATCTTTGTGTAATCTGGATGATTAGCTACACAGCGATCGCTAATTACATAAAAGCTTTTGTCATACCGCAAACTTCCCTCGTCGTATAACTTTTTGAGTTCTTTTGCTAGTCGATAAGGATTGCGAACATCTTTAAAATCAATTGCCCATACTTTTTCGTCATTAAAACGCAACTGAATATCATATCGATCTACCCCTGGATACAATCGAACCTCTGTTAAATAATCGTGATGTTCTGTTTTTAACTCTTCTAAAGCGGAATATAAATTAAGTTCGGGCATACCAGGAAAACAAACTCGCTGCTGGATACCATCTTTGATTTGTAATAAACCAACTTCCCATTTAACCCGATGGACATAGCTGAGGTTTTTATGATGATTGCCACACAATCTACGCTTTAATCCTTTTAGTTGCCCGTTTTTCTCTGTTAATATGCCACAGCGATCGCAATACCAATATTCATCTTCTTCACAGTCTTCGTATAATTCACCGATTTCTTCAGGAGAGATATATTTAGTATGCCGAAAAGTTTTGCTAATCTTTCTCCCAGTAGCGTATTGATGTTCGATAATAAACCGACGAAATTGTACATATACTTCTTGTACCTTGTCGGAATTATCATTAACATAAACTTCTCGTAGTTTTTTGAAAATGCTAGTAAATTTGGCGTTATCAATTGCTTCTTGTTTAGTTTTCGTACTAGCATATTCAGGAAAATCATCATTTTCTTTGAATTTCTCAAAATAATAATCATTCGCCTCTTCGCTTAGACTCCCTATATCCAGTAAGCCAAAGTCGCTGTCAAATTCTGGAGGAATCCAGTTATTCGGACACCAATCTTGTACGGGTTTTTCTAATAAGTTCAAAAAACCTTGCATTGTTTTGGGGAAAGGAACACTTTTACCCATTTCCAAAGACAAAACGTTCATCCCGTGATGTAATAAATCTGGATAAGGATATTTCCTTTCTTGAGATAAAAACTCTTTCAATCCCATCACCAAATAGTCAAAGAGTTCGGTTTTGCTGCTAGTAGCCATAAACTATCTGCTATTAAATTACTTAATTACTTCATCTTCTTAGTCATTCGCAATTGATAAAGTAAACAACGCCTACCTTACTGATCGATAGTCATGTGATTGCTTTTCAGTTGCGATACAATCGTTTCATCAATCGTACAAAAACTTTTACCTTGTGTCAACAAAGAAACAAAATTGTTTCTGTTAAACACTATAGCATTATGGGAAGTTATTTAGATATTGAAAGATTAGCTAGCCTAGTGCGTAGCAAACGTGGTTCTCGTGGTTTACGAGAAACAGCAAAAGAAATTGGCAATGTAAGCCCTTCAACTATTTCACGAGTGGAAAATGGTAAAACTCCTGACATGGACACATTTCTAGCTATTTGTGACTGGCTAGAAGTACCATTAGGTGAACTGATTAAGAATACTGATGAAGAGGATTTAGAAACTCCTGAAGCTATCTCGATTCAATTACGGGCAGATAAAAACCTCGATCCTGCGATCGCTAATGCTTTAGCATCTTTAGTCAAAGCTGCATACAAAGACTTGTCTCAAAACAAAAATGAGGAGGAATAATTACGGATGGGATTAATTGAAAGTTTAACTACCGAAAATAGACAAAGATTAGAAGCGATCGCAACTGATAAACGCAGTGAATTAAATTTTAAAGCCTTTGAAGCATTGCCAGCACAAGTCTTAACAAATCATTTTGAAGCTAAAATTTTTACTCCAGAAACAATGCCTAATGCCGAACCAGAACAAACAAAACTATTGTGCGATCCAAATAACAATTGGTCGGCAGGAATTATCTATAAAAATCCACTGTATATCATTCATAATTCTCGTCATGTACCTGTACGCCAACAGTCTAATTTAATGCACGAATTTGGTCACATAATACTCAAACACAAGATGGTAGGTATAGATTCCAAAACTGGTCTTTTTCAGCGCAGACAACAAGATGAAGATGAAGCAACATATCTGGGCGGATGTTTACAAATACCTCGACGTGGTTTATTTTGGGCAAAACAAAAACAAATGAATTTATCTCAAGCCGCATTGCACTTTAATGCTAGTGAAGAGATGGTTAGATTTCGCAGCAATGTTAACGGAGTTTCTTTAAGTTGTTGAACGATAAAAGAGCGATCGCTTTTTTTCCCTCTTTGTCAATTACTAGCGGTTGACTGTTTCAAGTGAGAGCGATCGCTCAATTTCATTAATCTTGGTCCTTGAGGACAAAACTCTAAGACACTTACCGCAGCCACAGGCATATCAATCCTATCTCTATAACGTCCAACATCAATTCCCAATAAAGAACAAAGTATAATCCGAATCGTGGCTTTGTGTGCCACTACCAGCACGTTACCTTCGGGATAGGTTGCTTCAATTTCTTCGATTACTCTAGAACTACGGCGGGCTATATCAATTGCTCTTTCCCCTCCAGGAGGCGCATTCCAACCAGGTTCGGACTGCCAACGTACATATTGGTCGTGAAATTCAGCATTTACCTCTACTGGAGTTTTACCTTCCCATTTACCAAAGTTGATTTCTTTTAAACCATCTCGCAACTGCATTTCCATGCCAATAAGTTCGCATAGTGGTTTAGCAGTGGCGATAGTACGGCGCATTGGGCTACAGAAAATGGCTTTCCAAGGTACAGACTGATAAGCCAGGGCAAAGTCTTTTGCCATTATTATTCCTGCTGCGGTTAATTCTACATCGGAAGTGCCACAAAAATCATCCGTTTTGCTAGCAACGGTTTCGCCATGTCTTAGAAAATAAAGGTTTAAAGTCATCAGTCGTTGAGCAATAATTAGCTTAGTTGTAATTTATAGGTTCGTAGCTGTTGGCTTTTTGCTCGAAATCTCTTTATAATTATGATGAAATTTTTGATGCGTTGTCAAAGTTTACTTATTCTCAATTAATCTTTTGACTACCATTTCATCAGCTAATAGCTTTGGAGAAATAACCAATACGTTCTCTATTTTTTTGCCATACAAAAAGCCAAAATCTTTTTTATCTCCAGTTAATAAGTAAGAACATTCTATCTTGCGATCGCCCTGAATTTTGCTTACTCCTTCTGATGCAGGATGATTACTAATTTATCAATAAATTTGGTAAAATTAGCCGAACCTTATCAGGAAATTTTCAAAGGTTAGATTAGATTGTATATACTATGGGCAATATTTAAATTGTTTCAGTAAGATAGTCGCAATTAAAATTTACAACAGGAGAAAAATATGAAAGTTAAATATCTGGGAACTTTAGTTGCTGCATCCGTATTAAGTTTAGGTTTAGTGACTTCTTGTGCTACTCCTGATTCTGGTGGAACTAATACTGGTGATGATGCAACTCAAACTGCCCCTGCTGATGGAACTGCTAATCCCTGTGCAGGTACAGCCAAACCCGACGCTGATAAATAAGTTAGTTACCAATAACTAGACAGAACTAATCTCAAAGAGAAATCTGAAGTAATGTATGTAGGAATTTAATTCTGCCTTCAGATTTCTCTTTTTTTATTCAAGAAAAACTCAGTTATTTTTGGGTACTCGTAGCTAAGCTTACTTTAGACAAATTGCGATCGCGCGATCGCCTATTAGGCAATAATATACAGCAAAAACTAAGACCCAGGATTATTAAGTTGAGTTTACCCTTGGTAAATATGTCTTTAGCTGTTCAAATCCGACTCCTGACTATCCACTTGTGGTTAATTAAACGTTATCATCTTCAAATTTATAGCCAACTCCAACCACTGTTTTGACAAATGTAGGATTGGCTGAATCTGGCTCAATTTTTTTACGCAGCCTTCTAATATGGGTATCAACAACTCTTTCATCGCCAAAAAAGTCATTGCCCCAAAGTTTGTCGATTAGTTGGGTACGACTCCAAACTCGACCAGGATAGCTCAAAAAGGTTGCTAATAAATTAAACTCTAGAGTCGTTAGGTCTAATTCATCAGGAGTCTGTGTGTCTAATTGTCTTGTCGCTAAATGCTGATCTAGATCCACGGAAAAATGTTTGGTGCGATAAATCTGAGATGTGCCTTGTACGTCATGACGCAAACTACGCCTTAATAAGGCTCGAACTCTAGCAACCAATTCTCTAGGGCTAAATGGTTTAACTAAATAATCATCCGCCCCAGTAGAAAGCCCTATTACTCGGTCTATTTCTTCTCCTCTAGCGGTGAGCATTAGGATATAGGGATCTTTGTTATATGGCTGCTGACGAATGCGGGTGCATACCTCCAGTCCATCTAAACCAGGAAGCATCAGATCGAGAATTACCAAATCTGGCTGCTGCTGCTTAAAGATCTCTAATGCATTTAACCCATCATGAGCAACCCGACAGGCAAAACTTTCCCTTGTCAAAGTTTGTTCGATTAGTTGGGCAATTTCTTTTTCATCTTCAACAATCAGTATTTCCATTTTCAATGAGCAATGAATCAATCAATTGCTTCACCATTTATTTACTATGATCCCAAAAAAAAGCTGATAACTAAAACAGTATAGTCTTGGGGGCGCATAACTTATTAAACTATGCTTTTGCTGATTGTTTTGCCGTAATTACACCACTAATAGCAGAAAGAAGTACCCAGCCAATAGTATTTATTCGTAAATCGAAAATAGTCACATCAAAAAGATTAAAAAGAATGCAGCAGGTAAAAGCGACTAGATAACTAAAAAAGATCAGCCTTGAACCATCTGTAGACCAATTGAGGAGAAGTTTTCCCCCCTCAACCATAATTGAGCCAACAACACAGACAAGCAGTAAAACTGTAACAATTCCTGTCTCTGCACCGAGCATTAAAAATAAATTGTGAGGATGTCCAAACCAAAAATTTGTTTTGGCTTCGTAGAGAGGAGTAAAGTTCCTCAAACCCCAACCAAATAAAGGGCGCTGTTTGATTAGATCCCAGCAGAATTCCCATAGAGTAATGCGTAGAGCTTCTACGGGGCGTTCATAATCTCGATCTGATAGTCTTGCCCAAAAAAAACTCGGAACAACCTTTCTTAATTGAGTGCCGCCTAAATTGGGGGCAAAAGATGCCCAAAGAATTGCGGTAGCAGCACTACTTACGCCATATATTAGCCAACGCCAACCCATATATACGGCGTAAGCCATAAAACTAACTATAGCAATCCCCCAAGCGTTGCGAGAACTAGTAAGAATTAACCCGCTAATATCTGCTAACAAAATCAAGGCAAGCAGTAATAATATCTGAGGCTGTTTACTAGCTGAATTTTTCCGCCCAGCTTGCCAAGTATCTAACCATAATCCTAAAGCTAAACTAAAGGCGATCGCCAGATAAATAGCCAGAAAATTAGTGTAGTTAAATACTGCTGACATCCTTCCCGTTGGAACTCCTTGGGCAACTAACTTCCAACCTAAAATAGACTTTACTAAAGGAGGAGTATGCCAACTAGCAAATAGCTGACCAAAGCCTAAAACAACTATTGGCAAGGAAGGAAGGATTAACAACCAAGATAGCTGCTTTAACTGAAGGGGATGCTTGATTAAAGGTTTCAAAGCTGCAAACAGTAAAAAAAATGGCAGAAAATTAGCTAGCCCTAGCCAAGCTTCCTGGGGTTGTTCTGCCAAAGCCGAACTGACAATAAATAAAATAGACAATATAGCCAGGGTTTGGTTATGGCGATTGGCTATAATTTTACGTAAATTATCCTGTCCAGACTTGAATATTACTATTAATAGTCCCACTGTTCCCAGCGCAGGAAAAAGCGGTAAAACTAAAACGCTAAGACTAAAACATAACCATGTCCAATCCGAGCTTTGTTGGTAATAGTACTTAAACAAGCCCTTGCTTTTGCTAAGGTTCATGCAATTTAACGAACTAAAGAAAGTTATTATGGCAAGTCTTGTAAACCATTGTCAGGAGTATTAGAAACTCCTCTTTGTAATTGGGCATAAGACTGATTGTATTGAATAATTGAAGAAAGCAAATCGCCACGAGCCGTAGTTAGCTGAGTTTGAGCATCAATTACGTCTGTTTGAGTACCAACTCCTGCCTGAAATCGCAATCTAGCCAGACGCAAACTTTCTACTGCCAATTGTACCTGTTTGGTATTCGTATCAATATTTCTCTTGTTAGACTGTAGACCAAAATAAGCTTGTTCTACGGCAAAACGAATCAAATTGCGCTGATCGGCAAACTGAGTTTCAGCCAGCGCAATATCTTGTTCTGACTGTTGTGCGCTAGCACGAGCAGCACCACCGTCAAAGAATAGCCACCTGACGTTTAAACCCACGGTATAGTCATCGCTAGGATCAAAATTATCCTCAAAGTCATCTCTTAGTTGATATTGAGCAGTTGCTCCGACTGTTGGTCTGATTTGAGATAAAGCAATCGTACGTTGTTCGGCGCTGATTTCTCTTTGTAACAATAATTGCTCTAATTCGGCACGGTTTTTAAATGCTTGAACAATTGATTCTGGGAGAGAAAGCTTCCAAGTTCCAGCTTCGGCGATCGGATCTGCCGTAGCTAAACCAGTATTATGAGAGACGCTTAAGGTTTCTGCTAGCTGTCTGCGAGCAATATTTTGATTAGCTTGAGCCGTACTAAGCCTTTGCTGTGCCTGTGCTAATTCTACTTCTGCTCGCAAGACGTCAAATTTGGTGCCTAAACCTGCTTTTTCTAGCAATCTGGCATCTTTTAAAGTTTGCCTAGCATCTGCCACGGCAGCCTCTTCAATTTTTACCTGAGCATCGCCGTCTTGCAGATTATAATAATCTCTAGCAGTTTCAAAACGAGCTTGTTCGACAATTGTTTCTAAATTTAACGTTGAGGTACGTAGTTGTTTTTCGGCTGCACGAATAGAAGCTCCTCTATTGCCGCCATCGTAAATATTATAGTTGAGGCTTACATCTGTATTAAAGCTAGATGTTTGATTGCTAAAATTATTACCAGAGATACTACCTTGAGATAGTTGATCCTCTACCTGTTGTCTAGTTGTACCTGGTGGAGCATTATTTACCTGCTGATTGATTACTTGGTCATTGATACTATCAAGAAAGACAGAGTTACCATAACTAAATCCAGTACTAAAAGTAGCAGTGGGGAATAGTGCCGCCTTAGCTTGTCTAACTACTGCTTGCGATCGCACTACTTGAATTCTGGCTTCTTCTATCTGTTTGTTGTTTTTAAGGGATAGTTCGACCGCCTGTTGTAAAGTAATCGGTTTTTGAGTATTAACTTTTACCTCATCTGCTTGGGTAGGAAATGAAAGCGGATTAGGACTAGGGTTGAGTCGATCTATATTAAGGATTGGTTGTTGTGGAGGTTTAACAATATCTGCCGTAGCATCTGAAGTTGAACCTGAAGATTGAGCCACTTTTCCCGATGTTAGCTCTAGGAAAACAGCATCTGAATTAGATAGCTGGCTATTTTTTTTGTCTGGTAAAACTGATGAAGGTAACTCACTATTAGATTTAGATACTATATTTTTTTTCTGGTTGGCAGTTAAATTTTTGCCAACTAAATTGTTAGAATCATGGCTGGATATACTTTGCGCACTAGCTATAGCTGCGTTAGTAACTAATAGTACTGAGCCTATACCTATTTTGATAAATTGATTTATCTTACCCACTCCTCACTCCTTATTTGCAATAATTCCTGAATTAAAAATATAGATAATTCTATACTCGCTATTGTGGCTCTGAGAACGTTTTTGTCAACTCTTAAACAGTACAGTCACTCTAGGATTTGATGATCGCGAAACCATCAAAATTCATGATTACTATACCCCAACGTAGGTTTAAATAAACATTAAAATCAGTAGAGACAAGGTATGCCTTGTCTCTACTGTCCTAATACTCAACTAAATTGATAATTGGTATATTAGGTAGCTTTTGTCTGCCACCTAAAGCTGTTAACTCAATGACAAACGCATAGCCGATAGTCTTAGCACCTATTTGAGTCAATAATTCGCTAGTAGCCTTGGCTGTTCCTCCCGTAGCCAATAAATCATCGACAATTAAAACTTTTGCTCCAGGGGCGATCGCATCTTGATGAATCTCCAGACTATCAGTGCCGTATTCGAGTTCGTAAGTGACTGAACGCACAGACGCAGGCAATTTTCCAGGTTTGCGTACAGGGACAAAGCCAGCATTTAATTGATAAGCTAAAGGAGTGGCAAAAATAAAGCCTCGCGATTCTATGCCTACAATGTAGTCTGGTACTAAATTTGCGTCTTGACACTTTTGCGTCAGCAGATCGATAGTGTATCTTAAGCCTTGAGGATTATTTAATAAAGTAGTAATGTCCCGAAAAAGAATCCCTGGCTGAGGAAAATCGGCAATATCGCGGATTAGAGATTGTAGTTCCATAAATAAACTTCAATAAAGTAAATTAAATTAGTCTTTGTTTTTAATAGCTGTGGCATCATAGCACCAGAGATTAATTTGTTATCCTCGACAGAGAATAATATATAACAAGAATATGGATTTGATTTTATAATGAGCCAATCTGCAAGTTTAGAATCCGATTTTCCCGTACCAGTGGCTCAATCGGCTTCAGTCTTAAATACTTTACCAGACATATCTCTTCCTTCTAAGGGTTGTTCTCCTTATACTCAGCAGCAAATTGATTTACTGTTGCTCGCTCTAGAGGCTCTAGAATTGGGTGCCTCAGAACAGATGCTGGCGATGGCAAGACAGTTGGGCATAGATAAAATTGTTAAAAATCGCGTTAACCTCTGGCGTTTGCGCTGTAGCAACCCCTGGAGACGTTCTTATACTAGAGATTATTTAAGCTTGGAACAGGCTAAGGCATTGGTAATTATTGCAGGTTATCGAGCTAAAGATCTAATGGTAATTATTAGACAACTACTAGTAGCCGAACAGCAAATGCGAGTAAAAAACCTGCCAGTTGATAATCATTTTCGTCTTTCAGAGTATTTAGAAAGATTCCGCGCCCATTTTCGCAGTCGCATGAACTCCCGCCGTGCCAAAGTGTCTGCCTACATTGCCTCGGAAGAACAGTTAAATGAACTAGCTTTATCTCTATTAAACAAGCTGCTGTTTTGTACGGGAACAAGAGGACTAGAACGGGTTTGGTTTAGTTTGTTTGATGGAGAAGTGGCATGAATACTAAACGACAGTACAGCCTACCCAACTGCAATTTAGTTTTAGAAGGCATAGAAAGTGGCGATCTCCAGAGCGTTGATATCTTGGATGGAAAGTCTCCTATGTCTATTTTGATTAATGCCGAATGCAACTTTTTTAATTCCAATCAGCAGTTGAGTGGTGGAAGCGTTTTCTTAGCCAACTTGTCTAAGACCGTCAGTAAATACGCTCAAGAATTTTTGAGTGGACTGTCTCAGCCCCATAAAGAAACTAGCCAATATCCTCGAATATCGATTGAACAAGTTGCCGAGCAACATTGCCATCGTTTAATCTATGAGCCAGAACCAGGAGGAGGAGATAGGACAGAAATTAATTTAACTACGGTAGAATTATTTGATTTGGTAGATGCGATCGATCAATTTTATGCAGATCGCACTGCCTTGCCAGATATGAGTCTAGAGCTACAGTCTGTAAGTAAACGTTATCGTCAACCAGAACAACCCTTGGCACAAAGGTTAACTCCTGTAGTGCTGGGCTTTACCAGCTTGGCAGTGGCAGCAGGGGCATTCTTTGTCATACCGCCCCCTGAGATTAACACCCCTAAACCAACTCCTATTAACCAAAATACAAAAACTAAACCTATTCCCAAACCAGAATCAACCCCAAATCCTACTCCAAATACAGAGCCAGTGCCTCAATCGAATCAAGATAAGTAAGTAGGTGGGTGAAATAATTTATAAGATGTCAAAGTTTAATTTTTCCCTACTACCCACTACCCACTACCCATTACCTACTAACTATCATCACCGTTTTATATTTAATTACACCGACTTACTTAACGGCGTTGGTATACTTAACGCTACTTTCAGGTTAAGGTAGCTTTAAGCTCTTAGCCTTTGAGCCAACTGGACAAATTTGTTGAAATTGCCAACTCTTTTATATCTGTTAGCTAAAATCAATCTACTTATTAAATCTAAACTTTAAGATACATATATTAATAATGCCCCAAACTGCCTTAAATTTGATTGCGATCGGTATTTTCTTGATAACTATGACATCGTTATTGGGACCAATTTTTCATATTCCCCCCGTTGTTCCTGCTGCGGTTACCTTTGGTATTTTGAGTTTAGCTACGGTAGATACTTTAAGCTGGAATAGTAGGGGAGTTTCCTTACTCTTGGACTTGTTTGCAACCGCCGAACAACGCCAGCGGATTATTTGCCATGAGGCAGGACATTTTCTAACTGCTTACTTTTTAGGGATACCGATCGCTGGCTATACGCTAACCGCTTGGGAAGTTTTAAAACAGGGTCAGCTAGGTAGAGGCGGGGTCAGCTTTAATACAGAAAACTTAACCGCCAAACCATTTGAATTTGAAAAAATGCGTTTAACCTTGGAACGTTTATGTACAGTTTGGATGGCAGGAATAGCAGCCGAAAAAATCGCCTATGGCAATGCTCAAGGTGGTGCAGAAGATCGACAACAGCTAAAACAGGCTCTAATGATGGCAGGTTTACCAGAAGTAGATTATTCCCAAAAAGAACGTTGGGCGCAGCTACAGGCAACCAACCTTTTGACTAGACATCAAAAATCATACCAAGCTTTAATTGAGGCAATGGAACAAAGAGCTTCTGTAGAAGAATGTTATGCAGTGATTCAGCAGCGCTGTGATGCAGACAGCGATAAACTAATAGCTAACCAATCTTAGGCTGTTGAAATTTATAAATATCTTGAATTACCTGTACCCAACCATCAGCAACAGATTGTAAAATGCGATCGCCTTTCTCTTTAGTCGCAGCCGTAGCATCTCCTATAACCCCACTTTGGCTTAATTCTTTGGTTAACCAAGCAAAAGGTAGCTTTCCCTCCATATCTAAAAGACTATCTTTAGGCAAACCTTGAGGATATTCCTTCACTGCCTGAGCCATTTTGACCTGTTTTGGCAGCAGCGAGAGCATAATACTCGTTTCTGCATCTCCTGCATGAATACCATATTCTTGCTCCTGTACTGTAAGCAGTTCGCCTGCGGTATGGGGAACACGCCAGGTAAATAGAGGAAATACAGCGAAATCGGGATATTCCTGATGCAAATCCCTAGCAGCTATTTCCATGATTTGCGGTTGTCCTCCGTGAGAATTCATTAGCACCAGTTTACGAAACCCTGAGCGATAAATACTGGCTGCCATTTCTTTAATTACCAGCAGTAAGGTAGTGGCAGTGAGGCTAATTGTGCCAGGAAAGCCAATATGTTCATTGGATTTTCCGTAATATAAACAGGGAAGGGCATAAGCAGGAACATCTGATTCTAATTGTTCTAAAGCTTTGCCAAGTACTCCTAAACTGATAGCAGAATCTACGGCTATCGGTAAATGGGGACCATGTTGCTCAATTGCACCAATAGGCTGAATGATGACTATGTTTTCTTTATTAGGCATCTGCTCTATTTCTGTCCAAGATAAATAGGGGAAATAGCGTTGAGGAGGAATAAAGCCATGCATCATAGAACTACATTTTATAAATATTAGCCCTTACTATCTTAACTGCCCTAACTACCTCAACTGTTGCAATCAATAACGAGGCTTAAACAAGAAGTACATATTATCTACATATTTCTCGGTAAAACTTCTTATGCTCTTTAACAAATACGGATAATTACCTAGATATAATTACAGAATCATAATTCTTTAATAATACAAATTTTCTTTGTGAATTGAACAAAAGAGATTGATTTACAAAATAATGAAAAATTCTCAGGATAACAAGGGTATTTTATTCTTATTGCTCAAAAATAGCATCGTACAGTTTATTGCGGGGATATTATCTATACTAATTATTTTAAAAGTATCAAACAGTATTGAATACAAATTGACTGAAATAATTTTCAAATGTCTAGGCTATGGGTTCTTTTGTTATTTAACCACTCCTTTTATAATCTACTGGCTAGCTTATGTGAGTCAGGAAGTAGCTACCGCCAAAAAGCTAGCAATCACCGTTGCGGTAATGGCAGTTTACAGCTATATAATTTGGGATGCCTATTTCTTTTTTAGAGGAGCGATCGCATCATATCTTTAACTGCTAAGCCGCATCCAGTTTGAAACCAGGAGTTTTTAAGTTAACTGTTCGTAAGTAGCAAGTAGCGAGTAGCAAGTAGAAATTATATCCTGCTGTTTGACCAACGGTCACAGCAGGCTCCGTCCGTTTAGAAGTCCCCGTGCTGTTCCGTTTAGGAACAGCTTCATGCGGGACGTGGCGGAGTAATCTGTGACTAGCTTAATCTCCGATTCAAAAAGTACGGTTTTCTATGTAGACGGGGTTTAACTGTTTTTTATTACCTGCCTAAAAACAGCCGTGATAAAATAACACTCACGACTTGCGCGTTAACCGCGCGCAGGGTCGCTCGTCAAGCAAAACCCTAGCTCAAGCTCTAAAATTGGTGCAACAGGGCAAAAGATTGGGTCAAACCTTCAGCAGCAGAAAAAGATACTGCTAAACCTGCTGCCAAGGCAGCAACCAATTAAATCATTATTTTGGCGAACAAGCTTTAGTCAAACAAACTTTATTTGACATCAATCTGGAAATCAAAGCAGGTGAGATCGTAATTTTAACTGGTCCTTCGGAATCTGGGAAAACTACCTTATTGACTTTAATCGGTGGACTGCGATCGCTTCAATCGGGCAGCCTGCAAACTTTAAGTAAAGAATTATACGGAGCGAGTAAAACAGATTTAGTCTAACTCAGACGCAAAATTGGCTATATCTTTCAGGCACACAATTTATTACCCTTTATGACCGCACAACAAAACGTGCATCGTGCATCTGAAGAATTAAAACTGAGCTTGGTTATTGAAAGTGGTTTAAAACGCAAAAACATGAAGCTTTCTCTCCAAGCCTTAGTATGTCATTATTTTGAAGGCTGTATTTGCTATCATAACGTGGCAGCTTACTAGGCTTATATTTATCATCAATAATTTTTTAGAAATATTTTACGTAATATGGGTTTAAGAGAATTTGGCTATCTTTTTTTATCGATTTTATTTAGCGTTGCTGGACAAATATTCTTAAAATTGGGTGCAGTTAAATTAGCCAAAATATCCGCTTCAAGTATTATTGGTAGGATCATAGAAATATTTTTAACTCCAGAACTTATTTTTGGTTTAGGTTGCTATGGGTTAGGCGCGATCGCCTATATTTTACTATTAACCAAAGTAGACTTGAGTATGGCTGCTCCTGCGGTTTCTTTAGTGTATGTGTTTTCAGTTTTATTGGGTTACTTTTTGTTTAAAGAAACTATTCCTATATCTAGAGGTTTGGGTTTAGGATTTATTATTTTTGGCGTAATTTTAGTAACCTGGAGATGATAGCTATAAGCAAATCAAAAGAGGTTTTAACCTCAGTTGTAAAGTTTAGATAGGTTTTGCTCAAATGTCTCAACGACCCATATATCTTGATGCTCAGGCAACTACACCCATGGATAAAAAAGTGTTGACAGCGATGTTGCCCTACTTTACCGAGCATTTTGGCAACCCTTCTACGAACACTCACGTTTATGGCTGGGAGGCTAGCGCAGCAGTAAAAAGTGCCAGAGAAGCGATCGCTGCTATAATCAACGCTACTCCCGAAGAAATCGTCTTTACCAGTGGCGCAACCGAAGCCAATAACCTGGCAATAAAGGGGGTCGCCGAAGCCTATTTTAATCAGGGTAAGCATATTATTACCGTTGCCACGGAACACCGCGCCGTATTGGATCCCTGTTCTTATCTAGAAACTTTGGGCTTTGAAGTTACTTATCTCCCTGTGCAGCCTGATGGTTTGTTAGATCTAAAGCAGCTAGAAGCAGCAATTCGCGAGGATACTATTTTGGTATCGGTGATGGCAGCCAACAACGAAATTGGTGTATTGCAACCATTAGCAAAAATTGGCGAGATCTGTCGTAGTCGCGGGGTACTATTTCATACTGATGCAGCACAAGCGATCGCCAAAATACCTTTAGATGTGGCAGCAATGAACATTGATTTGATGTCTCTAACTGCTCACAAAGTATATGGACCAAAAGGAATTGGAGCTTTGTATGTGCGTCGCCGTGACCCCAGAGTCAAGCTAGCTTCACAGATCCAAGGCGGAGGACAAGAGAGAGGTCGGCGTTCAGGCACACTGTATACACCGCAGATAGTTGGCTTTGCTCAAGCCTTGGAAATCGCTATGGAGTCTAGGGAATCTGAGTCAGTCCGTTTACTAAAGTTAAAAAAGCAATTATGGTCGATGTTTGAAACCATCGAGGGTATTCATCTTAACGGCAGCTTTACCCATAGCCTGACTGGTAATCTTAATCTAAGTATTGAAGGAGTCGATGGTTCAGCTTTGTTATTGGCAATACAATCAGCGATCGCTGTATCCTCTGGTTCAGCTTGTTCTTCTACTTCTACTGCCCCTTCCCATGTTTTAACTGCTTTGGGACGGGACGAAAAACTTGCCCATGCCTCCTTACGCTTTGGTATTGGTAGATTTAATACCACCGAGGAAATTAAGACCGCAGGAGAAATTGCGATCGCTACAATTAAATCTCTGCGTCAAGCTAATAAAATTTAAGGCATTTTAACGTTTAAGGCGATCGCTAATATTAAAACAACACCAGCTTTTTTTGATTAACGTTAACATACAGTGTTTTTTCTTTTTTGAAATATATTTATGATTTCTTGAGAAATATTAGAAGGCATTTTTTTTATTTTAGAGTCAACGTTAATTGTGTAATGGAGAGGCTTTTCTATTTCTAGAAATTCTAGAACCTGGTTTATTTGTGATTCTGCATCCTCGACAATATCTTCGTAGACCAATATTAAAGGTTCTACTTTGTTATCTGCTAATATTTTTTTTAAACGAGCTTCTTGATGATCGATAAAATCAAGTTTTTGTTCAACGTTTTTCAGTAGGTCATCATTAATATTAATATCTTTTAATTTTGCTTGATAGTTAATATTATTGGCGACATCGCGAATATGCCATATTTCGGTTTGTTGAGCTAAAACCAATGATACTGCTTGTGCCAGCTTATCTCTTCTAGTCAGAAAAATAAATTTATCTAAAGAACTAAATATTTGCTTAAAATCAAACCTAGTTTGTTTAAATTCAAATAAAAAATGCGATATTAATTTAGTACCAAAAACTCCATTATCTGTAGTGCGGTATTGTAATAAGTTATGAAGCAATCTTAAATAATCAAAATTACAGTATCGTGCTAACTCTTGAGCAGCAAGCCTCAAATGTTCTGTCGGATAGCCAGCAATTCCTGTAGATTCTAATAGATCGCAAAAATAGGTTGAACCAGAGCGAGGAGAAGTTACAATTGCGTAAGTTACTTTAGGCTTAATAATCTGTTCAAATGAAGATTGTAATAGCTGTCTTTTGCAAATAAGGTTGATAAAGACATCTGCAAAAAGTCGTAATGGAGTTACCTTTATTTTAAGTTCAATCGCTTTTTGCTTTACTCGCTCAAACAAAGCAGCTTCATTTTTAAAAGATGCCACAATAATTGCTTGATATTTATCTACTTCAGTTTCTTGAGTAAATATGTCATCTAAGTTACCAATAGATAAATCACAGTAATAGTTATTATCTACCTGCTGCTGATTTTGAAAAAACTCTTGAAGGTATTGCAATATCTCAGTCTCGCCCACAAAAAACAATCGATTTTGAGATGACAATTGTTTTAAAAACTGTGTTTCTTCTATAGCTTGAAATGTTTGAGCTAATTTCATATCAATTTCATTATGGTAACTAACTAACGTTCAGGTTAAATCTGACCAACATTTTCAAGTTAGCCTAAACCTTTTGCACGAACAAAAAATCAACCCTTTGATAAAAGCATTTAACCCTAATTTGTGCAAGAAGCCTTTTGGATTAATTATCTGGCGATTTTGTGTTTCATCAAGTTAACTTATTTTTAGTTGATTTGCTAGCAGTATCAAATTTTCAAGATAATCGACAATGGTATGGGTTACAATCTGCTGCAAGAATGCAATTAGCAGCGTTTAAAACTTCTATGGTTGGTTATCTAGTTTTTTTAACAATTTACGTAGGGTTGTATGCCTTATTCGCCTTGGGCTTGAATTTACAGTGGGGATATGCAGGGCTAATTAATTTTGGTCACGTAGCCTTTATGACTGTAGGAGCATACGCAACAGTTTTGCTCAGTTCTCAAGGTGTACCGTTAATTATAGCCGTCATTATCGGCATAGCGATCGCCGCCTTATTAGGCTTATTAATTGGGATGTCTACCCTCAGACTGCGGGAAGATTATCTGGCAATTGTGACGATTGGCGTTTCGGAGATGCTGCGCTTAATTGCCCTCAATGAAGAATGGCTGACTAAAGGTTCTTTTGGCGTTCGCGGTTTCCCTTTGCCTGTAGAACGCTTTGACCCCAATCTATTTCAGAAATATATCTTAATAGGTATTTTGACCTGCTTGGGAGTTTTTGCTGCTTGGCAACTATGGAATGGTTTGCGATCGCAATGGCGGGAAGGAAAAGAAATTCAAGGCAAAAGCTATCAGCCAACTAAATTAATTAGCTTAATTGCCTGGGGCATAATCGGGATCGGTTTGATTTTGACCGTGTATATCAACGGTTGCGCTGCGCTATTAGACTATAACTACAAAGCAGGTTTAATGTTGCTGGTTTTAATTGCTGTGGCGGTGGTTTATTGGGGTTTAGAACTATTGGTTAAATCCCCTTGGGGTCGAGTGCTAAAAGCGATTAGAGAGGATGAAGAAATAGCAACAGCTTTGGGTAAAAACGTCTTCTGGTATAAGTTACAGGCGTTTATGCTCGGTGGTGCGATCGCTGGATTGGCAGGAGCATTTTATGCTTGGCAGCTTACAACTATCTATCCTAGTAATTTTGAAACTTTAGTGACCTTTAATGTCTGGACGATGGTAGTTTTAGGTGGTGCAGGTAAAAATCCTGGGGCAGTTTTAGGAGCGATTATCTTCTGGGCTTATGATGCTCTAACTAGGTTTTACTTACCTAAACTGGGCTGGTTTAATAGCTCAGAAGAAGGGGCATTTCGCGTCATGGTAATTGGCTTAATTCTCATGATACTAATGATTTGGCGACCTCAAGGGATTTTAGGCAAGAAAGAAGAGTTGACCTTGGGAAGGTAAATTATTGTCACAAATTCAAGTTAAATCAAATCTTTAATCAATTTACATTAAACAAGAAATAGCCCAATCAATAATAATTCGGCAAAAATTCAAACAGCGCAATTACGATTTTTGCTGGTTAGCATCAAGATTACGAACTAAATTTCTACAGCCAGCACAATCACAACCATATAGTTTAATTGCCTTATCTCCTTCGCGATCGAGTTCGGCTGCTTTTTGGGCATCATATCCATTACAGCTACAGTCAACAAAAGGATAGTCAGTTTCTCTTTCAGGAATATCTGCAACTTGGCTATCTGTTTCGGGGGCAGTAAAAACATATTCTTTGGCACTGGCAGAGTTAGCCGAAAGCAAAGTTAAGGCTACAGAGCCAGAACAACCAAGAGCGGTAAGTAATCTCTTATTCATTTTAGTTTCTCCTGATTAATTAAAAATCAATTATATCTTGTAAAAAATCATTTTTTAGCCATGAAGTCGAGTTAGAGTTAAATTAAACCCGATACCAAAAATATAGTGTGTTTGAAGTAGAATTATGTCCGCGAATAAAAAGCGATCGCTTTTTATTCGCTCTTTAATTACAGATTACTCCTTGCCTAATTTCAAAACTGCCATAAAAGCTTCTTGAGGTACATCTACCGTACCAATAGCTTTCATCCGCTTTTTACCCTTAGCTTGTTTTTGCAGCAGTTTCTTCTTACGAGAAATATCCCCGCCATAACATTTGGCTAAAACATCTTTACGCAAAGCAGGAATGTGTTCACTAGCAATCACTTTTGCGCCAATTGATGCTTGAATAGGTACTTTGAACTGGTGGCGAGGAATTAACTCTTTAAGTTTTTCGGTTAATGCTCGACCAACATAGTAAGCTTTATCTCGATGAACAATAGTAGACAAAGCGTCTACAGGATCTTTGTTTACCAAAATATCCAGCTTGACCAAATGATCGGCGCGATAGCCCAACATTTGATATTCCATGCTGGCATAACCCTTTGTTCTTGACTTCATTTGATCGAAAAAGTCGGTAACCACCTCAGCCAAAGGTAGCTCATAGACTACGCAGGTGCGATTCTGGGCAAAATATTTCATATCCTTGAATATTCCCCGTCTAGTTTGACATAAATCCATCAAAGTACCGACGTAGTTTTCAGGAGTAATAATTTCCACCTTGATGTAAGGTTCTTCAATTTTTTCCCGTTTTTGAGGATCTGGTAAAAGGCTAGGGTTGTCTATTTCTATTACTTCTCCTTCTATCGTCGTAACGCGATAAATTACCGAAGGAGCAGTAGTAATTAGTTCTAAGTCATATTCTCGCTCTAGTCTTTCTTGGACAATTTCCATGTGCAGTAACCCCAAAAAACCGCAGCGGAAACCAAAACCCATCGCATTAGAAGTTTCTGGTTCATGGGAAAGAGCAGCATCATTCAGCTTAAGCTTATCTAAGGCATCCTTCAAATCGGGATATTGATCGGAGTCCGTGGGAAACAAGCCACAGAAAACCATCGGTTTGGCTTCAGTATAGCCAGGCAAAGGTTTGTCCGCCATCTCTTCAACTAGCGTAATAGTATCGCCAACACGAGCATCTCCTACCGCTTTAATTGCAGCAGCAAAATAACCTACTTCCCCTGCATGAAGCTCGTCTACTTCTACCTGAGTAGGAGAAAGAACACCAAGTTCATCAATTACATATTCTTTTTCTGATGCCATCAGACGAACTAAGTCACCTTTTTTAACTTTGCCGTCCATGACGCGGAAATAAACTATTACCCCACGATAAGCATCATAGTAGCTATCAAAAATTAAAGCGCGCAGAGGTTGGTCTATTGTATCTTGTGGTGGTGGGACTTTTTGAACGATTGATTCTAAAATGGCATCGACTCCTAAACCTATTTTTGCCGAGGCTTGGATGATATCGGTACAGTCTAAACCCACTACCTCTTCAATTTCTTCGGCAACTCTTTCTGGTTCTGCACCTGGCAGGTCAATTTTGTTGAGTACAGGAATAATTTCTAAGTCGTTTTCTAAGGCTAAATAGACGTTGGCTAGAGTTTGTGCTTCAACTCCTTGAGAAGCGTCTACAACTAATAATGCCCCTTCACAAGCTGCTAGAGAACGAGATACCTCATAGGTAAAATCTACGTGACCAGGAGTGTCAATGAGATTTAAGACATATTTTTGCCCATCTTTGGCAGTGTAATTCATCCTGGCTGCCTGTAGCTTGATGGTTATTCCTCGCTCTCGTTCTAAGTCCATGTTGTCGAGAAATTGTTCTTTCATCTGTCTTTGTGCCACAGTACCAGTATTCTGCAACATTCGATCTGCAAGGGTAGACTTTCCGTGATCGATATGAGCAATAATTGAGAAGTTACGAATACGAGAGACGGGAACGTCAGTCATAAAAATTTATTAGATTAATAATCTTTAAAAGTTAGTATTGTTATTATTAGGTACGCATTTTTGCCTACTAGAACAGCAGCAGAATCACAACTCTATTGTAATGTTCATTTTCACCTATTTTCTAATCGGATTACGGATTTACCTAAAGTTTAGTCTGTTTTGTGCTGAAGTTTTGGTTCAACAGGTAAAATGAGAATAAACCAATCTATAAAATTCATGAATGATGATTTGCCCACATCAGAGCAATCTGGTATTTCCCCACTAGAGGCTAATTCTGCTCGCGAGACAATAACTTCAGACAGGATTAGAGTATCTATCGATCTAGATCCAGAAGTTTTAGAGCAGATTAAGCATCTAACTAACAATCCGAATAGAGTAATTGAAACAGCTATTAAGCAATGGCTTAATGGAGAAAGAGATGGTGAAACGGACTTAACTCGCGCTTTTCAGCGTAATCCCCCTGTCCCACCTCAAGGGGAATGGAATGATTGAAGGGATGAAAGGCGAGGATAAGGAATTGTAGCAACTATAAATAGTTAGAGCGAGCGAAAAAAGTGTTTATAGCTTGCTCTGGCTTATCGCTACCTCAGATGTCTATAGGTTATAGTTTCAGGATGAAGCCCAATTTTTCCGTTGAAGCTTTATTTAACTTGAAATTTCTTGCCCATGCTCCCAAGATTTGATCCAGAATTCTCCAACAGTAAGTTTACTATGTCAGCCAATGAGATAAGATGGCAGCAATTGGGAGCAGAATTGGTTTTTACTCAAGATGTTGCTGGTAATTATCTTTCTTTTTGGTGGGCAAAAGCGGCAAAACATGGATTAAGTAATCAGCTTCTACAAGATTTTAGCAACCATCCTAGTCTAGAAAATCAAATTTTCAGTCCTGTCGATCCCCAAGCTTACCTGGAGAAAATTCAACGAGTAATTAAACGTCGTCTACCAGAACAATGCTGTTGTCTGTTTCAGTGTGCAGAAACCTCATATTCTTTTGAACTGATAATTAGTCCCATACTTCCTTCTGTGGGAAAATCAAAAGCCGTCTTGGTGATGGGACATTTGCTGAAGGAAGCAGAAATGTTTTCTTTTGCCCCTGATGAAGTCCCAGCAGCTATTTATAGCTATCAAAAGTTGTTAAATCAGGTTGTTACCCAAATCCGTCGCAGTTTAAATTTAGAAACTATTTATCAACAAACAGTTAATAATATAGGCTCAACTTTTGCTGCTAGTCGCTGCCTAATCTTGACCAATCAAAATAATATTACTCAATTATCTGTAGCTGCTGAATATTATCAGGCAGAATATAAATCGATTACAGAATATCAAATTGATTGGCACAAAGAAGTTTATCTCCAGCAGGCATTAGAGTCTAACTATCCCCTGACCGTAGATTTTAGGCAACAAGATGTATTGCAGCGCAAATCTTGTTTAGTAATGTCTAGTAATCCTAATGATGAGGATCGAGTTTTAATCTGTTTGCAACAATGCGATCGCTATCGTCATTGGACAACCGCAGAAATGGAAATGTTAAAAGAGATTACCGAACAGGTAGAAGCAGCAGTATCTCTGGCTAAACTTTACCGTGAAGTAGAGCAGGCAAGCATCCAAGCTGAAGAAGCCAACCGTCTTAAAAGCGATTTTTTGGCTAATACTTCCCATGAATTACGTACCCCTCTCAACGGTATTATAGGTTTTCTCAAATTGCTATTAGAGGGAATGGCGGATAATCCAGAAGAGCAACGAGAGTTTATTGAAGAAGCCTATCGGTCTTCGATTCATCTGCTCAATTTAATTAATGACATTCTTGATATTGCCAAAATTGAAGCGGGCAAAATGGAACTAGAATTGTCTGAAATTGAATTAAAAGAACTTTTGCAGAATGTAGAAAATTTAATTCATACTCAAGCAGAGCAAAAAAATCTTTATTTGCAAATAAAATCTCCTGCTACCCTTACCCCTGTAATTCTTTGTGGTAACTACCAGCGGTTGCTTCAGGTCATGCTAAATCTAGTAGGTAATGCGATTAAATTTACCAGAGAAGGAGGGGTGGTGATTAGTGCTGAAGTAAATAATAAAAAAGTTGTCTTACATGGTCAAGAATTTCCTGGCATGGCTAAAATTAGCGTTGCTGATACAGGAATTGGAGTCTCTTTAGAAAAGCAAAATAAGCTGTTTGAGAACTTCTATCAAGTAGATGGTTCTCGTACTAAATCCTATGGTGGAACTGGCTTAGGTTTGGCTATTTCTCAAAAACTAGTAGAAGCAATGGGGGGCAATATTTCTTTTTACAGTATGGGAGAAGGCTTAGGATCTACGGTAACTTTTGCAGTACCTCTTAGTCATTTACCCGTAATTAAAACTGCTCAATCTGAAGGATAATTTGGCGTTGGTTATTTTATGTATAACGTCCAACAGATGTGGAAGTGTTATAGAAAATGAGATAGTAATTGATGGATTAGTCTGAAAAATGCTGTTATAGCGATCGCCCCAGCAGCAGACATGACAGTAATAATAAGTACCGATTGGACACCTAACGCGCCTTGAAAAGCTGGAAAGAAAAAAATCAATGCCACTGTAATGCTAGCGAAAATCAACAGGTCAATTTTTTCAATGACGCGACGGTTTAGGGCAAAAATTAAGCCTCCCATTACCATACCAAAAATACCCAAACTAATGCCTGAAATCGATAAAGCACTGGTCAAACCTATATAAAATAAAGCTCCTTCAAAGCCTGTAAAAGCTGCACTACCCAAAACTTCTACTAGAGAAAAGCTACGTTTAGTTCTTTGGATTGGTGGAGAAGAAGGAACAGCAGGTGTCGGAGGGATTGATTTAACAGCAGGAATAGGGGTACTAGGAGGGCTGGGAGAGATAGAGATCGTCGATATAATTGGCGAGTTGGACGGAACATTTTTGCTTGAATTTTTTGCAGAGGGTGCAGGGGCGTTTGCCCTACGCCAATTAGAAGCTGGGGAGGGTGAATTAACCGCTAGGGCAGCCAAAGCTGCTGATGCCGATTGAAAACGTTGGGCGGGAGTTGGCAATAGCATTTTGTTGAGAGTATCAGCTAGGCGATCGCTAATTTTGGGAGCATAACTTTGCCAATGCCAACTGCGGTTAAATGAATCATAAAGTTCTTCTGCGGGCTTTCCTGTTAAGAGAGTAATACAGGTAACTGCCAACGCATAGATATCCGTAGAGGGATATACTTGCGAGCCAGATGTTTGTTCTGGAGGAGCAAAACCCTCTGAATAGATGCCTGTAGATTTTGGCTGCTTACTTCCTGCTGCTATTTGTTTTACGGCACCAAAATCTAGAAGATATAGTTTCCCTTCCTGATTGCGCATAATATTAGAAGGCTTAATATCTCGATGAATGGTGTTGTGGTCGTGAATGAACTGTAATACCTTGAGGATTTCTGTCAAAACTTCAGTAACTTCTGCCTCGCTAAATTTTCCTTTGCTTGCTAATTCCTTTTCCAAATCTTGCCCATCAATAAATTCTTGAGCTAGATAAAAATACTGTTCTGACCCAGTGCCGCGAGAATTATTGACTATAGGTGTAAAAAAAGCATATAAATCGGGGATTTGGCTATGTTTTCGCCCCAACTCCTCTAAAACTACTGCTTCTCTCTCAAATAAGTTTTGAGCGATCGCCAATTCGTGAGCATTAAGATTCCTAGAAGGTTGAAATAGCTTGACCACACACTGAGGCATTTTTGGCTTATAGCGATCTCGTGCTAAAAATGCTGCTCCAAAGCCGCCTTGACCAAGTAGTTTAGAGGGAATATAGCGATCGGCTAAAAGTAAAGTCATACCGCAGGTAGAACAATACTTTTGCTGCACGGTTCTAATTTTGGCTTCGTTGTCTAGATCTCTAAATAAATTAAGGGGCTTAGAACAACCAGGACGAGTACATATAATTTCCATACAATCTCGGCAGCAGTTATGAACTTATTGTACTTTTGTCATTTTTAAATCGCTAAAATCTTCAAAGAGAGTTAAACATAATCGCGTAGCGGTTGCCAAGCAAGTCGTTAGACTCAGCCATGCCGTAAGCTTATCGCCTGAATCATCAGTTTATTTTAGACTAACAGTGTGCTGATATAAAGTATCTAAAGTTTTAAATTCTTCCCTCGTAGCAAACATCGGTAATATTTCTTTACTAAATGCTTCTGCTGCCTTAGAACAATAGCGATTAGGATTAACAATTACTGCTAAAGTACGCCCGATATCAACCTCTTTTATTTTGGCTTGGTGTAAAACCCCCATTTCTAGCTCTTTCTCGATCGCCGTAGTCGAAACAAAAGCTGAACCCAAGCCCGACTGGACGGCATTTTTTATGGCTTCGATAGAATTTAACTCCATCTCAATTTTGAGTCGTTTGGGGTCAATTCCATAACGGGTAAGTACCTGATCGATCACCTTGCGAATCGTGGATTGAGAATCTAGGCTAATAAAGTTGAGCTTATACAGGTCTTCTTTGTAAATCGCTGCTTCTTGAGCCAAAGTATGACTAGGAGGCAAAATCAAAGCAAATTCGTCATCTGCATAAGGAATAACGTTCAATACTTCTCGTAATTCTGTGGGTACTTCTCCACCAATAATTGCCAAATCTACCTGACCATTAGCTACCGCCCAGGAGGTGCGACGGGTAGAATGTACCTGAAGCTGTACCGAAACATCGGAATATTTTTGGCGAAATAATCCAATCATGCGCGGGATCAAATATGTACCCGTAGTCTGAGATGCGCCGACAATTAAAGTACCGCCCTGAAGGTTTTGTAAATCTTCAATTGCTCGACAGGTTTCTTGACACAAAGATATTACTCTTTCTCCGTAGCTAAGTAACAAATGTCCTGCCTCGGTCAACTGCGCTCTGCGTCCACCACGATCGAATAAAGGTACATTTAACTGTTTCTCTAAGTTTTGTACTTGAAGACTGACAGCAGGTTGAGAAACATAAAGACTGTCAGCAGCCCGCTTAAAGCTTCCCTCAGTAGAGATTGCCTTGAGTATACGGAGTTGATCTAGGGTAAAAGGAATATCTGACATAAAATTCCAGTAACGATTTTGTTAAAATTTTTTGGCAATGAGTGTCTTATTTAAACGTATTATTAATAGTGCTTAACCTTTAATAATTTTCATGTTCTTATATCTGCACAGTAGCATGAGTAGGGTAGCTAATTAGTTTTTAATTATTGCTACTATCGCTAATGATAAATAATACCTATATAATTATTTCTATGTCTAACATTAGCTGGCTGACAACAAGCCACTTGATTATGGTAGCTTTACTATTGGGTTTTGCGATCGCCCATAGTGGTTTGGCTGCTTTACGTCCTTGGGCTGAGAGTAAAATTGGTGCTAGACTTTACCGAGTATTTTTTGCTTTGGTAAGTATTCCTTTTGCCACCATTTTAATTATTTATTTCTTTAATCATCGCTATGACGGGCTGCAATTATGGCACGTGCAGGGAATACCAGGAGTTCGGTCTACGGTGTGGATACTGTCTTTTATTTCTTTTTTGTTCCTTTATCCTGCTACTTTTAACCTCCTCGAAATTGCTGCCGTCCAAAAGCCTCAAGTGTATCTATTTGAAACAGGAATCATTCGCATCACTCGCCATCCGCAGATGGTAGGACAGGTAATTTGGTGTGTGGCACATACACTATGGCTAGGAACAACTTTTACTATCGTCACATCCATCGGCTTAATTGCCCATCATCTATTTGCTGTGTGGCATGGCGATCGCCGTTTAGCCCTAAGATATGGGGAAGCTTTTGAAGTGGTAAAAGCCAGAACTTCGGTAATTCCTTTTTTAGCAGTAATTGATGGTCATCAAACCCTGAAGTGGCAAGAATTTCTTCGCCCTGCTTATGTAGGCGTTACGGCTTTTGTCATGCTACTTTGGTGGGGGCATCCTTGGCTAATGAAGGTAACTTCTAGGGCTTATTGGTAATATTTTTAATAATATTGTTTAATTATTTTAAAAAATTTTTCCTGATTAGCTTTTCAGTCGATCCCAATTAGATGTAGCATAGCTCAAAGTAGATCGAGTCAAGTTTTAAAACCCTTTATAAACTTATGCCATCCGTAGTTAATGAAACCAATTTTCAACAGGAGGTTTTAGAGGCTTCACGTCCAGTTTTGGTACATTTTTGGACTCCTTGGTGCGGTTTGTGTAAACTAATTAAGCCGATGCTAGAAACAATTCAGGGAGACAGAGATCGAGTAGTTAAACTAGTTGCTATTAATGCTGACGAAAATTTCAAATTAGCCAATTTCTATCGCCTGAAAAGCTTGCCGACTATCATGCTATTTGACAATGGCGAATTAATAGAGAAGTTAGATGGCTTTAATAGTCGCGATCGCCTTCGCATTGCTTTAGAAAGATTGATGAACAACACTTTATCTCTTTCTTAGATCGCCATACTGTATTACAGTTAACAGTCCTATCCAACAGATAGGGAATGCTTTTTGATGTTGAACCATGCGCGGGGATCGCTCGTCTAACTGCCCAGTACAGACAAGGCATGCCTTGTCTCTTCTCTAACTGCCTCCCTCGCGCATTCCCTTGCGCCTGTCGGCGACGCGGGGTCGCTCGTCTAACTGTTAATTAAATAACTCAAACACCTGACGGCAAAATAGCTTAAGCTGTTGTTCAGCATCTTCGGCTGGCTGGCATTGACCAACACATTCCCAACTATCCACCGTGGAAAATTTCCAGGCTTCACCAAGATAACTAAAGCCACTGGTTTCGATGCCAATAAACTTTTCTTTCTCTTCAGTGGGATCTTTGTAAAAGCGAATCTGGACTAAAATGCTGTTGCTTTGATAACGTCTACTCCAGCCAGGAAAATGAAACCCGATATCAATAGAGTCAGGATCGACAAGCTCAAGAGTGTCAGGATCATTTGTCCAAGGTTTGAGATCGGCTTTGGCATCAGGAAACTGTGTCTTAAATAAAGTAACTACAGAGGCAATTTTTGTCGTAATATTTAAACCTTTAGCTCTTTCCGATGCGTTCATGCTTAACCTCCTCTGATTAATTTTTATTTAAACACCCGTTTATGTATCTAATACAAGAATAAATCAGCTTTGTTTTATTAGACCTCTTGTATAAAGGGCATCGCCAATTAGATTCTATGATTATATAGGGAAGCATTGAGATTGAAACGTAATCCGCGCTAGACGACAAAGGTTTCGATCTGGTGACTTTAGTTTTAGTTAAATAATTGCCAAAACAGGAACTTATCTCCCAAAAATTAACTCCAGTTAAATAGCAATCTTTTTGGTACTAGTATTTGTTCTTGATTATGCTAAATGTTGACTTCAGTTCATCTAAATTAAATAAAATATTTATTCGTATTGTAAGCAGTAGTCTACTAGCCACTGTTAGCCTAATAGGTGGCGTTGCTCCTGAAATATCTAGGAGTTATGAAAACGGTAACGGATGGCGATCGCCTTCTATCTCGTTTTCTAATCAGGCATTTGCTCAACAATTTACCCCTGAAGAAACAACAAACTATGCTAAAGCAGGTTATCAAATAGAGTTACTTAGAAGACAAGTCTACAAAGAAATTAAAACTAAAATTAATCAGCCACCACCAAACATAGTTTGCGACCAAGAAGAAACCTTGGCAAATTTGAATTCGACTATACGTCAAATTGCCGAGCGCTATTGCAGTCAATCTCAGCAAATTGTACAACAGAACAATCTCAGCACTAATCGTTTTAATGAGTTGAAAACTTATTACGATCGCCAAGAAGATTTTTATCAACAGGTGCAAAATATTTTGCTGAAGCTGCAAAACTAAGTTTAATGTTTGCACCTGTTGATAGACGGGTTTTGCTATCGCTCTACCCATCTCACAAATAATGCTTAATCCACATCAAAGTAGAGCGGTTGCCCTCTCTGCCAAACTCGATCGCTCTCCTTTGGTTAAAGTAATGTGACCAGCTAGAGGTTCATATTTAAATCTTTCAACAACATAGGTTAGCCCATTACTAGCAGCATCAATATAGGGATTATCAATCTGATCGGGGTCGCCAGTCAGAACTACTTTAGTTCCTTCTCCTGCGCGAGTAATAATAGTTTTTACCTCATGAGGAGTCAGGTTTTGAGCTTCGTCAATGATTAAAAACTGCTGAGGAATAGTGCGTCCACGAATATAGGTTAAAGGTTCGATCTGCAATATGCCCATTTCAATTAATTCTTCGTGTCCTCTGCGCCAATGTCCAGCCTTGACAGCGTTTTCTTGTGTACCAAATATGAGGTCAAAATTATCGTAAAGAGGCTGCATCCAGGGAGTAAGCTTTTCGTTGATGTCTCCAGGCAGAAAGCCAATATCTTTTCCCATGGGTACTACTGGTCGGGAGATTAGCAAACGGGTATAGAGTTTTTCGTCGGCGACCTTTTGTAGACCTGCGGCGATCGCCAATAAAGTTTTTCCCGTTCCTGCCTTGCCGACTAGAGTAACTAGCTTAATTGAATCCTGTAAGAGTAAATTTAGGGCAAATCTTTGTTCTCGGTTGCGGGGTTGAATCCGCGATACTCCTAGCTTAGGTAAAGCAGCTAGATGAATAATTTTATTACTTTTGCCTTCTATCATTCCTAACGCTGTATGGGAAGGATTAGTATTATCTACTAGGGTAATGTCTTGATTGGGCAAAAATTCTCCTGCCAAAGTAATTGAGCCAGCTTGAAAAAATTCACCAATTTGCTCTGAATTAACTAGTACCTCTGTACTGCCAGTATAAAGCTCATCTACATCTACTTTGTCGGTTTCATAGTCTTCCGCATTTAGCCCTAGAGCATCGGCTTTAATCCGTAGATTTGTATCTTTGCTGACTACTATCACAGGACATTGACACCTTTGTTTACACTGCATCCCCACTGCCAGAATAGAATTGTCGGCAACACCACCATCCAATTCAGGGGGTAATTCTTTAAGGGTGTGGCGATCGCTTAAAGCCACTCGTAAAGTTCCCCCGTTGCTCAATTTTACCCCTGTAGTTAGATGACCCTGCTGGCGCAAATTATCTAAAGTACGAGACACTTCTCTGGCATTACGACCAGTCATTTCTGGCTGTTTTTTAAAGCGATCTAGTTCTTCGATAACGGCGATCGGTAATACTATTTCGTTATCTTCAAAACGTAAAATAGCCGTGGGATCGTGAAGTATGACATTAGTATCTACAACAAAAATTTTTTTCATTCATTACATGAACTTATTTAATAATCCTCAAATGTTCATCACTAGCACATTAAGAGAGGAAGCAGATTTATTAGTGCAAGAGTCGATCTACTGGTTTATTTTTTCACTTATTTATCATCCTATCAAGTTACAGTCTGGATTATTTTTTAGCTATTTTATTTATTAATCAGTTTGAATAACTGAATTTTTTCCTAATATTTACTAGCTTGATTAATATAGTTTGTTGCTTAAGGTAATAATTTAACTAAACTATTAGATAGGTTTTCTCTTTGCTTTTAAAGATAGTTTTTGCTCACATTGAGCCTATTGTAATTTCTTTAGATAGCTACCTAAATACTGGTCTATTTTTAATAGAAAACTTATTTACTTATTGATGTAATTTTTATTCTATAATAGGCTTCAAGTTTTTTCTAAATTTCATCCAAAAAAGCACCGTTTGACAAATTAATTTGATCGATTATTTTTTAAACCGATACTGTATAATAGTCTTCTTTTTTATTAGAGTCATCATATTTTGGTATTCTTTTCCTAGTTTGGTAACCAGTCTATTGAACCGTTTTCTGAATATTGTCTTGCTGCCACTGTAAGCCAATTAGCATAGCGGTAAACAGCATATAGCCAGGTTCTTCCATTTGAGTAAAAATCAGACCAACAGCAAAAACAACTAACATAAAAAATTTTGATAGTTCATTAGAACAGATATTATGCCAAACGATAAAAGCTAAATATAAATATGAACCCAGTCCTACCAATCCTAAATCTCCCCAAATACCAGCCCAACCAAAAAAAGGATGATATAAAGTAGATTCCAAAGCAATCCAACTATTATAGTAGGCACCCCAAGCATCTGCGGTTGCAGGGTGAATTGTAGCATGTAAAGGAACAAATATCATCGAGTAATCTTTGAGAAACCAGGCTGCTAGTCTACCAAAAGTATGACCTGGACCAAGACCAAAAAGCCAGTTTAAGATAGATTCATAGTAAGAAATTGCAATTTTAAAGGGTGCAGTTTTGATTTCTCTAGCTGCTCCACCAGGACCCCACTCACTAAACTTATCTATACCATTTTGAAATGCACTAAAAGCCTCTATATTTTCTACACACCAAGAAAAAATAATTAGGATAATAATTAGACTGAATAAATAACCTAAAGTTTTCCGCAGATCTTTAAAATTAATAAAAGTTAAAATAATAAAAGCTAGTCCACTACAGATAAGTATTTGTTTAGAGTCAGAAATTATTAGTTGAGCAAAGGCAGTTCCTAACCAAGCTAATCGAAACCAAAGGGGTACTTTTTTGTAAAAAAATAAATAATACAAAGCAAATTTTATAGAAACAGATGTAGAAACATAGTTACCGGCTCCTGATACAAAAAAAACTCCCTGAGCGCCATCGGTTCCATCAAAACCGTCTGCATAGAGATAACCAGAGTCAATTAATGGTTTTTGAATCAAAGCTAACACCATATTAATTGAAGCAGATATAAATAGAAAGCGTTGAAAAAATTCAATTTTAGCTATTGACATAGGTATAGAAACTATTGCCAAGACCAGCATAAAGGGTTCGGCAAGTAAAATATAATCTACAATTACATTAATAGCACCAGCCTGATTTACTAGTCCACTAATAACAACTGCCATCAGAAAAACAAATAGACCGACAACAAGCTTTTGAGAAGTAATAACATGCTTAGGAATTTTAACTTTTGTATGAGTTAAAGCAATTAATAAAGTAAACGGAACAGTAATAAAATGAAGAAAATTTATTACTGAAGGAAATCCTATTGCTTGGATTATACGGGGATAGAAAGCAGTGGCAAAAGATAACAAAATAAGCGTTGATATTGCCAGGGAGCTTTTCTTTTTTTTATAAGTAAGCATAATACATCTTGCAGATTATTTTATTCATAATCTTTGCATATAAAAAGAATAAGCACTCGGCTCAAAGTCTTGATATTTACAAATAGAATTATAAGCTTCAATTAATTATAAGGGTTGATTTTTTAATTAAATAATAAATTGGCATTTCTACGGTAAATGATATATTAAATCGCAGGAAATTTTCTAATGGACAAATTTTATTTTTATAAGTCAATTGAAACCTATGACACTCAACTTAAGATGAAATTTACGTAGTTTACTTTTTACTCTCATTAATTGTTGAATGATAAAGCTCCATAGTAAACAACTCGGGAGGAGTCATTAGTTTTTGTTTTTGACCGTTGTGAATTTCAAGTGCCTGAAATCGTCTGGCTTTGCCTGATGCCCAAGCATACTGAACATAGGAAGCTGATAAAGAAGAATTTTTGGTAATAAAATAAGGTACGGCTGGTTGATACTCATCAGAACCAAAATGATCGCGGAAAAAACCGCCCAGAATTTCGGTTTCTCCTTGGTTTTCAGTAAGAACGTGAATTGCAGGTGCTTCAGTTTTCATGCCTAACACCCATAATTTGGCACCATTATTTGTTCCATAGGTAACTTGGGAGTCTGATTGCCCTGGAGTAAAAGGATTATTTTCTGGATTCCATTGTCGCAGCCAAGCAGAGCCTTTGCCCTTTAATTGCACTTCACCGAGCCATTCATCAACATAAATTTTTCCCGACCAATTATCAGTTGTGCTAATTTTACCGCGAACTATGCTTTCTAAATACTTCACATATACTGAACGGTTGGTTGCCACTTCTATACCATTAGGTTGACGGGGCCAAGCAGATAACATTAAGCCTTCAATTTCCAGTGAATCTCTAGACTTGCCTGTTAGACGCAACATTGGTTTATCGCCAAAGCGATCGAGCATAAAATCAGGAACCGTAAGATTTCCATCAGGATTTTTGTGTGCCACAATTCTCTTGACGGTTGCAGGGACTTCGATGCTATCGGCAATTTTATAGGTGACATTGCCTGGAAAAAAGATCGTTTTGGCACCTGAATTCATAGCATTTTGTACTGCTTGGGTGTCGTCTTCTTGAGAACCGTCAGGAATTAGCCAATTTGTAGCTGGTTCTAAATAAGGCGCAGGAGGCTGTTCGATTTTTAATTTTAAATGTCCCTGTTGACTTGGAGGTACAACTTGAGAAAAACTACTCCATCGCTCATCTATTAGCTTACCAGTAACTAATTCACCTTTTTCTTTAAGAGCAGCAGCATAATTGCCATCAGTTTTGATTTGGCGTAAATAATAGGAGCTATCTGCTTCAATTGCTGCTGAACCAGGAGGCATCCCAGAAAGACCATTCAAACTAGCATCAATCAATATTAGATGAGCTAAAGGATAAGAAGTGGTGCGGATCGCTGGAACTTTATTTTCGCTGATTAAGCCTTCAATAGAAACGGGCTGATTGTTTTCTAGTCCAACTATATTTTGTTGTTTTAAACTGATGTTATAAAAGACAGCATTAGAAGGTGCGCCAGGAGTTTTGATACCAGTATCAAAGCCTTCTATCGTTAGATTGGCGATCGCACCAGGCCCAAATTCTGTTTCTGATAAATCTAGTCCTATAGTGCCAGCCAAATCTTCGGATTTGATCACAACGTTGTCGATCGCTCCGCTATTGTGAGTATTATATTGAATTCCAATTGCCTTTGAGTTCCCTTTGCCAGTATCAACAGTTAAATCTCTTATATAAACACCAAACGTCTGATTGTTGTTATACATACTGCGGAGCAATGGTTTAGGAGCTTGGGTAAATGCTACGCTTCCATCTTTTAAACGAATAACTGTTTTGTTTTTATCTGCTCCTTGAATTGTTTTTAATCGACCTATTTGAATCGTATCGCTGACTAAATAAGTTCCTTGAGGAAAATAAACTACTTGAAAATCTCGACTGGTAGAATCGATTGCTTTTTGCAGAGCAAGAGTATCATCAGTAATGCCATCACCTGTCGCTCCAAAATCTTTAACATTTATTATGTCGCTACTGGCGGGAAATTCTATTTCACTATTTGCTAAAGCTGGTTGAATTGTATTATTAATTTTTATCCAAGCAAACTTAGCTAGAAAAATTATCAATATACCTAATAAAAACCAAGCTATTGTTTTTTTTAATTTAGCTAAAGACATTAATTACCTCCTTAATAAAATTATTAAATTAATTGAGTATAAAAATCAACATATTGCTCGGCTATTTTTGATTTACTAAAACGATAATTATTTAAATTATAATCGGGAGCAGATTGATTTAAAGTACTAGCGATCGCCTTTGATAAAGTCGCTACAGAATCCCCTTCTAGCTGAAAATATGTAGAACTTTTAGCACCAATTTCACGAAAAATAGGAATGTCAGTACAAACCACTTTTGAAGCGAAATAAATAGCTTCTGCTAAGGGCAAACAAAATCCTTCAGTAGAGGATGAAATAACAAACAGTTCGCAGTTTTGATATAGCCAAGTCAAGCTACTGTCGTTAATTGATGATTCTAATAATACTAATTCTTGTAGGGCAAAGCGATCGATTAAACTATGAAGCTTTTCTGTTTCTGGCCCTGTAGCACCAATAATAATTAGTTTAGTTTGGGCTGTTATCTGACTACTATTTCTGAGCTTAACATAGGCTTTAATCAGAAGATCTAAATTTTTGTTTTGCCGATGCTGTCCTACACACAGTAAAAAAGAGTCGAGATACTTTGAATCAATATTTTTAGGAATAGCTGGGGTAACTTGAGAAAAATCTACACAGTTATAAATTACGGTAGTAAGTTTTTGCGAACTAATTTTCGGCAGGTATCGATCTAAATTTTTCAAAGTAATTTGTGAAACACAACTCAGACCATTGCTATTTTTAATACATTGCTTGAGAAACCAACGATTAAACCAGACATTAGGATAACCAAAGTTTTCTGGACATTCGTAGGGATAAAAATCATGAATAGTACTCACTACAGGACAAGAAAACAAAGATCGCCAAAAGGGAATTGGAAATGATAAATGAACTAAATCGGGGCAGAGTTGATTCGTTAGTTTGGACAATCCCCAGGCAAACCAAATATTTCGAGATAAAGAATTATTTTTAAGCTCGATACTGACTAGATCGATCTTTGGTGAGTCCAATACAAAAGATGTTTCAAAATAATCTAGTTGCCATGCTCCAATTACGAGAGTTACTTTATCTACTTCGTTGGTATTGGCAAGACACTGTGCCAAATTAACGGCGTGTCTGCAAACCCCAGTGGGCTTGATTGGTCTATGTAATGCAGCAATTAGAATGTGCATTTTGATCGCTCGACAATTTGTTGATAAGTTTGACAGAGTTGGTTACCTTTAGCTTGCCAACTATATAGTTCTTTAACTCGCTTTTGTCCCGCCTGTCCCATTTGTCTACAAAGTTCGGGGTTCTGCGCTAACTCAACCATGACTTTCGCCATAGCATTAATAGATTCTTCGGGATCTTTGGCTAATACTTTAAACCCAGTCTCTGAGGTAATTTGTTCGGCAGGTCCGCCCAAGTCAAGACAAATAACTGGTCTTCCTGCTGCCATTGCCTCTAAACAAACTCCTCCTCCCGAATCGTGAAGACTAGGATGTACCAACACCGAGCATTGTCCCAACTTGAGGATTACCTCATCTCTAGGTAGTAATCTTAAAAATTTAACTCGATCGCCAATTCCTAAATCTAACGCTAAAGATTGAAGTCTTTTCATCTCTTCCCCTTCTCCCACAATCCAGTATTCCGCATCAAGCAAATTAGCTAAAGCAAAAGCTCGTAGACCCAAATGAATACCTTTCCAGTGCAGCAAGCGGGCAATGCTAATGAATCTAACTGGAGTCGTATTGATAGCAGGACATTGAGTAAGCCGTTCGATTTCTAGAGCGGATAAAGCGATCGCTGAAAAGATCTTGACGGATTTAGCTCCCATATTGCTAACTCGCTTGGCGGTGTCTTTGGTAACTGCATAGGCGATCGCACTTCGTTGAGCAGTTATGCGAGCAAAAGGATCTTGCTCTCCCAACCAACGGGCTAAAAAGCGCAGGATTTCGTAAACTTTGTTTTTAAAGCCAAAATCCTGCCAAAAACTCTTAGGATAAACTTCTCCTCCTCCTAATGGTCCCCATACAAAAGGAACGGATAATAAAGCCAGAAAACTAGGACTAGAGTACTTAACAAAAGTGACATGATGAATAATGTCGAAGTCAAGATCGTGACATAGTTTTTTGGCAACTAAATAGGCTTGTATTTGCCAGAGATAATAATGAATTTGCATTGCCCCTGATTGCCCCCAACGAAGACTATTTTGCCAGAAAGGTAAGGTAAAGTAGATAAATTTTAAATTAGGAATAGGATTTTGTTTTAATTCAGCTTCAATCGCCTCACGGCTTTCATCTGGTCGAGTCAAGACCCAGACCTGATGCTTTTTAGCGACTTCACGAGCTATATTCCAACCTACTCCCCGTTCAGAGCCTTTACCTGGTTCGCAAGAATACGCAGATATAAGTACTTTCATGTTATTTGATTGAACAACTTTTCATAAACTAAGGCTGTTTGTTGAGCAGTGTTTTGCCAAGTAAACTTATTTACTCTTTTTAATCCTCGATCGATTAAGTTTTGGCGGTAGTTAGAATCTTGTTGCAGTTTACCAATAGCTGCTACGATTCCTTCAACATCTAATGGAGCGAGGGAGATAGCTGCATCGTCAACTACTTCTGGCAAGGAAGAAACATTAGACGTAACTACAGGCGTTCCACAAGCCATCGCCTCTAAAATAGTCAAACCAAATCCTTCATACAGAGAAGGAGCTAACAATAAATCGGCAGCATTATACAATTCAATCAGAGTTTCTCGATCGGGATATCCGAGGCAAGTTATCTGTGATTCGAGTTGGCGATCGCCAATATAGGCTTGTTGTTCGGCGGTAAAATCACTGCCAACTTTCCACAAACGAACAGGTAGTCCCTTTTTCATTAAAGTTTCTAAGACCTTCAAAATAGTAAAAATATTTTTACGCTGATGAGTTGAGCCGACATTAAGCAAACAGATTTCCTCTGAAGAGGCTGTATGTTGGTGTTTTCGTTCCCAGATGCGATCGCCCTTTATGACCCGAAATTGAGCATCAACTCCGTTGGCTATTGTCGTTACTTTGTCGCTACTTGTATTTAACATAGAGATAACATCTTTTTTTGTATTACTTGATACAGCAATAATACAATCTGCTAATTTCATTCCTCCTACTGAATAACGCCAAGATGCCATACTTAAGGCTGGCAAACGAGATTGATCTTTCAAAATCTCAGGATAGACGTATTGAACTAAGTCATGACAAGTGATCGCAATTGGCTTACCTAGTTTGGTCAACCAACGAGCAATATGTCCATCTGTGTGGTCAATGATGTGAAATAAGTCTACTTTTGTGCGGCTAACAGCTAGAGGATGTCGCCAAAAACGTTCGTAATATTTCTGTACGGGATTGCCAGAATGCCATGAATCTTCAGGATTGGTACTCCAGGGTTGGGGCGCGATTTCTATAATCTCCCAATGAGGACGAATAGTTCTCAATCCAGCGATCAAATTATCGGCATACACATCCATGCTCAAAGCATTGCCTCTTTCTCTGCGGGCGATCGCTATTCGCTTGACTAACTTTTTTTCTTGATGCAAAGATTTTTTTCCTTAATTCTTAATTTATCTAAAGTGATGTTTTATTTCGCTCACTAAAGCTATTAACTGATAAATATGGCTCAAGTGATACAATTGTCTTAAGCTTACTTTCAAAATTAAATTTTATACTACAATAACCAATATACAATGTTTAATTTTGGTTTATCTTTGGTAACAAAATGGACTGACAAGCTCAGAGGTACTCGCGTTATGATCCAAAGCATTTAATCAACAAGGTGATTGTTAATCTATTCTCTTATAACTTTTTTTTGTTCTAAAACTTTTATGGGCGGAAAATCTATTTTCAAAAGACAGTAAATAAAATTTCTTGGTTTTAAAATATCGCTTTGATCGATATTCTGTACTTAACTTTTACCAATGACACAATCCAAGCTCGTAAACTAGCAAAAATAATTGATTTTGCATAGCTTCTGCCGATCAGACGTAATATTATTCGGCAACGCCAAAATGATTGACTATGCCTGATTTATAACTACTTTTATATTTTTTCTCATATCTTCTGAAATTGTCATACAATAACCAAGTTACATAAATATTACTCTTTAAGTATTAGATTTAAATAAAATCTTTGTTTGTAGAAAACAATTTAAAATATAAGGTCACTGGTATGAATACAAACTATTCTTCTAAAATCGCTAATATTGCTCCAAATGCTCAATTACATGAGCTATATGAAGCAGAAGAGGGAGGGCTGAACTTAAGTGCTCTCAAAGAAATCCTGTGGCGGCAATTGCCCTTAATTGCTGGTGTTACAGCAGTTGTATCGTCTTTGGCTTTTGTGCAAGCCATTAATCGTACTCCTAATTACCAAGCTAGTTTTGAAATTCTTTCCGAACCAGTAACCATTGAAACTAAAGTAAGTTCTTCTGGTTCTCAGTCCAGAGAAACAACTGAAGCAATAACGTCAGTAAAATTAAATGAAGTACAAATAAAAACTCTCAAAAGCCCCAAGATAATTGATTCTGTCGTCAAGCAACTACAACCAGCCTATCCTGATATTGATTATGCCTCAATTGTTAGTACTTTAGATCTTAAATCTGCCAGTGAAGACGAAACTATTTTAGAAGTTACCTACAAGCATCCCGACAGTAAACTCGTTAAAGATGTCTTAGATACCTTGGCAACAGTGTATTTGGATTATAGTTTGCAAAGAAGACAGTCTGGATTGAGTCGAGGTCTAGAATTTTTGGATCAGCAAATTCCCATACTACAAGCAAAGGTCGACAAGCTCAATTTGCAAATACAACAAATAAGGCAAAAACATAATTTTATCAAACCAGAAATTCAAGGACAAAACTTATCAGTTAGACTTGAAAGTCTCATGCAAGAACAACTACTTAATAAATCACAATTAAATAAAGCCAGATGGAATGCCAGTGTTGTTCAAAAAGAAGTAGCCAAAGAACCAACTAAAGCCACTACAGCAATGCAGTCTGGTACCGATCGCTACAACAAATTATTAGAGGATTTGCGAGGAGTAGATCGTCAAATAGCTAACAAATCGACAGTTTTTACCAATGATAGCGCAGAATTACAAGTGCTATTTGATGAAAAAAAAGAAATTCTCTCTTTAATTAATCGAGAAGGCGGAGTTGTCGAACAAAAACTAGCTAATCAAATTTCTTCTTTAGAAGAGCAAAATCAAGCTATCGATCGAGACATCATAAATTTGAAACAAGAAATTAAGGATTGGTCGGGAGTTACTCAAGACTACGAAGAAATTCAGAGGCAAATAACTATTACCGTCAAACAGCTTAATGAACTTCTAGTTCAAAGAGAATCTTTAAAAATCGAGTCCGCTCAAAAAGAAGCTCCTTGGAGATTGTTGACCGCCGTAGGAGATCCGCAAACTGATTCGGCGAGTAAAGTTAATTTCGTTATTTTAGGTACAGTTTTCGGTTTATTAGCAGGTGTAGGTCTGGCGTTTGCTTTGGATAAATATCAAAATATTGTCCATACCTCATCTCAAGTTAAACGAGTTACCGATCTGCCAATACTAGGAATGATTCCTTTTGATCGATCTTCAACAAAATCATCTCTTGAACAAAAAATGAACTTGTTAATGAAACCTGATAGCGAAGCGGATAAAGCGGCAATACAAATATACGACGAAAATTCTGCTTTATCTGATATTTTAACTTTATCAATCGAACCTTTTCGGTTCTTTGGTGCTAATTTAGGTTTATTTGCAGCAGACAGTACTCTTCGTTCGTTTATAATTACCTCTGCTATGCCTGGAGAAGGAAAGTCCACCGTAGCGCTCAATCTAGCTAAAACTGCCGCCATCATGGGTAAGCGTGTCTTGCTTGTAGATACGGATATGCGGAGTATTAGCAGAATTAGTACGAGTATTCCTTTAGCTAACAGCTTCGGTTTGACAGATCTCGTCTCAAAACCAAACTTAAATTTGCGTGATGTCGTTCAAAAATCTTTTTTAGAAGAAAATTTATTTATTCTTTCTAGTGGTAGTCAAGCTATGATTAGCGATCCAGGAAAATTATTTGTATCCAAAAAAATTACAGAGGTGATGAAAACAGCCGAACAAAATTTCGATTTAGTTATTTATGATGTACCTTCTATTGTTGACTATGCAGATGTCAGTTTGTTAGCTACAAAAACTGACGGTGTTGTTTTAGTGACGGGATTGGGTAAGTTGCAAAACACAAATTTAAAAGAAGCTATAAACCGATTGAATATATCTAACATTCCCGTTCTTGGCATAGTCGTCAATAAATTAATGAAACGAAACTAGCAAAAGGGGAGCATCCCACTTTTATGGTGAGTAAAAATACTTAATATAAATATCTATGTACCCTGTTTGCTTTTGTTCTGGCGATCGTTATAGTAAGTTTTGAGAAGGAAGCGTGCTGATTGCGCCTTGTGAGCGAAAGCCGCGCTGCTCCTTAAAGAGCAAGCAATGCGGATGGCGAGACTCGAACTCGCAAGGCGTTAGCCACACGCCCCTCAAGCGTGCGTGTCTACCAATTCCACCACATCCGCGTAATAAGCAATAACTAATTTACCATATATTCAACTAAATTGTTTTTCAAATTACCGAGAAAGTTGAGATTCTAATATTTTTCTGAATTTCTGACGCTGCTGGGGAGTAAGTATTTCTCTGGTGGCTAACATACTTTCAAAACGTAATGCTCCTATTTCCTGACGCAAAGTTAATAGCTGTTGGTTTTTAGTTCTAATTAATTCAACTGATTCTGTGCCGATCATCATGTCGGACAATTGTTGCTGTAACACTGCAAGCTTGTTTTTTTTCTTGAGTATTTGCTGCTTATATCGATAATGTATCAGTTTGATTTTTTGCCTTTGTTCATCAGTCAAGTTTAATTGCTGTATAAGACTTTGAGGCTGTTGTTTAGTTACCGTCACCTGATGATCGGCAATAATACTTTCCGGCGTTGGGTAACTGCGCTGATTATTAGGTGAAAAAGATAATGGCGAAACGGCTAATCCAAAACGACTATTGGCTATAAAAATTGATATGGCAGCCAAAAATAATAAGCATTGCCACTGAATTATCGGCATATCAAAAATCGGTAATAAAATTAAAAAATAAATTGGGTTGTGATGCTAAAACTAGTATCTATTATTGAGCAGACACTGATAAAGCTGGCTGAGGTTCAATAATATTTGGCAATAACCAATATGCTTCCGTTTCTTCAGCAACGGCATAATCAGCAGAATTAAGAGTGTCCTGCCAATTTTTGACCATGAAGTTCTCTAAATCTTTTGGTTCAATAGCAATACGAGAAGTTTTTAGACCAAAACTGACAGAAGTGAATAAAAAACCTGTAGCAATAGCACTAGGAATAGTCCAGGTAGCTTTTAAATGTCGTTTTCGTTCTTTGACTCGCGGCTCAAGAGAATCAATGATTCTTTGTTCTAAATCAGAATGTGCATCTGGAGGAGTTGACTTATTGTGCCGTAAAAAACTGACGAGATTATTTCGGTTATCGTTATGAAACTTATTCATGATGAGTAATCTTAAATTAAAAAGATATTCCTTGTCGATCTAAAAAGTTTTTTAATGAATTTCTGGCATGAAATAGGCGAGATTTTACCGTTCCCACTGGTATATCTAGAATTTCAGCTACTTGTTTTTGGGGCAAGTCTTCTAAGTCATGGAGAACTAAGACTGTACGATGTTCGTAGCTTAGACTATCTAAACCTCTTTGTACTAAATCTTGATAGTGCAGGTGCATTAAATCTGGCGTATCCTGAAGGCTAGAGAGATTTTTGCCATAGTTTAGCTGTTCCTTTTCCCAAGATTTCTCATGGGAATCTATTTTTTCGCGACCTTTGGCTAATTTTCGTCTTTGATCCGTTGCCACGTTCCAGCTAATGCGATACAGCCAAGTAGAAAAATGTTTTGCTGTTTTCAACTTGGGTAATCCTTTCCAGGCTTTTAAAAAAACTTCCTGCACCAAATCATCTAGTAGAAGAGTTCCACAAAGCTGATAAAGAGTTGAGCGCACTCGCTGCTGATAGCGTTGGTAAAGCAGGCGAAAACTCTGGCGATCGCCTTCTTGACATAGCCATATTAATTCTTGTTCTGTCTGCACTCGGTTCTCTGATTTTGCATCTGCTGTACTTGCTTTTTCACCGTCGTCACTCAGAGCAAACATTATTCTCTGACTAGCCAATATTTCGCTCATTTTCCAGAAATAATTTTCAGTACTTTTTTTTAGACTGAAGATAGCTAATGTTGGTTCAATTTAAAATCAATTTTTTAATTATAAGCTATGCAAAATCAAAACTATAGCTGCTCCCAAAAATATTAGTCCTATGTTCCACAACCATTTTCGCGTTTTTTTATGATTAATAAACAACAATAATTGTAATTTGTATTTTTCAAATACGGGCTTATATTTAAATACTATCGGTCGAGAATATGCCAAAATCTTTGATTTGTATGGACGTATTTCTGGTCGATTGCTTAACCGCCACCAGTAATTTTTAATCCCAGAGGTTCTGCCCCACTCTCTCCTATTTTGGTGAGATTTTAGCAGTATTTGCTGTTGAGTTAAAGATGGCTTTGAAACTCGAACCAAAGTATTTTGATTCACAGCGGTTATGTTTATAGGATTAGAAGCGCGATCGCTTAATGGCTGAAAATGATCGAATTGATTTAAGGCAGATTCACCGCTTTGGACAGTTTTATCGGCAGAAAACACCGATTCGGCATAATTAGCTTCAGGTATATTAGCTGTTTGTTCTATATTAGCAACTTTCATTTTAGTTGTTTGTTCTGATGTTGCATAATCAGGTGTTTGGAAGGAGGAATTTTCTTGATTTACCTCGACTGAATTCAGGATATTAGCTTGAGAAAGCTTTTGTTCTGGCACTACTCCTGTGAAAGTCTCTTGCAAGCTATTATTATTTCCTGACTTTATCTGATTAGTTTTTTTGGTGTCTAAAGATTTCTGAGCGTTTAGATCGTCATTACTAACGCTCTGTGCCTTAGAATAACTGTGTTTAGCAATAGAAGGCTTTATCTTACTAGAATCAAGCACCTTTGCAAGTAGTCTAGACTCTATTTGAAAGTATCCATTATCAACAGCCAAAATAGCCTGTTTTAGATCTTTCATCAGGCTGCTTTTTAGTATGTATGCTTTTGCTCCAGCCATTAATGCTTGAACTAAATATTTTTTGTCTTCGTGACTACTAAGAATAATAACTTTTGTTTGGGGAAGAAAATGAGTAATATATTTCGTGACAGAAATGCCATTCATGCCTGGCATTTCAATATCAAGCAATACAATATCAGGGCGCAAGAGATCGATTTGCTTAATTGCACTTCGACCATCTTTCACTGTTCCAACCACTTTGAATTCTCGATCTCGATCCAACAGCGATTTTATTCCCTGTTGCACTAAATTCTGATCATCTACCAATAAAATACGGATCATTGTATATTCAAATTAAGCATTTATAATAGTAGTGTTATTCCCTAAAGAATTTGTTTAAATCATTCTTAAGGAAGATTGTCGATCTTTTTGAATACTTAAAAATTAGTTTATTACAAAGATGCTTTTCTGAATTAAATATTACAAAATAAAATAAATTTTGAGTTATTTTGTTACTTTACTTTAGCGAAGTATAAAGCGTAAGAAGTCTGCTTTTCAATGAGATTGAAGCATAGTTTTTTTTCTAATAAAATAGTAAATTTTTAGAGTAGAAGTATATTATCTAAGCACGTAGACAGAAATAACTATTGTAAGTAGCTGTGCAAAATAAAATTCATCATAAAAACAATTAGCTGAATATTGCCAAAAGTAAATGTATAAAATAATACTTTCAGATTAAGATAAACATATTTTTAGTTAGCAATACTTAATGTTCACTTATATTCCAGTCAAGTACGTAACTGTCGATCGCAAACGTAGATTAAGTTTCAACGGACAGGCTTATCCTTCTGTTAGCACAATTTTAGCTGCCACTAAACCCGAAAAAGACCGTCTGGCTTTACAAAGATGGCGTAAGCGAGTTGGAGTTAAACAAGCACAAAAAATTAGTACCGATGCTTGCCGTCGAGGTACTTCTATTCATACAGCAATCAATTATTTTTTGGCTGGTCAAGATTTACCTGATGATGTGCCAAACAATCCTTACTGGCATTCTATTGAACCAGTTTTAGAATCGGTTGGCGAGGTTCATTTAATTGAATCGGCAGTATATCATACAGAATACAAGTATGCAGGACGTTTTGACTGTTTGGGGGCATGGGAAAGAGAACTTTGTGTTTTTGATTGGAAAACAGCCTCTAAACCTAAAAAGAATGAATGGATCGCTGATTATTGTCTACAATTAACTGCCTACACCGCAGCAATTAACCATCTTTACAACGTGCAAATAGATCGAGCAATTATTGCGATCGCCCTACAAGATCGACCCGCGCAAATCTTTCGCCTCAATGCAGAAGCTCTCAGTGAATACTGGCAGCAGTTTCTAATCAGACTGAGACTGTGGGAGCAACAGCAAGCTTAATCGATTTAGGTTGAATCCATCACCGAAATTTAGATTTAAATAATTATCTTGAATACAATAGAACTAGCCCCACACAAATAATTAAATCGCAATGGATTTCTTTACCAACATTCTCAACGCTATTGGCTCAGGTGCCACAGCATACATTTTGGCAAACAGACTACGAGATCCTCAAACTCGCCCTAACACCCTAGCAGGTTTTCAATTAGCCGAATCTGGAGCAGTACCTTTTTTGAGTAATCTCGCAGCAAGAGCAGCTACAGAAGGAGATACCTGGTTAGCCGAGAAGCTAACGATCCATGCTGCTGATGAAAAACGCCATGGTCAAATCTTTGCTCATGGGCTTAAGCAGCTAGGAAAACAGGTAATGACCTTTGAGGAAAGAAAACAGCAGAGCAAAAAAACAGAAAAGCCTAGTCCTTTCTTTGGTAAGTATTATCGTGATTATGATCCAGCATCACTCAAAGCTGACAAAATAGATTGGCAGGTGTTTATGGCTAGTACCTATATCCTAGAATTAGATGCCAGTAAAGATTTTGCACGGATGGCAAGAGCCTTACCCGAACATGAACCTAAAAGTCGCAATCTTCAGCAGAGTATTCTGAGCGTCGCCGAAGACGAAACCAGACATGCAGCTTACCTCTATGAAGCAATGCAGCGAAGATTATCGAATACACAGGTAGATGCTCTAGTTACCGAATGGCGCAAACGCAAAATTGATGCCATGTTTGCCATGGTTGGCAATATGTTTACGGCTGGTGATAATTCTCGTTCTTTGGTCAAAGACGACGCACCTACGGAAATTGAACAGCCCGCAGCAGCATCTATTTCCATTCCTCTGACTTCTAATAATTAAATGAGGTTAGAGCAAGCTTAATTTAGATGATTAATTGAATCTAATTTTTATTTGGCGATCGCATCGGCAAATAATCAGGCTTTTGTTAAGTTCGCGAACTTCGTGATTTGGATCACAGTGTTAAGCCAGGTAAGCAGCTTAGACTATAGGCTATAAATAACGCTGACCAACCAATATAAAAGGTCAGCATATAAGCAATCGAACCCAGATAAAGTAAAACTTGTCTGGGTTCAGTATTATTCAGTCTTTTTCAGTTTGATAATTGCCTGACGAAAACCTAAAACCACTAAAATATTGGAAAGAGTCAAAAACAATTCTGCACTGCCATGAAGCCAATCGACATTGGCTAATTCTTTTCCGTAATGGGCTTGAGCATAAATGCCCGCAGGAATTGTAACTATCACAAAAATTAATAGAACATAAAAGCCAATTAAAGCCAAGCGTGGTGTTTTTCCTGAGCGAGTCATAAACCACAAAAAACCAAGATAGGGAAACAAAGAAATGGCAAATAAACTTTCTTTATTCATGATTTACCGTTGATTGAGAATTAGGAGTATTAATTCTGTTCTGACGAGAAGTTTTCCAGATTCCCCAAGCAGCAATACAAACCGTAAAATTTCCTACTACAGTCATTGATGCCTGCAAGATAACCAGCCAGTCAAGAGATTGAGTATTATCAAAAAAGTGCCAGGTACAGGCACACATAGCACCAACTAAGGCAGGCAACATAGCAAATGATAAATTATACCAAGAGCGATCGCCTGTAATCTCTCCATATTGCCAAATGTAGTAAATAGCAGCAGCCCATTCAAGGACGCTAGAGACATGAACTATCCAGGTTGGAATTGATAATGCGTGCATTACTGATTTACGGTCGAACGGCCGTTCGCCCCTAACTGATTACTAATTTAATAGCACTATTTAGATAGCTTGTTTTCTATCCACTCTATAACTTGCTTGCCCAAACTGACATTATTTAGGCGATCTATTTCTCTAATTCCTGTTGGACTAGTAACGTTAACCTCGGTTAAGTAGCCACCAATTACATCAATGCCTACAAAATAAAGCTCATCAGCTTTTAATTGGGGCGCAACCAGCGCGCAAATTTCTTGTTCTCTATCGGTAATATCTATCTTTGCTGCTTTGCCCCCTACTGCCATATTGCCCCTAAACTCATTACCACTGGGAACACGATTAACTGCGCCAATGGGTTCGCCATCAAGCATAATGATTCTTTTATCTCCTTCTTTGGCAGCAGGTAAATATTCTTGAACCATTACGGGTTCGCGCCCTTGATAAGTGCTAACTTCAACTATAGAATTAAAATTGCGATCGCCCGCTTCTAAAAATAAGATTCCTTCTCCTCCTTTACCCCCCAAAGGCTTCAAGACAGCAGATTTTTTCTCATCTATAAACTTGGCAATTACTAACTTATCTTGACTGACTATAGTTTCAGGGATTACAGAGGTAAATTGTAGGGCATATACTTTTTCGTTAGCGGTTCTTAATCCTTTAGGAGAATTAACTACTAAAGTTTTACCAGGATCGATTAGATCTAATATGTATGTTGTATACAAATAAGGAACAGTAACAGGAGGATCGCTGCGCATAAATACAGCGTCCATTTCCTCTAGGCAAGTCAAAATTTTGCCCTGAACCTGATACCAATCCGCTTCTGCCCGCCAATGTTCATCGACCAACTTCACGGGTTTAAGATTGACGGCTTGTAAGTATCCCCAAGCTTTTCCCTCAATAATGCTCAGTTGATGAGCTTCAGTAATCCAAATTTGATGACCTAATACTTGCGCTGCTTCCATCATGGCAACACTACTATCGTGTCCTGGATCGAGTTTAGCTATAGGATCGATGATAAATGCCAGTTTCACGCTGTTTCTTTTGAGTAATTTCTTTTTAGCTTCTAACTTAATAAGGTACAGCTTAGGAATACCTCTTTACAATAGAGGTTCTAATTCTCCATTGCTTTCTAAAGCATAAAGATTATCGCATCCGCCAATATGGCGATCGTCGATAAATATTTGCGGTAAGCTAGATTTGCCATTAGCTCTTGCTCTCATCTTATCCCTGGCATCTTCATCTCCATCAATACAATATTCACTATATTCAACTCCTTTTTCGTTTAATAGACCTTTGGCACGGATACAAAACGGACAACGACTCCAGGTATATATTTCTATTTTTGCTGCCATAGTTATAGTAAATATTAAGTATTATTACGTCTTCCCCATCTTAAACCGATTTGTTAACTGAGTGAAACCTTTTCGGTAGATATCTTAGCTAATGATAATTTCTACTTATAATTTAGTAAGATTTTGGTGGGTATTTTTGGTCTATAAATATTAAATTTCTATTTATCTTTCCATTTTGTTGTCCTCAATAAGCTGCTTTAATTCAACAAGTTTTAATGATTTTATTCAGTATTTTGAGTGCTTGTAGGTCTATTTGTTAGTTTTCACTATATATTTGGGAACTCTTAAAAATAAGACTAAGGAAGTTCTCGTATTTCAGAATCAATCAACCCTTGGTTGCTCAATTTGCCAAAGTACAGTAGTCATAACAAGCTACTAGCCTGAAAACACAACTTCTTGAATAAATTAACTTATATCGAACTTACATAAAATGGAATCAGCTAAAGTTGTTAATAAAATTCTGCTAGCTTCCCTTGCTTTTGGTGTAACCTTTGGTGTTGGAATGTTAGTAGTAGAGAATGGAAAATTTAAAAATGCCCTGATGGGTACTGGTGCAGTAGGATCTATGGCTTGCGTAGCGATCGCTTTAGCAGCTAACGGGAAAAAAGGTTCTCAAGAAATTCAAAATGGTAACGTATCAAATATTCAGCTACCCGAACTCAATAGTCAAAAATCTCAACTAGAGCAATCTTTAAACGAATCTACTGCAAAAATGGAAGCGGTAGAAATTGAAATTAACTCTCTACAAACCGAACACAATCAGCTATTAAGTGTAATTTCCAATTTAAATAATCAAAAGGAACAACTAGAAGCAGAATCAAACAATTGGAATGAGAAAATTAATTCAGAAAAACAAGAATTAGAGGCAATAAGTAGCCAGCTTATAGCAAGTCAAAGACAGAAAGAAGAGTTAGATAAAAATATAGCTGGTCTAGAAAGTCATAAGCAAAATTTAGAATTAGAGAAAGATAGCCTGCAAGCAGAAGCAGAAAAACTTTCATCTATGCAGGGACAATTAGATAATGTAATATCTCCCATTGAAGAGACTTCCACCAGTGTAGAAATTGAACAAGAACCAGAAGCACTATTTGATTCTGATGAATTTCTTGAAGAGGAAGATGAATCAGCAGAAAATTTAGAAACAGAGATAAATCCATTTGCTAGCTTTTCTGAGGAATCGACAACAAGCATAACTGAAAATAATTCAGAGCTAGAATTAGCAGATCAACTACTTGGCTCATTTGATGAATCTGAGCTTCAATCATCTGATGACGTATCATCAACAATAGAAAATGTAATTGAAGAGTCCAATTTTGAATTAGAAGAAGAAACTTCCAATTCAGATGTGTATGAAAATTTTTATCAATCAGATAAAGAGGAATCTCCTGAAGCTGAGTCTGACGAGTTGATGATGGGATTTGAGGAATCTCCTGAAGCTGAATCTGACGAGTTGATGATGGAATTTGAGGAATCTCCTGAAGCTGAATCTGATGAGTTGATAATGGGATTTGAGGAATCTCCTGAAGCTGAATCTGACGAGTTGATAATGGAATTTGAGGAATCTCCCGAAGCTGAGTCTGACGAGTTGATAATGGGATTTGAGGAATCTCCTGAAGCTGAATCTGACGAGTTGATAATGGAATTTGAGGAATCTCCTGAAGCTGAATCTGACGAGTTGATGATGGAATTTGAGGAATCTCCCGAAGCTGAGTCTGACGAGTTGATGATGGAATTTGAGGATGAAAACTCTTCAGCAGCATTTAGTCTAGAGTCCGAGTCCGAAGAAATGAGCTTTGACGAGCTCCTGAAGCTGAATCTGATGAGTTGATAATGGGATTTGAGGAATCTCCTGAAGCTGAATCTGACGAGTTGATGATGGAATTTGAGGAATCTCCCGAAGCTGAGTCTGACGAGTTGATGATGGAATTTGAAGACGATGAAAACTCTTCAGCAGCATTTAGTCTAGAGTCCGAGTCCGAAGAAATGAGCTTTGACGAGTCTCCTGAAGCCGAATCTGATGAGTTGATAATGGGATTTGAGGAATCTCCTGAAGCTGAATCTGACGAGTTGATGATGGAATTTGAGGAATCTCCCGAAGCTGAGTCTGACGAGTTGATGATGGGATTTGAGGATGAAAACTCTTCAGCAGCATTTAGTCTAGAGTCCGAGTCCGAAGAAATGAGCTTTGACGAGTCTCCTGAAGCCGAATCTGATGAATTGATGATGGAATTTGACGATGATGACTCGGTGCAAATAGATGAAGAATTAGATGATTTAAGTTCTTTAGAGTCAGTTGAAGAACAAATTGATATGCTGACTCAAATGTCTGATGAATCATTAGGAGAATTAAACGATTTATTAGATTCTGTCAAAGTGGACGATACTGAAGAAGAAAATCAAAAATTACATGAGATATATCGAGAAGATTAAACCTGATTTAATCATGCTTTTGTTCGTTAAATATTTTATACAAGGACTCAGAAAAACCTGGGTCTTTTTTTATTGCTCTGCAATTCAAACATAAAGAATTGATAAACTGAATATTACACAGAGCAATCAATGAGCATAGTAGAGACAAATATGGGAAGCGAACAAATTACTTTACTCTCTAGTCGAGAAATTGAAAAGATGCGTCGAGCAGGAGCTTTAGCCGCAGAACTACTAGATTTCTTGGCACCAATGGTTAAACCTGGAGTAAGTACCCTAGAAATTAATGATGCCGCAGAGAAATGGACACAGGAAAGAGGTGCAATTAGCGCACCTTTAGGATATGGTCCTACAGATAATCCTTTTACTGCTTCAGTTTGTACCAGCGTTAATCAAGTGATTTGTCATGGCATTCCTAACGCTAAACAAATATTAAAAAATGGCGACATTATTAATATTGATGTAACCCCGATTTTAGATGGCTATCATGGCGACACTTCTAGAACTTTTTTTGTTGGTACTCCTTCGGATACAGCTAAAAAACTTGTTGAAGTCACAGAAGAATGTTTAAAAAGAGGAATTGCGGCAGTCAAACCAGGTGCCAGAATTTATGATATAGGCATAGCAATTCAACAGTATGCTGAGTCACAAGGTTTCTCTGTAGTCAGAGATTTTGTAGGGCATGGAGTTAGTCATATTTTTCATACCGCACCTCAAATTCCCCACTATCATGATCCAAGGCAGAAACGGAAATTTAAACCAGGAATGGTATTTACTATTGAACCAATGATTAACGAAGGGACTTGGGAAGCTGTGATGCTTGATGATGGTTGGACAGCAGTTACCAAGGATGGCAGGCTCTCTGCTCAATTTGAACATACCATTGCAGTTACCAAAGACGGGGTAGATATTTTAACTTTACCAAATTAATATTCTGAGCGACGAATATTAAAACAGCACCAGTCTTTTCTTTTCCACAGTGCTGCAACAGTCCAGCCCTGTTGTTCTACAACATCAGCGACTCGATCGGCTTGGGTTAATAAAATTCCACTTAAAATTGCCCAGCTTTTTTCGTGGGTAATGTTATTAAAATGAATAACCAAATCAACGATGGTATCAGCAAGAATATTACAAATAATGCCATCAAATTTTTTATCTACTTCAATTAATTGTTCAATGCTACCATCGCGGACAATCAGATGATCTCGATTGACTTGGTTCAATTGACAATTACTTCGGCAAGTTTTGGTAGCTAATTCATCGGTATCTACTGCATAAACTTGCTTTGCACCAAGCATAATTGAACCTATGGACAAAATTCCCGATCCACAACCTATATCCGCTATGGTTTGGCTTTGGGGGTTTTCATACAGTCGCATCTCTAGAGATTCAAGACACAATTGTGTAGTAGGATGAGTTCCTGTTCCAAAAGCTGCGCCAGGATCGAGACGCAAAATCAATCTATCAGATTTCTCTGGAGGAGTTTCCCAAGCTGGATAAATCAAAAAGCGATCGCCAATTTCCATAGGTTGCCAGTGTTGCTTCCAGCTACTTGCCCAGTCTTCTTCATTGATTAAATGCCATTGAGCTTCTGGAACGGACACTTCTAATAATTTGGCATCTTGTTCCAGCCAAGAAGATAAGGCTGCCAAATCTAGTAACTGAGTTTTTATTTCAGGAATATACGTTTTAATCAAAATTTGTTGATCTGTTATAAGTTCCGACTCTGAGTTCTTTTCGTTGTCTAAAATTTTGACTTCGGTAGCTGTTCCAGAACAACCAAACTTTTCAAGTCTCCAAAAGACTGATTCTTCCAGTATTGGCTCACATTTTATGACGATCTCCCACCAGCGATTAGACATGAATTTTCTTAGGTTATAAATTTTATAGGGATTATCTAACGTTGAACCTGAATGGTATTTTTTAACCAACGACCTATGGTCGTTTTCGCTATCTAAGTTTGATCTTGTTCAAGACAGCAAAGTAATCTATGACTATTAAGGCTTATAGTGTAATTAGGCATTTTTCGACTTAGTTATTTTAGTGATCTCAGAGCGAAATAAGCAAAATACAGTTTTTTCCTTACCACTGTATGCCAAGATTTCAGCTTTACCCACTTTTTATGGTTCTGTTGATAGTTTTCCCAATATTGTTAAACAATTCATCAATACTAAAGAATTTAAGTCGGCAAGTTGTTTAGATCTTATTTGTCTAACAATAAAATTGGTGAAATATACTATTAGCTTATAAATAGTATATTTCACCAATAAATATTACCTAGGCATCATCTTGACGTGATAATTGATTATGCAGATAACTTCACAGTATAAGCATCTCTAATTCCATCTACCTTAGTAATTTCTTGCAAAATGCCTTCAGGTAATGGATCGTCCAAGCTCAGAACCATTACTGCTTCCCCTCTGACAATTTTGCGACCAACCTGCATACTGGCAATATTGACATTATAACTACCTAATAAAGAGCCAATTTTGCCAATAATTCCTGGCATATCTCTATGAAGAGTAAATAACATATGATCATTGGGTGGAACATTGATGGGAAACTCATCCAAGCTGGTAATTCGTATTTCCCCTTCACTCAGCAATGCTCCTGTAACCGAATGTTTACCATTAGCTCCTTGGGCTTCAATATGCAGTGAACCCCCAGAATAGTCACGGGTTGAGCTATCTTTAGTTTCAATAACCCTAATACCTCTTTCCTGGGCTTCTATTGCTGCGTTGACATAATTTACCCTCTCTCTCAAAGCCTCAGACAGCAACCCTTTTAAAGCAGCAACAATTAGTGGTTGACTATCGTTGTTAGCCAATTCTCCCTGCAAACGAATATTTAACTCATTAATTCGTCCTCCAGCTAACTGACCAGCCATCGTGCCTAAAGTTTCTGCTAATCTTAGGTATGGTCGTAATTTTTCCATTACATCTGGGTTTAAACCAGGAATGTTGACTGCTGAACGAGCAGGAAGACCCAATAAAACATCTCTTATCTGCTCTGCGACATCGATCGCCACATTTACCTGAGCTTCGGCTGTAGAAGCTCCTAGATGAGGAGTCAGAACTAGATTTGAACCAACTTCAGTTAATGGTGATTCTTCTAAAGGCTCATTGGCATAAACGTCTAAAGCAGCGCCACCTATTCTTCCTGCTTGAAGTGCTTCTGCTAAGGCAGCTTCATCAATAATGCCACCACGGGCGCAGTTAATAATACGAGCATGGGGCTTCATTTTAGCTAGTGCTTCAGCATTAATCAAATTGGCAGTTTCTGGAGTTTTGGGAATGTGCAGAGTAATATAATCTGCTTCTTTGAACAGTAGATCCAAATCTACTAAGCTACAGCCGATCCTCTCGGCTCTTTCTGCCGAAACAAAAGGATCGTAAGCCAGTAATTTCATGTCCATTGCCCGTGCCACCTTGGCAACGTGGGCGCCAATTTTCCCTAAACCAACTACACCTAGAGTTTTCTTGTAAACTTCATTACCAATGAATTTCTTACGCTCCCACTTACCGCTTTTGACAGATTGGTTAGCATCAGGGATTTGGCGAGATAAAGCCAGCATCATTGCTAAAGCGTGTTCGGCGGCAGCAATAGTATTACCCTCTGGAGAGTTGACTACGACAATACCATGACGCGTAGCAGCTTTGACATTAATGTTGTCTACTCCTACTCCTGCACGTCCAATAATTTTGAGGTTCGTACCAGCCTCAATAACCTCTGCTGTAACTTTAGTACCCGATCGCAACATTAAAGCATCATATTCGGGAATTATTTTGATTAGTTCTTCTAAAGGTAACTTGGTTTTTACGTCTACCTCGGCGACTTGAGAGATGATATCAATACCAGCTTGATCGATAGGATCGGAGACGAGAACTTTTGCCATAGTCATGAATTGTAGTCTAATTCCCTTGCGTCTAGTTTTTTCTACCTGTAAGCTCAATTCTTTATGTTTGAGAATAGCAAAACATTTACCACTCTCACCAATATTTTCCAACCTCTTACTCTAGGTTTGGGTTATTGTTTGAGTCTGTGCAGTAGATTATTGTAAAGCTAAAAGTAGTTTGAAGTTTCTCTTTGTTACGAAGATTTTGGATTTGCTACTCCTTTTATGAGGATGTCTTTAAGATCGGACTCAATTTGTATATTACTCATTGGTCTACTGTTCTCTGAGATTAAAAATGGTTGATAGCTACACTGCTTGAGGCAAGAGCTTGGCTAAGGCTTCAATTTTTTGGCGTAGACCAACTAATATTTTTTTGAGCCATAAAGGTGTTGGCGATTTTGGCTCTGATTCTACTAATGTATCGGGTAATTCTGTTTTAGGAATTTTAATTGCAATTTGCTGTTCAGTTATTTCTACGGATTCAGGTTGGGGTATTTCGATTCTCGTTCTTGGCTCTGCTCGATCTGAATTAATTTCAGTAATTGCGATCTCTTCGGCTGTTTCAGATTTTGTTTCTTCTTCTTTTTTTGTCTCGTCTATACTGACTTTTTCTACTGTTTTTGGTTCAAGGTCTTTGTTGTTCAGAGAATAATTAATACTATCCGTTGGTTTTTCTTTAGTGATTACTTGACTATCAATATTAGTTGTTGGCTCTATATTTGTTTTTATCTTGTCACTATTTTCAGGTGTTAATTTTGAATTTTTACTGTCTGAATTAGAAGTATTTATACTTATCGAATCAGATTGTTCAGTTAACTTTTCTTCGGTTTTAACTGTTGCTTCAGGTTTAATAATATTGGTTGATTCTTCTGGCGTTTGTATAATTTCTGGTGTTTTCACAGGCTGAATATTATCCTTCTGCTCTATTATTGATTGAGCTTGTGCTAAAGATACTTGATTAGTTACTAATAGATCTAAAGTATTTTGTTGCTGGGGATCGTAATTAATTACCCTCACTGTATTATTAAAGGTGTTCTCAATATCATTACCAGCCTCATCAATTAATTCTAACTGAATCCAATTTTCACCTGTTTTTAGTCCCGTTAAATAAACAGGCTGCCAATTTTCGAGAATAAAACTTTCTCCATTTACTGTTGCTCTGATGCGCCAATCTTTTAGATTAGGATTGCTTTGGGCGATCGCGTGTAAAGGGGCATTGGTTAGATAAAAATCGAGTAAAAATGGTTCTGCACCATAGTTTCCTGTGGGGTTGCTATAGGTTAGCAAAGGCAAATTAGGATCGCTACGGTTGTTATTTGTTTCTGTGATGACACTAAAAGTTACTTGAGCATAAGCACCATCGTTTTTAAAACTTTCTCCCCAGGGACGAGAGGCAAATACTCTTAAAGTATGAGTTCCTGGGCTTAAATCCTTGAGAATAATAGGTTTTTCTAAATCATATATTGATTGAGATGGCTGATTATCCAAAATCAAATCTAAATGATTTCCTAGTTTTAATTTTTCGTCTTGAAAGATTGGTAAATCCTTTACCTGTAAATGAACATCAATGTCTGTTTGCTTAAACACTTCGGATTGAGGAGCAATAATCCTTACTTGAGGAGTAAATTTTTCTAAGTCTTGGTTTAACTTCTTAATGATTTTAGGCGTAGCTGTTTCAGCCAACTTACTGTTAGTAGCATCTACAAATATGGTGTTGCTCAAGCGATCGCTAAAAGAATTATCCACATCTACTTGTCCACAACCTATTAAATAACTTAAACAGGCTAACAATAAACAAAATTTAATAGTATTCATCGATCCTTAATTTATTCATTAAAAAGCTTGGGAAATCTTTCAACTGAATTCATACCAGCTTTCCCCCTATTACTAAATTACATCAGGATAGTAGCGATTTTGAGTCAGGTGACTATATTGTCGTTTGTAAAGATTTTTTGTTTTTTGTATACTTTTGCCTGAAAATACCTAAGGTGCAAACCTAGTCAGAGTCAGATCAATAGTCACGTCCATTTAAAATTTTGTTAAGCTTTACCCAGGTTGCTGAATTCTAAGTCTTATGATCAGATACAGTAATGCCTGTAGCTCGAAACCTAAAAACTATTAGGAGAAAGCAAGCTAAGGTTATATAAAAAGCAGTGATTTTCGCTCTTTTTACATAATAAAAAACTTGTTCTTCGGAGCAAGAAAATCTAAATCTAAAATCTATTGCCCTGAGAGGAGAATCCTCATGACAATTAGTCCTCAAAAAGAAGAGGCGAAAGTCAAGGTAACAGTTGATGTAGATCCAGTTCCTACTTCTTTCGAGAAGTGGGGCAAGCCAGGTCACTTTGACCGAACTTTAGCCAGAGGTCCTAAGACTACAACCTGGATCTGGAATCTTCACGCTGATGCTCACGATTTTGACAGTCATACCAGTGACTTAGAAGATATTTCGCGAAAAATATTTAGCGCACACTTTGGTCACCTCGCGGTGGTTTTTGTCTGGTTAAGTGGAATGTATTTCCACGGAGCCCGCTTTTCTAACTATGAAGCATGGCTTCTCGATCCAACCGCTATTAAGCCTAGTGCGCAGGTAGTCTGGCCTATTGTGGGTCAGGACATTCTTAACGCCGACGTTGGCGGTGGATTCCACGGAATTCAGATCACGTCTGGCTTCTTTTACCTTTGGAGAGCTTCTGGCTTTACCAACACAACTCAGCTATATGCTACTGCCATGGGCGGTTTAGTTATGGCTGGTTTGATGATCTTTGCTGGTTGGTTTCATTACCACAAGAGAGCGCCTAAGCTGGAATGGTTCCAAAACGTGGAATCAATGATGAATCACCATTTGGCTGGTTTATTGGGTCTAGGTTGTCTTAGTTGGGCAGGTCACCAAATTCACGTATCTTTACCAATCAACAAATTGTTGGATGCGGGAGTTGCCCCAGCAGATATTCCTCTGCCTCATGAGTTCATCTTAAACAAAGATTTGATGACGGAGCTATATCCTAGCTTTGCAGAAGGGTTAAGACCTTTCTTTACGCTCAACTGGGGTGTATATTCTGACTTCTTAACTTTTAAAGGTGGTCTAAACCCCGTCACTGGTGGTTTATGGTTATCGGATACGGCACACCATCATTTGGCACTTGCTGTCCTGTTTATTATTGCTGGTCATATGTACCGTACCAACTTTGGTATTGGTCACAGCATGAAGGAAATTTTAGACGGACATAAAGGCGATCCCTTACTGTTTGGTGGAGAAGGTCATAGAGGTCTATATGAAATCTTGACTACTTCTTGGCACGCTCAGTTGGCAGTTAACCTAGCTATGTTGGGTTCGGTGACAATCATTGTGGCACAGCATATGTACGCGATGCCTCCATATCCTTATATGGCGATAGACTATGCGACTCAGATATCGTTGTTTACCCACCATATGTGGATTGGTGCCTTCTTTATTGTTGGTGCGGGAGCGCACGCCGCTATTTATATGGTGCGTGACTACGACCCAGCCAAGAATGTAAATAACGTAGTTGACCGCGTACTTCGCGTTCGCGATGCAATTATTTCTCACCTTAATTGGGTTTGTATTTTCCTTGGCTTCCATAGCTTTGGTTTATATATTCATAATGACACCATGAGAGCTTTGGGTCGTCCCCAAGATATGTTCTCAGATACGGCGATTCAGCTACAGCCAATTTTTGCCCAGTGGGTACAGAATATTCATACTCTTGCTCCTGGGAACACTGCACCTACAGCTCTTGAGCCAGTTAGCTATGCTTTTGGCGGTGGTGTAGTTGCAGTTGGTGGCAAAGTGGCAATGATGCCTATTGCTTTGGGTACTGCTGACTTTATGGTTCACCACATCCACGCATTTACTATCCATGTAACCGCTTTGATTCTGTTAAAAGGCGTTCTCTACGCTCGTAGTTCTCGCTTGATTCCAGATAAAGGCAACCTTGGTTTCCGCTTCCCTTGTGACGGGCCTGGTCGTGGTGGTACTTGTCAAGTATCAGCTTGGGATCATGTATTCCTAGGCTTGTTCTGGATGTATAACTCCATCTCTATAGTAATTTTTCACTTCAGTTGGAAGATGCAGTCGGATGTATGGGGAACGGTGGCACCAGATGGTACGGTATCTCATATCACGGCTGGTAACTTTGCTCAAAGTGCAATTTGTATTAACGGCTGGTTACGTGATTTCTTGTGGGCGCAGGCTTCTCAAGTTATCAATAGCTATGGTTCGGCTCTATCTGCCTATGGAATTATGTTTTTGGCAGGTCACTTTATCTTTGCTTTTAGCCTCATGTTCCTCTTTAGTGGACGTGGCTACTGGCAAGAATTGATTGAGTCTATTGTTTGGGCTCATAACAAATTAAAAGTAGCTCCAGCTATTCAACCCCGCGCTTTGAGTATTACTCAAGGTCGTGCTGTGGGTGTAGCTCACTATCTTTTAGGAGGAATTGTTACTACTTGGGCATTCTTCTTAGCAAGGACGCTCTCGTTGTAAACGAGTCTTGATTGTGCCAATCAGACAAGATAGCTAAAGCTTCTAGTTGAGGTTGTCTTGAATGATTGGTCAGTCTAAGTGTAACTTTGGACTATTGGTTCAAAATTATTAATAGTAAAGAGAACTTAACGGTGAAAAATTTAAGTTTAATAACTTGTATTAACAACCGTGTTTTAACAAAATTACTGCCTGATAATATTTAATATTGAAGGTTGTAACTAAAAGCCAAAAATGAGTGGCAAAAAATAGCAATATTGAACTCATTTTTCACCCTACAGGAGAATTCTACCCATAACCTATGGCAACTAAATTCCCGAAATTTAGCCAGGATCTCGCCCAAGATCCGACTACTCGTCGGCTCTGGTACGGAATTGCTACTGCTCATGATTTTGAGCTTCATGATGGTATGACCGAGGAAAATCTTTACCAGAAGATTTTTGCCTCCCATTTTGGTCATATCGCCATCATCTTTCTGTGGACTTCCGGTACTCTGTTCCATGTGGCTTGGCAAGGTAACTTTGAACAGTGGATAAAAGATCCTTTAAACACTAGCCCTATCGCCCATGCGATTTGGGATCCTCACTTTGGTAAAGGCGCAATTGATGCTTTTACTCAAGGTGGTGCTTCTAACCCAGTAAATATTGCCTACTCTGGTGTGTACCACTGGTTCTATACCATTGGTATGACTACTAACCAAGAGTTATATCAAGGATCGATCTTTTTATTGATTCTTTCTTCTATCTTCTTGTTTGCTGGTTGGTTGCATTTACAGCCCAAGTTCCGTCCTAGCCTAGCTTGGTTTAAAAATGCTGAGTCTCGCCTTAACCATCACCTAGCTGGTTTGTTTGGGGTAAGTTCCTTGGCATGGACTGGACACCTAGTTCACGTTGCTATCCCCGAATCTCGCGGACAGCACGTAGGTTGGGATAACTTTCTTTCGACTCCTCCTCATCCCGCTGGTTTAGGGCCTTTCTTTAGCCTGAACTGGGGTGTGTATGCTCAGAATCCTGATACTGCCAATCATGTATTTGGTACTTCTAAGGGAGCGGGAACAGCTATCTTAACTTTCTTAGGTGGTTTCCATCCTCAAACTGAGTCTCTCTGGTTGACAGATATTGCTCATCACCATTTGGCGATCGCAGTAATCTTTATCATTGCTGGTCATATGTACCGTACTAACTTCGGTATTGGTCACAGTATCAAAGAGATTCTAGAAACTCACAAGCCACCTCAAGGCGGTTTGGGTGAAGGACACAAGGGAATATACGATACCTTGAATAACTCTCTCCACTTCCAGTTGGCTTTAGCTCTGGCTAGTTTGGGAACGGTTACTTCTTTGGTAGCTCAACATATGTATTCCCTACCCTCCTACGCATTCATTGCCAGGGACTATACCACTCAAGCGGCTTTATATACTCATCATCAGTATATTGCTGGATTTCTGGTGACAGGGGCATTTGCTCATGGTGCGATCTTCTTAGTTCGTGACTATGACCCCGAAGCAAATAAAAACAATGTATTGTCAAGAGTCTTGGATCACAAAGAGGCGATTATTTCCCACTTAAGCTGGGTATCTCTCTTCCTTGGTTTTCATACCTTGAGTTTGTATGTACACAATGATGTAGTAGTAGCTTTTGGTACGCCTGAAAAGCAAATCTTAATCGAACCTGTATTCGCTCAGTTCGTTCAAGCTGCCTCTGGTAAAGCTCTATATGGTTTTGATACCTTACTGTCTAACCCCGATAGTATTGCTCAAACTGGTGCAGCCTGGTTGCCTGGTTGGTTGGATGCTATCAACAGTGGAACAAACTCTTTGTTCCTCACCATTGGACCTGGAGACTTCTTAGTTCACCATGCGATCGCGCTAGGTCTACACACCACTACTTTGATCTTGGTCAAAGGTGCTTTAGACGCACGTGGTTCAAAACTAATGCCCGACAAAAAAGACTTCGGTTTTGCTTTCCCTTGTGACGGTCCTGGTCGTGGCGGTACTTGCGATATCTCTGCTTGGGATTCGTTCTATCTAGCCTTATTCTGGACACTTAACACTCTGGGTTGGGTGACTTTCTACTGGCATTGGAAACATTTGGGGATCTGGCAGGGAAACGTTGCTCAGTTCAACGAAAACTCTACCTATCTAATGGGTTGGCTTCGTGATTATCTCTGGGCAAACTCGGCTCAATTGATTAACGGTTATAACCCTTACGGTGTAAACAACCTTTCTGTTTGGGCTTGGATGTTCCTCTTTGGACACCTAGTTTGGGCAACTGGTTTCATGTTCCTCATATCTTGGCGTGGTTATTGGCAAGAGCTGATCGAAACTATTGTTTGGGCGCACGAGCGTACTCCTCTAGCTAACTTAGTTCGCTGGAAAGACAAGCCCGTTGCTATGTCCATCGTTCAAGGTCGTGTAATCGGTTTAGCTCACTTCACGGTGGGTTATGTCTTGACCTACGCAGCATTCCTGATTGCTTCTACGGCTGGTAAATTTGGTTAGCAATATCCATAATTTACTTTGTAACTAAGTAATCAGCTCCCCTACCTTCGGGTGGGGGAATTTTTTATGGTTAAATTACACATCTTTGGTAGCTTACCAAGAGTTACTAAAGTCTGTTAAATTTTCAATTATAAGTGAAACACTACAGACAGCTAAGTATGACCCGAAATAAAGCCAAACCGCCAACTCATCCTCTATCTCGATTGCTGCGCTATGGAGATAAATATCGAGCTATTATTTGGCAAGCTGTAATATGTTCTATCCTCAACAAACTTTTCGATCTTGCTCCTCCTGCCATCATTGGTGCTGCGGTGGATGTAGTAGTTCAGAAACAAGACTCGATTGTGGCTCGCTTTGGTATTACTGATATCTTTGCCCAGCTTGTAGTGTTGTCTCTGCTATCGGCAATTGTCTGGGGCTTAGAATCAGTATTTGAATATGCCTATACAAGACTATGGCGTAATCTGGCACAGGATGTTCAACATGACATACGCTTAGATGCCTATAGTCATGTTCAAGACCTGGACTTGGCTTACTTTGAGGAAAACAGCACGGGAGCATTATTATCTATTCTGAATGATGATATTAATCAGCTAGAAAGATTCTTAGACGTTGGTGCTAATGAAATTATTCAGGTAATCACTACCGCCCTGGTTATCGGTGCCTCATTTTTTATCTTGACTCCCGATATTGCCTGGATGGCAATCGTTCCTATTCCTTTGATTATCTGGGGTTCAGTAGCGTTCCAAAAATGGCTTGCACCTAGATACGCAGAGGTAAGAGAAAAGGTCAGCTTACTTAATTCGCGATTATCTAATAATCTGAGTGGAATTACGACAATTAAAAGTTTCACCACAGAAGCTTATGAGATAAATCGTTTAAGGCAAGATAGCAACGCCTACAGAAAAAGTAATCAAAAGGCTATTCGCTTATCCGCAGCCTTTATTCCTTTAATTCGCCTAATTATCTTAGCTGGCTTTACGGCTATTTTGCTTTATGGAGGTCTCCAAGCTGCATCAGGAACATTGGCAGTAGGTACATATAGCGTACTTGTATTTCTGACTCAAAGACTATTATGGCCGTTGACTCGTCTAGGGCAAACCTTTGACCTTTATCAAAGAGCAATGGCATCTATTACTCGCGTTATGGATTTATTAGATACTCCTATTGCCATTCATTCAGGAAATATTGCTCTATCACCATCAACCACCAGAGGAGAGGTAAGCATCAACAATATTACCTTTGCCTATAATCAAAGACAGCCTGTAATCGAAAATCTTTCCCTCCATATTCGGGCAGGTGAAACTATTGCCATAGTTGGTGCAACTGGTTCGGGTAAAAGTACCCTAGTTAAGCTACTCTTGCGACTCTATGAAATACGCTCAGGCAATATTACTGTAGATGGTAAAAATATTAAAGACATAGTGCTATGGGATCTGCGTCGCGCAATTGGTTTAGTTAGTCAAGATGTATTTTTGTTTCACGGTACTGTAAGGGAAAACATCAGCTATGGTTCTCCTGATGCCAGCACAAATCAAATTATTGAAGCAGCTAAAATTGCCGAAGCAGATCGATTTATTCGAGAATTGCCCCAAGGTTATGACACTGTTGTGGGAGAAAGAGGACAAAAGCTATCTGGGGGACAAAAACAGAGAATTGCGATCGCCAGGGCTATCTTGAAAGATCCACCAATTTTAATTTTAGATGAGGCAACTTCGGCTGTAGACAACGAAACAGAAGCAGCGATCGCTCGTTCCCTAGAGAAAATCACCCAAAATCGAACTACAATTGCGATCGCCCATCGCCTCTCAACCATCAGACATTCTGACTGTATTTATGTAATGGAATATGGTCAACTGATCGAGCAGGGAACACACGAAGAACTATTAGCTAAAAACGGCGTGTATTCTAATCTTTGGCGGGTACAAACTGGCTCTAGGAAAGATAAACAATTAATCACATAATAGAAGCTTACTTTATCGGTAAGGAACAGAAGAGGGATATCTACCAATTAAAAGAATTAATTTAGCTTCAAATAGTCATCAATTATCCATTGTTTATTGCTTACATATCTTTTTGATATTCTTCCAGCAACTCTAAAAGATCGGTTTTACATTGCGTTGGTAATAACTTACTTAAAGACATCTCAGCGTTACCTGCTCCCAGTTTAACGGAGATATCTTGCAAAATAGAAGTAACCGCATCTTCACTTAGAGAATTGTCTTCCAAAAGAGGATAAACTTGTTCGGCAACAACGGTATGCAAATGAGCATCATTTAAATATAGATGCCACTTGGCAACATCAATATAAATGTTTTCGCCAATTTGGGCTGCTAAGGTTTCTATTTGTTGTGTACTAGCCATTAGGTTTTAATTGTGGTGTAGTCTGCGATCGCTTTAATATAGATAAAATGTAATGCTAATATGCCAAACCAGATACCGTTTACCCACAGCAACCAGGACCATTCTGTAGATTTCAAAATATGCACAAACCATAAGCCAGAGTTGGTAGCAGAATAAACTCCTACATGAATCGCAAAGTTTATAAGATCATCTAAACGGCGATATTCTGGATCTGTTTTGCGATCGGGTTTGCGAGGCCAACGAGGAGGCATAAATTACTATTTGAAATTGAGTATAGTTATCTGATATTAGTCACATTGTATCGGTTTAGCGGCTTTTTTCTTCAGCAAAATAGTCTCCTGACTTACCTCCTGTTTTACTTAGCAAAAGAATTTCTGATATCTCCATTGATTTCTCCAGTGCTTTTGCCATATCGTACAGAGTTAGGGCGCTCACAGACACAGCAGTCAATGCCTCCATTTCTACTCCTGTTGAACCTTTGATAGCTACCTTAGCCGTGATTTCGTATCCAGGCAAATTGTAATCTGGGCTAATGTCTACCTCAATTTTATGAATAGGTAAAGGATGACAAAGAGGTATCAAATTAGCCGTTTGCTTGGCTGCCATAATTCCAGCGATTTTGGCTGTACCCAATACATCACCTTTAGGAGCATTTCCTGCTTCGATAGTTTTCAACGTAGCCAAAGACATTTTAATTTTACCTTTGGCTACGGCTTGACGGCGAGTTACTTTTTTGGCTGAAACATCTACCATCTGAGCTTCTCCGCGATGGTTTAAATGAGATAAAGACTCAAAATTATTATTTTCTTGCATTGGTATCTAAAGTTCTGCTACTATTAAAGACTGTTGGGTTTATTCAGTGAGTTACTGATTACTTAACTAAGGGCGAGTAGCTCAGTGGATTAGAGCATTTGGCTACGAACCAAAAGGTCAGGGGTTCAAATCCCTTCTCGCTCATTTTTTTTACTAATTTCATTTTCTGTAGTCATTTTCCATAGAATAACGACGTTAATCTACCCTAGAAGATAAAATAGATTATTTTCTGCTTTTATACTCATAAGAATCATTTAGTAGCTAGTGTTAACTAAAAACAGATAATACTTTGTTATACCTTCTCAATGACCCCTAAGTCTCTTCATTTTGTTCTTGATAATGTTGCCATGCTTCATCTTCCTCTGGGGTTGACCAATCCTTAGCCAATAAAGATAAACTCTAACCTATGTAAATTTAGTCGCGTAACTAAACTATCTTTCTCTCTCAAATAAGCGTTCTAAACTCCTCTGAAGATGTTAATGAGGATAAATATTTGCTTTTTTACTCTAGATATAATTTCTGGCTTGTTTATAACTGCAGTAAATTTAGGGCTATTTTCTGTTTTTATTTACTTAGCGATCGCCGCAGCTAACAGCATCAGTCTAAACCTAAACCTTAGCAAAACACCATTTCAAATTGTTTAAATTTCGTTACAAAACAAGTGTAATTAATTAAACAAAAGAGTTCATTATTGAGTAATATCTAATTCAGATTCTAGCAGGCTAGAATTGGGCTGATAGCTATTAGATGAAATATCAAAGTGACACTAAATCCGATGTCTTTAAACCTACTTTAAAATCAGAAGTCTCCAACAGGTTCAAAACCTAGCTGCGGCGAACAGAGCCTTGCTGCCTTTAACAACTTTAAAATAATGTATCTCAACAGAATTTGGTTATGACTACTATTCCGGCCCCTCCTAAACCACCTCAAAATTTGTTCGATAGTAAAAAAAAGCTCGCTATTTACAGTCAAATGTTAGCGGATTTAGAACGAAATGCTAGCTATCAACAAGAGGCGAGCGCCTATCATGCTCAAGCCTTGAAACTATTAGAAGTTGAGGCAGCAACTACCCAGACTGAGTTGGAATCATGTCGCAATATTATTAATAATCTCAATAAGACTCAACAATTAGCTGCAAACGTAACGCTAGACCAAGAGAATAAGAGTAATGGATATCATCCGACTGAAGCGGAGGATACTGCTCCAGTAGAATTACCAGCAGTCCCATCTAAGGCAGATAAATCGAAGCAGAAAACAACAGTTAAAAAAAGTCAGACCAAAACTAAATTACCAAAAGCGAAGATCAAACCACAAGCTCAGAAGAAATCTAGAAACAAACTCGATAGTACACTACCTCCTTCTCCCAGACTAGATACTTACGAAAACATCACTGCAGGAGTCTTGGACTTTGTTAAAAAGCAAGAAGGAGTTACTAGTTCACCAAACGTAGTGGCTCATTTCTATCCTGATGGTTTAGATCAAACACAACAAAAGAAAGTTTCCAAATCTTTTAGCAGCGTCCTCAGTTTACAATTCAGAAAAGGTATTTTGGAGCGCACTGTCCCTGGTAAATATATGTGGAAGAATTAAGGCTTCAACTGAATAAGCTTTTCTATCTTTATAAGCTGTCTAGAGATATAGCCTCACGTAATACTTCATTACGGATTACTGGATGGAGGACTGTACTTTGAGCAACGTCAACTTCACATTTGGTTGACGTAAAGAGTTTTGAACATATCCTTGGCGCCATAGCATTGCTGAACTACTGCCATAGTTTGTGGATCTATCTTGAGTACTTCAGCAAACCCGAAATCTTTTCTGCCAGAGGTAACGAGAATCTCAGCGATTTTTTACAGAGGCTGGCGAGCTCTCAATAAGCCTAATGCATTAAGCTATGGCATTAAACCACCCAGAGCCATGCTGTTTGTAGCTACTCCAGGTATGGGTAAACTCTGTAGTTCGTCCTTGTACCAACTCTCTATGACAATGCACGCTTCTTAAATTTAGATCCTTTGCGTCTTTGCGAGAGATTTAAGCTCAAAATATTAAGTGCAGTTTCAAGGGGAAATGGTATTAGCAATTTGAGAACAGAAATCAGCAACCGATACACGATCGCAGACTGTTTCTAGAGTTTGTAATGATTGTCTAATAGAACCTTTGTTATATTCGTAAATCCTTTGTGCCTCTTGTTCGGTTAAGGCAATCCCTTCATGATAGGCAACGTTTAAGCAAATACCCCGTAACTAGTTGGAGCAAAATCATGTTGGCTACTAGATGTTCGCTAATCATGAATTAACTTTCAATTGACAAACAAGCATAAATATCCAATATTTAGGATATATGGCAGAATTAAATCAACTCGTATGATTTTGAACGATGAATAGTGCTGTTACGGGCAACATCATCAAAAATAGTAATTGACAACTTTTAAGTCTCCTCTTTGGATATTTAATTTTAGAAATTCGGATTTAAGAACGCTCGGCGTGTTATTTATTTTAAAGAGGAATATTTGATTATTAAAGTAATTGCATGAGTAAACTAACTGATATTTTAACGGGTATAGGTATAGGTGCAGTGGGCGTAATCGCCGTCACTCAATCATTAGATTATTTAGACGACCGCAATCCAAAAGTTTATACCGATTTAAATTCTCAACAAGCAGATTATCTGCCTGATTCAAGTAAGATATATCTCAAAAACAATCAAGCTTCCACTTTTAATCGAGCAATTGGCAAAGCTAGAGAAATTCAATCAAATTCTCCTTTTTTCCAACAGGCGCAAGCTGACATTACTCGTTGGAGTGAAGTGATTTTGGATATTGCTTATGGAAGAGCTAGTGAGGGAGATTTGACAGGTGCGATCGCTGCTGCTAAACTTGCGCCTCAAGATGATTCTTCGACTAAATTAATTGCTCAAAAGGCAACTGAAGCAGTTCAAACATGGCAATCAAGAGCGCGAAAACAGAATCTATACCAAAATTATTTGGCTCAAGCAAAAGCAAGCATCAAACCTGGGCAAGCTTCATCCTACAATAAAGCGATTGGTATATTACAGAAAATAAACTCAGAGGTTGAGGAATATTCAGAAGCTCAAGATCTTATTAAGCAATGGAACGAGCAAATATATCTTATTGCTAATCGTCGAGCTGCTAGCGGAAATTTAAAACAGGCAGCAGCAGCCGCCGCCTTACTATCAAGAAATTCTCCTTATTATCAAGAGGCAAAAAATTTGCAAACGAGTATGAAACTGCCTTAATAGGTTAGTTTAATTCACATCAGCCATCAATTATACTTTGATACACCTGTTTGCTATAGTATTTTTGTACCACGAAATCTGATTCACTAAAGTTTGCCTCTGGAAGCTCTTGTTGAATCAGCTTTTTAATCTATTCTATCTTCTTCTATTCTGTTCTCGGTAGTCTTAAAGATGTAAGGATGAATTGTCATGGTGAACGAAATACCAAATAGCACCAATATGATTCTCAACTTTTTTAGAAAATGAGAGAGTTTTTTTGACTAAGCGAGAGATTCTTTGTCGCCTAGTGCAGTAGAATCGCTCGATATAGTTAGTTTTTCTTTCTTCTTGAAACAATCGCTCATGGGGGAAACCCCAAGACCGCGTTGTTTCGCTTTCCCTAGCGCTTTGTGTCGTTTGCGTTTGAACCGAATTACTTGTTCATATGCTGACCAAAAGTCACTAGCGATCGCTCAAGGGCAAGTCATCGAAGACTACCCCGATGATAAATATGGCGCGAGTTGTTTAATTGCAGGATTTACTACAGGAGATCGCCTTCTACATATTCAGTGTAGCTATCCTTCACGCCCATTGATTAAAATTATTACTATCTATCAACCTAATTCTAAACGCTGGAATAACACCTTTACTCAAAGGAAATAAAAATAATGACTCAAGAAAAATATAACGAAAACCTAATCGAAACCAAAGTAACCTATTCATTAGAAATGAATGATGAATTCTTCTTGATTGAAAACGTTCCCGCACGAGTTGACCAAGGAACAGGGGAACAACTATTTTCTCCTGCTACAGTCGAGCGTATTCAGCAAATTATTAGCCAACAGCAGCAACCAAGTCACTTTATAAAAACCCCCGTTTATGATTTTGCAGTTTAAGTTTAATTCTGTAAGTGAAAACCTTTTCAACTCCCTCCTCCAAAAAGCCTTTCCTGGGGAACTTTAATTATGCCAGCGAAAGACATTTATCATGAAACAGTTGAAAATGTTTTAATCAAAGATGGTTGGACAATTACAGATGATCCTTTAAAACTTACCATCGGTAGCCGTTAGCTGAAGCGGAACGTAGCCTTAACCGACGGTGATTTAGCAGAATTAGAAGAAATGTTATTTTCGGCTGAGGAAATAGAAAGTCGCGATCGCTTCGAGCAGGTATACGGCAAGGAGATGAGCCTAAAACTGTTTATTCGTCAGAATAGTGGGGTTAGATCGCAATGCCGCCAAAGCTGCCTTTGCCAAGTACCTGGAAGGCAGTAACTTCACTGCTAATCTCAGATTTGCTTTGTCGAAAACATTATCGATTACCTAACCCAAAATGGCGTAATGAATCCAGGATTGCTCTACGAGTCACCTTTTACCGATATTCATAGCAGTGGATTGGATGGGGTTTTTAATAATGACGAGGCTGATGAGATTGTAACTTTGGTGCGATCGTTCAATAAAACTGTCGATAGTCCTTTTAGGGGAGTTGCTTAAAAAGAGAACGCAAAATCATAAAAACATAGCTCATGGGATTTATCAAGCTTATACCAACTGTACTTTTTCAACTAACTATAATTTGGGAACATTTACAAGACCTTAAAAGGGCAAGTCTTAGTTATATTGCTAGCGAATCCTAAGAAACATCAGTTAAATTTTTATTTAGAAAATCAATAGTTTCTGTCCAAGCTTTTTCCGCAGCTTCAGGGACATAGTTTTGACCAGAGGGATTAGCAAAAGCATGACCTGCATTGTCATAAATTTGGATATCTGCCTCTTTACCCAGTTTATTTAAAGTAGATTCTAGTTTTTTTACTTTGGCTACGGGAATTGACTCATCTTCTGCCCCAAATATGCCTAAAATAGGCATTTCTAAGGTTGCTAATTGTTTTTTGGTAGCTGTACCAATCTCTCCACCATAGTAAATCACTGCTGCATCAAGCTCTTGGGGAAATAGCAAAGCGGTTTTTAATGACCAACTACCACCAAAACACCAGCCAATAGAAGCAATTTTAGGTGCTTGCTTTTCTTTTGCCAAAAAATTGTAGGCTTTGGTAATATTTGCCTCTGCACCTAAAGGATTGCCTGTTACCTTAAGTACTAATTGTGTTGCTTTTTCTGGAGTTTTTGCTATTTGACCGTTATACAAATCTACCGCCAAAACCTGATAACCTTCTCCTGCTAACCTTCGCGCCATTGCCTTAATGTTGTCGTTTAGTCCCCACCATTCATGAATAGCTAGGATTCCAGGTAGAGACTTAGTGGTGTTTTGGGGATAGGCGTAATAGCCATTAATGGCCTTGCCGTCTATGGTGACATATTCTACGGTTTCTGCAACTACAGGTGCTTTTGGCTCAACCATGGCGATCGCTGTGGGACTAGGATAGTCATGGCGATGAGCAGCTAGAAGCGCGTCTGGCTGAACTAAGCCTAGCCCTAAAGTTATAAGTAACGCAGCTAAAAAAAATACTCTTAGAACCAACTTCTGCTGACTAAATCTGCCCATAGTTTTTTTTATGTACAAACATAATCATGTTATCTACTTTTCTAACTAGAAACAAATAAATTTCATAGATACGAAAATATCAGCAGCAGTAATCGCGTCATTGATTTAACGATTATTACCAAATTTAGCCGCATCTGCCGCCACCGCGAGAGTGGAATATGCCCTTTAACTCAGGGCATTTCCTCTCGCCAAGAACGCACTGCTTCACCATTCGCCCCTACAAAAATGATTTATCATATTCTAAATTTAAAATGGTATAACTTGACTCATATCTGAATAGCGATCGCCTGCTGCAACTTCTTGGCAACGGCTTCAATTTGCTTTCTTTCTATAATAAGCCAATGCCAAAAGCTAGACAGCGATAAGAAATTTAATTCAAGATAGAGATATTCAAAACTTGCTCAAATAAGATTTTGACAAAGGTTTGCATCGGCAAGACTGATTTAGTGACTTTAGCTTGCAGAATAGCTCCTTCCCAACTAGACAAGATAAACTTAGCCAGAACCTCAAAATTGCTGCTGTTCTCGATTTCTCCAGCTTCATAAGCTGCTTTTAAACACCGAATAAAATACTGTTCCCATTCAGTAAATATCTGGTTGAGGCGATCGCGAAACAATTCATTTTGCGTTGATAATTCTTGAGCAAGATTACCAATTAAGCAACCATCGTTACATTGATGAGCTTCCATCTCAGCAATTTTAAATTCAAAATAGTTACGTAATCGTGTCAATGGAGAACACTGTTTGTCTCCTAAAAAAGTTTTAAACCTGTCACGATATTCCTGGGCAAAATCATCAACAATCGCTAGTCCAAAATCTTCTTTGCTGGAAAAATAATAATAAAATGAACCCTTGGGAACGCCAGCTTTAGTTAATACATCATTGAGGCTTGTTCCCTTAAATCCTTGCTGAAGGACAATCTCCTTGCCGACTTGGATTAGTTCATTGCGTTTACTAGCACGTTTCATACCTCAATTATAGTTGACCAGTCATCTATAAAAATTAAACAACCAGAATCAAAGTCAACCTTACCAAGGTTATAGATCGCTTTACTTTTTAATGGGTCAACTTTCTAAGTGCAGCAAATCAGTTCATTATTAGGATTATGTAGGGGCTGTTTGCTAGTAGCCCCCGCAATATTTATCTAGCGAGATTTTCGGGTGCTTGAGGTTCAGCAACTCTTCCTGAGCGAACAGGTCTAGGTTTTTTGGCACCAACAGAAGCACCGATTAAAGATGCAGCTAGCCCTAGCAGTGAACCCACAATAAATGACCAGGCTGCTTTAGCAGAATTTCCTGCCACCTGCTGTAGCTTGTCTGGTGACACAGTAGGGACTTGGTTAGGAATGTTTGCCCCACCTGGCTGCTGTACCTGATTAAAAACTTCTCCTGCATTAGAAGCTGCCATTCCAAATGCTCCTGATACACCACTTGCGAGTAACCAAGCACTAATAGCTAGAGTTGTCGCCCAGAGAATGAATCCGTGCAGCATTGCCGTTTTACCGTTCATCGGACTACAGCCAGCAGCAGTTACCCAACTACCAACAAATAAGGCAATCAACAAGCTAACAACCGCCCAAATACCCACGCCGATGCCAACTGCACCAGCCTCGCTTCCTGATGCACCAATAGTCAGACCGATCGCCGCACCTAAAGCACTAAGAATTAACTGCATGGCGATCGCCACAAAAATCCCGGCAATAATTGGTCCCCACCTAATCCGATCTCGATCGTCAGCTACAGTGAAAGTTTCTAGTACTGCGTTTCTGTTTCCAACTGGTTCTGTATAAGACATAATAATTTGTTCCTTATGTTGAATTTTGTTTGGTTGAGATTATAAAAAGACATTCTCACACCAGTTTAAAATTGTTGATTATCTGCTTTTTTAATTACCCTTATTTAACTACAAGAAGTTTTTGTGTATGTAGTAAAGATTAAGTAGTAATAAGAAAGTTCGATAATCTTTTTAAAAATTAAAGCTGTAAAAATGGCAGTTTAAATATTGAAGCAATTTTAATCGCGATAATTTTTATGAGTGATGAGTACGGCGATCGACAATAATTACTTCGGGATGTTCCGAAACAATTTTGTAAATAACCCACTCTCGAACACCATAGCGATTCAAGATTTTCTCTGCACCTGATATATCGGCTGTATTGCCTTCGACCATGACCAAGTATTTACCTTTAGTAACTAAATCGTTATAGAGTCGTGCATTATCAACAGGGATATCTAGATGAATTAAGGCGTTAGTTAAACTAATTCCAGCTTCGTCCTTAGTGACCTTCGAGTCTTGCGCAACGCTACTAATACGAGTATCAAAGCGAGTGCGTAATGATTCGCATAATTGAGTATTTACTATTTCCTCTTCTCTCTCTGTATTGTGAGCAATCACAAAAAGTTGCTCCAGAGAAAAGTGGGATTTGTCTAGCTCTTTTAGTGCAGCTTCAGTATCTAAAGCATTCTCAAAGATGCCAATTGCCCTTTGCTGTTCTGTCATATTTATTTTTGCCTAATCTAAAAGCACTCTCAAGAAAAGAGAATTGATAATCTATCTTCTTCATTTTTTAAGGTTTTTTTATCCAGCAAAGGACAGATCTTTATTTATAGTCAAAAACCCAGATTGTATATTTCACAGAGCATCTGGCTATTCTAATCACAAATACCTCTTAAGGATGACGTAAAGCATCCAATTGCGATCGCAAGCGGTGATTTTCTTCTGTAAGCTCTAATACCATTGCTGCACCTACTAAATTTAATCCTAAGTCTCTTCGCAGACGCATAATTTTCATCACTCGCAGGGTATCTTCTTGTCTTAACATTGAGCCTTCTGGTTCAATTACTCCCAGCCGAATAAAACACTGAATTGTAGTAACCGAAGTTTTGGTAATAGTAGCGACGCGCTCAAAACTAATTAAAGTATCGCCCTGTTGGGAAATCACATCGCGGGACAAACTACTCATAATTTAGTGTTCTCCAAACCTTCGCGGGGGCTATAGCTGCTAGCTTGCTGAATCTTTTGATAATATTCTCTTTCTGTATCGCTGATATTTTTGGGAGTGACAATTTTTAATTTCACCATCAAATCGCTACGCTGTTTATTAGGCTTGCGCCAGCCTTTATCTTTTAGTCTCAAAGATTGTCCTGAATTTACTCCCGTTGGAACTTTCATCGTTACTTTACCATCTGGAGTAGGAACAATAATATCTGTACCCAATACAGCTTCTTCAGGCGTAATCGGGATTTCGGCAATTAAATTATCACCTTTAAACTTAAATAAGGGATGGGGTTGCAGTTCAATATTAAGATATAAGTCTCCTCGCTGTCCTGAAAAAGGACTGGGTTGTCCTTTACCTTTTATTCGTAAACGACTACCTGCTTTAGCCCCAGCGGGAATGCGAACTTTGACTGTTTCATTGCCAATGCGAAACTGTTTCTGTGTCCCATCAAAAGCTTCAGAGAAAGTAAGAACAATTCCCGCTTCACTATCTTGGGCAGGCATATCACTGTAGCCATCAGCAAAACCACCAAAGTCACCAGGAGAAGTCCGATAGCTATAGCTGTTTTTACCTTGGCTGCTAGCAGTGCGACCTAATATATCATTAACAAAGTCTTCAAAGTTTCCATATTGACCAAAATTAAAACCGCCTACATCTACATTGACTCTCGTACCATTACTTCCTGGCGGTGGAGTGCCTCCTTGTCCTGCTTGCTGCCAATATTGTCCGTATCGATCGTATTTGGCGCGTTTTTCAGGATCGGATAATATTTCTTGCGCCTCATTAATCTCTTTAAAGCGGGCTTCGGCTTTTTCATCTCCTGGGTTGAGGTCGGGGTGATATTTTCGTGCCAGTTTACGATAGGCTTTTTTTATCTCCTCAGCAGAAGCGTCTTTATTTATACCTAGTACTTGGTAATAATCTTTAAAGTCGGTTATAGCCATGTTTTATATTGAACAATAAACATTTATCATCGAGCATTGTCCAGTGAACGGTACTCCGCCTTGCGCGGTCACTTCTTTAATTGTGTAACTATTGATAATGCTGAATTAATCTTTTTTACTAAGATAATTAAAATGATTGATCGAGTGCATCTATAATTTGGCTATAAAATTTCAGCGTTCAATGATTTTAGCTACTAAATTATCGCTCCTTCTTTGGCGTTGCTGATTTGAGTAATAATTTACCAACTCTTTCGGAGTTAAGTAGCAGCCGCGTGGAGCGGCTCGACTTCGCTTTGCGAAGGCGGCGAACTCCAGTTCGCGCAGATAACGTGAAGCGCAATTAAGTAACTCCGAAGTTGGTCTAAAGCGCAGAGCCTGAAAGGCTCAGATCGTCTCGGCGCGTTTTGGGACAGAGTATTCTTTCCCAAAAGCCGCCGATGTCTTCGACGACTGGCAACGCTTGCGCGTTGCGCTCTTTAAAGACGAAAAAAAAATAAAACACATTTCTTTGTTTCAATCTTCTTGTTTTAACGAGAGGTAAAATTGCTACTTGCTACTTGCTATCTACTACTTGTGAAAAAATACCGTTGTTTATAGCTATTAATATTTTAGCAATTTTCATGATTATCCTAACTCACTTGTGATTTTTAATTCTTAATATCCAAGCTCTGTCTTTAGATTGAAGCAAAATAAAGCAAATTGTCGAAAAATATTTTTATAGCTATTGCGATCTTATTAAGATAAGTAGGTTTGGGTACATTTTTAGCACAGATAAATATTATGGAAAGAGTTGAGCGGACAAACTCAGTCAATGAAGCAATTACCAGCCAGGAAATTATTAATAGTCCCTTGGTAATCAGAAACTTGCAGCAGCATTCTTTAAAAAAGGTTTTAGCTGACTATAGCGATCGCCATCAGCGTTCAGAAAAAAGTTTAATCGATCGTGCCACAGAAGCCATTGGTTTAACACCCAATATTCAGATAGAAAAAACCGTGACAATTGATCGCCCTGCATCCGAACTATATAGTTATTGGCGCGACTTGACCAACTTACCCAACTTCATGAAACATTTGAAGTCGGTGACGAACAAAGATGAAGAGGGTAAAACATCTCACTGGGTAGCCAACGCACCTTTAGGTCTTTGGATTGAATGGGATGCCGAGATTATCAAGGACGAAAGCGATCGCTTAATTGCCTGGACTACTCTTGAAAATGCAGACATCGATAACTATGGTTTTGTGCGTTTTCAACCCGCCACTGGCGATCGCGGTACTCAGGTAAAAGTAGTCTTGGAATATCAGCCACCAGGAGGCGCGCTAACTAATGCGATCGCCAAGCTTTTTGGTGAATCACCTCAAGAGCAAATTGGCGACGAACTAAATCGTTTTAAACAGCTAATGGAAACTGGTGAAATTGCTACCACTCAAGGACAGCCCAAAGGTTCTTAATTATAAAAAGTCAAATATTGAGCAACACCTATGACTTTTGGGTGATGAATAAATATGAGATGGATCGAAGAATGTAAGTGTCGTTTATCAACAGGAAATAATGAATACATACAAACGTTCAGTAGGTTTATTTTATAGTCGCGATGAAGCAGAAAAAGCTTTGCGCGCTCTTAAAGACGACGGTTTTGACATGAATCGAGTTAACGTTATTGCTAAAGATGCAGACAAAGTAACAGAATCGGCTGGGGTAGATGCAGCTTACGATGAAGGTAACAACGCAGCCGAGGGTGCTGGTGCTGGTGCTACCACGGGAACTGTATTAGGTGGTATTGGTGGTTTACTAGTAGGCTTAGGTACTCTAGCTATTCCTGGTGTTGGTCCTATCATTGTGGCTGGACAAGCAGCCACTACTATTGCAACTACTCTAGCTGGTGCTGGGGTTGGCGCAGCAGCAGGTGGTATTATTGGCGGTTTAGTCGGATTGGGCATTCCCGAAGATAAAGCCAAAATTTATAGCGATCGCATTGGTGGCGGTAGTTTTTTAGTTATGGTTAACGGTACGAGCGATGACATCAGCCGTGCTGAAAAAATCTTACACAATAATGGTATCGAAGAATATGGTGTCTATGATGCTAACGACATTGATGATGACACCTACAATAGAACTCCTGATATCAATCAAGTAAATACCAACCAGTCTGTAACTAGTATGGGGGATATAGACCGCTCTGGAGTGATCGAACCTAATACTACAGGTAAAGTTATGGGTACTCGTACTGAAGTCGGTGAACCGACAACCTTTAACGATCGCACTACTACTACAGACAGCGATGCTGATGTAATTGTGGTCGAACCGCGAGACAATATGTAATTAATTCTCTCGCGTTTCCAACCAATCTATTTTTAGTTAGTCACATTAGCCGAACAACTAACACTAACTAGAAATATAGATAAATGTAGCAGCAATTAGACCTTGTTTGGCAAAAATCAGCAGACAATTATATAGTTGCTGCTACAAAGCTCTAAAGCAAATTTGCTCAACTAAAATATTGGCAAATCAGATTTTACAACTGTCTATCGCTTTCTCTTCACCGAAAAACCAGTTCTAGAATTTAATTCGGCTATTCCAGGCTATCTGATAACTAGCCTTGTTATTGGACATCGATAGCACAGATCAAATCTCCACTCCTTTAAAACAAAATTAATTATGAAAGCTGTATGTTGGCATAGCGCACAAGATGTACGAGTTGAAACCGTACCAGATCCGAAAATTCTCAATCCCCGCGATGCCATTATCAAAGTATCTTCCACTGCGATTTGCGGTTCAGATTTGCACCTATACGAAGGTAATATCCCGACAATGGAGTCTGGAGATATCTTGGGTCACGAATTTATGGGGGAAGTTGTCGAAACTGGCAAGGAAATAAAGAATCTGCAAAAAGGCGATCGCGTTGTTATCCCTTTTACCATTGCCTGTGGTGGCTGTTTCTTTTGCAACAAAGACCTATGGTCGCTGTGTGATAACTCTAATCCTAATGCTTGGATGGCAGAAAAATTTTACGGGCATTCTCCCTCTGGTATTTATGGTTATTCTCATTTGCTAGGAGGTTATGCAGGAGGACAGGCTGAATATGTCCGCATTCCTTATGCTGATGTTGGTCCTTTAAAAATACCTGATGGTTTAGAAGACGACAAAGTTTTATTCTTGACTGATATTTTTCCTACTGGCTATATGGCAGCCGAAAATGCCGATATCGAACCAGGAGACACCGTAGCGGTTTGGGGTTGTGGTTCAGTAGGTCAGTTTGCCATTAGAAGTGCCTATATGTTGGGTGCAGAACGAGTAATTGCCATCGATCGCTTTGCAGAACGATTACAAATGGCAAAAGAACAGGGTAATGCGGAAATTATCAACTACGAAGAAATCGATCCAGGAGAAGCCCTAAAAGAAATGACTGGCGGTAGAGGACCCGATCGCTGTATCGATGCAGTGGGTATGGAGGCTCACGGTACAGATGCGATGGCGGTTTACGATAAAGTCAAGCAAGGAGTCAAGCTAGAAACAGGTAGACCTACGGCTTTAAGACAGGCGATAGTCGCTTGTCGCAAGGGAGGAACGGTTTCTATTCCTGGGGTTTATGGCGGTTTTGTCGATAAAGTACCGTTAGGCGCAATTGTTAATAAAGCATTGACGTTGCGATCGGGGCAAACTCACGTTCATAAATATCTTCAACCTCTACTCGAACGTATCCAGCAGGGAGAAATCGATCCTTCTTATGTCATTTCTCATCACATGAGTATTGACGATGCACCCAAAGGCTACAAAATGTTTCGCAACAAAGAAGATAACTGCACCAAAGTAGTTCTCAAACCATAGTTTTAAAAATATACCTCAAAAGACTTAGTGCATATCTACCTGTTAGAAGAGACATCAATTCAAGCGATTTGCGAAGCTAAAAATAAGAGCTAACAAATTGAAAAGCAAATTAAAGGAGGATTGAAATGGGAATTAAAGATGTATTTGATGGAATTCAACGCGGTATAGAGCGAAAAGTTGGTGGCGATCGCGACTATAATGACGAACGCCGTAGCTACCGTGACGATGATGATCGACGTAGTTACCGCGATGATGACGAACGTAGTTACCGTAAGCGTGATGATGACGACGATGATGATCGACGTAGCTACCGCGATGATGATGAACGTAATTACCGCGATCACGACGATGACGACGATGACGACGATGATTAAAAGCTCGAATAAATCTTTTTGAAGCTGTTTTATGGCGTTAGTTTAATCGCCAACGCCATTTTTAAATAAATTTAATACCTAGAAGTTTATTCTTACCCTTTTTAGTTTGGTCAGAGCAGCATTACCAACTGTTCTTCTGACCAAACTTGGGAGGATAGGAGTCTGGACAACTACTCAGAATTTGACTCACCCCCCACGGATCATTGAATATCCTATTTGGGACTGGGATACTAAGCAAAGAGGTAATTTTGCTGACTCAATTAATGCTTGGCGATTGGATATTAATAGCGTTTTGGAATTGAAACGACAGGCGATCGCTCAATATCGTTCTCAAATTAGTGATTTAATTAAAGACGATCCTCAAGGGTTTCGCCTCACCGCTCAAATGCTGCAAAATTTTACTCAACCTAGGGAAATATATTTAGAGGTTAAATCATGAATCAGCCTAAAAATTCTTTACCGCCCAGCTATTTTGAAAATATGTATCGAGATAATCCCGATCCTTGGGATTTTGAAAGCAGTGATTATGAAGCCAAAAAATATCAAACTACGCTTAATTCTCTACCCCACAATGGCTACAGCAATGCCCTAGAAATAGGTGGCTCGATTGGGGTACTAACGGCTTTGCTAGCTCAACGTTGCGACTCTCTACTTTCGATTGATGTTTCAAAAACAGCACAGCAAAAGGCGATCGCTCGTTGTCAAAATTTATCTCAGGTACGCTTTAAAATTGCTCAAGTGCCACAAGCTTATCCAGACGAAATGTTCGATCTAACTTTGCTCTCAGAAGTAAACTATTACTTAAGTTGGGGCGATCTCAAAAAAACTCAACAGTTAATTATCGAACATCTCCATGTAGAAGGACATCTTTTATTAGTTCACTGGACACTGTTTGCCAAAGATTATCCCCTTACAGATGATGAAGTTCACGATTCTTTTCTACGACTTATTGGTTTAAAACATTTAAAAGGACTGCGGGAGGAGCGATATCGGCTCGATTTGTTCGAGCGAGTTGAGATTTGAATTATAATTAGTTCGCTTTCTTAAATGATGGCGATCGATGTAAGTTTGGTTCACTAAAGCCTGTAAATCCACAATTGCCTGTTGAATCGTGACTTTTTGTGGATATTTATCGTATAAATCGGCATTTTGTTCTTGATATTGTCCAATTTGCTCGACAACCAGTCCAAAAGTAGGCGATCGCAATATAATTTCTTCAATTTGTAGCATTAATTTTTTTATTATGTAGTGAGATAGCTACATTTTTGCTAACCTGTATCTTGCTTTGTTCTTCATAAAGATAGACTTATATCATTAATTGTGGCTTTTATTAATCTTTAAATTAGCAGATGTTTTTTTCGCTATTTTTGGCTTTTAATACTAATAGCAAATATGTATAAATATCCCTCTAATGATGGACTACTTTTTTGATGAGATGTATGAGCTTTGTTGCCTCAACTACGATCTAAACTGCTGTCGTTCTCGGATTGCCAAAAGTAATTTATGGATTGTGCTTTTTGGATCTTGTTTTCGTGTCCAAAAAACTATTTGTAAGTTGTACAGGCGATCGCTATTGTCTTAATTCTCAAATTGGTAGCAACAAAAAGCTACTGCAATTCCATTTTCTTTGGATTAAATAGCAGCCCAAATTTATTGCTGAAACAATACTAATTACACATTCAAACAACTTTTATGTCTACAACCAATACTATTAATAAAAATCGCTCTTTAATTGTTGCGGGAATCCTACTCGGTTTAGGACAAGCTGGTTTTTTTGACGGGATCTTTTTTCATCAACTGCTACAGTGGCATCATATGTTTACCAATATTGAAAGTGGTAATACTGTTGCAAGTTTGGAATTAAATACTTTAGGTGATGGTTTATTTCATTTGGCAGACTGGCTGATAACTCTGGCTGGCATAATAGCCTTATGGCTAGCAGTCAAGCGCGATGATGTATTACTATCTACATCGGTTTTGATTGGTGCTTTTTGTATCGGTGCGGGTATGTTTAATGTAGTTGAAGGTATCCTTGACCACCATGTTTTTCAGATTCACCATGTCAAACCAGGAGCGCATCAACTTGCCTGGGATTTAAGCTTTATCGGTGCGGGTATTCTATCTATAGCAGTTGGCTGGTTTATTTTGAATCGCAATAAGCCATCTAATTTTGATGTTGCTTAAGATTTAGATCTACCTACTTTAAACCAGTTAAATCGAGTTCCTGGTTGATAAACAGTATTGCCTCTTTGCAAACGCCGTAAATAAAACTGAGTCGGTAATTGAACCACGTAAGCCATAAAACTAACAATATTAATTAGAATTTGTCGCTTACTTTGGTATTTTAGAAACAAAGGTAAAATATCTTGTTCTTGAAAGCCAAACTCATTTTTAACCGAAGCATCAAGCAGAGTTTTTTTGAAAAGAATAGAGCGATTGCGGAGCTAGCCGTAGGCATCGCGTTTGAACATGATGAATTCTCTAGTGTTGTCTGGCTAATGATTACTAAGGCGATCGATTAGCCAGACAATTTTATTTAATCAAGTGCGTTGCACAGTTAAAATAAATGCTATTAACTATTTGCTGCTTGAGATTCAGTTTCGACATCAACATTGTCGGCGGATGGCTCACCCGAACCGTTGGTGTTCAGTTGTTCTTTGGCAGAGACTTCTGAAGTACCGCCTTCTTTTGATTAAGAGTTGCCAGAATCATCTGGTACAGTATTAACGTTCTCTGGTGACTTTCCTGTCTCATTAGTATTCAATGGCGATCGTGGTTTAGACATCAATTATGGACTCTATTAAACTGTGAGGAGCAGAAGAAACTATCGTCGAAGGGTAAACACAATTACCCCAAAGCGGATGAACGATTAAAGAGCAACTTTTATAGCTAATTGCGGAATAATTTAGTAGTGCTTTGACTACCGCATTATCATCTAGCTTTAATGCCCCTGGACGAGTCAACAGAGGATAACCAGTACGAGGATCGAAAAGATCGCTTTTGTAGCCTCGATCCTGTAAAGCAAAAATCAAATTGCAGCCAAAACGAATAAACTCCTGTCTCAAGATATCTTTTTCCTGAGCAACTTCTAGACTAGATTCTTGGAGAGAAATAGACGATCGCTGCAAGAATAGAATTAAGTTAGCTGGTGAGAGATTCCAATCGGGTAAGAGCTGCTGCTGATGGTCGATTACAAACTGATGAGGAGCAGCAATATAAACCTGTACTTCTTTACCTGATGGTTTTTGCCAAGTTTTAAGGCTGGATGGCGATCGCATACTTTTTTTTAGAGATATATCCCATACTAAAGTTAAGGGGGTTTCGCGGTAAAGTTATAGGGATGGGGGTTAAGGAGATGAAAACAACCAAAAATATTCTGATTATTGGCGGCGGTATAATAAGTCTATCGATCGCTATTGAGTTAAAACGCCAGGGAGCCAAAGTTACTGTAGTTAGCAAAGATTTTATGCAGGCAGCTTCTCATGCAGCAGCAGGAATGTTAGCATCAATGGCAGAAAAACTAACTTCTGCTGCCATGTTTGACTTATGCTCTAGATCCCGTTGGCTATATCCTGAGTGGACACAAAAGTTGGAAGAGTTAACAGGAGTAGACACTGGCTATCTATCCTGTGGTATTCTTGCCCCTGTTTACGCTCAACCAGAATCGCTCGCCGAAACAGACAACAGCGCAGTTTGGTTAGATAAACAGGCAATTCACCTCTATCAACCAGGACTGAGCGATCGCGTGATGGGCGGTTGGTGGTATCCTGAAGACGGTCAGGTAGATAATCGCTGTTTGATGAAATCTTTACTCCAGGCTGCTCAAACTTTAGGAGTAGAGATTAAAGAAGGAGTTGCAGTCAAAGCAATACAGCAAAAGCAGGGCAGGGTAAACGGGGTTTTAACCGATATAGGACAGCTAGAAGCAGAGGAATACGTTCTAGCTGCGGGTTCATGGTCTAGTCAACTATTACCATTGCCAGTGCGTCCAGTTAAAGGACAAATGTTGTCTCTTAGGATGCCTCAAAAGCCACATCAGCCTTTGACTCTCCAGCGAGTCTTATACGGTGAAGGCATTTACCTTGTGCCGAGACAAGACGGTAGATTGGTTATCGGTGCAACGGTAGAAGAAGTAGAATGGACTCCTTTCAATACTCCTTCTGGTATACAAAATTTGTTAGATCGAGCTACTGAACTATATCCTGCGATCGCCGATTGGCAAATTGAAGAATTTTGGTGGGGTTTTCGTCCTGGTACTCCTGATGAATTGCCCATTTTGGGTCGTAGTGCCTGTGATAATCTATATTTGGCAACAGGACATTATCGCAATGGTATTTTGCTTGCTCCCGTCACCGCTTCTCTGCTTACCGATTTAATTCTCGAACAAAAATCTGACCCTCTCTTGGCAGAATTTAGCTATCAACGTTTTTACAATTCAACCAGCATGACTTCTTTTAGTAACTTAAGCAATAGTCCTCAAAAATCTTTTCAGATAGCATCACCTCAAGCTCCCTTGCCTCCTGCTTCTGCTTTACCCAATCAAACAATTGTTGAAGATCTAAATCAGCTAACTATCGCTGGACGAACCTTCAATTCTCGTTTGATGACTGGTACAGGCAAGTATTCTAGTATCGAAGCAATGCAGCAAAGTGTAGCTGCAAGCGGTTGTCAAATAGTTACTGTAGCGGTAAGAAGAGTCCAAACCAAAGCTCCAGGACATGAAGGTTTAGCTGAAGCTTTAGACTGGGACAAAATCTGGATGCTACCCAATACCGCAGGCTGTAAAACTGCGGAAGAAGCTGTGCGAGTTGCTCGCCTTGGTAGAGAGATGGCGAAATTACTAGGACAAGAAGACAATAATTTTATTAAGTTAGAGGTCATTCCCGACGTTAAATACCTGTTACCCGATCCTATCGGTACTTTAGAAGCAGCAGAACAGTTAGTTAAAGAAGGCTTTGCTGTTTTACCTTATATCAATGCCGATCCGCTTTTAGCCAAACGTTTAGAAGAAGTCGGCTGTGTCACAGTTATGCCTCTGGGTTCGCCAATTGGTTCGGGACAAGGAATTAATAACGCAGCTAATATCGCTATTATCATCGAAGAAGCCAATGTTCCAGTGGTGGTCGATGCAGGTATAGGCACACCTAGCGAAGCTGCTTTGGCAATGGAAATGGGTGCAGATGCTTTGCTAGTCAATAGTGCGATCGCTCTTGCACAAAACCCCGCAGCCATGGCACGGGCAATGAGTTTGGCAGCAGAAGCAGGTAGGCTAGCTTATCTATCAGGCAGGATTCCCGTCAAGCGATATGCTACTGCTAGTTCTCCTTTGAGTGGCACAATCAGTCAATAGTAGGGATTTGGCAGTGCTAAAACCTTAGTTTAAAATTTGTTGGCAGCGGAATTTATCAATTTGATAATAATTAGTGAAACAGAAAAAGTTTAAATTCATTGATTTATTTGCAGGAATTGGTGGGTTTCATTTGGCAATGCACAAATTAGGTGGTGAATGCGTTTTTGCTTCTGAAATAGATCGCTATGCCAGAAAAACCTATATTCATAACTTTAAAAAAATTTCTCCTCAACTATTTGAAGAAGATCTTTTTAATGAGGACATTAGAAATATTGTTGCCGATGAAATCCCTGATTTCGATTTATTGTGTGCTGGTTTTCCTTGCCAGCCTTTTAGTCAAGCTGGTTATAAAAGAGGATTTGATGATACTCATAATTCAGAACGCGGCAATCTCTTTTTTAATATTGCCGATATATTAGAAGTTAAACGACCAAAGGCATATTTCTTAGAAAATGTTCAAGGATTAGTTAATCACGATCGGGGAAAAACTTTTAAGCTAATTCGTAAAGTTTTAGAAATGGATTTAGGTTATTCATTTTATTATCAAATTGTCAAAGCTTCAGATTATGGATTGCCTCAATTAAGACCAAGAACTTTTATGGTTGGGTTTCGCGATGAAGAATTTTTTAAAGGCTTTAATTTCCCCGAAAGCTTGCCTTTAGAATTCAACATGAGTGATGTTTGGGGTGGAGTTTGTAGTCGAAAAATTGGCTTTACTCTAAGAGTTGGTGGTCGTGGTTCAAATATTAGCGATCGCCGCAATTGGGATTCATATTTAGTTGATGGCAAAGTTAAACAAATAACTTATGTTGAAGCTAGAAAAATGCAGGGATTTCCCGATCACTTTGAATTTCCTGTTAGCTCTACTCAAGCTATCAAACAATTAGGTAATAGTGTGGCAGTAAATGCCGTTAAAGTCGTTGGTAAGAATGTTATTACCTATATGAATAGTTTAGAAAGTAAGAAAATAGGAATGAAGAAAACCAAAAATAAAGGTGAATGGTCTGAATTATTAACTTTTATCAGAATTTTACAAGATCGGCATATTTTGCTCTCTGATGTGAACTTAAATTCAACTGGTAGTTATTTTAAAGTCAACAAAGTTACTGGTAAAAATATTAATTTAGAGTTTTTACTTACTAATCAAAATCAAGTAACAATAATCAATAAAGATACAGCAATAATTAAAACAATAAAGATTGATGAACTAATTAATAGAAAGATTGATGACTAAGCAATATCAAGCAGTAGGTGTTTTTGCTGATCGCCGAGAAACCGAAACAGCACTAAGAGAACTAATCAAAATAAATGAATGGGAAGTTTATGATGGCCTTGAAACCGAGGCAATAGAAGAATCAGAAAATCAGGCGTTGTACATCATAGGCGCATTTCCTCATCTTAGTAAAGCCAAAACTGCCCTAATTAAGATGAGTTCGGGTTAACAAGATTAATCTGTTGGGGTAGCTAATAAAAGATAGGTAATACAGCTTTGGAAACGAGATAAATATTAAGTTACATAAATAAACGGCAAAATAGTTTTCTAGATAGATTCATCAATTATATTTTTAAAGTAATTTAAATATCTACACTTCAAACAATTGCTATGTCTAGAACGCCATATTTTTTACTCAGTCGAATACTATTAAAATTTGAAGCTAATGCCAGCGATGTCATCGGCGATATTTCGACTGCTGCATTTTCTGCTGATGGCAATTTATGGATTGGCTCAGATGAAATGATTGGGGTCGAATGTTTATCACCAATTGGCAATCATAGCTATGGAAAACATCAACGCTTCTTTTTGAAGGATTATATAAAGCTATTTAATACTGATGATGAAATTGATATTGAAGGAATGGATTATTCTGAAGGTTATTTATGGTTAACTGGCTCTCATAGTACTAAACGTAAAAAAGTAAAAGGAAAAAAAGACGCTAAAGATTTAGAAAGATTGGCAACAATTACCACCGACTTGAATCGATTTATCTTAGCTAGAATTCCTGTGATTGATGGTAAATTGGTAAAATCATATTCTCCCGTTGAAGGGGCAAAATTAACCGCAGCCTGTTTGGAAACTACTGAAGAACGGAATATTTTAACTGAGCTTCTCAAAGAAGATCGTCATCTTAAACCCTTCATTACTGCTGGTATTCCTTCCAAAGATAACGGTTTGGATATTGAAGGCTTGTCGGTAGATGGAGACAAGTTATTTATAGGGTTAAGAGGGCCCGTATTACGAGGTTGGGCAATAATTTTAGAGTTAGAAATAGAATCAACTCAAACGGAAGTACTATCTTTCAAAGAAATGGGGAATGAGGGAGAAAAATATAAAAAACATTTCTTCGATCTTAATGGTTTAGGGGTACGAGAGTTATGTATTCGAGGCAAGGATATTATTATCATGGCAGGTTCAACGATGGATTTAGAAGGAGAGATGCAGGTCTTTTGTTGGCAAGATGCTTTAAATAACTTAGATGATTTGATTCACTCTCAAGATAATGGCGACCTTGCGTCTTTATTTAGCTTACCTTTTACGATTGGTTCAGACCATGCAGAAGGATTAGCTTTATATTCTTATCTAGAACCTAACGATAGTTTGATGGTTTTTTATGACTCTCCAGATCGACAAAGATTGAAAGGGGACAAAGAAATTTTCGTTGATGTTTTTCGCATTTAGTTTTTTGGGCGTTGGTAATTTGTGGCTATTAGCTTTCAGTTCATCCATTGAAAACGAAAAGTTGCGCCTTTTCCTACTTCAGATTCTAAGGCAATCTTGCCGCCACGCTCTTCGACAATTTTTTTAACAATCGCTAAACCAACTCCTGTGTTTGATTTGCCGTCTCCTTTTTTTAGGGTATGAAAGATATCAAAAATCTTTTCTTGAGCCATAGGTGCAATGCCAGCACCATCGTCAGCTATGGTAAATTCGTGAAAACGTGGTTGTTCTCGAACCGAGATAGTTATCTTGCCATCTAAACGGGGGTGATGCTTAACTGCGTTGCTGATTAAATTGCTAAAAACCTGCTCTAAAGACAAACGCTGGGTATTTATAATCGGCATTTTGCCCTTAATTGCGATCGCAAAACTAGACGGAGGATTAATTGAATCGATTACTTCTGCTAATAGCTGTTGGACATCAACTGTTTCTATAATCGCGTTTTGTCTGCCTACACGAGCGTATTGCAATAGTCCATCAATTAAATTTTCCATTTTAGCTATTCGCTCTCTTTGCAGATGGAGATATTTTTGAGCATCTTCTGTTAGCTTGTCAGTTAAATCTTCTTCGATCCACTCAGAAAGATTGCTAATTCCTCGCAATGGTGCTTTGAGATCGTGGGAAACTATATGGGAAAATTGCTCTAATTCCAGGTTACGTTCTGCCAAAGTATTATTGGTTGTGGCTAAAACCCGATTTACATTAGCAAATTCGGTGGCACGCGATCGCAAACTTCGTTGTTTATCATTTAATTCTCGCTCTAATAGGTTAAATAGATATAGGGCTGCTAAAAAACTTAATAGGCTGACAATAGCAGCAGACCAAAATGCTAAATTAGTAATATCGCGAACATCAAAGAGCTTCTGACGTTGATTGCTTAAAGTTTGCCATTCTCCATCTCTAAAAGCGTTTGCTGTAGCAGCAATCTTTGATATCTTCCGTTGGCTTTGAATAAGAAGATTAGTTACCTCAGAAGACGTGGTTTTCTCCTGGGAGTTGTCTAGAGTTTGAGACAATAAATCTAGTTCTTGTTTAACCAAAGCTGCTATCTTCTGCACCTCCTGCTGCTTAGGAGTATCTTGCTGTAAGTCTTCTAATTTCTCTAAACAATTGGGTAAACTGACAATTGCTCGATTATATGATTCAAGAAAATTAGCCTGGTTGGTAATTACATAACCGCGAACACCTGTTTCGGCACTGGTGAGTAACTGTAGCAGATTATTAGTTTCCATCAAGGTTGATTGACTGCGATCGATTTCTTGATGAACATCTATGGCATCATATCTTAATTCACTCCAGGTTATCAAAATGGCAATTATACAAACTGCTGGTATTGATAGAATCAATCCACCCCGATAACTTACAGGAATTTTAGACCATCGACAATTTAGTTTTCTCAAAGAAAATCGTGGCATATTAACAGTCAAAGCATACGCAGACAGTGAGTTGAATTTAGTTATTTGTCACTTGTTTATGATGATAATAAAAACAAAATACTCTTGACTACCTTCAACCTTATTATGCCATTTATGCCATAATCTTACAATTAGCTTACAAATACCTTAGCTTCAAATTCGCCTATATCAATCGTTAATTTTTCTTTTTTTGCTTCGACATCATAGTTGTTTGTCCATTCATGCCAAGTACCTGATTGGGGAAAATGATCGATAGTATAATCTTTTAAAAAATTATCCGAGAAATTAATAATAACTGCCACGCGAGAACCTTCATCATTCCAGCGAGTGTATGCTAAAACTTTACTCTCGGCATCTTCGTAGAAAAAGTCAATATTATCAGTACGCAAAGCATGATTTTCTTTCCTCAGAGCAATCAAGCCTTGATAATAGTCAAGCAAATTTTTATTAAGGTCATTTTTTAGCAATGTCCAATCAATTTTGATTTCTTCGTCTGGGTTGTATTCCCCAAACTCATTACCCATCCAAACTAGAGGTACGCCTACAGCAGTCATTAATAAGACCGCACCTAACTTGGCTCTTTTAAAAGCTGCTTTGTCGGAGATTTTGCGATCGCCTAACTCTGCTAGAGTATACTGATGATCGTGACAAGCTATATAGTTAATTACGGTAGTCGTTCCCCCGTAACCCTGTTGTCGGCAGTCGATAACTTCTTTGAAACCTTCTAGGTCAAGCTCATCACCGCAGATATGTTTTAAAGCCTGAATATAAAAGCTTTCATGCCAACAAGCATCCATTGGCTTGCCGTATCCAACTAGATCGGGATTTTCAGGGATGTATTCGGCAGTATTAAAAAATGGCTTTTGACCGACAGCCTGTCTGGCTTGTTCGGCTATCCAAGACAAAAACTCAAAGTTGCCAATTTGTTTAGAAGCATCAAAACGAATACCGTCAATATGATATTCTTCAATCCAAAATCTGACTATATCACCCACAAATTGCCATGCAGGTTTGAGATCTAAATTTTTATCGTACTTGTCGTAGTCAAACTCAGGGCCCCAGCTATTATCAGGATCGGACGGTTCACGACTGTACCAGTAGTCAAAGTTTATTTTGGTTAAGGGCGCTTCGGTATCAGAATGGTTAAAGATGCAGTCCATTAAGACGCGCATACCTCGGTTATGACATTCATCAATCAGATGCTTTAAATCTGCGGTTGAACCGTAGCTAGACTCAACAGCAAAATAGTGACGAGGATTATAGCCCCAGCTATTATCTCCTGGAAATTCTTGTGTGGGCATCAGTTCAACTGCATTGATGCCCAATTCGCTCAGATAGTCTAGTTTATCAATAACGTCTTTAAATGTACCGCGCTTTTTTCCCTCTCCTTCGCCACCTGAAAAGCCCCCGACATACAGCTCGTAGAGAACCAACTCGTCGTTACTAGGTAAAGGCTTGTCGTCGTGTTGCCAAGCGTAGCTATCAACAATCTTTTTGCCGTCTTTAATTTGAATTACGCTGTTTTGACTCTCGTCGTCAATATTTGTAGCGTAAGGATCGTTAACGTCAACCCATTCATCAGCTTCTAAAAAATGAGATTGAGACTGGACGCGAAATTTATACTGGTAAACTCCATCTTCTAACTCAACTTTTGCCCGAAAATAACCTTGTTTATCTTTCTGCATGGATATCTCAGACCAGTCAGAAAAACAACCTTTTAAGGCTGCAATGTTGTTATAAGGAGCAAATAACTTGAATTCAGTCGAGTTAGCCATTTTGGTTTTTCAATATTTGAAATTGTTTCTGCCATATTACAGAAGTCAATTCAATTATCTGTCTGTCTAGAGAGATAAATTACTGCTTATATTTAATTTTTTATTTTAGATAAACAATCTAACTAGATGCGGTTTATATCAAGAATTAATCCATTTCCAAAGAGGATGTTTTTTACCACTTGCCAAAATTTTCTCTACTCGTTTTTCTAGTTGGCGTTTTTCGCTCTTTGGCAAACCCCAAATAAGATTGCGACTTTGCCAGACTAAGACAGATATAGTAACTGCGACGCAAAAAGCCAGACAGACAGTAGGCAAGAAATTAAAATGAAGCCCATAATATACTGCTGCCCAAGTAAAGTAATCAAGCCATAGGGCAATTTCTGCTTTTAAGTTCCAAAGAGCATAAAGTCCAAAAGTAAGCCAGCTAAACAAGACAAATAACCAGCGACCATAGACGGTTAGCTGATGTAATCTTAATACCTTCTGCTGAAAATCAGATTGAAATTTGCTCATTTTGCTTTACTCAGATGCAGAATATTTTGCTCATCATGACTATTTTTATTCTGATATAGGCAAATCAGATCCCGCCACCGTATTTTTTCTTTTGTTTCTCCACCAAGCAAGGAGCGTACTGGCAATAAAAATACTAGAGTATGCACCCAAAATAAAGCCGATAATTAACGCTAAAGCGAAGAATTTTAAAGTTTGTCCCCCAAAAAAGAAGATGCCTAATAGAGGTAGTAAAGTCGTCAGAGTGGTATTGATAGAACGTCCCAAAGTCTGACTAACGGCATTGTCAATAATTTCGTTGATGGATAGTTCGGGATTTGCAGCTAAATTTTCGCGAATGCGATCGTAAATGACGACCGTATCGTTAACTGAAAAACCAATGATGGTTAAGAGCGACACCAGGAATAAGCTATCTACTTCTAAGCCCATTACTAAGCCCAAGAACGAGAAAACACCTGCTGTAATTAGAACATCATGGAACAAAGCAGCGATCGCAAATAAGGCATAGTCAAACTGAAAACGAATGCTTAAATAGACAATGATGCCAAAAAATGCCACCAATAAAGCTAATATTCCCGAAACAAACAGTTCTTCACCAATAGTTGGTCCGACTGAATCAATCTGAATCGTTTGATTATCAAACTTGCCAATAGCTTCACCCAAAGAATTAAGCAATTTACTTCGCTGTTCGCCATCAATATTTTCTGTCCTTACCGAGAGAATTTGTCGCTCATCTCCCAATAGCTGAATACTGCTGTTGCCTAATTCCTGACTATCTAAAACTTCTCGCACCTGAGCCGTATCTATAGGTCGATCGCAGTTGCCCGCTACCGAGCAATCTTTAGCGATTTGGATGCGAGTACCGCCAATAAAATCAAGACCTGGACGCAGCGGGGCATTTAAGATAGTAAAAGAGATGATCATTATAATAATACTGGCAAGCATGGCTGTTCCAGAAATTGCCCACCATAAGCCTCGCCTTTTAGTAACGCTAAATTTCATTTTGCAATTTATTGATAATTGATAATTGATAATTGTTCATTGATTACTGGTTGCTGAATTCAAATTGGGGCAGAATAATTCTGGCTTTTGTCGGACTTTGGGTAAGCTCAAAACTACCAACAGCATCAAGGTACGACTACAGGTAACGGCAGTAAACATACTTACCACTACCCCAACAAGTAGGGTAACGGCAAAACCTTTAACCAAACCAGAACCAAGCCAGAGTAAAGCTAAACAGGCGATCGCTGTCGTCACGTTACTATCTAAAATACTCGAAAATGCCCGAAAGAATCCTGACTCCACGGAGCGATACATAGTTTTACCTGCCCGCAATTCTTCTCTAGTACGCTCAAAAATCAGCACATTAGCATCTACCGCCATGCCGATACTGAGGATGAATCCCGCTATTCCTGGTAAAGTCAGGGTCACTCCTATCAAAGCGTAGCAAGCCATAGTCAATAAAGCATAAACAATTAATGCCACATCAGCAATTACCCCTGGTAGACGATAGTAAACCACCATAAAGACAAGTACCAAAGCCAATCCCACACAGCCAGCAATAATACTACGGCGCACGCTGTCTTGTCCTAGAGTTGCACCAACGGTTCTGTTTTCGACGATGGAAATAGGGAAGGGTAGAGAACCACCTTTAATTTGAATTGCTAAGTCTTTAGCACTGTCTATATTAAAGTTGCCAGTAATAACTGCTCGACCTCCAGCAATGCCTGTATCAGCAAATTCTGGTCCGACAACGGGAGAACTAAGTAACTGATCGTCAAGGAAAATACCGATACTACGACCAGTACCTGCCAGATTTTTGGTCAACTCAGCAAACTTTTTACCTCCAGCGTCATTAAAATTAATTGCCACATCCCAGCGTTTTCCTGTAGAATCGGGCTGAGGGCGAGCATCGGTCAAGTTTGTACCCGTTAGACCAACAGATTTAAACAAGCCATCGATCGCCTGATTAGATTTCTGGAGTGATTCTTGAACTTTTGCTATCTTTTCTCGATCGCCTTTTGGCAAATCTCCTTGGCTCAAGATAGCCTGCTGCGCCAAAAGCTGTTGTCTTACCTGAGATTCGGCAGCTAACTGACCTTCTGTTCCTTGCTTTTGCTCTTTAAACTCTAATTTAGCCGTTCCTTTTAAACGTCTTTCTGCTTCTTCGGGTTGACTTTCCCCTGGTAGCTGAATCAATATTTTGTCTTCGCCAACTGTTTGCACCGTGGTTTCGGAGACTCCAAACTCATTAATCCTATTTTGAAGTACGCTTTGGACTGCTTCAATATCACTTGGGGTAGGCTTGACATTAGGCTGTTCTTTAGTTGGATTAACCTGGATGGTTAACTGCGCTCCACCTCTTAGGTCAAGTCCTAACTGAGGAGGGATGGTAGTTAAAATTGTGATCGCTGCCGCGACCAATGCCAAAATTAAAATAATATAGGTTCTTTGTTTCTGCATTTACTATCACCTGCGGTGGTCTCGAAGAGACAAAAAAGTTTATTCTCTCTTCAAATAGTATATGCTCTTGAAGAACTCAGATTGCTGAACAAAGTAAGTGCTGGCGACCCGTCTTTGCGATCTTCTTCAAGTCGTTTTATACACAGCAAGCTTGATTATAATCAATCAATTTTTTGACTTCAACTGGGCTATGACTACCTTTACAGCCAAACCACCAAATAAAATACCTAGGCTATCAGAAAAATCTAAAGTTGATTACAAAAAGATTATAAAAGATTTAATGCTTCGTTAAAAAACTCTAAAAATATTTATAAGTAGCTGGGTAAAATTAATTTTTTTTTTGGCAATGCTTAATTTAGATTTAGCTAGCGTACAACACTTCGCAGATATGCTAATCTACAAAGCGCGTTAATTAGTTTTAAACTGAAGCACTCTCAACTATGCAATTAGAACCCATTGCAATTATCGGTATTGGCTGTCGTTTTCCTGGCGCACAGAATCCTCAAGCCTTTTGGAAAACGATTCGAGATGGAGTAGATAAGATATCTGAAGTTCCAGAATCTAGATGGGATGCAGAGTCTTTCTATGATCCAGATAAAAGTAAGCCAGGTAAAGCTAATACTCGTTGGGGTGGTTTTCTAGACAGAATAGATCGATTCGATCCACAGTTTTTTGGTATTGCCCCTAAAGAAGCAGTAACAATGGATCCGCAGCAACGTCTATTGTTGGAAGTTGCTTGGGAAACTTTTGAAGATGCTGGTCAAATTCCCGAAGATCTCAAGGATACCAAAACAGGTGTGTTTATCGGCATCGGCACTCACGACTATTCGATCATGATGTGGCAACAGCCTGTGAGTGAACCTTACGCTACTACAGGCACAGGTAACTGTATTGCCGCCAATCGTATTTCTTATATTTTTGATTTAAAAGGACCTAGTTTGGCGGTAGATACTGCTTGCTCTTCTTCTTTGGTTTCTGTCCATTTAGCCTGTCAGAGTATTTGGACAGGTGAATCTGAACTAGCTTTAGCTGGTGGGGTTAATATGCTGCTGCTACCAACGATTATGGTGGGCTTTAGCAAGGGTGGCTTTATGTCCAGTGATGGACGCTGTAAAAGTTTTGATGCTAGTGCCGATGGTTATGTTAGGGGAGAAGGGGCAGGCTTGGTCTTGTTAAAACCTTTGTCTCAAGCTCAAGCAGATGGTGACGATATCTATGGGGTAATTCTTAGTAGCGCGGTAAACCAAGATGGCTTAAGTGACGGCATGGCTGCACCAAATCCTGTGGCGCAAGAGGCAGTTTTACGAGAGGCTTATCAGCGTGTGGGCATCGACCCTAGTTTAGTAGATTACATCGAAGCTCATGGTACAGGAACAAAAGTAGGAGATCCCATTGAAGCTAATGCTTTGGGGGCAGTTTTTGGCGAACATCGTCAACCAGAAAATAACTGTCTGATAGGTTCAGTCAAAACCAATATCGGACATACTGAAACCGCAGCAGGTATTGCAGGAATTATCAAAGTTGCGCTGGCACTTAAGCATAAACAGATCCCACCCAGCTTACATTTTAATACTCCAAATGGTGCGATCGCTTTTGAAAATTTGAAATTACAGGTAGTTACTCAGCTAACCCCTTGGGAAAAGGATAAGCCATTAATTGCAGGAGTGAATTCTTTTGGCTTTGGTGGCACAAATGCTCATATTGTTATGGGAGACTATGAGACAAGGCGACAAGGGGTCGAGGAAATAGAGTTATCTTCTTTGAATTTGTTGACTATTTCGGCTAAGAGTAAATCTGCATTACGAGATTTAGCCACAAGTTATCAAGACTTTATTCAAGAGACAGAGGTATCTTTAGAGAATATTTGTACAGCAACTCAAACCCAAAGAAGCCATTTTAATCATCGTCTTACCTTCATTGCTAAATCAACTCAGCAATTACAAAAACAATTAACAGCTTTTGTATCTGACAAAAAAACAGCAGGACTAAGAGAAAGTACCGTTAGTAATCCAGTTAATAAAATCTGTTGGCTATTTACAGGACAAGGATCGCAATATATCGGTATGGGTCAACAACTTTATGACGCTCAGCCTATTTTTCGCGAGGCACTAAATAACTGTGCAGATATCCTTAAACCTTATTTGGACAAACCTTTATTAGAGATCATTCACGAATCACAAACCTGTAAGGGCGTTTTGCCAAACGTCCCTACAAAAATTGACCGAACAATTTATACTCAACCCGCTATCTTTTCTGTAGAATATGCCTTGGCGCAATTATGGCTTTCTTGGGGTATCAAGCCTGATTATGTCGCAGGACATAGTATTGGGGAATATGTTGCAGCCTGTGTCGCAGGGGTTTTTAGTTTGGAAGATGGTCTAAAGCTGGTTGCCACCAGAAGTAGATTGATGGAGGAATTACCTTCATCAGGAGGAATGCTAGCTGTCTTTAGTAATCAAGAAACAATAGCTGAATTGATAGCTACTCATGACCAGGAAGTAAATATTGCTGCGATTAACAATAGTCAAAACACCGTTATTGCTGGGAAAAACAAAACTCTAACTTTAATTGCAGATAAATTAGCTCAAATAAATATCAGCAGCACTCTTTTAAATGTCTCCCATGCCTTTCATTCTCCTTTAATGAAGCCGATGCTGGCTGACTTTAAGCAGGTTGCAGCAGAAATAACCTACTCTGCGCCAAAGATTCCCTTGGTTTCTAACGTAACTGCACAGTTGGCGGAAATAGAAATTACCTGCCCTGATTATTGGGTTAATCATATTATCCAACCAGTTAAATTTGCTGATAGTTTTCAGTTTCTATTACAGCAAGGTGTCGATATATTTTTAGAAATTGGGGCAAAACCAATTCTGGCTAGCCTCGGCAAAACAATCTTAACCACAGAAATAGATTCCGATTCTATCTTGCTTCCTAGCCTTTCTGACAAACAAGACGATTGGCAGGTGATTCTAAATAGTGTGGCACAGCTATATCACCAAGGAATAAAAATTGATTGGCGGGTATTTAATCAAAGTCATTATAATCGAGGAGTTAAACTACCTACTTATCCTTTTCAACGTCAAAAATACTGGTGGGATAGAGCAAAGTTCTGGATAGAAGAAAATTTAAATAATCAGCAGCAATCACATCCTTTATTAGGTAATTGCCTAACTTTGGCTGGCACTTCAGAAATATACTTTAAGGGAAAAATAAATGCCCATAGCCCTAAATATTTACAAGATCACTGTTTAGAAAATCAAACAGTATTTCCTGCTACGGCTTATATGGAAATGGCATTAGCAGCAGGCAAGTATATATATTCAGATAGAAGCTTTCAGCTAGAGAAGTTTACTATTAAAAAGCCATTGTTATTGACTAATAAGCCAATAGAGTTACAAACAGTTGTTAGTAGCTCAGAAAATTGCTGTAATCTTAAAATATTTAGCAAGAATATTCAAGAAACCGATTTTATTTTGCATAGTGAATCTATTATTAAACCTGCGCTCAAAAATACTTTAGCTCGGATAAATATAGAAGAAGTTAAATCGCGATCGCAACCTATCTTAGACATATCAAACTACTATCAAGAATTAAGCAATAAAGGTTTGAACTATGGCGTTAACTTTAAAGGTATAAAACAGTTATGGAAAGGAAATGATCGGGCTTTTGCCTATATTGAAATACCAGATAATATAATCGATGATAACTATCAGCTTCATCCTGCTTTATTAGATTCCTGTCTACAAATTATTGGAGCAGCTACAGAGTCTCAAGGAATTTATTTACCAGTTAGTCTTGAATTATTCAAGGTATATCAAAGCTGTGGTAACAAAGTTTGGGCGCAGGTTAATATTAAGCCGACTGATAATAGTCAAATCCTAAAAGCGGATTTATTTCTGGTAGATAATACTGGTGATTTAGTTGCTCAGATAACGGACTTGTCTTTGCAATATCTTAGTCTATCATCACTACACAAACTAATAGATATATCTGTAGAAAAACAAGTCAATATTGATAACTGGTTATATAAAATTGATTGGGAAGCTAAAGATTTAGATACCGAATATGTTAGTAAACTAGAAAATGGCGATCGCTGGTTAATTTTTGCCGATAAAACTGATTTATCTCAAGAATTAACCGATAAATTATCAGGTATTTTAGTATCTCATAACAAAGTATTTAATTCGTCAGTAGAAAAACAATATTGTCTCAATTGCCATCAGCCAAAACATTTAATTGAGCTATGGAAAGATATCGATTATGATACAGTTTCTAATTTAAAAATTGTTTATTTTTGTAGTAGGGGCTATTCGCGAACAGCCCCTACGGGCAATCAAGACTGTATGAATATTTTTCATTTGATGCAGTCCTTAGTAAAAGAAAAATTAAATCCCTCTCAACTAACAATAATTACTGAGAAAACCCAGTTTCAATCTGCCAATAGCTTATCAGGCTCGGTTTGGGGATTAGGCAGAACAATTAGACAAGAATACCCCAGCCTTAACTGTAATTTAATTGATTTTGATAATCTAAATCTAGAACAATTATTACCAGAATTATTATTATCTGATGGCGAGACTCAAGTTGCCTATTACAACAAGCAAAGATATGTCGCCAGACTTGCGCCTCAAGACAATACTTTAAATAATCCTTTTCGTCTGCAACTATCTGACTATGGTACTTTAGATAACCTTGCTCTTGCACCCTTACAGCGTCGTGTGCCTAGACCTGGAGAAATTGAGATTCAAGTAACCGCTAGTGGGGTAAACTTTCGTGATGTTCTAAATGCCTTGGGGATGTTAAAAGAGTACCTGCAAGCAATGGGATTTGCTAACTCTACCCAAGTACCTTTTGGAGGCGAATGTGTAGGGGTGGTAGTTGCTGTGGGTGAAGACGTTACAGATTTTCAGCTAGGAGATAAAGTAATCGCGGCACAAGCGGTAGGCAGTTTGAGTAGTCATGTAACGGTTGATGCTAGATTTGCGATCGCCAAACCAGATCGTTTAAACTATGCTGAAGCTGCCACTATACCCACCACTTTTTTAACGGCATATTACGGCTTACATTATCTGGCAAAAATCCAGCCTGGAGACAAAATTCTGATTCATGCTGCTGCGGGTGGAGTTGGGCAAGCTGCGGTACAAATCGCGCAACAGGCGGGGGCAGAGATATATGCTACTGCTTCTACTGGAAAATGGGATTTTCTTAGGGCATCAGGAGTTAAATATTTAATGAACTCTCGCACCCTCGATTTTGCAGAAGAGGTGATGCAGCTTACGGATGGCAAAGGAGTAGATCTAGTTCTTAATAGTCTTAACGGTGACTTTATTGCCAAAAATTTAGAAATACTTGCCCCTGAAGGTAGGTTTGTAGAAATTGGCAAGGTGGGAATTTGGGATCGAACACAGATAACAGAAAAACGACCAGACATTAGTTATTTTCCTTTCGATCTATTAGAGGTATCTAACCAAGATCCTGAATTAATTGCCACTTTGTTTGCCAAATTAAGACAGCAGTTTGTTGAGCGAAGATTACAGCCTTTACCTCACAAAGTTTTTCCGATTCAGCAAGCCGATGATGCCTTTCGTTACATGGCGCAAGCTAAACATATCGGCAAGGTTGTCATATCCATGCCCGCTGGCAATCAAATAGTTAAACCAGACGGTAGCTATCTAATTACGGGTGGTTTTGGTGCATTAGGCTTGCAGGTAGCAAACTGGTTGATAGAAGAAGGCGCAAAAAATTTAATTCTTTTAGGTAGAAGCCAGCCTACAAAACACGCCCAACAGGAAATAAATAAGCTAGAACAACAAGGCGTTAACATAAATATCATTCAAGCTGATATTACCGATTATGATGCAGTTGCAGATATTTTCAGCACCGAAAATCAAGAAAAAAACCAAATTTCCCCGTCTCCTCATCTCCCCATCTCCTTGCCCCCAATAAAGGGAGCTATACACGCAGCAGGAAGGCTCGATGATGGATTATTAAAAACATTATCCTGGGAGCGTTTTCAAGCAGTTTTACAGCCAAAAATCACAGGGACATGGAATCTACATCTCGCTACCCAAAAACATTCTCTAGATTGGTTTGTGTGCTTCTCTTCTATTGTTTCGGTGTTTGGTGCAGCAGGACAAAGTAACTATGCAGCAGCCAACGCCTTCATGGACAACTTAATGAGCTATCGCCGAAACTTAGGCTTACCAGGATTGAGCATCAACTGGAGTATCTGGGATGAAGTGGGCATGGCTAGTCGCATGACTTCTCAGCAACAAGAAAGATTGAGTCAACAGGGATTAAGTGCGATCGCACCACAGCAAGGACTAAAAGTATTAAAACAATTATTACAGCAACAGGCAAGCCAAGCAATTATTTTTCCCGTAGACTGGGCTACCTTCTTACGCCAACAGCCAGACAATCCTTTCTTTGAGAGATTACAACCGCAAACAGAAACTAAACCTGCTTTAGCTGATTCATTTTTGCAGCAATTATCCAGCGTACCAAAAGACAAGCAGCATCATATTTTACAGTCACATATACGAGAGCAAATAGCTAAGGTATTAGGCTACAGCGATCCTAAAGATATTGATACTCAAGAAAAATTTGCCGATCTTGGCATGGATTCTTTGATGGCGGTGGAGTTCAAAAACAGTTTACAGGCTAGCTTAGGTGATGCCGTATCTTTGACCGCAGCCTTTGATTATCCCAACGTTGAACTGTTAACAGATTATATTGCCCGGGAATTGCCTGTTGGCAATATTTTGCAAAATGTAGGGGCGATCAGCCCTTCGGGTTCGCCACTACGGGAAATACCTACAAAAACAGCGACATTACCAGTAAAACGAACTCAGGTTAATATCAAGCCTGAATATAGCCAATTCAAATTAACCCCAGAATATATCAATCTCAAAAAAGATTTAGAACGAGTTGAAAAACTAGGAAATCCTTTCTTTAGTCTCCATCAGGGTATTGCCAAAGACACTATCTATACAGATGGAAGGGAGTTAATTAACTATTCTGGCTACAACTATATCGGTATGTCTGGAGATCCTGTGGTGATTAAGGCTACCCAAAAAGCGATCGCCGAATACGGAACATCAGTTTCTGCCAGTCGGGTACTATCAGGCGAGCGTCCCCTACATTTAGAATTAGAACGAGAAATAGCTGATTTTATTGGCACCGAAGATGCGATCGTTTATGTTGGTGGTCATGCAACCAACGTGAGTACCATTGGTCATCTGTTTGGAAAAAAAGATCTTATTATCTGTGATGCCTTCAGCCACAACAGCATTAGAGAAGGCTGTAATTTATCAGGGGCAACTATTATTGATTTCCCTCACAATAATTGTCAGGCTCTAGAAACAATCTTAGAACGAGAAAGAACTAAATATCAAAAAGTTTTAATTGCGATCGAAGGTATTTATAGTACCGATGGCGATTTAGCACCTGTACCCGAAATTGTAGAATTGAAGCATCATTATCAAACCTTCTTGCTGGTAGATGAAGCTCATTCGATTGGCGTATTAGGCTTATCTGGCGGAGGAATCAGAGAACATTTTAACTTGCAACCTACTGACGTAGACTTATGGATGGGTACTCTAAGTAAATCCTTTGCTAGCTGTGGAGGCTATATTGCTGGTTGTCACGAATTAATTCAATATCTCAAATATACTGCTCCTGGCTTTGTTTTCAGCGTCGGGATGTCCCCTGCCAACACCGCAGCAGCTTTAACAGCTATCAGGTTACTTAAATCTGAACCAGAAAGAGCCATTAAGTTACAGGGTAGAGCTAAACTTTGTCTCGATCTAGCTAAAAGTAAAGGTTTTAATACTGGCTTTAGTGCCGATTCTCCCATAATTCCCATTATTGTCGGCGAACCTCATAAGGCAGTAAATTTATCTCAGCTTTTAGGACAAAAAGGAATTAATGTTCAGCCGATGGTATATCCTTCTGTACCCTATGATGCTGCCCGATTGCGCTTCTTTATTACCAGTCTGCATTCTGAAACACAAATTTTGGCGACGATGGATACTCTAGAAAAAGTAATCAGTTAAGCTACGTAAAAAGTATTGCTATGTTGAGGCAACAAATAGAACCTTATAAGAATTTTGCCCAACCTTATTATGTTGATCGAGACACCGCTCATAACTTTCAACACATTGAAAGAATTCTTAGTCGTCTCGATTTTCTCTCTAAAGAAGTATTGCAGCCACCTGACAAAGCTTTGCTATATTTTCTGGCTTGTTTTCATGGTTTAGAGAAAAATTTTCGTGATGATCGATTATTGCGAGATCGGGTTAAGTATTTTTTGCAAAGTTTGGAATGGACGAAAAATGAGATAAAAAAGGGTTTTGTGAGTTTAGAGCATCATATCAATAGTCCTCAAACTATAGAAGAAGAAATCGTGCATGATGCCAACTATTTAGAGTTACTGGGAGCATTTGGCATTGCGAAAGCTTTCACTACTGGAGGTGCTTATCAACAGATTTATGAAGAGACTGCGGACATTTTTGAATATCAATATTTAGATAAGGTAGAGTTTATTACCCCGATGGGGAAACGTATCGCTAAAGAAAAAAGAATATATACTAAAGAATTTCTGAAGCAGCTACGAAGTGAACTATAAAGGCACTGCATATTTTAATTACTGAAAACAATGGGACTTCTATCTAATAGTCCTCTAAAATATTAGCAATCATCATCTTTAACATTGGAACATCTTCCTGAACCGCTTTCCAGATAATTCCTACATCTGCATTAAAATAATCATGAATTAATTTATCTCTTATTCCAGCAATATCTCTCCAAGGAATATCAGGATATTGGCTTCTAACCGAATCAGGTATCCGCTTAACTGCTTCTCCAATAATTTCGAGGGCTCTTGAAACCGCAAAAACCTTCTCTAAATTCTGTGCAAAAGATTCAAAATCGATACCTGACGTAAATGTCTCAATCGCATCAATGGCATCTAAAATATCTTGTAAGTAGTCTTGCAACTGCCTCTTGGTCACAAATAAACGACCTCTGCCAAAATCCTCTTTTCAATCCGAGGCTTTAAACCGTTTTTATGCACCAAATCTACCTTAACCCCCAAATTGTCGCTGAGATAGTTCTCTAAATTGACAAACTTTAATAAGCTAGGTATCTCAGAAAACTCTACCAACAGATCAATATCACTGGTTTCGGTTTGCTCTTGGCGAATGTAAGAGCCAAAAATTCCTAGCTCCCGAACCTTATAATCTTCCTGCAATAAGGGTTTATGTTCCACAAGCCATTGCTTGATTTCCTCCAGCGTTTTCATAAGTGAAATATCATCGAATGTATTACATCTAAACAATATATGTCCCAGTATCGGGGGGGACATCTTGCCAACGACCATCACCCACTGCCCGTACTGCTTCTTTGAGGCTCACATCTCCTGTATAGATAGCACGCCCAACAATTACCCCTCTAACTCCTATAGATTCTAAAGCCAATAGACTTAATAAATCAGTTAAAGAACTTACTCCACCAGAAGCAATTACAGGAATAGAAATTGATTCGGCTAGTTCTCGCAAAGCCTCCATATTAGGACCAGATAACGTACCATCACGATGGATATCGGTATAAATAATTGCTGCTGCGCCCTGTTGTGCCATGCGATGAGCTAAATCAACAGCAACTATTTCTGAAGTTTCTAGCCAGCCTCTAGTAGCTACTTTACCATTTCGGGCATCAATACCGACGACAATTTGTTCGGGAAATTCTTGACATAATTGAGTTACTAGCTCTGGTTTTTCTACGGCTATCGTACCCAAAATTGCCCGCTGTACCCCAGTATCTAGCAATCTGGATACCCCAGCGCGATCGCGCAAACCCCCTCCAACCTGGACAGGAATAGATATAGCCTTGGCGATCGCTTCAATTACTTTTAAGTTAACTGACTTTCCTGCTTTTGCCCCGTCTAGGTCTACTACATGGAGTCTGGTTGCACCTTCCTTTTCCCATTGGCGAGCTACTTCTACAGGATTATCGTTAAAGATTGAGGCTTGATTATAGTTTCCTTGATAAAGTCTTACGCATTTGCCGTCGAGTAGATCGATTGCAGGGATAACTTCCATGGCTCTTTAATATATTGTTTAATTAAATTAAGATGTCTGTATTTTAAACGCGAGTATAAATTTTTTCTGCCCAAAGCTGTACAGACTCAGAAAACAAGGAATGGTAGTTTTGCAACTCTATGTTGTTCATCCCCAGGCGACGTGCCTTATCAAAGAGAGTTATCAGCGATCTTGTTGCTTGTTTAGCTGCCTTAGAGGTTTCGGGGGTAACTTTTAATAGAGCCTCAAGCTCTTTTTTCACGGGAATAATTGACTCATTATTAGCAGAGGTGGAAAAAGAACGAACGGTATTCTCTTCTTCTAATAGCTGACCTTCAGGGGGAACATAAGTATGGGTGCGAGCATCATAAGCAAGGACACTACCAGTTTCGATATTATAAATCCAAGCATAGATTTTTAGCCTACCCTGATGTAGCCTAGATCTAACTATAGGATAGGTTTTGAGATTGTCAATTTGGATCAGAACATTTTCTGCAACCAGCATTTCAATCAAATCATCGCCTTCATAGTGAGGATAGGTTTCCAGCACCATCCGCCGAGTTGACTCTGCGTGTTTGAGCCAGTCATACACCAAGGGCATATCTTTTTGAAGTTTGTTAAGCTTCAGTAGCCCCTTCATTGCACCACAGTGGGAGTGTCCACAGATAACTACCTGTTCAATACCTAAAGCATGAATGGCATATTCAATTGTTCCTCCTTCTCCGCCATTAGCTGCACCATAGGGAGGAATAATATTGCCTGCGTTACGAATAACAAACAATTCCCCAATATCAGTATCAGTGATTAAGTTTGGATCTACTCTAGAATCAGAACAAGCAATAAATAAAACTCTAGGTTTTTGACCATGAGAAAGCTGTTCTAAAAGCTCCTGATGACTGCTGACATAGGTCTGTCTGAACTTATCTAGACCGCGAATTAACTTTTTCACTATCTTTTAAACTTTGAAATACGACACTTAATACTGATTATCTGACAAATCTGGACTCTTTAAAAAACTTATAATTATTATCAACAATGCTGTTAGTGCTAATTCTGCAAAATTAAGTTATCAATAAATAGCTTTTTTATAGTGATAATTTATGTTTTGCACTGCCGAACAAATTTATGAAATGCTTATTGACAATAAAATTACCGCAAGTGTCGGTAACATAAAAAGACTTTGATAGATTTAAACTAACGGTATTTAAAATTTATATATGGGTATAGACACAGAGTATTGCTCTCCACTTCCAAACTTGTCCCAAGTCCTCTCTATATTTAGATTTCTTTGCTTTTGTTCCGTAGAAATATTGTACTGACCTAATTGATTTAAATTGTTGTCTAGAGATTTAGATTCTGATGCGCTAGAAAAACCCCAGGGACTATCCCCAGCTTTTATATTATTAAGATAACCAGGATCATCACTAGAAATGGGATCGGCAACGGGTGTAGATGAATCTTTATATTGTTTGGGATTGCTCTGGGCATTTGCCTGGACGCTATAAAACCCCGTTAATAAGAAACTTAAGGCGATCGCCAAGTTACTAGGCATCGCACTGTATTTATTTAAAAACTTATTTAAAAATCTTGTTTTATTGGCAATAGTCATAGAAAAATTTTAAATTCCCTTATTTTTAATTATAAAAGTTTCATTGGGACTACCACATCTCTACAAAGACATATTTTGCCATCTATCAAAAGTATTAAAGGCTCAATAAATTGCTAAAACGCGATTATTAGTCCGTCGAAATTGATTGTCAAAATTGTTTTGAGGAGTAATTGGGGTGGAGGGGTAGTGAAGTTTATACTTCTCCATCGTCACACTCCTCCACCTCCTCTACCTGTCTCAAAGTTGATAGGGAACTACTTCGCTTTTCTTATGATGTTGCCCATACTGCTAGTGCCAAACTATCAGAGGAAAAATTGTATGTCGATGGTTTAGAAGGCAGCTATAGTCATACAAAAGTGAAAATACCACCAGTATTCTCGCTAAAATATAATATAAATCAGAGAATCATAACTAAATGCTGCCAAAAGAAGACTTACTAAAGCGCGTCGAAAATAAAGAGGAAATTACTCGCGTTATAGATAAAGCTGACCAAGCAATAAACAATTGGGAAGTGATTGTAACAGATTTTTTATCTCCGCCAGTGGTTGCCGAAGTGGAGGCTATCTTGCAAAATCTTACGGAAATTAAGGCTTTGCCCTGGGGAGGATATGCTCAAGCAGAAAGAAGGCGTATTGCTTTATCTCGCCCAGACATTCCCTTAGATGAGTCTCAGGTTGAATTAGCAGCATTAGATATTGCGGGTAATTTTTTGTTTGACCCTGCTACCCATCGAGATTTTTTGGGTTCAATATTAGGTACAGGTATTGTTAGAGAAAAAGTAGGCGATATTCTAGTATTGGGAGAAAGAGGCGCGCAGGCTATCGTTGTCCCAGAAATGGTTGATTTTTTAACAGCTTCTTTGATTCAAGTGCGATCTGTAGCAGTTAAAACTCAGCAGATAGAATTTAGTGAATTAAAAATCCGTCCACCGAAGAAAAAAGAAATGACCACAGTAGAAGCATCTATGCGTTTAGATGCGATCGCCTCTGCTGGTTTTGGAATGTCCCGTAATAAAATGGCAAGTGCTATTTCTAGCAATGATGTTAGAGTTAATTGGAAAGAAATAACTCAAGCTAGTCACAACGTTAAGGCAGGGGATTTGATTGCAGTCAGGGGTAAAGGAAGATTAGAGGTAGGAGATATTTCAGTTACCAAAAAACAACGCTACCGTGTTAATTTAGTCCGCTATAAGTAGCTAATAGCTAATAGCTATTAAAGAAGTTATGATTACTCATATTATTTATGATATGGATGGATTACTGTTGGATACAGAATCTCTCCACGAACGAGTAAATAAAGAAGTTGCCCAACGCTACGGTAAAACTTTTGATCGAGATCTGAAAATTGCGATCGCTGGTAGGCCGACTTTAGATTCTGCCAAAATATTAGTCGAGACTCTTGGACTTCCTATTACGCCCGAAGAGTATTTAGTTGAGCGCAATAAGTTGTTATATCCTCTTTATCAGACAGCACAGGCTTTACCAGGTACACAAAAACTAACTCAGCATTTATTTAACCATAATATTCCACAAGCGATCGCCTCTAGCTCTACCCGTCATCATTTTGAGATGAAAACCGTAAAGCATCAGCAGTGGTTAAAGCATTTTCAAATAACTACCCTGGGAGATGATGTAGAAATTGCCCAGGGAAAACCCGCACCAGATATCTTTCTGTTGGCAGCCAAAAGATTAAATGTTGCGCCCCAAAACTGCCTAGTGTTTGAAGATTCAAGAGCGGGAATGGAAGCTGCGATCGCTGCGGGGATGTCTATAGTGGTAATTCCTGACTCAGTATTTGATAAAAAGCTGTTTCAAGAGGCAAATCAAGTATTTAATTCCATGACAGAATTCAAGCCTGAAGCATGGAGTTTACCAGGATTTAAATAATTCTTGTAACTATGTAGATTCTTCGTCTTGACTATCTAAAAGTTCTTTTTTAGAAGTTTTTAACTGCTTCCATAGCTGTTTAATTTGCTTATAAGCCTCATCAGTAGATACTTTCCCGTTGGTTTCCAGTCCGCAAATATAAACTACTTTTTGAGCAAATTCTTGCAAATTGGCGTTAAATACTAAATTATTGGCATTGCTAGGCGTGAGTTCACCCCGATAATTTACCTTGGGATACAAAAAGTTATTTTTACTATTGTCTGATTCCTGACTCATTTTTGATTTGCTATTCTGTGATTCCTCTTTACTTAAGAATTAAAGCATCAAGGTTAACACAATAAGAAGTAATGATTAACTTTAGATTAACTAGAGCAAATACTTGTGTACTGGACTCCGTTTTTGGCGTTGCACAATTAAAGTATGATTTTAATTATGATGCAATGTCCAAAATGTAAATCAACCAAAACAGTCAAAAATGGTCGTCGAAGAGATAAACAAAACTATCTCTATCGTAGTTGTAACCGTCAGTTCATTGATACTTATGATTCTAGAGGTTATTCTAATGAGGTAAAAGCCCGATGTTTAACGCTTTAATAGACCTCTTGCAAAAATAAATTAGGAATTAAAATTAACCCCTTTTGCCTTTCTTGGTGCGCGTTCCCAAGCCAGTCCGTTGCGGGTCTGTGACCCGTTGAAGGAACTGGCGTTTGCGCCTTGCGTCGGCGCGGTGAAACAGTTGCGGTGGACGGGTTCCCTGGCATAAGCAAACTGTTGAACCCTTTAGGGGGTCGCACCGCTTTTGCCTAAACTCAACCGAAATTTATGGGACTTATGCAAGAGGTCTAATATGTCCTAATCTAACTTTGTACGACTATATGTTGTCTTAGGCATAAGTTTGTCTTATATATTTATTTTGCTGGTAAACCGAAAAGAATTATCGTAACAACCGTATCAAAAAACTTTCAGCTAAAGGAAGACCCTAAAAGTTAGTGTAGTAATCTCTGCTTTGCCAACTATAAAAATTAACAGACAATGCAATTAGTGAGAAGTCCAAAAATAGATGGCAACACCTATTTTGCTTCTTGATGTTGTTTCAAATACCTCAGAAATGAAAACTCAAACCATTTCGCCAGCAACCTACAGTACATTTATTAATGAGATTAGGTCTAATAAAGTTCAGCAGGTGACGATTAAATCTCGCTGGATTGAATATCAACTCAAGGCAGAATTTGGTGGTCAACGCTATCGAACTCAAAAGCATGATTCTGATGAAAATTTGATGAGCGTGCTGAGTCGCCAAAACATTGAGTTTAATCTTGTTAAAGATAATTCAGATTTTACCAATAGTTTGATGGCGATGCTCCTTTCTTCAGGAATATTAGTAGGTGTTTTTGCTTGGCTAGCTAAATTAAGCACCGAAAACGGCAGTATCGGTGTTGGTATGGGGATGGGCAAAAGCAATGCACGAGTATATCAAAAGAGTAAGACTGGCATTAGCTTTGCTGACGTTGCAGGGGTAGATGAGGCAAAACAAGAACTGCAAGAAGTTATTGATTTTCTGCAAAATGGTGCTAAATATCGTCAGATTGGCGCAAAAATTCCTAAAGGAGTATTATTAGTTGGTTCTCCAGGAACAGGCAAGACTTTACTGGCAAAAGCCGTAGCAGGGGAAGCAGGTGTTCCTTTTTTGAGTATGTCTGGTTCGGAATTTGTTGAATTATATGTCGGTGTAGGTGCTTCTAGGGTCAGAGATTTGTTTAATCAAGCAAAACGCCAAGCACCCTGTATTATTTTTATTGATGAACTAGATGCCATTGGTAAATCTCGTGGTAACAACCCTAACGGCGGTAATGATGAACGAGAGCAAACTTTAAACCAGTTGCTAACAGAAATGGATGGCTTTGATGGCAATGAAGGAGTAATCTTGATAGCTGCTACCAACCGTCCAGAAATCCTAGATCCTGCTTTGCGTCGTCCTGGTAGATTTGACCGACAGGTATTGGTCGATCGCCCTGATAAAAGTGGCAGAATAGAAATACTAAAAGTTCATTCTCGTCAGGTAATGCTGGGGGAAAATGTAGATCTAAGCGAAATTGCCTCCCAGACAGGGGGATTTGCAGGGGCAGATCTAGCTAACTTGGTTAACGAAGCTGCCTTGCTTGCCGCCCGTAACAATCGTCAGGCAGTATTAATGACAGACTTTAGCGAAGCCTTTGAACGAGTTGTAGCTGGTTTAGAAAAGCGATCGCGCGTACTAACTCCCATAGAGCGTCAAACTGTAGCCTATCATGAGGTTGGTCATGCTCTAGTCGGTGCTTTAATGCCAGGAGGTAATAAAGTTGCCAAAATTTCTATCGTTCCTCGTGGATTGAGTGCCTTAGGCTATACCCTGCAAACTCCAGAAGAAGATCGTTTCTTGATGCTGGAGGATGAACTAAGAGGCAAAATTGCCACCTTACTAGGAGGACGGGCAGCAGAGAAAGCAGTTTTTAATAAAGTCTCTACTGGGGCGAGTGACGATATTCAAAAGGCAACCGAACTGGCAGAAAAAGCTGTAACTCAGTATGGTATGAGCAAAGATTTAGGTCCAGTTGCTTTTGCTAAAGACGAAGGGCAGTTTCTTGAGGGTTCTACTTCTAGAAGAACTGTAGGGGTCGAGGTGGCAGGTGAAATAGACCGCCTAGTTAAGCAGAATATCGAGCAAGGCTATGAAGTAGCTTTAAAAATTATTGAGTTTAACCGCGATTTGTTAGAATCAACCACCCAAACTCTACTTAAAAATGAAGTTTTAGAAGGCGAGCAACTACGGACAATTTTATCTTTAGTCAAAGCACCAGAGGAATTAAAAACCTTCTTGCAGGAATAGGCTTTTAAAGCTTTTTTGTATCTGGTTATCAGATTTAGTTAGCTAATATATAGGCACGCAGATAAGTATAGCAATACGAGGCTATGTTAGGACACTCCCTGCGGTGGGTACACCTTGGCTACTTTTTACTTACGAGCAATTAAATTTTTTGTCCTAACCTTATAACGTACTGCGATATCTGCGTGCCTTACTGTTTTGATGACTTTTGTAATTGAGTATAAAAGTCATCAAAACACCTCAAGCTTTATTAATCAATGTCAATTGAATTTGGTTTGTCCCTATTATTTGGAGTCGCAGAATTATTGTTCACTTGGTTATATCCTTGATTTTCTAACCATTTGGACAAAGGTTCTTCATTTAAGTTCAAATGCAAAATACCAGAGGCAAAACCACCAGCAAAGGCAATTGGCTGTTGAAGAAACTTTTGTAGGGCAGGTGCAAGTTCGCTTAAAAACATAAATGTAAAGATGATAAAAATGCTAAATTTTGAGGAATTTGAAAGTTATCTTCAAAATTGTAGCGTGTCTAATTGAATAAATGTAGTTCACTGGTTTAATAATTGAAAATCAGCGAGGTCATTTTTTTTAATGCAAATATGAGTCTTTGCTAGTTGCGAGACAATGCGGTCTTGTTGGTTTCCAACAAAGAGCAATTGTCGAGGTTGCGATCGCAATTTTTTAGCCTTATTTTAGAACAAGATCATTCAAGCAAGAAAAAGCTAAAATTGATGCTGCAATCTTTGGCAATATTTATTAGGCTAATTAGTAAACTGATTTACTTAAGTTTGTCCTCCAGCCCTGAAAATAAAAATACCTTATGGTTGAGCAGATTAAATCTCAATATTCTATAGCTTGGGTTTCTCAAATTGCCGAAATTCCTCAACCAGACTGGGATGAGTTGGCGAAGCCTTTAAACACTCCCTTTCTTGAATGGGAATGGCTAAACAACATTGAAACTTCTGGTAGTGCTACTGCCCGTACAGGTTGGCAACCATGCCATTTGGCAATTTGGCGCGACGCTCAGTTAATTGGCGCAGCACCGCTGTATATTAAAGGTCATAGCTACGGTGAATTTGTCTTTGACCATCAGTGGGCAGATTTATCCCATCGCTTGGGCATTGAGTATTATCCAAAATTACTGGGCATGACTCCTTTTACCCCTGCCGTCGGCTATCGCTTCTTAATTGCCCCTGGAGAAGATGAAGAGATATTGACGGAGATTATGATAGCAGCAATTGATAATTTTTGCGATCGCAATCGTCTTTCGGGCTGTAATTTCTTATTTGTCGATCCTGACTGGGGCGCAATGATGGAAAAAAACGGTTTTCATAGCTGGCTACACCATGGCTATATTTGGTCAAATCGCGATTTTCAAAGCTTTGACGACTATCTCAAAATGTTTAATAGTAATCAGCGCAAAAACATTAAACGAGAGAGAAAAGCCGTAGCTAAAGCTAATTTGTATACTAAAACTTATGTTGGTTCAGAAATCCCACGCCATCTGTATTCTGAGATTTATCGCTTTTATAGTAGTACCTGCAATAAATTCTACTGGGGCAGCAAATATTTAACCCGTCAGTTTTTTGAACAGCTTTATCCTAATTACAGCGATCGCCTTGTCCTAATTGCGGCATATACTGAGCATAACGAGCAAAAACCCGTGGGTATGTCGTTTTGCCTGTGCAAAGGTGAAAATTTATATGGACGCTATTGGGGATGCGATGAGGAATATGATTGTCTCCATTTTGAAACCTGTTACTATAAACCTATTGAATGGGCGATCGCCAACGGTATTCAAATGTACGATCCAGGTGCAGGAGGCAGGCACAAAAAAAGGAGAGGTTTTCCCGCCACAGCTAACCGTAGTTTGCACCGTTTTTACAACGGTCGTATGGCTAAAATTCTTCATAATTACATCGGTGAGGTGAATCGCGGTTCACAAGCAGAAATTACTGCTATTAATGAAGATTTGCCCTTTAACAAAAAACTGTCTTCAAATTTTGAAGTAAGTTAATCAAAATTAACAAGATTAAATACTGACTGAAATCTTTATCCATAAAAAATGGTGAGCTACATTTAAATAACTCACCTTAATAACTTTACTTACTAATTTTCCCAAGGGAATTTAATAAGTTCTAGCTAGCTTTGACAAAGCTAACGTCACGTTCTTTAGTTGCCCAGAACATTTCATGGATTTTTTTAACTGCTTCCATTAATTCATTGGCGTGTTCTGTACTTACTTCGACTTTACAAGCAGAACAAAGTTTAGCAGCTTTCCAAAAAGTATCGTGAAGATCGGGATATTGCTCTAGATGCACAGGCTTGAAATAGTCTGTCCAGAGAATTAATAAATCTTCTTTGGTTTTTTGAGCTTGTTCTTCTTTAATGGCGACAAAGCGAGAAAGAGTATTATGATACTCGATCATTACTGACTTGTTACCGATATCTGGATGCTCCAATTCGAGAATTTTTTTGGTCATCGAAACTACAGCCTCAGCCGTAATACGAGCCGAAGCGGGATCGTACACACCGCAAGGACCATCACAATGAGCATGAACTGCGGGTGCAGGAAAGAGATTTTTGACTTGGGCAATGACTTGTTTCAGTATCATAATTTATGGTGTTCTTTATTCTAGAATGCGATAAGTGCGATCTGAGTTATTCAAAACAGAAATAATTTTAGATGAGGGTTATAAGATGCACAAAAGATATAGATCGCAATTATATATCTTGTTCCTATCTCAACTTAAGCTTAGTTTGATTCAGGGTTAGTTTGCAAGAGGAGAAATCTGTGATTGTTGGTCAGACTATTTATCGCTGACAGGATTAACTTTATCAATCACGCTAAGGCTACCATCTTCTCCTACTTGCCATACATCATAACTGCCGACAACATCGCCATTTTTATCAATATCTACATTGCCGCTGGCTCCTTGGAAATTAATATCTTGTCCCTGACGAACTAGCTTCATTGCCTCGCAGGCATCGCTAACTTCTGTACCAGGAGCGTTTGCCACATCTAATATTTTGCTTTTGATGCCTTCTCCAGTATTGGCATCGCTAGCTTCGGCTGCCAACATCATTAAAACTGTAGCATCCCAATTGTGAGGGACATAAGCGGTTAATTCCTTGCCAGTTTTTTCTTTCCACAAAGCCGTAAAAGATTTTAAAGCCTTGCCGTCTGCTCCTGGTACAGTTCCTAAAGCTCCCGCAATAATAGATTTGCCATCAGCAGTCTTGCCTACCTGGCGGACAAAATCATCGGAATAAACACCGTCTGTCAGCAAAATAGTTACCCCGTCAGTCAAACCCTGCTCAAAAGCAGATTTTAGCAACACACTACCTGTCTCGGCGTAAAGAATCGCTGCTACAGCATCAGGTTTATTTCCAAATGCTGCTTTTGCTTCACTATCTAAGGTTGCTGCTTTAGGATCATAACGTACTGGCTTGCCGACGATGTTACCGCCTCTTTCTTTAAATGCTTTGGCAAACTGCTGTTCAAATCCCACACCATAGTCATTGTTAATGTCAACGATGGAAACATTGTTAAACCCCTGTTTTTTTGCCAATGCTGCTAATGCCTGGGATTGGTAAGTATCTGGTGGAGCGGTGCGCGCCCAAAATCCGTCAAATTCACCCTTTTTCGCTCTTTCAGTAAACACAGGACTTGTGCTACCAGGAGACACCATCATCACTTTGTCTCGTACTGCAATATCTACAGCTGCACCAGAAACACTACTGGCAAAAGCTCCTACAACTCCAGCAACTTTGTCTACTTCGGCTAGTTTTGTCATAGCGGCACTTCCCGCACTAGGATCGGTTTGGGTGTCTTCGGTAACTAGACTGACGGGGGCTTCATTAACTCCACCACACTCATTAACTGTGTCTACGGCTAATTTGACGGCGGTAGGCCAGTTTTGTCCAATGGAGGATAAATCTCCCGTAGTCGGAGACAAAGAACCTAATTTAAGACCGTTGTCTTTTGCACTAGACTGTTTTCCATCAGATCCTCCTCCTTGACAAGAAGTTGCTAATATACCAGCACTCAAACAGACCAGAGTTAATAATGTTTTAGAAGTAAGGCGATATTTTCTTAAATTAGCTAAGTCGAGATATTTCATATTCAAAGTCCTAACTCTAATCCCATGTAGGTTTAATAGATCGGAATTGTACTCGATATCCTCGCAATCTTTCTCTTAGGGAGATTAAGAAAACATTAAAAAAAGTTCTTCTTAAACTAATACGGAGAGGGGGGGATTCGAACCCCCGATGAAGTTTACACCCCATAACTCCTTAGCAGGGAGCCGCTTTCAACCGCTCAGCCACCTCTCCTTAAACGTATCGATTTAAAATTATAACAGATTTATTTGAGCTAGGAGGTAAATATAAATTAGGTTACTCAAATTAAATTGTTATTTAAGATGCAGGATTATCGACTGCTGCTTTCACTGTGGCAGCTTTAGCGGTTTTAAAACCAGAAAAAGCTGACAATTGCCGATAAATAGATAATTTTGCTGTATACCGCCATAAAATTAAAACATATATCATAATGGATTAGGTAAAATGCTCAATCCAACAATTTAATTTATTGATTAAGGTTAAACGAATGGAAAAAATGGGAACTCATCTGGTTGTAGATGCTTGGCAAGCACCAGCTGAATTACTCAACAGTCCCGAAGCTATCAAACAAGGATTATTAGAAGCTGTCAAAGCAGGAGAAGCGACTTTAATCGATCTGTGTGTTCATCAATTTAGTCCTCATGGTGTAACCGCTACAGCAACTCTAGCAGAGTCTCATATTGCTATTCATACCTGGCCCGAATACGGCTATTTTGCAGCAGATTTATTTTTTTGTGGTGCAGGAAAACCTAAAGTAGCCATAAAAATTTTGCAAACAGCACTACAGGCAAAACAAGTGAGAATGCGCGAGCTTGAAAGAGGATTTATCCCCAGTGTCTTAAATCCTGTCGGCTCTTTTGAACTTTAATCTATTATTTAAATAAGCAGTAGTTGTTATTTGTTGAGCTAATTAAGGTCTAAAATAATCAAATCTAAAATTATCTGCCAATTAACGGATACATATCCAGTTAACAGCCATAATAGAAATTAGGTTACAGCAACCACAACTAGCACCTCCGCAGACTTATCTAGCTCAATATGACTAACTACTCCATCGATTTTGTCATCAAGCTAGCTCTTATCCTCTTGCTAAGTATTCTACCTTCCTTAGTCTACTTAGCTATCTTCCGCAAAGCTAAAGAACGCTGGCAAATGAGGTTAAGACGCGCTCAAATTTTAACTACCTACTCCGATCGCCATCGAGAGAGTTTTCGTAATAATGCTTATTATTACGATCGCGAGTCTTATATCATCAGCGATCGCCGTAGACCAATAACCAAATATTTTATTGGTGATACAACCTGTGCTAACAACGCCCGCTCACCCTATCTTCGTTGTGCAATCAATCCTAATGGACCATGTGATGACTGTTCTCATTATGAAAAACGCGATCGAGATTAAACTTGATAGTTTTGTAAGCAGCTCGATCTAGACCAAAAAATAACGGGATTTTTCAATCAGCAACAGATAACGTAGAATTATTGGCTGTTATCTACCGTTAGATGAATTTTTTCCTGCTTAATTTATTGGAGCTACTGAAAAACGAGAATGTGGTCATTAATTTCCGAATATAATCTCGATCTTCAGCTTATTTTTAATGGTATTGCCGTTGGTAGCATTCTTGCCCTGGCTGCGATTGGTTTGACACTTACCTATGGCATTCTCAATCTTTCTAACTTTGCCCATGGAGATTTTATGACTCTAGGGGCTTATTTAACCTGGCTGGCTAATGACAGTGGCTTAAATATTTGGTTGGCAATGACCTTGGGAGCAGTAGGCACAATTATGGCGATGCTGATTGCCGAATATTTGCTTTGGAAACCAATGCGCGATCGCCGTGCTAGTGATACCACTTTAATTATTATTTCTATTGGGCTGGCTTTATTTATTCGCAACGGAATTTTATTACTTTATGGTGGTAGCAATCAGCTATATCTCCTGCCTGTAATTCCTGCCCTAGAATTTGGCGATCTCCGTATTGCTTATTATCGGCTGGTAGTTATCGGCTTGGCGATCGCCGCTATTGTGGCTCTGCATCTGGTTTTACAAAACACTAAAATTGGCAAGGCAATGCGGGCTGTTGCCGATAACATCGATTTAGCTAGAGTTTCAGGAATTAATGTCGAGAGAGTTGTGCTGTGGACATGGGTGATTACAGGAGTGCTAACCGCCTTTGCGGGGGGAATGTATGGCTTGATTGCGGTGGTGCGCCCCAATATGGGCTGGTTTCTAATTTTGCCGATGTTTGCCTCGGTAATTTTAGGAGGAATTGGCAATCCTTATGGTGCGATCGTCGGTGCGTTTATAATTGGTATTGCCCAAGAGTTAAGCGTTCCTATCTTGGGTTCAGAGTACAAGTTAGCGGTAGCTTTAGCAATTATGATCGTTATTCTTTTGGTGCGTCCTCAAGGGCTATTTAAGAATTAAGTAAGCGTGGGAATAACAATATAACCAGTTTCTAAATCACCTAAAACCAGATTTTTTGCTTCTGCCCAATACCACCAGTAAGCAGCTATATAGGCACATAACAAGCTGTCCAGTTTGTCTTCAATAGATTTTAGTTCTTTACCAGTTGGACTAAAATTATTGCCTAAGCTTATCCCAGGGATGTCTAAACTAGAAGTATGCAAAGGGGGTTCTAATCTAGGTAAAATATCAACAATATAGTCTCGCAACTTATTTAACTCTTGCTGACGCTGGGCAATTTTACCTTTTTTATACTTTAAAATTCTATCCAAACCAAATAGATTGACTATGGCTGGATGAGGAAAAACTTCTATCTGATATCTTCCTGGCTGCTGCGCCTTTATAGTTGGAGCGTGTTGAAAGTTTCTAGCAGCCAAACTTAAGCTTAAGCCTACAGTGCGATCGGCAAAACTACTATTAAGATTAGCTGGATAACACCCTGCATGATAACGACCAAAATATTTATGGGTTAATTTATCGGCTAATCTCATTCCCGTTGGATTATTAATAACCGTAGGTGCATCTACCGCAATTAAAGCTGGTGCGTCGGCTGATACCCAGGTATCTATCCAGGCAAGTATGGCATCAATTTCTAAAATAGTAGTGATGTCCAAAAGTCTAAGGATATTATCTTGCCAAGCCAGACAACATAGACCAGTTGCGCCAGATGTCCATCCAAAATCAATACCAATAAATTTCATCAGCAGACATATAGCAAGCTAGGGTGGCTGTACCTAGATCTTCATCAGAGAATTGAACGTTTTCTAAAACCATATTTTTGACTTATTCTAGGATAAAAATTTGAGTAAAGTAGTATTCTCCTTGTTTATTTTTTGCTACTCCAATGCCTGTTAAATTATAGTTTCCTACCATGTTTTGTCTATGACCCTCACTTTTTATCCATCCAGTTACGGCTTCACTAGCAGGATCGCGATATCTTTGATTGTAGGCTACGTTTTCTGCTGCACGACGATAAGCAATATTATTTTTTAAACTTCTATTCTAGAGTCAAAACCCTGATGACCAAACTCTACTTTTTGTTGTGCCATATTCTCGCTGTGAATTTGAGCTTGCTCGCTTATTTTAGTATTTAATTTTAAAGGCGGAAGATCGACAGAGGCGCGATATTTATTTACTTGTTGATGAACTTGTTGAGCCAAATCGTCTAATTCTGAATCTTGTTGAGTCGCTGCTACGGAATTGCTTTTTTGAGCATATTCTTGGCTATAAACTTCGTTAGATAGTATGCACGTAGACAATGTAACAATAGCAGTTGACAGGAAAATTTTTGCTAGTAGAGTCTGCAAAGAGATTCGAGATTTAAACATTGTTTCTAGATTAGATGCAAAAAAATCATCTTTTTTGTATTGTAGTGCTTTAGGTTATATTTGGATGTCAGTGGTTTTAACCATTTTTAATAATATTTTTCTGACTACAAAAATTGTCTTAGAATACAAGGTTTAAAACTGATTTTGTTAATACTTTAGTCAGAGCAGGCTTGTCATTAGGATATAGCTTTACCGTCACTGACGTAGAAGAGTCACAGATTACTCCGCCCTAAACGGACGGAGCCTGCTGTGACCGTTGGTCAATCCAAAGTTTTACAAACCAAACCTATACTAATCATATTTGTTTATAGTCATTCCAATTAATTTCCTTATAATAGTTTTGTACTAATTATAAGGTTAAATCTCATTTGCTACTTGCTATCTGCTATCTGCTACTTTTTTCAAAGATAGTCTGGTTGCTATTGAGAATGACTATATCAATTGGCTGCTGGAAGTTCGGTTAATTAGAAATTATATATTCATGTCTCAATTGTTTAACGTCGAAAAATCAGTTAAACGCAATCAGGGCGGGGAATCATGGTTGCACCACAGCATAAATCACCCAAATATTGCTCTAGCAGGGTCAACTGGGGCAAATTAAGACTATAGTAAATCCAGCGTCCTGACTGTCTAGGAGAAATTAATTTTGCTTCTTTTAAAGTTTTGAGATGAAAGGATAATTTAGATTGGTTAACGTTAAGGCGATCGCATAAATCACAAACACATAGTTCTTGCTCGCGTAGCAGTTGAACAATTTTGAGGCGCAAAGAATCAGATAAGGCGTGAAAGCCTGTCATAATATAAATGTTTGCAGGATTAGAAACTTGCATCAAGTTTTCTTAAACTAAAATTATTGTTAATTAGTTTAGCAAATTTGATCATCGATAATGTTGCTCAATCTAGGCAGCAAAGAACAGACAAGTAGGTAGGCATAATTAATTAAAAATGATTACTGATTTAAATAGTGAAGCATTTAATTATGCTCCCAAAATAATTAACAGAGCAAAAAGAGCTTTATCCTGCTCTCCCTTTTGCCTTAAGCTATTTAAAGATATGCGTAATCAAAGCGTACCAATTCAGCAAATTGCTGGCGAAACAGGAATTAAATTGGGTTATGCCACTCAAGCTTTTAGTGAACCAAAAACTGAAGCCAAACTAGTTTGGTTAATTAATGTAGGCTTGTTAAGACGGGAAGTAGACGGACAGGGATTAACCGACAGTTTTCGTTTAACCCCTTTGGGTAGAAAGATTGTAGCCCAATGGGAACAGTCACAAAATCAGATTCCTCCTGCTTCTTTGATAGATCGAGTTTTCAATTGGCTCAATCGTTGGTTAAAATAAACGCTTCACTAATATTAACTGCCGATCTAGCTGTTATAACAGTGTATATATTCCAGCACAGGAGCGATCGATGAAAGCGATTATGGTGGTCGGGACAACATCTCATGCAGGAAAATCCTTTCTGACTGCTGCACTCTGCCGTATTTTGGCGAGACAGGGCTGGCGAGTTACCCCCTTCAAAGGGCAAAATATGGCACTAAATGCCTATGTAACATCGACTGGGGGAGAAATAGGACACGCTCAGGCAGTTCAGGCTTGGGCAGCGGGAGTTGCCCCCAGAGTAGAAATGAACCCCATTCTCTTGAAGCCTCAAGGGGACATGACCTCTCAAATAATTATTAAGGGCAAGGCTGTAGGTACAGTCAAAGCCAGCGAATATTATGAGAAATATTTTGATTTGGGCTGGGAAGTAATTCAAGAGTCTTTGTATCGTCTATCTTTAGAATTTGATTTGGTTGTCTGCGAGGGGGCAGGAAGCCCCGCAGAAATTAATCTCAAACACCGAGATTTGACTAACATGAGAGTGGCAAAACATCTTAATGCGCCAACTATTTTGGTTGTAGATATTGAGCGTGGTGGCGCGTTTGCTCACGTAGTAGGTACATTAGAACTATTAGACCCTCAAGAGCGATCGCTTGTCAAAGGGGTGGTAATTAATAAATTTAGAGGACAGAAAGAACTTCTCGACTCAGGAATCGAGTGGTTAGAAGAAAAGACCAAAATACCTGTTTTGGGTGTAATTCCCTGGAGTAATGAGCGGTTTCCCTCCGAGGATTCTCTCGATTTGTTAGAAAGAAATCGCCGTCTTGGTAGCCAAGATATTAATATTCACGTTATTAGACTACCAAGAATTGCCAACTTTACTGATTTTGACCCCTTGGAGGCAGAATCTTCTGTAGCAGTTAACTATATAGATATTCAAGATTCCTTGGGACACCCTGATGCGGTAATTATTCCTGGAACTAAAACTACTATTGCTGATTTATTAGCAATGGAAAGAAGTGGTATGGCAGAACAAATTAAAAACTATGCTGCTGCGGGAGGTACGGTATTAGGTATTTGTGGCGGTTATCAGATCTTAGGACAGCGTGTAATCGATCCAGAGGGCTTTGAAGGAGAAGCAGGAGAATACAACGCTCTTGACCTATTGCCGATTACAACTATGCTTTCCCCTAACAAAATCGCTCGTCAAAGACAGGTAATTTCCCACTTTCCCCAACCAGGATTACCCGTAGACGGCTATGAAATTCACCAAGGACGCACTCGTCTTAGTCGTCGTCTTAAAGAAGGAGGAGGAGAAGATGATTATCGACCAATTTTTGATGATGCTAGCTTAGGATTAGTAGACAAAAACCAGTCTGTTTGGGGTTGCTATATTCATGGGCTATTTGATAACGGTGCTTGGCGACGCTCTTGGATTAATCACTTACGTAAGCAAAGGGGAATGTCGTCTTTGGCTACAGGAATTTCTAATTACCGAGATCAAAGAGAAACCACTTTAAATACTCTGGCAGACATTGTGGAAAAACATTTAGATTTAAAGAAAATTTTGTCTAATTTTTATTAAAGGTTATTTGTAAAAGTATATGAGTATTAAGGTTTGTTTTCTGCCAGACAATATTACAGTCGAAGCAGAACCAGGAGAACCAATGTTACAGGTAGCAGAACGAGCAGGGGTGTTTATTGCCACGGGATGTTTGATGGGTTCTTGTCATGCTTGTGAAGTGGAACTAGGGGATGGGGAAGCTATTTGTGCCTGTATTAGTTCGGTTCCTGGAGACATATCAGAATTAACGGTAAATATATACGATGATCCGACTTGGTAGATTTTCTCCAGGTCAAATTAGGCTGTATTGATTATCCTGATTTATTACCTATTACCTCTTCTAGCCACTTCATTCCGCAAAGACTGTAAGGCATTAGAAATATCAACTTCAAATGCAGGCGGCTTGTCAATTTGACGAACCTTAGCAGGAAGACTTGCTACAGAATTTGCAGTGCGCTGACGAATTGTATCCAAACTTTCAGGTGATTGTAGTCTTTTCCCAGACTGCATAATCATTTCTAATAAGCCTTGTTCTTCATCATCAGGTATTTCATCTTTTAAACTCAGTCTGTCTGAACTTATGTGACCATCAGTTACTTTACGGAATATCTGCTTGCAACCTGGATATGTAAGCTTGTGGCTAGATTGTTTCATAGTCGCAATAGTATCTATTTCTACTAGCTTATATACCCCGTTGACTGTTACACCCGTGACTAATTTAGTCCCAATGCCGTATCCGTCTAAAGATGCACCCTGTTGTTGTAGTTTGATGATTTGCCATTCATCTAAATCACCACTGGCAAAAATTTTAGTTTCTGGTAAATAGCGGCGTACTTTTTGTGATAACTCTCCCAAATCTCCTGAATCTATTCTTACTCCCCTGACGCTGATTTCTCCTGCATCCATTTGAGTCTGTAGACGTTGTGCTGCTGCTACAGTGTCATAGGTATCAATAAGTAAGGATGCCTCAGGAAAGTAATTTTGAAAAGCTTTAAAAGCCTCGTCTTCACTGCCGGCGATCGCATCAATTGCCATAATCAAAGCATGAGCCATTGTACCTCGCGGTTTTTCTCCTAGCTTTAATGCTGCTAATACATTCGACGTGCCGTCAAATCCTGCTGCCAAAGCTGCTCTAGCTGCCCAAACTGCTCCTTGAGGACTAAATGCCCTTCTCGTGCCAAATTCGAGAATAGTCGCCTGTTTTCCCGCAACATCTCTGATTCTTGCTGCTTTGGTAGCAACTATAGTTTGATAATTTATTGTATTTAGTAAATAAGTCTCTACTAGCTGTGCCTGCCATAGTTGAGCTTCGATTCTTAAGATCGGTTCGTTGGCAAATATTGCCGTGCCTTCTGGTACTGCCCAAACATCTCCTGTAAAACCCCCAGAGTCCAATAACTGCCAAAATGCTTTTGGTGCATGAGCGAATATTCCTGTATCTTTTAATGCTTGAATTTGCTTTGAATCAAAGCTCAATGCTTCTAAATACTCCAATGCCTGAGTCAATCCCATGGCAATTAAATAGCCAAAATTTTCAGGTAAATGCCGTGTAAATAACTCAAAGCTTGCCCTTTTGGTGGCAATTCCTTCTCCCGCATAACACGCAGCCATGGTTAACTGGTATAAATCTGTTAATAAAGAATAATCTTGAGGGTTTATATTTAGCGTATCTTTTGCTAAAATCATTTTTATGGTAAAAATATAAACTATTTTTGGTAATTATTACTATAACTATTGCAAAATCGTTTTTGTTTGTCAAGTAGAGGCTGTTCGCGAACAACCCCTACTTGCGAATCGCCCTTATTTGCGTATTCCTGAATTCAACATATCTCCCAGTCCTTCTCCGACCAAAGACAAGCCTGTAACCATGGTTGTCATTGCCAAACCAGGGAAAGTAGCAGACCACCAGACACCCGTAGGCAAAGCATCTAGAGCCAGACGAAGATCGTGACCCCATTCTGGAACTTCAGAAGGCAGACCTAAGCCCAAAAAACCCAGACCACCAAGAATTAAAATTGCATCGGCTGCATTTAAGGTAAACAAAACAGGAACGCTTTGAATCACATTAAAAAACAAATAGCGAGATAAAATCCTGCTGGTAGGTGCGCCCATCGCCTGGGCAGCTTCAATAAACAACTCGGTTTTAACGCTAGTGGTATGGTTGCGAACGATTCGATAATATTGAGGAATATAAGCAATACTCAGAGCTAAAGCTGCGTTTAACACTCCCTGTCCGACTACAAAAGCCAGAGTTACAGACAACAATAATCCAGGTAGAGTATAAATTGTATCCATGAAGAAGATCAAAACCCGATCAATTTTGCCACCGAGGTAGCCACTTACCAAGCCGAGAGGAACGCCTAACACTAAACTAATCGTCGTCGCCAAAAATACTACTTTCAAAGCAGCTTGAGTACCAAAAAGAGTGCGGGAAAACACATCATATCCCTGACGAGTTGTCCCAAACCAATAATCTGCCCCTGGTGCTTCATCAACTGGATTAGCCAAACCTTCTAGGGGATCTTGTAACCAGCCAATCTCTTGTAGTGCGGGAGCAAATAAAGCGATCGCAATACAGCCTAGAGTAATAACTAAGCCGATAATAGTTAAACTTTGGGAGAGAGTAAAACGAAATCGACGAGGTTGTCTAATTGTGGATGTCATAACTCGATAAGAGATAATAGCTCATTCTGGTGGGCATTATAGCTAACAATTTTGATGGTTCTATCTTGCTACAGAAGCGATAATTGCCGAAATATAATAAGTTGTCAAATCAGAGTATATATAAATTCAATTGATTTAAACATTATGAAACTACCCGATTTAGACGTAAGAAGTATCGATCGCATCGTGGAAATGGCTTGGGAAGATCGTACCCCTTTTAGTGCGATTGAAACTCAGTTTGGCTTAAAAGAAAAAGAAGTCATAGCTTTGATGAGAAAGGAAATGAAGCATTCAAGCTTTAAGATGTGGCGTGAGCGAGTTACGGGCAGAAAAACCAAACATTTAGCCCAAAGAGGTTTTATTGAGGGAAGATTCCGCTGTAAAGAACAGAAATAGTAGGGGCGATTCGCGAATTGCCCCTACTGATTATTCTAAAAACCAAAAACTGAATTGCTAAAAATGACAACAAATCAGCGGTCAAAAACCAAAACCATAGTCACGTATTTAATTCTTAGCGCGATCGCTTTTTTGATGCTGTTCCCTCTTCTATGGTTAATTGGCACGTCTTTTAAATCTCCCACCGAAGATGTTTTTGCTTTTCCACCGCAAATATTGCCAACTCAACCTACCTTTAAAAATTTTGTCACGGTTTGGCAAAGTTATCCTTTTGGACAATATCTAATTAATAGTACAGTTGTTGCTGTTTGCACCGTAGGTTCAAATCTAATCTTCTGCTCATTAGCAGCCTATCCCTTAGCTCGCTTGTCTTTTCGCGGACGGGAGTTGCTTTTTGCTCTTATTTTGGCAACCATTATGATTCCCTTTCAAATCGTCATGATTCCTCTATATATCTTGGCGGTAAATTTAGGCTTGAGAAATACCTATATGGGAATTATTTTGCCTAATCTCACCTCAGCATTTGGGATATTTTTGCTCAGACAAGCACTAAAAGCTGTTCCTTTGGAGTTAGAAGAAGCTGCACGTATCGATGGCTGTTCTGAACTTGGTATTTGGTGGAATATAATGATACCCGCAATTCGTCCTGCCTTATTCACTCTGGCTATCTTTGTATTCATCGGCTCTTGGAGTGATTTTATCTGGCCTTTAATTGTCTTAGATGATCCAGATTATTACACTTTACCCCTAGCGGTAGAAAATTTAGCTGGTTCTTTTTCTTTAGATTGGAGATTGGTAGCAGCAGGTTCAGTTATTTCTATTGCTCCAATTTTGATTTTATTTTTATTGATTCAGCGATATATAATTCCGACGGACGTTGGCAGTGGAGTTAAAGGATAGCAAGGTAGGACAGTTAGAGAAGAGACAAGCGGTCAGACCCCCTAAAGGGTTCAGCAGTTTGCTTATGCTGGGGAACCCTTTCGACACTTTGCTCAACGGAGGATACCTCCGCAACGCAAGTGTCTCACCACCGCAACTGCACACAGCGCGTCGACGTAAGAGGGGGGCAGACCCTGCGTCGCCGACAGGCGCAAAGGAATGCTGACCAAGACAGGCATGCCTTGTCTGTACTGGGCAGTTCTACAGACGCAAGTAGCTTAATTTTTCTCAATCTCTAACCTCAGAACGATTAAATTAAAAAAAATACCAAATATAGTAGGAAGGCTAAAGAACAAAGCAATAAACATTACGTTTTAGATACAGGACAAAAAATGATTAGCAAATTCAAGATATATGCAGGTAAATTAACGATCGCCCTAAGCGCGATCGCCTTTACCATTTTTATAGGTTTTAATTCTTTTACTGCTTCGGCTAACGCCTTAGCAAATATAGAAACTTTTAATAATCCTTCCTCTGTACTAGCAGCAACAGCATCGGGAGTTGCCGATCAGGTTGAAGGTAATATGCAAGAGGGCATGGGTACAGCTAAGCGTCGAGCGTCGAGCGACATAGACAATAAGGCAGAAGGTGCATTAAACGAAGCAAAAGGTAATATAAAGCAAGGCATTGGCACTACTAAAAACAAATTAGATGATGCCAAAGATACTGTAGGAGATAAATCGGAAAGTTTTGTGGATTCAGTTAAAGACTTTTTTGACTAAAAAAGCTAAAGAACAATTCAATGGCTATACAAGATAGCCATTGAATTATTTAACTTATAACCCTATATCTATTAGCAAGTATTAACCATGAGCGAACAACAAGAAGACAAAACTTTTCAAGAAGATGGTATTCGTCCGATTGATGAAGGTGAAATCGATGTAGTGGATTCTTTTCAAGAAGATGGTATTCGTCCAATTGCTAAAAGTAGTGATTTTCTAGTAAATAACTCTTCTGAATCAAATGAACCTCAGAATCAGCCAGAAGAGAAAGATAAAGATAAAGTAAATAACGTATCAGAAATAGATAGTAAGCGTCCTGCAAATAATCATGATGTAAAGGTTGTCGATAGTTTTGAGGCAGATGGAAAACGCCCTATCATGGCTAATAATTACGAAGTTGTCGATACTTTAGATATTGATGGGGAACGACCTATAACTAGAAACAATTGAAAAATAAATAGTTTTTAAAATATTGAAAACTAGTTTATAAATAATCAATCTGAAAACAAAAGACATTTGAGAATGAAAATAAAACCTTCAATTATATAACTAAAATTTGGAGACTTTGACACAGACAATTATTGATTATTGTTGTTATCATTCCTCGATTCACCAATGCCACAAATAAAAAACTGGGCGTTGCACAATGAATAGATGATCGATTAAAAAATAGGCGTAGTCCAATGTTTAAGATAATAGGTCAGTAGTCGAATAGAGGCTTCAAGCATTTCAATCGACTTTTGAGTAACTACGGTGTAGACGGGCTAGATAATGGCATAAATGGGAATTTTCTCCCACATGAGGCGAACTATGCGCCTTTGTACTCTGATCACATTGCAGCCTTGCTAACTAAATGGTCGCAATCGTTAATCAAACAAAGATATACAGGATAGCTATCCGTAATATAAAGAAAGCAACACCAGCCTCTAATCACCCACCACAAATTACGACAGGTTTTCTCCGAGCGATCGCCAACTACCCACTTCAAGATACCCGCCTAATGTGAATCTACTGCTGTCCAAATCCAAATCTTGTTTTGTTTGTCTTAGTGAGCATTCCCTAGCAAGGGAATGCTTTTTGATGTTGAACCCTTTATGGGGTCTGACCGCTTTCGCGAAAAGCCCCTACATCAATTCAATATCATATTCAAAAAGAACAAGATATAATTTTGTTTCTTGACATCACTAATTACAAAATTTAGCTTATGCTTCTTTTAACTGCTTGTTTTGTAGCAGCTTTTATTTTTGCAAGCTTTGTGGAATATTGGCTACATCGTTGGATGCACATAGATCCTCGCTTGGGTAGAGATATTATTCCTCATTATGAACATCATCGAACCAATACGGCTAACGGGGTTTTGTTAGAGTTCAAAGATTATGCGCTGGTAGTTCCTTTAAGCTTTTTGGCGTTTTTTATCTCAATACCAATAGGAATGAGTGCTGTGACAGGCAGTATTGTCTATGCTGCTTTTTCTGCCTATGCTCATCAATTACAGCATGAATGTCCAACTAAATGTGTTTGGCTAAAAATGCCCGTCCATTATGTACATCATAAATATAATCAGTGGGACTGCAATTTTGGCTTGGCAGTAGACTGGTGGGACAAGGTATTTGGCACTTATAAAGCAATGGATTGGCTGACCCAAGAAGAGTTGGAAAAACCTGCCAAAGGTTATTTACAAATTAAATGGTAGCTATCAAATATTTATAAATTTTCCTTAAATAAAAATCCTAAGTATGATCCAAAATTTTCTTTTTTAAGTTTCCTCTAAAATTAAGATTATGGTTGAATTTCAGCCTTCATTCTTTTGAGAGTCACTTCCATTTGGTCAAACATTTGCTGGGGAGTCATGCCAAATTGATTTAGCTGTGTTTTCAATTGCTGCACGGTCATCTGTGCCATAAAGTCTTCTGATAGCTCAAACCGCTTCATAAAAATGCGATAGCGTTCCATTAATTGCTCCATTCGATCGATAAACATTTTTTTGCCTTCTCGGTCAAACTTGCCGTATTCGCTACCTAATGTCATCAGAGATTGATAGTCCTCAAAAAGCTTTTTAGCTTCTTCTTGTACTACTTGAGAGTCAAAAAATCCCATAATATTTATCTAACCTGAATTTAACTTACATCTCGCTAAGAGAAAAATAAATAAAATATATTTATTGCTTTAAAACTTATAATTCCATTGTAGAGCAGTAAATAAAGACCAGTAAAATACGGTTTCCCGACTGATTGCCAATTTGACCAAGGGTCACAGCAGGCTCCGTAGCAAAACCGCCACCAGGACTAAGATGTCCGCGAATTGCTTCGATACTTATTATGGTGGCAGTAGTTGCACCCAGACGGGCGAGAATAATAGACGGGCGATCGCTAAAGCCAGCCAAATCTTATTATCGATAGGTTGCTGTTGCAGTTGTTTAAAGTTGCGACTAGGTAAAACCCCCGCAATTAAAAACAATGCAGACTTGACTAAACCATGAGTTAAGGCATAAAAACCACTTACAACTGGCGCAGCAAGGACAAAACCTAACTGAGAAATAGTGTGAAACGCTAATATCCGCTTGGTATCTTTTTCCAAAACCGCAAAACTTACTCCAAAAAGTGCTGTAGCCACGCCAAAAAACCTGACAATAGGATCGATTTCTGCCAACAGCAGCGCGCAATGTACTAAGGGGAAGACACCCGCTTTAACTACTACTCCCGAAAGCATTGCATTGCCGAGACAGGACTTTCTGATTCGGAATGAGTTAAGGGCAATCACAAGCCTGAAACAAAAATACCGCCTTTAACTAATAGTCCGAGAAAAATTAGGGCGATCGCTTCTGGCGGAGAACCACGTAAACCTTCATAATTAAAGGAATGATGCGCTTGATATATCAAGGCTGCCCCCACCAAATAAAACAGCATGGCTACATTGCTGACGAAAAGATAGCGCAATCCTACCCAAATCGATTTGTCAGTGCGAGGATAAGCAATTAGCAGAAAGGATGCAATACTAATTACTTCTAGTGCCACATATAAACTAATAAAATCGGCACAGATAAAAGTAGCGTTAACGCTGCCATGCAGGATAATTAGCTGCGTATAAAAAAAGCGGTGCGACCCCCTAAAGGGTTCAACAGTTTGCTCAACGGGGGGAACCCCCGCAACGCAACTGTCTCACCGCGTCGCCGTCAGGCGCAAGACAAAGGCTTTAGCCGCATGTACGCGCACCAAACAAATAACATAGTGGCTAAAATACAAGCTTCTAACATTTCCCAAGCACCAATAAAAAACGATTAATATCAAACGGCATTTTTGAGTAAAAACAGCATCGGTAAAGTCAAGGCAATACGGAAGACAAATATAGACGCAAATTTCAATGCTTTTCGATTAGAAATATCTATATTTTTGGTTGTAAATTCGCTTGTGTTGGGCAACAAAAAAACTGCTGCAAAAACATAAACAGTAAAACAAAACCAAACTAAAGTGTTTTGATCGCCAACTAAATAATTCATAATGTCTATTCAAATTTATAGACTGAAGCCTATGATAAAAAAAATATCATAGTAAATATACTATACGTATTGGTAGAAAAATACAACCATAGTTGTATTTGAGTTATTAATTTTTTAGTTGATAATTTCCTGATGCGAAACGGTATCCATGATAGACATCCTTAAAAGTTAGTCTAATGTAGATAGAGAGATAGCAAATTAGCTATACTCCTTATTCCTCATCCCTCATCTCTTAAACTGTGTCTATTATTGCCGTCGAAAACCTCAGTAAAATATACCCTGTAGCGATCAAAAAGCCAGGACTCAAGGGAACTTTAACCCACTTTTTTCGCCGTACCTATCGCCAAATCAAAGCCGTACAAAATGTATCTTTCCAGATTCAGCCAGGGGAAGTAGTCGGATTTTTGGGTGCTAATGGTGCAGGCAAAACCACCACCCTAAAAATGCTAACGGGTTTGATCCATCCCTCTGAAGGTGAAGTAATAGTAGCAGATCATATTCCTTTTCGCCGTCAGCCTGAATTTTTACATAAAACTAGCCTAGTCATGGGGCAAAAGCAGCAGTTACTTTGGGATTTACCTGCTTTAGATTCTTTACGCATCAATGCTGCTGTTTACAATATTCCCGACAAGATTTTTAAACAGCGTCTAGGCGAATTGGCGACCATGTTGGATGTTACCAATAAGCTTAATCAGCCAGTGCGAAAGCTTTCATTAGGAGAAAGAATGAAGGCTGAGTTGTTAGCTGCTTTGCTACATCACCCCCAGGTATTGTTTCTCGATGAGCCGACTTTGGGTTTAGACGTTAATGCTCAAGTAGCAGTCAGAAAATTTCTGCAAGAATATAATCAACGCTATGGGGCAACAATTTTGCTGACGAGTCACTACATGGCAGATATTACGGCATTGTGCGATCGCGTTTTGTTAATTCATCAGGGACAATTAATCTATGACGGCTTACTTAATGGTTTACTTGACCGTTTTGCTCCCTATCGTCAGGTAAAAGTGGTACTGGCACAGCCAGTTTTGGAGACACAATTAAAAGAATTTGGCGAGATTGAATCTATTCAAGGACAAGAAGTTAAATTTTTAATCCCTAGAGAAAAACTAACCTCCACTATTTCTCGGATTTTGGCTCAATTACAAATACAAGATTTAAACGTCAACGATCCACCGATTGAAGAAATTATTGGTCGTCTATTTCAAGCAGGAAAAGTTTCTTGACCAACGAGCGCAGATTATTTCTCCCCAGCTAGAGCAATAACTTAAACCAAAAGAATGTAGTTGATTAAGTTCAGGTTTAATTTTAGAATTAACTCTTCTCATCTCAGCTTAAATCTTACACTTTCTTACTCACCATCAAATTTTGGCAATATGAAAAAGCTTAAAGGAAGAGATTTACTTGGCACTGCCGATTTAAACGCCCAAGAAACTCTGAGTTTATTAGAATTAGCTCGTAAACTAAAAAATCAAGAACTAGTTATTCAATGCAATAAAGTTTTAGGTTTACTATTTTATAAAGCCTCAACTCGTACCAGAGTATCTTTTAGCGTGGCAATGTATCAGCTAGGGGGACAGGTAATCGATCTTAATCCTAGCTTGACTCAGGTTGGTCGTGGTGAACCAATTGAAGACACTGCTAGAGTATTAGACCGCTACCTTGATATCTTGGCTATCCGCACCTTTGCTCAAGCAGATCTCCAAACCTTTGCTGATTATGCTCAAATTCCGATTATTAATGCTTTAACTGATTTAGAGCATCCCTGTCAGATTTTGGCTGATTTACTAACGGTACAAGAGTGCTTTGGTTCATTAGCAGGCAAAACCCTAACTTATTTAGGAGATGGGAATAATATGGCTAATTCTCTGCTGCTAGGAGGTGCTTTGACTGGTCTAAATATCAGGGTTGCTGCTCCTCAAGGTTATGAACCAGACCCCGACATTGTGCAGCGCGCTCAAAAAATTGCCGCGGGTAAGTCTGAGATTGTTGTTACTCAAGATCCCATTGCTGCTGTAGAAGGAGCGCAGGTAGTTTATACAGACGTTTGGGCAAGTATGGGACAAGAAGACTCCGCCGATCAAAGGATTCCTGTTTTTCAACCCTATCAGGTAAACCAGCAGCTTATTAATCATGCCGATCCCCAGGCTATTATTCTCCATTGCTTACCTGCCCATCGAGGAGAAGAAATTACTACAGAAGTAATTGAAAGTGAGCGATCGCGCGTCTGGGATCAGGCAGAAAATAGAATGCACGCCCAAAAAGCATTATTGGCTAGCTTATTAGGTTGGGAGTAGTTAGAAAATAAGAGGGATAAAGGAAATACTTTTATTCCTCATCCCTTCAAAAGCTACTGCGGATCGCCTAAATTAAACAAGAAGGGAACACCGCCTTTGGAATCACCACTTGTGACCAAAACTCTAGGCATTTGCGCTCCACCTTCGCGCCAAGCTTCGATTGCTTCTTTTTGCAATACAAGTTCACCACCCTGAGCTTTAAGTGTTTCTGCTAATAGTCTTTGTGCTTCGGCTTTACCTTTGGCACGGTTAATATCCGCCTGAGCCTGCTGCTCTGCCTCTCTAGCTACGTATACTGCTCTTTGGGATTTTTGTTCGGCAATTTGCTTTTCTTCTACTGCTCTAGCAAATTCAGGAGAGAAATTAAGGTCAACGACGCTGGTATCTAAGATAATAATGCCGTATTTGTCCAAACGTTCTCCCAAAGCATCATCAAAGTCTTGTTTTAATTCATTTCTTTTGGTAATTGCTTCTTCAACCGTTCTTCTGGCTGCTGCAATTTTAAATGATTCTTGGGTTTGAGGAGCAATAATTTTTGAGACAATGTTTTGCAATGTTCCCTGTTTTCTTCTAATTTCAACTACTTGAATCGGATCGAGACGGAAGTTAATTGCAAAGCTAGCTTTAAGATCTTGTAAATCTTTAGTAGAGCTTTCGGCAGGTACTTCAAATTTTTGTACCGTCAAATCGTAAATATCCACATTAGATACTAACGGTGGACGAAAATGCAGTCCCTCAAGCAATACGCCGTCTTGAGCCTTGCCTAAAATGCTTAAAACTCCAGCCTGACCTGGATTGAGAATGACAAATGAATTGAAAGCAAGCAAAGCTACTAAAGCAGCAACAATACCACCCAGCAAAGGCTGCCAACTATTTGATGACTGAGTATTCAAACTATTATCTCCTCTATTATATACAAAATAAATTTGTTATCAGTATTTGAAAGTCTATCGTATTTAAAGGTTTAGCACTAATCAAGAGTATTAGAGATTATGGTCAAATCGATTAACGCCTTATGGATTCAAGTCAACCGACTTTTGAGATAATTTAACTATTATGCAGCATATTTCCTTCAAAATAGTGTATTTTTTGAGTTAATGCAGGATGCTTGTGACTTTTACTTCATTTATGGCAGTTTTCAATTTTTATGCCTTTAACAATCAAGAATAAAGTTTAAACAAGCTTGAATTACTGTATACAACGAGTTATTCAACTACTATGCACCATTCATGAAGCTCAAAATCTACGCACTTGTTAGCAATCAAGGGATCTTGAGCGACTATAGTTTGTGCTTCTTGAAGAGAACTTGCTTCAAAAATCAGCATTCCTCCTCCTAATCCTTGCCAATAGCCTGTTCTCGCTTTGTGTCCTTGGGCAATAAGTTGGCGTACATATTTTTTGTGTGCGGGAATATATCGATCAAAAGCAATTTTGTTGACTATTCCCTTTTCTATTTTGACGAAAGTAGGCATAAGCAAAAATTAGATTCATTCTAAACAAGATAACGGTACTAGACATGACAACAAGATTATCTTTATCTATAATTGATCGATCATTTTTATTATTAAAACTTAAATGTTTATCCAAAAAATACTAGGTAAAAAAAAGCCTAAGATAAATATTTCTATTGTTGGCGGTTCTAATTCAGTAATGAGAAAAGGTTATGCTAAATATCTAAATACTTACATTGGGAATAAAATCTCTTTAGAAACATCACTAAAATATTATTCTTTGGGTGGCGTACCTAACATTTTTGGTACTATTCAAGAATACAGATACGACATAGGTGCCAATAGCGATATCGTATTCTTTGAATGTTGTGTAAACGATCGCCATGCCGTTGAAATAGACCAGTATTCTCTAGAATTAGTAGGAAAAGCTTTAGAGGGATTCATTAGAAAGGTAAACAAATCAAATCCTAACTGCTTAATAGTCATCCTTATTTTCGGAATTAATTTAGATAATTTTTATAATAGTCATTGTCATTTATCAGAGCTTTATCAAGCTGTGGGCGATCGTTACGGTTTGCCAACAATTGATATTACTAAAGTATTAAGCAATACTCATAATTTAGAGTACGTCAAATCTTTGTATAACGATAAAGATCATGCTCACTATACTAGACCTCAAGGAGTACAAATTGTTGCTCAGACAATTGTAGAAGAGCTACAAAGGCTGGGAGCGTTTACTACTCTAATAAATAAAAGCAGAAGAAAACAAGCCGAGCAGTTGAAAATTTCTCCTATTTATCATGATAATTTTGAGCAGTTGGCTTTTCTGGAAAATTTTGACAATGGCAGTTACTTTTCAAAACATCCTAAAATATCAGTTTACCAAAACACAGTTTTTAGGGAGAGAAATCTTACTATTTATCAGGGTAATTCATTAAAGTTTCTTTTAAAAGGGAGACTAATGGCAATTTTTATTAAATCCGATCTTAATGATGGTTTTATCACCATCGAATTTGATAAACAACGTATTGTTACTAGCTCTTATTCTTCTTGGGTCAATAACATTAAACCTCAAAACGTTATTAATTTGATTACTTTACCTTTACGCCGATTTTCAGCATCTCAGGACTTTGCGATCGTATCTATCTGTTTATGTCCCGAATATCCCCATGATTTTGAGCTAGATTTTAACAAAGCTGTTCCGACTAAAAAAGATCCCCAAAAATGGAAACTGAGTATTATTGGTATTGCATATATTGGTGAAATAAAACCGTTAAATTAATTAACCCGAACTGATACCAAATCAATAAATGTTGGTGATAGACAGAACATCGAGAGTAAAAGAGTATCTACCGTTAGCTGTTTAAGAATGCGATCGAGAAATAAATGTAGCTTATCCAAGGTAGAAAACAGTTCCCATTTGGCTCTGATTGCGCCAGCGTTCAACTTCAGCCTGTAGGTAGAGTCGAGGGAGGTTATTATACCTCGCCCCTCTCTGTTAGATCTGTACGTGAAACTTTCGCCTCATACAGCTCCCGAAACTTTTAGCTTTCTGCTTTTGCTCATGTGGGTATAGTCGTGACAAGATTCGTGTACTGCTACAAGATTGTCATGACTCCAGTTGTTATGATTTCCATCGACATGGTGTAGATGTATTCTCTCATTTCCTGCGAGTTTTAATTTACAGATTGCACATGAATGGTGTTGCCTTTTAAGGGCTTTAGAGGTTTCTCCGCCATAGAGCTTGCTGTTACGCTTGCTCCAGTAAATAAGGTCACCGTCGTAAGGTGATTTTTTCCCTTTGACATTGACGAATCTATTTTCGGAGTAGGGGACTGATGGAAACGCTTGTTTTAGTAATTTCTTACTGGTATAGCGATTTTGTTTTGTCTCCTTATTGAATACCTTGAACGCTCTTTTGCGGATGAAATTAAGGTTATTTCTAGCCCCATCCATTTTGCAGTAGCGGTGGTAATTTTTCCATCCTCTAACAACGGGAGCTAATTTGTCAGCTTTTGTCGTTGCTCCATAATTCGAGCAGTTAATGATGGTTTTTACTTTCTTACGCAAGGCTTGAAAATTATCCACTGAGGGACGACTTCTAAACTTTCCGTTTTTCTGGACTTGAAAGTTCCAACCCAGGAAATCAAACCCATCTGTCGTTGCTGTTAGCTTGGTCTTGTGTTCGCTGATTTCCATTCCTCGTGCAGCTAGGAATTCTTTAACTTTCTCAAGTATTTTGTTCGCGTTATCTTTGGGTTTGAGAATAATCACCATATCGTCGGCGTAGCGAACTGAAGTGTGAATATTCTCTATTCCATTGAGGGCGATATTTGCCAAAAGTGGGCTTGCCACGCCACCTTGCGGTGTTCCTTGTTTTGGGAATCCTACATTTGTTCCTGCTTTGAGACATCTGAAGATGCCAAGCTTCAGCCCTGATGGGGCGATTAGGTTTTCCATTATCGAGGAGTGACTTATTCTGTCGAAGCATTTCTTGATATCCAGTTCGATAACTCGTTTCTGTATACCATTGCTTTGAGAATTCAAGTTATGGAACAGAACTTTCTGAGCATCGTGCGTCGAGCGTCCTGTTCTAAACCCATAACTTCTGGCATGAAATGTTGCTTCGTGGGCTGGTTCTAGGGCGTACTTTGCGAGGCATTGCCAAGCTCTGTCACTAATTGTCGGGACTTTTAGAATGCGTTTTGTTCCATCCTTTTTGGGAATGGGAATTTCGCGCAACCCTTTGTGTTTCCATTCATTAGCTTCTAACCTCAGTTTTTCTTCGAGTTCAAACCTTTCCTTAAATGTAAGGGCTAGTTTTCCGTCGATTCCCGCCGTTTTTTTGCCGTTATTTAGCTGAGTTACTTGACGTATTGCCAAGAATCTTGCTGCTTGAGAACGTAGAATCAGTTTTTGCAGTGACCTTGCTTTTGCTTTATCTCCTGCTCGAACCGCTTTATACACTCGTTTTTGTAAGCGGAAAAGATTCACCTGAAATTTCTTCCAGGGTAAAAATTCCCAAGATTCACTACTAATCTGATTAGTGTGTCCAATCATGCTCTCCTCCAATTTGTGTGTTCTAAGTTCCTCAGACCAGTTACGGTCTGTCCTACCCGAATCTAAGGAATTAATCCTCTCGTCTGGTCTACCGTAAATACGACCTATTTACAGACCTTAGATTCGTTTTTATTCGTTCCGATATGTTGATTGATTGTTCTTTTAGGCGTAGCCATTTCAACCACCTGAATCCCATACTCTTTGCCAATGTCGAATCCATAACTTGGCGGGATACGTAGCTCAGGTAAGATAGGATTAAGATTTACATCTTTGGTTGTCACATCCTTCTAACTCTAGGTTGCTTTTTTAGGCTCTGTTTCACCGTGAGAACTCCCCGTTAGCGTCAGTGTGCGCTGTGAATACGCTCTGGTTACGCCCTATTCCCAGCTTCGATCTCCCGAATTCCGAGTCGGGTCATCGTGGGTAGATTGGGAGTCACTTGTGAGTTTCAAGGGAGGGGTTTTCACCCTCATCAACTAATCAGTTATCATCTAACTTGTTAGTTAGAAGCCATGATTTATGTAGGTTTTTGTCTACTTTCGTCATGAACGAACCGCACGAATTCCGAGTCTCTTCAAGCGTAGAGCTTTCTCCTACATCTAGATGTCAGTTTAAAGTACATACGGTTTTTTCTCCGTCATCCTTTGGAAGTCAATACCTCTCTAGTTTCTAGAATCTCCTGACTTCATCGAACCGCATCCACTTGCTTATTGAAAACCGTATTTTCAATAGTTTTTTCAATAGTAAAAGTTAGTCTATAAACCCCGTCTGTCAAACGAAAACCGTAGTTTTTGAATCGGAGATTAAGCTAGTCACAGATTACTCCGCCACGTCCGACATAAATGCCTGGGGAAACCCCAGGCAACGCGGACTCCTAAACGGACGGAGCCTTCTTGCGTATGGAGCCTCAACGGGAGAAAGGGCTTGCCCGCATCTGACCCCCCTAAAGGGTTCAGCAGTTTCTTTAAGCGGGGGAACCCCGCCAACGAACTGCTTCACCGCAACGGCTACATGCGGCTTAAGCCTTTGTTGAAGCGATGGCTCATGGGGGAAACCCCCACCGCGAGAGTGGAATATGCTCTTTAACTCAGGGCATCAGTTGCGGCTAAAGCCTTACTTCTCGCAAAGACCGCCTCGCTTCGCTTTTCGCGCTGCTGTGACCGTTGGTCAAACAGCAGAATATAATTTCTACTTGCTACTCGCTACTCGCTACTTGCTACTTGCTACTTACGAACAGTTAACTTAAAAACTCCTGGTTTCAAGCTGGATGCGGTTTAAATAAACAATCAGCCTCAAGATAGAAGCTATTTGAGAGTAAAAATAATATCCTAAACTATAACAATTAAAATTTGGAGAATATATATGGGTATTCAAGACAAAGCAGAAGAACTAAAGCTTAAAGCAGAAGCTAGAAGTGAAGATATTGAAGGTACAATCAGAGAAAAGCTAGGCGATTTTTCTGAGGATCAAGAAGCTGTCGAACATGGTCAAGAAAAGCAAGAGAAAGCAGATAATTTAAGAGAAGAAGCAGAAGAAAAGTAATCAAGTTATGGCTATATGCCACTACTCACGTACAGCTTGTTGGCAAATAAATATAATTAATACATGAATATATTAGTAGGCATAAATTAACCATTGTGCCTACTAATTTCTCTTAGAAAATCTACCGCAAATCTAACCAGATTTATTCTTCTACCAAATGAAGAACATGACCGTCTAAATCTTTAATAGCTAAAGCTTTAGCAAAGCCTAATTCGTCAGCAGACATTTCTACTACGCCAGGAGAAATAAAACTACAGGGCGCAGTGCGCAACTGCTGCGCCATAGCTTCAAGATTAGATACAGCAATAATCGTCTGACAATGCCAAAGATCATTAGCTTTACTATCTATCGGCATATTCTTACCATTTGTAGGGGCAATATATTCTAATAATTCAAAGCCAATGCCTGAGGTGGGTTTCATACTATTAACCTGGACTCTTGCTCCAAAAATGCCGCTAATATGCTCATATTCAGTGCCATAGTTTTCCGCCTGTAACATCAATTTTAAGCCAAGGCGATCGCCATAGAGTGAAAAACTTGCTTGAGCCTCTTTTACTACAACTGCACTATGATCGATACCCAGAAATAATTTATCTGTAGTCTGCAACCATTTATCATCGGCTTTATCTGGCGGAAATTGAATCAACTCCAAATTATGTCCATCAGGATCTTTAAAATAAAAAGCTTTTACCCCGCCCAGCTTCTTGTTCCATTCAGGTAGCTGTTGAGGACTGGTAGAAGAATGTCTGACTCTATACTGACGTAAATGTTCGTAAGCGCGATCCATATCTTTAACTACAATAGCAATATGTTGAAAGATGCGATCGTTACTGCCAGAATTCACAGGAAGCGGTCTGCCTTCGACCGTAAGATATTCCATCAGCGAAATTATTTCATCCCCAAGCTGCATCTGGACTATCCGCATTCGTAAACCAAAAACTCCCTGTAGCTTTTCCCAATCTTCTCCCCAAACTTCAATATCTTTAGTTACTCGAAAAGATAATACCTGGGAATAAAATTCTACTGATTTTTCTAGATTAGCGACGGTCATTCCCACATACTTAATATTCGACATTAAAACCTCTAATTTCTTACCTTATTTAATTAAACTTCTTAGGCTCAAAATTAGTTTATAACTATAGATATAAAGAGGGTAGCAAATCCTTGTCACTCATGACTGCTCTCGATGGCGAGTTCAATTTTGTCCAAATACTTAATTGATGTGCGATCGCCCTAAAAAGCATCAAGCTAATGTGCATAGAAAGCTGCACCTAATAGTTGTTAAAAAGAAATTCCTTTGTCTACTTAATCCAAACTAACAGGTTTTCATAGATAACAGCCTCCAAGAATTTATAAAACTATTTGTTATCTGTGTTTTTTAAAACATAAACAGGACGCTCGATATCGCCAATACGATTAAAAGGCCAAAAACGAAACATTGCCTTACCGATAATGTTTTGGCGGGGGACGAAACCCCAATAATGGCTGTCGTAGCTATCGTTGCGATTATCCCCCAGAACTAAATAGGAGTTAACAGGAACGACTACTGGTCCCCATTGATAATCAGGTCGTGCTTCGAGGTAATTTTCTTTGATAGGAAGATTATTGACGTATACTTTGCCGTTTTTGACCTTAACTTTGTCTCCAGGTAAACCGATGACTCTTTTGATAAAAGCCTCATGAAAATTTTCTGCTTCTAAAGTTTTGGTGGGATTAAAAACTACAATATCTCCTCTTTTAGGATTGCTAAAATCATAGCTAATCTTGTCAATGATTAGGCGGTCATTTATTTGCAGTGTCGGTAACATCGAGCCTGAGGGAATATAACGAGCTTCGGCAATAAAAGTCCGAATCCCAAATGCCAGAAATAAGCTTAGGCCGAGAGTTTTAATACTTTCAAGCCAAAAGTTTTCTGGTTTTGCCTGACGAGATGGCTGTTTTTTAATTATGGACATATAAGAAACTAAATAATTCTATCTTTTAGTGTAAATAAAACATTTGTCACTGTAATGTCAATTTGATAATAATTTCGTGGCAAGCTAAGGAAAATCAACAATTGCTTATGGCGTTTTGGCATGAATGAATAAAAGATCAGGTTCCCCGCCGTAAAACGACGAGAAAGGACTAGATGCGGGGAGTACCCCTTTCTTGCGTATGGAGCCTCAACGGGTCGCACAAAGGGCTTTAGCCTTTGTTGAAGCAGTTTGCTCATGGGGGAAAACCCCCGCCGAGAGAGTGGAGCAAGGCGCACTTCCGCAACTGATGCCTGAGCATTGGTCAAAGCAGATTGTAAATCAGAGGAAAATTTAACTATGCAGCAACAACGTAACTTTTTAGCTATCTTATAAATCTCCTTCCAGAAATATCTTTAAAAAAGATATTGTTGATTTAGAAACTGCAAATATTCCTTTTAAAATCAGTTCGTCTCTCTTAACCATTTTATGAAAATTTCTGTTGTTGGGATCGGTAAAGTTGGCTCGACCGTAAGTTTCGTACTTGCAAAAGACGGGCTAGCTTCAGAGCTGGTTCTTTACAACCGTACACGGGAGATTGCCCATGCTGAAGCCATCGATATTCAACAAGCATTAGCACTTACCCCCTATCGGCTTCTAGTTCGAGATGGAGACTTAAAGGATACTGCTGAATCTGACATTATCATTATTGCTGCAAGTGTTTCTATGACCAAGCAAATGAAAAACCGCAGCGAACTTCTTTTGAGTAACACTCAGATCATGCAAGCTTTGATTCCACCTCTCGTTCAATACAGCCCTAAAGCCATCTTAATTAATGTCAGTAATCCAGTTGATGCCTTAACCTACCAAATTAGACAAATTGCTAGCCAGTACTCTTGCCACATTAACTGGCAACGGGTAATTGGGACTGGTACCTTAATTGACTCGGCAAGATTTCGAGATCTTCTGGCAACCCAGCTAGGCATACATCCTGCTGATATCAATGCCTATATTCTGGGGGAACACGGAGACGGACAGTTTGCCGCACTTAGTTCTGCTATGTGCGGTGGTGAATTTATTGATGCTAATCCTTTGCGCCAACAAATGGTGGAGGATGCCAAGCAGTCCGCTTGGACAATCTTTCAAACAAAGGGCTACACCAATTACACAGTATCTTTAGCAGTGGAATTGATTGTTCGCAGCATAGTCGAGGACTTGCGGCATACTCTACCAGTGAGTGTTTCAATCGATGGTTATTGTAATGTTGGCGATTGCTGTCTGAGTGTTCCTTGCGTCATTGGTCGGCAGGGTGTCTATCGTCGCCTCGAAACTCAACTTAATGAAAAGGAAGTACGGGCATTTCAAAACTGCGCTTACGTGGTTCAGCAACAAATTCAATATTGTCAAACATAAACAGCTTTTGTAGACATCCGAGCAGCAAGTGATACTGAGTCGCGAACTTAACATTTAAACTCTATTGCGCCTGACGGCGACGCAGGGCGGGTGGAAATGCTACATGCGGCTAAAGCCTTTGTGTCTAAGAAGCTTATTCCACACCCGCCCCTTTAGGAGTCTGCCCTCTTACCGCCGACGCGCTGAGATGCGGCGGGTACCCCTTTCTCGCAATCAAAGCTTTGGGATTTTTAAGAGCGTAATTCATGGGTCAGTTGCAAAAAGTGCGCCTTACTCGCGAATGTTGACGAAGTCAACGCAGCATTGGGACGCTGAGTCCCGATGACCGTTGACCGCCCGAAAAGGCATTTATAAGCGTGGGCTAGGCGGAACTTGCTTCCGCATCTAGAACCAGGCTGTTGAGGAGCGACCCCCTAAAGGATTCAGCAGTTCCTACAATGGAGGGAACCTCCGCAACGGACTGCTTCACCGCGTCGCCGTCAGGCGCAAGGGATGCGCTCCGATGTCAAACGTGGCGGAGTAATATCTGACTTTAGTTGGAGGAATTAAGGTTTGTAAGTTAGTTAATCTAAATTAGTGTAAATAATAGCCAAATAAATTTGTTGTTCAGTTTATTTGACTACAATTGAATAAATTATAAATGAATTTACTTTGATTTTAAGCTATTGACACTAAAAAAATACACATTTGTCCATCAAACTAACTATGATACATTTAATTTCTCAAGCCATAAATCGCATCAGCTCTCTTCTAAAAAAAATTCAAGCCAAAAGTTTTCTGACTGCTATTTTATTAGGAGCAATTTTATTAACTAATGGTGTTAGCAGTTCTGCCACAAATGGCAAGACTGCTGCTGATGTCGTTGGTAGCGATGTCGTTGGAAATAATCCCGAAAGACCGACAACAACTCGCGAGTGGAGACAAGAAGCTCGCCGAACCGAAGATGCCCCCCTAGAAAGAGTCAAAGAGATTGGACAGGAAACAGGACAAGCATTAAAAGAATGGGGCGAACTTTATCCAGAAGTGGCCGAAAGTACTCTTCCCGACGAGATAAAATAATTAATATTTGGTTACTTAGATAGTAAATCTAATTAAGCTGAGATTTACTATCTAACGTTTTTGATTACGCACCAAAAAACGTCCTAACTCTCCTACCCAAAGCACAACCGAAGTAAGCACGATAATAGCTGTCCAATCAGTGAGAGATAGAGGAATAGTTCGGAAGACGCTACCGCAAAACTAAACGATGAAAATTTGTCCCACTAGAATTATAGTGGCGATCGCCATAAAGCCTCGATTATGAATTAAGCCAGTAAAAGATGAGGTATGGTGCAATCGAGGTATTACCTTTAGTCGTCTCAAACATTATAAAGATGCGATCGCAAGCTTTAATCTAGCCTTGAAGATTCGGGATGATTATGCTAAAGCCTATATATCGCAGTACGTTAATCGCTTGGCGGTGCGACCCCCTAAAGGGTTCGACAGTTTGACGGGAGACATAAACGCCTTTTCGGGCGGTCAACATTCTGGGGTTTCCCCAGAATTACGCCCTCAAAAACCACAGGCGACGCGCCCCTCCTTATGCTGGGGAATCAGTCCACTGCAACTGTCTCACCGCGTCGCCGACAGAGGTCAGACCCCGCGTCGGCAGAAAGGACTTGTCCGCATCCAGACGCAAGGGAATGCTGACCTAGCAAGACAAAGGCGCACTTCCGCATGTACGCGCACCAAGACAGGACAGAAAATTTAATTGCTCGTAAGCAGCCAAGGGGTAACCCCCGCAGGGAGTAAAAAGAAAGGGATGTCTAAAGGACATCCCTTTTTACTATTGATTGACAATTTAGAAATCTATAATTTATTAGTCAAGATTAATTACGCTGTTTTCCTGGCTGTATGCTTCTAAGCTGATTTCAACTGGTTTTAAATCCCAGATTTGCTCACAGTATTCTTTGATAGTGCGATCGCTAGAAAATTTACCCATCCTAGCCGAATTAAGAATAGACATTTTTGTCCATTTGTCTTGGTCTTTATAGGTTTGGGAAACCATATCTTGACAATAAATATATGCCTGATAGTCTGCCAACAGCATATAGGGATCGTCATAAAGTAAAGAATCAACAATCGGCTTAAATAGTTTAGTATCACCATAGCTAAAGTCGCCCTTAGCAACGCGATCGATTACCGCCTTCAACTCTTCATTACTATTGTAATAAGCCATGGGATCATAGCCCTCTGCCTTCATTTTGTATACTTCTTCAGCAGTCAAACCAAACAAGAAAAAGTTATCTGCGCCAGCTTCTTCACGGATTTCAATATTGGCACCATCTAAAGTACCAATGGTTAAGGCACCATTCATGGCAAACTTCATGTTACCAGTACCAGAAGCCTCCTTTCCTGCGGTGGAAATCTGTTCTGACAAGTCCGCAGCAGGATAGATTTTTTGTCCCAAAGAAACATTAAAGTTAGGCAAGAAAACAACTTTCAAACGTCCTCTGACATCGGGATCTTTATTGACTACTTCTCCTACGGCGTTAGCAAACTTAATAATCAACTTTGCCATAAAGTAACCAGGTGCAGCTTTGCCGCCAAAGATAAAGGTGCGAGGCACGATGTCAATATTGGGGTTTTGCTTGATGCGATTGTAGAGAGTAATAATATGCAGCACCATCAAATGTTGACGTTTATATTCGTGAATTCGTTTGACTAAAACATCAAATATCGAATCAACGTTAACCTCAATGTTTTTAGTTTTCTTGATTTGTACAGCTAGAGTAATTTTATTTTTACGCTTAATTTCACGCCATTGCTGGCAAAATTCAGGATCGTCAGTAAAGTTCTCTAATACTCGCATCTCGTCTAGGTTTTTTAACCAGCTATCGCCTTTGGTTTTTTCCGTAACTAATTTTGCTAATCGAGGATTACTTAATAAAATCCAGCGACGGGGAGTGACACCATTAGTTTTATTAAAGAATTTCTCAGGCCAAAGTTTAGCAAAACCTTGAAGCGTGTATTTTTGAAGTAATTGTGTGTGTAGTGCAGCTACTCCATTAATAGCATGACTACCAACACAGGCTAAGTTTGCCATGCGAACTTTCTTTTCTGCACCTTCTTCAATGATTGAAAGCTCAGAAGCAAGCTCATCATCATCAGGAAACCAGGTGCGAATATCTTCTAAAAAACGATGATTAATCTCGTAAATGATTTCAATATGTCTAGGTAGCATTCTACCAAACAAACTTACTGACCATCTTTCTAAAGCTTCTGGTAGTAAAGTGTGATTTGTATATGCCAAAGTCTTTTGAGTAATATCCCAAGCCTGATCCCAGTCTAGGCTGTGTTCATCAATCAACAAGCGCATTAACTCTGCCACCGCTACCGCTGGGTGGGTATCGTTTAGCTGAATTGCTGCTCGTTCGTGAAAATTGCTGAGATTAGGATGAATGTGAAGGTGAATCTGAATTAAGTCTTGCAGAGAAGCAGAGACAAAGAAATACTGCTGCGCCAGACGTAGTTCTTTACCCTGTGGGGTATTGTCGTTGGGATACAGCACTTTTGAAATCGTTTCCGAACTCATTTTTTCGCCTACGGCGCGGTCATAGTTACCTGCATTAAATGCTTCAAAGTTAAATTCTTCGCTAGCTTCGGCTTTCCATAACCGCAGGGCGTTTACAGTATTGGTGCGATATCCTGGTACTGGCGTATCATAAGGGACGGCTTTGACCTTGCGATCGCAAATCCAGCTAACGCGACTGTTTCCTTTTTCATCGCGATAGGCTTCGGTGTGTCCTCCTAGCTTGATTTCTACTGCATCTTCAGGACGAACAATTTCCCAAGGATTTTGGAACAGCAACCAGTTATCAGGAATTTCTGCTTGCCAACCGTCTCTTAATGCCTGATGGAAAATACCAAATTCATAGCGGATACCATAACCAATAGCTGGCATTTCTAAATTAGCCAAAGAATCAAGAAAACAGGCAGCCAGTCTACCTAAACCACCATTACCCAAACCAGGATCGGGTTCTTGTTCGATAAGCTCTTCAATATCCAAACCCGATTCATGGACTACCTGACGCATCTTTTCGTAGATACCCAGAGAAATGAGGTTGTTTTCTAAATGACGACCCATCAAAAACTCGGCAGACAGATAAGAAACAACCTTGACGTTTTCGTCGTAGTAGGTGCGTCCTGTTTTAATAAAACGGTGTAATAAGCGATCGCGCACCGTATATGCCAATGCTTGATAGTAGTCGTGGAGAGTGGCAGTAGATTGGTCTTTTCCCTGGAGATAAAACAGATTATCGGCGAAGGCTCGTTTGAGAGTCTCCACGTTCATTCCTGTGCGATCGTCTTCTATCTGAATATTTTGTGCCAAATTGCTAGTAGTAACAGTTTGATTAAGCTTTTGAGAAGATTTTGTTTCCATGTTTGCCTAGATTATGGTGTCTGAACGAATAATTGCTGAGGTTAGCGAGTAATTTTTTAAAAACCTTTGCAGGGGCAAATGTCTAGATTAAATTTCATATAACCTATTTATGTACTTATATATTGCCATGCCAAATTTAATTCGACTGTTTACAGGTTACTACTAGATTTGCGATTAAAGCCTGGGAACAACCCAAGCCTTAATCTTTGGTTTAGAAACTCAACTGAAGGATAAGGATTAGCTTTTGGGGCCTAAACCAACTTTGCCAGCATAGACAGCGCGATCGCCCAATTCTTCTTCAATTCTCAGTAAGCGATTGTATTTAGCTACTCTTTCGCTACGGCAGAGAGAACCAGTCTTGATTTGTCCTGCACGGGTGGCAACTGCCAAGTCAGCTATAGTAGTGTCTTCGGTTTCTCCTGAGCGATGGCTAATCACTGAGCGATAGCCACTGCGAGTTGCTAGTTCGATAGTTTCTAGAGTTTCAGTTAAGGTACCAATTTGATTTAATTTAATCAGGATGGAATTAGCTACTCCAAGGTCGATTCCTTTTTGCAGTCTGGTCTTATTGGTTACAAATAGATCGTCTCCCACAAGCTGAATTTTTGCTCCCAATTTCTCGGTCAGGGTTTTCCAGCTATCCCAATCATCTTCATGCAGGGCATCTTCAATGGAAATAATCGGATATTTTTCCACTAATTCAGCCAGATAAGTAATAAATTCTTCAGGAGAATGAGCTTCACCATCATAGGTATACTTGCCGTCGGCATAAAATTCACTCGCAGCCACATCCATTGCCAAAGCCACTTCCGATCCAGGCTTATAGCCTGCTTTTTCGATAGCCGTAATCAACAAATCTAAAGCTTCTTGGTTAGAACCTAAATTAGGCGCATAGCCGCCTTCGTCACCCACCCCAGTTAAAAGATTTTTATCACCCAAAACTTTACTAAGAGAGGCGAATACTTCTGCACCCCAGCGCAAAGCTTCCCTAAAAGAATCTGCTCCTATAGGCATAATCATAAACTCCTGGAAATCAACGTTATTATCCGCGTGAGAACCACCGTTAATCACGTTCATCATCGGTACGGGGAGAAGGTTAGATAATGGTCCGCCTAAATAACGATATAGGGGCAGTTCCAGCACTTCAGCAGCAGCCTTAGCCGTAGCTAAAGATACCGCTAAAATCGCGTTTGCGCCCAAATTCTTCTTATTAGGAGAACCGTCGCGGTCAATCATGATTCGATCGACGGTTGCTTGTTCTAAAGCATCTACATTCAACAATTCAGGAGTAATTTTTTCTTTGACGTTGCGAACTGCAATTAAAACACCCTTGCCACCATAGCGATTTTTGTCGCCATCTCTCAATTCATGAGCCTCAAAACTGCCTGTTGATGCGCCACTGGGTACTTGAGCTAATCCTACAACGCCTGTATCCAAACGCACTTCGGCTTCAATGGTAGGACGACCACGGGAGTCTAAAATTTCTCTAGCAGCGATCGCTTCAATAGTAGCTTCTGATTGGTTCAGCATCAATTCTCCTCTTTAACTTTCTAATTATCTATTTCTTTGTCGTCATGCAAGCGAAAATTAATATATCTTTTTTTGAGACGATCGGGTTAATCAATAGCTACAGATGTAGCTGACAATAAAAAATGCACTTTTGTCTACTTTTTACATCAGTGCAAAACTCTAGATCGAACAAGAAGTATAAAATGAATAGAGATTAGATACTGTCTATATCTATACAGCAATTAATATTTCTGTTTTCTGGGCTACTATCGCTACAATCAAGTTAATATCACGATTGCAGTAACCTGAATTCAATGAACAATAAATTTGAAGAAAGTATTGATTTGGGTCGCACTATGGTTAATAAAGCTGCCGAAACGGCGATCGCAACTCAAGTAGAATCTGCTGAAAATATCAAAATCAAGGTTGATACTCAAGCATCTCAAACAATTCAGGGAAAAGCAGAGTCTGTAGAATTTTTTGGTGAAAAGATTGTTGCTTTTAAAGATATTCAGCTAGAACAAATAAATGTTACTTCTGATAATATTTCTCTCGATCTAACTCAGGCGATCTTAGGCAAAATTGCTTTTGAACAGCCAGGCAACTTTAAGGTCAAAATCATCTTTACTGAATCAGATTGCGATCGCTTGTTAAATTCAGAATATGTCAGGATTCTCTTACAAAGTTTAGCCCTAGAAATAAATCACTCCTCAGCAAATTTTTATCTCCAGCAAGCGAAATGTCATTTAGAAGACAACGGTAAAGTATCTTTAATAGCCACTACGGTTTTAGATCGAGAACAGCAAATTAAAACGGCAGAATTTCAAATTGCACTTCAGTTTGAGCAAGATGGTGCGGCGATCGAGTTTAAGGGTGGTAAATATTTAGACAAACAGAGTTTGGATTTAGACGAAACAGTGGCCATTATGAACAAAGTGCAGGATATACTTTATCTGCGTCACTTTTCTAATGCTGACTTGACTATAGACATAACCAGCATCAAAATCAAATCTCAACAGCTTACTCTACAGGGAAATATGCAAATCAAAAAATTACCTGATTCTATGGCTGAGTCTATCAAGTTTGTCGCCTCAGAAATAAATGATAATTAATTCTTTCTAAATAAAAATTTTAGGTGTCAGTTTTAAGCTTCTACGATTAAACTAAGTGGTCTAAGGTTTTAAAATAATCTATAGGACGAGCAGCATATTCCGCCCACTAAAAACATCGTTAGGAGTAAGGGCAATTGACAGAACAACATAGACAAGTTCCTCAGCTACCAAAATTACCTACTTCAGCTATTGAGCCAGAGCAAGGATTAGAGGCTCAAAGTCAGGGGTGGTTTGAGTACCCAGTCAAAGCTCAACCCCACCATACCGATTATGCTGGTATTGTCTGGCATGGTACATACTTAGCTTGGATGGAAGAGGCTAGAGTAGAGTATTTACGCTCTATTGGCGTTGAATTCGCCGATCTAGTAGCGTTAGGTTGCGATTTGCCAGTAGTTGAACTGTCTTTGCGCTATCACCTGCCAATTCGCTTGGGAGTATCAGCAATAGTCAAAACTCGTTTGATCGAAACCAAAGGAGTCCGTATCAACTGGGATTATGAAATTCAGTCCTATGACAGAGAAGAATTGTTTGTCTCAGGAACAGTAGTTTTAGTAGGGATAGATCGAGAGAAAGGCAAAATCATGCGCCAGCTTCCTCCTGTAGTGCAAGATGCTCTGGTCAAACGCACTATACTCTGATTAAGGTTACGGCGATATTACCGCCAAAGCATACGTCTACATCTGTTCCTGAAGTGCGATCGCGCTTGGCGTATTCTCCTTGATAATAATACATATCTTCTTCGACTCGAAAATCCACAGGTAAAGGCGCATTACTTGGCTCACACAGAATAATTTTAGGTTCGGGCTGTTCTGGTTCTAAATGGGGTAAATTAACATTCCAAAAACTATTAGGGGGTGAAGGACGAGATAGCAAGTCTTTTAGTACCTTACTTGTCCATAGAGTAGCTACTTCCCAATCAATCAGCAAAGGTCTTTTAATCCAATGAGAAATAGCAACACCAGGAATACCGTGAATTGCAGCTTCTCTCACCGCAGCCACCGTCCCTGAAATATAAACATCTACACCTAGGTTTCCTCCCGCATTAATTCCTGACAGGACTAGTTTAGTATTTGTAGCTATTTGCTTGATTGCTAGGCGGGTACAGTCAACAGGAGTACCCTCTAGGGCGTATTCTTTGTTCGATCTTCGTTCTAGCTTAATTCCTCGCTGGGTAGTCACCCGATGTCCGCAACCCGAATGCGGTTTCTTGGGAGCAACAATCATAGTTTCTCCCGTGACGGCTTTTTGTAAGGCACGAATTCCTGGCGCGTCAATGCCATCGTCATTGGTCAAAATAATTGTCATTATTTATTACGCTTGATATGAATTAAAAACATTTAATCTTCTCGTTACATTTGAAATTTATCTGTGAGAACCGTAACTTGTTCCTGGGGGAACTTTCCCCCAGACCCCCTGGTGGGGACGTTACGTCCCTCCCCACACCCCTTCCGTAAAAGTCCAAATCGGGCTTTCTCTCGAGCGGATAATTTCTAAGGGTTCTAATCAAAAATTAAATTTGCTTAAGCTGAGTTTGCCAAAAATTTCTTTCAATCACTTATTCTATTTCTATGATTTTTACAAGCTAAATATTTGAAAAAGTAATTCACATCAAACGTTCATTGTCCTAAATAAGCTTCTAGTACCGACTCATTATTTTGAATCTCTTCAGGTGTACCTTCGGCTAAGTTAGTTCCTTCTGCCAAAACCCAAACGCGATCGCATAAGCTCATAATTACGTCCATATTGTGTTCAATTACTAAAAAAGAAATTCCCTGCTGATTCCAGTTAACTATATGTTCGCAAATTTGCTCGATCAAAGTCGGATTGACCCCTGCTGCGGGTTCATCTAATAAAATTAGCTTGGGATTGGTCATTAAAGTTCGAGCCATCTCTAAAAGCTTTCTTTGTCCTCCCGATAATGCTCCTGCATAGTCATAAGCTTTGGCTGCTAACCCTACAGACTCCAAAATATTCATTGCCCTTTCTTTATTTTCTCTTTCCTCTGTTCTCAGTTTAGATTGTTGAAACCAAACTCGAAAAAAGTTTTCTCCTGTTTGATTTGGTGTAGCGAGCAACATATTTTCTAATACTGATAAACGGGCCAGAACTCTAGCCACTTGAAAAGTGCGAATAAATCCTCTGGTGGCAATTTTGTAAGACGGTAAATTATGAATTGGCTGATTATCAAATAAAATAGTGCCGCTATCAGGCTGAATAAAATTAGACAGTAGATTAAATAAAGTTGTTTTACCTGCTCCGTTTGGACCAATCAAGCCCGTAATACTGCCATGATTAACTTCTATATGAGCATTGTTTACTGCTTTAATTCCACCAAAGCTCTTAGACAGTTTCGTTGCCTGAAGTAACGATTCGGCCGATAAGTTTTTTTGCACGACTCAATCAAATAAATTATGTTTGTTCGGTAATTTATTTAAATTACCAAAAATTTTTGTTTGATTCTCAAGCAAATTAAACAGAATGACAACTAAGTAAGTGTCCCGTATACAACAGACATTTAGTTCAAGAAAAATTAAGCTAGTAAATAGAATGAATATAATCTTAGTTCATTAATGTCTCAGCTAAAACCACCTCAGAACTCAACCAGTTTATCTTCAAAACAATCAAAGGAACTAAATTCTTCTGTATCTCCTTGGGTACCCAAGATAATTTATCCCCTAGGATGTTATTTCGTTTTGCCACTTTTCTTTAGCAAAATCCAAATTACTGGACAAGAGAATATTCCTCAAGATGACCCCGTTATTGTTGCCCCAACTCATCGTTCTCGTTGGGATGCCTTTATTGTTCCCTATGCAGTAGGAAGATTAGTAAGTGGCAGAGATCCCAGGTTTATGGTTTCTGCCAATGAGGTCAAAGGGATACAAGGCTGGGTGATTCGCCGTATGGGAGGTTTTCCTGTAGATACTGAACATCCTCAACTAAACAGCGTGCGTCATAGTGTTGAACTTTTGAAAAATGATCGACAAATGCTGGTTATTTTTCCTGAAGGGGGAATTTTTAACGACTACCAAATTCATCCGCTTAAAAGAGGTGTGGCAGCGATCGCCCTACAGGCAGAAGCAGATAAATCAAAGGTTAAAATATTACCGATGGGGATTCGCTACAGCCAGCTTTATCCTACCTGGGGAACAGAAGTTAAAGTAAACATAGGCACACCTTTAGCCGTAGCTGACTATCTCGATAGTTCATTGCGCAAAGGCTCTTTAAAGTTAACCGCAGCTTTGGAGAAAAGTTTAAAGAAACTATATGAATATTAAATTTGTATAACTTGCGTTTGAGGTGGATTAGTTTTTCAAATATTTAGCTTGTGAAAGTCATAAAATATGTGATAGAAAGAGATTTTTTACAAACTCAGCTTAAGCAAATTTAAATTTGGACTAAAACCCTTAGAAATTAACTGAGCAAAAGAAAGCCAAATTTTAAGTTTTACGGAAGGGGTGTGGGGACGTTACGTCCCTCCCCACCTGGGGGTCTGGGGGAAAGTTCCCCCAGGAATAAATTATGGTTCTCACAGATAAACTTCAAAAATAAAGGCTGGACTCAAGAAAACTTGGCAGAAGAAGTAATTTAAAGACTCGCCAGCCAATCTGGAGATTTTTTACGGGTCGGGCGATTGAACGTTATAATTTTATCGAAATTTGCGAAATTTTGGGGCTAGATTGGCGAGAAATTGCTGTCGATCCTCCAGACGAGTTTCCCGAACTAACAGAGTCTCCAGCCATCAAGATCGATGTGCTAGTTAAAAAGGTGCGATCGCAACGCCGAGAAAAAATTCAAAACCAGTGCGGTACTTTACAGTTATTAGACACGAACCGTCCTGTTAATATCGAAAATATCTACATCGATGTCAATATTTTGCAGGAGATCGCCAGTCAACAGTGGTTGGACATCTCTAATTTACAAAATCCTAGTGTTGAAGAATTCGATCGCTTTGGTTTGGGTCAGATTTCTCGAACCCAAATATCAGGCACGGATGCGGTCGAAACCTATTCTAAGCTTAAAGTATTGGATAAACCTGGATGTGGCAAAACTACTTTTTTACAGCATCTCGCCATTCAATGTAACCAGGGAAACCGCGAAATCTTTTTATTGACGACTGCGATGTTGCGCAGTGCAGATTCCTTGGTACATTTAATGAAACAACAAATTGATGGTTTAGTTGCCCAAGATCTTTATCTGCAAGAGTTTTTAACCTGGGCAAGTAAAAAATCTTTGATCGTACCTCAACCTACTTTAACTGCAACTCGTGCTTTTTATCTCGGTCTGACCCAAATTCCTACTATTGCTCCCCATTTTGCTCTTGTCTGCACCCTCGACCAAGGTATTTTTCTCGATACACTCTTGAATAACCTGATGCTGGAATGCGCTATGGAATCTAGTTCTGATTTTACCCATGCCTATGCCTGCGCCGATGCTCTTAGCAATGCTCTAACCATTGTCCTCGATGTTGGCTTACAGCAATCTTTACAACAACTCAAAGATAGTCTTCCCAATCAAGATGGCGATCGCGCCATCTTTCAGTCATGGTGGCAAATCAATCATCAAGCCTGGAATGAGCGTTTACAAACCGCGATCGCGCTGCATCGTCATATACAGTCTGATTGGCACTTTAGCCGAACACAGCAGCAAATTCTAGAACGTTACTACGATGCTAATAAGCTACTAATCGACTGCCTCAACAGCAACTGTGAAGTAACCACCGCTGTACGTAAAGAAATTGAAAATGCTTTATTATTGCCCCAAACAAAACTAGAAGCGAGGGAATGGAATTAGCGCGATCGGCAATTACTTTTAAAAGTACTTCCAAGAAAAAATTAAAAGTCAATCTACAAATCGAAGCGAAGTGATTGACTTTGATGGCACATATTCTTTTAAATTTTGTAACGAAATCAAACATAAAGAACCGATCTTATACATTTTATACACTTGATACCATAAATCTATTCTAATATACATTAAAAAAATTGAATATAAATATAATATAGCATCAAACCCTAATCAAGCCTACTGTCGAATCATTAATCAAACAACATTTATTAACTTACTACTGAACTAAAATTATGCTCGAATCTCAAGCTGTTTCTAAGCAACAATTTATCTTTGATATATTATTAGATAATTTGTTGTTGCAATGCGCTATTAGCCCTAGTTCTAATTTTGCCCACGTTCATGCTTGTATTGATGCTCTCAGCAATGCCCTGACTGTTATTCCTGATGTTAGGCTACAGCAATCTTTACAAAAACTTAAAGAACAACTTCCTAAGCCAAAAGCAAATCGAGCCATATTTGAGTCATGGTGGCAAGTCAATCATTTTGTTTGGAATCAAGAGTTAAAAACGACAATTTCTTTTTATCGTGATATGCAGTCTCCTTGGCATTTGTATTTCTCGAATCATGAAATTCTCCAACGCTTTTATGATGCTAATAAATCGCTAATCGATTTTCTCGATCTCAACTATGAACTAACAGTCGCATTATGCAGAGAGATTGAAACTGCTTTGCTTTCTCCTGAAAAAGAATTGACAAGCAGTAGGAATGAAATAAGCAATCAGTAATTATTCTAACCTGAGTTCGGGATAAGCCCAAACCCTGGTGACCAAAACATTTAAAAAATAATATTTTTCGCTATTCTCTCATGCTTTAGTTTAACAAAGAAGACCTCAAAAGCTTATATGCACAGCGCGTTCGCGCAGTCCGCACTCTTAGGGCTTCGACGCTTCGCATCGTCCAGCTACGAATCAAAAAATTAAAAACATAGTCTGTTCAACTGAAAACGTCTGTAAGACTAGAGCTATAGATCTGTCGAAGTACTATAGAATAGCCCTCTTAACTACAGATTTACAATACTACCGACTGAGACTAACATAAAAATTGCAAAATTTTCGACTACCATAGAGAAACTTCATTTACTAAGCTATTTGAAGCCATAAACTGATTAATGAGTTTATAATATTTGTCTGAAAGTTTAGCTCAAATCAAGTTTATGTAATTGCTATTTGTATATAAGCATTTTAGTATTTTTTGTATTCAAATATGACCAAAACTCCAATAAAATGGAGTATGCTCAATAGCTCAAAATATCTATGTCACATCCTGAGCCTGAAATACAATGTTCGAGTCCTCAATGTGCAGCGTCTAATAAACTAGAGGCTCGTTGTTGTCATCTATGCGACACGCCACTGATTAGAAGGTTTTTATGGAGCAACAAAGCAGTATCTCAAGAACACAAGCAAGCTTTAGTTAACAGTAGATATTTAGCGTTAGGTACGCAAATCTGGCTCGATACTCAACCAAGTAAACCCCCTATTACTCCAGAAGAAGTTCCCCAAGAAATCGTAGTTTATCTACAGCTTTTTTCCTATTATCCCCATGTACCACAGGTGTACGGACTTTTAGATGGTACAGATGTTTGGCTATTTGATTATGGTACTGTGCTAAGCAATGCTACAGGAAAGCTAGATTATCCTCAGCAGCTTGTTCCCAAACTAGATTGTTTATGGTCTCAAGCCAACGCTTTTCAACAAATCAATTGGCTGTGGCAAATAGCTAAACTCTGGAAACCTTTGTTTGATAAAAAAGTAGCTTCTACCTTACTAAATTCAGAATATATCAGAATCAATGGACAAATAGTTCAAGTCATTCAGCTACAGCAGGATCGTAATCTTCAGCCGACTTTAAAAGATTTGGGCAGCTTATGGTTACAGTGGGCAAACAATGCCCGCCCTGAAATTAAAGAAGTGTTAGGACAAATTGCTTCTCGTTTGGAGACTGGAAAAATCGATCGGGTTAGTCAGGTACTGGCACTATTAGATAAAGTAGCAGACAAATGCAGCAAAGCCAGAAAGTACTCTTATAGTATTTATGCCCAGAGTGATTCGGGTCCTAATCGCTCTAACAATGAAGATGCAGCCTATCCTATTTATAATCAACCTAATGAAATTACTGGATTAGAAAGTTCTTTGGCCATTGTTTGTGATGGAGTGGGAGGACACGATGGTGGAGAAATTGCCTCTCAAGCAACCATCAAATATTTGCACGATGAAATATCAGCCTTAAAGCCAGACGAGCAAAATCACAATCCTAAAAAAATATTAAAGCAGTTGACTAAATACATCAATGGGTCTAATGATATCATTAGCGATCGCAATGACAGCGAACAGCGTCAGGAGCGACAGCGCATGGGGACTACTCTAGTTATGACTCTTGCTCATGCCCATGAAATGTATTTAGCTCACGTTGGTGATTCTCGTATTTATTGGATTACCCCAAATAGCTGTCATCAGGTAACTATTGATGACGATCTAGCTTCTAGGGAGGTGCGTTTAGGTTATGCCGTATATCGAGATTCTTTGCAGTATCCTTCGGCGGGAGCTTTAATTCAGGCTATAGGCATGAGAGATTCAACAGCACTTCACCCTAATTTACAACATTATATGATTGACGGTGACTGTGTTTTCTTACTTTGCACCGATGGTCTCAGCGATTTTGACCGAGTTGAACAACAGTGGCGACAAAAAATATTACCAGTATTAGAAGGAACTCAAAATCTTACTAGTGCAGTTGATGACTTGATTGACTTTGCCAATCAAGTAAATGGCCATGACAATGTGACAGTTGCCCTAGTTCATTGCCAAGTAGAAGATCGACCTCACGATCTAAGCACAACTGTTTCGTGGTCGGATATTGAATATGCCCTTAAAGAATCAAAAGAATGGTCTGGGGATAATTCGACTGATTCTTCTGTAAAAGAGCAGAGTCTGGTTGATAATACATCTGCTATAGCCTCTCTCCCAGAACCTACAATTGGCGAGCCACTAGCACCGCAAAAACAACCAAAGTGGCCCAAACCCCTGATTATAGCTTTAGCCACAGCGACCGTTATCGGACTAATCGCCTTTATTGTTTTGCAAGATCGTATTGACAAACCAAATAATGAACCATTGCCAGACTCTAACTCAGAAATTAGGCAGTGAGATTAGCTATAGTCATTCTAGATAAAAACCATTGGTTATTCAGTACTATTTTTCATCCTTTATCCCTTATCCCTCATCCTTTTGCCAATGTTCAATATCATCTGCAAATTAATTAAAATGACTTATGTATTGGTATAAAGGTGAATTAATTAATTCCGAGCGACTGCAACTTAATATTAATGAGCCAGGATTACTTTATGGTGCAAACGTTTTTACTACGCTGCGAGTATATGAAAAGTCATTAAAACATCCTCTTACCTATTGGCAATCTCACTGCGATCGCCTTAGTCAGAGTTTGAGTGCATTTCAATGGCAGCAGCCTAATTGGACAAATCTTAGTCAAGGAGCAAAAGAACTAGCCTCCTATTTTCTCGTCTTGAGAATGATGATATTTCCTGATGGCAAAGAACTAATCTCAGGGCGTAATTTGCCCTCAGACTTAAAGCAACGCCAAACTGAGGGGATAACTGCCTGGGTGGCTACAGGTGATTTATACAAAAGGGAGCTAGCCAGCCATAAAACGGGTAATTATTTAGGAGCTTACCTAGCTCGTACTCAAGCCTCTAGCTTTAATGCCTCTGAAGCAATTTTAATCGATCGCCACCGAAATTGGTTAGAAACAAGTACTGGAAATCTTTGGGGTTGGCGAGATGGTTGTTGGTATACTCCCCGCTTAGATAGAGGAATCTTACCAGGTATAGAGCGATCGCATCTACTAAAGTTTTTCCCAAGGCAAAATGTTTCAGTCAAAGAAAACCTGTGGACTCCTCAATTTACCAAAACCTTGGAAAGCATATCCTACAGTAATTGCGTAGTCAAAATGATACCAATAAAAGAAGTTTTGGATTCAGAGGAACATATACATTACTCTATTGGCAATTTTCCTTAAAGATTTATTACATGAAATATCAAAAAAAAGGATATAGATAAACCTTCCCCTAGTCTCCTAGTCTCCCCATCAGTCATTTGTAGCCAATATAAATAGAAACGGTATAATTTACGTAGCGGTTAGTTCGTTAATAATCTGCTCTATTTCCAGAACAGCTTTTCCAGGCTCTTCTGCACCATTTGCCATTAATTGCTCCATTTGCGAAACTCGATCGCCGATAGCATCTAGAGCATCTTGTAATGGCCGTAGCTCTTGCTGATAAAAATCAATCTGAGACTGTATCTGAACTACATCAAAATTCAGTTTACGCCAGGTGTCTTGCTGTTGAACTAAAGCCGACTCTAATTCGCTTTTTTCTGTCTGCTGCTGGTTTAATTTAGCTTCAAGGCTTTTGATATTCTCTTGGATTTGAGCTACTTCTCGAGCTAGTTCTTGCTGCTGCTGCTGTAGCTTTTGAGATTGTTCCTCCAATCCCTGTTTGATGGGTGTCAAATCAATATCTTCAATCGCCGATTCAAGGTCAAAATCAATTATGCCCTGACGACGTTTAAGGACTCTAGAATGCTGTAACAAAAAATTGTGTCTTTCCTTAAGAGATCGACGTTGACCAACTAGAGTTTGATCTAACATCTTTTTAGCCTCAAGCTCATCTGCTAATTCTTGCTCTAGAGTAAAACGCTCAAATTCTCCCATCTTAGCAATTTTAGCTTCTAGCTCTTCCACGGCTTTACATTGCCACCCTAGTTCCTCTTCCTGATCGTTGACAAACCGAGCCACCTTCTCCAAATCTTTTTTCAGGTTGGCTACCATCTCCTCTAAATTTGGCAGAGGCATATTCTCTAGCTCTTTAATGTTCACTCTTGAGTCTGCATTAGAGTCAGATTCAGAGCCAGCCAGCATCGATATCATACTGTTTTGAGCTTCTGATTGAACATTAAGAAACTGCGTTAACTCTTGTTTAGCCTCTAATGATTTTTGTTCAATACCTAATTGTCTCCCTATTTCGGCGATCGAAGCTATTAAATACTGTATTTTTTGATTTTTTGTTCCTAGTTCCGTATCAGTAAGTTCTAATTCTTGACGTTTTGTTTGCAAATCGTGAGAATATTGTGTCAGATTCTGCCAGTGAGGTTGCAAAATCTCTTGTTGATTTTTAACGGCTTGAGCAGCTAAGTCAAGTTTACTTTTAAAAGATTTACTAGAATCTGTAGCTATAGCTAAAACAGCCAATTTTTCCTTAATTGTCGCAGCCTGAGAGTCATCCAATACTTTAGATTGTTTTAACTGCTCATCTAAATTTTGCTGCTGTCCCCGCAACTGTTCCCAAGCACCCTGAAGTTCTGCGCTTTTGGCTGCAAATTCTGCTCTGACTTTTTCTGTTTCTGCTTTAGCTACTGCGATTTCTTCTCTTTGCTGTTCAAATTGCTTAAACTCTTCTTCCATATGTTCGACTTGCTCAAGACGAGTTTCCATCTCAATTTGTCGTATGCTTAATTCTTCACTTTGTCTCTCTAGCGATTCTTTCCACTGTTCAATTTCTTGTTCTTGATCCTTGGTCTTTTCCAAGAGACGAGAAAAGTTCTTTAAAATACCAACAATTCTGGGAGAAGCTAATTCCATATTGCCCTGTATCTGACGGTTAATACCTAGGTTAACGGCAACTAAAGCACCATCGCCAAAATCACTAGCATCGTTAATCGCAATAGATTCATTGCCGACAACACTCCAGCTTTCATCGTTACGTTGACAAGCTATGAGCTTTAGCTTAGTGTCGGTACCGCCCATAAATCCCTTACTTTGTTTTTGTACTTCTGCCAGATATAGCACTATGCGCCTTCCTCTTGATTTTTTCTGTGCTGAAACTCAGAAAAATTAAGCTTCTCTAGTTTACTGTCGATTTATTAAAACATCCAGATTAGAATCTAATTGAATCTAATAGAGTTAGTGATTAATCAATTTTGATTTCCTTAGCATAACCAGCATTAGAATAGGTTGCCAATACTTTTGCTCGAATATCGCTTTTAAGTCAAATTGCCAAGAACTAAATACCATAACTATAAGTATCAATTAAGTTTGTCCGTTAATTAACTAGAGTTTACATATCTAGTTTTATTTGTTACGTAATTTCAACTAGATTTATCTTACAAATAAAGCAACGTTATTTTAAAAGACAAAAAAGCCATCTAGATTTATTAAAATGCCTTAAACACGATCATTTTTTGATTAAAACTCAAAATTTAACTGTATTGGTAATGTTATGCAAATAAATCGTTTAAAACTTAATTTAATTAAAATACAAACCCGAGCTAGTTTATGTTGATTATGACGTGGCGATTGGTTAAAAAGTAGAGTATATTCTGAAGCAAAGAAGTTAGTAGTCTACTTTTTTATTTACTAATTCGCTTTACTCGATTAGAAAAATCTTGTAAGTTGAACCAAAGTTTAATTTCTGCTCAACTTATTAATTTTAATCGGTTGAATGTAGCTTTAATAAAATGGAGGAATATATGTGGTTAGTAAGTTATTCTCTTATGGGGTAATTACCAATTAGCAAATTAAGCAAAAAGTTTGATTTTCCCATATTTAATAAACTGCCAAGTAGATTTAAACTTGAGTGTGACTTTTGTAGATAGTGTGTTATGAGCAAAGTTCTAATCGTAGAAGATAGTTTGGCACAAAGACAGATGATTTCCGATCTTTTAAAGGGTAGCGGTTTAAAGGTGACTGTTGCTTGTGATGGAGTAGAAGCTTTGGAGCATTTGGAATCATTTAATCCTGACATAGTTGTTATGGATATTGTTATGCCCAGAATGAATGGCTATGAGCTATGTCGTCGTTTAAAATCAGATCCTAAAACACAAAATGTTCCAGTAGTTATGTGTTCTTCTAAAGGAGAGGAATTTGATCGCTACTGGGGGATGAAGCAAGGCGCAGATGCTTACATTGCTAAACCTTTTCAGCCAGTTGAATTAATTGGCACCGTCAAACAACTGCTACGGGCTTAAGATTGCCATTCATATTTAATAGTATACTTAGTAGCGTGCAAGTAGTATATAAACAAGAAATTATGGTTAGTAATCCAGAACTGTATACTGATGATCTAGATTTATCTTTAGATATACAGCCCTTAGAAAATCCAGAGGGCGAATTACATCTTCGTTTCTATCTGCCATCAGGAGAAGCTTGCGCTTTTCCCGCTACAGGTATTGCTGAGGTGATGCAGCAAACCCCCGATCAGATTGCGCCGATTCCTAATGCGTCGCCCTTATTGTTGGGGACGATCAACTTGAGAGGAAGAGTAATTTGGGTAGCAGATCTTGGTCAGTTTTTAGGAGATAAGGCTGTGCTGAAAACAGATCGACCGACAATTCCTGTAATTGCGATCGAAGATCGAGAGCAAATACTAGGTTTAGCCATAAATAGTATTGGAGATATGGATTGGTTGAACGTAGAACAACTAAAAATTAATTATCCTCTATCAGACACTATGGCTCCTTTTGTTCAGGCTCAATGGCAGCCTGAAGATGAAAGTGGTGTAGTCGTGAATTTATTAGATGCAGCAAAAATATTGCGTTCTGCACGATGGGCAACCTAAGAAAGGTTGCCCATATACTGTGCATGATTAGTTAATGCGTAGGTTTAAACTTATACTTATTGGGCAATATTAATTACAGAGAACATTATTAATTATTTTGACTTTTTTATAAAAATTGACTGTCATTGACAAGTTTAAATTTAAAAGCAATATCATTCGTCAGCGCAAGCAACAAATAACTTAGATTAATTTGGCAAGAAGCACATGGCACCAGGAACTAACTATTCACAAGAATACGGACAAGCAGAAAAGGCTTATTTAGAAAGTAATTTTGCTCAAGCAGCAGAAATAATCGATCGCTTAGCTGAAGAATTTCCCAACGATCCCAATGTCTTGTTGCTGAGAGGTCATATTTATTGTTATGGATTTCAAAACTATGATTTAGCTATACGACAATATGAAAACGTATTAGAATTAAGCGCACAGAAAGATTTGCTTGATTTTGCCCGTAGTGGAATTGAACAGGTAGAGCAGCTACAGCAGCAGGTAGATGAGCCAGAATTAGCTTTCGATCAAAGTAATTTTGCCCAGACAGAAATGCTGAATGTAGGGCAGATTGACGAAGTAGAAGATTCAATAGAAATTGATTTTCCTGACGACAAAGAATTTGCCAAAAGCTTTGGTGACGATGATTTTGATCTCGACCAAGAATACGATTTGAAATTAGATAATGGTGCAGAATCAGATATTAAGCATAATTTTATTCCTGAGGTTGATAACTCTTACGGAAATTCTTTAGCAGAGTTAGGGTTGGAAGATGCTGAGGATTTGACATCAATAGATGATAGTTTGAGGAATCCTTTTGCAAAATTTGAGCCAGAGCCATCTCCAGAGTCTCAAGATTTTCCGTCATCACCAGAACAACCAGGAATTCATACCAGCTCAACTTTTATGGTGAATTCTGATGATGATGATTCACTTCCCGATTATACTGAAGAAGACTTTGCGATCGCCAATCGAAACGAATATGAAAACGATTATGACGACAGTTCTGAATTAGAAATTGATACGGTTTTAACTGAACCATTCTCTATGGATGGCAGTGAAGAATATGGAATAGAAATGTCAGATGTTCCAGGTCAGGAGGGCTTGGATTATCAAGATGAACTAGAATTTGATGAAATTGACAGTAGCTTTTTTGACCTGGAAGAATTAGAACAAGGGTTGCCTGATACTGGTTTGTTCAATGTTGTCGAAGAACCAAGCAGCGTTAGCGCGAATTTATCTAACGATTTAGCTTCAGAAGCAAATGCTATTGATGTTGATGAAGTTGCTATTAGTGAGATAGGAGTGGGAACAAATGCTTCAACCTCTTTGACAGCAGATAAACAAGAACCCCAGGTAGAAGTTCAGCAAGGAGCTTTAGCTGGGTTTATTAATGCTCCGATTCAGAAAAAACAGTTGATTACGGCAGGAGTTACAGGAGTAGTTTCCGCGATCGCAGTTTTATTAATCGGCACCGCAGGTTCAGCTATTATTAATCCTAACCCCAATAAACCCCTTGAAGGTGCTAGAAATAGCCTGCTTTTAAGTTTAATTGCTGGAGTTACCAGTTTTGGCACAGCAGCCGCTTTGGGTAAAGTTACCGCTAAACACGCAACCAAAGCTAGTCATAATTTACAGGCTCAGTTTGACGATGTCTACCAGGGAAATCTCAACGCTAAAGCGACGGTATATGCTCAAGATGAATTTGGTCAGCTAGCCAGTGGTTTTAACCGCATGACTAGGGTTATTTTGACTACCACCCAAGAAGCTCAAAGAAGAGCGGAAGAAACCGAGCAGGCAAAGGAAGACCTCCAACGTCAGGTAATCCGCCTGCTAGATGATGTAGAGGGCGCAGCTAGAGGAGATTTGACTGTACAGGCTACCGTAACTGCCGACGTATTGGGCGCAGTGGCTGATGCCTTTAACTTGACCATTCAAAGTCTAAGAGAAATTGTCCGTCAGGTAAAAGAAGCAGCAGAACAGGTAAACAAAGGTTCTACCGATAGTGAATTGTTTGCCCGTAATCAATCTAGTGAAGCACTAAGGATGGCAGAAGAACTAGCCGTTACTTTAAATTCGGTGCAGATGATGACCGAATCTATTGAAAGGGTAGCAGACAATGCTCGTGAGGCAGAAGAAGTTGCCCGCTCATCTTCTGTAACTGCCCTCAAAGGCGGTAAAGCGGTAGAAAGAACGGTATCGGGAATCTTTCAGATTAGAGAAACAGTATCAGAAACAGCCCGTAAGGTAAAGCGTCTAGCCGAAGCATCCCAAGAAATCTCGAAAATTGTTCTGTTGATTTCGCAAATTGCTGAAAGAACTAACCAGCTTGCACTTAATGCCTCAATTCAGGCAGCAAAAGCAGGGGAAGCAGGTCGTGGTTTTGCGGTGGTTGCCGATGAGGTAAGGCAATTGGCAGATAGATCGGGTAAATCCCTCAAAGAGATTGAGCAAATCGTACTGCAAATTCAAAGTGAAACGGGGTCGGTAATGACCGCCATGGAAGAAGGTATTCAAGAGGTAATTGACGTAACCGAAAGAGCAGAACAGGCAAAAACTGCCCTAGAGGATATTATTCAAGTATCTAATCGAATTGATACTCTGGTGCGATCGATTACAGCCGATACGGTCGAACAAAGAGAAAACTCCCGTGCTGTGGCTCAAGTAATGCAGTCGGTGGAGCTAACGGCTCAGGCTACTTCTCAAGAGTCTCAGAGGGTTGGGGGCGCACTACAAAATCTTGTGGGTATTGCGCGTGGTTTACTATCTTCAGTTGAAAGATTCCGTATTGACAAAAGTGAAAAGTGAACTACCTTCACTACAACAAAATTTTATTTTAAGTAACGTGAGTTTGTATTAAAGCTAAAACTTTTACTGTAAAGCGGTCATAAAAACGTCTTCTGTCTCTATATTTTTTTATATATATACGTCATGTGCAGTTGGCTCAAAGGCTATTGGCTTAAAGCTTAAAGCTATTTTAAAAGGTTTTGGCACTGAAAAAATAGTAAACCGCTTACTCGCTTGATTAACTAGATTTGTGTATATATAGTTCACTTGTTTACCATAAATGAGATTAGAATAATATCTGATTACCTGAGCATATTTTAAGCTTCACTAATAACCTGTGCTGATCTTAATTTCCCCTGCCAAAACTCTAGATTTTGGAACTCCTGCAAGTGTCGAGTATTTTTCTCAACCAGATTTTTTGGCTGACACAGAGTTTTTAGTTGAGCAACTACGTCAGTTATCAGCATCAGAGATTTCATCGCTGATGAAAATTAGCGATAAGCTAGGAGAGTTAAACGCATCCCGTTATCAGACTTGGCAATCTTCATTCGATCATACTACTGCTAAACAGGCTTTACTGGCTTTTCAAGGAGATGTTTATCAGGAAATGGCTGTTGATAATTTTAACCAGCAGGATTTTGACTTTGCTCAAGAACATTTAAGAATTTTGTCTGGGTTGTATGGTTTACTCAAACCATTAGATTTAATTCAACCCTATCGCTTAGAAATGAGTACAAAATTGACTCACTCTAAGCTCAAAGATTTATCAGTCAATACTCTTTATGAATTTTGGCATGATAAGCTTACTCTAGCGATTAATCAGCAATTAGAGCAGTTAGACAACAAAACTATTATCAATTTAGCTTCAAATGAATACTTTAAAGCAGTTAAGCCAAAATTGCTGCGGGGAGATATTATTACCCCTATATTTAAAGATTGGAAGCAGGGAAAATACAAAATAATTAGCTTTTATGCTAAGAAAGCTCGCGGTATGATGGCTGCATACATTATCAGAAATAAACTACAAAATATCCAAGACCTGAAAAATTTTACCGAAGCTGGCTATGGTTACAATGATGAATTATCCGAACGGAAAAATCTAGTCTTTACCCGCCACGAATAGGTTTACACAACTTAATTTATTAATGAAATTAGGTATAAGTATATTCAATACTAGGTTGTTATTAGATTGCTGCACTATGTTTAACTCCTTAAGTCTAAAATCCGAATATCGCTGTTTTGATGGTACTGTTGCTTACTATACTCATCATTCAGACTCCTGTAATTGTGACATGAATTTTGCAGTTTATCTTCCTCCTCTGGCACAATCTCAACCAGTCCCCATTCTCTATTATCTTTCAGGCTTAACCTGCAACGAAGAAAATTTTATTACCAAAGCTGGCGCACAACGTTACGCTGCTGAGTTAGGAATTATGTTGGTTGCGCCTGATACTAGCCCCCGCAATACAGGCATACCTGGAGAAGACGAGACGTGGGATTTGGGTAGTGGTGCAGCATTTTACATAGATGCGACGGAGAAGCCCTGGAGTAAACATTATCAGATGTATAGCTATATTACCCAAGAGTTGCCACAGTTGATTAAGAATAACTTTTCAGTTGAGCCAGCCAGACAAAGTATTTTTGGACATTCTATGGGAGGACATGGTGCATTGATTTGCGCTTTAAAAAATCCTCAACAATACCAATCGGTATCCGCCTTTGCACCCATATCGGCACCGATGAATTGTCCCTGGGGGGAGAAAAGTTTTACGGCATATTTAGGTGGCAATAAACAAAAGTGGGCAGAATACGATGCCACCGAATTAATTAAGCAAACCCAGCTAAATTCCACGATCCTAATCGATCAGGGTACTGCCGATCAATTTTATGAGCAAAAACAGTTATTACCAGAAAATTTTCAACAAGCCTGTCAACAAGTAGGACAAGATTTAAATTTACGCTGGCAAACGGGATACGATCACAGCTATTTTACGATTAGTACGTTTATAAAGGATCATATGCAGCATCATGCTGTGTATTTAAATAAATAGCTGATAACGTCAATTTAGGCTAATAAATTTATTGAGACAAATTATTTTGTTTAAAATAATTTTTCCTAGCTAAAAGTGACTGGCGAAGTTGCGATCGGCAAATCAAATACCAATTTATATATTTGTTTAATTTTTCTGATACTTGCTATGTCCAAATTTATTACGTTTAAGCCCATAGGGGAAATCTTACAAGAAGCAGGTTTAATTACTACTCCACAATTGGAAGTTGCTCTTCGAGATCAAACATATTATGAAGATATGCGCTTAGGGGAAATATTGGCTTTAAGAGGTTGGATTAAACAAGATACTGCCGATTTCTTTGTGCAAGAGTGGTTTAAGCTGGTGAATAGAAGAATAGAACATCCCATCGGCTTTTATTTTCAAAAGGCAGGATTATTGAGTGAAGAAGAAATCAAAGTCATTTTAGTTGAACAAAGTAAACTTTCGCTTCGTTTTGGAGATACTGCTGTTCAACAAGGTTTAATCAAGCCTAATACAGTTAATTTCTTTATCCAAAACTTATTTCCATCGCAATTAATTATACCCTCAAGAAAAAATCAAGAATTTCGACATGAATTTCAGATAGAGGAAAATCACCAAGAAAAAATAACGAGAGACGATATCACTCATTGGGTGAAATTAAGTGCAGAAACAATGACTAGATTTTGATGATGATTTTAATTCTTATACCAAATCCAATTGGGAAAAGTATCTTATAAACACTGAAGTTTGTAGTAAGTAGTTATAGTCGTTTTAAATAGCAACCAGATTATCTTTGAAAAAAGTAGCAAGTAGCAAGTAGCAAATAATATTTAACTTTACAATCAATACAAAACTACCATAAGGAAATTAATTGGAATGACTATAGTCGTTTGTCGTTTTCTGTAACTACGAACTACGAACTACGGACTACTTACTACCTAATAGTTAAGTAACCTAACTTGAATAAGATTTAGTAATTAAACACCTTCAGAGTCTGAAGTTTTATCTTCATTTTGCTCTATTTTTTGAACTTCAGTGGTGATATTAATTTCTGTAGTAGTCACTTCAATAATATTAGACTGATCTGATTCTCGATTACTAGACATATCTTCAGACATTGCTTCTAATACTTCAGCAACTTCTACCGTTTCTAAGGAATCCAAAGGAGATGGTTTTTTTTCGGTTACGGCTTTAGTCTCTTGAACCTGTTCTGTTGAGTTAACAGGAGCAGTTTCTGCTTCAATCTTATTAGAAGTAGCAGATTCATCTTCAGAGCCAACTTCAGGTTGCTCAGGCGTTAGTGGAGTAGTCTCTGACTCTGATGTAGAAGTATTTTCTGGGCTTTCTGCGGTATCAGGTATTTTGTCTCGATCTACTACCGATGGTTCAGGTTGAGTAGTTGGGATACTAGTTTCTGATCGATCTTCGGGCCGATCATCTTTAATATCGGCTGTTTGCTCTTGAGAAACTTTTATCTGCTTGTTTGCCTCAGTTTTAGCTATTTCTGGCTGAGGCTCGACGGTATCTGGAGCAGCAGCTTTTTGTTCGGTAATTGGCTGTACTTCTGCAATAGATTCGCTAGTAGGATTAGTTGCTGTGTCTTTTTGCTCGGCTTCTTCTAATATGTCGTCTAGTTTGGTATTAGTAATAGCAGCTTTTTGCTTGCTACCAAATAATCTACCAAATACTCCTGATTTACTTTTGTTACTGCTAGAGATTTTATTATTAGATTTCTGGGATCCTCTTTCTGGGGAAGTTGTTTCAGGAATAGCTATTTCTTGTTCTGTAACTTTAGCTGGAGTCTTAGGATCATAAGGTATGACTGCTGGCTGAGGTTGCAACTGGCTGCGCTTTAGTAAACCGTTGAGTTTTTGTAGGACAGAAAAATTATTGATGGCAGATGCCTTAGCAGGATTGGCAACTGCTTTTCTCAACTTGAGAGTTTGCCAACTGTATGAAACGATTAATACTGTCGCTGCTGCTTGTCCTAATAGTACAGCACCAGTAATGTTTCTAGCACAAAACCATAGCACTAAGGCATAAAACAATCCCACTCCACTCCAGAGAAAGTCATCTCGGCGATGAATATCAGAAATTAAAAAAGCTGTTGAGAACAAAACTAGACTACTTAAGGTTACCGCGATCGCCAAGGCATATGACAGCATTTTTCTGACTCCATCTCTGATTTCTCTATTATATTTTGCGACAAGAACTTAAGATTTTGTAGTAATTGCAGTATTTTGTAAAGGAGAGTGTTGAGATAGGTAGATAACTTTTCTCTGTTTCCCTTTTTTTATACTGTAGTTTATTAACTATTTATTGTGGCTCGTTGGAAATTAAATAGACTTTGGCAGACTCTTACTTACTTTGAAGTTATTCCTCTAATTAGTTCTTGGCAAAACATTTTCAAGTCTAATCAATCTAAAAATTACAATCAACAAACAACTATGACAATTCTAGTAGCTGGAGCAACGGGTGGGGTAGGTAAACGTGTAGTCAAAAATTTACTTGAGCAGAATTATCATGTTAGAGCTTTAGTCAGAGATGCAGCCAAAGCCCAAGAGATGCTTGGAGATAAGGTAGAATTATTTGCAGCCGACATTACTATTCCAGAAACTCTCAAGCCAGCCATGATGCAGGGAGTAAGCGCAGTTATTTGCTGCACAGGCACAAAAGTTCAGCCAGTGGAAGGGGATACCCCAACGCGGGAGAAATATTACCAGGGAATTAAGTTTTATCTTCCTGAAGTGGTTGATACTCCAGAGTTAGTAGAATACGAAGGAATCAAAAATCTGGTCAAAATTGTATCGCAGCATATTTTCCCTGCTACTAGTAAGCTGTTGTTTGACTTTGCTAATCCCAATGCTGAGATCAAAGAAGCTTGGGGTGCGGTAGATGATGTGGTTATGGGAGGAGTAAGCCAGAGTAATATTCGGCTGGGGGAGAATAAAGCCATTTTTTCAGGCATTGTTTCCACAGATAATAACGGCGGTTTTGCTTCGGTGCGTACTCGTAATTTTGAGCCACCTCTGGATTTATCAGATTATGAGGGCATAGAGTTAAAAGTAATTGGTGATGGTAAACGCTATAAATTTATTACTCGTTGTGAAGGTAAATGGGATGGAATCGGTTATTGTCATTCTTTCGACACAGTTTATAATTTCCCAACGACTATTCGTATTCCTTTTCAAGATTTGCTCCCTGTCTTTCGCGCTAAAACTGTAAAGGAGGCAGGTCAATTCGATGCTGCTAAAGTTTACTCTATGCAGTTGATGTTGAGTAAGTTTGAATATGATGGTGAACTAAATCCTCAATTTGAAGCGGGTTCGTTTAGCTTACAGGTTGAATATATCAAAGCCTATGGTGGTCAAGCAAAACCCCAATTCGTTCAGGTAAGTTCGGCGGGTGTTACTCGCCCAAATCGCCCAGGAATCAACTTAGATGAAGAACCGCCTGCGGTAAGAATGAATGAGCAATTAGGCGGTATTTTAACCTGGAAACTACGAGGGGAAGAAGCTATTAAAGCTAGTGGTTTGACCTATACAATTATTCGTCCCTGTGCTTTGACCGAACAGCCAGGAGATAAGGTTTTAGCTGCTGAACAAGGAGACAACATCAGGGGACAAGTCAGCCGAAATGCGATCGCCCAGCTGTGTATTCAGGCACTAAATCTCCCCGAAGCAGTTAATAAAACTTTTGAAGTTAAAGAAGAACAACGGGGCGTTACTGATTGGAAAAAATTGTTTAATAACTTGCAAGCAGATAGTTGAACTTTAAATTATCTGATTCAATATCACGAATCTGCGATCGCCCGTTAACTTGCCATTCTCCCGTCATTCCTGGCTTGACATTTAATCTTTGCCAGGCAGAAATTTGATATTTATCTGCTTCTTCAGGGGTTGGAGGACGAGTTCCGACTAAACTCATATCTCCCTTTAACACATTCCAAAATTGAGGCAATTCATCTAGGCTAGTACGGCGCAGAAATCTACCCACCTTAGTAATTCTAGGATCTAAATCATTTTTAAAAAAAGCTCCCTGGACTTGATTGGGAACTTTTGATTTCATTGCTTCTGCATCAGCGCACATCGAACGGAACTTCCAGATCTCGAATTTTCCTCCTAACCAACCGCAACGAGTTTGACTAAAAAATATTGAACCTGGAGAATCAAGCTTGATGGCGATCGCGATCGGGATAAAAATAATTCCCGTAATCACCAAACCTATCATTGCTCCTGCTATATCAATCAAGCGTTTCAGCCAGGAGTTTATAGAAGGATGGGTAGTTAAACAGTTCTTAGACCAAGACTTAGTGCTGTTTGAAGCTGAAATATATCAATTAAACCTGAGATTTCTAAAATTTTTATGACTGTAGGCTGTGCTTGTAAAAGGACAAGTTGATGATGGTGCTGACAGGCTAGCTGGTAAATTCTGACCAAAGCACCAATACCGCTACTATCAATAAACTGAGTATTACTTAAATCTAAAATTATTTCTTGATTGACTGTGTTCTCAATTAACTGAGAACAAAACGTTCTAAAAGCTATTGCTTCTAACAGTGTCAGTCTTGCAGGTACTTGAACTATTTGTTTGTTGTCTGTATGAGTAATCGGCAAATCTTGGTTGGAAATTATGTTTCTCATCGATTTATCTCGAATACATTGTTGATTAGGTTGCCTCGATCGTGGTGAATAATTTGTGGTACGTAGCCGTTACCAAACAGTTTTTTTTAAAATTTTTCATTAAGTTTGGATATTCATCTTGCCACGACCTTAATTTAGAAAAGTACTGATCTATAGACCACTTTGTAATTTAAAAGTATCTAAACTTGAGCCTCAGACGTTGGGTTTTAAATTATTTTCAGGGAATAGTAATTCTTTGGTTTTAAATGGGAATTTTAAGTTTACATAAAAGATACAAATAAAATACACAATTTTTGTTTTTGAGTCTTAAAATCCAAATTTTTAGAAAATTTTATTATGGCTAGTTTTTCAATCAACAAAATAACTGACAATCTACATCAAGATCTTCTACCTCAGCTATCGGGCGATTATCTAGTTTGGCAAGCTGAGATTGATGGCGATCGAGAAATATTCCTTCATAATCTAAAATCTCAAAAGACGAAACAAATCACTAACAATTTTACTGACGATGTAAAGCCGCAGATCTCAGGCAATAATATAGTTTGGCAGGGTTACCAAAATAATAGCCAAGCAATTTTTACTTATAATATTGACACTGGCTTGACTACTCGAATATCCTCTAGCAGTAGCAATAATTTACTTCCCAAAATTTCAGATAACAATATAGTTTGGCAGGGTTCGGTAAGCTCTAGTAGTTTTACTTTAACGGGTTTTGGTGGTAGTTCTGGAGATAGCAGTCAAGATCCAGGCTCATTTATTGGTATTCATTTAAGCAACTCAGGAGATGCCAAGAAACTGACATCTAACATTGCCAAGCTTAATCTGGCTTATGACCTCGATATTGCTTGGGCAAGAGTTAGCGGGGGTATACAGCAGTGGAACGCTTCTGGTTCTCTCTCTCCAGAAAATTTCGATGCAGTAGTAAATTATGCTGAGAGTAAAGACGTTAATACATACCTTTATCTAGAATATAGAAGCGATCTTGATGGCGGTTCAATTTATGATTTTGATTGGTATCAGATAGGTCGTACCTATGCCGAGCATTTTGGCGATCGCGTAGAAGCTTACGGTATTATTAATGAACCAGACCATGTAGTTAGCGGCAATTCTCCAAAAGAAGTTGCATTTGCCTTAGAAAAGTTTGCCGATGGGGTACATTCGGTCAATTCAGACTATGTTGTTACCAGTCCTGGCTTGGGAGGAACGCCCATGTCCATCGAACGCACAGACGATTTTTTAGAAGCCTTAGCTCCTTTGTTTAATGATGGAACCTTACAAGTTTTAAATCTTCATAGTTACCAAGATTCAAAAGCCAAACCTCATTACTCTAATATTGACCTCAGTAGTGATTTTGCTCCCAGCAGGAATTTTATTCACGCTAAAGAAGCAGGCGGAATTACCAAAAACATCGACTTTATTGCTGGAGAATTTAATTATCGTAATTGGGATGGGACAGACGAAGACAGAGGCATAGGTTTTCTAACGACTTTTTGGGATCAGCTATCTGTAGTAGATAACAAAAGAAGTAATGAACGAGTAGGTCTATTCTCTGCACCCTATACAATCACTGGTTCAGATGCCGATAAACAAACAAGTATGGCAGATGCCTATTCTTTTAATAGTGATGGTAGTTATATTTGGCAGCCTAACGAAAAAGGACAGGTCTTAAAAGAAGCTCTAACCCTAACCAAAGGAATGGATTTTGTTTATAGCGATCCTCTTGATAAAGGAATTACAATTCTTAAGGGAAATGACCGCAAAATGTGGGTCTGGCAAAATCGGCAGAATTTTTCTAGTCTATATGATGATTCTGTAGTACGTATCTCAGGGATTCCTAGTGATGCTACAGGCTTGGCGGTTTACAGATGGGATAGTACTGCCGATAAACCCTACGCTATGATTCAGCTTAATGGTCAAACATCAGTTAGTTTTGACCCTTCTAGTATTCTGCCTGCTGGTCAAACTTATATGTTGATGGCTAATAGTGATAATGATGGAGGTAATATTGGTTTAATTGATTCTGCAACCGCAAAGGGAACAGATTTTATCGATCAAACTAAAGTAACTTTAAATCCTGATTTAAATGCTGTCTTGACTCTAACTTCAAACCAAGAGATATTTAACTATAATCTTGATTCGGGCAAGACAACTCAGATAAGCAATAGTTCTCTTGACGATCGCAACCCTGAAATCTTTGGTAATAATATCGTATGGCGAGGTGACGGGGGCGAAATATTTACTTATAATCTTAGTTCGCGAATAACTAAACAAATAGCAGCCAATTCTATCGATCACAGTCCTGAGATCTTTGGTAATAATATCGTATGGCGAGGTGATGGAGGCAAAATATTTACTTATAATCTTAGTTCGCGAATAACCAAACAAGTAGCTTCTGAGTCAACCATTGTTGATAGTCCCAATTTGTCACAAGAGCATTTGGTTTGGTCAGTTGATGTTAATGGTGGCGATCGCGAAATTTTTGTCTACAATTTTGATTCTCAAGTAACTACTCAAATTACCAGCAACAGCGTCTATGACGGGAATCCACAGGTATCGGCTAATTATATAGTCTGGCAAGGAGAAGGTGGTACTGATTATCGTGGCGATCGCGAAATTTTTGCTTATGATTTAGTTACCAAACAAACTCTTCAAATTACTAACAATAATACTGACGATCAAAATCCTCAAGTATCAGGTAATTATGTTGTGTGGTCAGGAATAAATAGTAATGGTGACTCGGCAATTTTTACAGTTGATTTAACCGCAGTTGCCGACAGTGCCAGTGTTAACCAAACCATTAGTGGTAACAATCGTAACGATGCTCTTGATGGGGGTAATGGCAATGATTTACTTAATGGCTTTGGCAAACAAGACATTCTTAGCGGTAATGACGGTAACGATACCCTCAAAGGTGGCAATGGTAATGACACCCTTAGAGGTGGCAATGGTAACGATGTACTAATAGGAAATCAAGGTAAAGATATAATCAGTGGCGGTAATGGGGCGGATATTTTTGTCTACAATAGCCTTCAAGATAAAAAAGATATTATTACCGATTTTCAACCTGGAGAAGACATTATTGATGTCGGCAAAATTATTGCTGGCTCGACTTATGGTAGCTCAACTCCCTTTGATTATATCAAATTAAGACAATCTGGTTCGGATACCATAGTTGAGGTTAATCGCAATGGTGATCTGGCTAAACCACGCTATACAGAACTAATAACTTTAGAGGGGGTTGATGTTAGTGAGATCAATGAAACTAGTTTTGACTTTGACTAGCATCATAAAGGGAAGTGTAAAGATAAAATACATTTTTATGATCTCCTCCTTGTTTGAATTAATGTTCTAACAAATAAACCGAAAATGACCTATCTTAACCTGCCTTCTCAACATGGGAAGGTAGCTTAGTAATCCAATCCATCCTAGGCGATGTTTGTGTCGATCTAAGTAATAATATTGATTAACCAACTTAATTTGATGATTCCAGGTTTCTATTTCCTTTAGATCCTTAATTCCCCATTTATAAGCTGCTTTGATGCCCAATTTACCAGAATTAAGATTGCTATTCTGAGCCAGAAATATGCCTAATGAGTCAAAAATAATTTCTGATTCAGCAAAATTATCTTTGATGTTAAGAATTAATTGCTTAACTTCTGATTCTGAAAAAAACATCATCACTCCTTCGGCAATAAACAGTATTTTGTCTGATGATATTTTTTTTATCTTCCCCAGCCAATCAAAGTCTAAAATTGAGTAGGCAAGATATTGCGATCGCTCTGATGCACCAATCAAACTATCCCAAACTGGCTTGACTATAGGTAAATCTAGATCAATCCAATGGACTAAGCCGTTATCTAGACGAAAAAATCTGGTACATAAACCTGCTCCCAAATTAACAACTGTAGAATTAGGATATTGATTGATAAAATTATGAACCAGCTTGTCTATAGCTTCGGTACGAATGGCAATCAGAGCTTGACTAAAATCCGAATCATGACGCGAAAAATTATAGTTGATTCGATCTACAATCTCGACAGATTTGTTATCTTTGATGATGCCGTTTTTGCGCTTAGTCTCCAAATTTCTCATGTAAAGCGTCAACAAAAGGGTTTCAGATACTCCTTTTAGCCCTGAAATATTTATAGGCTGTTTCATGAAGCTATTATCTTCCTACAATTTAACAAGCAATCAAACCTAAGTTGTTGATTCGACCTTGAACTTCTATCATGGATAGTTATAGTTGTAGTGTCAATTAAAATAGCTTTTACAAAATTAAAAATTATCAATAAAAGCAATTAGCGACCCTCTAGAATCAGAAATGGTTTAGCATGAACGAAGCAATTTTGGGCGGTATTTTGTTCGCTCCTCAAGCAATTGCCAAGATTGAAGCTTTACTTAATCCACAGGCATTTTATGATTGTGAAGCTATTGCTGCTTAATTTTGTCCGAACTATCGTATTAAAATATTTATATCTATTAAATTTATAAAAAATAAATATCCTCAGAATGTTACAAAACAAAAGTGATATTGAGCAAGAATATGATTCATGGTTGCTAGAACAAGCGGAAATACTGCGCCAAAGAGATTTTGATAATTTGGATGTGAATAACTTAATTGGGGAGTTAGAAGCGTTGGTAAGGGGTGAAAAATCATCGGTAGAACAGTTCACATACCTGATCATGCTTCATCTTTTACTAGTCGATTATTGGCACGAGCAGGCTGAATGGACGCGAGATCATTGGGAATCAGAAATTACAGGATTTCGTCTACAGTTAAATAACAAATTGACAACTAATTTACTTAATCATCTTCAGGAACGCCTGGATTTTTTATACGATAAATCACGAAAAGCTGCAATCAAAAAAACTAAGAGTAGCATCAAAGACGATCGCTTTCCTTTAAACAGAAAATACGGCTTAAAAGATATTTTAAATGATTGAATAGTGCTAGTGTAGTGAGCCTCAGAATGAAATACAAAATGATTAACTCGTATATTCATTAAGCTTTGTTGCATTGTTCTCAGAAAAAGAGACTTACATCCAAAAGCTTTTTTATTCTGGTAACGAGGCATACTGTATATAGCAATAATTATATGTTCGCGCCCTTTAAAGAATATTTAGAAGAAGAACTTTTTAAACGCTTCGATTTACGTAGTCGTCCTATTCCCGCAGGATTGGAATCTAACGTCAGTGAAAGAGGCAAAAACCCCGCCACCATTCAAAGTTGGTGCTATCAATCTGAACAATTAAGAAAGATACGCTATTCCTATATAGATGCAGGAGAAACTGCTCAGGTATTCAATAGCGTTGTTTACCCTGCTCATCATTATGATATTCCTTTATTGGGAGTCGATTTTCTTTCTTTTGGCAAGAAAAAAATATTGGTAGTAATGGACTTTCAACCATTATTTCGCGATCGCGCCTACATTGACAAATACATCGAACCGATGCGTGAGATTCGAGATAAATACAATGAATTGGCGCAGGATTTAGAAATGAAGTTCTATGATGCTAATCAATATTTTTCTAAATACCTACTGTTTGCCAAACTTGACTCAGAAACCGTAGTCAATCGACTCTTTCCTGCTTTTCAAGAATACCTCGACTTATATTGGCAAATGCTAGCTAATGCTGAACCTCTAACTAACCCAGAAGACATTCAGCGCATTGTTGAAGCTCAAAAGCACTACGATCAGTACAGTGCCGAACGCGATCCTGCTCATGGCTTATTTAGCAGTTATTTTGGTGCAAAATGGTCAGAGAAATTCTTATATGAGTTCTTGTTTGAAGATGCCTCTCCTCTAGCCGTATCTACTTCTAAACGTTGAACCTAAAATGTTTAATGGTCAATGGTCAATGATAAATGAATAGAAATGACTTTATATCAGCCTTTTATCGAACAAGCGATCGCTACTTTACAAGCAAAATTGAACTTAGAACCCTATCCTATACCTTCTGGCTTTGAAAGTAAGGAAGGAGTGATGGGTAAAGGGAAAAAACAAGAACCAGTCTTAACGACCAGCTATGGTTTTCAATCTGATAAACTCAGACAGATCAGAGCCGCTCATGTTCAGGGAGGAAGTTCTTTACAGGTACTTAATTTTGTGATCTTTCCCAAACTAAATTATGATTTGCCCTTTTTTGGCGCAGATTTAGTTACTTTGCCTGGAGGACATTTAATTGCGATCGATATGCAGCCTTTATTTAGTCAAGATAAATCTTATCAGGCTAAATACACTGAGCCGATTATGGCAATGTTCCAGGGTTATCAAAAAGATTTACCTTGGGGTGGAGACTTTCCCACTGAAGCACAACAATACTTTTCTCCCGCGTTTTTATGGACTCGTCCGTCAGAAACAGAAGTAGTCAAAACAAAAGTATTTGAGGCTTTTTGTGATTATCTTCAGGCTTATCTGAACTTTGTTGAGCAAGCCGAAGAAGTAAGCGATCCTCAAAAGCTAGCAGCAATTTTAAAAGCTCAAAAAAGCTACGCTGACTATCGAGCCGAAAAAGATCCCGCAAGAGGAATGCTGACTCGTCTATATGGCTCCCAATGGACAGAAGAATATATTCATGGCTTTCTTTTTGATCTCGATCGCCAGCTGGCGTTGGCTAGCTAAAGACTACAGGTTAGCTTTTGGTTGTGTCTATTTGTTTATTGATGGAGTAGGCAATTGGACAATTGTTGATAAAAGTTACAGAAAATTGCTTTAAGTTACAGAAAAATAAGATAATAAGATATAAGAAAAGTTGTTTTCAAAAAGTCCTTGTATTGCGATGCTAATCATAATCAAAGAAAATACTCGTTATTTCTAGAGAAAAATGAATTTTTATTTGATTTGAAATCTGTCAATGCTTATATTACTGAAATTAAGTAATTAAGGTAATAGGCTGAACAAAACTTAATAAGTATAAATTTTTATTGAGTACAGGTAGCTAAATCAGGGAATTTAACAAGATGTAACAAATAAAGGTTCATCATCGTTGTATAAAAGTTATCTGAGGGGTATATGCTTTATGGATGAGAGCTTAAAGAGCGATCGCTATCAAGCCATCTCTCTGAGAATTTTTTATTAATAGTGTAAAGTTTTATTTAGTGGCTTAAGAAACTTTTACTAAGCACGTAGAGAATAGTAACTTAGCACCTTCAGCGATAAAAAACTTTTTTCTAGCTGATTTCGGTCAGTAGCTGAAAGTAGTTTTAAGTTAAAATTCCTTTTTGAAGTTCAACTAAACCAAATTTAAATCAAGTAGGAGATTAATTATAATGTTCGACGCATTTACTAGAGTCGTATCTCAAGCTGATGCTCGTGGTGAATTCCTATCCACTAGCCAATTAGACGCTCTTAGCGCCATGGTTTCTGCCAGCAACAAACGCATGGACTCTGTAAACCGCATCACTGGAAGCGCTTCCGCTATTGTTACTAATGCAGCTCGTGCTTTGTTTGCCGAGCAGCCTCAATTAATTGCGCCTGGTGGAAACGCTTATACAAGTCGTCGCAACGCAGCTTGCTTGCGCGATATGGAAATTATTTTACGCTACATCACTTACGCTATCTTCACTGGTGACGCAAGTGTTCTAGAAGATCGTTGTCTTAATGGATTACGTGAAACTTATCTAGCTCTTGGTACTCCTGGGGCTTCTGTAGCTGTTGGCGTTCAAAAAATGAAGGACGCTGCTTTGGCGATCGTTAAAGACACTAACGGCATCACTCCTGGTGACTGTAGCGCAATTACTTCTGAAATTGCTGGCTACTTCGATCGCGCTGCTTCCTCAGTAGGTTAATTTCAGCAGAGCAATTTAAACAACCCCAACCAAAGCTTTGGTTGTTTAGAAAAAATTAGTAAAATTATAGAGAATCATCACAATCATGAAAACTCCTCTAACTGAAGCAGTATCCTCTGCTGATTCCCAGGGTCGTTTCTTGAGCAGCACTGAAATTCAGACTGCTTTTGGTCGTTTTAACCAAGCTAGTGCTTCACTAGAAGCTGCTAAAGCTTTAACTAGCAATTCTCAAAGTTTAATCGACGGTGCAGCTAACGCAGTGTATTCTAAATTTCCTTACACTACCAGCACTCAAGGACCTAACTACGCTTCTACTTCTACTGGTAAAGCTAAATGTTCTCGTGACATTGGCTACTACTTAAGAATGGTAACTTACTGTTTGGTTTCTGGTGGCACAGGTCCTATGGATGAGTATTTGGTAGCTGGTTTGGACGAAATTAACCGCGCTTACGAACTATCTCCTAGCTGGTATATCGAAGCTCTAAAATATATCAAGAGCAATCACGGTTTAAGTGGCGATCCAGCTACTGAAGCCAACAGCTACTTAGACTATGCAATCAACGCACTTAGCTAGAATAACCTCTGGTTGATTTTAACGGGTCATACAATCTATCTAAAAAAGATAGGTAATATATAAAATCAAGATACTTGATTAATAAAGCATTACTCAGAAGAGTATGCGAATGCCAGCACCATAGCTAGTATTTGTTTACTTCTCTGAGTATTGTCATGTTAAAGGATGAAGAATGAACAAAGGGCTTGCACGCATGTATGAGGCACAGTTAACGGTAGAAAAAGCGATCGCCAACCTGAAGCAAAAAGAAGATTTAGGCGCACGCTATTATGCTGCTTGGTGGCTTGGGAAATTTCGCATCAAGAAGCCCGAAGCGATCGCTACCTTATTAATGGCGTTAGAAGATGAGCAAGATCGCGCTCCAGACGGAGGCTACCCTTTGCGCCGTAATGCTGCTAGAGCATTAGGAAAATTAGGCGATCGCAGGGCAGTCGAGCCATTAACTCGCTGTTTGGAGTTTCCTGATTTTTACGTCAGAGAAGCTGCTGCTCAAGCTTTAGAGATGTTGGGTGACAAAAGTTGTATTTGGGGTTTGATGAAGCTATTAAGGGGAGGAGTAGCAGCCGCTACTAGAGTAGCTGGAAAGCCTCATTTAGTGCAGCCTTACGAAGCAGTAATTGAGGCATTAGGAACATTAGGGGCTACCGAAGCCATTTCTTTGATTGAGCCGTTTACAGGTCATACAACGGACAAGGTAAAGTATGCTGCTGCAAGAGCGATGTATCAGTTGACCAAAGAAGATCGGTATGGTGCAATTTTAATCGCAGCTTTAGAAGGAGATGATTTACAATTACGTCGTTCTGCTTTAATGGATTTAGGTGCGGTGGGATACATTAAGGCAGGAAAAGCGATCGCCAATACCTTAGCTGAAAACAGCATGAAGCTGATTGCTTTGAAAGGATTACTGGAAACCGATCTACAAAATAATAGCTCAGAAATATCTCAAGATAGTATTAAAATTATGAATTTGATGGATTCACTTTTATAATTGTAAATAAAGTCTATAAATCAAGAATTTATTTAAATAAGGCGATCGCTTTGCCAAATATTTAGGCAAAAATTTTAATCCAAAGCATCTTTGAACAAGAGATTAACAGTTTTGAACAAGAGATTAACAGTTCTGAGTCATATCAGACAAACTCAGATACTGCTAACTTTGAAAATCTCCGTTCTTAAAACAATGATTTTTCAAGACAATGATTTTCTGAAACTAGAATTTAGTAGTTACTAGAAGAGCTTTCAAAACGACGACTACCTCCGCCACCTTTGTTACTTTCGCGAGGTCTTGCTTTATTAACTCTTAGTTCTCTTCCCATCCATTCTGCACCATCTAAGTTTTCGATTGCTTTTGTTTCCTCGTCTTCACTGCCCATTTCTACAAATCCAAATCCTCTAGGACGACCTGTTTCACGGTCGGAAGGAAGAGATACTCTAGATACAGTACCATATTCTTCAAAAACAGTCGTAAGATCTTCTTTAGTGACCTCATAAGAAAGATTACCTACATAGATTGACATTGATTGTCTCCTGATTAACGAAATTATTTTGAGATAGATATTTCGGCAGAAAGCTTGTCAATCTATATGCAGCCGAGAGGTTATAACAAATTAAAATAAACAGGCTTACCAAATCGAAATCTCTACTTTTTAGTAGGTTAACACAGCCAAATTAAAAGGATTCATTTCAAGATGGAAAACAATGTTAAAAAATACAAAAATGTAAAGGATTTTATTATAAATACCTTTAATAACTAAATTTTATTGGTTTAAAAGAATAGTAAAAATCAAAAAATAATCAGTTTGTATTATTGGACGTAATGTATGATACCAAATGGAGTTAAACACAACGAATTACGGCAGTTAGTTCGATCGCAACTAGAATTATTATTAGAAAGTGGCAACCTGCAAGGGGCTAAATCTCTTTTAATTCCCGTACAGCCAGTAGACATCGCCGAAGCAATTGAAGGTTTACCCGAATCAAGTCAACTAATTGCTTTTCGCCTACTATCTAAAGCCGAGGCGATCGAAGTCTATGAATATCTCAATACTGATGTCCAACAAGCACTAATTCAAGAATTCAAACGCCAAGAAGTTTTAGACATTGTAGATAAAATGTCCCCTGATGATCGCGCTAGAATGTTTGATGAACTCCCTGCTAAAATCGTCCGTCGTCTATTGTCACAGTTAAGCCCAGGAGAAAGACAAGCTACAGCTATTTTACTCGGTTACGAGGAAGACACTGCGGGGCGCATTATGACCCCCGAATATATCTCTTTAAAAGACAATTTGACCGTTAGCCAGACTCTAGAACGAATTCGCAGTTTATCAAATGCCTCTGAAGTAGTTTATTATCTTTACGTAACTGATGTATCTCGACAGCTAACAGGAATTGTTTCTTTAAGGGATTTAGTTATTGCTAGCCCAGAAACAACCTTGGCAGAAATTATGACCCGTGACGTAGTTTTTGTTCATACCGATACAGATCAAGAAGAAGTCGCCAGAACTATTCAACGCTATGACATTCTGGCGTTACCCGTCGTTGATAGCGAGGAAAGACTAGTAGGAGTTGTTACTGTCGATGATGTGATTGATATTATCGAACGTGAAGCCACCGAAGATATCTATGCTTTGGGTGGCGTACAGTCTGATAAAGACAACTATTTTCAGACCAATTTACTGACAGTAGCTCGTCGCCGAGTAGTTTGGTTATTTGTGCTTTTACTGACTAATACAGTTACAGGGGCAATTATTCGCTACAATGAGGAGCTTTTAAAGCAGGTAGTCATTTTAGCTGCTTTTATTCCTCTGTTAACGGGGACGGGAGGAAACGTTGGCGCACAGTCTTCAACGGTAGTAATTCGTGGCTTGAATACGGAAGAAATTCAAAACATGGGGGCGGGAAAAGTTATTTTTCGCGAGGCGGCTGCGGGAATATTATTAGGTTTAATCTTAGGCACATTGGCAACGGTTTGGGCTTATTTTCTTCAGGGGAGTATAGAAGTAGCCGTGTCTGTAGGTATCAGTCTTATTGCGATCGCACTTTTAGCTTCCATTGCGGGTTCGGCTTTACCTTTTTTATTCCGCTCTTTTGGCTTAGATCCAGCTCTTATGTCTGCACCTTTTATTACTACCGCCGTTGATGTCTTAGGAGTACTAATTTACTTTTATATTGCCAAAACTATTTTGGGCTTGTAGCTATTGATCATTGATTTAAGGATGAATCGTACCATCAGGCATAGTTGTTCCCTTCCAATTAATGCCGCTTAAGACACTATTTTTAAGATTAACACCTCTTAAATTAGCTCCCCGCAGATATACGTCGATTAAACTAGCATTCTCTAAATTAGCCTTTTCTAAATTAGTTTTAAACAATAAGGCAAATCTAAAATTAGCATTTTGCAGATTTACTCCTTGTAAATTAGCTCCAGTGAGATTGGCATTACTTAAATCTATCTTATTGCCTGGTTCAAGATTGCCCAAACTCAATTGAGAGAGACTAGCTAGACTATTGTTACTGCTATCAGTGTCTTTTAACACTGCTCCAGTCAGTATGGCACTACGTAGGTTGGTCGAGCGTAAATTAGCTCCCTGTAAAGTTGCCTGCTGTAAATTTGACTGTCTTAAGTTGCTGCCGCTTAAGTCGGCTCGATTAAAGTTGGCATAACTTAAATCTGCATGGGTTAAATTAGCTTCACTCAAATCTGCACGAGTCAAATTTGCACCATTTAGATCTACTCCTGTAAGGTCTGCACCCGCAAGATTAGCTCGGCTGAGATTAGCACCCGCAAGATTTGCCCTAGTAAGATTAGCATTGTTTAAATCAGCATCGGCAAGATTGGCATCTCGAAAAAAAGATTGACTAAGATTAGCATTACTTAAATCGGCTCTAATTAAAGAAGTATTTTCTAAATTAGCCCAGCTAAGATCGGCATTAGTTAGATCGGCACTGTTTAAGCTTGCACCTGCTAAATTTACCTTGATCAGGCGAGCATTTGCTAAATTGGCGCGATTAAAATTACCTCTAGATAGATTGGCACCACTGAAGTTTGCCCAGTCCAATTCCGTTCGACTTAGATCGATATCAATCAATTCTACCTGCATAATCTGTATTTGACTCAGATCGGCACGGCTAAAATCTTTGTTACCCTGTTTGTAAAGTAATAATAACTCTTCTCCATTCATTAAATTTAGATTGCTATCTCAACAACTGGCGATGGGTATAAATTTATAATTCCCGATCGTCGCCCTAAAATAACAAAAGATGTGAAAAGGAACTTTAAAGGGATAAGGAATAAAGGATAAGGAAATAAATAAACATATTTTTGAAGATAATAAGCTGTTATTCAATTTCTTTGCTTAATAGCTGCCATTCAGTTAGGACCTGGTTGGGAATTTTTAGAGATAATTCGTTATTTTCCTTCAGGACAACTGCCAATTTCAAGCTACCTTTTGATGGTAGCCTAGGCATAATCGGCGTAAAGTCATATTGACCAACATTAGGAACAGGAGCAGACTGAGGATAAGCATCTGTTGCGTTAAGAATATTTCCTTGAGAAGTAATAATTTCTAAAGACTGAGGATGATTAAAAGATTTGATGCCAGGAAATCCTACCAAACGTAAATAATACTTTGTTTCAGAAGTCTTGAGATTGTCAGGGAATAATATCACCTGCCATGTGTTGCCATCGCCATCTTTCAAGGAATCTTGAGCATGATAACGTAGTACTCCCGGTGTTTCGTGATGTTGCCGTAGTAATGCTGCTGCTGGAAAACAAACAGCAAAAGAACTTAAAGTAAAAATCAGCATTAAATTAAATAACAATAAGCGCAAATAATAGGCTTTCCGATTAAAAATAATTGAGTTAAGTAGTTTATTTAACATCTAGAAATATTATTAGTTAGTTCAAAGATCGAGATAAAATTTGAGTATCGATTGAACTTGATTAAAAAAGTTGTTTTCTAACTGACCTAAGTATTTAATGAGCCTACGTTTATCAAAAGTGCTAGGTTCAATAGCAATTATGGTGCTATTAGATTCCAATCCATTGTCTGAGCTTGCGGGGACACGGACAACAACGGAAGCAATTTTTTTAGCTTGAATAATAGTAGAAGAGATGGGCAACAAAGTAACTTTAGATCTAACTTGGTTAAAGTCAGTAGGAGAAATAATTAATGCAGGTCGTGTTTTTCTAATTTCAGTACCAACAGAGGGGTCGAAACTAACTACCCAGATGCTCCCGCATCGATAATCGCGCAATTTTGCTCCTCCTCACTCCAACCTAAATCTAATTCATCGATGGCTGAAGCTGCTTCGAGCATTTCTTGTCTTTTTTGCTTTACAGATTCTTGAGCCACCAAATAACTGCATAGTGAGCTTCGGCTACGTTTGGTTAAATAGGGACTATTTTCTACGAGACAATCTAATTCTTTGAGTAAATCGTCGTCTAGATAGATAGATATTTTAGCCATAATCCCAAAAAGTAGTTAACATTATTTATTCTTATGATGGTAGCATAAAAAGTGAGACAATTAGTAGGTAGAATGGCTTTTGATTAATTTGGTATAACTGTATAACTATAAAGCTTAAAGCGATCGCCAACCTCCTAAATATACAAGGTGTATCGTCAAAGTAGAATCAATTTAGGAAAGTTAAGTAATAATTGTTCTTCGTCTAATTCATCTCCTAACTTAGCGGGAGAAAAATGAAATCGCGCCCAAAAGTCATGAATTAAAGGATAAAGAATAAGAACTTATTCGCTTTAACTTACCATTCTGAATGCAATTTGTTAGACAAACGATAGAATTGGGGCGAATTAATTAGCTTTTAGATTAACCAATTAGTTTAGTCATGAAAATTTTATTTTTACATCCTAATTTTCCTGCTCAATTCCGCCATTTGGCTACAGTTTTAGGACAAGATCCAGGCAATACGGTGGTATACGCCACAAATCGTCATGAAGGTCAAATAGCGGGAGTTACTAAAGTAGTTTATGAGAAATCACGCACTGTTCACCCTGAGACTCATCATTACGTCCGACCATTAGAAAATGCAGTCTTGGAAGCTCAAGGAGTATATCGTGTTGCCCAAAAATTAAAAGAGCAGGGTTTTTATCCTGATATTGTTTACGGACATTCTGGCTGGGGACCTACTTTATTTATGAAGGATATTTTCCCAAAAGCGACTTTGCTTTGCTACTTTGAATGGTTTTACAAGGCTTATGGCTCAGATGCTAGCTTTGATTCTAGCGATCCAATTAATGCTGATGATGAAGCTAGAATCAGAATTAAAAATGCGCCAATATTACTAGACTTAGCTACTTGCGATCGCGGTTTATCCCCGACAAAGTGGCAGCGATCGCAATTTCCTTCAGAGTTTCACAGCAAAATCAAAGTTCATCACGACGGCATCGACACTAATTACTTCAAACCCTTATCAAACGCTAAGTTATTTTTACCTCGCATTGGTCTTGACTTAACTAAAGCAGCAGAAATTGTTACTTATGTTGCCAGAGGAATGGAGCCTTATCGCGGTTTTCCCCAGTTAATTGAAACTATATCTATCCTGCAAAAAAAACGACCTCAATGTCATTTTGTCATTGTGGGCAAAGATCGCGTCGCTTACGGCAAAAGCCTACCTGATGGCAAAACCTACAAGAAGATGATGCTGGAGCAATTTTCTTTAGATAGGTCGCAAGTACACTTTACAGATTTATTACCTTATAACGAATATCTTCAGGTGCTACAAGCCTCGTCAGCGCATATATATCTTACCTGCCCCTTTGTGCTTTCTTGGTCGATGTTAGAAGCTTTATCTACAGGTTGTTTAATTGTGGCTTCTGATACCGCTCCTGTGACCGAAGTAATTAAAGATGGGGTCAATGGCTTATTAGTTGATTTCTTCTCTCCTGAGCAAACGAGCGATCGCACAATTGAAGCTTTAAATAATCCCGATCGGATGGCAGCTATTCGTATCAAAGCTAGAGAAACTATCTTAGAAAATTATGACTTAGCTAAACTATTACCTCAACATCTACAATGGATTAAAGATTGTGCGACTCGTTTAGTATAAACGTATTTATTAAAATACGGGGACTACTAGCATGGAAAGGCTAAAAGCTACTGGCTAGTCAACACAACCATGACAACTAAATATTCGTGAGAGTGCAAGAACTCCTATAACAAGGATTAAGGTTAGTCACCTTACAAACTCAAGTCTCTCTCCCCAGATGTTGGGGGTAAAAGCACTTTCTCTATTGTAGCGACTGGTCATCAATCGATAAAGCGGGAATGAAAGCGGTTCTGACTGGAAGTCTAATCTAGTCTCCTGCAAGCAAGACACCTATGGGTAGCGAAAGCAAAGTATCCTAAAATTCCGTGATACTGAAACAGCCAAATAGACTGACAGGCTGTAACCAAAAGGTAATAGAGGTATAAGACGTGAATTAGTCGTATTCATGTTCAACATTTTTACCCTCTCGGAATATTGGATTTAACATAATCACCGTTAATCCAAAACAGCGAAACAGACTGATTAGCACGCGACGCGGTAGCGTCGCCAGTCGTCGTTAGACGACGAGCTGGGCATTCGCCCTGTGCCAAAAGGCAATAAATCTAGCTAATTAAGGACTAATCTTTCCTTAATTCAACATTAGCAATAGATTTCGGTGAAGAGTTACACTCTAAAGGTTCAAACCAACGGATATTTGGAACGAGGAAACCCCTCTACAACTCTCAAGGACAAGGTCAAACCCCTTGATACCAATTCTCAGAAGTAATGCACTAAATTAAGAAGAAAGAAGTGCAAGATGAATTTTTATGGGGAACAAACTGAAAGTAGAAATTACCGAAACTGCCGAAGAGCTTAAACAGCAGCTCAAACACCAAAAAAAAGGTCAAGAAAAAGAACGCCTGCAAATGCTTTATTGGCTCAAGAGTGGTCAAGTGAAAAGCCGTCAAGAACTAGCACAAAGACTAGCTAGAAACGAATCTACTATTTATCGATGGCTCAAAAAGTATCAACAAGGGGGGTTAACTAGATTGTTAGAAGTGAAACTAGCACCTGGAACCAAACCCAAGATTAAGGGTCAAGTTTTAGAGCAACTTCAGTCGAAGTTATCTCAGCCACAAGGTTTTAAAAGTTATCGAGACATTCATTCTTGGTTAATCGAGTTATTCAAGCTGGAGATAGGCTATTCAACGGTACATCGAATAGTTCGCGAAAAACTCAAAGCCAAACTAAAAGTCCCCCGTCCGCGATCGCCATTGACGACGAAGCAGCAGCAAGCAACATATAAAAAAACTGCCCGAACTAATTCAGGTAATGACCAAGCATTTTGCCCATGAGCGTCCGATACGTTACTTCTGTTCAGATGAGAGCCGATGGGGACTTAAGACTCTGACTGGACGGGGTAATTACTTTGACAGGAATTAAGCCTGTGATTGAGGTGCAATGACCTCGCCAAGCCTTTTGGCTTTATGGCGCAGTCGAACCTCTAACGGGACAAAATTTCTTCTATGCTTTTTCTCATCTCGATGCAATCTGTTTTAATCGCTTTGTGGCTCAATTTTCTGCCGCTTTTCGGGATACCTTAAATCTGTTGCAGTTAGACCAAGCCACTGCTCATATTTCTAGCCAGGTTCACTGGCCTGATAATGTGGTTCCTATCTTTCAGCCTTCTCATAGTCCAGAGTTAAATCCCATTGAACGGTTTTGGCAAGACCTTCGTAAAGACTTCAAAAATAAAAGCTTTAACAATCTTGCTTCTCTTCAACAGGCTATTTTTAGTGCAGTCAATTCTTTAATACCTGAGAAAGTTGCTTCCTTAACTTCTTATCCTTTTATATTAGATGCCCTGTCTATTTAGTGCATTCTTTTTGAGAATTGGTATGAGTAGTCAACCAAGACGCAATATCTCTATTTAGAGGCTGTAGGGGGAATAGGATTCGGTAAAAAGCAAAAGCCTAGTTGTAATGATTAGGATAAGCCTACGTACCGACTGTAATTAGGAAGATAGTGAACAAATAAGAGTTAATATGTCCAAAACTGATTTAATACAATTAAATACGGTGGAATGGAACGAGATTGATTGGCGTAAAGTCGAAAAATCCGTCTTCAAGCTCCAAAAGCGAATCTATCAAGCCAGCAAAATTGACAATGTAGGAAAGTTAAGAAGGTTACAAAAAACCCTTTTAAATTCATACCACGCCAAGTTACTAGCGGTCAGAAGAGTAAGCCAAGATAACGGGGGCAAGAAAACTGCGGGAGTAGACGGCGTTAAATCGTTGACCGCAAAACAAAGATTATTCTTAGCCCAGAACCTTAAACTGAACAACAAATCCAAACCCGTTCGTCGGGTATGGATTCCAAAACCAGATGGTAAGGAACGTCCTCTTGGTATACCCGTAATGCACGATAGAGCCAAACAAGCTCTAGTCAAGGCAGCACTAAAACCCGAATGGGAAGCAAAATTCGAGCCAAATAGCCACGGATTCCGACCAGGAAGGAGCTGCCACGATGCAATAGGAAGCATCTTTAACGCAATTAGAGGTAAATCTAAATTCGTCTTAGATGCCGACATCAGCAAATGTTTTGACCGCATAAACCACGCCAAACTCCTAGAAAAAGTTAACACCTTTCCCAAGGCAAGACGACAACTAAGAGCATGGTTAAAAGCGGGAATACTAGACAAAGGAAATACTTTTTTTTCCAACAGAAGGAACGCCCCAAGGTGGGGTCGGTGCGCTGCGAAGCGTACTTTGGTAATGCTCAAGGAGAGTGAAAAAACTACCAAGAGATAGTACATTCCCTAATGTACTAAGGCTAACCCAGCAGGCAGGGGGCAATGAGTAAGAACCTGTTTGAAGCCTGGGGAACAAGGGGCAAAGTACTGGCACTCTGTTACAGTATGAGGCTTCGAGCCTGAATTTAACTATGGCTACGAAAGGAATCTTCGTCCGACGCTCCTACACCTTGGACACGCTGCCAAATAACAGAGATGGCGTGAGACATCAGGTAAGTCAATGTCTACTCATTTGACTGAAAAGAACTTTTTATGCGGTTCAAATTGCTCTAATTATAAGGGTAAAAAAATTATCAACTGATGTCGGGGATATTAGGTCTATATCCTTACGGAGTAAAGAAGAAGCCTACGGTTAAATGTTACCACTTACCGAAGTATGAACGTAGGAAGCGCAATAACTGGTCTGGATCTCAGACTGGGTTAACTGCAACTGAAGTAGTTATTGCGTGGCAGAGCCGACGTAGTAGTCCGAGCCAGAAAATAAGCTGGTACATGGCGAAGGTCGGCAGTCATTGTTAGAGATACACACAGGAAGTAGAGAGGACTAGGAAGTATGTCCGATATCATCAAAACCCAACGTAGTCTCGCCATAAAAGCGAAGTTCCAAAAGGAACATCAATTTGACCATCTCTATCGGCTCATTTGCCGTCGAGACTGGATTGCCGATGCCCTGGAGACAATTCTCTCCAACAAAGGGTCTAAGACAGCAGGAATAGACGGGGTAACTAAAAAAGCTCTCGAATCAGACGTAGCGAAAGCAAAATTTGTGAAGGAGATAGAAGCGGAACTACGCTCTAAGCAATTCCGCCCAATGCCCGTTCGTCGAATATATATTCCCAAGTCTAACGGCAAAACTCGCCCATTGGGTATTCCCACAATCAAAGACAGGGTAGTACAAATGCTTGTAAAGATGGTGTTAGAACCTATCTATGAAAGCGATTTCTTGAACTGCTCCAATGGTTTTCGACCAGGACGCAGGACTCAAGACTGTATCGCCCGATTAGATAGCTACATCAATCGGCGCAACAAATACTATTGGGTCATTGAAGGGGATATCAAAGGAGCATTCGATAGCATACACCATCAAATACTGATGAAACTGCTGGCAAAACGAATAGCTGATAAAAGATTCCTAAATCTAATTGAACGATTTCTCAAAGCGGGAATCATGGAAGGTCGCCTATTCAAGCGCACCGAATTGGGAACTCCCCAGGGCGCAATTTGTTCGCCACGGAACTTTGTTCCGTCCACATCTTCGATGTGGGTGCGCTCCAGCGCACAGCGAACATCTATCTTCACCAGCTAGACCTCTACTGGTGGAATAAATATGGCAATCTACACCGCAAACAGAAAGAACGTCGTCGAACAAACCACATGGGAAATTGTGCGCTGATTCGGTATGCTGATGATTGGCTAATTCTTACCAACGGTGGTAAAACAGAAGCTATCAGGCTAAAAGAAGAGTTTCAGACTTTCCTCTGGGAAGATTTAAAGCTCGAACTCTCTCCCGAAAAAACGCATATAACTCATGTAAATCAAGGTTTTAACTTCTTAGGTTTTCACGTTCAAAGATACGTAAAATCTAACGACCGACCTAAAATGTTGGTCACACCAGCACAGGAAAACATCAAGAAGTTAAAGCTCAAGGTCAAGGAAATGACCAGACGGAAATGGTTTCAAGACTCACCACTACTCAAAATCTCGGCTTTGAATGCAGTACTCAGAGGATGGATTAACTATTATCGCCATACCAACATCAAGAAAATAGCTAAAGACCTAGATTTCTGGGTCAACGAAAGGCTATTTCTTTGGCTAAGTAAACGGCATAAGGTGTCCAAACGAAAGGTACTCGACAGATTCAAACTCCGTGAAAACGGCAAGAGATGGAACTTTGGTGTGGTTAACGGGGACAATTACCTCTTCCTTTATCGGATGAGCGATTTGCCCTTAAAGAAATACCGTTCTCGTTCTCCAGATAATCCTTATTTAGAAGGATTTGGAACAACTACAGCTAGTCCGCCAGAAAAAGCCTTATTTAACCAAATCTGGATGGGTAATGTTGAGAATGTTACATGGCGCGAACTCAAAGAGAAGATTAAAGCTATAAGGGGTGCAAAATGCGAATGTTGTGGCGCACTAGGTAAACTAGATTTACATCACATCACACCGCGTAAAAACAAGGGCAAAGATACTGAAGATAACCTTCAGCTATTGTGTCGTCCCTGTCATGCACAAACCCCTTCTTTTGGTCGGAGGTAACAATGATGGAAAGCCCAATGACGAGAAATTGTCACGTTGGGTTTGGGGAGAGGTATGAAGAAACACACCAATCGCAAGATTGGGAAGTGCGCTTTGTGCCTACTCCATCATCACCACTTTTAGCCAATATTGCCCTACACGGAATGGAAACAGTGATAAAAGAATACGCTGCAAGCTGGAAAGGAGAAAAGAAGAAAAATAAAGAATCTTTATCTCTAATAAGATATACAGATGATTTTGTCATAATCCATGAAAACGTGAAAGTCATTAAAAACTGCCAAGGAATCATAGGACGATGGTTATCCCAAATAGGACTAGAACTCAATCAAGAAAAAACCAAAATTACTCACACTCTCAATGATTACGAGGGAAACAAACCAGGGTTCGATTTCTTGGGGTTCAACATCCGACAATACCCAGTCGGAAAATACCAATCTGGTAAAAAAACCAACGGGGAAATATTAGGATTCAAAACTATCATCAAACCATCAAAAGAAAAAGTCAAAGAACATTACCGCAAACTGGCAAATATAATAGACAACCATAAAGCTGCTCCACAGCAAGCACTAATAGCTAAATTAGCCCCAGTGATTACAGGATGGTGTAACTATTACAGGACAGTTTGCAGCAAGGAAACATATTCCAAATTAAGTCACTTGTTATTTCTGAAACTAATGAGATGGGGATATAGAAGACATCCTAACAAAAATAAAAAATGGGCAAACAAAAAGTACTGGCACACTATAGGCATGAATAACTGGCGGTTCTCGTGCAAGTTGAACGATACCAATTACGTTCTTCCCTCGCACCCAGAAACCAAAATTGTCCGACATATCAAAGTGAAAGGCGATGCCAGTCCATACAACGGAAATTCTACCTACTGGGCTTCACGGATGGGTAAACACCCAGAAGTTAGTTCATCAGTAGCTAGATTACTGAAGAAACAAAAAGGCAAATGTAATCTCTGTAACTTAACTTTTAAGCCTGGAGATAAAATCGAACGTGACCACATTATTCCCCGCCAAGCGGGGGGAAATAAGTTAAAAGATAATCTTCAGTTGCTTCACAAGCACTGTCACGATGTTAAGACGAAAACGGATTTAATAACAATTAAACGTTACAAATTCCGCCAGGATTGGGATAAGGTTTACAAAAAATTCTAAAATCAATTTGAGAAATTAAATTGGGTATGGGACAATGACTTACCCACCTTAGTCTGAATGGTATTCATAACCAGAACCTAATTGGAGAGAAGCCGTGTGAAGTGAAAATTTCATGCACGGTTTTGAAGACGAGTCGCCCAGGTGACTGGGTGGCTTAGTTTAACCAGTATAAATTTAATGATCACCAATCATAATGGGCATTAATGAAAAAAAAGACAACAGGAAAATTTAGAAAACTTGAGTTAACTTTTGAAAGCTTGATTTGGAACTTTCGTTTTTTTATTTTGATTCCAGTAATTTTTAGTTTACTGAGTGCTTTACGCTTAATTATGATTGGAACTGTAGATATTTGGACAGGATTGACTTTAACAATAGATACCCAGGATCCTGAAGGAGAAATAACGATTAAGATAGTTTCTTATATTATTGGTGGTGTAGATTATTATTTAATCGGCATTGTTTTATTGATTTTTGCTTTTGGTATTTACGAATTATTTATTTCAGAAATAGAAATTAAGCATCAAGATGATTCTAGTATTCTGCAAAGTGCCAGCTTAGAAGAACTAAAAGGTAAATTAGTTAATGTAATTGTCGTTGCTTTAATTGTTAGCTTATTTAAGCAAATGCTTAGTATCGAAATCGGCAAACTAAGCGATGTAATTTACATGGCTTTGGCAATTTTACTTATTTCTATCAGCCAGTACTTACTCCATTTGAGCCATACTAAATCAAAAAGTAATCACACCACAGAGACTCATAATGATTTTTCTAACTGAGAAACAACTACACAGTTTCGCGTAGAATATTTAATTTGTTGACAAACTTTCAATTTTGACAATAAACTCACTGTTGAGAGCCAAAATTTTCTAAATAATCTATATATCATGAGCAAAAATTTCAGGTAAATACTTTTTATCTTGTGACTTTTTTTGCTACTATGTATTTTAGTAGCTAATTAGTCAGAGTAGCTCAGTTGGTTAGAGCATCGGACTCATAAGCCGAGGGTCGGGAGTTCAAGTCTCCCCTCTGACACTTGAATAATAACGCTGAATTCAGCCTGCTATAAGCTTTTTAAAGGTTGGATAACTACATACGAAATCCTCTTGAGAAAATTTATTTAGGTATTTTTCAGTAAGTTAGAGCAAAAATTGGGTGTAAATTGGGTGTAAATTTTGTCAGGATAAAAATGTAATTACACCCATCTACTAAGATGCAATCTAAAATTTCTGGCAAAAAATCCTCCAAAGGTTCGGTAGTAGTTTTCAATTCTCACGACCGCCTACAGTTACGCTTTCGGTTTGGTGGTAAACGTCGCTATATTTCTCTTGGACTATCGAATACTCCTCTCAATCGAAGATTGAGCAGCGACCCCGCGTCGGCGTAAGACGCAAGACAAAGGCTTGAGCCGCATGTATGCGCTGCTTCTGCCGAATTAAAAGCAGCAGAAATAGAACAAGATATTTTCAAGGAAAAATTTGATACTACACTTGAAAAATATAAATCGGCTGGAGAGCGAGAGAAAATTGCTTTAGCTTCAAGTACGGACGCTTCCAAGATCGGTTTAGATGAGTTATGGAAAAAATATAATGATACCAATTTAAATTGAAGGCAAGGCAAAAGAACTAAACTAAAAGCCGTTGTTGAGTTCTTTGTTGCTCGTCCTCAACACTGTAAGCAAGACATCGAGAAGAGATCGGCTTTTAAAAAAGCGCACCGCCCTGACATGCGGACAAGTCTTTTGTGAGGAAACCTCAGACATAGGGACGGAGCAAGAAACCTTGCAGACGACCTCAAGTTGTTAAGTCAATACTATCAAAGGTTTTTGGATGAGTTTTCTAAGACTTATCCTGATAGTCGATAATGGACGTTTTCATAATGGCAAGGATTTAATCCTACCAGAAAATATAGTTTTGCTGTTTCAGCCACCTTACTGTCCTGAGTTAAATCCAATTGAGCGATTGTGGGAACATCTCAAGGCGGATTTAAAGTGGGCTTCTTTTAAAAGCCTAGCTCAACTTCAAACCAAAATCGCTCAACTGCTTAGTAAGTTAACGCCAGAAGTAATTGCTTCGATCACAGGTTATTCTTTTATTTTAGATGCTTTATCTGCCCTGAATACCATTTAAATTGGTATGAGATGAATTTTAATTTACATCTTCCGCATGAATGGTTTTGTTCCTTCAAAGCTTTCGCTGTTGAACCACTGTATAGTCTGCTATTCCTTTGACTCCAGTAAATCACATCGCCATCATAGAGAGATTTTTCACCTTTGACGGGAATGAATTTGCTCTCAGAGTATCCGACTTTAGGAAAAGCTCTCCTAATTAGTGCTTCTGCACTATACTTAGTCTGCTTCTCTCAAATTCGCTGGTATTATAAGTTGATAAAAAGCTGGCCTAATACAGGCAATCACCAAGGACTATCTGTCCAAAGAAAGAGGTTGCCATGCCAAAAATATTACTTGATGCTCTCTATGAGTTGACCCACATCCTTACTCTGGTCTAACAGAGTATAAACCCATACGTTTTCCGTCAGGCAGAATGCATCTGAACTAATGCGCTTGAGCGCTCGAGGTCGTCGATAAACCTAGGTTTCTCTGTCGGGTGCCATCCTAGCCGTTGCTGCGTCAGCACACTTGATGCTAGAGCATCCATGCTAACAGGGAATTCGAGCCACCCGAAATGACTTGCAGCCTCTTCGGGTGACAAAGCCACGACCGGTATCTTCAACCCCCGACCAATTGCTTCTGCAATCTCTCGAACCGACACACCCTCTTGTGCGATCGCCTGATACCTCGCTCCGGCAGATCCTCTCTCAAGCGCCAGCCTGTAAATGGGTGCCGCATCGAGCCGATGTACCGCAGGCCTGCGGTTAAGCCCAGTGCCGACATAGGCAGAGATTCTCTTTTCGCGAGCGATCGCAATCATGTAAGTAGCGAGTCCCTGCTTGTCTCGGTCGTGAACCTGCGACATACGCACCACCGACACACGCACACCGCTTCACTGATGAGTGCAAGGCGGACGGGCTCTCGCGCACCTTCTTCCACACTACGCGTGCCGGATTGACGAGCGGAGGTATGCTCCCTACTTGCATTCTACGCGGCCCTGCGAACTGGCGTATTCTGCTAGCGCTTTACACGCTTCCGACCAGGCTAGGTCATCAGCGTAGAGCGCGGATCGTAGGTAAGCCCAGGTAAGGTGCTGTACAACGGCCAGGCGATCTGGATCCTCGTCATCCGTCTCTTTCGCATCATAGCCAGCGACCCCGCCAAGCCCATGCTTTGCACCGGAGAGAATCAGCAGGCAGTTACTGCCTGAGCCGTGGTGATAGGCATCCGCGTGCCAATCAGCATCGCGAATGGTCAAATGGGGAGACTCATCGCTATCGCCGACAACCACAAGCGTCTGTGTTGTCATGTAAGAGAAATCGGGGTTCAGAGCCGAATAGTTCTCGGCGGCAAATTCGCTAAGATCGTCGCCACCATTGCCGGGGGCGCTCAACAGCACACCCACCTTGATGCGCGGCTCAATCATGTTCACATCCGTCGCACTTTCGTCCTTAGGATCGCTCAGCCGCGCACCGAGCAGCATGCCGATGGTCTGTCCACCTAAGGAGTGCCCGACTGCGGCGATTTTACTTCGGTCGAGGCGACCTGCGATCGCCGGAATTGAAGCTTCGATCTCATCGAGCCGATCCAAGATGAGCTTCATGTCCTCGACACGTGATCGCCAGAACAGTGGACCACCGGGAGCATCAGGATCGAGTCCAGCTACCTTTGAATTCACGTGAGTGGGCTGAATCACGACGAAGCCGTGCTCCGCATAGAAATTTACGATCGGACTGTAGCCGTCCTTCGAAGGAATGTAGTGGGATGGGCCATGTCCATGCGAAAGCAGGATGATGGGCAGGCCGCGACCGGTCGCGGGAGCCGTGAGGCGCAGTTCGAGAGGTAGCCCTCGATCCGGAGCGGACAGCGTCACAGGGCTGACGGAGACGGTGGGGATTGCTTCATTGATAGGAATGTGGCGGGCTTCATTGATCAGGTTGTTCATGGGTTGTCTCCTTATAGTTTCTCTTTCTGACTTCGCATCAAAGTAGGTTTCCAAATGCTTGCTGAACGGCATGGTGTTGCGGGGTCGCTCGAAGGCGACATCACCACGGAACTGAGCCTTCCTCGTCTGAGAACGTGCCTGTCGGTCCGTCTTCACTGATGAGTGCAAGGCGGACGGGCTCTCGCGCACCTTCTTCCACACTGCGCGTGCCGTTGAAGTTGTTGAGAGCCGTAGAGGTGAAACCGGGACACGCAGCGTTGACCTTAATATTTGTTGACTCAAGTGTCAGGGCAAAGGCGAGCATTACTGCGTGAGCCGCCGATTTCGACATAGAATAGTTGCCGAACATGGCCCGGTGAGGGTTTGCGGGGTCTGAGTTCAAGGTGAGCGAGCCACCTGAACTTGCGGTAATGACGATGCGCCCAGCCGGTGCTTCACGTAGGAGCGGTAGCATCGCTTGCGTGACGGCAATGACACCGAACACGTTCGTCTCGAATACCGCACGCACATCGTCGAGAGACGCGACGGTCAGGAGACCAGACTCTGCACTTTCTGGGAACTGCCCGCTCTGACTAGGCGCATGCGAAATGCCCGCGTTGTTCATAAGCACGTCGAGACGACCGAACTCGCTGCGGATGCGTTCTGTCGCAGCATCGATAGAGTCCCGAACCGTGACATCAAGCTGTTGAGCATGAGCTTTTGCTCCGATGCTTTTTGCGGCCTTCTCCCCATCTTCTAGTTTACGCGATCCGACAAGCACGGTGAAGCCATGCCTTACGAGATCCTTCGCGATTTGAAAACCGATTCCTTTGTTGGCCCCTGTGACCAAAGCAACCGGGTTGTCTTGCACAGTGTTGTCCTGCATAGTAATCTCCCTTTTTTCATAAATGTGTGAGCTGCGCCGCCGTGCTGTGCTAAACTGGCTTAAACGGAACGTCGATCCATATATCAGCGGAACATTGTTCCGTTTGTCAAGAGAGGGAGTAAAAATGAGCAAAAAGGCGGACAGAAAAGGTGCTGACTATAGGCGCGAAGATCGCAAGTCCCGGCCGATGCGCGCCGACGCTAAGCGGAATGTAGACGCATTGCTGGAAGCGGCACTGGCGGTGTTCGCTACCGCAGGGGTGGATGCTCCGGTGCGGGAGATTGCTGCCAGGGCAGGCGTCGGCACCGGCACCCTCTATCGCCATTTTCCACAACGCTCGGATCTGATTGCGGCTGTCTTCCGTCACGAAGTTGACGACTGTGCAGACGCCGCATGGTTGCTGGCGGCTGAGTATGGCCCCGGAGAGGCGCTGGCGCGATGGATGCAGCGCTACGCGGACTTCATCGCGGCCAAACGCGGACTGGCAACAGCCCTACACTCCGGAGACCCAGCATTTGAGACTTTGCCCGCCTACTTCCAAAAGCGATTCCGACCCGCCCTCCAAACGTTGCTGGAAGCTGCGGCTGCATCGGGCGAGGTGCGCACTGATATCGAGCCAGACGATTTGTTGCAAGTGGTTGGAAGCCTGTGTATGTCGGTTCGCGACGACCAAATCGACTATGTGCGGCGCATGGTTTCTCTACTCGTTGACGGATTGCGCTACACCGCGAGTCCATCAGTGAACACGCCTTCCTAGCGCGAGTCAGCTAGCCCAGATCCGAACGGCACCGAGTACAGACCAGATCGGCTGCAAGCCACCGCACTGCGGCACCGAAGTTCGACTTGGATAGTGCATTTGGCCTTTGCCATATTTAGCCGAAGCAGAGTAGGTAAGATACTCCGCTTTAGGCGGAAATAGAAGGTTGGTGTCATATGGTGCAACCTCAAAAAAACTGTGATTTTTTATACCATTTTTAGGCTTGAATGATAAGAAATACGACAACCAACTTAAGACGGGACAGTAGGCAGGGTAAAAGTTTTGGGCTTGGATGATTTTCTCGATTTTCTCGGTTGAGGTAATTCACCAATATTTTTCATTAAATATTCAAACAAGTCAGGAAATTGTTGACCAAATAGTCTCTCCGCAGCAGTAGTACCATCATTTCGTTTGAGAGCAAAATTATGAATTACCGTAGCGACTTTTAATCGTTTAGAGGACAATCCTCGTCGGTTGTGATGGATTTGAGACAAATAACCGTTACGCCCTTCCACAGCAGAAGATGAACGTTGGAATTTACTAACCATCCAAATACTCCAATTCCACCATTGTTCTAGATCTGATTCGCTTAAGTTCTGGGTAAATGGGTGTTGTTCAAAAATTTGGTTGGCTCTATGGCTGGCAGCAGTATAATCTTGTCTTAAATGAGGATTTTTAGTTCTTGAAGCTTGCTGTTGCCAGTAAACAACTGGAAGGAGATACTCTCGAACCCAACAACGAACATTGACCTCATAATCCTGGTTGGCTAAACATTCATCAACCCAAGACCACCAAATATCAATGATTGCCGATAAAGATTGAATTTGGGTTTTGAGCTTTCTAATACCACTACGAGGGTCTTGTAATCGGTGAGTTGTATAGATATTTTGAAGAGTCCCTTGAATGTTTTCAAGGGATTGTTTAACCAGCTCGGTAGTTTGAACTGTATTGTAGTTGATATCGAACGGATGTAAACAAGTGCTGATACTGTAACAGCAATGGTTATAGCTTACTTGGGATTTCTGTAGTCTTAATTTTTTCAGCTCCAGTTCTTTGATAATTTCTGGTTTACTCTGATCTCGTAACGCTCTTGAAATCTGTTTTTCTAGTCGACTACCCAAGCGATTAAGTTCAAAGGCAATACTTCGATTTAAGTCATACAGCACATGAAACAAATCAGAAATTGAATTAGTTCCTAAATCGTTCAAAGCTAATTTAATTATGGCTTTGGCTCGGTCACTGACTAAATATTTAACTTTTAGACCCAATGGTTGAAAAATCTGAATGATTCTTTGTTGCCAAGTCTCATACTGACAATCTTCGGTTATTTCTTCTACGAAGATATAGCCTGACGGCAAATCCAGCATTACCAGAATCACCCCCTCAAAAAAGGTTTCATCTGCTGCCAAACAAACTTCCACATCAGACGAGATTTGGCTCAGGACTTCGTTTTGCCGTTGTTGATATTCAATGATGGCTGATTCCATTCGGGCGCGTAAGCTGCGTAAGGCTGTCGGCGACACTCCAATATGATTTTGTAAACGCAACAAATGAAAGAACCTAGAAAGTCGCTCGCAGCCTATCCCGCCCTGAAGGGCAAAAATAAAAATAGTAGCTAAAACTAATAGGCGAAGCCACTTCTGCCCCTCTGAGCTTTCCCACAGAGAAGATTCTGGATATTGATTTCGCCTTTTTATTCGATGATAAAGTCGGTGTACACTACTCTTGGAGAGGTTAGTTTTTATAGCTAAAGTACGAAATGAATCTTTGCCAAGCTGATATCCTGCTTGAAATACAGCCAAACAACGTTCTCTTAAATTCATTGTGGGACAGATTGAGGAACAATATTGTTCGCGATTGTTTTTCGCGAACAATGCTAGGATTATATTAGTTTTTCAGAGTGAATTTCAATCATGTCTGCCAAAACGAAAAAGGCAAACCAACTCGATAAAATCAACCGTGCTGAAAGATTATTAACGACCATTGCTACTCTCGAAGAACAGATTAAAATCATTTCTGCCGAAGGAGAAGTCGCACCTAAAGGTTGTCATCTGGCTCGTTATCAAGCGCGAGGTCAGTACAAAGCTTACTGGTACTATAAATTACAGGCAAAAGAAGCAATCTTTCCCTCGAAAAAAGAGTCAGGTCAACTTTCTCGTTATCAGCATCTAGGGGCTGCTGGCACAGAGTCTCATGTTCAAGGAGTAATGATGGTCATCAGAAGAAATCAAATTGATGAGCTTCAAAAATCAATTGATGCCCTTCGAGACAGTTGGTCAGATTTATACTCCGATCTAGAAGAGAAGAACAAACCTTAGTTCTCGATTAAGACTCGCGAACTAATTCCTCTTTTTGTCCCGTCTTAAGTTGGTTGTCAGTAAGCTTATCAAAGAACACTGTGACGACCGCGAAGATAATAAACAGTTTCGTCGTATTATTCGCTATCACAAGCGATGGAAAGATGTTCAATTTTCTCAAGATGGCAATGCTGCACCTATCGGTATAGGTATAACTATCGCTGCTTATAAATGGTTTGAGCCTAACAAAACATTAATTGATTTATTTGCCAACACTTACAAATACAATGACCTTGAGGCTCTCAGTCTGTTTGTTCAGAAAATAATTAATAATTTTACTCCTGTTTGGCAAAATGGAGCGTCTGTCGAACGTCTAAAGGTTATTTTACCCGTAGTTCCAAACTGCGATCTTTTCGACAAGATGAGCAATAGTCAAATGACTAGCTTTAAGGAAAAGTTGAAAAGTCTGCAAAAAGCTCTTGAAGATGCCATCGCAGAAGCCGATCCAACAGAAGCCTGTAAACTACTTCAGAAGCAGTTTGGCGACGATTTTCCTGTCCCAGATAAAAAAGACACCGCCCAAAAACGTAATAAAGCTATTGTTTCTTCTAGTGCCTCAGCCTAAATGTTAGATATTTCCGAACGAGTGCCAATCCTCCAGAAATTAATACAGGATGGTTGTCTTCAACAGGCTCGTATTCTCTACGAGGATGAATTAAAAACTATAGCTAAAAGAGGTGTCGTAGCTGGTGTAGAAGGAATAATCCAAATTGACAATCGAAAAGTTTCTTTGTGGGTAGGAATTAAGGAAAACTTTCCCCTTAGCCTACCAATAATTTTTCTTCGACCAGCCGATGTTCTGGGAATGATTCCTCATCTGGAAGAAGATGGCTACCTTTGCTATCTAGATTCAGAAGGTTTACTGCTTGATTCTGATAATCCTGTTGGAATCCTCGTCGAAGCAATTGAACGAACAATTGAATTATTAGAAAAGAGCGTAAGTGGCGAAAACAAAGGGGATTTCATGGATGAGTTTTATGCCTATTGGCGACAACTTTGTTCTGAAACCACCTCACTTGCTGCTTTTTTGCCTGTAGACAATACCTTGCGTAAAATATGCGCCTACAAAACTGGCGATCGCTATGTTTTGGTAGCCGACAAAATAGATAGGGCGTGCGCCTATTTTAATCACAAAAATAAGCAGCTTGATTCTTATACGCGCCATACTGCGTTATACGTTCCTCTTGAAGCTGGAACTTTTCTGACTCCACCAACCTCCAAGCAGCTTTGGACTATTAGAGATTTACAGGAAATAATCCGCAAGAATTTATCGGCAGACAATCAAGAAGAACTGCGAAAGTATCGAGTTAGAAAAAAAAGGGCAGAAGAATTGGTAATTATGGCAATTCCCCGTCCTCAAGGAAGAATGACGCTTATAGGTCTAATTTTTTCTGATGTAGGCGAAGAACATCCTTTAATCGCCAGCAATTCTACAGCAGTTCTTAAACCCATAAATGTCCAAAGGTACGATTTAGATTATCTAATGCCTCGTGGTGGTGCTAACACCAATCTCGATCGAACCAAGGCTTTAGTCGTAGGATGTGGTGCTGTTGGGGGGCATATTCCCGCATCCCTCGTACAAGCTGGTATTCGAGATTTAACCCTTGTCGATCCAGATATTTTGAAACCTGAAAATATCTATCGGCACGTCATGGGAAAGTGCCAAGAAAAACAGTATAAAACCATTGCCATTAAAGAAGAAATCGAAAACAAGTATCCATACCTGACAATTACTACTCACCAGACTTATATTGAGAAAGCTGTTGCCCAAGGCGATATTAATTTCTCTGATTTTGATTTGGCTATTTTTGCCACTGGCAACCAGACAATGGAACTATACTTGAACCGCTTAATCCATCAACACAATTTACTAGCAGTATTTACTTGGCTCGAACCCTATGGCATCGGCGGACATAGTTTGTTAACTCGTTCGAGAAAACCTGGATGCTTTCAATGTCTGTTTGACTCAGATCCTAAAAGCGATGGCTACAAACACAATAGAGCATCTTTTGCTGCCCCCAATCAATCATTTGCTAAAAACGATTTAGGGTGCGGAGCTTCTTACACTGAATACGGTGCTTTAGATGCTCGAAAAACGGCAATACAAGCCGTTGAACTTGCTCTCAATGGTTTACGCGAAGTCGAGCCAAAGAACGCTCTAATATCTTGGAAAGGTAAAGATAATCGTTTTACGGCTGCGGGATTTCAAACATCACCTCGATATCAGCTAAGTAGCGATTGCCTAGAGAAATTTAGGTATCACTATATTAATCCTCAATGCCCCCTCTGTGGAGGAGAACAATGAAACCTGTAATCTTCCCAAAAATTGACGGTGGCAAGCTGGAAATTGGCATAGAAGCACTCTTCCAAATGCAGAAATACATTCAAGACAACAATTTTAAACGAGAAGCTGGAGGCGTTTTATTAGGTCGCTATATCAGAGATAGTTTAGATATTGTAATTGATGAAGTAACCGTTCCCATGTGGGGCGATCGCCGAGGCTTATTTCGTTTTTTCCGCGCTCGTCGCCCCCATCAAAAAATAATAGACCGTCGCTGGAAAGAAAGTGGGGGAACTATTAACTATTTGGGAGAGTGGCATACTCATCCTGAAAGTATTCCCACACCTTCTAGGCAAGATATTCGCGACTGGGAACGCAAATTAGATGAAGATTTTTTTGATAGTGATAGTCTTCATTTTGTCATTTTGGGCATTGAAGGTTTGAGAGCTTGGGAACTGAGCCAGAAAAGCCTAACACGCGAATTAATTGGTGAACTTTGGTATTCGGAGGAGAAAAATGTCTAAAACAAGCATTCCTGCAAAGGTGAAACAGAAATTATGGACAAAATCTGCTGGGCGATGTCAATTCCGTGGATGCAATGAGCTATTGTATCGAGATAATTTGACTCATGCTGAGATGAATAAAGCTTATATTGCTCATATTGTTGCTGACAGTCCTAACGGAGTAAGAGGAGATGAAGAGCTTTCTCCAAAGCTAGCCAAGGAATTCAGTAATTTGATCCTTTTGTGCGATGCACATCACAGGTTAATTGACGATCCGTCAAATGAAGATACTTATACGGTAGAGTTACTAAAAACCTATAAAAAAGAGCATGAAGAACGCATTGAGTATTTAACTGGGATTGGTGTGAGCTACAAAAGCCATCTTTTATTTTTCAAAGACAATATTGGCACTCGAAAACCTGAAATTGAATTTGAAGACGCACGATTGGCGATTCTGCCACGTTTTCCTGCCAGCAGTAATTTCATTGATATAGATCTGACTCATGGGGCTTATCGAGATCATGAAGATAATTATTTTAGAGATAAACAACGAGAGATTTCTCGCTTAGTTGAAACAAAAGTAAGACAACATTCAAACATAAATCATTTGTCTGTTTTCGCCTTTGCCAGTATGCCTCTGTTGATACATTTTGGTTACGAGCTTGGAGACACTATTTCTGCCGATATTTACCAGCGTCATCGAAGTACTAATTCTTGGAAATGGCAAGATGAAGATGTCTCAGGGTTTCAATATGTCATTGAGGAGAACTTACTAGAAGATGAAGCCGAAACTGGAATAGTCGCCTTGAATCTATCTTTAAGTGGAACTATTAGAGATGAGGAAATTAACTTAGCTTTGGACAAGCCACATAGTTACTATAAGCTCACCATTGCCAATCCAAATCCTTTTTTTCTCAAATCAGAAGAGCAGTTGGACTTATTTAAAGCAGAAATAAGAAGTTTATTGAGAAGAATTCGAGAAACTCACGGTCATGACTGTGAAATTCATTTATTTCCTGCCATTCCTTTATCCGTAGCTGTAAGTATAGGCTGTATTTTGCTACCAAAGATAGACCCTAAAATTCATGTTTACGAAAATAATGACGGCTTTAGTTATGCTTTGACCATTGCCCAAGATTACAGACAAGCTTAAAAACTAAGATTTAGTTCTTCAAAGTCAATGCCCATTTATATTGTGGATCGCTATTGGAATCAAACTGATACAGTTCAACAGGTGCATTCATACGGGGATTAATTGCTTGTCCCATAACAATACAAGCTCCTGTCGGCACTGCGCCAAATAAATGTATTCGCGCACAGTTGGGGACATTATTACGAATGGCTTTGAGAACTTTACGAAATACCTTTGCTAGCTGAGTTAACTGTTGGGGACTTACCAGCCACTCTGCTACATCTGGATCGTCTACATAAATATCTACTTCTACCGAACAATTTGGGACGATAGTGTCAGTTTGCTTTTTCGACACGGTGTTGCTTAGAGATACTCGAATGACAGCTTCAGTTTCTTCTTCAACAAGCGTTTCGGGAAGACCTGAGACTTGAATATTACAATCAATTTCTTCTGACTTAACTTCTGTCCATTGCCACGAACCGCGATCTCGATCGTATTGAAAATAGCGAACTTTTATCCCGTCAGACAGTACAAAACCTAAATGAATGGCTAAAGGAATTGGAGTTAAGCTAAAAACAGCAAATCTAGCCAGAGATATGTCTTTGCTTTTTTCTATTACTTCATTGATTATTTGTTTTTGATATTCCGCAGCTTCAGTCCAAGGAAGTTGCCCCAGTTCGGGACGAATGATTGTCGGATAACCAAAAGATATATCGGGCTTTAAGGCTTCTTCCACAGAACTGAAGTCTATAGTCATGAGCTTATCTTGGATAAGGATAAACCATGACTTTTTCATCACTTCACTCAACTCAGTAGATGTCAGGTCAGAAGTAAAAAATAGATGCTCGTAACCAATGGGCGGTCCTAATATTTCTGCTCTTTGTTGAACAGTTAAACTACGAGCTATTTCCCAAAGGCGATCGCTGCTCAAGTGGTCTAATTCAATATTAGGATACTGTTTTTGTTTTTCTTTTAATGTCTTAGGAATATCTGGAGGAAGTCCTCGTCTAACGTTATATACAAATACCCATTTTTTAAGATTGTCCCCCCAATGAACAACTGCACCATCAAGATCTTCGTCAATTTTCTTTTGAACTTCTGCCTGTTTTAATTCATCAGGAGAATAAACCTGGAACACGGTTGAGTTCTCTTGAGAATAAAAAAGTCCGTCACATTTACGATCTCCAATATTTCCGTAAGGGCGTATTTGAATAAACTCTGGTTTGGCACGCTTAAAGATATTCTCAAATAGACGTTGAAATTCATGAGCAGAACCTTCATGACATTGATACTTGTACCATAGCCAATGATTTAAAGTTATTGGATCGTATCCATTAGGAATGTTCATCGGCAAAAATAAGCAGAAAATACCATATTAAAATTTTCGAGCTAACATTCACTTGCTCACTTAAACAAGTATTCACTTACTCACTTGAATACTTAAATCAGTGTTTACTTGTTCACTTGATTACGTAATCACTTAGAAAAATGATTATCTGTTTTTCATCTCTCAAAGGTGGTTCTGGCAAAACTACCCTGGCAGTTCATTTGGCTCATGCAATCGCTTATGAATTTGATGATCTGGTACTCTAATATTAGATATATTTAATTTAAGAATCTTCAAAATCTTGTTTCAGTTTATCTAAAACTAAAAGTGCTTTTTCTGTTGAGCCTCTGCTGGCTCTTAGTTTAAATCTTGTTTCAATATCGTATTCAGTTAAAGCCATTGTAGTTAATTCTGACAATAGCTTATTAACACTAATATTCCTGGATTTAGCTAACTCTCTAAGTCTTTGATGTTTCTCGTCTGGAATTCTCAAATGTAATGAACCCATATTAAATAATCTCCTTTGGTTGTTTAATTTGTAATTGGGGAAACTTTAACTGCGATTGTTGAAAATCTTTAGTGTTATGTGTGACTAGTATTTGTGCATTACCTGCAATAGCTAGTTCCACTAGATAGTTATCACCTTCATCTATTAAATTAGGTCTCCATAAATAATAAATTTTTACCAACTCACAAACGCTTAACAACCCATCAAATAAAATATTTATTTCTTCTGGAGAGCGTTTACACAATTTAAGAATGGATGGTCTATTGATTAAGTCCTCATACTCAGAAAACAGAGTGTAATTAATTAAAGGCTGAAATTCTCCTTTTAAACATAATTCTAGTAACTTTCTATTCGCGCTCCTTTCTTGACCTATTAATGCACCTACCAAAACATTGGTATAAGCTCTTTTGATGTATAAATAGAGAAATCAAAATTAGCTTACACTAATTCGATCCGTAGTTGACGACCCACCACTGAAGCTGCCCTGGTGATAGTCTCAATACTTACTCCCGTTTTTTCTGGATTGAGTAGTCTATCTAACTACGCTCTTGAGGTCTGCATCAGACGCGCCATCTCGGTTTTAGTTAGATTTTGCCGTTTCATCTCCTCCTCTAGTTGACGTGCAAGGACTCGTTTAATAGCGATCGCGGTACATTCTTCATACAGCCCTTCCTCTTGGAGAAAATCATCGAAGCTAGAGCCAGTATAAGGATTATCGTTCATTGTTTTTGTGTTCCTTTTGTCGTTTAACGGCTAAATCAATTTCCTTCTTTGGTGTCTTCTGAGATTTTTTAACAAACCCATGTAGCAAAATCATTTCACCATTACTGATATAGAAGATGACTCGCGCTATCTTGCCCCCAGTTATTTTACTCCGCACTTCCCACAGATCTTTATAACCCGATAGCGATCTACACAGGGGCAAACCAATGGGAAAGCTAAACTCTACATCCTTGAATCACTGCCAATAATACGACAGTCCTCGCGGTCTAAAGTTTTCAACCAGTCCTTAACTGGCTCAATACCATTGGCAGAACGAAAAAACTTAGCTGGTAGTCTTTTCAATCTTCGCTACCCATTAACTGTATCTTATATGATACATCATCATGATTTTTATGATTGAGGTTACATTAATCTATTAGCTCGTTTGGGGAAAAGTAAGACTAATTCCGTAGTCTACCCCTCAATCTTAATCATGAAGTTTAAAACCCTACTCAATGGTGCAATTCTATTTATTGGTTTAGGTCTAGCTGCTTATTCTCAATTGAACAAGGAAAATCAGCAATCGCCAAGTGCAGTAGTCCCAGTCACCCCAGAGCGCGAGTTTGAACGAGGAAGCCTGGGCGGGAAAGCCGCCCAAAGGCAAGTCTCGTTTGAAAGATGGAACTTGAAGCCTGGGTCGGTCTATGACGGCGATAAACTGCGAGTCGTTAGAGGTAATGAAGAACTGAAAATAAGGTTCTGTGGCATTAATGCCCCAGAGAAACAAATGCCAATGGGTATCGAGTCTAGAGATTACTTGCGATCGCTAATCCGTAACCACAATTTCCCCAACCATCCCAGCAGGAGCGTGACCTTTAATCGAACAGTGTAATTCGTATGTACCAGGTTTCATGGGAGTCAAAACCCATTCGGCTTCTGCACCTGGTTTTAGTTCTAGTTCGTGGATTGCTCCTTTAATTTCGACTTTACCCGCCTGTACTTTTTTCGTCCAGCTAACATCGGCAAAATCTTTTGACGTAAAGTAGTGCTTTTCAGGACTGGGATTATCTAACAGTAATTTATATGGTTTTCCAGTTTCTAGTTGTATATTACTGGGGAAAAATTTTAATTCTCCGCTACTATTGCCCAAGCTGACTTTAATCTCGTCAAGCTGAGAATCTGCTAATGCGATCGGTATCCAAAACAAACCACTAGCCAAAATTATCGCGACCGATAAAATTAGATTTTGCCAAATTTGCCGAACAGCCGAGGGATTAATTAATCTCATAGCATCAGGAATAGCGCGATCGATAGTAATTAAATTATAATTGGGCATCGATCTTGAAAAGAATAAGTTATAAGTCGGTTTGAGTGAAAACTTAAGACTATATTCGCGCGTTGCTCTTAGGCAATTTATCCCCACTAAATATATAAGTCCCAGCAGCATTGCTACGCCCGACTCTTGGTTTTTATATGGATTTATTTATATATCAATTATCAACTAGAGAATTTATAAGATGTGCGATCTGAATCTCATGAGATAGGTAATTGCGATCGCGCTTTTCAATGAAGACCTACGTATATTAAGTATTTATACAGTTATAACGCTATACCTAGTGTGTAAGTAAATTCTGATGCTCTGATTTTCGATCGCCACATCACTAGAAAAAAATCGTCGAAGTTAGTTTTGAATACGCTTGAAACTTTAGATGTTTCCTAAAAGATGGTCAGTATCACTCATTACATCAGCTTCAGTTCACAGCTATATTCGACAATATAGCGTTTACCAAATCAAACAATATATTAAATAACTAAACAGAAGCTCAATATAACTTAAACGAGCTTTATTGCACCTATGCAGTCAATAAGAATAACCGCGATGAAGCAACCCCAAGTAGGTGAGTTGATTCGCTCACTTCGGCATGAGCTAAAGCTTACTCAGCAACAGCTAAGTGTCGAATTAGGAACGGTCACGTCCACCGTCAATAGATGGGAAAACGGTCATTCTCAACCATCGCCTATGGCTCTCAAGCTAATTGAGGTAAAGCTTACAGAGTTGGGAGAACGAGGTGAGGAGTTGCGATCGCAGTATTGTACTTAGGAAGATGTAAATGAAATCAATCGTCATTGAGAACCCAATCGTCAATTCTCCATTTGAAGAACCAAAACGTCACTTTCGCTTTGATGATGAGGGGATTACCAGTGAGATTGTTGAGAAAAGACGCATCAGTCATTACTTTAGTCCTATTGCTAAACCTAAGAAAAAAGACAAGCAGACACAGCTGGAACTTGAATTTTGGACGAACGATCGCATTGAAGAAAACGCTTTTATTAATGATATTCGTCAGCAGGTTTCTTTATGGAGAGATGGTAACTATAGCAGTACCGTTAATATCACTCCCGTCACTAGAAAGTTGCTCGAATACTGGAAAAATCCAGAGCGAGAAAGACGGCTATTTTTTTGTCAGATTGAAGCACTAGAAACAATCATTTATTTAACTGAAGTTGCTCCAAAATCTGGAAAGGCTTGGTTTATCAATAAACTCAATGAGTTCAAAGATGTTGCCAATCCCTTGCTGCTTCGCATGGCTACCAAGATGGCAACTGGAAGCGGTAAAACCGTTGTCATGTCGATGTTGATTGCTTGGCACACCCTTAACAAAGCAGCTAACCCCCAACGTCGAGAATTTAGCGATGCTTTTTTGATAGTCGCACCAGGAATTACGATCCGCGATCGCTTGCGAGTACTGCAACCAAATGACCCCGAAAACTATTATCAAAAATTAGATTTAGTTCCTCCCGATCTCAGAATAGATTTAGCCAAAGCCAAGATTGTTATTACTAATTATCACTCTTTCAAACTACGAGAAAAAAGTAATGCGGCTTCTTTAACCAAAAGTATTTTAATCAAAGATAAAGAAGAAAGTCCTTTTACCGAAACTCCTTCTCAGATGGTCAAACGAGTATGTCGGGAACTGGGGACTAAGAAAAATATTATTGTCATCAATGATGAAGCACATCACTGTTACCGCCGTCGTGATAATGGTGATGAGCCTAAGTATAAAGGGGATGATAGGAAGGAAGCTGAGAAAAACAAGAAAGAGGCTCAACTCTGGATTTCTGGACTAGAAGCAATACAGGAGAAGCTAGGCGTTAAAGCAGTTTATGACCTCTCGGCAACTCCGTTTTATCTTAAAGGTTCGGGGTACAAAGAAGGTACTTTATTTCCTTGGGTAGTTTCAGATTTTTCCCTCATTGATGCGATCGAATCGGGCATAGTTAAAATTCCTCGCGTTCCCGTCTCCGATGACAGTATGAAGGGAGAACTGCCTACTTACCGCAACATCTGGGCATTAATTCGCGATCATCTTCCCAAAAAAGGTAGAAAGTCAAAGGAAACCGAGCCGTCAACGGCAGAGCCAAAGTTACCCAAAGAGTTAGAAGGTGCATTACGGACTCTCTATGGCAACTATGAAAAATCCTATCAGCAGTGGTCAGAGAATGCTGATGCGATCGCCAAGGGTTTAACTCCACCAGTATTCATCGTCGTTTGTAACAACACCAGCGTTTCTAAGATGGTTTTTGACTGGATTGCTGGTTGGGATACCGAAAAAACTTATCCCGACGGTAGACCCGTTCTAGCTAAAGGAAAACTAGAACTATTTAGCAATGTTGAACGCGATCGATGGACACTCAGACTGAACACCATATTGGTAGATAGCGAACAGCTAGAGTCTGGTGAAAGTATGTCTGCTGAGTTTAAAAAGCTAGCAGCCCAAGAAATTGAACAGTTTAAAGCCGAATATCGAGAACGTTATCCAGGTAGCGATCCAGACAAAATCAGTGATGAAGATTTACAAAGAGAAGTCTTAAACACCGTCGGTAAAGTTGGCAAATTGGGGGAACATATTCGCTGTGTGGTTTCGGTTTCCATGCTGACTGAAGGCTGGGATGCTAATACCGTAACTCACGTCTTGGGTATTAGAGCATTTGGTACTCAGCTTTTGTGCGAACAGGTAGTAGGTAGAGGTTTAAGGCGCATAAGCTACACTCCTACCACCAATCAGATTGAGGTTAATGGCAAGACAGTTGAAATTGAATCTTTTGCTCCCGAATACGCTGAAGTCTATGGCGTTCCCTTTGCCTTTATTCCCTGTGCTGGCTCTAAAAAGACTCCCAAACCAGGAGCATTACCTACCCGCGTTCGTGCTTTAGATGAACGAATTGAATGCGAAATTACTTTTCCTAGAGTAATTGGCTATCGTTACGAAATTGGCAGTAAAAAATTAACTCCCGATCTCGATAATCCAGGCTGTCGTTATTCTCTATCTACGGAAGATTTACCTACCACAACAGTCAATGCACCGATCATCGGACAGTCCAGCATCCATACTCTCGATGACTTGCGATCGCGTAGAGAACAGGAAGTAGCTTTTTTACTAGGCAAACTAACGCTAGAGAAATACTTCAGATGCAGTGAATTTGAATCAGAAGTACAGGCTTGGTTATTCCCCCAAATACTAGAGATAGCTAAGTTATGGCTGTTTGAATGCGTTACCTACAAATCTGGTACTTATCCCCAACTGCTGTTACTTAATGAATTTGCTCACGATGCCTCGGACTGTATTTATCAGGCTATCTGTGCGGGAGAAGCAGATAAATCATTGAAACCAATCTTACGACCCTACGAGCCGATGGGTTCGACTCGCTATGTAGATTTTAGTACCGCCCGTCCCGTTTATACTACCGACGCTGGTAAATGTCATATCTCTCATGTAGTTGCTGACACTAATACTTGGGAACAAAAGATGGCTCAGGTATTAGAAAGCATGGACGAAGTAGATTGTTATGTCAAAAATCAAGGGTTGGGTTTTCTGATTCCCTATGTATTAAACGGTCAGCAAAAAAACTATATGCCTGACTTCATCGTGAAGTTAAAAGATGGTAGCGATCGCTATCTAATCGTTGAAGTATCGGGTGAAGCCAGAAAAGACAAGAAAGCAAAAGTCGCTACCTCACATAATCTTTGGCTACCTGCGGTCAATCAACATGGTGGTTTTGGTAGGTGGAGTTTTATCGAAATTACCGACCCTTGGGACGCTGAAAATACTATTCGAGCTTTTCTAAATAAGCAACAAACAGAGTCTCAATTATCAGTTACTAGCTAATAAATTAACTATTTATTCAAGATAATTTTATATAAATATTACTATGGCAAGTCGTAAAAAAACATCTAAAGTTGAAGTAGAATCTGTCAAACATAAAGATAAACGAGCTAATATACCTACTGAAGAATTAAGAGGTTTTTTATCAGAAGAAGAGAAACAGCCACAGACTTTACTTTATCCCCGCGACCCTTCTTTAGACCCACAATTAGTTTGGCAAACTAAAGACGAGCAGGACAGACAAGATTTAGAAGTTACTGCCGTACCAATTTACATTCAAGAAAAGATTCATCCTCAAGCAATCATTGATGACTTTCGCCATCAAGTAAAACAAGAACAAGCCGAACAACAGTTAAGTTTATTTGGTGATTTTAACGGCTTAGAGTTCGAGAAATTAATTGACTTTTATCAACACAAAGATGGAGTTAAATGGACAAATAGAATGATTCTCGGCGACTCTCTTTCTGTTATGGGTTCTCTGGCAGAAAAAGAAGGCTTAAAAGGTCAGGTACAGATGATTTATATTGACCCTCCCTACGGTATTAAATTTGGTTCAAACTGGCAGGTTTCTACCAGAAAAAGAGATGTTAAAGATGGCAAAGCTAACGATGTAACTAGACAGCCAGAACAGGTAAAAGCCTTTCGAGATACTTGGGAATTAGGCATACATTCTTATCTAAGTTATATGCGCGATCGCTTGGTAGTAGCGAGAGAATTATTAACTGAAACAGGTAGTGTTTTTGTGCAGATTGGCGATGAAAATGTTCATCTAGTCAGATGTTTGATGGATGAGATTTTTGACATAGAAAATTTTCATTCATTGATTACATACAGAACCCGTAGTCCTTTGGGAACAAAAGGGTTGGCAAAATCCTGTGACTATATTCTTTGGTATGGAAAAAATAGCGAAAAGACTAAAACACGCGACTTATTTATGCCAAAACAGATTCAAGAAGATTCATATTTTAATAGTATCGAATTTTCAAATGGTGTACGTCAAAAATTAACTATAGAAGAAAAAGAAGGCAAAGCTACTATTCCAGATAATTCAAAAATTTTTAGTCCACAAGGATTGTTGTCATCAGGTAGGACTGAATCATGTGTATTTGAATTTGAGTTTGAAGGAAGAAAATTCTTTCCAGGTGGTAATAGAAGTTGGAGAACTAATTTTGATGGTATGCGCCGTCTTGCGTTATCAAATAGACTGATTGGATTGAAAACTTCACTTCGACTTGTTCAATATCTAGAAGATTTTGCTTTTAAGCAATATAGCAATGTTTGGATGGATACATATGGGGAAACAGATAAAACGTATATCGTTCAAACAAATGCAACAGTAATTGAACGCTGCCTTCTTATGACCACCGATCCAGGCGATTTAGTTTTAGACCCAACTTGTGGTGGAGGAACAACAGCATATGCTGCCGAACAATGGGGAAGACGTTGGATTACCATCGATACCAGTCGTGTTGCTTTAGCATTAGCCAGAACTCGTCTCATGTCTGCCCAATATCCCTACTATCTACTTGCTGACTCTCCTGAAGGTATCAAGAAAGAAACAGCGATCGCTGGACAAGTACCACCCACCAATCCCAACACCGACGAAGACATCAAGAAAGGTTTTGTTTACAAGCGCGTTCCCCACGTTACTTTAAAAGCGATCGCCAATAATCCCGAAATAGACACCATTCATGAGAAATGGCAGCAACAATTAGAACCCATCCGCACTCAACTAAACAAACTGCTCAAGAAGAAATGGGAAGAATGGGAAATTCCCCGCGAACCTGACAATAAATGGTCGGATGAAGCCAAAGAGTTACTACAGCAATGGTGGAAATTAAAAGGCGATCGCCAGAAGGAAATTGATGAATCAATTGCTCGTAACTCAGACAGTGAAATACTTTACGACCAACCTTATGAAGATAATAAACGCATTCGGGTAACTGGCCCTTTTACAGTAGAAAGTCTCTCTCCTCACCGTGTCCTTTCTACTAATGAAGAACGTCCAGCTTCAGAGGATGAAGGTACTCAACAGGCTTCGGATAACTTTGAAATCAGGATTATTGAGAACCTCAAAAAAGCAGGAGTACAAAACGGCAAAAAAGATGAACGCCTCAAATTTGAATACCTAGAACCCTATCCTGGTTCTTGGATACAAGCTGAGGGAGAGTACATTGATAAAGATGGCACAACTCATAAAGTAGGAATTTCTATTGGTTCAGAATACGGTACTGTTGGCTCTGACCATATCAGGGAAGCTGCCAAAGAAGCAGTGCAGGGTTTGGGTTATGACCTATTAATTGTCTGTGGTTTTGCTTTCGATCCTGGTGTATCGGAACAATCAAAGAAATTCGGTAAATTGCAGATATTAGTCACTCGCATGAACACCGATCTGTTACTAGGCGATGAAATGCTCAAAAAGACAGGTTCGGGCAATCTGTTCATGGTCTTTGGCGAACCAGATATCAAAATTAATAGATTAGATGATGGAAAAATAACCGTTGAACTCAAAGGATTGGATATCTACGACCCCACCACTGGAGAAATCCGCAGTAGTTCCACCAAAGATATTGCCTGTTGGTTCATAGATACTAACTATAACGATGAAAGTTTCTTTGTCCGTCATGCCTATTTTACAGGTGCAAACGAACCCTACAAAAAGCTCAAGAAAACTCTCAAAGCAGAAGTAGATGAAGATGCTTGGGAATCTCTGTATTCAGATATTAGCCGTCCTTTTGATGCACCTCAAGGTAAAAAAGGGAAACCAGGAAAGATTGCTATCAAAGTAATTAACCACTACGGCGATGAGGTTTTGAAAGTTTATGAAGTGTAGCGATCGCCTTTCTATTTATTAACAATTACTATTAAAATATGACATTAGAAAACTGTCCTAAATGCGAGAAAAAATTACTGCCTCCTTTTGCTTCCAGTGGTCGTCAAGTATGTTCTGGTTGCGGTTGGTCAAATAAGAAAAAAGAAGATAAAACAAGTAAACCCGAACCCATTCACGAATCTATTTCTAGTGAAGCTGCTGAACCTAAAGCTACTAATTCATCACCTTTTAAACAAATTCCTACAGAGCAGATATCATTGAAGCTCAAACAGTTTACGAGTAAATCAGAATATATATTACTAGCTATTTTTGTTGGATTAATATTCGGTTATTTTAGTAAACCAAGTTATGAATATACAATTGCTTCTCCATCGGATTATACGTTTGAAGAATCTATGGATGATTACGGTTCACAAGGATGGGAAGCAGTTAATTGTAGAAGAGCAAAAGATAGCGATACTGATTCTATGATGTATGAATGTATTATGGTTCGAGAAAAATGATTTTCTCGTTAAATAAATATGGCGATCGCCAAGCGTCATGAGCATCATCAAACTGATCGTTATCAATCAATACACACTAGCAATCTACTACACCTCATACGACTGCTATAAATACAGCATCATTGATGACTATGGCACAGTATACGAGCCAGATGATATCTTCTACACCTGGGAAGCAGCAGAACGGGAAGGAAGAGAAGCAATTAATACTGTTTCTAATTAGTTTTGAATAGCGATCGCTCTCCATCACCCAGCCAACTCTTCTAAAATCTTCTATTGGTATTTTTGAATATATCTAGATATCATTCCCAATGTAGATGCGGAGGTGACAAATTTTCTCTAGGTTTTAAAGACGACCTATTAAATATCAAAACACTATGTTAACTACTGCCAAATCTGCAATACACTTAAGTGCGATTGCTCTAGGAATCATAGTTGTCAATTTTTCTACGCTACCCAGCAACGCTCAAAGTACGACCGCCGATAGCTTTAATTTTGAAGATATCAGTGCTGGAGGTAAAGGCAGTTGGAGTTTTTCTAGCAAGGATGAAACAGTTTCAGTTGACAACAATCTCAAACAACTTAGAGAATACGACATCTCAGGAGTAGAAAATTTTGACGTAAGATCGATTCAAAGAAGAAACTGGAGAAATCGACGCGGAGGAAATCAGGGAGATCGCTATTACTATATAGAAAACAGAATTTTCCCATATTATCCTATAAGAAATAGAATTTATAATTATTATTGATTAAAAGTTAATCGTAGGTTTTTGTTCGACACTATAAACAAAAACAAGCCGTCTAAAGATATGCTGTTTCCAAATCAGTTCTTTCATGCTTAGAAGCAGTTACATTTTGAACTATTATATGCTTAATTGAGCTATAGAGCGATCGCCTTTAATCAAATAAGAAAATGAGTGATGTAACAATACTTAAACTCAAACTGAATCAAACAGATATATTTTAGGATTAATTAATAGTAATTACTACTATTAAAGTTTAAAATATTATTAGAAAGGTATAGTCATTATTTCATTTTTAAAAGATAAACAAAATTGTTAGAATTTGATTTTCAAAACCTAGAATTAGAACTTTTTACTATAGACGAGCTTCAACTATATAAGCTCCCTATTCCTCATCCTCCTCAATTAACTGAAGCTTTGGGTTATTTTGGGATGAATGAAAAAATAGGTGTTTGGCGAGATAATTTTAAAACTACAGTCTCAGACGGTTACAAAACTTTTACTGCTTCCAACCCTGGTTGGGATAGCTATTGCAACCATCCTCAAATTAACCCCTATTTGAGATATTTGCATCATAACAAGGTCGATATTTATGGAGAAGAAAATAAGTTAGGCGTTGCTAAATACGGTTTTGCAATTGGAGAAAAGCAAATATACTTAGCTGATGTTAAAACCATAACTAAATTACTCCAAAAAAATGAAGATTGCCGTCCCGATTGGGTGAAAAATGCTACTGAAGAAAAGGTATTGAACCCTATTTGGATGGCGAAATATCAGGAGTGGTCGGAAGCTGTAGCTGTCAGCTTTCCCAAATACAATCAAAGGTGCTATCGAGCAACTAGAGAAATGTTGGACTGGTTGGAAAATAGAAATTAGAAGAGAAAGCGACTTTTCCAAACAAGATCGAGATTAGTAATAAATATCAATCTTCTATGCCAGGTGGTGCAGTAATTACAGGCGATTATCGCTACCTACTATGGCGTGAATGGAATAGCAGCAGTAAAACCGTTTCATTCATCATGCTCAATCCTTCTCGTGCCGATGCCCAAATTAACGATCCAACTATTACTCGCTGCATCAACTTTGCTAAGTCCTGGGGCTATGGCAGATTAGAAGTAGTAAACTTATTTGCCTATCGCACGTCAAAGCCATCATTACTCAAGCAAGCAACTGAACCTATCGGCAGGGATAACGATCGCTTTATTTTAGAATCAGTTCTCAATAGCGATCGCATTATTTTAGCTTGGGGCAATCACGGTATTTGGCAAAAGCAGGATTTATACACTCTTGAGTTACTTAAAAACTACAATCATCTTTACTCTTTAGGCATAACTAAACAAGGTTGTCCCCGTCATCCTCTGTATCTTCGCAGTACAATTAAACCTCGAAGATACAGAGGATGAAATGAACGAACGGCTAATTTCTTTACTGGGATTGATAGCTTTTATAGGGTGTGGATATCTGTGTTCGGTCAATCGTTCAAAAATTCGATGGTCTACAGTACTTTGGGGAATAGGCTTACAACTAATTCTGGCGTTCTTTATTCTCAAAACTACAGTTGGATTGACGCTCTTTCAATTTCTTGGAGATCGCACGAGGCAATTTCTCGACTTTTCCGATGCGGGAGCAAAATTTGTTTTCGGAGAGGGATTTGAGGAACATTTTATTGCTTTTAAAGTTTTACCAACGATTATCTTTTTCTCCGCTTTTATTTCTTTACTCTATTACTACAAAATTCTCCCGAAAATTATTGCTGCCTTGGGATGGGTGATGATGCGAACGATGAAAACTTCTGGGGCGGAGTCTTTTAGTTGTGCTGCTAATATTTTTGTGGGACAAACAGAAGCACCACTAGTAATTAAACCCTATTTGCCTACTCTAACTATGTCAGAACTCCACGCAGTCATGACTGGAGGTTTTGCCACCATCGCTGGAGGAGTCATGGCTGCCTATATTTCTTTAGGAATACCACCAGAACATTTGATTGCAGCTTCTGTTATGTCTGCACCAGCAGCTTTGGCAATGGCAAAAATCTTCTATCCAGAAACGGCTAGATCCGAAACTATAGGCAAGATCGAAATTGAAGTTAAATCCAATTATACCAACGCGCTCGATGCTATTACTACGGGTGCATTGGATGGTTTGAAATTAGCTCTTAACGTGGGGGCGATGTTAATTGCTTTTTTGAGTTTATTGGCTTTGGTTAATGGGGTTTTGGGCTGGATGGGAGGGCAATTGGGCTTCGAGCGACTATCAATGGAATGGATTTTGTCCTATTTAATGTTTCCTTTTGCCTGGTTGATGGGCATACCTTTAGCTGACTGTTCTCAGGTGGGAATTTTATTAGGAAAAAAAGTTATTCTCAATGAATTTATTGCCTATCTAGATTTACAAAAGATGATCCCCACTCTCTCCGAAAGAACGACGATTATTATGACCTATGCCTTGTGTGGTTTTTCTAATCTGGGGTCGATTGGCATTCAAATTGGAGGACTTAGTGCGATCGCCCCCGCTCGACAACAGGATTTAGCACTTTTAGGATTAAGAGCGATGATTGCTGGTTCTTTGGCTTGTTTTATGACAGCTTGCGTAACGGGAATACTGCTATGATTTTTCCTCCCGAAGTCCAAGAGTTTCTAAAAAAATACGATCGTATCTTTTAAGACGACCGAGGAATTATTAAACTATTTGCGAAGCTTATCCTTTAGGACAGTCTGCTGACTTCTATAAGACTCTAGACAATACAGATTTAAGGGTGTGGTGTATCTGTCGGGCTATTTATCAGCTACCAACAGTTGAATTAATTGAATGGCTCAAGGATAATTTTAATCTCGATAAAGCAATTGAAATTGGTGCGGGAAATAACTATTTCTATCATCACCTGGGAATTAAAGGAGTCGATAACTATTCGGAGCAAATACCAGCAGTAAAGCTATTTCACGAACTAATGTATCAACCTTCAACTAATCCCCCTTCTGAAGTAGAAAATATTGATGCGATCGCCCGAATGCAAACTGGCTTTTTGATTGGTTAGAGTCTCCTACTTGATTAGAATGTTAGTAATATCTACAACAATATTTATTCGCTCGAAGTTTTTACTAACTGCTATGAATATTGAAGAATTCAAACGACAAAATTCTCAACAGATAAACAGTTGTTCCCTCGCACTTCAGGCATTATGGCATGACTATCATGATGACTGGCATAAATCCCACAAACTAATCGACCGCGAGAGCGGTAAAGATTGTGCATGGGTTCACGCCTATTTACACCGTAAGGAAGGAGATTTGTGGAATGCCCGTTACTGGTATCGTCGTAGCGGTAAACCAGAATCCAAACTAAGTTTGACCGAAGAAAGGCAACAGATAGCTCAAGCTTTACTGAGGGGGATTTAGTTTTTGTTTTTATATGGTTCAAAACAGTAATACTTGGGACGCGAATCTAATCTGACATGAAGCCAGTGAACTCCCAGCCCCGATGTACTGACCCAGATAGGTTGTTCCCGCTCGTTAAGTCTCTGCTTCAGCGATAAGCCTACGGTTTGCCATAATAAGTGTTGTTGAAATTCAGGAGCTTCTCTAACAAAAGAGGCAAGATGAGTACGGGCAACTGTGTTAGCAATAGGACAGGGGACGACGAGCAAAGCATCTTTGCCTAAGTTGGGAAAGGTGACAACGGATTCAGTTGCCGATTTAAAATACTTGTTAAAGTCAGCAGGGTCGGGATCTATGTCGGCTAGTTGGGGACTATCTACTAGAACAAACTCAAATTCTCGCTCTGCGGTAGACCTACTAATTGGTGGTGTTTCCCAGAAATAGGCTTCCATAGGCGCATCGGCTAACAAAGAGATAAAAAACGTTCTGAAACTATTGTCGTGTTCCCATAACTTAATAACCTCCGAGTAAGTAACTTGTTTGTCGCTTTTAAGGATAGAAATTTTCTGAATGCGGTCGGAGTCAATTATTTCGCGCTTAGATTTCCACATATTGCTAGAACAATTTCAATTGCCCAGGACTGACTGGACTATATCTACCCCGATGTAAACCTAAATGACAAGCAGCACATACAGCCTGTAGATTAGAAACTTGATTCTGCGATGGGTCATGGTTGCGATGATGCACCTGAAGTATATCGGCAGTCCACTCCGAACGAGTCAAACTTTCTGGTCGTTTCCCTGGCTCATAACATTTCTTCCCGCAGCATCCACATCGCCACTTAGCAGCTTCTTTTACTGACAATGCTAAATTATTCCAATTGTCGGGATACAAATTAGGGTTTAGAGGCATTTTATTACAGGCGATCGCCAGAATTAATTGTATCGTAGTGTAGGCAATCGCGCTTTTAAATTAAGATGTTAATTAGAATTAAACCAATTACATTTAGCCGAAACAGGACACTTCATACATTTAGGTTTTCTGGCAGTACAAGTCAATGCCCCAAAGTCCAATAGTGTTAAATTCCAATGTCCGACCTCGGCATCTGGGGCAATGGTTTCTGCTGCACTCCAGAGAATCTTACAGCGAGACTTGACCCTTCCTCCTTGGATGCCAAAGAATCTTTCGAGGATACGAGCTACGTTTGTATCTAATACTGCTGTTGATTGTCCGAATGCCTGAGAAAGTATCGCCCTGGCGGTGTACTTGCCGATGCCAGGAAGTTTGAGTAATTCCGTTTCTTCTTGAGGTGTTTCTCCTTTGTACTTCTCTCTAATAATCTTGGCTGTTTCGGATAATCTTTCTGCTCTGAAAAACAGTCCTAATGGTTGCAAGAGTTTGGCTATGTCTTCAACTGGAGCGATCGCTAATTTGTCTAGAGTAGGATATTGAATTAAAAAGATTTCATAAATGTTCACAACTGTATCTGCATCGGTTCTTTGTAATAAAAACTCGGCAACAAGGATGGAGTAAGGGTCTGTAGTTATACGCCAGGGGTAATCTCTTAAATGCTGTTCTGCCCAAGTTAAAAGGCGACGAGCAAACCATCTGATGTTTTCGGATTCAATTATGATGTTCTCCACGTTATTCAAACAATGACAACTGAACTATCTGTAGTTCTTTCTCACGATCGAGATTGGATAGTGAAATACCTAACAGGCGAATACTTTTACCCTCCAGTTCGATTATTTCAAGTAACTCTACAGCTTCGGTAACGATCGTATCTAAACTATTGATACACTTCTCAAAGGTACGAGAGCGCGTAATTTGTTGATAATCAGAAAATTTCACTTTCAAAGTTAACGTCCTACCCGAAGCTTGATGTCTGTTAATACGTTCAAAAAGCGTCTGTGCGATTTGTTTGAGCTTGAAAACTATTGTTTCTTCGTCACTTAGATCCTCGGCAAATGAATTTTCTGCACCAATTGATTTACGAATACGATTTGCTTCAACCGCTCGGTTGTCCTTTGCTCTGGCGATGTTGTAGTAATAATGACCTGCTTTGCCGAAAGAACGTATTAAAAATTCAAGCGATCGCTCTTTTAAATCGAGTCCATTATTAATACCCAAACGGCGCATCTTCGCAGCAGTAACTTTACCAATGCCGTGAAATTTTTCTATCGGTAACTTTTCTACAAATGCTTCGGCTTCTTCTGGGAGGATAACGGTCATGCCATTGGGCTTGTTCATTCCCGATGCTATCTTCGCGAGAAACTTATTAACAGAAACACCAGCCGAGGCAGTAAGGTTTGTTTCTCGGAATATTTCATGGCGGATGTGAAGTGCCACTGTAGAAGCATAGGGCAACTCCTGCTTATTTTCGGTAACGTTGAGGTAAGCTTCATCTAGTGCCAGTGGTTCGACGATATCGGTGTAGCGTCTGAAAACATCGTGAATTTGAGTTGATATTGCTCGGTATACTTCAAATCTTGGTCTGACAAATATCAAATTAGGACATTTGGCGTTCGCTAGTTTTGAGGGCATGGCTGAATGAATCCCATATTTTCTTGCTTCATAACTAGCAGCAGCTACTACACCTCGTTGACGGGGAGAAGCACCAACAGCTAATGGTTTACCTCGGTATTCGGGATTGTCTCGCTGCTCTACCGATGCGTAAAAGGCATCCATATCAATGTGAATGATTTTCCTAGTTCGATCTGCCATCATCCGAAAACTGAATCACCTCTGTTAGTTTAACCGTACTAATAAAGATCGTTCGCGCATTTTTAAGTTTGGATAAACAGCGATCGCCTGGATTTATTTAACTCAATATACGAATAAGTGAGACGGCACCAAAGAAAATCATCGGCACTGCGGGTATTAACTTTTTAGTTTTAAACCATCTGACGATAAACACGACAATCAAAAGAGAAATAACGATCGCCGAAACGGTTACAGCCCATCGATTACCTGCATTCATGATGCCAGCTAGAATCAACAGCAGTAAGCCACTAACTCCACCAGAAATTAGAGGTACTTTACTCTGACTCTTGATGTAGCCTATAACTCCTCTGACTATACTGAGAAGTTCATAAAATACCGTAGCTATTAGTTCGGGTGTAAACATTACTTTAAATATTGCCAAATGGCTTACCGTACTTGTTCCAATTCTCTTTATTAAACGGAGACTGCCACCTGAGAATTAATTCTCGCTCTAGTTTTAATCGAGCAGTGCGATCGCTTGGTGTATCGTACCAAAACGCACTACACATTTTTACCTCTAAGCCATGTTTGCGGTGCAGTTCGACATAGTTCATAGCATAGTCTTTGCAGTCATGCGTACTATTCCACCTTTGCTTTGCCGTCTGCATAGTTTCTCCCACATACAGTAGAAGGGGTAAAGCATTATCGATAATGAAGTAAATACAGATTCTTTCTTGATGTTCTCTCAACCTATAAAATTGGGCATTGTGCATCTTCAAGGTAAAAGGATTAATCGCATCTGCATCACAATGACTTCTGGGTGGATCGAAGAGGTTTGTTTGCTGTGGCGGTTCGGTGTTTAACGTGCGTTGTTGATGCTTAAATATTCTCGACTTCCATTTGAGCAAAGCTTCTTTACTCATCAATTCTTTGGGTTGCTCTACTCGGTAAGCTGGTCTTAGGCTAAATAGATTTAATTGTTCACTCACGTTTATAGGAAAATTGACACCAAAGCTGTCAGGATATCATAGATATTGACTTTGTATCCATCAGAGTAACTTTTCAATCAACTCTACTACACCGTCTCCGCAGTCTTTGGTCATTACCCAGTCAGAAGCTTCTTTCAGCATTGGTAGGGCATTATTTACCGATACAGACAGACCACATAACTGTAACAGAGGTAGATCGTTTTCTCCATCTCCTACTGCTATCACCTCATCGGGTGATAGATTCATCTTTTCTAAAGCCTTTCTTAAGCCCCGATCTTTATCAACACCATCTGGCAATAGCATTACCGCTCCTTTGTTATAACTAATCTGCCAAGCTAAACTTAATTCGGCGATCGCTTCGATTACAGTCCGATCGTGAGGAACTTCTGTAGATACGATTCCTCGTCCAATTGAAAGCGGTTGTACTTGTCTTGACTGTAAGATCTTAATCAAAGAATCAGGTGGCGGATCTCCTAATAGTTCTTCCTCTCCAGTAGTCGGGAAAGAAAGCAATGCTCCGTTCTCCGCCACGATACAGTCGAATATACTAGCTTGGGGAAATACATCATAGAGATTGTCTAGTCGTCTTCCAGTCACCATAATTAGCGATCGCCCTGTCTGCTGCCAGCGTTGAAGTGCTAAATAGGTATTATTAGATACTTTTCCTTCAGTGGCGATTGTGCCATCGAAATCTGTTGCCAATGCTCTGTATGACATAATCCTGATTGGAATAACTACTCACTGTCAAACATAGTAAGTGCAATACAGCTAATTAAAATTAAGAAGTTGTTCAGAATAAACTAAATCTAATAAAATGTTTTCTCTTGAGAGCGATCGCTATTTATCCAGTTTTCTTAGCATCCGAACTAATGAACTATGAGCTAAAACATATACATTTTCAACCTTGTTGTCTATTGTCTTAATATTTAAATTGGCGTTGGTAAAACACAGTATTGGAGTAACAAAACGCACTCGATAAATTTCTTTAAGTGTCGCTGCCTGACCTTTTACTGCTTTGAGAATGTCTTTATTATTGCTGAAAGAATGCACTTTTCGACCATAGCGCAGCATTAGTTTCGTACCATTAAAAAACACCGTTCCTCTATTGCCTTTAGTATCTACGACAAAACAATTGCCTTTGGGAGAACGTATGAAAGCATCGGCATCTCCCCAATGTCTGAGGAAAATATTGTATTCAATTTGCCAACCTTCACGTTCTAGTTCTGAAAGAATCAAAGCAACAGATTTTTCAGCGATCGCTCCTAAATTAGCTTTTTGCGATGCTAGCAAAAGTCTCTGTCCCTCTCGGATATAAACTATGCTCGTTACCCAACAGCCAATATGAATCAATATGGATATTCCCGTGATACCCGACATCAAATATGCTAAAGCAGGAGCAATAAATAAGACTGTAGCAGCAGCAAACTTTTTGACTGATTGTTTTTTTCGTCGCTTTGCTAATTGTTGAATGGTATAGCCAGCATTGACCATAAAAGGACAGTTAAATTAGTATCTTTAGAAAGAATACCTTATAAATCGCGATCGCACTACAACAAAAAACCCAGTCACTACATAAGTAACTGGGTGTAACTAATATTTATTTGACTGTGTTCATTATCTCTTCTGGACTATTCAGCATCTTGTAAAAGATTTACTTTTACTACTTTGTTCTTTTCTTCTTCAGACTTGGGTAGAGTCAAATTGAGGATACCGTCTTTGTAGTCAGCAGTAACGTTGGTGTTTTGAATTTTTACTGGTAGAGGAATTACTCTAGAGAATTTACCGTAACGGAATTCTGAGCGAGTATTTCCGTTTTCTTCAGTTTTAGTTTCAGATTTTCTTTCACCTGCGATCGCCACACGGTCAGCCATAACTTGAATGTCTAAGTCTTTAGCTTCCATGCCAGGAACTTCTAGCTTTAGATGAACTGCGTCATCAGTTTGAGTTAATTCCACAGCAGGGATTTTAGAGAGATTACCAAAATCACCCAGATTGTCAAAAGTTAAAGCATCATCAAATAAGCGGTTTAATTGACGTTGCATTGAGTTCATTTCTTGCCAGGGATTATATCTTACTAAAGCCATTGTTGTGTTTCCAGAAATTGATAGTTGAATAGATGGTTAACTTAGAGTTTCTGTATATTTCGTTTCTTGCTCAATAGCCTCAATGGGGGGAACCCCCACAACGGCTTTTCGCGCTTCGTTATTTATATATTAATCAAACAATAAAAACTAAAGAAGTGTGGCTTGTATCCCATATATAGTAGTATTTTCTGCCCGAACAAGTAATAATAAGTTTTGGTTGGGAAAACTATACTAATAGTGGTTCGGTTTGTCTTAACTAATCTCTAATAAAACTATGAGGCTCGAACGTTCAGTTATGATTCAAACAAGATCCTTAAACTTCTCTTCATTGCTCGACTCTACGTAATAGTGGTATTTTTGTACGCAACTATTGTATTATTTTTGATTTTATTATGAATGTTATTTGTCCTACTAAAGTAGATGGAGTATTTAGTCTACCCAGAACTTTAAAACACTATGCTATTCCTCTTTATAGTTGCTCTATAGCTGCGGGTTTTCCTTCACCTGCCGACGAGTTTTTGGAGGGAAAGCTAGATCTCAATCAACATTTAATTCATCATCCCCTTGCTACTTATTTTGTTAGGGTATCGGGAGAATCAATGCTCGGTGCTGGTATTCATCCAGGGGATTTATTAATAGTCGATCGCTCTATTGAACCCCGTGATGGCAAAATAGTAATTGCTGTAGTCAACGACGAACTCTTAGTTAAGCGTCTGAGGCTTGAAGGAACGCAACCATATCTTGTTGCCGAACATCCCGACTATCCAAAGCTTAAGATAACTGAAGCGATGGAGTTTCAAATCTGGGGTGTGGTAACTAATGTCATTCATTCAGTTTGAATTATGTGCGGTAGATTCAGTTTGGATACAACTAAAGCAGAAATAGCCAAAGAGTTTAAGTGTACATCTGTGGCTTACAATCGCGATCGCTATAACATTGCTCCATCTCAAAACATTACTGTTGTCATTAATACTGGCGAGAATAATGAAGCTGTATTAATGCGTTGGGGCTTAATTCCTGGTTTGGTCAAGAGTTTAGATTCTTGGAAGAGTAATTTAATTAATGCACGAGTAGAGACAATTGAAGAAAAGCCTAGTTTTAGAGATGGTTTTAAGAAGCGACCGTGTTTAATCCCAGTATCGGGATTTTATGAATGGTCGAAAGACAAACAGCCTTATTACTTTCATACTGAAAATAAACTATTTGCCTTAGCTGGCATTTGGTCAACCTGGAGCGATCCTGAGACAGAAGAAAAGCTTTTATCCTGTATGATTTTGACTACTCAAGCAGAAGGTGCGATCGCTTAGAAAAATAGCCCTAATCGAGAAGACTGGAGCTTAATTATGCGGTTTAAAAGACTTCAATGTGCTGGTTTAGTAGCTGTAAGGAAGGTACTGATTTACATCTACTTGGTATTGAACACTAGTTTGAGTAGCATTTTGGTCGATGTAATTATAGCTATATGAAATACGAAAAAAAATGATACAAATAGAAGTAAAGAGAAAAAAACAATTTAGAAAAAATAGATAGAGAGGCAGTTTTCCGTCACTGGTGAAGCAGTTGCGTTGCGGAGGTTCACGGATAAACCGCACCAAGACATAGTTTTTAAGTGATTAACTAAGAGTTTCTGTATATCTTTGTTTCGATATCTAGCGGATCAGTTTCACTGTTGTTTAAAAAAAAACATTAAAACAACATGAACTCTCATAAAATTAATCAAATCAACTTCATCTTCTCTGCAAGCGCTGCCGAACGGATTTTAAAGATACCTGCTTTAACGGTATCTTTAGTCAAAGTTAACGACAATATGACTGTTACGGTAAAAACCAAGCAGCAAGAATACATATTGCCTACTCGCTTATTTACCGAAGACTTTGCTACCAGCAGACAAGAAAGAAGCAAAAATTTCAAGCTGAATACAACTAAATACGGCAACGTATATCTAGTTTCCAATCCAGAAACTAACTCTAAATATCCAGTGCGAGTAACTGACATTGGAGTTGAATGTAAATGTCGAGATTTCCAGAAACAGCAGGAGCAGTTTGGCAGCGGCTGCTGCAAACATGGTTACAGAGTACTAAGAGAATTAGGTTATCAAAATCTTGGTGAATACCCGATCAAAAATAGAATCCCAGCATAATGGCAAGAAATCCCTTTTTTGCCTGCAATCGACATAATCCTTGTCCCTGCTGCGATAATATTAAATATCGCTGCAAAAGCAAAATTACCACGTTCGATCTCCCAGGTGGAGAAGAAAAAATAGATATGCAGTATTTCTGCATGAGCTATCGCGGAGATTTACCTGGATATAAATACTGCGGTGAAACTCATAATCTGCTGTGGGGTAAATATATAACCCAAGAACTTTCGGCAGAACTTTCAGCAATCTGGTCTGAATTCTTACATCAAAGTTCTAACAATCATCAGCGTCAAAAAGTTATAGCCAAAGCCAAGCCAAGATTAGTCAGACAGATCGAACAAGCTAATTATCAAAATTTGCTTTCTATTGAAGAAAGAGATCTTGAAATATCTAAGCTACTTCAACAGCTAAAGCTAAAGCCCAGACATATACAAACTCTATACCAAAGAGGCTTTAGCGATCGCCATCAGGTATATTATCAGTTCAAATCTTTAGACTACAAGCAAAAGCTAACCAATAAAGTTAGTCCTTGTTTGGCAGGAATATCCCCTGATGGCTTATCTTTAGTAAATAAGTATAGCGGGTTGCTAATCCCCATCCGTAATGGGCGACAGCAATATTTAGGCTGGCAAACTCGTTTGGATTTTGCTAATAATTTACGCTATCTCTGGGCAAAATCAGCAGAGTTTAGCGTTCATTTAAAAGAACACGAAGAAATTCCCCTTGGCTTCTACCTACCAATAGATAAAATCAAATCTAGATATATAGGTATCGTCGAAGGAGTTGGCTTCAAAGCAATTCATACTGCCAATAAATTCAAGCAAGTGGTCATTGGTGCCAGTGGCGGGATGTTTGCCAGTTCTCCCCAACAGTTAAAAGTCTATCTCGATCGAGCAAGTCTGCTAACGAATAGCAATCGTGTCGTACTATATCCCGATGCTGGAGCGGTACTCAATCGATTGATATTAATCCAGTATCAAAAAGCTGCCTCTCTAATTATTAGCTATGGCTATGAGCTTGAGTTTGCCTGGTGGGGACAGATTACTAAATCTCAGGGAGATATCGATGAATACGATCGCGAATTTGAAATCATCTCCCTAGAGGAATTTTTCGCGATCGCTAAAAAGTTTGTTAAACCAAGCAAAAATAAATACATTAACCATGCAGCTAATAATTAACACCCACAGCTTACAAACTGCTTTAACCATAGTTTGCAGCAATCTCAAAAGAAATCTTCAGCCAGCAATCCTCAATAACGTTCTGCTTGAAGCCAGGAAAAACGAGTTAAAACTAACTACCTTTGATGGCAGTCAATTAGTTTGCTTGGTCCTAGAGGCTCAAGTCTCAAAAGACTCACAAATAACCGTTTGTGCCTGGGATTTGAAGAATCTGGTAGAAAAAATTAAAAACAAAGCAATAGAAATTTTGCTGCACAAAGACCAGTTAATAATCAAAAGTGATTCTGTAACAATTTGCTTGAATACTATCTTGGCGGATGAATTTATTACCCTGCCAGAACTAGAGTCTGAATCTACTTCAATTAAGCTAAAGCCAGAAAATTTACTAGCTGGAATCGAGCAAACCTTACACTGTGCCTCAAAAGAACTCTCAAAACAAATTCTAACTGGAGTCAATCTCAAGCTAGTCAGAGAAAACAAAAGCCAACTGCTCAAGTTCTGCGCCACAGACGCACATCAGCTAGCGGCTTTGGAAACGGAAGTAAATTTGGATAATACAGCAAAAGAATTTGAGTTAATAATTCAAAGCAAGACGATGAACCTGCTGAGTACTCTGCTCAAAGCCGATTACTCCAGCATAATAACTCTGACTTTCGACGAAACTTTGGTTGAGTTCTCAACGGACAAATTTGTCCTTACTTGTAACCAAATCTTAGGAAATTACCCTCAATACGAGAAGCTAATCCCTGGGGAGTTTGAAATTCAGGCTATTGTCGATCGCCAGCAGATGATTAAAAACCTAACTCTAGTAAATAGCGTTGCCCAAGATAACCTAGTAAGTATCACCATCAGCCCAAAGCAACAGCAAATAAATATTCAGGCTAAAACACCTGGCATCGCCAACGGCAATCAGACTCAATCAGGATACTTGCTGGGAAATATTCAAGCTCAAACCGTAACCCTAAACCATGATTATCTGCTCAAATCTTTAAAATCTCTACCAGGGAGTGAAGTTAAAATATTGATAAATCAGCCAAACCAACCCATTGAGATTCAGAATCTAGTTCCAGAACCAGCCCAACATATAATCATGCCCATTCAGGTAAAAAAATAAGCTGTCACACACCCCGCGCTGAAGCGACGGGGCTTGCCTAATACCGAAAGCCATCGGCTAGGGCAATTAAAACAGTGTCTAGAGTAAGGTTAAAACCCACACTGAATTAACTGGGCATGGTAGCCCGAAGTACGAATAGGACACCTCCCTCATCTTATTCCTCTACGTTAGTCAGTCTCGAAGGGAAGTATATATTACGGTTTATAACCCAAAAAAATGCAACATTCGATGTACATCGAATCGCCGTTGCGAAAGCAACGTCGCAGCCTGGAGGCTGCCGACAATCCCGAAGGGATTGGCGAAGCATCTCCGATGCTTGCTCCAGCGCACGTACCAGTAGTTGATTCAAATCAAGTTCCTTTAATGCCCACTACTCCTAAACGAGCAGACAAGTGGATCAAATCAGGTAAGGCTACGCCTTTTTGGAAGAAAGGAATATTCTGTGTTCGTCTGAATGTTGAACCAAGTGCTAGAAACTATCAAGACGTAGCTCTAGGTATAGATCCAGGCTCTAAAATGGAAGGCTATACGGTAGCTAGTGCTACCCATCAATACCTGAATATACAGGCAAAAGCAGTTGATTGGGTTAAGCGTCATGTTAAAACTAGGCGTGAAATGCGTCGAACCAGAAGGAGTAGGAATACTCCTTGTCGCCAGCCCAGATGGAATAGATTGAGAAACAAAGTTAAACTTGCCCCAAGTACTAAAGCACGCTGGCAATGGAAACTTCGTATTGCTACCTGGTTAAGCAAAATCTATCCAATTACAGTCTTTGTAGTTGAGAATATTAAAGCTACTTCTTGGGGTGGTAAATGGGGTAAAACCTTTTCCCCGCTTCAAGTAGGTAAGGATTGGTTTTATTCTCAACTAGAGAAGATAGCACCTGTTGAGTTACTTCAGGGTCACGAAACTGCTGAGTTGAGAAATCAACTTGGACTGAAGAAAAGCAAAAACAAGATGGCAGAGGTGTTTTCTGCTCACTGTGTAGATAGCTTTACTTTAGCTTACTCGACTGTAGGAGGTGAGGTAAAACCAGTTAATCAAGATTTGTTAGTTGTCACTCCTCTAAGATTCCATCGTCGCCAGTTGCACAGATTAGAACATGCAGCGGGACACATCAGAACTCGTTATGGAGGAACAATATCTGCTGGATTCAAAAGAGGTTCAATAGTCAAACATCCTAAATGGGGATTAACTTATATGGGTGGAGAAAAACTCACACCGACAAAAAAAGAGCCTGAGAGAATGTTTGTCAGTCTGCATTCGATTGAAACGGGGAAGCGATTAACTCAATCTGCTAACCCAAAAGATATTAAATTTTTAACCTATAATACTTGGAGGACGAAATGGGCAGGATAAAGAATTGTAACATGACGGTTAAAACCGTCCGTGTCACAGTTCCTCGGCACTCTAAAGAGTTGCGGTTTCCCTGCTCCCGTATATTTTCACATGAAGCTCGAACAACAAATTGATATAGTCAAAAACTTTGGGCGACAAAAATCTATCGTTACCAGCGAAGAATTAAACTTAGCTGGTATTGATAATCGAGCAATATCAAAGCTAAAAGAGCTTGAAATATTGATCCAATCTACAGATAAAACCTATCGACCCAAAAATGCTTTTTTTAGCACGTACCACAGCAATGTTGCTGCTACAGTAATCATTCCTGACGGAGTAGTTTGCTTGGGATCTGCTCTAAGCTATTACGAATTAACCGAAGTAATCAATAATAAAGTTTGTCTAGCTTTACCTAAAGGAATGCCATATCCAGACACTAAAAACTTGCCAATTGAAATAGTTTTTATGGAAGAAAAAGAATACTTTGAGGGCATTGAAACTCTTCTGCTAGAAGGCATAGAAATGAAAATCTACAATGTCCCGAAAACCATAGCTGATTGCTTTGTTTATTACGGAGAGGTCGGAGAAGATATTGCCTTCAAATCTATCAAAGATGCGCTTCTTTATAATCGCTGCACTATAGCTGAAATCAGAACATGGGCAAGGCATAGAAATATGGAGCCATCAATGCGAATTGATTTTGAAGATGCCCTCAAACACCCTGAAAAAATTGAACTTTATACTTAATGAATCAAAATTTATCAGTTAGAGAACAACTTACTTACTTAATAAATAAAGAAGGAATATCTCTTGAAAAGCTAACTGATCTGTACATTCGAGAAGGATTAGTTGACCGCTTTAGTCGTTCTAATCTCAATCAAAAATATGTCATGAAAGGAGCTAGCGTATTTCAGATATTAGCAGGAAAAGCACATCGACCAACAAAGGATATTGATTTTCTGGGTTTTGGCACAAACAATCCACAACAGCTTAAGGAAGAATTTAGTGAAATTATCAAAATCCCTCTTAATGATGGACTAAGATTCAGCGATATATCCACCAGCATTCTCCAAGCTGGTCAAAAATACGAAGGAGTAAGGCTAGATATTAAGGGAAACCTCGAAGACGTACCCATTAAAGGACAGATTGATATTGGCTTCGGCTCGGTAATTAATCCTCAGATAGCAGAAGGGAAGTTTCCTACTCTTTTGGGAAGAGAAAACCCATTGGTTAGGCATTACCCCAAAGAAACTGTCGTCGCCGAAAAATTTGAAGCAGTCACTAATTTAGGTATAAGAAACTCTCGAATCAAAGATTTTTATGACTTGCTTTATCTAGCTCGAAATTTCGAGTTTCAGGGCAAAGAACTATCACAAGCGATAAAAGCCACCTTCAATCACCGAGGAACAGAAATACCCCGAATCAATCCTGTTGGATTGACCACAAAATTTATTACCTACAGAAAAGACAGAAACAAAACTTGGAAAAAATTCTATGCCGAAGGAGCGATGGGAGAGCGTCCGAAATTCAAAGAGGCAATAGATGAGATAGCAGAATTTATCATGCCCGTATCCCAAGCTTTGGCTAAGAATCGCTTATTCAACCAAAATTGGACTCCCCGACAAAAATGGCAGCTACCTCCAGAGTTTAAGTTTAGCGAGTATCAAGGAGAAATGGAAAAAATATACCCTCTCCCCAAATCGGCTAAAGAGCAATCAACAAATCAATCCCAATCAAAGCAAGAGCTTGACTAGACGGGGAATTGCGTTCGCAATTTGGCGATAAAATATCGCCACCTATGCAAACACCATTAACAAAAGACCAAGTAAACAATGCTGCGGAAAATTATCTCTATATTGACAATGCAGACATCCCCGCAGATGTAATCGCTGGCTTTATCACCGAAGCAGCAGAAGAATATCTGGAAGACTTTACCACCAACCCCCAAGTGTCTCCCAGAATTGAAGCAAATATCAACCGAGCGATCGCGCTATATCGCCAAGAAAAATACCCTAAGACAAGTTCTGCGAACTTAGTCGGAAAATTATATCCGAACTAATAACTTATGCAGGCACAATATTCTAATCTAGTCCCTAGCAAAATCAACAATTTAATAAATGCAGGGACTTTAATTTTAAAAAGTTTCCAGCGCCAAGAAAAAGTATCGGTCTATCAGTTAAAAACCATCATGACTGAAGCTTGTGGCGGTTCTGATGCTGATGGATATTGGATTTGGAAAGATGCCTACGAAGCAGTAGAAATCGGCTTAATCAAGTATCTAATTAGCTATCAGCGCCAACACGATCGAGTAAGCCTAGAAGACTTAATCGCATTAGAAAAGCTCTATACAGTTCACAATAAACGATCTGACAAATCAGAGAAGCTCCAACAGTTTTCTACGCCTGTTACTCTGGCATATTTAGCTACTCAAGCGGCTCAAATAACCGAAAAGGACATTGTACTCGAACCCTCCGCTGGTAATGGCTTACTAGCAGTATATGCCGCAATGGACTGCTATGAACTGGCTCTAAATGAGATCGATCCTCAAAGAGCGGCAGCCTTAGACAATCTATTTTGCGAAGCAAGAGTATCTCAGCATAATGGCGAACAAATTAACGATCGCTTGAATCCTGGAGTAAGACCCACGGTAGTGCTAATGAACCCGCCCTTTTCTAGCTATCTCAACCGTGATGTCAAACGCTCTAGCGTAATATTTGAACATTTAAATAGTGCTTTAAAAAGGCTAGAACCTAACGGAAGATTGGTGATGATTTGCCAAGATTCTATCCGACCAAACAATCCGATTTGGCGCAGAAAATTTGACCAGCTACAGTCCAAGGCAACCGTGATCGTGTCAGTTGGTGTAGAGGGAAAAATATATGCCAAGCAAGGCACTACTGTGGATACAAGAATCACGGTGATCGACAAAATCCCAGCCGCTAACCCTCAACAGTTTGTAGAAACCATGCCCTGCATGAATTTAGCCGAGTTAAGCCAAATAATAGCTCAAGTGCCACCAAGATTAAAGCAGTTAAAAATCGCTACTAAAGCTGCTCCCATAGCAGAACAAGTAAGTTTATTCGATCTAAGCTCTGTTCCAAAAACGACCAATATAATCCCATTTCCACGAACTGCAAGAACTGCCCCAAGAATCGAGGTTGAGCTTGAAACTGAAGCTAAAATCTTCTGGAGTGAAATTAAACCAGTTAAATATATTCAAAATCGCTGGAATAAAAAACTAAGCCAACCACAGGGACTATTTGCCCCCTATCAAATCCAGGGTATCGAAATTACAGCAGCCAAAGCACATCCTACAGATACCGTTGAATCCATTGCCATGGCTTCGATTCAATCACCCTCTGCTAATTATCAGCCGCTATTGCCCAAACAGGTTATAAATGAGGGAATACTCTCTGATATTCAGCTTGAAACCATCATCAGAGCAGGGGAAGCCCACAGCAAGCTGCTAGATAAATGGGTCAAAATTGATGAAAATGATAAAGTCCTTCACTTTCCTTACGCTGAACCTAATAGTCACCAAGAACGTCAGGGTTATCTCTGCGGAGACGGTACTGGTATTGGTAAGGGTAGACAAATAGCAGGAGTAATTTTAGATAATTGGCTCCAGGGAAGAACTAAAGCAGTTTGGCTCTCAATATCCCCCAATTTAATCGAGGATGCCCGTCGAGACTGGCAGGATTTAGGCGGTAAATCAGAACAAATCATCTGCCAATCAAGCTTTAAACCAAACCAAAAGGTCGATCTAAATGAAGGTATCTTGTTTACAACCTACCGCACATTAGCTAGACCAGAAACCACTAAAAATCAGTCACGCCTAGAGCAAATTATCAACTGGCTTGGTGAAGATTTTGCTGGGATCATTGCCTTTGATGAGTGTCACGCCATGGGAGGAGCTTTGCCCAAGGTCGGCTCAAGAGGAATTCAAAAGGCAAGTCTTCAGGGATTAGCAGGACTGAGGATTCAACATCAGCTACCCAATGCCAGAATTATGTACGTCAGCGCCACCGGTGCCAGCAGAATTCAAAATCTAGCCTATGGCGAAAGATTAGGTCTATGGGGAACTCGAAACAGTGCTTTTAGCGATCGCAAAGTATTTATCGAGAAAATCGGCAATAGCGGTATTGCCGCCATGGAGATAATCTCACGAGAACTTAAAGCTCAAGGACTATATCTAGCAAGATCTCTTAGCTACCAGGGAATTGAATATCAAACCCTCGAACATAAACTAACACCAGAACAGGTTGAAATTTATAACCAATATGCCAAAGCCTTTGAAATCATCCACAACAATATAAGCGAAGCACTTAGCTGTACCTGCACTAATGAAGAAAGCTCTTTAACTTCTGCTCAAGGAATAGCCTACTCAGCGTTTGAATCGATCAAGCAAAGATTTTTCAATCAGCTATTGATCTCTATGAGCAGTCCCAGCTTAATTGCCGCAATGGAGGCAGATATAGCCGCAGGATTTGCGCCAATTCTTCAGATTACATCAACTAATGAAGCTATGCTGCAAAGAACTTTAGAGGCAATCCCAGTTGAAGAGTGGAACGATCTTAAAATCGATATTTCCCCTAGATCTTACATCCTAGACTTTCTCAACAACAGCTTCCCAGTGTACCTAATGGAAACTATTGAACAAGACGGTCATACCTATACCAGCTATGCCAAAGACGCTCAAGATAATAAAATCCTCAATCAAGAGGCTGTGATGCTTAAAGAAGCATTAATTATCAAGATTATGGAGCTACCAACCATCCATTCAGCTTTAGATCAAATAATCTTCTACTTCGGCTATGAAAATATAGCAGAAATAACCGGTCGCTTACTAAGGCTAGAAAAATATGAGGATAATGAACAAACCAAAATTCGCGCCAAAAAGCGAGATAAAAATGCCAATATCGCTGATGCTGAAAAGTTCCAAAATGATGAGGTACAAATTCTCGCATTCTCCAAGTCAGGAGGAACGGGACGCTCTTATCATGCCTCACTAAAAATTCCCAATCAGCGTCTGCGCAAGCACTATCTAGTCGAGTCTGGCTGGAACGCAACTGATGCAATTCAAGGCTTTGGGCGCTCTCACCGTTCTCACCAGGCGCAGCCTCCAGTCTATATTTTGGTAACAACTGATGTTAAAGGACAAAAGCGATTTACCAGTTCAATAGCTCAAAGACTGGCAACTCTTGGAGCCATCACCAAAGGTCAAGCAGAAACAGGCAATAACGGTCTATTTAAAGCAGAAGACAGCTTAAATAATGAATACGCTCAAGCTGCATTATCAACCTTGATTAGCCAAATCAGACTCGGAGCATTGCCTGAGTGTAGCCTAGAAACTTTAGAAGCCAAAACTGGACTACATTTGCAGTATGAAGGAGCCTTACTGCCCACTCCTCCAATGAATCGTTTTCTCAATCGTTTACTGGCACTTGAAGTAGATCTACAGAATTATCTGTTTGAACATCTCGATCGCCGCATCAAAGAAAATATCGCAGAAGCAAAAGAATCAGGCCACTATCAAACTGGAGTAGAAACAATCAATGCCCACAGCATTCAAGTAGTAGAGAAATCAGATCTTTGGCAAGATCCTGAATCAAAAGCCAAAACTGTCGCCAACCGAGTAATTCAAGAAAATATTATTGAATATACCAGCGTCCAGCAGGCTCTAGCTGAAGTAACACAATGTTCTACCGCACGGCTAGTTTTTAATGAAAAATCGAATAACGTTGCTTATGCGGTTCCCATTTGGAGTGAAACCTGCACCAAAACTGGCAAAAGCATCGAGCAAATTCATCTTAAGCGTCCAGACTTTATCTCTAAAGAGGAGCTAGCAAAGTTCCAAAAATCAAACTGGAAACCAATCTCAGAAGTAGAGTTTTCACGTCTATGGCAGCTAAAGCTAAATGAGCTACCAAAATACAGTACTACTAGCTATTACATAATTAGTGGCTTATTACTACCAATCTGGGATCGCTTGCAGGGAGATTTAAAAGTTAGACGCATTGTTACCGATGATGGCGAAGCGATTCTCGGTCGCGTAATTTCAGAATACTCAATAGAGAATGTCTTTAAAGAGTTCGATCGAGAAATTGAAACTACACCCGAAACAATCTACCAGCGAGTTATCGGCGGACAGGCTGCTAAAGTTACAGATATATTAAGACTCAAGCTTTCTAAAGTAATGGGTAGCGAACGTATTGAAGTGATGGGATGGAATCAGACCATCTACCAACAGCTAATAGCCATAGGCTGCACTAGCGAACGCATCTCCTGGCAGCAAAGAATATTTATCCCAATAGAGAAAGCTATTGCTGTAATCGAAAGAATCATCAATAATTGCTGATTAAATAGATAATCTAGACCTCTTGCCTGCGGCACTCGCCCTAAAGCAAGAGGTCTTACTTTTGAAAATTATCAATAACAGAAAAATGATAGCCAAAATTATTTCCCATAATCCTTGGGATAGCCTTGGTAAATCCTGGGAAGTAAACGAAGCAATTAACGCTCTAAATACTGGAGAAGTTTTAGCTCTAACTAAAGAAAACAATCGCTATTTCCTCCACTTAAAGAACGAAGCTAATACCAAAATAGCACTATCAAACCACGCATCAAACCCATGAACCAGATTAAAAGCATCCAGTTATTCAATTCCACAAAATCAACTCAGTCTTTTCAAATCAAACAAGCTTATCAAAGTTACTACTAACAAATTCAACAAGAATTATGCCTGCAACTTGAAAATATGGAGTTACATCACCTAATTAACGCTACTACAGCCGAAATTCAATATCTTTACCTGCGAGATAATATCCCCTGGATAGTTGGCTGTAGTTGGGGAAAAGACAGTAGCTGTACCCTACAGCTAATCTGGAAAGCGCTCGCCAAGCTTTCTCCCGAACAAAGACATAAGAACATTAATGTGATTACTACCGATACAGGAGTAGAAAATCCCATTATTGCTAATTTCTGCCGTCAATCAATCGAGAAATTAAATGCAGGAGCCGAAAAATATCAGATGCCTTTCAAGGCTCACCTACTAAAACCAACAATCGATAATTCATTCTGGGTTTTGAGCATTGGCAAAGGATATGCCAGACCGACTCACCAACATCGCTGGTGTACTCCCAGGCTCAAAATCGCTCCTAGCGATCGCTTTATCAAACAGTACGTTTCTCAACACGGTGAGTCTATCCTCGCTTTAGGCGTGAGAAAAGATGAGTCTATCAAGCGTAAAACCTCAATAGAAAAGCATCAAGGTTTTGCCCTAGAGCAAAACCTTTCCTCTAGTAGTTCCTTACTTAACTGCACCATCTATACTCCCATTGCAGATTGGACAACCAGTCAAGTTTGGCAATATCTATTGCAGATAGAGAATCCCTGGGGCGGCAGTAATCAACAGCTTTTTCAAATCTATCGTGGAGCTACTAATAGCGCAGAATGCCCTTTAGTCGTAGAAGAAAATACTACTAGCTGCGGAAAATCCAGGTTTGGCTGTTACGTTTGTACTGTAGCAAGTTCCGAACATAGCTTAACTTCAATGATTGAAAACTCTGCTGAAACAGTCGGCTTTTCTGTGGGAAGCTTCCCACAGAAAACGCGACGTAATGAATGGCTAGAGCCTTTGCTGGAGTTAAGAGAAATCCTAGCCAACAGCAGCAATAGCGATCGCAATCTGAGATTAACAACAAAAGGCGTTCAGTTTCACTTTAACAAAGTCAATTCTCAGATCAATCTCGAACCCACTCCAGGAAAATACCATCAAAACTTTCGGACTGCCTTATTAACCAAACTTCTTGAGGCTCAAAAGCAAATTAAAATCAATGCCCCCAAACAGTACCGAGATTTTGAGTTTATTACCCTAGAAGAACTGTCACAGATTCGCTATTTATGGCTAACTTATCACCATGAAATTGAAGATCTTCTGCCAAAAATCTACCAGTCTGTAATGGAAAAAAAATACTGCGAACTTGCCCCCGAACGTTTGGTCAATAAGCTTGACGATGATTTTTGGCAGACGGCAAAAGAAATTGCCGATGAACCAGAAGCCAGGCTAATCGCATCACTACTTAATGTTGAAGCCAAGCACCAAGCCATAAATCAGCGACAGGGAATTTATCAAGCTTTAAACCAGCAAATTAAGCAACAAAAAATGAGTCAAGAATCAGAAATTTATCTTGGCTATAAAAGTAAACAGGCTAAAAATATCGATAAAGCAGCTTCTACTATTGCATTTCTCAAATTAACCAATCGCCCAATACCAAAGAATAAAATTCTCAGATTCCAATAATGTTCGTAACTCAAGCAGGAGCAAGTATCGCATTAGAGCTGGTTGAACTCTGCCAAATAACCGACAAAGCAGAAGTCTACGATCGAGTTGCCATGCTGCTCCAAGAAATCATCAATCATCAGCAAGATTACTATCAACTGTTTCATTCAATCCGCTGGAACCGCAGTCGCAAAAAGGTTAAAGCAGAAACCGAGAAAAAACTAGTGGCGATCGCCCAATGCTCTTACGAGAAAATAAACTTAACGGGTCAACTGCTAAATAAATATGCGGATACAGAGCAGGTTCGGGATCTAAATTCTTTTAATCGCCTAGTTCAACAAATTCAGGAACTTAAGATGCTGGTAGAAATTCATCATCTTGGCGAACAGGTGACAGTAATCTTTTATGAGTCTAAAACTAGATTTACTGGCTGTATTCCTGGGTTAGAGAACTATTAATCGATTAAACTAAATTGGGTCGGGATATCCCGACCCAATTTACCACCAATAAGATCAAGCTTCTAAAAGTTGAGTTAGATTTTTGAGTAGTAACTCGATTTGGCGACGATTTTTAGGATTATGCCATAGTTCTTTCTTACGAGATAGTTTGCTGTAAGTTTGCTTGACATTGCTTACTAGTTCATCAGTAGGTAAATCTTTAAGCTCGTATTGCTTTTTGCCTTGAATTTCCGAGACTTTAACTTTGATTTCAGCATGAGAAAGATTCTGTTCTATAGCCTCGTGTAGTAAAGAATCTCGAAATGTTTCGTCTTTAATCCTGGCAATTAAAATCCCTTTAGTATAATCTAGACTTCCTCTTTCGATTGCCGACAATATAGCTTCAGGAAGCTTGAGGATACGCAGGCGATCCTTGACAAATGTTGACAAAGATAAGTTTTTGAGTGAAGCAAAAGTCAACTCAACTTGTTCTTGAAAATCGGTCGGAACATCCCGACCTTTTACCATTTTGTAAAGAAGGGAAGTTACATCATCTTTTTCTAGTTGAGTATCCAAGCAAATTAGTTGGAGAATCGCCCAGGTTTCTTCTATGGGGTTAAGATCTTCTCGATTGCTATTTTCCTCAATGGCAATAGCTAAAGAGGCGCGATCGCTCAAGTCCCTAACCTTTACCTCAATTGTTGATAAACCCAGTAATTTTGCTGCTTTATATCTACGCTCACCAGCTACTAGTTCATATGGATAATCTTTTCCTTTCACTGGTCTTACTGTAATACTCGTTAGCATTTCGTGTTCTTGAAATGAATCTGCAAGCTCCTGAATCTTTACAGGGTCGAAATAGCGTCGGGGATTCAAATCTGATAGTCCAATTTGGTCGAGATACAATGTGTTCTCAACAATTTCTGGACTCTCAAAATCAGCCAAGGTTGCTTTGTTTTTTCTAGGCATCAGCAAAAAATTCCTTAAATAAACTTTCGTATTCATGAGCTACTAATTTAGAAGCAGCATCTGTTTGGCGAAATGCGGTAGATAATACCAAGGGAGAATCGCGAATTAACTTGAGTCTTCTAATCTTGGTATCGAGAAGATTTACTTTGTGCTTGTTGAAATAGGCTTGAGCATCACCTGCTGCATTTGACCTTAGATCGACCAAACTTAGAAAAAATGCCGCATGAAGGTCTTTTCTGAGCTTTCGCTTGCGATGAACTATGTTAATCATTTTGATCCCGTCTTTCAAGTCGAGTGCCGAAGGCTGAACGGGGGTAAGCATAAAATCACAGTAATCTAGAACTTCTCTCACTATTTCTGATGCCCCAGGAAGATCTATTACTACGTAATCGGCATCGATACTTTCTGCCAAAGCATACAGTTCATCTGGGTCTTTTTCCTGATAATAGGAGATCTCTAGTTCATCTAACCAGTCATGCACCCCTGTTTGAAAAGATGCATTTATGAACACAACCTCGCCCCCTTTTACCTTATGAAGCCAGTCAGCAAGATGAACCGCAGTGGTTGTTTTACCAACACCACCTTTGGTATTACCTACAGCGATTATTTTTTTCATCTATTTTCAACCGCTAAAAACTTAGCTCATATTAACTTGATAAATGTCAAATTGCGATAAATTATAATTTATTTGGCAAGACAGGGTGCTTCGCACTTGTTGATTAAACATGAGCGTTACCATTAAGCCACCCTTAAACATCCACTCCTGGGCCAAAACTCCATTTGCTGCTGCTTTAAGCCTGTTTACCCAATCAGCCAGAAAAAGCGGAGTTTTAACTCAAGATTACTCGCTCGAATTTCGTGGTAAAATTTTTCCCTGCGCTGGAACTGCCTATCAGCACTTTAATGAAAATTTAGACGAGGATGGAGCTTTTGAACTATTGATTGAAGTGATGAGTACAAAACTCAAACAGTATCCTAAATTGACCGAAACAATTACCCTTAGCGGCGGTATTGATTGGCTCAAAACTTGCTTTCACGAGCCAGGCTCTTGTAATAAATTTTGGCAGGGTACAGGCTATCGCTCAGGCTATATCACTGCTTTGATTAATGCCTATCGAGAAGTAGCCCAGCCGCCAGAAAAGATAATAACAATCGAGGAAAAAGTCGAAGAAAATCGAGATGGCGATCGCCAAAAGCTAAGTAACCGAGTTTTATATAACCCAATATCTTTTGAACTTTATGTCTTATTCAATAACAAAATTAAGGCAAGAGAATGGGGAATTCATCTGATTAAAGAGCTTTATGTTGGCGAAGGCTTCTCTATTCAAGACAGCAGCGATCGAGATATGAAGTTTGAACTAGTGGTACCAATGGTAGATAAAACGGCGGCAACTACTTTAGTAGAACTGGCAAATTTTGCCTGTCGTCCTCACAGTAACAATCCCAAAGATCCCATCTAATAAAATTTAACTAGCTTGATAGCTCTTACAGAGCAAAGTTTAATTAGTTGATCAACTAATTAAACTTATGAGCTATAATAACATTAATTGACTTAATAAAACGATCATGAATTTCTCAAATTTAGTTAATACCCTGAGCATAGAAGAACAAAAAGAAATATCGGCATATATTAATTTCAGTCGAAAAGTTCATTCTCAAGGATATCGTCCCTTGATAGCTTCAAGTAAAGGTACAACAGCTAAAATTTTGACTGGTGATGATGACTCTCTTAGAGAATTTGTTGAGGAGCTTCTCAAGCCAGATGTCTTAGCTGCAATTGATCGACAAGATCCTTTGCTCAAAGCAAAACTAAGAGGGATAAAAGCAAGAAATACCATGCTTAACTATCAAGGTCATCCTTGGAAAAGCTCGGATGTTGCAAAGTATTTGGATATTTCAGTTCAAGCAGTTAGTAAAAAACGCAGCGCAAAGAAGATATTAGGGCTATCACTGGGCAAAAGAGGATATGTTTATCCCTGTTGGCAATTTGCCAACAATGGAATCCTGCCAGGCTTATCCGAGATCATATCCATTTTAGAAGCAGGACTAGTTCCAGATTGGGATAAACTAAGATTTTTTATTTCAGGAGACTTTAGGCTGTCTGGAAAAACTCCTCTAGAATATCTACAAAGTTCTAATTTAGAGCCTGTGAAGTTGGCAGCAAAGGCTTATGGGGTTCATAGTGCAGCTTGATCCTCATCCTTTGCCTCCAGGTAATTTCAACTCGCTGAAGTTACCTATTACTAAAGAGAAAAAAACTTATTATCGTTTAAATCCAGCAAGTTATGGTTCAGCAATCTACTTTGATCGCAGCGGTCGAGGTAGATTTGATTCAAGAAATGCCAGTCACGGTATTTGCTATTTGGGAGAGACTATCGAAGTAACTTTCATCGAATCATTTGGTCGCCAACTCGGAGTAAATTTTATATCCCAAGATTTGATCAAAACTAGAAATTTGTTTTCCATTGAAAGCGGCCGTTCATTAGTGCTGTTAGATTTGTTTGGATCGGGGTTAACCAAGTTGGGAGTAGATTCTCGTCTAACTTCTGGTGGAGATTATGCTGTTTCTCGTGCTTGGTGCGAAGCAATCTATCATCACCCATTACAAGTTGATGGCATTAGATATTTTTCACGTCACGATAATACAAGACTGTGTTGCGGTTTATTTGAAAGAAGCAAACTTCAGTTAGAAGAGAAAAATTTAGGGAACTTGATTGATTTCGACGTGACAAAATTTGCTGAGATCTTAGAAATATACGACTATGCAATAGCATAAAAAACCTAAATAATTTCACCTTCTAAATGCCTGCGGCATTGAAAGAAAAATTAGGTAAAACTAAATGATTGCAGCCTCAACTCAAACTATAAACTCTGAAGCTATTCCCACAGTTTCTCGTAACCTCAATCTGTTCAACCAAACCTTATTTGGCTTTTCCGTATCTTTGAGCGGCATGAGCAAGACCATTTCGATTAACTGGAATAAGTTTAACTTTAGCCAAGAAAGTCTAGCGTTACTCAAAAGATCCCGGGTCAAATTAAGCAATATTCCTGTATTTCAAAAGCTTGATGACTATGCCTTAAGACTAAATCGCTATAAAGCTGAAATCGAGCAAAGGACGCTATTTGTCTCTGGTCAAAGAGTCGTCACCTCAAATCAAATCAATAATGCCCTAGTAGAAGTCCAAGAGTTAAAACAGCTTGCCAATGGCTTGAGAGAAGAACTGAGAAATGACTATGAGCAAGGTAAGGCAGAATTTCGCGATCGCATCGCCAGCTTGCTTGCTACCCCTGAATTTCTAATTCCTCTCGACCAGCAGAGCCAGAAAGTAGATGAAATTTGCCAAAGCTTTATTAGTTTAAGCGACATCGATTATCTGCTTCAGGTCAAACTAGAGGTTTTTCGGATTCCTGCTTTAAACGAACAAATTGAAGAACAGGCTCAACTACGAGAACAGGTAAACCGACTTAAAGCTGCCCAACGTCAAGAACAGGCAGAAAATGCTCTCAATCAAGCCCAGGCCGAAGCTCTAAATAGAAGCAGAGAGCTAAGAGAAAATATCTTCGCCAAGGCAAAGGAAGAAATTGAATCGATAATTGCCGAACAGATCTCAGCCATTACTAGTTATGAGGTAGATGTTCCAGAAACTAATTCTAACGCCAAAATTGAAGCTCACTATAAACGCAATCGCAAAATTCGCGAGAAGCTAGCCAGACACATCAAGCGAATGCAGGTACTAGCGGATGTCGGCTTGAGCGGCAACGTCGATGAAGCTGTCCTCAAGCTCGAACAGTTAGGTCAGGTAATGGGTACAGCGGTTGAGAAAACTAGTTTAGAACAGACTTTATCCAAGTTACAAGATGAACTCAAGTCAAGCTTAGTTGTTATTAGCCAAGTAGATACACCCTTATTAGAGTCTGTGCCAAACCTCATATAAACAAAAACTAAGAATCAAACTATGTCACACTTTACAACTATCAAAACATCCAATGTTTTTACCAATAAAAAGCTTCTAAGTGAAGCCTTAAGCGAATTAGGATATCGAAATGTTAGCTGTGTAGAGCGGCCTCAAGCACTAAAAGACTATTACCAGGTAAGAGGAAACAAACTCCAAAGCCAGATAACAGCGAACGTCATTGTTCCCTTTGCCAATAATCGCCATAAATGTAAGTCGGACTTTGGCTTTGCCGAAGAAAATGGCGAACTAGTATTAGTCGCCGACAGTATGGATCGCTATCGGTTAAACGAACTGCTGCCAAAGCTTCAAGAAGTTTACAACCAAAAGACAGTAGCTGCTATGAAAGAGAATATCCTCGCAACAGCAAAAACTCTCAATAAAGGTGTCCCCATTATAGAAGAAGTAATCAGCGAACGCGGAGCAATTCAACTCAAAATTGCCTATTCAGCCGATATTCGCCGCCATAACCAAATTCAACAACAGCAAATTAGACGCTAACCAATGAAAATAGAACCCAACCAACCACACATAATCTTTGAAATCGATGCCCTTGGCAATATCAAAAGCGAAGCCTGTAACTATCCCAACCAAAATGGAGTATGTCAGGGGGAATTAGCTACTCAACCCTTTGAGCAAGCACTCACAGATAACAAGCTAATTCCCCCTCCCAATCAATTGTCAAGACAATACAAGCAAGAGGATATATCCACCAAGCAAAAAGTACAAATCGATCGAGTTCAACAGCAAAATCATTAACTAATCAATAATTACAGAAAAGTAACAGGGACAAAGCTTATGCCCCTGTTTTTTAATATCTATGAATAATTTTACCGACAGAGAAATTAATCTAATCTGCAATCTCGAAGCCAATCAAACTATAGCCATCAAGCAATATACAGCAGATCTAGCCTTTACTGTAAGATCTCTTGCCAGAATAATCGCCAAAGCCCACCCAGATGTTCCCATCTGCCAGTTTTCCCAAGCCCTTGGCTTAAAGCAAATTCAAATGCAGTCAGAAGGAGAAACACTAACCCAGAGTAATTTATTTCCTCTCCCACAAATGGGTCAAGACCCCATGCTCCATTATCTTGATTGCTACTATCAAAGCGATGCTGACTGTATCCTAATATTTTTGGACCTGCACAAATACATTCAGCCGCTAAATAGCGATCGGGCAATTGAATCTTACTTAAGAACCATTGGCACCGATGTAGTGAAGTCAGACAACTATAAGCGATTAGTTCTAATCGGCGAAAACGTTGTCTTACCTCCTGAGTTGATACGCCTAATTCCAATTACTGAGATGCCACTGCCTACAGCAGATAAGCGAACTGCGGCTTTAAGCCTGAAGCTTAAAGAAATTAAAACCGAAACAATTAATCTGAACAATCTAACTGAAGCTACGGCTGGACTAACTATTAGAGAAATCTTTAACCAATTTGAACATTACTACAAACATTGTGTATTAAAGGGTCTAGCCATCAAAGAAGAGGATCTAATCGCCCACTTTGTTGATTATAAAACTAAACTACTTAAGTCTCTCAAGATTGAGGTGAAGCCACCAATTGCTAACCTTACCTTTGGCGGTCATGGAGAATTAAGAACTTGGCTCAATGGTGTCAGGGAAGTTATCAACCCAGAAGCCAGAGATTATGGTATTCCTTTCCCCAAAGGATGTCTGCTCGCTGGAGTATCGGGAGTTGGCAAAACTTTGATTGCCGAAGCTATTGCTAATAGTTGGAACCTGCCCCTGATTAAAATCTCTATTCCCAAGCTAAAAGGAGGATTAGTAGGTGAAAGCGAAGGAAATCTAACTAAAGCCCTCAAGCTGATTGAGTCAGTTCAAGGAGTTCTTTTAATTGATGAAGTAGAAAAATGCGTTTCGGGTGCGGATACAGATTCTTCTGGAGTTACTGGAGGAATGCTTTCAATCCTGCTCGAATACATGCAGGAACAAACCAAGCACTTTGTTATTTTAACAGCCAACAATGTGTTGAAAATCCCAGCCGAACTAATACGTAAAGGTAGATTAGACGAAGTATGGTTTGCCGGACTACCTAACCTAGAGGAACGCCAGGAAATTTTACAAATTCACTTCAACCAGCCCAAGCGAGTCAAGCCAGAATATCTCGGTGGAGTTAAAAGATTGATTCCTTTGTTAGCAGATAGAACAGAGTTATTTAGCGGTGCAGAATTAGCCTCTTTAGTTACTCAAGGACTTACCAATATTTACCTTGATGGTCGCGGAGGGATGCCTCAAAGCTCAGATTTTATACCCCTAGCTCAAAACTTAGTTCCCCTAGCCAAATCTCAGTCCGAACAGCACGAAAAAGTTATGCAGTGGAGCCTCAAAGCCAGAAATACCTCAAGCTATGAACCAAATAATAAAACTCACTCAACTACAGTATCGCAATGCTAGTAAAAATAGCTATAAATTCTATAACCTATCCCTAACACGAGCTAATCAAGTAGCAATTAGATACGGCAGAATTGGCAGCAACGGTAAATCTTTGGTTCACGAATTCAGTTGCCAAACTGCGGCAGATGAGAAATATAGCAAGCTGCTAAGAGAAAAAATTGGCAAAGGCTATATTGAGATCGAACGAGTAGAATCCAAGCCAATAAAGCCAGAAGCAAAGCCCGATCAGCAACCTTTACTAGAAGATTTTCCCAGTCTAATTTAGTCAAATTAGTTCTATAGAACTTAAACGGGAAGAACTTATCTTACATTGTAATTAAGAGTTACAGACTTGAGCTTGCGCTCCTTTTGATAAAACAGGAGCTTATTTATGGATAAGTGGATTGACGAAATTGATGGCGAGAGAGGGCTCCGTTTAGGAGTCATCTCTAATCGCCATGTTGATAATCCTCAATATTGGCAGGAAGAACCAAAACACTGTATTAACTGTACTTGTTATATCAATTATCAGGATGGTACTGGCTGGTGTACAACGTTCGAGCGCAAAACAAAAGATTATCATCCAATGACCAATGATTGTCGGCTTAATGGCGCAATTGTTTTAGCCGAGGATAAAGAGAACAATCCCCCAGCGTCCGAATATCAACCAGGTAATAAGATCAAACTTATTGAGCCAAAAATTCATCATGCCCAGTGGCAAGAATATCAGGTTGAAGAAGTCCGCCAAAACGAAAATCTTTACCAAGATACCGATACTTATCTTTCTCAATCGCTGTGGTATTACCGCGTAAAAACCAAACACAGTCAGAGTATTTGGCTGGCAGAAAACGCTATCTGCTTGGCAGAACAATCAAATTTAATCTCTACCGAAGAAATATTTTAAAACTATGCAAACATCAATCTCAATCATATGGCATATAAATGATGTCCAAAGCCAAGCTACCTCAACATTTAATAGCACTCTTTCAGATGAAGATGCCTCTACAGTCTTCAAATACCTAGAGGATAACTACGATGCCAGTCACGGCATTACTTGGGAAACCATTGATGATGCCATCCGCGAACTTAAAGATGAAATTAATTTAATCCCCCTCAGCTAAAAACTATTATCTATGACCAACTATCAAGACTTTGGTTTCGATGGCGAAGAATTTCGCGGCGAAATCGATACTCCCCCTTATTGCCAATTCCTCAACGCCAGCAACAATGCCTTTGGACTAGCCATAACTTCTGCCAACGCAGAACTAGCTCAATTCAAGCCTACTACTAATAGCTCGACAACAATTGACCATGAATTTGCCGATGGTACTCAAGAAACTCTATTAGTAATAAAACAGCCTCGAATGGTAGTTATTAATCGCTCTATTGCCATGATGAGCGATGGAGCAAAAACCATACCCTATGACAAAAAGCTTAGAGAAAGAGGCGATTACAGCGCTTTTAGCTATATAGTTGTATGGTTATTAGACCAAAACAATCAGCCCCTATCAACTCTACCTTTTCGCTTGAGATGTTCTGGCTATGCTGGAACCACTTTGCTTAAGAATTACCAGTACTATAACAACCCCAATTCCTTTACCAAGAAATTCTTGGAAGTATATAAGTCTCTTACAGGCGATCGCGCGATCGACAAAAATGAGACATTCTATGCTCATGGAGTATATTGCCCCAGCCTAGTAAGAGAAAGAGTAACCTCCTCCTACAACGGTCAAAGCTCTTTTGCCGTTGTCGTAAATAGCTTTATTCAACCTACGCCACAAAATTTTGGCTCATTGATTATCAAAAATGGTTCAAAAGTATCAAACCAAATTAAAGAGTATCAAGAAACTACTAAAAGCTGGCTCAAAGAAGAACAACTAAAAGAATCAGTAGAAGAACAGCCCACTCAAACTGCCGAAGAAGCTAGGGATGAAGCCTTAAACTACGAAGCCATCGAGTTTTAGCTTTGAAGATGACTTCTCCACAGCAGGTCTGATTTATCTGGGATGCAACTATTCCTTGGTTAAAACCAACCAGCAAAAAAAACAACCTAAATCAACTAATACAAGAACCTAAATTATGGATAACGAATTATACCTTAAGTGTCTCATGCTCTGTAGCGGACACTATCTTTGCGCTAACTATTCTGATAACTGGGAAAATCTGTCGGGAAATGAACAACTAGAGTTTATTGGAGATAACTTATGGGAACCTATGGAAAATGAGTCTCCTGAATTAGTTCAATCTGCTATAGAATCTGCTGCGATTGCTACTTACCATTTCATTGAAGACTTAAACCACAAAGTACCAGAAAACAAAACTTCTATCTCTATTGACTGGCATATAGAGGATGTACAGGATATTGCCAAAGAAAAGTTCAATAAAAACATTTCTGATGAAGATGCCTTTGAAGTTTTAGAGTTCGTTGAAGATAACCATGATGCCTGTGTTGGTATTAATTGGGATGTTATCTACTGTGCCATTGAAACACTAGAACAATCAAACTTTAAATAAGGAAAATAATAATGACCCTTGAGCCTCAAAACACCAAGAAATATACTTTCACCGTGGAAGTAAATATAGACGAACTTACTACAACCTACCTAGAAGCAATAGAAACAAATGAGCCTGACAGCTTGAAATCAATGATTGAGCATGAATGCCACTGGATAGAGGGAAGTGGGCTGTACGTGAGAGAAATTAAAGAAGTTACCGAAGTTTTGCCCCCCTAGAAAACCAAAGGACCATGATTTCTGCTTGATGGAAATCGAGCGCGATCGCACTTACTAGAAAAGTTAATCCAAAGTTAGCGACGTGGCAACTCAGCTTAGTTTTCCTGACTATATTTTAGAAAACCGCCTACCCTCATGATAGCGAACTTTGCGATCGCTGAACTAATTTTTAAAGAGTTGGCTAATAATCCAAGCGAAGCAAAAATCAAAATTAAGCAGATCATTAGCCAAAGCGATCGCACTCTAAAACTGAAAGAAAATCCAGACAAAGAACAAATTGGAAAGTATCTAGACAAGATTCTGGCTCAGGCAAAATCTCTAAATAAACCAAACATAAGCCAAAAAAAACCCCTAGAACAGTAACTACATCTTGAGGCGTTTCACGCCCATTGGCAAAAAGATTAATTAGCGATCGCTATTGGAATTTCGTAGGCTACAGAAAGTATGCGTCCAATCACTCAGGAATAATCAATGAGTGCTGCCCAAGCGAAACTTGCACTCTTTGCACTAGCTTCGCGTCGCCCTTGCGCCCTTCGACGATATGCGAAGCGGTACATGCGATTTGGGGCTACCGCCCCAAATCGCATCTGCGATGCTTGCCTGCTTCGCAGGCTGTGCCTTTGTCCGAAGGTGTCTATCACGGATACACCTGCGGATATACCCTTTAGGGATCCTTTAGGACGCGGGCTTCCTCGCTCAATTATCAAAAAAATGACTAAAAAACATTTTCCCACAACAGCATTAATACATCTTACTCATGAAGATATAGCAAATACTCGGTTTGACGTTACCAAAATTTCTCTAGAAGATTATCAGGCTATCTCTGAGATGATTGCTGAAAAGCTTAATGATGGCTTTGTACCACTGGTGAAAGAAACAATTATCGAATTTTACACTTATCACAAACAGCTAAATTCTTAAGCTATCCACCTAATTATTTTTGTATAAATCATGGACAAATATTTTATCAAACTGCCTACCAAAGATTCCCAAGATTCATTCTACAAAGACTTTGGTTTCAATTATAAAAGCTATATAAATACAAAGCAATGACCACTAAAATAGGCAATACGAAACTTGTTTACAATCGCTTTAATAATTATTATAAATGGCAATTAAGACCAGATCATTTATTCTCAGATAAATTCTATGTCACTGTTGAAGGGTATAAAACCTTTGATATTTTTGATGACGATATTTATCTTCAGGATCTTATTAACGAAAATCAAGTCAGTGAAACGTTTATGGAATTTCTAAATCAAGAAATCGATGAAGCTTTCCATGATTACCAGGAAAATTCTGATTTATCAATGAGAGATAGAACGGAAATTGTGAGAAGTGCAATCATTAGCAAATTAAATACTTTAAATCTTGAGGAGGTAATCATTAAGTGACCACTAAATATTTAATCGATATACCTAATTTGGATCCCTCAAAACCTTGGATTGTAATTAAAGAATGTGACACTAAAGTTAAAGCTATTTCTTTCACTAAAAAAAATTGGGGTGCAGAAAACGGCTATCTATGTTTAATATCCCATGATGGCGAATACTTTAATATTGATGTGCCAAATCCTAATTACACTTCAACTAATAATCAATTCTTAACAGTAGAAGGTTTTTATCATAAAGCTGATGCTCTAAATTTTGCTCAAAAGAACTATCAAACAAATGACGATGGTTATGTAAGTTTAATTTCTAGAGTTTAAGGGCTGATTTTTGCGTACCTCCAGCTTTTTTAATCCCAAGAAAATCGAATATAAATCGGACTAAGCAGTTTCTGTATCAGCTAAAAGCTTAGATAAACTTCTTTTTCAAAGAAGCTTTAAAAACAATTTAATAAATAAGAATATGGTAGAAAACATTGTTTTAAATACTCAGCTTCCTGTTGCCAATTTGAGAGATGAGGAATATGGCTATGAACCACCTGAGTATCAAATTGGTCAAAAAATATGGTTACTGAAAGATTATGAAGAATATGTCAAAAATAACCAAGTAAAGCCTAAAGAGTACAAGATAATTGGTACGAAAATTGTCGAATATACTCAAAAAGAAAGATTAATTAAACATCCTAAATGGATGTTTAATGTACAAATTCCAGATAACAAGTACAGCCAAGAAATCTGGCTTGATGAGATGGATCTAACTCTGCCCCATGATGTTGAAGATCTTAGCTGGTTTTAGGCAATCAAACAGCTAAAAGAAGCTGCACTATAAAGTGCAGCTTCTTTTTCAAGAACACGGTTCATCCTTAGTGCCATTTTCGTTGAGTTGCTAATATTTTCAAGAGAAGACTTTTACTCAATACTTCTTTTTCAAGTTTTTCTCTAAGCTTATTAATATTAAAAGCAATAGATTTAACATAGCCGATTTTTTTTACGTTTAATAAATATACCTAAACAATTTAAGTAGATTGACTTCATAAAAATCACCAAATTGCTCTATCCTAAAATTTCCAAATAACGCTGCAACAAATGCCTGTGCTAAAGTTAAATCATTTAATTTGGCTATTTCTGGTAGAGTATTTACTTCTGGATGCAGCTTCAAATGTTGCTCAACTGATTCGATCCAAACTTCAATGTTTTCATTATGAGCTAGAGCCAACATCTCCGACTCAACTAAATCTTCAGCCAGCTCATCTAAAGCCTCCGTTGCTGAGAAAAAATTAATTGACCTACTTGTCTCACGTTGATAGTCTGCTTTGATCTGAGGCTGAAGGTATCTGGCTAGAAAAAGTGTGCTGATACTTTGCTGAGTAAGTGATGCCAGAAAATCACTGAAGCTGCGATCTATTTTAGTATCAGTTTCATTGACATCCGATTGCTGTAATTCCTCCAGTAAAGTCTTAGCCTTCTGAAGAATCTGCTCGCTGACGAAATAGATGAGTTCTCCAGAACGTCTGAGCTTTACCTCATCCCGAATGCAGGCAGATTGAACAGTGTCTACCTGTTTAATTAATTGAGCGAAGGAAATATTGGACAAAACTATATACAAACTAGATCGGTCTTTGATTAAGGTGGTTTTTAATTAGCAATATTTTTTCTCTTGATAGATAGATTTTCTCACAGAATCTTAATCATTGACGATTCTTAATGATTAAAATTTCTGGTAAAGGTTTGATTGCAGCAATTTGGCGCTTTTTTTGCTTTAAAAATTGGTTCTAGCTAATTAGATAATTAATTATAGCTAGAACCAATTTTTTTTCGACATGAGTACCTTTAGTATTGAATACATTGAATACGCAGTTTAAATCTATATTTAATTGCGCCCTCGTTCAATATGAATAAGTTATGAATTCAAAACTATCTTATTGCGGAATAAGTGCTTTTACTCTAGCCCTAGTCAATGCAGTGTAGAGAATCTTCTGTAGATCGGGACAAGGGCGCATATCGGCAACGTCAGGAAATATATAGTTAATACTGCTTCCTTGAGCCTTGTGGGTAGTAATGGCATATGAATAAGGAACGTTATCAAAAGACTTGAGAGTGTCATAATATTGCTTCCATCGCTTTCTCTCTTTGAGTTCCTGCATTCTTTCTTGCCTGGACTCTTCACTATCAGGGGTAAGGATTCTCAAGTCTAGCTTTAGCCCATCATCAGTCTTAGCTGGCACTGACCAGTACTCCCATTTAGTAGGTTTCTTACGACAATCGCTCATGGGGGAAACCCCCAAGACCACGTTGTCGCGCTTGTTAGTCTTAAGTTTGGCATCTCCAACTATTTCGCATTCTTCTGAATTATTCATGACTATCTGCCACTTATTTTTACCTTTTACTCCAGGGATACGTCTAAATACAGGAATTTTAGCGATCAGTCTATCCCCTGGAACATAATCGGGCGCATCTTCACCCCATAGCTGGGTTCTTACATAGTCATTAAGAGAAGCTGCGGTTCTATTTCTCCAGACCAGAAAGCGGACATGATCTGGGTTTTTAATATACTCTTCAGACTTAAAAAAGGCGATTGCACATTTTAACCATTCATCCCTAGATAGGCAAGTGATAGTTTTGTCTGGAGTGGTTTTAAAGGGATAGAGAGACTTATTGTAAATGCGATTGCTGCGTATTTCTTCAGCTACCTTGGCTATATCTCCGTCATATCTTACAACCGAATTTAGAGTAGCTTCGTGGTTAATGTATTCATGGGTAGCAACAATTGGCTCTGATTCTCCCACAGGTGGTAATTGTGCTGCATCGCCTACAAAGATAACTTTAGTTGGAGTATGCCATACAGCTTGATTGATATCTTTAAAATTGGACTTGGAAATCATCGAAAACTCATCAATCAAAGCAACTTGGTAGCCACCGATGCTGTCAGTACCCTTAGTAATAAACTCTTCGCGCAAAGCAAAGCTTTGCCAGTCGTCGAAGACGACGATCTGGGCATTCGCCCTGCCCTGTTTCTTCATTGAGTTCTGGCTGTTGTCCCAATAGCTGCGCCACGGTATGAGCCTCGATGCTTACCTGAGCTTCTGATGCCATTTTCTTGAGATTTTTAACTGCTTTATTGGTAGGACTACCACCAACAAAGTTAATTTTCTGATTTAGTAACCATTTCATTAACTGAACGATCAGGAATGATTTACCAGTGCCAGCATAGCCAGTTAGTCTAAAATATGACATGCGGACAAGTCCTTTGTGTCTGGGAGTCTGGATAAACTGTTTCATCTTCTCTAAGGCTATTAATTGATCTGGGGTTAGAGAGAAGTCAGTCTTAGCAGGTTGGACTTTGGTGCTGGCAATCGGCATTTCAGCATTAGTCTCTAACAATTTTTGAGCAGCACCCCTGGCGATGTTTTGCTCAATGAATTCGTTGCCTTGAGGGTCGGAAATGTTGTTCGGTTTAGCCGTATCTGTGCCGAGGTTTTCCAAAGCAATCGCCGAGTCAGCTATACCTTGTGGTTCTTCGTTTGTATGTAGGGTTAGTAGTTTTTGAGCAACACGCTCCAAAATCTTACGGTCGTCTAATTCGTCAAACAGTATATCGACTAAGCGTTCGATGCTGTCTACTTTTTCTTGCCCATATAATCCATCGACTAAAGTGCAATCTACCATTTTGGCAAATTCTACTATTTCTGGAATTAATAATTCAGGCAACTTCACTGCCTTAGTTTTTCCTGCATTCCAGGCTGATTTTCGACCTGCACCTTTGCGTTTTCCTCCTCTGGGCATAGCATTAACGAACCGCTTCTTTTATTTATTTGCTTTGATTATAGAATAAGTTACCCAATCAAAAAGAATAATTTAAAGTTCTCTTCGATCGCTTTAGTTATTACCAGCGACCGACAAGGCAAAAGAAAAATTGGAAATTGCTTCTGAAGGTTAGTTCTAGCTAAAATGTATTATATATATAGCTAGAATTAACTTCCAATCTTTAAACAAAACAAAACAAAACAAAAAACAAAATTATTAATTATTCAACAAAAATCTTTTCGGCGACAATCTCTTCTATTGAAGTAGCTGAAACGGTTTCCATAGCATCAAATAGAATATTAGTAGCTTTTTCTATTTGAGTTTTGAGTAAGAGAATTCTATTTCTGCGTTCAATTCCCGATCTACCTAAGATGTTTCTAGGATCTGTATCTCTAGAAAGGTGAAGTACCTTTACTTCTTGTGACTCTTGTTGGGGTGGGAAGATGGCTTCTTTGCTAGTTAATTTATTATATTGGTAGGTGGCGTAGGGGCGTTTGACTAAATAACGATGTGCCTCTGCTCCTGGTGGTGCGACGTATGATGATGATAGTTCGGCAATTATTTCCTGACATTGAGCTATGCGCTCGATTAGAGCGACAATAGACCCTTCTACACCAATAGTTTCATTCGTTTGAGGACAACCGCGATCGTTTAATAGTCTTTGTGCTGCCTCTTGTGGAGACATCAATACTGTCTGAACTACACGGCGATTATTTTCCATTCTGGCTTCATACAATTGAGCCTGTTCTTCTTCTGTAAGTTGAATTATAGTTCCGCAAACTAACCTATTTGGACAATCTTCTGCCGTCAGTCCTGGCTGAAGAAGCATAGAGGCGCAGAAAAATCCATAAGAGCAAATTTTGGGCATGATTACATAGTTATTTAAATTTTATTTGGCTTTTGATTCTAGCTATTAATGCATAATAACTTAGCTAGAACAAATTTTTAAAATTGCTCAAAATTAGTTCTCAGACGCATTACTTATTTTTTAATAGCATTCTGGACAATCAGCAGGATTTAACCAATAAATCAGTCCAAAACAATCAATTCCATATTCTGTCTCTAAGTAATTAAGCAACTTTTGGATGTAGGCTTCAAGTTCGGGCTGTCTCAATCCTTGAGTATGTTGAGGTAACATCTGATGAGAAAGTTTGTTACCTTGATAGATTTTGAGAGCGATCGCATGAACAAACTGGTTTTTTTTACCGTAAATCTCTAATTCTGCCCGATACGCTTCAGGTAGTATTGGTTCAGTCGTAGCAATGCCTTTTTTTTTGGCAGCATTTTGACGACGTTTGGCGTTGACCTTTCCAGGATTTCTCAGCCGATTACGTTTGATTCGACAGTTATGTCCGACATAACATTTTGGATGCTTTTCCTTAGCATCGTCCTCTGTGCGGTAATTCTTGGCACAATATAAGCAAGTAGGATTAGATTTTCTTCCCACTAGTTCTAGTTGAATATATCTGTAAAATCTACGCTCAAACCAGTCAAGATATTTTCACCGTCTATGTTGCTGGGGTTGTCTAGTACTTCTTTTCTACCGTTGCGATAGATCTCCACCTGCTTATCATCGGGATTAATCAACCAGCCCAACTTAACACCGCAGTCCATATATTCAACCATTTTTTTCTGTAGTTGAGTTAAATCGTCAGTGGGAGACATAAGCTCGATTACAAAATCGGGATTGATAGGGGCAAATTTACGTTGCAGTTGTTTTGGTATAGCTTGCCATCGATTTAACTCAATCCAACTAACGTCGGGAGATCTAGTTGCTCCATTAGATAGTTTAAAGCCAGTAGATGAATCAAACACCTCGCCTAATTTTTTTCGTTCGTTCCAAATCCCCACTCTAATTAATAGCTTTGAGTTTTTTCTGCCGCTTTCACTTCCTGTTGGCGACATAACGATTAGTCTTCCTGTCTTGGTAATTTCAAACCTAGTTTCTGGATTATCCGTACAAAGCTTCTCTAATTCGCGATCGCTTATTCTTTCAGTGAATGCAGAGATATTAATTGCCGTCATCACGAAAACCTCCTGAATTGTGCGATGACTTAATAATAACTTTTTTTGTGGTATTAAGAGTATTGAGCTTGAATAATAGCGTATCAATTGCATATCATTTTGTACTTGCGTAAAACTAATGCTGCCTAAAAGCATATAACACAAACCTTTAAGTCCTAAAATTGCTAATCTATACCACCTATTTGGTCAATAATCGGAAGTTGAGCAACATTTCTTATGTAAGCTAAATAATTGAGCTATATCTCTTACACAAGTTATAATGAAAGCAAGTAATTTGGTAGTCAAACATGAAAAATACTGTTATTCATCAGATTGAGGTTCCCCAAGACAAAGATGAAGTAGCCAAAGCTATTCTGCATCACGTTGAAGCTTCCATAACAGAATCTTCTTCAGAACATCTTCAAAGAATAATCGATGCCCTCAAGCCAAAAGTAGTAGCAGCAGATACTAAGGCTTTAGCCAAGAAAATTGCGGGAGATGATTATAGCGAAGGTAATTTAGCCGTGTTAGAGTTGGCTAACCTAGAACGGTATTATCAACGTCGTCGTGAACTATTAGCCCGAAGCATTACTACACCCGAAGTAGCGAAACTAATTGGCTGTCAGGCAATTACCACCGTACATGATCGCCGTAAAGCAGGTACGCTTTTGGGACTCAAAGATAATGGTGTCTATAAATTTCCCCTGTGGCAGTTCGATCCAGAAGGAGACGATGGGGTAGTAGATGGATTGCCAGAAATATTAAAAACTCTACAAATATCTGATTTTGCCAAATTGAACTGGTTGAGCAAACCATTAAGAGCTTTTGAAAGTCGCACTCCCGTTGAGGTATTGAAAAGCAGTAATGAAGAGGATATTGAAGACTTGCTCGTGGAAGCTAGAGGGGTGGGTGTAGCCCAGTAATGGTAGAGATTAAATATCCGCCACCAACTCGTAATATTAGTCCTCAGTGGTTTGAGTTGAAATCTGGGACGACAATTCAAAGGATATTCGATCCTAACAGTTATGGAGCTACCGCGACGGGGTTCAGATATTATGATCCATTAAGTAGATTCGACCATCAACAGGGCAACAAGCAACCCAAGATAGATAAGGAACGGGGAATTATTTATGCAGGATTAAATTTATCATGTTGTTTGCTCGAGGTATTTGGCGATGATGAAATAATTAAAATACAGCAACAACAGATTGCTTACATTACTCTAAATCACAGCTTGAAATTACTCGATATAAGAAAATCTGGAGCTTGGGATGCTGGCTCGGTTGCAGCAATGACAGTTGATGGCAGACGAAGGCTAACTCAAGCCTGGAGTCGTTATTTCTATGAAAATCCAGATTTATACGACTACGTAGACGGACTTATCTTTGATAATGCTCATAACGGTAAACCCGCGATCGCTTTATACGAACGAGCATCTTCTAAATTATTATCTGCTGATGTCTCTATCTTCAATCTCAATGAGCCAACAATTAGGGAAACTATACTGGCGATCGCCAATCAATTGAATTTATTAGTTGAGATTGAACTATGAAAATTGATATTGTTCCCGTAGTAGAAACAAAACTAACCCATGTGGAAGAAAAAGCGGGAGTTGAAATTAGAGAACCTGCTATAGTTGTACCTGAATCAACCATCACTTTAGAAGATATCTTTGCTGGTTTTTTAGAACTGGAAGTAGGAGATGGTGCTGCTTCAGCCGATACGATTCGCTCTTATCTTTCTCAAACTAAGCAATATCTTGATTGGTGTAGAGATAATTTACTCTCGCCCATAGAGACAGAACCAGAAGACATTAAACTTTACCGTCAACATTTAGTGCAATCGAGATTCGCCAACTCTACCATCGCAACTAAGCTCAACATTGTCAGGATCTTTTACAAAGCAGCATTAACTCATGGACTAATCAAAAGTAATCCTGCTGAAAAAATCAAAGCACCCAAAGATAGAAAAGATCCTGCTGCTCGGATTACCTTCATGGAGGCAGAAGAATTAAAGTTTCTACTCGACCACATTCAATCACAATTAAATGAAGCTAAAACCAATAAACAAAAACTAGTACTCCTGCGCGATCGCGTCCTGGTTGGCATCATGAGTCTAGAAGGATGCAGAACTGTTGAAATGCACTCAATTAAAGTTCAGGATATTGTCAGGCAGGGCAATAAATGCGGGTTAAGGGTATCCGCCAAACGCTCTACCAGAATTGTTCCTTTGACTAATAATTTGCGATCGCAGTTAGAAGAGTATTTAGAGGTACGGCGAAAGGTTCTACGGAGAAAGATTAGACCAGAAGATAACATTTTTATCTCTTTTAGCAATAACTCTAAAGGTAAGCCTCTTTCTCGGCGGGGCATAAGAGTAATCATCGATCGCTATTTGGAAGCTACGGGATTGAAGCATACTCCTGGCAGAACTTTGACTGCTCATAGTCTTCGTCATACGGCAGGAACGTTATCGATGCGGGCTGGTGCAGATTTGAGACAGGTTCAGGATTTATTAGGTCATGCCGATCCTCGTACTACTTCTATCTATGCTCATGTAGGCGATCGCTGGGAAAATAATCCAGGCGCTGGTGTAGAAGAGAAGCTAAATTCATTGTCATAAATAAACTTATACCTTCACAAACAAGCAGCGTAATAGTAAGGTGATGAGAATTTCTTTTAGTTTCATTAAAACCAAGATCGCCTGATGCTAGCTAAAGATTTTGATGCGATCTCTGCTGCTTACCAAGTAGGATATGAAAGTTCCTCACAGTTCAGCCAAGAATATTCCTAGACGTCCGGTGTCCCACCCAAGAGAGATTGAACGTTACTTATTGCAAGAGCGTTGCTTCTTTAGGCTAAAGCTTGACTAATGCTGCACTGGATTGCCAAAGTTCGGTTGCTTTCCTCTCATCGTAGGATTCATTAGAAGATTGAGTCTCCTCCAGGCCATTGAAATATTTACCTGTAACGTTGTCTAGTGAGGGATCGAGAATGAGTCTGGCTAGAACACTGCCCATTTCCGAAACAGACCGTGAAATAATTGTACTCAAAGCAGCGAGGTCTGCTTGACTGGAGTCTCGATAGAGCTTTGTGTCGAGCATCAAACCTGGGGTGAAAGCATTCACTGGGATATTTGACTGTTGCATTTGCAAGCGACGTGAAAGCTCGTAAGCACAGAGAATATTGCAGAGTTTAGAGGTGGTATAGCGTCTTCGCCCCACGTTCGAGATATTTGTTTCACTGTCATTATTGGCAGGGAATGCGAGGAGTTCCGCAGACTGGTATTGCGGGTTTGGCATTCCAGTGTTTGCCTCTGGATTATGTGTGTCGCTGCTGACAAATACGATGCGAGAGCGATCGCTTAACTGGGGCAAGAGCAGATTAACGAGTAGAAAGTGTCCCAAATGGTTTACACCAAACGTCATCTCAAACCCATCTTCCGTATAAAGCGTGTCTGAAACGATTTGAACTCCTGCATTACAAACGATTGCCTGTAAAGGTGGACGTTCTCCAGCGATGAAGTCCTGCACGAACTGACGCACTGATGCCTGAGATGCCAAATCGAGAGCCAGGCCCTCAATGCATGGATATTCAGTTTCGCTCATCAAACGCCGAACTGCTTCGTCCACTCTGGATGGATTTCGACTTGCAATAATGATGTGCCAGTCTTGTCCAGATTTAGCGACCGCCTCAGCGCAGTAATAGCCTAGACCACTGTTTGCGCCTGTAATGATGACCGTTTTGTTTGCTTGGGTTGGATTTTGCATCGTGTTTAGTTTGTAAGTAAAGAACTATGCCAAACTTAAAGTATGGGGTATACTCCAATGTCAAGTACTAATTCTAAATTCTTGACCTCAGTGTTTTATGTTAATTAGTGAACTTTCCAAAAAAACAGGCGTATCGAAAGACACGCTTCGCTTCTACGAAAAGGCTGGACTTCTGGACTCGACCAACAAGCGTGGAAAGAACAACTACCGGAACTATGATGACGAAGATGTGTCGCGGTTAGAGTTTATCCAGCATGGAAAATCACTGGGATTCACGCTCAGTGAAATTAAGAAATCGATGGATGAATGGAATATACTTTCACCTGAGGATAAGGCGCAGATCACCCGACATAAAATTGTAGAAATGGATGAGAAAATTGGTCAACTGCAAGCGTATAGGCATCATCTTGTTGAGAAGCTAAAGCGGTTGGACGAGGGCTACAAGGGGACATCAACTTAAGCCAAAAGGCTCGAAAGGCATGACTTACATGCCAAACGGCTTATGCATGTAAGTCATGCGTTCGGCGCGATCGCACCTTATGCCAGTTGGCTCATGCGCCGCCCTAGCATTTACAGGGTTAGCTATACAAGTATACAAAAGTCACCTCACGATAACTCTCCTAGCTAACGCTTTCTTGCCTACATCTGTGGGTTTGTTTCTTCGCCATACCAGCGAGAGGCCAAATCGCAAAGTAGGTTGAGAGGTTCCGAGAGTTCTTGGCCTCGCAGCGTGAGCCGGTAAGATACCTTAGGTGGAACTGTAGGCTCGTAGCTCTGGTCAATGATGCCGCTACTTTCTAACATCCTCAGCCTATCTGTCAAAACCTTTGTCGATATTCCCTCTACTTCGCGTCACAGTTCGCCAAACCGCAGGGTGCCTTTCTCCTCTAAAACCCACAGAATATACATTGTCCACTGCCCTAATATCTGACTAAGCAGCTTTTCATACGGACTGTTATTAGGCTTGTCTGCGCATTCCTTTGACATCTTTACGGTTACTTAGTTACCAAAAGGTTTCTACTTTACTTTAGTTAGTATAAGGTCTAAAGTCTAGGTATATCTTAAATGCGGAATCAAAATGAGCAAACAGCAAATCAATCCTAAAGAACTTTATGATGGGTCTGCGTTTGGCATGTCCCAAGCGAATGTCGATTTAGAGTCGGGCTTGGTATTCGTCTCTGGCCAGGTAGACTGGAATCATCAGCATGAGACAACCGAGGGGTCTGTAGAAGGCCAGACGAGAAAAGCGTTGAACAACCTTAACATTGCGCTGACAGCCGCTGGCTCATCTATCGATCAACTGCTACGGGTTCGGATTTACGTCAGAGGAGAAATGGGCGAGCATTTGGAGGTGCTTGCCCCTATCCTCACTGAGTTTTTAGGCAAATCACGTCCAGCAATAACGGGAATCGGCGTCGCTTCTCTGGCTTCTGTCGATACGCTGGTTGAGGTCGAAGCTGTTGCCAGTACCAAGTAGACTGCTTTACAGTTGAAGGCCAACTCGTTCCTCCCAAAAGTCCAATCATTTTCATTGTGCTTTTTCAGTTAATAGATAGCCTTGCTATTTATGAAGTTTCTGTAAGTTTTTAATTTTTCGTTCCTCACTCAGCGTTCAAGGTAAGTAGGCTGAACCAAAATTCAAGCTAGCTAACTGATTATCAGAGAGAAACTTTTCACCTAACCGCTTCATACGGCAGAAGCAGGTGGAAATAAATCAGTCTAATCACCCTATAGGGGTAGATGGGTAGAAATACGTCTACCTAATTATCCTACAGAGCCGATCAGGTAGAAAACCTCAGCATAAACCCTCCTTACTATGAGCGACTACCTCTGTTTAAGCTTTGTTTACATTGACTTATTCATGGCGTGGTTTAATCCGAGGTCGCGTTTTGGGAGCAATTAGGTAGGCCTAATGGTTGTCCACTTCTTTTCGCTGCGATCGCAAATATGAATTCAGTCTTTTCCGTTGCTGCCGCCTATCCCCAGGCATTTGCCAAGATATCGGTATTTAAGGGCGAACTCCATCCACACTGGTTAGAAATGCTGGGCTTTGAGTAGTTCCAAAAGGCGTAGGAATCTATGAGATTAGTAGGCTAGGCTATCAATGACGATGGCTTAATTTCGGCTGCGAGTGTGATCCAAAATCAGAGGTTTCTCGCTCACATCCGTTAAAATTCGCTCTAGTTCGTTGAGGCAGGTCTGAAAGATACCTGTCCGAACCCACTCTGCCACAGATTCGAGATCCCTATCAACATCAAATTGTGCTGACCATTCGACGAACGAACGAGCATCTGCGGTGACCTCATGTATCGTTAGCATGGCGCTGTAATCCTTTGTGGGTAGGTCGCCACTAATCACTGCATATACGATTCTTCGGTCGCGATCCGATAATTCAAGCAACTGCTCTTCGATGATCTTGCCGTCAGCAACAGTGTTAGCGCGAATGCTGCCTACCTGCCCAGGCGCGCTGCCGTCACTAAGCACACTCTTCTCGACAAATGGGAACCACTTCGGGAGCGCACCGAAGTCTCTTACGATATTCCATACCTCGTCGGCGGGAACGTTGATTACTTTGCTGTAATAGACATATACCATAGTGATTTCTTCTGCTTACTTTTGTTAGATGATAAAGCTCTATGTTCGAGAACTTACATTCGTTAATCCTTTACAGATCTTCTGCTGTCGTTTGCCAATTTGGCTCTTCTGAATCTTCACGATTTTTACTTACAAAGTTTTTCGTGTTTTTCTTAACCGCTCTGTCCGATCGGTCGGACGATAATCTCATTGACATCTACATCTGTGGGCTGCTCGATGGCAAAGGCAATGGCACGGGCGATTGCCTCCGCTGGAATAGCGGACTCGCGGAATTCCTCCACCCACTGCGCCGCCTGAGTATCGCTGATTGTGCTGGTAAGTTCAGATTCAGTATTTCCAGGCGAGATGATGGTGACCCGGATATCTGGCGATTCCTGCCGCAGTCCCTCGGAGATCGCCCAGACCGCGTACTTGGTTGCACAGTACACCGCCGCCGTAGGATAAACGGCATGTCCCCCAATTGAGGACAGGTTGACAAACTGTCCGGAGTGCTGCTGCTTAAAAGTGGGCAGGGCGGCGGCGATGCCGTGAAGGACGCCGCGAATATTTACATCGATCATACGGTTCCATTCGTCGATCTTCAATGCCTCCAATTTGGAGAGCGGCATCAGGCCTGCGTTATTCACAACGACATCAATGCGACCAAACTTATCTTTTGCAAAATCGACAAAGGCTTGCATATCCTCTAGGCTGGTCACGTCAAGGGCGCGGTATGCGGCTGAACCGCCTTTGTCGCGAATTTCGGAAGTGATCGCTTCAAGTCGATCAATGCGCCTCGCTCCTAACACGACTTGTAAGTTCTTGTCAGCGAGAAGACAGGTTGTCGCCTCACCAATACCGCTGCTCGCGCCAGTGATGAGCACGACTTTTTGAGTGTTTTTATTAGTAGTCATGGGAGTGTATTTCTTAGTTGTTTTACAGTGGTAGATCCGAATTACTATGCAGTGCTGAGACTCTGCGGCAGCTCTGGGCTATTTGTTCTCTTCACGGTACAGAACCATGCCGCCGTGATAGAGCACACCATCGCGAAACTCACCGTCGGCGGTAAAGCCAGTGTCATCAACGTAGTCGATGCGATCGCCAGTGAGGGTATAGCTGCCCTGATAGGCACTTTCCCGCTGACCGCGCGCTTCGTCGTAGCGTCCATTAGGCAACAGCTCGTGGCGAACGTAGCCATCTTGGGTTACCCACATGCCCACATATGACTGCTCCACAGGCGTTTGCGCGGCTACTTTGGTTTGAGGGTTTTGGGCTTCTTCCATAGTTTGTGAAGGGAATACATTTTCCGAATTTGAGTTATGAGCGAGGTGAACAGCTAATCATCATTAAAGCGATACCAAAACAAAGGCTGTTAACCCTTAGATGTCCATAAGGAGTTAAATGAGTTGTATTACCCATGTTTTTTCTGTTGAGTTGTAGAATCCTATCGATTAGTGGATGTAAACTACTGAGCAGCACTGGAACTAGTCGTGGTAAAGACTTCCCGTAATGCTTGTGCAGCGTCAATGGAACGAGGAAATCCAGCCGTGACTGTGGTCAGGTAAATGATTTCTTTGAGTTCGTCCTGTGTTATGCCAAGCTCAAGCGCATAGCCCGCGTGAATCTTCAGTTGCGGTAGATTGCCCTGAGCAGCAAAAGCGGCAACGGTAGCCAGCTGACGCGTGCGATCATCTAGCCCCCAGCGCGACCAAACTACGCCGAGGGCGTAGTCAGTAATCGCATCTGCTAAAAACGGGAAGTCTTGGCGCAGGGCATCAAGGGCTGGTTGTCTTGCACCGCCTGAGAGCTTATCAATAACTTGATTGCCTCGCTCACGGCGGCTCTGATTTTCAAGCTGAGCTTGTGCCGTCGTTATTGGTTGAGTTTGGGCAGTGGCAACAAAGGGAAAGAAAGCAACCAAGAGCGCAGCTAGGGCGCAAGACAAGGCAACAATGATTCTGCCGATCCCTTTTCTCCAGTGAACCTGTCTATATCTGGGATCAGCTTTGCCGAGCTCCGAAGGATTGCAGACTCGATGACTCATTTCATTCATCCTACTTTTAGTCTCAATAGTAAATCTAACTTTGTTTTCTACGTTGCCATTAGTCGCCATCAACAGCTCGCGCAACATCTTCCCATTCCGCCCAGACCTTTAACCGCCGCTCATAGATTTGTGGAACAACCTTAGTGGCAGCTGTCCCCAGGAGTAGGCGCAACGGCGGATTCTCAGCATCAACGAGTTTGAGAATTGCTGCGCTTGATGCGGTGGGATCGCTACTCTTCACACCCGCATTTCGGGTTGCCCGTGCATTTCGCAAACTGTCATAGTCTGCTAGAGGCGTGGCATGTACCGCCGAGCTACCAGACCAATCCGTGCTGAACCCACCTGGTTCAATCAGAGTCACATTGATACCGAAGGACGCTATTTCCTGACTGAGTGCCTCGCTGAACCCTTCTAGCCCCCACTTGGCGGCGTGGTACAGTCCTAGCATTGGGAATGCGCCAATTCCTCCCAGGCTGGAAACCTGCAAGATGTGTCCACTGCCTTGCGATCGCAGATAAGGCAATGCCGCTTGGGTCACCCACAGTGCCCCGAATAAATTGGTTTCAAGCTGCGTCCGTGCTTCCGATTCGCTGACTTCTTCAATCGCCCCGAACAAGCCATAGCCTGCATTATTGACAATCACGTCAAGCTGTCCAAAATGCGCGTGTGCTGTCTGCACCGCTGCAAAGCTCGCTGCTCGGTCGTTAACATCCAGACGAAGGGGTAAGATCCGATCGCCAAAACGCTCTACTAGATCATTGAGGCTCTCAGGATTACGTGCGGTTGCAGCAACTTTGTCGCCACGCTTCAACGCTGCCTGAGTCCATTCGCGACCGAAGCCGCGTGACGTACCTGTGATAAACCATGTTTTCATAAATCCTCTTCTAGTCAAAAATAATCTTGCGATATGATTCGATCGTAAGTTCGATTTGCTTTTGCGTGAATACACAAAGCTTGCAGATGATTGCCTAATCCTCTCAAATAAGGCATCGGCAAGTAAGAAATATCTTCTATGATGAACCCATGAAAATGATTTCGTGAGTCAAGAATGCAGCATGATAACTAAGACACTAAATTACGAGGTTGCGATTAACAGATGCGAAGAACTAGCCGCATTAGTTAGTCGGCATACTGACGGCAAGGGAAACGGTGCCCATGCAACCGCAATCGATCCCTTAATCTTCATGAGAGAATGCGATCCTGCCACCGCCACACATGGTATCAGCGAACCACTGCTGGCCATTGTGGTGCAGGGTCAAAAAGAAGTGGTGCTGAATAAGACACCCTATCGATATGGTGTTGCTCAATCTTTAGTGGTGTCGGTAGATTTGCCGCTGAGTGGATGTGTAATAGAAGCAACACCCGAGCAGCCCTATCTAGGTTTTAAGCTGAAGTTAGACCCCGTTCAACTCTGTAGCATTATTGCTCACACTAACCCAAGCAGCAGGGAACGAGAATCAGTGAGAGGCTGGTTTATCAGCGATGCCGAGCCATCTTTGGTTGATTGTGCCATTCGGTTGACAAAGCTTTTAGAGACACCGCAGGATATTCCGTTTCTAGCACCGATGATCATTCGCGAAATCTACTACCGTCTGCTGATAGGTGAACAGGGAAAAGCGGTGCGTCAGATTGCGATATTGGATAGCAATATGCAGCGGATAGCTGAAGTTATCAAACGGCTCAAAGCCGACTTTGCCAAGCCATTGCGAGTTGAGGAGTTGGCAGAGCAAGCGAATATGTCTGCTGCATCGTTCCACCGCCACTTCAAGCAAGTGACCTCAATGAGTCCGCTGCAATATCAAAAACAGTTAAGACTACTAACAGCACGTCGGATGATGCTCGCCGAGAATATCGATGCAACTCAGGCGACTTATCAGGTGGGCTATGAGAGTACCTCGCAGTTCAGCCGCGAATATGCCCGCATGTTTGGTGCACCGCCAATTCGGGACATTGAACAGTTACGAAAATAGTGTTGCAAAAATAAAAGATAAAAGTAGAAAAAGTGTTGCCATCATGCCCAACGCTAAGGGTATGTTTGCCGAAAATTATCCTCAATGGTGATTAAATGAGTAGAGGGAGAAAATAGGCATCCTCAACATAAATCATGGCTAAAAGCAAACCTCTACTCATTAACGCCCGCAAAGCATCAAATTTATTAATGAATTCAGAGGTGGCGCTTTCTGAGAATAAAGTGTCTTGGCCAATGATACATATCGGTCATTATCAATACTCTGCCGCCCTTGAAACGCCAGAACACTTGTTCTCGCAGCACTTCATATCGGTTCATCTCAATCCTACTAATGTCGCCAAAGAGCAAACGCTGAATGGTCGGCTTCAGTGCAGTAGCTTCAGGGCAGGTGATATTTGTTTAACACCCGCAACAGCACCTGTATCTGTGCGACTACAAGCATCTTGCGAGCTAGTAGGTCTATATATCGAGCCTGCATTTCTAACTCAGCTTACCGCTGAAGTGGCAAATTCTGACAGTCTCGAACTCGTACCCCAGTTTAAGCTGAACGATCCGCTGATTTACCAAATGGCGATCGCCTTAAAGGCGCAGCTCGGAACTTCAGGAGAATGGAATCGCCTTTACGTAGAATCGATGGCAACGGCGTTTTCTGCCCACTTATTACAGCACTACTCAACAAGAAAGCCAAAAGTTAAAACTTACCCTGCGGGGCTATCCAAAGCACGTTTGGGAGAGGTTCTCGAGTACATTCATGAACATTCTGACCAGAACCCTAGTCTGCTTGAAATGGCCCAGCAAGCTCAAATGAGCCCTTATTATTTCAGCCGCTTGTTCAAACAATCCACAGGGCTTAGTCCACATCAATACTTAATCAGTCACCGCGTCCAACAAGCTAGGCGGATGCTGACGACGACAGCGCTGTCGGTTGCCGAGATCGCAGCTCAGGCTGGGTTTGCCGATCAAAGCCATCTTGCTCGCCACTTTAAGCGTCATGTGGGTGTAGCCCCCAGCCAGTTTCGTTAAATAGCAAGAATGTACCGACACATGAGCAAGTTTGTTCAAGCTAACTCGCTAGCTCCTGCCATAAGCTGTTAAGTGTTCAATCATTCTTGACAGAGTACAAACTTATGAAACAAACAGTCTTGGTAGCAGGCGGCACGGGTAACCTCGGCGGACGAATTGTTAAAGCATTAATTAAAAGAGGAGCTGACGTTCGAGCAATTATTCGTAGCGACAGTGAATCAGAAAAGAAGGAGAAATTGATCGCACTTGGTGCAGAAGTCGTTGTTGCTGATATGTCGGACGCCGCCACACTAGAATCAGCTTGCCAGGGTGTATCCTGCGTCGTCTCGGCTTTGTCGGGGCTGCATAGCGTCATTGTTGACGCCCAGAGTAAATTACTTGATGCAGCGATCGCAGCCGGTGTCCCTCGCTTTATCCCTTCAGATTTCTCATCCGACTTTACCAAAATACCAGAAGGCGAAAATAGAAACTTTGACTTGCGCAGAGAATTCCACCAGTATCTAGACAAATCGTCCATCGTCGCCACTTCAATTATGAACGGCGCGTTTGCCGATGAAATATTGGGTTTTAATACACCGCTGTATGACACAAAAAACTATAGCGTTGGCTATTGGGGAGACAAGGCTGACTGGAAAATAGACTTTACGACGATGAACGATACGGCGGACTATACCGCTGCTGCCGCGCTCGACTCCCAGACGCCCAGAATTCTGCGAATTGCCAGCTTTCAGATCAGTCCGAACGAGCTGGTTAGTGCTGGCGAAAATATTACGAAGAAAGACTTTAAGCTGGTTTCGTTAGGCAGCATGGAAGACTTTTCTGCCTCAAACAAAAAGGCAAGAGCGACAAATCCAGAAGGCGAAAAAGAAGTGTTCCCAGGCTGGCAAGCTATGCAGTATCTATACAGTATGTTCTGCGTTCAAAACAAAGCGTTGAATAATGACCGCTACCCTGATGTCGAGTGGACAAGTGCCATGAATGTTCTTTCAGAAATTTAACCTTAAAAACATATGGTGAACTACAACACTTTTCTGAGCCAAGGAGATAAATAATATGCACGAAGTCAGTCAGTTTCGCTGAATAGCAAGAATATACCGACAAAAAAGCAAGTTTATCCAAGCTGACAAGTTCAATCTGCAACAAGCTAAGTGTATTCGATCTCACAACCATCTGATAACCAATTGAAGTAAAGCATCAAAAACATGAACGCACAAAACAAGCCACAAAGTTTTGAAGTCAATAATTCCGAGGGCAAGGCTTACTGGGGTCTGGGCATTCTGTGGATTATGCTGGCGACTGCCGAAGACACCAATGGAGCGTATTCCTGTATAGAAGAGCTGATACCAAAAGGCATGGCAGCACCACCTCACATTCATGAGGCGGCAGATGAAACCTTCTACATTATGGAAGGCGAAGCCACCTTTTTTGTCGAAGACCAGCCGATTAAAGCAACCGCTGGGTCATTTGTGGCCGTTCCACGGGGCACAAAACACTCCTTTCAAGTTGATTCGGAAACGGTGCGACTACTCAATACCTATGTGCCCGCAGGATTTGAGTACGTGATTATGGAAACAACCGTGTCCGCAGAGGCTCGTACACTGCCACCTGAGATGCCTTTTCCCACTCAAGAAGAGTCCGCTCGAGCACTTGATCAAGTCGTACAGAAGTATCCTGCGGCTAAAACCAACTTCTTGCAAGGTTACGAAAGCTAAATTACTCAACATCAAACAATTTAAGTTTAGCTATGGCAATGCGATCGCTGACGTAAAACTACTTTTCAGGTAACAAGTCTGCCTCATTGATAGCTGGCAGCAAAGATAATTTCTGTAAACTTTACGAGAAAAAAATCATGGCTACAAAATTGACGGTTCTAGTCACTGGCTCTACTAAAATGCTGGGTTTTAAGATTGTTGCTGCTCTGCTCGGCAAAGGTGATGTTAATGTACAGACAATGGTGCGATCGCTATCCTCAGATCGAACCTCTGACAGTTAAACAATTTCTTAGCAAAGGAAATTAGTAAAACGGCAACAATTGCATTTTGAATTGAACGACTAAAAAAGCTACCATGTACCATGCCTTTGTCCACAGTAAGCTGACCCAAACGCTTAAGGGGCTTAATATCGAACAGGTAAACATCATTATAGTTGTAGGAATAGCTATATGACCGCTAAACGCATTGAAACCGATAGCCTGGGAAAAGTAGAAGTCCCTAGTGACAAGCTTTGGGGAGCGCAAACCCAGCGATCGCTAGAACACTTCAGCATTGGAGATGACTTAATTCCACGAGAGATGATCCCAGCTTACGCAGAACTCAAAAAAGCAGCTGCAACTGTCAATCATCAGTTTGGAGAACTTGGTAAGAAACAACGCGATCTCATCGTTAAAGTATGCGATGAGATTTTAGCAGGACAGCATTTAGATCAGTTTCCCTTGCACGTATGGATGACTGGCAGCGGTACTCAGTTCAACATGAATGTTAACGAAGTGATTTCCAATCGCTGTTGTCAGCTAGCTGGCAATCCACTGGGCAGTAAAAAGCCAGTGCATCCCAACGATCATGTAAATATGTCGCAGTCGTCCAACGATTCGTTTCCATCGGCGATGTACATGGCAGCGGCTAAGGGGGTAGTTCAAAACCTGATGCCCTCGGTTAAAGAACTTCGTGATTCACTTATAGCTAAAGCAGAAGCCTGGAAAGATGTAGTCAAGATTGGTCGCACTCACTTACAGGATGCAACTCCGCTGACGCTGGGGCAAGAGTTTTCAGGCTATGTAGGACTGTTGGATGATGACTTAGAACACCTAACCGATAGCTTGAAAGGAGTATATCGCCTCGCTCTGGGCGGGACGGCAGTTGGCACGGGCATTAACTCAACGCCCGAATTTGCTGAAGCAGTTGCCCAAGAAATTGCTAATCTTACCAAGCTGCCTTTTGTCACCGCGCCCAACAAGTTTACGGTACAGGGTAGCCACGACGCGCTAGTAATACTCAGCGGTGCGCTAAAAACTCTGGCAACTTCTTTGTATAAAATTGCCAACGATATTCGTCTTTTGAGCTGTGGCCCGCGCTGTGGTTTTAACGAGCTAAATATTCCCGCAAATGAACCTGGTTCATCGATCATGCCAGGAAAAGTAAATCCGACCCAGTGCGAAGCTATGGCGATGGTTGCAGTACAGGTAATGGCAAATGATGTAGCGGTGACGTTTGGGGGGGCAAGCGGTTATTTGGAGATGAACGTTTATAAGCCACTGATTATCCACAATGTGATGCAATCGATTCGGATTATGAGCGATAGCTGTCACAACTTCAGTAAGTTTTTAGTGGTTGGCATGGAGCCTAATCATCAACAGATTGATGCCTTTGTGAAGCAGTCTCTCATGCTGGTGACTGCCCTTAGTCCCGTCATTGGCTATGACAAGTCTTCCAAAGTGGCGCACTATGCCCTTGACCACAATACGACGCTCAAAGAAGCGGCCCTAAAGCTGGAATATATTTCTGCCGATGAGTTCGACCGCGTGGTCGATCCCGCCAAGATGGTTCATCCCCATACTGCCAAGCAGTGATGAAATCTTTTGTTTGTACATCTAACCAAATTAATTCTCAACAATAAAGGCTTAAAAACATGACTACTGAAGCTAATACAAATGATAAGCGCGGTATTGAGCTACTGCATGACCCAGCGTTGAATAAGTTCACTGCTTATACAGAAGACGAAAAGAAGGCTTTAGGCTTAATTGGGCTAGTACCCGATACAATTGAGTCTGAAGACCTACAGCTTCGTCGCGTCATGCATCAACTCGGCAACAAAAATACCGACTTGGATCGCTACATTTACCTGATGAATCTACTCGACCATAATGAGACTCTGTTTTACCGCACGATCATGTCCGATCCAGTACGGTTTCTACCTATCGTCTACGATCCTACTATCGGCGAAGCCTGTCTAAAATTCGGACACATTTTTCGAGGTGCTAGAGGTATGTATGTATCGATTGAGCGACGAGGACAGGTAAAGGATATTCTCCGCAATTGGCCCGTCAAAGACGTGAGAGTTATTTGCGTCACCAATGGAGGTCGCATTCTGGGGTTAGGCGATTTGGGTGCAAACGGCATGGGTATTCCCATCGGCAAGCTACAGCTTTATACTGCTGCTGCTGGTGTTCCGCCTGAAGGACTGCTGCCAATTTACCTAGATGCTGGAACAAATAATGAACAATATTTAAACGATCCGCTCTACTTGGGCTTGCGTAAAACTCGCCCCTCCACTGAAGATCTTTATTCTTTTGTAGATGAGTTTGTTGACGCTGTGCAGGAAGTGTTTCCCAACTGCTGCATTCACTTTGAGGACTGGACGGGCGTAGATGCTGTACATTTGCTAGAACGCTATCGAGACAAGGTATCTTGCTACAACGACGATGTGCAGGGTACAGCAGGCATTACTCTAGCAGGAATGATTAACGCGACCAAACTTAAAGGCACAGAACTAAAAGACGAGAAGTATCTGTTTTTAGGCGCAGGCTCGGCAGCCATTGGTCTTGCTAACCTACTCTGCACCGCACTTGTTCAACAGGGTATGGCGCTTGAAAACGCTCAGGCACAAGTGTCGATGTTCGACATCAACGGACTGTTAGAACCGACTCGTACCGATCTAGTAGATTTTCAAAAGCCGTACGCACATTCCCATCCGCCGACTAAAGACTTTGTGGAGGCAATTAAGAGCCTTAAGCCCACTACGATTATAGGCGTGAGTACGGTGGGCGGTGCCTTCTCTCAAGAGGTGGTCGAAACCATGTCACAGCTTAACGTTCGCCCCGTGATTTTAGCACTTTCAAATCCTACAGAACACGCTGAATGTACGGCAGAACAGGCATATACTTGGTCAAAAGGTAAGGCGATTTATGCTGCGGGCGTACAGTTTCCTCCTGTTCACCTAGACGGTCAGACCTTCTTGCCAGGACAAGCCAATAATTTTTATATTTTTCCTGCCGTCGGCTTGGCTATCTATGCAACCCAAGCCAAGCGTGTTTCTGATGAAATGTTCATTGAGGCCGCTGCCGCCGTCGCCGATCAGGTGCCAGAGGATCAGATGAAGCAGGGACTGATCTATCCGTCGCAGTCGGACATTCTGGAAATAGAGATCAAAACGGCAGTGCGAGTTGCCAAGCTGGTGTTCGATAGCGATTTAGCCCGCGTCGGTCGTCCTGATGATCTTGATGCGTTCATTCGCCAGCAGGTCTACAAACCAGAGTACAAAAAACTGGCATAATTTTGTGGCTTGCTTTAAAGAATTTGCTGAAGCGACCTTACTAAAAGCTTTTTGAATAAAGACACTTTCGGCTGTAAGAGAACCAAGAATGAGTATAGTCAAAAATCGGGAAACTTGGATCTCTTTAGGACTAGCGTTTGTTGGCGGCTATGCCGATGCGTCTAGCTATCTTCTGGCTCAAACCTTTACTGGACATATTACGGGAAATTCTATTTTGGCTGCCGTTAGTCTGGTCAATCGTGAATGGTCGGTGGCTATGGATCGTTTTTTGGCGATCGCTGTTTTCTTGCTCGGTTTTCTATTGAGTTTAACTACGGAGCAGCTAGCAAAACGCAAATTCTCAAGATTTTCTTTGACTACTGCGCTTTTTTTAGAAGCTACTATAGTTTTCGTAGCTGCTAGTTTTAGTAGAAATCTTCATCAGCCATATAACCGAGAACTGTTCATTAGTTTTATGTGTCTGGCTCTCGGACTACAGAACGGTGCTTTACAAAAAGCAAATGGCGTTAGCGTACATACCACCTATGTTACGGCACTGGTCGGCTAAAGAATGAGAGATAGAATAAGAGAGAAGATAGCGATAAATCATCCAGATGAAGTGTCCAAAATGTCAGAGTGAGCAAATAACAAAAAACGGCAAAATTAAATTAAAAGATGGAAGTCCAATCCAAAAATATCGGTGTGGAGGCTGTGGGAAACAGTTTAACGAAAGAACTGGAACAGTGATGGCAAGACTGAGAACACCAATAGAGTTAGTCACAATGGCGATGAATGTGAGAACAGAAGGAATGGGACTCAGAGCAGCAGGGAGATCATTAGGAAAGTCCCACTCAACAATTATCGAGTGGGAGCGGAGACTAAGCAAAAAAGTAGGCAAATGGTCGCCAGCAGCGCCAGCAGAGGCAGAAATAACAATCGAAGGAGACGAAGTATACACTCGCGTAAGGGAGAACCTTTCCCCCCAGTGAGTCTCAAGGATGGACAATCCACTTCATTGAACGTGAGAGCCGATACTGGGTAGGCGCAATCGCGGGACAAAGGAGAAATGAATTATTCAAGCAAGGAACGGTAGCTGCTTGGGCATGGGCAAAGCCAGCAACATTTATTCGATGGTTTAGTGACGGAGAGCGTTGTTATGGCAAAGAATTATGGCAATTAGCTAGTGTGATTTTGAAGCAGGGTGAAACAACTGCTGAATACAGACATCGGAAAGTCTGGCGGTTCGGTCTCGAAGTAGCCATTAAGATTAAAGGTTCTCAAGGTCGTAGACGAGTTGAGTGGATGAAGTTCGAACATCCATTTACAGCCATTAGTTCGACGAGTGAGGTTCATGCCAATCATAACGAAGCACAAAACAGTGCATTGCGCCGACGGGGGAGTGCCTATCGCCGACGGCAAAATCTCTATGCAAAAGAGCTGTCTGGGTTACAAAGAGTCTTGGATGTTCAGCGATTAATACATAACTGGGTTCGACCGCATTGGGGACTGGGGAACAATCAAACTCCAGCGATGGCGATGGGTTACTATCATCGTCCCATTTCCATGAATGAACTCTTGTCCGTGCAAGGTTTTGACTCTCTCCTCTTTTAGCCGACCAGTGCCGGATAATCAATATGTGGTTTCATTAGATGATTTATCACAAATGAAGTTCGCCCGTGATGAATCAGAACAAATGCTGGATTTAGGTGCAAGAATGACCGCTTTGTCCGAAGTAGGAGAGTTAGATGAAGCTGCTATGTGGGTATTACAGGGATTAGAAAAGCTGAATCGTTCCCAGCTCAATTCAATTGAAGAGAGGTTACTTCAAGCGCTAGAAGATGAATATTTAGATTAGCTATCTTTGCTTTTTCATGAGTAAGACTTGAAATACCTTTTTAAACCGACACAACATTAATTACCTTAGCTCAAACTCAAACATCTAATTTTTTGAGGATTAATTTGAAATTGAATTTTAGTTTGATTGCGCTTTCCATCTAATTCTCTGGCTTTGATAATATAATCATCTTGGTTTAGCTGTTCGATTGTACGCCATAGGATCTTGTTATTGCGCGATTTATTACTGCCAAGAAGATCCAAATTTTTGAGTAAACAATTTTTAGAGATTGATAAGTACTGACCTTCTTTTAACTTGTCCCATTTCATTCTACTGGCTATGTAAATTAGTAGTTTTGTCTTGTAATCGCGTTTAGCATTGCCTCCCTGCTTTTCTTTGAGATCGATACTAGTGGAAAACAAAACATTCTTCTCAGATTGAGTTGAACCCTCAAAAAATTCCAATGCCACTGTATAGGCATCGGCTAGTTCATAAGTATAGTCAGCAGCTTTAGACAGATCGAAATTGCGCGGCACTTTATCAATTTCATAATCGCGAATTCGCAGGATACTTTTTACAGAAACTTTTGCACCAATTTGTTCCCCTTTTTGAAGTGAACTTGCAAATACCAATTCTGTGCGATGTAATGCCACTAAATCTTGGTTAAGCTGCGATCGCACCCGAGCGGCAAAGCCTCCATCCTTAGTTCGTTTATATCCTAAACTTTCAAGTAAATCATTGGAACGAAATGAAACTAGTGAGCCGTTATCCTGGCTAGCTGCTTCTCTATATAAATAGAGAATAATGCTGACTTGTCTAGGATTTAAAAAAGTAAGCAAAGCTAAGAACAAACGTCTAATTCGGCAATCTTTAATATTTTCTAGTGCTTTGTTAATTCCCACATCATTGCAAATACTCAAATCCAGACTATTATATTGAGCTTCCAATTCTTTCCACTCAGCTTGAGAAAGCTTGTCTAATGAAACGCGGCGAGTAACTGCCAATTCTCTCTCATCTTCAGAATCGGCATTTACTTGCACTTCAAGGTAATAATTACCTTTATCTTTTCTCAAAATTGGTAACTGCACTTCAGGGTTTCTAATAGAAGCAGAAGCTCTTGGCATGACCATCAAAAGCTGACCGTCTACAGGAAAAAAATCTTGGGTATATTCACTCACTGTATTAATATCGTAGGCTATTTATCTTTCATAAGGATAATTACTTTGAATTCTTATGGTTTAGTTTTGAAAGTATTAGCCGATAAAGTTTACGCAACTTTACATTTACCTGTGAAGCTCGCGTACAGTTTTACCTGTGAAGCTCGCGTATTTTTTTTCAATCCGCCTGTGAAGCTCGCGTACAGTTTTACCTGTGAAGCTCGCGTATTTTTTTCTGACTTTTAAAATTAAAAATCCTTTCTTATTGAGATTTTAATCAATTTTACCTGTGAAGCTCGCGTACAGTTTTACCTGTGAAGCTCGCGTATTTTTTTTCAATCCGCCTGTGAAGCTCGCGTACAGTTTTACCTGTGAAGCTCGCGTATTAGTACTTATATACTATTGATAGCGCATTTTCAACGATGTTAAGCTGCGATAGAAATATAAATAAGAAACACTAGAGAAAAACAAAAATTAGCACCTCCGAATGAATGAATGTTGTTGAGGAAACTCATTCTTTCCAAAAGCACAGTAAATGTTTACACGTAAAAGAGAGCCTAGACTTCATGCCAATTAGCACAAATCCAAGCTCATAGAGTGCTATTTCCCTGGCGGGGGAAATAAATGCACTTTCGATAATTTGCATATCTACCTAACATCATATCGTCAATTTCAGAAAATTGATGGTAATAATTAAGTGTCAATTTTCAACCGTTTGATGCTCATTGAGTTTGGCGTGTCAATTTGAACATGAATGTATAGCTCCCAGTACATATTGGAAGTGTATATTTGATGATTCAACCATTTGCCTCGATCAAAGAAGAAGAAAAGGAACAAATACCTAATCAACTAACATCAGACGAATACAAAGAACTTCACCAAGAAAGTGCTATCCACTCAGATCTGGTTAAGCTAAACTTTTTTCATTTGGAAGGTCAGAACGCATTGGACCGTCTATTTATTTCAGACAAACTCAAAAGAATCAACACAGGCGCAATTAGCTACAGCATTCTCAAACGCTATCGTCATGTAGAAGCTGGTGGCTGGTGGGTATCAGGAGTAGATGTTCTAAACAAATTCTCGGACGATCTATGGGGTCAATTCAAACCAATACAACCCAGATTATCGGCAGACAAAGGCAAGATAATCAAATATGAAGGACCTCCCAAACACCCGACAGGTATAATTGCTCTCAAAGTTTCTCAGTTTCTTTGGCAAACTATTGCAGAACGACACAATATTGAACTTAGCGAGTATTCCTTATCATTCTGGTCATGGGTCATAAATAACCCAGAAGTTCCTCTAATCGTTACCGAAGGAGCTAAAAAAGCTGCTGCACTTCTTAGTTTGGGATATGTAGCGATTGCCCTTCCTGGTGTTTTTAACGGGTATCGCCAACCCAAAGACGAATTGGGACGCAAAGTAGGGCTAGCTAAACTTATCCCTCAACTTCAGGTCTTTGCTCAAGCTGGACGTAAAGTTTACTTGGCTTTTGATAAAGACACCAAAGCTAGCACCATCGCCAATGTCAACATAGCGATCGCTAAAACGGGTAAACTGTTTACTAAGGCTGGAGCTGATGTTAGAGTGATCCGTTGGCAAGAAGCCGATAAAGGGGTTGACGATTTAATTGTTCAGAACGGTGCAGCAGCTTTCGAGCGCGCTTATGAACAGTCACTATCTCTAACAACATGGTTAGTTTACTCCTCCACCCAACTTACTCACAAAGTGGATCTTCAGGTTAATAGAAGATATTTGGGGCTGCTGACAGAAATAAAGGAGCTAGAGGGTAAGGAAAAATCGCGAGAATATTTCACCTCTGTACCTTCACACCTTTGCACTATTGAACCTGACACTATATCCATTCCCAAGACTGCCAAACTTATCTGTCTCAAATCTCCTAAAGGTACGGGCAAAACTCATCTACTAGAACAGATAGTCCAGCAAGCCACCAGAGAGGGAAAATGGGTCTTACTATTAACTCATCGTATTCAATTAGGAGAAGCACTATGCCAAAGAGTTGGCTTACCCTATCTGACAGAAATTAAAACCGTTGAATATGGAACTGTTCTCGGTTATGGACTCTGTATTGATTCATTACATCCCAACTCAGGAGCGAGATTTAATGCGGATAACTGGTCGGATGGGATAGTAATTATCGATGAAGCAGAACAAGTTATTTGGCATCTACTCAATTCCGCTACTTGTGCTTTAGAGAGAGTTGAGATTTTGGCGCAGTTTAAAACCTTAATTCAAAACAATCTCTCTGGCGATGGCAAAGTATATTTAGCCGATGCGGATCTATCTGATGTTGCTATTGACTACGTGCGCGGACTTGCAGGCTTCCATGTCGAACCCTTTGTGTTAGTTAATGATTGGCAACCACCCGAAGAACAACGCTGGACAATACATAATTATGAGGATAAGAATCCCGCCCGTCTAGTTCGAGATTTAGTCGAGCGCATTAAAGATGGAGATAGACCATTTGTTAGCTGTTCGGCGCAAAAGCTTAAGTCAAAGTGGGGAACACAAAATTTAGAATCTTATCTCCAACAGCAATTCCCTGAGAAGAAAATTATCCGTATTGATTCCCAGACAGTAGCAGATCCTTCTCATCCTGCTTATGGTTGCATTGCTCGTCTTAATGAAATATTGCCCAACTACGATATTGCGATCGCTTCTCCATCTATCGAAACGGGAGTTAGTATTGAATGCGAAAGGAGGGATAAACGCTATTCAGAAGTTCCTTTGGCTTTTGAATTATTGCTACAGTCCGTCAAAACCGATTTAGGGAAAATCAAACAGGTTCCTCATTTTGATTCGGTTTGGGCGCTCGCCCAAGGAGTACAGGCAGCTGATTCAATTCGTCAGGTACTAGCTCGCGTCCGTGCCAATGTCCCTCGCTATCTCTGGGCAGCCAAACGGGGTTTTTATAAATGTATGGTAGGTAATGGAGCTACGGTTAAAAAAGTTCTGATTGCTAGTACTAAAAATAAAGCCAGTAAGAATATCCGTTTTCTACAAGCTGCTGATTCCTCTTTATCAGACTTGGATCTAAATACTAACTTTCAACCAGAATCCCTAAACACTTGGGCTAAACGTGGCTGTTATATCAACCTTACAATGCAAAACTATCGCAGTTCAATTGTTGACGGCTTGATCGGGGAAGGACATTTTGTAACCGCTCCGAACGTACCCGAAGCAGAAAATTTGAATCCTACTACTGAAGTAGAAACACAACTAAAACAGGTAGCCGAAGCTAAATATCTAGCTGAATGTAGCTCTGTAGCAGATGCACCTATTCCTACTGATTCAGAGTACCAGAAACTAAAAGATAAACGAGCTAAAACCAAAGAACAAAGATGGATCGAACGCAAGGGAAACTTAGTCAGGCGTTATGGCAGCGATATCTCTATTACATCTAAACTAGTACAGAAAGATGATGAAGGCTGGTATTCCCAATTGCTCTCCCATTATTACCTTACCGTTGGCAGACCATACTTGATTGAACGAGATTCAAAACAGCTAAGAGCGATCGCTCATCATACTAAGAATCGTCTATGGCTACCAGATTTCAATCGCAGTTTGCTATCTACTTCATTAAGACTGTTGGAAACCTTAATTATAGATTTATTCAAACCTGGAGTTGAATATAGAGGTAGCGATCCCAATCTTCAGTTGATTGCCGAATTAGCTCATGCTAATAAACGAGAACTTAAAAACTTTCTAGGATTAACCATAGTAGAATCTGATACACCAATTAAAATTGCTCAAAAATTACTAAGTTTACTGGGATTAAAACTTACTTATATTGGTCGCCTTGGTTCTAGAGAGCAACGAGAAAGAGTTTATATCTTTGAACTCTGTAATGATGGTCGAGCAGAAATCTTTACGAATTGGTTGCAAAGAGATGATGCCTTCTCACAGACTGAATCGGTAAGCAATAATGATACTTGTAATTTATCCTTCGTGTCCACTATAGGGAAAGATAATAATTTATCTCACAGAGCGGACATCCAAATAGATCCAGGAGAAGCTAATACTATCCAGCCAGGAGCAATAGTTGAATGGCTAAGGGCTAAAGGACAATGGATTGTTCAAGCAACTACGGGAATAGTTGCCAAAATCAAAGATACTCACGGAAAATCCGTCTTAGTTAACTGCCAAGAATTAAAATTATGTCAGAGTTAATCACAAACGATTAGATTGAGTGTGAAGGCAGTAAAGCGGATGAAATTGTTTAATGAATTACCTAAACTTCAATCGCTTGACGGCTCGGCGTTTTCTGCCCTCACCACGGCGATCGTACTTTGCAGTTGTAGCAGGAGAAGCATGACCCGCTAATTCCTGAACTGTAAACACATCTTCCCCAAATTCTAAAAGATCGGAACAAAAAGTACGCCGAAAATCATGAGGCGAAAAATGCTTGACTCCCGCCATGGTTGCTCTAGCTTTGACTAACTTATAGATGCCATCGCCATCTGCTGCAAAATGACGCAGTGTCACCTTGCCACCCTTATTCACGGGACAGATTAAAGCTCCAGGAAGATGACCTCTTACTTCTAGCCAATCTTCGATCGTAGCGATCGCATCAGTAGTTAAGTAAACCAGCCGAAATTTACCACCCTTACCCCGACGGATAGTTAATTCTCCAGTAATGATATCGAGGTCATCTAACTTCAATCTAACCATTTCCTGTCGTCGAATACCACCACAACGGAGAATGGCAATTACCGCAGCATCTCGAAGGGCAATCTCGTTTCCTTGTTGGTAACAACGATCGATCAAACTTTTTATTTCATCTGTAGTTAAAGCCCGACCCCTTAACTGACCAGTTCCTTTAACGTTAGATATGTCTACTGCTTTGTGATAATCAGATGCATCGATTAAATCCAAGCGATAAGCTTCAGTCAGTACCCGCCGCAGAGCAACCAGCATTTTATTGGTGGTAGTAGGAGCAAGCCTTTGTTTGAGGGCAGTTCTAACTGCTGCGGTGTGATGGTAGCGTAACTTCGACCAATCTAAAGCAAAAGCATCGCATTCTCCCTCGGTCAATAGACGGGCGATCGCATTGAGCGAAGACAACATTGTGCGACGCGACCCTTCACTTAAAGAACTGAGGTAAACTGCGGCAGGATGAAGAGTAACGGGAACGGGTTCATGTAGCTTTAATTGTTCTGCTTGAGAATAGAGCAGATAACTCACAATAGGCTTTTTACACTTTTTAAATCATTCTCCCATTTTGAGTTCGTTTGCGATCGATCTACTTTGCTAGTTTTGAATAAATACCGACAAAATGTGAATAAATTGCCTTTGCTCCTGAATAGGGGTACACATTCTAGGGGAGTGAAATAGCTCTTGAGAAGGTATATTTCCAAGAGCTATTTTGGCTTAAGCCCTTATATTTTCGTAATTGAGTGTCCCTCGGCATCTCTTTAACGGTGCTGAGAAGGTAAAATAATTTAAGCATCATCGGAGAAGCAATAGATGGCGCGCTCCAAAAAGCAATGGCGAAAGAGAAGAAAATCTTCCAGTAAAACTAGCGAACTAGCAGTATTACCCATCGCACCTCTTACTAGGGAAGAAGAAGGCGATCGCCTACATTTGGAAAGAAAAGTCGAACGCGCATTTTACGAAGCTGGCATGGCATTAATGCAGTTACGCGACCGTAGGCTTTACCGTTCTACTCACGCTACTTTTGAAGATTACTGTCGCGATCGCTTTAACTATACTCGCCGTCGTCCCTACCAATTGATTGAAGCTGCTATAGTTTACGATAACCTAATCGATAAATGTGCAAAAATTTTGCACATTTTGCCAACTAAAGAGAGTCAAGCACAACCATTAAGCCAGCTAGACCCCCAAGAGCAACCATTAGCCTGGGAGACTGCGGTAAAAGAGGCGGGAGGTAAAGTACCGGCGGGAAGAATAGTTAAAGATGTGGTGCAACGCATTAAGGATAGAGATCGACCGCCTATATCTTTTAAAGTAGGGTCAGTTTGTCAGATTATGGTAAAAGACAATCCCGAACTGCGGGGTAAAAGTGGCTGCTGGTGTATTGTGAGCGAAGTTTATGAATTTAGCTGCTTAGTTGCTACTTGGGATAGTGAATACACACTGCGATCGGAGCATCTAAAATCTTTAGAATATTCCCCCGACGAATGCCGACAGATGGAGAATCTAGGGATTCGTATGACGCTGCTGCATCAAACAGGCAAACTAGATGAAGCAGCATTATGGATTTTAAATGGTTTGGCAAAGCTAAAGACTCCCTATCTAACAATCTTAGAAGAAAAGCTATTGGCACTTTTAGAATTAGAATTTGGAACTACTCAAGAGAATAGTAGCCCTGATTAGGTTGAGCAGCACGAGGCGCGTCATAACTAACTAGTAAATCCAGTTAAATTAGCCAGAAAGACTGTATTATTGTCGATAGTCATCGAACTGAAATTAACTAATAAGTTAATTAGAAAAGTGAACGTTACCTTATCTCAATCTGAAGAAATCGGAATTGAGGAACAGGCAGGGGCAATCGACTATGAAGACGAGCATTCCCCGTATAGATCAAACGTACCCGTTTAGTAAACTTCCAGGCGATCGCAACTGTACGGAGTATCGCGCTTCGCACCTTGAACAAAAATAATCATCAAGGAGCAAACACATGCAACTATTACTAACTAATTTTTCTACTTTGTAGTCGCCATCTACACTTTAGCAATGGTCTACAATACTTTCTGCTTACTATCAAACAACCAGGAAAGTGAAACTGACGAACATAGCTCAATTGAATCTTTTCAAGTTGCCACCCCGATCGCCACAGAATCTCCCCAGGTTGAAACCTTAATTACAACCTTAAAACCACCAAATATCTCGACCCTGCGACCAAAGATATCGAGCAAGTTACAGTAGCTCAGATGAAGCAATATATCACAGATCGACAGATCCAAGAGCAAATAGAAACTATATCAGCAAAAAGCTCTATAAGGCTCGCAAACTAGAGATTACAACGGACTAAAGGCGATCTAGTGTCATCAAGGGAGTACTGATTAAGTACTCCCTTCTACATACCTAACGCTCGATAGCAGAACCCTGCTGGTTTGACCGATCGTTTGCAGGATCGGGACTTGTCAAACTGGCAAAATAGCTTCGAGTATTAGAAGCTGCGGGTTCTGGAACTGTCGAAGTATTCTGCTGAGAGCTTTGAGCTTTTACCATTACCAAAGCTGCCTTTAAAAAGGCAAGATCCTCTCTTCTCATTCCTCCCAAACACTTAGGATCGCTTTGCCATTTTTGGCCATCATAAATTGCCTGCATCTTGAGTTGAGAACTGGCAAGGTCAACTACCGATAGAGTTTTTGTCTCACTTTGGTAGGAAATAACGATTTCTCCGTCGGTAAATTTTCTTTTGCCTGGAGAATTATTTAAAATTTCCCGCAAAATTGGTACAGCTTCTAGGGTTAAATTATGCTGAATCTGAGCAAGAGAAACAATCTTAGTCGCAATTGATTTGGCTATAGTAGGTTGAATTACCGCTGGCTTTAGGTTAACTCCTCCTCCGTCTCCACCGAGATTATCAGACTGCGATTCTCCCCTCGATTGGTCAGATCGATCGCGATCCCCTCGTCTAC